>CAWGSD010000001.1:0-2665386 GCA_963825195.1 uncultured Acidobacteriota bacterium
AGGCGACCGCGCGTTACTGGACGGCCATGGAGCGCCACAAGCTCTATATCAGCGAGCATGGCGACGACATGCCGGAAGTCCGCGATTGGCGTTGGGCCTTGTGAGCGCGATGCTTCCACCGTAATGCGCATGACGAACGCCGAGCCTGAGTTGAATGTACTTGCGTTGAACAGCGGCTCTTCATCGCTCAAATTCGGATTGTATTGCGTTGGGTCGTCACGGATCGAAATGCTGCTCTCGGGCGAGGCCGAGTCGATCGGCGACAAAAGCGGCAAATGCCATGCCGAAGATTTGCACGAAAACGCATTGCTCGCCGAGACGGGCCCTTTCCGAGCCAACGGGAAGCAATCATCCGCATCGGAAAGCTGCTCATCGACGCGAAAATGCCTGCGCCGGACACAATCGGGCATCGCATTGTCCATGGCGGGCCAAAACTTCGGCAGCATTGCCTCATTGACGGTTCGGTCCTGACGCAACTCGAAGCCGCAACCGCCTTCGCGCCGCTGCATATTCCATTGGCTCTGTCGGTCATCCGCTTCGCGCAAGAACATTTCCCGGGGCTTCCGCAGGCGGCGTGTTTCGACACGACGTTTCACGCCGGATTGCCGGCGGTCGCGCGGGTGCTTCCAATCGCCAAGGAATTGCAATCGGAGGGAATTCAACGCTACGGGTTTCACGGCCTCTCGTGCGAATTGATTGTGCGTCAACTTGCCGACAATCTGCCGAGCCGTCTCGTGATCGCCCATCTTGGCAATGGCGCGAGCGTGACCGCGGTCAATGCCGGAAAATCGATCGACACCAGCATGGGATTGACCCCGACCGGCGGAGTGATCATGGGCACGCGGAGTGGCGATCTTGATCCTGGCGTTCTGGTCTATCTGATGCGTGAGAAGAAATTCGATGCCGCCATGCTCGAAGAGCTGGTCGATCACCGTTCCGGCCTCCTGGGAATTTCGGGCATTGGAAGCGATATGCGGCAGCTACATGAAGTCGCATCGTCAAACCCGATGCGCGACTTGCCATCGCGATGTTCTGCTATTCCGTGCGCAAGCAGGTGGCCGCGATGATCGCTGCACTTGGCGGAATTGATTTGCTCGTATTCACCGGCGGCATCGGAGAGAATGATGTCGAGGCACGAGCGGCGATCTGTGGCGGCTTGTCCTGGCTCGGCGTCCACCTCGACCCGGCGCGGAACCGCTCGGTGGAAAATCCGATCAGCGAATTGGCATCGCCCTGCACTGTGCACGTTCTGCCCTCGCAGGAAGACAAACAGATCGCTCGTCATACCTGGGCGCTGTTCCCACGTGGTGGCTGTTGAAACAGCAGCCAACCGCTGCTGCCACGATGTTAGCCAGAAAGCGAGGCGGCGCGTAACGCCGACCCTGGTTGCTGAGCCAAGTACTAGCTCGCCTCGTGAGCAACCCTCGGAGACTTGCCTGGTAGTTGAGGGGCCTTCGGTCCATCCGGCCGTCCGACGGAAACCTGGAGCGCTTGGTCGGAGCGGAGCTGGTGCGATGTGCCGCCGACGACAAGTGTCATCGGCTGTCCTTCTTCCAGGGTTGCTTTCAGGTATTGCTTGGCCTGGTCAACCCTGATTGTGAGGCGTCGGCCGCGCCACTGAAAGCCGAAGCCAAGGCTGCTCCAACCCGCCGGCAGTCGTGGGTCGATGGCCACGCCGTCGTCCCTCAATGACAGTCCCGCAAAACCCAACACCGCCGTCAGCCAGACTCCGCCCTGAGCTGCAATGTGGATACCGCCGTCAATGGCCACATGGGTATCCCCGAGATCAATCGCTGCGGTCTGCCGAAAGTAGCGGAGTGCCATTTCGGAGTAGCCCAGTCGAGCAGCGACGAAACCGTGCATGGCGCGACTCAACGAACTACCGTGTCCGCAGCGAGATTCGTAGTATTGGAAGTTCGCCGTCCCCGTCTCCCCAATAAACTCGTCGGGCAGCAGCCCGAGGAGCGCGACGACATCGGCCTGTTTTATCACCTGGGATCCTGGGTCCGCTTCCCCGGCCGAGCACGACATCCATTGGTACGGAGCGGCCCACGTAGTCCGCCAGATCGATCTCTTCGAGGCCGAAATAGCCCGCGAACTGCTCGAACAGGCCCGTGTTGGGATCAAGGCCGGTCGCTATCGTGTCTGCGGCCTTCGCCCACTGACTTAGTTCAGCGTCATCCAGACCAAGGCGGCTTGAAAGGCTTTTCCAGTACTCGGGCCAGCGCTCGCGTAAGACCGCCGCCACATCGATCGCGCGCCGGATGTTCCAGCGTGCCATGACGTTGGTGAACGCGTTGTCGTCGACATGTTCGTGATACTCGTCCGGTCCGATGACGTCGCGGATGTGGCGGTAGCCATCCGCTTCCGGTAGAGCGCGGCTGGCCGAAACGGCCCGTCTCGAGAAAATCTCGGCACCGGCATCGCGCAGAAACGTTTCATCTCTAGTCGCCTGCCAATATTGCCAGACCGCGTAGGCGACGTCAGCGCTAATGTGCTGCTCCTCCTTGCCGGAGAGGATATCGATAACCTGCCGATCCGCACCGATAACCTGCTCCGGCGTGGTCTCCGCACCGCTATCGGCGGACTCCCAGGCGTAGAGGGCACCGCGCCAGCCCATCCTTGCTGATTTCGCCCGCGCAGCATCGAGGGTGCGAAAGCGATACATAAGTAGCGCGCGGGCGGCTTCCGGCCAGGTCAGGATATAAAAGGGCAGGAGGTAAATCTCCGTGTCCCAGAACACGTGTCCATGATAATCGTCGCCGGTCAGCGCCCGGGCACCGATCGACACACGCTCGTCTGCCGGATTGGCGGCGCTGTTCAGATGGTAGATAGCGAACCGTAATGCTTGCTGTGCGGCGGCGTCGCCGTCGACCTCGACGTCGCTGCACTGCCAGCGACTTGCCCAGGCGGTCTCATGTTCCGCCAACACGCCACGCCAGCCGAGTTGGCGCGCAACGTCAAGCTTATCGAGTGCCCCTCTGCCTGGGTCGAAATCTTGGGTGTCGCTCCGCGCCACGGTGACAGTACGCTCGAAACACGCAATCTGTCCGGCGCGTGATTTCCAGCTCCAAGTCCGCTTCAATTGGTCGACGGCGGTCGCCGGCAAATCTTGGCCATCGACTTGCAGCGACGATGCGGTGGCCATGGCGACGCTCTTGCCGGAACGTTGGGTGCGCCACACGCCGAGATCCTGATCGAGCCGTTCAGAAACGAGCCCGAGATTGATACCTTCAAACGACGCTTCGAGCGTGACCTCGACCTCTCCGTTCTCGACCTCTAATTGGATTAGCTGCAGTCCAACCGCGCGCTCACTAGCGGATACAAGGCGTAACGTGCGCAGGCGGATGCCCACGCCGGGAGCCTTCAAGAGGCCGAACTCGGCTAGCAATGCGCCCCGCCTCAAGTCGAGCGTCATGCGATGAGACGATGCATCGCCAGGATGATGCACCAGAGGCTTGCCAGACAGCGATATCCGGACTTTCAGCCAGTCGGCGGCTGGGACAAGCTCTGGAATGGCGGGTTTGGTGCCGAGCGTGTCGAACAACCCGGCGACGTAGGTGTGCGGCGGTACGACCCAACGCGCTCCACGCGTAATGGCCCGTGCGCCCCTTATTCCCAGGAAGCCGTTACTGATCGCAAAGCGTAACTCAAGGCTGCCTTCGCGAAGTGGATCGTAGCCCGCCGCTTCGAGGACCCAAGCCGCATTTGAAGTTGGCGTTAGGACATCATCCATCGTTCCCGGCTTCCTCATATCGGTCGTCGGCTGAGCCGCCCGTCGACCAGTGCGTCGATGGCAACATCGTCAAGGCTCGTCACCACCAAATTCGCCCCTGCGGCCCGCAATTCGGAGGCGTCCTTAAGTCGAGCGACGCCGAGTGCCGCCATGCCGCCAGCGCAGGCTGCCTCGATCCCGGCGGGCGCGTCCTCGACTACGAAGCAGTGCGCGGGTGCAATATGCAATTCCGCAGCGGCGAGTAGGAAAATTTCCGGGTTTGGCTTGCCCTGTCGCAAATCGCGACCACAGACATTGGCGGTGAAGACTTCGAGCAGATTCCGGCTGGAGTCGAAATGGATCTGCCGCATCATTTGGTTAGCGTTTTTCGAGGACGATGCGACCGCCATGGGCCACCCCAGCGCACTGACCGCTTGAACGAAACGGAGAGCATCGGGGAAGGCAGAAACACTTCCGGCGTGAATCAGTTCCATGAGCCGCTTCTGCTTGTGCTCGGCATAGATAACAGTCTGCCGTTCGGCGTCCGGCACACCCAATGCCTCTAGTGCCGCACGCGCGCCGCTAAGACGCGGTTTGCCCGCTACATGGGCCTCGTACATCGCGGTCGTGAAGCGACCCGGGTCAGCAAAACCTTTGAGAGCTTCGCGCCAAGCTCGCTCATGGGGGGACGCGAGCAAGACACCATCAACGTCGAAAATGCCTGCAGTCAGCGCTTTGGGATGGTCGGACCGAGAGCTCACTTCGCCAGCTGTTGGCGGATCAACCGCAATTCCTTGCGGCGCCCGGCGTTCGTTTCGGGATAGGCCATTTCGAGCGCTTTCAGTTTCTCGACGATGACGTGGGAGACGATCAGCCTCGCGTTGAGCTTGTCGTCGGCGGGGACGACAAACCACGGGCAGTCGTCGGTGCTCGTGGCGCCGAGGCACGCCTCGTAGGCCGCCATGTAGTCCTTCCAGAATTTGCGCTCCTCGATGTCGGCGAGGCTGAATTTCCAGTTCTTTTCCGGCGCGTCGATGCGGGCGAGAAACCGCTTGCGCTGCTCTTCCTTTGAAAGGTGGAGGAAGAACTTGATGATGCGGGTTCCGTTGGCGTGCAGATGCCGCTCGAAACCGGCGATCGAGCGATAGCGCTCGCGCCAGAGCGTCTTGCGATCGTGCGGCGGTTCGGCGAGCGCTTCGCTGCGCAGAATCTCCGGATGCACCCGCACGATCAACACTTCCTCATAGTAAGACCGGTTGAAAATGCCGATGCGCCCCCGTTCGGGCAGATCGCGCGTCGTGCGCCACAGAAAATCATGCTGCAATTCCGTGGCGCTCGGATGTTTGAAGCTGAACACCTGGCAGCCCTGCGGATTGACCCCGGACATGACGTGCTTGATCGCGCCGTCCTTTCCCGCCGCGTCCATCGCCTGAAAGATGAGCAGCAGCGCGTAGCGGTTGGACGCGTAGAGAAGCTGCTGCTGCTCGCTCAATTCGCGACGTGCTCGTTCAGCAGTTCCTGGTATTGCTCCTTCGATTTGTACACGGGGTCGACCATCGTCGGCCACTTGTCGAGGTCGACCTCGTCTCCTTCCCGCACGCGAAAATCCTTTGAGTGTATTTTCATTGTCTACCTTCCAGGGGATTTGCCGCTGGTCTCATTGGGTCACTTGACGGTCTTCGGCGTCGTGTCGGTCGGTGTCTTGGCTTCGGCATCTGGCTTAGGCTCGGCTTTGGGGTCAGGCTGGGCCTTGGCCTCAGGCTGAGCCTTGGCCTCAGGCTTAGGTTCGGCTTTAGCTTCAGGCTGAGGCGTAGCTCTGGCATCGGACTGAGGCTCGGCTTTGGCGTCAGACTTGGCGTTTGCTTCAGGCGCCTTCGCGGTCGCGATGCCCGCCTCAGCCTGGGTGATAGCCGCGGCGACGATACGCCCGACACTCTCGGGGTCTTTGGCGAGGCCAGCCAGGAGGACGTCACCGAGCGTCGTGTTCAGTGTCGAGACATCGGTATTGGCTTCGGGCTTGGGCTCGGCATTGACGTCGGGCTTGGGCTCGGTTTTGACTTCAGGCCTAGGCGTCGCTTTCTCTTCAGGCTTGGAATCGGAAGCCTTGGGCTGGTCGGCACTGGGTTCCGGCATCGGTGCTCCTTCCGTCTTTGCTACGCCTCGGGCTTCGTGAGTCAATGAGCGATAGCGCCGGCTCTCGGCGATCCCGAGACGCGCGAATACCGGAACCTTTACGAAATCTAAGACGAAAGCGAAGGCAGCAGCAGCAGCAAGCGTGCCGGCCACGAGCAAGGCCGACAGGGATGTCATCGCAATTCCGCCGATGGCCAATGTCGAGGCAATTCCGATATCGGCAACGGACGACACAGCAAGCCATAGGCTTGGACGAATGCTCCACAGGTGCTGACGTTGACGAATGGCGTAGAGCGTCGCTTGGCTACCGAATACCAGGACGACAAAGGCGAGGGTTCGCAGTGCATCGATCCCAAGGCCCATCTCAAATTTGCCGACGGCCAGGACGCCGCTGCAGAAAGCCAACAGGCACAGACCCATTATGACGCCCGCCATCGTCAAGTTGCCGATGCGCCACGCATTCGGCATCGGGGACGGTCGCACCTTGTCGGTCGTCAATGACATGGAGAGGAAATCGCCGGTGATCATCACAATGACCATCAGCAGTGGGGTCAGAATCGCGTGCCCGGTCATGATCAGGCCGACGATCAGGAACAGCACCGTCACGATCTTCTTGATGATGGAGTTAAGCGTATAGGTCAGGATGCGCTGGAACGTTATTCGCCCTTCCTTGACCGCGGCGACGATGCCGGCGAGTCCAGGCTCGGTCAGCACCATGCCGGCGGCCGATTTGGCGACGTCGGTCGCCGTCGAGACCGCGATGCCGATCTGCGCCTGGCGTAGAGCCGGGGCGTCGTTGGCACCGTCGCCGCACATGCCGACGATATGGCCGCCGTTCTGAAACGCTTTGACGAGCTTGTATTTGTCCTCCGGCAACACGCCAGCGAAGACCGCGAATTGCTCGGGGTGGACGGCGTCGGGGATCGGCCCGGGCGGACAGACCACGCCGTCAAGTCCCACCGCCTTCGCCACGATGGCCGCGGTTGCTGCCGCGTCACCCGTCACCGTCACAGTACGAACCCCCAAGCCATGCAATTCCGTGACGAGCGCCGCGGAAGTCGCGCGCGGCGGGTCGCTGAGCGCGATCAGTCCTGCCAGCTTTAGTGCCGTCGCCGGTCCGGCCGCGACCGCCAGAACTCGGAAGCCCTCCCTTCAAGTTCCTTGGCTGCGGCCGCCGCGGCCGGTGACGGTTGCGCGAGGCCGACGACGGCGGCAAAGGCGCCCTTGACGATACGTTTCGTGCCCCCCGTCGAATCCGTTGCAGTGGCCTCGGACATCTTCTTCGCCGGATCGAACGGTGCGAACTTGACTAGTTTCGGCGCGTCGGAAATCGCCTTGTGCGCGGCGGCGGCGCGAATGGCACCGTCGACCGGATCCTGACCGCCATCGGAGCTCGCCAGCGCGGCCATCGCCAAAATATGCGGTTCGTCAAAGCCGGGCATCGCACGGATGCTCGTCACCGTCAGCGCGTTCTGGGTCAGCGTGCCAGTCTTGTCGGCGCACAAGACATCCGTTGTTCCCGCTTCATCCACCGCCGAGAGACGGGTCGGAAGAACGATCTTAGCCAACGCCCGCGCGCCGAGCGCCGCTGCAAGGGTGAATGTGGCCGGCAGGGCGACCGGTATCGATGCGAGCACGGCTGTTAGGACGAGAGGGATGATCTCGTCGAGCGGCAGCTTGAGAAACCACGCATAGGCGACCAGGAACACGATGACGACGCCGTTGAAGCCGGCGAGATTGCGCACCACGCGCAGCACCGCTTTCTGCTGGGAGCTCACGACATGCGCGGTGCGCACGAGCTCGGCGGTGCGGCCGAACTTGGTGCGTGCTCCCGTGGCCGTGACCTCCGCCACCGCCTCGCCGCGCCTGACCAGCGCCCCGGCATAGGTCTGGACGCCGGCGCCGGCTTCGATCGGAACGGATTCGCCCGTGAGCATGGATTGGTCGAGCAAGACTTCGCCGGCGGTGAGTTTCACATCCGCGGCGACGACCGCGCCGAGGGACAGATTTCACCACGTCGCCCGGCACCAACTCAGCCGCGAGTATGGTTTTCCACGCGCCGTCGCGGCGGACGGACGCGTTCAGCGCCAGCCGCGACTTCAGCGCGGCAAGGGTCGCCTGGGCGCGGCTCTCCTGGAACAGCCCGAGCGCGGCGTTGAATACCAGAAGAGCGGCGATGATCGCGGCCTCGACATACTTGCCGAGCGCCAGCTCGAGTACGACCGCAGCCTCGAGCATCCACGGAACGGGCGCCCAGAACTTTTCGATCGCCATGCGCAACGGATGCAGCGCCGTGTCGGGCATCGCGTTCGGGCCGAACTTCTGCAACCGCCGGCGCGCTTCTTCGCTTGCCAAGCCGTTCGTAACTTCATCCTTTGCGGCTGTTGCCGATTTGGCGAGCCTGTTCCTTGCATCGGACGACGGAGCAGTCGCGAGCATGATCTAACCTCCGCTGGCCAAGGTCGTTGCTGGCTCCTCAGAGGTGGACAAGCTGCTGGGTGGGTTGAACAGCACAAGCCTACTTGTCATTGGATCCATTTTGTCCCAAAGCTCCTTCAGGTCGTGGGATGCCTTCCTCCAACGAGATCTTGGCGTTCTCCCAGCCTTCCGCGGCCTCTAACGTGTGTTCCTCAGCGTCGGCTTTGGTCCAGGCCACATTCAGCTCATTCCCGGCCACGTTCCCTTCCTCCTGTCCCTTGGCCTTCGCCCTTTCACCGAAGTTGTGTAGCATTTGGGATCTTGGCTGCGCCATTTAACCAGTGGCAGGCACGAGATCATCGGTTGGCTGTGCCGCTTTGGCACCTGCATGCACATCGAGGCGTGAAGGCTTGAGCGAACCGAGAATCGCCTTGGCGCGAGCGATTTCCTCTGCCGGGCCGTGTGCCATCACCAAAAAGCTATCGGCTTTCACAGCGGTCTCGTATTGGATCACGCTGTCTCTCGGGATACCAATGCCGTAGAGCGCTGCACCGAGCGCGCTGAGTCCGCCAACCACGATTGCATTCCCGATGCCATAGATCGCCATGGAGGCCAGATATCCGAGCACAATGACATGCCCCACGACAGGAATGGTCAGGAACAGTCCGCCAAAGAACAAGCCCCAGAGACCGCCCCAGAATGCACCCCGCGTGCCCCAAAACTTGATCCGGTCACCCTCGTTGTAGAAGCCGACGACCTTTTCGTCAGTTTGATATCCCTTGCCGACAACACTGAGATTCTGCATCTTGAAGCCAGCCGCAGTCAGTTTCTTCACCGCCGCTTCCGCCGAATTATGGTCCGGACTGTGTCCGGCGTCATGTTCCACGCAAAGGCAAACAGAGAAAACAGCCCCGGCTTCCCGCCCGGCATGGGCCACGCGCGAAACGACTCGTTGCCCACCCGCACGCCGGCGTCGGTGTAGTTCCCGGCTACCTCGAAGGTCACCAGGTCGGCCATGCCGAGATACAGATAATGCTGATCCGCGTCCACCATCACGCTGGGCGGCCGCGTCACCACGTTCACTTCGGCATGCCACCGGGCGGCCCTCCGCAACGCATCGCTGGAGACGGCTTCCACCACCAGCAAAGCCTTCCCGTCCTTTAGCTGCGGAGAGGTGTGCACACCGGCTGTGAACTTCCAGTCAGCATCCTTCATCTGGTTCGGATCGGCTGCCTGAGCCACGGCATAGCGCACCCCGTTCTGCTCCACCCAGGCCTGCAGCAAGCGCAACCCGCGCGTGTCGCGCACATGCACCGTGACTGGCGTCGCCTGCCCCAGAATCACTGGCGCCGCACCGACCGTCAGGATCGGAGTTGAAGATCGAAAGATCACGACGCCGGCCGCCACCACAACCACACAGAAAACGAAAATCAGAAGTTTTCGCACAAGCCATTGTCGCGTACAAAACCGGCCGAAGCACGCGTGGCCGCTGAGAATTTCCGCACCAGGGTCACCTGCGCCGGAAGGTCAGGCGCGTGCGGCGCCGCACGCGCCCAACTTTGATTGAATGTTCCCGCGAAAGCGCGCGGATAACTTCCGGTGAGCCGACCAGCCGTTGTGTTCTCAGTAGCCCACATGATCGGCGAAGTTGTCGTTCATGCAGGCACGGAAAGAGCAAATCTCCAGAACCTGCGACGTGTGTAACCTTCGGACCTCTGGAATCCTCTTCCCATGTAGCCCGCTGGAATAATTGGAAGTTCCAATCGTGGCCGGGACGCGTTGCGACTCGCCAGCCGCCACCCCGAGTCTCCAAAGGCCGAGTTGCCGGTTACACGGCCAACTAAGCCGCACTCCATCATCTATGCCTGACGGAGCGTCGCCGAGGATTCCGATGTCGAACCGCTGTGCGCTAAACCCAGAACTCGCCTGGTACTGCCGCGCCTGCTCAGCAGAGCTTCCCGCTCACTGACACCGACGCCCTTTCCATTGCTGGCGGAACGGCGGAATCCGTCGAATACCTCGGCCGCAAAGCGGTCTGTCTTTACCACGCAGGCTTACAGCGACATCTTCGCCTACGTCAACGGCTCTCCCATCCAGAGCGGCGTCATCGAAGTCGATATCGCGGTCAAGATCCCCACGCCTCCCGGCGAGCAGAACCACGTCTTTCATCAGAAAGGCCACGTCCCCAATACCATCGCTGGACCCCCCCGACAAGCGACACCTGATTCAGAAAGTACGAAAAGTTCCGGACAACTACCCGCATTCGTAAAGTTCCATTTGATCGTGCAGTCGTCGGGCCGGACGTCGTCACAGCGCAACGACAAACGTGTCTTTCGCCAGATGGACGGGCCGTATACTTCGAAACCAACTCTCGTGGAATTTTGGGAATTTACAGTTAAACGCTCGAGTACTTCCTGCACAGCGTCTTGATGGTTTCAATCAATTTAGGAACGCCGGTGGAGGGTGGCAGGCTGTCAGAGAAGCTCACTTCGTACTCCGCCGAGACATAACCCTGGTGTCCGGCCTGTGCGAACATCTGCCATACGCGATCCATATCCACCGGATTGTGGTCGTAAAAGTGATCACGGATGTGGATGTTGCCGGTTGCGTAGGGCAGGCATGCGGCAATCTGCGCGTAGGCGTCCTGAGTTGGTGTGGCGATGAAGTTTGTAATGTCGAGGTTGATGCCGGCATACGGGGAATCGACGCGCTGCATAATTTCAAGACACACATCGGAGGTCTGAGTCACGCCTTCGTGATCTTCAAGGCCAAGAGTTATGCCCTTCTTGCCGGAATAGTCGCAGGCGACCTTCATTGATTCGACCACCCAATTAATGGCATCCTTCATATTGACGCCGTCGGGCAGCTTGCCGGCGAAGATCCTCAGGTGAGAAGCGCCGAGCTCATTGGTAACATCAACCCACTTCCTGATCTGGTCGAGAGCGTCGCTTCGCTTCGCAGCAGTGCCCTGTACCATGCTTGCTCCGCAGGCCACTCCCGAAAAGGCCACTGCATGCTTGTAGGCAAGATGGCGAACGCTATGGAGATACTCAGGGTCCGTGGACTTGAAGTAATACGCGGTCATGTCGACGGAGACGATCTCAAACTCAACCGCCTTGAGGATGAAATCTTCCAGCGTCATTGTGCCATGCCGCAGATCTTTATCGTACGAGTAGGCACAGCACCCCGGCAATAGTCTTGCATGTTTCGATTTGTCCGTATTGTCTTCCGCCTGGGCGGCGACTGCATTCTGCGGCCCGACCGCCGCTATGCCTGCGCTTGCCATAGCGCCGAGCCCGACGGTCTTTACAAACTGACGACGATCTAACATGGTCCGATCCTCTTCCTGTGCCCCGAGTTCTGAGTGTTGTTATAACCCGCCGATAACCATCGCGGCTCTTATTCGAGGACTCAGAGATGGGGAGCCCAGCCATTCTCGTACGCACGGGTCCATAGTTTCATCGCTTCCGGATCATTCTGAATCTTTCCGTCATCCTGACTGACCCGCAGCTCACGGTTCAGCTCCCAGGAGATGTTGGTGAGTTGCATCATGGTCACGGCCTTGTTGCCTTCGGAGATAGGCGCGTGAAGCTTTTCTCCGCTGCGGATCGCCGCGATGAGGTTGGCAAAGTGAGCATCCGTCGCTATGTCGCCGTCGAGCTTGTTGAAGAAGGGGATCGAGTCATCCAGTTTGAACACGCCTGTGCGGTTTCCCTTCAGGTCGAAAACCTCATACCCGTCGCCGCCATCGCCGTAGATAAGCAGCGAACCCGTGGTTCCCATAACAATCAGCCCCGTCTCGCGATCGAGGTACTTCATCCCGTTACAGGATCTGCACTCCCACGAAATCACCTGATCGCCGTAGTCGAAGTCGACCGCCAGAGTGTCATAAAACTGCTGATCGTCCTTCAGCTGATATCTTCCGCCCCTCGCCACCACGCTTTTGGGATAGTCCACGCCCAGCGCCCAGCGCGCAAGATCGACATCGTGCGTGCCGTTGTTCCCGGCTTCGCCGGTGCCCCAGTGCCTGAACCAGCGCCAATTGTACGGATGGATATTGTCCTTATAGGGCCGCCGCGGCGCCGGCCCCTGCCAAAGGTCCCAGTCGAGGTTCGACGGCACCGGAACTTCTTTTCCGAAGCCGATGCCTTTTCTGGTATTGGAGTACCAGACTCGGACGAAGTAGGGTTTCCCGATCAGGCCGTTGTGTATCTTGTCAACGGCTTCCATGGTGTGCGTGCTGGAGCGCTCCTGCGTGCCCTGCTGCACGTACTTTTGGTACTTCCGCTGGGCTTCCACCAGCAGAGCGCCTTCAGCGGGATTGTGGGAACAGGGCTTTTCAAGATAGACGTGCTTGCCCGCCTGCAAGGCAGCAATCGCCATTGGAGCATGCCAGTGGTCGGGTGTGGCGATGGCGACGGCATCCACATCCTTTTGCTGGAGGACATTGCGGAAGTCCCGGTCGCCGGTGGGCGTGTAGCCCAACTGCTGCTGCGCGATGCCCAGGAACTTAGCCAGGATATTGCTATCCACATCGCATGCATGAGAGACGCGGGCGGTATCCTTGTTTGCCTTGAGCCCGGCCAGATGCGCATAGCCGCGCCAACGCACGCCAATGATCGCAAAATTGAGGCGATCATTGGAGCCCATGATCTGACCGTAGCTCTTAGCAGTGGAAGTAATAGCCAAACCGGCTGCCCCGTGTGCAAGTGTGTCGAGGAACTCGCGCCTGGTAACCATCCTGCCTCTCCATCGAACAGAAAATTTGCTCTGTTTCAGAAACGGCGGCCGCTTCAGCAAAGAGGCGTGCCTTTGCATGGCCACACTGCTTTCATCCGTGATGCACCTGGTGACCTTGCCGATCAGCTTCACCGCAGGGGCGGGTCGGGATGAATACAGGTATGGCTTGTTGGTTCTGGGTGCGCAACGTCTACGGATTGCCAGACTGCACGAATGTCGGAGGAGGGGAGTACGCAGGTAAAAACCTCCCGGGAATCAACATCGATTCAACCTCTCCCGCTACGAGAATCGGCCCTGGGTTCGCTACAGAGCCATGCCTGGAAATTCTCGTTTACGGCGACGGGAATGTCAAGAAAAGATATCGGGGAAAGCGAGATAGTTTTCTCGTAAACCGTCACTTGTCTCTCGGCAACAGAGTGCTGTTTGCCTTCGAGGGTGAGGGCTAAATATCCCGCGGCAGGGCCGGGGACGATGTGAGCCGCTCGAAACAGCCAGTCGGAGTCGCTAACGCGGCCGCGACTGGCTGCGCCGCCTGAAGGGTGGCCTTCAGCACCACAGGTTTGATCTTGGTCCAGGCGCTCGTCTTCCCGCTCCCGATTCCGGATGTACTCCTGAATAGCTTTCTCATCCCGCCCACTGTGAAAACGAAGTAGCCGCGCGCCCAGAAGTGTTGCTCCACAAATTCTGCCTCAGCTCCCCGAGTTACCGCAAACTCGCTGCGGCGCTCGGGGTCCGCAAGGATGCGGTGCATCGCGTCTGGACTGAAGCCGCATCGACTGGAGCAGGAACACTGCTCATCCACGGAATCCGCGCCAACCCAGGGCCGCGTACCATGCATGGATTTCACAAAGCAGCAGCCGCTCTGTCAGGCCTGCCACTCCCCTCCCCGAGACAACTGCCGAAAGATGGAAACTCGCGACAAAGAGGACAAGAAGTACCAACGTCAGAGGAGCAGCCGAAAGGAGGCCGTTGCCCAATCGATGCCAGCCCGACATGCTCCGCAAATAGAGCGCGCCAACAGGAAAGGCAGCAACGGGCACGACGAACACAAGAAACGCCGCAACGTTGTGCATCAAGAGAGACGTCGCCAGGGTGAAGATGCCCGCCAGCAGGAGGCCCAGCGGAGAAAGAGCGAGCAATACCGCACACCACGTGGATATCGCAGTCCGGGGGCCGCATCGATTGATTTCGAGCGCTCCGAGCACGCCAATCAAGGTTACGAGCCCACATAGGATAAAAGCGCAGTTGAACAAGCCGGCATGGGGGCCCACGCCCAAGGCGCTGATCGGATTGGTCACTGCTCCGGAGAAACCACCGATCACCCCGTACTCACCTTTCGTTTCTGGTTGCAGTACGCCAAGAGCAACCCACGCAATCATGAACAGGACCGGGCCTGCAATTGTCCCCAGGGAAATCCACTTGCCAACCTGAACCGCTCTGTCGCCGAGCAATCCTTTATTTCGCGCTATTGTGTGCACGATCGTCATTCGCATCTCCAATCTTCAACTCTGAGGTTTGCCAGCTGCAGCAACCTCATTCGTTGAGCACCCGCCTCGCACCTGTCGCGATCGCAGAATATGAACGCATTCTTGCTTGAATATGGTGTCATTGCAAATGATGAATTGTGATGATATATATCACTGCCATGAATCTGTCAGAGATGGATCTTAACCTCTTTTCCGTGCTCGACGCGGTTCTCTCCGAACGAAGCGTGACAGGCGCGGCAAAGCAGCTCCATGTAACGCAATCGGCAGTCAGCAATTCCCTGACGCGGCTGCGCGAACTGCTGTCTGATCCGCTGGTCGTGCGGAACGGTCGTGGCCTGGCGCTTACGCCGCGCGCGGAACTTCTGGCGCCGATGGTTTCGGCCGGGCTGAACTGTCTGAAAGACGTCGTTCAGCGAACCAGTCGTTTCGATCCTGGCGAAACCAACAGGACATTCACTCTCGCTGCGGCCGACAGTCAGCAGGTCTGCGATGTCCCGCGAATTGCTGCACGCATTTCACACCAAATGCCACACGCATTTCTGCGGGTTGTGAGCCCCGACTTTCTGCTGAGCAGCGATGGGCTGGCGACGGGCAAGATCGACATCGCGCTCGGGCCCGCCGTTCCCGTAAAGTCCCCTCTTCATTCTGAACATCTCTGCACGGAGTATGGTGCCGTGGTGGCGAAGAAAGACCACACTCAGGTAAAGGGGCGCCGGATGCCGCGTGAACTGTTCAATGCACTGAAACACATTGATATCGAAATTGCTCAGGGCCGCCCCGGGACAGGTCATCGCATCGCGGAAGCGTCCTGGACGCGCCAGGGTTTACGACGCGAAGTTGCTCTTTCGGTTCCCAACTTCACCGCTGCCGCGAACGCTGCAGCGCACACGGATTACATTGCGGTCATCCCGCGCCGAACCGCCGAGGTCTTTTCCAAAATGCTTCCGCTGAAGGTCGTTGAAGCCGAGTTTGAGTTGCCGAAACTGGATATTGCCATGTTGTGGCACGCGCGGACCGACAGGGACGAAGGTGCACGCTCTTTCCGGCAATTAGTACTTCACTCCTTCATCGGGAACAGATCTTGACCGGAATCTGGCTGAATTCATACCGTGCCGACAGCACCTGAAGTCTGGATGCCGATGGCGCATCCTCCTACTTCTGTTCGTGCGCTCAGCCCGATCCGTACTGAGAAGCCGGCATCGCCTCAGCATCCCGGAAGAGCCACGGCTTAAACCTCGCCGGGCGCTGGCGGCTCTGAATCCTTGACAACGAGGACAAGGCAGCTTAAAAAGCGAAAGATATCGCAGCAGAATGGTTCTTCGCAATTTCGGATACTACAGGGTTCACCTGGCGGGCGGGCAGGTTCTGACAACCTGCGAGTCAAAGCTGCGAAACAACCCGGTGCCGTAGCGCTCGACCGGACGGGTAAGTCCACGTCAACCGGAGGAAAGGACAGCATGCCTCCGCAGGCCGGCGACAACACTAAGATTACGCGGCGACTGAAGGATTCCGGCCGGGTTCTGCCTGCTAACCGGCATCAGATTGTTTTCCTTGTTTTCCGCAGGCAACTGCTGCTGAGCCGTAACGTATCTCTTTCCCATCGGCAAACAGTTGTGAAGATCGGCGCCTCACATGAATTCTTCCCAAAACGGACTGATTCGACTGGTCGCAATATTCAAGCTGCTGAAGGCGTCTTTCCTGATCGTAGCCGGCGTCGGCATTCTGAAGCTGATTCACATGGACGTGGCACGTGAGCTGGACCACTGGATCGCGATGCTCGGCCTGGATCCGGGCAGCCGCTATGTCAATCACGTAATTCAGAAGGTTACTCGCCTGTCTCCAAACAGAATCAAGGAGCTTGGACTGGGCAGTTTTATCTATGCAGCTCTGTTCCTGACGGAAGGCATTGGGTTGTGGCTTTTGCAACGTTGGGCCGAGTGGTTCACTGTCATCATTACATCTTCGTTGGTGCCACTGGAGGTTTACGAGATCTACCGCCATCCAACCCCGATCAAGATCGTGGTGCTCGCGATCAATATTGCTGTCGTGGCATACCTGCTCTATCGGATTGCCAAAGAACCGCGCGATCCAAAAGGGCGCGAAAATCGGCAGTGAGCGACCCGCCCACGTATTCGATGCGGTGTATGTCTCTCTGTCATAAGAGCGTCTGTCATCTTCCGCTTGATCGCTTTGGGTCCCGCACGCTCGTATATCCGTGCAGCTGCGGCCCCACCAGGTTGGAAAAGTCGTAGTTCTCGTCCCGATCGCCGTCAATCGTCCAGAACATCGCGCCGATCAGCCCCGAATATCCGCCCGGGCGGCGCAGCCGGTAGGTCACTCCTGCCGGGGCGTTTCCGGTGATCAGATACTGCATCGCGCCGCTCACCAGCGGCGGCGTGGCAGTGCCCACCAGAAATCCCACGGCCACCTTTTCAGCAGGCACGGGTGGGAAGAAATCTCGTCCACCCACTGGAAACCCATGCAGCAGCAGTTCCGTCATCGCCGCGTCGTAATTCACTGAACCCAGCTGATAGACCTCCCCATCCAGTCCCTGGAGCGGCGGCGTGTTGTAGTCCTGCACGTCCACGAAGGACAGGATGTCCCGCACTCCCCACAGCAGCGGCAGATACGTCCCAAACTGGCCGCCGTAACTCGGATACCCTGCAGGAATCTGCGTGCCTTCCGGTACCAGCGTCAGCATGAAATCCGGCCCGAAGTGCTGCCGCAGCTCGTGCAGCGCCGCAATCAGATTCACCACCGAAGCGGTCTTCGGATGCCGGAAATCCGTGTCTCCCGCATCCAGCACGAGCGACGGGCTCTCGAAATCCAGATCGATGCCGTCAAAGCCGTACTCCGTCACGATCTGTGTCACGGAGTTCACGAAGGTGGTGATGCTGGCAGTCTGCGTCAGAGTAAAATACTCCCCGCCGCCGCCCAGCGAGATCAGCACCTTCTTCCCGCGGTTCTTCAGCCAGGCAACATCCTCCTTCATCTGCATCAGATCCAGTCCTTGGCGAACGTCCAGCTTCAGCGTGCCCTCCGACGCCTGATGATTCACATTGGCAAACGCCACAATGATTACATCCCACTGCGGCGACACATCGCGTAGCCGAAGGATGGTTCCATCCGGCCCGTCCCCGGTCCAGTACCCGATCAGCTCATGCCCGTTCTTCTCTCCGGGCGATGGAACGGCCGCGACCGCTGGCGGAGGCGTTGGCTCATTCGTCTTCTCCCGATGATGACGCGCAGGGCACGGAGCCGCCGCCGCCTGCAACATCTGCCCATCGGGAAAGCTGTAAGGCCCCTTCGCGCCGGTGTACCAGCCCATCAGGGCCACATCCGCCACATGCCATGTCATTCCGCCTGCATGCACCATCCATGCCGGTCCAGCCTGCAGATCGCTGCGGTCATTCGTATTCAGCGGATCTTCGAGGGTGTAGCGCGTGGCCGGACTGTCTCCACCGCATCCCTTACGCTCGGCGCCCGCCACGGTCGGCCAGATCCATGCCGGCACCACGTTTTCTGCCGCGGGCAGCCGCCGCCCGTACTCCAGATGAAACAACGGGTCGTGCAGAGGATCATTTACCCACTCTGCCAGTTGCTCGGTCAGCGGCTGTACGTCGCGCTCTTCCACCAGCGGCGGAGTGGCGCCCAGGTACGACGCCAGCACAAACGAGTTTCCCGTAGTGTTGTCCACGCCGTGCGTGCCCCACGAGCAGCAGACCGTCGCGTCGCCATAGGTGTACCAGGCGGTGTTCCGCGTCACCGCGATCACCAGTTTCCCATCCTCGTGCGGGATTTTCTGAAAGATCGCCCGCTGCACGTACTCCGCATCCGCCATCGCCAGCAAGGTTCCGGTGCGCTTCGAGGTAAGCACGTAGCCATACCCCACCGGAACCTCCACCGTGACCGCCCGCACCTCCGGTTGTCCCAGCAGCGTGTGCCATCCCGTCGGATTTCCCACGGTAGCGCGAACCATAGCATCGACATACTGCGCCGGCTCCTCTGCTCTGAAGGCCACCCTCGAGAACACCGGCGAACGCAGCACCTGCGGAACATCCCCGGCGGCATCGAGACTCAACGGCTTGCCTGCGACCTGCCTCGCGTCGAACTGAAGGCGCACCGGAACCAGTACGGTCGGAATCACTGTGGTCCCGCCCTGGGCCGGATCTCGTCCCGGCAGCCTTATCGTGTCCTGGCCCGCGTTGTACCGGAAGGTCGGAACCGTGCCCTGTCCGTATCCCATTACCCCTGCAAGCATGAGGACCACAATCAGCGTAAAGCGCGCAATTCTCATCAGGAGATGATCATAGCGTCTGCTGGCAGTCGATATCGGCTGCGCGGATGGTCGCTCGCTTTGCTCAGGGCAGGCTCTCGGCCCGCATTTCGGCCCTGGGGAAGCAAACAGCGCCTACAGCAGGGAATTCTCCAGCGAAACTCGCTTACAGCGATATTTGGATGACGAGGACCGTATGTGCTCTTCGGCTGCCCTGTCATTCACGGAGAATTCATCTCACTATCGAGGACGGTTAACGTTGGCGGCGGAGTATGGATACCGCTTGGTAAGTCCTTCTTCCGCTCATTACCTGAAACGAACCACCAAAGTAAATGCCCACAGTGCTAATGCAGTCTTTTGTATGTGGGCGAATGTTGCCGGGACCCGATCCAGTTTCGTGACGCGGGCAGACCGGAGACGCGCAGCCAGGGTCGTCTGGATGTTGCAATCCACCTGTGCGTTCGATCTCTGGCTGTCTCACCATTTGACCAAATCATTGAATTGATTCTTAATCAGACTGCGGGCAGGCGATCGTGGCCTGGCCTTTCGCTGCCATCGAGTACAAATTTTTTTGCGAGGCCAGAATGCGCCTGATTCATTGCTTTCGTTCGACATATTTGTGCGGCATTGCCGCGTTGCTGTTCTCTTGCCTCCCGATTCCGGGTTTTACCCAGGTGGATCGCGCGGGATTGAATGGCACGGTCACCGACTCCTCCGGCCGCGTTCTGCCGCAGACGCATGTCACCGCGGTCGAAGACGCGACCGGACTGCGCCGTGAGACCGTTTCGGACGCCAGCGGCAGCTACAGCATTCCCGAGTTGCCGGTGGGCATTTACACCGTCACCTTCGAGCACCAGGGCTTCACGAAGCTCGAGTTTGTCGATGTGGAGCAGGTCATCGGCAGGACGCGCACCCTCGATGCGACGCTGCAGGTCGCGGGCGGCGAGGAGCGCGTGGAAGTTACGCCCGCTTCGGCGCTGATGGACCACAACACCAGCGCGGTGACCGGCCTGATCGAGAGAGAGCAGGCGGATGAATTGCCGCTCAACGGCCGCGACTGGTCCTCGCTGACGGCCTTCGTCCCCGGCGCCATTGACACCGGCGGCAGCAACCAGCGGACGGTTCGCTTTGCCGGACGCGGCCTCGACGACAGCAACTTTACCTACGACGGCGTGGATGCCACCAACATCGTGAATCAGACACAGCGCCAGTGGGTGCGGCTCGCCATTCCGCTGGACGCGATCGCGGAGTTCCGCGTCGATTCGCTGATGGCAACCGCCGAGGAAGGCGCGACCGGCGGCGCCCAATTGGACGTTACCTCGCCCTCGGGCACCAACCGCTTTCACGGACGGCTCTTCGAGTACTTGCGCAACGATATCTTTGACGCGCCGCTGCCGGCCTGGGCCTCCAACGGTGAAGCGCAGCAGCCGCTTCGCCTGAATCAGTTCGGCGGATCGCTGGGCGGCCCCATCGTGCGCGACAAGACGTTTTTCTTCCTCGCTTCCGAAGCCTATCGGCAGAACTGGGGCTATCCGGTGAGCGGCGACGTGCCGAGCCAGTCGCTCAAAGCAACGGTTCCGAGCACCTCGCCCGTGTATGCGATCATCAACGGATTCCCCGGAGCCGGTCCAAAAAGAATTCTGACGCCCTGGACGCCAGCCACCGACCCGGGCGACCCGTACTACATGGACTATGACCTGCTGACCTGCGAATGCACGCAGGTGGTCAACGAGGGCTCGGCGATGCTGCGCCTCGACCAGCACTTCTCAGAGAAGACAACGGGCTTTATGCGCTTCAACTACGACCGATCAGTCGATACGCAGCCGCTTTCGGCTGCCGCGACCGACCTGCAGCAGAAGGTCTCCGCGCCGGTCAATGGCGCGCTGGAGTTGCTGCACGTCTTCAATCCCCACCTCGTGAACGAGGTCGAGGCCGGCTTCAATCGCTCCACCGACAATCAGTACAACTACAGTGACTCCGGGATTGTTTATCAGATTGCGATTTCGACGGGGCCCGGGCCGGGATTTGTCACTGAGAACTACAACTACGCCAGCATCTACGTGGGCAACTCGTTTTCGGGGCTCGACAACCTGACCTGGGCTCATGACCGGCATACCTTCAAAGCCGGAGTGGAGTTCCGCCGCATTCAAATGAACCAGAACTACGGGCAACACGGAAAGATAACGTTCTCCACGGTGGAGGATCTCGCAGAGAATGCAGTGACGAAAGCCAGCCTGACAGGCGCCTTGCCGGTCAACGATTTGCGCAAGAACGATTACTTCGTCTACGCGCAGGACGAGTACAAGTGGCGGCCCGGTCTGATCCTGAATCTGGGCGTGCGCTACACCATCTTCGATCTCTTCACGAGGCGCACGGGAAGGCCAACCCCTTCGACTTTGCCACCTGCGGGCCGCAGGGATTCTGCGGCGTGGGCGCTAGTTTCGGCCAGCAGAATTACGGCGATATCGATCCCCGTGTGGCCTTCGCCTGGACGCCGTGGAAGGGCGGCCAGACGGTGTTTCGGGGCGGATTCGGCATGTACCACGAAGACGGACAGCTGGACGATCAGAATCTGCCCGCCAAAAACGAAGTGCCGTCCTATTCGGCGACAGGCAGTTCGACGTCACCGCTTTCCTGGCCGGTCGTATTCGGCTCCGGAACCATCTCACCGAATGCCGAACAACGAGACCGCAAAGACACGTATGTTGAGCAGTGGAGTTTCTCAGCGCAGCGGGAGCTGCCGGCGAACTTCGTGAGCACCATTTCTTACCTGGGAAGCCACGGCGTGCATCTGCTGGAAACCAACGTTGTGAACCTGATCGATCCGGCTACGGGGGTTGTGCAATATCCGGCCTTTGCTCCTGCCATTGGCTGGCGCGGCTCAGTCGGCATGAGTTCGTACAACGGTCTCTCCGTGGCAATGCGGCGTTCGTTCTCGCGCGGCCTCCTGGTGACGGCCAATTACATGTGGTCGCACGAGATCGACAACGGGTCCAACGGCAGCGGCGATGGCGACGAACTGTCGCCGCAGAATCCGTTGTGCCTGGCCTGCGATCGCGCCAGCGGCGCCTGGGACGCCACGCATGTGGTCAATGGCAACGCGGTCTATCAGCTGCCGTTCGGCCTGGGTAAGCCTATGCTGAATCAGCACGGCATTGCGAACACCATCGCCGGCGGCTGGGAGATGACCACGACCGCCCTGGCTCGCACCGGCTTCCCGGTGAATGTGCTGATGCCCAGCAGCTACACCGCGCCGGATGGGGCCTCCGGCACGGAGCGTCCTGACCTGGTGAAGGGCGTATCGCTTACGCCGCCGGGAGGCAGAACGGTAGCGGAGTGGATCAATCCAGCGGCCTTTGCCAATCCGGTCGGAGAATTCGGCACCGCGCCGCGCGACCTGGTTCGCGGACCGGGCACCTGGCAGATCGATCTCGCCGCCGACAAGACATTCCCGTTGCCGGAGCGCGGGCGGCTGGAGTTCCGCTCGGAGTTTTACAACATCTTCAATCACCCGCAGTTCGGTCAGCCGCAGTCAACTTTCAACCCGTCGAACACCACGGGGTTCGGCAGCATCATCACTACGGTGAACACGGCGGTATCGCCGGTAACGCCGGTGGGATCCGGAACTCCGCGCGAGATACAGTTTGCGCTGCGGTTCGAGTTCTGATTCGGCCAACGATCTGCGGGGCGGCGGGATTTGCCGCCTCAGGGATCTGCGTGAATTTCGGATGAGAAGGCAAAAAGGATCGATTCATTACCCGGTGCAGGTTTCGATCGCCCTCCTCGTGCTCTTCGCGGCGGGGGCTGCGGTGTACGCCCAGACACCGGATTTCTCGGGTCTGTGGAAGCAGGCCAACGATCGCTGCCAGCCGAAACGCAACGGTGACGTAATCCTGCATATCGAACATCACGATTCCAAACTTGCGGTCGAAACATCGATCTCACGTGGTGAGCAGAGCCCCCGCCACGCGGAGCAAAATTACACAACCGACGGAGAAGTCTCCATATCGACAGGGGCCGATGGAGACGAATTTCACACGTCAGTTGTTTGGAGGGACTCAAGCCTCGTCTTTATAGGATCGAGGAACATGAAGACGGCCGGATCATCCGGTCGAAAGAGACGTGGACCCTGATCGAAGGCGGCGGGGCGCTCCAGAGAATTCGCGAGCGCGCGGACGACGCAGACAGGCAGACACTCATTTATCTCCGGTAAACTCCGCAGCCCTGAGGCCAGCCGGCCCGGGATTGGGTTGCGGCGGCGATTAATCGTCATCCTGCAACGCAAGTGGTGAGGCAGACACCAGCATGGCATGGGATTGTAGTTTGGTTATCGGGTACACGAGACCGGAATGTGGAGAGTGACCCGGGTGCCCTGTCCGAGCTGGCTCCAGATCTCCGCGTGACCGCCGTGAAGCAGCGCGATGCTCTGCACGATGGCCAGCCCCAAACCCGTGCCGCCGGAGACTTTGGAACGAGAGGAGTCGACCCGGAAGAAGCGATCGAAAACCCTCGGCAGGGCTTCCGCGGGAATGCCGGCGCCGGTATCAGAGACCTCGATGCGCACCGTGGAGGCATCGGACTTTGTCCGCAACACGATGGCCCCGCCGGGCGGGGTATGCGCCAGGGCATTGGAAACGAGGTTACCCACGGCCCGCTGCAGGAGGGCGCGGTCAAGCTCGGCAATGACCGGTTCGTCAGCGTTCGTAGTCGTAAGCGAGACACCACCATCCGCCGCCGAGGCTTCGTAATATTCCCGCACCCCGCCCAGCAATTCGGTTACATCCACGGGTTCGCGACGCAAATGGCCCAACGGACTCTCTGCACGTGACAGGAACAGGAGGTCGCCGATGAGATCCGATAGTCTCACCGCCTCTTCGAGGCAGGACTCGATGACATCGCGATATTCTCTCGCGCTCCGTGGGCGCGCCAGGACAACTTCTGCCTCGCCGCGAATATTATTTACTGGCGTGCGCAGGTCATGTGCTATGTCCGCCGAGAATCTTGAGATCCGGTCAAAGGATTCCTGCAGGCGATCCAGCATTTCGTTGAATGTCCTCGCCAGAGAGGCCAGTTCGAACGGGTATCCCTCGGGAAGAATGCGCTCCTGCAGGTTCGTCGAGCTGATGTGGCGCGCGGTAGTCGCCATTTCCTCGACCGGCCGGATGCCCTGCAGGGCAATCCGGTATCCGATCACCGGAAAAATGACGACGGTGGTCAGAAGAATCGCCCAGAACCAAAGCCGATAGCGCGCCAGCAACGCCTCTTTTTGAGAAACATCGATTGCAATCAGAAGTGTGTCCCTGCGAGCGGTAGAAGAGCCGACCGGCACCGATATCCGGATCACGCGAAATGGATGGCCGAGCCGCCCCGTGAGCCGCATTGTGCGGCCGGCGCGGCCTTTCAGTTGACTGGCTAATTTGGGCAGGTCCAGTTGATCCGCCATCCCCGGCGTTATCAGCAGCTGTTTGTTTCCCTCATCCAGGAGACGGATATAGAACTGCTCATATCGCCGTGCGGCGGTTTCCAGTTCAATTTCTTCGCGCAGCGCGTCCCAGTCGTCGGGTCTTTCCCGCAACATGGTGCGCAGGACGTTCACCTTGTCTGCGAGAAACAGATCGGTGCTCTTCTCCAGCTCGTTCACCAGCACCACGTAAAGGCTGACGATGGCAAACGACACCAGACACAGCCCGGCCAGTGCGTAGCCGGCTGTTAGCCGGAAAGCCAGAGTTCCCCACAGACGTGAGATCGGCGCGAGCTTACTGCCCGGATTCCAGGACATAGCCCGCACCGCGAACGGTATGGATCAGTTTAGCCGGAAAAGGATCGTCCACCTTACTGCGCAGCCTCCGCACATTGACGTCGACGACATTCGTGTCGCTGTTGAAGTTCATGTCCCAGACGGCTTCCGCAATCTGGGTTCGCGACAGGACCTCACCGGTGCGGCGGGCCAGCAGGGACAAAAGAAGGAACTCCTTGGAAGTCAGATCCAGACGCTGACCGGCGCGCGTGGCACGCTGGCGCAACAGATCGATTTCAAGATCGGCAAGGCAAAGCGTCTCCTGAACGCGCGGAGGGCCGCGGCGCAGCAACGAGCGCACGCGTGCCAGCAATTCGGAAAAAGCGAAAGGCTTCACGAGATAGTCGTCCGCGCCCAGTTCGAAACCTCGCACTCGCTCGTGAACGGCGTCGCGAGCGGTGAGAAAGAGCACCAAGCCGCGGCGTCCCTGCTGACGCAGGCGAGTGATAATCTGCCAGCCATCCAGCCCCGGCAGCATCACGTCGAGAATGATGAGATCGAATTGCAATTCCTGCGCAAGGTGCAGTCCGTCCAATCCGTCTTCGGCAACATCAACAACGAAACCAGCTTCCCCAAGTCCCTTCTTCAGGAACTTTGCGGTCTTGGCCTCATCTTCGATGACCAGAACTTTCACGATTCACCCGCCTGCAATTTAAATTCTGAAGCAATGTCCAACGCGTGCCGAAGCCGGCAGATCATGCAGTCACCGACATGCGTTATCACGATCCGCTTCCCCTCAGGAAGGTCCATGATGATCAAAGGAGCAGAGCGACGGCAGCACAATTTTGCCGATTGATGTGATAGGCAAATGCGCCGTGCAGCGCGGTGGAGCTTGAGCGCCCGAAAAATGTTTACGCTCTATAAACTAGACGCCGAATTGTTTCAAAATATTGAAACCGAGGTTGATTTCGGATGAAAAAGCAGTTACAGGCTTCGCCAGCTCCCCTGGTCCGTGGCTGCGCGAGGCCCGGCGCCCCGAGCCGGAGCTCATAGAAATTCCGTTTTTTCCCGTTTATGATCATCCCACTGCAGGAAATCGCCGCTATGGCGGATCCTGCAGTGCACATTGTCGTTGCAGCAGACGGCGATCTTCGTAGTCCCGAGTCCATCGAAAGCCTTCTAGCATCACCTGGATTGGCATCGTTCGCCTTTTTGGCCGGCCGGGCATTTTTCTCCGATGCGGGAAGCTCCCGATGACAAGATCCGGCGCAAGGTTCTACGGGTTCAAGCCGATCCCGCCTGGACGAGGTATTCATGGAAGCTCAATCCATACTGAGCATTCTTCAATTAATTGTTACCGGATCTCCTTTGTCTGAAGTGTTAACAGTCATTGCGAGATTGGTGGAATCCAGCGGCGACGGCATGCTGTGCACCATCTGGCTCCCTGACGAGGAGGGCAAGCAACTCCGCTGCGCCGCGGCCCCTGGTCTTCCCGGATTCAGCGCTCACGTGGGATCAATGCTGATCGGTCCAAAGGGCGGATCGTGCGGCGCGGCCATCTATCGCCGGGAGCCAGTGTACGTGACCGACATTCTCAGCGATCCCGTGTGGGATCATTATCGCCACCTGCTCCTGCCGTTTGGAATTCGTGCCGTGTGGTCGCGGCCATTGTTTACGAGCGAGGGCAAGGTACTCGGAACCTTCGCCATCCATTATCGTGAAGCGCGCAGCCCGGGGCCCACAGATCGGGCGCTGATCGAGAACGCCAGCCAGATTGCAGCCATCGCCATTGAGAGGCATCTGAACGAAAAGAAGCTGAGGCTGGAACGTGACCGGTTTCGTCTGCTTCTGGAAATCACCAACAGCATGACATCCAAGTTAGATCTGCCTCATCTGGTGGAGACGCTGTCCACGGATCTGCTGCGGGTGACGCGATGCGATTTTCTGACGCTGCTGCTGCCCAACGGAGGCAGCTCACAACTGCGGGTGACCATTCTCTACAACCCCGACAGCCGGGGCGCCATCACCGACGGTACGATCGTTCCGCTCAGAGGATCGAGCTGCGGCAAAGCTTTCCTGACCCGGAGAAATCAATATATCCATCGGCTCGAAGACCTCAGCGATGATCCGGATACCTTCGGCAGTCGGGAAGGAAAGCCTTTTTTCGAACAGGTGAAGGCGGAGGGGTTGAAGTCGGGCTGTGAGTTTCCGCTCATGGGGCGCAAAGGTGTCGTTGGGGTATTAGCAGCGTTTAGCCGCTCGGAAAGGGCTTTTTCCGAGGACGAATTCGCCTTTCTCGAGCAGGTGTCACGAGAAGTGGCCATTGCCGTTGAGAATGCCGTGGATTTTGAGAAGGCCATGGAGGATCGGGCCAGCGAAACCAGGCGAAGACTTTATCTCGAGGAGGAGATTCGTGCTGATTTTGGAGAGATCGTTGGGGAAAGTCCGGCGCTGAAGACCGCGCTGGGGCTGGTCTCGGTCGTGGCGCCCACGGATTCGAGCGTGCTGATCATGGGCGAGACGGGCACCGGCAAGGAACTCATTGCGCGCGCCATTCACAATTTAAGCCGCCGCCGGGACAAGGCCTTTGTGAAGCTGAATTGCGCCGCCATTCCGCTAGGGCTGCTCGAAAGCGAATTGTTCGGGCATGAGAAGGGGGCATTCACCGGAGCGATTGCGCAGAAGACGGGACGCTTTGAGCTCGCGGATAAGGGCACGCTTTTCCTGGATGAGGTCGGCGATATCCCTCTGGAGCTGCAGGCGAAACTGCTCAGGGTCCTGCAGGAGCAGGAGTTCGAGCGGCTCGGCAGCAATCGCACGCATAAAGTGGACGTCCGGCTCATCGCGGCGACTCACCGCGACCTTGTCTCCATGGTGAAGCAAACGACCTTTCGAGAAGATCTTTACTATCGGCTGAAGGTATTTCCGATCAATGTTCCCGCGCTGCGGCAAAGAACCGAGGATATTCCGAAACTGGTGTGGCACTTCACAGAGCTTTACGCGCGGAGAATGAACAAGAGGATCGACACCATCCCTGCGGAAACAATGGAGGGCCTGGTCAGATATCGCTGGCCGGGGAACGTTCGCGAGCTGCAGAACTTTATCGAGCGGGCGACGATTCTGTCTCCTCATACGGTCCTGCGGGCGCCCATCTCCGAACTGGAGACCTTCAGCGCTCCGGCGGAAACCAGTCTGCACATGACGGATCTCCGCGAGATGGAGCGAGATCACATCGTCCGCGCGCTCGAAGCCAGCGACTGGATCGTCGGTGGACGGAACGGAGCCGCTGAGCGATTGGGCATGAAGCGCACATCTCTTCTCTATAAAATGCGGAAGCTTCAGATCGTCCGGCCGGCCGGCTCCCGGGATGCTCTTGAGAGCCTGGCGCGCCGGGTCTGACCGGTCTCTCATCGGCCGGGGTGACAAACATCGAGACGAAAATTTGTCAGTGGCGGAGATCGGTCGCACATTCGTCAGCAAAGACTCGAAATATGTCAGGGTCTTCACCCGCGCTATGTTCCTGCGGGAGAACGAACGGAACGCCATCTGAATCGAGCGAGGGGCCGGTGTTGTGTTATGGCCAGCTATTTGCTTCCGGCTATGCGAGGCTGGTGGCCACGCTCGTCGTTTGGCCGGTCCTCGTGAATCGGGCCTGGGTTCGCAGGAGAACTCCGGCGAAGAAAGCGGCATGTCGACACTTCAGGCGAAATACAAAGCTGTGCGCTCGGTAACGCGTTCTCTCGTGGCGGGTTTGTCCGCCGAGGATCAGATGGTCCAGTCGTGCGCGGAGGCGAGTCCCGTGAAATGGCATCAGGCGCATACCACCTGGTTCTTCGAGACATTTGTGCTGCGGCCATTTCTGGTGGACTACAAGCCGTACCGCGAGGAGTTCCGTCGCCTCTTCAACAGTTACTACCTGTCTCTCGACGAGGAGATTCCGGAGAAGAAGCTTCGTGGGTCTTTTTCTCGACCTTCCCTCGAGGAGATCGTTGCGTTTGGGGCATACGTTGACGAGGAAATGGGAAGACTGCTGGCTCGCCCGGTGGAAGAGGAAGCCTCGCGGCGTATTCTGCTGGGCCTGAATCACGAGCAACAACATCAGGAACTGGCGCTGACGGATATCAAGCATGCTTTCTTTTCCAATCCGCTGCGCCCTTCTTACCGGGAGGCACCTCCCGCCAAGAGAGTTGAACGGCCGTTCCCGAACCTCAGATGGATCAGTGTTGAAGGCGGGATGATCGAAGTCGGTCATGAGGCGAAAGCGGAGGACCCTCAGGATTTCTGTTTCGACAATGAGACCCCGCGCCACAAGGCATATTTGGAGCCGTTTCAAATTGCCAACCGCGAAGTCACGTGTCGCGAATATCTGGAGTTCATGTCCGATGATGGCTATGGGCGGCCGGGGCTCTGGCTCTCTGATGGGTGGGATATGGTCAGGCGGGCGGCCTGGGAGGCTCCACTCTACTGGGAGCGCGACTCCGGCGACCAGGCCGGATGGCGTGTCTTCACGCTTCGGGGATGGCAGGGGCTTTCCGAACTTCTGGACACGCCCGTGTGCCATGTCAGCTTCTTCGAAGCCGACGCTTTCGCACGCTGGCGCGGATGCCGGCTGCCAGGCGAGGCTGAATGGGAATGTGTTGCCAGCCGTGAGCCGCGGAGCGGGAATCTGTTGGACACGGGAATGCTGCATCCGGATCCGGCAAACCAAGAGGGGGTTGACCAGCTGTTTGGAGATTGCTGGGAATGGACCGCCAGTGCTTATACAGGCTACCCGGGCTACAAACCGCTTCCGGGCACGCTGGGCGAATACAACGGAAAGTTCATGTCGGCGCAGATGGTTCTGCGCGGCGGATCGTGCGTGACGCCTGCAGATCATGTGCGCGCAACTTACCGAAACTTCTTTCAACCCGCAGCGCGGTGGCAGTTCAGTGGCATCCGTCTGGCGGTCTGAAGGCGTTGCCGGGAGGTTGCGCGGTGCGGGTTGCGACCAACATTCGTCACTGTCAGGTATCCGTCACGAATCCGTCAGCCGCAGCATGAGCGTGTGGCTGGATGAACAACGAAATCCGCGCAGTCAGAACAAGTTAGCCGCAAAGGGGTATGGAGTAGAGATCACTTGGTCTTTGGCATCTGGGGTGCGGTGCCATCAACCAATGATGCATTTTGTTTCGGATCGCTACGTCGTTTGGAAGCCGGGTTTCGGATACAGGCGCAAGGGCCGCTCTGGCAGCACATCATCCAACGCAGTCGTATCAGCCAACGTGAGGAGGAGTATTTATGAGTCGCGTCTCATCAGGACAAGCAGCTGTGACTGCCGATAAGGGTGGAATCTCCCCTTCGGCTGTGCCGGTAACCTCTGTGCACGCATTGGAGGCGGACGGCATCCATATCTTCTACCGTTCGGCGGGCGATGCAGCGGCTCCCGTGGTGCTCCTGCTGCATGGATTTCCCACGTCGTCGTTCATGTTTCGCGATCTCATCCCACGCCTGGCGGATCAGTACCGCGTGATCGCTCCCGATCTGCCAGGATTTGGATTTAGTGTGGTTCCGCAGGAGCGCAGGTATGCATATACATTCGACGCGCTGGCGGGCAGTATCGAGGCCTTCACCGAGGCGCTCAACCTGAACCACTATGCGATCTATGTGTTCGATTACGGGGCTCCAACCGGCTTCCGGCTGGCGATGCGCCATCCGGAGCGAGTAACGGCAATCGTGTCGCAAAACGGGAACGCCTACGAAGAAGGGCTGGGCGATGCGTGGGGACCGATCAGGAAATATTGGGCTCAGCCCTCTGCCGAAAACAGAGAGGTACTCCGGCAAAATATTCTGACCTTTGAAGCCACGCGCTGGCAATATACGCACGGGGTGGCGAATCCGGAAGCAGTTGCACCTGAGTCGTACACTCTGGATGCGGCTTTGTTGGAGCGTCCTGGAAACAAAGAGATTCAGCTGGATCTTTTTCTGGACTATGCCTCGAACGTCAAGCTGTATCCCAAGTTTCAGGAGTATTTCCGCCAGGCGCAGCCGCCTTTCCTGGCGATCTGGGGCAGAAACGATCCCTTCTTCATTCCCGCCGGAGCGGAGGCATTTCGAAAAGACCTGCCCAAGGCGCAGGTTCGGTTTCTGGAGACGGGGCACTTCGCCATCGAAACCCATGTGGAAGAGATCGCCGCCGGGATGAAAGAACTCTTCGAGGCGAGCGGCATCTCCGCACGGAGGGAGCAGGGGGTGGCGCGATGACTGCTTCGCCTCAAACGACTACAGCCGTTCTGGTTCACGGTGCATGGGCGGACGGGTCGTGCTGGAGCAACGTAATTGTGCCCCTGCGGCACTATGGGGTGAATGTCATCGCGGCGCCCATCCCGCTGACATCGCTGAGCGATGACGCCGCGGCACTGCGGAGGGTGATTGCCAGGACGACTGGCCCGCTCCTGTTGGTGGGGCACGCGTACGCAGGCGCAGTCATCGCTACGGCTCATGAGGAGCGAGTGAAGGCGCTGGTGTACATTGCAGCGCTGGCGCCCGACGAGGGCGAAGCCGTTGCCGATGTTTTCTTTCGCACCGCGCCGCATCCGGAGGCTCCCAAACTGGCGCCGAATCAGGACGGGCTGATGTGGATGCCGGAGGAAGGCTTCAGGCATGCGGTGGCTCACAAGGCCTCGAAAGATCAGGCTGCCATCATGGCGGCGGTGCAGCGGCCGATCGCGGTGCAATGCATCCAGGAGAAGGCTCCCGCGCCGGCATGGAAGAGCAAGCCGTCGTTTTTCCTGGTAGCGGAGGAAGATCGCATGATTGCGCCGGAGAACCAGCGCTTTATGGCGGAGAGGATGGCCGCAACCGTCCGTTCATACGCGGTTGACCATACGCCGATGTACACGGCGCCGGAGCTGGTGGTTGACATCATCCTCGAAGCTGCGGGAATGCGATGAGCAGATCGACGAAGAGCGATTCGGTTGCTGTGGTGACCGGGGCGAGCCAGGGAATTGGCCGTGCCACCGCAGTGCGTCTGGCGCGCGACTTCTCCGCAGTCGTGCTGGCTGCGAGGAACAGGGACGAACTGGAGCAAGCCGCGACGGCTGTCTGCGCCGCAGGTGCTGAGCCCCTGGTCTGCGCGCTCGATCTGCGGGAGCCTGAGGCGGCGGAAACGCTGGTTAGCACGGCGCTCGACCGATTCGGCAGAATCGACGCCCTGTTGAATATTGCCGGAGCCGTGCCGCAAATTGATTTGTTTGAAATGACCGATGCGCAGTGGGAGGATGGCATGGCGCTCAAGTTCCACGGGGCGCGCCGGCTTACGCTGCGCGCCTGGAATGCGCTGAAGGCTTCGCAGGGGTCTGTGGTGCTGATGGCGGGGAGCGCCGCTCTCGATCCCAAACCCGGGTTCGCCGCAGTGGCGGCGATCAACGCCGCGATCATCGCTCTGGCAAAGGCATTTGCGGAGCAGGGCATCCGGGATGGAGTGCAGGTCAACAGCGTTGTGCCCGGCGCGGTGATGACCGAACGCAGGCAATCTTTCTTTGCAAAGTGGGCGCCGGCGCACAACATGACGGTCGAAGAGGCGATCGATCGATTCCCGGGCGAAGTCGGCATTTCTCGCTTCGGCAAAGCGGAGGAGATTGCCGAATTGATGGCATTTTTGGTGTCGCCTGCGGCAAAGTGGATGACAGGATCTTCGGTGCGGATGGACGGCGGCGAAATCAAGGGCATCTGATGGGCAGCGCGCGAGCCGCGACACAAAAGTCCACCACGCCACACTAAGGAGCTGATATGGATTTGCAACCACGCGCGGAAGACTACGATCTTGTCATCCTGGGCAGCGGCACCGGCGCAAAGCTGCTGGCCTGGACCTTCGCGGCAAAGGGGCAGCGGGTCGCGGTGGTCGAGCGGAAGTACGTGGGGGGATCCTGCCCCAACATCGCATGTCTGCCCAGCAAGAATGTCATCCACACGGCGCAGGTCGCACAGTATGTCCGGCGCAGCGCGGAGTTTGGAGTCAGCACCGACAACTTCCACGTGCACATGGCCGACGTGAGGGAGCGAAAACGCAGGATGGTTCAGGAGTTGGTAGAAACCCATCTTGCACTCTACAGACAAAGCGGAGCTGAACTGATCATGGCTTCCGGACGCTTCGTGGCGCCAAAAACACTGGAGGCTACGCTGCCGGATGGAACCAAACGGCTGCTGCGCGGGAACAACGTCGTAATCTGCACGGGCACGCATGCAGCCATCGAGCACATTTCCGGGCTGGCCGCCGCTCAGCCACTGACTCACGTCGAGGCCCTGGAACTCGATGTGGTGCCTGAGCACTTGCTGATTCTCGGAAGCGGCTACGTAGGGCTGGAGTTCGCGCAGGCGATGCGCCGGTTTGGCAGCAGAGTCACCCTCATCGACCGGAATCCGCGCGTCATTCACCGCGAAGACGATGACATCAGCGAAGGCCTGCAGGAACTGCTTCATGACGAAGGCATCAACCTGGTTCTGAACGCGAAGGTGAAAAGCGTTTCCGGAAGGTCGGGAGAGTCGGTGCGCGTTCTTGTCGAGCAGAATCAGGAGGACGTAAACGTGGAGGGCACGCATCTGCTGGTCGCTATGGGCCGCGCGCCGAACACCAGGGACATCGGTTTGGAACTGATCGGCGTGGAACTGACTGAGCACGGATATATCAGGGTCAACGAGCGCCTTGAAACGACGGCTAAGGATGTGTGGGCCATCGGAGAAGTCGCCGGGAGTCCGCAGTTCACGCACATCAGCGAGGACGACTTCCGTGTGGTTCGCGACAACATGCTGGGCGGAAACCATGTGACCACGGGCCGGCAGGTGCCTTTTTGTCTCTTCACGGATCCGGAATTCGCACGGGTTGGGCCGACGGAGAAGGAAGCGAAGGCGAAGGGGATTGCCTACCGGCTGTTCAGGAGCCCGATGACGGCGATGCTCCGGGCGCGCAGCCTCATGGAGACGCGGGGTTTCATGAAGTGCCTGGTGGAGCGCGACAGCGATCAGATCCTTGGATTCGCAGCGTTCGGAGTTGGCGCGGGCGAACTGATGGGATGCGTCCAAATCGCTATGCTGGGCCGAATGCCTTACTCCGCGCTCCGCGACGCTGTGCTCGCCCATCCAACGATTCCCGAAGGCCTGGTCGCTCTGTTTTCCTCCGCTGCGTCGTGATGGAGACGCAGCAACGCGCCGGCGAAACGAGTCACCGCTATTTCCGGCTCTGACGAGGCGCGCCGGATCGGCGAGATCGGCGCCCTCTGCGGCCACATGGTCCTCAGGGCAATTTGCCGCCGGCGCTGCCGGGAGCGTAGCCGGTCATTTCGAGATAGCCGGTGCCACGGAGGGGAGTGGGATTGAGAGCGCTGCTCTGTTGGCCGGCGAGGGTCACAGCGCCTTCCCAATAGCTCGGCCCGAAACGGCTGATGAGTTCCTGGCTGGGCAGGGGCGTCGTCAGGGTAAATTGCAGACCGAGTTTGGGGATGGAGATTTGCCAGCGCAGCGGGTAGCGGCCGTGGGTTTGAGGGCTGGTCCAGAGGTCGACCGTCGGGGATCATGGAGAAAGTCGCCGGCGGAGAGAAAGGTCGATCGGCCGCGCGCATCGACGAAGCTGCCGGAGGAGAATGGGTCGACGGTGCCGTCTTTGTGGCGCATGCGGTAGAGCATCAGCTCGGTGTGGTTGTCGAACTGGAGGCCGACCCAGTCCCAGCCGCTTTCGTCGGGAGCCATGGAGCCGGTGAAGAACTCGTGATCCATCCAGGAAGTGCCGGTGACGTGATATGTGGCGCCGTCGAGCTGAATCGAGCCCGAAGTGAGCAGGCGCGGGAGGGAGAAGTAGTGGGAGGCGTGGCCCACGCCCGCGGCTTTTTGGCTGACGCCGTCGCGGCCCTGGATGATGACGGGTGTCGCGGAGGTGAGGCTGAGATCGACGGCGAAGTCTTTCGGTGACAGCGCGGAGTTGCTGGCTGCTCTGGCCGAGATGCGCCCGCCAGTTGCCGTTCCAGACCAGCTGCTGCGCAGCATCGATGCCGGCGATACCCGGGCCGGCCCTGTTGATGCGCTCAGCGTGATAGTAGTGGCTGCCGCTCAGGTCGCTGAGCGCGAAGTGCGCCATGTAGAGATCGTGCACATACCACGGCGACGCATCGGGCTGGCGCGAGACTCCCTGGCGGAAGAAGGTCAGTTCAAAGCCGAAGCGGCGGCCATTGGATGAAGTGAGATTGCCGGTGTAGTACCACCACTCGGTCTGATAATTCGAGTGACTGAAATCGTCGCGCGGAAACTGGATAGTGATAGCCGGGCAGAGCGGTCTGATAGTCGGCGGCATTGCCGGCCGCGGCGAGGAGGAGCAGAAGAAGAAGGGCGCGAGGCTCCCGATGCCAGCGCTACTCTTCATGGATGACCTCAATGGGGTTGAGGCGCTGGGCGATGGAGGCGGGGTAAAGGCCGGCGAGCACGGTGGCCAGATAGACGCCGCTGAGCGCGGCGATCAGGAGCGGAGACGGGCCAGTGAAAGCGGATGGTCCAGCCGAAGGATTGTTTGTTGATGACGTAGATGAGGATGAGCGAGAGCAGATAGCCGAGGGCGAGACCGACGATGTTGGCGAGGATGCCGATGAGGCCGGCTTCGACCAGGATGATGCGGCGGATCTGTGAGGTGGCGGCGCCGAGGAAACGCAGCAGGCCGAATTCGCGGCGGCGGTCGATGACGATGGAAATGAGCGCGCCGGCGATGCCGAGGACGGCGACGAGGATGGCAACGGCTTCGAGGGCGTAGGTGATGGCGAAGGTCTGGTCGAAGACACGAATGCCCTGGCGGCGAATCTCGCGGTTGGAGAAGATGAGCACGTCGCTGCCGGCTGCGGATTTGCGGATGGCGGCGCGCACGGTTTCGAGATCGGCGCCGGGCGCGAGATAGACGGCGAGATTGGAGGCAGCCGGATCGGGCAGATAGCGCAGCAGCGTGGAGCGGGCCAGCAGGATGTATCCGGCTTCGTCGCCGTAGTCGTAGAAGACGCCGACGACGCGGAAGGGTACGGCACGCTGCGACCCATAGGCAGAGTTAGCACGTCGCCGGTATGGACGTGGTGCTTGTTGGCGAAAGGCTCGCTGACGACGGCGTTGTTGCCGGCAGGCCAAGCTCGCGCAGGACCACGGCCGATGGACCGCCGGAGAGGAATTCAGGTTCCTGGCGCGCTTTCGGATCATTGGGTGACGGATCGATGTCCGCGGCGGCCAGGGTGGCGGGCAATCCCTGGTATTGCATGTCGTAGGCGCGGAAGCGGCTGACGGCAGCGACTCCGGGCAGCGCGCGATGCGGTCGGCGAGCTCGCGGCTGAATGGTCGGGTGACGATCGCCGCCGGGCTCACCTGCGGGACGCAGGTAGAGGTCGGCGGGAAGCTGTCGCTCCATCCAGGTGACGACGGTTTGGCGGAAGCTGCCCACCATGATGCCGACGGCGGTCATCATGGCGATGGCGGTGGAGAGGGTGCCCACCAGAACGGAGGTTCGGCGCAGCGAGCCGGCGAGGCTGCGCGCGGCGAGGAGCGCTTCGACGCCGAGAAGTTTCCGCAACGCCGCAGAGAGAAGCGGCATGAGGAGCTGTAGACCAGCGCGGGAATGGCGAGAGCGGAAGCAGCAACGAGCAGGAGCGCGGCGAGCGTATCCGAAGAGCGGCTTGCCGTCGACAGGCGGGAGGCGGGCAGCGAAGGCCGCAGCGATGGCGAGCAGGAGAGCCAGGAGCGCATCGCGGCGCCGTTCGACGCGGAGGTCGTATTCGCGTCGGCCGCGGGCCATGGCGTCGGTGGGCGGGACGAGCGCGGCCTCGCGCGCAGGAGCGAGAGCCGAGGCAACGGCGACACCAATGCCGGCGATGAGCGCGAGCAGGACCGAGCCCGGGGAAAGCGCGAGCGTGCCGGGCCGGCTGGAGACGTAGAGCGCGTTCACGGTGGTGGAGAGCAGGCGCACGGCTCCGCTGGCGAGCAGGCGTGCCCAGCGGGAAGCGCGAGCAGCGATCCGACGACTCCGAAGAGGGCAGCCTCGGCCAGAAATGCGAGGAGAACGGCGCGGCGGCCTGCGCCGAGCGCGCGGACGGTGCCGATTTCGGCACGGCGGCGGACGACGGAGACGGAGATGGTGTTGTAGATGAGAAAAGCGCCGACCAGGAGCGCGATGTAGCTGAGGATGCGGAGATTCCAGCGAAAGGCTGCGAGCATGCGGCGATTCGCTGCGGTTTCGCTGCCCTGCGGCAGCAGTTGCACGCCGGCAGGCAGAACGGAGCGGAGCCTTCTGCTGCCACTCCGCGAAGCTGGGCTGGTCGGGGACTTTGAGGAGGATGCGGTCGACGCGTCCTGCCTTGCCGGTGGCCTGCTGCGCGGCGTCGATGTCCATGACGGCAACGTCGCCGCTGACGTGCGCGGATGCGGGAAGGAAGCCGCGCGACCGTATAGGTAGTGCTTACGATCGTTGATGAGCAGAGTGACAGTGCCACCGATGCGGTCGCAGAGGGAGCGGGTGGTCCAGATGGCGTCGGGATCGTTGATGTCGTCGAAGATGGAAGGGTCTTGCGGGGAGCGTAAAGCTGCGCCTCGTCCGGATCGTTGGCCTGAGCGACGAAGTCGATGCCGATGAGGGGGATGGTCTCGCCGGTGGCCGCGACGGTTGCGTGATCTTCAATGCGCGGGGTGACGCGAATGGGCCAGGGAAGCCTGGCCAGGTCGCCAACGATGGATTCGGGAACGCCACCGTCGGCGGTGACTTCGAGGTTGTTGTCGCCGGCGAGTGTTTGCAGAGAAGAATGGAAGGAGCCGGCTGCCGCGTCTCCGGCGAGGTCGATGGCCAGAACCACCGCAACCCCCAGGGCTACGGCAAAGAGGACCAGTAGAGAGCGCGATTTCTCGCGCAGCATCGGGCGAACGATGAGGCGAAAGAAGAGGGAGAGATCAGGGCATCAGCGAACATCAACCTCTTCGATCCGGCCGTCACGCATGCGGACGACGGCGTCGACCACGGAAGCGAACTCTTCGCTGTGCGTCGCCATGAGGATGGTGGTGTTGTGTTCGGAGGAGATGCGGCGGAGCAGTTCGAGGATGGAGTTGCCGGTGACGCTGTCGAGGTTGCCGGTGGGCTCATCGGCGAGGAGAATGCGCGGGCTGTGGACGAGAGCGCGGGCGATGGCGACGCGCTGCATCTGGCCGCCAGAGAGCTGATGGGGCATAGCGAGGACGAGATCGGCGAGACCGACGGAAGCGAGCCGCTCGAGCGCCACGCGGGCGCGGATGGCGTGACCGGCGAGGAGCAGGGGCAACTCGACGTTTTCGACGACGCTCAGCGAGTGTGCAGTAGCTGGAAGGACTGAAAGACGAAGCCGACCTTCTCGCGGCGGAGCTGGGTGAGCTCGGCTTCGTTGAGACGGTCGGTGGAAACGCCATCGAGGACGACGTGGCCGCTCGTGGGGAAGTCCATGGCGCCGGCGAGGTGGAGCAGGGTGGACTTGCCGCAGCCGCTGCGGCCCGACGAGGGCGACGAAGCGGCCTGGTTCGATTTCGAGCGAGACGTTGTCGAGAGCACGGACCGGTTCGGTTTCGGTGGTGTAGTCCTTCGTCACGCCTTCGAGCGACAGAATTGGGGTGCTGCTGGCGGTCGCCTGGAAAGGCGCAGCGGAACATGGTTGCGGTCTGGTCATGAATTCGGCGGAATCGGTAGTTTGGATGCGAACACGGTGGCGGATCTTCAGAGAAGTGCCTTTAGGCTATTGGACTCGCTTGGTGGCTGCGCAAGGCCGGGAAGGACCGGAACATGCATTGCGCATCAACCATCCCGTTAAGCATCGGCTATTCAATGCATCAACTAAGACTAATCATCTAATACTTTAAGGAATGCCAGGGGGCGGTTTGAGGTGCAACTGCCCGCCAGTGCACGGCTGCTGTGCGGTCGGAACGAAAGTGTCGAGGCTCGGACTGCACGGGAGGGAACAGGGTGCGACAATGGCGTCATCGAATTCTGGCTGAGAAGGGGGACGGCTCAGCCGAGGATGGCAGGTATGAGATTCGGCCTGATAGCGGGGGTGATCGCGGGGGTAATCTCATCGGGTCCGTGCGCCGAGGCCCAGGCCGCCAGCCAGCTGGCGTGGCAGAACGAAGCAGTCACGGTATCGGCGGAGCTGACGAAGGCTGTTGACACGAAATCCGCGAAGGCCGGCGAAGCGGTGGAGGCCATGACGACGGCGGATGCGCGGCTCGATGACGGAACGATGCTGCCGAAGGGTTCACCGCTGGTGGGGCAGGTGCTCCAGGCGATCGCCAAATCCGGCGCAAGTCCCGAGGCACATCTGGTGCTTCGCTTCGATCATGCCTTGGCGGGGCCTGGGCGCACGGTGGCGGTGCAGGCGATGATCCAGTCCATCTCAGCGCCGGCGAACGCGCGTCCGAGCGGGGGATTCGGACCCGCTGCCAACCCCGCCTGGACGGATGCCAGCGTTGCCGGAAGTGACGATCCGATGGGCCCTGCCGGCGGCCAACCGGCGGATCTGAGACGAGGAACGGCGAACAGCGAACTGCCCGCGGGAAGTCCTGCGGCGATGGATCCGGCGGCGGGAGCAGCAGCGGAACGTGCGCAGGCAGTAGCGCTGGCTGGTTCGGCGGGAGCCAACGATGCCGTGCCGCCGGGGAGGATTTTCCCGGTGGCGAATCTGCAGGGCGTGAGCTTCAGCAACGCAGAGCTTCCGGCCACGGTAGAACAGGGCGCAAAGACCTCCTCTACTGTCGTGGTGTTGAACGGCGGCGGAAGGAATTTCAGGCTGGAGCGAGGCACGCGTCTGATCCTGAGCCTGCTGGCGCAGTGACGATGTGCGTTGTCAGGCTCTCATTTTCTTTGCAGAGCCTGTTAACCCGGAGCGCCCGGATCCCGTTGTAGAGGGTGACGCGCCTGATCCTACCGCTTCCGGGGGCAACCGTTATGAATGCAGGTTATGAGTTTTGGTCCACAATGCAGGACGCAGTGGTGGGCGGTACCTTTGGCTGGATTGTCTGGGTTCTGTTCTCGACGCTGCGGCGTTACCTGATCGCTAAAGCCAAAGCCGGTTTGCAGGAAAAGATCCTGCAGCGCATCGACTCGTCCGAGTCGCTGGTGGCGCTGGCGTCCAGCGACTCGGGGCGCCGCTTTCTGGAGTCCATGACGGTCGAGGAGACGCACCGGGATGCGCCGTTCAGCCGAATCCTCTTTGGGATGCAGGCAGGGATTGTTCTGGTCTTTTTTGGCGGGGCGATGCTGTTGCTGCACCACCATGTCAGCGATCCGACGTCGGGGTTTATGATCCTGGGCACAGGAGCAATCGGTCTTGGCCTTGGGTTCTTCCTCGCCGCAGCTGCGAGCGTCATTGTCTCCCGGCAGCTTGGGCTCATGGACCGTGAGCACCGCGGGTGATCCGGGGGCCGGAGCGGCTGCGCGGCTGCCTTGCTGCGCAGCTCCGGAGGCTGTTGTGGCGCCGCTGACGCAGGCGGAGTTCGAGCGTCTTTACGAGGCCAATGCCGGGCCGGTGCTTGGCTATCTGCTGGCGAGCACCGGGCGTCACGACGTGGCCGACGATCTGCTGCAGGAGACCTTTTGCCGGTTGCTGGCGCACCGGGACGCGATTGGCCACGCGGGCATGGATGCGCAGGCGCAGCGCCGGTATTTATTCCGCATCGCAACGAATCTTCTGCACGACCGTTGGCGGTCGGGGGAAGACCGGCCCTTCGCCGAGCCTGCGGAACCGGGCGAGAGCCGGAGCTTCGACGACTCGATCGACGTTCGCGCCATGCTGCGGCAGCTGAAACCAAGGGAGCGCGAGCTGTTATGGCTCGCGTATGTTGAAGGCATGGATCATGCTGAGATCGCGGCCGCGACCGGCCTGAACCGGCTCAGCGTGCGCACGCTGCTGTTTCGCGCACGGAGCAGAGCGAAGCAGCTTCTCAGCCCAGAAAGGGTGGGGGAATGAACGATCACGAAGATCCACTTCGCCAGGCGATGCGCGGCTATGCGGCGAGGCTTGCGTTCATGCATCCCGCGCCGCCGGTATCGCTGGTATTGTTCCGCGCCGAACGCCGCAGGCGCCAACTGGCGATTGAGCGCGCCGAGCGTCCATTACGTATCATGCAGATCGTGTGCGTGGTCGGTGTCGCATTCGCAGCCGCGTGGATGCTTTGGCGCGCAGCCTTCGTCCATGCACGGGGCGCGCAGGGAACCGACCTGCTCCTGATGGTGTGCGCCGGAATCGTGCTGATCGCCGGCGGCTGCTGGACTATGCTGGCGGTGAGCCGGCGGCCGTTTTCGTAGAACAAGGCTGCCTTACTCCGCCCGCAGGGCCTGCATCGGGTCCACAGCGGCGGCGCGGCGAGCGGGGAGGACGGCGGCCAGGAGAGCGGCGATCCCCAGCAGCAGCGCGGCCCCTGAGAGCATGAGGGGATTCCAGGGCGCCACTCCATAGAGCCGGCTGGCGATGAGGGAGCCGGCGCCGATGGCAGCCGGGATGCCCAGCGCCAGCCCGACGACGACCTGCAGAAAGGCTCCGCGCAGCACCAGACCCACGACCGAACCACGGTTCGCACCCAGCGCCATGCGCACGCCAATCTCAGCTGTGCGCTGCTCCACACCATAGGCTGTGACGCCGTAGAGGCCCACCGCGGCCAGCATCAGCCCGACGGCTCCAAAGAGCCAGGTCAGGCTGGCGATCATATTCTGCTGAGCAAAGTCACCGCGAATCACGTCGGGATAGCTCTGCACGTCGTACAGCACAAGGTTGGGATCAACACCGGCCAGCGCCTTCCTCACCTGCGCCTCAATCTCCCGCGGATTACCCGGCGCCCAGATCGCGACGTTGTACAGGTAATGCGACCAGATCTCGCGGCTCTCCGTCTCAACATCGTCGAATTGCGTGCTCTGCGCCTCCGGCAGGAAATACATGGGCTGCTCCAGGCCATTTTCGAACTCCACATTCGAGGCGACACCTACAATCTCGTACATGCCCGCGTTCCGCTCGGGAGCCGGCCCGAAATGCTGCCCGATGGGATTCTGCCCGGCGAAGAACTTCTTCGCAAAGGCCTGGTTGACGACTGCTACAGGGCGGGTCGACGCGGTGTCCTCGTCGGTGATGGGCCGTCCTATCACGATGCGGTCTTCGTACGTCGGGAAGAATCCCGGCGTCACCCTTGTCCAGCCGGACAGAGAATCGGCGTTCGGTCCAGGCTCGGGCTGGCCCTCGATACGGAGGTCATGGGTTATCCAGCCCCCCGGCGGCGCCTCCAGCACGGCGCCCACGCTGCGTACTCCTGGGATCGCCCGCATTCGGTTCTCGATCTCCCGGAAGAGCGGCACCAGTTGCGGCTGCGAATAATTGGAAAGCTTCGGATCGATCGATACCAGATAGCGCCCGCTCGGATTGAATCCGAAATTCTGGTGCTCCAGATTGCGCAAGCTCTGCTCCAGCATCGCCGCCGCGCTCAGCAGGACCAGAGATACCGCTACCTGTACGATCACCAGGGTCTTCTGCGCGCTGGCCGTTCCCAACAGACCGCGGTGGGCGCCCCGATTGCTTCCCACCGAGCGGTTGGCCCCGCGCATCGCTTCAATCGGCTCGGCGTGCGAGGTCATCCATGCGGGCGCCATGCCGAAGACGATCCCGGTGACCAGCGAAATTCCCAGCGCAAAGAGCAGGACCGGGAGCGAGGGCGCAGCGTTCACGGGGACCGCGCTGTCCGCCGCGGAGAACGCGAGGTGGAGGACGAGCCGCGCCCCGAGGTACGCGACCGCGATCCCTGCGGTCCCGCCGAGCACACTGAGGGTGATGCTTTCAACCAGGGCTTTGCGCACCAGACGCGCGCGCGACGCGCCCAGCGCAACCCGCACCGCGAATTGCTGCCTGTTCTTCAGGCCGCGCGCCAGCAGCAGATTCGCGATATTCGCGCAGGCCACCAGCAGCACGCAGACGGAGGCGGCCAGCAGCAGACGCAGGCTGTCCCGATAGCCCTCGCGCATGAGAGAAACGCCGGCACCTCCGGGCGTGAGGCGCAGGGTTTGCTTCTGCCAGAGGATTTTTTCCTGCGCGGACATGTCCGCCAGATGGCTGGCCAGCCACTGGTGCAGTTCGGCCTGGAGTTGGGCCTCTACAGCCTTTGGGCTGGTGCCGGGGCGCACGCGCCCAATCAGATCGAGCCACGCCAGGCGGGGATTCTTGAGGCGTGTGGTGGGGCCGGCGATCATCGGCTCGGTCGTCAGCGGCAGCCAGAAGTCGGGCATGTTGGAGGTGTCGATCTTCGCTCCGAAAAATCCTGGCGGCGCGACGCCGATCAGCGTGATGGCGTGGCCATTGATCTGGTATGTCGCTCCCACCACCGACGGATCCGATCCATATTTCTCCTGCCAGGCATGGAAACTGATCACGGCAACCGGCGGTGCCCCCTGCCGGTCGTCGGCATCGGTGAACAGACGTCCGCGCCACGCGGAGAGGCCGAAGGTCCGAAAGAAATTGCCAGAGACGTATTCGCCGTTGCCGGTTGCGGCCGGAGCCGGCGAACCGGCGCGCCGCACCGCCAGTTCCGCATTGCCTTCGCCGATCTCAAACGCTGCGAGGTCCCCGAATGAGGGGGTGTTTGCGCGGAAGAGCTTATACGTCTCCCAGGAAAACAAGTTCCAGTCGTTCTGCGCGTTGTCATTGCCCTGCGTGTAGCCGGCCGCATAGCAGCAACTATCCGAGTCGCCGACGCGCCACAACTGTTCAGGACGCGCCACCGGCAACGACCTCAACATCACCTGCTGGATGAGAGTAAAGATAGCCGTGGTCGCGCCGATGCCGAGCGCCAGGGTGAGCATGGCCGTCACTGCGAATCCAGGCGACCTCTTCAACTGCCGCAGCGCATACTGCAGGTCGCGTCCCATGCTATCCAGCGCCAGGGCCGCGTCGGCTCCGGCGGTTCTCTCTTTCAGCACTACGGGATTGCCAAAGCGGAGGCGCGCTTCACGGCGGGCCTGTTCAGGAGACATACCGCGGGCGATGGAATCCTCGATGCGCAGATCGATGTGGGACTGGATCTCCGCTTCGATTTCCGCATCGACCCGGCTGCGCCGCCACAGATTCCGTATCCGCCGACCCATGCCCATTGCTAATGTGCCTCTCTCCGTCTCTCAGAAAATTTCGTTGTGCGATTCGTGCGGCGCTGGTCCTCACTCCATGCGCAGGGTCCGCATGGGGTCGACCGATGCCGCACGGCGCGCGGGCAGCATCGAGGCGGCGACGGAAACCAAAAGCGTAATCCCTGCGGCAATCCCAAAGCTGACTGGATCCAGAGCGCTGAGGTGATAGAGCTGCGAGCGCAGCAGATGCGCGACGGCAAGCGCGAGGGGGAAGCCCACAGCAAATCCGGCGGCCGCGATCAGCAGGCTCTCGCGCAGCACCATCCACAACACCGATCCACGCAGAGCGCCCAGCGCCATGCGTATGCCGATCTCGCTGCGCCGCCGCTGCAGGCGGTAAATCAGCGTTCCGTACAGTCCGGTGGCGACGAGGACGGCGGCGAGCAGGCCGAATCCCAGCGCCAGGCGCGCGAACAGATCTGAGGTGACGTAGGACTTCTCGAACTGCGCGGCCTGGGTCATGGGATTCTGCAGCGGCAGATTCGGGTCGATGTCGCGAATGGTGCGCCGGATTGCGGGAAGCAGCGCCAGAGGATGGCTGGCAGCGCGCACCTCCACGGTGAGCTCGCCGGTCATTCCTGTTTGCGCCAGCGCGTAGTAAATGGTCGGCATTTTCTTCTCGCTGACCGAGCGATAGCTGCTGTCAGCGGCGACGCCGACGATTTCGAGGCCCTTGTCGATGCGATGCCCGAGGGCACCGCGCGGCAGGAATCTCTGCGCGAATTCCTGATTGACCATCACCACGGGCGGGCTGCCGGGCACATCGGCATCGCTGAAGTCGCGCCCCGCGAGCAGGGGAACACCGAGGGTATGGAAGAAACTGGCGCCGACGGCGTTCTGATAGATATCTGCCTTCCGTCCGGAGGAGTCGAACAGGAGCTTGCCGTCGAGGTCGATACCTCCGCTGCTTAGCCAGCCTGAACCGAGGCGCCATTGCAGGACGGATACCGACTCGACTCCCGGAATCGCTTTGAGTTGCGCCAGCAGCCGGTTGTAGAAGCTCCAGGCCTGAGCGTCCCCGGCGAGCCCCTGCGGGTTGAGGTCGAAGATGAGCAGCTTATCCGCCTGCATGCCGAGCCCCTGGCGCTCGTAGTTCAGCAGGGTGCGCAGCGTCAGTCCGGCTGCCACCAGCAGCGTGAAGCACATGGCAATCTGGAAGGCGATAGCTGCATTGCCGCCGCGAATGCGGTGGCGGCTGAGGCTCAGGTTCTGGCTCGAAGCTCTGAGCGCGCGATCGACGCTTAACTGCATGGTGCGGCGGAAGGGCGCCAGCGAAAAGGCCAGGGCCACGGCGATGGAGATCCCAAGGGTTACGAGCAGCACGGTATGGTCCGGCGCCAGGCCTGCTTCGATTTGTGCGGAGGCTGCGAGCGCTCGGGTAGCGACGAGCGCTAAGCCCCAGCCCAGCGCCGCGCCTGCTCCCACCAGAACGATGCTTTCCGTGAGCAACTGGCGAAAGATGCGCGCGGGCCGTGCCCCGGCTGCCATGCGGATGGCGAATTCCCGTTCGCGCGCTGCGTTGCGGGCGAGGATGAGCAGCGCCACGTTGGTGCAGGCGATCAGCAGGACGAGGCCGACGAGCGCCATCATGATCTCGACCGGAGTGCGGTAATCGTGCGCGTATTCGCTGATGCCGCGAATGGGCTGAAAGCCGAGGCGAGCCGGCCAGGTCTTCGAATCGATATGCCCCAGCGGCGCCGTTGCGGATTGCCAGAAGACGGACTGGAGCGCCGATTCCGCATGTTGCGGAGAGATGCCGGGCGCGAGGCGAGCCACCATGGGCACCGCCCACCACTTCGGCTGCGCGTACAGATTGCCGCGATCGCCAGGCAGGCCCCAGGCTCCCAACTCCGGCCGGCTCTGCAGCGGAATCCAGAAATCCATGGCGTAGCCGGGATCGGCTCCGTGAAAGGCCGGCGCCGTCACACCCACGATGGTGAAGGGGACTCCCTTGATGTAAAGCGTTTGGCCGATCACCTGAGGATCGCGCGAGAACGCCTCCGTCCAAAAGCCATAGCTGAGGACTACTTTCGCGGTGTGCTGTTGTTCGTCGCTGGCTGCGAAGCCCGCGCCGAGGGCCATGGGCACGCCGAGTCCGGAAAAGAAGTTGCCGCTTACTTCCTCGCCGGGCCTGGCCATGGGTGCGGTACCGAAGCGGACCGGCACCTTTCCGGACGACAAAGGAACATGCGCGATGAGATCGCTGAAGACGCGAGACTGGCCGCGCAGCGCCTGAAATACGGGGAAGGAAAAGGACGTGTTTCCATATCCCGTGCCGCTGGTATTCGGAGGCTGCGTTCCGCCGTGGACCAGAGTGACGGTATAAAGATCCTGCGGATTGCGGACAGGCAGCATACGGAGCAGAAGAGCATTGAGCGTGCTGAAGACCGCGGTATTTGCGCCGATGCCGAGGGCGAGGGTGAGGACGGCGGTCGCGGAGAATGCAGGCGAGAGTCGCAATTGGCGCAGGGCGTGGCGCAGGTCATTCCAGATGATGTCGAGCGCCAGCGCGGCATCGGCCCCGGTTGCTCTTTCTTTGATGGCGACGGGATTGCCAAAGCGCAGGCGCGCTGCACGGCGGGCTTGTTCGGGAGACATACCGGAGGCGATGAATTCCTCGACGCGGAGATCGAGGTGGGACTGGATTTCGGCTTCGATGTCGGCGTCGATGCGGCTGCGATGCCACAGATTTTTGATTCGCCGAACCAGGCCCATCGTTCTCCTCCTCCTTCTGGCAGGCCACTAACGGGCGATTCCGCGCAGCGGCTACGCCTGAACGGCCGGTCTCAGCAAGTCCCTCATTCGCTGCGCAGGGCCTGCATGGGATCGACGGATGCGGCACGGCGCGATGGCAGATAGCTGGCGAGCAGCGCCACCCCGACCAGCACCAGAGGCACGGTTGCGTAGGTCAGCGGGTCAAGCGGACTGATGCCGAAGAGCAGCGACTGCATCAGCCGGGTCAGAGCCGCTGCGGCACCTGCACCCATCACCACTCCAGCACCGGTCATCAGCAGCGCAGAGCGCACGAACATCCAGCTCACCCGGCTTCTCTGCGCGCCCAGCGCCAGGCGAATACCCATCTCGCGCGTCCGCTGGGAGACTGCGTAAGCGATCACGCCGTAGATACCGATCATGCTCAGCGCCATGGCCATGGAGCCGGCGATGGCCAGCATCACCAGAGTGAAGGAGGTGCGGCCGAGCGAGGCGTCGTAGATCTCCTGCATGGTCTCGACCTGGGCCAGCGGAAGATTTCCGTTGACCGACCAAACGGCTTTCTTGAGCTGACCAATGAACTCGGGATGGCCGGCGCGGATGCTGCGAACCGCGTAGGTGACGGCGCGCGGGCCGTAGATGGTGGGCTTCCTCGTATACGGGCTATAGAGCATCGCTGGCCAGTAGATGGTCATGGGAGCGACCTCATCCACGCCGTGCACGCGCACATCTTCAACTACGCCGATTACTTCCACCCATGGAGAACCGCTGAACTGGCGGACGCGCCTGCCAACTGCTGCCGCCGCTGAGCCCCACGAATCGCGCGCGAAGTTCTCGGAGACGATGACCCGCGGCAGCAATCCATAAATATCCGCCCAGCTGAAATCGCGGCCTGCAACCAGCCGTGTGCCCATCGAATGGAAATACCCGGGCGAGACGTAGTTGAACAGGCGCAGCGGGGGCTCTCCGTTCGGGTACACCTTGCCCTCCACCCCAATCTCGTCCCAATTGGGATCATCGTTGTCCATCGGCACGGAGCTGGCGAAACCTACAGCCGTCACGCCGGGCACGGCGGCAAGCTGGTCGGCAATTTCATTTTGAGTGCGCGTCACCATGGTTGCGTCGCCGATGAGCTGCTCCGGTATGGCGATCGTCAGGGTCTGGACATGCGCCGGATCGGAGAAGCCGGGGTCCACATGCCGCAGAGCGGCGAAGGTGCGGATCATGAGGATCGCGCATATCAGCAGCACCAGAGCCATCGCGGTTTGCGCCACCACCAGCGCGTTGCGCGAGCGCAGGCGACTGCGGCTGGCGCTGACCGTGCGGCTGGCTCCGCCGGTGGTCAGTGACACGCGCGCATACTTCCATGCCGGAATCGCGCCGAAGAGCAGACCGCAGAAGATCGACAGCAGCAGCGTGAAGAGAAGCGAGCGCCAGTCGAGAGTAATTTCGGTCAGGCGCGGTAAGGTGGCCGGACCCGAAGCGACCAGCAGGCGCAGTCCCGCCCAGGCTACCAGTACGGCCAGTACGCCGCCGACGACTCCCAAACTTACGCTTTCCATCAGCAGCTCGCGGACGAGGCGGAGGCGGGTGGCTCCCAGAGCGGCGCGAACGGCAAGCTCCTGCTGCCGCGACTCCGCGCGCACCAGCAGCAGATTCGCGATGTTGGCGCATGCTATGAGCATCACGACGCCGAGCGTCGCCATGACAACCCAAAGCATGCGGCTTACGCTGCCCACGACCTGATCGCGGAGGGAGAGAAAGTGCGGCGCAATGCGCCAGATCCTGTAGTAGTGCGGATCGGTGCCGGGACCGTTGGACCACGAGTCCATCCACACCGGGATAAGTCGGGCAATGTCGGCGTCGGCCTGCGCGAGCGAAACTCCCGGTTTCAGGCGCGCGATGCCGTCATAGCCGAAGCCGGCGAGTATCTCTTTCACGGGATCCAGGGCCATCGGGATCAGCAGATCAAAGTCGTGATCGGAGATGCGAAAGCCGCGGGGCATGACGCCGACGATCAGGCGCGGCTGTGCGTCCACGTCGAGCATGCGACCAACGACGTTGCGATCTCCGCCAAAGTGGCGCTGCCAGAAGCCGTAGCTCAGCATGACGGTGCGCGAGCCGCGGGGATCCTGGTCGGCCGGCGAGAACCAGCGTCCGACGGCCGGCGGGACATCGAGGGTTTCCAGCAGGCCGCCGCTTACCTGTGCGGTATGGACCTGTTCGGGGCGGGAGACGCCTGTGACGTTGGCCGTGCCCGGGGCCCAGATGCCCATCGACTGGAAGCTCTGATTGTGACGGGAAAAAGTGAGATACATCGATGCGGAGAGGCGCAGGCCGCTCGAGAAATTGGCCAGGCCGCCTGCTCCCGGAGCATTGAGCCAGAGCGCCGCCAGCCGATCGGATTGCGGGTAGGGCAGGGGCCGGAGAAGCACGCGGTCAATTACGGTGAAGACCGCGGTATTGGCGCCAATGCCGATGGCCAGCGTGAGTAGCACGGTAGCCGCAAATGCCGGCGTCCTGCGCATCTGACGCAGAGTCAGCTTCAGATCGCGCCAGAGCCCGTCCAGTCCCAGCGCCGTGTCGGCGCTGGCGGTCTGCTCCCGCAGGACTACGGGATTGCCGAAGCGGAGGCGCGCTGCACGGCAAGCTTCAGCTTCGCTCATGCCCGTGCGCATGGCATCCTCGACGGCCATCTCAATGTGGGAGCGCAGCTCCTCGCTGATATCGGCCTCGACGCTTTCCCGCCGGAACAGATTCTTAATTCGAGTCGTCCTTCCCATGGTCGTCTCTCTTCCTGCCCTTTCGCCCATCTGCGATCAATCCACGCAGCGGCCCCGCCTGAACGGCCAAGCCTCAGGCATAGCGCAGCATCGCCCGCACACCTTTCACCAGTTGCTCGAAGCTTTCTTCGGCCTCGCGGAGCTGCTTTCGTCCCGGAGTAGTCAGCTTGTAGTACTTGGCCCGGCGCCCGGTCTCGGTCAGCGCCCATTCTGACGCGATCCACCCGTTCTGTTCCATGCGGTGCAGCGCCGGGTAGAGCGAGCCCTCTTCCACGCTCAGCAGTTCGTCGCTGGCGCGCTGGATGTGCAGGACGATGCCATAGCCGTGCAGTTCGCCGCGCTGCGACAGAGTCTTGAGCACCAGCAGATCGAGACTGCCCTGCAGGTCGTATCTCGCCATCGTTACCCCTTGACCTCTTAGTATTCCCGGACTATAGCCCCAGACGTATGGGTATGTCAAAGGCGAGATTCTGACCTTTGTTTAGCGAACGCGGGCGGTGTTTACGGTCCGGCCGCGGGAGTCGAGAGCGGTGGCAGATGTGTCATACTGCGTCTTCTCATGCTGCTCAGCTATTTTTCTTCTCCCGCCGGGTCCATTCCGGGTACGTTGCTGAAGCGCTGCGCGTCATGGCTGGCTGGCCTCGCGATGCCTGCCGTTGGCATGCTGGCTCTGTTGGCTGCTGTCTCACCAGCGCTGTGGGGGCAGACCTCACAGGAAACCACGGCGTGGCAGGCAGGCCGCTTCCAGATGGATCGGCAGGGAATGGTCGAGCGCTCCGACATCATTCTGGAGAAACCGAACCTGCTGCCGAAAGAGGCCATGCCGCTGGGCAATGGCCGTCTGGGGCTGGCGGTTTGGGCTGAGGATGGCTATACGGCGCAGCTGAATCGAGGCGACACCTTTCCGCATCGCCTTTCTGCCGGACAGGTGGTAGTTCCGGGGCTGGCGCGCATGACACAGGCCGCCGATTTTTCCGGGCGGCTTAGCCTCTACGACGGCGAGCTGCAGGAGAGGGGCGGCGGGATGACCGCGACCACCTATGTCACGGAAGCGCAGGACGCGATGGTGGTGCAGGTGACGGGAGCCGATCCAAAGGCCGCGCAGACCGCGGAGCTGCGGTTGTGGTCACCGCGCAGGCCGCAGGTGCTGCATGCGGGCACGATCGGAGCTTTGGCGGAGACGTGGGTCGATGACAAGGAAGCGGGCGCAAGCGGCTCCACCTTTGGCTCGCTGGCGGCGATCACAGCGGACGGCGCGGATGTTCGGGTGGAGCATGATAGTCCACTATCGGTAAAGATCACGTTTCGACCGCATGCAGACGGCACTTTCCGCGTGATCATCGCATCTCCGGCCTGGCACGGTGGCGACGTGATGGGTGCGGCTGCGCGGCTCATCGGTGCGACGGATAGGCTTTCGCCGGCGGAGCATCGTACCTGGTGGCATCAGTTCTGGGAGCATGCCGCACTGATGCGGCTGGCGTCTGCCGATCATGCAGCGGAGTATTTCGAGAATTTGCGGCTCATCGATCTGTACACAGCGGCGGCGGAGAGCCGCGATCGTCTGCCGGGTTCGCAGGCCGGCATCGGCGATCTGTTTTCGGCCTTTCGCGATGCGCATCAGTGGGGGCCTTCAGCGTATTGGCACTGGAATCTGCGCATGCAGGTGAGCGCCAATCTGGGCGCAGGTGTCTTCGCGCTGAACGATTCGTATTTCAACCTCTACCGCGACAACCTTCCCGTAATTCTTGCGTGGACGCAGCAGCACATGCACCGCGCAGGAGCCTGCGTTCCGGAAACCATGCGCTTCAACGGGCGCGGCTATGAGAACGAGACCTGGACTGCGGAGCCGGCCATCGACTGCGGAGAAGATTTTCATCCTTATTACAATGCGCGGACCCTCTCGACCGGTGCCGAGGTCTCGCTGTGGATCTGGAGACAGTATCTTTACACCGACGATCTCGCTTTTCTGCGCCGGAATTATCCGGTGATGCGCGAGTCGGCGCGGTTTTTGCTTGCGTATGCAAAGCCCGGCGCGGATGGGCTGCTGCACACCTTTCCCTCGAATGCACATGAGACGGAGTGGGATGTGCACGATCCTGCAACGGATATCTGCGCCATGCGCACGCTGTTTCCGGAGGTGATTGAAGCTGCGGCTTTGCTGAAGACAGACGATGCGCTGGCGGATGAATTGAAGAGCGCTCTGACCCATGTGCCGGCGTGGCCCGTGATCCGGCTCTCCGATCCCAAAACGCTTGCGGGAGTGAAAGCGAACGATCCCGATACGATTCTGATTGCGAGCCACGATCCCGCGGCTCCGGTGCACAACAGCGAAAATGTTGGGCTCGAACCGGTGTGGCCTTACGGCCTGATTGGCGACGACAGCCCTCTGCATGCGCTGGCCGTCCGCACATGGGAGCATCGGCCCAACCGGCAGCAAAACGACTGGAGCGCGGACCCGGAACAGGCGGCGTATCTGGGACTGGCGGACGAGGTTCGCTCCAGCCTGCTGGCACTCACCGAGCATTATCAGGCTTACCCCTCAGGGCTGGCCAGCTTTGTCGGAGCGGAGTTTTACGTCGAGCAGATTGGGGTTGTGGCGGATGCTCTTGAAAGTGCGCTGGTGCAGGATGCCGACGACGTGGTGCGTATTGCTCCGGCATGGCCGCGGGCCTGGGATGCGGATGCAACGGTGGCGATCCAGCACCGGAGCAGGGTGGATGTGCAGATTCGTCATGGAGCGGTGGTGACGGTGGGCATCGAGACCGGCGCATCGCGGGTGATGCGTGTGCGCAATCCCTGGCCGGGCGAGCCGGTTGAAGTAGTGGACGCGAGCAGCGGCGCAACCGTGGTGACGGCGGCAATGGCTCCTGTGCTGGCCTTTCAGGCCCGCGCGGGAGGAGCCTACCTGATTCGGCCTGCGGCGCAGAGTGCGCATTCGCTGCTGTTCCAGGCCATCACCGGGACACCGGCGGAGGCCCCTAAAATCCTGGGGGCTCGCAGCATCGGCATTCCAAAATAGAGAGAATGCCGCGTTATTCGTGTTCGGGACCGCGCATCTGCATTCGCAGATTATTTCCGATGAGAAGCAATCTCCCTTTATTAGAATCAGGGCCATGCCCAAAAGCTCCCGAGTATTTATAAGCTACAGTCACGACTCGCCTGAGCATCAGGCGCGAGTGCTCCGGTTGGCCACCCGCCTGGTAACGGAGGGGATCGACGTGAGGCTGGATCAATGGGAGGAGGATCCGGATGGAGGGTGGCCCTTTTGGACGGAGCGTCAAACCGCGGACGCCGACTTTGTAGTGCTGGTGTGTACAGATATCTATCGCAGGCGGGTGGAGCGACCGGAGGATGAACAAGGGGGTGCGGGCGTCTTCTGGGAGGCGAACGTCATTCGATCGCAGCTTTATAGCGCCAAAGGCCGCGACCGGCGGTTTATCCCCGTATTCTTCGGAGTTGGCGGTCAGCAGGCTATTCCGGAAATCCTGCAGGGAGCTACCTGTTACCAGATCGACGATCCCGCCGGATATATTGCCTTGTACCGGAGGCTCACCGACCAGCCCGAAGCGCAGCGTCCTGAGCTCGGGTCGCTGGTGGTGCTTCCACGCAATGATTTGTCAACGGATAAGGCAAAGGAAGCAGCGCAGCCGCAGGAGAACGAATCCAGCTTGCCTGGCGCGTTGGCTTTCAGGAAGCTGGAACCCATAGCCTGCGATGACAAGCAGCTCAAGTCACTTATAGGCACAACGACGACTTATATCCGGTTCGACAATTACCGTTCAGAGGATATGCTTCTCTATTGGATTAACTACGAGGGTGTGCGCGTTTACTATACCCAGATTGAAGCCGGGCGCTCATATCTGCAGCAAACCTATGTGACGCATCCATGGGTTGTGACGAAGAAGAATGCGGTTCCCGGAGTCGAGGATTGCGTGGCAATCTTCGAGCCGAGCAGCGATCCTGGAGTAGCGGAAATCAAATAGACAGGACAACAATCCGGAGGAAAATGTGCGCTCCGGATCGCAGTTCTGCTGCCGAGTTATCCCTGCGCTCCGTCCTTTATCCCGCGCACCCAGAGGGCATTCACTTCTTTGCAGTCGTGCAGTTCGAGGACTGGCGCGTTGGGCGGTGTTTTGATGTGGAAGAGGTCTGCTCCCTCGACGTTCTGCATGACAAACGCAGGCCGAGCATCTTCAGCCAACGAGGCGATCTCGACATTGCTCAGGCTGACGTTCTTCACGTGGCGCAGATAGAAGCCCTGCGACGGCATGGTTCCGAACATATTCGGCTCCGGATATTTCTTCTCATTCTCCGCGGGCGTAATGGCTGCCTGCTCCTTCGTTCCGCCGCCGCGATGCTGGATATAGATGTCGTGCAGCTGCAGGTCCTGAATGGCAAAACCGGGGACGCCGCTGATGATGCAGCCGAGGTGAGAGGCGGAATTGGAACAGACGATGTTACTGATGGTTACGCGCTGCATAGTGCCGGTTTTGGTTGACTCCTCGGGGCCGCGCAGGCGGCTGCCCAGGCGCATAAAGATCGGCGCTGAGACAATGTCGCGCATGGTGATATTGGTGATGGACATGTCTTCGAGCAGCGCGCCGTCGACCGACTCCAGAGCCAGACCCTGGCAGCCGTCGAAGACGCAGTTGGAGACGGTAATGTTCTTGAAGCCGCCGTTGGACTCGGTGCCGAATTTGATCCTGCCGGTATGGGGCACGCGCACCGAGGCATCGAATTTCTTCCAGGTCCCGTCGAGCATGGTTCCTAATTGGTAGGCGCCGGTTACGTAGCAGTTGGTGATTGCGAGGTTCTCTGTCGCGCGGGCATATCCCAGCGCGTAGCTGCTCTTGGGCACGATGCCGTCATCCCAGGGCGAGTTGACAGCGCAGTTGGAGACGCGCACGTTGCGGCAGCAGTCGATATCCATGCCGTCGCGATCAGTGTCGATGGTGAGCCCCTCGATCAGCAGATTGTCGACGCCGGTGGCCAGGATACCGAACCAGCCCGCCTTCAGGATTTGGAACTGACGCAGTTGCACATTGCGGCAATTTTTGAGGCTGATGGTCTTGTTGCCCGAGCCCTGGGTGCGGCGCACCACCGGATCGTTGCTGTGGGGGTCGGTATTGCGCGTCAGACCCCGCCCCCAGATGCGGCCAGGGCCATAGATGGAGATGTCGTGCAGGTCTTCGCCCCAGAGAAGGCTGTTGTGCCAGTGATTGTGACCATAATCCTGGTAGGCCTCCCATGGCTGGTCGGGTTCCGGGTCGTCGTAGCCGCCGGACTGGCCCTCGGGAAGAGCGTCGGCCGCGATAATCACGGCTCCCTGATCGAGGAACAGAGCGACGTTGCTTTTGAGGTGGATGGAGTAGCAGAGGTACTCTCCGGCGGGAAAATGTACGGTGCCGCCGCCGGAGGAAGCAGCGGCTTCGATGGCCCGGTTAATCGCCGGGGTATCGATGGTTTTGCCGTCGCCGGTGGCACCGTGTTCGCGCACATTGAACATTGATGCATGCTGCGCGGAAGCCTGCTCTGTGCTGCTCCGTGCACCTGCGACTGCGGCAAAGCCGGACGGAGCTGCGGCCGTCACAATGCCCGCCGCACCGAAGCCGGCGATCTTCAAAAAATCTCTGCGTACTTTCATCTCCACGCGTTGTCTCCTCGACTCTTTTAACCTGGGTGTCTGAATGGCGTAGTGCTGCTTAGTCCAGCATTGGCAAGGTGGCGGTTGCGGCACCGGAGTCTCCGCTGGCGCCCGTTGGCAGAGCAGTTTTTCCTTCGTGAGAATCATATTTCAGTTGAGCGCCGCCGGGGTTGGCCGCGGATGGTTCGCAGAAATCTATACGATGGAGTATGGGCGAAGACTCGGGCCTCGATGCACGTCAGGCGCCAGTGAGCCGCCTCGCAGAGAGGAGAGACATCTGTGGCGCAAAGTGAATCCGCAACAGCCGGCCAGCATGTTTCCACCGGCCCGGCACTGCCGCAGCCGCCGGAACCAGGCTATGCCGAGCGCGTGCGTACTCTGCTGTCGGTGGTGGCAGCCGGGACACTATCGACGCTGTCGCGCCGGCATCCAGGGTTTCCTTTCGGATCGCTGATGCCCTTCGCCCTGGACGAGAGTGGAAGGCCGCTGCTGCTGATCAGCAGTATGGCCATGCATACGCAGAATCTGAGGGCCGATGGGCGATGCAGCCTCTTCGCTGCGCAGGAGAGCCCGGACGGCGATCCGCTGGGAGCTGCGCGGGCCACCCTGCTGGGCAATGCGAAGCCAATTGCCGATGAAGAGAAGACTGCGGCTCGGGAGATTTACCTGGGACGCCACCCCAATAGCCGCTACTGGGTGGACTTCTCCGATTTCAGCTTCTTCCGCATCGAGCCGGTGGATGTTTACTACGTGGGCGGCTTTGGCGTGATGGGCTGGGTGGCGGCGGAGGACTACCGCACAGCCGCGCCGGATCCGCTGACCGCGGTGGCGGCCGGCATTCTTGCCCACATGAATGCCGACCATGTCGATGCAATGATCCTGCTGGCCCAGGCGCACGCGCAGATCCAGGCCAGCGAGGCGACAATGACTTCCGTCGATCGGCTCGGTTTTACTCTGCGCGTGAAGACACCGGATGGGATGAAGGGCATGAGGATCAATTTTCCGCATGAGGTGGCTTCGGCGCAGGACGCCCGCAGAGAACTGGTGGAGATGGTCGGGGAGGCGCGGCGGTAGGTGCTGCTGTTGTGGCTGATGCCGGGGCGACACCTGGTACTGCGGCTGTCGCGGCTACGAGAAAGGGCTCAGACCCAGCCGGCGTCGATGATGTAGCTCTGATTCGTGATGGCCGAGCTGTCGTCGGCAGCCAGGAAGAGCACCAGGCGCGCAACTTCCGCGGGGCTGATGAAGCGCTTCAGGGCCTGCGCGGCCAGGACGACCTTTTTATATTCTTCGGTGAGCCAGAGCCGCTTCTGGCGCTCGGTGAGGATCGCACCCGGCAGGATGCAGTTGACGCGGATATTGTGCTGGCCCAGTTCATGGGCGAGGGTGCGGGTCATGCCGACGATGGCCGCCTTGGCGGTTGTATAGACGGTCATTCCAGTGGTGGGAATGACCCAGCTGATGGAGCTCATGTTGATGATCGCTCCGCGCCCGGCGGCGCGCATGCCGGGAATGACCGCCTGGGCCATGAAGAACTGCTGCTTCAGGTTGACGGCGATGATCTGGTCCCATGACTCGGGGGTCACTTCGTCGATGGAGTGCCGGGTATCGTTGGCGGCATTGTTGACCAGCACCTCGACAGGCCCAAGGCGTTCGGCGATGGTGTGCAGCGCGCCTTTGAGGGCGGGCGTGTCGGTAAGGTCGCAGGGAAGAAACAGGGGCTTCGGCGCACCCGCGGCTTCAAGGCGAACGGCTAACTGCTCGCCGGCGTCGACCTGCAGATCGAGGAAGGCGACACGTGCACCGCTGGCGGCAAAGCTTTCGACAATGGCCTCACCGATACCGCTGGCGCCTCCGGTGATGACGACGACGCGATTGCGCAGGCTTGGATACGAGGCGAACTGTTCGGAGATGGCCATTACGGATCGATGATAGCGCGACGTTCTCGACGATACTCCGGTGCGACCCGACGACGCGGTGAGACCGGCTGATGTTGGTTAAAGTTTTGGCTCTGTGGGAAACCGGCTGTTGACGGCAGCAAACCACCATGACCGTGCTGAGCGTCTAACCGGCATGTGCAATGTTGCCATGACAGCATGACCGAGCGTCCGCATCGCGTGCTGGACATAAACGCCCGCAGCGCGATGGATGCCGCATGAAACTACCCGATACTTCGCCTCCGGCCCTTGCGGCGCTGCTGCCCGCGCCGCTTCGTGAGCCTGCCGAACTGGCGCTGGACTACATCCGCAAGGGCACTTTTCAGCGGTCGATGGCGCTGCTGGTCTGCGGAACCAGCATTGTGAGCGGGCTCGAAGTTTCTTACGAGCACTACCGCGGCAGCTACTCGAACCCTGTGATGTATACGCCGGTGATTCTTTCCGGAGTGCTGGCGACGGCTGCGGCGACGGCGTTCTTCAGCCGGCGTATGGCGCGGACATTCCTGCGCTACACGGCATGGGCGACGCTGGCCGACGGGTTCATAGGGTTCGGCTTTCATATCCGCGGCATCGCGCGCAAGCCCGGAGGCTGGCGGCTGCCGATTACCAACATTGTGATGGGGCCCCCGATCTTTGCTCCGTTGCTTTTCGGGACCAGCGCGTATCTGGGAGTCATTGCTTCGTATCTGCAGCGCGAAGAGGACCACGGGCTGAGATCGGCGGCGGTGCACGCGGCAACGGCGCTGCGCAAACCAGACTTTCGCGACGACATCCGAACCGGACAGTTTCAGAAACATTTCTGCGTGGTGACTGCGGTGGGCACGCTGTGCTCCGGCCTCGAGGCGTGGTACTCGCATTACAAGGACAATTTCAAATACCGGGTGCAGTGGTCGCCGATTGTGCTGACACCGCTGCTGGCGGGCGCGGCGCTGGCTTCGCTCAGGAGCCGACGCGTGGCCAATACGCTGCTGCCTCTCGCTGCCGCAGCGGCGATGGGGAATGGCGCGATTGGCACCGGGTATCACGTGCGCGGCATCCTGCAGCGGCCAGGGGGAAAGAAGAAGCCGCTCTACAACATCCTGTATGGGCCGCCGATCTTTGCGCCGATGCTCTTTGCCGCGTGCGGTCTGCTGGGCATGATGGCGTACCTGATGCGCCGGGAGAATCGCTGATGACGCGCAGGACTGCGGCCAGGAAACATGAGTTGCTGCGCGATCCGGCTACCGGTAAAACGCTCGCGCCGCGTGAGCAGCCGGGTTACTATCCTGGCTTCCGAACTCTCGATCAGCAGAAGTACTGGGATGCGGCGACGCGCAAAGTGGTGCTGGAGCGCGTCACCCGTAGTATCCCCATTCGCTTCTTCACGGCTGAAGAAGCTCTGACGATGGAGGCGGTCGTCGACCGGATCATCCCCCAGGAAGATCGCACGCCGGAGCGGCGCATTCCGATTCTGCCTTCGATTGACGAGCGGCTGTATACGAATCGCATTGAAGGCTATCGCTACATCGACATGCCGCCGGATCAGGAGGCATATCGCCTGGGGGCACGCGCCTTTGAGCAGATGGCGCAAACGCTGCACAGGCGGCTGTTCCACGAAATGAAGACGATCGAGCAGGAGCAGATCCTCGAGTCGGTGCATCACGCAAAGCCGCAGGCCGCGCAGGAGCTGTGGTCGCAGATGAACATCGAGCGCTTCTGGACGCTGCTGGTCTCGGACTGCTGTGCGGTCTACTACGCGCATCCCTGGGCGTGGGATGAGATTGGTTTCGGCGGACCAGCGTATCCGCGCGGCTACATGCGACTCGCAGAGGGAGAGCCGGAGCCGTGGGAGGTGGACGAGGAGCGCTACGAATGGGAGCCACCCGCGGACACCGTCTCTGGCGAAGAGGAGCAGCATGGCAGCGGAACGGAGCACCAGACGCACCATCGGCAGGGAGGCACGCATTGAGCGCGAATGGGAAGTCTCCTCTGTTCGGAGCGCTTGGCCCGCCAAAGGAGCGGAAGCATGTGCTGGGTCCGCTACAGCAGATCGATCCGCCGCGGCGGCGCTTTCGCGACAGAGATGTTGTCGATTACGTGATTGTGGGCGTGGGTTCGGCGGGCGGCGTTCTGCTACAACGGCTGGCGCGTGCGGGATTCAAAGTGGCGGGTTTTGACGCGGGGCCTTTCTGGGATACGGAGCGCGACTGGGTTTCCGACGAGGCGGGTTCGGAGAAACTTTACTGGAACGACCTGCGCATCACGGGCGGGGAGCATCCGCTGGCGCTGGGCGCGAACAACAGCGGCAAGGGCGTGGGCGGAGGGTCGGTGCACTGGGCGGCCTTCACTCCGCGTTTTCATCCATCGGACTTTGAAGTCTACACGCGCGATGGGGTGGGTGCGGACTGGCCCATCGTCTACGAAGACATTGAGCCGTACTACGGGCTGCTCGAGCAGGAGATTCCGGTGGCTGGCCCGGCGTGGTATCCGTGGGGCAAGCCGCATGGACATCCGTACGCGCCGCACCCGATGGGCGGAGTGGGTGACACGCTCATCAAAGGCTGCACGAAGCTGGGCATTCCTGTATCGGCGGGAGGGCCGGTCGCGATTCTCTCAGCATCGCGGGGCAAGCGGCCGCACTGCATTTATCGGGGATTCTGCATCCAGGCCTGCAAGGTGGGCGCAAAGGCGTCGACGTTGATCACGCACGTTCCGGATGCTCTGGAGCATGGCGCGGAGATTCGGGATAACGCGATGGTGGCGCGCGTCTCCATGCGACCTGATGGGCGCACAGACGGCGTTTACTACTACGACGAAGAGGGGCATGAGCATTTTCAGCGGGCGCGGGCGGTGATTGTCAGCGGCTATGCGCTGGAGACGCCGCGGCTGCTGTTCAACTCCGCCTGTGCGGGTCACAAACAGGGGCTGGCGAATTCGTCGGGCACCCTGGGGAAGTACCTGATGGCCCAGGCCGGCAACGTGATCCTCGGGCGCTTCGATGAGCTGATTCGGCTGTATAAGGCACCGCCGGCTCATGCGCTCACCGAGGAGTTCTACGAGACGGATTCGAAGCGCGATTTTGCCCGCGGCTTTGCAGTGCAGACGGTGGGGCCGCTGCCCATCGCCTTTGCGCGGCAGATGATGACTGCCAAACGTGCGTGGGGATGGAGCATGCGGCGGGTGATGATGGATTACAACCACTGGGCAACCATCGGACTGCTGGGTGAGATTCTTCCCTGGGAAGACAATCGGATCGAACTGGCCGATGGACGGGATGGACGCCCGGAAGCGCGGGATCGCTTTGGCCTGCCTGTGGCGAGCGTGACCTTCAACCTGCACGACAACGACAAGAAGATGATCGCCTTCGGCAGGAACAAGGTGATGGAGATCATGTGGGCCGCGGGCGCGAAGGAAGTGGTGCAGGAGTCGCGCTATGCACATTTGGTCGGTGGGGCACGCATGAGCGCCACGCCTGACGCCGGGGTCTGCGACAAATTTGGGCGCACCTGGGACGTGCCGAATCTGTTTGTGATGGACGGCTCGGTGATGCCGACCCAGGGTTCGGCGAATCCTGGCCTGACCATTCAGGCGTTGGCGGCGCGCACGGCTGATTATCTGATCACGCAGGGCGAGGCGATCTTCTCCGGCATGCGAGGCGATCTGGCGGAGCCAGGATGCCGCAAGACGCTGTCGCCTCCAGGGACATTCACGAAGGGCGCGCCGCACATCCGCTGAGGATTTGTCCCCCTGCTTCAGCTTTACCGCTGACCCGCGACGGGAGCGGGTTTTGCTGCGCCTCGGCAGCTTTCCTGCGGCATCGCCCGGCAGTATGCTGAGGCATGGCGACCGCGACCAAAGCTTATGAAGGCGCGCTGACCAGGAGTGTGCCGGGGCGTATTCCCTGGTATTTGTGGTGCGCCGCCTTGGCCGTCACCTCGGTGACCATCGGCGCGCACTGGGATGTTTCGTGGCACCGCTCCATCGGCCGCGACACTTTCTGGACGCCCGCGCATATGGCCATCTATCTGTGCGGCGTGCTGGCCGGGATCTCCTGCGGCTACCTAATCCTGACGTTCCACCTTTGCGCCGACGGAAGAGATGGCGGCAAATTCCGTGCACGTCTTCGGACTGCGCGGACCGCTGGGCGCCTTCCTGGCGGCGTGGGGCGGAGTGGCCATGATTACCTCGGCGCCCTTCGACAACTGGTGGCACAACGCTTATGGCCTCGATGTAAAGATCGTCAGCCCACCGCATACGCTGCTGATGCTGGGCATCTTCGCCGTGGAGGTGGGCGCGCTGCTGCTGATTATCGCGGAGATGAACCGCGCGCGCAGCGCTGGCCCCGACGCCTGGCGGCCGCTGCAGCGGCTGATGCTCTACCTCTTTGGGCTGATGATGGTGCTCACCATGTTCTTCCGCATGGAATACACCTGGGACGTGAAGCTGCACAACGCCGGCCCGTATGTCTCGATCGCCATCGGCGTGCCGCTCTATTTCGCCGCGATGTGGAAGGTGAGCCGGCATCGCTGGGCCTGTACATTGATCTGCGGCAATTTATATGGGCGTGCTGATCGGATTCATCCTGATCCTGCCGCTGTTTCCGGCTTCGCCGAAGCTGGGGCCGGTGTATCAGCCGGTGACGCAGTTCATTCCGCCGAAGTTTCCTATTCTGCTGATTGTGCCGGCGATTGTGACGGATCTATTGTGGCGGCGTTTTGGCGAGCGCAATAAGATTCTGCTGGCGCTGGCCAGCGGACCGCTCTTTGTGCTGACGCTGGTGGCAGCCGAGTGGCCCTTCGCCAGCTTTCTGATGTCGAAGGCCGCGCAGAACCGCTTCTTCGGCACCGGCTATCACGACTACGGCACGCCCTCGTGGTCCTACGAGGTGACGCGGCGCTTTCTCGCTCCGCAGCATGGTACGGCCCTGTGGACGGGGCTTGGCGAGGCGATGATCTATGCCGCGGTGAGCGTGTGGCTGGGATTGCTGCTGGGCGACTGGATGCGGAAGGTGCAGCGGTGATCGGCGTGAGAAAGCTGAGCGGGGTACTGCTGCTGGCGATGATCGGACTGCTCTGCGCGCCGCGGGCATGGGCGCATGTGGGCAGCCCCGACGTGTATGCAGAGGGAAGCGCCGGCCCCTACAAACTGTCTGTGGTGATCCGGCCGCCGCTGGTCATCCCTGGCGTGGCTGAGGTGGATGTACGCGCGGAGACGCCGGGCATCCGGCACATTTCCATCACGCCGCTCGCGCTGGTGGGAGAGGCGTCGAAGCACCCGCCGACGCCGGACGCGATGAAGGCCACGACCGCCGATCCAAATTACTTCAGCGGACAGCTTTGGATCATGGCACCAGGCTCGTGGCAGATACGCGTCGCGGTGGATGGCGCCGCGGGAAGGGGCGTGTGGAGCGTGCCGCTGCCGGCGGTCGCCATGGGCACGCGGAAGATGCAGCCGGGGCTGGGGGCGCTGCTGGCTCTGCTCGGCGTCATTCTGATTATCGGCATGACCGGCATTGTGGGCGCCGCGGCGCGTGAGGCGCAGTTGGCGCCGGGAGAAGCGCCATCCGGGAAGCGGCGGCGCAGCGCGTTGGTCGCCATGACGGTAACGCTGGCTGTGCTGGTTGCAGCGGTGGTCCTCGGCAACATGTGGTGGAGGGCCGATGCGGCCGGCTACTCGCAGGAGGTCTATAAGCCGCTGGACATGCAGGCGACGCTGACGTCCGGCAACGTGCTGCGGCTGAAGATGATGGATCCGGGCTGGGTGCGGCAGCGCCATCTCGACGATTTCATTCCGGATCACAATCACCTGATGCACCTCTACATGATTCGCTGGCCGCAGATGGATGTGGTGTTTCACCTGCATCCGCAGCCGGTGGCAACGGGGGAATTTGATCTGACCCTCCCGACGATGCCGGCCGGCGATTATCACCTGTACGCGGACGTGGTGCATGCCAACGGATTCCCGGAGACGATGGTGGCGAATGCGAATCTGCCGGCCATCGAGGGGCGCGCGCTCAGCGGAGACGACGCCGAAGGGCAGGGAAGGCCGGTAGGGAATGGGGCGGTGTTCCAGAAAGTATCCATGACAGATACAAAAGAAAGCTTCGCTCTGCCCGACGGGTACGCCATGGTGTGGAACCGGCCGGCAGTGCTGACGGCTCGTGCGCCAGAGGACTTCACTTTCATGCTGCTCGATCGGAGCGGTCGACCGGCACAGGATACGCAGCTGTACATGGGCATGCTGGGGCACGCAGCGTTCGTCAAGACCGACGGCACAGTCTTCGCGCACATTCATCCTTCGGGGACCATGGCTATGGCGGCGCTGATGATGGCGCAGAAAGAGAACCAGAGCACGGCGCCGAACTCGTCCGGATCGTCGGCCCCGAACGATACGATGGCCGGGATGGAGATGGAATCGGGCAGCGAGCAGCTGCCCAGCTCGGTAAGCTTCCCCTACGGATTTCCGACGCCGGGGCGCTACCGCATCTTTGTGCAGATGAAGCACGGGGGCGTGGTCGAGACCGGCATCTTCGACGCGAACGTTGCGACTGCCGAGGGTCGCTAAGAGATCGTGCAGGCAGGCGGCGTTTTTGGAAACGCGAGCGAGGGGCTGCGGTTATACCGGGATTGCAACGGCTGCATTGACGAATTCAGAGGCCGGGGCTGATACTGGCTGCAATGGTTTCCCGCAGCCACAGCGCGCTGGTTCCGGACATGTGTATGGGCATGCCAGGGGCGGCCGTGCGCGGGAGCGGATCGGCGCGATAAGCGCAGTCCGAAGAAGTTCCGGCGGCCCACGGTCAGCAGCGATCGCGGGCCGTTTTCATTTGCAGAGCAGGCGGGCGCCCGGCGGCAGGACGACCGGGCGGGATCGCGTACGATACATTTTCAGCCGGCCAGGTCCGGCGAGGAGAAGGAGCAACAATGGCGGACGAACAGGCAAAACAACATCTGGCCACTCTGGCCGTGCACGGGGGACAGGCTCCTGATCCGACGACGGGATCGCGGGCGGTGCCGATTTATCAGACAACGTCGTATGTCTTCCACGATGCGGATCATGCTGCGCGCCTGTTTGGACTGCAGGAGTTCGGCAACATCTACACGCGCATCATGAATCCGACGACAGACGTCTTCGAGAAGCGGATCGCGGCGCTCGAAGGCGGGGCGGCGGCGCTGGCGACGGCCTCAGGCCAGGCAGCGGAGACGCTGGCCATCACTACGCTGGCCAATGCGGGGGACGAGATTGTCTCCACCACCTCGCTCTATGGCGGGACCTACAACCTGTTCCACTACACGCTGCCGAAGCTGGGCATTACGGTGCGCTTTGTCGACGCGCGATGATTTCGACGGGTTGCGCGCTGCCATCAACGACAGGACACGCGCGGTGTACACCGAGACGCTGGGCAATCCCAAGCTGGACATAGCCGATGTGGAGACGCTGGCGCGCATTGCGCATGAGCACGAGCTGCCGCTGATGATCGATAACACCAGCGCCACGCCGGTGCTGCTGCGGCCCATCGAGTGGGGCGCGGATATCGTGGTCGAGTCGGCGACCAAGTTTATCGGCGGACATGGCACGTCGATCGGCGGCGTGATTATCGATGCGGGCAAGTTTGACTGGAAGGCTTCGGGGCGGTTTAAGGATTTTGTGGAGCCCGATCCGTCGTATCACGGCGTGTCATTTGTGGAGGCTTTCGGCCCGCTGGCGTTCATCCTGAAGGCGCGCGTGCAGGGGCTGCGCGATACGGGCGCGGCGCTGTCCCCGTTCAATGCATGGCTGTTCCTGCAGGGGCTGGAGACGCTGCATCTGCGCATGGAGCGGCATTCGCAGAACGCGCTGGCGGTGGCCAAACATCTGGAGCAGCATCCGGGCGTGGAGTGGGTGAATTATCCGGGGCTGGCGTCGAGCCGGTATGCGGGCCGCGCGAAGAAGTATCTGCCAGACGGCCAGAGCTCGCTGCTGACCTTCGGGATCAAAGGCGGGTATGAGGCGGGGAAGACGTTTATCAACTCGCTGAAGATCTTCTCGCTGCTGGCGAACCTCGGCGATGCCAAGTCGCTGGTGATTCATCCCGCCTCGACCACGCACCAGCAGCTCAGCGGTTGAGGAGCAGGCCACCACCGGAGTCACGCCGGAACTGGTGCGGCTCTCGGTGGGCATTGAAGATGTGCGCGATCTGATCGCGGACATCGACCAGGCGCTGGCCGTCGCCACCGGCGCCGATGCGAGGACGCCGGAAGCCGTCGGAGCACGATGAGGACCATCCACTCCGCTCCAGGTGCCGCAGCCGGAATTCGAGGGGGACTACCCGATCGACGAGGTGGTCCCGCTCGAAAGCGGCGAGGTGCTGGTGCGGCCGACGCAGCACTATGCCGTCTACGGGCGGCTGAACGCTGCGCGCGACAATGCGGTGCTGGTGTGCCATGCGCTTTCGGGCAATGCCGAGGTGGCGACGTGGTGGCCGCAGCTGTTCCGGCAGCCGGGTGCGCTGCTCGATCTGGAACGCGACTGCGTGATCGGCATCAACATCTTCGGTTCGTGTTACGGATCGACGGGGCCGGGGTCGATCGATCCGGAAACCGGGCGGCCTTACGGGCCGACCTTTCCGCTGATCAACGTGCGCGACATGGTGCGCGCGCAGGCGCGGCTGATCGAGTCGCTGGGAATCAAAAAGCTGAAGCTGGCGATCGGCGCATCGATCGGCGGCATGCAGGTGCTGGAGTGGGCGGTGCTGTTTCCGGAGCGTGTGGCGCGGGCGGTGAGCATTGGCGCGGCGCCGCTGGGCGCGATGGGGCTGGGGCTGAACCATCTGCAGCGCCAGGCGATCATGCTCGATACCAAATGGGCGGCGGCTACTATTCTGCTGCCGATGAGCCGCGCGGCGGGCTGGCGATTGCGCGTGCGCTGGGCGTGATCAGCTACAAGAGCGTGCCGCTTTTCGAGCATCGCTTCGGGCGCAAGCCGAATCGCACGGGCGAGAATCCGTGGATCTCAACGGCAGCGGGGCAGAACGGGCGCTTCGATATTGCGGGGTTCCTCGACTATCAGGGGCACAAGTTCAACGAGCGCTTCGACGCGAACTCGTATATCTCCATCACGCGCACCATGGATACCTTCGATCCGGTGCGTGCGCACGCGTCGCCCTTCGCGGCCTATAGCCGCATCCAGGCGCATGTAACGCTGGTGGGGATTTCTACGGACTGGCTGTTTCCGCCGGAGGATGTGCGGTCGCTGGCGGCAATCATCGGTGCGGCCGGGGCGCGCTGCGAGTATCGCGAGATGGCCTCGCTGCACGGGCATGACGCCTTTCTGGCCGAGCCGGAGCACCTGGTGCGGCTGCTGACGCCGATCTTCGAGTAGCGACTTGCTCTGAGAACGCTTCAGGGCTTCTGGGTCGGCCGCATCAGCACTTCGCTGATGAAGGACTGCGGCGCCTGCGTGACCAGCGATGCGACCACAGCGGCGACATCGTCCGGCTGCAGTTTCCTGTTCGGATCCTTGCCGGATTTGGAACCCTTGCCGGAATGATCGCTGAAATCAGTGTTGATGGAGCCGGGCGCGATGGCGCTGACGCGGATGTTGTACTGGCGCAGCTCTTCGGCGACGGAGTAGGTGAGGCCGTTGAGCCCCCACTTCGATGCGGCGTAGGCCGCGCCGTTGGGCAGGGGATTGCGGCCGGCCAGCGACGAGATGTTGATGATGTGGCCGGAGCGTGCGGCGATCATCAGTGGAGCGAGGGCGCGAATCATCAGATACGGACCGCGAAGATTAGTTTCTTGGACCAGGTCCCAATCCTCCGGCGCTATTTCGTGCAGAGGCTTGCCTTCGAGGCCCACGCCGGCGTTGTTGACGAGGATGTCGCAGCGTTGATAGTCGCGGGCTACCTGCTGGCCGAGCTGCGCCACGGCGGCCGGGTCGCGGAGATCGCAGGGAAGAATAGCTGCCCGGCCGCCAGCGGACTGAATCTGCTGCCGCACTTCGCTGAGGCGGACCTGGTCGCGGGCCACGAGGAGGACTTGGGCGCCCATGCCGGCCAGCCTGCGGGTGATGGCTTCTCCGACCCCGCGGGCGGAGCCAGTAACAACGGCAACCTGCGCGTCAAGCGTGTTCATGAGTGATTCGATGCGGGAGCAAGCGGAGTGTGGGCACCGCTAATTCGCATCCTGGGTCTCCATGGGCCCGATCTGGACGAAGAGCTCCTGCGGCGGAGCGTCGAAGTAGCGCAGCACAGCCGGAGAGAGCGAGCCTTCCACGTCGAAATTCGGGGAATAGTAGATCGTCTCGGTGCCCTCGGTGCGCCGCCGCAGAAACTTGTACTGGTAGCCGGGAAAGGTGCTGGCCGAGAAAACCATGGTGAAGCCGCGAGCAGCGTCGGGAATGCTCCGGGTCATGGCGTCGATCATGGGATCGGCCCCGTTCACAAACGGCTCCTGCGCAAGGCCCGCCCTGCTATCGTCGAAGACCCATACACCCTTGTGCTTGTAAGGCGCAATCACGTGCAATTTGTTCATTCCTGTACTTCATCCTTGTGCTTCAGGTGTTTGTCTGCACAATCTTTGCTGTAGTTACGGCCTGGCCGGTATGCCGCTGGGTATGGTCGGCGCAATGGACCAGCAGACCTCCCACCGTAGTCGGCAATTGCTTTCTGCCCACGGCGCGCGGCTGCTCGAGATCGCTGCCGGCAAAGGCCCGCACCCGGCGCTGGGCATGGTCGATCCCCATTCTGAATTCGGACATTAATGCGGATGCTGTCGCGTTTGGCTCCGTTTCTGTTTGCAGCGCCTGCATCTGCGTCTCACTGAGCTGGCGACCTTCGGCGTAGGTGAGCAGGCGATCGAGACTCCGCACTATATGACGCAGGTGGAAGTTAATGTGCGCAACACCGGCGGGGCGTGCGTTCAGCTGCTCATCGCTGAGCCGCGCACAGTGCTTCTCGATATCCTCGCGGCACAATTCGAGGGCGTGGATCACGGCCCGGATCACAGCCGGCGTGTCGGTGTGTGTACCGCGCAGCCAAGGTTCGGAATGACCGCTCATCTCAGCTCCGGAAGGGGGAAAACTCACTATGGCCGCACCGCCCATGCCATGCCATCGGGACCGCGGCCGGCGTCGATGCGGCCGACGATCTGCAAGGTTTTCAGATCGATGACCGCCACGTTGTTGTCGGGACTGCAGGCGACATAGACGCGGGCGCCATCGGGCTGCATGAGGATGCCGGCGGCACCGTGGCCGACTTTGATGCGAGTGATCACGTTGTGGGAGGCGGCGTCAATCACCGTGACCTCACCGTTACGCAGCGAGGAGACGAAGACGCGCTCGCCGTCGGGGGTGAACTTAAGGCGATTGGCGCCGGGCACATCGACGTTCAGGTGTGCCACCACTTTCTTCGCGATGGGATCCATAATGGTCACCGTTCCATCGCCGGCATTGGCGGCCCAGATTTCATGGCCATCGGGCGAGACATCGAATCCTTCCGAAGCAGGCCCGGAGGGCAGCACGGTTTCGTTCCAGCCCGAGGTGGGGCGGCCGGGCGGAGGCGGTGGCGGAGGTGGCGCGCCCATGGGCAGCGGAGGCATGCCGCCGGGGCCTCCGGGACGCGTGCCGCCTTCGGGATCATTTGTGCGATCGAAGATGCTGATCGTGCCGGCAACCACGTTCGAGGTGTAGATATGGTCGAGATCCTTCGAGACAACCACCATGTGCGTTCGGTTCTGTCCGGTGCCGAGCAGCCAGTCGATCTGGTGCGTTTCGGGATCCCAGCGGCCGATGATTTTGTTGATCTCCGCGGTGAAGTAGAGCTTGCCGTCCGCATAGTCCAGTCCATGGGGGCTGCGCAGCACGCCAACGTCGATGGGATCGAGCGCCTTCTGCGCAACCAGGTCGGCGACGGAAATGGTGTGATAAGCACCGAATCCGTAATTGGATGCGTAGGCGTAGCGGCCGTCGGAAGACGTTACGACCTCATGCGGATCGGGACCGGCCGGGATGCGCGCAACCACCTTCAGCGTCGCAGGATCGACGATGGACAGTGTCTGGTCCTGCTTGGCGAGGATGAGCAACGCCGGTGAGGGAGTTGACTGCGCCGGAAGCAACGGCACGGACAAGGAAGCAGCAATCAGGCCCAGAAGAATATGTCGAACCACGAAAGCCCCCCGGAGCAATCGACCGGACAATGCCCCGATCCCTCTTGATTAGATGAGTTGCACGGGCCCGCTGAAGCAAAAGTTAGCGCTGGTGCACCTTCTCATGCGTGGCGACCATATCCTGCGGGAGCGCCCAGGCGAAGAGCGCACCGCCGCTGCTGGTCATGAGGTACTCGCGGCCGTCGAGTTCGTAGCAGATGGGCGAGCTTTGCATCGGGACGCCGCCACCTGCATGCCAAAGGGTCTTGCCGTTGCTCGTCTCCAGCGCCAGCACATTGCCCTCGCCGTCGCCGGTAAAGGTCAACCCGGAGTCGGTGGTCAGCACACCTGCGCCGGAGCCGCGGCTGCCTACCTCGTGGCTCCAGCGAATTTTACCGGTCTGGTAGTCGATGGCTTCGATGACGCCTTTGCCCCACACGCCGTAGTCGGCACCCGCCCATCCGTATTCACCATCCGCGGGTTTGGCGAAATAGATGCTCCAGCTGGGGTGCGCATCAACAATGAACAATCCAGTCTTCGGATCGAAGCTGGGGGCGCGGTAGTTGGTGAGACCGCCTTCATCCGGCGCGATGATGCGGCCGTCAGGCGCAGGCTCTTTCTCCGGATTGGGGATGGGGCGCCCCTGGGCATCGATGCCCAGTCGCCCAGTTCACCGGTCCAAAGGGGACGGTCAACAGGCTCTTGCCGTTGGTGCGATCGAGGACGAAGAAGTAGCCGTTGCGCGAGGCCTGCATCAGCATCTTGCGCGGCTGGCCGTGAAAGGTCCCGTCGACCAGCACCGGGGTCTCCACAGCGTCCCAGTCGTGCGTATCGTGCGGAGAAGCCTGGAAGCCCCACGCCAGCTTGCCGGTGTCGGGATCGATGGCGACGATGCTGCACGTCCACGGATCGTCGCCGGGCCGGGTTTTGCCGCTGAGCACCGGGGTTGGGTTACCCGTGCCCCAGTAGACCAGGTTCAGCGACGGATCGTAGGTTCCGGTCATCCACGTCATGCCGCCGGTGGTGCTGTTGGGCGTGCCCGAGGGAGGGGTGCTGTTCCACTGCCACTGGGTTTCGCCGGTTTCGGGATCGAAGGAGCGGAGATAGCCGGTGAGGTTGTCGAAGTCGCCGGAGACGCCCACAATGACGTGATTGCGCACCACCAGCGGATCCATGGTGGTCCAGTAGCCCTTATTCACATCGGCGATCAGTTTATCCCAGCGGACGCTGCCATCTTTGGCGTTCAGAGAGATCAGGTGGCAATCCGGCGTGGTGAAGAAAAGCGAGCCGCCATACATCGCCACGCCGCGCTGGCCGATGTGATCGCCCTGCGTGGAGGGGCGATCGTAGTGCCAGAGCATGTGCCCGGAACGGGCGTCGACCGCCCAGATGTTATCGGGCACGGTGAAGTAGAGGACGCCATCGACCAGCAGGGGAGACGACTTGATCTCCGCGCTCTGGTTGGTCTGAAAGACCCACGACAGAGCCAGATGGCCGACATTGGCCGGATTGATCTGGGTCAGCGCACTGTGACGGCGGCCGGAGTAATCGCCGTGATAAAGCGGCCACATATCCGCGGGCGGATGCAGCAGGTCTTCGTTGGTCAAATTCTGCGCCGCGGCCGGACGCGTTATGGAGGCGGAGAGCAGGAGGCCGGCGGCAGAAACCAGGGCAGCTTTCAGCAACTTCATTGTCAGAGTCAAACCTCGTCCGTGGATCAGTGCAGCGTCTGCAGGTACGCCATCAGGTTGTGGATGTCGTCGTCGGTGTATTTGGGAAACTGCTCCACGTGGGCTTCGACGGGCGCGTCGACCTTGTAATGCACGCGGCTGGTCGGCCAGGAGTGATAGGTGCCGTTGGCGTCGCGCAGGCCTACCGTGAACTCATCGAGGTAAGCGAGCGTTCCGGAGAGTTGCTGGCCGGAGGGAAGCGTGACGGTGACCTTACTCTTCGCATCGCGCGGATAGAGCATGCGCTCTTCGAGGCGCAGGCCCTGATACTTGTCGGCGATGCCGGCCAGGTCGCCGGTGGGCGAATGGCACTTCGAACAGCCGCCGGCGCCGTTGAAGTAGGCTTTGCCCGCCTCCACATTGCCGGTCTGCAGATCGGAGACAGCCACGCCGCGGCGGCCGCCCTTTTGCGAAGCGGCAGCGACGACTCGAGCGCGCAGGAAGGCCAGCAGGTTATTCATCTCCTCATCGGATAAATGAAATGCCGGCATCTTGGTACCGGGGCGTCCTTCGTGGACCACGGCGGCGATCTTCTCGCCGGTCTTGTCGGTGAGCACCAGCTTCGACTGGGTCAGATCGGGGCCGCTCTCGCCGCCCATCGCATCGCGTCCGTGACAGAAGGCACAGTTCTGCTGGAAGATGGCGTTGCCGGCCTTCACCGCGGAGGTACTTTCCACGGTGTTCTCTGTCTCTTTGGCGGGCGGCTCTTCGGAAGAAGTCGCTTTGCCGGTTCCCGTAATGTAGGTCACGATCTGCTGCACTTCCTCGCTCGGCAACTGAGAAAAGGGAGGCATGCTGCCGCGCCCGGTGTGGATGAGCTGGGTGATCTGCTCGGCGCTCATCTTTTGCCCCACGCCGATGAGCGAGGGGATGGTGGGCGGATGTCCCTGGCGCTGCTCGCCGTGACACATCGAGCAATTCTTTGCATACGCCTCGGCGCCCACGTCGGTGGCGGTTGGCTGTCCGGCTGCGCTGACCGGCCCCGTGGTCGAGGGCTGCTGAGCGGCCGCTGCGAAGACGGAGGTTGCTGCGAGGGCTCCCACAACTGCTGCGAATCGAACCAGGTTCAAACGCGGTACTCCCTTTCCCTGTCTGTGCCGCGATTCGGAGGCTGCCCGATCGCGGAGCCGTGTTTTTTATGCGCGTCTTCAGTGCGACTCTGCCGCTTCGGCCGGGCGCGGATGAGACTCAGTGCTTCCCTCGGTCATGCCCAGAACCCATTTGACCGCCTCAAAATACATCTTACGGACATCCGGGTCCTGCCAGGACTCTTCGGTGTGGCCGAGGGTGGAATAAAAGACGCGGCCTTTGCCGTACATCTTGCTCCACGCCACGGCAAAGTCGTGATCCTGGCGGTGAATGCGCGGATTATTCGAGTAGTCGAGCCGGTTAGGATCGAGGCTGAGCAGCACATTCACCTTGTCGCGCGACCAGTCTTTGGGCTGGTAGATCTCATCGTATTTCACAAATTCGTGAGGGAAGTGGCGCGTGGCGGGGAAGTTCGGCTGCTCGTTGATGATGGGCGCCTCAAAGGTAAACCACGGGTGCTCGTTGAACCAGCCGCCGATCATCTCGCCGTATTCGGGCCATTTGTAGTTCGTGTCGAGCGCGGCGTGGATGCCCACAAAGCCCTTGCCGTCATCGTGGATGAACGACATCATGTCCTTCTTCTGGCTGTCGTCCATATCCAGCTCGCCGGTGGTGCTGGTAAAGACCAGGGCGTCAAAGTAGTTCAGGTTTTTTGCGTTGCGCCCCAGATCTTTTTTGGTCAGCAACTCGGTATCGGTGCGGATGATGGTGTCCCACAGGCCGCTGTCTCTGCCCATTTCGTAGATGGCCACGGCCGCATCGGTAACCGAGTCGTGCTCGAAGCCTTTGGTTTCGCCGATGACCAGCACATGCTTAAGGTGAATCTGTTTAGCGTGGGGAGGCGGCGGCGTGGATTGCGCGCTGGCTCGGCTGCTCTGAAGGGAGATGAACGAAGCGACGACACAGCAGGCGATCAGGTACTTCCCGGCAATGCGCAATGTGCCTCCTCTGGCTTTGTGCTCTGGCAAGCAATTTCCACGCAGAGAATCTGCCTGGACTTGGGACGGACGTATTCTCTCATCCGGGGAAACTTTTCTTCAACCGGAGGGGCAGCATGGCCGAGCAGTACCGAATCGATTTAGCCCGCAGAAGGTTCCTGGCCGGACTGGCCGCAGCGGGCGCATCTGCAACCGTTCCTGTTGCCTTTTCAGAGACATTTCTGGCGCAGCCAGCCGAAGCCCGAGGCAGCGGGGTCGCGGAAATTGTGCCGGACCTCAACCGCATCCACAAGTGGGACAACTCCAACGGCGACACCTGGGATCCCTTCTGGGCCGACGACGACAGCCTTTACGCCTTCAACTGCGATGGCCGCGGCTTCGGCATGCACGACATGAATCTGGCATTCAACCGGCTCGCTGGAAACAACCCGGATGGTCTGATCGGGGCGCAGGTGAATGCCATGGAGGAGTATGGCAAGGGCGGGCAGAAGGGGCCGGACAACGCGACCTGGAAGGCCTGCGGGCAGGAGTGCATCGATGGGGTGTTCTATGCGTTTGTCTCGCGCAACACCTACGGCAGCGACAGCGGCGATCCGCTCACGCGACAACTTGCGCGGAATGCCAGCCTGATCAAGTCAACGGATCGCGGACGCACCTGGAGCCGGAGCGCCCCGGAAAACTACGACCACCCCATGTGGCCGGGCGCGGCCTTCGGGGCGCCCTTCTTCGTGCATTACGGCAGGAACGGCGGCCAGGTCGAGCGCGATGGAGCGACGGAATACGTCTACGCCTGCTCGACGAACGGATTCTGGAACGATGGCGACAGCCTGGTTCTGGGGCGCGTGAGGCGGGCCGATCTGTCGTCGCTGAACAGCGGTGACTGGGAGTACTTCACCGGCGGCGATGGCAGCTCCGCGCGCAGCTGGTCGCGATCTGTTGAGGACGCAGAGCCGATTCTCAAACGGCCGGCTAAATGTGGGCAGACGCCGATCACCTGGGTGCCGGAGGCGGGTGTCTATTTGCTCGTTTCCTGGTACAACACGGAGCGCATGACGAGGTGGTTTGAGCCAAACGAGATGCGTTACGACTTCTATCAGGCGCCGCATCCGTGGGGACCGTGGACGGCGGTCAGTTCATTCAACGACCGCTTTCTCGGCCCGAAGTTTCACATGTACGGTCCCAGCCTCTGCGCGCGCTTTCAGCAGCGGCGCGGCGCGGACATCGAGGTCTCGCTGTTCACCGCCGGCTGCCCCTTCGATGATGTGCCGAGTGGCCCGTACAAGATGTGGCGCATCCCGCTGCTGCTGCGGAGCGTGCCGCTGACGGCATCCACCTTTGTCGCGGCGGCCGATGCGCAGCTTCGCTATCACGGCCTGTGGTTTCCCTGGACGACCACGGAGGAGGCAGCGGAGGATCGTCTGCCGCGAGCGACGCAGACGAAGGGCAGCAGCGTGGAATTGTCGTTTACCGGCACCGGCATCGAGGTGGTCGCAAACAAATCGATCGAGCAGGGAAGCGCCGAAATATTCCTCGATGGCGCGCAGCAGGAGACGGTTTCGCTGCGGGTGGAGGATTTCCCCGTGTTGCTGGCCGTAAGCGTCTTCTCGCGGCAGAACCTGTCCCGAGGTCAGCACGTCATCCGGGTGGTGAGTGCCGGCGACGCGAAGATCAATGTGGCGGGGTTCCGGGTCTGCGCGTAGTCCCGCACGGACGGCGACAGCGGATTGTGAAAGCCGGAAAGAAGCAGCGAGGCCGCGCTCCGGACCAGCCGCCATCGCTGATCCGGGCACGCGCTGATTGCTCAGATCTGTGAGGCCTGCAGGGGACTGAGGACCAGGTTGGATATATTGTCGACGATCGGCTCGAAGGCGTAGCGCGGGTCCGAAGAGAGCTTCTTCCACGCCGGATCGTTTGAGAAGGCGTGCCATTTCGGAACCAGCTCGCTCTGATCGCCCATCTCGAGCATGTAGGTGAGGCAGGGCATGCGCGTGCCGATGAGCGTGTCTCCAAAGAAGACGGGGTTGAATCCCGCAGCCTGGAAGATTTGAAACTCGCCGTGGTTGAACATCTCGACCTTGCGGATGTGGTCCTGATGGCTGGGGCTCTCGTAGGTGCGGAGCTGGAAGACGCGATTCGCTTTGCTACCCGAGGCGGGCGGCGGCGCGAGCTTCGGCCAGCCTTCGAAGGCGGAGAGCAGCGAGACTTCAACGCGGCCAAAAGCGGGAGCGTTCGCCGGCGCATTCCAGAAAGGCGCTGCGGCCTGCATGAACGCGGAGTCCGCGGCGAGGCTGAAATCAAGATTAACGAGCTTGTCCACGGACGAGCCGGGAATGAGGAGATAGAACTGCGGCGTCTCCGGCCCGATGTCCAGGCGGAATGCGCCGATGGGGCCGAGGCCCATGCGGCCGAGCGCGGGGATGAGTGCGTCGCCGAAGTAGTGTTCGGTCAGGCTGGTCTGCGAGCCTGACGTGAGGTGATACTGCCGGATCTGATAAAACTCGCGCGACCGGGCTTCTGCGGATTGCCCGGCACCATCGATTGAAGAAGCGAACGCGCCCGGTGCAAAGGCGGCAGCCGTGCTGGCCAGGGATGCGGCAAGGAATTGACGACGCTGCATGAGTCCTCCGCGACCATCATTGCATGTCAGTGGCGTCCGGAAGAGAGCTGAGCGGCCGATGCGAAGAAATTGAGCGACGAGAGACACGGAAATGCCGGTCCTCGAGGCTCAAAAAGCTCGCGAGCAGATTGCGGCCCGGTCCCGACGGGGAAATCTGCTACGCCGGGTTCCAGCTAAACCAGGCGCAGCAGCAGCCCGATGCCGAGCAGAAGCACCAGCAGGGGCAGCCAGAAATGGCTGTCGGTGAGGATGGCGCGCAGCACTCGATTCTTCTCCTGGCGGAACGCAGTCTCCGGACAGGGAAGTATACCGGGCTCCGCACAACTCGCACGAATGCTTTTGGGGATGGGCCGCGATTGGGTGGGCGTGCCGCTTGCGCGGCGTCGCGCACGGATGGTACACGTTACCGGTAAAGCATCGAGCAGACGGGCTGGCCCGCGGAGCGAACTTTGACGTCCAATCTGGATACGGAGCTGGGGCCGATCCGCAGCATGCCTGATGAATCTTTGGAAATCCCGACTCCGCGGTATGGCCTGGGCACCGCATGCGCCTTCGCCGCCGGGGCGTGGCTGGGAGCCGCGGAAGCACCGGCGCGGCTGGTGGCCTCGGGCTATTCGCCCTTCGCCATCTCCTTCTGCATGGTGCTGGGCGTCTTTCTGGCGCGCTGGACTCTGCCGATCATTCTGAAGGGAACACCTTCCGTGGTGCGCGATCTGCGCGCGCGTCCGCACCTGATCCTGTGGGCGATTCTGGCCGGTGCGCTGTGGGCGGTCGCCAACACGCTGACCATCTTTGCTATTCGCAATGTGGGCCTGGCGATTGCCTTTCCGCTTTGGAATGTCAATACCCTGGTGGGGATCTTCTGGGGATGGGCGCTGTTCCACGAACTGGACGGCGCGTCGCGCGCTACCTGGGTGAAGGTGATCGGCGGCGCGACCGCGATTGTGCTCGGCTCCGTGATGCTTTCGATGCTCTCGGTGCATACCTTCGCGGGCACGCCGGGCCGGGCCGCGAGCGGGATTGCCGCGGCTCTGGGAGCGGGTCTGCTGTGGGGCACGATGTATGTGCCCTATCGGAAGGCCTACCTCACCGGCATCAATCCTCTGTCGTTCGTTACTGTCTTTACCTTTGGCGAAGTCGGGACCATGGTGTTTCTGGCGGCGGTGCTGCCCGGCAGCCTGCACTCGCTCTCGGTTCAGCTGCATGCGCTCCGTCCTTCCATCTTCTGGCTGCTGCTGGGCGGATTCTGCTGGGTCATCGGCGACCTGTTCCAGCAATATGCGACGAAGTACGTCGGCATCAGCCGCGCCATTCCGCTCTCTAATACCAACCAGCTGTGGGGATTCGCGTGGGGCGTACTGGTCTTCGGAGAACTGTCGCATGCGCAGGGATCGCTGCGGTTGCTGGCCTTTGCCGCGTCTGGGGTGATGATTGTGGGTGCGGTGCTGATTGCCGGAGCGACGGTGTCGGTGGCCGAGGCCGCCTCCGGGGTGAGCGCCGTTCGCCGCGAATGCGATCGCTACCGCCTGAATCTGGCAGCGACGCTGAGGGCGCACAGCGGCACTGAAACGGAGTCCGGACCGAAACGCCGCCGGCCATGGTGGGACTTCGCTTTTCCCATTGGTGCAGCGGCTGTCTTTGTCTGGTTTGGCATCTATGCGCGCGTTCCCGACGTCGCCATGAATATCCCCTTCACCATCGCGCTGATTGCCATGCTGATTGTGGTTCTGGCGGTGTGCGGCTGGCTGTTGTGGAAGAAGACTCGTTTCGCGTGAGCGGGCCTGTTTCAAGGCACGGCTGCCCGTACAATATACAGTGGCACACTGCCTGTGAAGGAAGAACCTGTTGTCCATGGATATTGTGGGCGTTGGACTGAACGCCACCGACACGCTGATTCCTGTTTCGCGTTATCCCGCCTCGGGATCGAAAGTTGAGTTTCGTTCTGCCTCGGTGCTGCCGGGCGGTCAGGTGGCCAGCGCCATGGTGGCCTGTCAGACGTGGGGCCTGAGCGCGCGCTACGTGGGCAAACTGGGCGACGATCCCGCCGCCGATCTGCACCGCGCGGAATTTGCCAAAGCCGGCGTCGAAGCGCATCTGATGACGGCGCCGGGTTGCCCGAGCCAGCAGGCCTTCATCCTCGTTGAAGATTCCGGCGAGCGCACGGTGCTGTGGAAGCGCGACGAGCGGCTTACGCTGCGCCCTGAGGATCTGCAGCAGGAGTGGATTACCGACGCGCGGGCGCTGCACGTGGACGGGCACGATACCGCAGCGGCCATCGCCGCAGCGCGCTGGGCGCGGGAAGCCGGCATTCCGGTGGTCGCCGACCTGGACGAACTCTACCCAGGCGTGGAAGGACTTCTGGACAAAGTGGACTTTCTCATCGTGAGCCGCGACATTCCTGAGCGGCTGACCGGAACGTCCGATCTCACCCGATCGCTTCCGCTCGTCCAGCAGCGCTTCGGGTGCGTGCTGGCCGCGGCCACACTCGGCCCCAACGGCGTGCTGGCTTATCAGGAGCATGGCTTCTGCTATCGGCCTGCGTTTCGGGTCGAGGTGCTGGACACCACCGGCGCCGGAGACATCTTCCACGCCGGCTTTATCTATGGCCTGTTGCAGCGCTGGCCGCTCGAGCAGACCCTCGACTTCGGATGCGCGGCTGCAGCCCTGAACTGCACGGGAACCGGAGCGCGCGGCGGCATCCGGCCGGTTGCTGATATCGAACGACTGATGGCTGCCGGAGCGCGGCACCCGTCGGAATTCGACTTCAGCGCAGACGCGCCGAATGGAGCTGCTTCGGTGCCGCTGTTGGTGGAATGAGCTGCGGCACCGCTCGCGGGGATAAGGCACGGCCGCAAGTTGCTTGAAAGAACGCGGACAGCGGCGTCCTGCCTATTGCACGGTCAGAGTGATTGTCGTTGTTTGCGTGACGGCCGAGGTGCCAGATCCGGAAGTCGCGGTTACGGTGACGGTGTAATTCCCCGCGGGAGTTCCGGTGCCCCCATCTCCACCGCTCGCTCCGTGACCGTTGCTGATCCTTCCGCCCCCTCCACAGCCCAGCACGAGCCCCGGCAGAATCGCCAGCGCCAGCAGAAATAGCAACTGTCTCCTGGCTCGCCGAGGTGCGATAATCACCAAAATGCAGGCGCACAAGACCGCACCTCCCTTCGCTGTCCACGGCTGCAGATCAGCTGGAACGGCAAGGGCTTGGGTTCCGGTGGTTGCGATGGTCAGTTTGGTGGAGCCGCTGCCGGTCACCGTGGCCGGGCTGAAGCTGCAGCTTGCTTCCGCTGGCAGTCCCGAGCAGGCAAATGAAGTATTGGCATTGGCGCCGGTTTCGTCGTTGGTCACCGTCAGCGCGATGGTGACCAAGCCGCCTGCTGAAACTGTGGCCGACGAATTCGCGCTCTCGAGCGTGAAGGCCTGGATCGATTCCGTGAGCGCCGTGCTTGTCAAGGTGACGAAGTTCGCGTCCCCGGAATAGACAGCGGTGATGGTATGGGTTCCTGCAGCCAGCGCGGAAGTGGAGTAAGTCGCGACGCCGGCATTGAGCGTTCCCTGCCCCAGCAGTGTGGTTCCGTCGTAAAACGAGACCGAACCGGTGGGCGTGCCAACTGAAGAGGTGAGGGTCGCCGTAAAGGTGACAGGGGCGGAGACGGCTGCCGAACTCTCGGACGAAGTGACCGTGATGGCGGGTGTGGCCTGGGTGACGGTCAAAGTTCCGTTGACGGTGACGAGAGAGTAGTCGGCCAGATTCGTGCCGCTGGCTGCGGGCACAATCGCATACGCGCCGGGTGAGCTGGTTTGCGTGGCCGTAGTCGTTCCGGTGACGGTGAAGCTATCGCCGTTGACCGCTCCGCTCACAGTTCCGCTAAGTGAAGGGTTGGGCGCTCCGAAGGCGCGGCTAACGTTGGGCCCGGTGACGGTCAATGTCGCCGGCCTGACCGTTTGAGCGATGGCCGCGCTGGTGGACTTGCTGAAGTTGCTGTCGCCAGGGAATGAAGCTGTCAGGGAGTCAGCTCCGACGGGAATCGCGGAAGTGGTGAGAGTAGCCACGCCGGAGGCCAGCGTACCGGAGCCCAGCACCGTCGTCCCATGCAGGAACGTTACGGTGTCGCCGTCGGTGCTTACGTCGCTCTCCATGTAGGGCGTGAGGGTTTCGGTAAGTGTCACTGGATTGCCGTAATTGGAAGGATCGAGGCTGGACTGGAGGATAGTGGCCGTCGCCACCAGAGCGCCACTCAGGGTCTTTGCCGGCGAAGTGCTTTCACTGTAGTTCGAATCGCCGGAATACGTGACGAATAGCGTATGCTTCCCCGGGAGCGTAAGTGTAAAGGCCGGAACATACGACCACGGTCCCGAGCCGTTCAACAGCACGCTCACAGTTGCATCCCTGTCGTTCAGCACCGCCAGGTCAGTCAGGCCATCCCCGTTCCAGTCCCCTTCGGCCAGTGCCAGTGGGCCGCCCCCTGTCGTGTAGTGGCCCACAGCTGTGAATGCTTTGGAGCCGGTTCCAGTGAACCAGCCGGGTCCATTGTTCGCCAGGACCGTCACGGAATTAGTGGCAGCATCCACGACCGCCAGGTCTGGATCGACCAGACCAGAGGTCTGACCGGAAAAATTTCCTGCAATCACCGCCTCAGGACTTACGCCCGCGCCGGCTGCAATGGTCGTGGGCTCCCATCCCCCTTTTCCGTCTCCCAAGAGGACGGTCACTCCGCCGTTCGCACACGCGACTGCCAGGTCCAGATTGCCGTCTGCGTTGAAATCCGCGGCTGCGAGCGAAGTGGGTCTGAAGATATTCAGGTCCCAGGTAGCTTGTGCATCAAACGTCCCTTCTCCGCCGCCCAGCAGGATCTCGACGGTGTTATCGGTGTTGTTGGCCACCACAAGGTCAGGATTGCCATCGTTGTTGAAGTCACCCACTATTACGGAGTCGGGACCGTTCCCAACGGCAACGGCCCGCTGAGTCTGGAATGTACCGTCGCCCTTGCCGAGAAGAATAGAAAGAGTTGCGTCGGTCTGGTTCGTAATCGCCAGGTCCAGATTGCCGTCGCCATCGAAATCGGATATAGCGATCGCATCTGGCCCACCGCCGGTAGCGTAGGTCCTTTGAGTCTGGAAAGTGCCGTCGCCGTTGCCGAGCAGAATGGACACCGTGTTCACTGAGAAATTCGTGACTGCCAGGTCCAGATAGCCGTCTCCGTTGAAATCACCCGCCGCGATTGCATACGCTCCATCTCCGGCGGCATAGCTCACCTGCGGCTGGAATGTGCCATCGCCCTTGCCCAGCACGATGCCGACGGTGTTGTCTCCGGAGTTTGCCACCGCCAAGTCGGGGAATCCGTCATGATTAAAATCTCCCGTCGCAATGGAAAACGGAGTAGTCCCGGTTGCGGGCGCCTGCGCGCCGGTATTGAAAACATGGTTGATAGCATCTGCCGGCGTGAGCAAGGCCGTGGCCACCACGGCATTCCCGTTGCTTTGATCAAGGAACTGGACCGTTCCGCTGGGAAAATGCTGGGCCGGAGCTGTGCCGAGCACGTTCACAGAGACTCGCCAGGAATTATCGGTGAGTATTTCCTGCGAGAACGGGCCCGTGGAGGTAGGGTATTTCCCCGTCACCGTCAGCGGCGCAGGAATTGAGGCCCCGGCGCCGTCGCTTTGCGTCCCGGCAAAGATGGCCTGCAGAGAGTGCGTTCCGATACCCGGGCGAACTATAATGGATGCCGTGCCGCTGCTCGTCAATTGCGCAGAACCTAATGCGCCGCATTGGCCGGATAGTCCGTACGCGAAAACATCGCAGAAGGTGACAGTTCCCGGATTCACCGGCGACCCGGACGCGGTGGCACTGACCGCCAGCGTGACCTCCGTGCCTGATGGCACCGAGGTTACAGCTGAGCCGGAGCTGGTCACTGTCAGCGTGACGCCGCTGATCGCTTGCCCCGCCTTCGCAACTCCTTCCACAACCACATTCGATCTTGCATTGTAATTGCTGCTGTCTCCAACGTAGAGTGCGACAAGATTGTCCACGCCCGCAGGGAGAGTGGAGACGGACAAAATCGCGATGCCTGAGGAGAGCGTACCCGTACCGATGCCCGTTCCGTTGGCAATAAATTCCACCGACTCTCCGTCCACGGCAGCCAGGTCGGCCCCGCTGAGAGTCGCGGTCAGAGTCGCTGGCTGACCCGCTGCGCTGCTTGTCGGGTCCACGGACAGGGTTAGAGTTGGCTGATTCAGAACTTGCGGAAGCGCTGGCGCGGCGAATGCGAAGGCGAGAGCAAGAGCAGAGAGCCGGCATGTGAGGGATCGGTTGCGGAAACAGTCCTGAGTCGGCGACAGCACCCCTGACAGGGACAGAACAGAGAATGGAACAGAGCGGCCAGGCACAGGAGCCTCCAGCAAAATCGAACAGTTAGGGGTTCGGCTCTTTAACAAGGATGAGTCGGTAGATCGGGGCTGGCAAAATCATAGCCCGCCGAACTAGAAAATACACCAAATTTCTATCTGCAGCTCGGGACGACCGCTTCATCGCGACAGCCGCAGCGGCTCATGCCAACTATGCTAATTTACGCGTTCTCGGTAAAGGCTCGGTGTAATAGCTTCGGATCTACTCGGCGCAAGGTCTCGGCGAACCTTCGTGGGAGTCATCTCTGACCTATAGCTTTCCTTATGGCGAATACTGCGGCTGCACAGCGCTTTGTTAGCGTGTTCTAACCGAATCCACAGGTTTGTGGCCCGGCGGATGTAAGTCCCCTCGCGGAGGGGGCTGCGCCGATGCGTTTAGACCGGGTTGTTCCGGAGGAAGTGCTGTGTACTCTGGTTCTCGGACTGGCTGTGTCGTGGTCGCAGCAGGCGAAGCCAGGTAAGGCGCTGCTGTCGGCGAAGACATCGGCGGAGAGCTCCGGCACGAAGGTGGCGAAAGGCAGCACCGCAGCGGTACGGACGGCAGAACCGGCGGTTACCGAGCTTCCGTCGCTCTTCGATTCTGTCAACAATCGGCTGACGCCGGTGGTGAGCACCATCGAGGTACATGCGGGTTCGGTGGAATCAGAGAGCAGCCAGCCGCGACCCTTCCAGGCTGGTGGACAGGAGATCCTGTCTTCCGCAGGCACGTACGGCGATGTCTCCCGCTTCCTTCAGCTGACGCCGGGGGTCGTCGCTACCAGCGACCTGAGCAACGAGATACTGGTGCGGGGCGGCCACCCCATGGAGAACTTGTTTCTGGTGGACGGGATCGAGGTGCCGAATATCAACCACATTGCCACCGCGGGCACGACCGGCGGCTTTGGGCCGATGATCGACAGCGGACTGATTCAGGAAGTCCAGTTGTACACCGGAGGGTATGACGCAGCTTATCCGGAACGCCTGTCGTCGGTGACCGAGATTCGAACGCTGGATGACGGCCGGCACAGCGGGTCTGCCGAAAGCGGCCACATTGAGGCCGACGGGGGGATTCAGGGATTTGGCGGGCTTGCGGACAGGACGCTCTTCGGGGGCGACCTGCTGGTGGCGGCGCATCGTGGGCTGCTGAGCATGTTGGGCAACACCCTGGACATCATGGGCCTGCCGTCCTATACCAACGAGCTGTCCCGTTTCCGCCGCCATGATGACGCGGGCAATCAGTTGTCGGTGCTGAATCTGGCGGGGTGGGACTCGGTCGATTACACTCCCTGCGAATCGGACTCGGGTACGACCAGCGCCATTGCGTCGCAATATTCGGGCTGGCGGCAAACCACGGGGCTTGTCCTGCAGCGGGTACGATCGCGCAATTCCTTCGCAACGCTCACTCTCAGCAATTCGGAAGACGTCGAGCAAATCGATCAGCAGGATCAGCTCATCGTTCCCACGCAGCTGAAGCCGATTCATATCCCGTGTCCCATTCCGGCGGCCGAGTATCATCCAACGCCCGTTTATATGGAGAACTCCCATGAGGGATCGAGCACCGCGGGGTATGGCTACGAATGGGCGAGGACGTGGCTGGCGCTGAAGACGGGAGGCTCGGTGTGGCTCCGGCAGCCACACTATCGCATCGATCAGCCGGAGGGAGCCTTCTCTCCCTATTCGGTTGCTCCGGTGCGCGCGGACTTCACTTCCTTTTCCTCGGACTTCTCCACCGGAGAAACCGGCTCCTTTGCGCAACTGACGGTGCACCCGGCAAAGTCCGTCGCGCTGAGCAGCGGCGGGCGGCTGCAGACGTTCGCGTTCGGAGGCCACACGACGCTGACTCCACGCGCCAGCATCCAGTATCGTCCTGACAGTGCGGTGGCGTGGCACCTGGCCTATGCGGAGTACGGGCAGTTGCCTCCCTATGTGTACCTGCTGGCCTACCCGGGCAATCATTCCATGCTGCCGATGCGGGCCACGCATCAGGTGGCGGGGATGGATCTGGGGATCGTGCCGTCGTCGAAAATCGAGATCGAGGCCTATCGCAAGCTGTACACGGATATTCCCGCATCCACCGAGTATCCCTCGGTAACGCTGCACGACATGGTGGACATGATCGGGGATCAGATTGTGTGGCTGCCCATGAAGAGCGAGGGGCGCGGGGAAGCCGCCGGCATCGAGGTCTCGGATCTTAGCCGCATTGGCTCGCGCCTGACCATGCGCGGCTCAGTTGCGTACTCGCGCGCGAAGTTTGCCGGACTCGATGGTGTGCTGCGGCCGAGCAACTACGATTTTCCCTGGATTGTGAACTTCGCGAGCGTCGCCCGGCTGGGCCATGGCTATGATGTTTCGTCACGTTACGGATATGCTACTGGCCGTCCGTATACTCCGTTCGATTTTACGGACTCGCTTCCGCAGAACCGTCCGATTTACGAAATCTCGGAGATCAATGCGCTCCGCGCCCCCTATTACAGTCGGCTCGATGGACAGTTCGACAAGGACATACGCATGCGCGGTCTCCACCTCGAGCTCTACGGCGGGGCAGAGAACATTCTCAATCATTCTAATTTTCTGGCTTATGTCTGGATGCCGCGCGAGGAACTGAACCGGCACAACAAGAGGCCGATCAAGGAACTGGACCAGATGCCCATCTTCCCGAATTTCGGGATACGGCTCATCTGCCGTTGACCACTGCCAATGATCCGGGACTGTCGCAGAGTTTGCCGGGGTGCGCTCGGTTCCAGCTGCGATGTGGGAAGGGGGATTAGCCAAAATATAAACGGTTATACAACTTCAATACCTGGAATCGTGGTTACCTCTGAGCAGTCGTCCGATTACAGAGGGAGTACTGCCTTTCTTCCCTTCGGGTGCTATTCTGGCGATCCCCCAGTGCCTACAGTCCCCTTCCGTGATGAAAGCTTTGCTGATGATGCACTCAATCTTTGTCTGCCCTAACCCCGACCGGGACTCCGGCTGCGATCAACGACGATCCGGATGGAGCGTCGCCTTGTGTGCGTGCACGCCTGTCTGGTTAACTTTCCTGTACCTGGGGCTGGGACTGTTTTTGGCCGGCGACATGTGCGCCCAGGCGCAGGGCGCCTCGTCGATGAAAGTCGGAGTGCCAACCGTCGATGCCAACGGAGTGCAGTACTACCCGGTGACCTCGGTCTACCAGGGGTCGCAGCCGCAGTCCGTCCGTGTACTGAAGCCCACCAATCCGGTTTCCGGACAGCCGCCTCGCCTGCTATACGTGCTGCCGGTGGATGCGGGCGTCGATACTCCGTCATCCACTTGGGGAGATGCGCTCGATCAGCTGCGGCAACTGAATGTCGCTAATCAGTACAATATGACGCTGATCGAGCCATCGTTTAATTACGAACCCTGGTATGGAGACAACGTCCTCGATCCCACGCGGCGGATGGAGAGCTTCCTGATCGACGACCTGGTTCCGTGGGGCGACGCGTTTCTGCCGCCGAACAGCGTTCCCCAGCGGTATCTGCTGGGCTTCAGCAAGTCGGGCAATGGCGTGCTCTTTCTCATTCTCCGCCACCCTGGAGTCTTCAATGCGGCCGCGGCCTGGGATGCTCCGACGCAGCTCAGCAACCTGTTTGATTTTTCGGCGCTGCCGCTGAACTTCGGCACCCAGGCGAACTACAACCTCTACAACATCCCGTCTCTGGTAACGAGTAATACGCAACCGTTTCTCGCACAGAATCGCCTGTGGATCAGCGGGGATCAGGCTTCGTGGACCGCGGAGATGGATCAGCTGAACGACCAGATGACCGCAGCGGGGATTCCGCACACCTGGGTGTCGGGCGCGACCCGCGTGCACAGCTGGACCAGCGGCTGGCTGCAGGGAGCGGTCTCCGGCCTAGCTGCCGATGCGACGTCGACGGCTCCAGCGAACGGCAACGTACCACCGGCGCGGACGGGCGGCCTGCCATCCGGCGGAGTGACCGCTGGAACCACGCAGGCAACGCTGAGCATGCGGACCGATACCAACGCCACCTGCCGCTACGCTACAGCGCCGGGCGTGGCGTATTCGTCCATGACCAGCACCTTCAGCACCACGGGGGGCACGGCCCATTCGACGCTGGTCACCGGTTTGCAGACCGGATCCCCGTACAACTACTACGTGCGCTGCCAGGACGCCTCGGGGAACACCGATGCGAACGATTATGTGATCAGCTTCACGGTGGAGATCGCCAGCGGCCCAGGCAGCACGGCGACCAGCAGCTTTACCGGAGCGGAGAATCCGCTTTCAGAGAACGGCATCTGGAACACGCCGGGATCGTGGGGCGCTCTGCAGAAGAGCAATGGCGCGCTGACGACGAATTCCGCCAGCGCGGCGCGCATGGCGTCGCCGGTGGTGAGCGCGGACCAGTTTGCGGAGATTACCTACGATCAGGATCCGGAAGCGAACAGCTGGCCGGGCGTGATGACCCGCATTCAGGGTCCGGGCAACGGAGGCGGCTACCTGGCCATCGTGAATGCCGAGCAGGTGCAGTTGTACCGGACCGACGATGCGGCGGTGCTGAACTTCACGCTACTGGCTTCAGTCAACGCCGACGTAGGAGCGGCACCCCGGGATCTGCGGCTGGAATCGCAGGGCGCGAACCACCGGGTCTATCTCAACGGTGTCCTGATGCTGACTTATACCGACACCAATCTGACCTATATGACCGGCCAGCCCGGCATCGCCAATGCGGTCTTTGGCGGACCGACGGTGCGCATTCTGAGCTTCGCCGGCGGCGCGCTGAGCGGGGTAGCCGATACATTGCCGCCGGTGCGGACCGCAGGGTTGCCCGCGGGCGTGCTGTCCTCAGGCATCACACAAACCACGATCAGCCTGCAGACCGACGAGGACGCAACCTGCCGCTACGCCACAATGGCCGGGGTCACCTTCGCTGCGATGGCCAACAATTTCAGCAGCACAGGGGGGACCACGCATTCCACGGTGGTGAGGGGGCTGCAGAGCGGGAAAAACTATAGCTTCTTCGTGCGCTGCCAGGATAGCGCGGGGAATGCGAATTTCGACGATTATCTGATTACGTTCTGGGTGGGAGCGGGCAATATGGCGAGCAGCAGCTTCGCCGGGACCGAGAACCCGCTTTCGGAGAGCGGCACCTGGGATACGCCGGGATCCTGGAGCAGCCTGCAGAAGAATAATGGCGTGTTCACCACGAGCGCCACCGCGGCGGCTCGCCTGGTGACACCAGCCGTGTCGGCGGATCAGTACGCTGAGATTACCTACGATCAGGATCCCGGGCCGGACAGCTGGCCGGGCGTGATGACGCGCATTCAGGGGCACGGAAACGGCAGCGGGTATTTGGCCATCGCCAATGCAGGCCAGGTGGCGCTGTATCGCACGGACGATACGGGCACACTGCAGTTCACGCTGCTGGCGTCGGCGAATGCGGAAATTGGAACCGCGCCGCGACGATTGAGGCTGGAATCGCAGAGCGGCACGCACCGGGTATATTTCAACGGCGTCCTGATGCTCACCTATTCGGAGAGCACTCCGGTTTACACCGCCGGACAGCCCGGCATGGCCGCTGCCGTCTTCGGTGGGCCGACGGTGAACATCCTCTCCTTCAACGGCGGCTCCCTCGCGAGCGGGAGCGGCGGTCCACCGCCGGTGCTTTCGGCGGGTTCACCGACCGGGTCGTTGCCTTCGGGAACTAGCCACACCACCGTGAGCATGAAGACAAACGAAAACGCGAACTGCCGCTACTCGCGGACCGCCGGCGTGGCCTACCCCTCGATGACTGCAGCGTTTAGTGTCACGGGCGGTACATCGCATTCCACGGCGGTCACCGGTCTTCGCAACGGAGGACCGTATAACTACTACATTCGTTGTCAGGACGGCGAAGGGAATGCTGATCCCGACGATTATGTGATCAGCTTTACGGTGGGCGGGTCCAGCGCGGGAACAACCGGCGCGGTGAGCAGCAGCTTTGCCGGCGTGGAGGCGCCGCTGTCGGAGAACGGGATGTGGCAGGCGCCCGGGGCGTGGACGAGCCTGCAGAAGAACAGTGGCGCGTTTTCGACCAATGTCACCAGCGCCGCCATGCTGATGACGCCGTCTCTGGCGGCCAACCAGTATGCCGAGATTACCTATGACCAGGATCCAGGGACGGCCAGTTGGCCGGGCGTGATGACGCGCGTACAGGGGCCGGGGAATGGAAGCGGCTACCTGGCCATCGCATACTCGGGCATGGTGGAGTTGTACCGAGCCGACGACTCAGGAGGGCTGAACTTCACGCTGCTGGCTTCGACGAAGGTGGACGTGGGTGCCGCGCCCCGGCGGCTGCGGCTGGAATCGCAGGGGGCGAGCCATCGCATTTACTTCAACAATGTCCTGGCGCTGACTTATACCGAGAACAGCCCGGTGTACGCCAACGGTCAACCGGGCATCGCCGATGCGGTCTTTGGCGGTCCGATGGTGAAGATCCTCAGCTTTACCGCGGGGCCGCTGGCGGGGCAGTGAAGCGGGCGGCGAACATCACCCGCTGTTCCTGCAGGAACCCCAGGGAGAGCGGACCCGGCCGGGAGCCGAATCCCGCCGTTGCTCCCGAAAGTATCGCGGATTCCGCCGCAGGATGCCTGCGGGCTCGGACTCAATCCATCTCGAGGTAGAGGCGATTGATATAGGGATCGAAGCCTCTGGAACGCGCTGCATCAATGCGCTGCGGCTCATACTTATACAGATGAATGGGAAGGAGCGAATACTGGCTCTGGAAAAGTAAGCGATTCCCCTTTTTCGGCAACTGGCCTTTGTGAAACCCGAAGGTATTCTCCAGGAAGTTGGTGCCCGCCGGGCCGGTGAATCTCATGATGCGATCCGCGCCAAAGGTCTGCTCCACTTCCTCGTCGGTGTAGCGGCGGATGGGCAGCAGCTTCGGCTCGCGTTGGCTACCCTTCACAAAGACATGGGGACCCGAATCCTCAGTAACGTCTGTCAGATAGATAAACAACTTAATGAAATGCCATTCGTCCACGTCGCGATGAAAGTTCTCTGCCTCCTCAGGCAAGTCGTGGCCGCTCAGAGACCACCAGAAGTTCATGCTTGAAATGGTAGGTTTGCAGCCAAGTAATCCCGATACAACTTCGAGTACCAGCGGATTATTCGCGGCCTCCAGGAGGTGCGGACAATTGAGAACGGTCTCTCTTTCGTAGTCTGCCGTATGGCAGCTGGCCGGAGCCTGCGAAATTTGAAAGAGGCCGTTCTGCGGTCTCCAACGGTCTTTGCACTTCTTGTCCTGAACGAACGCGAAGACGTCGGCAATCTGGGTGGGAGACAGCAGGTTGTGAAGCATGACATAGCCTTCACGATCGAGGCTATGTTTATAACCGCTTGCGGCGGATCCATAGGCGCCCGGGGAAGAAGGTTCCAGGCGACCGGCAATGAAGTGCGAGATCCTCTGACGTGACGCGGGCTTGAGCACGCTCCTCTGCAAGTAGAAGAGCATATTCTTGGGGGGATAGACCCTGTTGATGATTTTCTGCGCCGTATTCGCCATTTTCGTGACATCCTTTTCCGTGATCCTGCTCCTGGATCCGTCGTGAGACAGAGCGGCTGAATCACTTCTGTAGAAGAGTGTAAGAATTCAGTTCTTCGCAAGCAGCGAGCTGCGCGGAGGCACTCGCGGGCAGAGGGAAGGCTGCCTCCCACCAACATTCGGGCATTGTGGCTGCAGAATGCCCAATGCGCCGCTGAATGTCAAGGCTTTGACTCGGCCTGCAAATTTGCCGCGCATAATCCCGACGAAGGGTTGATGACACTACGCGGCCGTGTACTTTCGATCGGATGAATCAGGCTGGGCTCTGCGTGACGCTAAGTCTCGTGACATTATCCAGGCCTGCGCCGGGCGCTCCACCCAGCGTCTGAGCAGGAATGCAACGCCGATCAGCACGGCGAGGAAGAGCAGAAATTGCCAGTCCGGGACGCTGTGGTCTGCTAGGTGCCGCAGCCGATTCGTGACCGTTTCAAAGATATGCCAAATTGGCGACTGTGTGATGTAGAGCACGTAACTGACTGCCCCGGCGTCGAAGAGTATAGGTACTCCCATGATTCGCGATGCGAGGCTGTTGGGATGGGAGAAGGCCAGCACGATAAGGGCAATTGCAGGAACCGCGCCGCCATTAATCAGAATTTCTCTGGTTGCGTGCGATCCATATCCGCAAAGGCAGAGAAGAAGCGCCAGGCCGGCTGTTCCGGTCAGGCTTGCGGTTGCGCTGGAGCGATCACGCCACCAGGGAAAGACCCTGTAGAGGACAATTCCGGCCAGAAACATGGGGGTCCAGAAGAGCGGATTGTTCGCTATCCAGTCGCCCCAGATTTCGTTGGATATCGATCCGTGTAAATGGGAGAGGGTCACGATCGGCATTATTAACCATCCGAGACAGAGCGTTGGCAGTACGCGACGGCTTCTGCCGGTCAGGATTGGCTTTGCCACAAACGGAAATAAGAAGTAGAAAAATGCCTCGACCGAGAGCGACCATGCGGGGCCGTTCCACGTCTGGGAGAGCGGCGTCCAGGCTTGCAGCGCCACGAGGCTCAATCCCCCGCCCAGCCAAAACTCCCGTGGACCGTCAGGTGGACCGTGGTGCAGGTATTTCAAACACGCCATCGGCAGAAACAGGAAAAGGGCAACCAGATAGACGGGATACAAGCGGGCAACGCGGGCCAGCCAAAACGATCGTCTCGCCTCCGCCGACTGCGGCAATCGAGCGAGATGAGAATGTGACAGGACGAAACCCGAGAGGATGTAGAAAAACGGCAGCGCTATGGGTCCGCTCAGAACCCAACTGTGCACGAACCCTGGCAGGCACGCATAGCTCTGGGCTGATGGGGCATAGTGAAAGCAAACAATTGCCATTGCTGCGAAAAATCGCAGCCCATTCAGCGCGCGAAGCGTCTCTGGTTTGGTTCGCAAGCCAAGTCCTCTTTGTGATGTCTGACGCCGGGCCATCGATATGGAGCAGCAAAATTCGTTCATCGCCCGCTTTGCGATTTCAGTTGCCGGCCACAACGCGTTGTTTGACCGATGGCGCTACAATCGGCGCATGAAGGTTGCTTCTATCACTCTCTGTTTCGTCTATGCTCTTCTCGCGCAGGGTCGGGATGCGCCGATCGTATCGGCTACGAACTCGGCTGCGTCAGGCCGGAACGCGAGCCGACGCGAAACGGTCAACCACGACCCCGAGCGGCAACTTTCGGCAGGCATTAAGGGGAAGCCGGTGATCGGATCGGCGCAATCGAATCCGCGGAGAGCGCCGTCAGGTGTGGCGATTGCGCAGATGACACAACCGGATGTGGCACGCCCATCGCAGGAGTTGCCAGAGTCATCGATCGATAAGTCTGGAGATGTTTCCTTACGGGGAAAGATTTCCGCGGAGGCAGCCGATGCCAAGCGCATGGGTGCCACATATGATGTGCTGGCTTATGGAGCAGATCCGACAGGTAAAACCGATTCCACAGCAGCCCTGCAGTTAGCCATCCAGAAAGCTGCCGAATCTCCGGTGGTCCTGCCTGCAGGTAAGTATGTTATATCTGCCCCGCTGATGTGCTACACGCTCCCCGGCAAAAACCGTACTTACGTTGCTGGCTGCAAGATTCAGGGTGCGGGATTCGGAAAGACGCAGCTCTTGCTTTCCCCGTCGTTCAGGGTCCCCCCGTCTGTCGACTTTCACGGTGTGACGGTCCATGTGACTCCTGCTGCAATCGATATTCAGGGCGTGCTCGATACCACCGGCTTTGGATCTTTCCAGTATGGCGGAGAAGTGAGCAGGCTGGAAATCGCCCCGGAGGGATGCGAAGTCAACCCTAACCCCGGAGAACTCCCGTGCGCCTACACCCCGTCTCCTTCCTGGATGACCGGCGGAGCAAACGGAATTGCCGGCATATCCATTGAAGGAGCCTGGAATTTCGACATTCACGATAACTACATTCACTTTATGTCCGGAGATGGAGTCTTCTTTCCGGAGCGATTGGATATAGCCAAAGACGGTGACCTTACCCAGTCATTTGCGCCGCATATTTATCACAATGATATCGATCGTAATGAAGGATGGGGTATCAACCTGGGTACGGATACCACCGGAGATGACGTCGATCAGAACCTGATTGAGCAGAATTCTCTCGGGGGTATTCGGGTTACAGCCCTTTTCAACAGGATTAGGCATAACAGCATTGCTTCCAACGGGTGTGGACAGAAGCTCGGCGGCAAGCCCGGCCATTCGGTTACCTGCACGACCTCACCGCTGGGCCCCGGCATTTACATCGGGCGTGATTACGGGGCGGTGGGAGCACCCTACCAGGATACGATCGAAGACAACGAATTCGATTCTAATGCGGCTGAACAGGTCGATGTTTCCACCGCGACCAATCTTATCCTTCAACACAATCTCTTCTTTACGCACACAACTGGTTATGTATACAACGATACGCTTCCCGGAGCGCAAAACATTCCGAAGCAACAGGTTTTGCTTGGAGATGTCGCCGCGGTCAATACTGCGATTGAATTTAACCTGCAGCGCGCTGACTTCGAGTGTGCCGCCGGCCATCCCGTGCCTTCGGCCGGATGCCGTTTCCCGAATTCGGAACTGGATCCGGAGGTAGCCGGCATAAACTTCAACCCCAGTGGCACGCGATCTACCTATGTCAATCAGAATGTGTTCCGAACCAATGTAGCGGTCGGCAATTACCAACCCTATGTGCGCGGCGCCGGGATGGTAACGGGTGTACCGGAAATGGGTCCTGCCAGCGGGTCACCAGCTCGGCAGTCAGTGGTATCGTGGCCGCTGCTCGATGGTGGCATTGGATTTGTTGCCGCTCCAGGTTTGACCGCTGTGGGGGGGGATTCGGCCTGGCGTCAGCCAACATTATTAATGCTGACGCAACGGGATGGGGCCTTGGCGACCTGCACAGTGGAACAGGGTGGAGGCCCTTACAACCGGCCTCCCGTTACATCCGTGCAGGATGCCGATGGCACCGGGTCAGGAGGAGCTATCTCTTTGTCGTTATCATCCGGCTCTCCGGGGAGTTACACGGCTCGTAGTTGCGCCATAACCTCTGCCGGTTCAGGCTATGGCCATCCAATGGGTGGTGTTGCCCCCGTCTGTGCCAGACAACCGGTGGTACGTGCGGTCCCTTCGCGCGGCATTGGTGAAATCACGGTCAGCAATGGTGGCAATTATGGTCCGTGGACGGCGGGAGAGGCGCCTCCGCACGTAACAGCAACGATACGGGATGCAACCGGTTCGGGATACGACGTCAATCCGGTCATGGCGCCGGTCAATACAAACATGGATCCGCGAACGGCGCCTGCCGTGCACTGGCAGGTAGTGGCTGTGACCATCAAGAGTCGCGGAGATAACTCGACCGCACCCGCCGTTGTCTTTTCCGCCGCTCCAGGACAAATAGCCGCCACGGGAACGGTTGTCATGGCTCATGTACTCAACAAGGCATTGCAGATTGTCGATCCCGGCTCATGCGACGCGGGAGCAACGCCCTGGCTGGTGGCGTCATTGCCGGCTTACCCGGCCAGGAACCATGAGCTGAATGCAATATACGAGAACAACGTCATCATGTCGGCCCCGGACGTAAAGGGTGCCCGCACGCAAGCGGCGGTTAATGAGGGAAGTGCTGATCCGCCGCCCGCGGAAAATTCCGCGAGGACGCACAGCGTTCCTGGATGGAACATGTCGTTTGCCGCACAAATTCCGACACCCAGGGCAGGCGCCACTTACTACATAAGCACCAATTCGCTCATATCCGCGAGCGCAGACAAGGGAAGCACCTGGCCAGCCTCTGCCCCCTTCGGTTGTACCCTGTCCTCCGTTCAATACCTTGCCAGTATGCAAGGCGTGCGCGATTCCCAGGCGGATGACTTCACCTTGAAAGTGTACGACCTGACAAGCGGCAGAGGGTTTGACGATACGGCTGGGAAAATTGCTTTGAACGCGTCCTCTTATCCAATGATCCCTCAGCTGCTGCCGTCCGATTCAGTCAGGCAGGGGGATAAACTGCTGCTTGAAGCCAAGGCACCGCCCAGTTACGGCAAGCAACCGACGAACGTATATCTTGCGGGCCAAATCTGGTGTCGCTGAGCAGTTGGAACCTAAGAGGCAGTAGTGGCCGATCGGGTGTGCAGACTCATCAGGAGTCTTGACGGGCCACTACTGTCGCGCGTCAGAGAACATCCCAGGACAAGGGAGTGCCGGCCGGGACCTGCGTGCGGACACGTCTGCCAAGGATCGAATCCCAGTAGCGGGGCTGGAGGCCATAGCCCGGACGAATGATGCGGACGTTGTCGGGAGAAAGCTGCTCGCCTTCCGCCAACGCGCGGGTCACATAGATGGAGCGTCGGAATTTCAGGCTTGGCTTCTCGTCGGCTGTGGGCCCGTACTGTACGTGTCCGAGGGCCTGCCACGCTGCACGGGCTTCCTCAGTTAATCTCGCGAACTCCTCCGGCTCCAGAGAGAAAGCAGAATCCACCCCGCCATCGGCGCGCCGCATGGTCATGTGTTTCTCGATGACCGTTGCGCCCAGAGCTACACTGGCTACTGCAACACCAGCGCCCATAGTGTGATCCGAAAGCCCCACTTCACAGCCAAACATTTCACGAAGGTGGGGAATGGTGCGGAGATTGGTGTTGGCGGGACTCGCGGGATAAGTGCTCGTACATTTGAGGAGCACGATTTCTTTAGCGCCGGCGGTGCGTACGGTCTGGACGCATTCCTCTGCTTCGGCGAGGGTCGCCATCCCGAGCGAGATCACCAGCGGCTTGCCAGTTGACGCAACTTTGCGGAGCAGCGGAAGGTGAGTGCTTTCAAAGGAGGCTATTTTGTAGCAGGGAACGTCTAGGCTTTCGAGGAAGTCGACGGAGGAGTCGTCGAACGGCGTGCTGAATGCGATGAGCCCCAGTTTCCGGGCATGATCAAAAATTGGTTTATGCCATTCCCACGGAGTGTGTGCCTGTTCGTAGAGGTGATAGAGATTCTGTCCATTCCATAGACTCTCCGCATCCTGAATGACAAAGTCGCGGGAGCGCAGGTTCAGGGTCATGGTATCGGCTGTATAGGTTTGCAGCTTAACTGCATGCGCTCCGGCTTTTGCCGCCGCATCAACGATAGCTAGGGCTCGCTCCAGTGACTGGTTGTGATTTCCGGAGAGCTCCGCGATCAAAAACGGCGGTTCTGACCGGCCGATCCGGCGCCCCGCAATATCAACAGACATTCTGTGTTCCCTTTCATCCTTGAACTGGCAGAACGCATCGCGCAGACCATTCCTGATAACCGGCTTCGCGGAAGAGAGTCTTCGAAGCATAATTTCCGTGAAGAATGTCTGCAAAGATGCGCCTCACTGCGGGGCGCTCGCGAATCAGCCAGCGGCGCGCGTTGCGCAGCAGAGCCGATCCGATGCCTTTTCCAATTTGAGCCGGATTTAGAAAGATGGCGATCGTCGCATCCGCATCTTTACAGTCAAACCGCACCACTCCAACAGGCTCTCCAGCTTCCTCGGCAATCAAGAGCAGCCGGTCCGGATTTTGCAACGTCGAGCGCAGCCAGTCCTGATGAGTTTCCCATGCAATGGGCGCCTGGTCGAAGGAACATCCGCGCACCTCCTCGGAGTTTCTCCACGAGTAAATGGTCTGGCTGTCCTTGAGCGTCGCCGCTCGCAACTCAATCCACCAATGGAGCATCCTGGATACGATACGCGCCGCACCGCGGCCATCCACCAATTCCCTTCCGTGCTGTGCCTGCCGTTGTAGTTCCCCGCGAAGGTACGGGAGAGCCTGCAGCACGCCAGCATAGTCCTGCGCCGTAACATCGGAGCTTTTGCCCAGATAGACGACATATCCGGCGTTTTCGAGGGCCATTCCGATTCGTTCCTGATTTTCCGCGATGGAGACCAGCAGGCTGGGAACGCCGACGCACATACGCTCCCAGGTCGAGACGCCGGGGGCGCCCACTGCGAAGTCGGCGGACGCATAGAGGCTGGCCATGTCGGCACTCAGGTGGAGGCGAAAGCCCAGGTTACGGCAGCGCAATTCCAGTTCGCTAAGATTCCGATTGAGAGCACCGGCAACGACGTCCACGTCGAAAGATCCGGCAGGGAGCATCTCGAGTGCAGCCAGCGCCTTCGCCGTTTCGTTTGCAGGGTCGGTACCGCCAAAAAAGATCACCAGTCGCGGCGGGGCGCCAACGCACTCACTGTCCGATGGTGCGATCTTCCTCTCTTCCCGCGCGTCGCGGAAAGCATCCGCCAACATGGCGTAGCGAGGTCCGAGCAAGACTTCAGCATCGCTGTTCTCGACTCGGGCGGAGTGTTCAGGCTCTTCGGGTTGCAGGTTCTGGTCGACGAGCAAATCGCAGTCGTGGCGGCGTTCCGGCAGATCGTCAATGACCAGCATCGCTTTACAACCGCCACGCAGTTGGCGCTCCCAGGATGCATTGAGGCCGTAGTGATCCACTACCAGCCAGTCCGGAGGATCGCTCCGCAGGAGGGCGACGGTCTCATCGGCGTCCATCTGCGAGGGTACGCCGAGCCACTGCTCATACTCGGTTGCCAGAATTGATTCGTCAGATATCGAGGCCTTCAGCTCGCGAACACTAAATCCATGCGCCCGGATCCGCTGCAGCAGTTGGCCGTCGTGGCATCGGGTCAGGAAGTCGACCTGCGCGCCGCGGGAGCGCAGGGCCAACGCCAGCGAGAGGCAGCGCATCAGATGTCCGGTTCCGATTCGCGCCGAGGCATCGGTTCGAATTGCTACATGCAGGGACGGGTTCTGCTTAGGCATGTGCAAAGACCGCGCTGCGCAATATGTTCGCGATATATGCCTGATCCTCCCTGCCTAACCCCGGATACAGGGGCAGTGTGATGGCTCGGTTGTAGTAGCGCTCGGCTTCGGGGAAATCTCCGGCTCGAAAGCCGAGGTCGCGGTAATACGGTTGAAGATGTACGGGTATGTAGTGCACGTTGACCAGGATTCCCGCTTCGCGCATACGATCAAAGACGTGTTTTCGCTCTTCCGCCCCGGAGAGTTGAATGACATAGAGATGCCACGCCGAGCGTCCATAGGGCGCCTGCCAGGGGAGGCCGACGCCGGTATCCTGAAGGAGACTGTCGTACGTGTAAGCACACTGGCGGCGGCGATCGATGAAGTCTTCGAGCCGCTGCATCTGCGAGCTTCCCAGAGCCGCCTGTATATCCGTGATGCGGTAGTTGAGCCCCAGTTCAACCTGCTGGTAATACCAGGCCCCCTCTGAAGGTGTGGTCATGCGCGAAGGACTGCGGGTAATACCGTGCGTTCGCAGCATGCGGACGCGCTCTGCCAGTTCGGGGTCGCGTGTGAGCACCGCGCCGCCCTCTCCGGTGGTGATGATTTTCACTGGATGGAAGCTGAGGATGGTCGCGTCTGAATACTGACAGCTGCCGATCGGTTCATCGCGGTAGCTAGCCCCCAGCGCGTGAGCCGCGTCTTCGATGATGCGGAAACCATACTCAAGAGACAGCCGATGAATCGCCTGCATATCGCAGGGCTGACCCGAAAAATGCACCGGAACCACGATTTTCGGCAACTGCTTCTTTTGTGCGGCGACCTTCAGCTTCTTCTCAAGAGCTTCTACCGACAGGTTGTAAGTGGTCGGATCGATATCCACAAAATCTACAGCCGCGCCGCAGTAGCGCCCGCAGTTGGCAGAGGCAACGAAAGTATTCGGAGAAGTCCACAAGCGATCGCCAGGTCCGAGGTCCATGGCCATGCAGGTCAGATGCAGTGCGGCCGTCGCATTGCAGACGGCAATGGCGGCCGGGCTCCGGGTTGCGCTCATGAGCGCTGCTTCAAATTGCTCGATGGCAGGACCCTGCGTCAGCCATGCCGAGCGCAATACCTCTATCACGGTATCGAGATCCTGCTGATTGATCTCCTGGGTTCCGTAGGGAATGACTTTCATATGATTTTTCTCGCCTCAGCCTTGTCGATCATCGTTGGAGCCACGATCAGAGTTCACGCAGGGTCTTTTGCCTTACGTGCTGGTTCATTTGTTCCAACTGCGGGTTTTGCCGAACTAATTCCAGGGTTTCCCGCCAGCCCATGGTATACAGCGAATCGCCGGCTACGGTATGCATCGCGCGGATCATGGCCAGGTCGTCGGATGTGTCGACCGTCCAGCGCAGGTAACTCAGATCCTCGTCGATGGCAGCAGCGTCGCAGACAGAAAAACGATCGGGATGGAGATACAGGTAGGGTGTTGCGTGGATTCGCTCGTGCGGCTCTGTGCTCTCTCGCCACGCGCGGCGGAGCGCCTCGAAGGTGCAAATTTCCGCCGAAACGCCAATCGGGTATCGTTTGCTGACGAAGTTACTGGCGTAATCTACGCCGTGGGAATTCCGATCATCGATAACCTGGTCCACAACCGCAGGATCGATCAGCGGGCAGTCCGAGGTGACGCGAACCACGAATTCAGCGTTAGCCACAAGCGCGGCCTGATAATAGCGGTCCAGGAGATCCAGTTCGCTGCCCCTGTAAAACGGCCAGCCTCTCATCGAAAGCCAGCCGCACAGTTGGTCGTCGGCGGGCAGACAGGTGGTGACGACCGCGACGCGATCGAGGCGCTCAGCCCGGGACAGGCGCTCCAGCACCCATTGGATCATTGGCCACGCGCCGATTTCCTCAAGCACCTTGCCGGGCAGTCGGGTAGAGCCCATCCTCGCCTGCACCAGCGCGATCGTACCCGGCATCGATCAGGCCTCCGCCACGGCAGCGGCCTGGCTCGGCTTCAATCCCAGCACACGCTCGTTCATCTCGCGAAGCTCCTGAGGGGTGAGAAAGTGCGGATTGTCTCCCGAACTGTAGGCGAATCCGCGCGGCACTTCCACACCGCGCTCGCCCAGGCGATTCAGGCCGAAATCACGATTCTTGTCGACAAAGCTGATGGAGGGGCGAATCACAAAATGGTCATCAAATTCAAGCGTCAGGTGCGAGTCGTCGGCCGGGCACATCACTTCATGAACCTTCTCGCCGGGCCGGATTCCCACGATTTTAGGCTTCAAATCGTCGCCCATGGCGCGAACCAGATCAAGGATACGCATGGAAGGAATTTTCGGCACAAAGAGCTCTCCCCCCTGCATCCGCTCAAAGTTCTTGAGCACAAAATCGACGCCCTGTTGCAGAGTGATCCAGAAGCGGGTCATGGTGACATCGGTGACCGGGAGTTCGGTTGCGCCCTCCCCGATCAATTTGGCAAAAAAAGGCACGACCGAGCCACGCGAACCCAGCACATTGCCATAACGAACCACGGCAAAGCGCGTACGATGGCCACCCGATAAGTTATTGGCTGCGACGAAGAGCTTGTCGGAGCACAGCTTGGTCGCGCCGTACAGGTTGACCGGATTCGCAGCCTTGTCAGTCGAAAGCGCGATAACGTAGTGAACCTCGTTCTCCAGTGCAGCGGCAACGACGTTTTGTGCTCCATCGACGTTGGTCTTAATGCACTCCATCGGATTATATTCAGCGATGGGCACATGTTTGAGGGCTGCGGCGTGGATTACGATGTCCACCCCATGCATCGCCTGACTCAGACGGCGCAGATCCCGGACATCGCCGATAAAATAGCGCATCTGCGGAAAATTAAATGTCTGAGCCATCTCGTATTGCTTTAGTTCGTCTCGTGAATAAACGACGATCCGCGCAGGTTTGTAGCGAGACAAGAGCGTCTCGACATACTTCTTGCCGAATGATCCGGTCCCACCCGTGATCAGGATCGATTTTCCGTCAAACAATTGCCCCTCCGTCCACTTCTTAATACCTAATGTGAATCGTGATAAAGCCCGAAGCAGCGAACACCGCCTCAGTGCCGGTAATCGTCTCTCCGCAACTGAAAAGCTTTCGAATCGCCTCGGAAACACTGGCGCGTGCGGCCACCAGGGTGTTGCGTTTCATCGGTCGCAAACTGTGCCCGTCAGCCCACCGCGGCCTCCTGCCGTGTCGCGACAGCCTGTTGCGGAACACCAAGCGTGCGAATCGCCGGAGCAACGTTGCCGAGAAAGGTCAGGAGGCGCTCCTGAAAAATTCCGACATCGTAGCGGAGCGCATTCCTCCGGATCGCTTCGGGATTCCATGTACGGCTCTCACATTCCTCCAGCGCTTCAATCAGCGATTCCGTTGATGGCGTGCGGAACAGAATGCCGTTCAGGCCTTCGATGATGGTTTCGGTTGCTCCTCCCGCGCCGTAGGCAACCACGGGCCGCCCGGCAGCATTGACTTCGAGAGGAGCGAGTCCGAAGTCCTCCTCGCCCGGGAAGATCAGCGCTCGCGCCCGGCTGGCATAGCAGTTGACGATCCAGTCCGGCTGCCGTCCGAGAAAGGCGACCGTAGGACCGGCTTTGGCCTGCAGCCTGGCGCGATCCGGGCCGTCGCCAATGACAACGAGCTGTCGCCCGGTTCGGGCACACGCTTCTATTGCCAGATCCAGCTGCTTATACGGCACAAGTCGGGACAAAACGAGATAGTAATCCTCAATCTCGCGGCTTATCTGAAACCGCGACGCGAAGATTGGTGGTTCGATCACTGTGGCGTTCACTCCGAATGCCGACTGCAGACGGTCGGCGACCGTGCGGGAGTTCGCGATGTAGTAATCGGGTCTTCTCGCTGCGCGCTGTTCCCACCGCCTGAGACCGGCGACGGAGGGTTTGAGCGCCAGCCTGGTGATTCGCCCGAAACGCTCGCGAGCGACATAGGCCTGGAAGTTGCGAACGAAGCGCATCGGAGTGTGGCAGTAACACACGTGCACGGTGTTGGAGCCGCGCTTTACTCCCTTGGCATAGCCGCAGCAGCTGCTTACGATCAGGTCGTAGTCATTCAGCGAAACTGATTCGACCGCGAAAGGATAGAGAAGAAAGTAGTGCCGGTAGAGACGCCCCTTCGCCGGCAGCGCCTGCATCCAGGTAGTGGTTGGGCGGACGTCGCGAAGATAGGGAGAAAGCTTTTCCGGCACGCTGAGCGTGGTATACAGATCAGCTCCGGGAAGAGCTCTATGAATGGACTCCGTGACCTGTTCAGCTCCGCCCATCTGGGCCAGGTAGTCCTGAAAGATGGCAACTTTGGGCATGGGATTATCTTTCTCTGGTGGAAATGCCGGATGGTTCTGGGGCCGCGTCACTCTTGCGATAGACTCGGTCGCAACATTCGGCAGTCACCGGCTCCAACTTATCCATCACCCGATCGAGGTTCAGTTCCATATAGCGCAGCGGCTGGCTCACATACATTCCGGAACGGGTGAGGCTCTTCGAAACCGAGGAATGACTTCCAACAATCACGTGGTCGACAATCCGCACTCCCGCTGTAATCACACTGGCGGAGCCGATGTAGACATTGTTTCCGAGTACGACTTTGCCATCGACGCGAAAGCGGTCAATCCCCTCCGCGTGGTGGTAGTAACCATGGGTCCATATCTGCGATCCCTGACCAGCTAAGGTGGTGTAATCACCAAAAATGACGCTGCTGGTGCAGTCCACTACATGCGATGCGGTGATACCGCTAACCTTTCCGAATTTGAGCAGCGATTGGCCGTAGGTTACCGGTGGCCGAGCTCGTTTGACATGATTGCGGTTGCCCAAAAGAGCGCGTTCCGCCAGCCATACTGATATAGGTCCATCGATTACATTCAAATGACGAAGTCGAGCGTTCCGGCGCAGCAGGACTCGCCTGCATCGGATCAGATTCAGATGACCTATAGTGCTCCCGTCCTCCATACACAGGCGGTCCACCAGCACCAGGCTAAACCCTATCCTGGCCCCCTTGCCGATCGGGTGCCCGAGAAGTCGCAACAGCGGAACGGCGATGATCGATGGCAGCAGGGCCACCAGTCCGGTGATGAGTCGCATAGGCTGGCCGCGATGAATCTCGCGTTTCGGGGCAGCGTGCCCGGTGCGGGTCGCAGCTGCTCCTGGAAGTCTTGCCTTCAACTGCGGGTTATTAGCGGTGCACCTTAAAGGCCATGTACGCTGCGTGTTCGGTCCAGTAAGTCACAAATACCGCGGAACTGAGGAGCAGGGGGAGAGGCAGCCGAACTGACCTGCGCCAGAGCAGAATGAACCCGCCAATGGTAGCAATAAAGGTGATAATTAACTGGCAGTTGGCTAGAGACAGGAGCGTGGCCATTCCTGCGAACTTGAGACCATAGCTTCCTGCTACCAGCAACGCAAAGACCACACCAAGCCATTTCGCATAGAGGGAGCCGAGATTCTCACGGTAAAAGATGAACTCGCACTGGGCAGCAACGCACCAGTAGAACATCTGTATGCAGACGGCCACCAATATCTGATGAATGGGTGTGGAGTTGGATCGGAGCAGAGGAAAGAGCCACCGGCCGATCGGAAAACCGACGGTTGCGACAGCAATGGCCGCCGTTAGTACGAGGCTCTGGATTCCCAACAGGATGTAGTTCAGGCGCTTAGGGGGAAGCTGATAGAGCTTGGGAAAGACCATGGTTGCCGACAACTGATGCATCATAACCGCTGCGGCCGCCATTCGGAAAAGCAGGCTGAAAATCGCTACATCTGCGACTCCAAGGAGCGCCCCAATCAGGATGCGCCCACCGCTCATCAACAAGGTCCCCAGCATCGCGCTGACGATGATGGGGACGCCGTACGCCAGGGAGTCCCGGTAGGCAGGAATCAATCCGTCTCGTTCGGTCGCGCGTTGATAGAGAAGGATGGATGCGCCCAGGAATAACGCAACAACGGAGATCAGTACCAAAAAGATCTCCGCCATAGAGACGGGCAGATGGGAAAGGACCAAAATCCCCACGAAGACGAATAGAACGCAGTAGACGCCGACTTCAACGAAGGAGGCAGCCGCGGGGTGAGACTCGGTTTTCAGCAATGCGGCATAGATGTTCTGCGCGCAGAAGATGGCGGTAATGAGCAGGGCAAAGGCAACCACCACGGAAAGGGGAGTGAGCCGCAACAGAAAGGCTGCTATGCCGAGAACGATACATACTGCCGCCGCGTGGAGAAAGTAGATTCGCTTCGACTCGGGCCGATTGAGCTTCAGGAGAAAATACGGCACAGCTCCATGCAGACCGAAACCCGCAAGAATCGCACTCGGGGTTCCCCAGGCGAGCGCGAGTTCAATGGTTCCGTAATCCCGGATGGGCAGCGACCGCGCCAGCAGCATGGGCGCCAGGAAGGCCGTGGCCTTGGATGCCAGGAACACCAGAGTTGTAGCGCCCACCATGGCCACACCGCCTTTGGCTGTGGCGGGCCTGCTCACCGTAATCATGTCAGAGGCCGCTCACCGGCATTGCAGCGTCGGGCATCGATTTTGCCAGCTCGGCGCGCACGGCAGCGTAGGAGCGCAGGCCGCCGATCACGTCATCGCCGAACGTAACGCTAAACTCCTCATCGATCAGCGCGGCCAACGTCAGCGCGCCCATTGAATCCCAGCTCGCAGTGTTATCCACGGTCGCGGAGGGAATCTGCGAATCGCGAAGGTCGGGGAATGCGGCGGCGAAGCAACGGATCAATCGAACATCCAGATCGTTCAAGTCAGTACTCCTGAAATTTATGGCTGAGTCTCGGGCAGCGTTCCATGAAGCGGGTTTGTGTCAGCCGATACATGGGTTGGGGATCTTCGCCGGTAAGATCTTTGAAGAACTGTTGCAGAGGTGTATTCCGGGAGGTTGCGACGAAGTCAAACTGAATCTCCTCGGCCTCAAACCGCTCGAAAAGCTTGTAGAGTGCGCAATGCTCAATGCGGCGGGAGAACGCGCGGCAACTCATCACCCAGCGGTCCAGAATCAGGCTTCCCTTGTTCTTTCTTCCCGTGGCGACTGCGATCTTCCCCAGTGGACCGAACTTATCCCGATAGGAGATGACCTGCACAAAGGTCTCGGGGGAGAGCAGATAGGACTGCCAGTCCGCTTCAGTGAACCTGTAACCATTGAGGTTGAACTGATTGGTCTTGTTCAGCAACTCCAGCACCCGGGGGTCGGGAGGTTCTTTCTGAAAGCTGAATTCGAGAACCGGCTCGATGCTCTCCAGAAATGCCTCCGGGGAACCGAGATCGCCCTGGGCCAGCGCGAATGCCGCTGAGTTTCTAAGGCTCTCGGTGCGGATCGAGTCTTCGGAGGAAATTGTGTGCTTGCCAAAGAGGTTCCGCAGCTTGCCCAGCAGCTGCCAAACCGCGGACGGACTCGCGTTCTCAAAAGGCAGGCACTCAATTGCAGGAAAGGCAGCCCTGACTTCCGCCAGTTCAAGGGCGCTGTCGTCGACGAAGACCACCGCTTCCGGACCGATATTCCACGTTTTCAGGATTTCCCGAATGGCCTCGGATTTCGCCCCCCAGCCGGCTGCTACGGGAAAGACTTTGTTCCTTGGCAGCACCAAATCGGGGCGTTCCAGCGCCCGCTGCACGTTGGCCGGCTCGTTTTTGCTAGCGATGCCGATCAGCACTCCGGTTGCGGCCAGCGACGCGAGCAGTTGCTGATAAAGACCGTGCATCTGTGCATGCTGATCCAGCGTCCAGGCGATGCCCTCCACTCCGTCCTCACCCAGGATGCCGGCCCACAGGGTGTTATCGAGGTCGGTGATCAGGCCCTTTTTAGGAAGGGGCGGCGCCAGCAGACGCGCGAGCAATTCGCTCAGAACATCTGCGTGGGTGTTTTTATAGGGATAGCCGGCGTTCAGCTCTGATTGAACATCGAACCGCTGGTCGAGCGGCGAGCGCAGATCCAGTTCCTGACGTGAGATAAGCCGTGCCAACCGCTGTTCGCTGACCTGCGCGGCAAACTCATCGAGGAGCAGATCAAGTTCGAGGCGAATCCGGCTCTCCTCCCATCCCGGCGTGAAGCCGATCATTGGCAGAGGCAGGGTGGGCAGCACCAGGGCCAGCGGCTTGTTGGCGGTCGCACTTTCAAGTCCGACGCGCAGCCGTGCCAGGGCGTTCCGGCAGCCCTTCAGGATGTCAGGCAGATCCTGATGTCCCCAACCGCCCAGGCGGCGGATGCCCAGCCGCGGATCCATGTCCTGCCATTCCAGAACAACCGCCAGCGCATGGCACGTCGATGCTGCGGTCGCAGCTTCGATAGAGCCGGCAATATCCCCGAACAAGCCGATGCTGATTTCGACGGGCCGATTGCGTAGCGCCTGGCGCAAATGCGCTCCCAGAAAAGTCTGGAGATGCAACGGTGTGAAGCCGGTACACAGGCTTACGAGGAAAGGCTCCGCATCGGCCGCCGGCTCGCGGAAGATCCTTAGCGCCTCTGCCAGCTTCACGGGTTCACCTCCCAAGCGGAGGTGACGCCCGGAGCGGGCCGCCGGCTCCCGGGAGCAGACCGTATGAACATCCGATTCGCAGCGGCATTGATCATGGCATAAGCCGGGACGTCTTTACTGACGACTGCCCCCGCGCCAATCACAGCTCCCTCACCAATGGTCACCCCTCCCAGTACGATTGCCCCGGCAGCAATCCATGCGCCGCGCTCGATGGTGATTGGTTTGGATACGTGAGGATAGGGCAGAGGTTTGAAGGGATCCACTCCTCCCGTTTCGATCATGGCACCCTGCGCGATAGCGACGTAATCACCCAACACGATTCGACTTTGTCCAGCTCCTAAAATGGTTCCGGAATTGATTCGGACATACTTGCCGATTGTGAGATTTTCTGGCCCTTTGATCTCCACAGACCAGTGGCAACGGCTCCCTTCGCCCGCATCGGGTACCAAGGCACGAAATCTCAGATGCGACCACGCCCGATCGAGGAACCACAAAAGCTTGACTACGCCGAGGGAGAATAGTCGCACAGGAGTCAAGACGGCCAGCCTGCGTATGGCGGTCTTTCGCATCGGCATTGGGTTGACAACCGTATTTATTGCCTCTGTCACAGTTCGCTTTCCGCACCCGGTTTCAGCCAACTCAATCGGAAACCTGCTCGTGCCGCGCATGGTGACGTTACCCGACCGTCAAAGGCGCCGGCATGCGCCAAAAGGAGATCATGCTTAGGAGGAGCGCAGCCCCACGAGAAAGCAAATCATCTGTCGTTCGCCGAATCGAGGAAGGCATTGTACTGAGGGTGACTAAGACGGTGATACAGGTAAATATGCGAATGCCAGAACTCGGGAACCATGCCCTTAAAAGTAAAAGCAGGGGAAAGATGATCGTGAAGGACTCCGCGTTCGGACATAAGGTTGAACTGTCGGATTGCCTCGCGCTCGCCGATTTTGTCTGTGAGCGCATTCTCGGGCCCTCCGGCGACATCATCGAAGTAGCACCAGATCCGCGGCAGGATGTTGTCCTTCGTGAGCAGAGCAAAAGAGGCCGTCGTGGAAGAATACAGATCGAGATCAAACATTACCGCACCCAGAGGAGCGTCCGTACGGGAAGTCCACAGCGGCGTGGTTCGTGCAACGTCTCCGAGGATAAGCTGAGCCCGCCCGGAAAGCTGCTTTTCAAGACCCTCGCGGTCCATTCTGTACTCACCTGGCCGCCAGAAATAACCCACGTCGCGGGGGTCACCGCTGGCCGGAAGACCCTCTCCAGAGTCGAATCCCACCAGAACAACCTCCACGCCGAGTTCTTCCCTAACCTCATGGGCATGGTGGCAAAGGCAGAGCAGGCCGCCTCCTTTCGCCACCCCAACCTCCGCCACCGTCACCGCAGAGTGCCCCAGAGCCTTTGCTTCCAGGGCTGCGTGATAGACGCACCAGCCATAGGCGGGACGCTGCACAGCCCCGGCCCGAATGCGAGCACCGTAGGAGCCTACAGGCCAGCGGCTCAGAAGTTTCCGAAACACCATAGCCCTTAATGGCACCGGGCGAGTGGCGTATTCGATCATACGGTCGGCAAGACTCATTCGAATTCTCCGTTTGTGAAATGAGGGGCTCGGGCTGAAGCCATATTGATAGTGCCGGAAAAATGGGGAAGAGAACTCAAGACCAGAAATATTTCGGTGACGGCTGGATTGACGCTACTCGAATTTGCACCAGTAGCGCATTCTGCATGAATGATGGGCTTGGTCGGGATGAAATCACATAGACATATTCACTCTGCTACCGATACGGTGGCCGGCTCCAGATTTTGGAAATTTCGTTGTCGATATGGAAATCGATCTCTCAGCTTCAATACCTTGCTCTCAAAGAATCTCCAGCTCAGCCACGAAGCCAGGACATTGACTATGAAAAATGTTACAAAGAAAAGCAGGAGCAGTGGAATATGAATCGATGGGTATCGGGCCAGGATAGCTTTCGATGGTTTATCCACGATGCGCCGAAATATCCCGTCAAACAAATAGAAGCCGTAGCTGATCTTTCCAATAAACCGCAGTTGTTTCCATGACAGAAATCTCGCGGTGATGCTTTCGCGATTCGCAAGTACCAGAAGAAGAATACCTGCGAATAGCCCAGGCGTAATGGTCATTATCGGTACTGCAATTGAGGGCTCTCTCATGGTAAGGCGACCAAATTTGGCGTAGGTCAGCACAGCACCTGTGAGGCAAACCGCAGTCACGCTCAGCCCCAAGAGTGTTGCCTGTCGGGCATCGGGTTCGGCCTGCATCCACAGAGCGATCACAGCGCCCATGGCAAGAGCGTCCATACGAGAGGGCGTCAAATTGATAGCCGCGTCAAGGTTGCCGTGATGGACACATAGAGCACGGAAGATGACAGCAGCCACAAGCATTCCACCGCAAATCAACATCAGGCTTCGCCGTGTGAAGCGCGAAACGATCAGAGGCCACAGTAAGTAGAACTGCTCCTCAACTGAAAGCGACCACAGATGCGTCATGCAGGGCTCTAAAGCCCAGCTCCCATACAGAGCGAATTCGACATTGACAAGGAATAACCAGGCCCACCTTTGTGAAGAAATCCCTTGATTGATCATGTCGAGCGTGACTGGGGCGAGATGGGCAGCCAAAAAATATCTGGCAATAAGAAATGCAACTAACAGCAGGATTAGTACCGAGTAATACAGAGGAAAGATCCTCAGCACGCGCCGGGTGTAGAAGGTTTTGAAATAGTTGGCGGATCCTTTCGCCTCGAAGAGAATGCGCGTGATCAGGAAACCGGATAATACGAAAAATAGATCTACTCCGATATAACCGGACGCGAAGGAATTCCCGACGATACGCTCCCAGCCAGTATCCCCCATCAATCCAAAATGATCCAGAAAGACGAGAAGTACGGCAATTGCGCGGAGGCCATCCAACTCAGGCAGGTGGGCCGGCAGCGACACTTGGCGATTTGTGCGATTCGGCATGATCAAAAGAAGGTGGGTCATCCGGCCCGGCGTCTTTAGTGCGCCTTTACATATTTTCGTAATGAATCAGAAGCTTGCTAAGACCATCAGTCGGCATTCCTACGAGTTAAACACGCTGGAGTACGGGGCTCAACCTGTGGCCGGCCTGATGTCAGGTGGGATCACGTCGTGCCGAGTCAGCCAGAAAAACAGAGCGAAAGCTGAAAGGTTATAGAGGCCCTGGCCAAAGATAATCGCATTTCCAACGGGAAACAGGAAGATCGTATAAACGAGATAAAGGTATAGAGGAACCGCGGCAATATTCCCGGCTCTGCATCTGCTCCAGAGCCTCTGGGACAGGGCACCCATCGCCGTCATGTAGAAGACTCCCCACCAGCCGAAGTCGGAGAAGACCGGACCAAAAAATGTAGTAAATATTCCGATGCGCACGCTCACCGCGACCCACAGGTCCTCGGGCTTGGTCCAATGCATTACAAAGGCAACAAGCTTGTAGTAAGCGTTAAAGCTGGCAGCGCCCCAGATATGCATCGCAGGAGCGTTCTGATACTGATAAACAAACTCAAAAACGCTATGCAGGTAATACTGGCAGGTCATCAGAATTGCGAATGCGATATCCCCGATCAGACCCGGACTGTGCTGCATGATCTGGCTGATCCAGGTTTGCGGCTGCAAGGTGAATGCGAATGCGGAGGAGTATACGGTATCCAGCGGGTTGAGGTTCATCTCCTGGAGCCGATTGTTGAAGATGGCTGTGCTCCCCGCCAGCATCGCAATAAGTCCTAGCATCAGCTTCGCGGCGCCTCGGCCAGTCAGACGGAGTCTGCCGAAGTAGACAAGGTAAAGGGCATAGATAACTGCATAGAGAACGGCCATGGCGCGCTTGCCCGCAATCACAACGCTACTAACTGCTGGAATGAGGAAAAGCACATGGCTGGAGATTCGATGGAAACGCGTGGCCAGGCCCCTTTGTTTAAGTAACTGGTAGGTGAAAGGGACGAGGAGGCAGGCGGGCATCAGAACGGCGCAGACAATTGACACCGGATTTGGGCCCACGGAATCGATATCACTTACACGATTCACAGCTGTGCTTGCCAGGCTGACGTGCCGTATCACAAAGGTGTCTATCAGCTTGAGGCCCGCTCCGAGCGCGGCGGCCACGGTCACGACGCGGTGAAGTCTCAACAGGCTCTGATCCGAAATCAGCTGTCCATGTCGCTCGATGTGCTGGACGTAGCTGCGCGGGCCCTGGGCAATAATGCAGCCACAGAAGAATCCGAGATAACAAAACGCAATGTAGAGATACGGAGTGAGGGATTGCTGTGTGACCACGGTGACCGGAGCTACGCAGAACAGGAGGATGTACACGAGGATCCCAAGCAGCGCCACGCGCACCGGCCCCATCGCTTCAATCGCTGCTCTTTCCCGCTTCGCGGGAACTGCTTGGGCTATTGCTGCCATATCAGTCTAATGTTCGTACCAGCGGACGCCTGTTCTGCTTCCACGCGGAGAAAGGCGTTACTCTATTTGTCGTATCCGGGAATCTGCGGTTCAGGCGCGGCTGCAAAGGAACTGCATCTCTGTCCGGTTGGCCAGCAGGGCCGGGATCAACTGGTTGAAGGCATCTGTCAGATGCTTCTTATTTTCCTGCGAAACCACTGCGGGATCGGAATAGGGGTCGGAAATGATGCCCGGATAGCTTTCTGCATACAGACGCGCGGCAAATGACATGACTTCTGCTTCGCTATGCATGCGAAACGTTCCTCGCTGCAGATCCGCGACCACGTTGCGCAACTCCGCCGGGGCCTCGAGGTGCCGACAGCCGCTGACATCGTTGTTGCGCGAACGAATCAGAGTGGCAGACGGTTTGCGCGCGAAGATGGACTCGATGGCAACGGTTCCCGTGACAGTGACAATAAGGTCTGCGCTCTCGAAGGCCTGCTGCATCGTTGTGGTCGTCGCCAGCGGAACTACAGAGCTCCGCCGAGCGACCACGCTCAGCAGTGCGTCGCTCAACTCCAGGCCAGGTTTTGGATTGGGCTTGACAAGAAGAATGGCGTCCTCGCCGAGGGATTTCGCCATCTCGTCGACCAGAGATGCCTGATTGCCGTATGGTCTGCCCCACACATCCACGCTGGCTTCCGGCTGCTTGTGGAGGGGAAAGAGAACGCGCAGGGTTTGCTGCCCGGAGATACGCCGCTCCGCGTCGCCCGCGCTCTGGTTCCACAGATCCAGACTCCGCCGGACGATTCGCCCCTCGCCCAGTTTCCTCAGGGGAGGGGGAGAGCAGTAGCGTTCGCCGCGGACATATTGAATGGCCTTATACGCCCAGTCGCGCCCATCTTTCCAGACCGCGGCTTCCTTTACGCCCGCGGCAACGGCTTTCATATAGTCGGGAACGATAGTGCGGCGGGCCAACTGGTCCACAAACCTGTTCAGCTCCTCTTCGCCAGGGATTTCACCGCTGCCTCCGACGATATCCAGAGTGTCGGACTCGCAGCAAACAAATCGGCCGGTCGGATAGCGAGCTGAAGCGGGCGCAATGTAGAGAATGCCAAGCTCACGGCAGGCTTCGATTGTCAGCAACTCATAAAACTGAGTGGCCTCACCGATTACAATCTCCGGCTGCGCATCCTTAAGGACCTGGCGAATACGGGAATCGTAGTGGACGTAGTGGTCGGCCGTGTAGCCGTAATAGCGGATGCGGCGATCCGCCCCTACAATGCGCGCAAAGCGATCGCCTGCGGGGAGCAAATCCTGCCTGCGCGGATAAGGCAGCAGCCAGACATTCGGGGCTTGCGGCGCGAAGCCATGATTCATGACCAGCCAGGATACGGTGTGACCCTGTTGCCTGAGGCCCTCTGCGATGATTTCCCATATGCGCGTACGGTGTCGGTTCTCAACAAACAGGATGTGGCTCATCTCTGGTTCTCAGCTCGCTTGCATTCGGCAGAAACAACAGCTAACGGATCGATCTGCGGCTAACCACCCGCATCGGAGCAAGGACAGCGGGCGCTGGCATGCTAATTGCCTACCTGACGTCGGTTTGTCCATTACCCGGGAACGGGGGGCCCGCAGCGCAACTCCCCCTGAAGAGGGTTACCTCAGTCTGATTGCGTGCATTGACGGTCAGCGGGAAGCCTCCGCCAGGCAGCGGCTGGCGCGGCGACTCGATCTGCCCGCAGACCCTGATGCCCTGGTCTCCGGAGAACTGCTCATAATGTTCATGCGAAGCAAGATCGCGATAGGCCCAGTACTCGCCTGGACCGCTCGACTGGCGGACTGCCGCGAGCAAATGATCGAGATGTCTCGATCGAACGAAGGCTGCTCCCGCCCCGGCGCCTGCCGCAATCAGACTGTTCAGCACCAGGAGTGCGCAAACTGCCTGTGCGCCGAAGTGGAAGGACTTCCCCTGGTTTCTGCTGAGCACCGCCGCCACCAGCAAGACCGGCACAATAGCGACCTGCGGGGTAAAGCGTGCACACCAGCATAACGGATTAATGATTGTGGTGAGGGCGACGAGGCCGAGCGCGAGAAGGATAGGGCTATTTTCCCGCCAACCCTTGCCGGCAATGAACAGGATCAGGCCTATAAGGGTAACCCCGCTAAAGAACACGCCCCAGCCCGCGATCACTGCATCGGGCGCGCCCATGTCGATCAATTCTTTCTTACTAACAGTGAAGGGAACCTTAAGCCGCACCGGGTTATTGTCGAAAGTCTGGCTGGCGCTTAGGAAGGAGACCAGAAACTGGCCAGCTCGATTATCCGACCGCACTGTCAGTCCCGGCGGAGTATCCGCGTTCCTGATGAAATCGGCGTTGTTATGCGACACCACCGGATAGAGCGGATTAAAGCCGCGCTGTATGTTCGTGACATAGGGATCGTATCCCAGGACCAGCACGCCACAGAGATAGACGGACGCGATCAGCAGGGCGTCTCCGCGTATCCCGCGGCGGAGGTCGATTCCTTCCTGACGTTGCCACCGCAGCAGAATCCGGGCTGCTACGAGACCGAAGAGAATAGCGGCGATGTAGAACAGGGAAGTGAATTTGATGGCGATTGACAGCGAGGCCGAGAGGAAGAAGATCCAACGGTCGTAGCGTGAGGGCGAATAAATCAGACTGACTGCAGTCAGGATGGACAGGATCAGCAGGGCTCCCAATGCGCCATCCACATAGAAAGTGAACAGCTGTGAACCGGCCACAGCGCTGACTGCAACCACAGCAGCCAGCACAATGCTGAATCCGCGGCTGATCTTTCTCTCCTCAAAGAAGTATTTTGAGTAGGCGAAACACGCAAACATCAAAAGGAAGTTGTAGATCTTGCCGACCTGATAGTGACCCACCCAATGGATCACGAACGCTGCGAAATACCATGTCGCTTTTGGGAAGTGGTTGGCATTCAGCGGACGAATTTCGGGAATGTGCTGATAGAGAGGATTGATATTGTGCAGCAGCGCCAGGATTGCATCGGCGTGGTAACCCCTGCTGTCGTGCATGGTGTCGTACAGGTAGAGACAGGCGATCGCAGCGATCAGGATAGCTCCGAGGAGAACAACTATGGTCCGTATCACCACGGTGCGAGGGTAGGGCTTCAACAGAGCGTAAGCAAACACCGCCAGCAGGCCGAGGGACAGCACCAGCGAAGGAATCCACCAGGATTCCACTTTCGCCAGCAGCAAGACAGCCATGACCGTGGCGGGAATCCAGACCGATCCCACCAGCAGGGTGGCTACTGCGGGGAAGATGCGGCCGCCAAGTGTGCTGTCTGAACTTTCGGCACTAATCTTCGGTGCGGCAGCACTTGTGCTTGTCAACATAAACTCTCCACTGTCGGATACCGCTTTACGTCCGCGCTTACGAAAGCTCGTAACCTGAAACGACTGCATTGCTCAGCTTGGGCATTTGGTGAAAGCTGCTGTGGGGGCTGCAAAATAGGTTGTAGCGGATGATGTAGTAAAGCGCCGCAATTCCGTCCCAGCCAGTGATCTTCTTGCCCTCCTCATAGGTTCTGCCGTAATAGCTGATTGGGGTTTCATAAATCACGCATTTGAGTTTCGCGACCTTCGCAGTGACCTCGATCTCAAAACCGAAGCCGCTGGAGTCGATCTTCATCTGGCGGATGATGTCGCCACGGAAGGCTTTGTAACAGGTCTCTACGTCAGTGAGGTTAATGTTCGTGGCCAGGTTGGATAAGAAAGTAAGGAACTTATTGCCAAGGTAGTGATAGAAGTAAAGGACGCGCGTGGCCTTCCGGACCAGAAAGCGTGAACCAAATACGACATCCGCGGTTCCGCTCACGATAGGAGCGATGACACCGGGGATCTCCTGCGGGTCGTACTCCAGATCCGCGTCCTGAACGATGACAATTTCTCCACTTGTAAGACGGAAGCCGGTCTTCAGCGCTTCTGTTTTGCCCATGTTCTTCTCGTGCGTTGCGACCTTAATCTGCTCGTGTCGGGCACTGAGTTCCGCCAGGACTGCCGCCGTCTTGTCCGTGGAGCAATCGTTGACCACCACGATTTCCAGCAGCTCGTGCAGGGCAAGGAGAGAGTTGACAACCTTTGCAATCGTCTTTTCTTCGTTGTACGCCGGGACGACCACGGATAAGCATTTTTCGCGCATTGGTGTTCCTCGTTTGATGCAGTGAGGTTACGATTCGTCGGAAAGCCCGGAGCAGTGGGCAGTCACGACGTGCGGACGAGCAATAGGTTCTCCGTTGCAACACTTCTACCGGAAGTGTTGCGACCGGTTGTCAGAATCGATTCTTCGCTCAACCAGGTTCTGCGTCGCGATAACAATGCGAGCGTCAGGAGGTGCGATCGGTTGGGTCATCATAGTAGTTGTTGTACGACCCGTAGTAGTATTGCCCGCCGTCGAGGTCGGCGACATCGTTCAGAACCACTCCCGAGATACTCTTGCCGGAGCGCTGCAGCAGATTATAGGTATCGTGCAGTGCGTGCAGTCGCGTTAACCGGCTGCGGACAGCCAGCAGTACGGAATCGGCCTGCACCGTCAGCGGAAGAGCATCCGATACGGATAACAGGGGCGGTGTATCAATCACGACGAAATCGAACTCCTCCCGAGCGCGCTCGAGTAAATCGGCCATCACGCTGGAATCCAGAAGTTCCGCTGGATAGGGAGGTATGGGGCCGGCCGGCAAAATCGTCAACGATGGCAAATCGGTGGGGCGGTAGGCTGCCTCATCAAAGGTTGAGGCGCCGGAGAGGAGAGTGGCCAATCCCACTTTACGATTAATCGTATCGAAGGAACGCTGGAAGACCGGCTTTCTCATGTCAGCCTCTATGAGAAGAACACGCGCCTTCTTCTGTGTGAGGATGGTTGCGAGCCCGAGGGAAATGCTGCTCTTGCCCTCACCAGGAAGAGCACTCGTTACCAGGATAACTTTAGGCCTCCGCGTAGACGACAGCATCAGCGAGGAACCCAAACTGCGAAAAGACTCAGTGAGCCGTGATTTGGGGTTGCCCTGGAGCAGAGAGAAGACCCTGACCGCAGCGGGTGGTATTCGCGTGCCGTTGGCCGCGGTCGGGGCAATCTGATTCAACGCCTGGTGCGGAACCTGGCCCAATACCGGGACGCGAATCGCCTCTTCGACCTCATATGCATTTTTCAGGGTTCGGTCTGCGCGTTCGCGCAGCATGGCCGCTGAGATGGAACCGACGGAGCCAAAGAAGAGGGTCACGACGGCGAAAATCATCGTATCGGGCTCGGCAGGGCGAGCTGCCGCATAAGGTTTGGTGACGATGTCGACCTGAGTGGATTTTAGGCCGGCGAGCACGCTCGATTCCTTCAGCTTTCGCTCCAGATCCTCGTAGAGCCGCTGCCCTGATTCCACCTCTTCCTGCAGGGCCACCAGCTCGGCTGCCGCTCCCAGCTGTTTGAACGCGTCCGCTTCTCCAGCGGTCTCCGTCTTCTTGAGCAAGTCCTCGCCGCGCTGCGCAGCCAGATACTGCTCGCGCAGTTGTTCCTGCAGATTGGCGACCTCTTTGCGAATCGCATCGTTCACTTCAGTGAGTTGCGCCTTGGCTGCAACCACATCGGGATACTGGGGTCCGAACTGGCTGGTCAGCGACGCGAGGGTACCGTTCAATGCCGCCTGTTGCTGGCGCAGAGCGCCGATCTTGCTTTCCGGCATGATGGAGGCGAGCATCTCGGGATCGCCGGTGAGCGAGGCCCGATACAGGGCTTCTTTGTTGATCCGGTCAGCTTCTCCGGCAACGTAGGCTCGAATGACCTCGCCCAACTGCACCGAAGCCGTGGTCTGTACAGAGGTCCCCTGACCCGATCCATCGCCGCTGCCCTGGCCCATGCCGAGACTCATCAGGAGCAAACCGTTTTGCTGTTGGAGTTGAACCAGGCGGCGTTCTTTATCTTCTACGTCAGTGCGGAGACCGTCGATCTGCTTTTGCAGCCAGTCGGCCGACTGCTGGGTGTCAAGGTACCGCGCTTCAAAGCTGCGCTGTATATATTCCGACAGGAGTTCAGACAAAATCTTCTGCGCCAGTTGAGGAGAGCGGTTGCGGTATGCGACGGTCACAAGATAAGTCTTGGGAACGATTCTCACCGACAGCCGATGATCGAAAATGCCGACAACGGCTTCCTGTTGTGAGGTATTCAGGTGGCTCGAATCAATGGAGGAATTGGCTTCCTTGTAGAAATCGGGATTGCGAGCGAGATCGAGCCGTGACACAACGGCGAGTACCAAATCCCGATTTTTGAGGATCTCTACCTGAGTTGCGAGTTTGGTTTCCGCGTCGTTCGAGCCGAGCGAACCGAGAGTTTCGTCGTTGAGCTGCACCATGTCTGAGCTATCGAAGGAATAGGACAGTTCAGCTTTGGACTCATAGCGCGTCGGCCAAATGAGGTAGCCAACCACCCCCAGAGACACGAAGCCCAGGAAGGTTAAAATCAGCAGCAGCCGACGCCGCATCATGGTGCGCCACAAGGAAAACAGAAAAATCTCTGATTCGGTGTCGAGCGGTCGCCTGTAGAACGGGCGATCAGCGGAGGGGCGCATCAGCTGGGTCCGCTGTTGGATTTCCGGCGATTCAGGCATATACAAAGTAACTTTTCCTTCCAGCGGCAGAGGCTTGTGATACGACCGTCGAACATTTGTTAATCATGTCCGAACCGTAAGTCTGACGCCTCGCCTGCGCGTCTACGTCTTTTCACAACTCGCGGTGTTGCCTAGGGAACCGTATAGATCGCGGCCGAAGTGGCGGCGGCAAAAACGCCTGACGCTCCTCCGGTTAGCACCGCTTTGGTCTTGCTGACTGGGACGTAAACGATGTCCTGGGGGTGCAGGGTAAAGGGCGGCAGTTTTCCGGCCATCATGCGGCGGTAGTCCATATCAATTTCTGTCAGTGAGCCGTCCGAATTCCTGCGTATGACGCGCATCGAGTGGATCGAAGCCTGCATCGTGGTGCCGGATGCAAGAGCGATTGCTTGAACCACATTCAGGCTGCCCTTTTCCTGCATCACATAGCCGCCGGGGCGGAAAACAGCCCCCAGCACATACACCACGCCAGCCCGTAGAACGGTGATCTCATCGCCTGGCTGCACCTGTGGCTCATCTGCGCCGCGGGCAGCCCCGATGTTGTGTTTTAGCTCCACGTCGAATTTCTGTTCAGCGCCCTGCGTTTTTCGACTGATCTCCGCTGTGCCGGATGACAAAATCGTTGGGCCGCCGGCCATCGCCACAACCTGTTGCAGAGGATGCGGTGCCAGCAGCGGATATCGCCCCGGACTCTGCACCTCTCCAAGGATCGTAACGTAGGTCGGCACATATTGCTGGACGGTGATGCTCACGCTGGGATGCAGGATGAATCCGTGGCTCAGCGCGTCGGCGATTTTGGTCTGGGATTCCGAAAGGTTGAGGCCCTGCACATGAATCTTGCCCACCAGCGGCAGGCCCAGATCGCCGGAGGAATCCACGGTGAAGACCCCGGACAGTGCCGGCGCGTTAAACACTTGGATATTCAGAAGGTCGCCAGCGACCATCGGAACGCGGGAGATATCCTCCGGCGCGGCCTGGGTTCCCACCTGAAGACCGGTGTTCGACTGGGGGCGCTGTACTTCCTGGGTCCCGCTCATTCCCTGCGGAGGAGCGTACGGCACGGTTTGCGCCTGCACAACAGAAGACACGATCCCGGGCAGCAACGTCGCCATTCCGCCGGTCAGAATCAGAGCCATGAGGCGTTTCATAGAGACATCTCCCCGCCGATCAGCTTGCAATCAGCATTCATTGAGGTTTTCTGCGCACTGGAGCACTTGCAGTTCACAGCGAGGGTGAAGTCCGCGGCGAATCTCCGCGTTGAATCCGATCGCATGGGAGCCGAGGAGCAATGCCGGCCCGCAATGCCACCCACGAAAAACCCGCAGGTCGGGTTTCAACTGCCCACGTTCTGCAGGCCCCACAGCACTTCGGCGTAACTTTCCACCATCGGTGCTGAAGCGGCGTTGTCGTCAGAGAAGATCCGGTGCAGCGAACGGTGACTGAGGACAATTGCGATCAGCGTGAGGATCAGCATTTTCGCGTTGGGACAGCGCAATTCTCCGCGCCGAATCCAGGGATCGATGTAGCGAGCCAGCACCTTTACCAGTTCGCCGAAATGACGCCGAAACAACGGATCCAGATCCTCGCTGAACTCCAGCACGCTGAAGTGAAGCAGGCCCAGTAGTTCCGGCTGGCGGTTCAGAGTCATTGCCACCAACTCGAAGGTTCGACTCAGGACCATCCGCACGTTCTCGGCTTCCGCGATCTGGGTGAGCAGGTCGCCCTGCAGGCGTACCTGACCCAGCGCCGCGTCCAGAACCGCTAAATAGAGATCACGCTTGCGCTGATACTGGCGGTAGATCGTGACTTCGTTCACGCCGGCGGCAACCGCTATGTCTCGGGTGCTCACGCCGTTATAGCCGAAACGAGCAAACAAGCCTGTGGCTGTGGAGAGGATGCGCTCTCCGGTATTAGCTTTCCCCGCACCGAGTGTTGTCGTCATTTCGTCTCTATCCCTGAGGTAGGAGAACGGAGATCCTGCGGCGTTTGGAAGGCTCGCGCTCGGGAGGGGGACTCTCGGGCAAGGCTTCGCCAACCTCACTTGGGTAAGGTGTTTTCCACAGGAGCGTCTGATCGAGAAGGTGCTAGGAAGAGGGACCCGTCAGGATCCACGCTTCACAGCCCGCTTGCTTTCCATCGCATGTGACCTACATCACATGAACGTGTGACCTGCATCACAGGGGTTCGATGATACGACTATACCAGCGTTTGCCCCTGATCGGTGACGGTTATAACTGGCGAGATATTGAGCACTCAGTTATAACTAAATTCAAACTATCTTAACCAAAAAACGGGGAACCGGGCCGGGTTCCGCAGAGGTTGGTTCGGCTAAGTGACTGCAGAAGAGCGAGTTAAATATCCACCGTCTTCCATATTGCTGTTTAGTAACCCCCGAGCTTCCCGGGAAAGGGGGGCGGCTGGAGCATCGAGACGTCGGGTAATCTCCCGCAGCAAACTTCCCGGAGATCCCACCAAAGTTGCAGCCCACTGCGTGCATCATCGAACTCCCCCTGCCTCCCTGCCTTAGCCCGTGTGATCAGAGGTGAGCAGGATTGAAGCTGCCGACCAAGCGTTCGTTCAGAGCGGCTCCAGGTAAATATTCCCTCAGGCCATCAGTTCGGCCGATTCAGGCGGTAAGAGGAAGCTCCGCGTAATCGTGCATGAATGCGATCGAATAGGTACTTCCACTCAAGTTTGGCCCGGTGCGACTGCCAACTCAGGCAGCCAGCGGTTCGATTTCTTCGAGGCCGACTTCCACGGCCATGCTCTGCATGATCAGTTCCAGCGTGAGCACAACCCGAAGGTTGCTTTTTGTACGCACGATCACTCCCTGCATACCGGCCAGTGGGCCGGAGCGAATGCGGCCCCGCTGCCCCGCCACCAGTAAAGGGTGCGGCTGGGCGCGGCGTTCCGCCAGTCCGGTGCGGAGCGCATCGACCTCGGAATCGGCCAGCACGGCGGCCTCTTTTCCGGTGCCCGCAACTACCGACAGCGCGCCCGGAACCTCCAGCACGCGCACCCGCTCGTTTCTGTGCATGCGGACGAATAGGTAGCCGGGAAACAACGGGAGGTCCAGTACAACTTTCGAACCGTCGCTCCACCGGCGCCGGGTGCGGTAGAGCGGCAAAAAATATTCGATACCGCGGCTCTCCAGATGCTGGGCGACTCGCTTTTCGTGGCGTGCGGTGGTGTAGAGCGCACACCAGTTCAGACCGCCAACCGCCGACTTTGCGGTGTCCGACGCGGTAGTGAGGGAAATCGGCATTTGCGATGAGAAGTAGGAGTGGGGGCTGCTCAACTCACCATTCAAAGGGATGCTCTCCTGACGAACGAAGTGATGGACGCCGCGAAAAACGCCTGCCCACGACCTTTTCAGAAGCATGCGCATTCATGCAGGGGCCCGAATTATGACGGATAGAGATGAGGCTTAATGTATCAGTCGCTGATACGGGCGTCAATTGAAATGACGCGGTATTTGCGGAATTTTATTGATAGGGCATGGACCGGAAAATTGACAGCACATTCAACATGGCTGTTTTGCAATCAGCAATGCAAGTAATGGCTTGCATGAGCGACTTCACTCCCCCAGGATCGGCTGAAACGCGGGGCGGTCAGCAATAGGTCCGCACCTGAGGATGTCCTTCCGCGGCCGGGAGCAGGCGCGCTCCGGCACACAATCAGGCTTTCAACCGCCGCGCGGCCCGTCCTGATGAGCGTGGGCCAGGCTTCCGGTGATGGCTGCAGGGGATCATCACCCGGGCTGCCCCAAGCCACGGGGGGATACTCGCCGATATGCTAGTGGCCAGACTTGGCCAGGAAGCCGGATTTTCCTTGACGGTCTGAGGGGACTTCCCGCATCACAGAACCGCCTTCCCCACAATGGTTTAGTTTTGCCTCCCTGACTGAGGCTTTCAGCCACACAGCACACCGGCGGAGCCAGTGCACAGAATATCTGCGCTTCGAGCATCCGTCTTCCGAGCGACGAACGGGGTCGTTTCGGGATTCGGGGCGGTCTGCCTGCCACGGTTCGCACTGACGTTTGCCAGGTCGTCAATGGGCCTTGTTATGAGCTGCCTACAACACTATTCCCGCTGGGGCCGATACGACGGCCGTGGCCGGATCAGCTTCTGTCACCGGCAATGCAGCCTTGGCGTCAGGCGGCTACACCTTTTGCTCACGAAGTACCCCATACGCGGGATGCTGCATGTCCGGTTCGCGGTCATACATTGGTCCCACTGTGTAAACGTGGGCCCTGCAGCTCGCGATCGAAAATCTGAAATTTTGCAAGAGGTCAGCTTCCATGAAGCGTCTGTCGTGTTGCGGTCGTTGTTCGAATTATGCCGGTGTTCTTCTCAGTCAGTTTGTTGCTTCAGTCGGCAGCAGCCGGCGGGAGGGCGTGCGCCTGCGGCTGCCTTCTCTGCTGGCCGCGGCTTTGCTGGTCCCGCTGGGGCTGGCCCTGGCTTCGACCGCCTCGGCGCAGACCTACACCGGCGTGCTAAGCGGAACGGCGACTCCGTTGCCTCTGCCTGCGGGCCAGCCGGATAATTATCCGACCGTTTATCCCTACGGGGTCGCGGTGGACGCCTCCGGAAATCTTTACGTAACGGACCTCGACAATGCTCGCGTGCTGAAGGAGACACCTCTGCAAGGCGGTGGCTACAGCGAGAGCGTCGTCATCCCGAGTGTGACAGGTCCTGAAGGGATCGCCGTGGATAACAACGGTAACCTGTATCTTGCTTGTCCAGGCGCCTCCCGCGTTTTGAAGGAAACCTTATCGGGGGGGGCCTACACGGAGAGCACAGTTGCAGCTGCGTCCAGCGGGCTTGTTTCCCCGGTTGGAGTGGCGGTGGATGGAAGCGGGAATGTCTATATCGCAGATACAGGCAGCGGCTCGGTTCCCAGTGCTGTCTACAAGGAGACGCTGTCGGGAAACAGTTACAGCCAAACGACCATCATCAGCGGTTCTGATTCGCCGAGCGCGATTGCCGTGGATGCGAACGGCAACGTCTATATCGCCGATTCTTACAACAGCCGGATCCTGATGGTGTCGCCCTCGGCTAACAGCTACTCACAAACAACAATTGCGAGCGGGCTGAACAACCCCAGTGCCATCGCTGTCGACAACAGCGGCAACGTTTACTACGCGACCCTGGGGATGAACTACTGGGGAACCGGTCAGCTATTCAGGGCTTCGCCGAACGCGGGGAGTTATACCCAGGAGCCTTTGGGAGCAAACCTCGGTGGCATTGAGGGCCTGGCCACCGATACAGACGGCAATCTCTTTGTCGCCAATATCAATGCCCATTGGCTGATGAAGGATGCTCTCTCAACCGGCAGTCTTGCGGTCAATGTGGGGAGCATGTCCCCACTCACAGCCATCTTCACATTCGATACATTCGATTCTACTAGCACGCTTGGGTCCATCTCCGTCTCCGCGCAGGGCGCTGGCAGCCTGGACTTCGCCGACGCACATACCGGCAGCTGCTCTGTTAACAGCACCTATTCTGTACTGGATACCTGTACGGTTCAGGTGAATTTCACGCCGGTTGCACCAGGGCCGCGCTACGGTGGGGTTGTGCTTCTTGACGACAATGCCAACGTGATTGCGACTGCTTATCTGCAGGCCACCGGCGTCGCTCCGCAGGTCAACTTCCTGCCCGGCACACCCTCGATCCTGCCCACCAGTGCGCTGGCCTATCCGTTTGGCGTGGCGGCCGACGCCAGCGGGAACATTTACATTGCAGACACGAATAACGATCGTGTTCTGAAGGAAACCCTCGTGGGAGGGTCGTATTCCGAGAGCACGGTTGGCACCGATTTGAACGAGCCGGAGGGTGTTGCTGCAGACGGAGCGGGCAACGTCTATATCGCGGACAGCGTAAATGGCAGGCTGCTGAAGGAAACGTTCGTCGGGGGAAGCTATTCCCAGAGCGAAATCCTGGTGGGTATGCCGAACATTTCCGGTGTTGCTGTCGACGGAAGCGGCAATCTCTATGTCGCGGATCCCAACGACAACCAGGTACTGAAGGTAGTACCGAATTCCAGCGGCGGCTACGATCAAAGCACCGTCGGCAGCGGGCTCTCCCAGCCTTATGCGGTGACAGTTGATGCGTCCGGCGATGTGTACATCGCCGATACTTTCAACAGTCGGGTGCTGATCGAGACGCCCTCCGCAGGCAGCTATGTGCAGACTGTTGTAGCTGAAAGCGACACCAATCCCATCGCTCCCAATGGAGTAGCCGTCGACGGAAACCTGAATGTTTATATCGCCGATGGCAACAGCCGAGTCTTGAAAGAGACCCCATCGGGAGGCGCTTATACCGAAACCGTTCTCTCGGTACCCTCCGCCGAGCCCTGGGGCATCACCGTGGATGGCGCCGGAAATGTGTATGTCGTCGAGTCCGACGGGGGCGCGACCAACGAGGTCGTAAAGCTGGACTACGCGGATGCGCCCAGCGTGGGCTTTGGCAGCACGGAAGGCAGCGGCGGCGCGCAAACCATGGCCCTGGAGAATTTTGGCAATGCGCCTCTGCACTTCCCGGCGCCGTCTTCGGGCAAAAACCCAAGCATCTCCGCGAACTACACCCTGACCAGCAACCAGTCCGGTGACTGCCCGCTGGTGAGCAGCGGTTCCTCAGCCGGGCAGTTGGCTCCCAACGCAAGCTGCCTGCTGACGATGAGCTTCACCCCGGATCCGACGCTCAGCGGCAGCGTCAACGGACAACTGGTGCTGAAAGACGACGCCCTCAATGCACCGAGTTTTATAACCCAAAGCATCGCTCTGAGCGGGACAGCCACAGCAACAGCAACTCTGCCGACGCTGTCTTCGCCCGCCCCGGGTTCGACGCTGGGCACCAGCGCGACCTTCACGTGGACGCAAGGCACGGGTGTTAGCTCCTACCGGCTGCAATTGGGTACCACCGGAGTCGGAACCAATGATCTGTATGACTCCGGTTGGACGACGGGAACCTCAGCAACGGTCAGCAGCATTCCTTCGAATGGGGTGACGGTCTTCGTGCGGCTGTACTCGATGGTAAGTGGAATTGAGCATTCGTCCGATTACACGTTCACGGAGTCGGGGACGGCTGTACCGGCGGCACTTTCCTCGCCGACGCCTGGGACGACGCTGGGCTCCAGCGCGACCTTCACCTGGACCAAGGGTACGGGTGTTAACTCCTACCGGCTCTGGCTTGGTACGAGTGGCGTGGGAACTAATGATCTCTTTGACTCGGGCTGGACGACGGCGACTTCAGCGACGGTGAGCAGCGTACCGTCGAATGGAGTAACGGTCTTCGTGCGGCTGTATTCGAAGGTCGGAGCCACCTTGCAGTCTTCCGATTACACGTTCACGGAATCGGGGACGGCGGTGCCGGCTGCGCTGTCCTCGCCGGCACCTGGGACGACACTGGGCTCCAGCGCGACCTTCACCTGGACCAAGGGCACGGGTGTTAACTCCTACCGGCTCTGGCTTGGTACGAGTGGCGTGGGAACTAATGATCTCTTTGACTCAGGCTGGACGACGGCGACTTCAGCGACGGTGAGCAGCGTACCGTCGAATGGAGTAACGGTCTTCGTGCGGCTGTATTCGAAGGTCGGAGCCAGCTTGCAGTCTTCCGATTACATGTTCATGGAATCCGGTACGGCTGTACCGGCGGCACTATCCTCGCCGGTACCTGGGACGACGCTGGGCTCCAGCGCGACTTTCACCTGGACCAAGGGCACGGGCGTTAACTCCTACCGGCTGTTCCTGGGCACAACAGGAGTCGGGGCCAATGATCTCTTCGATTCCGGCTGGACGACGGCCACAACGGCGACGGTGAGCATACCGTCGAACGGGGTGACGGTATTCGTGCGGCTGTATTCGAAGGTGGGAGCAACCTTGCAGTCTTCCGATTACATGTTCATGGAATCCGGTACGGCTGTACCGGCGGCACTATCCTCGCCGGTACCTGGGACGACGCTGGGCTCCAGCGCGACTTTCACCTGGACGAAAGGCACGGGTGTTAGCTCCTACCGGCTCTGGCTGGGTACAACAGGAGTTGGAACCAATGATCTCTTCGACTCCGGCTGGACGACGGCCACGGCGGCGACGGTGAGCATACCGTCGAACGGAGTGACGGTATTCGTGCGGGTGTATTCGAAGGTGGGAGCAACCCTGCAGTCATCGGACTACGCGTTCATGGAACCGGGGACGGCTGTGCCGGCGGCGCTGTCCTCGCCGACACCGGGGACGACGCTGGGCTCCAGCGCCACCTTCACCTGGACGAAAGGCACGGGTGTTAGCTCCTACCGGCTCTGGCTGGGTACAACAGGAGTTGGAACCAATGATCTCTTCGACTCCGGCTGGACGACGGCCACGGCGGCGACGGTGAGCATACCGTCGAACGGCGTGACGGTATTCGTGCGGGTGTATTCGAAGGTGGGTGCAACCCTGCAGTCTTCCGATTACACGTTCATGGAATCGGGGACAGCGGCACCCGCGGCGCTATCTTCGCCGTCGCCTGGGACTACTCTGGGCTCCAGCGCAACCTTTACCTGGACCAAGGGCTCGGGTGTTATTTCTTACCGACTGGCCGTTGGCACAACAGGCGCGGGATCCAATAACCTGGACGACTCTGGCTGGACAACGGCGACTTCAGCGACGGTGGGCAGCATACCGTCGAACGGAGGGACGGTGTTCGTGCGGGTGTATTCGAAGGTCGGTGCAAACTTGCAGTGGTCGGACTACACCTTCACGGAAAGCAAGAGCCCGTAGGCGTGGTTGCGGGATCGTAAGGATCGCCTACCTTGGTCGACATGCACTGGGTACGCGGCTGGCCATCAAAGTCGATCCGAACCAAATCGAATCCGCCGGGGGGAGCCGATATGCTTCCCCGGCGGTTTTGTGTTTTGTACAGCAGTAGCTAAGGTGAACGGGCTGCTGGCACGCGATAAGTAACCGAATCGCCTGGCGCCTTGCAGAGTTCCCGCCGGGAGCGAGAGCACGAATTCAGGGGGAAGCAGCATTGGCTCCAGTTGATGTAATGCGAGCAGTAAGAGAGGAAACGAATTGTACTCCTCAATTTCGGAGTCCTTGATATAGAGATTATTTATATCGGAAATAAATTCTGGGACTTCGGCGTTGCGTTCGCATTGGCCGGATGCTAGATTTTCTTGCATCGCACTTTCACCTTCAACCGATTCCCCAAACCCGGCGCGTCGCGCCAGTTCATCGCTCATCAGGCTGTCTCACAATTCAATCGGGTGGTCGCGGGAGAGATCAGTTGTTCTGACGCCGAAGGAGCAAGTGCCCACAAACTCTCAGGCAAAAGGACCACGACACCCTGGATCTCTGGAGAGAGGCTCTGCGGTATGAGCCCGCCGACGGGATAACGTTCTCAGGCAAAAGGACAGACCGGGCATACCGAGATCTCCGTGTTCGCGAGGGCTGACCCGTATGCCCATCGCTCGTTCAACCGTGTTTCCCTGCGTCCCTTTAGCTCGCCGATTTCGATATTCCTCGCATTGGGTTCCCGTCGTTAACGTTCCTGTCGCTCCAGGGACACCCGACTTTGCCCGATTTTCGCGGCATCGCTCCTGGCAGACGTCCATTTGTTGACGGTAGGCCTGCGGCACAAGGGCCCGCTATTCCCAAATTGCATTGTTGGAGGCACCTATGAGCACAAGAACCGGCAAGACGATGCTTTGTCTCAGCCTTTTGCTTTGCATCTTCAGCCCGCTCGGCCGGGCGCAGACTTTTGGCAGCGTCAATGGCACAGTTACAGACCCATCCGGCGCTCTCATCGTGGGCGCCAATGTTACTGCGCTGAATATCGCCAACGGCACCTCACGTTCCGTTCCTTCCAATTCCTCGGGCCTATTCTCCTTTCCAACCCTCGAGCCAGGGAAGTACCGCGTCACAGTGGAGGCAGCGGGATTTCGGACGGAAGTCCGTGAAGACGTCACGGTGAATGCTCTGGTGCCGGTTTCCATGACCTTCCGCATGCAGGCCGGCACCGTGAGCCAGGTGGTCGAAGTCAAGGGAGGAGTCCAGGAAATCAACAAGGAAAGCTCAGAGCTGGGGACCACTCTCGACACGCGCGAGGTGGGCAATTTGCCCATCAACGGCCGCGATTATGCGCGCTTCAGCCTGCTGGTGCCGGGAGCAGTGGCGCGCAGCAATTACATTGCCGACCTCAGCTTCGACGGTCTGCATACGGTGCACAATCAGTTCTCGATCGATGGTGTCGATGCATCGCGTGTCGACCAGCCCTACATGGCTAATGGCTATGAGCGGGGAGCGCGCCTGCTTACCGGCAGCCTGGATACGATTGCCGAGTTCCGCGTGCAGACCAGCGGCTATCAGGCCGAGTACGGCCGGGCGGCCGGGTCGTCCATCAACATCGTCACCAAATCGGGCGGCAATCAGCTCCATGGCGAAGTTTACGATTACCTGCGCAACGATGCCGTGGATGCCTCCAACTTCTTCGCCACCGAGAAGCCGGAGTTTCGCTATAACGACTTCGGCGCCAACCTGAACGGGCCGATTCGTCACAAACACAGCTTTTACTTCGTGAACTATGAGGGCTCGCGTCAGGTGATTGGCATTACGGGATCGGGCACGGTCCCCAGCCCGGCGGCCGATCAGGAAGCGCTGGCCACGTCGCCGCAACTGGCGCCGCTGGTGCAGCAGATGCCCACCACCCACCTGACCGCGACCAGCGATCCGCTGATCGACAACTACGTCATCACCAGTAACTCCAATGTGCGCGAAGATACGGGCAGCGCGCGTGTGGACGAGACCTTCAGCTCCAGCGACAGCGCTTTCGCTCGCATCAATATCAACGACTCGAATGTTAACGGCCCTCTCTTTGGCGTCTTCTCGACCGCGCTGGGCGTCAACGACCACCAGACCGTACCCATCCGAACCACCAATATCGCACTGCACGAAGAGCACATCTTCAGTCCGAACTTCCTTAACGATTTCCTGGCCGGCTTTCAGCGGTGGGCCAGCGTGCTCAGTTCGCAGGAACCGGTGCCGCTGACTGCAATCGTCGGCCTGACCATTCAGGCTGGCTCCCAGGCCGAGTACATCCAGGATGCCAACAGCTACCAGTATGGCGACACCATGACCTACGTGAAGGGAAAGCACACCCTGAAATGGGGCGGCAGTGCTTACCGAATTCAGGTCAATCGAAAAAGTACCGACTACGATTACATTCAGTTCAATTCCCTGCAGGATTTCATCAATGACAATCTGGCGGAAGTCTCGCTGACGGTTGGCGATCCCGGACACGGCACACGCGCCACAGAGATGGGTGTCTTCGTCGAAGACAGCTACAAGCTGCGCAGGAACATCAGCATGGATTACGGCGGACGGTGGGATGCCGAGACCGTGCCGTATGACTCAAAGCACCAGACGCAGACGTTCAATCCCCAGACCGGTACGCTCGCGCCGCCCGGATACCCCTACTTCGAAATGAATAAGCGGAATTTTTCGCCGCGCTTCGGCATCGTTTGGTCGCCCACCGATTCGATGGTTGTGCGGGCTTCGTTCGGTACGTTCTATCAGGCCTATCCGGTCGGCTTCGGATCCTATAATGTCCCGCTCAATAATATTCCGGGCAATACCACCCTGCTGTCCACGCAGGTGCCCGGCCTGAGTTATCCCTACACACCCTATCTCTCGCAGGGCACCACGCCGATTCCAACCGTATACGGCTTTCCGACATTTAAGCCGGATATTTACAGCAACCAGTGGAACGTGAGTATCGCCTATGCGCTGCCGAGTCAGACGGCAGTGCAGATTGCCTATGTTGGCAATCACGGTGTGAACCTGTGGCGGGAGGAAGATATCAATTACTACGATCCGGCGCTGGGTGCGCGGCCCAATCCAAATTTCAGCGATATCTACCTGGAGACTAACTCGGGCTTCAGTTCGTACAACGCGGTCCAGTTTTCGGCGATCCGGCGCGTGAGCGCAGGCCTGCATGCGGACCTGCAGTATACGCTGGGACACGCGATCGATGATGTGCAGGACCAGGGACTGTTTGCAAGCGAGCCGCAGAACAATAACAACATCAGGGCGGAACGCGGGAACGGCTCGGGCGACATCCGGCAGAACTTCGCCTTCAGCATGCTGTATGACATTCCCATGGGCGCCGGGCACAATTTCCTGGGAACGGCGCCCGGCGCGGTGCGCGTACTGGCCGGCGGATGGCAGGTAACAGGACTGGGACTGGTGCACAGCGGCGTCGCCGACACCGTTTATATCGGCACCAATACCTTCGGCAACCAGGATTACACGAACCAGCGGCCCAATGTGGTTCCGGGGCAGCCCTTCTATGCTTCGCAAAGGAGCTGGAGGTCCTGGCTGAACTCCAATGCCTGGTCGTTGCCCGCGGCGGGAACGTTCGGCGATTCGGGGCGCAATACGATCTACGGTCCAACCTTTAAGCAGATTGATGCGTCGCTGATCAAGGAGACACCGCTGAGCGAAGGCAAGAGCCTCGAGTATCGAGCGGAGTTCTTCAACCTCTTCAATCACCCGAACTTTGCGGAACCCGACACTACATTTGGTACGGAGGGATTCGGCCAGACCTTTAACACCTTTGGCAGCACCATCGGTCTGGGGACGTCGAGACAGATTCAGATGGCTTTGAAGTTCATGTTCTGATCGTCCACCATGGATCGGGAGGGGGGCATGCGGACTCTGTATGCTCTCCTGATTCTGCTGTCCGGGAAAGAATGATGATGATAGAGCGCAAGGTTCTTTGTACGGTTGCCAGTTGTGTGTCTGTTGGAATTCTGCTGGTTCTGGGCGGTCCCTGCCTCGGGCAGCAGAGCAATGCGTCTGCTGCGAAGCCCGATCATCCGTCGCGGGGACTGACCCTGAGTCCCACTCGTACCGTGAAATTCCAGGTCGATTCCGGAACCTGGATGTCGCTCGATATCTCGCCTGACGGAAAGACCATCGTCTTCGACCTGGTGGGACATATATATGAGCTGCCTGTGCAGGGTGGCGAGGGTAAAGAGATCACATCCGGTTTGTCGTTTGACAGCGAACCGCATTTTTCCCCGGATGGGAAAAGGATTGTCTATGTCAGCGACCGCTCCGGAGCCGATAACCTCTGGATCGCCAACGCGGACGGTTCGGGGGCGCGAGCGCTGACCAATGACGAGAATAGCGGTTTTATAACTCCATCCTGGACGCCGGACGGGAGATACATCATCGTCTCAAGAAAGAAGCCGCAGTATTATGACTCGGGATACGAGTTATGGATGTACGACACCCAGGGCGGCGCGGGTGTACGGGTCACGCAGTCAAAAAAAGCGGAAGACGCTCCCCCCGAAAGCTGGCACAATGCGCTGGGAGCGGTAGCTTCGCCGGACGGCCGTTACTTCTACTATGCGCGGAAATCCGGCTATTTCTCCGATGATATTAAATTCCCTCTCTGGCAGATCTGCCGGCGCGACCGGCGGACGGGTGAAGAGGACGCGATCACGGCGGAGCAGGGAAGCGCGATCCGTCCGGTGCTTTCCCGGGATGGAAGCGAGTTGGTTTATGGAACGCGGCGCGACGGTAAAACCGCACTCCGCGTGCGCAATCTGATAAGCGGAGAGGATCACTGGCTGCAGTATCCGGTGCAGCGCGACGATCAGGAATCGTACTTTTCGAGCCGCGACCTGTTGCCCGGCTACGCGATCTCGCCCGACGGCAAAAGCCTGCTGGCTGCGTGGGGCGGAAAGATCCATCGCGTCGACATGGTCAGCGGCCAGAACACGGTCATCCCGTTTCACGCGGCGGTGTCGCGCGAACTTGGGCCGAAGCTGGATTTCCCGACGCGCGTCGACGAAGGGCCGGTGAAGGCGCGAATCATTCAGGGAGCGATGGAATCGCCGAATGGAAAGCATCTGGCGTTTTCAGCGCTGACACATCTGTATCTCGCGAGTCTGCCAAACGCCGCCGGGGGGCGTGCGACCACCGCACAGGAGGGCGAGTACGATCCTTCCTGGTCGCCTGATGGAAAATGGTTGGCCTATGTCACGTGGACGAACGAAGAGGGAGCGCTGTGGAAGTTGGCCGCGGACGGAAGTGGCCCGCCTATCCGCCTGACGACGGTGCCGGCCTATTATGCCAACCCGGCATGGTCGCCGGATGGATCGAAGATTGTGGTCCTGCGCACTTCGTGTCAGATGGCGATGGATCAAATGGACCAGTGGGGACGGCCCATGGACGGGCTCGAATTGGTCTCTGTTCCGGCCGATGGAGGACAGGCATCGACCATCGCCTTTGCGGAGAGCTTCAGTTATCCACAATTCGCGGCATCGGGGGATCGGATCTTCGTTACAGCGACGCACAAGATCAGCCTGATGGAGCACCAGTATTCTCTGGTATCGATGCGCCTCGATGGAACGGATCGCCGGACCCTGCTCAACATCGGCGGAAAAGACATCTGGGGCGCTGACTTCACGCCGGGCATGCAGGTTGTAGTGTCGCCCGACGAGAAAGAGGCGCTGGTTCTATACAGAGCGCAACTCTACCTGCTCGACCTGCCCATCACTGGCGGCGAGGCGCCGAAGCTGGATCTTAGTGCTCCCGCGGTCGCGGTGCGGAGACTCACAGATGTGGGCGCAGATTTCGCCGGGTGGGCTGATGGCGGGCAGACCATCGCATGGTCCCTGGGTTCGACGTACTTCCGGTTGCCCCTCGCAACAGCGGAGGCAGGATTGGCGGAGGCGCCGGGCATTCCCTCGGTCCATCAGGAGGCCGCGGAAGAGAATATCGCCGGAGCGGCAGGCAGGCTTCATCCCCAGGAAATTCCTGTCAAGGTGGAAGTGCCGCGCTGTACGCCGAAAGGGGTGATCGTGCTGCGCGGTGCGACTGTGATCACGATGCATGGCGACGAGGTCCTGCGCAACGGGGAAATCGTGGTGCGCAATAACCGGATTGTCACCGTCGGGAAGGCCGGCTCGGTGGCTGTTCCCGCCGGGGCCACGGTCATCAATGTGGCCGGCAAGACTATCATCCCGGGATTTATCGACGTGCACGCCCACTGGTTTAATATTCGCCGCGGCATCCTCGATCCTGAGAACTGGGACTATCTTGCATCACTGGCCTATGGAATTACCTCGGGCCGCGATCCGCAGACCTTCACCAACGACGCGTTCGCCTATCAGGACATGGTGGATGCCGGCATGATTCTCGGCCCCCGCACCTACTCCACCGGGCCAGGCATCTTCTGGGTGAACGATTTTCATTCCGAGCCGGAAGCGGAGGCTGTAATCCGGCGGTATCGCGATTATTACCACACCAACACCATTAAGTCCTATATGGTGGGCAATCGAGCGCAGCGTGAATATGTTGTGGAGGCATCGGAGAAGCTGCACATGATGCCCACGACCGAGGGAGCGGCCGACCTTCCTCTGGACATGACGCATGTGATCGACGGCTTCAGCGGTGCGGAGCATCAGTTTCCCATCGCGCTGGAGGATGACCTGGTGCAGTTGGTCGCTAAGTCGGGTGTCTATTATGACCCTACCTTTGTTATTGGCTATGGAGGGCCGGCCGCAGAGAATTACTATTTCGAAACGACCGATGTACATAATAATCCCAAGGTTGAGCGGTTTATTCCTCACAACGTGATCGACGAGAAGACGACGCGGATGACCTGGTATCGCGGCGATGAGTACGCGTATTCGTCCTTCGCTGCGTCTGCGGCCAAAATCATGGCAGATGGCGGTAAGGTCTGCGTTGGCGGCCATGGCGAGTTCCAGGGGCTTAGCTTCCACTGGGAGCTGTGGGCACTGCAGTCCGGCGGCATGAGCAACCTTGAGGCATTGAGGGCTGCAACACTGACCGGTGCTGAAGCCATCGGCTTGTCGCAGGATCTGGGCAGCATCGAGCCGGGCAAGCTGGCGGATCTTGTGGTGCTGGACCGCGATCCGCTTGAGGATATTCATAACTCGACGGCGATTCACTATGTGATGAAAAACGGCGAGCTGCTTGACGGCAACACGCTCGACGAGATATGGCCGGACAAGAAGCCGCTGCCGCAGATGTACTGGCAGAAGGACAATGCTGCCTTCCAGAAGCTGGCGCAGAACGGGCAGCCTTCCGCGCAATAAGACGACCAGAACTGCCGCCAGGGGGCGCGAAGAGTCGAATACTTGCGCTCCGCCGGCGTCCCTGAGGTGTGCGGCGCGAGTTCCCAAATGCTTTAATCAGGCAGGAGGAAATCGCAGGAATGCCGGCAGACGATCAGGATTTATCTTTGCGCGAGGCTTCGGGAGGCAACCGGGACACAGCACAGGCCGCGGGGCCCCAGCAGGAAAGTACAACTGACGCGATCAGCCGTCGCGCCTTCGTGGGAACTGCGGCCATGGCGGGAGCCAGTCTTTTCTCCGGCGCTGGCGCCTTTGGGCAGAGCCGGAAGGATGCTGAAGCGGGGCGAACCGACGACTACGCCAGCGATCCGGGACCGGAGAATAAGACCATCTTCGCGCTGAATCCGGATGCCAACCTGCCTCCGTTTACTGACAAGGGGAATCCGCCGCCCTTCTGGTATTCCTTCGACCTGACGGCCAAGCGGCTGCAGGGCGGAGGCTGGACGCATCAGGTGACGCAGCGTGAGCTCGCGCAGTCGAAGGATCTGGCCGGGGTCAACATGCGCCTCACCGCGGGCTCCTTCCGCGAACTGCACTGGCACCTCGCCGACGAGTGGGCAATCATGCTGACCGGCAAAGCGCGCGTCAGCGTCATGCAACCCGATGGGAAGATGTTCATCGACGACGTGGAGAGGGGAGACCTGTGGTATTTTCCCGCCGGCTATCCACACTCGATTCAGGGGCTGGAGGGGCCGGGCTGCGAGTTTCTGCTGGTCTTCGATCAGGGTGACTTTTCAGAGGACGACACCTTCCTGCTTTCAGAAATGCTCGCGCATATCCCGCCTGATGTGATTCAGAAGAACATGGGCTGGAGCCGGAAGGAGTGGGACCAGCTGCCGCCGGAAGAGCTGTATATCTTTCCTGCCGAACTGCCCGGCCCGCTTGATGACGATAAGCGCTTTCTGGGCTCGCATCTTGAAACGGCCAATCAGTACACATTCCACGGAGCCATGAGCGTGCGGCCGCTGGCGGAAACGGCCGGTGGCTCGGCGCGCGTGATCGACTCCACGAATTTCCCGGTGTCCAAAAACATTGCCGCGGGCATCGTCACGCTGAAACCCGGCGGATTGCGGGAACTGCACTGGCATCCCAACGGGAGCGAATGGCAGTACTGGATCCAGGGCAAGGGCCGCATGACCATTACGCTCACCGGCGGCAAAGCACGCACCACGGACTTCAACGCGGGCGACGTTGGCTACGTACCTAACATGGCCGCTCACTACATCGAGAACACCGGGACTGAGGACCTGATCTTTCTCGAAATGTTTAAGACCGCGCAGTACCAGAGCATCTCCGTGAACGAGTGGATCGCGCGCATGCCCGACAGGATCGCCCAGGCGCATCTGAAATTGCCCGTGTCGACGATTCGCAGGGCACCGGATCGTCAGCTGGTGGTGCTGCCGAAGTAGGCCTTCGCGGCAATGATCCTTGTATGGTGCCTGCCGGAATTGCTCAGCAGAGGGCCTGGAGATCGCTGCGCAGCTGGTTCGCATCGGTGAGCCGCGCTTCGAACTCGGCGTGTGTCTTCTCCCAGATGGGCACCGCCCGGGCCAGCAGAGCTTTGCCCTCGGGGGTGAGGCTGAGCAGCCGCCCCCGGCGATCGGCCGGATCGGGAGCAACCTGCACCAGACCGCGGCGCTGCAGGGGTTTGAGCGCTGCGGTCAGCGTAGTGCGGTCCATGGCCAGCAACGCCGCCACCGGAGCCATGGGCGGGGGGTCGGGGCGATTGAGCGCCATCATCAGGGAGAATTGCCCGTTGGTGAGGCCGACCGGCCGGAGCGCTTCGTCGAAGCGACGGGCGAGAGCACGGGCTGTCCGCTGCACGTGAAGGCAGAGGCAACAGTCGCGAATCCGGAGCGTTGTGGAAAAGGGAACCGGTTCGGCTCTTGACATCTCCTCCATTATGTTGATATCAACGTAATATGTCAAGCCGTCCCAGCGGCGCACCAGGCCAGCGTATTATGCAGGCCAATCAGGAGCAGCGGACTGTTGCGTTCATTTGTCCATTTCCGAACACATGTTCTTCTTTTTCGGACACTGTATGTAACCCGCTGCGGACTAAATAGCTGATTGCGTATAGTGCAAATGCCGTGAATTTCGGACTCTGGCGTGCGACCGCTGAATCAACTGTGTATTGCACGCCGAGCCGGGTCGCGGTGGGGCGGACTCGAGAACAGTTATCTGGAGGAGCGAGATGTCATTCCTGCGCGATCTGAGAATAGCGGTCCGTTCGCTGTGGCGTGTGCGCGCGCTGTGGATCACCGTGGCCCTCACCCTGGCGCTGGGTATCGGAGCGAATGCCGCCATTTTCAGCGTGGTGCGCGAAGTATTGCTGCGGCCGCTCGCCAACCGCGACGAAAATCGGCTCCTCTATCTGCGGCAAAGCGCGCCCGGGCTCGGCGTGGACAACGCGACTTTCTCCATCCCCGAGATCCAGGATCTGGGCAAGAATCTGAAGTCCATCACGAAGCTGGGCACCATTTCCGAAATTGATTTCACCATGGTGGGGCTGGGCACGCCGCGCGAGATTCCCGCCGGCGTGGTGGACGGCAACTACTTCGACGTGATGGGGCTGCGCCCGGTGTTGGGTCGGCTCCTGACGCCGTCCGACGATGGGCCGAATGCGCCTGGCGCCATCGTTCTCACCTATAAGTTCTGGACGGCTTCTCTGCATTCGGACCCTACTGTGCTCGGCAAAACGGTGCGGCTCGACAGCTTCAGCGGCTCCCGCTCGGCGACAATCGTCGGAGTTCTGGAGCCCTCGGTGCCCTATCCCGTGGCGACCGAAATTATCGCCAACGTGGTCACCAGCCCGCATCATCTCTCGGCCACGATGGTCACTGGACGCGAGCATCGCATGACAGAAGTCTTCGCGCGCCTCGCTCCCGGGGCGACACTCGAGGAGGCGCGGGCAGAACTGCGGACGCGCTACGCCGCGATGGTGGCGGCGCATCCGGAGGTCTACAAGCCCTCCGATCATTATGAGATCGGGGTCCGCCGGATGCACGACCAGATCAATGCGCGGGCGAACACGGTTTTGTGGGTGCTGTTTGCGGCGTCGGGCCTGCTGTTCGTGATCGCGTGCTCGAATGTCGCCAACCTGGTGCTGGCGCGCACCGTGCGGCGTGAGCCGGAGATCGCGGTACGCTCGGCTTTGGGAGCCAATACGGCGGCACTGCGACGCTCGCTGCTGGCCGAGGGCCTGGTATTGTGCGGCAGCGGTGCGCTCGGCGCCCTGCTGATTGCTGTGCCGATGGTGGCCGTGCTGGGGCGCTATGCGGCGCGCTTCTCGGTGCGGGCCGATGGACTCAAACTGGACTTCAGCCTGGTGTGGTTCGGCATCGCGCTGGCGCTGATCGCAGCCATCTTTCTGGCGCTGATTCCGCGGCTGCCTTCAGCGGATGCGCAGCCTGGAGCCGTGCTCGCCGGCAGTGGCACGCGGGTGGCAGGCGGAAGCAGCCGCAGGTTGCGCGTCTTCGCCGTCCTGCAAATCACCGCGTCGTTCCTGCTGCTCACCGGCGCGGCGGTGCTGATGCGGACGCTGTTTGTGCTGGAGCACACCCGGCCTCCCTTCGACACTTCGCGCGTGCTGGCCGTGAATCTGCCGGTGATCTCCTATGGACGCACGCCGCAGCAGGTGAATGATTTTTATCGGGACGCGAAACAGCGCGTCGAAGCACTGCCCGGCATACAGCACGTGGCCACGGGCTTCAGCGTTCCCTGGCGCGACGGCCAGGCGCTTGATATCAGCTTCGCCTTTGCGGTGCAGGGCGCCACGCGCAAAAACGGTCAGGAAAATCTGCGCGCACGCTTCCGTTCTATCTCGCCCGGATTCTTCCAGACGCTGGGCTTACCGCTGCTGGAGGGCCGCGACTTCCGTGACACCGACCGCAACGGTTCTGAGCGTGTGGTGATCATCAGCCAGAGCGTGGCGCGTACGCTTTTCCCCGGTCAGGAAGCCGTAGGCCGCTCTATGCGGTGGACGGACGGAGTGCTGAAGTTCATCGGCATCAGCTATGAGCCCCGGCGGATCGTGGGCGTGGTGCCGGACTTCGATGACGAAAACATTATTCCTTCCCCGGCGATGACGGTGTATCAGCCGGCCGATCAGGAAGGCTGGCAGGGGCGCCTGTTCGTACGCACGGGGCAGGATCCCTATAGCCTGGTGCCGGCCATCACCCGCACCGTGCATCAACTGGCTGTCGATCAGCCGGTGGAGCGAGCCAGCACGCTGACCGACGTTCGCGCCGAAGTGATGACGCCTGAACGCCTGAACGCCGTGGTGTTTGGCGGGTTCGCCGCGGTAGCGCTGCTGATTTCCGTGGTCGGCGTGGCCGGCGTTCTGGCCTTTTCCGTCAGCGGCCGCACGCGCGAGTTCGGCATTCGCATCGCGCTGGGCGCGGAGCCGCGCAATATTCTGACCGACGTGCTGCGCGACGGCCTGGTGATCGCTGGTATCGGAGTGGTTTCCGGTCTGGTGGTCGGTGTGGCTTCCACCCGGCTGATTGGCCAGTTTGTGGGCGAGGTGCATGTGCCTGGCCTGCTCACGCTGATAGCATCGTCTTTTATCATTTTGGCTGCAGCGGTGATTGCGTCGGCCGTGCCGGCGGCACGGGCTGCCCACGTGAACGCCGTGGAGGCGCTGCGAGCGGAATAATCCGCCATTGCGCGGCATCCTGAAAATGCAGAGAAACCTCGTAGGAATGCGGCCGCGGGTTTGAGCAGGAATATCTGCGGTTATACGATCAAAACAACGTCATGAATAATGACATGACACCTATTGATTCGTATTATCCGCCGGCAACTGAGCTGCTGCGAAGCCTCCCCAGGCAGGCAAATCCTACGGAGGCTGAAGTGAAGCTTCATTCCCGGCGCATCGCCGGGCGGCGTCCTGTATCGTGGCTCGCTCTTTTTGCGTCGGTAGCATTGCTGGAGCTCGCGCCTGTGCGGTGGCGATCTGCATGTTGCGCGCAATCTCTACACGTATGAGGATCACGTCATGCTCACTTGCGGACGCCGCGACCTGAGCGCGGGGATCTGGTTCCAGCAACTCCAGGCCAACGAAGATCTGAAGCTGACGCATTTTGGTCAGTCGACCTTAAGAGGATTGCGGCAGTTTCTCGAGGGCACGGTGGGCAGCTTCCTCTACGATCCGACACCCACCGAGAAGAACGGGCGCTCGCTTTTCGGCGCCTGGTACGCGCAGGACGTGAACGCGCAACGCCGAAGCTGACCGTATCGCTGGGATTGCGCGACGAGTTCACCACGGGCTGCAATGAGGCGCATGACCGGGCCGCAAATTTCATCTTCAGCAACGGCGTCATTCAGACTGCGCCGCGCATCGGCGGTTCGGCGTTCACTGAGAACAATGCGAAATTCCTGCCGCAGTCGCGTATTGGCGTGGCCTGGAGTCCTCTCGGGTCGGGCACCGTCTTTCGCGCGGGCTTCGGCATGTACTACGACCTGCAGGACGCGCTCGGATATCGCATGGATCAGAACGCGCCCTTCAAATCCCTCGTACAGCATCGCGAACCTTCCCGTCACGGATTTTCCTCCGCCAATCGCGCCGATTCCAGCCAAGGCCACAGTCGCGCCCGCGGGCGGGCAGCCGGATATGAGTACGCCCACCCTCATCTCCCGGTCGTTGCGGATCGAACAGGAATTGTCGCCGAATACGGTAATGACGCTTGGATACGTCGACTCCCATGGCTACCCACGAGACTGTGAGCCTGGACGACAACGAGCCAACCCCCACCATTTGCCCCGCTGCGCCGTGTCCAGCGGTGTATCCCAGCACGTTCCCTGCGGCCCTGGCCGGTGCTCCGGTGCCTGCCGGCTCGTATTACAGCCCATCAGGAACGCCGCTGCGAACCCAGCGCTCGCCAGGACCTGGGCCTGGTTCTTAGTGGTGACAGCTCGTACCATTCGCTGTAGGTGGACGTGAATCACCGTCTGAGCCAGAGTCTTGCGATCCATAACGTCTACACCTGGTCCAAGGCTCTGGATGATGGCGATTCGTTGAACGCCACTGCGGCGGGGAATGCTCCGGGGCTGGCCTCGAATCCCTTCGATCTGAAAGCAGACTGGGGACCGGCTACCTACGATGTGCGCCGTGTGGGCGTGATCGATGAGGTCTATCAGCTGCCCTTTGGACACACCAACGCTTCCTGAGCGGAGCGGACCGCTTTACCAACGCCTTAGTGGGCGGATGGACGGCGAACTCGATCGTGACCCTGCAATCCGGATTCCCGTTCACGCCGCAGCTCAGCTATAACCCGTCCAACAGTGGCGATACCAAGAACCCGGTGCGTCCGTTTGTGAATCCCAGCTTCCACGGCAATCCCGTCGTGGGCAAGCCGACGGAGTGGTTCGATCCCGCGGCCCTTCTCGCCGCCGCCGAACGGGAGCGGCTTCTACGGCAATCTGGGCCGCGACACTCTCAAGGGCCCGGCCGTAACGGAGTGGGACTATTCCATGTTCAAAGACACCTCGCTGCACGAGCGCCTGCGTTTGCAACTGCGAGCCGAGTTGTTCAACATCCTGAATCACACCAACTTCAATACGCCGAACCTGGTGGTGTTTACGCCGTCGGGCGTTTCGCCGACCAGCACATCGACCACGTCGCGGCAGATCCAGTTCGCGGCCAAGCTGCTGTGGTAAACACTACTGGCGGTGGTCGAAATGCATCTGCCGTTGCTGGCTCGCGCCGTACCCGGCATGGTCGGCGTGGTCGTCCTGCTCGCCGGCACGCTCCAGTTCACTGCATGGAAGGCACATCACCTTGCCTGCTGCCGCAAAGCGCCGGGGCGCGGCCGTACCTTACCAGCAGACGCCGACACGGCCTTGCGGCACGGCTTGCGCTTTGGCATCCACTGCAGCTACAGCTGTCTCAACCTGACGGCGATCCTGCTCGTCATCGGTGTAATGAACCTGCGCGCGATGGCGGTGGTCACGGTCGCCATTACCGTCGAACGCCTGGCGCCGGCCGGTCAGCGCGCAGCGCAAACCGTCGGGGTCACCGTAGTCGGCGCAGTGGTGATCCTGATCGCGCGAGCAGCCGGGTTGGTGTGAAGCTCTATTTCCCTCGTGTATTGCTTTTGGTCAATTTACGAGTGCTCAATGGGACAGGCCAGTTTTCACAGGCTTTGCAAATTCAGCGTTGGCCTGGCGCGATGGCGCGCTTTCGCCGTTGCCGTTGACCGCACGAACTTCATAGCTGTAGCTCCTGTCCTGGCTGACGGCCTTATCTTCAAATTGCGGCGTGGTTATCCCGCGAGCAAGAGTCAAAAAGGTTCCCGACCGGCCGCTGGATTTGCTGATCGTGTAAGTGGTGGCTCCAGGAACGGAACTCCAGCTTAGAACAACGCGACCTGCTGACGAGGTGGCCCTGAGCTCGACCGGCGCGGCCGGAGCCCGGCCGTCGGGGAGCAGTCCGTACACGCAGAACTGGCCGCCGCCGACATTTTCCGTGCCGAAGCTCGCCAGGTACACCTTGCCATTGGCGATGGTTGGCGGCGCCATCTTTGAATAGTTGCCGCAGTTGTCCCGCGCCCGATCCTGCAGAGAATTCCACAGCTCATGCAGGATGTCGTCGGCCGCGTACGCGTGCAGAATGCCGGGGCGGGATTCGCTCCAGGAGTCGCCGCTCGCATGGATCGCTGCCCACAAAATCCCATCCCTGTTCCCATTGGCCGAGAGCGACAGCATGGCTCCTGGATGACCCTGATTTGCTTCCGGTCGCATCGCGAACGGCTTGGGGTTAAACGTGTGGCCGTCGAATTTATAGGCGCGCAGATGATCGCGCTGCCCCCACATATAGATCATGGGTCCGCTCTTCGCACCGTCCCAGTAAACAATGCTGTGCAGGTGCGACCCGGTAGCCTGAAATTGCTGAACATCTCCGCCGAGATGGCCCATGCGGTCGGTTCCTGCTACATGCAGAACTCCCTGCTTCCCACCGTCGATCACCTCGTGGGTGCCAGGCAGCAGCATAGCGCCTGATGCATCGAGGTCTGCATCGGTGGAATCGAGATAGGCATGATTAAGCGGCGTGAACCAATCCAGCAGTTCCAGGTCGGGACTGAGCTTCAGAAAGCTCTCGCTGAAGTTTTCCTTACCGTTCCAACTCCCGTTCGCAGTCACCACATAGAGATTCCCCTCGCTGTCGACTGCCGGAGCCTGGCCCGATTGCCAGATGCTTCCTTCACTGCCCGTCGGCGTGGTATTGAACACCGCGGTTTGCCGGAGCGTCTTCGCGTCGAACGCGAACAGAAACCCATGATAAGGATCCTTGTCGCAATGCGACGAATAGCCAACATAGATCTGCCCGTTCGCCTCGGCCAGAGCCGGTCGTTGGTTTTGCATCAGCGCATTAAATTCCGGAGCCCGGATGTCCACCGGACTGCCGTCGAGGTCCGCGCCGGTCGCCAGATCGAGCGCATGCAGCCGCTGCACAAATGTACCTCGGACCCGCGTGAGCGAAACCACATACAGCGCCTCCCCCTGTACATCGATTACGGGTGTGCCGACGATTCCCATGTTGCCGTTCATGTCGAGGCAGCCAAAATTGCCGTCGTTCACGTTGGCCGGGACGCCGAAATTGACGTGCCACAGCGCCCCTGAGCTCTGGCCCTCGTTCGCATCGAAGGCATACACGCTGTTATTCACCGTGGTGATGTACACCACGTCGTGCGTTCCGCCGCCGATCCTTACATCGGTAACCACCAGCGGCTGTCCGTAGACCTGATCGTCCACCACGTGGCGGAAGAGCATGCCGAACTGCTTCCCATTGACATTCGCCGGAGTAAGGATGGTCTCGTCCAGATTGGCGCCCGTCCGCCTCTGGTTGTTGTGCTGAGTCACTACATTGACCGCTGCGAACCCCGAGGCGCACAGTCCCACCAGCGCCATCGCCGGCCATGCTGTCCTTCTCCTCCGCTGCTTCGCAACAGAACCACCGCTGCAACGACTCTTCCGTAACATGTCCCTCCAGTTTTTCTGACCACGAATAGAGAGCCTTCCCGGATTTGTTGCGGAGTTGGCAGGGCCGTGAGGTCTTTGCCCGACCATCTCCGCAATCCGGCAGAACCAGTGTATCCACCGCGTCTTAACCGGAACGCGCAATCAGCCGATCGCGAGTTCTCCGCGGCGGCTCTTTGGCAGAAGCGGTACGGCTATCGGAGAGGCCGCTCGTTCCATTATCCTGGAGTCTGGCGGGCGGCGATGGAATCGGCCTCGCCGGTTCACGCGACAGAATCCATCCGCAGCGCGGCGGACAGCCATCAGAAGCCGAGCCCGCCCAACTCGGGAAAGAAGGACCACGCAGGTAGGGCCATGCAGGGAAGGGCCGCAACGAAAGGAATCGATATGCCAAATCCTATCCTCGGCCTGCATCATGTGACGGCGATTGCGTCCGATCCACAGCGAATCCTGGATTTCTATACCCAGCTCCTGGGACTTCGTTTTGTGAAGCGCACCGTGAACTTCGACGACCCCGGTTCGTATCACTTCTATCTGGGAGACGACGTGGGATCTCCCGGTACTATCCTCACCTTCTTCGCCTGGCCTCGTGCTACGCGAGGAAGTCTGGGGATCGGTGAGACCTCGGCTCTCGCGTTCAGCGTGGCCGCCGCTGCGATAGATTTCTGGGAACAGCGCCTGCTTTCCGCCGGCGTTCCTGCAGAACGCGCCGACGATCGCTTTGGCGATCCGGTTCTCAGCTTTGGTGATCCTGATGGGATGCGCGTCGAACTGATCGGTGCGCGTGATTCCGGCGAGCACCGGCTGCCGCGCACCAGCGATATTCCCAGGGAATGCGCCATTTACGGCTTCCATAGTGTCACGTTGTGCGAAGCAGGTTTTGAGTCGACAGCCAAAGTCCTCGAGACTATGGGATTCCGCCAGGCCGGACAGGAGAACAACCGGATTCGCTTTGCTGCGGAGGGCAACCAGCCGGGGCGGTATATCGATGTTCTCGTTCAACCCCAGCTCATCTATGGCAACATGGGCGCGGGCACCATCCACCACATCGCATTCCGGACGCCGGATAATGCTGCGCAGTTAGAGTGGCGCGCCATCCTGGCCGGTCTCTCCCTCAACGTCACGCCGGTCCTCGATCGCTGTTACTTCCACTCCATCTATTTCCGTGAACCCGGAGGCGTTCTGTTTGAGATCGCTACCGATCCGCCCGGTTTCTCCATCGATGAAGCCCTCGAATCACTTGGCGAGAGCCTGAAACTTCCGCCCTGGCTGGAGAAGCATCGCGCTGCCATCGAGCGCGCTCTGCCTCCGATAGTCATGCCACGGCTGCGAGCGCATTCCGCCCATGAATGATCCGCACCGCAATATGCCCGTGGCCCGGCTCGGTCCGGAACCGGTGGCTGCGCGCGGCGCGGTTGTGCTCCTCCATGGCCGTGGAGCATCCGCAGAGGATATCCTCGGCCTCGCTCAGGAGATGTTTGTCCCTGAAGTCGCCTACCTTGCGCCGCAGGCCGCCAACAACACCTGGTACCCGTACTCATTCCTGGCTCCCATCCAGCAAAATGAGCCGTGGCTCTCTTCGGCACTCTCCAAAGTGGCCTCAGCGATCGACCTGTGCATTTCGTCGGGCATCCCGCGCGAAAAGATCGTCGTTTGCGGCTTTTCCCAGGGTGCCTGCCTCGCCACGGAATTCGTCGCCCGTCACCCCGCACGCTACGGTGCATTGATCGTGTTCACCGGTGGCCTGATTGGTCCTCCAGGCTCCGACCTGCACCACCCCGGTTCGCTGGATGGAACGCCGGCGCTCTTAAGTTCCGGCGATCCGGACCCGCACGTCCCATGGCAACGCGTGCAGGATTCAGCCGGGGAGCTGGAGCGCATGGGCGCCCAGGTCCAGCTGTTCCGTTATCCCAATCGGCCGCACACAATTTCAGAGCCCGAGCTAAAGGCTGCGAGCCAATTGGTGCTTTCTCTGTTCTGAATGCGCCGCGGTAATCAGACCGAGCCAGCCGTCGTTTTCCAGATCGGCGAAGGCTGTGCCCCACTTGACCCACCGCAGGGCCGAGAAAGCCAACCCCGAGGGATAACTGACTTCGGTGAAGTTATAATCGCCGTTGTTGCGATAAAGGTCGTCGATCTCATTCTCTAAATTGGTGACGAACAGGCTCAACCCCATCCCAATGACCGCACCTGCGCCGACGCTCATCAGGGGTGATTTCAACACGAGACGAATCACGCCGGTTCGTGGGGCGCCCAGCGCCATCCGCACTCCAAATTCCCGGGTCCTTTGGAAAGCGGTGTAGGACACTACGCTGTAGATTCCTGCGGCAGAGAGGACCAGCGCCAGAACGGCAAACAACGCGAAGAGCGAAGCCAGAAATTCCTCTGGGGAAAGGCGCGACGGACGAGCAGGATAGGTCATCCTGGAGCACTCCGCTGATCATGCCGGATGTTTTCAGCCTAAAGCCGAGGCCTGGACTAAGTGAAACCAAGCAGAGTGCCGCGTCCGGCCGTCGAATTCGACGGCAAACACAGCACCGAACCGCCAGTCCAGACTCGGATGTTCGCAATCGAAAACCGGCGTCCAAAATCGGACGCCCTCCGGCTATTCCGGCGGCCTCGATCTTCACCGAGCGCCGCACAGCGATGTGTGATGCCACCTCAGCGGAGTTCTTACATCCATGGCCGTGGAGTTCATGATTCATCGCGGCCGGATCGGGCCAGCGCTTCGGGTCCAGATCCAGTTCGCACTGCCTCGTCATGTTCGGGAAGTCCACTACCACCATATCCAGCGGCATCCTCCTTTCGCGATACCCCTCGCCACATCCAGAATCTGTTCTTGTGTCGGGTAGATCGCCTTACTCTGGATGTATCCGTAGACCGCCATGGGCAGCTGTGGGTTACGCCCGTGAGCAGCCGGTAGCCCTCCGCACCGGTTCACGGAGGTGGACAAGGCCTTCGGCCAGTGGGAAATGCCCGGGCTGGGGACGATCAGTATTCGATTGACAACGAGATTCACCATCGCGGGCAGGGATACGTTTATCTGCGGGCGCTCGGAATCGAGCCGCCACCGTTCTGGCTGCGCGACTGACCGCGGCCCGCAGATTCCAGGGCAACGATCCATCGCGAATCGACTGCCGTTCCGTGCTCCATCTATTACGCGCCGACACCGTCGCCGTCTCCGGCAAAAGCTCCCTTTCCTGCACAGCGGATCGCAGGTACCCGTAAGCTCTTGCCGGAGAGTTCCCTCAAACGCCGGTCCTACGCCCCTCTGCTTTTAGTGCTGGTCAGCCGTTTCCGGGGCCTCGTTAACACTGTTGGGATCGACGGCTAATCCACACTCTTCATGTAGTAGAACGGCGCCAATTCAACTTCCTCCATGGAATCCGGGGTGAACTCTTCGGCTCGCAAGCTCCAGCGATCGGTCCGTTGGTAGCATTACGGTAGGACAGGCGCCCCGTTTTCTGCGTTACGACCAGCCGACGGTTTCGTCTAAACGGGGTATGCTGATCGCTCGTAAGTGGCTGGAACCAACCATCGCTGAGGCGCGTACGACATGAATATGACTGGGACGTTGCTTTGTCTGTTCCTGACCGTGAATACGTTAGCGGCCGCTGCGGATGCACGGCCGCAGACCGCGTCGCGGAGCAAGGACCGGCCGCTGCCCAACGCCAGTGAACTGATGCAGCGGGCCATCGCCGATGAAGCCAGGCTGGCCGCCGAACAGGAGCGCTACGAATGCCGCGTTACTGACGACACCACGGAACTGGACAGCAAGGGCAAAGTCAAACACACGGACACCGAGGTCAAGGAACAGTTCTTCGTGAACGGGATCGAGGTGGACCGTACGCTAGCGAAGAACGGTAAGGACCTCTCTCCTGAGGAGACGCGCAAAGAAGATGAGCGGGTCATGAAGAAGACGATCAAGTACAGCGATCAGGAGACCGCGAAAAAGGAGACGGTCAAAGAGAACAAGGAACTGCAGGAGATCATGACGGCGATGATGCTGACCGACGGGCGGCGGGAGCAGGTGGATGGCCGCAGCGTGCTGTTTTATGACGTTGTGCCGAATCCAAAGTTTCGAGCCAGGAGCATCAGTCAGCGATTCGCCCAGGTGATGCAGGGGAAGATGTCGATCGACGAGGAGACCGGTGAGCCGGTGGACATCAATATCAAATCGACGCAGGATCTGAAGATCGCCGGCGGTGTTCTGGCCAACCTGCACAAGGGCTTCTGGATCCATCTGCACGATCATGTACAGCCGGATGGCGTCTGGCTTACCGACCTGGCGGAGGGCTCAGGAGATGTGCGCGCGGCATTGTTCCTGCACCCGTATTTTCGATTCAGAGAGACCACCGGAGATTGCCATCTGTATACGGCGACTGCGAATCAGGTGGGCGCCGCGAAGCTGGCGAAGTGATTCTGCAACGAATCGATTTGGCCTTGCACGGATTTACGGAACCAGCGCCCTGGCAATATCCATCCATACTGGATTGCTCCAGTCATCCCTTGGATCGGCAGCGGCGCGGGCGAAGGTCCAGAGCCGAAGACGATCGATATCGAGCTCAGCCAACTCGGCAAGACGCCTGACCATACCCATAGGGTCCGCCTGAAGCCGCTTTTCACAATTGTGAAGATGCTGAACCAGGTCGTAAGCCCTATCCCCAATGAATGGCTTCGGGTCAATGACGAGCCAGGGCTCCCGCTCAGATCGCAGCACATTTCCGGCATGCAGGTCGGTGGCGAGTAGCGTGTCCGCGGGAGATGGCGTTGCGAGTTCCTCTAACACCCGGAGCCCCTCGGTGACCAGACCCGCATCGGGCCAGTCGCGGACCCGCGCCAGCGTCTCACCGCGCCAAACCCTCAGCATTTCTGATAAGTGCCGGAATCTGTGCAATCCTGCCGGCGACGCAGATCTGCGCCAAAGCCTTTTGAGCAGCGCCGCGATCACTTCATCCTGTTTATCTTCCGGCTCGGAACGAAGCATAGATCCGGGCTGGCAGTGCTCGAGCAGCATCGCTCCACGTTCATCATCGCCTTCAAGAAGCTGTACCGTCGGATCGCCATTCCAGAAGCGTAGCCCTTCGATCTCCTGTGCGCCTTCCATGTGGGGCATTCCAAGTTTGAGAACGGCCGATTTGCCATCGGCGCGGGAAACCATTGCAACCCATGAACAGGAAATGTCGCCGTGGTCAAAGGGAGGACCAGGACGCAGCGACCAGCGTTCCGTCAGATCCTTCAGCATCGCCGGCAGGCTGTGCAGCCAGGCCTCCCGTGCGGGACTTTTGTGGCAGTTTGCGGCGAGTCGTTCGGGAATGATCATGATTACCGAAGATCTCCTCCCCGGACCATTGTTACTCGAAGCAGATGTCATGACCGAGGCGCCGACCGGTCTTCAGTGCATGCTGAGCAGCACCAGCGACGCGATGCCGGTGACAATCCCGGCAATTCCATAAACCCCGATTCTCTCGCGGAACAGAAATACGCCACCGGCGGCCACCAGGAACAGGTTGCCGCCCGTTGTGATGGGAAAGACGATATATCCCGGCACCTTCTGCTCGAGCGCCAGCACACTGAACAGCTGGCCGCCAAAACTGCCAGCGCCAGTGCCCAACGCCATCACGGCGTCTTTAAACTGGATACGGGTGCGCGATACCAGAAGGGCTAAGACGCCAAACATCAGGCCAGCCCGCATACCACCACACCAGGTACTGGAAGTGGAATTTTTCCGCCAGGCCTTTCTCGGCAAGGACTTTCAGCCCGAAGGGTCCGAGGCCGTTGGTCACGGACGCCAACATCGTCAACCGCAGCCACTTCGACGAGTCCTGCATGCAAACGCCCTCATCGCGTGATGGTTGTGATCTGTTTCTTTTCGTCCGCCTGCTTATCTTTCCACAGCAGAAGGACAGATACCATCGCGAGCAGCAACACGACAACTTTCTTCGGATTCATCGGTTCGTGAAAGATCAGGACAGAAGCAAGCCCCACGAAGTGGCATGGGCTGCGCTCTTCCTGGCTTCCGATGAAGCGTCCTATATCACCGGAGTGACGCTGCCTGTCGATGGTGGATGGACGTCCAGCTCTGCGTCACCCGATCCGGTAGACGTCAGCGTCGAAGCCCGCGATCTTCCCGGACCCATGCATGCAACCCGACGCATGCTGGATGCGGCAGCGCCATCCAATGACGAAAATGTGCGCCTGCGCGCTTTGGAAAATGTTACGCTGGACCCTGGATCGAGCCCCATAACGGTCCACCTGGATGCGTACGGGATGCAATTCTGGTCCATCGGGCAAAAGCGGCATTAGGACTCGTTTCATCTGTAAGTATTGAGACCTGGCCCGCGGCACAAAATCCGTTTCGACCCACGGGCCTCATGCGTTCGGATAGAGGACGGACTGGGTCGTTGGTTCCAGCCGCCAACGGGCCAAAAAGGGAGTTATTTAATGTCGGCGAATCCTGTTTCTTCTCCCGATTCCGTCACCATGGAACTAATCGCCGACTATGCCTGCGAGGTCGGTGAGAATCCTCTCTGGCATCCCATCGAGCGCAGGCTGTACTGGACCGACATTGCGGGCGGGCGCCTGTTCCGTTTCGATCCCACGAGTGCCCTTCACGAGGAGTGCTATCACGGCCGGCCCGTGGGAGGTTTTACCGTTCAGGCGGATGGTTCGCTGCTGCTGTTCATGGATCGCGGCACCATAGCGAGTTGGAGAAACGGCAATCTGACTGAAGTTATTCGGGACATCCCGGCCGAATTGAATTCCCGCTTCAACGATGTCATCGCAGATCCCCGTGGCCGGGTCTTCTGCGGCACCATGTCCACCCCGGAATGTGCGGGCAGACTGTACCGGCTCGATCAGGACGCGACACTGCACTGTGTCGCGGAGGGCGTCGCTTGTTCCAATGGAATGGCGTTCAGCCGCGACCGGCGTCTCTTCTACCACACCGATTCCCTGGCGCACGAGATCTACGTCTACGACTATGACGTTGAGACGGGAGAGCTCAGGAATCGGCGGGTATTTGCCCGTTTTGGGGAAGCGGATGGCCTTCCCGACGGGGCGACATTCGATCGTGAGGGCCGGTTGTGGAGTGCTCTCTGGGACGGATCGTGTATCGTTTGCCTCAGGCAGGACGGCACGGTCGAGAAAAAGATTCCCCTGCCGACGAAAAAGGTTTCCAGCCTGATCTTCGGGGGAGATCGCTATAGTGACCTTTATGTAACCACCGCTGGTGGTAATAAGAAAGCAGAAAACGGCGATACCGCGGGTTCGCTTTTTCGTCTGAAGGTGCAAACATCAGGCTTCCCGGAGTTCTTGTCGCGGATTGTTCCAGTGGGCTGACCGCGCGCGCCGGTGGAGATTCGTGGAGTCATCCGCCTGTCTCATTTTGCCCGAGGCGAATTCAGCTTATGCTCTCGGTGCGATTCGAATAGTCTCCCCACCATTGCAAGGTGCAAGCTCTACTGCCGGTCGAATCGCTTCGAGTATGCTTCCCTCGTCGGCTTTCCCGGTGCCCGCAATATCAAAGGCAGTTCTGTCAAGGGCGGAGTGAAAGGAGGCCGGTGGTGCGGAGCAAAAGGGCCACTAATAGGGATGAGGATGGGGTTGTTTCGGGGAGGAGGGGTTCTGGAGCGTAGCGGAAGAGACCCTTCTCTCCCGAAGCCGCGTTGGGGGGCTCAACGGTCCGAGGGCGGACTCGTTTCGCGGCGGCTTTGTTTGAGCCGATAACTGTCGCCGGTCATCTTCAGGATTTGGACGTGATGGGTAATGCGGTCGAGCAGAGCGCAGGTGAGCCGTTCCGAACCGAAGGCGCAACGTCAGGGTTGCTGGTGAGCGGACCGGAAATGTGCACTAGTACGGAGCAGGAACACTTCCTTGAAGGCTAATCACTTCAACAATAGAATTAACCCATGATGGCCATTCAGGTGTACCATTCCTGCCATGACTGGCGTTAACGGAGTCCCCGCTTTCCCGCTCGTCCTTGCCGCTACGCTCCTCGCCGCCCCGGCAGGACTGTGCCAGGACCAGGCCTCCCGCTTGTCGATCATCGTTGATAAATCATGCCTGATCCAGCCCGATTCCGCCCCGTCCGTTCTTGGTGATCACGAAGATGCCTTCCGTGATGACGCCATTTGTCATCTGGAGAGCGTGCTTTCTTCCCACCATGCTGAAGAGAAAATCACCGACGGTGAGACCTCGCACTTCTTTGTACAGGTACGCGAGCAGGAATACGTGCTGCAAAATCCAACCGACAAACCTGCCCTCTTTACTGTCCGTCACGACGTTCCAGAAAACTGGACCGTGGATTCCGACCCGCCGCCCTCCAGAATGGACGGCTCAACGGCGCTCTTTGAGGTAAAAGCGGAACCGGGACAGAGGGTGCGACTGCACGTGGGCATGCACCGAAACGACCCCGTTAATCCAGAGTAGGCTTTTTATTCAGGAATGCACAGCTGAGACCACGGGTGCCTGACGACTTGTTTGAATGCTGAGTCGAGGAGGAGCACGAGGTGTTACAAAGGCTGAACTCAGCGGGAAGCTGATTCAGAGAACACCTCGGAGGCTCCTCAGAGACGACATGTACTACATCGGACTGGACGTGCACAAGAAGACGATCAGCTACTGCGTGAAGGACGCGGCTGGCCGTGTACATCAGCAAGGCAAGATTGGCTCCACGCGCTGCGAACTGGACGCGCAGATCAGGATCATGCCTCAGCCCCGCACCATCGCGATGGAAGCGACGATCTTCACGGGCTGGATTTACGACCACCTGCTTCCGCATGCCGAGAAGGTGAAGGTGGCTCATCCGCTGATGCTGCGGGCCATCGCTGCGGCCAAAAAGAAGAACGACAAGATTGATGCCAGTAAGATCGCTGACTGCCTGCGCTGCGATTTCCTGCCCGAGTGCCACATGGCCTCGACAGAGATCCGCGACCGGCGGAGGGTGCTGTGCTACCGGCATCTGGTGGTCAGACAGATGGTGCAGACGAAGAATCGAGTATCGGGTCTGCTGATGGAGACCGGTGTCGAGCACAACAAGAGCCGGCTGCATAAGGTGGGTTATTTTCGCAGGCTGATGGCGATGAACAGCGCCATCGATGACAGCATCCGGCCGCTGCTCCGGATCAGCCGCGAGAACATCGAGCGATGCCAGAAGACCGAATACGCGCTGGTCAGTTCACTGGAGCGCGATCCGCTGCTGAAAGAGCGAATCGGGCGGCTGAGAACGGTCCCGGGAGTGGGGCCGATCACGGCGCTGAACTGGGCTCTGGAGATGGGTGATATCTCCCGGTTCCGATCCATCAAACAGGCGGTCAGCTACTGCGGACTGTGCGGAGACGAGCGCAGTTCGGCGGACAAGGTGATGCGCATGCCGCTGTCGAAACAGCGCAACAAACATATCCAGCATGTGCTGGTCGAAGCTGCGAAGCTGGCGCCGCGCCAGAGCGCGGAACTGGCGCTGATCCACCAGAAGGCGATGGAAAAGGGCAACAGGAACAGGGCGACGCTGGCTGTAGCCCGTAAAATGGTGGCCTGGCTGCTGGCTGTGGACCGGGAGAGGCGCGAGTTTATTCCCGCGGAACAGCGGGAGATCAGGGCAGCATAAAACTGCCCTGATTAGATAAAAACAGGATCATCGATGCGCAGACTGCCAGGTCCTGCCGTTGGCCGACTGAGCGAAGGAGACAAGTGCTCCCGAGGCTCCTGCGTATTGTTTCGGGACTGGCAGAGAACACTAACTCAATCTTCTGCGATGGCCCTCGCGGCCCGAGGCAGCTAATGGATGTCCGGTTCTGCGGAGAGCAGGAACCACCCAGCCGAGAGGCACTCGTGCGCACGGCGAAACCTGACACCACGCACTGCGCGTTCTCGCGAACGCGCCCGCGACATCTCTGCTCACCCTTGACAGTTGACTCACATGGATGTCGGCCACTCGGAGATAACGAGTACGTCAATACTGCTCCGCGATGTTTACTGATACGGAATGTCGCTGTTGCCTGTCACTCGCCGATGCCGTGGATAGCCTGCCACAGCAGTCAGACAGCGAATGTCGAGTGTAAAGTAACGGGATGACTAGAAAGCTCTCCTCTGGCGTGGTCCATAGCGTGCCGACGGATTTACGACAAGCGCTTGTTTCCGACCCAGCGGCGCGGACAAACTGGGAGGATATTACCCCGCTCGCACGCAATGAATGGATTTGCTGGGTTATATCCGTTAAGAAGCCGGAAACCAGAAGGCAGCATGTCGAGAGGGTGAGCACGGAAATAAAAGAAGGAATGCGTAGGCCTTGTTGTTGGCCTGGCTGCCCTCATCGAAAGCAATCAGAGAATTCCTAACTGTCCAGAGTGCCGGACATTTTCACCTCCCAGTAGTCGGCAACTCATCCATTTTGATTCGCCTTAGCGCTCAAGCAAGCCGCCTAATTCCCATCCTCTTCCATCGGAAGCACGAGTGCCACTAACCCAAACTTCGTCTTCCCCGCCTCGGTGCTGTCGATCCCTACGACGCGGAAGTGCTCCGGCGTCCCCGCCTGCGGTTCGTCACCCATGTCGCTTCCATTCACTGTCATACCGCCGCCCTTGTGGTCGCCGCAGGTCAGGCCGCTGTTCGTCACCGTCAATCGGCCCACTGGTTTTCTGTGGCTGCACTCCAGCACTTCGTCGTGCTTTGCGAGCGGCTTCCTGTAGAACGCAAGCACCTGCTCCGGCGAGTCCAACGTCACAAAGCGTCCGCCTGGAGGTTGAAGCGGTAAGGTTCATCTCCTGCTGCCGTTCCTGTTCATAATCTTCATCGCGCCAACAGCGCGGCAAGCGAATGCCCTCGCACAGATCGCCACACCGTGCCCACTTGCAACGGCAGTCAACGGACATACACTCACGTTGACAGGAGTAGTGCATGATGAACCCCACGGCATGGCCTTCGATGTGACAGGCTGCACCGCCGTTTGCGAGATACCGCCTTGTGATCATGGACGTTTTCCGATCAGTGCGAAGAGGCTCCCCCGGCCTGAGTAAGCGCATCCGCCCTTACTCTTCTGCTATGACACCAAGGAAGCTCTCCCAGGACCTAAAACCGGCTTTCCGAAAGATTCGGATCGCTGGAACCCCTTCCCGGACCGGCGAGGGGCGAAAGTCTTTGGTTGGCCGACATCCATGTGAGTCTTCTGTCAAGAGCAGGCACAGGTGTCCCGGGGGCGCTCGCGAGAGCGCGCAGTCTCCGATGTCAGGTTTCGCCGTGCGCACGAGTGTCTCTCGGCTGGTGGTTCCTGCTCTTCGCAGAACCGGACATCCATTTGTTACCTCCGGCCGCAATAGCCGTCACAGTAGATTGAGTTAGTGTTCTCTGCCAGTTCCGAAACAATACGCAGGAGCCTCGGGAGCACTTGTCTCCTTCGCTCAGTCGGCCAACGGCGGGACCTGGCAGTTTGCGCATCGATGATCCTGTTTTGATTTAGCGGGCAGGTTTTACGCCGCCCGGATCTCCCGCTGCTCTGCGGGAATAAACTCGCGCCTCTCCCGGTCCACAGCCAGCAGCCAGGCCACCATTTTGCGGGCTACAGCCAGCGTCGCCTTGTTCCTGTTCCCCTTTTCCAGCGCCTTCTGGTGGAGCAGAGCCAGCTCCGCACTCTGGATCAGCGCCAGCTTCGCCGCTTCGATCAGCACATGCTGGATATGCTTGTTGCGTTGCCTCGACAGCGGCATGCGCATCACCTTGTCCGCCGAGCTGTGCTCGTCCCCGCACAGCCCGCAATAACTAACCGCCTCTTTGATGGAGCGGAACCGGGAGATATCACCCATCTCCAGAGCCCAGTTCAGCTCCGTGATCGGACCAACTCCCGGCACCGTCCTCAGTCGCCTGATTCGCTCTTTCAGCAGCGGATCGCGCTCCAGTGAACTGACCAGCGCGTATTCGGTCTTCTCGCATCGCTCGATGTTCTCCCGGCTGAGCCGCAGCAGCGGCCGGATGCTGTCGTCGATCGCACCGTTGGTCGCCATGAGCTTGCGGAAATAGCCCACTTTATGCAGCCGGCTTTTGTTGTGTTCCACCCCCGTCTCCTTCAGCAGACCCGATACCCGATTCTTCGTCTGCACCATCTGTCTGACCACCAGATGCCGGTAGCGCAGGATCCGTCGCCGGTCGCGAATCTCCGTGGAGGCCATGTGGCATTCGGGCCGAAAATCGCAGCGCAGACAGTCGGCGATCTTGCTGGCATCAATTTTGTCGTTCATCTTCTTCGCCGCAGCGATGGTCCGCAGCATCAGTGGTTCGCAGGAAGTTTTCGCGGCTTCAGTTGCTGCGGTTCACGGCCAATCTGCGCGTGCGACTGATTGGCATGGAGGACTGCGGCGGCTCACACATTTTCTGGGCCGCAGCCTGCGCGAGCAGGGCCACGAAGTTCGCCTGATGCCGCCACAGTACGTGAAGCCGTACGTGAAGACGAACAAGAACGACTACATTGATGCCGAAGCCATCGCCGAAGCGGTCGGACGACCACGCATGCGCTTCGTGCCGATCAAAAGCAATGATCAGCTGGACATGCAGTCCCTGCATCGTGTGCGGGATCGCTGGGTTGCACACAGGACATAGGTGATCAACCAGATCCGCGGATCGTTGCTGGAGCGGGGTATCAAGTTTCGGAAGGGACGCCGACATGCCGAGGCTTCGCTGCCCGGCGTCATGAAAGATCCGGATAACGGCTTGTCCGGGCCGCTGCGCATGCTGCTGGCCCAGTTGCAGGGCGAGTTAAGACAGCTGCAGAGCCAGATTGACGAAGCCGACATGCGGATCGTGAAGGCGGCAGGCGAAAATGAGCCCTGCCAGCGTCTCATGGCGATTCCTGGGATCGGGCCAGTAACCGCCACTGCGGTCGTGGCCTCGATCGGCAGCGGCGCGGAATTCAGGAAAGGTTGCGCATTCGCCACATGGCTGGGAGTGGTCCCGAAGCAGCACTCAACCGGCGGCAAGCAACGACTGTTTGGGATCAGCAAGCGCGGAAACCAGTACCTGCGAAGACTCTTCGTACATGGAGCCCGCGCGGTACTGCAGTGCAGAGAAAAGCGATAGCCTGGTCTCAGTCAATGGCTGGCTCAGTTCGTCGCGCGTGCTCACACCAACATCGTGGCGGTTGCCCTCGCCAACAAACTGGCTCATATCGCATGGGCGGTACTGTTCAAGGCCGAGCCGTATCGGCCTCCGCTTCTGGTGACAGTGCAGCTGAAACACCGGCCTGCAATTGACGCCTGGCACAGCCATGCTTGGAAATCGCTCTGGCGATTCCCACAATCGCAGACCAGCTACGACGGGCTTAACAAGGTTTCTGCCAGGTCTGCTGGCGAACAGAGAGATGGCAAAATGGTCGACCCCAGCGTTCTCGAAACCTGACACTCGGACTGGCCCTACAAGGCTGTGAAATTAGGCAGGACGAGAGCGCAGCGCATTCCATCGAGGTCCTGAGCCTCGGCTCAACATAAGACCGGATACATTTGCGCAGACTAATCCCCTCATCTCCACTTTTCGCTTGCAAGAGGGCGGCGGACCATACATTCCGAGTAGCCTACGAGAAGGAAGCCGCAGGTGTTTGTCGCGGTCGCGGTGATCCTGATGGGAATTATGGGAATTGGATGTGGTTTCCTGTTTGAGCGAATGCTTCCGTGAAGTGGGATCGTTGCCGATGGTGATCGGTAAGTGGTGAGTCGTTGGAGGACGCGTCGGTGATCGAAGCGTTGCAGGATGCCGGCGAATGTGGTCTTCAAGGCATGTCAGGTGCTGCGGACTGACAGATGCGAAGACGCGCGTGGAGCATGCCACGTGAGCGGACTGGCGGCTGCGGTTATGAGGAATCAGGGGCGGCCAGATAGAGGTCAGCAGCGGTTCGGAAGGCGCAAGAGGGCAGTCCTTCCAACGGCCTCCCCTTTCCACGCGGCGTTTCTCCTCGGCGGCACCGGCGCAGCTATTTCTTCTCCGGCGGTTTCTTCCTCCCGGCAATCCCTGATCTCCTCTTCCTCGACGTATAATGTGCGCCATGATTGCGGTCCAGACCGCGCTCCCTGCTCCCGGCCTTCGGGAATTTGTGCGTATCTACGCCCAGCGCAGAGTCACCGCATTCGAGTCTGGAGCCGCCATGGTCGTTGAGCCCATGCCCGCTCGCCTCGAACAAACTCTGGAGTTCCAGTTCGGCGAACTCTTTCAGGTCCATCACTGGAATGGACAAAGGCAGTCCACTGACGCGTCCGCCATCATCGGCGCCCAGGTCAACGGCTGCACTCGCATCGAGCTCCAGCCAGGCGTCGTCTCCTTCGCCGTTTTCTTCAAACCCACCGGCTATTCTCGCCTCTTCAATTTTCCTGCAGCCGAACTCACTAACCGCAACTTCGACGCGGCGCTTATTCCTGCCAAACTCGGCCAAATCCGATCCCGCCTCGGCGAGTGCCAAACATTCGCCGATCGCGTGTGCCTCATCGAAAGCTTTCTCGTCTCCCTCGCCACAAACCTCTCGCGCAAAGACCCCATGGCCGTCGTAGCTGAACACATATTCAAATGCAACGGCGCCGTTCGTATTTCTGAGCTCGCTTCGAGCTCGGGACTCAGCCTCCGTCAGTTCGAGCGCAATTTCGTTCGCGGCATGGGTCTTACCCCCAAGCTCTTCGCCCGCGTCGCTCGCTTCCAGACCGCGCTTGACGTCAAGATAGCCTGCCCCTCGCGCTCCTGGGCTGACATCGCCCACAACCTCTGCTACTTCGACCAGATGCACATGGTTCGGGACTTCGAACTGCTCGGTGGCGCCACACCACGGCACCTCCTCCACGAAATCGGAGACGCTCGCCCGACGGCGCTCCCCCGCCAGTTCGCCAGGAAATAATCTTCACGATGTCGCATTTTTACTAGAAGATCGCCTCCACATAAGCCATCCTTTGAGCGCAACCAGGGCTCCCGCCGGTCGCTCTGATTGGTTCTTCGGTGGTCGCGTCTCATCACGATCGTCCTGCATCCGTCCGTCAAAGTCACTCTTCCGAGGAGACTCCCCATGGCAAATCCAGCCACCACATTTCAGTCGGCGATCCAGGCCGTCGCCGCTGTCGTCGGAGAGAATACCGCGCAAGGTGACGGCGTCTTCGGCATCGGTCACGGCGTCACCGGCCGCGGCGTCGTCGGCACAAGCGACCAGCAGAACGGCGTCACCGGCGTCGCCAGCGGCAGTGGCGGCACCGGCGTCTGGGGGGTCGGCCAGCAGGGCAATGGCGTCTTCGGCGAATCCAAAACTTCCTCCGCCTGCGGGGTCGTCGGCCAGAACCTCTCCGGCGGCGGCGGCATCCTCGGCGTCAGCAAAGATGGCGATGCCGTCTTTGGCCGCGCCAGTGGCAAAGGCCGTGGAATCGTCGGGACCAGCGACGGACACACCGCCGTCGAAGGCAACTCCGTCAACGGCGGCGCTGCCATTTTCGGCGCCACCGACACCGGAGAGGGCATCCACGGCGAAACCAGCTCTGCTACAATGGCCGCGGTTGCTGGCTATCAACTAAACACAGGAGGTAGCGGCGCCGCCATCTATGGCAAGAAATCCGGCACGGGTGGCTACGCGGGCTTCTTCGACGGCGACGTCCACGTCACCGGAACCCACACCTGCGATCGCGACATCTGCTGCACCAACGCCGACTGCGCCGAAGACTTCGAGATCGCCGCAGGCTCCCACATTGACCCCGGCACAGTGGTGGTGCTCGGCGACGACGAATGCCTTCACGGCAGCCATTCCGCTTACGACAATCGAGTCGCCGGCGTCATCTCCGGCGCCGGAAATTACCGGCCCGCCATCGTCCTCGACAAGCGGCCTGACACCTCCAAACGCCGGCCTGTGGCCCTCCTGGGCAAAGTCTTCTGCAAAGTCGACGCTTCCTACGCGCCCATCCGCGTCGGCGATCTCCTCACCACCTCCGACACCCCGGGCCATGCCATGAAAGCCGCCGATCCCCTCCGCTCCTTCGGCACCGTTCTCGGCAAAGCGCTTCGGCCTCTCCCTCATGGTCGGGCACTGATCCCCATCCTTGTCACTCTCCAATAGGAGCCGCGCATGCCAACCTTTATGCAAGTGGTCGAACGCCTGCGGGAACGCGGCCTCGCGCCCGACAGCGGCCCCGTTTGCCTCTCCAGCCTTTGCCACGCGCTCGGCCTTCCCAATTGCTGCATGCGTTCCATGTTCGCCGCCGCACTCGCACCCATCGCCGTAACGCGCCCCTGGGCTGTCATCCTGTGCCACTATCAGGACCAGCAATACGATCCCACCATCGACGCCCCCGTCGAAGACTTTTACCGCCGCGCCTTCACCCCCGGCACGGGAGGTCTGGTCGAGTACTACCGCGACGCCAGTCTCGGCAGCATCGACATCACCGGCAGTGCTGTTTTCGGCTGGGTCAAGCTATCCATTACCGTTGCCCAGGCAGGACAAGGCACAACCACCAATCCCGGCCCGCATCGCGCCGACACCGTCAACTACGCCATAGCCGCGGCGAAAGCTGCCGGCCTCGATCCCGTCACTGGTTTCTTCAACCAGATCGCCATCATCAATCGCAACTGGACGCAGGACAGCCTCGAAGTCAGCCTCAAAGGCCAGTCCCCCAATTGGCAGGCCGGTGATCCCCTGGCTCCGTATTACCCTTTCTGGATCGACGGCAGCGAAGACCCAAAGACCGGCAAAATCACCCTCACCCCGCCTCACAATGGCGACGTCACAGCCCACGAAATGGGCCACGCGCTCGGGATGGCGCATGATATCGGCTCAGACCTCAGGACAGACTATGCCGATCCCGCCTGCATCATGAGCCAGAACGGCGCAGGGCCCCGGCCGGGCTGGCCGCCCGACCAGGTCTTCGGCCCCGCCATCTGCCTGCCCCATCTCGTTCTCCAGAACTGGATGTTCAAGCGCCGCCTCTTCACAGCCGGTTCGTCGTGGATAAACTCCTCCGCCGGCATCACCATTCCGCTGGCCGCACTCACCGACCCCGGTGCCCAGGCCAACCTCGGCGCCAGGCTCACGTACAACGCGAACGGTAACCAGTGGGACTACTACATCGAATACATGCGCAACAGCTTTTGGGATACAGGCGTGCCCGGTGCGCCCTTCGTCATCGTGCGGCGCACCGCCAACATCCCCGGCCGCGGCCTCGACCCCGTCTACCTCCGGGCCGTACCTGTCCCAACGGACCCCAATACCATCGCCCATTATGACGAACCCCAGGGTGGTGTTCAGTTCGATGTCCAGTGGCTCGGCCCAACCGACCGCATCCTCAAAGTCACCGCCCACTACCTCCTTGCCCCCTGAAGCCTCCGAGCCCACCACTGGCAGTGTCCTGGTTTCGAATCAATGGCAGGTGCTCCGCGTGGGTCCCGTGGCGGTATTTGTTTTACCCCGCGAGCGCTGCGATCTCTTCGTACCCCAGGCGTGGTCTGAAAGTCCTCCGGCCGGCGCCGGAGTGATACGGAGCGTCTTGTAAACGCGGGCGAAGTTGTAGTGAATGAAGTGCAGGGCGGCGTCCGGACTTCCCGGAGACTGTGAGTGCCCAATGGATACTGCGAGTGGAGACACACGAATCCCGTCAGGCCAGAGGACCATTAAAAACGTAACCTGATTGTTCCCGTTTGCGGGAGCGGCGTCACACCCTGTGTGTCTCAGGGGACTGCATTCCCACCCGTGAAAGGATTTCAAGATGCCACATGACGGCGCTGGCAGTCGACTACAACTTTTGTGGGACTGGCTGGCCACATGTCACAACGGCAAAGCAACGTGACAGGAGTTGTGTGGCACGATGGGGCCATGAAGCTTCCGCACATGGGTCAGAGGGTTTGGGCTGACCGATTAAATGGAACGTTCACCGTCGTCCGCATAGACGAAGACCAAGGCGTGGCCGACCTCGAATTGACGACTGGCACCCGTTTTATCGAGCGAAACATCCCCTTTAATGCAATCCATCCGCTAGGCGACGGCGGGAACTCAGGACATGGCTCCATTCCGTATCAGCAATGTCCCTGATGGCGTTCCTGAGTTGTCGCGCTGCGGGTCTTCTGAACGTCGCATGAGGTGGGCCAAATCGGGCCCGTTCCTGATCGGGAAAAAACTGACGACTGTTGTTTGCTGCTCCGCCAGTTTTCCGTGCCCGTCGCTCGCGCCGCGAATATGTTCAGAGCAGAGTCCCGTAAAGGGATGCGAGGTGCAGGATGACGGAGAGTGCATCTGCCGTGGCGTGGCCCGGGCCGCAGAAGTGTCAGAGAACCGCCCCCGGAGTGGAAGCGCTCGGTCAGTCCTTTCTTGACAATCTGCTGTTTGCGCAGGGCCGCTCGATGGAGCGGGCGACCGTCAACGACCTCTACAAGGCGCTGGCGCACACCGTCCGCGACCGCCTGGTGGAGCGCTGGATATCGACGGTCAAGAACTATCAGGCGCAGGATGTACGCGTGGTCTGCTATCTCTCCGCGGAGTTTCTGACCGGACCGCATCTGGCGAACAACCTGATCAACCTGGGAATCTACGATCAGGCCGAAGAGGCGATGCGCCGGCTGGGGCTCGACCTTGAAACGCTGATCGAGCAGGAGGGTGAGCCGGGGCTCGGGAACGGAGGGTTGGGACGGCTGGCTTCGTGCTTTATGGATTCGCTGGCTACGCTCGATATCCCGGCCATCGGTTACGGTATCCGTTACGAATACGGAATCTTCGATCAGCAGATTCGCGATGGCTGGCAGGTGGAATCTACCGATAACTGGCTGCGTCTGGGAGATGCCTGGGCCCTTGAGCGGCCCGAGGATGCCTTTGAGGTGAAGTTGGGGGGTCGAACCGAGGCACGCTCAGATGCGCGCGGGCGGCTGCATGTGGAGTGGATCCCGGAGAGGGTGGTGCGCGGCATTCCCTATGACACGCCCATTCTCGGCTATCGGACGAATACGGCCAACACCATGCGCCTCTGGTCGGCCCAGGCGGTGGAGAGCTTCGACTTCGGGACGTTTAACAACGGCGATTTCTTCGGAGCGGTCGCCAACAAAGTCTCCTCAGAAAATCTTTCCAAAATCCTCTATCCCAACGACGACGGTATGCAGGGAAAGCAACTGCGGCTGGCACAGCAGTTCTTCTTTGTCTCCTGCAGCCTGCAGCACATTTTGCAGATTCAAATTACGCAGAAGCGTCCGCTGGCTGAGCTGCATCGTAATTTCGCCATCCAGATGAACGATACGCATCCGGCCATCGCTGTGGCGGAGCTGATGCGGCTGCTGGTCGATGAACATTCCATGGAGTGGGACGCTGCGTGGCACGTGGCGCAGCACGCGCTCTCCTATACGAATCACACGCTGCTGCCCGAAGCGCTGGAGCAGTGGCCGCGGAGCCTGTTTGGAGCGCTGCTGCCGCGCCACCTGGAGATCATCGAGGAAATTAATCGCCGGCATCTGGAAAACGTGCGCCACAGGTTCCCCAACGATGAGGCGCGCGTGCAGAGGCTTTCGCTCATCCACGAAGGCAATGGCGGCGCAGAGAAGTTCGTGCGCATGGCGCATCTGGCTACCCTCGGCAGTCATGCCATCAACGGAGTCGCGGCGCTGCACACCGAGCTGTTGAAGAACAGCGTGCTGGCCGATTTCTACGCGCTGACCCCGGAGAAGTTCTCCAACAAGACCAACGGCGTAAGCCCGCGTCGCTGGGTGCTGGTGAGCAACCCGCGCCTGGCGCAGCTGATCACCGCGCGGATTGGCGCGGGGTGGATCCAGGACCTGGACAAGCTGCGCCGGCTGGAGCCGCTGGTGGAGGACGCGGAGTTCTGCACGCAATGGCGCGAGATCAAGCGGCAGAACAAGCTGCAGCTTTCTGCCTACATTCAGGAACGGCTGGGGATTGCCACCGATCCTGATTCGATGTTCGATGTGCTGGTGAAACGACTCCATGAGTACAAGCGCCAGCACCTGCAGATCCTTCACATCCTCACCCTGCTGCGGCGCATCCAGCGCGACTCCGGGGCGGAGGTGGTGCCGCGGACCTTCCTCTTCGGCGGCAAAGCCGCTCCTGGATACCGTATGGCAAAGCTCATCATCAAGCTGATCCATTCAGTGGGCGAGGCCATCAACGCCGATCCGCTGGTGGGCGGCCGTCTTCGGGTGGTGTTCCTGCCGGATTACAGCGTCAAGCTCGGGCAGCGCGTCTATCCCGCTGCCGATCTCTCGGAGCAGATATCGCTGGCCGGCAAGGAAGCCTCGGGCACCGGCAACATGAAGTTCGCCATGAACGGGGCGGTCACGATCGGCACGTTGGACGGCGCGAATATCGAGATTCGCGAGGAGGTGGGCGAGGAAAACTTCTATCTGTTTGGGCTGACCGCGGTCGAGGTGGAACAGCGGCGGCGCGCGGGCTACAACCCACGCAGTTTTTACGAATCGAACCCGATTTTGCACGAGGTTCTGGACGCTCTGGTGAGCGGTGAGTTTTCGCACGGTGACCGGGGGTTGTTCGAACCGCTGGTTCGCTCGCTGCTGACCAGCGATGACTATATGCTGCTGGCCGACTATCAGTCCTACATCGATTGCCAGGATCGCATCAGCAAGGCATATCAGGATCAGGAGGCATGGACCCGCGTCTCCATCCTGAACGTGGCGCGGATCGGGAAATTCTCCTCCGATCGCTCGATTCGCGATTACTGCGCTGATATCTGGAAGGCCTGGCCGGTCAGGATCCAGGTATAGATTCACGACCGTGCTATTTTGATAAGCGTTGCGGATCGCGACCGATTGTTAGCTGGCTAGGGCAGACTGTAAACGATCACCAAATCGCTCCGGAGCGGTGCACCGATGAGGCCGCCGCCGGTGGCGACCACCGCGACATATTGCTTGCCGCTGGCGTCGGCATAGGTGATAGGCGTGGCTTCGGCGGCTGCGGGGAGACGGACGGTCCAGATCTCTTTGCCGGTTCGCGTATCGAAGGCGCGGAAGCGCGCATCGTCGGTGGCTCCAATGAAGGTCAAGCCGCCGGCGGTGACGATGGGACCACCCAGGCCTGGACGTCCCGTATCCTGTTTGTCCTGCGGCAGAGAGTCCGTAACGCCCAGCGTGGTGCGCCATGCAATTTGGCCGGTGTTCACATTGACGGCAACCAACTGTCCCCAGGGCAGAGGAGTGCAGGGCAGGTGGTTAGTTGGATCCCAGAAGCGGGTATAACCAGCGAACGGGCCGGAGTTAGAGTAACTGCCGTCGGGATTGCGAACGATGCGCATCGGCTGGCCCAGGTTATTTACATTCACCACATAGAGGCCCGATTTAGGATCGAAGGCGCCCCCGTAGTAGTTGACTCCTCCCTGAGTGCCCGGCAGGGTGACGGTATAGCGGTCTAACTGAGGCGGAGTATACGGGACCGCACTCAGTAACATGTGGTTATCGTGGACATAACTATAGCAGAACGCTTTATGATCGGGCGTTTCGTTGTAAAGGTTCGCGTCGGTGATGGTGTCCTGTGCGAGCGGGTCCGGCAGAACGGGAAAGGGCTGTGTGGGCCACGCATGCTCACCGGGGACATCGCTGGCAGGAACCGGGCGCTCTTTGACGCCGAAGATGGGACGGCCGGTCACGCGATTCAGGATGAACATCAGCCCGGTCTTGTTCACGACGATGACAGCAGGGATCGTCCGGCCATCGTGCCGAACGTCGACCAGAGTCGGAGGTGCTTCCGCATCGTAATCCCAGATATCGTGATGGACGATCTGAAAGTACCAACGCAGACGGCCGGTGGCGGCATCGGCAGCAACGACGGAAGTACTGAACAAGTTGGCGCCGGGGCGATCGACGCCGATGCGGTCGTTGTTGGGTGCACCGAAAGGCATATAAACGATGCCGCGTTCCGCATCGACGCTCATATAGCCCCAGACGTTAACGCCGGAGCGATTCTTCCAGCTGTCGCCGCCCCAGGTATCATGACCGGTTTCCCCGGGACGGGGAACGGAGTGGAAGGTCCACACTAACTTGCCGGTGCGTGCATCCCAGGCGCGCGTGTCGCCGGCGGGACCGATTCCACCGTTGAGGCCGCCAGGGCCTTCGCCGGTGCCGGCACCGGTGATGACCAGGTTTTTGTAGATCACCGGTGGCGAGGGCAGGGTGTACGGCTGATCCATGCCAGTGGTCATCACCTCAGGCGTTTTGAGACTGACGACACCGTGATCTCCGAAACCGTCATTCAGATGTCCGCTCGCCGCGCTGATCGAATACATCCGGCCGTGGCGGGTGCCAAAGATGATCGCAGGCTGATAGCCGCTGTCGCCTGGCCAGTAGGCGAGGCCGCGCAGCGAAGGCTCATCGCCATCGGGAATCGGGAAGACCCAGCGCTCCCGCCCGTTTGAGGAGTCCAGCGCGACGATCCGGCCGTAGGGAGTAGCGAGATACATGGTGGATCCGACCACGAGGGGCTGATCTTCCGAGACACGGTAGCGCTGGAACCCGGTGCCGGGTACAGCGCCGGCGGTCGGCTGCATATGGTAGACCCACGCTACTTTGAGTTGGCCGACGTTTGCCGTGGTGATCTCGTCGAGGGCGGAATAGCGCATCCCGCCTTGGTCGCGGCCCACCATCGGCCAGTTACCAGGTGTGGTGAAGGCAGCGGCTTCGGTGATTGGCTTGCCCATATCGAGCGCAGGCCCCGCTTTGGGGTGTGGAGGTTCGGGCTCTGCTGCCGGTGTCGCCGCCCTGATCTCAGATCCGCCATTGGCTGCGGGAAAGGATTGGGCGAGATAGGTGGTGATCTCGTCGAATTGATTGTCCGTAGCATCGGCGCCGCGCGCGGCCATCGTCTGCACCATGTCGTACCATTGCTGCCCCGTCAGATGGTGCCCCGCGACGATCTCGGGCGAATGACAATGGGAGCAGACCTTGATGGTGAGATCGCGGCCCTGCCCCGGCGGCAACTGCGCGTACGCAGGCGAGGAAGACGGTGGAGGCGTTGCCGTGTTCTGCGCTGCGCGCCCCGCGCCGGCGGAAAGAAGAAGACCAGCGGCACAGAGACTGCGGGAGCAGCAGGCGAGAAGGCCGGGGCGAGCGAGGATCCGGCGGAAGCGCGCAGGGAACAGGGTTTTCATCCGCATCGGCTCTGGAACTGGTTGCAGCGATGCCGGCTGCTGCGCCTGTCATCCGAGCGCAGACCTCGGCGTGACCAGGCAATCAGCAGGAGACCATCGCGGCCCCAGTCTTCAGGCAAGGCCATCATATAGGACCGAAGCGCCCGATCGGCAGGGCGGGGCATGTACTAGAAGATTGCCGGCGAATATGGAAATAAGCGGCCGCACGATTTCGTGAGCGTTCACAGCCGCCGAATACGGATTCGGCGCGGCCGCGCCTTTCAGGCTTTGTACTCCGGGAACGCGGTGATGCGGAGCTTGGCTGCTGCATAGGGGATCAGGGTCAGCGTCTGCTCCGGCTCATTGGTGGTTACCGGACTTTGCGGCAGCGGATCGGCTGCGCCATCTTCCGCGCGCCAGCTGTCGACCCGATGCGCTTTCACGCTGAGCTGGACCGGAGCGCGACTGCGCGTGAACGGCGACTGGCCGAGCTGCCGTTCGGTCACCGCAACCGAGTTGGCCGGTGCCTCGGGATCGATGACTAACGCATAGTTCCACGCGCTGGCGGGGAAGACCTGCCAGTCTGCAGTCATGCCGCGGTCACGCAGCTTGACCCAGCTCTCCTCGATCCCATAGGAGAACACGAGAGGGCCGCGCTCAATGGCGATGGAGTTATGGAACCATCGCGAGACGCGCGGGCTCATCGGAAATTCGATGACCACCTGATCGCCGGGCTGCCAGGTGCGCTCGATATGAGCGAAGGACGAAGGTGTTGGAGAGGGTTGGGTCTCGCCATTGACGCTGATGCGCGTACCGGCAGCCCACGCAGGGATGCGGAGTCGAAGCGGGAAGCGCAACGGAGCGGCGGGGTTAATCGTGAGACGTACGGTGCCGTGGAAGGGATAGTTCGTCTCCTCGATCACGTGGACGACGGTCCCGCGCAAAATCGTACGCACTTCACACGGCGCGTAGGCCGCGGCAACCAGGCCATCCTGGGCATCGTTGTCCTGCGTGCCGGAAAGGAAGAAGAGACTGTTAGTGAACTTAGGCCACCCCTGGCTGAAGTTAGCGGTGCAGCATCCAAAGTTCGGCTCGAGGCCGTAGAGATTCGATTCCGGACCGTCGGTGCTCCAGGGTTTCTGATGCAGGCTGCATTCGACCTGGTTCGGCTCCTGATTATATTGGTGGGCCCACATATCGTCGGTGAACGTGCCGGGGAGGGCGTTGAAGGCAAGGCGTTCGAGGCGATCGCCCAGGGAGGGATCGCCGGTGATGGCGAGCGACTGCTCCAGCGAAAACATGTATTCCACCACGGTGCAAAGCTCCGAGCCCTGGGTGGGGTCGGGGCCAGCCAGATGCTCGTCGCAGGAAAACATGCCGTTGGGCAGGCCATGATACTTGTCTAGTTCGGCAATCATGGTAAGCACCGCGGCTCGATCGCTCTGCGACCCGGAAACCTGCGACCACACCGCGCCGGTCTTGATCGCCTGTCCGTTGTTGACGCCGTGAGTGGCCAGCGCCAGATCTTTGAGCCCGTTGCCTTCGTGCAGCTTAAGAAAGTCGGCGGTGATGCGATGGGTGTACTGGAAATTGGCAAACTCGGCCATCCAGTCGTAGCCCTGCTGATGCATCAGACGCGCCAGCTCGAGGAGATAAGCTGAGCCGGTGCGGTTATACAGCCAGATGACGCTGAGCACGGCATCCTGCCAGCGGAACCTACCCCAGTCGCGCAGCGGGCGGCTGGGTAACTGGGATAACTGGTACCGGTAGTACTTACCCATGACCGGGATCACGCGCAGGTCGCCGGTGAGTTCCTGATATTGGGTAAGAGCCTTCAGCATTACGATGCGTGGCCACCAGTCGTCGTTGGATGCGGGACCGATCATGCCGTTGGCGGCCTGATGGTCGAGGGTCCAGTCAACAAATTTCTGCGCCTTCGCTTTCAGGATCGGATCGTCGATGAGCCATGCAAGGGGCACAAGGCCGTCGAGGAAATAGGGTCCCCGCTCCCACGATTCGCCGGTGCCGCCTAGCCAGCCGCTGTTCGGGCCCACGTCGGCCCAGGTTTCGTCGAGGTGACCGCTGAGACCGTTGGCCTGCGTACGCAGCTGTTCATCGAGCCAGCCACGCGCCTGGATGGAGCCAAGGGGCAGCAGGTAAAACGCATTGGCTGCGAGCGGAGCGCGATTTCGGACAACCGAAGACGGCGCGCCTTTGCCGGCGGCGGCTGTCCACACAGGATCTCCGGCAGCCAACAGAAGGCGGCTCGCCGGCACGGTGGAAGCCAGGCCAAGAAGGCTGGCTCTGCTCAAAAACTGGCGGCGGGTGGAAAGCAACTGCGACGAACGGGACAATGGAGACTCCTGAGCCAACTTGCGAAATATCCTGGTGGACTGGTGCTGACCGCGCATGGTCCAAATGGTCTATCCATCGAGAGCATGCAGATTTAATTATGCAGGTCGATGAGGCCGCGGTGAATTGCGGATTTGGCGGCTTCGGTGCGATCGGAAACTTCCGGCTTCTCGATGATGCTGTTCACATGGTTGCGGACGTTGTTGCCGCTGATATCGAGGGCACTGCCGATCTCTTTGTTGGTAAGCCCGCGCGCGAGCATGTGCAGGACCTCGAGTTCACGCGCGGTGAGATTGCTGCGCATCATGCGTTCCGCCAGCCGTTCAGCGATCAGGCGCGGCAAATAGCGCTTCCCGTTGTAGACGGTCCGATTGCCTCAACCACATCGGCTTCGCTTGCCGTCTTGCAGCGCCGAAGCTACCTGCTTTTTACGATCCTGATTCTGGGATCCTTATGGTCCGCTGCAGCCCAGTCGTCGCAGGAGTCGGTGGGTGCGATTATCGGCGCAATGCAGGTTCACGATTATGCACATGCGCTGAGTCTGAGCCAGGCTGCTTTGAGCGTGCAGCCGAAGGATTATCGGATATGGACACTGCGTGGGATGGCCACGGCGGGGAACCGGCGATCTGCCCGGAGCGCTCGCGGCGTATGAACAGGCGCTAAAGCTTGCTCCAAACTATCTTGCTGCGCTCGAAGGCGCTGCGCAGACGGAGTTTCAGATGGGCCGCTCCGGCGCAAAAGCGCTCCTGCTGCAAATTCTGGAGCAGCGCCCCGACGACCCCCGCGCACACGCTGCTCGGCATTCTCGAATTCAGGGGAGGGAAGTGCACGGCGGCCCTCGAGCATTTCGCGAAGGCAGCCCCGGTGCTCGCACAGCCGGAAGCGCTGACAGCGGACGGAACGTGCCTTACGGAAATGCATCGGGACGAAGAGGCCGCGACGGCCTTCGCTCAGGCGTTGGCACTGGATCCGAACCGTGGAGAGGCTCGCTATAATCTGGCGCAGGCGCAGTGGGATGCTCATCATCCGGCCGACGCATGGACTACGCTCGAGCCGCTGGTAAAGAAGACGCCGGTGGACGACGACGTACTGGATCTGGCCGTGGACATTCTCGATGCGCAGAGCAGTACGGCCCAGGCGCTGGCTCTTATGAGAAGCGCGGTGCTGGCGAATCCGAAGGACAGCGATGTGTATCTGCGCTTTGCCACGCTTTCTTTCGACTATGCTTCGCCGCAGGTCGGCGTCGACATTCTGAATGTTGGGCTAACGCAGTTGCCGAATCAGGCCAGGCTGCATCTCGTGCGCGGCATGCTGCCGGCGCAGATGGGGGAGTTCGCGCGCGCGGCGGACGATTTCGACCGAGCCAACCGCATCGATCCGCATTCTCCAGTTCCATCGCGGCGACCAGGCTGCTGCTTTCCGTTAGTCTGAGTAGGTTACAAATTGGTTGCGGCGATGATGCTCGATCCGTCAGTTCGCCGCCGATCTTTGGGAAAGCTTTGTTGGACAGGGAGGAAGGGAGTGAGCTCGACGAAACCAGGCTCCAGCAGGAGCAGTGAAATCATCTCGCGCCGGGATGCTCTGAAAGGTCTCGGGGGCATGCTCGCAGCCTCAGCGATACCAGAGCGAATTTCGGGTAAGCCGGTGGCCGCACAGAGCGCCACCTTGCCCGCACCGCGCTCCGGTAAACAACCGAACATCCTCTGGATCACCGGAGAAGGTGTGCCGATTTCCGCGCTGAGTTGCTACGGAAGCCGACTCATCGAAACGCCCAACATCGACCGCATCGCCAAAGAGGGAATCCGCTTCGAGAATTCGTTCACCACCAACGCGCTGTGTGCGCCGAGTCGCGCGACCCTGCTGACCGGGACTTACACCCACATCAACGGGATGACCAGCAATCCTGGCTTCGCCACCATCGATACACCCACGCCGCATTTCGATACTGCGCAGGAAACCTTCCCGAAGATTCTGAAGCGGCACGGCTATCAAACTGGATTAGTGGGTAAGTGGCATCTCCCCGCCAATCCTGCCAAAACGGGCTTTGACTATTTCGTCTACAAGAACGGTGCGGGCGGACCGTATTACGATCCCACGGGCTATCTCGGCAATCCGAGCCTGGGGAGCGATGAAATCCGGCCGCTTCGCTTCGAAGGCTACGAGACGGATGTGATGACCCATCTCGCCATCAAAGGCATGCAGCAGTTCAAACAGCCCTTCCTGATGATGCTGCAGTATTTCAATGCGCATCGGCCCTTCGATCCGCCGCACAAATACGAGCACCTGTATGACGGCCACCGGATTCCGGAGCCGGGCACCTTCTGGGACGACTACGAATGCCGCGCGACGCCAGCGCGTGTGGCGCGGATGCGAATTGAGGATATGCCCGACTTTCATCCACCCGCCGACCTGACCGGGCGCCAGCGCAGGCAGTGGAATTATCAGAAATTCATGGAGCATTTTCTGGGAACGCTTCGCTCCCAGGATGACAATATCGGTCGCGTCTTCGCCTTTCTGGAAAAGAACGGACTGCTCGAAGACACTATCATCGTCTACACCACCGACCACGGATTCTTCCTTGGCGATCACGGCTGGTTCGACAAACGATTCATGTACGAGCAGGCGCTGCGCGTGCCGTGGATGATCCGCGTCCCCGGCCAGCAGGACGCCGGCAGCGTACGCAGCGATTGGGTAGTAAACATCGACAACGCGCCCACGGCCCTGGAACTCGCGGGTGTGCCGATTCCCTCGACCATGCAGGGGCGCAGCATTGTCCCGCTGCTCGAAGGCAGGGCGGCCGCGGAAAGCCGCTCCTCGATGTATTACCACTATTACGAGTACGGCGATCCGCACTGGGTCGCGCCGCACTACGGAATCCGTACCGACAAATTCAAACTGATCAGCTATTACAATCGCAATGAGTGGGAGCTGTTCGATCTGGAGAAGGATCCCGATGAGATGGAGAATCTGTTCACCGACAACGGGAGAAGCATCCAGCCGGGATACGAAGAGATAGCGAAGGATCTGATCGCGCAGCTGAAGCAATTGCGCGATCGATACAAAGACACTACCGGTGAGCCAGTGCGTTTGTGGCCGCCGGGCAATTAGTCTTTTGAGAATTCGTTCGGGCCGGCCCGCGGTTCAGTCTATGGATGGATGATGCGCGTCGCGACGACGTTGATGGAGACTGGCGCGCCCGCCACCGCGCGAGCGCGAATGAGCGCTTCGAACCAGGGCGTATGCGCGGAAACCTTCTGCTGGTTTAGCACACGCTTCAGAGCATCCCTGGCCGTGGTATCCGCAAGCAGAACTCCCAGCGCCTCGGTTCCTTCCTGGCGCAGTCCTTGCAGGATCAGAATGTTCCCCTGTCCGCTGTCACTGGGCAGCAGAGACATCGTGGCATAATCCTCTCCCGCCGAACCGGTGTGATCCAGACCCTCATAGATGGCCTGTTCTCCAGATTGCGGTTTCTTGTTGCGGAAGTACATCCTTCCGCCGGGGCTTTCTTCCACAACTTCAAAGTTAAGTTTGTCGGTGAACAGTGAAACCCAGGGGTTGGAAGTCGGCCCACCCAGGAAGATATAGTTTCCGGCCTCCAGGTCGCGCCGGTTCAGATCGCGTGCCGAGCAAATGCTGATATGTCCGACATGTAATCCGGCCAGCCGAACCACAGTGGAAGCGGCGACGACATCGGCAAATGACGTGAGCTCCGAGTCGGAGACATAGCCGACCAGGCGCGAGACATTTTTGTCCATGTGCCCCGGGATCATGCTGTCGAAATAGCCGGGCTCGAGATAATCCTCCAGCGTCAGTTCCTTGTCTCCCAGCAGGCGCAACATGGAATTGCCATCGGAGACGACGACCTTCGTTTCTCCCTGCGGTCCGATCACCGCATTCAGGGGCCAGGGAACGCCGGCATTTCCCGGGATAGACGCAGCGGAATACCAGCCAATCCCGCAGGTCAGCGCGGCGATAACGGCCAGAAGCGCCACGGCGTCCCGCCATTCGATACGACGTGTTTTGGGGGATGCGGGCGGTGGCGCGGCCGGCACCGCTTCCGGCATCAGTCTGGGTGGGGCCATCCCGCTGTGAAACTCCAGAGCATACGATCCTTTGGGGATATCGACGACGAGACTCTCGCCGCGGCCCTCGCATGCATAGTATTCATGCAGCCGCAGGCGCAATTGGCGTACATGCACACGGACCGCGCTGTCTTCCGCGGGGCTGTAGTCAGCCGCTTTTCCGAAGACAGCGATACCGATCCGCCGCTCTGTCAGGGCCTCAGGCTGCCCGTGAATCGTGTGCTCCGTCAGATACGAAAGCAGAGCGGGCAGATGGGAGGATTTCTGGAACGGACTGGTCTGCAGGATCCGCTCTACAAGTTGCCATCTTGGATCGGATCCAAATTCTGAACCGGATACGGCTGCGGGAATCGCCTGAATACCATGCCTCATTGCAGAGGTTGCCATCCGACGGCTGATTATACATGGGGGAGTTCAACGCGCGTTGAGCGCGCCGCCCAAACGATCTGGAACCGCAGCCTTCCCGCGCAGGTGCAGATGGTTGCGCCGAAACCTACCCCGCGTTGTTTGCGAGAGGGGCCAGGTGAAAACAAATGTGAAAACCATGATTTCGCTATGTTTTTCAGGCTAATCCCTTGGCAGCAGCCGTTGCTTCGTTGAAATTCATCTGCGGTAGATGCAAACGGGCGCCTCTCATCCTACCTTGGACCTGGTAATTGAGTAGTTATCGTCCGTTCGACAGTAAACCACTGGCGAGACGCGGCAGGACGAGCCGAGCCATCGTGGCTTCGTCTTGCCGGATGGGGTCACGCCTGGCAGTTCCTGATGCACTGCATTTCGGAGACCAGAACATGTCGCAACCGTCGTGCCGCCCCTTGCGGGGCATGGTTGTTCTCCTGCCGCTTGTGCTGTTTTGCCTGGTTCTCTCGTTGGCGATCGACCTGCACGCGCAGGAAATCGGAGGTCTCACCGGAACCGTCACCGATCCCTCCGGCGCTGCCATTCCCGGCGCCCGAATCACGTTTAAGAACGTCGCGACCGGCATCATCACCGGTGTGGCGACTTCCTCGGCCGGTTCTTACACGGCTACCATCACCCCCGGCAATTATGATCTGACCGTAGATGCGCCCGGTTTTCAAAGATTCCAGGAGTCGCGTGTGGTCGTGGACGTCGGAGCCACGCCGACCATCAATGTGCAGATGAGGCTGGGCACCAGCACACAAACCGTCAAGGTCGCCTCCAACGCAATTGCGCTGAATACCACACAGCCGCAGCTGGATTCGATGCTCGCGCCCCAGGAAGTGACCGACCTTCCGCTGGAAATCGACAACACGATCCGCCAGATTTCCAGCTTCGCCACGCTGGCTCCAGGCGTCCGGCCTGGTTCATACGGCAGCGTTACCATTGAAGGCGGCGCGCCTTCCCAAATCAACTCCGCGGGTACGTATTACAACGGCCTGCAACTGGACACGAGCTCCGCGGTGAATTCCAATCCACCCTACGAAATGGTCGATGAATTTCGTGTGCTGCGCTCCACCTTCTCTGCGCGCTACGGACTGGTGCAGGGCGCGGTTTCCTACAACATGCGCTCGGGGACCAATAACCTCCACGGCGATGCCTTTTATATCGATCGCAACAGCGTCTTCGACTCGGCCGGATTTTTCCCCACCACCTTCAATTCCGCCGGTCAGCCCATCGCGCCGCCGGATCAGGAAAAGGACTACGGCGGCACCATCAGCGGCCCGGTCGTACTGCCCAAACTGTACAACGGGAGAGACCGAACCTTTTTCCTGGGAACCGTCGATCTCTATTCGAAAAACCAGGCCATTACCACCATCGGAACGGTTCCGACGCCTGCGGAGAAAACCGGAGACTTCAGCCATTTTCTGAACGCCGCGGGTCAGGTGATTCCCGTCTACGATCCGCAGACCGGCCAACCATTTCCAGGGAACATCATTCCGCAAGACCGGATTGATCCATTGACCACTAAAATTCTGCCCTTGATTCCTAACCCGAACGCCGCCGGGATCGACTACGGCCAGGTGGATAACATGACGCCGGTTATCCAGTCGATCCCGCTCGTCACCCACGCCTGGGGGGTGACTGTGAATCATGCTCTGAGTCCGACGCAGAACCTCGCCTTCACCTGGTGGCGCAACTATTACAGCGTAGTGCAGGAAGAACAGGCTCCCATTGTTCCCGCCAGCAATGAGCTGTCGGGCCAGCAATCCGGCAATGATCTGGCGAATGTATGGCTCTTCAATTATGAGAAGACCCTTACGCCGAAGCTGGTGTTGACCGCGGGGGTGTCGGTAGAGAAGAAGACCCAGGATTACGTCAACGACAATCAGAACGTGAGCTTTCCCGGCGTGACCGGAGGCACCACCTTTCCGTTGGTCACCTTCGACGGGCAAAATGCGCCTACGCCTTATGGCGTGAACGATGGTGCGATCGTGCAATACGCCGTCGATAACGTGGGCTATAACTTCTTTAATAATTGGCTGTGGACCAAAGGCCGCCACACCCTGAACATGGGTGGCGAGTATCATCACTATTATCAGCGGACCCTGAACAATTACAGCGGCGGCCAGTTCAATTTCAGCCAGCAGCAAACCTCCACCCCTGATCCCAGTGATCCGAATTTCTCTACTTATGGCAGCTCGTTTGCCAGCTTCCTGCTGGGCGAAGTAGCCTCGGCCACCCGTAGCGCCGCGACCACGGAGGCCTACAACACCGACGACGTCTCTCCCTATATTCAGGACGACATCAAGGTGACAACTAAGTTGACCGCAAATGTCGGGCTGCGGTGGGATGTGATGGTTCCGTACATGATGAGCCTGAACCAGAACGTCTTCTTTACTCCGGACGGCACCGATCCCATGGCGAATAACCTTCCCGGCGCGGCGACCGCGTACGGTCACTGCGCAGGGTGCGCTGGCTACGACCGGGTCAACATTCACTGGAGGAACTTTGGGCCGCATGTGGGCTTCGCCTACAGCCTCACTCCGAAGACTGTCCTGCAGATTGGCTATTACATCAACTATCTCGGATATGGCGGCGCTTACGGGCAGGGCGAAGGACTGGGCGCTCCGGTTACGATGAGCCAGCTTCTGGCAGGCGAGTATCAGCAGAATGCAACCGGAAGCAACGTTCCGGGATTCGGTAGCTGGTCCGGCGGCCCGAACAGCCCGCTGCCCAATGTAGCTCCGAAGTCCTTCAACTCGTCGCTGGGTACCGGAGTCACCATCGACTATCTCGATCCGAAGAAGAACGGTGAGGCCCCACACTATCAGGCTTGGAGCGTCAACTTACAGCGGCAGCTGCCCTGGGACACATTCCTCAGCGTGGCGTACTCGGCCAATCGCGTCACCCACCTGTCGGGATACAACATCAATCCCATCAGTCAGCCGGATCCCTCGGTCCTCCAGTATGGCTCGCTCCTTACCGCGAATATCAACTCGCCAGCGGCTCAGGCTGCGGGTTTTAGCTCTCCGTATCCAGCCTTTGCCAGCCAGTTCGGGGGCGGCGCTACGGTCTTCCAGTCGCTAAAGGCCTATCCACAGTACTCGTCAGTGGCCCGGGCCTTCGATCAGGCCGGTACCACCTTCTACAACGCTCTGCAGATCCAGGCTGAGAAGCGGAATGGAAACGGGCTCAGCTATCTCGCTTCGCTAACTCTGCCGAGCCTGTTCGATAACCTTGCGACTCCGCTGAATAAGTACAATCCCTCGCCCGAATGGGCAGAGGACAGCGATAGTTACGAGGTGAAAGTTGCAACCACTTATATGCTTCCGTTTGGGACGGGGCAGAGATGGATGAACTCCGGATGGATGGGAAAGGTTCTCGGCGGCTGGGAAGTAGCCGGTATCCTGACCTATAACAATGCGGGACCGATCCAGGTCACGCAGAGTGGTCAGGGCCTGAACGGACTGAACCGGCCCAACGTCGTTCCTGGCGTCAAAATAGGTTCTGGCGGCTATGACAAGGTAAAGGATTATTACACCGGTAAGCTGGCCGCGTCGCCGGTGGTCTTTACCACCAATGCATTCGCTAATACCGGCAGTCAGTTCGTGCTTGGCGACTCCCAAAGAACCTATACCGCCCTACGCGGCCCGTTCTATCCGGCAGAAAACCTGAGCGCGAAGAAGATATTTCACTTCACGGAAAGGACACTTTTCTCCGTACGCATGGATTACTTCAACGCATTCAACCGGTATCAGTGGCCTTATCCGGTCACCAATATCAGCAATCCCAACTTCGGTCAGGTTCTGGAGAGCGGCGGCGGTAACCGGCAGGGCCAGATCTTCGCAGACTTCCAGTTTTAAAAGCGGCCCGCAAGTCGCGCCTTATGCGGTACTCAGAATTACCGCCCGATCTGCTGCCAGGTTTCAATGTGGTACCGGTTGCTGCCCTCGATGGAGCCACGTCCGTTGCTCCATTTGAAGCGCAGAGCCTCCGCGCCCGAACCGAGTTCGAAGGGAAGCGATCCGTCGCCGTAGACGCGCATTGATAAACTCAGGCGCTCCGGCGACTCTGCATGCAATCCGACTTTGGCCCAGGGGATGACGCTGCCAGCCTTCACATAGACGGGGATCTTCTCTGTCGATGCCCGGACCGTAATGGATGTGCCGCCCCGCACCAGGGCTCCGGTCCAGAAGTCATGCCAGTCGACACCCGCGGGGAGAACCACCTTGCGATCGGGCTCCCCGGCAAAGAGCGGCGCAACCAGCATGCGGTCGCCCACCATATATTCGTCGTCGATGGTCCGGAGGCTGGGCTCGGCAGGCCAGTCGAGCACCAGCGCGCGGAAGGGCGGGGTGCCCTCCGCGGCATAACGTTGGAACGCGGCCGTGAGACATGGCACTAATTGCATGCGCCATCCGATAATTTCGCGGCAGCGCGTCTGCACGTCTTCCCAGTTCTCCATTCGCTGACCCGCATTATTCAGTTCGCGGTTCAGTTGCTGCCACGGCGGGCTCTTGATGTACCAGCCGTTGACCATCGCGAGTGGAGAGAAGATCACGCTCTGCAGCCGTCGGATGAGATCTTCCACGCTCACCGCATCGCGCACCTCAGGGCACCACAGCAGGCCGGAGAATCCCGCGTTGACCAGTGCCCGAATGAAGACTCGGTGGTCGTACAGATCGCTGTACAGGACGAATGGATACGGGGCAGCCAGCGCTCCACTGGAGCGGACCAGGTTGTAAGTGGGCTGGTTGCGCCTGCGGAACTGTTCCCAGATTGCCGCCTGGTAGCGCAGCCCGAAGAGGCTGTGCATCTGTTCGCCATCGACGCCGGAAGGGAAGCGGCTGAGTTCCGGAAAGCCCCATCCGCCGGTGAAGTCCGAATTGTCGCACTCGTCGAGTTTGAATCCGCTCACGCCCGCGTCGACAAAGGTTCGGCCATGATAATCGCCGAAAATATTGCGGGCCGACTCGTCCACAAAATCCGGAACCAGTCCGCCCCATACACCGTAGTCGCCGGAATGCGGCTGGAGAGGCTCGAAGAGCGGAGACGCCGGATGCGTGTAGGCGTGCTCCCAAAGATTCACGCGGTAGTGTTTCGCTCCCGCCTCGGCGACGAACGAATTTGGATCGGGAAAGCGGTTCTTGTCCCACACAAACGTGCACGAATAGGCGTGCGTTTGCCAGCCAGGCTCGAGGCCCAGCACATCGCAGGGAATCTGCTGATCTCGAAACGTCTGGGCCAGCTCCAGTGCCTCCTGCTGGGTGGCGCGTGCATCGGCGCGGTACCAGAAGCCGAGCGCCCACTCCGGGGGCACAGGGCCGCCACCGGAAAAGAGGTTGTAACGGCGCACCGCATCCAGCATCGAGGGCCCGCCAAAGAGATACACATCCACGCCGGCGGCGCGCGGCACTTCCACGCGAATCTCTCCCGCCTGATCTTCCTGCAGACCCGACGTGTAATCAGGATCCGGACTACTCTCATGCACCGATGCCACCGCATGCGCCGGTCGCGGGCGCGCATCGCCGAAGTAGAAGGTTTCGTAGCGCGCTGTGTCGATCAGGACGCCGATTCCCTGAGTCGTTACATAGAAGGGAACCGGCGCGTGCGAGTCTCCGGTGTCCACCTTCGGATCGGCATTCACGCGCACCATCTTCTTTTTCCCACGCTGGTCGAACGAGAGCATCTGAAGCCCGAGGCCGTAGACGGATTCATGCGCCCGCAGCGGCAGAGCGACAGCACATCCGCGGTTGTTCACCGATCCCCGAAGCTCGGGCAGCGGAATCTCCGGCACACGCGGAAGGTGCGAAAAGGCGTCCGTCTTCGGCGGGATCGTACGCGAAGATACCGGCGTTACAGCTTCGGGCGAGCCGATAGTAGCGCGCCACACGCCCGGGAAGATCTCGCGCCACGCTGCCGTTTGTTGCTCCGAACTCTCGTTCATCTCGGTGTGGCCAATTTGCGGAAGACCCGCGAGAGCGAGACTTCCTGCCGCTAAGCTCTTTGCCAAATCACGACGTGTCACCCGCATTCGATTGGATTCTCCGTGTTCGCGCGTCCGTTGCCGAAGACCCTTTGTGCCAGGATGGTCTTCAGCTTTAGGAATCATAGCGGGCCGACGGCGCCTGTGCGCGCCGCTTGTCCCGCAGTGAACCGCAGGCATATACTCGGCCTTCGATCCAGCTACTTCCACCGAGCCTGCCAATGCTGAAGCTTTTCACGCCCCGGAGAAATCCCGCATGAGCACGGGCCTGCGCAAGGGGCTGACCACCTATGGCGATCCCGATTTCTCCCTGTTCCTGCGCAAAGTCTTCATCAAGGCTATGGGCTATTCGGAGAGCGCGCTGGACCGCCCCATCGTCGGCATCACCAATACCAGCAGCGACTACAATCCCTGCCACGGCAATGTGCCCGATCTGATCGAGAGCGTGAAGCGGGGCGCGCTGCTGGCGGGCGGCCTGCCCATGGTCTTTCCGACGATCTCGATTGGCGAATCTTTCGCACACCCAACCTCGATGTTCCTTCGCAACCTGATGGCGATGGATACGGAGGAGATGATTCGGGCGCAGCCCATGGATGCGGTGGTTGCGATCGGCGGCTGCGACAAAACACTTCCGGCTCAGGTGATGGCCGTTGCGAGCGTGAACCTCCCGGCCATTGTTCTGCCCACCGGACCCATGCTCATCGGCCACCATCGAGGCGAGGTGGTGGGCGCCTGCACCGATTGCCGCCGCTTCTGGGCCGGGCATCGTGCCGGCACAGTCGATGCCGCCGAAATTGAGCAGATCAGCGGACGGCTGGCACCGTCGGTCGGCACCTGCGGCGTAATGGGGACCGCCAGCACGGTGGCGTGCATCGTGGAAGCCATGGGGCTGTCTCTGCCGATGAGCGCCACGGCTCCGGCCACACATGCCGATCGACGGCGCATCGCGGAGGCCACCGGGCAGCGCGCCACCGCGATCGCTGCTGCCGGCGCGCCTACACCCTGCGATTTGATCAGCGAAGCTTCTGTTCGCAACGCGATGGTGGTCCTTCAGGCTATCGGCGGTTCCACCAACGCGCTCATTCATCTCACCGCACTGGCCGCGCGCGCGGGCATTCAGCTTGACCTGCGTCTCTTCGATCAGCTGGGTCGCGACATCTCTCTGCTGTTGAATCTCAAGCCTTCCGGCGCGCATTACATGGAGCACTTTCACTATGCCGGAGGCCTGCCTGCTCTGATGCGGGAGCTTTCGCCGCTGCTCGACCTCAGCGCGCTCACCATTGCCGGCTGCACGCTGGGCGAGACGATCGCGCAGGCCGAGACTATTCCGAAGCAGGATGTTATTCGCACCCTGTCCGCACCGCTCCAGCCTCACGGCTCGATGGCCGTGCTTTACGGCAATCTGGCCCCGGACAGCGCTCTTATCAAACAATCAGCGGCGTCTCCGCATCTGATGCGGCACACCGGACGCGCCGTCGTCTTCGACTCCATCGCGGACATGATCGCGCGCATCGATCGTCCCGATCTGGATGTGCAGCCCGACGATATTCTCGTCCTGCGCCATGCCGGTCCCAAAGGCGGGCCGGGAATGCCGGAGGCCGGCTATCTTCCCATTCCTGCCAAGCTGGCGCGCCAGGGCGTGAAAGATATGGTACGGATCTCCGATGCCCGCATGAGTGGCACGGCCTTTGGTACCATCGTTCTCCATATCAGTCCTGAAGCCGCGGTGGGCGGCCCGCTGGCAGTTGTGCGCAATGGCGACCGCATCCTGTTCGACGTGGAGGCGCGCCGCCTGGAAGTCCTGATCGATGAGGCAGAGCTGCAGCGCCGCCTCGCCGCATGCAAAGAACTGCCCCCGCAGCGCGAGCGGCCGGCCCGGGGCTACGCCAGGCTCTTCGAGGACTCGGTCCTGCAGGCGAACCAGGGCTGCGACTTCGATTTCCTTTTGCGCGACGGCCGACGCAGCGATTCCACTGGATAGGCGGACACGGTCTGTAGTCACATCACTGACTAACCGCGCTTTTGCACGGCGCTGATGGCCCGCAGCATGACCGCGTTGTTGTCGATTACCGGACCCCAGTCATTGTTGAAGTCGTCGGACGCGCCGCGGAATCCACTGGTCCCGTTCAGCCGCATCTCTCGGATCACCTTGCCGAGACGAGGATTGATCCACTCATACGCAAGAAAATTGATGGGATTTGCGTGCTGCCCAGAGGAACCGCATTGCGCCGTAACAAAAGTTGCTGGCTGATGGCTTCGCAGAGTCAGTATGTCGTTGCCAACTCCATTCGAGGATATTTACGCCGTAGCGGATGGGGATGGTCGTGACATAGCCATCCTCATAGACAACGTCGTACCAGCCCAGAAGGTCGGCGGTATCCTGCTGGTCCCAGATGAGGCGAAAGCTCTCCCTGTTGTTGGCTCGCTTCGCCGAGTCATGAAGAAAGATCAGGCTGGTGGGAGCTAATGCGACCGGTATTCCCGACACCGCTTTGGCAAGCCGGATACGCCGGTTATCTGAGCTGTAGGGAATTGTGTGGTGATAGGAAAGCGGGAGCTCCGACGGTGGAGTTAATTAACCGGGCGGGTACGTGACGCACAGTCTACGGGCTGTTCGTTCTGCAGCATCCCTGGCGATTGCTGCCTGGTCGGAAAGGCGATTTCCTTTTATTTCGACTGCGCTTGTCGAGCACTATAAGCGCAGGGGCTCCATATTGCAAACGGTTTCGGGACTCTGCAGACCGTACCGAGGAGTCTGCCGCTGGCTCTGGAACAGCAGATCGCCCGGAGGGAATGAGGCCGCACTACCCGGGTAGGCCAGACCTCGATCGCCGTATTTGTGACGCTGGCCAGGGCGTGCCGCGTTGCAACGGTGCGGGTTTCGGTTATTCGCGGTATTGATTTTTTCAAGGAAGGCATTGTTCTATTGACGATTACGTTGGAAAGTTGCTACAGTCGCTATCCAACGAGAAACGAAAGAAGACGAAATCGCCCCAATTCGGAGAGGAATCATGAGACGCAAAGCTGGACAAGCAGCTGCTGCAGAATATTCCGGGGCCCCTAACCGTTCTCACAGCCGGCATTGTTGCGCCGGTTTGTTAATCGCCTTGATAACAGCCGGCATGATCACAATACCCAACAGCCGGGCGCAATTGGTTTCTGCAACGCTGCGGGGCACCGTTACCGATGCGACCGGCGCCAGCGTGGTCGGAGCCAAAGTGACGCTAACCGAGCCTTCTACCGGGCGGGTACTGCGCCAGGCGGTCTCGTCGGGAGCCGGCGACTATGAATTCGACCAGCTGCAGCCTGGCACCTACATGCTGCGCTGTGAAGCGTCAGGTTTCAAGTCGTTTCAGGCCGAGAACATCGTGCTGGACCCTGGGCAGATTCGCCGCGTCGATCCGGTGCTGGTAGTGGGCGCGGCCACCACGCAGACGGTTGTGGTGTCAGCCGGAGCCGCGGTGATCAATACTGAGTCGGCCACCATCTCCACCACCTTCAGCGCAGCGCAGAACGATCGGACTCCGCTGGTGGACATCTATCCCAGCGCCTATTCGCTGTTGACTACCGCCCCGGGCGTGCAGGGCGGTTACGGCACCTTTCCGGTGATGAACGGGGAACAGCAGACCCAGGAAGCTCAGAGCTTCGACGGTATCCCCAACGATCTCGAAGGTGAACAGACGGATAACTCGAATTTTTTCGAGCAAACGTCAGCCAGCACCTTTAATGCTCCGGCGGAAAGCGCCGTGCCCGCGAACATCGAACTGATCACACACCGCGGCAGCAACGGGCTTCATGGTGTCGCCAGTTACAAGATCTACGACTCCGTTCTTAATGCTTCGGGATACTTTCCGCCGCCCAAGACGCCCTATCTGCAGCATGAGTGGAACATCGGCGTCGGCGGCCCGATCCTGAAGAATCGCGCCTTCTTTTATGGGGAGTGGTTCGCGCAGAGGATACCTCTGGGTACCCCCTATATCCTCAGCGTGCCTACGCCGGCATGGCGGCAGGGAGTGTTCACGCAGACCATCACCGACCCGCAAACGGGCCAGCCCTTTCCCCACAACACCATTCCCGCCAATCGCATCAGTGCAGTCGCTTCGGCCATCCAGAGTACCTATTTCCCGGTGCCGACGGGCAGTTACGCCAACCTTCCGCCGGTTGATAACTACCCCTTCGAGTTTCCCTTCAACAGCGATCTGTACAAGGGCGACTGGCCTATGGCGCGTGTCGACTATAACCTGACGAAGAACAACTCGGTGTTTGTCCGCTGGCTTCTGCGCGAGACTCCCTATGTGCTGAACGATGGCGTGCCCACCGCGATCTGGACGCGCGTGCGCCGAGAGCAGCAGTGGGCCATGGGCGACACCCAGATCTTCTCGCCGACTCTGGATAATAACTTCCGTCTCGGCCTGGGCTTTGACTATATGGATGATGGCCAGGCGGAGCGCGGCATCACACCGCCGAATGGCGCGGATGCGCTTACAGCTATCGGTCTGCTCGGCTCGAACCCCAGCAACTCGACCGGCCAGGGTCTGCCTTCGATCTCGATCAGCGGCCTGACCGGCATCGCAGATGTTCCCGGCGGTCTGAAGATGGATAACCGGCTGATTACGATCGTCGATTCAGCAGACTGGCAGCGGAATCGCCACGTTCTGAAGTTCGGATTTATCCTGCAGCGGTATAAGAACACCTATGGCTTCGTCAATGACTATGGCACCTTCAACTTTGACGGATCGGTAACCGGCAACGCCTATGCCGATTTCCTGCTGGGCATTCCCCAGTCAAGCGCCCGCACCAATCCGCTGCCGACCCGCGACCAATATGTCGGGGACTGGGGCGTATTCGCGCAGGATAACTACCAGGTAAGTACGAGGCTAACGCTTAATTACGGAGTCCGCTGGGATTACTATGGCACTCCCAATGCCCCGGACCACCGAATGTACAACTGGGACCCGGCAACCGGCGATGTCATTGTCGATCCCTCGGGTATCGGGAGTGTCAGCCCGCTGTATCCGTCCTCCATTACCGTGATTCCAGGTTCCGTACAGGCCATCAGTGACAAGACCAATATCACCCCGCGCCTGGGCGCCGCCTTCCGCCTGAGCGAGCATCAGGTGCTGCGCGGCGGCTATGGAATCTACACGGCCCGCCTCGATTCCGGTTCGATTGGCGCCAACGGACCGGGGAGCTATAACCCGTTTCAGCTGATCAATCCTCAGTTAGGGTCTACGGGCCCGTTCTCCATCACGCAGACCTATCTGAACGTGGTCACTCCCGGTCAGCAGCCGCTCCTGCAGTTCCCGGATCCTTATCCGGGCAGCACCTCGCTGGCGGTCGTTCCCACCCAGACCGTGTATGGATATCCGCGGCAGTCGAGCCTGGGAAGGGTCCAGCAGTACGATGCCACCTATGAGAGGGAGATTAATAAGATTGGACTGCGCGCCTCCTATCTTGGCTCCCGCAGCTCCGGTTTGAATTACCTGGTTAACATCGACCTGCCCCAGCCGAGCACCACGCCCTTTACGTCAAGCCGGCTGCCCTATCCGCAGTTCTACCAGGGCTATCTCACTTACTACAATGGAAGTGCGAAATTCGACAGTCTGCAGTTCGAGGGCCTACGCCGCACCGGCAGCCTGCTTTTCGACGCAAACTATAGCTTCCAGAGAAGCACTGCCAATTATCTGAATACCCAGGATCCCTCCAACGTGCTGAATAACTGGGCAAATGACGGGCCGACGATGCGTCATTATGCAGTGATCAGCGCCTCCTGGACGCTGCCCTTCGGAAAGAATCAGCGCTATCTCAACCACCCGTCCGGGGTAACCGGCAGATTGGCGGGCGGATGGGTGATCACTTCGCTCAACTATCTGGGATCGGGCATCTGGTATTCGCCCGCGTTCTCCGGCTCCGACCCGTCCAACACCGGAACCTTCGGCGGCCTTCCGGACAAGGTCGGCAATCCCTACTCGTTCCCGAGCGGAAGGGGCCGGCTCGAGGCTTTCAATCCGGCGGCATTTGCTATTCCGCAGAACGGCACCTTCGGCAATGCTGAGCCGAATAGCCTCGAAGGGCAGCACCTCTACATCATGCACCTCGGCATCCTGAAGGAGACTCCGATCACCGAGCGCATCAGCTTTCACTTCAATACCGAGATATCCAATCTGCTGAACCATGCGGAATTCCTGCCTCCCAGCGGCGATATCACAGTCCCGGGCGGCAATGACTACACCTCACAACTCGGGACTTTCAGCTCGCTGGAGCGCGGAACCCCGCGGCAGATTACGTTTCAGGGCGCCTTCCGGTTCTAAAACGTTGGGGCGTGTCGCAAGGCCGTTCCCGGGCCCTGCGTCGCGATGCGCCCCAGTCCCGGGATCGAGTCAGCAGTATTCGTGCGCGATTGTACCTTCTGTAGAATGGCTCATTAAGTCGAGGAGAACGGAGTCAGGATGACTAAGTGGAAAGACGGTGAGTTGCGCGGGCATCGGTCGGCGCGGAAGTTCCTGTTACTCGGATGCCTGTTGGGCGCGGCGCTTGCCGGTCCTGCTGTGGGCGCGCAGACGCTGGCTCCTGTGCCTCCCATGGGCTGGAACGACTGGGCTCATTATGAATGCAACATCAGTTCCGATACTATCGTCGGCAACGCCCGCGCTCTGGTGAAGACCGGCCTGGCTGCGCATGGCTATAACACTGTCACCATCGACGATTGCTGGATGCAGAAGACCCGCGACGCGCAGGGCAATCTGCAGCCGGATCTGAGCCGGTTTCCGCACGGAATCAAGCCTGTGGCCGACGCGGTGCATGCTCTGGGGCTGAAGTTCGGGATTTATGAAGATTCGGGCTATGAGACCTGCGGCAGATATGCGGGCAGCGGCGTGCCCAACGGCGGAGGCCCCGATCACTTTCTGCAGGATGCGAAGCTGTTTGCCTCCTGGGGTGTCGATTACCTCAAGCTGGATGGCTGCAACCTGTATGTGCCTCCGGGCGGCACGGAAGAAGGTGTCTACCGCAAGGCCTACGCCTCGCAGAGTGCAGCGCTGAAGGCGGTGGGCCGGCCCATCGTATTCTCTGAATCGGCGCCGGCGTATTTTCAGGGCAATCCAGACTGGTACGTGGTGCTGGCGTGGGTGCGCGGCGACGGCCAACTCTGGCGTGAGGGAACCGACGTTGAGGTTTACAATCCGAAGAATCCCGGCAGAGAGCGCTTCAGCAGCGTTCTGTGGAACTACGCCTACAACCTGCCGCTGGGCCGGTTCCAGAAGCCTGGAAACTGGAACGATGCCGATTTCATCATCGGCGGTGACAGCGGTATGAGTGCGGCGGAATCGCGCAGCCAGCTGGCCTTGTGGTCGATGATGTCTGCACCGCTGATCCTCAGCTCCGATTTGGGTAAATTGAGTTCGCAGTCCATCGAGACACTGAGCAACAAGGCGGTCATCGCCATCGATCAGGATGCACTGGGCCAGGAGGCGACTCTGGCGCGACGCACCGCGACCACGGATCTGCTGTTCAAGCGGCTGAGCGGTGGCGACTACGCGGTTGCTGTACTGAACCGGGGAACAAGTCCTTTCCAGGCCGATGTGCATCCCTCGGAGCTTGGCTTTGCAGCCAACGGATGTCATCTTGATGGGCGGGATCTGTGGAGCGGCAAGAGCGGCGGCTTGCAGGCCACGGTGGCGCCGCACGATACAGCGATCTGGCGAGTGCACGCCGGAGCCGGGTGCGGGTCGCCGAGCCGCACCGGCACGGTGACGCTGACAGCCAATACCAAAGAACACGACCATGGCTTTGAGGGCTACACGCGCTGCCTCTCGGCTGCGAGAGCCGCCGAGGCCTGCACGGGCACGGCGGCTGAAAGCTGGACGGTGACTCGTGACCACGCCCTCCGCTCAGGAGACCGCTGTCTGGCTGCGGCGAATGGAAAAACCGCCATGCAGCCCTGCGGCAACAGCAAGGCTCAGCAGTGGAGCTATACCCTGGCCGGAAATCTGATCGACGCCGATCATCAGTGTCTTACCGGCGGCTTCGACGCCAGTGGAAAGGCTCTGCGGCTCGATAGCTGCGGGCACAACCGACCTGACCAGATATGGTCGCTGCCGAATTAGCCGCAGAGTGAAAAACCTGGGCGCGATTCGCGAGGCGAAGAGTATTCTCGAATCCCGCTACCGGCGGATTCATCCAACCGCCATGCCAGACAGCCACCAGGCACGCAATCAGGCCGAGGACCCGACTCGCGATCAGGTCGGGAACGAAACCGGTCACCAGCCGCCGCAGGATCTCGTCGATGCTCGGTCTGCGCTTCTGCTCGACAATCCCATCTGGAGCGCGCTCACTACGGATCATGCGCACTTCGCGCTGGGCGGCGATAAGGCCCGCCGCTATCCCGAGGACATCGGCCCGCTCAGCGGAATGCCTGGGCCGACCGATGCAGGTTACGAAGCCTTACACGCGCTCGCCGGCCCCGGAGACTTAGTAGGGCTCTTTCAGCTCGAAGAGCCGCATCCGCCGCGCGGCTGGACACTGGTGCGCAGCGGCGTAATCGATCAGATGATTGCGCCTCAGCCGGTAATTGTGGCCGCCGCGTTGCCAGCGGAGGTGGAACTGCGTCGCCTCACCGCAGACGATGCCCCGGCGATGGTCGAACTGGCCCGGCTCACAGAGCCCGGCCCGTTTCGCCTGCGCACCATCGAACTCGGCAATTTCTTCGGCATCCTGCAAGCGAGTCGTCTGCTGGCAATGGCCGGCAAGCGGCTGCATCTGCCGGGATTCGTCGAGGTCAGCGGGGTTTGTACGCATCCTGATGCGCGGGGCCGTGGCTACGCGCGCATCCTTATGTCCTGCGTGATCGAGGAGATTCTTCAGGCCGGCAAGACGCCGTTCCTGCATAGTTTTGCGTATAACCACGCCGCGGTCCGCATTTATAAGGGCCTCGGCTTCGTTCGACGGCAGTCCTTCGAACTCGCTGTAATCAGGCGAGATGACTGAGGCTGGACTACATCGCGGACATCTTGAGATAACGGCGAAGATCAGGCGTGATGGTCCATGCCACGGCCCCGGCCGCTAGGCCTGCAGCAATCCAAATCAGGATTCTCATGACTATCCTCCAGTTATGCGGCGTGTTCCACGTCTGCCGCGGTCATCAGTTTTTGTGTAATTTCGCGAATCATCGAAACCGCTTGGGGAATGGCCGCCGCTACCGGTGCCGAAAGCCCGATGCGGCCCTCTAGCTCCTCGCCCCAGTCCTGAGGTTCACACCCAAGGATGTAAACCGCCGCGCTGATCTTTCCCATCGAGCGAGCGGTTGCCAGCATGCGGACGGGGTCCATCGCGTGCGCATCGGGAGCCGCCTCGGCGGCCTCACACTCGATCTCCGACGGCTGCAGCAGATACAGCGTGCCCGGGTCGCCGCCGCGCGCGATCGCATCCACCAGCACAACCGCTTTCCATGGCCGAAGCAGCGCGTAGACGAGATCGAGTCCGCGAATGCCGTAGTCCCGCACTTCAACCTCGGGCGGCAGCGGGCAGGCAGCAAGAGCCCGTGCTACTTCAAAACCGAAGCCGTCGTCGCCGAGAAAAATATTACCGACGCAGGCGACGAGAATCGGCTCGTTCCTTCCATCGTTCACGGTCTCGTTCAGCGCTTCGCTCATGAAACCTCAATGCGCAGAGGCTCAATCTCCTCCGGAGTAAAGAAGAAGCGATGGCCGGCCTGCCGCAGCAGGCCCATGTCTTTACCCGGATCGTCTTCGAGCACCACGGCGAACTGCACGTTGCCCTCGAGATCCTGCTCGATGGCCTCGATGATGGCCACCTTACCGTTCATCGCCATATCGAGGATGTCGGCCTTCTTCCCCGGCCACAGCCGAACCCGGTTGCCGCAGCGCACGTCGATTCCAGAGACGTGCACCAATTCGAGAGGAGGGCTCTCGTCGAAGGGGTTCCACGGCTCGATGCGTCCATCGACTTCTTCCGGCTGCTGCGCCGGCGAGACCGGCCGCATCCCGCGCACCGCGCCATGCAGCTTCAGCATGTGTTCGCCGGGGAGCGCTTCGGTGCGCGCCAGAATGTTAGCCGCATGTGGGTCGCTGATGCGCATCTCTTCCTTCTCCTCATCGGTCAGGGTCAGCACGCGCAGCGCCAGCATCTCATCCATCTCTGTGCCGTCGAAGAAGTCGCCGGAACTCTCCGGTGCAATCTGCGGATAGTCGTAGAGGATGATCGGAGAGCACAGCATGCGCGAGCGATCACCCGCCTCGCCTGCCAGCACCGGAAAGATTCCTTGATTGCTGCAGGCCGTGGCCGCTGCCTGAAATTCAGGCCCAGGATCGAGCAGCGAGACAAACGCACCCTCCTCGATCCCCAGCAGCAGATGCGCGGAGACATGGGCCCGGGTCTGCGCGGTTCCTGGTGTGGGCCGCTCGGCATCCGGCAGCTGCGTTTCGTTGGAGAAGATCGCCCGCAGCTGCCAGAGCCCCTCGCGCAGCGACTCCGCCCGCAGCGTGAGGCGGCCAGCCAAAGACGGAACTCCCGTCAGGTCTGTGCCGGCCGGCAACTCATCGGCTGATGGAGCGAAAGCCAGATCACGGCTCACCTCGCCGAGCATCTCCTGCAGGCGTACCTGCTCCACCGTCGCTGAGCGGGAAACCCCCTGACTCCACGCTTCGGAGGTGTCGCCGACCGCAGGAAGAAGCTGCAGGAATCGAACACACGCGCTGACTTGGCTGTTGGCGGTTCCGGCGATGAGCACCTCGGCCCGGAACGAGCAGGTCTCTCGCGGCGACTGGCGCTCGGCGAAGGCACGCGGGTAGAGGGTGCCAAAATTCCATCGCTGCCGGTTCTTCAGCGCCGAAGGCCGGTAGGGGTAGAGGATGTAGCCCTCGTAGAGCACGGCATCGGCAATTCTTTCCAGCGGAGCGAAGTTCATCGTGCCGCCCCCGTGATCACGACCGGGCCTTCGCTGAGTTCGGCGCGCTCGGCGTCATTCAGCAACTGATTCAGCAGACGGTCCCATCCCATGATGCCGTGTGCCATCCTGAACCGGTACAGCCGGTCGAAGCTTTCCCTGGGCAGCCGCAGCCAGACGGTGTCGCCATAGTGCGCAGCGATTGCATCCTGCCAGACCTGCACCGGCACCGAGAAGCGCGCTTCGCGATCCCAGGGGATTTGTGCGATCTGCAAAGCGCCGCTTTCATTGGTGTAGAAGACGGTTCCGCTGAACACGGCCGAGACGCTGATGTGCCCGGCTTCCAGCCCGTAGAAATACTTCGTCGCAGCGACATCGAAATCGAGGGTGCAGGGCAGCGGCAACTCCACCGTTGTCTGTGCGGTAAACGCCGGAACGTTGAGTGAAAGGTGGGTCCATACCAGCGGCGTCATGGTACGCGTCCATCGCTCCCGCTCGCCGAAGAGATCGAGCAGCCGCGCTTCTTCGAGGTCGCTGTACGACGCGCCCGAGCGGCTGGATGCGGACCTGGCAGTTCAGCCCGATGGAGCGGATGCTCTCTCCGACTTTGGCATTGACGATCTCCAAGCTGCACAGCGATTGAGGGAACCGCCGCTGTCGGCATGGCCGCGACGTCGCCGGCGCGAAAAGTCAGATCAGGCACACTGCACCTGCGCTCTCCCCGCCGCCCTTTCCCGCAGCTCCTCGAAAAAGCGGGCTACTGCGCCCCACACATCCGGGCCGCCCGAAAGGCCGCGCCAGTTCATGCGAATCAGACCGGTCAGACGAAAGCACGCATCCACCGGAACCAGAAAGTGGGTATGCTCGGCACCGATCCGGTTCACCAGCAGCGCCTCGACTTCCGGCTCCATCGTACGCAGCACGCGGATGCTGGTCGATGCGGTCGCTCCACTGATTCATCGGGATCAGCGATTCTACAACCCCGGCGGGACCGGGATAGAGCGCAATAGGCCGTCTGCCCTCGTCGCGCGGACAAAGAAGGCCAGCCCGATGGGGATCATCATGTCGTCCCACTCGGCATCGGTAAAGGCGAAGTCGCGTCAGGAGCCGGACACGCGCGCGGCAATGCGCAGATAACGGCCACCCTCCTGTCCGCAGAAGAGCAGAGCGCAGGCCCGGCAGGCGCAAGCGCACCCTCCGCGATTGCCGCTCCAGCAGGTGCGGATGTTCGGCATCAAGCCCGAGTCCGCATAACTCGCACCGCTCCACTGCGGGTTGAGCACGCGTGAATCGGCGCAGAGCGGCAAGCCCCTCGCGCGGCGCGGTGCCTGCCCCCGCTGCCTCCGCGTCCGTTCCGTTCGTTCCATTCATGCTGCGTCCTCACGCCGGCGGCAGATGCGGCATACGCGGGTCGATAGGCTCGCGATCCTTCGCATTGATGCCGGTCGAGTAGCGAGCCGTGACCTTGATTCCCTTCACGGCCCGGTTCTTTGTGATCACGCGACCATTCTTCGCCTTTGTGCGTGCCCGGCGTATGGGACGGCTTATCCGGGGTCGTATGCTGACGTGCCATGGTTCCTCTCTCCTCAGCTCAACTGGAGTGTAACGAGATCGCCGTGCGGCGCAGCGGGCACCTCGTCGGTGATGATCGATTGAACCTCAGGGGCGACGCGATAAATCGCCGCCTCGACCGTGCTTTTCATCGTTTGTGCTGAGCCGGAGCAGTGACCGCAGGCGCCGTGCAGCCGCAAACGCACGGTGCCGTCGGCAATCTCTGCCAGCTCGACGTCGCCGCCGTGCGAGCGGAGATAGGACCGCGCCTCTTCGAGCGCAGTCAGCACCCGCGTCTCCAGCGGCTCGGGATGAATGCCGTGCAGCGACAGCACGCCTGAGACCAGCTCGTCCTCTACCAGTTGATCGAGCGTCTCCTGGCCGCCGGGCAGCTCGACGAAGCTCTCCAGAATGCGTTCGAGCGCCACGCCGTGCAGTTCGATGACCGCCTGCAGCAGCTCCGAGGCGACTGCGCGCATCGCCGGATCGCCGCTGCCTTCGATCCGCGTGATGAGTTCCTCGATGCGCTCGCTGCGGCGCGAGAATTCCCGCGCCGCCATTATTTGTTCTCCTGCGCGCCGAACATGGGAACGTGCCGCGCCTCCAGCAGCTTGGTGTCCCCCTGATACATATGCACTCCGCAGGGCAGGCAGGGATCGAAGCTGCGCACCGCGCGCATGATGTCGATGCCCTTGAACTTGTCCGGTGGGTTCTCCTCGAAGATCGGCGTATTCTGCACCGCGTCTTCGTAGGGCCCTGGTGTTCCGTAGATGTCGCGCGGGCTGGCGTTCCACGGCGTCGGCGGATAGGGGTGATAATTCGCGATTTTGCCTTCACGGATCACCACATGATGCGACAGCACGCCGCGCACCGCCTCGTGGAAGCCGCAGCCGATCGCCTCTTCCGGCACTGTGAACTCGCTCCAGGTCCGGGTATTGCCGGCGAGCACTTCCTTCATCGCCTGCTCGTAGAAGTGATAGGCGCATGCCGCCGCGTAGGCCTGAAAGTAGGTCCGCGCGCGGTCGCGCTCGATGGCGTTCGACCACTTCGGGATCTTCCACTCGAACTCGACCTCAGGCTTCAACGCCGTTTTGGGCAGACGAATCTTCACGCTGCTGCCGCTGGCTTCCACGAAACCGATGTTCACCAGGCCCGCCAGCGCAGTGGACCACAAACGAGCGATAGGGCCGCCGCCGGTGTCGAGGGGGAGGAAGTCTCCTGTGCGTTTGTCGTGCCAGCGTGGCGACATCACCCAGGTGTACTTGTCGCCGAAGTCGCGCTTCTGCGGCCGCGGCATGGTGCTCTGATTCCACGGATGGTTACGGTCGACAGGATTGCCCAGCGGATCGCGGCTCACGAAAGTCTCCGGAGCTCTCCCACGAATCGTAGTAGGAGCTGCCAAGCAGAATGCGGATGCCGAGATTGATGTCCACGAGGCTGGTGGTGGCCAGCTGTCCGTCGACGACCACTCCGGGCGTGACGAACATCTTACGTCCCCAGTCTGCCATCCTCTCGTAGGTGTAATCGCAGCTCGCGGGATCATTGAATGATCCCCAGCAGCCGAGCAGCGTGCGCCGGTATCCGACCTTTTCGTATCCAGGCAGCGCGTCGTAGAAGAAGTCAAAGAGATCGTCGTGCAGCGGCACAACCCGCTTCATAAACTCCGCATACTTCGCGAGCCGCACCGCAAAGTCGTTCAGCACCTGGATGGTTGCCGGCGTTCCGATACCGCCCGGATACAACGTGGAGGGATGCACGTGCCGCCCCTCCATCAGGCAGAACATCTCGCGGGTCATGCGGCTCATCTGCAGCGTCTCCCGGTAGAACTCGCCGGTGAACGGGTTGAGCGCCGTCATGATTTCGCCGATGGTTCTGTAACCGTGCTTGTCACCATTAGGCGCGGCGGCATGCTGCGCCTTCTCCCAGACGCCGGGGTTGGTTTCCTTTACCATGTTTTCGCAGAAATCCACGCCGACCAGGTTGTCCTGATAGAGGCAGTGGTCGAACATGTACTCCGCGGCCTCTCCCAGATTGATCAGCCACTCCCCGGTGGCCGGCGGTCGGACGCCGAATGCCATGTTCTGCGCATAGCAGGCGCAGGTGGCATGATTGTCGCCGCAGATGCCGCAGATCCGGCTGGTGATGAAGTGCGAGTCGCGGGGATCTTTGCCCTTCATGAAGATCGAATAGCCGCGGAAGATGGACGATGTGCTGTAGCATTCGACGACTTCACGGTTCTCGAAATCGATTTTGGTGAAGATGCCCAGGCTGCCGACGATGCGCGTGATAGGGTCCCAGTTCATCTCAACCAGGTTGCGCCGGTTTTTCGAGGCTTCTGTCTGAGGAAGTAATGTTGTTGCCATGAAATTCTCCTCACTGTGCTGCGCGCAGGTTGAAGGGCGGGCGAACCACTACGCCCGTTTATAGCCGGTCGTGAGGTGGTCCCCGCGGTGGCGCCACTTCGGCTCTTTGTTGACCGTTCGGTTGGTGATCTCGCGCAGGCCGCGAATCATCTTCCCGTACGCGCCGGAGGCCGCGGTGGAGACGAGAGCGCCGGGTGGCTCATCCATGAAGGGCATGAACTTGTCGGGGAAGCCGGGCATGGTGCAGCCGATGCAGATGCCGCCCACGTTGGGGCAGCCGCCGATGCCGCGCATCCAGCCGCGCTTGGTCACATTGCAGTTCACTACCGGGCCCCAGCAGCCCACCTTCACCAGACACTTCGGCGAACCGTATTCCAGCGCGAAATCGCCCTGCTCGTAGTAGCCGGCGCGGTCGCAGCCTTCATGAACGGTTTTGCCGAAGAGCCAGGTGGGACGCAGTTGATCGTCGAGCGGGATCATCGGCGCGAGACCAGCCACCTGATACAGCAGGTAGAGCAGCGTCTCTGTGAAGTTGTCGGGCTGCACCGGGCATCCAGGCACATTCACCACAGGCAGTCCCGCCTTCGAGCGCCAGTTCCATCCCAGATAGTCAGCCAGCCCCATGCAGCCGGTCGGATTACCGGCCATAGCATGAATGCCGCCGTAGGTGGCGCAGGTGCCGATGGCCACGACCGCCAGCGCTTTGGGCGTGAGCCGGTCGATCCATTCGCAGGTGGTGATCGGCTGCCCGCTCTGCGGGTCGGTGCCCATCGCCGCCCAATAGCCTTCTTTCTTGATGCGTTCGTTGGGGATCGATCCTTCGACCACAAGAACGAACGGCTCCAGGCGGCCCTTTTCCGCTTCATAAAAGAATTGCATGAACTCGTCGCCGACCTCCCAGGCCAGCACAGGATTGTGCAGGTGCACTTTGGGGAGACCGGGAATGGCACCGAGAAGGACGTCCTCGATGCTGGGTTGCTCGGCAGCCGTCACCGAGACAGAATCACCATCGCAGCTGAGGCCGGCGGTGATCCAGAGGATATGAATATCAGAGGGGGCTGTTGCTGAGACGCTCTGCGGAGATCCCGACTCGGAGACCATACTGCTCCTCCCGTCCTGAGTTTCGCGGACATCCCGGGTTCAGAGACTCATCAGGAGGCGCGGTGTACCGTCGCTTACGGAGGGGGCAGCGGAACGTCGTCGCGCTGATTGGGTTGAGAAGGCGGGAAGATTCCCAGCCGATGATGGATGGGGCTTTCCGGCCGCCGGGATGTCCAGCCCTGTGGAAAAGACACTCGTGTGTCAGGCTGGCCGGTAGGGGTCAGCCCGGTGCATCGCCGATGGCGACCAGATCGGTTTCCTTCAGGTGTCGCCCGTAGGCGTAGTAGGCCGCGCAGGCCCCTTCGGCAGAGACCATAGTCGCCCCCAGCGGATGCTGCGGCGTGCACTCCGTTCCAAAGGCCGGACAGTCATGCGGCTTTTTGATTCCCTGCAGGATCAGCCCGGAGATGCAGATGGCCGGCTCCATGGTGTCGATGGCCTCGACGCTGAAGCGAACCTCGGCATCGAAGTCGCGGAACTCATCGCGCAACCGAAAGCCGCTTTGCGGAATGGTGCCCACGCCGCGCCACTTGCGGTCGCTTACCTCGAAGACCTTGGCGATCAGCTCCTGCGCCGGGCGGTTGCCGCCCCGCGCCAGGACCCGCGAGTACTGATTTTCCACTCTTCCGCGGCCGGCCTCCAGCTGTTCGATCACCATCAGCACGCCTTCCAGAATGTCCAGCGGCTCGAAGCCGGTCACGACGATGGGCACATGGAAGTGCGCCGCCAACGGCTCGTATTCCGCGTAGCCAACCACCGCGCACACATGGCCCGGGCCCAAAAACCCCTGCACGCGATTTTCCGGCGAACTCAAAATTGCTTCAATGGCCGGCGGCACCAGCACATGCGAGACCAGCAGCGAAACATTTTTCATCTCCCCCTGCCGCGCCTGCCAGGCCAGCATGGCGTTCGCGGGAGCGGTCGTCTCGAACCCAATCGCGAAGAACACGACCTCCTTGTCGGGATTCGCACGCGCAATCTTCAGGCAATCGAGCGGTGAATAGACCACGCGCACATCGCCGCCCTGCGACTTGATGCTGAACAGGTCGCCATTCGATCCTGGCACCCGCAGCATGTCGCCGAACGAGCAGAAGATCACATCCGGCCGCCTGGCAATGGCGTGGGCCTTGTCGATCATCTCCAGCGGCGTGACGCAGACCGGACACCCCGGCCCATGCACCAGCTCCACACCCTTCGGCAGCAGATGGTCGATGCCGTTTTTGACGATGGAATGGGTCTGGCCGCCACAGACCTCCATGATGACCCAGGGTTTCGTCTGCACGCGGCGAATGCGCTCCACTAGCTTCGCCGCGATGTCGCCGTCGCGATATTCGTCCAGATACTTCATTGGCGCCCCCCGGATAAGTCGGGCTGACGTACAACTCTTCGGAGGACGCTACGCTTGGGGAATTGGCACTGTCAAACGTGGTTCAGCCGGCTATCCGGTCAGATCCGTGGTGTTTCACGCCGTGAGGCTGTGGCTGCGCTCCGGGCGCACCCATGGACGCGACGGCCCGCATAGCCTCCTGCACGGCAATCCGCAGATAGCGCCTGTGCTGCCGGGGCGTAATGCTTTCCGGGCTGAACAGGGCGTTCAGAGCAAGGCCGTCCATGGCCGCGCCGATTTCAGTGGTCAGGCGGCGCCTTTCCTCCAGGTCCTCTTCGCCCAGCTCCGGCATCAGGCTGCTGATCTTGGTCATCCCGCAGCGCAGGCACATTTCCGAGTACAACTGATTCAGACGTCTCCGTTTTTGCGGATGCCGGATTACGTACATCTTGAATTCGAGAATCAGCAGGAGTCGCTGCCGATCATCGAGGATTTCCGCAAGATGATCGGCCAGCCTGTTCACCTTTTCCTCTTCGCTCGGGGCGGCGGCGAGGGCGGCCTGGATCTTCCCTTCTTCGCGCAGCAGGTCTGCTTCAAAGATGGCGAAGAAAACGTCTTCCTTATCGTGGAAATTGGCGTAAAACGCACCGCGCGTTTTCTTTGCGGCAGCGGCGATGTCTTCCACCCTCGCCGATTCATAACCGTCCCGCGCAAAGATTGTCCGCGCGGCCTCGATCAGGTCTCTGCGCGTGGCGAGCGCTCGTTCCTGCTTATGTGGCGTGGATTTCAACAGCAAATTTCGCCGGAACAGAAAACTTCCTGAATCCGAACGATCCCTTCACAACTCTGATCAGAAATATACAGCCATGTATTTTTCCGTGCAAACGGCATGTTACAAATCAGCAATTTTCCAGGAGAACGCATGACGCAGAATTCCAGCAACCCTCGAAGCGTCGGGATCAGGCTGCGATCCCTGGCACTATGGCTCCCCACCCTTGTAGGCGGCGCGCTCGTGTCCCTGCTGGCAGGATGCTCCACCAGCGAAGCACGGACCACGCCCGCCGCACCCATGGCGATTCCCGTCTCCGTCGTGCAGGTGCGTCAGGCCAACGTGCCCCTCACGGGCAGTTGGGTGGGCACATTGGACGGCTATGTGAATGCCCAGATACAGCCCCAGGTCAGCGGGTATCTGATCCGCCAAACGTATCGCGAAGGCTCCCCGGTCGCCAAAGATCAGGTCCTCTTCCAGATCGATCCGCGTCCTTTTCAGGCGGTGGTCGATCAGGCAGCGGCCCAGGTCCAGCAGGCGCAGGGACAGCTGGAGCAGGCCAAAGCTCAGCAGGGCCTGGCGCAGATCAACCTGAAGCGGGATACACCTCTTGCCCAGGCGCGTGCCATCGCCCAAAGCCAGCTGGATAACGACAAGCAGCAGGCGGCGCAGGCCGATGCCTCGGTGGCCGCGGCGGTTGCCGCTGTGAGTGCGGCGCAGGCTGCGTTGACCACTGCCAAACTGAATCTCGGATTCACCCAGGTGCGCTCGCTGATCGGCGGCGTTGCCGGCCAGGCTACCACCCAGGTTGGCAATCTGGTGACGCAGCAGTCAGTGCTCACTTCAGTCTCGCAGCTCGATCCCGTGAAGGTCTATTTCTCCATCAGTGACGCCGAGTATCTCGCGCTGGTGGCACGGGCCAAACAGTCGGGCGGCGATCTGCTGAGCGGGCGCGCGGACCTGCCCCTCACTCTCACCCTGGCCGATGGAACGCCCTATCCCCACAAAGGCCATATCGTGTTCGTCGATCGCCAGATGAACCAGCAAACCGGTGCCATTCGCATTGCCGCATCCTTTCCGAACCCGGGGAACATTCTCCGGCCTGGACAATTCGGGCGCGTGACCGCCGAGACGGAAGTTCGCTCTGATGCACTGCTGGTTCCCCAGGCCGCGGTACAGGAGTTCCAGGGCATCCAGCAGGTGTACCTGGCCGGGCTAGATAACCACGTGCATGTTGTGAACGTCACGCTGGGGCCGGAGCATGGCAGCGACTGGGTAGTGAACAGCGGCCTCAAGCCGGGCGAGCGCGTGATTACCGACAACCTGCAGAAGCTGCGCGAGGGCGCGCCGGTCAGCCCGCATGAAGTTGCGTCTGCGCAGCCAGAGAGCGGGAGGTAACCGGTGTCGAAATTTTTCATCCGCCGTCCGATCGTCGCGATCGTTATCGCGATTCTCACCGTGATCATCGGCACGGTTTCGATGCTGACGCTGCCTACGTCGCAGTATCCCGACATCGTGCCGCCGGAAATCATGGTGCAGGCCACCTATCCCGGCGCCGATGCGCACACTCTGACCCAGGCTGTGTCTACGCCCATCGAGCAGCAGATGAATGGCGTCGACAACATGCTCTACATGTATTCGGTCAACGCCAACAACGGGCAGGCCACCGTCTACACGGATTTTGACGTCAAGACCAATCCCGACACTGATCAGGTGCTGGCGCAGCTGCGCGTATCGCAGGCGCAGTCGCAGCTGCCAGCGCAGGTGAACACCGCCGGCGTGGTGGTGCAGAAGTCGCTGACCTCGCCGCTGATGCTGATCGGGTTGTCTTCGCCGGACCGTAAGTACGACGTTAATTTCCTGACCAATTACGCCATCATCAACCTCCAGGACGAGCTGACCCGCGTGCCCGGCGTCGCTCGCATTCAGGTGTTCGGCGGGCAGTACGCACTGCGTGTCTGGGTGCGGCCCGATCAACTCGCCAAGCTCGGTGTTACGGCGACCGATGTTATCAACGCGATTCAGGTACAAAACAATGTGAATCCGGCTGGCCAGATCGGCGGCGAGCCGGTGCCCAATGGACAGCAGTTTACCTATACGGTGCGCACCCAGGGGCGCTTGGTCACGCCGCAGGAGTTCGGCAACATCATCATTCGCGCCAATCCTGACGGCTCGGTGCTCCACCTGCGCGATGTGGCGCGCGTGGAACTCGGTACGCAGACCTACAACCTGACCGCCCGCTACAATAACGCCCCCGCGGGCATGATGGCTGTTTATCAGCTGCCTGGCTCGAACGCTGTCGAAACAGCGCGTGCTGTTACCAAACGCCTGCAGCAACTGTCGGCGACCTTTCCTGCAGGCATGCGCTACGACATTCCACTGGATACGACTAAGGCGGTGACCGCGGGCATTCACGATATCGTGGTCACGCTGGGCATCGCGCTGCTGCTGGTTATCCTGGTCGTCTTCCTCTTCCTGCAGGGCTGGCGTGCCACGCTGATCCCGCTGATGGCCGTGCCGGTGTCGCTGATCGGCACTTTCATCATCTTTCCGCTGCTGGGCTTCTCCATCAACACGCTGTCGCTCTTCGGCCTGGTGCTGGCCATCGGCCTGGTGGTCGACGACGCCATTATCGTGGTGGAAGCCGTCGAGCACCACATCGATGAGGGGATGAACCCGCGCGATGCTTCGGTGCGCGCCATGGAAGAGGTCGGCGGCCCGGTGGTGGCCATCGCGCTCATTCTGGCCGCCGTCTTCATCCCCACTGCGGCGATTCCTGGAATTACCGGGCGGCTCTATCAGCAGTTCGCCATCACCATCGCGATTTCGGTCCTCATCTCGGCCTTCAACGCATTAACGCTCAGCCCCGCACTGGCGGCACTGCTGCTGAAACCGAAGACCCGGACGCGCCGTCGCGGTCCTCTGCAATTCTTCTTTGACTGGTTCAATCGCGTCTTTTATCGGACGACGGACAAATACGTTTCCACGTCGGGCGTCCTCATCCACAAGTCCGCGATCACCATGCTGGTACTGGGGCTGATTGCGGTGGCCGCGGTCTTTCTTGGCGGCCGCCTGCCCACCGGCTTCCTGCCGCAGGAAGACCAGGGCTATCTCTTCGTCGCCATGCAATTGCCGGATGCAGCCTCGCTGCAGCGGACCGATGATGCCGCCCAGCGCGTCACCAGCGCGCTGCTGCAAACTCCCGGCATCCGCGGTGTGGTCGGTGTGAACGGCTTCAGCCTGCTCACCCAAACGCAGAGCACCAATACCGCGTTCTTCTTTGTCTCGCTCAAGCCGTGGGACGTGCGAAAATCCCGCCAGGAGCAGATTCAGGCGATTCAGGCGAACGTGCAGCGCAAGCTCATGGGCGTGAGTGATGGGCTGGCATTCTCGTTCCCGCCGCCCGCTATTCCCGGAATTGGCACCTCCGGCGGCGTCACCATGATCCTCCAGGACCGCTCCGGCAACGACGATCCGACGTTCCTTGCGAAGAATGTGTTTGGGTTCCTCGGCGCGGTCTCCAAACGCAAGGAAATCGCTGCGGCTGTGCCTTCCTATTTGCCCGCAGTTCCCCAGCTCTACGCCGACGTGGATCAGGAAAAGGCCTCGCAGCAACAAGTGGATCTCAGCTCGATCTACACCACGCTGCAGACCTTTATGGGCGGGTACCTGGTGAACTACTTCAACCGCTTCGGACGCCAGTGGCAGACCTTTGTCGAGGCGGAGGGCGATACCCGAACCAACATCCAGAACATCGATCAGTTCTATGTGCGCAGCGCGAACGGCAGCCAGGTGCCGCTGGGTTCGCTGGTCCATGTAAAGCGCATCACCGGGCCGGAGTTTGTTTTGCGCTTTAACGAATACAATGCGGCGCAGATCAACATCAGCGGCGCACCCGGTTACAGTTCGGGACAGGTGCGGGAAGCCCTGGAAGATGTCTTTCGCCAGACCATGCCGCCGGGCATGGGCTTCTCCTACTCGGGCATGAGCTATCAGGAGCAGCGCGCAGCGGAGGGCGTTCCCGCGTGGGCGGTCTTCGGCCTCTCCGTGCTGTTCGTTTTCCTGATCCTCGCCGCACTGTATGAGAGCTGGACTCTGCCCTTCAGCGTTCTGCTCAGCACCCCGGTCGCGATTCTGGGTGCGTATCTCGCGCTCACCATGCGCTCGCTCGAGAACGACATCTTCGCGACCATCGGCCTCGTTATGCTCATCGGTCTTTCCGCGAAGAACGCCATTCTGATCGTCGAATTCGCGGTGGTGAATTACCGCAAGGGGCAGAGTATTGCGGAGTCCGCGCTCGGCGCAGCGCGTCTGCGCTTCCGCCCCATCGTCATGACCGCGCTGGCCTTCATCTTCGGTTGCCTGCCGCTGTGGACGGCCACCGGTTCCGGGGCCGCCTCGCGCCGCATCCTGGGCACCGTGGTTATCGGCGGTATGGTGCTGGCGACGCTCATCGGCATCCTGATGGTGCCCGTGACTTTCTCCGTCGTCGAGTATCTCTCTCACCGCTTTGTCCGCGGCGGCAAGGGCACCAGCATGGATTCAACCCATGCGCCAATTGATCGCCATGGTCCACCCCCTTCAGCTCAGACCGAGGGAGGAGAAGCATGAAGACTCAATGCGGTGTTGTAAGGCGATCCGCTTTTGTAAAAGGTGCGCTGCTGATTGGCGGAGTGGCTCTTGTCTTCCTTATCGGCTGCACGGTGGGGCCGAAGTACAGCCGCCCTGCGGTTCCTGCTCCGCCCGCGTTTCGCGGCGCCGATGACAGCCCTGTCTCCGGCGCGAACGCCGATTCGTTAGGCGATCGGAAATGGGCGCAGGTGTTTCATGAGCCCGAATTGCAGCAGCTCATCAGTACCGCGCTGGCCAACGACTTCGATGTGCGCATCGCCGCGCAGCGCGTTCTGGAGCAGCAGGCGCAACTGCGCATCACCCGATCACAGGAGTTTCCCACGGTCTCAGTCGGCGGCAGCGGCATCGGTGCCGACCTGCCCAGTTCTCTGGGGAGCGGCATTCCCAGCGGCACCATTTCCGCGGGCAGCTTTAATTTGTCAGCTGCCTGGACGCCCGACTTCTGGGGTTTGTATCGCCGGCAAACAGAAGCCGCGCGGGCGCAGTTGCTGGCCCAGACATGGGCGCAGCGCGCGGTTCGGCTGACTGTAGTGCAGCAGGTCGCGATGGATTACATCCAGCTCCGCGCTCTCGATCAGCAGCTGGCCATTGCCCGGGAAACCCTCAAAACCCGTCAGGAATCCGTCGACCTGACGCGCCGGCTGGAAGAAGGTGGCTCGGTTCCGCTGTCCGATCTGCGCGAGGCTGAGGAGCTGCGCTTTACCGCGTCAGCGCAGATTCCCCAGCTGGAGCAGCAGATCCAGCAGGAAGAGAATGCGCTGCGCCTTCTGCTCGGCCAGAATCCCGGCCCTGTCGAACACACGGATCCGAACGCGCTGAATCCCCCACCGCAGGATTTGCCGGTCGGACTTCCATCGCGCCTGATGGAACGGCGGCCGGACATTCTGGAGGCCGAACAGCAGCTGGTCGCGGCCAACGCGCAGATTGGCGTGGCGCGCGCGCAGTTCTTCCCGCAGCTTGCCATCAGCGGCGCCGGCGGCGTCGGCGGCGACTCCTGGGGCAACCTCTTCGACCCCAGCGGCAAGCTGATCTACGGCATCGGCACACTGACCCAACCGCTCTTCGAAGGCGGCAAACTGCGCGGCCAGCTGCAGCTTTCCGAGCAGCAGAAGAAGGAGCTGGTGATCAATTACCAGAAGACCATCGCCGGAGCCTTCCGCGATGTCTCCAACGCGCTGATCGCCGTAAACAAAGAGCGCGCTGCGCGGGAAGAACAGGCAAAGCTGGTGGACGCAGCCCGGGATGCAACGCGTCTGGCCCGTGTCCGCTATCAGGGAGGAGCGACCAGCTATCTGGAAGTTCTCACCACCGACAGCAACCTGTTTTCTGCGCAGCTGAACCTCGTCACCACCCAGGAAAACGAAGCTCTTTCCCTCGTGCAGCTCTATGGCGCGCTGGGCGGGGGATGGGACTAGGCTCGCTGCAGGGCTCGGGCAAACGCGGTTCTGCCCGAGCCGTCAGGCCCTGATCGCCTGCAGAAATACCTCTCTAAAATTTGGGCTTCGAGGGTAGAATAGGCGCTCGAGGCGTGCAATAACATGAGAGCCCGCGTATTTCTGTCTTACGCGCGGAATGACGGTACGACGGCCTGCGACTTCTTCCAGCGCGCTCTGCAGAATGCCGGTTACTCCGTCTGGCGCGACATCGACGACCTGGGCGGAGGCACGCCGTGGCGCCAGGTGATCGAGGACACGATTCGCAACGTCGACGTAGTCCTCCTGTTTGTCACCGCGGAGGCGATCGCCTCGAAAAATGTCGAAGAAGAATGGCGGACGGCGCTCCGTTTTCAGAAGCGGATCGTTCCCCTCCGGCTCGACGATACGTCCATCCCCGCCGAACTGCTTTCGTATAACTACCGCGACATTCGCAACCGTGCGAACTACGAGCTTGAGCCCTCGAATGTACAGAAGGATCTGGAAGAGGAGCGCGGAGCGTTGCGCAGCACCTTTGACCAGCTGCGCGCAGACCTTGCCTCGCGTATCGCCGATCCGGCACAGCGCCGCTATCTCAAGCCCTTCGCCGACTACCTGCGCATGGTGCTCGACGCCGAGCCGGTCGCTCTGCCACCGGAGGTGTTGCGGATGATGTTCTCTCTGCTCTCCAGGCTGCTGAGTAGGCTGGCTGATGGTGACGACATCACGCCTCTGGTAGAGTCTATGGCCGACGGGACCTACAGCAACGCGCTCCTGGAGGAGGAGGCGATCTACAGAATCCGCATCGGAGACGCCGCCCAGATCCTCAAGCGAGTCCGCGACGCGATTCCTTCCATTCCGGTGCAGGTGGTCGTGGTGGCCATGAGCCGCGCCGATGCCGAAGATTTGGACTCGGGACGCGTCTTCACCGGCCTGCCTCCGGAGTGGCAGCAGAATTTCAGCTCCATCCGCCCCGATCTGCCGCCGAATTGGCTCCGCCATTATGGGGACAAGGCGGAGGACTGGGAGCCATTCGTGGGTGAGGGCAGCATCTCTTCGCTGATCCGCAACGAACTTCAGTTGCTCAGCCAGGCTTCCAAAACGCCCCTCCGGGCCTCCTTCGTCGAGATTCGCGATCTGTCCCAGCAGACTCACCGCCAAAAACTCCTGGATCTGCGCGCCGGCGGCTGCCTGGTGGTCATGGACGCCGTCTCCGCCTGGCATCCCCAGCTGCAGGCGGCGTTTCGTGCCTCCAGCCTCGATGTTTCGCCCATGTCCATGGTCGTCCGCATTCTCCCGCACCAGACCCTCGACAGCGTGTTGACCAAAGTCGGGTTCCTGCTGCGCGAATGGCTCAGCTGCGAGTTCTTCCAGCGCGCCAACATCGACCTCGACGAGAAGTGCGAAACGGTCATGCAGCCTCTGGCCTTCCGCAAGTGGATGCGCAACCGCCTCCGTGATGTCGCGCCTGCGGTCGCCGCCGCCCAAAAGGGCAGTCTTCGCCCGCATATTAACAACTTCGGCCACTGACCGATGATCTTCACGTTTTACTCGTTCAAAGGCGGCGTGGGCCGGTCGATGGCACTCGCCAATGTCGCCGAGGTCTTTTACGCGCGCGGACTGCGCGTGCTGATGATCGACTTCGATCTGGAGGCGCCCGGCCTCGAACGTTATTTCGATGTCAAGAACTCGGCGACGCCGAGTGCCGAAATCCCCGCCCGCCTGGGCGTGATCGACTTCATCCTCTCCTTCCTGGAACTGCAGAGTCTGGCCCCCAAACTTCCTCCAGCCGCCGCCCCGCATGCCGGAGGGCTGCCGGACTTTCCTTTTTCCGTCGAGCCGCTGCAGAACTTCATTGCGCCGATCTATGACGATCCCGCCAGCCCCGGCAAGCTCTCCATCATGCCTTCTGGAAACCGGCTGAAACCCGACTTTGCCGCCTACGCCAAGCGTGTGCTCAGTTTCGACTGGGCCCGCTTCTACACCGAGAAAGACGGAGAGCGCTTTTTCGAATGGTTCCGGCAGCAACTGGTGCGGGACTGGGATGTGGTTCTGATCGACAGCCGTACTGGTGTCACTGAACTCGGCGGCGTGTGTACCCATCACCTCGCCGATGCCGTCATCAGCTTCGTGGCCACCAACCTGCAAAATCTCGAAGGCTCTGCCATGATGGCGCGCAGCCTCGCTCATCCGAGGCTGGTCAGTGAAGGCCGCAAAGGGCGTCCGCTGCAGCAGTTGTTTGTCCCGTCGCGCGTGGAGCTCTCGGAAGAGGACAAGCACGACGAGTTCGCCGGTCGCTTCAACCATCAGTTCGGAGAGTATTTTCCCGCCTCGCAGACCCCGGAACAGAGCTGGTTTCTCGACCTTCGGCTCTTCTATGTTCCCGCGTATTCCTACATGGAACGAGTCGCGGTGCGGGAGCCGGAGCGTGCCAGCAAGGCGGATCTGATCCAGGCCTATAGCCGTTTGGCGGCGCGCATGGCCAGTATGGCCGGTGCCGGGCCGCTCTTCGAGGCCTGGGCTCCGTCCTCCCGCATCCCTTCCAATCTGCCGCCCCGCAATCCCTGGTTCGCCGGCCGGGAAGACGACCTGAAGCGAATTCGTGCGCTGATGCCATACGGCACGCCCGTGGCGATCTGCGGCCTGGGCGGCATGGGCAAGACCGCTCTCGCCATCGAATACGCCTGGCGCAACCGCGGCGATTATGCGGCGATCCTCTTCTGTCCGGCCGGCTCGGAAGACGAGATGCGGCACGGCTGTGAAGAACTGATGCAGCTGCTATCCATTACCACAGCCGACATCCATGCGCGTGATGCCGTGCGCACCTGGCTGGAAAAAAATGACAACTGGCTGCTGATCCTTGACGACGCTCTCGATCCTCCGCTGGCCCGCTCCGTGCTGCCACAGAGACTCCGCGGCCACGTTCTCTTCACCACGCGCACCCAACAGGTGAGCGCGCTGGGTGCCCAGGCAGTCTCCATCGAAAGCATGTCGGGCGACGCGGGCCTCGGCTTCTTCGAGAAGCGGCTCGGCAAACGCGAGTTGACCGATGGAGAGAAGGCCGCAGCCACCGAACTCGTGAATGAACTGGGTGCGCTGCCACTGGCTCTGGAACAGGCTGCCGCATATATCGTCAATCGCGGCACCCGCATCGAGGACTACCTGGCCAGCTACCGCAGACGCAGGTTTGGCCTGCTCGATCAGCAAACGGCCGTCAGTGCGGGACGCGAGCTCTCCGTCTCGGCGGCGCTCGAGCCCACCCTGGAGGAGATCGAGAAGGCCCCGGCCTCCGCGGATGTGCTGCGGGTGGCCTCCTTTCTCGCCCCCGATCCCATTCCGACCATCTTGCTGGTGACCGGCGCGCAGCAGTTTGGCGGAGCCATAGCGCCCGCCCTCTCCGCGGCGGCCGATGACCCGCTGGCCATCGACGAGGTGCTCGATCCCCTGACCCGCTTCTCGCTTATCGAGCGCGATTCCGACTCGCAGGCATTTTCGGTGCACAAGCTGGTTGCCGACCTGGTTCGGGCGCACGTCAAAGATCCCTCGGCGTGGCAGGAGCGGATCGTGGCCGCACTCCAGGCGGCCTTCCCCGTCCCGACCTGGGAGAACACCGGACTCTGCGCGATTCTCATCCCTCATGTGCTTGCCGCGGTGGCCTGGTCGAATAACGCCGTTTTGCGTTTACGTGCCGCGCAGTACATGCTGCTGCGAGGCGACTATGCGCGGGCCGAGCAGTGTCTGCGCGCGGGCGAGCCGTTCGGCGCAAGCGCGGAGGCCGTTACCGAAACCCAGTTGCTGGCTCAGGTCTACTTCGCTCAAAGCCGCTTTCGCGATGCCATCGGCCTGCTCGAGCGCGGACTCGAGATGGCCGCCAGGCTCGGTACCGAAGACGGGGTGCATACCAGCCTGCTGCTGAACCTGGCGGGCTGTTTTGCCGCAACCGGCGAGATGAAGCGGGCGGAGGAACTCTACAACCAGGCGCTCGCCGAATCGCAGAAGCGAGCGGATACGCCCAACGTCGTACTTTCGCTCTGCGGCCGCGCCGGCGTCCTCGTCCTCTCTGATCCGGATAAGGCGATCGAAAACGCCCGCGAGGCTGTCGCGATCTCCGAGAAGGCTGGCGCCGATCTCCAGACCATGGCCTACGGAAGTCTCGCGAATGTGTTGATCGCCGGTGGTCGTGCGATGGATCCGCAAACCGTCGAGGTTCTGCAGAAGGCGCTTGCCGCTGCCGAGCGGGCGTATGGGCCGCAGCATCCGGTCCTCGCTGGAGCCCTGCGGATGTACGCGATCCTGCTCGAAGGGCATGGTCGCGAATCGGAAGGTCATGCGGTCTACCGCCGCGCCCAGGAGATCATCGACCGCACCCTCGGCCCACAGTCGGCCAGCGCCAGCAATTTTCGCAGCGAATACGAAGCGATGCTGTCCGCCCTGCATTCTGAGGGCGCTCCCGCGAAATCCATTACGCCACAGGACGAATCGACCAGTGTGCCGGCGACTCTCGCCGCCGCATTGCCCTCGCCTGCTCCGGCCGCCATCGCCCCGGCAGGCAGCGCGAAGGGCGACGCCGCGGCCAAACTGAGCGTCTGGGCCAGGGTGCTCAACGATGTGCGCCGTCCGCGTAAGGGACCGCGCAAATTTCTGTATCTGGGCGCAGCCATGATGATTGTGGCCGTCGCCGTGATCTCCGGAATTGAATTTCGCAGGAGCCGCGCCGTTGGCAGTTCGCAGCAGGCTTCCACGATGCCGAGCCAAGCGCCGTCGTCCAGCGGCGGTAGCCCCACGGCTAATCAAGCCAATGCTGCGCCGCAGCCCGCAGCCAATGCGGCTGCGAATCGACCTGCCGCCTACCCCAACTCCTCTCCCGGCCTCAACGGGTTGACACACACCCCGGCCGCCTGGGGCGTCATCATCTCCGCGGACAAGCAACTGAAGCCGGCGTCTCCCGAGGGCCCCAGTGCCGAGTGGGAGCCGGTGCGCGCCTCGCGCGCGGGCTACCACAGCACTGCAATCTTCCAGCGCGGCAATTTTTACTGGACTGTGATTGGGGAGCCCGACCAGCAGGCCGCCGAGTCTCTGCGCGCCGACATCAGCAAAGATCCGCCTTATGAACACTGGAATGAAGCCACCGTCGTCAACATCAGCGACTGGTGCCCGACCGCGTCCTTCGACAGCGCGCTGCAGGTTGCTGAGGTTTCCATCAACCTCTACAGCTGCGGATACGAAGCGCCGAACCCGCGCCCAACTGGTGCTGCCGCGCCCGTGGCTTCTGCAACCGTCTCGCTGGGACAGACGGTGAACCAGGTAACTGCCATCCTGGGCCAGCCCGTCCGCATCATCTATCTCGGGGCGAAGCGGACCTATGTCTACAAGGACCTAAAAGTGACTTTCCAGAACGGCAAAGTTATCGACGTCCAATAGGTGACGGGTCCTCAGGGTAGAAGCATGAGTTTCATGAGGTGCTCCTGCGCAGGAAACCGGAAAAGTGCCGATTGAAGCTTTCCCATCGCCAGGTTCCGCGCTACGTCAGAGATCTGCGTATTCGGAAGAGGACTCCGCACAGAGCCGGGCCACCAGCCACTGCATGATCGCTGCCCAGGGCGGCACAAAGCGCTCGCGCGGATCATGCAGCTCCGCCCGTGTTCCCATGCTTCCGCCTTCCCGCAGCCACTCGTCTTCGAGAGCGTGGAATCGAGGCGCCGTACCTTTTTCAACCAGGAGCTGTGCAGCCGCGCCGCCGGTATCGCGAGCCGCGTAGATCGGCGATCGCTCGGCATGCTCCCGAAACAGCGTGACTCCTCGAGCACGCCATCCATGCCTCCGGCGATCACCATCGCGATAGGCTTCTGCTCCTTAATCATCCGCGTGCGCATGGCGCGCAGGCTCAGCGGGCATTGCAGGCTGGCAGCATCGCCGGGCTGGTAATGCTCGCCTCCCTCCGCATCGGTCCATAGGAGATCCGCAAACCCGAAGCGGTAGAGGTCCCACGTCTCGTTCGGCAGCACTTCTTCGAAAGCGCGTGACTGGTAGATGACCACCGGCCGCGGCCCATCGGCTGCAGAGGCCTGACGGTACTCCGTTGCCACCGAGGCTACCAGCGGTGAGATGCTGGGGTGCGCACCAAAGACGAGGCGGCCTCCCTCCGCAAAAACCGCGCGCGCGAGTCCCACTACTGCCTGCTCTACGACGAACGCCGCATCCGGTGGCCGAGCAAAGCCGCGGTTCGGCGCGGGGACGCTCGCGGACAGGAACACAGTTCGGTTCGCCAGCCGGCGCTCTGGATTGAGGCGTCTCACAACTTTCCCAGCTTCATCAGGTCCACGGCGGTGGGCACGTCGTCCTGGTCGATGCATTCCAGCTTACACAGAGACTTCAGCCAATTGAGCTTGTCCATGCGCCCCGGTTCCAGCGACGCCGTGGGACCGATGACCACTCCACGCGTTCCGGGCGGAGGCTGCATGCGGCCGTAGGTTGCGTGGAAATCCACCAGTTCAGGAGGGCGCGTGGTGAGCCACAGCGCGTAGTCCGCGCCCGGCGCCTTTACACGCATCAGGCCGTCTGAACCTGCGGGTGAGGGAGAAAGCCCGGCCTTGCGCAGGCTCGCCTCTACATTCGCTCGGATAAATCGGCGCCGCCGGAACAGCGCCTGGTCGTGAACCGCCTTCACCGTCAGCACCACTTGATTGAGCTTTGCCTCTGTCAGCGCACTCCAGCGCGCGTAGCGAGGCGGCAGCGTTCCCTTCGCCAGATAATCCGGATTGTCCACGGCCTCAGGTGCCGGGCTTTTGAAATCTTCCCTCTTCAGTACGATGCGCTGGTCAACGTCAATGGACTTGAGCGGTTCGCTGCGATCGGGCATGGTGAGCGCCAGCAATCCAAGTTGATAACGCTTGGTGAACTGGATCTCGTGCTCGGTCCACAACGACTGTTCGATCCAGGCCGACTCCAGCAGCAGGACCATCGACTTGTCCGCCAGTTCCTGGGTGAGGCGCTGCTGGAAATTGAGCCCGGCATGGATGCTGAAGCGGTCGAGGAAAACGTCCAGTCCCTCGTGAGTGAGCGCGTCAAAAAGCTGATCGGCGAGCGGCTGGGCTTCCACGCGCCGGTAGCTGATGAAGATGCGTTGATCTTCGAGCGTTAACCCTGAAAGGGACAGGATCGCCGGCACCGACTCCGTCACAGCATCCTTCCAGAACTGCGCGTTGACTGCCCTCAAATCCTCGCTGGGCAGCAGAGCACCCGGGCTCGCTCCATTTTTGAAGACGGTGAGCACGGCGCGGTCGGGCTTTCCCAGCCAGTCCGCGAACCAGCTCTCGCCCGCGAGGCCGTTCTCATCGATGACCAGCACCAGCAGCTTCTGCCGCATCGGCTCGGCAAAGGCGCTGAGTTGTGTGGGATCGGCAGCGGGGTCGGTGGTCTGCGTCACTGTCGTTGCCGGTCCCGATGCCAGCAGCACCGCTTCGAGTTCCGCTGCGAGATGAGCTGCATCGGCGGCTGACGCGCCGGCGCTGTCCGCGTGCATCACAATCAGCCCCGGGGCAACCGTTGGTACGCCCTCGAAATGACGGAGGCTGTATGTGCCTGCACCGCGGGTGGCGAGAACAAAGGTGCCGTTCATCGTGCGAAGTTCGTCAGCATCACAGTGAGGATCACGGCGATCATAGGCAGATGCAGTCCGGCAACGGACCACCGGCACAGCGACCGCAGCCACAACGGCACTCGCAGCCTCGCGGTCTCCAGGCTGTAAGTGGTTGCTTTGCCGGCCACCGCGAGCGCATATAAGTCGCGGTACAGTTTCTCCAGCGCGAGATAATAGCCATCCAGAAACCACAGCGCGAGCGCGGGCACTACCGCCAGCGCAGCTGCTGCGGGATGCGAATCCTTCGAGGCGGCAAATCCCACCGCAGCCGTCGCCAGCGCAACGTTCCACGCTTTCATCTGGAAGGAATTGCCGGCAAGACGATTGACGATCCCTTCGATGAACTCAAGATGCTTCGGATCGGGCGGCATTCTCCCTCGTCGTGTGGACCGGCAATTTGCACGGAAGCATATCCTGACGTCTGCTCGCGCGCAAGAACATTCTGATGCCGCGGGGCAGGCTATGCTTCCGATTAACCGCCCTCGCTTCAGCGCGCGAGGTCCGGTGTCGTACTCAGTCCCCGATCTACCACCGTGTCTGGATACTTCACCTCAAACGAAGCCTTCAGCGGGATATCTTCGGCGGAATTGCCGATCATTACGTCGAAGGTGCCTGGTGCGACCCGCCACAGCATGTCGCGATCGAGCAGCATCAGGTCTTCGGGACGGAGGGTCATGGTGACGGTTTTCGTCTCGCCGGGATTCAGCGTGACGCGCTCGATGCCCCTGAGCCGCTCGACCGGCAGCGACACCGGAGCATAGTGTTCGTGCAGATACATCTCGACCGTCTGCACACCGGCGTGCTCGCCAGTGTTCTGCACATCAACCGTCACCTTCACTTTGCCGCCGACGGCAATCTGCGCCGGTTCCAGGTGCAGGTTGCTGTACTTGAACTGCGTGTAACTCAGGCCGAATCCGAAAGGGTAGAGCGGGGTGCCGGGCATGTCGGCATAGCCGCCGTCGCGCGACCAGGCGCGGTGCACCCAGTAGGCTTTCGACGGCTTGTAGTCGTAATAAACCGGCAGTTGGCCGGCATCGCGCGGAACTGTAATGGCCAGGCGGCCGCTGGGATTGTAATCGCCGAAGAGCACATCGGCGACGGCTTCTCCGCCGCGCTCTCCCGGCTCCCATGCCTCCACGATGGCGGGCAGGTGCTCGGCTTCCCAGGGAATCGCCAGAGGCCGTCCATTAATAAGCACTAATACCAACGGCGTTCCCGTGGCCTGAATGGCTTTGATCAGCTCTTCCTGGTGGCCGGTGAGGTTGAGGCTCGCGACGTCGTACCCTTCGCCATCGGTGGGATGGCCATCTTCTTCATGGTCGCCATTGCGCGGCTTCTCACCAACCACGACAACGGCGAGTTGCGATTTTTTCGCCGCCTGTACAGCCTCCGTAAAATCCGCACTGCCGCCGATCACATCGCAGCCCTTCGCATACAGCACCTTTGCCTGCGGCGATACTTTCTTTCGAATACCGTCGAGAATGGTGGAGATTGTCTGCGGCACAGCCTGCGGCGAATAGTCGCCAATCTCGCTCCACCCGTCATTGGCGTCAGGACCGATGACCGCGATGGATTTCACATCTTTTTTCAGTGGGAGCAGATTGTTGTCGTTTTTCAGCAGAACGATGCTCTCGTGCGCCGCCCGCAGCGCCAGGTCCTGATGCTCCTGTGAGTGCACCACCTGCTGCGCGTGGGCCACATCGACATAAGGATGCTCGAAGAGGCCGAGCCGGAACTTGAGCTCGAGCACGCGGCGCACCGCGCGATCCACCAGCGCTTCGGGCACTTCGCCATCCTCAACCGCCTGTACCAGCGGTCCCATATAGGCCGGCTCATAGGTTATGTCCACGTCGACCCCGGCGCGCAGGGCCATCTCACCGGCTTGCTTCTGATCGGGAGCGACATTCTCGTACACGATGGAATCGAAGCCGCCGCCCTCGCTCTCCACAATGCCCTTAAAGCCAAGCTCGTGGCGCAGAATGTCGGTGTTCCACTTCTCCGACGAGTGCTCGGGAATGTCGTCGATTTCCGGATAGCCGGCCATCACGCCCAGTGCCCCGGCATTGAACGCCGACACCCAGGGGGCCAGGAAGGTCTCGCGCAGCGCGCGCTCCGAAATTTCGATGGCTCCGCGCTCCATGCCGCTGGCCGGTACGCTCTGCGTCGGGAAGTCGGTCATCAGCGCAATTACCTTATCGGGCGCACTGATGTTCGTACCCTGCGCGCCGGTCACGATGTTCTTCGCGATCTGCGCGTAGAGATAAGGATCTTCGGTATACGCCTCCATGTTGCGGCCCATGCGTGGATCGCGATCCAGTTCCAGCACCAGCGTCGACAGGATGTGGATCCCCACCGCGCGCGCTTCTTCCGCGGACACTGCGTAGATGCGATTTACCAGCGGCATGTCAAAGGTGCTGCCGATCGACAACCCTTCGGGAAAGATGGTCGCCCCGGGATACATTGCGCCGTGCGTTCCCTCTTCATCCTCGAGCAGCGGGATTTTCAGCCGCGTCTCGGTGAGTGCAGTCTTCTGCAACTCGTTGAACAGGTTCACTTCCTGGGCAAGGTCCTTCTGCCGCAGCGTGTCGTCCAGCGTGAAGAAGCCCGCGCCGGGGCCGATCTCGGTTGTATAGGTGCCGGCAGCAAACTTCCGCGCCGCTGCAATCTTCTCCTCTGCTGTCTTGCCCAGTTCGTCCACATAGGCGCAGGGAAGGTTGAGCTGACCGATCTTTTCCTTGAGCGTCATGTGCCGCATCAGGTCGTCGACTCGTACGTCGACAGGCTGGCTGGGGTCGAGATAAGCAGGCTTCTCCGCCTGGTTCTGCTCCTCATTCTGTGCGTGGGCAGCGCTTCCGCTGAGCAGTCCCGAGGCAGCCACAAGCAGCATGCCCGCCGCCACGCCCGTTGCGCGTCTGCCCTTCCGCAGGGCGCCGCCCGCACGTGGATGTTCCGACGCCATGGGGGGCGTGGATTTGAAGCGAAGCGTCCTGTCTTTCCAGCTAACCATCGTGTCCGTTCCTCCTGGCTCCTGGTGCTCGTTCGTTCTTCATGCGTGCTCCCAGCGCACGCCGGTGTAACGCTCTACCGCGTCCATGTTCAGCGCAACGCCGAGCCCCGGGGTTTCCGGAATCGTGAGCATGCCTTCTGTATCCATGGACCATGGCTTGTTGCTCAGTTCATCGATGAAAGGTGATCCGGTCAGATACTCGACCAGATCGGTGGTCCGATTGGCAGAAGCAAGCTGCAGATCGACAGCGAGGCCGATGGCGGTATTCCATCCATGCGGAATCACACGCAGTCCGCGAGCCTCCGCCATCCAGCTGATCCTGCGAAATTCGCTGATGCCGCCCACCTTGGTCGCGTCCGGCTGAACGATATCCAGCGCGCCCTGCTGAATCCACGGCTCGAACGACTGGCGCCGGGTTAGTACTTCTCCGCCGGAAATGGGCACCGGCGTTTGTTGCCGCAGCAGGATGAAATCTTCGAGGTTGTCCGGGGGCAGCGGCTCCTCGAACCAGTGCACTCCGTATGCCTGCAGCATGTGCGCCGCTCGCAGCGCCCATTTCAGATCGCGTGGCCAGAAGGCATCACTGGCTCCGGCATCGACCATCAGCAGCGCATCCGCACCAATCGCCTCGCGAGCCGCCCGCACAATGCACTCATCCAACGAGTCGCTGCGGCGGCCGAAGGGTCCCCAGCCAATCTTGAAGGCGCGGAAGCCCTGCTCGCACAGAGCGGTCAGCTTGTCGTGCAGCGCCGGCGGCTCTTCCATCAGCAAAGAAGCGTAGGGACGCACGCGCTCGCGGTAACGTCCGCCGAGCAGGCGTCCCACCGGTTGCCCGGTCGCTTTACCGAGAATGTCCCACAGCGCGATATCGATGCCGCTGATGGAGTGGGTCACGCTGCCGCCGCGTCCCAGCCAGAAAGTGTGCGCGTTCAGTTTCTCTGTCACCCGCTCCACCTCCAGCGGGTTCTCGCCGAGATAAAGAGGCTCCAGCACACCCAGAGCGGCCTGCACCAGAGCATCATTGGTCGAAACCGAGCCCCAGCCGGTGACGCCCTCATCGGTGTGCACGGCCACCAGCGTGTGCACGCAGTCTGAAGGCTTCAGCTCGTTGGCCCATCCGCCGGGCGGTGTGCCGCCGCGCAACCCAGTGGCCGAAATCCTGGTGATCTTCATAGCTTCGTTCGCAGGTACGTGGTGCTAAGTCCTCAAGGTGAGTTAGTAGGCTGCACTCTATGATTCGCTGAAGTCGATCATCTTCGGCGCTTTGCGGAAGAAGCTGGTGGTGGACGCCAGGTATGCAGCACCAATCAGGAACCAGATCCCGCCCACGATCTTCGCCACGTGGTTCAGGTTCCACCAGATGGAGGCGCAGAAGGCAAAGCCGAAGAGAGGAAGGATGATATCGATGGCTACTCTGCGCCGCTCTGCCCGGCGCAATAGAGTGAAATGCCAGAACACGGCAAGGTTCACGCCCATGAAGGCCAGAAAGGCGCCGAAGTTGAGCAACTCCCCGGCGTGTTCGTAGGCGTTTCCGACATAATTGAGCGCAATCGCACCAACGTAGGCCACAACCCCGATCAGCAGAACGTTGTAGGTCGGTGTATTCGTTTCAGGATGGATGTGGGCAAAGATACCCCGCGGCAGCACGCCGTCGCGTCCCATGCCAAAGAGCAGGCGGGCCGCGCCCAGTCCGCCCGTCAGTGCGCTTCCCAGGGCCGCGATGATCAGGATTGCCCCCATTGCCTCAAATAGGAACGAGCCGCCGACGCGACGGCATACGTCCATGAAAGCCGTTTCAAGGTTGGGGAACGTGTGCCAGTCCGGCCAGATGCGCTGGCCGAGGTAGACTTCGACACCGCTCATCACGCCCGCCAGGACGCAAACCAGCACCGTCGCCAACAGCACATTGCGCTTCGGATTGTGGACATCCTCGGAGAGCGTGGTAATGCCGTCGAAGCCGATATAGGTCAGCGCAGCGAACGAAGTCGCTCCCCAGATGCGCCGCGCGCTGAAGGTGGCCGGATCATAGAAAGGGGCCACCGAAAACAGCCCGCCCCAATGCTCATGGTTGAAGAGAAAGCGCACTGCGAGCACAAAGAAGATGGCCACCACCGCCGTCATGGCGAAGAGCATTACCTTGTTGGCGCGTGCCGACGACTTAATGCCGATCAGGTTCAGCGCCGTGATGAACGCGGTCACGCCCAGCGCCGTAATGGGGAAGGGAATCGCAGGAATATAGCGGCTGTGCAGCGCGACCGAAATCCACACCACGTTAATCAGCGGCTGCAGAATATAGTCGAGCAGCATCGCCCAGCCGATCAGGAAGCCTATGTGCGGGTTGATGGTCCGGCCAACATAGGTGTATGCCGACCCGGCGGAGGGATACACCGCTGCCATGCGCCCGTAGCTGACCGCCGTGATCACCATGGCGAGCATCGCTACCAGGATTGTGGTGACAGTGTGGCCGTTGGACAGCTTTTGCGCCACGCCGAAGAGGGGGATCGGTGCTGTCGGCTGGATCAGCACCATTCCATAAAAGATCAGGTCCCACAGGCCGAGGACCTTGCGCAGGCGAACTCCGGAGCCGGGTTGGGCGATTTCTTGCATCCCGTATCTTACGACCGAACCAGGAACCGGTTCTGCTGCTCGCGTCTACATCGTCAACCATCGCCGGCTTCTCGCCGGGCTGCGGCTTCAGCCGGCTACGGCTGCAAGCACTTTATCGAAGGCGGCGATGATGTCGTCTTCGTCCCTGGTGGTCAGGCAGGAGGGAATCGCCAGCAGACAGCTTCGCTCGAAGAGGCTGTCGGCATAGGGGCACGTGCCCTTGCTGTATTCCATGCGGGAATCTCTGTTTTCCACGAGCGACCACGGCGAATTCGCCTTGTCGACGCCCGTCTTCTGTACCAGGCTGGGGATGTTGTAATAGATGTGCAGTCCCCACTCCGTCATCACAATGTTGCTGACGCCCTGAGCGAAGGTGACGATGCCTTCTGCGCGCAGGGCTCGATTCACTTCCCGCGCTAACTCGGGGGTGCGAAAGGTAGTGAGCAGGAAGCAGCCGGTGTCGCCGGCCACGTCGACAATCCTGCGCAGCTTGACCTGCGGGTGCTGTTGCAGCGCTTCGCGCAGGCGGTACTTGCTGGCATGCATCTTTGCAATTACGCGGGGCAGCTTGCGCAACTGCACGCGCAGAATCGCCGCCCGCATCTCATCAATGCGATAACCGCGCCCCCACAGGCAAAATTCGCGACGGTCGAACATGGCGCGGCCGCCGGCGTCGCGTGCGTACCCGGTATCGTGGCAGGCCACGGCGCGATTGAAGAGAAACTCATTGTTGGTGACAATGCAGCCACCCTCGCCCGCCGTCATGTTCTTGTTCATCTGAAAACTGAAGACCGCCATATCGCCGAAGGTGCCGACTTTTCTGCCGCGAATGCTGCCGCCCGCGCACTGCGCGCAGTCTTCCAGCAGAAAAAGGTTGTGGCGCCGGGCGATGGCAGCGACGGCCTCCGCATCGGCGGGCGCGCCGCTCATGTGAACCAGGATGATTCCGGTCGTCCGCGGCGTAATCTTCGGCTCCAGCTCGGCCGGGTTCATGCAGAAGGTATCGTCGATGTCGGCGAGCACCGGAATAGCTCCGAGATTGACGACCGCCGCAACCACCGAGACCCACATATAAGCAGGAACGATGACCTCCTGCCCGGGCCCCACGCCGAGCGCGGCGAGAGCGGTATGTAGCGCTCCTGTTCCGCTGTTCACGGCGAGGGCATGGGAGACTCCAAGGAACGCGGCGAAGTCGGACTCGAAGCCCTCCACCTCGCCCTGCAAATCGATGCCGTAATAGCGGAACGGAGAACGGCTGCGCAACACGCGCACAGCAGCGTCGATCTCCTCTTCATCCATGTGGTGGACGCCGGGAAACTCCAGTGGCAGCGGGTTGGTGCGCACCGGCACGCCACCATGCAGAGCCAGCTTCGATGCTTCTTCCTTTAACGACTTCGGATCTGTCTCGACCTTCATTCCCAACCCCTCCCGATAACAACCGACGTCCGCTCGCGAGCCGCAGCGGCGAACGCGAGCCCGCAAGCCGCAAAAGACCGCGCTCGCGAAGTGTCGCACAGGAGTGCCCTCCGGCTGTTTGGCGGAGGAGCTTTCTCTATGTTCCTGCACGATAGTCAGGACTGCATCTTTGCAGAAGAATTGTTTTTCTGTCAAGGAAATCGCCCGAATATCTGGGCGATAAATCGGCGCAATAATTCAACAATGAATTATGTAGACTTCGAACTGCGCTTTTGGGGCTGCTGCAGTCATGGCGGCAAAACTCACTCCCCGCGGAAGGCGGCCAGGCTTTCGCGCACAATTGCCGGCAGACGGATTGGCGAATCAACGGGAATGGCTGTGAATCCAGCGGCCCGCGCGCTGGCCAGACCAGCCTCGGAATCCTCGAAGGCCAGTCCGGTCTCTACACCGAGGCGCTCTCCGATGAGCAGGTAGGGTTCCGGATGTGGTTTGTGACGATGCAGTTCATCTCCGTATACGCAGGCGGCAAAGCAGCTATCGATGCCGGCGGCGCGCAGCAGGGGTTCCACCGTCTCGCGATCCGAGCTGGTGACCATCCCGAGCCTGAGATTTTGCAGGTCCTTCAGCATCCGCACCGTGGTCGGATCGATGGGTGATTGCTGCGCACACCACTCGCGGACCGTCTCCTTGCTCTGTCCGATCTGTTGCTCGAGATCGGCACGGCGCAGCGGCGCAGCGGCGAACGGAGAGAGATTCTCCAGCATGTACTCGTCTCTCCGTCCCTTGCCCAGCCGGCAGTAGTCTTCCCAGCTCAGCGCAACGCCATAAGGGGCGAGCAGGGCGGCCCACGCCTTCCAGTGCAGGGGCTCGGTGTCCGCCAGTACCCCGTCGAAATCGAAGACGATTGCCTGCGCCAGGCGGTGCATGCTTCTCCTTATTCCCCGCAACCCGTCCGGTAAGCCGGGTATTGGTTGCTGATGCTGTGTGACGATTTACCGCACCTGCTGAAACAAATCCTCCAACGCTCGGGTCGCGATCATACGGGAGGCTCCCAGTGCGCTCGCCTCCGCTCCCAGCGGTGACACCTTCAGATGCACGTCGCTCGCCGACTTCTCCAGCGACCGCTCTTTGATGACGCGCCGCAACGGGTCGGCGAGCAGCTGCGGCGCCGCGCGAAACAGCGCTCCGCCAAAAATGATCAGGCGCGGGTTCAGCAGATTGACCAGATCAGCCAGACCAATGGCGATGTAGGAAGCGGCGTCCTGCAATACCCGGAAAGCGAGGCTGTCGTTCTCCGTGGCGGCCCGGGCGATAATCTCGATGCTGATCTTCTCCAGTTCGGGACCGGCAAGGTCGCGAATCCTGGAATCGACGCCGCGGGCAAAGGCGACGCGCACCGCCTCGATGATGGCGGCGCAGGAAGCTACGCTCTCCAGGCACCCATTGTTTCCGCAGGAACAAAGGGGCCCATTCTCGTCGACGGTGATGTGGCCGAACTCGCCGGCCTTGCCGCCTGCGCCGCGATACAGCTTCCCATTGAAGAAGAACGCTGCGCCGATGCCTACCCCGACTTCGATATAGAGGAAGTCCTCGACGTCTTTGCCAAGGCCAAAGCTGCGCTCCGCCGTGGCTCCGGTGGGCGCGCTGTCTTCCAGAACGCACGGCACCCGGAATTCTTCTTCGAAGAGGGCGCGCAGGGGAACATTTTTCCATTCATACATCTGTCCTGGCCGCGGGAACGAGAGCACCACTCCATTCTCCGTGTCGATCACGCCGGAGTGGGCGATGCCCATGCCCAGAATTGCCTTCCGCGAGACCTTTGCCGCGTCCATCGTGTGATGGACACATTCAAAGACGCGCCGCAGCACGCGCACCCGGCCGTCGGGGAGTCCGGTCTCAATCTCGTGCTTATGCACGATGCGGCCGTTGATGTCGGTGACGACGGCGCGGGTGAAGTAGGAGCCAATATCCACCCCGACCAGATAGCCTGCGTCGCCGCGCACCTCAAGCGGGATGGGCTTCCGCCCTACTACCGAAGAGACGCCCTCGTTTTCGCCGACCAGGTTACGGGCAATCAGGCTGCGCACAATGGCGGTGATCGAGGCCGGGCTCAGGCCGGTCTTCCGCGCCAGATCCAGGCGCGAATAATTCGACCCCGAGTGGATCAGCTGCAGAATGGAGAGTTCTCTCTGCTCGGGCTTGTCGATGGCCCTTGAGTTTTTCGATGACAGCACGGTCGTCGGCATGATCCTGTGTTCCCGGGAATCGCTCTGCGTCTCCGCCCGCGGCAATGAACAGCCGCTCAAGCGCGGCGTGGCGTGCGGTGCAGCGGAAATCTGCCAATCCCCATCAGAAATCCTACATGGTCCTGCCCGATTACAGGAGGGTCCGCGCGCCGTGGAGCGCGTTCCTGCTCAGGCTCGCGCTCGCGGTCCGCATCAGAAGTGGAGTTTCGCCGCCACCTGTCCGATGCGAGGATCGCTTGCATTGGTGACCACACCGAAGCTGGAGCTGTTGATGAGGCCGCTCGGCGTCTGGAACTGAGCGTGGTTGAAAAGATTGAAGAATTCCGCGCGCAGCTCCAGCGAGGTGGATTCGGTGAAATGGACCTGCTTGGAGAGAGCCATATCCCAGTTGTCGATCCCCGGCCCGCTGAAGAACCGCCGCTTCGCATTGCCAAATTGACCTATGTTTTCGAACGTAAACAGGGAAGTGTCGAAATAGGTGCCCCCATGCCGTGGATTGGTCTCCATCAGCAGCTTGCCGGGCGTGTAATCCGGCTCATCCGACGACCCGGTCGGACCTACTGACGTATTGCCGATCAGCGAGCGGTCGTCGTTCTCCTGGATCGTGATGGGGAACCCGGTTGTGAAGCGGCTGTCACCGGAGAGTACCCAGTCGCTGGTCAGCATGCCGGCGTGGCTGGAGAGCTTGTCAAAGGGCAGCTGATATGAGTAACTCGCTGCGAAGTTTTGTTTCACGTTGAACGCGGAGAGTGCCCACTCCAGTCCGGGATTAAACGGCATCACCTGCTCTGTCGCTGCAGACGAATCGTCCAGCGCCTTGCTGTAGGTGTAGGACACCAAAATCGAGGTTCGGCCGCCGGTGTATTGCAGGCTGGCCTCCAGCGCGTTATATGACGACCCGCCCATGGTGCGGTACCAGCCCGTGCTGCCGAAGTTTACGCCGCCGTTGGGCCCGAGTTGCTGGCGCGTTTCAATCGTCTGGCCCGCAGCCGTGGTGAACAACCCGGTCTCGGCGAAGGGTCCGCACAGGTTACTGCCCGGCGCGACCTGGTTCTGCTGGCTCACGCTCAGGCACACCGACGGCGAGGCCGGATTCGCCTCGTCGATCACCATCAGATGCCGACCTGCGCCGCCCACATAGCTCAGGTTCAGAACCGTGGATTTCACCAACTGCCGCTCCAGCGATAACATCCAGCTCTCGCTGTAGGGAGTGACGTTTCTGTAGTAATAGGTTGGAGAGCTGCTGATCGGCTCATACTGGGCCCAGTTCAGCGTCGGGTCAGGATGCGAGGGAGACGCGTTGACGGCCGCCGCCGGCAGCGGAAAACGCTGGCCTTCCTGATTGCCCGTATACACATCGACAAACGGTGAAGCGAAAGTAGCCGGCGCCGGATTCACCCAGTACAGCCCATAGGGCGCGTCGCCATTCCCGTTCGCGTTGGTGTAGTCTTCCAGGTCGTTATAGAAGATCCCGAACGACGCGCGGATGCTGGAATTCCCATAAGCTCCGAAAAGTTTGCGCGCCAGCCCTCCCTGTGCGTCGGGCGAGAAGGCAAGTCCCACGCGAGGCGCGAAGTTTGTGTATTGCGTGTTTGCGATGGTCCGGGGAATCTGCGGATCGCCGGCCACCAGCCAGCCCTGTGGAGCGGTGGGAAACACGACGGATTGCGCGCCCGGCACCAGCGCCTCCATGCGGTTATATTTCTCCGCCCAAGGCGCAGTAACATCCCAGCGCAGGCCGTAGTTGATGGTCAGGTTGCGGCGTGCGCGCCAGCTGTCCTGACCGAAGATGCCGTAGTAGTGCGAGCGATTGTAGAGAGGCAGCTGCACGCCCTGGTTGTAGGAAGTCACCGCTCCCAGCAGGAAATCGCCGAAATCCAAACCGGTTTCCGAGCCGCCATCGAATGCGAACAGTCCATTATTGGCGTAATAGGTCTGCATGTTGATCTGGCTGAGAGAATAAATCCCGCCAAATCTCAGATTGTGGGTGCCGATAATCCAGGAGTAGTTATCCTGGCCCTGATAAGTGTTCTCCCGCAGCCCCTCAGAGCCGGCCGGGCCGCCGATCGAGAAATTGTTGAAGCTGATCTGAGGAAGGGTCTTGTACTGCGTGTTCTGCGGACAGATGCCGAGCGTATTACAGCCCACGGTAAAGCCCAGCGATCCCAGATCGACCGTCGGCCCGGTGGGCGTGTTGGCGAACGAAGTATTGCGCGTGTAGCTGAGCCAGAGTTCATTGACCCGCGAGCTGCCGAAGGATTTCGTGTCGCTGACCGTGATCAGCTGCGCCGTCCCATTGGTGGCGCCCCCGAATGCACCGAAGGATCCGCCTGCCAGCGGATTGATTAACGAATATTTGTCGATGAAGTAGTATCCCGACAGCGTGCCCAGCCGTGTTGTGCCATCCACGCGGAATCCGGCCTTATCGTCCTGCAGGGGCGAGTTGACCACCGCCGAATAAGCGCCCGTCGGGAACGCAGCGGACGTTCCCACATTGGGCATGGGGATGAACTGAAACAGATTCGCGACCGGTGCGGACCACACGCTGGCGGGAATCACCGCATTGGGAAAGACGCAGTTGTTGGTGCCGCAGCCCGGCGCGTAAAACGGCTCGCCCACGCTCACTGGATAGCCGAGTTTCTGCGAGAGGGAACTCGCTACCGCCGGTCCAATCACCGTACCGGTCAGGGACCCCGCCTGGTCCGCGAGATTGCCCTGGCGGTCCGCAGCCGATGGAACGGCAATCAGGCCGGTGCTCTCGCCGATCGTGAGCCGCGTTCCCTGGTAGTCGCCAAAGAAAAATGCCTTGTCGCGAACGATTGGTCCCCCAAACGTTCCGCCGAACTGGTTTTGGTGGTAGCCCCCCCGGGTGAGGGAATAGTAATTGCGCGCGTCAAGATTGGTATTGCGCAAAAAGTCGAAGGCATCGCCGTGAAACTCGTTCGCGCCCGACTTGGTGATCACATTGACCAGCCCGCCGCTGTAATGGCCGTACTCCGCGTCGAAGTTATTCGTGATGATCCGGAACTCGGCAATGCTGTCGACGTTCGGAATGATGGCCGTGCCGTTCGCCATCTGCTCCATCACGTTCCCGCCATTCACCATGAACCCGTTCGAGCTGCCGCGCGCACCGCTGATCGACAGGCTGCCATCATTCAGATTGCCGGAGGGCGGCGCATTGCTGTAGCTGTTCACGCCGTTGTCGCTCTCGTTCGAAGTCGGTACTACCCCCGGCTGAAGCGCCAGCAGGTCGGTATAGGAGCGGCCGTTGAGCGGCAGGCTGGTCATCATGGTGCTGCCGATGACGTCGCCCAACTGGGTGCTGACCGTGTCGATCTGCACCGCATTTGCGACCACATTCACGTGCTCGCTGACCGTGCCCACCTCGAGGACTGCGTCTACCCGCAATGCGGTGTTCACATCCACTACGAGGCCGGTTTCCTGAAAATTGGAAAAGCCCTTGGCCGTGATCTGCAGGTTGTAGTGCCCTACGGGGAGATCGGGGAACGCGTAGGAACCGGCCGAGTTGGTTCGCGTCGAGGTCGTTACGCTCGTCTCCACGCTCACCGCTTCCACCATGGCGCCGGGGATTACGCTGCCCGTCTTATCGGTCACCGTTCCTGTAATGCTGCCTGTGGCGCTTGCAAAGGCGCTCACAGCTGTAGCCAGAACAGCGGACATCAGCAGAAAGGCTCGCTTCATTTCTTTCCCCCCATGTCGACTCCGACGTGAACCTTGGGTATGTGGCGAATCGTGCCCGATCCGGCGATCCATTTACAGAGGCCTGTAAGGGTGATCTGGATCGCCCAACGTCAGGCGTTTTATTTTATGAAAGAAGCAATAGATGCAACGGATGGCCGAATGTAGCGGATATTGATTCACATTGTCAAGACATTCGTCCGGTCTCGCGGCGAGTCCGTCCGCCAGTGGAACCCTCTTCTCCAGGACCGGCTGGCCGCTGACTGGCGGAACATGACGGCCCCCTCGACGTCCGGGAACCGGTCTGAAACGGTCAGCTCCGCCGCAACACTATCCCGCATAACCGCGTTTTCCCTGGGTTCCAGCCATCGGTTTGAATCGGAGACGATCCCCTGATGTTCTGCTGTGGCGCAGGACCCGTGATGGACGCGGTCAATAGAGAGGTCGAGAGAAGCGATGATGGTGGCAGTGACGAATCCGTCCGGCGGCAGTGAAGATCACACGAGCGATCGAGCAGCATGCGCCAGCGTCTGTATGACGGTTCTGGAGCGGACCCTCGCAGTCCTGAACAGAAGCACTGTCCGGAAAGCCCAGAACTGTTCCGCCCAGCCGCACCGCAGAGCCCCGCTGGATTCATAAGCGGTGGCGGACGCATAGACAGCGGCGGCCCTCTCAGACACACCTCATCGGCTAGCGTCCTGCCTCCCGGGGCATTTTCGGCAGCGGCCTCGGTCCAGCATTAGCGGATGAAGTTGACCGGGAGACAAGCACGCCCTTAAGGCCCGAACCGGGCAGGAAGCCTCAAAAACAACACCCGATACCTTCTCGCTACTATACATCCAAGTTATTGACAGAAAAATTACTGCAGTGTTAGATTGACCTTCGGCGTTAATGTAATGGCTTACATGACGTGAGAAAGCATTGTGCCCTGGCTGCACCTGCGCAGTCTCTCAATCTCGAATCCGGGAACGGTCTCGCGTGCAAGGTTCAATTCGATCGGCATCTGCGACGGCACATCGCACCGTCACGATGAGCCGTCCAGTGCGCGTGGTCGGGGGAGCCTTTCTCACAGGAAATGCCTCGCACGACAAACCTACCGAGAGGCCAATATGATAATTCCTCTTCCCCGCATCAGGACCTATCGTGCCTGGTTCTGCGTTCTCTGCCTCCTGGGCCTTCTGCTCCCCGCCGCCATTCCCGCTGCCGCGCAGGTTGACCAGGGTACCATCACCGGAATCATCCAGGATCCGACCGGCGCTGCGGTTCCCGGCGCTACCGTCATTCTCACCAGCACCGATACCGGACTGATTTTGCGGAGTAAGGCGGATGCCAGCGGCGTATACACCTTTACCCCCATCAAGATCGGCAATTATAAGGTCACTGCTCAGGCTCCCGGCTTCCAGACCACCACTCAGGAAAACGTCCACCTCGATGTGCAGCAGCGTCTCTACGTGCCCGTCTCCCTCACCATGGGCAGCGTTTCCCAAACCGTCACCGTGACCACAGCGCCTCCGCTCCTGCAGACGCAACAGGGATCGGTCGGGCAGGTGATGAGCACGCGCACCATCAGCAGCACTCCGCTGAACGGCAGAAACTGGGTCTACATCGCGCAGATGGCCGCGGGCGTGGATCCCGCCAATGGCTCGCGCGGCAATGGCAAGGGAGACTTCAACGCCGACGGTCAGCGCGCCGAACAGAACAATTTCATCCTCGACGGCATCGATAACAATTCGAGCGCGCCCGACTTTCTCAACGGCTCCAGCTATGTTGTGCAGCCGCCGCCCGACGCTCTCTCTGAATTCAAGATACAAACGACCGACTACAACGCGGAATTTGGCCATTCGGCCGGCTCGGTGGTGAACGCGACGATTAAATCGGGCACCAATGAAGTGCATGGCAATCTCTGGGAGTACTTCCGCAACAACGCGCTCGACGCCCGCGATTTCGATGCGCTCACCATCCCCAAATACCGCGAGAATCAGTTTGGCGCGACGCTGGGATTTCCGATCATTCGTAACAAGCTCTTCTTCTTCGGCTATACCGAAGCCAATCGCATCATCTACGGTGAGACCAACAATCTCTCTGTTCCGACCGCGCTCATGCGTCAGGGAGACTTCTCCGAACTCCTGAACCCCGCGCTTACTTCTACAGGTCACGCGACGCCGCTCTATATGCCAGGCAGTGCGGGCACGGTGCCGCTGACCTGCAATGGCCAGAACAATGTCATCTGCCCGGACCAAATCGATAAGGTCGCCCAAAACCTGCTGAACCTTTACCCTCTGCCTAACACCAATGGCGGCAGGCTCTTTAACAACTACACAAACAACGTCAACGTCCAGAACAACACCTTTCAGTGGGGAGCCCGTGTCGACTGGAACATTAGTTCGCGCGATCAGGCTTTCTCCCGTTTTAGCTACTGGAACAACCCCGCTAATTATCCTGGTCCGCTGGGGCCCATCCTCGATGGGGGCTCGTATGGCACGGACGGCGCGGTCATCGACCTTGGCGAAAACTTCGCCTTTAGCGAGTCCCACCTGTTCAGCCCTGCCTTCACCAATGAGTTGAGGATTGGCTATAACTTCGGCAACTTTGCCTTCTTCCAGGAAAACTTCAATACCAACCTCGCTCCCACGCTGGGCCTCAACGGTATCCCCTACGGGCCCGATCAGGGAGGCCTGCCTAATGTGACGGTCACCGGCTTAACGGCGTTCGGCTCCCCCAACTACACTCCCAGCCATAAGGTTACGGACGACTATCAGATAGTCGATAACCTGACGAAGATCGTCGGCAACCATACCCTGAAGGCCGGGGTGACCCTGCAGAGCATTCGCGTCATTGCCACTCCGCCGCCCGAGGCACGCGGCGACTATTCCTTCACCGGCTATTACACCAGCATTCCGGGCACAGCTTTCACCGGCTTTGGGGCTGCGGATTTTCTGCTGAAGCAGATGGACTCAGCCAGCATTTCCAACGTCAATATCTTCCATGACTCGCGCTGGTATCGCGCCGGCTATGCGCAGGATGACTGGAAGGTGCGACCCTCACTCACCATCAACATCGGCGTCCGCTACGACTATTTCCAGCCTAACGAAGAGATCAACGGCAGACAAGCCAGCTTTTATCCATCCGGTCCCATTGGCCCCGGCACCGGGCAGGGTACTCTTGTCTATAGCCGGCAGCAGCAGAACGCTTATTTGTCGCCCGCGTTCCTGAACTATCTCAGCCAGAACCATGTTACCATCCAATACTCGGGCAACCCCTCGCTGGCGAATGCCCAGAAAAGTAACATCGCTCCCAGGCTCGGCTTCGCCTGGAGCCCGAATAGCTCCACGGTCATCCGCGGCGGCTTCGGCATCTTTTACGGAGGTCTGGAGCAAATCGGCGGTCCTGGCTTTCTTGAAGATTATCCCTTCCAGTTCACATCCACATTCCCGCAGCCCAACTCCTGCACACCCGGCGTCTGCCCCACGAACGGTTTTCAACTGGAGACCGGCTTCCAGTCGGTGCTGGCGCAGGGATTAACGCACTTCGTCTCGCAGCCATCGTTTGCCGGCATCCAGCCCAACCTGAAGACGCCCTATTCCGAAAGCTATAACCTCGCCTTCGAGAAATCCCTGAGCCATAACATCGTAGCCACCATGGGCTACGTCGGCAGCGTCAATCGGCACCTGCAGGTCACACCCAATGTCAATGTTCCTGCCGCCCTGATCGATCCCCGCCTGAACTCCAACCTCGCTCGTCCTTTCCCCACACTGGGCGGTGCCGGGCTGGACAGCTTTCTCGGCGCCTCCACTTATAACGCGCTGCAGACCAGCATTCAGAAGCGTTGGGCCAGCGGCCTGAGTTATCTGGCCACATATACGTGGGCGCATTCGATGGACGATGCACCAACGCCGCTCGGCAGCAACAATGACTCGGGCTACCGCGACCCTAACCTGATCGGCTATCTCAACGACTTCAGCAATTCTCCCTGGGACACTCGCAATCGCGTAACTTTCAACGGCCTGTATGAGCTCCCCTTTGGTCACGGCAAGCGCTATCTAAATCATTCGAGGCTGACCGACCTGGTCGCCGGCGGGTGGTCGTCGGACCTGCAATTCAGCGCCCAGAGCGGGTTCCCGATCAGCATCGCTACCAACCTGGGCAGCGCCGGCCCCAACGGAGCCGGCTCCAATGCCATCCGGATGCGCTCTCCGTTTGCGCCGGGAGGCAGCCCCGACCCCAGCAACCCGACCATCGGCTGCGCCGCGAGCACGCGCAACAAGGCTCACTGGTACAACCCGTGTGCGTTCGCCAATCCGCCCATTGCCTTCCCCAGCGCCAGCGTGCCGGGCAGTCCGGTCAGCAGTACGCAAATTGTCGGCATGGCTGCTCTGCCGTATCTGGGCGGGCGCCGCCTGAGCATTCCAGGGCCCGGCTATGAACGCATCAATATGTCCCTGTTCAAGGACTTCACTATCGTTCCCGAGGAGCGCGTCTCGTTGCGGGCCGATATCTTCAACCTGCTGAACACACCCGCGTATGGGGCGCCCAGCGTCGCCAACGACAGCACCAATGGCGGCCAGATCACCACCGCCCGAACCTTCCAGAACCTTACGCCCGACGCGCGATTCTTCCAGTTATCCGCACAGTATATATTTTGAAGCTGCTGCTGAAGCATCTGTGAAACATTGTCGGGTTCAGAACTGTCACGGATTAGATCGAAGAAGTTAGATGACAAAGGAGTTTATGGAAAGCAGTCTGAAAGCACCCGGTCGTCGTGAATTTATGAAGGGAATGGCGTCTGCCGCGCTGCTCGGCGGAATGACAGGCAAGGGCGCGTCAGCGCTGGCAGGTGCGGATACAGGTAATGCTGAAAATCGTAGATATCCCAACGTCATCCTGTATGTCGCGGATGAGACGCGCTGGGATTTCATTCGTGCCTACGGACTAAATCCGACGACCAGAACTCCAAACCTCGATCAGGTCTTCGAGCGCGGCGTGACCTTCACGCACGCCATCACCAACCAACCGCTCTGCTCGCCTTCGCGTGCCTGCATGATGACTGGTCGCTACGCTACGGAGACCAATGTATGGACGCTGGGCCGTCAACTCAGCCACGATCTGCCGACCCTGGCCACGGCTCTGCGCGAGAATGGCTATACGGCCAATTTCATCGGTAAGTGGCATCTATCCGATGTTTCTGAGGGCAACAAGGATACCTTGGGCTTCGTCAGGCCGGAGGATCGAGGTGGCTTTCTTGATCTGTGGGAAGGATCCAATGTTCTCGAACTGACGTCGCATCCTTACTCCGGCACCATCTGGGACGGGGCGGGTCATCCCATCACGTGGCACGATCAGTACCGCGTCGACTTTCTTACCGACCGCGCGGTCCGCTTTCTCCGCCAGCCGCAGGAGAAGCCTTTTCTCCTCTTTCTCTCACAGCTCGAGCCGCACCAGCAAAATGATGAGCGGCGCATGGTTGCGCCCAACGGTTATGCCGAACGATTCCAGAACCCCTATGTGCCGCCGGATCTCCTGCACCTGCCTGGCAACTGGCAGCAGCAGCTGCCGGATTACTACGGCTGTATCGAAAAGATCGATGAATCCGTCGGCAGAATCCTGCAGACTCTGGAAGAGACCAACATGCTGGATAACACCATCTTTCTCTTCACCAGCGATCACGGCTGTCACTTCGAGACGCGCAACACCGAGTACAAACGCAGCCCGCACGACAGCTCCATTCGCATTCCTTTCCTCTTGCAGGGACCGGGCCTGAATCAGTCCCTGCCTCTGTCGCAGATTACCGGCCACATCGACCTTGCTCCCACTCTGCTTGACGCTGCCGGTGTTACGGTGCCGTCTTCAATGAAAGGCAGAAGTCTGATGCCGCTGGTGCGCGATCCCAAGGCGCGCAGGCAGTGGGACAACACGCAGCTGATCCAGATCAGCCAGTCGATGGTTGCCAGAGCCATTCGCACCAAAGAGTGGACTTACTGTGTCGCCGCTCCCGCGCTGGATGGAGGCAAGGTGGAATCCAGCATGGAGTACGAGGAATATGTGATGTACAACGATTATGCCGATCCCGCCCAGTTAGTGAATCTGGCCGGCAGATCTGAATATAAGCAGGATGCCAGCCAGCTAAGAGACCAGTTATTGCACATGATTCAGGAATCGGGCGAGCCCGTTCCCACCATCACACCGGCCAGACTTTATCCCTAAGCAGCCTGGGTTGCGCTACTATGGCACTGGCCGAAGAACTAGCCGGACCGCGCCTCATCGTCCGGCCTATTCCGGCTGCAGGATCATGGCTACCGGATGCTCTACCGCCCACGGAGACCCCGGTACCTCCGTTACGCCGCTCGACGTTACGGCAAACACATAAATGGCGCTGTCGGCATTGCTGATCGCATAGAGATGGCCGCTGTTGTCCCAATACATCCCGGTGATCGGAGCCCTTGTGATCAGTTGCGTGGCCGGCGTCGCCTGTCCCGACGGGTTGAAATTGAAGATCTGAAGCCCATTGCTGCCCCCGACCGCCAGTACCTTCCCCGAAGGCGCCATCGCCATACTGGTCACCTGATCCACCATGGTTTCCGGCATGTTGTTGTATGTGCTGTTGGTCGTCAGATTTCCGTTCGTGCTGTTGATGGCATAAGTCGCTATCTTGTCGTAATCGCCGCTATTGGTCACCCAATAGGTATTCACAGCCAGATGGTTGGTCGTATCGGCTGCGTTTGGTCCCACATAGCCAAAGGCACCCGAGGGCGCGCCGGATGGATAGGGCGGTTGGGCGGTAAGGGTGGTTAGGTTGCCGCTGGACTGCTTCTGAAAGCCGACGGTGGCCGAATACATCCCGTCGCCGCCTGACGCATAGGCCCAGAGGTTATCGGTGGCGAAGGTCAGCCCCGGCCCGAGGAAAAAAGCATTCGGGGTCGTCTCTCCCAGATAGTTCAGCAAGCCGGTCGATTTGTTTACGCTGAAGGATTGATAGGCGACTTCGGAGTTGCAGTCTGCCTCTCCGACAAATGAATACAGGTAGCTGCCGGTATGATCCAGCACGAGCCACCCGCTGTTGTTGCAGGAGTTATCGGGCGAGGTCTTTTGAATGTTGGTTGCGCCCAGGTATTTCAGGGTGCCGTTGGACTCGATTCGGTAGGAGTAAAGGTTGCGGCCATTGTCGTTGGGCACGTTATCCGATCCGAACAGGTACGTACCGTTTACAGCCATCCAGGTGATGTTGTTGGCCCACGGAGATCCGGCAATATGAGAAAGCTGCCCCTGGGCGTTGGCAACTAAGCCCACCGTTTGGTTGTTTGAGCCGCTGTAATTGCTCGAGATGTAGATGTAGGCTGCGGGTTTTGTCTGTCCCCAGGCCGCGGAGCAGAACAGAATGGACAGTACGGAGACGAACCTCCGCGATGTGCTGAACATAGAGCCTCCACAGAGAAATCGCGATGTCGTTCTCGAGCGTGCAACCACTTGGATGCAGCGCGCGCGCAGCGGCGATGCACGGGCATGCATGCCTTGCTGCGGTTCGAAGAGATACGGTCGCGCAGGAGGATCAATGGCGTCGATCTGTTGCGCTCGGTGAATAGTATGGCTGCGGAAAAATCAGAAGGCCGGAATCACTCATTCCGGCCTTCTGTTATGGGTCCTGCAATTGAGCGCCCCGGGGTTTCAACTGGCTCGCTTCAATCGCGATCTGTTCTTTCCTCGATCGTCAATTCCCAGCACGCGCCGGTTGTCTTCTTCGCTCTCTCGGCACAGCTTCTCGAACTCAGTCGCCGCCGCGACATTCCAGCTTGCGATCTGTTCGTTGCTCATGTTGTTCCGCCGGAATGCGGCCGCCCGCCTCCTGGGATCGCGGGCGATCTCCTCCAGCAGGCTTGATCCGTACCCCAGCTCCATGTGGTCCGCAAGGGCGCGGTTGAGGATGCGTTCGGCAGACAATCCAGTCCAGAACTCATAATCCAACAGGGATTCGCTGTTTTCCGGAGTCAGAGTGATGGTCAGGGTCAGGGTGGCAGGTTTTTTTGAGGCGCGATTGGAAACCGTCGACATGAGAAGCATCCTTCAGAAGTTGGGGGTGGATGGAGGACTGCTGAACTTATCCAGGCCGTTCCAGGTACGCTTCGAAATTTGTTGAGTCGCCTTGGCGGACATGCTGCTCTGCCGCCAGTATGCGGGTGATTGTAAAGGGGGAAGGTTGAAGTCGACCGGATGTTGACGTCCTGAGCTTAATGGAAAGGGCAGTGCCGAAGCCTGCCCATTGCGTGCGCGATCATCGCTTTCCAAACTCGGGAACTAGAGATTGCTGTTGACGTCAGAAAAGACCGATGCAATCGAGTTGCCGATGGTGCCCATGATGCTGACGGCAGCCAGGGCAATGAGAGCGGCGATCAGACCGTATTCGATCAGATCCTGTCCCGACTCATCCTTGTGAAACCTCAGCAGAAGAGTTTTGCAGTTCATTTCGTGTGCTCCTTTGGACGGGCGTTGATGGGGTTAACCCGCCGCTAATATTGGCATGACCTTAGTCACGTGCCAGTGGTCACATTGAACGGGATTACCCCGGAAGCGATCAATCCCCACTCGGTGTTATTACTACAGTAAAGGCCGCGGCGATGTGCGCCACGAGCGGTCAGCCGCCGAGGTGGCGCTGCAGGTCTTCCGGATGCCAGGCGTGTTCAAAGGCGACCTCTCGTGTGATCGTCCCCGCGCGAATCAACTCCGCCAGCGACTGCTCCATGGTCAGCATGCCTTCGGCGCGGCCCGTCTCGATGTGCACCCGCAGCTGATGGTCATCTCCGCGGCGAATGAGATGGCGCGTAGCGCCGTTCGCCAACATAACTTCCACCGCCGGCCACCGTCCCACTCCATTGGCTGCGGGCACCAGCTGCTGTGAGATAACCGCCAGCAACGCCAGTGACAGCTGTTGCCGGATCTGCGACTGGTACAGAGAAGGGAATGTATCGAGGATGCGCGACACCGTTTGTGCGGCATCGTTCGTATGCAGGGAACTCAGGACCAGATGACCGGTCTCCGCCGCTGTCATGGCCGCGGCCATGGTGTCGCTGTCCCGCATTTCACCGATCAGGATGACGTCGGGATCCTGCCGCAGCGCCGCGCGGACGGCATGTGCAAAGCTGGGCGTGTCATGGCCCAGCTCGATCTGTTCGACAATCGAACTGCGGTTGGGGTGCTGGTATTCGATCGGGTCTTCGATGGTGATGATGTGATCGCGGCGATGGGTATTGATCAGATGGATCAGCGCCGCCAGAGTCGAGCTTTTGCCGCATCCCGTTGGCCCGGTTATCAGCACCAGACCCTGTCGCCGCTCCGCCAGCGCGGCGAGCGCTACCGGAAGATGTAGTGTCTCCAGAGTCGGAACTTGTTCAGGTAACAACCGTATGGCCGCGGCCAGGGTATTCCGCTGAAAGTGATAATTTGCGCGAAATCTCCCGATGGAGCCCCGGACAAAACTGAAGTCCAGCGATTTTCGCTCCTGCAATTCCTGCACTTGTCCGGCACTGAGAATCGGCAGCAGCAAGCTGCGTAGATCCGCGTTGGACAGCACCGTGCCCACCCCTGCGCTCAGGGCGCCATTCACGCGGAACGCCGCGGCAGAGCCTGCGACCAGAAGGATGTCCGAAGCGTGGCGCTGCGCCGCGACGGCAAGCAGCTTATCCAGCGCCGTGCTCTCCGTATCCGACGCGCTGGTCGCGGAACGGTTCAGTTGATCGACGAGGCGGGTAAGCTCGCCTGCATATTCGGTCATATGAATTCAGGATAGGGGAGTTTCGCCCCCCATGTGCAGGAAGGCGCGGATAGAGGCCGGACGGCGCAACTTCGCTGCCCGGCCGGCGTTTGCATGGGCATAGCTTCGGCGGAGGGTTTCCACAGCGAAAGACTGCCAAATTTCCCGGCGTAGATGTGGCCTGGAATGATTGTAAGAGGGGCAAAAATCTCGACAAATTCTCGCCAGCGCAGGCGCAGGGCTCGAGCCGAAGAAAAAGCCGGTATTGGGCGGCGGTTCCTGACCGGGGTGCGGGTTCCGGTGGTTTCCCGGGCCCTGGAACGCCGCCTCGTGGACGGGAGGGAGCAGAAGTCTATGGTGAATTGGGGAAGTTGCCTCTGTGGCGATGGGGATATAATGACCGCGCTCCGGATTCCAGCGCCGCCCGGCCGGTGTTCTGTTTGTCTCCCTCTGGAATCCCTCTCCGAACACCGTCCCATCCCCAGAAAAATCCAAATGGATGAGGAAAGTAAGGAGAGTCAACCATGGCCGAGAAAAAGAAGTCCTTCAGCGAAATACTGAACGATGCCCCGCTGGCTGCGCAGGAAGATACGGTGACGTTGACAGGCGCGCTGGCACGTTCCAACCAACCGGGCAAGTTCGTGCTTGCCATGGGTCCGGGCAATACGGTCACTCTGGACGTGGACGCGGTGAAGAGCTATCAGATGCTGGGCGGTGCGGTGGGACAACCGCTGGTGCAGCTTGAATTGGACAAGGCGAAGTTGCCGGCGGGTGTGCAGCCGCAGGAAATCAGGACCTTCGCATCATTCGACGTCCCGATCACCACGCCGATCACTGATATTGGGGCAACGCATCCAGCGATCGATAACCCGCAGACGTATGCGCTGGCCGACCAGCCGCCCGTCATAACCAACCCTGCCATCGACGTCGGCGGCAAGTTCATCTTCGAGTGGGGTGGCGATCCTGGCGATCCGTATGGGGGCGATCCCTATGGAGGCTATGGAGGTGCGGCGCCCTTTGCGCTGGCAACGGCGCATCAGGCTCCGGCGAGCGCGCTGGCGGGGCTCCAGGGAAGCTTCTACACTGCGCCGCCCCTCGACTACACGCTGGCGTGGCGTGACGTGAAGCGTCCCTGGTTCGATGGCGCAACGGGGCGGCCCCCGTACCTGGACTAAGCACGAGTACCCGGACCCTCGGCGCTTTCGGAAACGGAGTGACAGTCATGACGGTCATGATTCTCTCCTCGTATGAGGATCCGCACGCGCATGCCGTGATGGAGGCGCTGAGGGCCCGCAACACGCATGTTGAACTGCTGGAACTTTCGGAATTCCCGACGCGCCTGGCGCTTTCGATGGCGTTCGAGGATGGGACGCATCGGTTCACACTGAAGCGGACCGGCGGCGGGCGGCTGGACCTCTTCACGATCGGTGCGGTGTGGTGGCGCAGGCCGCAGGGGTTCCGGCTGCCAGATGCGATCAGCGATCCGGTGCACCGGCGCTTCGCTATGTCGGAAGCGGCGACGGCGTTTTCGGGCCTGTACCAGGCGATGGATGCGTTGTGGGTAAACGATCCGGTGCGCGACGAGGCAGCGCATCATAAGCCGTGGCAACTGGCCCTGGCGCAGCAGATCGGGATGAAGATTCCGGTGACGCTGATGACGAACGACCCGGAGGAGGCGCGGGAGTTCTGGCGGGAACATGAGGGCCAGGTCATCTACAAGATCTTTCGGGCTCTGCCGGAGGCGTGGCGGGAGACACGACGGCTGGGCAACGACGATGCCGCGCTGGCGGACAGCGTTCGGGTGACGCCGGTGATTTTTCAGGCCTGGGTGGAGGCGGTGGCCGAGATTCGGGTGACTGCCATCGGAGAGGAGTTGTTTGCGGCGTCAGCCGACGCGCGCGGCGGGGAGTATCCGGTGGACTTTCGTTTCAATGGAGATTTGCGGTGGGAGCGGCATGTACTACCCGCCGAGGTGGAGAACGCGCTCCGGGAGCTGATGCGCCGGCTGGGGCTGGAGTATGGAGCCATCGATCTGCGGCTGACGCCGGAGGGGGAGTACGTGTTTTTGGAAATCAATCCGGCGGGGCAGTATTTGTGGATTGAACTGGCGACCGGGATGAAGATCTCGAAGGCACTGGCGGCGCGCCTGGCTGGCGGGGTAAGGACCTCAGAATAGAAATCCTGGCGGGCGAGGCCGACGGAGGCTTCGAGGGAGACGCCGAAGAGGCTGCGTGGCGGTTGGGGGGCTGGCGGCGAAACTTCCCTGCCTTTGGCGCGTTTGCATGGACAAAGCGGAGGGTTCTCTATGCCTGTGGAGCGGCGCGTCACACGACGGGTCTTCATGAAGGATGCGGCGATGGCGGTGGTAGGAACCGCATCGATCCCGGCGTTTCTTACCCGGAGTGTCCTGGCGCAGGCGACGACCGCCCAGTCCCAGGGAAAGAAGCTCGTGGTGATCTTCCAGCGTGGGGCGGCCGATGGGCTCAACGTGGTAGTGCCTTACCGGGAGCCCTCCTATTACAGCTACCGGCCGAACATCGCCATTCCGCAAAACCAGGTTCTCGATCTGGACGGTTTCTTCGGGTTGCACCCCGCGATGTCAGCGCTGAAGCCGTTGTGGGATCAGCGTCATCTTGCGGTAGTTCACGCCGCGGGCTCGCCGGATCCCACACGGTCGCACTTCGACGCGCAGGACTATATGGAGTCGGGCACACCGGGGGTAAAGGCAACCGTGGATGGATGGCTGAACCGCGCGCTGCAGGCGGAAGACGCAGCGTGTGCCGAGTGTGGACGGCGGCCGCACTCGCCGTTTCGGGCGGTGGCACTGGGGACGGAGATTCCGCGGTCCCTGGAGGGGCGAGTCCAGGCGGTGGCTCTCGACAACATTCGCGACTTTGCAGTGCAGTCGGCGGCGGGCAACGGCTTTGCCGCAATGTACGACGCGAGCACCGATGCGGTCCTGCACGGAACGGGACAGGAGACCTTCGAGGCGGTGAAGATGCTGGCGGCGGCCGATCCAGCGCGCTACATGCCGGCATCGGAAGCATCTTATCCAGTTGGCCAGTTTGGCAATAGTATCAAACAGATAGCCCAGCTTCTCAAAGCAAATCTTGGAGTCGAAGCGGCGTTCGCGGATATCGGCGGATGGGATACCCACCAGAATCAGGGCGCGGTAGAAGGGCAGTTGGCTGCACGGCTTCGTGAGTTCAGCGAAGGACTGACGGCTTTCTGGATCGATATGGGAGACCAGGCCGACAATGTCGTTCTGGTGACCATGTCGGAGTTTGGGCGGACCTGCCGCCAGAACGGGACGGGCGGGACCGATCACGGCCACGCCAACGTGATGTTCATGTTGGGCGGCCCAGTGCGGGGCGGTCGTGTCTACGGCCAATGGCCGGGGCTGCATCCGGAACAGCTCTACCAGGGACGTGATCTGGCCATCACGACGGACTTCCGACAGGTGCTGGCAGAGACGGCGTTTCGAACTCTCGGAGCCCGGAACCTGGAGCTGGTCTTTCCCCGAGCCGAATTGCGAACGAATAAGTTCCTCGGCATTCTTCAAGTATAACCTGAAGGAATCAGAGGGGTAAACAGCAGGAGGCCGGTAGCAGGAGGCCGGTAGCAGGAAGCCGGTAGCCGTTCAGCCGGGAGGGCCGTTATTTTCCGCGTCGCTCTCTCTTGCGCTCCTTGTTTCGAGCTGATGCCAACCCCGGCGCCACTCGCTACCAGCTATCAGCTGCCAGCTTCCAGCTGCCGTGAGACGGAAGTGGTATTGTTCCGCCGGGTCTCACCTGTTTAGCTTCATGCACCGGAAATTTTGGGGTTCGCAACTTGTCTGGGGAGGCGCCGGCGGGATGGATTCTCCAGCCGCAAAGCATCCCGGGACGCCTTGGAGAACGTCTCATGAAGCTTGGCTGGATCGCCGTTTTCGCATTACCCGTCCTTTGCACACCCCTCAGCCACCCGCAAGTTGCCTCGCCTGCAGCAATACCCGCCACGATCACCCCTACCGATGCGAAAACGGCGGCTCGGCCGGAGAGAGCGTCCCTGGCCGACTCCGACGCGCTGTCCGTGGCCGCTTCGGCTGCAACAGAAGCGACGCGGGCTCCGGAGGGGCCGGCGGAGTCACTGAACCTGGCTGCTTCGGCTCTCACCGAAGACGAGCTGCGCCAGCGGCTCGTGGGCAAGCAACTGTTCCTGCGCGGACTGTGGCTGGATGACGAACTGCACTTCGACATGCACGGCAAGCTCGTGGGCCAGTCGGCGAAGGGATCATTCACTCTGTGCTCGGTGGAAATCGAGCGAGTCCGGGTCACCAAACGGCGGGTGGAGCTGGAAGGTGTCCGATACGGCATTCACTTTGAAGATGAGGGGAACTGGGCGAATCAGGCGGCTTCATTCGACCGCATCCGGGTAACTCCGAAAAAGAAGCATCTGGAGATCGTGCTGGACCGTCAGGTGGTGGTTATCCCGAAGAAGAAGAAAGGGCAGAAGGGAGCGCCCGACGCCGACGGCGCGAACGTGCCGGCGGCAACCGCGGTAGGAACAGTGGATGCGGCCGCCGCTGCCGCTGCCGGACTGGATGCAGACACCACGACTTCGCCCGGCGAGTCGGCTGAGCGGGTGCGGCACGCGCTGGATAAGATCTTTGCTCTTTCGCTGGATGCGCAGATGATTGCGCAGATGCCGGACTACTGGCAGTACTTCTACCGGGCGCAGCTGGATCACAAGTCGATGGAGCCCACTGATCCCAACGTCTATAGACAGGCACCAGGTCTGCAGCCGGCCGCGCTGGTCAAGAACGTAGTTCCCGTCTCCAACGATTACGCTCAGCGCAGCGAAGTGGCCGGGGTGGCCAGCTACGAGGTCATTCTGGGGGCGGATGGTAAACCGCTGGGGGTGGCCGTGTATCGGCCGATCGGGTTTGGCCTCGACGAAAACGCCGTGGTGGCGATTCAGAAATCGAAGTTCGCCCCGGCAATAAAGGATGGCAAGCCCGTGGCCTCGGTCTTCGAGCTGGCGGTGAACTTCAGGATTTATTCAAAGCGCACCGCGCAGGCGCCTCCGGAGTCCGCGGAAGGGGCGCCCGGAATCGACCCCGTGACCGGCAAGCCTTCACTGCCCGGGCTGTATACTGCGAACGCGACGCATTAGCGCTCGGCGCAAACCTCAGAACAGAACAAAGCCGAGCGCGCGAGTTGGTTAGCCGGTACCCTTGCGAGGCAGGGCTGTGGCCGCCAGATTCACAACCCGTTCCCGCTAACGAACGGCCACTCTCTCCAGAAGATCGAAAAACTCCGGGAAGGAAATGGCAGCCGATTCGGCCCCGCGGATCAGGGTTTCGCCCCGTGCGCGGAGGGCGGCGATAGAGAAGGCCATCGCGATGCGATGATCGCCGCCTGAGTCGATCTCCGCTCCGTGCAGCGTCTGGCCGCCGGCCACATCGAGACCATCATCGAACTCCTCGACTTCGGCGCCCATGGCGCGCAGGTTGGCGGCCACCAGAGCGATGCGGTCCGACTCTTTCACGCGCAGCTCTTTGGCGTCGCGGATGCGGATGCCGTTCTGCGTGTAGGAGCCGATCGCGGCCAGCACCGGCAGCTCATCGATGAGCTGGGCGGAGAGCGCGCCGGAGATGGTGGTGCCGGTCATCCCCTGCGGCGGCGCGTTCACCTGGACGGTGCCCACCAGCTCGCCGTTCTTGTCTTCGAGATTCAGCACGCCGATATGCGCGCCCAGCGCGGTGAGCACGTCGAGCAGCGTCGCCCTCGTTGGGTTGAGGCCAAGCGCGTCGAAGATCAGGTTGGAGCCAGGAAAGAGCGCGGCCGCGCAGAGAAAGAAGGCCGCCGAAGAAATGTCGCCGGGGACCACCGCATCGATGGCGGTCAGCTTCTGGCCGCCGGCAATCGAGACGGCGTCGAGAGAGCGATCGACCTGCGCTCCGAAAGCACGCAGCGCCAGCTCGCCATGGTCTCGGGTACGCACAGCTTCGTGAACCGTCGTGGTGCCCTGCGCCTGGAGGCCGGCCAGGAGCATAGCGGTTTTCACCTGCGCGCTGGGGATGGGCGTGGTGTAATCGATGCCCCGAAGGGACGTGCCTTCGATGCGAATCGGCGCGTGGCCTTCGCTCAGCTCGATGCGCGCCCCCATCTGTCCGAGCGGCTTGCGAATGCGCTCCATGGGACGGCGGCTCAGCGAGGCGTCGCCCACCAGGGTGAAGTCGCCCGGCTGGGCCGCGAGCAGTCCCGACAGCATACGCATGGTTGAACCGGAGTTGCCACAGTCGAGCGGTGCAGCCGGGGCCTGAAACTGACCCCCGGTGCCGGTGATATCCACGCCGCCGTCGCTCCGGCGCGTAACCTGTGCGCCCAGAGCCTCGACGCAGCCCAGACTGGAGGCGCAGTCCGCGCCGGTCGAGAAATTCTCCAGCTTCGTGGTTCCGCTGGCGAGACCGCCCAGCAATGCGTAACGGTGGGAGATACTTTTATCGCCGGGAAGACGAAGGCTGCCCTCGATGTTGCGTGCGGGCGTGATCAAACGTTCGGTAGCTGCGGCCTGCAAGAGATTCTCCGGGGACATTGAGATAGTTCTATGGTAACGGAGGCACCGGCTGAAATGTGCCGGGGGGCGATGCGGCCGCGCATGCTCGAACCTCTGCTGCTGGCAGAACTGTATAGTGCATACAATGTCTTCCATCACGCGTCCTGTGTGGCAAAGCAGCTTCCTGAAGCTGGTATGCGCTGCGTGTCTCACCGCCGCCTCTGTCTACGCAGCTCCGGTCACGGTCCACAAAGTTCCCACGGTCCCCGCCCTTCACCCTCTGCCGCTCGCTATCGGCGGGCGAAGCTTGGTGACACCATCGGCGGGTGCAGGCAACTTTGGGGGCACCGACTATACGTATCAGTGGCCGGGAAACTATTTCCGGGCTGCTTTCGCAGGCACCAGGGTCTTCCTGCGCATCGTGAATGGTGACGAGATCCTCCACATTGTGGTGGATGGAGAAGCGGCCGGGAAGCTCGTCAAGCCCAGCGTCGGCGCATACGAGGTCGAAGGTTTGCGCAACGGCAAACACGCGATCAGTGTCCTGGTTGCCACAGAGACTCAGGCCTCCCCGAACACCTTCGGCGGCTTTGCCATCCCCGCCGGCGAACAGGCTCTCACCGCGGCGCCGCGCCATCGCCAGATTGAGTTCATCGGAGACTCGCACACCGTCGGTTATGGAAACCTCTCGCCGACGCGGACCTGCACCAGGGATCAGGTATGGTCCGACACAGACGACACAAGCGCCTTTGGTGCCATCGTCGCGCGCCACTACGACGCCGATTACCAGATCAACGCGATCTCGGGCCGGGGTGTCGTTCGCAATTACAACGGATTCAAGGCCGACACACTGCCCCAGGCGTATCCGTACGTCCTCTTCGATAAAAAGCAGGAGTACAACTATGCTGCCTGGAAGCCCCAGGTCCTGGTCATTGCGCTGGGGACCAATGATTTCAGCACCCCGCTCAACCCAGGTGAACCCTGGAAGACAAGAGACCAATTGCATGCGGACTTTGAGGCCACTTACCTGCGCTTCCTTGAGCAGCTGCGGGCAAAGAACCGCACCGCCTACTTTATCGTCTGGGCCACCGATATGGCCGGCGGCGAGATTGAATCGGAAGCGCAAAAAGTCGTGCAGCAAATGAGGCAGCGCGGCGACGCGCATATCACGTTTCTTCCCGTCAATGGCCTCAGCTTCGGCGCGTGCGACTCGCATCCGTCGCTGGCAGACGACAAGCTCATCGCAGACAAGCTCATCCATCTCATCGACGCGGATCAGGCAGGGAAGTACCGTTAGAGGAGAAATTCCGCGAATGGCCCGCGCCGGAATCGGCGTGCGCCCGAATTCCCCTCAGCCGGCCGTTCGCGTGTCGTCGCGGTGCAGGTCGCACCACAGCCTTCCCGTACGATCCTGCCGCCGAGTCGCAGGCTAGCCGGCCCGCTTTCGGCTCGGTCGCCCGGCCTTGCTCTTGCTCGCGAGATTGAGCACCACGGCAGCGCGAATTAGATCCTTCAGTGCCGCCTCATGGATCGTGTCGCCTTCGTGGATGTCGATGGCGCGCCGGACATTGCCCTCGAGGCTGGAGTTGAACAGACGCGAGGGGTCCGGCAAAGCGGCGCCTTTTGCGAAGGTCAGCTTGACCACGTTCTTATACGTCTCTCCCGTGCACACGATGCCGCCGTGCGACCAGACAGGAATTCCGGGCGACGTCGCCTTGGCCCACTTCAGCTCTTCGACGATCTCCGGGTCAGCCTCGTTGATGATACGGCGCATTTTCGCGAGCATCTTCTCGCGCCAGTCGCCAGCTTGCCTGATCTTCTCGTCGGTGCGTGCAGAGGTAGAATCCATGGGTGAACAGCCGCCTTTCCGAATGTCTGCGAATGTACGTTACGTCACATTTCGACTCGCCGGCAACCCTTGCGGTCAGGCGCTTTCCCCCGCGGCCTGCAGACGCCGCCAGAAGAAGTATGAGAGCACCCAGAACACGCTGGTGGCCGCCGATGGACCCCACGACCGAGGACCCTGCCCCAGCGAGAGGTGGGCGATAAGCGCCGAAACGAGATTAATCGCGAAGCCGGCGTAGGCCCATTCCTTGACCCGCGCGGGAACCATGGGAATGAGGAGTGCGGCCACACCCGCAACCTTGGCCCACGAAAGTTCGATGCGGAAGTAAGCTGCCGGGAACCCGAGGTTGGCGAATGCCTGCGCTGCCTCCGGCAGGCGGAATAGCTCATAGTAGGCGGTGAAGATCATCTCCAGGCAGAAGAGCGCGGTGACGATCCAGTAGGCGATGGTCATGGCTTTGGGGGCGATCCTGAAAGGAACGCGGACCGGCTTGTGCAGACCGAAGTCCCCGGCAAGCTGGTTGTGGTCATCGGTGCGAGAGAGGGTCGATTCCATGGGTTTTCCTCCTGTGCTTCAATCCTTAGGGGCGTTCGGCGGCCCACCTGGCGTCTCGGCGCCGAACTGCTTTGCGTACTCCGCGTTTAATCGCTGCCAGCCGCTGAACCGCATCGCCTCGCCACCCGCCATGCGTCCCATCGGCTTCCCCGCGAGCAGCCGCTCCAGCACGTCGAAGCAGATGTGCCACCCCGCCGCGCCCCACGAGATGAAGCGGCGATCGATGCTGTGCCAGAGCGTAAGGCGCGTGCCGCTGGCGAGCGGCTCGAGCTCCCACCGGATATCCTGGTATTCCAGCAACCTGGGAGCGTCGGCGCGCGTCACTCTTGCTTCGGAAACCCGCGCCGTTCCCACCCAGGTGAGCTTCACCGTGCTTCCAACCGTACTCAGGTTCCCATCGGCTTCAAAGGGGGCCCACTCCGACAGCTGTGCCGGATCGGTCAGCGCCTCCCACACCATCCCCGGCGGGTGGCGCAGTTCCCGGACGAGAATGAGCGTCCACTTCTCGCCGTTCTTTTCCACCCGCGCTCCGCTCGCCGGACCCGGTGCGTACTGCTCGCGATCGATCATCAGCATCAGCCTTGCCAGCGCGTCAGCTGCGTGACCTGAAGCAGGTTGCCGCAGGTGTCCTTCAGCATGGCGATCTTCGAGGCCGTCACGTCCGTGGGCGGCATGGTGAACTCGGCGCCGCGCGCCTTCATCCGCTCGTAATCGGACTGCAGGTTGTCGGTGAAGAACATGGCTGCGGGCTGCCCCTGTTGCAACAACGCCTGCTGATACGCCTGGGCCGCGGGGTTGTTGTTTAGCGCCAGCTGCAGCTCCGTGCCCTCCGGCTCCTCCGCTGAGGCCACGGTGAGCCAGCGATACGCCCCCTGGCTGAAGTCCGCTTTCTTTACGAAGCCCAGTACCTCGGTATAGAAGCGCAGGGCCTTCTGCTGGTCGTCGACATACACACTGGTCAGTCTGATTTTCATCGCTCTCCTCACAGGGTCAAATTCGCGGGCGCGGCCGCGTCACTCCGCCTTTCTTTTCGCTGGTGTTGCTTTCGTTCGTTTTGATTCTTCCATCCGGTCGAGGTGGCGTTCCAGAGCATCCACGTGATGCGACCAGAACTGACGAAACTGCGCCAGCCAGGCATCCACCTCCTGCAGCGGTTCTGGCCTCAGCCGGTAGAGACGCCGCTGTGCGTCCACCGTGGATTCCACGAAACCGGCCTCGCGCAGCACCCGCAGGTGCTTGGACACGGTCGGCTGCGGCATACGAAGCCGACGCTCGATCTCGCCGACCGACTGCTGGCTTGAGACCAGCAGACTCAGGATCGCGCGACGGTTCGGCTCCGCAATGATCTCGAATATAGATTCCACCCTCTTTATATACTTCAGGTGGCATATACGTGTCAAGACATATAAGGAGAATATGTGACGGGCACGAACCTATGCATGGGCTGGCGATGAGGCCTGGAATCTCTCTCGCGGGCTGAGCGACCATTCGATCCGCGCGCAACCTTCGTGCGCGATGGCCAGCGCCGTCGCTCTGGCGGGCGAGCATATGCCCGCGCCGAACAGCTTACCTGGGATGGACTGCACGAGCTCGGCGACCAAAACACGCTTTGCCGCCGATCGCATGTTCTGCCTCATTCGCGGAACAGAGGTTGCCCGGGAACCTCTTGTTTCGGATCAATCGCAGTTGCGGGATGCCTCTTTGCCCGTGAACAGCGGCCCAACTGCGGTTCACCGGTCCATACCCTGACTTTCACGGTTATCGTGAGCTAATCCCCGCGGATGCCGTGCAGCAGCTACCCGCGATTACGGATCGAGGGGATCGATTGGATCCTGCTGCAAAGAGTCGATCTCGGCCCGAATCACAAGAGAGGTGTCGGAAGGCCGGCCAAGGATGCGATAAGGCATATAGCCAAGTTCCCGCATGCAGCGGCCGGCAAACGGCTGCCCGGCAATGTAATCGATCTGAGCCGCGTCGCTGATGACCAGCGCGGGGTCGTCCATTGGCATCCCGTAGCGGTAGATCTCGCGTACAGCGTTGCGCAGATTGGTGGTCGTGTGGCGGGCGTGCGGATCGACCAAAATGGCGGACTCGGGCACGTTGAAGTCGTCGACCAGGGCCTTCTTCATCTCGAGCGCTTCGGAGAATCGTGTCTGAGCCGGATGTACAAATCCGCCGGAGACCAAAATGAAGGGAGCCTTGCCGGCATGATATGCCTCTCCGGCAAGAGCCGTGCGTCTGCGGCCTGCTTCAGAGAGCGATGTATCGGGGTCGCCCGGGCCAGCGCCCGGAACAATGATGACCAGATAGGGATACCTCTTCCATTGTGTCGAAGCAATCGCCCTCACTGCGGCCTGATTGACACCCTGTTCCATGGGCTCCAGTCTTCCCGCCTCATCGCGGTGATTCATGGTAAGCAACTGGAGAGCGGCGGTAAGGGCAGGCTCGAAAAATAACTGTGCCGGTGAAGCTGCCGCAGACACTGTGTTGACCAGCGAGCCGAGCCGTTGCTGAAAATCCAGGGAACTGACATCGAAGGAAATGGAGTCGATCCTGGGATAGCGGGGAGGATTTCCTTCGCCGTAGACCGACAGGATATCGTTGAGACCGCGGGCGCAAATCTCCCAGGCAGCCGTCAGCATTTCCTCGCCGCTCTGCTGCTCATAGAGGACATACGTGCCGCTGCTGGGAAGCCTTCCGTCGACCTGTTCCCGCAGCGGTTGATTGTTCCGGTAGAGTCTGGAGAGCGCCAGGGAGACGGCGTGGATCTCCTCGTCGGTCCAGAGCAGTGCCTTGAGCGAACAGACGGCGTTACCTTTGCATAGCGTCAGACTCGCCGCCAGCAATCTGTCGCGTTCGGCAGCGATGGCGGCCAGCGCCGGATCGGCTAGCAAAACACTGCGTGCCCTGACATTGTCCTGAAGTACGGAGAAGAGATAAAACTCCTTATCCGTCACGGGATCATGGAGCGGCAAAGGCCGCGCGGCAGGCTGTGAAAGCGCAGAACAACAGACAATGAGGGGCAGCGCGACCGAAATGGTGCGCCGTAGAATGGCGAACTGCGTAAACACGAAAATTTCCTCCGATAAGAACAAACGAGCAGCAGGCTTGTGTACACGAACCGTTACGGCCGGCAATGAACGGGCGGTAGCGTCGCATCGGGAAGGCTGACCCCCATCCATGAAGCGACCGTAGAGGCAATCTGCCGCATGTCGATGGTACCGGCGTCGCAGTGAGCTGGAATGTCCCTGCCAACTGCGAAGAAAGACGCCTCCATTTCTGGATGGTCGGGAAGATATCCGTGTGTGCCCGTGCCGGAAATCGCACTCGTTATGCCCCCTTCCAGCCTGCCGCCGGCGCTGAAGCCGGGCTTCCAGTCGACCAGAAAAGATGCATCGGGGTCACCTCCGCGAGCCATGATCTCGGTGTGGGTCAGGATGCGATCGATCCCATAGCGCGGATCTTGTCGGAGACTGTCAAGCAGATTCTTTACCTGGCTGAGCAATTGTTCGTCCTCCGGATCGCGGAGAACTACATACGCGGCGCCACCGGCATTCCACACCATGGCTCGCCAGGAGGTGATAGACAGCTGGCTGTTCGCGGCCGGCTTGCCGATGGTGATCAGGCCTGCCTGCACAAACGGGATCATCAGGCTGACGCTGGTGTGGGTTGCTGCGAAACCGTGATCGGAAACGACAAGGATGATGGCCCGTGGATCATTGGCGCGTTCCGCGTCCACCAGCTGGCCGATCATCTGATCTGTTTTTTCCATCGCGTTGTTGCTGGCGGGGCTGAATGGGCCGCTGGCATGTTCGAAAGAATCAAGCGACACAAGATGAAGGGTCATGAAACCGGGTTTGGCGTCGTGGATCAGGGCCACAGAGGTCCTCGTGAGCAGATCGTCGAATTTGAGCTCGGAATCGAGGATATAAAAGGGGCCGGCCTGCCGTTCGAGCTTCTCCAGGTAGCCAACAGGACGGGAGATGGCTTCCATCAGACTCGCGTCTTCGCGGTTCCGCGCCGGATAGGCAGGGATCAGATAATTGATATCGTCGGCATCAGTCGTGGTGGGCCAGAACACGCTGGCGGTGACGATACCTGCCTGCGCCGCGGCGTGCCACAGGGTCGCCGCCCTGAAATCGCTTCCATACCAATACCAGGCGCCCTTCGTCCGGTTCAATGGATCGAAGAGCGTGTTGTTATAAATCCCATGCCCCTCAGGCCAGACGCCCGTGATCAGAGTGGCATGGCTGGGAAAAGTCACCGTGGGAACAACGCCGATGACGCCGTCGGCATACGTGCCATGCTCCATGAAGCTGCGCAGCACTGGCACATGCAGCCCATGTGCATCGGCCTGAGTGATGTAATCGGGCCGCATGCCGTCGACGGAAATCATGAGGACAGGCGGCCGGCCGTTCGGGCTCTGCGCCGCGCTCAGAGCAAGGCCCGGCAGGAAAATAAGAAACGAGAGTCGGCGCAGCGCCCTGCTCGATATGGACAACGGTTCCTCCTTGTTCGAAAATCGCCCGGCGATTATCGGCCGTGCCGGGCTGGGAAATCTGCATTCAGATCAGGTGCGATGTTTCAGAGGGTCCTTGAACATCTGTCATCCCGGCCGTAACGAGTGGAGAGACCTGCTCTCTTCAACGCCAGGCGGGCAAGATACTGCAAAAACCCCTGGTGTCCCGTCCCGAGATTCCTTTCATAACTACTTCTGTCATCCTGAGCGAGTTTGGCCGAGAATTCGGCCACACTCAGTCGAAGGATCTGCGGTTGCTTCGTGCGAGTTATGCCGCCAACTTTCGGGACATCATCCTAGAAGTGATAGCGCGCAGAGAACTGAATCTGCCGCTGCGGAGAGCGAGTGCTGGTAATCTGCCCGAAGTTGGTGCTGCTGACGCTGCTGGCCGGATCGGCGTAGCTGGCCAGATTGAAGGCATTGAAGAAGTCGGCGCGGAAGTCTAAGTTCTGCCGATTCTCGGTGAGAGCGAAGGTCTTAAAGAGCGACAGGTCCATATCGCGATATCCCGGGCCGCGCTGCGTTCCTACGCCTGCCGTGCCAAAGGAATTGGGCAGCTCCGGCCCGTAGGCGCACACCCCGTTGGAAGGACCCGAGCAGGGAATCGCCGAAGCGTCGCTCCCAAACCAGTCCCGCACGCTTCTCCCTTTCACCTGCAGCGGCGAATAGCGGTTGGCCCTGGCTGCAAGCGCATTGGAGTTGGCGTTGTTCGGACCTGTAATGGTGATCGGGAATCCGGTGTACAGCGTTCCCGAGCCCGCGATCTTCCAGCCGCCGAGCGTTTCATTCATCGCGGAATTCCAATGCCCGCCGAACTTCCGGTTATGGCCAAAGGGCAGCTCGTAGTAACCCGTCGCCGTCACGTTGTGCCGCACGTCAAAGCCTCCCGGTCCGTAGTCCGCCCCCGGATCGTACGCATTCTGCCAGTAAGGACTGGGACCGTTAACTCCGGGCACGCCGTAAAATCCAGGATTGTTGGTCAGGTTCTTGGCGTAGGTATAGTTCACCGTGTACTCGAGGCCGTTGACCTGGCGGTGACGGACGACAGCCTGGAGCGCGTTGTAGTTGCTCATTCCTTCCGACGCCGTGATATCCACTGAGCCTGTCTGACCCACCAGGTTGTAGAAGGGAGCGCTGGTGCACTTCTGCGAACATGGCGACGGCCACTGGTTGCCGTCGATGGGCACAATCAGGTGCTGGCCGGTCTCTCCGATATAACCCAGCTGCACCGAGGTTGCATTGTTCACCTCGTATTCCGTCGCCAGGCTGAACTGCTGGATGAACGATGGCCGCAGGTTGGCGGCCCACGCGTAATACTGCGTCGTCGATGCCGACACATTGCCCGGCGCAGTTGCGAATCCGTTCTGCACCTGCAGCGGCGCTCCCGATGAGATGGAGGTGGGCGTGATTGCCTGCGCGGTAAACGAGTATTCGAAAGGAGGATTCTGCGTCAGGCGAAGGCTCGAGCCTGTGCCCTCCAGCACCACGGTAGTGCCATATCCTCCGCGCACCACCATCCGCTGTTCCGGCTGCCAGGCAAAGCCGATCCGTGGCATGAAATTGGTGTAGACAGGATTGTACAGAGCGCGGCTGTTGCCATCCTGGCCCGCGTACTCGAGGCCTTTCGTCCCCAGCGACGGATCGGTCAGATTGACATTGACCTCCTTGTTGTTGACCTCGTAGATCGGTTGATCGTATTCATAGCGGACGCCGAGATTCACCGTAAGGTTGGGCAGCACCTTCCAGTCATCCTGCGCGAAACCTGCATCGCGCCACTGCCGCTGCCCCGTATAGCCGCGCACTCCGCCCACACCCGCATAGGAGGAGTAATCCAGCAGGAAGTCGGCAAAAGGATAGCCGTTGGATTCGCCCTGCGCCGGCGATCCGGTGAATTGCCCGCTGTATTCAAACAAACCCAGTGTCCCGTCATTGCCCGGATCAAAGTTGTTCTGCTGGTAGCGAAGGAACTGCACGCCGAATTTGCTCACGTGCCGGCCGTGCTGCCAGGTGAGATTGTCCCCATAGAGGAAGCTGTTATCGCGTTTCCCGTAGATGCCGGCGGTGGTCCCGAAGCTCCCCACCGTGCCGTTGGTCATGTCCTGCTCGCTGAAGCCAGCGTACGTCTGCGGTCCGGGGATGCCCACCTTCGCGTTGCCGGTCGAGCCGAACAGACCGGTCGAGTCGATGATGTTGCTGTTGCCGTAGCCGAGCCGCGTAAAGCTGGCGCGCAGCTCGTTCACCACTGAAGTGGAAAAAATCCGCGTCCAGTTCAGCACCAGACTCCACACCGGATAGTCGTCCGCCGCGGGGAAGCTGATGGGGAGCACAGAATGCGCAACGCCGTCGTACGCATCGCCCATGGAGAAGCGCCCCATCACCGTATCCTTCGCGTCGAGCGTGTAATCCACGCGCAGGTCGCCCTGGTTGTTCCCGGTGAAAGATTTCTGATAACCGAGGTAGTCGTTCTGCGCGATCCCGTCCGTCGGCGCCTGGTTCGGCAGCGGATAGGCCTCCGGATGCGCAAATAAAAAGGTGGCTACCGGATTGTTGACGGGAACGCCTATGTTCCCGGCGAAGGGCCGAAAGCCGTTCTGCGAATCGTAAAGCTGGATGTGATCCGCCGCCAGCAGGGAAAAGTCTCCCTGCCGGAATGCCGCGGGCGCCACGCTCGCCGTTCCCTGGCCCCCGGTGTGATACCGCACTCCTTCGTAGTCGCCGAAGAAGAAGAGCCGGTTGCGCAGAATCGGGCCGCCCAGCGTCGCTCCGAAGACCTGCTGCGTATAACTGTTCTTCTTTACTCCCGAAAAGTTATTGGCCCACGAATTCGCGTTCAGATTGTCGTTTTCGAGAAAGTCGTAGGCGCTGCCGTGAAAACTGTTACTTCCGCTTTTGGTGGAAAGCAGGACTTCCCCACCGTTCACGTTGCCGTATTCAGCGTCGGCATTGGCGGTGATGACTCGGATCTGTTCGATCGCCTCAGGAGAAGGGTTGTAGCCGATGTCGTCGCTGAAGCTCTCGTTAATATCGGCGCCATCCAGCAGGTAGTTGTTCGTCTGCTGACGGTTTCCGTTGAACGAAGGCACATCCGCCGAGCTGGTGTCGCGCTCGATCGAATCCGATCCGGTGAACCCGGTCGGCTCCGCCGAAACCGAGCCGGGCAGGAACTGGGTGAGCGTCGAAAAGTTGGGGCCGTTCAGCGGAATGTTGGCGATTGTCCCCGCCGAAAGCGTCAGCCCCAGAGTCGCATTCTCCGTATTGAGAATGGGACTGAGTTCTGAGTTGACATTCACGGTCGTGCTCGCCTGTCCAACCTGCAACTGGATGTTCACGCTCGCGATTTGATCGATCTCCAGCCGGAAGCGCCGGTACCGATGAGGTGTCGAAGCCGGGAGCAGATGCGGAGATGGTGTAAGTTCCGATCGGGAGAAACGAAAAACTGTAGAGACCGTTCCGGTCGCCGGCCGTGCTGCTCTTCACGCCTGTTGATACGTTCGCCGCGATGACTCGTGCGTTGCTGACCACGGCCCCGCTGGGATCGGTCACCACTCCGCGGACCGCGCCCGTGATGGTTTGAGCGGAGCAGGCCGGCATCAGACAGCATGCCGCCGCCAGCGCGAGGATGAATGCCGAGAATTTTCCAAAGCGAGTGACAGAATCAAAACTGCGCATTGCGTCCATTCCCTCCATAAAGGCAAAGCTTTGGCCCACGAAGGGAATTGTGACCGCTGGTGTTGCACGTCAAGGCTGCTTTTACGCGGGTTTTACCGTTAAATCTGCAAAGCTCTTTGCCATCTGTCCGATGCGCGACACCCCTGACCGGCTTCTGCACGTCCGCCGGTGGCTCAGCGGGGGTGATTCATCCGGCATTCACCTGCAGCCGGCGGCCTCGCACGCGCGTCCGCACCCATGAGTGTCCGTGGGGGAAGGTGTCTGCGCTTCAGTTGCATGAGCCGCAGAGCAAAGAATGTGTCTGGCGCCCCTGCCTGGCAGCCGGAGAGCTTCGAGAGAAGATGTCAGGAGATGGTCCGGCGAAGTTAGATCCCGGCGGAAGGAAGGTAGTTAGAAGGAAGTAATTAATAGATGCGATCGGACACAACTGAAGGTCGCGCGCCGAGGCCGTTCACATCCATGGTTCTCAGCAGGACTTCGAAATGAGGCAGCCCGTGGCGCTTCGCGATGATCGGTCCAAAGAGCGAATCGAAATTGTGGTCGTCGGTTACAAATTCTGCTGCAGCCTCAGTCCCGGCCAGAGTGAATCCCTGCACAACGAGCACATTGCCGGTTCCGCTCAAATTACTTAGATATGCCACGAGCGCATAGCCCCGATGCGTCGGGTCGTTCACGTCATAGGAATAAATAGACGGCTCTCCCGCCGCTGGCCTTCTGTTGTCGACCTGCAGCGGTCCTTTGGCGTGATCGTCCTGAAGGACAAAATTCATCTGACGCCGAAAGAACTGCAGCCATGGATCGGCTTCCAGCGATCCGATCAGGATCAGGTTCGCTCGCTTCAGGTCGTCCAGCTGCAAATCGCGCGCATATCGAATTTCCATGCGGCTGGGAACAGCCTCGGGCAGGTGACTGAGGGCCACAGCAAACTGCAGATCGGCAAGCGACGTATAACGGTGCTGTGCCAGAGTCGTAATCAGGACAGGATCGCAAGGCCGATCGCAGTTCACGTCCGAAAGGTATTTGCCGCTTGCGTAGTCCGCAATGCTGACGGGGCGCCGGGTAAAGGATTTGAGAATAATCAGACTGCTGTCGGCGGGAACAATCAGCGTCTCACGATTCCCGCTGAAGATGGCCGACCAAAGCGTGTGCCGTGGACCCGCCGTTCGCGCCAGAATGGCGCCCCATCCCGTGCGCATGACAGGGCCGGCGAGCAGGAGACTTGCGAGGCATGCAAAACTTGCTGCAAGGCGAATCCAGCGTGCACCCCATCTCGCTTTTTCCTGAAAAGGTTCTGCGGCCTCCTCGGCGCGTCGATCGGCGGTTATCGCGATCGGATGGGGAGCCGGAGAGGCGGGGCTGACACGCTCGAAATACGGCACGTAGCTGCCGCGGGGAATTACCACGCGCAGCGGCTCCTCTTTGCCCTGTTCGCCGAAGTAGGCATCCAGCCTGTGTCGCAGGCGGCTGGCATGGGCGCGGACGATATTATCGTCGCGGGAATCGTATCCGACCGGCCGTCCAAAAATGCGCTCGCCGATCAGCTGTTCAGTCAGCTCACCATCTCTCCCGTGCAGCGTTTGCCTGACCACATGCTGCAGCAGGCTGGAGAGGCGCGGGGACTTCGAGAATCCTGGAGTGGCGACAACGCGTTCGACCAGCTTCCACCTGGCATCCTCGGCCATACCGTTGTCCGGGTTCTGATTCTGAACTGCAGCCCTCAGCATCTCAGTGCCAATTTTAAACATGGTCATCCCGGCCATGGTAAACGCACTATGAACGCGGCAAGACCGCCTGGCGGCGATTGCCTTTTCACCTCTTCAGAGCCGATAGCGTATGCGCTGCCAGGGAGCGCCAGTCGGCCGATCACGAAATTGCCAACGCTGTTCGGATGTCAGTCAGAAGGTATGAAGGAGCTATGATGCCGGCCTTCGCCATCAGCGCATCTTGCGCGGCGTCCCGCCATTGCTTTGATCATGTCCCAGGCGAGCCAACTCTCCGCATGGGCAGAGGGCGAGACAAGTGGATTCGATGAAACAAAAGACGGCAAAAACGACCGCGCAACATTCTACAACGCCCGGCGTGCGGGTAAAACGATATTTACTGCTTTATACCTTAATATCTTCATTAATATGCGTAACTTATGCCGTATGGGAGGCTGGCCCGCGGTGTGGGCCAGCCTCAATTTAAAGGGCAGCCGCGGAGCACGGAGAGGCACGACTGGCATCCCGGCGGACTGCGGAACCGGGTGGCCTTACTTTCGATCGAACGCAATCAGCAATTAATTTGGTTGAAAAGATCCAGGAGTCATGTGCTATTAATGGACAACATGCCGGGCAGGGTAAGTTATGCTGTGGGCCTCTGGGTGGGGCGCCGCTGACGATACCGGCAGGCGAAGCAGGGAAGTCCTGCACCGACAACCAGACCGAATACCGCGAATCCTGTTGGGCAAAACAGGTGGAGCGCAGGAGACGCAAGGGCCTCATTGTCACGTCCAGGGAAGGCGCAGAGAGCCTTCTCGGCGCGGGCATTGAGTCTCTTTTCATGGAGAGCGCCGATGTCTGCCGTTCCTTCTGCAGAGATTTCATTCGAAACCACGATTGCTGAATTATTCTCGCTGCAGGTCGCCCGAACCCCGGACGCGATTGCCCTGATTTGTGGAGACCGCAGGCTGAGTTACCGCCAGATCGACCAGCGCTCCAACGGTCTCGCCAGACATCTTCGCAGCCATGGCGTATTCCCGGGCACCCTCGTGGGCCTGGCGATGGAACGCTCGGAGTCTCTCGTCATCAGCCTGCTGGCCATCCTTAAGGCTGGCGGAGCTTACGTGCCGCTGGACATCTTTCATCCCAGGGAACGTCTTTCCCTGATCATTGAAGATGCGGCATTGCCGGTCCTGCTGACGACCTCGGAAGTGTGCGGACGGATGGCGAGCGCCGCGCAAGGGACTGCCGTTCTGGACGTGAACGATTCTGCTGTTGACTTCGGGAATTCTGAGCCCTTTGCCTCCGGTGCCATCGGCTCGGATGCCGCCTACGTGATCTATACTTCCGGTTCGACCGGACGGCCAAAAGGTGTGATGGTCGAGAACCGGAATGTAGTCAGCGTCTTTGCGGGCATGGATTCTGCAATCGGCCGCGGGCCTGGTGTATGGCTCGCTGTCACGAGTGTCTCCTTCGATATCTCGGTTCTGGAACTTCTGTGGACTATGACGCGCGGTTTCTCCGTCGTTGTTAACCGAAACCAGAACTCGGGTGCAATTGCAGATGAAATCACCCAGCACGGTATCACTCATCTGCAGATGACCCCATCTCTTGCGCGAATGCTGATGCTGGATTCACGCGCCTTTGCCGCTTTGGGATCGCTCAGACAGATCCTGTTAGGGGGCGAAACGGTGCCCGCGTCTGTCGTCCGTCGCCTTCGTCAGGTATTCACCGGCGAGATTTACAACATGTATGGCCCGACGGAGACGACGATCTGGTCCACAAGCCATCGAGTCGACGAAGTAGGCAGTACGATCCCCATCGGCAAACCGATTGCGGGCACTCAGGTGTATCTGCTCGACGCAGAACTCAACCCGGTTCAACCCGGTGAAGTCGGTGAGCTGTTCATTGCAGGCAATGGCGTAGCTAGGGGCTACTGGAACCGCCCCGATCTCACGGCCGAACGGTTTCTCACCCTTCCCCATTTGTCGCTGCAACGCATCTATCGCACCGGCGATCTCGCGCGTCGTCTGCCAGATAACAGCCTTGAGTTTATTGGCCGAGTCGATTACCAGATCAAACTCCGCGGCTACCGCATCGAACCCGGCGAAATTGAAGCTGCCCTGGAACAGTGTCCGGGTATCCGGGAAGCTGTCGTCGTGATGCGCGAAGATCGGTTCGGCGATGCGCGCCTCATCGCATATGTAGTGGGGACGGACGGGGCGGAAGCATCCGCGAATGTTCTGCGCGAGCGCCTGGCCCAAAAGCTTCCCGATTACATGATCCCGTCGAGCTTTACGTTTTTGTCCGCTTTGCCTCTCACCGCAAACGGGAAGATAGACCGCAAAGCCCTGCTCAGTCTCTTACCACCGGATCCTGTCACCCGAAATCGCGCATCGATATCGACTCCACAGGAGCGGGCATCCGTGATGTGCGATGCTGATCGGCGCCAGGCTCGCATTGAAGTTACTCTGGCTGGCTGGTGGCAGGAATTACTTGGTCTCGACAACGTTGGACTGGCGGACGATTTCTTCGCTCTGGGTGGACATTCTCTTGTCGCCGCCCGTCTCTTTGCCCGGATCAGGAAAACGTGGCACCGGGATCTCGAACTGGCAGTGCTTTTCCAGGCGCGCACCGTCAGGGAGCTTGCGGAGCTCATCCGCGACTCCCAGGACGCGGACTCAAGGGCGCCCCGGCCGGCTTCCTCGGTGCTCGTATCCATTCAGCCGAAAGGATCCCGGGTTCCCTTTTTCGGCGTCCATCATGGAGGAGGCGACGTACTTTTTTACGATCCGCTGGCGAAGGCCCTCGGACCCGACCAGCCCTTCTACGCGTTTCGCTCCCCGCTTGTATCGCAGCCGGTTGTGAAAGAGACCAGCATCGATGCAATGGCGGCGCTTTATGTCAGACAAATGCGGAGCCTGTTCCCACAAGGGCCATATTTGCTGGGGGGACTTTCCTTTGGTGGTCTTGTCGCCTTCGCAATGGCCCAGCAGCTTGCTGCGCAGGGTGTCATGCCGGCTCTGGTTGTTCTGTTCGATACTTCCGTTCCGGGAAGCGAACAGCGCGCGGACATTCGGGACCAGATATCCGCACACTGGCGGAACATTCGTAAAGATGGCGCAGCCTATGTGGTGCAGCGAATGATACAAACTGGCACAGACTGGCAGACGTGGTTGCTCCGTCGCGTTCATGATGCTGCAGCCCTGTCCTACCGTCTGGCAGGGTGCGACCTGCCGCAAGAGCTTCGCTATTCCGAAGCACAGAAGATGCATTGGCGGGCGTTGACCCGTTTCCAGTTTCAGCCCTACGCAGGCAGAATCGCTCTGATGCGGGCCATGAACAGAGGCCTGGAGAGCCCCGCCATACGCGAGGGCCCGGCACTCGGCTGGGAACGATTCGCCGCGGGTGGTCTGGAGATCCATGATGTTCCCGGCGATCACGAAAGTATGCTTAGTGAATTGCACGTTCGGGCAGTCGCCGAGAAGATCGAGGCAATGATCTCCAAAACTGTAACTGAGTCCCATTGAGACCGATGACCCGAGGCACGACGGTCCTGCATCGGTCCTGCTCATCCGCCGGAGTGGCTCTGCATACATCGCGGCAGATCGTTCCTGTAAATGAATAACCTCGAACCAGGCCGATTCCTTAAGTACGCCATGGACCGAAACACATATTCGTTGTGGTATGCGTATCCGAATGATCTTCTCGACGATGCCCTCGCAGAATCTTGCGCGTCTTTGCTGTCGCGCGATGAAATGGAGCGCCTGCAATTTCTGCGGTTTGGCAGAAGCCGGCGTGAGTTCCTCGCCGCCCGTGTCAACCTTCGTTGTTCGCTGTCGCATTGCGTTCCCGTCCCGCCGCGTGATTGGCAATTCCAATCGAACGACTACGGCAAGCCGGAAATCGACCCGAACTGCGGCCTGTGCTTCAACGTCTCGCATGCTTCTGAGCTGGCGCTCTGCGTCATAGGCTATCGGTCTCGAGTGGGTGTGGACGTGGAATCGCTGGATCGGGCCGATGAGATCGCGTCGATTGCCTCCGATGTGTTCTCCTCTCCGGAACTCGCGCAGTTTGAATCGTTGCGCGGTTCAGCAAAGCTGCAGCGAGCGCTGTCGCTCTGGACCCTGAAGGAGGCGTATGTCAAGGCGCTGGGAAAGGGATTTTCGCTCCCTCTGAAGAAGTTTTCATTTCTTTTTGGCGGCGCGGAGGGAATCCGGCTGGTACTGGATCCGTCCTGGTGCGACGACGCGCGTTCCTTCAGGTTCTGTCTTCTGAACCACTACGGTCACCGTATCGCGGTGGCGACGGAGGGTACAGCTCATCCCGATCTTCAGATGTGGCAGGCAAGACCACTGCTGGGATCGCCTGTCCGGATGGTCTCCGGCCGAGAGCAGTGGTTTTAGTGGTCAGGATGTTGCGATTCCCGGCCCTCCATGGCGGCGCCGCAGGCTTCTCCATGCCACTCCTCAGGTAATAGCCTCCGTCGAGGATTCGCCGTAATATCCGATTATGTTGATGGAAGCAGTGCTTCTGATCCAGGATGTTCAGCTGCTGTGCTTTGCAATCGTCTTCGGCATCCTGGCCGTGCAGCGCTGGAATGATCGCACCCGCCGTTGGCTCTGGTACGGATTCCTGGCAAATGCAGTCGGTGCCGTCCTCGATCTCGCCGGCGATCGGCTGCCCCCCTCCATCAGTCATGGCCTCGACATGGCCATGATCCCCTTCTCTTACGCGTTTCTCAATATCGCCCTGGTATATTTCGATCGCCGCGGTAAGCTGGCCATCTGGCTATCCAATGCGATCGTCCTGCTTGCCCTGCCGTTCTTCCTCGCGTGGCGGAGCCACCCCAGCATGATGCGCAGCGAGGCCCTCGGTGACCTGGTCATCGCGTTCGAATGCGTCGTGACCGTGGCGCTTCTGACCGGGGGCAAAGAGCAATCGACGCGAGCCCCGCGCCATGTGATGAGCGCGTTTCTCAGCTTCTTCGTCGTTCTTGAGGCGGCTCGGTTCATCATGGCGTTTCCGCTGCATACCGATCCCGACTCCATCCGGAAACTCAAGATTGTCAGCCTTGTGACCTACGTGGTGAATACTTCGCTGCTGCCGCTCGCCTTCATCTGGCTGCTCAATGCCCGCCTCGAATCCGAACTCCTGCAGCAGAGCATAGTCGATGCACTCACCGGAGTGCTCAACCGGCGCGGCCTGGAGCAGGCCCTCGATCGCGAACTGGCCCGTTTCCGCCGCTATGGCGAAGACCTCAGTGTAGTGATGTTTGACCTGGATCGCTTCAAGGGGATTAACGATCTCTACGGACACATTGCGGGAGACAAGTTCCTGATCCGGATTGCCGAGCTGGTCGCGCGGAGACTACGGGAAACCGACGTGATCGGACGCTTCGGCGGGGAGGAGTTTGTTCTGCTCCTGCCGCATACCCGGCTGGCTGACTCGGTTCGACTCCTTGAGGACTCCTGCCGCTCGATCCGGGAACATTCCGGTTGGCTGCCTCAGGATGATCAGGTGCGGGCCACTGCGAGCTTCGGAGTCGCCTGCACGAATGGACGCCATTCGGTGACGGCCGAGGAACTGCTGCGCGAAGCCGATGCCGCTGTTTATCTGGCGAAGCAGAACGGTCGCGATCAGATTTGCTTCTGCTCAGTGAGTAAGAATGAAGCCGAGCCGGCGCACTCCTTCAGCGCTGCCCAGGCCGAATCGTGATTGTCTGACATCCGTCGAGAAGGCGGGTCGGACAAGCGCCTGCGCTCATGGGGCGACGGCCGTTTTGGCTTTTCCCGGCTGGCTTTGAGCTTCGCCCTTAAAAGCGGTCGAAGCCAGAGACAGCCCCCGGCTTGGTTCTCCGGCACGCACGTCTGCGGCCCCGGGTATCTGCATCGGCTCCGTCGCCCGCAGCACATCCTTGATGGTGAGGTCGACGGCGGGCACCGGGATCCGCGACGATGTCGTCCGCTAATTCCGAAGGCGAATAGAGCTGCCGCCGGGACGAACCCCGCGATTTTTGTGACGAGTCGCATTGATACATAAGCGGCGATGATCGGCGGCTGCTGTGAATAGCTCAGTTCCGGGATTATCTACACCAGTAAGAAGACACTTAACTGACAATTAAGTGACAAGTATCCTCGCACGCTGCGGCTAGGGTGAGAGTCGGGTTCGCTTTTGACATACCGGGCCGCTTTTCCAGATGATGCAGCTCGAAGGCGGGATCTCGACGCAGCCAATCCACCTGCGATTGGCTGCTCGGAATCATTCGTCATCGGGACGCAACATCTGTGAAAACGGAATAATCCTCACCTTAGGAGTAAGTATGAGAAATCGTGTGAGTAACACGTGTGATCGCCGGTCGTTTATGAAGGCCGGTATCCTGGCAGGAAGTGCCGCGGCCGTCAGCACTGGTTTGCTAGCAAACGCAACATCGGCCCATGCGCAGTACGGTCCGGACCACGGGCGCCTCGATCCCGGTGACGCGGCCATCCTGCGCTTTCTGGCTGCAGCAGAGATCATCGAGTCGGATCTGTGGATCCAATATGCAGAACTCGGTGGTCTTGCTTCCGGCATACCCACCGAGGTCGATCCTAACCAGCCGCCGCTGAACGCTTACCAGACTGCCCTGTCGCAGCTTGACGGAGACGGGCCGCAATATATAACCAGCAATACTCTGGACGAGGTAAGTCACGCTAACTTTCTGAATAAGTATCTGGAATCGAACGGTGCCGAACCGGTGGACTTCACAAAATTCACCACTCTGCCTGGAAGCACCGCCACGGGCTCCTCGGGAGCAAAGCGGCTCACCAACCTTATGCATCTGAACGTCGACACCAGCTGGTACATTCGATATCGCAGCTCGACCAATCCGGATTTCGGTGCCACTTATCCGCAGGCCATCACCCTGAAGAACCGTACCGCAATTCCCATCACCGACGCAGACTTTAACAATGCGAACCACATTCAGGTCATCGCCAATACCGCCGCATTTCATTTCGGCTATATCGAGCAGGGAGGCAGCAGCCTCTACGCCGTCATGAGCCAAAAGGTGAAGGATCCACAGGTACTCGAAATCACCCTTGGCATCGGCGGGGATGAGATCGCTCACTTCCTGGAGTGGGTAGACTTCGCCGGCAACGGAGTCCAGCCGCCGGTTGCGCCGGTGACCGATCCGGAAACAGGACTTACGTTCCCGAATTTTTTCGATCCACTGAACCCGCTCATCCAGCCCAGTCTCATCTTCCCCGTTCCCGCAGAATTTATCAGCCCCAACCTGCCGAAAGTATCCGTAATTCGACCGCTCACGGACCGCTTCGGCGGCGCACTTGCCACCGTGAAGAGCTTCACCGCGGATGGTCTCTTCGTCGGTCAAAGTCCAGAATTTCTCGAAAAGCTGACGGTTATGGCTATCGAGGCCGACGCCGCCACGCGTTTTTGAACGATATATCACTGCGTTGTTGAAGAGAGTGGGGAGCCATGCTGACACAAGCAGGCTCTCCATTCATCGAACGAACTAACGGAGCAGTGAAGCGAGTCATCCGCGCGAGTGTTCTCAGCAGATCATCTCTTTCAGCTGCGGACTCACGATCAGCGTCGGCTCCGTCACGCGCTGCACATCCTCGACGCTTAGCCCCGGCGCGATCTCCTCGAGCATCAGTCCCCGGGGCGTCACGCGAATCCACGCGATCTCGGTAGCGATGGTATCGACCACGCGGACGCCGGTGAGCGGCAGCGTACATTTCTTCAGTATCTTCGCAGCCCCCTCTTTCGTGGTGTGTTCCATGGCGACGATGACGCGGCGCGCACTCGCCACCAGGTCCATGGCGCCGCCCATGCCTTTCACCATCTTGCCGGGAATCATCCAGTTCGCCAGCGTGCCCTCTTCATCGACTTCCATCGCGCCCAGCACGCTGAGATCAATATGGCCGCCGCGGATCATGGCGAAGGAATCGGCGCTGGAGAAATAGGACGTGCCGGGCAACGCGGACACGGTCTCCTTGCCCGCATTGATCAAATCCGGGTCCTCTTCGCCGTCCAGCGGATAAGGGCCGACGCCCAGCATCCCGTTCTCCGACTGGAGAACGACCTCCATTCCCGGCGGCACGTGGTTGGCCACCAGGGTCGGCAGTCCGATGCCGAGGTTCACGTAAAAGCCGTCGTGCAGCTCGCGCGCTACCCGCCGCACGATGCGTTCTCTTTTGCCCCACAACGCAGAAGCAGAAGATGAGGCTGCGGAATTCGATACAGTAGTCATTGGCCGATGCAGTACGCCGTCTTCAATATACGGGCAAGATCGCTGTTGCGGGGAACCGTCCTGGTCGTCGGCAGCCTGGTGCTGGCGCTGCTCTTTTCCGGCTTTCCGGATATCCACCCGTCGCTGGGACTGCTGCTGCCCACCGCCATCGCCGTCTATGGCACCTGGGAAACCACGCGCTGCCTGCGCCAGCGCTGGAGTTTTTACCATGGCGGTGTCATGCTGTTGCTCTACGCCGATATTCTGGTGCTCGCCCTGATCGTGTTTCTGTTGCTGTATCCCTACGCCCGCTGGCTGCAGGGGCTGTGAGGCCCGACCACCGCTGTTGCGGCAGGCGAGCCTCTTCGGATTCGGGAATCCGCGATGGATCCGGATGAAGATCGACAGAGCAGAGGCGCTATTCTTCCTCCTCTTCCCCTGCCGGTTTCTTTGCCGTAGCGACGATCTTCTCCATGATCGGCTGCGGCACGATGTCGTAATGATCCATGTCCATATGGAAGCTGCCGCGGCCCTGGGTCATCGCCGTCAGAGTTTGCCCATAGGTCAGCATCTCAGCCATCGGCACCTCGGCGTGGATCACGGTTGACGCGCCCAGCCCGTCCATGCCCTGCACGCGGCCGCGCCGCTGGTTCAGATCGCCCATCAGCGCGCCTGCGAACTCCTGCGGAGCTTCAATCTCCACGCTCATGATCGGCTCCAGCAGCGCCGGTTTCGCCTGCTCCATGCACTTGCGGAAGGCAAGACGCCCCGCCATTTTGAACGAAAGCTCGTTGGAGTCCACGTCGTGATAGCTGCCGTCGTACACCGTCACCCGGAAGTCAACCACCGGATAGCCTGCCAGATAGCCGCGGGCGGCCGATTCCTGGATGCCCTTCTCGACGGCGGGGATGAAGTTCCGCGGGATGGCTCCGCCGAAGACATCGTTGACAAACTCGAACCCGCCTCCGCGCGCCAGCGGCTCCATTTTAATCTTGCAGTCCCCATATTGCCCGTGACCGCCGGTCTGCTTCTTGTGGCGGCCCTGCGCGTCGGCGCGCCCACGGATCGTCTCCCGATAGGGCACGCGCGGCGCTTTCAGCGTCACCTCGGTGTGATAACGTCTGCGCAGCTTGTTCACCAGCGATTCGATATGCGGCTGCCCCGCGGCGGCAATCAGGAATTCGTTCGTCTGCGAGTCGCGGAAGAAGCGCACCATCAGATCCTCTTCCATCAGCTTGTGTACCGCTGGGGCCAACTTGTCCTCATCCGCACGCGACTTCGGCTCGATGGCCCACGTCATTGCCGGTTCGGGCAGCGGAACAGGCTCGTAGAAAATCTCATGGGCCTTGTCGCCCAATGTGTCGCCGGTCAGCGTCTCCTTCAGCTTGGCCACGGCGCCCAGGTCGCCCGCGTGCAGCTCTGCCACCGGAACTGCGGTGCGGCCCTGCATGATCGACAGATGAGCGAACTTCTCCGCGGTTCGCCGTGAATAATTCTGCATGGTGGCATCGTTCTTCAGGCACCCGGAAAAAACCTTGAAGAAGCTGATGCGTCCGGCAAAGGGATCGGTCATGGTCTTGAAGACATACGCCGAGAGCGGCTCCGCGTCGTCCACCTTGCGCATCACGATTTCCGGCGCCGGTTCATCGGTTCCCGTCCCCCCGTTGGCCTGTCCGTTGGCCGCGGCCAGCGCGTGCAGCACCGCCCGCGCCGCCACCGGAGCACGCTCGATGGGCGCCGGCGCATAGACCTTCAGGAAATCCAGCAGGTGGTCAGTGGCCACATTGCCCAGTCCGCTGGCGTACAGCACCGGAAAGATGCGGTCCTCGCGAATCGCTTCGTGCAGCGCGGTGACCAGGTGCTGCTCGGGGATGGTGCCTTCGCGAAAATATTCCTCCATCAGCTCGTCCTTGCCCTCGGCCACCAATTCCACCAGCGTCTCGTGCGCCCGCTGCGCCGGCTCCTTCAGTTCCGCCGGAATTTCCCCAATCCTGCCGTGGCCGTCGCTGCCCGGCATGTAAAAGAAAGCTTCCATGGTCACCAGATCGACGACACCTTCAAACCCCTTGCTGCTGGCGATGGGCAGCTGCACCGGAATACACTGCCGCCCAAAGCGCTCGCTCAGCGCAGTCAATGTAGTGCTGGCGGACTCCGCCGCGCGGGGATGATCCATCTGATTGATGACGACGGCGCGGGGCAGATTGAATTCCTCGGCATACTTCCACACGCGCTCGGTCATCGCTTCGACACCATTCACCGCGTGCACCGTCACCAGGGCTGCCTCCACCGGCAGCATGGCGCTGCGCGCCTCATGCACGAACATATGAAAGCCGGGCGTATCGATGAAATTAACTTTGACGCCATTCCACTCCGCGAACGCCACGCAGTTCTGCATGGTGGTGGCGCGCGCAACATCTTCTTCGTCGTAAGCGGTTACGGCAGAACCGTCTTCCACGCGGCCAAGTTGCGGGGTCATCTTTGCGGCATGCAGCAGAGCGGAGACGAGCGTGGTCTTTCCGCTGTGCGCATGCCCCACTACAGCTACGTTGCGAATCTCACTTCCTGGATAGCTCTTCATAAACCGCTCCTTGTAGAGAGAAATGAGCGCGGCTCTGCATGCAGCAGAGCCGCCGATGCGTTACCGGCGTCAGAAACGAGAAAGTAGACATCAGAGCGCTGCTGCTGCACGGTGACGGCGGACACAGGGATACTGCGAAGGCGTCCGCTGGGGCGTCTGGACTGAGCCGGGATGTGCTCCGGCGCGCAGCGCGTGCGTGCCGGGCTGGCGGGACAGGGGTCCTCATCCGGCATACGATCCGTCCCGCAGGGGAGGCCGGTTTCAGGACAACGGCCGACGGCCCTCTGCGGAAACAGGGATGGTAGCACAGACGGCCCGGTGCAAGGGAAAGTCGGGTTGCACTGCCGGACGGGCTTTCGTATCAGCTACAAATGCCCTCGTTTTGGTGCGATGGCGCGCCTTTCTTGCCGGTGACTGCGAAAAATTCAACCTCCGGAGGTCTTGCGGCCATCGCCCGGGCTACTATGGAACCCAAAGAGGTAGCGACCGCTTCGCGCGGCGCATCCCAAAGAAAAGTGGGACGCAACTTCAACTGGATTTGGTACCTGGGTGCCGCGGTGTGGTTCCTGAACGCCGCGTTGAGCATGCATGCAGGATCCCTCCGCCGCGGGCTGACCGATGCGGCCATATCCGCCGTCTTCCTCGCGGTTGGAATCTATCTCGGCCGGCAGGGCAAGCGCCAGCCGCGCCGCGACAGCCACCGCTGAAAACCGGCTCCGTTCCGCACATGTTCAATCAACGATCTTTGGGTGCCCCGGGTCTCGATTCAGAGACCCGGGATCACGGCCAGAGCAAACGGAACCAGCCGCTACACCGCCGCAGCAGCTAACTGTGCCGCCTGCGCCACTTCTTGCTCCGCGACCGTAATGCACTCCTCGAGAATGTCGAGCGCAATCGTCACCTCGTGTTCGTTGACGATGAGCGGCGGCGCGAGACGAATCGAATTCTCTCCACAGCCCAAAATCAGCAGCCCGCGCTCGAAGGCCAGATCGACGACCCGGTCGCGCAGCGCAGGAGCTGTCTCACGGCTTCCCTGATCTTTCACCAACTCGATACCGATCATCAGTCCCCGCCCGCGCACGTCGCCGACACTGGGGTGCTTCGCCGGCCACTCCCGCAGGCGACTGAAAATTCTGTCGCCCATCCGCTGTGCGTTAGCCAGGCCTTCCCGCTCCAGAACATCCAGCGTCGCCAGAGCCGCCGCGATGCAGATTGGATTACCTCCAAAGGTCGAAGCATGGGAACCGGGCTTCCAGTCCATAATCTCAGCCCGCGTCATGCAGACGCCCAGCGGCATGCCCGAGGCGATGCCTTTGGCCATGCAGACGATATCTGGCTCCACGCCCGAGTGCTCCACGGCCCACCACTTGCCGGTGCGTCCAGCGCCCGACTGCACCTCGTCCGCTACCAGCAAAATGCCGTATTTGTCGCAGATCCGGCGCAGTTCCTGCATGAAGATCGGGGGCGCCACCACGTACCCGCCCTCACCCTGAATGGGCTCGACAAAGATGGCAGCAACTTCCTCCGGCGGCAGCGTCGTCCTGAACAGCTTCTCCTCGATATAGCGCGCACATCCCAGGGCAAAGGCTTCTTCCTGCTGCGGACCGCCGGTGCATCCACGGTAGGTGTAGGGATATCGGACATGAGTCACGCCGGGCATCAGCGGAGCGAACCGCCGCCGCTGCTGTGGCTTCGAAGCCGTTAGCGACAGGGCGCCCATGGTCCGGCCATGGAACGCGCCGAAGAACGCGATGATGTTCTGCCGCCCGGTGTGGTAACGCGCGATCTTCAGCGCACACTCAATCGCCTCCGCCCCCGAGTTGCCGTAGTAGAAGCGGTGCGGTCCGGGCATGGGAGCGATCGCCGAGAGCCGCTCCGACATCGTCACCAGCGATTCGTAATAAAAATCCGTGCCTGACATGTGGATCAGCTCGCCGGCCTGCTTCTGGATGGCCGCAACCACTTCGGGATGACAGTGGCCGGTCGAGACCACCGCAATGCCCGCGGCAAAGTCCAGAAACTCGTTCCCGTCCACATCCTCAACCCGCACGCCGCGACCGCGTTTCGCCACCATGGGGTAGGAGCGCGTGTAGCTCGGCGAGATCAGCCTGTCATCGGCCTCCACAATGCGGCGAGCCTCGGGGCCTGGCAGCGCTGTCTTCAGTTTCGGGCTGTACTGCGAAACAATTTTCTGTGTAGTGATCATCTTTCTCTCCCTGGGTATGAGGCCGTGGTCGAACCATCGATCAGAACGAAGGCAATGCGGGCGAGAGAGTCCTCTTCGGGCACGGCGACGCAACTGCGCACGCCGGGAGAGCGGTGACTAGTCGCTCCCGAAGAGGCTAGGTCGCGTCCTGGTGGGCAGAACGCGGAAATTCTGGCGGGGAGCCATCGCGCACACGAAGGAGCGATTCCAGTCCCTGGAGTTGAAACCAGACGAGATGGAAGCCGTGTGGCGCATAACTTCTGGCCCTGAGCATAGCATGCCGCGCACACGTTTCGACAGCGATTAGCCCAGCGCCACCACCTCGATGGCTTTCAGCCGCCGCACATTCGCCGCGAAATGGCGATCGAACATAGCAAACTGCTGCGCGTTCAGGGAACTCGCCAGATGCAGCGCGGGGGAAATCCATCTCCGTGCAGCGAATCTCCTCGACCCTCTATACTGGAGTCATGTCGATAGTGCGCAACGCTGCGGCCATTGCCAAAGGCATGAGCATCACTTTCCGCGAGATGTTCCAGCCCACGGAAGTGGAGAACTATCCCGACGGCCCTGGTCCTCTGCGCGGAGCCGTCTTTCAGGAGCGCTTCCGCGGCGCGCACGTTCTGCAGCGTGACGAGAATGGCTTGGAGAAGTGCGTTGCCTGCTTCCTGTGCGCCGCCGCCTGCCCCTCCAACTGCATCTACATCGAAGCTGCGGAGAACACGGCCGAGCAGCGTATTTCCAGTTCCGAGCGCTACGCCAAGGTCTACAACATCGACTATAACCGTTGTATTTTCTGCGGTTACTGTGTCGAGGCCTGTCCGACCGACGCCATCACCCATGGTCACGGATTCGAGCTGGCCACGCTGAACGCCACCAACCTGGTCATGCGCAAGGAAGATATGCTGGCCCCCGGCATCGGCCTGCCTGGCAAGATCGTGGCCAATACCGATTCCACCAAGTAAAGCAGCGCAGCGCGCTTCCACCCCATTCTCCACCGTACAGCGCATCCCGCTGCCGGAATCCGCCATTCTCTGTGCCCCGCTTCGGGATTCGCCGAAGATTCGCTACGATCAAAGAGACCAGAATCCCTGTTTCCAGCGCCGGCTGCCCGGCAACATAACCAAAGGCAAATCAGGATTCCGCTCCGCCAGAGCGGCCAGAGAGACATGATCAGAGATCCCCAGCATCCGCTTCGCAAGATTCTTGAGAACCGCATCGCCATCATCGACGGGGCAATGGGCACCACCATTCGCACTTACGAGATGAAGGAAGCCGACATCCGCGGCGAGCGCTTCCGGGACGCGAACAAGGATTTGCTGAACAACGGCGATCTCTTCTCGCTCACCCAGCCGCAGATGATCGGAGACATCCACCGCCGCTTTCTCGAGGCCGGCGCCGACATCATCGAGACGAATACTTTTGGCGCCACCAGCATCGCCCAGAGCGAGTTTTTCGTCGAGGATCCGCGCGAGCGCGGAGGCCGCAAGGACCCTGCCTTTTACCAGAAGATCATCGACGACTCGTTCCTGGGAAATCTGGCCTGGGAAATCAACCAGCAGTCGGCGCGGCAGTGCCGCGAATGGGCCGATCGCATCGCGAACGCTACCGGTCGCCAGCGCTTCGTGGCCGGGGCCATCGGACCGCTCACCGTCTCTCTCTCCAACTCACCCGATGCCGACGATCCAGGCTTTCGCGTCGTCACCTTCGATCAGGTGAAGACCGCCTACATGCAGCAGGTGCGCGCGCTCATTGCCGGCGGCTCCGACCTGCTCCTGGTCGAAACCATCTTCGACTCGCTGAATGCCAAGGCCGCGCTGGTGGCGATTCGCGAAGTCTTCGATCAGGACGGCCTGACGGCGAGCAATAAAGAACTTCCCGTCATGATCTCCGCAGCGGTGGGACGCGGCGGAGAGACCATGATCTCCGCGCAGACGGTGGAAGCATTCTGGGACGCCGTCGAGCACGTCCGTCCGTTCTCTGTCGGGCTCAACTGCTCACTCGGTCCCGACCTGATGTATCCGTTTCTCGAAGAGCTGTCTGAAAAATCGAACGTGGCCATCTCCTGCTATCCCAACGCCGGATTGCCCAACCCGCTTTCGCCCACCGGCTTCGATCTGCAGCCCGCCGACATGGCTCGCTATCTCAGCCAGTTTGCGCAGGGAGGCCTGATCAATATCGCCGGCGGCTGCTGCGGCAATACGCCGGAACACATCGCCGCGATTGCCAAAGCCCTCGAGGGCCAGCCTGCACGGGAACTCCGGTCCACATCCGTTGGCCTCATGCACGGCAGCGGCCCAGCCCTGGCGGGGGCTCCCGCTGAGACTGCCGCTGCAACAACAGCGGAAACGCTGCCTCTGCGCCTCTCCGGATCGCGCCCCTTCACCCAGCAGCCCGGCATCTTCATGATGATCGGCGAGCGCACCAACGTGGCCGGCTCGCCGAAGTTTGCAAAGCTCGTTCGGGAAGGGAAGTACGAAGAAGCTGTTTCCATCGCGCGCCAGCAGGTTGAGAACGGTGCCAACGTCATCGATATCTGCATGGACGAGGGCATGATCGACGGCGTCGCCGCCATGAGCCGCTATCTGCAGATGTTGGCCGGCGAGCCCGAAGTCGCTGCTGTGCCCTTCATGATCGACTCCTCGAAATGGGAGGTCATCGAGGCCGGCCTGAAATGTCTGCAGGGCAAAGGCATCGTGAACTCCATTTCGCTCAAGGAAGGCGAAGCGAAGTTCCGCGAGAATGCCGCGACGGTGCTGAAGTACGGTGCGGCAGCCGTGGTCATGGCCTTCGACGAAAAGGGCCAGGCCGCGACCTACGAAGACAAGATACGCATCGCCGAACGCGCTTATCGCATTCTCGTCGACGAAGTCGGCTTCCCGCCCGAGGACATCATCTTCGATCCCAATATTCTCACCGTGGCCACCGGCATGGAGGAGCACAACAATTACGCCGTCGATTTCATCAACGCGACGCGCTGGATTAAAGCCAATCTGCCGCACGCCAAGGTCAGCGGCGGCGTCTCGAATATCTCCTTCAGCTTCCGCGGCAACAACAAAGTGCGCGAGGCCATGCACTCGGCGTTTCTGTACCACGCCATTGCCGCGGGTATGGATATGGGCATCGTCAACGCCGGCCAGCTCGAGATTTACGAGGAGATCGAGCCCGAGCTGAAGACGCTGGTTGAAGACGTCCTGCTCAATCGCCGTCCCGACGCCACCGAGCGTCTGGTGACCTACGGCGAATCACTCAAGGCCGCCGGCCCCGGCGCGGCCGCTCAGGAAAAGCTGACCGAAGAGTGGCGTCTGGGCACCGTCGAATCTCGCCTGACGCATGCGCTGGTTCGGGGCATCGACGCGTATATCGATGCGGACACCGAGGAGGCTCGCCTCAAGCTGGGCCGCCCGCTCGCGGTCATCGAAGGCCCGCTCATGGACGGTATGGGCGTAGTCGGCGATCTCTTCGGAGCCGGCAAGATGTTCCTGCCCCAGGTGGTCAAATCCGCCCGCGTCATGAAGAAAGCAGTGGCCTGGCTCACGCCCTTCATGGAAGCAGAGAAGGCCGCCATGGCCGCGGCTGGCCAGCAGGTTAAGACCCAGGGCAAGATCGTCCTTGCCACCGTCAAGGGCGACGTGCACGACATCGGCAAGAACATCGTCGGCGTCGTTCTGGCCTGCAATAACTACGAAGTCATCGATATGGGCGTGATGGTCCCTGCCGAAAAGATCCTCGAAGCGCGCCCGCGCGGAGAAGGCCGACGTTATCGGTCTCAGCGGTCTCATCACCCCCTCGCTCGACGAGATGGTGCACGTCGCGCGGGAGATGGAGCGGCTGGAGTTCCGGGTGCCGCTATTGATCGGCGGGGCAACCACCAGCCGCGCGCACACGGCCATCAAAATTGCTCCGCACTACAGCGAGCCTGTGGTTCACGTGATCGACGCCAGCCGCGCGGTCCCGGTCGCCACCAGTCTGCTCAGCGACGAGAACAAAGCGCAGTTCGTCACCCAGCTTCGCCTCGAGTATGCGGCTGTCCGGAAGGCGTACGCTGCGCCGCGCCAGCCCGTCGTCTCGCTGGCCGAGGCCCGCTCGCGCCGTACCCCCATTACCTGGAGAGCTGAAGACATCGCGACGCCGTCCTTCACTGGCGTGCGCGTCCTTGACGATGTTTCGCTGGCTGAGCTGCGCGGGTTCATCGACTGGAGCCCGCTCTTCCACGCCTGGGAACTGAAGGGTGTCTACCCTCGCATTTTCGACGACGAGAAGCAGGGAGCGCAGGCGCGTCAGCTCTTCGCGGACGCCAACGCCCTCCTCGACCGCATCATCGACCAGAAGCTCATCACCGCGCGCGGCGTCTATGGATTCTTTCCCGCCAACGCGGTGGGCGACGATATTGAGATCTACACCGACGCTTCGCGCACTGCCGTCGGCCAGACCCTCCACTTCCTGCGCCAGCAGGCCAACCGCGAAGGCAGCGAGCCGTGCCGCTCCCTCGCCGATTTCATTGCGCCCCGGGAGACCGGCCTGCCCGACACCATCGGCGCTTTTGCCGTCACCAGCGGCATCGGTCTGCAGCAAGTGGTCGAGGAGTTCAAAGCGCAGCATGACGACTACAATGCCATCATGGCCGAGGCCCTCGCCGATCGTCTCGCGGAGGCCTTCGCGGAATGTCTCCACCAGCGTGTTCGAAAAGAATGGGGCTATGGCTGCGCCGAGCACCTGAGCCACGCCGACCTCATTGCGGAGAAATATCGCGGCATTCGCCCCGCGCCCGGCTACCCCGCCTGCCCCGACCACACCGAAAAGGGCATCCTCTGGCGCCTGCTCGACGTCGAGGCGAATACCGGCATGCGGCTCACTGAGTCCTTCGCCATGTGGCCCGGCTCGAGCGTGAGCGGCTTTTACTTCGCCCATCCCGAGTCGCGCTATTTCAGCGTAAGCAAAATCGATCGCGACCAGGTTCTCGACTATCACCTGCGCAAGGGCATGAGCCTCGCCGAGGTGGAGCGCTGGCTCGCCCCGAACCTCAACTATGATCCCGGGGCGTAAACCTCGACCTTCAGTCCTTTGCGTTCGCTCATCTTTGCCCTGCACTTTCGATAGGGGTGGCCGGCCCGCTGCTTTTCAGCATCTGCTCGGCATGCCGCAGGGAAGTTTCCGTCACCGTCGCGCCGCTGATCATGCGGGCAATCTCCTCGGCGCGTTCGGAAGCGCTCAACAGCCGCACCGATGTTTGCGTGCGTCGCTGCTTCTCCTGCTTTTCGATCAGGAAATGCTGATCAGCGAAGGCGGCAATTTGCGGCAGATGGGTCACGCACAGCACCTGCTGGGCGCGTGACAGCGCCTGCAGCTTGCGGCCCACGGCTTCAGCGGCGCGGCCTCCAATGCCGATGTCGATCTCGTCGAACACCAGGGTTCGCGGAACCTGCACTTTCCGCGCCCTGGAGCGATTCGCGCCCTCTTCCACGCTGACCTTCAGGGCCAGCAGCACCCGCGACATCTCGCCGCCCGACGCTGTCTCTTCGAGCGGCTGCAGCGGCGCGCCCGCGTTGGTAGCGATCCGGCATTCCACAGCATCCCAGCCATGCGCGGTCCAGACGGTCTGCTCCTCGTGCGGCAACACAGCAATCGAGAAGCGGACCTTCATCGCCAGATCGTTGATCTGGGTCTCGGCCAGCTTCTCCAGCTTTTTGGCGGCCGCCGTCCGCTCGGCGGTCAGCGCGCGCGCCGCAGCGGTGTAGGCATCGGCAGCTTTGGCCAGATCGGCGCGCAGGCCGCGCAGAATCTCGTCGCGATTCTCAATCTCCGCCAGCTTGCGCGCAGCTTCCTCGCCAAACGCAATCACCTCCGCCAGCGACGACCCATACTTTCGCTTCAGCCGGTCGAGCAGCGCCAGCCGATCCTCGATTTCCGCCAGGCGCTCCGGCGACGCATCGATGCTCTCCGCGTAGTCGCGTACGGTGCTGTTCACGTCCTCCACAATCGCCCGCGCTGAAGCGATCTGCTGCACAGCCTCGGAGAATTTCGAGTCGTACCGAGCCAGCTCTTCCACCTGCTTCTGCGCCGCCCGCAAAGCCGATTCCGCCGATCCGCTGTCCTCGTAAAGAAAATTGTTGGCGCTCATCGCGGCAGCATAGAGTTTCTCCGCATTGGCCAGCACGCGCTTTTCCGTCTCCAGCGCCTCATCTTCGCCAGGCTCCGGCTTCACGCTGCCGATTTCGCGCACCTGAAAGCTCCACAGGTCCGCCAGGCGGAGCCGGTCCTGCTCGTCTCGCTCCAACTCGGCGAGCCGGTCCTGAATCTCCCGCCAGCGTGCGAACGCATCCCCTACCGGCTCGAGGGAGACGCCTGCAAACCGGTCCAGCAGCCCGCGCTGCTGTGCCGGATCAAATCCCGCCAGGGTTTCGCTCTGCGCATGAATCAGGGCCAGCTCCGGGGCCAGTTGACGCAGCACGGCCACCGTCGCCGGCTGGTTGTTCACGTACACGCGCCCTTTGCCATTGTCGAGAATTTCGCGGCGGAGGATGATCTCCTCGCCCTCCGCATCGATACCATTGGACTCGAGGACAAGTTCAGCGCCGGGCGTGCTCTGGAACACACAGGACAGCACCGCGCGATCCGCCCCATGACGGATTACCCCGGTCGAAGCCTTCTGTCCCATCAGCAGCGCGAGCGCATCGACCAGAATCGACTTGCCTGCGCCCGTCTCGCCGGTCAGCAGATTCAGCCCCGGCCCGAACCCGGCAATGGCATGGTCGATGACAGCGTAATTTTCGGCACGCAATTCGAGCAGCATGGCAGATCCGGGTGATGCGATGACTCTGAGGCGAAGAATATCAGGGACCGGACATCCAGGCGTACACGCTCCGCACCGCGATGTGAGTGGCACCGCGCCCTCAACCATCGGCGACAGCCATGCGGCGCCATGTGGGCTGGCATAATGTTGCTTATGCACGAACCGATCCGCGTGGGAGTGGTGGGCTTCGGCCTCGCAGGCAAAATCTTTCACACCGCGGTCATCGAGGCCACGCCCGGTCTTGAACTGGCCTGCATCGTTCAGCGCAGCGGCGATGAAGCCGCCGAAGAGTATCCCGGAGTCAAAATAGCGCGATCGGTGGAGGAGATGCTGCGCGACGTCAGCCTGCAGCTGATCGTCCTCGGTACCCCCAGCTACTCTCATTACGAGCTGGCGCAGCAGTGTCTGCGCGAGCAGCGGAACGTCGTCGTGGATAAGCCATTCACGCTGAAGTCCGAGGAAGCCGCCGATCTGATCTGCATCGCCCGCGAGCGCAAGCTGCTTCTCAGCGTGTATCAGAACCGGCGCTGGGACAGCGGCTTTCAGACCATCCGCCGGGTGATCGACGGCGGCGAGCTGGGGCGCATTGTCTCGTTTGAATCCCACTTCGACCGTTTTCGCGCCGAACCGCGACGCGATGTGTGGCGCGAGAGCGGCGGGCCCGGCGGAGGCATCCTGTTCGATCTCGGCCCCCATGTCATCGATGAGGCTCTGATGCTGTTCGGCACTCCGGAGAGCATCTTCGCCAGCGTGCGTATCGATCGCGAGAACGCGGTTGTGGATGATGCCTGGGACATCATTCTGCATTTCGATAAGCCGCGCTCTCTGACCGCTTTCCTGCGCGCTACTCTGACCGCCTGCGCGCCGGGTCCGCGCTGCGTCATCCACGGTACCCGTGGCAGCTTCACCAAATGGGGCATCGATCCCCAGGAGGATCAGCTGAAGTCGGGCATGACCTTCGACTCTCCCGGATTCGGCGAGGAACCGGAAAGCGCCTGGGGCGAACTCAAACTGTGCAGCGACGGCGGCAGCGTGCGGCACGTACCGACTTTGCGCGGAGACTACCGCGGCTACTACGCCAATGTACGCGATGCGTTGCTGGGCAAAGCGGAACTGGCCGTGAAACCGGAACAGGCCTGGCGTACCACTCGCCTCATCGAACTGGCGCGCGAAAGCAGCAGCGTAGGGCGGCGGCTCAAGGTAGATTTCAGCAATCAGCCGTAGCGAAGAGGCTCATTCATTCCGCAGCACCTCCATTGGATCGGTCTGCGCGGCCCGTCGCGCCGGCAGCAGCGTGGCGACCAGGGCTGCAACGGCCAGCAGCGCGATGCTGGCGGCGATGGCCGCGGGATCGGCGGCACTGGTTTCGTAGAGCAGGCTGTGCACCCAGCGCGTGGCCGCAAACCCGAGCGCGATGCCGGCAGCGATCCCGGCGCCCACCGGCATTGCCGCCTGGTACACCACCAGCCGCATCAGCGAATGCTTATCCGAGCCCAGCGCAATCCGAATGCCGAACTCCTGCCGGCGCAGCGAGACCGAATAGGCCAGCACGCCATAAATTCCCAGCAGCGCCAGCAGGAGGGCGGCTGCACCAAAGCTCGAGAGCACAAGCGTCTGGAACCGGTCCGTCGCGACGGAATCGTTCACCTGCTGGTCGAGCGAATCGATCCCTGGAATCGCAACCTGCGGATCGATGTTCCAGATCACCCGGCGGATCGCCGGCGCAAGCCCGGCTGTGGCTTCGGGGCTGCGGATAAGAAAGTACTGCCGGTACAAGGGATTCTGCCAATAAGGGATGTAAATCATATTGGCCGTCGACTTCAGATCGTTGATCCGCGCATCACCGATCACTCCGACCACCGTAAAGGTGGTGACGTCCCCCAATTTGAATGTCTTGCCCACCGGGTTCCCGCCCGGCCAGATACTGCGCGCCGCCTGCTCAGAAATAAGGGCGTTCCTCGGATGGTTTTTGTCGGCGGCGTCGAGGTCACGTCCCGACAGGAGCGGTATGTGCAGCGTCTTAACGTAGCCGGGGCTGATCCAGCGGATGTTCGCGCTGGGCATCCGTTCCGCAGAAAGAGGATGATCGGGACGCCCGACGTTGTCGATCCAGGTTTCGCCGGCCAGCGGAGGCGCGCTGGTTGTGGCGACGGACTGCACGCCGGGAAGACGCGCCAGATCGGCCAGCGCTCGATCCGCGAAGGCAGCGCGGGAAACGTCGGATTTTGGTGTCCGATCTCCATACTGCTGCGCGTAGAGATAAACCTGGGCCAGGGTGACATGGCCCGAGTCGAAGTCGCGATTCTGGTTCAGCAACCGCGAGAAACTGCGTACCAGCAAGCCGGTGACGATGAGCAGTGTTAGCGTGCAGGCGACCTCTGCTGCGACCAGCAGATGGCGCGTGCGCCGGCTTTCCCGGGAACTGGAGACGCGCCCGGTATTGGCCTGAAGCGCCGATTGCGGGTCGACATGCATGGACCGCATCGCAGGCATCAGCCCAAACAGCAACGCCGTCAGCACCGATAGCCCCGCCGCAGCCACCAGCACCGGCCAACTCACGTGAGTTTCGGCCAGGCGCGGCAAGTTGCGCGGCGCAACCGCAATGAACAGCCTTACTCCCGCCAAAGACAGCAGGATTCCCAGTGCGCCGCCCACCGCGGCAAGAACCAGGCTGTCGGCCAGCGAGGACCAAACCAGGTTGTCGCGTCCCGCTCCCAGCGCCGCGCGCACCGCCAGCTCTCGCTCCCGCGAAACGGCGCGAGCCAGCTGCAGGTTGGCGAGATTGACGCAGCCGATCAGCAGCACACCCCCCACCGAAGCCAGCAACAGCCAAAGCGCAGTGCTGACGCGGCCGGTCACTTCCACCAGCAGAGGCTCAGCCAGAACCGACGGTGGCACCGCGAGCTTCTTCGCCCGATTAAACGCAGACTGAATTGTGTTCAGTTCCGCCTGCGCCTGCTCCAGAGAAATACCCGGCCGCAGGCGGCCGACGGCCATGTAGTTGTAGTCCCCGCTGTCGCTCATCTGGTTCGGATCAGGGACCAGAGGAGAAAAGATCTCGTAGGGCTGAGCCGCGTTCTGCGCCATCGCTGTGGGCAGTTCGCTCACGCGCGGAAACCGGAAGCCGTGCGGCAAAATGCCGACCACCGTCTCCGGAGTGCCTCCATCGCGCAGCGTCTCTCCGATCGCGCCGGGATCGCCGTGAAAATATCGCTGCCATGCGCTCCACGAGAGGATGATCACGTTATCGTGGCCCTTCACCGTTTCCTCGGGAAGGAACGTGCGCCCCAGTACCGGTTCAACACCAAGAACCGAGAAAAAATTGGGGGCCACGGTCAATCCGCTTACGATCTCCGGATGATCCGTACCGCTGGAGATGCTGTATCCGCTGTTCTGGAACAGCGCCGAACCCGCCAGCGTTCTGGTGTTTTGCTGCCAGTTGAGGAAGTGCTTCGGATTGTCCGGCAATGCCCCGGGCGCGAGTTCGAGTTCCTGTTCCCGCAGCATCACGAGCCGCCCCGGTTCGGGAAAGGCCAGCGGCCGCAGCAGCACCGAGTTCACCACGCTGAAAATGGCGGTCACGGCACCGATGCCCAGAGCGAGCGTGAGGATGGCGGTGAGAGCGAATCCCGGCGATTTGCGCAGGGTACGGATACTAAAGCGCAGGTCCTGCAGGAAGCTCTGCATGGAGGTTTCTCCTGAAATCGTGAGAAGTCTATCCTGCACGCGACAGGCCACGACAAGCCAGCGCCACGCGCTTTATTTCGCAGTTGATGCCTCGAGCGTGTTCCACGGCCGGGGGCCCCGATTGTAGCGGTATGTTCCTCTGCTCAGCCGCGAACCGACGGCTGAATCGATGGCGTGGCGGCCACGGCGCTCTTGATTGCCGGATCTGCCGCCATGCGGTCGAGCAGCGCGCGCGTAATCTTCTCGTCGACCTCGCCCGCGCGGTCGATCTCCACCGGGAACCGCACCCAAAGCTGAAACGCCCCGCCGCTGAACTGCAGCCGTGGCTGGATCTCCGGCGCGTCAATCGAAGCCTGCATCCAGTTCTGTACCACCCGGTGCTGCTGTTCGATCTTTTGACGGTATTCGTCGCACACGGCGTGGATGTCTTTCACGATCGTGTCGCAGACCAGCTTGTAATCCGCGGCATCGGCCAGTTTCACCGTCAGTTCATGCCAGTGATAGCCGCTGCCCGGCAGCTGTTTGTACAGCGGTGTCCCGGCCTGAAATAACACCGCGTTGGAGAAGACCGCGACGCGGCCGGTGGGATTCAGCTCGACTCCCGCTCCGGCCAGTTCCATCACGTAGAAGCGCACCAGCCCCACGTCGATCACATCTCCGGTGACCGAGGCAATCGTGATCCGGTCGCCGACCTTGATGCCATACCGGCCGATGATGAAAAAATAGGCAGCGACAGAGAGCAGGATGGTCTGCAGACCGACAGCGATGCCCGCCGTGATGAATCCCGCAAAGGTTGCCAGCGAATGGAACTGGGTAACGAAGCCGAACAGGATGACAATCGCTGAAAGAAACCCGACTACCACCCTGCGCACGATGAGCAACTGCCGGCGCCGTCGGATATCGCGCACATACTTGTTCGTGGCCTTTGTCCAGACTTCTCCGCCCGCGAAGATGATCAGCAACGCGACGGCAATGACAGAAACTCGCAGCAGCAGCGCGTGCAGGATGCTGTCGTATTCGCGGTTGACGGACGTCTGCCACGCTGCCAGGTTGGCATGGCTGTCTTCGAGCGCGATCACTTCCTGGCTCAGAGGGACAGTCGCCGCGGTGATCGCCTTGAATTGCCGTGTGATCGATTCCAGGTTCACCGGGGGCGGTGTCGCTGCCGGCGGCGCTACAGGCTGCGTGCTCTTCGCCACCCGTCTCGGATGCTTTGTTGCCGGTTGCGCGGGAGCCACCGCCTGCTCCGCCTGATTGGACAGTTGCTGCCCCTGTTGAATCAGTCCGCGCACGATGCTCGACAAAGGACTGCGCAACGCGAGCGCCTGCTGATGCAGATGGTCGTTGTCTTCCGCCAGCGTTGCCAGCGTGTGCCGTGTCTCGAGCAGCTCAAACAGCACACTCCCCTGGCTGGTTACGCCGGCCGAAAGCGCCGACTGAATGGTGGTGAGCTGCGGAGCGCTGGTTTTGTTGCTGGTGCGCAGCTCGGGAACCGAATTCTGCAACTGGGCTATATTCGAGGCCAGCCCGGTACTGCCTGCGGCGGCGGACATCCCGATAATCCTGCCCAGCGCGTCCTTCATCGCATTCGCCAGATCCAGGGCGTCCCGGATCTGCTTCTTCTGCGCTTCGAGTCCGGCGGCTGCTCCCGGCCGGGCCGTGGCGATTTGCTTGTCCAGCGCTGCTCCGCGCGCCTGCAGATCGGCGATTCTCTGTTCCACATTCGCCTGCGCCGTCTGCATCCGTTGCTGCTCGCTCGAGATATTGGTGCCTGGCGTAGGCTGCCCATGCGCCTGGCTCGCCGCGATCAAATCCGCCTGAGCCTTCGCTGACTGAAAAGCAAGCTGAGCGATCTGGGTCGCCTGGCTTGCCGCCTGATCGCGATACACAACGTCGTTCGGCTCGCCTGCTTTCTGAATCGGCTGGTCGTTGGATCGATAGAACTGAATGACGGAGTTCAGATGAGCAACGATGGCCTTGCCCTGAGCATCAGGATCAAGCCCCGTCAGTTGTTGAGCAAGGGCAATGTATCGCTGTCCGAAGATCGCCGCCAGCGCAGCAGCCAGCAGCAGTGCTGCATATGCTAAGGTTTTCCGCCGTGCCCATGGGGATGCGCCGGCTCGGCGGTCGTTGGCCTGTTCGCGGTACTGAGTCATTCCACCTCATGGTATCCAGGGTCGGCGCTCTGTCTGGCCGGATAGGGAATTGGGATTCTCCTCTCTACGATGATTGTTGCGTGGATGACAGTTGCGGAGCAAAAGCCAGGCCCCTCGAATTTTCATCTGCGGGAAATTTGAAATTTACATGGGCGCCCCATCAGCGGGAGCGGCGATCAGGGGCGAAAAACAATGCGCCCATCGGATGGGGGTGCGTTCCAGCGTGCTTCGACTTCGTTGAGCGGAGCTATGGCGACTCTAATCTGAAACGGCTGCTTCACAGCTTCGTCGAGCAGCTCCGCGACGGACTGAAATATTTTTTTCAGGGAGACGCTCCCAAATCCGCTGCCCAGCAATTCGAGGCCGGAGCTGCGCAGCGTGGCCGCCTCCAGCGAGATGTTCGGACCGGCGCTCGATCCGATCTGGATATAACGAATGCGCGCGGCGGCATGCCCAGGCCCCTTTTGCGAGACAGCGGCCAGCACTGCCTCCGCCGGCGCGCCCCACAGATAATCGAGCACAACGTCGATCCGTTTGGCCGCCTCCGCGCGGAATGCAGAGACAAGAGCCTCGCCCTCCTGGTTCAGTGAGATCGTTGCGTCCGCGCCCAGGCTCTTCAACTTCTCCAGCGCTTCACGATTGCGGCCCGCGGCCACAATCCGTCCCGCACCCAGCCGCTTCGCGATCTGCACCGCCACGTGTCCCGCCGAACCGGTCGCGCCGAGGATCAGCACATTCTCACCGCGGACAAAGCCGGCGCGCAGGGTAAGCGCTGCCCACGAGGACATACCCGGATTCATCATGGCGGCGACGACAGCATCGTCCAGAACCTCAGGAATGGGAATGCAGGTCTCGCGCCGCACGATGGAGCGCTCGGCAAAGGTTCCGAACGGCGGTCTGGCCGCGCCGAAGAGGACGCGCGTTCCGTCGTCAAGGCGGCCCACGCCATCCACCCCTGGAATGAGAGGCAACTCGCCGGTGCTGCTGTAATGCCTGCCGCCGGCCAATGCCTTCACAATGGGATGAAGTCCGGCGGCGCTGACCGTGACCAGCGTTTCTCCCTCGCCAGCCACCGGGTCGGCGAAGGTTTCATAACGAGGCGGAGCGGTAAAAGAGTGGACAACAGCAGCACGCACAGGAAAGCCCTTTTCTGATTGCTTCAGTTGCGGTTTGGGCTGGTTGACTGCCTCCATTTCAACGGCGGAGCAAGGCCCGAACTCATCAGCCGGCGCCTCGATGATCACCGGCATTGGTAAGCGTCAGCTGACTTAAACGAAACAAGGGTGTTGCATCCATCCGGCACCTGTGGTATCAAAAGAGTATTCAAGTTTGCTCCTAAAGAGCGAGCCTGAATTTCATGCAGAGTGGCTGAGGGACGGGCCCTGTGACGCCACGACAACCGGCCTGAGCAATTCAGGACATCGGTGTCAACTCTCGCTCACCGCAGGGTGGGGAACATGAGATTCGGGGTGCAGGCTGTATCGCATCTCGCGCAATCCTTGGTAGTACCAGAAGTAGCGAAGAAGTCGTCACGCGCGCCCGTATATTTGCCCGACGCTGCTCTCGAATCGAGGGCTGGATGGCTGCTGCTTACGAACTGCGATGTCGTGAATGTGGAAAGCGGTATGAGAATGCCCCGCTTTCCATCTGTGACGAGTGCTTCTCTCCTCTCGAAGTGGTCTGCGACCTGGACGCAGCGAAGCGCGCCTTTACGCGTGAGGCGATTGCCGCGGGCCCGTCGAGCATGTGGCGCTACCAGGCGCTGCTGCCGGTGCCGGACGACTACACGCCGGCCACGCCTGCAGGCTGGACGCCCCTGCTGCGCGCTCCGCGTCTTGCCGACCGCATCGGCGCCAGCAACCTTTACATCAAAAACGACGCTGTCTGCCTGCCCACGCTGAGCTTCAAAGACCGCGTCGTTGCCGTCGCGCTCGCCAATGCGCAGGCCTTTGGATTCGACACCGTTGGCTGCTCCTCCACCGGCAACCTGGCCAACGCCGTTGCCGCGCAGGCCGCGCGCCTCGGACTGAAGACCTACATCCTCGTCCCCGCCGACCTCGAACCGGCCAAGATCCTCAACACACAGGTGTATGGCGCCACGCTGGTCCGAATCGACGGCAACTACGACCACGTCAATCGCCTCTGCTCCCAAATCGCCGACCGCTACAGCTGGGGCTTCGTCAATGTGAACCTCCGCCCCTACTACGCGGAAGGCTCCAAGACGGTGGGCTTCGAAATCGCCGAGCAGCTGGGCTGGCGCCTGCCGGACAACGTCGTCGTGCCCATGGCCGGCGGCTCGCTGATCACCAAAATCCGCAAAGCCTTCAGGGAACTCATTGCGCTCGGCCTGGTCGAAGACAAGCAGGTTCGCTTCTTCGGCGCGCAGGCTACCGGATGCTCGCCCATCGCTACTGCCGTCAAGAATGGCGCCGACCATATCGAACCGCAGCGCCCCGCGACCATCGCCCGCTCGCTGGCCATCGGCAATCCGGCAGACGGCGTCTACGCCGCGCGCGCCATCCGCGAAAGCGGCGGCTGGGCTGAGGACGTCTCCGATGTCGAGATCGTCTCTGCGATCCAGGAACTGGCCGAGACCGAAGGCATCTTTACCGAGACCGCCGGCGGCGTCACCACCGCTGTCACCGCGCGCCTCTATGCGCACGGCCGCATTCACCCCGACGACCTCACCGTCACCTGCATCACCGGCAACGGTCTCAAGACCACCGACGTCTTGTCCGGAGCCTATGAACAGCACGCGGCGATCCGCCCGCGGCTGACTGATTTTGAAAACTACATCGCAGAACAAAGCGAAGAGACCGAGTTTGAACTGGGAGGAGCCCTTGTCCGTTAGAGTCCTGTTGCCCAACGCATTTCAGAAGCACACCAATGGCACGCGCGAGTTGCAATCGAGCGCCGGTAATCTGCCCCAGCTGATCACCGAGATGGAGACGACCTTCCCGGCGCTGCGCTCCCACCTGCGCGATGACTCCGGCCAGATTCGCCGCTTCATTAACTTCTACGTCAATGAGGAAGACATCCGCTTCCTCGGCAACGAGAAGTACGCCTTCAAAGACGGCGACGAAGTTCTGGTCATCCCCTCAATAGCGGGTGGATCCTGGAGCGAGCCCGCAAATCCGTGCGCTGAAGTCGACTGCGCGAAGCGCGTTCGCCCGTACGGCCAGTACTGCTGCTCTTACTGCGGCCAGGAAGAGTGCTGCTGCGGCGATTAGTTTCAACCCTGCCGCGCTCTCCTGCTGTTACTCCGTGCGCAGCGCCTGCATGGGATCAACGCGGGAAGCACGCGCGGCCGGCACCCACACCGCAACCAGCGCGACGACAGAGAGGAGCAGCGGCGCCGTGACGAACGCCGCCGGATCCCACGGCCTGACCTCGAACAGAAAGCTCGCGATGAGCCTGGTGAGTGCAAAGGCTGCGGCCAAACCCAGCACGACTCCCGCAATGGCCAACCTCATCCCGTGCCACACCACCACTCTCCGGATCGCAGTCCGGTCCGCGCCCAGCGCCATGCGGATGCCCATCTCCTGAGTACGCTGTTCGACTGTATACGCCATCAGCCCGTAGATGCCGATGGCCGCCAGGATGAGCGCGACCGCGCCGAACAGCGTCAGCAGCAGCATGTTGAAGCTCTCTCGTGCGGTTGAGCTCCCCATCACGTCATCCATGGTGCGCACATGCGCCACTGGAAATCCTCCGCTGGCCTGGCGTAGCTGCTCGGTGACGGTGGCACTCGCGTCGTGCGGATTGCCGCGGGTGCGTACCACCCACAGCAGCGGCTGCACGTCGGAGTAAGCGGCCGCATAGGCGTCCGTCACCTGCGCGATGGGGACCATCACCACCGGATCGGGAGGCCGCCCCAGGCCAGCGTTGTGCGTATCGCCGGTTACTCCCACAATCGTCGGCGCAGACTCATCCATCTCCGGGCCCAGGCCCCGGCTGATCACGATTTGTCGCCCGATCGGATCCTGCCCGGGCCAGTATTTCTTGGCCAGCGCCTCATTAATCATTGCCACCGCGGGCCTGGTGGCCGTGTCGTTTTCCGTAAAGTCGCGCCCGCGCAGTACAGGAATTCTGAAGACGCTTAGGTAGCCGGGGGAAATACTCATCCAGCGGCTGCCGTACTGGTGATCTTTGTCCTGCGGCTCTCCCGCAATGTCGAAGGGCAGGCCATCGCCCACCAGGATGGGAAGCCAGTAGGCGGCGGCGGAAATTTCCACGCCGGGAATAGCGTTCAGCCGATTGCGTCCATCCAGTGAAAGCTGCGCCGCACCCACGGTCTTCTGGAAACGCTCCCCGGTGAGCGACATCTCCATGGTGAGCACGTGGTGCGCATCGAAGCCGGGCCCCACAGCCCGCAGCGCCATGAAGGTGCGGATCAGCAGGGTCGCTCCGATCAGCAGCACCAGCGCCAGCGAGACTTCGCTGATCACCAGCAGTGAGCGCGCCTTGCCCTGGCGGAATCCGGTTCCGGAGCGGCTGCTGCTCTCCTTCAACGCCGTGTTGGGATCGGAACGCGACGCGGTGAATGCGGGGAACATTCCGAAGAGAATGCCGGTTCCCAGTGAAACCGCGAGCGTGAAGCCGAGTACGCGCGCATCCACATTCACTGCGGAGCCGCCTGCACCGATACGCGGCAAAGCTGCCGGGCTGATCGCCAGCAGAGCACGCACCCCGGCGAAGCCAAGGGCCAGCCCCAGAATGCCGCCCGCCGCCGACAGCAAAATGCTTTCCGTCAGCAACTGCCGCACGATGCGTCCGCGCCCCGCACCTAAAGCCGAGCGGATGGCAAACTCCCGCCTCCGTCCCGTGGCCCGTACCAGCAGCAGATTGGCCACATTGGCACAGGCGATCAGCAGCACCAGCGTCACCGCCCCCAGCAGCACCAGCAGAGAATTGCGTACACCCCCCACCATGCTGTCGCGCAGCGGCTCAACGTGAAATTCCTGTCGAGGATTGGTTATGGGATAGTCGCGATGATACTGCGCGGCCGCCACCCTCAGCTGCGCGTTCGCCCGCGCCAGCGTCACTCCGGGCCGGAGCCGTCCCGCGACCCGGAAATAAGAGTTCATGTCCTGGCTCACCGGCACAAACTGGAACGGCAGCCACACATCCGCTTCCGGGTCCGCCCCAAACTGCTTCCCGATCACCCCGAGAATCGTGTACGGCTCGTTGCCCAGCAACAGCGATCTCCCAATCACCCGCGGATCGCCCGCGAACCGGCGCTGCCACAGGCCGTAGCTCAGCACCACCACTTTGCCGCCATGGGGCGCGTCTTCCTGCGGCGTAAAGGTCCGCCCCAAAATCACCGGAGCGCCGAAGAGCCGGAAGTAGCCCTCGGTTACGTGAATGCCTTTGATCTGTTCCGGCCGGTCGCCCGTCAGGTTAAACCCTGGACCGGCGATGTCGTACGCGGCCACCTCCGCGAAGACATTCTTCTGCCGCTCATAGGCGTGAAACTCTGGAACGCACGAGAGGAAATCGGCGATCATCGACGACCGGAAGCCGAACTCCACCATGCGATCCGCATCCGGATAGCTAAGCGGCTTCAGCAGGACCGCGTTCACCACCGTGAAGATGGCGGTGTTGGCTCCAATGCCCAGTGCCAGAGCAGCCACCGCGGCAATTGTGAAGCCAGGGTTCTTCACAAAGGCCTGTAGCGCGTAGCGAACGTCACTACTCAGATCGCCCATCCGTCAACTCCGTAACTCAGGGGGACACACTCTCTGGTTCAGTTGGACACACTCTGCCCAAATGGGCGAACACGAAACCGAACACAATACTTTGCAGCGAAATCTATCCGACCAGGAGCGAAGTCTATCCCACTGACGCGCGCGAATCGCAGGCCAGTCAGGCGCCGGTCGCGGTCCCGATCGACGGCGCATTCCGGCTGAAGGGAAATACCAGTTCTTCGACCGAAGCGATCGCAGTTCCGTTCAGCGTCGCCGGATGGAAGCGCCAGCCTTTCACGGTGTTCAGCACAATCTGGTCGACATTGTTGCCGAGCCCCTGCACCAGCTTTGCGTCAATGACCTCTCCCACCGCGCTAATCTGGACATCGACAATGACCTTCCGCTCCGTTGCCGGCAGCAGGGAAGGATCGGGTACGCCAGGCGTCGGGTAGAAGACCGGGAATGCAGGCTCGGCATTTTCAGAGCCGTCGCCGGTTCCCTCCGTCGGCTGCTGGGGAGCAGCTACCCCAGGCTGGGTTGCTGTACTTTGCGCCGCGGGCACGGGCGCAGGGTTTTTGCTGGCCGCAGAAGCCGGCGTAACCGCGCGTCTCGTCTTTTGTCTCCGCACCGCCGGCGGCGCGTTCGCTTTGCCCTGATTGGTGGTGTTGCCGGTCCAGTAGAGCGCGACTGTACAGCAGCGGCTCTCGTGATAAACCGGGCGGACTCGGGTATGCAGCACCAGCAGGACGACCACAGCGAGCAGCGCGGCGTGGCTGGCCAGCGAGAGCCCAAGCCGGGCAGGCAGCTTATCCTTCGGCAGATTCGGAGAAAAAAGCATCCACCCCCTCCTGCACCCCTCCGACCCGGAGCCTGGCATTTATCTTACCTTCCTGGGCACACTGGAAGCAGTCGCATCGACAGCTTTGCCATGAGCCGGCACTTCCCGGCTGTCAGCGCTTCGATGCAGACCACATCAGTTCCATGGACGGGGTTGACACGAATGGCCTTTAGCGAGGAGTTCTACTGCGATATCTGCAACAGCCCGAAAAATGAGAAATCGGAGGACTGGTGGCTCGCCTGGACGGAGACCATTTCTCCCCTGCCCGGCCAGCCGGAGCAGACCGTCATCAAGATCACGCCGTGGCATTCGTTTCTGGCCCATTCGGCCGACGTACGGCATCTTTGCGGCGCGCGCTGCGCACACACGCTGATGGACCGCTGGATGCTCTCCGGCAATTGACACCGGTGCCTGCCCGGCGTGCCGTACTCCCCAGGCGGGATGAGGACCGCAGAGTCTCATCACGTTGCTTTGGTAACCTGCTGCAATGCCGACCCCTTTCCGGAATCTGACCTCCGGTCAGAGACACGCCTTCGTCGCCTGCTTTCTGGGGTGGTCGCTCGACGCCTTCGACTATTTCATTCTGGTCTTCTGCGTCTCCGCTGTAGCCGCGGACTTTCGCGTCGCGCGATCCGAGGTGGCCGAAGCGCTCTTTCTCACCCTGGCGTTTCGGCCCGTCGGCGCCTTTCTCTTCGGTGCGCTGGCCGATCGCTTTGGCCGGCGCCCCTCTCTGATGCTGAATATCGCCTGCTACTCGCTCCTCGAGTTGGCCTGCGCGTTTGCGGGATCGATGCACACGCTGCTGATCCTGCGCGCGCTGTTCGGCATTGCCATGGGCGGGGAGTGGGGCGTGGGCGCGGCCCTGGCCTTCGAAACCCTGCCCAAAGAAAATCGCGGCTTCTTCTCAGGCCTGTTGCAGGAAGGTTACGCGATCGGCTACCTGGTCGCCGCCGCGGCCTACGCCCTGCTCTTCCCGTGGTTCTCGCACTTCACATGGCACGGCCACGCCTTTGGCTGGCGCGGCATGTTCCTGGTGGGAGCAGCCCCGGCGTTGTTGATTTTTTACATTGGGGGCAAGGTTGAGGAGTCGCCCACATGGAGAGAGCGCCGCGACCAGCCGCGGGATATGCGCAGGCTGCCGGCCCTCGGAACAGTGCACGGGGTGATGCGCTACGCCGGAACCTTCCTCTTTCTCATTCTGCTGATGACCGGCTTTAATTCCTTCTCTCACGGCACACAGGATCTGTACCCGACCTTTCTGCAAAAGGACCATGGCTTTTCGGCACAGCTTACCGGCGCCATCGCGATCGTTTACAACCTGGGCGCGCTGGCCGGCGGCATGGTCTTCGGCAGCCTGTCGGAGCGGATTGGCCGCAAGCGCGCCATTATCCTCGCCTCGCTGCTGTCGCTGCCCGCCATTCCGCTCTTTGCTCTGTCGCATTCGGTGGCAGCGCTGGCCGGCGGAGCGTTCCTGATGCAATTCATGGTGCAGGGCGCCTGGGGTGTGGTGCCGGCGTGGCTCAGCGAACTCTCGCCGGGGCCGGTGCGCGCCACGTTTCCCGGCCTGGCTTATCAACTGGGCAATCTGATTTCCTCGAAGAACGTCGTCATCCAGGCAAAGGCCGCGGAGCGACTGGGCGGCTATGCCTGGGTGCTCGCGGCGACGGTCGCGATCGTCGCCTGTTATCTGGCCATCGTGGCGGCGTTTGGGCGCGAGTCGAAGGGTACGGATTTGAAGGCGACCTGACGCGGGGGGCCGCTCAGCGGTCCGCCGTTCCCCGTGCCGAGAGAATTGCCTCCACCGCTCGTAAATCCTCTTCCGTATCGACGCCGATCGTATCGCTGGGCGCCGCGGCCACGTGGATGTCCATCCCGTTGTCAAGCAGGCGCAGCTGTTCCAGTCGCTCCACCCGCTCCAGCCACGAAGGCGGCAGCGCCGCGAATCGCTGCAGCGCGGCCCTGCGATAGGCGTAGATACCGAGATGCTTGCGATATCCGGCAAATCCGCTTCTGTCGCGATCGAAGGGAATCGCAGCGCGGGAAAAATAGAGCGCGCGGGAATCGCTCGCCGTTACTAGCTTTACCGTGCTCGGATTTTCGATCTCCTCCGGCGGGCAGCGGACGGCCAGCGTGCCGACTTCGACTTCCGGCCGCTCAAAAAGCGCCAGCAGGGCGGCAAAGTGTTCAGGGGTGAGCAGCGGCTCATCGCCCTGCACGTTGACGTAGATGTCGGCGGGAATGGACTGTGCTACGGCGTAGACGCGGTCGGTGCCGCTGGCGCAATCCTCCGGCGTGAAGACTGCCGGCAGACTGTGCGCCTGGGTAAACTCCAGAACCTCCTGGGAGTCGGTCGCGATCAGCACCTGATCCAGCAGCGGGCAGGCGCGGGCCGCGCGGTAGACCCAGGCCAGCATGGGCTCTCCGGCAATTTCGCGCAGCACTTTGCGCGGCAGGCGGGTGGAGGCGAGGCGCGCCGGGATGACGGCAAGGATGCGGTCAGGCATGAAATTCCATTATGCCGTGGTCCCTTCCGGGGCGAGCGGCGACAAGCTAAGAGTGCATTGATTTGCGCATCAATTGATGCGATATTAGATGCCGACGAGGACTTCCATGAGGACCACCGTTACGCTTAACGATGCTCTGCTGAAAGATGCGCGGGAATACACCCGAATCGAGGAAAACAGCGCTTTGGTCAACGCGGCGCTGAAGGCGCTGGTGGAGCGTGAAGCGGCGCGCCGGCTGGCGCGGCTGAGCGGGTCGGCTCCAGGACTGAAGCCGGTACGTCGCAGGAGGACGATTGCGGTTTGATTCTGGCCGATACCTCCGTTTGGATCGATCATCTCAACCGCGGCGATCGAATGCTCCAGCGGCTGCTGCAATCGGATTCGATTGCTATGCATCCCTTCGTACTCGGCGAAATTGCCCTCGGCGGCTGGGCGATGCGCGCTGCCACACTTCACGCTCTTGAGCGGCTGCCCCGTGTCGTAGTGGCTTCGGAGAGCGAGGTTCTGCGCCTGATCGACGATTGGTCGCTGTTTGGGACCGGAATTGGCTACCTGGATGTGCATCTTCTCGCGGCAGTCCTGCTGACGCCCGATACTCGCCTGTGGACGCGCGACAAGCGCCTGCTGGCCGTGGCAGAGCAACTCTCGCTGGATGCGGATCTGGCATGAAACAATCCGGAATTACCTTGTCGCGATGAACGGCCAGGCGGCGTGGCTGCGCCCTGCGGCTTCTAGCCCTGCATGGCCACAGCGCGCAAATCCACAGCCGGCAGATCCACGTCTACCCGCTCCGCTTCCCGAAGAAGCCCGCAGAAAGTCCAGGGAACAAGCAAGAGCGGGCACTGCTGGCCAGGCTTTGAGCTGGTTGCTGGAAAGAAGACCGGGACGAAGGGAGCCGCGAGCGCATCGCCGGCGAGCACTCCCAGGCGACACGGCGCGCGACGCAACGGTTTGCTGCGGCAGACAGACTCGGCAAGCAGGGAAAACGGAACCCGAACCGTCAGCATGATCGCGCGGCCGCTCCAACGAGCCGCTCTCCGGGGTCCTGGCGGGGGTACCAGGTTGCGTCCCACTATGCCGGGAATTTACTGTGGACCCTGACGGAGAATGCATGGCAGCCGAGACCACGATCAGTCCCAACCTTGAATCGATTCTGCGCGAAAACCGGGTCTTTCCTCCACCTGAGGAATTTGCTCAACAAGCACACATTCACAATTTGGCCGCGTATGAGGCGATGTACCGGCGCTCAGTCGAGGATCCGGAAGGCTTCTGGGCCGAGGCGGCGCGGGAGCTGCACTGGTTTACACCGTGGGAGAAGGTGCTGGACTGGAACCTGCCCTGGGCGAAGTGGTTCGTCGGCGGCAAGCTGAACCTTTGTTTTAACTGCGTCGACCGCCACGTGGAAAACGGGCACGCCGACAAGCCGGCCATCATCTGGGAAGGTGAACCAGGCGAGGTGCGCCGCCTTACTTTTCGCGAGCTCCTGACCGAAGTGGAGCACTTTGCCAGCGCTCTGAAGTGTTTGGGGATTCGCAAAGGCGATCGCGTAGCCATCTACATGGGCATGACGCCCGAACTGGCCATCGCCCTGCTCGCCTGCGCCCGCATCGGCGCGGTGCATTCGGTCATCTTTGGCGGATTTGCCGCCAACGCCATCGTGGATCGCGTCAACGACTCGCAGTGCGTTGCCATTCTTACCCAGGATACGTCGTACCGGCGCGGGAATGAGGTTCGGCTCAAGGCCACTGTCGACGAGGCTCTGCCCCAGTGCCCGACCGTCAAAAATGTGGTCGTGTATCGCCGTTCCGGTTCGCCCATCGAAATGCAGGAGGGCCGCGATCACTGGTGGCATGAGCTGCTCGAGAGCGCCCCACAGGACTGCCCCGCCGAGCCTCTGGATTCAGAGGATCCGCTCTATATCCTCTACACGTCGGGAACCACCGGCAAGCCGAAGGGCCTCGTGCATACCATCGGCGGCTACGCGGTGCAGACTTACCTGACCAGCAAGTACATCTTCGACCTGCGCGAACAGGACGTCTACTGGTGCACCGCGGATATTGGCTGGGTGACAGGACACTCCTACGTGGTCTATGGCATCCTCCAAAACGGCGCCACCACCGTAATGTACGAAGGCGCGCCCAATCATCCGCAGCCCGACCGCTTCTGGAAACTCATCGACGATCACAAAGTTACGGTGTTCTATACGGCGCCGACGGCCATCCGTGCCTTTATCAAGTGGGGCGATGACTATCCGGCAAAGCACGACCTGAGCTCGCTCCGTCTGCTCGGGACGGTGGGCGAGCCCATCAACCCTGAGGCGTGGGTCTGGTACCGCGAAGTGATCGGCCGTGGCCGGTGCCCCATCGTCGACACCTGGTGGCAGACCGAGACCGGCGCCATCATGATTTCGCCGGTCCCTGGCGCAGTGCCGGCGAAACCCGGCTCTGCCACGCGCCCCTTCTTTGGGATTGTGCCTGAAGTCGTTACAAAAGAAGGGCAGCCGGTGCCGGCAGGGCAGGGAGGACTGCTTGTCATCCGCAAGCCTTGGCCTTCCATGGCGCGAACCATCTGGGGCGACCCTGATCGCTACATAAAGCAGTACTGGTCGGAAATTCCCGGCTCCTACCTCACCGGTGACGGTGCGCGCATGGACCAGGACGGCTACTTCTGGCTCATGGGCCGCGTGGACGATGTCATCAACGTGAGCGGCCACCGTCTCGGTACCATGGAGGTCGAGTCGGCGCTGGTAGCGCATACCAAAGTGGCCGAGGCAGCCGTGGTGGGCCGTCCCGATCAGCTCAAAGGCCAGGCCATCTCGGCGTTCGTTACCCTCGAAGGCGGCTATGAGCCATCGAAGGAGCTAAAGGACGAGCTGCGTGCCTGGGTTGCGAAAGAGATCGGTGCGCTCGCTCGTCCCGACGACATTCGCTTCACCGATCAGCTGCCCAAGACCCGCTCCGGCAAGATCATGCGCCGCCTGCTGCGCGAAATGGCCACCCACGGAGAAATCAGAGGCGACGTCACCACGCTCGAGGACTTCAGCGTCATCGCCAGGCTGCGCGAGCAGGAGGAGTAAGGCTGCTGGCGGCGGTTCGCTAAAGCTCTTCTCGTCGCGCCTCCATCAGAGCGGTACTCCGCCCGGACGCGAGCGCGTTTACGGGCGCGCCTCGAAGACGAGATTGAACGGAGTCTCCGCCGCCCGACGGAACCGGGTAAAGCCGGCAGACGTTACTACGTGGCGGATTCGTTCCTCACCCGCCTGGGCTCCAAGTGCCGCTCCCACCTCCTGCGCCAGCGAGGCGGGCGTACAGATCATGGTGGAAGCCGAATAATAGATCCGCCCAACTGGATTGTGATTTTCCTCCGGCATGTCGTGAGCGAAGGGTTCGACGATCATCCACGTCCCATCCTTCTTCAGGGAGGACAGTACGTGTGCCGCTGCTCCCACCGGGTCGCCCATGTCGTGCAGGCAGTCGAAGAATGTAACCAGGTCGTAGCCGCCGTTCACGGGATAGCTCTTGGAACTGGCCACCTCAAAGCTGATCTGGTCGAGAAGGCCGTCGCGGCCGGCCAAGTGACGCGCGTATTCGATGGACCCGCTGTGATAGTCGAAGCCGAAAAAGCGCGATTTGGGATACGCTTTCGCCATCAGGATGGTGGAAGCGCCGTGGCCGCAGCCGACATCCGCAACCGCCGCGCCTTGAGTGAGCTTTTCGGTAACCCCTTCCAGAGCGGGAATCCACTCCCCCAGCAGATGATTCTGGTAATTCGGCCGGAAGAACCGCTCCGTCCCGAAGAACAGGTTGACATCATGTTCGTGCCAGCCAACACCCTCGCCGGTGCGAAACGCCTGCGTGATCTTCGGCTCGTCCTTAAAGCAGGCCGAAATGATGTGGAACGCGCCAGGTAAATCCTGGACGGTGAGCGCAAACGCCTGTTCGGGCGGCAACTGGAATCCTCCGGTTGCGGCGTCATAGATCACATAACCGCTGGCGGCGTTGGCGTGCAGCCATTCGCGCACGTAGCGCTCTGATGTGTTTGTCTTTCCCGCCAGCTGCGCGGGAGTGACCCAGCCCGCTCCCGCCATGGCTCGGTACAGTCCCAGCTTGTCTCCCACCACGACCAGCGTGGCATGCATGGCGGCGCCCATGTCGGACACAGCCTTTCCCATGAAAGCGTTCAACTTCGACTCATCGATTGCAGGCAGTTCGGCCAGGGAACCCATGGAAAACCTCCCTGTTGTTTTCAGCGGTTGGAGAGGGTGCCATGCTACGCGGGGACAAATCCGCTGTCAATCCTCTTATTGCGGCTCGGGCAGCTCGATATGTGAGCCCGCGTAGATGTGCTGCTCGGCTTTCTTGTAGTCCGCCGGCTGCGCCGTCATGATATTCGGCACAAACGTCTGCGGATTGCGATCGTAGAGCGGGAACCAGGTGCTTTGTACCTGCACCATGATCCGGTGCCCCTTCAGGAAGACGTGGTCCACGGCATGCAGGCTAAATTGATACTCCTCGGGCGTGTTGGCGGGAATCGCCTCTGGATGCTCGCGGTTCACCCTATAGCGGCCGCGGAAGATCTCGTCTGCAATCATCAGCTCAAAGCCTCCTGGCCGTGTCTCCAGCGCTGGATCGATGCGCAGGCAGGGCTCCTGGCATGCGGGTGAATCGGCTGCTTCCTGAGGAAATACGTCGATCAGCTTCACTACCCAGTCGCTGTCCGTGCCGGAAGTGGAAGCGATCAGGTCGGCCATCACATTGCCGGTGACCGTCACGTCGTGCTGCAGCGGAGTCGTCGTCCAGACGCGATATCCCTGCGCCCATCGACAAGCGCTGATCCTGCACCAGCCACGTATACCAGCCCGATCCCGGCGCATAGGTCGCTTCAATCGGAGCCTGGCGGTACGGAATCGGATTCGCAGGGTCCGAGGTGTAGGCAACGAATCCGCTCGCATCGGCGGGCTTGTGAAACTGAGTCAGCCGTTCGACTCAAGATAAAGATCGCGCTCCGTTACATTCTTCGGCGGCCACTGATCGTAGCGCATCCAGCGGTTGCTGCCCGTCTGGAAGGTTGCCGTGTTCGTCGAGATCGAAGCCCGGCTGATCCTTCAGGTAATACGCGAAGAAAGGAGCTTCGATCTGCTCCCGAAACTGCTCTCCCACGGCTGCGCCGAAATCGAGCTCGCCCAGGTGACGCGTCGTCTGCACCCAGCTGCCGTGCCGCCACGGACCGAGCATCAGGAAGACACGGTGCTGTGGATCGTTCGGCTCATTGTGCGGTTCGAGGACTGCATACTCCGCCTGCGGACCCCACATATCTTCCTGATCCCACCAGCCGCCGACTTCGAGCGTCGGCACGGCCACCCGGGTCAGGTGGTACTGGACTGCGCGCGACCGCCAGAAGTTGTCGTACGCAGGATGCTCGAGAAATGCCCGCCAGGTCGGCAATTCCTAGGCGCCGGATAGTTTGCCGGCCGCAGCAAATGAGCCGGCATTCAGGAACTAGGTGTAGGCATCTTCGTCGAGGTTGGCGAAGGCATTTTCTTTGCTCGACTCCATGCCGATCACGTAGTCGTAACCGTAGGTCTGGCGAAAGGCGCCGTTGTGGAAAAAGTCGTCGCCGATCCACACATCGGTCATCGGCGCCTGCGGAGAGATGGCGCGGATCGCCGGATGCGGATCGATGCCCGCCTCCGCAGCGAGGAATCCAGGGTAGGAGATTCCCAGCACTCCAACCCGGCCGTTGTTGCGCGGCACGTGCTGCAGCAGCCAGGCGACGGTGTCGTACGTGTCAGTGCTCTCGTCAACGGCATGGGAATCGTGGTGATCGGCCAGCGGACGCATCATCACAAACGCTCCCTGCGATTTGTAACGGCCTCGGATATCTTCCATGACGAAGATGTATCCGCTCTGCGCCAGCTCCGTGTAGCGAGCGTTGATGGAGTCCGACGTCGAGCCGTCGACGCCATACGGCGTGCGCTGCATCAGAAAGGGCAGCGCGTCCTGAGTATCGGTGGGACGCAGAATGATCGCATGCAGCCGGATCCCGTCGCGCATCGGGATCATCGCTTCCTGCCGCGCATAGGGACGGAAGTGGTTGTGAACGGGCTGCGACGAAATCTTCACCAGCACTTCGCTCTCGTCGCTCGAGACGCGGACCGACGGAGCGCTCCCGCCGCTCCCGGGCACGAAGGTGTATCGGGTATTGCCCATGTCTGCCGTAAAGGTAGTGTCGGACTCGGCGGCCAGATCGGTGCGTGGCGTGCGCGGTCCCTCGAAATACAGCCGGTCGCCATCCCGGAAAAACGAGAGAACAATGTCAGGCTCGCCCTGCTGGCGGTATTGGCCTGTATACGTATCGAGAATCGATGGGGCGACATGCGCCGAGATGCTGACAGGCTGGGCGAAGGCGGGGAGAAGCAGCGCGATGCAGCTGAGGATGAGGGCGAGCCACAGAGCGGTTCGGCGCAGAGCCATGCAGAGAATAGTACCGCGAGGAGGTGGCTCTCCCGACGCCTGAGAAACAGGAACTATAGTCACCTCAACGCATCCGTCAGCCTCGTCGATCCGTCAACCTCATCGATTTTGCCGGGCTCTTTTCGGGAAATGCCGCAGCGCCCCCGCGCAGCGGTGATCTCACGCTGAGCCTTCACTTCCAGGCGGTAAACTTGCCTGGCCTTCGCACAATTTCGTTGCAGGCCCCGCCGATTCGGTACACTGGCTCTTCGTCTTTACGAGAAAAGGATCAGGGTGGAAGAGACGGACCGCTCTCGGCGCACGTGTGGAACAGCGCTCCACAGCTCAGGAAGAATGGCACTCGGGATTAGCAGACGGATGGTACGCAGCGGCCCTGTTTGCGCGACTCTGGTGTACGCGACTCTCGCCTGTGCGGCGACCTGCCTGCTGGCCGCATCCGGCGGTTCAAAGAGCCCGAATCAGGATCGCAGCCCAGCCGCGGTGTCGGCGAGCACAGAGTGGCCGGCCTACGGCGGCGAGTCGGCCGAGGACCACTTCTCTCCCCTGAAGCAGATCAACCGCGGCAACGTTAAAAATATGGCTGTTGCCTGGACATACGACACCGGCGAGGGCGGCGGCATGCAAACCCAGCCCCTCGTCGTCGATGGGGTAGTGTTTGGCGTCACCGCGCAGCAGAAGGTAATTGCGCTCGACGCAGGCACAGGGCATCTGCTCTGGAAATTCGATCCGCAGAGCGGCAGCACCCAGGTGGTGCGCGGCCTCACCATGTGGACTGACGGCCGCGAGAGCCGGCTCTTCGTCGGCATCGTGAATAATCTGTACGCGCTCGATCCCCGAACCGGGCACCTCCTGTCGGACTTTGCCGACCACGGACGGCTCGACCTGCGCAAGGGGTTGCGCGGCGAGGACTACGAGAGCCAGTCCGTTGCGCTCACCACTCCCGGCACGATCTATCGCGACATGATCATCGTGGGCGGCCGCGAGCCGGAGACGGCGCCCGCGCCTCCTGGCGATATTCGCGCCTTCGATGTGCACACCGGCGAGTTGCGCTGGCGCTTCCACACCATCCCTCATCCCGGCGAGCCTGGATACGATACCTGGCCGCCCGATGCCTGGACGACCGCGGGCTCGGCGAACAACTGGGCCGGTATGACGCTCGATGCAAAGCGCGGCATCCTTTACGTCCCTACCGGATCCGCCGTGCCGGACTTCTACGGCGGCGGCCGCGTCGGCAACGATCTGTTTGCCGATACGCTGCTGGCTCTCGACGCCGGAACCGGCAAACTGCTGTGGTATTTCCAGGGCGTCCACCACGACATCTGGGATCGCGACTTTCCCTCCTCGCCTGCTCTGCTGACCGTGAAGCGGGATGGTCACGAAGTGGATGCGGTGGCGCAGACCACCAAGCAGGGCTGGGTTTATCTCTTCGACCGCGTAACCGGCAAGCCGCTGTTTCCGGTGACGGAGCGGCCTTATCCGGCAAGCGATGTACCCGGTGAGGTTACGTCGCCCACTCAGCCGCTGCCCACGGAGCCGACTCCGTATGCGCGGCAGCTGCTGACTGAAGACCTCCTCACCAATCGCACCCCCGAGGCCCATGCCTGGGCGGTAAAGGAATTTCACACCTTTCGGAGCGGCGGTCAATTTGTGCCGTTGGCTGTTGGCCAGCAGACCGTGGTCTTTCCTGGCTTCGACGGCGGCGCGGAATGGGGCGGTCCCGCGGTCGATCCTAAAACCGGCGTGATCTACATCAACGCCAACGATATTGCGTGGACCGGCGGACTCGAGCCGGCGAGCCACAAGGGCGGCGCCGGAGCGCAGACCTACCAGAACACCTGCGCGGTATGCCACGGCGCCAACCGTGCCGGTTCTCCGCCGGCCTTTCCGTCGCTGATCGCCATCCAGCAGCGCCTTTCCGCGGAACAGATCGCCAACATCGTTCACAACGGACGGGGCCGCATGCCTGCCTTCCCGAACCTCACCGGTCCGGCGCTGGACGAACTGCTCGCGTATCTGTACTCCGGCAAGGACGTCGGTGCTGGTCATGACATAGCCACTGGAAAGGAAATGGCCGGCGCCGGGGAAACGGCAGCGCCAGGAGCAGACGATCCGAATTACCGCTACAGCTTCACCGGCTACAGGAAGTTCTACGATCCCGACGGCTATCCCGCCGTTGCGCCTCCATGGGGCACGCTGAACGCAATCGACCTGAATACCGGCCGCTACCTCTGGAAGATTCCCTTCGGCGAGTATCCGGAACTGACCGCTCACGGCGTTCCGGTCACCGGGACCGAGAACTACGGTGGCCCCATCGTGACCGCCGGCGGCCTGGTCTTCATCGGCGCGACTATCTTCGATCGTGAAATGCACGCGTACGACAGCAGCACCGGGCAGCTTCTCTGGCACTCTGAGCTTCCTTATGCCGGCCTGGCCACGCCGGCCACGTATCTCTACAAAGGCCGCCAATATGTCGTGATTGCTGCCGGGGGCGGCCGCAATCCCAGGGAAGTCAAAGGCGGGGCCTATGTCGCCTTCGCACTGCCCTGAATCGGGACTCGCAAACCTCGATTGCAAGCCCGCCACAAATCTTCTGAACACTTGCCGTACCTGCTCCGTCTTTGCGAATGAAACAGCAAGGAGCCCGCAGAGGTGCGACCGGATGACGAATCGGAGTTCGCAGGTCTGGTCGAGCGGCAGTGGAGGTTCGCCTACCGGGTAGCCTGGGCGATGCTGCGCAACGCGCACGATGCGGAAGACGCGGCGCAGGAGACGTTTTTGAAGATCTTCCAGGCAAAAGCGTGGCGTGGCATTCGCGACGAGCGGGCCTTTGTGGCACGCGCGGCTTGGCGGGCGGCAGTGGATCGAATCCGTCAGCGGGGACTGGCTCTCCAGGCGGCCTCGCCTTCGACGCAGGACAGTGCGGACGAAGCGCTGGCCGGTCTGCGCGACGCTGCTCCGGACCCGGAGGAGGCAGCCATCGCGGCCGTCCAGGATGCGGCAATCCACCGGCTGATCGACAGCCTGCCCGAGGATCTGCGCCAGCCCCTGGTGTTCTCGGCGGAAATGAATTCCCGCGAGATTGCCGCCGCGATGGGCCTGGCCGAGGGTACGGTGCGGACGCGCCTCATGCGGGCGCGGCAGATACTGCGGGAGAAGATCACCGCGATGGAGGAGCGGCGGTATGCACAGCGATGATCGCATCGACCAGATGATCGAGTCCGGCCTGCGCAGCTATGCCGACCCGCCGGCGATTCCCGAGACACGCCTTGCTGTGGCGCAGGTGATGGCGCGGGTGACAGACGAGCAGCCACCGCGTCTCCGCCGGTGGCAGTGGGCGGCTCCGGTAGCTGCCTGCCTCGTGGTGGTTTTCGCGCTTGGCCTGGTCTGGATGCTGCATGCGCCACGTGCTCCGCAGATTGCCCTGGTGCCGCCATCGCCCCCGGTGGCCAGTGTTCCATCGTCATCCGGGAGCACGAGCGCGCCGGTCCAGGTGCATCCGCGGCGGGTAAATCGGACGGTTGCACGCGCGGCGAAAGAGCAACCGCTGCCAAAGCTCGATGTCTTTCCCACGCCGGAGCCCCTGTCGCCTGAGGAGCAGGCGCTGGTGGCATTTGCTGCCAGAACACCGCGCAGCGTTCAGCAGCAGGTGATCGCTGCCGAGCAACACGTCGCCGATCCCATCAATATCGCCGAATTGACTATTCGCCCGCTCGGCGTCCACGACCAGCAAAAATCCCAAAAGGAAAGAGAGACACCATGAAGAAAATCGCGACGATCTTTGCCGTTATCAGCGTGGCTATGCTGCCCTGGTGCGCAAGGGCCCAGGGGAGTTCCGGAGACCAGGGGGCTGCGCCAAAACCGCCGGTGCATTTTTACAAGCTCAACTTCACGCTCGAAGAATTGAACGATGCGGGCAAAGTGACCAACGCACGGAGCTACGTGGAGACCATTGCCACCGCGTCCGGCGGCCAGACACAACAAATCCGAACCGGATCGAGAATTCCCATCGCTACCGGCGCGGAGAATGGCTCGACGCAGTTTCAGTACATCGATATCGGTGTGAACTTCGACATTCGCCAGGTGCAGGAGGTCGGAGACAAGCTGAGCTTCTTCCTCGTTTCCGAGATCAGCAGCATCGCCAGTCAGACGCAGATCGCCGGTACGGGCGAACCGGTGATCCGGCAGAACCGCTGGGAGTCCATGATTCTGATCCCCATCGCCAAGCCGACCCTCGCCTATTCGGCCGACGATCTGGACAGCAAGGGCAAGATGCAGGTAGAGCTGACCGCGACCCGGATCGACCAGTGAATCCGGCATATCTCCACCGGAATTTCCGAGACCGGACCGCTCTCCCCGAGGCGCACTGCGGTTGCCTGGGCGATCCGGCAAGGACTGCTACCCGCGAGATGGCAGCAACCCTTCCGTCTCCAGCACGTGGATGCATCGCATCAGCCCCTGGTCGGAAGTGAGGATGGTGCAGCGCCTGCGCGCGGCGGCGGCGCATAGCAGCATGTCGACTGCGCCGCATTGAACGCCGTGGGTCTGGCAAACGTTGAAGAGCCGGGCCGCCTCCACGTAGTCAGCTGTTGCGAGTTCTTCGTCGGGAAAGGGGTCGAGAAGCTTTGTCGTCTTCGTGAACTGCTCCTCGTCACGGATTCCCGAGAGAATTTCCTGCCGAATCGGCCCGAGCATGAGCACCCGGCCATCCTGAATCGCTTCTGTGAGCAAGGCCACCATCCGCTGCTCGTCTGCGCTCAGAGCGGTTCGACTCCTGCGCCGCAGCGAAAGCGACCAGACGCAGGTGTCGACCACAACCCTCATCGTCTCTGAACCTAAATCCGATCAAGCCTGCGCATTTTTCGATAGTCGTACTTCGGGTCGAAATCAATGGTCCCGAAATGATCGAGGATCTCTAGTTGCCTGCGCCGCCGGATGTATTCCTCCAGAGCCGCAGAGACTGCCTCTTTCTTCGTGGCATGGCCGCCGATGCGCCGCGCTTCATCGATGAGTTTGTCGTCCAGGGCAAGGTTAGTAGGCATTGGGTACACTTCGCTGTGTGTAGCGTATCACACATCACGATGTGTGAAGAACTCCCCACGCATGCCGGCGAGGGACACAAAAAAGGCTGCGGGAATATCCCGCAGCCCCGTTATTGATTCGAATTCGGCTTTAGTGAACCAGCAGCACGCCTTCCGCCTTCTCCGTGCCTTCTTTTGCCACAGGCCGGTAGAAGAGCTGGTTGTTGTCGAGGTAGACCTCGAGGAAGGCCGGCCGGTCGTTGATGCCGCCGGCGATGAGCGCTTCCGACAACGGGTCTTCGACGTAGCGCTGGAGGGCGCGGCGCAGCGGACGCGCCCCGTAGCTGCGGTCCACCAGGGTCTTCTCGAGGATCCACTTCTTGGCGTCTTCGGTGACGGAGATGGTGATCGCCTTCTGCGCCAGATTCGTGTTGAGCTGCTGGACCAGCAGTTCGAGAATCTGGATCAGGTCGGCATCCGTCAGCGACTGGAAGAGGATGATCTCATCGATACGGTTGAGGAACTCGGGGTTGAAGGTGCGCTTCACCTCGTTCTTCACCAGGTCTTCGATCTTCTCCATGACCATGTCTTCGCGGTCGCTCTGGAAGCCCAGCCCCTGGCGGCGCTGGAGATGGCGAGCCCCGATGTTCGAGGTCATGATGATGATCGTGTTCTTGAAGTCGACCGTGTTGCCCAGCCCATCGGTCAGCTGGCCGTCTTCAAAGACCTGCAACAGAATGTTGAAGACGTCCGCGTGCGCCTTCTCGATCTCGTCCAGCAGGACGACGGAGTAGGGCGACCGCTTCACACGCTCGGTCAGCTGTCCGCCTTCCTCGTAGCCCACGTAGCCCGGAGGCGATCCGATGAGCTTCGAGACCGAATGCTTCTCCATGAACTCCGACATATCGAAGCGGATGAGCGACTTCTCGCTGCCGAAGAGGAACTGGGCCAGAGTGCGCGCCATTTCCGTCTTGCCCACGCCGGTCGGTCCGAGGAAGAGGAACGAGCCAATCGGCCGGTGGGGCGACTTGAGCCCCGCCCGCGAGCGCCGGATGGCGCGCGCCAGCGCGGAGATCGACTTGTCCTGGGAGATGACCCGCTTGTGCAGCTCCTCTTCGACGCGGAGCAGCTTCTGCGTCTCTTCTTCCTTGATGGAGGTGATGGGCACGCCCGTCCAGCGGCTGACCACGTCCTCGATGTCCTCGCGGCTGACGATGCCGGCGGTCGAGTCGTCGAGGTGATACTTGTCGCGCAGGGCGCGCAGGTTGTCGCGCTCCTTGCGCTCCTCGTCGGAGTAGAAGCGGGCCTTCTCGAACTCGTGGTTCGCGATGGCGTTCTCCATGCGATGCACGATGAACTTGATCCGCTTCTGCACCTCCGTGATCTCATCGGGCAGGGAAGTCTGGCGCAGTTTTACGCGGGCGCCCGCCTCATCGATCAGGTCGATGGCCTTATCCGGCAGGAAGCGATCCGAGATGTAGCGATTCGAATGAGCCACGGCGAAGTTGATCGCTTCGTCGGTGTAGCTCACGGCGTGGAACTTCTCGTAACGGTCCTTGATGCCCATGATGATCTTCACGGCATCTTCTTCGTTGGGCGGTGGAACCTTAACAGCCTGGAAGCGCCGCTCCAGCGAGCGATCCTTCTCGATGGATTTGCGATATTCAGCCGGCGTGGTCGCGCCGATGCACTGAATCTCTCCGCGCGAGAGGGCGGGCTTCAGGATATTGGCCGCGTCCAGCGATCCTTCCGCTGAACCGGCTCCAACGAGAGTGTGCAGCTCATCGATGAAGATGATGGAGTTTTGGTTCTCCATCAGCTCTTTCATGATCGTCTTGAGGCGCTCTTCAAACTGGCCGCGGTACTTGGTGCCGGCGACGATGAGGGAGAGATCGAGGGCCAGCACCCGCTTATCGGAGAGGAAGCTGGGCACGTCCCCGTCGGAGATGCGCTGGGCCAGGCCTTCCACGATGGCTGTCTTGCCGACCCCGGGTTCCCCGATCAGCACCGGGTTGTTCTTGGTGCGGCGGCAGAGGATCTGAACGACCCGTTCCAGTTCCTGATCGCGGCCGACCAGCGGGTCGAGCTGCGCGTCCATGGCCGCCTGGGTCAGGTCGCGCGAGAACTCCGCCAGCAGACTGGATTCGCGGTTGCGCTGCTGTGCCGGAGCTTTCTCCTGCGTAGCGCGCGCCAGTTCCTCGCGGACAGCGAGCAGTTTGAGCCCGCGCTCGTGCAGGATCTCGGAGGCGAAGCACTTCTCTTCGCGCAGCAGGCCCAGCAGCAGGTGTTCCGTACCGATGTGCTTGTGTGAGAGGCGTTCGGCTTCTTCCGCCGCATACGCCAGCACACGCTTGCATTCATTGGAGAGGGGGAGATCGACGGAAGTCGACACCTTTTCCCGTATGGTGGTGTGTCCCTCAATCTGCTTACGAATCGATTCAACCGAGGCATGCGAGCGTAGGAAGCGGTTGGTCAGTGCCTTATCTTCGCGCAGGAGCCCCAGCAGCAGGTGCTCCGTCTCGATATAAGGGGAGCCGAACTGGCTGGCCTCATACCGTGCGAAGAAGATGACGCGCCGTGCTTTTTCTGTATAGCGTTCGAACATGTTTCCTCTGAGAGGCTCCATCCGCCTTTTGGGATGCCAGTCATTTGTGCTGGCAACCCATCGGGTACCTGGGCTTCTTCGTTCCTGTGAACCTCGGTACTGCTGAGGCTCGGTTCGCCGCCCCTGCCTACAATCCGGGGCAATGCCGGGCGGCCTTTGAGGCTGGTGCGTTCGTCCGCATCCATCCCACTTCCCGGGGCCGGATGCCGTTCGATTGCACCTCGTGCGTCATCCGTCCCCTTACTGCAAAAACGTGCTTCCACGCCCCCACTGCTATACGTCCAGCGGGGAAACCTCGTCCAGGCGGCCCTTGTCGAGCCGCAAAATCCTTCCGCACCGGCGCGCCAGCACCACGTTATGCGTCACGATAACTGACGTAAGCTCATGGAGCGCATGCAGTCGCTCGATGAGCCCAAAGACCATATCCGCCGTGCCGCTGTCAAGGTCCCCGGTGGGCTCATCGGCCAATAGAATCCGCGGCCGTGTCACCAGCGCCCGTGCCAGGGATACCCTCTGCTGCTCGCCTCCGGACAATTCGCCCGCCCGATGCGTGATCCGGTCCCCCAGTCCCACTTCCTCCAGCCACTGCTGCGCGCTGCCGAATGCCTGTGCCTTCGGTTCGCCGCGGGCCAGCAGAGGCATGGCCACATTCTCCTGCGCCGTAAATTCGGGCAGAAGATAATGAAACTGCCAGACATAGCCGACTTCGCGATTGCGAAAGAGGGCTGCCTGCCTGGGTCCAAGAGTTCTCAACGGGATTGAGGCGCAGTATACGTCACCCTCGGAAGGGGTATCAAGAGCGCCCAGCATGTGCAAAAGGGTGCTTTTTCCTGCCCCGGACTGGCCCACGATGGCCAGCATCTCCCCGCGGGATACCTCGAAATCCAAACCATCAAAAAGCGTTAGCCGCCCCCGCCCGGTCATGTACTCCTTGCGGAGGCTTCTTACCCTGATAATTGGATGTCCTTCGCCCTCCGAAGGGCGCAATCCCGCGGCAGTGGGACCATGCGCATCTGTTTCAACGGTGGCGGGCGTATCCATACCTACCTCTACCACTCCCCACCCCTAAAAGGGAAGGAAGGATTATTCCTTTGGACGCATCTGCGAGGAAAAGCGGTGACGAAACCGTGCCAGGAAACTAATGGCGTAACCTGTGCGGCTGCTGCCGGGTTACCGCCGGGCGAATGTTACGTAATTTGGGGTGACCTGGGCGACACAATGGAGTCGCAGCAGAGGAGCAGCCGGCCATGATCACACGAAGCCGCTCTTCCATTCATTGGGATTGTGCAGGGGCGCGGCGACGCGGCACGTCCACGATAAGCACCCGGAGGCAGTGCATCAACCCGAACAACGAGCCGGGAAGCGCATCCACCGACCCACAGGGAAGATCTTGGCAGCTATGAACCCCGTCCAGCTCGGAGGAAACCGGAACGGCTGGATCGCGAAAAAAACGGCCGGGGCGGGACAGGCTCTCATCCGTCCCGGCTGCCCCGGCTCGGAATTCTGGATCGCTCGACATCGCTTATGCCGGTCAGTGCAGCTTCTCCTCAGCCATCAGCTGCGCAAACTGGGAGGTTTTTCGCAACTGGGCGAGGCCGTTGTCCTGCATGATCCGGGTGCGGTCGCTGAATCCCTCGTCGAGCGCCTTGCGCAGGTACTCGATCGCCCGGTCGCGCATCCCGGCCTCGGCAAACAACTCCGCAAGACAGAAATCCTGGCGGGCGCGGTCGTGTGTGTTTACGCCCCCCTCAATCGTCGCCAGAGAGTTTCCACCGAAGACCGACGGATCCAGCGCAAATGCCGCCTGATACTCGGCGATGCCAGGCTGAATCCTGCCCTCAGCAAAGTAGGCTGTTCCCAGGTTTGCCGCGATCACCGCCGAACGCGGCATCAGCTTAAGCGCCCGCTGGTAAAGATGAATGGATTTCTTATATTTGCGCTCCGCGAAATACGCTGCTGCCAGATTGTTGACTGCCTCCGGATAGTCCGGCTGCAGTTTCAACGCCCGCTCGTAATCCTTCCTGGCCTCGTCGAAGGCCAGCATGTGGTGGTAGGCGATGCCCAGCTTGTTCCAGAGAACCGCGGTCATCGGCGCTTCGCGGTAGGCCTCTATCGCCTGGACATATTGCTGGCGCACCATCAGCAGATCGCCGCGCGTTTCAGGCGGCAGAGTTTCGAGGGACGGCCCGGCGGAGTTCTGGGCCAGGATCGTGGCTCCCCAGAGATGGCATTGCGCCGCCAGCCCGCATGCAACAACCAAAGAAAGCCACACTGCCCTGCGTCGATTCAACTTCACAAACCCACCTCTTCCCCCGACAAACTGCATGTCACGCAGTTTGGCTGGAGCGGGTGGTATGTCGCCATAGCCAGTTTTAGGAAGAAATGCATGACCACTGCTGCCGCTTCGCATACACTCAGGCCGCAAGAACCTGGCGCAGATGCCAAACCGCCGCCCGCATCTGCTCTTCCGGAATATTGCCGAAGCCCAGAATGAATCCCTGGCGACGCTTCTCCCCCATCCAGCACGGCGAAAGCGGCCACAGCCAAAGCTTTTCCTTCGCAGCCCGGACGGCAATTTCGACATCGCGATAGCCTTCGGGGAGCGTGACCGACAGGTGCATGCCGGCCTCGGTGCCGTGGATGGTCAGCAAGTCGCCGAACTCCGCCCGCAGGCTCTCCACCAGAGCGGTGCGGCGCGCCTTGTAGAGCGTCCGCATGCGCCGGATGTGCCGGGCGAACTGACCGCTGCGCATAAAGTCGGTCAGCACTTCCTGATACAGGTACGACGGAAAGATATCCATCGCAAACCGGACCGCCAGGAAGCGGTCCACTAGTTCGGGAGGCATGACGATGTACCCCAGCCGCAGCGAGGGGAACAGCACCTTGCTGAAGGTCCCGATATAGATCACCGAGCCGCCGGAATCCATCCCCTGCAGCGAAGGGATGGGCATGCTGTCGAAGCGATATTCGCTGTCGTAATCGTCTTCAATGATCCAGGACCCGGAATTCCTCGCCCATTCCAGCAGCTGGAAGCGGCGCGAAGCGCTCATCGTCGTTCCCAGAGGATATTGGTGCGAGGGCGTGACAAACGCCGCTCGCGCGTCCTGGCAAAGCCGGATCCCGGCCGCTGCGTCTATGCCCTCCTCATCGACCGGAACCGATACCGGCCTGCATCCTGAGCCGATCAGGACAGAGTTCACCAGCGGGTAGCACGGCTCCTCGATCCAGACAGAATCGCCCGGGTCGAGCAGGACGCGTGTGGTCAGGTCGAGTGCCTGCTGCGAGCCCGAGACGATCATGATCCGGTCGGGATCGCAGCGAACAGCGCGCGCCGTCCGCACATACGAACAGATCGCCTCCCGGAAAGGCTCCAGACCCAGCGGATCGATGTAGTGCAAAGCATGGGCGCGGGGGCTGCGGCTGTGCCGCGCCACCAGCTTCGACCACAGCTCGAAGGGAAACTCGTCAAGCGCCGGCTGGTGCACGCCGAATGGCCCCCACCCGTGTCTCCACGGCACTGCCTGATAGCGCGGGAACAAAGCGGAGCGTTGCGACGGACGCCGGCCAGTCCGTTCGTCACCCGACACGGATTTCTGCTCGGGCGGATGCGGCAGCGATGCGGCCACAAACGTCCCCGCGCCGACCCGTGTCTCGAAAAACCCCTCCGCCATCAGCTGCGCATAGGCGTCCAGAACCGGAAAGCGCGAAATCTCCAGTTCCGCAGCCAGAGCGCGGCTCGAGGGCACCTGCTGTCCCCCTGCCAGGTCGCCGCGCAGGATCGCGTCCCGATAGCCCGCATACACCTGCCGATGCAGGGGGACCGGCGACTCACGGTCGACGGAAAGCACTGGCAGAAGTCCTGAGGAGACGCTACCCATTTGCCGGGAATGGTAGTGGTTAGGCCAAACGCTCGGCAAGTGGCCAGGTCAGGATGCCGGTTAAGAAAGGGAAGCGGCGGGGTCGAGGGGCGTGAAGCGGAAACGGGGCGGAAAGAAGGCGGGAACGATCGATGGAGCGGCAGTGAGAAACCTGCCGCGCCCAGGCAGGCACGGCAGGTTCGGTTGTGGAATGTCCGGGATCAGGCCGCTTTGGCTTCGACGTTGATGCTCTGGGCAATCTTGGTCAGAGTGGAATCGGCGTTCTTCTCTTCTTCCAGCGTCTTCTCCAGCAGCGTGACCACTTTCTGCTCCCCGCAGAGCCCGGCAAAGGTGCGCGCCGAGCCGTACGCGGCAATCTCATAGTGCTCCACCCGCTGCGCGTCGGCGATGAGCCCGGCGTCCAGGGCTGCATCCTGTCCGCCCTCCTTGATGCGCTCATCGGCCTCGGTGATCAGCCCCTTCATGCCTTCGCAGGTCTTGCCCTTCGGGCTTTCGTTGAGCATTTTGAAGACCTGCTCCAGCCGTTCGACATGGCCTTCCGTCTCTTTCAGGTGATGTTCGATGGCCTGTTTCAATTTGCTGTCGGAGGCATTCTTCGCGACTTTGGGCAACGCTTTGGTCAGCTGCGTTTCGGCGGAATACAGATCCCGTAACTCATCGACGAGCAGCTCTCTCAGATTCTCAACCTTCATAGTGATCTCCCTGTGTGATGGTGATACGTGGTGAAAATGTGTCGTGACATCGAGCACGAACGGGCCGCGGCTTGCAGGAGAAGCTCTCGCGGCCGCACTGTTAACTAGGATGCCAAGCGATGTGGCGCGGGCCACCCGTGAATGCGCACGCACGCCCGAATTAACAAGAAATGCGAGGGGAGGAAACAAATGTGCGGCTTCAGCGCACAATCTCTTCTATGCGCAAACTTTCCTGCGGAGCCAGATAACCTTTCCGCCGGAACCAGTTTTCCATCGCCTCGCGCAGCCGGTCGAGCGGCACGCGAAATCCCACCTCCAGCAACCCGTCGCCGATGGGAAGCGTGTCGTCGAAGATCGCGTCGTTGGTGAAATTGCGCATGGCGAAATTGTCGATCCATGCGATCGGACAGGCAACGGGACAGGCATGCGCATCGCCTCCCGGCGCGACCCGTTCGATGCGCAGCTTGCGAACCCACATGGCTGCACGCTATCGCAGGCGGGCACGGCTGGCAACTCGGCGCTTCCGGCCGCCCGTCGCAATTTAGCGATCAGTACCCGGCGTGGTGCAGCGCGAAGACGACTACCGAAGCGATGAGGCAATAGATACCGAAGTAGTACCAGCGGCCGCGCTCCAGCCAGGCGCTGAGCCATTTCAGCGCCAGCAGACCGGCAAGGAAGGCAAAGAACGCACCCAGCAGGCTGGGCAGGGCGGCGGAGACGAAGCTGCCCGGTTGGGCATGATGCAGGCGCAGCGCCTCACGGCCTACGACGGCAGGAGTGAGAATAACGGCAAGAGCAAAGCTGAAGGCTTCGACGCGGCGGCGCTGAATGTTCTGCAGCAGACCGACGGAGATGGTGGCTCCCGAGCGCGAGAAGCCGCGAAAAGGCAGGCACAGGCCCTGGACGAAGCCGATCACGCCCGCCTGTCCGGTGGTGATCTCATCGGAGCCATGGGAGTTGGGCTCGCGGCCTTCTTTCAGACCCGCGATCAGGATGAGAATGCCGGCGGCGGCCAGCGCGGGCGCGATGATGCCGAGATGGCTGAACAGGTCCTCAATCTGCGCGTGCGGGTAGCCGCGAAAGAGGGTCTTCTCGATGATCTTGATGATGACTTCGCCCACGATGCCGGTTATCACCGTGGCCAGAATCGCCAGCCAGGCGAAGCGTTTGAAGGCCGCACCGCTGGAGAAGAAGGTCTCCCGCCACTGCTTCCAGAAGTAGACGATGACGGCAAACATGGTGCCGGTGTGCAGCATGACGAGCAGCAGCGTCATGGCGGGCGAGGAGGGGTCCAGACCCATCAGCTTCTCCGCGACCACCACATGCGCGGAGCTCGAAACAGGCAGAAGTTCAGCCAAACCTTGCACGATGGCAAGAAGAATCACCTTCAACAGGGACATGTTGGGATTTTAAAGGCAGCCTGGTAAATCACAATGAATTTGCCCAACCGTCCTTTGTTGGGCCGCCCCGAATTTGACTCGTGCCCGCGAGCGCCTTAAAACTGCCGCTCGATCGACCGTACCCTCCGCAGACCGCGGACGGAATTGAAGACGAACACCTTGTCTGCAGCCAACACATCGTCGAGCGTCACCACGCCCTCCTGAATCTCCGGACGTGTTTCCAGCAGATGCCGGCGATAGACGCCCGGAAGGAGCCCGCATCTCAGGGCAGGCGTGGTCAACCTGCCATTCTTCTCAATCATCATGTTGTGAATGGCGCCCTCCGTCACTTCTCCCCGTTCGTTCAGGAAGAGCGCGTCATCGAAGCCACGCGCGCGGCAGTCGGCGTAGACGCGGTCGTAAAGGGCGCGCCGCGTGGTCTTGTGGCGCAGGAAGCGGTCCGCCGAATCCGTTCGCTCGCCGGCAATGACGATCGATGCCTCCTCCGGTTGGGGCGCCAGCGGTTCACTGGTCAGCGAAAGCGAGCCGGAGCGCGAGAGCAGCAGACGAACCCGAAAGCGACAGCCGGTCTCCAGCCGACCGGCGCATCCTCGCAGCTGCTCCTCGGCCACGTTGCGGTCGAAGGGAAAATCAAAATACTCTGCCGACGTTGCTAACCGCTCCAGATGAAGATTCAGAAGAAAAAACTCTCCGTCCCAAAGAAGAGTCTCAATCAGATCGAACCGCTCCGGAGTGCGGGCGAGAAACTGTGCCTTCAGCCGGCACTCTTCGAACTCCGCATCGGGGTCCGAGTCGTACGTGATTCCGGAGCCGACCCGCATTTCCAGCAGGCCTTCGTGCAATGCCACGGTCCGGATCGCAACGCTGAACACCGCATTGCCGCCGGGTGAAAAGAAGCCGATCGCACCGCACCCGATGCCGCGCGCCTCGCCCTCCAGTTCGCGGATGACCTGCATGGTCCGGATCTTCGGTGCGCCGGTGATCGATCCGCAGGGAAAGAGGCTGCGGAATATCTCGTAGCAGCTCACTCCGGGCCTCAGCTCACCGCGAATGCTCGAGGTCATCTGAAACAGATCCGGATAACGCTCCACGCGGAATAATTCCGTGACCCGGATGCTCCCCATGGTGCACAGCCGCCCGAGGTCGTTGCGCAGCAGGTCCACGATCATGAGGTTCTCGGCGCGGTTTTTCTCATCCCCCGCAAGCCACGCCGCCGCTTCGGCATCTTCCTCCCCGTCGCGGCCGCGGCGCGCGGTGCCTTTCATCGGCCGGACCAGGATTTCCGATCCCTGCCTGCGAAAGAACAACTCCGGCGAGGCCGACAGGATGTGCATCTCGCCGGTATGCACCAGCGCACCGTACGGCACCGGCTGGTTCGCCATCATCCGGGCAAACAGCAGGGCGGCATCTCCGTTCCACGCCTGCCGGACCCGCATGGTCAGGTTTGCCTGATAGAGATCGCCGGCCTCGATATACTGCCGGATCCGCTCTACCCTCCGGCGATATTCCGCCCGAGTGAGATCGAACGCCAGCTCTTCCAATGCCCCCGCATCCCCGGCTTCGCCTCCGGCGTACTGCGCGAGGGCCCCATCCACGATCAGAGGTTCCGCGTAGACGCCAAACCATGCGAGCGGAACGGAGGAGGCGGGCGGGCGAGGATCCGGCTTCAGCGCTGCGGGCTCGAAGTGGTATCCGGCCTCATAGCTCAGGAATCCCGCCACGGAATGGCCGGCCTGCAAGGCCCGCTCCACCTCCTCGAAAACCGGAGGAATCTCATCCGCTTCGCGAGCGCACAGAACCGCCAGAGGATCGGTGAAGAGGTAGCTCCTGGCGCTTTCGGCGTCGGGCCTCCCGCTCCTCAGCAAAACGGATCCCGGGCGGGTTGCAGCAATTCGGTCCCACGCGGCTGGATCGGTCTGCAGACGCTCGGCTGTGTTCTGAGGCGGCATCGATCTATTGCAGCACAGCGCCGTGAGCGGCGACACACTGGCAACGGCCCTGTCCGGCGGCACGAATGAACATTCCCCACCCGCTTCCACGCACTACGCGCGCTGTACCCGTTGGTAATTTGAAATCGCCTTCCGGCGGCCAGTATCATCAGCGTGAGACCAAGCAGAGGTCTGCAAAGAGTATCTGGCCGGCTCCAATGGGGCCCTGTCCATTTCCCGAAGGCGGTTTTCCGGGGCATTTCCAAAATTTCAAACCAGGGAGATTTGTAGCGATGAGAATCGGTGTGTTGACGGGCGGCGGAGACTGCCCAGGTCTGAATGCCGTCATCCATGCGGCGGTGAAGAAGGGCATCAGCCACTACGGAGACGAGTTCGTCGGCTTCCTCGAAGGCTGGCGCGGTGTGCTGGAGAATAAAACCATTCCTCTCACCCTCGAAAAAGTGGACGGCATCCTGCACCTCGGCGGCACCATCCTGCGCACCTCGCGCACCAACGTGCGCAAGATCGAAGGCGGCATCGAAAAGTGCGTTCAGGTGCTCAAGGCCAACAAACTGGACGCTCTGATCGCGATTGGCGGCGACGACACACAGTCGGTCACCAACGCCCTGATTCAGGCTGGCGTGCCGGGGGTGGGCGTTCCCAAGACCATCGACAACGACCTGAACGGTACCGACGTCTGCTTCGGGTTCGATACGGCGGTCATGATCGCCACCGAGGCGATCGACCGCCTGCACACCACAGCCGAGTCGCACGAGCGCGTCATTGTCTGCGAAGTGATGGGACGCGACGCAGGATGGATCGCGCTCACGGCAGGCGTTGCCGGCGGCGCGCACGCTATCCTGGTGCCCGAAAAGCCCATCGACCTCGACCATGTCTGCGCCATCCTGAAGCACAACTACGATGGCGATAAGAAATACGGAATCGTTGTCGTCGCCGAAGGCGCGAAGCTTCCGAACTCCAGCGCCCAGGCCGTGAAGGGCAGCAAGCTGGACTCCTTCGGCCACCCCATTCTCAAGGGCATCGCGGATCACCTGGCCGAGGAGATCGAAGAGCGCACCGGCTATGAAACCCGTTCCGTGACGCTGGGTCATACACAGCGCGGCGGCACACCAACGGCTTACGACCGCATGCTCGCCACCCGCTATGGCCTCGCGGCCATCGACCTGGTCCATCAGGGCAAGTTCGGGCGCCTGGTCGTACTGCACGGAACGAAGATCGAGGACATTCCGCTGGCCGACGCGATTTCGAAGAATCGCACGGTGGACGACAGTTTCCTGTCGATCATCAGCTCTCTTGAACCGAAACTTTAACTATTCACCCCACTCGCTTCATCTGCTGTTCAGAAACGGGTGGGGTTTACATCCCGTATCCCCCCGCCGGGCGATGCAGAATGATTGTTCCCCCTCCTCCGCACCGTATGGTATAAAAACATTCCCGTGCCCCGGTTTCGAGGGAGGAACCATGAAAGCGTCATTCGCCCCATCCGCAGAGATTCGCGAAGTCATGGACATCCGTCAGGCGTCCGACTACCTGGGCATCAGCGCCGATAGCCTCTACCGCTATGCAGCGACGGGCTTTATTCCCGCTTTCCGGCTGGGCAACCGCTGGCGCTTCCGCAAATCCCGTCTGGATGAGTGGATGGATCGCCGGTCCGGGGTCGAGGAACAACCCGCTCCGAAACTGGTCAAGGCTCAGCAGAAGAAGCCCGTTCGGGCAGCCCGCGTTCTCGGCCGCACTTCGCGCACCGGTTCTTAGCGCGTTAGTACCCAGCTACACGTCGATCTATAGACTATCGGCTGCGCTTCGTACCCTTATCGAAGCTTTTCCATTGCCCGCAACCTCCAGATCCTGGGCCGACTGCGCCATGGTGAGGTGACGCTCCATGAGCGAGCGGGCCTCGGCCGGATTACGAGAGCGGATAGCCCGGTAGATTTCCTGATGCGACTCTACGGCTTCGCGCAGATTCCGCGAGCGCTCCGCGGTCCTTCGCCGCTGGTCGTACAGTGCCGAAGTGATGGTCTCCATCAGCGCGGCGAGAATTGGATTCCCCGACGCCTGGGCGATCAGCCGGTGATAGCGGATGTCGTGGATCAGATATTCCATCGGACTGTCGAGGCTCGCGGACATCTCAGCCAGTTCTTCCGCCATGACGGCTAAGTGGTTCTCGTGGGCTCGTTCGGCCGCCAGCGCCGCCAACTCGCTCTCCAGAATGCGACGCGCTTCGAACATCTGCCAGGACTGAAATCCGTGCAGAGCCCCCAGCAAACTCAGCGACGACTTGCCGATCTCCGGCGGTCCTGCGGCGACAAACGTGCCCACTCCATGCCGCACGTCCATCACCCCCATCGCCGCCAGATAGCCGATGCCGGTTCGCAGGCTGGCGCGGCTGATACGCAGCTTGCGCGCAAACTCCCGTTCAGGCGGGACCTTGTCGCCCGGCTGCAGGCTGCCGTTCTCAATCATCGTCCGGATGTGGTCGACGACTCGCATCGTCAGATGCGTGTCTGTCTTCGGCATACTCTTCCTCGTACCGGGGGTCTCGTGTGCCCACCGAAGCACAGCAGAACAATCCCGGCTCCTCAATTTCTTCTCCATGAAAGTACCACCGATGCCGCTGCCACTGCGGTGTATTCTGGTGGTCGGACCTCTGCGGGCTTGTCCTGCGGTGAGAATCCAGGAGGGCAACCCGCTATGCCTGCGAGCGCCACGACTCTCATTCACGATGACCAGCTTTTCCCTGCCGATCCCGCGATGCGCGGTATCGCCCGGCGCCTCTACGCTGAGATTCGCGACCTGCCTCTGGTCAGCCCGCACGGCCACACCCAGGCGGCGTGGTTTGCCCGCAATCAGCCCTTTCCCGATCCAGCCAAACTCTTCGTCCAGCCCGACCACTACATCTACCGGATGCTCTACAGCCAGGGCATCTCGCTCGAAGATCTGGAGATTGGAGTCGACGAGCTGAAGGATCCGCGCCGCGTCTGGCGCATCTTCGCCGAGAACTACTTTCTCTTCCGCGGCACGCCCACGCGCATGTGGCTTGACTACGCCTTCCACGAACTGTTTGGGCTGGACGAGCGGCTTTCCGCCGCGACCGCCGACCTTTATTTCGACGTCATCTCCGAGCGCCTGCGCACTCCCGAATTCCTGCCCCGGGCCCTCTACGAGCGCTTCCACCTCGAGGTCCTGGCCACCACCGATTCGCCGCTCGACTCCCTCGCCGACCATACAGGCCATCCGCGACTCCGGCTGGAAGGCCCGCATCATCCCCACCTTCCGCCCCGATTCCGTGGTCGATCCTGACTTTGCCGGCTTCGCGGACAATGTCGCCAAACTCGGCCAGCTCACGAGGGAAGACACCACCACGTGGGAGGGCTATCTTCGGGCTCTCGCATCCACGCGCCAGCGTTTCAAAAAGGTCGGCTGCACGGCGACCGATCACGGCCATCCCACGGCGCAGACCGCGAACCTGCCCCTCGCTGAGGCGGCGAAGCTCTTCGAAGAGGTGCTCGCGGGCCGCGCCGATGCGCAGCGGCGGGAGCTCTTCCGCGCCCAGATGCTCACTGAAATGGCCCGCCTGAGCGTCGAAGATGGGCTGGTGATGCAGATCCATCCTGGGTCTTTCCGCAACCACAACCGCCGCCTCTTCGAGCGCTACGGCCGCGACGTCGGCGCCGATATTCCCACCGCAACCAATTACGTCGACGCGCTGCGGCCGCTGCTCGACCGCTTCGGCAACGAGAAGAACTTCACCCTGATCCTCTTCACCCTCGACGAGACCACGTACGGCAGGGAACTGGCGCCGCTCGCCGGTCACTATCCCTGCCTGCGCCTTGGGCCGCCGTGGTGGTTCTTCGACAGCCCCGAAGGCATGCTGCGCTTCCGCGAATACGTCACCGAGACCGCCGGCTTCTACAACACCGTCGGCTTCAACGACGATACCCGCGCCTTCCTGTCCATCTCCGCCCGCCATGACGTGGCCCGCCGCATCGATTGTGTGTGGCTGTCGCGCCTGGTTGCCGAGCATCGCCTCGACGAGGATGAAGCAGTCGAAGTGGCTCGCGACCTCACTTACAATCTGGTTCGCAAGGCCTACCGGCTCTAGAGGACGCGACTCCCCCCATGAACGAAGCTGGCATCGCCGTGCAACCAGTGAGCGGCCCCGACGAGACTGGCAATTTCCGTCTCGGACACGTGCGCTGGACCATCTGCGCCATGCTCTTCGCGGCGACCTCCATCAACTACATGGATCGCCAGGTTATCGCCATCCTCAAGCCCACCCTGGCGCACAGCATCGGCCTCACCGAAGTCGATTACGGCTACATTGTCTTTGCCTTCCAGCTGGCTTATGCCATCGGTGTGCTGGCCGCCGGGCGCCTGATCGACCGCCTCGGTACACGCATCGGCTATTGCCTCTTCATGGCCATCTGGAGCCTTTCCGCCATGGGCCACGCGCTGGCCGCCAGCGCCTTTGAGTTCGGCATTGCCCGCTTTTGCCTCGGGCTGGGCGAGTCGGGCAACTTCCCGGCGGCCATCAAAACCGTGGCCGAGTGGTTTCCGCAGAGAGAGCGCTCGCTGGCCACCGGCATCTTCAATTCCGGCTCCAATGTCGGCGCGGTGCTGGCTCCGCTCATCGTCCCGTGGGTCGCGCTGCACTACAGCTGGCGGGCGGCGTTTCTGGTCACCGGCTTTTTCAGCCTGCTCTGGATTCTCTGGTGGTATCGCAATTATCGCAAGCCGGCAGACCACCCCACCCTCACCGGTACTGAGCTGCGCCATATCTACGAACAGGCCGCGGAGCAGATGGGACCCAACGTTCCCTGGCTGCGCCTGCTCAGCTATCGCCAGACCTGGGCCTTCGCTGTCGGCAAATTCCTCACCGACCCGATCTGGTGGTTCTTCCTCTTCTGGCTGCCTTCCTACTTCAGCAGCCGGTTCCACCTGAATCTCGCCAGCCTCGGCCTGCCTCTCATCATCGTCTACACGACCTCCTCTATCGGAAGCATCGGCGGAGGCTGGCTGCCGGTGCCCTTTCGCAAGCTGGGCCTTTCTCCGGAGCGCGCGCGGCTGGCCGCGATGCTGATCTGCGCCTGTGCTATCGTTCCCATCTTTACGGCCGGACGCCTCAACTCCGAATGGGTAGCCATCGCGCTGCTGAGCCTGGCCACGGCGGCGCACCAGGGATGGTCCGCGAACCTTTTCACCACCACATCGGATATGTTCCCCAGGAGCACGGTGGGGTCGGTGGTCGGCATCGGCACCTGCGCGGGGTCCACCGGAGGCATGCTGCTCGCTGCCAGCGCCGGCTGGATCCTCCAGATCACCCACAGCTACGTCAGCCTGTTTATCCTTGCATCGAGCGTCTATCTGCTGGCCCTGGGCCTCATCGTGTTGCTGGCGCCCGGCCTGCGTAAAGTGGAGTCCGCCGCATGAGTCTTTATCTCGCCCATGGTAGCCCGGAGACGGAGATCGCCCCCGCAGCGCTCAGGACGCTGCTTTTTGCCGCGCTGGACAAACTCGGTGAGCGCCGTCGCGTTCTCGTCATTCCCCCGGATATCACCCGCCTGCATTCCCAGGCCGGCACGCTCACCCGTTATGCGTGGGAGTATTACGGGGACCACCTCCAGGCTGTGCTGCCCGCATTGGGCACCCATGCCGTCATGGCGCCGGAGCAGCTTACCCGCATGTTTGGCGATGTTCCGCAGTGCCTCTTCAAAATTCATAACTGGCGCACCGACATCGAAACCGTCGGCGAGGTCCCGGCAGACTTCATCCACGAGCAGTCGGAAGGCAAGCTGAACTTTTCCTGGCCAGCCCAGATCAACCGTCTGCTCAACCAGGGCGATTTCGATCTCATCCTCTCCATCGGTCAGGTCGTGCCTCATGAAGTCATCGGCATGGCGAACTACAACAAGAACATCCTGGTCGGCACCGGCGGCCGCGAAGGCATCAACCGCAGCCACTTTCTGGGTGCGGTCTACGGCATGGAACGCATCATGGGCCGCGCCGATAACCCGGTGCGCCGGGTGCTGAATTACGCCTCCGATCATTTCCTTCGCCATCTGCCCATCGTCTACGCACAGACCGTGGTGGGCCGCGCTGCCGACGGGGGTCTGGCCACGCGGGGACTCTTCGTGGGCGATGACGTGGAGTGCTTCCATCGCGCTGCCGAGCTCAGCCTGCAGGTGAATTTCGAGATGCTCGACCGGCCGCTGCGCAAAGCGGTGGTGTACCTCGATCCGCAGGAATTTCACAGCACCTGGATCGGCAACAAAGCCGTCTACCGCACCCGCATGGCTCTGGCCGACGGCGCGGAGCTGATCGTCCTCGGCCCGGCTGTCCGCGAGTTCGGTGAAGACCACACCATCGACCTGCTCATCCGCAAATATGGATACCGCGGCACACCGGCGACACTGGCAGCTGTCGAGCAGAACCCTGACCTCGCCGCCGAACTTGGCGCCGCCTCCCATCTCATCCACGGATCGTCCGAAGGCCGCTTCACCATCACCTGGTGCCCTGGCCATCTCACCCGTGAAGAGGTCGAGGGAGTGGGGTTTGCCTACAGCGATCTCAGCGAGATGCTGCGACGCTACGATCCTGCAAAGCTCGCGCATGGCTTCAACACCGTCGATGGCGAGGAGATCTTTTTCGTCGCGAACCCCGGCCTCGGTCTGTGGGCACATCGCGACCGCTTCCTGAATTAAGAGAGATCCGGATCGGGAAGCTGGATTGAAAGAATCTGGATTGAGGAGAGTATGACTACCCACCCACTCGAACTCGGCAAGTACTCCATTGGAGTCGGCGACCGCTTCGCCCATCAGGCCGCCGCCCAGCTGCAGGCGTGCCGGCTGGCGGAGCAGGCCGGCCTCACCGTCACCCCCGTCTGGAACAAATCGAATCGCGAACACAACATCATCGGCTCCGAGCCCGCTTCCACGCGAGCGGCCGCTGACGCAGCGGTGCGGGCCATGGGCTGGAAGCATCCTTACTTCTGCGATGCTGACCACATCAACCTCACCACCGTCGATCGCTTCCTCGGCTCCTGCGACTTCTACACCATCGACGTCGCCGACGCCATCGGCAAGCCTGCCTCAGCCGATGCGATCAATACTTTCCTCAAGCGCCGCTCCGATCTGAAAGGCACGCTGCGCCTCGAGGGCGTCGACGAAGTCTTTGAGATCACTCCGGACCTGCTGCGCTCCACGGCGGAAAAGTTTCTCTTTGCTGTTCAGGAAGCCGGCCAGGTCTACCGAAAGGTCGAAGCCGCCAAAGGGCAGGGCAACTTCGTTCCTGAGATCTCCATGGACGAGACAGACTCCGCGCAAACTCCCGCGGAACTGCTCATCATCCTCGCCGCGATTGCCGATGAAGGCATTCCCATCCAGACCATCGCGCCCAAATTCACCGGCCGCTTCAACAAGGGCGTCGACTACGTCGGCGACGTCGCGCAGTTCCATCGCGAAATTCGTCTCGATGTGGCGGCCATCGCCTGGGCCGTGCGCAATCTCGGACTCCCCAGGAACCTGAAACTCAGCGTGCATTCCGGCAGCGACAAGTTTTCCATCTACTCCGCCATTTATGAGGCCACCCGGCACTCGGGCATTCATCTGAAGACTGCGGGCACCACCTGGCTCGAAGAGATCATCGGCCTCGCCGAATCCGGCGGCCAGGGGCTGGCTCTGGCCAGGGAAATCTACGCCGAAGCCTGGGCGCATCGCGAGGAGCTGTGCGGCCCCTACGCGACCGTGATCGACATCGACCCCGCCCGGCTGCCCGATCCTGCGACGGTCGCCGGCTGGTCTCCGCAGCAATACACAGGGGCGCTGCGCCACGATCCAAATTCGCCGGCGTACAACAGCAGCTTCCGCCAGCTTCTGCACGTCGGCTTCAAGGTCGCCGCGAAAATGGGCAATCGCTACCTCGATCTGCTCGAGGCCAACCAAACTATCATCGCCAAAAACGTGACAGAAAATCTCTTCAACCGCCACATCGCGCCGGTTTTTCTCGGTAAACCGGCCCCGGTGGCTGTGCTCGCGCACGCGGAGGCGCGATGACCCTCACATCGCTCCAGCTCAACGGCAAAACCGCGATCGTCATCGGTGGAACATCCGGCATCGGGCGCGCCCTCAGTCTCGGCCTGGCCGAAGCCGGCGCCGATGTAGTCGCTTCCTCGCGCCGCCAGCAGCAGGTTGATGAAACCGCTGCGGCGATCGAAGCGCTGGGACGCCAAACTCTCCGCGTCCCCTGCGATATGCAGGATCGCCCTTCGCTCGACCGTCTGCTGGCCGAGACCCTCGAGCGCTTCGGCAAGGTCGAGATTCTGATCAACTGCGCGGGCAAGATCAAGCGCGCCCCCACGCTCACCTTTCCCGAAGAGGAGTGGCGCGACATCATCGACACCAATCTCACCGGCACGCTGCGCGCCTGCCAGGTCTTCGGCGCGCACATGCTCGAGCGTGGCTACGGCCGCATCATCAACATCGCCTCCCTCAACTCCTTCGTCGCGCTGAACGAAGTCGCCGCCTACGCCGCCAGCAAAGCCGCGGTCGCCTCGCTCACGCGTTCGCTGGCGGTCGAGTGGTCGAAGATGGGTGTGCTGGTCAACGCCATCGCCCCCGGCGTCTTCCGCACCGCCCTCAATGCCGATCTGCTCGACAACACGCCTCGCGGCAAGGAACTGCTCATGCGCACGCCGATGGGCCGCTTCGGCAAGACCGAAGAGCTGATCGGAGCCGCGGTATTTCTGGCCTCCGACGCAGCCTCTTTCGTCACCGGCCAAATCCTGGTTGTCGATGGTGGCTTCCTCGCCAGCGGAGTGAATCAGTAACAGAGCACAGGGCTCAGAGCACAGATCTCAGACACAGAGCCCAAACAAAAGCCGCTAACCGCTTCCTGGCTAACCGGACTTCAGCTAACCGTTTTTTAGCTGACCGCCTTTTAGCTGCCTTTTGAGATACTGGATAGAGAGCGGTTATGCCCTTCAACAACACCATCGCGGTGGCCATGTCCGGTGGAGTCGACTCCTCGACCGTTGCGGCCGTCCTGCGCGCTGAGGGCTATGACCTGGTCGGTCTCACCCTCCAGCTCTGGAATCAGCGGCGCCTCGCCGGCAAGGAGGGCATGCCGGAGCAGGTCACCGGCCGCTGCTGCTCGCTCGACGATGTCTACGACGCTCGCCGCGTCGCCGAGTCCCTCGACATCCCGTATTACGTGGTGAACGAAGAGGAGCGCTTCGAGCAGGACGTCGTCCGCCCCTTCGTCCGCGAGTACCTCAACGGCCGAACCCCCATCCCCTGCTCCCTCTGCAACAACCACCTGAAGTTCGATCAGCTGCTCCTCCGCGCGCGCCAGATCGGCGCCGACCGCATCGCCACCGGCCACTATGCGCGTAACCAGTACGATCCCGGACGCAATCGCTGGATCCTCAGCCGCCCCGCCGACTATGCCAAGGATCAGACCTATTTCCTCTTCGGGCTCACCCAGGAGCAGCTGGCGCGCACCCTTTTTCCGCTCGGTGGCCATCGTAAGGCCGAGGTCCGCGAGATCGCCGCACAGCACGGCCTGGCCATTGCCGTGAAGCCCGACTCGCAGGAGATCTGCTTCATCCCTGGCGGCGACTACAAGCGCTTCATCTCCGCCTACCTCGATGAACAGGGCGAGGAGATCCCCGACACTGCGGGCGAGCTGGTGTCAACGTCGGGCGACGTGATCGGACGCCACACCGGCATCCACAACTTCACCATTGGCCAGCGCAAGGGCCTGGGCGTCGCATCGCCCGATCCGCTCTACGTCATCCAGATCGACAACGCCAGCCATCGTGTCACCGTTGGCCAGGATGCCGAGGCGACGACGAAGACGCTGCGCGCACGCGAGCTGAACTGGATTTCCATTCCCAGCCTCGCAGGGGAGATGCGCGTACGCGCCAAGATTCGTCACCGCCACGAACCCGCATGGGCGGTTATCCGCAGCGCAGGCCCGGACGAGGTCGAAGCCATCTTCGACGAGCCGCAGCGCGCCGTAACGCCGGGCCAGGCTGCCGTCTTCTACGACGGCGATGAAGTGGTCGGCGGCGGCTGGATAGTTTGAGAACAGGGTGTAGGGATTAGGTGTAGGGTTAGGTCTGCCTTCGCAGCGGCGTGGCAAATCCTGGACCCTGCACCCTCTACCCTATCCCCTGTCTTCACTTCACCTCATTCACGAGATCGCGGAGCGGCTTGAGCACGGTGAAGCGCGTCAGCGCCACTGGCCGCTCGGCCTGATCAAGGATGGCCTGCTGCTGCACCTTCCAGCCTGCGGGCGCGGGCACACCGGATGACAAATACGAAATCGCCTGCATGCCCATCACTCCGAGTTGCGGCAACTGTTCAGCACGCTCCATCCCTTCAGCCAGCAGCGGCGACCCCGACATCAGCCCCAGCAACTCCGGCTCCGACGCCGTCCATGACCGGAACATCGACGCCAGAGCAGCCTCTTCGCCTGGATGCGCGACCGGATCCTGTAGATAGGTGCTGACCAGTTCCGCAAAATCGTGCCGCGACGGAGGATCGGGCGGCAGCGCATCGATCAGATGATCCATCGGGGCAAGGGTGGTGATGCCGTGATGCTCCGACCACTCGCCGCGAACGTCGAAGACCACCGGCTCCAGCACCGCCGCCAGCGTCTGCAGCGAACCGATGTCCTCGGTCCCCGCCAGTGCCCGCAGGCTCACGTTTTCCTGCGAAATGTTGGTCAGGCCCAGCGCTTCCAGGCGTAGCGACTCCACCCACAACCGCCGGTACATGTCATCGACGTTGTTGACCGACTGCGGCGACCACAGCCGCTCGGCAATGGCTGCGGTGCGCGGCCAGATGCGGGAATCGATGACCTGCGGCCCCACGTACTCGCCCCACATGCAGGCTTCACCGCCGAGAATCCGCGCCGCCTGGTCGGGAGTCAGATCGCTGTGGGCCGGGATGGGGTCAACCCGGTAATGCTCGGCCGCCGTATCCATGTGGTCCAGATAGTAACCGGCGGAAAGGATGCCGGTATATCCCTGCTTCGCGCCCGCCGCCAGCGAGTCGAAACCCCGCCACGACTGCACCATCACATCCTTCGGCAGACCTGGGGTCAGCACCTCGTCCCAGCCGATCATCTTCTTGTCGTGCTTTGTAAGAATCGGTAACAGCCGCTGATTGAAATAAGCCTGCAGCGCCGCCGTGTCCTTCAGGTTGTGCTTCTGCATGAACTCCTGAATGCGCGGATTCTGCTTCCACTCGACCCCGTTGTTCTCGTCGCCGCCGATGTGCATGTAGGCATCCGGAAAAATCGTCGCCATCTCTGCGACAAATTTGTCCAGGAACGCATAGGTGCTCTCCTTCGTCGGATCCATCACCACGTCCAGGACACCGAATTGCCGAGCAATCGAAAACGGTCCCTGCGCGCTCGCCAGCTCCGGATAGCCGACGGCCCACGAGGTGCTGTGCCCCGGCATGTCGAATTCGGGAACCACGCGGATGCCCAGCCCGCGCGCGTAGGCCACCACTTCCTTCGCCTGTTCCTGCGTGTAGTACATGCCGTCGGAGCCCAGTTCGGTCAGCTTGGGAAAGACTTTGCTCTCGATGCGGAAGCCCTGATCGTCGCTCAGGTGCCAGTGGAAGACGTTCATCTTCACCGCCGCCATGCCATCCAGGGTGCGCTCGATCACGCCCACGGGCTCGAAATGACGCGAGCAGTCGATCATCAAACCGCGCCAGTGAAAACGCGGCGAATCGTTGATGGAGACCGCCGGCAGCCAGAAGCCCTGCCCATCGGACTGCACCAGCTGCAGCAGCGTTTCCATGCCGCGCATCGCGCCCACATCGGTGGCCGCGTGCAAATGCGCGTTCTGCCCGGTGATTTGCAGGGAATACGATTCGTCTTCATCCACGCTCTGGACCGCTTCGCCGGGCCCGTCCACCGAAATCACCAGCGCCCCTGCGGTTCCGGCCGGGCTCTCCTGAATCACCAGGCCGGTCTGCGTGCTCAGCCGCTGCAGCGCCCACTGGATCGCCCCATCCAGCCGTTCGTCGTGAAATTTGTCGGTGCTCGTTGCGAATTCAGGTGTAATCGCCAGCCGCCCGTTGTCCACCGTGAGCTGCGCGGGCTGCGGCATCAGCGTGTTCACAAATCCTGGCTGCGTTGTTGCAGTCGGTTGTGCCATCGCTGTGCCGATCATCATCCACCCGGTCATCATTCCCACCGGCATCCACATCGACCATCTGCCGTTCACAGTTCCTCCCTCAGAGCATTCGCTACCGGGATCAGCTTACGCAAAATGCGGAGTAGTTCGCCACTGCGCGCGCCAATCGATCTATAACAGCCGCGCTGCACGCGCGTCCGATCTGATACCTTGTCCTTTCATCCACAGCAGGAGCCATTTCCTTCCATGCGCCCATGCATCGCCAGCATTCTCGTCTTTGCCGCGCTTGCCGTGCCCTGCGCCTTCGCTCAAACGGCGCCCGCCTGGACTCCTCCCGATCCGGCCACCAAACAGCTCGCGCTCGGCATCTTCCGCCAGCTGATCGAGATCAATTCGACCGACTCAGTGGGCAGTGTCACGGCCGCTGCCAAAGCCATGCAGCAGCGCTTTGTGGACGCCGGCTTTCCCGCGAGCGACATCTATCTCGGCGGTCCGAACGACCGTAAAGAAAACCTCGTCGTGCGCTACCGCGGCACCGGCGCGCATCCGCCAATCCTCTTCATCGGTCATCTCGACGTGGTGGAAGCACGCCGCGCAGACTGGACTACCGACCCATTTCAGTTCATCGAGAAGGACGGCTATTACTATGGCCGCGGCACGCAGGATATGAAAGACTGCGACGCCATCCTCGTCACCACCTTCCTGCGTCTCCATCAGGAGGGCTTCCATCCCGACCGGGACCTCATCCTGGCGCTCACTGCCGATGAAGAAGGGGGCAAATCCAATGGTGTCAACTGGCTGCTGCAGAACCACCCCGACCTGATTCATGCCGCCTTCGCCTTCAATCCCGACGGCGGCGGCGTCGATCTGCAGAACGGCAAGGCCATCACCGCCGACGTGGATGCCAGCGAGAAGCTCTATGCCGACTATCAGATCATGGTTACGAATCCCGGCGGCCACAGCTCGCTTCCGGTTCCCGACAACGCCATCTACCATCTTGCCGACGCGCTCCAGCGCCTCCAGAATTACCATTTTCCCTTCGAGCTGAACGCCATCACCCGCGCCTACTTCGAGAAGCTCAGCACGCTTGAACAGGGCCAGAACGCGGCGGATATGCGCGCGATGCTGGCTTCGCCGCCCGATGCTGCGGCCATCGCGCGCCTCTCCGCCAATCCGGAGTGGAACTCCGTCATCCGCACCACCTGCGTTGCCACCCGTCTGCTCGCCGGCCACGCCAACAACGCACTGCCGCAGATGGCGCAGGCCAATGTGAACTGCCGCATTCTGCCCGGACATTCCCGCGAAGAAGTTCGCCAGGATCTGATCCGGGTCATCGACGATGCGAAGATCGCTGTGAATTACGTCGACAATACGGGAGAGATCCATCCCTCTGCGCCGGATGCCAAAGCCCTGTCGCCGGTCGCTCTGCAGGCCGCTGTCATGCAGCCGCTGGAAAAGCTGGTCGCCGTCTACTGGCCCGGCACGCCGGTGGTGCCCGATATGGCCGCTGGCGCCTCCGACAGCATCTTCACCAATGCCGCCGGTATTCCCACCTACAACTGGTCAGCGATTGAGCTGGAGACGAATGACGTCCGCGCGCACGGTAAAGATGAGCGGCTGCCGGAGGATTCTTTCTGGAAGGGCGTGCAGTTCTGGCACGAGTACGTGCGCATGATCACCAGCGACTAAGCGGATTCAGGCACATGAACGCCGGTGCGGGGCAGGGAACCATCCCCGCCGCTTAGCGGCCTCTGGGGGGTTCCGCCGGCTGGGTCACAATGCTGACGTTCGTGATCCCGGCCTGCTTCACCGCGTCCATCACAGTAGCAAAGGCGCCAAAGGGAACTTTCTCGTCGGCGCGCAGGTAGATGATCTGATGAGTCGTGTCCGTGTTCTGCGAGCGCAGGATGTTCGGCAGGTCATTCAGGTTGACCGCTTTATCGTTCAGGAAGACCTGCTGATCCTTGTCGATGGTGACGACGGTGCGCTGCTCGGTAATCTCCCGGACGGTCTTCGTCTTCGGCACCGCGACCTGAATGCCCGACTGCAGCACCGGCGCCGTCAGCATAAAGATCACCAGCAGCACCAGCACCACATCCACCAGAGGCGTGATGTTGATCTCCGCCAGCGCCGTCTGGGTATGGCCGCTCCTACTTGTGAAGGCCACGGGCGCTTTCCCTTTCCACCGGATCCTGATCGGGGCCGAGTGCGGCCTCTTCCATGCTGTTCAGCATCTCGCGGGCGAAGTCGTCCATGCGGGCACCAAAGTCGCGGCACCGGGCAGTGAACTGGTTGTAGGCGATCACCGCCGGGATCGCCACCAGCAGACCGGCCGCAGTGGTAATCAGCGCCTCGGAGACGCCAGGAGCCACGGCGCGTAGCGTCGCGGTGCCCTCGGTGCCCAGGCCATGGAAGGCGTCCACGATGCCCATGATGGTGCCGAAGAGGCCGATAAACGGCGAGATGGCTCCGATGCTGGCCAGCCAGGTCAGACGATCCTCCATGGCCGTGAGTGTCTCGCTGGAGGCGGTCTGCGCGGCGCGTTCCAGCGCCGTGATATTGCGGGCCGGTCCGTAACCCCCGGTCTGGCGGCGGTAGGTCTCGTAAATCTCGTCAAAGACGCTGACCAGCGGACTGGGCTTGAACTGGTCGCTGACCGCAGCGATATCCTGCAGCCGGTTCGCTTTGCGGAAAGCGCGCAGGAAGCGGCGGCTTTGCACCCGGGCACGGCGGAAGCTGGCCCACTTTCCCAGAATGATCGCCCAGGAGAACAAGCTCGCTACCAGCAGAACGCCCAGCACGGTCATGGCCACAGGACCGCTGTTCTGGAGCATTTCCACGATGGCGCTGCCGTTGTTGACAGGCGGCGGGGCGGACGAGGTGGCGTCCTGGAAGAAGAAAATGGCTGCGACGGAAATGAGGTGTGTCATTGCCTGAATATCACGTTACCAGAAGCGGAAAAGGGACGCCGGGTTGTACCCGCCGCCGATCCCTGATAGCTGGATGCGGGAAAACCGCCCCGCGGTGTTTGTGCTCCGGGGCAAACCCCATGCAATGGAGGAGTTTTCAGACTCTCTACAGCTGAATTCTGGAGAACAGCCACGCGCTTACCGACAGAAAAGCCGCCGCCAGTAGAGCCAGGATCGTCACGTCCATGGCGAAGGTGAATTGCCAGCTCCCGATCAACACCCCCCGCAGCCCGTCAATCCCATAGGAAAGCGGATCGGCATGGGTGATCCAGGTCAGAACCCGCGGCAGATTGCTCAGCGGGTAGAGGGCTCCGGAGAGAAAAAAGATGGGCATCACCAGGAAATTCATCAGCAGCTGGAAGCCCTGCATATCCTGGATCACCGAGCCGATCGAAGCGCCCAGCGCCGCGAAGACGATGGCGATCATCGCGACGAAGACAAAAGAGGCAGGGATCGCCATCCATCCGTGCGGCCGGAAGCCCGCAATCAGGCAAACCACCAGGATGAGCAGCCCCTGAAAGACGGCCACCGTCGCCCCGCCCAGGGTCCGGCCCAACATGATGTGCAGGCGTGGCACTGGGGCCACCAGCGTTTCCTTCAGGAAGCCGAACTGCCGGTCCCACAGCATCGCCATGCCTGAAAACACTGAGCTGAAGAGCACCGTCATGCCCATCACGCCCGGCGCCATGAACTCCAGATAGTTCCCGGCGCCCGCCTTTGCAAAGACCGGGCCAAAGCCGTAGCCGAGAGCCAGCAAATACAGCGCCGGCTGCCCCAGCGAGACGATGATCTGCGCCCGCGACCGGAAATAGCGCTTCAGCTCGCGCAGCCACATAATGTAGATCGCGCCCACCCCGCCTCTCCTTACCTTCGGTTCCACATCTGCGCAAACCGCCGCAGGTTATCCGTCGAGCTGGCGCTCTCATCGCGCAGCGACGTTCCGGTCAGAGCCAGGAACGCCCCTTCCAGCGAGTCGGTGTTCGTCTGTGCCCTCAGCTCGGCCGAGGTGCCGATGGCCACGATCGATCCGTGGTCCATGATCGCAATCCGGTGAGCGACGCGGTCGGCCTCGTCCATGTAATGCGTGGTCAGGAAGACGGTCGTCTTCTCCTGCTCGTTGATGGACTTCACGTGCGTCCAGAGCTGATTGCGGCTCTGCGGGTCCAGCCCCAGCGTCGGCTCGTCGAGAAAGAGAATCTTCGGCGTGTGCAGAAATCCCCGGGCGATTTCCAGCCGCCGCTTCATGCCGCCGGAGAAGGTCTTCACGTAGTCGTTGCGCCGCTCCCACAACTCAAACAGCCGTAGCAGCGTCTCGATGCGCTCCCCGCGCACCCGGTGGGGGACGTGATACAGCACCCCGTGCAACTCCATGTTCTCGAAAGCCGTCTGCTCGCCGTCGAGACTGGGATCCTGAAAGACAATGCCGAAGCGCTGGCGGGCTTCCCGCTGCCGCACCCACGGGTCGAATCCGTCCAGATGAATGCGGCCGCTGGTGGGCCGAAGCAGCGTGGTCAGCATCTTGATGGTCGTTGTCTTTCCCGCGCCGTTGGGGCCGAGGAAAGCGAAGATCTCCCCCGCGCTCACCTCAAATGTAATATCGTTGACCGCGGTGAACTGATCGAAGGTCTTAGTCAGGTTTTCCACCCGGATCACGGGGTGCCTCCCGCGCACAAGATCACAGATTGAGACGTTTGGTTCAGTTTGCCAGAAACGGCAGACCGGGGCTATTGGGAAAGCGGGAGAGCTGGCGTTACCGGCGCGCGCTTAAATGTGTCTGCCAGTCCACGGAGTTTCCGCCGCTGATGCCGATTTCCAGCCGGCCCTCCTGCCCCGGCTGCAATGCCGGCCCCTTGACGGTATGGTCGTGCCCGGCCGCATCGGTGAAATCGATGCTCATCTGGCCTGTCCCAAGAATCCTGAAGCGATAGTGATAGCTGCCGTGGGCCGCGATGGTCTGCACGCCAAATGTGCCGCCCGGATAGCTGACCTGTACCAGCTTCACAGGCGCATCCTGCTGGTTGACGATCGTCGTTTGCATCCACGGAGAATGGCAGCCCACTACGCCGGCTAGAAGGCTAACGGCAGCACAGCAGACCAGAATCGTTCGTCCGGATTTATCCATCAGCGAGGCCAGAGTACCACCACGGTGACATATTCCTGGCGCGGTCTCCCCTACATCAGCGGCTTGCGCTCCAGCGCCCGCGCGGTCAGCACCACGCCGGTTTCGCGATTGTGCAGCGTGATGGGAAACGCCAGCACATTCCACACCCAGCGGTTGCCGGTGTTCGGCAAATTGAGCACTCCGCGAAAGGTGCGGTCGATGTACGTCTCGCGCGTTTCTGCCACCGTGCGCAAAATATCCGCCCAGTCGGCAGCCAGGTCCGGCATTTCCTCGAACATGTTCCGCCCCGGAAACCAGTCGCGGGGCTTCTCCATCACCCGGGCACAGGTTTCGTTCACGTATTGCCAGGTGCCCTCGCCGTCGAGGATCTCCAGCACCACGTCGTCGCCCATCGCCATATTGATCCGCGAATAAAAAAAGTCCCGTGCATCCACCACCACCGGCTTGCCACGGCGCTTGGCTTCGAATGAGCGCAGCGCGGTCACTAGGTCGTCGATCGAGCTGTAACCCTTCAGCAGGTGCATGTCCTCAACGCCGCCGAAGCGCCGCTCCAGCGTCGCGGAGAGGATGATGATCGGTACCTGCGGTCTGCGCTCGCGCAGGTCCGCCGCTACGTCGGTGCCGAATTTGCCGGCACCCAGGTGGTAATCGAGAACTGCTATGTCGATTTCGTCCAGCAGCCGCTCGGCTTCCTCAATCGTGCTGGCGGTCTCGGTTACATAGCCATACTTGCGCAGTATCGTCGAGCGCAGCAGCAGGTTCTCCGGGTGATCGTCCAGCAGCAGCACGCGAATCGGCGCAGGCTGTGGCGGCTGAACGAGCGTTAACGTAGATTCCGGGTCGTTCGTGGACATGAAAAATGTTAGATGCGGAAAACGGCCCGATTGCTGCGTGCCTCGCCACAAATCCGCTCGCTCTCTACTCTACTCTTCGCGTTTCGTCTTGCGCTGCAATTGTTTGACGAGGTCAGGAAATCGGCTGAAGAGGGCCGTGGCGCGCAGCCATTGCTTATGGTCAAAAGCCGGCGAGCCGGCCAGCATCGATCCCGCCGGAATGTCGCCGTGCAACCCCGCCTGTGCGATCGCCACCACGCCGTCGCCGATGTTGCAGTGCCCGGCAACGCCCACCTGCCCGGCCAGGATTACGTTTTTGCCCACGTGCGTCGAACCGGCCAGCCCCACCTGCGCGCACAGCAGCGTATTCTCGCCCACCGAGGAGCCGTGCCCCACCTGCACCAGGTTGTCCACCTTCACCCCATTGCCGATGCGCGTTGCGCCCACGCTGGCACGATCGATGCAGGAGTTGGTCTGCACCTCTACACGGTCGCCGACAATGGTCGGTCCGGATTGCGGAATCTTGTGCCAGCGGCCGCTCGAGTCTTTGGCGAAGCCGAAGCCGTCCGATCCCACTACGGCGCCGTTTTGCAGCAGAACATCGTCTCCCAGTTCGCAAAACTCGCGCACCACCGCATGCGCGTGCGCAAAAAAGCGATGACCGATCCGAACCCCCGGGTAAATGACCACATGCGGCAAAATGACTGCGTCATTGCCGATGACCACGTTTTCCCCGATCACCGCATACGCTCCGATGTGGGCGCGTGCCCCCACCAGCGCGCTCGGATGAACCGCGGCCGTCGTATCGATTCCTGGCCTCCACACCGGCGGCCGATAAAACAGTTCAACCGCTCGCGCGAAGGCAAGATAGGGATTGTTCAGCCGCAGCGTCGCAACCGAAACGTCAGGAAAATCGGGTGTCACCAGAATGGCGGCGGCCTCGGTCGTCTTCGCCAGAGCTGCATATTTGGGATTGGCGACAAACGTAATCTGGCCAGGCCCCGCCTCTTCAATGCCCGACACTCCGGTGATCTCCACATCGGGGTCGCCGCGCAACTCGGCCCCCAGCACCTGCGCCAGTTCAGCGGATCGCATAAGACATTGTAAATGTGCTGAAAACAAGCGCTTCCAGCCGCATCTGCTCACGCTCGACATTTTGTTTTCGTCTAAGCCTGTGTCATCATCATTGGCAGTACGGCTTTGACCCACGCACATTCCAAATCAGCTCAGGAGATAGCGTCGTCCGTCTTTCGCGGACGCAGAGGCGTTCGGCTGCTCGCCTTTGCCCTGGTGACCCTCGGAGTCTGCGTCTTCGCGTGGGGACTCAAATACAAGCTCTCTCTGTACGATCCACCGCACTCGGTCACCCACAGGATTCCGGCGGCCAAGCTGCTCTCCGGCAAGGAACGGAGCGCACTGCCGATCCTTAGTTTGAGCCGAGCCGAGAGGCCTCATCCGCCCCTGGCCGTCAGCACGCTGGCCCTCGCGTTCCTAACTGTCATGGGAGCGAGGCTCTGGGCGCAGCCCCGCCGCCGCCAGCCCGTTCTGCAGAATGCCTGGCTCGCGCCACAACGCGGTATTCCCTGGGCCTCTTCCACTCGACCGCCCCCCTCCCGCAGCTAATTCCCATTTAACCTGGCCGCGCCCTGCGTCCCGTGAGCCTCGTCGCTCCGGTGAATGCTATCGCGCGAGCTCCTGATCCGGCTGGCCGGATAACCCACAACTGAACAAGCAGGTGACTCCCGAGTATGCGTAAGCGTTTTTGGGTTGTAATCTCCGCCCTCGCCGTCGTCATGGTGGTGCTTCTTGTGGCCGTGCACGAACACAATCGTGATGCGTCGCAGGTGGAAGCCGCGCCCGGTCCCCCCGCGGCCCAGGTCGCTGTGGTGAAGCGAGGCAGCATCGCCCAGGTCCTCTCGCTGGCAGGACAATTCCAGCCCTTTCAGGTCATCGACGTCCATCCCAAGGTGTCAGGCTTCATCCGCCACATCTACGTCGATATTGGCGACCGCGTCCACCAGGGGCAGACGCTGGCCGTGCTGGAGGTTCCCGAACTGCAGGCACAACTGGCCGGGACGGTCTCCGAGGTGGCGCGCAGCAAGGACGAGATCCAGCGCGCTCAGCATGAGGTGCAGCGCGCCGAGTCGACCCACGCGGCGCTCCGTGCCGATTACCAGCGCCTCGCCGATACCTCCAGGGCCCAGCCCGGCCTGATCGCGCAGCAGGAACTCGATGACGCGCAGGCCAAAGATCTCTCCTCCGAAGCCGATGTCGATGCGGCGAAGGCAGCTCTGTCGGCCGCCCAAAAAGGCCTCGAGGTGTCGCAGGCTGATAACCAGCGGGTAAGCGCCATCGCGAGCTATACGAATGTGGTCGCCCCGCTCGACGGCATCATCATCTGGCGCTACGCCGATACCGGCGCTCTCATCCAGTCCGGCATCAATTCCAACAACCAGGACCTGCCCATCGTCAAGCTGGCCCAGAGCGACGTCATGCGGTTGCGGCTGCCTGTTCCTGAAGCCTACGTGCGCTACGTGAATTTAGGCGATCCGATCAAGGTGCACGTCGACGCTCTCGGCCGTTCCTTCGAGGGCAAAGTGGTGCGCTTCACCCGGGATCTGAACTTCGAGACCCGCACCATGGAAACCGAAGTGGATGTGCCCAACAAGGACCTCACCATCGACTCCGGCATGTATGCCAACGTTCTGATGCGTCTGGCGCATGCGGATAGCGTCCCCACCGTGCCGGTCAGCGCTCTGGTGCTGCATGGTGGCGGCCAGCAGGTCTACATCCTCGACGCCGATAATCGCGTGCACGTGCGCGATGTGCAGGTGGGCATCCGCGGCAGCCGACTGGTGGCGATCACCAGCGGCCTTGAGCCCGGAGACCGCGTGATCATAGGATCCCAGGCCAAGTATGCCGAGGATGAGGCGGTGACACCGGTTGTCGCCGATACCCCGGCCTCGGAGACGGCTCCCCAAACCGGCGGGGTCATCGACATGGCGGATCAGGCTAACTCCGGAGGCGGAGGCCAGTAGTGCCGAAGTTCGCGCTTCGATTCCCGTATTTCATCCTCATGCTGTGCCTGATGGTCGCCCTCGTGGGCGTCGTCAGCCTCTTCAGTATGCCGGTGGACCTCTTTCCGGACATCGACATGCCGGTAGTGGTGGTAGCGACCTTCTACAACGGCATGCCGCCGCAGCAGATCGAAGCCGACATTACCAATACCTTCGAGCGCTTCTTCACACTGGCCGCCAACGTCGACCACAGCGAATCACGCTCCCTCACCGGCGTCAGCCTGATCAAGATTTACTTCAAACCGGGCACCGATCCCAACGCCGCTCTCAGCAATGTCGCCAATCTGGCGATGGCCGACCTGCGCCGCCTGCCGCCGGGGACCTTGCCGCCAGTGGTGCTGGGCCTTACTGCTTCCACGCAGCCGGTGTGCCTCGTCACTCTTGAGGGCAAGGGCCTGAACGAGACGCAGCTCAAGGATTACGCGCAGTTCCAGGTGCGCAACCAGATCTCGAATGTCCAGGGTGCTTCCGTTCCACAGCCCTACGGCGGCACCTACCGCCAGATCCAGATCTACGTCGATCCGCTCAAGATGGAGGCGCGCAACCTCAGCCTCAGCGATGTGGTGAAGGCTGTCAACGACTCCAACCTGATTCTGCCCGCCGGCGATGTTCGCATCGGCGACAAGGATTTCAATATCTACGCCAACAGCCAGTTCCCTGACGCGGAATCGATGAACTCGATGCCGCTCAAGTCAGTGGGCAACGGCTCGGTGCTGGTGGCCGACATAGGCCACGCCGTCGACGCGGGCGCGCTGCAGTACAATATCGTCCGCATCAACGGCCAGCGGTCCGTTTACGTGCCGGTGTTTAAGCAGGGCGGCAGCAGCAACACCATCACCATCGTGAACGGGATGAAGCAGGCGATCAAGCACCTGGTCGACATTCCGGAATCGCTCAAAACCGCGGTGGTCTTCGACCAGTCAGTCTTCGTCAAACTGGCCATCGCCAATGTTGTTAAAGAGGCCGGCATCGGGCTGGTCCTCACCGGGCTGATGATCCTGCTCTTCCTCGGCAGCCCCCGCGCCACCATCGCCGTGATGCTCTCGGTGCCCCTCTCCGCGGTGGCCTGCCTGCTGATCACCAATGAAATGGGCGGCTCCATCAACACCATGATCCTTGGCGGTCTGGCGCTGGCATTTTCCCGCCTTATCGACAACGGCGTTGTCGTTCTCGAAAACATATTCCGCTACATGGAGATGGGCGAAGCGCCGCGCGTCGCCTCGGAAAGAGGCGGCACCGAAGTTTCGCTCGCCGTCCTTGCGGCTACCGTCACTACCTCTATCGTCTTCCTCCCCGTTGCGGCACTCTCGGGCGTCAGCAAGTATCTGTTCACGCCCCTGGCGCTGGGTGTCGTGCTCTCCATGTTCGCGTCGTACGGCTTTGCGATGACCGTGGTCCCGCTCTTCTGCGCGCTGTTCATCCATCCTCACGCGCACGAAGGAAAGACACACAAGAAGAAGCCCCGCCGCTTCGGATTCCAGTATTTCGTCGACAAATTCAATCAGGGCTTCCAGCGCATCGTGCAGCGTTACGAAGTCTGGGTGAGGCGCTCTCTTGAGCGTCCCGGCCTCACCACCGCCGGCATTCTGGGCGGTGTCGTTGTGCTGCTGGCCGTGCTCTTCCCGTTCATCGGACGCGCCTACTTTCCGCGTACCGATCCCGGGCAGTTCGTAGTCAACGTCCGGATGCCCAGTGGCACGCGGCTCGAAGTCAGCGACCAGTACATCGCGCGCGTGGAGAACATTATCCGCAGCGTTGTCCGTCCCGCCGATCTGGGCATGATCGTCTCCAACATCGGCGTCTATCCGGACCTCTCCGCCATCTTCACTTCCAACGCTTCGATGGACACCGCCTTTGTGCAAACCAGCCTGAAAGATGGGCACAAGGTTGGCAGTTATGCATATATGCAGCGCGTCCGCGAACGCCTGTCGCGCGACATGCCGGAATTGACCACCTACTTCCAGGCAGGCGGACTGATCGACGGCGTCATCAATCAGGGATTGCCCGCGCCCATCGATCTCCAGATCAGTTCCAACGATATGGACGGCGCCTATGCGCTGGCCGAGCAACTCGCCACGAAGATCCGCACTTTCCCCAATGTCAGCGGTACGTACATTCCTCAGGACGTGAATTATCCCGGCATCGCCCTCGACATCGACCGCGAGAAAGCAAGCCTCATCGGCCTCTCCGCCAAAGATGTCGTCGATAACGTGATTACCGCCCTGACCTCCGACGGCATGATCGCGCCCAGCTACTGGATCGATCCCAAAACCGGCAACAACTACATGGTCACCGTGCAGTATGCCAACCGCTGGATCAACCACATGTCCATGCAGGACTTCGAGAATATCCCGCTGCGCGGCACCGTTCCGCCTGGGTACAGTCCTCTCGATGTTGCCTTGCAGGCGTCGGCCAACGAGCCCGGCATGTGGGTCGGATCGCATCGTGCCGGCTACACGCCGCTCAGCTCCGTAGCAAACATCCGGCTCATCAATACGCCGACCGAAGTGGATCACTACCAGATCCGTCGCGTCATCGACGTTTACGTCGCGACCAAAACGGAAGCTCTGGGCCAGACAGGGAAGCGCATCCGTCAGTTAATGACGCAGACCAAAACCGACCGCAATACCCTCCTCACTCTGCGTGGCGCGGTCGTCAACATGAATGACGCTTTCCACGACTTCGGCATCGGCCTCATCATTGCCATCGCCCTGGTCTACCTGGTCCTGATGGCCCAGTTCACGTCCTTCATCGATCCCTTCATCATCCTCATGGCCATCCCGCCCGGCATCGCCGGCGTGGTCATGATCCTGCTGCTCACCGGCAGCACCCTCAACATCATGTCGCTGATGGGCACCATCATGATGACCGGCATTGTGGTCTCCAACAGCATCCTCATCGTTGACTTCTCCAACATCCTGCACGGACAGGGCATGGCCCTGCTCGAAGCGACCGTGGAGGCCTGCAAGATGCGCCTCCGCCCCATCCTGATGACCTCGCTCGCTACCCTGCTGGGCATGATCCCTATGGCGCTCGGCTTCGAGGCGGGCAGCGAACAATATGCTCCGCTGGCCCGGGCCATCATTGGCGGCCTCGCGGTTTCCGTCGTTGTCACCATGTTTCTGGTGCCGGCGGTGTACCTCATGATTCACGCGCGCAGCGAGCGCGCTCTCCCACCCGCTCAGGAGGCGCGGTAATGCCGAAGTTTGCACTCAAATATCCGTTCTTCATCATCATGCTGTGCCTGATGGTCGCGCTGGTTGGCGTGGTGAATCTGTTCAGCATGCCTGTCGATTTGTTCCCGGATATCGATATGCCTGTAGTGGTGGTCGCGACCTTCTACAACGGCATGCCGCCGCAGCAGATTGAAGCCGACATCACCAATACCTTCGAGCGCTTCTTTACGCTGGCTGCCAACGTCGACCACAGCGAGTCGCGCTCCCTCACCGGGGTCAGCCTCATCAAGATTTACTTCAAGCCCGGCACCGATCCCAATGCGGCGCTGAGCAACGTGGCCAATCTGGCCATGGCCGACCTGCGCCGGTTGCCGCCCGGCACGCTGCCGCCGGTCGTACTCGGCCTGACTGCCTCGACTCAGCCCGTGTGTCTCGTCACCCTCGAAGGCAAAGGCCTGAACGAGACGCAGCTCAAGGACCTGGCGCAGTTCCAGGTGCGCAATCAGATCTCCAATGTGCAGGGCGCCTCGGTTCCCCAGCCCTACGGCGGCACCTATCGCCAGATCCAGGTCTACGTCGATCCGCTGAAGCTCGAGGCGCACAACCTCAGCCTCGACGACACGGTGAAGGCCGTCAACAGTTCCAACCTGATCCTGCCGGCCGGCGACGTCCGCATCGGTACCAAGGATTTCAATATCTACGCCAACAGCCAGTTCCCCGACGCGCAATCCATGAATGCCATGCCGCTCAAGTCCGTCGGCAACGGCTCAGTTCTGGTCGCGGACGTGGGCCACGCTGAAGACTCAGGCGCGCTGCAATACAACATCGTCCGCATCGACGGCCAGCGCTCCGTCTATGTGCCGGTCTTCAAGCAGGGCGGCAACAGCAACACCATCACCATCGTGAACGGCATGAAGCAGGCGATCAAACACCTGGTCGATATCCCGGAATCCCTGAAAACCGCTGTCGTCTTCGACCAGTCCGTCTTCGTCAAGCTGGCCATCAAAAACCTGGTCAAAGAAGCCACCATCGGCCTGGTGCTCACCGGCATCATGATCCTCATCTTCCTCGGCAGCCCGCGCGCCACTTTCGCGGTCATGCTGTCGATTCCGCTTTCGGCCCTGGTCTGCCTGCTGGTCACCCACCTGATCGGCGGCACCATCAACACCATGATCCTCGGCGGACTGGCGCTGGCCTTCTCGCGCCTTATCGACGACTCGGTGGTTGTGCTCGAAAACATCTTCCGCTACATGGAAATGGGCGAACCGCCCCGCATCGCCGCGGAAAAAGGCGGCATGGAAGTCTCCCTCGCCGTGCTGGCCGCTACTTCCACCACCTCCATCGTTTTCTTCCCGGTCACGTTTCTTTCCGGCATCAGCAAATACATCTTCACGCCGCTGGCTCTCGGCGTCGTGATCTCCATCTTCGCCTCCTACTTCTTCGCCATGACCGTGGTGCCGCTCTTCTGCGCGCAGTTTGTCCGACTGCACCATCCGGCCGGGGATGCTGAGCATCGCGACGCCAGCCGCCAATCCTGGTTTCAGCGCTTCGTGGCGAAATTCAACGAGCACTTCCGCAGGATGCTCGAACGGCTACGAGTCTCTGGCCAGCCGCGCTCTGGTTCGGCCCGGTTTGACCGCCGTCGTCATCCTCGGCGGAGTCGCTGCTGGTGCTGGTCGGGCTCTTTCCCTTCCTCGGCCGCGCCTATTTCCCGCGCACCGATCCCGGCCAGTTCGTCATCAACGTTCGCATGCCCAGCGGCACGCGCCTCGAAGTCAGCAATCAGTACATCGCGAAGGTCGAGAACATCATTCGCGCGTACCGTCCACCCTGCCGACCTGGGCATGATCGTCTCCAACATCGGCGTCTATCCCGATCTCTCCGCCATCTTCACCTCCAATGCCTCCATGGATACCGCCTTCGTCCAGACCAGCCTGAAGGAAGATCATGCGTCGGCAGTTACGAATACATGCGGCGGGTGCGCCAGCGCCTCTCCCGCGAGATGCCGGAGCTGACCACCTACTTCCAGGCGGGCGGACTCGTCGACGGCGTCATCAACCAGGGCCTGCCCGCACCCATCGATGTGCAGGTCAGCTCCAATGACATGGACGGCGCCTACGATCTGGCCCAGCAACTGGCGGCGAAGATCCGCACCTTTCCCAACGTCAGCGGCATCTACATTCCGCAGGACCTCAACTATCCCGGCATCGCGCTCAACATCGATCGCGAGAAGGCCAGCCTCATCGGCCTCTCCGCGCAGAGACGTCGTCGACAACGTGATTACCGCCCTGACCTCCGACGGCATGATCGCCCCCAGTTACTGGATCGATCCAAAGAGCGGCAACAACTACATGGTCACCGTGCAGTATGCCAACCGCTGGATCAACCACATGTCGATGCAGGACTTCGAAAACATCCCGCTGCGCGGCATCGCATCCAGCTGGCTACAGCCCCATGGAGGAAGCGCTGCAGGCCGTCGGATCTGTCGCCCGGGCTATGGACCGGCTCGCACCGCGCCGGGCTATACGCCGCTCAGTTCGGTTGCCAACATCCAGCTCATCAACACTCCGACCGAAGTCGATCACTACCAGATTCGCCGCGTCATCGACGTCTACGTCTCCACGAAAACCGAGGCGCTGCAGGGCGTGGGCGCGCGCATCAGCAATCTGCTGGCGAATACGAAAACGGAGCGCAACACCGTTCTTCACATGCGCGGCGCGGTGGTGAGCATGAACCAGTCCTTCCAGCGAATTCGGACTTGGCCTCATCATCTCCGTCTTCCTCGTCTACCTCATCCTGATGGCCCAGTTCACCTCGTTCGTCGATCCCTTCATCATCCTCATGGCCATCCCGCCGGGTCTCGCCGGCGTCGTCCTGATCCTGCTGGTCACCGGCAGCACGCTGAACATCATGTCGCTGATGGGCGTCATCATGATGACCGGCATCGTGGTCTCCAACAGCATCCTCATCGTGGAGTTCTCCGGCATCCTCCACGAGCAGGGTATGACGCTGCTCGATGCCACCGTCGAAGCCTGCAAAGTGCGTCTGCGCCCGATTCTGATGACCTCGCTGGCCACGCTGCTGGGCATGATCCCCATGGCCATCGGCCTCGAAGCCGGCAGCGAACAATACGCTCCGCTGGCCCGCGCGGTCATCGGCGGCCTGGCCGTCTCGGTCGTCGTCACCGTCTTCCTGGTGCCCGCCGTGTACCTGGTAATTCACACGCGCCGCGAACGCAAAATGAACCGGCAGGAGGAAGCCGAAGCATGAAGCTGTCTTTCCACTTTTTCGCCGCAGCCCTTTTCAGTGCAAGCTCAGGCTGGGCTCAGGTTACCCTGCCGGCCGCACCTGGACCCCAGGTCATCTCCACGCTGCAGGCTCCCCAGTCGCCCGGCATGCTCTCATCGGCGCCGACTGCCGCCAGCCAGGCAGTGTCCGCGCCTGTCGCTCAGCCGCCCGGTCCAACCCTCACCCTGGCCCAGGCCGAACAGATGGCCATCCGCAATAACCCGCGCGTCACCGTGGGTAAGCTGATGGCGCTGGCCCAGCACCAGGTCTATCGCGAAGCCGTATCTGCGGAATTGCCGACTGCCAATGTCTCCATAACCGGCGTCGAGGCCGAGGAGGCGAGCCGCCTCTCCGCTGGATCGCTCACTGCCTCACACCTCTTCGAGCACGCGGGTGCGGGCACCAGCTTTACCCAGCTCATCTACGACTTCGGCCACACCCACAACCTCGTGCTCTCGCGCAAGCTCGACGAGAAGGCTTCCAACGCCAGCGCCCTTGCTACCACCGAAGAGATTGTCCTTGCCACAGACCAGGCCTTTTACGACGCGCTCACCGCGCAGGCCGTGCTGCAGGTCGCGCAGCAAACCGTGAACACGCGCCAGACCACCGAAACCCAGGTCGGCCAGATGACGCGGAATAAGCTGAAGTCCACCCTCGACCTCAGCTTCGCCGACGTGGATCTCTCCCAGGCTCAGCTGCTCCAGATCGATGCGCAGAGCAATGCCCAGGCGGCTATGGCCACTCTGAACGCCGTCCTCGGCCTCGATCATGATGTCCACTACACACTGGTCGAAGATACAGCTGCTCCTCCTCCGCCCCCTCCCACGGCCGAGCCGCTCATTCAGACCGCACTTTCTCAGCGCCCCGACCTCCAGTCCCTCGGCTACAGCGCGCAATCGGCGCAAAAATTTGTGCGCGCGCAATGGGATCAGCTCCTGCCCTCCGTCTCAGCGGAGGGAACTGCGGGCATCGTGCCCGTTCGTGCGGACACGTACTACACCGCCAATTGGTGGGGCGCCATCGGCGCGAACATAAATATCCCCGTCTTTAACGGCTTTCTCTATGTCTCCCAGGCGCGCGAGGCCCGTTACCGCGCCCAGGCGGCAGCCGAAAACAGCCGCGATCTGCGCGACACCATCGTCCGCGACGTCCGCACCGCCTGGCTGCAGGCCAACAATAACTGGCGCCGCATGGACGTCACGGCGCAGCTGGTGCAGCAGGCGGATCTTGCCATGCGCCTCGCCCAAACCCGCTATCAGATGGGTCTCAGCTCCATCGTGGAGCTTAGCCAGGCACAGCTGCAGCAGACCACCGCGCAGATTCAGGACACCAGCGCGCGCTATCAGTACCGGCTCTCGCTGGCCACGCTGAATTACGAGATGGGCGTCGCGCCCTAGGACCGAGGACGTCGGTCCGCGCTCGACGCACTGGCGCTATTCGAGCGCCTGCACCATGCCGCGGCCGAGCAGCATCTCGATTTTGTCGATGAACGCGCGATCGGCGCCCACCGTGAGGCCTTCCGGTTCCATCACCACGCGGTACTCTCCGCGCTGTTCCACGTCGATCATCAGCCGCCCCGGGCCGGGCGTGGAGACAACCAGATCCCGCAACTCCTCCAGCGTGGTTTCGCTGACGCGATCGAGCGGGATGCGGATGCGCACGTTATTCGGCAGCCGCACTTTCACGTCTTCCAGCGCCTGGATCGACGAGATGCACAGCTTGGGCGCTGCTTCTTCTTCCGCGCGCAGCTGTCCGCGCACCAGCACCGGCACGTCGATCCGCAGTTGCTGCGCCAACCGCTCGTAGTCTTTGGGGAAGCAGATCAGGTCGATCTTGCCCGATGCATCTTCCAGTGCTGCCTGTGCGTACAGCTCGCCGGAGCGCTTCGACTTTGCGACCTTCAACCCGATGATTACGCCGGCAATGGAGATCTCGTTCTCCGGCGCCTGGCCGCGGCGGCCATTCGAGGCCGGAGGCTTCATCTCCAGCGCGGTTGCCACATCGACCGCGCTGGGCAGGTTGCGTAGCTTCTCCGCGTACTTATCCAGCGGATGTCCGGACACAAAGAAGCCCAGCACTTCCTTCTCCGCCGCCAGCCGCTGGCTCTCCTCCAGATCGGGCACGTTGGGCAGATCGCTGTCGTGTTTGGCGCCGTTCGTGGGCACGTCGAAGATGCCGAACAGTCCCGATTGCCCCGCAGCATGATCGCGCTGCGCTTTTTGCGCGCGCTCGATGGTCCTGTCTACGGCCGCCAGCAGTTGCGCGCGCCGCCCAAAAGAATCGAGTGCGCCGGCCTTGATCAGCGATTCGAGCACGCGCTTGTTCAGCAGCCGCAGATCGATCTTCTCGCAGAAATCCTGGAACGATCCGAAGCTCTTGCCTTCATCCGCCAGCTCCTGGCGCGCAGCCAGGATCGAATCGATGGCGTTGCGCCCCACGTTCTTGATCGCCGTCAGCCCAAATCGGATCGCATCGCCGTGCGGGGTGAAATCCGCGTCGCTGTAGCGCGCGTCCGGCGGCTCGACCGCAATCTCCATCTCGCGGCATTCCTTGATGTACTTCACCACGTTTTCCGGCTTTGAGATTTCCGACGTCAGCAGCGCCGACATGAACTCCACCGGGTAGTGCGTCTTCAGATACGCCGTCTGGTACGCCACCAGCGCATAGGCTGCCGAGTGCGACTTGTTGAACCCGTAGCCGGAGAACTTCTCCATCTGATCGAAGATTTCCCCCACCGCGGCCCTGGGATGCCCGAGTGCCGCCGCTCCGCTCATGAAGCGGTCCCGCTGCTCGGCCATGGCTTCGGCATTCTTCTTGCCCATGGCGCGGCGCAGCAAATCGGCCTCGCCCAGGCTGTAGCTGGCGAGGACGTTGGCAATCCGCATCACCTGTTCCTGATAGACGATCACGCCCAGCGAATCTTTGAGGATCCCTTCCAGTTCGGGCAGCAGGAACTCCACCTTGCGCCGCCCCCATTTACGCTCGATGAAATCGTCGATCATGTCCATCGGCCCGGGGCGATAAAGCGCGTTCAGGGCCGTCAGGTCTTCCACCGTATCCGGCTTGTATCGCCGCAGAATGTCCCGCATTCCCGGCGATTCAAACTGGAAAATCCCCGACGTCAGCGCCGTATGGAACACACGCCGAAAGGTCTCCGGATCGTCGAGGGGAACCATCTCGATGTCCAGCTTCTCGCCCCGCGTCTGCTCGATCAGCTTGATGCAATCGGTGATCACTGTCAGGGTGGCCAGCCCAAGGAAGTCCATCTTCAGCAGGCCCATTTTTTCGACTGCCTTCATGTCGTAGGCAGTCACAATTTCTTCATTCTTGGTTCGGTTCAGCGGAACCAGTTCCGTCAGCGGCCGCGGCGCAATCACCACCGCCGAGGCATGCACGCCCGCGCCCCGCACCAGCCCCTCCAGCTTCTTCGCCGTGTCGATCAGCTCCCGGATCTGCTGCGTGCTCTCATATGCCTCCTGCAGCGGCGGCGAATCTTTCAACGCCTGCTCGATGGTGATGCCGATGGTCGTGGGCACCAGCTTGGCGATGCGGTCCACGTCGCCGTATGGCATATCCAGCGCGCGCCCTACGTCCTTGATCGCCGCCTTCGCCGCCATCGTGTTAAACGTGATGATCTGCGCCACCTGCTCGCGGCCATACTTGCGCGTGACGTATTCGATCACTTCGCCGCGCCGATTCTGGCAGAAGTCCACGTCGATATCCGGCATGGTTACCCGCTCCGGGTTCAGGAAGCGCTCGAACAGCAGCACATTCTGCATCGGATCGATGTTGGTGATCTCCATCGCGTACGCCACCAGCGAACCGGTCGCCGACCCGCGCCCCGGCCCCACCGGAATTCCATGGTCGCGCGCGTATTTGATGAAGTCCCACACAATGAGGAAGTACCCCGAGTACTTCATCTGCTTGATAATGCCGATCTCGAAATTCAGACGGGATTCGTATTCATGTACCGGCGTGCGCTGCACTCCGCGCAGTTCAAGGCTGCGTACCGCCGTCTCAAGACGCTTCTTCAGGCCCTGTCGGCACACCTCCTCGAAGTAGGTGTCGATGGTATGCCCCGGCGGCACGGCGAATTCCGGAAACGGATTATCGACCTTGCTGAGCTTGAAGTGGCAGCGCTCCGCAAACTGCATCGTCCGGCTCACCACCTGCGGAGCATGCGAGAACAGCTGCTCCATCTCTGCCGCCGTCTTCACGTAGAACTGGTCGGAGTCGAACTTGAAACGTTTCGGATCGTTGATCGACCCCGCCGTCTGCACGCACAGGAGCACCTCGTGCGCGTGTGCATCGTCCTCGCATAGATAATGGCTGTCGTTGGTCGCGACCAGCGGGATATCCAGCTCTTTTTCCAGGCGGAAGAGATCGGCGTGGATCTTCTTCTCCAGCTCCAGCCCCTGGTCCTGGATCTCCAGGAAGAAATTGCCGCGTCCAAAAATCTCCTGATACTGCCCGGCGCTCGCACGTGCCGCCTCAAATTTTCCGGCCATCAGGTTTTCGCACAACTCGCCCGCCAGGCACCCGGAAAATCCGATCAGCCCCTTCGCATGCTCGGCCAGATACTTCTTGCTTACGCGCGGCTTCTTGTAGAAGCCGTGCAGCGAAGCCTCCGACGTAATCCGCACCAGGTTGCGGTAGCCTTCTTCATTCTCGGCCAGCACCAGCAGGTGGTTGTACTTCTCGCCCTGCGCGGGAGCGCGATGGTCGTCCTCTTTGCAGATGTACAGCTCGCAGCCGAGAATGGGGCTCACCCCGTGTTTCTTCGCCGCGTCAAAGAAATGCACCGCCCCGTAAATGTTGCCGTGATCCGTAATCGCGACCGACTTCTGCCCGATGCTGGACACGCGCTGGACCAGCTTCTCAACATCGCAGGCGCCATCGAGCAGGGAGTAATCGGTGTGCAGGTGCAGGTGGGTAAATTCCGCCATGGGTCTTCTTCTATTCTAGGTCTGCGCGCAGAAACCGGCGGGTCCGCTTTGCCTGCGCCGGTGAGGAAAAGACGGTACCAAATGTGCCTCCGCGTTCCTCCTCGGGAACCCTTGCGGTCATTCCCTTCGCAAAGCCCTGGTGTAGGATGTGGCTTGCTTCCCCTTCGGGTGAGGAAAATCCCATGAAAAACGTGGTCACCTTTCTTCTGACGCAGACCCCCGACGCCGCCATCGCCTTCTATCGCGATCAACTCGGCCTCCGTTTTCTGCGCGACGACGGCTTTGCCCTCGTCTTCGATATGGATGGCGTGATTCTGCGCATCGGCAAGGTGCCTGCCTTCACTCCGGCGCAGAACACCGTCCTCGGCTGGGAAGCCGACGACATCCTCTCAACCGTGCAGGACCTCGCCGGCAAAGGCATCCGCTTCGAGCGCTATCCCAACATGGGCCAGGACGAGCACGGCATCTGCACGTTTCCCACCGGCGATAAGGTTGCGTGGTTCAAAGATCCCGACGGCAATGTGCTGTCGGTTTCGCAGCATGCCGCAGCGTGAGCCAGATGATGGAATCCTGAAGCGGATTACCGCGGCATATCGCGGTGCGCGGTCTTCACGCGATAGCCCTGTTTGGCCAGCCGCCGCGCAATCTCCTCGGCAATCATCACCGAGCGATGCTGTCCGCCGGTGCAGCCGAACGCAATCGTCAGATAGCTCTTTCCCTCACTGATGTAGTGAGGCAGCAGAAAGAGCAGCAGGTCCGTGACGCGGTCCATAAATTCGCGCGACTGCGCAAAACCGGAAATATAAGCCGCGACCTTCTTGTCTCGCCCTGTCAGGTTGCGGAACTCCGGCACGAAATGAGGATTGGGCAAAAAGCGCACGTCGAACACCAGATCGGCGTCCAGCGGAACACCTTTCTTGTAGCCGAAGCTCACCGACGAAATCAGCAGGCTCTTGCCGTCGCTCTCGCGCACAAATTTGGCCTGAATGAACGAGCGCAGTTCGTGCACATTAAATTTCGTCGTGTCGATAACGAAATCCGCGACCTTGCGGATCGGCTCCAGCACGCGGCGCTCTTCCTGAATGGCGCTGGTCACTCGCTCCTCGCGGCCCAGCGGGTGCGGCCGCCGCGTCTCGGAAAACCGGGCGAGCAGCGCCGCTTTGCTGGCCTCGAGAAAGAGAACCTTTGTAGGCAGTGTCCTGCGAATCTCATGCAGGATCGCCGGAAACTGGTCGAGGCTCATGCCCTCGCGCACATCCACCACCAGCGCGGCGCGCCGGATGTCGCGCGAATGCGCCACCAACTCGGCAAAATGCGGCATCAGCGACACCGGCATGTTGTCCACAGCGTAGAAACCCAGGTCTTCGAAGGCTTTCAGAGCGGAGGCTTTACCGGAACCGGAGAGGCCGGTGAGGATGACAAGGTCGCGGGGCTCGGTGCTGGCGGGGCGCGCCTTGCCCCGAGCAGCGCTCGGCCGCTGCGGGGCCTTCTTCCGGCTGGGGGACATGGCTCATCGTAGCATTTGGGCGTTTAAAAATGCGGTGACTCGTTTAGGGGATGCCCGTGCCGCACCAGACAGGAATAATCAGTCTGCACTGCGCAAAATTATAATGGCCCTCAGTGTCCGTCACCCTCCTTCCTGCTACAGAACAGCTCTCCCTGCTGAAGCGCCGTGTCATCACGCCGCTGGAATTAGCCGAAGAGCATATCCGGCAGATTCAAAGCCTCAACCCAAAGCTCAACGCGCTCGTCGATTTCGACGCTGATCGGGTCTGCGCCCTCGCTCAGCAGGTTCGTTCCGGGCCGCTTGCTGGTTTGCCCGTCACCATTAAGTCCTCCATCGCGACGGCCGGATACAGGTGCGAAATCGGCAGCGTTCTCAATCGCGGCTCGATCCCTGGCACCAACGCCGTCGTCGTCGATCGCCTGCTGGCTGCCGGTGCCCTCCTCCTCGGCACCTCCAATTGCCCCGAGTTCCTCATGGCGTACGAAACGGAGAACCTGCTCCACGGCAGCACGCGCAATCCCTGGAACCTCGAATATTCCGCAGGAGGTTCCAGCGGCGGCGAGGCAGCAGCGATTGCGGCCGGCCTCTCCGCCGGCGGCCTCGGCAGCGACAGCGGTGGATCGGTGCGCGAGCCCGCCCACTTCACAGGCATCTGCGCGCTCAAGCCCACCGCAGGTCGCATCCCCGCCGCCGGCCACCTGCCTCCATGCCTCGGCCCCTTCTCTTTCCTCGGCGCCATCGGCCCCATGGCCCGTACTGTTGGCGATCTGGCGCTCTTTTTCGAAGTGCTTTCCGGACAGGATCCCACCGATCCCGCAAGTCCGCCCGTCGCTCATCATCCCGTCTCTCTCGAAGACGCGAAGCGCATCCCCATCGGCTATTTCGAGGATGATGGCACCGTTCCCGTGACATCCGAAACCCGTGCCGCGGTGCAGGCCGCCGCACGCGCGCTGGAACGGCAGGGTTTCACCGTCACGCCCTTCCTGCCCGCAACCCTGGAGGCGGCGCGCAGGCTGTGGTGGACCTTCTTCATGCAGTGCGGCGCGATGCTCTACGCACCGGCGATCCGGGGCAGGGAAGACCAGCTAAGCCCGACGTTTCGATACTTCCTCGACACCGCACGCGCCCAGGTCCCGCTCACTGCGGATTCGCTGTTGAATGCCTGGGTCGCGTCTGATCAGGTCCGCGCGCAGCTGCTCGAAGAGATGCGCGAGTTTCCCATCCTGCTCTGTCCTGTCTGCTCCATCCCCGCCTTTCGCCCTTTCGAGCGAAGCTGGACCGTCGAAGGCCAAACCGTCGCCTACCTCGATGCCATGCGTTTTACCCAGTGGTTTAATCTGCTCGGCGGTCCGGCCGCTGTGGTTCCGGTCTCACAGTCTCCTGAAGGACTTCCCATCGGCGTCCAGATCGCGGGCCGCCCCTTCGCGGATGAACTGGTTCTGCGTGTGGCTGCTGCCGTCGAGGCCGAGTTCGGCTACAGACCACCGCCCATAGCCTCCTGAGCCGCACAGTCCTGGCTTCGGGCGCAACGAAAAAGGTCCGCCGTCTGGCAGACCTTGATGAACAGACCTTTCTCGTGCCGGTGTTCCCTGGTTCTATGGCTTGAGCTTCGAGAACAAATTCAGCTTCGCGACATCGTTGAACATGATGAACGCGAAGAACAGGATCAACATGACGAAGGCCACCTGATATACGCGCTCCTTGAACTCCTGCTTCAGGTCGTGCCGCAGCAGTCCCTCAATGGCCAGCAGCAGAATCATGCCGCCGTCGAGGATAGGAATTGGCAGCAGGTTCATGATCCCCAGGTTGAGGCTGATCAGCGCGGTAAGCCCGATGATCGGCTCCCACCCGTGCATCTCCGCCGCTTCACCCGTCATGCGCGCCATGCCGATCGGCCCGCTCAGCTGCTGCATCACCGCATTGTGCCTTGTGAAGAGCCGGTGCAGAATATCGAGGATATAGCCGGAGTAACGCAGGTTATACGTGACCGAACGGCGAACCGCCTGGGGCAGGGGCAGCTGTTCCACGCGGAAGGGCGGCGGTTCGGCGCTGAACCCCAGCCGGTAGCCCGGCTGACCGGTGCCGTAGTCGGCCCAGATTGGCTGCACGGAGATACTAAACTGATGTCCGGCGCGCTCGACCAGCAGAGTAGCCGGTTTGCTTCCGGATCCCGCCAGGACTGTCATGATGGAGGGAACCCCATGGACCATCTGGCCGTTGACGGAGATCACAGCATCGCCCGATTTGAGGCCTGCCCTGTCGGCCGGATTTCCCGGCACCACATCCTCGACCACGACAGGGCCGTCCTGTTGTTTCGGGATCAGCCCCAGCGAGGCGATGTCAAAATCCTGGCCTTTTGTCGGATCCGACAAAAGCAGCTCCGTGCTGAATTCCTTCTGCTGCCCGTTCACCGTCCTCTGCACGGTCATGGGGACTGTGTTGTTCGCGTCCAGCAGAGCCCGGTCGTTCACCTTTTCCCAGGTGGGATCCTTATCCTCATCGAAGCGGATGATCCGGTCGCCGGTTTCGAGTCCCGCGCGGCCAGCAGCTGAGTTCGACGGCACCACGTCCAGCACTGCCGGGCCATCCAGGTAGACTTCCACCTCGTTGTGCATCATGTACAGACCGGCCATCAGCACAAAGGCGAGGATGAAATTTGCAATCGGACCCGCTGCGGCAATCAGAACCCGCTGCCAGCGTGGATGCGAGCTGAATTCTCCGGGATCCCCTGTCGCTTCCGATCCCGGCGTCTCTCCGGACATCTTTACGTAACCGCCAAATGGCAAAACACTGACCCGGTAGTCCGTGTCGCCCCACTTGACGCCGAATAGACGGGTTCCGAAGCCGAGCGAGAAGACCTCGACCCGCACTCCGCATAGCTTGGCCACGGCGAAGTGGCCGAATTCGTGCACCAGCACCATGATGCCGAGCACAACTAGAAACGAAACGGTAGCGATTACAGCAAAAGGCATATTCAGTGTTTGGACGAAACGACCTGCGAACCAGAGCAGCTTAACAGCAGATCGGGTCTAGCGGCGAAAAGCTTGGCGTGCCGCCAGGACCTCCCGCGCCATTTCCCGGGCAAGGCAGTCGAGAGAGAGCACTTCTTGTATGGTCGCCGGATGCGACTCGGAGGTTGTCTCGAGTACCAGTTCTATTGTAGCTGGAATGCCGGTAAAGGGGATGGCTCTTTCCAGGAAAGCTTCCACCGCCACTTCGTCGGCCGCATTCAGCGCAATGGCATGCGCCCCACCCTTTTCCGCCGCCTCATACGCCAGCCGCAGGCAGGGAAAGCGCGCGAAGTCCGGCTGCTCGAAGTGCAGTTCGGCCAGTTTGCTCATGTCGAAGCGTCAGGTCCGATTCGACCCGCTCCGGATAGCTCAGCGCGTACAGGATCGGCAGCCGCATATCCGTCACCGAGATCTGCGCCAGCAATACTGCCATCTACGTACTCCACCAGCGAATGCACCGTCGACTGCGGATGCACCGTCACCTTCACCGTCGAGGGCGGCAGATCGAACAACCGGCACGCTTCGATGATCTCCAGCCCCTTGTTCAGCATGGTGGCCGAATCGATCGTGATCCGCCGCCCCATCACCCACGTCGGATGCCGCAGCGCCTGCTCGACGGTGATCTTCGGGAACTCGCTCGAGCGGCAGCGTCCGGAACGGTCCGCCTGAAGCGGTCAGCCAGATCTGCCGCACCTCCCGCCGCTCGCCCGCCCGCATGCACTGGTGCACGGCATTGTGTTCGGAATCGATGGGCAGCAGCGCGACGTTCTTCTCCCGCGCCGCGCGCGGTCAGGATCTCCCCCGCCGCCACCATAGCCTCTTTGTTCGCGAGGCCGATCGTCTTCCCAGCGACGACCGCGGCATAAGTCGCCTCCAGCCCCGCCACACCCACGATCGCCGAGACGACGAAATCCACCTCGGGAAGCGTTGCGGCCTGAACTGTGCCTTCCGTCCCCCACAGCACCTGCGTCTCGGAAAGACCTGCGCGCCGCAGACGCTTCTGAAGTTCGCTGGCCAGTTCCTCGGTCGCCAGCGAGACCACCCGGGGCCGCCAGCGGAGGCACTGCTCGTACGCTGCATCGATGTTGCGCCCGGCCGCGAGCGAGGCGACGGCGAATCGCTCCGGATAGCTCTCGATAATGCTTAGAGTGCTCTGCCCGATAGAGCCGGTCGATCCCAGAATGGCGACATGCTTAAAGCGAGAGAAATCTTTTGCCATCAGGTATTTGCGCGGGTGCGGCGAAGGCCGCTTTTCAAAAGGACTGCTGCGCTAACTGAGCGTACCACAGCACAGGTGCGGCCAGCAGCAGGGCGTCGATGCGGTCCAGCATGCCGCCGTGCCCCGGCAGCAGATGTCCCGAATCCTTCACCCCGGCTCCACGCTTGATCGCCGATTCCACCAGATCTCCCACCTGGGCCGCCACATTCAGCAGGACGGCCAACCCCATCCAGTGCAGAATCGATCCCGGATACGCCAGTACCTCGATCCCGCGCTCGCTGAGTTTGCCCGTCAGCCACAGGAGCAGCACCGCAACCATCACGCTGCCGGCGACCGACGCGAGGCTCCCCTCCCAGGTCTTGTTCGGGCTGAGCGTCGGGGCCAGCCTGCGGCGCCCCCAGGACCGGCCCACGTACAGAGCCGCAATGTCCCCGGTCCACACCACCAGGAACAAAAAGAGTAACAGTGACGGTCCGTTTTCCTGCGTTGAGAGCAAATACAGTGTCGCCAGCGCCATACCGATATAAAGCAGCCCGAAGACGGAATACGCGGTATCCGGCAGGACGCGATTTACCGGCGACCGAAACGCGCACACGATGAAGAGCGCCACCGCCAGAGCTCCGGTCACCGGCGCCGTCAGGTCCGGGCGGCGAAACACGGCCGCCAGCAGAATCACCAGCGAGACGACCGCGGCGATCCGCGGGGTTTTGGCGCCCATCGCGTCCGCCAGACCCAGATACTCCCACAGCGCCAGCACCGCTACCGCCAGCACCGCGCCCATCAGCAGGAGCGGCTCCCGGGGAGACAAAAAAATAAGAAGAAGGACCAGGGGGACCAGAACCACTGCGGTGAGAACGCGCTGCATCATTCGCAGAATACATGGTTGTCCCGGTGCGGGCCTCCGCAGCTGCCCGGGGTGGTTGCTCTCTGATTAACAGGTGTCGGGAATCCGGTCGAGATTCTATTTCGCGTTGGGAATGCGCGTGGCCGGCATCACGCGCAGGACTGCCAGCTCCTCCTGCACCCTGGCCCATTTCTTGCGGTTGCGCCTGGTCGCGATAGGAGCATTCGGGTTCGCATAGAAGGCCAGGATGTTTTGCCGCAGGCCCAGCGGAGGCATCGCCGTGTCCCTGGTGACCCGGCGCAGCAACGAAGCGTAGGTCTCGTCGGTCAGCCGGTAGGTGCCCGGTCGGGTGGCGTAGCCGGTGTCGAGATCCAGATCCGGGACCGCAAAGCCGTTCTTGTTCTTCTCCCCCAGTTCGCCCAGCAGATGCGTGTACTCGTCCATCGCCTGGTTCATGCTTGCGACATAGTCCTCTTCGCTGTCCTGCTTCGGACCCCGGATCGCCAGGTCGGAGAGCACACCGATCTTGGGGGTGATAAAGATCAGCGCCGCCAGGATACGGGTCGTAAAGCTGGGCTTGTGCTGGCGATACTGCTCCCAGTGGTGGGCCACGTCCGTCGCTTTCAGACGGTCTGCAAACTCATCAAACTGCGCTCCGCTCTCGTCCGGGGGAAAGTCCTTGCGGTGCAGCAGGACTTCGGCGTAAGCGACCCGCGGCAGGAACTGCCGTACCGACCAGGAATAGCTGCGGAATGAGGTGAACTCGTCGCCGATGACGTTGTGCAGCCGCAGACCGTAGGTATCGTAGAACGCCCGCTCCATCAGGCTCCTCGGAACGTGGAAGCCGACGCGCCGGTAGTAGGCCGCCGGAGCAAAGCGCGCGTGGCCGAGCTGGTCGATGTCAAAGGCAAACTCGGTGCGGACGTGGGCGTGTGGATTTTCCTCGTAGGTCACCACGTTGCCGTACTTCTTCTCAAGTTTTGGAAATTCCTGGGGAACCGAAATGTTGACCGCATAACGGTGACCGATGGTATCGCCGACGTAGTGCGAAAGTGCGCCCAGCGCGAAGGCCAGCTCGTCGATGGTGTGCGCCTCGTGGATCAGGTTGGTGATGAAATCGCCCGTGCGCACGTAGTGGGTCAAATTGCTGAAGCTGGGTTTCCCGAAGGGATAGTAGCCGGCGTCCTGGATGCAGGAGCCGCCATAGGCGAAGGCATGCGCTTCGATCAGCTGCTGTGGCGTGGCATTGGGAAACTTACTCAGCAGCACCGGCTTGATGGAGCTGTCCCAGGCCATATCCACGATCGTTTCGTGGGTGAGAAACGAATAGCCGTAGCCAGGCGGGCCCGCCAGCAGCGCGCAAAGGGCAAAGATTACCGCTTTTACCTTCATCCGTTCGAACAATCCTTCATCGGCCCGCGCCCGTCCCGCCGCTATTCGTAGCGCAGTGCTTCGGCAGGCAGCACGCGAGCCGCCGAACTCGATGGGTAAAGGGTCGCCAGCAGCGAAACCCCCAGGGACAGGGCCGTCACGATTACGCCATGTAGGATGCGCGGCGCGAAGGGAAGATAGTCCAGCGAATAAACATCCGCTGAAAGATGAATGAACCGGTAGTGACCGCCGGCCCAGGCCAGGGTGTAGCCCAGCACCAGCCCGATGGCCGTCCCAATCACGCTGATCAGCAGCCCCTGCAGCAGGAAAATCCGCCGCACCTGCCCCGGCTGCACCCCCATCGACATCAGCACCGCGATGTCTTTGGTCTTCTCCATCACCATCATGGTCAGGGCGATCAGGATGTTCAAAGCCGCCACGCAGACAATCAGCCCGATCACGATGAAAGTGACAATCTGCTCCAGTTTCAGCGCCCGGAACAGCTCGCGGTTCTGCTCCATCCAGTTCGTGGTCGTGAATCCCGGCCCCGCCGCCTTCTCAATCTCGTCGCCGATCACGTTCGCGTGGTACAGGTCGTCCACCCGGAACGAGATGATCGAGATCACATCGGGCTCGCCGAAGAGTGCCTGCGCGTCGGCCAGCCGCACAAAGCCGTAGCTGGAATCGTACTGGTAGAACCCGGAATGAAAGATCCCGACCACCTGAAAGCGCTGGTACCTGGGCGTGATGCCGTAGGGAGTCAGATCTCCCTGCGGGCTGGTAACTAAAACCACATCACCGACCTCTGCATTGACCGAATCCGCCAGATCGCTGCCGATCACGATGGGCGGTATGCGTACCCCGGCCTGGTCTTCCGGAGTCGTGCTCGCGCTCAGCGGCGCCACGCTCCCCTCTTTTACGCTCGAGAGCATGTCGGAGACGGTGCGCTCTTCGGAGGGGACAATGCCCTCGATCATCGCGCCCCCGGCCCGCGCCCCGCGCGAGATCAGCACCGGCTCATACAGGCCGGGCGCGTCGGCCACCACGTGTGGCAGCTTGCGCAGGCGGTCCAGCAGCGGCCGCCAGTCTCGTATGCCGTCGCTCATGGTGCGCATCAGGTCTACATGCGAAGTGGAACTGAGCAGGCGCTCCTGCAGGTCGCGGCGCGTCCCGTTGGTAATGGCCAGCGCCAGGATCAGCGAAGCCACCCCCACCGCAACCCCGGCAATCGAGATCCAGGTGATGACCCCGATGACGGCCTGGCGGCGCTTGGCCCGCAGGTATCGGGCCGCAACAAAGAGTTCAAACCTCATTGCGCCTGCCGAACCACCGCCTTCACCGTGACCACGTTGTCATAGCGGTCGAAGACACGAATCGCAATCACATGCTCGTTGGGATCGGCGGGAGGCTCGGCGCCTGCGTGCGGCGGAGGCAGTGGCGCGTCAAAGTCGAAGCCCTCCGTGAGCGAATCCGCAATCTTACCCACCGGCTCCACGTACTGCCAGCGCCCCGCATCTACCGAATACACCGCATGCGAAACCGGCGAGGTGGCGTCAGTCGCGGTGAGCGAGGCGTGAATCTTCCCATTCACCATGTGTGCTTCGAGCCCGTTCACCACCGGCGGCGTTGTGTCAATCACGAATTCGTCACTGACCCGATCGCCGCTGAGCGCCTCGCCTGGATTATGCGAGGGAGCATCGCTGGCCACCACCTTCATCCGGTAGTGACCGTCCGGCAGCAGGCTGGAATCGAACGAGTAGAAGCGCTCCCGGATGTGATCGTGCAGAAACTGCCAGTTGCGCTCCCCCTCGGTGCGGTAATAGAGCGCGAAGCTCAGATCGTCGCCGTTGTCGTCATGTGCCGCCCAGCGCACCGTAACGGAGGTACGCTCCTTCACCGCCGGCAGCGGTTCTTTCCCCGCCTCCTGCCCATAGCTGATTCCGGAACCCTGCGTCGAGGGGAAATTCAGCGTGATCTGCTGCGGTTGTCCCGGCGGCTGCTGCATCGAAGTGGCCCGCGCACCCGGCGTTACGAAAACCTCATCCACCATCGGAGGCAGATTCACCGGGAGGTAGTTGATCCCTACCCCGCCCACCGAACTGCCTGGATGTTCCACCAGCTTCCATTGCATGAAGCGCGACGGTTGAATCCCCACTGCGCCCGTATTGGGCGCAAACTCCTTCCACTCGCTCCACGCGCGCTGCGGATTCTCGATGTTGCCGGCCCGCGCGTACATCTGGAAGGCCGAAGCCTGCGGTGCCGCGCCCACTTCCACCTCTGCGCGTCCCCACTGCGCGTAAGCGCCGGCGTCGAAGACTTCGCTGGTGTAGTTTCCTTCCGGCGCTTCGCCGTGGCTCAGCAGGTAGAGCTTGCCGGCGTTCGCCGTGCTCACGTAAAAGCCTCTGGAAGAATCCGCGAAGCCCGTGATCTGCGACGCTTCCAGATGCGCGATATCCGCATAGGTTCCATCGTCATGAATGCGATAGATGCGCCCCCGATTGCCGGTCGCGGCGAGGATGCCGTCGGAAGTCCATGCCAGCGAGTAGACGATGTCGTCATGGCCCGCCCAGACCCTCCGCGGCGGCTCCGTGCCGCGCGGAATCTCATACACCTCCGACCCGTCGGGGATCAGCGTGTTGCCGCTGAAGGCCTGCACCGAGCCGGGTTGCACTATCGTAATCGTGGCCGTTACAGTTGCCTGTCCGGTCACCGGCAGCGGCGGCAGATTGTTTCGACCCTTCTCACCGACCCCCGCCGCATAAATCGATCCATCCGGAGCGACAATGACCGAGGTGATCTCCTTCTTCGGCGAATCGTAAAGGACAAACGCCTTGCCCGCCGGATCGATGCGGTAGATGAGCCCCGTCCCGTCCGAGCCTGCGATCAGATTCCCGGAGTGGTCGAAGGCCATCGAGCGGAGGTGCTCATCGTCGCTCTTGAAGAAAAGTTCAGGCTTGCCGCCGCCCGATGCCACGCGGTAGATGCCCGCCGGAGCTCCGGTTGCGATGTACAGCCGTCCCTGGGCATCGAAAGCGAGATCCCAGACGTACTTCGGTTTCTCCGCCGTGCCGGCCGGATCGAAGACCAGCGTCGCCGTGTCCTCGGTCTTGTTTTCCCCGTGGGGGTCGAGCTTGTATACCTTCCCTGACGGCAGCGTGGCGGCGTACACCGCGCCGTCCGGTCCCACCCGCACCGTCTGTACGCTCAGATCGTGGCTGGTGAACAACGTCGTCGACTTCCCGTCCGGGGTCACCCGCAGTACCGTAGCCGGCGTTCCCGTGGCCAGATACACATCGCCCGCGCGATCCGCCGCGATCGACCAGACGTACGTCGAGGGCGTGGTCAGCACCGCCTTGCTCTCTGGTCCGGGCACCAGACGCCCATCGCTGGTGATCGCCACCCCATTCGGCGTGCCGCGCTCGAACTCCTCAAAGCGCGATTCGTTCCACAGTCGCGTCCCCTGGGCGTGCACAGACGCTGCAAAAGAAATAACGGCGCAGGCAGCCAAAAGAGGCAGCGCGGCAAGGCGAGGAGACGGCGCGGAACGCATTGAAAGCATGCTGAAGTTCAGTCTACAGAATGACCACTGCCGGGGCAGAACCCGCCTTGCAACCTGCCCCGCAATCGGAGCGGGACGAAACCGCGCTTCCTCGCCTACACTGGGGTTTCGCTTCCTCCTCTGCTTGGCCGGGCCGGCGGGCTCGGAATCCCGCGAACCGAGACTTGTGCCGTCATGCTGAAACGCTGGAGAACCCGGATCCTGCTCTTCCTTGCCGTGCTCGGTCCTGGCTTCATTACGGCCAATGTCGACAACGATCCCAACGGCATCTTCACCTACTCCCAGGCTGGTGCCCAGTTCGGCTACGCCCTTCTCTGGACCATGATTCCGGTCACCCTGGCGCTCATCGTCGTCCAGGAAATGTGCGCGCGCATGGGTGCGGTCACCGGCAAGGGCCTCAGCGACCTCATCCGCGAGGAATTTGGCCTCCGCCTTACCGTCATCATCATGATCCTGCTGGTGCTGGTGAACTTCGGCAACGTCATCGGCGAATTCTCCGGCATCGCCGGCAGCCTGCAGCTCTTCCACGTCTCCAAATACATCTCTGTCCCTGTTTGCGCCGCGCTTGTTTGGCTGCTGGCCGTCCGCGGCGACTACAAAAGTGTCGAGAAAATCTTTCTCGTCGCCTCCGTCTTCTACTTCACCTACATCATTGCCGGAGTCCTCGCTCATCCCGGCTGGCACGCTGCGACCGCAGCTACCTTCAAACTGCCTCCCATAAAAGTCCTGCGCGACCACGACTACGTCTTCATGGTGGTTAGCCTCATCGGCACCACCATCGCTCCGTGGATGCAGTTTTACCTGCAGTCCTCCGTCGTCGAGAAAGGCGTATCGGTTCGGGATTACCCTGCGTCGCGCCTGGATGTCATCGTCGGCTCTATCTTCACCGACGTCGTCGCCTGGTTCATCATCGTCGCCTGCGCCGCGACCCTGTGGGTGCACGGCCTTGGCTCCATCCAGGAGCCCTCCCAGGCCGCGGAAGCCATGAAGCCGCTGGCCGGCTCCTACGCCTTTGTGCTCTTTTCCTTCGGGCTCTTTAACGCCGGCTTCTTCGCTGCCTCCGTGCTGCCCTTATCGACGGCTTATAGCGTCTGCGAGGGTCTCGGTGTGGAATCCGGCGTGGACAAGCGCTGGCACGAAGCGCCGTTCTTCTATTGGCTCTACACGCTGCTCATTGTCGGTGGAGCCGCCGTCGTCCTTATCCCCAATTTCCCCCTCATCAAGTGGTCCATCGAATCGCAGACCCTCAACGGCATCCTGCTGCCGGTGGTCATTGTGCTCATGCTCATTCTGATTAACCGCAAAGATCTCATGGGCGACCACGTCAATTCCCACTGGTTCAATGCCGTCGCGTGGATTACGGCCGCGATCGTCAGCATTCTTTCTGTGGTTCTGATGGTGCAGCAGTTGCGTCCCGGCCACTCCTGAGGGGCTTCAGAGCAGCTTCCCGGCCGCCAGATCCCGCACCAGATCCCGATCCGCCGCCAGGAAATCGTACGCGGGCAGATCGCGCAACGGCGACCAGCGAATCTCCTCGAAGATGAGATTGACCAGCTCGCCCTCGAAGCTGTGCACGGCAAAGAACTGCAGATCTACAGCGCCTCCGCTGCGGTAGTTATGGCGCAGGTGCGCAATCTTCGTGCCGATGGAGGCGTGAATTCCCAGCTCCTCGTCCAGCTCCCGTTGCAGCGCCTGCTCGGCGGATTCGCCTGCCTCGATCTTGCCGCCGGGGAACTCCCACTTCAGCCCCATCGGCGTGCCCGCCTTGCGCTGGCAGATTAATACCTCGTCGCCGCGCAGGATCAGCGCCGCCGCGACGAACCGCAGAGCTTTCACCTCCCGTCCGTTTTGGCCCGTATCCTCCATATTCCCCGATAGTTTAGACGCATTTGGCCCTTGATCGATTCCCAATGCTGCGTGGAATGACCGCCTGGGTACCGAAAACGTCAGGGTGCAGCGCCGCGGCAAGGGAGCGCAGTCCGTCGACCAGAGTCGGCGCGGGCGTGTTCAGCCACTCGTCAGGAATGCAATACACCCTGCCCTCCCGCACCGCTAGGAGATCCGCCCAACCATCCCGGCTGGCCAGCTTCTCTAGTGGCACCCGGTCTCCCGCGCCGCACCACGCCGCGATGACAACCTGAGGATCCGCTGCCGCCACCACCTCGGCCGTCGTTATTCGCCCCGGCTCGCCCAGAAAGACCCCGCCCGCCGCTTCCACCAGCTCCTTGACCCAGAGCTGAGAATGGATCAGCGGCTTGCCCCATTCTTCGCAATACACCAGCGGCTTGCAGGCCAGGGGTTCCGTCGCGCGCCGCACCGCCTCGATCTCCGAGCGCATGGCGGCTACAATCGCCTCGCCCCGTTCTCCCGCCGACACAACCGACGCAATCAGCCGGATGTCCTGTTCGATATCCGCGAGCGAATGGGGTGCCAGCGCCAGTACCGGGCAGCCTGCCTTCAGGATCGCGGCCAGCGACTCCTGCCGATACGGAACCGACGCAATCACCAGATCCGGCCGCACCGCCAGCAACTCCTCCGCGCTCGTTGACCACGAGTCCCGCACCACGGCGACCATCCGCTCCCGCAGTGAGGGAACAGCCTCCAGACAATAGCGCGTGCAGGCTACCAGCGAGTCCAGACAGCCTAAGCGGTCGAGGATGATACTCACACTCGGCTGCAGCGAAGCGATCTTCACCTTATTTGCTGTGGTCCGCGAGCACCGCTTCGGGGTAGAACACCGCCCATCCCCGCTGTGCGGCAACCTCCACCAGCCCTGGCGTGGGATTCACCGGGAATGCCCGCTCTGCGATCTCCAGCATCGCCGCGTCGTGTATCGAGTTACCGAATACCACCGTCGGCGCAGGGACGCCGGCGCGCCGCAGCGCATTCGCCTTACCCTCATCGGTCGGGACATCAATCAGGTCGCTGTGGATCAGCCCCTCCTGCACGCGCACCTCAGCTGCCAGCACCCGCTCCGGCGGAATACCGAAGTGGCGTACGCCCTCCTCGATGACCCAGTTGTTGGTGGAGCTTACCGCCCATATCTCCGTTCCCGCCGCATGCAGATCGGCGACCAGCGCTTCCATCTCCGGGAATATCTGGGGTTCAATGTGGGCAGCAAAGTAGCGCGCGGCGGCGCGGTGCAACTCATCTTCGCGCAGCCCCGCATACACCTGCACCATCTCTCCGCAAATCCCCTCTTCTGAGACCTGGCCGTGCCGGTACAGCCGATGCCGGGCGTCAATCCAGTCGCTGGCGTTGCGCGAAAGCAGCCCGGCCTCGATCGACCATGTCATAAACCCATAGCCCGCGTCCCCATTCCACAACGTTCCGTCGCAGTCGAAAACGGCAGTATGCGGCGCCGGAGAAAGAACCGCCTGGCGGAATTCGTCCGCGGTATAGCGCACGAGCGGTGTCGAGCGTATTAAGGGCACAGTCACCCCTCCCTCTCCTAACCTATCAACTTTTGAAGAAAGGATTGTTGACGGGGACCGTCGGAGCCAGGGGCCGACGCCGGGCATGCGTGTGCCCTTTTCAGGTGGCCGAACCTCTACTCCACCCGCAGCGCTCGCAGCGGATCGATACTGGCTGCCCGGCTCGCCGGTGCGGCGCTCGCCACCAGCGCCACCGCGGCCACCCCCACGACCGCCAGCCCAAAGCTGACCGCATCCAGAGGCTGCACCCCATACAGAGAAGACCGCAGCGCCCGTCCCACCAGCATCGCCAGCGGCACCCCAGCCGCTACCCCAACCGCCGTCAGCAAAAGGCTGTCCCGCAGGATCATCCACACCACCTGCCCCCGACGCGCGCCCACTGCCATTCGCACCCCGATCTCCGCCGTCCGCAGATTGACCCGATAGGCCAGCGTCCCATAGAGCCCGGTCGCCACCAGCACCACCGCCAGCAGTCCGAAAAACTCAGCCAGCCGCGCAAACAGCAGCTGCTGCGAGATCGTCTTCTCAAACTGCGACCGCTGCAGCGCCGGCTCGATCAGCGGCGCGTTCGGGTCCATTTGCGTCACCGCCCTCTGCACCGCGGGCAATACCGCCAGCGGATCGCCGCCACGCACCCGCATCTCCACGTTCAGCTCGCCTTCGCCCGGAGCCTGCGCGTAGTTCCACCACGCCATCGGAATCGGCGTTTCGTCCATGCTTCGGTATTTGTGGTTCGCCACCACTCCGATGATGGTCAGCCCGTTCACCCGATGTCCCAACGGATTCTGGTGAGGCAGGAACGTCTGCACGAACAACTCGTTCACGATGGCGACCTTCTGCGAACTGGCCGTATCCGCATCAGTGAACTCGCGCCCGATTAGCACCGGAACACCCAGCGTGTGGAAGAAGTCCGGCCCGATATCGTTGCTGCGCACAATCGTCGGGCTCGCCCGGCCTGCATCCGGATCTTTATCGTCTACCATCACGTTGGAATTGTTGGACCACCACGACCCAAGCCGGTCCGACATGACAGCGACTGACTCAATCCCTGGCAGCATGCGCAGCCGCCGCTGCAACTCCTGATAGAAGCGCACCAGCTCAGACTCAGAGTGAAAACCCTGTGGATTGAGCCCAAACACCACCAGCCCCCGCGTGTTCATCCCCAGCGGGATATTCTCGAGGTTCCGCAGCGTGCGCATCAGTAACCCCGCTCCCACCAGCAGCACCACACAGAGCGCCATCTGCGACGCCACCACCATCCTGCCGACCCGAGTCCGCCCCGCATCGGTATGCGACGTAGCCGCTGATGTTTTCAACGCCATTTCTGCCCCGCCGGCGATCGCCACGCGAAACGGCGCGACCCCGAAGACGAGGGCGGCCAGGGCCAGCACTGCGAGGGTAAACAGCAGCACGGTGCGATCCGGAGCCAGGCTCGATTCGATCTGCGCCCAGCGCCCCAGCGTCCGCGTCGCGACCTCCGCGAAGCCCCACGCCAGCGCGCCGCCCATGCTCACCAGCAGCAGGCTCTCCGTCAGCAGCTGCCGCAGCAATTCTCCACCGCGCGCGCCCAATGCCAGCCGCAGCGAGAACTCCCGCTGCCGCGCCGCATTCCGTGCCATCAGCAGCATCACCACATTCGTCAGCGCGATCAGCAGCACCAGCCCCACCATGGACATCAGCATGCGCAACGGTTTCCCGTACTGGTCGTCATAGCCGGGGAAATTCTTCGCATCCGCGAAGCTGAGCACCGGTACCTTCTCTCCTGCCTTCGGTGACCCCAGTCCCACATACGCGGCATGCTGAAATACGGATTGCAGCTGCGCCAGCGCCTGCTGGCGGCTTACCCCCGGCCCGAGCCGCGCGATCAGCCGCAGACACCACCACGTCGGGTCCTCCTGATAGAGCTTGCCATTCTCCGGCGGATTGCCCAGCACATTGAATTCCACCCGATTCTGCAGCGGAATCCAGAAGTCCATAGAGCGCCCAGCCTCGGTACCTTCGAATCCCCGCGCCGCCACCCCGACAACGGTGAAGGGAACTCCCTTCACGAAAATGGTTTGTCCCAGTACGCCGGGGTCGCGTACGAACCTGCGTGTCCAGTACTCATAACTCATCACCAGCACCTGCGCGTGATCGGCTTCATCCCGCGCAATAAAACCGCGTCCCCGCACCAGCCGCACGCCCAGACCGCTGAAGTAGTTGCCGCTCACCATATCGGCCTCGGCCTCTTCGGGCTCTGCGCCCACGCGCACGTTCACCTTATCGGCAGAGAGCATTCCGGCCGCGATCACCGCGTTGAGCGCATCCTTCTGCTGGCGCAGCGCCTCGTACACGGGATAGGAGAAAGTGTCCTCCGAATCTATCGTCCCGGTCCCGTCCGGGGCTCGCGATGTTTTCAGATCTACCACCCGCTCGGGATCCGCGACCGGCAGCGAGCGCAGCAGTACCGCATCCATCACGCTGAACACCGCGGTATTCGCGCCCATGCCCAGCGCCAGCGTCAGGATCGCCGCCGCCGCAAATCCCGGACTCTGCTTCATCGAGCGCAGGCCGAAGCGCAGATCGCGCCATAGCCGGTCCAGCCAAACCCAGCGACTCTTCACATAAAACTGCTCCTGTGCCGCGCGCACGTTGCCAAACTCCCGCCGCGCCCGCCAGCGCGCATCATCATCGCTCAGGCCCTCCTCACGCAGATCGTCGGCCTCCAGCTCCAGATGCGTCCGTATCTCCTCTGCGAAATCCTGCTCGCTGCGCCTGCGTCGGAACATCGCTACACCTCCTCGCTCCCGGGCTCCAGAATCAATCCCATGGCGCGGGCCAGCCGCTTCCATTGCGATGTCTTCTCCGCCAGCTGTTCGCGCCCCTGCGGCGTCAGCGAATAAAAGCGCGCTTTGCGATTGTTCTCGCTTATCCCCCACTTCGCGCGAATCCACTTCCTGTCTTCCAGCCGCTGCAGCGCCAGATAGAGAGATCCGTGGTCCACAAACAGCACCTCTTCGGACTGGCGCTGAATGGATCGCGCGATCCCCTGACCGTGACAGGAGCCCATCAGCAGCGTTTTCAGGATCAGCAGATCGAGCGTGCCCTGCAGCAGGGCCATGCGGTCGGGGTTCTCGTCAGATCGGGTCGGCATTCGACCCGAGTATGCGCGGCTTCGGGTCGGATGTCAACCCAGGAAAGAATGGGGGGCGCCCGAAGCTGGCTCTCTGCAAAGTTCCCGGCTCGCTGGTCAGTCGGCAACGCCGCACAGCAGCAGCAGGATCACCAGCAGCAGCAGGATCACCAGCAGCAGCAGCGCGTAAACCGACGCCCAGCTGGTGAGAGAGGATGTAATGACTGTCGAGGTCACAGACGAGCCCTCCGCCACTCTGCCACCATGGTATCGCCGCCGTAGCAGCATGGCTGCGGCTTGTTGATCCGCCGAAAACGGCTCCATAACCGCTGTCCGACGTAGCTCTCGCGCGTTCGCCGCGCCTATCGCTGGCTGGCCTCCCCGGCGGCCACGAGCCGATTGAATTCCGCCGAGCCCCGCCGCGGCACGCTGAGCGACTGCCACTGGTCGCGCGCGAAGTGCTTCGCCAGCAGCACAATTTGACCGATGTGGTGCGGATAGTGCGCGATCTGCCGATTGATGGCCTGCATCACCGAGTGCGGCTCGCCGCGGATGGTCACCGTCCGGCCCAGATCCGCTTCCGTCAGCGGTTGCAGCGCGCCGAACAGACACCCCCATCCCGCCTCCCACATCTCGAGCAATTCGGCGCGTGTCTGCGGAGGTTCCTCGAATTCGCTGTCCCGGTTCCGTGTCGGCTTCTCGCCGTCGCTGCTCAGAAAGTCCGTCCACCGGGAGCGCATGTTGCCGGCCATGTGTTTCACGATGATGGCAATCGAATTCGACTCTTCGTCGAGTGCCGCAAACAGCTGCTCATCCGAAAGCTGGGCCATGGCCCGCTCGCCCAGCTTCTTGTAATACGCAAAGAGTGCCAGTGAGTCCTCGAGATACGACGTGGTGAACTGGAGCGCCATGGCAAAAAGTGTAGCCGAGCCACCCCGGGGCTGGCTCGGGCCGCGCAGTACGAGCAGGACAGTTGCCGTATAACAGTCCAGAGCACTGGGAACCATCCGCGGGGGGCAGGGAAACTCTATGGCATGGCTTTTGTGGCTGATCGCGCTGGGCACCGGGGCGGCCAATCCCTTCCAGTCGGGAACCAACGCCGAACTCAACCGCCAAAGCGGCCAGCCTGTCTGGACCGCCCTCATCGTCTACGCCACCGGTTTCACCGGCCTCCTCCTGGTGCAGGCGATCTTCCGCCCCGCCATTCCTCCGCTGGAGCGGCTGCGCGAGGTCCACTGGTGGGCGTGGTGCGGAGGCCTGATCAGCATTGCTCCTACCGTCGCCGGCCTCACCCTTGCGCAAAGACTTGGCTCCGGCACCTTTACCGGCCTCAGCATTACTGCGGCCATCGTCACCTCCGTCTTCATCGACCAGTTCGGCCTGATCGGCTTCCGCCACCACTCGGCCTCCCCGGAGCGCGTGATCGGCTGCGCGCTCATGATTGCCGGCGTCTGGCTGGTCACCCGATCCTGAGCGACCCTCAGCCGCGTCCGCGACCCCATGACAGAACCGGCACCCGAGACGCCTTCACGCCCTGAAATCTGTTGCCAGGCGGTCAATAAGAATCGAGAATAGAACCGCGCCTTGTAGCTCGGCTCAAACAGGGGCGCCCCAAATCCTGCTTGTTTGGGCCTCGTTGTGCACGTCCTGGAGGTCTCTTCTGCCGTCGATCTTCATCAATTACCGGAGAAACGACTCCGAGGGCGAGGCCGGCCGTCTCTTCGATGAGCTGGCGAATCGCTTCGGCGAGAACTCCGTGTTTATGGATGTGGCCGCCATCGAGCCCGGTCGCGACTTCCGCAAGGCCATCGACCAGAGTGTCGCCACCTGTTCTGTTCTGCTCGCCATGATCGGCGTGGAGTGGCTGGATACAAAAGATCCGCAGCGGCGCCGCCGCCTCGACGATCCCAATGACTTCGTGCGCATCGAGCTCGCGTCCGCCCTGCGGCGCGACATCCCTGTCATCCCGGTTCTGGTGCGCGGAGCCAAAATGCCGGCCGCCGACCAGCTCCCTGAGGATCTGAAAGAGCTTGCCTTCCGTAACGCCGTGGAACTCACGCATGCGCGCTGGAAGTCCGACGTCCAGGTGCTGGTTCGCGCCCTGCAGCCTGATATGCAGGCGCCGCATATGCAGGCCCCGCGGCCGATTAGCGATCAGAAAACCAGGCACGTCGCGGCACCCCCGCGTCCCCCTGTTCCGGCCTCCGCCGGGCATACTGTCTCCTCCGGCATTGCCGCGCAAACCGTCGACCGCGTCGGCAAACAACTTGCCGCCTACATCGGCCCCATCTCCGACGTGATCGTCAAACGGGCTGCGAGGAACTGCTCCAGCCTCGAGGAGTTCTATGTGCTGGTCGCGCGCGAGATTCGCGCCGAAGCCGACCGCGCGCGATTCCTGAAAATCTGCCGCACCCAGACTTCCTGACCCCGTCCCCATTGAAGCCCGTGGCAATTTCGCCGATGAGGGGGACATAGACCCGTCCCAATCGGACCGCCCGAACCTGACCGCAGTTGGCGGTGCGCGCTCGTTCAGGCTGCAGAAACGAGGGGGCGGGCAGCGCCTGGCTCTGCACAGCTGGGCGGGAGGATTCCTCGGGCATCCATGTTTGCGATCATCGGCATTCTCGTGGTCTTCGGCGCGGTGCTGGCCGGGTATCTGATGGAGCACGGTCACATCGCGGTGCTGCTGCAGCCGGCAGAGCTGCTGATCATTGGCGGCGCCGGCCTTGGTACCTTGCTGATTGCCAACCCTGTCCGCATTCTGAAAAAGATCGCGGCCGGCGCGGCCGGTATCTTCGGGAGCTCGAAATTCGGCAGGCAGCGCTACCTCTCGACCCTGCGCATGATGTACGAAATCCTGCAAAAGGCTCGGCGCGGCGGCATGCTGACCATCGAAGCTGACGTGGAGAAGCCGGAAGAGAGTCCGATTTTCAATGCCTATCCCGATTTTATGAAGGATCACCATGCCCGCGACTTTGTCTGCGACACGCTCCGCATGGTCATTACCGGCGGCGTCGATGCCTTCGAGATGGATCAGATGATGGATCTGGACATGGAAGTCCAGCACCACAGCACCGAGGAGCCCGTGACTGCGCTGGCCACCATGGCCGATTCGCTGCCCGGACTCGGCATTGTGGCCGCCGTCCTGGGCGTCGTCATTACCATGGGCGCGCTGGGAGGTCCCGCTGAAGAAATAGGCCACAAGGTCGCCGCTGCTCTGGTCGGCACCTTCCTGGGCATTCTGCTGTGCTACGGCCTGGTGGGACCGGTAAGCCAGAACATGGCCAAAATGAGCGGCGAAGAGCATGCATTCCTGTATGTGCTGCGCGTGCTGATGCTGGCTTTTATCCGCGGTCAGCCGCCGGTCGTCGCCGTTGAAGTCGGACGGCGCGCGGTTCCGGCGCACGTCCGTCCCTCGTTTACTGAAGTCGAGGAAGCCTGCCGCAATCAGGCCGCACCCGCTGCCACTGAACAGCCTGCGGCGTAAGGCCCCCTCATGGACAGCAAGCCCATCATCGTGGTGAAGAAGAAAAGCGGCCACGGCGGCCATCACGGCGGCGCGTGGAAGGTCGCCTATGCCGACTTCGTTACCGCCCTGATGTCGCTGTTCATCGTGCTGTGGCTGATGAACACCAGCGAGAAGGTCCGCCAGGCCGTCGCCGGCTACTTCAACGATCCTCGCGGCACCGCGAAGGAAACCGGAACCGATCAGTCGGGCAGCAGCGAAAACCTGGCTCTGACGCAAAACAATATCGCCAACCTCAAGAAAAAAATCGAGGAGGCGATCCACCAGATGAACGATCTGAAGTCGCTCCAGAACCAGATTCAGGTCACCATTACGCCCGAGGGTCTGCGCATCGAACTGCTCGAAACCAAAGACGGCACCTTCTTCGATACCGGCAGCGCAACGCTGAACCAGCATGGCCGGGAGCTGCTCAAGATGCTGGCGGGGCAGCTGGGCGGCATTCCCAACCGGCTTTCCATCGAAGGACACACCGACGCGCAGCCCTACGCCTCCTCGGACGGCTACGGGAACTGGGAGCTTTCCACGGATCGCGCCAACGCGGCACGCCGGGTGATGCAGAGCTCCGGTCTCCGCAGGGATCAGGTTTCCCAGGTGCGGGGCTATGCGGACCAGAAGCTGCGCGTCCCCGATAACCCGATGGATCCGTCGAACCGCAGAATCTCGCTCATCGTGCAGTATCTGACCGTGGCTCCGCCGGCGCCCGCCGTAAAACCGGGTCCCGACAGCCGCGCTGCGGCAGACAAGGGCATATCCAGTCCGGGCAGCCCCGCCAGCAACCCGAAGTCAGCTCCCTCGGTCCCCGCGGCGCATCCCGCTCCGCCCGAGGCGACCGGCTCATCCCTGGCTGCGCCGGCGCAGAAACCAGTGGTCCCGCAGAATCCGCCGCTGCCGAAGCCCGCAGCCGGCAAAGCGGCAGCAGGCCCGTTGCCGGCCGCCAGGCCCGCCGCAACTGGAACCATCGCCAGACTCTGGGCCAGGCTTCACCGGAAATGAGCTGCCGCAGCAAAGCTAATGCAGGCTGCTCCATGCAGTCGCTGCAATAGCGAGTGCTGGCAAACGCCGTCAGTCCGCTGTGCCGCCCCACCCTTCGCGACGGTACGCATGGTGCTTGCCTTGAAAGGGCTCCAGCCTTATGTCACAGTACTGAAACAGCGCGAATCAAAAAAGATACTGCGAGCCATACGCCTATCAGGGGAGCCGGGAATTGGACGACAAGCTGCGTGCCACCACCGATGAGACGAGCGATATCGATCTGCTGCACGAGATCGGGAGCCGGATGGCGGCGGCCGATCCTTTCCATGAGGTGCTGGAGCGCGTCATCGAGATGGTGACCGCGGCCGTGCGCTGCGATTCGTGCTTCCTCTACGTGCTCGACAAAGACAAGCTGGTGCTGCGTGCCTCCAAAAATCCCCATGAGGATGTCGTCGATCGTCTCGTGGTGGAGATGGGGCAGGGCGTCACTGGTTGGGTGGCGGAACACAAGCAGACGGTAGCGCTGGCCGCCAAAGCCTGGACCGATCCCCGTTTCGCGCGCTTCGAGAATCTTCCCGAAGACCGCTTCGAAGCCTTTCTGGCAGTGCCCATCCTGTGCCGCGGCAAACTGGTCGGCGCCATCAACATGCAGCATCGCGACGTGCACCACCACTCCCGGCGCGAGATTCGCCTCATCACCATGATCGGCTACCTCGTCGGCGCGGAAGTGGAGCTGGCGCGCATGGAGTACGAGAAGTCGCAGCTCGCCGCCCAGCTCGAAACCCGCAAGGTGATGGAGCGCGCCAAAGGCATCCTGCAGCGCGAGCTTGGGGTTGACGAAGAGACTGCCTACCTGACCCTGCAAAAGCAGAGCCGCCAGAAGCGCAAACCGCTGCGCGAGATTGCCGAAGCCATCATCCTGATGGAAGATCTTCGCCGCGGCCGCAAGTAATCTCCGCCTCGCCGGCCAGCCTCAACACCCGTTCGCCCCTACGCGTCGTTTGCCGGTCCCTGGTCTGTCCACTTCCGAACAGCTGCTCGCATTTATGGACAAGCAGCCGTCTCCCGTTCCATGGCAAACCACGCTTTCTCAAGCGGTTGCCTTTGGCAACGCAACTGCCGCTGGAGACCCCTGGAAGCCTCTGCACAAAGGATCGACATGCTTGCAGATTTGCGCTACGCCCTCCGCCAGCTGAGAAAATCGCCGGGATTCGCTGTGACCGCCGTCATCACCCTGGCCCTGGGCATCGGCGCGACCACGGCAATCTTCACCCTCTTCGATCAGGTTCTGCTGCGAGTATTACCCGTGGCCCAGCCGACGCAGCTGGTTCGCCTCGAGTGGCACGGATCCTTCTCCGGTTCGATGAGCAGCTTCGGCGGCGACATCGGGAACTACTTTTCCTGGCCGATGTATCGGGACCTCCGCGATCGCAATCAGGTCTTCAGCGGGGTCCTCGCCACCATGCGCGCCCGCCTCGGCCTCTCCTGGAACAATCATGCCGAGGATGCGGATGCCGAGATCGTCAGCGGCAACTACTTCCAGGTACTCGGTCTGAACCCCGTCGCCGGCCGGCTCATTACTTCGGCCGATGAGACCGCGAAGGACGCGAACGCGGTCGTCGTCCTGAGTTATGACTACTGGCGTACACATCTTGCCGGCTCGCGCGCCGTCCTCGGCCAGATCCTGCGCATCAACGGACATCCCTTCACCATCGTGGGCATCGCTCCGGAAAACTTCCACACCGCCATCGGCGGCTATCGTCCCGCGGTCTTCGTGCCCGCCACCATGGACGACGTGGCCATGCCGTGGCGCGCGAAGAACCACGATCTGGATAACCATCAGGCGGTCTGGATCACCCTGGTGGCGCGCCTCAAACCCGGCGTCAGCGCCGCACAGGCGCAGGCCAGTCTTGTGCCCCTGTGGCACGCGCTGCGCGCCCAGGAACTCACTCTCTACAAATCAGCCTCCCCGCACTTCCGCGAGGGCTTCGTCGATAAGTCGACGCTGCTGGTCAAGGACGACTCGCTCGGATTCTCCCCCGGACGCATGGACCTCGAGACGCCGCTGATCCTTCTGCTCAGCATGGCCGGTCTGCTCACGGCAATGTGCGCGCTCAACGTCGCGACGTTGTTGCTGCTGCGCTCCGCCGCACGCGTGCGCGAGATGTCGATGCGCTATGCCCTGGGCGCGAAGACCTCGCGCATCATTCGCCAGCTTCTGCTGGAAGGCGGCCTGCTCGGCGCCACCGGCGCAGCCGCCGGGCTAGGCCTCTCGCCGCTGCTGGCTGCTCTGCTGGTGCACATCATGACCCACGCCGATCCCGGCGCAGAGCCCTATGCGGCCAGCGTCGATGGGCGCGTGCTCCTGTTTGCAGGGATACTCTCCGTTACCATCAGCCTGCTCTTTTCCATTGCTCCGGCGCTCCATTTCCTGCGCCCCGATCTGGCCGGTTCGCTGCGCCAGAGCACGGGCACTGCGTCCAAAGCCTCGCAGCGCTTTCGCAAGGCGGCGGTGGGCGTGCAGATCGGCCTCAGCGTCCTCCTGCTGGGGGGCGCCGGACTCTTCGTCCGCACCCTCGATGATCTGCGCGACCAGCACGTGGGCTTTCAGACCGATCACCTTGTCACCCTCGGCCTCGATCCCACCATCGCCGGCTACAGTGAGGAGCGCACGCCGCAGGTCGTCACTGCCGCCCTCGATTCTCTGCACCGTATTCCCGGGGTGGTCATGGCCGCCGGCACCAGCGATCCCGAACTGGACGGCGACACCGAGGTGGACGGCTTTGCAGTGCAGGGGCACAAGCGCGTGGAAGGCGAGAGCAACGACTTCGAAGCGCCGTGGATCACGCCCGGCTATTTCGCTACCCTCCGCCAACCGCTGCTGGTCGGCCGCGAGTTTACCGAAGCCGACGCAAAGAATGCCCCGAAAGTGGCGGTGGTCAATCTGGCCTTTGCCAAACATTTCTATGGCTCGGCGCAGAATGCTCTTGGACGCCTGGTTGGCGAGGATCAGCCGGATACCACCATCGTGGGCGTAGTCGGCGACATCCGCCACTCCGATCTGCGCACTGAACTGGGCCCCGCGGTCTACCGGCCGTGGCTGCAGAATCCGCATCCCGCCGGCGTTGAAGTTTATGTGCATACCCAGCAGTCTCCTGAAGAGGCAGAGCCCGCCATTCGCAGCGCCATTCACAATCTGGATCCGGCGCTGGTCGTCTCCGACCTGCGCACCATGGAGGCTCAGGTGGATATCAGTTCTTCCAGCGAGCGCGCCCTTGCCTTCCTCGCGTTCGGTTTCGCGATCATGGCTGCATTTCTTGCCGGAGTTGGTCTCTATGGCGTGCTGGCCTACTCCACGCAAAGCCGTACCCGCGAAATCGGCGTCCGCCTTGCCCTGGGCGCGCCCCGCCGCACCCTCGTCACCCTCGTGGTGCGCGAGATGATCTGGATCGCCGGTGCGGCCACCCTGGTCGCTTTGCCGGCCACCGTCGCTCTCGCGCGCCTCTTCCGCAGCCAGTTGTATGGCGTCAGCACCTGGGATCCGCTGACGCTGGGCGCCGCTCTCGCGCTCACCGTCCTGATGGTTGTGATGGCCTCAGCCCTGCCGGCGCACAGAGCCACTGCGGTGGCGCCCGTGGAGGCTCTGCGCACGGAATAGTCACACCGCGATTTGTAACCGAAGAACTTACGAATGTTGAGCGATCTCAAATACGCGCTGCGCCAGTTGCGGAAGTCGCCAGGCTTCGGAGCCGCCGTCATCGCCACGCTCGCCCTCAGCATCGGCATCACCGCGGCCGTCTTCAGCGTGCTCTACGCCATGGTCATCCGCCCGCTGCCCTATCGCGGAGCGGACAGCATCGTCACCCTCGCCCCGCGCTCGCCTCAGGGATACACGCAGCCCGCCTCCTACCCTGAATACCTCGACTGGCGGCGCATGAATCGCACCTTCTCCGCGCTGGCTGGATACAGCGACTACTCCAGCGTGAACTTTGAAGGTCCTGCCGGCCCAACCGCGCTCCATGCCGTGCAGGGTACCGACAATTTCTTCGACGTCTTCGGCGTCAGCCCCATCTTCGGCCGCACCTTCGCCCCCGGTGAAGATCAGGACGGCAAAAACGATGTAGTTGTGCTCAGCTACGAAGTCTGGCGGCAATTCTTCGGTGGCGACAGTGCCGCGGTCGGCCGTCAGGTCAAGCTCGATGGCCGTCCCTACACCATCATCGGCGTGATGCCCGCCGGGTTCCGCTTTCCCATCAGCCGCGTTAATGCGGTCTATACCCCGCTGCACTTGTCGAAGCAGCAGCGGGAAGGCCGCGGCAACCACTGGCTGCGTACCGTCGCCCTCCTCAAACCCGGGGTGACCGTGAAGCAGGCGCAGGGCGACATGACGAAGGTCCTCACCGACCTCGGCCGCACCTACCCCGACACAAAGGGCCGCACCATGGAGCTCGTTCCTCTCGCCACGGCCATCCTCGGGGAAACCGGCAGTTCGCTGCGGCTGCTTCTGTATGCGGTGCTGGCGCTGCTCGCCATCGGCTGCGTCAACGTTGCTGGATTGCTGCTGGCGCGCGGCGTCAAGCGCGAGCGCGAAATGGCCCTGCGCGCCGCCGTCGGCGCCGATCGCCTGCGCCTCATCCGCCAGATCGTCACCGAGGCCCTGCTCTTCGCCTTTTGCGGAGCCGTCGGCGGCATCGCTCTCGCCTGCGGTCTGCTGCACCTCATGCGCGTGCTGCTGATCGCGGCTCTGGCCCGCGGCGCAGAAGTCACCGTCAACGTTCCTGTCCTGCTCAGCGCGCTCTTCGTTTCCGTGCTTGTGGCCATTCTTGCCGCTCTGGCTCCCGCGCTGCGGCTCTCCGGAACCGCGCCCAGCACCGCCCTGCGCAGTGGCGGCAGCGCCGGAACCACCCGCGGCCAGCATCGTCTGCGCGCCGGCTTCGTCATCACTCAGGTCGCTTTGGCCCTGGTGCTGCTGGTCGTCTCGGGGTTGCTGATGCACATGCTGGGCAGCCTGCGCAACACCGAGCTGGGCTTCTCGCCGAATCACATCCTTACCGCCGAAGTTGATCTTTCTCCAGGACGTTATGAAGGCCGCGACGTCATGGCCAATTTCTATCAGCCGCTCTTCGACAAAATCCGCGCCATTCCCGGCGTGCAGTCGGTGGGCATGATCCAGGTGCTCCCTATCCAGAACTGGGGCTGGAACTCCGATATCCATATGGTGGGCACGCCTCCGCCTCCGCCCCATACCGAGCAGCTTGCGGAATATCGCATCGTTTCTCCGGGTTATTTCGACGTCTTCGAGGATCGCCTTGTCCGCGGACGCCTGCTCAGCCCCACCCTCGACACGCCCACTTCAAAGGCGGTCATGGTCGTCAATGAAAGGTTCGTGCAGCGGTTCGTCCCTGCAGGCCGCGATCCCATCGGCATGCATCTCGATGACGACAGCAAAACCATGATCGTCGGCGTCGTCAAAAACATCCGGCAAAACATTTACGGCGCGCCCCTGGCGGAGATGGACTACATCTCCTCCCAGGTGCCGGCAAAAGACAGCATGCTCGTCCTCGGCAACATGACCGTGATCATCCGCACCACGGTCGCACCGGAGAGCATCATCCCCAGCCTGCGCCGGGCCTGGCACGACGTCGATCCCACGCTGCCCTTCCGCCTCCCGGAAACCATGCGCACCGTGATCGCCGATACGCTGATCTTCGAGCGCATGGAGAACTGGCTCTTCGGCGCGTTCGCCGCCCTCGCCGTGCTGCTGGCCATCGTCGGTCTGGCCGGGCTCATCAGTCATGAAGTCGAGTTATCGACGCGCGACATCGGCGTGCGCATGGCCCTCGGAGCCACCCGCCGCCGTATCCTGGCCGGCATCTATCGCCGCGTGGGCTGGATGCTCGGCGCCGGTGTGCTGATCGGCCTCGCCCTCATCTGGGCCACCCGCCGCTACATCGGCTCCGTGGTCGAAATTCACGGTCACGGGGATGCAGTCCGCGTCGGGGCGCTTACCGCAGCGCTGGTTGCGGCTGGTCTGATTGCGGCCCTGTTGCCCGCCCGCCGCGCCGCCGGCATCGAACCGATGGAGGCCCTGCGGACGGAATAGCGCTACCCTCGGGAACGAATGAAAGGTACGGTCCGTATTCAACGGCAGCAGCACGCCAGCAGCACCGGCTTCAGAGAATTCGCAGCGAGAGGTGTTACAAATGCTCACCGATCTCAAATACGCGCTCCGGCAGCTGAAAAAATCGCCCGGGTTCGCGGCGACCGGCGTCATCACTCTCGCTCTCGGCATCGGCGCCACCACCGCCATCTTCACCCTCGTCCAGCAGGTGATGCTTAAGTCTCTCCCCGTCGCAAAGCCCGAGGAACTCTACCGCATCGGCAAGACCCTCCACTGCTGCAACTGGGGCGGCTACACCCAGAACGGCGAGTTCTCCCTGTTCTCCTGGGAGCTATACAAGCAGTTCCGCGCCAACACACCGGAGTTTGTCGATCTCGCTGCGCTGCAGGCCGGCAACGCTCCGCTGGGCGTGCGCCGTGCCGGCGCTTCGCAGCAGGCCGAGACCCGCAACGGCGAATACGTCTCCGGTAATTTCTTCCGCACCTTTGGCGTGGGCGCATGGATCGGCCGCGTCTTCACCGACAGCGACGATCGCGAGGGAGCCCCGCCGGTCGCCGTCATGAGCTACCGCGTGTGGAAGGAAAAGTACGGCGGCGATTCCTCGGTGCTGGGCGCGAGCTATCAGATCAACGGTCATCCCTTTACGGTCATCGGCGTAGCCGCGCCAGGCTTCTTCGGCGCGCGCATGGCGAATTGGGGCATGCCCGACTTCTGGCTGCCGCTCACCGCCGAGCTGCTGCTCGACGGCGCGACCGAACGCCTCAAATCTCCCGATCAGCACTTCCTCGACATCATCGGGCGCATCCGGCCCGGCGCCACCCCCGGAGCCCTCGAGGCCCAGCTGCGCGCCGAATTGCATCAGTGGCAGGCGAGCCATCTCGCCGATATGACTCCGCAGGATAAAGAAGTGTGGCAGAAGCAGACGCTCTATCTGACGCCCGGCGGCGCCGGCGTCGCGCAGATGCGTGATGACTATCAGGATGGCCTGAAATTGCTGCTGGTCGCCGCAGCCTGCGTTCTGCTGGTGGCGTGCGCCAACCTTGCGAATCTGCTGCTGGCTCGCGGCCTTAAAAATCGCCAGCAGATCTCCGTTCGGGTTGCTCTCGGTGCCTCGCGTCGCCGGCTGATCCGCAAGGCGTTGGTCGAAAGCATGACTCTGGGCGTCGTCGGCGGCATCCTTGGTGTGGGCGTCGCCTATGGCGGAGCGCGCCTCATCCTGCACCTCGCCTTCCAGAACGGCCCCAATAACTGGGTCCCGGTGAATGCCACGCCCTCCCCGGCTGTTCTGCTCTTCACCGCGGTCATCTCCATCCTCACCGGCGTCCTTTTCGGCATTGCTCCGGCCTGGATGACCTCGCATGCCGAGCCGGTGGAAGCGCTGCGCGGCGCTCATCGCGCTATCGGCGGGCGCAGCAACTGGCCGCAGAGGGTGCTGGTCATCGTACAGGCCGCCATGTCCCTGGTGCTCATCAGCGCCGCGGCCCTGCTCGGCCAGAGCCTGCGCAACCTCGAGCATCGCAACTTTGGATTCGACACCAGCGGCCGCTATCTCGCGTGGATCAACCCCATGCTGGCCAACTACAAAGGCGACCAGCTGATTCCGCTCTTTCGTGAAATCCAGGATCGCCTGCAGCACATACCCGGCGTGAAAGGCGTGAGTGCGGCGCTCTACGCGCCCATGAGCGGTGACAGCTGGAACAGCGGCGTTCGTGTGGAAGGCAAGCCCGAGCCCTCGGCGAAGGAAGACTTCGGAGCCACCTGGGTGCGAGTGACTCCCGGCTTTTTCCAAACCGTCGGCAACTCCATTCTCATGGGCCGCCCCATCACCGACGAAGACAACGCCAACACCCGCAATGTCGCCGTCGTCAACGAAGCCTTCGCCAAAAGATTCTTCAAGGGCGAAAACCCCATCGGCCGCCACTTCGGCATGGACAAGCTGAAGTATGCCGGCATGTTTGAAGTGGTCGGGGTCGCGGCCAACATGCAATACGTCACCTATGGCTATAAGGATCCGGCCCGTCCGATGTTCTTCATCTCCGAAAACCAGTTTGCCCACTGGGATGAGCCGGAAGGAAACGCCGGCGAGCTGTGGTCGCACTACCTTAACAACCTGGTGCTGTGGGCTCCCGGCAATCCGCCCGGCCTCGAAGCGCAGGTGCGTCACACGCTGACTAACATCGATCCGAACCTCGTTCTCTACAGCGTGGATTCCTACGGCACGGTTCTCAGCAACGACTTTCAGCAGCAGAACATGATCGCCCGGCTCACGCTGCTCTTCGGCGCGCTGGCGCTGGTGCTGGCAGCCGTCGGTCTCTACGGTGTCACCGCCTATACCGTCGAGCAGCGCACCAGCGAGATCGGCGTGCGCATGGCCCTCGGTGCCGATCGCGGCCGCGTCGTGCAGATGATCCTGCGCAGCGCCTTTCTGCAGGTAGTCATCGGTCTCGCCATCGGTGTTCCGGCGGCCATCGGAGCCGGCTACGCCATGGCCAATCAGCTCTTCGGAGTCAAACCCTGGGATCCGGCCATGCTGGGGCTGGCCACTGCGTTGCTGGGACTGGCGGCATTCGTCGCCTCCATGATCCCGGCGCGGCGGGCTGCCAGCCTCGATCCCATGCAAGCTTTACGCGCCGAGTAGACGATTCGAGCGCGATGTGACGAGCGCACGGAACGAATCTGCGTAGTCCCTCGTAGGAGGATTCAGCATGACGGAAGATCTGCGCTACGCGTTCCGCCAGTTGCGCCGCAGTCCCGGATTCGCGGCCGCTGTGGTGGTGACTCTCGCCCTCGCCATCGGCGTGAATACCGCGGTCTTCAGTCTGCTCGACGGCTTCCTGCTGCGCCGCCTTCCATATCCCCACCCCGAACGCATCGCTGCGCTCGTGACTCACAAAGAGAACAGGAATAACCCGGGCATCTCCGAGGAAGATGATTCTTCCGACGGCACGACGTGGCGAGCCGTGCAGCAGAATGTTCCCTCGGTCACGGCGGCTGTCGCCGGCCAGGCTTTCGGCGGCACAGAGGGCGTCAACCTGCAGGCGCACGCCGCGCAGGGCGGAGTCGTGCGCTATGTTCACAACGCCAGCGTCTCGGCGCATTACTTCGACGTGCTGGGAATTGAGCCGCTCCTCGGCCGTGGCTTCACCGAAGACGAAGATCGTCCCGGTGCCGGCCACGCGGTGGTCCTGAGCTACGGCCTCTGGCACACCGCCTTCCACAACGATCCCAATCTTCTCGGCAAGGCGATTCTTCTCAGAGGCGCGCCCTACACCGTGGTGGGCATATTGCCGCAGGGCGCGCAGATGCCCAATCCCGCCGATATCTGGACGCCGCTCATGCCCGACGATCCCAACGGCGTCTGCTCCGGCAATAACTGCCTGATCCTGATGCGGCTCAAGCCCGGAGCCAACTGGACTGCGGTCACCACGCAGCTCGCTCACATGCCTCCGCCCCGCAGCGTGAATCTGCAGCACGAACGAGCATGGTATTACCCCAGCCCGCTGCACATTTACGCGGGCAGCGCTATGCGCCAGCCGATGTTGGTGCTGATGCTGGCGGTGGCCTTCGTCCTCCTGATTGCCTGCGCGAATCTCGCAGGCCTGATGCTGGTGCGGATCGGGCGGCGCACTTCGGAGATGGCGATGCGCCTGGCGCTCGGCGCATCGCGCGCCAGGCTTCTGCGCCAACTGTGGGTCGAGAATCTGCTGCTGGCCATCATCGGCGGCGGCGTTGGCCTGGGACTGGCGGTCGCGCTTTTGCCCGCCATCCGCCGTCTGCTGCCTGACGAGATGATTCCCATCGGCGGATTCGCGCTCGACGGACGCGTGCTGGTCTTTGCCATCGCCGTTTCCCTGTTCACCAGCCTGCTCTTCGGTGCGCTACCCGCGCTCGAGTCGCGGCGGGTGGACCTGCGGCATTCCCTCGCTGCGGGCTCGCGCACGGTGGCCGGCGGCTCCGGGCGGCTGCGTCAATGGCTCATCGGCGCGGAACTCGCGCTCACCGTCGTGCTGCTGGCCGCGGCCGGCCTGCTGGTGCGCACCATCGCCCACCTTGAAACCCTCCCTCCGGGCTTCGATCCCTCCCACGTTCTGGCGGCGAAAGCTTCGCTCGATGATGCCCGTTATCACGATCCCGCGGCCTTCCACCAGTTGCTGCGCGACAGCGTCGCTGCCATGCAGCGGATACCCGGTGTGGAGAGCGCGGCGGTGGCGCTCTCTGTCCCTTATGAGGGAATCATCAACGATTACCTCACCATCCCTGACGGAAAGCACGCCGGCATGGGCGACTCCAGCAGCATGACCTACACCACCCCGCAATATTTCTCCGTCCTGCGTATTCCGCTGCTGGCGGGGAGAAACTTTTCCGATTCCGATACAGCGCACTCGCAGCGGGTGGCCATCGTCAACACTGCTTTCGGGCGGCATTTCTTCGCCGAGCCTGTTCCTCTCGGCAGGCATTTCCAGAGCGGGAAAGACATCTGCACCATCGTCGGCGTGGTCGGCGATGTGCTGGATCAGTCCAATGTGCGGCGCGATGCGCCCATCGGTCCCGACCCCATCTATTACGTGCCCGACACCCAGGTGTCGCCGGGCTTTCTCGCCGTGGCGCACCAGTGGTTCCAGCCCTCCTGGATTGTCCGCACCAACGGTTCGGTACCCGGCCTGACCGGACAAATGCAGCGCGCGCTGGCCGCCGCCGATCCGGGCCTGCCCTTTTCCGGCTTCTACTCCATGCAGGATTTGCTCATCCGGCAGATACAAATGCAGCGCATTGAAGTCACGCTTCTGGGCACGCTGGCCGGCCTGGCGCTCCTGCTCTCGGCAATCGGCGTCTACGCCCTCGTTTCCAACCTGGTCGTGCAGAGAACCCGCGAGATCGGCATCCGCATCGCGCTGGGATCGACCCTCGGCGAGGCGATACGGCAGATTGCCTCTTCCGGCGTTTTCGCTGCTGTCTGCGGAGTTGCAGCCGGCCTGGCTGCCTCGTTCTTTGCGCTGCGCGTCATGAAGAGCGCGATCTACGGTGTCACCCCGTACGATCCCGTAACCCTGGTATGCGTACCGCTCTTGCTGGTGACCATCACCGCCGCGGCCAGTCTGCTGCCGGCGCTGCGCATCGCGCGCATCGACCCCGCTGAAACTCTGCGAGCTGAATAAACGTATGGAGAAAAGAGGCAGATGCGTTGAAAGTTTTCTAAACAGTTACCAATCGAAAAACGTCTTTGCGGATGAAGACTTTTTGTGCAGAGATCGCAAGTTCGTCTGGCGGACCGGCCTGGCGCTGAGCGCAGGCATGCGGTAGCCGACACCGGGGTAGTACCTCCTGTGAAGGCGGCGGAGTGGAATGCAGGCTTCGCCGCCCCTTTTTTCCCTCCCCAACAAATATCCTGAAGACATGCGGATCGTTGCTCTCGACGGCTTTGGCGGACCCGAGGTGCTGCGCATTGCCGAAGTGGAAACTCCCCGTCCCGGTCCTGGCGAAGTCCTCATACGCGTGGCCGCGGCAGGCTTGAATCGCGCCGACATCCACCAGCGCCAGGGAAACTATCCGCCGCCGCCCGGCGCGTCCCAGATCCTTGGCCTCGAAGTGGCGGGCGAGATCGTTGAGCGTGGCCAGGAAGCCGAGCCGCGCTGGCGCGTTGGCGATGCAGTGTGCGCTCTGCTTCCCGGGGGCGGTTATGCCGAATATTCCGTCGCGCACAGCGGATGCTGCCTGCCCATTCCTGAAGGCGTCACGCTGCAGCAGGCCGCGGCGCTCCCTGAAGCCGTCATGACCGTCTGGGCCAACCTCTTCGATCCCCGCCGCCTCTTCGCGGGCGACCGCTTCCTCATGCAGGGAGGCACCAGCGGCATCGGCACCATTGCCATCCAGATTGCCCGCGCCTTCGGAGCGCATGTGGCATCAACCGCGGGTTCTGCGGAGAAGTGCCGGTTCCTGCTCGAACTGGGGTGCGAACAGGCCTGGAATTACCGCGAAGAGGACTGGGCCGCAGCAGCGCGCGCCTGGGGCGTCGCGGAAGCGAGCCATCCGGGGCAGGGAATCGACGTCATTCTCGACATGGTCGGCGGCGATTATTTCCCCAAACACGTTGCCCTGCTCGGCCGCGACGGGCGTCTCGTCCATATAGCCTTCGGCGGCGGCCCCGAAGTGACCCTCGACCTGCGGCAGCTCATGTCGAAACGCCTTGTCATAACCGGATCGACGCTGCGCTCCCGCCCCGTCGCCGAAAAAGCCCGCCTGCGCGACGGCGTCGAAAAGCATGTGTGGCCTCTCATCGCTTCCGGACAGGTCCATCCCGTCATCGATCGCGTCTATCCCATCAGCGAAGCCGTCGAAGCGCACCGCCGCATGGAATCCAGCCGGCATATCGGCAAAATCATCCTGGCCATCCGCTGACCGCATCTTCGCTGACCAGTTCTATGCGGACCGTCCCATAGCTGACCGTTTCACCGCTGACCGGGTCTTAGCTAACCGGCCCATAGCTAACCGGCCAATAGCTAACCGCTTTTCAGCTGCTGTGAGGATGAGAAGATGAAGCAGGTATGCGCGTAACAATCAAGGGGCTGCGCCAGTGGATCCTGCTGCTGGCGGGTCTGTTGCTGGCGGTGGTCGCCGGATTCTTCATCTACGGACGAAACCGCTTCCGGCACATCGAGAAAGATCTGCCCGCGCGGCTGGGAATCAACATCCAGCAGACGGCGAACGAGATCACGTTTTCCCAGGCCAGCCAGGGTCACACCCTGTTCACCCTCAAGGCCGCGAAACAGATCCAGCTTAAGTCCGGCCACGCGCTGCTGCACGACGTCGACATTACCCTCTACGGACCGCCCGGCTCCGGTCGCGCCGACCATATTTACGGCAGCGACTTCGATTACGACCAGAAAGACGGCATCGCCACCAGCCAGGGTGAAGTCAACATCGAACTGAAGGGCGTAGGCTCCTCCGCTCCGGCAGGCGCCGCTCCCGTTTCCGGTGAGGACGCCGACAGCGATACCATCCATGTGCGCACCAGCGGCCTCACCTTTGTCCAGAAGACCGGGCAAGCGACCACCGCACAGCGCGTCGATTTTCAGCTGCCCCGCGCGGCGGGCTCGTCGTTAGGCGCCGACTACAACTCGAAGACCGGTGTGTTGGTGCTGAGTTCTCAGGTCAGGATCACCACCAGCAGCAATGGCAAATCTGCCGTCGTCGGGGCCGGGCATGCCACTCTGCTGCGCGCCTCTATGCAGGCCTTCCTCGACAACGCCACCATTCAGTACGAAACCGAGAGCGGCAGCTCCGACCACGCAACTGTTTATTTCCGCAAAGACGGCACCACCCAAAGGATCGACGCCAGCGGCAACGTGCGCATGCAGACCGACACTGGCGCGCAGGTAAATTCCGCCACTGCGCAAATTGTGATGAACAGCAAAAGCCAGCCCACGCAGGCCGATCTGGGGGGCGGCGTCACCTTCGCCTCGGCGCGCGACAACGATACCATGCATGGCTCGGCGCAGGAAGGAACTCTGCTCTTCGCTGCGGCGCCGGGCGGCGATCAGGGTGCTCAGACCGCGCTGCGCCACGCCCAGTTCCGCCGCGATGTCGCGTTCACAGAAGAGATCACCGGCCTCCCCCGCGATCCCCGTGGCCGCACCAGCAAACAGATGCAGGGGCAGAAGTTGGACGTGGACTTTGCTCCGCCCACAGCTAAGGGCCAGGTGGAAGCCCGCAAAGCCGTCGGCGATGGAAATTCCGTGGTCACGATGCGGCAAATGCCATCGAAAGGACCACAAAAAACCACGCGCATCGCCGCGGATCACCTGGTGGCGTCCCTCAGCGCCGGCAACACGCTGCAGCAGCTCGACGGCACCGGCCACACCCGCATCCTCGACGAATCCTCCGACGGTGCCCGCGACACCAGCCAGGGCGATGTACTGCACACCACCTTCATCCAGCAGCCTGCCCCTGTACCGCCCCAGGCTGCAGCAACTGCACCGTCAAACCACCCCCGGCGTAAGAGGAAGTCCGCCGATCGGGGCCCGAAGATGCAGACCACACTCGATACGGCGATCCAGGATGGCAACGTCGTGCTGACCGAAACTCCGGCAAAGAAGCCTGGAGCCGCCGCGCAGCCCGCGACTCTGACCGGTTGGGCCGGCCACGCCGAGTACCATGGGGGCGATCAGGTTCTCCATCTGGCCCAGAACCCGCGCATTACCGACAGCCAGACTATGCAGATGTCCGCCAGCCTGATCGACTATCATCGCGATACCCAGGATGCCGACGCTGAGGGGAACGTGAAGGCCACCTATACCCAGCAGCAGAATTCGTCTGCGCAGCGCAGTGACAACCCATCGCCTGCCATGGGCGGCAACGGCCCGGTCCACATCGTCGCGGAGCGCGCCGCGCTGCATCATCTCAGCAATCAGACCTTTTTCTACGGAAGCCAGCACGCCCCCGCCCGCATGTGGCAGGATGCCGATTCGCTGCTCGCCCCGATCATCGAGGTGGACCGCAATCAGAACACCCTCAAAGCCTGGGGAGAGAACACCGGAACTGAGCCGGTGGTGAACGCCAATTTCACCACCGCCCTGGGTCCGAAGCAGCAGCAGAGCCTGGTGCGCGTGCACAGTCAGACCCTCGTCTACTCCGATAAAGATCGCCTGGGGGATTTCCGCGGCTCCGTCATCGCTGAAGATCCGCAGGGCACCATCCATGCCGACAATGCCATGGTCTATCTGAAACCCGCGCCTTCTGCTAAAACGCCCGGGTCCGGGGCGTCCGCCGGCGTCGCCGCAAAACCATCCGGCGCGGGCGGTCAGAACTCTCAGGTCGATCATATGGTCGCCACCGGACATGTGGTCTTCACCCAGCCCGGCCGCAGGGGCGAAGGGGACAAACTCCTCTACACCGCAGCCGAGGGTAAATATGTGCTCACCGGAACCCCCGAAGCGCAGCCGAAAATGTGGGATCGTAATCGCGGAACCACCACCGGCGCTGCGTTGATTTTCAATAGTCAGGATGATAGCGTCGAAGTGAGTGGGGGGAAGTCGAGCGCAGTCACCGACACGCGCGCTCCGAAGTAATGCGCAAGCTGTTCACGGACGAAATCAGCAAGTCGTACAAGGGCCGCCAGGTGGTACACGGCGTCAGCGTGCAGGTAACAGAGGGCGAAGTGGTCGGCCTTCTCGGACCCAACGGCGCGGGTAAAACGACAAGCTTTTACATGATCGTCGGCCTGATCCAGCCCGACGGCGGCCGCATCCTGTCCGACAGCGAAGACATCACCCATGTTCCCATGTACCTGCGCGCCCGGCAGTATGGCATCAGCTACCTGCCCCAGGAGCCTTCGGTCTTCCGCAAACTCACCGTCGAAGAAAATATTCTGGCCGTGCTCAAGGTTCAGCCCATCGCCCCCGAGATGCGCCGCGCCCGCGCGGAAAAGCTCATCGAGCAACTCAACCTCGGTCACATCCGCAAGACCCGGGGCTACGCATTATCGGGCGGCGAGCGCCGGCGCGTCGAAATCGCCCGCAGTCTCTGCATCCAGCCATCGTTCATTTTGCTCGACGAGCCCTTTTCCGGAATCGATCCCATTGCGGTACTCGACCTCCAGGAAATCATCTTCGACCTGAAAGCCAGCGGCATCGGCGTCCTCATTACCGACCATAATGTTCGCGAAACGCTTTCCGTGACGGATCGGGCCTACATCATCAACGAAGGAAGAATCTTCCGCCATGGGACGCCGGAGCAGCTGGGCAACGATCCGGAAGTCCGCAGAGTTTATCTTGGAGAGAGCTTCTCCCTGGATTAAAAGGCGGCCAAATTCACAAGATTCCATAAGATACAGCAGCCCAACCGAAAAGCTGCTCAACCCGTGTATTGCGGATGTACACTTTGAGGCAACCGCCCCATATAGCAAAGGATTATGGTGCTCCTTCAGCCAAAACTCAGTTTAAAAGTTGCCCAGCGGCAGATCCTCACGCCTGGCCTGATGCAGATGGTCAGCGTGCTGGCTCTGAACAAGCTGGAGCTGAAGGAGATGATCCAGGCAGAAATCGCTGAGAATCCCGTCCTTGAGGAACTGGAGGAAAACGTTCCTCTCCTTGACGACGTTGCCCGCGAGGAAGAGCAACGCGACCGTCCCGTCGAAACGCAGCCCGTCACCGAGGCTGAGGCAAAAGAGAAAGATCCTTTCGACGAAATCGACTTCGGCAGCTACTTCCAGGACTACCTCGATCCCGGCTTCCGCTCGCCTAACAATTACGAGGAAATCGAAAAGCCGTCCATCGAGAATTTTCTCTCCGCCCCGGCCACGCTCACCGACCATCTCTTCTGGCAGCTGGGCGCGCTCAGCCTGGCCCCCGCGGTTCGCGAAGCCGCGGAGTACATCATCGGCAACCTCAACGAAGACGGCTATCTTACCGCCACCGACGAGGAGCTTCTGGCCGGCTACCTGCGCGAACAGATGGAGCCTGACTCCGGCGAGATTCCGAAGGACACAGCCGCCCGCGTGGCTGAACTGCCCCCCGCCATGACGGAGCGGGCACGCCACCATCTTGCCGCAGCCCTCGACGTGGTGCGGCAGCTGGATCCCCTGGGCATCGGTACCCGCGACCTGCGCGAGTGCCTGCTGGTACAGGTGGAAGCCCAGCGCCGGGAATGTGAGCTCATCTTCCGCCGTACCAGCGAGGCGGAGCACAACGGCAATTCAGTCTCGGCCACGGATTCGCACCGGCTGGTTATCCCGAACGGTTCGGGCCCCCGTGATTCCACCAATGGTCATGCCGCCAATCCCGACAGCGCGGCGCAGAAGGAACCGAACCGGCTCCAGATCTTCGAACTGGCCGGCAAAATCATCGATGCCCACATGCTGCTCCTGCAGAAGCGCGATCCCCGGGAACTGTCCAAAGTCCTGGGCAAATCGGTTGAGGAGACGCAGCGTGCCATCGACTTCATCCGTACCCTCGATCCGCGCCCCGGCCAGCGCTATAACCGCAGCGAAGCCCGGCTTATCGAGCCGGATGTGGCCTTTGTGAAGCGTGGCGACGAGTGGGTGGTCGCCATGAACGAAGACGATTTGCCCACCCTGCGCCTCAATCAGGGGTACCGTCGCCTGCTTACTCAGGACGGCGCCGAAAAAGACGTAAAAGATTATGTCAAGGAGCGGTACCGCTCCGCATTGCAGCTGATGCGCAACATCGAGCAGCGGAAAAACACCATCCTGCGCACCTGCGAGGCCATCGTGCGGCGGCAGGGCGAATTCCTGGAGAAGGGCGTCGATGCGCTGAAGCCGATGATGATCAAGGAGGTGGCCGAAGAAATCGGCGTCCATCCCTCCACCGTCAGCCGCGCCGTCTCCAGCAAATACGTGCACACGCCCCAGGGTGTCTTCGAGCTGCGCTTCTTCTTCTCCGAAGGTGTCAACGGCCCCGAGGGTGCCGGCACGCCCCTCATGCTTCTCAAGCGCAAGGTTAAAAAGCTGATCGAGGAAGAAGATGTGCGCAAGCCGCTCACCGACGACCAGATTGCCAATATGCTCCAGGGCCAGGGGATCGACGTGACACGCCGCACGGTGGCAAAATATCGCGAGGACATGCGGATTCCGAGCACGCATCAGCGTCGCATTCGCGGCTGAGGCCGTCTCCTGAAGAGCTGAAGAAAGGAGCTTTCCATGCAGGCTGAGTACACAGGAAGGCAACTGGCAGTCACGCCGGCGCTTCGCCGGATTGGAGATGAGGGGATCGAGAGGATCGCCAAAGTTCTGACCAAAGTCGTCGGCGTCCACATCGTTTTGACATCGGAAAAATATCGCAAAACGGCCGATATCACCGTGAAGATGCGCGCCGGCAAAATCGTCGGCTTCGCTGAGTCGAACAACATGGAGTCTGCCCTTCGTGAGGCCCTGGCCCGCGCCGAGACCCAGGCCATCCGCTGGCGCAAGAGATGGAACGCCATCAAGCGCCAGCCCAAGGAAGAGAAGCTGCCCCACGAGGTCATGCCGGTGCGCGCCCGCCGCGCCAGCCGCACGCGCTCCGAGCCGGTCGAGCCCGAGACCGAAATCGCGGTTGCGAAAACCAACGGCAAGCGTCCCTCCAAAGAAGTGCTGCCCGTCACCGTGCATACCTTTCCGGCCAAACGGCCCATTACCGAGCCGCACATCGTCCGCTCGCTCGATTCGGTCGCTCTGCGCCCGATGACCATCGAAGAGGCCGTCAAGGAAGCGGAGTTCCGCGATAAGGACGTCTTTGTCTTCCGTAATACCGACGGCCTCCTCTGCGTCCTTCACCGCAAACGCGACGGCAAAATGGAACTGATCGAGGCGCCTTAACGAGCGGCGCTCAGAGAGACGCACATCCCGCTTCCTGAGGGAGCATCGGCAGAGCCTGGTCGGGGTCTGTCGGGTGCCGGATTGCGCTACAAATACTCCTGCATCATCCGCGCCCAGGTCGGCCAGTCGTGGCTGTTCCACGAATCCCAGATGTACAGGTTGTGCGGAATCCCCTTTTGTCCCATGATCCGCGCCAGATTCTGGTTCTGCCCCAGGCAGTGATCGTCCCAGCCTGTTGCCAGCACGTACTGATTCTCCCGGTACCGCGCGAAGTGCCAGGGGTCGCTCAGGTTCGGCAGATAATGTGGCGGCGTGTTGAAGTACACATCCTGGTCGTAATACCCGTGCAGGAAGCCGCTCAGGTCGAAGGCCCCGCTCATGGAGAGAAAGCCGGTGATCCGGTCCGGATGACGCAGCGCGATATTCACCGCGTGATAGCCGCCGAAGCTGCACCCCAGCGACACCAGCCGCGGGTTCTGATTCTTCTGCCGGACCAGCGGCAGCACCTCGTCCATCACATAGCTTTCGTACTGCACGTGGCGCGCAATCCGCCACCGCGACGGCACGGCGCGGTTGTACCAGCTCTCCGCGTCCACGCTGTCCAGGCAGTACAGCTGGATCTCCCCGCCGTCCAGCTTGTAGCCGACCGCGCCCACCAGGCCGCGGTCTTCGAATTCATAAAACCGCCCCTGCGAAGAAGGAAAGACGATGACCGGCAGGCCGCCGTGCCCGAAAATCAGCAGTTCCATATCACGGCCCAGCTGTGGAGACCACCATTTGTGATATTCGCGATTCATACCTGGATCAACCGGAAGTTACGGTATCGTAAAGCATCGGATCTCCAATGCGCCAAAGCCGGGGAGAGCGCAAGAGGCGGCGAGGCACACAAGGGCAGGCAGGGTTGGCAACACAGCTCCAGGCACAGACACAAAGCTTTCCACCCCCCGCCGAATTGCCGCATCCGCGGCTGCGCCAGCACACGGGCTTCACCAGCCGTTTCCTCCCCGATGCGCGCGACATCACCGTTTATCTACCGCCCGGATACAACGAAAACGAGCAGCGCTCCTACCCGCTGCTGATCCTGCAAGACGGCCAAAATCTCTTCGATCCCACAACCTCGTTCATTCCCGGCCGTACCTGGCGCGTTGCGGAAACCGCCGACGAAGCCATCGCCGGCGGCGCAGTCGAGCCGCTGATCATAGCCGGCGTCGCCAATGCCGGCGAACGCCGCATCGCCGAGTACACCCCCACCCGCGACTGGAAGCTCGGCGGCGGGAAAGCTGCCCGGTATGGTGACCTGCTGACCCAGGAACTGCTCCCCTTCCTGCGTGCCGAATACCGCCTGCACCCCGGGCCACAGCATACCGGCCTCGGCGGATCCTCACTCGGCGGTCTGGTCTCCCTCTGGCTCGGCCTGCGCTTTCCTGAAATCTTCGGCCGCCTCGCGGTCCTCTCTCCCTCCGTCTGGTGGAACAACCGCTACATCCTCGGCTCTGTCCAGGACATGGCGCCCCAGCTCTCCGTGCGCCCCCGCATCTGGCTCGACGTGGGCGACGCCGAGGGCCGCCGTACCCTGACCGATGCCGACCTGCTGGATTTCCGCCTGCGCGCGCAGGGATGGCGCGACGGCGTTGACCTTCACTACGAGCGCATCCCCGGAGGCACCCACGACGAGGCTTCCTGGGCAGAGCGCGTCCGCCCCATGCTCGAGTTTCTGTTTCCCGCCACCGGTCTGGCGGCATCTCCATGACCGGCACGCCCATGGACCTGATCCGCAAGCTGGATGAGGCCGCGGCCGCCCTCCGCGACCTCGCTCAGCACGTGCGCCGTACTGCCCCGGAGGTGAAGGATCGCGATCTGCGGCGGGAAATGCTGGAGAGTGCCGACGGCATGGAGCGCCGCGCCGACAAAATGGCCGAAGCCATTGAGCGCTGGCGCCGCGAGATCAATTAACCCGGATTTTGTTCCAATCGGTCGCCCCACGGGCGGCTTGGCACCCCCTGGCAAAACTGCCTGATTCGAAACCCGGTATACTCAGTACTCAGAGGCAGTTCCGGACCCAGGACCCCGGGAAAGGGGTCTTTTTTGATTCGGGGACAACAGGTCGCTCGCTCCCGGGTTCCAATGAGCGAGCCCTCTGGATTCTTCATGGGTAATCTACTGGACACGATTCATTCCCCCCGTGATCTGAGAAAGCTCTCGATCCCGCAGCTCGAATCGCTCGCACAGGAGATCCGCGAGCGCCTGATCGTCACGCTTTCCAGAACCGGCGGGCACCTGGGCCCGAATCTGGGCGTCGTGGAGCTAACCCTCGCCCTGCACACCGTCTTCAACACCCCCCGCGACAAATTTGTTTTCGACGTCAGCCATCAGGCCTACGTCCACAAGATGCTCACCGGCCGCTCTTCGCGCATGGATACCATGCGCCAGCCTGATGGCCTCAACGGCTTCATGCTCCGTACCGAAAGCGAGCACGACTGCTACGGGGCCGGCCATGCCGGCACGGCGCTCTCCGCTGCCCTGGGCATGGCGGTGGCGCGCGACCTCAGCGGAGGCAGCGAACACGTTATCGCCCTCGCTGGCGATGCCGCCTTCACCAACGGCATCTCCTTCGAAGCGCTCAACAACATTGCCGATCAGACCAAACGCCTCATCGTCGTCCTCAACGACAACGAGTGGTCCATCGACCGCAACGTCGGCGCCATCGCCAAGTATCTCCACAAGATTGTCACCAACCAGCACGTCAGCCAGCTGCACGACAGCGCGGCGCGCCTGCTGGCCAAGATCGGCGGCAAAGGAGCTCTCAACGTCGTTCGCCGCGCCGAGGAAGCTGCCAAGGGCATGCTGTGGCCCTCCTTCCTCTTCGAAGAGTTTGGTCTCACCTACTACGGGCCTGTCGACGGCCACAACATCGGCCTGCTCATCGAAACCTTTAAATTCCTCAAGCAGCAGGAGCGCCCGGTGCTGCTGCACGCCATCACGCAGAAGGGTCGCGGATTCCAGCCCGCCCTCGACAAACAAAAGAAATTTCACGGCCTCGGGCCCTACGATCCCGAAACCGGCGACACCAAAGCCGCCGGGCAGCACACCTATTCCGAAATCTTCGCCGAGTCGCTGGTCAGGCTGGCAAATGAGAATGACAGAGTTGTCGCCATTACCGCCGCCATGCCCAACGGCACCGCGCTCGATCTCTTCCGCCCGCACCACCCCAAAAAGTATTTCGACGTGGGTATCGCCGAAGAGCACGCAGTGATCTTCGCGGCGGGTATGGCCACCCAGGGATTCAAACCCTTCTGCGCCATCTATTCCACTTTCCTGCAGCGCGCCTTCGACCCCATCGTGCACGACGTCTGCCTGCAGAACCTGCCCGTCGTCTTCTGCATGGACCGGGCCGGCCTCAGCGGCGACGACGGTCCGACACATCACGGCCTCTTCGATATCGCTTATCTCCGCGGCGTGCCTAACATCGTGCAGATGGCGCCCACCGATGAAGATGAGCTTGCCGACATGATGTACACTGCGATGCTGCATGAAGGGCCCAGCGCCATTCGCTATCCCCGCGGCACCGGACCCGGCGCGAAGATGAAGGCCCATCCACGTGCGGTCCCCATCGGCAAAGCCGAGGTGGTGCGTGAAGGCGAAGACTTCGCGATCCTTGGCCTGGGCAACCTGCTGCCCATGGCTACTGAGCTCGCCCAGGCCCTGGAGAAGCAGGGATATTCCGCAGCGGTCATCAATCCCCGCTTCGTCAAGCCCCTCGACCGCGAACTGATCGCCCGCTACGCGCGCCACGCGACCGCTCTGGTCACCTTCGAAGATCACGTGCTCATGGGCGGCTTCGGCAGCGCGGTTCTCGAAGCGCTCAGCGAAATGGGCATCGATGTTCCCGTGGTCCGCATCGGCTGGCCCGACCACTTCATCGAACACGGCAAAGTGGATCAGCTGCGCGCCCGCCACGGCATCAGCGTCGAGGCGGCGCTCGAAAAACTCGCTCCCTGGCTCAAACGCACCACGCCGCGCCTGGTCGCCCGATAAATTTTCTGTCAGATAAATCTTCTGCTGAAGATCAGGGCAGACAGAAGGATCCTTGTGGCGCTGCTCTGAACCCTGCCTCGCCTGGCCAGCATCGCACTCAATGTAGGATGATGCCAGATAGAGCCTCGCGCATTTCATGACCGCCTCCTCCACCCAGCTTGCGGCGAATCGCACGCGCAGTCCCCACGATCAGTGGATCATTGCCATTGGCGTCTTCAAGCTGCTGCAGGCCGCGCTCTTCGTGCTGCTGGGCATCGGCGCGCTCAATTTGCTCCACAAAGATCTGCTGGATGTCACGGAGCATTTCATCCTGGCCATGCGCTTCAACCCGGAAGGCCATTTCGTCAGCCTCGTGCTCGACCAGGTAGCCAGAATCGATCCCCACCGGCTGCGCCAGATCAGCTTCGCCATCTTCGGCATCGCCGCCCTCGACGTGATCGAGGGCACCGGTCTGGTCATGGAAAGAGCCTGGGCCGAGTTCGTCACCCTGATCCTCACTGCCTCCTTCCTGCCCTGGGAATTCTTTGAGATTCACCGCCACATCACCTGGATCAAAGTCGCGCTAACCGTCATCAATGTGGCTGTCGTGGTCTATCTGCTGTTCTACGTCAGGATGCGCATGCGCGAACGGCGGCTGCGCCATGCGAGGAGAGCGTGATGTCCTTGTCTGTGCGAGTGCGTTTTGCATAAAACCAAAATGCGGCGCGCCTGCGTCATCGGGGCAGGGCCCAACGGACTGGCCGCGGCCATCGTGCTGGCCGACGCAGGACTGCAGGTCGAAGTGTTCGAGGCCGAGACCCAGCCCGGTGGCGGTGCGCGCACCATGGAACTCACCCTGCCCGGCTTTCTCCACGACTTTGGCTCCGCCGTTCATCCCATGGCCGCCGGCTCTCCTTTTTTCGATTCGCTTCCCCTCGCCGACCATGGCCTGCAATGGGTCCACGGCATCGCTCCGCTGGCGCATCCGCTCGACGATGGCTCGGCGGTTACCCTGGAACACAGCCTCAAAGATCAGGAACTGGCGCTCGGCGAAGATGGCCCCGCCTGGCGAGAGCTGATGGAACCCATCGCCGAGCACTGGCTGGACTTCGCCGTCGACGCCATGGGTCCGGTGACCCGCATCCCGCGCCGGCCATTTCTCATGGCGCGCGTCGGACGTCTCTCCGCGCAGTCCGCCGCGAAGCTGGCCAAACGAGTCTTCCGCGGCGTACGCGCCCGCGCTTTATTTGCCGGCCTGTCGGCCCATTCGTTCCTCAGCCTCAACGAGCCCCTCAGTCCTGCTGTGGCTCTCGTCCTCGGCGCCGCAGCCCACGTCGTTGGCTGGCCCGTCCCGCGCGGCGGCGCGCAGGCCATCCCCAACGCGCTCATCGCCTGCTTCGAGCAGCTCGGTGGAGAAGTCCATACCGGCCGCCGCATCGAATCGCTCGACGAGCTGGGCGACGTCGACGGACCCATCGTCTGCGATTTGACACCGCGACAGTTACTTGCTGTCGCCGGCAGCCGCCTGCAGAAAACCTACAGCCAGGCCATGCAGGATTTCCGCTATGGTCCCGGCGCCTTCAAAATCGACTATGCCCTCTCCGCGCCCATCCCCTGGCGCGCGCGCGAGTGCAACCGCTCCATCACTGTCCATGTGGGCGGCACGCTCGAGGAGATTGTTCGCTCCGAAGATGCCGTTCGCCACGGCGGCACCTCAGAAAAGCCGTTCCTGCTGGTGGCCCAGCCGACCCTCTTCGATCCCACGCGCGCTCCCGCCGGTAAGCACGTCGCCTGGGTGTACTGTCACGTTCCCAACGGTTCCACCGTCGACATGACCAGCCGCATCGAGGATCAACTGGAGCGCTTCGCGCCGGGCTTTCGCGATTGTGTGCTGGAGCGGTGCATCTCCTCGCCGGTGGCTCTCGAGCGCATGGATGCCAACCTCATCGGCGGTGACGTCATGGGCGGCGAGCTGTCCATGCGCCAGTTCATCTTCCGCCCTGCGCTGGGCAATTACTACACCGGAACGCCTAACCTCTATCTCTGTTCCGCGTCCACCCCGCCCGGCGGCGGAGTCCACGGCATGTGCGGCTATCACGCTGCGCGCATGGCGCTGCGGCGCCTACGTTGATTTTCCGCCCGCCATTCTTTCCACCACGTCGACAGCCCGAGCCGTCAAATTCTGCTTCACCGTATCCATCTCGCTCCACGGATCCTGTTTGAGCCGCGCCTTCCAGGTCTCGAAATTCGCCACCGCAAATTGCTTCGGGTCGGTGCGCTTCAGTTCAGTCCAGGTCAGCGGCACAGCGACGCGCAGGCCAATCCGCGCCCGCGGCGACCAGGGTGCCACTGCCGTTGCTCCGCGCTCATTCCTCAGATAGTCCAGGAAAATCTTTCCTGTCCGCGCCGCCTTGGTCATCTTCGTCAGATACAGCTTCGGATTCGCGCGCTCCATCATCAGCACAAAATTGTGCGCGAACTCCTTTACTTCCGGCCATTCCAGCCGCGGCTTGATCGGCACGACCACGTGCAGCCCCTTGCCTCCGGTGGACTTCACGAAGGCCTCCAGCCCCAGCTCCTTCAGCAGCCCGCGCACTTCACCGGCGCTCTCCACCATCTGCTCCCACGGTAGCTCAGTATCCGGATCGAGGTCGAAGATGAGCCGGTCCGGCTGCTCCAGCGACTCGTTGCGCGATCCCCACGGATGCACCTCCAGCACCCCCATCTGTGCCAGCCCCACCAGGCCCTCCACCGTCGACAACGTCAGATACTCCTCCTCCGCTCCTCCGTTCTTTGGACGAACCGGCACGCTTCCGATCCCCGCCGGCACGCCCATCCCAACATGCTTCTGGAAGAAGCACGGCTTCCCGCTTCCTTCCGGACAGCGCACGATGCTCAGGGGCCGGTCTTCAATATGCGGCAGCAAATGATCCGCAACCGCCGCGTAGTATTCCGCCAGTTGCCGCTTCGTCACGCCGGACTGCTCGTCCAGAACCTTATCCGGATGCGAGATGGAAACTCCCGCCACCTCCGCTCGGCCCCCACGCGCCGAAGAGGACGCCCGCACATGCCTCGCTGTCACCACTGAACTCGACTTGCGGGCGGACTCCGCTTCCGCGGTCTCTTCCTCTGCCGCGGCCTCGTCGTCAGCGGGATCTGCGCCCGCGCTCGCGGGTTCCTCAGCTTTTGATCTTCGCGCTTTCGACTTCCCGCTCTTCGTCCTTGCGCTCTTTGCCTTTTCGCTCTTCGAAGTTTCGTCCTGGCCAGTTTGTGGTTCCGCAGTCTGATCCTCCGTCTCCGCAGCGTCCTGCCCCCCAACTACCCTCGGCGTCGGCGCTGCATCCTCGCGTACCACCTCTTTGGGATCCTTATCCTCCCGCAGGCCAAGAAATGCCGCCTGCCGCACCAGATGATCGGCCGTCCAGGTGGCGAATCGCGCTTCCGCCACCATCTGCGGTTTCACCCACACCGCATCCTTCTTCGCCTCCGCCGGAGGCTGATGAAACGGCGTCGTCGCCTGCCGCAGCGGCTCCAGCCGCTGCTCAAGGTGTTCCCGCATCTTTGCCGTGAACCCGGTCCCGGTCCGCCCCGCGTACATCAGCTTGCCGCCAGCGTGATATCCCAGCAGCAGCGCCCCCACCCCATCGCTGCCGTTCGACAGCGGCGTGTATCCGCCAATCACAAATTCCTGCTGCCGTGCGCACTTCGCTTTCAGCCACGAACGCGACCGCTCCGACCGGTACGGCGCGGTTACCAGCTTCGATACCACCCCCTCCGCGCCCATCTTGCACGCCTGCCGAAACATCTCGCGTCCCCGGCTGCGCAGATGACTGCTGTAGCGCAGCGTCCCATCCTGGCCGTACTCCTGCAGCAAACCCTCCAGAATCGTCTTCCGCCGCTCCAGCGTCAGCCCGCGCAGATTATGTCCGTCGAGATGCAGCAGATCGAACGCAAAATAGGTCAGCGGATTCGGCGCGCCCTCATCGAAGGCCGCCTGCAGATCCGCAAAGCTGGTGTGCCCCTTCTCATCCAGCACCACCACTTCGCCATCCAGTATCGCCGCATGCACCGGCAGCTCGGCGACCGCCTCCGCAACCTCGCGCATCCGATGCGTCCAGTCCAACCCCTTGCGTGTGAAAAGCCGCGTGGTGCGCTTCGAACCCTTTTCCACGATGTGCGCCTGGATGCGATATCCGTCGAGCTTCAGCTCGTGCAGCCACGCATCTCCCTCGGGAGGCTCGGTCACCGCGATCGCCAGCTCCGGCCCGATAAACGACGGCAGTTTCTCCCGCGGCGCGTCCTTCAGCAGGCTCTCGCGGTCCGGCGCTGCCTCCTCCGGCACCGGGTCCGCCTTCCGCGTCAGCCGCGACCGGTTGGCCGGCGCCTTCTTCGCCGCTTTTTCCGGAGCATTCGAGTTCCAGACATGGTCCTCCGCCTTCGCAATCTCCTCCATCGTCCGCCCCGTCACCGCGCTGTCCGGAGCCTCCTCGGTTATCTGCGGATCGTCGTCGCCCCGCTCGTATTCGTCATGCTCCTTGATCAGCAGCCAGTTGTTCTTTCCCTCCCGGCCGAAGCGGTCCCCCTTCATGCGAATGAGCGCCCAGTGTCCCTTCAGCTTCTTTCCGTGCAGGATGAACTTCAGCTGTCCGTTCTTCAGCCCTTCATCCACATCGGTCACCGGCTCCCACGTCCCCTGGTCCCACACCATCACTGTGCCGCCGCCGTATTGCCCCTTCGGGATGGTTCCCTCGAAGCCACCGTACTCGATGGGGTGGTCCTCCACCTCCACCGCCAGCCGCTTGTCCTTCACGTTGTAGCTCGGTCCCTTGGTCACCGCCCAGCTCTTCAGCACGCCCCGCCAGCCCAGGCGGAAGTCGTAATGCAGCCGGGTCGCCGCGTGTTTTTGCACCACGAAAGGCAGCTCCGACGCGCGCTCCGTCTTGCTCCCTGACCCTCCGCGCGGCTCCGCCGTCATGGCGAAGTCCCGCATCGCCCGGTAGCGTTCCAGTTGCTCGTTCACCAGATCGGAAGGATCTGCGGATTTGGCGGCGCGTTTTGCCATACTGAGGATTCGGATTCAATAACTTACCGCAAGGCTGCCATCTCCAGCCAGGTTCATAAACTTTTCGCCGCTTTTTCGTCTCCCGCTCTCGCCAACTCTCTTCGCGCGGGTATATGGTATTGAGTCGCTGTGCGCCCGATTCGCACTCCGAAGGGCTCCCGAACTGGCAACGGTCACGGCCCTCCGGCCATCTGCACGGCGTAGAGGAGCAGTTTCCGATATGTCCACTCTGTTACACCCCGAAGTCACCACTCAGAAAGACTTTCTCCCTTTAAATGGGACCGACCATGTCGAATTCTACGCAGGCAATGCCCGCCAGGCAGCCTACTTTTACCGCCTTGCCTTTGGTATGAAGCTGGTCGCCTACGCCGGCCCTGAAACCGGCATCCGCGACCGCGCCTCCTATGTCCTCGAACAGGGAAAGATCCGCTTCGTCCTCACCACGCCTCTCCGTCCCGATGGCGAAATTGCCGAGCATGTGCGCATCCATGGCGACGGCGTCCGCGACGTGGCTCTCTGGGTCGACGACGCCCGCCAGGCCTGGAAAGAGACGACCAAACGCGGCGCCCGCAGCATTCGCGAGCCCTTTGAACTGAAGGACGAGAATGGCACCGTACGCATCGCCTCCATCGCCGCTTACGGCGATACCATCCACTCCTTCATCGAGCGCAACGGCTACCGCGGTCCCTTCCTGCCCGGCTTCCGCACCATGCCGGATGACAAACTCGCCCGCCCCACCGGCCTCCTCCATATCGACCACATGGTCGGCAACGTCGGCTGGAACGAGATGAACCGCTGGGTCGACTTCTACGCCACCACCATGGGCTTCTCGCTCTACCAGCACTTCGACGACAAGGACATCTCTACCGAGTATTCAGCACTCATGTCCAAGGTCATGGCCAACGGCAACGGCCGCGTCAAATTCCCCATCAACGAGCCTGCCGAAGGCCGCCGCAAATCGCAGATCGAAGAATACCTGGAGTTCTACCACGGCCCCGGCGTCCAGCACATTGCACTCGCCACCAACGACATCCTCCACACCGTGGCCAGGCTGCAGGAGCAGGGCATTGCCTTCCTCACCGTCCCCCACACCTACTACACCGAACTCGAAGGCCGCGTCGGCAAAATCGACGAGCCCATCGCCGAATTGGAAAAGTTGGGCATCCTCGTCGACCGCGACGACGAAGGCTACATGCTGCAGATCTTCACCAAGCCGGTAGAAGACCGCCCCACGCTCTTCTACGAGATCATTCAGCGCAAAGGCAGCCGCAGCTTCGGCAAGGGCAACTTTAAGGCTCTCTTCGAAGCCATCGAGCGCGAACAGGCCGCGCGCGGAAACCTCTAGCTTCGCTCCTACATCCGCCGGCGCGGGCGGAAATTCTCAACCGCCTGCGCCTGAGCGCCTCGCTGGCGCCGCGCTTCGAAAATCAGATGGGCCAGGGCCCACAGCAGGAAAACGATCCCCAGCAAAGCAATCGCCGCAAAGACATACAGCAGCATCCGTTCTGCGTGCACCTCGTGTTCCTCTGCAACTCATTCCAGAGGACACTCCGCAAAAGCCGCACAATGAACCTGTAAAGATTTCATCAGGACCGGTGCCTCAACACCGAATGAACGGGCTCCCCGTCGGCTTGCCTATCGAGATTGCCGGCAAATCCGCGTAGGGCATTATGCAGGTCAGGGCATTATGCAGGCCAGGGCATTATGCAGGCCAGGGCATTTGCAGACCAGGGCATTTGTAGGGTAGGGCAGGGCTTCAGCCCTGCCATGAATGCCTCCAAACAGGAAGGGGCTTTTAGCCCCTGAGGGCACCTCTCCACAGGCTGTCAGTCCGCCACCATCAGCTCGCCCGGCAGAATCGGCCTTGTCCGCGGCAGCACGCCATACGCCGCCAGCGAGCCCATCACGATCAGCGCCCCGCAATACACCGCCAGCTTCACAATGTCCGTCGCGTGATCCTTCGGCAGCGTCTTCCACAGGATCAGCAGCACCGTCTGCGCCGCCGTCACCGACCACACCGCGCCATAGAAATACCGCCGCTCCCACCCCTCGCCCTGCGTGGAGCGCCGCACCCGCGGCAGCGCCCCCAGCACGCCCAGCAGCACGATCGCGATCAGCAGCGGCGTGTAGCCGCGCGCATAAATCTGCTTCAGTCGCCATTGCCCGCTGATCACCGCCCACGCCAGCCCCGCCAGATTCAGCAGCGCGAAATTCAGCAGCGCATTCCACGCAAATGTGTAGCAGATGCGCCGATACAGTGGATTCGGCCGGTCCTCAGTAAATCGCAGGATGTACGGCGCAGGCTCCGCGCCCGGCAATTGCCCGAACAGCGCCGCGGCCCCGGTAGCCGCCAGCACCGTTCCCAGCCACAGCAAATTCCGCAGGCTGCCTCCGCGCGCGAACAGATCGAAGGTCAGCGGCCCTGGCGCCAGGAAAAACACCCAGATCCAGATAGGCCAGTGCGCAGCGCGATACCGCCGCGTGTTGCGGGTGCGCATCTTCCGCTGATGCGCATATTCAACTCGAACAGGAATTGCCATAGTTGAAGTTACAGTTCACCGGGATTGTGGCTTCGTCAGCTGGCCGCCCTCGTCTCCTCGCAGTCGCTCTTTGCCACCACCGGCCTGAACCGAAATTCCGGCCTGTCGCCGTCCACCCGGACCTGAACATCTTCGAGCGAGCGCACGATCCAGTCCGCATCGGTCAGGCTCTCCGCCGCATGCGAGAACAGCGTTGCCAGCACCCGGCATCCCGCTGCATGTCCGGCCAGCACCCCCGAAGCCGAATCCTCGATCACCAGACATTCCTCCGGAGCCACCCCCAGAATCTCTGCACCTCTACAGTACGGCTCCGGGTGCGGCTTGCCGTTCTCCACTGTATCCGCTGCAACAATGCGCTCCGGCACCGGAATCCCTCCATGCTGCAGCCGGACTCGCGCCAGCCGATCGGTCGCCGACGTCACCACCGTCCAGTACTTTCCCGGGAGCGCCTCCAGAATGCGCCGCACCCCAGCGAGCATCTCCAGCCCCACGTTATCCGCGATCTCCATCTCCTCCAGCCATTCCAGCTCCTGGAGTTCGTTCAGATCGGGGCGCAGCAGCTTCACCGATTCGATCGCGCGCCGCCCATGCGCAGTGCGCAGCGCCAGTTCCGGATCGATCCCGTGCGCCTGCGACCACTTCTTCCACGTGCGCTCCACCGAGCCGATCGAGCTCACCAGCACGCCGTCCATATCGAAGAGAATGCCGCCCGGGCGCAGGATGACCACGCCTTCGGCACAAACAACATCCATAACCCCAGAGTAGCAGGGAGCCGCGCCTCGCCCGGCCCCTGCCGCCTGAGCGTTTGCTGCGTCCCATCGGCCATTTTGCAGGCACTTCCTTTGTGTATGCACGGTTAAAGCCCCGCTCACAATTTCCGCCCGATAGCTCCGGCCCTCGCGAAGAGGGATACTCAATGCGAGGATAGAAAAAGGGTATAAGTCAGGGGATAGAGAAGAGGACCGAACGCATGGGAACGTTGCCCTCCTTCAGTCTTGAAGGCCAGGTCGCGCTGGTCACCGCCTCCGCTCGCGGCCTGGGCCGCGCCATCGCGCTGGCCTTAGCCGAGGCCGGGGCCTCCGTCGCTCTCGGCCTCCGCGATCAGTCTCAGGACTCCGGCATCGTCGCCGAAATTCAGGCGCTGGGCCGCCCCGTGCTGCCGCTGCAGATGGATATGGCCGACCTCGCCCAGATTCGCAGCGCCATCGCTCAGGCCGCCGATCACTTCGGCCGCCTCGACATTCTGGTCAATAACGCCGGCATCGCGCCCGGCAACCTCGCCCTCGATGTGGTCGAATCCGACTTCGACCGCACCCTCCAGATCAACCTCAAGGGCACCTTCTTCGCCTGCCAGGAAGCCGCCAAAATCATGGTGCGCCACAAGAGCGGCCGCATCATCAATATGAGTTCCCAGGCTGGATTCGTCGCGCTGCCTACCGAAAGCGTCTACTGCATGACCAAGGCCGGCATCGCTCATCTCACCAAGTGCCTCGCCATTGAATGGGGTCAGCACAACATCAACGTCAACGCTGTCGCCCCCACCTTCATCCACACGCCGGGCACCCAGCCTGTGCTCTCCGATCCCGAATTCAACGCGCAAACCGTCCGCAACATCGCCGCGCTTCACCGCATCGGCGAGCCGTCGGAGGTTACCGGCGCCGTTATCTTTCTTGCTTCGCCCGCCGCATCGCTCATCACGGGCCATACAATGCTCATCGATGGTGGCTGGACCGCCATTTAGTTTCGGATTCGACTTATTCACTCACAGGAAAGCCGGTACATTGACCATGAGTATGGAGACACTGACTTACCAGGGATTGCCCAACTGCATCAAGCTCTCGAACGGCAGCGTGGATTTGATCGTCACTACCGCCGTCGGCCCGCGCATCCTTTTTTACGGCCCCGCCGGCCGCGATAACGTTCTCGGCAGCTTCCCCGACGCCTCCAAAGACACTGCCCTCGGCACATGGAAACCCTATGGCGGCCATCGCCTCTGGGTGTGGCCTGAGCTGTTTCCCGCCACCTACGCGCCGGACAACGATCCCGTCGAGTACGAGGCCAGCGGCGACCACAGCCTCCTGCTCCACAAGTCCGCCGACGGCGCCGCCATGGAGAAACAGATCCGCGTCACGCTCTCGCCGAAGGGCAGCAGAGTTACCCTCGAGGAGAAGATCACCAGCCACAACCTCTGGCCGGTCGATGTTGCCGCCTGGGCCATCAGCATCGTGCGCTCCGGCACCGGCATCATCCCCCGGGTCCCATTCCAGACCCACGACGATTATGTTGCCGTCGCCCAGCCCCTCGCCCTCAACGCCTTCACCGACCTGCAGGATCCCCGCTTCACCCTCGGATTGCAATACATCCTGCTGCGCGCCGACGCCAAACGGCCCGACGCCCAAAAAATCGGCCTGCGCAACAAGGAAGGCTGGTGCGCGCACCTGGTCGACAACACCCTGTTCGTCAAGCGATTCCAGCACCACAACCGTGCCGCCTATCCCGACTACGGCGTCAACACTGAACTTTATGTCGAAGGCGGCTTCATGGAAGTGGAGCTGATGGGGCCGCGTCAGGTGCTCTGGCCCGGCGAATCGCTCACCTTCACCGAGGAGTGGCACCTCTTCGAGAACATCAAGGCCGATGGCCGCGATCTCGATCAGCTCCACAAAGCCATCGCCCCGGTCATTCAGTCGATCCTGTAAGTCAGCGAGGGGCGCGGAATCCTCCGCGCCCCTCTACTGCGTCTTGTCATCCCGACCCAAGCGGAGCGGAGGGACCTGCTTTTATCGAACCCCATCGGCACCGTGGCGAAAGGTCGGAATTTCCGCGCCCCCTCTACTGATTCGTAGCCAGCGGGTCCTTCGCTTCCCGATAAAACTCCTCCTGCAGCTTCAGGCTCTCGTCATCGGCCTTCACCGCGCGAATCACCCCCGCAACCGCATCGGTCCACGCCTTCATGTCGAATTCGCCGAGTTCCTTCGTCGCGTCCGCGCCGTTGCCCGAGTAGTGATTGGGAAAGCGCGCGTACCACCAGATGCCCGTATACGTTCCCGGCGGCAAATGCAGCCGATGCAGATCGGCCCCCGACTCTTCTCCGGCGCGATCCTGGTGGACCAGGTCCGGTCGCGTCACCATGGTGTGCGCGGTCTCCGACTCGCCTGCATGCATATCGGTCGAGGAGTGCAGCTTCGGGCGGCCCGGCGTATTGCCGGCGTTCCACCAGTACACATACACCACGTAATCGTGATAGCTCTCCAGCTGTGCCTGCGCGAAGAAGGGAAGCAGGCTCTCATTTCCTCCATGTCCGTTCACGATGACGATCTTTTTGCAGCCGTTCCTCGCCATCTCATCGGTCGTCTCCTGCAGCAGCTCCAGCTGCATCTTCCAGCTGTACGAAATCGTTCCCGGCTGATGCCGCGCCTCCGCGATCTGGCCGAAATAGTAAGCAGGGAAGACCACCGCATACTCCTGTTGCGCGGCCTTCTCTGACACCCAGCGCGCGTTGATCAGATCCGTCCCGATCGGCAGATGCGGCCCGTGCTTCTCCAGAATCCCAAACGGCAGCACGCAGACTCCCTGAGCGTCATGTATCGCGGTAATGAAGTCCGGCCCCGTCAGCTCTTCCCAGTGCACCGATAACTTCTGATCCGCGGCATAGCCACGCACACTTGCCACTGCCAGTACGATCGCCAACAGCCCTTTCATCGATTCTCCATTCGCCAAGCAGCGGCCGCTTGATTGTCTTGTTGATTGTCTTCCGGATGATCTCCAAAAAAGGAAAGGAGAATGTTACACGCTCTCGGGTGCTCTCCGTGCCGTGGTCGGGATCTGCGATGTGGAATCCGTGCAGCAGATTACAGCAGTAAGCCTGTGCGTTGATCCGTGATAACCGCCAGAAATTTTCTTTATGCTGCCCACTCTTCCCTCCGGATTTTTTGATGTGGCTTGAATTTTGTATTCATTTGGGCTCACAATGAAAAGCTCGAACGGATAGAAAGCGCTCTCCTCAGACCAAAAACAAGCCGGGATACACCTGGCCAAGCCATATCTTTCGGGGGAACAAGTGACCAAACGCTGGTTTGCAGCCGCCGCATTCGTGTTGTCGCTCGCCTTCACAGGATCTATCGCAGCCCAGGTCGCCTCCACATCGCTCCGCGGCCTCATTAAAGACCCCAGCGGCGCCGTGGTTCCCGGCGCGACTATTACGCTCACCAACAATGCCACCGGCCAACAGTTGAACGCCACCTCCAACGCCGCTGGCGAGTACACGTTCGTTCAGATTCCTCCAGCCAAATACAACATCAAAGCCACCGCCACTGGCTTTGGCGAGCAGACCAAATTCGCCGAGCTGCTGGTGAATCAGCCCGCCACTGTCGACTTCACCATGACGGTGCAGGCCGTCTCCCAGGTGGTGAACGTCAGCGCCGAAGCGCAGACCCTGAACACCACCGATGCCTCGCTGGGGAACTCCGTGAATAACGCGCTCATTCAGGCGCTGCCCAGCGAAACCCGCAACGTGCCCGATCTGCTCTCGCTCCAGCCGGGTGTGCTCTTCCTGCCCACCATGGGCGCTTCGCCCTCCAATCCCACCGGCGACAGCCGCAGCGGCGCTGTCAACGGCGTGCGTTCCGATCAGGGCAACGTCACCCTCGACGGCATCGACGACAACGACCAGGTCTACGGCTACGCCTTCACCGGCGTCCTGCGCGAAACCCAGGATTCCGTCGAAGAGTTTCGCGTAACCACCGCCAACGCCAATTCCGATCAGGGCCGTTCCGCCGGCGCGCAGGTCAATCTCGTCACCAAGTCCGGCTCCAATCAGTTTCATGGAGGGGCGTACGAGTACAACCGCCCCACGCTGACCGTAGCCAACAATTTCTTCAACGAGCAGGCGGAGTTGAACAGCGGCCAGCCCAACACTCCGCCCAAGCTCATCCGCAACATCTTCGGCGTCGCCGTGGGCGGCCCCATTAAAAAAGACAAGCTCTTCTTCTTTGGCAACTACGAAGGAACCCGTCAGGCGGAAGATACCGAAGTGACCGAGACGGTCGCAACCAAGGCTTACCAGGCCGGCTATCTTTCCTATCAGGGTGATGCAGCCAACGGCAGCCTTACCAACGTGACGCTGACGCCCAGCCAGGTGATGCAGCTGGATGCAGGCTGCGTGTCGGAAGGAGGATGCGAGAGCGCCCAATATCCGAATGGCCCGGGTCCGGATCCATACGCCCTGGCCTATTTCAATTCGATGCCCGCCGCTAACGGCAGCACCACCGGCGATGGCCTCAATACCGGCTCCTTTACCTTCGCTTCGCCCAATCCCGTCACGCTGAACACCACCATCGGCAGAATCGACTTCACGCCAAACGATAAGCACCATATCTTTGTGCGCGCAAACCTGCAGAAGGATACGACCATCGGCACCGAGCAATTTCCCGGGCAGGGACCGTCTTCCTACTATGTAGACAACACCAAAGGCATCATCGCCGGCGATACCTGGTCGATCTCACCCAACCTCGTCAACGATATCCGGTACGGTTACATCCGCCAGGGCAACAGCAGCCGCGGCGTCGGCTCCGGCGACTATGTGGACTTCCGTTTCATGTCCACGGCCACCGCCGAGACCCGCAGCACCATCGCCTGGGTGCCGGTCAACAACATCGTCGACAACCTGAACTGGAACAAGGGCAAGCATGACTTCCAGTTCGGCGTGAACTGGCGCCTGGTTCACCAGAACCGCATCAGCAATGCGAACTCCTTCAATAACGCCAGTTCCAATCCATACTGGCTGGGCGGCAACCCTCCCGATCCTTCCACCATAACCGGCCTGCCGGTAGACAGCGGCTTCGGTAATTCCTACACAATTGCCTATGCCAATCTTGTCGGGACGATTCCATCGGTTACCGACCAATATAACTATCTTCTTACCAGCGGCGGCGTAGGTAACTTATTGGCCGACGGCGACTATGTCACGCGTCACTTTAAGGCCAATGAGTATGAGTACTATCTGCAGGATGCATGGAAGCCGGCGCCCACCCTCACCATCACCTTCGGCATCCGGCACACCATGCTGCAGACTCCGTGGGAGACAAGCGGACAGCAGGTAACTCCCACCATCGACACCCACACCTGGTTCCAGCAACGCGAGGCGGCGGCTCAGCAGGGCCAGATCTACGAGCCGCAGCTCACCTTCTCGCCGACCGGCCCCTTCTATCACAAGCCCGGCTTCTGGCCGAAATCCAAAGATAACATCGCTCCGCGCATCGCCATTGCCTATGCGCCCACCGCCAATACCACCATCCGCCTCGGCGCCGGAATCTACTACGACCACTATGGTGAAGGCCTGGTCAACACGTTCGATCAGAACGGGGCGTTCGGCTTGAGCGGCGCAGTCACTGATCCCGCCGCCACTTATGACTCCGAAAGCTCGCCGCGCTATACATCGCGTACCTCTCTGCCCTTCAGCAACGAGACCTTTGCCTCTCCGCAGAGTTATCCCTTTTCGCCGCCGACGGGAGCCGTCGACGGCTTCGCCATCACCTGGGGCCTGGACAGCCGCCTCAAAACCCCCTATACCGAGGCCTTCAACCTGTCTGTGCAGCACCAGTTCCCGAAGGGCTTCACGCTCGAAACAGACTACGTGGGAACCCTCGGACGTCACCTTCTGCAGAGTCTCGACTTAGCCGAGCCGGTTGACTTCGTCGATCCCCAGGGAGGCGGCGACTACTTCAGCGCAGGCAGCAAGCTGAGCAAGGTCGTCGACCAGAACGCCGGGAGTTGCCACTGCATTTACGACAACAATGGCTACGTGATTGGTAACACCCAGACCATTCAGTCTATTCAGTATTTCGAAGATGTCTTTCCCTGGATGGCCAACTTCGACTACAGCGGCGAGAGTGCAACCCAGGCCATCTTCAACAACGAGTGGGCTCCTTATCGCTCTACCCTGGGAGCGACTACCTCTCTCTCCGACCTCGACTTCTATGGCCCGCCTTCCGGCTTTGGCTTCTACCCCGCCCCCGCCAACTGGCAGCCTCATTTCTGGCAGGGCCAGTTCTCCTCGCTCTATGCCTTATCGACCATGGGCTCCAGCTATTACAACTCCGGGCAGGTTACTCTGCGCCATCCCACCGGTCATGGGCTGGAGTTCGACGTCAGCTATACCTTCTCCCGCTCCATCGACATGGGCTCCGACGCTGAACGCAGCAGCGAGTTCACCACCAGCCTCAACATCAGTCCCGGAATCCTGAATACGTGGAAGCCCTATCTCAATCGTGCGGTGTCCGCCTTCGACACGAAGCATCTGCTCACCGTCGATGGCGTTTATCAGCTGCCCTTCGGTCGGAATGGGGCGTTCCTGAAGGATGCGAATGGATTGACCAATGCCCTGGTCGGCGGCTGGCAGTTATCCGGCATCAACCGCACCACCAGCGGCCTGCCCTTCAGCCTCTTCGAGCCTGGATTCACCACCAACTGGCAGCAGGAAAGTTACGGGGTCGTGACCGGACCAGTGAAGATGCGGCGTCACTTCGATTCATCCATGAATCCGCAGTTCTTCGACAATGCTGGTGCGATCAATTCCGGCGTGACCACCGGCGGTCCGGTTCGGCTGCCTTATCCCGGCGAGGCCGGCGAAGCCAATAACTTCCGCGGCGACGGCTACTTCGATATCGATGCCGGCCTCGCAAAATCCTGGGCCCTCAACGTCCTGGGAGATCAGGGCGCTCTTAAGTTCGCCTGGGAGACCTACAACGTCACCAACACCGTCCGCTTCGATCCCAACTCCATCGGTTCGGGATTGACCGGCGGTAACCTCGGCATCGCCGACGCGCTGCTGACCACCCCGCGCCGTATGCAGTTCTCGCTGCGCTACGATTTCTAACCGAATGAGCATCGCGGCGCCGGAGTCTCCATCTCCGGCGCCGTTTCTTTTGCGCCCGGCCACTCGCAACTCAAACCCGGCTCTGCGGCTGGCCATCCTCGCGCCGATCGACACGCTGATGCACGCCGCGATCACTCCTGATTACACTACTGCTTCATTTCAAATCGGCCCACGCCATCGCCAATCTTCCGGAAGGGAACTCATGCCATCACGGAGCACTCGTCGATTTCTGCTCATCTCCGTCCTCGTTGTCGCCGGCCTTGCCCTCGTCCGCCCCGCCGCGCCCGCGCAGGCCCCTACGCCGGCCTCCGTACTCGGCCACACCCCCGGCGACGACTACTACCTCGCCAACTACGAAGAAGAGATCAGCTACTTCCACGAACTGGCCGCCCACTCCGACCGCGTGAAGATGTTCACCGTGGGCAAGACCACTGAAGGCCGCGACATCGAAGTCGCCGTGATCTCCTCGCCGCAGAACCTCGCCCGTCTCGACGAATACAAGGCCACCGCCCGCCGCCTGGCCACGGCCCAGGATCTCGATGACGCGCAGGCCCTCGCCCTGGCCCGCTCCTCCAAAGTCATCGTCCACATCGATGGCGGCCTCCACGCCAGCGAAGTCGCCGGCCCTCAGCATTCCATTGCGCTCGCCTGGAAGCTGGCCTCGACGCAGAACGATCCCGAGATCGACAACATTCTCGACAACGTCATCCTGCTGCTCTGGCCCACCCTCAATCCCGACGGCCAGGACATGGTCGTCTCCTGGTATCGCAAAAACCGCGGCACGCAATTCGAAGTCAGCCCTATGCCCTGGCTCTTTCAGGACTACGTGGGCCACGACAATAACCGCGACGGCTACATGCTCAACATGAAAGAGTCGCAGGTGGTCACGAAGACCGAGATCGACTACGCGCCCGTCATCTTCTACTGCCAGCATCAGACCGCGCCCATGCCCGCGCGCATCTGGATTCCGCCCTTTTCCGACCCCATCTCCTCCAACATCAGCCCCTACGTCCGCAGTTGGTTCAACGTCATCGGCACCAACATGACCGCCTACCTCGATGCCCACCAGATGCCCGGCGCCATCAGCGAATCCCGCTTCGATAACTGGTATCCCGGCTTCGTCGATTACGCCGGTTCCTTCCGCAACGAGATTTCCTTCTTCACGGAAACCGCGCTCTACCGTTACGCCACGCCCCGCTTCTACACCGTCGATGAGTTCCCCAAAGACATGCAGGACCTGAAGGCACTCACCATGTACACCACGCCCTGGCAGGGCGGCTGGTGGCGACTCAAAGATGCGGTCGATTACATGGTCGCCGGCTCTATGTCCGTCCTCGACACCGCCGCGCGCTACCGTGAAACCCTCCTCTACAACCGCTACCAGGCGGCCCGCGACAACATCCGCCGCTTCACACACGAGCCGCCCTTCGCCTATGTCATCCCCAGCGTCCAGTCTGACGCACCCGAGGGCCAGCTCCTCGCGCACATCATGCAGGCAAACGGCATCGAGATTCGCGAATCGCAGACCGGCTTCCGCGCCAACGGTCGCGACTATCCCGCCGGTTCCTGGGTTATTCTCATGAACCAGCCCTTCTCCTCCATGGCCAAAGAGCTCTTCGAGGTGCAGCGCTATCCTGCCGCCCTGTTCACCGAAAGCTCCAAGCCCATCGACCTGCCCTACGACGTCACCGGCTGGACCCTCCCGCTGCAGATGGGCGTCCGCGTCGATCCCGTCACCGACCCGCTCACCCCCGACCAGCTCTCCCACCTCAAGGCCGTCACCGATCTCGACCCGCCATCCGCCGAAGTGCAGGGAAGTGGCGTCGCCTTCATCCTCAGCCACAAGCCCAACGCCAGCTTCCGCGTCATCAACGACGTGCTCGCCGCCGGCGGTTCCGTCGCCTTCGCTCAGGACGAAGTCAAAACCTCCGAAGGTCCGGAGCAGGGAGCCATCGTTCTCAGCGGCATCGGCCGCAACACCGTGGCAGACTTAACGAAGAAATACGGCATCTCCGTGATGGCCATCGATAAGTCCCCGGAGCACACCATCGCCATCCACAAGGCGCGCGTAGGACTCTACCGCCCCTGGGACTCCTCCATCGACGAAGGCTGGACCCGCTGGATCCTCGAGCAGTACGGCTATGCGCCCATCAGCCTCTACAACGCCGACATGCGCTCCGGCGGCCTGCGCGACCGCGTCGACGTCCTCATCCTGCCCGATATGCGCAAGGAGCAGTTGCTCGAAGGCTTTCACCCCGGCATTGTTCCCGGGCAATACGCCGGCGGCCTCGGCGAAGAGGGTATCGACAACCTGCGCGACTTCGTTCGTCAGGGCGGCACGCTCATCGCCTTCAACGAAACCGCCGCGACCCTGGTCCCGCTGCTTTCCTTGCCCGTTACGAATGTTCTTGAAGGTGTGAAGAGCGACAAGTTCTTCTGCTCCGGTGCGCTGCTCCGCGTCGAGTTGCCCACCGCCAGCCGCCCCGTTATCTGGGGCCTGCCCAGCGAGCCGGTCGTGATGTTCGAACGCGGCCCCGCATTCACCACGCAGAAAGACTTCCACGGCGCCATCCTCGCCCGCTACCCCAAAGACAGCAACCCGCTCGAAAGCGGTCTGCTCCTCCACCCCGAAGCCATCGAAGACAAGGTTGCCGCCCTTGAGGTTCCCTATGGCAGCGGCCGCATTTTTCTCTACGGATTCAAACCGCAGTGGCGCGCCCAGTCCCACGGCACCTACAAATTCTTCTTCAACGCGCTCTACAAATACGACCAGCCGCCCTTCGCGAAACCCGCGGAGGCGAAGGAAACCAAGGCCGAATAGAAAAGGGAACTCGACCCGGGAGCGGGCCGCAAAGGCAGGAATCTTGGAGCACCGGGCCGGAATTGAACCGGCGAATACTGGTTTTGCAGACCAGCGCGTTAGCCACTTCGCCACCGGTGCTCATCGTCCGCCGCACTACGCAGGCCCTGCTCTGCGCGGCGGAAACTTCCAGGCTGCAGCCGGGGAGCGGCCGCAGCTTATCTTACTGCGGCTGGGCAGCCGTGCGCAGATAAGGTTTCACCATCTTGAAGCCGGGGAACCGCTGCGCCGCTTCTTCGTTTGAAACCGACCCGGCAATAATAATGTCCTCGCCCTGTTTCCAGTTCGCCGGCGTCGACACCGGATGCTTCGCCGTCAGCTGGATCGAGTCGAGCACCCGCAGGATCTCATCGAAATTCCGCCCCGTGGTCATCGGATACGCCAGCGTCAGCTTAATCCGCTTGTCCGGCCCGATCACGAACACCGTCCGCACCGGTGCATTCAGCGCAGGCGTGCGGCCCTCGCAGCTGTCGCCTGCATCGGCCGCCAGCATGTCGTAGAGCTTCGCGATCTTCAGCTCCGGGTCCCCGATCAGTGGATAGTTGACGGCATGGCCGCCCACGTCCTGAATATCGGAAGCCCATTTGCTGTGGCTGGTCACAGGATCGACGCTGAGGCCGATCACCTTAGCCCCGCGTGAAGCAAACTGCTTTTCGAGGCTGGCGACCGCGCCCAGCTCTGTCGTGCAGACCGGCGTGAAATCCTTGGGGTGCGAGAAGAACACCGCCCAGTTATCGCCGATCCACTCGTGGAAGCGAATCACTCCCTGCGTAGTCTCGGCCGTAAAATCCGGGGCAATATCGTTAATGCGGAGCGACATGGATCCTTACCTCCTCGGCGTTTCACTGAAACTTCTGCTCAAATGAAAACCCACCCGGCTGCGGGTGGGTTCTGATCGACTCTCGAAACTTTTCGCTTCGGCTCTCTCAGACATACACCCGCACGGTGCGGCAGCGACAGCAGCAGCACAGACACATGCGGGTTGACGAGTAGCCGTTCATCTTTCTCAGCCTAGAGCCTGCCCGCCGCGCCTGTCAACCACGATCTGCTGTGGCGGCGATTGGCGCGCCGGCGGTCCAGCGCCGCGAGCCGCCGCGTCTGGAATCTCAATTTGAAACACCGCGCGTTCGTTCCTCCGCAAAAGCCGCGTTTCCCTGTACTCTGATTTGCATCCACCAAAGACAGAAGTCAGGACATGCAACGGGCCAACGATAAGGAATTAGCCGAAGTCCTCCAGCAACTCAAAGCCAGAGAGCCGATCTTCCACCGCCCCGAACTGGGCACCACCCGCGCCGATTTCGAACGCATGACCGCCATCGACTATTGGGAGGTCGGCGCGTCCGGCCGCATCTACAAACGCGACTTCGTCCTGGACGAGATGGCCAAATTGTACGCGGGGCCGCACGACGAGCCCATTCTCGAAGCCGGCGACTTCCGCTGCCGCCGGCTTAGCGAGAACGTCTACCTGCTCACTTACAACCTCATCCAGGACCGCGAGCGCTACACCCGCCGCGCGACCATCTGGGAGCGCACCGCAGAGGGCTGGAAGATCGTCTACCACCAGGGAACCATCGTGGACGGCATCTGAGCGGTATCAGTGTCCATCGGGCAAATCAGATCTGGGTCTTCTCCATGAAACCACCACGCCCCGTCATCCTGACCGGAGCGCATCGCGAAGTCGAAAGCCTGGCCTGAGCGAAGCCGAAGGCAACCCCGAGAATATTTCGTCTATCGCTCTCGCTTCTGGTTTTCCAAACCATCCCCGGCGAGAACTTCCGGTTCTGCGCGCAGCAGCGTCACCCTGAACCAGGTCCGCGCCAGCAGCACAGCGGTCGGAAAACACCAGACGGGCCAGCTGCTCAATGCCGATACAAGCCTCGGCCTCTACCGCCCCGGGACAGTCCCCAGCAGCTGATAATTGCTGCCCACCTGATACGACATCGCTCCGACATAGAGCGACTGCGACATCAGCGCCAGCGGCCGCCGGTGATGTTTCACAAGCACCCGATAGGCTTCAAAGTTCAGGGCCACGGTGCCGGCCTGAAAGGCAGCAAATCCCGGCTTGTTTTTCACCAGCGCGGTGGGCAGGATGTCTTCATGGAAATACTGCGGGTAGGCCAGGGCCTTTTCGGTGCTGGTGTAGTCCAGCACACGCAGTGCGGCCGCTGCACCGATGCCGCTCCAGTCCAGCCAGTTGAGCCGTGGAGACCGTGCCTTCGCCTGCGCCGCCGGCGCCACTGCAAAAGCCAGCATCGCCGGCCCCACAGTCACGAATCCATTGTTCTGGCTCAGCGCATCCTGGTTTGACGCATTCCGGTTTAGCGCATTCCGGTCCAGCGCAATCGATGAGCTGCTTTCGCTCGGCCGGGGGGCGTCCATCAGCATCGCCTGCTGCGCCTGCGCGTGCACCGCGAACAGCAACACCAGTACGGAGAGACTGGGCAACAGACGGCTTGGCATCGGACCTCCCGGATCGGCGCCGCCACGCGCCAAATGGCACGGCTGTACCGGGGGAGGGTAACGAGCAGATTAATTGCACTTCCGGGTTATTGACAATGGGTTATTGACATCCCAAAGCTTTTTTCGGAGGAAAGACGCCGTGGCAGCGGTCCTACCCGCTGCCACGGCATTCCTCTCTCTCTCTGACTTTGGTCCGGTTCTAGAGGCTGTTATTAACTTTCGCGCGGCCGGCGTTGCGAGGGAAAATCGGGCCAGACGAAGCCGAGCCCGAAGGCTGTGGCGGGTCCACTGTCGAAGGCGAGAATGAAGTATGGCCCGATTTGCCCCGCAACCCCTCGGGCTGGGGCCCATTTTCCCCATTTCGTCGTCGCTCGTCGCTAAGATACACCCGGTATCTGTCACTCCTCGCTCCTCGAACTGAGCAAAATGGGCTCCCAGCGCCGGTCGCGGGAAAGTTAATAACAGCCTCTAGGAGTTTGTTGAAAAACAGATTTGGACGGTCGAACAGAGTCGAATTCAGGGTACCTAAACCCTCACCGAGGTCATTCAAGCCGTTCTACGGGCATTCTGGCGCGATCCGATTTTCCAGTTTGATCATGCGCGGGCGTTTTTCAACAAACTCCTAGGCCCCGGGGTAGGGCCGGTCCGGATGCATCAGGTTGTTGACGCCCACTGCGTAACCATGGCGGAAGCCCCGCCGATACGCCTCGCGCTCGTCCCCGTGCACCGGCGGATGACGGTACTCGTCCCGGTTGTCCACATCGGGCATGCGGTGGTTCTGATAGTCCTTGCGCGCCCCTTCCACGCCGTCGAAGAATCCCTTCCGCTCCGCACCGCGCAGTTCCGGGGGCACCACCGACCAGGATTCGTGTCCATAGCCCGGTGGCGGAGGCGGGGGCGGTTCCTGCGCCCGCGCGTTCAACGCCGTCAGTTGCGTGAGTCCAAGCACCGCAGAGGCCATCACGGCCAGCATCGTTTTTCGCATGTTTTTTCCTCGGTTCCTGCTTGCGGGAACTCCCGCCTGCAGGAACTCCCTTAGGATGGGCAGTCCGTCGGCGGTGTTGTACGACGCCCGCAAACCCTGCCGTTTCAGTCGTTGAACGGCATCGCCCGCTGCCCGATCCAGAAGCGGTTATTCTCCTGCGCCAGCCTGCCCGGCGGCTGCCCCCGCAGCCGCGCAACCGCCTCCCGATACGGCCCCACAAACCGCACCGCATCCGGCAAGATGCGGTATACCCGCGACAGCCACCATTGCGCCCGCGCCACCGCGGGTTCGTCCTCTGCCAGCGCAAATTCCTCCCGGAACCGCGGCGGCAACCACTCAGCGGTCAGGGCTCCGTACCAGCGCGGAGGATGAATCCACGATCCGGCTCCGACCAGAATGTTCTGCCCCATCCGGCGCGCCACCGCATCAACACCCAGTTCGTCCGAAGCGACCATCTTCCCGATGTAGCCCGCGAACGCCGCCCAGTCCTCCGGCAGCGCCGCCGACGGCAAGCCAAACAGCGCGGCCAGCGTCCTGCTCTCCTGGTAGTACTGCTCGCGCTCGGCATCGTCGAGCGGCAGAACACACCGGTACGCCAGCACCGCCCCTTCGATCAGCGTGGCATACACCCAGCGCAGTGCGTCGATCGCGTTCGCCTCATAGCGCGTGCCACTCTCCCACCCCGACACCCCCGCTGGCAGCTCACCGCGAATCCCCGTATGCAGCGTATGCAGATGCCGCGCCGCCGCAAACGCCTGCTCCCGCGAGCCAAAAATCATGGTGAAGACAATGCGGAACGTATTGTGAAAGCGCGCAATCGGATCGCCCATCACCGTCGAGTGCTCGGCAATCGCCGCGGCCACCCATGGATGCGCCAGCTGCATCAGCGCCGCCCGTCCCGAGCCCAGAAACAGAGCCGATTCGCGGCTGACCTTCCACATCACCGACCCAGGCCCGAACACACCCGCCCGCGGTTCCGCGATCCTGCTCTCCAGGGTCTCCAGCAAAGACTCCAGATCCGCCCGCGAGACCAGCCGTTCCATGCTCCCATTCTATGAGCAGGGTTAATGTCGCCCGAAGTACACTAAAAACGAGGTGCTGTATGAGCCGCAGGCCGCCTGGATCACGCCATCGACCAGGCCCTCGAAGAGGATCGCCTCGGCAGAACGGAGCCGTTGTAGCGGCGATATTGCATCACGCGACCCCTGCCTTTGGGCGGAGCTATCAGCAGCTGCCCGGCGAAATCCAGAAGCGCCGATAAGCAATTCGAGCTTCTGAAAGCGAATCCGCAGCATCCGTCTCTTGCCTTTAAAAAGGTCGGAGAACTGCGCGGGTGCGAGCTGTGGTCCGTTCGAGTCACCCTGAGCTATCGCGCCCTCGCCGTTCGTCAGTCTCACGGATATGTGTGGTTCTGGATTGGCGATCACACCCCCTGCGATTCACTTCTCTCCTGAGCATTCCGTCACTCTCTCATTCTCCTGTTCCGGTGATCTGGTAGCCTTGCTGCGCAGCCAGGAGCTGCACCAGGGAGATTCACTATGCATGTACGCGGGTTTATGTCTTTGGGATTGTGTCTCGCGCTGGCCGGGCCGGCGTTTGTCTATGCGCAGGGAACCGAGCGCCCCGTCGCCGCCCAGGCCTCCACGTCCGCGGCGCAAATCGCTCCTGCCGATTCGCTCAACGCGCTCTTCACCATGATGGAACACCAGGTCACCGGCGCCGCCGACGCCATGCCCGCCGATAAATACGACTTCGCCCCGCCCCCCACCATGGGCCTCTTCACCGGCGTGCGCAGCTTCGGTTCCCAGGTCAAACATCTGGCCCAGGCCAATTATGAATTCTTCGCTTCCTGGGGTGGCCCCGGTGCCATCGATCCCAAAACCATCGACAACCTGAAGACCAAAGACGAGATCATGAAGGCCCTGCGCGACTCCTACGCCTACGCGCATCAGGCCATCAACACCATCACGCCGGAGAACGCCTTCACCGCTATGCCCGGCCCTTCGCAGCATAAAATGACGCGCGTCACCATGACCGCGTTTGCCATGGCCCACTCCATGGATCACTACGGCCAGATGGTCGAATATCTCCGCATGAACGGCATCGTTCCCCCCGCCAGCCGTCCCCACTCCGGCTCCATGTAAGAGACCCTGCGCAGCACCGGCTTGCCCCCTCCTGGTCTGAGACAATGATGCTCGGATGACTCTCGGACGTAGCGTGGAAATTGAGGAGGAGCGCAGGCATCCGGTGCTGCGTGTTCTGTCGTTCCTGCTCCTGCTCGGGTTATTGATTGTGGCTGGCGCCATCGTTGGCGGCGCAGCATGGCTCAAACACGCGATGCGCGCATCCCTGCCGCAGCTCGACGGATCCGTTACCGTCTCCGGCGTCGGCGCGCCCGTTACCGTGCGCCGCGACCAGCACGGCGTGCCCCACATCGAAGCCGCCAACCTCGACGACCTCCTCTTCGCTCAGGGTTACGTCACTGCGCAGGACCGCCTGTGGGAGATGGATATGGCCCGCCGCGTGGCCGCCGGCGATGCCGCGGAAATCCTCGGCTCCCGCCTCGTGGAGCACGACCGCATGCAGCGCATCCTCGCCATGCGCGCCACCGCCGAACGCCTTACCGCCAGCCTTGACGAGCGCGACCGCCGCTATTTCGAAGACTACGCGCGCGGCGTCAACGCCTTCATCGGTTCCCATCAGGATCATCTCCCCGCCGAGTTCCGCCTGCTGATGTACGTGCCGAAACCCTGGCAGCCGGTCGATTCCATGCTGGTTGCCATGAGCATGGTGCAGATGCTCGACGAGCACTGGCCCGACAAACTGGACCGCGAGCGCATCACCGCGCGCCTCGGCCCCACTCTCGCCGCTGACCTCTATCCCACCGGCTCCTGGCGCGACCATCCCCCCATTTCCACCGAGCCCCCCCTCACCGCGCCCCAGCAGAACATCCCCGACGTCCCTCTCGACGAGTCCCAGACCGGCATCCTCAACGACGATCTGCTCCATCTGCGCGACCTCACCGGCACGCCCGCCGACTGCCTCGGCTGCGCATCAGGGTCGAATCAGTGGGTCGTCTCCGGCTCCCGCACCGCCAGCGGCCAGCCCATGCTCTCCAACGACATGCACCTGCCGCATCAGATTCCCAACATCTGGTACATGAACGGCCTCAAGGCTCCCGGCTTCCACGCCGCTGGCGTCACTATCCCCGGCCTTCCCTTCGTGGTTGCCGGCCATAACGAGCACATCGCCTGGGGGTTTACCGCGCTCTACGGCGACACCCAGGACATCTACGTCGAGCACATCAACGGCCAGGACCAGTACCAGGCGCTTGACGGGACCTGGCACCCCATCGAGCATGATCGCGAAACCATCGTTGTCCGTGGCTCTCGCGACGTCACCGTCGATGTGGCCCGCACCGGCCACGGCGTCGTCATTACCCCGCTAATCCCCGGCGAACGCCGCACCCTGGCTCTCAGATGGAGCGTCTACGACCCCCGCGCCTCCGGCTTCCCGCTGCTGGCCATGAACAGCGCGGCCAACTGGAACGATTTCCGCAACGCGCTGCGCACCTGGTGGGGCCCCACGCAAAATGTCGTCTACGCCGATGACCAGGGCCACATCGGCTACCAGGCCGTCGGCGACATTCCGCTGCGCCCCAGCGGCCTTTCCGGCGTCCCCATTGCCGACCAGCAGCATGAGTGGCAGGGCTTTATCCCCTTCGATCAGCTGCCCTCCGCCTTCGATCCGCCCGGCGGCCTCCTCGCTACCGCCAACGCCCGCATCACACCCGACGGCTACCCCACCCCGCTCACCCTCGATTGGGCTGACCCCTACCGCAACGAACGCATCTGGAAATGGCTCGAACCAAAGGACAAGCTCACTCCTCAGGACATGCTCACCCTCCAGACCGACGTTTACTCCGAACTCGATCAGGAGATCGCGCAGCGCCTCGCCTACGGCATCGATCACGCTGGTCACGCCGACGCCCACCTCCGTCAGGCCGCCGACCTGTTGCGCTCCTGGGATGGCGTCGTTGGCGTGAACTCCGCGCCCGCCGCCATCGTCGCCGCCGTCAAGCAGGTCTTCTACCCCATGCTCCTGCGCCCGAGGCTCGGCGATGACTGGCGCCTCTATCACTGGGATGAGAGTCTCTTCGCCGGGGAGCAGATCCTCACCAATCAGGCGCCTGCCTGGCTGCCCAAACCATACGCGAGCTGGGACGACTTCCTCGCCGACATGGTCGCCCAGGGGCTGGCGCGCGCCGGCGCCCCGGCCGACCTCCGGCGGTGGCGCTACGGCTATGTGCATCCCGTGGACGTGGAGCATCCCCTCTTCGGCCTGCTCCCGTGGTTCAAGCGCTGGACCGGAACCGGCCCCCAGCCCCAGTCCGGCGATACTTCCACCGTCAAGCAGGTAGGCCGCGCTTTCGGACCCTCGCAGCGCTTCACCATCGACTGGAGCAACATCGACGGCGCAACCGAGAACATTGTCTTGGGCGAATCCGGCGACCCGCTCAGCGCGTACTACCGCGATCAGTGGCCTTACTGGTACAGCGGTACCACCTTTGCGCTTCCTTTCACCGATCAGGCAGTCGCCGCCGCGACCACCCACACGCTGCGGCTCAATCCGTGAGCAGCAGTCCTCCACTCGCCCGCGGCCCCGGCAGCTCCAACCCGCGCTGGGCGCAGCTGGCCCTGCTGCTCGCTGTTGTCCTCATCGCCGTCCTTCCCATGGCGTGGCGCGGCACCTCCTGCGGTCAGGACTTCGACTTCCACCTCGAGAACTGGCTCGAGGTCCATCACGCCTGGCATGACGCCGTCTTCTATCCACACTGGGCTGCATCGGCCAACTACGGTGCCGGCGAGCCTCGCTTCGTCTTCTATCCGCCCTTCAGCTGGATGCTCGGCGCGGTCCTTGGCTCCATCGTTCCCTGGACCTGGACCCCCGCCGCCTTCACCTTCCTCGCCCTCCTGGGCGCCGCCCTCAGCCTCCGCGCCATGGCACGCGAGTGGATGAGCTGTGAGGCCGCCACCCTCGCCGCCTGTCTCTACGCCGCCAATCCCTACATGCTCTTCGTCGTCTACGAGCGTGGAGCCCTCGCCGAACTGCTCGCCGCCACCTGGCTTCCGCTGCTCGTGCTCTTCTCTCTGCGCCGCAAGGCCGCCGTCCTTCCCCTGGCTCTGAGCATCGCCGCCCTCTGGCTCACCAATGCACCCGCCGCCACCATGGGCTGCTATCTGCTTGCGGGACTCGTCATTGTCGCCGCGCTCCAGCAGCGCAGCTGGGCCCTCATCCGCCGCTCTCTTTGCGCCGTACCCCTCGGCCTCGGGCTCGCTGCCTTCTGGCTCATTCCCGCCGTCCGCGAACAGCGCTGGGTGCAAATCCATCGCGCCATCGGTCCCCTTATGCGCGTTGAAGACAGCTTCCTCTTTCACCCCGCGCAGGTCTTCGGCCCCTCGCCCACCTCCGACGAAGTCTTCGCCACCGCCTACCACAACCAGGTCCTCGACTCCGCTTCGTGGATCGCCCTGGCCCTCATCATCGCCGCCGCCGTGACTGCCGCCCTCTCCAGCCGGCAGCGTAGTCGGCTCTGGAGTCCGCTGGTCATCGCCGCCGCCGTCATCGCCGCCCTCCAGTTTCGCTGGAGCGACTTCCTCTGGCACCTCGCTCCCAAGCTCGAATACCTCCAGTTCCCCTGGCGCTGGATGCTGGTCCTCGGCATGATCGTCGCCGCCCTCGCCGGCCTCGCGCTCAGTCCCTCACCGTCCCCGCTCGCACCGTCCCCGCTCGCCACGTCCGCGCCATCGTCCCGTCGGCCCAGGTCTGCTCGCAGAGGCCTCTTCCGCGCCGTCGCCGTTCTTCTCATCACTGCCGGGATCTCCTCGCTCGCCGCAGTCCATTTCTGGCAGGAATGCGATGAGGACGACAATATCTCCGCCCAGATTGCCACCTTCCACGACGGAGGCTTTCCCGGCACCGACGAATACACCCCGGAGCCGGCCGACAATGGCCAGATCCAGCAGGCACTGCCGCCTCTGCGCGTCCTCACCGCTCCCGACGCCGAGAGCACGGAGAATGAGGACAATCCCGACTATCAGCCCGATCCCGCCGCCGAAGTTCCTGCCCAAATTAAAATCAATCGCTGGAGCGCCGAGCGCATGAGCGCCGACGTGACCATTGCGCGCAATGCCTATGCCGTCCTGCGCCTCATGGATTACCCTGCGTGGCGGATCACCCACAATGGCAGTCCGGTGACCGCCGTCACCACCCGCGGCGACGGCCTCGTCGTCGTTCCCCTCACCCCCGGCCGCAACCAAATCGACGTTCGCTGGGTTACCACTACTGATGCGTGGATTGGACGTTCCCTGTCCCTGGCCGCGCTGGCCGTTACACTGGCTATAGGTCTTGTAGAGAGAAGAAAGACACGAGCACTTCCGATACCATGATCGCCATGCAGGCCGACGTACAGGCAATTCTGCGCGAAGGCGTAGAGCAAACTGACCGCGCGCTCGAGCGCCTTCTGCCGCCCGTCACCCAGACACCCGCCTCCATCCACGGCGCCATGCGTCACAGCGTCTTCGCCGGCGGTAAGCGCCTTCGCCCCGTCCTCGCCGTGGAAGCCGCCCGCACCATCACTGCCGCCCATGGCGGTTCCGGCCTGCCCGGCGGCATTGCCGACCTCGGTGCAGCGATCGAAATGCTGCACACCTACTCGCTTATCCACGACGACCTGCCTGCGCTCGACAACGACGACCTCCGGCGCGGCAAGCCCACCTGCCACGTAGCCTTCGGAGAAGCCATCGCCATCCTTGCCGGCGATGCCCTGCAGACCCTCGCCTACCAGACACTGGCCGCCATGCCTTGTCCCCCTGACCGCGCCATCAAGATCGTCGGCCTCGTCGCCGAAGCCACCGGCACCGTGGAAGGCATGATCGGCGGCCAGGTTCTCGACCTCGAAGGCGAGCACACCAAACCCAACGCAGAAATGGTCCAGGCCATCCATCGCGCCAAGACCGGAGCCCTCATCCGCGTCAGCATCGTCGCCGGCGGCATCTATGCGGGAGCCACCGCCGAAGACGCCCGGCGCCTCATCGACTTCGGCACCAAAGCCGGCCTCGCCTTCCAGATCGTCGACGACATCCTCGACATGACCCAGGATTCCGAGCACCTCGGCAAGACTGCCGGCAAAGATGTAGCCAGCGACAAGGCCACCTGGCCCGCCGTCTTCGGAATCGAAGCCTCGCGCCGCGACGCAGCCCGTCTCATCGCCGAAGCCTTCGCCGTCCTCGAGCCATACGGCTCAGCCGCCGAAGGCCTCAAAGCCGTAGCCCGCTACCTCGTCGACCGCACCCACTAAGGCCCCGTCCCCGAAATTCATTTCATAACCACTCATTTCATAACCACTTCTGTCATCCTGAGACAAGTTTGGCCGAGAATTCGGCCAAACTCAGTCGAAGGATCTGCGGTTGCTTCGCGCGAGTTATGTCACAAACCTCTACCGACACCACGCCACTGCTTTGAACAGTGAATGAGTCCCTCGCACAATATGGCCCCGTGCCAGCGGGACGGCGGTAGAAGCCCCGCCTTCACACCTTGCGGAAAACCTCGCTGTTTTGAAGGGGCACAGCTTTAGCTGTGCCGTAAGCGACAGATAATAAATTGGGCTTTAGCCCCCGAGGGACGGTTTCTCAGTCTCAAATCGACTTTTCCCGCAACCTCTTCAGGCCGGGAACATTTGCCCAACCCCCTGTCGAACAGGCTGATCCTGCGTCTCACGGAGCGCTGCGGACACCGTCCGCATTCCACGCAATCACCCGATATTGGGCCCCCCAAAGAATCGGGTGGGGATCAACCCACGGATCATCCGCGTCGGTAGCGCACTGGTCACAAATCACCTGCCATTGTTTTGAAGCGGGATCGAAGCGTTCGATGGAATAGCGAACCGCTCCCGCCGATCCGCGCCACGCCACCAGTCCACCCACCACCACCGACGTGACCACCGGCGGAGGAGGCACGGCATGCACGGGCATAGAAATCCCGGCCATCGCGAACGCATGCGCGCGCAGCTGCTGAGCCCGCGTAGCCATGTCCTCGGCGGTCATGTCCAGCGTCTTTATGCCGGGATAATAGAGAGCCCACCACTCCCCGCACTCGCCCTCCCTGGCGAACGGCATACTTTTCGAATCGGCCGGGATCGGCTGGAAGCCGAAATTGTCGAGATGCCCCTGGAGCGCCCAGAAATCATCCCCCGCGATTTTCGCATCCCTGGCCAGCGTATCGAGCACCTTCTGGAGATCGGCGGTCGTCTTCCAGTTGGTATCGTCCCAGCCGAATTCGTTCACGATGAAAACCTTGCCGTGTGCTGTCACCGTGGCCGCATCCTCGCTGAAGCTCTCTGCCGTCAGCGGAGGCGCATGGCCGCCCCCCAGCAGAGCAGCCCAGTGCGGATAGTACTCGAACGTGACCAGATCCGTGGCGGAGTTGTCCAGCACCGCCGGATAAGCGTGGAAGATCCCCGTGGTGTCCAGATACAGGTGCTTCGCGTCCACCTGCTTGATGTGCTCACCAATCGTCTCCGACCACGCCGCCACCTGACCCAGCGCCTCCTTGCCGCCGCCGGTGAGCAGAGCAACCAGGCCGCACATATTGCAGTTCTCCCACGCCATGATGGTTGGATCGTCGCGGTAGCGAAGCCCGGTGAGCGGGTTGAGATGATTCAGCACCGCATCGATATGCGCCTCGTACGCGGCGATCATGGCCGGATCGGTGAAGAAGTCCTGGAAGTTCTGCTTATGGTTCCAGGCCATGTACTGGCCGATGCCGCCTCCCGCGCAGGCTGCGCAGTCCCCCACCAGGGGAATGATGAGGCGCATGCCGCGCTTCTTCGCGACCGCGATCGCGTAGTCGGAGGCCTGAAATGCCGCCGGATTGAACACGCCCTGTTCCGGCTCGATGCAGCGTGGGCAACCGACCGTATCGCCCATGGTCTGCGAACGCACCACCCGCGCCCCCATCTCCGCGGCCGTAGCAAACACATCATCGATCTCAAACCGGCTGGGATAGCGCGGTCCGGTCGGATCATGCGGCCCATAACCTTCCAGTCCCAGCCACTCGATATTCGGCCCGCTGTAGCGAAACGTCGCGCCGTCGAGGGTAAGGTGCGTGCGATCGCGCTGTATGTAGGACTGACCCGATGCTGCGGCTGTGAAGAATACCAGGCCGGCCGTCAGAGCCAGTCGCAGACGATGGAGCACGCTGCTGCCGGCGGTCTCCAGGCATAGGGGATACAGAGCAAAGAGAGCTTTCGCCATATTCCTGATATCCATTCACACTCATCCACATCCGTATTGAATCGGTGGACGAAGGATATCGGAAATGGCGGAAATGAGCGCGGCTCCCCTTTGTATCAGGGCACGACTTCAGAGCTAGCAGAAAAATTCGCTGTTTTTGAAGGGGCACAGCTTTAGCTGTGCCGCAAGTGACCGAAAATAAGTTGGGCTTTAGCCTCTGAGGAGTGACTTTTTGGCCTCAAAGTGACTTTTCCGCAGCCTCTTCAGCCGTGCCGTATCGGTTCAGAATTGAACGGGCGTTAGCCCCTGAGGCTGTCTTTCAATCGCAGAGATCAAACCTAGATTCCCATCCCAAACTCGCCGTTGAAATCCTCGCCGGCATGAGAGAAGAAATCCGATGGCGTGCGCCGCTTGAACTTATACCGCAGGCGCAGCTCGCGGCCCACATACAGTCCCAGCGCGGTCACACCCACCGCCACTGAGGTCCAGCCCACGGCGCGCAGCGCGCGGGTTGAGGACGAGATCGATTCGGATTTTGTCAGTGCGGCCAAGGCGGTCTTCCTCTTCCTGCAGCAATGGAACATGCGCTTTCCCCAGGGCGCCATGCGTTCATCATAGCGCAGTTACACGCGGCTCCACGGTTCCTGCACTCTACATCGGCACGGTTGAGGGTTTCCATACCTCATTCGAGGGATTCGATGCGCCGCAGCAGAGTCACTTTGCGCTCCGCCGGCAGAAAACTTGCCTCAATGGAATTGCTCGCCAGCTCCCGCAGATGCTCCTCCGTGAATCCGAAGCACGTCCCCGCCAGCCGGTACTCATCCTCCAGATCGCTCCCAAACAGCGCCGGATCGTCGGAGTTCAGCGTCACCATCAGCCCCGCATCGAAATACCGCCGTACCGGATGATCCTCCATGCGCAGGCAGCAGCCGGTCCGCACATTCGACGTCACGCAGATTTCCAGCGGAATCTGCCGCTGGGCCAGCGTCTCCATCAGTTCCGCATCGTAGATCGCCGACAGCGCGTGCCCCAGCCGTTCGGCCCCCGCGTTGATCGCGCCCCAGATTCCCTCCGGCCCCACCGTCTCTCCGGCATGCGCCGTCAGCCGCAGTCCCGCGTCGCGCGCTTCTGCGTACAGCTCCCGAAACGGCTCCGCCCCGGTTCGCCGCTCATCGCCGCCAATCCCGATCCCGATGATGGAAGGGAACTGCGGCCGCAGCTCTGCCGCTTTGCGAAACACCCGCGCTGCCTCTTCCGGCCCAAAGTGTCGCACCGCATCGAAAATCCAGTACACCGAGATTCCCAGCTCCACCTCGGCCCGCCCCCGCGCTCGCTCCATGCCCGCGAACAGCGGCTCGAACTCGCACCGTCGCCAGTAATACACCACGCCCACCGACACATAGACCTCGGCATGCACGACGCCCTGGCGTGCCAGCCGCTCCAGCATCCTCCATGTCACCAGTTCGTAATCCGCGGCCGTTTGCAAATGCTCGGTGATCGCTTTAAAGGCCATCAGAAATCCGCTGAAATCGGTGTACTCAAACAGCGCTCGCACCTGGGTCAGATCGAGCGGCGCAGCGTCGTGTCGCTGGCTCAGCTCCGCCAGCGTCTCCGGCGTAACAGTGCCTTCCAGATGCAAATGCAGTTCTGCCTTGGGCAGCCGTCGAATAAAGGACCTGAGTTCCATGCGGCAACTGTTCAGGGTATCGCACGCGAAGCCAGGCAAAATTTCTTCCTCGATCCTCCTGCCCCTGCAATCCTCGCCACCCCGGTACAATTCTCCAATGGCTCACAAGCACGGGCTGACGGATTTCCGTCGCAAGCTGCTCAGCTGGTTCGATGAAAATGCCCGCGACCTTCCCTGGCGTCAGACCCGCGATCCCTACGCGATCTGGGTGTCGGAAACCATGCTCCAGCAGACGCGCGTTGCCGTGGTGATCGATTACTACACGCGCTTCACGCAGAAATTCCCCACGCTCGCTGCGCTTGCCGAAGCCGACGAACCTGACGTCCTCGCGCAATGGAGCGGCCTCGGCTATTACCGCCGCGCCCGCGCTCTGCATGAGTCAGCTCGCGCCGTCATGGCCGAACATGCCGGGCAAATCCCTTCCACTGCCGCTGGCCTCAGCCGCCTGCCCGGCGTTGGCGTCTACACCGCGGCAGCTGTGGCCAGCATCGCCTTCGGTGAGCCAGTTGCCGCTGTCGATGGCAATGTCGAACGCGTGCTCACCCGTTACTTCGGCCATGAGCCCGTCCCCGGCGCCGCGCGCAGTGGTCAGCTGCGCCGTCGCGCCCAGGAACTCGTCGATCCACATCGTCCGGGCCATCACAACGAAGCCATGATGGAGCTCGGCGCTACCGTCTGCCTGCCTCGCTCTCCGCTCTGCCTCAGCTGTCCTCTGCACGAGGGGTGTGCTACCCGCGGCGAACACACGGTTCCGCGCACCAAAAAGATGCTCAGCGAAAAAACGGCATTGGTCCTGATGCAGCGCCGCCAGTGGCCGAAGGCAGAAGTCCTGCTCGAGCAGCGTCCCGCCGATGCATCACAGATGCCCGGCCTGTGGGAACTGCCTCGCCTCCGCGCCGGCCACGAGATCGCGGACGCGCTTCTCCTCACCGTCCGTCACTCCATCACCAATACGAATTACTATGTCAGCGTCTACGCCCTCAACGCCAACGAGCAAAAGCTGCTCGCGGAAAGAACCGGCGAACGCGCCTGGATTCCGGTGCGCGAACTTCACGGTCGTCCCCTGACCGGCCTGACCCTCAAAATTCTCAAAAGGCTCAAGGTCATGCCAGGCTACAGTGGTGCCGGGCCTGCCGCTGCTTTCGACGAGGTCGCCCGCGACGCTGCCCGCGAATTCGACGCCGCTGTATTCGAAACGCAATCCTGATGGAAGGAGCCTGCTTCGCTGCCCCCGCCGCGAGCCATCGCCCAATGAATTCTTCTGCCCGCTGCCTCGCCCTTTCCTGCCTGCTCTCTGCGCCTCTCTTCGCTCAGCAGGCCGATGTCCCCGCGCTGCCCGGCATTCCCAAAGCCGTTCAGCAGGCAGCCGATTCCATCGATCCGGAAAAGATTCGTGCCCATGTGCGCTTTCTCGCGAGCGATCTCCTCGAAGGTCGCGGTCCTGGCGTGCGCGGCGGCAACATCGCTGCCGAATACATTGCCACCCAGTTCGCGCTCGACGGCCTGAAACCCGCCGGCGACAATGGCACCTATTTCCAGAACGTCCCGCTCTACGCCGTTCACACCGTCGAAGATCAGACCAGCTTTTCCTTCGTCCCGCAAAGCGGCGCGCCCATCCCGCTCACCTACGCTCAGGATGTCGTCACCAAGGACGAAACCGGTCAGCAATCCGCCGACATCGACACGCCCATTGTCTTCGTTGGCTACGGCATCGACGCTCCCGAATACCACTGGGACGACTACGCCGGAGTCGACGTCAAAGGCAAGGTCCTGCTGGTCATCGTCAACGAGCCGCCCTCCGACGATCCCAGCTTCTTCAAGGGCAAAGCCCTCACCTACTACGGCCGCTGGACCTACAAATATGAAGAGGCCGCGCGCAAAGGCGCTGTCGGCGTCCTCATCATCCATCGCACCGACCTCGCCAGCTACGGCTGGGACGTCGTTCGCAATTCGCAGTCGGTCGAAAAGTCGTACCTCGAGGGCGATCCTTCCGCCACCCTCCGCGCCGCCAGCTGGATCCAGCTTGATGTCGCGCAGAAGCTGATGTCCGCCGCCGGCCTCAATCTTGACCAGGAGATTGACGCAGCAGGGAAGCGCGGCTTCCACGCCGTTGAATTACCGGTGCGCCTCAAGGCCCACATCGCCAGCCAGGTCCGCCACTACAATTCCCCCAACGTCATCGCGGAAGTTCCCGGCACGGAAAGCGGCCCCGACCAGGCCGTCATCTACTCCGCCCACTACGACCACCTCGGCATCAACCCCGATCTTAAAGGTCGACAATATCTACAATGGCGCCGCCGATAACGGCACCGGCTGCGGCATCCTCCTCGAACTTGCCCGCGCCTGGTCCACCCTCCATCCGCCTCACACCGTCTTCCTCGCCTCCGTCACGGCGGAAGAGCAGGGCCTGCTGGGCTCGCAATACCTCGGCATGCATCCGCCCGTACCTGCTGGACAAATCGCGCTCGACCTCAACTACGACATGCTCAATCCCATCGGCGTGCCCCTGGCCGTCGAAGTCAGCGGTGCGGAGCGCACCACCTTCTATCCCGTCGTCGAGCGCACAGCAAAGGCCTTCGACCTCGCCATCCAGCCCGATCAATTCCCCATGGCCGGCCATTACTACCGCTCCGACCACTTCAGCTTCGCGCGCGTCGGCGTTCCCGCTTTCTCCATCGGGCAGGGAACCCTCTTTGCCGGACACGACGAAGCCTGGGGCGTCGCGCAGGCAAAGGACTACAACGAGCACCGCTACCATCAGCCATGGGATCAGTACAAACCCGAGATGGATTTCCGCGGCAATGCCAAAATGGCTCAGTTCGGCTTCATCCTCGGATGGGAAGCCATGACTGGGAAGGGCACCATCGGCTGGCAGCCTGGCGATGAGTTTGCCGCCGCGCGCCGGAAGAGCCTCGGCAGCAGCACAGAGTGATCCAGCCCGGCAGTAGCACGAAGTGATCCGGCCAGGTTAGGCTCGGGTTCGGAGAAGTAGATCCAATGCCCGAGATTGCACCTGCCGCCGAATCCGTCGCCCCGCTGACCTCCCTCAGCGAAGAAGAAGTCATGCTGCGCGACACCGTCCGCCGGTTCGCCCAGCAGGAAATTGCACCGCGCGTCCGCGCCATGGACGAGGCGCAGAAGCTTGACCCCGATATCCTCCGCCTGCTCTTCGGCCTCGGCCTCATGGCCATCGAAGCCCCGCTCGAGCTCGGTGGCGCCGGTGCCTCCTTCTTCAGCGCCGTCCTCGCCGTCGAAGAAATCTCCCGTGTCGATCCCGCCGTCGCCGTCATGGTCGACGTGCAGAACACCCTCGCCGTGAACGCGCTCCTGCGCTGGGGCAACGCCGACCAGCAGCAGCGCTGGCTCCCGCGCCTCGCGCAAAACACCGTCTGCGCCTACGCCCTCAGCGAAGCCGGCTCCGGCTCCGACGCCTTCTCCCTCGCCACCCAGGCCCGCGCCGAAGGTGATAACTACATCCTGAACGGCCGCAAGCTCTGGATCTCCAACGCCCTCGAGGCTGGCCTTTTCCTGGTCTTTGCCACCGTCGACCCCCAGGCCCGTTATCGCGGCATCACCGCCTTCCTCGTCGAACGCGACACCGCCGGCTTCACCGTCGGCCACAAAGAAGACAAGATGGGCATCCGCGCCTCCTCCACCTGCGAGCTGCTCTTCGACGACTGCCGCGTTCCCGCAGCCAACATCATCGGAGAAGTGGGCAAAGGCTACAAGATCGCCATCGAAACCCTGAACGAAGGCCGCATCGGCATCGCCGCGCAGATGCTGGGCCTCGCCGAAGGCGCATGGTCGCTGGCCGTCAAATACAGCAAAGAGCGCACGCAGTTCGGCAAGCCTATCTCTGAATTCCAGTCCGTCCAGTTCACTCTCGCCGATTTAGCCACAAAGATAGAAGCCGTCCGCCTGCTCGTTTACAACGCTGCACGTCTGAAAGGCGCCGGTACCCCCTTCGTCAAAGAAGCCGCCATGGCCAAGCTGTTTGCCTCGCAGGTAGCCGAAGAAGTAGCCAGCAAAGCGGTCGAGATTTACGGCGGCTACGGCTTCGTGAAGGACTATCCCGTCGAAAAGTTCTTTCGCGACGCCAAAATTGGTTCCATCTACGAAGGCACGTCGAACATGCAGCTCGCTACCATTGGCAAACTGATCCTTTCCGCCTCTTGAACGCCAGCCTGCCCGGCATTGTTTCAGTCGTGTTACACTTCCGCGCGTCTCAAATTTGAGAAACTTCCTGCACCCGGAGAAACTGCATGCAAAACCCACGCAAGTCCCTGCAGATCATCCTGGCCGCGCTCTTCGCCGTCAGTTGTTGCACGCTGCCAGCCTTTGCCGATAACAATCCCTGGGTCGGCACCTGGAAACTGGATAAGGCCAAAAGTCACTTAACCGGTCAAACCTTCACTTACTCCAAAAACGCCAACGGACTCGACCACTTCTCCGACGGTGCCACCGAATACGATTTCACCGCCAACGGGATCGACTATCCCATCATGGGCGGCGAGACCGAAAGCTGGACCTTTGCCGGCACCAATATCTGGACGGTTACCGACAAGCTGAATGGAAAGGTGGTTACGGTAACCCATGTTGAGCTGTCACCAAACTGCAAGACGATGAAGACGGTGACAACCGGCACGCGTCCCGATGGCAGCAACATGAATGACGAATCCACCTATACCAGGATCAAACCTGGCGATGGCTGCCTCGAAGGCACCTGGAAGAGCGTCAACGTCAGTTCCAGCACCCCTGGCATGTGGATCGTATCGCAGTCCTCGCCGGATGAGTGGAAATGGGAAATTCCCGACTGGAAAGAAACGGTTACCGGTAAGCCAGACGGCTCCGACCTTGCCATCGCCGGCCCCGAAGTCGCCAGCGGGATGACCGTCGCCATTAAGCAGGATGGTCCGCGTAAGATCACCTATGCGGTAAAGCAGAACGGCAAAACCCTCAGCCAGGGCGAGCAGTCCCTGGCCGCCAATGGCAAAAGCTTCACCGACCAAAGCTGGGTGCCCGGCAAAGAGAACGAAAAGCAGACCAGCGTTTACCAGAAGCAGTAACTGCTCTGGGCTGCTTTCAGACCTTTGAAAACGGAATAAGTCGTGACGAAGGCAGGTTGGCCATGTTTGATCAACCTGCCTTAGTTAATCAAATAGTAAAAACACCCACTTACCATGAGGGGAGCAAGACCAGCATGACCCCCGACGAATTCCAAAATTCGCTCGCCGCCGGCGAACCGCCACAGGACTTATCGGCTCCCGTAGCAGCTTTGTGGTGGGATGCCAAAGGCGACTGGCAGCGCGCCCACAGCCTCGTCGACGAGCTCTCAACCATTGACGGTATGGCCGTCCATGCCTACCTGCACCGCAGAGAAGGCTCGCTCTCCAATGCCGATTACTGGTACACCCGCGCCGGCCGAACCTTCTACCGCTCCGCTCTGAATGAAGAGTACCAGGCGCTGCTCGAAGGCTTGCTTCCTGGCACCGCTCCGGCCCAATAACCCGCCGGTCCGGAGCCTATAACGTATAGCGCTCCGCCGCCGTCATTTCCTCGGCAACCGCGCGCCCCAGCGCCACGGTGTTGATGGGGTCGTGCTTCGCCAGTCGCCGGAAGATCGTCATCTGCGTGCGCAGCATGTCGCCTTCCGCAACCGCTCCCAACACGCGCTCCGCCCCATTTTCAATAATTCGGAATGACCGCGCTGCGCTCAGCTGCGCCAGCTGGATCGCCGTCTGGCTCCGGCCGTCAAATTTCTCCGCGCGCAGAATGGCCGACTCCATTACCAGAATCTCCATCAGCATATCGGCCAGCGCGCCCATAATCTCCTGCTGATCCTGCAGGTTCGTCGGATACTTCTGGCTCGCCGCTCCCGAGCAGAACAGCCCCAGCTTCTTCGCGCTCGCCAGCAGCGCCTTCTCCGCCGCCAGCGCTCCCGGCAATTCCATACGCGCTGAAGGCCCGGCCATCACCTCATCCATCACTTTCCCAATCGCCGGCAGCAGCGCCAGCCGTCCCTGCATCGCCCGCTTCAGCATGAACCCGGTGATGATCAGCCGATTGATCTCGTTGGTGCCCTCAAAGATGCGATTGATGCGCGCATCGCGATACCCGCGCTCCGCCGCATACTCCTCCACATACCCATAGCCGCCGTGAATCTGCACGCTGTGGTCCACCACCCGCTCCAGCATCTCCGAGCACCACACCTTCACAATCGAACACTCGACCGCATACTCCTCGATCCGCTTCTGCACCTCGCTGGCCGGCGCATCCGGCGGCAGCGCCGACAGTGCCGCATCGATCGCGCCCACCACCCGATACACCAGCGCCTCGCCCGCAAAGATGCCCGCCGCCGCATCGGCGATCTTTTCCTGCATCAATCCGAACGAAGTAATCGGCTTGCCGAAAGCTATGCGTTGTTTCCCATAGCGAAGAGCCTGGCGAAGCGACTGCCGCGCCCCGCCCAGCGTGGCCGCTCCTAATTTGTAACGGCCGACGTTCAGAATATTGAAAGCGATGTGGTGCCCCTTGCCCGCTTCGCCCAGCAGGTTTTCTGCCGGAATCGCGCAGTCTGCCAGCACCAGCGGGCAGGTCGACGAGCCGCGAATGCCCAGCTTGTGCTCCTCCGCCCCAATCGTCAGCCCCGGCGTCTCGCGCTCCACCAGGAACGCTGAAAACTGCTCGCCCCCGCCTTTCTCGGCCACGATCTTCGCGAACACGATAAACAAATCCGCGAACCCCGCATTCGAGATCCACATCTTCTCGCCGTTCAGGATGTATTGCTTCCCATCCGCCGACAGCCGCGCCTGCGTGCGGATGTTCATCGCATCCGAACCCGACGAAGCCTCCGACAGCGCATAGGCCGCAATCCACTCGCCCGACGCCAGCCGGGGCAGGTACTTCTCCTTCTGCGCCGGCGTTCCGTACCAGATCACCGGCAGCGTCCCGATCCCGGTATGTGCGCTGATGCTGACGGAAAAGCTGGCCGACACAGCAATGCGATCCGCAATCAGCGCCGACGTCACCTTATCCAGCGCCAGCCCGCCATACTGCTCCGGAACATCCACCGCCAGCAACCCCAGGCCGCCGGCCTCGCGCAGCAGTTCACGCGTCACCGCAAAATTCTTCGCTTCAATTTCCGCGACCCGCGGCAGGATCGACTTCTCCGCGAACTCCGCCGTCGTCCGCGCAATCTCCCGCTGCTCGTCCGAGAAGTCTTCCGGCGTGAAAATATCATCGGCCGCAGCGTCCTCAATCAGAAAGCTGCCGCCTGCGGCAATTTTGGGCAGGGAAGTAGTGGCCATGGCAGGACTCCGAGTCACCATCCTACTCTGATGCCGGGAACCGCTTGTGAATCAGGAAGTCTTCAGGCTGCGCGCAAAGCGCAACCGGCCTCACCTCACATCGCCATTTCGAAAACTCCCGCGGCCCCCATGCCCCCGCCCACGCACATGGTCACCAGCCCATATCGCCCCCTGCGCCTCGCCAGCTCGCTCAGCATCGTCGCCGTCAGCTTTGCCCCGGTGCAGCCCAGCGGATGCCCCAGCGCAATCGCCCCGCCGTTCACATTCACCTTCGCCGGATCCAGCCCCAGTTGCCGGATCACCGCCAGCGACTGTGCCGCGAAGGCCTCGTTCAGCTCCACCAGATCCATCTGCTCCAGCTTCAGCCCCGCCAGCTTCAGCGCCTTTGGCACCGCATACACCGGCCCGATGCCCATCTCCTCGGGATCGCATCCCGCATACGCAAACGATACAAACCGCGCCAGCGGCCGAATCCCCAGCTGCGCAGCCCGCTCCCCGGACATCACCACAGCCGCCGCCGCTCCGTCCGAAGTCTGCGAAGAATTGCCCGCCGTCACTACCCCGCGCGCGTGAAACACCGGCGGCAGCTTCGCCAGCGCCTCATAGGTCGTATCCGCCCGCGGGCCTTCATCCACGCGGAACTCCGTGGTCGCCGTCTTCGGCTTGCCATTCCCGTTCGGCGATGCAATTGTCACTGTCACCGGCACAATTTCTTCGGCAAACCGGCCCTGCTCCACTGCGCCCAGCGCCTTTTGATGGCTCTCCAGCGCGAAACGGTCCGCATCTTCGCGCGCAACCCCGTAATGTTTCGCCAGCCGCTCCGCCGTCAGCCCCATCGACAGGTAAGCACCCGGCCGCTTCTCCATCAGCCATGGATTCGGCGCGACCTTGCTGCCGCCCATCGGCAAAAACGACATCGACTCCGCGCCGCCCGCGACGATCGCCTCTGCTCCGCCCCCGCGAATCCGTTCTGCCGCCAGCGCAATCGCCTGCAGTCCCGACGCGCAGAAGCGGTTGATGGTCATCGCCGCCGACTCCACCGGCAGTCCGGCCCGCAGCGCCACGACCCGCGCCAGATTCATTCCCTGTTCTGCTTCCGGCATGGCGCAGCCCAGAATCACATCGTCGATCTCGCGCGCATCCAGCTGCGGCACCCGCTCCAGCGCCCCGCGCACCGCCGCCGCTCCCAGCTCATCCGGACGCATCGAGCGCAGCGCTCCCCGCGGAGCCTTGCCCACCGCAGTCCGCACCGCGCTCACAATCACAGCTTCTCTCATCATCAACTCCCGATTCTGGACCTGGTGTGGTGTTTCATAGGTCCTTAATTCGTCTTGTCATCCCGACCGGACCCTGAGCAACCCGAAGGGGAAGCGGAGGGACCTGCTTTTTTAATGGCACGCCGGCAAGGAAGCTCAGAAACACCACCCTAATTTCGCAGCGGCTTGCCGGTCTTCAGCGTGTGCGCAATGCGCTCCTGCGTCTTACGTTCGCCGCACAGCGAGAGGAAGTGTTCCAGCTCCAGCTCCAGCAAATACTGCTCGCTCACCGCCGTGCCCGGCGTAACCGCGGCCCCGCACAGCACCTCCGCCAAATGCGTCGCAACCGTCACGTCGTGATCGCTGGCGTACTCGCCCTCGCGCATCAGGTAAATGCCCAGCCGCAGCGCAGCCAGCGCGCTCTCGCCCGGCGCAGGAATCTCCGTCACCGGCAGCGGTGGCGCATACCCTGTCTCTGCCAATGCGATGGCCTCGAGCTTCGCATCGTGCAGCAGGCGATCGCGGTTCATCGTGATCCCGTCGGAATCCCGCAGCAGCCGCAGCCCGCGCGCCTCATACGCCGATGTCGAAACCTTGGCCAGCGCCATATTTTCAAAGATCGTCCGCATCACGTGATGCAGCTCCACCGAATCACTCCGCGACCCGGCCGGTGCCGCAGCGTTCGCAGCTTCCACCGCGCGCAGCGTCATCTCCTTGCATCCGCCCCCTGCAGGAATCAGCCCCACTCCTGTCTCCACCAGCCCCGTGTAAAGCTCCAGATGCGCCTGGCGCTTTGCCCCATGCAGCGAAACCTCCGCCCCGCCGCCCAGGCACAATCCAAACGGCGCTACCACCACCGGGCTCGAGCAAAACTTGATCGCCTGGGTCATCTCCTGAAACGCGCGAATGTAAAACCGTATCTCGTCCCACTCCTCATCCTGCGCCGCCAGCAGCAACTGCACCAGGTTAGCGCCCGCCGAAAAATTCGCTGCGTCGTTCGTGATCACGAACCCGCGGAAGTTTCGCACCGCTTCGCTGTCTGCGCCGAGCGTCTGCCGGACGAAGCTGACGATGTCCTGTCCCAGCGCATTCATCTTCGTGTGGAACTCAATGCACCCAATCCCGTCGCCCACATCGATCAGCGAAGCTCCCGGGTTCTCCGCGACCACTCCGCCCGAACGCTTTGCGCGCGACAGCGTGACCACCGCCGACGCCGGCTCAACCGCCGCATAACTGCCCGTTTCCGCATCGAAGACTTCGGCCCCGCCGTTCCGGTACCACGAACCACCCGCCGCCAGCACCTTTTCAACGACGTCCGGAATCGCCCGTCCCTGTCCGCGCAGCTTCTCCACCGTCTCTGTCATGCCCGCTGCGTCCCACATGGCAAACGGTCCCAGCTCCCAGTTGAATCCCGCCTGCATGGCGCGATCGATGTCCGCTACGCTTTCGCCAATCTCCCCGATTCGCTGCGCCGCATACAGCCACAGGTCCGGCAGGATCTGCCGGTAGAACGCCGCTGCCTTATCCTTCTCCGGATTCCCGCCGAGCAACGCACGAATCCGCTCCGGCAGCGACTCGATATTCTTCGCCACGTCCAGCGCCGGAATCTTTGCCTTCCGCGCAGCACGATACTCCAGCGTCTCGGTATCGAGCACCAGCCGGTCCTCGCCTTCCACGCCCTTTTGCTTCTTGTAGAAGCCCTGGCCCGTCTTATCGCCGAACCACTTCCTCCCCAGCATCTGTTCCAGAAATCCCGGCAGCTGCAGATCGCTCCGCTCATCCCGCGTATTCGCCGCGAAGTTCCGCACCACGCTGCCCAGTAGATCCAGCCCCACCATATCGGCCAGCCGGAACGTCCCCGTCTTCGGCCATCCCAGCGGCTTGCCAGTGAGCGCATCCACCTCCTCGATGCTCAGCCCCTGGCGCTGCATCACTGCGATGGTGTTCAGCATGGCGAACGCCCCAATGCGATTCGCAATAAAGTTGGGTCGATCCTTCGCCGGCACCACAATCTTGCCCAGCGCGATCTCCGCGAGGCGCGCCACCGAAGCTACCGCTTCCGCATCGCTCTCCGGCGTCGCAATGATCTCCAGCAACTGCATATAGCGCGGCGGATTGAAGAAGTGGGTCCCAAACCACCGCCGCCGCAGCGCCTCCGGCAGTCCATGCGCAATCTCCCCCACCGGTAGTCCGCTGGTATTCGTCGTCAGAATCACGTCCGCCCGCAGATGCGGAGCCACCCGCGCCAGCAGCCCGCGCTTGATCTCCAGATTTTCCGCGACCGCCTCGATCACCCAGTCGCAGTCCTTCAGCTTCGACAGATCATCGTCGAAGTTCCCAATCGCGATCCGCCCCGCAAACTCCGGAGCCGCCAGCGCCGCGGGCTTTGCCTTCTTCAGGGCCTCCAGTGCCTGCGCCGCCAGCCGATTCGGCTCGCCGGCCTGTGCCACGTCCAGCAGCAACACTGGAAGTCCGGCGTTGGCCATGTGCGCGGCAATGCGCGAGCCCATGGTGCCCGCGCCCAGCACCGCGATGCGGCGAATAGGAGTGGTCGCCCGCGCCGTCTTCCACGAAACGGCCGGACCTACATCGGTAGCAGTTGCGGAGTGCATGCCAGCAAATCTCTCCGGGATGAATTGGGCCAACCCAACACCCTACCTGATCCGCGCTACATTTCGCTTACATCTGTGTCCAACCCAGTGACATCTCAGCTGCAGGACCGGCTTTTCCAGCCGCTGACCTGGTCTTCGTGTCACCCTTATAGCCTATGCATCGAATCCGTCCCTGGTTGCTGTATCTGCCTGCACGGTCTCTGAGAAAAGTCGCGGCTCCGCTGTCCGTCCTCCTGCTCCTGCTCGCCGGTTCCGCGTGGTCCCAGCGCAACAGCGCCTACGAGGCCAAATACTCTGACCCCGTCCCCGGCAAGCCGCTCTGCACCCTCCGTATTCACGTCACCGGCTTCCGCAACGATCAGGGCACCGCCGGGGGAGTCGTCTTCGCCACCCCCGACGGCTGGCCCGAAGACACCACCCGGGCCATCGTGCACGGAGGCTTTCCCATCGAAGGCGATCAGGCCACGGAGATCTTTCAGATCCCGCCGGGTCGCTACGGCATCGCGGCCATCCATGACGAGAATTCCAATCACAAGCTGGATCGGAATATGCTGGGAATCCCCAAAGAGGGTTTCGGCTTCGCCAATAATCCCCGCGTCCTGCTCTCCGCGCCGCCCTTCCAGACCGCTTCAGTGAACGTAGGCTGCCCCGCCACGCAGATCGACATCCACCTGATCTACAAGTGATCGGGAATTGAGAGAAGCTTCAGGCTGTCGGGTTTCCGGTTTCCGGAGCGCCGCCTTCAGATGCTGCCGGCGGAGTCTGCGGCGGCTCCGCCGTCTTGTTCGACGGATTCACCAGGTCGCGCAGTTCCTTGCTCGGCTTGAAGTAAGGAACCTTCTTCGCAGGGACTTCAACCCGTGTGCCGGTCTTCGGATTCCGGCCGATCCGTGGCTTGCGCTGCCGAATCCGGAAGCTGCCAAAGCCGCGAATCTCGATCTTGTCGCCCGACCGCAGCGCCCCGATCACCGAATCGAAGATCGTTTCCACGATCACTTCGCTGTCGCGCCGGGTCAGATCGCCCAGCTTGGTCACTTCTTCAACCAGGTCGGCTTTTGTCATGGTGAAAGTCGCTCCCGTTTTGCTAGCCCCTGCTAACTATACTAGATGCAATCTCTTTGCCGTGCATGTCCGTGGCATCCGGCGCGTGTTGGCCGCGCCCATACCCGCACCTCCTCTGCGTCGCCCGCCCCGGCCAGGGGCAAACTACCGCCAGAGAAAATAGAAGCCCGCGTGCCGCTCCAGCATCTGGCTCGGGTTGCGAAACAAATCGCCGGAATCCGAGGTCAGCAGATCCCACAAGCCGTGGTGCGGAGCAGCCGGTTTCACCACGCTCGGCTCGCCCGAAATCCCCACCGACTTCGCCGTCTGCAGCAGCGCGACCCGAAAACCGCCCTCGGCATCGATCAAATGCAGCGGCAGCGCCTGCTCTCCCGTCCATACCTGCCCCGTCGCCAGCGACCGCACCTGATCTGCTGGCAGCTTGCGTCCCGCCGCTACGTCGTTGATGAACTGGCCGTACATGTTGTCCACCAGGCTCTGGAAATATGCCCGCTCCTGCGGCGTCATCTCCCGTGTTGGATCGCCCGCATCCTTCAGCGCCCCGTCGTGGATCACCTCCGGCTTCAGCTTGGCCCACTGCATCAGGTTGCCGTAGTTGGTCCACTCCATGATCACGCCAATCGACCCCACCACGCTGGCCTCATTGGCATAAATCCTGCTTGTCCCCGACGCAATGTAGTACGCTCCGCTTGCTCCCACGCTCTCGATCGACGCCACAATCGGCTTCTTGTGCTCGTCGCGAATCTTTAGGACTTCGTGATAAATCTCCTGCGAAGGCGCTGCCGCCCCGCCGGGCGAATCGATGTGCAGAAGGATGGCCTTGATCGAGTCGTCCTGATCGAATTTCCGCAGCTGGTCGACGATCGTGTCCGCGGACATAATCACCCCGTCCACGTCGACCACCGCGATATTGCCGCTGCCTGTAAAACTCAGATCTCCGCCGCTCACGGAACGCGCCGCTGCCCAGATCAGCAGTCCCACCACCACCAGAAATCCCACAAACAGCCCGCCGCCCACCAGCAGCCAGGGCCAAACGCGCCGGCGCGGCCTTGCATACAAATCGCGATCCGGTTGCGGAACTGTGTTTTCAGCAGGTTCGACCATAGCGGCGAGTGTAGCACTCCCCATCCGGGTTCATACAGGCTGGTTCATACACATGGATGCCCCCAACGTTGCAGCCCAGGGACCATGGAATCAGCGTATGATGAAAGCATTAACTTCCGTGCAACCTTTCTTCCCCTGTGGAAAGCGGAATCGCCTGCTTCGGGGCATTGACTGGTTTGCGAAGAGGGGAAATTAGCTCAACCCGGCGCATGGACAGCCCCCAGTACAGCATCGTAATTCCCGCCTATAACGAGAGCGCGCGCATCGGCCGCGCCCTCTCTGACGTGTTGCGCGTGCTGGACGAGAAGCGCTGGGACGCCGAGGTCATCGTCGTCAACGACGGCTCCAGCGACAACACCGCGGCCATCATCGAGAGCTTCGCCGCCCGCGACAAGCGCGTCCGCCTCCTCCAGAATCCCCGTAACTGCGGCAAAGGATTCAGCGTCCGCAACGGCCTGCTCCACGCTGCCGGCAATATCCTGATGTTCACCGACGCCGACCTCTCCGCTCCCATGGAAGAAGCCGAGCGCCTCTTCACCGCCATCCGCGACGGCGCCGACGTCGCCATCGGCTCCCGCTGGCTCCAGCGCAGCCGCCAGACCATCCACCAGCCGCTCTACCGCCAGATCTTCGGCCGCTGCTTCAACATGGTCACCCGCATGGTCATGCGCCTGCCCTTTGCTGACACTCAGTGCGGCTTCAAGGCCTTCCGCCGCAACGCCGCGCAGACCATCTTCCAGCTGCAGCGCATTGAGCGCTGGGGCTTCGACCCCGAGATCCTCTTCATCGCCCTCAAACGCGGCTACAACATTACGGAAGTCCCCGTCACCTGGGGCCACGACGAGCGCTCCCGCATCAGCTACCTCCGCGACGGCCTCAAGATGCTCGAAGAGCTGGTCTACGTTCGCTGGAACTCCCTGATCGGCGTCTACGACCGCAAAGTCCGCGACATTGCCCTCCCCGAACGCGGATAGCCGCGCCGAGAACGCAGCCCCCTTACGCATCACCGAACCGCCCTCCGCATGGCCTGGCCGCCGCGCGATCCGAAGCTTGCAGCGCTGTGCGCATCTGTGAGAGCCGCAGTTTCACACCTCAACCAGGTCTCAACACCCGACCACAACGCCAGACCCGAACACCGGATTTGCCCCTCCCCGCGCCGTCATCCTTGTATCTCTGAATGAGCGGCAGTTTCGATGAGACTGCTGCAGTGGGGAAGCGGAGTGATCGGCTCCCCCGCGGGTGGACGGCTCCCGTTCATCCTGCGGTCTCAACGACCGCTCGTCAGCACAGGCGAGCGCTGCCCAAGTCACGTACGACCGAACAGCCGCATGATTTCAGTCGCACATACAAGCCGACTTTTGGTTACCTATCGGATCTCAGTGAGTGTCCTGGCGATCATGCACTCACCGAGATTCGCCGATTTCAGATGGCCGATAGGCCGCCGTCGACAGACAACTCCACCCCATTCACGAAGCTCGAATCGTCTGAAGCAAGAAACAGCGCGACCGTCGCAATTTCCTCGGGACGGCCCATCTTTCCCCGCGGGATCAGGGATTCGAACATCCGCTTCCCCTCCTCGTCGAGAACCTGGTCCTGCATCGGTGTGGCGATCGGCCCCGGGCTCAGCACGTTCACCCGGATATTCCTGCCCTTCAGTTCGTTGAGCCAGGTGCGTGCGAATGAGCGCAACGCCGCCTTGCTCGCCGAATACACGCCGTAACCAGGAAAACCTTTCACCGAAGCAACTGACCCGGTCATGAAGATCGATCCGCCATCGTTGAACAGCGGCAACGCTTTCTGAACCGCAAACAGCGTTCCGCGCGTATTCAGGCCGAAGGCCGCATCGAAGTGCTGCTCGGTAATTTCGCCCAGTTTGACGGCTTCGCCCGTGCCCGCGCTCGCGAACAGGACGTCGACCTTGCCCTTTTCCCGCTTGACCGTATCGAACAGGCGGTCGAGGTCGTCGAGATTGGCCATGTCGCCGCGCACGCCGGTCACGTTCCGGCCAATCAGCCTGACGGCCTCATCGAGCTGCTCCTGCCTCCTGCCCGTGATGAAAACGTAGGCGCCTTCTTCCACGAACCGCCTGGCGCTCGCCAGCGCCATGCCGCTCGATCCTCCCGTGATGACTGCAACTTTTCCTTCAAGCTTTCCCATAATTGCTCCCTTCGGAATGTGTGTAGCATTCACTACAGTGGAGTAGATTTCCTTGGTGGTGGACGAGAACTGCTCAGGAGTCCTGATCTTTTGTCTATTCGTCCAAAAGAGGAGGTTATGTTGGACCCGATAACAGACATCTTCAGAACGACGCACGTAACCGCTTTCGGTCTGCACAGGCTCGAAGCCACAGCCCCGTGGGGCGTAAAACAGGAAAAGCAGACCGAAGAAAAAGTCACGCCTTCCGACAAAAAGCTTGCGCCTACAGATTTGGCGCACTTCGCCATGCTTTCGCGCGGCAACTGCTGGCTGAGTGTGGAAGGCATTCCGGAGCCGATTCCCCTCACCGGTGGTGATTGCTTTTTGCTGGCCCGGGGGACTTCGATTGTTTTGCGCGACAGCCCGCGAACACGTCCGAGGTGGAGTTTCCGCGAGATCGGGGCCAGGGCCAACGGCAATGTGGCTCTTTGTGGAGGTGGTGGCGCACCCACGACGATCGTCTGTGGGTCCCTGAGCTTCGATCGCGCCAGCCTGAGGTCAATCACCCAGTTATTGCCGAGGTTCATTCTGATGAAGGCCGATCAGCCACGCACGCTTGCTCTTCACAACACTGTGCAGGCGCTGGCCTCAGAAATGGCAGAACAGGCGCCGGGCTCTGAAGTAGTCGCGACCCGACTAGCCGAGGTTCTGTTTATCCAGGTACTCCGGGCGCATATCGCGTCGGGACCGGAACGCAACAAAGGATGGCTCCGGGCGATTTTCGATCCTCAGGTCGGCACTGCCCTGAGCGCCATTCACGACCGCGTGAATTCACCCTGGACAGTTGTATCCATGGCCGAAGCGGCGGGCATGTCTCGCTCCGCATTCGCAGCCCGTTTTAAGGAGCTGCTCGGACAACCGCCACTGGAATATGTAACCGAGTGGCGGATGCAGAAAGCGATGCAGTTACTCGAACAGCGTGACAAAAAGCTCATCGACGTCGCTCGGTCGGTCGGTTACGAGTCCGACGCCGCGTTCAGTAAGGCGTTCAAGCGAGTTGTCGGAGCCAGCCCTGGTGGATACCTCAAACGTGGTTTTGAAGGCCACAGTAATGCCGGAACGGCGGAAGATTTTTGAACCGGAGGATTCTGACTTTGGCGGCGGGACCTGAGTGCCATGGAAGTGTGTTCTTCCACTGAAATGGGTGCCCCAGGTGCATCGCATTTGGGAACGGGAGACACGGACCCCAGAACCGAAGCAGACCACGATCAGTCCCGATAAAACGCCCTTCAATCCAACAATCCATTCAGCCAGCGTCAGCGGCTTCGTGCATCATCGCCACTCACTCATCGATCGAAGCCGGTCGGGTCGCGACCTCGCGTCAGCATGACCGGCGTCACCGAACTTTCGGCCACAGGCAGGAATCCTGTCCTCAGCAGCGATAAGGCTCGCGAAGTGCGTGCCAAACGAGAAACGGCTCAACCCGCCCCTTCCCCTCGCCGTCAACGGCGAGTTTCTGAAGGTCCAGGCTGAGCCGCCTCCATCGCGGCCCGGAACCCCACCGTCCCGGCCGCGCTGTCCTGCTCAATCGACGTTACTAATTCGACGCCCGCTCCACCGACCGGTTGATGGTGCGCACAAACGCACGCGCCGGGCCCTGCGCCGGCATGTGTACCTGTCCGTCCAGAATGCTGTTAAAGGGAACCTTATCCCCATAGAGCTGTTCCGTCGCCTTGTGGTCCTGGTTCAGCTCCGCGCCCTGCAGCGTGGCCCCGGCATACGCGCCCTTCGACCGCGAATAGCTCAGGATCGACGCCTTCCAGGCGCCCGACGCGTCCGCTGTCCGCCCCACCGGCCCGGCTGTCGCATCCACCCCGGCTCCGATCTTGAAGTGCCCGGATTCCAGCGCCTGCAGGCCGTTGTCGTTCATGATCATCATGACGTAGCCCACCTCCTCGCCGCCGATCTGTAGGCCGAAGCTCGCGCCTGACAGGCTGAACGGAGCGGGCGGGCTCCAGTGGCCGTTCGCCAGCCGGCACGTTGCCACCCCGCTTCCGTGCTGGCCGCCCACCACAAAGCCCGCCTTCAGCATCTTCGGGATCACCGCAATGCATTTGGCATTCTTCAGTACTCCATCCGGGATGCCCGCGGTTGCCTGCGGCCCGGTCAGTTCCTGCATGATCTGTGTGGATTCGTTGAGCTCATTGTCCGCCTTGTCCTGCGCCATCGCGGGCGCGGATGCGGCGGCGGCAAAAAGGCCGATGGTAAGGACTGCTGTCGACTTCCTCATCTCTTGTTCCTTCCTTCCCTGGAATGGCGTAGCCTGCACTGGATTCAATGCGGCTGATTCAATGCGACTGACTCAATTGCGACTGGAAAGGCGCGCCGGCGCTCGGAAACCTGGACCCGGAAGTGAATCAGCGCCGAATTGCGCCAGATCCAACGTAGGTTAAGAACTCCCCGGACAGGCGCTGGGTTGTTCCGCCTGCAAGAAAGTATGCCATCGGAGTCGGTTGAGCGGCGTTGCCCGACTTCAGCCATACCGCAAAGATCGCTTTGGTTTTGTATCAGGGCGCGACTTCAGTCGTGCCATAAAGATTGCCAAACCGATGGGCTTCAGCCCCTGAGGGCTGCTGATCGAACCCCTTTAATTCGTCAAATTGTTCAATAAACTTCAGACTCACGCTCTGATTGCGAAGTCGTCAATTCCTGTCAAGGTTTTTGCCTTCGTTACGAAAGTTTTGTCATTGATTCCATGAGGGATACAGGACAACATATTTGGCAGTCCACGGTGCCCAACCTGTTATTCTGGATATATAGGGTGAAATAAGAATTCCAGGTGCCCATAGCCTGCCCTGAGCTTGCCGAAGGCTCTCGATTTTGAGACGTGGGAGATTGCGCGAAGCGCAACCCAGGAGAAACTGCACGCTCATTCACACGCGTCAGTCCTTCATGCACGCTCGCGACGCCGTCACTCACGCTCGTGTGTATATCAAAGGCGAGCGTGACCGATCTGACCTTGCAGCAATTACATAACTTCTTCGCGCTCGCGAGTACATCAACTCACACGCGCGAGTGCATCACTCGCGAGCGTGAGCGAAATGACTCGGAATGAATGATCTGGCGCCCGCGCGACGCAGGCGGCTTCGGCAAGTTATAGAAAACAGGTCAAGCGGATTTTGGAGGGGGAGGGGGTAGCCCCTCCGTGACCGCCCCTATCCCGCTTTCTTCAGCGCCGCCGGCCGCTTCACCACCCGCGGCTTCTTCGCGGTCTTCTTCGGAGCCGTCGAGCCGTCGCTCTTCGCCCCCGTTTCGCGCATGGGCTTCTCGTGCAGCAGCAGCTCCACCGCGCGCATCTGTGTGTTCTCGTAGAACCAACGCTGCATAACGTTATCGTTGAGCAGGTTCAGCAGCGCCACGATGCACATGCCCTGATGGTGCGCCATCCACTCCCGCACCACCTGCGGCTTGTTCCTGCCCTGGGTAAAGTCGATGGCTTCGTAGAAGCCCCACGGCCCGGTCCAGCCCTCTTTGGCCATGCGACGCAGATTCTCGATCGCCGCCTGCGGCTCAACCACCAGCGCCAGGAAGCTGGAATAGGGCGAGACCACCGGCCCCGCCGTCGCGTCCCACTTCAGCGCGATCTGCGGAATGCCGTACGCCTGGTAGTGGTAGTGCCCCTGATCGGTCTTCGCCGCGTAGCCCGATTCCGAGATCCCCCACGGAATCCCATGCTCGCGCCCGTACGCCCGCTGGATGGCCACCGCACCGTACAGCGACTTCGACATCAGCGTGTCCGGATAGCTGCGCATCCACAGCGCCGGCATCAGGTATTCGAACATCGTGCCCGTCCACGACAGCAGCACCGAGCGCCCATAAGCCTGCGTATGGACGCGCGACATCTTGAACCAGCCCTGCTGCGACAGCTCGCCGCGGGCCACCGCGATATACGTCGCGATGCGCGCCTCCGACGCCAGCATGTCATAACAGGCCCAGTGCACTTTGTTGGTCGCAAACTCGTAGCCGATCGAGAGCAGCAGCCGATCCTTGTTCACCAGGAAGCCGAACTCCGTGTTGTCCGCCAGCCGGCCCGCTTCCGCGGAGACGATGCGCAGATTGCCAACCAATTTGGTGACATGCTGCCTGGCCCCGGCCAGTTCGCCGCGCAGCTTCTCCAGCAGCGCCACGGTTTCGCCCGACTCCGGCATCGGCCGCGGCCGGCTCAGCCGCTGCTCGAGACTCGCAATGAACTGCGGTGTCTCCTCCAGAGTCGGCAGCGCAAATCGATCCGGATAGGCCGCCGCCGGTACACCCTGCAGCGCCGCCGGACCCGCAGGCACTGCCTTCGGCCGATCGGCCTGCGGCGCCGGCTCGACGATCAGCTTCTCGTGCAAACTGCTTTCCAGCCCTGCATATTCGTGGCGCAGCCACGGCAGGTAATCCTGCACCAGCGCCCGAATGGCATGAATCCGCATCCGTGTTTCGTTCGACCACCAGCGCATCTCGTCCAGCGAAGGCTCGGTGTAGGGCTGCAGATCCTGGAAGGCCGCCTCCGTTTCCGGCGCAAAAACCCACGCAATCCACGCAGTCAGGTCGGCGGGACTCCCCGGCGCGCGCAGTGCGGCAATGCGCTGCGGCACGTGCTCGAGACTCTGCAGCAGCCGCAGATGCGCAGCCAGCCCGGCCAACAGCCGCGGCTCCAGCAGCGGACGCTTCAGCAACCCCAGCGTCCCCGTCCGCACCGTGTAGAGCGATGCCACCCAGTTCCCGCTATCCACCGACGAAACCGTGATCGGCGGCAGCGGCTCCAGCGTGTCGGTCGTGTACCAGTTGTAAAGATGTCCGCGATACATCGGCAGCTTGGCGATGGTTGCATAGCTGCACCGCATCAGCTCGGCGTATTCCGGCGCGGTCAGGAATCCAAATTCACACGCCGCCTGCCGTGCGTTGAACAGCAGCCCGAGGTTCGTCGGCGAAACCCGTGCCGCCTCGAAGATGTTGTCTTCCTCCACGTTATCGGGGATCAGGTAATTGTGCCGGGCCCCGCCAAACTCGTGGAAGAATCGCCACACGCGCAGCGCATACTCCCGCAGGAACAGGTCGTCTGTTTGCCGCAGCTGCTGTTGCGGTTCGCGCGGCGGCTTGTTCAGCCACACCGTCAGGTCGCGTTCGAAGCCCCACAGGATCAAAATCGGACCGGCCACGATCAGCGACAGGGGATGATGCGAGATCGCGATCACCAGCGCCAGAACCGCCGCCACCATCGGCGTGAAGCTCAGATAGCGGTCCACTGCAGTGGTGCGCCGCGAGGTGGATTCCGCCTCGGCGGCCGTCTCCCATTCCAGCAGCCGCTGTCCCGTCACCATCCGGCGCACCAGCGCGCGGACAATGGCATCGATGGCCATCATCGTCTGGTGCGGCAGAAAGGCCAGGGTCAGAAAGGTGGTGAAGATCGACTGCTGAAATCCGGTGATCACATCCTGGCTTGCGCCTTCCTGCTCCTCAAACGCGGCGCGCCCCAGCCCGAAGACCAGCTGCACCAGCGGCGGAAAGAACAGCAGGAACAGCGTCACCAGCGTCCAGTACAACGCTCCGCCCGGCAGCCCCAGCCATCCCGCCACCAGCAGGACCATGGTCATCGGTTCCACCAGCGACCGCCGCAGATTGTCCAGAATCTTCCAGCGCGAGATGGTCGAAATCGGATTCTTCACGAACTTGCCGGACTCGTCCGGCACCCGCGAAAAGAGCCACTGCGCAATCTGCCAGTCGCCGCGTACCCAGCGATGCTTGCGCCGCGTGTAGGCGCTGTAGTGCGAGGGATAGTCGTCGATAACCTCAACGTCTGTCGCCAGGCCCGCCCGCGCATAGGCGCCTTCAATCAGATCGTGGCTCAGCAGGGAATTGCGCGGGAAGCGCCGCTCCAGCACCGCGTGCAGCGCGTTGACCTCGTAAATCCCCTTACCGGTAAAGCTGCCCTCGCCATACAGGTCCTGGTAGACGTCCGAGATCGCTCGCGTGTAGATGTCGAAGCCGGTCTGCCCGGAATAAATCGACGCCATCCGCGACTGCGCCGCCGAGCGCACGCTGACGCCCACCCGCGGCTGCAGGATCCCGTAGCCCTCCGTCACAATGCGCCGCTCCGGGTCAATGATCGCCCGGTTCAGCGGATGCGCCATCGCTCCCACCAGCGCATGCGCTGTGCCCCGCGGCAGCTGCGTGTCGGAGTCGAGCGTGATGATGTACTGCACCCGATGCAGCACGCTCATGTCGCCGGCCTTCACTGGAAAGGCATCGAACTCGCCCTTCAGCAGCTTGTTCAGGTCCAGCAGCTTGCCCCGCTTGCGCTCCCAGCCCATCCACACACCCTGGCGCGCGTTGAATACGCGGTGCCGGTGCAGCAGCAGAAACCGCCCATACTTGCCTTTGTTTTGATAGCGCGCGTTCAGGTCATCGATCAGCCGGATCGCCAGATCCACGATCGGATCGCGGTCGTCTTCGCGCGGCCGGCTCACCGAGTCCGGCAAATCGGTCAGCAATGCAAAATGCAGGTTAGGATCGGGATTTGCCAGGCAGCGGACTTCCAGATCCTGCACCAGATCACGCACTTCTTTTTCATTCAGCAGCAGCGTCGGCACCGCCACCAGCGTGGAGTACTCTGCCGGAATCCCCTCCTCCGAAAAATCCAGCTTCGGCAGCGGCATCGGCTTGAACAGGGAAGAAACGGTGTTGTTCACCAGATCCAATGCGCCTTGGGTCGCCGGAATCAGCAGCAGCAGAAACGCGATCGTCAGTCCGCCGAAGATCGAGTAATTCGGGATCAGCGGCAGCAGCACCGCCGCAATCAGGATGACGGTGAGCACCTCGATGCCGCCGATAAAGATATCGTCGGCGTGCCGGCGCAATCCGTCGCGCACCCGGTCGATCATCCGCGGATGGTAGCTGATGTGCCCCTTCAGCTCTTCGAAGCCGCGGTCGATGAGGTAATAGCCCACATGCGCGCGCTTCAGGTAGACGCGTGGATCCCCCATTGGCCGCTCTTTCGCCGCCTGCGCCAGCTGGACCGCGTTGCGCGCCACATCGATTTCCGTGCAGTCGCAGTAGCGCGCAATCCGCGCCACCTGCTTGCGGTAGACCTCACGGCTGTCGAAGTCCATGCGCGCATAGGCGCCCGCAGGGTCTTCACGGAGGATCGCGTCAAACACCACCAGCGGCTCCATCACAAAGTACCAGTCGACGTAGGCGATGTCGCGCAGCGACTGAATGCGCGCCTTCATCAGCGCGGCATCCTCTTCCGCGTCTGCCGCCTCTACCCGCGGAGGCCCGTCGTCCAGCGTCAGCGCCTGCAGGCGACCCTCCGCCTGCTGCAGGATCAGCTCCAGCAGCACCAGCCGCAGCATCACCGGCAGCACCCACAGCTCTTCCAGCAGCAGCGGTTCGGTGCGCTGGAATTCCATCAGATAAATACGCAGAGCATCCGCGTTCCAGATCGAATGGCTGGCCTTCAGATACCCCGCGGCCACTGCCGCCGTTCTGGGCTCTTCCTGATGTTGCGCCACGGAGTAGGGCAGGCGGCGCAGCTTGCGGCGCACCGAGTGCAGCTCCCCAAACACGGAGCGCATCATACGCGGATTTTCGCGGATCTCGAGCAGCGGTTCGGGTCCGGGCCATCCTTCCGTCGGCAGCGCATCCAACTCGCCCGATACGGTATCCAGGTGCCGGCGCGCAGTGTCGATCCTTGCGCCCAGCGCGCCTGTGTCCTGGGGCTGGCGGATCGTGCTCCAGCGGCTTGCGTCTTCGCGTGCTGCACTGCGCAGCTCCTCCGGCGAAAGACCCGCTTCTCTCATCCGCTGCTCATCGATCATGGCCACCTGTTCCTTCATCCCCGCCCCCAGTCCCGGCTCGTTCTCCCCATGGCAGAGTCCCCTGCTTGCAACCGCTCTTCGGTGGAGCGGTCATCTCCTTCGTCTCGATCACGGCCGAAGCCAAAACTGCTAACGGTAACTCGCCGCCTGCATCTCGAACATCTCTGCATAGCGGCCGCCCAGCGCTATCAGCTGCTGGTGCGTTCCTTCTTCCACCAGACGTCCACCCGCGAGCACCACGATGCGGTCGGCCATCCGCACCGTCGAAAACCGATGCGAGATCAGCAGCGCCATCTTTCCCGTGGTCAGCTCGGCGAAGCGCTCGAAGACTTCCAGTTCACTCTTCGCGTCCAGCGCGGCCGTCGGCTCGTCCAGAATCAGCAGCTGCGCATCGCGCAAATACGCCCGCGCCAGTGCAATCCGCTGCCACTCGCCGCCCGACAGGTCGACGCCGCTCACGAATCGCCGTCCCAGCATCTGGTCGTAGCCGTTCGCCAGCTTCTTCACCACTTCGGCCGCCAAACTCTTCTCCGCCGCAATCTCGATGTCTTCGTCGCTGTGCGCAACCTCGATGTGACCGACATTGATGTTTTCCCTCACTGTCATCTCGTAGCGCATGAAATCCTGGAAGATGACCCCCATCTCGCGGTGCAGATCTTCGATCGAGTACTCGCGCAGATCCACCCCATCGAGCAGGATTTCGCCTTCGGTCGGATCGTAGAGGCGCGTGATCAGCTTCACCACCGTCGTCTTGCCCTGGCCGTTTTCGCCGATCAGTGCAACGCGCTCTCCCGGCTCGATGGTGAAGTTAAAGTTCTTCAGCACCCGCCGCTCCGTGCCCGGATAGGCAAACGAGACATTGCGAAACTCGAAGCCGCGCCGGATCGGACGCGGCGCGGGCAGGGCATTGGCCTTGTTCTGCACCGTTGGCTTGATTTCGAAGAAAGCGATCAGATCGGTCAGGAACAGTGCCTGGTCCGCGATGCCGGAAGCGGTCGAAAACGCCTGCTGGAAGTTCGAGCTGGCCTGCTGAATCGCCTGCGTCACCAGAACGAAAGCCGCGACATCCGGATACTCTCCGCTGATCGCCTGGTAAATGGCATAGACGTACGCGCCGTAATACCCCAGGGTGCTGATCAGCGACAACACCCCGCCCCACAGCATCTTTTTGTTCGCCAGCGCGACGTTCTCGGCGAAGATGCCCTCAGAAAGATCTCGGAATCGATTCGTCAGGTACTCGCTCAGGTTGAAGAGCTTCAGCTCCTTCGCGGACTCCTTGCTTCCACCCACCTGGCGCAGGTAATCCATGATGCGTTTCCGCGGCGTCTGGCGAAAATTCTTCTCATAGCCGAGGAACGCAAAGTGCGTTTCGCCCAAAAACGCCGGCAGCACACCCGCGACCAGCGGAAGAATCATCAGCGGCGAGCGATAGATCAGCACGGCGCTCCAGATCAGCGTCATGATTACCTGCTGGAGAAGCCGCCCCATCTGCTGGATCATCGCCAGCCGGTCTGTGGCCTGCACCCGCGCCCGCTCCAGCCGGTCGTAAAACTCGGGATTCTCGTAGGTGGTCAGATCCAGCTGGGCCGCCTGCTGCATCACCTGCACGCTGACGTGGTTGGTATACCGATCAGCCAGAATCTGATCGGTGTAATCCATCGCACGGTTCAGGATACCGTTCAGCAGCGCCAGCCCGATTTCCCCAACTACCAGCCACCAGAAGTGGCGAAGAGGAGGCTGATGCTCGATCGCGCGCGTGACCCCGTACACGATCTCCGCGGCCACAATCCCGATGCCCAGCGTGACCACGGGCTGAATCACCCGCAGGATCAGACCCCAGGTTACGACCGAGCGCCCGGCCTCCCAAAGAATCCTGAGTACGAGCGGCACATTGCGCAGGGCTCGTATGCGATCTCCCCACGCATTTTGGGAATCGTTATTACTCTTGCCGCTCATGCACTCACAGTGGGAGGGTTGCCGGCCTGAGCCGGAGGTAAATCAGTCACGGCTATACCACGCCAGGGTGATCCTTTGGATGCGCCTGGGAAGAGGGCAAGTTGTTCCCGGTGAATGATTACAGGGTAACAGCTACGTGCAGCTCCCTGGACAAGATTCCGCCGTTCCGTTTGAATGTAAGGTCGGCAGGAAAATGTTTACTGCGTTGCCGTTGCGCTCGAATCTTCCCGCCGCTTGCTCCGCGAAAGGCCTCTCATGACCATTGTTGCCGGCGTCGATTTCGGAACTCTCAGCGTCCGCGTCACCCTGCTCGACACCGCGCGCGGCCGCCTTGGCACCACCTCTGCCGACTATCCCCTCCGCCGTCGCCGCGAGGACCCCGATTTCGCCACGCAGTCGCATGCCGAGCAGATGCGCGCCCTGGTCGAGGCCACCCAGGCCGTCCTTCGCGAATCCAGCGTCTCCAGCCAGGATGTCGCCGCCATCGCCCTCGACACCACCGGCTCCAGTGTCCTGCCCGTAGATGCCCAGATGCAACCGCTCGACGACTACTATCTGTGGTGCGATCATCGCGCTCACGCCGAGGCCCGCGAGATTACCGAACTCGCTCACCGCGAGGGCCTCGAAGCCATTGAGTGGTGCGGCGGCGTTTACTCCCACGAGTGGGGATTCGCCAAGCTGCTCCACTGGCTTCGCCACAATCCGGAGAAGCGCGCTCGCTTTGCCAGCGCCTTCGAGCACTGCGATATGGTGGCCGCCACGCTCTCCGGCGTTACGGATCCCCGCCAGGCGAAGCGCAGCGTGTGCGCGATGGGCCATAAGTGGATGTGGAATCCGAAGTGGGACGGTTTGCCCCCTGAAGATTTCCTCGTCAGAGTTGATCCGCTGCTCGCGGGCGTGCGCGACAAGCTCCAGGGCGAATACCTGACCTCCGACCATGTCGCCGGCCGTCTCTCCGAAGAATGGGCTGGTCAGATGGGCCTGCACGCCGGCATTCCGATACCGGTAGGCGCTTTTGACGCCCACTGGGACGCCCTCGGTTCCGGTATTCGCGAAGGCGATGTGGTTAACGTTGTCGGCACCTCTACCTGCATCATTGCCATGTCCCGCCGCACCCAGTTAGTGCCCGGCGTCTGCGGGGTCGTTCCCGGCAGCGTGCATCCGCATTTCACCGGTATAGAAGCCGGTCTCTCGGCGACTGGTGACATCTTCGACGCTATTGCCCGGCGCGCCGGATCCTCCGTTGCCGCCCTCTCCAATGGGCTCGAGACTTACCGCGCGGGTCAAACCGGCCTGCTGCGCCTCTCCTGGGACAACGGGGATCGCACCGTGCTGGTGAATCCCGAGCTGGGCGGCGTGACCCTGGGCTGGAATCTCATCCACACCGCGCAGGACGAGCTCTTTGCCGCCATCGAGGGCACGGCCTTCCATACCCGCATCATCCTCGAACGCATGGCTGAACATGGCGTCCCGGTCGAGCGCGTGGTCAACGCCGGAGGCATTCCGCAACGCAATGCCGTCCTGAATCAGGTTTACGCCAATGTCCTGAACAAGCCGGTGCTGGTGCCCGACGGCGTCCCTACCAGCCTCGGCTCCGGCATCGTCGCCGCGCTTGCTGCTGGAGCTTTCCCGTCCATCGAAGCTGCCCAGGCCGCAATGTGCCTGCGAGACAAGACCTTTCAGCCTGATCCCGCTGCCGTCGCTATTTACAACCTCCTCTTCCCGCATTACCGCCAGCTGTACTTCGGCCTTGGAACTTCCTCCGCCCCCGCTGCTGCGCTGGGCAGGATACTGCCCGAACTGAGAAGGATTGCCGCGGAGGTCAACCGCACCGCCTCCTGATTCGCATACGCTCCGGATTCCCGTCGATTTGCGGCAAGAACCTTTCGATGACGGTTCCCATCAGGGTTCCAATCTGAACTGTCATCACAATTTGACGTCCCACCCTGGCGAATTTGCGACCATTTGTGCTGCTCATTCGTCCTTAGTTGCATTGCAGACAGCAGAGGTCCTCGTCGCATCTCTGTCCCCGTTTAGGGAGTGTATCGGCTGTTGTAGATCTGCGTTGGGCGGCTGCTGCGGATGATAAACTCCAGATTTAATTCGCTTTCTACGCCCTTCCCAGGTTTGGAGATAAGCCTCAGGTCCCTCCGGGGAATCTACGCTTGAATGACTGAATGACCGAAAAATCCACGATGAGTACTCAACCTTCTGGTTCCATTGCTCCGCCGGATCATCAGCTCCCTGCAGACACAGCCACTCCCCCTCGCAAGCGCCGCCATCGCTGGGTCTGGGCAGTAGTCCTGATCCTGTTCGGTTTGCTGTTTTACTGGGTCATCGCGCAGCACCGCAAGAGTCAGGCGGCCGCTGGCGGCCGGCACATGTTTATGGGACCCGTCCCCGTGGTTCCGGCGACAGCGACGAAAGGCAGCGTCGGCGTCTACCTTGACGCCATCGGCACCGTCACCCCGGTCTACACCGACACCATGACCGCGCAGGTCACTGGCATCATCACGGCTGTGCACTACCACGAAGGCCAGCAAGTAAGAAAAGGCGATCCGCTTATCGATATTGATCCGCGCCCCTATCAGGCTCAGCTGATGGAAGCCGAGGGCGCACTGGAACGCGATCAGAGCCTCCTCGCCGAAGCCAAAATGGATCTCGCCCGCTATCAGCAGGCATGGGCGAAGAACGCCATTCCCCGTCAAACGCTCGAGGATCAGGAAAAGCTCGTGTTGCAGGATGAGGGTACGGTGAAGAATGATCAGGGCACAGTACAATATGACCAGGTGCAGGTGGGCTATTGCCATATCACCTCGCCGATCGCCGGCCGTGTCGGTCTGCGCCTCGTCGATCCCGGTAACCTCGTCACCGCCAACTCCACCACCGCCCTGGTTGTGATCACGCAACTACAGCCCATCACCGTGATCTTCACCATTGCGGAAGATGATCTCTCGCAGGTTCTGGGTCCGATGCGCCACGGCGCCAAACTTCCCGTCGATGCTCTGGACCGCACCAATCAGAAACTGGCCACCGGCAAACTCCTCACTGTCGACAACCAGATTGACACCACCACCGGAACCGTGAAGCTCCGCGGCGAATTCCAGAACTCCAGCGGCGCTCTCTTTCCGAATCAGTTCGTGAATACCCGATTGCTGGTCGACACACTGCAGAATCAGGTGCTGGTGCCCGCATCGGCCATCCAGCACAACGGCGACACTGCCTTTGTGTATCTGCTTAAGCCTGGACCCGGCACCCCGGCTGGCGGAACGCAGCAGACTACCGGCTCGCCCCAGAGCGGCAGCAGCAGTCCGAATGGCAGCACCAAGCAGGCCAACAGCCGCCAGAGCGGATCCCGCAAGGGAGCCGGCAATACCAGCCAGGCCGCGGGTGGCAGCCACGAGGACAACAACGGACCTCAATATCACGCCGTTATGCAGGTGGTGAAAACCGGCGTCACGGATAACGGCAATACCGCGGTGCAGGGAATCCAGCCGGGCGACATGGTTGCCAATAGCAGCTTCGAGAAGCTGCAGAACGGGGCGACCGTGTATCTCACCAAAGCGAACTTCCCCACCTCCCAGGAAGTCATCAGCAGCGAGAGCAGCGCCCCGTGAGTCCTTCTCGCCCATTTATTCTGCGGCCGGTAGCGACCTCGCTGCTGATGGCTGCCATCCTGCTCGTCGGCATCGTCGCTTTCACGCAGTTGCCCATCTCAGCGCTGCCTGAAGTCGACTACCCCACTATCCAGGTGCTGACCTTCTATCCCGGCGCCAGCCCTGACATTACGGCGACCACCATCACCGCCCCGCTCGAGCGCCAGTTCGGCGAGATGCAGGGGTTGAGCCAGATGACTTCTACCAGTGCTGGTGGGCTATCGGTCATCGTTCTGCAATTCAATCTGTCGCTCTCCATCGATGTTGCTGAGGAAGAGGTCCAGTCCGCCATTAACGGTGGCCAAAGCTACCTGCCTTCCGACCTGCCAGCCCCTCCGGTCTACAACAAAACCAATCCTGCCGACGCGCCGGTCCTCACCATGGCCATTATGTCGGATACGCTGCCGCTGTCGCAGGTTGAGGACCTCGTCGACACTCGTCTTGCGCCCAAGATCTCGCAACTCAGCGGCGTGGGACTTGTCAGCATCAGCGGCGGCCAAAAGCCGGCGGTGCGTATCCAGGCCAATCCCGTCGCGCTTTCCTCCTACGGCCTCAATATGGAGGACCTGCGCACAGCCCTCACCCAAGCCAGCGTCAATGCCGCTAAAGGCAACTTCGACGGTCCCCGTCAGGACTATCAGATCGACTCCAACGATCAGATCACCGAAGCCGACGGATATAAGGACGTCGTCGTCGCTTACCGCAACGGCGCGCCCGTGTTCGTCAAAGATGTCGCCAACGTGGTCAACGGTGTCGAAAACAACGGCCAGGCCGCCTGGATGAACGAAACGCCGGCCATCATTCTCAACATCCAGCGCCAGCCCGGCGCCAACACCATCACCGTCGTCAGGAGTATTCAGAAGATCCTGCCGCAGCTCGAGGCCAACTTGCCCGCCTCTATCCGCGTGCAAACCCTCACGGACATGACCACCAGCATTCAGGCATCGGTCGACGATGTTGAGTTTGAGCTGATGCTCACCATCGGCCTGGTGGTCCTGGTCATCTTCCTCTTCCTGCGCAGTCTCTACGCGACCATTATCCCCAGCGTCGCGGTACCGCTTTCGCTCGTCGGCACGTTCGCGGCCATGTACATGCTGGGCTACAGCCTCGACAATCTCTCGCTGATGGCGCTCACCATCTCCACCGGATTCGTGGTGGACGACGCCATCGTCATGATCGAGAACATCGCCCGCTATCTCGAAGAGGGTATGCCGCCGCTGCAGGCTGCCCTCACCGGCGCCGGGCAAATCGGCTTCACCATCGTTTCGCTGACTGTCTCGCTCATCGCCGTGCTCATCCCGCTGCTCTTCATGGGCGATGTGGTGGGCCGCCTCTTCCGCGAATTTGCCGTCACCCTTGCTGTCACCATCGTCATCTCGGCCATCGTCTCGCTCACCCTGACGCCCATGATGTGCGCCCGGATCCTGCGCCACAATCCGGAACAGCAGCAGACCCGCTTCTATCGCTGGTCGGAGCATGTCTTCAACCGGATGATCGCGTTTTACGGGCGCACCCTGCGGGTCGTGCTGCGCTATCAGACCATCACGCTGCTCATCGCCCTCGCCACTCTGGTGGTGACCATCTTTCTCTATATCGTTATTCCCAAAGGTTTCTTCCCCGTCCAGGATACCGGCGTCATCCAGGGCATCTCCCAGGCCCCACAGGCGGTGTCCTTCGCGGCGATGACTGAAAAGCAGAAGGCCCTGGCACATATCATCCTGCAGGACCCGGCTGTCGAGAGTCTGTCCTCCTTCATCGGTGCTGACGGCACCAACACCACCCTGAACAGCGGGCGCATATCGATCAACCTCAAGCCGCTCAATCAGCGCAACATCAGCGCTTCCGACGTGATCCGCCGATTGCAAAACAACCTGCAGCAGGTTCAGGGCGTGCATCTCTACATGCAGCCAGTGCAGGACATTACCGTCGACGATCGTGTCAGCCGGACCCAGTACCAATACACTCTCGAGGATCCGGATACGGACGAACTGAACGAGTGGACCAACAAATTTGTCGCGCAGATCAAAAAGCTGCCGGAGTTGGAAGATGTCGCCACCGATCAGCAGACGGGCGGTCGTGCCGTCTCGCTAATCATCGATCGTGTCACTGCATCGCGTCTCGGCATTGCGCCCACCACCATCGACAACACGCTCTACGATGCCTACGGGCAGCGCCAGATCAATACGCTGTACACGCAGCTTAACCAATACCACGTCGTTCTGGAAGCAGCGCCCCAGTGGCGGCAGAATCCCGACAATCTCGGCACGCTCTACATCCAGAGCAACGCTTCTTCCGGCACGAGCGGAGCGGGCGCGGCGACCTCCTTCTCCTCATCCGCTTCGGCCTCGGCCGGATCGAATGCTCTGACCAGCTCGGTCCGCTATACACCCTCTTCGCAGGTCGTCAGCGCGCCCGCCACAGTCCTGGCTGGCACCACCAGCACACAGGGGACGAGTTCGCCCACCACCGGCACGACCGCCGGAACGACTCCGAATACGACCACCTCCGCCTCCGGTGCCAATGCAGTCCCGCTCAGCGCGTTTACCCACGCCTCCACGACCACCGAAGCGCTTTCCATCAACCACCAGGGACAGTTCCCGTCCGTTACCGTGTCGTTCAACCTGGCACCGAACGCTTCGCTGGGAACCGCGATCTCCGACATCGACAAAGTTGCCGACAACCTGCATTTCCCCGCCAGCCTGCAGGCCGACTTTCAGGGAACCGCTGCCGCCTTTCGCAACTCGCTCTCCAATGAGGCGCTCCTGATTCTCGCGGCCCTGGTCACCGTCTACATCGTTCTGGGCGTACTGTATGAGAGCTTCATTCATCCCGTAACCATTCTCTCCACTCTGCCCTCAGCCGGTGTTGGTGCGCTGCTGTCTCTCATGCTTTTCCATCAGGACCTCAGCGTCGTCGCCATCATCGGCATCATCCTCCTCATCGGCATCGTGAAGAAGAACGGCATCATGATCGTCGACTTTGCCCTTGAAGCCGAGCGCGAGCACGGCAAGGATTCCACCGAGGCCATCTTCGAAGCCAGCATGCTGCGCTTCCGCCCCATCATGATGACCACCATGGCCGCGCTGCTCGGCGGTCTGCCGCTTGCCCTCGGCACCGGCCTTGGATCGGAGCTGCGCCGCCCCCTCGGCATTGCCATGGTCGGCGGTCTGCTGCTTAGCCAGATCCTCACTCTCTACACCACGCCGGTCATCTACATCTTCTTCGACCGGTTGGGCCAGCGGCTGCGCGGCAGACGGCCGTCGCGCGAATCCGCGGAGCATGCCGGTACCTCCATGCCACGGCCCGAGGAGACCAGCCTGTGAGCTTCTCGTGGACCTTTATCCGGCGTCCCGTCGGAACCACGCTGCTCACCATTGCGGTGGCTATCGCCGGCGCCATCGCATTTATGGTTCTGCCGGTCTCGCCGCTCCCCCAGGTGGATTTTCCAACCATCAGCATCTCGGCCAGTCTGCCGGGCGCCAGCGCCCAGATCATGGCGGCCTCCGTCGCCACCCCGCTCGAACGCCAGCTCGGCCACATCGCTGGTGTGACCGAGATGACCTCCTCCAGTTCGCTCGGCGGCACCAACGTTACCCTGCAGTTCGACCTCAGTCGGAACATCGACGGCGCTGCCCGCGACGTGCAGGCAGCCATCAACGCGGCGCGCACCTATCTGCCCACGAACCTGCCCTCGAATCCCTCCTACCGCAAGGTGAACCCATCCGACGCGCCAATCATGATTCTTGGCCTTACGTCGGATAAGTACGAAGTCACCAAGGTCTACGACCTCGCCTCCACCATACTCGAGCAGAAGCTCTCGCAGATTAACGGCGTCGGCCAGGTCTTTGTGGGGGGAGGCGCAACGCCTTCGGTGCGTGTCGACGCCGATCCCACCAAACTCGAAAGCTTCGGCCTGACCCTGGGAAGCATCCAGTCGGTTCTCAGCTTGCAGAATTCACATGAGCCGCGCGGACAGCTCTCTGACGGCGCTGTCACCGCGGACATCGTTACCAACGATCAGATCTCCCAGGCGAAGCAGTACAAGCCGCTCATCGTCGGCTACCACAACGGGTCCGCCGTACGGCTCTCCGATGTGGCCAACGTTGTCGACTCTACTCAGAACGTGCGCACCGCTGGCTACATGGATGGCACCCGCGCCGTCTTCATCATCATCTTCCGCCAGCCCGGCGCGAACATTATCCAGACCAACGACCGCATCACGCAGCAACTGCCGTTCCTTGAAGCGGTGCTGCCCCAGGGCATCAACACCACTGTCGTCCTTGACCGTACCACCACCATTCGCGCCTCGGTCAGCGATGTGGAGAAGACGCTCATCGGTTCTATCGTGCTGGTCGTGCTGGTGGTCTTCATCTTCCTGCGCAGCCCGCGCGCCACCCTGATTCCGAGCGTCGCGGTGCCGGTTTCCCTCATCGGCACCTTCGCCGTGATGTACCTCTTCGGATACAGCATCGATAACCTGTCGCTGATGGCGCTGACCATCGCCACCGGCTTTGTCGTCGATGACGCCATCGTGGTGATGGAAAATATCACGCGCCATCTGGAAAGCGGCATGCCGCCCCTCAACGCGGCCCTTGTCGGCGCGCGCGAGATCGGCTTCACCGTCTTCTCGATCAGCATGTCGCTGATCGCGGTCTTCATCCCCATCCTCATGATGGGCGGAATCATTGGCCGGCTCTTCCGTGAATTCGCCGTGACGCTCTCCGCGGCCATTATCGTGTCGATGGTGGTTTCCCTGACCACCACGCCGACTATGTGCGCGCATCTGCTCAAGCATCGCGAACCCGGCGAAAAGCACAACATCTTCTATCGGACCAGCGAGAAGTTCTTCAACGGCCTGCTCGCCGGTTACCGCGGCTCGCTCGCCTGGGCGCTCGATAATCCGGCCCTCATCATCATCGTACTCGCGCTCACGATTGCGCTGAACCTGGTCGTCATCGTGCGCATCCCCAAAGGCTTCTTCCCGCAGCAGGATACCGGCGCAATGGTGGGCGGTGTGCAGGGGCCACAGGATGCCTCCTTCCCCTTCATGAACTACTCCGTGCAGAGGCTCATGGAAGTGATCAAGGCCAATCCGGCCGTGGCCCATGCAAACGCCTACACCGGCGGCAACGGTGCCAGCAACGGAGGATTCATCTACATTGCTCTCAAGCCTCTGGGCAACGGACCGGGACAACGCAAAGACAGCGCCATGCAGGTCATCAATGAACTGCGTCCCAAACTCAACCGCCTGCCCATTGCCTCGGCCTTTCTCCAGCCGGTCCAGGATCTTCGCATCGGCGGCCGATCGAGCTCTGCGCTTTACCAGTACACGGTCCAGTCGGATAACATTCCCGACCTCGCCCATTGGGGCCCGATCCTTCTACAGCAGATGAAGAAGCTGCCTGGCCTGCAGGACGTCAACACCGATCAGCAGAACGGCGGCCTCGAGGATATGCTGACCTACGATCGCGTAACTGCCGCGCGTCTGGGGCTCACGGCCCAATCCCTCGACAGCTCTCTCTACAGCGCCTTTGGCCAGTCGGAGGTTTCCGTCATCTATACGCAGCTCAACCAGTACTACGTTGTGCTCGACGTCGCGCCGCAGCACTGGCAGTCGCCGGAGGGCCTCCGTAAGATCTGGTTCGCTCCCGGCGGCTCCTCTTCGTCCGGCTCTTCTGCTCCGCCTGCCGGCATTAACACCATCGCACCCCTGATGACGACCATGAAGGAGCAGACGGGAACCACGCCTTTGCAGGTCAACCACACCGGCCTGTTTCCGTCCGTCACCGTCTCCTTCAATCTGGCCAATGGTATGTCACTCAGCGACGCGACGCGCGAGGTGACCGAGATGGAAACGCGCCTCGGCATGCCCTCTACCGTGCGCGGCTTTTTCGCAGGCACGGCCCAGGCCTATCAGCAGTCGCTGGCTACCGAAAAATACCTGGTGATCACGGCCATCCTCGCTGTCTACATCGTGCTTGGCATTCTCTATGAAAGCCTGGTGCATCCCCTCACTATCCTTACCACTCTGCCCTCGGCCAGCATTGGCGCCATGCTTGCGCTGATGCTCTTCAACATGGATCTGAACGTCATTTCCATCATCGGAATCATCCTGCTCATCGGCATCGTCAAGAAAAATGCCATCATGATGATTGACTTTGCCCTCATGGCCGAGCGCGAAGAGCAGAAAAGTACCTACGATGCCATCTTCGAAGCCTGCATGCTCCGCTTCCGTCCCATTCTGATGACCACTATGGCTGCGATCTGCGGCGCGCTGCCGCTGGCGTTCGGCACCGGCACCGGATCGGAACTGCGCCGCCCTCTCGGCATCACCATCGTCGGCGGCCTGCTGCTCAGCCAGCTGATTACCCTGTATACGACGCCGGTCATCTATCTGGCGCTGGATCGCCTGCGCCTGCGCATCTCCGGCAAAACGCACGATACCTTCCGCCCGGATCTCGAAGGAGCGGCATCGTGAGAGAAACAATTCCTATGCCACAAGACCAGGTCATCCCTTCCGACGCGCGGCTTGCACGCTCTCCCAGAGCGAAGGGAATTGCCTCTCCGCCGCGCAACTCCCGGCGAATCTCGTTTCCCGGTATTGCCCTGTCAGCGACGCTTTCCCTCCTCGCCCTCGCCGGGTGCCGCGTCGGCCCACGCTACCACGCGCCTGCGCCGCCGCAGGTGACCACGGCTAACTATAAGGAATCGACGGTCAACTTCCACGACGCCGACGGCTGGAAGGTTGCCAGTCCGCAAGATGCGATGATCAGGGGCAAGTGGTGGGAAGTCTTTCATGAGCCGGAGCTCAATGCGCTCGAAGAACAGCTCAACATCAACAACCAGACCATCAAGCAGTACTTCCAGCAGTTCATGGAAGCCCGCGCTCTGGTTGCCGAAGCGCGCGCGCAGTACTGGCCCACCATCACTGCCGGACCTTCCTGGAATCGGCAGAAGACCTCGAGTAATCTGACCAACTCGCAGTTCGCCAACACCGGTCGAACCAGCACCCTCTGGGCCGCGCCGCTCGACGTTTCCTGGGCCCCTGATCTCTGGGGCAAGATTCGCAACGAGGTCCGCGTGGAGGAATATACCGCGCAGGTCAGCGCCGCCGACCTGGCCGGGGAAACTCTCACCGAACAGGCCTCGCTGGCCCAGTACTACTTCGAAATTCGCGGCCAGGATATGCTCCAGCAAATCCTCAACGAGACCGTCGCTGCCGATCAGAAGGCGCTCGACGCTAATCAGGGCGCCTACGATGCGGGCACGGGCGATTACATCTCCGTGGTTGAGGCCCGCGCGACCCTGGAGGCAGCTCAGTCTGCGGCCATTAATGTCGGCCTGGCCCGCGCACAGTATGAGCACGCCATAGCCGTCCTCCTCGGCAAGGTAGCCTCCGACTTCTCCATTCCGGTTAAGCCGATGGTCTACCTGCCGCCGCCCATTCCCACCGGGGTGCCTTCGCAGCTGCTGGAGCGTCGCCCTGACGTGGCTGCCGCCGAACGTACTCTGGCTGCGGCCAATGCCACCATCGGTATCGGTTACGGCGCATTTTTCCCCCAGGTCACCATCTCCGCCACCGGCGGTTTTGAGGCCTCTACGCTGAAACACCTCTTCGACTGGCCCAGCCGCTTCTGGTCCCTTGGTCCCTCTGCTTCGCAGATCATCTTCGACGGCGGACTGTACCGCGCCGAGCTGCATCAGTACGAGGCTGCCTACAACGCCGACATCGCCAGCTACCGCCAGACGGCCCTGACCGCCTTCCAGCAAGTGGAGGATGCTCTGGCCGGCACGCGTATTTATTCGCAGCAGATTCTGCGCCAGCAGGATGCGATCAAATCTTCGCAGCAGTTTCTCGATCTCGAGATGCAGCGATATAACAGCGGAGTTGATCCTTACGTCGACGTGGTTACCGCACAGACCACGCTGCTGGGCAATCAACAGACGTTGAATTCGCTGCAGGTTTCCCAGATGATCTCAGCAGTGGAACTTGTGCAGTCTCTCGGCGGAGGCTGGGATTCTTCGCAGCTGCCCACACCGTCGCAGGCAGGAGCGAAAGTGGCGAACGCTGACTACAAGCTGCAGCAGTGAGCTTTTGCAACCGCGTTGGAGAGACTACAATGCCGCGGTGCCCGAAAGGAGTTCATTCCGCATGCGTTTTGCTCATCGAGCCAGCCTCGTAGCCACTGTCCTTCTCGTCATTCCTGTCGTCGCTTTCGCCCAGGGCGATGCTTCCCACTCAGTGCAGGATGGTGGCATCTTCGTGCCCGGCTGGCAGGGCAAGGTCGATGCCCGCGCGGCGCAGGCCGGCCAGACTGTTAAAGACGACAAACTCAGCGAGGGCGGAGGCGGCCTTCAGATTACAACCGGCCCGGCGGTCACTTATTGGAACCCGGCCAACACTGCGCATGGCGATTACACTGTTTCGGCCACGTTTACCGAGCCGAAGTACATGAACCTCAACTCCCACCCGCATCCCTACGGGCTCGTGATCGCCGGGAATGACATGGGCACCGATCAGGAGACAGAGTTGTACTGCGCGGCCTACGGTGACGGCCGCTTCATCGTGCGCGGCTTTGGTCCGCAGGCGTTCCAGATGAACGGTCGGGGTGAAGCCAATCCCGCAGTGCACAAGGCCGCGGGTTCCGGGCAGCCGGTAACCCAGCAGATCGCCATGTCCGTCAAAGGCGATAAGGTTGAATGCGCCATCAACGGCACAGTGGTGGCCACCTACAACAAGTCCGATGTGGTCGGCCAGGGCAAGCTGAAGTCCACCGACGGCGTCTACGGCATCCGCTTCGCGCACAATACCGAGGGCAGTGTTACCGATCTGAGGATGACAACGCCTTAACTTTCAGGTCAGCCGCAACGCTTGGGACGCGCCCAGCCGGAGCGCCGGCGTGCGTCTCCCTCGCGCTACAGTGGAGTTCAATCCGCGAATTTGTTGATCAGGGTGATGCCCACCACGATCAGAACCACCGCCGCAACCAATCCTGCAACCGCTATTGTTCCCAGGCTCATTCGGCTCTCCTTTGCCCAGCAATCTGTCCTGTTCATCGGCGCGGCCGCCCGGACCGATCAGCCCCGCGAGGAACGATCCAGGATAATTTCCGAACCGCTTTCGCTCAGTGATGGTGGTCACGAACGAATTCGCGGGCAAGCCGGTGTGCTGCTGGGGTCGCACACACCGGTCCCCACGCGATAAGGATCCGGAATCAGGCGCGGCTCGGCGAGCCGAAGCCATGGGCGGCCATGGCCGGAGGGGATTCCCCGATCCACTTTCGCGGTCTCGATTGGCCCGGGTGAGCCTTACTGCACCACTTCCACGACCGAGCTGTCGGGTCCGCTCCAGGGCGCGGCGCCGGTGTGGCTAAGCTGGTGCGCGGCGTCGTCCCAGTGCAGGTGCGTCAGCTGGAAGTCGCCCTTCTCGTACGCATAGGTGCGGCCGTCGTCCTGATAGAGCGTGAAGCTGGCATCGGCGCCGGGCCAGATCTGCACCTTCGCAATCGCCTGCTTCTCCGCAGTGCTGTCGACGGCGCTGCCCAGAGGGATGATCGATCCGGCCCGGATAAACAGCGGCAGCTTGTCGATCGGAGCGTCGACCGTGACCGTCTGTCCCCCATGCATGCGCTGATGCGTCCAGTAGTTGTACCAGTCCGCGCCCGCTGGCAGATACACCTGTTTGGTCGTTGCGCCCTGATGTGTGACTGGCGCGACCAGAAACGCCGGGCCGAACATATATTCGTCGGCGACGTCAGCCACTTTGGGATCGTTGGGGAAATCCATGAAGAGCGCGCGCATGAAGGGCGCACCCGTCTGTTGTGTGAAGTACCCCAGCGAATAGATGTACGGCATCAGTTCGTAGCGGAGCTTCAGATATTGCTCGAGGATCGGCTCCGCCTGCTTTCCGTACGACCACACCTCGTTGTATCTGCGGCTGCCGTGCGTCCGCATGATGGGCAGAAAGGTCGCGTACTCAAACCAGCGTGTATACAGCTCCGGGTAGTCATCGTAGCCGCCGACATTGTCGCGAACGTCCGCGGGATCGAGCAGCGGCGGATGATCGGGATGGTGTACGGCGGGCAAATATTGCCATCCGCCGGTGTCGTTGCTCCAGTAGTTCAGGCCGGATGCGGTGACATCGAGGCCGGTGGGAATCTGTCGCCGGAAAGTATCCCACGTTGGAAAGATATCGGAGGACCAGACAATCGTTCCGTTGTGCTGCAGACCAACGTAGCCGTCGCGGGAAAGAATGAGCGCCCGGTGATTAGTATCGGCACGGAAGCCCGAATAAAGCGCGCCGGTATGGAACAACGGATAGACGTTGAAATATTGCGTGCCCGGCCCAATGGACAGATAGCTGCCGTTCGGGGGCAGGTCGGGCTCCGTCTCGTCCGCCCAGAGGGAGTCGAATCCCTTGCTCAGGATATTGTCGCGGATGGTGTCCCAATACCACTTCGCGGCGTCCGGATTGGTGGTGTCGATGTCCGAGCCGGCGTGGTCGTAGGGCAAGCCACTCGTCGGCGTGCCGTCAGCCAGATGCTCGAACCAGCCGTTCTCCTCGATTTGGGAGTAGAAGCGGTCCGTGGGCACGAAGCGCGGCCAGACGCTGATCATGGTCTGGATGCCCATCTGATGCAGCTTGTCATTCATGGCTTTGGGATCGGGCCAGTAGCGCGGGTCGAAGTCCATCTGGCCCATGTTGGTGTAGTAGAACCAGTCCACGACAATCACGTCGAGGGGCAGATGTCGCTCGCGGTAGCCGTTGGCCACGGCCAGCACCTCGGCCTGGCTCGAATAGCGCTGCTTGCACTGGATGTATCCATAAGCTGCCTTGGGCAGCATCGGTGTGTCGCCGGTCAGCAGCCGGTAGCCTTCGTACAACTCGTCGGTGGTTTTGCCGGCAATCACGAAGAAGGAGACTCGATCACCTACCTCGGAGATCCAGCGGGTCTGCTCGTTGAAGCCTGGCTCAATGGTGGTTTTGGACGGGTTGTCCCAAAGCACGGCATAGCCCTTGTTGGTGACCAGGAAGGGAACGCAGAAGCTGGGTGCAGCCGGAGCCACATAGTCGTTCCAGCATCGGACGGGGTGGCCGCGATGGTCGAGGTAGCCTTCCTGGTTCTGACCGAGCCCGTAGTAATGCTCGTCGTCGGGCGAGCGGAAGGTGGCGCCTACCTGATCGTAGGTTGGGTCCGCTGAACGAGAATCGAAATCGTCGTAGGCGATGGACGGCTTCAGCTCATTCAGCACCTCCGCATTGCCATCCTTGTAATTCGGCACGGACATCGACCAGCCTTCGAGATCGAGCAGCGGCTTGCCGTCCGCGGTGGTCACAGTAAGCGGAACGTAGGGCGTCGATCCGCTGAAGTACTGGCAGGTGTCACACTTGTATTTGGTGTGGTTCGCATCGTAGTGCGGGATGGGCATCTTCACCGTCAGCCGGTCCGAACGATACGTGTCCAGCCCACCGGTATGCTCGTAATTCCAGCCGGCCGCGGAAGGCTGGGCGGTGATGCCGTAGCCGGGGGACGCGAGGGCAGCGTCTTTGCGCAGGCTCAGGCTGATGCGCACGATATTGGGCGCATAGGGCTCGAGCGTGACCGTGGCGTCGCGGCGCTCCAGCACAACTTGTTTGTGAACCGCGTTCTGAGCCACGGCGCTCCCGCTGACAAGCAGCACGAGAGAAAAGAAGAGGGCAGGGAAGAACTTGCGGTTCATAAGGAGAGGTTCCGGTCGGTTGCGGATAGAAAACGTTACCGCAGGCCAGTGTACGCTGGCCGGAGGCGCGGTGTACAGCAGCTAAACTCAGCGGTAAATCGATTTTCTGCGAGTCAAAATGCGGCCTGATTGACCCCTTGCGCCGGCCTTCGTATGATGGATTCTGCCTTCCTCAGTTTCGGCGGCGTAGCTCAGATGGTTAGAGCGTGGGATTCATAACCCCAAGGTCGGTAGTTCGATCCTACCCGCCGCCACCACAACCTCAAATTCTTTCTTCACAACGGGTTACACTTGTGGGCGGGATCGGGTTCCCGTGCAATAATCCGAGGACGACCTGCCGGCACTCTCCAGTGCACTGAACCTGAGACGCATCGCGCGAGTCGTCCTGACTAACCAAAACTGAAGAGCCCGTCCAGGGAGAGACGGGGCTTCCCCGGGAAACCATCTCGTCCGCTGACTCGTCCCCTGAGAGGAGGCTGTTCAAGTTCCCCTTCATGACGGCGCCGTGACGAAAAGCACAAGGTGTATGCTTTGGGGATTCCTTTTTTGAGGGTTTTATGAACAGGAGAAGGCTGTTTGTGTGCGTCTTTCTCGTGCTCATCGGGCTGATGCCGCTCTTCAACAGCCTGGGCAATCCGCGCCTCAAAGGGTTGCATGGGTCTGACTTCGTACAGCTCATTGCCGTGGGCATATGCTTCGGCGTCGCATTTGGAATTCTGGTAGGGCGCCGCACGTTTCGAGGCGAGTAGCAAGTTCCTTCACGTGAAAGCCGGCGCTCAAGGATTGCAGAAACACCGCCCCTCGTCGGTCGCTGGTGAAAACGATACCCATTTTGGGGTGTTGGAAAACCTCAGTGGTAGCCGGTTCGAGTAGACCAAAATCTCTGAATCGGCACCTGAATCGACATAGGTAGTGAGCTGCGGGGACGGCGCTCGGCTGGCCTCCGGCTGGCAAGCCAAAGCACCTTAAGTCGCGCATTAACTCGCAACGAGGGATGGGCTATGAGCAACTGGGGGCAGGATCTTCGTTACGCTGTTCGGCAACTACGGAAGTCGCCCGCGTTTGCGCTGACGGCGATGATCACACTGGGACTGGGAATTGGCGTCAACGCGGCCATGTTCTCAGTCATCGAGCAGGTCCTGCTGCGGCCCTTGCCCTATCGCGATGTCTCGCGCCTGGTGCAAATTGGACCCCGCGCCTCCGGAGCCGTCGGCTTCGATCCCGCGTCGCTGCCCGACATCCGCGACTGGAAGGCGCGCAGCCACGAACTCTCCGACCTGGCATGGTGGACGATCCAGTTGCCGACCATGGGAGGCCGCGATCATCCCATGCTGGTTGCCCAGATCAGCGCCCGCGCCAACCTGCTCAAGGTGCTCGGGGCTGAGCCCATCATCGGACGCGGCTTTCTGCCGGGGGATGACAAGCCCGGCAGCCCGCATGTCGTGATCCTCGGCGATGCTCCATGGCGCCAGCTTTTTCACGGCGATCGAGGGGTGGTGGGGCGGACGGTCCCCATCAACGGCCAACCTTACACGATCATCGGGGTCATGGCGCGGGGCTTTGAATTCCCGGAGAACACTGGCGACGAGATTTATTCCACGCTGCCAACCGATGTTGGCCTTGAGGATCGGGGCAGTGCATCGCTGGCCACGGTTGCGCGGCTGCGGCCCGGCGTGACCGTCGAGCAGGCGCAGCGGGAGATTGCGGGAATCCATGCGCAGCTGCTGCATGATTATCCGACGAAGGAATCAGCGACCCCGGTGCATGTGGAATCGTATCGGGACGTCGCAACGGACAGCGTGCGATCAGGACTGTATGCCCTTGATGCCGCCGTCGCCGTGGTGTGGCTGATTGCCTGTGCGAACCTTGCGGGATTGATGTTGGCGCGCGCCAATGCGCGGCGTCGCGAACTGGCCATCCGCGGAGCGCTGGGTGCGGCCAAAAGCCGTCTGGTGCAGCAGTTCTTGACCGAGAGCCTGCTGCTCAGCGTTGCCGGGGGTGCGGCGGGACTCTGTGCCGCCTGGGGCTCGCTCCGCATCCTTACCCATTACCTGGCCAATGTGATCCCGTACGGTGGGGAACTCCATATCGATGCCGGCGTGTGCGGATTCCTGGTGCTGATCTCCTGCCTCTCCGCGCTGCTCTTCGGCGTGGCGCCCGGGATGTATGGGGCGAACCTGCCGGTGCAGGATGGCTTGCGCGACGGCACGGCTGCTGCAGGAACCAGTCGCCGCCATGCACGCTGGCGTGATGCTCTGGTCGTCGGCGAGATCAGCATGACCCTCGCGCTGCTCATCGCCGCCGGGCTGCTCATCCAGACGTTGTGGCAGCTCCGCCATACGGCCCTTGGTTTCGCCCCCGAACATGTAGTGACTACGTCCATCTTTATGCCCACCCATGGGGCGTGGTGGGAGGAAGATACCTCGAAGTATCCGAACCTCGTTACCAATTTTTATAACCCGCTGATCGAGAAGCTGCAGCACTCGCCCGGCATCCAGACCGTGGGCGTAACCACCGTGCGGCCTTTCAGCCCCAGCCACTTCGATTTGACCATCTGGCCGGCCAGTCAGGCCGAACCCGCCCAAAAGGACAAAAAGGACGCGCAGGCCCGCGCCAGCAATCCCGACTACTTCCGCACTATGGGAATCGCTCTGGTGAAGGGACGCGGCTTTGCGGACACGGATCGGCCCGGTGGTTCGCTGGCCGTCATCGTGAATCAGGAATTCGTTCGCCGCATTCTGAACGGATACGATCCACTCGGCACCCAGCTCAAGTGGGACGACAGCGATAAGCACCTCACGGCGACGATCGTTGGCGTCATCGCTGACATCCACCAGGATTCGGCGCGTCAGGCTTCCGTCCCGGAGATCTATTTTGATCTGGACCAGCTCAAACCAGGACAGGATATGTATGGGATCCTGGTGGCGTTTCATGTGGATTTGGCCATCCGGACAGTCCTGGCGCCCGAGGTGGCTTTCCGCGCAGTCGGAAACGTAGTCCACGAGTTCGATCCCAACCTGGCGTTGGCCGATCAGACCACGATGCAGGATGTGGTCGACAACTCGCTGGGCAGCCAGACCCTGGCAGCGCGGCTCCTGGGCCTCTTCGGCCTCGCGGCATTGCTCATTGCCGTCGCCGGAATCTACGGGCTGTTGGCCTACTCGGTGAGCCAGCGTACTCGTGAAATGGGAGTGCGCCTCGCTCTGGGCGCCCAGCGGGCAGACATCCTCTGGATGGTGCTCCGGCATGCCGTAGTGCTGATGGGAATTGGCGTAGCCATTGGCCTCGGGGTCGTATGGGTGGCGGGGGGCGTCCTGCGATCGTATCTCTATGGCGCCGCTGTCTATGACGTGGCGACTGTACTGCTGGTCGTGTTGGTGCTCGGCGCATCCGGGATCGCTGCCAGCTATCTGCCCGCGCGGCGAGCGGCGGGAGTCAATCCGGTAGAAGCCCTGCGGTCGGAGTAGAGCGGTCGGCCCCACGCGGGCGGCTGGCCCTGGCAGGCCGGCAAAGCCTGGTACGAATTTCCCGCTGCTTCATCTAACCGTCATGAGTTTGCCTGTTTCAGTTCTGGACCTGGTGGGGATGCGTCCGGGCGAGGCTCCCGGCAGCGCCATCGCACGCTCAGTTGACCTGGCTCAGCATGTGGAGAGCTGGGGTTACCGGCGCTTCTGGCTCGCGGAGCACCACTCGATCGCCGGTCTGGCATGCTCCGCGACCGCGGTGTTGATTGGGCACGTTGCCGAGGCCACGAAGTCGATCCGCGTCGGCAGCGGAGGCGTGATGCTACCGAATCATTCTCCTCTCGTTGTGGCCGAGCAATTTGGCACGCTGGAGGCCCTGTTTCCAGGGCGAATCGATCTGGGCCTCGGACGCGCGCCCGGCGGCGACTTCCATACCATGCGAGCGCTGCGCCGCGAACTGCGCCAGAGCGGCGACGACTTTCCCGAATTGCTCGAAGAACTGCGGATGTATCTGGGGCCGGAGAAGCCTCGGCAGGTGGTCAAAGCAATTCCGGGGCAGGGAAGCCACGTGCCCATCACTCTGCTGGGATCGAGCGACTACAGCGCGCGGCTGGCGGCGATGCTGGGCCTGCCCTTCGCCTTTGCCGCGCACTTCGCTCCCGATCTGCTGCTCGAGGCGACGCGCCTGTATCGGGTGCACTTCCGGCCCAGCGAAGTCCTCGATCAGCCCTGGCTGATGGTCGGCGTACAGGTGATTGCCGCGGAGACGGATGCCGAGGCGCGGCGGTTGTTTACCACCCCGCAGCAGCGTTTTCTGAGGTTGATCCGGAACCAGCCCGTAGAGTCGCTGCCCCCGGTCGACTCCATGGATGCGGTTTGGAGCGAGTGGGAGCGCGCCGCGGTCGAGAGCAAGCTGCGGGCGGCCATTGTCGGCTCAGACGCAACGGTGAAAGCCGGGCTGGAAAAGCTGATTGCGGCAACCGGCGCGGATGAGGTGATTGCGGTAACCGATACCTGGGATCATGCGGCCAGGCTGGAGTCGTATCGCCGGCTGGCTGGGGTCGCGGCTGGAATCGAGCAGAGGACAAGTGTGGCCGCAAACGCCTGAGCTGTGCCCGTCAAGGATATTAGGAGATGGAAAATGGGAATACGCTTGTCAGAGCGGGAGGTTGGGTACTGAGAGGGGGAGCCAGCGAATGCGTCACAATTGCGAGACGGTGGCGACCTGAGCTTCAGCCTTTTCTGCGGCGACCTGACCGGCATGAATGCGGAACGTCGCGAAGGCAGCGCGACAAACACCGTAAGCCAGGAGAACTCCAAAAGCAAGCGACGCCAGCGCCGCACAAACCAACATGAGGAAATTGATTGCGTCCTGCATAAATCCCGAAAGGGTCTCCCGAAGCCCGGCCGAGGGTTCACCAAATCCCTTTGCCACTATCCTTCGATGTCATTCTTAGCAGAAGTGGGCGTACGTTGACCCGCTTTTCTGTTGCCGAATAAGATACCGAGAGGAAAATCTTTCCCGATTCTAACCAGGCTTTCCCGTTTTGCAATTGGTAACGGGATGACTTTGGCTACAACTTTCGTTCCATTAGTAACCTCCTTCGTCATGACCATCACCCACATCACCGTGCGCGGCGCCCGGCAGCACAATCTGCGCGACATCGGGGTCCAGATCCCGCGCAACACGCTGACCGTGGTAACCGGTCTGTCCGGCTCGGGGAAGTCTTCGCTGGCCTTCGACACCATCTATGCGGAAGGGCAGCGCCGCTACGTCGAGACCCTTTCGGCCTACGCGCGGCAGTTCCTGGATCAAATTGAGCGGCCGGATGTGGACTCCATCGAGGGGCTGAGCCCCGCCATTTCGATCGAGCAGAAGACCACCAGCCGCAGCCCACGCTCGACCGTCGGCACCATCACGGAGATTTACGACTACCTGCGCCTGCTGTATGCGTCAGTGGGCGTGCCTCACTGCCCCAATTGCGGGCGGCAGATCTCGCGGCAGTCCGCGGAGCAGATCGTTGAGCGCATCCTGGCCCTCGCACAGGGCGAACGCATCACGATCTACGCGCCGGTGGTCCGCGGGCGCAAAGGCGAGTTCAAAGACCTGCTCGACAAGCTGGATCAGCAGGGATTCCGCGCGCGAGTGGACGGCGAGATTCGGGATCTGGCGGAGCCGCTGAATCTCGAGAAGCGAAAGAACCACACCATCGAAGCCGTGGTCTACCGGGCGGTGCTCAAGCCCGGCATCGAGAAGACCATGGCGGCCTCGGTCGAGAAGGCACTGCAGATGGCCAATGGCCTGGTGCTGGTGGCCACCCAGGGTGAAGAGCAACTCTACTCCTCATCGATGGCCTGCCCGGATTGCGGCCTTGACGTTCCAAAACTGGAGCCGCGCAGCTTCTCTTTCAACAGCACCTACGGGGCCTGCCCGGAGTGTCATGGCCTGGGCAGCATCTACGACTTCGATCCGGCGAAGGTGATTACGGACTGGAGCAAGCCGCTGCTGGATGGCGCTCTCGGCCCGGGATCGGGATCGCAATATCTGCAGAGGCTGATCGGCATCGCCGCGCAGAAGTACAAGATCGACCTCAAGCAGCCCTTCGAGCAGCTCAGTTTCAAGCAGCAGGAACTGCTGCTCTGCGGGCCTCCGCAGACCGAAGCGCCGCGCACCGGCTTCCACGGCATCCTCGCGTACCTGCGCGACTCGCTGGAAGAGGCAAAGTCCGACACCTACCGCGAGTGGATGATGCAGTACATGTCGGCTTCGGAGTGCCCGGCCTGCAAAGGTCGGCGGCTGCGGCCGGAATCGCTCGCGGTGCGCATCGACGGGATGTCGATCGCTGACTTTACCGCCATGCCGATGAACCGGGCGCTGGACCGGGCCAGGGCGATCGGCTTTTCGGCGCGCGAGGCGCTGATTGCCGAACGCCTGCGCAAAGAGATCGTCGAGCGGCTGCAGTTTCTGAATGCCGTCGGGCTGAGCTATTTGTCTCTGAATCGAAACGCCGCGACGCTCTCCGGCGGTGAGGGACAGCGCATTCGCCTGGCAACGCAGATCGGGTCGCGCCTGCGCGGTGTTCTGTATGTTCTCGACGAGCCCTCCATCGGCCTGCACCAGCGCGACAATCAGCGGCTCATTCATGCGCTCGAATCGCTGCGCGATCTGGGTAACACGGTGCTGGTCGTGGAGCACGATGAGGAGACCATCCGCCACGCCGATTACGTGCTGGACCTCGGACCCGGTGCGGGACGGCTGGGCGGGCAGGTCGTCGCCGAAGGTTCACCGGAGAAGATCATGCACACGCCCGCCTCGCTGACCGGGCGCTATCTGGCGGGCGAGATCTCCACATTGCAGCGGCTGGTGCCCCGCGGGGTGACCGGCAAGTGGCTAACGGTAGAGGGCGCGCGCAGCCATAATCTTCAGGACCTCACAGTGAAGTTCCCTGTGGGAGTGATGACCGTGGTGACCGGCGTTTCCGGCTCGGGCAAAAGCACCCTCGTGAACGACATTCTCTACCGCGCTCTGGCGCAGGAGCTGTACGGCTCGCGCGAGGCTCCCGGCCTGCACTCGAAGATCAGGGGCTTCGAGCATATCGATAAGGCGATCCGCATCGATCAGTCGCCGATCGGGCGCACGCCACGGTCGAATCCTGCGACCTACACCGGGGTCTTTACGGCCATTCGCGATTTGTTTGCCATGCTGCCGGAATCGCGGGAGCGCGGCTACAAGCCGGGGCGCTTTTCCTTCAACGTCACCGGCGGACGCTGCGAGGCCTGTCAGGGAGAAGGGCAGCGCCGCATCGAAATGAACTTCCTTCCCGACGTCTACGTACAATGCGAAGTGTGTAACGGACGCCGTTACAATCAGGAGACCCTGGCGGTTCGCTTCAACGGCTATTCGATCGCCGACGTGCTGGACCTGACCATCGAGGACGCATTGCCGGTGCTGGGCGACATCCCTCAGGCCCGCCAGAAGCTGGAAACCCTGGTCGACGTGGGCCTCGGCTACATTCATCTGGGGCAGGCAGCAACGACGCTCTCCGGCGGGGAGGCCCAGCGCATGAAGCTGGCTCGCGAGCTTTCCAAACGTCAGACCGGGCGCACGCTCTATTTGCTGGATGAGCCGACCACCGGGCTGCACTTTGACGATGTGCGCAAGCTGCTTGAAGTGCTGCATCGCCTCACGGACCTGGGCAACACCGTGATCATCATCGAGCACAACCTCGACGTCATCCGGAACGCGGACTGGCTAATCGATCTGGGGCCGGAGGGCGGCGAAGGTGGCGGGCAGATTGTCGCCGAAGGTCCCCCGGAAGAGGTGGCCGGTATCGCTCAGTCGTACACAGGACAGTTTTTGCGGCGATACTACTCGGAGGCGGCCTCGGCTGCGCTCTCTGCCACTGCACGAGGGAACGGGAATCGCAGCCGGCGCGGGCAGTCCTCGAAGAGCAGGAACACGAAAGAGACGGTGCAATGAACTTCGCCGACGCGAACGGGAGTCCTGAAGAGGTCCCGGAACTGGAGACCCCGCCCCCGCTGGCGGACCATAGCCCTGAAGGCAACGGATGGGCGCCGCTGGAGCCGGTCGCGCCTTCAGTGCCGGAGGGTGAGCTTCAGCCGGTCACCATGGTGGCTCCCCGTCCCCGCTTCATCCCCAACCTCGGTCACACGCTGGTCTTCTTTCTCCTGCTGGTGCCGGCCTTCGTTGGCGGTTACATCTTCAGCTTTGTTCTCTTCCTGGCCATCGCGCGTGTGCCACCCCACGTCCTGATCGATCGTATGGCCCGGGAATTCCGCTACGCCATCACCCTCCAGGCCATTGTCTATGGGGTGCAGTGGTCGCTGGCCGGTGCCGTCTTCTGGCTGTGGTGGGGGCAGTCTCTGGCGCAGGGGATCGGCTGGAACTCCAGCGCGGCTCGACGATGGTTTCTGCGCCTCGCGCTTCTCGGCGTCGCCACCGGCCTGGTCATGACGCTGGCCGGCAACTTCGTCCCCATGCCCAAAACCCCGCCCATCCTCGAGGACCTTACCAAATCCCGCCTTGGCGCATGGCTGATGATGATCTTCGGGATCACCCTGGCTCCTCTGACCGAAGAGCTGGCTTTCCGTGGATTCCTGCTCATGAGCCTGGTCAATTTCTTCCGCTGGCTGGAGCGTCGCGGCTCGATGGGCGAGCCGGCGGTGCGGTTTTTCGGCATTCCTGTCTCGATTGCCATCACCTCCTTTGCCTTTGCCATGGTGCACGCCGGCCAGGTATCGCACTCATGGGGACCGCTGCTGCTGATCGGCACGGTCAGCGTGATCCTCTGCCTGGTGCGGCTGCTGAGCAACTCCGTCGCGGCGGGAGTGGTCGTCCATGCGGCTTACAATTCAACGCTGTTCGCCGCCCTGCTGGTCCAGACCGATGGTTTTCGGCACCTCGAAAAACTAAATGGCTAAGAAAGTCAGTTAGGGATTATCGTTAGGCGTCCGGCAGCAGGGCGAATGGCGAAGCGATTTCTGACCATGCCGTGGGTCCACACAACGCAGGATTGCGGCCTGCTGGCGCTGCGGATCATCGTCCCCGGATCGCTGTTTCTCAAGCATGGGCTGGAGAAGCTGTTCACCTTTTCGGCGATGGCCTCCCATTTCCCCAATCCACTGCACATCGGAGTCATCCCCAGCCTGATCTTTGCCATGATTGCCGATGGCATCTGCATGCCCCTGCTGATGCTGGGACTGGCCACGCGCTGGGCTGCTCTTTGGTCTTTCATCAACCTCATGGTGGCCTGGGCCTTCGTGCAGCACTTCCAGTTTTTCGGCCGAGGCGGCGGCGAGGTGATGGTGGTGTACCTGGGAACCATGGTGACTTTGTTCCTCGCCGGACCCGGAAAGCACAGCATCGACGCGCGGCTGAGTCGCTGAGCGCACGCAGCCCCGGTCCTCGCGAGACAGCAATCTCCTCCTGCTATCCTCAACTGACTGAATGGCAACCGAAACCGCCATCTCCTCCCGCAGACACGCGGCGCGTACCGCCGCGATGGCGCTTTTTCTCCTCACCTGCCTGAACCTCTTCAACTTCATCGATCGCTACGTGCTGCCGGGCGTGCAGCCTTTGATCCAGCACGATTTCCGCATAGACGACGCGCAGGCTGGGCTGCTGACCTCGGCGTTCTTTTTCACCTACATGCTGATTGCGCCGCTCACCGGATGGCTCGGCGACCGGCTTCCGCGCAAGCCGCTGATCATCGCCGGAGCGCTGATCTGGAGCGCCGCGACGCTGCTCACCGCCACTGTCCACAGCTACGAAACTCTGCTGCTCCGCCATGCCGCCGTGGGGATCGGCGAGGCGACCTTCAGCATCTTTGCCCCGGCCCTGCTGGCGGACTTCTATCCCGAAGAAGATCGCAATCGTGTCCTCAGCATCTTCTACCTCACCATTCCCGTGGGCGGAGCGCTGGGCTACCTGCTGGGCGGCGTGCTCGGCCAGCGCTACGGCTGGCGTGCGCCCTTCTACGTCGCGGCCCTGCCGGGTGTGCTGATCGCCCTGGCCTTCTGGCTGCTGGTCAGGGAGCCGAAACGAGGCGCTGCCGATACCCTCCAGGCTACCGCCGAGCGCATCCGTGTACGGGGTCTTCTTGGCAATCGTGCATATTTAACCGCAACGCTGGGTATGGCGATGTGGACTTTCGCCGTCGGCGGCATCTCCACCTGGCTGCCCACATTTTTGCGCCGCTTTGCCGGTTATTCGGTGGCCGGCGCGGGCCTCACTGCCGGCGAGATCACCGCCGTCGACGGGCTGCTGGCGACCATCGCCGGAGGCTGGCTCGCGCAGCGCTGGCTGAGGAAGAACCATCGCGCGCTCTATCTGATCTCTGCCTGGGGCTCAGTGCTGGCGATTCCTTTTGCCGTTGCCGTCTTCTTCGGACCTGCGCGGTATCTGCTGCCCGCTGCCTGGCTGGCGGAGTTCTGCCTCTTTCTCAATACCGGTCCCCTGAACGCGGCACTGGTGAATTCGGTCGCCGCCCCTATCCGCTCCACGGCCATTTCGCTGAACCTGCTCATCATCCACCTGCTGGGCGATTTCCCCTCACCGCACCTCATCGGTTGGATCTCGGACCGCCACAATCTGCGCGTCGGCCTGGGCGCAACTCTGGTATCGCTCGCGATTTCGGGCCTGATTCTCTTTGGCGGAGCCCGCTTTGCTCCGCGGCTGCCGGATCTGGAAGGATTGCCGCCAGAACCCGAACGCACATAGGCATCCGGTAAACTAAAAGGGAGGAATTCTATGCCGGAAATTCAGCGCAGGAAGACCGTTACGGTCCGGATCGGCCAGGTCCGCGTGGGTTCGGATGCGCCGGTTGTCGTCCAGTCCATGACCAACACCGATACCGCCGATGCCGCATCGACCATTCAGCAGGTGGCGGAGCTGGTCGAGGCCGGTTCGGAGCTGGTGCGCGTCACGGTGAACAACGACGACGCTGCGAAAGCCGTTCCCCACATCGTCGAAGGGCTGGCGAAGCGCGGCATCCACGTGCCGATCATCGGCGACTTCCACTACAACGGCCATCAGCTGCTGAAGAAGTATCCGGCCTGCGCGCAGGCGCTGGCGAAATACCGCATCAATCCCGGCAACGTCTCCATTGGCCGCAAAGACGACGACAACTTCCGCACCATGATCGAGTGTGCCGTCGAGAATCAGAAGCCGGTGCGCATCGGCGTGAACTGGGGATCGCTGGACCAGGCCCTGCTGACGCGTCTCATGGATGAGAATTCGAAGCGGCCCGACCCGGCCCCGGCGCGCGATGTGATGCTGGAGGCGATGTGCCGCAGCGCGCTCGATTCCGCCGCCGCCGCCGAGCGTTACGGCCTGCGCCGCGATCAGATCATCATCAGCGGCAAAGTCAGCGGCGTCCGCGACCTGATCGACGTCTACGAGATGCTCGCCGCCCGCTGCGACTACCCCCTGCATCTGGGCCTGACCGAAGCCGGCATGGGCATGAAGGGCATCGTCGCTTCCACCGCCGGCCTGGCGCCGCTGCTGCTCCAAGGTATCGGCGACACCATCCGCGTTTCGCTGACTCCGAAACCGGGCGCCAGCCGCACCGAGGAAGTCTTAACCGCGCAGCAGATCCTGCAATCCCTCGGCATTCGCAGCTTCACCCCCCAGGTGACCGCGTGCCCCGGCTGCGGCCGCACCACCAGTACCTTCTTCCAGGAACTGGCGCAGCAGATCCAGGATTACCTGCGCACTTCGATGCCGGTTTGGCGGCAGCAGTATCCGGGTGTCGAAGAGCTGAAGCTCGCCGTGATGGGTTGTGTCGTCAACGGCCCGGGCGAGTCGAAGCACGCCAACATCGGCATCTCCCTGCCCGGCACCTTCGAAGAGCCCAAGGCGCCGGTCTACGTGGATGGCCGCCTGATGACCACGCTGCGCGGCGACACCATCGTCGCTGATTTCCAGAAAATCCTCGACGAGTATGTCCGGACACGCTACGGCAGCCGGGAGCTGGAAACTGTCGAGGTGTAGCGCGAACGGAGCCTGCCCTGAGCAAGCTCCGAGCGTAACGAGGTGCGCGCCGAACGGGTGCGGGCCCGTTACGGCGGCGCTGAGCGTGAACTGGAAGGCGCCGCAGTTTAAGTGGGGATCATGAGCGGTTTCAGTCATCTGGAATTGGAAATTATTGTCTTCCTGGGCTGTGCCGCTCTCGCCGTCGCAGTGCCGATCGTATTTGTGAGTCGTAACAGGTGGCGTGCCTGACTGCTCTGGCCTTCTGCAGCGTATTCGAGGTTGAGGAACCTGAGCGTCAGGACGCAGCCATGCCCAGCCCCACCAGATTCGCGGCGGCGATAATAACCAGCATCCCGGCCCACAGCAGGCGCACCGGGCGTCCGCGGGCGGACTGCCATTCGCCGAGAGCCAGGCCCACCAGCCCGCCAAACAGCACATACAGGCTCATGTGCAGCATCCAGTTCACGTAAAACAGGCGCGCCGGAATATTCGCTGCTCCCCATGCGTAGAAGAAGAACTGCAGATACCACATGATCCCCGCCGAAGCCGCCATGCAGCTGTTGACCAGCAGGGTGCGCCGGGTCTGCGAAAGGTCAGCGCGCAGCGACAGATCCTTTTTGAAGGCAAGCCGGGAGAAACAGTAGGCGAAATTCACCAGCGCTCCGCCGCCCATGATGATGACGTAGCTGGGCAGCGCCGCATACAGGGGTTTGACTCCGACCTGTGTTGCCGCAGCGGCGATCGGACGTGCCGCGTCGATGGCAAACGACATCCCCGACGAGAAAATGCCGCACATGATGGCCAGCAGCAGTCCCTTGCGCAGGCTGAATTCCTCAGACCGGATGCCGAGCCGCTGCTCCTTCTGATGTCCAGCCCACGAGACGATAGCAATGCCCGCCAGCGCCACCACGATGCCGGCGATGGTCAGCAGGCCGCTTCTGGTGGTGAACAGGTAGACGAACTGCCCGTGCGCCAGCGGCGGGATGATCGTCCCGATGACCAGCGTGACGCCGATGGCCACGCCGATCCCCAGCGACATGCCCAGATAGCGCATGGTCAGGCCATAGTTCACGTTGCCCACGCCCCACATGCACCCGAAGAGAAAAGTGCGGAACAGGACGCCGGAATCGATGCCGGCATAGAACGCGGTGAAATGCGGGAGCAGGATCAGGCTGACGCTAATGGGCAGCAATACCCAGGAGAAGATCCCAGCTACCGCCCAGGTGGTCTCCCACGACCACTTGCGGACTTTCTCAATCGGCGCATAGAACGAAGCCGCCGCGGCTGCGCCGATCATATGCCAGCCGATCCCGGCGATTATCGAACCCATGCGCGCCCTCCTCCGCATTCACAGGGCACACACTGACCGCAGGCTGCCTGGCCAATCATCATCACTGGTGATGCTTTCCTTTATCGCCGGAACCGCCGACCATCTGCTCCAACTGTGCACCGGCCAGCAGGAAGCCACCTACGCCGTAGTTATAGCTGGAACTGGGGAGATAGTGGGCTGGCGCTGCTCCCGTCTGCTGGATATTGCCCAGTCGTCCATCCTCGTAGATCTGGCCGACCAGGCCGCGCCAGGCTTTGGCGATCACCGGCCCGTAAACCGCGCGATCCAGCACGCCGTGATTCACACCCCAGGCCAGGGCATAGGCCATGAGCGCCGATCCGGAGGTTTCCGGCTGTGGATAGTCCTTCTCGTCCAGCAGATCGGAGTGCCATAACCCGCTCTTCCCATCCTGCAGCGGCTTGACCGCCTCGGCCATCTCCCGAAGCTGGGTTTCATAACGTGTGCGGCCGGAGTCATTGTCAGGCCAGGTTTCCAGCGTGCGCGCCAGACCCGCCATCACCCAGCCATTGCCGCGCGACCAGAAGATGGGCTTGCCGCGCTCATTAGTCCGGTGCAGGAAGGTGATGTCGCGGTAGTAGAGATGCCGCTTCGGGTCGTAGAGCAGGTCCGAGGTCTCCTGCCAGTGCTTGTCGACATAATCCAGATACCGGTGGTCGTGGGTGGCCGCGTACATGCGCGACCAGACCGGGGGCGCCATGAACAGAGCATCGCACCACCACCAGGCAATCATTGCCTGGTCCTGGGGAATCGGCGCCGCTCCACCTGCGAGCAGGTCGTCCAGAGCGGCCCTTGCGGACGCGATCTTTTCAGGCGCGGGCCCGAGCAGATACAGCTCGAGATAGGTCTGGCCGATGCTCTGGTCGTCGGCATCGGGATGTTCGGAGCGCAGTTGCCACTGAAACTTTTCGGCCATCGTCTGCATTGCATCGCGGTACCGGCTGTCATCGAGCGCATCCGACGCTGCCATGAATCCGGCATAGAGGGTGCTCCACGTCCAGGTGCGATCGAAGTACGGCTGCGCGCGTGTGAGCTCCCAGTCGGCCACTTTGCGGATGGCGGCGCGAATCGCCTCCGATTTCAGAGCCGGCGACAGATCGGCTTTGGGACCGGGATTCGCCAGAGCATCGCCGTTGTGCTCCGCTACGTCGCGATCGATGCCTTTTTGTTCTTCGGCGCTGATGGCCTGCGCGCACAGGGAGAGTCTGCAGAACGGGGTCGACGGCGACAGGGCAATTGCCAGCAAAATGGCGGTTGAACGAAACGGCCTGCGGCGAGTCTCGCGGCAGTGGTGCCGGAAATCGGGCTTTGCGTTCTGGCAGTTAGACATGCGAGGCGGATTTCCGGTTCCCGCCACCATACTGGAGCCGATTTGCCCATGTCAATTGGCGATTTGTTTTCCGGTTGAAGCGGCGCGTTGCCTTGCTTCGTTCAAAGCGGGCCCTCATTTTTTCCGCAGTTCGAACCACAATCTACGGAACTATGTTCTGCGTCTTCCGTACCTGCAAAGATACGCGGAGGAAATCGCTATGCCTGGTTTGCGGCGCAATCTTCGGTATACCCTGCGGCATTTTTCACGATCGCCGGTGATGGTTGTTTCGGTGCTGCTCTCGATCGGATTGGGCATCGCCGTCAACTCCACCATCTTTGCTGTGATCAGCCGCTTCATACTGAAGCCCGCGCCGGTGGGCGATCCTTCCACGCTGCTGGCCCTGCATATGACCCACGATGGCGAGCGGTGCTGCAACAGCTTCTCCTGGCCCGTGTATGCCGATCTGCGCGACCATGCGCATTCCTTTTCCGGAATGACCGCCTACTATGAATTGCTGCCCGCCTCGGTAAGCGGTAAGGGTGAGCCGGAGCGTGTATGGGGCCAGTCGGCGACGACGAACTATTTCGACGTTGTAGAACTGCGCATGCCGCTGGGGCGCGGTTTTCTTCCGGCTGAAGAGAAGCAGCCGGTCGTGGTGCTTGGCTACAGGCTGTGGCAACGGCGCTTTGGAGGCGATCCGGCCATTGTTGGCAAGGCCATCACGCTGTCGGGCAAGCCCTTCACTGTCGTCGGCGTGGCGCCTCGCGGCTTCCATGGACTCGACCAGATCCTCGATCCGCAGTTCTGGATCCCGCTGGGAGACCTCGAACAGCTTGCCCCCAGCGTTCCCAACCGCACGGTGCGCGACTGGCACTGGCTGGCGGTGGTGGGGCGGCTGCAGCCAGGCGTGACGGAGAAGCAGGCAGAGGGGGAGCTGCATACGCTGGCCGGGGATTTCGCCAGGGCTTATCCCTCAACCGACAAGGGCGGCGGCTTCCTCATGGACGAGGCGGGTTCGCTGCCTCCGCGGGATAAGGGCGTGATCCTGCTGTTTCTGGGGGCGCTGGCCATTGCGGTGCTGCTGGTGCTGGCGATCGCCTGTGCGAATGTCTCGAATCTGCTGTTGGCGCATGCCGCCTCGCGGCAGCGGGAGATGGCGGTGCGGATCGCTCTGGGGGCGACCCGCGGCGAACTACTGAGGCAGATGCTGCTGGAGAGTGTGCTGCTGGCCCTGGCCGGCGGTGTGGTGGGCACGGCGTTGTCGCTGGCGGGGACCCGAGCCCTCTCCAGCGTGCACTTCCCGGCTCCCGTGCCGCTCGACCTGAGCATAGGTGTGGACTGGCGCGTGCTCCTCTACAGCTTTGCGCTCAGCGTGGGGGCGGGCCTGCTCTTTGGGCTGCTGCCCGCATGGATCGCCTCACGGCCGGTTCTGGCCGGCGCACTGAAGGGGGAAGATCCGCTGGCGCGGCCGGGACGGCGTTTCAGTCTGCGCAATGTGCTGGTGGTGGCGCAGATCGCCATGTCTGTCGTCCTTCTTTGCGGAACGGGGCTGTTCCTGCGCAGCCTCGAAGACGCCACGGGAATCGATATAGGCTTTCGCTCCAAAGGCGTGCTGATGGTTTCCGTCGATCCTCGGATTCACGGTTACAGCCCCGAGCAGACGACGCGCTTTCTTGATCAGCTGCAGGAGCGGGCAGCGGTAATACCGGGCGTGCTGTCGGCGGCGGCCACTGATTCGGTACCGCTCTCGGGAGGACATCGCAGCGACGGATTTTCCGTGGTCGGACGAAAGGCCGATCGCGAGCCGCCCAGCGTCGATGAGTACATGGCCTCGCCGGGGTATTTCGCGGCGCTGGGCATTCCACGCCTCGCGGGGCGCGATTTTGCACACGAGACAGCAGACGGCCCCAAAGTCGCGGTGGTAAATCGGGCGCTGGTCGAGCGCCTGTTTGGCAAGGAAAACCCCGTAGGACAGCAGGTCTCCGGCGGCGGCGCGACCTATCAGATTATCGGCGTAGTCGGCAACGTCAAGTCTCGCACCTTGGGTGAGGATACGCGTCCGGTGCTGTTCCGCTCGCTGGCGCAGAGCACCGGCAGCGACCCGTCGTTCCTCGGCTACACGCTGATCGTGCAGTGTGCGGGAGACCCAGCGGGCATCGCGCGCGCGGTGCGGGCCACCGTACACACCCTCGATCCGGCAATGGCTGTTTATAACGTCGAGACCATCGAGGATCATCTGCGCAGCGCGCTGCTGCTGCCGCGGCTGGCGGCTGCGCTGTTTGGCGTCTTCGGCTTCATCGGCCTGGCGCTGGCGGCGATTGGCCTGTACGGGGTGATGAACTACACGGTAAGCCGGCGGATGCGGGATATCGCCATCCGCGTGGCGCTGGGCGCGCCCCTCGCTGCGGTGCGGAAGCTGATCCTGAGCGGTGGCATGGGCCTGACCCTGCTGGCTCTCGGGATTGGGTTGCCCGCAGCATGGGCCCTGGCGCGCTTTGCCTCCAGCTTTCTCTATGGGGTGCGGCCGCACGACCCGCTTACTTTCCTGCTGGTACCTGCCTTTCTGACGGTGGTGGCCGGGCTGGCGTGCTGGGTTCCCACCCGGCGGGCAGTGCGGGTCGATGTGCAGCAGTTGCTGAGGGCAGAGTAGTTTGGCGTTTGCGCATCCCCGAGTCCCAGCATCGAGATCCGGGGTACCCGGATCTCGGGAAAGCGATAACGTTCATCCCGGCTGGCCATCCTGCCGGTGAATCTTTCCTGAGCCTCGCGAATCTTATGGTTGACTCCGCGATTAACCCCTGACGTCGCGGATTACCCTGAAAAGCCAGTCGGCACTCCTCGCTGCGAAGCGACCTGGGGCGGCGTGCCCGTGTTTGCCAGAGTGGCGCGAATTGAGGTTGCAAATGTCGCTTCGTCCTGTCAAAGAGATTCTGTCCACCAAGCCCACCCTGGAAGGCGCGGGGGTGCGTCTCGAGCGGGCGTTCGGGTTTGGCAAGACCAAAGAGTTCGATCCGTTCCTGCTGCTCGATGACTTCCGCAACGAGAACCCCGCCGATTACCTGGCCGGATTCCCATGGCATCCGCATCGCGGCATCGAGACCGTCACGTATGTGCTGGCGGGCAGCGTGGAGCACGGCGACAGCCTCGGCAACCGCGGCAAAATGACCGCCGGCGACGTGCAGTGGATGACCGCCGGCAGCGGCATCCTGCACCAGGAGATGCCCAAAGGCGACGACCGCGGCCGCATGCACGGGTTTCAGCTGTGGGCGAATTTGCCTTCACGTCTAAAGATGACCGATCCTCGCTACCAGGACATCCCGTCGAGCGCCATTCCCGAGGTCACGGACGACGATGGCACGAAGGTGCGGGTGATCTGCGGCGAGTTCTGGGGCCAGAGGGGCCCGGTTGATGGCGTGGCCGCCGATCCCAGCTATCTGGACATCTCCGTCGCACCCGGTAAGCGCAAGCGGCTGAAGGTCGAAACGACGCGGAATGCCTTCGCGTATGTCTTTGCCGGGGCAGGAACGTTCCGCGACGCTAGCGAACCCCGCGCGGTGCTCACCGAGTCGGGCACAGACCCGAATGGGCAGCCCGAATACGACGCCGCGAACCACTCTCTTGTGCTGTTCGACCGTGGCGACGAAATCTCAGTGCAGGCAGGTCCGGAAGGCATCCGCTTTCTGCTGGTCAGCGGGCAGCCCATCGAGGAGCCGGTGGCGTGGCACGGGCCCATCGTGATGAATACTCCCGAGCAGCTGCGCCAGGCAATGGCGGAGCTGCATAACGGATCATTCATCCGGCACGGCGGCTAGGGCAGGGACCAGAAGCGGGGAAGCTCCGGCTCTCAATCGGGTGGTGGGTACATACCCACCCTTCTTGTTCTCGCGTGGGCCACGACAGGACAACTAAGATGAGCGCTGCGGGTTCCATCACCAGTCCCATTCGACCAACCCACGGGGCCAGCTCCGTTCAGCTCAGACGGCGTATGCGATCGATAGAGGAAGTTACTGGAGTACCGCTTAAGGGGGATTACTCAGCGGGTTACCGGGTGTATCCTTTGCTTAGTCGTTACCCCTTACAGCTTCGTCTTTTACTTGTGCGGATGCAGGGCTTCTCTTTGGTTGGCCGACGCCTCATTTCGGGTATGCTTCTCGGCCTGATGTTTCTTGCGGGATGTGGGCATCTTCGTCTCCGCCCTCTCGAAGTGCACGAATATGTTTATGTGTGGGCCAGGGGTACCTACCTCCGCGATCGTGTAGCTGCAGTCAGCAATCGCGTAGCCGAGGTGGTGAACGGCCAGCGGTTGCAGGTGCTGGAGCATGGACGCCGCTTCCTCAAAGTCAAGACCGACAGGGGCGAGGTGGGCTGGATCGAGGAACATGGCGTTATCAATCAGCAGGTGTATGACGAATTCACGCGGCTAGGCGAGGAAAATGCCCACGACCCGGTGGTGGCGACGGCTGTGCTCCGCGACGACTATTGGCTGCGCGACGCTCCAGGCCGTAAATCGAACCGATTTCTGTTGCTTCCGGAAAACACCAAACTGCAGCTGCTGATGCGGGCTTCCGTGCCGAAGCCGGAGTCTCCCCAGGCGCTGCTTCCCGTGGTTGCGAAGACTGCCAAAAACAAAACCGATGAGCCGGCAGCACCGCCTCCGCCGAATCTCGAAGACTACTGGCTGGTGCGTGACAGCGCCGGACATGTGGGCTGGGTCCGGGCGCGCACGCTCGATGAGGACGTGCCCGATGCCATCGCCGGCCTCGCCGAAGGACAGAAGATCGTCGGTGCCTACGTCCTCAAGACCGTCAGCGATCCGGATTCCAGTGTCCCAGGCGGTCAGGTCCCCGAATACATCACGGTGCTGGCGCCATGGAAAGACGGACTCCCTTATGACTTCGATCAGGTGCGCGTCTTCACGTGGAATACCAAAAAGCACCGCTACGAGACGGCCTACCGAGAGCGCAATATTGCCGGCTACCTGCCCGTGACCGTGGGTGCGCAGAACTTCGGCAAACAGCAGGAGCCGGTCTTCTCCTATCGCGTAGCAACCGGGGACGCCCTGGCCATTGATACCCGGACCGGCATGGTGAAGCCGGGCGCAACTACCACCGAGAGCTACCACATGGAAGGTGTCATCGTGCGCAGAATCGGGGATCAGCCTCCACCGCCGTCCGGAACTGCCGCAACTGCGCCGTCGACAGAGCGGCAGCGACACGCGCACCGCCGGCGACGGGATTGAACTTCTCCAGGGCTGCACAACTCGCCTTCCCAAAACGATTGATCCGCGGGCAGGCTGCCTCTAACGCAGAAGCCAGGCATCTTAAAGCTTGAGTGGTGTCTGCTGAGGTCGCCAGCGGGAAGAATTCGGGGAATGCATTCCTGTTCTGGGGTGGTCAACTGGCGGCAAATGTTGCGTAAATCGTTCATAACCCCGTATCTTGGTTAACACGCCGCTCTGGCAGGTGCGGCGCTTTCGGAATTTCGGCTTCGCTGCGGGATTTTCCTGCGGTTGGCAGTTTCACCGTTGACTCGAAGATGGCAAAGGAGATCGGCTCATGGATAACAAGCCGGCGCAGAACATTCAGGACACGTTTCTGAACACGGTTCGCAAGGACAAGACCCCGATTACGATCTACCTGGTGAGCGGCGTCAAGCTTACCGGCAAGATTCGTTCCTTCGACAAGTATTCGGTGCTGCTGGAGAACAACAGCCAGGAGCAGCTGATTTTCAAGCACGCCATCTCGACGGTGGTCAGCACCCGTTCTGTCCTGCATGGGGAGCATCGTCCGCCGCACACTACCCAAACGGGGCCCGTATCTGTGCCGCCACCCCAGGCGGTACATGAGGCGTCGGGTTCGTAGGTAGCGGGCGCAGGGACGGCCTGACAATCCAATGCCGTTGAACGTGACGGGTGCAGTTCCCGAACGTGCGTTGCTGGTTTCTGTATCGTTTGGGCCGGCGCGGCGCGGTGTGCCTCGCGGCGCGGCCCAGGCGCGCGATGCTGCTGCGGTGCAGACGAGCCTCGACGCCGATGGGACCACGCGTTCACGCGCTGTCGTCGATGACGACTCGCGCCTCGAGGAATTCCGCGAACTGGTCACCAGCGCCGGTGCCGGCATTGCGGCCGAAATCGAACAGCACCGGCCAAAAGCCGATCCTGCCACCCTGATCGGCAGCGGCAAAGTTGAAGAACTGGCTGGGGCCGCGGCCTCGACCCAGGCGGACCTCGTCATCTTCGATCATGATCTGAGCCCGACCCAGCTGCGCAACCTCGATGATGCGTTGCCCTCTCGTGTGATCGACCGCACCCAATTGATCCTGGACATCTTCGCGCGGCACGCGCGAACTCGCGAGGGCCAGCTGCAGGTGGAGCTGGCCCAGTTGGAGTACATGCTGCCGCGGCTGACCGGGCGCGGCAAAGCCATGTCCCAGTTAGGCGGCGGTATCGGCACCCGCGGACCCGGCGAAACGCAGCTGGAGACGGACCGCCGGCGAATTCAGCGCCGTGTGCTGCAACTACGGCGCGAACTCGAAGCGGTACGGCGCATTCGCGGCCAGCAGCGGCATCGGCGCGAGTCGGTCCCGGTGCCGGCAGTGGCGCTGGTCGGCTATACCAACGCAGGAAAAAGCACGTTGTTTAATGCCCTTACCGGGACCGGCGTGCTCGAATCCGCCCGTATGTTTGCCACGCTCGATCCCAAGCTTGCGGCGATTCAGCTTCCCAGCCGACGCAAAGTGCTGCTGTCGGACACCGTGGGTTTCATCCGCGATCTGCCCCATACCCTGGTGACCTCCTTTCGCGCCACGCTCGAAGAGGTGCGCAGGGCCGAAGTGCTGGTGCATGTCCGCGACGCTTCCAGCCCCATCCGGGACGAGCAGAAGGCGGAGGTGGAGAAGGTGCTGAGCGAACTCGAAGTCCTCAGCAAACCCCGGCTCGAGGTCATGAATAAAATCGACCTCCTGTCGGATGAGGAGCGGGCGGCGCTCACCCATAATCAGCGGGCTATTGCCATCTCTGCCAAGGATTGCATTGGGGTGGACAGCCTGCTGGATCGCATCGATGCAGAGCTGGTGCAGGACCCCATTTTGGAACAGTCGCTGCGCATCCCGCAGTCGGAAGGTGACGCCTTGGCGGCACTCGAGGCAGGGGCGCTCATCCGCAATCGGGAATACGAGGGCAATCTGGTGCGGATGACGGTAGCGGGACCGGCTTCGCTGCTGGGGCGATACAGGCGATTTCGCTATAACCAGTGACTGACGAGCACCTGCCCCCGCATGGCGCAGAACAGCACACCGCCAACCGTTGCTCGATTTGCAAAAAGAGGGCGTAGATAGAACAAACCGGATGATGGAGTGGTGGGATCTCCGATCACCCGGTTCGCCGACCCTGATCCGGGTCGAGGTGGTATCCTCATTGTACGCCGCAGGGGGGTCAGGTCAAGCCCATTTCTAGGGTCCCTGAAAAAAGTTCCTGAACGTGCGATATCGAGTTCGGCCCGCAGCGGCGGCGCTGGAAACAGAGAAGGAGACGCAAATTAAGGTGCCTTTCGTCATTTGACACTCATTTTTTGCGTCTGATAGAACCAGAAGTTCCACCTGATCCACTCTTTACGTTCCCGACAGCCAAAGCCGGCCTGAACTATGGATGAATTGCTGCGTCAACTCGGTGATCTTGCGCTCGGTGCCATACCGACCCTGATCCTGTTCATCATTTTGGTACTCGCGTACCGCGTCATTCTCTTCGCGCCCCTTATGCGGATTCGAGCGGAGCGCCGCGAACGGACGGCGGGCGCGCTCGAGAGATCGCGCCAGGCGATCGCCAACGCCGATGTCCGCGCCCAGGAGTACGCGGCGAAACTGCAGGCAGCCCGGGCGGAGCTGTTGCGGCGGCGGGAGCAACGCATTCAACAGTGGAATGCGGAGCGCGATCGCGCGATCGCAGCGGTTCGCGTCGCAACGCACGAGAAGGTCCGGACCGCACAGCTGGCGCTGGAGACGCAGAGTGCAGACGCGCGGAAGCAAATTGAGGCGTCGGCCGGCGAACTGGCGGCGCAGGTAATGGCAGCCGTTCTGCCGGCGGGCCAGGCCGCAGGGAGTGCGCAGTGAAGTCTGTACTCAGAATGCAATCAGGCATGCTGGGTACGGCGGTATTGCTCGGCGTATTGACGCTCGCGCCGCTGCCCCGGCTGCACGCCCAAACTTCGCCAGCAACGCCGCGTACTCACGATCCCAGTGAAGAGCATATGGATGCGCCGGAGAACAACGCCGAGATTGAGCAGTATCGGCACTCTTCGGTGGTGCAGGCAATTGCGCGCACCGCGCATGTGAGTACCGAAACGGCCGCCGAAATTTTCGAAGACTTCAACTCCGCGGTCCTGATCTTCGCGATCCTCTGGTTCCTGGCAAAGATGCTGCCGAAGATGTTCCGGCAGCGCTCCGAGACTATCCAGAAGGAGTTGGTGGAAGCGCGCACCGCGACCGAGGAGGCCAACCGCCGCCTGGCCGAGGTCGAAGCGAAGCTGCTCCGGCTGGATTCTGAGATTGAGGCCATGCGCCTGCAAATGGAGAAGGACGCCGAAGGAGACGAGAAGCGCGTCCACGCGACCCTGGAAGCCGAGCGGGAGCGCATTATCGCGTCGGCGGAGCAGGAGATTGCCGCGGTTCAGGCCGGAGCCCAGCGCGAGCTGAAGAAGTTCGCCGCCGACCTGGCCATCGACCAGGCTATGCACCGGATCCGCCTTACTGCCGAGACCGATAAGGCGCTGGTGCGCGAGTTTGGCGCGAAATTGATCAGTGGAGGGAAGGCCTAAAATGGCGAGCTACGCATCGCGTTACGCACAGGCCTTTGCCGATGTCGTTTTCGAGGCGCATCTCAATGCGAGGGACGCGCAGCGGCAGCTGGGCGATTTCGACGCCGCCTGGAAGGAGAGCCGGAGCTCAGGGAGTTCTTCGTGGATCCCTCGTTTCCGGTGGAGCAGAAGGTCGCGCTGCTGGACAAGCTGAACGAGAAGTTGGGTATGGCGCAGGAGACGCGAAACTTGATTGCGGTAATGATCCGGCACAACCGCATGGCTGGCTTCGAAGAAGTCGTAGCGGGGTTTGGGCGCGAAATCAATCGGCGGCTGGGCATTCATGAGGCGAAAGTCACCTCGGCGCGTTCCCTCGATGATGCGGACGCCGCGAACTGGAACAGCAGATAGTCCGCCTTACCGGCGGCCAGGTGGAAGCCCAATATGATGTGGATCCGTCGCTGCTCGGCGGAGTTGTGGTCCAGACCGGCAGCACGGTGTATGACGGTTCGGTGCGGGGACGATTGGATCGGTTGCGAGAAGAACTAGTGGGCACTTAGAGAGACGTCTCGGACCGGCCAGCGGGAGAATCGGCCAGCAGGAACGCGGCCTCGAAAGCTGTTCGACAAAGAAGCGGTCAACAGAAGGCAGCAAAGACGACTGGGAAAAGAGAAGCATGGCGCAGATCAGAGCAGATGAGATAACCGCGCTCCTCAAGGAGCAGATCGAGAAATTACGACGCGAAGATGCGCGTCGACGAGGTTGGGACCGTGATCTCGCTCGGCGACGGCATTGCGCGCCTGCACGGCCTCGACAAGGTCATGGCCGGCGAACTGCTCGAGTTTCCCCACGGACATTGCGGGACTGGCGATGAGCCTCGAAGAGGACCAGGTGGGCTCGGTGCTGCTGGGCGACTACACCGAGCTTCGCGAAGGCGATCAGGTGAAGCGCACCGGCAAGATTCTCAGCGTGCCGGTGGGCGACGCCATGATCGGCCGCGTGGTGAATGCGCTCGGCCAGCCGATCGACGACAAGGGGCCGGTCCAGACGTCGGAGACGTTGCCGGTGGAGCGGCTGGCGCCAGGCGTCGTTGACCGCCAGCCGGTGCGCGAGCCGATGATGACCGGGCTCAAGGCCATCGACTCGATGATCCCCATCGGCCGCGGCCAGCGCGAGCTGATCATCGGCGACCGCCAGACCGGCAAGACCGCCGTCGTTCTCGACACCATCATCAATAACGAGAAGAACGACCTGATCTGCATCTACTGCGCCATCGGGCAGAAGCGCTCCTCGATCGCCCAGGTCGTTCAGACCCTCGACGAGTACGGTGCGCTGGGACACACCATCGTCGTCGCTGCCTCGGCTTCAGAGCCGGCGCCGATGCTCTATCTGGCTCCCTATGCCGCCTGCGCCATGGGCGAGTACTTCCGCGACAAGGGCATGCACGCGCTGGTGATCTACGACGATCTGTCGAAGCACGCCATTGCCTACCGCGAGATTTCGCTGCTGCTGCGCCGTCCACCGGGCCGCGAGGCGTATCCGGGCGACGTTTTTTATCTCCACTCGCGTCTGCTGGAACGCGCCTCGAAACTGAGCGACAAAATGGGCGGCGGGTCGCTGACTGCGCTGCCGATTATCGAAACCCAGGCCGGCGACGTTTCGGCCTACATCCCGACCAACGTCATCTCGATTACCGACGGACAGATCTTCCTCGAGACCGACCTGTTCAACTCCGGCGTCCGCCCGGCGGTGAACGTCGGCCTGTCGGTCTCCCGCGTAGGCTTCTCGGCAGCCATCAAGGCGATGAAGCAGGTGGGTTCGACGCTCAAGCTGGACCTGGCGCAGTACCGCGAACTGGCGGCCTTTTCCCAGTTCGGCAGCGACCTGGACAAGGTAACCCAGAACCAGCTCAACCGCGGCCAGCGCCTGACCGAGCTGCTGAAGCAGCCGCAGTTCCACCCCCTCCCGGCGGAAAAGCAGGTCATTATCCTGTTTGCCGGAACCCAGGGGTATCTGGATGACCTGAAGGTCGAGCAGATTCGCGCCTTCGAAGATGGGCTGTATAAGTACCTCGATGCGGCGCAGACCCAGCTGCTGAACGACATTGCGACTAAGAAGGCGCTCGACGACGATCTGCGCAACCGCATACACGCGGCACTGAAGGAGTACAAGCAGAACTTCGTTGCCGGCCACGAGGACGCGAAGCTGAAAGAAAGCTCCGTCCAGCCGCTCAATCAGAACGAGCAGAAGAAGGCGCAGGAGCAGCAGCCGCAGCAGGCGGTCGCGGCGAGATAGACCATGGCTAACGTTCTCGATTTACGGCGGCGCATCCGCAGCGTGAAGAACACGCGGCAGATCACCAAGGCCATGAAGATGGTCTCGGCGGCCAAGCTGCGCCGGGCACAGGAGCGCGCTCTGGCGTCGCGCCCCTATGCGGCCATGCTGGCTTCGGTGCTCGAGTCGCTGAAGCGGCGCGCTGAAATCTTCGATCCGGATACCGGCGAGGTGCGCCATCCGCTTCTGCTCACCAGACCCGAAAAGCGCATTCTGCTGGTCGTCGTTTCCGGCGACAAGGGCTTTGCCGGGGCCTTCAACACCAACATCTTTAAAGCCGCGGCCACCTTCATCCAGGAAAACAGCGACAAAGAGATCGACGTCGAGGCGATCGGCCGCAAGGGGCGGGATCTGTTCCGTCGCCGCTATGCTGCGGCCCAGTTCACCGATGCTGCTGAAGAGGGACAGCGGCCTGAACGCCGGCGCAGCAGCGCCATTGAGCTGATCGGCGAGCAGGTCATTCTGGAGAAGCTGAACTATGATCAGGTGCGCGCACTGGCCAGGGAGATGGTGGCTCGTTACACCCACGAGGAGATCGACGCGGCCTACCTGGTCTACAACGAATTCAAGTCGGTGATCCAGCAGCGCGTTGTCGTCGAGCGCGTGCTGCCCATCATCGAAATCGGCAGGCAGCAAATCGCCGAGGCGCATGAGCTGACAACCGAAGAGCGTGAGCGAGCGGCCGAGGCGGCGCTTTCGGCGGGCGTGAGCCTGTATCCGAAGGAAGCCGAGGCCGCGCAGAAACAGCTCGAGGACGAGGCGCATCACTTCGGCACCGCGGAAGTGGACTACATCTACGAGCAGCCGCCGGCGGAGATCTTCGCCGACGTGCTGCCGCGGTATGTCACCTCGCAGTTGTACCACGCCACTCTGGAATCGGTGGCCGCCGAGCACGCGGCGCGCATGACGGCCATGGATTCGGCGACCAACAATGCCTCGGAGATGATCGACTCGCTGACGCTGACCATGAACCGCGTCCGCCAGGCGGCCATCACCAAGGAAATTATCGAAATTGTGAGCGGCGCAGCCGCGATTTAGGAAGAACAAACGAGACATGGCAGAAAACATTGGCAGAGTAATTCAGATTTCGGGTCCGGCGGTGGACGTGCAGTTCGAAGAAGCAACCATGCCGCCGATTTATCAGGCGCTGCGTGTGGTTGACGACGGATTTACCGTTCCGTTTCCGATTAACGTCATCCTCGAAGTGGAACAGCACCTGGGCGAAGGCCGCGTGCGCTGCGTGGCCATGGAAGCCACCGAAGGCATGGTGCGCGGGATGAAGGCTATCGATCAGGGCGGCCCCATTTCCGTGCCGGTGGGCCCGGCAACCCTTGGGCGCGTGCTCAATGTGATCGGTGAGCCGGTGGACGAACTGGGGCCGGTGAACGCGAAAAAGCGCATGCCGATCCACCGGCCGGCGCCGGCCTTCGACGAGCAGTCCACCAGCGAAGAGATGTTCGAGACCGGCGTGAAGGTCATCGATCTGATCCAGCCGTTTCTCAAAGGCGGCAAAATTGGCCTGTTTGGCGGCGCGGGAGTGGGCAAGACGGTCGTGATCATGGAACTGATCAACAACGTCGCGACCAAGCACGGCGGCTTCTCGGTCTTCGCCGGCGTGGGCGAGCGCACCCGCGAAGGCAACGATCTGTGGCTCGAGATGCAGGAGTCGGGCGTCATCAATCTCAAGGATCCGTCGAAGTCGAAAGCTGCCCTGATCTACGGGCAGATGACGGAGCCCCCCGGAGCGCGTCTGCGCGTCGCGCTCACCGGCCTCACCGTCGCTGAGTATTTCCGCGATGAGGAAGGCGCCGACACTCTGCTGTTCATCGACAATATTTTCCGCTTTACCCAGGCCGGCTCGGAGGTTTCGACGCTCCTGGGCCGCATGCCTTCTGCCGTCGGTTACCAGCCGAACCTGGCCACGGAGATGGGCGAGTTGCAGGAGCGGATTACCTCAACCAAGCGCGGTTCGGTGACTTCGGTACAGGCCGTCTACGTGCCTGCGGACGACCTCACCGATCCAGCCCCGGCGACGACCTTTGCCCACCTCGACGCAACCACGGTGCTGTCGCGGCCTCTGTCGGAGTTGGGCATTTATCCGGCCGTCGATCCGCTGGCCTCGACCTCGCGCATTCTCACGCCGCGCGTGGTGGGGCAGGAGCACTACGACGTGGCTCAGGGCGTGAAGCGGATTCTGCAGCGCTACAAGGACCTGCAGGACATCATCGCCATCCTGGGCATCGACGAGCTTTCCGAAGAAGACAAGATCACGGTTTCGCGTGCTCGCAAAGTGCAGAAATTCCTCTCCCAGCCCTTCCACGTAGCCGAACAGTTCACCGGCATCCCGGGCCGCTACTGCAAGATTGCGGACACGGTGAAGAGCTTTAAGGAAGTGATCGAGGGCAAGCATGACGATGTGCCGGAGCAGGCGTTCTACATGCGCGGCACCATCGAGGAAGTGCTGGAAGAAGCCGAGAAGCTCAAGGCGGCGACGAGATAGTCATGGCGGAAGGTCAGATCAAAGTCCGGCTGGTCACCCCCGATCGCATCCTGGTCGATCAGGAGGCGGAGGCCGTTGAAATCCCCGGTAAATCGGGGTACTTCGAAGTGCTGTACGGGCACGCCCCGCTGCTGTCTGAAGTGGGTGCGGGCGAAGTGCGGCTGCATGGCGGTGCGGCGGGCGATCAGCGCTACATCGTGGCGCGCGGCTTTGCCGAAGTGCTGCCGGACCGCGTGACCATCCTTGCCGAAACCGCCCAAAAGCCTGAGGAGATCGACACCGGAGCGGCCCAGGAACAGCTCCGGCAAGGCGAGAAGATGTGGAACGAAGCCGGCGAGGATCCGGAGAAGTACGCGCAGGCGAATGAAGTGATCGCTGAAGCCAACGCGAAACTGGAGAGCGCGGGCGCGGGCAACCACTAACCCGTAGCTCCGCTCATCCCTCAACCTCCCGCACTCACCATCGGCTATTTCCCGGCTGTGACCGCTTTGTAGCCGGAAGTACCGGCCTTCTTCATTGCCTCCATTCCCTCTTCCATGCCCAGCAGCGGCGTGGTCTTCACGCTCCTGCAGGCTCCGCCGGCGCCGAGGGCGAGGGCGAAGGCAGCGGCGCTTACGTTGTCCGGCATCTCCACGATGCCGAGTACATCGTAGTCCCCAAACGAGAGATAGAACGGCCCCATGGTGCCACCGAGCTTTTCGATGGCCTTGCGTACGGCTTCGGCGCGGTTCTGCGGCTTTTTGGTCAGTGCGGCGAGTGCCGCCGGCGTATAGGCAACCTGCACCAGATAGCTGGGCATGGCATGCATCCTTTCCCGGGTACTGCCAGTCGTGATCGGGGGAGCGCCGCAAGTATACGCGCGGAGAAATGAGTGTACTCGGGATTTTTGCGCTGCGGGCCTCTCGGGCATTGCAGCCGCCCGTTCAGCCCATACGATGAAAGGTGAGTTTCTGAGCGGAATTCTGTTATCTGGGTGGCCGCCGGAGACCTGAATGGGCCATGCTTTCAGTCAGCATTTCGGATTGGACAGCGTCGCATTAAGGGAGACACCGCATGCGGCCCAGATTCTGCTGGCCGTGTCGGCTGTCGCTATTGTCTGGGTGGCCTGGATGGCCACGCCACCTCCGGACTTTGGTCACCGGCTCAGCATGGCGACGGCCTATGCGGCGCTTGTGTTCCTGTCCGCCTCCCTGGCTCCGGGCCCGTGGAATGTCCTGCGCGGCCGAGCCAATCCTGTGAGCTTTAAACTCCGCCGCGATGTGGGCATCCTCTGGGCTGGCGCGCTTGCTCTCCTGCATACCGCTGTCGCCCTGACCGTGCATCTCCGCGGCCGGATGTGGATGTACTTCCTGCGGCGTCTGCATCCGCCTGCCCTGCAGAACACCCTCTTCGGCTTTGCCAATTACATCGGCGCAGCTGCCGCGCTTCTCGTCATCCTTGGTGCTCATCCTCTCCAACGATGTCGCGATCCGCGCCCTGGGTTCGCGGCGCTGGAAGTCCCTGCAGCGCTGGATCTACGCCGCCTTCGCCCTGACGGTAGCCATGGCATCGCCTTTCAGCTGGTAGAAAAGCGACACGTGCCGTGGGTGTTCGTCTTCGGTGCCCCGGTCGCGGCGGTGGTGCGGCTGCAACTGGCCGGGTTTCTGCGGATGCGGAATACGGCGCAGAGCGGCCGCTAGACCGATCGACTTCCAACTCCGCGAAAAACCCCGTTGGCACTACAACAATTGGATTACCCATTTCGGAGAGTGCCGGCAAAGCACTCTGCGGGTGTATAGGGATAGCTATTCACCCTGCAGTATTCCTTACAGTGTCTGCCTGTGGGCCGTCGAGTTCACAGCCTGAAGCGGGCGGGTTGACCGGAAGCTTCCGCACGTCTGCGGAGTTCTCCGTGCCATCCGGCCCTGCATCCGGTTGCGCGAGTTAAGCCCAATTTCGGTCAGAGCGCAGCTGGGCTCTACAGCCGAGCACGCAAAGAGGTTGTCGAGTTCTGCCCCGCGCAGGCTTCCCCCGCTCGCACCAGCCCGGAAAGTGACAAGACGAAAGTTCGTGGTCTCCTGCACGCGCAGTGTGGAGCGGGAGGACTTCTGGCTCGGACACAAGGCAAGTCCCGCATGCACGGGCAAAGGCAGACGATCATGACGAAGATAGGCTGGTGCAGTGTTGTGTTGCTTCTTACCGGCGCGATGCCGGGATTCGCTGACGTGGCGATCAGCATCCCGCAGGACGGCGAAAATGTCTCATCCCCCTTCCACCTGATTGCCGGTGCGCCCGAGTGCTGGACGCAGGACGTGACGGCGATGGGCTACTCGCTGGACAGCGGCGCGACCACGATGGTGAGAGGCACGAATATCAATGCCGAGGTTACCGCTGCGGCGGGCACGCACACGCTGCACGTGAAGGCCTGGGGCGTGCGGAGCGCAGTGTGCGATTCGGATGTCGACATCGTGGTGACTGGAGCAGGAGCATCTTCGGGTGGCTCAGGCAGTTCAGGATCAGGCGGCTCGGGTTCATCCGGATCGCCGTCGGTCCTTGTGAGCAGCCCGGAAAATGATGCGGAAGTGACCTCTCCGTTCGCCCTGATGGCCAGTGCGTCGACGTGCGCGTCAGGAAGCGTGACGGCGATGGGCTATTCGCTGGATAACAGCAGCAACACGACGATCGTGAACGACACGTCAATCGATGCGCAGGTAACGGCGGGGGGCGGTGCGCACACCCTGCATGTGAAGGCCTGGGCCAGCGGCGGGGGGGCGTGCGATACCGACGTGGCGATCACGGTGGTGAGCGGATCCGGCGGCTCGGGCGGCAGCGAGGGTTCCGGCGGTTCGGGTACGGGGTCTCCGGACGTGCCATCCAGCGCGTTGGTTGTGAGCGACATTCAGGCGTTGAACAACTGGATCGAAGCAGCCGACAGCGCCGCCGGCAGCGGGATCGCGAACGGCTCGACAGAGCTTGTCGCCTCTCCCTCACTGAGCGGAGAAGCCCGTGAGTTTGTGACCCAGTTCGCCAACTCCGGCGGTGAACGGTACAGCGTGAGCTTCGGGGCCGATACGACGCCGAGGAATTTCTTCTACGACGCATGGGTTTACCTGGGCGATCTGTCCAGCGAGATTGCCAATGTTGAGATGGATATGAACCAAACGCTTTCGAATGGGCAGACGGTGATCTTCGGAGTGCAGTGCGACGGCTACTCCGGCACATGGGATTACACGACGAATGCAGGATCGCCGCAGAATCTGCAGGACCGCTGGGTGCACTCGAATGCCGCGTGCAATCCAGCGAAGTGGAGTACGTATACCTGGCATCATGTGCAGATGAGCTATTCGCGCGATGCGTACGGGGACGTCACCTACCATTCGGTGTGGCTGGACGGGGCGCAGCAGGAGATTGGGGCTACGGCGCCGTCGGCGTTCGCACTGGGATGGGGTTCGACCTTGTTGACGAACTTTCAGGTGGACGGCCTGGGCTCAGGTGGCGCGCCCACCGTGTACCTGGACAATCTGACGATTTCGCGCTGGTAAGCGGATCGGCGCTCACTCGCCGAAGGCCTTTTTGATGAATGTGACCAGGCGCTGCCTTCCGTCGAATCCGTGCCAGGGTTCGGGGCTGGGCAGGCCGAAGATGCCCCCGGCCAGCGGCCCGTGATCCTCGCGCGGATATTCAACCATCTCCACGGGAACGCCCATTTGTCGCAGTGCCCGGTACATTTCTTCGCTCTGGCCGAGGGGGTCGGTCTTGTCGCTCTCACCCTGCAGCAGCAGGAAGGGCGTTTTCGCCTGCGCGGCACTGGCCAGCGGGCTCTGCCGCCACGCATCCTCGGCATGCTCCCACGGATGGCCGCCGTAGAACCAGCGGTCGTACCAGGAACTGTCCTCGGTGCCGTATTCGCTTTCCTGATCGATGACCGGCGCACCGCTCACGATCGCTTTAAAACGATCGGTGCGGCCCTCCACAAAGCCGGCCATCTCGCCGCCGTAGCTGTAGCCGATCAGCGCGAGCTTGCTGCTGTCGATGGGATAGCGCGCCAGTACCGTGTCGACCCCCGCCATGATGTCGCGATAGTCGCCGCCGCCCATGTCGAGCTTATTGGCCGCGGCGAATGCGGCTCCGTAGCCGGTGCTTCCCCGCGGATTGGGGCGCAGCACCGCCCATCCCTGGCCGAGCAGAAACTGCGTGAGCGGGATCCAGTTGTCTTCAAACGCGCCAGTCGGCCCGCCATGGACATCCACAATCAGCGGCACCTTGTGCTGCGCGGCCTGCGGCGGAAGATAGAGCAGCCCTTCAATGGTGAAATTATCGCTCTTCCATGAAATTAGCTGCGACGCCACCGGCGTCCACGCCGCCGGCAGCAGGCTGGGCGTGTTCAGAATTTTGCCAGACCGGCCGAGCTTCTCCGCGTAATACAGCGTCGGCAACTGCGTGCTGGAGGCGCCGATCCACACCCACGCCGTATGCTTCGCATTGGTGTTCAATTGTGTAACTGTGTTGGTGGCAAATGTCACAGTCTCTGGGTGACCGCCGGCGAAGCGCAGGATGGTCGAATGGGTACCCAACTCGGCGGATTCAAAAACGCTCTCACCCTCGGCAATCGGCTCATCGTGACCCATGCTGCCCTGGAATCCAGCGCTGAGATTACGAATCGCCTGATCGGCGACGGTGAACTGATACAGATCTTCGTATCCCGGAGGCGCATCGGCCTGGCTCTGCGCGAGGAAATCGATGCGCTTTCCATCCGGCGACCACGCCGCTGCCCCAATGGTGGCGGGGAGCGACTTGATCTGCGTGGGATGCGCGGGATCGGAAATGGTGAGCACCCAGGCCGTGGCCGCAGGGGCAATGTCGCCCGCGTTGTTCATCCCCTGAGAGACGGCCAGCAGGCGATCGCCCTGCTCCGTCCACGCCACGCGCTCCACATCGGGCGGAACCGCCGTCGGCGTGATCTTGCCATCGGCAGGATCCAGCAGGTAGAGCCGCGCGCCATGCCGATCGCGATCCACCCAGACGGCGTCGGCCTTCTCGTCGTGCTCCTTCTTCTCGCCGGGCGTCTCCGGATCGTGGACGATGAGGGCGATGTGCCGCCCGTCGGGTGCGACAAAGTAGCGCGAAACGTCGCACTCGATGGGTTCGGGCTTTGCGGGCGTCGCGGCCCCGGACTTCGGTGCGGGCGGGATCGCATCGGGTGCAGTGGACTCGTCCACCGGCGGAAGGATCTTCACCTCAAACGGATGCGCTTCACCGCCGTTCATGGGCAGCTGAAAGAGCTGCGTGTGCTCGCCGCGATGCGCCAGAAACAGGATGCTGCTGCCGTCGGGCATCCACTGCGCTGCCGACTCCCCGCGCTTGTCTGACGCGGGAGACCACGTAAGCTGCCGCGACATGTTCTTCTCTGCGTCCACCAGCCACAGGTGGCTCTTGCCCCCATCGGCGGTGGCGTCGGTCACCTGAATCACGACGCTGTGGCCGTCCGGCGAGAGGCGCGGCTGCCCCAGGGAGCGGACGTGCCGCAGATCTTCGTTGGAAGGGAAGTGGTCGGCAGGCGCGGCTGTTTGCGCCTGTTCAAACTGAAGAGCGCTCAGACACACGAAGAACACGGCGCCGGACGGCAGGAATTTGCGCATGGGGACAGCATAGCCGCAAGCGCATTCCGCAGCTACTGAGCTTTGTCATCACTCTGTCATTGAATGACGGGCGCGGATGCAGAAGGCCATCCTGTAGACTGCTCGGAACCCATGAGTCTTCCCGTACAGGACGAGCCGCAGCGCAGTTTCTGGTCATCCGTCCGCGAAGCCCTGCGCGGGTCGCGCCAGGATTACACCGCCGGCAGCCTCAACCGCTCTATCCTGCTGCTCGCCATCCCCATGGTGCTGGAGATGGTACTCGAGTCGCTGTTCGCGGTCGTCGACACCTTCTGGGTGGGACGGCTTGGCGCGGATGCCGTTGCCACCGTCGGCCTCACCGAGTCCATGCTGGCGCTGGTCTTCGCGGTGGGTATGGGCCTCTCGCTCTCCACTACGGCGATGGTGGCGCGACGCATCGGGGAAAAAGATCCGGAAGACGCGGCGTTGTCCGCGGTGCAGGCCATCGCGCTCGGCTTGCTGATCTCGCTGGCAATGGGTATTCCGGCGGGTCTGGCGGCTCCGCGGCTGCTGGGTATGATGGGCGCATCGCCCGCGGTGGTCGCCATCGGATCGGGCTACGCACGCATCGCTCTGGGCGGCTGCGGCGCCATCCTCATGCTCTTCCTCAACAATGCCATCTTCCGCGGTGCCGGCGACGCGGCCATCGCCATGCGCCTGCTGTGGGTCTCGAACATCATCAACCTGATTCTCGACCCGCTCTTCATTTTTGGACTGGGGCCGTTCCACGGCCTGGGCGTAACCGGCGCGGCTCTGGCCACCTTTACCGGCCGCAGCATCGGAGTGCTCTATCAGTTCTACCGGCTGCTGCGCGGCACCGAGCGCATCCGCGTGATGGTGTATCACATCAAGCTGGACCTGCCGGTCCTGTGGCGGCTGCTGCACGTCTCGCTCACCGGCATGCTGCAGTTTGCCATCGCGAACGCGAGCTGGATCGGGCTGGTGCGCATCGTCGCTCTCTTTGGAGCTGCCGCCGTTGCCGGCTATACCGTTGCCATCCGCATCGTGATGTTTTACATCCTCCCGGCCTGGGGGCTCAGCAATGCGGCAGCCACCCTGGTGGGACAGAACCTCGGCGCGCACCACCCCGAGCGCGCCGAGCAGGCGGTGTGGCGCACCGGCCTCTACAACATGCTCTTTCTGGCATTACTGGGCATCGTCTTCGTCGTCTTTGCCGGCCCCGTCGTGCGCATCTTCGTTAGCGATCCCGTAGTCGTGGCCATTGGCTCGCGTGCGCTGCGCACCTTTGCCTGCGGCAACATTGCCTATGCCTGGGTCATGGTGCTCCTCCAGGCCTTCAACGGCGCCGGCGATACGCTGACCCCCACCTTCGTGAACTTCTTCGGCTTCTGGGTGCTGGAATTGCCGCTAGCCTGGTGGCTCGCGACCGGCCTGCATCTGCGGGCGGAAGGAGCCTTTACGTCGGTAGTGGTTGCGGAATGCGTGATTGCTCTGGCCAGCTTCGTTCTCTTTCGCCGTGGCCGCTGGAAGACCCAGCGCATCTGAGCAGCCTTACCCCGCGGCGGATGGGGAACGGCGAAACCACGCGCGCGTTTCAGGTCGGAAGAGAAGATAGACAATCAGCGCGAAGAGCAGGCCATGCACCACGATCTCGCGTAATGGGCCGAAGATGCTGAGGATGACGTGGCCCGCGAACCAGAGGACTGCGAGCCAGGCCGCCCAGTTCCTGCGCAGCAGCATGAACGCGCCCGCGACGATGCCGATGAGGTTGACGAGCACCATCCATCCGAAATCGGCCTGGAAAGGAGAACCGCCGTTGAGCTCGATCGTGTGGCGGACGAGCCCGAAGATGCCCGCTGCGATGAAGGTGAGGCTGACGATAGTGACGACAAGCGGACGTTTGTTCATAAGAAGTACTCGACGACTGCGATGATTGCCGACATCGGTGCTACTCCAGAAATTTTCCGATCAGCCACATGTGCCCAAAGGGATCCACGACCGCGCCCTGCAGCATGCGCCAGATGGGCTGCGGCCCCGTTGTCGGGTGATTGTGCTCATTGACAGGACTATGCTCGACCGCGCCGGCCGCCAGTGCCTTTTCCTGCACCGCTGCCGGATCGTCGACGAAGAGCTCGATCCGGACGGTCGTGAACCCGGCGGCAGCCGGACCGCGTGTTCCAAATTCCGGCGACTCGCTGGCAAGGAAGAACGGCGCGTCCCCAATCGAGAGGCCAGCCACCCTATGTTCGTCCCCAAGCTGCCACAGCACTCGTGCCCCGAACGCCGCCTGATAGAACGCAATCGCAGCTTTGGCGTCGCTCACCGCCAGCATAGGCGCAACGCGCGGCGCGGTCTCTGCGGCCTGAGCCACGGTTGCCCCCCACGCTTCGGGGCTCAGATCCCGATGATGCCGTGAGAACAACCAGTGGTGTCCATCCGCGTCTTCGGCGGCATACTGCCACTCGCCGTAGACCGTCTCATGCGGCTCTTCCAGAATCTTCGCCCCCTGCGCCCGCGCATGCGCATAGTGTCCGTCCATGTCATCGATAAAAACGGTAAGGCTCTGAGTACCGTAGCCTAGCTGCCGCGGTGTTTGCGCTTCCATGCCTGCTCGCTTCAGCATCAGCCAGCCGCGGCCGACACGCACCTGCGCGCCGCTCACTGGCTCGCCGTAGCGGTAGTGTTCGGCGAATCCAAAGACGCGGCTGTACCAGGCAATGGCTTCCTCCACATCGCGTACCATGACGTGCGGAAGCAGGATGTCTGTGGGTAGTGAGCGATTGGCAATCACCTGATCTCCGGGAAAATCCCATCGAGTCAAAAGGGAGTTTCTTCAGCGAAATTACCGTATCGCCTTCGCGGCGAGTCTGTATTGTAAAAAAGCGTCAAAACCGCGAACCCCGCGCAATCCGGAAGCCTTCGCTAGACTGGAAGCATGCTGCATCTGCTGCATCCGATTCCCGCCCACAGAATACGTCTGATCGTTTTTGACCTCGATGGAACCCTGATCGACTCGCGCAAAGACCTGACCAATTCCATCAACGCCATGCTGACGGAGTTCGGACGCGAGCCGCTGCCGGAAGAAATCATCGCAACCTACATCGGCGATGGTGCCGGCATGCTGGTGCGCCGCGCGCTGGGCGATCCGGAAGATGAACCGCTCGTGGAAGACGCGCTGCAGCATTTTCTCGCCCACTACCGTTTGCACAAGCTCGATTACACCTATGTCTATCCCGGCGTCTTTGCCTCGCTGGAGGTATTGAAATGGATGCCGAACGGAACCGAGCGCAAAATGGCGGTTCTCACCAATAAACCGGTGCGCCCTTCCGTGGATATCTGCGATGGACTGGGGCTCAGCCCGTATATGTTTCGCATCTATGGCGGCAACAGCTTCGCGACCAAGAAGCCCGACCCCGAAGGGCTCAACGCGATCATCCGCGAAACGGGTGTGTCGCCGGGCGAGACGGTGATGATCGGTGACTCCAGTGTCGACATTTTGACAGCCCGGCGTGCCGGAACATGGGTAATCGGGTGCAAATTCGGGTTATCCTCACATACAGTGGAATCGATCCCATCCGATTGTCTTGTGGATACAGCTTCGGAATGGGCAGATGCGCTGTCGCTGGAGATGCAGTCACGGGTTGACGGGCAACCGGTAACCCGCACCTTGGTGTGACTGCACGCAGCACATCTCGTCGCTGAGAGACTTTGGGCAGGCCCGGCCAATTGAGCCAGCACCGCCCTGGATGATGTTACGGACGCCGCCGTTGACCCAGGCGGTTCTCAAGGTCCGCAATTGCAACGGGAGCTGCTGCCTTGAAACCTTTCAGTCTGGTTACCGCTCTGTCATGCGCCGTGGTTTGCCTTGCCGCTGGCCCGGCTTATGCCTGCTCCACCGCCCCGCCTGCTTCGACCGCGCACGCCGCTTTGCCCGCAGTCAGCGGAACCGTCTCCGATGCCACCGGCGCGATCATTCCCGGAGCCGAGGTGCAACTGCTGGCTGCCGACGGCACCGTGGCAGCGACAGCCACGACGGACGCCGCGGGCGCCTTTCGCCTGCAGCCTCCGCACAGCGGCGACTACACGGTCAGCGTGAGCCTGAGCGGTTTCGAGACGGCCACCCAGCCGGTCCACGCGGGCGCATCCTTGTCGGCGTCGCTAAGCATCGTGCTGAAGATCGCGGCTTCGGTCCAGCAGGTGACCGTGACCGCCGGCAGCAGTGTTGATCTGACCAGCTCCGAGTCCAACGGCGACACCAGCGTGATGACGGCCAGCGATCTGAAAGATCTGCCCGTCTACGACAACGATTATGTAACGGCCATGAGTGCATTTCTTGACTCCGGCGATACGGCAACTGCCGGCGCGGGGCTGATGGTCGACGGCGTCGAAGCGAACCGGGCTATGGTTTCGCCTTCTGCGGTGCAGGAAGTGCACATCAATGAGGATCCATATTCCGCGCGCTACTACCGGCCGGGACGCGGTCAGATCGAGATCATCACCAAACAGGCTGCCGACGCTTATCACGGCCAGCTGAACTTCATGTTCCGCGACTCGGGACTGAACGCCCAGCAGGACTTTTCGCCCAGCAAGCCCTTCGAGCAGAGACGCATCTACGAGGGCGATGTCACCGGTCCCATCCGTTTTGCGCCCAGGAGCGCCTTCCTCTTCTCCTTTGACCGCGCCGAGGAGGATCTGGACGCCGTGGTGAATGCCACCATTGCGCCCACGCTCGACAATCCCCAGGGCGTCTACAACGTCAATGTGCCCGCGCCCACGCGCGACACCGAGTTTTCCCTGCGCACCGGCCACCAGTTCAGCGATACGAATAACGGCTACGTGATGTACTCGTTTCAGGACGCAACCAACCGCAACGAAGGCATCGGCAACCAGACCCTTCCCGAGGCCGGCTATAACACCGAGACTCGCGAGGACGACCTGGTCGTGCACGACGACCTGGTGCTTTCCGCCACTACCCTGAATCAGGCCTCGCTGGTGCTGGAGCGCAGCTACGATCCCATATCCGACGTGCAGGAAGCGCCCCGTTTGATCGTCAATGGCAATTCCACCGGAGGCAGCGCGCAGGACGACCAGGTGAGCACCGAATATAACCTGCGCGCCAACGAAATGGTGACGTGGACGCGGGGACGGAATCTGGTGAAGTTCGGCTTCAATCTGCCGCACTTCAGCCGCCGCGTCTTCGACGACCACTCCGATCAGATGGGCACCTACACCTACAGCCCAACCTATGCGCCCGATGGCTCGTTGCTTGCCACCGCAATTCAGAATCAGCAAGCGGGCGATCCCTCCGGCTTCACCATTAAGCAGGGACAGACGCGCTTCGTGTATCACCAGCAGGAAGTTGGCGCGTTTGTGCAGGACCAGATCAAAATCCGGCCCCGCTTCTCGCTGACGCCCGGCCTGCGCTGGGATTGGCAGAACTTCCTGCACGGCGACGCAGCCAACTTCTCGCCGCGTCTGTCGTTCGGCCTGGTGCTGAATCAAAAACACGAAATGGTGCTGCGCGGTGGCGGCGGCATCTACTACGACCGCATCGGCTCCAGCCCCCTGCTCGATCTGGCGCGCTACGGCGATGCGAAACTCCGGCTGTTACAAATCTCCGAAAATCAGCAGCCGCTGTGCTACCCCATCAGCGCGTGCGTGGATGTGAGTGCTCTGCCGCCGTCCATTGTCCAGCAGGCGCCGGGATTGCGTACCCCGTATCAGATTCAGTACGGAGTCCTGGTGGAGCGGAAGGTCGGCGAGAAGGCGACCATTTCCGTCGGCGGCCGCATGAATCGCGGCGTGGATGTCTTCCGCTCCATCGACCTCAATGCGCCGACGGGGCCGCTGTACACCACGCGCCCCAACCCGAACTACTCCCAGGTGCGGCAGATGCAGTCGTCGGGGACCCAGAAGGGCTCGGCGCTCGATATCAATTATCGCGGTCGCTTCAACCGGCGATTTACCGGCTTCGCGTGGTACAGCTGGAGCCACTATGACAACAACACCAGCGGTATCTGGTGGTTTCCGGAACAGCAGACCGACCCCAATGCCGACTGGGGCCCCGCGGACTGGGACCAGAGGCAACACTTTGGGATCTACGCCATGCTGAACCCGCAGCATCTTTTGAACCTCGGCATCGGCGTCTTCGCCAACAGCGGTAAACCGTGGACGGTTCTTACCGGAACCGATGCCTATGGTGACAACCTCTTCAACGCGCGCCCGGATGACGTGGCCCGCAACTCAGAGATCGGGCCGGATTACGCCGACCTTGATCTCCGCTGGGGCTACGATTTCAAGCTGCACCCCAAAGAAATGGATCGTAGTCCCACGGTGGGCATATCGGTGGCGTCTTTCGATGCGCTGAACCATCCCAATGGTTCCTATGTCGATACGGTAGAGGGAAGCTCTGATTTTGGGCAGGTTACCAGCGCTGATCCTCCGCGACGGACGCAATTGGGCATGCGGCTGAACTTTTAAAGGCAACCTGGCGCGGACTCTCCTCGTGCGTGGCCGCCTGCATCCCATCCTGAAGGGTTAAGGCTGCAAGAAATCCCACGAACAGGAGTGATTATGAGAAAAACAAGGACCGCATTGGTTTTGGTTCTGGGCATGACGTTGACAGGGGGAACGGGAGTAGCTGTCTTTGCGCAGGGACCGCCTCCACCGGGAGCCTGGGAGCCTCAGGAACCGCAGGGCAGCTGGTCGCAGGCGTGGCACAGTGGTTTTCACGATGGAATTGAAGCGGCACGGCATGACGTCGATGCCGGCCGGCCGCCGGATCCGCGCCGCCACGATAAGTTCCGTCATCCCGACCTGCCCCGCGACCAGCGCGACGATTTCCGCGAAGGCTTCCGCCGCGGCTATCACATGGTTTACGAACACCGCGAACATCACGATTAGCCACAGTTCACAAACGGAGCAAGCCAGAGGAAAGCCGGCATATGCCGGCTTTCTGCGTATATTGGTGCATGTCGAAGTTAGGCGTTGCCTCGGCGCGACGCGTACCGGGCCGGTGATCGCTTTCAGCCGAGCAGTGTCAGGTGACCGCCTTTTAGCTGAGCTACCCGGATCTTAGCCGATCCATCCCAGTCGTTTTTTCTTTTCAATCTCGCTGCATCGCGCTATCCTGCTGCCTCCCCGAGAAAATTCAGCTCCGGCGCTCGTTGACTCGGCGACGAGGGAGGCACGTGCATGAAGCTGCTCCGATCCGTTGCTGCTATTGTGGCCAGCTATATCGTGGTGTATGGCATTGTCTTTGCCAGCGACCCCATACTGGCTCTCCTGTTCCCCGGCCAGTACGTCTCCGGTAAAGTTCCGCCGACGTTTCTGCTCTGGCTGACCACGGCGATTTTTGCTCTGGCGTCCATCCTGGGCGGCTGGTTGTGCGTTCTCCTCGCGCCCACCCGTCCGGTCCTGCATCTCTTTGTGCTCTTCCTCGTGGGGGAAGCCATCGGCATCGTCTTCACGGTCGGAAACTGGTCGATGTGGCCGCACTGGTATTCGTTCGTCTGGCTGGCCATCTGGCCTGCGTGCCTGTGGGTCGGCGGATGGGCCCGCTCCGGGTGGGGCATGCCCAAAGAGGTGGCGTCGGCATAATCGCTCTCATCTCCTAAAATGGAGTGTGGACTTTCAGTTAGTCAGCGATTACAAGCCGCGCGGCGATCAGGGCCGCGCGCTTCAGGAACTTACCGAGGGCATTGACGCCGGCGAGAAGCACCAGGTGCTGCTCGGCGTCACCGGTTCGGGTAAAACCTTCACCATGGCCAAGATCATCGAGCGGCTTAACCGTCCGGCGCTGGTGCTGGCCCATAACAAAACCCTGGCCGCGCAGCTCTTTCACGAGTTCAAGCAGTTCTTTCCCCAAAATGCGGTCGAGTATTTCGTTTCCTACTACGACTACTACCAGCCCGAGGCCTATATTCCAGCCGGCGATCTGTACATTGAGAAGGAAGCGACCATCAACGAGGAGTTGGACAAGCTGCGCCTCTCCGCGACCCGCTCTCTCTTCGAACGACGCGACGCCATCATCGTCGCTTCAGTCTCCTGCATCTACGGCCTGGGTTCGCCGGAGGCGTACTATGGCATGCTGCTGCTCCTGGAAAAAGGACAGCGCGTGCGCCGCGACGACATCACCCGGCGTTTGGTGGAGATCCTCTACGAGCGCAACGATGCCGATTTCCGCCGCGGAACTTTTCGCGTCCGCGGGGATGTGATTGAAGTCTTTCCCACTTACGACGAAAATGCCTATCGCATCGAACTGTTCGGCGACGAGATTGATTCCCTGGCGCAGATCGATCCGCTCTTCGGCACCGTCCGTCAGAAGTACTCCCGGCTGCCTATCTATCCCAAGAGCCACTACGTGGTGCTGCCGGAGCGAAAGAAGAGCGCCATCGATAGCATTCTGGATGAACTGGGCTGGTGGGAGAAGGAGCTGGAAACCCAGGGCCGCATGGTCGAGGCCCAGCGCGTTCACCAGAGAACGCGCTTCGATCTGGAAATGATCAAGTCCGTGGGATATTGTCACGGCATTGAGAACTACTCACGCCATTTCTCCGGCCGCCTCCCCGGCGAGCCGCCCCCAACGCTTCTGGATTATTTCCCGCGCGACTATCTGCTCTTTATCGACGAGTCGCACGTCACCGTGCCCCAGTTACATGGCATGTGGCACGGCGACCGTTCGCGCAAGCAGAACCTCGTGGACTACGGCTTCCGTCTCCCCTCAGCCATGGATAACCGTCCACTGAAGTTCGAGGAATTTGAGTCCCGCACCAACCAGATCGTCTACGTCTCCGCAACTCCCGGTCCTTATGAGCTGACCAAATCCGCCGGTGTTGTTGTCGAGCAGATCATCCGCCCCACCGGCCTCATCGATCCCGAAGTCGAGATCCGCCCCGTTCGCGGCCAAATCGACGATCTGCTCCATGAAATCCGAGACCGCGCAGCGAAGGGCGAACGCGTACTGGTGACCACGCTGACCAAGCGCATGGCCGAAGACCTCGCCGGCTATTACTCCGAAGTGGGCGTTCGTTGCCGTTATATGCACTCGGAAATCGAGACCCTGGAGCGAGTCAAATTGCTGCGCGACCTGCGCAAAGGCGAGTACGACGTGCTTATCGGCATCAACCTGCTGCGCGAGGGGCTCGATCTGCCGGAGGTCTCTCTGGTGGCCATCCTCGACGCCGACAAAGAAGGCTTCCTGCGCTCCTCGGGTTCGCTGATCCAGACCATTGGCCGCGCGGCGCGCCACGTCAGGGGACGCGCCATTCTTTACGCGGACAAAGTTACGGACTCCATGCGGCAGGCCATGGGCGAAACCGATCGGCGTCGGAGCGTGCAGCGTGCTTACAACGAGGAACACGGCATCACTCCGCAGTCGATCGTGCGCCAGGTCGATATGTCGCTGGCCAAAATTCTGAAGGCCGAATACGCGGATCTCGAAGAAGAGGTCGAGGCCATGCCGGAGTTCCAGTCGCAGACGGAACTGGACGCATACATCGCGAAACTGGAGACGGAGATGCGCGAGGCTGCAAAGAAGTTCGAGTTCGAAAAGGCGGCCAGGCTGCGGGATTCGATCAAAGATCTGCGAACGAAGGAATTCCTGTTTAGTTAAGAATCAGAATTCCACCTGCTGAATATTTTTGATACGGTTCTACGAGGTCATCATCCTCAGAACCCCGGGCCCAATCTCGCTCAACACCCGGCGCAGTGAGTGTTTCTGCGCATCCCTCTTCCCCTTCACCCCCAGAGAGGTCGAGTCCTTGCAGAAACATTCCTGGCAGCAGGAGGGCAATGCTTTCTGGGGCAAGCCCTATCGTGTCAGTTTCTATCTCTGGCGCCGCTCTCCCCGTTGGTTCCGGTCGGTCTTCTCCCGTAGCGTGGCAGCAAAGGGACTGAAGACCTCTGTGCGCAATCGGCTGGCCAGGTATGCCGGGCGAGAGGACATTTACAACCGCGAGTACTACACCTACGTCGATGCCGAAGCATCTCGCAGCGCCCCGGCCATCGTGCAGTCGGTGATCGCGCACTTTGCGCCCCGCAGCATCGCCGATCTGGGCTGCGGCACCGGAGCGCTGCTGGCGGAGTTTCGTGCTCAGGCCGTCGAAGGCACCGGGCTCGAATACTCGCAGGCCGCACTCGAAAAGTGCCGGGAACGCGGTCTGAATGTGCGTCGCTGGAACATCGAAGAACAGCGGCAGCCCCAGTTTGGTCCGTTCGACGTGCTCACGTGCCTGAGGTCGCCGAACACCTTTCCCCCGCCTGCGCCGATCCGTTGGTGGCGCTGCTCACAGCCCTCGGGCCGGTTGTTATCTTTACCGCGGCCACTCCCGGCCAGGGAGGAGGAGCGGATCACATCAACGAACAGCCGCATGAATACTGGATCGAGAAGTTCGAGCAGAAGGGATATCGCCTCGATCGCGTCCTCACCGAGCAGTGGGGTGAGCGATGGCAGCAGGCCAACGTCGCCTCCTTCTATGCCTCCAACGTTATGGTCTTCACGAGTGTCCGTCCTGGCTGAGCATCTCCGCTGAGGCAGGCCGCTCAAGACGGCACCTACGGTGGCGTGGAATCATAACTTTTTGTTCATCCGGCCGGAGTGGTTGGCGCCGATGGTTCGGCGTATACTGGCGGCCACTCCGGTCGGGAATGCTCCCGCAGGCGACCGTTGCATTCCCCCTGGAGCAGCGGTACTGGCGCGGCCCACATAACGCCTTCCCTTGCCACACCCGCATCGAACGAAGCACAACTTCCGGCGGAAGGCGGGTTTATGCCGGAAAGCCGAATCCACACTGTTCTGGCGGACTGCTAGGCCGGAACGGATTCTTACATCATCCTGCCTTGGCAAGAGTGCCAGGAGAAAGTCATGAAACCAGGAAAGCTGGTCCTTGCGGCAACGTTGGCCGCCTTTGCAGTTATTTGCACGTCACCCACATTCGCGCAGGACAATGATCCTCCCGCCATTGCCGCGCGCATCGCCTACCTGAGCGGGAACGTTTCACTGGAAGCGCAGGGCGCGGAGGACTGGAGCGTCGCGCCTCTCAACTATCCGATGGCATCGGGTGACCGGATCTACGTGGATAACGGGGCACGCGCCATCATCCAGAGCGGAGCGACGGATGTGCGCGTATGGGGCGGAAGCGATGTCACGCTGACCAACCTGAACGACCAATACGAACAAATCGGCATCGCGCAGGGATCCATCCGCGTGCGGGTTTACGCCATCGATCCGGACAACACCATCGAAGTGGATACGCCCAACGGCGCGGTGATCATCCAAAACCCGGGCGATTACCGGGTGAATGTCTACCCGGATCAGCAGGCTTCGCTGGTGCAGGTGAATGCAGGCACGGTGCAGATCACAGGCCCGGGCGTGAACCAGGAGGTGGATCAGGGCGAAGCCGTGCAACTCTACGGGACGAATCCCGTGGAGGTCGGTATGGTCGACATGCCGGGGTACGACGCACTGGACAACTGGAGCATCGGTCGCGATCACCACATCCAGGTTTCAGTCTCGGCGCGGTATGTGAGCCACTGGGTGCCCGGCTACGACGATCTGGATGATTACGGCGGCTGGACGGCTGCGACCGACTACGGCCCGATGTGGTTCCCGAGGACCGTAGCGGCCGGATGGCAACCCTACACGGTTGGGCACTGGGCCTACGTGGCGCCGTGGGGGTACACGTGGGTCGATGATGCCGCGTGGGGATACGCTCCGTTCCACTACGGGCGCTGGGTGCAGTGGCAGGGGCGCTGGGGCTGGGTGCCGGGTCCGCCGGCAGTGCGGCCGGTGTATGCGCCGGCGTTTGTGGCTTTCGTGGGCGGAGGACCGGGGATCTCCATTGGCGTGAGCTTTGGTGGCGGAGGAGGCGTGGCGGCGTGGTTCCCGCTGGGGGTCGCGGAGCCGTTTGTGCCGTGGTATCACTGCTCGCCGGCTTACGTGCGCACGGTGAACGTGACGAATGTGAACATCACGGTGATTCATAACGTCACCATCGTGAACAACTACAACACCTTCATCACGCGTACTTCGACAGTGCGGAACGTGAGTGAGATCCAGGTCACCAACATCAACTATGTGAACCGAACGCACGTGGTGGCAATACGCGCCGATGCCATGACCTCGGGCGCTCGCGTACAGCAGGCGGCGGTGCATCTCAATGTGCAGCAGCAGCAGGCGCTGGTGCGGGCTCCGATCACGGTAGGACGGCCTCCGTTGCCGCCTCCGGCGCACCCGTTTGCAGGAACACCGCGGGCCAACATTTCCCGTCCGGTGGCGCGGCCCGTTCTGATGACCCCGCACGGGCGCGCGGCGGCCACGCCGACAGCGAACGCGGCGCACTTCAGCCCAAAGTCGATGCCGAAACCCGCTCCGGCGACGGCTCTGAAGCCGGCGACGCATGCTGCAGTCCCGAACGTGCGCCCTGCCGCTCCTGGCGCACACCCCGGGCAGCCCAGACCGGCGAACAATGCGGCCCGTCCCGGACAGCCCGCCAACAATGCTGCGCGCCCTGGTGCTCCTGTGAACAATGCAGGACGTCCTGGGGTAGCCCCAACCCAGCCTGGCAGACCGGTGGCTCAGCCGGCAAACCGGCCCGGCCAGCCCGTCAACAATGCTGCACGGCCGGGACAGCCCGCGCAGCCAGCCAACCACCCTGCGCCCGCGGAGACGCGCCCGAACCAACCGGTGAACCAGCATCCGGCTCCGGGGACCAACCGTCCATCCACAACTCCGGCGCGGCCGGAAAACAACCGTCCGGCAACGCCGGAAAATCGTCCTGCGCCTGCGGCACGGCCGGCTCCCGCAGCACGACCGGCGCCACAGCCGGGAGGGCCGGAAGCTCACCCTGCTCCTCAACCCGCCCGGCCCGAGGCGCACCCGTCACCACAAACAGCGCATCCGGCTCCACAAACAGCGCGTCCGGAGACTCGACCACAGCCCGGCCATCCCGCTGCCCAGGCGCATCCTGCTCCTCAGGGCAAGAATCCGCCGCCCAAAAAGGAGGAGAAGAAGCCGCCGAAGGAAGAGCAGCCGCCGCAACGTTAGTCGGATTGCGGCTCATCTTGAGGCCCTGCGGAGACGCAGGGCCTTTTCATGTTGTCAGGAGAGCTTCGCGCGCGGGTTGCGGAAGACCGTGTAAAGCGGAAGGCCCAGCAGGATGAGACCCGTGCCGATCAGGGAGTTCTTGAGGTTCTCGGCGTAAGAGTAAGCCAGCAGCACCCCCGCGCACGCAATGAACAGCGCCGGCACAACGGGGTAGCCCCACACCCGATACAACGGAGTGGAAGAAGATACCGACGGCTCGATCCGGCGGCGATAAAAGAAGATCGTTGTCGCCGTGACCATATAGAACAGCCACTCCGCGAAGATCGCCAGCTCGAAGAGCTGCTGGAAGCGCCCCACCGCCAGCAGCAGTCCGGTGGTGAGCAGGGCCTGCACGATCAGCGAAGTCGAGGGGCTGGCGAAGCGTGGGTGCACATCGGCCATCCGCCGGAAAAAAAGGCCATCGCGTGCGGCAGCATAGGGCACGCGTGCGCCCGACATGATGGTGCCGTTCAGAGTAACGAAGATGCTGACCGCCATCGCGATCGAGACCAGCCCGGCGCCCCACGGCCCGGTAATCGCAGCCAGCGCGGAGACCGCCGGTCGCGGCGAAGCGGCGATCTGCGCTGCCGGCAGAATGTACTGGATCGCTGCATTCGTCGCCATGTAGAGCAGTCCCACAATCCCCAGCCCGGCGATCAGCGCGACGGGAAGGCTACGTTCCGGATTGCGCACTTCGCCGGCCACCATGGTCAGGTCATTCCAGCCGTCATAGGCCCACAGCGCCGCGATCAGTGCAATCATGAATCCGCCGAAGCCGCCATGTGCGCCGGAGAAATACGTTCCGAAGTTCCCCCAGTGCCCGGCAGCAGAGAAGAAGCAGAAGCCGGCGATCACCACGATCAGCACGCCCTTCAGCCACGTGAAGATAAGCTGAAAATCTCCGGCCTTGCGCATCCCCAGATAGTTAAGTCCGGTGATCAGCCACGTAGCAGTAATGGCAAAAATCTGCGACCATGCGATGGCGAAGGGCACGTGCACCGCGGTGGTTTCCAGCCACTGCAGGGCGGGAAAGATCGCCAGGGTGCGGGCCAGTCCGGTGGTGACACTGGCAATCGAGGCCGGTTTGGCCACCGCGAACCATGTCCACATATAAAGAAATGCCGGCAGATCCCCATAAGCGCCCCGTATGTACACATACTCACCGCCGGCATAAGGCAGCAACGTGCTCAGCTCGGCGTATGTCATCGCGCCGAACAGCGACAGCAGACCGCCGGCAATCCACGCCAGATAGACCAGGCTCGACGAGCCGGTCGCCCGCATCATCTCCTGGGGAACCAAAAAGATGCCGCTGCCGATAATGGTGCCGACCACAATGGCCGTGGCGTGAGAGACGTTGAGGACGCGCGGCAGATCGGGGGCGCTCTGTTGGGAGGCGCGGTCGGTAGCGATGTCCAGGAGCGGCGGCCTCCAGCGTCAGTAGTAGTTCTTGAGGTCCTTCCAGTCTGCCGCAAAACTGCGATTTCCGCCACGGCACAAATAGATGGGCTTGTGCTCCCAGGGCATGGCGAGAGGATCATTCAGGACAGCTTCTTCGCTGCACGAGGCGAAATACCGCCTCAATTTGGCTGGGCTTGCACCCGTGATCATGATGGCTTCCTGTTCGCTGTAGCCATGCGGGCCCCACAGCCAGTAGCTCTGGTGCCCACTGATGGCAAAAGGCAGCCCATAGTTTGCTCCAAACAGATTGACCGCGCTAGCCTCACCGTAATTGTCGGCGTAGATGCCGGTGACCGCGCGCTCCTGAGGCGGAAGCGAGTTGTATACGTTTGCCACCTTGTCTACCATCTCGTGCCACCCGAAGCGGTCCGCGTAGAACTGGGGCAGGATGGTCGCCGCGTGGTTCTCCGAATCCTTCGGCCTGAAATGCATCGTTTCCATCCAGGCCACCAGTCGCTGCGGAGGCAGAACCGGAATGGAGAAGGGAACCGTCAGCAAAAACCCCACCGCCAGCAGCAGCGCGAATGCCCCGGCCAGGCTGTTGCGCACGACGCTGCTTTTCGAAACCGGCAGCCAGCACACCGCTCCGGCGGCAAAGTAAATCGGGTAAATCGGCGCCAGGTAATAGTCTTTCGCGTGCAGCGCCATCATCATGAGCAGGAAAACAGGGTACAACACGCCCAGGAAGAGCAAGGGCCGCGCCCTGCGGCTGACCATCAGCCAGACAACTCCCCTCAGCCAGAGAAGGATCGTCCAGGGCGTCAGCATCATTACCTGGCCGAGCACGAATTGTAACGGCGGCAGTTTCACATCCTTGTTGCTCCTGCTGACATCCACCAGCCATTCCAGTGTGGGGAAGTGGTAGTGAATCTGCCACAGCAGGTTGGGCAGTGCGAGTGCCACGATGAGCCCCAGAGCCACCGCAAACCAGCGGCTGGCGAGGATCCTTCGTTGCGGCGTGAGCAGCAGCGCGATCAGGACCGCGACCAGAAAGAAAACTTCGTTGTCCTTGTTTTCGAGGCCCAGCCCGGCGCTGATGCCGAGAATGATCCACCAGTTGCGCACAACACGGCCCGGATCGGGCTCCCCGTCGGCCTGCACGATCCGAATCAGCGCCAGCGCGCACGTCATCCAGAACACCGGCTCAAAGGAGTTCATGGAGAGGAAGCTGTCAATCCCAAGATAGACGCCGGCCACCGTGACGCCCAGCATGGCCAGCGCCGCCGCTCGGCGGCTGCCGCCCATCGCCCAGACGATGGCTCCAGTGAGAAAGACTTTCACCGCCCCGGCCAGCGCGGAGAAGAGTCGCAGCGACCACATGTGGTCGTAGCCGAACAGGATGTCCGTGAGTCGCGCCTGCAGCGCGACCATGGGCGGTTGATCCACGTAGCCGAAGGCGAGATGACGGCCGCAGATCAGGTAATACATCTCGTCGCGGAAAATACCATAACCGGCGTGCTGGGCCAGCACGTTCCCGGCGATCTGGATGGCGAGCTTGAGACTCGCTACGGCAAGGCAGATTCCCACAAAGCTGCGGAAGCCCTCGCGCCGTGCGGCGGGAACTGCGGTTTGTGCGGCAACAGTATTCATGATTTTCATGCAGGTGGGACAGGATAAGCCTGGGATAGAATACGCGCGGCATCGGATGAAGTTCCCGTGCCGAAGTGCAGGGCCAGAAGCAGCCATGATATTCCACGACCGGCGCGAAGCGGGCAGAGAGCTGGCGCATGCTCTCCGCGATGCGGGGGAGTCTGACGGTCTCGTTCTGGGCGTGCCGCGCGGCGGAGTTCCCGTCGCCTTTGAGGTCGCCCGGGAACTGAGCTTGCCGCTGGACGTCTTCGTGGTCCGCAAGCTCGGGGTTCCCGGTGAGCCGGAACTGGCCATGGGTGCCGTCGCCAGCGGCGGCCTGATCTACATCAACGAGATCGTCGTCAGAGCCTTCCACATCCGCCCCGAAGACATCGATGCGGTGGTCGCGCACGAATCGCTGGAAGTGGCACGGCGCGAGCAGGCTTATCGGGCCGGGCATGCCGCTCTGCCGCTGGAGGGCCGGACCGTGATCGTCGCAGATGACGGCCTCGCGACCGGATCGACCATGATGGCCGCGGTGCGGGCGCTGCGGTCGCGAGCCGGGCGCATCGTGGTAGGTGTGCCGGTGGCGCCACCCGCCAGTTGCATGGAACTGCGGCGCGAGGCGGATGCGGTAGTTTGCCTCTCCACGCCCGAGCCATTTCATGCGGTCGGGGAGTTCTATCGCGAGTTCAATGCCACCAGCGATGCCGAGGTGACGTTCCTGCTGGACCAGGCGAGAGGCCGCCACAGTCTGCGTCTGGCTTAAGCCTCGCGTCAATCCCAGCCTCTGCCCTCTGGCCAAAGGAAACAGCGTGGCGAACAAATCTCGAAGCTGACTCTGTCCCTCCCGGAAAACAACTGCCCTCCGGCCGCGAGCCGAAAAACATGGCTGATAGAATCGAACTGACGGCGGTGTCCGGCACAAATCCGCGGCCGCCAGTAAAAATCTGAAGGTGGGGCGGTTAGCTCAGCTGGTTAGAGCGCCTGCCTTACAAGCAGGAGGTCGCAGGTTCGAGCCCTGCACTGCCCACCAACCCAACCTACGGCATCGGCGGAACCTCTCAGCCGGACGTGGGAGCCGCCACCAGAGATCGCCATTTGCAAGACTAAAACTGTCCTGCTTAAACGGATTAGTAGCTGGGTCGTACTTAGCGAGGCCGTTAACCTGGTGGTAACTATGGTTTCTTGCTTTTGCTCGTTTTTCCGGATACTCTCGGCGGCAAGACCCGGTTTCCCCAGGGCCCAGATGGTTCCGTAATAAGTCGCTTCTTTGCATGCAGAACATCCTTCTGGACATTCTCATCATCGGCCTGTTGGTTCTGCTCTTCGGTTCCATTTACCGCAAGCACGCGACCGTGCGCACACGTTTTTGGCTCCTCGGCTGGCTATTTGTCCTCATCCATTTCGGACTTCTGCTGATCACTCCGTCCGATGCCCGGGAAGGCAGTCTGATCACGGCGGTGGCCGAGAGCGCCCTGGCCCTCTGTGGAGCAGCGTTTGCGCTGTCCTCAAACCTGGTCTGGGAACGCGATTGGAAGTTCGCCATCCCTGCCGTTCTGCTGAGCGTGCCGCCTGTAGCCTATGTTACCGTCGTCGCCTGCTGGAACGCATCGGTGCCCGTTCTGATCGTCCTCGGCGCCGCCTCGCAAATCGCCTACGGCGCGGTTATCTTCCGATTCGGCATGGGAAGGACCAGGACGAATACAAGTGCCCGCGCCACGGTCGCGCGAGCATGGGGTGCTGTGATCCTGGTAGCGGGCGCCGTCTGGCTGGCCCTGGACATTCGCAGCCATCACGGAGACATGGGAATCTACCCCATCTTTTGCGAAATCTTCCTCCTGAACGCGCTCCTCTACTGGGAAGATTTCCGGTGCGCTTCCGCCGGCGTGCTGGCCGCGGTCATGGGACTGGCCGCGTGGGCTGCAGTCTTTCCCTGCGCGCTCCTGCTGCAGTTCCTTTGGCCCCGGATCAATGTCTCCGGCGAATTGTGGAACGTGCCCAAATATTTCGTCGCCTTTGGCATGATTCTCACGCTGCTGGAAGAACAGAAACGCGAGTCGGACGCGCGCAGCGAAGAATATCGGGTGCTGTTTGAAAATAATCCCCACCCGATGTGGATCTTCGACGTGGATACCTTGCGCTTCCTGCTGGTCAACGATGCGGCGGTCGTGCGGTATGGATACACCATCGAGGAGTTCCGCAATATGACGCTGCGCGACATCCGGCCGGCCCAGGATGTCCAGGCTCTGGAGCAGACCGTCTACGACCAGACCGACACCGACTCAGTGATCGTCTCCGGTCCCTGGACGCATATCCTCCGCGACGGCAGAACCATCCAGGTCGAAGTATCCTCCCACGGCATCATGTTCGAAGGCCGCAAGGCGAGGGTCTCGCTGGTTCAGGATGTGACGGAGCGGCAGCTTTTACACCACAGGCTGCTGCATCAGGCCCATCACGATATGCTCACCGGCCTGCCGAATCGGGTCCTGCTGATGGACCGGATGGAGCAGGCCCTCGCCTCGGCAGCCCGGCAGGGCAAAAAAGCCGCGGTCATTTGCCTGGATCTCGACCGCTTTAAGCAGATCAACGACACCTATGGCCATACCGTTGGCGATCAGTGCCTGAAGGAAGTTGCGGATCGGCTGCGCAGCCGCCTGAGAGCCGCCGATACCGTCGCCCGCTCCGGAGGTGAAGAGTTCACGATCGTCGTCGGCGATCTGGCCTGTGCCGCTGATGCCGAAAAAGTAGCCGAGGATCTGCTGGCATCCCTGCGCAAGCCGGTCATTGCCGAGCAATACCCCATCGATATTTCGGCCAGCTTCGGCATTGCCCTCTATCCCGATCACGGTAACGCCGCCGCCGAACTCTGGAAGAGCGCCGACGCTGCAATGTATAGGGTGAAACGCTCCGGAGGCAATCACTTTGTGCTGGTCTCCCATGAGATCAGTCGCTCGACTTCGGAAGCCAACGAACTCGAGATTTTCATGCGCCGGGCCCTCAAGGAGGGCGGCTTCGAGGTCTACTACCAGCCCGAGTACAGCGCCAACGGCAACTGCCGCGGTCTCGAGGCGCTGCTTCGGCTGCATCATCCCAGGTACGGGATGGTCAGTCCGGACCGCTTCATCCCCATCGCCGAAGAGAGCGGCCTGATTGTCCCCGTCGGCAACTGGGTGCTCCGCGAAGTCTGCCGGCAAAGCGAAGAGTGGCGTGCGCACGGGTTCACCGTAGACCGGATCGCCATTAACGTCTCGCCCCTGCAGTTTATGCGCATGGATTTTTCCCGTCAGGTGCGCCAGGTGCTGGCGGAGATGAGGGTATCTCCCGGCAATCTGGAAATTGAGATGACCGAGACCACGGTCATGCGCAATGTTGAGGATGTGGCGCGACAGATGCGAGATCTCGCCGAACTGGGCGTTCATTTTTCCGTGGACGACTTTGGAACCGGCTACTCCTCGCTCCGACACCTGCATCAGTTGCCCATTCAGACACTGAAGATCGACCGCTCCTTTGTGGAGCGGGTATGCGAGCCTAACGGGACCAGCGCCCTGGTGCAGGCGATTCTCTCGCTGGCACACAGCCTTGATCTGCAGGTTGTCGCCGAAGGTGTGGAGCGGGAAGAGCAGGCAGACGCGCTGGTGAAGATGAACTGCGACATCATGCAGGGCTTTTTGTTCAGCCGCCCGCAGCCGGCGGACCGGATTCCGGGACTGATCCGTTCAGGTCCTGCTTCAGACGTGCTGGCTGCGAAAAGTTCCTCGGTGCCGGCCTAGCGCGCCAGCCAGGCGCAGAGAACCCTGTGCCACCGGAACACCGGCGGATATTCACGCAGGATCAAATTTCGGCGACATCAATAGGTTGACCGTGCAGTACACACGCGGTAGACTTGCTCTACGCTTTCGCAGCAGAGTTAGGATATCGGGTGTGCATTCATCGCGCGCTCTCTCTGAGTTCGTTCCCGGGCCTGTCCGGAAAGTCCCTCTGCTCCCGTGTGGCTGCTCTGGCAGCTGATCAGGCAGAACCGATAGGTACGGTTAGAAAGAGCGTTGGAATGCGGACTCCCGCCAGGATTCCTGAACACTGAGAGGTTTGGTGCAACACTCGATTCGGGCCAAAACAGTCGCCACTGGTGGGGAACAAAAGGATCTCTCTCTGAGCGATCTGTGGCTCGTCATTCGCAAGCGGCGGATCCTCCTGTTGTGCATGGCCCTGGGCATCGCCGTCCTCGCCGTGACTGCCGGCATCCTCCGCGGCAGGCGCTACACCGCCACTGGTGAGATTCAGATCCAGCCTGGATCGGCCTCCGATCTGAAGCAGTCGCTCTCCGCCGCGCTGGGGGCCGGAGACAGCACGCTCGACGTCATCATGGAGAGCGACATTCGCATCCTCTCGAGCGACCGTCTGCTTACCCTGGTGGCGCGCAAGCTCAAATTACAGGACAACCCCGATTTTCTGGGCCATCCGCTCTTCGCCGGAAAACGCAATTCGCCCCTGCTCCACGCCGATCTGAACGACCCGGCCACAAGTGCCGCGATCCTGGCCATCCTGCGCAGTCATATGACCGTCGAGCGAGTACCCCGCACCCAGATGGTCAGCATCGCTTACCAGAGCCGGTCCCCTGAACTGTCCGCCAACATTGTGAACACGCTGGCGAATGAGTTCATCGAAAACAATTTCATTTCGCACTACAGCACCACCCAGCAGGTCAGCAAGTGGCTCACTGGCCAGATGGACGACCTGCGCTCGATCGTGCAGAACTCCCAGGACAGAATGGTGGATCTCCAGCGGAAGCTGGGGGTGATGGCCCTCGATCCGGATCATAGCTTGGTGGTACAGGAGATAGGGAACCTGGAGAAGGGGCTTTCGGATGCGACCCAGCAGCGCGTCGTGGCTGAAGCCCGGTACAGGATTCTTTCCTCTTTGCCTCTTGATCAGATTCAGGATTCTCCGACGCCGCTCGGTTCGGATGGACCCGGCGTTGGCGGCATGCTCGGTACGCTGCGGTCGCAACGCGCCTCGGTGGACGCTGATCTGGCGCGAGAGGAGCCAGTGTATGGTCCCAATTATCCAACGGTCAAACAATTGAAGGCGCAGAGCGCATCGCTGACGGCCGCCATTGAACGGCAGCAGCGCAGGGCTCTGGCCGAGGCTAAGAATTCTCTGGGCCTGGCCAGCGCCGCGGAGAGCCAGGCCCAGGCCATGCTCGACAGCCGAATTCACGATCTCTACGGACAACGCGACGATCTGGTGCAGTACATGCTGCTCAGCCAGGAATACGATTCGAACCGCAGGATGTACGAGAGTATCGTGGGGCGGCTGCGCGAGGCCGCGGTGGACGCAGGACTCGATGCCGCGGACATCAGCGTCGTGGATCTGGCCGCACTCCCGGTTACGCCTTCCAGTATGTCGCCGGCGAAGCTGGGCATTATCGGCTTACTCTTCGGCGCCTTCTCCGGCCTGGGACTGGCCCTGCTGCTGGAAAAGATGGATACGCGGATGCGCGATGCTCATGAAATCCAGGAGTTGCTCAGCCTGCCATCCCTGGCAATGATTCCACAGAGTCACTGGAGGGCGGGCAAGGACGACACGGACTGGGTCGCAGGGCCGGAGTTGCTGCGCGATCCGCGCTCCCCCTTCTCGGAATCGTTCCGGGCTCTGCGCACCTCGATGAGGCTCTCCAGTACCTCGCGTGAGTCGAGAGTCATTGCTGTTACCAGTTGCCAGCCCGCCGAAGGCAAATCCACAGTTGCCGTTAACATGGCCGCGGTCCTCGCGCAGGGCGGCAAAAAAGTGGCGCTGGTCGATACCGATATGCGCCGGCCGTCGGTCTACAAGCGGCTCGGCATGGAGGGCGGCAAGGGTCTTTCCGAAGTGCTCACTGGCTACCACACCCTCGATGAGGTGACCCAGACACATGAGATCCTCACCACTCTCGACGTGATTCCATCCGGTACCGTGCCGCCGCTGCCCGCCGATCTGCTGGCTTCCGATCAGATGGCCGAGGTGGTGCGCCAGCTTCGTGAACAGTATGACTATGTGATCTTCGACACCCCCCCGGTGCTCTCAGTGACCGACCCGGCCATCGTGGCGGCGCAGGCTGACGGGATGGTTCTTGTGATCCGCCAGGGCTACTGCACCCGACGCATGCTCGGGCGTGCGGCGGAGATCCTCCGCGATCTGGACGTGAAAGTATATGGCTTCGTCTTCAATGGTGTGGATGCTTCCCTGCCGGAGTACTACGGATATCTGGGCTATTACACATATGAATACGGCAAATAGCATGCCGCCGCCGCAAATCGGCGAGGAGACATGGGAATGAGGTTTCGGGCGGACCACTGGACTCGCATCTTTATTGCAGCTGCCGCCGGTCTGATGTGCGGGAGTGTCCCCGCCCGCGCGCAATATACCGGGCCTGCGGTCACCGCCACGCCCGGCGCCAGTGCTCCCGTTTCTGCTATGAAAGCGCAATACGCCGATGCGAAGATCGTGCCCGGCGATGCTATCTCCATCGCGACCTATGGCGCCCCGGAGTTAACCACCGGAACCCACGAGCCGAATGGCGTGAAGGTCGGCTCCCAGGGCGAAATCGTATTGCCCTATCTCGGAACGGTTCGTCTGGCCGGTCTCACGCCCTCCGAAGCTTCTCTCTATCTCGAACGGCAACTGAAGGAGAAGGGAATCCTGGTCGATCCCCAGGTCAGTGTCGGGATCGTGGATTCGCCAACCAAAGTCATCACGGTGCTGGGCGAAGTCGAGAAGCCGGCCCCGATCCCCGCCTTCGGCCAATTGCGCCTGATGGACGTCATTTCTGCATGCGGGGGCTTCACTCCTCTGGCCAGCCATACCATCACCGTCCGCAGGCCCGACGATCCGAACGCCATCACGGTCCAGTTGGGCACGGACCCGAAGTCCACGGACCAGAGCAACATTCCCCTGATGCCCGGCGATACCGTCATCGTTCCCAGGGTAGGGAACGTCTATATCGTGGGCCAGGTCACCCGCCCCCAGGCGATACCGCTCTCGTCCAACACGCCCATCACCGTGGTGCGCGCGATCTCCATGGCCGGCGGTCTCAAGTATGGCGCTGCTCTCTCAAGAGCCATGATTGTTCGCACCACCCCCGATCACCAGCGCGTGGAGATCAGGATGGACCTGAAGAAGGTGCAGGATGGCCGGGAAAAGGATGTCGCGCTCGTCTCCGATGACGTGCTCTACGTTCCCACCAACGGCTTCAAATCTGCACTGTCCAGCGGAGGGGCGCAGGAAGCCGTCTACGCAGCCGTCAGCCTCGGCTATATCGTGCACTGAGGCGAGGCTGCCCATGCGTAGGAAGCACGTGAACGCGCAGAACAGGGTCCGGTCCCACTGCGTGGCCGCAGTATGATCTTTATCGTTTGCATCCTCGCGCTTATGGCCGCCATGCTGACGGTCTTTGACACCAGTACCGTTATCTTCGTCTGCTGCGCTGTCGGCTCGGTTTGCGGAATGTGGATGCTGTACGCGGTCCTCGCACGATCCTCCCGTCTGCGGTTGACCTGGGTTCTGGCCTCCGCCCTGCTCATCGGTTACTGCTTTGGAGCTTTCGTCACCGAAGTCGGGGCTCTGCTGGCTGGGCAGGATGCCATGACCTATCTCGGGCTGGACCGCGGCTGGGCAGCCTATGCACTGGTCCTGGTCATGCTCGCCAGCATTACGCTCCTGCTGGCGGGGTGGGTTGAGACGCCGATCGTACAGGATCGGCATATTGTTCAAATCAGCTGGCGCCAGGAACGCTTCCTCTGGATCGCGGTTACCGTCGTCGTCGCGGCCTATTTCCACGGCAGCGTCAGCTATGGCGGGGATATCAATAACGGTGGAACTGTCAGCATCTTCGGGGACATCATCTTTACCCTGGTGCCCCTGCTCCCCGCCATGGCCTCGATCGGCGTGGCCCAGGCATCGGGCCGCCGCCGCCTGCGCTTCCTGGTGCTCGCGGTCGTCGCTTTCCTGGCGGTTCTTCCCTTCGGACGGCGCCAGCTCCTCTATGCGCTGGTCATCAGCTTTATCGGGGTCGCCCGGCTCTCGGGCCGCACCTGGCGCCTCTCCACTCGCAGGAAGATCCTGCTGATCGCTGCCAGTGTCATCGTCCTGGTCGTGTCGAGTTTTGTTTTCTTCGCGCTGCGCCTCGCAACCGGGTCGATCTCGGAGGGCCGGCATTCGATTGCCAGCATCCTTGAGGCTGCCGAGCGAACTACATTTAAGGATCCCCGCCTGGTCGCTGCCCAACTGGGGGCCAACGTGGAGGAGCGGACGGCCTTCCTCATCCGCTATCTCGCGTGGCTTGGCCGAGGTGGTGATACTCCCTCGCCTCTTTACGGGCAGGATGCTGCGCTGGCTATCCATATGGCCACACCCAATGCCCTGTTCCGCGCTGCCGGGTTGAACAAACAGCAGGCACGCTCGGTTGCAACCGAGGAGGTCCTGGCGAATGAACACTTCGGCCTCACCGATACTGACGATGCTAACTCTGTCCTGACCGGCGGCATTATTGATTTCGGCGTGGCCGGTGTCATCGCATATCCGCTCATCTTCTGCGCGCTCGCGCGCCTGGCTCTGTTTCTCGCAGGCGAAGTGATCAACCGCGAAGGAAGAATCCTGGCAGTCTTCGCTGTGCTCTTTCTCTACCTGCAGACCGAAGCCCCGATCGCCGTATATCTGATCGGACTAAGAAATCTGGGAATCCTTCTCTTCTGCTGGGCCTTCCTGTACTGGCTGCCAGCAATCAGGGGTAAAGCGCATCCTGTCCGTGCTCTCTCGTCACGGTGGGCTGAGCACTAGAGCGGAACCTGCGGAGGTGTATCCCGAAGCCGCAATCCTCGAAGCGGCTTTCCGCCGAAGAAATCCACGCATAGCCGACAGCAATAGACAAAGGATCGTTGGTTTCGTTCTAAGAGAACCTGCAGGCCCGTCGGCCTCCTTAGTCTCCTCGACCGCCATCGAGCCGATCCAGGACGCGGCCCAGTTGCGTGTCGTTGTCATACCCTGAGCGGACAACTCGCTCGCGGCCGCCCAGCGCAATCGCCTCGCGCAGGTCGGGGCGGCCCAGATAATACCGGCATTTGTCCGCACATTCTTCCACCGACGAAAAGAAGATGGCCTCGCGGCCCTCCTCGAAGATCGCCTGGTGACCCTCGGTTCTCAACGCCAACAAGAACCCCCGGCAGGCGGCAATCTCCACACTCTTGTGAGCAATGTCATCTTCGTTGCTCCTGGTGACAAAGCTGAGGTTGATCCTCGATTTCCAGATGTGTTCGCGATACGCGTCTCCCAGCAGATGCCCGTGCCGCACATACCGGCGGAGCTGGTCCTCCGTGAAGGTCAACTGCCAGCCGTTGCCGTCAATGGAAACAGGAAGGCCGTAGTTTTCCGCCAGCGCCAGCAGAAACTGCGGCCGTTCTTCATGAGGATGTCCGATGTACGAGACGTCGCGGGTGCGCTCCGTGTCCGACCAGGCGGCAGTCGGTGGGAAATGAATCGAAGATTCATAGCTGAAAAGGAGCTTAATGAAGTTCAGCCCCCACTCTGTATAGCGAACCACGTCTGCCTGGCGAAACAGACAGTGCAGATCGAACAACCGAAACACCTTTCTAAACTGGTACCAGCAGCCGTCATTACGAGGTCCGAAGGGGTTGTCCTGGTTGTAACAAACGGTGAGCGCCCCCGCGCCCCTGATCGCCTGAATGGTGGGAGCCGTAAACAGGGTCGGCTTGTCAAACCAGACAACATCCGGCTTATGGCGGCGAACTTCCTCCAGCAGAGTTCGGTTGACTCGATAGACAATCGGCCCAGCCGGGAAGCGGTTCATGACCGATTTCATCACGCGGGACCGCGGCCAGTACGACGGTATATCGAAAGGGATGACCTCCTGACCCAGGCGGCGCAGGCTCTCCAGTCGGTACGCGGACGTGCCCCCCGGCCTGGAATCGCAGAGGCAAAGAATACGGCGCTTGCGGGGGAGTTTCAAGGATCGCCCTTCACGCCGCAAAACCCGGAACCGCAAAGGCCAGCGCCTGGCGCAGTCCGGCAACATCCTGTTCGTAGCTGTATTGCTGGATCAGCCGCAGACCGTTCTCTCCCATCGAGGTCCGCAGCGCTGGATCGGCGATCAGGCGAGCCAGTTGGCGGCTCAAGGCAGCCACATCTCCCGCATGATAGACAAAGCCGTTCAATCCGTCATGCACCAGATCGGGATAGCACCCGACGCGATCGGTCACCACAATGGGCCGCCCCGCATTCATCACCTCGTTGACTACCAGCCCCCACGCATCGTGGTGCGATGGCAGAACAAACACATCGCAGAGATCGTAGAAGCGAGGCAACTCCGTCTGGTTGCGAAAGCCGAGGAAATGAATGCTGGAGAGCCCCGACGCCCGTACCCGCGTTTCCAAATGCCCCCGCTCCTCGCCGTCGCCGACGATCAGAAGATAAGCATGAGGTTCGCGTCCCGGAGCTGCGGAGAGACGAATGTAAGCCTCCACCAGGTCGATGCATGCTTTCCCTGCAGTGAGCTTGGAGGCGAACAGGATCACGGGTCGGCCCGCTTCGAGCCCAAGTTCCTCGCGGAACCGCTCGCGCAGCGGTACGGCCTCCAGGGCCTTGCGCCGGTAAAACTCGTTGTCAACCGCGTAAGGCATCGTGAAGACCGGAAAGTCCCCACCAAAATAGTGCCTCCAGTAGTCGGTGTTGGCGCTGCCAACCGAAACGATATTGCCGATCGCGGGCCGCAGCAAATGCAGCAAAATCGATTTCGCCAGCAGCGTCTTCTTCGTGCGTACGCGGTCGAACAGCGCCGAATCGGTGCGCAGCATCACCGGAATTTGCAGACATCGAGCCGCAAAGATCGCCTGGAGACACGCCAGGCGGCTGTATCCGAATACCCAGGCTGCGTCGAAGCGGCCCCGGCGCAGCCGCCCGAATATGCCATAGTTCAGCGGAGTAGCAAAACCGAGAGTGTCGCGATCGCGCAGACGCGGCAGATACTCGTACTGGTAACCTTCGACCAGCGGAACATCCCACTCCACCCGTACCCCGAACCCCCGATCGTGATAGCCGCGGACCGAGAGATCGCTGCTGAAGAACACCCTGAGGTCAATGTCCGGCTCCTGTGCAATCCGTCGCAGCAGAGGCGCCTGATATTGAATCGGATGGCTCACGAAATAGGCCAGACGAACAGCTCTGGCGTTCCTGACCGTGGCAGGCCGAACCGGCACTGCGCTGGAGATAGGAGCCTGTCTCACGATTCGCTCGGCAGCATGGGCAGGAACTGTGATGGAAAAGCTTTATGCCTATGCTACCATCGAAGCCGGGGACGAACAATCAACTCGCCGCACGGCCACTCTCTTCTCCTGCCACCGCGATCTTGACCGAATACAGAGCAGCGGGAGAAATAAAATCTGGGGGAAATTCTTACTTGAGTCAGGTAGTTGCTGGGGCCGTTCGCGTTCTTGTTACCGGAGCCGCTGGCTTTCTCGGATCGCATTTGTGTGATGCCCTGCTGGCTGAAGGAAAGCGGGTCGTCGGCGTCGATAACCTGAGCACCGGGAGACTCGCTAACCTCGCTCACCTCGGGGGCGAGCCGCGTTTCGAGTTGGTCGAGCACGACATCTGCGAACCCTTCGACTGCGGTCAGGTCGATTTCGTATTCAATTTTGCGTCGCCCGCCAGCCCCGTGGACTATATGCGTCTGGGTGTGGAGACCCTGCGCGTCGGCTCCGACGGCACCCGCAATGCGCTTGAGACCGCGCGAAAATATAACGCAGGCTTTCTGCATGCCTCCACCTCTGAGTGCTACGGGGATCCCAAAGAGCATCCGCAGTCGGAGACCTATTGGGGGCATGTGAATCCCATCGGCCCGCGCTCCGTCTACGACGAAGCCAAACGCTTTTCCGAGGCTCTGGTCATGGCCTACCATCGCTACTACGGTGTAGACACCCGCCTGGTCCGGATCTTCAATACCTATGGTCCGCGCCTGCAGAGCAGTGATGGCCGCGTGATCTCCAACCTGATGACCCAGGCTCTCCATGGCGAAGATCTGACTGTCTACGGAGACGGCAGCCAGACGCGCAGCTTCTGTTATGTCTCTGATGAGATCGACGGCATCCTCCGGCTTTCGCGTTCGAACGAGCACCTGCCGGTGAATATCGGAAATCCGGTGGAGTGGACCATTCTGGAATGTGCTCAGGAAATCCTCGCCGTGACCGGATCCTCCAGCTCGATTCGCTTCGCCCCGCGTCCGGTGGATGACCCGGTGCAACGCCGCCCCGATATCACCAAAGCAAAGCGCCTGCTGGGATGGGAGCCGAAGGTAGACCTGAAAACCGGACTGCGACGTTCCCTGGAGTACTTTCGCCAGAACGTCGAGCGCGGGGAGAGGGCTACTCTGGCGGCTGAAATCACGCCTGCGGGCTATTCTGGAGCGGGCGAACCTCAGGTCGCTCACTAGGCCAGATGGTCCGTGAAGGCCGCCTGACCCGCCAAACCCGGAAGCGGGGAGCCCGGGCGACGGAAATGGTCGTGTTGAACCATAGGCCGCAACGTAAATCCCTGATATATTAGGAAGCTGGGATTTGTGCCCCTCAACCGAGCTGTACGCCGGCGGTGAATTCCCAACCTGCAATTTCCAAGATGGAAAGGATTGTTCGATTGTGTTGATGATTCGTTTGGCGCGCGTAGGCGCGCGGAAGCAACCGTATTACCGCGTTGTGGTGATCGAGAAGGACCGGGCCCGGAATGGACGTTCCGTGGAGTTGGTTGGTACCTACAACCCCCGGACGAATCCTGCGTCAGTCGATCTTAAGCACGATCGGATCGACTACTGGAGAGGCAAAGGCGCTCAGCTTTCAGACCGTGTTGCGAAGCTGCTGCACTCGCATGCTTCCTCGGGAACCGGACCCTCTGCGCCTGGACAGGGCCCGGCAGGCGCCTCGGAAAATTCAGAAGCTGCTTAAAGTTCCAGCCTGGTTACGGAGGAGTCACCGCTCGCCTGCTCCAGATACCTCCCAAAAAGTTACTTTTGCCATATTCGGGGTTAAGCAGTCTGCGGAATGTTCTTTTTTCCGCAGCAGCGTTACTGTAGTATCCGCGTTAACCCCGGAAGATCGCACGTGTGTCTTCCAAGTGGGGGGCAAAATGAAAGAGACAACAGACAGACCCGATGACATGCAGGAATTGGTGACCCAGATTGCGCGGGCGCTGGTGGATATCCCAGAGGCGGTAATTGTTGAAGCGGTGGAACGAGACGAGAGCACGGTGTTTCGACTCCGGGTTGCGCCCACGGATGTGGGGAAAGTGATCGGGAAGCAGGGTCGAACCGCGCGATCGGTGCGGACAATCCTGGGCGCTGTCAGTATGAAGCACCACCATCGCTATACTCTCGACATCCTCGAAGAAGATCACCAGAAGAACGCAGGCAGCGAGGAGTAGCAGTTCTGCCTGAAATGGCGTCCCCCCGCCACGACCCAGCTCTTGAAGACGAGGAGCCTTCGGCATTCCGGCGTTCGGAAATTGCCGCCGAGCTCCCGCCTTCAGGTGCACCGGTGACCCATGTCGGCCAAACGGTCCCGGCTGCGCGCGCACCCGCTCCCTGGGTGTTGCTCGCCCGCCTGGTCCGCCCGCACGGCCGGCGAGGGGAAATTGTTGCCGAAATTCTGACCGACTTTCCGGAACGCTTTCACCAGCGTACCCACCTCTTCCTCATCCCGCCGGAGAGGGTAGCCTCGCGGCCGCACGAAGTAGTCCTCGAGAATTTCTGGTTCCTGCGCAGCCGTATCGTGCTCAAATTCCAGGCCGTGGACTCCATCAACGAAGCCGAAGGCCTGCGCAACTTCTCCGTAGCCATTCCGGCTGCTGAGCGCGCGCCCGTCGATCCGGGCGCCGTCTACGTCAGCGATCTGATCGGATGCCGCGTCTTCGATCTGAATCAGGCCGGCCTCGAAGTAGGTGAGGTGATCGATGTGGACCGCGGTTCGTCCAACACCGATCTGCTGGTGGTGCGCCGGCCCGGTATGCGCGCCAGCCAGAGCGAAGTCCTCATCCCGTTTGTACGGGAGCATTTGGTGCTGATGGACGTGGATAACGGTCGTGTGGAGATGCGGCTCCCCGGGGGCTTGCTGGAAATCAACAATCCCCTGACCGAAGAAGAGAAACAACAGGCTCGCGGCCCTATTGATTAGTGCCGGCTTGATTCGCCCCTACCGACGCGGGGCGGGCGCGGTTGGGCGGCGAGATCCTCGTTCGCAGCTGTGCGGATTGCCTCGATGGCGAGACGGCCCCCGCCCTCATCTGCGGCCGGAATTAACCAGCCTTTCACCCGTCATTGAACTTCCCTGGCATCTATGTTTACGCACTTTCCCAACAGGAGGACATGGGCGTGGACATCAATCGCAGAGATTTCCTTCGCAGCGCTGCGGGAGCAGCATCCGTGGGGCTGGCGGGCGCCTTCGACCCCAGCGCAACGGCTGTCGCAGCGCAGAGTTTGCCGTCGCCTTCAGCTTCGCAGATCGATCACATTGTCGTGGTCATGATGGAGAACCGAAGCTTCGACCACTTACTCGGCTGGTTGCCCGGGGCGCATGGAAGGCAGGCGGGACTCAGCTTCCTGGACGACGAGGGCGAAGCGCATCCGACCTGGCACCTGACCACCGACGTGGGTTGTTCGCATCCTGATCCCGATCACTCTTACGCCGGGGGCCGCAGCGAGTACGACAATGGCAAAATGGATGGATGGCTGCGGACGACCACGAACGACGTCTTCTGCATCGGCTACTACGTCGAGGACGATTTGCCCTTCTTCAGCGCGGCCGCGCGCAACTTCACCACCCTCGACAACTACTTTGCGTCGATTCTGTCGTCCACGTTTCCTAATCGCGTCTTTCAGCATGCGGCTCAGACCGACAGGCTGTCCAACACCCTCGATATCTCGACCCTGCCGACCATCTGGGATCGGCTCGCGGCAGCCGGCGTCAGCCATAGATACTACTACTCGAATGTGCCGTTCCTGGCACTCTGGGGCGACAAATACCTTGGTATTTCCGCGCTTTATGCGGATTTTCTCGCCGACGTTGCGGCCGGAACCTTGCCCGCCGTCTCTTTCCTTGATCCGAAGTTCACGATTCTCGACGACGGAGAAGGCAACGACGACCACCCGCACGCCAACGTCGAGGCAGGAGAAGCGTTTCTGAGCCAGGTGTACAAGGCGGTGACCAGCGGTCCGGGATGGAAGAACACAGTCCTGATCATCAACCGCGACGAGTGGGGCGGGTTCTTCGACACCGTGACCCCTCCACGGGTCGTTGCGCCCAACGATGTGGACACGGATCTGATTGACGGCAAAGCGCTGTTGGGATGCCGGGTGCCGACGCTGGTAATTTCGCCGTTCACCCGCGGCAACACGGCCACGCCCCGAATCGATTCCGGGCTGTACGACCACACGTCAGTTCTGAAGTTGATTGAATGGCGCTACAATCTGCCGCCGCTCACAGCGCGAGATGCTTCGAATGAGGTTGCGAATCTGGCTAATGCACTGAACTTCACGAACCCGGACGATTCGGTCCCCGCGCTTCCTGTGGTCGCTGCGCCCATTCCGACGCCATGCGGCCTGTTTGAACTTGGAAGTGAAATTGATAACGAGAGCTATGACTTTTACAAGCTACTGCTCTCTGACCTGACGTCCAGCTGGAGGCTGCCGTAGGAGGCTGAGGTAAATCCTGCAGGAGGAAGGGCTGCACGGTCCCCATGGGACGGTTTCAGCCCTTCACACTGTTTAGCGGCGTGATTTCTTTTTGGCCGCAGTCTTTTTCGCCGCCTTCTTCGGCGCTGCCTTTTTCACGGCCTTCTTCGCGCTGGTCTTCTTTGCCGCAGATTTGCTGCCGAAGCCCTTTTTCGCGGCGGCCTTCTTCGCCGCCTTCTTTATGGCTTTCTTCGCGGGGGCTTTCTTCGCTGCTTTCTTTGCGGCAGTTTTCTTCGCGGGCGCCTTTTTTACGGCAACTTTCTTCGCAGGCGCCTTTTTAGCCGCAGCTTTTTTCGCTGGAGCCTTTTTGGCTGCCTGTTTCATAGGAGCTTTCTTCGCGGCCGTTTTGGCAACCCGCTTCTTTGCCGGTTTCTCCGGCGTGGCCGAGGCCCCGGCTTCCGGTTCCGCTGCGGCCGACTCGCCCTCATCCTCGTCCGCTGGTTCATCATCGTCGGAAGAGATGGAAGTGGATACTTCCTCTTCCTCCTCCTCGTCTTCGCCGAAGCCGTCTTCCAGTTCTTCCATATCGTCGTCGGCTTCGGGCTCGAATTCGCTGTCAGCGCTTGCATAAAGCTTATAGTTGTCCTGCATCAGAGTATGCCCTCCGGGCTCCGAGTCAGTTTTTATTGAACCGCTGTATGAGTATGCCAGAAATCCGGCAAAACCCCGCGCGGCGGATTATAGCAACAGAATGCTCTGAGTTGCCAACGCGCGCAAGGCCTCAGTGCGTGCATCGCATCGTGACAAAATTAAGATGCACGCAACGCGCTTTGCAATTGCCTCTGCAGAGATGGCGAAGCTGAATAGGATAACTTCGCGCACCATGCGCTTCGATCTGATTACTATCTTCCCGGAGTTCTTCTCGAGCATTCTCAGACATGGCGTGCTGCGCCGGGCTATGGCTGCCGGCCTCGTCGCGGTTGAGGCTCACGATCTGCGCGCCTTCGCCCACGACCGGCACAGGACGGTTGATGATCGTCCCTTCGGTGGCGGGGAAGGCATGGTGCTCAAGCCTGAGCCGCTCGCTGAAGCCATGGAGTGTTTGGGCCTGGAACCAAAGCGCGAGCGCGACCACACGCGTCAACGCGTGATTCTCCTCTCCGCCCAGGGAACTCGCTTCACCCAGGCGATTGCGCGCGAACTGGCCACCCTCGAGCGGCTGGTGCTGATCTGCGGGCGCTACGAAGGCGTCGATGAGCGGGTGAACGAACTGCTCTGTGATCAGGAACTCTCCATCGGCGACTACGTCCTCTCCGGAGGCGAACTGGGCGCGGCCGTCATCCTCGATGCCACCGCTCGCCTGCTGCGGGGTGTGCTGGGCAACGAGGCCTCCAGCGAGTTCGAAAGTTTCGGTCCGGCCGACGGAGGCAACTGCAGCGAACCCGGCACTCCGCCGCGATCCACCCATGGCTCGGGCGGCCTGCTCGACTATCCCCACTACACTCGTCCCGCTGAGTTTCAGGGCGTGGCAGTGCCGGAGGTCCTGACCCAGGGCGATCATGCCGCCATCCGCCGCTGGCGCCGCGAGCGCGCTCTCGAAAAGACCTGGCGGAACCGGCCCGACCTGCTGCAGGCGGCAACTCTCAGCGATACCGACCGGAAATTCCTGCGCAGCCTGGGCTGGCTTGGGGGCCGCCTCGACCAGGGTGGTGTTTCAGAGGTTCATTGATCGTTTTTGTCATCCCGACCATAGCGTAGCGAAGTGGAGGGACCTGCTCTTTTGAATTGCAGGCAGGCAAGATACTTCAGCAACAGCAGCCTAGCTCCCGCTCAGCATCTTCACCAGACCGCTCTCATCGAGAATGGCAACGCCGAACTCCCGCGCCTTATCCAGCTTCGATCCGGCGTCTTCCCCGGCCACCACGTAGTGGGTCTTCTTGCTCACCGAGCCCGAGACCCGGCCCCCGGCGGCCTCGATCTTCGCCTTCGCCTCCTCGCGCGACAGATTCGGCAGCGTTCCGGTAAGCACGAAGGTCAGGCCTTCCAGTTGCGACGACTTCTTCCTCTTCTCGGCAGTCATCGTCAGGCCGGCCTTTTCCAGCTTGTGGACCAGCTCGCAGTTGCGCGCCTCGTCGAAGAACTCGCGGATCGCCTCAGAGACCCGAGGCCCGACTTCGTTGACCCGTTCCAGTTCCTCGCGCGACGCCGCCATCAGCGCCTCCATCGAGCCGAATTCCTCAGCCAGCAACTGGGCCGTGCGCTCGCCCACAAAGCGTATCCCGAGACCGTAGAGAAGCCGGTTCAGAGGCGCCTTCTTTGAAGCCTTAATCTCCTCGAGAAGATCCCTCCTCTCCTTCGGACCGGCGAGCGCCTGGGTGCGCGTCTTCTGCTCGCCGGTTTTCTTGTCGCGAGTCGTGACCTCGTGCTGCATTTGTCCCAGGTCGGCGTCGGTGAGCGTATAGAGGTCGGCGATGCTGGTGACAAGCTTGCGGTCCAGCAGCTGGGCGACGACGGCTTCGCCCAGCCCTTCAATATTCATCACCCCGCGCGAGGCAAAATGCAGCAGGCTGCCCAGCAGCCGGGCCGGGCAATCGACGTTCACGCACCGGTAATCCGCCTCGCCCTCGGTGCGGACGATCTCGCTGCCGCAGTCAGGACAATGCGTGGGGAAGTGAAACCTGCGATGCCCGCGGGGATGCTCCTTGTCCTCGACGACTTCGACCACCTTGGGAATAACGTCCCCGCCGCGCTCCACCTTGACGTAATCGCCGATCAGCAGCCCCAGCCGCTCGATCTCGTCGGCATTGTGGAGCGTAGCGCGGCTCACCGTGGTCCCGCCGATAGCCACCGGCGTCAGCACGGCGACCGGCGTCAGCTTGCCGGTACGGCCCACCTGGACGCGGATGTCCTCGACCTTTGTGATCCCCCCGCGCGCGGTGAACTTGTACGCTACGGCCCAGCGCGGCGCTCGCCCTGTATAGCCAAGCCGCCGCTGCACATCGGTCGAGTTCACCTTGATCACCACGCCATCAATCTCGTAACCAAGCTCGGCCCGATGTTCTCCGGCGCGCTCCACAAACGCCAGCACCTTCTCGATCGTCGGCAGCGCCTCGCGGTGCGGATTCACGCGAAATCCGGCCGTCGTCAGCGCATTCAGTGCCTCAGCCTGCTCCGGCAGCAGGTCTTCGCCGCGCTCGTTCAGCAGGAAATAGGCGTAGAAATCCAGCCGCCGCTGCGCCACAATGTTCGGCTCCAGCGTCCGAATCGTCCCCGCGGCGTAATTGCGCGGATTCGCCGCCGGCGCGAGTCCCTGCGCTTCCCGCTCAGCGTTCAGCTTCAGGAAGCCAGCTATCGGCATCACCACTTCACCCCGTACTTCGAAGTCGGCCGGCATTTTCGCCTTCGCCAGCTTCGCTTTCGCGACGGATAGAGGCACCGACCGGATCGTCCGCACATTCGTAGTCACGTCCTCGCCAGTCGTGCCATTGCCGCGGGTCAGCCCCCGCGCCAGATGGGCGCTTCCGTCGATCGCTGCTCGGTACTGCAGCGCCATCGAGATTCCGTCCATCTTGTACTCGCACACGTAGCCGATCTCCGCGCCCTCGCCCGCCAGGCTCCGCACGCGCCGGTCCCAGTCCCGCAGCTCCTCCTCGCTGGTCACGTTATCGAGCGAAAGCATGGGCCGCGAGTGGGCCACCTTGGCAAAGCCTTCTTTGGGCTTGCCGCCTACGCGCTGCGTGGGCGAGTCCGGCGTGATCAGGTCGGGATGCTCCTTCTCCAGCCGCTGCAGCTCCCGCATGAGGTCGTCGAACTCGGCGTCGGAGATGGAGGGATTGTCGAGCACGTAATACAGGTGCTCGTGGTGACGAATCTTCTCGCGCAGACCCTCAATCTGGCTGGCAATCTGGTTAGCAACTCTGGCGGGAGCGGGCTGGCTCATGAGGGCTATGGTAATTGCACACCCCGCCCTGCGGCAGTCTGCGGCGACCCTCCCGGCCCGGCCGATAGAATCTCCCCGGCAGGAAATGGCACACTCGTGGAGTGCCTTCTCGTCCTTCCAGCGTCTTTGACCGCCTGCTGGGCCTCTGGATCTTCGTCCGGGAGATTCCCGGCTACGCCAGCGCGACCGGCGAGGCCCGCATTACACCCGAAGGCGACGGCAGCGCACGCTATGAGGAGACGGCGCTGGTTTCCCTGGTGCAGGGAGGAACGCTGCACGCGACCCGGTGCTACTTCTACCGGCGATTGCCGCGCCCCGCCAACGGATTGCAGATTCTCTTCTGCGATACCCAGCAGCTGTTCCACGAGCTGGAGTTTCAGCAGCGGGACGACGGCACGCTCGAGGCGCATGCCCGATTCCTGTGCGCTGCAGATGAGTACGTGTCGGAATACACGCTGGACTCCCAGCAGCGCCTGCGTGTGCAGCATACGGTCCGGGGGCCCAGGAAGAATTACCAGGTGGAAACGCTCTATGAGCGGCAACCGGAACTTCCGCGCGCGACAAACGTAAGTAGGGCCAGTGCCATGTGACCCGACCGCTATAATCCCCTCGATGGACAAAGACCCGGTGATTGAGGAGTTGGAGCGGCGCAACCGCCTCGCCGAAGAAGGCGGCGGAGCTGAACGCCGCGAGCGCCAGCACCGCGACGGCAAACTCAGCGCACGCGAACGCATCACGCTGCTGCTTGACGAGGGCAGTTTCGAGGAGACCGACCGCTTCGTCACCCACCGCTGCACCGACTTCGGCATGGCCGAAAAGCGCATTCCCGGTGACGGCTTCGTGACCGGCTATGGCCGCATCGACGGCCGCACCGTCTTTGTCTTCGCCCAGGATTTCACCGTCTTTGGCGGATCGCTCTCCGAAGCCAACGCCGGCAAAATCGTGAAGCTGATGGATACCGCCATGCGCGTCGGCGCTCCCATCATCGGCCTCAACGATTCCGGTGGCGCGCGCATCCAGGAAGGCGTTGTCTCTCTCGCGGGCTATGCCGACATTTTCCTGCGCAACACGCTGGCCAGCGGTGTCGTTCCTCAAATCTCAGCTATTCTCGGCCCCTGCGCCGGGGGAGCCGTGTATTCGCCCGCTATCACCGATTTCACTCTGATGGTCGACAAGACCTCCTACATGTTTGTGACCGGGCCCGACGTCATCAAAACGGTGACCCACGAGGAAGTCACGAAAGAGGAGCTGGGCGGCGCCGCCACCCACAACGAGATCTCCGGAGTGGCTCACTTCATGGCCCATGACGATGCCGAGTGCCTCGCCATGATTCGCGAGCTGCTCAGTTTCCTGCCGTCGAATAACCTCGACGATCCCCCGCGCCGCGCCTGCTCCGACGCCGCCGACCGCGCCGATCGCGAACTGGACACGCTGGTCCCCGCCGAGTCCAACCAGCCCTACGACATCAAACAGGTCATCGAACCCATCGTGGATGACGGGTACTTCTTCGAGGTCCACGAGCATTTCGCCCGCAACATTGTGGTCGGTTTCGCCCGCATGAATGGCCGGCCGGTGGGTATCGTCGCGAACCAGCCGGCCTTCCTTGCCGGGGTGCTCGATATCAATGCCAGCGTGAAGGGTGCGCGCTTCGTCCGCTTCTGCGATGCCTTCAATATTCCCCTCATCACCCTCGAAGACGTGCCCGGCTTCCTGCCCGGGACCCAGCAGGAATACGGCGGCATCATCCGCCACGGCGCCAAGCTGCTCTTCGCCTTTGCCGAGGCCACCGTCCCCAAGCTCCTGGTCATCACCCGCAAAGCCTATGGCGGCGCCTACTGCGTCATGAGCTCGAAACATATCCGCACCGACGTCAACCTCGCCTGGCCCACCGCTGAAATTGCCGTGATGGGACCGGAGGGAGCTGTCAACATCGTCTACGGGCGCGAACTCGATGCTGCCGTGCGCCAGGCGGAAACCAGCGAAGGGCCGCTCACCGAAGACCGGCGGGCACAGGTCCTGGCAGCGGCGCGCGCTGCCCGCGTTCATGAGTTCCGCGAGCAGTTCGCGAATCCCTACGTCGCGGCCGAGCGCGGATACGTCGACGCGGTCATCCTGCCCCACGAAACCCGCCGCCGCCTTATCTCCGCGCTCGAGATGCTCGACGGCAAACGCGACCGCAATCCGCCCAAAAAGCACGGCAATATTCCGCTGTAGCCAAGGGCGGGGAAGCGGCTCCGAGTTGAATCTCCTGGTTTCGCAGGACGAAAATGTGCCGCGATCGCCAGGCGCCGGAGCAGAATAGGATCGGAGCGCGAAAGGCAGGTCGATCCATGGGCACGGCGGCACAAATCGACGGACAGCTGGAATCCAGGGTGGCCGAACTGGAAAAGCGAGCCGGCAAAGCAAGGTCCTGCGGCGGTGCGCACGGCTCTACCGGATGTTGGGGACTCGGCATGGCCATCGCGGTCGTTCTCTCCTGGTCGCGGAACGCCAGCATCTTGTGGTGCATCCTGCACGGCATCTTTTCGTGGGGTTATGTAATCTACTTCGCGGCCACCCGGAAGTAGCACATTTAATTAAGTTTCCTGCCCGGCTAGCGTCCGAAGGGTCAACTGTCAGAATCCGCATTTGGTCAGTCGACAGGAATTAGAATGCGTCATGGCGTACGACGTGTCCGACCTGCTGACGCAGGTTCTCGCTCTGCCCACCGAAGCACGGGCGGCTCTCGTCGGCGCCCTCCTGGAAAGTCTGGAGGAAACCGTAGATGAGGCGGCAGAGGCTGAGTGGGATCTCGAGATTGCTCGGCGCATGAAGGAACTCGACTCAGGCACAGTGAAGCCCGTTGCGTGGGCCGAAGCTCGCAGGCAAATTGCGGCCACCCTCAGTGGCGGTAGACTCCTCGAAATTCATCCCGGTGCACTCGCTGAAATCCAGGCTGTCGTGGCTTGGTACCGCGATCGCAGCTAGCAGGCGGCTACCGGGTTTGTTGCGGAACTCGATTGCAGCAATTATTTGCGATCCAGCAGTCGCCTGAACGCTGGTCGTCGGGGTGAGGGAACGCGAAAATTTATCCTGCGCCGATTTCCATTCGCAGTCGTCTTTCGCATAACCGAGTCTACGATTCAGCTGTTAGCCGTGGCGCATGGACGCAGGCGGCCTGGGTACTGGAAGAAGCGATGTGCTTCGGTCTGTAGACTCGCCCACGGGCCTCCATTTTGCGGCAATTGCCGCCACCCCCCGATTTTCCTGTAAACTAAAGATTCGCAAAATCCCTTTAGGAACGAGTTTTATGTCGATACATCCCGTGATGCAGCGCCTCGCCGACAAACTGAACCGCACCGACCTGCCCCCCTTTGCCCCAGGTGACACCGTGCGCGTCCAGGTCCGGATCAAGGAAGGCGATAAGGAACGTCTCCAGGCCTTCGAGGGCGTCGTGATCGCCCGCAAAAATGGCCCCCAGGGCAGCTTTACCGTGCGCAAGATGAGCTTCGGCCAAGGTGTCGAGCGCATTTTCCCCTTCAACAGCAAGGTCATCGACAAAATAGAGAAGATCCGGTCCGCCAAGGTTCGCCGCGCTCGCCTCTTTTACCTGCGCGGACTGCGTGGCAAGGCCGCCCGCCTCAAAGAAGTCGAGCGCTCCTAGCACAATCCACACCGCCCCTGTCGCGACGGCGGCTGGGGCGGGTGTGGATTTGGGACCGGTTTTCCACGAGCATCCTCCGTCTCTGCCGCAGTACACTCGCCCCATGGGGCAGATTCTCGATAGCGGGCTCGGCAATCTCGGGTTCTGCGAACCGGAAAGCGGCGGCAATGGGAACGGGAAGCGCAGCGGCAAGAAGGTCTCCGACGAAGTTTCGGCGGCGACCCGCAAGATGCGGATGCTCCGCTCTCTGGCCTGCGGGAATAAATACGAGAAACTGGCTCGCGCCCTGGGCGCCACGGTCATCGCCGGCGTCGATGAAGTAGGCCGCGGCGCACTCTTCGGCCCGGTCGTCGCCGCAGCCGTAATCCTCCCTCCGGACACCCGCATTCGCGGGCTGCGGGATTCGAAGCAACTTCTGCCAGAGGACCGGGAGCGCCTGGACGTGATCGTTCGAACCCGTGCCCTTGCCCTCGCCATCGAAGAAGTCGACGCCGACACCATCGACCGCGTCAATATCTACCAGGCATCGCGAATGGCCATGACTGCCGCTGTGATGCGGCTGGATCCCCAGCCCGATCATCTCCTCATCGATGCCCTGCGCCTCGACCTGCCCCACGGCCAGACCAGCATCATCTACGGCGACTCGCTCAGCATCTCCATCGCGGCCGCTTCTGTCGTCGCCAAGGTCTATCGCGATGCGCGCATGCGCGAGTTCGATGCCGAGTATCCGCAGTACGGCCTCGCCTCCCACAAAGGCTATGCGACACCGGAACACCGCGAGGCGCTGCGTAAGCACGGGCCCTGTAATCTGCATCGAAAGAGTTTTGCTCCCGTGGCCCAGGCCGACCTGCCATGGGAGGACTTTCCTTCTGAAGAAGATCTGGTTTGTCCCATCGACTCCTCTGTGTAACTGCCCATCCTGACGACGAAAGCGGCGCCTTTGGCGGTGCTCTGCTGATGGCGCATCGCGATGGCATCGAAACCTCCGTCCTGTGCATGACCGACGGCCAGGCAGCGCACTTTCGCGGCGACGCCAGCGACCCGCAGGAACTGGGCCACATTCGCCGCGCCGAAATGGATGCGGCCTGCGCCGTCCTCGGCGTCACCCGCCATGAAGTCCTGCATTATCCCGATGGCGAGCTGGCACACCAGGATTTCTATGCGCTTGTCGGTGTCGTAATCGAGCGCATTCGTCGCTGGCGACCGCAGGTGGTGCTCACCTTCGGCGGCGATGGCGCCATCAACCTGCATCGCGATCACACCATGATTTCGGCTGTCGCCACAGCCGCCTTCCACTGGGCCAGCCGCCCCGAGATGTTTCCGGAACAGCCCGGGCTGCCCGCCTATACGCCGCAAAAGCTCTACTACGCGAGCACCCCGTTCGTCTCCGTGCGCGCGCGCCCCGAGCTGGCCAACGCGGCAACGGTGCCGTGGTCGCTCACGCTCGAACTCGGCCCGCTGAGCGACCGCAGGATGGAAGCCTTCGGAAAGCACCATTCGCAGCAAGGCGTCCTCCAGCGTGTCGGCAGGCAGGTGCGCGAGAGCATGCTTCAGGAACGCTATCTGCTGGTTGCGAAGCGCGGACAGACTTCCGTAACGGAAGACAGGGGGATCTTCGCCGGCGTTGTCGACGACACAGAGTAAACTTCTGGGGTTCGCCGGAAATCCTCCCTTCCGGCCAGTGGAGGAGCGACCCGGCGCTGCATCTTTCTTTGAAGAGGCTCCCCATGAAGGACCCCGCGCTCCCTGTAAAGATTTTTGGCTTTACCCTCCTCAATCATCCCCGCCTGAACAAAGGCACAGCCTTCACCGAAGAGGAACGCGACGCATTCGACCTGCATGGCCTGCTGCCTCCGCATGTTGGCACTCTGGAGGAGCAGATCGCGCGTCGCAGAAAGGCCTTCGATCAACTCGAAACGCCCTTTGAGAAGTACACCTTCCTGCGCGATCTGCAGGACATCAACGAGACCCTGTTCTACGCGCTCATTCTCTCCGACATCCGCACCATGATGCCCATCGTCTATACGCCCACCGTGGGCGAGGGCTGCCAGCGCTTCAGCGAGATCTGGCGCAAGCCGCGCGGGCTCTTTCTCAGCTATCCCAACCAGGCATCGCATCGAGAAAATCCTCTCCCACCCGCGCTACGACAAGGTGAAGGCGATTGTGGTCAGCGACGGCGAGCGCATCCTTGGTCTCGGCGATCAGGGCGCGGGCGGCATGGGCATTCCCATCGGCAAGATGGCACTCTACACAGCGCTGGGCGGCATCCATCACGAGCACTGTCTGCCTCGTTCTGCTCGACGTCGGCACCGATAACGAGGAGCGGCTCGACGAATCCCATCTACATCGGCTGGCGTCACCAGCGCGTACGCGGGCAGGACTACGACGACTTCATCGAGACCTTCGTGTCGGCTGTCGAGCGACGCTGGCCGCACGTGCTTCTGCAGTGGGAGGACTTTGCCGGCTCCAACGCGGCGCGCCTGCTCACGCGCTATCGCGACCGCCTCTGCACCTTCAACGACGATATACAGGGAACCGCCGCCGTGGTGCTGGCCACGCTGTTGTCCGCCACAAAGGCGGCGGGCACCGCACTGCGCGACCAGCGCATCGCCATCCTCGGCTTCGGATCGGCAGGCATCGGCATCGCCAACCTGCTGGTGCAGGCGCTCCAGGAGCAGGGCCTCAACGAGCAGGAGGCGCGCGCCCGCATCTACGCCATCGGCCGCCCCGGTCTTCTGGTCGAAGGCGCTGAGGGCATTCACGACGAGCAGAAGAATTTCGTTCATCCGCGAAAGGACATCGATGGCTGGCAGGTAAAGGACGCCGCCCACATCGGCCTCGAAGAAGTCGTGCGCAACGCAAAGATCACCGTCCTCATCGGCGTTGCCGGTAAGGCGGGAATGTTCACCGAAGACGCTGTGCGCGCTATGGCCCAAAATACCGAGTGCCCCGTCATCTTTCCGCTCTCGAATCCCACCTCCAAAAGCGAAGCTACCCCCGAAGACCTCCTCAAGTGGACCGGCGGCAAGGCCCTCATCGGAACCGGAAGTCCCTTTGAACCGGTGAAGGTCGGCAATCGGAAAATTTGTATCGATCAGACGAACAATTCCTACATCTTTCCCGGCCTCGCGCTCGGCATTGTCGCCTCGCAGTCCCGCCGCGTCTCCGATGCCATGATCATGACGGCGGCGAAGGCGCTCGCGCGCCTTTCCCCGGTCGAGCAGGACCGCCATGCCAACCTGCTGCCTCCGCTGGCCAGGTCCCGTGAGCTGAGCCGGGTCATCGCGACCGCTGTGGCGGAGCAGGCCATTTCCGAAGGTTTGTCCGACCTGAAAAACGAGGGTGTGGACGCTGCGATCGCCGCCAACGTCTGGGAGCCGAAATACCTCCGCTACGAACGGGTCTACGAATAGCGAGCCTGGACTTCACTGTGAATCCGGCCACTCGTGTGGCGTTTAAGAGGTCCCTTGATCGTTTGTCATCCCGACCGTAGCATAGCGGAGTGGAGGGACCTGCTTCTTTGATGGCAGGCAGACAAGAAACTTCAGAAACAGCAGGCTCTATCGCGCAGAGCAGGTGCTGCGCCCGGTATCGGCGATGCCGGCAATGAGCCAGCGGCCATCCTGGAGCACCAGATTGAACAGGTCGGTCCCGCAGTGATCGACTCTGCCGTCGACCAGAAGGTCGAAGGGTGCCCAGACGACCGCGAGGTCATGATCGATCCGGATCAGGGGATGGTGAATGCGCTCCTCGATGTGCGTCGTCCCCGGCCGGGCAACGCGAGCGGCAAAGTCGCCGAACGACATCTTCACCGGCTTGCCGTTGCGCATCAGCACCAGGCTGCCACCGGGCAGCAGGGGCTCCTGAATCGCCGCCGCGTCGCGCTTCGCCATCCCGTCAAACAGCGCCCGCACCGGAGCCAGAACGGCCTGCTCTTCCGGAGAAAGCGCGTGCAGGTAGGAAGGGAGCAGGCACAGGGTCGGTGCTGCAGCCAGCAGCAGCAGGCGAAGGTGGCGTGCATTATGCATGGCGCCCATTGTAGGCGACAGCGGTTCGTCTCTCGCCCGCAATCGCGACGCCGGAGAAATCGCCGCCTCTCACGGCTGCTTTTTGTTCGCAGCCGCCTTTTCCACCTTCGCTATCGCTTTGCGGAATTCGTCCACTGCTGGCACCGAGTGCGGTTGTAATCCGTCTTTCGCGGTGTATCTCCACCCCGGCGGCAAGTCCAGCGGCTTGTCCACGTCCCCTTCGTATACCTCGAAGGAGTCGTCGGTATCGCCGACCTCGGTCTGCGGATGAGGTGGCTCGCCGGCCGCAGTCCCCGGGCCATTCGTGGAAAGCGACGACTGCTGGCCGTGCTGTGCCCCCATGTTAACGCCGGCATCGCTGGGAGCGATCATGCCCACGCGGTCGTTCTGGCGTGGGTTGGTAATCGTCTCGCGAACCAGCCGATCAGAGCCTTTTCTCACCACGATGATGAGGTCCGCCTGCTCGGTGCTCAGCACCGGCTGAAACCGTCCCCACTTCTGCAGTGCAGCGATGACATTGGATTCGGCGATCTGGTTGGCGCGTGGATCGTCGATGTCCATGCCGGCACGAGGATCGATCATCACCGCAACTGTATGCGCGCTGAGGATGTAGGAGGGAAGAACCGGCTTCTTGTCCTTCGCGAAACGAACACCTACCAGCAGAAGAGTGTCTGCACTCACGGTGCATACTCGCGAAGCCATCGTCGCCCCCTGTGGGACCGCGTCCGAGAACTGTGTCCGGAGAACCGCGCTCATCCTACGCTTGGGCTGCAACCGCGAGCAAGAGTCGGGATAGCAAGGGCGACGACGGGACCGAAGGGGCGTTTACTCAGCCGCCAGCCTAAGCCGATGCCCGACCTCTCAGGCCGATAACCCGACAGCCTCAGGCCGACGCCGCAGCCGCCAAAACCTCGCAGTACTTCTTCAGGCTGCGGGCCTCGGTGGCCACGTAATCAGCGATCAGCTTGCCGTACAGTTTGCCAATGACACCTCCGAGCAGCCCCTGGGTCGCAAAGGAGAGCTCTACCTCCGTCCCTGCGTGGTCGGAAGCGGTGAGGCGGTGTTCGGCGACCATGGTGGCACCAGGCGCCTTCTGGATCCAGGTAAAGGCCTGGTGGGGTCTGCACTCCGTGACTTCGTAGATGCCAGGGCGGAGTTTCGGCTGTGCTACTCGATAGCGTGCGCCCACGCGCAGGCCACCAGGCGTGAGCGGCTCGACCTTCAGCGTAGTGGGGGTCCACGTGGGCCAGCGTTCGACGTCTGCAAGCACCTGCCAGATCGCGGCCGGGCTGGCCTTCACGATCATGCGTTGGACGGTTTGCATCGAAAAAAACTCCTCATATGGATGGATTGGCGAGCCCGTCCCGCAGGGGCTCAGAAAGGAATACGGGAGTTCCGTCGGCGTGGTTCCAAAAAAATCTAAAGGGATCGCTGTTCCGACCGGGCGAAGGCCGGCAAACTGCTCAGCACCTCGTCGGGCTCCGGGCGAACCCTGAAGTCGGCGTGTGCCTCAGCGTAGAGAACCTGGCCGTCGGGTGAAAGAACGTAGGTGGCCGGCAGGGGCAGTTTCCAGCTCTCATCGCCATTAATGAACGGAAGATTCAGCAAAATTCCGCGGTAGTAGCTGCGCAGGTACGGTGGAAGCGTCCAGACCAGGCCGAAAGTCTCGGCGAGCACGCAGCCGGCGTCAGCCAGCAGGGGAAGGGAATCGTGTGCTGCGCTGCCGTGAAGTCGCTCTGCCGCTGTGTCTGCGGCGAGATGCCGACCACCAGCGCGCCGCGCTCCCGCAGCGCTGGATAGAGATCGCGCCAGGCTTCCAGTTCCGTCACGCAGTAGGGGCACCAGCGGCCGCGAAAGAAGTTGATGACCAGCGGTCCCAGCGCCAGCAGATCGGCGGATCGGACCACGCGGCCGGAGAAATCAGGCAGCGCGAACTCGGGAGCCTTGGCGCCCACCGGAATCATCCGCTTTTCAATCCCCGACAACAACAACTCCTCGATGGCGCGTTCACCCACGGCGAGGCGCTCCGGCTGCACCAATGTCCTGGTCTGGGCGGTGATCTCGTCGAGCTGGTCCTGAAGGTGTGGCATGCTCTCTCAGTTTAGATGGATTCGGCTGCGCAAGAAACGGCTCTCCGGCGCAGGTGCTATTACGATGGTGAGGCACGGAGGGTACGAGCGTGAAGGGACTGCGGATGGTGGCGTGGGCAGTGCTGCTGAGTGGCGCGATGACAGCTTGGGGACAGGCGACGGCTCCAATCCAGGGAGAGGCAGTCTCCGCCCTGGTCCAGGCCGCAGCAGAGCCGGCAACGGTCGCTGGCACCCTTATCATCACTGCCGGACCGGGCCAGCGCGGCGTCTTCACCCCCGCGACCCTGAAGGACTATCCCCACCAGACCGTGACCATCTTTGACCACCACACCAATGCCAACGAGACCTACTGGGGCATCTGGGCGTCCCGCATGGCAAAGATCTCCACGGCAAGGCCCTCGCAGAGTATGTGGTCGCGACTGGCTCCGATGGGTACAAAGCGGTGATCGCGCTGGCCGAGATCGATCCCGAATTCCATCCCGGCCAGGTGCTGGTCGCCGATGCGATGGACGGCAAACCTCTCGACGTAAAGACGGGTCCACTCCGCCTCGTAGTTACAGAGGACAAGCGTCCGGCGCGCTCCGTGCACAGCCTGGTTTCGATTGAGGTGAAAACAGCCGAATAAGAGCAGCCGTCAGCGCCGCCCCCACACGTAGCTGATGTGAATCATCTGCGAGTCGACGCCGGGGTCGTTGTAGCCAATGTCCGCGTTGGAGAGATGCTGGAAGCGGTACTCGATCTGCGTGGCGCGCCCCGGGCTCCTCCAGAACTGAAACCCTGCACCGAAGCCGAAGGTGAAGTTAAACGCCGACGTATCGAACATGGGAATGTCGCGCGTGGAAACGGCAAAGCCGGCCGTTGCCCCGATGATCGGCTGCAGCCGTGAGCGCGGGAAAAAGCTGACACGAAAGCCAAGAGGGCTGAGGGCTCCGACATACGTCCAGCGGCGACCGTACGCGAAGGTGTAGTTCTGATAAAAACTCTGCCCGAAGATCACGCCATCGTAGCTCGCATTCCGCAAATCGGTGTTCATTACCGGCACCTTCTGCGGATATTTATAGGTGCCCGAAGCGGGCGTGCACGGCTGCCCGCTGGGTGTCGGCGCGCAGACACTGTACTGAAAGCCGGTCGCCACCGGATCGCTTTCGATCATCACCGGACGCACTTCCGGCGCGTAAAAGAGCTGCCAGGCAGAATGCGCGGCGAGCCGCAGGTTGTACCCGCCCCCTGCCGAGAGAAAGACCCGCTGGTCGGTAACCCCTAGCATGATGTGGCTGGAGTTCGGCGAGTACTCCCCAAACAGCGACCAGCTCCGGCGCGTTGACCAGCCGCTACTGCTCACCACTTCCGGCGAGGCCTGGGCTCGCAGTGTCGCAATGCCAGGGGAAAACGCCAGCAGAAGAGCTAGTGCGACCCGGGACAGACGCGAGCGTCGACGGCAGGGGAGCAAACGTCAATCCAGTTCTGCAGTGGGATGAAAACCAATTCCTGTATATCACCGACATGCGAAACTCTGTTACGGGAAAAAGATGCGGTCGTGCGGCCGCGGAGGGCGCGGCCTCGCCGGAGGGCCCGCTTCGCTGGTCGCCGGACCCCGCAGTTGCCCGGACGGCTAATCCGCGAGCTTCTTCCAGATCGAATCGACGCGAGCCTTCGTCGCGGCATCCATGGCAATCTCCGCAGGCCACGGGCGGGTAAACCCTTCTGCTGCCCATTTCCGGGTCGCGTCGATGCCCATCTTGCTGCCGTAATTGGGCAGCCGTGAAGAGTGATCCAGCGAATCGATGGGTCCCAGCGTGAACTGGATGTCGCGCTCCGGGTCGATGTTATTGGCAACCCGCAGCGTCACCTCGGCCAGGTCCTGCACATCGCAGTCTTCGTCCACCACAATGATGCATTTCGTGAACATCGCCTGGCCCATCGCCCAGATCCCGTTCATCACCTTGCGCGCCTGGCCCGCATAGCTCTTGCGCATCGACACGATCATCAGGTTGTGAAACACCGCCTCGACCGGCAGGTTGATGTCCACGATCTCCGGCAGCGTCAGCCGGAACAGCGGCAGAAAGATGCGCTCTACCGCTTTGCCCATCCACGCATCTTCCTGCGGCGGCTTGCCCACAATGGTCGCCGAGTAAATCGGATTCTTCCGGTGCGTGATGCAGGTGATGTGAAAGACGGGATAGTCCTCCGGCAATGTGTAGAAGCCGGTGTGATCCCCAAACGGGCCTTCGCTGCGCAGCTCGTCCAGCCGCACGTACCCTTCCAGAACAATCTCTGCGTGCGCCGGCACCTCCAGGTCAACCGTCTCGCATTTCACCAGTTCGACCGGCTCCTGGCGCAGAAACCCCGCGATCAGAAACTCTTCGACCTCCGGCGGGGCAGGCACGATAGCGGAGAAGGTCGTCGCCGGATCAGTCCCAATCGCCACCGCCACTTCGAGCCGGGCAGCTTTGGAACCTTCATCGACAACCTGCCCGAGAGCAAGGTTTGCCGTCCCGCCCGCCGTCTCCGCCATCGCGCGAACCCGGCTGGAAGCATCTCCTGCGGCCGCGCGCAGCCGGTCGCGCAGATGTTCCGCGGCATTCTTCTGGCGTTGCCAGTGCATCCCCGTGGTCTGGCCGTCGTACACCTGCATGCGGTACATGCCCATATTGCGCTTGCCGGTCTTCGGATCGCGCGTCACCACGCAGGGCAGTGTAATGAAGCGGCCTCCATCCAGCGGCCAGCACTGCAGCACAGGAAAATCCAGTACGCTGAAGTTTTCCCGCAGGATCACTTCTTTGCAGGCCGCGTCTCGGGCCGAGATCGTCTTCGGGAAATACTTCCCCATCTCCGCCAGCATCGGCAGCATCTTCAGCTTTTCCAGGAAGCCTTCCGGCGACTTGACGTCCAGCAGCGCGCGAATCCGCCCGGCAATGTCATCAAGCGAATCCACGCCCAGCGCCAGCTTCATCCGCCGTTCGCTGCCGAACTGATTCATCAGCACGCTGGCGCCCGGATAGCCTTTGACATTTTCAAAGAGCAGCGCAGGACCACCGGCCTTCGGCGTTCCCCGTCCCGACTTCGACACCCGGTCGGTGATCTCGGCGATCTCCAGCGCCGGGTCCACTTCTTCGCGAACCCGCTTCAGCTCGCCGGCTTTTTCGAGGATTTTTATCCACTCTCTCAGATCGTCGCAGGCCAGGGCATTGTCTCCAGTGTGGAAGTTCGATTTCCACTATAGAACGTTGCCCACGCGATCATCGCTCTGCGCAGGTCTTCCGTCGCTGTTCCATGGTCATTCCCGATCGAACTCTGAGTGAGCGGAGCGAGTCCAGGGAAACTTGAAGACACCTGGCTTGGGGCACGCCCGGGGTGAAGATACTCCAAGACCTGGCCGCTACTCGCGAGCAAGAAAGTAGTAGACGGCCGGCGTGACGATCAGCGACAGCGCCATCGAGATCAGCAGCCCGCCAATGACCGCGATCGCCAGCGGTTGCAGCATCTGCGACCCGGCACCCAGCGCAAAGGCCAGAGGCAGCATGCCGGTGATCGCCGCCAGCGCCGTCATCATGATGGGACGCAGTCGCCGGTGTGCCGCCTGCAGCATCGCGTCGCGCGCATTCATCCCCGCGGCACGGAAGCGCTGGTCGGCATCGAGAAGCAGAATGCCGTTCTTGGCGACGATGCCGATCACCATGATCAGTCCCATGAACGACGCCACGTTGAATGTCGTGCCGGTGATCAGCAGTGCGAAGATGACCCCCGCCGTCGACAGCACCGACGAAACCAGCACCGATAGCGGCGCGGAGATGGTGCGGAATTGCGCCAGCAGCACGCCAAACACCAGCACCAGCGCCAGCAGCAGAACCTGCAGCAGCTCATGGAAGGACTGCTGCTGTTGCTGGTAGGTTCCGCCGTATTCCACGCGGATACTGGAAGGCAGATGCAGGTTGGCGACCGCCTGCTGCACGCGCGCAATCGCCGAGCCGAGGTCCGATCCCTCCAGCCGCCCCGTCACGGTGATCAGCTGCTGCAGATTCTCGCGCAGGATTTCGTTCTGCGGCGGCAACTGCTGTACCTGCGCCAGCGAACCGAGGCTCGCCAGTTTTCCCGTCGAGCTCAGGAAAACCGTATCTCTCCATCGCCTCCAGGCTGCTGCGATGGGAATCGTCGAGCCGCACCCGCACCGTATAAGGCCGCCCATTGGCGATCAGCGGATCGGGGGTCGGAATACCGTCGAGGATCGATGTCGCGTCAGCTGCTACCTCGGAGGTCGTGAAGCCCAGCCGCGCCGCCATCCCCGGATCCACCTGGAAGCTCGTCGCCGGCCCGCTGATGGTGTTATCGATGCCGTTCTCCACATCGACCACCCCAGGAACTTTGGAGATCGCGTCGCCGACTCGCGGGCCCAGCTGGTTGAGCAGGTCCTGATTCGTTGAGAACAGCTTGATCTGCACCGGCTCCGGCGAATTGGAAAGATCGCCGATCATATCCTGCAGCACCTGGGTGAATTCGATATCCAGCTCTGGTTCTTCCGCCCGGATCCGCTGCCGCGCATCCTCCATGATCTCGTCGATCCCGCGGCTGCGATGATTGCTCAGCATCACCGTAAAATCACCGGTATTGGCTTCGGTGACCGCAGCCAGCCCCATCTGCAGCCCGGTGCGCCGCGACGTGACCGTGACCTCGGGGAGCTGGTGCAGGATGCGGTCCACATGCAGCAGCACGCGATTGGTTTCCTCGAGGGAACTCCCCGCGGGCATGATGTAGTCCAGCACAAATCCGCCTTCGTCCATCTCCGGCAGCAGGTCCGAGCCCAGTCCCTTGTAGGCAAAGAACACCGCTACGATAAGCAGCGCACAGGCTCCCGCCAGCACCAGCGGCCGCGCAAGCGCGCCGCGCAGCACCCGTTCGTGAAAGCGCAGCACCGGAGCCATCAGCCCGCGATGATGGACCGACTCGGCATCGCCTTCCGCATCCTTGTGCAGATTGTTTCCGCGCAGCAGGGCCAGACTCAGCGCCGGCGTCCACGTCAGCGCCAGTGCCAGCGATGTCAGCAGGGCCACGGTCATGGTCAGCGCCAGCGCCCGGAAGAATGTACCAGTAACGCCGGTGACTGAAATCAGCGGCAGGAAAACAACGATGGGTGTGATCGTCGATCCGATCAGCGGCGGGGTTATCTCGTGCAGCGCTTTGCGTACCGCTTCGACCCGGCTTCTCGCCGCTCTCCCGATGCAGCACGATGTTCTCAACCACCACGATGGCGTCATCGATGACCAGACCGACAGCTGCCGCCAATCCGCCCAGCGTCATCAGGTTGAAGCTCTGCCCCACCGCCCACAGGACGATAAACGTAACAAGGATGGTTACAGGAATGACCAGCCCTGCCACCAGCGATGAGGTCCAGTCGCGCAGAAAGAGCACGAGAATAATCGCCGCCAGCAGCAGGCCGATCAGGATCGCGTCGCGCACGCTGGCAATGCTGTCGCGCACCAGATGCGACTGGTCGTAGAAGGGCTGAATGGTAACGCCGGGCGGCAGATTGGCGCGCAGACGCGCTACCTCGGCGTCGGCTTCGTTGGCCACCATTACCGTATTGCTGTCCGGCTGCCGCGAAATGTTCAGCAACACCGCGGGCTGCCCGTTCGACGTCACGATGGTGTAGACCGGCTCGGTCGCCGGGACGACCTGGGCCACATCGCGCAGATGGATGGGCACTCCCCCTGCCGTCGCCTTCACCGAGATCTGCGACAGCTGCTCCAGGTTGTGCGCCTGATCGCCGACCAGCGCCAGGATCAGCTCATGATTGCCCTGATAGAGGCCCGGCGATTGCACCAGGTTGGTCTGCTGAATCGCGTTGACCAGGTCCGTTACCGTCAGCGAGGCCGCGATCAGCTTGGCGGTATTGGGAATGACATGGTATTCGGGTACCTGTCCGCCCTGCACCACAACCGTGCTTACCCCGGGCAGGCGGTTCAGCGGCGGCTTCAGCTCGTAGTTCGCCACTTCCCACAGCCGCGTCTGCGAGACCGTCTGCGAGGTGAGCGCGTACCCCAGAATCGGGAAGCTGGCAAAGGTGAGCTTGTTCGTCGTGATCTGCGCTGTGGCAGGCAGCGTCTGCTGTACCCGCGCCACTGCCGCATCCACCAGCTGCAGCGTGCGGAACATATCCACGTTCCAGCTGAAAAAGAGGTCGACTTCCGCGGATCCGCGGCTGGTGATGGAGCGCACCGTCGCCAACCCCGGCACGCTGTTCACAGCATCCTCGATCGGTCGCGTGATGGTGACTTCCATCTGCTCCACCGGCATCACACCGTTGTCGACGCCAATCACCACGCGTGGAAAATTCGTCTGCGGGAAGACGGAGATGGGAATGCGAAAGGCCAGGAAGATGCCCGCAACCGCCAGCGCGACGGTGAAGAAAAAGATGGTGCGCGACCACCGCGGCAGCCAGAATGGCTTCTCCGGCGTCGATGCGGCCGACTCGGTGGCGAGATCTGTAGCGATGTCGCTCACTTATCGTCTCCGCCTTTGGCAGCGCCCGCGTCCGGGCTGCCCTCAGAAGACGTCACGACCTTCACGTGCGTGCCATCGTCCAGGGCATACGCGCCCTGCGTAACCACCTGCTGACCGGCCGTGACGCCGTTCAGGATTTGTGTCTCCCCGCCGTCCGAGATGCCGGTTTCCACCGCCACCTGGTGCGCAACGCCGTCGCTGCCCACCACCATTACCGCCTTCTTGCCGGAGGTGGCGACGACGACCGATTCCGATGGAACCACCAGCGCATGCGGCACCGTTCGTCCCGCCAGGTTCACGTGCACCGCGGTTCCCGCCCGCAGTTCTCCCTTCGGATTCTCGAGGCGCACCCAGATCTCCACCGTGGTGCTGCCCGGATCGAGCGCCGGACTGATCAGCGTGATCTTGCCAGGCACTGCCCCGGTCCTGCCCGGGATATCGACGGTTGCGGTATCTCCGGTCTTCAGAATCTGTGCCTGCGGCTGCGACAAATGGATCTTCGCCAGCAGTGCCGAGGTGTCCATCACCGTGATCAGCGGCGCGCCCGGCGCAGGCGTCTCTCCCGCATACAGTGGCCGGTCCGTCACCACCCCCGCGATCGGGCTGCGAATTTCGGAGTAACTCAGCTGCGCTTCTGCGCCCTGGTATTTGCCCCGCGCCGACTCCAGCTGCCCCTTCGCGGCCTTCAGCGCGGCCGCCCGGCTCACCTGCTTCATCGAAGCCAGATGCTGCGCAGCCGTATCGTAGGCGGCCTGCGCCTGCACCAGGGCTGCTTCCGCAGTATCGAGGTCGCGTCCGGCGATCGCCCCCTGCGTGAACAGCTGCTTCCGGCTGTCCACGATTTTCTGGTTGAGATCGAGATTCGCCCTGGCCTGCGCTACATCCAGCTGGGCTTTTTGGTAGTCCTCAGGAACCTGCGCTTTCACCGCCGTCTGATAGGTCGCATCGGCCGCGTCAAAAGCGCCCTGATTGTCGGTCACAGAGGCCTGCAGATCGCCATTTTCGAGGGTGGCCAGCAGCTCTCCTGCCTTCACATGTGAGCCGCGCTGCACCAGGAACTTCTTTACCGGTGCCGCGATTTTGGGCGTGATCGCGGCCTGCGCCACCGGAGCGAGAATCGCATCCGCAACCACATGCTCGGTGATCGGCTGCACCTGAGCTGTTGCCGCCTCCACGTCCACCTGCGTCTGCGGCGCATCGTCTTTCTTCGCGCAGCCGGCAAGAACGGCGAGCAGCACCGCACCCGCGACGATCCCGCCACGGCGCGCGCGTCGGAGCATGAGCACGTTCATCATTTCTAGAGAGCTCCCGTTAGGGTCTGCAGGTTGGCGCGGGCCACATGGCTGCGCAGAATCCCATCCGCCAGTGCGCCTTCCGCTGTTGCCACAGCCGCCTGCGCATCCACCACTTCCAGCGCTGTAGCCTCGCCCGCGGTGTAGCGCATGCGCGTCAGGCGCAGGCTTTCGCGCGCAGTATCGACGCTCATATGCAGCGACGATACCTGATCCGCAGCCACCCGCGCTTCGTTATAAAACTCGTCCAGCTGCGCGATCAGCTGGCGCTGCACCGTGGTCAGCGCGGCCTGCGCCGCCTGCTCGTGCAGCTCACTCTGGCGGACCTTGTCGCGGGTGGCCAGCCAGTCCCACACCGGGAAATCAATGGCTACCGAGGCCGAATAGCCCAGGTTGCGCACCCGATCGGGTCCGTTGAAGGCCAGCTGCGGCGCGTCGATGCCGTAGGTGTAATTCAGTCCGATGGAAGGGAAAAAGCCGGCGCGCGCTGCGTTCACCTCGCTCTGCGCCGCATGCAGCGCCGCCAGAGCGCTGCGCAGATCGGGATTGTTATGCGCCGCCGCTGCGTCCACGCCGGCCCGGTCCGGAAGCGCTTCCGGCATCTGCCCTTCCGCTGCCAGCGTGTAGGGTGTCCGCGGGTCAGGGAAGACGAGAACACCAAGATCCAACCGCGCCTTTTCCGCCGCCAGCGTGGCGTCGCCGAACTCCCTGTGGCGCTGCTGGAATTCCAGATCGGCCTTGACCACGTCGGCATGAGCCACTTCTCGCCCGGCTTCCAGTTTCTGTGTCAGATCAACAAAAGCTTTGGCTTCATCGAGGGCGCGGCGCGCAACCTGCTCCCTCTCCGCAGACGACAGAACCCCGAAGTAGGCCGCGACTACGCGGGCCACCAGATCCCGGCGGGTGCTTTCAAAGTCTGCTGCCGACTGCGCAGCCAGCGCCCGCGCCCGCCGGTAGTCGGCGACGCTGGCCGCGCTCAGCGTCTCATTCACCAGCACCTGCGTGGCATATTCCCGTATAGCGTTATTGGCGATAAATCGCGGGGCCTGCTGCGATCCGACCTGACCCGCGGAGTTCCTCACCCCGTTGGGCTGCGTGTACAGGTATTGGCCGTGCGCTGCGGCATTCGGCAGCAGGGCGCCGCGCGCGATCGAAGCATCGAGGCGCGCCGAACCGCTGGCCGCTGCTGCCGTGGCATACGCCGGATCGTTGCGCAAAGCTGCCGCAATGGCCTGCCCGAGCGTGATGCCGGCCGGTTGTGAATCGGCGGCTGGCGCGGCCGCCGCATTCGGCGTCGGCGCCTGGGGCAGGGACTCCGGCCACGCCGTGCAGGCGATCAGGAGCGCCGCACAACAGGGACCCGCAAAGCTGCGCGAAAGGCCGAACCAGAGCATTCGTAAGCAGAATAGCAACCGTTCCCGAATGAGCGCTCGGGGCGAAGTCCGAATTGCGGCATTGTCACCGCGAATTCACTCCAGCGTCACCGCAGCTTTTGTTCAATCATGAGCTGAGCGAATTCCGGAGTGGCTCGCAGTGAGGCCAGTTGCTGATCTTCGAGCAGCTTCTTCTTATCGTCGAAACCCTCGTTCAGTGCGCGCCGCAGATATTCGAGGGCCTGATCCTTATGCCCGGACTGTGCGTAAAGTCGGGCAAGGCAATAATCCTGCAGCGCACGTTCGCGCGCGGGCAGCGACTCTGCTACCAACTCCACGGAGTTCCCGTCGAAGACCCGCGGATCCAGCGCAAACGCCGTGCGGAAAGCCTCAATCCCTGGTTCCGGTTTGTGCTCCGCAAAGTAGTCGGTGCCCAGATTGCTGTAGATCGCGGCCGAATTGGGCGCCAGTTTAATCGCCTTCCGGTACAGCTTCTCTGCCTTGTGATACTGCTTGCGCGCGTAATAAATAGCGGCCAGATTATTCAGTGCCTCGGGATAATTGGGGCGTAGCTGCAGCGCACGCAGATAGTTGCGTCTGGCCGAATCCATGGCAAACAGATGATGGTAGGCCATGCCGATCTTGTTGAAGATCACGGCCGACGCAGCCGGATCTTCCTCATAAGCCTGAATGGCCGCGACATACTGCTGGCGCGCCATGGCCAGATCGCCACGCAACTCCGCGGGGAGCACCTGCGGCCCTGCCTGTGTGGGCTGCGGTAAGGAAACGGGAAGCTGGGAGGCGGCCAGAGCAGGTGTTTCCAAACCAACGCCAATAAGCGCTGCTACCACCATCCACCATATTTGGGGACGACAGCAAGCCATAGTCGCCTCCCTGCCCGGAGGACCGAATGCCATCATGATGAGCCCAAAAATCCCAAAAGGGAAGCCCATTTTGATAAGGCCACTTGCCCGGGTGACGGTTGGCTACCAAATCGGTGGCGGCGGTTCGAGGCTCGACGGCAGTGGCGCCGGAACCACAGGCACCTCCACACGTCCCGGCTCCGGCGGCTCAATACGGTTACCAAGCTCCTGATAATGTGAGCCGTAGAAATAGACGGCGTAGCACTGCTTGAACAGAGCCACAATCCCGTAAACGCAGGTCATCGCCACCAGATACAACCCCAGCAGAATCAACCCAGCCACGACGCAGTACGCCACGAACATCGCAGCTGAAAGACCGCCAAGGTGCCACAGGGACCGGTAAAGCACGAATCCGATCCCGGCTCCTCCCAGGCCCAGGATCAGCAGCACCACAAACGCAGCCATCAGCGCCGCCCATGTCAGTCCGATCTCCATCACGAAACGGAGCAGCAGATAGCCCACTACCCCCCAGAAGCGGTCGCGCAGCAGCGAAAAGAAACGGGCGAAGGCCGTCTCCAGCGGAGCGTCCTCCAGCGCCATCGGCGGCAGCAGGAAATCCTGCGTGATCGCATCTGCAATCGTGGCCGTGAGCCCAAAAAGAATGATCACCCCGTACATGGGCAAAATGTGCTCGAAGATCACGGCGGGGTTGGCGTTGATCTGCTGCGGCGTCATGTGCCGCAGTATCGCGAACAGATGCAGAAACAGGGGCCCGGCCGTCGCTGCGATCAGCAGCAGCAGCGCCAGCCCAACCAGCACCATCAGTCCGAAATAGCGCCAGGCCTGCCGCCCGTATTCCGACCAGGCCATGGCCACCCGCCCGCCACGGTACACCACCAGATCGAAGAGTGTGAAGCGCAGCCGGCTCCACAGCCATCCACACAGAATCCATAAAGCAAGGGCGATCAGCCCTGCGATCACGAATGCGGCGATCACCGCGACGGCGGTGCCCGAAGGCGCTACGAAAGAGGCCCGATGCACCAAAAAGGAGGGCTGATGGTAGATGTGCCGGTGTGAAATCGACGTTCCTGCCGCCGAGGCTGCAAAGCCCACACCCTGCATTCCGAAACCGAAGCTGACCCCATAGAACCCGGCGTTCGTGAGAGCTGCCACCAAAACCATCTTGAAGAAGAAGCCGAATCGGAAGCGTTGCGGCGCGCCCGGCACATCGGCCGGCGGGATCAGAACAGTGCGCATCCGGCTGAATGCCGGAGCGATGGCGTCGACCGGCGACAGCGGTTTCATCGCGGCAGGACCCTTTCCGAGGGAGTCGCGTTGAGCATACACCAGACCCTGTCGCCAGCCTCCCGCGCACGCCGGATATCTGTCCGGGATCTCTGATTGAAAGCAGTTCCTGGCTCCTAACCCAAAATTCTCGAAACACATGATTCGGGCGAAACTCCCCCGTTGCCGACGATACAATCGGAGCTCACAAATCTCCTCGTCGTTTAGCCTTGCAATTCCGCCATTTGTTTTTTTGCCAATTCCTCTGTGTTTGAGAGGGAATCCTCCACCGACGCATCGAATCCAATTACCGGGAGGGCTTTCCTGTGCGAACCGCATTCCCAAAACCATCCATCGCGCTCCTCGCACTCGCATTTGCCATCTGCGACCGGAACGCTCTCGGTCAGAACAGCCAGACCCAACCCCCGCCCCAACCTGCCGCCACATCGCAACCTTCCACTGAGCAGCAGCCTCATCAAGGCAGCCCCGGTGGCGACGTCGGCAGAGGTGCCGGGGACATCGGCAAGGGAACCGCCAAGGGCGCTGGAGCGGCAGCCAAGGGTGTTGGGAAAGGTGCAGGCGACCTTGTTACACTTCACCCAGTCGACGCCGCTGGCAATGTCGGCAAAGGCGGAGCCGTCGCGGGCAAGGACGTCGGCGTCGGCGCCGCCAGGGGCACAGGCAAAATCGCCAGGGGAACAGGTCGGGGTATTGGCAAAATATTTCACCATCGCCATGAGAAGCAGACGGCTCCGACTCCCCGATAAGGATCGCATGTAAACCCGGACCAAGCTCTGTCGGGTCCTGCGTTTACAAGCAGGATTGAGGTGCACCGATTGGTTCTAAATCGATGGTTCGCAGCTGCATCGATAGTTGCGGCCTGGTTCTCTGCAGCTCCTTTGTTAAGGTCACAAACTGCGGATCTTGGGCTCCCGGTTGATCGATTCATAGGCCTGCAGCAAACCAGCTCCACTCCTGCCACCAAGCCACCGGAGGCCAGCCAGACTGCGCCCCAGCCCTCATCCCCTCAAAACTCAAATACACAGCAGCAGACATCCGAAGAACAACTGAAGCAACAGGAGCAGCAGCGGGTTTTGGGCGTGATGGCCGCCTTCAACACTACCCAAAACCGCGAAGCCGCTCCTTTGAACACCAGCCAGAAATTCCGCCTATTTTTCAAGAGCGCGACCGATCCGTGGGCATACTTTCTCTCGGCCGCCGGCGCCGGTATTGACCAGGCCGACGACAGCTTCCCTGAGTATGGACAGGGAGCGGAAGGTTATGGCAAGCGATTTGGTGCGGCTTACGCTGACTATTTCACAGGCAACTTCTTCGGGAACGCGGTATTGACCAGCCTGTTTCGCGAAGACCCGCGTTATTTTCAGATGGGCACGGGCAGCTCCGTCAGGCGCATTCTTTGGGCGGCCAGCGGTACCATATGGTGCAAGCGGGATAGCGGAACCTGGGGACCCAATTATGCAAATGTGCTCGGAAATCTCATTGGTTCCAGCATTTCCAACGTCTACTACCCCGAATCGGACCGTACCGTAGGGGGCACCCTTGAACGCGGGTTCACCGTCACTGCCCAGGGGATTATCGGTTCCGAAGTGATTGAATTCTGGCCTGACATCGTGCGCCGCCACAATCGAAAACAAGCGGAAAAGCTGGCTCGCCAAGCAGCCCGGAAAGATGGAAAGGGCAGCTCATCCACAGCCTCTCCATCGCCGCCACCGGCCGCGCCTCATTAGCAGGCTATTTCTCACAGCTCCCGCTTCCTATAATGAAGCTGAATGACTACGATCCGTCCTGCGCGCCCCGAAGACGCATCCCTCATCCTCGCCCTGGTCCGCGAACTCGCCGAGTATGAGCGTGAGCCCCACGCTGTTCGCATGACCGAGGCGGAGTTGCTGCGCGACGGTTTTCCCGAGCCCGGCGGGACCTCCTATTATGAGTGCCTCATTGCCGAGGTAGACGGCGAGCCTGTGGGCATGGCGCTGTTCTTTCCTGTTTATTCCACCTGGCGGGGACGATCCCTGCATCTTGAGGATCTGTTCGTCCGCCGCCAGTTCCGTGGGCGCGGCGCCGGCAAGGCGCTGCTCACCCGTGTCGCCGCCCTGGCTGTCGAGCGCGGCTGCCAGCAGATGTTCTGGCACGTGCTCGACTGGAATGAGCCCGCCATCGCCTTTTATCAGTCGTTGGGCGCCGTCCTGCTGGATGACTGGACGCGCATGCGCCTGCGCGACGATGCCCTGGCAGCGGTTGCGGTCCTCGGTGCTGCCCCGGGAGTCCCAGGCCACCTGAGCGAAACCACCGCATGAGCATTCGCGTGATCGGCGGAGGCCTTGCCGGCCCCGAAGCTGCTCTGGTCGCAGCCCGCATGGGCGTCGATGTGGAGTTGTACGAGATGCGACCCCAGCACAGTACCCCCGCCCATCAGACCGCCGACTTTGGCGAACTGGTCTGCTCCAATTCGCTGAAGTCCGAGAGCGAGAACACCGCTCCCTGGCTGCTGAAGCAGGAGATGCGGCGCGCCGGGTCGCCCCTGCTCCGCTGTGCCGACGCCAGTGCAGTCCCCGCCGGCCACGCCCTCGCCGTCGATCGCGTGGAGTTCTCCCGTCTCATCGGTGCCGCCATAGCCGATGAACCCCGCATCACCGTCCATCGCGAAGAGGTGACCCAACTCGATCCGGACGACGGCTGTCTCACCATCATTGCCTCCGGGCCTCTCACCTCCGGCGCTCTCTCCGCCGAGATCGCCCGGCTCACCGGCAGCGAACACCTCGCCTTCTACGACTCCATCAGCCCCATCGTCGAGGCCGATTCCATCGACCGCGACAAAGTCTACCTGGCCGCCCGCTACGACAAGGGGACCGCCGACTACATCAACTGCCCTATGACCCAGGCCGAGTACGAGACCTTCCACGACGCGCTGATGACGGCGGATAGTGTGGAGTCGAAGGAATGGGAAAAGCTGGAGTACTTCGAAGGCTGCCTGCCCATCGAGGAACTCGCCCGCCGCGGTCGGGACACCCTCCGCTTCGGCCCCATGAAGCCGGTCGGCCTTCGCGATCCCCGCACCGGCAGGACGCCCTGGGCCGTCGTGCAGCTGCGATGCGAAAACCTGCGCGCTGATTCCTATAACCTCGTCGGCTTCCAGAACCATTTGAAGTACGCTGAGCAGGCCCGCATCTTCCGCATGATCCCCGGCCTCGAAAACGCCAAATTTCTGCGCTACGGGCAAATCCATCGCAACACTTATATCAACGCCCCCCGCGTGCTGACCCCGACGCTGCAGATGCGCGAGTATTCGGCCATTTTCTTTGCCGGACAAATCTCCGGAGTCGAAGGCTATACGGAGTCCATCGCAACCGGCATGCTGGCCGCCCTCTACGCGGTCGCGGTAACCCAGGGCCGCGTTCCCACTCCCGTCCATCGCGGAACCGCACTGGGTTCGCTGGTGAACTACATCACCCAAGCCGACGCCAGGCGTTTTCAGCCGGCCAACATCACGTTTGATTTGCTGGAACCGCTGGACGAGGACACCCGCCGCCGGGTCCGCGACAAGCGGGAACGCCACCGGATGCAGTGCGAGCAGGCGCTGGCAGCCTTTGAGGCATGGCTTGCATCGGCCGGTTTCGCCGCCCTCGAACTCGGCATGCGCCGGTAACCCATCTCCGCCCGTTCGGTGACAGCATTTGGACCGCAACCTGCTAACCTTGAGGTGACCTATGAAATTTGGCGTCCTCGTCTTTCCCGGATCGAACTGTGACCACGACACCTGGAGCGTGATCGCGGAAGTTGCGCGTCAGCCGGTGGTCTTCCTCTGGCACGATTCGGAGAGCCTTGAAAACTGCGATGCCATCCTGGTGCCCGGCGGTTTTGCCTATGGGGACTACCTACGGACCGGGGCCATCGCGCGCTTTTCTCCCGTCATGCAGTCGGTGCGGAAATTCGCCGATGCCGGCGGCCTGGTGCTGGGTATCTGCAACGGTTTCCAGATCTTATGCGAAGCCGGTCTGCTCCCCGGCGCCCTCATGCGTAACGCCGGCCTCCACTACATCTGTAAACAGGTCCATCTGCGCGCCGAAACCACCGACTCGCCCTTTACTCGCACCGTCAGCCAAGGCCAGGTACTCAAAATGCCCATCGGCCACATGGAAGGAAACTACTTCTGCGACGCTGCCACCCTCGCCGAACTGAAGCGCAGCGACCGCGTGGTCTTCCGCTATTGCACCCCGGAGGGCGCGGTAACGTCCGGGGCCAACCCGAACGGTTCTCTGGATAACATTGCAGGCATCCTGAACGAGGGGCGCAACGTCTTGGGTATGATGCCCCATCCCGACCGTTCTAGCGAGGCGCTGCTGGGTTCTGCCGACGGATTTAGAATCTTCGAGTCGCTGGTGGGCGCACTGGCGGAACAAGAATGATCGATATCCACCACCACCTGATCTTTGGAGTCGATGACGGGCCCAAAGACCTGGAAGGTTCGGTTGCCCAGGCGCTGGCTGCTGCCGAGGACGGCATCACCCACGTCGTCTGTACGCCCCACGCCAACGATACATGGGAGTTCAATCCGCAAATCAACCAGGAGCGGCTGGCCGCCATTCGCGAGCGAATTGGCGATAAGCTGACGCTGGGGCTGGGCTGCGACTTTCATCTCTCCTACGACAACATCGAGGATGCCCTCAAAAATCCGACCCGCTATACCATCAACCAGGGCAAGTACCTGCTGGTGGAATTTGCGGAGTTCATGATCCCGCACACTATCGGCGACACGTTTTACGAATTCGCCGTCAAGGGAATGCGTCCCATCATTACCCATCCTGAACGGAACCCGATTCTTCAGAAAGACTATGCCCGGATGGCCGAGTGGATCCGGGGGGGATGCCTGGTGCAAATTACCGCCGCCTCACTCGGCGGACGCTTCGGCAAGCGTGCGCAGTCCATGTCCTGGGAACTGCTTGAGAAAAACTGGGTGCACTTCATTGCCACCGACGCGCACAACCTCGAAGGCCGCCCCCCCTCGATGCGCAATGCCTGGGAGGCGATTGCCAAACGCTTCGGCGAGGCCGCTTCGGACCGGCTCTGTGTCGAAAATCCCCGCGCCGCCTTCTTCAGCCAGCCACTGCCGCAGCAGCCGGAGCCGGAAGGCGTGTACGTCTACGATGATCAGCCGCCGAGGTCGGCCTCTTTGTTCGCACGGCTGTTCGGAAAGTGACGCGAAAATCAGACCTGCCGCCGTAGTGCCGCCCTTCGCGAGAGCCACGCGCCCATGGTACCGTGCCGCAGTCGCCAACAGAGCGTTGCCTGACCGGTTCCCACCCACCTGCCGGAGTCTCGTTCCCAGATAACCAGTCTGCAAACAACTCAGAGGCCGCCGGATCAGACTGACGTGCTCCCCCTTCGCAGCACGGTCGTCGGGAATGCCGCTTCTGCCAACCAGCTTCACGTTCCAGTGGGCCGGTGCGATTTTGCACAACCGTCATTTGACTTTTGCGCGCGCCTCGGGCAGAGTGATGGACCTCATGGCACGTTACTTCCAGGACATTGCAAAAGAGGCCATTTATGCGGAATTCCGCCTTTTATCTGCCCCTCGTTGTGCTCGGCCTGGCGGCCCCCATCGCCTTGGCCCAGAGTAAAACCACCGCGCCTCGTCATCCCATTGCCGTATCCCGCAATTATTTCGCCAACCTGAACGCCAGACCGAAACACACCGCTGCCGGCAAGCTTTCACCAGCCACCCAGGCCGCCGCGCGAGCGGAAGATCCGCGCATCATTTCGGTGCCTCATTTCACCGGGTCTTTTTCCTATGGCGGCAACAACTACTCGTATACGATGGTGGGCCAGCATCCCTCGGCCCGCAAGACCACCGTCGTTCCCACTACCTACATTCCTCTGTCGTTCTACTTCGACGAATTTATCGATCAGAACGGCAATAACATCGCCATTGATACGACAATTCTTACGAATGAAATCAAGCACTCCCCCTTGTTTGCAAATGCCGAATATGCCACCGGCTTCACCCAGTTTGTGGATGCCCAGATGCGCGCGGAATTCTACCCCCGATTCAACCGCGACGGCGATAATGACCGCGACGATAGCTTCCATGTTCTGCTGACGCCGCCCCAGACCCTGATCCCTGTCACCATTGAAGTGCCGCCCGGTTCTTCGCAGGTCTTCGTGCTTCCCGACGGAAACTATTTCGCCCTGATCGACATCAACTTCATCGATTCGCAGCTCAACACCATGGCGCAGACCGAGCCGATCGATGTTCGCTCGATCCCCATCTTCCTCGGCCGCAACGTGGTTTTAGGCGACTTCTCCGCCGGCCAGCCTCTGGATTGCTGCGTTGGTGGTTTCCATACCGCGTTCGAAATCAGTCAGACCAGGAACAAAACCTGGGTACAAACCCTCGCCTTCTCAACCTCGCTCGATCCCGACGTAGCCGACGGTATCTTTGGAGATCCCGCCGTCTTTTCCGACATCAACGCGTTGTCTCACGAACTCGCCGAGACCATGAACGATCCCTTCGTGAATAACGTAACTCCCAGCTATCAACTGCCGGGTGCTCCTCCCGGAGAATGCCAGAGCACACTCGAGGTAGCCGACGTCATCGAGAACCTGCCGCCCGACTACACTGACGTGACCCTGCACGGTTTCACCTATCACCCGCAGACTTTGGGTCTGTTGCAATGGTTCGAAGGGAAGACACCCTCCAACGCCTTCGATGGCGACTACAGCTTTCCCGATCGAACCAAGCTCACCGCGCCCTTCACGCCCTGTCCCGCGCCCTGAACTGGCCGTTTGCCTGACCGCAGGCGCTCCACCACGGAGCGCCTCACCAGCTTGGTTAGAGGCCCAGCCCTCCGTCCACGCTCAGAATTTGCCCGGTGATGAAATGCGGCCCGGTGGCGAAGAACAGCACCGCTGCGGCAACGTCCTGCGCAGTGCCGTTGCGCTGCATCGGTGTGCGCCGCGCAAAGTGCTCGTACTCGGCGGCCACTTCGCCGTTGACGATCATCCCCGGCGCCACGCAGTTCACGCTGATCTCCGGCGCAAAGCCTTTCGACATGGTTTGCGTCAGCATGTGCAGCGCGGCCTTCGAGGTGCAGTAGTGTCCGTGTGTCGGCCACGGATGCAGCCCGCCCAGCGAACCGATATTGATGATCCGTCCCCGCGCCGCCTTTAGGTAGGGATAAGCCGCCTGGGCCGCCAGGTAGGGACCACGGGTATTCGTCTCGAACATCGCGTCCCACTGCTCAACGCTAATGCTCTCGAGCGCCGCGGTTTCGTACCGTCCGGCATTGTTTACCAGGATGTCCAGTCGCCGGAAGCGGGACACCGCCCCTTCCACCGCCTCCCGAATCTGCTCCGGAATCCGCACGTCGGCCTGGTAAGCGTCGGCTTCCACGCCCAGAGCCTCCAGGTCGGCAACGGTCTGCACAGCGTCGGCCTCGGATTCGCGCCACGTAATGGCAACGTTCGCCCCGGCCTCGGCCAGCGCCAGCGCAAGCGCGCGACCGATCCTCTTTGCCGCGCCGGTTACGAGGGCTGCTTTGCCCTCCAATGGCTTCATACTCCTGATTTTAATCAGTCCTTGCCGCTGCCGCCGTCAAAGCTGCCGTTACAGTGACCGCCTCAAAATGACCACGTGGATTGCGCGCGCGGCGGCGCTTTGCAAATTAGACTGGTTCCAGGCAACCTTCCACGGGCGAAATGCAACATGGCGCGGTACCCTGACATCCAAACGGGGGAGCGACCGGAAAGGGAGTTCCCAGTGACGGTGCGTATTGTCCTTCTCGCCATTGCGACCAGCTGTCTGGTCGCGATGGGTACGAGCTGTGCCGGCTCAGGGAAGGCGCGGGCGAATACCATCGCGGCCAAAGCCGGCGCTCCGGATGACGTCGCGCTCCATCCCGATCCCAACGCGCCCTACGTTCTCCCCGGCGGCACGCCCCGCCTTGTTCCAAGGGCCACTGCGCTCGATGCCCAAAACGCCGGCCCCTGCGATCCTGAAATCTTGTCGGTAGAGGAGATTTCCGGCGATGCCAATGGCATCTTCCGCTCAGTGAAACTGGCTTTTATGAATCGAGGTCCGTCCCCCTGCCGTCTGGGGGGCTATCCGGGCATTGCCCTCATCGATGCTCAGGGCGAGAGCATCGGCAACATTTTGATGGAAAAAGTGACCCCCGCAGAGGTGGTGGCGGAGCTGTCGCCCGCCCGTCCGGCTGAGCCGAGCGGCGCGACCCCCTCGGTCACGCTGATGCCCCACGCCGTCGCTGCGTTCCAGGTCGTGTGGACCTCGGGTGCCGACTGCTCCCGAGTCGCGCGGATCCTGGTCACCGCCCCCGGTACAGAGCGGGCCTTCTCCATTATCCGGCCTATGAAGATTTGCTCGGGACGCATCCAGGTCACCGAGTTGCGCCTGGATGAAGGCGACGTATAGGCTGAACAGCCTGATTTCGAGCGATGAAGGCACTAAAGAAAACAGGGGGCCCGGTCAGAGCGCTGAGATCGCCCTCTCTGCTCCCTCCCCACTCTGCTGTCCCGCCCGCACCCTCCCGCTAAAGGCAATCGCAGCCAGCACGATCAGCGGCGGAAAGCACTCCAGCGTATACCGCGGTTCGGGAGCCTCCAGCGTCGCCAGCAACGCGCAGCGCAGCACCACAAACAGCACAATCGACCCCCGCCAGGGTGGTCGTTTCCAGTAACCCACCACCGCCGCGATCAGATATGCCAGGTTCAATGCGGCATAGGCAAACGCAAACGCCGTCTCTCCTTCGTGCCGCTCGAACTGCCACCAGCGCAGCTCGATCCACAGCATCTCGGTCCGCGGACGCAGCCACATATCCGCCAGTCGCGCCAGCGGGAGTTCCACGTAATAGCGGAAGGGATGCGCATGGGCGCGCTGGTCCGCCAGAGCGCCGAACTCGGCATCGATCTCCGGCGTGATTGTGGTGGTTTGGTTATAGGTATCCAGCAGCTCCTTCGTCTGCTTATATTGGGACGGCGAATCAAAGGCCCGCGAGGGCAGATCGCCCAGATTGATGACGTCCGAGTTTGCGTTCCAGTAAATATTCCAGGTGCAGGTGAGGTCGACGCAGACGCTCTTCGTCCAGCGATTGAACCCGGGATCGGTGTTCTCGCCTGGATCCATCGCGTACCGCGGCGCCAGCGGTTCAAAAACATGAAAGGTACGCCAGTTGCGCACCGTCCACGGAATAAACGGCAGCACCGACAGGAGTCCGCAAACCGCCGCCCAGCGCACCATGCGAGCCGTGCCCCACCGCTTCCGGCCATAGACCACCATCGCCGGACACAGCGCCACCGCCAGCAGCGCGCCATCGGGCCGCAGCAGTGCCGCATAACTCCATGCGGAGGTCATGGCCAGCGCCCAGGGCCAGCGCGGTGCTTCCACAAACCGCACCAGCGCATAAAACGCCATTGCGATGCAGAACAGTTCCGGTACCTCGGTCAGTGGTGCCGCAGCATAGTTGGCCGTGAAGGGACACAGCGTCGCCAGCGTAAGAGCCCACCATCCTGCTCGCCGGTTCCAGATGCGGCACGCGAACGCAGCAATCAGCAGGCAGCTGCCCAGATCGATCGCCGTCTCCAGGAACATCACCGCGTGGTAGTGCTCCATCCCGAAGAGCCGGAAGCACAGCATCAGGAAGAGCGGATACCCCGGCAACCGGATCAGCGTCGGGTGAATGCTTCCGCCGAGGCTTAGCCCATAGGCGCCATGCAGCATCCAGTTTTTTGCGATGTCGCCATAAATGAGGGGGTCGCCCTGAACGTCGGGATAGGCATGAATGAACCAGAGTCGCAGTGCGGCTCCGGCAGCCAGCGGGGGCAGGGCCAGCCACCAGCTTCTGGAACGCAGGAAGGGCATCGGCTCTATTAAAGCAGCTTAACGCCCCTCCTCGGACACCCAGCTGTCGCAAGCATCGTACAAACAGTGAGTTGCCCGCGCCCGTGTTCGCTCCGGGAGCGGTCCGCGCTCAGTATCGTAGGATGGATTTTGTACCTTCCCCACAATGAAACAGGTTTTCTACGATCCCCGACAGCGGCGCCGCAAGATCATTCGGCGGGTCACCGACCTGTCGCTGATTGCACTCACCGTCGTGCTGGCGGTGTTCTTTTTCAGCGTTATCTCCAGGCAGCACCTGCCGGAACTGTTGCTGCCCACACAGAAGCGTAATTACCGGGCGCTCAAAGAACGCCAGCCGGAACTGATCAGGAGGGCCGCCGCGCACCCTTCGCGCCGGAAGACTCGCCGTCATCCCTCGGAAATTGTCCTGAATCAGGACGAGGGCCTGCGCGCTGCCTTCTACGTCAACGATGAAGCCGATTATTCATCGCTGAAGGCCCACATTCACCAGATCGACATGCTCTTTCCCGACTGGCTGCACGTGGTTTCGCCGGATGGCAATCTGGTCGCGGCGACGCCCATGTTTCCGGTCAGCTTCTACAGCGTCGTCGACGCCGCCGGGGTCCATGGCGTCGATCCCCAGAACAAAGTGAAAACGGTCATCGAGGCAGCAAAGGAAGACACAGACGTCTTTCCCATGCTCAACGATTACAACACCCTGAAGAACGAGTGGAACGGCGACATCATCGGCCAGATGTTGAAGAGCCGAGCTGCCCGCGACCGCCTGCACGTCCAGCTCGACAAGTTCCTCTATGCGAACCCGAGCTATCGCGGCATCTGTCTCGACTTCGAACAGGTGCCGGATCAGGACGAGAAGCTTTACGCCGAATGGGTCGGAGAGCTGCACAACGATTTCCGGGTGAAGAACCTCAGGATCTTCGTGAATGTGCAGGTGGGTGCAGATGACGCGTTTGTGCGCCAGCTGGTGCAGAACAGCGACGGCATCATCCTGATGAACTACGACGAGCACGAGGAGACCAGCGATCCCGGTCCTGTGGCCAGCGAGCCCTGGTTCGAGGCCAATCTCACCCGGGTCATGAAACTGGTCCCGAAGAACAAGATTATCTGCGGTATCGGCAACTACGGCTTCGACTGGTCCACGCCTCTGCCTGGAAAAGGTCAAAAGCCCTCCAACAAGGTCATCGATGTCGATGATCTCTCTGTGCAGGATGCCTGGCAGCGCGCTGACGACGCCGGCGCCGATGTGCATCTCGAAGGCGACGAGCTGAACCCGCATTTTGCCTACGACGACGAGGACGCGCACGTGCGCCACCAGGTGTGGTTCCTCGACGGCGTCACCGCCCTCAACGAGATGCGCGCCGGCCGGCAGATGGGCCTTCGCACCTTTGCCCTGTGGCGTCTGGGTGAAGAGGACCCATCCCTCTGGCAGGTGTGGGACCATCCCAGCGCGAAAAACGCTCCGCAGTTATTGGAGACCGTGCCGCCCGGCGAAGATGTGGATACCGAAGGCGAGGGCGACATCCTGCGGGTCACCGAGCTGCCCCAATCCGGACAGCGCACCATCCAGATGGATGCAGATAACTTCTCCATCATCGATGAGGACATGCAGCGCCTGCCGCGCTCCTACACCATCCAGCAATATGGCTATGATCCGCACAAAGTCGCCCTGAGCTTCGACGACGGTCCCGACCCGGTGTGGACGCCGAAGATTCTGGATGTACTGAAGAAGTTTCACGTGCACGCGACCTTCCTGGTCATCGGCGAAGAGGCTCAGAACAATATCGGTCTCCTTAAGCTCTACGTGCGCGATGGGCATGAGATCGGCAACCACACCTTCACCCACCCCGATATCAGCGAGATTTCGGCCCGCCAGCTTGAGCTTGAGCTGAACTGGACCGAACGCCTCTTTGCCGCTGAACTGGGTGTCCAGCCCTTGTATTTCCGGCCTCCTTACTCCATCGATCAGGAGCCGGATACCAACGACGAAGCGGCTCCGGCCTATCGCATTCAGCAGATGGGCTACACCATCATCGGCGACAAGATCGATACCGATGACTGGAATGAGCATCCCCGCAAATCGCCCCAGGCGATTACCAGCAGCGTCCTGCAGCAGCTGGACGAGATGAAGACCCGCCCCTGGATGCGAGGCAGCATCATCCTGATGCACGACGGGGGAGGGAACCGCTCCGCCACCGTCGACGCCCTGCCGCTGCTGATTACCACCCTGCGCGCGAAGGGCTACCAGATCGTGCCCGTCTCCGAACTGATGGGCAAAACCACCGCGGAGGTCATGCCCCCCATCTCGCCTAAAATGCGGTGGCAGGCCCGCATCGACCGGGTGGCGTTCTTTTTCTTTGCCTTTTTTGCCCACTTCGTCGTGGACATCTTCTTCATCGGCGATGTACTGATGAGCGCGCGCCTCATCCTGATCGGAATCTTTGCTCTCATCGATCGCATCCGAAAGCGCCGCATCCCTCCCGGCAAATACGAGCCGCGTGTCGCGGTCCTCATCCCCTCCTACAACGAGGAAAAGGTGATTGTCCGCACCATCCGGTCGGTCCTGAAGTCCGATTACCCGTACCTGCGCGTCATCGTCATCGACGATGGTTCCCTTGACCGCACCTTCGAAGTGGCTCGCGACGCCTATCCGAAGGAGATTGCTGAAGGCCGCCTGCTGGTGTTGACCAAAGCCAACGGAGGCAAGGCCGAAGCACTGAACTACGGCCTCAACTACGTCGATGAGGAAGTCTACGTCGGCATTGATGCCGACACCGTGATCGCTCCCGATGCCGTCTCCCGGCTGGTCTGCTACTTTGCCGACCCCCGCATCGGCGCCGTCGCCGGCAACGCCAAGGTCGGCAACCGGATCAATCTCTGGACGCGCTGGCAGGCTCTCGAATACATCACCAGCCAGAACTTCGAGCGCCGCGCTATGGACCTCTTCAACGTCGTCACCGTGGTTCCTGGTGCCATCGGCGCATGGCGCACCGCTGCCGTCAAAGAGGCCAGCTGCTATCCGGTGAACACCGTCGCCGAGGATGCCGACCTCACCATGAGCCTGCTGGAGCGGCAGTACAAAGTCATCTACGACGACCGGGCGCTCGCGTTTACCGAAGCTCCGGCCACCGCCCGCAGCCTCATGCGCCAACGCTTCCGCTGGTCCTTCGGGATTCTGCAGGCCGTTTTCAAGCATCGCGCCGCGGTTCGCACTAATCGCGCCATGGGTTACTTCGCGCTGCCCAACATCCTCGTTTTCCAGATACTGCTGCCCCTCGTCTCCCCCTTCATCGACATCATGTTCGCGGCAGGCGTCATTCACTACCTCATCGACCGCCACTTCCATCCCGAGGCCGCCAGCGCCGCCAGCTTCGAAAAGCTCATCACCTATTTTCTTGCTTTTCTCGTCATCGACTTCATCACCTCGCTGCTCGCCTTCAGTCTCGAGCCCCGCCATCCCGCCAACAAAGGCGATGGCTGGCTGCTCTTCCACGTCTGGCTGCAGCGCTTCGCCTACCGTCAGCTCTTTTCCATCGTGCTCTTCCGTACCCTCAAGCGCGCTATCGAAGGCCGCCCCTTCAACTGGGAAAAGATCGAGCGCACCGCCCGCATGTCGCGCCGAACCGAAGAGATTGCTGCCGAGCGATAAATCCTGATCGGCACGCCCGATCAGCCTCGCACGAGTCTCTCTTCGCCTGATTCCGGGTCAAGCAGCCGGCTCACCCGCCGCATCAGTCCCTGCGCATCGAACGGCGCCCGTACCTTGGCGTCGTTGTCGAAATAAACGTAGACATCCCGCTGGGCGCGCTGCGGTGGCCGCGTCTCGCTGGCATAGGTACCATCTTCCGGCTGTCCGCCGCGCGCCCACGCCACCACTCGCGCGGCCCAGGCATCCAGCGCCGCGTCATCATACCCGCTTGCGTACAGCTGCTCCGATCCGTGCAGCCGCGCATAGACAAAATCCGCCGACACGTCCATCAGTAGTGGCCACTCCACAGTATCGGCACACACCAGGGCAATGGTGTGACGTCGCAACAGCTGAATGAACTCCGGAACGGCGAAGCTGGGATGCCGAATCTCCATCGCATGACGCAGCGGCCGCCGCGCCGAGGTTTCGAGGCACACACGCCCCTTCATCCACGGATCGTGCTCGGTCGCCAGATCCGCAGCCGCCTGCGTGTCGCGCGGCAGCAGCGTAAAGAACTCCTCCAGCAACTCGGCATTGAACCTGAATTGCGGCGCGAGTTGCCACAGAAACGGCCCCAGCTTGGCCTCCAGCTTCAAAATCCCCGAAGCGTAGAAATTCGCCAACGCCGTGCGCACTTCGCGCAGCTTGCGCATGTGCGTGATGAAGCGCGAGCCTTTGACGGCAAAAACGAAGTCCTCCGGCGTCTCAGCCGCCCACCTTTCATAATGGGAAGGCCGCTGCAGAGAGTAGAAGCTGCCGTTGATCTCAATGGTGGGAAAAGTCGCCGCGGCAAAGGCCAGTTCCTTCTTCTGCGCCAGCTTCTCCGGGTAGAAGACGCCTCTCCAACCTTCATATCTCCATCCGGAGATGCCGATGCGCACCATGCCCGCAGTCATTCTGGCTCCCTCAGGCGTCTTCACGCACAGATGGACTCTGTCGCACCCGTCACGGTTGCATCGGTGCAACCAAATCAGCAGGATCCAGCGCCTCTCACGCCACGATGATGCGCGCAATCGCCTCTGCCGATAGAATCGGGAGAAGCGTTGGTCCAACTTTCAGGTGGCTCGTTGACTGTATCGACTGTCTCTGCAGCGCAAAAGGCGCTGACCTTTCAGGAACTGCTGCTTCGGCTCCAGAGCTTCTGGGCCGAGCGCGGCTGCGTGCTGGCGCAGCCCTACGACGTGGAAGTCGGCGCCGGCACCATGTCGCCCGACACCTTCCTGCGCGTGCTGGGGCCCGGCCCCGTCGCCATCGCCTATACCCAGCCCTCGCGGCGTCCCGCCGACGGCCGCTATGGCGAGAATCCCAACCGCCTCTATAAGCACACCCAGTTGCAGGTCATCCTCAAGCCCCCGCCGGCGGATATTCAGGACATCTACCTCCAGTCGCTGGAGGCCATCGGTATTCGTCTGCGCGAGCACGATATCAAGTTCGAGGAAGACAACTGGGAGTGGCCGGTAGGCGGCGCCTGGGGCGTGGGTTGGCAGGTCATGCTCGACGGTCTTGAAATCACCCAGTTCACCTACTTCCAGCAGTGCGGCGGCATGGACCTCGACCCCATAACAGGCGAGATCACCTACGGCCTCGAGCGCATTGCCGCCTTCCTTCAGGACGTCGACTCCATCTACGACATCGTCTGGGCCCGCGATCCAAAGACCGGCCGCGCTGTCACCTATGGCGACATTCGCCTGCCGGAAGAGTTGCAGCTCTCCGTTTACAACTTCGAAGCCGCCGACATCAGCAAGCTGTGGGAGCATCTGCGCCTCTACGAGTCTGAATGTCAGGCGCTGCTCGATGCCTTTAACGCCGAGTTCAAGCCCAAAGCGGAGAAATCCGCTGAGCGCCACGAGAAGATTCACGACCGCCTCGTCCATGACGGCGCGGGTACACCGCCTGAAGAAGATCTGCGCATCGCCCTGCGGCGCTTTCCGCTGCTGGGCGCTTACGAGTTATGCCTGAAATGCTCTCACCTGTTCAACCTCCTCGACGCCCGAGGCGCCATTTCGGTCACCGAACGGGTCGCCGTCATGGCCCGTATCCGCAATATGGTGGTGGGCGTCGCCAGGGCGTATGCAGCCCAGCGCCGTGGGCTGGGAGCCTGAAAAATCAACATGTCAACCCTACTTTTTGAAGCAGGACTTGAAGAAATTCCCGCCCGCATGATTGCCGCTGCCGAGACGGAGCTGCGCAACCGTGTGCTGGACCTACTGCGTCGCGAGCGGCTCCTCGCCCTCGAGCCCGAGGTTCACAGCTACTCCACGCCGCGCCGCCTGGCCGTTCAGGTGGAGGGTGTCCTGCCCCGCCAGCCCGACGCCCAGCAGGAAATGACCGGACCCTCCTGGAACATAGCCTTTAAGGACGACAAACCCACTCCCGCTGCCCAGGCCTTTGCCCGCAAAGCCGGCGTCGAGGTCAGTGCTCTCCGCAAAGTTACCACCCCTAAAGGCGATTACGTGGCTGCCACCGCCGTCCATCGCGGACGCGACGCCTCCGTCGTGCTGGGCGAACTGCTGGCTGCCGAACTGGCCGGTCTCTACTGGCCCAAAAATATGTACTGGCGCTCTGGGAAGCCGGAGCGCTTTGTCCGCCCGGTGCGATGGATCGTGGCCCTGCTCGACCACACCATCCTCCCCGTCGAATTCGCCGGAGTTCAGGCCGCGAACCGCACCTACGGTCACCGGATCCTCTATGGCGATGCCCCCGTTGCCGTCGATCACCCCGACGACTACCTCGGCGCGCTCGAATCGGCCAGGGTCACCGCTGACGTGAATCTCCGCCGCCATCGCATCCGCAAGGCGCTCGATCAGGAAACCCGCAGCATCCCCCGTGCACGCTGGCGCGAGGATGCGGCCCTGGTCGAAACCGTAACCCACCTGACGGAGTGGCCCTCCGTCGTGCTGGGCAGCTTCGATCGTGAATACCTCCAGTTGCCCGAAGAGGTGCTGGTCACGGTCATGCGCGATCATCAAAAATACTTCGCTGTCGAAAGCACAGATGGGCGCCTCGAACCTTATTTCCTCGCCGTCCTCAACACCCATCCCGAAGAAACCGGCATTGAAGTCATCCGCCACGGCAACGAGCGCGTGCTCCGGGCGCGCTTTAACGATGCGCGCTTCTTCTGGAATGTCGATCAGAAGACGCCGCTGGAAGCTCGCGTCGAGATGCTGGAGTCGGTGACCTTCCACAAGGAGCTGGGCAGCTACGCCGACAAGACTCAGGCCAACCTGCGCACCGCGGAAAATCTGGCTGCACTGCTCGAACAGCGCGGAACCGCTCTCGATCGTCAAAGGCTCCTTCAGGCCGTACGTCTCGCCAAAACCGATCTGACCACCGAGCTGGTCAAGGAGTTCACCGAACTGCAGGGCATCATCGGCGGCCTCTACGCCCGCGCCCAGGGGCTGGGCGAGACCGTGGCACAGGCCATTTACTGGCAGTATTCTCCGGCTGCCGTCGAAGATTCCATTCCGCCCTCCGTCGAAGGCCAGCTGCTCGGCCTCGCCGACCGCATCCAGACCATCGCCGCGATGTTCGGCATCGGTCTTGAGCCCACCGGTTCGAAGGACCCCTTTGCGCTTCGCCGTGCGGCCAACGCGATTGTGAAGATCCTGGCCGAGTCCGGACTACCTCTCTCCGTTTCCGATTTGCTGGAGTCGGTCGAGCCGCAGCTCAGCCCCGCATCCCGGGAAAAGCTGCGCGCCTTCTTCTGCGAGCGCATGGAGTTCTGGCTGCGCGAGGTCCGCGGCTTCGCCTACGATGTCGTGAATGCCGTGCTCGCCGCGGGTGCCGACGATGTGCGCGACGCCATTGCGCGTGCCGAAGCGCTCACCGCTGTGCGCGGCTCCGAAGATCTGGCCGCCATTTCGGCCGCCTTCAAACGCATTAAGAACATCCTCCGCCAGGCCGCGGAGAAGGGAATCTCCGGCCCCGACACCGGTCCCGCCAGCCCCGGCTTGCTGCGCGATCCGGAAGAGCGTTCCCTGCGTGAGGCGGCGATGCATCTGGCCCCGGTTGTAGAAGATCTGCGCAGCCGCAGAGAATATCTCCGAGCGCTCGAGACCATTGCCACGCTGCGTCCCCATGTAGACCTCTTCTTTGACAAAGTCATGGTGATGACCGACGACGTCGCAGTGCGCACCAACCGCCTGGCTCTCATCGCAGAGGTGCTGCGCGCCTTCTCCAGGATCGCCGATTTTTCAGAGCTGGTGTCGGCCTAGGCGGCGAGGCGGCTCGCGTGGACCACGGCGCCGGCTCTACCCTCGCTTGCTGAGGACGGCAGCCATCAGACGGGGATTGCGGCGCCATGCAGCACGCCGAGGATCCAGATGGGCTGCTCGGGTGCGTACGCGATCAGGTACTCGCGAACGATGCTGAATCGCACAGCGCGGGACGTCAGATCCTGACGAACATGGCCTGAATCAGGGAATCGGGCAAGAGATCGAAACTCCTCGAATATCTCCGCGATGATCCTTTCGGCAGCGTCGGGATTGTCCTGCGCGATGAACTCACCAATCTCCTCGAGGTCCGCGAACGCATCCGGATGAAGTGCGTAGCCGGTCATGCACGGCGGCGCTGTGCGTCCGCATTCGCCTTCAGGCGCGCGAATGCTTCTTCTCCCTCGATCAGAGTCACCTCGCCGTTGCGAATGCTGTCATAACGGCTATCCAGCATCTCGCGGGTCTGGCTCAACGCTTCCAGATATCCAGCCATCGCGTCGGCAATCAATTCCCCGGCCTCTCGCCCGGTCCTGGCAGTCCATTGCTGGAGTTGGGCGTTTAACTCCGGGCTCAGATTCACTTCCATATCTACATCCTGAGATTGGCGGACAGGAGTGTCAACCTGTATTCGCACACATCCTCTCCGGCTGGCTATGATCAGACTGGTTGCATCTTCAACCCGAGGAGCCTCTCTTGTCCGAAAAGCTGTGGACTGCGGTCGATGATTATCTTGCCGGGCTGTTGATCCCGCCCGATCCGGCGCTCGATGCGGCTGTCGCCGCCAGCAACGCTGCCGGCCTGCCTGAGATTGCGGTGACGTCTCTGCAGGGCAAACTGCTGTATCTTTTGGCCCGCATGCAGCGTGCCCGCAATATCCTCGAAATCGGCACCCTCGGCGGCTATAGCACCATCTGGCTGGCCCGCGCCCTGCCGCCCCAGGGCCACCTCGTGACCCTCGAATTCGATCCGAAACACTGCGAGATCGCACGCGCCAATCTGGAGCGTGCCGGTCTCGCCGCCCTCGTCGAACAGCGTCAGGGTCCTGCTCTCGAAACCCTGCCGCAGATCGCCGCCGAAGGTCTAGAGCCCTTTGACTTCATCTTCATCGACGCAGACAAGGACAATTACCCCGCCTATTTCGAATGGGCGCTGCGCCTCTCCCGTCCCGGCACCGCAATCCTCGCCGACAATGTTATTCGCGACGGCCAAATCGCGGATCCCGCGTGCAGCGATCCGCTGGTGCAGGGAGTGCAGCGCTTCATCAAAGCCGTCGCCGCCGAACCGCGCGTCACCGCCACCGCCATCCAGACCGTTGCCAGCAAAGGCTACGACGGATTCCTGCTGGCGCTGGTTACAAATTAGGAAAAAATTGACGAAGCAATTTAGGAAACCACCACCGCGGCTCCATCAATTGCATCGTTTGCCACGGCCAGCAGCGCCTCGTTCACCGCCTCGAGGCCGAAGGATGTCGTCTGCGGCCGAATCCTGATCCTCGCTGCCAGGGCCACGAAGTCGCGCCCATCCTCACGCGTCATATTGGCCACGCTGCGTATTTGGCGTTCGCCCCACAGCAGTTTGTCGTAGTCGAACTGCGGCATGCGGTCGAGATGAATCGCGTTAATCGCCACGATGCCGCCCTTGCGCAGTGAGGCCAGAGCCGCAAGAACCACGTCGCCGCTGGGCGCAAAGGTGACGGCGCAGTCCAGCAGCACCGGCGGCAGCTCGGTGGCGTCGCCCACCCACGTTGCGCCCCGCGCCCGCGCCAGTTGTTGATGCGAGGCGCCGCGCGTTGAAACATACACCTCGCAATTCCATGACTGCAGAACTTCGATAGCCAGATGCGCCGAAGCTCCAAAGCCGAACAATCCAACGCGGTCGCCGGGGGCGGCCTCAGCTACCCGCAGGCTGCGGAACCCGATAATCCCGGCGCACAGCAGGGGAGCCAGATCGGTCGCGGCCGCCTCCTCCGGCAGCGGGATGAGAAAATCCGCGCGTGCCACCGCGTACTCGGCATACCCTCCGTTCACCGAATAGCCCGTATAGGTGGGGTGGTCGCACAGGTTCTCGCGCCCCTTGCGGCAGAGCGCACAGGTGCCGTCGGTCCCGCCCAGCCAGGAAACTCCAACTCGCTCACCGACCCGGACCGAAGCCGCGCCGGCGCCCAGCTTCTCCACGCGTCCCACGATCTGATGCCCCGGCGTCACCGCGCCCCGCAGCGGCGGTAGTTCTCCCGCCGTAATATGCAGATCGGTGCGGCAAACGCCGCAGGCCTCCACCTTGAGTAAAACTTCGCCCGCACCGGGCTCGGGAATGGGGACTTGCTCGATCGCTAGCGGCCGATCGGCGATGGGTGCGGTGTGATGCAGGACTGCAGCGCGCATGTGTTCAGATTAGACCGTTCTCACAGATGGTCTGGACCGAAGCCAGGATCCCGACGCAGCCAACTCACCGATGAATGGCTGCTCGGAACGATTGGTCTTCCGGACTCAGTATCTGTGAAAACGAATTAGCGCCGCTCCCGCAATCAGCGGATCGCCAACATGCGTATCTATGCGTGGGGTGCTCAGGTTGGGTGGCAAAGTTTTCCAGACGGAGATCTACAAATCCTTCAGCCGCGTGATCAGTTCATCCGGATGAATCGGCTTGGGGAAGAGCTCAAAGTAATAACCGTCGGCTTCCGCCTTCCGCATCAGGTCCATGGTGGCTGCCTGTCCGGAAAAGAGCAGGATGCGGGCGTCCGGCAACTCCTTTTGCAGTTGTATGCCGAGTTCAACGCCCGACATCTTCGGCATGAATACATCGCTGAGCAGGATATCCGGTCGGAAGCTGCGCGCCCTTTCCAGGGCTTCTTCCCCATTGAAGGCGGCGACTGCTTCGAACCCATTCTCGTTCAGAATGGTGGCCACCGTGCTGGCGATCAGTGTCTCGTCGTCGACGACCAGAACCCGCTGACGGCTACGCCCCGGCCTGGTCGCGGCGCCATCCGCTATCGGCGCAAAGGGTATCGGGGGAAGATCGGACGGCAGGAAATCAAGGTGATTGAACAACTTTCCTCCTCAACAATCACATCACGGGAGCTGACAGGTTCCCGGCCTGCTTCTCTGCCATCGACACCAGCGGCAGAACAATGGTGAAGGTCGTGCCATGGTTGTCCGCTTCGCTGCTGCTGTTCACGCTGATCGTGCCGCCCCACGAGGCCACGAATTGTCGAACCACCCACAACCCCAGGCCCGTCCCGGCGTTCAGCTTGGTCGTAAAAAAGGGCTCGAACAGCCGGGGCAGATTGGCTGCCGGTATGCCTTCCCCGGTATCCTCCACCGCCACCAGCACGCCCCGCCCGAAGCTGTCCCCGGCTTCCCGGATGCTGATTTTCAGCGTGCCCCCCTCGCGCATCGCATCAATCGCGTTCGAAACCAGGTTCGAGAATACCTGGTGCAGTTCGCCGCGCAGCGCGCGCACCGCGGGAACGATGGAAATCTCCTTCCGAACCTCGACACCTGCGGCCCGCAGACGGCTGTCGTACACCGTCAGCACTTCTTCGATCAGAGCGGGCATGTCGATATTCGACGCCACCGACGTCTCGCGATAGAAGCCCAGCGTGTGCCGGGCGATGTGTGATACCCGCGTCAGCTCTTTCTCCGCAGTCGACAGATACTCGCGCACCTTCTCGATGGGCGCGTTCGTCGTCCGCGCCAGATAAATAAGATTCAGTACCGATTCCAGGGGGTTGTTGATCTCGTGCGCGATAGTAGCGGCCAGCCGGCCGGTCGCCGCCAGCTTCTCTGACAGCAGCAGTTTCTCCTGTTGGATGCGCCGCTCCGTCACATCCTGCGCGAAGATCGACAGGCCTTCGCCCGATGGGTAGGCATTGGCGTGAATCCACCGGTTCGACGGCGCATAGTGATCCTCCACGCGTGCGATCTGGCCGCTCTCCATAGCCTCGCGAAAAGCCTTCGCGAAACTGGAGCGCTGGATGCCGGGAAAGACCTCCCATAAATTACGCCCCACAATAGTCGGCAGCTCGAGCACGCCGATCTCCGCCGCCTGCTGGTTCGCATAGCGAATCCGCCACGACCGGTCCACGAAGAGAAAGCCCTCGGAAATGCTCTCCAGGATCGCGCGATACTGGCCCTCCGCCCTTTCCGCCTTGGTGCGCAGCTCATGCTCCTTCGCCGTCAGTTCCAGGCGCATCTGGTGCATGGAAATGTGCGAGCCCACCCGCGCCAGCAGCTCCCGGGCGGTGAACGGCTTCACGAGGTAATCGTCGGCTCCCGCTTCCAGACCCGCCGATTCGGCCTCTTCTCCGGCGCGCGCCGACAGAATGATGACCGGAACCGCGGCTGTCGCCGGATGAGAGCGCAGCGCGCGCAGCAGCGCAAATCCGTCCATGCGCGGCATCATCACGTCCGTCAGCACCAGATCGGGCGGGTTCCGGACCGCGCCGGCGAATGCCTCTTCACCATCCGATACAGCGACCACGTCGTAGCGCCGCCCCAGCAGTCGCTGCACATATTCGCGCATGTCCCGGTTGTCGTCGGCGAGCAGCACACGTGGACGCTTCCCGGCTGCTGCTACGCGCTGATCCGAGAGCAGCTCGGTCAGGCTCTCATTGGCCAGGTCTTTGATCAGCTGCTCTTCGCCGTGGGCGCCGGGCAGCCAGCGCAGAGCTTCCTGCACAAAGGGTGCCGCGCCCATAGTGTTATTCGGCAGGCTGTTGTCGGCGGCGATCCGATCGCTGGAAAGATGAGCGGAGCCGAAAGGGATGCGGATCGTAAAGGTTGTGCCCTGGCCCGCGTGGCTCCTGACCCGCACCGTCCCGCCGTGCAAACGAACCAGCTCATCCACCAGGGCGAGCCCGATCCCGGTGCCTTCGTGCGTGCGGCCGGTGGCTCCTTCGATCCGATGAAAGCGCTCGAAGATGCGCGGCAGTTCCGCCTCCGGAATGCCCGTGCCGGTGTCGCAAACGCACAGCTCGACCGCACCCTCTTTCGGCTGCAGGGTCAGCTCCACGCGCCCCTGCAGGGTGAACTTGAAGGCATTGGAGAGAAGGTTCAGGACAATCTTCTCCCACATATCGAGATCCACATAGACCGGCTCCGGCAGCGGTTCGCAGTGAATTTTGTACTCGAGCCCAGCCCGGTCCATCGCCGACTGAAAAACGCTGGCCAGCTCCGCCGTGCGCGCGGCGAGATCCACCGGCCGGTACAGCGCCTGAATGCGCCCCGCCTCGATGCGCGAAAAATCCAGCAGCGTGTTCACCAGTTTCAGCAGGCGCAGCCCGTTGCGGTGCACCGTATCGATCTGCTGCAGTTCGTCGCCGGGAAGCCAGCGGCCCGGGCTGTTCAGAATGTCTTCGAGCGGGCCCAGCATCAGCGTCAGCGGCGTGCGGAATTCGTGGCTGACGTTGCTGAAAAAGATCGTCTTGGCGCGGTCCAGCTCAGTCAGTGACTCGGCGCGGCGTCGTTCCTGTTCGTACGCATGGGCGTTGGCCAGCGCCGCTGCGATCTGGCCCGCGATCAGCTCCAGAAACCCCGCGCATTCGCCATCGAACTGCCGATAAGGATTCAGCCCGGCGATGAAGAACCCAGCCGCCACATCCTGTCCCTGCCGTTGCAGAGGAATCAGCACCGCCTGGTTCGGCGCAATGTCCCACGCCCCGCTGGGCAGCTTGCCGAATCGCTGCTCCAGGTCCTCCACCATCAGCAGCGACTTCCGCGCCAGCAGCTCCGCCACCGGCCATCCCGAGCCGGCGCTGTCTGCCTGAATCTCCTCCGGGGCTGCCCGATGGCCGCGCTCGATTCCACTGCAGCATGCAAGCCGCGCCTGGCCGCTCCCGTCCAGCAGATACGTCAGGCTGAAGGGCAGATCTTTCTGGTTCTGGTTCAGGCTCGATTCGATCGCCGGCAGTACCTCATCTTCGATGATCGCCCGCCCCAGCGCCGAAGCCAGCGCGCGCAGCAGGCTCAGCCGGCGTTCCCCGATCACCCGCTCCGTCTCTTCGGTGACCACGCACAACATCCCCATCACCCGCCCGTCGTCTCCGCTGAGCGGGCTGTAGGAGAAGGTGTGATAGGTCTCCTCGCGATAACCGCTGCGCTCCAGAAAGAGCAGCAGCGCTTCGTCCCAGGTGGCTTTGCCCCCGTCCAGCACGTGCTGAATGCGCGGCCCGATGTCCTCCCAGATCTCGCGCCAGACCTCGCGAGCCGGTTTGCTCAGCGCCCAGGGGTGCTTCTTGCCCAGCGTCACCCGGCCGTAGGTGTCGTTGTAGAGGAACGTCAGATCCGGCCCCCAGCCCATCCACATCGCGTACCGCGACGTCAGCAGCATGCGCACGACCGTCTTCAGGCTCTGCGGCCACGCCGCTACCGGGCCCAGCGGAGTCCCTCCCCAGTCCACCTCGTCCATCAGGCCACCGACCTCGCCGCCTCCCGTAAACAGGCTGGCCGATGGTGGGGTTAAAAGCGTCTCCGGGAGCTCACCCTCGACGCCAGGCATGGCCTTGGCGACCTGACGATTGCCCCTCACCGTTTTGGGTTTCACATACACCTCGACCACGCTCAGGTACGACAACCGGCCAAGCCGATAGCTCAACCATTCTAAGGTTCATCAAAAGGAGAGTCGGCAATGGCAAAAATCGATGTAAAAATCGCGCCCAGAGTTGCCTGCAGCCTTTCTCCCTGACCTACGCCTTATGCGAACGACTTACGCCTCACTCAATGCGCCGCCGCCTTCTCTTCCACCAGGCTGAATCGCTTCCGGTCCGTCTCCTGCTGCAGCGAGGTCTGCTGCAGGGCGGAGAGCCGCTTGACCAGCGTCGCGATCTCTTCACTGTGTTGCCCGCTGTGGCGCAGCGCCACAATCAGGTGGTAGATTGCGGTCTGGTCCGCGGGATCCAGTTGCAGCGCCACATGGCACTGCTCGACGCCAAGGTCATAGTGGCCGGCTGCCACGTAGATATTCGCCAGCAAATCGTGAGCCTCGGTCATATCCGGCTTGTACCGGATAGCCAGCAGCGCGTGGCGGAGCGCCTCGGCGGAAGCGGCGCTGTCGCTTCCATTGCCCTCGCTCCACAGCAGCTTGGCCAGCAAGTAATTCAGCAGCGGGCTCTGCGGATGAACTTTGAGCTGGGCCCGAATATCCGACAACGCCACATCGGACTTATTCCGCTGCAGGTCGGTCAGGTCAATGGCAAAGGAACTCAGGCTCTGCGCTGGTTCCAGCTTTTCCGCTGTCCTGAAATCGGCTTCAGCCTTATCGAACTGCGCCATCTGCGCGTACAGCAGCCCTCGCGAGATATACAGCGACGGATCGCCGGAGATATGCCGAATCCCGATGTCCAGCATATCCACACCCACCTGAAAAGACTCGTGATTCATGCACAACGCGGCAAATGCCAGATAGTAGCCCGAGTTATCGGGATTGATGACAATCGCCTGCCGCAGCACTGCCACAGCTTTCGGAGTATTGCCGGTTGCCTCATACGCATCCGACGCCAGGCTCATAACATCCGGGTCCGGTTTGTCTGCCGCCAGCATCGGCTCCAGGATCTGCAGTGCATCCTCGTCCTTCTTGCTTTCCACCAGCGCCACGGCCAGATCGTATTGCGGATAACCCTGCTGAGGCAGCAACTGAGTAAGTTGCCGGAAGACGGGAATCGCTTTCTCCGGCTGGTGGATCTGGATCAGGCAGTCGCCATAACCTTCCAGCGAGCGGGCATGTGGCGCAAGGGCATTGCCCGCCAGGGCGAACTGATCGACGGCCGCCGCACAATTACCCCGGCGCTCCTCCAGCGTTGCGAGCATCTCGTGCGCCGTCGCATCCCCGGCATTCGTCTTCAGGATCCGCTCCAGCAGTGGGATAGCAGCCTTGTCGCCGCTCTGATACAGAATCTGCGCCTCGCCGCGCAGCGCCGCAGGGTCATCCGGAGCAATGTGCAGCGCTGTCTGAAAAGCCTTCGATGCCTCCCCGGTCTTGCCTGTCAGCGAGAGAACAATCCCTTCCAGTGTCCAGAGCCGGTAATCTCGTGGCGAGTTCTGCAGCGCAGTTTGCGTCGCCGCCAGCGCCTGGCCGTAATCGCGGGAGCGAATCAGCGCTTCGATGGAGCCTATCGAGGTCTGGGCCTGCAGGCCAGCTCCTCCGCTCAGCAAAACAAGCAGAGCGTAGCCATAAACCGCAGCGCGAAAGCTCAACTGCGGCTCCAGCCTCGGTTAGGAATCATGCCATGTCCTTCCTGAATGGTGACTAACTTATCGCAGCCGACGTTGCGATACTCCTCCGTGAGCCCGTTCGGCCAGTGAATCGTGAGGTCCACCGTCGTTGCATCGCCAAGGCCGAAATGCACCCGCGAATCGTTGCACGAATAATAGCTCGACTGGCTCAGAACCTCCTGCGCCTGCGTCCGGCCGCCATAGCGAGCCAGCACCCGCGCTCCTATGGCGCTGCGATTCGATTTGCTCCCGACCAGCTTTACCTTCAGCCAGTGATGTGTTCCGTGCAGATCGTTGCGGAGCAGGGAAGGCGGCTCATTCATATTCAGGATCAGAACGTCAAGGTCCCCGTCGTTGTCGAAATCGCCGAAGGCGCAGCCGCGGCTGGAGTGCGGTGTGGTCATGCCCGACCCCGCATCGGCAATCTCCTCAAAGGTGCCGTTGCCTAAGTTGCGAAATAAAATGCGCGGCGACTTATTCGGGTTCTCCGGGAGCAATTTTTCGACTTCGGGATATACGCTGCCGGTAACAAAGAAGATATCCGGCCATCCATCGTTATCCAGGTCCACGATCCCGGTCCCCCAGCTGGCAAAGCGAACCTCGACGCCGAGCTTCGCCTGTAGCGTGCGGTCGTCGAAGTTACCCGTCCCATCGTTGTGGTACAGCACGTCGGTATCCTCGGCAAAGTGCGTCTTGAAGATATCCAGATGACCGTCCCGATCGTAGTCGCCGATCCCCACCCCCATGCCTGCTTCTTCGCCGCCATCGTTGCTCAGGGCCACGCCGCGCTGGATTCCTTCTTCCTTAAACGTCCCATCCTTCTGATTCATGAACAGCAGACTGGGCGTCGAGTCGCACGCAACGTAAATGTCCGGCCAGCCGTCCTCATTGAAATCCGCGGCCACCACCGTCATGCCATAACTCGGCCACGGCTTCGCAATCTCCGCCTCCGCGCTTACATCGGTAAATGTCCCATCGCCATTGTTGCGGTAGAGCGAATGCCGCCCAAAGGGAAGTCCGCGTGGCCCGCAGTTGACCGGAATCCCTTTCCAGTTGCAGTTCACACCCGACCCCGGACGCGGCACATGCTCAAAATCAAACACCAGATAGTTGGAGACAAACAGATCCAGATGCCCGTCTCGGTTGTAGTCGACAAAGGAGCATCCCGCTCCCCATCGCGTCTCTGCATTCAGCAGGCCCGCTTCCCGGGTTACATCCTTAAAGGTCCCGTTCCCTAAATTCCTGTACAACTTATTCTGCCCAAAGTACGTGCAGAACAGATCGTCATAGCCATCGTTGTCGTAGTCCCCAACGCAGACGCCGTTGGCCCATCCCACCGCTTCCAGCCCAGCCTGCTTCGTAACATCGGTGAAGGTGCCGTCGCGATTGTTCTTATACAGGCGATTGGTTGCGCCCGGCGGAGCGCCTTCCAGCCGTGTGCCGCTCAGCAGGAAGATATCCATCCACCCATCGTTGTCGTAGTCGATGAATGCGCAGCCGCACCCGTTGGCTTCAATGATGTATTCCTTGTGATCGAGGCCACCGTAAATCACCGGAGCCACCAGTCCGGCCGCAGCCGCCACATCCTCGAAATGCGCTTCGAAGGGTCGCCCCGATTGCTTCGGCCGCGCCTGCGCCGGAGCGATGCGCCCGCCCATGCCGCCGGTTTGCCGGGCCTGGGTCTGCGACTGCAGCGTAACGGAACCCGCCAGGGCCGCCAGGGATAACTGCAGAAATCCGCGCCGTCCTGTATGCATGGTCCCGCTGATGGCCTCAAGGAGCAGTAACAGTCATATTGCGCGAGTACGGTTTCCTTCGCAAGCGGATTGTCGCGGACCCGGTTTGCCCCGCGTCACGCATCCCTGTCGTTCGGATGTTCCATTGGGGCGTTCCTCACCAGTAATAGCTGGCCACCACATGCGGCGGTCCAGGAATCGCGTCGATCACGTTCGTCTGCACCACAATCTGCAGGTTCTTCGTGCTCCAGTCCGGCGGAGCCTTGCGCAGCGCCTGCTCCAGATAATCGCCGTTCGCTATCAACTCCCCGGCTGCCTGCGTTCCTGGCGATCCAATCCCTGCCGCGGAGATGAAGAATTGCCCCGTCTTCGCATCCAGCAGCCTCGTCACTACCCCGTAATCTGCGGAATATCCATGACGCGGATCGTATTGCGACGACCACAGTCGGCCCGCATTCGTCTGCTCCTGCACTCCCACGTTGAACAGCAGCGCAAAGTGCAGGTTCGATGTCATCTGCATCGTCCATCGATTATTGAACGCCCCCAGCACCACCGCCGGAGAAGTGCGCAGGTCCTCAAACGAATAACTGTTACCGATCCGCACCTGGCTCGGCTTATCCATCCGCACCATCAGATTCGAGATCTGTACCGCCGCGTACACGTCCCCGCTCGCCACACCGTAGCCGGGATACACCTCCATATCTCCCCAGGTCAGCCGTTCCGAGGGGTCCAGAGGCAGCACTTCATTGTCCCGCTCCGCCTCTGTCTTAAAGGTGCCTGGGTGGGTCCGGGTGTAGCGCTCATAAATCTCCACCGATGGTCGATAAACCACCGGCTTGGCCAGACAAATAATGACGGGCTGTGCTGTCTTGAAGATCGGCGCCCAGAACACCTCCAGCGGGGTCGGTGGTGGCTTGTGGCTCCGCCGCATGCTAACGACGCCGATCACCATCCCCGCCACAATCGGCACAATGGCGGCCGCGACCCACGGCCACTTTCGCCGGGCTGGCGCGCTTGCGGCCGGAGGGATTGGTTCAACGGGAACCCCGGTCGTTGGTGGCAACAGATCCGCCCGTTGCGTTCCATGGGCTGCTGCCTCCCCCCAATGAAAGACAGGGCCATACGACCCCAGTGGAATCTCGATGCGAACCGGCACATCGGCCGGCACAGAGTGGTAATACTGCTCCAGCCGTCTCCGTACTTCCCCCGCCTGTACCCGCACAACCGGGTCGTCACCCGTCGCGTAATCAGCGTCCCGGTGGAAGACCTCAGTGCCGATAATGCGCTCTTTCAGCAGTTCATGCCGCCCCTCCAGGCTGTGATGTACAACATACGAGAGGAAGTCCTTGCGCCGCGAGCTTGCCCGGAAGGGAGCGCTGTCAAGAATCTTCTCCAATTCCCGCAGAATCACTGCTCTGGCTTCGCCGTTTTCCGCCGGGGAAGCCCGATGCTCCGTCACGTTCAGGGGAGTTCCCATCCAGGCCTCGGTCGCCCGCCACTATAGCAAAATCCCCGTTGCGTTGACACCATTCGCTTCAGGCAAAAAGCGCGGCTCATGAAGCGTGGTTCTATCTCATTGCAAAAGAAATAGTTATCTGGTGATCAAACCCATCCGGTGGCGTGCCGCCCAGGTATCGTACCGTATTTAACCGTCCATTACTTGCGCTCTCCCTTCCGGATCTTTAGGTTTTGCGCGAACCCAATAAACAGGATTCGCCGCCTGCCCGTTCCTGGAACCGAGACGCAGCCACGGCAGCAGTAAACGTTACCTGAAAATCGAGCGCCCCGCCGTCAGGGCGCCGAATGCAGTACTGGTTTGGGAGGTAAGGAGATGAGAATCTTCGCGAGGATCGCGCACCTGCTGCTGTTTGCCCTTTGCTGCAGCGGGATAACGGCGTTTGCCCAATACTCCAGCGGTATTGAAGGCACCGTCCACGACGCTTCCGGAGCTGTGGTGGCCAACGCAAAAGTCACTGTTACCGATAACCGTCTCGGTGTCACCAAAACGACGACCAGCAATCAGGATGGTTTCTTCCGCATCGACAGCGTTGGCGCCTCCAACTATACCGTTGCGGTGCAGGCATCCGGATTCGAAACCTGGCAGCAGTCCGGGCTGGATCTCCAGGTTGCCGAGATGCGCACCCTTGCGCCTGTCCTGCAGGTCGGCTCCGTGGCCACCAACGTCACGGTATCGGCCAGCCAGGAATCCGTCGACCTCACCACTCCCTCCACCGGAGCGATCATCGGCGAGAACACCGTGGAGCAGGTGCCGCTGCCTGGTCAGAACGTCTATTCGCTGGTGTCCATCACTCCCGGCGTTACCGGCACCGCCGTCACGTCCGGCGACAATTACACCAACGAATATTCGATCAACATCAATGCCGCCGGTCTCCGTCAGGAAGAGAACGGCTACATGATCGACGACGCCTTTACCAATACCCCTTCGCGTGGCGGTTCCACCTCGATCTCGCCGAACCCTGAGATCGTGCAGTCCATCAATATCGAGACCAACTCCTTCGACGCGGAGAAAGGAAGAAACGGCGGCGCGATCGTCGACGTCTACACCCGTTCCGGCACCAACAACATCCACGGAACCTTCGACTACTTCTTCCTGCAATAACAACCTGAGTGCCCGCACCGAATTCCAGACCGCTGTCTCGCCCTTTACCCGGAATGAGGTCGGCGCCACCATCGGCGGGTCCGGCCATTAAGAACAAGCTCTTCTGGTTCGGAGCCATCGACGTGCTTCGTTCCAGCCATCACGAACGTCCTATCAGGGCACTTTCGAGACGCAGGACTTCGATAACTGGGCGAAAGCCAATCTGCCCAACAGCCTCGGAGCCCAGATCCTGCTCGAAGCCCCGCCGCTCAGCTTCCCCACCACCGGGTTCCTGACTGTCAGCCAGCTGGAATCGCACCGTCCCCGGCTATTACGCGCCGCCGGCCGGCATTCCCGGGCTAGTCTGAATGCCGTGGGCACCGTCGAACATCAGCTTCTCGGCCCCGAAGAACGGCTACCAGTGGAGCTTCCGCGTCGACGACTATCTGACCAGCATCGCGACCGCATTTATGTGGATGCCATGCGCACCTACGATACCGGCCGTCAGCAACATCGGCCGCCCCGCGCTGAACATTCCCCAGGCCAACTCCTCCGACTTCGTCAACTCAACTGGACCCACACCTTCTCACCCCGCCTCCTCAACGAAGCGGGCGCGGACATGATTCGGCCTCAGGGCGCCAACGAGCCGGCCAACCTCGAGGAAATCCCCTATATCAACGTCAATTCGCTGAACGGCTTCTCGAACTGGGGCGCCGGTAACTTCATCCAGTCCACCTATGGGTGGCACGATGTGATGACCGCCACCCTGAAGACGCACACCCTTAAGTTCGGCACGGATATGTATAACATCCGCGAAGTCGATAACCAGAGCAGTGCCTTTGACCGCCCCACTTACAATTTCCAGAACCTCCTCGACTTTGTTCAGAGCGAAGCCTTACTCCGAATCAGCCACGCCGGTGAACCTGACCACCCACACCGAGGCGCCCTACAAGCGTATCTATCGTGAGTTCTATCAGGGCTATTACCTGCAGGATGACTGGAAGGCCGCGTCCCGCCTCACAGTGAACGCCGGGCTTCGTTACGACCAGATGAACCACCTCTTTAGCATTCTCAGCCCTGCGGCCACCAACTTCGTTTTCGATTCGGGCACGACGCTGGATCAGCAGATTGCCGGCGGCAAGGCCGTCACGCTGGGAAGCCCTCACGTGCTGGACCATAATGTCTGGGCCTTCAGTCCACGCCTGGGCTTTGCCTGGGATGTGCGCGGCAGCGGCAAGACTGCGGTGCGCGCGGGCTTCGGCTTGTTCAGCGACCAGCCACCATATCTGCATATCACTGACATCACCTCGACCAACCTGCCGAATTTCTTCACGCCATCCATCGACGTCCGCACCGGCCAGCCCATGCCAACCTTTCAGCTCTGTTCGGCCCCCTCTGGCTACAACGAGGACTGCCCGGTGCTCGATACCAGCAACGTGACGCTGAATTCCTTCGGCGCCGTCACCGGCCAGCGCGCCACCATGGGCGGTTTCACACCCAATTACAAATTCACCCAGGTTGAGGCCTGGACCCTCAGCGTCCAGCAGCAGGTGCAGAGCGATCTCGTTGTGGAACTGAATTACTCCGGCACCGCGGCCCATCATCTGCCCATCTACGACGACGGTGGCAGTATCAACCGGTTTAACGGTGATTTGATCGTTAACAAAGGCACCCTCACCCGCCTGAACCCCTACTTCGGCAGCATCAATTACGCCTGGGATAATGGCAACTCCGCAGGGAACTACGGCTCCGTTGTGGCTACCCGCCGGCTTTCTCATGGCTACGCCCTGCGCGGTATCTATACCCTCGGCAAGACGCTCGATGAAACCAGCCAGTCCGGTTCGCTCGATTCCGGACAGATCACCACCACCACTCCCGTCATCCAGTCGCAAAACTGGAAAGCGCAGCGGGGCCGCGCTGATTTCAGTATCCACCAGCAGTTCACTGCTGACGGCTCCTGGATTGTGCCCAATCACTACGGCAATGTCATCGAGCGCAACACCCTGGGTGGATGGCAGTTCAGCGGCGTCTGGGTCCTGGCTACCGGTCTGCCTTTCACCGTGTACAGCACCGCCCCCTTCGCCCCTGTCTATGATGCCAACGGCAACGTCGTTGGCAATACCGGTGGCGACTACAACGCTGATGGTTATAATTGGGATATCCCCAACACTCCCAGCTTCGGTCGCCACCTCAGCGGGGTGAGTAACAAGAAATATCTCAAGGGAATCTTCACCGAATCGTCCTTCCCGGCGCCGACGCTGGGTGTCGAGGGAAATCTCGGCCGCAATACCTACGATCAGCCAGGCTATAACAACCTCGATTTTACCTTTGAGAAGTTTTTCGATGTCCCGTGGTTCTTCAGCGAGAAGATGAGGATCGAAGCCCGCGGCGAGGTCACCAATCTCTTCAATCGCGTCAATCTCACCGGCGTCACCTCCGATCTGAACAGCTCAGCCAGTGTCTTCGGACACTCTGTCAATCAGTTGCCGGCGCGCTATCTGCAGTTCCACCTGCGTGCCAGCTTCTGATGCCAGACCTCCCCGGGAAGAGCGGTCGCCGATCTTCCCCGTAACAAAAAGCCTTCCTCTTCGTAAGCACGAATCGTTGTTCGTCGTGTAGCGGAATGCCCTCGCTGCATGCGCGCTGACGAGCACGATGGAGTTGACCTTGGGTCAGCTGACAAATGCGCACTGCTCGCTCCCGTTGCAGTGTGCCCTGCACACCTCACATTGACAACGACGCTTCCGGCTTCATAGGATTCCATTGCAGCTGAAACCTTTTAATGCCAGCGCTTCTCGGTCCGCACCTTCCTCCTCTACTTGATTGCGTCTCTCCTCATCGGCGCCTTGTGGCGGGTAGTCTCCCGCTCTGCGGATCGGATCGGGTTCGGCGTCCAGGAGTGGGAAATTGATGACGAAGTTGAGAGGTTATATATGCGCATCACTGATGGCGCTGCTGATTAGCACTGGATTCGGACTGCGTGCCGTTGCTCAGGATGTTTCCTCAGCTCCACCGCAAAAGGTAATCTTCGATACCGATATCGGTGACGATATCGACGATGCTTTTGCCCTGGCTCTTGCTTTGTCCAGCTCAAAGTTGCAGGTGCTTGGCGTCACCACCGCCTGGGGCGATACGGATCTCCGCGCGCGTCTGTCAGCTCGCCTGCTCTCGCAGACCGGCCACAGCGAGATTCCCGTCACCGCTGGACCTGAGACGCGTACATTGAATTCCTTCACGCAGGCGCGTTGGGCTCAGGCATGGCCCGCGCCGAAGCAGGGCTGGCCCAGCGCCATTGACTTCATACTCGACGCCATCCGCCGCAATCCCGGGCAAATCACCCTGATCTCCATTGCGCCCTTCAGCAACGTCGGCGCGCTCATCGACCGCGACCCCGCTGCCTTTCGTCAGCTGAAGCGCGTTGTGATCATGGGCGGCTCCATCCGGCGTGGCTATGGCGACCTCGGCTATCTCCCCGACCACGGGCCCGAACCCGAATACAACATAATGATGGATATTCCTTCCTCAAAGAAGCTCTTCACTTCCGGCGTGCCGCTCTACGTGATGCCGCTCGATTCGACGCAGCTGAAGTTACAGGAAATTCTGCGGACCACGCTCTTCAGTCAGGACACTCGCACCACGGATGCCCTGGCGGAACTCTATGAGGAGTGGACTGCGTCGACACAGAATCCCACGCCCACGCTCTTCGATGCCATGGCCGTCGCCTACACGATTGATCCGGCTCTCTGCCCTACTCAGCCCATGCATATCTCGATTGACGACAAGGGCTACACCCGCGTTACTCCCGGGGAGCCCAACGCGCAGGTATGTCTCGATTCGGACGCTGACAAGTTCTTCCACTTTTACATTCGCAGCGTGCTGAACCCCGACACCAAACCCGCCCCTGTGGCCGCGCATCACGAGAGCGGCATCGCCCCAACGCGATTCGGCGGCCTGCAGTGACGTGCGGATGACCCAGGAAACTGCGACGAAGCATCAGTTCGCGTCTGCTGTCAGTTTTGGAAACCCGACCTCCGGATTCTCCATGAAGAGCTGGAAGCCTCGCGTGTATCCGGCGCCATAGCGTCGCCAGGCATCCTGCATGACATCGATCTTTCCCCAGCTATGGAAGATCTCCAGCCAGCCTTGCGTAAAGGGATGCATCCGATTCTCCGGATACATGAGGCGAAGCTGCAAATACACCGTGAAAATAAACTCGATAAACCGCAGGCAAAAGCGTGCCGCATACGCCGATTCGTCCGCCGTAGGCGCGCTCCTCCAATGCCGGACTCCCTGTGCTGCGCGATCGAAAAGCAGATCGAATAGGCCGGATACGGCACTGTCAATCCGCGTCTGCTCCAGCAATTCTCCATACCGGAGTGAATGCTGGGGAGAATACTCTTTCATCTCCGGCGTAATCGCCGACCATATTTTGTTCAGATTCGAGAAATAGTCTGCGCGTCCCTGGCGCTCCCGGCAGGGAAATGCAACCGGATCGGCGGGCGCAAATGTAGCCATCGCGATGTGATGCCCCAGGCGCCGGTAACTCTCAAACTGCGACTCAGAAAACCACTGGTCTGCTGTGCTTTGCTGCGGAAACAACTCATCCTGCTTCTTGTAATTCAGTACATCGGCCGGCTCATCGCCGGTCAGCGACGACTTGATGTACACAACCGTCCCGGGCGTCGCATCGGGAGCATCCTCCGGATAGCGAATCGAGCCCGTCACGCAGTGCGCGTTGCTGCTGTTCGTATCGGCGGAACGCTCCAGTGGTCGCAGATCCAGCATGATCTCAGCGCCGAAATCGATGCGGCACTTGCGAATCGCCATCCCGATCCCCTCAAACTGCAGCTGCGCATCGGCCTCAGAATCGCAGATCACGATATAGCGGCACCGGCGCCGGACTAACTCGTATAACCCCATGTTATCGAAATGGCCGCCGTCGCTCAGATACACATAGCGACGGGTATCATCTGTCTGCCCCATTAACTCGCTGATCAGATACAGCAAAGAGGACCGTGGCGACGAAGAAGGATAGTTCGATCCGGACCGTCCCGGGATCCAGGACGGCATGTGTAACATACGGCCGCCCTCCGTCAGCTTGCGCGGATTCGCCAGCCACCATCCCAGCCGCACATTGAACACGGTGAGCAGAAACGCTGTGGCGGGATTGCTGTGATAGCCCATGCTGGGGCTGACCGCCGCGCCCGAGATTGCCGCCGCCGTGGGCAGGTGGATCCCCGGCTGCGGATAAGCATAATCGGCGGTTCGAACGAACCCGTTGAAACGCAGCGCCGCCGGCTTTGCGGTTGCCGCCGTCCACGGCACGTCATAGCCGCAATACAGCGAAGTGAACGCAAAAGAAGCGGCCTTGCGCTCCTGCCACGCAAGGTCCTCGCCGAACGTGAGATTCAGCGCCGCGCAGAAAATCGGAAATGGACCTTGGTAGCCGCGCGTCGACCGCAGCGAGTCCAGAGGCAGCTTGGTATCCCAGTCGTCAAAGCCGGTAAATGGATTAGGACGGCGCGATCGGTTCGAGGCGCCCAGATAACAGCGCGCCAGGCGATCACGGTAAAAAGCGTGCATGGAGAATTCGTTGACATCGACCCGCCATGCCAGCAACACCGCGACACCGGCGCTGATCGCAATTGCCGCCACTACCCACAGCGCGCCGTGGCCCAGCGCCACTAACTCGGCTAACAGTGATATCAGGATCAGCAGTCCGACGATGAAGACGTAAGGCGCTATCACCGCGAGCGCTTCGGTCACCTTCGAGCTGGCCGGCGGCTGATCGTCTGTGGCTCCCGAACTCCCCTTTCCGTTGGCCGCGAAGATGCCGCCGATCGTTGTTCCAGCCCATCCAAGCAGAAGCCCGGTAGCTGTCTTCACGTGCGGAATCGACCACACCAGTACGGCATGACTCAGAAGCGTGATCGCGATAAACACGGCCCAGGCCAGCGAGGCAAATCCAGCCCAACCTGACAGGCGGGCCAGCCACTCCCTCCTCGCATTAAAGTAGGCGCGCCCCAGCAGACCGGTAAGCAGCACCAAAGACAGCAGGACACCCGTAACGATCAGCGGCGGCCCCAGCACCAGCACCAGTCGATACCAGCTCGTCGGGGACAGATGCCAGAGGCGCCCCAGCAGGTACTGGCTGCCCGCAATCCACGCCGCGCCCGCCCCCGAACTTACCAGCGCCGCTATGACAAACGAAGCCAGTGGTGGCAGAGCCACCGCCATAACCTTACTTTTGCGGGTATGTTTCCAAAAGTGCCAAAAGCCTTGCACCCCTTCCGCGCCGCGCCGGCTCTGCAGATAACAGAGGATCGCCTCGCCTCCAAAAGTTACAGCAAGGCTGAATAACATGAGCAGCAGCCACCCGATAAGAAAGGATGCTGCCAGATGCAGTCCGAACGCGGTCGTTACCGACATGGGAAACAGCATGGCAGCGACAACGCTGGCGAGCAGCATGGGTGCCACCACGCTCAGCTGGACCCCGGTTTGCCCCAGCACTCCCGATGGGCTCGCCGTGTGCAGATCGCAGAGACTCAGATTTTTCCCCGTGTACCAGGAGGCGGCGATCAGCATGGCAAAGAGGACTCCAAACGCGACCGCCGCGGCTGGACCTGCATGAAGGCGCATCTTGAGCAGCAGATGCGGGATCAATACAACGGCTAACAGGGAGCAAGCCAGAATGAGCTGATTGAGCAGGGTATTGCGAACCCAGGTCGCCGCCATTACCCAGGTATCACCGCTAAAGATACCCAGCTGCGGGGTCAGATAATTGCTGTAACGTCGCAGCCAGCGCAAGGGCTCCGGGTGCGTCTTTGGACAGTTTTCATCCGGCAGTGGCACCAGCTTTTCGGCAACTGTTCGGAAGTCCTCGCGCGAGGCCCACGCCGCAAGCCATTGGTGGATATATCCGCCACCTGAAACGCTTGAAAGGTAATCGAAACAGTGCAGTAATCCGAGCTCGGCCAGCCCCTGCAAAATACCAAGATTGAACGTCGCGCTGCGAATCCCCCCTCCGGAGAGGCAAAGGCCCATCAGTCCGGACTTAGCTGCACACTTGTATGCGTCCGGGTCGTCCTCGATGCCGTCCATCGGCACGGATGCCCGCCGTGCGTCTAACTCGGCAAATTCCCGCATCAGGAGCCACTTACTGGGTGTATATCCGGTATGCGAAGCCAGGATAGCCTGCAGCGCCGTATTGCCCCGCAGCACGTGAGCCAAATTCTCGGCCGAAGCCGGCTTGTTGCGCACGTGGGAACAAATGTCTTCGGTGCTCATCCACAGCGGTTCCGGTATACCTGCCAGGGCCGCTGCAGCAAGATCGTCGATGTAATCTCCCATGCGGTTCTCCAGTCATAAGGGCAGCAAGGCTCTGTACCTGCGCACAGCCTCGGCGGGCCGAGCCAGACCGTTCCTGCGGTCTTTCAGCGCGTTCAGCCTGAATACGCGCGGGGGAGGGGTTCGTTCAAAAGCGCTTCAGAAATGCAATCAGTGCGTTCTTATCGTCATCGCTCAGGCCCGGCTCCGGGGAGCGATCCGTCCCAAAATAATGTCCGCGGTTCACAATCAGGTCCGGACATTTACTGAGACTCAGCATCTGTTCCACCGCATTCGCAAACACCTGCCTAGCCTGCTCGTCTGTCGCCCCAGGAGGCAGCTTCAACAGATCTGCGTTAAGAGTTACTATCAAATTGAGCAGTTGCCGGTCGTGCTCCAGGCGCTCCGCCGGATCTGTACTCTCACTCAGTGGATTGAGGTTAGTCAGAAGCCCAACCGGTGTGCCCTTCGGAATCGGCCCGATCTGCACCATCTTGTCCTTGTCATCGATCAGCCACGGGAAGAAGCGGCCAATCCCGCGCAGCGACTGCAGCGCATCGGGCAGATAGCCGTACGAAATCCGCAGATAACTGGTCTCCGTCGTACGGTCAATCTTGCCCGGAATCTTATCGCCCAGAAGTTCGTCCTTGTCGCGCGTCTCCGGCCACAGCATCTGATGCATCGATTTCTCAAAGGAATCGAGCCGCCCCTTCACCGAAGGATCGGGGTCGAAGGGGCCCACGCTGTTGTTCAGTAGATAAGGTGCGGTCGACCACAAGCTGACCAGCGAGGGTGGTCGGGTATACCCGCGGCCACCTGCAGGCATGACATACGTCCGCCGCTCGCCTGTAAAGGGCTGGTACCAGGTAATCGTTCCGACCGAAGGCAGATCCTTATAGGACTGCGAAGAGAAATTATCCCAGATGTTTCCGGCCAGCGCATTGGTCGCCAGCGGACTGCATGCGTTCGTCTGCAGCAACGTAACCGGGATGCGTAATTCGCTGGAAAGATAGTTGTGGTCAAGAAAATCAGCAGCATTGACAATGGCCCGCATCTTGCCTTTGAAATCGTCCGTCATCGTCCATGCCCAGTACGTATTCCAACAATCCAGGTAGTGACTGCCATTGCAGCCCTGGCCCTGATCCAGGGCGACAGCAGAAGAGTCGGGAGGGGGAGTGGGCAGTTTGCTGGAATGGCAGCGCGCGCAACGCTCGGCAAATACATCCTTCCCATGCGGAACCAGCGCTTCATCTTTCTTCAGTTCCTCAGGGCCGCCCGGCGCATCCTGCAGGTGATGGGGTTCCGTTGAGGCGAGCAGGAATAGCGCCATGTCCGGCGTTTGCGCCTCCGTAGCAGCGAAGTAAGCCGAGTTCCTGCGCGCCACCGAAATGGGAATGGGACTGATGGGCTTACCCCCAACCAGCGCATTAAAGTGCAGCAGCCATTCTTCGCTGAACGTTCCTATGTTCAGAAAGACTCGGTTGAGCGCACCCATCACCCCTACAGAATCCGAGCCGTCCTTCAGAACGCGAGGCGTCCACACCGTATCGGGCGGCGCGTAGTAACGCGTGAGCGGCCCCTCACTGATGTAGTCGTTAACCTGCTTATTGTTCCGTTGCGGTCCTGTCAGCGCCTCCTTACCCCACCGCCGCGCATGGTCCAGCCGCTCCTGCAGCAGATAGAGCGCGTTCATACTTCGCGGATTATTGATGTTATCGGTTGAAACGAACGAGGTATCCAGAGTCCCGGGCCGCGAAGTATGGAATAGCTGCCAGACGAAATTCGAGGGATCGGCCTGCCAGTAGAAGATGCGATCGATCCAGAAGTATTGCGCCCCAACCCCGGAGCTCAGGTTTTCCCATCTGGGATTGTCCGGGTCTGCCGGGGGCTTCAACGGATTCGGCCCCACATGGCAGAAGCCGCAGGACATGCCCACCCTATACGGCCGCACCAGCTTCTTATCGTTGTAATAGGAAGGATCACTGTAATAACGCTCCGGGTCCCAGTGCTTCGCAGCCGCCCCGTCGAAGTTGGGGTTTGGAAATAGCCGCATCCCAACAATCCCCGTTTCGTACCCGTAGAAAGAGCCAGCCGGAAAGTCCTTCCCATTGACACCAGTCCCGCGCGCTCCGATTTTGACGCCAGGGTATTTGTGCTCGTTTTCGAAAGGATCAGCCTGGCAATCCACGCGGCGCTTATCCAGCCACAGTCCCCACCGGTCCGGATCGGGCGCGGTCGCCTTCTCGAAACACGGGTCATTCACCAGCCCGAAATATTCCCAGCGGTGATCGCGGCTGAACTGTGGATTCACCTTTAGTAGTGCAGGGTGCGAAGAGAGCACCTTAAGAAAATCGAGAGCCCCGGCGCTCCGATAGATCAGGGTGTCCCACAGCCTGTCGTTGCCACCCGTCCACACCAGCCACGTATTGCGGCCTTTGATGAGCGCCTTCTTATCGGCGGCCGGCGCCGCTGCCGTGAGGTCGATTCCGCCGTCCATATCATGGAAATAGTCTTCGTCCGCAGCCGGAAAGGTCGACGCATCGCGTCCCGCGAGCAGCGCTTCGTCCTTTACGTGGCCCGGCCGAGGCTGGTGCAGCCACCACAGGCTGTAGACCAATACCCCTGCAGCAATGATCACAAGTACTGCGATCAGGATAAGTGACGAAAAACGGTGACGCGTTTCATTCACAGCCATGTACCTCGCGATCGGAGTAACCGCTGCTTAGTTGCCGTTAACTCGGCTTAGATAGTGCAGTGCCCGAAGACCAGGCATAAAGAAATAACTGCCGCCGCGAACCGTAATAAAGGGGGGAATCTTCATCAGGCGCTTGCGAACGCCTTCGTTCTGCGCCATGGAAAAGCTATTGGTGAAAGGACAGCCCGGAACCGGATCACGATTACCCAGCAGCGGATCGCTCTCTTCCGTCAGCCCGTTAAACTTAGTCTGTGCAATCCACGCATTCTGCACAAACTCGAATTGCCGCTCAATATTCGCGCAGAGCGCGATAAAGTGCAGGCCCCGTTCCGGCTCCTCTGCACTCGGCGCCTGCATTGCCTGTTCCGGAGATAATGCCGGTCCATATTCCCTGCCGCGGCGCAGGATGCGATGGAAACGCACTGAAGCGGTCAGATCCGCACGGAGGTTTCTGTTGCCAAAGCCGAGCAGTTGCACCGCCTGTTGCAGCAGACCCTGCGGGTGCCCCGGCAGGTCCGCCGTTCGCGGATTCGCACGTCGAATGTGTGCGCCGAAAGGGCAGCCCGTGCCCTCCGCGTCCAGTTCGTAAGTGAACTGGTTCAGCGTTCGGTCCTGGCTACGCTTCGCCTCGTTACCCGAGTCGGCCACGCCCACAATGGTCGCTGGGCTTCTGGGAACCAAAGGCGCCCCATCGGCAAGAGCGCGGCCCACAAAGGCTCCCGCAAGGCTGGCTGCGCTCATGTTTACTTCACCGGCTGCGTCGTGCAGATACTGCCAGAACAAACGAACATCCTGGCGAAGCTGGCGTATGACCAGATAGGTCCCGTTGCGACCCAGGTCTTTCTTTGCCGGCTGATCGGCCGCATCCGGCAGAATAGCCGCACCCGGTAGGTGGGAATCGACCAGCGGACGATCGGTATAGCGCTTATACTCGTTGGGATAGCCGAGCAGAAACTCCCCGAGACACACCATATTTCCGTAGTCGAGCTGATTGCCGTTCACGGGTACGGAACGCAACAGCTTCCAGTCCAGGACAGGCTGGCTGATTCCGTCAATGAACCCGAAATGTTCGCGGCCGTTAAGGTTCGATGTAGACAGAACGGCAATCTCTTCGAATGCCCGATCCCATAGCTCCCCGCAGACAGTGCTCTGCCACCCCGTTAGTTGCCCCGGTTCGGCGAACAGCAGGACGACAAGATGCGGAACTGCGCCCTTCGTACCCCAGATCCACCGGCCAGGTGCATTCGCTCCCTGATCGCCCAGCCGCCGCGATCGATTGTCGTCGCCAGCCATGCCGGCCAGAAACTCGGGCGAAAACCCAGCGATAATCTCAGTAGGAACTCGCAGCGCTTCCAGTCCTTCGCGCGTAAACGCGACCTGCAGCGCCGTCTTGGGTGGCGGAGTCATCTCCACCGCCGTTGTCACGGGAGCCTGTGCTAACCACGCGCCCGCCGCTGCCGCATCGCGAATCTCCAGCAGCCGGTACGAAGCTTCGGTCAGTTTCGCGAACCCGAAGCGCACCAGACCCTGAATATCGGAGAAGTCGACTGAAGGCGGCACGGTAACCTCCCTCACAGCAGCGCCACCCAGCGCCGCAGATCGACATCGGCCAGAACCGGCCTTTCCAATCCCTGCCGCAACAGAGTGTTTCGGTGCAGGTCGAAGGCCGTCAGGCCAGGATACGCCTTATACCAAACCTCCGTCGGCAACTCGTGTCGCCGCAGAAAGTATTTGAACTTCTGCTCGTCCTTCGAACCATCCAGAATCAGCCAGCGCGTGTTTGGATAGCCCAGGCCGTTGCTGAAGACCAGGTTGAGTCCCCATCCGACCTTGTTAATGAAATCGTCCATATAGGTGGGGAGGCTGCTGTCGTAGTTACTTGCAAATAATAGCCGGCGCTTATCGTTGAGGAACACCCAGCGCGCAAAGTGAATAGTGCCCACGCGCGCCAGCTGACCGCGAAAATAGATGTGGCGCGTGGTCCAGTTCAGCACCCACAACAGAAATGCCAGGGTCCAGCGCCGAAATCTCCCTGGTTTCACGCAGCCCATCGCGGTGAACTGGTTCGTAACATCGTGGTCCTCCAACGTCGCCAGTTGCTGCGATGTACACGCCTCCACCCGCGGCGCGATTTCCGGATCGCTCCTCTCGCGGCTGCGCAACTGCGAGGCAAAGAGCGGCAGGTACAGAACCAGAAAGGGTGACAGCACCAGAAGCGCCAAAGGCACCGCTATCAGATGAAGGGCATTCCTGATCCACCAGTTCAGCGGAGTCCGCGGCGACGGAGTCAGTGTCAGCCGCCCGGCGCGGACTTCTCTCTGCATGAATGCATAGAGCGCTGCGTGAACCTGCGCCGGAGTCATTGTGGCAAATGCCGCACGGCCGCTTTGCAAACAGTCCTCCAGCGCCAGTCGTAGCGCGTCCTCCTCCCGCACCTGGCCAACGGTGCGACCGCGCCAGTTCCCGTAGATGGTGGACGGAGGCGCATCGTGCTGCTTCATCCACGCAGCGAGATCGTTTACGCCGGCGAACTCCTCGCAGCAGGAGAAAATCTGCCGTAACCCCTCCCCCGCGCGCACTGCGGCGTGGCGGCGAAACGCATCCGCTGAGCCGTCGAAGTCGGCGAGGAATGCAAGACTCACCGGATAGGTCGCCGGCGCCAACCCATAGGCCGCCATATCGCCTCCGGTCCGGTCATCAAGGATGACGAATCGCGCAAAGTGAATCTCCGGAAACGCTCCAAAAGGGAAGAGAGGGTTCGCCGGATTGACCACCCCCGGCTGGTAGTTCATCGCTGCCAGCAGCGTCCGCAGTTCCGCCAGCCGCTCGGGTCTCACCGTGGCGTTCACCAATAGGTTGGACTGCGGCATCATCCGGCGGTCGATGGGCCTCCGTAACTGGTACAGCAGTTAACTGTGAAGTTATGCGGCGGTTGCGCCGAACTGGAGGCAGAAATGGATCAGCGGCTTATTGCTCCAGTAGACGCGCCCAAGATAGAAGTTCGGCCCAATCAGCCGGATTTCATCGCGGATCCATTGCGCAACCAGCGACGTCTCGGAATAGTCGAGTACGATGCAGTCTTTCTGATCCAGCCAGCTGGGGCCCTTGTAGACTGTCGCGATGATCGCGTTCAGCCCCAGCGGCAGGATCCGATTACGCAGCACTCCTTTGGCTGCGTCGAAAGTTTTCCCCTGCCATACGAAGAGACTGATGAACTCCGCGATCTCCGGACTGTACGCAGTGTCCGACGCGATGATCGCCGTACCCTTCGCCGCGCCATTGGGAATATCTCCGCTCGGGCTCGCGCCGAAGAGTGCATCCAGTTGGGCAGCGGACATCTGCAGCAAGCCCGGGACGTCATAAGCCATGTCCAACACTCCAGGGGCGGCGTTCTCAGGAGACGACCAGCAATTTCCGCTGTGAAATAGTGGGCAATTATTGAATTAGCCCATTTACCTTGTCAACCACTTTCTGACTGCCCCTCCGCCGAATCGCTCCGTTCCCGCTCTCCGAGCACAACGGCGCGCACGGTACTCACTGGCCGGCAAGAATCGCAGCCGCAGCCTTTTCCGCAATCATGTAGACGGCGCTCGCGATAAAGGTGCCCGGTATCCGCGGAAACACCGAGGCATCCACGACCCGCAGGCCCTCCGTCCCGTGCACTCGAAAGTCGCTGCTCAACACCGCGCCAATCGCGCAGCTGCACGATGCATGATGGCCCCAGGCGTTGTTGCGTACATAGCTCTTCAATGCCTCATCCGATTGCACGTCGTCGCCCGGAACCTCCTCCTTCATGCCATTGCGCCGCCTGAGCGTATCGGTCAGCCGCCGCACAAAGCGGATGCCGTCCACTACAGCCTCCAGATCCTCGTCGCCGCCCTCGTCGAAATAACGAAAATCGATAGCAGGCGTGTCGCGCGGATCGGCAGAGCGCAGCATAATCTCTCCGGCGCGGTTCCTGGTCCGCGCCTTCAGCACCGTCCACGTAAGATAGTTCAGCTCCTTGCCCAGCTTGCGCGAGTAAGTGGGATAGTAACCCTGAAAGTTGGTCAGCAGCGCCATGCAGAACAGGTCCGGCGCGCCCTCAGCCTTCGGAGAGCGCTTAAAGATCGAGAGCACCGACCCATTCGTCGCATAGATTCCCGACCGGCACTCCTGCCACTCGCGGAACTGCGGGTCGCCCGGCGCGAAGCGCACACCCTTATACAGTTCCCATTCGGAAAAATCCATCCGGTTTGCCACTGAGATTTCATAACGGTCCTGCAAATTGCGCCCTACCCCGGGCAGATCGACGCGCACCGGAATGCCCCAGCGCTTCAGCTCCGCAGCAGGTCCGATGCCGGAGAGCATCAGCAATTGCGGAGTATTGAAAGCACCGCCCGCCAGGATCACCTCACGTGACGCATACACGCGGCGCATCTCGCCAGACTCTGCATGTGGAGCCGCCGATGCGCGATACAGTCGTTCTCCCTCCAGATACTCCACGCCCACCGCGTGGTTCCGTTCATCCAGAACCACCCGCGTCGCCAGCGCATTCAGCTGAATCCGCAGATTCGGATGAGCACGCGCGGTCTCCAGCAGCCGCTCGCGCGTGCCCATACGGGCATGGTTCTTTGTGGTCAGAGGCATATAACACGGTCCGTCTGGATTGCCTCGCACCGTGCGCCGGTCGTTGGGATCTGCCCAACTCTCGAAGAACGCGCGCACCCGCCGAACCGGATTGCCTGACAGGGACAAATCCTCTTCTGCACAGTCGGCGATGGTTCGAAACAGATCCCCTTCCAGCAGTGCGGCCATCGGAATGGCCTTCTCTGTATGCAGCCATCCGTGCCATCCATGGCGCGTCGGGTTCAGGCCCAGCTTCGCCAGCCACCGGTACGGAGGACGGTGATGGCAGTTTTCCAGCTTCTCAAACCACTTCCGCATTGCCGCGGGCCGCCAGCTCGCATCGCCTGTCAGATCGGCAATGCCCTGCCAGTCGCTGTCGAACGGATAGATGAGGATCTGCGCATTATGCGCCGTGCATCCGCCGAGCGTTCCGGCCCGCGGGTACAGCACGCCGTCGACCTTCCTGCCCTCCCACTGTTCGACATATTTCCAGTCCTGCCGCTGGGCCGCATCGTCGGCATAGTGGCGCACGAAGAAGTCCCACCGCATCGCCTCGTTCTCTGAAGCGAATGCGTGGAACGCAGGCACGTCGTAGTCGTGGGGCAATCGGTTCACATCCGGCTGCAGAGTATCGCCGCCGGAAAGTGAACGTGGGTCACCGCCCGCCTCCAGCACCAGCACCGTATGACCAGCCTCCGCAAGGCGCGCCGCCACGGTCCCGCCGCCCGCTCCCGAGCCGACGACGATATATTCGAAATCCGGAGCGGTCGTGCTGGTCCGGTCCATGGCCGCAATCATCATGCCCGAATACTTTCTCTAAGTCGAGCGTTGGCCGGCATGCTTTCGGAGTATACTTTGGCAACTCTACCGTGCCTGCTCAGGTTAGTCCCGGCTATGGCCTGCCGCCTGCCGACACCGGCAGCTGGATGCTCGATCGAATCGCGAACGCCGCGATGCTGCTGGTCCACGTCGAGCGTCGCTTCGATCCCTTCTTCCGTCCCGTCTTTGACGGGCTCTTCCGCGATGCGCTTACCCGTGCCACCACCGCCCTCATTAACCTGGGGCGCACCAACCAGGGCCTCAGCATCGCAGAGGAACGCCCCGAGGCCGATGAGCAACAGCACCTTGCCGATATCATCGCCACCATGGGTCGGCAGGTGGAAGCCCTGTGGAAGCGCGGCGACTTCCAGCGTGGCGGCAATACCAAGACCCATGGCATAGTGCGGGCCGAAGTGATTATCCGCGACGATCTGCCGCAGCCCATGCGCCGCGGCATCTACGCCGCGCCCCGCACCTATCCCGCATGGGTGCGCTTCTCCGGACCCGGCCCTTACATCACTCCCGACATCGACGACGTTGGCTTCATGAGCATGAGCATTAAGCTCATGGATGTCCCCGGCCCCAAGCTGATGGACGACGAAAAGTTCACCCTGGACATGTTCGGCGTCTCCCCGCCTACATTTGTCACGCCCGATACCCAGGCGAACGCCCAGTTACAGCACTGGAGTTATAAAAACGCGCAGATCTTTTATTTCGTTAACTTCACCCGGCACCACATACTCGATCTCCTGATGCAGTCGCTCTGGATCAAGACCCAGTCCAGCCCCCTCGAGAGCGAATATTTCAGCTGCGTTCCCTATCTCCTCGGCGAAGGCCAGGCCATGCAGTACTGCATGCGCTCGCGTCTCACCACGCGCACACATGTGCCTCGCCTGCCCCTGCGCCCGCCCGATAACTATCTCCGCGAGGCTATGGTTGCCACTCTCGCCCAACAGGATGTCGAGTTTGACCTCTTCCTCCAGTTGCAAACCGACTCCTTCCGCATGCCCATCGAAAACAACGCGGTCTACTGGGATCCCCGCCGCTCCCCGCGCATTCCCGCCGCCATCGTCCGCATCCCGCGGCAGAAATTCGACTCTCCGGCTCAACTCGAGTTCGCGAAGGTCCTCAGCTACAACCCCTGGCACACCATTGCCGAACATCGCCCGCTCGGCAATCAGAGCCGCGCTCGCCTGCAACTTTACAAGCAACTCTCCACTCTGCGCCAGACCATGAACAGCGCCTCGCATTACGAGCCCACCGGCAACGAAGCCTTCCCCGACGCATAACCCGTTCCGCACCAGTTCCTCCAATGTTCGGAACTGAGTGAAAAGCAGTCCTGTCATCCCGACCGAAGCGGGTCCGCCCTTCAGCACGCGGAGCGGAGGGACCGCTTCTCCGTCATTGCCTTCAGATACCCGCCGCACTCCAGTCGGGGAGCAGCCATGCTGAGCACGCATTGCTAAACATCGGCAAAGAAATAAGGCGTGGACCGAAGTCCACGCCCCGAAAGAGAAATGTTCCCGCTCAGAACTCCAGCCGCAGCGCCACCTGTCCAGTCCGAGCCCCGCCAAAGTCCGTGCCCACGCTGCTGCTGTTGTTATCGCCGATTGTCCCCGTAATCTGGCCAAAGCTCGCCGAACTCAGGTCCATGATCGGATCGCCCAGATTCGTATGGTTCAGCACATTAGTAAATGTGCCTTCCGCCAGCAGATGCAGTCGCTCCGTAATAGCCAGGCTCTTGCTCAAACCGGCTGAGAGATTCACCAGACCCGGTCCGGGCACCGAGCCAACCTGCGCGTTCCCGAACCGCCCGATCGGATTCGGCACCGTATAGATGTTGCTGTTGATCTGTTCGCAGTTCGTGCAGATCGTTGCACCGCTGGCATTCGTCACCGATGCCCCGGCATTCCCCGTAGCGCACGGGTAGCCCGGAGCCCAGTTAGGATCGCCCGGGCAGCCGAACGCGCCGGCATTGACAAAGTTCAGCCGTCCCCTCGCATGCGGATAAATGCTGTTGCCGTTGATCCGGTCCGCATACTGATCACGATGCCCTGGATCGAAGCCCGCAGCGCTGCTGGTCAGGCCCGACCCGGTGCCCGACGGATCGCCCTGGCCGGCAGGGAAGTACGGCGTCTCAAAAGGACCGCTCTGCCACGTGAAGATCGAAGACAAACGCCATCCGCCCACCAGCATGTCCGCAGCCCGCGACATCGATGAGCCAAACATCTGGCCCTTGCCGAAAGGCAGCGCATACAGCAGTGTGGTATTCAACTTCAGGCGCCGGTTTCCGTACACGTTTCCAAAATCCACATGCCGGTCCAGGACCGAGGTGGCGCGGCTGCCTCCACCCTCTCCTGCAAATCCATAGTTATCCGGATAACCACCCGGTCCCTGGTTATCGGAGAGCGCTTTCGCCCAGGTAAAAATCGACTGGTATTCGAGGCCATGCTGCAGGCGATGGCTCGCCTCTGCCTGGAAGGAGTTATAGCTTTCATTGGCGCTGGTGTCGCGATCGTTGATGCGCCCCCAATTCGGAAAGAGCCGCGACGTGATCGGTGCGTTGTACGCCGACACCGTGGTCGAGAAGGGCAGGCTGTTTTCATCCGGAGCCCAGACCAGATGATGCGCCTCCGAGCCGATGTAGGAAATGCGTGCTGCGTATCCTGACCCGAAGTCGTGATCCACGCTCGCCGTCCACTGCTCGGTGTAAGGATCGACCCAGTTTGTGCTGTTCGCTGTCCCGAAATAATCGGTGCCGTAGCAGGTGGTGCAGCCGCCATTGCCGCCGCCGGCATAGATCTGCGGCCATTGATAGCCGATGGCATGCGTCGCCGGGTCGTAGGTGTTCTGGTACTGCTCGGTCGCCGCCTGGATTGTCCCCGTCAGCGAATAGAAGCTCGATCCCAGCATGTTGATGTTGTACATGCCGAACCCGCCGCGAACTACCCAGTTATCGCTGTTGGTCGGCCGGAAGGCCACCCCGATGCGCGGCATAAAGCGCAGGTGCGGATACTTCTTCAGCCCCGCCGGATAGCCCGCTGCGCTGTTGCCCAGCACCGGCATGCACGGCGCGCCGTTTACCACCGCTGAATTAGTGTTGTTCACTCCGTCCGCATCGCAGGCGTTAGCGCTTGCGAGATAGCTCTGCGCCAGCAGTGACTGCTTACCGTCCGGATAAATTACCCGTCCCGCCAGCGACAGGCTCGGATCGAAGTTGCCGATGTCCCCGTAGCGGTCGTAGTAGCCCGGATGCAGTTCGTACCGCAGCCCATAGGAGAGCGTCAGCCGCGGACTCGCCCGCCACTCATCCTGTACGAATGCGTTGTAGTGGTCTGAAAGCCCGTCGTTATCCTGGCGCACCACATCGTAGAACGTTTCATACGGAGCCCCCAGCAGGAAATCCCCGAAATCCACGCCGGTAAACAATCCGGTGCTGCTGCCCGACAAATTGAAACTGTACGTCCCGTAGTTGTTCGCGCCCACAAAGCCCAGGGGCGTGATGGCTTCGAGCGTCTGGATATCGAGGCCGGTCTTGATCGTATGTGTGCCCTTCGTCCAGATCAGCACGTCGTTGTATTCGTACGTGTACGATTTGCTCAAATTGGTCAGCCGATCGATGTTCAGCGGCTGGATGTGGTTGAAATCCATCTCTGGCACGCCGTTGAAGTATAAGTTCTGCAGTCCCTGCCAGCCTTGCGAATTCGTCCAGGCCAGCCCGTTGAAGCTATCCGTCTCCCCCGAGATATAGCGGGTGAATCCGAAGCCTCCCTCGTTGACCAGGTTGGGCGTGATGCTCCAGTTGGTGTCGACCTTCAGCACCCGGGTCTGACTGTCGTTTACTTCCGAAGGAATGTTCAGGATGGCTGGAGAGTTAGTGGGAAAGTTCTTCCACGTGAATCGCCCCCACAGCAGGAACTTCTGATTCGATCCGAAGTACTGATCCCCGCGCACATCGAACTGGTTGGACTGGCCGCTGGCATTCACATTTTCCTGCCAGTTCGCGATGTTGTCGTCCGTGTACGTCGAAGGATCGCCAATATTCGGGTCCGGATAGAACTGCTTCAGCGTATTCGCCGCGATCGAATTAATCGAACCCGCCGGAATCGTCGTGCCCCAGCTCGTGCCGGTATAGGGATCGCGCAGCCCCGTGAATCCAGCTGCGTTGTACTTCGAAAAATCGCCGTTCTTCATCAGTGTGCTGGGTACCTTCTCCAGCAGTACCACCTGCGCCGGATGCCGCCAGCCTTCATATGCGCCATAGAAGAAGCTCTTGTTGTGCCCGTTATAAAAATGCGGGAAGAGCACCGGGCCACCCAGGCTTCCGCCGAACGTCTTCCCCTGCAGGTTCGGTTTGGTGACAGTTGTTGGATAGGTGTAGGGGATCGCATCGAAGGCCGAGCTCTGATAGTAGAAGAACCCCGAGCCATGCAACTGGTTCGTTCCCCCCTTCGTGGTTACCACCACCTGCCCTGGATCGCCGTATTCCGCGTTGGCCAGCGCTCCGTCGGCACGAATCTCCGAGATCGATTCCGACGACGGGAAAGCGTCTCCGATAATGCTGTCCCCGGAAGGATTCTTGACCGTTACTCCGTCGACCGTTACCTCCAGCTGATACGGCAACCCTCCCTGCAGCGAAAAGCCGCCCGTCGCGCTGTCGCCCTGCATCCCCGGCAGCGCCCCCAGAATGTTGTAGGCGCTCGTCCCGGAAAAACTGGCGCGCGTGTTCACCGGCAAATTGAGCGCGTCATCTGCAGTGAACACACTGCTGATCGTCGGCGAGTCGGTCTGAATCGCACTCACCGTATCGCCGCTCACCGTCACCTGCTGGTGGACGGCACCGACGCTCAGTGTTGCGTCTACCCGCAGTTCCTGACGCACTGCAAGCGTGAGCCCATCTACCGACCACTTCTCAAAGCCCGGGCCTTCGATGGTCAGCGTATAAGTACCGGCCTTGAGATCAAGAAATTTGTAATCGCCCGAGCCATTGGTTTTGGCGGTCAGCACCGTGCCTTCTTCCAGATTGGTCAGCGTGACCGGCGCATTCGAAACAACCGCCCCAGCAGGGTCGTGGACTGTCCCCTCAATGCTGCCCTGAGTGGATTGCGCGCTGGCCTGGGGTCCGGACAGAAACAGTGCCATAGCTAGCGTCAGAATTGCGAGGAGTGGCAGATGGCTTCGAATCATGGATGCGCAACGGTGCGTCCTGGTCATCAGTGTCATACCTCCGGAAAACGAGCGCCTGGCTCGCGCAGGTTGGAAAGGCCTCGAATCGAGAAACGGGGAATCGCTGTCGCCTTGTGCGGCGACCTGCGGAATGCACCAACCACCGCATTTGTGCTGGGTGCGGTGGCAGAATGTTCAGTTGCAGGATCGAATTATCTCAGCATCAAAGCATTGTGTTGAATGCCGTCGAGCGCTGTGTTAATTTTCGTAGAATTACTTGCCCAATCATCAGGAGCAGTGGTGACTGTCTGCGCCAAAAACGTCCCGCGTCGGCATTAAATGGCCTGCCGGTGCTCGGATGGAGATCCTTTTGCCACAGAAGCTGCTACAGAATCAAAAAGATCATCGTCATCCCAGCCGAAGCGGGTCCGTTGTTGGCCCGCCTGGCGGAGACCTGCTTCTTCTGCCGCTTCCGCAACAACCCCTAATCCCGAGGCCGCCTCAGCGTTCCCGCCGATCGCTGCATCTCCGCGCTGATTTGCTCCGCATCGTCCATATCCCGAAGCTCCGCCGCCTCCTTCGCCGTCTTCGGCTTCGCGAACCGCGCCTTCGCCGGAATGAACACTTTCGGATCGGCCGGCCGCACCGTATACCGATCCATGTGTGGTTGCTGGTCGAAGATGCCCGTCATCTCCCCGGCCAGTGCGTCTTCGAGGTTCAGCGGTCCCTGCCCCAGCAGTTCATCCATAGTGCGAATGATCGACCCCATGCTGGTGTGCTCGTGCGAAACCGATCCCGGCCGCACCCAGGGGCTGCCCACCAGCAGAATGCTGCGATGCGCGTCCACGTGATCCACCCCGCTCTGCGCGTCATCCTCCGTGACAAATAACGCTGAATCCTTCCAGATCGCCGTGCCACTGAGGAACGCCACAATGCGGCCCAGCGCCAGGTCATTGTCCGCAACATAGCTGGCCCGGTACGGATAGCCGTCCGCAGGCCGAGCCTCGGCCGTATGATCGTCGGGCAGGCGAATGACGATTAGCGCCGGCACTTTCCCCGCAGCCAGCCGCCGCCGAAAATCCTGCTCGAACTCGGTCGCGCGAAACTGATCTGGAATGCCCAGATTAAATGTCGGAAAATGCCGGTCGCTGGACTCGAAGACCGGCCGCGGCAGCGGCGCATTCAGGAACAACCGCTGCCCCTCCGGCGCGCTCCCGTCCAGTTCATCGTTGCCCTCGATCTCCAGGCCCTCGCCGTAATTCAGGACGCCCTTGCCGGAGTTCGCGATGTGCTCCCACAGCGACCCAAACTGCGGCTCATCCTCGGGCATCGGTCCATCCGCACCCCCAAACATCGCCCGCCGCCCCGGCTGCGCCGCCATCGGGCTCTCGCTGCGCCGCCCGCCATAGCCGGAGGTCCACGCCGTATTGAAATACGTCGTCGGATCGATCCCCATAACCCAGCGGTGCCCGTCCGCCGAAACATCGCTGTCGACGTAAAAGTTATCGCTGATTGCAAACTGCTGTGCCAGCGCGTGCAGGTTCGGCGTCACCCGCAAATGCCGCACCGCCAAATTTTCCTGCGCCCATCCATCCACCCCATAGCGCGCCAGCGATGCGTCGCCGTTCACACCCGGCACATCCCCCAGCACCTCATCGAACGTCCGGTTTTCGCGGATGATCAAAAAGCAGTGCTGCAGCCGGGGCATCGCGGCCTGCTTATCCACCGCCGCAAGATTCCCGTCGGTCACCGTCTTCGTCAGCGCCTCGGGCGCTCCCAAATCCGCCAGCCGGATCGCGCTCAGGCTGCCCAACTCCAGCGACCCAATGTACGTCGGCGCGCCGGCAATGTGGTCCTTGCCCCCATTCGGCCCCGCACCCTTGCCCTTCGTATTGACGACATACAGCGTGCCGCCATCCGGCGAAAGCGCCACCGCCGTCGGATTCCATCCGACCGGAATATGTTCCAGTACCTGCAGCGAGCCCGCATCCAGCACCGCCACCGCATCGATCCCAGCTTCTGCCACATACACCCGCCCATCGCGCACTACGATCCCGCTGGGCATCACGCCGCGCAGCGGCCGTCCCTGCCGATCCTTAAAGCGCCCGCCGAATTCCGCCGCCGTAAATGGCGAAAGCTGCACCTCCCCCAGCGTCTGCGTCCCATCCGCTCTGACCCTGACCACAGCGTCATCGTGCGCCAGCGTCACATACACGGCATCACCCGTTGCCGCCACGCCCGTCGGCGCGGATCCCCCCACCGTTCCGCCGGTCTTCGCCGCAATGCGCTCCCCGAGATGCAACCGCGCCGTCAGTGCGGGATGGCTCGGATCGTGCACGTCATAGGTCCACAGCGAGCTCCCGTTCAGCGAGTTCTCGTCGCCCAGCCCCGCAATCTTTCTTCCCTCCACCACCGTGCCCCGCTGCGCTGCTTCCGAGGGATAGCCGAACGGCGGAAAGTGCAGCCCCGTGTGCAGTGGATCCTTCGCATCGGCTCCCGGAATCGTCGTGTATTCGAACAGCCCCGTATTCGTCACGTACAGCCGCGTTCCGTCCGGAGAGAGCGCCAGCATCATCGGATATCGCCCCGTCGCAATCGAAGCGATCCGCTCCCGCTTTGCCGCGTCGATCACCACCACCCGCCAGTTGCCCTGGTCCAGCGTGTACAGCGTCTTCCCGTCAGCGGAAGCCAGCACCGTCGCCGCAAAGCTGTCCGAGTAGTTCTGCCCGCCCGTGGGTCCATCCAGCGGAATGTCTCCGTCGGCCGTCAGCTGTGGCGAGCCATCCGCGCCGCGTGTGCGGTACGCGCGAATCTTCCCGGAGTCTCCTGTCGCCACCCACAACACTGATCCATCCGGCGCATACGCCAGCCCCGCATGCACCTCGACGTTCTTGTCGTTTTCGCGCGGGCTCGGCAGCGGCGTGTCCGGAAGGCGCTGCACCGTCGGCTGTGCCGCGTCGGGATTCTCGATCAGATTCAGCGCGAACGGAAAACCGATCGACGGAACCGCTGCCTCATGTCCATCGCGCGTCAGTGCCAGCGCAAACGGGTAAGGCGCCAGCGGAATCCAGTTTCCCGCAGGATGAATCTGCCGCCCATTGGGAAGCACAGCAGTAATACTCGTCTGCGCTATCGCAGCCGGCGTCGCTAAAGCGGGGAAGAGAAGAACAGAGAGAAACTGCCGAGCGCGCGCAATCATCCCCAACAGCTTGCCTGATTCCAATGAATTTCTAAAGAAGAGTTGTTCCCGCAGTTACAAAAGAGCCCGATCCACAGCCGTAGCGCCCAGGTGATCGCGTCGCCTTACAGAGGTGTCTTGCCCGGTTGTCATCCCGACCGAGTGGAGGGACCTGCTTTTGGAGATCTCATGCGGGCAAGAACCCCTGAAACAGACAGCGGCGTTCATCTCGGCACCCGCTCTACTCCGTCATCCCCTCAGGCAAAAACCGGTAACCGACCCACGGCTCGGTCTGGATATATTCTTTGCCGGAATCCCCTTGCAGCTTCTTGCGGAGTTGTCCCACAAACACGCGCAGATACTCCGGCTGTTGCGCCGATTGCGCGCCCCACACCGCCGTCAGCAGGGCCCGATGCGTAAGCACCTTGCCTGCGTTGCGCGCGAAATGCAGCAGCAGGTCGAACTCCTTGGGCGTAAGATGCACCGCCCGGCCGCTGACCGTTACCGTATGCGCGGCCGGGTCCACCACGAAATCCCCCGCCTGAATCGGTCCCTCGCCCGCCCGCTCCGGCGTCCGCCGCAGATGCGCGCGCACCCGCGCCAGCAGCTCCTGGATGCTGAACGGCTTAGTTACGTAGTCGTCCGCGCCCGCGTCCAGCGCCTCCACCTTCGACCGCTCCTGATCCCGCACCGAGAGCACCAGGATTGGCGTGCGGCTCTTGCGTCGCACTGCCCGGCACAGGTCGATGCCCGTCATCCCCGGCATCATCAGGTCCGTGACGATCAGATCCGGCTCCCACTCCTCAAACAGCCGCAGCGCCTCCTCCGGATCGTTGGCCGTTCGTACGTCATACCGCTGCGCAGAGAGCGAGGCGCGCAGCACGCGCGTGATCTGCGTTTCATCGTCCACAACCAGAATTCGTTCCGCCATCCCGTCAGCTCCGCGTTATCATCGCCTCTCATGGGAAAGGATACAGCGTGGCCTCGACGCGCGCTTCTTCGCTACGCGGCCCTCACCGCTGTGGCTCTGCTGCTCGTGCCCCTCTTCCGGAACCTGCTGCACGTCAATCAGACCACGGTGGCGCTTAGCTTCCTCGGCCTCGTGCTCATCACCGCATCGCGCTGGCGCCTCGCCTACTCTGTCTACCTCTCCATCGTCTGCACTATCCTTTACAACTTTTTCTTCCTTCCGCCGGTGGGCAAGCTCACCATTGCCGATCCGCAGAACTGGGTTGCCCTCGCGGTCTTTCTCGGCTGCAGCGTCCTGGTCAGCCATCTCGCCGACCGCGAACGCGAGCACGCGGAGAACGCCGAGACCCGCCGTACTGAAGTGGAGCGCCTCTACGAATTCAGCCAGCAGCTTCTCCTCCAGGAAGACCTCCGCGGCCTGGCGCGTATCACTCCCTCCGTCGCCGCCGCCGTCTTCGGCTTCCGCGCCGTAGCCCTCTACGTCCGCGAAGAGGATGCCGCCTACTACTCCGACCCTGGCAACGAGCTGCTTCCCACGGTGGAACTGAAGCTTGCTGCCAATCAGCCCGAAACCGGCATCACGCTGCGGAACGGCTGCCGCATCATTCCGCTCTCTCTGGGTATGCGCTCCCCCGGCATCCTCGCCGTCAGTGAAGCGGACTACTCTCTTCAGATCTACGAGGCGATCGGAAGTCTGGTCGCCATTGCCCTGGAGCGCGCTGCGGCCCTCGAGCGCAGCAGCCGCCTTGAAGCCGCCCGCGAAGGAGAGCGCCTGCGCAGTGCCCTGCTCGATTCCGTCACCCACGACCTGCGTACCCCGCTCACCGCCATCCGGGCCGCTGCCACTACCCTCGCCAGCCAGCCCGATCTACCCGAACCCGAGCGCTCCGAGCTCACCGTCATCGTCGACGAGGAAAGCGCTCGCCTCGACCGCCTCATCGGCCAGGCTGTCGAAATGGCCCAGCTCACCGCCGCCGCCGTGCAGGTCCATTCCCATCCTCAGGATGTCCGCGAACTGATCGAAAGCGCTGTCGAGGAGATGCGCCCGCTGCTGCGTGGCCGCGCCGTCACCATCGCGGTCGATGACGGCCTGCCCCGCACTCCTATGGATCGCGCACTCGTCCAACGCGTCCTGCGTCATCTCCTCGAAAACGCAGCGAAATACTCCTCCCGCGCCTCCCCCATCGCCATCCTCGCCCGCCGTGACGAGTACCGCCTGCTGGTCACCGTCGCCGACCAGGGGCCCGGCATCGACCCGGCGGAGCAACCCTTCGTTTTCGAAAAGTTCTTCCGCGGCAGGAAGCAGCAGCAGTCCGTGGGCACGGGCATGGGCCTGGCCATCGTCAAAGCCATCCTCGAGGCCCACGGCGGCGGCATCGAAGTCTCCAGTCGCGCCGGAGAAGGCTCCCGCTTCACCTTCTGGCTCCCCCTCACCCTCCAGAACTGAACCACCTCCTCGAATCTTCCGGCCCGACCACCTTCCAACCGGCAAGTCATCCCTCCATCTTTCAAACCGATTCGATTTTGGCCGAGAATTCGGCCAAAATCAGTCGAAGGATCCGCGGTTGCTTCGTGTGAGTTACGCCACGAATTCTGAGACACAACACCAGCAGAGAACCGTCCTTCTTCCAGCAGATTTGTCGTCCCGGCTTAAACAAATTTGTCATCCCGATCGAAGCGGGCCGTAGTTGGCCCGCGCAGCGGATGGCCCCCCTTTTCTCCATCCAGAGGCAAAAGCCGCCCGTACCTAGACCGGCATGGCTCACTCGCAACTTCCTCGTCCCGCCGCGGCTGCCCCACGATAAAATAAGCTAATGCCCCCATCTGCCCAGTCAGGAGCCGCCTTTTCATGATGCGACTCTGGCGCCTGCTGTACTACGCGCGCCGCTACTGGCTGCAGGCCCTCTCGGCCGTCATTCTTGCCGCGGGCGTCGGTCTGCTCGATGCTTTCCGCGTCCTGCTCATCGGCCCCATCTTCGACAATGTGCTGCACCCCGGCGCAGCCACCCGTGCCCGGCAGACCCCCCTCATGGGCGGACTCGGCGCTCGCTGGCACCTCAACCTCACCCCCCAGCTCCTGGTCCCGCATTGGCTGCACATCAATAACGACTGGGGCGTCATCGCCTTTGCCTTCGTCGCCTCCACCCTCTTCAAGGGAATCTGCGACTACGCCGGCACCTATCTCGCGAATTATGCCGGCTTCGGGATGATTACCGACATGCGCGACGACCTCTACGAGGCCATCCTGCGCCGCTCCGTTTCCTTCTTTCAGAAGCACACCACCGGAACCCTCCTCTCCGCTCTCATCAACGACATTGAGCGCGTGCAGTACGCGACCTCCACCGTGCTCTCCGATGTCCTCCAGCAGATCTGCACCCTCCTCTGCATGATCGTGGTGGTCGTAGCCCTCGGCGGCCGTCTGGCCTGGGTGCTGCTGATCTTCGTGCCCATCGCCATCGGATCCATCTACCGCATCGGCCGCGACGTCCGCCGCACCACCCGCCGCGGCCAGGATAAGCTCGCCGACATTCAGAACATCCTGCACGAGACCATTACCGGCAACCGCATCGTCAAAGCCTTCAACATGGAGTTCTGGGAGTTGCTGCGTTTCCGCCAGGCTGCGCGCAAGCTCTTTCGCGCCAACCTCCGCTCCGTGCGCGCGCAGGCCATGACCTCTCCGCTCATGGACTTCATCGGCGCCGTTGCCATCGCGCTGCTTCTCTGGGTCGGCCGCAACGAGATCGGCCACCACTCCATGCAGGAAGGCGTCTTCTTTGCCTTCATCGTCGCCCTCTTCAAGCTCTACGATCCCATCCGCCGCTTCGGCACCTACTACAACAGCTTCCAGCAGGCCGCCGGCGCGTCGGCCGCCATCTTCGATTTCATGGACGATCAGGATGAAGTCCTCGAAGTCCGCCATCCCAAAGTCCTCAAAGGCTTCCGCGACAAGATCGAGTTGCAGAACGTGAGCTTCCGCTATAGCGACGAAACGGACCCTGAAGGCCCCCGCGTCGTCCTCGACGACATCGACCTCACCATCCGTCGCGGCGAAGTAGTCGCCCTCGTCGGTCCCAGCGGCGCCGGCAAATCTACGCTCGTCAACCTCATTCCCCGCTTCTTCGACGTCACCGAAGGCCGCATTCTCATGGATGGCCTCGACGTCCGCCAGATCAGCCTTGCCTCGCTGCGCGCCCAGATCGGCAAAGTCACCCAGGAAACCATCCTCTTCAACGACACCGTCCGCAACAACATCGCCTACGGCCAGCCCGACGTTCCCTTTACCCGCGTTGTGGATGCCGCCAAAGCCGCGCTCGCCCATGACTTCATCCTCCGCATGCCCGAGGGCTATGACACCGTCATCGGCGAGAAGGGCTTCCGCCTCTCCGGCGGTGAACGCCAGCGCCTCGCCATCGCCCGCGCCATCCTGAAGAGCGCCCCGGTGCTGATCCTCGACGAGGCCACCTCCGCCCTCGATGCCGAAAGCGAATCCCTGGTGCAGGAAGCCCTCGGCAACCTGATGACCGGCCGCACCGTCATCGTCATCGCGCATCGCCTCTCCACCGTCCGCCGCGCCAATCGCATCGTTGTCCTCGAGCAGGGCCGCATCACCGCCATCGGCACTCACGAAGAGCTCCTGCTTACCTCGCCTACCTATCAGCGCCTCTACCGCCTGCAGTTCATGGGCATATCCGAGGCCAACGGCAGTCACGGCACCCCAACCACGCTCGAAGAACCGATGCCCGCGCCCGTCGAGCCCGCCCTTTCAGGAAAACCAGACCGATGACCGATCCTGCCCAGCAGGTTTATTCCATGACAGGTTTTGCCCGCATCGCCGGGCGCGTTTCCGAGACCCTCGGTTTCTCTCTCAGCCTCAAAAGCGTCAATCACCGCTTCCTCGACCTCCACATGCGGATGCCCACCGGCGCCGAAGCCATCGAGATGCAACTCCGCCGCGTTCTCAAAGAGAAGCTCGGCCGCGGCCATATCGAAGTCACCCTGAGCCTCGAGCGCAGCCAGAAAGCCGAAGCCGGCTACGATCACGCCCTCGTCGCTGCCTATGTCGAAGCCTTTCGCGCCGCCGCCGCCGAGCATCGTCTCAATGCCGAGCCCGATCTGAACTCCGTCTTCCGTCTCCCCGGCGTCCTCACCTCCGAGTCCCGCAGCACTGAAGAAGATCTGCGCGGCCTGGAAGAAGCCGTGCTTCGTGAAACCGACGCGCTGGTCGCCGCCCTCAACACCATGCGTGCCCAGGAAGGCGCCGTCCTAGCCAATGAACTCCGCGCCGGCATGGATCGCCTCCGCGCCATGGTCGACGAAGCCGCCGTGCTCCGTGACAAAGTCCAGCAAGCGTACTTCGAGCGTCTTACCCAGCGCATGAAAACCATGCTCGATGGCGGCTTCGATGCTGACCGCATCCTGCAGGAAGCCGCTCTGATAGCCGAACGCAGCGACGTCGAAGAAGAAATCACCCGTCTGCGCACTCATATCGATCACTTCACCGGCCTGCTCGATCAGGGCGGGGAAGTCGGCAAAAAGCTCGACTTTCTCCTCCAGGAAATGAACCGCGAAGCTAACACGCTGCTCTCCAAGACCAGCGGCGTGGCCGGCAATGGCACGCGCATCACCGAAGCCGGCCTCGGCATGAAGTCCGAGATCGAAAAAGCCCGCGAACAGGTGCAGAACCTTGAATAAGCAGAACCGACTGAATCTCTGGAAAGAGGAACGATAGCTTGGCTGGGATTCTGTTCATCATTTCGGCGCCCTCGGGATCGGGCAAGTCCACCATCGTGGATCGACTGCGTTCGGATATCCCTGGCTTGGAATTCTCCGTTTCCTGGACCACCCGCGGTCTCCGCGGCTCCGAAGTCGACTCGCGCGAATATCACTTCACCACCCGCGAGCATTTCGAGCAGATGATCCGCAACGGCGAATTCCTCGAGTATGCCCAGGTCTTCGGCAATTACTACGGCACCGCCCGCTCCACCCTTGCCGATGCCTTTGCCCGCGGCCGCGACCTTCTGCTGGACATCGATGTTCAGGGCGCGGCACAGGTCCGGAAGAAGATGCCGGATGCCGTCTCTATCTTCCTCATGCCACCCTCGCCGGAGATTCTGGCGACCCGCCTTCGCAATCGCAGCCGCGCTGAAGGCAACATCCAGGACGAGATCATCCGCCTGCGCCTGGCCAAGGCCCGCCAGGAGATTGAGAATTACCGGGATTACGGTTATATTCTCGTCAACGATGTTCTGGACCGCGCAGTGGAGGAAATGGCCGCCATCGTGGCTGCCGAGCGGATCCGCCACAATAGAGCCCCGGAGGCCCAGTCAGCGGATAGCAAACACCTCCTCGAAATAGCGGATAACTGCCGTCAAATCAATTCCGAAGATCGAATCAAGCCGGTGCTCGCCGCTTTTGGTGTGACGGATGTTGCAGCAGTCCGATCTTCGTCAGTCTAGAATGTTCGCGGAGGAACCAGGGATGGCAATCGAGCAGGATTTCGACAGCAACTTCCGGTATGTGCTGGTTGCAGCGCGCCGCGCTCGCCAATTGCAGAATGGGGCGGAGCCTCTGGTCGCCAGCGCCTCGCGCAAAGCAAGCCGCGTGGCCCAGGAAGAAATCAAGGCTGGCAAGGTCGCCTACGTAAAACCCGAGAATAAGCCGGTTCTCAAGCCGGAAGTCGAGGCGCCCGACATCCCTAAGTTCGCCCCGTAGTGTCCTGAGTCTGAAGTTCGTTGCAGAATAGTTCTTTGGCTCAGATAGTTCTTTGGCTTTTGTATCCGGCACGACTTCAGTCGTGCCGTAAAGATCGCCAAACGGTGGGCTTGAGGCCCTGAGGGCTGCTGTTCGAATCGTTTTCGATCCGTCAGTTTTTAAATAAACTTCAGACTCACCACACCAGCGCGAACCGGAAATCACGAACCGGAAAATATTGATCTCCGGGCCGGAGCCCCGCTTCAGCCGTGCAGCACCGCTGCTGCAGACAGGGCTCCCACCGGATGATGGAGCTTCCCGTGAGCGGCCTCTCTCCAGAGACCCGTCTTCTTCGAACATATTTTCAAACTGCGGTTGCTTCGTGCGAGTCACGCCACGAACTTCCGGGACCCAACACCAACGAGAACCCTCGTTTTTCCAACAAATTTGCAAACAAATTTTGTCATCCCGACCGCAGCGGAGGGACCTGCTTCTGGTTTTCCACCCAACACCGTCCCCTAAGCGGAGGGACCCTTTCTCCAACGTGGGGCCGCGTTTTCCAGAGCCAGCTCTTTCCTCACCGCAGCGTAAAATCGTCCTCATGAAGGTGACTGTTGGCGTCTCCGGGGGCATCGCCGCCTATAAGGCTGCGGAGCTGGTACGCGCGCTCCAGAAGCACGCGCTCGATGTGCACGTCGTCATGACCGAGGCCGCGCAGCATTTCGTGCAGCCTCTCACCTTTGCCGCTCTTTCCGGGCACAAAGTCATCACCGGCATGTGGGATCTTCCCGACACCCCTGCCGGCCATGCCTCTTCCATCGAGCACATGGATGCCGCTCAGACTACCGACGCCCTGGTCGTAGTTCCGGCCACCGCCAACATCCTGGCGAAATTTGCTCACGGCATTGCCGACGATTTCCTGACTACCCTCTATCTCGCCACCACTGCCCCGGTCATCGTCGCTCCTGCCATGAACGTCAACATGTGGCAGCACGCCGCCACCCAGGCCAACCTCGACATCCTGGCCGGCCGCAACGTCCGCATCGTCGCGCCCGACAGTGGATACCTTGCCTGCGGCATGACTGGTGCCGGCCGTCTCGCCGAGACCGACTCCATTGTTGAAGCTGTCCTCGGCGTGCTCCACTTCCGCAACGACCTTGCCGGCGAAACCGTGCTCGTCACCGCCGGTGGCACCCGTGAAGCCCTCGATCCCGTCCGCTTCCTCGGCAACCGATCCAGCGGCAAGATGGGTTATGCCATGGCTGAGGCCGCCCAGCGTCGCGGAGCCCGCGTCATCCTCGTCTCTGCTCCCACCGCCCTCCGCCCGCCTGCCAACTGCGAAGTCGTTCCCGTTACCACCACCTCTGAAATGCGCGACGCTGTCCTCTCCCGCCTCGACCAGGCCACCATCGTCATCAAGGCGGCCGCCGTCGCCGACTACCGCGCCCGCGTCCCTGCCGATCAGAAGCTGCGCCGTAGCGGTCCGCTCACCCTCGATCTGGAGCCCACCGAAGACATCCTCACCGCCGTGGTCGAGCGCCGCCGTCCCGGCATGCTTATTATTGGATTCGCTGCCGAAACCCACGATGCGCTTGCCCATGGCCGCGACAAGCTGCTGCGCAAGGGCGCCGACGCCATTGTCCTCAACGATGTTTCCCGAGAAGGCGTGGGCTTTGACTCCGATCGCAACGCCGTGACCTTTCTTACGCGTGATCGATCCATGGAACTACCCGAGATGGCCAAGCGTGAGCTGGCCGACCACATCCTCGACGAGGTTCTCGCTCTGCGCCGCCCGAGTCAGCTCGTCACTGAAACCGATTCTGACCTTTCCATTACCGGAGATTAAGTGCCGTCCAGGTTGTCCCCCGAAACCGAAGCTGCCGTGCGCGCCCGCATCGCGTACTTCCGCGACCTCGGGGTCTTTGATCTCTACCGCCGCGCCGTCGCGCCCGCTTTCATGGAATCAGCGACGGATACAAATCCGGCGCCGCCTTTCTTATCAGTAACTGAAGAAGTTACAGAAGAACAATCCTCCCTCGACGCTGCCCTTCCGGAGACTCCGACCTCGATGCCTTCCGCTCCCGCCTTGCGTGCTCCCGTCCTGTCCGTCCTCGGCGAAGTTTCCAGGCCGATCGCCCCAAAGAACCGCGCCGCCGCGCTTCAGGCTCTTCGCGAAGAAATCGGCGACTGCACCCGCTGCGCCCTTGCCGCTGGCCGTCACAGCCTCGTCTTTGGCGACGGTGACCCTAACGCCCGCCTCATGTTTATTGGCGAAGGTCCAGGTGCCGATGAGGACGCACAGGGCCTTCCCTTCGTCGGCCGCGCCGGGCAGTTGCTCAACAACATGATTACCGCCATGGGCCTGCGCCGCGATCAGGTCTACATCGCGAACATCGTCAAATGCCGCCCGCCTCAGAACCGCGTGCCGGAGCCGCTGGAAGCGAATACCTGCTCGCCCTTCCTCTTTCGCCAGATCGACATCATCCGGCCGGAAGTCATCGTCGCCCTGGGCTCCACGGCCGCCACCTACCTGCTCGGTGCCAAAAGCCCGCTGAGCGCCCTGCGCGGCCGCATCCATCAGGCCCGCGGCTCGAAGCTCATCGTCACCTATCACCCGGCCTTCCTGCTCCGCGATCCGCGGCAGAAGAAAGAAGCCTGGGCCGACCTGCAGATCGCCATGGCTGAGCTCGGCCTCAAAGCACCGAAAGCCGGAAGCCAGTAGCTGCCAGCCTGAAGCCGGAAGCAAGTAGCCGGTAGCCTGCAACATTACGAGCTACCAGCTTCCGGCTACCAGCTTCCGGCTTCAGGCTACCAGGGAAGCGTCTGATCCATGTGGAAGTACCCGGCCGTCGGCCCATCATCCGGCAGCGTCGCCAGCCGCACGCTGGTCTTCGCGCCTTCGGGAATCTCCATCGGCGCTGCATCCGTACCCATGTCGGTCTTCACCCACCCAGGATGCGCCGAATTCACCTTGATCTTCGTGTCCTTCAGTTCGTGCGCCAGGTGAATCGTGAACGAGTTCAGCGCCGCCTTCGACGCATCGTAGGCAAACGCCTTGGCGTCATAGATCGGCGACTTCGGATCGGCATGCAGCGTCAGCGACCCGAGAATGCTCGACAGGTTCACAATCCGTCCCGCCGGTGCCTTCTTAATCAGCGGCAACAGCGTCTGCGTAATCTGAATGACCCCGAAGAAATTCGTATCGAACGTGGCGTGCAGAACCTCCGCCGGCGTGCTGCTGGTCCGGTTGCCGCCCATGAAGTCTTCCTTCGAAACCCCGGCGTTGTTGATCAGGATGTCCAGCTTGCCGTAGTGCTGATCGAAATATTGATAGGTCGCCTGATAATCGGCCGGGTCGAGAACATCAAACCGGATCGCCTCCGCGCTCACGCCGTCCGCCTTCAGCTTAGCCACGGCCTCTTTGCCCTTTTCCAGATCGCGCGCGCCGATCACCACCTTGATGCCCAGCTTGCCCAGCTGCCGCGCCGTCTCCAGTCCAAGGCCCTTATTGCCGCCCGTAATGAATGCAACCTTCTCTGCTGCCATGCATGACCCTCCGCGGTCTCTCATCTGATTCCTGAAACCGCAGCGGGATTCAGAACGGCTTCTGATAGCCTCCAAAAGGGAAATGCCTGCCTTCTGCGATGTAGCCGTACCGGTCCCGCTCGACCGCGTCTTTACTTACGCTATCGGCGAGGCCGTCCCCACCGTCGGCGCCCGCGTTCTGGTTCCATTTCGCAACGAAAAGCTGGCCGGCGTCGTCGTCCGCGTGCACGACGACCCACCCCCTGTCGAAGCCAAAGCCATCCTTGCTGTGCTCGACGCCGAGCCCGTCCTTGCCCCCGACTTAATGGACCTCGGCCGCTGGATCGCCCAGTATTATCTCGCGCCCGTCGGCGAAGTCCTCCGCTCCATGCTGCCCCTCATGCAGGAAGTCCGCCGCCGCGTCCTCTACCGCATCACCGACGCAGGCCGACAGGCTCTCTTTGCCGCCGCCCAGCAGGGTTCCTCGCGCCGTTCGAAGCTTTCGCCCGAAGAGCAGGACCACGAATATGCCGTCCTTAACGCACTCGAATCCGGAGAAGCCGTGCCCGCTCCTCGTCTCCGCTCCTCCACCGGGGCCTCCGCCGCTCTCCTCAGCGGTATGCTGCGCAAGAAGTGGATCGCCCGCGAAACCGCTGCTGAGCCTCGCGATGCCCGACGCACCGTCCGCTACGCGGTTCTCATCGAAGGTGTGCGTCTGCCGAAGCTCAACGAAAATCAGCAGGCCATCCTCGCCGAGCTGGCCGGCGCCGACGGCGAGTTGCCCGTCGCCGAACTTCACCGCCTCGACGTGCCTGCCTCCACGCTCTCCACTCTGGTCAAACGCGAGCTGGTCCGCATCGAGGAGCGCCCCGCCGATTTTCATCTCACCCACCTTCACACCCTCGCGCCCGATTACACGCTGAACCCGTCGCAGCAGGCCGCCCTCGCCACCATCACCGAAGCCGTACAGTCTCGTGCTTTCCGTCCCTTTCTGCTGCACGGCGTCACCGGCTCCGGTAAAACCGCGGTCTACCTCGCGGCCATGCGTCGCACGCTCGACGCCGGCAGAACCGCGATCCTGCTGGTTCCTGAAATCGGCCTCACCCCCGCCATGGCCGCCCAACTGCACCACGCCTTCGCTTCCGAAGTCGCCCTGCTCCACTCCGCTCTCACCCCCGAAGAGCGCGGCGAGCAGTGGCACCGCATTCGCAAAGGCGAAGCCCGCATCGTGGTCGGCACTCGCTCGGCCGTCTTTGCTCCGGTCGAAAACCTGGGCCTGGTTATCGTGGACGAGGAGCACGACTCCAGTTACAAGCAGGAGTCCATGCCCCGCTATCACGCCCGCGATGTCGCCGTGATCCGCGCCAAACTCGCCGAGGCGGCCGTCGTTCTTGGCTCGGCCACGCCTTCGCTCGAAACCTGGCAGAACGCTCAGACCGGGAAGTATCAGCGCATCGAGATGCGCGAACGCGTCCAGCAGCGTCCTCTGCCCGAAGTCCGCCTCATCGACATGCGTGCCGAATTCCAGGAGACCGGCGAGGAGCAGCTCTTCTCCCGCGCGCTGATCGAAGAAACGCAGGCGACGCTCGACCGCGGCGAGCAGGCCATCATCCTGCTCAACCGCCGCGGCTATTCCTTCGTCGTCATCTGCCGCGCCTGCGGCGAAAAGCTGGAGTGCGAGAACTGCTCCATCTCCCTCACCTACCACAAGCCCCTGACCGGGGATATCCACGCCGCCGGCCAGCGCTTAGAGTGTCACTACTGCGGTTACAAAAAGACCGTCCCCAAACGCTGCCCCAAATGTGAAAGCGAATATCTCTACTTCCTCGGCGCCGGCTCCCAGCAGGGCGAAGAACGCCTTCAGGAAATCTTCCCCGGACGCCCGCATCGGCCGCATGGATCGCGATACCGTGCGCGGCCGCCACGATATGGAGCGGCTGCTGATGCGCCTGCACTCCGGCGAAATCAATCTCCTGGTCGGCACGCAGATGATCGCCAAGGGACACGATATCCACGGCGTCACCCTGGTCGGCGTTGTTGGCTGCGATCACGCCCTCGGCCTCCCCGATTTTCGCGCCGCCGAACGCGTCTTCCAGCTCATGACCCAGGTATCCGGCCGCGCCGGCCGCGGAGAAAAGCCCGGCCAGGTCATCGTGCAGACGTACCATCCTGACCACTACGCCATCCAGTGCGCCGCCCGCCACGACTTCCAGTCCTTCACCGACCGCGAGCTGCGCTTCCGCCGCGCCATGCATTACCCGCCTTATGCAGTCCTCGCCAACGTCATCCTGCAAAGCCCCCGCTTCGAAGAAGCCGCCGGATGGGCTTCAACCCTTGGCCGCTGGTGCCGCGACACCACCCTCGATCGCGTCCGCGTCCTCGGCCCAGCCAGCGCGCCCATCGCCAAAATCAAGCGTATTTACCGCTTCCACCTCGTCCTCAAAGGAGAAAGCCGCAGCGGCCTGCTCGCCGCCCTGCGCGCCCTCCTCGCCCACGCCGAAGCCTCCGGCATTCCCCGCGCCCACCTCATCATCGACGTCGACGCCGTCAGCCTGATGTAGTCGATGGGATATGCCGAGACTGCTTCGCCCGCAGTACCATAGGGGCAGAGGAGCTTGCATGGCGACGCTGGAAATCGATGATCCCGAGGCTCAAAGGCTTGCAGCGCTTATTGCCGAGCAGACCGGCGAACCCGTGACGCATGTGGTCACAGAAGCTCTGCGGGATCGCTTCAGGCGGCTGCCATCGCTCCGCACCAAAGCGACTGTCGAGGAACTGCGCTCTCTGGCCCGTCGCCTGAGTGTCCTGAGTGAAGGAGTCGTGCCGGACCACGCTGCTCTGCTCTACGACGAACGCGGGCTGCCGAAGTGACTCGCAGATGATCCTCGATACTTCGGCTCTGGTCGCCGTTTTTCTCAGAGCCGGATATTCGGCCCGTCCTCAATCTCTCGTGATGCCCATTGAGTTGGTAGAGTGATCCCGTGCGCTATCTCAGCGAAGACCAGATCCGCCCGCTCCTTAGCTACGAAGTACTGATCCCCGCCGTCCAGCAGGCACTGATCGACCTCTCTTCCGGCAAGATTCGCCAGCCACTGCGCAGCATCCTGCATGTCCCCGAACATCAAGGCATCTTCGCCCTCATGCCCGCCGTCGCCGGCGACCTTATGTCCACGAAGCTGGTCACGGTCTATGAAGCGAACGCCGGCATTCCCACCCATCAGGCTGTCATCCAGCTTCTTTCCGCGCGTACCGGCGAGCCTCTGCTGGCCATGGATGGCCGCCTCATCACGGAAATGCGCACCGCCGCTGTCTCCGCCGTTGCCGTGGAGCTCCTCACCCCTCCCGGCGCAACGACGTTGGCGATTCTCGGCAGCGGCGTCCAGGCTCGCTCGCATCTCCACGCGCTCCGCCGGGTGCGCACCTTCCGCGACATTCGCGTCTGGAGCCGCACTCCCGATCACGCCCGTCGCTTCGCATCCGAACACGGCATTCTGGCCTGTGACACCGCCGAATCCGCTGCCCACGGCGCCGACGTTGTGGTCAGTGTCTCCAGCACCCATGAGCCCCTGGTGCGCGGCGCCTGGCTTGGCCCGCAGACGCTGGTCTGCGCCGTTTCTGCCGTCGGCCCCAACCGCCGTGAGCTGGATGATGCCGCCATGGCCGCGCCCGTCATCGTCGAATCGCGCGAAGCCGCCTTTCGTGAATCGGGCGACATCCTCGACTCCGGCGCCGCCGTCCATGCCGAATTAGGCGAACTCCTCGCCGGCACCAGGCCTCTCCCGCCACCCGAAGACCGTGTAGTCTTCAAATCCCTGGGCGTGGCAGCCACCGACCTCGCCGCCGCCGCCCTGGTCTGGTCTCAGCGGCAGGCTCAGTCCTGACCCAATGTGATCTTCGGCCTCATCGGTCTTCCCGGTCTCGTAAACTACGCTCGCACGCTGCACCGCTGCTGCTTCGATCCACGCGCGAGATGCACGCGCGTAAGCGCGACAGTGGTCGAAGCCCCGGCCTGCAGGCCGGGGAATAACAGCAAAAAATCAAAGGGCCTTCAGGCCCGGGAATGTCCTGAAGCATGCGGTGACCACACCAGTGGCGGGCCGCACCCTCCGCAGGGCAGGGCCAAAGTCGCTGCGTTTCAAATTGGCGCTGTCCGGGTAACTCCCGCCTACATCGGCAGCCAGTGCAGCAGCAGCGACGGCGCGCAGCCCAGCGCCACCACCAGCGCCGCCAGCAGCCAGAGTGCAAAGCGCGTCAGGGGCTCGACGTGAATCGCCTCTGCCTCCGGAGCCTCGCTCACGTATGCCGCCTTCAGCACGCGCAGATAGTAGTAGAGCGAAACTGCGCTCATCGCCACCGCCAGCATCACCAGCCACAGCAGTCCCAGGTGCGGCTCCGCCCGCAGTGCCGCAGCGAAGATGTAGAACTTTCCAAAGAATCCCGACAGCGGCGGAATCCCCGCCAGCGACAACAGGAAAATCAGCAGGCAAAAAGCCAGTCCCGGTGCCCGCCGGCTCAACCCCGCCAGATCTGCGATACAGTCCACGCCCGCGCCTTCGAGCGCACTCAGAACCCCGAAAGCCCCGAGGGAAGCCAGCGCGTAGGTGATCACGTAGTAGACGAGAGCGCTTAGGCTCTGCGGCGTGTGCGCCACCAGGCCGAGCAGCATGTATCCGGCATGCCCGATGGCCGAATACGCCAGCAGCCGGCGCACGCTGGTCTGCGCAATCGCCGCCAGGTTCCCCAGCACCATCGACAACGCGGCCACGATAGCCAACACCGGCACCCAGCCCGGCGTGTAGGCGTGGAAGCCGCCCCCGCCGGCCGCCGGCAACAGCGCCAGGGTCAGCACCTGCGCAAAGACAAAGAAGCTCGCGACCTTCGAACTCGACGCGATGAACCCCGCGCTCACGGTCGGCGCGCCCTGGTACGCATCCGGCGCCCACAGATGGAACGGCGCCGCCGCCACCTTGAAGCCGAAGCCGATGGTCACCATCACCAGCGCCACCAGCAGCAGCGGATCGAGCCCCGGGCCGCTCACTGCCGCCGCAATCTGCGGCAGCTCAATCGAACCCGAAAGCCCGTACAGCAGACTCATCCCAAACAGCAAAAATCCTGCCGACATTCCGCCAAAAAGAAAATACTTCAGCGCCGCCTCCGCCGACGGCCGGCTCTGCTTGTCGAATCCCGTCAGGATGTACAGCGACAGGCTCAGAAACTCCAGCGCGACGAAGATCAGCAGCAGATTCTGTGTGGCGGTCAGGAACATCATCGCCACCGTGGCAAACAGAATCAGTCCCAGGTATTCGCCCACGTGGCCTGTAAAGCTTTCCGCCCGCGATAACAGCAGGGTCAGGATGGCCAGCACCAACAGCGCAATCTGCACCGTGTGGGTCAGCGGCGTCAGCACCAGCATTGCGCCTGGCAGGCTGGCCGGTGCCGCCTGATGGCTCACCTGAACGATAGCCGCCAGACAGCCGATGCAGCCGATCAGAATCCCGACGCGCAGCCGCATCTGCAGCGACTCTCTCCTGAGCACCGTCAGATCCAGCGTGAGCACCACCAGCCCGGCCAGAGTGGCGATAATCTCCGGCCGCGTGAGCCGCAGCAACTCGGAGTAGCTCACCGCGTTCATCGCCACACTCCCTTGCGCAGACCTTCAAACAGCGGCGAATTCAAACTCGGCAGAATCAGGTCCGTCAGCACCCGCGGATACAGCCCCACCACCAGCGTCGACGCCAGCAGCAGCAACGCGCCCAGCTTCTCCGGCAGCGTAATGGGCGGCAGCCGGTGTCCCTCATGCGCGTGAGCCGCCGGCTCGCCGAAGAACGCCAGGTTCAGAGCACGCCAGGTAAACGCGATGCCGACCAGGATTCCGATCCCCGCGATCACCACCATCCACGGCAGCGCCTGCCACGTCCCCACCAGCACCTGAAACTCCGCAACGAAGCCGCTGAATCCCGGCAGCCCAATCGACGCCATGCCGGCCAGGATGAACGTCACCGCGGCAAACGGAATCGCGTGCGCCAGCCGCATCGGAGCCAGCTCGCGCAGCTGCCGCGTGTGCGTGCGGTCGTAGACCATCCGTCCCACCACCGCGAACAGCAGCCCCGCGATCACGCCGTGCGAGAACATCTGCAGCACCGCGCCGTCCAGCCCAAACGTCGTCAGGGTCATCAGCCCCAGCAGGACGAAACCCATGTGGCTCACGCTCGAGTAGCCGATGACAAACTTAAAGTCGCGCTGTACCAGAGCCACCGTTGCTCCGTAGACAATCCCGATCACCGCCAGCAGCGCAAACACTTCGCGCCACGACCCGAGGCCCAGCACATGGAAGCCCCATGGCCCCAGGCCGGCAGGGAAGAGCATCATGGCCACGCGCAGGCACCCATACGCGCCCAGCTTCATCACCACGCCTGCCAGCAGCATCGACGCGGCCGTCGGCGCCGCCGCATGTCCTGTAGGCGCCCAGGTGTGAAACGGCCACATGCCCGCCAGCACCGCGAAGCCCACAAACACCATGGGGAAGGCCCACATCTGAAAATGCGCGGGGAACGGATACCGCGCCAGCACCTCGAAGCTGAGCGACGTTCCGCCGGACACCGTCCACGCCGCCACCATCCCGGCCAGCACCAGCGCGCTCCCCGCAAACGAATACAGCGCCAGCTTCATCGCCGCATATTCGCGCTGCGAGCCGGCCTGTCCCGCCGCCACATCGCGCGGCACCGATCCCCAGATCGCAATCAGAAAATACTTCGGGATAATCGCAATCTCATAGAACACAAACAGCAGAAACAGATCGAAGCTCAGGAACACCCCGTACACGCCGCCAATCAGCACCAGATAGAACGCGAAGAATTCCTGCGTCCGGTGCTCGATGTTCCACGAAAACAGGATCCCCGCCGTCGCCGCGATGCCCGTCAGCAGCACCAGCGTCAGGCTGATCCCGTCCGCCGCCAGGTGGTAGCTGATTCCCAGCTGTGGAATCCACGCGACGTCCGCCACCGTCAGCATCGTGCCCGGCTGCCAGTGCGCCAACGCCGTGAGTCCGAGGCCCAGTCCCGCCAGCGCCGTCACCAGCGCCAGGATCCGCGCCGCCTGTTTCGACGGAGCCAGCCGCGCTGCCAGTGCTCCTGCAAACGAAAGGTAGATCGTCCAGGCGAGCATCAGAACCTCACCCCCGCGACCCACTGCATCACCGTCGAGTGCACCATCCCGGTAATCACCTGCGGATAGAGCCCCACCACAAACATCACCGCAATCACCGGCATCAGCGCCAGTCGCTCCGCCCGGGTCAGGTCCGGCATCGCCTCCCATCGCGGATTCACCGGCCCCGAGAACACCTTCTGAATCACCGTCAGCAGAAAGACCGCCGTCATCAGCAGTCCCAACACCGAGATCGAAGCCGCCCACGCCGCCAGCGGAAACGCGCCTTTGAAGATCAGAAACTCCCCTGGAAACCCATTCAACCCCGGCAGCCCCAGCGATGCAAAGATCGCAATCCCCATCAGCCCCGAGAACACCGGAACCACCCGCCGCAGTCCGCCGAAGTCGTCAATCCCGCGCGCTCCGCCGCTGCGTCTTTCCAGCAGCGCAATAAACCAGAACAACGCCGCCGCCGTAATGCCGTGGCTGAAGATCTGCAGCAGCACGCCGGTCAGCGCCGCCGCATTCTCCGCCCCCATGCGCGCGTCCACACCCCGCACCTGCACGGCCACGCACACGCCCAGAACGCAATATCCCAGGTGATTGATCGACGAGTACGCGAACGTCCGCTTCAGATCCTTCTGCGCCCACGCCGCAAACGCCGGCAGCACAATCGTCGCTACCGCCAGCCACAGCAGCGGCTTCAGCGCATGCTGCATCTCCCCGGGAAAGATCGGCAGCAGGATCCGCAGAAATCCATACACGCCCATCTTTGACATCGCGCCGGTCAGCAGCATCGTCGTCTCGCTCGATGCCTCCGCATAGGTCGCCGGCAGCCAGGTGTGGAAGGGAAGCACCGGCGTCTTCACCGCGAATCCCAAAAACGCCGCCCAGAACAGCAGCATCCCAATGCGGTCGCCGCTCATGCCCCAGTGCAGGTTGTCTCCCAGCGCTTTCGTGAGCTGCCCGGCGTGCGCCAGTTGCGCCAGCTGCAGAAAATCAAATTGCCCCGTTGCCAGGAACAGCGCCAGAAACGCCAGCAGCAGCGCCACGCTGCCTACCATGGTGTACAGGAAGAACTGCGCCGCCGCTTTCGCTCGTCCCGGTCCACCCCACAGCCGCACCAGGAAATAAGCCGGAATCAGGCTCAGCTCCCAGAAGATGAACCAGTGGACGAAATTCAGCGCGGTAAACGTCCCAAACAGCCCTGCTTCCAGAAACAGCACCAGCGCCAGATACACCGGCCCGTGCTTCGCATTGGCCCACGAAGCGGCCAGCGACATCAACACCACGATCGCCGACAGCACCAGCAGCAGCACGCTCAGCCCATCCACGCCAACGTGGTAGCTCATGGCCAGCGAAGGCACCCAGTCATGGACAACCTGGAACTGCATGCCCGCGGCATTGGGATCGAAGCGGTGCCAGAGCATCAGCGTGATCACGAGCGCCGTTACGCTGACCGCCAGGGCCACAACCCGTGCTGCTGTCCGCGCACGCGCCAGCGCCAGCACCACTAACCCACCCATCAGCGGCAGCAGCGTCAGGAACGTGATCATCCCCTGCGCCCCCACAGCAGCAGCACCGCCAGCACCACCAGCGCCCCGCCAATCACGCGCAGGTAATTCTGCACGCGCCCATTCTGCAGCCGCGAAAACAGCCGTCCGCCGCGCGCCAGATCCCGGCAGCCTGCATCGAATCCGCCGTTGACCACAACGCGATCTACGCCGGCATCCAGCCACCCCAAGCCCGTGACCGCCGCCGAGACCAGCCACACCGCGCCGCCCCAGATCCAGCGGTCCAGCCACGCCGAGAATGCAGCCGCGAAGCGCGCCAGCGCAATCACCGTCACGTCGTACAGCTCATCCACATACAGCCGGTTGGCCAGCGCATGAAAAATCCCAGGCTGGATCCGCTCCAGCGCATCGGGATCAGTAGCCCGCTCCACCGGCCTGCGTCCATACAGCCACCACCCGAGCCCCAACCCTGCAAAGACAATCAGCGACGAAGTCACCATCAGCGAGAGCAGGCCCGGCTCGGCGAAGCCGGCCCAATCCAGATGCGCGCTCTGACCTGCAAGAAAACTCTGGAACCACGGCCACGCCGGTGTCCCTACAAATCCCAGCAGCACCGCAAACACCGCCAGAATCGTCAGCGGCGCCGTCATCACCGCCGGGCTTTCATGCGGATCTTCGATGACGCACACCTCGCCGGGCCGAGCTGAGACGATGGGCTCCAATTCTTCGCCGTGCGGAACATGCTGGGCGACCGAAGCCGGCGCAACCGTCGCTTCCGTTACCCTCCGCTTTCCGAAGAAGACGTAGCAGACCTGGCGCGTCATATAGAACGCCGTCAGCAGCGCGCCCACCGCGCCCAGATAAAACGGCCCGCGCGACAGGCCCCAGCCATGCGCGGCATGCAGAATTGCGTCCTTGCTCCAGAACCCCGCAAACAGCGGAAAGCCGCACAGCGCCAGCATGCCCGCCGCATAGGTCGCGAAGGTCACCGGCATATACCGCCGCAGTCCGCCCATGTTGCGGATGTCCTGCTCCTCGGTGCATCCGTGAATCACCGATCCCGCGCCGAGAAACAGCAGCGCCTTAAAGAACGCATGCGTGATCAGGTGGAACATCCCCACCGCCACGCCGCCCACCCCCAGCCCCAGCATCATGTAGCCCAGCTGCGAGACCGTCGAGTACGCCAGGATGCGCTTGATGTCGTTCTGCGCCACCGCAATGCACGCCGCAAACAGCGCGGTGATCGCGCCCACCCAGGCCACCACTTCCAGCGCCTGCGCACTCATCAGCGGATACACGCGTGCCACCAGATACACGCCCGCCGCAACCATGGTCGCCGCATGAATCAGCGCACTCACCGGTGTGGGTCCTTCCATCGCATCGGGCAGCCACACGTGCAGCGGCACCTGCCCCGATTTCCCCACCGCTCCGCAGAAGATCAGCAGCCCAATTGTCGTCGACACCGCCATCCCCACGGCCGCCGCGTGCGCCATCCCTGCCAGCGCACTCTGTTCCAGACATCCCGCGCCGTGGTCGTAGAAGAGCAGCGTTCCCGTCTGCCCGTAGAGCCAGACCATCCCCAGCAGCAGTCCCAGATCGCCCACCCGCGTGGTGATGAAGGCCTTCTTCGCCGCCGCCGCGGCTGCCGGTCGCTGAAACCAGAATCCGATCAGCAGATACGACGTCAGTCCCACCACTTCCCAGCACATGAAGAGCAGCAGCAGGCTGTTGGCGATCACCACGCCCAGCATCGCTCCGGCAAACAGCGACAGGAAACAGAAGAAGCGGGTGAAGTTGTCGTCGTGCGCCATGTAGCCGAGGCTGTAGATAAAGATCAGCAGCCCGACAAACGTCACCATCACCAGCATCACGGCGGCCAGCGGATCCAGCAGCCAGCCCAGCCTCACCCACTCGCTGCCAAACTGCATCCACGGGAAATTCACCACCTGGCGCGCCGGCTCGCCCAGCGCCTCGGCAAAGGCCATCAGCGCCAGCACCAGCGAGACTCCCATCGACCCGATCGCCAGCCCTGCCGACAAACGCCGCTGCTCTCGTTTCAGCAGCGCACTGAGCCCCGCCGCCACCATCGGCAGCACCGGAATCAGCCACAGATTGCGGACGATCCAGCTCATCCCTTCAGCTCCGTAATCTCGCTGACGTCGGAGGTCCGCGCGAAGCGATAGATCGCCAGAATCAGCGCGAGGCCCACCGCGGCCTCTGCCGCCGCAACCGCGATCGAGAAGATCACGAAGATCAGCCCTGTCATCGGATCGGCCGCGCCGTGCCCATGTGTCCCGTAGCGCCAGAAGGCGATGAAGTTCAGATTCGCCGCGTTCAGCATCAGCTCAATGCCGACCAGCACCAGGATCGCGCTGCGCCGCGTCAGCGCTCCGGCCAGTCCAATCGAGAAGAGAAGAGCGGATACCAGCAGACAACCAGCCAGCGGATTCATCGGCCGCTCAACCCCGGGCTTTCCGCGGCGGCCCCATCAACCATCGGGCTCCGCTTTTCCCTGAGCGCCAGAATCACCGCGCCGATCATCGCCGCCGTCAGCATCAGCGCGATCACTTCCAGCGGCAGCACATACCGCTGCATCAGCACCAGACCGATCTGCCGCATGGTGTTTTCCGGAGCCGGAGGCAGCGTCGCCGGGTGCGCAACCCCACTCGTTTCCACCGCCCACGCCAGCACTGCAAACACCGCCAGCGCGATCGCCGTGCCGGCCAGGCTCGCCGGCGAAAACGATGGTTCCTCGCCGCCTTCGCCACCCCGCGTCAGCAGGATCGCAAAGACGATCAGAATCGCAATCGCGCCCACATACACCAGCAGCTGCGCCAGCCCTGCGAACTCCGCGCCCAGATTGAGATAGAGTGCCGCCAGCCCGGCAAAGGCCACCGTCAGCGCCAGCGCGCAGTGGACCAGGCGTCGCAGCGTCATCGCCGCCACGCCTCCAGCCAGGGTCAACAATGCGAGGATCAGAAAAGGCAGAGTCGTCCTCATCCGTGCAGGGTTCCGGGGCGAATCTGGCGCGCCCGAGCCATTGAATTACGAACCTCTCCTACCGTTTCACAGCGATCCATCGAACACTGTGACTGGCATCACTCCGCGTAGCGGTACGTTCTCTTCTCGATCTTCCTGCCCCGCTCCAGCCCGCGTGCCAGCAGTACATAAGGCCCAGCGACCAACAGAGCACAGACCAGCCAGCGTACCACAAGGCCCGCAGCCGCCGAGCCCGCTACGCCGTGCGGCAAAAATCTCCACACCGCCGCCGCGAAGATCACCACCAGCGTCATCGGCAGCATGAATTTCCATGCGAAATTCATCAGCTGATCCATCCTCAGCCGTGGCACCGTGCCGCGTATCCAGATGAACCCCACGATCAGCGCCAGCAGCTTCGCGAAAAACCAGATCCACGACGGAATCCACGTCAGGAATGAGAACGGCGCCGACCATCCACCCAGAAACAGCGTGATCCCCAGCCCGCTCACCGCGAACATCTCCAGATACTCCGCGAGGAAGAACAGCGCAAACTTGAAGCCCGAATACTCAATGAAGTACCCGGCAATAATCTCCGACTCGCCCTCCGGCAAATCAAACGGGCTGCGATTCGTCTCCGCCGTCGCCGCAATCATGAACAGGATGAACCCCGCCAGTCCCCACGGCGTGAATACATACCAGTGCGCAATGCCGCCCGAATAGCGAGCCTGCTCCTCGACAATCTTCGTGGTCGACAGGGTGCCCGCGATCATCACCACCGCCACCGAGGACAGAATCAGCGGAATCTCGTAGCTGATCATCTGCGCGATCGCGCGCATCGCTCCCAGCAGCGAATATTTGTTGCGGCTCGACCACCCCGCCATGAACACGGCCAGCTCCGTCCCCGCCCCAATCGCGAAAAAGAACAGCACCCCCGCGTCCAGATTCACGGCCGTCATATTGCGCCCAATGGGCAGCACCGCGTAAGCCAGAAACGAAGCCGCCACCAGCACCAGCGGCGCCAGATAATGCACCACGTGGTCGGCCGACCGCGGCACAATGTCTTCCTTGGTCAGCGATTTCACCGCATCCGCCAGCGGCTGAAACACCCCGAACGGTCCCACCCGATTCGGTCCATAGCGGTTCTGAATTCGTCCCAGCCCCTTGCGCTCGAGCACGGTCGTGACCGCAAACAGAGCAGGGAAGACCACGATGATCGGAATGATGGTCAGCAGGATCGAAACCAGCGCCTGCAGCGGCCCCGGCGTGCGCGCAACCAGCCAGTGCTTCAGCAGAACGAATATCTGATCTGCCCCGGACACCAAGCCGCCGGCCAGCGTCATGGTTTTACCACCGTCTTCGCCGTTTCAGCTTTCGCTCCGTTCGCAGAAGCCCCGTTGCCCGCCGTGCCATTTCCAGTCGTGCCATTTCCAGTCACACCATTCCCAGCCGGGCCATGCGAGGCGGCCGCCGCCGAAGTTGTTGCCGGACCTGCAGCAGCCGTTGCCGCCGCCGGTGGAGTACTTGCCGCTGCGCCCGGAGTTCCCGGCGGAGCACTGGCAGCCTGCGCCGCCTTCGCCGCCGCAGCAGCCGCGGCAGCCGCTGCCTTGGCCTTCGCATCGGCGGCTTCCTTTGCCCGCCGCGCGTCCGTCTCCGCCGCTTCCACCGGATGGATCTGCCGATAATATTCGTTCGACTTCGCCAGCTCGTGCTTCGTCCACAGCAGCCCGCCAAACCGATCCGACGTGCTCAGCTCAAACTGCTTGTCCATGCGGATCGCGTCAAACGGGCACACCTCCACGCAGATCTGGCAGCTCATGCACACCGACACATCGATATCGAACACCGCCGGATAGGCCTGTGGCTTGCCCACAAAATCCGGCTTCTTGTCCTTGCTCTTCTCAATATGGATGCAGCGCGGCGGGCACTCCTTCTCGCAGATCTGGCAGGCCACGCAGCGCAGTCCCTTCTCCGCATCGGCCCCGTCGTACAGCAGAAACGGAAAAACCCGCGACGCCTCCGGCAGCGGCAGCTGTTCCTCCGGATACTCGACCGTCGTCAGCCGCTCCTTCTCCACATAGCTGCCGAAGAAGTTCCGCGCCGTCTCGACTAACCCCTGAATGATCCCTTCACCCAGCATGAAAACCTCAGCCCTCAGCTCGCGTCTCAGCTACCAGCTACCAGCTACCAGCTACCAGCTACCAGCTATCGATCCACTTCCCCCAGCACAATATCCACGCTGCCCAGAATAATCACCGTGTCGGCGATGTTCTCGCCCAGGCACATGTCTTCCAGAATCGTCAGATTGATCATCGATGGCGGCCGCACCCGGTACCGGTACGGATTCCCCGTCCCATCGCTGATCAAATAAAATCCCAGCTCGCCCTTGGGCGACTCGATCCGCCCATACGCCTCGCCCACCTTCGGCCGCAGCCCGCGCAGCTTCGCCTTGGGATCCATCACCGGCCCCGCCGGAATGACTTTGAGCGCCTGCTCCAGGATCGTCACCGTCTCGCGCATCTCAAGAATGCGCATCATGTAGCGGTCGTAGACATCTCCATGCTCGCCCAGCGGCACGCGAAACGCGAAGCGATCGTAAATCCCGTACCGGTCTACTTTGCGGACGTCGTAATTCACTCCGCTCGCCCGCAGCATCGGTCCGGTCACGCCCGCATTCACCGCCAGCTCCCGCGGCAGCACGCCCACGCCCTGAGTCCGCGCCATCAAAATCTCGTTGCCGCGCAGCAGCTTCTCAAACTCATCCACAAACTGCGGCAACCGGCCCACTAAATGCCGTACCTCCTCGAGCCACGCTGCCGAACAGTCCACACGCACGCCGCCAAAGCGCATGTAGTTGCACATCATGCGCGCGCCGCTCAGCGACTCGAACAGGTCGAGAATCTTTTCCCGCTCGCGAAACGCATACATCAGCGGCGTTCCGCTTGCGCCCATATCCTGCAGCAGAAAGCCCACCAGCCCCGCATGATTCTGGAACCGCGTCAGCTCTGCCACAATTACCCGAATGTATTCCGCTCGCTCCGGCACCGAAATCCCGGCCAGCTTCTCCACCGCCAGCACGTAGCCCCAGTTGTTGGTCATCGAGCAGAGATAATCGAGCCGGTCGGTGTAGGGAATCGCCCCGAGATACGCGCCGTGCTCGGCAATCTTCTCGTGGTTGCGGTGCAGATATCCGAACACCGGCTTCAGGCGCACCACGCGCTCGCCCTCCAGCCGCACATCCATGCGAAACACGCCATGCGTCGACGGGTGATGCGGCCCCATGGAGACTTCCATGATCTCGCCCTGCTCGGATTGGACCAGCGTCTCTGCGCTCATCTCTTCACTTCACAGAAGTCTCAGAATAGCCCGCAACAAAACTGAAATTGTCATCCCCACCGGAGCGGCACTCATGGATGCATCACCACATCATCCGCCGGCGCCACATAATCTCTGCGCATCGGATAATCGACGAATCCCTCCCACATCAGAATCCGCCGCAGGTCCGGATGCCCATCGAAAATAATCCCGTACAAATCGAACGCCTCACGCTCCTGGAACTCCGCGCTCCGCCACACCGGCGTCAGCGATGGCAGGTGCGTGCCCTCGGCCCGATCCGCTGTCCGCATCCGCAGCACCAGCGGCCCATGCTTCTTCTCCATCGAGAACAAGTGATAGACGGCTTCGAGGCGCCCGGGGACCTTCGTCTTCCGAATCTCTTCGATTTCCTGTTCGGACTCCGAACCGTCTGCGGCCTTCACCAGTTTTTTTACTTTGACCTTCTCGCTCATCTCCCTGTCCGGCCAGTCCACGCCGGTCACCAGCGAGCAATAATCCAGCCGCCACTCCGTGTGATCCCGTAAGAACTCCGCCACCGCTCGCGCATGTGCGTGATCCAGCAGCAGTGAGTGCTGCGCCGACGGGCTGCCATTTGGAATCACCGTCACGCTCGCGCCCGACACCCCCGCCTCAATCTGTGCCTTGATCTCCTCGACCGGTGGAAGCATCGTCACTGAATCACCTTAAGCGGATTCCCTCGCTCGTTGAGAAACACATCGTCGTTCTGCGGCGGCTCCAGCCCATGCTCGCCAAAATCCGGCACTGGAAACTCGCTGGGCAAATCGGCATGCAGATGACGCGGCCGATCCGCCCCGGCCAGCGACTGTTCCTCGATCTTCTTCTGCAGCGTCATGAACGCGTGAATCAGCGCCTCCGGACGCGGCGGACATCCGGGGATGTGCACGTCCACCGGAATATAGCGGTCGATCCCCTTCAGCACGTTGTAGCCATCGCGGAATGGGCCGCCCGAAATAGCGCACGCTCCCATGGCGATTACATACTTGGGCTCCGGCATCTGGTTATAGAGCCGCACCACCTGCGGCGCCATCTTTTTTGTAACTGTGCCCGATACAATAATCAGATCCGCCTGACGCGGCGACGGCCGGAAGACCTCGGCTCCAAATCGCGCCAGATCGTAGCGCGCCATGGTGGTTGCGATCATCTCGATCGCGCAGCATGCCAGCCCGAACGTCAGCGGCCAGACCGAGTTCTTCCGCCCCCAGTTGTACAGCTCTTCCAGAGTCGTCGTGAAGATTCCGTTCTTGCTCAGCTCAATCTTCAGCTCTTGCAGATCCTGTCCCATCCAATTCCTCGCGGCCTTAATCCCTGATCCCTAATCCCTGATCCCTAATCCCTGACTCTGCTCCTCACGCCCAGGTTAAGACCCCCTTGGTACACGCCCAGATCAGCCCCTCGACCAGCAGCAGCAAAAACACCAGCATGGCCAGGCACGCGCCCAGTGACAATCCCGTAAAGGCCACCGCAAATGGCAGCAGGAAAACAGCTTCCACGTCGAAGACCAGGAAAACAATGGCATACAAGTAGTAGGACGCGCCAAACTGGATCCAGGCATCCCCCTTCGACTCCAGTCCGCATTCATACGTGGCGTTTTTGATCGCGCCCGGCTTCTGCGGGGAGAAGAAACGCGCCCACAGCCACGCCAGGGCCAGCGGCGTAAACCCAAACGCGACCGCGCCGATCAGCAGCGCCACTACCGTCCACCAGGGATGCTCCGGAACTCCGCTCATCGGCTCCATCCAACTCCTGCGAGGCTAACCTTCCGAAGTCACAACCCTCCGTGACCTGAATCACATCGCAGCGCGCCGTCCATTCGCCCTCCTGTTCATGCGTGCACATCTCGCCAGGGGGCGAACACACCATCCTCGCACAAATGTGTTCTGTGTCACAGCGGGTTTCCTCTGCCGCAGTTCAGACTTTCCCTGATACGGTTTCGCGGCGATTCGCACTCAGCCGCCTGAAACCCCGGCAAGGAGACAGATGAGCGCCCCAGCAAAAACAGCTATTTTCGACGGGAATGAAGCGGCCGCCTCGGTGGCCTATCGTTTTTCCGAAGTTGTTGCAATCTATCCCATTACCCCTTCTTCGCCCATGGCCGAATTCGCCGATCAGTGGAGCGCCGAGGGCCGCCGCAACATCTGGGGCGCCGTTCCCTTCGTCGCCGAGTTGCAAAGCGAAGGCGGCGCCGCCGGCGCTATGCACGGCGCGCTGCAGGGCGGAGCCTTCGCCACCACTTTCACTGCCTCCCAGGGTCTGCTGCTGATGATCCCCAATATGTACAAGATCGCGGGCGAGCTCACTCCCTCCGTCATGCACGTTACCGCGCGTTCCATCGCCACTCATGCGCTGTCGATCTTCGGCGACCACTCCGACGTTATGGGCTGCCGCACCACCGGTTACGCCATGCTGGCGTCCAACTCCGTCCAGGAAGCCGCGGATCTTGCCACCATCGCCCACCTCGCCACCCTCGAGTCCCGCATCCCGTTCCTCCATTTCTTCGATGGATTCCGCACCTCGCACGAGATCAATAAGGTTCACCCCATCTCCGACGAGACCATCACCGCGCTGCTCGACGAGAAAGCCGTGCGCGCCCATCGCGAGCGTGCCCTCTCGCCCGATCGCCCCGTTCTGCGCGGCTCGGCCCAGAATCCCGACGTCTTCTTCCAGGCCCGCGAGGCCTGCAATCCCTACTACCTCGCCTGCCCCGTCATCGTGCAGGACATCATGGACCGCTTCGCCCACCAGACCGGCCGCGCCTATCGCCTCTTCGACTACTACGGCGCGCCTGATGCCGATCGCGTCCTCATCCTCATGGGCTCCGGCGCCGGCGCCGCCGAGGAAGCCATCGACGCCCTCAACGCTCGCGGCGAAAAACTCGGCCTCCTCAAAGTCCGCCTCTATCGCCCCTTTGCCGCGGAAGCCTTCCTGACCGCCCTCCCCGAAACCGTCCGCAAAATCGCTGTCCTCGACCGCACCAAGGAGCCCGGCTCCGTCGGCGAGCCGCTCTATCAGGACGTCATTACCGTCATCACCGAAGCCCTCTCCTCCGGCCGCATGCCGCTCTCGCAATTTCCCGTCATCATTGGTGGCCGCTATGGCCTGTCTTCCAAGGAATTCACGCCCGCCATGGTCAAAGGCGTCTACGATGAGCTGGCCAAAGCCCATCCGAAGAACCACTTCACCATCGGCATCGACGACGACGTTACCCACTCCAGCCTGAAATGGGACGAGAGCTTCTCCACCGAGAGCCCCCGCACCGTCCGCGCCCTCTTCTACGGACTCGGCTCCGACGGCACCGTGGGCGCCAACAAGAATTCCATTAAGATCATCGGCTCCGAGACCCCGAACTACGCGCAGGGCTACTTCGTCTACGACTCCAAGAAATCCGGCTCTCTCACCACCTCGCATCTGCGCTTCGGGCCGGAGCCTATCCGCTCCACGTATCTCATCTCGCGCGCCAACTTCATAGCCTGCCACCAATCAGAATTCCTCGAGAAGGTCGATGTCCTCGTCGCCGCTGAGCCCGGCGCGGTCTTCCTCCTCAACACCCCGTGGGGCCCGAACGATGTCTGGCAGCACCTCCCGCGCACCATCCAGAAGACCATCATCGACAAGCACCTCCGCTTCTTCGTCACCGATGGCTATACCGTCGCCCGCGAAAACGGCATGGGCACCCGCATCAACACCGTGATGCAGACCTGCTTCTTCGCCATCAGCGGCGTCCTGCCCCGCGAAGAGGCCATCGAGCAGATCAAGAAAGCCATTCAGAAGACTTACGGCAAGCGTGGCGAAGCCGTCGTCCAGAAAAACTTCGCCGCCGTCGACGCCGCTCTCGCCCACCTGCACGAAGTCAAACCGCCCGACGCCGTCACCGCGACCTTCGACATCCTGCCCTCCATCCCCGCTGAGGCGCCGGCATTCGTCCGCGATGTCCTCGGCGCGATGGCGTCCGGTCACGGCGATCGCCTCCCCGTCAGCGCGCTGCCTCCCGGGGGAACCTTCCCCACCGCCACCGCCAGGTGGGAGAAGCGCAACATCGCCCAGTTCATCCCCGTTTGGGATGAGCAGCTCTGCATTCAGTGCGGCAAGTGCGTCATGGTCTGCCCGCATGCCGTCATCCGCGCCAAGGTCTACGATTCCTCTCTGCTCCCCGGCGCTCCGGCCACCTTCAAGTCCGCCAAGCCGAAATGGCGCGGCATGGACAACGATCTTTACACCCTCCAGGTCTCACCCGAAGACTGCACCGGCTGCCAGCTTTGCGTCGAAGTCTGCCCCGCGAAGAGCAAAGCCGATCCCGCCCACAAAGCGCTCAACATGCAGCCGCAGCAGCCGCTCCGGCTGCCCGAGCGCGCAAACTGGGAGTTCTTCGAGAAGCTGCCCACCGTCGCCCGCGAGCGCATCTCCCACTCCCAGGTCAAGGACGTCCAGCTCCTTGAGCCGCTCTTCGAATTCTCGGGAGCCTGCCAGGGGTGCGGCGAAACCCCCTACATCAAGTTGCTCACCCAGTTGTTCGGCGACCGCCTCATGATCGCTAACGCCACCGGCTGCTCCTCCATCTACGGCGGCAACCTGCCCACCACGCCCTATTGCCAGAACGAAGACGGGCGCGGACCCGCATGGTCCAACTCCCTCTTCGAAGACAATGCGGAGTTCGGGCTCGGCATGCGTCTCGCCGTCGATCAGCAGAAGTCCTACGCGGAAGGTCTGGTCGCGAAACTCGCGCCCGCTCTCGGCGAGGAGCTGGTCCGCGGCATCCTCGATGCCGATCAGTCCGACGAGAAGGGAATTGAGGCCCAGCGCCAGCGCGTTCTCACCATGCGTACCCTCCTGCCTGCCATCGACTCACCCGAGGCTCACAGCCTCAACGCCGTCGCCAATACCCTCGTTCGCAGGAGCGTCTGGATCATCGGTGGAGACGGCTGGGCTTACGATATCGGCTTCGGCGGCCTCGATCACGTCCTCGGCTCCGGCAGGAACGTGAAGGTCCTCGTCCTGGACACCGAGGTCTACTCCAACACGGGCGGCCAGATGTCCAAATCCACGCCCCGCGGTGCTGTCGCCAAATTCGCTGCCGGCGGCAAATCCACCAGCAAGAAAGACCTTGCCATGGAGGCCGTCGCCTACGGTTCTGTCTATGTCGCCCGCATCGCGCTCGGCGCCAACGACAGCCACACGGTCAAAGCCTTCCAGGAGGCCGAAGCGTGGAACGGGCCGGCCATCATCCTTGCCTATAGCCACTGCATCGCTCACGGCTACGATCTGACCCAGGGCCTCGATCACCAGAAGGCCGCCGTCAACTCCGGTTACTGGCCGCTGATGCGCTATAACCCGGCTCTGCGCGAGGAAGGGAAGAATCCCTTCATCCTCGATTCCCGCGCGCCCTCTATCCCGTTGAAGGACTACGTCTACAACGAGAGCCGCTACACCATGCTCCTCCGCGCCCATCCGGATACAGCCGAGCTGCTGCTCAAAGAAGCGACGGATGATGTGGAGCGCACCTGGCGCGTTTACTCCGGTCGTGCCGCTATGCCGGGCCGCGCTGCCACGCCCAACATCTCTCCGCACGACGGCCACGAAGTCGCCGCGCCCGCCGCTACCGAGGATTGACCCTTCGTCCCGGGACTTCCATAACCGGAAGCTCCGGGGCTTCCCCCGTGCCGACACCTGATCACCAGGACCGGCACGGCATTTTCATTCAGCCACCAGCTACTAGCCCCCAGCCCCCAGCCACCAGCCGCCAGCTCCCAGCTCCCAGCTCCCAGCCCCCAGCCATCAGCTTCCCGCTTCCCGCTGGCCGCTTCCCGCTGGCCGCTTCCCGCAGGCTGCTGGCTGCTGGCTGCTGGCTGCTGCTTTACAATGTCCTGAAGCCGCCAGCCGCATTCGACACCGCATCATCTGCGGCTTGGCCGCATCTTTACATCATGATCGAACATCCTCTCGCTGAAGCCCTTACCTTTGACGACGTCCTTTTAATTCCGGCCTACAGCGAGGTGGCGCCCGCGCAGGTCAGCACCCAAACGCGCCTCACCAGGCGCATTCCCCTTACCACTCCGCTCCTCTCGGCTGCCATGGATACCGTCACCGAATCGCGCATGGCCATCGCCATGGCGCAGCAGGGCGGCCTCGGCATTGTGCATCGCAACCTCACCATCGAACAGCAGGCCGGCGAGATCGACAAGGTCAAACGCTCCGAATCCGGCATGATCGTCGACCCCGTCACCATGGCCCCCGAGCAGCTCATCTCCGACGCCCTCGAGGTTATGCGCCGCTACAAGATTTCCGGCGTCCCCGTCACCCGAAACCGCAAGCTGGTCGGCATCCTCACCAACCGCGACCTGCGTTTCGAGACCCGCACCGATATCCCCATCGCCGAGGTGATGACCAAAGAACATCTCATCACCGTCCCCGTCGGCACCACCCTCGAACAGGCCGAAGAGATCCTCCACCAGCACCGCGTTGAAAAGCTGCTGGTCGTCAATGACGACTACGAGCTCAAAGGCCTCATCACCGTCAAAGACATCCAGAAAAAGCTGAAGTATCCCAACGCCTCCAAGGACGCGCAGGGGCGCCTCCGCGTCGGCGGCGCCATTGGAGCCACCGGCGACTTCCTCGAGCGCGCGGCGGAATTAGTCCGCAATCGAGTCGACGTCCTCGCCATCGATTCCGCCCATGGCCACTCCTCCCGCGTCCTCGAAGCCGTCCGCGAGGTCAAAAAGCGTTTCCCTGAAGTCGACCTCCTCGCTGGCAACGTCGCCACCCGAGAAGGCACCGACGCCCTCATCGACGCCGGTGCGGACGCCGTCAAAGTCGGCATCGGCCCCGGCTCCATCTGCACCACGCGCATGGTCACCGGCGCGGGCATGCCCCAGATCACCGCCATCAGCGAAGCCTATAAAGCGGCCTCCAAACGCGGCGTCCCCATCATCGCCGACGGCGGCATCAAGTACTCCGGCGACATCACCAAGGCCGTCGCCGCCGGCGCCAGCGTCATCATGATCGGCTCCCTCTTCGCCGGCGTCGACGAGAGCCCCGGCGAGACCATCCTCTACCAGGGTCGCTCCTTCAAGGCCTATCGCGGCATGGGCTCGCTCTCGGCGATGGCTCAGGGAGGCGGCGAGCGCTACTTCCAGGGCACGAAAGACCTGGACATCGATGAGAGTAACGAGAGCGTCGTCAACCGCGAGCGCAACGGCAATGCCAACCGCCTCGGCAAGTTTGTCCCCGAGGGCATCGAGGGCCGCGTTCCCTATCGCGGCGCGCTCGAAGCCATGGTCTATCAGCTGGTGGGAGGGCTTCGCTCCGGCATGGGCTACATGGGCTGCGCCACCATCGAAGAGCTGCAGACCAGGGCCCGCTTCGTCCGCATCTCCTCGGCGGGTCTCCGTGAAAGCCACGTCCACGACGTGATGATCACCCGAGAAGCCCCCAACTACCACGTCGAGTAATCCACCCCTCGTAACAAAGTCCGGAAGCAAAGTACCGTAGCAAAGTCCGGCTGCCCCGGGTCTCGATCCTGAGACCCGGGATCCGGCAATGCGAGACCTCAAAAGGGCACTCGATGGATGGGTTTCGACTCCTCAACCATCCAATCCCCCGCCTTCTCCTGGGCATCCAACCCCGCGTAGATCGTGCCTTTCAAGGTTCCCCATGTGTCGAACCGCCGCTGCGTCGGGGTACGATTGTCGATAACCAGTAGAAGACCACGGCCAGACGGTTTCTACAAAACTGGTGGTTCCCGTAAGCCGCAGGCTCTACGCCGCCGATCCTTTGCAGTTCGACCGCGCATCGCTGCTTTGGGTCGGGCACGGATTGGCAGAGACAGTTCGCGGAGGGTCCAGTTGGTTGCAGGCAACGGTGCATCGCAGGACAGAATCGAGTTCTGGATCACCACAGGACTCCAGGCGATTACCATCGTCGTCCTGGTCTTTTTCTGGTTTGCCGCCTGGAAGCAGGGCCGCGCCGCCGATAAGCTCGCCCGTGCCACCCGCGCCCAAACCGATGCCAACCGCCGCATGGCCGCTGCCACTGATACCCAGAACGAAATCGCCCGTGTCCAGGTGGAGGAGACCTTCCGTCCGCTCCTCTACCTCACCTGGAAAACCGCCGGTGCCGCCGCCTCCCTCAGCCTGCGCAACGACGGCGGAGGTCCCGCCCTCGACTGCGCCTGGCACTACGGCAAAGCCAACGGCCACCGTCCTCCCACACAGAAGCTCGAATATGAATCCATCGCTTCCCACCAGGAAGTCCCCTTCGGCTTCCAGTTGCGTAAAGCCAATAACGAAGGCCTCACCATCCTCTACAAGTCCGTCACCGGCACGCCCTGCGCGACGGAGGTCACCTGGCACGGCACCCGCTTCCACTGCCGCTATATCCCCAACACCGCTGCCGTCGAAGACCATCATGACGTGCCGGAAGAGCCGCAGGAGCCCCAGGAGCCACAACCATCCGAGCAATCCGAACCGCCTGCGCCCGAATCCCCTGCGCCCTCGTCCCCCCATTGACCCCACCGCGCAAAACCCATAGACTGAATCTTTGTGGCGGATGTGCTCGTGTGTCTCGTCTGCCTGCATTCACTTTCGAAAGCGAGATTCGATTTACCCATGGCGAACCATGTTTCTGCGCTCAAGCGCGCCCGTCAGACTGAGAAGCGAACCGCGGTGAACCGCTCCAACACCACCCGTTTCCGCACCAGCCTCCGCTCCCTCCGCGAGGCCATCCAGAAGGGCGACGCTCAGGCCGCTGCCGAGCAGTACCGCGTCACTGTCTCCATGATCGATAAGAGCGCGCGCAAGGGCGTCATTCACACCAACACCGCCTCCCGCTATAAGAGCCGCCTTAACGCCCGCGTGAAAGCGGTCGCGCAGAAACAGTCTGCCTAGTATCTCCGCGAACTCTGCACTCCAGGACCATGCCGGCGCCGCCCGCCGGCATTTTCTCTTTTGCTGATTGCTGCCCGCTACCAGCCACCCGCTACAGGCTACCAGCTGGTTCCCAATTGCCGACCCCTGTCCCGAAGCGCTAACCTTCCCGTGTGATTCCGGAGCTGCGTCAGGACTTCAATTCCCGCTTTCGTCCTGAGACCTTTCGCACCATGCTGCACGGCCTCGACGCCGTCGCGCGTACCCATGTCTCCTTTCCCATTGCGGAGACCCCTTGCTTCATCCCCAAATCTCTCCTCGACGAAATGGCCTCCATCGGCGCCGAACTCACCCACCGTCTCGTCGACGACCCCGCTTATCTCGCCCGCTCCCTGGCGGCCATCCCCGAGCCCTGGCGCGCCGCCGGCCAGAATGGTCATCCCCACTTCCTCACCGCCGACTTCGGCTTCGTCCGTGACTCCGATGGTGCCCCCGCCCCGCGTCTGGTCGAGATGCAGGCTTTCCCCTCCATCTTCGGATTTCAGTGGGTGCTCGGCGAAGCTTACCGCTCCGCCTTTGGCCTTCCGCCCAACCTTCGCTGCCTGCTCAGCGGCCTCGACGAGACTGGCTTCTGGCGGCTTCTCAGCCGCGTCATCGTTGCCGGCCACGACCCCGAAACCGTTGTTCTCACCGATGTCAATCCGACCCTCCAAAAGACCCTTCCTGATTTCCACCTCACCGCCGACCGCCTCGGCATCCGCATCGTCGACATCGCCGATATCGAACCTCAGGATCCCGTCGACGGGCGCCCCGGCCACCTGCCCCGTCTCTGCTACCGCCAGGGCAGTCGCCTCATCCCCATCCGCCGCATCTACAACCGCGCCATCGTCGACGAGCTGATCAGCAAAAATGTCCAGCTCCGCTTCGACTACCGCGAGTCGTTCGACGTGGAATGGGCCGGGCATCCCAACTGGTATTTCCACATCAGCAAATTCTCATTGCCCTGCCTGCGCCACCCCGCCGTGCCGCCGGCCGTCTTCCTCGATCAGTGGTGCCAGGGCGAAGGCCGCGACCGCCTCCCCACCGATCGCGAGCGCCGGATCCTCAAACCCCTCTACTCCTTCGCCGGGCAGGGCATCGTCTTCGCTCCCACCGACGAGCAACTCGCCGCCATCCCCCCGGCAAAGCGGTCCGAATACCTCCTCCAGGAGCGCCTCTCTTTCGCGCCCATCATCGATACCCCCGCTGGCTCCACCCAGGCCGAAGTCCGAATCCTTTACGTCTGGCCCGACCGCGGCCAGCTCACCCCCCTCATCTCCCTCGTCCGTCTCGGCCGCGGACCAATGATGGGCGTCGATCACAACCGTAATCAGACCTGGGTAGGCGCTTCTGCCGCCTTTTACCCCTCCGGCAGCGTCGGCTAAGTTACGGCCTCCGCCCGGGTTAGGGTCACCCATCCGGGTAACTCCCCGTCCTTCTCTCCACAGCCCTCTGCCCCATTTAGGTCATTGCCACCGAATTTTTATAGTTGTAAAAGATGACTAGAGGGGTAAACTTTGGTAATTGGCCTTCGCCCATGAATGCGGGTACTGTAGGGGACGTCGAAGGAGGACAACCTATGGGATTCGCAGTGGTTTCGCTTTCGGGCGCGCGACAGTGTCGTCCGATCCGCGGTACCGTCCGTTACCCGCTGCATCTGCGCGTAACACTCGTGGCCGAAGGACAGGATTATCAGGCAATGACTGAGGACCTTTCCGCCAGTGGAGCCCTGCTGCGGCTGGAAAAACCAATGCGGCTCGGCCAGGACGTCGAGTTCCTCGTGGAAATCCCCTCCGGTGTACTGGAACTCTCTATGACTGCAGCTCTTCATTGCTCGGGCAGGGTCGTCCGCTCCTTTTGGAAAGCCGGCCAACCCTGGGCAGCCGTGGTCATCGACGAGTACAGATTTCAATGAGCGAGTTACTGCCAGGACCCTATGACGCAGACGAACGGATACACCAACGGCCATCACTCCCCTCCGGAAGAGCAGCCCGAGCTTCGGGTCATCCTTGCCGACTCCCAGGCCATTTACCGGGTGGGGATGCGTAAAGTTTTCGGGCCCGAAACCGGTATTTCGGTGACCGCTGAGGCCGACAGCCTCCCGACTCTGCAGGAATTGGTGCAGAATACCCCAGCCGATGTCCTGCTTCTCGAAGGAGCCATGCTCGCCGGGAATGCCAACGCCATTCCCTCCATTGTCCGTACTGCCCCTAATCTCAAGATCATCGTTCAGGCCACCTCCAGCGACGAATCGCACACCGTCGACCTCTACCGCCGCGGTGTCAAAGGCATCATTCCCCGCTCTATCTCCCCCGACCTGCTCGTGAAGTGCGTCCGCAAAATCGCCGCCGGCGAAACCTGGATCGACAATCAGTCCATCAACTGGGTCATCGAAGCGTACCGCTCCCAGGCCACGGCCATGGTCAATCCCCGCAGCCAGCCGCGCCTGAACCAGAAGGAAATGCTCATCATCGCGGGCATCACTCAGGGCAAGCGCAATAAGGAAATCGCCTACCAGCTCGGCACCACCGAGCAGGTCGTCAAGAATTACCTGCGCAAGATCTACGACAAGCTCGGCGTCTCCGATCGCCTCGAACTCGCCCTCTACTGCCTCCACCACCAGCTCCACAAGCGTGCCGCCGAAGTCGATGCCCACGCGCTCGAGAACGCCACGCAGCAGCCCCAGCCGTAGGCAGCAGCGCACCCTGGTAAAGCGTCTTTATCTCCGACGCTGCCCCCGTCACACGGAGCAGCGTTTCTGTTCTCCTCCTGCGCCCGCGGACAGCACCCATCCGTCGCGTACATGAACTGTTGTCACTGAAAAACGTTACGGAAGTGACGGCGTTGCAATCAGATAACCCGTGACCATCATCGCGAATGCTGTCGCCCCTATCGGACGCCACGGCTGCGACACAAGTGCCTATGAATCAACGGATTAGACGTTATCGAAACAGTTAACGCCCGCCGGGGGCTGAAAACAGGCCAAAAAATGGAATGAGGGAAGGGGAGGGGTTCCCCCTCCCCAGTACCTCCTGATCAGGCTGGCTACGGATGCTCCGCTACCCACCGCTCGATCCGGCTCGCTTCCTCGTCCGTCAGCCGGAACGTCGCTGCCGGGATCACCCCGTCCACCTGGTCGGGCCGCCGCGCGCCGACAATCGCCGCAGTGATCGCCGGATGCCGCAGCGTCCACGCAACCGCCACCACGCCAGGCTCGACACCGTGCTCATGCCCGATTTGCCGCAACAGCTCCACCAGCTCCAGGTTGCGCTCCAGCTTCGGCGACTGGAAGTTCGCGTTGCGCTTCCGCCAGTCGTCCTCAGGGAGGTTCCGCACCCGCTCCGCCGTCATCTTCCCGGTCAGCAACCCCGACACCATCGGCGAGTAATTGATCACGCCAATGTTGTTCTCCTGGCAGTAAGGGAGGATCTCTTTCTCGATGTCGCGCCGCAGCAGCGAATACGGCGGCTGCAGCGATGTGATGGGAGCAATCTTCTGCGCACGCTTCATCTGTGCCACGTTAAAGTTCGAGACACCGATGAACCGCACCTTGCCCTGCTCCTTAAACCGCGCCAGCGTTTCCCAGCCCTCCTCGATCTCGTCCTCGGGATTGGGCCAGTGAATCTGGTACAGGTCGATAGTGTCGACCCCCAGCCGCCGCAGCGAGTTCTCGATCTCCTCCTCCAGGGACTTCCGCTTGAGGCTGCGATAGATGCTGCGGTCCGCGTGCCATCGCATCGAGCATTTGGTGAACACATACGGCTTGTGGGGACTGTTCTTCAGCGCCTTGCCCACCACCTCTTCCGAGTGGCCCAGCCCGTAGATCGCTGCCGTGTCGATCCAGTTCATGCCGGCGTCGAGCGCGCGCTCGATCGTTGCCAGCGATTCGCTGTCGTCCTGCGCGCCCCAGCCAAACTCCCAGTTGCCGCCGCCAATTGCCCAGGCCCCGTAGCCAACGGGGGTCAAATGAAGATCAGAGTTGCCAAGAACACGCGTTTCAAATTTCACAGAAGTGCTTGTAGCCATAACTTTTTCGATGCGGCCTGCCACGCCACCGTTTCAGAATCAACAGCGTACTACGCTGCGCGAACTCTCACGATGTACCATCTCTAACCTATTCGTCATCCCAACCGAAGGGCGCAGCAAACATAAACATAGTTGTCATCCTGACCGTAGCGCAGCGGAGGGACCTGCTTTTCCTGAGCCCTGTGCCCTGTGCTCTGCCCTAATCCTCAACCAGAAACTTGCCTTCGCGCATCACCATCTCGTCTTCGATCCAGATATTAAACCTGAGCCCCACCACATCGATATGCGTCGACGACCGCCACGGTGCGCCGGTGTGCTCGCCATAAGGATTGCCAAACGCGATGTGAATGCCGGGAAACTTCTCGTCCTGCAGAATATTGCCGATCACTCGCTGCACGCCAATATTCGTGCCAATGGCAAATTCGCCTACCCGATCCGAGTTCTCGTCCGTATGTGTGTACGCTTCGAAATCCTGCTGCAGCTGCCGATTTTCCGAGCGGCAGCCAACCATGCGATTGCCGCGTATCTCGATGGTCAGAGGAGACGCTTCCAACAGCCCATACTGCGCGCACAGATAATCGCCCACCACGCCATCGACGACAAAGGTTCCATTCACCTCGCCCGGCGTCGTGAAAATTTCGCCGCCCGGCAGGTTGCCCCATTTGTCGCGCGAAATGATGCCCGAAGTCTTCAGCCACTTGTACTCAGGATTCATCTCCGCCCGAATGTCGGTTCCCGCCGCCGTCGTCGCGCGAATGAACCGCGCCCGCCGCGCCCTCTCGATCACCTTCTGCGAGAGCCGATCCACACGGTCGTAATCCGCCCGCATGCCTTCGCACATAATCTGCGGCGTGATATTCACCATGTGCGCATGCCGCATGCGCCGCCGGTTCACTACCTCCGTCATCTGCATACGCGAGCGCAGCTCATTGCGCTGCACCTGTACAGCGAAGATGCTCACGTCGGAGCTCTCCAAATCGGCCAGAATCTCCGCCGGCATGTCCACCAGCGGGCGCGGCGCAAGATCCTCGAGCACGAACGCATTCCACCGGCAGCCATTGGTGGCCAGCTCCTGCGCCAGCGATGCCGCGATCGGCAGCGTGATACGGTCGCAGATCAGCGTCACTTTCTCCTCGGGCTGGACGCGCAGACAGGTGAAGACCGCCGCATGAGCACCCGGCGTGAACTCAGCCGGGAAGCGTGATTCCAGCAGCATGGAGCGCGCCGGCGAATCGGGAGAAAGCAGCGTCGAACTCATCCTTTCAGGCTACCGGAAAATTCATCAGACGATAACAAAGCCGAGATCCCGAATGCACACAAGCCACACCCGAACGAGCCATTTTCTCTCGTCTTCCCACATCTACACCTTCATTTGTCATCCCGACCGAAGCGAAGCGGAGCGGAGAGCCTGTCGAAGGCGACCTGCTTCTCGAAAAATCATGTCAGGCCGACGCGGGCACCGCCTCAAAGATCCCCGCTTTCGTCTCCTCAGCCATGTAATCGACTACGGCCTTCAGATCGCCCGTTTCCTCGAACTTGCGCAGTTGTCGATCTGCGCCGGTGCCCATATCGAGGATGGTCCGGACGTACTCGATCGCTTCACGGCTGTCGAGCTCGTCCACAACATCTTCGACAAAATCCAGATACTCGAGGATCAGCTCGCGCTCCGGCACTTCGATTTCCTTGCCGAAGTCGATCAGCTTACCATCCAGCCCGTACCGCACCGCGCGCCACTTGTTCTCCATGATCAGCGCCCGCGAATATTGCCGGTAATCCTGATTGCGCTCGTGCAGCCGCCACAACTTCGCCGCTGTCGCCTGAATCAGAGCCGCAATCGCCAGCGACTCGTCCGCCCGCATCGGAATGTCGCAGACTCGTATCTCGATCGTGTTGAAGAACGGATGCGGTCGAATATCCCACCAAACCTTCTTCGCGTTATCCAGGCAGTTGGTCTTGATCAGCAGCTTCACAAAGCCTTCAAACTCCGCGTAGCTCGCGAATGAGTCGGGCACGTTCGTCCGCGGAAACTTGTCGAAGACCTTGGACCGGTAGCTCTTGAGCCCGGTCTTCATCCCGCGCCAGAAAGGAGAATTCGTCGAGAGCGCGAGAATGTGCGGCAGGAAATACCGGATCGAGTTCATGATGCGAATCGCTTCTTCGCGATCCTCGATCCCGATGTGCACGTGCAGCCCGAAAATGAGATTGGCGCGCGCCACCAACTGCAGGTCCTCGACCACCCGGGCATAGCGCGGATCCGGATAAATCTCCTGGGTGCGCCAGTCGGCGAAGGGATGGGTCGCCCCGGCCACCAGCAGCAGGTTGTTCTCCGTCGCCAACCGGATCACCTCGCGCCGCAGATGGTACAGGTCCGATCGCGCCTCCCGAACCGTTGGACAGACGGTCGTTCCGACCTCGATCACCGACTGGTGCATCTCGGCCTTCACCCGCTCTTCCAGCCGCATTCGGCCCTGGGCGAGCATTTCGGTGGCAATGTGCGATCGCAGATCGCGCGTGACCGGATCGACGGTCTGATACTCCTCTTCAATGCCCAGGGTGAAGGTTGGCCGCATAGTGCCTACTTTTGTATGACGAAATTGCGCCGCCTGCAAGCACAGAATCGTTACTCGGCTGCCGAAACGGTGGCAATATCCTCCGGCTCCGCTGGCGTCGCCTTGCTCCTGGACGACTTCGTCGCTGCGGCCTTCTTCGGCGCCGAAGCTGCCTTCTTCGCTGCCCTCTTCGCCGCCGGTTTGGTCCCTCCGGCGAGGTAGACGCTCCAGTGAAACTCCGGAACCCCGGCTTTGGCGCTGGTCGCCTTCTGGATCGCTAAATCTGCCACGGCTCCCACGATCCACTCGAAGTTCTCCCGGCCCACGGAGTGCAAATCGGCGTCCGGAGCCGGGTTCATGAAATCAATGGCATACGGAACCCCATTTTCCACGGCAAACTCGACTGTGTTCAGGTCATATCCAAGCGCCCGGCAGAGCTTCAGCGCATCCTCTTCGACTCGCTGCAACAGCTTGCTGTCGCTCGGCTTTGTGTCCCGAACATAGCGATCCGCGTGCGGCCTCCGTGGATCGTAGGCCATGATCCGGACCTTCTCCTGGCCCACCACATAGCAACGGAAGTAATCCGTAAAGTTAACTGCCTTCTGCAGCATCATGCACAGATCGCGGCTCTCGTCGTACGCGCGATAGAACTCCTCGCGGTTGTGCACGTGATAGACATCCCGCCAGCCCCCACCGTTCACCGGCTTCAGGAAAGCAGGGAAGCCGATGTACCGAAATACTCCTTCCCAGTCCAGCGGATACTCCAGGTTGCGCATGGAGCGGTCCGTTGTCCCCGGCGGATAGTGCTTGTGCGGCAGGATCACGGTCGGCGGCGCGGCCACTCCCAGCTTCGCGGCCAGCGAGTAGTTGAAGAACTTATCGTCTGCCGACCACCAGAACGGATTATTGATGACCGTCGTCCCGTTCAGCACCGCATGCTTCAGGAACGCGCGATAGAAGGGGATGTCATGCGAGATGCGATCCACGATCACCGACCACGCCGGCGCCTGATCCAGCCGGATAGCGCCAATCTGCACGAATTCGGCGCGCACATCGTCGAGGTTTTTCGAGTTGATTCTCTCCACCAGCGCGCCGGGGAAGGTGTTTTCCATGCCGAACACTACGCCGATTTTCTTCATATTCCACCTCGCAGGATGGGCGATCCCCGTCCGAGCGCATTCCGGCCGGGTTCTGTCCGTTTCACATTAGCCGACCTGTCCCGGAGCTTGCAAAACAATCAGCGCGGAAATCGGGCTTTATCTGCGCTTCAGGGCTTCCAGTTCGTCCAGCGTTTTCGGCCAATCCTGTTTCAAGAGCCGCGATAGCCCGCGATCGGCCAACAGCTTGCCGCCGGTCTGGCAATGCGGGCAGTAATCGGTCTCGTTATCGGCGTAGCGGATGCGCTGGATCTTCTCTCCGCAGCGGAGGCAGGGTTGTCCAAAGCGACCGTGAACCGCCATCTCCGGCCGGAAGGCCGTCACCTTCTCCGGAAACCCATCGCCGGTTTCCGCACGCAGGCGATCGATCCAGAGCTGCAGCGTGCTGCGCGTGGCCTCATAAAGCCGCTCCCATTGCGGATCGCTCAGCCGATGCGTCAGCGTGACCGGCGAAAGCTGCGCCGCCCACAGAATCTCATCGGAATAGGCGTTGCCGATTCCGCTCAGCAGTCGCGGATCCGTCAGCGCTCGTTTCAGCGTGCGATTTTCGGCCGTGAGTGCCGCCCTGAAACCGTCCAGATTGCCGGCGAAAACGTCGATACCGCCCGGATCAGCCGAGAGCAGCGACTCCTCGCCGCTGAAGACATGCAGAGCGGCGCGCCGTTTCGATCCCGCTTCGGTCAGCACCAGCGATCCGGAAGGGAAATCGAAGGCGGCGAGCGCATTCCTCCCAGCCAGTTTGGCTCCGGGAGCTTTCCAGTGCAGCCGCCCGGCAATCATCAGATGCAATACCAGCCAGATACATCCCCGGCACGGCGATGCTCCTTTGGTGGCCCCTGCTTCGGTCGCCAGCCCGATAGCGATGCGCTTGCCGATGCGCCGCAACTCAGCAACGATGAGGCCCTCCACGCTGCTCACCGGTGGCTGTGCCGTCCGCAGCAAAAAGGCGCTGGCGATCCGCACCTGTTCCAACCGCTGTCCCAAAATGCGTGGCTCCAGGGCGGCGATGTAAGCCGAAATGTCAGGCAATTCGGGCATGTGGCAGAACTCGAACGTTCCCCGGATTTTAATGCGCAGTCGGGGGAACGTTATACAGCTGAAATTCCCGGATCGCCGCACCCTCTGTGCTGGAAAGAATATTGAGCCGGACGCGGCTGCCCGTCACTGCCGGGAAAATGTCGATCTTTTCATGGCCGATCGCATGGGCCGAGGCCACGCTCTTCCACTCGCTGCCCGTCCAGACATCCACCGAATATTTCTCCACCCGCTGTCCGTCGTTGAGCCACTCCATGGTCAGTGCTCGATCGAACGTGACCGGCTTCGCAAAATGTACCTCGAGTTCGGAATGGTGAGAACCTGCAGGCGCCGACCAGAACGTATCCGGATTGCCGTCGAGCGCAGCATCAACCTCGACCGAAGTGGGCTCGTGGCCCCGCACCAGATTGTGGCTGTACCGTTCCCGCAGCGCCTTCCCGAATTCCTCCAGCCGGGCAACGTCGCTGTCCGGCAACAGCCCGCGCCGATCCGGCGCCAGCCCCAGCATCAACTGCGCGCCCCGCCCCACCGTGTCATCCCAGGTGGTCAGCAACTCATCGAGGCTCTTCAGAGAAGCCTCGTCGTTCGGATGCCAGAACCAGTGCCGGATTCGCAGAGGCGTATCCGCCTCCACCGGGCGCCAGCGCAGATACCCATGCCGGTCGATGACATTCCAGTTCTCGTAGGGAACGCGTCCCTCTTCGTTGCCGACCCACCGCGCGTCCCCGTATTCGAACAGCGCGGTATCTGCGAAGACCACGGTGTTGGGCTGGTACGTCCGCAGCGTTTCGATGATCTTCGGGAAGTTGTAGACATGCCCGCCGCTGCCCGCGCCATCCAGCCAGAACTCCACCAGATCGCCGTAGTTCTGCGCCAGTTCGGACAGTTCGGCGTTGTAGTACTCGTCGTACGCGGCCGAATCCTTGTAGCGCGGATCATGACGATCCCACGGCGACAGATAAACACCGAACTTCAGCCCGTACTTGCGAGCCGCGCGCGCCACGTCCCCGACTACGTCGCCCTTCCCGTTTTCCCACGGACTCGATTTCACGCTGTAATCGGTCTGTTCTGTCGGCCACAGGCAGAAACCATCGTGATGCTTGGCGACGAGGATTACGTATTTGGCTCCTGCGGCCTGGATCGCCTTCATCCACTGATCCGGGTCGAACTGCGTGGGGTTGAAAACGGAAGGACTGGCCGTCCCATCGCCCCATTCCCGATTGAGAAATGTATTCGTCGAGAAGTGGATGATCACGCCAAATTCAAGGTCCTGCCATTCAACCTGCTGCGGGGAGGGCTTAATGTCGGTGAAATTCTGGCCCTGCGTTGAGCCCATCAGGGTCGTTATTACCAGCCCAGCCGACAACAGCAGACTACGAAAAGCGTTCATCAGCGATTCTCCGGAGAATTGCAGGTCCGACGCTGAGCTTCATGAAACCACCAACTGGGCCCGCACAAAGACCAGCATGGTCATCAACGTCGGGGCGTTTAGACGGCGTAAACCTCAATGTCCGCTGCCCGGAATGCATCCAGCGCCTCGGATGCAATGCCGATATCCGTGACCAGAGCGTCGATGTCGGATGCCGGACAGATCAGGGCGGGACTGACCATGCCGATCTTGCTGGAATCCGCTACCACCACCACCCGTTTTGCCTGTCGAACCATCGCGCGAAAGACGGCCGCTTCTTCCGGTTCGATAGTCGTTGCGCCGCGCGTCACATCCACGCCACACACCCCGATGAACACCGTGTCCATGAATACCCCGCTCAGCATCTCGGTCGCGGTAGGGCCGGTGAGCGAAAATGCGCCTGCCCAGCGCATAGTCCCGCCGGTGAGGGTTACGTTCAGCGCAGGCTGATTGCTCAGTTCCATCCCGATATTCACAGCATTGGTAATCACATGGATGGAGGAGCGATGCCGGATGCATCGCGCGACCTGGGTCGGCGTTGTCCCGGCGGTGAAGCCCACGGTGTCGTGTTCCCGGATCAGCTCCGCCGCGGCCACGCCGATCCGGCGCTTCTCGTCGGCGAAACGTCCTTCGCGTTCATGAAACGACGAGTCGAAGCGGAACGCCTCGTACTGCATCTGACCGGCCAGGCGCGCGCCTCCGTGAGTGCGGTGCACCAGATGGCGCGATTCCAGGCGGGCGAGGTCGCGTCTGACGCTGGGTGCCGAAATGCCCAGGAAGTCCACCAGTTCGTCAATCGAGGCGTTGCCACGTTGCAGCAATACCTGCAGGATCTTCTTTGCCCTTTGATCGGTTTTGAGTGACATTGGGTCGCGCTGGTATTATCGCGGGTCAACACCATTCCTGGAAAGGTACCCGGATCTCACGACGAGAGATTCGCGCTGATCTCAGATCTGGCAGCGGCCTGCTCACCATTCATCCGCAATAGCGCCTGGGCAAGGGCGCGCACGTTTTCCTCCAATACCGTATAGCGCAGATACTCGCGATTGCGGATCTCTCCCATATCCACCCCAGGCTTTTGATACTGGACGGGGCTGGGAAGTGCGGTTCTGAGGCTGGCATGAAATTCTCGCGCGCCGGTGCCCTCAGCGACACTTTGAACCGTCGTGGGAGAGATGCCGCCCCCAGCCATGATGATGATGCGGTCCTGGGCTGCCTCAATCATCCGTGCGACCGTGGAAAGAGCTCGCGTCACTTTGGGCGCACCGCCCGATGTGAGGACCCGGTGAGCTCCGGTCGCGATCACGTGTTCCAGAGCTTCGTGCGGGTCAGGCGTCATGTCAATAGCTCGATGAAACGTGACGGGCAGGGGACCAGCCAGTTCCACCAGAGTTCGCGTGCGCGCAATATCGACGAGGGCCCGTTCATCCAGCAATCCCAAAATGATGCCATCAGCGCCCCCCGCACGAGCTTGGCGAATGTCCTCCCGCATCACTTCGAATTCCTGATCCGTATAGTAAAAGTCACCCCCCCGAGGTCGAATCATCACAAACAGATCGATAGAAATGCGGCGGCGAACCAAAGCGATCAGGCCTGCAGAGGGAGTGATGCCCCCTTCGGCCAGATCGGCGCAGAGTTCCACCCGCTGCGCCCCGCCTCTCTCCGCCGCGATCGCCGATTCCACCGAATCGACACAAATTTCAAGCACCATGGTCATTCAGTCCCAATGTATTGCATCTGCGAGGTCGGCCAGCTTGTTACAGACCGACAACCTGTGCACAGTGTTTTAGCAAAAGGGCTGCCGGTTTGAGTTCGGCAGCCCTTTCGTTAGAAGTCGTAGTGCGCAGAGAACTGCAGCCGCCGCTCCGTGGATCGGATACTTCCTATAGGAGCGATCTGGCCGAAAGTGGAATCTGTGATGCCCGTGTCCGGGTTGCCGTAACTGACAATGTTAAAGGCGTTGAAGGCGTCAAACCGGAAGCCGATGCTCTGGTTCTCAACGATATGAAAGTCCTTGGATGCGGACATATCTACGTTTGTAAAGCCGGGGGCGCGCAGCACGCCGTTGCGTGAGTTGCCGAAGGTATTCGGGGCGGGAATGCCAAACGCGCAGCTCCCATTATCGACACCCGGAGTGGTGCACGGGGTCGCCGAGGGATCTGTGCCAAGCCACTGACTGAGGCTGCGGTTGACGATCTTCAGTTTGCGGTATTGGTTTACCCGTGAGTTTCCGAAGCTCTGCGAATTGTTGCCCGGACCGGTGATGGCCTGCGGAAACCCGGACCAGGCGACCCCGGCGGTGGAAATTTTCCAGCCACCGATGGCCTCGTCCATCACCCGGTTCACACCGCTCAGGAACGGCTGCCCACGGCCAATGGGCAGAGCATAGACGCCCGTGAACGAGAGGTTGTTCGGAGCGTCGTAGCCGGCCGGACCATAGTCTGCTGCGCTGTTGTAATAATTTTCGAACGCTCCACTGTAGCCGTTTACGTTCAGCGCATAATTCCCCAGGCTATTGGTCATCGCTTTACTGTACGTGTAGTTCACGGTGAACTCCAGGCCATCGCGCAGGCGCTGGCGCAGGGTAGACTCCAGAGCGTTGAAGTTCATCATGGCCCGCGATTCGGTAATCAACAGGGGATTTGACCCGATGCTGACGGATGGATCGATGGCATTCACGCCGATGTAGGGACTGTTGTAGAAGGGTGCCGACGTCTGATCTCCGGGCACCAGCCACTGGTTGACGTTGCCGTAGTCCTCGATGTGCTGTCCCTGCTCCCCGATGTAGCCGACCTGAAGCGAAGTGGTTTGCGTGACAGCATACTCAGTGGTCAGGTTCCATTCCTGAATATAGGCGGGCTGGATATTCTGCGGATACACGTTAAAGGTGCCTCCGTAGCTCACCGTGCCGCCTCCGAAACCCTGTTCGGCAGTCCGCGGGGTTCCAGGATTGCCCGGCGAGGGCGTGATCGCGTTCACGTTCACGGCCTGAATGAATGGAGTGATCGAGGTAAGGCGCTGGTTCGACGAGTTGCCCTCGAAAAAGCTCGTCGCTCCGTATCCGCCTCGCACTACGAACTTGCTGGTGGGCTGGTACTCGAACCCGAGACGCGGCATGATCTGCCGATAGTTGGGCTGATAGCAGCCACGATTACTGCAAATGCCCGACCCGGCAGGAGCGCCGACCGGGACCTGGTGGGCATAGATCACCTGGCCTGTGCTGACGTTGACGTTGCCCGTCTTGTTGTTCTCCTCAACCCAGGGTTCGTCAAATTCATAGCGAATGCCAACGTTCAGCGTCAGGTTGGGGAGGATCCGGTAATCGTCCGCCAGATAGCCCGCGACGCGCCACTGACGCTGGCCCACGTTGATGCTGCTGAGCGTGGCGGCTGCCGAACTGACGCGGTCGAGAACAAAGTCCGCACCTCCGTAGCCGGCCGCATTCTTCAACGAAGGATTACTGGTGAAGGCGCCGCCGTAGGAGAGCTTGCCGAGATAACCGTCGTTATTGGCAGTCGGGTAGTTGTTCTGGTAGCGCAGGGCCTGGATGCCCACCGTTACCGTGTGCAGTCCATGTTGCCAGGTCAAATCGTCGATATAGCTGTAGGTATTGTCGATCAGGCCGCCACCGTAGACGGGATTGCCCATGCCGTCGATGCCGCCGCTGATGCCCTGGTAGGTGAACCCGGCGAAGCTTTGGTTGGGGAACGTGATTCCCACCTTGGCATCGCCGCTGGTTCCAAACTGGCCCGTGGTGTCGATGGGGAAGTTCTGCGCCCAAACCGTGCGCGTGAAGCCCACGTGCGCAGAGTTGATGAGGCTGGTCGAGAAGGTGTGAACCCAGTTGGCGCCGAAGAGCTTGGTTGGGTAGAGATCAACACCCGGAAAGCTGATCGCGAGCACCGGCGTAGATCCGTCGTAGGCGGTGGACATGGAATAGAAACCCGTGATCTTATCGGCAGAGCGCGGGTCGTATTCAATCTTGATGTCCCCCTGGTTGTTGGCCTTGTAGCTGCGCGTCGGGCCCTGAAAGTTATTGTGGGCAATGCCATCGGTCGGCGTGGCATTCGGCAGCGGGTAGAGATTGGGGTTGGCAAACAGGAACTTGGCAACGGGATTCACCACCGGGATGCCCGTGTTGCCCGGATAAGGCGCAAAGTTATTTTCCGGATCGTAGAGTTGGATGGGATTGGATCCACTGAGGATGGCGGAAAAATCGCCGTTTCGCATGGCCTGTGTGAAAACGCTGGCCTGGCCAACACCGCCCGTGTGATAGCGCGAACCCAGATAGTCGACGAAGAAAAACAGCTTGTCGTGCTTGATCGGGCCGCCCAGATTGCCGCCGAATTGCGATTCGGAAAACGGGCTGATGGCGATTTTCGGGTTTGCCTGGTTATTGGTCCAGGAGTTCGCGTTAAGTCGGTAATCCTGTACGAAACCGTAGGCCGATCCGTGGAATTTGTTGGTTCCGCTCTTCAGCACGTTTACCACGTCGCCGCCGTTCACATTGCCGTATTCGGCCGGGGAGTTGGCGGTGAGCACCTTGATCTCCCCAAGGGCCTGGGGCGCCGGGCTATAGGAGATCAGATTGTTGAAAGTCTCGTTCATGTCGATCCCGTCCAGGGTGTAGTTATTGGCCTGGGCTCGGTTCCCGTTCATGTTCGGGGTGTCTGTGAAATACGTGCTGCGCTCGATCACGGTCGTGCCCGAGGTCCCTGCGGTATCGATCGAACCTGGCAGGTACAAAGTGATCGCCGAAAAATCCTGCCCGTTCAGGGGAAAGTTTGAGATGGTGTTGGCCGTGAACGTGGAGCTGAGGGTCGGATCGCTGGTATTGAGGATGGGCGCGGCGCCAGACACATTCACGGTGGTTGACGCCGATCCAACCCGCAGTGTCACGTTAAATGTCGGGCTCTGGAGCACCTCAAGGGTGAAGGCGGGGAGGACTTCCTTGTCGAATCCCGCCGCCTGGATTGTCACCTGGTAGTGGCCTGTCGGCAGACCCTGAATCCGGTAAAAGCCGTCGGAGTTGGTCACAGTTTCGCTGTCGACCCCGGTATCCAAATCATGGGCGACGACGTGAGCCCCGGAAATCATTGCCCCGCTGGGATCGGTCACCTCACCGGTAACCGAACCGGTAACGGTTTGCGCGAATGCCACCGGCAAACACACACACGCGCCCAGTACACATCCCCAAACTATCCACCGCGAATTGCGTTTCATTCTGTCCTCTCGTTCCTGACTCCAGGAAATCGTGGTTACTGTCGCCCTCGGTTCCATCGGAAATTGTCTGAATCAGAACTCGCGGTCGCCAGCACTGCGTCGCTGAACTCGATCAAGTTGGCCTTGAAAAATTTGCTCCTCGTACTTCTCGGAGGCTCAATTTGCGTTAAAGCTACACCATAATGAGCACAATGTCTCCATAAAAGTGATCACATTGATCATATATATGATCGACAGGTGACCTGACTCGTACCTGACGAGAGATTCCCGAGTGCGGTGTCCGGGAAAAGGCAACGACGAGTGATCGGCTCCACCGACGGTCACCACCGGGGTGTGTCCACCGGATGGAAGGGAACCAGGGAAGGCGAATTCAAGGCCCTGGCCGGGCGCCGGGCGACAGAACTCGCGGGATTCGACGCTTGACGCCTCAGATCTCTTGCCAGGAGACTCGGCTATGGGGCTGGACCGAATTGTTGTGACGGGCGGGAACTACGTGGTTGTTCGCGATAACGTTCGATTGGCTCTGGACTTCCGCAAATGGTTCATCGTGCCTCTGGGAAAGGCGGTAGACTCGCGAACCACAAGGTGCGTCTCGATCTTGTACTCGCGCTTGGGAGAAGTATTCTCGATGTGCGCGCGAAGAGCAGCAACTGCCCCGCGTGCCAGTTCCGACCTGGACATCTGGATGGAAGTCAGGGGCGGGATCATCATCTCCGCCATGCGGATGTCATCGAACCCAACGATGGAGACGTCGTCGGGAACACGCAACCCCGACCGCGACAGCTTGTGCAGGACGCCGATGGCCAGCATATCGTTGGAACACATGATCGCCGTCGGCAGCGTCTCCACGGCAAGAAGGCGCTCAGCTGCTGTCATGCCTCCTTCCATCGTGTGATCGCCTTCGACGATGAAGTTTTCCTGCACGGCAATCCCGCATTCCTGCAGAGCCTTCCGGTACGCTGCCAGCCGCGACTGCGCAGAATGAAGGCGCAGAGGTCCCGTCACAAATGCGATGTCCCGATGTCCAAGAGCGGCGAGGTGCTGGACGCCCTGACGGATGCCGTGATGATAGTCGACGTGGAGGAGACTGATGCCAGGCCGGTCTGGTCCCTGATCCACGAATACCAGGGGGATTTTGCGGTCAGCCAATTGATCCAGTAATGGCTGCTCGATGCCAAAGGTCATCACCGCCACCGCGTCGGCGTTGCGCTCCATCATGCGGCGAATGCAGCGCTTCATGCGTTCGGGATCGTAGTTGGTCGACCCGATGAGAATCTCGTATCCGTGTTCGACGGCAACTTCCTCAAAAACCTGGATGAGCTCCGGGAAGAAGGGATTGGTGATCTCGGAGACAATAAGTCCCAGTAACCTGCTCCGTCCGGATACCAGTGCGCGGGCCTGGGTGTTAGGAAAATAATTGAGTTCCCGGATAGCTTCCCACACCCGCTTCGCCATTTTCGGGTTGACCGTCGGGATGTTGTTAATGGTCCGCGAGACAGTGGCTATAGAGACATTCGCCAGTCGTGCGACAGCGTGGATGTCCATCCGCTCGGATTGTTTTCTCGAGCGGCGTTTGCCATTTCGATCCGGACCGGGCATAGGAATTACCGATGAATGCGTTTACAGCATAGCGTAAAAGATTCTGGGCGATTGAAAATCGACATCCCGGATCGTTGACACGCAAGCAGCGACCCGGGACGACTGTTGCTGAATGGTACGGGGGGCGGATGGGCTCAAAGTTCTACCTCCTGGTATAGGCGGTACTTCTCGTCACGAATAGCAGGAAACGAGCGCAGTGTCACACTCCCTGCAGACGTGTCGACCTGCCACTCCATCGAGTCAGGGCTCTTCTGTTTTGCCGACAGGAGTTGACCGCGTGAGAAACGACTATCGAGGGAATCCACAGAAAACAGGGTCAGAGGACCAGCCAGGAGTGCCTGGAGATTGGGGTGCTTTAAATCGACCGCTTCGAGCCGAAGCGGCATGTCGATGCTGTACTCGATGCGATCGCCGTTGCGCCATTCCCGGTGAATCGCAGCAAAGGTCCCAGGACGCAAATCGGCAGTGACAGCGCGACCGTTCACGGCGACTTTGGTACCCGATCCAGCCCACGCTGGAACACGGAGGTACACCGCGAAAGCCTCTGGTCGGTCGGTTTTGACGTGAAGGCCGACGTCAGGAGAATAGGGATAGTGCGTGCTTTGTTCTATGGATATCCGAGCGCCGCTTCGCACCCAAACGACTCGCGAAGGCACAAAGAGGTTCACATAAAGTCCCTGAGGCGACGAGAACCAGGAACTGATTCCATAATCCGCCGTGATTTGCGGAAAGGTACCGGAGCAGCAGGGCCACTTATCGGAGTGATAAAACTTCGTTGCTGAGTTGTTGTAGTCGGAGTAGTAGAAGCTGTGGCCGTCGGCCTGGATCGGTCTGGCGCCCAGAATCGTGTTGTAGAGCACATTCTCCATGCTGTCGCCATAGCGGCTGTCCCCCGTGATGCGCAGAAGATAGCGCGCGATCTTAAAGTGGCCGTAAGCGCCACAGGGAGTCTCGAAGCTTGCGTGTGTTCTTGTGAGACTCGCGCCCAGGTCTCCGCTGCCAGGCGTGCGAAACGTCTCGTCGGGTCCCCAGCCGCCGGTCGCAAACGACTGCGTATCCAGCACGAAGCGGAAGCCGTTGCGAGCAGCGCGCAAATGCTTCTCGCTGCCGAGTACCAGCCATGCCTGCGAGGCGGAACTGAGAGCGTTCACGTGACTATAGGCATGCTGCCCGGGAAGAACATTCTGACCCTCGGCCAGAGGATCGAAGTAAGTGTCGTCCTGCAGGAATCGCCGGGCGAGATCGAGGTACCGCGGGTCGCCGCTGCTTTGGTAAGCAAGAAAGAAGTTCTCCGGCAGCGTATAGCTTTCGTCCCAGGTGAACGCAATGTTGGGATGAAAACGAGCCTGCATCTCGGTGCGGGACAGCGCTTTGGGTGGCAGCCACGGAAGCACGGCATCGGTGGCATGGTGCAGAACTGCGAGTGCCTGCGGATCGTGTGCGAATCGGTGCGCGTCGAGAAGTCCGCAATTGGTCTTGTCGAACGTGTAGGCTGGCAGCGGATATCCCTCGTAGAACTTTGGCGTGACCGTCGCAGAAAAACCCTGCACCAGGCGACTGATCTTCTGCTGCGTTGCCTGGTCGCCGGTAACAGCATAAGCGCGAGAGAGCCCGGAAAGGTATTGTCCAAAGGTGTGCCCCGGGATATACCCGGTCATATTGCGAGGCGGATCGAAGTCCTTTGACCAGCTGTACCAGCCACCCATCTCCTCGCCAGGCGCGGGCAATCCGGCCTTCTGGCGAAAGGGCTGCAGCAGGGAATCGTCACTGAGCGCCAGAAAGAAGGCATGGTTCGTGCGGAACTGCTCGAGCATGGGACCGTCGAGCAACTGAACCGCGCCGTAATCGAGCTGGTCGAGCCGAGTGTTGCCGGCCTGAACGTGCGGCGCAGCAGCCGCCAGGTAGCGAGAGCCCCACGCTGTTCCGGTTGTAATCAGAGACCTTCTTAGAAACGAGCGTCGAGAAAGCCGATGCATTGTGTTGTCCCATTTCGTTGGACGGTAGTGACGCCCCGTTTGTAGCGGAACCGCACGCCGCACGTACAGTTGCGTTGATGCTGAGACGCTCACGGGCTCAGCGGAGGCCGATCTGCAGCACCTGAATGGAATAAGCCGGCGCCTTATAGTGCATCGTGCCGGAGACGTGATGCAATGTGCTTTCCACGGGCACGATATTGTCGGGCTGATCGATCGTGTTGGTCGCCTGCGTATCGTGCGCGCTGAGTATGGTGAGCTTGCCTTCCGGCTGTGGCTGCCCTCCGGAAAGCTGGATATCAACGGCCTGCGCGTCAGAGGATGCGTTCACAAGCTTGACGTACAGCCGCTTTTTAGATGTGTCCTCCGTGACGGAATAGAAGAACCGCGGCCCGGCGCCCTGGATCCCGGAGCCCAGCGTCTCGTCACCAAGGTATTCAGAGAACATCACCTGCGCATAGTAGCTGGGCGAGCCGTAGCTGCGCTGGGCATCGTAGCCGATCAGGTCGGTGTCCCACTGCATCGCGCCGGGGCTGACGTTGACCAGCAAAGGAGCGTAGGCCGCCATTACGACAATGTCGCTGTTACGTTCGAGACCCGTCATCCATGCCGCGTCGCCAAGAGCGGCGCCAAAATTCGGAGTCGGCGTACCTTCGCGCGTGGCCCATTCGCCGACAAAAATCTTCGGACCGTTGCGATCCGTCTTGTCGTAATGGGTCGCGTCGTTGAAGAAATCGGTGGCGCGCAGATAGTAGTGCTCATCGAGGACATCCGGACGGATACTCTTTACCGGAGCTGTGGCGATGAGCTGCAAGTCGGGGTATTTGGCCTTGATCGTTTTGTAGAACTGAACATATCGCTCGTCGTAGCTGCCGGATTTGTCGAACCAGTCTTCGTTCCCGATCTCAACATAATTGATGTGGAAGGGTTGCGGGTGGCCATCGGCAGCACGCCTCGCTCCCCAGGTTGTGTCCGTGCTTGCAGTCGCGTATTCGATCTCCTCGAGCGCAGTCTGCACATAGGGTTCGAGATCGGGGCCGGGCTTCACATGCTCGCCCATCAGAGAATACCCGGCATACACAGCAAGCACCGGCTGCATGTGAAGGTCTTCGCACCACTCAAAAAACTCAAGCAGCCCGAGCCCATCCGACGACCAGTAATGCCAGGGACTCGGATGCCCTGGACGATCCACGAGCGGACCGATGGTCTTCTTCCAGTCATACCAGTCGGAGATATGGTCACCCTCGAGGAAGTTTCCTCCGGGAAAACGCAGAAATGCCGGATGCATTGCCGCCAGCTTCTCCATCAGATCGATGCGGTCGCCGTTGGGGCGATCATGGTAGGTAGGAGGAAAGAGAGTCACCAAATTGAGCCACAGCGTGCCAGGATGGCCAACCGTCAGCACCAGGTGATTGGCCATCGAGGACTCGATGGTCCCGATCTTCAGCGTGAATTTGTATTGCTTCCAGTCCGTTCCAATGCCGGAGACGAGGGCAGTGGCAAGCACCTTTCCGCTTTGATTAGCGACAAGGCTGACGCTGACCGGTCCGGCAGAATCCTCCTTCGCATAAAATGAGCCTTCGTAGGTAGTATTGGGGTGCAGCGCCATACCCCAGTAGCCGTCGTTCAGCACGCCCACGGCATTGTTTTCACTCGCGTGGGTGACGTCAACCCGCAGACTCCGCGGTAATGCCTGGCTGGGCCCGGCCGTCTTGTCGAGGCTGATCTTCGCTTCCGAATTGCCGTCTTCCACCAGAATCCAATCCGGAACACCGGACCAGTTCGACTGGAATGTGCCATTCTGGACCATCTCCGCGTAAAGCCCACCATCATACGAGTGGTTGATCTCTTCCGTCATCAGCCCGTAGAGAGTGGGGCTTACTTTTGAGACGGCCTGATCGGGGTGGATGGTCAGGACCGCAGTACCTGTCTGTGCCTGCGCGAGGACTGAAAGAAACGTGGTGAGTATCAGAACTGCTGATGCTTTCTTGCTCATGAAAGAACCTCTTCTGCGAAAGCCGGAACGGCGACCCGGTTGGCAGTTAGAAACAGGAAAATAAAACGGGCTGTCGGCTTTGGTTCGCCCGGGGCTAAACGCATGGCAGGACAAGTGCAACTGAGCTCGCATCGGTTAGCTTTGGTCACAGGAATCCTGATACGAAATCATCGAGAAAACGTATACCACATAGGGTGCGGCTCGGCCATTCTTTTTCGCCCCAGGGATCCACTGCTGCCGAACAGACGTGCTGGCTCGGTTAGTGCAAAACCTCATCCAGGAACCGTCGCAAAGTCGCTGTTAGTTCAGTCCCGGACGGGGACCGCAGGTCGAAATACTGTTTCGGGTACGACGAAAGCTCGAACAGTTGATGGGCGTGGCGGCCATCCGCACTGTGATCGAGAAAAAGCCGCGGTACGCGAGCCCGGGCCAAATCGCCGGCAGGATCGAGTTTCTCCTTTTGCAGCAGGAACATCGGCAGCATGCGCGCCCGGGCGTCGGAGGCGAACACCTTGCTGGCGGGCTGATTCGGATCTTCAAGGATGATGCCGGCAGGCGCGAACCGGGTAGCAAGATGTGCTGCGAAAGTAGCCCCGTCGCCTTCGCCAAAAACAACAAGATCGCGGGGAGGAATATGGCGGGTATCGGTGAGATAGGTCCAGGCTGCAATCGAGTCGTCTGTAGCAAGTCGTTCGGTTGGGTGCTTTCCTGCGCTCAGACCGAAGCCGCGGTAATCGATAGCGAAGACATTGATGCCCAGCGTATGCAAAGTTCCCAGTGCCGAAACTGAATCGGATAGCGAACCATGACCGTCGTGCAGATAAAGGATAGTATCAACCGCGTAAGGCCCCTGATGAGTGGCTGGAATCCACCACCCATCAAGCCGGGGGCGGCCGTTTTCGTCGACATCGAAGCGAATGTCATCGAAGCCCATGCCGGCACTCGCCGGAGTGCTGGTGATCGAGCGAGAGGGATGGAAGAGCATCTGCCACTGCCCCTGGTAAAAAAGAAGGCAGAGAGCGCCATACCCGCAGCACGCAGCCAGCAGAAGGGTAGTGGCGAAGGCCGTAACTAGCCAGCGCCCGCTGACGGTTGGAGGAGGGCCGGCGGCCTCGCGGTCCGGGCCACGAGAGGTCGCACCGGCGTGGCTCCAGGGATTTTTCTGTGGCACCGGAGGGCGGCGTTGTGGAGAGGAATTCCGAGCCATCGGTCAACCGAACGCGAGCTCATCCGAAGATTCGAGCGAAGTCCCGCAAACCCTGCAAATTACCGCAGAGCAGTCGCCGCAGACCAGAGGATCCGCCACAGGACGCGCGCAGGAAGGGCACCACAAGCTTTGAGGTGGCGCGGCAGTCTCCGCGGGATCTTGCGGCGGAAGGGAAGAATCCAGAGACATTCTTGGATTGAGCCTAGCACCCATTGAACTCCGTCGCCATGAGGAGCATGCTTAGGGATCCGGACACTGCTGAACTGCCTGCGGCCTGCAAAGCAGCAATCCAGTTTGGATTGGAGAAGAAACCGCTGAGCTGCCACTGGCACTCCCCCTCAGCAGCCACTTTCTCTTTTCCCCAGCCCGTAGCGGACCGGGGACGTGTCAAATTTTGTTCGTGGGCCGCATGACAGATGGATTTCCTCGTGCATGCGATGTTTACTATGCAATGAAGGAACGGGCCAGGGCAGCGGATCCTCGTAGGTACGATCACGGAGGAATGGCATAAGGTTGTACCAGCAGGGGGGGTGGAATGTGGCGACGGCAGGTGTCAATCGAATGATGTTGTGGACGGATTTGGAAGGACGCGAAGTGAACGGACGGTGGCGGCTTGAGCGCCTCGTACGTCCGGAGGGGCGAACCGCGTGGTTCGAGGGCACCGGGCTCGCAGGGCGAGCCGCCATGCTGAGCCTCACCGAAGCCATGAACGACGAAGAGGACCTGTTGGAACGCCTCCGGTTAGCCGCCGAAATACGTCATCCTAACGTGGTCGAGATCAGGGAATCGCTGTTTACCTGGGTGGAAGATACACCGGTTGTTCTCGCCGAAATGGAGCCGACCGAGGAAAATCTGGGGGATGTCCTGCGGGAGCGGTCGCTGAGTGCTGAGGAGACACGGTTGGTGATGGACGCGCTGCTTGCCGGGCTTGCCGCGATTCATCGAAAGAAGCTGATGCACGGACGCATGGAAGCTGCCAGCGTGGTGGCCATGGGACAAACCATCAAGCTGCGCAGCGACTGCCTGCATTCAGGCAACGCCGCTGGGTTCGGCGATGACCTGCGGGGAGTTGCCCGCATCGTGGTGCAGGCCCTGACCCGAAGGCTTCCGTCGGGCGAGAACGATCCAGTGCTCCAGCTCCTGCCCGAGCCGATGGCGCGCGCGGTCCGTCGCGCCCTGAGTGGGAACGCCACCGTCGAAGAGGTTGCAGCCCTCGCGGGAACGAAGCTCGTTCCCGCGGCCGAACCCGCGCCCGCTCCGCCCCAGACGCGGCCAGCCGCGGAGCTGAAGGCTGTCCCCAGGCCTGCAGCGGAAAATCGACCGACTGATGCCGTGAGAGATGCGGATTCAAACGCCGGTAGTCCGGAACTGGCGAAGACGATACCAGCGGATCAGGCAGTGGTGCGGGTGCTCCCCTTGAAATCGTCGCAGTCTCCGGCGGAGAAAGCGATGCGCACGGAGATGCCAGCCGCTCCCGCCGTGACTCAGTCGCCCCTGCTGATGGAAGATGACGAACCCGAATGGGATCGGCGGCGGAGCAAGCCTTATGTGATCGGCGCCGCCGTTGTTTTGGTGCTCGTAACTATCTTCGTGCTGTATGGCATGCTGCATCGCGGCAGCGCTCCTAAACCCGTGGCCGCGCAACAGCCGCAGTCTGTCCCTCCGGCCAGCGCCGGAGCGTCCGTGGCTTCGGGGCAGTCCGCGGCCAGCAGGCCTTCCCCGCGAACAGATGTCGAATCCACAACAGCCGGGGCCGGTCCAGGCTGGCGGGTCGTTGCTTATACCTATAATCATCAGGCGCAGGCCCAGCAGAAAGCGGAGGCGCTGGCAAAACGTTATCCGGAATTGCAGCCGCGTGTATTCGAGCCCCGAGCGGGATCCCCGTATCTGGTGACATTGGGTGGTATTATGAGCCGGGCCGACGCCATTGCCTTGCGGGCAAAGGCGATCCGTATGGGGCTGCCTCGAGACACCTACGCGCGAAATTATCGCTGATCGGAAGACCGCTTCTCTGAGGCTGCGCTGGCGTTGCGTTGTGTGCAGCGGGGTCTCAACGTACGATGGCGGAGACGCTCCGCAGTTTCCTTGTGTGATTACCCCGCAATCTTCCTCCGGTCCAGTCAGTCTGGCGCTTGTATGTTCCTGTAGTCGGAGTCGCTGTGGACGGCACGATCTCGGCGATGGTCACCGACGAGGATCCCATGCATCCGCGGATTTACAGCAGCAGGCGGCTATACGGCGCTCCCCTCATTAGTTACCGGGGCCCAAATCGATTTTCCCCATGAACTGCTCGATTTGGTGGTGATGGATTATCGGCTAACGTCGCAGTTGACGGCTGTTCAGGCCGCTGAGGCGGTTGACGCCCGCTATCCGCGAGTGCCCATTATCGTGCTGTCGGCCATCTACGATCTGCCATCGGATATAGCCCCGTTCGCCTGGGCCTCTGTGAGAAAAGGAGAACCAGCTCGGCTGGTCGAGACATTGGCGCAAATTCGCTCGAACCCGGACGTGACTGCCGGCTAACGGCTGGTGGTCGTAGATTATTCCACAAAACTTCCAGCTATCGTTTTGCATCCCATGCGGGTTCGGCTCTCTTGTCGTCCGCTCCCATCTCAGGAGCCGTCGTCCTCCGGCTTTTAGCCAGAACAGATTGATCGGAGGCAGGAAAGTGTGAGCTGCGGGAAAGCTGTCAAAGCCTCCTGGTTGGCGCTTTGCTGCAGTCATACGATGATGTACTTGGGGGCGATCGGTGCAATCCCTCGGGAATTCGCCCGAGCATCTTTGCGGGAACCGGGTGGGCACGATAGCTCGTAAGAGCAACACGGTAGGGCAGGCGAGACGAACGATGCTGTTCCCCCAGACAGGAGTAAATCCCGCGGATAAATCCAGGCGAATTTTGCCGGGACGCGCCTGGCACTGGGTCCTGGGGGCGTTGCTGGCTTCTGTTGTTGCAGCGCCCGGAGCCGTGCAGGCTGGTGGGGCTGATGCACAGCGGGCTTCGCCCGAAGAGGTAGAGGCGGCTTATCTTTACAACTTCGGGAAATTCGTACGCTGGCCTGAGGATCGTGCTCGCGGGCCCCTGCTCATCTGCGTGGCCGGACAGCGCTCGTTTGCGCAAACTCTGACACGCCTGGTTTCCGGTGAAAACATCGATGACCGTGCGCTGGATGTCCGGCTACTGTCGCACAACCAAAAACTGCAGGACTGCTCGATCCTGTTCATCAGTACTGCGGATCGGGACCAGACGGATGACTTACTGCGGAAGGTCGCCGGCAGACCAGTTCTGACTGTCTCCGATACTCCGGATTTTCTGGCGCACGGCGGCATAATCCAGTTTTTGCTGATGCAGAGTCATGTTCGCTTTTCCGTCAATCTGGCCTCTGCAAACCACAACGGACTCGATCTGAGCTCCGAACTGCTGAAAGTTGCCGTGAGCGTGACCGGGAAGTCGTCAGCCGGAGGCGCACGATGAGGCGCCCGGTGACGTTGGGGCCGCGGGGAAGCCTGCTGCGCGGTTCCACCTCGATTTCCGCAAAGCTGATGCGCATGAACCTGATGGTGACCGGCCTGGTGCTGCTCCTGGCGGTGGTCGCCTTCTTTTCCTATGACCTGATCTCCTTTCAGCGAAATCTTGTTCGCAATCTCAATTCAGCGGCGCGCATCGTGGGGGCGAATAGTGTATCCGCCTTATTGTTTGACGATCCATTGAGTGCGGCGACCACGCTCGACGCGCTTCGCAGTTCACCGGATGTTGTGGCCGCGGCTCTGGTCGGCAACGATGGCTCAGTATTTGCCCAGTACAGGCGGCCGGGCAACGCCGAAGTATTGCGAATGCCTCCACTGCCCGCAGGTGTTCAGGACAAAAGCTGGCTGTCCGGAACCCAGGTGCTGCTGGCACACCGGATTATCTTCCAGGGTAAACGGGCTGGGACCGTGTACATCCTGGCTGAGCTTACCGAGACCGGTCGGCGCGCGCGCCAATATCTGCTGATGGCATTTCTTATTTTGCTCGGATGCATGGTGGCGGCTCTCCTGATCAGTGCAACCGCGCGCAGACTGATTGCTCAGCCCATCATTGCGCTGGCGGAGACAGCGCGGCGAGTCTCCAGGGAACGCGACTATTCTGTCCGGGCGGCGCCTCATTCAGATAAAGATGAAATTGCCGTGCTGATCGAAGCGTTCAACGAAATGCTGGTGCAGATTGAGGAGCGCGAAGCGGCTCTCAATCGCGCCCGTGATCTTCTGGAGATTCGGGTACAGGAGCGCACAGAGGAGCTGCGTGCGGCCAATCGCGAACTGGAGGCCTTTTCCTATACCGTAGCTCACGACCTGCGGGGTCCTCTGGATGCCATTCAGGGAATGGTATTCATTCTTGAAAACTCCGATCGGGAACAATCCAGAGCGGATCACGGGGAGATCCTGGGGCAGCTGCGCAGAGGTACCAGCAACATGGCGCTGCTGATCGACGACCTGCTGAACCTCTCGCGTGCCAGCACACATGCTTTGAAAGTGACGCCGGTGGACCTCACGGCCACGGCTCAGGAAATTGCCAGTGAACTCCAGCGGGCTGAGCCGCAACGGAGGGTTCAATTTATGATCGCGAACGTGCCCCAGGTCGATGCCGATCAGGGGCTCATTCGAATCGCTCTGGATAACCTGATCCGCAATGCATGGAAATATACGTCGCACCATGACGAGGCGTCGATTGAATTCGGAGTGAAGGATTTCGAGGGAGAAACGGTCTTCTTTGTTCGTGACGACGGAGCCGGATTCGATCCGGTCCTTGCTGGTCAGCTGTTTCAGCCGTTTCATCGGCTGCACAGCCGAAGCGAGTTCCCGGGAACCGGAATCGGTCTCGCGACTGTACAGAGAATCCTGGCGCGCCACGCTGGTCGCATATGGGCCGAAGGCGCACCGGAAAAGGGCGCCACATTCTGGTTCACAATCGGGCCTCGTACGGCGTCGTAGTCACCGCGATCGGTAAACTCTAAGATTTCTCTAATCTTGCTGTCCTGATTCGGGGCATTCGCAAGCAGTATGTCGGCGTGCAACGATGCCCGACCCTGAGAACAAGTTGACCCCGGACTCCTCGACAACAGAGACGGCCCTGCTGGTACGGGGCGGGGCTGACGAGCCGACAGTTGCCGAGCCTCCCGCGGAGGACATGCGGCTGGAGCACTTACGCTTGCAACTGAACGTGATGGTGAGGGTACGGTCATTACGCGTAGGCGATTTGCTGGCTCTGGCCGAGGGTACGGTCCTGGAAACCCTCCATGAACACTCGCAGGATCTGCCGGTTCGGTGCGGTGGCGCGTTGCTGATGTGGGCGGAGTTCGAACTCGTGGAACAGAATCTGGCGGTACGCGTCACACGGTTGGCCTAGCGCCGGGTGCAGATGGTGAGCCGGCAAGACGGCAAGGAGAGCGGTTTCATGGGAGAAGTTCTGCAGACCAGAATGACACCGGGCGTTCCGCCCTGGGTCGCGCGAACCATCGAATGGCTGCGCCGCTTCAGGACCGCTCCCGCAACCGCGGCCCCGCTGCATCTCGAATCGCGCGTCAGTCTGGGCCCGAAGAAATCACTGGTGCTGGTGAACTGCTGCGGCAAGCGGGTTCTGCTGGCCATTGCGGGGGATGCGATCACCCCGGTTATGGAAGTTGCGGCACGGCGCCGTCCGGGCGCAGCGAAAGAGAGACCCGAATGACAGCGCTGCTGATAGCCGCAAGAGCGCAGGCTGGATTATCCGGGATCAACCTCGGCCCCAACAACACCGTCCCTTGGACCATCGTCTTCACACTCACACTGCTGACCCTGCTCCCTGCGATTCTGCTGTCCATGACTCCCATGGTGCGGCTGCTGGTGGTCTTCCATTTCCTGCGCCAGGCGCTCGGAACGCAGACCGCTCCATCGAACCAGGTACTGATGGGGCTGGCGCTCATGATGACCTGGTTTCTGATGCAGCCCGTCGTCGTCCAGGTGGATCAGCAGGCTGTTGAACCCTTTCGACTGGGCCAGGTGTCGGGATGGGAAGCTATCGAGCGCGGCTCTGTGCCGGTGAAGACTTACATGCTGCGCTATGCGCATGAAAAGGACCTTGCTCTGTTCGTCTCGGCATCGATGACCGCCAGGCCGGCGAAGCCTGATGACCTGCCTCTGCGTGTGGTCGTTCCGGCCTACATTCTCAGCGAATTGAAAGCAGGCTTCGAGATTGGCGCTGTGCTGTTCCTGCCGTTTTTGCTGGTGGACATGGTCGTCGCCTCCATTACGACTTCCATCGGCATGTTCCAGCTCCCGCCTGTGGTGATTTCGACACCACTCAAGATTCTGTTGTTTGTGATGGTGGACGGCTGGAATCTGCTCGCCGGTTCACTGCTGAAGAGTTTCTGAGGATCATGCGATGGGACCGGATGAGGCTGCGGAACTGATGCGCCATCTGCTGCGCGAGGCCCTCATTCTGAGTGCGCCTCTGCTTCTGGCGGCCTGTGTGACCAGCTTTCTGATCAGTCTGATCCAGACGCTGACGTCTCTCCAGGATCAGACGCTCTCGACGGTGCCTCGCCTGCTGGTCGTGGTCGGACTGCTGATGGCGTCGCTCCCATGGTATCTGGAGCGCCTGATGCGCTACACCCTGTCGCTTTTCGCCGACTTTCATCGCTTTCTGGGGGTGGGATGACGCTCGAATGGGAGAGCACGCTCGCGGCGATAACGCTGGTGCTGGTGCGCGTCAGCGGGCTCATGGTCTTTGCGCCGGTATTTTCGTCCGAAGCGATTCCGGTGCGGGTGAAGGCCGTATTTGTCCTGGCTGTCTCCGTTCTGATTGCTCCGGTCGTCGCTGGCTTCCCGCGTGCACACACGGAGTTGAGCGCTGTGGCGGTGCTCGGTGAGCTAAGCGTGGGGCTGCTCTTTGGCCTGACCCTCTCGCTCCTTTCCGAAACGCTGACCTTTGCCGGACAGGTGCTGGGCTTTCAGTTCAGTTTTTCGCTGGTGAATTTGCTCGATCCCAATGCACCCGTGCAGACACCGCTGCTGGGCCAGTTGTTTGGATTGCTGGGAACGCTTACGCTCATCGGAGCAGGCCTCGACCGGACCATCCTGGCGTCGCTGTTGCGGACTTTCGCGGCAGCCCCGGTGGGAACGGTGCGGTTCGATCCGCGAGCTGGACTGGCCCTGTTGCCGATGGCCGCAGGTATCTTCATCGCGGCGCTCGAGCTGGCGGCCCCGGTGATTGCGGCAACCCTGCTTGCAGAACTGGTGGTCGCGGTTGCGGGGAAGCTTTCTCCGCAGCTGCCGGTGATGGCGATTACTGTCCCGCTGAAGACGCTGCTTGGATTCGGAGTCCTGATCGGGACCCTGGCGTTGTGGCCGCACTGGATTGAAGCGCGGTTTGTGGCACTCGTCGATACGGCGGGGCGGTTGCTCGCGGATGCGGCCGGGGTTTAACCATGCCGGGAGATCGCACTGAAAAGGCAACTCCGCGCCAGCGGCACAAAGCAGCCGAGCGCGGCGACCGGACGCGGAGCCGCGATCTGATGACCGCCGCGGCTATGGTTGCCGGAGTTCTGGCCATGGGCAGCGCAGCCGGAGACTGGCTGCATCGATGGGAAGACGCATACCGTTCCTTTTTGGCCGTCGCCCAGCCGTCGTCCTGGGACAGGGCATCGCCCTCAGTTCATGTTCTGGCGCTGCGGCAGGTCATCCTGACGGCGTCCCATCCGCTGCTTGCGGTCTTCGCGGCAGCGGTGGCCGGAGCTCTGGCCGCCGGTCTGGCGCAGGGAGGCGGATGCTCTGTCCAGTTTGAAGCCCTCCGCCCGAAGATCGAGCGGCTAAATCCGGTCGAGAACGCGAAGCACATCTTCTCGCTGCGCAGTGGAGCGCGGCTTGCAAAGTCTCTGGTCCCGGTGCTGGCGCTGGCATTTTGCGCCACCCGCGCCATCGCGGCACAACTGCGTGCACCGGCCATGAGTATTGAGCAATATCCGGATCTGCTCGCCTCGATGTACAACCTGCTGCTGGACGGAGCGTGGATCTTTCTCGGATGGGCGGGGATCGATTACCTCGTGGAATGGAGAAGCCGCGAGGCGCGGCTGCGGATGTCCAAACAGGACGTACGGGATGAGTTCAGGGAGACCGAGGGCAGCCCCCAGGTGAAGGCACGCATCCGCGGGCTGCGCCGGCAGATGCGCCGCCGGCAGATGAAGGCGGATCTCTCCCGCGCTTCTGTCGTGATCACGAATCCCACCCATTACGCAGTGGCTCTGAGCTTCGACTTCGAAACCATGGAGCCGCCCCGGGTCGTGGCCAGAGGACGTGATCTGCTGGCGGCGCAGATTCGCGAGGATGCGCAGTGGGCCGGTGTTCCCATCGTCGAAAATCCGCCGCTGGCGCGTTCGCTGTATCGCCAGGTCGAGACGGGACAGTCGATTCCGTGGGAGTTGTACGCGCCGGTAGCCGCGATTCTGGCGTGGCTCTACCGTCGCGAGGTGGAGGAGCGCATTCGGCGCGAGCGAGTTGAAGCGGCGGAAAGAGGGCAAGGGAGGACCGCAAGATGAGTGCAGGAGCCATCAACCTGGGAACAAATGGACGGGAGGCAGCGAAGAGGCTGACCAGTCTCCTGCTGCCGGTCTCTGCCATCAGCATTATCTTCGTCATGCTGATTCCAGTTCCGGCCTTTGTTATGGACATGCTGCTGGCGTGTTCCATCGCGGCGTCGATTCTGGTATTTCTGACGGCCGTCCAGTTGCGGCGGGCGATTGATTTCTCGGTGTTTCCGACACTGCTGCTGCTGCTCACGCTCTTCCGCCTTTCCCTGAACATCGCCTCGAGCCGTTTGATTCTGCTGCACGGAAAGGAAGGAACGGCTGCCGCAGGCAAAGTGATCGAAGCCTTCGGCCAGTTTGTCGTAGGCGGCAACTATGTCGTGGGGTTTGTGTTGTTTCTGGCGCTGATTGCGATTCAGTTTCTGGTGGTGAGTCATGGAGCTGTGCGTACCGCCGAAGTAACGGCAAGGTTTACCCTCGATGCTCTGCCCGGCAAGCAGATGGCCATCGATGCAGACATGAATGCCGGTCTGATTGATGAGAGCACCGCGCGGAAGCGGCGGCAGGCGATTGCCCACGAGGCGGAATTCTACGGCGCCATGGACGGTGCGGCGCGCTTCAATCAGAGAGATGCACTGGCCACCATCCTGATTACCGCAATTAATATCATCGCGGGGCTGCTGATCGGAACTCTGCAGCAGGGAATCGACCTGGGTGAGGCGGTCCGGACGTATACCATCCTGACGGTGGGCGACGGGCTGGTTACCATGATTCCGTCGCTGCTGGTGTCGGTTGCGGGCGGGATGGTGCTGACGCGGGCTTCCTCCGGGGGGGCTCTGACCTCGGAGTTGGGCGCTCAGTTGCTGGGCAGGGGAACCACACTGTACGTGGCCAGCGGTGTTCTCTTCGCGCTGTGCCTGATTCCGGGTTTGCCCAAACTGGCGTTTCTGCTTCCCTCCGCGGTCCTTGGCTATGCCGGCTGGCGGATTGGCAAACGAGGAGAGCTTCCCGCGGCCGACGCGGAAGCGGTCAAAAAATCCGCCGACAAGCCGGAAAACATGGCTGCCGCGCTGCGGCTGGATGAGCTCAGCCTCGAAATCGGTTTCCAGCTGATTCCGCTGGTGGATGAAAAACAGGGCGGGCAGATGCTGCAGAGGGTGCGTTCCCTGCGGCGACATCTGGCGACTGAATTGGGCTTCCTGATCCCGCCCGTCCATATCTCCGACAATTTGCGGCTTCGGGCGCGGGAGTACGTATTCTCGCTGCGCGGTTCGGAGATCGGTCGATGGCAGACGGAAGGCAACTGCCTGCTGGCGGTGAGCGCTGATCCCCAGGCTCGGATACTGCCCGGCAAAGAAACCCGAGAGCCCGCGTACGGAACCCCGGCACGCTGGATTCAGCCTGCTCTCGAGCATGAGGCGCTGGCTGCCGGCTATTCGGTAGTGGATCCGTCCACAGTGATCGGGACTCATCTTGCGGAGATGATCCGAAGGCATGCTCCTGAACTGCTGGGCCGGGCGGAAACCAAGCGGCTGCTGGATTCCCTGTCGGAAAGCCACCCGAAGCTGGTGGAGGAACTGGTGCCGAAAGCCCTTTCCCTGGGAGAAGTGCAGCGGGTGCTGCAGCAGCTGCTGCGCGAGCGCGTATCCATCCGTGATCTGGGCACAATTCTGGAGACACTGGTGGAGGCATCCGCGCAGAACCGCTCTCTGCCGTATCTGGTGGAAGCGGCGCGACAGGCACTGGGGCGCCGTCTTACCCAACCCCTGCTTGAGGAAGATGGAAGTCTCCGGGTCATCGCTCTCGAGCCTGCGCTGGAAGAAGAGCTGATGGCCCTGGTGGCTGCGGAACCGGGCGCACGGCTGTTGGCGGCCAGCGGAAATACGCCGGTGCTGCGGCGCGTCACCGATTCTTTGAAACGGCTAATCGGCTCCGCGTCGGCTTCGGCCCGTCCCGTGCTGCTTTGTCCGAGTCCGGCTCGCTATCACCTCAAGAGGTGGCTGGAGCCGGTGCTGCCCATGCTCACTGTGGTCGCGCCCGTCGAGATTCCATCTCAGGTTCCGGTGCGGGCAGTCGGGGTGGTACGGCAGGGATAGAGAGGCAATGATGGAGTACTCAAGTCAGCCGACGGAGACGTGGAAAAGGCCGGCTCCACGGGTTCCGGCGGCGAAGGAGACCGCCGTGAACCGTACGGACCCAATCCGAGTCGCCGCAGGCGGCCAGGAGGAGCGGGAGCAGATGATGCTCGAGGAGATTCCGGCCGTGCGCTGGATTGCGCGCCGCATTCACGAGCGCCTGCCGCAGCACGTCGATCTGGAAGATCTGGTGAGCGCAGGTACCCTCGGCCTCATCGACGCCTTCCGCAAGTTCGATCCTGCAAAAAAGGTGCAGTTCCGCAGCTACGCGCAGTTCCGCATCCGGGGAGCGATTCTGGACAGCCTGAGGACGCTCGACTGGAGCCCGCGTGATCTCCGCCGCAAGGGTCGCGCCGTGGAAGAGGCCATCCGGCACCTCACGGTGCAGTGCGGGCGCGCCCCGTCGGAAACCGAGGTGGCCCGTGAAATGGGACTGGAACTGGAGGATTATCAGCAACTGCTCGGGCAGTTAAAGGGGCTGGAGATCGGAACGCTGAACACCGAACGGTCCGAGGATTCCGGCGAGGAGGAGCTGGCTTACATTCCCAATCGTCCCGAAGACGATCCGCTGTTCCGGTGTCTGCGCGGAGAACTCAGGGACAGGCTCGCTGCCGCGATCGATCAACTGCCCGAGCGCGAACGCCTGGTCGTCACCCTCTACTACTACGAGGAGATGACCATGAAGGAGATCGGTCTGGTGCTGGGTGTGGTTGAATCGCGCGTCTCCCAGATCCATTCCTCCGCTGTGCTTCATCTGCGAGGGAAGCTGGCGCAGTTCGGACCGGGAAAGAAAGAATCGGCAAAGGCAGAAAAGAAATAAGCGGGTGATCCGGCGATGGAAAAGGAACTTGGCCAGGAGGAGATCGACGCGTTGTTCGAGGCGGCGAGGAAACGCAGCCAGGCGGTGCCCATGGAGGGACGCAACCGGGTGCTGCCGTGGAGCTTTGCCCGCTCCGGGCAGATCAGCAACGAGCAGCTGCGGGCTATCAGCATGCTGAACGATATCTTTGCGCGCAACCTGACCCACCACCTGGCGGCATGGTTCCGGACCCGCGTTCAGGTGAGCCTGGTATCCGCCGAGCAAATCTCATTCAGTGAATATCTGCTGCGCATCCCGGAACTCTCCTACGTGGGCTCGGTGCGTCTGGAGCCCCTGCGCACCGTAGCTGTCCTGCAGATGGATCTGACAACCGCACCCTCGATGATCGATCTGCTGCTGGGCGGGGAGGGCAAGGCTGAGCAACCGCGCGAACTGACCGATATCGAGGAATCCATTCTCTCCGGAGTGGTAGAGGCGATTTGCCGCGAGCTGACCAGCGCGTGGCAGTCGGTAGGGCTCACCTTCAGCTTCGAGAAGCGGCAGATGCAGACCCAGATTCCGCAACTGATTCCCGTGTCCGAGAAGACGCTCTGTCTGAGCTTTGAGCTGCGCCTCGCGGACGTCAGCGGACTGCTGAACCTGGCATTTCCGGCTGTGGTCTCGAATACGATTCTGCGCCGTCTGGCCGGGGAACGGACGCGGCACCGGCGCCATGCCGAGGAGACGCGTCAGCGCATGCTGGATCTGATCCGGAGCTGCCATACGAGCCTCTCCCTCAGCTTGCCCCCGGCGCGCATCTCAGCAGAAACGCTGGCCGGGTTGCGTGAGGGAAGCCTACTCAGGCTGAATCTCGGGTCGCGGACACCGGCGCAGCTCTATGCCGGGAACGTGCTTCTCTTTGAGTCAGCACCCGTAGGGCAATCTGATCATCGGGCCGCGCATCTGCTGGCTTGCATTCCTGGCCGCGCGCAGTCCCGTCACGAGGTCGGCCAATGATGCACGCGGAATCTGATTCCTGGGTTGCCCGACTGGAAGGGGAGATTGCGCGGGAACTGGGCCAGCCGATTGCCATGCGGGCTGGCGGCACCCTGCCTGATCCCGCGACAGGCCTGGTCCATCGTCTCCAGATTCCAGGCGGACACCTCGTGCTTGCTGCCGCTCGGGAAGATCTCGCCGGCCTCATGGTTGAGGCGCGTTTGATCGAAGCCGCGCAGGCGGATATCGCAACCCTTGGCGAACTCTGGACCGGAATTCTGACCAGCGTGTCAGCCCGCCTGGGCGGAAGTATTGGCACCACTGAGCAGCATGCGTCTGTGCCCATGGAACCCTGCATTCTGCAACTGGGCAGTGCGACCATGCGTATGGGGCTCGCGGTGGAAACGGGAGAGCGAATCGAGGGCAAGGGATCCACAGGGGGTAACTACGATCTGCTGCTGGAGGTTGAGCTGGACGCAGTGGTCCGCTTCGGCTCCCGAGACATCGAACTGGGCGAGCTTCTGGAACTCGGGCCGGGCGATGTGGTGGAACTGGACCGTCAGGTATCCGATCCCGTGGACCTGATCGTAGGCGACAAGATCATTGCTCGCGGAGAGGTGGTGCTGGTGAACGGGAACTTTGGGCTGCGCGTGACCGAAATCGCCGAACCGATTCGACGGCTGGAGAGCATTCGATGTCTCTGCTGACTGAATCGGCGAAACCGAACTCCGACCTGGCAGCCGGACTGAGCCAGCTTCCGGGATCTTCTCTGTTCCCGAGATGTGCTAACCCCGGTTGCGCTACCGGATGGATGCGGCTGTGGCGCAGCCATCGTGTGCCTGTCTTCGAAGGCCGCTGGGCCTGTTCGGGCGAATGCACTGGAGAGCTTGTGCGTGCGGCGGTGGAACGTGAAATGGATCGGGGGGCGTCCGGCATTCAGCCGCATCGTGTGCCGATCGGGCTGTTGCTCGTCGAACAGGGCCGGATCTCCCCCGATCAATTGCGGGACGCGCTCCATCAGCAGCGGCGCACGGAAGAACGAACCGGGCAGCGGATTCTGCTGGGCCGATGGCTGGTTGAAAACGGTGTGGTGAACGAGGGAGATCTGACCCGGATCCTGAGCGCGCAGTGGAATTGTCCGGTGTTCTCCATCGCAGGCTGCAGACCGGAGGGAGTGGCTTCGGCCATGCCGCACTTTCTGGCGGAGACGATGGGAACTGTGCCGGTGCGCATGGTGCGGGGCCGCCTGCTGTATGTCGCCGGCTCGCGGCGGGTCGACCGCAGCCTGGCTTACGGGCTGGAGCGGATGTTACGGGTTCGGGTGGTAGCGGGCGTGGTGCGGGATTCGGAGTTCCGCGCCGCTCAGACCCGCTATCTGGTAACGGAGACGCCGCCAACACGCATTTTGGAAGTTGCAAATATCACTGTACTGGCACGCGCTCTCGCCAGGCTGATTGAGTCGGAGAAGCCGGTCGAGGCACGTCTGGTGCGCATTCATGAGACCTGGTGGCTGCGCATGTGGAGGCAGGGCAGCAGAAAATCAGGCCTCCCCGCTGTCACAGAGGTCGAGGACACCCTGGCCCGGGTAGGGCTTGACCCTCCGCGGATCGGAATCGATCACCACAACTTCGGAGTAGAGAGATAGCCGCAATGGCCGATAAGCAAGCCAGGGGGGAGTTCAGGCGCTATGTCCGGAATCACTGTGCTGATCGTTGATGACTCGTCGGTCATGCGGAAGATCGTCGAACGGGCTCTGCGCCAGGCGGGGCTTAACCTGGCGAGAGTGATTGAGGCGGGCAGCGGCCGGGAAGGACTGACGGCGCTGGGGCGGGAACAGGTTGACCTGATCGTATCCGATATCAACATGCCCAGCATGGATGGGCTCGAGTTTCTCCGCCAGATTCAGGGGCAGTCGCTTGCCCTCGGTGTCCCGGTGGTCATGATCACAACCGAAAGCGGCGAGGAACATGTGCGCGAGGCGCTGGCCGCCGGCGCGCAGGGCTATATCCGTAAACCATTCACGCCGGATCAGGTACGCGACCGGGTGTTGCCGCTGCTGGTTTCGGCCTGACAGGGCCGGTGTGCGCCGCCTGGCGCATCACGGCCCGCGGTTGCAGATGAAAACATCTGAAAATTTTGGGGGCAGGGTCCTGAGAAGGGAAGACAGCATGGCGGTGCTTGCGCGGAGAGCCGAACAGATCGCGCGTCTTGAGCGGGATCTGGATCGGGCGGCAGATGAAGTTTTTAGCACGATGATGGGCATCGGATGCGCCCCCTCCGAGATCAGCCCGGCCTCCGAGCGTGAAATGATTTCGGCGGTGATCGGACTGGCCGGAGTCATGAGTGGATGCCTGGTGCTGCAGTGCGGACTCCAGGCAGCCATGGGAATCGCCGATCGGCTCACCGGTATTGAGTCCCCCGAACTGGACGCGATCGTACGCGATGCGGTGGGTGAGGTCGCCAATATGGTGGCCGGGGCGTGGAAGGGATTTGACCCGATCCTGTCGTCGGGCTGCCTGTTGTCCACCCCGACCGTGATCTCCGGAACCAGCTACGAACTCTTCAGCCAGCACGCACCGATTCGTATCGAACGCAGTTACCGATTCGCAGGCCGAAGCCTGACGATAACGGTCTACTGCGATCTTCTTTCCTGAGCCTCCTTTAATCTTTCCCCGCCTTCCGCGGCGATCCTCCTGCTCGCTATCAAGTGCGGGAGGGGATCGGTGGACAGCGGATATTATGCAGCGTTTTCCGGACTCCTGGCGCGCAGTCAGGCCCTGGATCTGGCTGCAGGTAATCTGGCGAACGCGGGAACTACAGGGTATCGCGCAGAGCGGGACTATTTTCGCTCCGCCGTTGTCGGACCCGACGCTCTCCATTCCCAGCTCAACCTGACTCTGAACGATTTTGGAGTCCTGGGCGGCACCCGGCTGGATCTCGGGCAGGGGGCAGTGACACCGACCGGCAATCCCCTGGATTTGGCCATTGAGGGCGATGGTTTTTTCGCCATTCAGACAAAACAGGGCATCCGATACACGCGCGACGGTCGGTTCGAGCGGGCACAGGATGGCACGCTGACCACGCAGGCTGGTGAGCCGGTACTGGATGCCCGCCACCAGCCTGTCCGCGTTCCCGCTGGCGAAATTGTTGTGGGCGCGGACGGCTCGGTTTCGGTGAATGGCGCCATTGCAGGACAAATCGCGGTAGTCGATTTTGGATCGGGAGCCGGACTCACGGCCGAAGGGGGCAATCGGTACGCCGCCTCCGCGCCCACCCAGCCTGGAGTCGCCACCGGACAGGTTCATCAGGGCGCCCTCGAGTCGTCCAATCAGGACGTCATCGGCGGAAGCCTGCAGCTGGTGCTGGTGCAGCGCCAGGCGGAGATGATGCAAAAGGCCGTCTCCATCTTCAACAACGATTTTGATCGGGCGGCCACGGAAGATCTGCCACGCGTGCAGGGATGAACGCACGGCCAGGGAGGAAGAGATGATTCGTGCTTTGTACACGGCAGCCAGCGGCATGAGCGCGCAGCAGCTGAATTTGGATACCATCGCCAATAACCTGGCGAACTCCTCGACAGTTGGTTTTCGCCAGCGACAGCTGCAGTTTCAGGACATGATTTACCAGAATCTGGTAACGCCCGGCGCGGCTCAAAGCCAGGAGACCGTTTCGGCGGGATTGCAGATCGGGCTGGGAACCCGGTCGGCAGCCAGCGAGATCATCATGACCCAGGGAGACCTGAACCAGACCAACAACCCACTGGATCTGGCGATTCAGGGCACCGGTTTTTTTCAGGTTTCGCGGCCGGACGGGACCCTGGCCTATACACGGGCAGGCAATTTTTATCTCAACAACCAGGGCACTCTCGTCGATGCCCAGGGCGATCCAGTGGTGCCAAACATTACGATTCCGGCCAACGCCACGGCCGTGACTATCACGCAGTACGGGGTGGTCAATGCGACGCTGCCGGGGCAGCAAAATCCTGCTCAGCTGGGTCAGATCCAGCTCGCAACGTTCGTCAATCCCGGTGGCCTGCAGAGCGTCGGTTCGAATCTTGATACCGCCACGCTCTCTTCGGGCGATCCGGTGCTGGGTAATCCGGGAGGAACTGAGGGACTGGGAACGCTGCAGCAGGGATATCTCGAAAACTCCAACGTGGATGTGGTCGGAGCCTTTGTGCAGATGGTGCTGGCGCAGCGCGCCTATGAGAGCAACTCCAAAGTGATTCGCGCCGCCGATGATATGTACAGCCAGGTCAACAATATGGCGCGGTGACTGATGCGATCCTGGGCGATTCTTCCGGGCGTAATCCTGGCCACCGCTTCGCTCCACGCAGCCTGTGGCGTTCCGGCCGTGACCGTGAGAGACCGGGCGCTGCGCAGGGAATGGGTGATGCAGCGCGATTGCCGGTATCCCGCACGTCCCGCGCGTCTGGTGGAGATTCCCTGGAGCGATCCGATTGCCAGGCCCGCAGATGCACTGTCCCCAGCAAGTGCTCCTGAATCCCCCCTGATCCGGCCCGGGATGCGATTGATCGTGGTGCTGCAAAGCACGAGTGCGCAGATTTATCTGACTGGTGTGGCGCTGGAAGCGGGGCGCGTGGGCCAGAAAGTTCTGGTGAAGGCCGGACTTGGTGGAGCGCCGCTGCACGGGGTGGTTCGTGGACCCGGTCTGGTCGAACTGGACCCGGAGAAGGGTGGGCATTAGAATGCGAGCGCGCACAGGGATGATTTTCTTCGTGACCCTCCTGAGTGGTGTACTCGTGGTACCGGCGAAAGCCTGGACGGGATCGAAGGAGAAAAAGCTGACCCAGACGACCCCGCCGGACATCGCACTGAACGAGTACATCGCACGCGTACGAGCGGAAAAGGCCTCTGAGACACTCACTCCGGGATCGATCTGGACTCCGACCGGACGGCTCAGCAACCTGGTGAGCGATGTGAAGGCAGTCCGCGCGCATGACCCGATCGCGGTGGTGGTATCGGAAAGTCTGGCAGCCTCCACCGACGGCACGGTAAAAAACTCGCGCGCATCCTCCGCCAGTTCCCAGGTAGCGGCGCTGGTGGGAAAGCTCGCCAAAGGCAATGCACTGAACAATCTGCTGAATCAGAACTCATCGTCCTCACTGAATGCGCAGGGGCAGAGCGTGACCAACTCCAGTATCACCACGACGCTCGGCGGTGAGGTCGTCGATGTGTTACCCAACGGCATGCTGGTGATCGAGGTGGTGCGGCAGCTGACCTTCAATCAGCAGACACAACTCATCCGGCTCAGGGGTCTGGTGCGTCCCGAGGATGTGAATGCACAAAACCAGGTGCTCTCAACCACAGTCACAGATATGGAACTGGAAGTGGCCGGGAAGGGAATCGTGAACGATGCAACCTATCGCCAGAATCCGCTGGTACGGTTCCTCGAAAAAATCCTGGTCTTTTGAGCGGGGTATGGAAATGATGCAGAGGCGAACGCGCGCACTGGCCTTGGTGGTTCTCTTCGCAGGGCTGGCCTGTTGGGCTGCAGCACAGGATTCACCGAAGATGAAACTGGCGCGCGTCAAGGACATTGCCAGCGTCGAGGGTGTGCGGGATAACCAGCTGGTGGGCTATGGGATCGTAGTCGGCCTGCATGGCACAGGAGACAGTTCGCAGACGGTATTCCCTCTGCAGACGCTGGAATCAGCCTTGGAGCGGATGGGCGTCAGCCTGCAGGGAAACGCGATGGCCTCCATGATGCAGACCCGGAATATGGCGGCCGTGTTCCTGGCCGGCACTCTGCCTCCATTCGCGCGGCCCGGTAACAAGGTGGATGTCACGGTTTCGTCAGCGGGCGACGCGCGCAGCCTGGAAGGCGGAGTGCTTTTGTTGACTCCACTCTATGGGCCTGACGGCCAGGTTTATGCTGAAGCGCAGGGACCGATGGTGTTGGGTGGATATGCCGTGACTGCGAACGGAAGCAGCAAGTCGGTGAATTACCCGACAACGGCGCGAATTCCTTCCGGCGCCATCGTAGAGCGTGGAGTGCCACTCGAATTGTCGAAGATGCGAAGTCTGTCCCTGCTTTTGCAGGACGCCGATTTTCGCACGGCGGAGACGGTCGCGTCCGCTGTCAATCGAGAGCTGGGGCGGAGTCTTGCGCGCGCTACCGACAGCCGCCGAATCGAAATCGTTCCCGACTCCGGTGAGGACATCCCCGCTTTGCTGGCGCGCGTGGAAGACGTCGAGGTGGAGGTGCATCCGCGAGCCAAGGTCGTCGTAAACGAGCGCACCGGCACGGTCGTGATCGGAGGCGATGTTCGGCTGCAGCCGGTCACGATCCTCCATGGTGGACTGGTGGTGAATATTGTCAGCCGGTTCGAGGTTTCGCAGCCGAATGGCCTTGCGTCAGGTACAACGCAGGTTGTGCAGCAGACAACCATCCAGGCCCAGGATAAGCCTGCGAACCGCATTCAGCTGCGTGAGGGTGCAACCGTCGATGATCTGGTAGAGAATCTGCAGCAGATCGGCGCGACGGCCAGGGATATCGTTTCGATCTTGCAGGCGATGAAGGAAGCGCAAGCGCTCGAAGCCGAACTGGAGGTGCTGTGATGATGGTTGTGACGGGCCCTGCGGCTGCCGCTGCCGCCACCGGTTTATCTGATACTCGGCTGAAACCGGCGGCACACGAATTTGAAGCATGCCTGATGAAGGAGTTTCTGGAGCCGCTGCAGCATGACGCTCTGTTCGACGATGGGGATCGACAGGAGAGCGCAGAGGGCAGCGGAAACGCTTTGATGAGCTTCGGATCGGAGGCGCTGGCCAGGGCGATCTCTGAACGGGGCGGATTTGGAATCGCGGCGAAGATCGTGGCCCAGTTCGGCAAGGGGAAAGCCAGCCCCGGGATTGAAGGGAACTGATTCTGAGGTTTTTCTTAGAATAGAACGAATAACGTGACTAAAGTGTTGAATCGGGCCGCCGATGATTCAAGCAAAGGAGAAGATGTATGAACGTCAACAACAACCTCGATGGACTGCAGCAGATCTTCTCCAGTCCGGAGGTGGCAAGGACTCAGGGTGGAGGGAAGGCAGCCAATTCGACGGAGCCGTTATCGGTTAGGGAGGATGAGGCAACGCTGAGTCCGGCCGCCAGCCTGGCGGCGCAGACGGCCTCGGATTCCGACGTAAGAATGGATAAAGTTACCCAGGTACAGAAAGCCCTGGCTGACGGAAGCTACAGCGTTCCGTCATCCGAAGTAGCTGACAAAATGATCAGCCATATGCTGGGGAAGTGACATGCCCGGGACCTTCGAGCTGATTGACGCCGGCATGGAGGCGCTTCAGAGAGCCGACGCTGCCGTCCTGTGGGATTTGATCAGAAGAGCGGGGAAGATCGATCCACCGGCAACCCCTGCTGAGCGAAAGACCATGGAGGACAGGCTGCGGTCATTCAGGCAACTCCTCTCGCTTACGCGCCGGAATCTGCAGTTACTGGGTACTGCCCGCCGGCGGACAGACGCCTATGGAGAACCACGGAACTGAGAGACCGATCCGATGGCAACGATCAGCACTGCATTCAACATCGCGACTGGCGCTCTCGATGCCGATCAGTCGGCATTGAACATCGTGGCAAACAACACAGCCAATGTGAATACTCCCGGGTACACCCGGGAAGTCCCGAACTGGGAACAAAACGATTCTGTCTCTCTGAACGGCGTTAACTACGGAATGGGGGCAACTGTCACTGGCGCGGAGTCACAGCGCAGCCTGGTGCTCGAGCGGGCGATGCAGCAGCAGACGCAGACCGAGAGCGCATCGAGCGCGCGACTGACGGCCCTGAACCAGATGCAGGCCCTCTTCAGTGGAGCAACCAGCGCGGGTACGGACAGCAGCGCCGCGAGCGGGATTGGCAGCGATCTGTCCAATTTCTTCGACGCACTCTCATCCCTTGAGGCAAACCCCTCCGATGATGCGAAAAGGGAGCAGGTGCTGAGCACCGCAGGCACATTGGCCGCGGACTTCAACAGTGCGGCCTCTCAGCTTGGAAGTCAGGGGGAGTCGCTGGATGAGCAGAGTGCCAGTCTGGCAGGGCAGGCGAACACCTTGTTGGCCAGCATCGCCCAACTCGACACCCAGATCGAGTCGACCAGTCCCGCGGCGGATGCGGGCACGCTGGAGGACCAACGGCAGGAGGATATTACCCAGTTGTCGCAGCTCATCGGCATCAACGAGATTACGACGGAGAATAATGGCCTGACGATCACAACCACTGGCGGCGCTCTGTTGGTTTCCGAAGGACAGGCGTCGCCGATCACCACGGGCGAGAGTGCAGGCGTGACCCACTTCTATGACGGACTGGGCAATGACATAACCGCAGGCCTCACGGCCGGTGGCGGCGAGTTGGGAGGGATCTTAACGGCACGAGATCAGGACATTCCCCATGCGAGGAGTGCCCTGGATACGCTGGCCTATGCTGTGGCGTCCACAATCAACACTTTGAATGAGGACGGCTCGGACGTGAACGGCAACGCCGGCGGCCCCATATTCGGCTTGCCAGCAGGTGCCAGCTCGGCGAATCCGGCCGGTTCGGCAGCCGGGATTACGGCAGCGATGACGGATCCTTCGCAGATTGCAGCGGCTGCTGCGGGCGAGGGACCCACTGATAACGCGAATGCCGTGGCCATGGCCAATGCCGGACAATCGGCGATCGTGGACGGAATCACACCAACAGCGTACTTCTCCGACTTTGTGACCACGCTGGGAAGTCTGGTATCCGAGGTTTCAGGCGAGAACACGGCACAGCAGGCTTCCCTCACACAGTTGCAGAATCAGATCGGGTCACTCTCCGGCGTGGATCTGAATGAGGAGGCGTCACAACTGGAGACGCTGGAGCAGTCGTACCAGGCGGCTTCAAAGCTCTTCACGATCCTCGAACAGGTGATGGTGTCGGCGCTCAATCTAGGAATTCAGACGAGCTATACGTAAGGAGCGGGCATGCGGGTCAATCCTCAGTACATGACGAATTTGGTCAGTTCGCTGGATGCTACGTCGTCTACAGAAGAGCGACTGACCGAGGAACTGGCGAGCGGTTCCCAGGTCAACGCGCTGAGCGACAGTCCCATCGCTGCAGGCGAGAACGTCCTGTTAAGCGCGCAGATCGGCAGCGATGATTCCTTTTCGCAAACGGCCTCGTCGACCACGAGTATGCTGCAGGTGACCGACTCAACCCTCGGCTCAGTCGTGTCCCAGCTCACGACAGCAATCTCGCTTGCGACCGAAGCCAACAACGGCACACTGAATAGCAGTAATCTGCAGTCCATTTCCCAGCAACTGGCGGGGATCCGTGACGAGGTGATTTCGCTGGCGAACAGCACTTATTTGGGACACTTCGTTTTTGCGGGCAGCCAGGGAAATGCGGCGCCTTACACGCTGGACACGAGTTCATCCCCGGCGGTGGCCACCTACCACGGCGATACGGATGTGGATTGGCTGGAAACGCCAACCGGACAGAAAATCCAGCTGAACGTTCCCGGTAGTCAAATCTTTTCGGCGAGTGGAACGAATGTTCTGGATACGCTGAACGCCCTTGTGTCGGATTTTTCCTCCGGAGCCGCTGCACCAACGGCGGCGGCTGATACGGAGGCGCTGAGCGCTGCGGTCAATTACGTCAGCCAACAGCGAGTGGTGATCGACAATTCCATTTCGCGCCTGACCGCCGCTGAGAATTACACGCAGAGTGAATCAACCCAGTTGACCGCTGCACAGACGAATCTGCTGCAGGCCGACGTAGGTCAAGTGGCGACACAGCTAAGCACGGCGGAGACGCAGCAGGCGGCTCTAAGCCAGGTCATCGCGACCCTGGGCAAACAAAGCCTCTTCAATGATCTCTGATGCGGATCTGTGATTCGACACTTCGGTCATTGCTGAGCGCCGCGCACCAGCTATCGCGCCGAATGCACCTCGAAGTTGCTGGTCAGGGGCGTGTTCTCTGAAGAATCCCCAACAAACACGACAAACTGTCCTGGATCCACCTCCCAGTTGCTCTTTTCATCACTCCAATAGGCAAGGGAACGCCGGTTAAGAGAGACAGAGACGTGCTTCGTCTCACCCGGCTCCAGCCGGACCTTTTCGTACCCTTTCAGCTCTTTCACCGGCCGCCTGACCTTCGCCGAGGGGTCGCCAACGTACACCTGTGCGACCGTAGCGCCTTCCCGCTGTCCTGTATTGGTGACATCAAAGGTCACTGTAATATCGCCCTCGGCGGCGGGCTGGGTTGGCGAGACTGCCAGATTCGAGAAGGAAAAGGCTGTGTACGAAAGCCCGAAGCCAAACGGAAAGAGTGGCTTTTTATCATAGGTCGTGTAATAGCGGTAGCCGATGAACACGCCTTCTTTATAGTTCACGTGCGGAGTCTGGCCCGTCGCAACCGGTGCTGCGTAATAGCTGTCGTGCGTCGGGTTTTCCTCCCAGGACCGCTCGAAGCTGACGGGCAGGTGGCCCTCCGGCGCGCGTTCACCAAGCAGGATTTGGGCCAGCGCATGGCCGCCCTCCTGGCCTGGATACCAGTTGTGGAGCAACGCGGGTACGCTTTGCAGCCAACGGTGCATGTCGACATTGCCACCAGCGGTGATCGTGACGATGGTGTGGGAATTAGCGTGGGAGACGGCTTCAATCAGTTCGTCCTGGCCGTAGGGCAGTTCAAAGCTGCGATCGAAGCCTTCGCTCTCTTCGGACGAATCAAAGCCAACGGCTACCACGGCGGCGTCAGCGAAAGACGCAATTTTCTTCGCCTCCGGTGAGACCAGATCGTCGGCGGCACAAATGCCCAGGCCGATGCGAGGGACATCGGCCTCCGGCCAGTAATCCAGTTCGAGGGACACGAGATGTTCCGCTGTCAGCGGCAGTTCTACGTAGCGCGGTGCCTGTCCTTCGCGCGAGGGCTGATCGATGGCCGTTTTGCCGTCCACAATAAGTTTGTAGGCATCGGAACCGCCGGCACCGGCAAGGAACAGATAGGTGCCAGACCGCGACGGCTGGTACTTCATCGTATAGCGAATGCTGCGGTGATTGCCCGCAGGAGGTGTCCATTCCTCTAAGTGGAGGGTAGCAATGTGGGAAATATAGCTAACCCTGGGCGTGCCACTGATGCTGTCGTTTTCAAAGGTTTCAACCTTTACCGGACCGGTACTTAGAGGATCATGATTAGCAGGCCTCCCTTCTGCCGAGTCGAAGAACTTTGTTTGGCTTATCAGATCGTCGAGAGAGGGGAGGCCGGGGACGTAGAGCACTGTTGCTTTGCCCGCAAGCGCATCCGAAAGCCCCGTCATGATGCTGATTGGCGCGAAAGCATCGACATGCGAGCTGCCGCCACCGCCGGGCTCTGCCGGCCATGCATCTGGGCCGAGCACGGCAATCACGTGGATATTGTTCGCATTGAGCGGAAGCAGGTTGTTCTCGTTCCTGAGCAGCGTAATGCTCTCGAGCGCCTCCTGCATGGCGACATCCCGACCTTGCAGGTTGAAGCGCGGGATATGCACATCCGCCTGATCGTGATCGAGAAAGCCAAATCGGATGGCATCGCGGAAGATGCGGCGAACCTTGTCATCGATCGTAGCTTCGGTGACCTGCGCGTTTTGGATCGCAGGAAGCAGATTGCGGGGATTCATGAATTTGCCGGACGGCATTTCCAGATCGAGTCCGCCGTTCGCCGCGCCCACCACGGAATAAGTAGCATCCCAGTCGGACATCAGGATGCCGTCAAACTTCCAATCGCCTTTGAGGATATCCAGATTGAGGTGCTTATTTTCCGTTGCGTGAACGCCGTTTACCAAATTGTACGAATTCATGACCGCAGCGACGTGACCTTCTTTGACGGCGGCTTCAAAGGCGGGCAAATAGATTTCGCGCAGAGTCCGCTCGTCCATATCCGAGCTGACGTTATGGCGATCGTACTCCTGATTATTGGCGGCGTAATGCTTGACCGTCGCGATGACGCCCTGACTCTGGACGCCGCGAATATAGGCAGCTGCAGTTTGGCCGGAAAGATAGGGGTCCTCCCCAAAGTATTCGAAATTACGGCCGCACATTGGTGCGCGAAAGATGTTCACTCCCGGCCCCAGCAAGAAGTGCACCCCGCGGGCCCGCGCGTCTTTCGCGATGGATTCTCCCATCTGTGTGGCGAGACCGGGGTCCCAGGAAGCAGCGAGAGCGATGCCGCCTGCGTAGGCGGTATCTGGTCCCCAGGTCCTTACTCCTTCAGGACCATCGCTCATTTTGAGGCTGGGAAATCCAGGCTCAGCCCGGATAAACATATCATCACGCCCCCCGATCAGTTCCAGCTTCTGCTGCAGCGTCAGCCTTGCGAGCATGGCATTGACGCGCTGCTCGATCGCCGGGCTGTCCGGAATCGGCGCCTGAGCAAGGACAGGCAGCGCGCCCAAGGTGCAGCAGAAAAACGAAGCAACAATCTGAAACGTAGGAATGCGCAAGGTGTGGCTCCCTTTACGGCGCCAACCAGACTCGCAGAGCTTTGCTGATTTGTAAAGACAGGAAAGTGCGCAGCAGAATTACCGATGGGAAGGAAATAAGATTCGCAATATAGCGCTGCCAGCTTTCTGCGATCCAATTGGAGGTTATGGTGCCGCAACGATATTCCAGCAAAGAAACAGGGCCGCAAGTGCGGCCCTGAACCCATTTCTGACGACCTGCAGAGCAAAATCAGAAGTAAAACTTCGCTGCGAGTTGAGTGGCTCGGCCCGGCTGCGGATCGGTCGCCTGGCCGCCGAAGGAGGCGGGCTGGATCACGTTTTGCGTTTGCCCGAAAGTGCCATCATTGAAATTACCGTCAGGCATGGCGAAATTAGCGTGATTGAAGACGTTATACGACTCAAGCCTAAGCTCGATGTACCGGCTCTCCTTGCCCATCGCGAAGTCCTTGTACAACTCGAGGTTGGTGTAATTGAAACCCGGTCCGCGGAAGAAATTCCGAGGCGTGTTGCCGAATGTCCCCGGAGTCTCCGGCGAAAACGCGCTTTTGTCGAACCAGAGATGCCCAGGACTGGATCGAGGATTGGTATAGAGGTGAACGTGCGTGTTGGAGATATTCGGAACATCCGGACAGGTATAGTAGGTATACTCATCGCACCACAGGGACTGATAATTGCCCTGTGATGAGATTGTGACCGGGAAGCCGCTTTGCAGCGCTGTATCCCCGCTGATGTGCCAGCCGCCAATCGCCTCCTTCACCAGCGCATGCGAATTCATGCCAGCTGTGAGAGGGATCAGATAGTTGTACACCGCTACGAAACGCTGCCGCGCATCGTAGTCCGAGTCTCCATAGTTTAGATATTCAAAGCCCGGAACAAAGTTGACGGCGCGGCCATTCTCGCCGCCGAATGCGTTAGGCGAACTGCCCGCCGATGACGATTCGTAACCGGATCCATTGTCGAGTGCGTGCGCATATGTATAGGCCAGGGTGAAATACAGTCCGTGCGAGGTCTGCTTCTGCAGGCTGGCCTGGAACGAACTGTAGTTCGATGCCCCGTTTGACAGCTGGTCGCCGACGCTCAGATACCAGGGAATCGTGGTTCCTGGTACGGTCGCCGGCTGAGCGGTGTATTGCGGGTAGAGAAGGTGGAGTTGCGCACCCGAGGACTGGCAGGTGCCTGTCGGATCGGCGAGGCACGCCGCGTGACCAGCCGCGGTGATCGGATCAGCCTCGGTGACGCGTGGCAGTTTGCGTCCCAGCGATCCGACATAACCGATCTGCGCTACCATGCGCCCCGGCAACGCCCGCTGGATATTCAGGTTGAAGTTGTAGGCGTACGGCGGCAGATAGTTTTTGTCGACATTGCTGAAATCAGCTTCAGCGTAATTGGGCCAGTTCAGGGGCTGCCCAAACGGCGGCAAATGATACGGGAATGGATTCGCTTCCGAAGTCGTGGCACTCCCCGTCACGTCGGCGAATGGATCCTGAAAAGCCGGGCTCCCACCGAGGTCAGCCGCACCATGGGATTGGAAGTAATAGGGGGGCGAGGAAAGATTTTGCAGCGCCTCTTCCTCGGAATCGCGATTAAAGAAAACACCAAATCCGCCGCGGATTGCCAGTTCATGCTCGCCGGCGTTGCCAACCAGCCGGCTGGGTCCCGAACTGGGAGACCAGTCAAAACCGAATCGCGGGGCAAAATGATTCCAGCGGGTGTATGCCTCCCCATACGTCGAACAGCCCGGGTCGCCGGCGTACTGCAGTCCCGGAGGTCCGCCTGGATAGATGGTCGAGGTGGCAGCGCTGTTGTGCCAGCACGTGATGCCGTGGCCGGAATACTGCTTGTTCGACCACGGAGTCTCGGCATCCCAGCCAATCCCGTAATTCAGCACCAGGTCGCGGGCGGCCTTCCAGCTATCCTGAGCGAACGCATAATACTCGTGCGAATACGCATCGATGATGCTCCCGGAGGCCTGTGTATAGCTGTCTGGGATGCCCAGCAAATAGTCGATGGCCGGATCGCCGGAGCTGTAGCTGCCGCCACCCGAATAACTGAAGTCTCCGTTGTTATCGGCATAGTAGGGGTTATTCACGCCAAACTGCTCGTAGATCACCCCGAACTTCATGTTATGGTTCCCGGCGATCTTGGTGAATGTATCGGAACCAAGAAGATTCGTGTCCTTACGCGGCTGAGGCCCCTCAGAGCTGAACCCCAGCGTGAAGTAGCCCGTCAGTCCCATGTTTGGAAGACCCTGCAGGGTATCCTGCGGCGTGATGTTGAAGCCGACGCTGCTCGGGGGCGTAATGGTCTGTGGATTGACTGCGGCGAAGTTGAAGCGGAAGTACCCGGCGCGCAGATCGTTCAGTGTATTCGAATTGAAAGTATGGGTGTAATCCGCATTGAAGATCTTGATGTGGCTGGCGTCTACCTGGGAAAATCCGGGCAGGTTCGCGCCGCCGAACGGCAGTTCGACCACGTCAGGCGAGGATTGAAAAATGCCGGAGGCCCACAGCACATCGTTGGCTGAAGGATGATAATCGGCGCGGATGATGCCCTGGTCCTGTTTCGCGCTGTTTGCGGTATTGAAGTTATACAGATAGGTGCCACCTTCCACCACGTTCGCAGCCGGAACATATGTGCTCAGGAGTCTCGCGGCCAACGGATTCCATCCGGTGGGCGCGACGCTGACACTGCTGGCTGCGAGACCGGGGCAACGATCCCACTGTGTTCCGGCGGGACAGCCTGCAATAGCGAAAGGCATTTTGCGTGTGGAGAGACCGTTGACCGCGCTCTTGTCGGTAGTGTTCAGCTGATTGTTGGTGCCCTGCAGGCCGCCGGGAGTGGACCAGCTCAGGTTTGTATCTGCGCTGAAATTGCCCGCATCCTGCGCCGGGCTGAATACTTCCGACTGCTGCGTGGTTCCGGTACGATTCCGGAACCCCTGATAGCCCAGGAAGAAGAACAGTTTGTTCTTCAGAATCGGCCCGCCGAGCGTGCCGCCAAACAGATTCTGATGGAACTCCGGCCTTTGCCCTGGCAGCGAGAAGTAGTTGCCGTTGTTCAGGAAGGTATCGCGGTAGTATTCGAATCCATCACCGTGGAATGAATTAGTCCCGGTCTTCAGCGTTTCGTTGATAATCGCTCCGGAGTTGCGGCTGTACTCGGGGTTCAGGGTATTTGAGACCACCGCGACCTCTCCCAGTGCGTCGGGATTAACCGCGAGCACGTTGTTCTGGAGAGATACATCGTTCACATCGGCTCCGTCCAGCAGATAGTCGCTTTGCTGGGTCTGCGCACCGTTGGCCGAGAAGCTCCCGAACCGGTCGCTCGATTCCATGACACCGGGGGCAGTCTTTTCCAGCTGCGTCGCATCGCGGCCCAGCAGCGGAAGCTGCTCAATCTCCTGCGACCCGATGTCAGTTTTCAGCTGCGTCTCGGCCGTCTCTACCTGAATGCTCGCGGCCTGTACTTGGATGGTCTGTGTATTTGAACCCACAGACAGTCGTGCATCCACCGCCGGGTTCCCATTGACGTTCAGCATGATGCCAGTCTGCTGAGACTTCTGGAACCCCGATGCATTCACCGTGACCGTATAGGGACCGCCCGTTTGCAGTTGCGAAAATGTGTAATAGCCATTGCCATCCGTTACTGCTTTGGTGGAGATGCCGGTGCTCGTATTGAGAGCCGTCACGGCTGCGTTCGGTATTACTGCTCCGCTGTTGTCGGTAACCGTTCCGTGGATGGTCGCGTAGACAGCCTGTGCGTGAGCACGAGCCGTCCCGAGCAGCAGCAGAACTCCCACAATCAGTGCGGCTGATGAAATGCGGCGCCTGAAATTCATTGTTCCTCCAAAAACAAAGGTCGTATGTTGACCGGCCAAAGGCAGGAATGGCAGCACCTCGTGGGAGCGCTGGACGCGCAGGTGCAGCCCGCTCAAAGGGAAATAGAAAACTTCATCAGGGCAAGTCAGCGAGAACACAAACGATAAACAGTCATATATTGTTCAACTCGATAACATATGCAATTGAAATGCCACAGCTCAGAACTCAGGCCACCGGCCGGGAACGACGCCGGGCTTTCGCGGCTGCCCGTGCCCTTTCGGATGCCTGACTGTTCGTAGAGATTGCAGAAAAAGGCTGAATGCGGGAGTCCTGCTCTCGGTCGATTTGCGGTTCAGGAAGACTCAGCAGTCCAGTACAAAGCCTATGATCTTCAGAATTTCATAGAGGGCGGGGCTGCCTGATATGACAAATGGAATCGTGTGGCCGTTGCATACACTGGAACCATGAGAGTCTGGATTGCCGCCCTGGGCTCGCGCGCGGGCGAGGCCTACGAAAGTCTCGCCAGAACCTATATGCAGCGGAGCGGGGCATTGCTGGCAGCAAAGGAAGCAGTCAGCGACAGGCTATTTCGCTCTGAGGCGGCATTCTGGGAGGCGGTGGAGCGCGAGAAGGCGAGAACGCCCCCGCTGGTGGTGCTGCTGGACGAGCAGGGCCGGCAATTGGCATCCGAAGCCTTTGCGGCCTGGCTCGGGCGGCAGCGGGATGAAGGAAAGCAACTCGTTATCTTTGCTTTAGGGCCGGCCGACGGTTGGTCGGAGGGGTCGAAGAAGCGTGCCGAGATGCTGTTATCGCTGAGCGCCATGACCATGGCCCACGAACTGGCACGCGTAGTGATCTGCGAGCAGGTGTACCGGGCGCTGACGATCCTGGCGGGACACCCGTATCACCGAGGGCAACATAAATAGGCAGGAGCGGCAGAATTCAACGGAGGACGAGGAGTGACGGAAGCGCGGAGGGGTTTAATTCTGATTAACACCGGGCCGGGGAAGGGAAAGACCACGGCGGCCATGGGCACAGCCCTGCGAGCGGTGGGAAACGGGATGCGGGTGCTGATGCTCCAGTTCCTGAAAGGCTCGTGGCACTACGGTGAGCTGGACGCGGCCGAAGCGTTCAGCGGGAACTTCGTGCTGCGGCAGATGGGGCGCGGCTTCGTGAAGATCGGCGGGGCGGAAACCGATCCGGAGGATGTCCGTCTGGTTGAGGCCGCATGGGAAGAGGCGCGGCAGGCAATTCTCTCCGGCGAGTGGGACATGGTGATCCTTGACGAGATTAACTATGCGATCAGCTATGGCATGCTCGATCCCGCAAAGGTGGTGGAGACACTGCGGGAGCGCCCGGAGATGGTGCACGTCATCCTGACCGGCAGAAATGCGCATTCGTCGCTGGTGGAGATCGCCGACACCGTCACCGAGATGCGCCAGGTGAAGCATGCATATGAGAAAGGTGTGCTGGCGCAGAGGGGAATCGAGTACTAGCTGAGAGCGGTTGGCTGGTGAAGCGGTCAGCTAAAAGGCTGGTCAGCTAAAGTCCGGTTAGCTGAGAAGCGGGTAGCGAGGTTCTGCCGGTCCGGGAGCATGTCGGCGGAAGGTCAACTCAACGAATTTGCGTCAGGTTTCTGTCACGTTCCTGTCAGGTTCGTGTCACGCTTTTGCTTCAATTGCGCCAACGATCGAACTGCCCTTCGCGAAGCGCTGCCGACAGCGCTTCGATATCGGGGCTCAGAATGCGATCGCTGGCGAGCGGTCGAACGACCCGTCGAATATCGGCGACGGCATCGCCGACACGGAGCGCCGGCTTGAGTGGCAAACGATATTCGAGGCCCTGAGCGGCGCAAAGTAGTTCGATGGCCAGCAGGCGCTCGGCGTTCTCAACCACCTGCCGGAATTTGAGAGCCGCGGTCATCCCCATGGAGACGTGGTCCTCTTTTCCGCCGGAAGTCGGTACACTGTCGGCGCTGGCGGGGTGGGCGAGGATTTTGGCTTCGTTGAGCAGCGCGGCGGCGGCGACGTGGGCGATCATCAGTCCCGAAGAAACGCCGGGCGTGCGCGAGAGAAACGGCGGCAAACCCTCGTTGATGTCGGGGTTCACCAGGCGATCGATGCGCCGCTCGGCCATACCCATCAAGGTAGTGAGTGCGATTGCGGCGTAGTCGAGCGCGAGGCCCAGAGGTGCGCCGTGGAAGTTACCGCCGGAGAGGACTTCACCTTCAGCAAAGACCAGGGGATTGTCCGTCGCGGCGCCGGATTCGACGGCAAGCGCCGCACGGATGTGGGCGAGCGCATCGCGTACCGCGCCGTGGACCTGCGGCATGCAGCGCAGGCAATAGGCATCCTGCACGCGAGGGTCGTTGTGGCGGTGCGACTCGCGAATTTCGCTGTCGACCAGCAGAGCGCGCAGATGGGCGGCAGCGGCGATTTGGCCGGCGTGGGGGCGAACCGCCTGGATGCGCTCGTCGAAGGGCGTGGGTGTTCCGAGCAGCGCTTCGAGAGTCATGGCACCGGCCAAATCGGCGAGTTCGCCGACGCGCAGGGCACGAACCAGAGCGAGGGTTCCCACAGCGGTGATGGCCTGGGTGCCGTTGAGGAGCGCCAAGCCCTCCTTCGCTTCGAGGGTCAGCGGGACGATACCCTCCTGGAGGAGGGCGAGGGCCGCCGGGATGCGCCGTCCTTCGACGAAGACTTCACCCTCCCCGATCAGAGGCAAGGCAAGATGCGCGAGGGGAGCGAGATCGCCGCTGGCTCCCACCGAACCGCGGGCCGGGACGACAGGGTGGATGCGCCGGTTAAGGAGCAGCAGCAGGCGTTCGATGATCTCAGGGCGAACGCCGCTGAATCCTTTGGCGAGCACATTGGCGCGGAGCAGCATCATGGCGCGCACTTCAACCTCGGGAAGCGGGTCGCCGAGGCCACAGGCATGGCTGCGGAGCAGATTGCGCTGCAGGTCGCGCAGCTGGCCGGATTCAATGTGGACGTCGGAGAGTTTGCCGAAACCCGTGTTAATGCCGTAGGCCGTCTCTCCGCGGGCAAGCAGGCTGTCGACCACGGAGCGGGAAGCGCGGATAGCAGGGAGAGCGGCGGAATCCAGCGCGACCTGACATCCTGCGAGCGAGCCGTGGCGTCCGGAGAGAGCGACTTCAGAGATTTGTTCCAGGGAGAGGGGCTGACCGGCAAGCAGAAGAGGCGAAGACATCACGAACGATGGTATCGCAGGGCTCCCGAGGGGGTACCCCCTCCCTTTCCGGTTGGTGCTCAACTATAACAAAGATAAGGTGTTACGAAGTATTGTCGAGTTCGGTAACAGATGCTCATTCCATGCAAAGGCTTTAGGGGTCGTTCCCTTGATTCGAGAGGACTTGTCTTGATGGAGCAGAACTCGGGCTGGAGGGGTGCAATTCCGCGAGACAGCATTCGATTATCAAAGAGCATGAAAAAGCCCGGACGCTGGCGCCCGGGCAGAGAATTCCTTCTGTTTCTATTGTACCGGGATGAATACATTGAATCGCCCTGCCGAGCCAGCGAGTGGGGGACACAAACAGTGCGGAGGCAAAGGGTTAGCGGCGGCATTACTTTGGGCATGTTGACAACGGTTCGGCCCGATGCAGGGAAAGCAAACCTCAGGGCTGAAGCCCATCGGTTCGGCGATCTTTCCGGCGCGACCGAAGTCGTGCCCTGTTACAAGAGCTTAACCGCAAACCTTTTGGCGAAGCAGATAACGCAGAGTCGGAAATGTTCTGTGCTAATTCTGTGCTTGTCCTGATCATGCAGACGGTAAGCAACGGGTTCGCCAACTGAAACTTCCGGAAAGCCGGTCTTCCGGCAATAATCTGGATCGGTGAGCGCATTGGCGATGGTGCGCCAGCCAAGGACCCCAGCCGACACTAAGCTCTTTACCTGTAGAAATTCCTGAAATCAGAATGAACTTGAATTTCTAATCCCTCTTGCTTCATCGTCGAGCGAGCCGTCGCGAGCCGCCGTCACGCTTGAATCGTTTTGATCGTGCAATCAACCCATCGATATCGACACAGTGCTTCGATCCAAGCCTTCGAATGATTGTCATGAGATAGTCATGGAGGGTTTCGAAATAGCGGTGCAACATCTCGTGACTGATTTTGACTCTATCTCCCGGCTTCAGGCTCAACCAGGGACACGCCTGCACCAACCGCCTATCCGCGATGGAGCCGCGGTGCACGATTACATTTCTTATGTGGTTGATCTCCCAAATCGTTTTTCTCACTTCCGGCTCTACGCTGCCAGCCAAACCTACCAGGTCGAGCGCAGCCTCGAAACCCTCAACGCCTTGTTTTCTTCCCATCCCCTGCACCACGGCCGAGTTCCTCTACAAGGAAGCGGATTCGCTCCTCTCTGTCCAGAAGCTCAAACTCGACAAGTGGAATCCGCACCTTAGAGAATGCGTTAGAGCCTAGCAGGTCGCTCTCGTTTTGCAATATACCTACGATAGCGTCTTCAATGGCTGCTTCCAACGCGCCCCACGCGCCGACCAATGCGTGGGCGTGAAGCAAAGGAAAGTCATCGTCCAGTTCCTTACGTGCAAATTCCGCTTCTGCATTTGCACGATCGAGCTTTCGTTTATACTCGCCTTCTTTGCGCGTGGCTTCTTCCTCAGCGTAAACCGCAGGATCTGTCTCCTTCAATACCTGGATCGCGTTCGGCATAGCCCTGAGCCCGCTTATACCTCTTATGCTTAGGTGCAAGAGTCGTTGGTTTTGGTCCATGTAGTCTACAAAGGCCATGAGTGGGTTGGCGACATATCGCGGTATTGCCTGCATTGTGAGATCCTTGGGCATGATAGCTCGACTGACCTAGCACGGAAATCTATAATCTTGCCACCGCAAAGAATGACTCAGAGCGATAACCCAAAATCGCCTTGTGTTTGTTTAGGGGCACCACCTGATCTAAGTAGGCGGCTTCGGGGCGAAGCACTCATTGACGCATCTGGCCCGTGTAGTTGGCCTTCCGGAAGGTTCGGCCTGTCGGGAATCACCCGCGCAGCGCTGAAAATTGTGCTCTTTTGTGCTGCCCGGTTGTGATTCCTGTGAATTGTGTGGACCTGGTGAATTGAAGAAGCAGTAAGTTATTTTGTGTTCGATCTCGCCTTGAATCGTGCCTGGATACAAGGGCAAAGAGCAATTTCTTTAACGAACCGCAGATTCAGGACATCAGGTGTCGTGACCGCATGTTGTGGGGCATTTCCGGGCCTAAAGGCCGCGATCTCATGCTTCCGTTTCCCCGGCCTGAAGGCCGAGGCTTCTACCGCCGTGCCGCTCGCGCGGGACCCTCTTGCGCGGGGACACAATCATCCGGTCAGAGCACTCATCCGGAGCCTGGGGGCGCTGCGAGTCACGGATCTACTCGGTGCGCAGAGCCCGGGATTGGATCGATACAGGCGGGACGCGCACGCGGGTGCGAGACACGCTGCCGCGGCCACCAGCAGGAGCAATCCGCCAACGGCGGCGAAAACCGCGGGGTCGAGCGGCTGGGTTTCGTAAAGCATGGAGCGGATCAGGCGAACGACCGCGCAACTGGCGATCAGCCCGGCGGTGATGCCGATGAATGCCGGCCAGAGGCCATCGAGCAGCATCAGGCCTGATACGCGTCGCCGCTGCGCTCCCAGGGCCAGGCGAATGCCGAACTCGACGGTGCGCTGCGTCACCAGATACGCCAATACGCCATAGAGTCCTGCCGCCGCCAGAACCAGCGCGATCGCCGCGAAGGCCAGCACCAGGATCGAATCGAATTCCGCGTCGATGGTGCTGTTCCCGATCGCCTCCTGCAACGTCATCACGTCGAGACCGGTAAGTCCGGATCAAGATGGGCGACGATTTTCTGCACCGGAACGGCCAGCGATTTCCACGTCGTGGGCGCGCGCACCACGATCGTAGCGAAGCTGTATCCGTTCCCGTAGACGGGCCAGTAGAGGGTGGGCATAGGCGGCTGCGAAACAGACCAGCGCACGTCGCCGACCACGCCGATCACCTCCCAAACGCCGCCGCCAGCGAGGCCATCGACTTCCGTGAGGTGCTTGCCGATCGGGTCTTCGCCGGGAAGAACTGCTGTTGCAGCGCCGCGGCTGATCAGCACCACGTTGGCGCGCTCCCTGCGCTCGTCCTGGTTGAAGGTGCGTCCTTCAGAATCGGAAGCCCGATGGCCGCGAAGTACCCGGGATCCGCGCCGCGCAGCATAAAGTCCAGTCCCTGCCCAACCGGCAGGGGTGGATGCTCCACGATGCTCATCAGATCGTCGCCATTCCAGCCTTCCCCCGGCGCCTCGCTCACCAGCCGGCCCCCGACACTCCCGGGCAGTGCGCGAACCCGCGCGATGAGCTGTTCGAAGAAAGCAATCCTTTGCGTGTCCTTGTGGTAGCGGACGTCCGGCAAGCCCAGGCGCAGGGTGAGAACGTTGTCGACCGGCACGCCGATATCGGAGGAGCGCAGCCGCTCGAAGCTCTTCAGCAGCAGCCCGGCGCCGACCAGCAGAACCACCGTGAGTCCCACCTCCACCGCCAAGCAGAACGCGCCGCAGCAACGCGCGGGACCGGCCGCGCTGTGGGAGCGGGAACCTTCCTGCAATCCGGCAAGTACATTGCTCCGTCCGGAGCTGAGAGCCGAGATGAGTCCCGGAGAAGAGCGCACAGAGCACGACGATGGCCACGGTGAAGCCGGCATCGACGCCGTCGAACCGTATGGCTTCCACGCGATTCATGTCGTGGCGCGCATGAACGAGCCACTCCAGCGCGCCCCACGCCAGCAGCAGGCCCGACGCACCGCCGGCCGCGGAGAGCAGCAGGCTTTCGGTCAGCCGTTCACGGATCAGGCGCAGGCGTCCGCCGCCGAGAGCCGTGCGAATCGCAAATTCCCTGGTGCGCGATGCGGCGCGCGCGACCAGCAGGCCCGCAACGTTCATGCAGGCGATCAGGAGCACGCACCCGGTGGCGCCGAGCAGCGCGTACAGCGGCGTCTTGTAGTCATGCACCGCGTCATCGAGGATGGTCCTCGCGATCACGTCAGGATGTGCACGGCGGGTTCCGGATGCGCGGCTTTGATCTGCTTCTGCAGCGCGTCGAGCCGCGCTTCCAGTGAGCGCGAGCGAAACGCCGGAGCGAGCCGCGCCACCACCTGGAACTCGTGATCGCCATAGGTCGTAAGCAGGGAGGCCGGCGCCTCATGCTGGACCGGTGTCCAGATCTGGTCGGTGTCGCCCCCAAACGCTCCGGAGTAGACGAACGTGGAGGGCAGGACGCCGATGATCGTATACGGCTTGGCGTCGAGCCAGATGGTCTTGCCCACGATGGCCGGATCGGACGCATAGCGGCGCTTCCAGAAAGCTCGCGGTGATCATGGCCGTCGCCGCCGCGCCGGGCCTGTCGTCCTCCGCCGTGAATGTCCGCGCCCAGCATCGGCTCCACGCCCAGCAGAGAAAAGAAATTGTCCGTGCACCATGCCGCGTCGACCACTTCCGGCAGCTTTCCGCCTTCGGCGGAGACGTTGTATCCCTGAAACGGCGAGACTAGCGCCATCTGCGCCAGCGACTGACTCGACCGCTGCCACTCCCAAAAACTGCCCGCATCCACCGGCAGACCACGGGTGGGGATGCGGGATGGTCTTTGTCCGCCTCATAGATCAGAGCCAACCGCCCCGGGTCGCTGTACGGCAGCGGCTTGAGCAGCACGCTGCGGACGACCGTAAACAATGCGACGTTGGCTCCGATGCCCAGCGCCATGACCACGATGGCGATGACCGTGAAGCCTGGCGTGCGGCTCAGCGTGCGCAGGCCATAACGCAGATCGCGCGCCAGGGATTCCATCCGGTTCCACGACCAGACGGCGCGCGTCTGTTCGCGGATCAGCGTCGGATTGCCGAACGCGCGCCGCGCCGCGTAGCGCGCCTCTTCCGGCCAGAGCCGCGCTCGCGCTGCTCTTCTTCTTCCAGTTCGAGGTCCGAGCGCAGCTCCCGCTCCAGGTCGGCATCGCGCCTTTCTATCGGGCCACCATCTCATACTCAGCTCTCCTCGGCCGTAGGCCACATCACGCGCGCCACCGCTTCCGCCATCTGCTTCCACTGCGATTCCTCGACCTGCAGCTGCTTTCTTCCCTTTTCCGTGAGCCGGTAGTACTTGAACTCGCGGTTGCGATCCGGCGCGGTCTCCCATTTGGAGACCACCCATCCGCGCTTCTCCAGCCGATGCAGCGCCGGATAGAGCGAGCCGTGCTGCATCTGCAGAAAGTCGTTCGTGGTGCGCTGAATGTGCTTGCCGATCTGATGGCCGTGCGCCGGACCGTAAAGAAGCGTGCGCAGGATGAGCATGTCCAGCGTGCCCTGCAGGAGATTCGCTGCGCTGTTGTGCTTCTTTCGCCATGGAAGACATTCGACCCTCAGTTGGAATTCGATGGTAGACACTCGACTATCGATTGTCAAGGAGGATGCCTGGTTCCCGGAGGCAGCCGCTGCACGGACATGAATCATGCGCAGCGGCTCTTCCGGAGATGATCTGATCTGCCGGATTTATATCGCCACGGAGGAATGGCGGACTGAGAGGGGCCGGATACTGCCGCGCCGGCCACCGGACGGCCTGCGCAATACAGATCACGTGCAGGATGAGGAACAGCGGCACGGCGAACGTCGGAATCAGGCTCAGTGGAAGCACGGTCATCGCGCTGGTGGGAACTCCCTGAGGATCGATCATGGGCGCCGTTGCACCCAGAGTGACGGCCGTGACCAGATCCGTGATTCCCAGCGCCTGCCACAGGATGAAGCCGCGGCGGTGTTGGGCGGTTGCCAGCTGCAGCGCTGCCAGAGAGGCGGTGGCGCCAATGGCGATATCGCCCGCACCCTGCCGGCAGGGCAAAGATCCTCGGCAGGATTCGATACTCGGCCAGCACCAGGAAGACAAAACCGGCAAGCCTCCAGCTCTGGACCAGCGTCAGGACACGCGGATTCAGGGAGAGGGCAAACTCCCGAAACTTTGGCGACCGGGAGAACCACGCCAGGAACAGAACGATGGGGGTAAGCGCCGCCAGGCCAAAGGCCAGCGGAGGCTGGCCTGGTCCGGTTTCGTAGAGATGCAGGGCGGCGGCGGCCAGTGAAAGAGCGAACCAGACTGCGACGACTCCGGCGATTCGTTTTGCATAAAGGGACATGGCGAATCTCCTTATTCCGCGACCGTTGTGGTCACTTCGTTGATCAGGTTGGCGAGTTGATTCCAGCGCTTTTGCCCAAGCTGGGCCCGCAACTGTGCCTGGGCGCGACGCCAGTGAGGCAGGGCGCGTTTAAATTCGGCTTTACCCGTGGGACTCAGACTCAGCCACCGCTGCCGCCGGTCGGTTCCGTGCCGACTTGCGATCCAGCCATGTCTGCTCATCGTCTCCAGGGTTCGGGTCAGCGTGGTGCTGTCCATCGCCAGGATCTCTCCCAGTTGTCCCTGGGAGATTGTCCCGGTGAGCGACAGCGCCTGCAGGATGGTGAACTGCGTGATCGTCAGGCCCAGGCCGCGCAGCGCCGCGTCATAACGCTGGCTAAGCGCCCGGGAAACGCGGCGAAAGCTCGCACACATACACGGAAGCGCAGGCAGAGGCCGCCGGTTCATATGCACAATAGATGTATATGCATCTATCGCGATTCAATCAATCTGTCGAGCAGATTCTCAGACCGCATGGAGCCCGGCCTCATGGGCCTGGGGCATACCGCTGCGGCCATCGCACAGGAGGCGAAGTTTGCCGGATTGGAAGCTGGGGTTTGCGGCGCGCGGCTGCAGGACTCGATAGAAGCCGGCGGCGAGAAAATCGCGGTGAGTTCAGGGTGACCGCATGATTCAGTACATTTCCGGGCCTGGAGGCCCCGCCTCCATTTCCCCGGCCTGAAGAGGCTGCGGAAAAAGTCACTTTGAGGCCGAAAAGTCACCCCTCAGGGGCTAAAGCCCAACTTTTTTCCCGTCATTTACGGCACGGCTAAAGCTGTGCCCCTTCAAAACAGCGAGGCTATTTTCCGGCACCTACGGCACAGGTAAAGCCGTGCTCCTTCAAAACAGCGAGTTCATTTTCTGGCACTCACGGCACAGCTAAAGCTCTGTCCCTTCAAAACAACAAATTTTTACACGATGTGAAGCTGGGGCTTTCACCGCCTTCCCGCTCACGCGGGACCGTAACAGGCTTAATGAACGCATTGGCAAAGATGCACTCGTTGAGAACCCGCTGACCCAGTCGGGGCGTTCGCTGCAGTGAGAGGCATTTCGCAGTAGGAATCCAAAACCCTCAGGTTGCCCGCGATCTGTCTGCAATCGGCAGGCCGGGTGCCCATGTGAGCGAGAGATGGATATACGAGGGTCGAACGCCGATATGAACAAATCGTCACGCATCCGAAACAGCCTGGAACTTCATTTTGAATGAAGATGGAATGGGATGATGAGCATGGCTGTTGGCAGAGTAACAGGACTCCAGGGAATTGCTCTTTGCTGCCTGCTTCTATCGGTTCCGCGGTGGTGCATGGCACAGGCGCAAAGGGCGGCGGTCACACAGCCGGGTGCCCCGGCTGTTGCGGCGGTTCCTTTGTCCACAAGCGATGATTTGCCGGATGCGCCGGCATCGAGCGACCAGGCAGCGCAGAATGGGGGAACGGGGCAGGCGACGGGGACGAGCCAGCAGCAGCCGAGTCAGCCGAATCAGCAGGACCAGACGAAACCCGGTGCTGCGCCCTCGTTGGGAGATTTGGGCTTTACTCCCCAGCAGACGCAGGCCAATGCGCAGCTGCAGGCGAGGCTGAATGAGCGCACGCATATGCTCAAAGTTCATCAGACGCTGGGGCTGATCACCGCCATTCCCATGGCGGCAACGCTGATTACCGGACCGCAGGCAAAGGCCAAGGGTAAAAATGGGCAGCCCATCACGGAACCGACCGCAGCGAACCTCGATTTCCATATTGCTCTGGGCGGCCTGACAACGGGGATGTACTGGACGACAGCTTATTACGCAATCTTTGCGCCGAAGATTCCGGACGTGAAACCCAAAGGGGCCATTCGCCTGCATCGCGATCTGGAGTGGGTCCATGGCCCGGGAATGATCATCACACCGCTACTGGGGATCGCGGCGTACAAGCAGGAGAACGCCGGAGAAAAGGTCCACGGCATCGCGTCGGTGCATGGCGCGGCTGCCTACGTAACGACCATTGCGTACGGCACTTCGATTGTCGCTGTGTCGTGGCCTATTCACTGGAAGTTCTGGGAAAAATGACGAATAGAAAAATCCTGATCGCTGTCCTGTTGGTTGCGCTCCCTGTGTTCGCGCAACAGGATGCCCAATGGGTCCTGCAGCAATCGACCCTCACGTATCACATGTCTCATCCCATGCATGAGGTGAACGGCGTCAGCCGGGCTGCGAAGGGGAAAGGTGTGTGCCATGCCGGCCAATGCAATTTCCTCATTGCGGCGCCGGTGAAGTCCTTCGATTCAGGGGACAGCAATCGCGATCTTCACATGGTGGAGGCGACCCGAGGCGCGCAGTTTCCCATGGTCGTCGTGCGGGCCCGGTTTGCCGAACCAGCCGCCACAGCTGCGACGATTGATGCCGATCTGGAGGTTCAGTTTGCCGGCCAGACCGCTCACTATCAGCACATTGCCTTCCAGCGCGTCGTTCATGGCAACGAGGTGGAGATCTCCGGAACGGTTCCGGCGACATGTTCCGACTTTAAGATCGACCGTCCTTCGTTTCTGACCGTACCCATTAAAAACGAGATACCGGTGAGCGTCGATATGACCTGGAGTCCCATGTGAGTGCGGGCACTGCATATCTTTGACACCCGGTATTCCTCCTGAGGCGGGAGCTTGAAACGCAGAACCGCTGCTGTGTTGGTGGTAGTCCTGCAGCAGGCGATCTTGTGTGCGGGTCTTTCGGCTCAGGCGGGTCAGTCCGCCTCTGCGACACAGGTGGTCAATGAAATGCTGCAGGCCGAAGCGGCTGCGTGGAGAAACCGCCAGCATTTCCTGTACAGGAATGAAGAACGATCGAACCGCACGAATGGCCGACTGTGGGATGAGCTGGTGGTCGAGACCTCGGATGGATCGATGCAGCGTCTGGTCTCTATTGATGGGAAGCCATTGTCCGGCAACCAAAAGATTGTCGAAGATCAGCGCATCTCCTGGGTGGCCGATCATCCCGGCGAATTTCGCCGCAAAGCGCAGAGACGAAGAGATGATGAAGCACGAATGCCGGAACTGCTGAGAGATATCCCAAACATGTTTCTGTTCGACACCATCGACAGAGAGGGAGACTCCACCCGCATCGCCTTTCATCCGAATCCATCGTTTCGCGAAAGGAATTATCAGGACCGCGTGGTTCACGCCATGGCAGGTGTGCTGATCATCCATACGCCGGATATGCGGCTATGCGAGATTGATGCGCACCTCGAGCATAATGTGGGGTTTGGCTTTGGCATCCTCGGTGTGCTGCATGACAAGACCACCTTATTCCTCACGCGTGGAGAGGTTTCTGCGGGCCAGTGGACAACGACAAGACTCCGCTTTCACCTCGATGGAAGCATCCTGCTCCTGAAGACCATCTCCCGCGACCTGGATTCCAGGCGTTACGGCTTTCGGTCCGTTGCTCCTGATTTGAATGTGGCAGAGGCAGCTGCCATTGTCCGCTCAACTACGTTCTAGAAAGGGTCGGCTTCGCGGGAACTTCAGCAAAAGGCGTCTCCTGGAATCTGAGAGCGAGCTGCCACCACCGAGCAGAGACGCTATTGGCCGTCGCAAAACGAATGGGTCATCGCAGTCAGGATCCTGGAGTGCGCATGGCGCATCCGGAATCTGCTTCAGAATCCGCGCGCGGAGGGGCGGGCGAGAAGTTCTTTGCCGAGTTCGCGGAATAACATGCTGATGGTGTCGGGGCGTTCGGATTTGCTGGCCGGCTCAAGGGGGATGAAGACGGAGAAGACGGTGCCGGTGGGCGGGCCGGAGGTACGGCTGCGGAAGCGAATGCGTCCGTCGTGGCGGGCGACGATGGATTGCGTGACCCACAGGCCCAGGCCCGTTCCGCGGCTGCTTTTCAGTGAGGCGAAGGGTTTGAAGATCTCCGAATAGAACGAGCGCGGGATGCCCGGGCCCTGATCGGCCACACTGATGCGGATGCCGCGGACGCCGTTGTAGTGCGCGGGGCGGACATGCAGGCGAATGACGGTGTTGGGGCGCGAGGCGTCGATGGCATTGGAGAGGAGATTGCTCATCACCTGGCGCAGTTCCCCGGCAAAGGCGCAGGGGCGGGCGTCGGTGTTGATCTCCACACGGAGGGCTATGCCGCGGGAGCGCAGCTTGGGGCCGAAGAGGTCCTCGATCTCATGGGCCAGCGCGCACATGTCGACTTCGACGGGGCGGGTGGTCTCGCGATAGAAGGCGAGGGTTTGCCGGGTGATTTCGGCGACGCGCTGCAGCTCTTTCTGTGCGGTAGCGAGATAGTCGGCGCCCTCGGGGTTAGCCTGCACATAACTGCGCAGCAGATAGAGCAGGTTCATGACGGAAGAGAGGGGATTGTTGATCTCGTGCGCGATGCTGGCGGCGAGGCGGCCGGTGACGGCGAGTTGTTCGGTGCGGCGCAGCAGATCTTCGGAGCGCTTCTGCGAGGTGATGTCGCGGACGGTGAGTGCGGCGAGGATGTGCTTGCCCTCGCGATTGCAAACGGGAACGGCGGTAAAGCTGCCGGTAAAGGTGTTGCCGTTGTCGCGGCAGGAGAAGATCAGTTCCGCGCTGTTGACCGATTCGCCGCGCAGGGCGAGGGCGAGGGGCCAGTCGCCCGGCGGCACGAGCTTGCCGTCCAGAGTGCGCATTTCGCAGAGACCGGCACAGGGCTGCAGGAGAATTTCGAGAGACTCGCGCGTGGGGGCGCCGAAGATGGCGAGGGCGGCATCGTTGACCTGCACCAGCCTGCCGTCGAGGTCGGAGATGAGCAGGCCTTCGGCGATGCTGCGGAAGACAGCTTCAGTGCGAGCGAGCAGGTCGGCGGCTTCGCGGGCTTTCTCTTCGGCCAGATCGCGGGCGACACGCAGTTCTTCGGCGACCGCGGAGCGGGCGGCGGCCATCTGGCGCTCCGCTTCGAGCTCCATGCGATGGCGGATGAGGCTTTCGCGGATGCGCTCATTCTCGTCTTCGAACTGCTTGCGGCGCAGCTGGGCGCGGAGGCGGGCGGTGAGCACAGCGTCTCCCTGGGACCAGGAGAGATAATCATCGGCGCCGAGGGCGATGGCATCCACCAGCTCGGTGCGGCTGTCGGACTGACCGAGCAGCACGAGACGGGGTGGGCGAGCGCTGCGATCTGCGCGCACGCGATGCACCAGCGCAGCGCTGAGGCTGACGCTGCCGACGTTGACCACGATGCAGTCGAAATCGCCGGATGGCACATCGAGAGCTTCGACCATGCGCACGGAGATGCCCTCTTCGGAGAGGGAGAACGCCGCTCGTTCTGCGGGAGTGCCGTGGGCGTTGACGAAGAGAACGGCGGGCAGGGGAGCCTCGGAGATTTGGGCGGCGGGCTCGGCGGGGGCTCCCACGGAACGCAGAACGGCTTCGAGGCGCGCGAGCAGAACCTCGATGGATTCTTCTTTGCGCACGAAAGCGTCCGCGCCGGCTTCGAGCGCGTTCAACTCCTGCGCCGGATCGTCGGAGGCAGTGAGCAGCAGGGAGGGAGTACGGCGGTGGCGGACCTGCTGGCGCAGACGGCGAACTACTGAGGCTCCATCGATGCCAGGGAGGACATTATCGACGATGAAGGCGTCGATCTCGAAGTTCTGCGCGACGGCGAGGCCCTGCTCGCCGCTTTCAGCGGCGATGACTTCGTAGCCGGCGGATTCCAGACCGCTGCGCACATACTCCCGAAAGGTCGGGCTGTCGTCGACAATGAGGACGGTCGCTCTCAGAAGCTCCCTCCGGTGGTGCCGGCTTTCACTTCGAGACTGAGCAGCGCGGGACCGATCTGATCGAGGGAGAGGATGCGGCCGGCAGCGTCCAGCCTGATCGCTTCTCCCGGCATACCAAATACGATACTGGAGGCCTCGTCCTGAGCGATGGTGGTGCAACCGGCGGCGCGTGCCGCTAATAAGCCGGAAGCTCCGTCGCGTCCCATGCCGGTGAGCAGGACGCAAACCGCTGCGGGTCCCAGCTGGGCGGCGACGGACTCAAACAGCTCGTCGACGGATGGGCGGCAGGAGTGACGTTCGGGGGTCTTGCGCAGGCGCAGGAGACCGCCCTCGAGCACCAGGTGCGCACCGGCCGGGGCGAGAAGGACGCCGGGTTGTCCCGGCGGCGGCAGAGGCTGACCGTCGGCAGCGAAACGCACGGGGAGATTCGACTGGCTGTTCAGCCATTCCGCCAGCGCGAAAGCGAACTGATCGGAAACATGGATGACGAGCAGCAGCGGAATCGGGAAAGTAGCGGGAAGAGCTTTGAGGATGTCAGCGACCGCCGCGGGTCCGCCGGTGGAAGCACCGATGGCGATGGCGCGGATCATGCCGAATCCAGCGAAGGGGTGCAGAACCGGGGACACGCCGTTGCGCGAGCCGGCGACTGAGGTGGCGGTGGCTCTTGAGTCCAGCCGCGGGGAGCCCCTGAGGCGGCCACGCGGATGCGTGATGACCTTGATGCGGGAGACCATGCGCACGCGGGCAAGAAAGGAAGATTCCCACGACTCGCGCGGCTCGCCGAGGCTAGGCTTGTCGATGAGATCCACCGCACCGGCAGCGAGGGCGTCGTAGGTCTTGAGGGCCTCGCCGCGGTTGACGGAGGCGGATACGATGACGATGGGTGTGGGACACCAGGCCATGATGTATTCAGTGGCTTCGACGCCGCTCATCACCGGCAGAACGATATCCATCGTGACCACGTCGGGGCGCAGGGATTCGCAGAGGCGCGCGCCCTGCTCGCCGTCGGCGGCTTCGCCCACTACTTCGAAATCAGCAGAGGCTGTAAGCACGTCGACGAGGTAACGGCGGATGGTCTGCGAATCTTCGACAACCAGGACGCGAATCTTCTTCATGGCGATCTCATCAACTCGCGGACCCGGTTAAGCAGCGTGCGCTGATCGAACTCACTCTTCACCATATATTCGCGTGCTCCGGCCTTCAGGCCGCGCGCCCGATCTTCCGCGGAGCCGCGCGAAGTGACGAGAATGGCAGGGGTCTCGCGCAGCTGCGCATCCTGCTGCGTGCGCTCGACAAAGGCGAACCCGTCCACCCCCGGCATCTCCACATCCACCACGAATAATCCGTATCTGCGTTGTCTGGCCATCTCCAGACCTTCCTCGGCAGAGGAGGCCAGATCGACAGCGTAACCCTCCATTTCAAAGATGCTCTGTTCGAGCATTCGGGTCGTCAGAGAATCGTCGATCACCAAAATGGGGAGGGCCGCTGAAGATTTGTCGGCGGCCGGCGGCTGACTGTGGGCCAGTTCGTCCACGACAGGCGCAAGGAGCGCTGGATCGAGAACCAACCGCAGCTGGCCCTCCGATTCGACAGATGCGCCGAGCACCCAGGGCTCCGCCTGCAGATACGGCGGCAGCATATGGATGACGGTTTGGCGAATGCCAAGCAGTTCATCCACGCCGAGGAGAAAGCTGTTGGGATGCGCGGGAATTTCGACAGCAATCGAAGCGGGGGCGGCTTTCTGTCCAAACACGGCGGCGAGGTGAACCAGGGGCAGCGCCTCGCCGTCGATCAAGGGGCGGTCAGCAAGCCGCGGCAGGCTGGCGAGGGAGGCGGCGCGGCGCACGGCATCAAGGGGAAGGCCGAAGACGCGGTTAGACACCCTTACCATGAGCAGGGCCGCGGAGTTCATGCTGGCGGGCACGCGAATGGAGATGGTCGTGCCCTTGCCTTTGTCGGCGCTGATCTGCAATTCACCCTTAATGCGGGCCACGGTGCTGCTCACCAGGTCGAGGCCTACGCCGCGTCCGGCGAGCACGCTGGCCGAACGCGCAGTGGTGACGCCGGGCCGCAGCAGGAATTGCGTCAGCTCCTGTGTGCTGGCCGCGCGGGCTTCCCTGACGGTTAGCCAGCCGTGGCGAATGGCCTGCCGGCGCAATCCCTCAAAGTCGATACCGCGCCCGTCGTCGGCAACGGAAAGCACGTGGCGCGAACCATCTCGCCGGAAGTCGACCTGCACACGGCCCGACGGCGGTTTGCCTGCAGCGACCCGCTCTTCAGCGCTCTCAATCCCATGGGCGACGGCATTGCGCGTGAGCTGAATCAGGGCGTCGCGGGTAGCCAGCAGAAGATGAGCATCGAGTTCGAGGTCTGCGCCCGACGCTTCGAATTCGACCGATTTGCCGGAGGCCGCGGCGGCCGCGCGCACGCTCTGCTCCAGCATGGGAAGGATCGTCTCGGCACGCACCAGGCGCAGACTCTCCGCCTGGGAGCGGAGTCCATCCAGCTCGCGCTGCATGTGTTCCGCGACAGCGTCGAGTTCGCGCCGCACGTCTGCCAGAATCTCGCCGATCTCCTCGGCAAGGATCTCAGGATGTTGCGCCCTGGCTTCGGTGGAGCCCGGCCGGATTACACGGCGGAGCATGGCGACCAGGTCGCGCGAGCGGTCGATGGGCGCGAAGAGACCACGCAGTCCCGAGGCCACGATGCCCGACTCGTTCACGGCCTGCAGCAGATCGTCGAGCTCGCGCAGTTCGACACGCAGGGTCTCGATCTCGGGGCTCTGAGGCGGGGCTGCGGGCGCAGGGCCTGCCGAGGGCATACCGCGCATGGCTCTGGTCATTTCGCCGGTCAGAGTGAGGGCGAGATCGAGCGCCGAACCTTTGCCGGGCGACTCGGAGACCCGATCGAGCATGGACTCGAGGCGATGCGCTGCGCCTGCGATCTCTTCACGCCGGACAACCTGCGCCGCTCCTTTCAGGGTGTGCGTCCAGCGGCGCAGTTCGCGCAGCGCCTCCGCGGTAGCGGGCTCGTCCCTCAGCCGCTCCAGTGCGGCCGTGATCCGGCTGAGCAGATCCTCGGCTTCGTCCTGGAAGTAGCGGTTGAGATCCTGGGACATGACTTAAGCACGCGCCTCGGAGCGAATGAGCTGCGTGAGCCGCCGCGAGAGCGTCGCCAGCTCGGACGCCGTCTGCATCGCCTGGGTGGTGGAGCCTTCGGCTTCGCGGCTGACCTGCGCGACATTGGCGACCGCGCCGTTCACCTGTTCGACAGCGGTGCTCTGCTGTTTGGTGCTGAGCTCGATTTCGCGCGCTGCTTCGCTGGCGGTGCCGGCCAGCGAAACCATCTGCGAGAGAGAGACAGCAAGATCGCCGAAATCGCGGGTGCCGGCGTCAACCGCTTTGCTGCCCGTCTCCGTGGCCATCACGGTGGAATTCACCGCGGCGCGCACGTCATCGATGAGACCGCGGATGTCTTTGGTTGAGCCGGCGACGCGGTCGGCGAGCTTACGGATTTCATCGGCAACCACGGCGAAGCGGCGGCCTGATTCGCCGGCGCCGGCGGCTTCGATGTTGGCATTGATGGCGAGGATGTTGGTCTGCTCCGACAGCTCGCTGATGATTTCGACGACACCGCCGATCTGCTGGGATTTGCGTCCCAGCTCGAGCATGTGATTCACCACCTGATCCACCTGGCGCTTAATGCCGGCAATGGAGTCGTGCGCTTTGCGGACGACCTGATCGCCACTGCGAGCGGCGGTGGCGGTGTCGTTGGCGATGGATGAGACGCGCTGGGCGCTGCCGGCAATTTGCCGCGACGTGGCCAGCAACTCGTTCATGGTTGTGGTGATCTCGCTCATGGCCGTGGCCTGTTCGCGGGCGCCGGTGGCCTGTTCGGTCGCGGTCGTCTGCAGTTCGGCGGCGGAGCTTTGAATATCCTGCACCGCCGGCCCAATCTGGCCAGCCAGCAGGCGGCTGAGGAAGGTCCCGAGCAGAACAGCAGCCAGGATCACCAGTCCGGTAATGACCATCACGATGAGGCGGCAGGAGGAGGCAAGCTCAGCAGCGGAATGCTGGCCGTTATCCAGATCGCGGCGCTCAAAAACGGAGAACTGATCGACCAGCGATTCCTCGCGGGTGCGCGCCGGCTGCGCATTCTCGAGGATGTATTGACCGATCTGCGTGACCGGCGCGCCCTGCTGGCGCAGCTGTATCTCATGCTGGACCTGGGCGCGAAAATCTTCGTCGGCGCGCTGGATTTCTTCGATGGCAGCGCGTGCGTTCGGATCCTGCAGGATCTTCTGCAACTCATTCACGGTGGCGGAGAACGTGCTGTTGGTGGCGTCGATGCGCTCAAGGAAATCGCGTGAGCCGGTGACCAGGTAGCCGCGAACGGCCGCGGACCGGCTGTACAGGGTCGCATCCAGCTGCTCGGCCGCGGCGAGGGCGCGGGCGTTCACGTCAATCACCTTGTCTTTGGCGGCGACGACGCGGTTCATGGCATAGCTGCTCACCAGCGCGGCTGCCACCGTGAGGAAAACAACGACGAGGAAACTGTAAGCCAGCTTCGTGGAGAAGGTAGAGTTCCTGGTCATGATGTCTGGTCCTGTTCTGTTTCTGAAGTCGCCGGATCGCGGGTGATCGCTTCATATAACTGTTCGCAGTCGAGAAGAGCGTGCATCTGTTCCTGAAAGCGCACCGACCCCGTTACCAGGCGCAGCGGCGCGCTGGTACCCATGGACAGGATCGACTCGGGATCCGCATACCCGGCCAGTGTTTCGAGGGCGAGGGCCGCAGGGCGTGGTCCGCGCAGCACAGCAAGCCAGGAAACGTCTAAGCCGGCCGACGGCAGGCCGAGAACAGCGGGCACGGAAAACACCGGCATCAGCCTGGCGCGCAGAACGGTGATGCCCAGCAGAGCTGGATTCCGCGACGGCACCGGCACAATGGCTGCGGCGCGCGCCACGGACTGCAGAGCGGTGAGCGGAGCGGCAAATTTGCCGCCCTGCGCGGTGAAGCAGAGGATGGCATTGCCGTGAGTGCGACCCGGACCCCACGCGCGGGCAAAGCTTGAGTCGAACTCCTCGCGCAGATCGTGCAGGCGGTGTTCCAGCCGATCGAACCGCTGCGGAGAATCCATGGACCTTTCGTTCATGCAGCCCCCAGCGCGCGTAGTTCGCGACGGCAAAGATTGCGGAGAGCTTCTCGTGAAAAGCCTCCGCCGAACATGGTAAGACGGCTGGTACTCTCGCGGGCCAGCAGCAGATTCGCATTCTCGAATTCACGCCGCGCAGTGCGCGGATCGCCGCTGCGGCGCGCGAGCAGCGCCAGGTGCATGTGCGGCATGGCAAACGAGGGATCGAGATAAATCGCAATGCGATCGTGTTCGGCGGCGCCGGGTAGATCGCGCAGCTGTTCGCGGCAGAGCGCCAGGATATAGTGTCCGCTGCTGTTCATCGAATCGCGTTCGAGCAGGGTCCGGCAAACACAATCCGCGCCGGCAATTTCGCGGCGGTTCAGGTGCGCCAATGCGAGCACCACCTGCACATCAGGATCCTTCTGCAAATCCTCGGGAAGAGCGGCAACCTCGGTGAGGATGTCAGGGTAGCTTTCTGCAATCAGCAGAGAGAGAAGATGCTGGATGACCTCGGCGGCAGTGCGGACGCGCGGTCCCCCGTGGCGAGCCGGCGGCGATTTCGGGCGGCGAGGGGAATTTGTGGACGCATGGAGTCCGCGAACCCGCTCGGTTGAACGCTCGATCTCCTGCATCCAGACGGTTCCGAGCGGCAACACGGGGCTGGAGAGGGCGGGATCGGACAGAGCCGGGTCGTGCAGAGCCAGATCTGCGAGGACCGCTGCGGAATCGGCATCGGGACAGGCGGCGTTGGGAACGGCGCCGAACCCATCGTGTACCGCCAGCGTGCGACGGAAGGGAGAATACGGGATCAGGCTGCCGATGGAGGACTTTCGCCGGTAGTAAAAGGCTTCGTGGGTGTGACAGAGAATGAAGTCGTCGGAGACGCCGCGCAGGGTTTCGGCGGAGCCGAGAAAGAGATAGCCTCCGGGAGCGAGCAGGTGCGCTACGGCGCTGATGGCGGCGCGGATGGCCTCGGGGCTGAAGTAGATCAGAACATTGCGAAAAAAAATGACGTCGAGCGAGCCGGCGGCGCCGGGCCGATAGATGTGCAGCGCATTGCAGTCGTCGAAGACGACGCTGCTCTTCACTTCGTCAAGAATGCGATGGCGGTTGCCAACGGCGGTGAAATAGCGCCTTCTGCAGGCCGGAGGGGTCGCGCGCAGCGCCCAGTTGGTGTAGACACCGCGCCGCGCGCGTTTGAGGGCTTCCGGATTGATATCGCACCCGCGGATGGTGAACCCCCAGCCGCGCACGAGACTGGCGTGTTCGAGCAGCGTCATCGCAAGGGTGTAGGGCTCTTCACCACCTGCGCACCCAACTGAGAGGATGCGCAGGACGCGATCGCCGGGATGCGCCTGCATGAGTTCCGGCACAACCGTTTCGACAAACGCGCGCAGATGATCGGCGTGGCGAAAGAAATAGCTTTCGGGGATAGTGAGCAAGGCGGCCACCTGCTCCCACTCGCTGTGACTGGAGTCGAGGTGGTGGAGGTAGTTGCGGCGGCTGAGGCCGAGCGCGGAACAGCGGGCGACCAGCGCTTCTTCCACCTGCTCTCGGCGTCCCTGGTCGAAAACCAGGCCGAACTCAGCCTCAATTTTGTCGCGGAATTCTTCCAACTCTGCCAGCTCACTTCTCATACCGACAGGCCTCCGGCGGGGGCAGTTCGCTAAGGAGTCGCGCGGTGCTGAGAGAAACGATGAGATCCTGATCCTCGGCGCCGATCTGCTCGGCGAATTCCATGCGGCGGAGCAGACTGGGCATCTGCTGCCAGGCATCCGCAGTTACACGAGCGATGGAGTGAATGGCTGCGACGGCCAGCACGCAATCGCGTCCGGGCGTGCGCAGGACGAGGAAGCGGCTCGGCTGCTCGTCGGGCTGATGCAGAAGTCGCGCGAGACTGACGACCGGCAGCGGAATGCCGCGAACCACGCTGGCGCCGAGGACAGCAGGAGCGAGGCCGGTGACGGTCTTCAGGGGCAGCGGACGCATGACTTCCCGCACCTGGGTCAGAGGCAGAGCGCAACGCAATGCTCCCGCCTGCACAATCAGAAATTCCTGGGATTCATGCTTCAAAATTCAGGCCCGTCCGGGCAAGTTGCCTGGTGCTGGATCAGTGTAGCGAATCGGGTGGAAAGAGGCTCTCGCTTCAGGTGCTAAGCGGCCGGTGGACGCCATCCCATCCAGTCCATCAGCCAGTGCCAGGTAAGTTCGGTTGGCAGGCGGCGGAGGCGGCAGACTGGCGGTGGGAAAGCGAACCGGATTGTCGCGGCAGAAGGCGGCTAACTCCTGAAACATGCGCCCCCTGTTCCTTGACGCGGCCATCGTTGGTCAGCAGACCGAGGCTGTATTCGACGGAATTGAAGGTGAAGCGGCGATCGACATCGTGGCTGAGCCGATCGCTATAGATGGAATGGCCAGGCGCCGGTGTTCTGGTACCAGTCGTAATCTTTTTGCGCGGGAGATGCGCCGCGGAATTCCCAGTGATCCGGCGTGGTGTTGGTCTCCCAGTCCTGCGCGAGGGCGTTGTTGTCGGCCGATGCGGCGATGGCAAAAGCGGCACGCAGGGCCTCGCGCTGTTCAGGTCCCGTGGCGGCCGGCTGCGGGGAGACGAGCAGGACGGTGCCGCTGCGTGCGACCAGATCGAGCCATTGCCGGTTGCAGGACCACGGGGTTTCGGTAGTGATGGGCACACAGTCGGCGTCGAGCGCGAAGAAGGCGCGGTGCTGAGGAAGGCGATACGTGAGGGTATTTACACCCATCCGGCGGGTGCGCTCCCATAACTGCCCGCTGACGTCATCGCCGGTGCGCTGCGCGTCGAAAATGCCGGCGCCGAGATGACCCATGGTGTTGCAGCCGACGATAAGGGTGCGTTCGCCTGCGGTCTGGCGAATGGCCAGATATAAGTCGCGAATAACTTCGGCGTTGGTCTTACTGCGGTCATGCAGACTCCAGCCGGGCAGGGTAGGCTCCGGACCCATCTCGAATCCCCACTGGCCCAGGAGTTCATAAGTGGAGAAGTCGTGCTTGATGAGTTCGTAGCCCCAGCCGGCGGCTTCACTTACTTTGGCGAGGACGGCGTGGAGCGCGTCGGGAATGGTCGGATCATAGGCGAGATCTCTTTGCCGCTCGGTGTGGCGGCCATAGCGCGCAGCCGGCAGCAGCAGGTTCTCGGGAGTGTCAGAGGGAGCCTGCAGCGGGCGAATCCAGAGCCCCGGGCGCACATTGTGAGTGCGGATCGAAGCGGCCAGGGCACCCATATCGGGATAGGCGGCCTTATTCTTCCAGCCATCGTCGATGACGGTAAAGGGCCGCGGCCCCTGACTCGGCGCCAGCGACGCGACGAGTTCTGCGTCGCGCACGATCTGAGCGGCTGTATTTTGCCCGTAGGCGTAGTACCAGTCGTTGCTGCCATAGACCACAGCGGCCGGGCGGGGATGGTCGCACAGCTTTTGGCAGAAGGCGTTGGCGGATCGGACAGGATCGTCGCCGGGCGTTCCCTGGCGCGTAACTACGGTGGCGGCGAGCAGTTCGCGATCGCCGAGCGCGACGCCGGAGCCGCCATTGCATACATTGAGCCAGAGAGAAATGCCGCGCGGGTCGATTTGCCAGAAGCAGAGAGCGCCGGCACCGGTTTTTACACCGTAGCCATGCAGGGCGCTGCCATCCTGGACCAGGAAATACCAGGGCATGGCACGCTCCGGAACCATAGAACTCCAGTGCAGGTCGCCGTAGCTGCGTTCCCAGGCATCGCCGAGGATGAGAAGGTCTTCGTGGATGGCGGCGTTCCAGCGCAGATGCACATGCGTGGGCTGCGCGCCGGGTGCGGCTATGTGGATGGGCATGCCATCGGACTGCGGCTCGACGCGTACCTGTATGCCACCGCCGCTCCAGGTGCCGGCGGAACGTTCGAGGGTGAGAGGATGGTCGAGTCCGGTAAAGGCCATGGCGAAGTCCGGCGCTCGCAGGATGTCGACAAAACTGTTGCGGCTTTCTGAGGGTGCGGAAGCAGGAAGGAGGGCCGCTCCTGCCGATGTGGCAAGGCCGGTGCCGGCAAGACCCGCAATCAGCTTTCTGCGAGTTAGATGCTGCATGTTACTCCCTTCTATCTGGAGGGTATTCGTGCGTGGAGTCGAGTTATAACTGCTTTCGGAGAGCTGGCAGGTTGTGATAATCAGGCAAGGCTGCTGCTGGTGGCCTGCTCGGGTTGAACTTTACTGGGAAAACACGTAAACGGTTCGGTTGCGACCTGCCAGTATGGCACAAAGGTGATGTCCGGAAGTCCGCGCAGGTGGTAGTGCAGCGGTGCCTCAGGCAATGGATCCATGCTGTCGCCGGCGTGTTCGGGATCGAAGTCTGTGGGCAGAGCGACGGTGGTTGCGCCGACGGCGGCGTAGAGGATTGGGCCGTAGAGGATGGAATAGCGCGTGCGGCCGGGTAGCTGGTCGGCGCCTGTATAGCGGTTCGCGCGAAAACCGATGGGCAGCGTGAATTCGATCTTGTCTCCACTGGACCAATTGCGATGAATAGACGCATAGGTTCCCGGGTTACCGTGACCGAAAACTTTGCCATTGACAGAGATGGCCATTGGCTGTGTCGCCCACGACGGAATGCGCACGTGCAGAGTGAAGTGCGCGGGCTGCGGAGTGGTGAGGACGCAGGCGACCTGCGGCGCGAAGGGGAAGCGGGACTCCATGGCGAGTTTGACAGGAGTGTGCTGATGCTTCCACTCGATGGTGGACGGCTCGTATAAGTGCAGATAGAGGCCGTCATCAGAGATGGAGTAAATATGCTCCGGCAGCGAGCCAATGAGGCGGGTACCCTGTCCTTCGCAGCAGGTGTTGTGCCGGGTGGAAACTTCCTTTTGGCCCTCCAGAATCGTGTGATAGCGGAGTCCACGGCTGCCATCCTGATTAGCGAGGGCGACGTTATAGATGGAGCGCTCAATCTCGGTGGTGAATCGCTCCTCGTCGGGATGCATGAGTTGGAAGCGCTGGCTGAGAAAGACCCAGAAGCTGCTGCCGCAGAGCTCTCCCAGCGGCTCCTGCAGGTAGTTGCTGTCCGGTGGATCGCGGCGAAATTCGATGATGGAGATGCTGCCGCCCGGCTGCTGCCAGTGTGCGTTGTAGAGCTCCCATCCGCCAAGTACCGCATCGTAATAACGCTGCTCGCCGGTGGCGCGATAGATGTCCAGATAAGCTTCGTAGTTCGTCAAGAGGTAGCAATGCGGCCGATCGTAGGGATACTGCCAGACTTGCAGGGGATCGCGGCGGGCCAGTCCATCGAGGCACGCATTCTCGAGAAAGTATCGCTGGATAACCTGGATGTCGGCCGGCTTACCAATTCGACTTAGAGCCACGCGGGTATTTGCAACCATGCCCTGCGGGCCCTGGGTTGCGCCGCGCAGTAGCTCGGGGAGAATCTGTGTCTGCTGATTGAACCAGTCATAGTAGCCGCGCAGCAGGTCGAAGCAGCGTGTGTCTCCGGCATATCCTGCTTCCAATAGTCCATGCGTAAGCCACGCGCGGGTGTAGGCTGCGCGTTCGGAGTAGAAGATGGTATCCACGGGGTAGGCCATGATGTAACCGTTAGGCTCCCGGCATGCCGCGATCCCGTCCACCACTTCGGTCACGCGCTTTTGTAAGTCGGCATCGGCAATCCAGCGGAGTGTGTTGCCGGCGCCCATGAGAAAGCGGCCCGCGTTGGAGCCGGCCAGATCCTCTTCCCAGAAGACGGCATCGCCGGTCGCTTTGTAGTTTTTGACCCTGCCGGTGCGTTCGTAGAACTGACGGAGAAGATCGTCGGTCGTATACGAGTCGAGCAGGTACCGAATATTGTTCTCTATGGCGGTACGGAAGACGCCGTCGCCCAGCACGACGCCGGTGGTAGGCGCTTCGGCACGATACTTCACGGGTTTCCAGTGCGCGGGATCGGTGACATTGTGCGGCAGATCGTAGCGCACTTGCTCGCCATCTTCGCGGGCGGCGCGGGTGAGCTGGCGGAGATCGACGGGATTGCCATGCGCCGTATCGGCGGAGGCCGCGCAGCCCGCGGCTACATCCTGGCCGTTGGAGAGGACGCCGATTTTAGCGATGGTCAGCGTGAACTGCGCGCTGTCCTTCGGACCGCCGGGCGCTTCCTGCTTTACCGGACGCAGACGGGTCGCGGTCAACCGCACATAACGGGCGGATGCTACGGTCGCCTGATAGCGCGTGATGTTGTCCTGGGGATCGGGGAAGTCCGCGGTGCTGCAGTCCGCGATAAGGTGCGGCTGCGCGAAGCTTGCGTCTTCAGCGGCTTCAATTTTGAAGCGCAGCGGGAAGCCTTCGCCGCCGTAGTAAGCGTCGCGGCCCGGGTACATGTGGTCGCAGGCGGGATAGAGGATGACGGCGTCAAGGGGCAGCGTGCGGCCGAGGTCGATCTGCACCCAGGTCGTTGTGTCGGGATTGGCAACCGGCCTGGAGCGATAGGCGCGATACTCCGTCGCCGGAGTCGCGGCCATGCGCATGCCGGTGAGATAGGTTGCCAGTTGCGGCGCGCCCAGGTCTGCCAGGAGCGCGGCCGGGGCGGCTCGTTCGATCGCGATCATGCCGGCGCCGGCGCAGGCTGACGTTTTCAGGAACGATCTTCTCGAAAGCGACATGGCTTCCCCCCGGAGTTCCCCCGGCCCATGCTACAGCAGCTGCGGAGTAGTCCGCACGGCCGTGGTGCTGCGCCATCACTGCTTGATGACGGTGCCGTCGCGGCGGCGAATCTCGCCCCATCCTCCATTGAGCGGGCTGGGCAGAAACGGGGCTTTCGCAGCTTCTTTCTCGTCGATTTCAATGCCCCAGCCAGGATTTTCGTTGACCCAGAGATAGCCGTCCTTCATGACGGGACAGCCGTGAAAGATGGCCTGGGTGCGTTCGTTGAACGGGCGTGTATTCCTGAATGCCGAAGTTATAACTCACTAGGTCGAGAGTTACGTTGGCCATGTGGCCGACGGGCGAGACGTCGCCGGGACCGTGCCATGCGGTTCTGACGCCGAACTGCTCGGCGAGGATAGCGATCTTGCGCGACGGGCTGAAGCCGCCGGCCTCGGAGACGTGGACGCGGATGTAGTCGATGAGCCGCTCGTCGATGAGCGGCTGCCATTCATGCGGGCTGTTGAATAGCTCGCCCATGGCGATGGGCGTGGCGCAGTTCTGGCGGATCTGGCGGAAGTAGTCGATGTCTTCGGGCGAGAGCGGATCTTCGAGGAAGAACATGCGGTACTGCTCGGCTTCTTTGCAGAACTGCGACGGCTTCATTGGGGGTGAGGCGCTCGTGCATGTCGTGGAGTAGCTCGACTTCGTCGCCTAACTCGCGGCGGGAGATCTCGAGAAGCTTGAGGGCGCGGCGCATCTGGTAAGCCGGCTCGAAGAGCGGTTTGTCGTGCAGTGCCGGCAGGCGGTGCAGTATTGGCATGCTGCGAGCCATAGCCGGCCATGCCCGGCAGCCCCACCTGCACGCGGACATTGCGAAAGCCCTGGGCCAGATATTGCTTCGCATTGTCGATCACGTCCTGGAATTCCTGGCCGCTGGCGTGGGCGTAGGTATCGACAGCTTCGCGGCACTTACCGCCAGCGAGCTGATAGACAGGCATGCCTGCCTGGCGGCCTTTGATATCCCACAGCGCCTGATCGACACCACTAATGGCGTTGTTCAGGACGGGACCGTTTTTCCAGTAGGAGCTGTCGTAACAGGATTGCCAGATGTCTTCGATGCGGTCGGTGGTCTTATTCAGGAGGAAAGGTTTGAGATAGAGCTCGACGGCGGGCTTGACCAGGTCGGCGCGCTGGGTAAAGGTGGCGCAGCCGTAGCCGTAGAGGCCGTCCTGATCGGTGGTGATTTTGACGACGGTGAGGCGAACGCCATCCGGCGCACATTCGATGACACTGATGTCTTTAATGCGCGGGGCAGGCATGCCTCGCGTGGCGCGCGTGGTCTGCTCTTCAGCTCGGGTAAAGCGCGGAGTCATGGCCAGCATGCCGGCTCCGGCGAAGCTCTTCAGGAAACCGCGGCGCTCGATCGGCATTTCTGTTCTCTCCTGATTGGATCGGGTGTTTGGTTGGGTAGAAACGGAAACGCGATTCTACCGGATGCGCAGGTCGATTGAGGGCTGTGCCTGGATTGCGCGAATTTTTTGCAGGAGCCGCGCGAAAGCTGGGGAGAAAGAGACAGGCAGGCAATCCCTGCGGAATACTGCTGCAGGCATCGCCGGGTGTGGGGGAGGGAGCAGCGCGGAGTGAGCACGCGCTGCCGTTCATTCTCAGGCCATGAGCTGCGAGAGCGGGGGGAAGCGGAAGCGCGCCTTCGAAATCGGCGTTCCGACGACTTCGATGCGGTTCAAGTCACGGGTGCCGACGCCCAGATGCTCGGCCAGGTGGAGGGTGCTGTCGCAGGTTTCAAAGGGCGGCGTACCGCGGTCGGCCATAGGATCGAAGCCCATGACGGAGACGGCCACAGCATCGGTCGAAACGCAGTTCAGGCCGGCGATGAGCACGCCCGGATGGATCGCGTTGTGGAGCGTTCCTCCGCCCTGGTTCGGCAATTCGCCACCGTTCATGGTGTAAATGCCATCGATGACGGCCAGGTGCACGGGCCGGGAAGCGACGAGATCGGCGGTGATGCGGGGCACGCGATAACCTGGCTCCTTTGAGCCGTTGGGATCGATGGGCTGCGGTGCGCTCTTCGGGGGAACGCGGGAGCCATCATGCATGGGGCTCCGATAGCCAGTGGGCACGAGGGAGGGCTCGTCTTCAGGCGCGTGCTGGCTGTAGATGGTGCAGGGCGTGATGCCGAAGCAGTTCTTCATGGAGAGGGTGACGCCAGCGGTGCGGTGCTCCTTGAGCTTGGCGAGGGAGACGAAGACATCGCAGTCGCGGTAGGAGTGGTTCAGGTCGTAGCCGTGGTACATGAGGCCGCCGCCGGGAACCATGAAGCGCGCGTAGGTCTTGCCGCTGCCGAGATAGTTGGTGTTCTCGAATTCAACGCGGTGTGCTGCGCCGGCCAGGTCCTGCGGTTTCCAGCCGGCGGAGACCATGAAGTCCTCGAGCGGCCTGGTGCCGATGGGCGCGCTCTCCAGCAGGCGGATGCGCGTTGCGCCGGCGTCGCCCAGCTGGGCAATCAGGGTGCCGATGACCTGGGGGTGTACCCAGTGCGTCATCTCGAGGGGCGCGTCGTTGAGGCGGTCGTTGGTGGGGCCGGTCATGTTGAGCTTGATAGCGACGGTCTTGCCGCGGACCAGCGACCGCAGGCCGCCCAGCTGATCGAACATGGTGGCCATGGTGGTGGCAACGCGCCGGTCATACTCAGGACATAAGCCGATGGCAACGCGGCTCTCCGGTGTGTGCTGGGCCGACAGCAGCGAGGGGCGGGTCATGTACGCACCGGCAGCCATACCGACGGCGCCGAGGAATTTCCTGCGGGAGCAGTTGCTTGTCATGTTGGCCGACCTCTCCGTTCGCTTCGCAGGGCCGCGAGCGTCGAGAGGTTGGAAATGCGAGACCCCGCGAACGCGAGCGCCTGCCTGGGGATACCGTCTTCCCGGAAATTGTACCCCCGGGTTCGCGTGTCGCGCGAGGGCTGGAGTTCCTGATCGAACAACGCGTTCAAATATTCGAGATGGTCGCGGTTGAACCGTCGAACTTGGTGAACTGAACGGTGAAGGGTTCGGTATAGGTGCAGGCTAAGTCGCGAAGAAAGCTGATAGCCACCGCTTCTCCCAGCAGCAGGGAGATATCACTGTCGCTGCGCCAGTGGATGCCGGGATGCAGACCATGGGCAAAGGTGACGTTGTGGCCCAGCTTGTTCAGCTCTCCATTGACGGTGAGAGGAGCGGCGGGGCCACCCTCCTCGCTGCCGTTCCACGGCTCGAGACGGGTTCCGTCATTGCTCGGCATCTGCGGGTTCGGCAGCGCATAAGTACCGTCGAAGAAGAACTTGAGGATGGTGATGCAGGCTCCGCCCACAGCGCCGTGGCCGGTCGGATAAGCGGGGTGGGCCGGCGAACCTTCAGGAAATGCCTGGGACAGGAGCCAGGTTCCGTATTTCTGGTAGCTGCGAGCGACGGCACTCGAGTTCAGCACATTGGGATGGGGCGAGCCGTCGAAGCCTACGCCGCTTTTGATGAGGTGCACGAGGCCGCCGCCGGACTCGGGGCGATGGCGCAGATGCACCAGCCACTTCTGATACCAGACGGCATTGAGCGCAATTTTGGAGACCTGCGCCAGCACTGAAGCGAAATCCGGAGGGCCAAAGGTGCCGAAGCCGTTCTGCGTTTTGGAATGAACGTATGGATTGCCGGGGTTGACCGGCGCATTGATGGACGAGAGGACGAGAAAAGCGGTGAAGTACTCCTGATAGAGCACGTCGACGTGCGTCAACGCGGCCAGGCCTCGCCCATTGTGCAGATAGCGGTGCGTTGGATCTGTTTCGTTGACCAGTCCTGTTGAAATGCCGTTCTGCACATCCTGCCAGGTGGCGAGGTCCGTCATGTAGTCGAGGTTTCGCCGGTAGGTGATGCACTTCTGGCTGATGGGTTGCGCGCCGAGGACGGTGGGTGTGACGAGAAACTGCGAGAGATAAGGCCCGATGGTTTCGCCGGGAAAGGTACCGCGGAAGAGCAGGCGGGGCGTGACCGTCGTCGTCCCGTCTTCAGTGGGACCGGCATAGGAGGGAAGAACGGAAAGCTCCTCGGCGGCCTCGATGGCGATGGGGTTGTTCGGATATTCGGAGAAGGCGACATCGCGCAGCAGGGAACACCAGTAGAGCTCGACCAGCTCGGTGGCATAGGCCTCGCTGTCCAGGGCGGGCGCAGGCGGGACCACGGGCGAAGCGAACTCCTGATTGGCCGGGGAGATTGCATTGCCAAACTGGCTGCAGTCGGAGCCCATGAACGTGTAGGCATAGGCGGCCATGGGTCCGTTGAGGGTGCGCGTTCCGCCCAGCTGAATGGCTTCGAAATCGGAGAAAAGGCCGGTGGACAGAGCATGGATGAAAGTCGCGTACGCAGCCAGATCGACTTTCCCAGGGCTCGCCTGGCGGATGCACTTGGTGTAGGTGCCGCATTTGTCGGCGTAGAGTGCTTCGTCGCCGTTGTTGGCGTGCGGGGGAATCGGCGTCAGCGCCTGCACGGTCGCGGAGTTGAAGCGGCGCGCAAAGAAGTCGAGCAGGCGAGGATCGGAAACCGGCGGAGCACAGGGCGGCGCTACTGGAACTGAACAGGGATTGGGCATCGGGGGCTCCTATCGATTGCGCTGGCCGGAATTGTCCTGTACTCGCGGCGGCAGAGCGGAAAAGCTCTGTGGCTGCGAATCATACCATTTGATGGTTATTCGGACGGTGAGGCCGGGATACGGTGTGCAGGCGCGCTGGTGGATTAGTATGCATCTTTGCGCGTTTGCGCATTGTTCGCGCACATCCAGCTCATCATGATGAAGGAGATCTTCCCCTGTGCCGATTCGATCGATTGCTCAGCGCACACTTTTTCCGCAAACGCCTGCACGACAGAGGATGGCTGAAGCGCAGTCGCAGCCGGGGAGACGATCCGGCAGCCCAGGCTGGCTGGGCGACCGGTTGGTGGCTCTGGCTTTCCTGCTGGCGCTGCACTCGCTGATGGCGCAGCAGGCGCGGCCGCAGACTACCAGCACCGCTCAGGCGCCGGCGCCGCATCCGTGGGATCAGAATCCTGATGGGATGCATATCTACATCTGGACGGGACTGAAGTCGCACCTTACCGGGCAGCACGACTATCCGCAGTTTCTGGCGGACTGGAGCAAGATTCTGACCGAGCATGGTGCGGTGGTGGACGGGGCTTTGCATGCGCCGCGCGCCGCCGATCTGGAGCACACCGACGTGGTGATCCTCTACAAGGGCGATGCCGGATATCTCAGCGACGAAGAGAAGGCCACGCTGGAGGCATATATCCGGCGGGGCGGCGGGCTGGTGAGCATTCACGATTCGCTGTGCGGTCCGGACCCGGCGTATTTCGCGACGCTGGTGGGCGGCGGCAAGAAGCACGGCGAGGTGAACTACACGCTGGGAGCGCCGATTCCGTACACCGTGGTCGATCCGGCCGATCCGATCATGAAGGGGATGACGAACATCGTCATCTTCGACGAAGCCTTCTACAGCATGACGTGGGCACGGGATCCCAAAATCCATGTGCTGGCCACGGCGGTAATCCCGGGCACGCCCAGCGCGGGCGCGCACAAAGGGGAAGTGGTGCCGCAGATCTGGACGTACGAACACACGCTGCCGGGCGGAGAGCCGGCGCGGGCGTTCGTGTGGATGCAGGGGCACGAGTACGCGAATTTCTCGAATTACCAGATCCAGCAGATGCTGCTGCGCGGCATTGCGTGGGCGGGGAAGAAGCCGGTGGATTCGCTGGTCGATTATGTGCCGCCGCATCCTCCGCGCATGCAGGCGCCGGGAGCGGAGCGGTAGGAGGAGGTCAGGGAGTAAGGCTGTCGGCGCCGGTGGGAAGCACGCCGCTCTGGGTCTGCTCGCTCAGGATTTGCTCGCGCCGCCTCCGGATGCCTTCAGGATCGAGACCGAGCCAGCAGAAGGCCGAGACCGTTGCGGCCGCAGCCATGGTGTCGATGAGCACGTTCCAGTTGCCGCCGCTGCGCTGCAGAAGGATGCCGCCGACGACCGGCGCGACAAAGCCGGCAAGGTTACCGAGCATGTTCATCGTGGCGGCGACGGTCGCGGTGTAGGGACCGCCGATGTCTACGCAGGCGTCCCAGGAGATAGGCATGGTGAGGTCGCTGGAGAAGCTGGCGAAGCCCATGGCCAGCATGGCGGGAACGACCGAGCCGATGTGGGTCATCGCGAAGAGCAGGATGGCGGTTGCCATGAATCCGCAGAAGGCGATGGCGCGGCGCGGCAGGCGCCTGGGGGCGAGTCCCGTGGCCAGCGAGCCGAATCCGCCGAACAGGAGAGGCAGCACGGCGAAAGCAGCGGCGCGCGCCGGTGACTGGCCGCGGCCTTCGCGCAGATAGGTCGGCAGCCAGGTGATGTAGAAGTACCAGACATAGGAGAAGCAGAAATACTGCAGAGATAAGGCGGCCACCTGCCGTGTGAGCAGCAGAGAGAGCCAGTGTGGCTGTCCGGCCGTGTGGGCGGTGAGGACGCGCGAGGTTGCCAGCAACTCCTGTTCCGCGGCGTTGGGGGAGGGATGCTGCGCCGGGTCGTCGCGGAACCAGAGGAGAAAGATCGCGCACCAGACGATGCCCAGCGCGGCGAAGCTGACGAAGGCCCATCGCCAGCCGAACCAGGTAATGCAGAGCAGGGCCAGCGGCGGAGTGGCCGCTCCGCCCCAGCGGGCTGAGGCCCACAGCAGCGCCTGCGCGGCGACGCGTTCGCGGGCGGGCAGCCAGGCGCTGAGCATGCGCGTGAGGTTGGGGAAGCATCCCGCCTCGCCGGCGCCGAAGAGAAAGCGGATGACGTAGAGCGAGACGACATTCCAGGCGGCGCCGGTAAGCGCGGTAAAGGCAGACCAGGCGAGGACGATCTGCGCCAGCACACGGCGTACGCCGAGGCGATCGCCGAGCAGCCCCATGGGGATCTCGAAGAGCGCGTACGACAAGCCGAAGGCACCGAAGATGAGGCCCATCTGCTGCTTCGGAATGTGCAGGTCGTGCGCAATGGGTCCAGCGGCTTCGGAGATGGCGACCCTCTGCACATAAGAGAGCACCGCGAGGCCAATGGCCAGCGCGACCATGCTGTAGCGGGCGCGGCTGGGCTTCATGGGCGCGTCTCCCGCCGCCGGACTGCCGTGCTGGCAGATGGAATCAGGCTCCAGGCATGAAGGCTGTCGCCGGCTCCGAAGACGATGTATTGGTGGCCATCCAGCAGGTAGGTGATGATGCCTCCCGATTCGTTGGCGCTGAGCTCATGGTGCCAGAGGATCTGCCCCTTGTCGGCGCTGAAGATGATGAGATTCTTCTGATCGTCGCCGCTGACGAGCAGATTGCCTGCCGTAGTCAGGAGGCTGGGGCCGACCGTGGTGGAAGCGTTGTTGAGGTTCGGATACACGTGCTTCCAGGCGGCGATGCCGGTGAGCGGATCGATGGCCTGCAACACGCGCTGCGTATGGCCGATGCCGGCGCCCGTGCCTCCATAGCCGGAAGGCCGCGCGCCGTCGTCGATCAGGTAGTAGATGGCTTTGCCTTCGACGGAATTGACATAGAACAGGCCGGTTTGCGAATTGTAAGCGGGCGCGGGCCAGTTGGTCGCGTTGACGATGTTGATAGAGCCGCCGACCGACGGATCTTTGTCGGGGATGGGGATGGGCTCTCCCTGGGGCGACAGGCCGGAGGAATAGTCGAGCGGCACATAAGGTTTCACGACCAGATATTTGCCGGTGACGCGATCCAGGGTGACGAAGAACCCGTTGCGCGCAGCCTGCGCGAGCAGGCGATGCGGCTGTCCATCGATGACGCGGTCGAAGAGGATGGGCGCGGTTGTGTTGTCGAAGTCGTGGGTGTCGTGCGGCGAAACCTGGAAGTACCACTGCAACTTGCCGGTATCGGCGTTGAGGGCGACGATGGATTCGGTCCAGAGATTGGCTCCGGGGCGTCCCTGGCCGGCAAAGACGGGATTGGTATTGCCGGTCGGCCAATAGAGGAGATTGAGTTTGGAATCATAAGTGCCGGGCATCCACGTCATGCCGCCGCCATGATTGGACGCCGCTTCGTTGGGCCAGGTCTTCAGCGCCGGGTCGCCTGTGCGCGGCGTGGACCACCAGGTCCACTGCAGATCACCGGTGGCCGGATCGAAGGAATCGAGGAAGCCGGGCATATCCATTGCATCGCCGCCCACGCCGACGATGACGTGATTCCTGATCACGAGGGGCGCGGAGGTGGAGAAGTACTGCTTGCGCGCGTCAGCGTAGTTTTTGCGCCACAGTTCATGGCCGGTTTTGGCATTGAGGGCGACCAGCCAGTCATCCGGCGTCTCGAAAAAGACGGTGGTCTTCCAGATGCCCACGCCGCGCTGGCCTACCAGATGGCCGCCATGATCGATCCAGTCGTAGCGCCAGATTTCCCTGCCGGTTCGCGCGTCGAGCGCCCACACGTGATCGGGAATGGTGATGTAGAGGACGCCGTCGACGAGGAGAGGCGTGCATTTGATCACCGGAGCCGGCGCGCCGCGCTGTGCGCCGACGCTGGTGATCGGGTAGACCCATCGCTCGCTCAGCTGGTCCAGATTGCCGGGGGCGATCTGGGTTAAGGGACTGTAGCGCTGGCCGCTGGTGTCGCCATTGAAGGTAGGCCAGCTGGTGGTGGGGGTTTTGCCCAGCGTCCCCGAGTCGGGAGAGACGTGGGGTGAAGCAGCCGCACTCGCCAGAGCGGCGATGGCGAAGGCCGCCCAAAGCGCCGAAGCCCGCCTCAATGCTGTGTCTCCAGCCAGGCGGTCACGTTGTGCATCGCCTCGTTGGTCAGCGTCATGATCATCGCCTGGTGCGCTGCCATAGGATCCTTCATGTCGACGTTGACGCCGGGGCCGCGGTCAATGGCGTGCGTCTGGCCCGTGTTGTCCACGAGGGTGATGCGGAAGTCGCTGATCTGCACGACGCGTCCGGCGATGGTGCGATGATCCGGCATGGTGACGGTGGCGGTGGGCATGAGGGAGGGTTCGCCGAGGCTGACGGGCCAGATCCAGCTGCGCTGCAGCTGCTCGGGCGAACGAAAGCGGGTGGCGATATGCGCGAACGTCTCCTCGGTATGGCAGGACAGGCAATGATCCTGGACGTAGGCGTGGCCCTCAGCGGCATTGCCCACCAGAATATTCAGCACATGGTAGGTGCCGCGGTTCGCGACGTCCTCGACCTGGAGATGCAGGAACTCGGCAATGTCTTTGAGCTGCGCGGCGGAGAAGGCCGCGAAGGCAGGCATGCCGCGGTCCGGGCGCCCCTTTTGCAGGAAGGGCACGAGGTGCTCGCCGTGCGTGTCGTCGAGCACTTCATCGGAGGTGATCAGACTGGGTGCGGTGGCGCCGCGCGCCTGCGGCCCGTGGCAGAAGGCACAGCTTTGCTGGAAGAGCGGGGCTCCGCGCGCGGCGGCTGCCTTGTCCGGCTCGGGGCCGAGGCCCAGGAAAGCGTGGGTGGCGGCGGCCCGTTGTTCCGGCGTCATCTTTTGGTACGGGACTGGCGGCTGGCGGGTATTTTGGCTGCTTTCGACGACCTGGCCGATCCCGATGCCAACCAGAAGCAGACCGCTGAGCAGGGTCACAACACAGGCGCGACGGAAGCTGCGATTGGGTTTCGGATGAATTGCAGGCGAGGCCGCGCGATGGTTCTGCGGATTGCCGCTCAGTGTGTCCCTGTGCAAACGCGCCCCGTCGGAAGGGAATCCAGCGACGTTCCAGACTGTTTCAGCCGCCGGCGGCAAGTATACAAAGAGGGATGGACCCGGAGCGACCCGCGGCGGGTGGGATCGCCTGGCGCCGAGCATGAGGGCCGGCATTTAGAGCAGCCGGCCCGTCTTTCTGTGCTTACTTCTGTGCCCGCTTAGCCGTGCTTCACGACTTTGCCGCTGCTGGCGTCGACGAAGGTGGCGTAGCCTGATTTCTTCGAACCCCACACCACATACCAGACCGGGGTCTGGAATTTATAGGTGTCGCCCATCTCGAAGGTCGAGAGCGGCTTGTCAGGATTCTTCTTCAGCCAGTCCGCAGCGTCCGCGGCGGCAGCTTTGTAGACCACGTCCGAGTCGACACTAAACTCGTCGAGATCGACGGGCATCACGTCGCGGGTGACTCCGGCCCATGGCATGGCCAGTCCCGCCACGACGCCCTTGAAGGTGTCGGGGGGAACATTGGCAATGGAGTAGGTAAAGGTCCTGTACTGGCGGAGGCTGGGCGAGGCGAAGACGGCCTCCCACTGGCCTGCCATGCCGGCGCTGTTCTTAAAGCCTGGCAGTTCCTTCGCAGTGACCCGCAGCATGACGACGTCGGAGGCCCAGGCACGAGCCGCGGTATACATCGGCGCAAAGGCGGTTTTGGCAGCCACCACCTGCGGGGGAGCTGCGGGTTTGGCGGCCGCCTGCGGCTGATCGCCGGGCGCGGGCGAAATCGGAGTCTGCGCGCAGCCCGCAAAAAGCAGTGCCGCCAGGATTACGCCGAACACACAAGGTTTGAGTAAAGTCCGCATCGGAGTTCCTCCACTTCGTGGTCAGGAGGCGGCACTCAGCGAGAGAGCAACGATCGCCGCGAGGTCCAACCGCACCCCCATCATCTGAGCTTTGCCCCGAGGGCAGATGTGACCAGGATCACCGGGCTTTCGGGGCCAACGGTACCAGCGACAAGGGCTTAAGAGGTAGTGCCGATCCGGAAGGGGATCCGGGTGCGATCCGGGTGCGGATCAGGTAGCCAGTCAGGGGCCCATGCTGGCCGGGGTGCATGGATTATAGCCCAGAGAAGCGGAGGAGACGGGAAGGGGAGGCGCGGGCGGTGTGGCCCAGGGCACATTCGTGAAATCGAAGAAGTCCAGCAGGTTGGGTTGCGCGGCATCGCGGGCGGTGAGGTGTGCCGTGGGGCCGACGAAGCGCGTCTCGACAAACTGGATCACTGCAGTGTGGTCCATGGGGATATGTGAGACGTAGTGGCGGCGGGTGAAGGGGGAGATGACGATGTTGGGCACGCGGAAGCCGATCTGCGCGGCAAAGCCCTGGGCCTGGGCCGCGTCTCCGGTGTGGGCACCGGGACTGCCGGCGCGCAGATCGCAGTGCGTGGTCGCCACCGTACCGCTGGGCGGGAGGCATGGCGGGTAGGAATCAGGATTGACGGCTACCGATCCGATGTCGGGAATGGTCCCCAGCGAAGCATCGGTATTGTCGTTGGAGTGGCCGGGCACCGGCGGCACATGATCGTAGGGACCTCCACCCTCGTCGTAGCTGAGGAAGAAGACGGAGTCTTTCCATGAAGAGCTGGACATGAATGCGTTGACGATCTTCGCTACCTGCGCCTGCCCCAGCAGGACGGACTGGCCCGATCCGGGATGCTCGTCGTTGATACCGTAGCCGGCCTCGATGAAGACGAAGCTGGCCAGCGTTCCATTTGTAAGGTCGGTGTAGTACTGGGAGATCGGGGCCACGTGGCTGGTGTCGATGCAGAAGTAATTGGAGCTGTCGCCGACGACGCTGGAGGGCTGCGTGGTGCCGGTGCAGGGCGCCTGGGACGGGTTCTCGTAGAGATACTTGTGTGTGTAGTTGATGTAACCGAGGGTGGTGGCGGGATAGTTGGCCGACCCCGAGGTTTCGCAGTCATCGCCGTCGAGGCAGTCGCTGGCGTTGACGGTGTAATAGACCTTCCACGAAACGCTGGCCTGATCGAGTTCCTCAAAGATGGAGGGGAGATTGAGGCCGCCGAGATGATCGTCGCTGCCCGGATCGAAAACCAGGCCCTGGGTGGTGCCGCCGGTATAGGTAGACAGACGATTGGGGGTGCTCTTGCTGGCCAGTGGAGAGAACCAGCGGTCGGAGAGGGCGAACTGCGAGGCCATGAAGTAGTAGTAATTCAGGAAATCCTGATCGTAGTAGCCCATGGCGCGCTGGCCGGTGCTGTCGCTGAACTGCCCGGAGCAGGTACCCGAGGTCGCGCAGCTGTTGTTAAAGCCCTCCGCGTTGTGGACGAAGCCATCCATATTGATGGGGCGGGTGGTCAGGAAGTTATAACGATTGACGTCGCCATAGCTTTCGAGCCAGGCGGAGGAAGCATCGTCGATGCAGGTGCTGCGGAATTTGAAAAGTGCAATCGATTGGCCCTCGTCGGTCTCATTGCTGAGGGTCAGCTTGTCGTCGATCCCATCGACGTTGTAAGTGTTGCCGTCGTCGCCTACGTTCCAGCTGTTCGAGGAGCGATAGGGGTTGAGCATGCCGAAGTAGTTATCGAAGGTATGGTTCTCCTGCAGCATGAACAGGACGTGGTTGATGGACTGGATGGTCCCGGTGGTAACGGTGACGGTAGCCGTGGCGGTCGCGGTTCCTCCTGCTCCCGTGGCCGTGGCGATGTAGGTGGTGGTAGCGGCCGGAGTGACGGCTTGCGTGCCGCCAGTCGCGGCGAGGGTATAGCTGCTGCCGTCGGAGCCGGTGACGGTAACCTGCGTCGCGTTCGTAGCTGTAACGGTGAGGGTCGAGGATGCTTTGGGCGAGATATTCGAGGGGCTGGCGACGATGGTCACCGTCGGGGCAGTTGTCTGCGCCGTGACGGTCACGGTGGCGGTGGCCGACGCATTGCCGCCGGTACCGCTGGCCTGCGCGGTGTAGGTGGTGGTGGCTGCAGGTGTAACGGCCTGTGTGCCACCCGTCGCGGCGAGGGTATAGCTGCTGCCATCTGAGCCGGTCACAGTGACCTGGGTGGCATTGGAAGCGGTCACGGTGAGAGTGGAGGAGGCGCCGGCCAGGATCGAGGCCGGCGCAGCGGAGACGCTGACCGCCGGAGTGGGAGGCGGAGGCTTGGTGCCACTGGTGGAGCCGCATCCCGCGCAGGCGATCGTCAGGGCAAAGAGCGACAGCAGCAAAGAGGAAAGGCGGGGAAAGGCTGGCTGGCCGCGTTCGGGCATGGCGTGAGTTATCCCTCTGTGTCACCTGACAGCAATGTCGTTCGCGACGCGGGGGACGATCGGGTCCGGTCCAAATCGCGATCAGGCCGCTCCGACGACCGCTCCGGTTAAGGGAGAAACGGAGCGTACCTGATCAGCGTTGGATGCGGGTTTTGCGGAGGGATGGGGCGAGTTTTCAGAAAAATACGGAGGCGGGGCAGACGGCAACACAGTTACGCGGCAGGGTAAGCGGCGGCGCTTTCCACGGTGTTTTCCTGGATCGCCGGATGAGCGCGCAGCCATGCTTCGCCGGCGATGTAGGTGGTCGTAAAGCCGATCCAGAAGGCGATGCCAAAGAACTGATGGAGCGAAAGATGGGTTATGGATTGGGTTGCGAAGAAGACCCCCATCACCGGACGCGTGGTGGCTATTCCCAGCAGCACCGCGATGCCGCGGGTCAGCCATTCCCGGTGCAGGGGAAGGTCGCCCCGATGCCACAGGAGCCAGGCGCGTGACAGGCAAAAGAGAAAGAGGCAGTCGTAGAGGATGGCCGCCGAGGCTTCGTTGAGGCCGCCGACCGGATGCAGGCTCAGAGCGAAGGCCGTCACTCCGATGATGACGCCGAGGATCAATAAGGCCTGCGTAATGCGGCGATGCAGCTGCACGCGGCCGCGGATGCGGCGGGAAAACCATGCCGGCAGAAGCGTGACGAAGAGCAGGGCAGGAATGAGGTGCGTAAGGGTGAGGGCTCGGCGCGCTGCAAATGTGTTGTCCAGAGCGGCCATGGAGGGAACGCGCGGGATAGCGGGCGGCAGGACGAGCACAACGATGCGGCGCAGCGCGGCGGCCATGGCGATGAAGCAAAGCAGCAGAAGGACAGTCCAGACGAGGCGCGAGGCAGGGGGACGCGTGGTAACCGGAGACGTGGTAACCGGGGATGTGATAACAGGAGACGTGATAACCGGGGATGCTGTGGTATGCATGGCGATCGCCTCCTGTGAGGTTATACGGGCTGGGCGATAGACTCGGCGCCGCGATGAGCCGGCATTGTAGAAGGCAGGGTGACGGCAACGCCAATCATCCAGACGATGCTGATGAAGCGGCCCACGGGAATGAAGTACCCGGCACTCCAGAAGACCAGCGTGAGGCTGGCGAGCTCGCTGGCCAGCGCGACGGCAAGGCCGAGAACCATGAGCCAGCGGGGAATCAGACGGGAGAGACCCGCGGTGACGGAAACACCTGCGACGAAGAGGCCCAGGGGCACGACGAAGCCGGGTCCTCCCCCGGCAAAGCCCAGAGCCTGCAGGGCGCGGACTGCTCCGTCGACAGAGGCAACACCGGGCCGGGTCAGCGACCACAGGGCGAGGCTGGAGAGAAGGAGCATACCCATAGCCGCAATGCCGCCAACCAGCGCAATCATCTCCCCGGCGGCGCGGACGCGCAGGAAGCGCAGGCGGCTCACCACGGTCGCCACAAAGATCCCCAGCGGAACGGCGGAGCCGAACTCGCAGAAGGATCCCCAGCGCAGGGACGTGGAGATTTTGGACACGAAGGCGATGGCGGCGGCGGAATCGTGCGGAATATTGAAGGCTGCGTTCAGGGTCGAGCCGCCGACGGCCGTCAGGATCGTGTAGACGATGACGAGCAGCAGCAGAGAAGGTCCGCGATGGCGGATCTGCGGAAGCGCGGTTGGCTGCGATGATGACATCAGATAATGATTAATATCATAAACGATTATAGTCTGCAATAATATTCGAGATGGAGACAGAACGACCGCACCGCGGCTCATTTGCCGCATTTTTACTGGCGCAGGTTGGCGCGCTGGCTGCCAGACAGTTCGGAGAGCGCCTGGAGCCGCTTGGACTGACGCCTCCGCACGCGGGGATTCTGCGCATGCTAGCTCAGTCCTCCGGTATGAGCCAGAAGGACCTGGCGGATCGTCTCGGCATGCACGCCAGCCGGCTGGTGGGTGTGGTGGACGAACTGGAGTCACTGGGGCTGGTGGTGCGGACAGCGAACGCGGACGACCGGCGCAGCTACGCGTTGCAGCTGACGCCGGCGGGAAGAGAGAAGCTGGCGGAACTGGGGAGAATCGGGCGCGAGCACAATGAGGCGCTGTGCGCGGCGCTAAGCGTCGAGGAGCGCGAAGAACTGGCCAGGCTGCTGCAGAAGATCGCGGATGCGCAGGGACTCAGCCGGGGCGTGCATCCGGGATACAGCAGGCTGGGGGAGAGCCGGGGGCGCTGAATCCGGCTCTCTGTTGCTCAGGCGGTGCGGGGACGGAGGATGCGGGATCCGCGCAGGCCGTACCAGGTGATGAACGCATAGCACAGGATGGGCAGGATAAAGGCATGGTGAATGCCGATGCGATCCGCAAGAAAGCCCTGCAGCTCAGGAATAATCGCGCCGCCGACGATGGCGGTGATGAGGAGGCCGGAGGCTTCGCCGGTCAGCGGCCCCATTTCCGCAATGCCCAGAGTGAAGATGCTGGGGAACTGGATAGAGTTAAAGAGGCCGACCAGGAGGATGCTCCAGACCGCCAGGGAGCCGTTGGCCAGCATGGAGATGACGACCAGGATGGCGGCGCATATTGCGCACAGGGCGAGCAACTTACCGGCGCGGAGGCGCTGCAGAAGGGCTGACCCAATGAAGCGGCCGAGCATCAGGCCGCCCCAGTAGAGGGGAACCCAGCTGCCGAGAAATCTCGCGAGGAAGCGGAGCAGGGTGGCGGAGGCGATATGCAGGGCACTGCCGTCCGGGGTGGTGGCGAGGCCGCCGATCTCGGGGCGCGCGAAGTAGTTGATGAGAAAGCTCCCGATAGCCACCTCAGCGCCGACGTACACGAAGATGCCGATGGCTCCAAAGACGACGTGGGGGTGGCGCCACATGCTGTCGTGCTGCCCTTTGGACAGCTCCGAGGGGCGGTAGTCCTTGGTGGTCTCGATGCGGGGAAACTTGTACATGGCGATCGCGAGGCCGAGGAGGATGAGGGCGAGCGCGATGCCGAGGTAGGGGATATCGACGGTGGAGGCTTCGTGCACGCGGTAGGCGTGGAGGGCCTCAGGGGAGAGGGAATTGGGGTTGGTGACGACTTTGCCGGCGGTGCGAAGGATGACCAGAGCGCCGAACCAGGGGCCGATGACGGTTCCCAGCGAGTTGAAGGCCTGCGTCAGGTTGAGGCGGCTGGAGGCGGTTTGCGGCGGCCCCAGGACGGCGACATAAGGATTGGCGGCTACCTGTAAGGCGGTGATGCCCGCGGCGAGCACGATCAGGGCTCCGAGAAAGAGCGGGAAGGAAGGCACTTTGGCGGCGGGAATAAAGAGAAGCGCACCCAGCCCCATGGTGAGCAGGCCCAGCACCATGGTGCGCTTGTAGCCTATCCATTCAACGACTTTGCCGGAGGGTATGCCGAGCAGGGCATAGGTCGAAAAGAAGGCGAACTGCACCAGCATCACCTTGGCATAATTGAGCTCGAAGATGGATTTCAGGTGCGGGATGAGGATGTCGTTGAGCGAGGTCAGGAAGCCCCACATGAAGAAGAGCGTGGTGACCATAGCGAGCGCGCTGCGGTAGTTGGTGCCCTCGCCGGGCGCGACCCTGATGGATTGGGAACTGCCGGTGCCGGAGATTGCCATTTGTCTCAGTGAGCCTCAAAAATGACTAGATGTCCGTTTGCGGACAGGAGGACCGGTGAAGGGCGCGGAGCGGAGCGCCAAAGGCGATCATACCCCTCCCGGCGGAAGGCTCGGCGGGGTATCGATACCACCCTCACACAGCAACGATTTCCTGTCTGAAACTTTAGGGCGAGTGCCCCGTCATTAAAGCAGGGCATCTGCTGCCGGAGATACGATGCTGAAGATGGTTTGGGCGCGACCAAAGTTGTTCTCGTTGGTTGTTATCGCAGGGTTGTGCCTGACCTCCGGCGGCGGGGGCCTGCCTATGTGGGCGCAGCAGGCGTCGAACCGCGTCATGGGAACCGTCTCCTCCGTGTCCGGCGACACGATTGCGGTCAGGACGGATGCCGGGGCATCGGTGAATGTGACGGTGCCGGACAGCGCGAAGATCCTGCGGACCGATCCAGGCCAGAAGACGCTGGCGGGCGCCGCGAAGATTGCCCTGAGCGATATCGGCGCTGGTGACCGTGTGTTGATGGTGGTGGCAGGCGATCCACCGTCGGCGACCATTGTGGTGGTCAACAGGAAGAGCGACATCGAGGCGAAGCAGGAGCAGCAGCAGGCGGACTGGCAGCGCCGGGGCGTAGGCGGCCTGGTGAAATCGGTCGATGCGGCCAACGGGACCGTCACTGTTGCCTCGGGCGCGCGGTCGATCGTCATCCACACTACGCCGACGACCATCGTGCGGCGGTATGCGCCGGATTCAGTGAAATTCAGCGAAGCGCAGACATCGACGCTGGCGGCGATCCAGCCCGGCGATCAGGTGACGGCACGCGGCGAGAAGAGTCCGGACGGCAATGAAGTGGCGGCCGAGGAGATCGTGTCGGGCTCGTTCCGGAACATTGCGGGGACGGTGGTTGCGACGGATGCAAGCGCCGGGGGCTTCACGGTGAAGGACCTGGTAACGAAGAAGACGGTGACGATCCGGACGACGCCGGACTCCGATATGCGCAAGCTGGATCCGCAGACGGCACAGATGATGGCGGCACGGTTGAAGGCAGGCGGTGCGGGGCAGCGCGGGGAAGGGAACGGCGAGGCAGGCCCGCGCAACGCTGCGGCCTCTGCCGGCGCCCCCGGCGCTGGTACTCTCGGTTCTGGCGCTCCAGGTGGCGGCGCTCCGGATGGCGAAAGTCAGGGGCAGGGGCGGCAGGGTGCAGGCGGATCGGGTGCAGGTGGAGGCGGCGGGCTGGCTCGTGTACTGCAGCGTTCGCCGGAGATCCATGTCAGCGATCTGCACAAGGGTGATGCGGTGATGATCGTCGCGACTGCGGGAAGTCCTGAGCAGGCGACGGCAATTCGGTTAGTGGCTGGAGTAGAGCCGATGCTGCAGGCGTCGGCCAGCGGCAGCCAGAGCATGTTCTCGTCAGCGTGGAGCCTCGGCGGCGGAGCCGGTGGCGGACAAGGCGCAGAAGGAACTCCGTAGGCCTCATCCAATCAGCAAAGGGTTGGCGCAAACGGGAACAGGCTCCCCGCAGCGCGGCCCGGGTTCGAGGAGTGCCGGCGGCCTGTGTCAGGAAGCGGCACGGAACAAAGACCAAAGATCCGATGTACACCGGAGAACTGTGGAATTCAGAATTCTCAATCGATTGAAGTGTCTGAGCGGAGCGGCAGGGCAAAGCCGCGTGGCGGCAGCAGGCCTGGTTCTGGTCGCGGGGATGGTCCTCGCGAACGGGCCGGCGGCGCATGCCCAAAATACGGCTCAGAACACGCCGACCACCACCGGCGGCCTTCGCGGCCAGGTGACTGATCCCTCGGGCGCGGTGATTCCGAATGCGACGGTGGTGGTGATGACCACAGCCGGCAAAGTGGCGGGCAAGGCAACGTCGGACAGCGGCGGCGCGTACGCGGTGCGAGGGATCGCGCCCGGAACCTACAGCGTGACGGTGACGGCGCAGGGCTTCGCGGCCTACAGCGTCCCGAATATCGTGGTGGGCGCGCAGATGAAGAGCCTGAATCCTGCCCTGCAGATTGAAGTGGCGCAGCAGGAAGTGCAGGTGCAGGCGGAGAACACCACCGTCGACACCAGCCCGGACAGCAATGCGAACGCGGTGGTGATCAAGGGAGCGGATCTGAACGCGCTCTCCGACGATCCGGACGAGTTGCAAAACGAGCTGCAGGCGCTGGCCGGGCCCTCGGCGGGTCCCAATGGCGGCCAGGTCTATATCGACGGGTTCACCGGCGGGCAGCTCCCGCCCAAGTCGTCGATCCGCGAGATTCGCGTCAACCAGAATCCGTTCTCAGCGGAGTACGACCGGCTGGGTTATGGGCGCATCGAGATCTTCACCAAGCCGGGCACGGACAAGATTCACGGAGAATTTCAGATCGCCGGCAACGATTCTTCGTTCAACGGACAAAACCCCATCCTTCAGAATCACGCGGTGCAGCCGCCCTACTACTCGTATTTCATGCATGGCAATGTGGGCGGCCCGATCAATAAGTCGTCTTCCTATTTCGTCAGTCTCTTCGCGCGAAATCAGCAGGACCAGAGCATCTCCGAAGCCATTGACCCGGCCAGCGTGACCGTGAACGGCGCCGGGAATGCGGTGGGTACCTCGATCAATGAAGCGATTGCCAATCCGGGGTCGCGGCTGGACCTGAGCCCGCGCGTGGATATTCAGCTGGGACAGGCGAACACCCTCACGATTCGTTATGAGTACAACCGCGATGTGGATACTAACGGCGGCCTGGGCACCTACAGCCTGCCACTCCAGGCGGTCAATACTCACGATGAGGAAAATGATATCCAGCTTTCCGACAGCCTGGTGCTGAGCAAAAACCTGGTGGACGATATCCGCTTCCGCTACCAGCGCATCCGCAACCAGGAAACGCCGGTTTCCAGTCTGCCTTCCTTCGGCGTGCAGCAGACTTTCACCGACGGCGGCGCCAATACGCAGAACATCCAGGATCACGAGAACGTCTACGAACTGCAGGATTACCTTTCCGGCGCGCTGGGAGCGCATTCTTTGAACTTCGGGGCGCGGGTGCGGGTCTACGGCGACACCAATTACACGACCGGCGGCAGCAACGGATCGTATACGTTCTCCAGCCTGAACGATTTCCTGAGCTGCTATCAGCCGACGCCCACGGCCAGCGCCGCGCCGGCCAGCTGCAATCCGCAGCAGTACACCTACACGAAGATCAACCAGGCTACTGCGCACGCGACTCCGTTTGACGGTGCGTTGTTCTATCAGGACGACTGGAAGGTGAACCAGCGTTTCACCTTCAGCTATGGACTGCGCTGGGAGACGCAGAACTGGATCAGCGACCACAGCGACTGGGCGCCGCGGTTCGCGCTCGCGTACGCGCTGGGCCATGGATCTGGACGGCAACCCGCAAAGACGGTGCTGCGTGCCGGCTACGGATGGTTCTACCAGCGCTTTACGGTGGCCAACGGCTTCGGCGATCAGACGCCCTACGTCGTGCAGACCATTCACGAGAACGGTATCAACCAGCAGCAGTTCATCGAGTCCCCTCAAAACAACGCTCCGAACATCCCGTTCTACCAGTGGGCCGTGCATCCGATCGCGGCCAGCACGCCGGGAAGCGCTTCGCAGAACAGCGCGCCGACGAAATACACGATCGATCCGAATTTCAAGGTGGCGAATGATATGGAAGCCGCGGTCGGTGTGGATCGGCAACTCACCAAGTTCATGACCGGGAATGTTACTTATATCTTCTCGCAGGGTGTCCATCAATACTTCACCGATAACACGAGCGCAGCAGCTGTATTCCCCCAGCAGGACGCTTTGAACCATGTTTATCCGGCCAGCGTTTCGGTGCCGACGACGAATAACCTGCAGTACCAGTCAGGCGGGTTCTACAAAGAACATCAGGTGATGGTGACGGTGCGGGCCAATTACCGACACTACAGCTTCTTTACCAGCTACACCTACAGCCACGCGCTGGGCGATACCAGCGGGGTCACGTCGGTGCCTTCGGTTTCCAGTTATCCGGGACTTGACTACGGCCGGACCTCCTTCGATATCCCCAATCGCTTTATGCTCTTCGGCAATTTCATGCTGCCGTGGAAAGTTTCGGTTTCGCCGATGCTGATGGCACAGTCGGGCGCGCCCTTTAACATCGTTACTGGTGGCAACCAGACGGGTAACAACCAGTTCAACGCACGGCCGACCTATGCTTCCGACTGCGGCGCTCCGGGAACCGAGCAGACCGCCTGGGGCTGCTTCGACCTCGATCCTCTGGGTACCGGGGACAAGATTATTCCTTATGGACTCGGTACCGGGCCTTCCAACGTCAGCCTGAATATGCGGCTGAGCAAGGTGGTCGGCGTGGGACCCAAACTGGGTGAGGGACAGCACGGAGCCGGCGGCGGCGGAGGTTTTCACGGCGGTCCGCGCGGAATGGGCGGCGGTGGATTCAGCGGCAATCGCGGCGGCCCGGGCAGGATGGATCAGGACGTATCGCGCAAATACAGCCTGACCTTCTCAGCGTGGGGCACGAACCTCCTGAATCACGAGAACCTGGGCACTCCTAACGGGAACCTCTCCTCGACGCAATATTTCGGAACCTCGCAGTCGCTGGTTGGAGGCTTCTTCGGTTCGCACACACCGGGGAACCGCAGCGTCTTCCTGCAGGCGATGTTTAATTTTTAGAAGCAGCTAAGGGCCGGTCAGCTAAAAAGCGGTCAGCGCAAGGCCGGAAGCGATGAACCGGCTAGCGATGAATCGGCTGGCTGAGGAGCGCGGCGCAGCATTAGCTCCTCTGCTGACGCTCCTTCCACAACCGGTAGAGGCCCCAGGTGGCGATGGTGCAGACGTCCTGGATGGTGCCGTCGACGAGCATCTGCTCGAATTCGGCGAGGGATGCGCTGCGCAGCACGAGGTCGTGTTCCTCGGGGTCGGGATCGGTGCTTGCCTGCGTGAGTCCCGTGGCGAGATAGACGTACTGCTGCTGGCGCGCGAAACCGTAGGCGATCCACATCGAGCCCAGGCAGGTCATGCTGGCGGCGACGAGGCCGGTTTCTTCGCGCAGCTCTCCGCGGGCGAGTTCTTCAGGATCGACATTGCTGGTCTCCCAACCGCCTTGCGGTAACTCCAGGGCGCGCTCCTGGATGGTGTAGCGGAACTGTTCAATCAGGTAGATGGTGTCGCCTTCGATGGGAATGATGACGGCGCAGGGATCCTTATCGATGACTCCGTAGATGCCGCGAGCGCCGTTGCTGCGCTCGATCTGGTCTTCGCGCAGGCGCAGCCAGGAGTTGCGATAGATTTCGCGGGAGGAGAGGGTCTTGATGCTCATCATCAACAGCGTAGCTGATGAAGCGGTTAGCTAAAAACCGGTTAGCTATGGTCCGGTTAGCTGGTGACGCGGTTAGCGATAAGCCCGACGACGGCACTCGTTCGCTGGAGGGGGATCGGCATGACGGGCCTTCTTCCGTGGAGCATTTGAAAACTTTCGTGCTCTTGTCTTGGGCTTCGGCTCGGCGTGCAATGCGAGTATTCATGAAGACGCGACATTTCCGTGATCTGTTGGTTTGGCGGCGGTCGATGGCTCTGGCCCGGAGCGTCTATACGGCTACGGAGCTGCTGCCGAAAAGCGAGATGTTCGGGCTGGTTAGCCAGATTCGACGCTCCGCTGTGTCTGTGCCGAGCAACATAGCAGAAGGGCATGGACGCCTAACGGACAAACTGTTTGCACTATTTCTCGGCCAGGCGCGGGGTTCGCTGTACGAGTTGCAAACCCAGGTTGAATTGGCAGGCAACCTCGAATACCTCTCTCCGGAAACGGTCGACGTGATTCTGCAGGAGGCGGCCGAGATTGCCCGGATGCTGAATGGTTTGTTGAGCGCGCTTCAAACGGACCGAGATCGGCAAAGAGCATCTCTCGATGCTCCTGGAGATTCCCCGGACGCGGTTCCTCGCTAACCGCTTTACCAGCTAACCGGTTTTTAGCTAACCGGACTTTCGCTATCCGGCTCTCACCTGCCCCGTTTGCCTGGATTCCAGCGGACTCGTACCATAGGAAAGAGACGCTCCGCGTATGAATTCCGCGTGAAAATCGCGGCAGTACGCACCAATTTCGCCGCATCCCTCACGGCCTGCAACGCACGATGGTGTTGCCCGGAGTGCAGGGAAATTCGGCTCTGGAAGGCACACATTGACATCAGCAGAAACGACTGAAACGACGCCCACCGCGACTGCGGAAAACGAAATCCACGAACCTGCCCATGAGGACCACGGCCATGAGGGCCACGGCCATGAAGGTCACACCCACGCCGAGGGAGAGCATGAGCATGCTCACGCCCAGCCCACTCTGAATCCGGAATGCACCCGCGAAGTCGAGATCGAAGTACCCGCCGACGAGGTATCGAAGAGTTTCCGCAGCGTGATCAGGCGCTACCAGAAGGTGGCGCGCATTCCCGGCTTTCGTCCCGGCAAGGTGCCGGAGAGCGTGCTGCGCTCGCGCTTTGCCGGATCGATCCGCGAAGAGGTGATTGAGGCGGTGGTTCCTCAGCACTTCCGCGAAAGCATCGCACAGAAGAATCTGCGGCCTGTGTCGCAGCCGCAGGTGACCAATCTGCAGCTCGAAGAAGGACAGCCGCTGCGCTTCAAGGCAGCCTTCGAAGTGGTTCCGGATTTCTCGGTGGATGGCTATCAGGACGTGAAAGTCGAGAAACCGGATACTAATCTGACCGATGCCGAATTCGAGGCAGAGCTGGAGCGCATTCGTGATGCGCGTTCGACGATGGAACCGATCACCGAGGATCGCGGCCTCGCCGATGGCGACTGGGCGCAGATCAGCTTCAAGGGACGGCTGGAAGGCGAAACCCCGGAGGGTGAGGAAGTGAGCGCTCCGGTGGAAGGCAGCGATGTTTCCGTCGAAATCGGAGGCAAGGACACTGTCGAAGCGTTTACCGATGGATTGCGCGGGGCGAAGCCGGGACAGGAGCTGAAGTTCGAAGTGACCTATCCGGGGGATTTCGGAGAGAAGCGACTTGCAGGTAAAACCGTCGCATACGATGTGGAGGTGCGCGGCATCCGCAGGAAAATACAGCCCGAGCTGAACGATGAGTTCGCGAAGGAGATGGGTGACTACGCGAGCATCGAAGATCTGAAGGATAAGCTGAGGGAGCATCTCGCATCCGATAAGAAACACAGGCTCGAGGCCGATACACGGAACCGGCTGGTGGATGCGCTGGCGACCAGATTTCAGTTTCCCGTGCCGGAATCGCTGGTGCAGAGCCAGATCGACTCGCGGCTGGAGCGCGGCCTGCGCGCGTTGGCGGCGCAGGGAATGCGGACCGAAGACATGCGCAAGCTGGATTTCGATCGACTCCGCGAGGCGCAGAGGGAATCAGCGACCAACGAAGTGAAGGGCTCGATCCTGCTCGATCGGATTGCCGATGCGGAGAACCTTCAGGTGAGCGACGACGATGTGGAACGGGAACTCCAGGTTATCTCTGTGCAAACAAGGGAGCCGCTGGAGAGCCTGCGCGATCGTTTGACCCGGGAAGGCAATCTGGCTAGAATTCGGGAACAATTGAGAAGAGAGAAGACAGCGAATCTGCTGGTGGAACGGCTGTCCTGAAGCACGCGCGCGGACGGCTGAAGGGTGATAACTGTCACAGACGATAAGCCTAAAAAGGCTCAAAAACGAGAGAAGGGAAAAGCATGGCGTTAGTACCCATGGTGATCGAGCAGACGAGCCGCGGCGAGCGGGCGTACGACATTTATTCGCGTCTGCTCCGCGATAACATCATCTTTCTCGGTACACCGATCGATGATCAGATTGCCAATCTGGTTATTGCGCAGTTACTCTTTCTCTCCGGGGAAGATCCGGAGAAAGATATCCAGTTATATATCAACTCGCCGGGGGGCTCGATCACGGCAGGGCTGGCAATTTACGACACCATGCAGTTTATCCGCAATGGGGTTGTGACGTACTGCATTGGGCAGGCGGCCAGCATGGGAGCGTTTCTGCTGATGGCAGGGACGAAGGGAAAGCGATTCGCGCTGCCGAATTCGCGCATTCTGATTCACCAGCCGTCGATGGGTGGATTGGCGGGGCAGGCGACGGACATCGACATTCATGCACGTGAAATCATCCGCATCCGCGAGATTACGAACAAGCTCATGGCCAAGCACACCGGCCAGAGCCTCGAAAAGATCGAGCGGGACGTGGAACGGGATTTCATCATGAATGCGCCGCAGGCGAAGGAATACGGAATCATCGATGAGATCATCGATCGCCCGCGCGCCAATACTTAGTTTTTCCGGCGGGACTGGGATACCGGCCACCGCTGAGTCGTTCGAGGAGAAGCCGGAAAGATGAAAACGCGCACGGGATCCGATGAAGCACTTCGCTGCTCGTTCTGCCATAAATCGCAGGACGCAGTCGCCAAACTGATTTCCTCACCCAGCGATTACCCGCGCGCGTACATCTGCGACGAGTGCGTGGCCGTCTGCAATTCCATTCTGGAAGACGACCGCACCGAGGCGCAAACGGGCGCCGCGCCTACCCATCTGCCGAAGCCGCTGGAAGTGAAGGCATTCCTGGACGAGTACGTCATCGGCCAGGATCAGACCAAGAAGAAGCTGGCGGTGGCTGTCTACAACCACTACAAGCGCGTGCAGATGAATCGTACGCGCGGCACGGATGTGGAGCTGTCGAAGTCGAACATCCTGCTGGTGGGGCCGACGGGCAGCGGCAAGACGCTGCTGGCGCACACCCTGGCCAAGATGCTGGATGTGCCCTTCGCCATCGTCGACGCGACTACGCTGACCGAAGCCGGCTACGTGGGCGAGGACGTCGAGAACATCATCCTGAAACTGCTGCAGGCGGCGGATGGCGATGTGGCGCGCGCGCAGACCGGCATTATCTACATCGACGAGATCGACAAGATCGGGCGCAAGGACGAAAACCCATCGATTACGCGTGACGTCTCCGGCGAGGGCGTGCAGCAGGCGCTGCTGAAGATCCTGGAAGGGACGGTGGCGAATGTGCCGCCGCAGGGCGGGCGCAAGCATCCGCACCAGGAGTTCACGCCGGTGGACACGACGAATATTCTGTTCATCTGCGGCGGTGCGTTCGTGGGGCTGGAGCGGGTGATTGGGCGGCGCGTTGGCAAAAAGGCGCTGGGATTCAAGGCTCTCTCCGACAAGGAGCAGGAGCCGGGCCTTGGCGGAATTAAGGCACAGCGCGACAGCGAGCTGCTGCGCCAGGCCGAGCCGCAGGACCTGATCAAGTTCGGACTGATTCCCGAATTTGTGGGACGGCTGCCGGTGATGGGCATTCTGGATGAACTGGACGAAGCGGCGCTGGTGGAGATTCTGAGCAAGCCGCGGAATGCGATTCTGAAGCAGTATCAGAAGCTCTTCGACTACGAGGGCGTGAAGCTGACGTTCACCGACGACGCAACCAAAGCGGTGGCCCAGGAGGCGCTGCTGCGCAAGGTGGGAGCGCGCGGACTGCGCATGATTCTGGAAGAGCTGATGCTCGACCTGATGTACCACCTGCCCAGCAACAAGAAGGTCAAAGAGATGGAAATCCAGGCCGAGATGGTGCGGAACCGCAACCTCTCCACCATGCTGCTGGACAAGGCGGGGTAAGTTCTGCTCGAAAGCTCTTAACTCTGTTTTTGTAAGACGGCCCGCGCTCGCGGGCCGTGTTCGTTTGCGGCGAGTTTTCAGCTGATACGTTCAGCCGACATGCGCGTCCGCGTGCCGATCAAGGCTCGCCAGGGTTGTTGAGGAATTCCCACGAAGCGTTGATTTCCGCGCCCAGGCCGCCGGCGATGCGCAGGGCGGCGTCCTCGACTTGCTGCATGAGTCCGGAGAGATAGTCGCGCGAAGCGGAGATCGCGACGATGCCGAGGGTGGCAGACTGCCAGGTGACGGACTCATCCAGCTCGGCAATCGAGATGTTGAAAGCGTGGGCGAGTTTTTCCTTCAGACTGCGAACCACCTGACGGCGGTCCTTGAGCGAGTGCGCGTGCTCGATGCGCAGTTCGAGGATCATGACGGCGACAGGCATCGGAGATTCATGGTACACGCCCGATCGCCTGCGGAGCCGCTGCGGCGGGTTGCATGGGCGCATCCGGAATGCTGCGCCGAGCGAACGGATGCAGAAACACGTGCTCGCGATGCCCGGCAAAAAAACCGTATCGCGCCGGGAATCCTCGCTGTCCAGGTGGACGGTGGAAGCCGAGATCGCATCTTTTCTTTTGATTGAAGGAAACGGAGACGGACTATCCATGAAATCCAGAAGAGGGCATTGGCTTACGGTGGTGGTATTGGTTGCCGGTTCGGGGTGGGTGTGCGCGCAGGAGCAGAATCCGACGCAGACGAATCGCTGGCCGCAGAATCCGGGCCAGCAGCCGCAGGGGCAAACGGATCAGGGTATTCCGATTTACAAGATCACGGTGGTGGGGAGGGATATTCCGGCCATTAACTACTTTCATCGCAGCGGATCGACAAAAATAGGATTTGAAGGAACCAGCCTGCTGCCACAGGCGAAAGGACGCGCCGAGGTCAACAGCCTCAATGGCCGCACCGAGATCAAGGCGCACTTCGAGGGACTGGTTCCGGCCAACAGCTTTGGCGTCGAGTATCTGACGTATGTGCTGTGGGCCATCACGCCGGAAGGGCGGCCGATCAACCTCGGCGAAGTGTTATGGAACCACGGTAAGTCGGATATTACCGTTACCACAAACTTACAGTCGTTTGGTTTGATTCTGACCGCAGAGCCTTACTTCGCGGTCACCATGCCGAGCGATTTGGCGGTGATGCAGAACTACGTGTTGCCAGACAAGACGGCTGGCGTACTGGAGACGGTGAATGCGCACTACAATCTGCTGCCGCGCGGCGCGTATGCGGATACCGCGGGACGGCACACGGTGCTGCATCCGATCACGCGCAACGATCGCTCGCCACTCGAGTTGTACGAAGCCATCAACGCGGTGCAGATCGCGCAGGCAGCGGGATCGGATAAATATGCTCCGGGCAGTATGGCTACCGCCAAACAGGACCTCGAAAATGCGCAGGGAATGGACGTCCACCAGAAAGAGATGAAGCAGGAGATCACCTTCGCGCGCGAAGCGGTGCAGACGGCGGAGGACGCGCGCATCGAGACCATCCGCAAGATCAAGGAAGAGGACGAGGCAAAGCAGCGGGCGGACGCCGAGGCTGCGCGTCAGCAGGCGGAGCAGTCAAACCTGGCGGCGCAGCAGGCACAGCTTCAGGCGCAGCAGGCTCAGGCCCAGCAGGAGCAGGCACGGCTGCAGCAGGAGCAGGCCGAAGCGGCCGCAGCCAGAGCTCAGGCGCAACAGGCGGCAGCCGAGCAGGCCGCACAGCAGGCCACTCAGCAGACCGAGCAGATGCGCGAAAGGCTGCGCGATCAGCTCAATCAGGTGCTGCAGACGCAGGAGAGCGCGCGGGGTCTGATCGTGAACATGTCGGATGTATTGTTTGATTTCGGGAAATACACGCTGAAGCCGGATGCGCAGGTGAAGCTGGCCAAAGTGTCAGGCATTCTGCTGACTTATCCGGGCCTGAAGCTGCAGGTGGAAGGGTATACGGATAACGTGGGCTCAGACGAATACAACCTCAAGCTTTCGCAGGAACGTGCCGACGCGGTGCAGGCGTTTTTGGTCTCGCAGGGTGTGCAGCCCGACAATATCAGCGGGCAGGGTTACGGCAAAGCACAGCCGGTGGCCGATAACTCGACGAACGCCGGGCGTGCGCAGAACCGCCGCGTGGAGCTGGTGGTTTCGGGCAAGGCGATCGGTGTGCAGGAGCAGTCGCCGACGACTTCCAATGCGCAGCCGGGCACACAGGCAGCTCCTCCGCCGCCCCAGGCGCCTCCTCAGCCTCCGCCGCAGCCGGCGAACCCCACGGGCGTGGCCAACCCGCCGCAGATGTAAGCGGATATGAAATTTGAGGCTGCGGTCGCTGCGGCGCAGCTGAAGCTGTGCCCCTGCAAAACAGCGAATTTGTTCGCAAGATGACAGGCCACTCTTTCACGGGGTGGCCTGTTTATTTTCCACAGACGCGCGGCGTTCTGTGACGAAATTTTCGTCACAGAATACTTGCAAATCGCAAGTAAGCATTGCTATGGTTCGTGCGTTGGCTGGAAGGTATCAGGAAATGCAACGTTCCGGCTGCCCTGTCAGTATTTCGCTGGAAGTGTTCGGCGACCGGTGGTCTTTGCTCATCGTGCGCGATCTGATGGTGCGCGGCTTTCGCACGTTCAGCGATTTCGAGCATTCGGGTGAGGGGATCGCCACGAATATCCTCGCCGACCGTCTGCGCCGGCTGCGCCAGGCGGGCGTCGTGGAGACGGAGCCGGATAAGAGCGATGGGCGGAAGGTGATCTACCGGCTGACTGCGAAGGGCATCGATCTGGCGCCGGTGCTGTTGGAACTGCTGATCTGGGGCGCGAAGCACGAGGAGACCGGAGCGCCGTGTGCGGTGATTGCGGAGATGGCAAAGAATCGGCAAGCGGTACTGGACGAAACGCGGCGGCGATGGAAGAATCGTGACCCGAGGCCGTTGCTGCCCTGGCTGGGCGGCTCATCAGGCAGGACCAGCCGGGACTAGCCGTCCAGGCCTTGGCGTTTCGCGCGGGTCGTGGGGATACCGGCTGGCACAACTCTAAAGACGCGGAGGAGTGAAGGCATGCAATCGGCTGTGGATGCAAGGTCGATGACTGAGTACACAAGCGGCGTTTCCCGAGGACGGTTATGGACGGGCAGAATCATCGCCTGGCTGATCGCAGCGTTTATGTTGCTGGACGCGGCGATGAAGCTGATGAAGCCAAAGGTGGTGGCAGACGCGTTTGTGCGAACCGGGTGGCCGCTGGAACTGTCGGTGACGCTGGGCATCATTCTCCTCACCAGCACGGTGCTGTACCTGATCCCGCGCACGGCGGTGCTGGGAGCGATCCTGCTGACCGGGTATCTGGGCGGCGCAGTAGCGACGAATCTGCGCCTTGAAAATCCGGCTTTCAACACGCTGTTTCCCGTCGTTTTCGGCGTGCTGGTATGGATGGCGCTGTGGTTGCGCGATTCACTGGTGCAGGCGATGATCCCGCTGCGGAGGAATGGTTAGGCAATTATAGTGCCGGGAAACCTACGGAAACTTTACTGCAAACAAGGAGGGTCACAGTCGTGTCCATAGCACAGTCACTGCTCGATGAGTTCGAGGTGCAGGCGCCGATTACGCGGAGATTTCTGGAGCGCATGCCGGAAGACCGGCTGACATGGAAGCCCCACGAGAAATCTATGTCCGCCGGACAACTGGCGTTGCACCTGGCCACAGTGCCTGGCGCGGTCATTCGATTCGTGCAGGCCGATTCGGGACAGGCGCCGGATTTCACCCAGATCCCTCAGCCTGCGACCCGGGCAGAAGTGCTCAGAACCCTGGACGAGAGTATTGCGGCAGTCAGAGCGCAGCTGCCCAATCTTAACGATACGGCGATGAACAAAACCTTTCGCGTGATGGCCGGCGAACAGGAGATCATGGCGCAGCCGCGGCATCAATTCATCCGCGATATCCTGTTGAGCCACTGGTATCAGCATCGTGGCCAGTTCAGCGTCTATCTGCGGCTCCTCGGCATCCCCGTTCCCGCATGCTGGGGGCCGAGTGCCGACGAGTCACCGACCCTTCCAGTGCGGAAGGAGACAGTGGCCGCCTGACCTGGGCGCGCGCCCCGAGCCTCCGCCCAACCAACTTATTTCAACAAGGGAGACAAGCAGCGATGAAAGTAATTCCCCATCTGCATTTCAACGGACAGTGCGAAGAGGCATTTAACCTTTACAGCCGGGTACTCGGCGGCACTCCCAACTTCTTCCGATACGAGGGAAGCCCGATGGCCGGCATGGCGCCCGAGGGCTGGTCGAACAAGATCATGCACGCCAGCCTCGATTTCGGCGGAGAGAGAATCTACGGGGGCGATACGCCGCCACAGTATTATCGTCAGCCGCAGGGATTCGCGGTCTGCATTGAGACGGAAGATGCCGCGAAGGGAGAGGCCATCTTCAACGCCCTCGCCGAGGGCGGCAAGGTAAAGATGCCATTCGCGGAGACCTTCTGGGCGAAGCGCTACGGCGACCTGACTGACCGCTTTGGCACGGACTGGATGATCAACGTTCCGAAGCCCATGTAAATTGCTGAATCGGGATTTCAAAACAGAGCCGGGATTTCAAAAACACTTGTCAGGAGGCTAATGAAGATGAGCAGGGTGCGGGTGCTCGTAGGCACGAAGAAAGGCGCATTCATACTAAGCGCCGATGGGAAGCGCGAGAACTGGGAGGTGAGCGGGCCCTTCTTTGCGGGGTGGGAGATTTACCACATGAAGGGCTCGCCGGTGAATCCGGACCGAATCTACGTGTCGCAGACCAGCGGGTGGTTCGGGCAAATCGTCCAGCGCTCGGATGACGGCGGCAAGAGCTGGCACGCGCCGGGAGGCGGCATTCAAAAGTCGCCGCAGGGTTGGCCGACGGGAGAGAGCAACCGGTTTGTCTACGACACGTCGGAGGCGACGGGGAAGCCGCTGACGACGCATCAGTTTTACGACGGGACGCAGCACCCCTGGGAATTCAAGCGGGTGTGGCATCTGGAGCCGTCGTTGAGCGATGCGGAGACGGTGTATGCGGGCGTGGAAGATGCGGCGCTGTTTCGCTCTGCGGATGGCGCGCACTCCTGGCAGGAATTGCCGACGCTGCGCGGGCATGGCACGGGTCCGCAGTGGCAGCCGGGCGCGGGCGGCATGTGTCTGCACACCATCATCCTGGATCCTGCCGATCCGCAGCGGATATATATCGCGATTTCGGCGGCGGGTGCGTTTCGCACCGAGGACGGCGGCCAGAGCTGGAAGCCGATTAACAAAGGGCTGCGCTCGCAGTTCATCCCGGATCAGGACGCGGAGGTGGGACATTGCGTGCACCATATCGCGATGAACCCGCGGCGGCCGGGTGTGCTCTTCATGCAGAAGCACTGGGACGTGATGCGCAGCGACGATGCCGGCGATAACTGGCGGGAAGTCAGCGGGAACCTGCCGACGGATTTCGGCTTCGCCATCGACGTGCATGCGCATGAGCCGGAGACGATTTATGTTGCGCCGATCAAGAGCGATTCGGAGCACTATCCGCTGGATGGCAAGCTGCAGGTGTGGCGGAGCCGCACCGGCGGGAATGAGTGGGAGGCGATGACCAACGGGCTTCCGCAGAAGAACTGCTACGTAAACGTGCTGCGCGATGCCATGTGCGTGGACGGGCTGGACGAGTGCGGCGTGTATTTCGGCACAACGGGCGGACAGGTCTATGTTTCGCCGGACGCGGGCGATAGCTGGAAGCCGATCGTGCATGATCTGCCGGCGGTGCTGTCGGTGGAGGTGCAGACGCTCGCATGATCCGGGTGGAATTACCGCATCATTTGCGGACGCTGGCGCAGGTGAGTGGTGAGGTGCATCTGGAGGTCGCGGAGCCAGTCACCCTGCGTCGTGTTCTCGATGCGCTGGAGGCGCGTTATCCGGTGCTGCGCGGAACCGTACGCGACCAGGAGACACAGCAGCGGCGGCCCTTTCTGCGCTTCTTCCTGTGCCAGGAGGATTGGTCGCATGAATCGGTGGACACTCCGCTGCCGGAGGCCGTGGCGTCGGGAAAGGAAACGCTGCTGATTGTGGGAGCGATTGCGGGGGGCTCGAAGAGGCATCGGGAGGAGAGTATGAGTACTGAGACAGCGACGTCCGTTCGGGCGGGGGAGATTGAGGTTCTGCGGGAGCAGGTGCGTGCGCTTCACAGAGTCGTGCGCATGAATACCGATGGATTGACTGAGGAAGACAGCCTGATCCAGCCGCATCCGGGCGGGAATTGTCTCAACTGGGTGGTGGGACATCTGGTCTGCATCTATGACCAGACGCTGCCGCTGGTGGGGCAGGAACCCGTATTGGGCACGGAACGGCTGCAACCCTATGAACGCGGATCGAAACCACTGCTGGAGGGGGCCGGGGCCGTTCCGTTTGAGGAGTTGCTGAGCGCCTGGGATGAGGCATCGCAGCGGTTCCTTGCGGGCCTGACTGCCCTTACGCCGGAGCAGTTGGGGCAGCCGGCGCCGGTTTCGCCGCGCAATAACCCGCATGAGACGGTGCGCTCGCTGCTCTCGATTATCAGCTTCCACCAGGCGTACCACGCGGGGCAGACGGGACTGCTGCGGCGGATCGCGGGCAAAGACGGCGCGATGAAATAGGACCGTTACCGAGGAGAAGGGCTCATGCAGAAAATCAAGCCATTTTTGTGGTTCAACGACAACGCAGAAGAAGCTGTGCAGTTCTACCTCTCAGTTTTCAGGAATTCCAAACCCGGCATCGTCACGCGCTATGGCGAGGGTGGACCGGGCAAACCGGGGTCAGTGATGACGGCGACCTTTGAGCTGGAGGGAATAGAGTTTATCGCGCTCAACGGCGGACCGCATTACAGCGTTTACACATGCGATCTCGTTCGTGGTGAACTGCGAGGATCAGGCGGAGATCGATGAATATTGGGCGAAGCTCACCGAAGGCGGTCAGGAAGTGCAATGCGGCTGGCTGACAGACAAGTTCGGGCTTTCGTGGCAGGTGGTGCCGCGGAATATTGCTGAACTGCTGCAGGGGAAAGATGCCGCCGGCGGGGCAGCGGGCGGTACAGGCCATGATGCAGATGAAGAAGCTCGACATCGGCGTGCTGAAGCAGGCGGGCGGGCTTGGCCTGAGCTGAGTTCGCCCCGAATCGGTCTCTCCTGAGACATGTGGCGGCACTGAGCCCTTTCAGTGCCGTTCAACTGACCCCCTCCTGTACAGTCCAGCGAAAAAATTTAAGAATTCTGCCGATTTTGCATCATCGGGCGCGCTGATCTGCGTATATGCGGGTACAGCTGTCGAGAACTGGTCTCCATAAATAGCTCAGACACCGAGGACTTATGAGACCGTTCGAGGGTGCTCGCGTTGGATACGTCGCCGCAGCAATTTCGAGCCATTGTGGAGCGCCATCAGGCGCGGGTGTTCTCGATTGCGTTTCGCATCCTGGGGGAGAGTTGCGTGGCGGAAGAGGTAGCGCAGGACGTCTTTCTGGAACTGTATCGCTCCCTGCCGCGCCTGGAAAACGATGAGCATGTGAAGGCATGGCTGCGACGGGTCGCCTGCCACCGTGCGACCGACGCGCTGCGCAAACGGGCGGTACGGGCAGACCTGGCAGCGGAGGAATTCCGGGACGGGGTGTGCGCCGCGCCGGTAGTCCGGAGCGACTCGCCTCTGATGAATCGGGTAGAGCAACTGCTGCTGACTCTGCCGCCGGCGCAGCGCTCGGTGCTGCTGCTGCGTTACCAGGAGGATATGGAGCCGGAAGACATCGCGATCGAGAGCGGCATGCCGCTGGCGACGGTGAGGAGCCACCTGCAGAGGGGGCTGAAGCTGCTGCGGGAAAAGGCGCAGCGAACCTTGAAGGAGTACAGCCGTGGTTGAACCAATGGACGATTTCGAAAGGGAATTGCGAGAGCAGTTGCAGACGCGCGCCGCCCCCGGCGGCTTTGCCGAGCGCGTGATGGCGCGGATCCCGCCGCCACGGCCATCGCGCTGGTTCTGGCAGCCGGCCTGGCGCTGGGCGGTGGTGGCCACGGTAGCAGGCGCGATGGTGGCCGGAGGGCTGGAGCGCGAACACGAACGGCGGATGGAAGGAGAGCGGGCTCGCAACCAGGTGCTGCTGGCGCTGCGGATCACCGGGTCGACTCTCCGCGAAGTCCAGCAAAAGGTAAACAGCGAACCGCAGAGCACAGGCAGCTCGGCCGGCGCAGTGGTTACAGAGCCGTGAATTGGGTCAGGAAATCCTGGAAAGAGGGTAGAGCGATGAAGAAGTTACTTGCTGGCATGGTGGTTCTGATGATTCCGCTGCTGGCACGAGCGCAGTCGGAACAATCTCCGTTCCCCGAGGCGCTGGCTAAACAGCTGGCCGCTCGCGCCTCCAATTACACCGAGGTCACGCTCGACCGCAATATGCTCCAGTTCGCCAGCCGCTTTATGGATAAGGAAGAGGACGCGGAGGGGAAGCGCATCATCGCGAAGCTGAACGGCGTGTATGTTCGCACCTACGAATTCGAGAAGGAGGGGGAGTACACCCCGGCGGACCTCGAGAACATCCGCCGCCAGTTTCAGGGGCCCGAATGGAGTTCGCTGGTGCGATCGCGGTCGAAGAATGCCTCCGATGACACCGATGTCTACATGAAAATGGTCAATGGCGAAGTGCAGGGGATGTTTGTTCTCAATGCCGAATCGAGAGAGCTGGATTTCGTCTATATCTCCGGCCCCATTCGCCCCGAAGATCTCAAGGACATCAGTGGGAACTTCGGGATTCCGGCCATGGGCGGGAAAGCAATGACTGGCGCCGGCCAGAAGACAAAGGACAAGACCAAGGACCAAATCAAAGACAAGACGAAAGACAAGGCACAGAAGGAGGGGCAGCCATGAAGATGCTGCATGTCGTGCTCTCCGGGCTCCTGCTGGCTCCGGTACCAGCCGCGTTGGCGCAGCCGCACGACTTTGACGCCGTCGTCTCCGCCGTTGAACAGCGCTACGATTCGCATGCCGATCGCGTGCCGATGATGGGCTTCGTCAGCTTCTGTGCATGGGTGGCCACGGCCGGGGGCGTGAAAGGGATGAAGGTTGCCGAATTCGATCACCTGAACCGGGTAACCGACCCCGGGGACCTGGAGTGGGTGGTGAGCCAGACTCTGGGGAGCGAGTGGGAACGCTTTGTCACGGAGAGGAATCGCAGCGGGGAGCTAAGTCTCATCTTTGCAAAGCCCCACGGCGCGAACATGCGCATGCTGATCGCCAGTTACGAGCACGGCGAGCTGGACGTGGTGCGGCTGGAGGTGAACGGCGACCGGCTGCGGCACTGGATCCACGATCCCGAGGGCAGTGCGCGGCGCCATGCCTACAGCGGAGACGAAACGGGAGTTCCTGACTAGCGTGGTGAGTTCGAAGTTCGGAACAAATTTGATGAATTGAAGTGGCTCGAACAGCAGCCCCCAGGGGCTGAAGCCCATCGGTTAGGCGGTCTTTACGGCACGACTGAAGTTAAGTCGTGCCCTGATACAAAGCCAAAGAACAATTCTTCAACGAACTTCAGACTCAGGACATCAGGGCCAGGTGTGTGTGGCCTGCGCGGCGGGTCCGGGGACATTACCGGAGGGTATTCGCACTTCCGACCCGGCATGCGATACTTCAGATGGCATGTACAAACGCGTCGTCCTCAAGCTTTCCGGCGAGGCGCTGGCCGCAGGCCGCGGTTTCGGCGTTGATCCCATCCGCATTCACGAAATCGGTGGCGAGCTGGCAGAGATTCACGAGATGGGCGTGGAACTGGCCGTCGTGGTGGGCGGCGGTAACTTTTTTCGTGGCGTAGCCGAGCAGGCGCGGGAGATGGACCGCGTTTCCGCCGACAACATGGGCATGCTGGCCACAGTGATCAATGCGCTGGCCATTCAGGATTCGCTGGAAAAGCGCGATGTCCACTGCCGGGTGATGTCGGCCATTGAAATGAATCAGGTTTGCGAGCCGTACATCCGGCGCCGGGCCATCCGGCACCTCGAAAAGGGACGCGTGGTGATCTTCGCCGCCGGCACCGGCAATCCCTACTTTTCCACAGATACCGCGGCCTCGCTGCGCGCCATGGAAATCAAGGCGGATGTCCTTCTGAAGGCAACCAAAGTTGAGGGCATCTACGATGCGGATCCGGTCATCACACAGGGCGCGGTGAAATTCGAGCAGATTACCTACATGGAAATTCTCCGGCTCGGGTTAAAGGTAATGGATACCACGGCGGTGAGTCTGTGCAAGGACAACAATCTGCCCATGATCATCTTTAATTTGAACGAGCCGGGCAATATCCGCCGTGTCATCTCCGGGGAGAAGGTCGGCTCACTGGTGACAGCCTGAGCGCACAGCCTCAATTAGTTCCTCCGGCGCCCCTCGTTCATGTTGATGGGGGAGCGACGCGCGATACGGGAACGGCCAGGCCGACTGCGGTGCGCCGCAGCAAGGAGAAGCTGCCGGCGCTGACCGGGCTGCGCGCGTTCGCGGCTCTGAACATTGTCTTCTTTCATTTCTCGAACCCGAAGTGGTTCGGTCCATTCGCGCCCATCGTCGATAACGGTTTCACCTCGGTCAGCTTCTTTCTGCTGCTGTCGGGCTTCGTGCTGGCCTACAACTACTCCGACCGGGCCCAGCAGGGGCAACTGAGCGCCAGGAACTTCTGGATTGCGCGGCTGTCGCGGCTCTATCCGGTCTACCTGTTTGCGCTGCTGATCTCGGTGGGCATGCTGATGGATGAGTGGCATGCGCGGTCACACGCGCAGTTCACCTGGGGGGTCTTGTTGACCCCGGTCCTGCTGCAGGGCTGGAGTCCGTCGCTGTCGACATTCTGGAACACGCCGGCGTGGACCATGTGCACAGAGGCGTTCTTCTATTTGATCTTCCCGGCGGTGATCCTGTGGAAGCGGCCGAAGCGGATCGGTGCGCTGGTGGGAATTCTGCTGGGACTTTGGTGCCTGGGAATGGTGCTCCCGAGCCTGTATATGTGGCTGCATCCGGATGGAGATCTGCACCCCGGACGCTACACCGACGGCTTCTGGATGAGGGCGTTGAAGTTTTCACCGCCGCCGCATGTCCCGTCGTTTCTGTTCGGGATTGTCCTGGCGGATCTGGATGGAATGATTCCCAGGACGGCGCGGAAGCGGCTGCTGTTTGGATTGTTGGGGATGGGCGGCATCTACACAATTCTTTATTTCGGCGACCTTTTCCCTTACGCGCTGATGCATGACGGCCTGATGATGCCGCTGTACGCTCTCGCCGTGCTGGGGCTGGCAGGGAAGAATCTGATTGCGCGGTTCTTTGGATTTGTCCCATTTGTGGCAGTCGGTCAGGCAAGCTATTGCCTTTATATTCTCCACTTTAATCTGTGGAACCTGATCCATAACTCGCACATCCTCGATCGCCTCGGCCTCACCCGTTATGATCCATGGCTGAGCTATGGCCTGCTGGTCGCCGGGGCGGTTCTGACCGTGAAGTTCGTCGAGCGGCCCGCACAGCGGTGGATCAAGGGACGGTTCCTGGGCACAGGGAAGCGTGCTCCGGAGCGTTCGGCTCCGCGGGGCCTGCCCAGCATGCAGTTTTCCGGTGACTGATCTATCAGACGCTGGCTAAGCGCTGGTGTAGCCCATCCCCGCGAGCACTCCCCGCATATAGGAAAAACTCTGCGAAACGCCCGGCATGGGATCGTCGCCGTGCACTTCGTATTCGAGGTCGACGAAGCCGGGGTACTTGATCGCGATCAACGCTTCAAAGATGCGGCGGATCGGCATCTTGCCATCACCCACGGCCACCTGACTCTCTTTTTCATGGAAATCGGTCAGATCCTTCATGTGCATATTGAAAAGTCGGGGACCGACGGCGTGAACGGCTTCGACCACGTCCGTTCCGGCGCGGGCGGTGTGGCCGACGTCGATGCAGCAGCCGATGCGCGGATCCATGCCCTGAATATCTTTAAGGATATCGAGGGGCGAGGGCCAGAGCTTGTCTTCCGGGCCGTGATTATGGATGGCCAGGCGGATGTCGTATTGCTGAACGAACTTCTCGATGCGCGGCAGGGTTTCCGGCGAGGGATCGCCGGCGACCATGACGGGGATGTTGGCGCGCTTGAGATATTCGAATTTGCTGCGGATATCGTCGTCGGTGGCTTTCTGGAAGTAGATCGCGCCGGCAGCGTGCAGGCGGATGCCGTTGGCACGGTAGTCGTCGACGGCCTGGGCCTCCGCGGTGGGGTCCATGGGCAGATGATCCTTCGCGTCTTTGGCATTCAGGTCGTAGACATTCAGCTGCTTCATGTAGCCGATCATCTGCGCGCGGGTGAAGTTGCGGAAGGTATAGCTGGCGAGGCCGAGGTGGATGGGAGTGGTGCTGCTGTCCGCCGTCGGCTGCTGGGCGGAGGCGAAGGAAGGCGGCAGGGCAGCAGCAGCTGCGGTCATACCAGAGGTCAGCAAAAAGCTACGACGAGAGAATCGAGTTTCCATTGCGATCGCACCTGTGGGAATTTCGGAGGCTGCTTTGTCCGGAACGAGACCGAACACATCAGAGGCCGGACCGAATTGACGAATTGAAGTGCTTCGAGCAACAGCCCTCAGGGGCTGAAGCCCGTCTCTTTGGCCATCTTTACGGCACGACTGAAGTCATGCCCTGATACAAAGGCGAACAATGGTTCTTTAACGAACTTCGGGCTCAAGGCACCTAGATTGTCGGCTCCCATCCTTTCTGATATTCGCGTCCCCAGTACTTCATCGCCTCGGAGTCGCCAATCACTTTGCCGTCGGCGGGATTCAGCTTCAGCTCGCGCTGGACCTCCCAGGAAATGTTGGACAACTGCAGCATCGTCACGGCCACATTCCCGACATTGATAGGCGCGTGCAGCTGCTCGCCTTTGGTGATGCCGGCGATGAAGTTGGCGAAGTGCGCGTTGGTCATGGAATCGCGGCCGACCAGGTCGGAGGACGATGTGGCCTGCTTCTGGACGCGATATTCGCTGGTCTTCTTTCCGCCGAGGTCGTAAATCTCGTAACCGTCGCGGTCGACCAGGACGCTTCCGGTGGTGCCGAGGATATTCGAGCCGCGGTCGCGGTTGTACATCTTCATGCCGGAGCAGCAGCGGCCTTCCCACGAGAGCATCTTGTCGTCGTATTCGAAGTTGGTAGTCAGCGTGTCATAAAACTGCCAATCGTCCTTGAAGGCGTAGCGGCCGCCACCCGAGGTGACGCGGTTGGGGTAATCGACGCCGAGCGCCCAGCGGCAGACATCGACCTCGTGGGTGCCGTTGTTCAGGGCTTCGCCCGTCCCCCAGATGCGGAACCAGTGCCAGTTATAAGGCTGGACGTTGTCCTTATAAGGACGGCGCGGCGCGGGGCCCTGCCACAGATCCCAGTCGAGGGTGGGTGGAACCGGCGCGTCTTTGCCGTAGCCGATGGACTTGCGGGTGTTGGCGTACCAGGCGAGGGCGTAGTAGGCGCGGCCGATGAGGCCGTCATGAATCTTCTGTACGATTTCGATGGTGTGCGGAGAGGAGCGCTGCTGGGTACCCATCTGCACCAGCTTGCCGTACTTCTTCTGCGCCTCGATGAGCAGAGCGCCTTCGGCAGGATTGTGGCTGCAGGGCTTCTCGACATAGACATGCTTGCCGGCCTTGAGGCCATCGATGGCGATGGGAGTATGCCAGTGGTCGGGCGTGGCGATAGAGATGGCGTCGATGTCTTTGCGATCGAGGATGTGGCGGAAATCGCGTTCGGTTTGCGGGCCGTAACCCAGTTCGCGCTGCGCTTCGGCGGCAAATTTATCGACAAAGGTGCTCTCGACATCGCAGATGTATGCGAGGTGCGAGGTGTCTTTGTTCGCCTGCAGCGCGGAGAGATGGGCGTAGCCGCGGCTGTGCAGGCCGATGGTAGCGAAGGTGACGCGGTTGTTCGCGCCCAGGATCTGTCCGTAGCTTTTGGCCGTCGCGTTGACGGCCAGGCCGGCGGCGCCAACCGCCAGCGTGTCGAGAAATTCTCGTCTGGTAATCATCTGCTCTCCGTCGTGATGGGGGATTTCAATCAGCAGTGCAGACCCGCTGCGGCGAGCGCCTTTTTCAGGTCGGCCATGCTGATGCGCGAGGAAGCTTCGGGTGTGCCGGCGCCGCGCCAGTGGGTTTCGAGGCTGAGGGCATGGTGATAGCCGTCGCGATGCAGGGCGCGGAGCTGCCCCACCCAGTCGACAACGCCGATGCCGACCGGCTCCCACTCGTACTTACCGCCCGGCTCGCGCTTCACGTTTTTGGCATGGCAGTGGCCGATGCGATCTTTGGGCAGCAGGTCGTATCCATTAGGAAAGGGAACGTCGCCGGGGAAAGAACCGGCGTTGCCGGGATCCCAGTTGAGCATGAAGTTCCTGTTGGGGATGGCGTGCAGCACGGCCGCAGCTTCTTTGGCGTCACCGGTGTTGCAGGACATCTCGTTTTCGAGGATCAGGATGACGTTGCTTTTGGCGCAGACCTCGGCGGCTTCGGCCAGCTTTTTGTTCATGGCGTCGCGATAAGGGGCTGGGTCGGGAAGACGCCAGAAGTCGAAGCAGCGCAGGCGGTCGGTACCAAAGGCGTGGACGAGCTCGATGCAGTGGTGGAGGAGCGCGTCCTGCTGGCTGAAGTCGAAGGTGGCATGGAACTGATCGCGCTTCTGCCCGTCTTTGCGCGGTGCACCGGGCCAGTCGACCTTGTAGAGCGGGCTGGCGATGTCGGTGACGCGGAGGTTGTATTTCTTCAGGATGCGCTGCGCTTCGGCGATCTGGGAGGCATCGAGGTCGGTGATGTTCTTGTTCCACATGCCGCGCAGCTCGATCCAGTGCAGACCGAAATCGTGAGCGGCGACCGAGCAGGCGTGATCGAAGTCCTGCGAGATTTCATCGTTAATGACAGCGAGCCGGAAAGGGCAGGTAGTCGGCACGGATTCTGAGGGTTGGGCGAAGGAGGTTGCGGGAAGGGCCGCTGCAGTGCCAGCTGCAGCCAGACCGCCCAGGAAATTACGACGAGAAACCAGCATCCATCTCTCCCGTTGCGGAAACGCCAGTATAGTCGGAAATCCACAGGCAAAAACCTGCCGGGACAGAGGAGAGTGAATAAGTTGGCACAACAGTCGTCGAGGTGGCTACGCGATGGTCGGCCCTGGCGGAGGGCGTTTTCGTCCCAGTCATGGACGGCACAACTGTGATCCAGTGCCGATTTGTTCCGCGGAGCGCGCCATTCGAACCCAAAATGGGCGGAAGGGCGATAAGCAAAGCGGTCTCCAATCCACCGGGGTCTTACTTGTTCGTTGCGATGCGCATACTTCGTAACAACGGGCGCGATTACTACCGCCCTGGGGGTGGGCCATAAAACGTCCGGTGCCAGGAGAAGCGCCGAGGCTGCCGGAGTAACCGAAGGACGATAGAATCGTAACCTGTTCGGGAGCATGCCAGGGCGCGGCAGGTGCCGGGAGGTTACGCTGTGGGGGAGAGGGGCAGCGAGCCGGAGCTTAAGCGTTGGCGCCGAGGCGGATTTCGAGGCGGGCGCCGCGGTCGGGCCAGGACTCCAGCGCCAGCTCGCCATTCACTGCGTGGACGCGTTCGCGAATGACCCGGGGACCTTTGCGTGCGGCTTCCAGCTGGGCCAGAGAGAGGCGGCCGGTGAAGTCGAAACCGCGGCCGTCGTCCTGAATGACCACTTCCCAGACCTCGCCGTGGCAGGCGAGATGCACATCGACACAGCGGGCGCCGCTATGTTTTCTCACGTTGCTCAGCGCTTCCTCGACGATGCGCACCAGCTCGTGGGAGATGCGGCGTGGAATGGCAGGCTCGTGCGCATCGGGGATGAAATTCGTGACAATCCCGGTTTCGCGCTGGAAGTTCTCGAGCATCTGCGCCAGGCTGGGCACGACCGGGCGCGGCAGAGCATTGGATCGCAGCACTTCAATCTGTTCGCGCAGACGGCGAACTTCGGTGCGCAGCACCTCCTGCGCTTCGCATAAGGCGTCGCAGGTGACGGCGGCCGGATTCTGCCGGCGCACCAGTTCCAGCTGCATTTCGGTAGCAATCAGCGACTGCACGACACCATCATGAAGGTCGCGCGCAATGCGCTGCCGCTCGGTGGCGCGCACGCGAACGCTGGTGTGCTGCCAGAGATAGAAGTTGTAGACGGCGGGGCCCACATCGTCGGCCAGCTGATGGAGGAGACGGAGGCAGGATTCGCGGCCCGCGGCGCATGCGGCATCGATGAGGAAGATGCGGCCGGTCCACTCACTGCCAAACTGCAGTGTGGTGGTCAGAAGGGAACGGAAGGGCTGATGCCAGAGTACTTCCCCATGCAGCGCAGCAGAGTTGATGCGGGTGCGAAAGCCGGCCCGGTCGATGCCGACGAAATCGTACTTCGAGCCGGACCGGGAACAGGCCAGCGACCAGCTGGTGGCGGGCATGGGCCAGAAATAGCGATCCTCCTCGGACGCGGGAACGTCGCGGTAGACCGGAAACCCGAGATGGTCGCCCTGCGCTCCCCACTCAAAAACCCGCCAGGTGGAGGAGTTTCTCAGGACGAGGACGACCTTTTTAGCCTCAAAGATATCGAGAATGGCAGGAAGAACTTCGCGAAGATTGGTCTGAATGCCGGCATGGGCGTGGATCCTCTGCAGGACGGCGCGGGTGGCGTAGGCCTGCTGCTCGCGCTGCGTCCACCACGTGGTGTAGGCGAGAAATCCGCCCGAGACCAGCAGAATCGCGGCCTTCACGGCAAAGCGGCCGAAATGCGGAGGCTCGCCGTCGAGTTGCAGCCAGGCGAAAGCAGGAAGCGTCGCAACCAGCGATTCGCAGAGGACGATAAGGACGCTGGCCAGCGTGATGGCGAGGGTTTCCAGAGCTTTTCTGCGGTACGGCCCGGCCAGCAGGGCAAAGATATAGAGCAGGAAAAACGGGCTGTGGGCACAGCCGGTGAAAAGGCAGATCAGCGAAGGCCAGAGCACGTCGGAGGCGTGCACGGAGAGGAGAAAGAGAGGCGGCAAAGCACTGGCGATAAATACGCGCGCGAGGATGACGAGGCTAAACAGGGCATAGCCAAAAAGGACCGCACGGATCGCCTGCTGATGATCTCCGGCCAGAGGAGTAATGAGGGGAAGGATGCCAAGGAATGCGAGCGCAGTGACGAGACGAAAGATAGCAAGCGCCTGCTCACGATACAGCGCCTTACCGAAAGGCAGCAACGCGGCCAGATCGGACCTGGTTCGAAATGATGCCAGACTCATGGCGGCCCTCACAGTGGAACCTTTGGCAAATCAGCAATCCCGAGTCACCTGAGACCCAGATGCCGTACAGTACTACAGTCTTTTCTGACGATCTCAGATGCCGCTTGAACGCGCAGCCGGAAACGCAACTACGGGCGACCGGTCGTGCAGGTTACTCGCATACGTCCGCGCATAGTTCGGCTAGCCTACGTGGTATCATGGGGTCAACTCAGCCGTCAAGAAAAATGGTCGGTCGCTGTGGATTTCCACCCACAGCGTTGCTATGTTGCTACCTGGCCTCTCGAAAAATCAGGCAGCTGCCGATTACTGCCGGTAGGGGCACAGACTGGAAGCGGTTCTATATAAATAGAACATACTGAGCGACATAAAGCACTATATACTGACTCGGTCCGGTAAAAAGCAGCAGTTAGCTGGAGCGTATACATTTACCGCCGCCTGGGCCGGTTCGCCGCGCGGCTATATCCACGATCCGGAGGGGCAGGGTCGTCAGGCAGGGAATCATGGTTACTGCAGTCAACAATGTGCCGACGCCGGTTCGCATCCTGATCGCGGACGATCACGCTCTGTTCCGCGACGGCCTGCGCAGGCTGCTGCAGTCGGAACCAGGTTTTGAAGTGGTCGGCGAAGCGTCCGATGGCGAGTCTCTGCTGCCCCTGGCCCGCAAGATGAAGCCGGATATCCTGCTGCTGGATTTATCCATGCCCCGGCAGGATGGCATGGAGGTTCTGCGCGAGCTTTCCGAATCGGATATCCCGGTGCGCACACTGCTGCTGACCGCCTCCATCGATAAATCGCAGATTGTCCGCGCCCTCAAGCTGGGGGCCTACGGGGTGATCCTCAAGGAATCCACGACCCAGCGGCTCTTCGACGGGATTCGCTGCGTCATGGCGGGACAGTATTGGGTCGGGCGGGAAAGTGTGTCGGATCTGGTACGCGCGCTGCGCAGCGTATCGGGCCCCTCAGAGGGCGGTCCGCGGTCCAGAGATTTCGGGTTGACGCCGCGGGAGATGGAGATCGTGACCATGGTGGTCGCCGGCTACTCCAACCCCGATATCGCCCAGCGCTGCTCGATCAGCGAGCAGACGGTGAAGCACCACATCAGCAATATCTTCGACAAGCTGGGCGTGTCGAACCGCCTGGAGCTGGCGCTGTTCGCCGTCAATCATCGCCTGACCGGTTCCTGAGGGTGACAACCTTCGGACCGCCTGCGCGATCCTGTTTCTCTTTTCTATCTCCTGTCTCCGAGGTTACTGCCACGGATAAGTGGCTCTACCCTGGTTACCAGGGCGCGTGATTTACGCCGCACATCGGTAACACACTGTCGTTCTATGGAGATAGCACTATCCAGTCACATAACGATAGTACTGTCGGGCTATTGCTGCACCATTAGCCCTCCCGTAGGCTTAGGTTCGCAGTCGGGGAACGGGGTTCTCGAGCCCGCGATCGGCTAAGGAGATGGGATGGAATATCGCGGGGCCGCAAACATCGCAGCGAAGGAGACTTCGAGAGCCAGGCGATACGACATAGGCACGGTGATTCGGTATCGGGTGCGCGGGGAGCGAGACTGGCAGGAGGGGATGACTGAAAACATCAGCATCTCGGGAGTACTCATTCGCACAGCTCGTCCGCTCAAGCCGGATACCGCGATTGAAATGAGGTTTTTTCTTCCAGTGGAATTGCAGGGTGAATGCGCCGCTGAAGTTTTCTGCCGAGGGATAGTCGTTCGATCGTCGCAAGCAGGAGGCCAGGATGGGGAAGTGACCATCGCGGCCAGGATAGTTCACTCTCGGTTTCTGCGTCAGGTGGGTCCAAGGGCAGATTTAACCGGAGATTTTTCTAATGGCAGTCGACGATCGCAATAATGATCTACCTCCCCTTCGAAACACGCGGATTGTTTAGTTGAGCAAAGCACCGAGCTGAGGCTCGGGTGCGATGCATGCGGACTGGAGCAATTTTCAGGACGGGCTCATGTAGCTCACAGGGCGAAGCTATGCCCACCCGGCGGACAGCAGGCCGGGCGAATGAACCTGAGCAACGTTTCTGGCAGCAGGACCGGATCGAAGTAAAAAGAGGGGGCAGGGAAATGCGGGACCTGGAAACGACCGAAGGGGCGGCTGCGACGGCCTGGTGGGCACTCTACACGCGCCACCAGCACGAGAAGGTGGTAGCGGACATGCTCCTGGCCAAAGGCTTTGAGGTCTTTCTGCCGGTGTACGAATCGATCCGGCGCTGGAAAGACCGGCGCAAGGTCCTGTCGCTGCCGCTGTTCCCCTGCTATGTGTTTGTCCGCGGCGGACTGGACCGGCGGCTGCAGGTGGTCACCACGCCCGGCATTCACATGATTCTGACCCACGGCGATCGCGTGGCGCTGATTCCCGAGGCGGAGATCGCGGGTATCCGCCGTTCGGTCGAGGGCCACTACCGGGTAGAACCGCATCCCTTTCTGCGCTGCGGCGAGCGCGTTCGCGTGCGCTGCGGCTCCCTGCAGGGCGTCGAAGGAATTCTGGTACGCAAAAAGAGCCTGTACCGGCTGGTGCTTTCGGTAGATATGCTGGCGCAGTCCGTTGCCGTCGAGATCGATGCGTCCGATGTGGATCCGGTGACCTCGCCGGAGACGGCCGGCACGCTGGTAGCCGGAGCATCGGAAGCCGGGAGCGCATGGGGACTTGGACTGAGAAAGCCGGATTCCGCGACAGCGGCGGGGTAAGTCGCGCAGCGCTGCCATCGTCCTTCCCTCAAACACGGAGTAGTTATGAACAAAAGAGCCGATCGTACCCTCCTTTATGGAACTCTCCTGATCGCGCTTTCCGGATCGATGCTGGCGCAGTCGACGGATCCCGCTATCGCCGCCACGGCGGCAGGGGCTTCCGTCACCAACACGGTTACACCGCCGGGCGGGAGGGCCCACGACAACAACTTTGTCATCGGGAACGATGACGTGCTCTCCATCAATGTCTGGAAGGAGCCGGAGTTTACGCAATCGATCCCGGTGCGGTCCGACGGCAAGATTTCGCTCCCGCTGATCGGGGAGATACAGGCGGCGGGCAGAACGCCGCTGCAGCTCGAGCAGGACATCACAACCAAGCTGAAGACCTACATCACGGATCCGGATGTGACCGTGATGGTGTCCAAAATCAACAGCCAGAAGTTCAACATTCTGGGGCGGGTGGCGAAGCCTGGTTCCTACCCGCTGTCGGCGGCGAGCACGGTTCTCGACGCGATTGCCGCGGCGGGCGGTTTTCAGGACTTTGCCAAGCAGAAAGGGGTCTACGTTCTGCGTTCGCTTCCGAGCGGCGGAGAAACGCGGATCGCCTTCAACTACAAGGATGTGATCAGGGGAAAGCACCCCGAGGAGAACATCCGGCTGCAGGCACACGACACCATCATTGTGCCCTGAAGGGCGGAGTATGCGGATGCGTTTTGCTTTACTACTCATTCTGCTGGCGGCGGTCCCGGTGTGGGCACAGACCGATAATGCGGCCCAGGATGAGGATGACACCACGACGGCCACAACCGAGATGGCCGCGCCACCGCCAGTCAGCGGGCAGGCATATCCGACGCTGGTGGGCGCCGAGACGCGAACCAACTATCTCAGCGGCGGACTGGCGGTGAGCGCGGCCTACATTCACAACCTGTATACCGGCGGATCCAGTGCTCTGGACGAGACCACGATTTCGATCGAACCGGATCTGGCTCTTGATCAGGCCAGCCCGCGGCAGCATCGGACCATCCGCTACAACCCCGGTTTCACCTTCTATCAGCCGACCAGCGATCTGAATGAGGTCGACCAGAACCTGACGGGCAAGTATCGGATTCAGCTGTCTCCTCACGTTATGCTGACCGCGGACGATGAGCTGCAGAGGACATCGACAGCTTACAGCGCCGTGGGCGCGGTATCCGGCTCACCACCGACCTCTTTATCCGGCGCAGTGCCGTTGCTGGCGCAGAGGCTCAGCAATACGGCGAACGCAGTGACCAGCTGGCAGTTCGGCCCAACATCGATGGTAGGCGGATCGGTACAGTTCACCGAGCTGCATTTCCCCAATCCTTCCGAAGTGACGGGTCTGTTCGATTCGAATTCGCGGGGTGGTTCGGCGTTTTATACTCGTCAGCTCTCGGAGAAGCAATACACCGGTGTGGTTTACCAGTATGTGGATATGCTGGCCTATCCGCCCACGACCAGCACCAGTGAGACCCAGACCAACACCATCTACCCGTTTTTCACGCAGTACCTGACGCGTAAGTTCTCGCTCTCGATCTCGGGCGGCCCGCAGCATTACGCGACCAACGCTTCGTCAGTGGCGCCGGCGACTGCGCAGTGGTCGCCTTCCGTGATGGGCAGTATGGGCTGGCAGGGATTGCACACCGCCTTTTCGGCCAGCTATTCGCAGGCGGTCACTGCCGGCGGAGGGTTGCTGGGCGCGTACCACTCCGATCAGGGCGGCGTCTCGGCGCGCTGGCAGATATCGAAAAACTGGACGAGCTCTCTGGGTGGGGGTTACATCAGCAACAAGGGTGTCAATCAGGCGGCAGCGCTGGCCAGTCCGGGCGGGCACATGATTTCGGGCAGCTTCCTGGTGGACCACTCCATCAGTTCGCATCTGGTTCTGCACTGCGAGTACGACCGCACGCACGAGAGTTATGCCGCGATTGCGGCGCTCGCCAACGCTCCGGATATGGACCGCGTAACGGTAGCCCTGGCCTGGCGCTTTACCCGGCCACTGGGAAATTAGCTATGGCAGAAGAATTAGAAGAACAGGCATCCGCACCGGCCGACCTGGGCCATTATCTCGACATTGCGCGGCGGCGCCATCTCCAGTTCCTGATACCGCTGTTCTTTGCGTGGGTGGTGATCTGGGGCTCGAGCTGGTTTCTGCAGGCGCGTTACAGGTCGAGCACCATGATCCTGGTCGAGCAGCCGACGATGCCCAAGAACTACGTGGTTCCGAATGTCAACGACAATCTGCAGGACCGGCTGCAGAGCATCCAGCAGCAGATCCTCAGCCGCACCCGGCTGCTCGAGATCATCGACAAGCTGCATCTGTACCCGTCGAATCCGCACCATCCGCTGACGGACGACGACGGGTGGAGATGATGCGGAAAGACATCGGGGATGTGGAACTGGTCAGGGACGCTCAGAATGCGGAGATTACCGCGTTCCGGATCAGCTATTCGGCTCCCAACCCGCAAACGGCCCAGCGCGTCACCGGCGAGCTGACCAAATTGTTCATCGACGACAACCTGAAGGTTCGGCAGCAGGAGTCGGAGGACACGACCAAGTTCATCGAAGACCAGCTGGCGACAGCACGGGCCAGTCTGGCGGCAGCAGGAAGAGCAGATTCGGGATTTCGAGCGGGCGCACGAAGGCGAGCTGCCGACCCAGCAGAGCACGAACCTGCAGATCCTGAGCGGACTGCAGAATCAACTGCAGAACGAGCAGGACGCGCTGGACTCCGCGATTCAGCAGCGGGTGTACTTTCAGACGCTGATCGACCAGTATCGAACCCTGCAGAGCACGACGCACAGCGCAAACGGCGCGCCGACGGATCTGCCCTCGATGGACGCAGCAACTCGACACGCTGCGGACGAAGCTGGCGGACCTGAGCACGCACTATACGGATCAGTACCCGGATGTGCAGAAGGTGAAGCGCGAGATTGCCCAGACCGAGAAGCTGCGGGATACGCTGCTCGCGGGCATGAAGAGCGCAGCGGCTGCCGGCAAGCAGAACAAGAGTGACACGACGGTGGCGGAGACAGGGGATCCTGCCCGGAACGCAACGCTGCTGCAGCTGCAGAGCCAGGTGCAGGCCAACCAGGCGGAAATCGCGAATCGGGAAAAGGCGATTGCCGGGCTCAAGGGCCGGATCAACGATTATCAGGCGCGGCTGAACGCGGAGCCGGCCATCGAGCAGCAACTCGCGGATCTGACCCGCGGCTATGAGCAGTCGAAGGCCAACTACGACGATCTGCTGAAAAAAGAAAACGATTCGCAGATGGCCACCAGCATGGAGCAGATGCAGCAGGGGGAGCGTTTCACGGTGCTCGATCCTCCCAGCCTGCCGATAAAGCCGGATTTTCCCAATCGGCTTAAGATGTGTGGTGCGGGATTAGGCGTCGGCTTGGTGCTGGGTGTTCTGGTGGTGGGCGGCCTTGAGTTCCTGGACGATCGCATGTACAGCGACAAGGAAATCCAGAAGCTGCTGCCGGTCGCGGTCATCTCCGAGATCCCCGAGATTGTGAGCCCCGAGGATGAACAAGACAACCGGCGGAAGGCCATCTTTGGATGGGCCATGGCCGCAGTGGTTTTTCTGACCATATTGGCTGGAACTGCATTTAGTTATCTGCACGCATAGGGACGATTCATCCATGTACAAGGCCTTTTTCAATCTCACCCGCAACCCGTTCGATCTGACACCGGATCCGCGGTGCTTCGTGTCGACGCGCCGCCACGACGAGGCTCTGGCCGCGTTGTATTACGGAGTGCGCTGGCACAAAGGCTTCGTGGTGGTTACCGGCGAAGTGGGCACCGGAAAGACGCTGCTGCTGCGCTGCCTGCTGCGGCTGCTCAAGGAAAGCAGAGATGTCGCCTACGCGTACCTGTTCAACAGCCGGCTGTCTCCGACGGAATTTCTGCAGTACATCCTCTCCGACTTCGGGCTGCCCGCCTCCGGCCGGAACAAAGGCGAACTGCTGCTGGATCTGGGCCAGTTTCTGATGTCGCGCGGATCGAAGAAGCTGACCACGGTGCTGATCGTGGACGAGGCGCATCATCTGTCGGATGAAATCCTCGAAGAAGTGCGGCTGCTCTCGAACCTCGAAACCACCGACGATAAGCTGCTGCAGATCGTGCTGGTCGGGCAGCCGGAGCTGGACGACAAGCTGGACTCGCTCGGCCTGCGGCAGTTAAAGCAGAGAATCGCGCTGCGCGCGCAGCTGCTGCCGCTCGACAGCGAGGAGATGCGCGAATACATCGAGCAGAGGCTGCACATTGCCGGCTTCGATCCGCAGCGGAAAGTGATCTTTCCGGCAGAGACCATCGCGGCCATCTACCGCCATTCGAGCGGGCTGCCGCGCCTGATCAATACCATTTGTGAGAATGCCCTGATTGCTGCCTATGCACGACAAACGCCGACCGTCTCCCCGGAGATCATCGAGGGTGTGGCGCGGGAGTTTCGTCTCGGTGTAGTTAATGCCGGCGAGTGTGAAAAGGCCGGAGGCAGCGATATCGACGTCCAGAAAGCCACCAGCGTCCTGCTCGATTTGTTCGCCGCCCTGCGCAGGCCTGCGCATAGCGAAGCAGACGTTGACGTGGCCGTTGCCCTTGAAGCGAGCCGAGATGAGCCATATATTTGACGCGTTGCAGCGCTCGGAAGCCGAGCGTGCCGGGAGTAATGGATCGGCCCGGCCGGCGGCCACCGAATTGCTCGAACGCGCGGAGCAGCAGGCGATGCTGCGCTGGAAAGCGGAAGTGCTGGGTGAGCGCTCCGAAGCCGCGCCGGCGGAGCGGGATATGTCTTCCGCGCCGGGCAGCGCACCGGTCCGGGCCGCTGCCGAAAACAATGTCGAGACGGCGCCGGCGAATGCGGAGGAACGGGCGAGGATTTTTGCCCAGATCCGCCCGCTCGAGAGCGATCGCCCGTTGCTGAGCCGGCTGGTCGCGGTCACCGACAGCGACAGCGCTGCCGCTGAGGCGTTTCGGCTGCTGGCGGTGCGCATGCGGCATCTGCGCAGAGACAGAGCCCTGCGCAGGGTCCTCATCACCAGCTCGATTCCTCAGGAGGGCAAGAGCCTCGTATCCGCCAACCTGGCCTGCACCCTGGCCGCCGGATCGCAGCAGAAGGTGGTGTTGCTGGAAGGCGATCTGCGGCGTCCTTCGCTGATGAAGATCTTTGGACTCGATCAGACGATTGGGATCTCCGAGTGGCTGCAGGGCGGTCGCAATCTGACCAGCAGCATTTACCGGCTGGAGACGCCGGGGATCTGGATCATGCCGGCCGGCGATGCGCCGGGCAATCCGCTCGAACTGATGCAGTCGGGGAAGCTGACGGCCATGGTGGAGCAGCTGACGGCATGGTTCGACTGGGTGCTCATCGATTCGCCGCCGGTGATGCCGCTGGCCGACACCAGCATCTGGTCGCGCTTGTCCGACGGGATTCTGCTGGTAGCACGCCAGGGAATTACAGAAAAGCGTCAGCTCAAACGAGGACTGGAAGCGATCGAGTCCCGCAAGCTGATTGGCGCCCTGCTGAATTCGTCGACGTCGGACGATAAAGGCTACTATTACTATCGCCGTACGCCCGGCGATGGACAGTCCGGTGAAGCCGGCAAGGAATCATCCAGACACGGCAAGCACTCAAGGCACAAAACCGAGAGTTAAGCTGCCTTACTCAGCACTCTTATAAGTCCCATAAGTTAGAATCTGCTTCTTCCGGGTGACGGGCCGGCGTTCATGCCTGCTCCCACACGGAACTTATCCAGCCCGGCATGCCGACTGTCCGCTGCGTTGAGCTGCTCAACAGATCCTCATCCAGCCGGCATAGCGCCCGCCTCAGAAGCAACAGTTTAGAGGACGACCCGAGCCAGGACGCGTTCCCATGGCGCCCGGAATCCCGTTGTCCGAGAGAGGAGTCATCGTGACACAGAGACACGCAGACAGCGCTTCCAATGTTGCCGATCCGCTGTTGGATTCGACAGTAGTGGCCGAGCGCGTTGTCCTGAACGAAGAGTCGTTCAAGAGGATGATCGCGATCGAGCGGAAGAGGACAGAGCGGTCCGCTGAACCCTTCCTGCTCATGCTGCTGGAAGCCGGCCAGCATCAGAGTCCGGAGAAAACGCGGCGGGCGCAGGACAGCATCATGTCAGCTCTGCTGTTGTCCATCCGGGAAACCGACGTGATCGGATGGTATAAGGACCGCACGACGGTGGGCGTGATGTTCACCGGCCTGCCCGACACGGACAAGAATTCAGTCCTGAGCACTATCCTGTCGCGGGTTACCGCTACCCTGCAGGAAGAGCTGACCTTCGAGCAGTTCAGTCAGATCAGCTTCTCCTTCCACTTCTTTCCCGACGACTGGGATGACGACAATGCCGGCGGTCCGAGCAACCCGGCTCTCTATCCGGACCTGCATGCCCCCGCCAGCGGCAAGAAGTCGTGGTTGGGTATCAAGCGCGCGATGGATATTGCCGGGAGCGCTCTGCTGCTGATTTTCTGCGCGCCGCTGTTTCTGATCATCGCGCTGCTGGTGAAGGCGACCTCGCCCGGCCCCGTGTTCTTCCGGCAGGACCGGGTCGGCCAGCACGGGCGGCGTTTCACTTTCCTGAAGTTCCGGTCCATGCAGGCCGGCAACGATAACAGCGTTCACAAGGAATATGTCACCAGGCTGATCGCAGGAGAGGCAGAACGGATCAGCGCGGGTACCAACAACGGCGAAGGCGTGTATAAGCTGGCCAACGACCGGCGCATCACTCCGGTCGGGAAGGTGCTGCGCAGAACCAGTCTGGATGAACTGCCGCAGTTCCTGAACGTGCTGTGGGGCGACATGTCGCTGGTGGGACCGCGTCCCCCCATTCCTTATGAACTGGCTGCTTATCAGACCTGGCACCGGCGCCGCGTGCTGCAGGTCAAGCCCGGCATCACCGGGCTTTGGCAGGTCACGGGCCGCAGCCGGATGAAGTTCGATGAGATGGTCCGGCTCGATCTGCGCTATGCAACCTGCTGGTCCCCGTGGCTGGATATCAAGATCCTGATGCGGACTCCGGCGGCCGTGATCAAGGGTGCGTATTAGAAGGGGTCCGGTTGTCATCGAATTGAAGCTGCCGATCGGGTGATCTCCCTCCCCGCCCGATGCGGATATTTCCCCGGTTACTCGCAGAAATCCAAGGATGGTAAGAACGTGAACTTCGGTGTCATAGGTTACGGCTACTGGGGACCAAACGTGGTGAGGAATCTCGCCAGTCTGGAGGGATCCCAGGTGCGGGCCATTGCTGAAATGAGTCCGGCAGCCCGCAAACGAGCACAAAAAGCGTATCCGGGAATCCACGTCACCGCCGATGCGGCAGAAGTGATGTCGTCGACGGAGATCGATGCGGTTGCCGTGATTACGCCGGTCTGGACGCACTACGAACTGGCCAAAGCAGCGCTGGAAAACGGCAAACATGTTTTCGTGGAGAAGCCTTTCACCAGCAATACGGCGCAGGGCGAGAAACTGATCGAGCTGGCCTGCAAAAAGAACCTGCGCATCATGGTGGACCATACTTTCCTGTTTACCGGCGCGGTGCGGAAGATTCGTCAGCTGCTGGAAGAAGGAACGCTGGGCAAGCTGTATTACTACGATTCCACGCGCGTGAATCTGGGATTGTTCCAGCACGACATCAACGTGCTGTGGGATCTGGCGCCGCACGATCTCTCGATTATGGATAACCTGCTCCAGACCAGCCCCGAGGCGGTGGTGGCGACCGGGCAGCGGCATCTGAACAGCCACGAAGATGTGGCCTATATGACCCTGTATTTTCCTGAGAAGGTCATCGCCCACATCAACGTGAACTGGCTTTCGCCGGTGAAGGTGCGGACCACGCTGCTGGGCGGCGAAAAGCGGATGGTGGTGTGGAACGATCTGGAAGCGGACGAGAAGGTTAAGGTCTACGATCGCGGTGTGAATATTACGAACCGCGAAGGTGTCTATGAGTTGCTGGTCAATTACCGCTCCGGCGATATGTGGGCGCCGCAGTTGGAACAGGTGGAGGCGCTCCGCCAGGAACTGACTTACTTCGTCGACTGCATCACCTCGGGCACGCAGCCGTTTAATGACGGGTGCGCCGGACTGCGGGTGGTGCGGATGCTGGAGGCAGCCAGCGAATCGCTCAGCAAGAGAGGAGCGCTGGTCTCCCTGTGAACGAATGGAACTCCATCGCGGACGACGTTCGGCTGGGAAACAATGTCCGGCTGTCGAAATTTATCAATCTTTACGGTTGTGAGATTGGCGACGAGACCAAAATCGGGGCCTTCGTGGAAGTCCAGAAGAACGCGAGGATCGGGGCTCGCTGCAAAATCTCCAGTCACACCTTTATCTGCGAGGGCGTTGAGATCGAAGACAACGTCTTCATCGGGCACGGGGTGATGTTCATCAATGACAGCTATCCCCGCGCGGCCAACCCCGATGGAAGTCTGCAGACGGAGGCCGACTGGAAGGTGGAAAGAACCGTGATCCGGAAGGGCGCATCCATCGGCTCCGGCTCCACCATTCTTTCCAATATCACCATCGGCGAAGGCGCGCTGGTCGGCGCCGGCAGCGTAGTAACCCGGGATGTGCCGCCGCATGCAATCGTGGCGGGCAATCCGGCGAAGGTCCTGCGTTACATCGATAAGAATCTGGAGGAATGCAATGTCCGTTCCTAATAACATTCCCTTTCTCGACCTCATTACTCCTCATCTGCAGCTGGAAGAAGAGCTGACTGAAGTCTTCCGCCGCGCGCTGTTCACCGCCGGCTTCATCGGCGGGCCTATGGTGGAAGAATTTGAGAAGTCCTTTGCGGCTTTCTGCGATACGCGCGATTCGATCGCGGTGAGCAGCGGAACCGATGCTCTGCGCTTCGCCCTGATGGCCTGCGGGGTCAAAGCCGGCGACGTGGTGCTGACGGTCCCGCATACGTTTATCGCCACGACGGAGGCTATCTCGCAGGCCGGAGCGCTGCCGGAGTTCATCGACATCGACGAGGAAACGTACAACCTCTCGATCGAAAAGCTGCAGCAGTTCCTCGAGGAAGACTGCACGCGGGATCACTCCGGCAAGCTGATCAGCCGCCGCAGCGGGCGTCCGGTGACAGCCGTGGTGCCGGTACACCTCTACGGCCAGATGGCCGATATGGATGGCATCATGCGGCTCGCCGAGCAGTATGGGCTTACCGTGATCGAAGATGCCTGCCAGGCGCATGGCGCTGAATATTTCTCGCAGCGCAATAACCGCTGGATGAAGGCCGGATCGATAGGGCACGCCGCGGCATTCAGCTTTTATCCAGGCAAAAACCTTGGCGCATGCGGCGAGGCGGGAGCAGTTACCACGCATGATCCTGCCGTGGCGGCGACCATCCGTATGCTCCGCGATCACGGACAGGCGAAGAAGTATCACCACGACGTGGAAGGCTATAACGGACGTCTGGACGCCATTCAGGCCGGACTGCTGCACGCCAAACTCAGCCACCTGGCCGGATGGAACGCGCAGCGGCGGGAGCGTGCCGACGAGTACAACCGCCTGCTGGCCGGCAACGACGCAGTGATTTGTCCCTTTGAGCCTTCCTGGTCGCGTGCCGTGTATCACCTGTATGTCATCCGCACCGCCGATCGCGACGGGATGATGGAGTACCTGAAGACGCAGGGAATCGGCACGGGAATTCATTATCCGGTTCCGCTGCATCTGCAGAAGGCGTACGCCTCGCTCGCATACAAGGCCGAGGACTTTCCGGTTGCGACGCGGGTAGCCTCGGAGATTCTCTCGCTGCCGATGTTCCCGCAGCTGACCGCGGAGCAACAGGCACGCGTCGTCGAGCAAATCGCGGCGTTCACCGGAGTAGCCTCCGTCGAATCGGATCTGATCGCGGAAGCGGACGCGGCTTTTGCTGAGCCCACGGCCTGAGAGCAATCGGGACGGGATTAACTTCGCAAAGCTAACCCACAAACAAATTCGCAAACAAGTCAGACGGCGGCCGGCCGCCGCAACCACGGCCGGCTGGCTACTGCGGATTGCAGTAAAACCAGCACGCCTCGGGGTGACAGGAGAAACGGATGATCGCTCAGGGGCATGTGGCAGACGGAAGATCGATGACAGACAGCGCACCGCAGGCAGCGGCGGAGGCAGGCGCCGGGGTCGGGCCCGTGTGGCCCCGGTACGTGATCATAACACCGGCGAGAAACGAAGCTCAGTTCATCGAACTGACGCTGAAGTCGATGGTCCGGCAGACGGTGCCGCCGCTGCGCTGGGTCATCGTGAGCGATGGCTCGACCGATGAAACCGACGAGATCGTCAGCAAGTACGTGGTGGAGAATCCGTGGATTCAGCTGCTGCGCATGCCCGAGCGTGCGGAGCGGCACTTCGCCGGGAAGGTCAATGCGTTCAACGCCGGCTACGAACAGGTGAAGGATCTTGAACCGCACATCATCGGCAACCTCGATGCCGACGTTTCGCTGGAACCCGATCACTTTCAAATCCTGGTCAGTAAGTATTGCGACGACCCGAAACTGGGCGTGTGGGGCGCACCCTTTCGGGAGGGCACGCAGCAATACGATTACAACTACTCCAACATCGAGAATGTGTGGGGAGGGTGCCAGCTGTTCCGCCGGGAATGCTACGAGGAAATCGGCGGCTATGTTCCGGTGAAGGGTGGGTGCGTCGATCACATTGCCGTAGTGACGGCGCGTATGAAGGGATGGAAGACCCGCACCTACACAGAGCGGGTCTGCATCCATCACCGGCTTATGGGCACAGCGGAGCGGAACGTCCTGCGGGCAAAGTTCAGACTGGGCGCCAAGGATTACTCCATGGGCAATCATCCGGTCTGGCAGATGGCGCGGGTTTGTTATCAGATGACCAAGCCGCCGGTAGCCCTGGGCGGCGCGGCCTTGGCTGCGGGCTATCTGTGGTCGGCGGTACAACGGCGAGATCAGGTCGTGCCGCGGGATCTGGCGGTTTTCAGCCGCCACGAACAGATGCTCCGCCTCAAGCGGTTTGTAGCCCGCAGTCACGCGGGATGAAGTGGGGATCGGCCCGAATTCATACACAGGTTCAACGGAGACAAGAGAGAAGATGTATATCGTTGACAGAAGTTTACAGTTTGTTCGTGGAGCACTGCTGAGCTATGGTCCTCGCGCTCTGCGGCGGCGCGTGTGGGACGCGGAGTACCGGAACGAGAAGTGGAAGTTCGCCTACAACACGGTGGGCGACTGCGTGTACGGACACCTCGAGAAGTTTGCCAGGAAGGGCAGCATTCTCGATCTGGGCTGCGGCTCCGGCAACACGGCGACGGAGATGGCCGACTCCAGCTACGAGCGCTATGTCGGTGTCGATATCTCGGAGGCAGCGCTCGAGAAGGCGCGGCGGCGTTCGGCGGAGATCGGGCGGCAGAACAAGAACAGCTTCGCGTGCTCGGACTTTCTTGCTTATCAGCCCCAGGGTAAGTTCGACGTGATTCTCTTCCGTGAGTCGATGTATCACGTGCCCATGACCAAAATCAAGGTGGTGCTGGACTACTACGCTCCGTACCTGAAGGAGGATGGGGTGTTCATCGTGCGCCTGTTTACCGGCAGCCGGGAGAACACGGAGCAGAAGCACCGGCCAACGGCCATGATGGGCATCATCGAGGACGAATTCGACGTGGTGGAGAATGCCCGTTATACGACTGCGGGGCTACCGCAGGTGATCGTGTTTCGGCCGAAGGCCATGGTGGCGGCAACGGCTCGCTGAGTCGTGAATGCAGGCAGTACGGACGATGCAGGCAAACCAGGAGTGGAAAGAGAATCATGAAGATCTGCGGTAAGGATGTCAAAATCCAGGGGCGGCTGGTCAGGGTGGCGCGCCCGGACGGCGACAAGTACACATTTCCGGAAGATCCGGAGACGTTTATAACCGGATTACGGAACTGCGGACGCAGGGTGGACCTGTTCACGTTCATGCAGAAGCTGCCCGATACCACGCCACGGTATGCGTATCCGATGGAACTGGATAACCTGGCGGTGTTGCGGGTCACGACCTTCGAGAACTGGTGGAACAACCAGATTCGTTCCTATCCGCGCAATCGGGCGCGGCAGGCAGGGAAGCGCGGCGTGGAGCTGCGCGAGGTGCCGTACGGGGAAGAACTGGTGCAGGGCATCTGCGGGATCTATAACGAGACGCCGGTCCGCCAGGGCAAGCGCTTCCCGCACTACGGAATGACTCCGGAGCGCGCGCGCAGGTATGCCGGGACGTTTCTGGATCAGAGCATCTACATCGGAGCATTCCTCGGCGACACGATGATCGGCTTCGTCAAGCTGACCATGGACGAGAGCCGTAATCAGGCTTGCCTGGTGCACATTCTGTCGATGGTGGAGCACAAGGACAAAGCGCCGACCAATGCTTTGATCGCGCAGGCAGTGAAATCCTGCGCGGAACATAACATTTCCTATTTGGTGTACGAGCACTTCACCTACGGCAACAAGGTGGGCGACAGCCTCTCGCACTTCAAGGAAGTAAACGGCTTCGAGCGCGTAGATATCCCGCGCTACTGGGTGCCGCTGACTCCGATTGGACGGATGGCCCTGCGCCTCGAGCTGCATCACCGTCTGGCGGATCGCATTCCCGAGTCGGTCGCGGGCAAGCTCCGCGAGTGGCGGCGTGCCTGGTACGACCGCCGCTTCCAGGCGATGCCAGAGGCATAAAAGAAAGAGCACATGCCAGGAATCGTCGGAATCATTACGAAGAAGCAGCGCGGCCTTGCCGAGGCGGAGCTGCGCCAGATGTTGCGGGCCGTCAGTCACGAGGCGTTTTACACCACGGGCACCCTGGTGGACGAAGCGCTGGGCATCTATACCGGCTGGACGGCGCTCGAGGGTTCCTTCTCAGACGGGATGCCCCTGCGCAGCCAGCGGAAAGGTCTTTCGCTGATCTTCTCCGGAGAAGACTACAGCGATCCCGCCATGCGGGCGAGCCAGAAGAACTGCGGAGATGCATGCTGCACCACCGATGCCGGCTACCTGCTGCACATGGTCGAGGACGATCCGGAGTTCCTGGTGCATCTGAACGGGATGTTTCACGGGCTGATCGCCGATCGCGCGCAGGACTCCGTCACGCTGTTCAACGACCGCTACGGCATGCACCGGCTGTACTACCACGAAGCGAAGGACGCATTCTACTTCGCTCATGAAGCCAAGGCGCTGCTGGCCGTTCGTCCCGAACTGCGCAGGGCAGACCCGCGAGGGATCGGCGAGTTTGTTGCCTGCAGCTGTGTGCTCGAGAACCGGACCATCTTTAAGGACATCCATGTTTTGCCCGCGGCTTCTGCGTGGACCTTTCGCAACGGCGAGTGCGCGAGCAGGACGACCTGGTTCGATCCGAAACAGTGGGAAGAGCAGAGCACGCTCGATGCGGAAACGTACTACCAGGATCTGCGCTCGACCGTAACCGGCACGCTGCCCCGCTACTTCGCTGGCCGCCAGCAACTGGGCATCGCGATGACCGGAGGCCTGGACACGCGGGTGATTCTGGCGTCGCAGGCCGTCGCGCCCGGGGCGCTGCCCAGCTACACCTTTTGCGGGCCGGTGCGCGATTCCTACGATGTGCGCGTCGGGCGGAAGATTGCCGGGATCCTGCGCCAGCCGCATCAGGTGATCGAAGTCGGCAATGAGTTTCTGACGAAGTTTCCGGAGTACGCGGAACGCAGCATTTATCTGACGGAAGGGACGGTGGACGTTTATCGAGCCTCGGACCTGTACGTCAGCAGCAAAGTGCGCGCCATTGCTCCGGCCAAGATTGTCGGGACGTATGGAAGCGAGATCGTCTGCCGGATGGTGATGTTTAAACCGGCGCAGCCGCAGGCCGGATTATTCCTTCCCGAGTTTCTTTCTCACGTCGACACGGCGCGGGGGACGTATACGACCCTGCGGAAGCAGCACCCGGTCACCTTCGCGGCGTTTACGCAGTCGCCCTGGTATCACCATGGCATTCTCGCGCTGGAACAAAGTCAGCTGACGGTACGCTCGCCGTTCATGGACAACGAATTTGTGCGGACGGTTTATCAGGCGCCGAGCGAGAGCCTGAACGGAGACGATGTGCGGCTGCGGCTGATCCGTGACGGCAACCCGGCGCTGGGCCGCATCTGCTCGGACCGCGGCGTAGGCGGCCCGGGCGGCCTGACCTCAGCATGGGCGCGCGGCTTCCGCGAGTTCACGTTCAAGGCGGAATACGCCTATGATTACGGAATGCCGCCGTCGGTAGCACGCGTCGATCACATGCTGCGCGGGCTGCATCTGGAACGGTTATTTCTCGGCCGGCATAAGCTGCTGCACTTCCGGGTGTGGTATCGCGATCAGCTCGCTCAATATGTTCGAGAAATGCTGCTCGATCCGCGATCCCTGTCCCGGCCCTACCTCGAAAGGAAGACACTCGAATCGGTGGTTGAGGGCCATCTCAGCGGCGGACAGAATTACACGACCGCTATCCATAAATTATTGACGCTGGAACTGCTGCAGAGGCTCTTTTTCGACGCGCCTGCAGCAGCAGCGAACTGATCAGCGGACCTGGGAGTCGCGGATGCCCCCGATAGTCGCGACCATTGTGTATTCCTGTGGAGTTGCAGTGCTGTTCTGGCTCGACCGGGAACTGCGCAGCCGGCTCTCCGCAGAGTTTCTGGTTCCGCTGGCCTGGCTGCTGATCAACGGATCGCGGCCGGTCACAGCCTGGCTGGGCGGCCACAGCATCTCTCCCGACCAGATGCTGGAAGGGAGTCCGATCGACCGGAGCATCTTCCTGCTCCTGCAAATTGCCGGGCTGGTCATCCTGTTTCGACGGTGGCCGCAGGTCGAGAAAATTGTGCGCGCGAACGGGCCGCTGCTGTTGTTTGCCCTGTACGGAGCTTTCAGCGTCGCGTGGTCCGATTACCCGGGCGTGGCGTTCAAGCGGTGGATCAAGATGCTGGGCGACATCACCATGGTCCTGATCGTGGTGTCGTCGCGGGACCGTACGCGGGCCATGAAGCGGATCCTGATCACCAGCGCTTTCATTCTGATTCCGGCATCGATTCTGCTGGACAAGTATTACCCGATGTTCTCGACCTACTACGACCCCTTTACCGGCGTTCCCTTCGTCTCCGGGGTTGGACAGGACAAGAACATGCTGGGCATGACCTGCCTGGTGTACGGCCTGGCAGTGCTTTGGCAACTGCTGGCGGCTTACAAAGCGAAAAAGGGCCGGGAGCGCACTCGCCGGCTGATCGCCTACGGGATCGTGTTCGGGATGGTGATCTTCCTGTTCCGCTCGGCGAACTCGATGACGTCGATAATGTGCTTCGCGATGGGATCGAGCGTGCTGTTGGTGACCACGCTGCTGAAGAACGGGCGCAGGCCCCCGCTGGTCCACATGATGGTTGCCGGCATTGTAGGCGTCGCGTTCGCCGTGCTCTTTCTGCATGTGGGTGAAGGAGCGGCGCTGCAGTCGCTGGGCAGAAACCCCACCCTGACCGGGCGGACGGAGATCTGGGCAGCGGTTCTGCACTTTGCCGGGAATCCGGTGCTCGGAACCGGCTTCGAAAGCTTCTGGCTGGGCGACCGCATGCAGAGAATCTGGTCGTATGGGGAGATGACCTACGGGATCAACGAAGCTCACAACGGCTACCTCGAGACCTATCTCAATCTGGGCTGGATCGGTGTAGCACTGCTGGGCGGCCTGATCGTAACCGGCTATCGCAACATCCTGGGCGCGCTGCGGATTGATCCGGAGACGGCCAGACTGAGGCTGGCTCTGTTTGTGATCGCGGTGGTGTACGGCTTTACGGAAGTGGGGTTCCGCATTAACTGCACGGTATGGATTGCTTTTCTGATGGCCATCCTTGCTATACCGCTGCCGCCGCGGCCCAGGAAGAAGAAGCTGAAAGGCAGCGACGCCCTCGCCGGCAGGGCCCCGGAAGAGAGCCTGACGCACTCGCTGGCGTGAGGACGGCAGACATTATCGGCGACGGTAACACCGAGTTACCAAAGTTCCTAGCCGAAATTCAGTCATGGCCATTGAAAAAGGAACGAGTTACTCCCGGATGGCCTGGGGATGATGAATGCCGAATGAATGGGGGGCAGGCAGCGGCAGGCATTCTCCGGGCCCGGAACCCATCGCTCGAGAGGAATGCGCGCAGCCGAGAAGAAGCATTGTGGCACCTGGGACAAAATGACACAACATCAACGAGATGCTGCAATTTTTTCCTGGTTGGACTGCACTATTTGCTCTGCTTTCAAAATGGGAAATTCTAACAAAAAAATCCTTTGGCGGCGATGGCAGGGCGGGTATACTGGGGGCAATCGACTCCCGAGAACAGAGATTGTTGGTCGACGGATTATTTCCGGTTCACCCCTGTACGGTCATCAAAGGGCGTTACTTTCGTTCACTACACGTGGTATCGATAGCGTGTATTCTCCTCGCAAAACGTCCGAGATCAAGCCCATGGGAATGAGTCCGCAGTTTGGGATTTCCCTTGCTGCCTCGGAATTCTGTTACGAGGTGAATGAATGACACGGAGAGCTGGGTTTCTATTCCCCCTACTGTTACTTTGCTCTTTTGCTCCATGTTTCGGACAGCTGTGGTCCGGCGTCCTGACGGCTCCCCGCGCTGTGGATTGGTCCAAAGCGGGTGTCCCGGGCGGGATCCCTTCCGGCAACTGGACGCAGTGCGGTTCCACGATTTCCGCGGGAGCTACCGCGGCAACCATCAATGCAGCCATCAGCGCCTGCGGCACCAACCAATACGTCCTGCTGGGCTCAGGGACGTTTAACCTGAACGCCGGTCTTGTGCTCAAGAGCCATGTGGCTCTGCGCGGTGCGGGCGCCAACGAGACGCTGCTGGTGTTCACGGGCGACAACTCCTGCGACGGCGAGTACGCCGATGTCTGCATGGCCAGCGCCGATGTGAACTACTGGGGCGGTCCTTCCAACACCGCGAGCTGGACCTCCGGGTATACGGCGGGTACCACAAGCATCGTGCTGGACAGCGCAGCCAACCTTAAAGTCGGAACGCCGGTCACGCTGGACCAGGCGGATGACACCTCCGACAGCGGCGACATCTTTGTCTGCTACACGCCGAAGGGAACCTGCTCCACCAACGGGGACGATGGCGGTTTTGAGCGGGCCGGCCGAAGTCAGGAACAGATCGTCACGGTCACCAGCGTCAGCGGAAGCGGGCCGTACACGGTAGGCATCTCGCCGGGCATCTATATGCCGAACTGGACGTCCTCAAAGACACCGCAGGCCTGGTGGCCGACCTCGCCGATCGTGAGCGCCGGAGTGGAGAACCTGAGCATCGACGCCACCAATTCCGGAGCCATGGAAGGTGTGGGCATCTTCAACTGCAGCGGTTGCTGGGCGAGCGGAATCCGCGCCATCGATGCCAGCCGGTCCGACATCATGGCATGGCAGAGCCCGCATACCACGGTGCAGAACAGCTACTTCTTCCGCACCGCCAACCAAAGCTCCTCGAGCTACGGCCTGGAATTCGACAACGCGTCTGACTCGCTGGCTCAGAACAACATCTTTCAGCAGCTCAGCGCTCCCTATGTGAACAACGGAACCTGCTCCGGCTGTGTCATGGCCTACAACTTTACGGTGGATAACCTCTACAATTCGGGTGGCGGCGTCTATAACTTCCAGCAGCAGGACTGGTATCCGCATGTGGCCGGAGATGACCATATCCTCGCGGAAGGAAACCAGGGCGCCGGCATGTACAGCGACAACTTCCACGGCACCCATCAGTTTCAGACGCTCTTCCGCAACGCGTTTAACGGCTGGCAGCCCAATAACGGAACGACCACCACGGGCGGGCTGGGAGCGCTGGCCATCAATGCGTTCTCCCGGTTCTATAACGTCGTAGGCAATGTTCTGGGAGCCTCCGTCTTTACGCACTACCGGAACGATCTGAGCAACAATTACACCTACAACACCTCGATCGTGGATGTCGGATTCGGCGACGGAGTGCCGAACGACAGCAACGTGGCGCGTACGCTGATGATGTGGGGCAATTACGACACCGTCGATGGCGCGGTACGCTGGTGCGGCAACTCTTCCGATCCGGGCTGGAGCTCGACCTGCTCGGGAACCTCGGAGGTGCCCAGCGCCATCGCCAACTATGCTAACCCGGTGCCGAAATCGACGACGCTCCCGGCATCGTTCTATCTCACCGCCAAGCCCAGCTGGTGGCCTGCCGGCAAGCCGTGGCCATCGGTCGGTCCGGACGTGACCGGCGGAAACCTTGCAGGCTACAACGGCTACGCCTACTCCAACCCGGCGGCAGACTGCTTTGCCAACGAAATGAACGGCCCGGCCAACGGAACCGGTTCGGCGCTGAGCTTCAACGCAACTTCGTGCTACGGGAGCAACGCGGTAGCGTCGGCTCCGGCACCTCCCACCAACCTGACGGGCGTCGTCCACTAACGGAAAGGCCGTTACGTGAACGACATCCCTGGCTCTCTGCGGCGATCGCAGCGAGTCTGACCACCAGAGCACAGAGGGCGCGTACAGCGCCCTCTGTCTTCTCCAAAATCGCCGGCGACATGCCGGCGGCCACCAGCAATCCTTTCTCCTGACTTCCTGAGTAGTTGTAAGTTCCGCGAATCAGCAGGGCAGTTATCCCCGAACTGTACCGCTGAGGACCGATGGCCGCAGACACCGTCCGGCCAAAGCTGATTGCATTCAGCGCAATTTTTTGATCCGGCTCTCATTACTTCATTCCGCAGCATTCTTAGTTCAACCAGCTTCCGCACACACGGCATAAGCCGCGTTCGATGCCGCTTGACCCGAAAAGTACGGTGGGATTTGTCCACCTGCGATCGTCGGTAAGGGAAGGACTTATCTTGAAAATCAGTATTTTTGGACTCGGCTACGTCGGTACCGTCTCGGCGGGATGTCTGGCCCACGAAGGACATGAAGTCATCGGGGTCGATCCGGTCCAGACGAAGGTCGACCTGATTAACGATGGCCTGCCGCCGATCGTCGAGGAAGAGATCGGCAATCTGATCGCGACGGCGGTGCGCTCGGGGCATCTGCGTGCCACCACGGATCCCTGCGAGGCGGTTCGCCAGACGGAGATGTCGTTCGTGTGCGTGGGCACGCCCTCGCAGCCTAACGGCAATCTCGATCTGCGCTATATCCGCCGCATCTGCGAACAGATTGGCGAGGCGCTGCGGCACAAAGCCGCACACCACACGGTCATCATCCGCAGCACCATTCTGCCGGGAACCATGCACGGCATCGTCATTCCCACGCTTGAGGATTGCTCGGGCAAGCGCGCGGGCGTCGACTTTGGTGTCTGTCACAACCCCGAGTTCCTGCGCGAAGGCTCGGCGGTGAAGGATTTCGGCGCGCCTCCGAAGACCGTGATCGGGCAGCTGGACGAAGCCAGCGGCTCGCTCCTGGCTCAGCTCTACGAGAAGCTCGACGCACCCCTGATCCGCACCGATCTGGCAACGGCGGAGATGGTGAAGTATGTTGACAACTCCTGGCACGCTCTGAAGATCGGCTTCGCCAACGAGATCGGCAACCTGGGCAAAGTTCTCGGGGTCGACGCGCACGAAGTGATGAAAATCTTCTGCCAGGATACGAAGCTGAACATCTCGCCGGCGTATCTGCTGCCTGGCTTCGCCTTTGGCGGATCGTGCCTGCCCAAGGATCTGCGTGCCCTTTCCTACACGGCCAAGACGCACGACCTGCATCTGCCCATCCTGACCTCGATCCTGCCCAGCAACGAAATGCAGGTGAATCGCGGACTGCAGCTGATCATGGACAAGGGCCATCGCCGCGTCGGTGTACTGGGATTCAGCTTTAAGGCCGGCACTGACGATCTGCGCGAGAGCCCGGTGATCGAAGTCATCGAGCGGCTGCTGGGCAAAGGGTACGATCTGCGGATCTACGACAGGAACGTCAAGATTGCGAGCCTGGTCGGCGCCAACCGCGATTTCATCCTCAACCGCATCCCGCATATCTCACGGCTGATGGTCGATCACGTCGACGCGATCCTCGACCACGCCGAGACGATTGTGATCGGCAACAGGGATCCGGATTTCCGGCAGGTTCCCGGCCAGTTGCGTGATGGCCAAACCATTGTGGACTTTGTTCGTATCACCGAGCGCAGGAGTGAAAATGGCAAGTACGACGGCATTTGCTGGTGAGCAGGTCGAACGCGGGAGCGAGATCGAGGCGGTTTGCCGCACGTTGTCGGACTCCATCGACCGTCTGACTCGCTGGCTGCGAGCCAATGAGTATCAGGGCTACGACACCTTCGACGGTCTGAGCGCGCGATTCGTTCGCCCGCTTACCTTTGAAACCAGGTTTCTGCGCACCGTGCTGCAGCAGGGAGTGCGTCGCTTTCCCATCAATCTGCGGCCACTGCTGGGTGTGCGCAAGGGATATTCAAGCAAGGGCATGGGCTTCATCGCACGCGGCTGCATCCGCCTGCACGCGTCGACAAAGGATGAGAAGTGGGCGAAGGAAGCGCAGCGCGCGCTGGCATGGCTGATCGCGCACCGCTCCCCGGGCTACCATGGGGCCTGCTGGGGCAATCACTTCGACTATCAGTCTCGCGGCTTTTATCTTCCTGCGGGGATGCCCACGGTGGTGTGGACGTCGCTCATTGGCCACGCCTTTCTGGATGGATACGATCACTTCGGGAAACAGGAATATCTTGAAACCGCGGTAAGCGCCTGCGAAAGTGTTCTCCGCGATCTGAGCCGGATTCCCGATGGCGAGGGCACCTGCATCAGTTACATTCCGGGCAGCGACTGCGCTGTGCATAACGCGAACACGCTCGGCGGAAGCCTGCTGGCGAGGACCCACACCTACACCGGCACCGATGAATACGTGGAGGTTGCGCGCCGGGCTATGCAGTACACCGCGCAATACCAGCGTCCGGATGGCTCCTGGTGGTATGGCGAGAGGCAGGACATGCATTGGGTGGATAACTTCCATACCGCCTACGTGCTCGACTGTTTCAAGTACTACGACGATGCGACCGGGGACGAAACCTTTGCGCCCCATATGGAGCGCGGCTATCGTTACTGGAAGCAGACCTTCTTTCTGCTCGATGGGACGCCGCGTTACTACAACCACAAGACGCTGCCCATCGATATTCAGTGTGCCTCGCAGGCCATCGATACCCTCGTGTACTTCCGCGATCGGGATCCGCAGAGCCTGCTGCTGGCTGCCAGGGTAGCCCTCTGGACCATTCGCAATATGCAGGACGCCGACGGCCACTTCTACTATCGCCGCTATAACTCCTGGCTGGTGAACAAGACGGCCACCCTGCACTGGGGACAGGCGACGATGCTGTGCGCGCTGGCGGGCCTTTGTCAGCAACTCTCTCCGAAGGTGAGGCTGGCGTGAATCGCAAAGTTCTGATTATCGTCGAAAATCTGCCGGTTCCTTTTGACGCGCGGGTGTGGAAAGAAGCGCTTGCTCTGCGCGCATCCGGCTATGAGGTGACAGTGTTGTGCCCCAGAGGCAAGGGGTACGAGAAGGGCTATGAACAGCTGGCGGGTATTCACATCTATCGCCATCCGAGCCCGCACGAGGGCAGCAGCCCGCTTGGCTATGTGTGGGAATATTCCAGCGCTCTCTTCTGGGAGTTTCTGTACGCGTGGAGAATTTTCCTGAAGCACGGCTTTAAGGTGATCCAGGGCTGCAACCCGCCCGATAACATCTTTCTGGTGGCTCTTCCATTCAAGCTGCTCGGTGTTAAGTACATCTTCGATCATCATGACGTTAATCCCGAACTGTATTACTCCAAGTACGAACGGAAGGATCTGTTCTATAAGATCCAGGTAGTCCTGGAAAGGCTGACTTTCTTCTTCAGCGACGTGGTGATCTCCACCAACGACAGCTATAAAAAGATCGCTGTAGGCCGCGGCGGCCTCGATCCCCGGCATGTATTTGTGGTGCGCAACGGCCCGGATCTGGCTACCTTCAAGCCGGTCCCGCCCAAACCGGCGCTGAAGTACGGCAAGAAGTATCTGGTCGGCTACGTGGGCACCATGAACTTCCAGGAAGGGCTGGATATCCTGATCGACGTGGCGGCACATATCCGCAGCCTGGGACGGAACGACGTCCACTTCACCTGCGTGGGCGGCGGCCCGGAGCTGGCCAAGCTGCGCAAGCTGATTGCGGAGAAGAAGCTCGACGATATGTTCAACTTCACGGGAAGAGTTCCCGACGCCGATCTGCTAGACGTGCTTTCGACCGCGGATGTGTGCGTCAATCCTGACCGGCCCTGCGAGATGAATGATCTCTCCACCATGATCAAAATCATGGAGTACATGGCGCTGGGCAAGCCGATTGTGCAGTTCGATCTGAAAGAGGGCCGCTTCAGCGCGCAGGAGTCCTCACTCTACTGCAATGTCGAGGATCGCGTAGGGGACTTCGCGGCCAAGGTTCTCTGGCTGCTGGATCATCCGGAAGAGCGCGACAGGATGGGCGAGTTTGGGCGCAGGCGCGTGCAGAAGGAACTGGCGTGGGATTATTCAGTTGCCAATCTGCTCTCCGCGTATGAATGCGCCTTCAGCAAATCCGGCGGCGAGCGCGCCCTGCAGACCGACATAGCGAGACCCTGACCATGAAGCCACTGGTATCGATACTGATTCCGGCGTACAACGCGGAGCGATGGATCACCGACACCCTGCGTTCTGCGGTGGGCCAAAGCTGGCCCAACAAAGAGATCATCGTAGTGGACGATGGTTCGAAGGATGAGACGCTGCGCGTTGCCCAGCAGTTTGAGGCGGACGGCGTGCGGGTGGTGACCCACAGCAACCGGGGAGCGGCTGCCACGCGCAACGCAGCGTATCAGCTTTCAACCGGCGACTACATTCAGTGGCTGGACGCGGACGATCTGCTCTCGCCCGACAAGATTACCCGGCAGATGGAAGCGGCGGAAGAGGCGGGCGACAAGCGCATCCTGCTCTCGTCCGGATGGAGCAGCTTCCTCTATCGGTATTATCGGGCGCGCTTTGTCCCCACGCCGCTATGGTGCAACCTGACCAGAACCGAATGGCTGCTGCGCAAGATGAGCATGAATCTTCACATGCAGACGGCGACCTGGCTGGTGAGCCGTGAATTGACGGAAGCCGCGGGGCCGTGGAATACCAGCCTGCTGGGCGATGACGACGGCGAGTATTTCTGTCGTGTGCTGATGGCGAGCAGCGGGGTTCGCTTCGTTCCTGACGCCCGCGTGTACTACCGTGCCGCCGGCGCGGGGAGCCTGAGCCACATCGGCAACTCCGACCGCAAGCGAGACGCGCAGTGGCATTCCATGAAACTGCATATCGCCTATCTGCGCTCGCTCGAAGATTCGCCGCGTACCCGCGCCGCCTGCATCACCTACATGCATAACTGGCTGGTCTTCTTCTATCCGGAGCGGCCCGACCTGATCGCACAGATGGAAGCCGTGGCGCAGGAGCTGGGCGGCTCGCTGAATATGCCACAGCTCTCCTGGAAATATTCGTGGATCGCTTCGCTTTTCGGATTGCAGGCAGGACGGAAGGCGCAGCTGATGCTGCCGCGCTGGAAGTGGTCGGTGGTGCGCTCCTGGGACAAGGCCCTGTACCGCCTGTCGAACCGGCCTTCCTCCGCGTTGCGCACTGTATAAGTCAGGGCTGAATTATAGGTTCACTATTTAAGATGGTTCCTGAGCCTGACGGCTCTGCAGTTATTTCTCTTGATCTGGAGTTTGAATGCCTAGAACGGCTTTGGTTACGGGAGCGGAAGGATTTATCGGCTCTCACCTAGTTCAGTTTCTTCATAAACAGCGGTGGAACGTTGTAGGAGCCTATCGGCTGCATAAGTCGGATGCGCTGCCGGAAGTACCGGGGCTGCATTTTGAACAGTGCGATCTGCGGAACGGACAGCGGATCGAACAGCTGTTCGCCAAATATGAACCAACCCATGTCTTTCACTTAGGTGCGCAGAGTCTGCCCACGGTGTCGTGGGCCGATCCGGTAGAGACGTTTGAGTCGAACATCATGGGCTCCCTGCATGTGTTCGAGGCCATCCGCCACTGCAAGCGGCCGCCGGTGGTCGTTTCGGCCTGCTCCAGCGCGGAATACGGACACGTACCGGCCTCGGCGATTCCGGTAAAGGAAGACCAGCCGCTGCACCCGCTCCATCCCTACGGGATCAGCAAAGTGTGTCTCGACCTGCTGGCGCGTGAGTATTTCCTGGACTATCAGATTCCCGCAGTCAATCTGCGCCTCTTCAATACCACCGGACCGGGCAAAACCAGCGACGCGCCTTCGGATTTTGTGCGGCAGATCGTCAGAATCAAGAAGGGTCTGCAGGAGCCGGTGATCGAAGTCGGCAATCTCAAGCCGCGGCGTGCGTTTCTCGATGTGCAGGATACGGTGCGTGGGTTCTATCTGGCCGCGATGAAAGGCAAGCGTGGCGAGGTTTACAACCTGTGCGCCACGGGGACGCACACCATCGACGAGATTCTGCGCACCGCGATTCGCCTGGCTGGAATAAAGGCTGAGGTGCGGCCGGTGGAGCGCCTGATGCGGCCGTCGGATGAAAAGATCATCTTCGGCAATGCCGACAAGATCCGCCGCGATACTGGATGGAAGCCCCTGCAGACGCTGGAAGACACGTTGACCTCGATGATCCGGCACTGGGAGAAAGTGTTCTGATCATGCCGACGGACGTGCAGACTCCCGATCGGGCCGCAGAGCCAGTGGTTGCGGTGGGGCGTGAACGCACGCCCGCTTCCGCGACCGCGGTCACGCTGATGACCGGGGGGATCGACCGGCCCTACGCCTTCGGCATCACCGTTGCGCTGGGTTCGCGAGGCGCGCTGGTGGACGTGATCGGGGGGACGGAACTGGACTGCGCGGAAATCCGCCGGTTGACGTCGGTGACGTTTCGCAATCTGCACGGCGATCTGCGGCGCGTGAAGGGGTTCGCGAAGAAACTGCTGTTTCACCTCGCCGTGTATGCACGCCTGATGGGTTACTCGCTGACGGCGCGGCCGAAGATCTTCCATATCCTCTGGAACTATAAGTTCGAGCTTTTCGATCGAACGGTCCTGATGCTGTATTACAAGCTGCTGGGCAAGAAAGTGGTACTGACCGCGCACAACGTAAATGCCGCAACCCGGGACGGCAATGAATCGGTCCTCAATCATCTTTCTCTGAAGATGCAGTACCGGCTGACCGATCACATCTTCGTGCACACCGACACCATGAAGGCGGAGTTAGTGAAGCAGTTCGGTGTAAACAGCGACGCGGTGACAACCATTCCCTTCGGCGTGAATAACTCGGTGCCCGACACCGAACTGACCACGGCGGAGGCCAGACAGCGGCTGGGCCTGAAAGATGGCGATAAGGCCATCCTGTTCTTTGGCCGCCTTCGGCAATATAAGGGGCTGCACCACCTGATCGACGCCTTTGCGCAACTGGCGGCGCAGGATCGGAGTTATCGCCTGATCATCGCGGGCGAGCCTAAAAAGGACACCTTCGAATACTGGCAGGAGCTCTGCCGGAATATCGACACGCAGCCATTTCGCGATCAGGTGATTCGGGAAGCGCGCTATATTCGCGATGAGGAGACGGAACTCTTCTTCAAAGCGGCGGACGTGGTGGTGCTGCCGTATACGTCAATCTTCCAGAGTGGCGTGCTCTTTCTGGGATACAGCTTCGGGCTGCCTGTGATTGCGACAAACGTTGGCTCGCTGAGCGACGACATCGTCGAAGGCGAAACGGGGTTTGTCTGCAGGCCAAACGATGTCGCGGATTTGGCAGAAACAATCAGCCGCTACTTCGCAAGCGATCTGTACAGAAGCCTGGATGAGCGGAGAGCCGATATTCGCGCCTTCGTGGCGAGCCGCAACTCCTGGCAGGCGGTCAGCGACACAACCCTCCGCGTGTACGCAGACCTGTTGGCAGCAAAGTAATTCAGATCCGAGCGCGTTTTCAGGTACGCGCAGTCTGCATCGATACAAAATCCAAAACGGCAGGCAACAACCTGCCACAAGCGAGTGAATGTCCATGGTTATCACGAAGACTCCGCTACGCATCTCTTTCTTCGGCGGCGGCACGGATTATCCGGTTTGGTATCGGCAGCACGGGGGAGCCGTTCTCTCCACCACCATCGATAAGTGCTGCTACATTACGTGCCGCCGGCTGCCACCTTTCTTCGACTATCACAGCCGCGTTTCGTATTCCAAAGTCGAGAATGTCAGTAGCAACGGCGCGATTCAGCACCCTGCCGTGCGCGGCTGCCTGCAGTACCTGGGGATGGAAGAAGGCATCGAGGTTCACCACGTAGCCGACTTGCCGGCGCGAGCCGGGCTGGGCACCAGCTCCGCGTTTACCGTGGGCCTGCTGCTGGCGCTCTACGCACTGCGGAATCAGATGCGCGACAAGCACACACTGGCCGCCGAAGCGATCCACATCGAGCAGGATCTGCTGGCTGAAGCGGTCGGCGCGCAGGATCAGGTGAGCGCCGCGTACGGTGGCTTCAATCGCATCAATTTCCACGAGGACGGCTCCATCGAAGTGAAGCGGATGCTGCTCTCTCAACAACGCGTTAACGATCTTGAGCAGCATCTGGCCCTCTATTTCACCGGCTTTTCGCGTACCGCCTCGGAAATCGCGCAGGAGCAGTTACGAGTAACTCCCACCAAAGAGAAGGAACTGCGGACCATGCTGCAGTTCGTCGATGAAGCCGAGGCTTTGGTGAGGAACGAGAATTGCCCGCTGCGGGAGTTCGGTCAGCTGCTGCACGAGGGATGGAAGATCAAGCGCGGTCTGACGCAGAAGATCTCGAACAGCGCCATCGATGAGATTTACGAGGCCGGTCTCAGCGCCGGGGCGACTGGCGGCAAGTTGCTGGGCGCCGGCGGCGGTGGATTCATGCTCTTCTTCATTCCGCCGGAACATCGGCGAAGCCTGCGGATACGCCTGAAGAAGCTGCTCTGCGTTCCGTTTTCCTTCTCGACCCGCGGCAGCGATGTGATCGTGTACGAACCGGAAGAACAATACGATCAGGCCCTGGCCATGGAACGAGAGTTCATCTACGCCCAGAACGGCGCATAAAAATCAAAGGGAAAGCGCGAACGATACCGAATATGCCATCCGATACCGAAACACTGAGCAGAGCCACTGCAGTTCTCGAATCGCCGCAGGTGTCTGCGCAGCAGGATGAGCACGGGCCGATTGCGGACCCGGAGATCACCGGCGTCCGCCGCAGGCTGCTGCACTTCTACATGCTCCAGATCGTGCGCATATGGACGCATCTGCCCAACGCGCTGCGCACGACCTTGGCGGGCCATGCCCTTGGCCGGCACGTCCATGCGACCGTGTCCAAACTTTCCGACCGGCGGCAATACGTTGCGACTTTTTTCCTTCGCAACCGGCCCGAACTGGAGCTGATCTGCCGCCTGCTCGACGGCCGTCCTCGCGGCGCGACCGTGAATATCACAGTGCTGGCCTGCAGCAAGGGCGCGGAGGTTTACTCCATCGCGTGGGCCATCCGCACCGCGCGGCCGGACCTGCAACTGCGCATCCACGCGGTCGATATCGCGGAAGAGATTGTCGAGTTCGCCCGCAAAGGCGTGTATTCACGTACCGCGCTCGTGGCCACAGAAGAAGACGGCGCGGACACGACACGGCACGACGATCTGATGCGAAATACGCGCAGGGATCAGGGAGCGCCGATCTTTGAGCGCGTGACCGCAGCCGAACTGGAGGAGATGTGTACCGTCGAAGGTGAATGGGCAACCATTCGGCCATGGCTGCGGGAAGGAATCACGTGGATGGCCGGCGATGCCGGCGATCCCGATCTCGCTCGGCAGCTGGGGCCCCAGGATCTTGTCGTCGCGAATCGCTTTCTCTGCCACATGACCCCGGGTATTGCTGAAGGTTGTCTGCGAAATATTGCACGGCTGGTGGCGCCCGGCGGATACCTGTTCGTGACCGGCATCGACCTCGATGTCCGAGCCAAAGTGGCGCACGCGCTCCACTGGCGGCCTGTACTCGACCTGATACAGGACGTTCATGAAGGTGACGCCTCGCTGACCGCCAACTGGCCGATGGAGTACTGGACGCTCGAGCCCTTCCGCCACGATCTTTCCGGCTGGCAAACACGCTATGCGTCGGCATTCCAGATCGGCAACGGGCAATAACTATAAGTCACGAAGGGTGGGTGCGTGCTTTTCCACGAAACGGATGTAAGAGGCGCCAAAGTTATCGATCCAACGCCACACGCGGATGAGCGGGGGCGATTCATGCGGGCCTGGTGTTCCCGCGAGTTTTCAGAGAATGGCCTCACGTTCGTTCCGGTGCAGGCCAACATGGGATACAGCCGGCAAAAGGGAACGGTGCGCGGCATGCATTTCCAGCGCGATCCGGCCCCGGAAGCCAAGTTAGTCCGCTGCACGAAGGGACTTATGTTCGACGTGGTCGTGGATCTGAGACCGGAATCGCCGACTTATCGCAAATGGTATGGCGTCGAACTCAGCGCAGAGAACGGGCGAATGCTGTACGTTCCGGAGCACTGTGCGCATGGTTATCAGACGCTGGTGGATGACACCGAGATGTATTACATGACCTCGGCGTTTTATCTCCCCGGGGCAGCCACCGGGGTTCGCTTTGACGATCCGGCGTTCGGGGTTGAGTGGCCATTGCCCGCCTCGGTGATCTCGGACCAGGATCGCAGTTGGCCGCTGGTGGAAGCATAGGTAAAAAGTTCAGGCAGTGCGCGTGTGAGCAGCACACTCAAGGAGAGACCATGAAAGTCGTATTATTCTGCGGCGGTTTAGGCATGCGTCTTCGCGATTACTCGGAGACGATTCCGAAACCGATGGTGACGATTGGCTATCGGCCGATCCTGTGGCAGGTGATGAAGTACTATGCCCACTACGGGCACAAAGATTTCATTCTGTGCCTCGGGCATCGCGCCGATGCCGTGAAGAATTACTTCCTGGACTACAACGAATGCGCGTCCAACGACTTCGTGTTGTCGGGCGGCGGAAAGAAGCTCGAGTTATTCAACAGCGACATCCACGACTGGCGGATTACCTTCGCGGATACCGGCATTAACTCGAACATCGGGCAGCGCCTGAAGGCCGTGGAGCCTTACCTGGAAGGGGAAGAGGAATTCTTCGCCAACTACAGTGACGGCTTGAGCGACCTGCCGCTGCCACTGCAGCTGGAGCACTTCCATCGCCACGATAAGATCGCCAGCTTCCTCTGCGTGCGTCCCAATCTGAGCTACCATCTGGTGTCGTTGTCGGACGGTCCGGCCAGTCTGGTCTCCGGCGTCCATGCCATTAACAGCGGCGATCTGCGGATCAACGGAGGCTTCTTCATCTTCAAGAAGAAGATCTTCGATTACATTCGCGAGAAAGAGGAACTGGTGGCCGAGCCCTTCCAGCGGCTGGTGAACGAGCGGCAGCTGATTGGCTACACCTATGACGGCTTCTGGGCGAGCATGGATACCTTCAAGGACAAGCAGCAGCTCGACAGCCTGTGGGCCAGTGGTCAGGCGCCCTGGGAGATCTGGAAGACCAATGGAAATGGCCACGCCAAAGAAGCTGCGCTCAATGGACAACTATGCGCAGTTTAGGGCTCCGGCTTGACCCGGCAACTCCCCCGACCATCCTGTGCGTGGGAGCCCATTCGGACGATATCGAGATCGGGTGCGGTGGAACGATTCTGCGGCTGCAGCGGGATTATCCGGGCTGCCGTCTGTACTGGGTGGTGTTCAGCGCGGCCGGCGTACGGGCCGATGAAGCCCGTCTTGCCGCGGAGTTGTTCGGCGGCTCGGCGATCTGCGGCGGTCCACGGCTCAGGGAGTTCAGGGACGGCTTTCTCCCCTATGTCGGAGCGGAGGTGAAAGCGGTCTTCGAAGAGCTGAAGCAGGAGGTCTCGCCGGATCTGATCCTGACTACGAGCCGGAGAGATTCGCATCAGGATCATCGCCTTCTCGGGGAGCTCGCATGGAATACCTTCCGCGATCACTGGATTCTGGAATACGAAATCCCCAAGTATGACGGCGACCTTGGGCAGCCCGGCGTATTCGTGCCGCTGGAAGCCGAGGATTGCGAAAGGAAGATCGAGTACCTGACGCGTGCATTCACTTCGCAGCACGCCAAAAGGTGGTTCGAACCGGAAACATTTCGTTCGCTGCTGCGGCTGCGCGGGATGGAGTGCAACGCACCCAGCGGATATGCCGAAGCCTTTTATTGCCGCAAGCTGGTGCTTTGATCGCGACCGAATTTGTCAATAGCTCGGAAGTTCCAGACCTGTAGAACCTGGGCGGGCTAATGACACGGTTGCCGATCAAATTTATCTTGCGATCACAGGTCGAAGGGCAGTATCACTGAAGGAGCTACTGGAGCAAAACATGAATGTTGATACAGCGCTCAGAGAGCGTGAAGAGACCGGCCGCCCGATCCGCGTCGGAATGATTGGCGCCGGCGCCACTGGCCGTGCGATTGCGCTGCAGATGGGAACGCCGGTTCCCGGAATTCGTCTGGCGGGCATCGCCAACCGGACAGCGTCGCATGGAGAGCGGGCGTTTCTGGAAGCCGGAATCACCTCGTGGAAAACAGCGACCTCCGCGGCGGCGGCCGAAGATGCGATTGCGGGTGGAACTCCGGTTCTGACCGACGATCCTTCGGTGCTCACGGCCTGCGATGCGATCGATCTGATCGTCGAAGTCACCGGCTCGATCGAGCCAGGCGCGCGCGTGGCGCTCGACGCATTCGATCACGGCAAGCATGTGGTGCTGGTGAATGCGGAGCTGGACTCGCTGATCGGGCCGATTCTGAAGGCCAAAGCCGATCGGGCCGGCGTGGTCCTGACGCATACCGACGGCGATGAGCCGGGGGTGGCGATGACCCTGCTGCGCTATCTTCGCTCGCTGGGGCTGCGTCCTGTGGCTGCCGGCAATCTGAAGGGCATGGTTGACTATTACCGCAATCCCGAGACCCAGCGTGAGTTTGCCGCCAGGAACGATCAGGATGCGCGGAAGGTGACATCCTTCGCCGACGCAACCAAGCTGTCGATGGAGACGACGGTGCTGGCGAATGCGACCGGCTTCCATGCGGGACGCCGCGGTATGTACGGGCCGGCGTGTAAATATGTGCGCGAGATGGCGAACTTACTGCCTGCGGATCAAATGCTGAGTACCGGTCTGGTGGATTATGCTCTGGGCGCTGCTCCGCATACCGGCGCATTCGTGATCATCTATGAGGAGTCGCCGCTGAAACGTACACAGCTTGGTTATTACAAGATCGGCGACGGTCCTTTCTATGTCTTCTATACGCCCTTCCACTTACCCCATCTGCAGATTATGTCAACGATCGGGCGAGCCTTCGTGCATCGCGATGCGACGGTAGCTCCGATTGGCGGACCGGTCTGTGAAGTGGTTGCGGTGGCTAAGCGGGATCTGAAGGCGGGCGAGACGCTGGATGGCGTGGGCGGCTTCTGCTCCTACGGCCTGATCGAAAACGCGAAGAATGCGCGTGCCGTTGACGCTTTGCCTATCGGCCTTTCGGCCGGGCGGGTGCTGCAGCGGGACGTTGCAAAGGATGCCGTCATTACTTTTGCTGACGTGAATTCGCCCTCGCCGGGTCTGGTGGAGACTCTGTGGAACGAGCAACAGCGCAGATGGCCGCAGGGTGGCCCAGCGACGGATCTCGCGATGCAGGAACCAGCGCTTGCGGGAAGGGCGGGATAATGCTCGCAGGTTTCAACAAAGCTATACGGTTCGACACGGCAAGCCTGTGCCCTTGCGTTGATGGGCCCGCGGTCCGGAAGAGGAGCGACCATGCCTGATCGTTCTTTCTGGAATGGCCGGAATGTGTTCGTGACCGGGCATACCGGCTTCAAGGGGAGCTGGCTCTCGCTTTGGCTCGATGCGCTGGGCGCTCATGTCACGGGTTATGCGCTCGAACCTCCCACTACCCCGAGCCTGTTTGAGCTGGCCAGGGTCGATCGCGTGGTTCGGTCCGTCTTCGCCGATGTCCGCGACTACGCACGCCTGAAGGATGTGGTGGCCGAATGCCGTCCGGATGTCATCATCCACATGGCCGCGCAGTCGGTGGTGCGCCGCGGATATGAAGATCCGGTCGAGACTTACTCCTCCAACGTGATGGGCACGGTCAATCTGCTGGAGGCGGTGCGGCAGCTGAAACATCGCTGCGTCTTCGTCAACGTCACCAGCGACAAATGCTATGCCAATCAGGAGTGGGTGTGGGGCTATCGCGAGAACGAGCCGATGGGCGGCCGCGATCCTTACTCGAATTCCAAAGGCTGCGCCGAGCTGGTGACCACGGCTTTTCGGGAGTCGTACTTTCCACCGGCTTCGATTGAAAGCCATGGTGTGGCGCTGGCCAGCGCCCGCGCCGGCAATGCGATTGGCGGCGGAGACTGGACCAGCGATCAGTTGATCCCCGATCTGGTGCGGGCGTTTCTCGCCGGCTGGCCGTGTTTAATTCGCAATCCGCTGGCTATTCGGCCCTGGCAGTTTGTTCTGGAGCCGCTGCGCGGCTATCTGACGCTGGCCGAGCGGCTGACGGAAGACCCCTCCCGCTTTGCATCGGGATGGAACTTCGGTCCGGCGGAAGCCGATGCGAAGCCGGTCTCGTGGATCGCCGATCGGATGGTGAGTCTGTGGGGCGCCGATGCTGCCTGGGATCTGGACCCCGCGGCACATCCGCGCGAAGCGAATTTTCTCAAGCTGGATACCTCAAAGGCACGAGCCGCACTGAACTGGTCTCCCGTAGTGCCTCTTGGCGACGCGCTGGAATGGATCGTGGAGTGGTATCGCGCCTTCCATGCGGGATCGGATCTGCGGGCGGTTACGCACTCGCAGATCGAGCGCTACGAGGAACGTCTCAGTGGTTCCGCAGTACCGGTTCTCTCTTTCTAACTAAATACGAGCCAATCGAAGGAGCTCTCTGCATGCCGAATATCGTTGTTCTGGGATCGGGAATGGCCGGATTTGGAGCCGCCCACCGGCTTCACACCGAAGGTGTCACACCCGTCATGTATGACAAGAATTCATACTACGGAGGGCACACCGCGTCGTTCCGCAACGATAGCGGGTTCCTGTTTGACATCGGGCCGCATATCTCCTTCACCAAAGATACGAGGATCCAGGAGCTGTTTGCCGACAGCGTCGAGCAGAAGTACGAGACCCTCCAGATTTATCTGAACAATTACTGGCGCGGTTACTGGCCCCAGCATCCGGTGCAGGTCCACCTGCATGGGCTGCCGGAAGATGTTGTTATTAAAGTTATCAAGGACTTTGTCGAAGAAAGCCAGGGGCCGGAGCGTCCTATCCATAACTATGCCGACTGGCTGTACGCGAGCCTGGGGAAGAGCTTTGCCGAGCTGTTCCCGATGCAATACACGCGTAAGTACCACACCACGACGGCCGATAACATGAGCACCGACTGGCTGGGGCCGCGCATCTACCGGCCCACGCTGGAAGAAGTGCTGCGCGGGGCTATCTCGCCGGCTGCGCCGCACGTGCACTACATCACCCACTTCCGCTATCCCACCCAGGGTGGGTTCATCTCGTACCTGCGGAAGTTCCTGCCCATGGGGAACCTGCGCCTCAACCATCAGCTGGTTTCGATCGATCCTAAGGAACGGCTGCTCACGTTCTCGAACGGGCATACCACGCAATACGACGGACTGGTTTCGTCGGTGGCGCTGCCCGACATGATCCGGATGATCCACGGCGCACCGGCCGAGGTGGTCGAGGCTTCAAAGCGGCTGGCCTGCTCCACCTGCGTGCTGGTCAACATCGGCGTGAACCGGGCCGACCTGTCGAAGGCGCATATGACGTACTTCTACGACGAGGACATCTGCTTTACGCGGCTGGGCTTTCCGCACATGCTTTCGGCGACCAACGCCCCCGACGGAACCGGCAATATTCAGGCTGAAGTGTACTTCTCGGAGAAATACAAACCGCTCACCGGATCGCCCGAAGACTGCATCGAGCCGGTGATCCGGGATCTGCGGCGCTGCGGCATCCTGCGCGAGGACGATCAGGTTCTGTCCAGCGCGGCCATGCTGCTGCGCTACGCCAACATCATCTTCGACCTCGATCGCGCGTCCGCGCTCAAGACAGTTCACGGCTATCTGGATGAGCTGGGGATTGCCTATTGCGGACGCTATGGCGACTGGGGCTATATGTGGACCGATGAGAGCTTCATCAGCGGCGAGGGAGCGGCGGAACGCGCGCTGTCTACCCTGGCCGTTGCCGGATGATGCAATCTTCATGAGGCGCGGGTGTGCTCAGTGCAGGCCGCGCCGACTAACGGCAATCAGACTGTTTACGGCAACCAAGGACTGAATCGAGTGGCTCAGGTATTACGAACCATTGGCCTGCTGGATCACTTAGGCCACGGCAATCTCGGCGATGACGCGACCCTGACGGCCGTGCTGTCGAACATTCGGAGCCGCTGTCCGGATGCGGAGTTCCTGGCATTATGCCTGAACCCGTTCGACACCTTCCATCGGCACGGGATTACCTCGTATGCGATTCGCCGCGACTCGAAGGTGCCTCCGCCGCCGGCAACACCGGAGGCGAACACTGAGCGCAACCCGGGTGCGAAGACCCGACTCAAGACCCAGCTCGGGAAGTATCCGCGCCTGCTGGGCTTGCTGCGAGGCATCAATAATCTCCTGGTGAGACGTCCGAAGGCTCTGATCGACGAGCTTCGGTTTCTACTCAAGTCCTTCCGCATCGCCCGGAAGCTGGACCTGCTGGTCATCTGTGGCGGGGGCCAGCTGCTCGACTCCTGGGGCGGCGCGTGGAGCTTTCCTTACACGCTGCTGAAGTGGGTGGTGCTGGCGAAACTGGCCGGCGCCCGCTGCTGCTTTTTGAACGTGGGCGCGGGACCGCTGCAGAACCCGCTGAGCCGGCGCTTTATCCGTTATGCGCTGCGGCTGTCGGATTACACCTCGTTTCGCGATCACAAGTCGCAGGCGCTGGTGCGGGAGTGCGGATTCAGCGGACCGAGCGAAGTTCTGCCCGATAACGTCTACGCTCTCGACCTCTCTGCCATGCCGGTTGAGGCGAAGCAGGCCGACCGGAGTGTGGTGGCCATCTGCCCGATGATCTATTGCGATCCCCGCGTGTATTGGGAAAAGGATCAGGAGGTCTACGACGGCTTCATCGGGAAGCTGGCGGAGCTCGGATCGCAGCTTATCGAGCAGGACCATCCGCTGGCGCTGTTCAGCTCGGATATACGGATCGATCTGCCGGCGATTGCCGATCTCCACACCGCGCTGACACGCAGAACCAGCCGCCTCAGCCTGGACCGGCGATGGATCCGGCCCTATCGGATTCAAAGCACGGAAGAGTTGGTGGCCACCATGTCCGCGGTGGATTTCGTGGTCACCTGCCGCTTCCATGGCGTGGTCTTTGCACAGCTGCTGAACAAGCCGGTGATGGCCCTCTCGCACCATCCGAAGGTGGCAACGCTGATGGCCGATTTCGGAATGTCGGAGTATTGTCTGGACATCCGGAAGAGCGATGCGCAGCTGCTGACCAGCACCTTTGCCCGGCTGGTCGCCAACCAGGATGAGATCCGGGCGCGCATGGCCGCTAAAGTGGCCGAGTCCAGGCAATTGCTGGCGGATCAATTCGATGCAATGTTTTTGCGGCAGTCCCATGTGAGGGAAGCCGCTCCCTCACTCCTCACAACTGCCGGAATAGGAGAAAGCGGAAGATGAGTGGTCGCGAACAACCCCTGGTCAGCATACTGACGCCGACGTATAACAACGGTCCGCACATCGCGGACTGCATTGAAAGCGTTCTGGCGCAGACGTATTCCAACTGGGAATACACAATTGTCAACAACTGCAGCAAGGACAGCACGCGCGAGATCGCCGAGGAGTACGCGAAGAAGGACAAGCGCATCCGCGTCCACAACAACACTGACTTTCTGGCGATCATTGCGAACCACAATGCCGCGTTTCGCCTGATGTCGCCGGAGAGCAAGTACTGCAAAGTGGTTTCGGGCGACGATCTGATCTTTCCGGAGTGCATCGAGCGCATGGTGGCGCTGGCCGAGGCGCATCCCTCGATCGGCATTGTCGGCTCCTATCAGCTGAGCGGCGGTGGCGGCCGCTGGTATGTGCGCTTCACCGGCCTGCCGTACACCACGGACTTTGTGACCGGCCGTGAGATTTGCCGCGCGCACCTGCTGACGCCGCTGTCGGTCTTCGGCGCTCCGACCTGCCTGATGTACCGGTCGGATCTGGTCAGGGCGGCCAAAGAGTTCTTTCCCAACCCGACGGCGGAAGCCGATGTGAGCGCCTGCTTCGAGCACCTGCGCGATGCGGATTTCGGCTTTGTGCACCAGGTGCTTTCGCACGAACGCCTGCATGAGGCTACAGTCACGGCGACCTCGAAGGAGATGAACGCGTATCTCCCATCGCACATCGGGGATCTGCTTACCTACGGTCCTCTTTATCTGTCGCAGGACGAGCTGGAGAAGCGGCTGGACGAGCTGATGAAGGAGTACTACACCTTCCTGGCCATCGGGGCAGCGAACTTCCGGGAGAAGAAGTTCTGGAACTATCACCAGCGGAGGCTGAGCGAGCTTGGTTATCCTTTAAAGAAGGCAAGGCTGGCAAAAGCCGTTAGCCTGAAGTGGCTGGATTTGCTGCTGAATCCGAAGCTCACGTTTGAAAGGGTAGCGAGACGTTTTTCTTAAGGCGCGCCCGGTGATGAGATCCCCGCGCACCCTGGGCGCCGCAGAGGGATATTGAGTACGGTTACGACGCAGGGCGGAGCGGCGGCAACCCTACAGAGGCAATCAACCTGGAAAGGTGGACAGTTCTATGCAGAAGCGAGTTCTGGTATGCGGTGCGGGCGGCTTTATCGGCGGTCATCTGGTGAAGCGGCTGAAGAAGGAAGGGCACTGGGTTCGTGGCGTCGATCTCAAGCACAACGAGTTTTCGACCAGTCCTGCCGATGAATTCATCATCGGCGATCTGCGCGAACCCGATCTGGTCGAGTCCGTGGTGGCGGGTATCGAGGACGTCTACCAGCTGGCCGCCGATATGGGCGGCGCCGGCTATATCTTTTCGGGCGAGCACGACGCGGATGTGATGCATAACTCCGCGACCATCAACCTGAACATCCTGGACAAAGGGCGGGAAGCCGGAATCCGGCGCTACTTCTATTCCTCTTCGGCCTGCATTTATCCCGCATACAACCAGACCGATCCCGACAACCCGAACTGCGCCGAAGATTCGGCCTATCCCGCCGCTCCTGACAGCGAGTATGGGTGGGAGAAGCTGTTCAGCGAGCGCCTGTATTTTGCCTATCAGCGCAACTACGGCGCGGACGTGCATGTCGCGCGCTTCCACAACATTTTTGGCCCCCAGGGCACCTGGTGCGGCGGCCGCGAAAAAGCGCCGGCGGCGATCTGCCGCAAAGTGGCGGAGGCGGAGACGGGCGGCGAAATGGAGATCTGGGGCGACGGCAAGCAGACTCGTTCGTTCCTGTACGTCGATGAATGCGTCGAGGGGATTCGCCGTCTGATGGAATCGGACTTCGCCGGTCCGGTGAATATCGGTTCGGAGGAGATGGTCACGATTAATCAGCTGGCCGAACTGGCGATGGATATCGCCGGCAAGCCGGTGCGCATCCGGCACGTGCCGGGAGCGCTGGGCGTACGTGGACGCAATTCGGACAACCGGCTCATCCGGCAGGTTCTGGGCTGGGCGCCGTCTGCGACTCTCCGTGAGGGCATGGAGAAGACCTATCGCTGGATCGCGGAACAGGTGACGGCGGCGCAGTCCGCCACCCTCGCAGCAAAGTAAATACAACATTCATCGCCGGAGCTGACGACCACACGCACACCGGCACAGGCGGCTGCCAGCAGAGAAGTATGGCAGCCGCGATTCGTTTAAGGCAGCAGCTACTCCTGATTACAGGTCTTCCAATGATTACAATTTTTACGACACCCAAGCCCTTCCGGGGACATTCCGGCGTTATTCAGCGCAACGCGATCCGCAGCTGGAGCCTGCTTCGGCCGAAGCCGCAGATCATCATCTTCGGCAATGAAGAGGGAATTGCGGAAATTACTGCGGAGCTGGGACTGACGCACGTCTCGTCGGTGGAGCGTACGGAACACGGCACGCCGCTGATCAGCGCCATGTTCCATGCAGCGCAGCGGATGAGTGTCAATCCGCTGTGCTGCTATGTGAACGCCGATATCATGCTGACCAGCTCGTTTGTCAGCGCGCTCCAGGCGGTCGCGGCGGCGAAGCCTCAGTTCATCATGACCGGGCGACGGACTCTGGTTGACCTCGAGACGCTGTGGGACTTCGGGCAGCCGGCGTGGGAAGAGAAGCTCATCGGCTTCACCACGGAAAAGGGCAAGCTGGACAGCTGGGTAGCGATGGACTACTTCGCCTTTCCGCGGGGTCTCTATATGGATGTGCCGCCTTTTGTGGTGGGCCGTGCCCGGTGGGATAACTGGATGATCTACTCGGCGCTGCAGCGCGGGATTCCGGTCATCGATGCCACGCAGGATCTTCTGGCGATCCACCAGAATCACGATTATTCGCATCTCAAGGGCGGCTTAAAGGATTGCTTTGTCAGTCCGGAAGGACAGCGTAACCAGGAGTTGTACGGCCTGCAGACCTGTATTGGGACGGTCGATGCGACGTATCTGCTGAAGAATGGCAAGCTGCGGCGTCCGCTGGGACGATCGGCTCTGTCGCGCCGGCTGGATACGCTGCCGATTTTCAATCCCGGTCTCGCTCGGCTTGCATGGCCGCTGGTCGCCGCCCGCAATCTGCTGCGGCCCGGCTCCGCCAGCTCGCAGCAATTCTGAGGATCACCCAGGAGGCAGTGCACCGCCGCGGACGCTTCGCTGTCCCGCCCGGCTGTCACTGCCGACTCCTGCAACGCATAGCGAAAGAGTTTTAGCCTGGCAGCGCCCGGGCAGTGAGGATCAGGCTACTCGGGAATGAAGGACCTTAAGGAGAAAACGATCCGCGGCGGCTACGCGAGGATCGCGGCGCTGGCGGCGAATTTCATCCTCCGCATCGGATCGGTCATGGTGCTGGCGCGATTGCTGGAGCCCCGCGACTTTGGCCTGCTGGGAATGGTCACTGCATTTACCGGCGTCCTCAGCCTCTTTCGCGACTTCGGGCTGTCCGCAGCGGCGATCCAGCTGCCCAGCGTGAGCGAAGAACAGAGCTCCACGCTGTGGTGGGTCAACCTGGTGACGGGCGCAGTGCTGACCGTGATGACCGCAGCCGGCGCGCCAATCGTCGCCAGGTTCTATCATGAGCCGCGGCTGCTGTGGGTTACAGCCATCGTGGCGGTCGGCTTCCTGTTCAACGGTGCGGGCGTGCAGCATTCAGCCATCCTGCAGCGCCAGATGCGTTTTTCTACTCTGGCTCTGGTCGATGTGGTCTCCCTGATTATCAGCACCGCGATAGCAATCGGGGCCGCGCGCGCTGGTTATGGCTACTGGGCTCTGGTTGCGATGACCGTCTGTTTGCCGCTGGCGACCACGATTGGATTATGGCTGACCACGCGATGGATTCCGGGACTTCCGCACCGCAATATCGGGCTTCGCTCCATGATGAAGTTCGGGGGCACACTTACCCTGAACAGCTTTGTCGTCTATATCGCCTCTAACTTCGACAAAGTCCTGCTGGGGCGATTCTGGGGAGCGGAAGCTCTGGGCCTGTACGGCCGCGCCTATCAGGTGATCCGCATCCCCACGGACAATCTGAACTCGGCGGTCGGTGAAGTAGCATTTGCGGCGCTGTCGCGGGTCCAGGATGATCCGCGCCGCCTGAAGAGCTATTTCCTGAAAGGCTATTCGCTGGTGCTGGCGCTGACTGTGCCGATCACCATAGCCTGTGGGCTCTTCGCCGATGATATGGTTCGTGTGTTGCTGGGAGCCAAGTGGGGCGCGGCCGCCCCGATCTTCCGTTTGCTGGCGCCGACCATTCTGGTGTTCGCCATTGCCAACCCGCTGGGATGGCTGCTGTCGTCGCTGGGTCTGGTGGCTCGCGGTCTGAAGATCGGGCTGGTGATCGGGCCGCTGATGATTGCGAGCTACTTCATTGGTCTGCCCTATGGTCCCAAAGGCGTAGCGATGGCCTATTCCGCCATCATGGTGCTGTGGGTGGTTCCGGCGATCCTGTGGTGTATCCACGGAACCGTGTTTACGTTCATGGATATCCTGCGCGTCATCGCCCGTCCGCTGGCTTCGATTATTCCGACCGCGGCGCTGGCGTTCGGCGTAAGCCTGCTGGCTGGCTCGCTGAAGCCCGTGCCCAGACTGGGGCTGGAGTGTGTGGTGCTCTTCGGCGCCTATGCCGCCCTGCTGCTGTTTGCCGGCGGGCAGAATTCCTTCTACCTCCAGTTGCTGCGCAGCCTGAGAACGCGGACAGCGCCGACCGCCGAGGTAGTAGCTCCTTAGCCGAGTTACCTCTGCCATCGTCCGCAGTCTGTGTGAAAAACTGATGACGGCGATGGCTCATACCGTGTATTGTTTTTCGAACAGGTCCCCGCGCTCCCTGGCTGAGGCCCGCTCTGAACCCCCGCTGATTGTGAAACGCGGGCAGTGAGCGGGTCACTATACTTTGGTGTTCTCCCGAGCGTTCCCCCGCCTCTCGGGCGTGTTTGAGAAAAACAGCATGAATGCTTGTCTCACTGAGTTCTATCGCTGCCCGGATGGTTACGAGCGTCTCGCATGGGAAGAGGAAATTGCTGCCCAGAGCGGGTATTTCCGGTTTGGGGGAGACTCCACGTGTTATGGCGGCTATGGCAACGGACAGTTGTCCTCGGATCCGGATCAGCCGCTCCATGACGCACTGGCGGATGTCTCGATCCGGGACGGCATCATTCATTTGCCCTTTAGTCCTGCAGAGGTCGCCGGAAATTTCTACCGCGAAGCCTATGTAGAGAACTGGCGCAGCGGACCGCGGTCTGTAACATCACTCCTGTATTACCTGCTGCGGCCGGTATTGCCGGTTCACGTGCGCAGGCACTTACAAAAATTCTATCTTCGTAACTGGGAGAAGATATCCTTCCCCCGCTGGCCTGTCGATTGCTCTGTTGACAACCTGTTTGAACAGCTGATGCTGCTGTCCCTGAAAGCAGCCGGGCTGGAGCGCATTCCCTTCATCTGGTTTTGGCCGGAGGGCAAATCCTCCTGCGCCATCATGACCCACGACGTCGAGACGGAGATGGGCTGCAATCTTTGTCCGGCCCTGATGGATGTCGATGACGCGTACGGAATGAAGGCCTCGTTCCAGATCGTGCCGGAAGAACGGTATGGAGTCAGCTCAGAGTTTCTTGCATCGATCTGCCGGCGCGGCTTTGAAGTAGCTGTCCACGACCTCAATCACGACGGGCATCTGTATAAAGACCGGAAGCAGTTTCTGGAACGGGCGACGAAGATCAATGCGTACGGAAAGCAGTTCAACACCCGGGGATTTCGAGCCGGGGTGTTATATCGCAAGCAGATCTGGTACGACGCGCTGGACTTCGCGTACGACATGTCGGTTCCCAATGTGGCGCGGCTCGATCCACAACGCGGCGGTTGCTGCACGGTGATGCCGTTCTTCCTCGGCCATATCCTGGAAATCCCGGTCACCGCCATTCAGGACTACACGCTGTTCCATATTCTGCATGATTACTCGATCGATATCTGGAAGAAGCAGATCGATATCATCCTGAAGAAGCACGGGCTGATGAGCTTCATCGTTCATCCCGATTACTCCATGACTCCCAAAGAGCTGGCCGTCTATCGGCAACTGCTGGCGTATCTTGCCCAGATGCGGGAGGACAAGGGAGTCTGGACTTCCACGCCGGCAGAGGTCAACCGCTGGTGGCGGCAACGAGCCGCGATGCGGCTGGTGGAGTCCCGCGACGGCTGGACCATCGAAGGCGAGGGCAGCGAACGGGCCCGTCTCGCGTGGGCCTGCGAACGCGAAGGGCGCCTCGTCCTCACTCCCGATGATCCAGCGGAGCAGCAGCCCCCTGCGATGGAGAGCCAGGTCGGTGTGCTTCTGAGGCGAACCAATCAATCTTCCGGAGCCCAGCCGGGCCGTTTCGCTTCGCTCGGCGGGTGAGCGCAGCACAGATACAGCAGGGGTCGAGAGTTTCGTACGCAGAGCGCCCTATCCTGCACAACCACGAGAAGGAACGTAAGCAAATGAGTCAATCAGTCGACTGCCAGGTTGCAATTGTCGGTGCCGGGCCCTACGGGCTATCCTCCGCGGCTCATTTAAGAGAAGCGGGCGTCAACACGCGGGTCTTCGGCGAACCCATGGACTTCTGGGCGAACGGGATGCCGGCGGGCATGCTGCTGCGCTCGCCGCGCGAAGCATCGACGATTTCCGACCCGCGCGCATCGTTCACGCTCGAAGCCTACGAGGCCGCCAGCGGCACCAAACCCGCGAAGCGCGTGGCGTGGCAGACCTTCGTCGAATACGGCAAATGGTTCCAGAAGCAGGCTGCCAGCGATCTGGATCGCCGTGGTGTTGCGGAGGTGCGCAGGGAAAACTCGCATTTTCGGCTAACCCTTGCAGACGGCGAGACGGTCAGCGCCCAGCGAGTTGTCGTCGCGGCAGGTATCGGCCCCTTCCGCAAGAATCCCGAAGTCCTGGCCGGCCTTTCTCCAGCTCGCGCCTCGCACTGCTATGAGGGCCGTAAGTTCAGCGAGATGGGCAAGCGGGTCGCGGTGATCGGGGCCGGGCAAAGCGCCCTCGAATGCGCAGCGCTGCTCCACGAAGCGGGAGCTGACGTGGAGGTAATTGCGCGCATTCCGACGCTGCGCTGGATTGGGATGCATAAGCGGCTACATGAGCTGGGGCCCATCTCGAAGGCGCTGTACTCGAAGCACGACATCGGCCCCATCGGCATCAGCCGTCTGGTCGCCTATCCGAAGCTGCTGTATCGCTTTCCCATGGGACCGAAGGACCGTATCCGCACGCGCGCGGTGCGCTCGGCCGGGGCGCCGTGGCTCATCCCACGACTGGATGGCGTGAAGATCTCGACCGGGCGCGGCATTCGCTCAGCCGAGGAAGTGAACGGGGAAGTGCGGCTGATTCTCGATAACGGCTCCGAGCGGCGCGTGGACCACGTGCTGATGGGCACCGGCTATCGCGTGGACATTGCGCGCTACAAATTTCTGGCCCCGGATCTGATCCGGGAGATCCGCCAGCTCGACGGATATCCCGACGTCTCGGCAGGATTCTGCACCTCGGTTCCCGGCCTCCACTTCACGGGCGCGACGGCAGCCCGGAAATTCGGGCCTCTGATGTATTTCGTCACCGGTACGGAATTTGCAGCGAAGGAGCTGGCTTCCTGGTTCCGCCGTCACGGCAGCAGAAACGGAGTCAGCTAAGCGCATGGTCACCGTCGCCCCACTGGAAAAATCCGGCATACAGGAACCGATCGCCGTCCACGCCCCGAGCGCGCTGCTGGGCGCGCTGGTGGTGGGAGGCGACCACCCCGGTCTGGGGGTGGCGCGCAGCCTCGGGCGGCACGGCATTCCTGTCTGCGTTGTGGACGATCAATTCTGCATCTCGCGCTTGTCGCGTTATGCCACGCAGGTCGTCCGGGTCGACAACATTCTCGACGAGAGGAAGACCGTCGATGCGGTGCTGGAGGTAGGACGGCGTTTCAATCTGCGCAACTGGGTGCTGATAGCAACGCGCGATGAAACGGTCGCCGCGTTCTCACGCTATCGCGCGGAGCTGGCCGAATTCTTCAGCGTCACTACCGGCGAGTGGGACAGCGTGCAGTGGGCGTGGGATAAGAAGAAGACCTACGATCTGGCGGAAGCGCTGAATATTCCGTGTCCCAGGACCTTCAACCTCAAGAGTGCGGATGAGCTGCCGTCGCTCTATCCGCGGCTGCCGCTGGCCATCAAACCTGCGGTGAAGGAAAACTTCTTCTACGCTACGGGCGCCAAGGCGTGGCGCGCGGATACTCCCGAGCAGCTGCGTCAGCTGTATGAGAAGGCAGCCCGGCAAATCAAAGCGGAAGAAATCCTGATCCAGGAGATTATTCCCGGCGATGGCCTCGAGCAGTATTCGTACTGCGCGTTTGTGCGGAACGGACGGCCGCACAGCACCCTGATGGCGCGGCGGCTGCGCCAGCATCCGCGCGAATTTGGCCGGGCGGCGACCTACGTGGAGACCGTTGTGTCGCCGGCGATTGAGGAATTATCAGAGCGCTTCCTGAGCGCGATCCACTACCATGGCCTGGTCGAGATCGAATACAAGCGGGATCCGCGCGATGGTCAGTACAAGCTGCTCGATGTGAATGCCCGCGCGTGGGGATTTCATGCCATCGGTTCCGGCTGTGGCGTGGACTTTCCGTACCTTCTGTATGCCGATCGCCTCGGAATTCCCGTGGAACCGGTACACGCCCCGCCCGGTGTCGGATGGCTGCGGCTGCTGACGGATATTCCCACGTCGCTGTCAGACATGGCGCATGGCAGTCTGAATCTGGGAACCTACTTCCGCTCGCTGCGGGCCACTCGCGTGGAGTCGGTGTTCAGCTGGAGAGATCCGCTGCCATTCCTCGGCGAGGTGATGCTGCTTCCTTATGTGATCGCGAAGAAATACGCGCCGGCAAAACGCTGACAGCGCGCTGAACAAAAATAAAAACGGGCAGGCTCTCTCATCGCTGAGAGAACCTGCCCGTTTTTGTTTGTGGGCTATCCTGGCCGGAGCGCGAGTACGGTGTCAGGATAAGTTTGTGGCACAGCCTGCACGAAGCAACCGCAGATCCTTCGGCAAAGTCCGGCGCAAAATCGGCCAAACTTTGCTTCAGGATGACAGGTCTGTACTCAGCACATCTCAGCAACTGACCCTAGTTGGGGTTGCCTGACGGATTGGTCGGCGGAGGCGGTCCGCTGGCGCCCGGAGCCGAATGATCGGTTGCGGTGAAGTTGGTGATCCCGAACTGGTTGTATGCGCTTCCGCAGCCGAAGTTAAAGCCGATTCCGGGACTGCCGCTGGTATACGTGCTGTCATTGGCCGTAAGAATCTGCTGGCCGTTCTTGTAGGCTGTGATGGTGCTGCCCGAGATCGTTGCCCGGAAAACGTCGCCGTTTCCGCAGCCAACCCCGTATTCGATGTTCAGGCTGGTAAAGTTGCCCAGCCCGCCGTTCCAGCGAACGATCTGGATGTACGAGTAAGAATCGTTCGGTGTGCGGCAGTTAATCTCATAGCCGGTGATCGAATTGGCTTTGACAGTGGTTCGCAGCCGGATCTCGACTTCCTTGTCGTAGCCCTGGGAAGGCTTGTCTTCGACGCCGTTACTGTAGACATTCACCGTAACGGTCTGGTTCGGACCCCAGTTACCGGCAAGCACCGCCGTTGGATCCGAGTACTCGGCGTTGGCCGGCCCCACTCCCTGGGCCATGGTGGAGGGGCTGCTGACGGTTTGCACGTTATTCCATTGCTGCCCCGTGGTCCCGCCGTTGATCCAGGAGGAACTCTGGGAGATCGGATCTTCCGATGATGGGAAGTTTGTCGTGTACGTCTGATTACCGGGTCCCCCGGTGGTCTGCGCGATGAGATTCACGCACCAAATCGCCGCACAGCCCAACAGCGCTGTACCGGCTACTGCTATGGCGGGTTTGCCGCCTCTTAACCTTTTCAGGAAGCTCCAGTTAAAATCGAGCCGAGTCATTCATACCTCCCGGTCAGTGTGAATTGTATCCCGCTCCTGCAGCCAGTTTTCTGGTTTCCTGCAGGGGGGTAAAACCTTCGTCACCGTTGGCATTCAGCGGTTTCTCTTTCCGGATGCCCTGTTGGAGCAGCTGGTGAGGACCGCTTCCGCAATCGGGCTCCGGCCATGGATCGAGCTACAGGTCCACAGATAAGACCGCATGCGGAGTTAGCAATTCTTGTTAGGGCCTTAGCCGGGTGAACGGTGCTGCCAGATGCCCGGCTTTCTGACAAGATGAAGTAAGACAGTCCCGCTAGGGAATAGCCACGGTAACGACACTGGACGGAAGTCCTTCAACACCCGATCCATCCACACTTTCGACTATGTAGTCATAGGAAGAACCGCTTTGAACCGTGCTGTCTGTGTACGTCGTCGAAGCAACCACCGACGAATTCAGCAGCTGAAAAAGCGAACTGCCGCTGAGCGCACGATACACATTATATCCTGCTACTGCATCTGACGAACCGCTGGGTGCGTTCCACGTGAGCGCGACCGAATTCGTGCCGGACGCACCGGTTCCCGTTAGCGGGATGACTACAGTACCATTTGTGGTTGCATTGCTGACAATGGTTAATGTGCCGTTGACTGCTCCCGTAGCTGTCGGATCGAACTGTAACTGCAGCGTTAAAGAACTGCCTGGATTGAGATTGGCCGGCAGCGTTGCCGCCGCCAGGCTGAAGCCGGTTCCGCTCACTGTGGCGCTGTTGATGGTGAGCGCAGCGGTGCCGGATGAAGTGAGAAGCACCGACTGCGTCGCCGGCGTGTTGAGATTCACGTTGCCGAAGGCCACGCTGACTGCGCCTGCGGTCAGCGCGGGTGTGGCGGCGTTCAGCTGCAAACCGTACGTCTTTGTAATTCCACCGGCGGTTGCCGTGAGCGTCGCGCTCTGCGCGGTCGTAACCGCGGAAGCCGTTGCCGTAAAGGCCGCGCTGGTGGCGCCTGCTGCTACCGTCAGCGTGGCTGGAATCGTGACGGCGCTGTTGCTGCTGGACAGGCTGACGCCCAGACCGCCAGTCGCTGCGGGTGCTGTCAGCGTCACCGTACAGCCATCGGTGGCCGCTCCGGTCAGCGTTCCGTTGCTGCAGGAGATCCCGCTCAGCACGCCAGCCGCCGCTGTGCCGTTGCCGCTCAAACTCACGACGGTGGTTCCTCCTGCAACGGCATTGCTGCTCAGAGTCAGGGCTCCGTTCACTGCACCTGTCGCCGTGGGAGCGAACTTGATCTGCAGCGTGGCGGTATCTCCCGGATTCAGTGTCACTGGGAACCTCGATCCCGACATGCTGTAGCCCGTGCCGGTCAGCGTTGCTGTGCTGATGGTCAGCGCCGCGTTTCCCGATGAAGTCAGAGTCAAACTTTGTGGTGTCGCCGTTGTATTCACCGTCACGTTGCCGAAGCTGAGACTGCTGGTGCTGAGGGTCAGCGCCGGTGCAGGCGCGATCAGTTGCAGCGCGTAAGTCTTCGTCGTGCCGCCCGCCGATGCCGTCAGCGTTGCGTTCTGGGTTGACGTGACAGCCGTAGCTGTGGCAGTGAATCCCGCGCTGCTGGTACCGGCCGGCACGGTGATCGAGGACGGTACCGTGACAGCGCTGTCGCTGCTGCCAAGGCTCACGGTCAGGCCGCTGCTGCCCGCTGCCGCCGTCAGCGTGACCGTGCAGGCATCGGTGCCCGCTCCGGTTAACGAGCCGCTGCTGCACGACAGTCCGTTCAACACGCCCGGCGCGGTCGCGCCTGTCCCGCTCAGACTCACGACGGCCGTTGCCCCCGTTGACGCATTGCTGCTCAGGGTCAGGGCTCCGGTCGCTGCTCCCGCCGCGGCCGGATCGAACTTAACCTGCACCGTTGCCGTTGCTCCCGGATTCAACGTCACCGGAAAACTTGCCCCTGACATGCTGAAGCCCGTCCCTGTCACGACTGCCGCACTGACGGTCAGCGGAGCTGTGCCGGACGAGGTGATAGTCACGGTTTGCGCACCGGATACAGTGTTCACCACCACGTTGCCGAAATTGAGACTGGTGGTGCTCAGCGTGAGCGCAGGGACATCGGCCATCAGCTGCACCGCGCAGGTCTTCGTGCTGCCGCCCGCCGTTGCCGTCAGGGTCGCAGTCTGCGTTGAGGAGACAGCCGAGGCGGCGGCGCTAAACGTCACGCTGGTTGCTCCGGCCGCCACGGTCGCTGTGGATGGTACTGTGAGCGCGCTGTTGCTGCTGGCCAGGTTCACAGTCAGCCCGCTGCTGCCGGCTGCCGCTGTCAGCGTGACCGTGCAGGCATCGGTCGCAGCGCCAGTCAGCGACGCACTGGTGCAGGACAAGCCGCTGAGTGTCCCTGGCGCCGTTGTGCCCGTGCCGCTCAGGTCGACGACTGTGCTTGTGCCCGCAGCGGCATCGCTGGTGATCGTCAACGACCCGGCGATCGCGCCGGCGGTGGTGGGATCGAACTGGACCTGCAGAGTCGCAGTGTCGCTCGGATTGAGCGTCAGGGGGAAGCTTGCGCCCGACATGCTGAAGCCTGCGCCTTTCAGCGCTGCTGTACTGATAGTCAGGGCAGCCGTGCCCGAGGAGGTCAGGGTCAGCTTCTGCGTGGCGGATGTTGTATTCACCGTGACATCGCCAAAGCTGAGGCTCGATGCGCTTACCGTCAGTGCCGCCGAGCCTGCAGGTGGTGCCGGATCGAGCTGAACGGAGAAGGTTTTCGAATTGCCGTCCAAAGTCGCGGTGAGCGTAGCGCTCTGCGCCGCGCTTACGGTCGTGGCCGTCGCCGTGAAGCCGGTACTGGTGGCGTCCGCAGGAACCGTGACCGTGGCCGGCACAGAAAGCGCGGCATCGCTGCTGGTCAGCTTGACGGCCGTTCCCCCGCTGGGTGCGTCTCCTGACAGCGTCAGCGTGCATACATCGCTGCCGGCTCCGGTGATCGACGATGCATTGCAGGTGAGGGAACTGAGCGCCGGCGGGGCGGGCGTTTCGGCTGTCGTTCCCGTGCCATTGAGGCTGACCGTCGCGACCGAGCCATTGGAGGCATCACTGGCGACTGCCAGGCTGCCCGTCACCGTGCCCGTCGATGCAGGTTTGAACTGCACCGTCATCGTATAGCCCGCACCGGGCGATAACGTGACAGGAAGGTCGCTCTGGCCTGCGAGGGAAAACGACGTTCCCGTTACGCCGACCTGGGAGATGGTGATGGCCCCACCGCCGCCATTGCTGACGGTGACGGTCGCGGTGGCCGTTTGTCCCACCGGTACTGCGCTGAATGCAACCGCTGTGCTCGAAACCACCAGCGAGCCGGAGACGACACGATTCACGGCCAGGCCTCCGCAACCGGAAAGAAGCGGCACGCCGGCGAACAGCGCCAGGATCCATCCAGGGCCGATGCGGCGCCGCGCTCGCGAAACAGGCGGGACAGGCTGCGATGGAAAGGGCCCGGGGCCGAAACAGGCAGCACAGTGTGCGCGGCGCGAGTCCGTAGAGCTATCGAGACACGAGCAATGCATCAACCACCTCTGCGAAACATACATGCACACAACTACTCCGGCCGCGCGCAACAGGAGCGCAGCAGATTGCGAGCCCGGGGGGATTTAGGACGAGAAGCTGATGGCAGGCGGGGCTATAGCAATATCCTGGCCTGCAGGTTTGTCCACTGGGCGAATGTTCTCCCTGCGCACAGCACGTCGGTCACCACAATTGCTACAAGCGCATTACTTTCGTTCAATGGGTCCAAGGTACTTATCCTGATGGAGATAACGCCCGGGGCCCGCGGTTCTATTGCGCAACATAGGATTGCCTATGTGTAGAAATGCGCTTGTGATGGAGAGATCTTACCCAGGCACTTTAGCCTGCGCTATAACATTTGCGTGTTACTTACCCATCTGGGTTAGCCCGGAATCCGTACCCTGGCAAACGACGTGGAAAACGCAGAATTTGGCCGATTTATGAGCCTCTGCGAGCCCCAGCCGCATTGACCGACCATGCAAGTGTCGGGGTCCCCTGCCGACACCCGGGACACACTCCCGGAGGGCCAGCGGAGAGCTCTGCCGGGTCCTTGCAAAAGAGTCATCCTCCTCGGCTGCGTTCGCAGCCGGGCTGCTTTCGGAACCACCACCCTGGGCCGCACCCCGGCGTGCGGGACAATCCAGCACCGGCAAGGCATTGGTTCGCGGTTCCTGATACAGGTACGGTTACAGATCGGCAATACACACCAAGGTACTCACCAGCCAAAAATTTGCCACCAAAGGGTACTCGAAAGAGTGCTTGACCAGGAGCCGATTCGCCGGTAATTTGAGAGGCACTGTTTTAAGACTTTCTCGCGCCGGCGCGCTGCCGTCAGCATTCTGCTCACGGCTCTCCTAACGCACCGTAGCGAGGTATGACTCTGCCGGGTTCTCGGGGCTCCATTCGTTTCATCGTTTTGCCCGATACTTTTCGTACCCCAAAGGGGACTGCGCCTCGCTGCGCCGTAACCATCGGTGCGTCCAGTCGGGAACCGGCAGAGCACGATTCGGTTCGCGTGAGGTTCACGATGGTTCGTGCATTGCCGTACGTTTGCGTCCGTAGTTTTCGGTTTCCCCGCGTTGTCTCCCTGATCGTGCCCGCTCTCGTTTGGCTGGTGGCAGGCGGATTCTTTACTTTCGCCACCCAGGCCAGCGCGCAGGATGCGTATACCGTCACCGTGACCACGGATGATGCCAGCGGGGTCGCGGCGAATTGCCCGGCCAATGGCTCAGGCGCCAATTGTTCCCTGCGGGATGCCATTCAGGCGGCTAACACGGACGCGAGCGGGAGCACTATTACCTTTGCAGTAACGGGAACCATTACCGTGGTCAGCACCCCGATCGTGATCTCCCCAACCGCCAATCTCACCCTCACCGGCCCCGGCGAGAATCAGCTGACCATCTCGGGCGGCAGCGCGGTGACGCCTTTCGGCATTGCCACCACCTCGGCCACCGTGGCGATCTCCGGAGTGACTTTCGCGCAGGGATACGATGCCGCTTATCTCAACGGCGGCGCGATGATTGTTGCATCCGGCACGGTGCAGATCTCCAACACTGCATTCGTGGGGAACTCCGCCGTCAGTGGTTACTCCGGCGGCGCCATCTACAACTCGGGCAATCTGACTCTGAGCGGCGACACGTTTCAGGGCAATTCCGCCAGCAATGGCGGCGCGGTTTACAACGGCGGCACGCTCGCAGTGGTCGGCTGCACATTCACCGGCAACACCGCTAACTACGGCGGCGCGGACTACAACAACAACAGCACGACCCAGATCATTAACAGCACCTTCGCCACCAACAGCGCCAGTGCGGGTGGAGCCCTTTACAACAACAGCGGTGCCACACTTGCCGTGAGCGACAGCACCTTCGTTACCAATGCGGCCTCGCCCGGGGTTTCCATCAGCGATACGGGAGGCACACTGACGGTCAACAACAGCATCGTGACCGGCACGACGGACTGCAGCGGCGCCGGGTGTCCGCTGAACGGCTCGAATGGCAATGTGGTCGGCGATCCCAATGTCAATCTTTCTTCGCTTGCGAACTGGGGCGGACCGACGCAAACGTTTCTTCCGCTCTCACCCAGCTCGACTCATTGTGCCGGCTCGTCCTCGCTGCTGCCCACCGATCCAACCACGGGCGCTACGCTGAACGACGATCAGCGCGGATTCCCGATCAACTCGGGCTGTGTCGACGCGGGCGCGGCGCAGGCCAATTACATGACCGTCGCCACCACTAACGATACATTCGATTCCGGCAGCAGCTGCACCGGTGCGGCCACCAGCTGCTCGCTGCGCGACGCCGTTTATCTTGCCAATCAGGCCGGGTTGGCAGACATCAACTTTGCGCAGGGCCTGAGCGGCAGCATCACCATGAGCCCGGTGTCGGCCGTGGAGCCAACGGGCGCGGTCAACATCATCGGACCGGGCGCCAATGTGCTGACCATTGTGGGCGACGGCACCGATCCGGTCTTCGTGGTAACCGGACAATCCAACATCTCCGGCCTGACCATCACTGGCGGAGCGAATCCGAGCGGTACCGGCGGCGGTGTTCTCGACTCCGGAAACCTGACTCTGAGCAACGTGATGGTTACGGGGAACGCGGCGGCCGGCGGCAGCGGCGGCGGCATTTGGGTCAACGCCTCGCCCGCTTCGTTGATTCTGAACAACAGCACGGTAGCCAACAACACTGCGAGCGAAGGCGGCGGCATCTACGCCTCCGGTCCGGCAACGATCAGCGAGAGCACCATCGCCAACAACACGGCAACGGATACCGGAGGCGGCATCTTTAACAACACCGGCCCCATGGTGGCGACCAACACGACGGTCTCCGCCAACACGGCAGGCAGAGACGCCGGAGGCCTTTACCAGAATGCGCCGTTCGCTCTGTTCAACAGCATTATCAGCGGCAACATCGCTCCATCCGGTACGGACATCGATGGCACAATCGCCTACACGGCGTCGAGTTCGCAGATCGGTAATCCGGCGCCGGCCCTGGCAGTCCTGGGCAACTACGGCGGCGCTACGCCGACCATGATTCCGCTGCCGGGCAGCGCGGCCATCTGCGCAGGCTCGGCGGCGCTGCTGCCGGCGGGCATCAGCACCGATCAGCGCGGCTATGCGAACGTGAACACCACTTATACCGGCAGTGCCTGCGTCGATGCCGGCGCGGTCCAAACCAACTACACCGGCGTCGTGTGGGCCGGTGCAACCCAGGCAGGCAGCGCCCCTTCCACGCCGACCTACTATGGCAATGCCACTTCGCCCATTGGACCGCCCGCAGTCACGGCAGCCATCGTCGATAACGGAGTGAACAGCGTTCCCGGTATTCCCGTCACCCTGAGCGTGAGCGGACCGGGAAGCGCCACCATCACCAACAACCCGTTGACTTCGACCGCGGCGGGCGCAGCCTTTGCGGTGACGCCGTCGCAGGTCGGCACCTACACCGCGTCGATCTCCCCCATCACGGTTCACGGCTCGTATGCGATCACCGCCAATCCTGCAGCTTCGCTGGTTATCTCGGCTGCGGGAGCAGCGACGTTTACCGCGGTGAACCCGGTTTTCGCAGGTCTGGGCACAGGCAGCGCGACGCTCTCTGCGACGGTGTCCCCCACCAGCGGCGGGGCGACAGTGAATGAGGGAAGCGTCAGCTTCACGGTGAGCGGGCCTGGCGGCTCGATGGGCAGTGCTGTCTCCGCTCCGGTGAGCGCTGGTACGGCCAGCGTGCTCTTCACGATTCCGGCAGGAACGGCGGCGGGTTCGTACACCATCACCGCGCAGTACAGCGATACGGCCGGACCCGGCGGGCTCTATCTCACCAGCAACGGAAGCGGAACGCTGACGATTGGGAAGGCGACGCCAACGGTTTACATCTGGCCGACAGCAAGCGCCATCAGCTATGGGCAAACGCTGGCATCCTCGACGTTGAGCGGCGGCACAGCATCGGTGGCGGGCACGTTTGTGTTCACCGTCCCGACGACCGCTCCGCCGGTGGGCACCGCCTCGCAGAGCGTCACCTTCACGCCCAGCGATACGACCGACTACAACACGGTGACGGGAACCGTGAGCGTCACCGTCAACCAGGGCACCGCCACCGTGACCGCATGGCCAATGGCGAGCGCCGTCACCTACGGGCAGACGCTGGCCTCCTCGACATTGACCGGTGGGACAGCCTCGGTGCCGGGCACATTTGCCTTCACCACACCGACGACGGCTCCGCCGGTGGGCACTGCGTCGCAGAGCGTCACCTTTACCCCGACCGATTCGACGGATTACAGCGCCGCGGTGGGTTCGGTGAGTGTCACGGTCAATAAAGCGACGCCTACCGTTTCCGCGTGGCCCACCGCGAGCGTCATCACCTACGGTCAGACACTCGCTTCCTCCACATTAATCGGCGGCACAACATCGGTCCCCGGCAGCTTCGCCTTCACCACGCCGTCGACGGCCCCGGCAGCCGGCACTGCTTCACAGAGCGTCACCTTTACCCCGACGAACGCAGCCGATTACAATGCGGTGATCTCCACGGTCGCGGTGACGGTCAATAAAGCCACAGCAACGGTGACGAATTGGCCCACGGCGACGGTGATCACCTACGGGCAAACGCTGGCGTCCTCCACGCTGGTCGGCGGCACGGCAGCGGTCCCGGGCAGCTTCGCCTTCACCACGCCCACGACGGCTCCGCCGGCGGGTACTTCCTCGCAGAGCGTCACCTTTACTCCGACCGATACGGCCGACTACGACACCGCTGCCGCTTCGATCAGCGTCACTGTCAACAAAGCGACAGCGACCGTGACGCTCGGTAATCTCACCCAGGCTTACACCGGATCTCCGCTGTCAGCCACGGCGATCACGACTCCAGCCGGACTCACCGTCACCTTCACCTACAATGGCAGTTCCACGGCGCCGACCGCAGCGGGCAGCTACAGCGTGGTGGGCACCATCAGCAACGCCAACTACACAGGCTCGGCGAGCGGCACGCTGTTGATAGGCAAAGCCGGCCTGACGCTGACCGCGCAGGCCTCTCCGGCCAATGTTGTTTACGGCGTGGCTGTGACCCTGACAGGCACAGCGGTCCCGTCGATCACGGAGGCCACGGCGGGGTCCTTCAGCTTTGTCATCGACGCGGGCACCGCCAATGTGCTGACGCTTCCGGCCGCCAGCTATCAAAGCGGCACTGCCAGCGCCGTTGATGCTGCGCTGAGAGCGGGCGCGCACACGGTCACGCTGAGCTTTACCGGCAGCACCGATTACTCAGCCGCGAACAGCGCGAGCTTCCCCTTCGTCGTTGGTCAGGTCTCGCCCACGGTTGTGTGGTCGCCGGCGACGAGCATCTCTTATGGAACCAGCCTCGCAGGGATGCTGAATGCTTCAGCCAGCGCCAGCGCTCAGCCCGTCGCCGGGACCTGGAACTATACAGCTCAGCCTGCAGGAGGCACGGTCGTAGCTGTAAACGCTTCGACGATTCTGGGTGCGGGCAACTACACGCTGGCAGCAACCTTCACGCCCACCGACTCCGTGGATTACAAGACGGTCTCGTCTGCCAGATCGCTGAGCGTTGTCGGCAATACGCTGACGGTCGCCGCGGATGATGCGACCCGTGTCTACGGCACGCCCAATCCCGCGTTCTCCGGCGCGGTCACCGGCGCAGTGAACGGAGACAGCTTCAGCGAAAGCTTCACTACGGCCGCGACGGCCACTTCCAATGCCGGGAAGTATCTCATTATTCCCAGCGCCACCGGGTCGAATCTGGGCTACTACACCGTGGTGGTAAAGGAAGGGACGCTGACCGTGACGCAGGCGGGAACCACTACTTCCTTATCTGCGAGCGCGACATCCATCAATCCTGGATCTTCCGTTACGTTGAGCGCCGTCGTCATGTCGGCCACCACCGGAACTCCCACTGGTACGGTTAAGTTCTACGCCGGATCGACGCTGCTGGGCAGCGCGACGCTGAACGGTGGTGCGGCCAGCTACTCAACCACCGCGCTCCCGGCAGGGGCCACGGATGCGGTGACGGCGGTCTACAGCGGCGACATCAACTTCACCTCCAGCAGCACCACTGCATCGACGCCGGTTACGGTAGCTCCGCTGGACTTCACCCTGACCGCCGGACCCGCGAGCCAGGGGGGCGCAGCCGGCGCCTCGTACACATACCAGGTCACCGTCGATCCGATGTACGGGGCGTATGCGGGCACGGTGAACTTCGCGGCGAGCGGCTTGCCGTCCGGGGCGGCGGCGTCCTTCAGCCCATCCAGCCTGGCGGCCAATGCAGGCAAGCAGACGGTTTCGATGGCCATCAGTACTTCGACAACCAGCGCAGCGGTGCACGAGCCGGCTCTGGGCCGTAAGCTGGGAACCGTGGCGCTGGCGTTTCTGCTGCTGCCCCTCTTCGGCGCGCGCAGCATGCGCCGGCAGGGACGCCGCCTGGGCGGCTTTGTCTGCCTGCTGCTGCTGGCGCTGGCCGGAACTGCGGCCACCGCGACCCTCACCGGCTGCGGCGCGCAATATAACGCAGCAAAAACCCCGCAGAGCTACACCATCACGGTCACCGCGACCAGCGGCTCGATTCAGCATGCGTCGACCGTGACGCTCGAACTGCACTGAGGCGCAGGCCTGATCGAACGCGTGTGTTTCCCGAGGCTGGACAGCCTCGGGACCCTGCGCAGCCCCGGCAGGACAGCCTCGCCGGGGACAGCACGCTTCCCCGGAGTTCTCCTCAGGCTTTACCCTTAAGGAAAAGCCCGTCGCGGCGGCGGACCTGCGCATGCAATATACCGCGTGCGTGTGGAAAGGTGTTGCGTTCGGGCATCCTCCAGGGTGATCCATGTCGCTGACCGCTGTAGACAGAACCGCAGAACTGCATCGTCGTATTCAGAGCCGCGAGGCCCGCGTTGGCATTGTCGGAATGGGCTACGTTGGCCTTCCACTCGCACTGCTTTTCAGTGAGGAGCGATTCCGGGTCACCGGCTTCGATATCGACGCGCGTAAAGTCGACACGCTGAATAGCGGCGGCTCCTACATCGTCCGCATCCCAGGCACGGAAATTCAGCTGGCGCAGAAGAGCGGATTCCGGGCCACAGCGGACTACAGTGACATCGCCCGCATGGATGTGGTCATCATCTGCGTGCCCACGCCGCTGAATGAATATCACGAGCCCGACCTCAGCTTCGTCACCGGCACCGTCAACAGCATTGCGCCTCATTTGCAGGAGGGGCAGCTGATCATCCTCGAGAGCACGACGTATCCTGGTACAACCGAAGAGGTGGTGGTGCCGCTGCTGGAGAAGGGAAATCCCGCTGCCATGCGTGCGGCGCGCGATGCGTCCAGCCCCGGATTCTACGTTGCGTTTTCTCCGGAACGCGAAGATCCCGGCAACGACACCGTCGCTCGCCGCGATATTCCCAAGGTGGTTGGCGGGTGCGGCCCCGCGGCGCTGCAGCTGGCCTCGGCTGTGTATACCAGCATCTTCAACCGCACCGTTTCCGTCTCCTCTCCCGCAGCTGCGGAGATGACCAAGCTGCTCGAGAACATCTACCGCTGCGTGAACATTGCGCTGGTGAACGAGCTGAAGCAGCTCTGCATGCGCATGGACATCGATCTCTTTGAAGTGATCGACGCGGCGAAGACCAAGCCCTTCGGCTTTCAGGCCTTTTATCCCGGCCCCGGCCTCGGCGGCCACTGCATCCCGATCGATCCGTTTTATCTCTCGTGGAAAGCGAAGCAGTTCGATTTTCACACGCGCTTCATCGAACTGGCCGGCGAGATCAACGTCGCCATGCCGTACTTCGTGGTCGAAAACATCATGGAGGCTCTGAGCCAGCAGGGAAAACCGCTGTGCGGTTCGAGAATCCTGGTGCTGGGGCTTTCCTACAAGCGCGATATCGACGATCTGCGCGAGTCGCCTTCGCTCACCATTATCGAGTTGCTGCAGAATCGGGGCGCAACCGTCGCCTATAACGATCCGTATTTTCCCACGGTAGGGCAGGGCCGCCACTACGCGCTGAACATGACCAGCACATCGCTCGATCGCGTCCCGGAATTCGATTGCGTGGTGATTGTCACCGACCATTCGCAATACGATTACGCCGCCATCGTGGCGCAGGCCAAACTGGTTGTCGATACACGCAATGCGACGCGGGGGATCGACGCGAGCAATATTGTGAAGTGTTGACGGGTTTCCGGGCCGTACATTTCCTGCGTAAAAATACAGCACTGGCCGGCTTGTGGTAAGGAGCTATGTTTCGCTTCTTACTACAGTCCGGCCAGTGCTTTTTTCGAGGAGGGGGAGGGCTGTGACGATGCCGCTTACGGGATCGTCACAGTGAACGTGTTGGAGGGCGAGCTTTCGACGCCCGCGGTGCTGACACTCTCCACGATGTACTCGTAGCTTGTGCCGGACTGCACCGTACTGTCGTCATAACTCGTCGTAGTATCCACCGAGCTGTTCAGCAGCGTGTAGGTAGAGCTGCCGCTGACCGTACGGTAGACGTTGTAGCCCGAGACCGTGACACTTCCGCTGGGAGCATCCCAGCTCAGAGCGACGGTGCTCCCGGTCGCCGACTCTCCGGTCCCGCTCACTGCAACCGTTGTGGTAGCGCTGGCAGCATTGCTGGAGAGGGTCAGCGCTCCGGTCACGGCGCCCGCTGTGGTGGGATCGAACTCCACTTCCACCGTAGCGGCCTGATTCGGTGCCAGCGTCACCGGGAAGCTCGCTCCCGACATGCTGAAGCCGGTCCCCGTCAGTTTCGCCGCGCTGATGGTCAGCGGAGCGGTGCCCGTGGACTTCAGCACCAGCGACTGCGTCGCGGGTGTTTTCAGCGTTACGCTGCCGAAGGCCAGGCTGCTGGCGCTCAGCGTCAGCGCCGGCGACGGCGCACCCACTGCCACGGCATACGTCTTCGACACGGTGCCCGCGGCCGCGGTCAGCGTCGCTGTCACCGTCTTCGCGACGGCGGTTACTGTGGCATTGAACGCAGTGCTGGTCGAGCCCGCGGCCACTGTCACACTCGCCGGCACCGTCACTGCCGTGTTGTTGCTGGTCAGCTTAACCACCACACCGCCGGTTGCTGCCGCCGAAGTCAGGGTGACCGTGCAGGCATCGGTGCCTGCGGCAGTCATGGTCCCACTCTTGCACGAGAGCGCACTGAGCGATGCCGAAGTTCCGGTGCCGCTCAGCGCGATAGCCGTGCTGCTGCCCGTCGAGGAGTTACTGGTCAGACTCAGTTTTCCGGTTATTGCGCCCGCTGCGGTGGGGTCGTACTTCACCGTCAGTGTCGCCGTCTTGCCGGCAGCCAGGCTCAGCGGGAAAGTCGCGCCTGAGACGCTGAAGCCGGTGCCGCTGATGGCCGCGGAATTGATGGTCAGGGTAGTGGTGCCGGAGGAGGTCAGCGTCAGGGACTTAGTCGTTGCCGTATCCACCGCTACGCTGCCAAAGGCCAGGCTGGTCGCGCTCACGCTGAGCGTCGCCTTCGCCGCGTCCAGAGTCAGCGCGTAGGTCTTGCTGGTGCTGCCCGATGCCGCCGTTAATGTCACTTTTTCTGTAGCAGTAACAGCAGAAACGGTAGCCGTGAACGACGCGTCGCTTGCACCCGCGGCCACCGTCACGCTGGCCGGTACTTTCACTGCAGTGTTGCTGCTGGTCAGCTTTACCGCGAAGCCGCCCGTCGCAGCTGCAGAACTCAGAGTCACCTTGCAGGCATCGCTGCCGGCGCCGGTCTCGGTTGCGCCGGTGCACGAAACGCTGCTCAGCGCGGCCACGGTTCCAGTGCCGCTCAGCGCGATCGCCATGCTGCTGCCGGTGGTGGAGTTGCTGGCGAGGGTCAGCTTCCCGCTTACCGCTCCGGCTGCGCTGGGATCGTATTTGATGCTCAGCGTCGCCGTCTTCCCCGCAGTGAGAGTCAGCGGAAACGTCGCACCCGATACGCTGAATCCTGTGCCGCTGACGGAGTCTGCGCTGATCGTCAGCGTAGCCGTGCCGGAGGAAGTCAGGGTTAGCGACTTCGTCACCGCGGTATGGACCGGCACATCACCGAAAGCCACGCTGGCCGCATTGACGCTCAATTCGGCCTTCGCGACATTCAGGGTGACGCCGTAGGTCTTCGCCACGCTGGCGACCGTTGCTTTCACGCTCGCCGTTTGCGTGGAGGTGACTGCCGTAGCTGTAGCTGTGAACGCAGCGCTGGTGCTGCCGGCCGCGACCGTTACGCTGGCGGGCACTTTAAAGGAAGCAGTGCTGCTGGAAAGCGTCACCTTCGTGCCGCCCGTCGGCGCCGCTGCCGTCAGCGTCACCTTGCAGGCATCGCTTCCGGCTCCCGTCAGCGATGCGCTGCTGCAGGAAACCGCGCTAAGCGCCGCTGCGCCGCTGCCCGCGGTATAAGTGGAATCCGTGAAATTCCAGCTGCCGTTCAAATCCCAGAAGAGGCGCACGTACACCTTGCCGGAAGTAGGCAGGCCGCTGACTTTTGTGGTGACGGTTTTCGCCGTGGTCGCGCCCGTGCTGTACAGGCCGAGATTGTACGAGCCAGAGGTGGTGCCCACCCATAACTGATATTGGGCGGCGCCGCTGACGGTCGACCACGTAAAGCTGGCGGTCGATCCGGCCAGGACCGCACCCGATGTCGGGCTGCTGACGGCCGCCGTGGCGGCCTGCATGGCGAGCGGAGCGCAGCACAGTAAAGCTGCTGCCAGGCCAATCCGGCCCAGTCTGAGACTTGCGTTAGCTCTGCCAATCGAGCGAAGTCCAATGCTTCGCGAACTATCCCTGCTCAAGCTTGCTTCAGGCGCAGCAATTCTGGAGACCCGTGGGAGACGAGGAAAAATAGCTTGCACGTACATCACCTCTTGCAAAGACTTCACAACTTCAACGCATGGCCGTACTTCGTCCTGACCGCTCTGATCCGCGTAAAAAGACACGAGTCAGATCCAGTCGGCGTAACCCCGGTCAGGATGTAATTCAGATTTCCGGTACAGTGTAGCCTGGACTGTGCACGCGAGTTACCACACGATAGTTGTATTTAAATTACTTTTGTGTTAGTGGAGTAAGTCTTGTTTTTTGTGCGATTTACCGGGGATGGATTGCTCCGTTAGGATTAATTCACCGCGCTCCGCCGAGCGTAAAAAGTGCTCTGCTTCGTGAACAATCTTCCCCCTTAGGTAACGTAAACATAGTGTTACTAAACGGGTAGAAGAAATGGCACTGTCTCGGGCGACGAAGGAAGGGCGAAGGTGTAGCAGGATACCGTTCCGAGGATCAGTCGCCGGCGCTCCGGTTCCGAAGCTGCAGCGAATTATCTGGACCAGGGCGGCACGACACCGGTCATGCGCGCATACGCGACCAGCTGGCCCATGTGCTCATTGGCATGAATGATAATGCGCAGGTACATACTATCGACGGTTGCATCGCGATTTTGAATGCGGACTTTCCGCAGCAGGTCGTTCGGAGTCTCGGCCTGATGAGCCTGTTTCACTGCGTCGAGGGAGCGCTTCAGCCAGTCGATGACCTGAGGCTTCGACGTCACCGACTTCTCGGCATCTTCTTTCAGGTCGGGCGGCATTTTGGGGCCTGTTACGCTCAGCAGGTAGAAATTCGCCATGACGATGTGCATGTAGACTTCGCTGGTCGAGCGCACGCCCGGCGCCGGCCGCCACGCGAACTTCTCAGCAGGCGTAGCTTCAGCCAGTGCGATCAGCTGATTCGAAACATGCCGCCACTCGCCGTCGTAGCCCTGCCACAGTCCGTCGAGCGGATCCTGCGCCAGCACTCCAGGCGCAATTGCGAGCAGCAGCAGAATAGTAAGTGCCAGGCGCTTTTTCATAGTCCGCCCCTCGCCAGATCGTGTGCGCTCCCATGGTATCCCGAAGCATGAGTCGCGAAACGGATCGCCGGCGATGAAAAAGAGGTCCGCGATTTGAGTGCGACTGCCTTCCAGCGGACGAGGATAGACATGGCGCCACTTTAGGGGGAACGAATTTGCGCCATGCCAATATTTAGCGGCGTTTTACCATGGGTGGAAATGGTGCTGGATCTGTTTCGGTTTTATTTTTGTGACAGCTATCGAGATCAGGGCGACGACGCCTAACGTCGCCAGGCCAAAGTAGATGTCAATGTAGGAGAGCAGGCGGCTCTGCGTGATTACATTGTTCTGGAAGAGTTGCAGTGCTCCGGCCGCGGGCACGCTGGTGGCACCGCCATTGCGGTGAATCAGATCAGCATATTGTGAGAGGGTGGAGCGAGTGGTGGCGTCCAGCTGATTAGAGACGTCCAGGAGCCGGGAGGAATGCAGGGTCATGCGACGGTCGAACAATACGTTCGCCGCGGTGACTCCAAAAGTGTTTCCGAGCTGGCGGATAAAGAAATAAGTGGTGGAAATATCGCTGACGTCGGCAACGGGCGCGTTGCTGGTGGCAATGTTGCCGGCCGCGATGATAACCGGCCCGATGCAAAAGCCCTGCAGGAAAATTGCGGGAGCCAGGACCTGGGTGGGGGTGGTCGGCGTCCAGATATAGAAGATGGTGACATAGGTGGCGATCAGGAGCACCAATCCGATGACGAGGGTGCGGACGGGCCCCTGGCGGGGAATCAGCACGTTCACAGTGAGCTGAAGGCCCAGCCCAAGGCCGAGCGTGTACATGGAGATAAATCCACCCGCCTGCAAGGCGCTGTAATCCTGGACGAAGCGGAGATATTGTGGGACGACGTAAAGCCCGGCGCCGAAGAACGCCCCCACAATCAAAATCACCAGGAAGGAAGTGCGCAGGGCAGCGTGACGAGCGATCATGCGCAAATGCAATATCGGCTCTTCGTTCTCAGGGCGGAACTCCCACCAGAGAAACCAGAAAAAGAAGATTACGGATGCAAGCAGAGCGAGGGCAATCCAGTTGGACTCGAACCACAGATCGCGCTCGCCGCGGCTGATGGCAGTTTCCAGGCAGCCCAGCCCGGCAATGAGCAGGACGGCACCGCGGACATCAACCTGCCGGGCGCTGCTCTCAAGCAAATAACCAGGCGGGACAAGTTTCCAGATGAGAAAGGCGCCGATGGCCAGAAAGGGGAAATCCACGAGGAAGGCATAATTCCAGTGAAAGGTATCGGTGATCCAACCCATGGCGCAGGGATACGGGACTTCGAAAGCGGAAAGAACGAGGTAGAGCTTGGTGGCCGCGGCGATCCTGGCTTTCCCGGGAAACAACAGCCCGATCATAATGACGACGCGCACGAGAAACGCGCCACCGCCGAATCCCATAATCAAGCGTGAAACCAGCAACTGGGTCAGATCGCCGGTGCTGAGCACACAGCCCATGGCTCCCACGGAATAAATGCCAATGCTTACGAGTAAATTTCGCCTCATGCCGAAAATGCGCCGCATCCAGGCCGTCATGGCCATGGAGCAGAGGTAGCCGACGTTATAAAGAATAATGACCCAGCTGATTTCATCGGAGCTGGCTCCAACGTTGCCCTGCATATCGGGCAGGAATACGTTGATGGAGAGACGGTTGGAGATTTCGATGGCGGCGACCATGCCGATCGTGAGGAGAATGGCCAGGCGCCGCCGGTCGGACACCTGCGCCATAGTACTGCTGAGAAACCTTTCCTCTTCCAGTTCCCAGGATTCCGGGGGACTTCCACCCAGATAACTCATAAGCACCTCTAACCAGGTCAGCGAGTGTAAATAGTCGCTTCGACGTTCATGCCGGGCCGCAGGATGAGATTCGGATTCTTGTTAGGCTTGACCAGGATTTTTACCGGAATGCGCTGCACGACCTTGATGAAATTTCCTGTGGCATTTTGCGGCGGCAGCAGGGCCTGGCGCGAACCGGCGGCTCCGGCGATGGAATCCACCACGCCTTCGAATTCCTGGCGGTAGGTATCGACGTGGATGCGCACCCTCGCCCCCACGGCGACGTGGGCTAACTGGGTTTCCTTGAAATTCGCGGTGACGTATATCTGGTCGAGCGGAACGATGGTGAACAGCAACTGCCCCGGTGAAACATACTGGCCGAGATCCACCGACTTCTGCGTGACCTGGCCGGTAATGGGGGCGACAATGTGGGTGTAAGTGAGGTTCAATTCGGCCTGTTGCAGAGTAGCCCTGGCGCGCTCGGCAGCGGCCAGCGCCGATTTGTAGGTGGCTTCGGCGATGGGGACCTGTTGCTCCTGTGCTTTAGTTTGGAGCAATTGTGACTGTGAGCGCAGGAAACGGGCCTGGGAGGAGTGAGCGCTGGCACGCGCAATTTCCACGGCTTGTTGAGCGGCGGTCAGCTGCTGTTGGGCGGCCTCAAGCTCACTTTGGGCGACGCGGGCAGCAGCATCAACGGCATCAAATTGATATTTGGAAACGTCGTCGGTCGCGAGCAAAGGCGTGTAACGCTTCAGATCGCTCTGAGCGCGTTCGTTGGTGGCGCGCCTGGCGGCTACGTTGGCTTCGGCGACTTGCAGGTTGGCGGTAGCGGATTGCTCGAGCTGCGCCTGGGACATGGCGTAATCGGCAGCGTCCGATTGTTTTTGCGCTGATGCGCCGTTGGTGCCGTTCTTAGTCGTGGCTCGCGTCAAACCGATTTGCAGTTTTGCGGAGTTTGCCTGCGCCTCTGCGAAATCGAGGTTGGCTTTGGCCTGATCGACTTCCGCCTGGTATTCGCGGGGATCAATCTGCACCAGCAGATCGCCTTCTTTGACCGGCGTATTGTCATTGATGAGCAGTTGAACGACATAGCCGGGAACCTGGGGGGCCACGGCGGTGATGTGACAATCCACCTGGGCGTCATCGGTGGTAACGCTGCCCGAGAGCACGAACCACGCCACTATGATTAAGACGAGAACCGCGAAGATGATGCCCTTGGTGAGTGGGCTCAGATTTCGAATCCGTTCGCGCCATGAGGGAGTTGGCGGTGGGGTAGCCGAAGCCGCGGCAACCGGAGTGCTGTCGGGTGGCGGCAGTGTGGAAGATGAGCTCATGATCCGGTCCGCCTCTCACTTGGTGTACGTGGTTTCGATCGTACCTGTAGCACGGGCGAGAGCCGCCCGGGACAGGTTGAATTGATACAACGCGCCGATTTGGTTATCGCTGGCGCGCGCCAGTTCGTCCTGCGCCGTAATCACTTCGATGTTAGTCGTGACCCCGGCTTGAAACCGTCGTTGGGCCTGAGCTACTTCCTCCTGGGCCAATTGCATGCCCAGATTGGCAACGTCCACGGAATGTCGGGCGGCAGTGAGTTGATCGAGGGCGGACTTTACTTCATCCACGATTCGCGCTTCCACCTGGCGGCGAACCTCCGCCACGTGCTGTTCTTCCAGTGTGGCACGGGCTTCTTCGGCGCGGATGCGTCCACCAGTGAAAATGGGAAACTTCAGAGACACTTCGTAGGTATAGGCGGGAATGCCATTGTTGAAGCGCGAGCCCTGGTAAGCCCATAATCCGGAAAAGGCCAGTTGTGGAAGCCGCTGCTCGCCAGCCGAATCCGCCGATAGATCGGCTATCCGTTGCTGCGAATTGAGAGAAAGAATCTCCGGCCGGGTGGCTAACGCCTGGTTGAGCAGGGTATCTTTTTCGAGTTGGGGGAGATCGTAGAAATCGAGGTGGTCGGTGACCTCGAGGTCCTGGCCGCGGGGAAGATCGAGGAGTTCCGCCAGGCCGTATCGGGTGGTGTGAGTGAGCGTTTCGGCGTCAATCAGATTCTGGCGCTCGTTCTGCAATTCGACGTTCGCGCGTACCGTGTCAATATTCAAACCGACACCTGTTTTTTGCAGTTGGGTGGCCTGCTCGTAGAGGCGCTGCGCGAGTGCGACGCGGGCATTGGCGGCGTCACGCGTTGCTAGGGCGCGAAGAATGAGCAGGTACTGATCCACAACGGCGGTGACCACCGTTTCGCGAGCGGTCAGTTCGTCGGCACGCGACTCACGGGTTCCTTCCCGGCCGATCTGATAGCCGCGGATCAGAGGGAGACTGAAGATGGTTTGCGAGAAGACAGGCCCCGCTTCGATGACCTGAAAGGGACCGAGGTCCTGGCGGTGCCCGCGCTCGATACTCTGCAGATCGTACTGATTGATTGCTCCATTGGCTTCAACGTCCGCCTGAGGCAGCAGCGGGGAACGCGCGATCTGACTATTGCGATCACTTTCGAAGATCAGCAGCCGGGCGATGACACGCTGAGGGTTCTGATGCAGGGCCAGTTGCACGGCTTGCTTCAGGGTGAGTTGGACTATTCCGGATGAACTGGCCGCAGTCTGCTGTCCGAAGGATGCGAGCGGAAACGCGGTATGCAGAAATGCCAAGAGCAAGATGCGCGTTCGCAGGGAACTCGCCGGCATGGGGACCTCCCAGAAGATGTCGGGGCCGGGAAAACGTATTATAGGGGTTTTCCCTGCCGCTCAAGGAAGGCGAGCCTGCAGTGCGCAGGTGAACAGCGCTGTGTGGCTGGCATAGGTCAGAACGGGGACTGCGACCACGATCCCGAGGCGCAACACGAGCCAACGCCAGGCTGCGGCAAATCGAGCAACGCGGCGGCCACTTGTTCAGGCTGTTCTTCGTGTGGCAGATGGTATGACAGCGAGACGGGTGCCACCTCGGGATCTGAAGCCACGTCGCCCTACCATTTATGGGCCAGGTTGTTATTCCGAAACCTATGGTGACGAGATAACTGTCGTCCGGATGCACAGCGGGAACGGTGAACACGATGAAACGGATTGCCGCGCAATTGCCTGCTTCGATCAGGCCCTGACCGGGGTCGGATGAGCCAACGACTCTGCACTGCGACAAGTGCTGCACGACTACTTCGCCTCGGGCCAAACACGGCAGCAGTGGATAGGTTCCGGTCAAGCCGGCGACACGGTCGGAACTATGTTTGGCGGGAAATCACAGACAACGATGTGGTCCGATGGTCGTGGACTAGGGCTAACTGTTGAGAAATTTCACGAGATTCGGGATGACCTGAGCGGGCGCCTCTTCCATGAGCCAGTGGCCTGATTTGCGAACCACCACTCCTTCAACATTCTTCGCAACCAGCCGGCCCTGTTCGATGAGGAACTCGCCGGAGGCCCTTTCTCCGGTCAGAACCAGCATCGGCATCGGCAGAGGCGTTTTCGCAAGGCCGGCGAAGTCCGTTGCGTCCTGCTCGAACGCGCGAAAATACTCGAAGCCGCTACGCATGCCCCCGGGCCGGGCATAAGCTTTGGCGTAGATCCGGCGATCGCGTTCTGACACAGAATGTCTGGCGTCGGCGGCGAAATCATTCCAGAAATGCTCGAAATAGATTCGCTCTCGGCCACGCACCAGCGCGAGCGGAGTTTTGCCGTAGAAATGGAAATGCCAAAGGTCCCGCATCAACCACACATCACGCCAGTTGCCGATACCGGGCAGGAAAGCATCCATTAACGCGATCCGGTCTACTTCGCTCGGATATTGCGCCGCATAGGCGTAAGCCACCATTAGGCCGATGTCGTGCCCGACAATCTGAATGTGTTGGTGACCAAGTTTGCTGATCAGCGCGTGAATGTCCTGCGCCATAGCGGTCTTGGTGTAGCCATCAGCTGGCGTCGAAGATTGGCCGGCCCCGCGCAGGTCAGGGGCAATCACGGTGTGGGTATCGGCGAGTTTCGCTATCAGGGGCCGCCACATGTGGCTGGTCTGCGCATAGCCGTGCAGCAACACTACGGGATCGCCTTTCCCCGCGAACAGGTAGTGCAGCCTGACACCGTTGATGTTTGCGAAGCGGCTTTCCGTTGCCGCCACGGATTTGAGAGATCGCGATGTCCTGCGAGTAGGCATAACGCAGTCTATGCCATCATTCAACGAGAGTGACAAGCTTCGTTGTTGCTGCGCCCTGAAGGTCCGCTTTGCACGTGCGGACAGCGAAGTCGAATTTTGATTTCTCCTCGATCACCGGCATTGCGGACATTTAGAGCCCTGCCCCTCGCCGGACCACCGACATGACATCCGCTATGAGTCTACCTTCCACCGCGAATCTGAACTCTCGATCGGTAGTGGATGGATCGCATTCCCTCGCCCATTTTTCCGTCAGACTGCCTGGTACACCAGCGCAAGAAAGTCGCTCGGCTTCTGGAACAGGTTGGCCCATTCCGCGTCATAGCGGGCGCCGGGCTTTGCTGCGATAACCTCGGGCAGAGACTTGCGCTGTTTTTGAGGGCTGACACTTTGTCTTGTCGCGAATCTCAAGCAGCACATCCCGGAAAAGAATCAGGTCAGCCTTGTCGCCAACGGCTCCGTGCCCAGGGATGACGACGGTCTTGTCCTTGAATCGCTCCTGGATACCTGCAGAAGCGGCGCAACCTGATTACGCAACCTGATTATCTGTAACAGAGAGTGTAATCAATAACCTAATTCATTGATTCTAAAATACTGGCGGAGAGGGAGGGATTCGAACCCCCGATAGCCTTTCGACTATGCCTGATTTCGAGTCAGGTGCATTCAACCGGGCTCTGCCACCTCTCCGATGTTTGGATCCTGCCGCTGATCGCTACGCATCCTCCGCGTTCGGCCCGTTTCGTTCAGCCCTGGTGAGCTGGAAAAACCCGATGCCGAATAAGGATGCGCAGGCTGGCGCCTTCCTGAGAATATCGCATCGTGCTCCCCAGCGTCGAGTGCCGGGGGGCAGTCCTCGTGCATCGCGACAACGGTCACGTCACACAAAGCGTGCCGCCGTCACGATCGAAAAGCTGCGCGGTCTGAGGCCTCACACTTCGCATGACGGCGCATGGATCGCCGCCCGGGAAAGGGAAGAGGCTCAGCTCTGTTTCAACAGGCTGAGCCCCGACTCAGGTGCGAAGCACTTCAGAACTTCACCAGCAGGTCGATGTCCACGAAATTTTCGTCGCGGCGCAGATCGGGAAACCACGTGCCCCCATCGCTGCCGCAGCCGTTGATGGTGGCCGACGGCTTGCCGTCCATGCAGGCGTATTCCGTCGGAGCGCCATTGTTCGTGCCATAGGGCGCGCCCCCAAACGCGGGCGGCGTAATGCCGCCATGCCCCGTCCAGTAGGGAACGCTGGCGTGCCGGTAATCGTACTCGAAGCGCCATGTGAGCCACTGCGTCGGCATGATGTCCCAGGTCACGGAACTATCCCAGGCCTTGAAGGGGTTGCCGGGATTTTCCGTGAAGTACGGTGAATTGATGGCTGCGGACGCTGCCGTCTCGCCATTGATCGGCGGCAGCAGGACCAGATAGCGGCCAGGATTGTTGATTTTGCCGCCTCCCACGGTCAGCGCGTAGTGGTCACTCTTGAACCAGGTGCGGTCGTAGAGCATAAAGCCCAGAAAGCTCTGCTTGGGGCCTCCGGAGGTATCCCCGTGACAGCTGACGCCGCCGCCGAATTCGCATCCCATATCTCCGGTAAAACTGAAGGCCATCTTGTCGATGGTTTTGGAAGGACGGTCGTAGTACTTTACTTCCACGCTGTCGTCGGTGTGCATGCGAGCCCGGTTCGGAACGTACAGATCATCGTGGCCGAGGCCGTAGTTGTTGCTGATGACGTTCATCCATGGGAATGGCGTCCAGCGAATCTGGCCGCCCACGCCCTTGCGCGAATTGGCCGAGCCGTACGATTGCCAGCCATTGATGAACCAGGGCTCGATCTTCAGATGCTCAGTCGGAAACATCTGCACGCGGACGCCTTCAAAGAACCAGGGCGTATTCGACGATACATAGGAAGGCTGGTAAGCCCAGTTATCGAAATTGTAGTAACTGAAAAGCCCGATGTAGGACATAAAGATGCCTGCATCGAAGTTGATTCCGTGCATCACGTTCGGCAGGCTGTAACCGGCGTACGCCTCGGAAAGATAGCGGTACGCATCGGCGAGATCCCACTGTCCCTTCGCATAGCTGGGATCGTTGCGCGGCGTGGTCGTTGAGTAATCGCCAAACTGCGTGAGCACTCGCGCATGCACATTATCCAGGTGGAAAGTGCCCCCAACACCGAGTTGTTCCAGCTGAATTTCGTTGGAGCGAAAGATCTCGCTCGATCCGCCTATTGAGTCGTCGATTGGCTTATTGAAGTCGTAAGTGTAGGTAAGGTCGGCGCGCACCTCCGGCGTAAAGAACTTCGAGTCATAGGCTGTATCTTTATTGCGCGGGTTGCCGTTCAGCCATGTCCAGTCCCAGTCAGAAAAAGCCGGCGCATGCGGACCCGATGTGGCCGGAGCCGGGGGCGGCGCGGGAGCGGCCACAGTTGCCGACGCGGGCGCCACGGCGCGCATGATCGCGGGGCTGGTGGAGGAACTGTTTGCCTGGTTCAGATTCCTGGCAGCGGACTGCAGGGCGGCCGCATCCGTATCTGCCGAAGAAATCGCACGCTGCCGCCTGACCTCAGCTTCCAGCTCGTCGAGGCGTTTGCGCAGGGCAACGATCTCCTCGTCCACGGTCAACCCGGATGGAGAAGATGCGCTGGCTGTGCCGGTCCTTGTATCGGCTGCGGGCGCTGCAGGCCCGTCGTTGACGAGGTTCTGTGCGCCGGCGGAACAGATTGCGCCCAGCACAAGCACGGCTGCGGCCGTTGTCTTCTGATAAATAGATTGCATACTCACCACCTCTGGCCTTCTGTGGAAGGCGAGCGGCGATGAGACATGACGAGGCCTTCGCCTTCCCGGCGTTCAGCGAATCAGGGCTTCGCTGTAAGGCTTATTCCACACACCGGATCATAAGGAAAACGTAAAGCGATCGTTACCGCTCCATAAGGCCAGCTGGTTGCGGATCGGGCAGCAGACCGGGAAGGAAAGGCAGTGCGCCCGCTCCGGTGCGTCGGACAGGCGCTGCGCGGCCCTCAGAAGTGCAGCGCGATCTGGCCGCTGATGGATCGCGGCGTTACATAATGCGTGCCGCTGAAGGTCGACAGGAAGTTATACAGTGCATATTTGTTGGTTACGTTGATGGCGGTAAGCTGTGCGCTCCACTTATAGCGGTCCCCGTGGAAGAGATTATCTTCGCCTACCGACATGTCGATTAGGCTGCGTGGATCGATACGCGGCGGATTATGGTCGTTGTCGCCGGTGCCGGGCGCCGGAATGTGAATCAGGGTCGAGGTGTACTGCGAAGCCAGGCACGCCGCCGGTAAAGGATGGCCGGGCGTTGCGCGAACACCATTGCACGCCAGCCCCGCTTCGTACTCCTCATCGGCATCGAGACTGCTCAGATCCACGGCCGGCTGTCCATTCAACGTGATCGAGGTCGGCCCGCAGGAGCTGTTCGGGTCGTTGCTCAGCGGGTTGTAGCAGGGCGTTGCGCCGGCCACCTCGCCGCTGTCGAATCTCCAGTTAAAGCTGTACCAGGGCGTGTGCTTCCAGGGCAGCTGATACTGGAAGTGCGTGGTCTCGTTGTAACGCTCATCGTGATCGATGCGGAAGGGCAGTCCGGTTTGGCCCACCGTCGCGCCCGCGCCGCCCACCTGCGGCGGAAAGAAACGCGCGGCGACCGAGGACATCACCGCATAGGCGCTGAATCCATGCACCGGCGTCACATTGGCGCGCAGCGCGAAGCCGGGGATCTTCGAGTTGTGCCACTCGATGGGGAAGGTGATCGGCGTATTGCCCAGCACGCTGAAGTCATACGCATTGTTGGTGTATTTCCAGATGTACTCGCCGCTGACGACAAAATGGCGGCCGGCCACCTGCTGAAAGCCGGCATGATATTCGTTGCGATAGCCGGGGGAGAGCGCGCCGGAGTCGCCCGCCTGGCACAGCAGCAGGGGATTGACGACCGGGTTGAGACACCCGTGGCTCGAGAGGACCAGGTTTTCGTTAAACGGTGTCTCCAGCGTGCGCGCGTAGGACGCCCGCAGCACAGTGTGCGTACGCTTCACACTGTACGATCCCGCCACGCGCGGCTCTGCCTGGTTGGCATCCGACAATCCGTTATACAGGTCGCCGCGCATGCCGACATTGAAGTGCCAGTTGCCGGCGGTGATCTGGTCTTCCAGATAGAGCGCCAGTTCCTTGACATCCGTGTGGCCGCGAAAATCGTAAAAGCTGCCGCCGCGTGTCAGGTCGTAGGGATAGAGCGTGGTGCAGGGAGCTGCGACCGGCACCGCGCCCGCCATGCAGCCCAGAGAATCCAGATACGTTGGCGAGATGATGCCCAGCGTATCGCTCTCGTCCAGAAATGTCTGGTTGTATTCCACGCCGAACTTGACGTTGTTGACGCCCTTCACATAAGAGAGGTCGGAGTGCAGCCCCGCATTCATCAGGCTGCGATCCTGGCCGATGCTCTGCTGCTGCACGGGACCAAGGTCGGCGAGCGGATCGGCGCTGGGATAGTAGTGATAGACGTCCTTCCGCACGTACGCTCCCAGGTTCCAGACCGATTCCTGGCTCACCACCCGCGTGTAGGTGGGGGCAATATCGAAGGTGCCGATCTTGGTCCGCTGATCGGTCTGCCCGGTCACCGGTGCTCCGGCGAGGTTCACGTCACCGGCGTTCAGGTTGTCGTAGGTATTCGGCGTCTGGAACCAGGAGCGGGAATAGTTCAGGTTCAGATGGACAGAATCGGCGCTGTCGATCTGATAGTCGACCCGGTCGAAGACGTTTTGCTCGTTCCCCTTATCGTGGAAGACCACGAACTCCGGCGCGTCGAGAAAGCGGCCGGTATTCAGGCCGTCGAAGGAGATAAAGTTGCCCCAGTTCTGTTTGCCGTAGCCCAGGTCGAAGCCGCCGGAGGTGGAACCAAAGCTTCCATAGGAGCTGTAGAGCGATCCGGTTGGCTTGGTCGAACCCTGACCGGAACGGGTCGTCACCTGAATCACGAGGCTGGTCTTGTCGCCGTATTCGGCGGGCGGCGCGCCTTCGATCACCTGCATCGACTGCACTGCGGTATCCGGCAGCTGGTTGGAGAAGGCTTTGCTCTGCTGATCGGTGATCGGCTGCCCATCCACCGAGAAGGAGTTCTCCGCATGGTCTCCCAAACCATGGAACATCCCGTTGGAATCCGCCGTAACGCCCGGCGTCGAGAGCGTGACCAGCGAACTCAGCGAGGACGACTGGCTTTCCAGCGGGATCTCCGAAAAGGCCTTGCGGTCGATGTCGGTGTCCATGTTTGCTGCACTGTTGACCAGGTCTTCGCCGGTCACTTCCACCGTGGTGGCCGCCGCGCCGATGGTCAGCGTAACCGGCACGGTGACCGGCGTGCCGGACCGCACCTCGACATCGTGCACGAAGGAACTGAATCCGCTCGCGCTGACCGACAGGTGATAGGAGTTATACGGAATGTTGCTGAATTGAAAGTGACCGCTTGTGTCCGTTTGCACCGTGCGGTCGTATTGGCTGACCGGATTCTCAATCTTCACCGTGGCGCCAGGAATGACGGCGCCGCTGGGATCGGTCACGGTGCCGGCGATGGTTCCCGAAGTGGCTCCGGCTTGCGCCGCGGGCAGCGCCCAAAGCGGCAACGACGCCACCGGTAACGACACCATCAGCGCGGGAATGAATACAGCAGCGCGACGCAGGAACCTGCGCATGCACGACCTCCTGAATGTTGAGCAAATCCGAATCCTGGAAAGAGAAGCAGTTACGCGGGAAGGATCGGATGCTGGGGCGGAGGACGGCTGACCAGCCGGAAGAAGACGGCGCGGCGGGGGTGATGAATACGGCTGGGAGCCAGCAATCCCATTACCGGCCGGCTGTTGATGTGCAGGGAGATCTGCGGCGCAGCGTGCGGCACATGATGGGCCGCCACGCACAGCGCGCAGTCGTGATCGACCTGCCCGGTCGCATGGAAATGTGCGGCTTGAATCATCCCGCTCAGCAGCACCAGGCTGATGCACAGGATGCCGAGGAGTGGGAGCCAGCGAAGGGTCGTCTTGAGTGGAACAAGCCGCATGCTACTGATTCGACTATAGCGGGCAGGGAAGGAAAGCCGCAAACCTGCCCCCAAACCTGCCCCCAAACCTGCCGAGGTGCGCTGCGGACAGCTTTCAGGTTGCTGTCGCATTTTTTCGGGTGTAACCCAGCTTTCGGGCTGCCCGCCTGGCAAGGGCTGTCGTCCAGCTCAGCAAGTCGGCATATTCCGACCGGTAGCGGACGGTATAACTCTTCTCGCCGCCGGCAATCTTCTGCGCCATCGCCCAGTCCCTGTGGTCCTGCACCACGAAATTGGAGTAGCTCTGGTGCGGCACCACCAGCAACTCGAAGACCTCGCGAATCTGTGGCGTCGTCCGCTCCTCTTCCGACAAGGATCGATGCGTGATGCCATCGGTCGCATCGCGCGAAACGCCGGCGCCTGCGTACGTCCAGCCGTAATCGTCAAAGATGATCCATCCGCCCGGCCTCAGCAGCTTGTCCACCAGGAAGAAGGCGCATCCGTCAATCGTCCAGTTCTTCGGCCCATCAATAATGCATAAATCGTACTTCGCGAAACACCGGCCGTCCGCCGTCTGCCTGCGAATTTCGTCATGCAGGAACCAGCTGTATCCAGTCTGCATGCGGACCACATCCGCATAGCGGCTCAGGCCGCAACGCTCCAGCTGCATCTCCGCTGACGGTTCGAACGCCGCGTCGGCCAGATCGACCGCGGTCACCCTGCCACCGCCGGTCTCCTCCAGCGCGGCCGCCATGTAGCAGGTCGCCGTCCCATGTGCGATGCCCAATTCGAGAATCTCCGCCGGCCGCTCCCGCAGGATCATCTCGTAAAGCTCCAGCCCGTGCTCCGGCGAAATGAAGGGAACCGGCCCCACCAGCCGCTGCACCTCCGCGAACTTCATCGCCCCACTTCCAACGGCACTCTCCGAATCACGGATATCCGCAGTCGTTTTCCGCGCGTAACTCCAGACTACGAACCACCACTCCCGGCGCGTCAAGCAGAATTGCCTCCTCGGATACTCCAAAGGCATGGTGTCCTGCCGCACTTGACACCGCGCCGCTTCCCGGTAAGCTAAGAGATTCCCGTCCGGCGCACCACGCCGGCGGCTTTGCGGGGGCGGTCACATCTTGAAGGTCCGGGTCTTCTATCACGACAAGTGTTTCGACGGCGCCTGCTCGGCTTCGCTCTTCAGCCGATTCCACCATGAGTGCGTCCGCAGGGACGCCGAGTACGAGTATTGCGGTCTGGTGCATCGCGCCGGCGCGCTCTTCAACGAGGCGGAATTCACCGGCGATGAGAACGCCATCGTCGACTTCAAATATTCGCCCTCACCCAAAATCACCTGGTGGTTCGATCACCACCTCAGCGCCTTCCTGACGCCCGAAGATCATCAGGACTACATCCGCGGCATGGCCGACGGCCGCTATGATGGCCATCGCTTTTACGACCCCAACTACATCTCATGCACCAGCTTTCTGGCCCACATTGCGTCGACGCGCTTCGGCTTCGATCCCACGCCGGTTGCCGAGCTGGTCCGCTGGGCCGACATCGTCGACGGCGCTCTCTACGAGAGCCCGCAGCTGGCTGTCGAAATGCCCGAGCCGGCCATGAAGCTCACCCTCATCATCGAGTCCACACAGGACCCCGGATTCATCCCGCGTCTCATCCCCCTGCTCACGCGCATGCCGCTGCAGGAGGTTCTCGAGCAGCCCTTCGTTGCCAGTCTCCTGCCGCCGCTGCTCGAACGCCACCAGCGCGCTCTCGACCTCATCCGCGAGCGCTCCGAATGCACAGACGGCACCATCTACTTCGACATCACCGACCACCCCCTCGAGGGGTACAACAAGTTCATCCCGTACTACCTGCATCCGCAGGCCACTTACTCTATCGGTCTGTCGAAGTCGAGCTTCCGGACTAAAGTTGCTGTCGGTTCCAATCCGTGGACGAAGACGAAGCCCGAAGACATGGTGAACCTGGCTGTCATTTGCGAGCGCTACGGCGGTGGAGGCCACGCACGTGTCGGGGCGATTTCTTTCCCACCCGACCGCGAAGACGAAGCCCGCCACGCCGCGGCCGAAATCGTCGCCGAACTGCGCAACCACAAAACAGAGCTGTAGCTCTCGCCAGACGGCGACGCTCTGCGGATACCAGCAACTCGCAGCCCATGACGGCTGAGGCCTATGCGTAACTTTTCACCGCCTCCTCAATGGCTGGACCGGCCTTTTGTAAATCGGAAGGCACCATGACTGGTGACATGTAGATTTTGGCGTTGAAGGCCAGAAACCACGGCTCCGCGTACTGAGGGATTTGTGAAGCATCCTCCAGGTTGAGGATCAGAAGCCCAGTGCGGCGGCCGTTCTCCGCGAGGAAGTACACGGCCTCGGGCTTTTGCTTCTGCAGGATGGACTGGATGGATTTGAATCCATCTTTCTTGGCGGATGCATTGCCGGATTCGACCGGGAATGACACTTTCATGAGAAATCGCACGCTGGCACCTCTCTGTACGCTGACGGGGGAGCGCCACAGATTCTATACCTCTCTGCCAACGATTCACGGAAATTGATCGCGGCGTTGGCAGCAGTCAGCAAGCACATCACGGTTCAGAATGGAACCGGGTTGTGCTTCTTTGCGTAAGTTCCGGTGCATGGGCCAACGCTACAACTGGGATTGGGTCGAGGCGCAGGTTGCTGAGACCATGGCAATCTGGGATGGCAGCGCCGGCTGCCGCAAACTGGACGGCCGCCGCTACAGCGTGAAGGAACAGCAGGAACGGGAGAAGGCATACGACGAAGCTCTCCAGTCCGTCGAGCGCGAACTGAAAAGGCTTCCCCGGGCCAAAGGCGGACGCGCCCGGGCGCAGCAGCGGATCGTAGCTGCCTTTGCCCGGTTTTCGGCCGCAGCGCTCGATCTGGCAGATCCGGCCATCAAGCTGCTCACCCATGACTTCGTGCCTCTGGGCACACAGCTGGCCTCCTGGGCGCGCCGCTTCGATCCAGCCCTGAGCATGCCTGACATTATTCAGGCGTGCCGCAATGCCTGGACGGCCGCCGGTCTGCAGCCCCTGCTCGGCGCGCGCATACAACTTACGCCGTCTATCCTGGCGTACAGCCTCCTCTATCCCTACAGCGATAATTATCTCGATCGCGAAGACCTCTCCGCTGCCGCGAAGCTGCAATTCAGCCAGCGCTTCCGCGAGCGGCTGCGCGGCGAGGTGCTGGCCATCGAAGACTCCCGAGAAGCCGCGCTCTGGGCTTTGGTGGAGCTGATCGAACGCCAGTATCCACGCACCCTCTATCCCCAGGTCTTTGATTGTCTGCTGGCCATTCATCGTGCGCAGGAGCAAAGCCTCGCCCAGCAAAAGGGCAGCCCCGATACGTCCGCCACCTCCGCCGGCTTGTTGCCGATGAGCTGCGCGAAGGGCGGCACCTCTGTACTGGCCGACGCCTGCCTGGTCCATGGACGTCTCAGCGAAGCAGCCAGCCGCTTCTCCTTCGCGTGGGGCGTGCTGCTGCAGCTGGGAGACGATCTGCAGGACGTGCATGAGGATCTGCAGCGCGGCTCCCTCACGCTGTTCTCGGGCGCGGCCGCGCGCGGGGAGAGACTGGACGATCTCGTCTGTCAGCTCCTGCATTTCAGCGGCAGGGTGGCCGACCGGATGTACCAGCTGCCCGATGGCGATGCCGTGCTGAAGGATCTGCTGCGCATGAGCTGGCGGTCGCTGATCCTCATGGCCATCGCATATTCCCATGAATTCTTCACTCCGCAATTCCTCCGTGAAGCGGAATGCTGCTCTCCGTTTCGCTTTGCATTTCTGCGGGAGCGGCGCGACCTGCTGGCGGGGCGGAAGGGGCTCTATGCGAAGCTCTTCGGTGCTTTTCTGGAGCCCGCCGGGGACAAGGATTCAGGTACGCTGCCCCTGCTGGCCGGCATCCCCGTCACTCCATCGACGGCGTGTTCTGAAGTATTTCCTGCGTAACATCTGTCCCCTGCGTAAGTGCCGGCGTTCGGCGAACCATCTGAGATACTGCGGTGGTGCGCGAGGAGATCTGAATCAGGAGCTCTGTATCAGGAGATCTGCGTTATGTCGAACATCGCCGCCCCCGACTGGTCCACCCTACCCATACCCCAGGACGATGGAGCAGCCCGCCATCTGACCGGCCTGAGCGTGCCGTCGGTCCCACTCCCGGCAACCGACGGTTCGGTGGTGGACCTGTCTTTGCTGGCCGGACGGACGGTCGTGTATGCCTATCCGCGCACAGGCCGTCCCGGCGAACCCAATCCTGATGGATGGGAAGCGATCCCGGGCGCGCGCGGCTGCACGCCCCAGACCTGCGCCTTCCGCGACCACTTTGCCGACCTGCAATCCCTCGGCGTCGCCTACCTCTTCGGCTTATCCACGCAGGACACCGCGTACCAGCGTGAGGCCGCCGAGCGCCTGCATCTCCCCTTCGCCGTCCTCTCCGACGACAAGCTGGAGCTGACCCGCGCCCTGCGCCTGCCCACCTTCACCACCCACGGCATGACGCTGCACAAGCGCCTCACGCTCATCCTGCGCGATGGTGTGATTGAGCATGTCTTCTACCCGGTGTTCCCACCCGATCAGAATGCCGCCGATGTAGTGGCCTGGCTGCGCGGGCAGGGTGCAGGCGCGTAAGAGGGAAGGGCTTTCCCGGTTGCAGCGGGTCTGGGGCTACTGCGTCCCGGTGTCCCGCTGGTTGTGCGCGGATCCCTTCGGTTTTCGATTTCATAGTTCATTAATCCGGAACTATTGAATCCTTCCCGGGACTCTCCCCATCTACTCACCCAGAACCGGAGAGCCGCAGGACGGCAATCCCGGAAAAGGTCTCCAGCTCCAGCGGCGCAAAGCAGCAGCCCTGGAGAAGAAAAGGACAGATATATATGGGTAAGCTCGCAGGCAAAGTCGCAGTCGTTACCGGCGCCTCCAAGGGCATCGGAGCCGCCATCGCAAGGGCGCTCGCGGCCGAGGGCGCTTCCGTGGTCGTCAACTACGCATCCAGCAAGGCTGGCGCCGATGCCGTCGTCTCCGCTATTACCGCGGCCGGTGGCAAAGCCGTCGCCGTGGGCGGCGATGTCTCGAAGGCAGCCGACGCTCAGGGACTGATCGATGCGGCCATCAAAAACTTTGGCCGTCTCGACGTGCTGGTTAACAACTCCGGCGTCTACGAATTCGCTCCGATCGAAGCCGTCACCGAAGATCACTACAACAAGATTTTCAACGTGAATGTTCTTGGGCTCCTGCTCACCACCCAGGCGGCAGTGAAGTATCTGGGCGAAGGCGCCAGCATCATCAACATCGGTTCGGTGGTCAGCAGCCTGACGCCGCCGAACAGCGCGGTTTACACCGGGACCAAGGGCGCGGTTGATGCCATCACCGGCGTTCTGGCTAAGGAACTGGGCGCGAAGAAGATCCGCGTCAACTCTATCAACCCGGGCATGGTCGAGACCGAGGGCACGCACGCCGCCGGTTTCATCGGCTCCGACTTTGAATCGGGCGCGGTCGCACAGACCCCGCTGGGCCGCATCGGCCAGGTCGACGATATTGCCTCGGTGGCGACGTTCCTCGCCTCCAACGACGCAAAGTGGCTCACTGGCGAGCTGGTTCGCGCCGGCGGTGGATTGCGGTAACAGCACTTGGGCCGGCTGTCGCAGTCAGCCGCGGCAGCCGGCCCGCGTAGCCCAGGGACTTTGGTTGGTTCTACCCGTGGGGATCTTAGGGGGAACCGTCGGGCCGTCCGGCGCGTATCCCGTCCCGGAGGTTCCCATGAGATCGATTCTGACCGCCGCATCGCTGGCGGTTTGTCTTTGCGCGGGAGTCGCTGCGCAGGATTCCGGCGCGACCGGACCCAGCCATCTGGTGAAGGAGAAGCTGCTCGCTGCCGGGGGAACTGTGGTCCTGACTCTGAACGTTGGGGATCTGAAGATCATGCCCGTTGCCGGAGCCAGTCGCGTGCGCCTCGAGATTGACGCCAGTGGGGATATCGATCAGGAGACTGTCGCTTCCTGGGTGACGCGGTTTGACGTTGCCGGGAACCGGGCGACGCTGGACATCCGGACGCCGAAAAACCGCCATAATTGCAACAACTGCAACACCGACATTGTTCTATACGTGCCGGCACAAAGCGCGCTGGAGGTTAACGCGGGCGTCGGGGATGTGACGGTTCGGGGCGTCCGCGGCGACAAGGACATTCATGTCGACGTTGGCGATCTGAAGATTGCGTTGTCCGATCCCGACGACTACGGACACGTCGAGACCCACACCCGCATCGGCGACATCAACGACTTCCTGAACAAGGGAGGAGAGAGCGGATTTCTGGGCAAGAGCGAAGACTTTACCCTGCACGGCCGTTTTCATCTGAAGGCAACGGTGGGCATTGGCGATCTGAATGTGCGGGAGGAGGGCAAATCCTGACTCGATGCAATGGGCTGAGCCGAGTTCGGGTCAGGCTACGAACCAGGCAATGAAGGGCGCGGCCATTGGCGGAGCGGCCAATTCACGGTAAAATAAAAAGACTTAGGGAAAGGTTTCAGAGAATCATGCCGAAGCAGGGTATTCACCCCAATTATCACGAGATTCGTGTCGTCTGCGCGTGTGGCCACAACTTCACCACGCGTTCCACGCACAAGGGCGACATCCACGCGGAAATTTGTTCGAACTGCCACCCGTTCTTCACCGGCAAGCAAAAGCTGGTTGATACCGCGGGACGCGTCGAGCGCTTCCGCCGTAAGTACGCTAAAGCGGAGCCGGCCGCAAAGTAAGCCTGAGCGGCCCGAGAGACAAGGCCTCCGCCGCGGCGGGGGCCTTTCTTTTCCAGTGTGCGAGAATCCCTGCATGATCTCAGTGCAAGTGCAGCATTACCTGAGCCGGGCGAGGGATTTTCTTCAGGGAGTCGACCTTCTGAAGGAGGATCTGGACGAGTACAAGTACTCTTCGGCGCTCTTAGGGATTCATGCCGCGATCTCGTATTGCGACGCCATGCGGGTTGGTCTCGGGAGCGAAAGGCTATCGTCGGAAGATCACTTGAGCGCCGTTGCAGACCTGAAATCACATCTCGGAGCGCGCAAGTTGAATGCCAGTAAAGGCACAGATCGTCTGCAAAGGCTGCTCGGAGTGAAGAGCAAGATCGCTTATGGGCCTTACGCGTCAGGATTAGATTTCGGGAGAGTCGTGCAGGACGCGATACGATTTGCCGCCTGGGCCGAATTGGCAGGTAAGACGCTAAGGATAGAGGGGTGGAGAGATGGGTGAAATTCGGGAACTTGAGATTCAGCACTTTCTCGGCAGAGCCAAGAACGCTGTTCAATCTTTCCTTATCAGGAAGCTTCTTATTCCGAAGGTCTATCTGGATGCGAATTGGGATGGATGGAATCTGGACGTTCTTGCGATTGATCGAGCGGGAGTCGGAGACGTTCATGGCGTCAGACTCGTGCGATGGGAGGCCGGTCGAGGAGACGAACATGGCTACTCTGCTTTCCTCGAAAAGGCAGTCTCGACTGCGATTCAGGAATTCCGGGATTTCCCGGGCCACTTCCGATACCTGGCGATCGTTTGTACTGAAGCAAACAAGCGGCAATGGATCCCTTCCAGGGAAATCGCGAATCAATCGCTCGCCGCCGACGGAGTCGGGCGCGTCGGATTACTTTATGCGAACGTAGCCGAAGAAGATCCCGCGGTGGAAGTTCTTCTGAAGGCGGAGCGATTCCGCTCATCGAAGGAAATCATCGAACTTGCCGACCAATATGTCGCTGAGCACACGGCAAACTGGGAAGTTCGCGAATAGGTGTCATGAAGAAGAACTGGGACAATCCGGTGGAGCACGCGATGCCTGCGGGCGCGCGCGTTCCTGCGTCCGTCTCGATCGGCGGGGTCAGGGTGGCTCCGGCGACGGTGCTCGCGCCTATGGCCGGCGTCACCGATACTGTCTTCCGCCGATTCATCCGCAACGCCAGCGTCTTCACACATTCCACCGAATCGGGTGCCCCCCATCTCGACTTTGAGATGTGGGATCCCACTTCGGTCGAAGCAGCCACAACCAATCAGGCCTCCGGCTGTGGCCTCATCATGACCGAGTTCACCTCGGCCGACGGCCTCGCGCGGATGCGCGAATCGAAGCGTAAGCGCTACCTCACCTTCTACGACGACGAGCACCCTATCTCGGCGCAGCTTTTCGGCTCGAACCCCGCGACGCTGGCCGATGCCGCCCGCATCGTGGAGGAGACCGGCTTCGACATGGTGGACCTCAACCTGGGCTGCCCGGCGAAACGTGTCGTCTCCTGCAATGGAGGCAGCGGGCTGCTGCGCGACCTGCCGCTGATCGGCGAGATATTCAAAACCGTGCGCGCCGCCGTCACCATTCCGTTCACGGTCAAATTCCGCCTCGGCTGGAACGACAACCACATCATCTGCGTTCCTCTGGCCAAACTGGCCGAGGACTGCGGCCTGAACGCCGTGGCCCTTCACGCCCGCACCCGCGAACAGGGTTACTCCGGCCAGGCGCGCTGGGAGCATATTGCCGAGGTCAAAGACGCTGTGAAAATTCCGGTCATTGGCAATGGCGACGTCCGCAGTCCCGAGGACGCGTGCGCTCTGGTTGCGAAGACTGGTTGCGATGCCGTCATGATCGGCCGCGCCGCTCCTGCGAATCCATGGATCTTCCGCCAGATCGCGCAGTACACCGCAACCGGACGCTATGACCTGCCCACCGAGCAGGATCGCTACCGCATGATCCGTACCTACTTTGAAATGCTGATCGCGGAAACACTGCCAGAAGCACCCGGCAAGATGAAGCAATTCGCGTCCTGGTTCACCTATGGTGTCGCCGGTGGCGCGGCCCTGCGCAAATCCATCTACGAAGCGAAAACCGGTGCGGCCATCCTCAACGCGGTAGAGCGATTCTTCGAAAAAGCGGCGTACCGTGAGTTCGAAACCCAGCTATCCACCATGACCAAACCTGAGTGGACTGCCTCGGGTGCATTTGTTCTTGAGAATTAGGCAGCGACTCTCTTCAATACGCATACAATCAGACAGCGCAGCGATGAACTCTCGCAGAACAATTCGAAAATACTCGAGCCGCGAGCAGGAGCGGGCTGAAGTCTACCGCTATTGGCAGAATCAGCCTTCTGGAGACCGCCTGGAGGCCGTTTGGGAAGCCACGCTCGCTGCTTATGCGTTCAAAGGCCTTCATTACGATGCTTCCCGTCGATCTGAGAGAACTCTTACTCGCGTTCAACGCTCACGGGGTTGAATACCTCGTGGTCGGCGGCTATGCTGTCGGCTTTCACGCCGAGCCACGAGCCACAAAGGACCTGGACATTCTGATCCGAGCGGACCTTGATAATGCTCAGAAGGTCTATCGCGCTCTTGCAGATTATGGCGCTCCCTTGTCAGAGGTAACGCCCGGCGATTTCTGCGCTGACCCCAATGCTGTCTTCCAGATTGGACAGCCACCCCTTCGTATTGACATCCTTCAGCAAATTGACGGCGTGACATTCCAGGAGGCATGGTCAGATCGCGCTGAGGCCGGGATCGATGGCATTCATGCGCACGTTATCTCTGCTGAGCAGTTAATCCGCAACAAACTTGCCTCCGGGCGCCTGCAAGACCTCGCTGACGCCGAAGCGATACGGCGGGCTACCCAAGGCGACGTCGATAAGCGGAATCGCTAGACCGTTTTCACGGATGGTGTAGACGGAAGCGAGGATCTCGACGCAGCCAATCCATCGATGATTGGCTGCTCATAACGCTTACTCATCGGGACACAGTATCTGTGAAAATGGAATAAAGGCGCCCCTGCTTAATCGAGAACAGCGCGAGGATCACTCGACTACCCCATCCAGCCGCGGGTCGTGCGCAGGAATCTCGGTCTGCGCGCTCCAAACCCGCTCGACGATCTCCAGCGCCTCTGCCGGATCCCGCGCCACCTGAATCAAATCCCGATTTTCAGGCAGGATGAATCCTTCGGCGATGATGTGATCCAAAAATGCAAGCAGTCCATCATAAAAGCCGCCTAAGTTAATCAATACGCATGGCTTGGCGTGAATGCGCAGCTGCGCCCACGTTACCATCTCGATGAACTCGTCGAGTGTCCCGTAGCCACCGGGCAGCGCCACGAAGGCATCGGCCTTCGACGCCAGCAACGCCTTGCGCTCGTGCATGGTCCGCACCACGTGCAGCTCGGTGAGTCCGCGGTGCTCGATCTCCCGTTCCTTAATCACATCGGGAATAACGCCGACCACTGCTCCGCCTGCGGCCAGCGCTCCATCGGCCACGGCGCCCATGGCGCCCACGGTCGCGCCGCCATACACCAGACCGTAGCCGCGCACGGCAATCAGCCGGCCCAGCTCATCCGCTGCCTCTAAATACGCTGGAGACGACCCCGCAGCCGAGGCACAGAAAACGCAGACCCACTTCTTTCCGAAACCCATCGTTTCGAGTCTACCGGACCGAATCCTGCCTGGGGTGGCGGCTGATGAAGCGCAACGCGATTTACTGAGTCGCCACTCGATCGGCGATATGGTCGTATTCCGCCTGGGAGATCACCCTCTTGCGCACCATGTCATGAGGGCTGTTATAGGGCCGGTTATCTTCGATCCGCCGCGCGATCACCGGCGTGACCCCAGGCAGCCGCTCCAGGTCGCCGCGGCTGGCGGAGTTCACGTTGACGACCTCATCACCTTTGCCGTTATGCAGCCCGGCGCGCACGCCGGCCGCTACGTCATTCGCTTCGCGGGTAGCATTGGCCGCCGCGATTTTGGCTTGTTCCGCCGCCTTCTTCGCCGCAATCTTCGCCTGCTCCGTGGCCTCCTGGGCCTGCTGCTGGATTTTCTGATCCGACTCGTGCCCGGTGCACGAAGTCACCCACAGCAGCGCGGTGCACAAACCCAGCGTGGCTACCACGCGAAGGGTCAGGTTTCCCCAACTGGTCGTACGCATGTCGTTAATCCCCTCCCGGCCTTTGCATGGAATCCCCTGATTCGCCGCGAGTTGCCAAAGAGTAACGGCTCCACGTAAAAAAAGCACTGTTCAAGTGTGTCTCGACAGCGCTAACATGCTTCTCCGGACGGCCCCTCCTGCCTCCCGAGCCCGGATTCAAGGGTTTTCCCGGACCCGCCCGGCACCAGGAGCCGGCTCAACCGCTGCTTAGGCTGGGTTCTCTCCGGCCGGTTGCCGTTGTGGCCGGTTCAAGCAATCACCGGTCGCACCTCGGCGGCTCGTCCGGCGCACACTCCGCCACGGCAACGGAACTTCGCAGTCTTCGAGGCAAACTATGAGCTCTCTGATGAGCTATATGCCTGTAGTCTGGGTCGTGTGGGCCGGAGTCATCACCCTCCTGCTGATCCTGCTCGTGTATCGCTCCAACCTCACTCGCTACGAAGAGGACCAGATCTTCCTCGACGACGCCAGCAATCACCAGAAAAAGGAACAGGACGAGATCCTCGTCAAAGTCAGGAAGATTCAGCCCGTTATCTACTGGGTCACAGGTGCGACCTGTGCTCTCACCGTCGGTATCCTCGGCGTTTACGTCTGGGATGCCCTGCAGCACCTGATGTAAGGGCCCGCCAGGCGCGCCTCGCGCTGCGGCGAATCGGCATGATAAATTTTCACGCGGGGCCGGACCGCCTCCGCTCGTCCGGCTCTGCGGAAGATACTCTTCTGTTTCTCTGTGCACATCTTCCCGCACTTTATCCAACTGAAAGCAGGAGCTGATGATGCTGAAGCGTTTCAGGGTTTTGCCCTGCGTGCTTGCCGTACTCTGCCTTTTCGCGGTTTCCGCCTTCGCTGCTGTCGTTGCCGCTCAGGAAAATACCGATCAAAGCACCCCGGCTTACGCAGGTGTCGATCCCTTCATTGGAACCGCTGGCGGCGGCAACACGTTCCCCGGAGCCTCGCTGCCCTTCGGCATGATTCAATGGAGTCCCGATACCGGCCCGGATGCCTGGTACGATTACGGGCAGAAGCGCATCTACGGCTTCTCGCTCACCCATCTCAGCGGCGCGGGCTGCCCGCTTTACGGAGATTTCCCGGTGCTGCCCTGGACCGGCGATCTCACCGTCAGCCCCCATCAGAATCGCGAGATATACACCCAGCCCTTCGACCATAGCCACGAGCAGGCCCATCCCGGCTACTACGCCATCACCCTGGCGAACGGGATCGAGGTCGAGATCACCGTCGGGGAGCGTGGCGGCATCGCGCGCTTCCGGTTTCCTGAAGGACAGCCGGCGCGCCTGCTCGTGAATGCCGGCGGAAGCGCCAATTCCAACCCCGGTGAGAACGCCCCGCCTAACCCTGCCCGCGCCGACGATGGCTACACCATCCGCCTGAATGGCAGCGACGGCATCGAAGGCCGCGCCAGCGCGGGTGCCTTCTGCGGATCCCCCACCCGCTACACCGTTTACTTCGCTGCGCAGTTTCAGCAGCCCTTCATCCACTCCGCCATGTGGAAGGATGACGCCGTCGAACCCTCCGCGCGCGAAGAGCAGGCCCGCCATGCCGGCGCCTGGCTGGACTTCGGCAACCAGCGCGAAGTGGTCATGAAGGTCGGCGTCTCTTTCGTCAGCTCCGACAACGCCCGCGCCAACCTGCAGGGCGAAATTCCTGCCTGGGACTTTGACGCCGTGCACAACGCTGCGCAGAAAACCTGGTCGCAGCTCCTCAGCCGCGTCGAAGTGCAGGGCGGTAGCGCCGATCAGCGCACCATCTTCTACACCGGCCTCTACCACATGCTGCTCTCGCCCACGCTGTTCAGCGACCGCAACGGCCAATACATCGGCTTCGACAATAAGGTTCACTCACTGGGCGGCCAGCAGCACGCGCAGTATGCCAACTATTCCGACTGGGACATCTACCGCAACGTCGTGCAACTGCAGTCGCTGCTCGAGCCCGCCCGCGCCGGCGATATGGCCCAGTCGCTGGTCAACGACGCGCAGCAGTCCGGCTGGCTCCCGCGCTGGCCCGCCGCCAACGACGTCACGTACGTCATGGGTGGCGACTCGCCTTCGGTCCTGCTCTCGGACTACTACGCCTTCGGTGCGCGCAATTTCGACGTGCGCAGTGCGCTCCGCTTCATGGTCAAAGCCGCGACCCAGCCGGGCAGCGGACCCCACGGCGATTCCGAGCGGCCGCACCTGGCCGAAGATCTCAAACTCGGCTACGTCCCCGTCGACAACGACTCCATCGATGCCTCGCGTACCCTCGAATACGCCAGCGACGACTTTGCCATCGCACAACTTGCGCACGCCGTCGGCGACCACTCTGCCTATGAAACGTTCATGAAGCGGGCAGGGGACTGGCAGAACCTGATCGATCCCGAAACCAAATGGATTCGCCCGCGCTACGCGAACGGCAGCTGGTTGCAGGGCTTTGACCCCGAGCACTCGCTTCCCAAACGGGCCAACGCGCCCGTCTCCACCGATCAGGACGGCTTTGAGGAAGGAAACACCTGGCAGTACTCCTTCATGATCCCCTTCGACTATCCGCGCCTCGTCGAGGCGATGGGCGGCAGCCAGGCGGTGGTCCCCCGCCTCGACAAGTTCTTCTCGAAGCTGATCTGCTGGGGCGAGCCGTGCTTCAACATGGCCAATGAGCCGGACTTTGTCACCCCGTATACCTACGAGTACACGACCGAGCCATGGAAGACGGATGACGTGGTCACCCGCGTCGAACAGCAGACCTTCAGCACGAAGCCCGACGGCATCCCGGGCAACGATGACCTCGGCGCCACCTCCGGCGTGTATGTCTGGAACGCGCTCGGTATGTATCCCGGCGTTCCCGGCATTGCGGGTGTATTTCTGGGCACGCCGATGTTCCCTGAAGCCAATATCCACTTCGCCGACGGCCGTGCGCTGGAGGTCCGCAGAGAAGGATCGGGAGTCTACGTTCGCTCCATCGCCGTCGACGGCCGGCCTCACGAACAGCTTTGGCTGCGGCTCGACGCGGTGCAGGTGCAGCGAACCACAACGCTGCGCTTCGACCTGCAGCCCGCGCAGCCCACGTCGACGGATCTGAAGGCGCCTCCGGTATTTCGGCCTTAGCTGTCTTCGAACTGAGCACTACAATGCAAGCGGATTGCATGCAAAGGGGAGCTGCTGATGCGTGTTTGCGGCGGAGTACGGGCCGTTGCGCTCTGTGTCCTGACGGCATTTCTGATACTGTTGCTGTCCAATGCGGCGTTTGCGCAGGCAGCGAAAGCCGATTCGCGATTCGCTCACGACCGCGCTGTGGTGCCGCCGGAGTCGCCGCAATATAAGCAGGTACAGCAAAGGCTGGCGCGGGGCTGGAACACCTGGGATGTGCACAGCGTGACCACGCACGTCCTGCTCCCCGAGGGCCTCGCGATCCACATCGCGATGAAGCACAACACCACGGAGGGCAGCGATGCCTTCCTGCAGGATGCGCTGATCGGCCGCCTCACGCCGGGCGCCGAACAGGTCACGCCCGGGCCACACTCCTGGGATGGCAGCTTCACCGATCTGCGCATCGACTGGAAAGGTCGCAGCTGGCGGGTGCAAAGCGGTCACGACGGCACAGATCTGGTGCTGCTCGTGACTCCGCTTCCCTCCAGCGGAACCTCTGCGCTGCCGCCCACAGTCATCTTCACCGCGGATTATCTGTGGAACCGTCCCGGCACCACCGTGCAGCGTGCGGATCACATTGAAGCGCACAGTGCCGCCGGCACCATCTCCATCTTCTGCACGTGTGTGAGTACAGGGTCGAATCCGCAGCACGAACTGATTGCGATTCCGGAAGGCGCCCCGTATTTCGCGGCCGATTTGACCGGTACGGTTGGCGTCAGCACCGGTCATGCGCGCAGCGTGTACGACATCCTGGCTGTCATTGCCCGGCAGCGTGAGGCCTATCAGCAGTCGGTCGCGGCAGCGGGGAAGAGCGCGCCGATCGTCGATGCCATCCAGACCACCCTCGGATGGGACACCATCTACGAGCCCAGCCACCAGCGCGTGGTTTCGCCGGTCAGCCGCGTGTGGAGCGTCGGCTGGGGCGGCTACGTGATCTTCGACTGGGATACCTTTTTTGCCGCCACCATGGCCGGGATCGGCGACCGCGACCTGGCCTACGCCGACGCGCTCGAGACGCTGCGCGAGGAGACGGCCCAGGGCTTTGTCCCCAACTACGCGCGTGCCGGCGAGTGGAAAAGCTCCGACCGCTCCGAACCGCCGGTCGGCGCCATCACCGTGCTCGGACTCTATCGCCAGTTCCACGACCGCTGGTTTCTCGAGGATGCCTTTGCGCCGCTGCTGCGCTGGAATCGCTGGTGGGATCAGCATCGCCAGATTCAGGGCTATCTGGCGTGGGGCAGCGACGGCGAAAATCAGCCCGAGAACCTCGACGACAACAGCCGCGGCACGCGTGCCGGAGCCATCCTCGAATCGGGCCTCGACAACAGTCCCATGTACGACTCGACCACCTATGATTCGCAGACTCACCTGCTCGAATATGCCGACGTGGGCCTGATGAGCCTGTACATCGCAGACTCCGACGCGCTGGCCGAGATTGCCGGCGTTCTGGGCCGCACGGCCGAAGAGCAGGAGCTGAAGCAGCGGGCGGCGCGCTATCGCACCAGTCTGGCCACACTATGGAATCCGGCCGCGGGCATCTTCCTCAACAAGGATCTGCATACCGGCGAATTCAACACACGCCTCTCGCCGACGAACTTCTATCCCATGCTGGCCCAGGCCGCCACGCCCGAGCAGGCGCGGACCATGATCGACAAGCACCTGCTTAACCCGAAGGAGTTCTGGGGCGAATGGATCATTCCCTCCATCGAGCGCGACGATCCAGCCTTCCCGGATCAGAATTACTGGCGCGGCCGCATCTGGGGACCGATGAATTACCTGGTCTATCTGGGGCTCCTGAATTATGACGATCCCAAAGTGCGCGCTGAGTTCGCGCAGAAATCCTACGACCTGTTCCTGAAAGAATGGCGCGGCAAGGGCCACGTGCACGAGAACTACAACGCCATCTCCGGAACCGGCGACGACGTATCGAACAGCGACCGCTTTTACCACTGGGGCGCGCTGCTCGGCTACGTCGAATACCTGGAGCAAACCCAGCCCGTGAAGTAACGCAGACGCGCAAACTGCCTAAACAGTGGCTTTCTTCAGGCTTTCTGCAATGCCTGTGGGGAAACCATCGATGCTGCTGGCGTTCTTCAGCTGCCAGTATTCCTCCAGCCCTTCTTCACCCTTCGCTTCAGCCCAGCGCGTCAGGGTCGCGCGATCCTCGACGTAGTCGAAAAGAGGAACACCGTAGCCGCAGGATGTCTGCACCAGTTCCACATCGAGCAAGATGATCTGGCGCGCGCCCGCCCGTTCCTGGTTGTCGAACGCGGAGCGAAGCAGTTCCACATATTCCTCGCTGCCACGAGCCAGAACCCGGCCTCTGCCATAGAGGCGCAGGATCATCGGCGCGCCCTCGAAAGCGCAGAACATCAGGGTCAGCCGCCCATCGAGGCGCAGGTGCGCCGCCGTCTCGTTGCCGCTGCCGGTCACGTCCAGATACGCAACGCGATTCTCGTTCAGCACCCGGAGCGCCGCTCCATCCTTCGGCGATATGTTGACGCGACCCTCAAGCGCCACCGAGGCGGTGAAGAAGATGTGCTGCCTTTCGATGAAGGCGCGATGGCTCGGCTCGATGCTCGCGAATTGTTTACCCATGGTGGAAGGTCTCGTATCAGTTATCTTATTCGCTGCTGATCGCCTCGGAAACCGAGGTGCGAATGCCATCTGCGCTGGCCGTTTAGCAAGTCCCGATGAACCATTGACCCGAATCTGTCTGGAGCGCAGGATAGAGAAGGGAAGCCCCATGGCCCGAACCGCGACAAACCCGAAACAGCAGGCGCATGATCTCATCGAGCGCCTCTCTCCCGGCCAGGTGTCAGCCGTGGTTGGCCTGCTGGAGGTGATGCTCGATCCCGCCTCTCGTGCCATCGCCAACGCTCCCGTCGACGACGAGATCGAGACAGAGGAGGAGCGCCAGGCCGTCGCCTCCTCGAAGGCATGGCTGTCTGAGCATCCCGAAGGAATTCCTCACGAAGAGGTCTTGCGGGAGTTCGGCCTCACTCCGGAAGATCTCAGCACTCAATAGTCCGGCGTGAAGAAGATAATCTGGACTGAGCCGGCACGCGCGAACGTGCGCAGCATCGATCGGGAAGCCGCGATGCGGATTCTTACCGCATTGCATCGCTTTGCGGAGACTGGCGAAGGAGATGTGAAGCGGCTGCAGGGAAGTACCAGGGACCTGCGTCTGCGGGTCGGAGATTATCGCGTGCGCTTCACCGAGGATCCCGTCGGCACTCTTCACATTCATGCCGTCCTTCATCGCCGCGAGGCGTACCGCTAAGCCGGCTGCCGTTCCCGCATCGCCTCCAGCCTCTCCCTCACCCTCGGCCACTCCTCCGCCACAATTGAGTACCGCGCCGAATTGCGAGGCGTGATGTCCGCTGCAAGCCGGTGCGCGCGAAGAATGCCCTCAAACTGCGCGCCGATGCGCAGAATCGCGGCCCGCGACTGCGCGTTCCGCGCATCGGTGTGCAGGCAGACGCGAAAGACGTTCCATGTTGCGAACGCGTGGGTCAGCATCAGCAGCTTGGCCTCGGTGTTGACCGCGGTCCGAATGGCCGGGCGCGTCAGCCACGTATAGCCGATCTCGCAGACATCGGGCGCTGTGCGAGCCGCCATCGGATGTCCGGCAGGCCACGCCCAGCGCTCGATGTCGAAATAACGCGTGCAGCCGATCACCGCGCCCGTCGCGAGGCTCAGCGTGGCAAAGGGCATGGCCGTGCCGGCCCTTCTCGCTGCCAGCGCCGTCTCCACATACTGCGTCATCCCCTCGCTGCTCTGTGGCACCACGGTCCACTGATAGAGACTCGGGTCCGCGGCCGCCGCGGCGACCAGCCCATCGATATGCCGCGGCTCCAGCGGCTCCAGCCGCACATACCGGCCCTCAAGCGCAAAGGTTTCCAGGTTCATGGTGTCTTTGGGCCATTATCCAGGCAAGCCCGCGTCGCCGCAACCCTTACGAGGCTTCGAACATTGATTCCGCGACCGGTATGCTGGGAGTGGGCCGCTGCGCATCACGCCGGATGCGCATGGTCCGCAACCGGAATCCATGTGTGGCCGCTACTATCGCCGATCCGACAAGCAGCGCATCGCGGAAGCCTTCCGTGTGGGTGTGCCGCCGCGCTTCGACATTCTGCCGGACTACAACGTTGCGCCGCAGACCTTTCAGCCGGTGGTACGCAGGAGCCGCGACACCGGCGAGCGCGAACTCGCTCTGCTGCGCTGGGGCCTGATACCGTTCTGGGCAAAGGACGCGAAGATCGGCGCCCGAACCATCAACGCCAAGGCCGAGACGGTGACCACGAGCCCTTTGTTTCGCGAGGCCATCCAGCGCCGCCGCTGCCTCATTCCCGCCGACGGCTTCTTCGAGTGGCAAAAGATTGACGCGAAGGTCCGCCAGCCATGGGCGATGGCTTTGCGCGACGGCTCCATGCTGGCTCTCGCCGGCCTTTGGGAACGCTGGAAGGATCCGGCGTCGGACCAGCCGTTGGAGACCTACACAGTGATCACAACGGATCCCAATGAACTGACGGCGCGCATTCACGATCGCATGCCGGTCATCCTGGCGCCGAAGGATTACGAGCGCTGGCTGGCTCCCGCCGATCCGGCGCGGCTGCCCATCGATCTGCTTCGTCCGTTGCCCGCTGAGGCCATGACTGCGTGGAAGGTCGGTGCCGGCGTCGGCAACGTGCGCAATAACGACGCAAGCCTCTGCGCTCCGATCACCGCGAACCCCGAAGCCGATGCTGAATCGAACCCTGCGAACCAGACGACCTTATTCGGCGAAGCCTAAAAAGGAGCAGGCCGCAGCCTGCTCCTTGTCCTGATCGCCCGCCTGACTTACTGCCCGTGCCAGTACATCTCCCAGCCGAGGTAGCGGATCGCTGCCTCGTAAACCGGGCTGGCCACGTGGGAGAAATTCGCGGCCACGTGATGCTCGAATCCCTCTTCGCAGATGCGGTGCAGCAGCTTCTGCAGGTGCGGAATCTTCGCCACACCCGCGCCGCCAAAGGTTTCCAGCGGATCGTTGGTGAACTCGCCTTCGCCCACATACCCGCGAATTTTGCCCTTGTAGTCGTCGGTCGAGAAGCGCACGAAGCTCATTGCGCCCGGCTTCACGCGTCCCACGCAGGTGCCGAAGGTATTCTCCTTGCCCACGGTGCCGGCGATGATCGCCTGGAAATCCATGATTACATCGGCAAAGAAGTGCTTGGGCAGATTCGAGCAGTGGAAGCAGACGCATTTGTCTTCGTCTTCGCCGTAGTTGTTGTTCCAGTCGAGCAGCGCGCTCGGGGTCTGGCTGGCCAGCGCCAGCGCGTGCATGGATACGGTGCCCATGACGTCCGTCTCGCACGCCGCCGGCAGCAGGCTTTCGCTCATCATGCTCATCACCGTGCAGGGCACCACGCCGAAGTTTTCTTCGAGCGAGGTCCAGCACTGCACCGCGCTGACTGTGCAGTGCGTGTCCTTCATGAAGCGCTCGATGGCGACGCCCAGCTTCGACATCTTCAGCAGCGCTGCTTCCGGAATGTTCTGCGTCGAAACATAGGCCAGAATCGCCTTGAGCTTCGCCTGCACCTCGGCCTCATCGTCCTTCATACGGCCGATGGCGCCGAAGATGTCGGAGAGATCCTGTGTGACCACAGAAATGCCGTAGCGTTCCAGCAGCTTCTCGCTGTAGCGCACGGTGTTAAAGGCCTGCGGACGCGCGCCAATCGCGCCGATGCGCAGCTTCTTCAGCCCATTGGCCACACGGCAAACCTTCGTGAACCAGTCCAGGTCTTTGCGGAATTCGTCGGAATCCGGCTGCACCGTATGCCGCGCCGTCAGCGAATAGGGAATGCCGTACTGCATCAGGTTGTTGCAGGCCGACATCTTGCCGCAGAAGCTGTCCCGGCGGTCGGCAATGGTCATGTCGTTGCGGCGGTCGGGCGTGGCCTGCACCAGCACCGGAACGTCCAGCTTCGAATAGCGGATCGAGTCGGCGATGCCGCGCTCGTCGCCGAAATTGGGCAGCGTGACGATGATGCCGTCAATCTCATCGCGGTGGGCGCGGAACAGGTCGCCGCAGCGGATCGCATCGTCGTGCGTCTCCACGGCGCCGTACTTCGATTGCTCCGGTGTGAGCGCGATGACCCTGATGCCGGCCTTCTCCAGCACGCGGAGCATCTCTTCGCGGCCCTCCTTGGCCAGGTGATCCGGAAAAAAGCCGCGATTGCCAACGATCAGTCCAAATGTCAGTTGCTTTTTCATCTATGAATCCTTTTGTCGATCAATGAATTTCCTGCGCTGCTGGTCCGGTTAGTGCTTGCCCCACGTCCCGGGGTGAAAGCGGATGGTGTAGAAGAGGCCGGCGGCCGTCATCATGCTGCCCCACCAGATCGGGGCGTGCAGCTGGTAGAGAACCGGCAGATGGGCCGGCGGGTGAGCCAGCTCCCAAAGCCCGGTTGCCGTAATGAGCACGCCGTAGCAAAGAAGCAGAATGCCCGAGAAAAACCAGATCGAGGTATGTCCATGCATCGGCAGTCTCCGCGTTTACCAGAAGATGACGTTGAGCGCCACGAAAATGACGCCAATTACGCCGGCCCACACCACCGGCTTCTGATACCAGTAATCGTCGTGCTCTTCGGGAAGTTTGGAAGCGCCATACACCAGTCCCTCCAGTTCTTTGTCGGGCCGCGGCTGAGTCATATAACTCACCACCACTGTGACAATTACGCACACCAGCCACGACCACAGCGCGCGATACATATCCTCGGCCATGGCTTTCGCATCGGAGGAAAGCGCGACGTAGCGCAGCGCGCCGGGATCGCTGCGAACCCAGGCCCAGAGTCCGACCGCGGTGCAGGTTCCGGACAGCAGGCCCCAGAAGCCGCCGGCCTTCGTCGCGCGCTTCCACAGCATGCCGAGGATCACTGTCCCAAACAGCGGCGCGATGAAGAAGCTGAACAGCGCCTGCACGTAGTCCATAATGCTGGCCGCATGCTGCACCAGATACGCCGTCCCCACCGAGATCAGCACGCCGACAAACGTGCACCAGCGGCCCATCGCGACGTAATGACTATCACTGGCCTTCTTGTTCATGAAGGCGCCGTAAATGTCGTAGGTCCAAACGGTGGCAAACGCGCTCACGTTGCCGGCCATGCCCGACATGAAGCCGGCGATCAACGCGGTGACACCCAGGCCCAGGAGCCCCGGGCCACAGTAGCGGACCAGCATCAGCGGCAGCACTTCGTTGTAGCTGTGCTGGCCGGTGGCCACGGCGACGTCCTGCGGAACCAGGTGGAAGGGCAGCACGGAGAGCGCGAGCAGTCCCGGCAGGATCACGATGAAGGGCACCGCCATCTTGAAGGCCGCGCCGATGATCGGCGACATGCGCGCTGCCCGCAGGTTATGCGCGGAGAGCACCCGCTGCACCACCAGGAAATCCGTCGTCCAGTAGCCGAAGCTGATCACCAGGCCCAGGCCGAAGACAATGCCCGTCCAGTGAATGCCCATAGGGTTGTCGCGGAAGTGCGCCGTCGTGCTCCACAGATGGATGTAGCTGGAACCCATGCGCTCCGTGATCTGTGCTTTCAGGTTGGTCCAGCCGCCGGCTTCGATCAGCCCCAGGATGGGTATGAGCAGCGCGCCCAGCCAGATCAGCAGAAACTGCAGAACCTCGTTGAAGATGGCCGAACGCAGGCCCCCCAGCGCGACATAGATTGCAACGGTGATCGACGAAACCCAGATGCTGAAGTTCAGATTCCAGCCCAGCACCACCTTCATGACGATGGCCATCGAGTACATGTTGATGCCGCTCATCAGCACTGTCATGAAAGCAAAGCAGACCGCCGACAGCGCGCGCGTGCCATCGCCGTATCGCAGGTGCAGATACCCCGGAACCGAATGGGTCTTCGAGATGTAATAAAACGGCATCATGATGATGCCGAGGAAGAGCATGGCCGGAATGGCGCCGATCCAGTACCAGTGCGTGGCGAGGATGCCGTATTGATAGGCTGACCCTGCCCACCCCATCAGCTCCAGCGACCCGAGGTTCGCGGAGACAAAGCTGAGGCCCGCGATCCAGGCGGTCATTTCGCGGCCCGCCATGAAGAACTCTTCGCTGGTGTTGGACGTGCCCTTTAGATAAAAGCCGATGTAGATGACGATGGCGAAGTAGATCGCGATGACCGCGACATCGATTCCGGAAAGATGTACCAGCGATTGTTGGGCGGGCGCCGCGAGTGAGGCAGCCAGTGCTGCTGCGGGAGCAAGGGCAACGAACATGCCAGGTCGAGCCTCAGTGTGCCGGGAGTACGGGAACGGGAGCGGAGTAACTCAGGTTCCAGGTTAGCCTTGCCCGTAAGTCGCCTTCGCGCCGTGCTTACGGAAATAATGCCGGTCGAGCAGTGCCTGCGACACGCCCCTGCACTCCGAGTTCAGTGTCGCTGTGTAGAACGCCATCCGCGCTATGGCTTCCAGCACCACAGCATGATACGCGGCATCCATCGGATCTTTTCCCCACGCAAACGGCGCGTGTCCGGCTACCAGCACTCCGGGGACAGCCAGCGGATCGAGATCGCGAAAGCGCCGCGTAATGGCCTTGCCGGTATTCAGCACGTATTCGCCGCCGATTTCCTCGGCGCTCAACTCTTCGGTGATCGGCACCGGCCCGTAAAAGTAATCGGCGTGGGTCGTGCCGTAGGGGGGAATCTCCAGCCCGGCCTGTGCCCATGCAGTGGCAAACTCCGAATGGGTGTGGACCACCCCGCCGATGGCCGGGAATGCACGATACAGCTCGAGATGGGTATGCAGATCGGAGGAGGGCTTCAGCTTGCCCGCGACAATGTTGCCGTTCAGATCGCTGACGACCAGATCGTCGACGGTCATTTTCTCGTAGGGCACGCCGCTGGGCTTAATGGCGACCAGACCCGATGCGCGATCGATGCCGCTGGCGTTGCCGAAGGTATAGAGCACCAGGCCACGGCGGACAATCTCGAGATTCGCCTCGAGAACCTGCGATCGAAGGGCTTCCAGCATACGTTTACTCTACACGCGGCGGAACTTCGCCCAAACACGGAAATCCGGGCCGCGCTCATTCTACTAAACCGATGTAGCTGTGTCCTGTTCGCGCTGGAACAGGGTCCGGATTGGGCCCAGGGGGCGCGGGGGCACAGGCCCTATTTTGCGACCGTCAACTCGATGGACGTGGAGGCGTCAACCCGCGCGCCCGGAGGCGGATTCTGGGCAACCACCGCGCCAGGCGGCGCTGAGGGCTGCGACGGTCCTGCAGAACCGGGCGAAGGGATGTTCACGGCCTGCTCCTGCACCGGCGCCAGATGGAGACCGGCGTGAGTAAGGGCAAGCGCAGCCGCGGTAAAGATCTGCCCCTCCAGATCCGGCATGACCAGCGCGGGCGGCTGGGAAACGCTTTGAGGCGCGGCGACGAGCAGGTTGATCACCGGGCGCTCCACGCCGGAGGCCTCGGCCTCAGGACTTTGGGAGATCACCGCTCCGGGAGCAGCCCCGGGCCAGGGGATTTCAGCCACCATGCCGGTCTGCAAACCGGCGCGCCGAACCTCAATGGCCGCGACGCGCTGATCTTTGCCGCGCAAATCGGGAATGGCCAGCTTTTGCGGACCGAGGCTTTCGGTCAGCCACACTCGCCAACCGTGGCGAACCACCGCGCCTGCCGCCGGAGTCTGACTCACCACGCGTCCGATTGGAATCTCTGTCGAGTAGAGCCGGTTCTGCACGCTGAAGCTCAACCCGGCGCTTGCCGCCTTCTGGCCGGCATCGGCCACAGTCATGCCCTTGAAGTCGGGGATAGCCACTTCCGCTCCATGGATGGCGAAGTGCATCGTCGTGATCGCCGAGAGCATGGCTACCACGACCAGCAGAAGCAGAACGAGCGTGAAGCGGAAAAAGCCGATCATGACTCGTATTCGATGGAGAACTCGATCTTCGCTGCTTTCTCCAGCATCTTCGATACCGAGCAATACTTGTCCTTCGAGAGCGCGACCGCATCCTCCGCGGCTTTTTGCGAGACCTTCCCCCGGATGCGATAGACCAGCCGGATGTGCGTGAAGACGCGTGGTGGCGCCGGGGCCTGCTCCGCCACCGCCGTCACCGTGAGCCCTTCCAGCGGCTCGCGCTTCTTCGCGAGGATGCTGACCACATCCATTGAGGTGCAGCCGCACAGAGCGGCGAGCACAGCCTCCATGGGGCTGGGGCCGGAAGCGTGCTCCGGCGTGCCGTCGAAACGCACTGTGTGCCCGCTCTCCGACTTGCCGTCGAAGAGCATTCCCTGCTTCCACTCCGCGCTCGCAATCACCGGTGTTTCTCCCTCACTGTGGATGCTGGTTGTCGGAAGCCGGCTCAGGATGAATGAGCACCCGGTCGACCTCAGGACACTCCAGCTTAAAGCGGTTTTCAATCGCTGTAATGGCGTCGTGGACCTCGCGCATCGGCGTGGCGTCGGGCAGCGTGCAGTGACAGGTGACATGCAGCCGATCGCCCACGCGGTCCACCAGGATTTCGTGGATGTCCACCACGCCGGGTACGTGCGAACCAGCGTGACGCAGATGCCGCTCGATGCTGCGGTCCTGCTCGATACGGACCGGCGCCTCGATGGTCGCGGGCTCGCTCTCGATGTGAGTCAGCACCGAGCCCACCTGCGGCAGTTCGCGCCGGATCTGCTGCTCCAGACTGTGCACGAAGCGATGCGCGTCCAGCAGCGGCATGGTCTCCCGCACCTCGATGTGTTGCTCCACATGCAGCCCGTCGGCGAAAGACTCAATGCTGACGTCGTGCAGCGTTGCATTGTTCCGAGCTGCGACCGCGCGCACCTTGTCGAAGATGCTTTCGGCGATGGTGGAGCGGGGAACGGTGCGGATGACGACGTCGGCGCCCGGCAGCACGCGGTGCACGGCGGCCGTGGCGTCGCGCACCAGCGCTTCGCTGCGCTGGAAGGTCAGCTGGCGCGGGAGCGACAGGGTGATGTCGGCGAACCACGAGCCGCCAGCGCGCCGCACCCGCACCTGGTCGATACGCAGCACCCCTCTGGTCCGCCGCACCTCGTCGATGAGCCGCCCGCGCAATTCAACCGGGACAGCGTCGGTCAGCGCGCCCACCGCCCTCCACGCCAGCCGCCAGCCGAAAACAAGAATCATGGCCGAGACCAGCAGAGCGGCTGCCGGATCGGCGAAGCGCAGCCACGGCAGGTGCTCCACAGAGCCCAGCCACGAACCAAGCAGTCCGCATAACACCGCGACGCTGGCCCAGATATCGGAAGCGAAGTGCATCGCGTCCGCTTCCAGCGCTGCGCTGCCGTACCGTTTGGCCACTTTGCTCAGCCGGCGCGAACGCCACAGATCCGCTGTGATCGATAGTCCCAGCACCAGCAGCGGCCATACGGAATAGCGCAGCGCAACCGGATGGAAAAAGATGCGGCTGATCGCGTCGGCGGAGATGCCGATAGCCGATACCGCCATCAGGCCTGTCTCCACGAAGGCGGAAATGTTCTCAATCTTCGCGTGGCCGTAGGGATGGTTCAGGTCGGCGGGGCGGTCGGAGACGCGAACCGAGAGAAAAGTGAGCGCGGCGCCGGCGAGATCCAGCCCGGAATGGATGGCGTCCGACAGCACCCCGAGGCTGCCCGTGAGCAGCCCGACCATCAGCTTGAGCGCGGTCATGGCACACGCCACCGCGACAGAAATGAGAGCGGCCCAGCGCTTCTCGGCGCTGGCGCGCGACACTCCCGAAAGTGTGGCGCTGGATGTCATCCCTCTCCAGCCTACAGCCAGTGACAGGTGTGGCTCAAAGCCATCAGCGAAGCGCTGGTTTGACCCCGCTCCACAGCCCGGCGATGCCGAAGCTGTAGGGAGTCCATCGGACGTTGGTGAAGCCCGCGCTCCGCATCATCTCCAGCATGACCGGCGGCGGCAGGGAAGTTCTGAACCGAAGCCGGCAGATACGCATAGGCTCCGCCCACGCCGGAGAGACGCGCCCCGATCAGCCGGCAGCACGCGGCGGAAGTAGAAGGCGTAGAGCTTGCCGACGAGGCCGCCCGGTTCGCTGAAGTCGAGGATGCCCATCTCGCCGCCTGGCGCCAGCACGCGGAAGAACTCCTCGAGGCCTGCCTGGTAGTTCGCCAGGTTGCGAAATCCGAAAGCCGTCGTGACCAGGTCGAGCGATCCGTCGGCCATGGGCAGGTGCAAAGCGTCGGCTTCGATGATGACCGCCCTGTCCTGCGGAAGCTTCGCCGCCGCGCGCGCCAGCATCGCCTTCGAAAAATCAGCCGCAATCACCGGCCGGCTCGTGACGGGACGTCTCCTTAACAGCGCGAGCGTCATATCGCCGGTGCCGCAGCAGATGTCGAGGACCTGCGCCTCCGGCCGCGCCAGCACATGCCGAAATCGCCGCGCCGTTCGCCACCACCACAGGCGATCGATGTTGCAGGAGAGAACGTGGTTCAGCAGGTCGTAGCGCGGCGCGATGCTGTCGAACATCTCCCTCACGGCGCGTGCGGAGCCGGCCTCGTCGGTCGTTCCCGACGGCCGCGATCCGGCAGTGTGAGTGGAGGGATGCAAAGGCCAGCATATCGCAGCCTCGGCGGCAGCGATCCGGCACCGTGGTATAACGATTCGCGTATGCCACCCTCCCCTCGCTGTGCTGCTCTCCTTTTGCTGGTTTCGCTCTTCACCGTCATTCCGGGCAGGGCTCAGGATCAGAACTCTATTGCCTCTGAGCGCGCGCAGCATTTGCAGCATGGCATCAACACCAGCATGTGGTTTGCGCAGTCGGGCGACTACGCGCCGCAGCGCCTCGAGACTTACACCACGACCAAAGATATTGCGCTGATTGCACGCATGGGCTTCGACCATTGCCGGGTGAGCATCGATGCCGGGCCGTTGGTCGACTGGCAGCGCGCCGGCCGCGAAACCCCGTTCATGACGGAGCTGGACCGCGCCGTCCACTCCATGCTCGACAACCATCTCTCCGTCATCATCGACATTCACCCCAGCAGCGAATACAAAGCGCAGTTGTTTCAGGGCACCGCGGGCGTCGCGGACTTCACATCGCTGTGGCGCGCGCTGGCCGCTCACTTCGCGCCGATGGATCCCGAGCACATCTTTTTCGAGATCATGAACGAGCCGGAGCAGAACGATCCGTATCGCTGGCAGGGCATCGAAGCCGCGGTGGCACAGGCGATTCGCGAGGCCGCGCCGCAGAACACCATCATCGCCGCGGGCGCGCACTGGTCCGGTTTACAGGATCTGCTGGTGCTCGAGCCGCTGGCCGACCCTAACGTGATCTACACCTTCCACGATTACGAGCCCTTCCCCTTCACCCACCAGGGAGCGACGTGGACCACGCCTGAAGTGCGCCCGGAGCGCGCCATTCCGTATCCCTCGACGCCGGAGAACGTCGCCCCCAGGCTCGATCAGGAGCCCACGCTGGAGGGGCAGTATTTCGTCGATGAGTATGGCGAAGGGCGCTGGGACGCTGCGCGGGTGGAAAACTCCATTGAATTTGCCGCGAAGTGGTCCAGCCTCCACCATGTGCCCGTCTATTGCGGCGAGTTCGGCGTGCTGCGCGACTATGCGCCGCCGGCCATGCGCGCGCAGTGGATTCACGACATGCGCGTGGCATTCGAAAAGAACCACATCGGCTGGGCCATGTGGGACTATCAGGCCAACTTCGGCGTGGTGAAAAAGGCCAATGGCGTGACCACGCCCGACTCCGAAGTGCTGGCAGCCCTGGGCCTGCACGAGCCGCGCTAGTGTGGGGAACCGCGGGGCGTGCGCCTGCGTAGACTGATCTGTGATCCGCCGCTCGGCGTCAACCAGCGCCCCGCGGCGGATGGCAGTTCGACGGAGCCCTTATGATCAAGTTTCTTCTCTGGTGCATTCTCTTTATTTTGTGCTGGCCTCTGGCTCTGCTGGCGCTGGTGCTGTACCCCATCGTCTGGCTGCTCCTGCTGCCCTTCCGCCTGGTGGGCATCGCCGTCGGCGGCGTGCTGGAACTGGTGGGCGCGATCATCTTTCTGCCCGCGCGCATGATTCGCGCCATTTAATCCGGCTCCTTAGCCGAAGCCCTCCGAGCTCCGCTCCTGCCCGTACACTGGAGCTATGGCAGGAATCGTCCTCGATGGAAAAGCATACGCAAAGGAACTCGAAGCCGAACTGACGGTGCGCGTCCGGCGCCTCCTCCAAAGCGTTCTCAAAGAACCCCCCATTCTTGCCACCATCCTGGTCGGCGACGATCCGGCGTCGGCGACCTACGTCCGCATGAAGGGCAATGCCTGCCGCCGCGTCGGCATGGAGTCGCTCAGCATCGCCCTTCCCGGCACCACCTCCACCCAGGAGCTGTTGGCGGCCATCGACGAGCTCAATGCAAATCCGCGCGTGCGCGGCATTCTGCTGCAGCACCCCGTCCCCAAACAGATCGATGAGCGCGCCTGCTTCGACCACATTGCCATCGAGAAAGACGTGGACGGCGTCACCAGCCAGGGATTTGGCCGCATGGCTATGGACGAGCCTGCTTACGGCTCTGCGACGCCCGCCGGCATCATGCGCCTGTTGCGTCGCTACGAGATTCCCATTGCCGGTCGCGAGGCGGTCGTCGTGGGACGCAGCCCTATCCTCGGCCGCCCTATGGCCATGATGCTGCTCGCAGCCAACGCCACCGTCACCATCTGCCATTCGCGCACCAGGAACCTGCCCGAAGTCGTGAGCCGCGCAGAAATTGTCGTCGGCGCGGTCGGGAAGGCCCAGTTCATCCGTGGCGAATGGATTCGCGATGGAGCGGTGGTGGTCGACGCAGGCTACCATCCCGGCGGTGTTGGCGATATCGAGCTCGCCTCCGTCGTCGATCGCTGCTCCGCCTACACGCCTGTGCCCGGAGGCGTGGGCCCGATGACCATCGCTACGCTCATTGCGCACACCGTCGAAGCGGCGGAGAAGGCAGCGCAATTCTAATCGATGCCGCCGCATATCGCTGCGGATCCGCGCGGCTGCTTACCCTTTCCGGTTACCCCTGTCTAACAACGGAATTCACTATCGGCTATCGCATGACGGGTTCTTAATCTGCGTTCAAACCGCATGCAAAGCCGCGCGAGTAACGTGAAAACACCGGGAAACTCTATGACCCTTGTTGAATCGGGCGTGGGTGCGGTGATTGGACGCCGCCATTACACCGAGCATGTCAACCCGCAGTGGGCGCGCCTGCTCAGCCTGCTGGAAATGGATGCGGAGTACGTCGAATGCCAGGGCGAAAAGCTGCGCACCGCCGACGGGCGCGTCATCCTGGATTTTCTTTCCGGCTACTGCGTCTATAACGCGGGACACAACCACCCTGTCATCATCGATGCTCTGCATCGCGAGCTCGACAGCAAAGGTCCCTCCATGCTGCAGAGCCACGTGGCCGCGACGGCCGGGGAACTCGCAGAGAAGCTCTGCGCCCGCGCCGGTGGACGGCTGAAAAAGGTCTACTTCTGCAGTTCCGGCAGCGAAGGAGTCGAGACTGCTATTAAATTTTCCCGCGCGCATACCGGACGCAATGGCCTGGTCGCGGCGCGAAGCGCGTTTCACGGCCTCACCTGCGGCGCGCTGGCCCTCATGGATCACGGCTTCTGGTCTGAAGGCTTTGGACCGCTCATCCCCGGCGTTGACTTTGTGGACTTCGGCGATCTCACGGCGCTCGAAGAGAAGCTCTCGACCAAACAGCATGCTGCGCTGATCCTCGAGCCGGTGCAGGGCGAAGGCGGCATCGTCGTCCCCGCCCGCGACTACCTGCAGGGCGCACAGACGCTGTGCCGGAAGTACGGAACGCTGCTGGTCATGGATGAGGTCCAGACCGGCCTCGGGCGAACCGGCCGTTTCCTCGCCGGCCATCATTGCGCCATCGATCCCGACATCGTCATCCTCGCGAAGGCGCTCAGCGGTGGTCTGGTGCCGAGCGGCGCAGTGCTGATGACCGATGCTATTTACAACAGCGTATACGGCTCGCTGCGCCGCGCCATCGTCCACACCTCCACATACAGCGAGAACAGCCTCGCTATGCGCGCCGGCCTCGCCATGCTCGACGTGCTGGAGGGCGAGCAGCTCACGGAGCGTGCGCTCGAGGTGGGCGAAGAGTTCCGCACTCTGCTGCGGGCAAAAATCTCCGGCTACGAGATGGTCGCGGAAGTGCGCGGCATGGGCTTCTTCACCGGCATTGAGTTCCATGCGCCGCGATCCCTCGCGCTGCGTCTCTCTTTCCAGGCCTTCCAGCGGATTCACCCCGCGCTCTTCGGTCAGATGCTGGTCATGCGCATGTTTCGGGAGCATGGCATCCTGACCCAGATCTGCGGCAACAACTTCATGGTGCTCAAAGCAGCTCCGCCTCTGAACGCCTCGCCCGGCAGCCTGGAGCGCTTCGTCTTCGCCATCGATCAGGTACTCGGTCTCATCCATTCCTCTGCGCGCTTTTGGCAGGATGCGCTGTCGCTCGCGGCCAGAGCGACACGGATATGAAGCCCCTCACCTGATGTCCCACGCTGCAAAAACGGGGAGCATACACCGGCTTCGGCCAAAATATGACTCCGCGGTGACATCTGGTGACATTTACGCCTTTGTTTCTCATCGAAGATAAAAGCCAGGGCTGAGCACAAGGCACGACCGCCGCTGAACAGCGGCAATTCTTATTTTTCTGAGAGCACATTGCATGCACATTCTCTCTACCTCGACGGCTTTTCCTCCGCATTACTACTCGCAGCGCGAGGTGGTCGATGCTCTGCTAACCTTCTGGGGCGCCGATGCCCAGATCGCCAATGTGCTGGAGCGCCTGCACACGCGCACCGGCGTCGATGGCCGTTACTTCGCACGGCCCCTGGAGGAGTACGTCGGACTGGACACATGGGGCAAAGTCAACAATGTCTGGATTGAGGTGGCCCAGGAGTTAGGCGAACGCGCTATCGACTGCGCGCTGAAGCAGGCCGGCCTGCGCCGCGAACAGATCGGCGCCATCTTTTTCGTCAGCGTTACCGGGGTCGCGAGCCCCTCCATCGACGCGCGGCTGGTGAATCGGATGCACCTCTCTCCCAATATCCGGCGCAACCCCATCTTCGGTCTGGGCTGCGTGGCCGGCGCCGCGGGGCTGGCGCGCGCAGCGGATTATGTCCTCGCCCATCCGGATCAGATCGCCGTGCTGCTCTCGGTCGAACTGTGTTCGCTCACCTGGCAGCGCGACGACATGTCTACCGCCAATCTGATTTCGTCGGGCCTGTTCGGCGATGGCGCAGTTGCCGTTCTGGTGGCGGGAGCCGCCGTTCCGCGCCGCGGTCCGCGCATCCTCGCCAGTCACTGCGTCTTTTATCCGGAGACCGAAGACGTGATGGGCTGGGATATCTCCGAACTGGGCTTCCGCATCGTGCTCTCGCCCGACGTTCCCATAGTGGTGCGGGAGAACCTGGGCCGGGATGTCGATGCGTTCCTGGCCGCGCAGGGTCTCACGCGCGCCGATATTGGTTCCTGGATCATGCACACCGGCGGACCGAAAGTGCTGGACGCGACGGCCGAAGCGCTGGGCGTAAGCCGCGAGGCTCTCGATGTTTCGTGGGAGGCGCTGCGCCGCGTTGGCAATCTCTCGTCCGCATCGGTGCTGGTGGTGCTGGACGAAATCATGAAGCATCGGCGCCCTGCGCCGGGCACGCGCAGCATTCTGGCTGCCATGGGCCCCGGATTCTGCGCCGAGATGCTGCTGCTGGAGTGGTGAGGGTCCGAATGCGTTGTGAAGTCCTGATTGCCGGTGGTGGGCCGGCTGGCCTCGCTGGCGCCATCGCGCTGCGGCAGCGCGGAGCCGATGTGCTGGTGGCCGATGCGCAGCGGCCGCCCATCGACAAGCCCTGCGGCGAAGGTCTGATGCCCGATTCGTGTCGCGAGCTGGCGCGGTTGGGTGTCGAGTTCGACGCTGACTCTGGAGCCGAATTTCGGGGAATCCTGTTTGCCGACGCGGAGTCGCGTGTCTCTGCCGAATTTCCACGCGGCGTTGGGCTGGGTGTACGACGCCCGGTCCTGCATCGCCTGCTCCTTGAGCGCGCAGCCCAGCTGGGCGTGCGCATGTGCTGGAACACGCCAGTGGTGCTGAAGAATGCGCAGCCGGCGATGCTGGGCCAGGAGACCTGCAGCTATCGCTGGCTCATCGGCGCCGATGGCCATGCCTCCCGCGTGCGCGCCTGGGCCGGGTTGGATGCGGCCAGCCTGCGCAGCCGCCGCTTCGGCTTTCGTGCCCATTTTCGCGTCGCTCCCTGGAGCCCCTGCGTGGAGGTCCACTGGGGTTCGTTGGGGCAGGTCTACATTACGCCGGTCGGGCCGCAGGAAATTTGTGTCGCCGGCATGAGCCGGCATGCCGGCGTGCGTCTGCAGCAGGTTCTCGACAGCATTCCGTTGCTTCGCGAGAAGCTGGCCGGCGTGGAGACAACGACATCGGAGCGCGGCGCGCTGACCCTGACCCGGCGTCTGCATCGCGTGACCCGAGGCAATGTTGCGTTGGTGGGCGACGCTTCCGGCTCCGCCGACGCGATTACCGGCGAAGGGCTGGCCATGGGATTCCGCCAGGCGCTGCTGCTGGCGAAGTCGCTGCAGGCTGGCAGCCTGGAGGGTTACGCAGCGCAGCACGCGAAGATTCTTGCCCTGCCCCAGCGTATGGCGGCGCTGATGCTGCTTCTGGACCGCTCCGCATGGCTGCGAGGCCGCGCTCTTCAGGTTCTCGCCGGGCGGCCGGAGCTGTTCCGGGAAATGCTGGCGGTGCATGTGGGAGAGCAGCCGCTGCCGCGCTTTGTGTTCCGTCATGGTGCAGAATTGGGTGCCCTGCTGCTCGCGCCAGGGCTGGTCTGAGCATCGGACTAAAGGATGATTCGAAAATTTCGCCGTTATGGCCTTCCAGGGTTACTCCTCTGTGCCGGCTCTCTTGCCTTCGCGCAAACCAGTGCGCGGCCTGACTCGAACCCCGGCCCGAAGCAAATTACAGTTCACTTCGATTCCTCCCAGACCCGGATTCTCTGGACGCTGCGTGACCTGCTGCACACCGTACACGGTACTTTCCAGCTGAAAGGTGGCGTCCTCACCTTCGATTCGGCGACCGGCGCAGCCGAAGGGGAATTGCTGGTGGATCTCGACAGCGGCGACAGCGGGGATAAGACGCGCGACCGCCTGATGAAGAAAAACGTGCTGGAGACGACGACCTATCCGGAGGCGATCTATCATCCCGAAAAAATTTCAGGCTCGCTGAAGCCGGGCTCCGTGCAGCAGCTGACCATCGATGGCACCTTCACCATCCACGGCAAAGATCATCCGCTGCAACTGGTGGCCTCAGCGCAGATGACGGATCCCACCCACGTAACGGTGACCGCCCATTTCGTCGTCCCCTATGTGGCCTGGGGCATGAAGGACCCCAGCACCTTCTTGTTGCGGGTCGGCAAACAGGTGGAGGTGGACGTGAAGGCGCAGGGAACCGTCGAGGGACTGCAGTAAGTCGCCGCTGCTATTCTCCCAGCAGGAGTTTCTATGGCTGATCAACCCAGGGCTGTCGCGAGTTCGCCCACAACCCTCGCGCCGATGCTTTCTGTTCGTCGCGGCGCGAAGGCCGTGGAGTTCTACAAAGCTGCATTCGGTGCAGACGAGCTGTTCCTGATTGAGAACGACGGCGCCGTTGTGGCGCAGCTCTCGATTGCCGGAGCGCAGTTTTGGGTTGCGGACGAATCTCCCGAGCACCAGAATTTCAGCCCGGAGACGATTGGCGGCTGTTCGGCGCGCATCGTCCTGACGGTCGACAATCCCGACGCCGTTTATGATCGCGCGATCGCGGCTGGAGCCGCGGTGGTATGGCCTGTCGCCGACCAGCACTATGGCTGGCGCGTCGGCCGCCTCGTGGACCCCTTCGGACACCACTGGGAAGTCGGCAAGCCTCTCGGTGGCGACTCCTAAATGTTCGTGCTTCCAGCGGAGCGGCCGCTCTGGTTGAGCTCCTTGTAGAAGCCCAGGTCCTGGTCGCGCAGCATCTTGGTGATGTACGCGATCTGCCCGTAGTGCAGCCCGAAGTGCTCGATGACCTGGTAGACCGCCTGGAGCCCCCGCACGTGGTAGCCCTGAATCTCATAAGGCGCAAGCAGTTCGGCTTCGGTAAGACGGCTCAGCACCTTTTCCCCTTCGTGGACCGTAGCACCCAGCTTTTCAAGCAGCGCCGAGCCGGAGATTGCCCCGGTTGCAGCAAATTCGGCAGGACGGTCGCGGTGATCTTCCTCTCCGTTGAAGGAGTCAACCAGCCACTGGCGCATGTTCCCATTGAGGTGCAGCATGAGATTGCCGATGCTGTTGCTGGCAGCGTTCGGCCGCCACCAGATCTGCTCGTCGGAGAGCGATTCCACGCACGCGCGCAAACGCGGCCAGTACTGCTCCATCAGCTTTTTCCGCGAGAAGTCGAGAAAGAGGGCAGGGGTTTCTGTCTGAGCGGTCATGAATCCTCCTTCGCCAGTATGACGGTTTCCGGACAGGGATGAGTCCTTCCGGCCCGTGGCCGTCAGCTTATCCATCCCATCAAAATTGCCGATAGTCTTAACGGGGAAAGCTCTGGCGTCGAGCAAGCTGGGCTGCACCCGGTTTGCGGAGGTGCGAACGTGCCCGTCGAACACGCTCATCCGGTTTCCAGCAACCACTCATCGAGAAAAACCGAGCCTGTGCCCGAACAGCGGGCTCCGCATAAGCGCTACAAGTACGCGAAGGAGCTGCGGCGACTGCAAATCGAGCTGGTCAAGCTGCAGGAGTGGATCCGCCACAAGGGACTGCGCGTGGTGGTTCTCTTCGAGGGCCGCGATGCAGCCGGCAAGGGCGGGTCGATTAAGCGCATCACCGAGACCCTGAACCCCCGCATCTGCCGCGTGGTGGCCCTCGGCACGCCCACCGAGCGCGAGAAGACACAGTGGTACTTCCAGCGCTATGTCGCGCATCTGCCGGCTGCCGGCGAGATGGTGCTCTTCGACCGCAGCTGGTACAACCGCGCCGGCGTGGAGCGGGTGATGGGTTTCTGCTCGGAGGCCGAATACGTCGAGTTCATCCACAGCTGTCCGGAGTTCGAGCGGATGCTGGTTCGCTCCGGCATCATCCTCATCAAGTACTGGTTCTCCGTCTCCGATGAGGAGCAGGAGCGCCGCTTCCGGGAGCGTATGGAGAATCCCACAAAGCGGTGGAAGCTCAGCCCCATGGATCTCGAGTCACGGCGCCACTGGGCCGACTACTCGCGCGCCAAGGACGAGATGTTCGCTCAGACAGACACGCGCCAGGTGCCGTGGTTCGTGGTCAACGCGGAGAAGAAAGAATGCGCGCGGCTCAACGTGATCCGCCATCTGCTCTCCCGGATCGAATACCGCGACCTGACGCCGCAGAGACTCGAATTGCCGCCCCTCGACAGGAAAAAGTACACCCGGCCGCCGATCCACGAGCAGAACTTCATCCCTGAGCACTACCGGTAGGCCACCGGGGCAGGCGTTCTGACCGGCATCCAGGGACTTCGCTGCAATGCCCGGCTCTGAATCGGACTTGCAATGTTGCTGATACGAAGGCGTGCGCGATTCCCCGTTACAGTCCCGTTCGCCCGCGCGTATACTGCCGCATCCCCCAGGGAGGCGAAATGGGCAAGATGAACATGGGCCGCGTTGTGCTCGGTGGTATTGTCGCCGGCATCGTTGCAGATTTCCTCGCATTTTGCATCGAAGGCATGCTGCTGGGGCAGCGCTGGGCCGCAGGCATGACGGCGCTGGGGCATCACCCCTTTTCCATCAAACAGGTGATGGCGTTCAACGTCCTCGGGCTCATCACCGGGATCGTAGCCGTATGGCTTTACGCTGCGATCCGGCCGCGCTTTGGAGCCGGAGTGAAGACTGCGATCAACGCCGGTCTGGTGGTTTGGATCCTCGGGTATCTGGTGCCGAATCTCGGTTTGATGTATGTTCCGCATCTTTTTTCGCGTCATCTGACCCTGTACACCACGCTCGGCGGATTGGTGGAGATTGTGGTTGCCACCGTGGCCGGCGCGGCCGTCTATAAAGAGGCGAATGTGCCTGCGCAGGTAGGCGCGACTGCCGAAACGCCGCGGCAGGCAGTGCGAGCTTAAGAAGCGGACGCTGCGATTGCAGGTAATGGGGTAAGGGCGGCGGCCTGTGTCGCACCGCCCGGCACCAGGGAAGTTCTGTCCTTCGGCTGCGAGGAATGCTCCCGACCTGCGATTCAGCTGGTGTGGTCGAGGATGATCTTCCACCCGGAGGCTTCCTTTTCGAACACAAGAGAGAAAACTCCGGCCGCGTCGCCGCCTCCCGCCTGAGAACGAGTGAGGTGATAGTTTCCCGTCACCACGGCGTGATCCTCTCCCAGCATCCGAATCTGCAAATCGGTGAAGTCCAGGTGGCCCATGGCTTCGCGCGATGTGTAGGCTTTCTGGTATCGGGCGAGGATCATGGCGTAGCCGTGCGCGATGGTCTTGCCGATGAAGGTGGTGCGCGGCGAATCCTCATAGCCCTGCATGAAGGCGACCACATCGCCGCGGTTCCATGCGCTCACCTGATCGGTGAGAACCTGGCGGATCGCGTCCGCTGACTCGGCTCGGAGCGCGGTCGCGCCCATCACAAGCGAAAACAGAACTGGCAGAAGAGAACGCAGCTGCGGACGTTGCATGGAGGGAGCTCGCTTTCGTTCGTGAAGTGGCCGGCAACTGCTACTGTAACCTCGCCTGGTGCTCCGGTGGGCATCGGAATCGGCCGCCGCAGTTCTGCGCCGGGGCGCCAGCACGTAAACTGAGCCATAGTCGATGAAGACGCTTTATCCCAAATTCCTGAAATCAGCGACCGCGGTGGGCCACTTTCCCGCGCCGTCAGCGCCCGAGATTGCCTTTCTGGGGCGATCGAACGTGGGCAAATCGAGTCTGATTAATGCGCTGCTGGGATCCAGGCAGGCGCATGTCTCCTCCACCCCGGGCCGCACCCGGGCCATCAACTTCTTTGCGCTGACCGACGCACCCGAGCGGCAACAGCCACAGATGCTCTTCGCCGATCTGCCCGGCTACGGCTACGCGAAAATCTCTAAATCCATCTCGGCGGACTGGCCGACGTTCATTGAGCCCTACCTGCGCGAGCGCAGCACGCTGGCGCTGTGCGTCTGCCTGGTCGACAGCACCATTCCGCCCAGGGCCAGCGATGCCCAGCTGTTCGAGTTTCTTGCCGCTGCGGAACGCAATTATCTGGTCGTCGGCACCAAAGCGGACCGTCTCTCAGGGAATGGCCGGGCGAAGGCGCTGTCGGCCCTGCGCGAGGCCTTCGGTGCAGACCGGCTGCTGCTGTGCTCCGCAAAGACCGGAGCCGGCATGAAGGAACTCTGGCAGGCGATCCGGGAGGCAGCCGAGCGATTTGGGGTCTGATTTGCCGGGGCCCCTGCCTGCGCGGCCGGCACCGAGCGCAGACTGCACACCTGACTGCCTTGTTTCCCTCGACCGGATCGAAACGGCACAACATGACCGTGCACAATGGCGCCTGCGTGGACCGATCCGTCCTTTTGACCTGCGGCTCGGGAAGATTTATAAACGAGCTTTCCGGTACAGCATCAGCCGGTTCGGCGCGAGGGCGCGGCGGGAATCGTCCCACTGGCGTGCTTGCGCGATTTGCAACCGCTACGGGAAAGTTGGGAAGGCGGTGAAAATCCGCCACTGCCCCGCAACTGTAAGCGCGTGTTCCTGCGTCAGGTGATAGAGGCGCAGGGAAGAGCCAGCCACCGGCGTGTTTCCCGATCGGGGGACCCGCCTGAGAACGCCACTGAAGCCCACGGCTTCGGGAAGGCGGTTGGGCTCTGTCCCCCGGAGCTTGGTTATCGGGGGGACGGCGTGCAAGTCAGGAGACCGGTCCCGTGTGCTCTCTACCGCGTTCCGAGGGGGACGGAGGACTTATGATTTTGTTCCGGCGGCCGTTGCGCTGCCTCCTGTCTGTTTTTTTCCTGCTGGGCTCCGCAGTCGCACTGCATGCCGTTACCGTTTCCGGTACGGTGACCGACCCGCTGGGCTATCCCATTGCCAATGCCATCGTCGCCCTGGTCCATGACGGCAAGGTGGTGGTGGACGTCCGTACCGGCCCCGACGGCGGGTACACCCTGTCCAGCTCGGCTTCGGGCCGCTTCTACGTTCTGGCTTCAGGAGTTTCGTTTCGCCAGCTCGCCACCCAGAGCTTTTTTGCCAACACCCTCGATGCCGTGAAGCAGAACATCGTGCTCGAGCCGGAGTGGGTGCGCCAGTCTGTCGTCGTGACAGCCACCGGAGTGCCCCAGCCCCAGGCCCAGACCAGCGGGCAGGTGACTTTGCTGGGCCCCACCATGTTTGAGAATCGCACCGACATCGTCGATTCCCTGCGCCAGGCGCCGGGCGTGGATGTCGTGCAGACCGGGGAACGCGGTGGCGAAACATCGATCTTCATCCGCGGTGGAACTTCGACCGCCAATCGCGTGGTGCTCGATGGCGTGCCCATTGAGGATGTCGGCGGCCGCTTCGACTTTGCGAATGTGGCGACTACCGGGCTGGCCGGGGTGGAGATGTACCGCGGGCCGAATACCGTCCTCTATGGTTCCGATGCCGCGGCCGGCGTCGTGGCGCTGACCACCCCGCGCGGCAGCACCCAGTTCCCGTCGGTGATCTATGAGGGCGATGCCGGCAACTTCAAGACCTATCGCAACGCAGTGCAGCTGGGCGGCATGAAGCGAAAGCTGGATTACTACGGCGGCTTCTCCAGCTTTGAAACCCAGAACTCCATCCCCAACGACGCCTATCACAATGACACTTCGGTCGCGAACATGGGATGGAGCTGGTCGGCGAAGACGGAAATTCGGGCGACGGCGCACAACACCGATTCGGCGACGGGATTGCCGGCGGGGCAGAGCGGCTACTCCTTCTACGGCATCGCCAACGACGGCAAGCAGCTCGACCAGGATTCCTACGGTTCGGGCACCATCACCCACACTTTCACCGACAACCTGCATGGCACGGTGCGCTACGGGCTGGCCCGCAAGCGCGAGGAATCGGAGCAGTGGTACCCGGTCGGCAATCTCATCGCCGGCAATTACTATGGCAACAACGTCACGGTGACGGGTGCGAACGGCTATGCGTCCACCGGGCAGGCGCTGCTCAATTATGGAACTGCGTCAGGCACCTTTTATCCGTCGGTTTTCTATTCCGATTCCAATCGCGACAACCTGTACGCGCAGGGCAATTACACCCATGGACCGCACCTGAACATCCTCGGCGGCTTCCGCTATGAGAACGAGCGCGGCGTCGAAGAGGAGCCCATCTACCTCTTCCGCGAAGGTCTCGCGCGCCAGAACTACGACTACCAGGCGCAGATCGGCGGCCAGTTCAAAAATCGCTTCTTCTACACCGCCGCCGGCAACGTGGAGAAGAACGGCCTCTTCGGCACGGTGGGGACGCCGCACGCCGGTGCATCCTGGTACATCGTTCGCCCGGGCCGCGGCCTCTTTCACGGCACCAGGTTGAACTTTAACTTTGCGCGCGGCTATCAGGAGCCAACCCTGGACCAGCAGTTCGGATCGCTCTACAGCTTCCTGCAGTCCAACGGGGGGCAGGCTACGGTGCAGCAATACGGCATCGCGCCCATCGGCGCCGAGCTTTCGCGCAGCTACGACGGCGGCGTGGAGCAGAGCCTCTTCAGTGAAAAACTAACACTGCGCGGCACTTATTTTCACAATGAATTCGGCAACCAGATCGAAGCCGTGCCGGCTTCCGTCGTGCCGCAGCTTTTGCCCAACCTGACACCGGCCCAGCAGCAGCACCTCGAGAACTTCCTGAACAACAACTACGCCTACGAACTCGACCTGAACTCTTTGTCTTACCGGGCCCAGGGCGCAGAGGGGGAAGTGGAATACGGCATCGGGCGCAACATCTTCGCGCGCGCCGGCTACACCTACCTCGACGGGGCGGTGCAGCACTCCTTCTCGTCCGATGCTCTGGGACCGAGCGCGAATCCTAACTACCCCAATATTCCCATTGGCAACTACTCGCCGCTGCTGGGAGCGCGTCCCTTCCGGCGTCCTCCTCACACCGCCTTCGGCAGCGTCATCTATACCGGAAAGCGCTGGACCACGGTGATTGAAGCGGCCTATGCCAGCCGCAGCGACGACTCCACCTACCTGGGCGGCCTGGACCTGAATGGCGGCAACACACTACTGCTGCCCAACCGTAATCTGGACTACGCCTATACCAAAATCGATGCTGCCGGCACGTACCAGCTGAAGTCCTGGCTGGGCATCTATACCCAGCTCGACAACCTCACCAGCAGCCAGCACATCGGCCCCATCGGCTATCCATCGCTGCCCGTCAATTTCCGCACCGGCATGCGCTTTACCTTCAAGCTGGGGAAGGGCAGCTAGATTCGTGTCCCGTCCCTGCAGTGCGCTGAATTACTAAACTAAAAGCTGTCATCCAGAGGCTCGGGTGTGGCCGCTCTTGCGGCCAGACCGAGCCGAAGGATCCGCGGTTGCTGGTTGCGGGTCATGCCACAACCTTCCGGTACCCCACGCTAATCGCTAACCGCGCCTCTCGTTCTGTCCGCCGCCAATCTCCTGAATCAGCGCCTGCATGCGCCGCGCTTCGTCCAGATGCAGCCGCGTCAGCTGGTCCAGAATCTCCCGCCCGCGCGCGGTCAGCGAGACAATGATCACCCGCCGGTCCGCCTCATTCTCCGCGCTCCGCACCAGGCCGCTCTGCTCGGCGCGCTTCACCAGTCCCACCACCGAGTGATTCCGCGCCTGCAGAAACTCCGCCAGTTCTGAAACCGTCGCTGACCCGCGCCCCGTAAACCCCGCTACACCCAGCAGCAGCTGATGCTGCTGTGGCGTCACCCCACAGGCCCGCGCCGCATTTTCGCTGAAGCGCACAAACTTCCGCAGCGCATAGCGAAACCGCGCCAGCCGCTCCAGCACCGCATCGTCAGTCTTACTTCCACTCTCGCCCTGCATGGTTTCCCCGCGAATGTCTCACAATTTCTCCTAAGCTTGTCACATCCGAACGAATGCAGCCCGTCGAAAGGGAAGTGGAAAGGGGAGTGACGGAACCGCTTTTTGTCATCCCAGACGGGCGCAAAGCTTTTCGCGATCTACCTCCGCTTCTGCAAAGCCAGAGCGCGCACCACCCCCGACCCTTCCTTCACCGTCACCATCGCATCCGCCTTTACATTCGTCAGCCGGTCCGTCGCCCCGCTCGGCCAATGGATCTCTACCAGGTCTGCTTGCCGCGCCGAACCCAGTCCGAACGTCAGCACCAGTTCACTGGCCGAAAGATAACTCGACCCGCTGCGCAGCATCTCCTTCTGCGCCAGACTCCCCGACTTCACGTACACCACCGACCCAATTCCATCCCGATTCGACTTCGTCCCCACCAGCTTGATGCGCAGCGCGTGATGAGTCGTCCCCTCGTTCAGGAACAGCGATGCCGGCCCGCCGTTGGTCGTGATCACAATATCGGGCGCCCCGTCGTTGTTTACATCGCCGTACGCCGCGCCCCGCGCCACCCGCGCCGCATCGAACTCCTTCCCCATCTCCGCGGCAACATCCTCAAAGCCCTTCCCGTCGAGATTCTTAAACAGATGCGGTGGCTCCGCAAACCGCACCCGCTGCTGGATGCGCTCGATATCCGGATCCAGATGCCCGTCCGCCACATAAATGTCCGGCCACCCGTCGAGGTTGTAATCGAAGAAGAAGCAGCCGAACCCCAGCGTCAGCAGGCTCGCTCGTCCCACTTCCGACTCCGGCCCGATATCCCCGAACAGCCCGTTCTTCTCGTTGTGAAACAGCCCGATCATCTGGTTCGAAAAGTTCGTCACCAACAGGCTCGGAAATCCCGAGTGATCGTAATCCCCCGCATCGATGCCCATCCCCGCGCGCGCCACGCCATCCTCGCTGTAGGCCACGCCCGCCGGCACGCCCTGCTCGGTAAACGTCCCGTTATGGTTGTTCAGGTAAAACTTGTTCGGCTGCGTATCGTTGCTGATCGCGATATCCGGCCAGCCATCCTGGTTCGCATCCAGAATCGTGATCCCCAGACTCTTCGACGACGTGTCGTAGAGCCCCGCCTTCCTGGTCATATCCTCAAACGTGCCGTTGCCGCGATTCCGCCACAGCCGCACCGACGTGCCCGGATACGTCTCCGGCGTGCAATAGGACTTCGTCTTGCCGTCCATCGTGCAGTACAGATCCTTCTGCGGCGACCACTGTACATAGTTCGCGACCACCAGGTCCAGATGCCCGTCGCGGTCGTAATCCACCCACGCCGCGCTGGCGCCGAATTCGTCCGGCCCCTCCAGACCCGCCTTCTTCGTCACATCCGTAAAGGTTCCGTTCCGGTTGTTGTGGAACAGATGATTCTGTCCATACGTTGTTACAAATAGATCGTCGTAGCCGTCGTTGTCGTAGTCCCCGACCGTTACCCCCATCCCATACATGGGGATCGCCAGCCCCGCCTTTCGCGTCACATCGGTGAACGTCCCGTCGTGATTGTTGTGGTACAGCACCGGCGTCGATATGTGCCCCGGATGCCCCGGCCACCCCGTGCCGTTCACGATGAAAATATCCTGCCATCCATCGTTGTCGTAGTCGATGAACGCCACCCCCGGCCCCATCGTCTCCGGCAGATACTTCTTCCCGAACGCCCCGTTGTTGTGCACGAAATGAATGCCGGCGGCTCGCGTGATATCGGCGAAGTGAATGCGTTGCCCCGCATCCCCCGACTGGGCTCGAGCAGCAAACATCGAAGTGGCAAGACAGAAAATCAGCGCAGCACAGCGAAACTTCAGATCCCACCTCCGCAAACGACGCCCATCCGCGCGGGCATCAGCCCTGCGATTCCCCATAAATCAGTCATGAAATGATTCTCCGCTCCGGAAGAGCGTGATGCGAAACAAAGGCTGCATTTAGCTTCACAGGCAGCCGCAGAATACCCTCTGCAGGATGGCTCTGGCATCCACCTTTGGGTGGATATTGCCCGGCCCGCACCAGGCCTCATCCCTCGTCGCCCTGGCCCTGCCGAATTCGTTCGCACGCAATCGCCGCCTGCCCCAGCGAGATCCCTCCATCGTTCGCTGGAATCTCCCGCTGAAAGAAAACCTCAAAACCCTCCGCCCGCAGCTGTGCCACACAGCCTTCGAGCAGCAGCGCATTTTGAAAGCAGCCGCCGCTCAGGCACACGCGGCTCAGTTGCAGCGCTTCCCGCATTCGGCGGCAAACCTCGGCAATCATCTCCACCAGTGTCCGGTGAAAGCGCTCCGCGATCCGGCTCTGCGCATGACCACGCTCGACATCCTCCACCATCTCTCGGATCATCGGCCGCAGATCCACTTCAACCGGATCACGCCCGCCGACAGCGAACGAATAGGCACCCTCCGCATCGCGGCTCCATTCCTCCGCAGCTGCCTCCAGCATCATCGCCGCCTGGCCCTCGAATGACACCGTGTGCCGCAACCTAATCAGCGAAGCTACCGCGTCGAACAGCCGCCCAGCCGACGAAGTAGGAATCGTGTTCACCCGCCGTCGCAGCATTGTATCGACAATCCGCAATCGCTCGGGCGTTGCCATCCGCTCCCAAGCCGCTCCTTCCGGCATCGTGCCGTCATACGCATCCAGCAAATAACTGCGCGCTACCCGCCACGGTTCCCGGACCGCCGCATCTCCGCCGGCCAGCAGCACCGGCCGCAGCCGCGCATAGCGCGTAAAGTCGAGGCAATCCGCTGCGAGGAATTCGCCGCCCCAGATCGTTCCGTCCGTGCCGAACCCCGTCCCATCCCACGCCACGCCGATCACGCGCCCCTCCAGCCGATGTTCTGCCATGCAACTGGCGATGTGCGCATGATGATGCTGCACACCGATGCGCTGCACTCCCTCCATCCGCATCGCGAACTGCGTGCTCATGTACCCAGGATGCAGATCGTGGACCACCGCCGTCGGCCGCACGTGAAAGAGCCGGCTCATCCTCTCCAGCGTCTCCTCGAAAAACCGCAGCGTCTCAAAATTTTCCAGATCGCCCAGATGTTGGCTCGGCAGCGCAAATCCCGCGCGCGTCAGGCACAGCGTGTTCTTCTGCTGTGCTCCGCACGCGAGTACTTCTGCCTCGCCCCGTCCCAGCCACACTGGCACCGGAGCATAACCCCGTGCCCGCCGCATCTGCATCGTGGCCCCGGCCACCACCCTCACCACCGAATCATCCACGCGCGTGTGAATGCGCCGGTTGTGGTGCGCAAAGGCATCCGCAATGCCGGCCAGCTGCTCCTCAGCCTCCGCATTATCGATCACAATCGGCTCTTCGCTGATGTTGCCGCTGGTCATGATCAGCGCTGCCGCCGCACTCCACCGTTCCCGCAGAATCCGAAAGAGCAGGTCATGCATTGGCGTACAGGGCAGCATCACCCCGGTCGTCGGATTCCCCGGCGACACTGCCTCCGCCAGATCCGCCTCCGGCCGTCGCCGCAGCAGCACAATCGGCCGCTCCCGGCTTTCGAGCGCCGCACGCTCCTGCTCCGAGACGAAGCATAGCGACGCGGCCGTCTCCACATCGCCCACCATGATCGCGAATGGCTTCTCGCTCCGTCGCTTGCGGCGCCGTAATTCCTCCGCTGCGTCCGCCTGCCGCGCATCGCACGCCAGCTGATATCCGCCCAGGCCCTTCCACGCGACAATCCCGCCCTCGCGCAGCACATCCGCCACGCGCTCCAGAATCCCGCGCGCCGTCCCTTCCGCCTCGCCCGCTCCGGCCACCATTAGCCGCGGTCCGCACACCGGGCATGCGTTCGGTTGCGCGTGGAACCGCCGGTTCTCCGGATCTCCATACTCCCGCCGGCACTCCGCGCACATCGCGAACTCCGCCATCGTGGTCATTGGGCGGTCGTAGGGAACATCCAGGATGATGCTGTAGCGCGGACCGCAATTCGTGCAGTTGGTAAAGGGATATTCAAAGCGCCGGTTCGCCCGATCGCGCGTGTCCTCGAGGCATGCCTCGCAAGCACAGATGTCCGGCGGCACCAGCGCAAACGCCGATCCCTCCGCATCGCTCTCCCGAATCGCGAAGGCCGTGTCCCCGGCTGCTGCCATCTCCGTGCGTTCGATTTCGTCGATGCGCACCAGCGGCGGGGCTTCAGCCGGCAGCGCCGCGAAAAACGCCTCCGTCGCCGCCGCGTCGCCTTCGATCTCGATGAACACGCCGCGCGGCGAGTTCAGCACGAACCCCGCCAGCCCATGCCGCCGCGCCAGGTTGTACACATAGGGGCGGAACCCAACGCCCTGCACCACCCCGCGCACGCGCAGCTGTAGCCGAATTGTTGTGGAAGCCGAGATAGCGATCCTGCCTCTGCGCGTGGGTTCGCTGACCATTATCGCGCCGGGACGGGAATGCCGGGAACGGGCGGAAGGGAAGGGAATTGCCGGCAGTGCGTCCAGGGCCGCCGCAGCCTTCACTCCGCGCAGCGGCCCATCCTGGCTTATGCCTTCACGAATTCCAGCTCCAGCGTGATCGACACTTCGTCTCCAACCATCACTCCGCCCGCATCCAGCGCGGCGTTGAACGTCAGCCCGTAATCCCGGCGGTCGATCTTCGTGCTGGCCGCAACGCCAATGCGGGTGTTACCCCACGGATCTTTCACCGGCGGCGTGGGTCCCTCAACGGTAAATTCAACTTCTTTCGTAATCCCATGTATGCTCAGAGGACCAGAAAGCTCAATATTTCCGCCGCCCCTGCGTGTCACTTTAGACGAGTGGAATGTCATGGCGGGGAACTTCTCCGCATCGAAGAAATCCGCGCTCTTCAGGTGCGCATCGCGCTGCGGATCGCGCGTGTCGACGGTCGCAACGTCGATCGATGCCTCAATATGCGATTTGGAAGAGTCGCTCTCGTCATAGGTCAGCGTCCCGGTGACTCCGGTGAACTGGCCCCGTACGTTGGAAATCATCATGTGCCTTACCCGAAACTCGGCAATCGAGTGGACCGGGTCGATGTTCCAGGTGGTGGTGGTGGCGGATGGTGTTGTGGCTGATGTGCTCATGAAGCATTTCTCCTCTTGGAATCGGATTCGCGAGCCGGTTAATCGTTGCAACAAATATCTGGCAAACTCTAGATAGATTCCCGCGCCGTCGCCAGCAGCGACCTCAGTGCGCGCAGACGCTTCTGTCCCAGATGCCCCAGCTGCCGCCGGTGTAGTTCCTGGATCGCCTCATCCAGCTGTTCCAGCAGCGCCAGACCCTCCTCCGTGATCCGCGCCAGCACCATGCGCCGGTCCCGGTCCTGGCGGCAGCGCGCGATCAGCCCCCGTTTCTCCAGCCGGTCCAGCAGGCGAGTGATGTCCGGATCCCGGCTGATCATGCGCGCCGCAACCTCCCCGCACAACAATCCCTCCGGCGCGCCGCGCAGGATGCGCAGGACGTTATATTGCGTCGGGGAAAGCTCCTCGGTCTTCAGCATCTGCGCCGGGGCTCGCGACAACAGATCCGTCGTCCGCAACAAATCGACAAAAGCGGCCTCTTCGGGACTGGGAAGCGAAGGACGGCGGGCATGGGCGGAGCTGGTCACTGGCCCGAGTATTGCTCGTTATAACGACTAATGTCAAGACAGGTATCGCGCCAGAATACGCCGGCGGGCGGAATTGCCAAATAAAGAGAATGAATTGTGCGGGTTTCGCCGAATCAGTTCGCTTCGGCGATGGACAGCTGATCTCCGGGCGCGATGCCGCACGCTTCGATCTGGCCGGGAGCCAGTTCCAGCATGCTTTTCACCTTCATGCTCACACTGGTCACCCGCCACGGAGGCAGGCGCGGCCATACTTTGAGCACACGCAGATTGGAATCCAGCGCCACCACGTCGATGGAGAAACGCATCCAGAACGTGTGCACGGAGGATGACGGCCGGATGAGAATGCCGCATCCGGGCTCCAGCCCGCGTTTTCCGAGAAGGCCGAACAACCGCGACAGCGACGTGTCCGCGAGACCGATGCGCGATCCGATCGTTACGGCCTTCTCCGGGATAGTGATAGTCAGGTGCTTCATAATGTGCGGCCGTACGCTCGATGCGGACGGCTGGATACCTCCGACGAACAAGGAGTGCCGGGTTGAGTAACAATCTCCGGCAGGGGAGTTATGCGTTCTTTGCTGAGGAAACTGCTGCGGGTGCTGGCAGTCGAACCCCAAATTACGCAGTCTTCTTTCTGCGGTACACGATCGCGCCCAGAACCAGGACCGCCAGGGCACCGGCAACAACGCGGATCAAAAGAGTGGTTTCCATTGCTTTGCTCCTTTCCCGGCACGCGCCGTGATTCGTAATCGATCAGTCCCAGGGCCTCGCCTACCGGCCCAAATTACGCAGTCTTCTTCCTGCGGAAGATGATGACGCCGAGCACAAGCACGGCCAGCACGCCCGCAACGACCCGAATAACCATCGTGGATGCCATATCAGTTCTCCTTTCCAGCGCGCCCCGCTCTCGCCGGCGCACCCAAATTCACAATCTTCGTTGCTCCTGCATTACTTCCCAAACGTGTGCTGCAGCTGAATCACCGCCGGTCCCAGCAGCACGATGAAGATGCAGGGAAAAATAAAGAACACCAGAGGAAACAAAATTTTGATCTTCGTCTTCGCCGCCGCTTCCTCGGCTTGCTGCCGCCGGCCTACCCGGATCTCCTCCGAATACCGGCTCAGCGCCCGCACGATCGGCGTCCCGAAGCGGTCCGTCTGCTGCAGCATGGTCACCAGCGCGACGAATTCCGGCAGCTTCGTCCGGTCTGCCAGACCCTGCCAGGCATCCAGCCGCGGCTTGCCCGCCTTCTGCTCCAGGTTGATCTGGGTGAACTCCTCGTTCATCTCCGGATAGCTCACCGCCAGCTCCTGGCCCACCCGCAACATCGCCTGATCCAGGCCGAGACCGGCTTCCACGCAGATCACCAGCAGATCGATCGCGTCCGGAATGCCCTTCTGGATCTTGCGCTTCCTGCTCTTCACCGCCCGCGTCAGCCAGATGTCCGGCAGCAGGTAACCCACACCCGCCAATGCCAGGCACCAGAACATCGTGTTCCCCGGAATGAAGCTGCCCCCGATAATCCCCAGCAGCGGTCCCAGAAAACGCGCCGTCACATAGACGTCCAGCGGATTGCCGCCCTTCATTCCCGCGCTCACAAAGCGCTGGCGCAGCTTCTCGTCTTCCGAGAGACCGATCTTGGCCCGGAAAACCCTCGCCGTGGCCAGGAACTTCTCTTTCACCATTTCCTTGCCGCTGATCCGCCGCCGGTCCGGACGCTCGCTGCTCACCGCGTCCAGAATCCGCCGCTCCTGCCGCGACGGCCGCAGAAACCACGGTGCCGCAATCAGCGTGATCACACAGCACACGGTGACGGAAAGAGCAAAGTAGAAAATGATGTTCATAGCGGTTTCCGTTACACCTCAATGCTGTTGACGATCTTGTTGATGAAGAACGAGCCCAGGGCAATCAGTCCCAGCCCCACATAGATCAGAATGTGTCCGGTCGGATCGGTGAACAGGACCGTCGAGTATCCGGGGGCGACGAAGTTGATCAGCACCAGCATGATGATGGGCAGTGCTGACAGGATCCATCCCGTCAGGCGTCCCTGTGCCGTCTGAATCCGAATCTCGCCCTTGATCCGCTGCCGCTCGCGAATGATAAACACCGTGCGATCGAGGATCTCCACCAGGTTGCCGCCTGTTTCCCGCTGCACGATGATGGCCGTCGACACCACGCGCAAATCCTGCGATGGCACCCTCTCCAGCATCTGCATCAGAGCATCGCGCAGCGGCATGCCGAAATTCTGCTGGCGGAATACCTCGCTGAACTCCGAGCAGGCCGGCTCCGGCGCTCCCTGGGTCATCAGTTCCAGTGCGCTGGCCGTCGAATGCCCCGCGCGCAGCGCGCGTGCCATCATGTCGATCGCCTGGGGCAGGGCAGCATCGAAGGCCCGTATCCGTCGCGAACGCGCGAACGTCACTCGCCCCAGCGGCAGAAGTGCCAGCACCGCCGGCACGGCAATCTCCACCGCCAAAATCGGGCACAGCATCATGCTGCCCAGGAATCCGACCGCTCCGCAGATTAAGCTCTGCACCAGAATCGAAGAGATCGTCGTCTTCAGTCCGGACTGGCTGATGTACTCGCGAAACTTCTTCAGGGACGCATACTGCTCCAGCAGGTGATCGAGCCAGCCAAAGCTTCCTGTCTCCTGCTTGCGCAGCAGCTGCGATGCCTCCAGCGTCGCCTGGCCTGCGCCCGGCTTCTGCGTGGCAATGGCCGCCAGCCGCTGCTGGATCACCTTATCGCTGGACGAGGGGTTCGTCACCGCGATGACCAGACCAAAGGTCAGCAGCATTATCCCGAAAAATCCGACTATCAGAAGCATCATTCCCGATTTCCCGTCACACTTCCATTACGTGGTCCATCAGACCATTCGGCAGTGGAATCCCGGCGGCCTTGCAGCGGTCGGCAAACTTGGGCACGATGCCTGTCGCACGAAAACGCCCCTTTACCTTGCCGTGCTCCCCGATCCCTTCCTTCTCGAAGACAAACAGATCCTGCATGCTGATCACGTCGCTGAAGGCGCCCGTCAGCTCCGAAATGTGAGTGATGCGGCGGCTGCCGTCGCTCATACGCGAAACCTGCACGATGATGTGGATCGCCGATGCAATCTGCAGGCGAATGGCCTTATCCGGCAGGCGAATGTCGCCCATCATGCACATGGTTTCAAGGCGGGCCAGACCGTCGCGCGGCGTGTTCGCGTGAATCGTGGTCAGCGAGCCGTCGTGACCGGTGTTCATGGCCTGCAGCATGTCCATACATTCCTCGCCGCGGACCTCGCCCAGCACGATGCGGTCGGGACGCATACGCAGGGCGTTGATCACCAGCTCCCGCTGCTTGATCGCTCCCTTGCCCTCGACGTTCGGCGGCCGCGTCTCCAGCCGCACTACGTGATCCTGGCGTAGCTGCAGTTCGGCCGAGTCTTCGATCGTGACGATGCGTTCTTTTTCCGAAATGAAACTCGACAGCGCATTGAGCAGCGTCGTTTTGCCGGCGCCCGTGCCGCCCGAGATCACAATGTTCAGCCGCGCCTGCACCGCCGCCCGCAGCACCTCCAGCATTACCTGCGTCAGCGCCTTGTTCTGCACCAGTTTGTCTGCCGTCAGCGGCGACGACCCGAAGCGACGGATGGAGAGAATCGGCCCATCGATGGCCAGCGGAGGAACAATCGCGTTAACGCGGGATCCGTCTTTCAGGCGCGCATCGACCATCGGCGTCGATTCATCGACCCGGCGTCCCACCGCCGAAACAATCTTGTCGATGATCTGCATCAGGTGGCGATTGTCTTTGAAGGTGACGTTGGTGCGCTGCAACTGCCCCCGCCGCTCCACGTACACGTTGCTGGCCGTATTCACCAGAATGTCGCTGATGGTGTCGTCCTTCAGCAGCGGCTCGAGCGGTCCCAGACCGAACAGCTCGTCCAGCACTTCCTGAGCGACGCGGTCGCGCTCCACCGAGCTCAGGGGAACTCCCTGCTCGGTAATAATCTGCTGGATCAGAATGAACAGCTGCTGCTGTCCCGCGCGCGTCTCCTGCGCTTCTCCCAGCTTCTCCAGATCCAGGCGGTTGATCAGCTCCTGGTGAACCGCCGACTTCAGCTCCTGCTGTTCTTTCTCGCGCAGCGGACGGCCGGTGCCGGTGCCGTTCCGCAGACCGCCGCTCGGAGCGCCGGTGCGCAGTGGAATCACTTCAGGCCGTGCGGGCGTGACATTGAGACTCAGGTCTGCCATGGTTATTCAGTCCTTTTCTGCCCAAAGAAAGAGAAGCCTTTGCTTTTACGCGCGGCCGGCTGCGGCTTTTTGCTCTCGCCGTTCCCGGTCAGGATGCCCGTCCATTTCGCGAATTGCGTGCCCAGTTCCGATTTCTTATCCGGCCCCACCGGCTCACCCAGATTGATGGCCCGCAGACAATCGGCATAGGCGTTGGTGAGCTTCACTTCCACCGGTACCCGGATCGCTTTCTCGATCTGCTCCACCGCAATAGCGCCGTGCGACGAAAAGCGGTTGATCACCACGTGCAGGCGGGAGGAAGTGGACTCGTTGCGGCTCAGTCCATCGATGTAGCGCGACAGATCCCGGATCGAGCCAATGTCCGGCGTCGCCACCAGATAGATCTGATCCGAACGATCCATCACCGCGAGGCTGGTCTCCTCCAGCGAGGTCTCGCAGTCCAGAATGATGTAGTCGTACTCGCCGCGCAGAAATTCGAGCGTGCGTTCCAGCGCATCCGGATCCACGCTGCGCGACAGATCGTGCGATTCCGGGGAAGCCAGTACCTCCAGCCCGCTGGGATGCTTGGCAATAAACCCCTTCAGCAAAGCCGAGTCCAGCCGGTTAACGTTCCGGATCAGCTCGTCGAAGTGATACCGCGTCCCGTCCAGCCCCAGATACAAACACACGTGGCCGAATTCCGGATGGTTGTCGATCAGCAGCACGCGCTTGCTGTGCTGCTTCACCAGATAGTAGGCCAGGGTCACCGCCACCGTGGTCGTGCCCACGCCGCCTTTGGCCCCGAACAACGAGAGGATGTGCCCCGAAGAGTGATCGCGGCTCATCGTTCCCGACCAGATCCTCTCCTGGCGTCCGAAGGCCTCCGTCAGCTGGCGCTCATCCACCGGTTTGTGCAGGAACTCGTTGCAGCCGGCACGCATCGCCGCCAGCAGCAGATCGGGATCGTTGCTGGCTGACAGCGCGGCAATGAAGATCCGTCCCAGGAACAGCTGGTGCAGGTACGTCGCCGTGTCCAGCGCTCCCGCCGGATCCCGGTCGAAATCCACCACCACCAGAATGGCGTGCGCATTCTTGAGCGCCGTGGAAATCGCAGGGCGGCGGTTCGCCGAAACGTATTCGTCGAATACGTCGTGCGTCACCGACCAGGAAAGCTGACTCGCCGCGTGCACGATTCTTTCCGTTTCGTCCCGGTCCGCGCTCACCGTGATCAACGCGACCGCCAGCGGCTCCGAATTGTCTCCTCGCTGATTCATGCCCATCTCTGCCCCATCACTGCTGCGACGCTCCCTGCGGGGCATTCTTCGGAGCGATGCCCTTGTCGAATTTTTGGTCGTTGATGAACGGCATGCTCATCTTCGGCTCCGCCGGAACAGCCGGGACGGTTTCCGCCAGCGGATCCACCAGCGTCGGCGTCACGATCACCACCAGTTCCACCACCGAATGGGTCTGGCTCCTGGTCTGGAACAGCTTGCCCAGAATCGGTACATCCCCGATCCCCGGCATCTTCTGCAGCAGATCCGTGGTCCGGTTGTCCAGCAGGCCGGTAATGGCGAAGCTCTGCCCGCTCCTCAGAATCACGTCCGTGTCCGCTTTGCGGGTCGATATCGCCGGTATCGTGTATCCGTCCAGCTGTACCGAGTTGGTGTAATCCAGCGCGCTGACTTCCGGCGCTACCTTCATCTGAATGGTCCCGTCCGGCAGCACCACCGGGCTGAAATCCAGCTTCACGCCGTAGGGGCGAAACTGAATCGTCACCGAAGTGAATCCGCTCGAAGCCCCCTGCACCACGGGGAAGGGAAATTCGCCGCCCGAGAGGAACGACGCCTTCTCTCCGCTGACCGCGGTCAGCGTCGGCTCCGCCAGAATCTGCAGGATCTGTTTGTTTTCCAGCGCCTCGATGGCCGCGCCCAGGCCCAGGCTCTGGTTGTAATAAAACATGTTCAGCAGGGCGCCCAGTCCCAGCAGCGACGATACATTGGCGTTCCCGCCGGCCGAGGCGCTCTGCGGATTCGAGGCCACCGTAATCGCCGGATACTGCCCGGTCGTCGAGTTGAATGTGTTCTTGCCGCCGCCGAAGAAATTGAAGCCCAGCTCCTCCGCACGCGAGCGGTCGATCTCCACGACCCGCACCTTCAGCTTCACCTGTGGCGTGTGCTGCTGCGCAATCACCAGCGAATCGGTCACCGACTTGGAAAACAGGCTGGCCAGCTTCATCGCCGCGTCGGCGGCCTGCTGGCTCGACACGGTACCCGCCAGCGCCACCTGATCTTCATGTCCCTCGGCGCGAATGTTTTCTCCCGGCAGCGCATCGCGCAGCGCGCTCCGCAACTGCGTCACGTCCACATCGGAGTTGATGAAGTAGGAGTGCGACTCCCCCTTCTCGTCCCACAGGATCACACCGCTCACTCCAGCCGACTTGGCCGTCACCACGATCTGATTGGGGCTGGAAGTAAATGAATTCAGCACGTCGGGATTGCTGACGTATACGCGCCGCAACCGGCTATCGGTATTGATGAACATCGAGCGGCCCACCAGCAGGCGCAGCGAGTCACCCGCCGCCGACATGGCCGCCGATCCACCGCCCGCACCCCCGGCAATTGCCGCCGGATCTGCCGCCGATATGCTGTTTTGCGCCGCCGCTGTCGGTAGTCCGGCCGTCCATACGGCGGCCGCGAGCAGGGCGCTGATTGTCTTGGTAAGTTGAGTCTCTCGCCTTTTCATGGGTCGCCTCAGTTAAAGCTGTCCGTGGAGCGTTTGTTGCCCATCAGCGTCTCCACCACCCAGGGGCGTGGGGCCGGAGCTCTCTCCACACGGTGACCCGTTGTCGGTCTCGCGTTGGGCAGAGATGCCAGCTGCTCCAGAGTCAGCGGCGTCGCGCCGCCTGCCACATGGTCCCCGCCATTGCGCAATACGAAATGAATGCTTCCCTGTGCGCTCGCCAGCACCGCCTTCTCGGCGTCCTCCGGCGAAAGCAGCAGCGTCACCACATCGACCGTCGCCGGCTTCCCCGAGGGATCCGGCTGCACCTGATGTCCCGCCGCCAGCACCTCGGCATCCTGCAGCACCGTCGCCGTGATTGGGTCCGGATTCTTGCTGTCGTGATACGTCACCAGCACATCGACATGCGTGCCCGGCATCAGAAACCCGGCCACGCCTACCACCTCATCCGAACGCAGCGCGATTGCCCGCATCCCGCTCGGAATCCTTCCCGTCAGTCCAACGCCCGATCCCACCGTCGCCAGCTGACGGTCCAGAATCGGCTCGCCTGCCGCGACCGGATAGAGCACGGCGCGTCCCACCACATCTTCCACCCGCATGAACGTGCCCGACAGCGGATGCGACTTGGGCCAGTCGATCATCGAAAGGTCTTCGCGACGGATGGTTTCTCCCGGGTCGAGCGTCCGCGCAGCCGCTACATACTGGTTCGGCGCCTGCGCCACCACCTGGGTCCGGTTCACACGCCGGCTCAGCCAGAAGGTAAAAAGTCCCGAAATAATGAGCGCCACAAAGAGCGCTGAAAGAAGACGGCGGGCCATTGCTTTCTACCTCTGCAACGCTGTCATGCACAGCGTCATGGCACAACCTGCGGCGATGGCCAGGGCGTAGGGCAGACGAAGCGTCGCTTCGTTGCCAATATTGAGTTCCGGGTGGGGCTGGAGCCCTTCAAATCGGTGATGAACCGCCAGCGCGCCGACATTCATAATCGTTTCCTTCAGCCGGCCGCGCCACAGCGCCAGGCCAACAGCCATAACCCCGCCCGCCAACGCGGTCAGGATCAGCAGATACCCAACCTCCGGCAGTCCCGCGATACACGCCGCTGCCGTGATCAGCTTCACGTCGCCGGCTCCCATTCCGCCCGCGATCCAAAAAACGAAGAAAACCAGCCCGCAGATCAGGCCGGCTGCCGCAGACAACGCCAGTTGGCGCCATCCGCCCAGTGCCAAATGAAGCAGCAATCCAAGCAGAATCCCGGGCAGGCTGATGAAGTTAGGCACCCGGCGGCTTCTCACGTCAAACGCAGCTCCCAGGAGTGCGCAGCCGAACGACGCTGCCGGGTAGATCCAGTTCATAGTCGGGTTCAACATCCGAGATCCCCAAGGTGCCCTTCCTCGCCTTCCGGCTCAGCAGGGCAGGACTGAAAAGTAGAGCCGTTTTGCCTGTCGGCCCATCCAGGTCCCTCCAGGCAACGTGTGCCCACAAAGCAGACACTCACGATACCGGCAGGAAGCTCGTCCCCGGTCGCATTCGCGCCTGAGACGTAACTCTCACGCCAGCGCACTGTTCTGGTTGTCGTTCCGAAATCCAGGCCACAGATCAGGTGAGCCCGGCCCGAATTCCACTCTCGCCTCATTGACCTTCTGCCGATTGTCCTGGGTCCTGCCATCCGGATCGCCTCTCTCCTGCCTGCTCCCGGATGCGGCCTCCGCTTTGCGTCGAGCCCGTATTGCCTTTGCCGCTGCGAATCAGATCAGGCAGATTCCGGCCGAACTCCCCACGAATGAGCCCGGCCAGAACCTTTCCATCCCTGCATCGAACTTTTCCCCGATCTGACAGATACAACCGACTCGATAGACTTCCGGTCCTGGGACGAATTACAGGTTGCTGTTGATATCGGTGAAGACGCTCTTCAGCGAGTTGCCAATGGTGCCCATGATCGTGACCGCAGCCAGCGCGATCAGCGCTGCAATCAGGCCGTATTCGATCAGGTCCTGGCCCGACTCTTCCTTCAGAAGGTTCTTCAGAATCATCTTGGTGCTCTTCATTTTTTTTCTCCTCGAGATGCGCAACACGGTCAGAGTTTTTGTTGCTTCCCAGGACCGCACTGCGTTGGTTTTGATGTAGCCACAATGCGCCGTCGGCACCCGTCGGGGCAATGGCCAATAAGTGTTACCATTTGCTACTTTTGGGACAAACCATGTCTCGCGTGACAGTTACAGCTCCTGGCACGCGAGACTCTCGAGGCCCGAAGCTGCCTGCAGATTGCTGTTGACGTTGGTGAACACTGCCGCGATCGAGTTGCCAATCGTACCCATAATGGTCACAGCTGCCAGAGCGATCAGCGCTGCAATCCAAACCGTACTCGATCGGATCCTGGCCCAACTCATCGCTGAGGAACCGTTGCAGCAGGTGACTGGGGGCCATTGTTTCTTTTTCCTCATAGCTTTGCGGGAAGGGAACTGCCAGCAGCACACCGAAGGCCCCTCCCGCATTGATGTGACTAAGATCACATTGAACCCTATTACCTCCGTGTTCCATAACTATTCAGTGTTAGCGTAAAACACCCCGGTAACCTCCGGCGCTTGTGCCCGCACCCCCGTAAATCCCGCATTCCGTTGGTATCTCCTTTCCCGGTTCTGTCGCGTTCCGATACAACCTTGCCGGGTCAATGCCACCTTCGTGTTATGTGGGATCACTGGTGGTATGTCCTTCCTCGCGTTGTGTTATCGACGCTAACCCTCCCCGGAACTGATCATGTTGGAAGAGGGCAGAGAAGCGTGCGCTTTCCGCCGGCTTGCGTCCGCGGCGGCTTGTCAGAACGCTCTCCGCGCACCTCTGAAGCCTTTCGAGCAAATCGAGGAACCGTCCGAGTGCAGAGCAGTCAACCACCTTCTTCCCGTTCCGACCGCACAGCCCGCGCTGTCGTCATCGGGCTTCTCTGTTCGCTGCCCGCGCTGCTTTCCCTGCGTGTGGCCGAGGCCTGCGTCGCCGATGCCGATCTCGGCTGGCACCTGCGGGCCGGCGAATGGATCCTGGCTCACCATGCCTTTCCCCACGCCGATTCCTTCTCCCGCGTCGGCTCACTGCCCTGGCAGGCCTACAGCTGGCTCTTCGAACTCATCCTGCTCCGCTTCTATCAGTGGTGGAACCTTTCCGGCTTCATGGTCTACACCTCCATCCTGCTGGTGCTCACCGGCGCAGCTGTTTATCACCTGCTCAGCCGCCTGCAGTCCGACTTCACCAAGTGCGCGCTGCTGGCTGTCGCCGCCACCGTCTGCATGTCCCGCGGATTTACGCCCCGCCCCTGGCTCTTCAGCATCCTCTTCTTTACCGTTCAGCTCGACATTCTCATGCAGGCGCGCCGCACCGGCAAAAGCCGCGAGCTGCTCTGGCTCCCGCTGATCTACATGGTCTGGGCCAATGTGCATATCCAGTTTGTCGATGGGCTGATTGTGCTTGGGCTGGCCGCCTGCGAGCCGCTCCTCGCCCGCTGGTGGAGGACCGGCGACCAGCGCCCCCCGGCACGTGCCCTCTGGCTCACGCTGGGCGCCTCGCTCCTCGCCACCTGTCTCAACCCCTATGGCCCCGGCATCTATAAAGTCGCCCACGATCTCGCCGCGCAGCCCGGCGTTCTCAATACTGTCAGCGAGATGAACGCGCTGCCCTTCCGCAGCATCGCCGACTATACGGTGCTCTTTCTTGCGCTCGGCGCCGCCGGGGTTCTTGCCCGCACCCGTAACTTTCCGCCTTTCGAGACGCTGCTGCTTGCCGCTGCGGCAGCCATCACCTTTAAGTCACAGCGCGATGTCTGGTTCATGGCTCTTACTGCCGTCACCCTCCTGGCCGCGGGCTTGCCCGGCCGTCCGGAAAAGCTGCCGCAGCCTGCGGAGAAAACCACCCTTTCCCGCTGGGGGCTGCTGATCTCGGCGGCCGCCGCTGCGGCCTGTGTCTTCGCCTGCGCCCTCATTCTTCACGTCAACAACACGCGCCTGAACCGCCAGCTCGCCAAAATCATGCCCGTCCAGGCCATCGATGTGATCCGAGAGCGCCATTACCAGGGTCCCATATTTAATAACTATGCCTGGGGTGGTTTTCTTATCTGGAACCTCCGCCAGCCCGTCAGCATCGATGGCCGCGCCGCTCTCTATGGCGACGCCCGTATCGATCGCTCCCGCGCCACCTGGTCCGGCGGTCCTGACTGGGCTTCCGATCCCGATCTCGCCTCTGCCGGCATCGTGATTGCCCCTGACGATCAGCCACTTACGCAGTTACTGCGCACCGATGCCCGCTTCCAGCTCGCCTATCAGGACAAGGTCGCTTCCGTCTTCGTCGCCCGCAAAACCTCGACGCCGACGCCCAGCGCTCCCGCCGCGACGGCCAACACCGTAGCCGGTGTGACCAATGCTCCTCATCCCGCGTGGAGAAAGGACAATGCTGACTCCACCGAATAACAATGCAAGCCGCCGGCAACGGACTGACCGTAACTTAGTACTCGCGGACGCGATTACCAGAAAGCCGGCCGCTACCACCAAATGGCTATTGAGTTGCTCTTGCTTCAGATGAATACTTTAGGGACTGACACCTCCCCATTTTGCCTGGTTCTACTTGGTTGTTTGCTGTCGCATGTGTTTTAAACAGTTGCCGTTGCCGAAGACGTCAGGTCTTCGTCCGGTTCGCGTGCGGCCGTGGAGTGTCGAATGAAAATGAAAAACATCCGCCGCGCGCCGTCGCCGAGCATTCTCCCCCCTCCGTGTCCTGCTGACGCCGCGACCGAAGCCTCACCCTCCCGCCAGGCTTCTCGATTCCTCCGCCGCTGCAAGCTCCTGCTGCATCGTGACGAAGGTCAAAACATGGTGGAGTTCGCCTTCGTTGCCCCGCTGCTCCTGCTCGCGGTAACCGGCGTTCTGTGGTTTGGAATCGCTCTTAACAACTATCAGGTACTCACCAACGCCGCGAATGCCGGCGCCCGCGCCTTCGCCCTGGTCCGCGGCACCGGGCAGACCGATCCCTGCAAATACACGGTTGCCATCATGCAGGGATCTGCCTCTACCCTCAACGCGTCTTCCATGACCATCAGCTGGACCTATACGCCCAGCGGCGGTTCTGCCACCACTTATAACTACTCATCGAGCGCCAGCACCGATTGCTCAGGTCTCACTATGAATTCCGGTGACACGGTGCAGGTCACGTTGACTTACCCGGTCACCGTCAATGTGTTTTCGTTTGGAACCAATCACCTAACTTTAACGGCTCAAACCAGCGAGCTGGTGCAGTGAACCGAATATAAACAACCCGGCTGAACGGGCACAGCAGCTTTCATGAAAAAAGCCCCCACGGACGTATCCGGCCAGACGGCTAAGGAGACTAACTTATGCGGAACCTCGAAACAAATCCAATGAAAGGCCGCGGGATGGATTTCGGCATTGTCTCGGGGATTCGTCCGCGGCATCGCAACCCTCAACCATGGTGGCGCCGCTTCTCGGCTGACGAGAGCGGACAGATGCTCGCCTGGGCCGGCCTGATGATGACCGTCCTGATGGGCGCTGGCGCCGTCGCGATCGACGTGGCCCGTGCCATGGTTATCCAGCACCAGCTCCAGTCTTCCACCGATGCCGCCGCCATCGCTGCCGCTGAAACCCTGCCCGATACCTCCACTTACACGACCAAAGGAGCGAACTACGGCGGCGCAGCGGGTGATGCCAACTCCAAGGGCTATACCATCACCGGCCCCACCATCACCGGCCTCTGCCTGAAAACTATTTCTGCCTGGGGCGTCCCCTGCAGCACGTCCAGCCCCAATGCCGTCTCCGCTGTCGAGTCGGCAACCATTAACACCTATTTCGGCTGGGTTCTCGGCAAAAAGACTATCACCGTCAGCGCCACCTCGTATGCGGCCGCCAAGGGCTCGGTCCCGCTGCCCTACAACGTCGCCATCATCGTTGATAGCACCCTCTCCATGACGTCCACCGACACCAATTGCGGCGGAATAACGCAAATGGCCTGCGCCCTGAACGGTGTCCAGCAGCTGTTGCTGAGCCTCAACCCTGCAACCGACCACGTTTCCCTGTTCACTTTCCCTAACGTCGCCACCGGTTCTTCCGCCGGGACCGCGACCGCCGGCAATTTTGCCTGCACCACCGCCGTGCCCTCCAGCTATACGCCCACCGGCGGGTATACCACGCAGTATCAGCACAGCTCTTCATTCGGCTACTATTCCATGCTCGACGAGTCGACTCGTGGCAGCCAGGTGAAGTACGAAACTCCCTGGACCGGTGTAGCCTGGGCCGAACCTTACACCTTCCCTCCCGTCCCGAACAGCACCGCGGGATACACACCGCCCTCCGGAAATCTGGGGCCGACCTACCAGGTTGTTCCATTCTCTACCGACTACCGCTCATCGAATACGGCTACCTCGCTGAACACCAGCTCCAACCTGGTCAAAGCGTCCGGCGCCGTCAGCGGCTGCGGTGGAATCACCCCCTCCAACTATGATGGCGATTACGGTACCTACTACGCCGGCGCTCTGTATGCGGCGGAGGCAGCTCTGCTGGCCGAACAGACCAAAAATACCGGCTCCCAGAACGTGATCGTGCTCCTCGGTGACGGAAACTCTAACGCTCCCAGTGCCACCAATGGTTCACCTGATACGAGCAGCCCCTCTATGCCGGCCAGCAAGACGCAGGCCACGACCACCTTTGGCACTAACGCGGCGCTGACCTCCAGTGCCTATACCTTCCCCTCTGCCTACCAGCTCATCGAGCAGAACGGGACCGGTGTCTATCCGTCGGCGACCGGGGAATGCGGCCAGGCAGTGGTTGCAGCTAACTATGCCTCCAACTACTCCGGAAACCATACCCGCGTCTACACGGTGGCGTACGGCGCATCGACGTCTGCCAACAGTTCCAACTGCAACACCGACTACCGGGATGGCCTTACTTACTCCAGCATCAGCCCCTGCCAGACGCTCCAGCTGATGTCCACCAATTCGACGACGACCGCTACGTCGAACTACTTCTATTCCGACTACACAGTGCCGGGTGGAGACGCTGGCTGCGTGGCCAACGCCAACAACAGCGCCATCACTTCGCTCAATCAGATCTTCCAGGCTATCGCCATGGATCTGACATCGGTTCGACTTATACCAACCAGTACACAATGAGCGGCGAAGCCGCCGTACGACGGAAAGACAATCAGGCCGGGGGAGTTATCCCCCGGCTTATTTTTTCTCCGCGAAATATTCTGGACGATGATTGGATCGAATGCGCTGGTCTCGAGTTATGCCGTTGTGATCCCGACGATATCTGAGCAAGCGCAGCGAGTCGACGGGAAAGCGGAGAGCTCAGCATTTCAATCTCTGCCGAAACGCCCAAATACCTTGTCATCCCGACCGCAGCACAGCGCAGTGGAGGGACCTGCTTTTAGTTGTCACCGGCCATACCCCGCGCGACCGCAGCAAGCTGACAGCTGCACCCTAATGCGGCTGGTCGAGCACCACCAGCGGATTCATCTCCGCCTCCCCCGCATGAAAATGCGCGTGAATCTCCTCCGCCGTCTTCGGCGGTACCACTGCTGCCAGCGCCTCGAGACCCGCCTGCGAAATGCTCCGCAGGCTCCCGAAGTGCTCCAGCAGTCGCTGCCGCGTCCGCGCTCCCACGCCAGGAATCCCCAGCAGCTCTGAATCGCGGTCGCGCATCTCCCGCCGCTTGCGGTGATACGTAATCGCGAACCGGTGCGACTCATCCCGGATCCGCTGCACCAGGTGCAATACCGGCGAGCGCCGGTCCAGCACTACCGGCTCATCCTCCTGCCCGTAGAGGTAGATAATCTCCTCGCGCTTCGCAATCGAAGCCAGTGGCTGGGTCGTCAGCCCCAGCGACTCCAGCGCCGAAGCCGCCGCATGCAGCTGTCCCAGCCCGCCATCGATCAGGATCAGGCTCGGCATCGACTGCTTCTCATCCACCACGCGCTTATACCGCCGCGTCACCACTTCCCGCATCGACGCGAAGTCATCCACGCCCTCGACCGTCTTGATCCGAAACTTCCGGTACGCGCTCTTCTTCATCTCGCCGTCTTCCCAGACGACCATCGAGGCCACCGTCTCCGCCCCCTGGATATGCGAAATGTCGAAGCACTCGATACGCCGCGGCGGCTCTTCCAGCGTCAGCGCATCCTGCAGCGCGTCCTGCACCGCCTTCTGGCTCGGCTGCAGCACCCGGAACCGCTGGTCGTAGCTCTGCTTCGCGTTTTGCCCCGCCAGGTCCACAAGCGACCGCTTATCCCCGCGCTGCGGCACCACAATCTCCACCCGATGCCCCGTGTTCTCCGTCAGCAGCCCGCTCAGCAGCGCCCGGTCGGAAAACTCCACCGGCACATAGATATTCCCCGGCACATACTGCTGATCGATATACAGCTGCTTCAGCAGGGCAGAGAAGAAGGCCCCCGGCTCGAACGCCGGTGCCGCCGCCACCACCGCCTCCCCGTTTTGCGCCTGCTCGCTTTCCGCCTCCCCGATCTCCGCCACGAAATCCGGCAAATCCTCCCAGAACAGCTCCCGCCGGTCCACAATCTTCCCGCCCCGCACGTGGAACAGGTTCACCGCGATCATCCCGTTCTCGAAGTGGAATCCGAACACATCCAGATCGTCGTCCTGCACCGACGCGATCCGCTGCTTTTCCTGCAGCTGATTCACCGTCACCAGCAGATCCCGATACTTCGCCGCCAGCTCATATTGCTCCGCTACCGCTGCCGCCGCCATTCGCTCCCGCAGCGACTTATCCAGCTCCGCCGTCCGCCCCTCCAGAAACAGCTGCGCATCCCTGACTGCCTCGGCATACCTTTCCGGCGTCGTCAGCTCCTTCACGCACGGCCCCAGGCAGCGCCCGATGTAGTACTGCAAACATGGCCGCGGATGATCCCGCGACAAATCCACCTTGCAACTGGGCAGCAGAAACGCCCGGTGGATCAGGTCCACCACCCGGTACGCGAGATTCCCCGGAAAATACGGCCCGTAATACGCGCTCCCGTCCCGCCGCAGCCGCCGCGTCACAAACACCTTCGGATACCGGTCCCGGAGCGTGAGCTTCACATACGGATAGGTCTTGTCGTCCCGCAGCAGAATGTTGAACCGCGGCTTGCGCTGTTTGATCAGATTGTTCTCGAGCGCCAGCGCCTCGTGCTCGTTATCGACCAGGATATAGTCGACATCCACCGCCTCGCGCATCAGCGAGCCGGTCTTGGCGTTGGCCTGCGAAGCCTCCAGCAGGTACGACCGCACCCGCGACCGCAGGCTCTTCGCTTTGCCGACGTAGATCACCTCGCCGTCGGCATTCTTGTAGAGGTACACGCCGGGCCGCGTCGGCAGAGTACGTATCTTCTCGTGCATATCCATAACGGCCCCGATTTTCAGTCCAGATTCCAGTTTAATGGCTCCCCCCGCCAGAGCCTCTTCCGGGGGCGGGGCAGCTTTTTCCAAGCTTCTGGGCTCCATAGATTGTAAAAATTACACGATGTGCTGGCCGCCGCTCCTTGCCAGCTGGAACTATTCCAAATAGAATCAATTAGTTACGATAGGTGGAGCCTTTGGCCCACCTCGTGCACTACTACCTAAGAATTTCAGGCATCCGCGCGGGTGCGCGGCGCTTTCTCAGACAGAGAAAGTTGATAAGACACGGAGTGTCAAACATGATGCGCAATTCAGGAGCAGCAGTAATCGCCGCTTCCGCTCTGGCGGCCTTTTCTCTCGTGCTTACGACCGGCTGCACCACCAAAAACTACGCCCGCAGCCAAACTACCCCCGTCGTCCAGCAGACCAACGAACTCGACCAGGCGACCGGCAACGACGCCCGCAACATTCACGATACCGACCAGCGCCTGCAGACCGGCATCCAGCAGACTCAGAACAACGCCAATCAGGCCCATCAGAATGCGCAGAACGCCACCCAGGCGGCCAACGGAGCACAGCAGGCTGGCCAGGACGCTGTCAATCGCGCCGACTCCCTCGCCGGCGTCATCGCCAACCTCGAAAACTACAAGCAGGTGGGCGATGTTTCCGTGACCTTCGGCTTTAACAAATCGATCCTCACCCGCGCGGATCGCGATCAGCTCGACCAGTTTGGCAGCCAGCTGGCCAGCACCCAAAACTATATTCTCGAAGTTACGGGCGGCACCGACTCTGTCGGCTCCAAAGAGTACAACTACGACCTCAGCGATCGCCGCGCCATGGCCGTGGTTCAGTACCTCGCTTCGAAATACAATATTCCGGCCCACAAGTTTTATCTCGTCGGCCTCGGCAAAGATCAGGAAGTCGCCCCCAACACCACCTCCGCCGGCCGCCAGAAGAACCGCCGCGTAGAGATCCAGCTCCTCAGCAACCCCACGGGGCAAGCGCCAGCCACCCAGTCCGGCAGCTAGCGCATATCCAGCTGTCCTCCCCTGAAGGGCGCGAGCGTCACCGCTTGCGCCCTTTGTGTTTCTAACCCCGGCTGCCCCGGGTCTCGCTTTTGAGACCCGCGACAGTGCAAGCGCCCGCCTTTTCCAGGCGCCGGCAAGCGACTAAAGGAGGGTACGAGCTTTCGGCTCGTGCCCTCTTTACGTTTTGCACCTCTCCCTGCCGTCCTCTTCGACAAATCGCGCTATCATGGCTCTCCTCCCCCGATCCTTACCACTCCCGGAGCCAATATGACGAAAAAGACCCTGCCCCTTGGGCTCTTTTTGTCTGTCTCCTTGTGCTCGCTGGCAGCTGCTCAGGCACAAATGGCTGACGAAATGGCCGCACCCCAATCCACCGTCACATCACCCGTTAACAAGCTGGTTCCCCACCACGGCGGAATCATCGTCACCCCCAAATCCAGCATGCTGCCTGCTGCCCAGGGAACCACTCTGAAGACCATGACCGTGCACACCGACCTGCAGCTCTTTGTGCCCGCAGGGTGGAAGCCTTCCGAGGTCGCCCCACCCCAGCCCGATGAGCTGCCGCCCTACTCGGGTTACGCCTATGAGACTCCAGCTTCGCTGGCCTGTCTCTATTCCCTGGTCGCAGTCACCACCGGCTGCAACCCCAACAAAGTGACCACGAATCCCAGTGGCGGCAGGAACACCATCGCCATCGTCGACGCCTACGATGATCCCTGGGCTGGTCCTGACCTGGCGTATTTCTCCGCCCAGTTCGGCCTGCCCTTTGACCCCGCGCAGTTCGAGGTTGTCTACCAGAGCGGCACTCCGCCCACCGTCGATCCAACCGGAGGTTGGGAACTCGAGGAAGCTCTCGACACCGAGTATGCCCACGCTATGGCGCCCAGCGCCCGGATCTATCTGGTCGAGGCCAACTCCGACATGGCGTCCGACCTGTTGACCGCTGTCCAGATTGCCAGCGACCTGATCCGCTGCGGCCGGACCACCGCCTGTCCTTCCACCAGCAAGGGTACCGGCGAAGTATCCATGAGCTGGGGCGCAGGGGAATTTGCCGGCGAAACCAGCTACGATTCCACTTTCACCACGCCGGGCGTGGTTTACGTGGCCTCATCCGGAGACAGCCCCGGTGTTGACTGGCCATGCGCCTCGCCGAACGTCGTCTGTGCGGGTGGCACCACCGTGCGCCGCAACCCGTACAACGGCAACTTCATTGCCCAGTGGTCCTGGCCCTCCGGGGGCGGCGGTGCCAGCTCCTACGAAACCATTCCGAGCTATCAGAGCTCCATCAGCACCATCGTCGGCAAGAGCCGCGGAGTTCCGGATGTCTCTCTGGATTCCGATCCCTACACCGGGCTCTGGGTCTGGAGCAGCTATCTCTTTGCCATCGACGTTGCTGAAGGATTGGGCGCACCCGATTATGGATGGTGGATCGTCGGCGGCACCAGCGCTGCAGCACCAAACTGGGCTGGCATCATCAACAAAGCCGGTGCATTCGCAGCCAGCACCAGGGCCGAACTCACCACCATGTATAAGTACAAAGCGGTGGGCGCGGATTTCAACGACATTGTGGCGGGCGACTGCGGTCCCTACATGGGCTGGAGCCCCGTCCCCGGATGGGATCCCTGCACCGGCATCGGCACCGACAAAGGATACGCCGGCAAGTAATCGGCACCTGCAGGATTGGCTTCTACTTCCCTCAGAACTGCGCAGATCGTTTCTGCAAATGGAGTATCCCGAAATCGCGCTTTGGCATGGCCGATTCACAATCGATCGGCTGCTCATAGTCACGATCGGTCAGGGCACAGTACTTGCAGAAACGCGATAAGCCGCAGGAGGGGACCTGCTTCCGGGCGGGCTCCCCACTCCGGCAAGTCCGGAAACAGGTGTATGTCGGGCCGCCAGTGAAGCTGGCTGCCGCGGCGTCTCAATTTCAGGGCGTACTCTGCCGGCCCGCCGTGAATGCCAGTTGCACATACCCCGCCCGCTCGATCCCCACGTCGGGCTGAGTCGGATCGCCGCTGCCCCACTCATAGTGGTGCGGCTGCAGCAGATTCTGTCCCACCGCCTCCAGCACCAGGTTGCGCCCCAACGCTTTGGCGATGTGGACATCCATGGTTTCGTAGGCCGGCACCTTCTGCGCGGCCAGCGCGCTGGCGTACCGGAAGATTGGATCGAATTCGATCCCGTACGGAAGGTTCATGATCGATTGTGCGAAGACCATGTGTTTCGGCGACGATTTCTCATACGTGTTCACTGACCCCGTCGAGCTGATGTCCGACGTCGGGCCATTGGCTGTGAAGTTCGAGCTGACAAAGGAGTATCCGCTGCTCAGATGCCACCAGTTCGTCAGGGTCACTCGCGGCGCGATCTCGAATCCGGAAGTGGATCCGCTGATCTGGTTCTCGTATTCAATGTTGATACTCGTAGCCCCGCCTGCAGTGGAAATGGATGGCGCGCTGAAGCTCTGCAGATTGCTGTATTCGTTCCAGAACGAAGACACATCGCAATAGAGCCGCGAGCCGAACAGGCCCCGGTACCCGGCTTCATAGCCAATCACGTCTTCCGACATGAAATGCCGGTTCCCCAGTAATTGAACGTAGACCGCTGGCCCGCCCCCGCGCAGCAGAAAACCTTCCTCGATATCCGATGGCGTGGTTACGGCCCGGGTCAGCCCCAGCCACAGTGCCTGATGCGTCCGCGGCAGCCACAGCAGCCGCGCTGAGGGCTGAATGTCGAACCCGCTGTAGTTGTTCTCCTCCATCTTCGCGCCCACCGTGACCTTCCAGTTCGGACGCAGCTCGATCTCATCCTGTACGAACGCTGTATAGATATGGTCGGTGTTCTCCGTCGGCAGCACCGTCTCATCGGGGATCCTGGCGAGGATGTGATACGGGCTCCAGCGCAGGCCGCCGCCATAGGTGAACTGCTGCCGGCTCCCGAGGTGCAAATGCTGAAGAAAATCGATGTCGATGGTGTTGCGCGTCTCGCCCAGCGGCGTGTTCGTCCGCAGCGTCCGGTCGAAATAGGCCTGCAGGTATAAACCGTTCCCGCTCGCTTCCTCGCGCTCCCACCGAAAATCGATATCGCCCCCTGAAGTCTCGTCGTAGACAGGAGTCGTTCCGATGATGTGCGGAGAGTTGCCGCGATACGACTGTCCTTCCAGAAACCAGGTGTTCACGCCGGCGGTGCGATCGGCCCGGAATCCGACGCGCTCCTGGTGCCATGAATCCTCGTTGATCCCATCCGTATGGTACTCAGCCGCCCGCTCGAAGCCGCGGCCGAAGAATCGAAAGCTGACCTTGCGCGCTCGCCCGCCCACCTGCAGGTCGTCGATGGTTCGGTCTTCATTGCCCACCAGCGCGTCCGCCATCACGCCCTGCGTATCCGCGGCCGACTTGGTGATGATGTTGATCACCCCGTTCGCCGCATTAGGCCCCCAGATGGTTCCCCCCGGCCCGCGGATAACCTCGATGTGATCGATATCCCGCAGCGGCAAATCCAGCACGTCCCAGTACACCCCCGCGAACAGCGGCGTGTATACGTTCCTGCCGTCCACCAGCACCAGCACCGACTTGGAGAAATTGTTCTCCAGCCCGCGTATGCCAATCGCCCAGGTCGTGGAGTTCATGCGCCCCACTTCCACCCCCGGCACCAGCCGCAAAGCATCTGCCACCGAGGTCGCGCCCGAGCGGATGATATCGTCCGCGGTCAGTACATACATCGCCGCCGGCGTCTCCCACAGTTCCGTCGGTGTCTTGTTGTAGGTGGTGACGTCGATGGTTCCCAGCTGCTCCAGACTCAGGCCCTTGAGCTGCTGTGTCGCCTTCCCCTCGTTGCTCGACGTTTGCTGAGCCCGGCAGCACACGCTTCCGACTGCAGATGCCAGAGTAATGACAACCGCCAGCTTCCACCCAAACACATATCGGGAAAGACCCCGCCTCAGGGCCAGATTCTTACCTGTGTTGGTCGTCCTGGGCGCAATCGTCATCGAATGTGGGCGCGGGATGCAATCCCCGGAACTAATTCAGCAACAACATGAATTTGAGGGCCGACTGTCTTCGAACCATGCTGGCAGAGAAGATAAATGAAGATAAATTCGATGCCGCTCACGGCAGCATTCGTTGCCTCGCCTGCAGGCGGCCCTGCTTCTGCAGCCCTGCCGCCGCGGGCTATGCGATCTCGCGGTTGCGGACGACACTGGGCTTCCGCATCAGGCACTGCTCGTGTCCCGTCCCCAAACTTCGTCTCATAGCTGTGTCTGTCATCATGAGCGAGTTTGGCCGAGAACTCGGCCAAACCCAGTCGGCCAACTCAGGCGAAGGATCCGCGGCTGCTTCGTGCGAGTTATGCCACGAACGTCTGGTGCCTGACTCTGGAGTTCGCTAAAGAATGGTTCTTTGGCTTTGTATCAGGACACGACTTTCAGAGCTTGCCGAAAAAATCGTTGGTTTGAAGGGGCTCGGCTTTAGCTGTGCCGTAAGTGACAGAAAAATAGGTTCGGCTTTTAAAGCCCCTGAGGAGCGACTTTTCGGCCTCACAGTGACTTCTTCCGCAGCCCTCTTCAGTCGTGTCGTAGCGCTCGCCAAACCGATGGGCTTCAGCCCTGAGGGCTGCTGTTCGAACCACTTCAATTCGTCAAATCGCTCAATAATCGTCAGACTTACCACACTAATCCCGGCCGCCGCCCTGCTCCTCGTGCGCCGCCCGCACATCGCTCGCTGTGAACAGGCGGATAAACGGAGCCCCCTTGCACGCTGCCTCCAGCGCCGCGCGCCCCCCGGCCTCCTCGCGCTCCACCAGACAGATCGCGGCAATCACCCGCATCCTCGCCTCGCGCGCCGCCTCAATCGCCGCAATCGTCGAAGCGCCCGTGGTGCACACGTCATCGACAATCAGCACCGGCGCGCCTTCCTGACAGAACCCCTCAATCCGCCGCCCCGTGCCATGCGCCTTCTCTGCCTTGCGCACCAGAAAGCCGTGAATCAGCGGCGCGCCTGGATTCTTCTGCGCCCGCCACGCGCTCGCAATCGCCACGCCCGACACGACCGGATCGGCCCCCATCGTGAGCCCACCCACTGCCGCCGGCTGCAGCCCATGCTCTTCGAGCACATCCAGAATGGCCAGCCCGGTAAGCCTTCCGCCTTCGGCGTGCAGCGTGGTCGTGCGGCAGTCGATGTAGTAATCGCTCTTAGCCCCCGAGGACAAAGTGAAACTCCCCAGGCGAAACGAAATGCGTGCCAGCAAATGCAGCAGCGCCGTCCGTGCATCAGTCGTCGTCATCATGTTTCCTAGCTTAAGCCACGGCGCCTGACTGCACCCCGAGCCAGTGCAGCGAGTCGGACGGGAGGTCGAGGGATCCGCTTTTCAATCTCCCAAACATTTTGTCATCCCGGCCGTAGCGAAGCGAAGTGGCGGAACCTGCTTTTGAAAGGACAGGCAATCAACGTCAAAAACATCAAACCAGCGCTCTGACCGGACCAATGAATCTCCTGCGCAAAAGGTCTCCGCGCAAGCGGGACGGCGGTAGAAACCCTAGCCTGGCCTGAGCGCAGCCGAAGGCGCCTTCAGGCCCGGGAAACAGAGGCGTGAGATCAAAGGCCTTTACGCCCGGGCTCAGCGACTCCTGCGCACGCGACGCGTCAAAATTGTCAACCCCCACACCTCTTCACCAAAGTAACCGTTCCTCATAACACGCCACTTAGCGGCTAACTCACGCAAAGATAATTGGCAGTAAAACCAGCCCCATCTGATATCCTGAACTTAGACAGGAAAACTAAGAGGCTCAGCCACCGGCTGGGCCTCTTTTCTTACACGGCAGGGAAGCCGCATGACACCCACATCGAAGATCCACGGCCAAAAATCCCGCTCCCGGCCACCCCAGTCACGAGCCCCAATGAAGCATTCACGCTCGTCAATGAATTACTCACGAGCGTCGGCCCGTTACTCACGCGCCTGAGTGACGCACTCGCGTGCGTGAAGCAACTAACCTGCACTCAATCATATAAGTCATTCACGAGCGCGACCTAAATGACCCGCACTCGTGAATGATGCAGTCACCAGCGTGTCGTAACTGACTTAGTGCGAATTAGATAAGTCGCTCCCGACCAGACGCGGCTGGCTAACTTGTTGAGTCGAAGTCACCGGTAAAAACCACTACCCCGGGGGAGGGGGCAACCCTCACAACCGCAGGCAGTCCGCATCCTATTTTTTCTTTGCCGTAGCCGCCGGCTTCACCGCGCTCGCCGCCGAGGTCAGATTGCTCATCGCCGTCGAATCCATGGAATAGAGCGACGGACCATCGTCCCGCTTCGCGATGCCGCCATCGTTAGTCTTCGCGATCCCGGCCTTCTCCACCTTCTTGCCGCTGTTGGAGGTGACCGTGATCTGGATGTCCGGAGCCTTATAACCCGAATCGACGAACTTGCTCGCCGCCAGATCGCGCAATGCTGTCACCAGCCCTTCCACGCTGTCCGCGTCCATCTTCGTTCCGTTCGCGGTCCAGTCGTGGCCGGAATGGGTCAGCACAAGATTCGTCGCGCCGGCATGATACTCAATCTTGTCCGGATCGCTGTACCCGAAATCAAACAGCTGCTTGTTGCGGAAATCGTCGAGCCCGCGATTCAGAGCCGTGCCCAGCGCCGAGTCGGCCTTGTACACGCCCCCGGCCGCGCTGGACTTCGCATAGTAATCGTCCTTCTCCTTGCGAACCTCCAGCGTGTCCGTCCCCGAGCCGCCCGTCAGCTTCACCGTCGCAAACGGCTCAGCATGCACAAATTCTTTTGCCGGATCGCTGCCCGCCACAGGCTGCCACTTCGCGCTCGTCAGCTGCTGCAGCAGATCGCCGACCTGGTACGTATCGGTGCGGTACGGCTGCGGCTTTTCGATCTGCCAGCCATCCTTCACGCGGCCAAACTCGATGTCCTGTCCCTTGCGGATCAACTCGATGCGGCTCACCGAATCCGCAGTCACCGGCAGCAGCCGCTTGTCGCGCAGGTCGTCTTCGCCCTTGTTCAGCCCGGTCTTCACGAACGAGCCAGCCGTAAACACCCGCGGGTCGCCGCCCAACGCAGCATAAACCGCGTCGCCCGTAGGCGTATCGTCGCCCAGCAGGATCGTGCTGGTCTTATTGCCCTTGCTTGTAATGTCCAGCTCAACCGCGGGATCGTTCAATCCGTAGGTCGCGAGGTTGGTCGCCTTGTCTTCCACCACCCGCTCCGCCGTCAGCGGAGTCAGGTCCGAGAGCATGCCCGAAACCGCTTCTGAATCCGCAGCCGCCGGCACCGGCGCAGTGATCTGCCACTGTCCCGATGACGATTTGTCCAGCGTTACAGCCGCCAGGCCCTTACGCTTCACCGTCAGGCCCGTCACCGTCGCGGGATCTACCTTGACGATGGTCGGCGATTGGCTGGAGCTCGAAGTGCTCTCCTTCGGCTTGCGGTGTTCCGACCAGTACAGAACTCCGCCCAGAATAAGGAGAACTACGGCAGCTGCAAGTAGACCGCGAAATTTCATAGCAACTCTTCGGAAAAGTTACGGGGCGCGGCGGCTACCGCCTCCGCCACCACACGCCAATCCCGCCGATGATCACGATCAGCGGCAGCACAAACTGGCTGACGATGCGCACCGTGTTCAGCTGCGCCCGCGTCATCGTGATGCGCCGATCCTCCGGGGTCTTGGGCCGGATCGAAATCAGGTCCTCGTCCGAGCACAGCCAGTTCACAATGTTGCCCGCGAGATCGCCGTTGCCGTTAAACCCGAGGAACCGGTTCGTCGCCCAGATCGAGCTGCCCACCACCACAAACCGTCCCTGCGAATTCGCCTTGCCGGTCTGGTACGATCCGGCCGCAGCCAGCGTCAGCGGGCCCTTCTTGTTATTCGGATCCTTTACGCTCACCGCCGTCGAGCTCAGATTCATCGTCGCCAGGCTGCTGGCCGACGAATCGAACAGCTTATCCACCGTCGTCTTCGCGCCATTGGCAATCGTCAGCGAGCGCGAAAGCGGGAAGGCCGTCGCGGTGCCCTTCATCCCGGACACAATCGGCTGCGTGCCATACGAAGTGACCAGCGGCTCCTGCGGCCCCAGCCCGGCAATCTGCCCGATCGGATTCAGATCCAGCACCAGATCCTTATCCGGCGTCACGCCCCAGCTCTGCAGCAGGGAAGTCAGGGCATCGTTATCCGCAATGGCCGTCGGCCCCATCCGCAGCGGAGGATCGAGCATGAGGAACGCGCGTCCCCCGTTCTCCACATACGTCTTGATGGCGTCGACTTCCGGCTGCTCGTAGTTGCGCGTCGGCCCCGCCACCACCACAGCGGTGCAGTCCGCAGGCACCTGAGCGCTCGTCAGCAGATCGATGGACTTCGTCTGATAGCTATCCCGTCCCAACAGGTCTTTCAGTTGAGAAAGACCGTCGCGGCTGGTGTCGTCCACCTGGTGCTCGCCGCTCCCGGTCACGAAGCAGACCGTCCGCGTGTTGCCCTTGATGTCGCGGATAAACGCGCCGGTAATGCCTTCTTCCGTGATATCGGTGGCTTGCTCGGTGTGCCCGTCCGCCTCCACCGTCGCCGCCGGAATGCTCCGGATGCCGGCCTCGCGCGCCGCCGTCGGATCCTTATCCGGATCGACGTACTTCACCTTCACTTTGGACGTAATGTTCGCGTACTCGTCCAGCAGATCCTTGCCTTCGCGGAAGTGCGTGCTCTGGTTGAAGTAGGTGATGGTCGCGGTCTGCTTCAACCCATCGACGATTTTCTTCGTCTCGTTGGAGAGACTGTAGCGCTTGTTCGCCGTCGCGTCATACGACTTGCTGTAACGGTTGGCGAGAACGTTCGCGACGACCACCACGGCGAGGATGATCACGATGTACAGAGTCGCAAACGCCGCGTATTTCGTCTGTCTCGCCTTCAGCCACTGGCTTGCCATTCCGGATTAAGACCTCCAGCGAAGGGATTCCATCGAGCGCGCGGTGAAGAAGAGTCCGAGGAAGATGACGCTGAGAAAGTAAACAGCGTCCTTCAGCTCCAGTACGCCCCGCCCAAAGGATTCAAAGTGAGTAATGACCGACATATAGGACAGAACCTGCGCCCAGCCCGACGTGTCATAACTGCTGACCCACGAGAACACCCACAGCAGCAGGCATGCGCCGAAGGTTCCAACCGCGGCGATGATCTGGTTCCTGGTCAGCGTCGAGATGAAAGTTCCCACCGCCAGCAGCGCCGCGCCCTGCAGCAGCAGCCCCAGATAGCCGACAGCCATCGGCTTCCAGTCGGGGTGGCCGTAGCGGAAGACAAACGCAAAGTTGATGCCGGCAAAGATCAGCAGCCAGCAGTACAGGATCGTTGCCGCCAGCCATTTCCCGATGATGATCTCGATATCCCGCACCGGCGACGTCGCCAGCAGCTCGATCGTGCCCGACCGCTTCTCTTCCGCGAACAGCCGCATCGTGATCATCGGAATGAAGAACAGCGAAAGGAAGCTGGTGTTGGCCAGCAGCGGCCGGATGATCTGTTCGTTCACGTTCATCGGCTGCGTCTGGCCCATCATCTGCATCTGCAGGCCTTCCACGATGAAATTGGCAAGGTAGTTCCAGAAGAAGAAACCGAAGATCAGGCTGTACATCGTCAGCAGCAGCCATGCAATCGGCGACGAGAAGTAGCTGTTCAGTTCGCGGCGGCAGATGATCCATGCGCTTCTCATGCGTTGGCCTCCGGTGCAGGCAGATCGGCAGATGGAGAAGGCGGTGGAGGAGGCGGTTGGAGAGCCGGGTCCGCCGCGGCCGCTGCATCGCTGCCCGTCAGCTGCAGGAAGATTTCCTCGAGGCTCATCGCTGTAGGACGAAGCTCGTTCAGGTCCCATCCCGCTTCGACAACGGTGCGCGCCAGATCTCCGCGCACCAGCTGGCCTTTCTTGCTCTCGACCTCCAGCACCGCGCCGCGTTCGAATTGTTCTTTGACCAGCACCCGGCTGACGCCCGTGATCGCTTCGAGACGTTGCTGCACCTGCGCCGCCGGCAACTCGCCGTTGCGGGCGGCGACTTCCAGCAGCATCGATTCCGCTCCCCGTGCGCGCGCCTGCAGGTTGGCTACCGAGTCCGTCGCCACCAGCTTGCCCTTATTAATGATGATCACCTGCTCGCAGGTCTGTTCCACCTCGGGCAGAATATGCGTGCTCAGGATGATGGTGTGATCGCCCGCCAGGCTCTTGATCAAATCCCGCGTCTCATTGATCTGCTTCGGATCGAGGCCCGCCGTCGGCTCATCCAGAACCAGCACGTCGGGATTGTGGATGATCGCCTGAGCCAGTCCCACACGCTGACGGTAGCCCTTGGACAGCTTGCCCATCAGCTTCTTCTTCACGTCGGCAACCGCGCAGCGATCGGCCACATAGTCGACGCGTTTCTCCAGTTCCGCGCCCGAGAGTCCCTTCAGCCGCCCCACGAACCGCAGATACTCCACCGTCTCCATCTCCAGATACAGCGGAGGTGCTTCCGGCAGATAGCCGATGTGCCGGCGTACCTCCAGTGGCTGTTCGAAGACGTCGAAGCCGGCGACCGTAGCCGTGCCTGCCGTCGGCGGAAAGAAGCACGTCAGCATGCGCATGGTTGTCGTCTTACCCGCGCCGTTGGGCCCGAGAAATCCGACAATCTGGCCTTTTTCTACGGAGAAAGAAATATGATCGACAGCGGTTGTGCGCGCGTATCTCTTGGTCAGGTCTTTGACTGTAATCATGTCTGACTGTAGTGTTAGCAGGCCCTGATGACTTGGACTGCTTTCATGCCGGGTAGTTATCGACCCTGCGGGAGATGTCCGGTGATCCTCGCTGCCTGCTGCCATCGCCCACAATTACAGCGTGCGGAAGACAGGAGGCAAGCCGAAAGTTCATGCTAAAACATTGGCGCTCGTTTGTGTCAATGCATACGCAGGTACGTGAAATAAGTTTTCTCCGCTGCTCGAGCTCCGAAAACAGCGGAGAAAGATCTCGTTGTCGACAGAACCCTTACTCGCCGTTGTCGATCTGCGCCCGCTGCAGCTTGTCGGAAAAATCCACGTACACCGACTTCCACGTCGTGTAGAAATCCAGCGCGCCCGTCCCGCCCTCGCGATGCCCGTTGCCCGTCTTCTTCACGCCGCCGAATGGCAGATGCACTTCCGCTCCGATGGTCGGCGCGTTGATGTAGGTAATGCCGGCCTCCAGATCGCGCATCGCGCCGAAAGCCCGATTCACATCCCGCGAATACAGCGCCGTCGAGAGCCCATACTCGATCCCGTTCGCAATCTCAATCGCCTCATCGAAGCCGCCGAGCATTCCAGAATGCTCACCACCGGTCCGAAGACTTCCTCCTGCGCGATACGCATTCCGGGCCTCACCCCGGCAAACACCGTCGGCGCAAAGAAATGTCCCTCCGCAAAGGCTCCCTCGGTGAGCGGCTTGCCGCCGGTCAGCAGCTTCGCGCCTTCCTTCTGCGCAATCTCGCAGTAGCGGATCGACGTCTCTATCTGCTGCCGGTTGATCTGCGGGCCCATCTGCACCGCTTCATCGAGACCGTCGCCCACCTTCAGATCCTCCGGCCCGGGCCACCAGTTTCTCTGTGAACTCCCGTGCAACGTCGCGATGCACGATAATGCGGCTGGTCGCGGTGCAGCGCTGGCCCGTCGTGCCGAACGCGCCCCACAGCGCGCCGTCCAGCGCCAGATCGAGGTTGGCGTCTTCCAGTACGATCATCGCGTTCTTGCCGCCCATCTCCAGCGAGCATGGCTTGAAATGGCCGGCAGCCGTCTGCCCGACGATGCGACCCACCTCCGACGATCCCGTAAACGAGACCGCGCGAACCCCCGCATGCTCCACCAGCGGCGCGCCAGCCTCCGGTCCAAATCCCGTGACGATGTTCACCACGCCCGCGGGCAGTCCGGCATCCATCAGCGTCTGGACCAGGTTGATGGTCGAAAGCGGCGTATCTTCCGCCGGCTTGATCACGCAGGTATTGCCGCAAACCAGAGCAGGGAAGAGCTTCCACGATGGAATCGCCATGGGAAAATTCCACGGCGCAATCATCCCGCACACGCCCACCGGCATGCGCACCGACATCGCGAATTTGTTCTGTAGCTCCGACGGCGTGGTTTGCCCGAACAGCCGCCGTCCTTCGCCCGCCATGTAAAAGGCCGTGTCGATCGCTTCCTGCACGTCGCCGCGCGTCTCCGCCAGTACTTTGCCCATCTCACGCGTCATGTCGCGGGCATACTGCTCCTTTCGTTCCAGCAGGAGTTCGCCAGTCCGAAAGATGATCTCCGCCCGCTTCGGAGCCGGCGTCAGACGCCATGTCTTCCATGCTTCGGCAGCTGCCTTTACGGCGGCGTCCACGTCTGCGGCGCCCGAGGCCTGGAACTCTCCCAGCACATCGTCCTTCCGGGCCGGATTCACGTTCTGAAAGGTCTTGCCGGTTTTCGAGGGCACCCACCGGCCCCCGATCAGATTGAAATTGGTCTTCGACGCCACGCTCCACTCTCCTGATCCCAAAACACTTCAGAATAGCGGATGCCGTCAAACCAGGAAACCGGCGCGCCGCACCGCGAGGCGTGCGCGCCTGTGCACTTAAGGTTCCTAACCGGTTAGGTACATCTTTAGGGGGATATTTACCCGCCGCGGTGCTCCTGAAGAATAAATTCGCCGTACAATGTAAGTCAGTTCCTCTCGGAAAAGCTAACTCCTCCATGTCATCGAATGGATTTCAGCCGCGCTCGTCGCGATCGCACAGTCTCCGGTCGCTTTTCAGTGTATTCTCCAACGATCTGGCGATCGATCTCGGCACCGCCAACACGCTGGTCTTCGCGGCGAATAAGGGCATCGTGGTCAACGAGCCTTCCATCGTAGCCATCAACAAAAACACCGGGGAAGTTGAAGCCGTGGGCAAGGAAGCCAAGGAGATGCTGGGCCGCACGCCCGGCAACATCGTGGCCATCAAGCCCATGAAAGACGGCGTGATCGCCGACTTCAAAGTCACCGAGAAGATGCTGAATTACTTCATTCAGAAGGCCCACAACCGCAAGATGCTGGTCCATCCGCGCATCGTGATCGGCGTGCCTTCTGAGATCACCCAGGTCGAGAAGCGCGCCGTCGAGGACTCAGCCTACCGCGCCAAAGCCAGTGAGGTCTTCCTGGTCGAGCAGGCCATGGTGGCGGCCATTGGCGCCGGGCTGCCCATCACCGAGCCCAGCGGCAACATGGTGGTCGACATCGGCGGTGGTACCACGGATATCGCGGTTATCTCGCTGTCCGGTATCGTCTATTCCCGCTCCGTCCGTATGGCAGGTAATCAGATGGACGAAGCCATCATGAATTACCTGAAGCGGAAATATAACCTGCTCATCGGCGAGCGTACCGCCGAGCAAATCAAGATCGAACTCGGCTCCGCCTTTCCGCTGGACAAGCCGCTGACCATGGAGATCAAAGGGCGCAATCTGATCGAAGGCGTGCCCAAGACCATCACCATCGACGACAGTGAAATCCGCGATGCGCTGGGCGAGTCCATTGCCACGATTCTCAACGCGATTCGCGTAGCTTTGGAACGCACGCCTCCCGAATTGAGCGCCGACATCAGTGACCGCGGCATTGTGCTCACCGGCGGCGGTGCTCTGATCAAGAACCTCGACAAACGTATTCGCGAAGAGACCGGCCTGCCGGTTTCCATCGCGGACGATCCACTGGCCAGCGTCGTACTCGGCACCGGCAAGATGTTGAGCGATTTCCGTCTGCTGCGGAAGATCAAGATCGACTGATGCAGTCCGATCCTGCACGTCCGGAGACTGAAACAGACCCTTCATGGAATCGTTTTTCAGCCGCTATCGCAACGCCCTTGTACTGATTTCTGTGCTGCTGGCGCAGGTGATCGGGCTGGCGGTGCAGGTGCGCCGTCCCGGGCACAGCCCCGAGGACAAGGGCGGTGTCCTGTTGATCCGCGCCTGGGTCACCGGAATCGTGACTCCTCCGGAGCGGCTGCTCCACAATACCGGCCACGGCGCCCGCAGCGTGTGGATGAATTACATCGACCTCATCCACGTGCGAAAGCAAAATCAGAATCTTCAGACACAACTGGACCGCCTGCGTCTGGAAGAGGCCAGCCTGGCTGAGGATGCGCGCCAGGGGCAGCGATTGCAGGCTCTGCTTGGCTTCCGCGAAAAGTATGTTTACAAAACCGTGCTCGCCCAGGTGATCGGCACGTCCGGAACAGAACAGTCCGAAGTGCTGCTCATCGACAAAGGCTCGAGGGACGGCATCCGGCCCGATATGCCCGTCATCACTCCTGACGGCATCGTGGGCAAAACCCGCGACGTCTTTGGCCACAGCAGCCAGGTGCTGGAAGTCTCCGATCCCACCAGCGGAGCCGGCGTCATCCTCCAGAACACGCGCATCCGCGGAGTGCTGCGCGGCAACAGCTGGGGTCAGCCGGAAATTGTGAATGTCTCGCCAGACGAGCGGATCAAACCCGGTGAACCGGTTCTGACCAGCGGTGGCGATGCCATCTTTCCCCGCGGCCTTGCGGTGGGAACCGTCGATCGCGTAGTGCCCGATCCGGACGGTACCCTCGTCAACGTCCTCATCAAGCCGGCCGCCAATCTTGCCAAGCTGGAAGAGGTGATGATCATTACCAGCAGCGGGAGCCAGATGCCGGCTTCGATGCAGCAGGACCTGAGCGATGCCCAGCAAAAGGCGTCCGAAATCCTTGCCGAGCGGCTGCCGTCGCGCGTCGATCCCAATGCGCCGCCATCGGAGCAGGATGATGCACAGCAGACGGTGGGGGCAGACGGCGAGGTCACTCGCCCCATGAAGCCGCCACAGGCTCTCCACCCCGACCACTACACACCATCGGATACGCCGCCTGCTGTGGATCTCAGGCCGGGTCAGCGCATCGCGCCTGCGCAGGCCGGCACTGCGAGGGATGCGGGGAACTCGAAGCTCGCGGCCCATCCCTCGGTGCCAGCTTCGGCTGCTGTTCCGGACGCAAAGAAGCCGACGGTCCAAACCACTCCCGATGCGCAGAGCGCCGATCACCGCAGGCCTGAATCGGTCCCGAGCGCCGCGCCGGCAGAGAATGCGTCGGGAGAGAAGACGAAGAAGCCAGCCGAGCCGGGCAGCGACCGTGGAGATCGTTCGAAACCCGGTTCCCAGAGCAATACCGGGGCCGCTCCAGCCGGGAATCAGCCACCAGCCGCGAATCAGCCGCCCGCTGGGAATCCGCCGCCCGCCGCGAGCGAGCCTCCCGCCGCCCCGCCGCAGAACCCTCCGCCCCAGGGAGCAGCCTGACCGTGGTATTGCTGGCGTCCTCGCGGACCGAGGTCGGAACCCGCTCGTATCCCCTTTTTATTTACCTGCTGGTTCCGGTGCTGGCTCTGGGACTGCAATCCCTGCTTTCCCTGTATTTCACCCGCTTCGACATCATCGATCTGCCCCTGCTGGTCGCCATCTATTACGCGATGGGCCGTCAGGAGCCGATCAGCGCGACGCTGGCCGGCGGGGTCATCGGCATCGCGCAGGACGCTCTGACCCACCATCCTCTCGGCATCTTCGGCATCTGCAAGTCCGCCATCGGTTATCTGGCCGCTTCGCTGGGGGCGCGGGTGGATACAGAGAACCAGGGCACCCGGCTTTTGCTTATTTTTGTCTTTACGCTTCTCCAGTCAGGCATCCTGCTGCTGCTGCAGCGCTACATGTTAGGCCAGCCTTTTGCCTGGCATGGCACGCATGAGCTGATCCGGGCCGCTGCCAATGCCCTGGTGGGGGTGGTTCTCTTCAGCCTGATTGACCTCACCCGGCGAAGCGAATATTGACGCCGAAGCGCGCCGGAGGAACCCGATTCCAGCAGCAGACCGCAGATTTGCAGCTCCCGAAAACCTTAGCCTGCATCCCGGCCCGGGGTACAATCGTCATAAGAAGTGCTGTCCTTCGCCCCGGAAGAGCGAAAGACAGCATCTCAGCTTCCGCCAGACTCACATCTTATCTGGCAGAACGGTCTGGAACAGGAACTTCCCACTCCATGAGCAGCCTTTCGTCTCGTCTCTCGCCGCTTTGTATTTTCGCCACGCTTGTTTTGGCCTCGGGGCTTTCCGCACAGACGGCAAAAGCTCCAGCCTCATCGAACCCAAAGGCTGCCCATCCCGATGTCGATCAAAAGGCTGGGGTAACCGCCGATTCCGATGACCGGGGCAGCGCCTATTACCACTACATGATGGCGCACGAGTACGAGGAAATGGCGACCACCTTCGGGCGCAGCGAGTACGCCACCCGCGCGATCGAAGAGTACAAGATGGCGCTGAACGAAGATCCTGGCTCTACCTGGCTGAATACTCATCTCGCTGAGCTGTATTTCCGGACCGGGCGGATTCGCGAGGCAGTCCAGGCCGCGCAGGAGCGCATCAAGCAGGACCCCAACGATCTGGACGCTCACAAGCTGCTGGCCAGCGTCTATTTGCGCTCTTTGGGGGACCAGCAGCAGGAGTCCTCCGGGCAGATGCTGAAGCTGGCGATTGGCGAGTACCAGAAGATCATCCAGCTGGAGCCGAACAGCGCCGAGGACCATCTGATGCTGGCTCGGCTTTATGCTGCTGATCATGACTCCGCCCAGGCTGAGGAGCAGCTCGCGACGGCCCGCAAAATTGATCCGGGATCGGAAGAGACCGCTCTGATCGCCAACCGGTTCTACATCGATATGGGCGATTCGAAGCGCGCCATCGATGTGCTGAAATCGCTGCCCGATGATGACCAGACTTCCCGCACCGAGTTCCAGTTGGGCGCAACCTGGGACCAGGAGAAGGATACGAAGGACGCCATCGCGGCTTACCGCAAGGCGCTGGATCTGGAGCCCGACAATCTCGATGTCGAGCGCGCCCTGGCCAAAGACCTGATGGCCGACAATCAGATGGATTCGGCGCTGACCGCATGGAAAGATATCGCTGCCGGCGATCCCAGCGACCCCGAAGCCGAGATTCAGATCGCTGAAATCGACCAGCGCAAGGGCAAATTTGGCGATGCATTGTCCGCCGTCAAAAAGGCGCGGGAGCTGGCCTCCGATCCCAACTCGCTGGAGATCCAGTTTGAAGAAGCGGTGCTGGATGACGCCATCGGCCACCTGGATGACTCGGTGAAGATCTTCACTCAGCTGGCATCGGCCACCGAACATCCCAGCGGGCAGTATTCCGCGGAGGAGAAGGGTAACTACGCGCTGATCCTCGACCATCTGGCCCAGGTGTATCGGGAGCAGAGCCGGCCCGATCTGGCGATCGCCCAGTACGAGAAGAAAGCGGCTCTGGGAGGCGATTTCGCGGCATCTGCATGGGATGAGGAAATCGATACCTACCGTGATGCGCACGAATACGACAAGGCAGTGGCCGTGGCGCGCCAGGGGGTGGAGAAGCAGCCGAAGAGCGTCGAGGCCAAACTGACCCTGGCGCGCCAACTCGCCGATACCGGCCATGCCGATGAAGGAATTGCGATGGCGAAGGGGCTCATCCAGAATGATCCCCAGAAGATGGAGGTGTACTACCAGCTCGCGCAGATTTATACCGATCTCCGCCGGTGGAAGGATGCCTCGGAAGTTCTGGATGCAGCGGAGAAGCAGGCCACCAAAAAAGACGACCAGCTGATGGTGGTCTTCGATCGCGCCATGATGGAAGACCGTGCCCGGCGTTACGACGAGGCCGAGTCCGATTTCCGCAAGGTGCTGGCGCTTGATCCGAACAATGCTCTCACCCTGAACAACTTTGGCTTTATGCTGGCAGACCGGGGCGTCAAACTCGACGAGGCCGTGTCCATGATCCTTAAGGCCGTGGAACTGGAGCCGACCAATTACGCCTATCTGGATTCGCTGGGCTGGGCTTATTTCCGCCTCGGGCAGTATGGCAAAGCGGAAGACAATTTACAGGCTGCCATTTCGCGCGGAGCCAACGATCCCACCGTCCACGATCACCTGGGCGATTTGTATGAGAAAACCGGCCGGCTGAAGCAGGCTGCGACGCAGTGGGAGCTTTCCCTGAACGAATACGCGCGCACCGTGCAGGCCGATATGGATAACGGCGAGGTCGCCAAAGTCCAGAAAAAGCTCGACAGCGCGCGTGTCCGCCTGGCGCGCGAGTCGGGCAGCCCCCCGACCGGCAAGCCTGAGTAAAATCTGCCCGGCTTAGGCCTGCTGACACTATTGGGATGGATGACGTTGCGAGCGAAAATCCGGCCAGACGAGACCCGGGCCCCATCGGCTGCCTGTCGCCGCCATTCCAATAGTGTTAGCAGACTCTAGACTGGTTCTATGCCGGAGATACCCCCTGTCGCTGCCTGGGCTGTTACTGAAGCCGGGCCGCTCACCCGGCGCGAGTTTCCTGAGCCTGACCATCCTTACCGGTCCCCATTCCAGCGAGATCGCGGACGCATTATTCATTCCCGGGCCTTCCGCCGGCTTGCCGGTAAAACCCAGGTCTTTACCCAGGGTAATTCCGATCACTTTCGCAGCCGGCTGACCCATACCATGGAAGTCGCCCAGATCGCCCGAACCATCGCACGGGCTCTCGGGCTAAATGAAGATCTGACTGAAGCGCTGGCGCTGGCCCACGACATCGGCCATCCGCCCTTCGGCCACGCCGGGGAGCGGGCGCTGGATGATGCGCTTGGCCAGTATGGGCTGCGCTTCGATCACAATCTGCACGCCCTGCGCATTGTCGAGCACTTTGAGAGCAGGCATCTCGATTACCGTGGCCTGAACCTCACCCTCGCCGTCCGCGAGGGAATCGTCAAGCACTCGCGCGACTACACGGCTGAAGATCACCCGGAACTCACCCGCTATTTTCTCGACCTTCGTCCGCCGCTGGAAGCCCAACTGATCGACCTGGCGGATGAGATTGCTTACCTGACGGCAGATCTGGATGACGGGGTGGAAGCGGAGATCCTGACGGTGGAGCAGATTCGGGGCGGTGTGAGTCTGTTCGAGCGCTTCTTTGCTCCTCTGGAAAGTCAGCACCCTGGGGCTGCTGAAAAGCTGCTTTTCCAGGAAGCGGTGAAACGGATGCTCAACGCGCTCGCCGACGATCTGATCGCTGCCACCGCGGCGAGAGTGCGGACAGGGGGCATTGCCGATCTGAACGGGATCCGCCGCGCGCCTGAACGGCTGGCCGCATTTTCCCCGGAGATGGAGCATTTGCGCGGCCAGGCAAAGGAGTTCCTGTATCGCAACCTCTATCTCTGCGAAGATCTGAGGCGCGGCCACGAGCGTGCGGCTGAAGTCATTGCGGATCTGTTCCGAGTCTGGATAGCGGATCCTGATCTGCTTCCGGCGAGTTATCTGTGCCAGATCGCGACAGAAGGCGCCCCGCGCGTAATTGCCGACTATATTGCCGGTATGACAGATCACTTTGTTGTTGAATTGCATCGAAGCGGTGGGAAGATGTCGTTTGCCGGGCTGCGTTGAGGGCCGGGATTTCCAGAGCAGAAGCTTGTGTATGATGCGAAAGCTGGATTTTCCGGGACGCTCGTTCTCTCTCTTGCCCGGAACATCGTGTGCTGCGAGAAGTTGTAAGGGAGGGAGAAATGACGGTTATCGACGCCCATCCCTGGGTTCGATTTTTCACTGGTTTCCTGACGGGTTGCTGGGTCGGCGTTGCCCTGGGTTGCGTGATTACGCTTCTGTTCTCCGGACGCAGGTTGCGCCAGCTGGAATCGGCCAACCTGCTGCTGCGGGTTAAGCTGCGGGCACGCGAAAGACCGAAGCGCACCGGAACCGGTGGAGCCGGACCGGTGCTGGTAGTACCCCCGGGAGGCTCCAGCCGTTCGACCAATAACCCGGTGGGTAGAGTGGCCAACGGCGGACGCTGACCGACGCTGACTAAGATAGGCTGGGGGAGTGAAGCGGAAACTCCTCCTGTCGTGGAGCAGCGGCAAAGACAGCGCCTGGGCTCTCTATTGCCTCCAGGACTCCGCGGAATACGAAGTGGCCGGGCTGCTCACCACGCTCAACGCCGCATTCGATCGGGTCGCCATGCACAGCACGCGGCGGGCGCTGCTGGAGGCGCAGGCCCGAGCCGCCCGATTGCCTCTCTACGCTGTACCCCTTCCCTGGCCCTGTTCCAACGATTCCTATGAGGCCGCAATGCGCTCCGCCTGCCGGGCTGCCGTCGATCAGGGCATCGAAGCGGTCGCCTTTGGCGATCTGTTTCTCGAAGATGTGCGCCGGTATCGGGAGGAAAGACTTGAGGGAACAGGTCTGCAGCCGGTATTCCCGTTGTGGGGTCGCGACACACGCTCACTCGCCGAAGAGATGATCGCCGGGGGGCTGCGGGCCCGCATCGTGTGCGTCGACCCGAAGAAGCTGCCTGCGGAATTTGCCGGCCGCGAGTTCGACCGGCAGTTCCTGAGCGATCTGCCAGACGGAGTTGATCCCTGCGGGGAAAACGGCGAGTTTCACAGCGTTGTCTATGCCGGACCCATGCTAGGCGAGGCCATTCCTGTCGAGACTGGCGAAGTGGTGGAGCGGGATGGGTTTGTCTTCGCCGATGTGCGGCCCGCGGCCCTGCTGCCGGCCTGAGCCGTTAAAATCGGCGCATGGTTATTCATACATTTGCCTTTCGCTGGAAGCCGGGAGTTACCGAGGAGCAGCGCCAGCGCGTCGTAAGCGCCATTCGCAACCTCCAGGGACGCATCCCCGGACTCGAGGAGACCTGGGTCGGCATCAATTTTTCTCCGCGCTCGCAGGGTTACGCGCTGGGTGGGGTGATGAAATTCACGGATCGCGCCACGCTGGAAGCGTACAGCGATCATCCGGTTCACCAGGAACTGCTGGCCTGGCTGATGCCGCTCATCGAGCCGGTCGAGGTGGATTTCGAGACCTAAAAAACCGAGGGGGCGGTTATGGAACGCCCCCTCCGTAGCACTCTTTAGCTGCCAGATCGTCAATTTTCAAAACACGTTGCTCATCAGCGTAGGTGCCGAAGCAGAAATGCGATGACCGCTCCTCGTTACTTTTGCTGCAAAGGCTTCAGGTATGACGAAGGCATCGGGAGCCAGCACTCGGCGGCGAAGGTCGATCGCCTACTTCGCGCCTTCCTCAGCCCGCACCGCAGCTTCGGCGGCCTGGAAGCCGAGTTTGGAGTGGGTGCCGTCACAAAAGGGCTTGTTGGTCGAGGCGCCGCACCGGCATAGAGAGAACGCAGGCTTGTTGGTCAGGTCCCACTCATTGCCCTCGGCATCGACCAGCTTGACCGGCCCTTCGACGCGATAAGGCCCGTTGGGACGGACCGTGATCTTCACTTCAGACATGCTCTGACTCCTGGGGATACGAGATAAGGTCTTGAGCTTCAGTCTACCAGGAGCCGGCGATGCAGTCTGTGGATGAGAGAGCCGTCTCAGCGCATAGAGACGCTTTCTTGTTCGTTCTAACGGAGGTTTTCTGTGCAGGGCCAGGCTACACGACTGCGACGGGCTGGCCGGCAGAGCTCGGGTGGATACTGACCAGATTGCGGCCCCCTCGTTTGGCGCGATAGAGAGCTTCGTCGGAGCGGAACAGGAAACTGGCGGCGGATTCGCCGGCGCTCCCGATTGCGACACCAATGCTGGCGGTGAGGCTGAGGTCTCCAGGCAGACCGGAGAGAGAGGCAATCTCCCTGCGAATCCGTTCGGCAGTCGCTGAGGATTCATCGAGGCCCGCGTCGCGGAGAAGAACGACAAACTCCTCCCCGCCATAGCGAGCCAGAACATCCGAGACCCGGGTGGATTCCCGGAGGACGCCGCTGATCCGGCGCAGGACCTCGTCGCCGACAAGGTGTCCGAGAGAGTCGTTGACCCGTTTGAAATGGTCGATGTCGATGAGGAGAAGCCCAACGCTCCGTCCCGGGCGGCTGGAGCGGGGAAGCTCGCGGCGAACGATCTCCTCGAAAGCGCGGCGATTCAACAGCCCGGTCAGCGCATCCGTTTGCGCCATCTGGTGCAGCTGGCTGCGATGCACGCACAACGAGAGCCACATGAGAGCGGCAACATTGCTGGCCCCCAGCAACACCGACAGGTAGCTGAAGGCGATCCCGATCAGGTCGACGTGCATGAAGTTCGCATCAGGGGGATGCGCGATCGATGCAGCCGACCAGGCGATCTGGAGACAGGCGAGCGACGTGAGCAGCCAGGCGGAGGCGCGCAGGGGCGAGCGCAAGGTCGGCTCGCGGTGGCGGAAGAGCTGCCATGCGGTGACGCTGGTCGATGTCGCCATCACTGCGGCATGCAACAGAAGGCGTCCCAGCACGACAGGTTGCACGTAGGTGAACCAGAGAAACGGCGGCAGGGCGGCCAGGCACAGGTTGATCTGCCAGCTCAGGAAACGCGGTGGGACCTGCAGGATGTCACTGGCGCCCAGATACAGGAAGATGGCTCCGGCAAACAGAAGGAAATTGGGCAGGACGATCGTCAGAAGTTGCGGCGCCCACGGGCGGGCGGCCATGCAAAGCAGGGCGGAAATGGCACAGAGGATGTAGCGGTGCAAATGCTCCTGGCCGCGAAGATCCGGAGAGGTGCGACGGATGACGCCGAACCCGATAAGCAGGAAAAGCAGCGTTGCCACATATCCGCAAATAAGGTAGGGCGTATACATGAGGTTAGTCGTACACCTCCGTTGCAAAAAACAGGATCAGCGACGCAATACTCCCGCGCATCTTCAGAAACTTAAGGGGATGTTTGCCATAAGAATGGCATAGGTAAACGAAGCTCGTCACGCAAAAAGTCGGGAAGGACCCGAGGGATTGATACCCGGCAGTGCTGTTCGGGCGTGGATCGGCGCGCAGCACATTCCGAGGGGTTGAAGGCGGAGGGTCGAAGATCATACGGCAGAGGGAGCCTCCGTTGTGAACGGCAGCGCGAGGCCATCGCGGCCGGGAACTGCGCGGACCCAGAGAACCCAGACCAGCCATACCGGTGCCAGCCAGAGATTGATGAGAGAGGTTTGCCCCGAAACATAGAGCGGTTGCGCTTCAAACACGATGTACACAAGGCCGAGGACGCCGAGAAGGTTCTTCGACTGGGTCCGGCCCGCCGTGTACAGCAGGGCCGGGATCGCCAGACACTGATCCCACACCCAACAATACGGAGCGATCAGCAGCGAAACCAGCATGAGCAGGCCGCCCTGGTCGAGCCAGTCCCAGGTATGGCGCCGTCGCCAGAACCAGACCACCGCCCACACTATGCCCAGCAGGGAAGGTAGCAGCGCCAGCCACGTTGCAGCCGGATCAATCAGGTTGCGCAGCACCACGCTGAGGCAGGGAATCGGTTCATTCGCAATGCCCGACGTGTGCATCCAGTGCCGGTACTGGCTCCACGCCGATGGATCGATGCACAATGTGCCGATCCAGCTCGCAGCCATTGCGGCTGCTGCGCCATAAAGGATGCGATAGCTGCGGGAGAACACAATCCACACCAGCAGTACCGCGCCGAAAAGCAGAAACAGATGTGGCTTAAGCGTGCAAAGCCAGAGTGCGGCTCCCGCCCAAAAGGGACGAGTACGATGCAGCCGGAGAAAGAGCACCAGCCCCAGGAGCACGACGAGCGAAGTCTGTCCCTGCATCACGCAGACCAGCGCCGGCGGGAAGATGTAGCCCAGCAGATCCAGGCGATTTCCTGGGCGGCCGAACATCGTCCACAGCATGCGGACCGAAACGATCAGGATCGCGAGCATCAGCAGCGACCATGGCAGCGACGCGGCGCGGGCACTGAACAAACCCAGGGGCAGCGTAAGCGGCAGCGCCCAGGGTGGGTTGCGCATGTAGTACGTGCCTTTTACTGCCAGCCCGGCGGCGTGCTCGATTTGCCCCATTGCGACCGGATCATACGGATTCGCATGAAGAAGAAGCTGCCGGCCGGTGGCCCAGTAGACGACGAAGTCCCGGGAACCTGCGAAGTCGCGAATCAGCGGCATCACGCCCAGAAAAAGCGCGGTGAACATGATCCCCAAACCACACGCGGCACCGATGGCTGCCTCTGCCCAATGAAAGCGCTTGCCGGGTTCGGAGGGGTGGCGGGGGGTCATTACTTGATTGTCAACTGCCCCGAAACCAGCTGCTATTCCACATTTCGGGGATGGGGGCCCACGGAGGCTATGCCCGCCAACGCTCTCTGTTGAAGCGACAGAAGATCAGGCCCGGTCGCCATGGCCTGCGGCCGAGCCTGCGGATACACCCCAAACACCTGGGAATCGCTCCTACTTCAGACCGTAGACCACAATCTCTCCCCGGGGGTTGGTAACCGTGGTGAGGTCGAGGCCCGTCGAGATGTAGACCCTGCCATTGGCCACAACCGGCGATGTGAACTTGATGCCGTAGCCTGGCGCATCTCCGGAGTTCTGGCTGCTGTTATACAACTCGGTGCTCAGGTCGCCCGCGTCGTAAGCACGCAGCGTGGCGGTCGTGGGCGTGCCTGCGGCGTTCTGCAGCGGCAGCCCCTGGTCGATCATCCACAAAATGCCATCGCTGGTGCCGTTTGCGGAGATAAACGGCGTGGTGCCGCGGGTATCTTCCTTCACGTTGGGAGTCGTCATGGTGCCCGCCGACAGGTACCCGCCGGAGTAGCTGAACTGCCGTATCCCTGCCGGAGCGGAAGAGGATGTCGGCGTCACTCCCAGGTAAATTGACCCGTTGTAGTACGCAGAGGTGCCGAAAATCTCGAAGGAATTGATGTCTGTAGTGTGCGTTCCCGAGCTGTCGGTGCAGCTTTGCGAATAGGGCGAGATCAGGTCGTTGCCCCACCAGAGGGTCTGGGTCGCTCCCGAATCGTTGGCCGTCTCCTTGCCCAGATTGCCGCTGTTGACCACATACAGCTTGCCGCTCTTGCCGCCGGCCACCAGCTCCGATGTGCCCGGGATCATGATCAGCCCGCCCGAAGCAAGGTCGCCATCCCAGCAGTCCAGGAACTGGTAGTCGTAGGGTGTGAAGTAGTCTTCCATCTTCAGCGTTGGGCTGAACTTGAGAATCGAGTCCGCGAAGGCCGTCTTGCCGTCCCAGGGACCATTGCCGGTATTGATGTAGATGTTGCCGGCGCTGTCGGCCACTGGGCCGCCGCCGCCCATCCACACGCCGCCCGCGCTGGCGTAGGTACCTTCGCCGTTAAGGTTGGGACTGGAGTTGAAGACGCCGACCTGAGCCAGTGTCTTTGCGTTGTAGGCCAGCAGCCAGCCGCTGTGGCAGCTGCCGAAGCCCATATAGATGTTGCCGTTCGCCAGCAGCAGCGCCGCGCGCTGGATGCAGGAGGTGTTGAGGGTCTGCACGCCGTCCACGGCATCGGAGTTCGTCGCCGGAACGGACGCCTTGATGGTCACGGGTCCACCGAACTTCTGCGCCCCCGTTGCGATATCGAGCGCATTCAGACGGAAGGTGCTGCCGCTCGACGATGTTTGCGTGGATACGACGTAAAGCGTGTTCGTCGACGGATCGATCACCGGCGTTGACGTGACTCCCTCATACGGCTTGATCGGCCCGCTGGTCAGAGGTGTTTCGCCGGATTTAAGCAGGCTCACGTGCCACAACGGTGCGCCCGTCCCGTAATTCTCCGCGTCGAAGGCATACACGTTGTCCTGCTCGGTTGCTACATACAGAACGTTACGCGTACCGCCGTTGATGGTGACGTTGGACATCAGCAGCGGCTCGCCATAGGCATACCCGGCCAGGGTGTAGGAGAAGAGCTTGCCAAAGCCTTTCGGGTTCACGCTGGTGGGAGTCAGTGACCTCTCATCGGCGTTCAGGCCACTGCGATTCGTGTCGACATGATACGTCGTGATGTTGACCGCGGTTGGCGATGCCACGGAGACGGTGAGCGGAGCGCTGCCCGTGACTCCACCGACAGTCGCCGAAATGGTCGTGGATCCTGCGGACAGGCCCGTCGCCAGGCCGGAGGAATCGACGCTCGCGACCGATGTGTTGGAGGATTTCCACGTCGCCGTCGACGTTACATTAGCGGTGCTGCCGTTGCTGTATTTGGCCGTCGCCGTGAACTGCTGCGACTCGTCGGTTTGAATGGAGGCGGGGGAGGGAGAGAGTGCAATCGAGGTCGGCGTTCCCGTTGCCGCTTCCACGGTCAGATTGATGGTGGTGTAGGATGCGCCGCCGCACTTATCCCATTCCTCAACCACGGTATGCTCGGCCCCCGCGGCGAGGCTGATCTGCGTATTCAGCGTGGCCGCATCCACGACGTAAATAAGCTTGTTGTTGACATAAATGCCCATGGAAGCTACGCCCTTCGAGCACGTCGACGTCCTGGCCGTGGCCTTATACGTAACAGGTGATGTGACAGTACTATTGGGCGCTGGTGCCGTCACCGTTACCCCGGTTCCTCCCGTTTGCCCTGCAACTGTGATCGCCACGTGCGTGTAGGTGGCGCCGCCGCATTTATCCCATTCCTCCACCGTGGTGTTGTAGCTGCCCGGGCTGAGCGAAAGCGTGGTGTTCATGCTGGTTGAATCCACGACATAAGTCAGCTTGTTGTCGACGTAAATGCCCATCGACGCGACGCCCTTCGAACAGGTGGAAGTGGTCGCGCTCGCCACATATTTCACCGGCGAGCTTACGGTCGAGCCGTTCGTGGGACTGGTAACAGTTACGGTGGCAAATGCGGACGAACACAAAGCGAGGAACAGCACAGGAAAAACACACTTCACAGACAAGCCTCCAAAAAAGTCCGGGGCGCAACCGGGAAGTCGCGCGTTACGGAGCATATTTCAGGGGCTCACAGGAAATCGGCCGGGGGCGATCTGGAACCAAGGCGAATGCCGCTTTGCCCCAATGAGAGGATGCACAAAAGAGATGCAGGGTTTTTTAGCCGGGCCTCTCTCCGCGCTCTCATCGCATGTTGCCGGTCATGGATGGAGGAGGAACTGCGCAGCTTCGGGCTTGTTATTTCAGAAAATTTCCCGGTGAATTTTCTGGTGCATCCGCGCCGTTGCGGAGAGGCGACGCGGATTCCTCAGGAGAAGGGTTCAGCTGGTGCGCCGAGGGAAGGGGAAACCTCAGCCGCAGGAGTCTTTGCCCGTGCCGCCAGGTACCACGCCAGCCATACCGGCGCCGGCCACAGATACAGAGGCGAAATGAGGCCCGTGGGATCGAAAGACTGAATCTCCAGCAGAACGTAGACAGCGGCGAGGACCGCCAGCAGAGCCCGCGACGGAGTGCGCCAAGCCGCGTACACCAGAGCGGGCAGCGCCAGAACCTGATCGTGGATCCAGCAATACGGCGCCACCAGCAGCGAAACGAGCATCAGCAGATTGCCGTGCTCCAGCCAGTCCCAGACCTGCCGGTGCCGCCAGAAATAGATCAGTGCCCAAACCGAGGCGACAATTGCGGGTAGAAACACGAGCCACTCGGCGGCAGGATCCAGCAAGTTGTGGAGGACCACGCTGAGGCAGGGAATCGGCTCGTGCACGATGCCGGAGTTTGCCGCCCAGTGCAGGTACTGCGGCCAGGCTGAGGGATCGATGAACCAGGTAACGATGCAACTGGCCGCCACCGCCGTCACCACTCCGAGGAGGATCCGATAGCTGCGGGAAACCACCATCCAGACCAGGAGCACGGCGGCGAGGGGCAGAAAGAGATGCGGTTTAAGACTGCAGAACCAAAGTGCGGCTCCGGCGAGGAACGGCCGGGTGCGATACAGACGAAGGAAGAGAACCAGTCCGAGCAGCAGGAACAGCGACGTCTGGCCCATCATCACGCAGAAAAGGGCTGGCGGGAATGCGTACCCGAGCAGGTGCAGAGGACTTGCCGGGCGCCCCAGGATTTGGAAGAGCGTGCGGACCGAAGCGATCAGCAGCCCGAGCATCAGCAGCGACCAGGGCACGGCGGCTGCACGTACGCTGAGAAAGCCTAAGGGGAGGGCCAGAGGCAGAGCCCAGGGTGGGTTGCGCATGAAAAACGAGCCCCGGAGGGTGAGTCCGGCGGCGTGCTCGACATGACCGATGAGCTGCGCGTCCCAGGGATTGGCATGATGGGCCAGCAGCTGGCCGGTAGCCCAGTACACGACGAAGTCGTGCTCCCCGGCCATGGTGCGCACCAGGGGCATGACGACGAGGAAAACGACCGTAAACGCGATGGCGAGCCCGGCGGCGAAGGCGATGCTGGCTGCAGCGCAATCCGGCCGCTTCCTGGTAGCGGAGATTGTGTTGGCGACTTCCGCGCTGGCTGCCATCCAGGCCATTGTTCCGTAGCCAGGCGAATCGCGGTATTCCACCTTCCGGTCAGATCAAGCGAAGGGCCATCGGAAGATCGGCGCGGAGCGACTGTTTGCACCCGGAACTCAGAGGTTTCCGAGATCTTTCCAGAGCTTCCATGCGGAGAGGAAGAGAAGCAGGCCTACGACATCATTGACGACGAAGCCAAAGATGGATCCGGTTATGAACAGAGCGACGGCGTCAATGACGGTAATGAGCAGCGCAATAACAAACGCGAGCAGCAGGCCGCGAAAGTTACCAGTCCGGGCGAGGCCGCCGGCGAGGAGGCCCAGAACCACTTCGCGCGCCGCGAAGACAGCCATCATCGGCCGTGATTCGCCGCGCAGCAACGGAAGGCCGTGTGGACCTGTGGCCAGTTCCGGCTTCACCAGAAGGATCAGTCCGATCCCGCACAGGAAAACCATAACCAGATAGGCGACGACCCGAGCTGTCTTCATGCGGCTATCCCCAGTAGCTGTTGAGCCTGGTGGTACTTATAGCACCTGGCTCAACAGCATCGGAGGATCAGACTCGCGCGAGGGTTGTGGATCCAGGCAATAATCGCTGCTCAGCACTTCCTGCATTTGGCCAGGATGGCTTTATGCAGTCGCTCGCGGAGATCTTCAGGCAGCTCGTAAAGCTCATGGCTGCGATAGATCTGGATCGTCTTGCGGGTCGTGTTGAGGGTGATCTCGCAGTGCTCACAGCTGCGAAGATGCTCTTCGAGGTCCGCACGCAGCGGAGCCGACAGGGGCTGGTCGAGCATTTCATCGAGCTGGGCCAAAAACTCCGTGCAGGTCACTTCACACCATCCTGGGCTTTTTTCTTATCGCGCCGTTTGAAGTAGCGGGCGAGCCGCTCGCGCAGCTGCAGCCGCGCTCGTAAAAGGCGCGACTTAACAGCAGGGATGCTGAGTCCCAGCGTTTCTGCTGTCTCCTCGGTCGAAAGCCCTTCGACATCGCGGAGCGCGAAGACCACGCGGAACCCCGGTGGTAGTCCCTGGATGGTTTTGCGAAGGATGTCGGCCATCTCCGACTGTCCGTAGAGTGCTTCAGGATCAGGGCTCCAGTCGGCGAGATCGCGCGGCATCGACCCTTCGTCGGTCTCCACATCTTCATCGATGGAGACCATCCGGCCGGTACGCCGCTTGCGCAGGCGCATGAGCGACTCGTTGACGGCAATCCGCACCAGCCAGGTGTAGAACTTCGAATTGCCCTGAAACTGGTCGAGCTTCTCATAAGCCTTTAGAAACGCGTCCTGTACCACGTCCTCGGCGTCTTCGCGGTTCTGGACGATGTGCTGGGCGATACGAAAAACCTGACGGTCGTACTGCCGCACCAGTTTCTCGAAAGCCTGCATGTCGCCCTGGCGCGCCTGCTCTACCAGCAGTACGTCGGGATGAACTTCGGCCGTTCCTTGTGATTGGATGGGAGAAGACATGAATGGCTTCAGAATTTGGGTGCCTGCGGACAACGAACTTAACCTCCATAGTAAACGGCACACTTCCAGGTGGGCAAAAGTACCGCTCCTGTTTATGCCTGGACTTGTCCTGATCCTTTCGATGGCCGGATGCGGCAAAAGGACTCCGACCTATGCCGGGCCGCCGGACACGGTGCGGTCGATCGTGATGAAAAAATGGGCGATCGTGCCGAACCGGCTGGTCGTCCCCCAGGGAGCCAAAGTCGAACTGGTTCTGTCGACGGCGGACGTGGAGCACGGGCTCGATGTGCCGGGGCTGGGAATCAACGAGCCGGTGCAGCCTGGCCAGCCCCCGGCAATAATCCGGTTTCTGGCGCAAATGCCGGGAGTGTATCCCATGCGCTGCAGCATCGCTTGTGGGCGGGAGCACGACAAGATGACCGGGGCGATCGTGATCACCGGCACCGTGCCAGGCACTGCTGAGCATTAATCCGGAATTGTGCCCGTCTCAGCGCGGCTCTCCGCCGATGTGAAACTCCAGGCCTCCGGTGAAGCTGCGGCCCGGCATGGGAACGCCGGTAATCTCCTCATAACCCGTGTTGCTGAGGTTGGCGATGCGGAGCCACGGCCGGATGCGCCCTCGTTGCCGCGATGCTTCAAGATCCCACACTGGATAAGCAATCTGCTGATAACGCTGCGTAGCCTGAACCCGCGTGCCGAGAACCCAGACCTGGTGGAAGGTGCCATGCCATTCGAAGCTGGCGTTGTTCACCGGATAATTGAAGACGTATTCCGATTGGAGTCCGTGGAGGGCGCGTTGCGCTCCGGAGAGGCCGGTCCAGCCGAGGCGTACCTGCTGATTGCGCGTGGCCTGCCAGATGAGAGAGCCCTCCGCGCCGGTGAAGCTGAGGCCGCTTAGGTTCTCCGCCTGCCAGGGTTCCGAGGCGTTGGCGCGTACGTAGTCGATGGCATCGTGCTGGCGGGAGTAGAAGACAGTCAGCGAAGCCGTAGTGCGGGCATTCGCATACCAGTCGATGCCCCCATCGCCCGACCAGGCGGATTCGGGCTGGAGATGCGCGTTGCCGGTGGTCGTGGGGTCGGAATAGTAGAGATCGGTGTAGGTGGGTAGCCGGAACCCATAACCGGTCGAGGCGCGGAGCTTCACCGTCTGCGAGATGCGCAGGCTGCCTGCGATATCGGGGCTGCAGACCGAGCGCGCGCCGCCGCTGAGAATCTCTTCGCGGAGGCCGGCGGCGAGAGTCCAGCCGCCGGCGGGGTGCAGGTCGAGATCAAGATAGCCCGCACCCTGATTGCGCGCATGCGTACCAAGGTTGTTGCTGTGGATCGCATCGCCGTCGAATTCGAGGCCGTAGAAGATCGATGCCCCCTTACCGGCCGCGCGGCTGCGGCGAAGAACGGCCTGCCAGCTCTGATCGATGTGATTGTTGGCATAGAAGGCGGGATCGGTACGCAGAAGGATGAAGTTGTCGGCGTGACGGCGGTAGCCGAGGGCGGCCTCCGTGTGAGCCCCGATCTCCTGGCGCGCCGAGGCGAACCAGCCCTTGGTGCGTTCCCACGAATCGTAGGGTCCATAGAACTGACTGGCTCCAAACGCGCGGTCGCTGCCTGCGAGCAGGATGTCAGTTAGGCCGGCGGCCGATTTCCAGCGTGTTTCGGTACTGCCGGTTTCGTTGCGGTAGTCGCGGTCGGGAATGAAGCCGGTAGAGAAGTTGCGCGCGCCGGTGAGCATCTCACTCCGGTCGCGTCCGGCGAGACTGGCGACTGCCGTCTCTTCGTTTTCGCCGAAGCTGCCGGCGCCGGTGCGTACCGTGAAGCCGTTGGAGGAGGGCGTGGCAGAGAGGAAATCGATGACCCCGCCGATGGCGTCCGAGCCATAGAGCGTCGATCCGGAACCGTGCAGCACTTCTATTCCGCGCAGAGCCTCCACGGGCACCGGCACGTCGAGATTGTGGTGCGACGTCTGCGCGTCGTTGATGCGGAGGCCGTTAAGAAGGACCAGGGTTTGTTCAAAAGAAGACCCACGGATCGAAATGTCCGCCTGGGCGCCACCGGCGCCGCGCTGTTCAATGAAGGTCGAGGGATCGGTGCGAAGATATTGTTCGACGGTGTCGTACGTCGCGGGATCCTGATCGGCTGGAATGATAACGACAGAGCGGGGCGACTCGCCCAGGGTCAGGGGTTCGGGAGCACCGACCACTACGACCGTTTGCTGGATGGGAGCGACCGATGAAGCTGGCTGCTGTGCGGCGGCGGCAGCGCACACGAGGAGAATGGAAGCAGAAAGGATTTCCTTCATTGTCCTGAACGGAGGGCGGCGCCGGATCAATGATCTCATGTACGTGGCTCTCGGAATGAGCTGCTCGCGTGACTGAGCAGTATCTGCGCCGCGCGTTTGCCGGTCCTGTTGCTCCCCTTCACAGCCAGCGCGCTCACGTCAGACAGTGTGGTCCGCGCTACATCTTGGTTCTTTGCGGAGCGGCGTCGAGGCAAGCGAAGGAGGGCATTGTTGCGCGGAGTCGGACCTACTCGTGCCGGAGGGCGCGCATCGGATCGACACCCGCAGCGCGGCGAGCGGGGATCCAGCTGGCGGCGATGGCAACGAGGATGAGCAGCGTGGCCGACACGGTGAAGGTCGCCGGATCCCAGGCTTTGAGACCGTAGAGCAAGCTGGCAATGAGGCGACTCATAGCGAGCGCTCCTGCCATGCCTGTCGCCACTCCCAGCAAAACCAGCCACGAGGCTTCCCCCAGCACCATGCGCAACACCTGCCCCGGCTGTGCTCCCAACGCCATGCGGATGCCGATCTCGTTGATGCGCCGCGAAACCGAATACGCCATGATGCCGTAGATGCCGACGGAGGCCAGCACCAGAGCCAGCACACCGAAGCCGCTGGTCAGGCTCGCGAAGATGCGCTCATGTTGCAGGCTGGCAACGATTTGCTCGTCCTGGGTGCGAATGTCGAGGATGGGCAGATTCCGGTCGACCGACTGTACGACCTGCCGCAGTGATGGCACGACATCCGCCGGGTCCATGCTGGTTCTTAGGGCAAACGTCACCGCAGCGACACCGTGCTTTTCCTGCCGGTAGAGAGCGTAAAACGTCGGCTCCGTGCTTTTACGCACGCTGTCGTATTTTGCGTCCGCGCATACTCCGACAATTTCCACGGTATATGGGTCACGAAGGCCGGCTTCGAAAGTCCGGCCGATCGGATTCAGACTCGGAAAGTACTTCTTGGCAAAGCTTTCGTTGACCACAGCCACGTTGCGCGAAGTCTCGGTATCGGATTCATTGAACCCGCGTCCCGCGACGATTGGAATTCGAAAGGTTGAGAAGAAGCTCTCGCCGACATCGTTGAATTCGGCGCTCGGATTGCCGTCCGGTTTGCGCTGCGTACCCGGCGGGACAATGGTTCGAAACGAAACGTTGCCGGATATCAGCGGGGTCCTGAGCAGCGTGGCGGACTGAACGCCAGGCAACGCACTGAGCTTCTGCTCGAGCTGCCGGTAAAGCGGGATGCTCGCCGCGTTGGGATAGCGTGTCTGCGGCGGCTCGAGATCGAACAGGATCAGGTGGTGGGGGCGAAAGCCAAGGCGTGCATGTCCGAGGTGGCTCAGGGTTTGCACAAAAAGCCCCGCAACTACCACCAGCAGGATGCAGAGCGCCACCTGAACGACCACGATGGTCTTGCCTGCGAGACCGCGCTGCCGGCGGGTCACCGTTTGTGCGGAATCTTTGAGCCCGCTGCTCACCTGTACGCGCGTCGCCTGCCACGCCGGCGCGAGTCCAAACACCAGCCCTGTCACTATGGAAATGCCTGCTGCAAAGGCAAGGATCGGCCAGCTGAGCTGCGCCGTAAATGCCGGAGGATTCCACCTGCTTGCCAGCAGCCGGGGGATGGCATTGCGCACCCCCCAGGCCAGAAGCAGGCCCGCTACGCCGCCGGTCAATGAAAGCACCAGGCTCTCGGTCATCATCTGCCGCAGGATGCGCCCCTTGCGCGCGCCCAGAGCCAGCCGCACGCTCATCTCCCGCTGCCGCGAGCCAGCCCGGGCTAGTAACAGATTGGCGAGGTTGGCGCAGGCCAGCAGCAGCACGAATCCGGCAAGTCCCAGCAGCACGTAAATCGGCCTGGCCATTCCTTCGGCGTCCGGATTCTGACCCCGGCTTCCATCGGTGAGCAGCAGTTTCGGAACAGCGCTGTCCTTCTTCACCGTCATGGTGCCGCGCACCGCCGCATCCAGGGCAACACTCAGCGACGCCGCGGCGGTTGGATCGGAGACCCCGGGCTTCACGCGGCCCATCACCAGCACCCACCACAGATGGGTGTCCGCCAGCAGGGAAGCCGACTCCGGACTGCCAAAGTCCTGGGGCATAACAATCGGCTGCATGCTGAATGGGAGAAAGATGTCCGGAATTCCCTGCGCGGAATACGCTCCAGTAAAGCCGGGAGGGTTCACGCCCACGATGGTCATGGGCGTCAGGTTTACGAGAATGGACGTGCCGAGTATGTCGGGCGAGCGCCCGAATTGCCTCGTCCAGAATCGATCGCTGATGACCACGACAGGACTGCTGCCGACCTCCCCGTCATCGGAATCCTCGATGCCGCGGCCCATCTGCGGGCGCACGCCGAGCGAGGAGTAGTAGTTGCCGGAAACCATCTCTGCCGGGACAGCCTCGCTGCGCCCATGCACGGTCACCGTCTGACGGTCCAGGGGCTTAAAGGCAAAGACGTTTTCCATCGTGCGATTCTGCGCCCGCAGCCGTTGATAGACCGGGTAAGAAAACGAGGTTGATAGCGTGTCCCCTGCCCCATCGTCCCACCAGCCCCAGAGACTTTCGATCACTCCCCCATGCGGCTCCGACCACTCCAGCAGTCGCAATTGCTCCGGATGAGGAACATCCAGCCGGTCCAGCAGGCTGTGCTGCGCTGCGGTGAAGATGACGGTATTCGCCCCGATGCCAAGGGCGAGCGACCCGATGGCAATCGCGGCAAAACCGGGACTTTTCGCAAGCATCCGCACCGCGTAGCGCAGATCGCCGCGGAGTTCATCGAGAAAGCGCGTGCCCCACGCCGCGCGGCAATTTTCCCTTCCGGCAGTGAGGCTGCCCACCTCAGCCCGCGCCCGTCGCCTGGCTTCCACGCGCGGAACTCCGCTGCGCATCAGATCCTCGGAGTAGCTGTCGATATGGAACTGCAGTTCCTCGTCGATCTGGAGGTCCACTTGTTGGTGTTCAGCGACTGCTCTCCACCACGTCTGCATGCGGCTTCGCAGGCTCATTGGCTCTCCAATAAAGTCGTCATTCCAGGCGCAGGGCCTGCATCGGATCGATGCCGGCGGCGTGGCGCGCCGGAACCCAGCTTGCGGCCGTGGCCACGACGATGAGCAGCAGGGCCGCGGTTGCGAGAGTCGCCGGATCGTATGCCCTGACCCCGTAGAGCATGCTGGCGATGAGACGCCCCATCACCAGGGCGGCTCCGAGGCCGGCAACGATACCCACGACCCCCAGCCAGAGGCTTTCGCTGAGAACCATGCGGAGAACGCGGCCGGGCTGGGCTCCCAGCGCCATGCGGATGCCGATTTCGTTGGTGCGCTGCGCAACACTGTACGCGGTGATGCCGTAGATGCCGATACAGGCAAGCAGCAGAGCGAGCAAGCCGAAACCGGAGGTGAGGTCGGCGAAAATGCGCTCCTCCGTGGTGATCGAATCGATTTGCTCCGCCTGCGTGCGGAGATCGATGAGCGGCAGGTCGCGATCCACAGACTGCACAGCGCGGCGCACCAGCGGAGCGATGGTGGATTCGGGCAATTTCGTTCTTATCGCGAAGGTTGCGCCCAGCGTGATATCGGGGGCCTGGCGCTCGCTCAGGTAATAAACGGGCGGCGGATCATCGCGAAGATTGGCATAGCGTGTGTTCGCGCAGACTCCCACGATCTGGTAAACCAGCTTTTTGTCATGCAGGTCGGTGGTCGCGAATGTTTTACCGATGGGATTTTCACCCGGATAGTACTCCTGTGCCAGCGCCTGATTGATGACAGCGACCTTCAGCGAAGTTTCCCTGTCCGTCGGAGTCAGGGCGCGGCCGGCGAGGATAGGAATGCGCATGGTCGAAAAGAAGCGATCGCCGACATACACGTCCAACTCTGCCTGTGTGCCTCCGGAATGTGCCTTTCCGCCGATGGGCGCGAAGTCATCCATCGATCGGTCGTTGGCCAGAAATGTGACGCTGGAGGCCGTTGCAGAATCCACGCCCGGCACCGCCTGTAGTCTCTGCTCGATCTGCCCAAAGAGAACACTGCGATTGGAGTACACATAGCGTGACGCCGGCGGGTGGATCTGAAAGAGGACAACATTCCTCGGGTCGAAACCGGGATCGACTCTGTTGAGGTTAATCAGCGTACGCAGGAAGACCCCGGCACCTGCAACCAACAGCATGGATACAGCGATCTGAAAGGCGACGATGGTTTTGCCGCCATAGCCGCGGCGGACGCGCGTCGCTGTATGGAGATTGTCTTTGAGGCTGGCATTGACCTGCGTCCGAGTCGCACGCCACGCAGGCGCAGCTCCGAAGAGCACGCCGGTCACGACGGAAAGCGCCGCTGTGAAGGCAAAGATTTCCCAGTTGAATGCAGCGGCACGGATCATTGGCTGGGCTGAAAGGTGCGCGATCATGCGCAGCAGGGCAGCGCGTCCCGCATAGCCGAGCAGAAGGCCGCCCACGCCTCCCAGCAGAGCGAGCAGCAGGCTCTCCGTCAGTACCTGGCGAACGATGCGAGCGCGACCCGCACCCAGGGCCACGCGTACACTCATCTCGCGCTGCCGGGCTGCCGAACGAGCCAGCAGAAGATTGGCGATGTTGGCGCAAGCCAGCAGCAGCACCAGCCCGACGAGCGACAGCAGCACATACAAAGGGTGAGCGAGCGTTGCGCCCGTTTCATTCAGACCACGGCTTCCGTCGGTAACCAGCAGGCGCGGAATGGACTCGTTCTTCTTCGGCAACATGGTCGCAACCACCGCGTTTTGCAGCGTGACGCTCAGTTGCGCCTGCGCAGCGGCGTCGCTCACGCCGGGCGTGGCGCGCGCCATGATGTGAATCCACCAGCGAGTCGAGCCGCTTAGCAGCGACTCCTCGCCGTTGCGCGGCGTGAGCAGCGGCTGCATGGCGATGGGGGCAAAAATGTCGGGCGAAATCTGCACGTTGGCCGCACCCGTAAAGTCGGGCGGATTCACTCCCACAATCGTGACAGGCACCAGGTTCAGGACGATGGTTCGGCCGACCACCGAAGGCGACCGGTTGAATCGCCGCCTCCAGTAGCCGTCGCTGATCACCACTACCGGCGATCCTCCCGGCTTGCCGTCGTCGAACGGCTCGATACTTCGCCCGAGTTGGGGCAAAATGCCCATCCCCGTGTAGTAGTTCCCGGAGACGAGTTCCGCGTGCACCACCTCAGCTTCGCCATCGATAGAGGCGTTCATCTCGCCCGCGTCTTTGTAGGCGAAGAGATCCGACAGCTGACGATTCTCCCGCCGCAGGATCTGATAAATGGGATAGGCAAAGACGGGACTGTAGATTCCATCTCTGCCGTGCCGATAATCGCCCCATATGCTGTGGACGGCGCTGTTGCGCTTCGAGGTCCATTGCAGCAATCGCAGCTGTTCGGGGTGCGGTACATTCAGCCGATCGAGCAGAGCCTGTTTGGCAATTGAGAAGATGGCAGTATTCGCGCCGATCCCCAGTGCCAGCGATCCAACGGCAATCGCTGCAAACCCCGGACTCTTGCTGAGCACCCGCACCGCGTAGCGCAGATCGCCGCGGAGTTCATCGAGGAAGCGCGTGCCCCACGCAGCGCGGCAGTTTTCCTTCCCGGCGGCGAGGCTGCCCAGTTCAGCCCGCGCCCGTCGCCTGGCTTCCTCGCGCGGAACTCCGCTGCGCATCAGATCCTCGGCATAGCTGTCGACGTGGAACTGCAGTTCCTCAGTCACCTGGCGGTCGAGGGCGGAGCCATGGAAGAGGGCGCGCCAGCAGGTCGCGAGACGGCTGCGCAGGCTCATAACTGCTCCGGCACGGTGTCCAGAATGGTTCCGACGACCTCGGCGAACTGATTCCACTTCTTCGCTTCCGCATCGAGGCGTCGCCGTCCCGCGGTGGTCAGTCGGTAGAAGCGGGCGCGGCGCTTGTTCTCGCTCTGCCCCCATTCGCCGGAAATCCAACCCTCATGTTCCAGCCGGTACAAAGCGGGATAGAGCGATCCCTGCTGGATCTCGAGACGATTCTGCGAGATTTGCTGGATGCGCAGCAGCACGCCATATCCATGCAGAGGCCCAAGCGAGACGGCTTTGAGCACCAGCATGTCCAGAGTGCCCTGAAGAAGATCAATGGGTGCATCGTTGGCCATGAGGGGCCTCTCCCAGTCTGTCTGGGAGAGTAAGGCGGCTTCTCCCAGACTGTCAAGGAGAAGCGAATAGAGATTCTGTCAAACAATACGGCGTAGGCTGCAGGCTCGTGGGATCTCGATCTTCCGGGGGGCAGAGGGGTGCACGGCCGCTCTTGCAGTACACAAGTAAGCAACTTTCAGGGGATTGACGAATTTCCTCCCCGGAACGCCGGGCGATTCGTCTTACTCTGTAGCCAGAGAGATGAGAAATTTTGTGCTGCGCGGTGGATCGGAAATGAAGCATTGGCTGGCCCTGGCGGGGGCTTGCCGGAAATTCATGTTGGTCGTGACGGTTCCAGCCTTCCTGCTGGCCGTCCTGGGATTTGCGCAGACAGATTCCAGCTCCCGAACTTCTTCATCTCACACGCGCGCAAAGCACCATGCCTCGACCGCGGAGGCCAGGAAAAAGACCAGCGTGCATTCTGCCGCAAGCCGCGCGGCTGCGAAGACAAGCGCCCATCGTCGCGCGGGCGTTCGTCAATCCACGGCGAGCCGCACCCGCCATCGTCGGCGTCATGTGCTGACCGCCAAAGAGCGGGCGAGAAGCCATCGTTTGCAGCGGGCGTTTGTTGCGTCGTCGCAGTTGCGGCCCATGGCCCAGCAACTCGCGCAGATGCGGACCCCGGCAGCCTATGGGGGTGTTTCTACCTACGCGCACGGCCATACCGGGGAAGCCGCGGCGGCGGCGTATCTGGCGCTGGGCCATGCTTATCTGCTGGACCGGAAATATTCTGAAGCGGAGAGTGCACTGCGCTCAGCACACCTGGCCGATGCGACCAAAGTTCAGCCCGACGGCGTTCTGGCCGACTACGCGGATTATCTGACCGCGCAGGCCTACCTGCAGAGCAATCAGCTGCCCCAGGCCGAGCTGGTGCTGAATGATTTCGCGCTGAAATATCCCGACAGCATTTTTGTGAACAGCGTTCCGATACTGCAGGCCAATCTTTTTGTGCAGGAAGGCGACCCACAAAGGGCGTTGGCGATTCTGGATAAGCATCGCGGCGATCCGATAGCAGGTCGCGCGGATTTCCAGCTCGCCCTGGCCAGAGCCGACGGCATGGCCGGCAAGACCCAGGAGGCCCAGCAGCTATTCCGGCATGTGTATCTGGATTATCCGCTGAGCATTGAAGCCGGTGTGGCGCGCAGCCAGCTGATGACGTCGGGGGTGCTGGCGACCCTGGCGCCGGAGGAGCGTCGGCGTCATGCAGACGCGCTCTACAACGCCGGACACTACAGCGACGCCGAAGAAGAGTACCGCTCGCTGGCGTCGCAGCCTGATACCGATGGCCTCTCCCGCAATGGGCTGCTGGTCGCGGCGGCGGAATGCGACTGGAAGCTGAAGCACCTGAGCCAAAGCGAGCTGAACGCGATCCCGGACTCGAACGATGATGCGGGGGCGCGGCGCATGTATATGCTGATGGAGTTGGCCCGCGACAAGGACGACACCGGGACGCAGCAGTCGATCGTCTCGCAGATGGAGACGCGCTTCCCTGACAGCCTGTGGCTGGCCGAAGCGCTCTATTCGAGCGGGAACATGTATCTGCTCAAAAAGGATTTCCCCAACGCGATCACTTACTACGGCGAGCTGGCGAAGCGCTTCCCAACCGTGAAATATGCGCCCAGCGCTCACTGGCGCACCGGATGGCTGAATTACCGCCTGCAACAGTATCCGGAAGCCGCACGGCTCTTCGACGAGCAGATCCGAGTCTACGGCGGCGGCAAGGAGATCCCGGCGGCTCTCTACTGGCGCGGACGCATTTACGACGAGCAGGAGCATCGGCCGGAGATGGCCGCGGAGTATTACCGGACCATCCTGCGCATGTATCCGCACTACTACTACGCTATGCTGGCGCAGGATCGCCTGGCGAAGCTGGGATCTGTAACGCCCGAGCCGGTTGCTGCGCTCGATGCGCTCCAGCCGCAGCCGATCCCCGAGCTGACGGACGACGTGCCGGAAGACGATCCGCACGTGGTCAAGGCGCGTCTGCTGGCCAATGCCGGCCTCAACGAATACATCGAGCCGGAGATCCACGCTTCGGACGGCAGCGATGAGTGGGGCGCGTTTGCTGAGGCCGAAATATATGCCTCCTATGGCGAGTCATGGCATGCCATGCGTCTGCTCAAGCGCGCCATCCCCTTCTACACGTCTGCGCCCATCGAAGCCATTCCGGTGGCCTACTGGCGAATCCTCTTCCCGCAGATGTATTGGACCGACATCAAAGCGGACGCTGAGAAGAACGGCCTCGATCCCTATATGGTCGCTTCCCTGATCCGGCAGGAGACGGAGTTCAACCCGACCGCGGTTTCCAACAAGAGCGCCTATGGGCTGATGCAGCTGCTGCCCTCTGTCGGCAAGTCGCTGGCGAAACAGGAAGGCATCCGGCACTTCAAGACCGACGAGCTGCTGGATCCCTCGACGAATATCCGGCTGGGAACCTTGTACCTGAAACAGACACTGGCAAAATTCGGCAATCAGCCCGAATATGCCTTCGCCGCCTACAATGCCGGCGACGATCGCGTGCTCGACTGGCAGGGCATCGGCAACTACCACGGCATCGACGAGTTTGTGGAGTCGATCCCGTTCACGGAGACACGGGAGTACGTGCAGGCGATTCTGCGCAACGAGCAGATCTACCGGGAGCTCGACAAAGTGTCGGCGCAGCAGGCGGAGCGGTAGCGTAAGCCCCGCTGGCTGTTCCTGCCAGGGGCAGGCTGCGGTGCGGATCCGGCCTAGGAAATGGGTGCGGCGATGCGCTGGTCCCGGATCCCCAACGTTGGGTCTCAGATCGCGACCCGGGGCACCCGACAAGTCGGACTTCAGGGAGCGGGAACGGATTCCGCAGTCAGGCACAGTGCATCCGGCTGGGGCGGCGGGGTACGCGGATTCAAAGGCGCGACGACTTCGAGGAGTGACTGGAACTCCTCGGGAGGAATGGGCGGGCTGAAGAGGTAGCCCTGAAAGGCATGGCAGCCGAAGCGGACGAGCCAGGAGCGCTGTTCTTCGGTTTCGACGCCCTCGGCAAGCAGGGAGAGGCGCATCGCGCCGCTGAGGGAGATGATGGTCCGGGCGATGGCGCTGCTGGTGTCGTCCTGGAGCAGGTCGCGGACGAAGGAGCGGTCGATCTTGAGCTGATCGAGGGGCAGGCGCTTGAGGTAGGCGAGAGAAGAGTAGCCGGTCCCAAAGTCATCGAGGGAGAACTGCACGCCGTGGGCTTTGAGGCGACTCATGACCGTGATGGTGTCTTCGACATCATCGAGCAGCATGCTCTCGGTAATTTCGAGTTTGAGGCGGTGGGGATCGGCGCTGGTACGGCGGAGAACGGCCAGGACCTGATCGACAAAGTCGGTCTGACGGAACTGGCGAGCGCTGACGTTGACGGCAAGGGAAATGGGCGGAAAATCCTCGCGGCTTGTCCAGGCGGCGAGTTGGGCGCAGGCCGAATCGAGGACCAGGGCACCTAAAGGAAGAATGAGCCCGGTTTCTTCGGCCAGTGAAATGAACTCAGATGGGGGAAGGATACCGCGGCGGGGATGGTTCCAGCGCAGGAGGGCTTCGGCGCCGATGAGGCGTCCGCGGTCGATCTGGGGCTGATACCAGAGGAGGAACTGGCCGGCGCGGATTCCCTGGCGGAGTTCATCTTCGAGCGCGGCACGGGCGCAGACAGCGGCCTGGAGCGCGGGGGCAAAGAAGCGAAGGGTGTTGCGGCCCGCGGCTTTTGCCTGGTACATGGCGATGTCGGCCTGCTGCAGGATCTCGCTGGTCTGCTCGCAGCGCTCGCCGAAGACGGTGATGCCGATGCTGCTGGTGATAAGACATTCGTGTTCGCCGACGAGGCAGGGCTGGGCGACGCGGGTGAGGATTTTTTCGGCGACCATCCGAGCCTGAGTGGCAGCCTCTTCGGGGACGGGGCTGAGATTTTCGAGCATGACGACGAATTCATCGCCGCCGAGGCGGGCTGCTGTATCCGTTTCACGGATGCAGGAGATGAGGCGGCGGCCGATCTCCTGGAGCAGCAGATCCCCGACATGGTGGCCGAGGGTATCGTTGAGGGTCTTGAAGTCGTCGAGGTCGATAAAGAGGAGGGCGCGTTTGCGCCCCGAGCGCTGGCCGAGGGCGACGGCCTGCTCGAGGCGATCGAGGAGGCGGCGGCGATTGGGCAGGCGGGTGAGGGGGTCGTAGAAGGCCAGATTGCGAATTTCTTCCTGGGCGGCTTTGGCTTGGGTGATGTCGCGGGTGATGGCGAGAATGCAGCGTTCGCCGTCGAGATCGATCAGGGAGGCGGAGACGAGTCCCCAGAGGATTTCGCCGTTCTTCTTTCTGAACCGCGCCTCCAGGTTTTGGCACACTCCGCTGCGGCGGAGGGAATCGAGCAGCTGTTCCCGGTCGTGGAGATCGGCCCAGATGCCGACTTCCGCGGGGGTATGGCCGACGAGTTCGTCACGTGCGTAGCCGCTGTTTCTGAGGTAGGACTCGTTGCACTCCACAAAGACGCTGTCGCTGAGACGGTTGACGTTGATGCCGTCAAGCGTCATCTGGAAGGCGGTGCGGTAGCGTTGTTCGCTGGCGCGGAGAGCGGTTTGCGCGGCAGCCAGCTGCTGTTCGGCCTGCTTACGCGCATCAATGTCCTGCACAAACGTGAGGAAGTGAACCGGACGGCCTTCGCCATCGTGCTGGATGGAGATGGTCAGCATGGCCCAGATCAGGGAGCCGTCTTTGCGGAGGTAGCGCTTTTCAAAGCTGGCCGTGGGAAGGTCGTGGCTGAGCAGCTGGCGGGCGACAGAAGCGCCGGCTCCGCGATCTTCCGGCGGGGTGATCTGCTGGAAGCTGCATCCGATGAGCTCTGACGAGGAATAACCGACGATTTCGGCGAAGCGCTGGTTGCAGTTGAGGATTTTGCCGTCGAGCGAGGTGTGGAGAATGCCGACGGCGGCTTGCTGAAAGGAGGCGCGGTAGCGCTCCTCGCTGTCGCGGAGCAGCTTTTGGGCATGGGCGGGGAGGATTACCGTGCTGTCGATCAGGGCCAAGAGTGCCGTCCTCTGCTCCGGTTCCGGGGATGCCGGCCTGGCGGGAGCATTTAGGCACGGAGATTTCCGGAACTACGCTCATCCTCTTATCGGCTGAAAAGGTGCTGGTGTTTAGCTCGGAGGACGGCGAAGGAAAAAATTCCTCGGCGCCACCGCACCAGGAGTAGCGGGGCTGTCTGTGCTCGGACGATGCGATAAACTGCGCGGATAGTGGACGATGGCAGCCGAAGCAGCGATCCAAACAGGAGAGAACCGATGGCGGATGCAATGATCACGAATCAGAAGGCGATTTTGGCGAATCAGAAGAGCATTCTCGGGAACCAGAAGGCGATTCTTGCGAACCAGGGCGCGATCCAAAAGAACCAGAAGGCGCTGGTGGCGATTCTGGCGAATCAAAAGGAAATTCTGAAGAACCAGAAGGCGATTCTGGACGCGGTGAAGAAGTAGGCGGCGTTCGGGGGCTGTCCGCGATCGTCAGTACTTCGCCAAGGCGGCTATGGCCTGGAAGATGCGTTCCGGGTTGGGCAGGATCGCGTCTTCGAGAATAGGCTGGTAGCCGACGAAGCTGTCGAGGGCGGCGACGCGGCGCACGGGGGCGTCGAGGTCATCGAATAGTTCTTCGGCGATGCGCGCGGCGATTTCAGCGCCGTAACCCCAGCTGAGCATGTCTTCATGGGCGACGATGACGCGGCTGGTCTTCTTCACGGAGGTGGCGATGGCTTCCCAGTCGTAGGGGCTGAGGGTGCGGAGGTCGAGGATTTCGGCTTCGACACCGAGTTCGCGGGCGGCGCGCTGAGCGGCCTGGAGGGCGCGGGGCACAATGGCTCCGTAGGTAATGATGGTAAGGTCGTCGCCGGGGCGGACGGTGCGCGCTTTGCCGAAGGGGATGGTGTAGTCGGGGCCGGGGTAGGGGGCGCGGCCCCAGGTTTCGCGGTAAAGGCGCTTGTGCTCGAAGAAGAGCACGGGGTCGTCGCTGCGGATGGCGGTGCGCAGAAGACCATTGGCGTCGAGGCCGTTGGAAGGGAAGACGATGCGGATGCCGGGCGTGTGAGTGAAGAGGCTCTCGCCGGACTGGGAGTGGTAAATGGCCCCGCCGGTGAGATAGCCGCCGATGGGCACACGGATGACGGCGGGTGCGGCCCAGGTGCCGTTGGAACGCCAGCGCATCACGCTGAGCTCGTTGCGGATCTGGTGCATGGCGGGCCAGATGTAATCGAAGAACTGAATTTCGGCGATAGGCTTGAGGCCGCGAACGCCCATGCCGACGGCGCGGCCCACGATGGCAGCTTCGGCCAGGCTGGAGTTGAAGACCCGGTCAGAGCCAAATTCGCACTGTAGGCCGGCGGTGAGCTTGAAGACGCCGCCCTTGCCTTTGACCTGCTTCTGCGCCAGGTATTCTTCGCGGGAGCAGTCGGCGACGTCCTCGCCGTAGACGATGATGCGGGGATCGCGGCGCATTTCGTCGTGGAGGCAGGCGTTGATGAGGTCGGCCATAGTGCGCGGCGCGCCTTCGGTGGCGGGAACGCTTGTCAGCTCGGGGCGGGTGGGGTCGTAGTCCTCAGAATAACGATGGCGGAAGATGGCGGCTGGCTCGGCGGAGGGAAGAGGGGCGCGGAGGGCGCGCTCGGCGGCCAGGCGGACCTCTTCGTCGACCTGCTTCTCGATCTGGTCGATGCCGGCGGCATCGAGAATGCCTTCGCGGAGAAGAAACATCTGGAAGGTGTGGATGGGGTCGCGCAGGGCGTCGGCCTGGCGCTCGCTTTCCGGGCGGTAGAGGCGGTGATCGTCGGAGTGGGAGTGCGCGTAGGGGCGGATGACGTGGCCGTGGACAAGGGCCGGTCCGCGGCGGGCGCGGCAGTGGTCGACAGCGGCTTCGAAGGCCTGGAGGCAGGCGATGGGGTCGGTGCCGTCCACTTCGGCGAAATGGAAGTTGGGGAAATTCTTGAGGAGATGGGAGATGTTGCCGCCGGGGGTGTTGACTTCGACGGGGACGGAGATGGCGTAGCCGTTGTCCTCGACGACGAAGAGGATGGGGAGCTTGAGGTTGGAGGCGACGCTGACGGCCTCCCAGAATTCGCCCTGGCTGGTGGAACCTTCGCCGATGGAGACGTAGACCACCTCGTCGTTCTGGAACTCGACGTGATGGAACTGGCGGTAGTCGGGCTGCTTTGGATTGCCGGGCTGAGCGGCTTCGGGATGGCGGCTGAAGTAGACCCCGGCTTCAGCGCAGCCGACAGCGTGCAGGCACTGGGTGGCGGTGGAGGAAGACGGCGAGACGATGTGGAGGCGGGTATTGCTCCAGTGCGAGGGCATCTGACGGCCGCCACTGGCGATGTCGGTGGAGGCGCCGACGCCCTGCAGGAACTGTTCTTCGACGGTGGTGCCGAGGGCGAGGGAGAGAGCGCGGTCGCGGTAATAGGGGAAGAACCAGTCGTAGCCGGGGCGGAGGGAGAGTGCAGCCGTGACGAGGAGGGCTTCGTGACCGGCGCCGGAGATCTGGAAGAAGATTTTCTGCTGATTCTTGAGGATGATCTCGCGGTCATCGGTGCGGCGCGAGAGATACATCAGACGGTAGATCTCAATCAGCTTTTCGGGCGTGATGCCATGGGGAAGCGCATGCACGCCGGGCGCTGTTCTGGGTTCAGCGCCGGATACCGCAATTTGGCCCATCGGGACCTCTCAACGATTGAGATGATTGCTACATCAGTTTAGAGCGTAGAACGGGCTTTCAGGATTCCGTCCGGGAAACGCCGCTCGGGACCGGGTCGACCGAAGATTGTAAACCGTTGAAGCGAAGGATTGGGAGGGCCGGAGGAAGGGTGGCGGTTTACCCCGGAAGTGGCAGGCTGAGCGGTTGCGCCTTCGTGATTCGATACCGTACACTCCTGATTCGCACAGATGGAAAAAGACCGCCCGTGGACGGGTGGAATACCGCAAACCCCCGATTCGGCAGATGATCGGCAGAGAAGGAAAGGTGAACACAGAATGCCCGGACAGCGTGGGGAATCCCCTGAGCCGTGGTGAGTCTGAAGGTTTTTGAACAATTTAACGAATTGAAGTGGTTCGGACAGCAGCCCCTCGGGGGCTGAAGCTCACTGCCTGACGATCTTTACGGCACGACTGAAGTCGTGCCCTGATACAAAACCAAAGCGATCTTTACGGCATGACTGAAGGTGTGCCGCGATACAAAGCCGAGGAGCAATTCCTTAACGAACTTCAGACTCAGGATACCAGCGGTGGATTGACCATCTTTCCGCACAAGGATTGACAGGTTTTGTGCCGTGCATCTGAGAGGGTGTACGCGACACGTGTGAGTGTTAGGGGCGGGGAAGCTGGGACGCCGCACCGGGAGATTACTGGAGGATTGTGCATGATGTTGTCCGTTTCGATGGCCGCATGGATGTGGCAGACCAGCGGCCTGACAGCGCCGGGGATGTATGGCGCTATCTACTTATGGATTGCGCTGGCGGTGGGCGTGCTGGGTTTGCTGGCCGCATGGATCTTTGCGCGCGGAGTGCTGAGCTCGGATATCGGCAGTTCGGAGATGCAGCGCATCTCGAATGCGATCCGGCAGGGTGCGGAAGCTTTCATGCGCCGCCAGTACGGGGCTATCGCATTGATTGCCGTGGTTTTGGCGGTTGTACTGTTCTTTGGATATCAGATTTCTCCGTTCACGCGGCCCTACGCCACGAAGGTGGTGATCAGTTTCGTGATCGGCGCTGCGTGCTCGGCGTTTTCGGGCACGGCGGGGATGTGGGTGTCGATCCGGGCGAATATCCGGACCGCCTCGGCGGCGCGGACCAGCCTGGGGAGTGCCCTGCAGATTGCGCTGCGCGGCGGCGCGGTGACGGGCCTGGTGGTGGTAGGGCTGTCGCTGCTGGGCGTGGGCCTTCTGTTCCTGGCATTTGGAGGCTTGCAGCACCCGCAGCAGGTACCGTTTGAGCTGGTGGGCTTTGGTTTCGGCGCGTCGCTGGTGGCGCTGTTCGCCCAGTTGGGGGGAGGAATCTATACCAAGGCCGCGGACGTGGGCGCGGACCTGGTAGGCAAGGTGGAGGCAGGGATTCCCGAGGACGATCCGCGGAATCCGGCAGTGATTGCGGATCTGGTGGGGGATAACGTCGGCGACTGCGCGGGGCGCGGCGCGGATATCTTTGAGTCGACGGCGGCGGAAAACGTAGGCGCGATGATTTTGGGCGCGTCGCTGTTTCCGGTGTTTGGGATTAAGGGAATTTTGTTTCCGCTGATCGTGCAGGCGATTAATCTGATCGCCAGCGTGGTGGGCGTGAGCATCGTACGCAGCGGCGAGAACGAAGAGCCGATGCATGCGCTGAATCGCGGATATTACGTGACGTCGGGGCTGGCGCTGATCGGGTTCGCCGCGGCGGTGTATTCCATGCTGGGCGCACGGTGGTGGTTGCTGGGTTGCGGGATTGTCGGCATCGTGACGGCGTTTCTGTTTGTGCGGATCACGGAGTACTACACCGAGACGCGGTTCCGGCCGGTGCAGGGGATCGCGCAGGCTTCGATGACGGGGCCGGCAACGAACATCATCAGCGGGCTGGCGGTAGGGATGGAGACGCCGGCGGTGCCGGTGATCGTCATCAGCGCGGCGCTGCTGACCAGCTACTACTTCGGGGTGCGCGGGCTGGCGGATGTCACGATGATTTCCAGCTACGCGAAGGGAATTTACGGGACGGCAATTGCGACCATGGGGATGCTGTCGTCGGCCGCGTACATCCTGGCAATGGACACCTTTGGGCCGATCACGGACAACGCCGGCGGCATTATCGAGATGTCGAACCAGCCGGAGAGCGTGCGCGAGAAGACGGACGCGCTGGATGCGGCAGGGAACACGACCAAGGCGCTGACCAAGGGATACGCGATTGGGTCGGCATCGCTGGCAGCGTTTCTGCTGTTCTCGGCCTATTTGGCGACGATTCACGACATCGTGGGCCAGCGGATGCAGTCGGCGGGATTGACGCTGGATCCGCACTGGAGCTTCTCGAACGTGAACCTGGCGTCGGTTCCGGTATTCGTGGGCGGATTGCTGGGCGCGATGCTGACGTATCTGTTCTCGTCGATGGCCATCAAGGCGGTGGGACGGGCGGCGCAGACGGTGATCACGGATGTACATCAGCAGTTCCGGGAGAATCCCGGGATTATGGAGGGAACGTCGCAGCCGGACTACGGGCGGTGCGTGAGCATCGTAACCGGCGCAGCGCTGCGGGAGATGGTGTTGCCGGGGCTGCTGGCGGTGTCGATGCCGCTGGTGGTGGGGGTGGTCTTCCGGCACTTCAATGCGAGTTTCAACGTGCTGGCCGCCGAGAAGGATCCGGTGATCCATGGGATTCCACTCAATCTGGGAGGGGCGGAGGCGGTGGCGGCGCTGTTGATGGTGGGCACGATCAGCGGCATTCTGCTGGCGATGCTGATGAACAACGGCGGCGGCGCCTGGGACAACGCCAAGAAGTTCATCGAGACCGGCGCGCACGGCGGGAAGCGATCCGAAGCGCACAAGGCCGCGGTAGTTGGCGACACGGTGGGCGATCCCTTTAAGGACACGGCAGGACCGTCGCTGCACGTGCTGATCAAGTTGCTGGCCACGGTGACGCTGGTACTGGCGCCGCTGTTTGTTTAAAGGCAGCGGAGAAGCGGTCAGGTAAGAAGCGGCCAGGTAAAAAGCGGTCAGCCAAGAAGCGGTTAGCTGGTAGCCGGAAGCCGATAGCTGGACGCTGGTGGCTGCCAGCGATTCGCGGGTCGTGTCGGGTTTAGCGGCCAGCTCCTGAAACGATTAGAAACCATTGGATGGACGAACGGCCTCCTCACAGGGGGCCGTTTTGTTTTGGGGACGGCTCCTCCTGATTCGCCGACAGAGAAGTTCGCTGATATCCTGGCTGCCAATGGCGGAATCCTCAAAGCCGTGGTATCTCCGGCCGCCGGCCGGACGACGCAACTTCCGGATGGTTCCCTGGAAGCGCTTATGGCTGCTGCTGGTGGCAGCCTTTCTGCTGTTCTCGATCTTTGGGTTCTATTACGACCTGATGTCGCTGGGCACGGCGCCCTATGCCGTCGCCGCCATGTACGCCTTCTACAGCGGCCTGAACGCAGCGCTGTGGATCATCGTCGTCTATCGTCTGCCGGCGGTTGCTTTGCCCGCGATGGTTGTAGTCCAGTTCTTTAATGCAAAAGTGCTGATGTTCATTTCGGAACGGATGGGGCGGGAGTTCTCGTTTGCGCCGGTTCCGTCGCAGCAGGGGACTCGCTTCGCGGCCACCTGCATCATTTTCGTCATGATCGCGTCGTATGTCTTCTTCATCGCCTATATCCGCGCGGAGGGCAAGGAGACGTTCCGGCTGCACACGGAGCTGGAGCTGGCGCATGGGATCCAGAAGACGCTGGTGCCGCCGGTGGTGCTGCGCACGCCTGCGTTTGAGGTGTATGGGGTTTCCTGTCCAAGCCACAAGGTGGGCGGAGATCTGGTGGACGCGCTGCTGCTGCCGAATGGCGACATGGTGGCGTACGTGGCCGATATTGCCGGGCATGGTTTGCCGGCCGGCATCCTGATGGGGATGCTGAAGACGGCGGCGCGGACGGTGCTGCTGGATGCAGCCGAGGGGCGGCCGGAGACGACCCTCCCGGAGCTGATGGAGAAGCTGAATCGCATTCTGCCGGAGGTGAAGGAACCACAGATGTATGCGACGCTGACGGCGTTTCGTCTGAACGCGGACGGCAGCGCGTGGTACGCGATGGCGGCGAGCCCGCCGGTGCTGCACTGGAGTCCCTGCACGCAGTCGGTCGCGCTGGTGGAGGAGAAGCAGTTTCCGCTGGGGCTGCTGCCGGTGTCGGGCTTTACCGGGGAGAGGATGGCGGTAGCCGCCGGCGATGTGATTGTGGTGGCAACGGATGGGGTGCTGGAGGTTTGCGACCAGAGCGAACAGGAATTTGGGGTTGAGCCGCTGAAGAGGATGGTGGGGGAGGGCGGCCGAGGCTCGCTGGAGAAGCTGGCGGAGACGATCCTGGGTGAGGTGCGGAAATACGGAAAGCAGAGCGACGATCAAACCCTGCTGCTGATTCGCCGGCTGTGAAGGAAGGGCCGGCTACTGGCCGTCGCGCATCTTCTCTTTGACTGATTTGGCGAGTTTTTCCATTTCGGAGGCGGTATTGACGACGTTGATGGAGAGCTCATTCTGGCCGGTTTTGTCGACGGCTTCCTTGAGTTGTTTGGCGAGATCGAGCAGGCGGTTGGTGTCGTCGACGATCTCCTTCTGGCGGGCGGAATTACGCTGCTTGAGCATATTGTGCATCATGCGCGCCTGATCAATATCGGGGCTGTTGTTGCCGAAGGGGGTGGCGTTGCCGGCGGCGCTGGTGGTTCCGGGGATGACCGGACCGACGCGATCGGGGGCGGCCTGGGCACGGGCCGGCAGAGTGGCGCAGGCAGCGGTCAGCAGCAGGACCGTGCAGAGGCAGAGCGAGCGGACGAAGCGACGGGAGATTTTCATGGAATGCCTCCTGCGCGCGATAAACGGCGGCGAAGTTCCGGCGCATTCATAGTGCACCTGGTCCTGAGATGAACGCAAGGGGAGGGACGTAATGCTGACAGCGGCAATGTGGACAGAATTATTGGTTTTTGCCGGACACCGGGCATTCTTCGATGCGCTCGAGGACAAGTACACCATTGACCTGCAGGATTTCCTGCACGATAAGCTGCCCAAGCTGATCGGCGTCGCGGTGATTTTCTGGATCCTGTTGCGAGTCCTGAAGCTGGTTACCGGCCATGTTCTGAAGCTGGCGGAGCGGGAGTCGAGTACGGCGCTGCATCTGGCGCAGGTGAGAACGCTGACATCGGTCATCCGGGCGACGGGCATTGCCGTGATCACATTGCTGGCGGCGCTGGAAATCCTGCCGATCCTGGGGTTCAACCTGGGCCCGCTGCTGACCAGCGCCGGGGTGGCCGGAGTGGCGATCGGACTGGCGGCGCAAAACATCGTGAAAGACTGCTTTAACGGATTCCTGATTCTGGTGGAGGACCAATATAACGTCGGGGATGTGGTCCGGATTGCCGGGGTCAGCGGCACGGTGGAGTCGATGAGCCTGCGCAAAACGCAGGTGAGGGACGGCGACGGGACGCTGTACATCGTACCCAATTCACAGATCACGACGGTCGCGAATGTGACGCGAGACTTCTCGGTGGCGACGATTAATGTCTCGGTAGACTTCTCGGCGAACCCCGATGAAGTGATGGCGTTACTGAAGGATGTGGCGATGAGCGTGCGCAATGATCCGGCGTATAGCGAGGTGTATCTGGCCGACCCGACGCTGCTGGGGGTGGATTCGATCAAGGGATCGCAGGTGATCTATCCGGTGCAGCTGAAGACGAAGGCCAACCAGCAGTGGGCGGCAATGCGCGAGACGCAACGGCGCATCCGGCTGGCGCTGGAGGAGCATGGGATGCTGCCGGGGGATCCGATGCGGGTCTACTCGCGGGGCGGATTGGGCGTCGGGGCGGTGACCGGTTCCGGCGAGCCGCATGGGGCGGAGGCGAAGGCGGCAGATCCGACGGCGGCGAAGGCTCCGGAGATGAATCCATTCACGGGGGAGTAGGGTAATTCGTTCGGTGTAGCGGTCATTGGTCAGGGGGCGGAAGGCGCGGGGATTTCTTCAAAGGTGAGGTTTTCGGCTGAGCTGCCTGTTTCCTGGCGCCACTGGTCGAAGAGGCGGCCGTAGCTGAGCGTGGAGAACTGGCGCTGGTCGACGCCCAGCCTGCGGCCGGTGGCGTCGATCCAGTCGGGCGGGCCTTCGAGCTCGGCGAAGAAGCCGATGGGCGTTTCGTCGACGACGACGTGGCCGGTGGAGTCGGCATATTCGGTGCGCCATTTTTCGTAAACGAAGGCGGGTTTGTAGCCCAGCTGCGAAAAGATGTGGCCGATGGCTTCCCCGTCCTGCACGACGGTTTCGGTTTCTTCGCGATGCTTGTGACGGGCAGAGGGATCGTTATTGGGAGGGAGGCATTTGTGGGTGACGATCCAGCGGCCGCCGTACTTTCTTATGCGGAGGATGGCCTGCTGGTTGCGGAGGGCGCGGGCGGGAGTGTCGTAAAGGATGTTGCGCTCGAAGGTACGCGGCGTCTCTAAATGAAATCCCGCGTCCTCGAGGCGGCGCGTCAGCGCATCCGGATCGCTAACACGAAACTTTACCTCGATTTCCATGCTGCTCATACAATTCGAGTATGCATCGGGTCGAGGGCGTCGCACCAGGAGCCGCACGGGAAATGAAAGACCTATGAGGACCCTGAGGTTTGCGATCGAGCCAGGCGGCCCCGACAGCGAAGCCTCGCAGCAGGCGATTGCGCGGTCGGCGCAAATCCTGCGCAACGGCGGGACGGTGGCGTTTCCCACTGAGACGGTCTATGGGCTGGGGGCGAACGCACTGGATGCGGCGGCAGTGGCCAAAATCTTCGAGGCCAAGCAGCGGCCATCGTGGGATCCGATCATCGTGCACGTGGGCGATGAAGCGATGCTGCGCTCAGTGACCGGAGCGGTATCAGAGAATGCACGGCGGCTGATCGACGTGTTCTGGCCGGGACCGCTGACGCTGCTGCTGCCGCGGCATGCGGGAATTCCGGATCTGGTGACGGCGGGGTCGCCGCTGGTGGGTGTGCGCATGCCGGCGCATCCGGTAGCGCATGCGTTACTGAAGGCGGCTGGCGTGCCGGTCGCTGCTCCCAGCGCGAATCGGTTCGGGAGAATCAGTCCGACGCGGGCGGAGCATGTGGCCGAAGATCTGGACGGGCGCATCGACGCGATCCTGGATGGCGGGGAGACCACGCACGGAGTGGAGTCCACGGTGGCGGAGGTTGGGGAAGACGAGTGCGTCATCTATCGCCCCGGGGTGATTACGCTGGAGCAGATTCGGGCCGTGTGCGTGGGGCGGGCAACGCTGCGGGGGTCAGAGTGGACGCGCGAAGATCCGGTAGAGGGTGCGGTTTCGCCGGGGCTGGGATTGCGGCATTATGCGCCAAAGGCGCGACTGATTCTGGTCATGGGCGATGGCGACGCGCAGAAGAGCAGCTTTGGAGAAGCCGCCAGGCGCGCGGAGGAAGTCGGCGAGGAGGTCGGTTTGATGCTGCCGGATGCGTTCCAGAGCGCTGTGGTGGGGTGTAAGGCGCGGGTCTTTCGCTGGGGGCGATGGGACGATGAGGAGGAACTGGCGCAGCGGCTGTTTGCGGGTCTGCGCTGGCTGGATGGTGCCGGGGTTACGGCCATCGTGTGCCCGCTGCCGCCGGAAAAGGGACTTGGGGTGGCGATTCGTGATCGCCTGGTGAAGGCAGCGCGGCGCTGACCCAGAGGGCCCCTGATACACCTCAGAGCTGGTTTTCGCCCGCCTTGTACAAATATTTGATGCTGGACTTGTAGATTAGTGTCCGCGTGCCCGTTTGCGCCTCAGAAGGGCGGTTGCCACGGGAGCCCGAAAATCCCGAGCAGCGCACTTTGATCGCGTTGCGATCGTACCACTCGATACAGCCTTCGATCTTTTCGCCATCTTCAAGGACGAAGACCATAGGAGTTTGCGCCTGCACCTGTTTCTGGAAATAGAAGGACTCCGCATGGGAGGCTTCCTGCGCCGCTGAGATGGAGCTGGGGAGAGGAGGATGCCATACTGTTGGCTCGTCGCGGCGCGCCAGGCGACGGTCGCGCAGCGCGCTCTCCGGCAGAGTGGGACGGATGAGTTTGCGCGGCCCGATGATATTCAATTCGCGCGGTTCGGAGGAAGGAATCTCCGGCGGAGCGGGAGCAGCGGCGGGCGGAACGGCAACGACCGGGCCCAGCGTAGCAACAGCTCGCTGCACGGTGTTCCTGGTTAATGGCGCACGCAGCGTACGCACCGCGGAGGCAGGCAATTGGGACATTTCACCCATGTTCCTTTACGGACAGAGATGCCTATGTGATGCGCAAGACGGGTAACGCGTCGCACAGGAAAAAGATAAGTGGAGTACTGCGAATGATCGTACCCTGAACGCGCTGTGGGAATCCACCAGTCAGGAGCCGCCGAGTTGTGCCGCGAAGCTGTCGAGCGCGAGCGAGCGCAGCAAATTGCGGCGCATGCCGGACTCAACAGCGCGCAGGCCGCGAGCGGCGGACTCGATCCATTCGATGGTGATGGAGGAGGCCATGGAGGCGAGTTCCTTCTCGAGATCGATGTTGCGGATGAGGGCGGGGCTTTCGGCTTTGAGGAGGAGCAGGTCTTCGAGCAGAGAGGCTGCGGCGCGGAGCAGACCTTCGGTTTTCCCCTGGCCGTCGGCTCCGGCGCGGTAGGTTTCGGTTACCCGGAAGAGGGAGGAGTAGTCGCTCTCGCCGACAGAATTGCGGAGGAGAAGCAGAGCGTCGGCACGGCTGGTGAGGTAAGCGGGGAGATCAAAGCCGAGGGCGCGGCCGATGGCGCCTTCGGAGAGACGCGCAATGAGGACGCGCTCGGCGGGCTTCCAGTGCGGGCGGCGCTCGGCGAGGAGGCGATCGAGCTGGCCGGCGGGTACGGCCCCGAGATGGAAGATGCCGGCGCGGGAGCGAATGGTGGGCAGCAGTTCGCCGGTATTTTCCGCAAGCAGAATGATGGTGGCGTATGCGGGCGGCTCCTCGAGGACTTTGAGCAGCGAGTTAGCGGCTTCTTTCATGAAGGCGGCGCTGGTGAAGATGAAGAAGGAGCGGCGCGCATCGGCGGGAATGCGATAGATCTCGCGCAGGAGCATGCGGACCTGGCCGATTTTGATGAGCAGCTGCGGCGGGTCGGGCGGGATGACGAGTACGTCGGGATGGGTCTGGATGAGGATGCGGGTGTCGCGCTTGTCGGTGTCGCGGAGGTCTTCACGGGCGGCGACGGCTTCGGCAACGCGGGCGTCGAGGTCGGCGGCCTGGCCAATGCGGAGGCAGTTGGAGCAAACGCCGCAGAAGTCGGGAAGACTGTCGTTGTCCGGTCCGGGCGACGGCGGATTGAGGCAGTTGGCGGCCTGCGCGAGCATGATGGCGAGGGTGTACTTACCGGCTCCGCGAGGGCCGGCCAGGATGAGGGCGTGAGGGAGACGGCCGGCGGCGAGGGATTCCCGGAGGTGACGGACGGTTGGTTCGTTGCCGAGGAATTCGCGGAAGGGCACGAAATCAGGGTACAGGGACTCGCCGTCCAGGCAAAAGCGCTTCGCGCGGGTGTGGCTTGCGGACAGGAGCGGGCTGCGCGTGCCGGTTTATTTCAGGAGATGCGTATTGCTGGCGACGGAGGCGGATTCGGTTGAGGATTCTCCGGCGGGAACCTCTTCCTGAATGATGGTGGGGGATAGATACTGGCAGAACGTAACTGGATTGGAGGAAGGCTTGTCGGTTTCGCCCACTGCGGCTGTGCTTGGAAAGATTGGATTGCCTGCGCCGGTGCTGGAGCTGGCGGCGCGTTCGTGGGACGTGATCATCGTGGGCGCCGGACACAACGGGCTGGCATGCGCGGCCTATCTGGCGCGGGCGGGACAGCGGGTGCTGGTTCTGGAGGGCCGAGCACGCGTAGGCGGCGCATGCACGATCGAGGAGCCGTTTCCCGACACGTATCCGGGCGTGCGGATGTCGCCGTGTGCGTATCTGGCTGGGCTGCTTCACCCGAAGGTGGTCGAGGAATTGAATCTTCCGGCGCGCGGATTTCACTGGACGCCGGCGGTGAATGGGCTGTTTGTGCCGTTTCTGGATGGGTCGAGCGTGCAGCTTTGGGATGATGACGAGCGGTGCGAGGCGGAGATCCGGCGCTTTGCTCCTGCAGACGTTGAGGGCTGGAAGGCCATGAACGCGACGCTCTGCCGCCTGAGGGAGGCGCTGAGGCCGGCGGGCGATGGCGATTGCTGGATTGGCGAGGCACCGACAGCGCAGGAGATCGACGAACGGCTGGGGAAAGATGAGAATACGCGGAAGCTGCTGTATGTGTGGTCGATGGCGGAGTTTGTCGAACACTACCTCAGGGATGAGCGGCTGCAGTCGGCCTATCTGGGGCAGGGGGTGATCGGGACCAATGCGAGCCCGTTCGATGCAGGGACCGCGTCGATCCGGTTTCATCATGCATCGGGGCGGCTGGGTGGCATGCCAGGCATGTGGGGCTATGTGCAGGGCGGCATGGGGATGGTGTCGTTTTACTTCTGCGATGCGGCGCGGGAGGCGGGAGCGGTGGTGGCCAGCGGCGTTTCGGTGGCGGGGATTGTGCCAGGAGAAGGCGTGCTGCTGGAGGGGGGCGAGAGGATCGCGGCACGGGTGGTGGTGTCGAATGCGGACCCGCGGGTGACGCTGCGGCTGCTGGGGGAGGCGGCGGATTTGGCGTGGCGGGAACGGGTGGAGGGGATTCCCATCGAAGGCTGCACGGTGAAGCTCAACGTACTGCTGGGGGAGTTGCCGAATTTCAGGGCGCGTCCGGGTACGGATGAGCCGCACCACTACGGGCAGATCAATGCGCCGCTGACGAAGGCGGAGTGGAAGGCGGGGTTTGCGGCGGCTCGGCGTGGAGAGCTGCCGGAGCATTTGTGGTGCGAGCTGTACTTCCAGAGCGTGCACGACCGGACGGTGGCGCCGGAGGGGCGGCACACGATGAGCGTGTTTGCGCAGTATGTGCCGTACCGATTCGCGGATCCGCAGATTACCTGGGATACGCAGCGGGAGGAAGTGCGCAGGCTGGCATTGGGCTCGCTGGCGCGGTTCTGCTCGAACATCGATACGGCGGTGATCGATGCGCAGGTGCTGGGTCCCCCGGATATTGAGAAGAAGGTGGGGCTGACGGGCGGGCATATCTTCCAGGGGGAATGCCTTCCGCCGTACATGTGGTCGAAGCGGCTGACGCCGCGCACGCCGATGGCGGGGGTGTATTTGTGCGGAGCGTGCACGCACCCCGGCGGGAGCGTGATCGGCATCAACGGGCGGAACGCGGCGATGGCGGTGCTGAAGGATCTGGACAGCGGGCGTGGCTGAGGGCATGGCTGAAATTCCGGGGAGCGGGACGAATCCCGGGTCTCACAAGGGAGAGCCGGGATCCCCGCGTGCGGCTCACATCGACGTTCCGGTCCCACAGCTGAAGCGGGCGCTGCGGCTGCGGGATGTGGCGCTGCTGTATCTGGCGACGTCGCTGAGCGTGCGGTGGATTGCGACGGCGGCCGCGGCGGGACCTGGTTCGCTGATCGTCTGGTGCTTCGGGCTGATCGGATTTTTCGTGCCGCTGGCAGGCAGCGTGATGGAGCTTTCGTCGCGGTATCCGCAGGAGGGCGGGCTGTACATCTGGGTGCGCGAGGCGTTCGGGGACTTCGCGGGGTTTCTGGCCGCGTGGACGTACTGGATGTCGAACCTGCCCTACTTTGGCTCGATTCTGTATTTCGGGGCGGGCGCGGCGCTGTTTGCGGCGGGGGAGCGCGGGCATGCGCTCTCGGCGAGCCCGTGGTTCTTTATGACGTTCGCGGTGGTATGGCTGGCGGCGATTACGGCCGTGAACATCATCGGGCTCGATGCGGGGAAATGGCTGAACAACATTGGATCAGCGGGCGCGTGGCTGCCGGTGCTGATTTTGGTGGTGCTGGCGGCGTTTTCGGCGAAGCGCTTCGGGGTGGCGACCCAGTTCACCGCAGCGGGGATGGCTCCGCATCTGTCGCTGCGGGATGCGATCTTCTGGTCGACGATCTTCTTCGCGTTCTCGGGCTGCGAGACAGGGTCGTTTATGGGAGAGGAGATCGAAAACCCGCGCAGGACGATTCCGCGAGCGCTGCTGGTGAGCGGCATGGTACTGGTTACGGCGTATGTAGCTGGGACCGCGGCGTTGCTGGTGGCGCTGCGGCCGGGGCAGGTTTCCGGAGTGGACGGATTTATGCGAGGCGCAGCGCAGATGTGCGGGCGGATGGGCGTGCCATGGCTGGGGGTAGTGGTGGCCGGGCTGCTGGCGCTAAGCGCGGTGGGGGGCGCGGCTTCCTACCTCTCGTCGACATCGCGGCTGCCATTTGTCGCAGGCATTGATCTTTATTTGCCGCCGGTGTTTGGGCGGGTACACCGCCGATTTCGAACGCCGTGGGTGGCAATTGGCGTCTACGGCCTGGCGGGCATGTTGATGGCGGCGCTGGGACAGGCGGGAACGAGCGTTCGGGGGGCGTACGACGTGCTGGTGAGCATGACCATCATCACCACGTTTTTGCCATTTCTGCTGCTGTTTGCGGCGATGGCGCGGGTGCAGAGGCAACCGGCAGGGGCGGGCGTTCTGCGGGTGCCGGGCGGGCGGCCGACGGCTGTGGCGCTGTCGACTCTGGGATTTGTCACCACGGCGATGACGATTGTGCTGTCGGTGATTCCCGCGGACGAGCAGCCGGACAAGGTATTTGCGGTGGCGAAGGTGCTGCTTTCGACACTGGTGCTGGTGGGAAGTGGCGTGGTGGTATTTGCGATTGCGCGGCGGAAGCGGCGGATTTTTTTGGAGGCGGAGGGCGCCGTGCCGGTGGCCGCAGCGAGTGGCGGTCGCGATTTGCAGTGATGATTCGCCCGGCGGCAGGTTTTCCACCGGGCAGAATCTGGGTTAAGACGACAAGTCGAAAAGCCCGAGGCAGTTGAAGTCAGGCAGTCAGGCGATCTTCAGAACGGGTCAACAGTTCCAGTTCGGACTCGTGAGCCAGGCGCTTGTTGGGGTAGTGGCTGCCATCCAGCTGGATGACGTACATGTGATCGAAGAACGAGAGTTTGCGCGCGACGATTCCAACCTGCTGGCCGTGTTTGAGGCGGACGGGTTGACCTTCTGCAAATGCCATGCAGGAAATGTAGGGGGAACGGGGATAGCCTCACAATCACTCGAACGGGGCAGGGGATAACACGAAGGGCAATAGCGGGCTTGGAAATAGCTGCTGGAATACCCTCTTTTAGTTTTTATCCGAGATGGGTAGTGTCCGGGATGTGCGTGGCATAACTCGCACGAAGCGGCCGCAGATCCTTCGCTAACTTTGGCCGAATTCTCGGCCAGGCTTGCTCAGGAGGACAGAAGTAGTCGTGAGGCGAGTTTCGGCGTCAGGCCACTATGTCTGCTCATTCTGAAGTTGCTTGTCTGTCCGCCGGCAGAAAGCAGGTCCCTCCACTCCGCTACGCTCCGGTCGGGATGACAAACGATCAAGGGACCTCTGAAACACCAGCTACTGATCAGAGCCCTGAGCTGGTGTCGCGGGGCCGGTCAGGGACTGCATTATTTCGCTGCTGGTGACGGTGGGCGCCCAGTGTTGCTCGATGTACTCAATGACCAGCTCGGTGCCGGCAGCATGAGAGACAAACGGGCGGGAAGAGGAGTCGTACATCGCGTCGGTGAGGTCACGGACCAGGACGCAATGGATGCCCCATCGGGTGAGCTGCTTAATGCCGAATGTGCGGTTGAGGATGCACATGTTGGCGTGGACGCCCATGAAAAAGACGTCGGTGATGCCGTGCTGGCGGAGCACGTTGTAGATTTCCTGGCCGCTGTCGGAGATTACGTCGCCAGGGACGATGGTGAGCAGAGGAGTTTCCCTGCTCCAGGCGCGGTGTTCCTTATCTCCAGGTGTATCGCAGCCTCCGTCGCTGTCATCGATGGGAAGAGGTGGATCGTTGAGAACCACTTCCTGAGGGGGCGCGACACGGGGCGCATTTTCGGCGAGCCTGCGGCCCTCCGTTCCGGCGTAGAAGCTCATGGTTTCGGAGGGAGCGTGAATGATCAGGATGCCGGAGGCGCGCGCTTTCTCAAGCAGCGGCTCCATGCGGCGAGCAATGTCACCGACGCGCATGTTAGCGCCGCGGCACCAGTGCTTATCCCACATGTCCGTGATGATGATGGCGGTCTTCCCGGTGGAGAAGGATTGCTCCATCTCGGCCTCAGTCCAGGTTCCGCTGTCTTTGAAGGGCTGGATGCGCGTACGCAGCTTGAGGTTCATATCCGCATTCCGGGTTCCTGACGGAGAGGCTGCGGCGAGGGTCAGGGGGAGCAGCAGCGAAACCACACTACAAGTGAGCGCTCGCATAGTGATATTACAGTATGCCAGGAGCGCTCCTTCGTGAAGCTTAAGATTAGCTGCGTGCCCGCGCTTCTATCTTCTATCTGGTTTCCGGTTTGATCGAGGAGGTGAACTTGCGGCGGCGTACGTTTCTCTCAGGCACGGCTTTGGCGATTGGATCGCAATTGATTCGCGGCACCCGGGCGATGGGGATAGATACCCAGGCTGAAACCGGCGAAAGCGCTGTGGGGCATCACCTGCCGCTCAGCGATTCGCACTATCGCAGGGTGCGCGGCTATATCGAGGAAGTGCCGGAGGCCGGGTATCACTGGGCGTCGCAGGAGGCCTATGAGGCCTTTCTGGATATGAAATACGGGGTTCGGATTCACTGGGGCCTGTATTCTCTGGCCGGTCTTAAACATGAATCCTGGCCGTTTCTCGATCTGGATTATGGCGCGCGCGCTCGCTATAACCAGATGTACAGGACGTGGAACCCGGTCGGGTTCGATGCGGATGAGTGGACCTCGCTTTTTGCCGACAACGGGATGCGGATGTTTGCCTTCACCACCAAGCATCACGAGGGCTTTTCCATGTTCGATACGAAGACGCGAGTCCGGCAGAGGATCCGATGGGACGGGGCGAGCGGTCCGGCTCTGGAGCCGTGCGATCTGGCGTATTCGATGATGGAGACGCCCTTCCGCCGGGATGTGGTAAAGGAACTGTGCGCTGCCGGGCATAAGCGCGGGCTGCGCATCGCCTTGTACTTTTCTCATCCTGACTGGTATGACGCGGATTTCCGGCCGTACGCCGATCATCCGGCGCAGGTGCCCTCGGCTGCAAAGCTCGATCCGGAATGGGAGGAAGCGCGAAAGAGGCTGGGATCGCGGATCTGGATAGCGCCCGATCCGACTCCGGAAGAGGTAGCGCGGATGATGGCGCGGCACCGCGCGCAACTGGAAGAACTGCTGACGAACTATGGAGAGATTCAGATGCTGTCGCTGGATCAGTGGCTGGGACCGGCGGTATGGCCGCAACTCAGGCAGACGCTGTTCAGGATCCGCGAGCTGCAGCCGAATGTGATGCTGCGGGCGCGCGGCATTGGTAACTACGGCGATTACTATACGCCGGAGGGATTTGTGCCGGGGGATAAGTCGAATACGGGCATGCCCTGGATGGTGATCTATCCATTGGCGAGCGGGTTTTCCTATGATCCGGTGGCGTCGAATTACAAAGGCGCGCAGTGGATTGTGCACAACATTATCGATACCGCGGCCAAGGGCGGCAGCTTCCAGGTGGGCATCGGTCCGGACGGCACTGGGCGCTTTCATCCGACGGCTGTGGAGCAGGTGAAGCAAGTGGGAGGGTGGATGAAGTTGGCGGGGGCGGGCATCTACGCGACGCGTGCGCGGGCGGGTGACCTGTGGCGAGAGGGGGAGATGATCCGATTTACGCGGTCAAAAGACAACCAGAGCGTGTACTGCTTCCTGCTGGAGTGGCCGGGCAAAACGCTGCGTCTCAACTCGGTGCGGCCGCGGGCTGGGAGCCGCATCACCATGTTCGGCTATCCGGAGCCGCTGCGGTGGAAGATGGATGCGACGGCGGGGCTCAAGATCGAACTGCCGGAAGCCATGGCCGATGAGGCGCGGCGGCCGACGCAGTACGCATGGGGGTTATCGATTCAGGCGAGTTGAGCGGCGGCGCGTTCTCAACGAACGATCAGGCCGCCCGCTTTCGATGCGTGGTCTTTTTCTTCGTGGTCTTGTGGGCTTTCTGACTCTCGGCAAGGCTGGTGCGCAGCGCGTCCATGATGTTGATGACCTTACCCCGCGCAGGCTCGGGCTTCGCTTCGGGAAGTGGCTTGCCTTTGCGTTTGGCATCGACCAGCTTTTTGACTGCGGCTTCGTAATCGTTCTTGTAAGCAGAGAGATCGAGTGGAGAGGTGCTGGCTTCGATCAGCTGCTTTGCCAGCGCGAGTTCCTGAGGCGATGCTTTGGCGTCTTTGATGCCGGAGAGAGCAGACTGTGGTTCTCTCATCTCCTCTTCGTAGCGAAGGAGGTAAAGCATGAGGCCCTTCTGCTTTGGATCGGACGGCGCGCCAATGGCCACGAGATGCTCGCGGCCGCTGAAGGCGATTTCGCCGATGCCGAAGGTGTTGGTTTGCGCCAGCGCCTGACGCATGATGCTGAGGGCTTTGACCTGGGCCTCGTCTTTGGGCGCGACGAAATAGGGCCGATCGAAGAGAGCGGGCGGCAACTCATCGGTCTGCACAAATTGCTTGATCTGCATGGTGGTCGCAGTGGGAATGCGCAGGGCGTGGAGCTCTTCCGGATCGACTTCAATGTATTTGTTCTTCGCGAATTCGAAGCCCTTGACGATGTCGGCCTTGTTGACGGCTCCGGCTTCGTCGACGTTTTGGTGATGGATACGCTCGTGGGTTTTGCGATCGATCTGGTGAAACTCAACCTGACGGGCGGGGTTGAAGGCAGGGAAGATTTTGACGGCGATCGAAACCAGCGAGATCTGAATCGATCCCGACCAGGTAGGTCTTGCCATGGCTTCTCCTTCGCAACTCATCTGCTTCGTTGCATTGACCGGGTGCGACGAAGTCATCCTGTACGATGCGGTGACTGGCTCCGGAGTCGAGCGCTGGCGCTTAGTGGGGGGAAGCTGCGATGGGGTAGCCCTGCCAGACATACTCAAGCGCTTCGGGGAGGGTCTGGAGTTTGGTCGCGTGGTCGACGTGGCCGGCGTTGCGAGCGAACACGAATTGGTAGTGATAGTGTTTGGCGGCCAGCACCCGGGCCATATCCTCGTTGGCGACGACCCAGTCGTGCATGCCGTCGCGCATGACATTGGGATTGTAGAGATCGCGGTCACCCACCTCCATCCAGATGCGGATGGGCTTGCGCGGGGCGGCGGGGATGAGGTGTTCATGGAACTCCCAGGCGCCGTGGGGCGTGCGGGGGTTCCAGGGCCACTGCTGGTTGACGAAGGTGCCCGAATAGCTGAGAACGCGGTGGTAGAGCTCGGGGTGATACCAGGCCATGATGAAGGCAGCCGCGGCGCCGGAGCTTCCACCCATCGCGGCGCGCCCGTTGGGGTCCTTCGTCAGCCGGACGTGATACTTCTCTTCCACCTGCGGGAGGACTTCGTTCTCGACAAACTCAGCGTAGCGGCCGGAGAGGGTGTCATATTCGAGGCCGCGCTCGCTGCCCTGGGCGTCGCCTCCGCCATTGGCGATGGAGATGGCGATCATGACGGGCACACGACGTTCGGCAATGAGATTATCGAGGGCCGTGAACAGACTGGGGTCCGGTCCGTCTGCGCCAACAATGAAAGGTGCGACGGTTCCGGGCGCGTATTGTTTGGGAACATAAACGGCGACGCGGCGCGTCCACGGCGCGGGATGGCTGCTGGGCACGTTGAGTTTGTCCGCATTATTCGGATCGGGAGTGCCGAAGGTGCCGGGATCGCGCGCGATCCCGGGGTAGATGCGGCTGTCGCTGGAGCTCATGGTGAATTCGTAAACGTCTCCCTTCGGCACATTTTCATGCGTCGACATTTCGGGAGCGGCAGGATGGGTGGGGCCGAGAATAAAGTTGCCGTCAGCACGGGCCGGAGGAACGATGCCGTCGGGCAACTCTTTCGCCGTAACGTAGCCAGGGGTGTGCGGATCGCGCGTGGGAGGCGTCGGCCGCGCTGGATGGGACGGCGTCGTCTGGCTGCGGGCGGGGGTGGTTGCAAGGCCGACGGTGATCAGGGTCGTGCCTAAGGCCACGCTGCTCAGATGCAGCAGGGAACGCGTCGATTTCCAGGGCTTCATTCGTGCGAGGCTGTCTCCGTGCGGAATGTCCAGATTGTAGAGGAGAGGATCGGGGAGCGCAGTTTGACAGAGCCGAAGAGCGGATGCGATTCTCACAGACGCCCAATGACGAGTGGAGTTTCACGATCCCGCCGCGATTTTTTGAAGTCGTCCGTTTTAGCAGCTCCCGTCTTTCTTCTTGCCGATGCTGAGAGAGCCCTTGCCGGTGACGTATCACGGCTTGCGGTAGAAGTGTATATCTGGGTGGAGCTGCTGGGGCGGCAGCATCGCTCGCTGAGCGACGGGCTGCCGGAGATTTTCTCGACGGCGAGGGCAGCAGGCTTCAGCAATATTGAACTGAACGACGACTTCTTCGCGCCGGCATTGCGCGAGCGCACGCTGGCGTTGCTGCGGCAGAACCAGATGAGTGTGCCCTGTGTGTATCTGGGCGGGGCAATGCATGAGGAGGCCGTCGGCGCGGAGACGCTGCAGCGAGGGCTGGGGACATTTTCGGCGGCGAGGCCGGCGGGATGCAGCGCGATGGTGTGCGATCCGTGGCCCAAGCCCAGCGGCGAGAAGACCGATGCGGAGCTGGCCACGCAGGTGCGGCTGGTGAATGAGCTGGGGCGCAAACTGGCCGCCGAGGGCGGGAATCTGCGCTTTCACAATCACAAGGTAGAGCTGGCGTCGCACGCCAGGGAGTGGCGCTTTATGCTGGAGCACACCGACCCCAGGGTAGTGTCGGTCTGCCTCGATATCGACTGGGTGAATCAGGCTGGATACAAGCCGATGGATTTGTTGCGGCAGGCGGGGCGGCGTGTTGCCGAGATTCATGTGCGGAGCTCGCACCATCTGGTGTGGGACGAATCGGTCGAGGGGGATGGGGATGTGGATTTCAGGCCAATTGCGGCGTGGCTGCAGGCGGAAGGGCTGAAGCCGCTGGTGGTGGTGGAACTCGCCTATGCCGATGGAACGGTCGTCACGCGGCCGCTCACAGAGGATTTGCGCCGCGGCCGGGAGTTTACGGAACGGGCGTTCGGAGTGAGCTGAGCAGGCTGGTGAGGGGAGTGAGGCCAGGGGATGCGGCGCAAGAACTGCCCGCTCGGCGACGGCGCGGGGAAAGCACGTTGCTCACTGGGATTTGCTGCCGTAAGTGGTTGATTTGATTGGTGGGCGCAGCAGGATTCGAACCTACGACTTCCACCGTGTGAAGGTGGCACTCTACCGCTGAGTTATGCGCCCGGGAAAACCGCTGGATGGGACCTGTTCAGATTATCATCCGCCCCGGAGTGGTGGCCAGTCCCGGGCGGTCGCGTGTCCGTCTTCGGGGGATGAAGCTGCAGCAAGATCGCTGCCGGGCCGGAACCGGGGCCAGAGTAAAATGGGGCAGGCACTATGGCCCCACGCAACCCGTCGCCACTTCCCGACGATTCGCCACGCCGGCCCATGGAGGACGAGGGGGACGATCTGGAGCCGCTGCCGGAGCCGACGCCGGAGGGCTGGGAAGACGATCCGGAAATTAAATTTGCCGCAACCTGACGACCCGGATGGGGTTAGCAGGGATATGGCGACCGTAGCTCTCGAATCCGGATGTCTTACAGGGCGCAGCCGACCCGGGCAGGCTGTCCGGCGCGGGGCCTGCCGACTGGAGCGCGATGACCGATGCGGAGATTATGCTCCGCGTGCGGGAAGGCGATGATGCCGGGTTCAATTTTCTGATTGAGAAGTACCGGAAGGCGATTATCAATTTCATGTATCGCATGGTGCACAATCAGGCGGTTGCGGAGGAGCTGGCGCAGGAGGTATTTCTGCGGGTTTACCGCTCGCGGGAGACGTACCGGGCGGAGGCGAAGTTTACGACCTGGCTGTACCGCATCGCGACGAATCTGGGCGTGAACCACGCGCGCGACACGAAGCACGAGCGGTCGGCGCCGACGGTTTATCTGGACCAGCCTGATCCGGAGACGGGCACCACGCCGGATGTGGCGGATATGCAGCCGAGCGCCGAAGATGAGATGGTGCGTGACGAGCGGATGCGGGCGATCAGGAAGCACGTGATGGCACTGCCGGAACGGCAGCGGACGGCAGTGCTGATGCACAAGTATCAGGGACTGGACTATAAGGAAATCGGAGCGGTGCTGCACCTGAGCGAGTCGGCGACCAAGTCGCTGCTGTTTCGCGCGTACCAGACGCTGCGGGAACGGCTGAAGGATTTTGTTGAGCAGGGTTGAGAACTGGAGAATTGAGGTAATTATGATCTGCCGGAAGATGAAGTCGAAAATGCCGGATCTGCTGCTGGATCCGGAGTCGGTATCGGCGGACGTGCGGGCCCATGTGGAGAGCTGCGCGGACTGCGCGCAGGGAGCTGCGGGAACTGCAGGCGACGATGGCCGCGATGGATGCGTGGGAAGCGCCGGAGGTGTCGCCGTACTTTGACGGGCGGATGGGGGCGATGCTGCGCGAAGAGCAGCAGAGCCGGCCGGCCGGATGGCTGGAGCGGTTGCGCGCGCGGCTGATGTTTGGGGAAAGATGAATCTGCGGCCGCTGGCGGCGGCCGCGCTGGCGCTGGTGATGGCGGTGGGTGGCGGGATGTATGTAGGCGTCTTCGCGGATCACAGGCGCAGCCGCCGGGCAGTCGCAGTCGCCGGTGATTCGGGATTTGCAGTCGCTGGATGAGAATGCGCAGGTGTTCCAGCAACTGAATTCGATGGATACAGCAGGACAGCGGGGACAGCGGCTCGAACAGCTTGTAAGTTGCAGGCGCGTGAGTTGTGAGCGCAGATGGGGAAAGATGGGTCAGGCCTGCGGGAACGCAAAACAGGAGGCCGGCCCGGCTGGATTTTGCAGTCTGCCCTGGGGAGTGGGACGATGATTTCCGGAATTGGGAACAAGACGGGCGGTGGCGCCTGGCGCCCCGGACGAGGCATTGCGTCCGCGGCGGTCTTGTTTCTGCTGCTGGGGATGACGCCCGCCGGGTATGCCGGAATCGGAGGGCAGCGAGGACAGGCGGTGCGTCCGGCTCCTCCGCCCCCGCCACAGCACACCGCGCCACCGCAGCAGGCGCCGCCGCCAGGTGTCAATAATAATGTCAGGCCGATTCCGAATGCCTACGGGCGCGGCTCGGTTGGGGAGATGCGTCCCGGAGTGAACGGACGGCCGGGGCAGGAGCATCTGCCGGAATGGCTGGCCCAGCATCAGAACATGAGTTTCACCGAGCAGGAGAACCTGCTGCGGCGGGAGCCGGGATTCAACCGGCTGGCGCCCGAACAGCAGCAGCGGGTGTTGAATCGGCTGCGCTCGCTCGACGCGCGGCCTCCGGCGGAGCGGCAGCGGATGCTGGCGCGGAACGAGGCGTTCGAAAGGCTTTCACCGGAGGGCAAGCAGGACGTGCGCGGCGCGGCGCAGGCGCTGAATCAGATGCCTGGGGATCGCCAGCGAATGGTACGGCGGGCATTCAACGATTTGCGGCGTATTCCGCCGGGGCAGCGCGAGGCCATTCTGAATTCGGCGCGTTTCTCGCACACATTCAGTCCACAGGAGAGGCATGTGCTGGGCAGTCTGCTGGCGATCGAGCCGTATCAGCAGGGGCCTGGGTAAGACGGCGCGAGGCACCTATTTTCTCAGCATGTTGCGGGCGAGGAAGAGGACGTTGGCTGGGCGTTCGGCCAGGCGGCGCATGAAGTAGGGGTACCACTCCTCGCCGAAGGGAACATAGACGCGGACTCCGTATCCCTCTTTGATCAATGAGCGCTGCAGGTCGCGGCGCACTCCGTAGAGCATCTGGAACTCGAAACTGGCGGGGTCGATGCGCTCGGTGCGGGCGAACTCTTTGGTCGCAGCGATCATGGCTTCGTCGTGGGTGGCGATGCCGTGGAAGGTCCCGCTCTTTAACAGTGTTTTCATCAGAGCGATGAAGTTGAGGTCCACGTCCTTCTTGTCAGGGAAAGCGACGGCGGGCGGCTCGTCGTAGGCGCCCTTACAGAGGCGAATGCGAATACCGTCGGCGAGCAGGGTGGCAATGTCGTCGGCGCTGCGGCGCAGGTAGGCCTGAATCACGATGCCGACATGGCCGCGGATTTCGGGAATGCTGTGGAGCCGGCGGACCAGATCGATGGTGGGCTGGGTGAAGGCGGAGCCTTCCATATCGACGCGGACGAAGTTGCCGTTTTTGGCTGCATGGCTGACCAGGGCGGAGACGATCTCAAAGGCGAGATCGGGGCTGAGGTCCATGCCCATCTGGGTGAGTTTGAGGCTGACGTTGGCGTTCAGTTTGGATTGAGCCAGGGCGTCGAGCAGCCAATGATAGCGCTGAGCAGCCTGGCGGGCCTGGGAGGGCGAGGTGATGTTTTCGCCGAGGCTGTCGAGGGTGGCGGCGAGCCCCTGGGCGCCGAGGACCCGGGCAGAGCTCATGGCGTCCTCGATGCGAAAGCCGGCTACGAAGCGCGCGGACATGCGCCGGCCCAGAGAGGACTGTTCGGCGAAGCGGCGCAGGCGGGAATTCCCGGAAAGAGCGATAAGAGTAGACCGCAGCAGAGACATTTCACTCCCGAGCGGGCAAATCTTGATTTTTGCATAACCGGGATAGGGGGTTGAGGAAATTCACCGGGCTTTGCGCTCCAGAAGCCGGAAAGGGAGCACAATAGTCCTGTTGGCTGGGCTGTAAATGCTGTTGAGGGCGGGCCGGAAAGGGAACCGGGCCTCCAGGAAACATTTTGCCGTTCGTGGCGCATCCAATTGATTAAGAAAACAAGCGTTTTGTCGTATTGCGGGAAAAATAGCTTTCCCGTTCGTTTCAATGGCAGCAGCGCCTCGGAACTCGGCCGCGGAACGGTCAGGAAACGCGGCAGCTCGGAAGCGCGAATGGATGGAGATGGTCGCATGGTGAGCAATTGCGCAAATCCGAAATGTGCCAAGCCCCTGCACTATTTACGTGAGGGGCGGATTTTTGTCTTCGACGTGACGGTTAGCGGGCCTGGCAACAGCAAACGTTCCCGACGTATGGAGCACTACTGGCTGTGCGGGGTATGTTCGCAGACCATGATGATGGAGCAGACTCCGGACGGGGTGCGAGTGGTGGCGCGGCCGAGCCCTCGCCTGCGCGGGGAGCATAGGGTGAACGATCCCGCCATAGCATCGTGAACGCCGGGCGCTTGACCGGGAGTATTGATCGGGAGCATTGACCCGGAGCCGCAGCCGACCTATAGTTAGAGCAATGACGTTCTGTCCCATCTCGACCGTGTGTTGCGTGTGTTGTCGCGCTACGCCGGGCTTGTGGGATATGACTCCTTAAGTTTGTAGTTTCGACAGGAATCCCCAAAGCCCGCGTTTCAGCTATCCGCTGACGCGGGCTTTTCTTTCTCTCACAGAATTCTCAGGAGAGCTGGTATGGCGCAGATGGCGACTCTCGACGGAACCGGGCAGAGCCCGGCTAACTACGACGGGCCGGTGCCGGGCGAGGTGGCTTCGAACCGGCTGAGCCACATGCAGTTGCTGGAGGCGGAGAGCATCCACATCATCCGCGAAGTGGCGGCGGAGTTTCAGAAGCCGGTGATGCTGTACTCGATCGGCAAGGACTCGTCGGTGATGCTGCGTCTGGCGCAGAAGGCTTTTCATCCGGGCCCGATTCCGTTTCCGCTGCTGCACGTGGACACCGGGTACAAGTTCCACGAGATGCTGGAGTTTCGCGACCGCTACACGGCCGAACTGGGGCTGAAGCTGATTGTGTGGCGCAATGAGGAGGCTCTGGCGGCGGGAGCGAATCCGATTCGCGCTGGGCACGCAGCGCTGCTGCGGGTTGCTGAAGACGCAGGCGCTGCTGGATGCCCTGCGGGCGCATGGATTCGACGCGGCGTTTGGCGGAGCGCGGCGCGACGAGGAGAAGTCGCGGGCGAAGGAGCGGATCTTCTCGTTTCGCGACAGCGCGGGGCAGTGGGACCCGAAAAACCAGCGGCCGGAGCTGTGGAACTTGTTCAACGGGCGGATCGGCCCGGGCGAGAGCATCCGCGTCTTTCCGCTGTCGAACTGGACGGAGCTGGATATCTGGCACTACATCCACCTCGAGAAGATTCCGATTGTGCCGCTGTACTTTGCGAAGGAGCGGCGGATGCTGGTGCGCGGGGACAGCCTGATTCCGGTGGAACAGCCGTTTGTGAAGGGATTGCCGGGCGAGGAGCAGTGGGTGAAGTGCCGGCTGCGGTCGCTGGGGTGCAGCCCATGCACGGGCGCGATCCGCTCGGACGCGGATACGCTGCCGAAGATCATCGCGGAACTGATGGCGATGCGGAATTCGGAGCGGGCGAACCGGGTGATCGATCACGACCAGGATGGATCGATGGAGATGAAGAAGCGCGAGGGCTACTTCTGATGGGGGCGATCTGGAGAACGGTCGGATCATTGCGATGACCCTGGACGCGGTCTGCAGAATGCCGCGGCAGAAGCGCGAAGCTTGGAGGAACTGCTGGAGGCGGAGCGCGGCCAAGGATCTGCTGCGCTTCAGCACGGCGGGCAGCGTGGACGACGGGAAGTCGACGCTGATCGGGCGGATGCTGTACGACTCGCGCAGCGTTTACGAAGACACCGTGCGGTCGGTGACGCAGGGGCACGGCGATCGATTTTGCCCAGCTGACGGATGGACTGCGGGCGGAGCGCGAGCAGGGAATCACGATCGACGTCGCGTACCGGTATTTTTCGACGCCGAAGCGGAAGTTCATCATTGCGGACACGCCGGGGCACGAGCAGTACACGCGCAACATGGCGACGGGCGCGTCGACCGCGGATGTGGCGATTGTGCTGGTGGACGCGCGCAAGGGGATTCTGGATCAGACGCGCCGACACGCGTGCATTGCGTCGCTGCTGGGGATCCCGCTGGTGATTGCCGCGGTGAACAAGATGGACCTCGTGGATTTCTCCGAGGAGGTTTTTGCGGGACATCGCGCGGATCTGGAAGCGCTGGCAGCAGCAACTGGAGATTCCGGAACTGATCGCGATGCCGGTGAGCGCGCTGGACGGCGACAACGTGGTGCATGCGCAGCGAGCGGATGATGTGGTACAGCGGACCGAGCCTGCTGGAATTGCTGGAGACGGTGCCGCTGGCAATTGAACAGCTCGCGCGCGGGATTCCGGCTGCCGGTGCAGCGGGTGATTCGGCCGAACCAGGATTTTCGCGGATTTGCAGGGCAGATTGCGGCGGGAACGGTGCGGCCCGGCGACGAGGTGGTGGCGATGCCTTCGGGGATTCGCACCCGGGTGCGAACGATTTCGACATGGGAAGGCGATCTGGCGTCGGCGCGCGCGCCGCAGTCGGTGACGCTGACGCTGGAGGATGAAGCGGACATCAGCCGCGGAGACATGATTGTCGCGGCCGACGCGCGTCCGCGACAAGGCGACCGGCTGGAGGCGACGGTGGTGTGGATGCAGACGAAGCCGCTGCGCGCGGGGGCAACGTATCTGCTGAAGCACACGACGCAGACGGTGCGGGCGACGGTGGTGGAGATTCGGTCGCGCATCGACGTGGAGCATCTGGAGCAGCGCGCCGGCGGATGCAGCTGGAGCTGAATGCGATTGGGCAGGTAGTGCTGGAGACGAGCCGTCCGCTGCTGGCGGATTTGTATCGCGAGAACCGGGTCGACGGGCAGCTTCATCCTGATCGATCCCGGCGGACAACGCGACCGCCGGAGCGGGGATGGTGCGGGCGCGCCCGGGCGAAGCGGCGCTTCGCGAGGCAGAACATGGGGCGGTCGTGAGTCTGGGCAGCGACAGCGAGGTGGCAGGGAACTGGAACGTCAGCTGCTGGAGCAGGCGCGCTGGTGGTGCGGACGCGGGTCGCGGATCGTGCGCGATTGCTGCCGTTGGCGCAGGCCGGAGCGGTGGTGCTGGTCGAGGGCGGAGTTGGCGAAGTTCTTCGCCTCACGGTTGTCGATCACGGAGCGACCGTGCGTTGGGAGCTTGCGGGGCTCGGCAGTGTGGACGAGATTGTCGAGGAGCTGCGGCGGGCGAGTGTGCTGGACACCAACAGTTTGAAAGAGGGGATATGAGTCTTTTGCCGGAAGTGGAGAGCAAAGCGGACGAGGCGCGGCAGTTTCTGCGGGAGAAACTGGCCGGGGCCGAGGATGCGTGCGTGACCAGCAGCTTCCAGGCGGAAGATGTGGTGGTGCTGCACATGGCGCGGGAATTTTTGCCCGGATGTGCCGGTGCTTTTTCTGGAGACCGGCTATCACTTTCCGGAAACGCTGGCGTATCGCGACCGCATGACGCAGGAGTGGGGTCTGAATCTGATCAATGTGGCTGTCGGAGCAACGGTGGCCGACGCAGGAAGCGCAGTTCGGGATTCTGAACCAGACAGCGCCCGACCGTTGCTGCGCGATGCGCAAGGTGGGTCCGCTGTTTCGCGCGCTGGAGGGATTATCGGCGTGTGGGTGACGGGATTGCGGCGGCAACAGTCGAAGTCGCGGGCGAATCTGCAGTTGGAGGAGAACGTTCGCGCTGCCGACGGGGCACACGCTGCGAGAAGCTGAATCCGCTGGCGGAGTGGACGACGCGTGATGTGTGGGAATATGCGGAAGCGCATGGGATTCCGCTGCTGCCGCTCTACGATCTGGGATACAGCAGCATTGGGTGCGCGCCGTGCACCAGCCTGCCGACGGATCCGAACGATCCGCGCTCAGGGCGCTGGGGCGGACAAAAGCTGGAGTGCGGGATTCATATCCAGCAGTAGGCAGCCGGTAGCTGATAGCAAATGGCCGCTCCTCGGACGCGGCCGTGCTCGAGAAAGCCAAGATCGCTCAGTCGCCGATCGTCGGCCAGTCGTTGACCCACTCCAGATTCTTGAGCCACAGGTAGAGCGCGCCGTTCTGCGTCATGTTGAGGGCGTGGAAGACGATGAGGCTGTCGCCGTTGGTGGGGTCGAGGTAGGCGGTGCCGCCGCCGGGCGCGTTCCAGGTGCCGTCGCTCTGGAGCAGCACCGTGCCGCCGCCGTTCATCATGAGGTGCCGTCTTCGTCGACGAAAGGGGCCGTGCGGACTGGTGGAGCGGCCGACGGCTTCCTTGTAGTCGTCGGTGGCGATGTTCTGGTTGCAGCAGAAGTCGACGGAGACGAAGAGGTAGTAGTAGTTGCCGTGGTGGACGAGGGATGAGCCTTCGATGGGATCCTCGGGAACGCCGGGGCGGGTGGCGAGGTTGTAGCGCGTGGTGTTGTGAGGCGAGCAGCATGCCCGGTGGCGGGATCGATCTGGCGCTGCTTGATGCCGGACCAGTAGCTGCCGTAGGTCATCCAGACGCTGCCGTCGGTGTCGATGAGGATGTTGGGGTCGATGGCGTTGAAGTCGTCGCCAGGATTGGACTCGAGGACCTCGCCCTGATCCACCCACTTGATAGGCGGGATCGGTGGGATCGAGGGTGGTGTTGGTGACCAGCCCGATGACGGATTGCTGCGAGCCGAGCGTAGAGCCGGCGTAGTAGACGTGGTAGAGGCCGTTGAAATACGAGATGTCCGGCGCCCAGAGCCCGACGATGCCGGGCACTTTCGCGACCACCCAGGCGGGCATGGCGTTGGGAAAGATGCTGCCGCAGGCGGTCCAGCTCACCTTGTCCTGCGAGCAGCGGATGGGCAGATAATTGCTGGCGGGCAGGCCGAGGACGTCGGTGGTGAAGGCGTAGTACGTCGATCCCTGGCGAATGATGCTGGGATCGTGCACCGGCTGCGTGTCGCCGGTCAGGGCATAGGTGGCGAGGGGATCGGCGCTTTCGGGCGCGTAGGAGATATTGCCCTCGAGAGGCGGAAGAAGCGGAGCTGGCCTGGACGGAGTTGCCACACGCACAAAGCCAGAAAAGGGCCGCGGAGAGCAGACACACGCCCGCTAACCGCCTGGTGGGGTTCATATAAAGCAACCTTTCCGGGAAATCTGTACGCACGATACCGGATGGTTACTGAGGAGACAATAAATATTTCAGAGCTGGACTGCCCTGCGCCGGCTCAGCGCATCAAAAGCGCGGCAAACGGCTGAGGCCTGTAGCTACTCCGGCGGAGGCGATCAGCTTGAGGATGTCTCCGGCAAGGAAGGGCAGAACGGTGAGAGTCAGGACGGTGCCGGCGGACTGATGGGTGAGCAGACCGAACCAGGCGGCTCCGGTGAGCAGGATGAGAACGCTGCCGGTGGCGGCGGCGAGCAGGGAGGGTGCAAAGCAGCGGCCGATGCGGCGACGGAGGTAGCCGGTGAGCGCGGCGGCCGGCGGATAGGACAGCAGATAACCGCCGGTAGGTCCGAAGAGGTGGAGGAAGCCAGCGGGCCCGATGGGGCTGAAGACGGGCAAACCCACGGCGCCTTCTGCCAGATAGAGCAGGAGGGCCGCTGCGGAGGTGAGAGGGTCGAGGAGCAGGCCGAGAAGAAGAACGGCGAAGGTTTGCAGCGTGACCGGAACCGGCGTGAACCAGAGCGGAATGGCGACGTGCGCGCAGAGGGCGACGAGCAACGAGCCGAGGACAATGGCAACGGCGCGACGGGCGAGCGTAGGTTGGGCCAGGGCGCGGGCTGGGGCGGATGGGCCGGCGGGGAGGGTCTGCGGTGCGGTAGAAGCAGGATGCATGGCGGCTCCGGAGCTATGATTTCGGTTCGCGATCCGCTGCGGGAACAGGTTCGCGCAGCGGCTCTTGCCGGGGAGAACGGGGTGAGCCGCTCTCCTAAATGGATTCGTCGTGATGTTCTGACGGCGGCCGTTGCGTGCGGCGATGCTGGACGATATGTCGGGTGACACCGACAGCCACCCAGACCAGCAGGACCGTACAAAGAACGAGAACGCCGAGGAGAACTCGCACAGGGGAGAGAATAACAAAGGCGCGGAAGGAGTGCTGACAGCGCTCCGCGCCGGCAATCGATGGCGATAGGGGAAGATGGCGGGAATTCGACCGGAGGAAAGCGTTCCTTATGGCCGGAATCCGGGATGGGCGATGCCCCAAAGGGGTGATCGAAGCGCTGGGCAGCCTGCGTATACTGAGCCTAATCCAGCGACCTCAGACGATGGGTGCAGTTCCCGGCATTTTGTCCGGGCGAGCGGTTGCGGTGAAGTTTCTCGTCTGAACGGATGTGCTTCCGCGGAAGTGGGAGCCTTGAAACGATATGCTGAACGGAAAAAGAATCGCCGTTGTCCTGCCTGCGTATAACGCATCGCGCACGCTGGCGCGTACGGTGAACGAGATCCCCAGGGAACTGGTGGACGACATCATCCTGACGGATGACGCCAGCCGCGATGACACTACCAACATCTCCCGGCAGCTGGGAATCGCGACGATACGGCACGACTCCAATCGTGGCTACGGGGGCAATCAGAAGACCTGTTATGCGGCGGCTCTGGCTCGCGGAGCCGACGTGGTGGTGATGCTGCACCCCGACTATCAATACACGCCGCAACTGGTTCCCGCGATGGCATCGATGATCGCCTGGGGGCAATACGATTGCGTATTTGGCTCGCGCATCCTTGGCGGAGGCGCGCTGCGCGGCGGCATGCCCCTTTATAAGTACGTTTCCAATCGGGCGCTGACCTTTGCGGAGAACCTGGTCACCGGGCAGAAGATGTCGGAATATCACACCGGTTATCGTGCGTGGAGTCGAGAGGTCCTCGAGCGGCTTCCCCTGTTGCGCTGCTCGGACGATTTTGTTTTTGACAATCAGATGCTGATGCAGGCCATCTACTTTGGTTTTCGCGTGGCCGAGATCTCCTGCCCAACGAAATATTTCGCGGAGGCTTCGTCGATCAATTTTCGCCGGAGCGTTATCTACGGTCTGGGGGTTCTGCGCACGGCGGCGCAGTACCGGCTAAAGAAGCTGGGCATGGCGGAGCCTGCCATTCTTGCCGACGAGCGTGAGCAGCGACTGTTCTCGCATCCGCTGTTCACGAACGGCGTGCTCGCTTCGATCTGAGGCAGCCGGACGGGCGACACGGCCGCGTCCTCATTCACGTCTTAAGAACCTCACGTCCCGAAAAACTCAATCCGGGGAAATTCACATCCGGAGAATCGAACGAATCAGTTGTTGACGGCTTTCAGCCGTTGACGGTTTCGAGAGCCGCTGCCGGTCGACGCGCGCGGGCTCGAGCAAATGCCCAGGGCGTGCGAAGAAGCAGCGCAACGGCCACCAGCGCCGACAGCAAAGGATTGAGGAAAGGAAGAATATCCCAATACGGCGACGGCTGCGAGAGGCTTTCACCCAGCACCGCAATAGGTACAGCTGCGAAGCCCCAGGCAACCGTAGCCAGCGCCAGGCGGCGCGCGAGGTCCGCATAGTGGTGGGCTGACCCCTTGCTGAATACCAGAATCAGGCATCCCGGAATCAGAAGGATGTGGTTGTAATTCATGATCGGCAGGGCATAGTTCGCGCAATCGGTGGCAGCAAGAATTGTTGCCACTCCGAGCGCGAACTCTGCGGAGCGGGCCGAAGTATGGCGCATCTGCCACAGGGCCCAGCCGCTCAGCCCGAGGATGAGGAAGGTGATCGCGCGCCCGAGCCAGTGACCGAGGACGGGCTCAAGGGGAACTGTGCCGTAGGAGGTCTGGAATCGGTGCAGGGCTGCAAGCCAGTGGGGAAACCAGCCCGGAACGATTGCTTCGGAGCCCAGCAGCAAGATCGCGAGGGTGATGCCGAAGGAGGCCAGGAAGCTCCAGATGCGCTGAAGGACAGCCCACAGCAGAAGGAATGCGAGCAGCAGAAAGACAAGCTGCGGCTTGAAGGTAGCGAGAGCCAGCAGGATTCCGGCAGGGACCGGCCGTTTGCGGCTGAGCAGGAAACACCCAAGGAAGACCAGGACGGCGGCGAGCAATGTAGGTTGCAGCAGGCGCAGAGCGAAGACCACAGGCCAGCTGGCCAGGCAAAGCAGGACGACCAGGGCCGTGCGGCTGCGCGTGAGCGGTAGGTCTACGAACCGAGCGCACGCCCAGAAGCTGAGCGCCAGCAGGGGGATGATGAGGGCCAGGAAGGTCAGAGCTGCCGCCTTCCAGGGAAGAGCAGCTAATGGGGCGAGGAGAATGACGAGCTGGGCCGGGTAGTTGAAGGCCTGGTCCGAGATATGAGCTCCCGGCTGGAGCATCGCGGGACCATAAAATGCCATCTCCAGCTCACGCGTTACAGCGGGGGAGTACGGATCTTTTCCATGCAGGGCTTCGCGGGTGCCGAGCCAGCGGCCGATCAGATCGTTATGGCTGAGGAGCAACATCCGATCCATGACGTGCACGTGCCACAGAGGGGCGATGACCATGATGGCAGCGAGGGCCAGCCATGCAAACCTCCAGTATGCGGGCCGCGACACAGGGGTCGCGTGAGCGGGGAGTTGCTGGAGGGCTTCCATGCAGGGTCAGTATAGAAATTCGGTCAGGAGTCGCCCATGCCCCGTTTGGGCCAAAGGGGATGGAAAGGGCAGAGTAAAGAAGCTATGGGTGCTCGACCTGATAGAGGGTACTCTGTCGGTCCTGTGCGAGACGGGTGAGATGCCAGCCGGTATTTGAGAGCCGGGCGGAAATCCAGTTGTTCTTTGGATTGCCGCTGCTGACCAGCAGGAAACCAGGGTGCTGGTTGAGGAAGACCTTGTACTGGACAACCGGAAAAGGCATCCAGCAACCATCCACAATCAGAGATAGTTCTGCGAGGAAACCTGGCTGTCGCTCAGCATAGGGAAGATCGGAAAGATAGATGAGCCTCTGCCGGAGGGGAGGGGGTGAGTACCACCACTGTTGGACATAATCGAACGCATTGGCTGAGACGATGGGGAGATTGCCGGGAGCATGAGTGAGGATCGGAGGGACCGCTGAAGCGGAAGGCTGGGCGCGCCAAACCGGATTTCGCAGCTGAGCGACGCCTAGAGATCCGGTTGCGAGAGTCAGATAGCCGAGGGTAATCAGCGCTAATGCCGGTTTTGCCGCGACGCGCAGATAACCGAGCCGAGGGGCTCCCCAGGCAAAGAGCAGAGCCAGTCCCAGTGAAGTCCCTATGCCATATCTCGGCATCGAGTAACCCGTTACGAGAATGGCGACCGCAATCTGCGCGGGGAGGATCATGGCCAGCGCGATGGCCGCAAACCATTCGTGAGAAGGAACGTCAGGAAATGACTGTTGGTTGGAGTTGGAACGAGCGCGGGATGGACGGCAGGCGAGGAGCAAAACCGGCAATAGCGGGAACCATGGGATCATCAGGGGCCAGAAAAGGAAATCTCCTCCGGACGGCCTGCCACCAAAGTTGGTGGAGTGGCGAATCGCCTCGTCCAGCACCCGGTGGGTTTGCGCAGCCAGCGGAGCTGTGATGATCAGCGGCACGAGGCCTGTCGCGATCGCGGTGAGCATCGCTCCATCGATTCGTCGACGCCGCAGGAAGCGAGTGAGCTCTCCAGCGGCAAGGAACATTCCGATCTGTAAGAGTGCGAGGTGATGTGTCAGGACGGCGCCAGCGATGCCGCAGGAGAGACCAATGAGGGGAAGAAGTCGGTCGCGTTGGCGAAGCGCAGCGCTCTGCCAGCAGGCAAAGGAGAGGCTTGTGAAGGCCAGAACCAACTGATAGGGGCGGGCGGTGAAAGCAATACCCTTGACGGCCCAACCACTGAGCAGAAGGCCGCCCGTAGTAGTGCCGAAGATGGCGGCGGTGGCGAAGAGTGCCTGGACAGCGGTGCCGTGGCGACGAACGATTCTCCAGGTCAACAGCCCGGTAGCGAGATAGGCCAGAAATTCGGGGAAGCGAATGACAAATTCGCTTGCGCCGAAAGTGCGAACGCAGAATGCCGTCAGCAGGTACTGCAGGGGCGGCTGGCTGTCCGCGGGCATTGCCTGGAGCATCTGCCTGAAGGGGCGGATTCCCGAGATGAAGAAGGTGAAGAACTCGTCGAACCAGAGGGGAGTTACCGCGGCGGAGTATGCCGTTAAAAGCCCAAAGATGGAGATCGTGAGGAGCAGGTATCGTCGTTCATGGCGCGAGATGGAACGAGCGACAGCGTCGCCGAGGCGGCGAACAGGCGAGGCAGTAGGCGCAGATTCGAGGACTGTGGAAGTGGCCATTACGCGGTCCGAGTTTGATTCCAGATCCTGAACAGGGCGATGGCGTGGCGGAAGAAAATTCCGGGCATTTTGCTCCACCTGTAAACCTGAGTGACGCCGGAAGAGCGAAGGCGGTGGTTAACTGGAAATTCGCGAATGGTGAAGCGGTGCCGGTGAGCGCGGGCAACGAACTCCCACCAAAAGCCCTCGCGCATGGCCCCGAGTTCGCAGGACATGCGGTGAGCAACGTCTCTGCTGAAAAGAACGAAGGGGCAACTGGGATCGTGTACAGGCGTCCAGAAGACGGCCTGATAGAGAAGATAGAAGAAGCGCGAAAAGGTTTTGCGAACAAGGGTATCCGCCCGCTGCGTGCGCCAGCCGATGAGGATTTCGGCGGATTGGCGATTCTGCCAGAACTCGGCAAAGTCCGCCGGATCGCATTGTCCGTCGGAATCGAGACACAGCAGGTAAGGCGCCTGGGTCATGGCCATGCCTTCACGCATCGCACGAGAATACCCCTTGCGCGTATCGCTCAGATTGAGGCGCATGGGGAGATCCTGGGCCAGGCGGCGCAGAATTTCTTTGGTGTTGTCGCGACTGCCGTCCTCGCAAACGATGAAACCGACTCTTGCGATGGGAGAGAGCTCGGTCCAGATGGCACGAATGGTAGCGTCGATACTCTCGCCCTCATTGTGGACGGGTAGAAGAACTTCGACGTCGATCTCTGGCACGGGCGCCTTCCTTGCTGCATTCGGAGTGGTCCGGCGAATCAAAGGCAGCGCAAGGCACCTGATTCAGTCCAGGGAAACGCCATCAAAAGACCGAATGTGAGGAGAGCGTAGTGTGGGCATGGATATGATTCAATGGCGCGAAGGTGGGATCTGGGAGGGAGGGGTTGTGGCAACTGACCCTCCGCCGCGGGTTCCATTCGGTCTCCCTGGAACCGGTCTGTGGCGCAGCGATTGCCGAGGCGGCAAGTTCCCGGTAAACTGAAACTTCGGCGCTCTGAGCGTCCCGCATTCGTGCGGAAATCAGCGCGTATAGGGCCAAACGGCCCGGAATCGCGCAAATGCGGACTCGTCCGATTCGGAGAAAACATGGCACAGGTTTGTGATATTTGCGGCAAAGGTCCGCAGTTCGGCAACAACATCTCGCACGCGCACAACGTGACGAGGCGGCGCTGGAATGTGAATCTGCACCCGGTGAAGGCGAAGGTGAACGGCGGCAAGAAGCGGATGCGCGTGTGCAGCAGCTGCCTGAAGGCGGGCAAGGTCGTGAAGGCCGGTCCCCGCGCGTCAAGGCTGCCGCGAAGTAAGAGCAGCGAGAAGCAGCCTGACGGCAGAGAAGCGCTAACGTCCGCAAAAGCGTTCAAACTCGCATGACGGCTCAACACTGGCGTGAGGTGATGCGCCCTGACGGCGGTGTGGCCGTGATGGCGATGCGGATGGTCGCTTCGGGCGCTTTGTCGTCGACGCGCACGCCTCCGGCATTGCGCGAATTCCCAGCTTCTTCCAGATACCTTCGAGGTCCACCGGGACCGGCGCGTCGCTCATGCGGCCGTAGAGATCTTCGAGCACATGCGTGCCGGTGGCGGCGTCGCCCGCCTGCGAACGCTTTACGAATCGGCCAGTCCTGATCGATGGTGCCTCCCGCGGCGACGATGGCGCGCAGCGCGTCCTGCAGGCCCTTGCGGTTGTGGGTTTGCTCGCGGATGGTGACATCGGCCAGCAGGCAGAACTGCGCGCCGCCCCAGTAGGTGCGTCCCCAGGTGTGGGTGCGGTCAAGTCCCTCGTCGCCTGGCTGGGGATTGCCTTTCGGCATGTCGCGCACCATGTCCGACCAGATCTGTTCCGGACGAAGCAGACCCGTTCTGCACGCGGGCGACGGGCTCCACGTAGACCGCAATTCCTTCCTCGATCCAGTGCTGGGCGTCGTCCTGCGAGGGAAAGGCGGTGTGGACCAGCTCGTGGGTCATCATCCAGTCGTCGGTCAAATCCTGCGCGTGGTGTGTTCGCCCAGGTGGATGCGGGTGAAGGAGGGGAAGCCGCCAACGCCGCCCCAGGTGGTGCCCTGCATCACGCCGGCGTCGTCGGGACGGCTGGATCAGGATGCGGTCGCGCCGGACGGGGAAGCGTCCATAGTAGGTGGCGACCGAGGTCGCGGCGTTTTCGACCCACTGCATGACCTGCGGAGTGGGCAGATCGAGCGTCTCCTGGACCGAAATCGACCTGAATCGTTGCGCCACTCGATGCGGAAGCTCTGCGATGAAGCAACGGGAGCAGGCCCAGGGCGGACCGTGATGCCGGTCAGGCTGCGCGATGGCGCGGCCAGCGCGAAGGCGGCGCGCAACGGAGGCCAGCGATCGCAAGGTCGCAGCTGCGGCCGTGACCTGCTCTCCGGCGTTGCTGCAACGTGCCCGGCGCGCGGGCGTTACTTCGCCTTCTCGAAATCGAGTGCCGACGAGTTGATGCAGTAGCGCAGGCCGGTGGGATTCGGGCCATCCGGAAAGACGTGACCCAGATGCGCGCCGCAGCGAGCGCAGGTGACCTCGACGCGCCGCATGCCGTAGGTGGTGTCCTCGTGGGTTTCGACCGCGTCGGGACTGCACGGGAAGCCAGAAGCTGGGCCAGCCGCTGCCGGATTCGAACTTCGGTATCCGATCTTGAACAGCTCCGCGCCGCAGGCGACGCAGCGATAGATGCCGTCCTCGTGGTTCGGTAGAGCGCGCCGGAGAAGGCGAGGCTCCGTGCCCTTTTGGCGGGTGACGTGGTACTGCTCGGGCGTGAGCTGAGCGCGCCACTCTGCGTCGGTCTTCTCGATCTTCTCGGATTTGGTCTCGGCCATGGGATCTCGTCTCCTGATGCGGGGCGCGGTTTTGCGAGTGCGCGCCATAGACGGTCGCGAACGACTTCAATTTCGACCAGAGCATCCCTGGGCAGCCGGCGACTTCGACGGTGGAGCGGGCCGGGGGCACGACTGCCCTCCGGAGCCAGATACTTGCGCATAGACGGCATTCATGGCGGCAAAGTCGTTCATGTCCTTCAGAAAGACGACGGTTTTGACGACGTGGGCGCAGGTCGGTGCCGGCGGCGGCGAGGACGGCCTTCAGGTTCTCCAGGACGCGGGTCGTCTGTTCGGCGATGCCGCCTGCGACAAGCTGCCCGGTGGCGGGATCGAGGGCGACCTGGCCGGACGTGTAGACGAGATTGCCGAGGCGGACGGCCTGCGAATAGGGGCCGATGGCGCCGGGTGCTGCGGAGGTGGAAACGGCGGATTTCTCTGCTTCGGTCATGTCCCGATTCTGCCGGGACAGGCGCGCCGGTTGCAAATAGCTGCGCGTGGCGGAGGGTCGGGATAAAATGAGGGACGTCCCAATGAAACCTGCCGTTTTTACCCTGATGCGTCGTGTATTTGCCTTGGTGTGTGTCCTGTGTGTCGTATCTGCGCTGCGGGCGCAGACGCCACCCGCTCAGCAGCCGAATCCGCAGGCCGCGGCCAGCGGAGCGAGCGCGCCGTCCGCAGACCAGAACAGCCAGTACACCATTCCAGTGAGCGTGAACGAAGTCTACCTGGTGTTTGCGGTGACGGATAAGCACGGGCACTTCATTCGCGATCTGAAACAAAGCGACTTTGCGCTGCTCGACGACCGCAAGGCTCCGGCGCAGGTGTACAGCTTCACGCAGCAGTCGAATCTGCCGCTGCGGGTGGGCATCCTGATCGACACCAGCACCTCGATCCGGCAGCGCTTTCAGTTCGAACAGGACGCGGCGACGAGTTTCCTCCTGCAGATCATGCACCCGCAGACCGACAGGGCCTTTGTCGAGGGCTTCGACGTGACGCCCGATTACCGGCAGGACTGGACGAACAATCTGGACGCGCTGACCTCGGGGATCCTGGCACTGCGGTCGGGCGGCGGTACGGCTCTGTACGATGCGGTCTACAGCGCCTGCCGCGACAAGCTGCTGACGGCGCGGGGGCAGGAGCCGGTTCGGAAAGCCATCGTGCTGGTGTCGGACGGGGACGATAACCAGAGCCATGCATATCTGGAAGACGCGATCAGGGAGTGCCAGCGCGCCGAGACGATCATTTACGCGGTCAGCACGAATATCAGCCCCAGCCGGGATCGCGGCGACGACGTGCTGCAGAAGATGACCATCGCCACGGGCGGGAAGGCATTCTTCCCGAACAGCCTGGATGACATGCCGGGGGATTTTAAGGAAATCTCGGACGAGCTGCGCAGTCAGTATGCGCTGGTATACAAGCCGGCTGACTTCAAGGCGGATGGCGCTTTCCGGCCCATCTATTTGTTCTGCCTCGATCGCCGGTATACGGTTCGAGTACGCCAGGGCTATTTCGCTCCCAAGGGGTAAAGGACGCGGTAAAGACGCGCTGGCGGCGGTATGCTTCTGGCATGCGTCTGCTGCGCACCTGTGCCGGGCGGATTTCTGCTTTCGATTGCAGGGTGGCATTGTGCACGGGTGGGGACGCGACGGGGTTGCGGCATTTCCTGACCAGGAACATGCTGCTTGGCTTCCTGTTTCTGGCGGTGGGTGCGACGGGCGGCGGCTGGGATGCCGCTGCTGCGCCCGGGGCGAATCGCACGCCCATTCTGCTGGAGTTGTTCACGTCGGAAGGATGCTCGAGTTGCCCGCCAGTCGACGCATGGGTAACGCAACTGGACGCGGCGCAGCCGGTTCCGGGCGCTGAACTGATCGTGCTCGGGGAACACGTTGATTACTGGGACCACGATGGATGGAAAGACCCGTGGTCGTCCGCTGAGTTGACGGAGCGGCAGCGCGCCTACAGCGAAGCGCTGGGGCGAAGCGATGTGTATACGCCACAGGTGATTCTGGACGGAAATGTTGAGGTGCGGCCGTGGGAGCGCGAGCAAGTCCGGCAGAGTTTTGAGAGGCTGGCGCAGGAGCCGACGATTCCGGTTTCGTTAGAGTCCCTGGGGTGGATGCCGGAAACGGGAGTGCTGGGAGGCCGCGTTGTTGTGGATGGCAGCGGACAGAAGCATGGCGGCGACGTTTACGTAGCGGTGGCGCTGGATCACGCGCAGTCGCAGGTGGAGGCGGGTGAGAACCGGGGGAGGCATCTGGTTCATGTTGCCGTGGCGCGCGTGCTGGTGAAGGCAGGGAGGGTAGAGAAGGGGAGGACCTTCGATCAGCCTTTCCAGGTGAAACTCTGGCCAGGAGCCTATCGCGATCAGCTGCGGGTGATTGCCTTTGTGCAGGAGCCGGGACCGGGGAGAATTCTGGGCGCTACGATGATGCGGGGTGTGCGGTAGCGGCGGCAAAGCGGTCAGCTGGTGGAGAGGTTCGCTTAAGGCCGGTTAGCTCAGAACCGGTTGGCGGAGGAAACGGTCAGCTTAGGACCGGCTTAGCGGGCTCGCTTTTGTTGGGCGATCCAGGCAGTGATGCGCTGATCGAGGATGTCGAGGGGCAGGGGACCTTCGCCGAGCACGGCATCGTGGAAGGCGCGGATATCGAATTTCGGGCCGAGTTCCCGCCTGGCCCTGGCGCGCAGTTCGAGGATTTTCATCTGGCCGATTTTGTAAGCGAGCGCCTGGCCGGGCCATGCGATGTAGCGGTCGACCTCGGTGGCAATGTTCTCATCATCCATCGCCGTGTATTGATGGAAGTAGTCAATCATCTGCTGGCGCGTCCAGTGCTGGCTGTGCACGCCGGTATCGACGACCAGGCGCACGGATCGCCACATCTCGTTCTCGAGGCGGCCGTATTCACTGTAGGGATCCTGATAGAAGCCGACTTCTTTGCCGAGACGCTCGGAATAGAAGGCCCATCCTTCAGAGAACGCGTTGTATGCGCCAAAGCGGCGGAAGGCAGGGATATCGGGCAGCTCCTGGGCGATGGAGAACTGGATGTGATGGCCGGGGACGCCTTCGTGATAGGCGATGGCTTCGACGTTCAGCAGAAGGCGATGGGTGGGGTCATATTCGTTGACATTGATGCGGCCAGGGCGGCTGCCATCACCTGAGCCTGGACCATAGTCGGCAGGAGGCGAGGCCGGCTCGCGGAAGGGCTCCATGGGAACGACGACCAGCTTCGTTTTGGGTAAGTGACCGAAGAGCTGGGGGAGTTTCGTGTACATCTGGTCGGCGTAGTGCTGGTAGAGGTCAAAGATCTGCTGGCCCGATTTGCCGTAGTGCGACGGGTCATGGCGAATGTGGTCGTTGAAGCTGGCGAGATCGTGGAAGCCGAGGGAGTGGGCCAGGGCGAGCATCCGGACCTCGATTTGCGCCACCTGCTTTAGTCCCATGGCGTGAATCTGTTCCGGAGTCAGATCGGTGGTGGTCATGGTGCGCACGGCGAAACCGTAACGTGCGGCGCCATCGGGAAGGGCCCAGATGCCGTCATCGGTGCGGCCGTGGGGAGCGTAGTTGTTCTTTACATAGGCGGCGAACATGGAGTAGGCCGGATCGACGTCATTGTGGATGGCTGCCTGGATGGCCAGGGTGAGACGGGCGCGGTCAGCTGGCGAGATGCTGGCGGGGAACTTTTGCAGCGGCGCGCTGAACGGGCTGGAGGCGAGCGGCTTGTTGGCGATTTGCTGAGCCTGGATGGCAACCTTCTCGAGGAGATACTTCGGGGGCATCAGGTGATCGTTGAGGCCCAGCTGCATGTCAGCCGTGACCTGAGCAAGTGCGCGGGGGATGGCCTGCAGACGCGCGAGGTAATTGTCGTAGTCCTTCGCGGTGCTGAAGGGCATCTCGGTGGCCAGCTCCGCGAAGACAAGGTGGACGCCGTTGAACTGATCGACCGGCATCTCCCAATTGCGAAAGCGCGCGGCCTCGGCGCGGTGGCGCAGCCGGCGGAGCATCAGGGTCTTATTGAGGATTTCCTGCTCAGGGAAGCCGGTGGTGTCGATGGCCTCGAAGACGTGAATCTCGGCGCGATCATGGGCGACTCGCTTTTCTGCGGCGGCGGCGGAGTAGTCGCTGAGGCGGTCGTTGTACTGGGCGTAGCCGAATTCGGTGGCCATCTCGGGATTGGCGGCAAGTTCATACTGCCATTCCTGGTCGATGGCTTCGCGCAGATGGGCGCGGCGCGCGGACAAGGTAGTCGGCTGTGCGCCTGGCTGCGAGATTAAGACGAACAGGACGAAGAGCGCCGGCGAAGCAGCGCGGCGAAAAGCGTGCATTTCGAACTCCGTCAGAAATCGTTTGCGCGAGAGGGCAGGGAGGAGCGCGGCCGACCTCCATGGTACAGAAAGAGGTGGATTTCTACAGAACTGGCGGCGCGGCCAGGATTTGGTAGAGTGTTGTGGGTTCAAGCTACAGCGATTTAGTTCGAAGGAGTACGCCTTGTTTCTGGGTATGGACGTGGGCACGGGCGGCACGCGCGCCGTTCTGGTGAATGAGCAGGGGCAGCTGGTCGCCTCTGCATCGAGAGAACACGCAGCGTTTCGCACGCCTCATCCAGGATGGGCGGAGCAGGATCCCGACGACTGGTGGCGCGCGGCGCAGGACGCGATTCGCGGGGTGCTGGCGTCGATTGCCGGAGTGCGGGTCGATGCCGTGGGACTCACCGGCCAGATGCATGGCGCAGTGATGCTCGATAAAGACGGCAAAGTGCTGCGGCCGTCGCTGATCTGGTGCGATCAGCGGACCGGGCCGCAATGCGACTGGCTGCACGAACAGTTCGGCGGCGGAGCGGCAGGGCGCGAGAAGCTGATCGAACTGACGGCGAATCCGGCGCTGCCTAACTTTACGCTGACGAAGCTGCTGTGGGTGAAGGAGCACGAGCCGGAGATCTTCGCGCGCATCGCGCATGTCCTGTGCCCCAAGGATTACGTTCGCTATCGGCTGACGGGCACCTATGCGATGGATGTGCAGGAGGCCTCGGGCACGCTGCTGCTGGACGTGGCGCATCGGCGGTGGTCGAAGGAAGTGGCGCGAGTCGCAGGGATTCCGGAGAGCTGGTTGCCGGAGCTGTTCGAGTCGCCGGAGATTTGCGCGCGGATCAGTGCGGAAGCGGCGGAGCTGACCGGACTGCGGGCAGGAACTCCGGTTGCGGCGGGCGCGGGTGATCAGGGCGCGGGCGCGGTGGGGATGGGGATTCTGGAGCCGGGATCGGTGTCGGCGACAATTGGGACTTCGGGCGTGGTCTTTGCGGCCACCGCAGCGCCGACCCGGGATCCGCAGGGCCGGCTGCATACGTTCTGTCACGCGGTGCCGGGGCGCTGGCATGTGATGGGGGTGACCCAGGCTGCGGGGCTGTCACTGCGGTGGCTGCGGGAGACGCTGGCTCCGGATCAAAGCTATGACGCGCTGACCGCAGCAGCGGCGAAGGTTCCGGCGGGAAGCGATGGCCTGCTGTGGACGCCTTATCTGCTGGGGGAGCGCACCCCGCATCTTGATTCGACGGCAACGGCCGCCTTTGTGGGAATCACGGCGACCACCACTCGCGCACACTTTGCGCGCGCAGTGCTGGAGGGCGTGGCGTATTCACTGAAGGATACGTTCACGCTGTTTGCGGAACTGGGCATTCCGGTGAGCGGCGTACGGCTGGGCGGTGGCGGTGCGCGCGGTCCGCTGTGGCGTGAGATTCAGGCAGCAGTGTATGGCTATCCCTGCGAGCGGCTGACGGCGGAGGAGGGGGGCGCGTTTGGTGCGGCGCTGATGGCGGGCGTGGGCGCGGGCGGCTGGCCCAATCTGAAGGCGGCGTGCGCCTCCGGAATTACGGTGGCCGAAACCATTCATCCCGAGGCCGGGAGGGTTCAGCGTTATGCTGAGGGGTATGCAGGCTATCGGCGCGTCTATCCGGCGCTGAAAGGCATCCACGGATAGGTCCGGAGCCTGACAGGCTGGGGAGTCAGGGCGGCCCGTATGGTCCAGATCGCCAAGTTCGCAGCGCTGGCTGGGAGCATTCTGTCGCTGATCGCGCTGCTGGGGCACGCGTTTTTTGTGCCGGGCAGCGGCTGGGGGGATCGCTTGCTGGACGCTGTGGGCATGACGGGGCTCGCGGCGAGCGTGTGCTTCGCAAGCGGGCTGATTTTCGAGATTCCGGATCGCAAATTCGATCCTGAACCTACGCCGCGTTTGACACAAACGCTGCCGGTGCAGCTGTTCTTCTGGACGGTGGGGCTGACGGCGGTGCTGTTTCTGCTCTCGTGGTTTCTGGCGCAGTATTTTGTGCCGTTGATCTGGAAGAATCAGCCGTATTGATGATCAGGCGCCTATAGCGTTCGCATTGTCCCCTTTGTCTCGCAGCTTACGCCACACGTACCACCCCAGGCTGCCAAAGATGAGGGCGAGGGCGAGAAGGGTCAGCGCCAGGTGGCGTTTGGCCAGGTCGGCCATGACGGTGACGATCTGCGGTCCGTATTTCACGACCAGGGCGGTTTCGATGCCGAAGCGGATGCAGCGGCCGATGAAGACGGCAAGCATGAAACTGGCGGTGCGCATCTCGAAGACGCCGGCGCCGAAGACGAAGAGCTTCCACGTGGTGGGCGGAGGCAGCATGGAGGGGATCATGACAGCCAGGAATTCCTGCTTTTCGAACTGATCACGGAGGCGCTCGAAGCGGGCGCGATTGATGCGGCGCAGGAGGAACAATTCGCCGCCGGCACGGCCGAGGAAGAAGGGAACGAGACCGCCGAGGGTCGATCCAACGGCGGCGAGCAGTGCGTAGACGTAGAAGTGGGCGCGATCATTCCAGGCCCACACGGCCATCAGGACATCGATGGGAATGGGAATAGAGGAGGAATCGATAAATGAGCCTAAGAGAACACCCCAGGGGCCCAGCGGGATAAGAAAGTGCTGGACAAACCGGTTGAATTTAAGGAAGAGAGATTTCAGGCAGGTCGACCTTTCTCTTATTGCGACGCGTGCTTGTGCGGAGAGGCGGCGCGCTGGTCCGATGCGTGCTCGGTCTTGCCCTCCAGCAACTCCAGGGCATGCGGCAGGACGGGGAGGGCGGCGCGCAGGGAACCAAGGGCGCCGGAGGGGCTGCCGGGCAGATTCAGGATCAGGCTGGTGCCCCGCGTTCCACAGACACCACGGCTGAGGGTGGCCAGAGGAGTTTCGCGGCGGCCCTCGGCACGCATCAGCTCGGGAATGCCTTCCAGCAGCCGATCGCAGACCGCACGGGTCGCCTCCGGGGTGACATCCCGCTGGCTGATGCCGGTTCCGCCGGTGGTGACGACCAGCCTGGCGGCAGAGCAGGCACGCCGCAATGAGTCCTGAATGGCGGCTGGCTCGTCTGGTACGGTGACGCGAAGCGCCGCGAGGAAGCCGTTTGCCTCCAGCTCGCGGGCGACTGCGGGCCCGGACCGATCCTCGCGAACACCCTGGGAGCAGGAGTCGCTTACGGTGATGACGGCTGCAGTCAGCGGGGATTTTCGGGGTTGGTCGTGAGGTTTCGCTGGCGCGATCCCGCCCGTTTGGTTCTGGTTACCAGTCACGCATTCGATTGTACAAACTGCCGTGGTTTTACCGATTTGATGAGAAAATGGTTAGAAGTATCCGTGGCGTTCCGTTGAGCCGCGCTTAACCCGAAGTTACCGAGGAATGCCGATTCGTCTGACACCAATCAGCCCTCAGCTGGATGAGCCGGAGGGCGAGTCTTCACCCGAGACTTCTTCAGCCGGTTCACCCGAGGACACCTCGTCTTCATCCTCCTCGAACGGGTCCGATGGCAACGGTGCGGTGGCTGCGTTTCGACGCAGCCGCTACGAGACCTACGACCACACCGATCTGCTGCACGTCATCGACGAACTGGAGGGCAGCCGCAACTGGGTGAGCCTGCGCGAGAAGCTGTGGATCGCGCTGATCATTCACATGCTGGTGGCGTGGTATTTGCTGTATGGGCCAAAGTATATCTATCACGTGCGGGTGGTCGATCCCTCGGTGATTATGAAGCAGCGGCAGAAGGATCTGACGTTTCTGGATCTGCCGCCGGATGCACTGAAGCAAATCAAGCCGAAGCCGAACAATGTGCTTTCGGACAGGGACCGGGTGGCACAGACGCCGCATCCGACGCTGGACAGGAAGACGCTGGAACAGCTGCAGGCGATGCGCCGTGCCGGGCCGCCAAAGGTCGAGCCAGCGCCGCCGACCCAGCAAGCGCAGATGCCGAACATTCCGGCGCCGCCGCAGCCACAGGTGGCTCAACAGCGGGCACCCACCCCGCCGGCGCAGCCTCTGCCGCAGAATAATCAGGCCAAGCTGGAGGCACCGCCGACCGCGCCGCAGCCGAGCTTTAATGCCGGCGCCGCTAATCCGAATGAGCAGATGCAGCAGGCCATGCGCCAGGCGATGCGCGGAGGGGGCGGGCAGTACGGCGGCGACGACGGACAGGGGCTGCCTTCGCAGCACCAGGGGCTCAACAGCGCTGTGGACGTGCTGAGCGACACGATGGGCTGGGACTACGGCCCCTATATTCAGCGTGTGATCTGGGATACAAAACGGGCGTGGTATCCGATCATTCCGGAATCGGCACGGCCGCCGCTCGACAAGCAAGGCATCGTGATGATCCGCTTCAAGATTTTTCCGGATGGCACTGTGAAAGACATGGCTCTGGAGGGGCCGTCGGGCGATGTGGCTCTGGATCGAGCGGCGTGGGCCGGGATCACCGGTGCTGCCCCTTATCCGCCCATTCCGAAAGCGTTTAAAGGTCCATTCCTGGAGTTACGCTTTAAGTTCCTTTACAACATTCGTCCCGGAGATGAGTAAGCTCCGATGGCGCGGCGGCAGGTACTGGGTATCGCGATCCTTGCCGCCGTAATCCTTGTCTTTACCTTGTTTCGCGCCGACTTGCACAGCATCTTTCCGGCAGGGTGGTGGCGATAGTGAGGCACACGGTCAGCTGGCCTTCTTTTTCCCCATTGGCTTCTTCGTCTGCGCGGGCTTGCCGGAATCGTCGGCGAGGCCTTTGTTGCCGCTGGCCATCTGCGCCTGCTGTGGCTCCATGGCGTTGTTGAACTGGCCGGGAACCTTCTGTTTAGGCTGCCCTTTCACCCGTAGCTGATTCCTGATCGCGCTCATGGTCGTCCTCCTTCCTCACTGGATGCCGGGTCGGGGTGGAACTTTGCCCGCAATTTGCGGAGTGTGCGGTGACGGAGGAATTGCGATGCTCAACTCCGGAGGTTACCGAGAGTACCATGAGCACAGCCGCTATGCTGACCGATGATCAGGCCTGGGCCGCCGTTCTGGCCCGCGATCCCGCTGCCGACCGGGAACTGGTCTATGCCGTCACGACAACCGGCGTTTTTTGCCGGCCCACCTGCCCGAGCCGGCGACCGGCGCGCGCCAATGTTCAATTCTTTCCCGATCCGGCATCGGCGATGCATGCCGGGTATCGGCCGTGCCGGCGTTGCCGCCCGCAGATGCGGCATGTGGACGCCGGATTGGTGCAGGCGATTTCGGCCAGCCTGCAGCGCGACCGGCAGGTAACGCTGCAGGAACTGGGCCGGGTGACGGGGCGAAGTCCGTTCACGATTGAGCGCACGTTTAAACGAGTGCTGGGGGTGACTCCGGCGCAGTACCAGCGGCAGAAGCGCGCGGCTTCGTTCCGGCGAGAACTGACTGCGGGGACAGCGCGGGTGACGGATGCCATCTACGAGGCGGGCTACTCGGGGCCGGGACGCGCGTACGAGAATACCCAGCTGGGCATGGCTCCGGGGGACTATCGAGCCGGGGGAAAGGGCGTCCGGATCGGATACGCGATTGGAACGCCGCAGTGGGGCCGCGGGACGCAGGGTGAAGCGCCCCTGGACAGGCTGCTGATCGGGGCGACGGAGCGGGGACTCTGTGCCGTGATCCTGGGAGACAACGATGAGCAGCTGCTAAGGCAGCTGCGGGCGCAGTTTCCGGTGGCGGAGATTGCCCCTGAATCGGGGCTCGCATCCATGCTGGCGAAGGTGCTTTCGCAGTTTACGGAGCATCCGGCAGCGCTGGATTTGCCGCTGGATTTGCGGGCGACGGCATTTCAGATGAGGGTGTGGGAGGCGCTGCGGCGGATTCCGCGGGGCGAGACGCGCAGCTATGCGCAGCTGGCTCGGGAGCTGGGACGGCCGACTGCGGTGCGGGCTGTGGCACGTGCGTGCGCTACGAATCCGGTCGCGGTGGTGGTGCCATGCCATCGGGTGATTGGCAGCAATGGCAAGCTGACGGGCTACCGCTGGGGCGTCCAGCGCAAGGAGAAGCTGCTGGAGCTGGAAGCGGCGAGCGCGGAACCAGTGGCGTCCCTAACCGCTGCGGAAGAGAGCGTGGCGAAAGGGTAATGGGGAGCTTATCTTTCTTTTGAGCTGGCCTGTCGATAGTCGCAAAGGTGATGGTTGCGGGGCCCGCGGCTGGCGCGCCGATCCTCAGGGGTAACCGCAGTAACATTCGCTGGCTCTGCCCCTTTGTCTTACATTGGTTTCACCGAACTCCACCTTCGTGGGAGTTCCTTTGGTGGTCCCACTTTGTTAAGTTGCGCTCCACGGGCTTTGCAAGGGGGAGCAAGTGGCGACTGCTGTGGCAGGGCGAGTTCTGGAATTTCGCAGAACAGCGTCGAGAGAACGCGAAGCGCACCTATCTCTGGCGGAGATTCTCTCCGCCTTATCGTTTGCGCTGGATCTGACTGAGGGAGCCGTGCCGGGGCATGCCCTGCGCAGCTGTCTGCTGGGGATGCGGCTGGCCCAGGAGTTCGGATTTCCCGCCGAACGGATGGTAAGCCTGTATTATTCGCTGCTGCTCAAGGATGTCGGCTGCAGCAGCAATGCGGCGCGGCTGTGCGAGATTATCGGCGGCGGTGATGAGCGGCGTGTGAAGGCAGGGGTGAAGCTGGAGGACTGGACGCGTCCCAGCCGGCCGCGAGGCTCGACGCTGCGGCTGCTGTGGGGAACGGTCCACCCCGGCGCGAATGCAGCTAAACGAGCGGCCGGCATTCTGCGCATCGGGCTGACCCAGCACCGCAACAACGAAGAGATGATTACGCTGCGCTGCGACCGCGGCGCGCAGATCCTGCGCAAGCTTAGCCTCGGGGAATATGCGGCTGAGGCGGTGCGGGGGCTGGACGAGCATTGGGACGGCAGCGGCTATCCGGAACGGCGGGCGGGGACGGATATTCCACTGGCATCGCGGATTCTTTCGATTGCCCAGCATCTGGATGTGTTTGCCACAAAGCACGGCACGCTCGAGGCGCTGCATGCGCTGCACGAGCGCAGCGGACGCTGGTTCGATCCGAAACTGGTGTGGATTGCCGACTGGCTGCATTGCAAAGGGAAGCTGTGGCCGGGAGCTTTTCCCGATACTCCGGAGAGCGAGACGCGCAGGATGGTTCTGGATCTGGCCCCGGATGACGTTAATCGGCTGGAGGCCTCGGATATCGACCTGATCTGCGAGGCATTTGCGGATGTGGTGGACGCCAAGTCTTCGTTCACGTATCGGCATTCGATGGGTGTTACGAATGCGGCCATTGCCATCGCACATGAACTGGGGCTGAGCGACGAGCGGGTGCGGATCGTGAATCGCGCGGCTCTGCTGCACGATATCGGAAAGCTGCGGGTTCCAAATTCGATTCTCGATAAGCCTGGAACGCTGGATGCTGAAGAATGGCACGTGGTGCACGAGCATCCGGGCCTGACACGGAGAATCCTGTCGCACATCGGGCCATTTGGAGCCTTGGCGATGGTTGCCGGGGCGCATCACGAGCGGCTGGACGGAACCGGGTATCCCGACCGGCTGACGGCGGAGCACATTCCGATGGAAGCGCGCATCATCGCGGTGGCCGATGTATATGGCGCTCTGACCGAGGACCGGCCGTATCGCCCGGGGTTGCAGCACGAACAGGCGGTGGAGATCATGTCGCGCGAGATGCCGCACCGGCTCGATGCGGATTGTTGCGAAGCGCTGTTCGGGGCTTTCGGTCGATAGAAGCTCAGAGGGATGACGCAGGTTCAGGGCAGGTGGAACTCGCGTTGAGAGAGGATGACCGCGCTGGCCGGCGCAACCACGACCAGGCCGGCGCGGAGCCGCTCGCGCGAGACGGGCTGCCAATGACCGCTGGCATCGACTGCAGCATCACCGAGCCTGACTTGACTTTGGCTGAGGAGAGAGGGCGCCGTAAGGCGGAGTACCCGCATGCTGGGTACGTCTCTCGCGTCGAGGCCGAGACCGGCGAGAGAAACACTGCGCGGCGATGATTCGTTCCAGTTGATGATCACCAATGCCTGCACGCGGCTGGGTTGGCCAATGGCGTAGACGGCTGGATCCGGATCCGGTCCGTCGAGCTTAATGGGAAGCATAGAAGCACCGGGGACTCCGGCTGCGGCGAAGGCCAGCATGCCGTAATACGGGGGGCCCACGTCGATGCTGCCTGCGAAGTCGGCGCGGATGGGGGAATAGGAGCTCATGAAGCCGAGCTGGTTATAGCCGGTTTCGATGTTTACGCCGGCACAGCCGGACTGCGCGAGCAGCAGGAGGTAGTTCAACGTCCACAGCGCCCCGGCGAAGGTGTCGCTCAGGCCTGGACGGCCGCCGCCGAAGAAGGAATTCGTCTCGCACATGCGCCAGGGAATGCCGCTGCTGTGCGATGCCTGGCGGAGCCGGTCGAGTTTGGCTGCGAGTTGCGGGTCGGGATGCGCCAGTTGGTCGAGTGTGCCTTTGCGCTGGTCGCCGCGGTAGTAGTGGGTGGTGAGCAACTGGACGTCGCCAGGCGCATCGGCAGCCATCTCTTCCACCCACTCGACAGAGCTCGCAGTATCGGGAGCTGCGAAGCGAAGTCTGGGAATAGCCGCCAGCAGTGCGCGATGCCAGGTGCGGTACTCGGCGAGGTAGCTGGAGAAATCGTAAGGCGGCGTGCGGAAGGGCGAGGCTCCGCGCCCGTAGTTCTCAACCTCGTTGCCGAGCTCAACGGCGGCCAACTTCGCTCCCAGAACCTGTTGAACAGCACTGGCTTCGGCGATCGCGTCATCGAGAGTACCGCTTCCAAAGTTCACGCTCCAGATGGCAGTCCAGCCCGTTGCCTCGAGGAAACCGCGCAACCGCCCGAGATCGGCGCGGGAGATAACAGTGTCTTTGGGCTCGTTGCGACTGGGGCCGTTGGGAACGTAACGGGTGTAGTCGGAGACGATCCCGCCCAGGCGGACGACGCCTTGTATGCCCAGGTTGCGCACCAGCTGCACGTATTTGGCGTTTTGGTCACTGAACAGATTCGGCTGGGCCACCGAGGACATTTCGTAGCCGAGACCGATGAAGTTGTCCGGCACCGAGGCAACGGGGGCGTTGGGCAGGACGTGCAGCGAAGAAGCTGGCAGTTGGGCAAGCGCGCGGAAGCCGCGCGCGGCTCCTGCAGAGAGCAGGAGTGTGGATTGGAGGAAAGAGCGCCGGGTCAGCACGACAAATCCTGAACTCGGGTGAGTATACACGCGGCTCGGTGCGAGGACGCGGGCTCGCAGGTCGCCGAGGGCAAACGCTGGAAGCGGACCGTTAGTTCAGATCGTCGCCAAAGATGACGTTGACGGGTGGGTTGGTGGTCAGCTGCGCGTCCATGATGAGCATGGTGCGGACCTGTCCGGCCGTGAATTGAACGCTGGTGCCGGTGTAGGAGGCGGTGGCAACTCCGGTGGGGGTGATGACGACCGAATAGGTTCCTGCGGCGATGTTGATGTAATCAGTAATGGAGCCGACGGTGAGATTGCTCAGCACCGGCTTGGCTTGAGACAGGGTGTCGCCGCTGGGAACGAAATAGACGTCGACGGCTCCGGTGGCGATGGCCTGCTGCAGGAAGCGTACGGAAATGTAGCCCGTGGGTGGCGCTGCTGCCTGATCGGTGAGGACAGTAGCGGTATAGCCGGCGCCTGAATCTGTGATGTAGACGGAATGCTCCTGAGAGGCCAGGAATTGGCCGGTAGCCGAAGCGCTGGGGGTTTTACTTTCAGGTGGATAGATATAGGCCGTCGATGGGCCTGGCGCCAGAAATGCGTAATGGGTGATGGTCTGGCCGGCGATGTTGGCGGCGATCGCTGTCTGGCCGACGGTAATGCCGAGCGGCGGAGCGTTATAGGAGGCGTCGATGACGCGCACCATGGTGACGGGCGAGGTTCCCTGCACCGACTGGCAGCCGGTGAGGACGGCGATGCACAACGCCGCGATGGCGCACACCCAACCTCTGCTCTCGCCTCTGCTGATTGAGCCTGTCATTGCTTTGAATTGCCTTCATCTTAACCGTGCGGCGGCACGCGGGCACTCAAATCTTTAACGGGAACCATGCCACGAACGGGGGATGTGGAGGGAGCCATAGGCCGGCAATGACTGCGGATGACAAAACCATCGATGGCATCTGGAGGACGCCAGCTTGTGACAGTCTCCGGATTCATGAGCTCAGGGTTGTAAGGCTGCGTATACTCCTCTGCTATGCGAACCGCTGCGCCGAAAGTCGCTCTGCTGCCCGTTTTGGCGATTGTGCCTGTCCTGCTGGCGCAGACCACGCCCACTCCGTCTCCTCCTTCGGCAGCGGCTCCGTCTGCGACGACTGCCGCCGCAGTGAAGGTGGATCACCAGGACAGCTTTACGGTAGTGGGCCTGACGGTGCGCACCAATAACGAGACGGAAGCCGGTGGGCAAGGCAAGATTCCGCAGCTATGGGAACGCGCCATGGGGGGCAACGCGCTGGATCAGATTCCCAACCGGGTTGGCGATGGGATGGTGGTGGTCTACAGCAACTACGCCAGCGACAATACCGGCGATTACGACTACACGCTGGGGGTGCGGGTGAGCGCGGCGGATAAGGTTCCGGATGGCGATGTGGTGCGGACCATTCAGGCGGGGCGCTATGCCGTGGTTTCCTCGGCGCAGGGCCCCCCGGAAGATGTGATCCCGGCGCTGTGGCAGCGCATTGCGCGGATGACGCCGGCGCAAATGGGTGGCACGCGAGCTTATCAGACGGACTTCGAGACGTATGCGCCCTTTACCGACCCATCGTCGATGCAGGTGGATGCGCATGTCGGGCTGAAGTAGCGGGGCTGCAGGTCGGCGCAGGCGGGGCGGTGGGATTTCTGTTGGTGATCTGTACCCTGCGCGCTAAACCCTTTACCCTGCTGATATGAGTTCGATTCAGGTTCAGCTACCCGATGGATCGGTTCGGCAGGTCCCTGCGGGCACGACGCCTTTTCAGATTGCCGAAAGCATTTCGCCGCGCCTGGCCCAGGCTGCCCTGGTGGCGCGCATCCGTCCGCTTGAGGCCGCAACGGTGGCCTCCGATACCGGCGACAGCGGCGAGGCCGCGATGTATACCGCAGAAGACACGCACGCCGAGCGGCTGGTGGATCTCAGCACGCCTCTGAACGACGATGTTGGGATGCAGTTGGTGACGGAGAAAGACCCGGCTGCGCTGAAGGTGCTGCGGCACTCTGCCGCGCACGTGCTGGCGACGGCGGTGCTGGAGCTGTTTCCGGAGACGAAGCTGGGGCATGGTCCGGCGACGGATGCGGGCTTCTTCTATGACTTCTGGCGGCCGACACCATTTACGCCTGAGGATCTGAAACTGATCGAAGGACGCATGGCCGAAGTCGTCGCGCGCGATGAAAAGTTCGTCCGCGAGTTTGAGCCGAGGGAAGAGGGCCTGGAGAAATTTCGTGTCGGCAACGACTTCATGAAGGTCCACTTCGTCGAGAAGTTCACGCATGACGGCGAGGCGATTTCGCTCTATCGCAATGGCAGGTTTGTCGATTTTTGCCGCGGGCCGCATGTGCCGTCGACGGGGCGGGTGAAGGCGTTCAAGGTGATGAGCCTGTCGGGCGCGTACTGGCTGGGCGACGAGAAGAATCCGCAGCTGCAGCGCATTTACGGGACGGCGTTTTTCTCAAAGAAGGATCTCGACGAGTACCTGGAGCGCATCGAAGATGCGAAGCGCCGCGACCACCGGCGGCTGGGCAAGGAGCTGGAGCTGTTTACCGTGAGCGAGGAAGTGGGCTCCGGGCTGCCACTGTGGCTGCCGAAGGGGGCGACGATCCGGCGGCTGCTGGAGGAGTATATCCTGGGACTCGAGCGCCAGCTGGGGTACGAGCATGTGTACACGCCGAGTCTGGCGAAGGTGGATCTGTACGTCCGCTCGGGGCACTGGGCGCATTATCACGAAGACATGTTCCCGCCCATGGATATGAAGACCGAGCAGCTGGTGCTGCGGCCGATGAATTGTCCGCATCACATTCTGATTTACGAATCGAAGCTGCGCAGCTATCGCGATCTGCCGGTGCGGCTGGCAGAGCTGGGCACGATGTATCGCTACGAGCGATCGGGTGTGGTGAGCGGGCTGAGCCGCGTGCGCTGCATGACGCTCAACGACGCGCACATTTTCTGCACGCCCGATCAGATCAAGGAAGAGTTCTCGGGCGTGATGAAGCTGGTGGAGCGCGCCTATCGCGACCTCGGGATCACAAAGTACAGCTACCGATTGTCGCTGCGCGATCCGGCGAACAAGGAGAAGTACGTTGACAACGACGCGATGTGGGAACTGGGCGAGCGAGAGCTGCGCGACGCGATGAACGCGCTGGGGCTTCAGTACCGCGAGAGCAAGGGCGATGCGGCGTTCTACGGGCCGAAGCTGGATATCCAGCTGGCCGATGTGATGGGGCACGAGGAGACGTACTCGACGGTGCAGCTGGATTTCCATCTGCCCAGCCAGTTCGGACTGAAGTACACGGCAGCTGATGGAACGCAGCCGCGGCCGGTGATGATCCATCGAGCGATCGTGAGCACGATGGAGCGCATGATCTCGTATCTGATCGAGCTGTATGCGGGGGCATTTCCGCTGTGGCTGGCTCCGGTGCAGATGGGGCTGGTGCCGATCAGCGAGCGGCATCACGGTTACGCGGGGAAGGTGCATGCAGCGCTGCTGGAAGCGGGATTCCGTGTGGAAGTCGACCACCGCAACGAGAAGATGAACGCGAAAATCCGCGACTTCACGCTGCAGAAGGTTCCGTATGTGCTGGTGATGGGCGATAAGGAAGAAGCCAGCGAGGCGGTAAGTGTACGGACGCGGGGCAAGGGCGATCAGGGATCGATGCCGCTGGAGCAGTTTGTGGCGCGGGCCGTTGAAGGGGTGAGGAACAAATCGAGAGAACTGTGAAGGGAAATAGCTGGAGTTGAAGTCTGTGTCTCGAAATGCAGCACGCCGCGGGAAGAAACCTGAATCCTGCGGCGAGGTTGTTACGCCGCGTGTACTTTCCTGAGGCTAGAATCGGCAGTCGTAGGAAAAACTTGAGGTCCGGATTTGAGAAAAATGCGACAGTTCAACCCAATGGAGCCTCTTCGCATCAGCGCACGGTTTCGGCTCACGCTGGAATCGGCCATTGTGGCGCTGGAAGAAGGGGCAGCGCGAGACGAAAGGGTTCTGGCGCTGATCGAAGATCCGGACCATCGCCGCCGCCAGCGTCTGCTGGTGGAAAGTCAGCTGGACCGCGCGTTTCGATTGCGAGAGCTGCTCGCCCAGACGGAGATGAATCCCGGACGAGCAGCCTGACTCGCTGCGACTACTGAGGGTGACTCTCTTCAGGCTTCCTGGGCTGTTGCTGCGGGCGTGACTCCGGCCTGGGCTGGGGTCTGGCCTCGGGCCGCGGCGCAGGGTGCGACTCAGGCCGCGACTCGGGCCTGGGTTCGACCTGCCTCTGCTGCGGAGCGGGGCGGGCTTCGGGCTGCGGCCTGGCTTCGGGACGCGCGGCGGGACGAGCCTCAGGCCTTGTTTCAGGACGCTGCGCCTCTGGCCGTGCTGCCGGCCGCGCCTCAGGTCGAGCTGCGGGACGTGCTTCGGTGTGTGCTGCCGGTCGCGCTTCAGGACGTGCTTCCGGCCGAGCTTCCGGACGCGCCTCAACGGCGGGGCGACCCGGTTCAGCGTGCGCCCCGGGGGCAGGGCCGCTGGCGACATGCACATATGCAGGCGGCGGAGCCGGGCGTCCGGTATTGAGGGGCCGGCTTTCGACAATCAATTGCGGACGGCCATGGTTTACGCTCGCGAACTGTGCGTGGTTTTGCATGGCGACGTGGACGAGCTGGCGCTGGGCAGGCAGCACGGCAACGTGCGTTTCATGCATGGCCACAATTTGCGAAGGCGTGGGGCGATAGGCCAGTCCGCCGTGGCCGCCAACGTAGGCCACGCGGGTGGTGTTGTAGTTGTTGACGATTCGATAGTTGTACACGTTGTGAATCACGGTGGTGTTGATCCGGTTCACCGTCGTGTTGTAGTAGAAGCCGTTATTCCGCCAGTAACCGCCCTCGTAGCCGCGACCGCCGTAGCCGAAGCCGTAGTTCACGCCGCCGTAATAGCCGATGTGCGGTCCCCAGTAGCCGTGGTACCAGTGGTAGCGGCTCTGGTAGAAGCCCCAGTAGCCCGGGGTCCACAGCGCGCCGACGTAGGGAGCGACGACCCATGCTCCGGGAACAAAGTAATATCCCTGGGGTGCATAGGCCCAGTAACCAGGCGTCCAGAGGTAGTCAGGTCCGGGAGCTTCAGGCTGCTCGTAATCAGGCAAGGCGGGCGGCGGGTCGGGAGCTGCAGCGACGTCGGTTTGGCCATCGTCGGCCGGAGGTGGGGGCAGCTCTGCACTCTCTGCACTCCCGCTCGAAGTGGATCCGGATTGTGCGCTCTCATCCGCGGGCGGAGCGGGCGGGTTCTGATCGCTACCGGTCCCCGTCTCTGTGGTATTGCTGGCCGGAGCCAGGTTAACGGAAGCCGGATCGCCGTTGTCCGCCGTCTGTGTACCGTTGTCCGCCGTCGGTGTCGTAGCGGCCGGGGTTTGGCTTTGGTCCTGACTCGGGTTTGCATTCTGATTGCTGTGGCAGCCCGCGACGGCGAGCGCCAAAAAGATTGTGGGTAAGGTAATCGTGCCAAACCGTGTCATGACTGGTTTGGATGCTGCTACAACCTGCAGACGATGCGCTGGTCTGCCGGCAGGTAGCAGGCGTCCTTCCTCCTTCAGTCGAGGTGCCAGTCTATCGCATCCCGGCTGGGAAGAGCATGTTTGGGGTACAGGCGGGAGCTCAGGGTCAATGAATTCAACGGCATGACGGTTGTGGGATTTGGGCGCGGTTGACAGCGGCCGGGATCCATTGGATTCTGCCTGGGGAGGAAACAAGAACGTGAGCCAGCACGCAACCGGCAGCTTCGAAGTGAAAATGGCGGTCCAAAAGCCAGATAACCCTCAGGCGGAAGCAGCGGACCTGGGGCGCATGTCCCTTGACAAGCAGTTCCACGGCGATCTGGAAGCGACCAGCCAGGGTGAAATGCTGAGCCTGCTGAACCGGGAGATCGGTTCGGGCGGCTATGTGGCGCTGGAACGCATAACAGGAACTCTGCAGGGCCAGAGCGGCAGTTTCGTCCTGCAGCATAATGCGACGATGAATCGAGGAGTGCCACAGTTGAACGTCATCGTCGTGCCCGACTCCGGGACCGGTAATCTCAGCGGGCTTACCGGCTCGATGACGATCCGGATCGAGGGCGGGCAACATTTGTATGACTTTGAATACTCACTGGAGCTGGTGCCGCACTAACGCCGTAGTTTTCCCAAGATTCAAAGTTGTCGCGGCTGCGATTCCAGATCGACAGGGATGTCAGATTCAGCGAGCCAGTCGGGCTGATCGGCGGTTGTATCGCGGAGGGTCTCACCGACGAGCAGGATTGCGGGCGCGGGGCCGGGCGCGATGCGGTCCAGTTCGACCAGCGTGGTGCGCTGGATGTGCTGATCGGGCTGGGCGGCGCGGGAGACGACAACGCAGGGCAGATCTGACGGAAGCCCTTCGTTTCGTAACTGGGCGGCGACGGCATCAAGACTGCGGCCGGGCATGTAAATGACGCGCGTGGCGCCGGCAAGAGAGGCAGGGGGCAGCGGCGATCCGGGCGCATGATGGCCGGAGGAAAAGCTGATGCTCGATGCGCTGCGGCGGTCGGTGAGCGGGCGCTGGAGAGCAGCGGCGGCGGCGAAGGCCGCGGTAATTCCTGGCACGACTTCGAAGGGAAGATCGGCGGCACGAAGCGCATCCATCTCTTCGCCGGCGCGGCCAAAGACCAGCGGATCGCCAGCTTTGAGACGGATGACAGAGAGCCCGCGACGCGCATAGTCGACCATCATGGCATCGATCTGTTCCTGCGAGATGTTCTTGCGGCCGCAGCGCTTGCCGACATTGATGATGAGGGCACGCGCGGCGTGTTCCAGCACCGCGGCGGGTACCAGATCGTCGTGGAGGACGATGTCGGCGCTGGCGAGCAGGCGCACAGCCTTCAGAGTCAGCAACTCGGGATCGCCGGGTCCGGCGCCAACCAGATACACGGTTCCAGGGAGCGCAGCCGTCACGCGCGCACCTCGGATTGCAGCAGGGCGGCGATTTGGTCCTGGGCGAATTGCCGCGTGGGGCAGGAGGGCGAGCTGCACAAGGGACGCTGGGCCAGCTCGTGCAGCAGCAGGTTGCGGGCTTCTCCCACAGGCGCAGCAGCACGAATCTCGCGGCGAAGGCTCCCGAGTTCGGCAAGCCACGGACCGAGGTCGGTGGGCAGCTGCGCGTCGATTTCGCGGCGCAGCCGCTGGGCGAGAGCAGGGCTTTCGCCCGCCGTAGAGATGGCGATTTGCAGGTCGCCGCGCACGACTACCGAGCCAAAGTAGAAGTCGCAGTTGGGGGGATCGTCGACGGCATTGCAGAGCACGTTGCGGCGCAGGGCTTCTTCGTAGACGGCGTGGTTGACGCCGCTCGAGTTCGTAGCGGCGATAACGACAAAGATGGCGTCGAGATCGGAAGGCGCGAACAGACGCTGGTGCCAGGTGAGCTGTCCCTGGTGGGCCAGCTCGCGAATGCGGGGAACGGCCACGGGAGCGACGACGGCGATGGAAGCACCTGCGGCCAGGAGACTCTCGATTTTGGCCAGCGCCACAGTGCCCGCGCCTACGACCAGGCAGGGGCGGCGTTCGAGGCGAAGAAAGATGGGCAGCAGGCTCATGGGACTTTCCTCAACCTCCGACTGCAACCGGAACCGGGCCGGAGGGCAGGTCGCGGTCGACCGGGGCCAGGTTCTCGCCGGCCAGTGCGGCACGCAGATCGGCATCGGTGTTGCGCGCGAACCAGGCGCGCAGATTCTCGTCCGTTGTTCGCTCGGCGAGGTATTTGAGCAGCAGCCGCTCGATGGCTTCGGGAACGAGGTGCGCAGGGGTGCGATACCCGACGGGGCGTGCCGTTCCGGCGTGCTTGCCGACCGAGCCGCCGACGCAGAAGTAAAACGCGTCGGTGAGTTTGCCTTCGTGCTTGATCTTCTTGCCTTCGAGACCGATGTCGGCGATCCAGTGCTGGCCGCAGCTGTTAGGACAGCCGGTGACATGCAGGCGCAGTTGCTGATCGAACTGCGGCAGGCGCTCTTCCATCTCCTCGACGAGCCAGCGAAGGAAGCCCTTAGTCTCAGTGATAGCCAGCTTGCAGAACTCGGTCCCGGTGCAGGCGATGCCGCCGCGCCAGAAAGCCGAGCCTTCGACGCGCAATCCGATCTGCTCCAGTTCCCGAGCCAGTTCGCCGGCGCGCGCGGTGGGAACGTTCAGGAGAATCAGGTTCTGCATGACGGTGAGGCGGAGCTCACCGCGTCCTTCGCTGCCAAAGCGTTCGGCGAGCTCGGCGGCCGCGGCGAACTGGTCGCCGGTTAGACGGCCGCGCAGGACGCTGGCTCCGACGTAGCTGAGGCCAGGCTGCTTCTGCGGGTGAATGCCGGCGTGATCACGCAGGATGTCGTCGGGGACCTCCTCCTGAACGCCGGGATCGAGGTGGTAGCCGAGACGGCTGTGGACCTCGTCGAGGAAACGGTCGGCGGTCCAGCCTTCTTTCATGAAGAGGTATTTGAGACGGGCACGATCGCGGCTTTCGCGGAGGCCCTGCTGGTCGCGGAATATCTCGGTGATGACGCGGACTACCTGCGGCGCCTGGTCCGGACGGATGAAGGCGTCGAGGCGCAGCGCGATGTGCGGCTCATTGGAGAGCCCGCCGCCTACGCGCACGGAATAGCCGACATCGTTGCCGCGGCGGACCGCGGTGAGGCCGATATCGTTGATCTCGGGGTAGGAGCACCATACCGGACAACCGGTCGCGGAGATTTTGAATTTGCGGGGGAGATTATAGAAGTCGTTGTTGCCCTGCAGCTCGCGGGAAATCTGGACGGCGAGCGGGGAGGCGTCGATGAGCTCATCGTGGGCGATGCCGGCCAAAGGACAGCCGGTGACGTTGCGCACCACGTCGCCGCACGCACCTTTCGGGGAGAGGCCGACAGCGTCGAGGGCCTCCATGATTTCGGGCAGCGACTCGATGGTGAGCCAGTGGTACTGGATATTCTGGCGCACGGTGATGTCGGCGAGATTGCGACCGTGGCGGCGCGCGATGGCGGCGAGGACACGGGCCTGGTCGGCGCGGAGAATGCCGTTGGGAACGCCGACGCGCATCATGAAGTATTCCGTAGCCTTGCCTTCGCCGCCTTTGCCGCCGGTAACCCCGACGCCATCTCCCTGGGTGTAAATGCCCCACCACTTGAAATAGATGTTCCACTCCTCGGGGATAGAAGACCGGCCGTCGCGGGCGAAGGCACGGATCTCCTCGATGGCATCCCAGGGATTCTTTTCGTGCTTCAGGCGTTCGGATCTTTGGGCTTTGGTTTCCTTTGGTGCAGCGATGTCCGCCATGGCAATCTCCGTTTAGGCCGCAAATAAAAACCGCGCCAGGCTGAGGCGCGGGCTGATGGGGAACAGGCTAAGTCGGGAAGTTCACCCACAAGTCCGGCGCAACGCGCAACAACATGCGCAGCAGGCAGCCGGAGTGGGGCACATAGCCATTCTCATCATTCTAGCCGCATCGCAGCAGGGGGTCAAATCCATCGGGCAGAAGGGGTTCGCCGCCCTCCGGAAGGGGCCGGACGAAATTCATTTGGGCGCGGGTACAACCACGGGATTCCGGAGGAACATCTGCACAGATGAATTTGGAAGTGCCCCTGATGCGAGCGGTATTCCCCTCCTGGCAAAGACATCGCCTCCACGTCACTGAACTCGTACTGTTTCTCGTTGTCGCCGCGGTGCTGATTGGCGTCGACCTGCTGTTCTATTTCTGGCCGTTCCGCTACCGCCAGGTGATGCCGCTGCTTCAGACCACGTTTGAAAGCAGGGTGGTGGTGAAGCGGTACTACCGGACGTATTTTCCGCATCCCGGATTTGTCGCCGAGGGTGTGACCTTTTACCGCCATGGGGATATGAAGATTCCGCCGCTGGCAAGCATGGACAGTATGACCGTAGCCGGCACGTGGACCAATCTGATGTTCCATCCGCACACGCTGTATGAGATTCGACTGCAGGGGCTGCACGTGCAGATTCCGCCGCCGGGGAGCAGGGCACGGGGGATGGATTTCGACGGCAGCATGCTGTCGCCATCGCAGCACGAGATGGTGGTCGAGACGATTGTGGCCGACAATACGGTGCTCGATTTCCTGGATCGCGGCCACGCGCCGCTGCACCTGGCTTTCGCCGCGCTGCAGATCCATAATGTGCGGGCCGGTTCGCCGCTGGGATTCTATGCGCAGGTGGCGATTCCCAAACCGCAGGGAACGCTAGTGGCCAGCGGCTCGCTGGGGCCTTTTCAAACCAGTCATTTCAGGGCCACGCAGGTGTCGGGCCGGTTCACACTGCTCAGGGGAAATCTGAGCTGTGTGAGCGGGCTGGAAGGGCATATGGATGCGAACGGGGAGTATCACGGCACACTGGAAAACCTGCAGGTGGCGGGGAAGGCGACGAGCGCTGATTTTCGCGTGGCGTCGGCGCACAGGACGCACCTGGATGCGGCGTATCAGGTAACCGTGTCAGGCACAAATGGCGATGTGCAGATCCGGAGCGCGCAGGTCAGAACCGGAGAGAGCACCATTGATGCGAGCGGCTCGGTGACGGGTTCGCCCAGGGTGGTGGCGGTCCAGTTGTCCACGAACCGGGGGGATCTCGAGCATCTGCTGGAGATCATCGAACAGGAGACGCCCACCGTGGCGGGCAAGGTGAGTTTTCAGGCAGCGGCTCAGTTCACCTGCGGGCAGGGAGCGTTTCTTCAAAAGCTGCAGCTAAAAGGCAAAGCCTCCGTGCAGGATGTGCGCTTTGTGAAGGCCGACAAGCAGACCGAGATGGATGCGTTCAGCGCGCGGGTGCAGGCAAAATCCGCCGGCGATCCTCCCGACGATCCGGTGGAGGTGACTGCGAATGCATGGTCGGACACCACGATCCAGAATGGGATCGCGAATTTTCCGGATATTCACGTCAATTTGCCCGGGGCGCAGGCACGCCTCCATGGGACCTTCAATCTGCTGAGCAGCAAAGTGGACCTGACTGGCAGGGCCGCGCTCGAACGGAACATCTCGCACGCCGTGACGGGATGGAAGTCGGTACTGCTGAAACCGCTGGCGCCGATTTTCCGCAAGAAGGATGCGGGCGCCGTGGTGTCGATTGCGGTAACGGGCACTGCCGATCAGCCAAAGATCGGGCAGGATCTGATGCACGACAAATAGCCCATTTAGGCGGGCGGCCATTCGTCACATTCCGGGATATTGCCGGGAACTGAAGCCGAATCTCTGCGTACAGGCTGGCAGAACTCGGGTGTTCTGAGGCGGCGTTGCTATGTTACAGTGGGTAACACTTTCAGCGCGGTCGTACGAGCGCACCGAGTGAGGAGTGCGTCTTCGTGCCAACCGGCGACGCTCCGGCGGTTGTCGACGGGCCCCGTGGATTCGAGATCGAGAGAGGAACGGGTATGCAGACTCTGCTTCAGAATCTCCGCTTCAGCCTGCGGATGCTGGGAAGAAATATCGGACTCACGATCACGGTGCTGCTCACGCTGGCGCTGGGAATCGGCGCCAACACGGCAATCTTTACCGTGGACTATGCGACGTTGCTGGCACCGCTGCCTTATCCGGAGCCCAATCAGCTGGTGATGGTGTGGTCGAAGATTCAGAGCTATCACAACGGGGTCTCCGCGGGCGATTTCACGGACTGGAAACAGCAGAGCACGGCCTTCCAGGATCTGAATGCCTGGACCGGGCAAAGTTTCAATATCGCGACCAAAGATCAACCGGAGTATCTGCAGGCCACAGCCGCGACGGCGGGCATGCTGAAGATGGTCGGGGAGCCGCTGTTTCTGGGGCGCTACTTCCTGCCCGAAGAGGGAACCGAAGGCCACGATCACGAAGTGATTTTGACGCACAAGCTGTGGGTGAAACTGGGGGCGAACCGGAAGATTATCGGCACGACACTGCGTCTGGATGGGGAACCGTATACCGTGGTGGGCGTGCAGCAGCCAGGCATCTACGATCGCCAGCAGGGGCAGCTCACGGTGCCGCTGGTGTTCAAGCCAGAGCAGCTGAACCATGATTTTCACTGGCTGCTGGTGATGGGGAGGCTGAAGCCGGGTGTGACCGTCAAGCAGGCGCAGCAGAACATGGACGCAGTGACGGCGCACATCGCGCAGGTCTACCCAAAGAGCGACAAGGGGTGGGACTCGTATGTCGAGCCGTTGAAGAACGATTTTCTGCCCAAAGAGCGGATACAAATGCTGTGGCTGCTGATGGGGGCGGTGGGCTTTGTGCTGCTGATCGCGTGTGTGAACGTGGCCAATTTGCTGCTGGCGCGCGGCATGACGCGGCAGAAAGAATTGGCGGTACGCAGCGCGGTGGGTGCCGGGCGCAGAACGATCTTCGGTCAGCTGTTAACGGAAAGCCTGGTGCTGGCGCTGGCTGGCGGCGCGCTCGGCGTGGCAGTCGGGTACGGCATGCTGCAGGGGCTGATTGCGGTGATGCCGGAGAACACACTGCCCAGCGAAGCGAATCTGCGGCTGAACATTCCCATCCTGCTGTTTACTTTGGTCGCGACCACACTGGCTGGACTGCTGGCGGGCTGCGCGCCGGCGTGGTATGCGTCGCGCGTCGATCCGGGTGAGACGCTCAAGGAGGGCGGACGAACGGGCACCAGCGTGGCGAAGCACCGGGTGCGCCGGCTGCTGGTGATTGGGGAGTTCACGCTGGCGCTGGCGCTGCTGGCGGGAGCGGGGCTGGCGATCCACAGCTTCTGGAATCTGACGCGCGTGGACCTGGGCGTGAAGACGGATCACGTACTGACGTTTTATCTGCCGGTGCCGCAGACGCGCTGGGCCGGGAAGGATCCTTCGCTGATTGCCACCTATTATCGCGATATCCTGGCGCACATCGATGCGGTCCCGGGGGTAGAACACGCAGCGGCGATGACCGGAAATCCACTGTATGGCGCGGGGTTCGGCATGCCGTTCCTGATCGCGAACGGGCCGACCTACGCGGATCCTTCGCAGCGGCCGGCGGCGGGATTCGGCATGATCACACCGGATTATCTGCCAACGTTCGGCATTCACCTGGTGAAGGGCCGCGCAATCGGCGACGAGGACACGGCGAACAGCGTAAAGGTGGCCATGGTGAATGAGACGTTCGTGAACAAGTTTCTGAAAGGCAAGGACCCGCTGCGCCAGCGTGTGCTGGTGGAGCAGATCATTCCCGGAGAGCAGAAACTGGGGCCGTATCAGGAGTGGCAGATCGTAGGGGTCTATCACGATACCCACGCGGCGGACCAGCGAGAGGTGCGCGGGGAGATTCTGATTCCGTACTGGCAGATCCCGTGGCCGCAGGCGGGCTTCGGCGTGCGGACGGCGGAGGATCCGCTGTCGATGCAGAGAAGCATTGCGGCGGCGGTGCATGCGGTGGATCCGGGCATTGCGCTGGCGGAGCCGCACACCATGGGCCAGATCCGCGAAGATACGCTGTCCGATGAGCGATTCACGCTGATCCTGTTCAGCAGCTTTGCGGTGGTGGCGCTGTTTCTGGCGGTGCTGGGGATCTATGGCGTGATGGCATTCTCCGTGGCGCAGCGCTCGCATGAGATTGCCCTGCGCATGGCTCTGGGCGCGACACGCAACCGCGTGGTGGGTCTGGTGGTGCGGGAAGGCGCGCTGCTGGCGGCGATCGGGCTGGTGCTGGGCCTGGCCGGGGCGTACTTCGTGGGCCGCGCGATGCAAAGCATGCTGTTCGGGGTGAAGGCGCTGGATGTCTCGGCCTTCGGCTCGGTGGGGCTGATTCTGCTGGCCGCCGCACTGCTGGCCTGTTATCTGCCGGCGCGGCGAGCGGCTTCTGTCGAGCCGATGCGGGTATTGCGGACCGAGTGAACCGGGCGGATTTTCTGTCCGGTGAGACAGCGCGTCAGGTCGAAGTCGGGGTAGCTAAAGAGCGATTCGTCGAGGGCGGACGAACCGGAGTCGGCACGCCGATCGGGCAGGTTGATCCCTGTCTTAGCGATTGAATCGCTGGGTTGCGCCGTACAATCTCTGCGTTCAGCAGAGTGGCGAAGGCGACCCACGCAGCATACGGAACAAAATATCCGGCGGCCGGAGCATCGACCTTCCTCGCCAGCGTTATGTATCGAATGATCAGCGCCTCGAGCAGGAGGACGTCGGCCAGGGCGCGTTTGGGACGGCGTTCGCCGAAAAAGAGCCGCGTCCAATCGGCGTTGGTCGCGAGCTGCGCTCCCCAAAAGGCGAGAGCGCGCGTGCGCTCCGGCGAATTATCTCTGCGCCACACGCGCCATCCGGAGATCGCCATCAGCGCATAGAGCGCCGACCAGACCACGGGAAAAACGGCATCGGGCGGGTTGAAAGCAGGCTTGTTCAGCGCCGAGTACCAGTCCCGTATCCGCGGATCCTTCGGACTGTACCGCGAGCCGAACCAGGCAGTTCCGGCAACCGCAGCGCCGAATCCCAGCAGGGCGAGCGCCGAGCAGGACTTCTTCAATTCACACCCCCGTGTGCATGACAGATTGGTTGCTGAGCCGCGGTCTGCAGTTGGACGACACAGCACAGCAAGCAGTGCGTCAGACGGCGGAGGAACCGCAGGCTGGACCGCCATCATCAGACAGGACAGATAATTGATTCGGGAAATTAAATGATTCAGGAGACGCGGATGAAGATTGCATTCCTGGGCCTCGGCAAGATGGGTACGCCCATTGCACGCCTGCTGCTGCAGCATGCGAAGGATCTGACGGTCTGGAACCGCACCGCCGCGCGCGCCGAGCCGATGGTGCATGAGGGCGCAAATGTGGCTCCGTCGGCGGCGGAGGCCGTGGCGGCTGCGGATGTGGTCTTTAGCGTCGTCATGGACGATACGGCTCTGGAAGACGTCCTCTACAAGGACAAGGTCCTCGACGGCATGGCGAAGGGCGCGATCCATGTTTCGCTAAGCACTCTGAGCGTGAATTTGTCGCGCAGGCTGACCGACGAGCACGCCTCACGCGGGCAGCATTTCCTCGCCGCCCCAGTCTTCGGCCGGCCTCACATCGCTGAACAGGGCAAGCTCTGGATCGCTGTCGGCGGCGCAAAGGAGCCGGTAGAGAAAGTTCGTTCGCTGCTGGAGTGCTTCGGCCGCGGCATCACCGTTGTCTCGGAAAATCCGTGGAGCGCCCATGGGCTCAAGCTGGCGGGCAATTTCCTGATCACGGCAATGATTGCGTCACTGACGGAAGCCTTCATTGCAGCGGAGGCTCTGGGAATCGTGCCGGAGACGTTTCTGGAGACCGTCAACAACGCGCTCTTTCAGTCGAAGTTCTACGAGATGTACGGTGGCATCATGCTGCATCCGCCCGAAAAGCCGGGCGGCACCATCGCCCTTGGCGAAAAGGACACCCGCCTTTTTCGTGAGGCATCGCATGCGCAGCAGGTGTCGACGCCGCTGGCGGATATGTTCCTCGCCAATTTCCATCGCGCCATCGAGGCCGGCATGAAGAATCAGGACTGGGCTGCCGGCTACTATCAGTTGCAAAAAGAGATGGAGACAGGCACCGCGCTGCGGTGATCGCCGCGTCTTCAGCATCGGGGCCTGGCTGCTGTTTAGCTCGGCCCGCCGAGCTTCGATACGATAAGCCTATGCCAATGTATGACCTGAAGAATCGTGTTGTATTCATCACCGGGGCCAGCGCCGGCATTGGTGCGGCGTGTGCCCGAGCCTTTGCGGCAGAAGGCGCGCGGCTGCTGCTCGCGGCGCGGCGCGTGGAGCGTCTCGAAACCATCCGGGCCGAACTCCAGCAGGCGGGCGTGGCCGCAGTCCACAACCTGCGCCTCGATGTGCAGGATCGCACGGCGGTTGAATCAGCGATCGCGGCACTTCCCGAGGATTGGCGCGCTATCGACGTTCTGGTCAACAACGCTGGGCTGAGCCGCGGGCTCGACAAGTTGTGGAAAAGTGAGCCTGACGACTGGGAAGAGATGATCGATACCAACGTCAAGGGCATGCTGTGGGTTACGCGCGCCGTGGTCCCCGGCATGCTGGAGCGCGGGCGCGGTCACGTGATCAATATTGGTTCCACAGCGCAGGAAATTGCCTATCCCGGCGGCTCCGTTTACTGCGGAACCAAGGCTGCTGTGAAGCTCATCAATGACGGACTGCGCGAAGACCTGCTGGGTACACCGGTGCGGGTGACCAGCATCGATCCGGGCATGGTGGAGACGGAATTCAGCGAGGTGCGCTTTCGCGGCGATAAAGAGAGAGCGGCGAAAGTCTACAAAGGCGTGACGCCGCTGACTCCCGACGATGTCGCCGATGCAATCGTGTGGGCAGCTACACGGCCGGCACACGTGAACATCGCGCACGTGCTGATGACCACGATCGATCAGGCAAATTCGCTGCTGTTCAATCGAAAATCTTAGATACAGAGGATCGGATAAAAAAGTTCAAACGGATGTGCAGACAGCCGCCTCTCGCTGCCCATTCGGCGCGGCGCGTCTGATACCGTGAGAACCTTTCCCGGTCTTACAGAGCGGTCAGCTTCTTCTCGATCTCGCTGAGCGCGGCTTCCAGCGCCGCGCGGCGAATCGGACTCGCTGTACGCTCATCGAGAATTCGCTCGCGCTGCAGTTCCAGAGCCTGCCGCTCGCGCAGTTTCGACGCGCGGTCGGCGGAGTCTTCTGTGCTCCTGGGAACCACCGGCGGCGAATCTCGTTGCGCCTGCTGATCGACCTGGTCTTCCACGGATTTGCTTTCCCATCCTCTGGCCATACTCCTATGCTACCGAATGCTGCATCCGTCTCTGCTGGAGGAGCATCGGTCAATCTATGAAAATTTGGCGCATTCCGTCCTTTGGTACTGAGAATCTCGAATTGGCTACTGTCCCCGATCCCCAGCCCCGCCGGGGTGAGGTTTTGATCCAGGTCCATGCTGTTTCGCTGAATTTTCGTGACCTGATGGTAACTTTGGGCAAATACAACCCAAAAATGCAGCTCCCGCGTATCCCCTGCTCCGATGGCGCAGGTGAAGTTGTCGCCGTAGGCGAAGGAGTAACGCGAGTCAAGCCTGGCGATCGAGTGGCCGGCATCTTCATGCAGAACTGGATCGATGGTCCGCCCGATGCGGCGAAGATCCGGGGCGCGCTGGGCGGCGACATCGACGGCATGATGGCCGAGTATGTCGTGCTGCGGGAAGACGGGGTGGTTCACATTCCTGAACATCTGTCGTGGGAGGAAGCTTCCACTCTGCCATGTGCCGCCGTAACTGCATGGAATGCAGTCGTTCACGCCGGTAATGTGAAGGCCGGCAATACGGTTCTGATTCAGGGTACCGGCGGTGTTTCCATCTTTGCACTGCAATTTGCAAAGTTATTGGGAGCTCGCGTGCTGGGGACCTCCGGCAGCGATGAAAAACTCGCCCGGGCATCCAGCCTCGGTCTCGATGCGGGATTGAATTATCGCGCTCAACCTGAATGGGATAAGTGGGTTATCGAACAAACCGGAGGACGGGGGGCAGATCTCATCGTTGAGGTTGGAGGCGCGGGAACCTTTACGCGCTCGCTGCGCGCTGTTGGCATCGGCGGAGCGATCGCGCAGATCGGCGTGCTCTCCCAATCGGCAGAAAGCATTGAGATTCCCCTGATCCTGCACCGCCAGGTGCACCTGCAGGGTATTTATGTCGGCTCCCGTGCGAACTTCGAAGAAATGAACCGTGCGATCTCCCTCCATCAGCTCAAACCTGTCGTGGATGAGGTACTTAGCTTTGCGGACTATCCAAAAGCATTAGACCGCATGGAGAGAGCGGCGCATTTTGGCAAGCTGGTTACTTCGTGGTGACCTAAAATTTACTGCTCCAGGGCGACATTTTGGGCTAATGTGCATCAGATGGGAGTGCGCAACAAGACAACCATGAAAGGAGCGCCAGATATCTATGAACATCCTGCTTCGCTGCCTGCGTGCGGTTCTCAGTTTCTTTTCGGAGATTTTGTTCGGCTGTAGTCATTCGAGGGTCACGCGTCCGTTCACTCTTAACGACGAGACCTATAAGGTCTGCCTGGACTGCGGAAAGCAAATTTACTATTCCGCGCAGGAGATGCGTCCTCTGACCGCCTGGGAAATCCGGCGGATGAAGACCGCCAACGCAGGTGAAGTCAAACTGGTTCCGCTGCCCGCGGCTGCACCGCATCTCGTTCCCTCTCGCGAGCAAAATCCGCATATTGCGGCCTAACCCTTCACCACTCCCCTAAGATTTTTTGTGAAGGAGCGCGTGTGCGCTCCTTTCAATTTTCCCCGGCGCGGGGTTCTTGACGTTTTCAGCGTCTAAGATAAACTCTGTCTGGTTCTCATGGCGCGCGCCGCTCTAACTCGTGTTTTGCTGGCGCTGCTGGCTGTGGTCGTGGCGGGTTGCGGCAGCATCGATTTCCCCGCGCAGGCGGGGACGGGGAGCTTCGCACTCAGTGCGTCGGCCCTGTCCGCCGGCACGAATGGGGAGATCATGCTCCATGCCGTCCTGCCCTCGGGGGAAGCGGCACCCGTGATCTGGTCGATCGCCGGCGGAACGAATGCGCCCTCGCTGGGACAGGGACATATTGATTCAGCCGGAACGTACACCGCGCCCGGCTCGCTTTCAGTAGATGCAGTTGAAGTGCGGATCGAAGCTAAGCTGCAGAGCGATCCGACGAACACCGCGTCGCTGACCCTTGCAGTTCATCCGGGATTCGTGCAGCCTCTGCTTCCGCAGAACATAGCGCTGACCCCTGGAACCACCGCAGAGGTCACGGGGCAGATCGCTGAAGTGGATGCGGGCAGCGTGAAGTGGTCGCTGGCCGGCTCACCCACGGGCAACATGTCGGCTCCTGCCGGCGTACTGGGCACTCTGAGCAATGCCGCCTGCCAGCGCAGTTCCGATCACTACACCACCTGCACCGTGGCCTACACCGCGCCGAGTGTGATTCCTGCACAGGACGTTTATGTCATCGGCACAGTGAACGGCAACGAAGTCGCAGCTTCGCTGCACGTGCTGCTCAACAACCAGGGAATTGTAAGCGATCCTGTTACAAATCAGACAGTCCAGTCCGGACCCGTGGCCCTTGGGACCTCCGGTGGCAACGATGGAGATTACGATACCTACGAAGATAAGAAAGGCAACTCCTGGGTTGCCGATTGCTGCGGCGGTACGCTGGGCGCTCTCGTTGAAGATGAGCAGAAGAACCCCTACATCCTGAGCAATAACCATGTGCTGGCCGAGTCGGACCAGGCGCACGCGGGCGATACGATCGATCAGCCAGGTCTGATTGACGGCGCCTGTACGCCGCTCACTCGTCCTGGGTCGCCCCTGCATCCGCTCGCGACCCTGAAGTACTTTGTCCCATTGGCGTCATCGCAGACCAATGTCGATGCCGCGCTGGCCGCCGCCGCACCCGGTGCGGTGAATCTGTCAGGCAGCATCCTGCAGCTTGGGGCGCCTGGACATGATCAAACCCTTAGCCCAGCTCCGCCGATGGCGGGAAGCGGCGAGACCCTGACCGCAGCCAACCTGGGAATGGATGTGGCGAAGAGCGGCCGGACGACCGGACTGACCTGTTCCAGCATTGAAGCGGTCGAGCTCAGCGTAAAAGTCGACTATTACAAGGATTGCGCCGAAACACAGCCGTATTACGTCAAGACGTATACCAACCAGATCGGGATCGGCGGTTCGCATTTCACCGACAGCGGCGATTCCGGCGCGCTGGTACTGGACGCGAGTAATGCCAGGGCCATCGGATTGTATTTCGCCGGGGGCACAGACGGCGATGGCAACGGCCTCAGTGTCGCCAATCCCATTGGGGACGTGCTCCAGGAACTGGAAACGCAGGCGAACAGCCGGCTGAGCATTGTCGGCACAACCACGCCGCATCCAATAGCATGCCTGCGCTACGATCCTGCGGTGCCTGCGGAACCGCCCCACGTCGCAGCGTCCGCAATGGCAAAGGCCGAGAACACCGCGGAAGAGGCATCGCAGTCGCTGCGAAGTCCAGGCATTCTGGGCACCGCCGCCGGCCACAGCTTCGACAGCCCGGGAGAGGCGGCATTGATTGTCTACACGGAACATCCCGGTGTCGCCGTGCCCCAGACTATCGATGGCCTGCGCACCCAGGTGATTGTGACGGATGCGACGGCGGTCGCCCACAGCTTCGCGCCAACTATGCCATCGCTCGAGCCGGGGATTCATCTTTCGGCCGCCGCTTTGACCGGCGCGACGGCTATCGAGCGCGCGCAGGCGCCGCAACTGATGTCGGATCCTGCGATTTTCGGCGTTGGCGTGACTCAGAGCCGCGACAATCCTGCTGAGGCGGCACTGCTGGTGCTGGTGGACATCAACCGCAATCCACAATCCATGCCGGCAACCCTGGGTGGACTGCGCGTGCGCTATATACGGCTGCATCGCTTCCACACCACGCTGTCGAAGTACGAGCAGGGAACTCATCCTTCGGCGTGCTCGCTGGAAGGTTTCGAGCCGATCAAACGCTAGGCAGGGATCTCAATTCCCGAGCGCGGCGACTGCTTCCTTTGAGGGAGCGGCTGTACGAAACTCGCCCTCCCAACGCGCCACCACCGCCGAAGCCAGGCAGTTGCCGACCACATTGATGGTGGTTCGCCCCATATCCAGCAGCGCATCGATTCCGAGGATGACGAGGATCGGCTCCGTGGGCAGGCCGAAGACCGATGAGGTTGCCAGCAATACCACCAGCACTGCACGCGGAACGCCGGCTACGCCTTTGCTGGTGAGCATGAGCGTTGCCAGCATCGCGGCTTGGCGGCCGAGGCTCATGTGAATGCCGGCGGCCTGTGCAGTGAAGACTGAGGCCAGCGCCAGATACAATGCCGACCCAGCGAGATTGAAGCTGTAGCCGGTAGGAATCACGAAGGCGACAATCCTGCGCGGCACGCCAAACGCTTCCATCTCTTCCATCGCGCGCGGCAGAGCGGCTTCGCTGGTGCTGGTGGCGAAGGCGATGGTGGCCGGTTCGGCGACGGCCCGCAGAAACTCCCGCAGCGGCAAGCGAGCGAGCAGCGCCGCAGGCAGCATCGCGACCAAAGCAAAGAGGATCAGCGCGACGTAAAGGGTCAGCAACAGCTTGCCCAGGTTCACCATGACGCCCAGCCCGGACTGGGCCACGGTGTAGGCCAGCGCCGCGCCCACGCCGATGGGCGCGTACAGCATCACGATGTTGGTGAAGGCAAACATCGTCTCGGTCAGCGACTCAGCCAACCGGACCAGAGGCGCACGCTTGGCTTCGCTCAGCCGGCCGAGCGCAAGTCCAAAGAGAATGGCGAAGACGGCGACCTGGAGGATCTGATTCTCCGCAATGGCGCTGGCGATGTTCTCCGGAAAGACATGCACGAGGAACTGTTGCCAGGAGAGCACCGGCGCTGGAGGCGCCTGCCCGGGCTGAGGGGACTCTGCCACGACGCCGGACTGCACATGCACCCTGCCTGCCCCGGATGACATCGCTGCTGTCTGCGCAGCCTGCAGATGCAATCCCACGCCAGCACGAGAGATGTCGATGGCCGCCACGCCGATGATCAGAGCGATCGTGGTCAGCACTTCGAAGTAGAGCAGCGATTTGAGGCCGAGCCGGCCCACCGTGCGCGCCTCCGCGTGGCCGGCGATGCCGGTAATCAGCGTGCCCAGAATCAGCGGAGCGACAATGACTTTGATCAGGCGAAGAAAGATGTCGCTGAGAAAGCGCCCGGCAATGGCCGCGTGTGGCGCATCCACCCCCAGTTCGATGCCCGCCAGCATCCCGACAAAAATCCATCCGGTCAGCGAGCGTCTGCGCGCAGCCGCTGAGGCAAGCAGCACCAGGGCGGCAGCGCGCGCTGCGATGACCCCAATACGCACTTCCGGCCACAGAGGCTGCGCCCACGCGCCCGCCGCGTATAGCGTGATGCCCACGGCCACCAGCACGGCGACATTCGGTTTTCGGCCGCTGGCTTTCATGAAATTGCCAGCATATCGTGTTTCGCTCGCGAGCCTGCCGGCTGTTCTATCCTGTGGTCAGGAATTCCTCCAATGCGCGTTTTCTCAGCTGCTGTTGTTGTGCTGTCGTGTCTTGTCTGGTCTGCCGGATCGTCAGCTCAGTTGCTCGATCCGCTTGCCCCAAAGCCGCCAGTGAACGACAGCGGCAATCCGCTGACCGATCCTGCGCTGTCACCCGGCGTGCAGTTTCTGTATCAACTGGAGGCAAAGTTCGCTGCCGCTACCGCAAAGGGCGGAGGGCCGGCCTTCGCGTCCTGGTTTGCGCCGGACGCGGTGACCCTCGCCAACGGAAAAGCGCCGGTGGTCGGCCACGACGCTGTCGCCGCCGGGGCAACGTGGTCGCCGCAGAACTATCAGCTGACCTGGACTCCTGAAGGAGCGCGCATGTCACCCTCCGGCGATATGGGCTTCACCTGGGGTCATTACGAGGGAACCGCCAGAGACCGGGAAGGGAACGCGACGAAAACCTCGGGCCGCTACATGACGGTGTGGAAGAAGCAGCCCAATGGCGAGTGGAAAGTCGCTCTCGATGCCAGCAACGAGGGCCCGGCGGAAGACTGCTGCAAAGTCCGCTGACGGTCCACAGGTTACGCGCGATTACTCGCGCGCTCATGAGCTGGCGCCAGAAGTCATCAGGGTAATCCTGTACCGAAGTTACCAATCCTGCTCAACAGGTGTACCCCGAACGGGGCAGAGCCGTAAGTGCCAATCTTTGTAACAATTTTCTAGTCTCTTGCGAAATTTCCCCGGGGTGGCCCGGCAGCGGCTTAACCGGATAGCGATTGTATGAGTTACGGGCTTGCAACGGCCCAGCGGAGCGAGGCCGAAAGGCTGAAAGCGCTGCTGGAATACGAGATTCTCGATACGCCTCCCGACCCGGCGTTCGACGAGATTGTGCGCGTCGCCGCACAGGTCACCGGAGCTCCCTATGCTTACCTGGGATTTCTCGACGCGAATCGTCTTTGGTTCAAAGCGCGGATCGGCTTTCGCGAAATTGAACTGCCGCGCCTCGCCACAGCGTGCCAGTACACCATCCTCGAAGATGAACCTCTGCTGATCTCCGATGCGGCAGCTGAGCCGCGTTTCCCGGTGAAGGGGCTGCCGCTCACGCGCGCCATTCATTGCCGCTCGTATCTTGGAGCGCCGCTCACCGGTCCGGCGGGAGGAGTGGGCACGCTGGCGGTGCTGTCGCCCAAACCCAACGCATTTACCCGTGAGCACGCGTCCATCCTGGGCGTGCTGGCGCGGCAAATCGTCACCCGTCTCGAATATTCGATTCATTCCCGCGCGCAGGAGCGGGCCATCCGCAGCCGGCAGCGCATCGAGCGCGCGCTGACCGTCGAGCGCAACTTCGTTTCGGCCGTGCTCGACACCATGAGCGCGCTGGTGCTGGTGCTCGACACAGCAGGTCGTATCGTGCGCTTTAATCGCGCCTGCGAAGAGATTTCCGGGTACACCTTCGCCGAACTGGCGGGCCGCTCGTTTCCTGAAGAGCTGTTCCTGGCCGAAGAACTGCCCACCGCCTATGACCTGCTGGAGCAGGCGCGGGTGGGCGATCAGCGCGACCCATGGGAGTTGCACTGGCTGTCGCGCGAAGGCCGCCGTCGCCGCATTGCGTGGACGACGACCACCCTGACCGACGGCATTGGTGAGATCAGTTTCATCATCATGACCGGCGTCGATGTCACCGAGCAGCGCGAAGCCGCCGCCGCCCTGCATGCCAGCGAGGCTCGCTACCGACAGCTGGTCGAGGGTTCGCTGGGAGTGGTGTGCACGCACGATGTCGAGGGCCGCTTGCTCTCGATTAATGCCAACGCTGCGGAGAGCCTCGGCTATCAGGTGGAGGAGATGACCGGGCGTTTGCTGATCGAGTTTGTGCCCGACGACCAGAAGCCTGCTTTCGAGGAGTACCTGCGCGACATCGTCGAGACGGGCGAAGAGCAGGGCATGATCAGTCTTATGCATCGCGACGGCAGCGTGCGGGTCATCGCGTGGCGCAACCGCCTTCTGGATCTGCCGGACACGCCGCCGTTTGTTCTGGGCCACGGCATCGACGTCACGGAGAAGACGGACGCCGAGAACAAGCTGCATGCGGTGATGCGGCAGCGTGAGTCGATCCTTGAATCTGTTGGTGACGGCATCTACGGCATCGACATGGAGAATCGAATCGTCTTCGTTAACCAGATTGGCGCGCGCCTGATGGGTTATACGCAGAATGAGATGGAGGGTCAGGATTTGCATGCGCTGCTGGGCCACGAACGATCCGATGGCTCGCCCTACATCCTTGAGGAGAGCCCCATCTATGCGGCTCGACGCTCCAGCGCGCCGATTCGCGCCCGGGACGAGGTCTTTCGCCACAAAGACGGCTATCCGGTTCCCGTCGAGTACGTCGCCTGCCCCATGCTTTCGAATGGCCGTGTAACGGGCGTGGTGATCGCGTTCCAGGACGTGACCGAACGCCGGCGCCTGGATCGCATGAAGGACGAGTTCATCTCCACGGTGAGCCATGAGTTGCGCACGCCGCTCACTGCACTGCGGGCTGCGCTGGGGCTCATCGCCGGAGGGGCGCTGGAGAAGCGTCCGGAGAAGCGTGGGCAAATGATGGATGTCGCTATCGGCAATTGCGATCGGCTGGTCCGTCTTGTCAACGACATCCTCGACTTTGAGCGCAGCGCCACGGGCCGCCTGCCTCTTAAATTCCAGGAAGCCGACGCCCGCCTGCTGCTGCGCCGGGCTGCTGATTTGCAGCATTCCAGCGCCCAAAAGGCCGGCATCAGCTTCCGCGTCGAGGCCGACCCCCTGACCCTGTGGATCGATGAGGATCGTATCCTGCAGACACTGGGGAATCTGCTCGGCAACGCCATTAAATTTTCCCCTAATGGCAGCGACATCGTCCTGCGCGCTCATTCCCTGACGACTGCTGAGGCGGTCCTGTCGATCGAAGATCAGGGGCGCGGCATTCCTCAGGAAAAGCTCGACATCATCTTTGAGCGCTTCCAGCAGGTCGATGCGTCCGACTCCCGCGACATGGGAGGAGCCGGCCTCGGGCTGGCCATCTGCCGCAACATCGTCCGCCAGCACGGCGGCCGGATCTGGGCAGAAAGCATCGTGGGCAAAGGCAGCACCTTCTCCTTTACCGTGCCGACGGTCGCGACCGGAGCAGCTTAAACCGAACTCGAAGCAGGAGGCGGAATCGGCTCTTCGATTTCCGGTGGGCGTGCCGTTTCGTTAATCTGCCTTGCCGCTGATGTATTGAGCGGGCGCGGCGCCGGCATGTGCGGCAGCATTTGGTGCATGGTTACAATCAGCGCGACGGCGGGGGCGGAGCCTGCACAGCGGTACGCATGCGATGTGCCCGCGTCAAAATACACGCTGTCGCCCGCAACCAGAGTGTGGCTTCGCTCTCCGTGCCGGATCTCCAGTTCGCCCTGCAGCAGGTAGAGAAATTCATAGCCGGGGTGCACGTGCGGCTTCACTTCAGCTGGCTTCTTTACCGGAACAAACTCCGCATAGTACGGGTCGAGGTGCCGCTCCGGCACCATATAGGCGAGGCTCTCGAAATAATATGTCGGGTCATCCACGCCGGACTGCGGCAGGCGGACACGCTCCGATCGGCGATGTACGCGAAACAGCGGGTGCGGTTCGGGTTCGAAGAAATATGACAGGTCGCGGCCAAAGACAATTGCAATGCGGGCGAGATTGCGCAGGGTAGGGACGACCCGGCCGGTTTCCAGTTGGGAAAGAAAACTGGCGGAGAGGCCGGTGTGACGGCCCAGTTCCACCAGGCCCATGGATCGCTTGAGACGGAGCCGGCGAATTCGCTCGCCGATCCGTTTTTCGGCGATGTAGGCCTCGGCGGAATGCGAGGTGTCAGGCGTGGAGTCGAAATGCGGCGTAGCTGGTGCGAGCTTGCTTTCCATTGCTTTGCCCGTAGTCAGCGATATTCAGCGCTGATCGAAGCTATCAAAGTGTTTTCCAAATCACAAGAACTTTCGATGCGGTCAACATGGCGCGGAATACAGGAGAGATCGCCCTTTCGATGTCAAGTTGTGCCGGTGGAGACGCAGGTTGCCCGAATCTGCCTTCAAAGGCGCTGGCTGGCGCTGGACATTGTCCGGGCCATCCTGCTTGTGCCCAAAAGAGCTCCGCGCCTCGCATTGGGACACATGGCGGACCAACCCGTGCTTGCTTCGCAGCGAGCGGAGCTCCTGCAGCAGGCGCCTTCGGCTTCGAAGATGAGGAGATCGGGCCGGCAATGAAGGGGTTTGTTAGGCTGAACATGCATGAAGAGTGTGCCGTGGCCGGTGGCCGCATCAGGATGGCTGGTTCTGCTGGCCGGCTGCGGTTTGGCGGCGAATCCTCAACCTCCTACCCTCTGGCTGCCTGAGCCGGTGAAGGACCTCACGGCGATGCGCGTGGGGGAGGAAGTCCATCTCCACTGGAGCATGCCCCGGGACAGCACCGACAAGCTCCGGCTGAAGGGACCGCAGCGCGCCCACATCTGCTGGATAAGTGGAGCGCCGGCCGGCCCGGGCAAATCCGCGCCGCACTTCGATGACAAAGACTGCAAGGCTGCCGGAGACGCTGAGTTTCCTCCGGATAAGCCCGCTGATTTTCCGGCGAAACTGCCGCCGGAACTGTCCTCGGGGTCGCCCCGGATTCTTCGTTATTTCGTCGAGCTGCAGAACCATGCCGGAAAGACCGCGGGGCCTTCGAATCCTGCGCTGGTGGCGACTGGAACGGCCCCTCCAGCCATGGAGAGCCTGCGGGCCGAGGCGCGGCCGGAGGGGGTTCTCCTGCACTGGGCCCCGGCGTCCCGGCAGCCGGCGCTGGTGCTGCGCATTCATCGCACCCTGGTAGCCAAACCTGGTGCACCGAAATCCGGCCAATCCAACGGAGCGCCACTGCCTGAACAGCAGACGCTGGAGGTAGAGCTCGACAAGACCGATGCCGGCGAGGCCCTGGACCGCGAAGCTGCTCTCGACCACGTCTGGCGCTACACCGCGGAACGAGTGTTGCGGGTGCAGATCGACGGGCGCAGTCTCGAGATCGGTGGTGTGCCGTCCGAGAGCGTCACGCTCGACGCGAAGGATGTCTTTCCCCCCGCCGTGCCCGCCGGTCTCACCGCCGTACCCGACGAGCAGGCGCGGGCCATCGACCTCTCCTGGACTCCGGACACCGAGTCCGATCTTGCCGGATACATCGTTTTCCGGAGGGATGTGAAGGCAGGAACGGGACCTGAGCGCATATCTCCCAAAGCGCCGGTAGTCCCGCCGTCCTTTGAAGACCCCCACATCGAGCCCGGCCATCGCTATGCCTACTCGGTGAGCGCCATCGACCAAAACGGCAACGAGAGCGCGCGCTCCGGCGAAGTGGAGGAGGAGTTGCCGCAATGAAAGAGGACCAGGGATGAAAGAGAATCAGGGATGAAATACTGCCGCTTCCAAACCCCTTCCGGCCCGCAGTACGGCCAGGTCGTCGACCGCAACGGCACCCTCTGGATCGAGCGATTGTTGCCGCCCTTCGAGGAGGATCCGTGGACTCGGCTGTTGGAGGAGAGCTTCGAACCTGTCCCCCTCCATACGGCTCATCTGCTCGCGCCGGTGAGACCATCGAAGATCGTCTGCATCGGGCGCAACTATCGTGAGCATGCGGCTGAACTGGGCAATGAGGTTCCCAAAGAGCCACTGCTGTTTCTGAAAGCGCCGTCATCGGTGATTGCACACGGTGAGGCAATCCGGATACCGGCGCTGTCGCAGCCCGTTGATTTCGAAGGCGAACTGGCCGTGGTCGTTGGGCGCCGCGCGTCGCGCATCGGTCTCGACGAAGATGTGCGCCGGTACATCCGTGGCTACACCATCGTGAACGATGTCACCGCCCGCGACCTGCAGAAGTCCGACGGCCAGTGGTCGCGAGCGAAAGGATTCGACACGTTTTGTCCGATGGGTCCGTGGGTCAGTGACGAAGTCGATCCCGCTGCCGGTCTGGCGGTTGAAACCCGTCTGAACGGCGACCGCAAACAGCAGGGGACCACGCTGGACCTGATCTTCGATATTCCCACGCTGTTGCGGCACATCACCGCTGCCATGACTCTGTTTCCCGGAGATGTGGTCCCCACCGGCACGCCTTCCGGGGTAGGACCCATGCAGCCGGGTGATCGGGTGGAAGTTTCTGTCGAAGGTCTGGGGACCCTGGTCAATCCTGTCACCGCCTGACTGCGACATTGTGGGCCGGCGGGCATCTAACCGTATGCGCAGTATTCACGAGAAATTCTCAGGCAGCCGGCGGCGGATTTCCGTCCTCAGGGGCGAATGCCTGATAATGGAACACCACAGGAGGGATTGAATGGCGAAGACACTGCTTGCACAGCTCCGGGAAATGACCACCGTCGTGGCCGATACCGGCGACATCGAAGCGATTGAAAAGGTCCGCCCCCAGGACGCGACCACCAACCCTTCACTGCTGACCGCCGCGGCGCAGATGCCGCACTACAGCAAGATTGTCGATGACGTCCTGCTCGATGCGAAGAAGCAGCTTGGCGAAGATGCTGGCGATGGAAAGATTACGCAGCTGGCCTTCGAAAACCTGGCTGTGGCCTTCGGTAAGAAAATTCTGCAAATCGTTCCGGGCCGTGTCTCAACCGAGGTTGATGCGCGCCTGTCCTACGACACCGAGAAGACCATCACCCAGGCGCACTCGATCATTAAGAAGTACGAGAGCGCCGGCGTTTCCCGCCAGCGGATCCTCATCAAGATCGCGTCTACCTGGGCGGGCATTCGGGCCGCCGAGCGGCTGGAGAAGGAAGGCATTCACTGCAATCTCACGTTGCTCTTCGGCATTCATCAGGCGATCGCCTGTGCCGATGCCGGCGTCACCCTCATTTCCCCGTTTGTGGGCCGCATTCTCGATTGGTACAAGAAGGACACCGGCAAGGATTATCAAGGTGCGGATGACCCGGGCGTGCAGTCTGTAACCCGCATCTATGAGTACTTCAAGAAATTCGGATACAAAACGCAGGTGATGGGCGCCAGCTTCCGCAATACCGGCGAAATTAAGGAGCTGGCCGGCTGCGATTTGCTGACCATCTCGCCCCACCTGCTCGAGGAACTCGACGCCACCGAGGGTGAGCTGCCCCGCAAACTCGATCCGGCCAAAGCAAAATCAATGGACATCGAGAAACTCACCATCGACGAGGCAACCTTCGAGAAGATGCATGCCGCCGACCGTATGGCCCACGACAAGCTGAAGGAAGGCATCGAGGGCTTTACCAAGGCGCTGGAGCAGCTGGAGCAGCTTCTTGCGAAGCGCCTGAGCGAGCTCGAGGCGGGCAGCCCGAAGCCGGTCGGCGCTCACTGATTCAAGCCACCTTTCGTCCAGGGGTAAACAGGCAGCCTCAGGCTGCCTGTTTCCTTTTTGAGCAGTCAGCGAACCCCGCCCCAACGCCTTCTCCCCCATGGAAGCCCCGTTGCCACTTGACGAACCTGTAAACCACCCGGCATGATCGGGTACCGACGGGATTCCGCTCCCGGCTCAATTTCGTGGCGTCCCCCTTTCGTTTGCTCCTGCGTTGACATCCAAAGCGTTCAGTATGGCCATTCAGATCCGTCCTCTGTTGTTTGCCCGCCTGGTCCTGATGCTGTCCGCCACGTTGCTGCTCGGGCTGACGGCTGCCCCGGCCCACGCGCAGCTATTCCTCGATCTTCCCGACGCGCCAGACGCATCCACGTCTCCCGCAGCCCCCGACGCTGCCCTTACTTCCGGCGGCGCGGTCAACCGGCCTCCGGCGCCCTCAGCGGAAGACTGCGCTCTGAATCCGACGAATGCGCCGCAATGCCGTGTCCACTGGCATCAGCTGATCATTTCCAGCGCTGTTTTCAACGGCTTCCAGAATGCCGGCAATTTGTACTCGGGCTACTGGTACCGGTACGAAACCATGACCGGCAAGTGGTGGGATCGGTATGTTAACTCCGTGGAGGATTGGGCCTGGAACCGTTGGGACGACTACAACCCGTTTCTGGATGACTACGTAGGACATCCCATGATGGGTGCCATCACCGATTTCCTCTGGATCCAGAACGATCCGAAGAGCATGGCGGTGGTGCAGTCGAACACCTGGCCATACTGGCGGCGCATGCTGCGGGCTGGTGCCTTTTCCACCGCCTACAGCTTCCAGTGGAAGTTCGGCCCCCTCGGAGAAGAGGGAATTGGGCACGACGGCGACCACAAGGTCCCCGACGGCAAGATTACGAGCAACGAAACCGGCTGGGTTGAGCTGGTGACGACGCCGGTAGGGGGCGGTCTCTGGGCCATGGCCGAGGATGCGCTGGATCAGCATGTGATCACGCATCTCGAGAATGAGAGCCGCAACCCCTTCGCGCTGACGGTCTATCAGTTCCTGAGCCCGTCGCGGGCGGCTGCCAATATTCTGCGCTTTCGTCCACCGTGGTACCGGGATACGCGGGTGGTGAAGGCGAATTCGTTCTGGAGCGATCCTCCGGGTGAGTATCTGGTGGGCAGATCGAATCCTGATGTCATTCCCGCTGCGGCCGCGGAAACGCCGGGCGGCGGCGATTCCGCGGAATCTGCAGAGGAGACGGAGAGTGCCGCTCACGCACTGGCTGCGGCCAGTGCTGCGAACGAGGAGCCAGGATCAAGCAGCAGCGTTGTCGCGGATCCCGGCGTGCAGCGGCCACCCAGCTCGCAGCATTATCTGCCCATCTGGCCTAACCTCGGCGGCGTACATGAATTCGGCGCGTGGTGGGGCCTGTCGCTGATGACCGGGCACATCTGGGGCTTCGCACCGGATGTGAAGTACATGCCCATCGACGTGCGGTACACGTACCTCATCAGCCCCCATCAGTACTGGAACCTTCGCTACGCTCCGGAGATGACGGCGCTGGCGATGCTGGACTGGATCAATCCAAAACCGACGGGCCGTTTCGACCAGCGGATTCGCGCCTACGGCAGCGGCATCAGCCCGGCGGGCTTTCAGGCAAACTTCCTGCCGGCGAAGCATGTGCAGCCATACTTCAGCACCGACGGCGGGTTCATCTATTTCGACAAGAAGGTGCTGTCGCCGGACGGCTCGCAGTGGATGTATACGATTGACTTCGGCACCGGGATCCAAATCTTCCGCAAAGAGCGGCAGAGTGTTTCCATCGGCTACCGCTACCAGCATCTCTCTAACGCCAACATCAGCGAGCACAATCCTGGCACGGACGCGAACACGTTTTACGTAGCCGTGTCGCGATTCCGCACCAAAGGATATCGATAAGCGCCAGCGGTCAGGAGACGGCGTGGGTGGCCAGTGTCACGGTCACCACGTCGTCGGGTGTTTTGGTCGTGCCGCCATCGGACTGCGGGTGAAACTCAATCCGCATGGTCTGTGCGTTGACCACCACGCGCATGTAGCCATAATCCGTATCGTCGTAGCTCTCAAGCGTCAGCGTACTGTCGACCGGATAGGGGGTGCGGTACGTTCCACTCATCTTCGACAGCGGAGAGTGCCCGCCGCATCCGGCGACCAGATAGGGAATAGACAAGCCATTCACCGTGCGCGTAAAGCGCTGATAATTGTGCGCGTGTCCTGAGAAGACCGCGTGCGGCCAAACGCCGGCGGCCGTGCAGGCGCTGTCGATGTCGGCCAGCATGTCGGCACTGCCACCATGCTCGGAGCCTCCGCTGAAGGGTGGATGATGCACTGCAATGATTACAGCGCCGGTGAAGTTGTCGGTTTTCACGCGCTGGAGAGCTGCCGTCAAAAACGCAACCTGCCGCTGGTCGAGCGTCGGGTAGGTCCCGTTCTGGTCAGAAATCACGCCAGGGTCTTCCAGCACATTGCTGTATACACCGAGGATGCGCACGAACGGTGCCTCCAGCGTGAAGTACACGCCGGGCTGGATCATCGTGGTGCGCAGCAGCCCGCCGGCATCGGGCGAGGGCGCCGGTGCAGGGGTGCAGAAATTCGCCAGAAAAGCTGCCAGCGACGGTACATTTTCCCCCGGCCAAACGACTCCGTCGTGATTGCCCGGGATGGCAATGATGGGTGCCGGATAATTGCGATACGGGTTATAGAACTGATCGTAGTAGTACGTCGCTTCGCCGAAGTAATAAACCACGTCCCCCAGGTGATAGAAGAACGAAGGCACATCCGCAGCGTTCGTCTCGTTGAAGTCCGTCACCATCTTGTCCGACACCAGGTCCTCCGTCATCGGGCCTACGACGCTGCCGGTATCGCCTGCGGAGTGAAAGACGATCTGCCCTGAAGCCGTGATTGCCTGCGTCTTCGCCGCACCCTGGCTGCCGTAAACCTGCTCCAGAGTCAGGACGGGTTCGACCGCATTGCCCACTGGCTGCGGAACCGGTTCAACCGCATCGACTTCCTTTTCGTTCTGATCCGTGACCGGGTTCGTGAAGCCGGTTGGGTCGGGCGAAGGGGCTGGCTGCGCAAAGACCGGATCGCCCGCGGCCGCGGGCTTCGGCTGCTGCGGCTGTCTGGGGGTAGGCTTGTGCGCTGGGTGCTTCGGTGGCTCGTGCCGGCTGGGCATGCAATCTCCTCCTTCGCAGGAGGATAGGCCATTTTCACTGCACACACGTGAATTTGGCGCGCGACATTCAATTCGCACTTGAGCTGGAGGACTGCTAAAAAAACGTGGCCAGGTACCCGAATAGGGTCTTGTATGGCGCAACAAATGCCCCAGAATACCGACTCATATACAATAACGAGCTTCTTCAGCCGGCAGCGGGAGAAGCCCCCCACAGTTCCCTCCCACCGGCAAGGGTAAAGAAGCGCGGAGGGAGCATGATTTCCGAACGACATCCTTTACGCCAGCTCTTCCACGAGGTTGTAGCTGGCTGCTATGCCACTCACAGCGGGATCACCGACCCGGAGCTGACCAGCTACATCGGCGATCTGCTGACAGAGTTTACTGCCGCCGAAAACCTTTACCGCATCCGCGACGCTGAGGGGAAACCCGTGAGAGAGCTGCGCGACATGATTGCTGCCTCCGATCCTGTCTTCGGTGCAGCCTCCTCTTTCGATGAAGAACGCGAGGCCCGCCGCCACATCGGCGACTTTGCGCTCTTTGCCACCGGTATGTATCCGGAATCGATGCAGCTCTGGCGTCACAGTGGAGACTCCGGTTTCGTCGAGATGGTCCGTGCCGGCAAGGAGAGCTATTACATCGTCTCGCAGTTCGATCTCTTCGAATACAAACTGGAAGCGCCGCTTTTTGGGCGCCTCTCGGAGGAGTTCGAGCGCTGCATGTACGGCCTTACCCGCGTGCGCGAAGAACTGGACCGCATGGGAACAGGGACGATCCAGTAGCGAAGAACGGCGGGCCGTGCATGGCCCGCCTGCAGCCGTCTACGCCGGCAGCTTGTCCGGAGTAGGGAACTGGTGCTGCTCGCGGCCGACATCGCCGTCGTACTTCACGGTCGTCTTGAACAGTTCATAGCGACCGTCGGCTGACCACGTGGTGCAGCGATCTTCCAGCGCCTTGCGCTCTGCCTCGTCCATCGGCTTGAAATTCGCAGCGATGGCCAGGTTTTGCTCCAGCACGTCCAGCGAATCCATTCCGCTGATGGTCGTTGCCACGGGAAGGCTCATCGCATAGCGCAGACCCTCCTCCGGCGTCAGCACGCCATGCACGACCATCTCGCCGCTTCCGCCCAGGCTCTTCATGCCCAGCACCGCGATGCCGCGTCGATTCGCCTCCGGCACTACGCGCTGCTGAAAGCTGCGAAACCGCGCGTCCAGCGGATTCAGCGGCATCTGCACCGTGTCGAATGGGAAGTCGTGACTCAGCATCTTCAGGTGGATCGCGGGATCTTTGTGCCCGGTGAATCCGACAAAGCGCACCTTGCCCTGCTGCTTCGCCGCCGTGAGCGCTTCGATGGCGCCATCCGGCCGAAAGATCAGATCGGGATCGTTGTAATAGACCACCTCGTGAATCTGCCACACGTCGAGGTGATCGGTCCCGAGCCGCCGCAGGGACTGTTCCAGCTGCTGCATGGCCACGCCTTTGTCGCGTCCATGGGTGCAGACCTTGGTCATCAGAATCGCCTGATCGCGTTTGCCTTTCAGCGCTGTGCCCAGCCGTTCCTCGCTGAGGCCCTCGTGATATTCCCAGGCATTGTCGAAGAAGTTGACGCCGCAGTCGAGCGCGCGGCCCACCAGCACATTTGCCTCCTGCTGATCCCTGACCGCACCGAGGTGAAACCCGCCGACTCCCAGGATCGACACTTCGACGCCCGTCTTGCCGAGGGGCCGTCGCGGAACGGTATACGATGGGGCCTGCTGCATGGCGTCTCCCCCAGAGTGGTTCGTTGCCCGCGCTGCGGCTGCGTTGCGTGTTGCAACCGCGCCTGCTCCTGCCAGCGTTGCCGATTTCAGGAATGTCCTGCGCGTCACTGCATCCGAAGATTCCTGCCTCATGCTGAAACCTGCGGAAAGGGCTTGCCCGTGTTTTCCGTTGCCTTCAGCATCTCTTTCACTTCAGCCGACTGTTCATCGAGTGGGAAACCGTGCGCCAAACGCGCCTCGGGATTGTCGAACCTCAGTGAAGTTTTATAGGGCTCATACCGGCCATCGCCCGCAGGCTGTTTGCACTGTTCGCGAATCGCCTGCATCTCGGCTTCGCTGAGCGGCTGGAAGCCTTGCGCGATTTTCAGGTTCTGCTGCAGGCGATCCATGGTTTCCATGCCGGTGATGGTCACCGTTACCGGCACACTCATCGCGTAGCGCAGCGCCTGTTCAGCGGTGATGGCGCCCTTCTTTACAGGGTCGCCATTCCCGTTGATGGGTTTCATGCCGAGGGCTGCGATGCCGCGCCTGTTGAGCTCCGGCAAAACGCCCTGTTCGAAGCTGAGGAAGCTTGCGTCGAAGGCATTCAGCGGCATCTGCACCGCGTCCCAGGGAAAGCCGACGTTCAGCATGGCCAGATGAATCTCCGGCCGCTTGTGTCCGGTAAAACCCAGGAAGCGTACCTTGCCCTGCTGCTTCGCTTTCAGCAGCGCCTCTGCGGCGCCGTTGGGACGAATAAACAGCGCGGGATCGTTCTCGAAGACAACCCCGTGCACCTGCCACAAATCCAGATGATCTGTGTTCAGGCGCTTCAGCGACTCCTCGAGCATCTGGGTGGCGATTATGCCTTCGCGCCCATGCGTGCAGACCTTGGTCATGAGAAAGACCTGGTCGCGCTTGCCCCTGAGCGCCTCGCCCAACCACAGTTCGGATTTACCGCGGTGGTACTCCCAGCAGTTGTCGAAGAACGTGATGCCGCCATCGATCGCTCCGTGCACGATCTGCTTGGCGGTTTTCAGGTCGGCGGCCGAGCCGAGGTGATGCCCCCCGAGTCCCAGCGCCGAGATTTTTACGTCAGAGTGCTTTCCGAAGGGCCGCAATGGCACCGCAGCATCGGGCATGGTTCACCTTTCTGCTCTTGGATGCCATGCCCTCCGATACAGATACGACGAGGCGGCCCGCGCTTTAAATTTCCCAGCGCAACAGCGCCGCGCCGACGGTGAACCCTGCGCCGACGCTGGCCATCAGGATCAGGTCGCCTTTCTTCAGGCGGCCCTCCTGAATCGCGGTGTCCGTCGCCAGCGGGATGGTGGCGGCGGTGGTATTGCCATAGCGCTCGATGTTGATGACCACCTGCTCGTCGCGCAGGCCAAGCCGTTCAGCGCTGGATGTGATGATGCGCCGGTTTGCCTGGTGCGGAATAAAGCAGGCGAGGTCTGCTCCTGTGACCCCATTGCGGTTGAGCACCGCCTCTGAGGCCTCGACCATCTTGCGCACGGCGAACTTGTAAACCGCCTGCCCGTCCTGATGGACGAAATGCATCTTCTTGTCCACGGTCTGGTGCGACGACGGATGCAGGCTGCCTCCGCCGGGCATGTAGAGCGAACAGCCACCGGAGCCGTCGATCTCGTGATGGAAATCGAGCATGCCCAGTTCGCCGTCCGCCGCCGGCTCGATCAGGACCGCACCCGCACCGTCGCCAAACAGCACGCAGGTGGCGCGGTCGGTGTAGTCGATGATCGAGGACATCGTATCTGCGCCGATGACCAGAACCTTGCTGTGCGCGCCGGTCTCCACCAGCTTGCAGCCGACCTGCAGCGCGTAGACAAATCCGGAGCAGGCGCCGGAAAGGTCAAAACCCCATGCGCCCTTTGCGCCCAGCCGGTCCTGTACTAAACACGCCGTCGCAGGGAACAACATATCCGGCGTCACGGTTGCCACAATGACGACCTCAACCTCCGAGGCATCGATACCGCGCGCTTCAAGGCACCGCTTCGCCGCTTCCACCGCCATGTGACTGGTCGCCATGCCCGGTTCGACGATGTGGCGTTCGCGGATCCCAACCCGGCTGGTGATCCACTCATCGGTGGTGTCGACCATCTTCTCCAGGTCGGCATTGGTGAGCAGGCGGGGCGGGGTCCAGGTTCCCAGGGCGCTGATTTTGGCACGAGTGGACACACGCGGGCGGACGGACAGGGTCAAGCCATTTCTCCTGATGAAGTTTCATTGTCGCAGAAAAGCGGGGGGCGGAGAGCAGGGGACGATGACCACAGTCTGTCGGGCCGCGTACCTTCTCCTTGGCAATTCTGTGGCGGAGAAGCGACGCCATTACTATAATGCCATCATCGATGGAACCCCTGCCCCGCCATCAATGCCTTATCTACGACGGGGCGCCGTCGCGGCAATTGCCCGCCCTCGCAGCGATGACGCGGGAAAAGCTGCAACAGAATTGCCGCTGCCTGTACCTCAACAGCCGTCCGATGGTTGCCGGCATGCGCTCGTATCTGGCAGCGGCTGGTGTAGACGTCACGCACGAGATGGAGAAGGCGAGTCTGGTCCTGTCGTCGGAGCAGTCACACCTGGTCGACGGGCGTTTCGAAGTGGAGCGGATGATGCGTACTCTCGAAAATGCCCTGCAACAGGCATTGAGCGAAGGCTACGCTGGCCTGTGGGCTACCGGCGATATGACCTGGGAAATGGGTCCTCAAAAAGACTTCTCTGCGCTCCTGAACTACGAATGGCGGCTCGAGAAATTCTTCCGTGAGCACCCGGAGATGGGCGGTATTTGCCAGTACCACGTCGACACCCTGCCGCGTGAAATAACACGGCAGGGGCTGGTCGTTCACCCCTCGCTCTTCGTCAGTGAAACGCTCTCCTTACTCAATTCCCATTACATGCGCCCGCACAGTTTCAATCCCGGGGTCCTCGAAAGTGCGGAACTCGACCGTGTCATCGGCTGCCTCTGCGAGCCAGGGCGTATCAGCTAAGCACAACAAATCGTCGGATAGCCACACATCCAACGTGGGAGCAATTCCGGCAAGAGGCGCTGCTTCCCCCACGCTCCGTAAAGACATTCAACCAAAAGGTTGACAGGCGCGCATCTCTGCAGTACATTCAACCACATGGTTAAGAGTAGCGCTGCACGGCTGGATGCTGTCTTCCACGCGCTTTCCGATTCCACGCGCCGGTCCATCCTGCGCGAGGTAGCAACGAAGGAGAAGACCGTGGGAGAAGTTGCCAAACCCTACCGCATGTCGCTGGCCGCGGTTTCCAAGCACCTCAACGTGCTTGAAGCCGCGGAGCTGATTGCGCGGGAGCGGCGAGGCAGCTTCCAGATTGTGCGGCTCCGGGCGCAAAATCTCAGGCCCGCAGAAGAGTGGCTGGCCTGGTACGAGAAATTCTGGAACCGGCAGCTCGATGCCCTCCAGAACTACCTTGAAGGAGAAGACGATGGGGAGCGTGGTAATTCCTGAGACAAAAGCGGGCGGCAACCTCAAAATCGAGGTTCGCCGTGTGATCCGTGCCAGCCGGCAGCGGATTTATGAGGCATGGACCAGGCCGGAAGAGATCATGCGATGGTTTGTGCCAGGCGCGATGACGCGGGCCGAGGCGGAGGCGGACGCTCGCGTGGGCGGCCGCTACCGGATCGTGACATACGGGTCGATGGAGGGCAAGCCCGAAGACGCCGACCGTCACTATGCCGTAGAGGGAGTGTATGAGACTTTGATACCCGGCGAGGTGATCGCCTTCACCTGGAAGCCGGACTGGAGCCAGGAGGCTCCGTCCATTGTGACAGTCAGGCTCCGTGACGTCGCCGGCGGCACGGAGATGACACTGACGCACGAGCGCATCGAGACCGATAACTCCTGCTCCGGCTACACACGCGGGTGGAGCAGCTGCGTGGAGAAGCTGGCTGCCTGGGTTGAGCGGCCAGGTAACTGATCCGATGAAGAAACAGGCGGGAAGGGAGCGCGGGCATGTGTCCGCGCTCCGTCTCGCTTTGGCGCAATGCCCGGGCGTCAGCGTGAACACAAAATTCAACAACGTGTCATTTCAGGTGAACGGGAAAGTCTTCGCCTTTTCGCGGCCCGCGGGCGTGGCTATGAAGCTGCCGGAGCCACGCATCCGCCAACTGCTGGAGCAGCGCAGCGCCGAATTCCTGGTCATGGGAAAGCGCACGATGCGTGAGTGGCTGCTGCTGCGGCTGCCAGCTAAGGGACGTATCGCTGACGAGGATCTGCAGCTATTGCGGGAGGCAAAGGAATTTGTAGCGGGGTTGCTGCGATCTTAGTGCACCGGGTGACCTGCTGCGCACGCACTGGCCCGTTACCGTTGCTTCCTTCCGGACCTGGCGGGGTTGGCGGGATTGCGTCGCGCAGGACCCGGCACACTTGTGATCATAGCATCCGGGCAGCAGGAAAATGCACCCGTCGCGATGGCCGTATCGCGCCTGACCGGCTGGCCAGACTGGAAGCGATCACAGGTCAGTGCGCTGCCGTGGAATGCGCTGGCTCCGGTGCGGCGGGCTCCACTGTCCAGACGGACGCATCCTGATAGAAAGGCCCCTGCAGCCGCACGAATGAGGGTGCTGCCTGATCCGTGACCCAGATGTGGATGTCGGCCGGCTGTTTGTTGACCAGGGGCGCCAGGAACCCGACGAAACCGTGCAGTTCGGCATGGATGGTGTATTCGTTCGCGCGCTCAGGAATGCCGGCCGGGTCAACGTCCTGCATGCCGTCGGCCTTGATCGAAAGGTTGACGACGAGCGGTCGCAGGGCGATCGCGATCCAGGAAACCCGCATCTTCTGCGCGCCGCGAGGGAAGTTCTCCACCATCAGCGGCATCATTCCATTTCCCAGATCGTCGGGAAGCGCCATCTTCTGGGCCCGGGTCTCATCTCTCCCGTTTCTCTGCTCGTGCCAGGTTACCTTTCCGGATGCCCGATCGATGAGGATGTCGATCGGAGACGGAAACGACGGCCCGTGCTGAATGTGGTGATCGCTCAGCAGCCGGAAGACTTTGCCCTGTGTAAAGACCGTAGTCTCGTCGTCGATCGAGCCATCGACAAAGTGAAATATCAGCCGTGAATGCACCAGATCGGCCAGCGTGACGCTTTCCTCCATGCCGGAAGCGAGGGTTTTGCCATCGGCAGCCTTGAGCAGAAATACGCGGTGCATCGATTCCTGCGGGCAGCGCGTGACGACCGGTTCGCTCAGCGCGATTGAAGGGACGAGCACCGTGAGCGACAATGCCACCGCGTGGCAAGACGAGGCGAGTCGGCGAATGCGTATGCAGCGGACGGGCAAGCTCCCGGGGCCTGGCAGGGCCGAACTGATGTTATCTAATGGACATTGACCGAAGATGAAAGGCTAACTCCGATGTTGGGGACCTGTTTGGTCGTCGGAACCCGCAGTGTGGTTTTCCGCGATGGAACGCACGCACAGCTCGTGCATCGCGAGGCCATCCTGCGGTCTCCATGATCGATTCGATGGCCGTCCCCGCCGTTCCTGTCCGCTCCCGGTAAAATAGAGAATGTGACGGATTTAATGGAGATGAAAGGTTCCCCCGCGGCGGCGGATTCGCCGGCGCGGCCGCGGGTCGGCTTTGTTTCGCTCGGGTGTCCTAAAAACCTGGTGGACAGCGAAGTCATGATGGGCCTGCTCGATCGAGCCGGTGCGAAGATGACTGCGGACGCCGCAGACGCGGAAATTCTTGTGGTGAACACCTGCTCATTCATTGACAAGGCGAAGCAGGAGTCGGTGGACGCGATTCTTGAAATGGCGCGGCACAAAACTGCCGGCACAGCGCGCAGACTGATTGTGGCAGGCTGCCTGGTGGAGCGTTATCGCGACGAAATTCAGAAAAATATCCCCGAAGTCGATGCGGTGATCGGGACGGGAGAACTGGAATCGATCCTGCAGGCGGCGGGACTGGCGTCCGCTCCAGCCGCGCCGTCGCCCTTTCAAATTCTTAGCAACGCCGATCCTGGCAATCATGGCTCCGCGGAGGTTCGCCCCGGGCGTGAGTCTCTGGCCGGAACCCATAAGCGCGCGCCTGATATACCCAACTTTCGCGCCGAGGGCGATCGGCGTGAGGAGCAAGGGCGTTTCTCGCGCGAAACGTGGGACGGCGCTGCGGCTGTGCTGCCTCAGTATCTCTACGACCACACCACGCCGCGGCTGCGCACCACAAAGAGTGCTTCCGCCTACATTAAGATTGCCGAGGGCTGCGACCACCCCTGCACCTTCTGCGTGATCCCGAACTTGCGGGGGAAGTTCCGTTCCCGGCGATTTCAATCCGTCGTCGCCGAGGCGGAAGCGCTGGTGGCGGACGGAGTCCGCGAAATCACACTCATCGGCCAGGACACCACCTGCTACGGCGAGGACCTGGGTCTGAAGGACGGGCTCGCCTCGCTGCTGGACCGGCTCGCTCAAATCGAAGGTTTGACGTGGCTGCGCTTCCTCTATGCCTATCCGAACCGCATCACCGGTCGGCTGCTGGAAGTAATCGCCAGGCACGACAACATCTGCAAGTATCTGGATGTGCCGCTGCAGCATGCGTCAGCCCCGGTGTTGAAGGCAATGAAGCGCGGCGGAGGAGCAGAGATTTTTCTCAGGACCATGGAGAAGGTGCGGACGGCAGTGCCGGGCATTGCGATACGGACGTCGTTCATTGTTGGATTTCCCGGTGAGACGGATGCTGATTTCGAAGCGCTCTGCGACTTCGTGGTGGATGCGCAGTTCGACTGGCTGGGAGTCTTCGCCTATTCCGATGAGGAAGGCTCACGGGCGTTTGACCTGGAAAAGAAGGTACCGACGCGTGTCATCGAGCAGCGGCGGCGCGCACTGATGAAACTGCAGAAGGGAATCAGCCGCCAGGCGAAGCGCGAGTGGGTGGGGCGGAGTATCGACGTGCTGGTCGAGGGTGAGTCGGAAGAGACTCCGCTGCTGTGGGAAGGAAGAACGCAGTTTCATGCGCCGGAGATTGACGGGACCGTTTACCTGAACGACTTCGGCCCCTTCGAAGCGCTCACGCCGGGACGGTTCTATCGCTGCGAGGTAACAGAGACGCACGATTACGATCTGGTCGCGCGAGTGGTGAGCGAATCGCCGTTGGAGGAGGCGCCGGAAACTGAGGAAGTCGAGGTTGCGGTATGAGTCCCGCGAAAAAAGCTCTCCGGTGTCCGACGTGCCGGACGCTGGTCACAACCGGGGACGAGAATTTCCCCTTCTGCAGCGATCGCTGCCGGGTGATCGATCTCGGGAAATGGGCCAGCGGCGGCTATCGCATCTCGTCGCCAATTCTGGATCCGGAGGTGCTGGAAGGACTGGGCGAGGATCTGCGGCCGCGTGGGGAGCATGAAGACGAGGACTGAACCGCACGGGCCGGGACTGGGAATCGCCGAGGGCAAGGAAAAGGCTCAGGAAAGGGCATCGGCATCGAAGACGACTTGGGCCTGGATGGTCGCCACCTTCTGCGGCGCGGGACGACTGAAACCGGGGCCGGGAACATGGGGTTCGCTTGCCGCCGCAGCAATCTGGTATTTTGGGCTGCGCGCGGCGCATCTCACCGGATGGGCTGTTTCCGTTCTGACGGCCGCGGGCGCCCTGGTGGTTGCGCTGATTGGCATTCCGGCAGGTACGATCGTAGCGCGGGAGAGCGGGCGCGACGATCCGGGATTTGTTGTGATCGACGAAGTGGCCGGGCAATGGGTGGCGCTGATTGCGGCCCCGGTTGAGCTTCGACATGCGGTGCTGGGTTTGGCGTTGTTCCGGGTCTTCGATATCGTGAAACCCTGGCCGGCGCGGCAACTGGAGGAGTTGCACGGCGGCACGGGCATTATGCTGGACGACCTTGCGGCTGGAGCGTATGCCCTCGTAATAATGATGCTGGTGCGGCACTGGTGGTAAGCGACTGACTTTGCGGCAACGGGTCCAATGCTCAAGATGGTGCGAATTCTTAAATCCGAACCAAGTACCGCACCGCGCATCGACGCGATCTCCCCGGCGGCGGCGCTGCCCGGAGGCGAGGTCGAAGTGCGCGGCGCGAACCTCGGCGCTGTGGCGGCGCCGCAGAGCGACGCGAATCGATGGGGCGGCCAGGAATGGCGGCGGCCCGTAGCCATGCTGGGCGATATGGCTGCGCCGGTCCTGCTCAGCCGCGGCGGCCGTCTCACTCTGCGCGTGCCCGAGGAAGCCGAGTCAGGTCGTCTGCGTATCCTGCAGAACGGAACGCAGAGCAATGCGGTCGAAGTCCGCGTGGCCTCTATTATCGCCACGGGCGTGCATGCCGTGGGCAACCCGGTCATCGATCACTCCGGCAATATTTACGCAACCTTCTCCGGCCAGCGCGGCCAGGAGACACCGGTTTCCGTCTTTCGCATTGAGCGCGACGGCGAAATGCGTGCCTTCGTACGGGGCGTGATGAACGCGACCGGTCTGGCCATCGATTACGAGGAGAACCTCTACGTCTCCTCCCGGCATGAGGGCAAGGTTTACCGCGTCACCCGCAGCGGCTCTTCCTCGGTCTATGCGGAAGGCATGGGAGTAGCGAGCGGCCTGGCCTTCGATGGAGACCAGAACCTCTACGTCGGGGATCGCAGCGGCACCATTTTCAAAATTGCTCCGGACCGGCAGATCTTTGTTTTTGCGACGCTGGAGCCGAGCGTCGCCGCGTATCACCTCGCCTTCGGTCCGGATGGCACGCTGTATGTCACCGGCCCGACGACGTCCAGCTACGACGCGGTCTACGCCATCAACCGCGACGGCGACATCAACGTGCTGCATCGCGGACTCGGCAGGCCTCAGGGTTTGGCCGTCGATATTGCCGGGAATGTCTATGTGGCAGCTTCGCTGCACGGGCGTCGCGGTGTCGTGGCGCTCACCCCCCGCGGAGAGACTTCGCTGGCGATCTCCGGGAATGGCATCGTGGGCTTCACCTTCGTGCCAGGCGGCAGTGCGCTGCTGGCAACCAGCACCTCTGTTTACCATGTCGCCCTGGGTGTGGAGGGATGGCGGCTGGCCTGACGCTCTGCACCGCGGCTGGCGGTGAGGGCGCACGACCAAAGACCAGTCGAGGACATCAATGAACGCGGAAATCATCGCGGTAGGGTCGGAAATGCTCACGCCCTTCCGCCAGGACACCAACTCCCTCTACATCACGGAAAAGCTCAACGGGCTCGGCGTCTCCGTCGCCTTCAAGACCATTGCCGGGGACAAACTCAAACACCTGACGGATGTGGTGCGCCACGCGCTGAGCCGTGTGGACATTGTGGTCATTTCCGGAGGCCTTGGACCCACCGAAGACGACCTGACCCGCGAAGCCGTGGCCGAAGGACTGGGCGTGCGCCTCAAGCGCGATGCCGATATCATCGCGCATCTCTACAAGCGTGCCGCCGCCCGCCGCTGGACGATGACCCGCAATAACGAAAAGCAGGCGGACGTGATCGAAGGCGCAACTATGCTGCCCAATTCTCTGGGCAGTGCGCCAGGACAATGGCTCGATACCGTCTTTGGAACCCACCGCAAGCTGGTGATGCTGCTTCCTGGCCCTCCGCATGAACTGAAGGCGATGTTCGAAGAGCAGTGCCTCCCGCGCCTCGGCGAGATTGTGCCGAAGCGCCATATTGCCACCCGGGTGTTGAAAGCGGCGATGATCGGCGAATCGGCGGCGGACGCAAAAATTGCGCCCATCTACACCCAGTACAAGGATGTGGAGACGACCATTCTGGCGCACATGGGCGACATCGAGCTGCGCCTCTCCTGTGCCAAGCCGATTGCCGATCTGGCCCAGGCGCGCGTCGATGAGCTGGCCGGGAAGATCGAAGAAGAGCTGGAGGACTTCGTCTACTCCTCGCAGGGCGAAACGCTGGAGCAGATTGTTCTCTACTATCTTGAAATGCGCGGGGCCACTCTGGCAGTGGCGGAAAGCTGCACCGGCGGTATGGTCGCGGAGCGGCTGACTGGCGTAAGCGGAAGCTCGCGCTCCTTCGTCGGCGGCGCAGTGGTGTACAGCAACCGGCTCAAGACGGAACTGGCTGGCGTGGATGCTCAGTTGATCGAGCGTCACGGTGCAGTCAGCCGGGAGGTGGCCGTGGCTTTGGCAGATGGGATTCGCGAACGCTGTGGCGCGACCTTCGGCCTGGGGGTCACAGGCATCGCCGGCCCCGGCGGCGGGACCGAAGAGAAGCCGGTGGGTCTGGTCTACGTCGCTGTCTCCGACGCCGATGGCATCGACTGGGTGGAGAAGCGGTTTGCCGGCGATCGCGGAGGCATTCGCTATTACGCGAGCCAGCAGGGACTCGATCTGATCCGCCGCCGGTTGATGTAGAAACAGTTCTCCTGTCCTTAAAAAATTTGTGATGAAGGCCTTGCGCAGCCTATGGGCTTGTGTGTTACTGTACGTAACATTATGACGAGTAACACTACGCCGGGTCACGACCCCGCCGAACATGACCCAGCAGATTTAGGGGAACTGGAGCGCGGAATTCTCAGTATTGTCTGGAAGCGGGGCGAGGCCACTGCCGATCAGGTCCGCGAGGAACTGGACCGCCCGCTGAAGGACTCCACGATCCGGACGGTCTTAAGACGGCTGGAGGAAAAGGGCTATATCGCACACTCGGTCGATAGCCGCACGTTCATTTACCGCCCCGCGCAGTCGCCGCAAAAGGTGGCAGCGCGTGCTGTGCAGCGCATTGTCGACTGGTTCTGCGAGGGCTCGGTCGAAGAGCTGCTGGTAGGGATGGTGGATTCGAAGGTGGTGGGCCGCGCCGAACTCGAGCGGCTGGCGCATCGTATTGCGGCAGCCAAAAGGCAGGAAGGAGACAAAGCATGACGGCGACAATCATCGAAGCCGCGCTGCGGGCGTTGTTGCTGGTGGCGGCTGTAGGGCTGGGCCTGCGTCTGCTGGGCGTACAGAACGTGCCCGCGCGGAAAGCCGTGTGGAGCTTTGTGCTGCTGGCCTCACTGGCCATGCCTTTACTGATGCGCTGGCCGGCTGCTGCCGGTTTGCGCGGTTTGGGTTGGGAGCTCCCGTTTCGCGCTGTTCCTCTTGCCCAACCGCCGGCGAACGCCGTGGCCCCGGTCCCAGCGGTTCTCTCCCGGCCAGTGCGCAATCCTAAAGATGCGTCTCGTGCGTTGGCCGTCACACCAGCAATCGATGCCACAGCATCGCGTGGCATCTCGATTTCTTCACCCCAGGCGGTCGCGGCAGCTCGTTCCGCGTGGCGCTGGCCGGCTCCCGGGCGCCTGATTGCGATGATCTATCTGGCTGTGAGCGGCGCTCTGCTGCTTCGTCTGCTCCTGGGGTTAACGGCTGCCGTGCGGCTCTGGACGCGAGCCGGTATCGTCTCGCCGCTGGTGGCTCCGGAACCGAATGTACGCGCAAGCGCGAAGATCCCATCGCCGGTGACGATCGGCTCGGGGATTGTCCTGCCCACGGAGTACGTGCATTGGGAATCGCGCAAGCTGCGCATGGTGCTGGCGCATGAGCGCGCCCACGTACGCGGCTTCGACTTCTACCTGCAGCTGCTCGCCGGCCTGTACACGGCGCTGTTCTGGTTCAGCCCGCTGGGATGGTGGCTGCGGCGCTCGCTCGCCACCCTGGGAGAAGCGATGGCGGATCGCGCTGGCATGGATGTGGCGGCAAGCCGCTCCGACTACGCCCAGATCGTCGTCGAATTCGCAGCTCTGCCCCGCAGAGCCCTTCCAGGTGTCGCTATGGCGTGCTCAGGCAATCTCACTCGCCGTGTTGAAGCGATGCTCAATGACGGGCTTCTTCGTAAGGCTTTCGCAGAAGGTCGCCGCCGCGCCAGATTCGCTCTGTTGCTGGTGCCGGTTGCGCTCTTCGCTGCCACTGCGCTCGTTCGCGTACCCGCGGCGCAGGCGGCCCAGTCCTCGTGGATCGTTGTGCAGAGTACGCCGCCGGTTACAGGGCCGGATATCGCTTCTGCGCCCCCGCAATCCAAGCCGCCGGAATCTGCGACGCCACAAAGTGCGCCGCCCCCGGATGCGCCCGGACCGGATCAGGCGCCGGCCGTCGCGCCCAATCCCGCACCCGCCCCGGACAGTGCGCCGCAGGCTGCGCCCGATGCCTCTCCCGCGCCGGCCGCCGTGCCTCCGATGCCGCCGGCGCCTGCAGATCAGTTTGCCCCCTTGGAACCGGCCGTCGCTCCTGAGCCCCCGGCCCCGCGAAATGACATGACTGTCGTGAGTGGCGGTCACATCATCAGCCTGGAAGGGCCTCAGAGAGGCTCCCGGATCGCTGTCCAGGACGGGAGGCGTATCAACGGCTTCGCCTGGCAGTTCTCCGACGACGATGGCGATTCCTGGGCTGTCGTACGCGGTCCAGGCAAGGACAACTTCAGCTTCTCTGGAAACGGATCGGGAGACATTGGCGCGCAAATCGACAAAGCGCGCAGCATGACAAAGGGTCCCTTCCTCTGGTTCTCCCACGATGGCAAGTCATACATCATCGATGATCCGGCCACCGTGGCCCGCATCGAGGCGATGTATAAGCCGATGGAAGAACTGGGACGTCAGCAGGAAGTTCTCGGACGTCAGCAGGAGGCACTCGGGCGCCAACAGGAAGAGCTGGGCCGGCGCCAGGAGCAGGCGAGCGCCACCGTTCCCGATTTGTCTGCCAAAATGGCGGAGCTGAAGGCAGCGCTCGCGAAACTGCAGACCGCTCAGGGCAAAACCATGACCCAGGAGGAGCTCGCCGAAATTCAGGAGAAGCTCGCTGATCTGCAGGGAAAGCTGGGCGATTTACAGGGTGAGGCTGGGGCGAAACAGGGTGAACTGGGCGAGCAGCAGGGCACACTCGGAGAACAGCAGGGCAAACTCGGGGAAGAACAGGGGCGCCTCGGTGCGGAGCAGGGCCGTCTTGCGGACGAGGCGGGTAAGCAGGTGCGGAGCATCATCGACCAGGCTCTGCGTAATCACACCGCGAAACCCCTGCAATAAAGCACACTTCGTCGCTCAGGGTCTGGACTCCGTATCCTCTGTGGTTCGGCGCGTGCAGTCCCGTCTTCGGGCACTGAAGCGCAGCGTCGGCAACTGGTAGACTCGTAACGCAATGCCCCTCGTTCTCTACGCGATCGCCGCCGTGACGGCGTATCTCTTCGGCTCGATTCCCTTCGGCTACCTGCTGGTCCGGTTTGTCCGCAAAGAGGACATCCGCGAGAAGGGCAGTGGCAACATCGGCGCGACCAACGTGATTCGCTCCGGCTCCAAAGGCCTGGGGGCGATCACGTTTCTGCTGGACGCCCTGAAGGGTTTCGTTGCAGTCACCATCTGCGGATGGATCGCCGTTCGAGAAGCAGCTCCCGCGGATGTCCGCGTGAACGCCGTTGCGCTCGCCGCACTCTGCGCGATCCTCGGACATATCTATACTGTTTGGCTCGGCTTTAAGGGCGGCAAAGGAGTCGCCACCGCCTTTGGCGTCTTCATCGCGCTGGCTCCGTGGGCGGCTCTGGCCAGTCTCGGCGTCTTTGTTTTGGTGTTTGCTGTTTCGCGTTACGTGTCGCTGGGCTCAATCCTCGCCGCGATCGGATTTCCCATCTTTGCTCTGCTCATGCCTCATCCTCCCCGCACTCCCTTTGCGACCGCAGTGATTTTCCTGGTCCCGCTGATCGTCATTGTCAAGCATCACCAGAACATCGCCCGTCTGCTCAGCGGGACGGAATACCGCTTCGGAAAAGCGAGGACCCGGCCTGCATGAGCCGTATCGCTGTTATGGGAAGCGGGGCCTGGGGCACCGCAATTGCGATCAGTCTGGCCCGCCGCGGCGACCAGCAGGTCGTGCTCTGGTCCTATGCTAAAGATGTAGCGGCGACCATGCGCGAACGGCGCGAGAACACCGCGTTTCTCCCGCGCTTCGAGCTGCACGAATCGATTGCCGTTACCGACGATCCCGCCGAGGCGCTGGAGACGGCGGAAATCGTCGTCAGCGTGACCCCATCGCAGTTTGTACGTTCATCGTACGAGCAATTTGTCCCGCATTTGCGGGATGGTCAGCTGCTGGTGAGCGCAACCAAGGGGATCGAAGACGGAACCTGCCTGCGTATGAGTCAGGTGATCGCACAAGTTCTGGCCGCGCATGGGCTTGCGCTTGCATGCGGTGTGCTCAGCGGGCCCTCCTTTGCGCAGGAGGTCGCCGCCGGTGCGCCCACGGCCATCACCATAGCCTCCGCCGATGCTGAGCTCGCCGCTCGTGTGCAGCGCGAATTCTCCAGCAAATCTTTGCGCCTCTATACCAACGACGATGTGGTGGGGGTCGAGCTGGGCGGTTCTCTCAAGAATGTCATTGCCATCGCCGCCGGCATCGCAGCGGGTCTCGAACTGGGCTACAACAGCAATGCGGCCCTGATCACCCGTGGGATCGCGGAGATCACCCGCCTCGCCGTTGCCTGCGGCGGACGCCGCGAGACCCTGGCGGGCCTGTCCGGGGTGGGCGACCTGGTCCTGACCTGCACCGGCTCGCTGTCGCGCAACCGGACCGTGGGCATGGAGTTAGGTCGCGGCCTGGGAATTCAGGAGATTCTGACGGGCCTTGAGGGCAGGGTAGCGGAGGGCGTGAGTACCACCTCGGCGGCGCTCGCTCTGGCGCGCCGGCACGGCGTGGAGATGCCGATTACCGAGCAAATGGACGCCATTTTGACCCGCGGCAAGGCACCGCAACAGGCCATCGAAGAGCTGATGCAGCGGCCCGGCCGCGACGAGTAGACTTGGAACTGGCCCTCCGGAAGGTCAGGAGCGGCCGAATTTTCTGAGCTGCCTTCGGGTGACTTTGCCGATACCCCCCTGCCCGTTTCGACTCCACAGCTAACACGTTCGGGTGAAAGCATTTCAGTGCCAGAGTTCGTAGACTGACGGCATAGCATTTCAAAGTGGGTACCCGGCCGGGTGGCCGTTGGGCCAAAGCAAGCTCCTGATTTCAGGGTCGCAGAATGGCTAAGCAGCACCAACCAGTGCACCGGGCGTCAGTCGAAATGCTCCAGACAGGCCTTGCGGCCTCTCCGTAAGACAAGGAGAGTAGAAATGCGGGACTCCCCCCGCTCTCAATCCCGGAAGACCCTTTCGCCCGAAAGTGCGCGAGTGGCCCGGAGTGTGTTCGCCCGGTTTCTGGCCGTATGCGGCGCGGTCTCCGCAGTGGCCGTGGCCACCACCGTAGCGGTGCTGCGCATTACCGGATCGCCCGGGGCAGCGCAGTCAGCCGGTCTGGTAGCAGGCATCTTTGGCAGTTCGCTGGCCGCCGTGCTTTGGAGCTTGACCTACGAGCGACGTTTGCATCAGTTAATACGCGCCATGGATCGCGGCCTTCCGGTGGGCGGCGCGGAGCCAACGGGGGATCTCCCCGACCGTTTACTGGAAGAAGTCGTGCTGGCGTGGCAGCGCGCCGTCGTCGCGCTGGACGAGCGCGCTCACGAAAAGCGAGAAGAGGCGCGCCGCAGCTATGAGGCGCTCACCGGACTGATTCGCATGATGGCCAAGGCGGTCGACGAGCGGGTTGCGTACCTGCGCGGACATTCGGAACGTGTGGCGCAGTATGCCGAAGCCATCGCCCGCGATATGGGCCTGCCCGAAGAGCATGTGGAGCGGATTCGTCTGGCCGCGCTGCTGCACGACATCGGGATTCTCGGCGTCGAGGATCACGTTGCCCTGAAAGAAACGCCGCTTTCGCCGGAGGAGTTTGAAATCGTGAAGGCGCACACCGTGAAGGGAGCAGCGATTCTGCGCCCCATCGGCATGCTGCACGATCTGATCCCCGGCGTCGAACTGCATCACGAATCGCTGGACGGCATGGGTTACCCCTACGGTCTGAAGGGGGATGAAATTCCGCTGATGGCGAGAATCATCTCCGTCGCCGATTCCTTTGACGCTATGACCACCCATCGACCGTATCAGGCTGCCATGAATCCCGACTATGTTCTGGAGATTCTGGGCAGACTGGCCGGGAAGCGTTACGATCCGACGGTTGTAGCGGCGCTCACCACCCTGGTACGCGGCGGCGTACTCGAGGTCAGGAATGTGCGCCCCCCCGTGTCCTTCCGCATGAGAAGGCCGGTTCCTGAACTGGTGTAGGCGTCGCCAGGCGCCAGGGCAGCATCCGATTGCTACACTCGGAGTCAGATGCGGTGAGGTCTTTTTCTCATGATCCAGACATTGTTTGGCAGTCTGAAAGAGCAGCAGGAACCGGAAAAGAAAAACATTTTCGAGCGTATGCGCCAGGCGGTCACGCGCACCCGCGAGAATCTGGAAGAGCGCATCGACAGCGTGCTGGCGATGACGCGCACCGTCGATGAGACGGCTCTGGAAGAACTGGAGATGAGCCTGATCGCCTCGGATATCGGCGTGAACACAGCTGCCGAGATCACCAACAATCTACGCGAGCGCGCGAAGCGCCAGCAGATTCGGGATGGTGCCGAGTTGAAGGACCTTCTCAAAGAACAGATCCAGTCGATCCTCGATGAAAATGCCCGGCCGGCAGCCGCGGTCGGCTCGCCTCCGGAAGTCATCATGATGGTTGGCGTGAACGGGACCGGCAAGACCACCACCAGCGGCAAACTCGCCGCGTATTATCGCGCCCAGGGTAAGACCGCGCTGCTGTGCGCGGCCGATACCTTCCGCGCCGCGGCCATCGAGCAACTCGAAATATGGAGCCAGCGCAGCGGCGTTGACATGATCCGAACGAAGCAGGGAGGCGATCCCTCGGCCGTCCTGTTTGATGCCCTGACCGCGGCCAGAGCGCGGCAGACCGACATGGTCATCGTGGACACCGCGGGTCGGCTGCATACCAAAACCGGTCTCATGGCCGAACTCGACAAGATGCGGCGTATTGCGCAGCGGATCGTTCCAGAGGCGCCCCATGAAGTGCTCCTGGTCCTTGACGCAACAACGGGCCAGAATGGGCTGCAGCAGGCCCGGCTGTTCACCGAATCCGCGGGGGTCACCGGCATCGTGCTTACCAAGCTCGACGGCACGGCCAAAGGCGGGATCGCCGTGGCGATCGCCCGTGAGATGAAGCTCCCTGTCCGTTTCGTGGGAGTTGGCGAGGCACTGGAAGACTTGTTGCCCTTCGACAGTGCGGCGTTCGCCAGTTCGCTGTTGGAATCCTGAGTTTTTTGATGTTCGTAAGCTGAATGAACCCAATCGAAAACGAAATCCTCCCCTCCGACGAACGCTGGATGCAGCAAGCGCTGGATCTGGCGCGTCACTCGGTTGGCATGGCGTCCCCTAACCCTGCAGTTGGCTGTGTCCTGGTCAAAGACGGGGTTGTCGTCGGCGCGGGCTTCCATCAGTACGACAAGCTGGACCATGCCGAAGTCGCAGCCCTGAAGAACGCCGGTGAGGCAGCCCGCGGCGCCACTGCCTACGTTACGCTTGAGCCGTGCTGCCACACGGGCCGCACTGGTCCATGCTCCCGGGCGCTCATTAAGGCCGGTGTAGCGCGCGTGGTCGTGGCTACCGGCGATCCCAATCCAGCCGTGAACGGGCAGGGCATAGCGGAACTCCGTCAGGCCGGTATCGTGGTTGCCAGGGGCGTCCTGCAGAGCGAGGCGCGCGCACTGAACGACGGCTTTGCTCGTCACATCCGCACGGGGCTGCCTTTTGTGAACCTGAAAGCCGCCGTTTCGCTCGATGGCCGCATTGCGCCCGCGCCGGGAACCGCACCGCGAGGCGCACCCGTCTTTCTCACCGGAGAAGAATCCCGCGCGCGGGTGCAGCAGATGCGCCACAGCGTCGATGCAGTCATCACCGGGATCAACACCGTCCTGCAGGATGATCCGCAGCTCACAGATCGCTCCGCTTTGCCACGGCGGCGGCCGCTGCTGCGCGTCATTCTCGACTCCGCGCTGCGCATGCCGCTCGACTCCAAACTGGTCCGCACGACCCTGGACGACGTCCTGATCTTCTGCACCGTCTCTCCCACTGATAAACAGCAGGCGCTGGAGGCGATGGGGGTGCGCGTGGAGCGCCTCGATCCACCCGACGCAGCGGGCGGGGCAGCCCGCATTTCCGGCAGAATCGACGCCGGTCGCCACGGCGGAGTTTCCCTGGCCCAGGTTCTTGACCGACTCGGCCAGATGAACATCCTTTCCGTCATGTTCGAGGCGGGCGGACAGCTGAATAGTTCCGCGCTGGGCGGCGGCCATGTCGACAAGCTCACGCTCTTCTATGCGCCAGTGTTTCTCGGTCCCCACGGCGTCCCCTTGCTGCAGGAAGCCGCTTCGGTACCTCCGTTCGCCATGCAGCCGTCGATTCACTGCATCGGGCACGATGTACGGATTGAAGCTTATTTGCGTGACCCATGGGAATGACTGTGGGCCCGCTGAACGGGTAAGCTAAGGTCATGTTTACAGGAATCATCGAGGCCACCGGAACCGTCGCGACCCTCGAGGCGCGCAACGGGACGACACGCATCGGCATTGCTGCCCCGGCCTTCGTGGACCGCCTGCGCACCGGCGACAGCATCGCGGTAAGCGGTACCTGCCTCACGGCGCTGGAATTCGAGCCTCCGCTGTTTTACGCTGATTTGGCTGCGGAGACGCTGGCCCGCACATCGATGGGTTTGTTGAAGCCCGGTTCGATTGTGAACCTGGAATTGCCCACTCCGGCCGGAACTCCGCTGGGCGGCCACATCGTCCAGGGACACGTCGACGGCTGCGGCACGCTGGTATCTTTCGAACCGGTCAACCCGTCCGCCGATCCGAACCTGACCGACTGGTGGCTGCGCGTCCGAATTCCCGAAAACGCCAGGAAGTTCATGGTCCAGAAGGGATCGATCGCCATCGAAGGTATCAGCCTCACCATCGCTGCATGGGATGGTGAAGTCGCTGGGATCGCGGTCCTGCCGCACACCCGCAACGTTACGAACCTGCGGATTTTGCAGCCGGGCGATCCGATAAATGTGGAAGCGGACGTGATGATCAAGCTGGCGCTGGAGCGCCAGGAGCGGCAGCAGCCTGCATTTGAACTAACACTTGACTATTTGGTTGCTAACGGTTACTAAGTAGAGCCACTTATATTTTGGCTGGGGGGTTCACTGGATCTGATCTGTGACCGCACCCGCTTCAGGAAATCCGCCAGAGTCTGTCCCGCTCTGGGCGTAAACAACTCATCCAGCACATCGACGTGCTCGACGCGATCCACGCGAAAACTGCGGAAGTCAGTGCGCAATTCGCACCACGCTGCCAACGTCCAGACCCCACCCCAAAAATAGAGCGCCAGCGGGTGCACGCGGCGCACGCTGGGCTGGCGGTCCTCGCGGCAATAGGCCAGCAGGACGACGCGGCGTTGCTGGGCCGCCGAGTGCAGTGTGTCCAGTTTCCGGCGGACCTCGGCAGGAGCGCGCAGGCCGGGGGCATACAGCAGGACATCATCGATGTTTTCACGCAGAGTCGGAGGCAGAACCGCCTCGATCTTGCGCAATGCGCGGTTGGCCGCTTCGATCAGCTGCATGCCTCCCCAGGCCTCAACCATACGTGCGCCGAGGACCAGCGCGGCGATCTCTTCGCGATCGAACATAAGCGGCGGAATATCGAAGTCGCGGCGGAGCGTGTAGCCGACACCCGCCTCGCCGGTTATGGGTACGCCGGAAAGCTGCAGGTCCTGCACATCGCGGTAGATAGTGCGATGCGAGACCTGCAGTTTTTCCGCCAGGCTGCGTGAAGTTTGCAGGCGGCCGCCGCGCAACAACTGCACAATACGGAAGAGGCGGTCGGCGCGGCGCATACCCGCCATTCTACGCAGCGGAGTGCAGCCCGATCCGGTTTCCCTCCGAGTCGCGGATCTGTGCGACCCAGCCTACGTTGGGCAGATGGTTCTTTGGCTCGACGATGCTGCCGCCCGCACTCTCCACCCGGCTGAGCACCTGGTCGAACTTGCCCTCGCAGTTCAGGTAAACGACCACCCCATCGCCTGAGGGGCGGAGGCCGTCACCGTGAGCGATGGCGCCGGAGACGCCAGGCCGCTGATAGGGAAAGATGGCCAGGTTCGGCCATGCATCTTCGTGGTGCAGCGGGCTGCCAAAGATGGTCTCGTAGAAGCGGATGGCGCGGGGGAAGTCGGTGGCGGGAATCTCAAACCACACGATGGTGGAGGTAACGGTCTGCTCGGCGGTGGGCATGGGTGCTGTCCTTTCGTAGAAGAATCTCAACTACGAGAGGAGCATAGGGGAGGGCTGCTGACAGCATTGTGTCAGCAGAGATCGCGCGTCCTGGTCTAAACAGCACCTATTGCGGCGTGATGATGCCCCCCACCGGCGTGCGCTGCGGGTATTTCTTCGCGCCCGGGCGAGTCAGGTGCATGGCTTCGGCAATCGCATCGGTGTACTTCAGACCCGAGCCGGTATTGAATAACACGACCCTGTCGCTCCGCGAAAGGAACCCCGTCGCCAGAAGGTGATCGTAGGCCGCCGTGGCCGCCGCTCCTTCGGGGCACAGCAGCAGGCCTTCGTGACGCGCCCAGTCGAGCAGAGACGCAAGTATCTGCTCGTCCGGCAGATCGACGACCGTACCACTCGACTCCCGGACGATCTCCAAAATGAGCGAGTCTCCATAGGGCTTGGGGACGCGCAGGCCGGCGGCAAAGGTTGCGGCGTTCTCGAACATCCTCGACGCCGCCGTCCCTTCTTTCCAGGCCCGAGCCACCGGTGCGCAACCGGAAGCCTGCACCGCAATCATCTTCGGGCGACGCCCGGACACCCAGCCGAGCTGTTCCATCTCCTCAAAAGCCTTCCACATCCCGATGAGTCCAACCCCGCCACCGGTGGGGTAGAAGACGGCGTCCGGATAACGCCAGCCAAGCTGCTCGACCAGTTCGTAGCCCATGGTCTTCTTGCCCTCGACCCGGAAAGGCTCTTTCAGCGTTGAAACGTCGAACCAGCCCTCGCGCTCGCGGCCTTCGGCGACCATGCGGCCACAATCGGAGATGAGCCCGTCCACCAGCGTCACATGCGCGCCGTACGCCACACCTTCGAGGTAATTGGCCATCGGCACATCGCGCGGCATGAAGATGTGGGCCTCGATGCCGGCGGCGGCTGCATAAGCAGCGAGGGCACTGGCAGCATTACCGGCCGAGGGCGCCGCGAGCCTCTTCAGCCCGTAGTGCCTGGCCATGGTCACCGCCATCGACATCCCCCGCGCCTTAAAGCTCCCGGTGGGATTGTTCGCTTCTTCCTTGACCAGCAGGCCGGGATGGCGGCGGCTGGGCAGCATCGGCGTCCAGCCCTCGCCCAGCGTCACCGGCTCGGCATCCGGCAGCACGTTGGCATAACGCCACATGGAGGGTTCGGCGGCGCAGGCCGGCCGCGTCGCCGTGTGCTTCAGCGATTCAAGATCGTAGCGAACATAGAGCGATCCGGCGCAGGCCGGGCAAACGGTCTGCGGGGTTTCAGCGGAGACGTGATGGTGGCAGCGCGAGCACTCAAGAAAAGCAATGGCAGGCACGAGATCAGAATACCAGGATCAGCCGCTGCTCAGGCCGCTCGTGCGCCGGCCTCGTCGCGGAGACCGCCGCTGCGGCTCGTATCGTGCCGGTATTTCCAGACGCCGAAGAGGATCGCCGCTCCCAGCAGTCCGAAAAACGAATAGAGAATCACATTGGACCAGCCGGCCAGATAGTGGTGCCAGAAACCCAGAATGGCATGGCCATAGAGCGTCGCCAACGCGGCTTCCGCGCCATAACGGACGCTCCGCGCAATCGTCAGAGCGATGATCAGCTGTTTTCGCGTTACCCCCAGGGCTCCCGCGGCGAGGAGGAAGGGAAGCAGCGGAATAGGCGGCGGCAGCAGAGCGGCCAGAATGACGCTCCGAATGCCATGACCCTTGATCCAGCGGTTGATCCGAGTCCGCAGCCGCTTTTTCACATAGCGGTCAAGCATAGCTTCGCCGCCCTTCTTACCAGTGCCCCAGGTCAAAACGCCGCCGATGACGCTGCCGGCAACCCCAGCCAACGCCAGCAGCCACGGCCATTCGCCGTTAGCCCCGAGCACCAGAATCAGGATGTCGGTGCTCCCGGGGATAGGCAGTGGAATCGGCGATGCGTCCAGGAGCGACACGCCGAACACCCCGGCGACTCCAAAATGGAGAAGCCAGATGGGAATCAGGTGATGGTGACCGTGAGCGGCCGTTTTAGCGGCAAAGTACACGCTTGCTTGGACGCGAGTTGGGCGCTCTAAGTCGGTACGAACGCAAATTTCACAGGAAGCGCAGTCGCGGCACGATGGGCAGAGCCCTGCATTCCACTCCGTAGCGATAAAAAAGTTCCAGCCCGCTGAGGCAGGGCTCGTCCAGTACGTACCAGATGTTGTGCGACAAGTAAGTGTGGATCGTCGCGCGCGGCACAGCGATGCGCTGAGACCATTCGTCGGCCAGATCATCGATATGCGTCAGGCCGGCATCGCGCGAATGCTGAAAGTCCTCCACAACCTGTGCTGATGAGGTCAGAGACCCCGCCAGCGCCTCCGGACGCACGGCCCAGAAGGCGGAAACCCATACCGTTCCCGTGAACGTGTGCCACTCATGTGCGAGATCGAGGTAGAGGAGGCGTTCCCCAGTGCGGCGCTCGCGTGCTTCGCGGTGCTCCAGGGCAAACAGAGCGGGGTCGCCAATCAGAAGCGCGGCATCCGCGATCTGCAGCATGGCCTCGAGATCGGGCGGATGATCCAGGTACTCAGGACTCGACTTCCAGAAGCGCGTAAACAGGATGCGTGTGTAGGTTGCTGATGTGCGCGAGGAAGTGTCGAGCGCAACCCGGCGCACGCCGGCAATCCCATCGGGGTGCCGCACGACCAGAATGATGGAGCGCACCCGGTCCCGCGAGGCAATGGCGCAGCCAGGAATCACCGCCAGCGATTCGTTGTAAGCAGCAGCGGGAATCAGCCCGATATCGGCCTCGCCCGAGGCCAGCTTTGCAGCGCACTCCGCCGGTGTGTCGGACGAGAGCGTGTAGCGCTCCAGTAGCCGGGTGCGATCCGGCTCGTGCTCAAAACTCCACATCAGCGGAGCTGGATTGAGAAAGTGGATGGCAGAAATACGCAGACGATCGGCAGAGACAAGGGTCACTCTCCAGTGTATCCGGGTAGCTTCCGTAACCTCGAGACCCCTTGTTTTGCTTGACCTGCGAGGGAGCGGAACGTAATCTCCGGGCAAGTTCATGGTCCAGACTTCGATATCACCGTCCTGCGGGCGCGGAGAAATCCCGCCGCGATGACCACATCTGCGCCTTCTGAACCGACCACATGCGACGCTGGGTTCGACGAGCGCCATGCTTGGCTCGCGCTCGCTCTCACGCCTGCAGTAGGTCCGCGGCGCATCCTGCACGCGGTTGAGCGCTGCGGATGCGCGGCCAGGGTCCTGCACCTGCCGCTGACTGAGTTAGAGGGGCTGCAACTTCCTGCGCAGTCGGCGCAGTTCATCGCCTCCGGCGAGGCAGCTCACGCCGCCGACCTGGAACTGGAAAAACTCAGTGGGACCGGCGCAACCCTGCTCACCCACCGCGACGAGCAGTATCCGGAGCGGCTGCGCCAGATCTTCGATCCGCCCGCATTGCTGTGGGTACGCGGCGATCCGGCGTTGCTCGCGCGCCCGTCGATTGCGGTGGTGGGCACGCGACACCCCAGTCCGTATGGCACCGGGATGGCGGAGATGTTGTCGCGCGACCTTGCTCTGCGCGGCATCATCATCCTCAGCGGCATGGCCCGCGGTGTCGATACAGCCGCGCACAAGGGCGCGATTGCCGCGAAACGTCCCACCATCGCTGTTTGGGGAACGGGTGTCGACGTGATCTATCCGAAAGAGAACAAGTCTCTGGCGGAGCAGATCATCGCCGGTGGTGGAACTATCATTTCCGAACTGCCTCTGGGCACGTTTCCTGCACCGCAAAACTTCCCCAGGCGCAACCGGATTCTCAGCGGCATGAGCGTGGGGGTGCTGGTGGTCGAGGCCGCCGAATACAGCGGCACGCGGGTCACCGCGCGCTGCGCGCTCGAACAGGGGCGCGAGGTCTTTGCCGTTCCCGGCAATGTGACCACGAAGAATGCGTGGGGCCCTAACCTGCTGATTAAACAAGGCGCGAAGCTTACAGCCTGCTGGGAGGATGTGTGGGAAGAGCTGCCCACCCAGATTCGTACAGAACTGGAGCAGACCGACGAATTTGCATCCCAGGGCACATCTGAGGCATCGTTATTCGTGGAATCCCCGCTCCCGCCGTCCGAGGCGCGCGTATTTGGCGTGCTTCGTCACGATGAAGCGCTGCAGATGGATGAAATCCTGGAGAAGCTCGAGCAGGAACTCAGCTCCTCGGAAGTTTTCACGGCGCTCTTCGAACTGGAGCTGGCGGGCCGTATACGGCAACTTCCAGGCCGCAATTACGTCAGGAGCTTCTGAGGTTCATCGCGCGTCCAATGTGTGCTGGAGAACCTTGAGTCCCTGCCGGCATGTAGATTCGAAATGGCGGGACGTGGTAGCTTCCGGAAAGAAAGTCCGCGCAAGAGCGAGTGGGCCAGCTTGCCTCGACAAGCGAGCTGCAGCCTGATTAAAGGGAAAAGATGAGCAAATCGCTGGTCATCGTCGAGTCGCCTGCGAAAGCGAAGACGATCAATAAATATCTCGGAAAAGATTTTCAGGTCGAAGCCTCCTTCGGCCACATCATGGATTTGCCCAAAAGGGACATCGGCGTGGAGCTCAGGCACAGAACCTTTGAGCCGACGCTGATCGTGACCCCTGACAAAGAGAAGGTGGTGAAGCACCTCAGGAAGCTGGCCGAAAAGGCCGATGCTGTCTATCTCGCGCCTGACCCCGATCGCGAAGGCGAGGCCATCGCGGCGCATCTCTCGATGCAACTGCTGCCCGCAGTCAAAGACAAGCGCAAAATTCACCGCGTCACGTTCAACGAGATTACGCGCAAGGCTGTATTGCAAGCCTTCGATCATGCGCGCGACGTCGATGAAAACCTCGTCGACGCGCAACAGACGCGCCGTGTGCTTGATCGCATCGTGGGTTATCAGATTTCTCCGCTGCTGTGGGACAAAGTGCGCCGCGGGCTTTCCGCTGGCCGAGTCCAGACGGTCGCCGTGCGTCTCATCGTTGAGCGCGAACGCGAGATTCAGCAATTTACTGCCGTCGAATACTGGACCATCGATGCTGCAGTGGCTCCGATTCCCGATGGACCCGAATTTATCGCGCGCTTCATAGGGATCGATGGGACGAGGGCGGAAGTGCCGACCGTGAGCGCGCCAGGCGTTCCCGATCAGAAGACCGCCGACGCGATTCTGGCCGCCGTGAGCAAAGCGCGCTGGAAGGTGCGCACCGTCGAGCGCAGGGAGCGCCGCAGAAGTCCCGCTCCGCCGTTCACCACCAGCAAGCTGCAGCAGGATGCTTCGCGTCAACTCGGCTTCAGCGTGAAGCGCACCATGGGTGTGGCGCAGCGTTTGTATGAAGGCGTGGATCTCGGACCTGAGGGCTCCGTCGGTCTCATCACCTACATGCGTACCGATTCAACGCGTGTCTCGCCTGAGGCCATCACAGCGGTGCGCGATTACATTGGCCAGAAGCTCGGACGCCAGTATCTGCCTCCGCAGGCTAACATCTATCGTTCCAAGAACGATGCCCAGGATGCGCACGAAGCTATTCGTCCCACAAATCCGGAGCTGCATCCGGATGAGATTCGCCGCTATCTGAGCGACGAGCAGTACCGGATGTACAAGCTGGTCTGGCAGCGTTTCGTCGCTTCGCAAATGTTGCCGGCGGTATACGACCAGACCACCGTCAACATCGAAGCCCGCGCCGATCGCTCATATGACTTTCGTGCCAGCGGATCGGTGCTGAAGTTCGACGGCTTTCTGAAGGTTTATCAGGAAGCCAGCGATACGAAGGATGAGGATGAAGACGCGTTGAAGAATGCATTGCCGCCCGTCAACGATGGCGATGCGCTCCGGTTGAATCGGACCATTCCGGAGCAGCACTTTACCGAGCCGCCCCCGCGTTACAACGAAGCTTCGCTGGTGAAGGAACTGGAAGAGCGCGGTATCGGCCGCCCCTCCACCTACGCGTCCATCATCACCACGATTCAGGATCGCGAATATGTGACCAAGGTGCCTCCCACGGGGCGCGGCGGGCGCTTCCTTCCCACTGAAATCGGCACGGTTGTCACGGAATTGCTGGTGGCCAACTTCCCCTACATCTTCGACACGCAATACACGGCGAAGCTCGAAGAAGAACTCGATGAGATCGAGGAAGGGAAGGAGCGCTGGACCGATCTGCTCAAGGGCTTCTACGGTCACTTCGAAGAGGAGCTGAAGCACGCCGAGAAGCACATGGCGAACATTAAGCGCATGGAGAAACCCACGGAGGAGAAGTGCGACCTGTGCGGCTCGCCTCTCGTCCTGAAGTGGGGGAAATTCGGATCTTTCTATGCGTGCAGCGCCTACGGAAAAGAGAAGCCGGTTCTCGTCTCCGCTTCCGCATGGAAGAAGGAGCCAAAGAAGGTCATCGCCAAGGTGGAAGAGAAGCTGAAGTATCCGGTGCTGGTCAAGGTCACGGAGGACGACGAATCCAGCACGGTTGCTGAAGCGAACAACAAGGCCGAGTTGAAGGCGGGAATTGAGAGCGCCATGGGAGCCGGCCGCAAAGTCACCGTCGAACAGGTGAGCTGCGGATTTACGAAAGAGAACTACGCCGCCAAACCTGAACTGCAGTCAGGGGATGCGCAGAACGGCGCGCCGGCCGAAGAGTACTGCGAAAACTGCGGACGGGTCATGGTTCTGCGGCGGGGCCCCTTTGGCGCTTATATGGCCTGTCCCGGCTACAACGAGGATCCGCCATGCAAAACGATCCGCAGACTCAGCCAGAAGCAGCAGCAGAAACCGGCTGTCCCGCTCGATGAGAAGTGCCCCCAGTGCGGCAGGCAGTTGGTCCTGCGCTCGGGAACCTATGGCGAGTTTGTTTCCTGCTCCGGCTATCCGAAGTGCAAGTACATCAAGCAGAACCTCATCGAAGGACTCAAGTGCCCCAAATGCGCTGAGGGCGATATCGCCGAGCGCAAGGCGCGCACCGGCAACATCTTCTGGGGCTGCACGCGCTATCCCAAGTGCGACTTCACCTCTAACCTGAAGCCCGTCGCGAAGAAGTGCCCGCAGTGCGGTTCGCCATATGTCGTGGAGCGTGCCGTTGATGGTGGCCTGTATCTGGTATGCCCCAATAACCGCGAGATGATGCCGCGGCGCCGTCCTCGCAAGGGACAGACAGCGGAAGACCTGCAGAATGCCATTGAGTGCCACTTCTCCGACCGGATCGGCGATGCTCCTGTGCCCCCCGCACCCACAGCGGAAACGCACGGCCCGGTCATCGAGCAGGAGCAGCCTGTCGCGTAATGCCTGGTTGCGGCCTGCAAAAGCCAAATCAGAATAAGTAGCTGCAAAAAGTAAAAGGACCCGCCGCAGCGGGTCCTTTCTGTTATGCCGATCTGATGCTACGGCAGGTAATAACGGAACGACGTCCAGAACATGTTGTCGATGCCCTGAGCGCCCCCGCCGATGTTGGTTGTGCCACCCGCGCCCGACCAAAGATCGCGCTGGAAGCGGCTGTACTGCAGGCCGAACCGGAGTCCACCCTTCGGTCCTCTGTAGAAGTAGTACCACTCCCCAGCCGTAAATTCCTGGACGTCCTTGTTCTGGTTGCCGCAGTTGGAAGGAGTGGAAGGATCAAACCCGGTGCCACCGCCGCCATACGCACCGGCAGCAGCCGTGGTGGGAGTCGGCTCGGCGTTGCATCCGGACATATTGGTCAGCGGCGAACCGTAGCCTTCCTTGCCGTAGAAATCGCGGTACACGTAGTCCCCGCCGTAGTTCAGGTAGACCATCAGGCGAGAGGTGGGATTGAGTTCGACCGTGCTCAGGGCCGAAAAGGCCTTGAGCGGATCGATTTCCCCATCGGGCCGCAACGTGATATCGGCAATGGTCGAGGAGCCGTACCGGCCCACTCCCTTGCCATACAGACCCTTCAGGCCAACCGTGATTTTCTTGTTCGCGAAGGGAACGCGGAAGCCGCCGCCGATACCTGCTCCTGGAATGCTGTCGTTGTAAGCGCCGCTGGAGTTGGTGCAGCTCACGGTGCCGCTCGCCGAGGTGGTGCACACCTCATTCGGATAAATGCGGGCGCGGAAATTGCGCTCAATACCGAAGAGTTCCCAGTGGCCCCAGCCCGGTTCCCACGCAAGCTTTGCGACAAAATCCGGAGTGTAGTTGAAGGAGTAGTTAGCGGTTGCGTTATACAGCCCGCCACCGACACCTGCCGAACCGATGAGCAGGTTGGTGGGAAGGCTGCTGCCCGCCGGGTTCAATGTCTCCGCGTTTTCTGCAGAGGCGCCGGCCCAGAACTTGTTGCCGAAGGCCTTCGAAACCCGGAAGCTGTACTGGCGGGTCCATACGAAGCCGGCTTCGTACTGAGGATCGATGGTTGCCGGCAGAATTTCTGTTCCCCGCGTCAGACCCTGGGTGGTCTCCGTAGCCAGCGACCAGCCCTGGCCTCCCGAGAAATCCCATCCACTGTTCAGCCGGGCGTCCGCCCACAACTGGCGCTGACGGAGAACGTAGCTGTTGGACTGGTTGTTGTTGGAGGTGATGCCGGTGCCCAGCCAGTCCATCTCGTAATAGCCGCTCAGAGTCATGGAAGGAAGCGTGCCGGTGGCCTTAAGGGCTAAACGCGACTGACGGCCCGAACCCTGGAATTCGCTCAGCTGCGCGTCATCGGATTCTGCCAGCGGGACACTGGTAAAGGGCGTATTGATGTCGGACCCGGTGGCTCCCTGGCGCCAAACTGTTTCGGCCGCGATGAAGCTGCCGGTCGGCGAGAGCGTGATCCCTTTGAAGTGGAGGGCGTCAGGACTCTCGATCGCCTTTTTCATCTCGGTCTGCTGCTGCTGCACGGTGCTCACGAAAGAGCTGCTGCTCGCCTTCAGGTCGCTGACCGAACTCTGCAGGCTCGAGACCGCCTGGGTGTTGGACGACAGCGTCTGCTGCTCCTCATTAGCGGATTGCTGCGCCGCCTGTGCCGCTGCCTGGGCTTGCTGAGCGGCCTGCTGTGCCTGCTGCAGCTGCGCATCGCGATCCGTAAGCTGTTGTTTCAGGGTATCGATCTGGCCGCGCTGGCTCTCCATCTCCTGGCGCAGCTCATCGATCTGCGACTCGACGGAGGGTTTCTTTTCCACCGGCTTGCGGTGGTGCACTCTCCTGGTTGGGGTGGCGGCAGGGCTGGCCGTCGTTTGCGCGTAGCCCGTGGCGACAGCCATGGCCAGCGCCGCGGAGGCGAGCGCCTTCAGATGATTCGTCATTGAGCCTCTCTCAGGTTGGAAGTACGTGAGTATTGATTTCAGTCGGGGGAACGACAAGCGGGCGCAAGCCCTGAAGGAGGGTAAAGCGGTACTTTGTGCGTACCATCCCCGGCAGGCCCACTCACCCAATAGGCATGGTCACAGGGCTTTATGAATATTCAGAGAATGTGCGGTAAATGTTCAGAAAAACCCTGCCGAATCAACGAGGAAAAGCACAGAATGTTGCTGGATTGTCAATCGCTGGCGGCTGAGCAGGACCTGCGAGCCCGCCCGACGCTTGTCGCCCTGGGGACTCTGAAACAAGCGCATCAGGCTCATTCCTGCAGGTCGGTTTAGTGCAGCGACGGATTCTTCGTCGCGCTGATCAGGTTCGCCAGCAGCCGGTAGGCCCCGGGCACGGCTTCAGGAAGCTGCCGGTACACGGCGAACGCCATATAGATATAGGTTCCCTTGCCGCAGCGGGTGTAGAGCAGGCCTCCGTGCTGCGGGTCCTGGCCCGGATCCTGAGTTTCGGTCAGTGGCGTGTATTGTGAGGACCATGAGTCCAGGAAGGAATGACCCCGCTCCTCGACCCACCCGTCGAAATCGGCAGAGGTGATCCGGTTCGGCCACGTGAACAGGCCATTGTTCGGATCGAGCAGCGTCACCGCATCGTGCTCGTTTACGACCTTTTCAGGATTCCTCCCCAGACTGAGCGGATAAGGCGCCGGAAACGCGGTGCTCTGATACTGCATGAGCAGCGTTCCCCCATTGCGCACGTAATCCATCAGGCGCGGCGCGGCAGCCATCATATCGGGCCGTGCCGAGGAAGCGCGAATGCCGACGATGATCGCGTCGAACGCGGATAGATCGCTGGTGGCCAGTTCCGTTGGTGTGAGCAGATGCGGTTCGACCCCGATCTCCTCCAGCGCCGCCGGAACGTCATCCCCGGTTCCCATGATGTAGCCGACCCTGAGACCCGACGGGACCTTCACGTCCACGGCCCGCAGGCGATAGGTCGCCGGCCGATAGAGATAGTAGGGCCGCAGTCCAGGGTAGCCGGCTGTCTCCAATCCTTCGCTGAAGCGGTCGTTGCCGCTCTGCGCCACAGCGCTGATGTCGTAGCTGGCTCCCGTCAGCTGGCCTGGATGCAGTACGAATCGGAAGTCCCGCCTGCTCTCTGCCTCCAGATGGAAGGGCATCTCAGCAGGATCGGCGCTCCATCCCGCGGGGAGTTCCAGATGCAGCATGCCGTCGGCGTTGGACTGCTGCTGGTTGCTGACCGTGACGGAGAAGGGAATCGTCGCGGTTCCCAGCGTCACAACGCCCGCCTGCGCCGGCAGATTTACCGAGAGCTGCGGCACAACCGCCAGCGGCTGATAAACGCCACCGATCCCATGCACCCGATGGACCGTCTGCACCACCTGTCCGATGCGGATGGGCACACCCATGTAGTGGAACTCTGCCCACCCGGTCAGCGGATACGGAGCGAACGGCAGGTTCAGCCAGCGTGGATCGTTAATGCTGTAATACGGCTGCTCAGTCTTCGAGCGGGTGAAGTACGGTCGTGTGAGCTGCGCATCGTGTGGCACATAGACGCGCAAAATGGCGTCGCCGGCATTCGTGCCCAGGGCGTCCAGCCCCGGCGCACCCAGCCGCGTAATCTGCCACGGATGGCCGTCAGTTGTCTCCAGCCATGTGCGCGTCAGCTGCAGCCCATCGGGCGCATGTTCCCAGGCCGACGCGGCCGTGACGTGTACCCGCACATCGGTCTCCGATCCCGGCGTCACAGTCGCAGGAGTCTCGTCAGGAACCCCAGGAGGCGTGGGATTGGCGCCAGTGGCCGTGCGCGGCATCACCAGCGCATTGACCTGCAGACCCAGCGCTTCCGCCAGCGCGGCGTTGAACTGCGTCAGCTTGATGTTCAGCTCATGTACGACGTTGGCCTTGTCATCGGCGCTGAGCGCGCTCTGATTCACCGCATCGATCAGTTGCTGCGTCGCCTTATAGCCGGCTGCCAACTCCGGCGCGATCTTATCCGCATGCGCCGGCAGATCGCCGTACAGCGCGACATTCACGTGCTGCTGGATGTCCTTGAGGCCCGCAACCAGGAATTTTGTGTCGCCGGAGTGGACCAGCGAGGCCATACCCACCAGCGACGTGTCGATCCCCTGAAAGAAGGAGTCTTCCTGCTCCGGCGAAGTTACCCGCGAACCGTAGCGGTGATAAGCCACGTTGAAGGGGCCCGGCAGGGGCCTCGTGCCACCGCCGTTCTGGGACTTCTGTTCGCTCCACCCGGTGCGTGCGATCTGAATGTAGGACTCGCCCAGCAGCGGATCCCATGTGCCCTCCGGGATCTCCACAGTAGTGGAGGGAAAGCTGTCGCTCCACTGCTTCGTGACGTAATCGTAGAACCGGACTGGCGACCACTTGTTGGTGGCGTAATCGAAGATGCCCTTGTTGCTCGCCGGAAAAAAGGGCACACGCGCATAGACCTTCAGCGGCGACCACGGTCGCAGTCCGGCGGCAATCTGGTCCGGGCAGACAGTGGGGTCGCCCGCGGCACTGAATGCCTCCTGATTCATTTCGCCGGAGACCTGATGATGCCCGTGCCCGTCGGTAATGTTGCCGGTGAAGGTCGACGCCAGTACCAGCGGCCGGTAGGTCCGCACCACCCGCACCACGTCGCAGAGCACGCGCTCGCGTCCCCACTGCTGGTGCGCCTCGTCAATCGTCTTCGAGAACCCGTAATCGGCGACGGTACCGAAGAACTGTTCAGTGCCGGAGTACTGGTCCGCGAGCAGCAACTCGTTCGTGCGGATCAGCCCCAGCGCGTCGTAGCTCTCGCTGGACATCGCGTTTTGTCCGCCCTCGCCGCGGGTCAGGGTCAGAATCGCCGTGCGTGCGCCCGCTCCGCGCGATTCAAGCGCCAGCATGCCGCCATCCTCGTCATCGGGGTGGGCCACGATGAACAGCAGACTCGACCACGTATCGAGCTTGCGCAGCGTCTGCGCCAGCCCGTCTGCCCCGCGATCTTCAGGGAGTGTCTGCGCATCCGGCGACGCTGCAATCTGCGTTTGCCAGGGAACCACCTGCGCGTTGGCGGTGGCGATCAGAGCGCCGGCGAGAACCAGCGCCCATCCGGAACGAAGCCTGCGTGCATGCAACGAAGTGCCTGAATCCATGAGCTTGAAATGTCAGTGTATCGTGCAGCGATCTGATACAAAGGCAGCACATGGCACGTAAAACTGCAGGGACCGGGGAATCGATGCAGCACCCGGCGCCGGGACAACAAAACCGGCCGCATCTGGAACGCCGTGTCGGCCTCGCCAGTGCTGTTTCGCTGAACATGATGAACATGATCGGGGTGGGCCCGTTCATCACCCTGCCCCTGGTCGTCGCCGCCATGGGTGGTTCGCAGGCGCTGCTGGGCTGGCTGCTCGGGGCGCTGATCGCCGTCTGCGACGGTCTGGTGTGGGCCGAACTGGGCGCCGCTATGCCGGAGGCCGGAGGCTCCTACGCTTTCCTGCGCGAGATTTATGGCCGCGAGGGCGCGGGCCGGTACGCCTCCTTCCTCTATATTTTCCAGCTGGGATTCAGCGCGCCGCTCTCGATCGCCTCCGGCTGCATCGGCTTTGCAGAATATGCGGCATTTCTTTTTCCTGGTCTGCGCGCCAGCATTGCCGGCATCCCCGAAACCAGCTTTCTCGCCGCTTCGGTCTGCATTCTCATCGTCATCCTGCTGTGGCGCGACGTAACCGCGATCACTCGCATGGCCTGGGTGCTGTGGGCCGGCGTCATGCTCGCCATGGCGATTGTCCTCTTTGCCGGATTCAGCCATTTGCAACCGCACCTGCTACGCGTTTCGCCGCACGCCTTCTCCCTTTCCCCAGCCTTCTTTGCCGGGCTGGGGTCGGCAACCCTGATCGCGACTTACGATTACTGGGGCTACTACAACGTCTGCTTCCTCGGCGAGGAGATTCGCCACCCGGGCAAAACCATCCCGCGCGCTATCCTCATCTCCATCGCCGCCGTGGCCGCCCTGTACATCGCCATGAATATCGGGGTGCTTGGCGTGCTTCCTGTCAAAGAGATGGGGCGCACCGCCGTAGCCGACATGGTCGCCCGCTCCCTGGGACCGGGAACCGCCCGTGTGATGGCTGCGCTCATTATGTGGACGGCCTTTTCCTCTGTCTTCGCGCTGTTGCTGGGCTATTCGCGCGCTCCGTACGCAGCGGCTCTCGATGGGAACTACTTCCGCGCTTTTGCCCACCTGCACCCGCGCCGGAGATTCCCGGACTTTTCTCTGCTGGCCCTGGGCGCGGTTGCCGCCGTCTTTTGTTTCTTCCATCTTGCCCAGGTAATTGCCGCGCTGGTCGTCATCCGTATCGTGCTCCAGTACCTGCTGCAGCAGATCGGGGTCATCCTGCTGCGCGTGCGTCGGCCTGACATGCATCGGCCATTTCGCATGTGGCTGTATCCGCTGCCGCCGCTCATTGCTCTCGCGGGTTTTCTCTTCATCCTTGTATCGCGCACGCGCGCCGCCCGCGACCTGATGTATGCCGTCGCCGTGGCGCTGGCGGGCAGCGCCCTCTACTTCTGGAGAGCATGGAAGCGCAGCGAATGGCCTTTTGTCAGGCCATGACAGCGTCGCGCACCTCGCTCGCTGAAATTCCTTTTCAATCCCCATCGCACGGCCGAATGCCGACTGCTTCGATGCAATCTGGTGTCGATCGGCCGTAGCAGATCTATGCTTTTTTCTGGACAAATCCTGCCATGCAGATGGGCAGGATTCTCCGATGCGGACCGTTTCCATGCCGGGTTACTTCTTATAAGACCGTCACGCAGCGCACCTGAGGGCGGACGGAAAAAGCGGCCGCAAGTGTGTACGCATTGGCCGCGTGGAGGGAATTGCAGTATGGGTGTTTATTCTTTAGTAATCAGAATTGCCGAGGAATCCCGCTGATCTCTGTCGAAGGTAGCCTGCAGACCACAAAAGGTCATCTTACAAGCTAACACCCTGCGACAAGGAGCTTATTGGCACTTATGCATAATCTACCCGGCAACTCGGTCGCCGTGCAGGATACGAATACCCTGCGCCCGATCGCTGAGGCCGCCTTTCGCTACAGGCGGCTTTGGGTGCTGTCGGTACTGGGACTTCTTGGCCTCACGTTCCTTTACCTTCTGCTGTCACCGCGCGAGTACCGCTCCGAAATGGCGATCCTTGTACAGAACAGACGAGGAGCGGATCAGATAACCCCGCAGCGAACCAGCGACACCATGATCGTTGATGAAGTAACGGAAGAGCAAATCAATTCGGAGATTGAAGTACTGCAAAGCCGCAGCCTCGCCAATCGCGTCGTCGATCCAAACTGGACCGATGAGTCCGCCGCTCATATGACTGCGGAGCAGCTCCGCCAACACGATAAGGCTATCGATAACTTTTACAAACACCTCAGCGTCCAGATGGTGCGTAAGTCGAACGTAATCGATGCGACCTATACCGCTTCAGATCCGCACGTTGCCAGTCTGATGTTGACACGCCTGATGAATGCCTTTCTCGCCAAGCAGCGCGAGATTGGCCATTCACCCGGCGCCGCCCACTTCTTTGCAGCCCAGGCCGCTAACTATAAGCAGCAGCTCGATCAGGCCCAGCAAAAGCTGGCGCAGTTCCAGCAAAACCAGCAGATCGTCTCGCTCGACGACACGGAGCAGACACTGAACCGGCAGATCGCCGACGCACAGGACCAGCTGCGGGCTACCCAGGCGCAGATCAGCGAGATATCGCAGCAGATCGACACGCAGACGTTCCAGCTGCATCGGGTTCCCACGCGGCAGGCGACTCTGAACCGCAGCGTTCCGAACGAATACTCGATTGAACAGCTGCAGACCATGCTGGCCCAGCTCCAGAACCAGCGCACCTCTCTCCTCACGAAGTTCACTCCGCAGGACCGCTTCGTGCAGGAGGTAAACAAGAAGATCTCCGATACTCAGGCCGCTCTGAACAGTGCACGCTCGATGCGGTCCGAGGAGCGTTCGACAGATGTCAACCCGGTTTGGCAGCAGCTTACAGGATCCATTGTGCAGAATGAAGACAGTCGTCGCGGACTGCAGGCAAGGGATGCGGCGCTGACTGCCCAACTCAACCAGCTGCAATCCAAGTTAGCTTCTGTGGAAGGTTCGACGGTTAGTTATACAACGCTGAAGCAGCAGGTGTCGGAACTGCAGAACAATTATCAGATCTTCAGTCAGAAGCGGGACGAAGCGGCTGTATCGAATGCTATGGATGCAGATCGGCTTCTCAACGTGGCGGTTGCGCAGTCGCCGACATTCTCCGTCACACCTTATCGCCCCAAACCGGTTGTTGATTCTGTTCTAGGCGGATTTACCGCCGTCTTTCTCTCCTGTTTTCTGGTGTTCTTTGCGGAGATGGGCCGTAGTACGATCGCAACGCCTCGGGAGTTGGATCGCGCAGCCAGGTATCCCGTCCTGGCCACAGTTCCTCTGGAAAGTACTCTCGGCAAACGCGCGGTCTCTGAGCGTCCCCATGATTCGACGCGGCTTTCCATTGCCTATTCCCGCAATCCGTTCAGGGACAAGGGGGAGTTAGGTCCCGCCTTCGAGCGGACGCGTGAGGAGCCGCAGGCATCATGAGGATCCAATGGAATAGTGTTCTGGAGCGTTCTGAATCGCCGACATGGGACGGTGAAGACCATGTGTCTGCCTATGACAACATGCTCTACACCATCTTTCAGCGGCCTCGGGAGAGCGGTACCAGCGGCCTGGTTATCGCCCTTACCTCGTTCGCATCAGGTGAAGGGGTCACCTATGTCACGCGCACTCTTGTCGATGCACTGGGCCGGTCTGACGAAAACTCTGTTGCTCATATAAACGCGCGCTTCCTGCGCGGGCTGTACGAGCCGACGTCACAGAGTCTTCGCGCCTCCCTGGAATGCTCCTCGCGAGAGCTGAAGAGCGCGAGGGAAGTGGATTCTGTCCGTTCGATCATCAAGCCCAAACGGCGCGGCCGCTGGGAAGGCAGCTGGCAGTATCGCCGCGATTGCATCGAGTTGCTGCGTAAGGAATTCGACTACACGATTATCGACTGCCCCTCACTGCGCGAATCAGGCGACGTATTGAGTATGGCGCCGTTTGTCGATGGAGTCATCCTGGTGGTCCAGGCGAACCGCACGCGGGCTGAGCAGGTTCGACAAGCCGAGCAGAACATTGAGACTGCTCAGGGTAAGCTGCTGGGTCACATTTTTAATAAGCGCACCTATGACGTTCCTGGATGGCTGTATCACCGCCTGTAAGTGTACAGGTGATGCGCCGAAGGAGTTAACAATGAAGAAAACGTTACTGATCGGTTTATCGATTGCGGTAATTGCAGCACTGTTGCCCGCTGGAGGGAGGGCAGATGACGGGCTGCAGCGCCGTCCACGTTACATACTTCAACCGGGGGATGTTCTGAGCCTGAACTATCGCTACACGCCGGAGTACAACCAGACCGTCACCATCCAGCCCGACGGCTATGTGACTCTGGATCTCGTGGGCGACGTCAAGCTGGGTGGTCTAACTCTCGATGGAGCCCATGATCAGATCATTCAGCGCGCCTCCTCCCGGCTCAATCATCCTGAGCTTGATCTCAATCTGAAAGACTTTCAGCATCCCTATTTCGTGGTCGCCGGAGAGGTATTGAAGCCCGGTAAGTTCGAATTACGCGAAAATACCACTGCCCTTCAGGCCATTATGGAGGCTGGCGGCTTCCGGGACTCCGCGAAGGACACCAAGGTGCTGCTCTTTCGGCGAATCAACCAGGATACGGCAGAGGTCCGCCAGCTGAACCTGCACGATATCGACAAGACCGCAGGCCTTGAACATGATGCCGAGTTACAGCCCGGCGACATGCTTCTGGTGACTCGAAACAAGCTGGAACACTTCTCGCGCTTCATGAAAGCGACCAATCTCGGCCTGTACTTCGATCCCACCACAATTCCTTAGTTTTGTGCGGATAGAGCCGCAAGACCGGGCCCTATCCCTGTCTTTTTCCCAAACGAAAGGAGTGTAGACCATGGAAGCGGCTCGCGAGAATGCGGTCACCCTGTCCCTGCTCCCGCCAACCCCACGAAATACGGCGCGGCTGTCGCCGGCAGTCTCCGGTGGGCTCGCCGGAGTGTTCTGTGGCACCACCGATCTTGTATTGCTGAGCGCGACGCTAATCTATCTTGCGCTGGCGGCTGGTGGTGTGCATACCGGCGGCAACTTGCTGTCGGTTCTGTCGATCCGGCTCTCCCTCGGGCATCTGCTGGTGCTGGCGCTCTGCTGGGCGATGTGGCGGACGATCTTCTGCTACTGCGGACTCTATACCGCTCCGCATCTGCGTTCAGCACAGGCGGTAGCGGGGCGCCTGGCTCTGGCGACCGGTGTGTGCGGCGCCGTGTCGGGCGAAGTTATCGCTCGCGCATGGCATCATGGCTATCTGCTGAGGAATGCGCTGCTCTTCTGGATTCTCGCCTGCACTTCCACGCTGCTGCTTCGCGTCGGGATGGTAAGTTTCCAGATCTATGTCCGGCCGCTGCTCCGTAAGTCGAGAACAGCAGTCGTTGTCGGCGGCGGCGGTCGCGCCGATAAAGTCTGCACTGAGCTGCTCGCTCATCCCGAATGGAACTATCGCTTCCTGGGGTGCGTGGATTCCGGCATTCGTACCGGCCGCGAAGCCGGAGGCGGAGTACCGCTGCTGGGCCGCCTGAGCGATCTCGAGGACATACTCATGCGCCAGGCGGTGGATGAGGTTGTAATCGCGTTGTCGGCGCGCACCCAATACGTCGAGATCGAGCGAGTGATCACCATCTGCGAACGCATTGGTGTGCAGGTGCGTTACTCCGAGGACCTGTTCGAAACCGTCCGCGCCCGACGCCAATATGGAAAGGATCCGCATTATCCATCTGTCGTGCTCACTATGGTGCACGACGACTACCGCAAGCACCTCAAGCGAGTTATCGACCTCATTGGCGCCGGATGCGGTCTGCTCCTCCTGTCTCCGCTTCTCCTTGTGGTGGGGATGCTGATCAAAGCCACCAGCAAGGGTCCGGTCATTTTTCGCCAGGACCGGTACGGGCTCAACAAGCGAATCTTTCGCATTTATAAATTCCGCACCATGGTGATCAATGCAGAAGATGCCCAGGCCGCTCTGGAACATATGAATCAGAACAGCGGACCGGTCTTCAAGATATTCAGTGACCCACGAGTTACAAAGGTTGGAGCCTTCCTGCGAAAAACGTCCATTGATGAGTTGCCACAACTGATCAATGTGCTCAAGGGGGAGATGTCGCTCGTGGGACCGCGGCCTCTCAACAAGCGCGACGTAGGCCGCTTCTCCGAAGCATGGCTGATGCGCCGCTTCAGCGTGAAGCCCGGGCTTACATGCCTGTGGCAGGTTAGCGGGCGCAGCAACGTAAGCTTCGACCGCTGGATCAAGCTCGATCTGCAATATATCGACCATTGGTCGTTGCTTCTGGACCTCCGAATTCTGGCCCGAACACTACCCGTAGTTTTGCGGGGAACAGGTGCAGCATGAATATCTCCGAACAGCGACGAATCGTCTTCGTCAATCACACCGACAGAGTAAGCGGTGCCGAGGTGGTTCTGCTCAACATTCTGCGTGGTCTGGATCGCTCCCGCTACGAACCCATCGTGGTCTGTCCTGCGGAAGAGGATTTGCATGGCATGGTCGAAGCGGAGGGGGTGCGTTGCCTCACCGTTCCCCCGCTGGCGGCGCGTTTTACCTCGAACCCAAAGCGCCTGCTCGAATATCTTGGTTCCCTCGCTGGCGTCGTCCGCACTTTGCGCAGGACCCTCGGGAATCTGGATGCGGATGTGATTCATGCCGCGACAGTGCGCGCCGGGGTTGCCGCGACACTGGCAACGGCGGGCACTCGGAGAACGGTGCAATGGCACGTCCACGATATCCTGCCCCCGCATCCGCTGAGCAGCGTCATTCGCACGCTGGCCTGGCTCTCTCGGCGCACCCGCGTGCTGGCTGTATCCCATGCTGCGGCGCGCGCTTTTTGCGGCCGGTTGCCCTTCCGCGGCAGGGTCGAGGTCCTTCATAACGGCACGGACCTGAGCCGCTTCCCGCTGAAGAAGCCTGGCAGCTCCGCGTTCAGGCAGGAGTTGGCAATTCCCGACAGCAGTTTTCTGGTTTGTGCGGTGGGGATGATCTGCCCGCGCAAGAATCTGCATGGGTTGGTGAAGGCCTTCTCGGAAATCCGAGATCGCACTCCGCAGATGCATCTGGCCATCGTCGGTAAGCCGGTGTTTCCTCACGACGAGGAATATCGGGATGCGCTGGCTGCCCAGGTTACGGCCGCCGATTTGGCGTCCCGCGTGCACTTCACGGGGCAGCGCAAAGACATCCCCTCCGTGCTTCGATCCGCGGACCTGCTGGTCCTCAATTCCCACGAAGAACCCTTCGGCTTGGTGTTGGTAGAGGCTATGGCCAGCGGAACGCCGGTTTTGGCCACGCGTGTTGGTGGCATTCCAGAAATTGTCAGTGACGGCTTGAACGGCTGGCTTGTCGAGAAGGACGACACCGCCGCCCTGGCTGCGAAACTGCTGGAGTTATCTGAAAATCCCATGGCCCTGGCGCGCGCAGCCCGTACGGCGCGCGAGATCACCAGTCCTCGATTCTCCCTCGCTCAATTTCACAGCAAACTCCACGCCGTCTTCCAGGAACTCGTGCCGGCATCCAAATCAGCACCTCGGGTGCAGCCGGTTCCCCTGGCTCGAAGCAGCAGCCGGCCAGGAATCAATATGCCCAGCATAGCTGTTTTTCAGGATTATCTCGCGCAAATGGGGGGAGCTGAACGTGTCACGGAAGCGATCCACCAATCGTTGCCCGATGCCGACCTTGTAACGACGCTCATGGTGCCGGAAAAGGTCTCTCCCTATCTGCGCGAGGCTGGTGCAAGAACAACGTGGATGCAGAAACTGCCTGCCAAAGACAAGCTGTTCCGGCACTACTTCCTGCTCTACCCGGCGGCCGTCGAGTCCGTCCAGATGGAACAGTACGATTTGATTGTCAGCAGTTGCTGCGGCTACGCCAAGGGAGTGCATCGCAGAAGGGACGCGGTGCATGTTTGCTATTGCCACACGCCGATGCGCTGGGTATGGCGCTTCCGTGAATATACGGAACGGGAAGGGTTCAGCCGCACGACTACGGCTGCGCTGAAGCTGATGGTGCAGGGGCTTAAGCAGTGGGAGATGCGCGCTGCTACCCGGCCGGACTACTACATCGCCAATTCACACATCGTGGCGGAGCGCCTGCAGTCCGCATTCGGTGTTCAGGCTCATGTGATCGAACCGCCCATCGACACATCGCGCTTCCGCATCAGTCCGCATACTGAGGATTTCTATCTGGTTCTTTCCCGGCTGGTAGCGTATAAACGCATCGATCTGGCCATTGCCGCCTGTACCCGCACGGGCCGGCGGCTCATGATCATTGGCGACGGACCCGATCGGGCGCGCCTGGAGCGCATGGCCGGTCCGACCGTCTCCTTTCTTGGCCGCCAGCCCGACGATGTCGTCAATCGTTACGCAGCTCGATGCCGTGCTCTCCTATTTCCCGGCGAAGAGGACTTTGGTATGGCTCCGCTGGAGGTGAATGCTGCTGGCCGGCCCGTGGTCGCCTACGGAGCAGGAGGCGCAACTGAGACAGTGAAGGAAGGCCTCAACGGCATCTTATTTCGCAGCCAGACCGAAGATTCACTCATTGAGGCAATGGAGCAGCTGGAGGCGCAATCCTGGAATCCTGCGGCGATCCGGCGAAACGCTATGCGATACGACCTCAGTGTCTTTCAGGACCGGCTGCTGAGCTTCCTGGCCGAGGTTTCTCCGGTCATGCAGGAACACCCCGCCCTGCGCAGAAAGGTGGCATGATCTCAGGCTCTTCTCAAATCGCCGAGGGTCCGGCTGCACAACCTGTGCGGATTCGTCACGGCTCGCACGCGGTGGTACAGTCCATCGTCCTGCGCGTGATCATCCTCGCGCTGCAGGCAGGCACCGGCATTTTGACTGCCCGCGTTCTTGGACCCTCCGGTCGTGGAGAACTCGCCGCCATGATTCTGTGGCCGCTGCTCGTCGCGAGTGTGACGACGCTGGGCGTGCCCAGCTCGCTCATCTATTACCTGCGGCATCGTCCGCAGGAACGCCGCGCACTCATCGGCAACGGCTTTGTGATGGCGATCCTTCTCGGTTCCGCGGCTGCCGGACTGGCCGCGCTGATCCTGCCCTGGTGGCTCCGCCAGTATTCGCCCAATGTTATCCACGCAGCCCAGTGGTTTCTGGTCACGGTTCCCATTTGTTCCATCACGCTCGCCGGACGCGCGGTGCTCGAGGCCTCCGACGAGTTTGCCGCTTCCAACCTGATTCAAATCCTCACGCCGTCGGCCACGCTGGTGGCGTTGCTGGCCTTCCTTTTCACCCACCGTCTGACTGCATTCACCGCAGCGCTGTCCTACATCGCTGCATCCCTTCCCACCTTCGCCTACATGATGGTGCGCGTGCGCCGCACCGGCTGGACCGGACTGGGATGGGGATCTTCGATTCTCAGATTGATTCTCAGCTATGGAGTCCGGTCCTATGGAGTCGATCTGCTCGGGACGCTCTCGCTCTATGTCGATCAGGCGCTGGTTGTCAGTTTGCTGAGTGCCAGCGCTATGGGTACCTACGTGGTGGTGCTGAGCCTCTCGCGCATGCTGAACGTCTTCCAGAACTCCGTGGTCATGGTGCTCTTTCCCAAAGCCGCCGGCCGCTCGCAGCAGGGCGTCGTGGAGCTGACTGGCAAGTCTGTCCGCATCAGTGGCACGGTCACGGCTGCCTGCGGAATCGCCATTTGCGTGGCGGGCCCGACGGTGCTGAGGATTCTCTATGGTCCCGAGTACGTCGCCGCCGCAGGAGCGTTGCGCATCCTCGTCGCTGAGGCTGTCCTCTCCGGTGCCACGTTTGTTCTGGCCCAGGCGTTCATGGCCCTCGGACGTCCCGGCATCGTGACCATGCTGCAGGGGCTCGGCCTTGCGCTCAGCGTCCCTCTGATGCTGTGGCTCATCCCGCGCATGGGCATCTATGGTGCGGCTGTTTCGCTCCTCGTTTCCACCACCGCCCGGCTCATCTTCATCTATGTCGGATTCCGGGTCTTCCTCAAGGTGAATCCGCCACGCCTGATGCCGGGTCGCGAGGACGCGCGCATGATCTGGAACACGGCGGTCACGCTTCGTCCGGAGCGCGCCGCATGAGCGCCGTCGCGCAGCTGCACACAATGCCGCACCCGGCGCCGGTGCTGCCTCGCGCTCATCGCCTGCAGGCCTGGGCGGCGATCGCGGTGCTCATCATTGTGCCGCTGCTGGCCATCGCCGGCGGCCAGGCCGGCGTTTTGCGCATTACCTATCCGCCGCTTACTGTGCTGGTCAGCGCGTTTCTGTACTGGCGCTCGAAACCCTTGTATGTGGGCCTGGTCTTCTGGCTGTGGTTTTTCACACCCTTTCTGGGCAGAATGGCGGAATTCCAGGCAGGCTACACGCCCTCCGATGCCGTGCTGGTCTCTCCTTATCTGGCGGCTGGCATTTCCGTTCTCGTCATGTTCAAAGAGCCAGGCCGTCTCGGAGAGCGCCGTGCCGTTCCCCATGTTTGCGCGCTGGTCGGAGTCCTTTACGGCGCGATCATCGGCTTTCCGCGCTACCCGCTCTTCGATGTGCTCCGCGCTTCGCTGAATTGGGTGGTGCCCATCATTTTTGGATTTTTCATTCTCCAGAACCGAGATATGTTTCCCGAGTTCCGCAAAGTCATCGGCAGATCTTTCCTGTATGGGCTGCTGATCAGCGGTGCCTATGGCATCTGGCAGTTCTTCAATCTGCCGGAGTGGGATCGCGTGTGGATGCTGAACGCGCAACTGAATTCCTTCGGCAAGCCGGAGGACATGAGTGTCCGCGTCTTCAGCACCATGAACGCTCCCGCGATCTTTGCAGCCGTGGGTGCCTGCGGTCTGCTGCTGCTCTTCAACCAGACGGGCAAGCTGCGGCTGCTGTCTTCGGCGCTGGCGTTTCTGGCCGTCATCCTCACCATGAGCCGCGCCTCGTGGGTGAGTCTGGTTGCCGGATTCCTCTTTCTCGCGACGCAAATACCGATGCGTCAAATCTTCCGTCTGTTGGTCGCGATCCTGGCGTGCGGCGTGTTCCTGCTGGCTTTTGCTCAAATCCCCGCCGTGCACGATCTCGTGGCGCAGCGCTTCGACACCTTCGCCGACCCGGGTCAGGATGTCAGTTTCACCGCCCGCGTGCAGGGGCATGAGCAGGCCTTGCGCAGTCTGGCGCAGGAGCCCTTCGGTGAAGGCATCGGCAGTACCGACGCGGAGCATAATACCGAGGGCGACGACGCCATCATCGGCCCGCACGACAGTACGCTGCTCGAATTCCTCTATTCTCTGGGCTGGATTGGTAGCCTGATCTACGCCGTCGGACTCCTGGTGCTGATCGTACAGTTGCGCGGTTCGGGCAAGGATCCCTTCGCGCTCTCCTGCAAGGCCATCGTCTTTGCCCTCCTGGCGCAATCGCTCCTGAACAGCATCATGCTCGGCATCCTGGGCTTCCTGGTCTGGACCTTCGCGTCCCTGACCATCCTCGAAAAGGAGCGGCTGCAGGAAGCGGCTGCTGTCACAGCAACTCCTGCCGGGCAACCTGTCATATCGATGGCTGCTTAGGATCGCGACCATGCGCATTCTCCACATCCTCAACGACGTGACGGACCTTGGCAACGGCATTGTGAATACCGCCGTCGATCTGGCCATCGAACAGGCTCGCCAGGGTCATGCGGTTGCCGTCGCGTCGGCCGGGCAGGGCTATGAGGAGTTATTGCAGCGCTGCGGAGTCGAGCATCTGCTGCTCGATCAATCCCGCAGTCCAACAAAATTAGGACGAGAGTTCCTGCAATGCAGGAGGTACATTCGTACGTTTCGGCCCGACGTTGTGCACGCGCACATGCGCACCGGCCTGCTGCTGGCGTGGTTCTGGGCGCGGTTCTACCGCTTCGCTCTGGTTGCGCAGGTCCACAACGTCCACGATCGCGAATCGTTGCTGATGGGATTAGCGGAGCGGGTCATCGCCGTCAGTCATTCGGTCGCGGAGACAATGGTCCGGCAGGGAATTGCAAAGAATAGCGTTCGTACGGTCCTCAATCGAACCCTGGGCACGCCGCGTCTTCGGCCGCTGCGTACTGTGCAGCCTGCGGTCGTTGAACGGCCGGCAATTGTAACCGTCTGCGGTATGAATCATCGCAAAGGCATTGCGGAGTTGATTGATGCTTTTGAGCAGGTAGCAAAACGGTTTCCCGGGGCATATCTTTACCTGGTTGGCGATGGTCCGGAACGCGGGCTCTTTGAGCAGCAGGCGCACATGTCCCGCTGCGGCGAGCATATTCATTTTGCCGGATTCCAGATTGAGCCCCGCTCCTGGATGCTGGCCGCTGATGTCTTTGTCCTCGCCTCGCGCCGCGAATCCTTCGGCCTGGTTCTGATCGAGGCTCGCGAAGCCGGATGCGCCATTGTGGCGACGGACGTCGACGGCATCGCTGAAGCTCTGGACGGTGGAAAGGCGGGCCTGCTTGTCCCCCCGCGTGATCCGCGTGCGCTCGCCAACGCTCTGTGCGCGCTCCTCGGCAACGAACAGGAGAGAATGCACTGGCAGGAACGGGCGCGGCGCGGCATCGAGGCCTTCCACGTCAGCGTGATGGCGGCGGAGATGCAGCAGGTGTATGAGGACCTGCTGTGTCGTGAGATTTCCCGCCGCGGCGCAGCCGCAGCGTTGCCGGGGATGAACCGCTAAAAGGAAATTCGAAGTACCAGCGGCTCATCGGGAATCGTTACCCGAATTGTGCGCAGGTCCGTATCACTGCGAATCGGAGCGGCCTGTTGTGCGGGCTCAAACAGCGTTACCCGCGCTGCTCGTCTCGCCAGGCTTACGGTGGCGGGAATCGGATCGTTCGCGATCTGGCGCTGCGCCGCGGTGTCATAGCTCGGTACTTCATTCCAGAGGATCAGATACCATCGATCCTCCGCATCCTGCAGCAGCAGATGGTGAACGCTGTCCGGTACCTCGCTGAGGCTTAAAGTCAGGGGCCGGAGACGTTTCGGCTTCGCGTATCCATTTAGTTGGTCGATAAGGTTCTTCAGTGCTGTGAAGGCGGGCTTCGGCGATCCATCCGCGCGCGCCAGCCCCCAGTGCATCTGCTCATCATCGAGCGCCGGATTCGGCTTTTCATCGAAGAATTCGTAAAGGTATGTGCGCGGAATCCCGCGCATAAAGTCTTCCAGAAATAAGCGTGGGATGTATTTCGCCGCGGCAGATTCTGACACCGGCGGCTGATCCCGGTGGTCGTTCAGCGCATTGTGATAACCGGTCTCAGTGAAGAAGACCTCTTTGTTGCCGGATACTTCTCCTGCCAGCTGCAACTGTTCGGGAAACACCGCTGAAGGCGATTTACCCGCCGGATAGGGGTGCAGATTGCCGATGTCGAGCAGATCGCTGATATTGCCAAGCTGTGCTCCATTCGCAGCGGAAGCCAGCGAGGGGCCGATCACCGGAAGCGGATCACCTGGTGTCTTCGCCGCTGCGAAGAGTTCTCGCTGACAGCGACGATCCGTCTCCGCCCAATCCCGTATTTTGCTGATATCCATTTCATTCGGGCCCTCAAACGATTCCACGCTGCCACCAGTGAGGTCTTCAATCTTCTTCAGCAACGCGGGGGAGACTGGTCCCAGATTGCTGCGTGGATCGATCACCGCGTCGAAGCGTATGCCCATCTTGCTCAATGCAGACCAGCGGCCGTAGACAGCGTGGTTGTAATCGTCATTTTGAAGGTGCACACCGTCGCGCAGGTGGCGAATGCCGATCGAGCGCAGATCGTTCGTGAGCAACTGGAACTTTCCATAGGTAGTGTCGAAGTAATTGAGGTGTGTATTTGCACCGATGCTATTGACAAATGTGTAAGTACTCCGCGGCATCTCTGCGTGCATCGCTGCAGCAGGCAGCGTGGCGCTGTGGACGCCATCCTGTGGCATAGCGCCGCGGCCGCCGCAGGCTCCGGCTGCAACCCAAAGCGCAAAATAAGTTGCGCGAATAATTGACATTTTCTTCATGGAGAGGCCATGCGGTGCATCTAATAAAAACCAACCAATTGCCATGGCGACTTCTCTAAAGATGTTAGCTCGCCCGTTCGAATATTTTGAAGCTGGGTGCAGGCACGCAGAGTTTCCGCGCTGCCGACATTGGTGTATATGAGCAGTATTCAGGTTGTATTTGCCGATAACCAGCCGCTGGCACTGTGCGGCCTGCGCAGTGCTGTTGCCGATCACGCTGACATCCACGTGCTCGCCGAGTGCATGAACCGGGAGGGATTGCTGCAGGCGGTGCGTGACCATACGCCCGACGTTCTCTTGGTCAGCGGGGAATTGTTGCAACATGAACTGGATTCGATCGAACACCTCCGCGCTCTCGCTGAAGACACACGGGTGATCCTGCTCACCGCGAGAAAAGATCCGGAGTTCATTGAGGAAGCGCTGCGATGCGGCGCACACGGCGTTCTCGATCGCGAGCGACCGCTGCATTACATCCCGATTGCCATCCGCAAAGTCACCAGCGGCGGCCTATGGTTCACTCGCAACGTCACCGACCGCATGCTGGAAGAGCTGCTGGAGAACAAGAGCAAAGCCCCGGATGGCGACGCCCTCAAAATTGCGTCGATTACCGCACGCGAGCGCGCCGTGATCGAGCTGATTTGCGAAGGCCTCAGGAATAAGGAAATCTCCGACCGTCTCCACATCAGTGACGCCACCGTCTCGCACCACCTCACCTCGATCTTTCGCAAGCTGGAGGTGGAGGACCGCACCTCTCTGGTGATTTTCGCAGTGAGAAAGAGGCTGGTTGTCCTCCCGGATTAATCGAGGCGCGCGCCGCTCGCATCTCCAATGCCGTATAGTGGCCCCGTGAACGCATTCATCCTCGCCGGCGGAAAGAGCATGCGCATGGGCCGCGACAAGGCGACGCTGCCCTTCGGGGGGCAGCTGCTGATCGCTCGCGCAATCGAGTCGCTGCGCGCCCTGCATCTCAACCCCCGCATCTGCGGCTCGCGTTCCGATCTGGCGAATTTTGCTCCCATCACCCCCGATCACTTTCCAGGCTGCGGTCCGCTCGCGGGGATCGAAGCGGCGCTGTCGAGTACCGACGCCGAACTCAACCTGTTTCTTCCCGTCGACCTGCCCGACCTGCCGCTTCCATTCGTTGAGTGGATGATGGCGCGCGCAGAAAACGCACGCGCCATTGCCACCATCCCTTCATACGGCGGGCGTCCGCAGCCGCTGTGCGCCATATATCACCGGGCTATGGCTGATGCTCTGCGGGAAGCCCTGGAGAGCCGCAACTACAAAGTGATGACAGCTGTGATTGCGGCAGCCGCGTCGCTTACCGAGCCGATCGATGCGTTCTGCATGGAATCTGTCGCCGCCGCCCTTCCTCCCGGCGTGTGGCCGGCCGACCCTCCCCTGCGCCACTGGTTTCGCAACCTCAACACACCGGCCGATCTCGAATATGCAGCTTCTACGCCTGGAGCGAACGGTCGCAATCCAATAAGCTGAAGGCAAGCCTGCAAGCAAGCGAGGACAACGAGCAAACCGTGGTCATCTCCCCGGAAGTCCCAGTCGAAGTCATCCCCGAATCCAACGGCCAGTCCGGCCGCCAGCCTTACATTGCCTTCGAGCATGTTTCCAAGTCCTTCGGCAGCCTGCAGGTGCTCAACGACATCAGCTTTCACGTCATGCCCGGCGAGACGCTCTGTATTCTGGGCCGCTCCGGCGTGGGCAAGTCGGTCTCGCTGCAGCAGATCATGGGATTTCTCAAGCCCGACTCGGGTCGCATCCTCGTAGCCGGCGAAGACATTACGAACTTCACCGAGGAGCAGATGCAGGCGGTGCGCCGCAAAGTCACCATGGTCTTCCAGAACGGCGCCCTCTTCGACTCCCTCACCGTTGGGGAAAACGTGGCGTTTCCCCTGCGGGAAGGCCGCGGCCTGGACGAGGATCAAATTCAGCAAATCGTGCGCGGCCTGCTCGAGATGGTAGGCGTCGCCGAAATGATCGACCTGCTCCCCTCCGACCTGTCTACCGGGATGAAGCGCTCGGTTGCCATCGCGCGGGCGCTGGCCGCGGAGCCTCAGGCTATCCTCTATGACGAGCCGACGACGATGGTCGACCCGCTCATCGCGCGTCTCCTCGGCAACCTCATCCAGAAGCTGCAGAACCAGCTACACCTGACCAGCATCGTGGTCACCCACGACATGCGTTTCGCCGAACGCCTGGCCGACCGCGTCCTCTTCCTGAATCAGGGCAAGGCCGAGTTTTTTGGCACCATGGAGGAGATGAAGAAGAGCGACGATGAAGTCTTGCGCCAGTTCCTTGAACTGGACGAACTCGTTCTGCCGCTGGTGTAGGGTAGCCGGCAAACCTGTCGAGGCCGGGCGGGTTGCTAAACTGGATGGGTGAGAATCGCGCTTGCCCAGATCGATCCGACCGTCGGCGATTTCCGCGGCAATACCGCTAAGATTGTTGAGTTTACCCGCCGCGCCCGGCAGGGCGGCGCCGAGCTGGTGCTCTTTCCTGAACTGGCGGTTTGCGGTTATCCGCCTGCCGATCTGCTGGAGAAACCGTCCTTCGTGGCCCGTTGCGGCGAGGCCGTCTGCGAAATTGCCCGCGCCACCGCCCGCGACTCCATCGCCGTCATCACCGGCTATGTCACCGCAGCCGAGCATGGGGCAGGGAAGCACGTCATGAATTCCGCCGCGCTGCTCCGCCATGGGCATGTGGAGTTCGTCCAGTCCAAAATGCTGCTGCCCTACTACGATGTTTTTGACGAACAGCGCTACTTCGCTCCGGCGCCGCGGCAACGGCTATGCCATCTGGAGGGCCAACCGGTCGCCCTCACCATCTGCGAAGACGCGTGGAACGACAAGAGCTTCTGGGAGAATCGCCTCTACACCGTCGATCCGGTCGACGAACTGATGCGGCAGGGCGCTGGGCTGGTGCTCAACATTTCGGCCTCACCCTGGTGGCGGGACAAGCGCGCGCTCCGCTGCGAGATGCTTTCCGCAATTGCCACGCGCAACCGCGTTCCCGTCGCGATGGTCAATCAGGTCGGTGGCAACGACAGCCTGATCTTCGACGGCTCCAGCCTCGTCATCGGCCCCGACGGCAAGGTCATTGCGCGGGCAAAAAGTTTTGAGGAAGACCTCATCCTCGCCGATCTGGACTTTGCCGGCCTCTCTTCCGGCGATCTCCGCGAGCAGCCCGGCGATGAAGATCAGTCCATGCTGGATGCTCTGGCCCTCGGCACCCGCGATTACGTTCACAAGTGTGGCTTTACCAGGGCCGTGATTGCCCTGTCCGGCGGCATTGATTCCGCCCTGGTCGCTGCCATCGCCGCGCGCGCGCTCGGTCCGGAGAACGTGACTACGCTCGGCATGCCCAGCCCCTATTCTTCGCAGGGCTCCATCGACGACAGCCGTCACCTTGCCGAAAATCTCGGCATCCGCTACGAAGTCATCCCCATCGACGAGGTCTTCGCCGGATTCAACCACGTCCTTGCCCCCATCTTCGCCGGCCGCCAACCCGACATCACCGAAGAAAACATTCAGTCGCGCATCCGTGGTTCGCTGCTCATGGCCTTCTCCAACAAGTTCAACGCGCTGGTGCTGACGACCGGCAATAAAAGCGAGATGTCCACCGGCTATTGCACGCTGTACGGCGATATGGTGGGCGCGCTGGCGGTGATCGGCGATGTCTTCAAGACCCGCGTCTATGATCTCTGCCGCTGCCTCAACGCGGAAAGGGAAGTGATACCGCGGACAATCCTCGAAAAGCCTCCCTCCGCCGAACTGCGTCCCGGCCAGAAGGATACCGACACCCTGCTCCCGTATGAGGTGCTCGATCCGATCCTCGAAGCCTACGTCGAGCGCTACGAGACGCCGGAAGTCATCGCCGCCGATCGTGGTCTCGACCTCGACACCGTGCGCGCTGTCGTCAAAATGGTGGAGCGCAGCGAGTACAAGCGCCAGCAGGCCGCACCGGTGCTCAAAGTCACCCCTAAAGCCTTCGGTATGGGAAGAAGATTCCCGATTGCCGCCAAAGTTCAGGTCTAAAGAGAACATGCTTCGAAAGGATTTTATGCAGCTTCGTGCCCTTTCCTGCGCAGTGCTTGCGCTTGCCGTATCGGCCTCCGGTTTCGCCCAGGCCAGCCAGCCGTCTGCTCCCGCACCCCAGACTCCGCAGACCGCTCCGGCTCCGGCCGCACCAGCCGAACCGCGGTTTCCGCCCGTGCAGCAGGCAAATTTCACCGCCTCTGCACCCACCAAAGAGGACGTCGAGGGCTTTCTGCATACCTCCTGGGGCTACGATCCCAATCGCGTCTGGGAAGTCTTTGCCATTCAGAAAACACCGGCTCCTGGCATCAGCAAAGTCGTCGTGCTGGTCGCGGAGAAGCAGAACCCGCAGCAGATTGCGAATCTAACCTTCTTCGTCACACCCGACGGCAAGCACCTCATCTCCCAGGAATCGATTCTCGACTTCGGCGCGCACCCCTATACGGAGAACAACCAGCTCCTGCAGCAGCAGGCCAACGGGCCTGCCCGCGGCGCCACGCCAAAGCAGTTTGAACTGGTGGAATTCGCCGACTTCCAGTGCCCCCATTGCAAAGAGGCTGAGCCCATTGCCGAAAAGCTCATCCAGGATTTTCCCCAGGCCCACTTCGTTTTTGAGACCTACCCCCTGGTCAACATCCATCCCGCTGCGTACAAAGCCGCAGCGTGGGGAACCTGCGTAGCGCAGCAGGGAGGCGCCACGGCCTTCTTCAAATACGCCGACTCGGTTTTTACCGCGCAAAATGAGCTGAACGGCCAGGGAGCCGATCAGGCATTGAGGAATGCTGCCACCGCGGCTGGCGCCGATCCCGATAAGATTGCCGCCTGCGTGAACACTCCGGCCGCCAAAACCACCGTCGACTCCGAGATTCATCTCGCCCAGGAGCTGAATGTGGATGAGACGCCGACCCTGTTCATCGACGGACGTGCCGTGCCCATGATGGCCGTACCCTATGAGCAGCTGAAGAAAATCGTGGAGTGGCAGTTCTCACTCGACAAGTAGCCGGGCAGGAATCGGCGAGGGATTTCCTTTGCCGCACGGAAGAGATCAGCGAACAGACTGACTGCCACTGGCAGTGGAGCGAATCTGTCGGATCACGCTGGCTGGGTCCTCGCCGGATCCAGTCGCATGAGAGCAACGGACTGGCTGCTGATCTCTTGACTCAGGGAAAGCATGAACGCATCGACGCGCCGTGAAAGAGGAAGAAACGTTCGCAGCTGCGCGGTGAACGGACCCCCCGCATCAACCGGAGAATATTCCTGAACGACCTTCTCCAGGCGCGCAAACGGGGACTCGGCCATCTCCATAGGCCGATCGGCTCTTCCCTCCAGCCGATCGGCCAGATTTTCCAGCATGGCGGCGATGCGCTCATCGAACTCCTCCTGAGCGGCCTGCACCGGTGCCGGCAATTCGAATCCCGGTAGATGCAGGCGATACTTCAGCAGAGTGTTGCGGGCCACAAAGAGTGAACGAAGATCGCGCTGCCAATCCAGAAGCTGTGCGCGGAGGGTGAGGTCGCGCTCGCGTGAAGAGCCAAACTCCAGTACGACGCCATCGGCCTGCTGCCGCAGCGTTTCGAAATTCGTATTGATCGTTTCCCGGAGCGCATAGCTGCGTTCGATAGCTGCACGGAAATCGGCTGCCCGTGGTTCACGCATCAGCTGCGCCAGCAGCCGGAGCGTCGAGATGAAGTTACGCTGCATGGCGACGACGGCGGGCACGCCCCACAGCTGATCGAAGAACAGCCACATCGCAAAGAGCCCGAGCATAATGCCGGCCACGCGGTCTCGCGCCACAGCCAGAGAAGTCTGGAATTTGAATTCCTGCAGGTTAATGAGGTAGAACGCGACCGCGATCTGGACGCCGAAGTAGGAAAGACGGGGGCCTGACGTAGCGAACCAGGCCGCAAGTATCGTTACCGCGACGAACAGCAGGGTGAATCCAAAAATGGTATCGAAAGCCGGTAGTAAAAAGATCTGAGCGCCCATCCCGATGATCACGCCGCCCAGCAGCGCACCGCCAAAGCGCAGAATCTGCTTCTGCCGCGAGGCACCAATGGTGGTCAGCGCCGTGAGGAGGCAGGTGGCCATAGCGGTGCTGAGTCCGGGCCACGCGACCAGGTTATAGGTGATGTAGCAGAGGATCGCGGCCAGACCGCCTTTCATTCCGAAGCGAAGGTGCTCAGGGTTGGAGAAGGCGTCAGGAGCAAACAGAGTCTTTCGCGGCTCCGCGGGTTCAGACGGCACAAAGGGTGCGAGCGACTGCGTCCCGGCAAAAGCTTCGACGATCAGTATGACGGTGCGTTCCATCTCGCGCAGGAGCGGAATCGTTTCGATTGACTCCTCCTCATCATGTGGGTGAACCAGATGCGGAGGTCTCTTGTTCAACAGATCGGCGATGACCGCCTCGATGTTTTCAGAGAGGCGCCGCAGCCGCTCGCGGTCCTGATCGGAACCGGGGTGGGAAAACCAGGTCAGACTGGCAGCGATGTCTACCAGCCTTCCGGTGAAGGCGACGACGGCGCCCATTTGTTCCGCATATTGCGGCGAATAGTCCGATCGCTGCAGGTCGCGGCGCATCCTTGAAGTCCCGAGGGTCGTGAGCCGGATAAGCTGCTGCTCGCTTGTGGTGTCGGGTATCCCATCCGCACGCGAACGCAGCAAAGCTGCCACCCACTGCAGGCGTTCCTCAATCGACTGGATGAGGTCATCCCATGGCTTCAACTCAGCAAAAACCAGCTCGATGACCGCCGTGATGATGCTCGCCATGGACACGGCGGCGATGGCCCACAGCGTGTTCGTGACCTTCATCTCCGCCGTAATGCGCTGGTCCCATAGCGGGATGGTGATGACGATCAGATAGCCAAGGCGGCTGGCTGCGGTGTAATTGGCCAGAGCGCTCAACAAGTAAAACGTCGCGAACAACGTTCCCATGACCCACACCAGGCGCACCAGCGGATCACCCGAGAAGAGCAGCGCGCCCACTAAAACATCCGCGACTGCGACGGCAAACGTGATCAGGATAGATTTGACCGCTTTCAGCGTGGCGTCCGGGTTCTCCCGGGAAAGCGTCAGGGCATACACTGCTCCATACGCGCCAAAGGGAATCTGGAAGGTCATGTTCACCAGCATCACGATGGTGGTTGCCACGACCATGCGCGCTACCAGCACCCCACGTCCCGGATAAGGCGCTAGTTCCTCGCGCAGGAAGTCCCGCAGCCACGCGACCGAGCGCGGCCACTGGAAGACAGGCTCTGCAGCCGTAGCCATGCTCAGTGGCCCCGGATAGTGACAACGGCGGTTTCGCCCACGCGCAGCAGATCGGGCGGCGCATCGAGGACCCGGATGCGCACCGGATAGCGCGCCGCGAGGTGCACCCAGTTCAGCGTGCGCTGCACATCGGGCAATCCAGGAGCCAGGTGGCCGATCACATCGCTGTCCGGTGTCACCCCGTAACCGATGCTGTCAACCACGCCCGCGAAGCGCTGATCGGGCCGGGACGCAACGTAAATATCGGCGCGCATGCCGGGCCGGATGTGGCGCAGCTGCTCTTCGCGGAAGTTGGCCAGCGCCCACCAGGTGCGCGCATCGATGAGCGTAAAGACCTGCTGGCCCACGTGGGCATAGGCGCCTTCAGAGATGGTCAGATTTGTGACGAGCGCATCGAACGGCGCATAGACACGGCAATTGTCGAAGTTGTATTTTGCGTTCTTCACGTCCGCGGCCCGCGCGCCTCTCTGGCTGACGAGTGGATCCAGCGTCAGCACCGAGTGCTGTGCCTGCTGATGTGTGGCCCGGCTCTCTTCGAGCGCGGCCTCGGCATGCACAGACTGCGCCTCTGCGGATTTCAGTGCCGCCCTGGCGACCAGTAGCTGCGACTGCGCCTGATTCAGCGCCTGTTGCTGTGCGACCTCAGAGGTGCGGGCCCGGTCCACCTGATCCACCGTGACAAACTGCTTTTCGAGCAGCGGCTCGATGCGATGCAGGTTGTTGCTGGCGTAGCTCCATTCCGCTTTGGAGCGAGCAACACCCTGCTCGGCATCGGTAACGTCGGCGCGCGCCTGATCCACAGCTGCGGCCCAGTGGACCACGTCGGCCTCGGCAGTCTGCACACCGGCTTTGGCCACCGAGATACCGCTAACCTGCGCGGCGATACGCCGCTGCTCGTCCTGAATCTGGCCTTCCAGAGCGGCCTGGTCGGAGACCGCTTTCTCATAGGCATATTGGTAAGGGCGCGGATCGATGACATAAAGCAGATCGCCCCTTCTGACGTACTGATTGTCGTGCACCTGAAGCCGGACGATCGGACCCTCCACCTGCGGTGCCATCCCGATGAAGTTGGCGAAGATCTCAGCATCGTCGGTGCGCGGATGGTGGGCGGCGCGCCACACTACCAGCAATCCGAGCAGGATGGCCGCACCTGCAATCGCAACGCTGGCCCAGCGCTCCAGTGGCCGGTGGGAAGCTTGGTTCCCCGCAAGTTCTGCCATGCTCGTCCTCCCTGGAAAGATCAGCTTAGAAAAAGATCAGCCAGATCGCGAACGTAAAGGCTGCCGCCAGACAGGGGTACACGATCACCGGATACAGGAGCGCGATACGCAGGCGCAGCAGCGCCCACCGGGCCAGCACCGCGAATACAACTCCCAGCACAAAGCACACCAGCCATGCCGGGAAGAGCGAACCCATGATGTCGAAAGTCGGAGAGTGGGCGCAGCCTGCGCTGAACAACAGCAGGCACACGGCAAGCCACCGCGGCAGCCTGAGCTTCCCGTCGCGGATCATGGGTGCGGCCTCGCCTGGGTTGGTTGAATGGAGTCGCCGGTTTGGAATGCAAGTTCCGCCAGAGCGGTAAGAACCTGTGTCCGCGCCAGTACATCGGCTGATCGAGCCTGGGCGAGGGTCCGCTGGGCCTGCGTCACGTCCAGCAGATTGCGGACGCCGTAGTGATACGACTCGATTGCAGCGTTATACGACTGTTCCGCTGCTGTCAGGAGCGCCGCCGCAGCCTGCCGCTGGCGCAGCGCCGTCTTTAGATTCGAGTAGGCTGTCCAGATTCCGTTTTCGATCTGATCGCGAATCACATTCGCCTGTGCCTCCGCCGCCCGCTGGTCAGCCTTCGCCTGTGCCACTTCATTTTTGCGTGTGCCTCCGTCGAACACTGTCCAGTGCAGACTCAGCATGACACCGCCATCCAGATCGGCGGTATGGCCCCACGGCAGAGTCTGCTGCAGGCCATAGAGTGATTGCGCATTCGGCCGAACCTCCAGGCTGAGGGTAGGGAAGTATGCCGCCCTTGCTTCTTTGCGCTGTGCGTCGGCAGCTCGAACGGCTGCCACCTGGCGCATCAGATCAGGACGCTGCCGCACAGCACGGTCGATCGCCTCATCCACCGTTCCTTCAATCGAATCGGGCGTGCCGATCTGGTCGATGGATTGGATCGTGATGGTGCCGACAGGCGAGGCGCCGAGGGCTGTCGCCAGGTTTCCGTGGGCGATGTCTTCAGTCCCCAGCACCGACTGCAGTTCATATTCCGCCTGTGCTGTCGCACTGCGCGCCTCCAGCACATCCGGCAGCGTGGCCAGCCCATGTTGCAGAGAAGCTTCCGCAGCCTGTTGCACTGTCTGCGCATTGGCCAGGCTGGCGCGAGCCGCTGCTTCCTGGCCCTGCGCGTTGAGCAATTGGTAATAGGCCTCAGAAACTCGATAGATCAACTGGCGATGCACGTCGTTGAATCCGAAGTTGGAGGCCAGCAATTCTGCCTTTGCTGCGTCGATCCGGCCGGAGCGGGCGCCGAAATCGAAAATCGTGTAATTCAGATCCAGAGCCAGATCGAAAGACTGAACCGTTTGCCGGTAAAACTGAGTATTCAGGAAGATTTCGCCCCGGTTAGTCTGCGAAAGTGCCGCAGCCGCCACTGTCGGGTACAACTCCGCCCGGGCAACACCCAGAGCCGCCGCCTGTGCGCTGGCGCGCTCCCATGCGACTTGGGTCTCCGGATTATGTGTCTCCGCCAGTCGGATCAGATCTGCCAGCGAGTAGGCTGGGGAAGAGTCGACGACAAATTCACGGCCCTGCTGTCGCGCTGCGTCGCGCTCGATGGATTGCTCCCCGGCCGAGTGCCAGGGAGCATCCGGCGAAGGCGGCGGGTTTTGCGCGGATCCCCGGCTCGCCAGTAACAGGAGAAGCCACACGACCCCTGCGAACAGGGCGCGCTCGGCCCGGCCGTGACCTCGGCCCACAGCCGAGATGAGTTTCTCCTGGGTTCCGCTCATATTTTCACGCCCGCCGAGTCACCTCGTGCGCCCAGTTTTTCCAACTCCGATCCGGACCCTGAAACCTGATGGAGCTTCGCAGGCCAGTTGGCGTCTATTGTGGCCAGAGACCAGGTTGTTCCGCAACTCCGACGTCTGCCGCATGGGGCCGGTCGAAATTGCGACTGTGCACGGCCTGGCAGCAATTCCGGCGCTGCTTCGGCCTATTTTTGACTTGGCATTGCAATTCCGGACGGAAAATGAGATTCCCATGCATCGTTGATGCCAGTCTTCAGGAGAACGTGTCTTTCAGGAGAAGGCGTCCTGGCTCACCGGCTATCAGCACGGGCAGATCGTCGATCGCGCGCGATCACCCCCGCCACTCGCGGTCCACACCAGGGCGGGCAGCGCGTTGGTCAGTAGCTGGAACAGCCGAGAGTCTTCTGCAGCTTTCTCTCAGCCTCCAGTCGCGAACCGAGGGCGCGCGGGCTCGCGCCACCAGGGGGCCCTCCGGTATATTCGGGGAAAGACATGTCATCAGGAGCGCTCACCGTCCTCATCCACTTTTCCGGACATGACGCTCCGGGTCTTACTGCGCAGCTAACCGGCATCCTCGCCGGATACGACGTCAACATCCTGGACATCGGCCAGGCCGTCGTCCATGAGGCTCTTTCGCTCGGGATCCTGCTTGAGGTACCGGACGGCGAAAGCTTTTCGTCGCTCGGGACTGCTCTCGAGGAACGCGCCATCGGCCTCGGTCTGCAGGCGCGCTTCACCAGTGTTCCAGGCGACGCGCTGCAGCACTGGATCCACGGTCTGCGCCATCATCATTTCATCATCACCGTGCTGGGACGCTCGATCACCGCGCAGCAACTGGCCCGGATCACCTCCATCATCGCCGCCCATGGGATGAATGTCGATCGGATCGATCGCCTCTCCGGTCAGCTCTCGGCATGCGCGCTCCCGACAAACGCATGCGTCGAGTTAGCGGTTAGTGGCGACGCCTCGCGCGAACTCTCCATGCGCGCCGATTTTCTCGCCACCGCCCAGGCCCTCTCGATCGACATCGCCTTCCAGCGCGAAAGTATCTTCCGCCGGAATCGCCGCCTCTTCGCCTTCGATATGGACTCCACACTCATTCAGGGCGAAGTGATCGACGAGCTTGCAAAGATGGCCGGTGCCGGCGAACAGGTCGCCGGCATTACCGAAGCCGCCATGCGCGGTGAGTTGAAATTTGACGAGAGCTTCGCACGCCGCGTCGCGCTCCTCAAGGGTCTCTCAGCCGAACGCGTCTACGGCCTGCTGCATACGATTCCGCTCGCCGATGGCGCCGAGCGCCTCATCCGTACTCTCCGGCTTCTCGGCTACAAAACGGCCATCCTCTCCGGTGGCTTCACGTTCTTTGCGCGCCATCTGCAGGAGCGCCTCGGCATCGACTATGTTCACGCCAATGAACTGGAAATTGCAGACGGCGTCGTCACCGGGCGCGTCGTTCCGCCCATCGTCAATGGGGCACGCAAGGCCGAACTGCTGGCCGAGATAGCGCAGCGCGAGAACATTTCTCTCGATCAGGTGGTGGCTGTCGGCGACGGCGCCAACGATATCCCTATGCTCAACCTGGCCGGCATGGGCATAGCCTATCGCGCCAAGCCTCTTGTCCGCCAGAGCGCGAACCAGTCTATCTCCTGCCTTGGACTGGACGGGCTGCTGTACCTCATCGGCGTACGGGACCGCGACCTCCATCCGCACGAGCCATTGATTTGAAATGGCCTGATTTGCCTATCTCCCCGATGCACAGGCGCAGGGTCATCGTTTTGCGCTGCGCTCATTCGACGGTTATCGATGTGATCGTCGGACCTGCGTGGCAGTCGTTGGAGAAGGTCAGCACGTTCTGGGCTCCGCTCCGGTCCAGGACTGCCTGAATCCAGACCGCCCGGGAAGAATCGCCGCCTCCGGTGGAAGGGAACGCGATGCGCGTGGCCACCTGGCCGTTCACGCGCAGCTCTGCAAATCGATCCGCCAGATCAGGATTGCTGTATGTGATGAGAATCCGCGCGATCCGCGATTGCGACTGCACATCTGCGAATCGCGCCACATCGTGTTTCTCAGTCTGCCCCGCCGTCACTTCCGACGGCGACGGATCGTACCGCCTCGTCGGACCTTCCGTCCCTTCGATCAGAATCATCGCCGCATCTTCTGGCGGCACCGTCGCGGTGTAACCATTGCCGCCGGCCTGCAATTGCTGTCCCGTCCAGACATCCGTCACATGAGCCGGAGCTTCCGACAATCCCAGTTCGCTCCAGTGCACCGAGATTGGCTGAGCGGAAGCAGTCCGGTTCAGCAGCACAACGGCGCGCTTCCCCTGGCCCGCGAGCGCCTTTGACCAGACCTGCAGCCCATGGATCGGCTCCGCTATTTTGACCCCCTGCAGACCGGCAGCATCCTGATCGATAGCCAGCACCGCGCGATTCGTCAGCGTAGCCAGCGTGGCAGGGCTCAGTTTCGTCAAATCTGCGCCCACCAGCAGCGGAGCGCCTGAGATCGCCCACAACGCCATATGGACCCGGTTCTGCTCATCGGAGAATCCCGGCATCCCGAGCACCATCATGTCCGGATCGTTGTAGTAGCCGGTGTGTTCCGCTTCGGGATGAATGCCCTGATCAAAATTCGCGAGCATCTTTGTAAAACTTGCTTTGCGATCCGCGTGCTCATGGCCCGCGACGATCGGATCGACAATATCTCCGCTGGTCCGCCATATATCCGCGGGCGATCCTCCAACATTCGGCGCCCATGTCCATGGACTGTTCTTGCCCCACTCGCACAGTGAGAAGTAGAGCCGATGACCGGTAATGGCCGCCGCCCGGTCGATAGCACGCGCAATCTCGGCATACTGCACCGCCGGATCCAGGTTTTCCTTGTCGCCGCCGCACCAGTCCACCTTGACGTAATCGAAGCCCCACTTCGCGAACTGGAGAAAGTCCTCCTCGTAATGTCCCTCGCTCCCCGTGTGGAAATACTTCGGCCCGAGGTCCGGATACATGCTGCAGCCGCTTTCCCCCGCATCGGTGTAAATGCCGGCCTTCAGCCCCAGACCGTGAATGAAGCGCACAATGTTGGCCATATCTCCGGCGCGCTCGCCCGCCTGCAGGGCAGGCCAGGCATTTTCATCGATCACGAAGTTGCCCTGCGCGTCGCGCTGGCCCAGCCACCAGCCTTCGTCGATATTGATGTACTGATATCCGGTTTTGTGCATTCCCGACGAGATCATGGCCCGCGCCTGTTCCATCACGATTCGGGAATCCACTGTGTTCGAGAAGCTGTTCCACGAAGACCAGCCCATCGGTGGCGGAGAAGTGGGTGCGGGATGATCCGCTCTTTGCGCCGCGATGCGGCCTTCGCACAGCATGCCCGCACACACCATCGTGAAAGCCAGGATCATCGAAGTCCCGGCCCTGCCTGTGTATTTCTGCATCGATTGATCCCCGCCCAGGCGATCCCGGGCTCTGCTGTGAGGCGACCTCCGCCAGAAACGAGGTCCTTGTAAGCAGCGAAGGTTTACCTGCGTTGCTCGACTCACACCCGCCCTGATCTGCATTTCAGACTGAGTCCTTCACGGTGTGCGAAGCCGCGTCCCAAAACACCTGCTGCTTGCGGAAGTACGACAGGTTCGCCATGTGACACGCGATGGCTGCATGATTGCCAAACACCGCATTCTCGACATTCGGACTGCGCGTCTTCACCGATTCAAAGAAGGTCCAGATATGAGGCCTCAGATCGTCCCAGTCGTCGCCGGCGTAGATGGTTTGTTCGGTCAGCGGTTCCTTTGCAATCGGCGGGTCGTGCTTCTCATGCCATTCCTTTACATATTCCTGACGCATTTTTGCGGGGAAACTCGTGTCGTAGTAACTGGGGTCGGTATCGATCCCAGTCTGAGGTGAATAGTGGATACCGAATTCCGAAGTATCCAGAAGTCCCTTTGGGCCCATATAGCGCGCTGTCTCGGGCGTCTCCGTGCTGAGCCCCAGACGGATATAGACGGGAATGCCATGATAGTCAAAGAGCACCGTCTGCAGGTCGGGCATGTCCCGGCCATCCTTCCAGCGGTAGATGCCGCCCAGCGACACCGCCGAACGCGGAGGCTCGTTCCAGTCGAGCGTAAACAGCATGGCGCTGATCAGGTGCACCATCAGATCTCCCGCGACGCCCGTGCCGTAATCGCGCCAGCAGCGCCAGCGGGCGAAGCGCTCCGGATTGAAGGGAATCTTCGGCGTATCTTTCAGCCAGGTATCCCAGGCAAAATTCGAAGGCGACAGATCGGGGGAGGCGGATACTCCCACGCGCCGGTGGGGCTGTTGCGCCCCAGCGTCAGTTCCACCATATTCACATCGCCGATCGCGCCGTTGCGGTACATCTCCCGAGCCTTGGCGCACAAGACGGAGCTGACGCGCTGCGCGCCAATCTGCACGACCCGGCTATGCTCTTCGGCCGCCTGGACCATGGCGAAACCTTCGGCAACCGTGTGCGACATCGGCTTTTCGCAATAGACATCCTTACCCGCCTGGCAGGCGTCGACCACAATCTGCCGGTGCCAGAAATCCGGCACCGCCACCAGCACACAGTCGATATCTTTACGATCCAGGATCTCCTGATAATTCCGGGTAGTCGGCAGATTCGGATTGGCGGTGATCTCTTTGGCGAGAGTGTGACGGCCGTCATAGAGATCTGCTGCTGCTACACATTCCGCGCCGGGAATCGCGAGCGCGCTGGCAAGCACATTGGATCCCTCCATTCCCACGCCGATCATGCCGAATCGAATGCGGTCGTTCGGCCCCACCGGCCTGCTTGATTCCGGCTGCGATTGGGGCTCCAGCAAAACAGCCTTGGCGTTGGGCAGAACAAGTCCTCCGGCAGCAACGGCTCCGGTTTGCAGGAAAGTACGGCGAGTCAGTCCACTCTTCATCACATAAGCTCCGGTCTCTTTGAGCTAAACCCACATGTTTGAACGACGAACGATGATGCAGCCGGTTTGCGGCTATTGCAGAGCCGGCGTAACCACGATATTGCGAAATGCAACACGGCCCTTTTCGGTGCCCTGCAGATAGATAGGCCCGGGCATACCTTCATGACTGTCGAGCGCCCCGCCGGTAATTCCGGGGATTTCCTTGTGATCGATTACGGTAATCCCGTTCTGTACCACTGTCACGATTCTGCCGACCAGCGTGATGTCGAAGGTCTGCCACTTATCAGCTATGCGCGGCTGTTCGGGAGTCGGATCCAGGTATCCGTAGACGCCTCCGGTATGGTGACTCGCCGGCTCGGAGACCGAATCCGTTTCGATCTGCACTTCATATCGTCCCCGCAGGTAGACTCCGCTGTTCGACTGGGGTCCGGTGTTGAATTCCAGATGTATCTTGAAATTGCCGAATTTCGCGAGGCCGATCAGCTCAGAACCGTGGCCGGTGCTCACCAGGTCGCCGTTCTCGACTTTCCAGCTGGGCTTGCTGGGGTCGGCCAGCTTCCATCCTTTGAGATCGTGGCCGTCGAACAGGCTGATGGGCTTACCCCATCCGGCAACTTTGTCGTCTGTGAGCGCAGGCGCCCGCCTTCCGGTCACTGTCCACTTCTTCTCGGAATTTGTAACCGTGCCGGTAAGTTGATCCGCAACGCGTTTCAGAGAATAGGTGGTATCGACGGAGAAACCTTCTTCTCCTTTCGGCGATACGAAGATAAGTTCGCCGTTGCGGACTTCAGCCTGACTGAGTTGTGTTGCATGGTCCGTTAATCCGACAAAGACAAGCTTGAGCTGTCCGTTGGTATCGGAAACATCGATCCAGGAAGGCCGGCTTCCGTCTGAATTTGTCAGGGTAAGATCCCACCTTCCGGCAAACGGACTGATCGAGCTCTGTCCGGAAGCACGAATACCTGGTAACATAACCCAAAGCATTAGAAGCAGGAGACAGCCCCGCAAAGTCCTCCTGCATCCCTCGGCACGGCGAGTTTCTCTCCTCGGCTCAGTGGCCTCCTGACTCGCTCTGCGTGAAAGCTGAAGCATCGAAATTCCCCTCTCAGCCATGAAGTTATCAATGCAAAAATCTGCCTGCGATGACCCGCAGCCAACGGTAAGCCTCCAGAGGGAAATCCGCAACTCCTTTAACGACGCACCATCCCTCCGGAAATGGGCAGCACCACAACTGTCAGCAGCGCGTGCAACGGCTGAAATGTCGAAGCTCCGAGGGGTCGAGCCGATCGCTGAGGGAGTCACCGCTGTGCCGTCTTCGGAATGCCTGTTCAGCCTCGCGCGGCAGGAGCGAAAATAGAAATAGCTCACTGCTCAGGCGCTTCGATGGATAACGCTGCTACAACTCCCGCATGCAAGGAACCAGGCAGCTGCTGTGCTCCGGCACGCGGCCAGCAGTCCCCTGCAACCGACACCGCGCAGCCCACGGTTCGCGAATTATCGGAAGAGATGCGCTCGCGGATGGTGCGCCTTCCGGGCGGAACCTTTCTGATGGGAAGCGAAGCGCCCGACGGTTTTCCCGCCGACGGGGAAGGTCCTGTGCGCGCTGTCGCGCTGAGCCCGTTCTGGATCGACCGCTGCACTGTAACCAACCGCCTGTTCCGCGCATTTGTGGAAGACACCGGCTATCGTACCGATGCGGAGCGATATGGTTGGTCCTTCGTCTTCTGGCTGCACATTCCACGCCATCGCTTTCGCGAAATGGTCGAGGACACGGTAGCCGCCGCGCCCTGGTGGTGTAAGGTCCGGGGAGCGTCCTGGAGCGCGCCGGAAGGACCCGAATCCAGCATCGCGACTCGTGATGATCATCCGGTTGTCCATGTCTCGTGGAACGATGCCGTGGCCTTCGCGCAGTGGTCGGGACGGCGTTTGCCGACGGAGGCCGAATGGGAGTACGCAGCTCGTGGTGGACTGGAGCAAAAGCTCTACCCGTGGGGCGACAAACTGCGGCCCGGTGGAGAGCATCGCTGCAATATCTGGCAGGGCGAGTTTCCCCACCACGATACAGCCGACGATGGCTACTCCGGAACCTGTCCTGTCGAGGCTTTCCCGCCCAACGGTTACGGCCTCTGCTCAATCACGGGGAATACCTGGGAGTGGTGTGCCGACTGGTTCAGCGCGGACTTTCACCGCACCGCGGGACAGGACAATCCAACCGGCCCTTCCACCGGCACGGGACGCGTGATGAAAGGTGGTTCCTTCCTCTGCCACAAAAGCTACTGCAATCGATACAGAGTGGCCGCCCGCAGCTCCAATACGCCGGATAGTTCCAGTTCGAACATGAGCTTTCGCTGCGCTGCCTCGGTCTGAGAGAGAAGTTCCCCTGCGCATCTCATTCACCCGACAGGATTCCCTCTCGAACTCAGACCCTGCTGCGCGTCGCGCGGCTGTCTTATCGTGCTCTGATTGCAATACAATTCCAGGGCAAGGGGGCGCTGGGTCATTCGGTTGCAGGCAAATCCTTTTTTCCGCAAACCGTTGCTCCTGTTGCTGGCGGCTTTGCTGGGAACTACTGCGGGCTGCCGCGCCAGGCAAACCCGCACCGCAGGCGCGCAGCATATCGACTTCAACCAGGATGTGCAGCCGATTCTGGCCAGCCGCTGCTTCAGTTGTCATGGGCCCGATCCGGAGATGCGTAAGGCCGGTCTGCGCCTCGATCTGGCGGAAGCCGCCATGCAGGAAGCGCCCCGGCCACCGCGATGCCATCGTGCCCGGCCATCCGGACAAGAGCGAACTGATCAGGCGCATCGAGTCGAAAGACCCGCACCACCTGATGCCGCAGTCTCCCCAGGGCGAAGCCAAGCCGATGAAGCCGGAGGAGATCGCGATCCTGCGGGAGTGGGTGAAGGAAGGCGCGGTTTACCGGCCCCACTGGGCCTTCGAGAAACCGGTGCGGCCTCCTCTGCCCGCGGCCACTGCGGCCGATCCATGGGTAAAGACGCCTGATCGATGCGTTTATCCTGGCGCGCATGAAGAAGGAGGGACTGCAGTCCCTCGCCGGAGGCCGACAAGGAAACGCTGATCCGCCGCGTAACGCTGGACTTGACGGGACTGCTGCCCACGCCCGCTGAAGTCACAGGCCTTTGAGAACGACCAGTCGCCGCAGGCGTACGAGCATCTCGTCGACGGGCTGCTGGCACGGCCCACCTATGGCGAACAGCGAGCGCGCTACTGGCTCGACTACGCTCGCTATGCCGACACCTACGGCCTGCACTTCGACAACAGCCGCGACATCTGGCCCTATCGCGACTATGTGATCCGTTCGTTCAATAACAACAAGCCCTTCGACCAGTTCGCGATGGAACAGATCGCCGGAGATCTGATGCCGGCGAAGAATCTCGATCCGCTGATCGGCAGCGGCTATGTTCGCCTGGGCGTGAGCAGCAACGAGGGCGGAACCATCCCCGAAGAGCTGCGCGTCAACATCGCGCGCGAGCGCACCGAGGCCTACGGCGCCACGTTCATGGGGCTCACGGTTGGCTGCGCGGTCTGCCACGATCACAAATTCGATCCGACCACGCAGAAGGATTTCTATGCGCTGAGCGCGTTCTTCAACAACCTCGACGAGAAGCCGTTCAACGACGACCGGCCGGTGTGGACGCCGGTGGTGCGGATTCCCAAGGCCGGCAATGCAGGACGCCTACAACCGCGTGCTGGCGAAGCGATCGGCTCTTGCCACGCAGCTCGAACGATATGCGGCGCGGGGAACGGGACCTCGTCGCAACAATGGCTCGCGTCACGCCAGGATCCGTCCGCAGCCGGTTTCTGCGGACAAGCTCGTGCTTCGCCTGCGCCTGGATGAAGGCGGCGGCGATGTGCTCAAGAACAGCGCGCCCAACGCCAATCCGGCAAGCTTCACCATCGGCGAATCGAAGCCGGAGTGGGGCGAGACCACCTGGCTGTGGCCGGACTTCCGCATGCAGTCCGAGCACGCGCGTGCTGCTTGGGCCAGACGGGCGACTACGACAGCACGCAGGCATTCTCTTCGGGCGGATGGATCATGCTGCGCTCCGCGCCCAACTACACCGTCGAGCGGCACATCGGGCGCGCTGATCTCGAAGATGGATACCACGCAGCACAACCGCGGCTGGGACTTGTCCATCGAGAAAGGAGTCGTCGAGCGTCGAGCTTGTGAACGAAGCGCCGAAAGAGGGAGCAGACCAAAGAAGGCTCAGCAAAGAAAGAGACTGCAAGTTCAAAGAGCCCTTCGACTATCCGACACCGCAGGATCTGACAGCGAAGGATCTGGCGCCCAACAAGCCGCCGCCGAGGCGAAAAAGGAAGCCGCAGAAGAAAGAAGGACGAGGCAGAGAAGAAGAAAGCCGGAGAAGCCGAAGCCGCCGCGGAGGCCGAAGGACAAACGCCGCTGGTTGCGATCAAGGTTTCAACCGTCGATCCTCTGCCTCTGGATGGCGCATGGAAGCATCGTCTTCTTCACTTACGACGGATCGGGCAAAGCATCCGGCGTCAAGATCTACGTGAACGGCAAGCCGGTCGGCCACGCAGGTCGTCTCGGATACGCTGGCCGGCAAGACGATTCGCACGCACGGCTCCGATGCAGCTCGGCTGGCGCTACCCGGAGAGCCAATCCGGCCAAGGAGACGCGCTACCAGGACATCCGGCTCTACGGCGCGCGCGCTCACAGCCGAAGAAGCCAAGCGCCTGCCCTTCGAAGATTATGTTGCCGAGCGTGGCCTCGAAGCCCGACGAAGCAGTGGAACGACGATCAGTGGCACGTGGTCAGCCAGTTCTATCTGAACAGCGTGGACAAGTCGTATCGCGCGCTCGAAGACCAGATTCGCGCAGTTGAATGCGCAGCTCGACAAGCTCTCCGAGGGCGGCGACCTGACGCTGGTTTCCTGGGAGAAGCCTTCGATCGCCTATGCGAACGTGCTGACGCGCGGCGTCTACACCGCGCGCACCGAACGAGTGGAGGCGAATACGCCGCACTTTCTGCCCGCCCCTGCCTGCGGGCATGCCGCACAACCGGCTGGCGCTGGCCAAATGGACGGTGAGCCCCGACAATCCGCTGACCGCGCGCGTGACCGTGAATCGCATGTGGTACGAGCTCTTCGGAACCGGCCTTGTGGAGACGCACCGAAGACTTCGGCATCATGGGCCAGCGGCCGTCGCATCCCGAGCTGCTCGACTGGCTGGCGGTCGAGTTCCGCGAGAGCGGATGGAACGTGAAGCACATGTACAAGCTGATGGTGATGTCGGCAGCCTATCGGCAGAGCGCGCAAGTCGACGCCCGAGCAGCTGGCGAAGGATCCGAAGAATCTGCTGCTGTCGCATGGGCCGCGCTTCCGCATGGACGCCGAGATGCTGCGCGATATTGCGCTGCAGTCCGGCGGTCTGCTGGTCGAGCAAGATCGGCGGCCCCAGCGTGAAGCCCTATCAGCCCGCCGAATGTGTGGGAGCAGGTCAGCTATCCGACCAGCGACACGCTGCACTATGTGCAGCAGCATGGCGACGCGCTCTACCGGCGCAGCATGTACACCTACTGGAAGCGCATGGCCATCATGCCGGACATGGATGCCTTCGACGCGCCCATGCGCGACGTGGTCTGCACGCGCCGGCAGCGCACCGATACGCCGCTGCAGGCACTGGTCACCATGAACGATGTGCAATGGGTCGAGGCCGCGCGGGCGCTGGCGCAGCGCGTGATTCTCCAGGGCGGCGGCAAACCCGCAGCAGCGCATCGACCTGATGAGCGAAATCCTGCTCTCGCACGATCCGCCGCCCAAGATGGCCGCGGTGCTGGAGAACTCTCTCGACCAGATGCAGAAGCACTATGCAGCCGATCCCAAAGCCGCGCATGCGCTGGTTGACCGGGCGAGAAGAAGAGCGATGCCATCCATTCCCGCACCCGAGCTGGCGGCGTGGACCATGGTGGCCAGCGAGATGTTGAACCTGGACGAGACGGTAACGAAGTAGTTCAAGGTGAGACCGATGAAGCAGCATCCGCTTTGTACCGACTGCGAACGAGACGCCGACCGTGATGGATCTGCCCATTCCCGCGGGCCTGAAGCAGGAGTGGGCAGCGATCGAGACGCGGCGGCAGTTTCCTCGGCCGCTCCGGCAAGGTGCTGGGATGGGCCGCGCTGGCCAGCCTGCTGGGCGAGCGCAGCCTGATCGGCGATGCGCACGCAGCGGATCGCAAAGACGTCCCGCCGCTGCGCCGGCGACAGGCGGTCTGGGCTGCCCCATTTCGCGCCCAAGGCCAAGCGCGCAATTTATCTCTTCATGTCCGGCGGCCCGCCGCAGATGGATCTGCTCGACTACAAGCCGAATCTGGCCGCGCTCTACGACAAGGACATTCCCGACTCCGTGCGCGGCAACCAGCAGTTGACCGGCATGACCGCCGGCCAGGCGCGCTTTCCCATCGCACCTTCGCACTGGGACTTCAAACGCTACGGGCAATCGGGCACCTGGGTGAGCGATCTGCTGCCCTACACCGCGCAGCATGGTCGACGATCTGACGATCATCAAGTCCACCAACACCGACGCCATCAATCACGAGCCGGCCATCATGCTGATGAACACCGGCAACATGAACGCGGGCAAGCCGTGCCTGGGATCGTGGCTCTCTTATGGCCTCGGCAGCATGAACGACAATCTGCCCACCTTCATCGTGCTGCAGACCAAGGTGAATGAGAAGGAGAACAACCAGCCGGTGTCGTCGCGGCTGTGGAGCAGCGGATTTCTTTCTTCGCGAATATGCCGGCGTGGGCCTGCGCTCCGGCGGCGATCCGGTGCTCTATCTCACCGATCCCGACGGCGTCGATCGCGAGGTGCGCCGCAAGATGCTCGATGCCGTCGAAGAGATCAATCGGCAGACGCTCGCCGAACTGGGCGATCCGGAGACCAATGCGCGCATCGCGCAGTACGAGATGGCCTACCGCATGCAGACTTCGGTGCCGGAGCTGGTCGATCTGAGCAAGGAGCCGCAGTCCACCTGGGATCTCTATGGCCCGGACGCGAAGGAGCCCGGAACCTTCGCCTACAACTGCCTGCTGGCGCGCCGCATGGCCGAGCGCGGCGTGCGCTTCACGCAGATCTACAAGCGCGGCTGGGACGTGCACGACAACGTGACCGGCATGCTGCCCATCCTGTGCCAGGAGACGGATCGCGGCTGCTACGCGCTGGTCACCGATCTCAAGCGCCGCGGCCTGCTCGACGACACGCTGGTCATCTGGGCCGGCGAGTTCGGGCGCACCGTCTACAGCCAGGGCGGACTGACGCACGGATAACTACGGCCGCGATCATCATCCGCGCTGCTATCACCACGTGGATGACCGGCGGCGGCGTGCGTCCCGGCATCACCTACGGCGAGACCGACGACTACAGCTACAACGTGGTCAAGGATCCGGTGCCACGTGCGCGACTTCAACGCGACCATCCTGCACTGCCTGGGCATCGACCACAACAAGCTCACCTACAAGTTCCAGGGACTCGATCAGAAACTGACCGGACCGGTGCCGGCAAGCGTGGTGCAGGGACTGCTGGCGTGACGCTGGCGAAAGAGCTCGGCGCAGTCGCGCGGCCGGTTGCTTCCCGAAGAGCCGCGGTCGCAGGCGCGGCATGGCTGGCTGCGCTCGCTCGTGAGCGTCGCGCTGCTGCTGCTGCCATTCGTCTTCAGGCTCGATGGCAAGCCGCACGCAGACTGGCAGCAGTTCCTGGGCCGCTTCCATCCGCTTGCGGTGCATCTTCCTATCGGCTTTCTGGTTCTGTTGCCGCTGCTTGAAATTGCAGGCGCATTTCGGCCGGCGCTGCGCGAGGCCGCGGGCTTTGTGCTTGGCTCTTGCCTGCGCCGCCTGCCTGGGCTCGCTCACGCTCGGCTATCTGCTGGCCTACGGCAGCGGCGACGCGGGCGCGACCGTCACGCGGCACATGTGGGGCGGAATCGCGCTCACCATCGGCGTGCTGCTGCGTGCGCGCTGGCCCGGTCCGCAGTGGCTCGTCCGGCGAGAGCGCCGCGCGTCTATCCGCGCATGCTGACCGTTGTGCTGCTGGCGCTGGTGTGGACAGCGCATCAGGGCGGCTCGCTGACGCACGGCAGCAACTATCTGACCGAATATATGCCTGCGCCGTTGAAGCGCTGTGACGATCGGCATGTGCGAGCCGCGCCGGCGAATCCGGACTCGTTTTACGCACGAGCATATCGACCCGATCTTCGATGCCAACTGCGTATCGCTGCCACGGCGCAGAGCAAGATGGAGGGCGGATTGCGGCTCGACTCCTACGAGTGGCTGATGAGCGGCGGCAAAGATGGGCGCGGTGATCGTCGCAGGCAAGCCGGAGAAGAGCCTGCTGCTCCAGCGCGTCACGCTTCCCGCCGGCCATAAGCAGTTCATGCCCGCCGAGGGCAGGCCGCCGTTGAGGCCGGAAGAGATTGCGTGGATCAAGGCGTGGATTCAGCAGGGCGCGTCGCCCTCAGCCACCACGCTTGCAGGCATCTCGATCCGCGAAGGGCCGCACGACCCGCCGCTGCAGCCCGTCGGCGACTACAGCGCCCTGATGCCCGAGATTCGCGCGATGCAGAAGGTGCCAGGGCGCGAAGCTCATACCCGTATCCAGCAAGCCCTCCGACGGCTTGGTTCTGAACACAGTCGATGTTGCAGCCAGCTTCGGCGACGCGCAGCTCGCGCAGTTCCAGAAATTCGCGCCCTATATTGTGGAAGCAGAACTCGGCACGCACGGCGGTGACCGATGCGAGCTTCGACTACGCTGAGCGAAGTTCACGCATCTGCGCGCGCTTCATCTTGAAGGAACCGCCGTCACGGGAGCGGCCTCGCAAAGCTGGCGCCGCTCTCGCAACTTACCTATCTGAATCTGAGCGGGACAAAGGTGACCACCGACGGCTATCGCTCCGCTGAAATCGATGAAGAATCTGCACCACCTCTATCTCTTCAACACACCGGCGCAACCCGCAACGCCGCCGCAGACGCGACGCAACTCACCGCGAGGAGCACGCAATGAATCAGATCACGAAATGCGAATGCAGTCAGCGGACTCGACCGTCGGCAGTTTTGCAGCAGCTGCAGGAGCCGCTGCGGTCACGGCGCTTGCGGCATCACCGCCCGCACCGGCGCAGACACTGCACGCCTGCAATGCGCAGGAATCGCCCTCTGCAGACCGGCAACGGCGAATGGACCTACCGCGTGGTGGAAGACTGGGGCCACTTGCCCGCCGGAACCGCCTTCGGCGGCACGCACGGCGGCATCGCCACCGACAAGGCAGGCCGCGTCTACATCAGCACGCAAAGCGAAACCGGAGTGCTGGTCTACAGCCCCGGAAGGCGTTCTGCTCAAGACCATCGCCAATGAGTATCCCGAGATTCACTCCATGGTCCACGCCGAGGAAAACGGCGACGAGTATCTCTACTGCACCGTGCAGAAGGGCACGCCAGCAGAGAACTGGCTCTTCGTCAAGATGAAGACCGACGGCACGGTCGTGCAGAAGATCACTGCGCCTCCCGAAGCCGGCTTTCAAAGCTCCGAACGAGTGGCGGCTCACGGCCGCCGTGCCCGCGCCGGACGGCTCCATCTTCATCGCCAACGGCTACGGCGACTCGCGCATCTTCCGCTTCGACAACAAAGGTCAACTTCCGCGCCAGCTACTCCGGCAAGGGCACCGCGGAAGGCCTGCTGAACTGCAGCCATGGCATGGCCAGTCGACACGCGCTACGATCAGCCGCTGTTGCTCATCTGCGACCGCGAGAATCGCCGGCTCTGCCATTTCGACTTCGACGGAAAATTTGTGCGCACGATTACGCAGCATCTGCGCCGGCCCTGCCAGATCAGCTTCTATGGCGACTATGCGTTGTCTCCGAGCTCGAAGGCCGCGTGACGATTCTCGACAAGGACAATGCGCCGGTCGCCTTCCTCGGCGACAATCCGCAGAGAGTCGCAGTGGGCAAACTATCAAGCTCGATCCCGGCCAGATCGCCGCGCACAACCTTCAGCGCGGCGCATGGATGCTACATCGACGCCAGCGCCAATATCTACGTCTCCGACTGGAACCACACCGGCCGCATCACCAAGCTTGTCAGAACGGCCGGTTAGCTGCTGGCAACTATCTACGCCTTGCGCTCCTTAGTCCAATACCGTGAGATGGCCGGGCTCCGGTTGGCAAACAGACGATCGTGCTTTCGGCAGCAGCGTACACCTGTTCCATTCCGATCGAGATGAGCGCTTATAATCAGGGATTCAGCCGGTTCGTGGCACGCATATATGTCTGATGAACTTAGGCACAAGGTCGTTCTCCTCACAGGAGGCGGGGATGGCATCGGTGCGGAATGCGCCCTTGCTTATGCGCGCGAAGGTGCGACGGTGGCTATTCTGGACCAAAACCTCGAAGCAGCCACGCAGGTGGCGGCGGAGGCAGGCCGAGAAAGTGTAGCCCTTCGCACGGATGTCACCGACGGTGCGATGGTGAAAGCCGCCGTTGATGAGACACTGCAGCGGTTCGGGCGTATCGACGCAGTCCATAACAACGCCGGCATCGCGAACCCCTCACTGCCTCTGCATGCAATGAGCGAAGTGGAATGGGACGACCTTTTCCGCGTCAATGTGAAGTCGGTGTACTGGACGACAAAGTTTGCTTTTCCGGCTCTGTCCACTTCGAAAGGCGTAATTCTCAACACTGCAAGCATGGTGGGTCTGATCGGTCAGCCGGACCATGCGGCCTATGTTGCGACCAAAGGCGCTCTTATTTCGCTGACTAAAGCGATGGCCGCTGACTACGCCCGCTTCTCCATTCGCGTGAATGCTGTCTGTCCGGCTGCGGTGTGGACTCCGATGCTGGAGCGCTGGTGCGCGGAGCAGCCAGATCCTGCCGGCACGCGAGCGCTTCTCGATGACATTCATCTCCTCGGTCCGGCACCGCGGGGCGATGTGATCGCCGATGTTGCCGTGTTTCTGCTTTCGCAGCGGTCTCGCTTTATGACCGGATGCATTGTGCCCGTCAGCGGAGGGGCTGAACTGGGCTACCGACGGGCCTGACAGAGGAAGGAATGACAAGCTGGATCATCGATCGCATCGTCGCATTGGACAGGAGGTATCCACTGCCCCCGGGCGCGGGTTCGGATGCGGTCCACACCAATCCGGAATACAGCCTGGCCGTGACGTATCTGGGAAGTACAGGCCCTGGTTTCGGAACCGGGATTACGCTCACACTCGGCGAAGGGAACCGTCTGGTCTGCGACGCAATCGAGATTCTCGCGGCTCCATTGCTGGGCCGGGACATCGAGGAGGTGATGGCGGAGTTCGGGCGGGTCTCACGGCAGCTGGCCAATGACCCCGCGATGCGCTGGCTGGGCCCGCATAAAGGAGTCGTTCATCTCGCTCTGGCTTCAATAACAAACGCCTGCTTCGATCTCTGGGCGAAAAGCCGTGATGTGCCTCTGTGGAAGCTGTTGCTGGATCTGACACCGGAACAACTCGTCACTCTGCTGGATCTCAGTTATCTCGAAGGGGTGTTGTCCGAGGAAGCGGCTGTCGATATGCTCCGAAGTTCCTGGAGCAGCCGCCCCGAGCGGCAGGAGATTCTCGAGAGGGGTTACCCAGGCTACGACACCTCGATCGGCTGGATGGCTTACAGCGACGAGAAGGTGCGCGAGCTGACGCAACGGGCCATCGATCGCGGATTCGCCGCCTTTAAGCTGAAGGTCGGCTCTGCCGATCGAGACCGCGATCTGCGTCGCGCCAACATGCTGCGGGAATGCGCCGGAGACTCTGCGACTCTGATGTTCGACGCGAACCAGCAATGGAACCTGCCGACCGCTCTTGAGATGAGCAGGGAACTGGCACGGCTCGATCCGCTGTGGATCGAGGAACCGACGCATCCTGACGACATAATGGCGCACGTTGAGCTGACCAGGGCGATCGCCCCGGTGAAGATCGCGGCCGGCGAGCATGTTCCCAATCGCGTGGTCTTCGCAAATTTCCTGCAAATGGGGGCGATCCACTTCGTGCAGGCCGATGCCACGCGGCTGGCCGGAGTGAGCGAATTCCTCACCGTCAGCCTGCTTGCACGCAAGTTTGGCCTGCCGGTGGTTCCGCATGTCGGTGATATGGGCCAGATCCATCAGCACCTGGTGCTGTTCAACCGGATCGCCCTCGGGCATGAGGTGGTCTTTCTCGAACACATCCCGCATCTGCGCTCGCGCTTCGTGTTTCCGGCAGAGGTCGAGGGCGGTGTCTACGGGACGCCGCAGGAGCCGGGAGCGTCTACGGATCTGATCGACCTCCCCATGGTCTCGCCTCTATGAATTCCTCAGAGTCGCAGGACGGATATTCAAAGGCGAAGCGCCGTGGCTGCCACAAGATCAGTAGCTGAGCCGTCAGGGCTCTCCGGAGTCTTCATCGGAGAGTAGGCGCCAATTCGTCTGCTGCCCGGCTTCCGCCTGGGGTCCGCGAACGCTTCGGCTTAGGAGGCCCCTGCTTCTTCTCCCAGTTGTCGTAGGCGCTCTGACCGAAACGGGAAATGGCGTGGCGCACGTACTGCTCCGCGATGTCGCCCTGGCCCTCCTTGACCAGGTCCACGATCCGCTGATGCGCCTCCAGATCCTTGCCCCAGACGGATGCGCCCTGACCGGAAGAGAGAACGCGAATGCGCGCGAAAGCAAACATGGGGACAAGCAGCTTACGGGCTTGCTCGAACAGGTGCGGGTTGCCGGAGAGGCGGCAGAGTTCGACATGGAAGCTCAAATCGGCATCGAGCATCTCTTCGGCGCGGCCGTCTCGCAGAGCCTGACGCATCCGGCCGAGCGCATCTTCGACAGGCCCAACCTCGGCCGCTCTTTTGGCGAGGAGTCGCGCCGCCAGTCCTTCCAGCACCCCCCGCAGTTCGAAGAGCTGCAGGACATCCTGTTCACTGAAGCTGACCACGCGGGCGCTGCGGCCGGCGGCTTTCGTGACAAACCCATCGTGGGCGAGCATGTTGATGGCCTCACGGATGGAGCCCTGGGCGACGCCAAACCTGCGGGACCACGTGCCTTCGACGATGCGCATGCCGGGACGCAGCGTGCCCCCGGCGATCTCGCAGCGCAGCCGCTCGGCGACGGTGTGCTTCACCAGCGGTTCTGCGGAGTTGTCTTTCGGTCCGCTCAAAGAAAGCTTCCCCGATTCGCTAGACAGAGTATCGAGACCAGGCGGTCTCGTCAATGATTCTGAGCGCTCAACACCGAGCGCACCCAAAATCGCTTTCCCACCCAATGGCGCGAATGGCTTGGCGAAAATAAGCGCTTTCTTTGCATAGTTTGTGGCCATTTGCTTACCCCTCACGGCAGGCCAGCAAGATATATAGGCCGTATTTTTCTGGTCGGAGCTTGACAACGATTGATTTGAGCGCTTAAGTTTAGCGTCGCATATGAGCGCTTATCTCTGCAGAGCAAGTCAGCTCTGCCTCCTGGCCGCATGTGCGGTCAACTTTCCAGTCGAGGCGGAGCCATGACCTTCGGGGAGATTTAAGTACTCAGACCTCAAGGTCCATTCTGAATGTCACAAAAGGCCAAAACATGGTTTCAGGACTCAAACGCCATCTCTTCAAGCTGACCTCCCGGTCGGCCTGGCTGCTGTTTGTGCTTTCCCTGTGCGTCGGCGCGCATGCCCAGGTCGATCAGGGCGCGATTACCGGCGTGGTGCAGGACAACTCCGGTGCCGTCATTCCCAATGCGCAGGTGACCCTGACCAACACCGATACCGGCCTGGTCCTGCAGCAGCAGACCAACAGCAGCGGCATCTACAATTTTTCGCCAGTCAAGATCGGCAACTACGACGTCAGCGCTACAGCACCGGGATTCCAGACTACGTCGCAGCCGAAGCTGCACCTGGATCTCCAGCAGCGCCTGAACGTCGTGCTGAAGCTGCAACCGGGATCTGTAACGCAGACGGTTACGGTATCGAGCGCGCCTCCGCTGTTGCAGACGCAGCAGGCCGCGGTGGGGCAGGTCATCAGCACCCAGACCATCAACGACACGCCGCTCAACGGACGCAACTGGGTATACATCGCGCAGCTGACGGCGGGCGTTGCGCCTCCGTTCGGAAATACGCGCGGCAGCGGCACGGGCGACTTTGTGGCCAACGGGCAGCGCGCCGAGCAGAACAACTTCATCCTCGACGGCGTAGACAATAACACCAATCTGGTCGACTTTCTCAACGGTTCGAGCTTTGTCATGCGGCCTCCGCCGGACGCGCTGGCCGAATTCAGCCTGCAGACCAGCAACTTCAGTGCGGAGTTCGGACACTCTGCAGGCGCGGTGATGAACGCCAGCATTAAGTCGGGCACCAATGAGATCCACGGCGACTTCTGGGAGTATTTCCGCAACACCAATCTCGACTCGCGGGATTGGGATGCCACAACGATTCCTCCGTACCACCAGAACCAGTTCGGCGGCACGCTCGGTCTGCCCATCCTGAGGAACCGGCTCTTCTACTTCGGCGACATGGAGGCGAACCGAATCTCCATCGCCAACCCGGAGACCATCAACGTCCCCACCGGCCTGATGCGGACAGGTAACTTCTCCGAGCTGCTGAGTCCCGGCCTCAATAACCAGGGCGTTCCCATTCAGTTGTATGAGCCCAATTCAGGTGGAGCGCAGCCGCTGGTGTGCAACGGCCAGAACAACGCGCTCTGCCAGAGCCAAATCGATCCGGTCGCACAGAAGATCATCAACCTTTATCCGCAGCCGAACTTAGGCCTTCCGGGCAGACTTACAACAACTACCGCACTAATGTGGGTCGCGCCGACGACACGATCCAGTGGGATCAGCGGGTGGACTGGAATCTGAGCCAGAAGGATCAGGCGTATGCGCGCTACAGCTATGCGCACGAGGTCATCCAGCACGGTCTGCCTCTCGGGCCGGTCCTCGACGGAAGCGGTTTTGGCGGGCAGACGGATACGAATCTCGCGCAGAACTTCATGCTGAGCGAAACGCACGTATTTTCGCCGACGCTCGCCAATGAATTCCGCTTCGGCTACAACTGGATCGCCTCGCAGTATCACCAGCCCAATGCCAACAACTACACTCTGGCTGCTTCGCTCGGACTGGGCGGACTCCCGACCAATGGTCCCGGGCTCGGGGGATTGCCGCTCGGCTATTTCGACGGGACGATCGGAATCAACCAGTGGGGTTCGGTGGGAACCCAGGATGAGGCGCAGAACGTCTATCAGATCCTCGATAACGTAACCCGCACCATTGGCAACCACTCGGTGAAGGCCGGTGTGTCCTTCCAGGCGATCCGTGTGTTTGACCGGTATGCGGCAGCGCCGCTGGGTCAGTATTTTTTCAACGGCCAGTTCACGGGCCAGGTGGGGAGCTCCATTCCGACCGGCGCGGGCACGGCGGATTTCCTTATCGGGCAAATGCATGAGTCCGATATCTGGACGAGTCCCAATATCAACGACGCTCAATGGTATGACGCGGCCTATGTGCAGGACGACTGGAGAGTCAGCCAGCGCCTGACCCTGAATCTCGGCGTACGTTATGACCGCTACGAGCCATACAAGGAGAACGCCGGAAATCAGGCGAACTTCGTTAACACCGGCGGACTCGGAATTGGCACCGGCAGCGGGATCTACGAACTGCCCAGCGGGTCGCGTAACCAGAGTCTGGGTGCTCCGTTTCTGGCTGCTCTCGCCAAAGACAATGTGTCTGTTCAGTATGTGAGCAATGAGCGGCTCGCCAGCGGGCAGAATTTCAATTTTGCGCCGCGTATCGGAGTTTCCTTCGAGGCCACTCCGAATACGGTGGTGCGTGCCGGCTTCGGCATGTTTTATGGCGGTTTGCAGAGCCAGGGCAATACCAACCTGGGAACGAACTTTCCGTGGGCCAATGACGTGTACCTGTACGCGCCGAACTGCACGGTGGGCGATTGCCCGTCGCTCTCGTCGCAGGGTATCAGTCTGGAAAATGGTCTGAGCGCAAAGACCAACGTCGGGATTCAGAACTTTGTCTCCGATCCTGGCCTTCATGCCATCGATACTCACATCAAAACACCCTACACGATGAACTACAGCCTGTCGGTGCAACAGGCAATTACGAATAACTTCGCCGCAACCGTCAGCTATGTCGGCAATGAGTCGCGGCATTTGGCTCTCTATTTCGATCCGAATACCGTGCGCGGCCTGTTTGCGCCCGGTGTCTCAACCCAGCAGTACCAACCCTTTCCCGACCTGGGCGGAATCGGCACGATCCACTTTGGCGGCGTCAGCACCTACAACTCCCTCCAGGCGAAGCTGGAGAAGAGAGCGTCGCATGGGCTGAGCTTCCTCGCTACCTATACCTGGGCGCACGCGCTGGACGACAGCAGTGACGCCGGAGGCCTGGAGACCGGGGTCGGCGATCGCAACATGGCCCTGATCCCATACACCCAGGAGTACACCAACTCGCCGTATGACGTTCGCCAGCGGGTCACTTTGGACGGCAATTATCAGTTGCCGTTTGGGGCCGGCCGCGCCTTCCTCAACAAATCGCGATGGGAAGATGAGACGCTCGGCGGCTGGTCGGCCAGTCTGACCTTTGCGGCGCAGACGGGCACGCCGTTCACGGTCAATCCCAGCATCAGCACCGCGACCGGGGGAAGTGCGCGGGCCATCCTCGTGGGTGATCCACTCGCTCCGGGAGGAACGCCGGACACGACGAACAACCCGAACCTGATCGCCTGCCCGTCGCGGGTGAAAACAACAGACAACTGGTATAACCCCTGTGCGTTCCGGAACCCGCTGCCGGGGAATCTGATCACGGGGTCGACGGTTGTGACCAGCGAGCAGAGCGCGCTTGCGTTCCTGGGGGGCCGGTCGAACGTGATCTATGGGCCGGGATACAACACGGTGAATATGTCACTGTTCAAGAATTTCATTACGTATCGCGAACAATACCTGCAGTTCCGGGCGGATGCATTCAACCTGCTCAATCATCCCACCTGGGGCAATCCTTCCAACACCGGCCTCGGACCCCAGGCCGGGCAGATCACGAGTGCGAAGTTCTTCCAGAACAACACTCCCGATGCTCGCTTCCTGCAGCTTTCTCTTAAGTACACCTTCTGACCCTTTAACCTCCGCGGAACGGGCGGAAATTATTCCGCCCGTTATTCCGGAACAGCGTCATCGCCGGCTGTAACTTTGTATTCTGCCCACGGTGGTTATCCTCAGACAGAGGCTTCGGCGGAGGGGGAGGGTTCGTATTTCGCTGCCGCCGGCCGAGGCGGAACTACTCGAGTTGCGAACCGCGAAGTAACACTGCCGGTGAAGGGAAGCAATGGTGAGCACTACACGACGGGAGTTTCTGCAGGGATCGCTGGCCCTCGGCCTCTGGTCGCAGGTGGGACCGATGAAAACAGAGCCGCCGGCTGCGAATGACGACTTGTGGTACGCCCAGCCTGCCGAGCGATGGCTTGAAGCGCTGCCCGTGGGCAACGGGCACTTCGGCGGGATGATTTACGGTGGCGTGCCGATGGAGCGGATTGCGCTGTCGGCAGCAGCCGCGTGGTCGGGGGCGCCAGCGACCGGCGAAGTGAATCCGGGGGCACTGCCGCATCTGAGCGAGATTCGCCAGCTGTTCTTTGCAGGAAAGTACCCGGAGGCGCAGAAGCTTTGCGAAGAATATCTGCCCGGGCATATGAAGAATTTCGGCACCAACCTGCCTTTGCCCGAACTGCAGCTCACCGTCGATTCTGCTGGCGGTCCGGAAGAATATCGGCGATCTCTCAATCTGGATGACGCGGTCGTGCGCGTGCGTTACCGCGCTGGCGGAGCGGTCTTTGAGCGGCAGGCGTTTGCGTCAAATCCAGATAAGGTGCTCGTTTTGCGGCTGGCGTGCAGCAAGCCGGGGCAGATCGGCTTCCGCATGGGCTTCAGCAGGGGTGTTCTGCCCGTCACGGTGAAAAGCACCGGACAAGACACTCTGGTACTCGACGGCCACGCCCGGGAGCATATGCACAGCAGCGGGCACGACGGCGTCGCGCTGCAGATTCGTGCGCATGTCATCGCGGAGGGCGGCCGGTGCACAGCAAGCGAAGATGCGGTTGAGGTGCACGGCGCAAACGCAGCAACGGTGCTGCTCGCCAGCGGAACGAGCTTTCGCGGCGGCGATCCGGAGCACCTTTGCCGTGACGCGATTGAAGCGGCGAGAGGCAAAGACTTTGTACAATTGCGGCGCGCCCATGTGGCAGATCATCAGGCGCTCTATCGCAGGATGAGCCTCGACCTGGGGCGCACCTCTTCCGAGATTCGCAGACAACCCACGGATGTTCGCCGGAAGGGACTGGAGAACGGCGCAGAGGATCCGGAGCTGTTGGCTTTGTTCTTTCAGTACGGGCGCTATCTCACGATCGCCGGATCGCGCGCGGATTCTCAGCTGCCTCTGGCGTTGCAGGGTATCTGGAATGACGGGTTGGCCAGCAGCATGGGCTGGACGGACGACTTTCATCTCGACATAAACACGGAACAGAATTACTGGCCGGCCGAAGTATGCAATCTCGCAGAGTGCCAGCTGCCCCTGTTTACGCTCATCGACGGCATGCGAGAACACGGCCGCACCACCGCGAAGGAGATGTATGGCGCGCCGGGCTGGGTGGCGCACACCGTGACCAATCCGTGGGGCTATACAGCTCCGGGCGGCACAGGATGGGGGATTTTCGTCACGGCCGGCGTCTGGATCGCGCTGCAGATGTGGGATCACTGGACCTTCAACGGCGACATTGATTTTCTGCGCACGCGCGCGTATCGGGTCCTGCGCGAAGCCGCGGAGTTCTTCCTGGCGTACATGGTTTCGGAGCCGAAGCACGGCTGGCTGGTGACCGGACCATCCGACTCACCGGAGAACTGGTATCTCACGCCGGAGGGCGGCCGCGCCAGCGAATCGATGGGGAACACCTGCGACCGCACCTTTGTGCATGCGCTGTACTCGATGTGTATTGAGGCTTCGAAGACGCTCGCGACCGACGACGAGCTGCGTCGGCGGCTGGAAGAGGCGCGGGCTAAGCTGCCGCCGTATCAAATCGGCCGGCACGGGCAGCTGCAGGAGTGGCTCGAAGACTTTGAGGACGCCGAGCCCAATCACCGCCACACCTCGCATTTGGTGGGCCTGTATCCGCTGGATCAGATTTCTCCTCGAACCACGCCGGAGCTGGCGCGTGCCGCGGAGGTGACGATCCGCCGCCGCATGGATGCTCCCCACTGGGAGCAGAGCGAGTGGGGGCGCGCGAATCTCGTGGTCTACTTCGCGCGCCTGCTGAAGGGCGAGCAAGCCCACCAATATCTGGTAAGCCTGGTGGCCGAAGCAGCGGATGCAAATCTGCTCACCTTCTCCAGCGGTGGTATTGCCGGCGCCTCGCAAAACATCTTCGCGGTGGATGGCAATACGGGAGGGACCGCTGGGATCGCGGAGATGCTGCTGCAGTCCCAGGGCGGCGAGATTGAGTTCCTGCCTGCGCTTCCTCGAGCGTGGCCGAACGGCTCGGTCCGGGGCCTGTGTGCGCGAGGCGGATACGTTATCGACATGGCGTGGAAGCAAGGCAGGCTTCAGTCGGCGACCATCCTCAGCCGCAGTGGAGGAACGGCGCAGCTTCGCTACGGCGACCGAATCATGAAGATGCACTTTGCCCAGGGGGAGAGCCGGAATTTGAAAGCGGAGAGCTTCGCCCGGATGGAGAAGAGCGCTGTGGTACTCCCGCAAGCACGGCAGAACCGGGATGAGCGGGATCAAATCTGACAGGCGGAGACGAGGATTGATGCGGGCATTCTTTTGCAGACGGTGGGGGAAGCTGGTGGTGCTGTTGCTGGGAAGTATGGTGGCTGTCCCACTAATCGCCGAGAGGGCTGTCAGCATCCCCGAAGAAATCGAGTGGACGTGGGAGGTGCGGCCGCCCCATGCGGATCCGCATCTGCCCAATGTGCTGCTGCTGGGCGATTCAATCTCCCGCAATTACTTCCCCGAGGTGCGGAAGGATCTGAGCGGCGTCGCGAACGTGTATCTGATGGCATCCTCGACCTGCGTGGGCGATCCGCGCATCGAGCACCAGATTGCTGAGTTCGCGGCCATGGAAGGGGTTCGCTTCCGCGTCGTGCATTTTAACAACGGCATGCACGGCTGGGCGTATACGGAAGCTCAGTACAAGGCCGCTTTCCCTGCGTATCTGCGCGCGGTGCGGGCGCTGACGGAAAAGGGTGGCAGGCTCATCTGGGCCAGCACGACGCCGGTGCGCGCGGATGCGAAGGATGCAACCGATCCACGGATTGATGCGCGCAACCAGATCGCGAGGGAGTTTGTCGAGGCTGCCGGAATTCCTGTCGACGATCAGTTCGCGCTGATGGAGAAACACGGGGATCTGCATGAAGACCCGGTTCACTTCAATCCCGCGGGTGCGGATATTCAGGGCGACCAGGCGGCTGCCATGATTCGCAAAGCGCTGGAAGAGAGCCACTGATGCGCTGCACGGGGAGACTCTCGTCCCAGGGTCCGCACGGGATTGCGGAAAGATGATCGCTGTCGAAGTTCCGTTTGCAAGTTCCTGCGCCTGAGATAGCCGGGCAGGTGCAAGCCTGTTTTGGGATCGCAGTTTCAACGTTATCGAAGGAGCCCCCACATGAACCTTCGGAGCATTTGCCACTCGCGCCGGACGCAATGCGAGATACATCATCCGCAACCTGCAACAAGCCATTCATCTCAACGCGGTCATCGGCTCCAGCAACGTAAGCGCTGCCTGATGACCGCGCTGGCTCTGTGCGCGCTGTCAGCGTCCGCTGTCTTCGCACAGAATCCCGGACAGCGGCCGTACTTCGGCTGGAGCACCTTCAGCGAACAGACACTCAACTCCGGTTTCCTCACGCAGAGCACGATAACTGCCGAATCCGATGCGCTGGCCTCATCGGGCCTGGAGGCGCACGGCTTCCGGTACATCAATATCGATTCCGGATGGCAGGGTAGCTTCGACAGCTACGGGCGGCCCATCCCCAACACCACGACCTTTCCTGACATCCAGGCGTTGATTGCGCACATCCACAGCAACGGCCAGAAGGCCGGCATCTACTGGATTCCGGGCGTCGAGTACCCGGCGGTGGCTGCGAACTCGCCAATCCTCGGAACGCCCTATCACATCCAGGATATCCTCGTTGTGCCCTACACCGCGGGCAATGCCTTCGGCGGCCCGGGCACCTCGCCGTATCACTACAAGATTGACTTCACCAAACCAGGCGCGCAGGAGTACATCAACTCCGTGGTAGCTCTGTGGGCCTCCTGGGGCGTTGACCTCATCAAGCTGGACGGAGTCACTCCCGGGTCGGACAGTTACAATCTCTCGATCGATAACCTGCCCGACGTCGCCGCATATTCCAAAGCCATCACCGCGAGCGGCCGTCCCATCTGGCTGACGATCTCGTGGGACCTCGACGAAGATTACCTCAGCGTCTGGCAGCAGTACGCGAATGCGCGGCGCATCGACCAGGATGTGGAATGCGAGGGCGACTGCTCGAAGCTCACCAACTGGCCGCGTATCTATGAGCGCTTCCGCGACCTGCCCGGATGGGAAAATGCCGCCGGTCCCGGCGTGGGATGGAATGACCTCGACTCGCTGGATCTGATCGATGGCGCTGCGGACGGCCTGACGAACGACGAAAAGCAATCCGCGCTGAGCCTGTGGGCGCTGGCGCATGCGCCGCTGATTCTGGGCGGCGGTCTTCGTAACATCGACAGCGTCGGCCGGCAATTGCTGACCAACGACGAGGTCCTCGCAGTCGATCAAACCGGAAGGCCGGCCAGGCAAGTGCTGGATGGCGACGCGGAAGTGTGGGTCAGCGATCTGGGCAATGGCACGTACAACGTAGGCATCTTCAACATGAATGCCACAGTGACGAGGGTATCCATTCCCTGGAGCCTGCTCGGATTCGCCAACGCAATCCAGATTCGCGACCTGTGGACGCACCAGGAGCTGGGGCCTTCCTTCAGCGGGTTCTCGACCGTGCTCAACGGCCACGGCTCGCGGCTGCTCGAGGTCCGCGGCGTCGGACAACCGGCTCCTTCACCCTCGTCGAGCTATGAGGCGGCGACAGCGGTTTTGGGCGGATCGGCTTCGATCGCGAGCTGCCCTGCCTGTTCCGATGGTGAAAAAGTCGGCAATCTGGGACTGGGCCCGAACAACACCGTGACTTTTAACAATGTGTCTGTGCCAAAGGCCGGCGAGTACCTGATGGAGGTGGATTCGATGACCATCGGTCTGCGCTCCTATCTTTACAGCGTCAACGGTGGACCGTATCAGACGCTCAACTGCAGCGGTGGAAGCTTTCTCCTGCCTGCCAGCACGACAGTGCCGGTGCATCTGCAGAAGGGGACGAACGCGATCAGCTTCGGCAGCCCAGTCAGCTATCCGCCGGATCTCGACCGGATCGTCATTCGGGGCAGGGGAGATTTTCCGACGCCCACCACCACAGCGTATGAGGCCGAGGTTGCGACGCTGGGCGGTTCCGTTAGCGGCGTGTTCAGCAACTACTCGTCGGGCCGGGCCAAGGCCGGGAACGTTGGCGGAGGTGCTGCCAATACCGTGACCTTCGCCAATGTGACGGTGCCGGCGGACGGAAGTTATCAGCTGGAGATCGATTACCAGACCAGCGGGCCACGATCGTTCTTCATGAGCGTGAATGGAGCCACGGCGCAGGAACTCGATCTGAATGGAGATACGTTCAATGATCCAACTCCGATCGTCATCCCTGTGAATCTGCATGCCGGCGTCAACACCATCGAATTCGGAAACCCAACCGGTTATGCGCCCGACCTGGATCGCATCGTATTAGCCCCGATCATCAAGATGGCCGGAGCAGCACGACCGTAGAACTTTGTTGCATGGATGCGGGTCGTTTCTCAGACACGGCGGCTGCTCAGCTGGGCAGCCGCCGCTTAACGTCTGGCGGATGGGTTAGTCTTTCGTCATGGGCCGCGTCACAGAGGCCATATGCAACGATCGGGATGACAACACCCCCGGTCTGGAGCATAGTGGCCCCATGCCGAACCAACGAACAGGTCGAGGCCAGGGCTTGCGCCGGTAGTCAGCCCCGTTCTGGGGATTGAAGGCATCAGGTCTCCACTTGACGCTTTCTAAGTCCCGGCTGGCTGTTAGAGTGCCTCGGAGTCGATCTCGTATTCGCTCTGCACTAAGCCGCCGTTATAGCTGCGCGTCGCAATGTGGCGAAGCCTGATGTCGCGCGGCAAGGGGCCAAACAACGGGACGCCCGCTCCGATCAGCACTGGCACGCGAGTGATCACCAATCGGTCAATGAGCCCGGCGGCGAGAAATCTTTGAATGGTGATGCCGCCGTCTACGTAGACATGTTTAAAGCCACGAGATTTGAGTTGAGTTACGATCGCGGTCGGTTCTCCCGACATCCGTTCGATCATTCCACCAGTGGCGAATGAGAAATCAAGTGGATGGTTGCTCAGCACAATCATGGGCTTGTTGCCGTAAAGTGTCAGGTGCCCGAGCTTCAGCACGATATTAAAAGTTCTGTGGCCGATCACGACTACATCGACGCTGGCGAGGAATTCGCTGAACCCATGAGGCTCCTGCTCGCCGGTCTGCAGGAAATCGAACGTGTCATCGGAGCGAGCCAGAAAACCGTCGACGCTCACTCCGCAGAAGATCGAAAGTCTTATGGCGGGCCTCCTGATCTCGCCAGTCTAGCGATCCAGCGTGCTCTGAGCAAGGAATCCGGATTAGGGACAGTGTTACTCGCCTTGCGTGCCTTCTCGTGGTCACCGTCACCCCGGCACGAGGCCGAAATGTTCGAGCTGCTGACGAAGACGGTTATGCGCGATAAGACAATAAAGTGTTGTCCGGAGCGCACGAAGGTCGGCGGGCGTCGTTCCAGTCTCCAGCCAACCTTCTTCTCTACAGGGCGGCGTCAGGTTTCGGCGAATCAGGATGGCTCCGTGTCTGGAGCTTGGGACAGGAGGGCATTTCGTAGGACGTTTCGTTGACGGGGGTCCATTCGATCTCTCCGGCAGAGGAGCCACCCGGTGTCGAAGCTGCCAGACCTCTTTCTGGCTGAAGAGCGGCCCGGTCTTCTGCCGAATCAACCGCAGATTCCTGTAGGCTGGCGCCCAGCAGCAGATTCTTCGTGGACACAAATCTCCAATCTGTAGTACGCTCGGCACACCTCGGCGGGTCCAGGGGAACTGGCGATGAGTTCGTCTTCCAACATACATGTGCCCGGTCGGAGGCCGACGGCGACGTCGCGAGCCGCGGGAGGGCCGCCCGGCACTGCCTCTGCTGCGCTTCAGAAGGGTCAGACAGAACCGCTTCACCGCGCCGATGCATGGGCGAGGAACGATCAATACCGCCTCATTCAGCCCCAGATCAACGCGGAAGGTGTTCACGTTTGGCCGTTCGATTCGGTGATGCCGCTCGATCTGCGGCTTCTCACCAGCGACGGCCGGAACACGGTACAGAAAAATCGTCACGATTATTTCGAGATATTTGTTTTGTGCAGCGGCGCAACCACGTTCCTGGTGGAGGATCGGCTGCTGCCGATGAACCCGGGGGATCTGGCGGTCATCGGCAGCACTCTTTACCATTCCATTGCCTCCCCGCTGAACGCGAAGACGACGCTTGGCGTCCTCTACTTCGATCCCAATCTGATCTGTAGTGATGGGAGCGCCTGGTGCACCGAGTACCTGGCGCCCTTTCTGCAGCAGGATTCCGCGTTTCCGCACGTCTTACCGGCTGCCACCGGCGTGCCTGGCCAGGTGCTCGAACTGATGCGCATGATGCATACAGAGCTGCCCGGATCTTCGATGCGTGGGCGGCTCGCCATCAGGACCTATCTCAAAATGATCCTGATGCTTCTGGTGAATCAATATTCGTCTTACGCCGGCACTCTGGAGAGCCTTCGTGAGCAGCAGCGCGCGCTGGACCGCCTGCACCGGTTTCTCGAATTTCTTCCCAGGCACGTGGGAGAACCGATTACTGTCAGGGGCGCTGCCCGGATGTGCGGCCTGAGCGAATCGGATTTCGTGTCTCTGCTGAGGCAGGCGAAGGGGCGCTCATTCCGCAGTTATCTTAATCATTACCGTGTGGAACGCGCCCAGGCAGCTCTGTCTGGCACCGATCGGTCGATCTCCGACATTGCTCAGGAGATGGGATTCTGTGACCAGAGTTATTTCGGTGCCGTCTTTCACAAGCTGGCCGGCATCACGCCGCTGGATTATCGACGCCGTCATCATAGTATGGCCATTCCGACAACGCCTCGCATTGCAGGCACCTGCGATGCCGCGCCGCTCCAGCGCCAGGCGTAACGCGCAACATCGGCCGACCTTCTCACATGCGGCCTCCGCCGTATGCCGGCAGTCGGTCCTGGGGATGAGTTCGGGGTGCACGCCGTCATGGCCGCCCGGTCCATGAAACACCTGTATCAACTTACCGTAGCCCTTCAACAAAAATTGGCGGGAGAGTTCCTATAACGGAAATGTGAAATCTCCTAGATTCCAGGTTAACCTTGGCGCGATTCCGCATGAGTTTGCGCCCGGGAAACAACTTGCAGGGTAACGCCCGCTCGCGTTTCCTGGCCGCGCGTCCCCACGAAGAGACCGTTCCCCAGTCTGCGTGGGGCTGAGCGAAAATGTGGGACTTCATCCCCGTCGATGTGAGCTTTGTCCCAGCGACGACTTGTTACCTGCAGGGGATCGCTTTCTCTGCACACATCGTCGATTGGTCTGAACCATGATGGAGGGGCACCCGGTGAATAAGAGATTCAGTCCGCTCTGTAGAATCGTAATCCGCAGGGATGGTGCAACATTCCTGTATGCGATCATTTTGTGTGCTGTTGCGTTTTTGTCGATCGGTCCGCTGCAGGCACAGGTGGAAAACGGAATTACGGGTACGGTCACAGACCCAACCGGAGCGCTCATCACGGGCGCATCGCTCACCCTCACCAATACTGCTACGGGAGTTGTCGCGCATGCGATCACCTCGTCGGTAGGTACTTATAACGTGGTGGGACTGTTGCCGGGTCATTACTCGGTTGCGGTGGAGGCTGCGGGGTTCAGGCGATCCCTCGAACTGGACGTAATCGTAGAAGTGGCCAGGATGTCCACAGTCGATTTCAAGATGGTTCCCGGTGCGGCGACGACCAGTGTGACGGTGGCAGCCAGTGCAATTACGCTGAATACCACCTCGCCGCAGATCGGAACCACGCTCGAGCCGGAGTTAGTCAGGACCGCGCCTATCGAAATTAACGGGCTCGCTCGCCAACTGGACTCCTTCATGTACCTCGCGCCCGGCGTGCAGGGGAATGCCGGAAGCCACAATATGAACGGGGGGCTCACGTTCGAAAACGAAGTGCAGTTCAACGGTGTCCCCGTCGCATTTGTGCAGTATGCCGGTGTACAAACCAATATCAATCCGCCCTATGAGATGGTGAACGAGTTTCGCGTCAACAGTTCTACCTTTGACGCGACCTACGGCCTCGGGCAGGGGGCGGTGACGTATAACATGACCTCGGGGACCAATCTGCTGCATGGAGACGCCTTCGATATCCTGCGCAATCAGCTCTTCGACTCGGATGGGTTCTTTCCAACTTACTTTCGCGCCGACGGTAAGGCCGCGCCGCCCGTCGACCAACAGAACGATTATGGCTTCACCCTCAGTGGCCCGGTGATCATCCCAAAGCTTTACCATGGCCGGAACCGTACCTTCTTCCTCTTTAGTTCCGACTGGTTTAAACAAAACCAGGCGCAAAAGACAATCGGAACCGTGCCAACTCCGGCAATGAAGGCGGGAGACTTCAGCGGTTTCGTCGATTCCAATGGGAACCAGATCCCGATCTATGACCCCACCACCGGCCAGCAGTTCCCCAATAATGTCATTCCGCAGACGCGCTTCAGTAATATCGCGAAGGCGATCCTTCCCCTCATTCCGGATCCCGATCGACCCGGCGTCAACTCCGGATTGCAGAGCAATAAGTCGCCTGCAGTTCCTTCCTTAGCCATCAGTCAGCATCTCTGGGGCTACACGATCGACCACACAATTAGTTCCTCGCAGAACATCCATTTCAGTCAATGGCGAGACGCGTTGACCTCCCCATACTTTACCGCCCCCGCCATCGTGCCTGCGAGCAACGAGCTCCAAAGCCAGATCAACGATTCGGAAATAGGATCGGGATTCGTGCTGAATTATATGAAGGCGATCAATCGGAACCTTGTGATGACCGCAGGCGCGGACTGGATCGGCGAGTTGAGTGGGGAGTTCAACGCGAAGACCGGCGTCTCCTTTCCCGGAGTTGTTGGCGGCACGACGTTCCCGCTGGTTTACTTCGATGGTCAGAATGCCCCCACGCAGCTTGGTGTCAGCGGCGCCGCCAATCTCGGCGGTCTGGGCGCAGGCTTCGAGGAGACAAATAACCGGGCGCTCGGCATTGTGCTGGTCAATAACTGGTTGTGGACGCGCGGGCGCAACACCTTTAACTTCGGAGGCCAGTTCCGGAGAACCTATCAGGACCTTCTTGCCTGTCAGTTCTGCAGCGGCGTGTTTTCCTTCAGCCAAAGAACGACATCGATTCCGAACTCCAGCGATCCGAATTTCGGTGTGGACGGCAGCTCGTTTGCCAGCTTTTTACTGGGCGAAGCAGATGGTGGCAACCGGCTGAGCTCGAACGTATCGCGCCTGCGCAACAAAGAATTTGCCGTCTATGCCCAGGACGATATCAAGATCACCTCGCGACTGACGGTAAACGTCGGCCTCCGTTGGGATGTGATGGTTCCCTTTACCGAGGAACATAACTATGTCGTCTACATGAATTTCCAGGATCCCACGGTGCTGGACCCTGAAGCCGGCAACCTGCCGGGCGGTGCCAGCAAGTTTGGGAATTGCCAGGGGTGTGCCGGCATCAACCGCGCAGCGATTGCCTGGAAGAACGTGCAGCCACGGCTGGGAATTTCCTATAGCCTGAATTCGAAGACGGTGCTTCAGTCGGGATTCTTTCTGACCTATCTGGATGGCGGGGCCTACGAATACGGAACCGTGCAGACTGCCTTCTATTTTGCTTCGTTGCTGGGTGGAGAATTCCTGCGGCAATCCAACGGCGGCAGCATTCCCGCTTACGGCAGCTGGGATGTGTCTCCGATGCCATTACCACCTCCTACACCCTTTAGCCCATCCATCGGAGATGGCGGCGTGGTTTTGGGATTCAATCCAAAAACATTCGGCCGGGCTCCCTACGATCAGGCTTGGAATGTGGGCGTCCAGCGGCAGCTTCCATGGAATATGTTCGTGACCGTGGCCTACGTCGGCAATCGCGGGATTCATCTCCCCTCTTCCATCCACCAGCCCGAGCAGCCGAATCCATCCGTTCTGAAGTACGGGAGCCTGCTGGGCGAGCTGGCGGACTCGCCGGATGCTGTCGCGGCCGGCATTAAGCTTCCCTATCCCACCTGGGAACAGACATTCGGAGGGACCGGCACTGTATTGCAATCCCTGATCCCGTTCCCCCAATACTCGGATATCTACGACACCTACGAAACCGAGGGAACGTCGTTTTATAATGGGCTGCAGGCTCAGGCAGAGAAACGCTTTTCCAACGGACTGAGCTATCTCGCCGACTTCACGCTATCGAGAACCATCGCCGATGAGGCGGTTGGAGCGACACTCTATCAGCCCAATCCCATCAACTCCTTCAACATCAAGCCCGAATTCACTCCTTCGTTTCGCGATCAGAAGTATCTTGTGAATGTGGTCGCGACCTATAATCTGCCAACCGGCCCTGGTCAGAAATGGCTCAATTCGCAAGGCGTGCTGGGACAGCTGCTGGGAGGCTGGCAAGTCAGTGCCATCACGAGTTATGCGGGAGGATATCCCTTCGGAGCCTACAATGGCTACAATCCGCTCTATGCGAATTTCGGGGACCGCCCCAACGTGGTGTCAGGCGCTAAGATCAAAACCTTCAGCTATAAGTTGTCTAAAGAGTACTTTGCCGGGAAGTCTGCATCGCAGCCGGTACAATTTACAACCAATGCCTTCGTCAACACCGGACCATGGGCGCTCGGCAATGCGGTGGCGACCTATTCGAGCCTGCGAACTCCTCCTCTGCGGATTGAGAACTTCGATGTGATAAAGAAATTCTCGATCGCCGAGCGCGTACAGGCCAGTCTGCGCGTGGACTACTTCAATACGTTCAATCGGACGCAATTGCAGGAGCCCGACGCCAACTCACTCGACTCGACGTTTGGACAGATTACGAACCTGAGTTCACAGATCAGCAACCGTCAGGGGCAGGCGACCTTCCGGATCGAGTTCTGACCATGGGAGAGTACTTTGCTCGTTCCTGCGGCATCTCGAGAGAGTCTCATCGCGCTGCAGAGGTTGTATTCCAAACCGTAGTCCTTCAACAAGAAAGGGTCCGGTAATTCCTATCGGGACGAGGCGAGCCGCTTGTAAATTCACCAGAGTATCGTTCCGCCCGAGAAGCACAGACGTTCAACTGTTCGGAGAAGAGGATAATGATCCCTGGTTCACCCCGTCACCCGTTCCCCATGATCCGCGCTTCATTCGGCCCATTCCTGTGCTCTGCGGTGCTCCTCCTGGCAAATGTCGGCTGCTCCAGGACCAGCACGCAAGCTCCCACGCCTTCGACCGCCGCAACCCCGGCTGCCCCGCAGGTAAAGACATACACGACGAACTTTCCGCAAAAGGAGGACCCCATCTCCGAGGGCGGGCGTTGGACCGGCGGAAAGACGGTCGGCATTGACTGGGGAAATGTATCCACAACGCCCGGATATGCGATTGGCACTGCAGGCCCGAAGCGCTTCGCCGATTCGGTTGCCTTGCTGACCGGTACCTGGGGGCCGAACCAGACAGCCGAAGCGGTTGTGAAGAAGGTGTCTGTCCACGGCTGGCCCGAGGTATCGTTGCGGTTGCGATCCTCTTTATCCCTTCACGACTGCAGTGGATATGAAATCTCTAATTCTCTCCGAAGCGATGACACCGCCTATCTGATCATTGTGCGGTGGAACGGCCCGTTGGCTGATTTCAGTTATCTCGTCCAGGCCAAAGGTAAGCAATATGGCGTGACCACGGGCGATGTTGTAAAGGCGACCATCGTTGGTAATGTAATCACTGCCTATAAGAACGGGGTGCAGCTGGCCCAGGTGAGAGACAACACCTATCTCAACGGGCAACCCGGATTTGGTTTCAATGAGGGCAGGAACGGCGATTACGGAATGACTCGCGTTACCATCACGGCTGCAGACGCTCCCGCGAACGACGCCGCAGGATCGACAGGAGGCGGCCAGTAGATGACCCCGGGCTGCGGAGGATCAGGTATGCGAGGCGGGACCACAAAGGTCAGATTCCTTTCCATGATGGGCGTTTCGCTGCGACCAGGAGCTTTCGCCGCTTTGCTCGTGGCCGCGCTTGCTGGTTGCTCGAAAAGTGCCACACAGCCGCCGGCTTCCGCTTCTCAGCCCGCCTCGCCCCATGTGGAGACGTACACCACCAGCTTCTCCCAGCAGGAGGACCCGATCTCCGAGGGAGGCCGCTGGATTGGTGGCAGGACGGTCGGGCTGGACTGGGGCAATGTCTCCACAACGCCCGGATATGCGATGGGCACCGCAGGCCCCAAGCGCTTCGCCGACTCGGTCGCTCTGCTGACGGGAGCCTGGGGTCCGAATCAGACGGCAGAAGCCGTCGTGCGCAAAGTAGCAATCCGTCGCGGCCCGGAGGTATCCATCCGCCTGCGGTCGTCTCTGGGGCCGCATCAGTGCAGCGGGTATGAGATTTCGAACTCGCTGATTGACGATGACACTGCCTATCTGATCATCGTGCGCTGGAATGGGCCGTTGGCCGATTTTTCCTATCTGGTGGATGCTCATGGGAAACAATACGGCGTCACCACCGGGGACGTGGTCAAGGCGACCATGGTCGGCAACGTAATCACGGCTTATAAGAATGGAGTGCAGTTAGCCCAGGTAAAAGACAGCACCTTTAAGGCCGGGCAGCCCGGGTTCGGCTTCAATGAGGGAAATAATGGGAATTATGGCATTACTCGCTTCACGGTAACCGCGACCGATACTCCCGGTACGGCTGCCCCTGGAGCCTCGCAGGCCGGAGGCCAGTAATCTGGTTCTAAGCACCGAAATGAAATCCCGATGGACTCAAGGGGCAGCGCAATGCTGGTGTAAATCCCGCGTCACTGCGACAAGTTGATGGCTGTCAAAGTTGCCGAATTCGAGAGCAGTGGTAGTGTCCCCCGGCTGCGGCGGGTGCTGAGCGTCTGGGATCTGGTTTTCTACGGACTGGTCGCCGTCACTCCCAGCGCGCCGGCGACGGTCTTTGGGCTGGCCGAACTCAAATCACACGGGCATGCGGTCGACACCATTCTGGTCGCGATGGTGGCCATGGTGCTCACGGCGATTAGCTATGGCAGGATGGCGGCTATCTATCCTTCAGCCGGCTCGGCGTATACATACGTGGGCCGTGGGCTCCATCCTTATCTCGGATTCGTCGCCGGCTGGGCTATGCTGCTGGATTATGTGGTCACGCCCCTGTTCTGCGTGATGTTCGGCACCCTGGCTCTGATCCGCGCCGTGCCACAACTGCCGTTTTCCGCAGGGGCGGCGTTGTTGGCGGGCGGCATCACTTATTTCAACCTGCGCGGCATCCGGTCGACAGTACGTGTGAACCAAATCCTGCTCGGCTTCATGTTCATTGTGCTGCTGAGCTTCGTCTTTCTTGCGATCCGATGGGTGGTTATAACACAGGGCGTAGGCGGCCTCTTCTCCATCAAGCCGTTCTACAAAGCCGGGACCTTTAAGGTGAAGGATATTGCCAGCGCAACCTCCTTTGCTGCGCTCACCTATCTTGGCTTCGACGCGGTCACGACGCTTGCGGAAGATGTGAAGAATCCTCGCCGCAACGTGATGCTGGCTGCGGTCGGAGTGTGCGTCTTTACGGGTTTTTTTGGCGGCTTGCTTGTCTACCTGGGCCAGTTGGTCTGGCCGGATTACCATACCTATACCAACATCGAGACGGCCTTTATTGAGGTTACCGGGCGTGTGGGGGGCGTCCTTATGTTTCGGACCATGTCGCTCCTCCTGCTGGTGGCCATGATCGGCGCAGGATTGACCACGCAGGTTGGAGCCGCACGTCTCCTGTTTGGGATGGGCAGGGACAACCTGGTACCGCGGCGGATCTTCGCTCATCTGCATCCGGTGCGGAACACGCCTAACCTCAATATCTGGCTTCTCGGATTGCTCGCATATGCAGGCTCTCTGGTGATGAGTTATGAAGTGACCGCCGAAATCCTCAACTTTGGCGCCTTTTTAGGGTTCATGGGCGTGAATCTCGCGGTAATCTGGCAGTTTTGGGTGCGGCGCAGCCGTGGGTATCACCGGAATTTCGTAATGGATTTGATCCTGCCGGGCGGTGGGTTTCTCTTTTGCGCGGGCATCTGGTGGGGACTGGCGCCGCCAGCGAAAATCGCCGGTGCGATCTGGTTTGTGATCGGCGTTGTGATCCTTGCAATACACACCCGCGGTTTCCGGGAGGAAATCCAGTTACCCGATCCGGCCCTTTACGAATGATCGACGAGGCGCAGAGAATGAATCGCACAGCAGCGGGAGTAGCGGCCTCAAGGATTCCTCATGTGTCGTGCGCGCCTTTCTCTTCTGCCTCAGGACCAAAGCGGCAGCCCGTCGGTCGGGACATCGTACATCTCGAGTTGCCCATGCTCATATTCCGTGACAGCGATGCGATGATTGCCGGGCAGGGCAAAGGCTACGTTCGTTGGCAGGTTGCCGGCGGCCTCGATTCTTTCGACGACTTCGCCGCTCTTGCCCAGCACGATGAGGTCATGTTGGCCGAACACCGTAACGTAGAGCCGCCCATCGGTCGAAAAGGCCATCCCGTCCGGTCCCTTGAAGCCGGGAGGTGCATCGGCGCGTATTACATTGCCGAAAAGAGCACGAGGACCCGCGACCGAGCCATTTTCGTTCGAGTAGCGATAGATATTGCCGGTAATGGTTTCATTGACGTAGAGCCGATGGTCCGGACCAAACGCGATCCCGTTGGTGAACTGGATTCCATCATCGAGTAGCGTGACCTTCCCAGTCGCTGTGTCCACGCGATAGACCCGGCCTCGATAAGTCAGAGACATATAGTCCGGTCGAATCTTATTGCCGGGACAGAATTCGGCTGCAGTCATCCCGGAGTCCGTAAGATAGAGAGCGCCGTCGGGCCCAAAGCAAAGATCGTTAGGAAACAGAAACGGCTCGCCATCACATTCTGTCGCAACCACCTCCGCCTTGCCTTTCATGGTGAGTCGGACCAGAGAGGGCTCTTTGGATTCGGCGACCCAGATGACACCATGGCGGTCCACGGCAAGGCCATTGGGAAGTCCGGTTTTCTTAATCACATGCTTTGTCTTGCCGTCGGCGCTGATCTGGGTGACGCAGCCGCGTTCGGCGGTTCCTTCGACGACCAGCCAGGTCCCGTCCGGTAGCGCTACGGGACCCTCCGGGTCGCCGAGATCGGTGGCGAATATCAAGCGGGATCCTCCAGGGTGAAAGATTCGATCCGCAGTATGGTACTTGATTCAGCCGGAATGCTATAAGAAATCCTCGGGAAATCTATTGGCCCGCGGGGCTTACTGAGGCGGGACCAGGAACTGGGCTCATAGACCTGCGCTGCCGGGTGGGACTGCGTGTGAGACCCGCCGCCGAAGCGGGGCTCATGATCCTGACCGAGGCCTGGGAGCTATGGATGAGACCAGTTCTAACAAGGTGTCCAGGAGGAAGGGCTGGTTCAACAAAACCCGGCAGCTTCTTTTATAGATCGAATTGGGCGGCAGAGGTTAGGCTTCAGCAGAAAAGGGGTCGATGCATGTGCGATTGTAAGGCGAACAATCTGATGCGCTTTAAAGATCAGGTCGCGGTGGTGACCGGGGCCGCGCACGGAATTGGGAAAGCCATTGCGGAGCGCCTGGGACGAGAAGGAGCGAATGTTGTCATTCTCGATATCGATCAGGCTGGGATGGAGGGCACTGTGCACGCCATGCGAAGCGAGGGCAGCGCCAGTCGAGCTCTCTGCTGCGATGTTCGCAAATCCGATCAGGTGGAGGCCGCCATTCAGCAGGTGATCGACTGGCACGGCCGCATCGATATTGTGATGCAAATTGCCGGGATTGCGCGCGTCGTGCCATTCCTGGAACTGGATGAGGCGACCTGGGACAAGACGTTGGACACGAACCTGCGCGGACCGTTTCTGATCTCGAAAGCGGTCGTACCGCACATGGTGGAACGAAGAAGAGGCAAGCTGGTCTTTATGTCGTCCACCAACAGCTGGGACGGAGAAGCGCAGCTTGCGCACTACAACGTTTCCAAATCGGGTGTGTTTCTTCTGGCAAAAACGCTGGCGCGGGAATTTGGCAAATACGGCATCAACTCCAACGCGGTGGGCCCGGGCATCATCCGGACCCGGCTGTCCGAGCCCTTCCTGCAGGATCCGTTCTTTCAGGCCAAATACACATCCGAGAACGGCATCATCCCCCTCGGCCGTCTCGGAACCCCTGAGGACGTAGCGGGCGCGGCGCTCTTCCTGGCCTCAGAAGATGCTGCGTATGTGAGCGGCGCCTTGCTGTTTGTCGATGGCGGCCAGTTGGCCTGATCCGCAACCCCGGCTTGTGCATGCTTACGCAGCGAGCTGTTTTCCATTGCTCACAGCAGAGCCGTCTTCGTACAATGGCACCCACCATCCGTCTTCCGGAGTGTGTCGATGAACCGTCCGAAGGAGATCTCGGAATTGGAATTCAGTGTCTCCGCGGGTTCCAAGCCCCGCAATTCTGAGCGCCTCTTCCGCAGCCCCGATGCCGCGCTGCGGAGCCTTCGCCTGCCCGACCGCTTGTGGAAGGATCAGTTCAGTCTGGTCGAGCCGCAGATCACTGCTGAAGGAACGCATCGCTGGCCCTTCGATGTGTCGTGTCCGGTCGATATGTTCTTCATGAAGGGCGATGGGCGGCACCACGTGCGCATGAATCGTCATGGGTATTGCGAGGTACTGTACCTCTGCTCGGGGTCCGCGGAGTGTCGTATTCAGGATCGCATCCTGCCCTTCACCGAGGGCGACTTAGTGGTCCTGGGCGGTTCTTTGTACCACACCATCGACTACTGCTCCCCGGAAGCGACCATTGCCGCTCTGTTCTTCGAGCCGGATCTCATCCGCTGTGACGGGGGCAGCGACAGCGCGGAGTATCTGACCCCCTTCCTTTTGCAGGATTCAAAGTTTCCGCACATTATCCCGGCGAGCAGTGGGGTTCCTCAGCAGGTGCTGAACATGATGCTGAGGATCCGCTCCGAGCTGCCGGCTCTTTCTTCGCGGGGCCGTCTCGCTTTGGGAACGTATCTAAAGATGCTGCTGGTGCTCCTCGTCAACCACTACGCCTCGTCCCCGGAAACCGGCGAAATCCTCGAGAGGGAACAATCTGCGCTGGACCGGTTGGTTCCCCTTTTCCGCCATCTGGGCGAGAACTGCAGCGGCGCGCTCAACGTTCGCATCGCCGCGCAGCTCTGCGGGATGAGCGACTCTTACTTCATGAGCTCATTCAAGCGCGTGACCGGCCTGACATTTATGGAGTACCTGAACCGCTATCGCATCGAACGAGCCCAGGCCATGCTCCTGAGAACCGACGATCCGATTGCGAGCATCAGCCAGGACGTGGGTTATTGCGATCAAAGCTATTTTGGCGTGGTTTTCCGGAAGGTAACCGGGATGACGCCCGCCACCTATCGCCGGCGATTCCGGACCAGCGACGGCGCAAGCCACGAGGCGGTCGCCACGCTGCCTTCGGGAACCGCGCTCGCCCAGACGGCGCGATCGCAGCCGCGCCCGTCGCCACTCCATCTTGCTCTTCCCGTCCATCCTGGGGCCATTCCTCGCTTCGGAATGAACTGCCCACAACATGCGGACCAACCCAAGCGTAATTGAGATCAATAGAACAGCCGCTTATCCACTTCCTGCCCGGTCCGTTCGCAGTGCTTCACATACAGATCGATGAAGCTGAAGACGTCCATAATGTTACGAAGCGAGTCGTCGTCATTGAAGAATTCGATCGAGCCGTTGACGGTGTAAACGACTTGCGCCCCCTCACCCATACGCAGCGTATGAATGGTTCCGGGATTCTCGACGATATAGTCTCCCTTGTGCGCAATCCAGTCATACTCGAAGTAGCTCCACTCGCCCTCGATCGTGACACCGGTGACCACGCCCCGATGGCGATGCTTTCCCAGGACGGTCGCCTTCGGCGCCCACAGTACGAAGACCGACATGCCGCTCATCGTTTCATACCGATAGGGTTTGATCATGAGCCCGTTGACCCAGGGGTGCCAGCCCGCCTCATCGGCGTTGATGTAAACATCGGCCGCACCATACTTTTTGACGAGCTGGATCTCGCGCAGATCGTCCTCGGTGAGAACACTCACGGATGTCGCTGATTGCAGATTTGTCACGGTGATGAGACCTCCCCGGTCTCTCTTATTACAGTCCCTGCAGAGCGCGCGTCTGTTGAATTTGGACAGAAACCTTGTTGGAAATTGAACCGGCAACCTGAGCCCCACTTCGACGGCAGGACTCATTCGTAGCGCCACCAACGGGTGTGGACTAATGAGCGCAATTCCGGCGGGGACTAATCCGGAGAGTTAGCGGGCTCACATTGCGAGGTTAGGGCTTTGCACCGGCCTGCGCGCGGTGGGTGAGCTCGGCGGCGACTTCCGTCCAGTTGTCGCGGCACCAGGCGGCGATTTGGGCGATGTTCAGCTCGGGGCGCCAGCGGAGACGCCGCCGCAGGTCCATGAGCCAGGCGAGCAGGCCTTCTTCGGGATGAAAGAGGAGATGATGGAGGGCCGCCTCCGACTTATTGCCGCCCTGCATGGAGAAAGCATTGCGGTTGCGCTGAAAGATAGTGTGGGCCTGAAAGCTGGATGCTCCCCGGAGGAGATATTCGGCGGCCATGCGGCCGGAATGGATATCTCCGGTGGCGCTGAGGGGAAGCGGGGGCGCTCCGGCAGCGGAAAGGAAATGGGTGAGGACGGCGAGGTTGCGGTCGCTGAGGTCGGGACCGCCATAGGCGACGCCTACCTTGTCTTCGAAGCTTTTCTCGGGATCAAAAAGACGGTTGGCATAGGTGAGATAGTCGGTGCGGCGATCGCCGTGCGGGGCGCTGTGGACCTCGCGTAGCATGCGGAGCTGGAAATCATCCTCAAAGAGGGTGTTGAAGATTTTGAGGCCGACGCGGACTCTGCCGGGGGCCGCACGGTGGATGAGGGCAGGGACGACGCGGAGCCATTCGAGAATCTTTGCCTGCTGCGCTGCTTTTTCGCTTCCCGCGAGGGTGGGGCTGAAGTCCTTTTCGAGGGGCATGGGCACACCGGGGCAATGCTCGTCCCAGCTTTCGAGAAGGCGCGCGGTGGTGAAGCTGTACTCCTCCTCTTTCCACTGCGATTCTTCAGCGCCGGGCAGGTGATATTTGACCGAAGGAATGACGAGCATGGCGGCAGCGCGACTGTCGGCGAGAGCCTGGCCGAAGAAGGCGCGATACGAATCGAAGGAGCCGGACCAGCCGCGGCCTTTCCAGGTGACGGTCCAGCCAGGCTGGTTGTTGCGGCTGCGGATGGGCTCGACGAGCATGCGGGTTTCGGGAATCGCCCAGGCGTGCATGCTCTGTCCGCCGGACGCATCCTCGGCGATGACGGTTTTGAGAACAACGAAGCCGAGGCCTGCGGCTGCATCCTGCTGGACCTGATGCGCCGCGAGCGAAAGCTGGCCGGAGGCTTTGCCAAACGGATTCTTCAGCGGGAAGCCCGCGTATTCACTGGCGAGATAGATGCCGTAGCGCTCGGCAATGAGGGGTTCGAGGGGATGGGGAAGTCCGGCGGAGAAGGCAACAAAATCTTCGGCGACGAGGCGAGCCTCGGACGGGCTGAGACGCGGCGGGCCCAGGAGACGAACAGCGGGCACGAGCTCCCACATGCGATTTACCTCTCTGCCTGACTGGCGGGATGAGCGACGCTGCGGAGGACGGCACGCACCTGGTCGAGATCGGCGGTGGAGAGTGCGGGGCCCCAGGGATCGTGCGTGGAGTCGTGACTGAGCCATCCTTCGCAGGCGAGCGCTTCGAGAACGCGGCGGATGTAGCCTTCCATGGGCGCGGTGAAGAGCGCCTGTGAAAGGAGATCGACAGCACGGGAGCGGGCGAGGAACTCGGCGGACCGGGAGTGAAACCAGGCGTCCATGAGCTCCCGCTGCAGCTGGGTGCAGACTGCGCCCATGCCGATGAGGGCGGCCTGGGCTCCGCACATGAGGCTGTAGCCGAGGAAGCGGTCTTCGCCGGTGATGAGCAGCTGGCTGGGGAATTCTGCCTGGATGAGGGCAGCGATGTCCTGGAAGGTCATGACGCTGTCGAGGGTGGCGATTTTGATGCCGGCGACCTGGGGCAGAGCGAAGAGCTCACGCAGAAGTTCGCGCGAATAGGAGATGCCGCCGGCGGCCTCGTAGAGATAGAAGAGGATCAGTGGAGCGCCGAGCTGAGTGAGCTGGCGGTGATAGTCGAGGATGAGCTGGTCGCGCTGCGGGGAGTGGCGGAAGGCAGAGGGCGAGTAGGCGAGCAGAGCGTCGGCGCCGTGGCGGAGCGCATCCTCGGCCATGCGAAGGGCGCTCGCGATGTAGCGTTGCGGGTCGGCGGCGTGCTCGGGCGACGAGCCTGCGCCGGCGATGATGAGCTTCTTCGCGCCAAGGCCATTGCGCCACGCCTGCAAAACTTGATTGCGGAGGGGAGCGCTGAGATGCAGGCCGCGGCCGGTGTGGGCCCAGACCGCGATGCCGGCGATGGGCTGAGCGGCCATGCGGGCGATGTAGCGATCCTGCTCGTCGAGGTCGGCCTCGCCGGATGCGCGGAAGGGCACGGGGACGGCGGGGATGAGTCCGTGGCGCAGCGCCTGCGCGCATGCGGGGGCAGAGAGCGGAGTCATGGGCGAAATTCCTGGGAACGAATACAGTATTGCGCGATGCGGCTCGGGAGGACCTGGTATCCGGCGCCGGGACGGTCGGTGAGGCAGATGAATCCCTCGTGGTTGATGACGATGGGCGGCTCGATGAGGTCCTGAACAAACCAGCGCTCGGAGGATTCAACGTCGGTTGGATAAGTGAAGCCCGGCAGGGTGGCAAGGTGGAGGCCCTGAGTGGAAGCGATGCCGAGCTCGGGCATGGTTCCGAGCCAGCAGGGCAGTCCCGCGGCGCTGGCGAGGTTGTGTGCCTGGAGCGCGGGCAAGAGGCCGCCCATGCGCTGAACTTTGATATTGAGTACGCGACCGCTGCCGAGGCGGATGATGGCGCGCACGGCGTCAGGAGATTCCCCCGATTCGTCGAGGCAGATGGGCGTGCGCAGGCGGCGCTGCAACTCCGCATGCTCTTCGAGGCAGAGGCGGCCGAGGGGCTGCTCGATCATCATGAGGCCGAACGCGTCCATCTGCTCGAAGATGCTGGCGTCATCGATGGAGTAAGCGGCGTTGGCGTCGACCATGAGGGAAATCGAGCCGAACTTCTCGCGGACGGCGCGCACCAGCTCGAGGTCGTGTCCGGGCGCGATCTTAATTTTGATGCGCTGATAGCCTTCCCCCAGGAATCGATCGACGCGGGCGAGGAGGTCGGCGGTCGTGTCCATGAGGCCGATCGCAGCGCCGGAAGGAACGGGGCGCTTGCGGCCTCCGAGCATCGACCAGAGCGGAACGGAGCGGTGCTGGGCGAGGAGATCCCAGAGCGCGCCTTCGAGGCCGGCTCGGGCGAAGGGTTCGATGGAGTCTTCCGCGAGGCGCTGGATGATCTGCCACGGGTCGATGTTCGGGCCGGCCAGCAACGCGGGGATGAGGTGGTCGTGAAGACGGTCCCAGCTGGATTCCGGGGTTTCTGCTGAATAGGCGGAGGCAGCGAGCGGCGAGGCTTCCCCCCAGCCAGTGAGGCCGTCGGTTTCGATGGCGACGAGGATAGCGTCTTTCGTGGAGATCTCGCCGTTGGAGATGCGAAACGGCTCCCAGAGGGGAACCTGGACCCAGTGGAGGCGAATTCGGGAAATGGGCAGGGAGTCCATGGGCCGGGAATTGCCTGCGTGTGCCGGAGTTTGAGGAATGCTAAATACGCGTTCTACTGTGCAGAACGCAGTCTGCTGTGTGATCATTCATAGTCTGAGGGCTCGCGGATTGTCAATGCGCCGGGCTGGGGGGCCGGATCAGGAGTCGGGAGCAGGGGACGGCCGGGCAGAATTTGGAGGGAGTTGATTTGCCGGTGGCGGATGGGATGGTTCGGGTTTTGCGGTCTGCTGACGTGGAGAGAGCGCTGATCCTGACACGCTCCGCGGGCTGGAACCAGACGAGGAGCGACTGGGAGCGGCTGCTGGGACTGGAACCGGAGGGTTGCTTTGCAGTCGAGTGGGAAGGCGAAGTTCGTTCCACCACAACGGTGGTGTGTTACGGGCGGGAACTGGCATGGATTGGGATGGTGCTGACGGATTCGGACTACCGGCGGCGTGGCTTCGCCGAATTGCTGATGGAGCGCGCGCTGAAATTTGTGGATGAGCGGAGCGTGGCTGCGGTGAAACTGGACGCGACGGAAAGCGGGGCTCACGTTTATCGGAAGTTCGGATTCAGCGAGGAGTGCGCGATCGAGCGGTGGGAACGGCTGCCGGGAGCGGCCGACGCGGGGGACATGCTGACTTACTATCCGGATGATGCGTATGACCGCTCGCGATTTGGCGCCGACCGCGCGGCTTTGCTGCGGCGACTGGCAGAGGGGGACGCCGCGAGCCTGGCCGCCGACGGATATGCGATGGGCCGGCCGGGGTTCACGGCGGCGTATTTCGGACCATGCGTTGCGAGGTCGCCCAATGCCGTGCGCCGGCTGCTGCGGTGGTTTCTCGCCGGACACAGCGGGGAGCGCGTGTTCTGGGATTTGTTTCCCGGCAATGAAGTGGCGATAGAGATTGCCAGGGAATTCGGATTTGCTCCGGTGCGGCGGCTGGCGCGCATGACGCTGCCGCGCCCGGGTGGCAGCGCGATCAGCAATCATGCTGAGGTATTTGCGATTGCAGGCTTTGAACTGGGCTAACTTGGCGGTGGAGTTATGGCGGCGAGAAATCATATCGACCTGACGGTGAAGACCATGAATGTGCTGGAGTCGCTGGCTGCCAGGCCGGAGGGCACGGGTTTGAAGGATGTGGCCGAGGACGCGGGGCTGATCAGGAGTTCGGTGTACCGGATCCTGTTTACGCTGAAGGAGCTCGGGTATGTCGAGCAGCTGGGCGAGCACGGGAGATATCGACTTACTTTCAGGACACTGGGACTTATTAGGCGTTCGGGGGAACAACTTACCCTGAGCAAGGTGGCCCTGCCCTACATGGCGGCCCTGCGCGATCGCCTGCGGGAGTCGGTGTGGCTGGCGGAACAGCGACGGCACGGGATTGTGCTGACGAATGTGGTGGAGGCTCCTCAAGCGCTGCAGTTATCGTTTGGCATCGGCGATCTGTGCCCGATTCATGCGACGGCACTGGGGAAGGCGATTGCCGCGCATCTGGATGCCAGGGAAGTGGAGGACCTGCTGGCAAAGGGCAGGCTGCCGAGGTTCACCAGCAAAACGATAACGCGGCGGAGCGAGGTGAAGGAGGAACTGCAGCGGGTGAGAGATCGAGGATATGCGCTGAACGCCGAGGAGACCATTGAGGGGGCGATTCTGGCGGGAGCGCCTGTGTTCGATGCGACGGGACGAGTGTTTGCGGCGATCAGCGTGAGCGCGCCCACTGTGCGATGCTCCCCGAGGAAGCGAAAAGAGATGATCGACGAGGTGATGGCGGCAGGTGCGGCTATCTCGCGGGATCTGCGCGACGCAGGGTTCAGAGCTGCGCGATAAATCAGCGGCTTTCGGGCAGCGTCCAGGCGAAGAGGGTGTCGGCTACGCCGGTAACAACATACTGGCGGCCGTTGATCATATACGTCATGGGTCCATTGTTCACATTGCCGCCGGCGCGGGTGTGCCAGAGGACCGAGCCGCTGGCCGGATCGAGGGCCAGAACATTGCCGGAGGCGTCGCCGGTGAAGAGGACGTGGCCGGCGGTGGTGAGGACTCCGGACCAGTCGCCGCCCTCACCGGCATCGCGCTGCCAGCGAGGCTTGCCGGTACGGTAATCGAGGGCTAGCAGAGCGGACTTAGTAATTTCACCTACAGCTCCTCCAGCTTCGTGGTCGACGGGGTCGCCGTTCTTATCGAGCACGAGATACCAGTAACTATATCCAAACTGCGCGGTAACATAGAAGAGCCCGGTGTCTGGATCGAAGCTCGGCGGCATCCAGTTGGTGACGCCATCGGTGGGGCTGTCGACGAAGACTCCGTCGGGTTGCGGTTCCTTGGCCGGATTGGGGATGGGGCTGCCTTTTTTATCGACTCCCAGAGTCCAGTTACCCGGGACATACTGGCTGGTGAGGAGACATTCGCCGGTCTGACGATCGAGGACGAAGAAGAAGCCATTGCGGCTGGCCTGGGCGAGCAGGTGGCGCGGCTTCCCATGGAAGTCGGCGTCGAAGAGCACGGGAGTTTCGACAGCATCCCAGTCGTGTGTGTCGTGTGGCGAGGCCTGGAAATACCACGCGATTGCGCCTGTATCGGGATTGATGGCGAGGATGGAGGCGGTGTAGAGGTTGGAGCCGGCTCGGACGCGGCCGTCGAGCACAGGATGAGGATTGCCGGTGCCCCAGTAGACGAGGTTGAGGCTCGAGTCGTAAGTGCCGCTGAGCCACATGGAGCCGCCGCCGTGGATCATGGACTTGGTGTTGGGCCATGTAGTGGCGTCGGGCGAGCCGGGCGGTGGCACGCTGTTGGTGCGCCAGAGCTGGGCTCCGGTTTGCCAGTCGCGGGCTTCGACGAAATGCTCGCTGTCGCTCTGATCGCCGGAGGTTCCGACCAGTACGTGGCCGTGGACGATAAGTGGAGCAGTACTGATGTAATAGCCAAACTTGACGTCGGCGACTTCGACATTCCATAGCTCTTTGCCGTTGTCCGCGTCGAGGCAGATGAGGTGGGCGTCGGGCGTTCCGAAGTAGATGCGGTTGCTATAAAAGGCCACGCCTCGCTGGCCGATGTGGTCGCCATGGGAGGGCCGGTGATAACTCCATATCTCGTCGCCGGTCCGCGGGTCGACCGCCCAGATGCGGTCGGGAACGGTAAAGTAGAGGACTCCGTTGACCACAAGGGGTGTGGATTTGATGGCCTCGCCATGGGTGGGGAAGGCCCATGCCAGGGTGAGGTACTTGACGTTATCTTTGTTAATCTGGGCGAGGGAACTGTAACGTCGTCCGGAATAGTCGCCGTTGTAAGTGGTCCAGGAAGCTGCCACAGAGGACAGGGCGTTGGCGCGGTCTTCCTGAGCACGGCAATGCGGGGCGGAGAGAAGAAAGGCCAGCGCCAGATAACTACTGCAGCGTTTCAAGATAGGCAAAGAGGTCATGAATATCCTTATCCGTATAACGCTGGAGTAAGTCGCGATGGGCATGGAGAGGATCGTTTACCTTGACGGTAACTCCCTGCCGGAGCGGCCAGGAGTGATAGCTGCCGTCGCTCGCGGCAAGTGAGACATAGAATGCGTCGAGATGGAGGAGCTTGCCGTGGACGGTTTCTCCTGAGGGAAGAGTAACGGTAACGGTGCGATTGTCGGCAGAGGGGAGAAGCATCTGGCCTTCGAGCTCGACGGGCGAGTATCGCTTTGCAACGTCTTTGAGGTCTCCGGTGGCGGAGTGGCATGCAGAGCATCCGCCCTGGCCATTGAAGTAAGCCTTACCCGCATTCGCATCTCCCGTGAGGAGGCGTGCGAGCGAATAGCCTTGTTTGGGGCCGCCGGCGCCAATGTTGTCGGCGACTTCGATCGATGCGTGAAGAAACGCGGCGAGGTCGGAGATTTGGTCGGGAGAGAGACCCGGGAATGCGGGCATTCCTTTTTGCACGCGGCCTTTGGCGAGAACATCGCCGATGAGGTTGGCTTTCTCGTCGTGACGGACGAGGGATGAGTCGATCAGGCTGGGACCGGTGGCGCCTCTGGCTTCAGTGCCGTGGCACATGGCACAGGATGCTTCGAACAGTGTCCGGCCCCGCTCGGCGGCGGGCTGCGTCATGGGATCGGGATGGGCGGAGTTTTTCTCCTGGGCGTGTGCGCCGGGAGACGGGATTGGGCAGAGAGCGAGCGCGAGCCCCAGAAGGAGAAGTTTGCTGATGTGGGCCGCACGCGGCATGCACGATTGTTGTTGCGGGGCTGGAGTTGTGTCAAGTATCGGCGAGAGCCAGCGATTCGCGTGATGAGGTGATGCAGGCAGAGCGGGTTTCGCGACGGGCGGCGTTCTTGACAGTGATGAAGACTGCTGGCTACACTGCGCGGGCTCCTGATTGCGTCGTAAGTCGCGTTTTCAACTTAGAAAGACGCGCGTGCATTGCGGACTGTCTTCTCGAGACAGACGGGGAAGTTGTTATGACAGGTTCGTGACGGCTTCTGGCATGGACGGGCGGGAGCCGGAACGATGAGATGAAGACCAGACCATGAAGGCCAGACCATGAACGCGAGCCGAGCGATACCGTGACGGAGGAAATGATGTCGGTGAACCGCGCGCCGCGCGTGTTCTATGGCTGGTGGATTGTTGCTGCTGCATTCGTGAACTTATTCTTCGCGGTGGGAATTATCTTCTACGGGTTCCCGGTTTTCTATCCGGCTTTTGTGGCTGCGCTGGGATTTACGCGAGCTCAGGTGACGCAGGGATTTCTTCTCGGGTTCCTGGTGATCGGACTTCCATTGGGTTTACTGGCCGGCGTGCTGATCGACCGGATTGGCGCGCGCGGGGTGATTCTGGCTGGGGTTGCGTTCATCGGCTTTCCGCTGATTGCGATGGGAGGGATCAGCCACTTCTGGCAATACGAACTGCTGTGCGTGCTGGAGGTGACCGGCTATGTACTGGCCGGACCGATTGCGAATCAGGTGCTGATTGCGCACTGGTTTCGCGCCCACCGCGGGCGGGCGATGGGTTATGCGTATCTCGGATTGGGATTGGGCGGAGCGGTGGCTCCGGTAACGATCAACTGGCTGCTGCGAAGTTTTGGCTGGCGGCACGCGCTGGAGATAGTGGGCACGGCGATTCTGGCGGTGCTGTTTCCGGTTGGGATTTGGGTAACGCGATCGACGCCTGCGGATATGAAGCTTTATCCGGACGGCGCACTAACGCCTTCGAGCGATGGCGCGGGGACGCAGGGCAGCGGGTCGTTCCGCGATGTGACGGCGGCGGTGACGGACAGAAATTTCTGGCTGATCACGCTGGGGTCGGCGCTCGTGATTGGCGCGATGAATGCGGTGATCCAGCACTTCATTTTCTTTCTGGAGGGCCGGGGCTACAGCGCGACCGAGGCGAGCCGATTTCTCTCGGTGCTGCTGCTGGCAAGCCTGGGCGGACGCGTGATTGTGGGGCACATCGCGGACCACTTCAGGAAGAAGAACACGATGGCCTGTTTCTATTGTCTGCTGGGAGCGGCGATTCCGCTGCTGTATTTCGCGCAGCATCCGCTGGCGGCTTTCTCGTTCGCGGTGATCTTCGGCTTCTCGATGGGCGCGGATTACATGCTGATTCCGCTGGTGACGGCAGAGTGCTTCGGGGTTGCGTCGCTGGGAAAGATTCTGGCGCTGATCATCATGGCGTATTCGATTGGGCAGTGGGCCGGGCCGTGGGTGGCGGGGCGGATCTTCGACGCGACGCATAGTTATGATCAGTCGTGGACGACGATGACGTGCGCGGCCCTGCTGGGATCGGCGTTGATTTATGCCATCTCGCGGCCGAGGCGGGCGTCGCAGTCCTGATGATGTTATGAGGGCAAAAAGCGCGAGCTACAGAGGCCAGGCGGAAATTACAACGCAGGAGAGTTATGGCGGAGAGAAGGATCGGGATCATTATGAACGGCGTGACCGGGCGCATGGGGCTCAATCAGCATCTGGTCCGCTCGATCCTGGCGATACGGCAGGCAGGGCGGCGTTGCGCTGGGAGACAAGACAGTCGCTGATGCCGGATCCGATTCTGGTGGGCCGAAACGAAGAGCAAGCTGAAGGCGATTGCCGTCGAGCACGGAGTGAGCGCGTTGGAGCACCGATCTGGAGCGCTGCCTCGAGAATCGCGACGACGAGATTTATTTCGACTGCGGGTTCGACCGGAATGCGCGAGCGGCAGGTGCTGCGAGGCGATTGACGGCGGGGAAGCACGTGTACTGCGAGAAGCCGCTCTCGACGACCTTCGACGCGGCGGTGAGCGCTGGCGCGAGCTGCGGCGAAGGCTGGCGTGAAGCACGGCGTGGTGCAGGACAAACTGTTTTTGCCGGGGATTCGCAAGCTGCGGCGAGCTGGTCGAATCGGGATTCTTCGGGCGCATTCTTTCGGTGCGCGGCGAGTTCGGCTACTGGGTGTTCGAGGGAGACTGGCAGGCGGCGCAGCGGCCTTCGTGGAACTACAGGAAAGAAGACGACGGCGGAATCATTCTGGATATGTTCTGCCACTGGCGCTATGTGCTCGACCACACCATTGGCTCCGGTGAAGGCGGTCTCCTGCAGGGGCGACGACGCATATTGCGGAGCGCGTGGACGAGCAGGGGCGGCGGTACCACTGCACCGCGGACGATGCGGCGTATGGCTGCTTCGAGCTGGAGGGCGGCATCATTGCGCAGATCAATTCGTCGTGGACCACGCGAGTGTATCGCGACGAGCTTTTCACTCTGCAGGTGGATGGAACGGAGGGCAGCGCGATGGCCGGGCTGCGGGAGTGCAGGATGCAGCATCGGGCGAACACGCCGCGGCCGACGTGGAATCCGGATCTGCCCAACCCGTATCGATTTTCGCGAGCACTGGACAGGAGGTTCCGGACAACATGGAGTTCGACAACGCATTCAAGGTGCAGTGGGAGATGTTTTTGCGGCACGTGGCGGAGGATGCGCCGTTTCCGCATACATTCGTGGACGGCGCACGCGGCGTGCAGCTGGCCGAGCTGGGGATGCAGTCGTGGGCGAGCGCCGCTGGCTGGACGTGCCGGCGCTCGACAGCAAGCTGGACCGGCAGCGGAACTGAGTGCGGAGATGGCGGAGATTCGGCGGCTCTAGTCTGAATCAGATGACAACGGAGCACTGGAGCGTGCAGCAGGCCATCGAGGGCTGCGTGCGGCATGGGATTCCGTCGATCGCGCTGTGGCGGCACAAGATCAAAGAGGCGGGGTTGAAGGCGTGCGTGCAGATGACGCGCGATGCAGGCCTGCATGTTTCAAGCGTGTGCCGCGGTGGAATGTGTCCGGCGGCGACGGCGGAGGAACGGCGCGAGCGGATCGAGGAGAACCGGCGTGCGGTGGATGAGTGCGCCGAACTGGGCGGCGATTCGCTGGTGCTGGTGGTGGGCGCGTGCCGCGAAGTTCCGATTGCCGATGCACGGAAGATGGTGGAGGAGGGGCTGGCGACGCTGGATCCTTATGCGCGCGAACGCGGCGTGCGCCTGGGGCTGGAGCCGCTGCATCCGATGTATGCCGGAGAGAGGTCAGTGCTGAATACGATCGATCAGGCGCTGGCGCTGGCGAGCGGGTACGACGCGGGCGCGGTGGGCGTTATTCTCGACACGTTTCATATCTGGTGGGACCCGTATGTGTACGAGGAGATCGCGCGGGCACGCGGGCGGATTTATGGTTTCCATGTTTGCGACTGGCTGGTTCCGCTGCCGGATGTGCTGATGGGGCGCGGGATGATGGGCGACGGGGTTGTCGACAACCGCGGCCTGCGCGAGGCGATTGACGGGGCCGGATACGACGGGCCGATTGAGGTGGAGATTTTTAACCAGGCGGTCTGGGATACGCCGGGCGATGCGGTGCTGGAGCGGATGATCGCGTGCTTCACGGCTCTGGTTTAGAGACAGGGGAAACGGGGAATGGAAATCGAGCGGAAGCTTGCAGCCGCTGAGCTGTTGCCCGCGATGCAGTGGCTATTTGCGCTTGCGGCGGAGAAGACTTTCCGGCTGTGTCGGCGGTGGGACACGGGGAAGGGCGCGCCGGTGTTCACGGCGGGCGGCCTGTACACTGCGCGCAACTGGACGCAGTGGACCCAGGGATTTCTTTATGGGAACGCGATGCTTGCGTTCGAGCAGACCGGCGACGCGGGACTGCTGGAGATTGCCCGCGATCACACGGTGGCGGATATGGCCGAGCACCTGACGCACATGGGCGTGCACGACCACGGGTTCAATACTGTCTCCACTTATGGGCAACTTAGAAGGCTGGCTCGGAGGGAAAGATCGAAGTTAGCGAGTGGGAGCTGCGCTTTTACGAGCTGGCTTTGAAGACGAGCGGTGCGGTGCAGGCGGCTCGGTGGACTCCGCTAAGCGAGAACTGCGGGTACATTTATTCGTTTAACGGAGCACATTCGCTGTTTATCGACACGATGCGCACGCTGCGGGTGTGCGGCGTGGCGCACCGACTGGGGCATGCGTTGCTGGGTGAACAGGATCGGCGTATCAGCCTGCTGGACCGCGTGCTGCGACATGCGCTAACGTCGGCGCGATACAACATCTACTACGGCGAGGGCAGGGATACTTACGACCGGGCGGACCTGCGCGGGCGCACGGCGCATGAAGCGATCTTCAACCCGGCGAGCGGATCATTCCGCTGCCCCTCGTCGCAGCAGGGCTACTCGCCGTTCACGACATGGACCCGGGGACTGGCGTGGGCTATGTTGGGATTTGCAGAGCAGTTGGAGTTCGTTCAGTCGCTCAAGGATGAGGAGCTGGCGAAGGAGAGCGCGATTACGCGAGCAGAAGCGCTCGAGTTTCTGGAACGAGCGGCGACGGCCTCCTGCGATTTCTATATAGACCAGGCGAGCGCGCTGGACGGAGTTTGTTACTGGGACACAGGCGCGCCGGGGCTGGAGCGGCTTGGCGACTGGAAGCAGAAGAAGGCCGATCCGTTCAATGCCTATGAGCCTGTTGATTCGTCGGCGAGCGCGATCGCGGCGCAGGGGCTGATCCGCCTGGGGCACGCGAAGGGGAAGGCTGGCGGACGCTACGTAGATGCGGGGTTGACGGTGGCGCGGACTTTGCTCAGAGAGCCATATCTGTCGGCTAGTCCGGAGCATGAGGGGATTTTGCTGCACAGCATCTACCATCGGCCGAATGGTTGGGACTATTCCGCGGAAGGCAGCGCAACTCCGGCCGGCGAGTCGAGCATGTGGGGGGATTATCACACGCTGGAACTGGGGCTATTGATTGCGCGACTGGCGGAGAACCGTTACTACACTTTCTTCTAAGTCGGGAGACAGGCGGTGCTAAGTTATGACCACGACCAAAGTAGCCTTAGTGACCGGCGGAACGCGGGGGATTGGGCTGGGGATTGCGCGGCGACTCGCGGCTGATGGCTTCAGCGTGGCAATAACGGGGCGGCGCGGCGCAGATGAGGTGGAGCAGGCGCTGGCAGAGGTGAGGGAGCAATGCCGGGCCCGCGACCAGCGGGCGCGGTACTGGAGGGCCGATGTTGCGGCCGGCAGCGAGCGGCAGCGGCTGCTGGCGGAGATGGAAGAGGAGTTTCGCAGGCTGGACGTGTTGGTGAACAATGCCGGCATCGCGCCCAATCCGCGGGCGGATATTCTCGAGGCATCCGAGGCGAGTTTCGACGAGCTGGTGGCCACGAATCTGAAGGGTCCGTACTTTCTGACTCAGGCGGCGGCGAAGTGGATGATCCGGCAGCAGGAGGAAAAGCGGGAGCGCCGGTCGATTATCAACGTCAGTTCGGTATCGGCGACCGTGGCCAGCGTGAACCGGGGAGACTACTGCATAACCAAGGCCGGGGTAGCGATGGCGACCAAGTTGTGGGCGACGCGACTTACCGAGTATGGTATCGGCGTTTATGAAGTGCGTCCGGGGATTATTGAGACGGATATGACCCGGGGCGCGAAGAGCAAGTACGACGCCATGATGGAGGGCGACGCGCTGCTCGAAAGACGATGGGGGACGCCGGACGATGTGGGCGCGGCGGTAGCGGTGCTGGCGAGGGGGGACCTCCCGTATGCGCCAGGCCTGGTGGTGGTTGTGGATGGCGGGCTGACCTTGCCGCGGCTTTAGCGGACACGCCTGTGGTGCAGCTGCGGGAGGCTGGCCGGTCGCGAATCGCTCGCGAATGGATTGCGAATTGACGATGAGCGGCTCGGTTCCGGGGCGATGAGCGGCTTGCTCTTTCCTGCAGGACCATCGCGGGGTGAGCGCGGCGGGGCGGGCCTGGACGCAGATGCGGGCGTTGCCCAAATACATCCACGGTTGATCGAAGATCCTCGTATGGTCGGTAAAAGTTCACCATTTCGATTGACTCTTTCAGTGATCTTTTGAGAGGATGCCACTTTCTCACCGCCATTACGGTTGTCGTTCACAGAAGGCGCGGGGCGAGCCCAGGGGACGGGCTGCTGTTGCGGGCCGCGGATTGACTGGGGCGCGAGACAGAGTGAGCAACCCAAGGAGCTAAATGCGATGCAGATGAGACTCCCGTTCCTGCTGCTGGTTTGTCTTGGGTTCGCCGGCACGGCGTTTGCCGGCAATCTCAGGGCTGCGGCCGCCGAGGTCGATATAACTCCTGATACGCCGCAGTGGCTGTCGGGTTATGGGGCCAGGCAATCGGACGGAGTCAGGGATCGGCTGTATCACAAAATTGCGGCGATCGATGACGGGAAGACAACGATCTACTTTGTCTCGACCGACACGTGCATGATGTCGCCGGCCTATGTGGACAAGGTAAAGCAGGATATCCGGCAGCAGTTAGGCATTGCTCCGGAAAACATATGGTGGGCGGCCACGCACACGCACTCCGCGCCGGAGATTGGGCCGCCGGGCGCGCCGCGAATCTATATGCCGGAGAGATACAAACAGGCATCGCAGGGAGAATCGAATCCGCAGTACACGGAGTTTGCCGAGGCGAAGTTGATCGAGGGGCTGCGCATGGCGCGGCAGAAGCTGGTGCCGGCGCGGCTGGGGTTCGGCATTGGATTCTCGACGGCGAACATTGACCGGCGGGCGATGGACGAGGACGGCAAGGTGACGATTGGGCTGAATCCGGATGGGCCGACGGATCGGCAGATCGGGCTTATCCGGCTGGAGGGGCTGGACGGCAAGCTGATTGCGCTGCTGGCTAACTACCCAATTCACGGGACGGATCTGGGCGAACAGAACCTGAAGATAACCGGCGATGTGCCTGGGGTGGTCGATCAGTATGTGGAGAGTAAGTTAGGCGCGCCGGTGTTATTCATCAATGGCGCGGAAGGGAACCTGGCACCGATTTACAGTGTGTATCCCGATCCGGTGTCGGGACATCTGGATCAGTTTCGGGTGCTGTTGGGCGATCGCATCCTTGAAGCGAACCGAGGTATTACGGCGATGACCAGCGATGTAACGCTGGGCGAAACCGAAGCGGTGATTGAAACGCCGCTGCGCAGCGGACTGGTTTGGCCGGCGGATATGGATAAGTATGTGCGGCGGACGCCGGAGGGAGCGACGCTGGTGCGGATTCCTGTGCCGTTTCTCGAAATCAATCACGAAGCGGTGCTGTGGGGCGCGCCGGTGGAGTTGTTCTGCAAGATAGCGGTGGATGTACGCAGCCAGTCACGTTTTCCCTATACGTTCTACTTTGGAATTCTGAACGGCTGGCTGGGTTATCTGCCCACAGCAGATGCTGTTCACCACGGCGGCTATGAGCCGGAGACATCGCCGTTCAGCGATCGCGGCGAGGACGATTTTCGTCAGGGAGTGCTGACGCATCTGGATGGACTCGCACGCTCGCAGTAGCCGCAGCACGCAGCAAAGAAGACAATCCGGCAGCACGGTGTGAGGCGAGCTTCAGACATGCCAGCGAATCATTTCAACGGTCTTCAGGTTTTAGAAATCATTCACGCACAGCGCTCGATATCGCGGGCCCAACTGGCGGAAAAGACGGAGATGAGCCCCTTCCTGGTGTCGAAGGTGTGCGACCAGCTGCTGACTGCAGGATTTATTACGGAGGCAGGGCAGGGAGATTCGACTGGAGGACGGCGGCCGACGCTGTTGTCGATGCGCCCGGACTTCGGGCGGCTGATCGGCATTCATTTCGGAACAGTGAACGTGCGGGTGGCGATCACCGATTTCATGGGCAACCTGATTGCGTATGAGAAGGGCGAGAGCCACGCCGACCGCGGGCCGGAGGTGGCTATGCGTCGGCTGACGGAGCTGGTGGATCGGATGCTGAAGGAAGCGGGACTGCGCTACTCCGAGATCAACGGTATAGGGATTGGGGTCTCGGGCGTGCTGGAGCGCGCGACCGGCGTAGCGCTGTACTGGCCGAAGCTGCCTCTGTGGGTGAATGTTCCGGTTCGCCCGCTGCTGGAGGAGAGATACAGGACGTTGGTGGAGATTGAAGATACTTCGCGTACACAGGCGCTGGCGGAGTACCGGCTGGGTGGAGCGGATGCGGCGCAGCACTTTGTGTACATCACAGTAGGTGCGGGAATTGGCGCGGCTCTGTTCCTGCACGGGCGGTTGTACACGGGCGCGGGTGGATTTGCGGGCGAGTTCGGTCACATCGCGGTTTCAGAGAGCGGGCCGCTGTGCTCATGCGGCAACCGGGGATGCGCGGAGACGATGGTCTCAGCCTCCGCGATGATCCGGAACGCAAAGCGGGGCATCTCGGCGGGCCTGAGCACGGTGCTGATCCAGATGCAGCGGGAGAGCGCGAAGGGGCTCTCAGTGGAGATGCTGGGGCAGGCGGCGAGGCAGGGAGACCGATTCGTGTTGCGCATCCTTTCCGAGGCAGGATCGTACTTAGGACAAAGTATCGTGGGACTTATTAACCTCCTGAATCCGGAGCTGATTGTTATCGGCGGAGGAGTGGGCTCTGCGGTGGGGGATCTGCTGCTGCCGGAAGTGGAGAGGGTGGTGCGGGATCGCGCGATGGTGCAGGACCTGAGTCATCTGCAGATCAGGATTTCAAAGTTGCAGGAGCGGGACTGGGCACTGGGAGCCGCTCTGCTGACGGCGGAGAAAGCGCTGGGACAGGCTTTCCAGCGGTGGACAGAGCCGCGGAAGAAGGCGGCGCCGCGGTGAGTTGGGGCGGCTCCATGCAGTCACAGGATCGACTTACCCACCAAAGTAGATGCGCAGCCGGCAGGCGTCAACAGCGAAGTTCGGGAGCGTAGACAGCGGGATAGGGGCAGGGCCGTGCGGGGGAAGCATGAGCAGAATTGAGCGGCGTACTTTTATGAAGTCAATGATTGCGTCACTGGCGTCGGGTCCGGCAATCCTGAGGGCGAGCGCGGTGCGGAGCAACGATGCCCGCATCGAAAGCGTGAACATCGAGTTCAGGGATTATAAGTATCGGGTCCCGATCAAATTTGGCGGCATCGTCAGCGACAGGATCACGCTCGTGAATGTGAACTGCGTGGTGAGGTCGGCGGGAGGGAAAACGGCGAAGGGCTTCGGGCAGATGCCGCTGGCGAACGCCTGGTCGTTTCCGTCGAGGACGCTCTCCTATGACACGACGCTGGCAGCGATGAAGAGCCTGGCGGATCGCATTGCTGCGCTAACCGGGGATTACCGGACCTATGGGCATCCGATCGAGTTGAACTGGGCACTCGAGCCTGAATATCTGAAGGCCGCCGAGGAGGTGACAAAGGTGTCGAAGCTGCCCGAGCCGATTCCCAAGCTGTGCACGCTGGTGACGGCGAGCGCCTTCGATGCCGCAGTGCACGATGCGTACGGCAAACTGCACGGGCTGAACTGTTATTACACCTACGGGCCGGAGTTTATGAACCGGGATCTCTCGTACTATCTGGGTCCGGAGTATAAGGGGAGTTATCCGGAGCAGTATGTGCGCAGGGAGCCGCAGGCGCGCATGCCGATCTATCACCTGGTGTCCGCGATCGACCCGCTGGTGGCTTCCGATATCCGGCAGCGGGTGAATGACGGCTTGCCGGAAACGCTTCCGGAATGGATCAATTACAACGGCCTGACGCACTTCAAGATCAAGCTGGACGGCGATGATCTGAAGTGGGATTCGGAGCGGGTGCTGCGCGTAGACCGGGTGGCGACAGAGACCGAGCGCAGGCGGGGCGTGAAGGACTGGGTTTATTCGCTGGACTTCAACGAGCGCTGTCCGAACGTGCAGTACCTGATTGAGTTTCTGAAGATGGTGCAGGAGAAGTCGCCGGAGGGTTTCGCGCGGATCCAGTATGTGGAGCAGCCGACGGCTCGGGATCTGGACAGCCACCGGCAGAACGTGATGTTCGAGGCGGCAAAGATCAAGCCGGTGGTGATCGACGAATCGCTGACCGACCTCCATGCGCTGATGCTGTCGCGGGAGATGGGCTACACGGGCGCGGCGCTGAAGGCGTGCAAGGGGCAGAGCAACATGATGATTCTGGCGCCGGTGATGGAGCGGAACCGGATGTTTCTGTGCGTGCAGGATCTGACCTGTCCGGGTGCGTCGCTGATTCAGTCGGCGAGCCTGGCGGCGCATGTGCCGGGGGTGAAGGCGATCGAGGCGAATGCGCGGCAGTTTGTTCCGGCAGCGAATGAGGGTTGGGAGCAGCGCTTTCCGGGAGTGTTTCACATCGCCGACGGCACGATGGATACTTCGCATCTGGATGGGTTGGGGATCGGGGCGGTGTAGATCGGGCTGGGCGTGGGGAGAGAGGGAGACGGGGAGCGGCGATGGTTTCGAGACGTACATTCATTGAGCTTTCTTCTGCGGCCGCAGTGGCGGCGGCTTTGCCTCGAGGGGTTCCGGCGGAGGCGAATGCGGATGGCCAGGGAGCCTTTCGCGGGACGCTGTGCCTGTTTTCGAAACCGGTGCCGCAGCTGAGCTGGGCGGAACTGGCTCGGCGGGTGAAGGCGGCGGGGTTTGGTGGCGTGGATCTCACGGTTCGTACAGAGGGGCACGTGATGCCAACACGGGCGGCGGAGGATTTGCCGAAGGCGGTGGCGGCGATTCGCGCCGAGGGGCTCGAAGTTCCCATGATTACCACGGAGTTGCTGAGCGGCGATCACCCGACCGCGGAGCCGATTGTGAGCACGGCGGCGAAGCTCTCGGTTCCGTTTCTGAAGCCGGGGTATTACCACTACAAATTCGTGGATGTGCGGCGGGAGCGGGATGAGGCGGCCGAGCAGTTTCGCAGTCTGGTGAAGTTGACGAGCCGCCATGGGGTGCAGGTGGGCTTTCATAATCATGCGGGCTATGTGGGCGGGCAGCTATGGGATTTTGCGCCGGTGATCGATGCACTGGACGCGCGGGACGTGGGTTTTTACTACGACCTGGATAACGCGGCGATGGAGGGCGGCGTGGCGGGATGGAAGATCGGCGCATGCCTGGCGATGGCGCGGATGAAGATGATGGCGGTGAAAGATTTCTACTGGAAGAAGACGGAGAAAGGCTGGGAGCCGTTCAATTGTCCGCTGGGACAGGGTATGTGCAAGCATGGCGAGTTTTTGAAGATGGCTGCGGAAGGCGGGTTCCATGGGCCAATCTCGCTGCATATGGAATTTCAAATCCCCGGGGTTTCGGACGATCAGGGGATTGCGCTGGGGCGGGAGCAGGATGAGCAGGTGATGATGGCAGCGGAGCGGGAACTGAAGACGCTGAAGTCGCTGTTGCGGACGGCGTACGGCGAAGCGTGAGACGCGCGGCGGACTGAAGGGCGCGGCACGTTGCGAATGCAGAGCCGAAACGAATTTGAGGCGAGGAGAGCCTGGAATGGCGGCCCGAACAAAATATCTTTACCAGCACTATATGTGGCAGGAGATCCCGGAGCTGGTGCGGAGGCAGCCGGTGGTAGTGCTGCCGGTGGGATCGGTGGAAGATCATGGGCCGCATCTGCCGCTGGACGTGGATAACTTTCTGATCGGATCGATTTGCGAGGAGGCAGCGCGGCGGCTGGATGGGGAGATGGTGCTGCTGCCGCCGGTTTCCTACGGATTTGAGACGCATCACATGGATTTTCCAGGAACGATCGATATCGGCATGGAGCACATGCTGAACTTTGTCCTGGATATCGCCCGAAGTGTGGCGCGCCACGGCTTCCGCCGGATCTTACTGGCGGATGGGCATGGATCGAATATGCCAATCCTGGATTTGGTGGCGCGGCGCACGGTTCTGGAAACCGAGGCGCTGTGCGGGGCATTTATATGGCCGAGTCTGGCGAAGGAAACCATCGCGCGGGTAAGGGAATCGGAGAGCCCCGGCGGGATGGCGCACGCATGCGAGCTGGAGACTTCGGTGTATTTGTATCTCGATGCGGAGCGGGTACAGATGGACAAGGCGACGAGGGAGATCGGGATGCCTCCATCGCGATTCATCTGGATGGACCTGCTGAGCTCGGCTCCGGTGTTGCTGATGGATCGCTGGTCGCGCTTCAGCAAAACCGGGATCGCGGGAGACCCGACGCTGGCGACGCGGGCCAAGGGCGAGCAGATCTTCGAGGCGGTGGTGGCGGCATTTGTCGAGCTGGTGAAGGAATTCAAAACGCGCGAGCGGGGCGATCCCGAGGATATGCACTGAGAACTGGTCTCATTGGATTAATGAGAACGGTTCGACGCTCGCGGCGGCACGGGGCTCTTTGATCGTGCTCTGAGCGGGCGCTCGCCCGGATTTTCTGGCGTCAGATGAGACGGAGCGGAGTCACGTTCCGTTCCCGTTACGGCCGTTCATTCTCTTTTTCCACCTCAATTCGGGGCGCCGAGATCCGGACCGCGGTTTTGCCTGACGGTGAAAAGAAACAGATAGGGGCAACTGGAGCAAAAATCGCCTATAGGTCTGAACTTTTATGTTGACTTGATAGGAACTCACTGCTACAAACTTGTCTCTATCGATAGCTTCGCTGGATTTCTGTGCCAAACTGCAGAACTGGCTCTTCAACCGTTGCATCGCCCCCCAGGGCGTGAGCCAGGGATGAAGCCGGGCGCGGAGAAGCTGACTCGCGACAACTCCAGGGCCTCTGGATTTCGAACCGGACTCCGATGAGCAGCAAGGAACCTGGAGAGCCGTTGCAAGCCTGGGCGGCTCGCCGCTGAAGCACACAATTCGCGACAAACCCCGCCGAGCAGAATGGGTTAGCCGCTGAGATCAACTGCAGGAGCGGTTGCAGGATTTCGGGAGGCATGCGCGTCATGAGATATGGACAGCGTCGAGCATTTGTGGCAGCAGGTTATGTTCGGGTAAATGCAGCCTGGCGGGGTTGGCGCAATGCAACGTTGCTGGTGGCGATGCTGGCAGGTTCAACGCTGGCGTTTGCCCTGGACCGCGGGAGTATCTCGGGAACGGCGCGCGATGCCCAGGGCGCGGTGATTCCCGGGGTCAGCGTGCAGCTCAGGAATGAGCAGACCGGCGTGGTGGATGCGGTGGAGACGGATTCGGCGGGGTTCTACCGCTTTTCGGCGCTGCCGGTGGGTCACTACGACGTGAGCTTCAGGGCAAGCGGATTCGAGAAACTCGAACAGACGGGCGTGGTGATCGACGTCGATTCGGCGCGGCAGGTGGATGTGACGCTGCGAGTGGGATCGACGAGCGAGCAGATCACGGTGACGACCAGCCAGGCGCAGATTGAAACGGAAACCGCGCAGATGGGCGAGGTGATTGGCGGGCAGGAGATGGAGAACCTGCCGCTGAATGGACGAGCGTTCACCGATCTGCTGTCGCTGCAGCCGGGGGTAGTGCCGATCAGCGCGGCGATGTTCGGCAGCGAGTCGCCCTCGAACGATCTGAACAACGGGCTGCTGTCGATCAGCGGCGCGCAGGACATGCACGAAGGCTTCATGGTGAACGGCGCGAACACGACCGAAGGCAACGACGGAGGGACGTTCCTGGTGCCGACGCTGGACTCGATCGCGGAGTTCAGGATCATCACCAACAATGCGGGCGCGGAATATGGCAATTACAGCGGCGGGCTGGTGAACGTGGTGACCAAATCGGGAACCAACTCGTTTCACGGCGACGCGTTCGAGTTCTACCGCAACACCAATCTGGACGCGGCCAACTATTTCTCCGCAGGGACGCGGGGCGTGTACAACCAGCACCAGTTCGGGGGAACGCTGGGCGGCCCGATTTACCGGAACCGGATTTTCTTCTTCGGCGACTATCAGGGCACGCGGCAGTCGATTGGCGCGAGCACCGGGCTGATCCTGGTGCCGTCGTCAGCGGATAAGAGCGGCGACCTGTCGGATGTGTCGTCACAGCTCACAGGGACGGTGAACGGGGCGAGCTGGGCGGCCATTCTGTCGACCCGGCTCGGCCACACGGTAACCAGCGGCGAGCCGTATTACACAGCGGGCTGCGCCAGCACGACGGTGTGCGTGTTTCCGGGAGCGCAGATTCCGCAGACGGCGTGGGATCCGGTGAGCAAGAATGTGCCGGCGCTGATTCCTGATCCGAACCAGGGAGCATATTTCGAGACGTCAGCGAATCCGGAGACGCTGACCGATGACAAAGGCGGGGTTCGCGGCGATGTGAACACGCGGGTGGGCGCGGTCTCGTTCTACTACCACCTCGATCCGTGGTCGAACACCACGCCGTACAACCCGGGGTGGGCAGGCAGCACGCTGCCGGGCTTCCCGAGCACGGCGCTGGGAAAGGCGCAGCTGTATGTGGCGAGCCTCACCACCAAGTTCGGCAGCAGCGCGGTGAATGTGTTTACGGCGAGCACGACCCGCAACAAAAACATTTCGGGCACCACACCCGCGGGGCCATCGCTGGCTTCGCTGGGATTTGCCGCGCCCTCCGCGGACGGGATGTTCGAAGAGGCGGGGAGCCAGTACCAGAACTGGCCGGAGTTAAGTTTCAATAACTACACACTGGGCGCGTATAACTCGGTCATCACTCAGTACAACAACACTTACCAGGGGCAGGACGACTTCAGCAAGATCATCCGCACGCACACGCTGAAGTTCGGCGCGGACTATCACTGGGATCAGGTGGACATCGCGCATCCGAACAACGGCGGCAACGGCATCTTCGGCTTCAACGGGACGGAGACGGGATACGATTTTCTCGACATGATCATTGGCGCGCCCAATTACATGTATCAGGGCGCAGCGGCGGGGCTGAACCTGCGCAGCCGTTATGTTGGGGTCTACGCGGAGGACAGCTGGCGGGCGGCGCGCGATCTCGTGCTGAACTACGGGGTGCGCTGGGAGGTGAGCCCATACTGGTGGGACGAGCACAACATGAATCCGGTGGTGTTGCTGGGCGTGCAGTCGACGGTGTTCCCGACGGCGCCGACCGGGTATGTGTTCCCGGGTGACGCTGGGGTGCCGAAGACGATGGCGTTCACGCGCTACAACAACTTCGGGCCGCGGCTGGGGATTGCCTATACGCCGACCTTCACGGACGGGCCGATGCACACGGTGTTCGGCGACCACGGCAAGAGCAGCATCCGCCTGGGATTCGGGATGTACTACACGAACATCCAGGGCGCGAACACGTTCAACTTTGCTTCGCCGCCGTACGCGCTGTTCTACGGGAGCCCGCAGCCTCCGTTGTTCTCGCAGCCCTTTATCGACCGCTCGACGGGGCACAGCGAGGGACAGAAGTTCCCGCTGCCGCCGGTAGATCCGAAGAACGTGAACTGGGCAAACTACGAGCCGATTGGATCAAAGGAGAATCCGCTGTTACAGTCGCCCACGCCCTATGAGGAGCACTTCGACTTTTCGATCGAGCGGGAGGTAAGTCCGAGCACGGTGGCGAGCATCAGCTACGTGGGGACGTACGGGCACCACCTGATTGTGAGCGGCGACAACAATCCGGGAAACCCGGCGCTGTGCCTGAGTTTGAGCCAGGAAAACCAGGTGGTGCCGGGCTCGGGCACCTGCGGGCCGTACGGCGAGAACGGCACCTACAGCCCGGTGGGCGGCGGAACCGTGAACGGCACGCGCGGACCGTTCGGGAACGCGTTCGGCGACAACGCCTATCAGCTGGACATCGGCAACTCGACCTACAGCGCGCTGGAGGCGACCCTGCGGCACACCAGCACGCGCCTGGCGCTGCTGCTGAGTTATACCTTCAGCAAGGCGATGGACAACGGGTCGGGCTTCGGCGATCAGGTGCTGGTGTATGGGGATCATAACTTCTATCGGGCGATCTCAGCCTATGATTTACCGCAGAACTTCGCGGCGAGTTACACTTACGAGCTGCCGTTCGATTACCTGTTCAAACGGAACAATAACCTGACGCGGGGATGGAAGATATCCGGGATTACGCAATTCACCGACGGGCTGCCGATCCAGATTTCGGAGCCGGACGATCGCGATCTGAGAGGCGATACGGGAATCATTTACTCGGGTTCGACGGACGAGCCGAACTATACGAAGGGGAAAGGTTATGCGGATCGGAATCCACGACACCGCAAGCCGTATCTAAACACGTCGCTGTGGAGCCAGGAGCCGCTGGGGACGATAGGCAATTCGCCGAAGCGGATGCTGCACTCGCCAGGGATGGATAACTGGAACCTGGCGCTGCTAAAGGATGTTCACCTGCGGGAATCGATGGCGGTGGAGTTGCGGGCCGAGTTCTTCAACGTGTTCAACCATGCGCAGTTCTATGGAATCGGTTCGGTGGACGGGAACTGGGATGATGGACCTTCGTTCGGGCTGGTGACGAGCGCCGCCGACCCGCGCATTGGTCAGCTTGCGGTGAAGTTCAATTTCTAGCCGGGTGCCGGGTGGCCGTCGTGAGCTCTGCGGCTGCGCCTGCCGGACCATCACGATTTTTCGCGCCTTTGCCTTCGGAATAAAGGCGATCCCTGTGTAAATTTGGTAGCTATGAGGCTTGTCCTACACGTTCTTTTGCTGACGGGGCTTCTGTGCGGATGTGTGGCGATGCGGGGGCAGGCCGGCGCTTCGGGAGAGGAATGGCCGGCCTACGGGCGGGATCCGGGCGGGATGCGGTTTTCGCCGCTTCAGCAGATTAATCGCGGAAATGTCGGGCGGCTGCGGCGGGCCTGGGCTTACGAGCTGCCCCGAGGTGCGGGCAACGGCGTGCTGGGGTTCGAGAGCACTCCGGTGATGGTCGGGGACGTTCTTTACTTTTCGACGCAGGCGGGCGTCGCGATTGCACTGGATGCGGAAACAGGCAAACAGCTGTGGCTCTTCGATCCGTACAGCGGGGTTGCGGGCGAGCGAAAGGCGGTGGTGAATCGCGGCGTGGCTTTGTGGGAGGGCAATGCCAGCGTGAGCTGCAGCGGGCAGGCGGGGGTGGACCGCCGCATCTTCTATATAGGTCCGGACGCGCGGCTGTTTTCGGTGGATGCGGCGACGGGCAAACCCTGTCGGAGTTTTGGGGCGGGAGGCGCGATTGACCTGCGGGAGGGTGTCGCGCAGAAGTGGCCGACGCTGCGCTACGATGTGACCTCGCCGCCGGTTATCTACAGAGACTCGGTGATCACGGGCTCGGAGTTGCAGGAGTATCCCTCGCTGGGGCCGAGCGGCGCGGTGCGGGCCTTCAGCGTGGAGACCGGACAGATGAAGTGGAAGTTCAACACCGTGCCTGGGCCGGGCGAGACAGGGCACGACACGTGGGAAGGCGACGGCTGGAAGGATCGCTCGGGGACCAATGCATGGGGGCCGATCAGCCTGGACGCGGCGAGTGGGATGGTGTTTCTGCCGGTGGGCTCGCCGACCTATGACTTTTACGGCGCGGATCGGAAGGGCAAGAACCTGTTCGGGAATTCGCTGGTGGCGCTCGACGCCGAGACCGGGAAACTCCGGTGGCACTACCAGGTGGTGCATCACGACCTGTGGGACTACGATCTGGCGGCGCAGCCGGTACTGATAACGGTGGATCGGGACGGGCGCAAAGTTCCGGCGGTGGCTGAGGTGACGAAGACCGGATATGTCTTCGTGTTCAACCGGCTCACCGGGCAGCCGCTGTTTCCAGTCGAAGAGAAGCCGGTTCCGGCGAGCGAGATTCCCGGAGAGGCCAGCTGGCCGACGCAGCCGATCCCGGTGAAGCCGCCATCGCTGGTCAACCATGTTGTGACGCGCGACGATGTGACGACGGTGACACTGGAGTCGCGCCAGTACTGTCTCGATCACTTTGGATCGATCCTGCCGAGCCGGTTGTTCGATCCGTGGAGCACGACGCTGAAGCTGGCGATGCCGGGAACGCTGGGCGGAGCGAACTGGTCGGGGGCGTCGTTTGATCCGGCGTCGGGGAACTTATTCGTCAATGTAAGTGAGTTAGGGACGGTGGGCGAGATGAAGCGCCAGCCGGAGGGCTCGCCGGAAGCGTATGAGTGGGGCAGCCCGTGGGGCACCTATGCGCGCTTCTGGGACGACCATCATTTTCCCTGCCAGCAGCCGCCCTGGGGAACGCTGAATGCGGTGAATCTGAACACGGGCGAGATTGTGTGGAAGGCGACGCTCGGGGTGGTGGATGCCCTGGCGGCGAAGGGGATTCCACAGACAGGAATTTATAACCTCGGCGGATCGATTGCGACGGCGGGCGGGCTGGTGTTTATCGGGGCGACGTCGGACCATCGCCTGCGCGCCTTCGATTCCGGCAGCGGCAAGGAACTGTGGGTGGCGCAGCTGGAGTCGAACGGGCACGCGACTCCGCTGACGTATCTGGGCGAGCGAAACAAACGGCAGTATGTGGTGATGGCGATTGGGCCGGGGGGCAATATTGAAGCGGGCGGCTCGGGGCCGACCGCGCTGGTGGCTTATGCGCTCTTGCCGGCGGGTGAGAAAGAGGCGCCGACGCTGACGAGCGGGCAGGCATCGACGAGGACCATTGGGTCAGGGCCCGGGAGCGAGCCAGCGACGCTCGAGCCGGCTCCGGCTGCGATTGCGCAGCCCTTGCCATTCAGCCATCGCGAGCATGTGACGGCGGGCATGAAATGCGATGATTGCCACCAGACAGCGGGCGGTGGGAAGGATATGGGGATTCCCAACGTGCAGGAATGCATGAAGTGTCACCGGACGGTGAGAGGCGATAGCGCGGTGATCCAGAAGCTGGCGGCGATGGAGCGGAGCGGCCAGCAGATCGAATGGGCGCGGGTTTATCAGCTGCCGGCGTTTGTCTTCTTCAGCCATGAGAAGCATGCGAAGACCGGCTGCGAGGTATGCCATGGCGCGGTGGCCAGCCGCGATGCGCTGTGGCAGGAGAAGGATGAGTCGATGACAGGGTGCGTGAACTGCCACAAGCTGCGCCAGGCGCCGGTATCGTGCGGGCTGTGCCACACGGTGGGGTACTGACGATGATTGTGACGCGACGAAGCGTGGTGCAGGGGCTGGCCGCGGGCGTGGTGGCGACGCGGATTGCGACAGGCGAAGCGGCGGAGGCTCGGGCTGCGACCTCGTTCCGCGCGTGGGATGTGCACTGCCACCTGGGGCCGCTGCCGGGCGATACGCCGGAGGAGAAGCTGGGTGTCCTGGTAGAGCACATGGACCGGCTGGGGATTGAGCGGGTAATTGTGTCGCAGGGATTCGAGGATCACGAGACGCATCCGACGCCGGACGAAGTGCGGCTGGAGAATGACCGCGTGATGCGGGCGGTGAAGCATTATCCGGACCGGGCGCTGGGCGCGTTATATGTCAGCCCCGACGATGTTGCATTTTGCCTCCAGGAATTTGACCGTTGCGTGCGGGATGGACCGATGGTGAGCGTGGGCGAGCTGGAGTCGGATGTGCGCTGCAATTCGCCGGCGCTCGATCCGATTGTGGAGCGCGCGGTCGCCATGAATGTGCCGATCCTGCAGCACACGTGGTACAAGACAGGCGGCAATGAACCGGGCGAGTCGACTCCCTTCGATCTGGTGGAGCTGGCGAAGCGGCATCCGGAGGCCAAATTTATCTGCGCCCACACCGGAGGCACCTGGGAAGTGGGGATCAGGGTGATTCGGGAGACGAAGAACATCTGGGCGGAGGTTGCGGGGTCCGATCCGACGTCAGGATTTACGGAGATGGCGGTGCGCGAGCTGGGGGCGGAGCGGGTGGTGTTCGGCAGCGATGCGGGGGGACGCACGTTCGCGTCGCAGATGGCCAAGGTGGTGGGCGCGGATATTTCCGATGCGCAGAAGGAGATGATTCTGGGTGGAAATCTGCGGCAGCTGCTGGCGCCGATGCTGAAGGCGAAAGGGATCAGCGCGTGATCGATACCAACGTTCATCTGTTCCAGTGGCCGTTCCGGCGGCTGGTTGCGGATGATCCGGCAGAGCTGGTGAAGCGGCTGCGCCAGAAGGGCGTGACCGAGGCGTGGGCGGGGAGCTTCGAGGCGCTGCTGTGCCGGGATGTGAGCGGCGTGAATGCGCGGCTGGCGGACGGATGTCGGAGATATGGGGCGAATTTTCTGGTTCCGTTCGGCTGCGTCAATCCCAGCGCGCCGGACTGGGAACAGGATTTGCGGTGTTGCCATGAGGAGCATGGAATGCCGGGGATTCGCGTGTATCCGAACTATCATGGCTACTCCGTGGGAAGCGCGGGGTTTGCGCGGATGCTTTCACTGGCGGAGCGGAACGGAATGGTGGTGCAGGTTGCGCTGTCGATGGAAGACATCCGGACGCAGTTTCCGCTGATGGTGGTGCCGCCCACGGATCCGGCGCCGCTGGCGGAGCTGATCGCGCAGTTTCCGCGGCTGAAGCTGATGATGCTGAATGCCGGGTACTGGACCGACGAGAGAAGAACGGAGATCGAGCCGTTGAGGAAGGCGGGCAATGTGTATTTCGACATTGCCATGAATGAGGGGATTGGGGGGCTGGTTCGCCTGCGTGAGGCGACTGCGCCGGAGCGCGTGGTGTTCGGGTCGCATTATCCGTTTTTCTATTTCGAGTCGGCGCAGCTGAAGGTGCGGTCCGCGGGGCTGGCGCATGATGAGGAGGCCGCGCTGCTCGAGGGGAATGCGCGTGCGTTTTTGAGCCTGGGCTGAAGGCCTGAGGCGGCGGAGACTGCAGGCGCGTAGGCCGGTGCTGGGTGGGGGAGCATGATCCGTCGGGAGTTTCTCGAAGTCTCCGGAAAATCGCTGCTTTCGACGTGGCTCGGACTGCGTTTGGCGGAGGCCGAGGGCAGCGCAGAAGCTGGGCCGCATCTGGGGGCGGCGCTGGCAGGAACATCTCCACTGACCGGGGTCGGCGATTTTGCTATGGAGATGGAGGCGGGGATGCAGCGCTTCCTCGCGCGGCGCATTGCGGAGACGCCCCGGGAACGAGCGCGTCTATGGCAGCTGGATTACGCGTCGCGGGATGCATATGAGAGATCGGTCTCCCCGCATCGCGAGAGCTTTCGCAAAATGATTGGGGCGGTGGATGCGCGAACGGCACCTTGCGCTCTGGAGCTGATGAGCGATGCCGATGGACCGGCGGAACTGGCAGCAGGGGAGGGCTATAGTGTCTTTCGGGCGCGATGGGGCGTCTTCAGTGCCGTCGATGAGGGGTTTTGCGGACTGCAGGCGGAGGGGCTGCTGTTGAAGCCTGAAGCGGTGGCACGGGCGCGGGTCGTGGCATTGCCCGATGCTGACTGGACTCCGGAGATGCTGGCGGGGCTGACGGCGGGGGTTCCCGCGGCGGCGCAGTTTGCGCGGCGGCTGGCGGAGCAGGGATGCGAGGTGCTGGTCCCGGTGCTGATCAACCGCGATGATGCGTTTTCCGGCAATCCGAAGATGGCGATGACGAACGAGCCGCATCGCGAGTGGGTGTATCGCATGACCTTCGAGCTGGGGCGGCACATCATTGGCTACGAAGTGCAAAAGGTGGTGGCGGCCGTGGACTGGTTTGCCGCGAACGAGCGGGGCCGCATTCCGATTGGGGTGATGGGCTACGGGGAGGGTGGGCTGATTGCGTTCTATGCCGCGGCGCTGGATGAGCGGATCGATGCGGCGGTGGTGAGTGGGTATTTCGAGGAGCGCGAAAACCTGTGGAAGCAGCCCATCTATCGGGATGTGTGGGGGCTGACGCGGGAGTTCGGGGATGCGGAGATTGCGGCGCTGGTGGCGCCGCGAGCGCTGATTGTGGAAGCTTGCCGCGGACCCGAGGTGGAGGGTCCTCCGAAGGCGGTAGGGGAACGGCGGGATGTGGCGTGTCCGAACGGGAGACTGGTCTCTCCACCGCTCGACTCAGTGGAGCGGGAGGCCGCGCGGGCGCGGGCAATTTATTCGAAGCTCGGGGCGGAGAAGAATCTCCGGCTGGTGGTGGATGATGGCGGCAAAGGGCTGCCGGGATCGGATGAGGCGCTGCGGGCCCTGCTCAATGCGCTGGGAAGCGAAGGACCGCTGAAGCCGCCGGCCAATCCTCCTCACATGGTGCGGGCAGGAATCGATGCGCAGGCGCGGATGCGGGAGCAGATTGAGCAGATGCTGGGCTACACCTATGGCCTGGGGCAGAAGTCGCCGGAGCGGCGGGCGGAGTTCTGGTCGACTGCGGATGCGTCGTCGCCGGAGCGCTGGAGAGAGACGACGCGGAGACATCGAGATTATTTGTGGGACGAGGTGATTGGGCGGATCGACGAGCCGCGCGTGGCTGCGAATGCGCGCACCCGGCTGATTTACGATGCGCCGCGATTCACCGGGTACGAGGTGATGCTGGACGTGTGGCCCGAAGTGTTTGCCTATGGGATTCTGCTGGTGCCGCGGGACATTGCGGCTGGAGAGCGGCGGGCGGTGGTGGTGTGCCAGCACGGCTTTGAGGGCCGCGCACAGGAGGTGGCCGATCCGAAGATCGACAGCCAGTTTTACCACCACTTTGGCGCGAGCCTGGCGGATCGGGGATTTGTGGTGTACGCGCCGCAGAATCCTTTTGTGGGGCACGACTACTTCCGGCTGCCGTATCGCATGGGGCATCCGCTGAAGCTCTCGCTGTATTCGTTCATCCTGGGGCAGCACGAGCAGACGCTGGAATGGCTGGCCACCCTTCCGTTTGTTGATGAGAAACGAATGGGCATTTACGGGATGTCATACGGAGGGAAGACAGCGATTCGCGTGGGGCCGCTGCTGGATCGCTACGCGCTGAGCATCTGCTCGGGAGACTTCAACGACATTGTGTGGAGCATGACCGGCATTGCGACCCAGCCGAGCTTCATGTTCGACGACAGCTACGATGTGTATGAATTCAACTTTGCCAACGTGGCCGATTATGCGGAGCTGGCGAAGCTGATGGCGCCGCGGCCTTTCATGGTGGAGCGCGGGCACAGCGATGGGACCAGCACCGACGAGCGCGTGGCCTCTGAATTTGCGGCGGTGGAGCGGTTCTATAACCAGCTGGGAATTGGCGACCGCGCCGCGATCGAATACTTCGACGGCGGGCACACCATTCATGGGCAGGGCACGTTTGAATTCCTCGCGAGGCATCTCGGGGGATGAACGTCGGCCGGGGGAGACTACCGAGGATGGTCCGAGCGGCGCTGCTATGGTGCCGCGATGTGGGGTCGAGGGCCTCTTCAAGCGGAAGGGATGGGACGATGGGCCAGCCCGGGCGATGGGCGTTTCTGTTTGTGTTGCTGGTAGTGAGCGCTGCCGGGCTGGCGGCGCAGGATTCCACTGCGGGGCAAGATTCCACCCAGATAGACGCGCGGCAGATTTATCTGAAGCTTTGTTCGGGATGCCACGGCGCAGATGCGCGGGGATCGCAGCAGGCGCCGGGGCTGAGCCAGAACGCCAACCTGCGCGGGCAATCGGTTGAAAAACTGCATCAGGTCATTCGCAACGGCGTGCCCGCGGCGGGGATGCCGGCCTTTAATTTGCCGGATAACCAGCTCGATGCGCTGGCGGCGCTGATTGTTTCGCTGAACGCTTCGGCGGCGCAGGCGGCGGTGGCTGGCGATCGCGCGGCGGGTGAGAAGTATTTCTTTGGCGCGGGCGGATGCGCGAGCTGCCACATGGTTTTCGGGAAGGGACAGCCGGTGGGGCCTGATCTCTCGGAGACGGGGAAGCAGAACACCGTCGATCAGATTCGGGAGGCGCTGGTGAAGCCGGCGGCGCAAACTACTCCGGGCTATGAACTGGTGACGGTGCGTTTGCGAAACGGGCAGACGCTGCGCGGGTTTGCTCGCAGCCGGACAAATTTTGTTCTCGAGCTCGTGGACCTCGAGGGGGGATTCCATTCGATTGCGGCGGATGCGATTGCGGGCATCGATCAGCAGGACAAGCCGCTGATGCCGGTGTTCAGCGGGACGGCGGATGAGCTCGAGAATGTCGTGGCGTATCTGAGCGGGCTGACAGGCATTCCCGTTGGCGCGCTCAGCGATGCAAAGCCGGCGGGCGGCGACGACTTCGCGAAGATTCTTCATGCCGCAGCGGGAGACTGGCCGACGTACAACGGGCAGCTGAGCGGCAACCGCTACAGCGACCTGAAGGAAATCAATGCGGGCAATGTGGGGCGGCTGCGGGTGAAGTGGACCTTCTCGATTCCGCTGTGGCAGCAGTTCCTGCCCGACACGCCGTACTTTCGCGAGAACATGCGTTACTTCGGACTGGAAACAGTGCCGGTGGTGGTGGGCGGAACGATGTACGTGACGGGGCCGAACGAAGTGTTTGCGCTGGACGCGCGCACGGGGCAGGAGATCTGGCACTATGCGCGGCCGCGCACTCCCAAGCTGGTGTCGGACCCATCGCTGGGCACGAATCGCGGCGTCGCGGTGTTGGGCGACCGGATCTTCATGGTGACGGACAATGCGCACCTGATCGCGCTGAACCGGATTACAGGGCGGCCGATGTGGGAGGTCACGATGCCGGATGAGGCGCAGCACTATGGTGGAACGATGGCGCCGCTGGTGGTAAAGGACATGGTGATCGCCGGTGTCTCTGGCGGGGACTGGGGCATTCGCGGTTTTGTGGCGGCGTACAGGGCGGAGAGCGGCGAGCGGGTTTGGCGGAGATGGACGGTTCCGTCGAGTGGAGAGCCGGGGATCGAGACGTGGAAGGGAACGGCGGTGAAGTACGGCGGAGGCGCGACCTGGCTGACGGGCTCGTACGATGCGGAGACCGACACGCTGTACTGGGGCACGGGAAATCCGTTTCCGGATTCGGACGATCGCGAGCGCGGCGGCGACAACCTTTATACCGATTCGGTGCTGGCGCTCGATCCGGCAACAGGAGCGATGAAGTGGACCTATCAATTCACGCCGCACGATGTGCACGACTGGGACTCAACAGTGCCCAATGTGGTGGTGGACACCGAGTACAAGGGACGGCAGCGGAAGTTGCTGCTGCATGCGGACCGGAACGGTTTCTTCTATGTTTTCGATCGCACCAGCGGAGAGCTGATGACGAGCCATCCTTTTATCCGGCGCGTCACGTGGGCGAGCCGCATCGATGCGGCGGGGCGTCCGGTGCGGCTGCCGGAGACGAACGAAACCTGTCCTGAGGCGGCGACGAACTGGAATGGCACAGCGTACGATCCGGCGACGCGGCTCTACTATGTGATGGCGCTGGAGAAGTGCGATTACAAGCTTTCGGCGGCGGAGAAGGCGCAGAAGGCGGCGCGCGATCCGGGGAAGCGATACCTGCGCGCTATCAATATTGACACCGGAGAAATCGCCTGGGAAATTCCGGAGTATGGACCCACGGACGGGAAGCGCATCGCCGGGGTGCTGGCGACGGCGGGTGGGCTGCTGTTTTACGGAGACCCGGGTGGGGAATTTGTCGCAGTGGATGATCGGAATGGAAAGCCGCTGTGGCACATTCCGCTGAATGCAATTTTTAAAACCTCGCCGGTCTCGTTTGCCGTGGATGGAGAACAGATGGTGACCATCGCGGTGGGCTCGAATATCGTCTGCTTCGGGTTGGGTCAATAGACACGTGGCCGGACGCAGCATCGCCTGAGTGATCCGCTGACAGATGTGAATCCACCACAGGCGCCGGGGGAAGCGACGTGATGTGTACAAGACAGGGGCAGAGAGCAAACGGATGAAGGAATGCACGACAGCAATGGCGGCGGGGCCAGTTTTCCAGGAGCGGCCATGCTGATTACCCGGGCGGATTGGGTGGTGCTGGGACTCTACTTTGCCGTGGTGGCCGCCATTGGCGTGGTGGCGACGCTGCGGGTAAGAGGCACGAGCGAGTATTTTCTCGGCGGCCGGCGCTTTGGGAAGCTGGTGATGATGGGCCAGGTGTTCAGCACCGGCACGCACGCGGAGATGCCGGTGAGCCTGATTGGCGCGGTGTACAGCATTGGCGTGTCGGGAATTTGGTACCAGTGGAAGAACCTTTTCGCCACTCCGTTTTTCTGGATTCTGGCGCCGGTGGTGCGGAGGTTCCGGCGGACGACGACGGCCGAGGCGCTCGAGGATCGCTATGGATCGTGGATGGGCGGGCTTTATACCATCTTCGCCGTCTGCTTTCTCGTGATCAACACGGCAGGGATGCTGAAGGGCGCGGGCAAGGTAATCAACGCGGCGGCGGGGGGCACGCTGGGCGTGAACCATATAGTCGTCGCAATGACTGTTACATTTATTGCCTACAGCTTTCTGGGCGGGCTGATTGCGTCGGCGTGGACGGATGTGCTGCAGGGATTCCTGATTATCGTGCTGTCGTTTCTGCTGATCCCGCTGGGATGGGGCGCGGTGGGAGGTGCGGCGGGGATGCGGCACTTTCTCGCGCCGGCGCGGCTGTCGATGGCGACGCCGCACGGGATCGGGATTGAGGCAATTGTGGTGCTGACGGTGAACGGCCTGATCGGGATCATTGCGCAGCCGCATATTGCGGCGGCGGTGGCGACGGGGAAGAACGAGCAGGCGTGCCGGGTGGGTTTTTTTTACGGCAACTACATCAAGCGCGTTTGCACGGTGGGGTGGGCGGTGCTGGGGCTGATGGCGACGGTGATGGTGGCCGCAGGGGTTTTTGGCAGGACCGCGCTGGCTGATCCCGAAGACGCTTTTGGATTTATCTGCGGGCACGTGCTGTTCTCGGGTGCGCGGGGACTGCTGATTGCCTGCGTGCTGGCGGCCACGATGTCGACCTGCGCTGCGTTCCTGGTGGATTCCGGCGCGCTGTTTACCCAGGGTTTCTATCGCACGCAGCTGGTGCCGGGAAGGCCGGACCGGCACTATCTGTGGGTCGGCCGGGCGAGCGGACTGATGATCACGCTGGCCGGCGTTCTCTATGGCCTGTTCCTGGTGAAGCGGGTGCTCTATTCGTTTTTGTTGACGGAGAGCATGGCGACGTTCATGGGGATCTGCCTTGTGGGTGGGATCATCTGGCGACGGGCGAATCGGTGGGGGGCGGTTGCGAGCCTGCTGGTGTCGCTGGGAACAAATTTTCTGCTTTGCCATGTCGAGAAGCAGCGGTTCGACTACTGGAGCCCGGGGATTTTTATGGCCGCATTTCTGGCGGGCGTGTCGGCGCTGATTGTGGTGAGCCTGCTGACGCCGCCCGAACCGGAGCGGGCGCTGGCGATGTTCTTCCAGCGGCTGCAGACGCCAACGGATGTTCTTGCGGCGGAAACGGCGGGCCAGACGGCGGGTGTTGCGGATCAGGTTTGCGGGGGCGACGCGTTGAACCGGGAAAATGCGGAGCGGGGAGAGCAGCTGTTGCTGGTTAATCTTCTGAACCTGCGACGCGGAGCGTGCGGAACGAGCTTCCTGACGGCTTACCGCGTCGATGTAAAGGGCCTGGCACTTGGATGGTTTCTGGTGGTGGCACTGGTGGCCGGAGTATGGGGTTTGCTGCGGCTGATTTAGCTCCGTGGAGGACATGACGTGAAACAACTCAGTCGTGTGGCCGTTCTGGGACTGTGCTCCTGGTTTTGTGGGGGGACCTCGTTGCCAGCGCAAAGTGCGCCCGAAGATTTTCTGCTGCCGTGGATGAACGCGATTGCGCAGCAGGAGCTAGACGGACGCGCAGAGGCGATTGCGGCAATCCACAGCGTGGCGGAGGCAGACGCGAGAAAGCGGGCGGTTCGGGAGAAGTTACTCGAAGATATCGGCGGACTGCCTGACTATGACGGACCGCTGAAGGCTTGAGTTACAGGAGAGCTGCACAACGACTCTTACACGATTGAGAAAGTTATTTTCGAGAGCCTGCCCGGCTTCTATGTTACTGGGAATGTTTATCGCCCGAACCAGCCAGGACGTTATCCCGCGGTGCTGATGCAGTCGGGACATACGCAGGAAGGCAAGCCCGAGAATCAGCGGATGGCGGCGAACCTGGCCATGAAGGGGTTTGTGGTTCTGTGTTTCGATCCGCTGGGACAGGGCGAGCGGGAACAGACTTACAGTGCGCAGATGGCTGCTCCGCTGGCCGGTTGGTCGGTGCCGGAGCACATTCAGATGGCTTCGCAGACGGAGTTACTGGGCCAGGGGCTGTCCAGGTACTTTATATGGGACGCGAAGCGGGCGGTGGACTATCTCGAGAGCCGGCGCGATGTGGATGCGTCGCGCATCGGGGCGATGGGGTGCTCGGGAGGCGGCGCGCTGACGACCTTTGCCGGCGGGCTCGATCCCAGGCTGAAGGCGGTGGTGCCGGCATGCTATCCCAGCTCGTTCCGGCTGCTGTTTGCGACGTTCGGCCCAGATGCGGAGATGGTTTTTCCGCACCTGCTGGCCAGCGGCCTCGACACGGCGGATTTCGTGGAACTGTCGGCTCCGACGCCATGGCTGATTCAGGCGACGGAACATGATGAATACCACTTCAGCAAGGAGGGCGTGCGCCAGGTGTATGAGGAGGCCCGGCAGTGGTACGGGCTGTACGGAGTGCAGGACAAAGTGAGTTTCCTGGTAGGGCCGGGGTCGCACGGCATGCCGCTGGTGAGCCGGGAAGCCGCATATGGGTGGATGATTCGCTGGCTCAAAGATGGGCAGGGCGATGCGCATGAGCAGCCGGTGAAGATGTACAGCAACAGCGAACTCCAGGTAACGCGAACTGGCAACGTGGAAGACGAGCCGGGGAGCCGCAAGCTGTATCAGATTCTTGCGTCCGATTTGCGCGCGCGGGAGCATGAGGGCTCGGTTGCGGAGTTACAGGCAGAGCTACGCACCTTGAAGATTCCCAGCGACGGCGCGGCGCCGGAGGTGAAGGTTCTGGAGCAGACGAACGGCGCGGATTTCCGGCAGGACCACATACAATTCCTCAGCGAGCCGGGGATCTGGCTGGACGCGACGCTGTATCTGCCGCTGCCCTCAGGGCGAAAGCCCGCAGTGCTGATGGTGAACGGGCCGAACCAGTGGGGCATGATGTCGACCAGCGCGATGGCCGCGGAGATGGCGAAGCAGGGGCGGGTGGTCCTCTACATGGAGCCGCGCAGCTCGCTGCTGAAGAACGAAGCGGGGCCCTTTACCGGGGACTGGGCGACAAATTTACAGGCGAACATGATTGGCAAAAACCTGCCGGCGCTGCGGGCGCACGACATTCTGCGGGGAGTGGACCTGCTGAGTGCGCGGCCGGACGTGGATGGGCATGCGATTCGGGCTGCAGCGCGGGGCGTCGACGGCATCTGGCTGCTGCTGGCCGCCGCCGCTGATCCGCGAATAGAAAAGCTGTGGATCGACAGGACGCCCTATAGCCTGCGCGCGTCGCTGAACAACACGATGACGGCGGATTTGTGGGACGCGGTGATTCCGGAGTTTGTGCTGCGCTGGGACTTGAGCGACCTGGTGAAGGCGATTGCGCCGCGACAGGTGGTGTGGACCGATCCGACGAACTGGATGCGACGTGTGGTTCCCCAGGGGCCGCAGTATGAATACCGGTATGTGCTGGGAGATACGACTGACTTAGCGAATGCGCAGGACGAGGCTTATATCCGGCAGCTGATGGAGTAATCGGGATCGATTGGGTGGGGCGAGTGATGGCCGGCGGAGATTACTTTTTCTGCACGATGAAAGTCAAGTTATGAGGAGTTAGCAGGAACGCGGGGAGCAGGGATAAGGATTACGCAAATTACGGAATCTGGAGTGGATGGCTGCGCGGCCACACGCTGGCGAGCGAGTGGTCGAACGAGATCGGGCCTGCATGCGCTGATCGCGGCACAGACGGAGGAGGGCATCATCGCTGGAGCTTTCTGCGAGTCGATCTTCGGAGTGATGTCCCTTCACGGTGAGCCGCCGAACAGAAACAGCGATTCGCATAACCATGGGCGGAGACTGTCCTATGGTGCTGCGGCTGGCGTTGCGCGAGGGTTTGCGCGTAATGCTCATCGGTGTGGCGATTGGCGCTCGCGCTGAGCAGCGTTATGGCGGGACCCCTTTACGGGACCAGGGCCAGCGACCGATCGCCAGGCCGGCGTCAGGATCATCACCAGGGCCAACAATGGGTTCGCCGCAAACTGAGGATTTCGTCTGGCCCTTGCACGTGGCCACGACGAAGCCAATGATTAATTCGGGCTGACCGGCAAGCATGGCCCCCGGCCCTTTTCATTCGGTTGGTGACCGCGCCGAGGCAGATCGAGGCTTCAGAGCCTCCCGAATAGTTTGCAAAAGGCGGAAGGTATCCGGAGAGATGGTCCCGTCCTGATAAATCTCCACGTCCAGCAGTGGAGCCTCACCACGGCTGATGGCGTCCTTCATCTTCGGAAGAATAACGTCAGCCGTCATTCTGGGTGCCGCGATGGGCTGGTTGAGCTTGAAATGCCCCCAGTCGTCGTTGATGAGCACAGCGATCTCCGCCTGCAGGCCCTGCTGCGGACCTCCGGTATACCGGCCTGAACCGCCGACAGGGAGTTCTTCGTGATCTTCGTACTGTGGTTCCCACCAGGCGTTTTCTCCGCCGTAGACATCGTAGAAGTTACTTAGTCTGGGAAGGATCCAACTGTTGAAGGTGAGCAGCCGGTCCGGATTGCCGGTCCTGGCCGCTGCGGCGAGTTCCTGCCATGAAGGGTTGAACGGATAATAGGTGAAAGCCGCATCGTCAAACCAAAAGCCGGCGAGCTTCGCTCCGTATTGCTTTCCGATCTGCGCGACCATTTCCCGCCACAGCTGAAAATACGCCGTCTTGTCCGGGTCGTTGAAGTGGGTTCGTTGCCACCATGGAGCATCGTCGTGGCCAGGGTTGAGATAAAGTTCAAGCCGGATGTGATGTTCGTCGAGCGCATCAGCGAGATCGCCGACCAGGTCGCGCGGGCAGGTTCGTCCAGGGAGCACGCGGTCGATCACCGGATTTGGACCAGGAAAATAGAACCCCGCATGAGAGGTGGTGAAGACCACGAAACCGGCTCCGGCCGCAGACACCATGTCGGCAAATCGATGCGCGTCGAAATCGCGAACCGCATCACAATAGCTCCTGGGTGGTCCTTCGCGCGGCATGCTCTGGCTGGTCCAGTGAAACATCAGGCCGTAGCTGGAATTGACCATCCATTGGGTGCTGGGCCTCTGTTTTCGCGCAATGGCCGCCAGTTTGGCTTCGACTTTTGGCCTGATGAACTCGAGTGAAAAGAATTTGGCGGGAGGCTTTGCTCCATCGGACGTCACAACAACGGTATGGCTTCCGGCCGTGAGGTGCACGGTTCCGGCCGTGACCCGATTCCAGCCCACATCCCCGCAGGCTGTGCTAAACGCGTGACTGTCGATCGTTACTTTAATGGAGCAGTTATCGCCGCTGCTTTCGAGAATCGCCGACACTTTGTAGTCTCCAGTGCGTTCGACCGCAACTTTCCAGGTAACCGCATCTTCGCCACCGCGCCAGCCCTGGATCCATCCGATTTTGCCGGGGCCCATGTCGATTTGCCGGATGGCGCCTGTGATCGAAGCGTTGGTGCCCACAAGGACGGTGCGGCTCTTGTAAGCGATGTCTGGGCTGGCTTGCTGGTCCGCTTCGGCGGAAGCTGGAGAGTTGGTGCAGATAACAAAGAACGCGAGAAGCAAGGGAGCAATTCTGACAATCGTCATGTCGTGATTCTTCCTCCGGGAGCGATTCGCGATTTCAGGGCGACGCTGCACAAGCAATTAGAGCGGGCGCGCCGCATCAGGCTCCTGGAGAAGCAGAGATCGGGCCTCCCCGGCCGCTGCGTCGCGCACTGATTATTTTTCACGAACAGCCTTCCCGAAGAGCCGTACTGCGGCGAGCGAATCCTCGGAGACGGTGCCGTCTTCGTACATCAGCAGGTTGAAGGTCAGCGCCACATGACGGGCTCTGGCGCCCTCCGCCATACTCACAATTTGCGCGGAAGTATATCTCGGCTTCGCAATCCCGGTATCCGGCCGCCAGATGCCCCACTCCGGACCGTAATCGGCCCCATCGAGGATGAACATGCCGTGAGCCTGCAGCCCCTTGTGCGGACCGGTCACGTAAATTCCATCACCGCCAGCGGGCGGCCCGTCGGGGAACAACTGTCCCGCTCCATGATTGAGACCGTCAAAGGCCTCTCCGAACTCTACATCCTGAAAGTCGGTCAGCCGCGGCCTGATCCAGTCATTGAACGAAACGATCCTCGCCGGATAGCCCGCCTTCAGTGCCCTGTCCTGCTCTTCGAATGGCGAGGGATACCAGCCCTCATCGATAAACCAGCCCGCCAACCGGTCCCCATAACGTTCGCCAACCTCGGTGATGATGGCAATCCAGTTTTTCCTGAAGAGCGCGTCGGTTCCTGTCTGATTCGGATCGGTCGTTCCGAAGTTACGCGTCTCCCACTCCCGATCGCCGTAGCCGCAATGGTAGTAGAGCATCAGTTTGATACCGCGCCGGTTGAGCGCGTCCGCTATCTCGCCGATCAGGTCGCGCCTTGAGGTCCGGCCGGGCATGATTTGCTCAATGGCCCGAATGGGGGCGGGAAAATAATAGCTTCGCCAGGTGGCGGACCAGATCACGTAACCCGCTCCGGTACTCTGCACCATATCGGCGAACTTCTCCACATTGAAGTCGTCGATCATCTTTGGCCACGGCTTGCCTTCGCCATGTTCGGGATAGCCCCACTCGCCCCATTGAAACATCAATCCATATTGGGCCCGGGCCAGCCATTGCGCACTGGAGCGCAAATGGTGAAGTCGCTCTTCGATCGCGGATTTCTGGCTGCGAGCGATCAGCTCAACCGAGAGGAGAGCCATTCCCTGGTAACGGTTTCTGTTGGTTGTGATTCCCGCCGGCCCAGGGCTGCGGACTGTAACTGTCGAGATTCCTTTTGGCAACTTCAACCAGCCCGGAATATCGATCTTGTTCCAGTTATTTCCCCAGTGGTCGTTCCCCTCCGGTATGGCGATGCTTACTTCGTTCTCCGGGCCTGCAACCTCGATTTTGCTGCCGGGATTTCCACTCACAAGCACATCGACAAAGTAGTCGTCCGCCCGGGGAACAGCGATCTTCCACGCGAAGGATTGTTGCGGATCATTCCAGTTCTGTATCCAAACCCCTCGTGGTTCGCTCTCCTGTGTGGACGCACTACGCGCAGCCACATTGGCTTTGAGCGCGTTCACCTCGCTGGGATTGATGGGAAGCGGGACTGCGCCGCTTTGAGGGATCGCTTGCTCCTGAGCGCAGGCCTCGCTCAATATGATGGGATTGCCTGAAAGGAAAAGCAAAACAGCGGCAAGTATTCCGGCATGTGAACAAGACATAAAGTGCGAACGTGCCCCTCAGCTGGAATCGGGAAGACATTGCGGTGCTTCCGGGTTCAACGGCAGCAGCGTTGCGGAGAAACGCGCACAATCGCTCGCCTCTCCGCACTGGTGCATCAGAAATAGATCTTTCCGGCAAATTGCAGCTGCCGCGGAGTACTCCCGATGCTGTGAATCTGGCCGAAGGTCGGATTGTCGGTGAAGGTTCCGTCCACGTTGCCCCGGGTAATCAGGTTCAGTGCATTGAATGCTTCAAAACGAAGCTGAAGCGACAACTGATGATCGGCGGATGGAATGGGAATGTTCTTGAATACCGACATATCCGCGTTCTGATAATTCGGATTGCGGATCAGCCCGCGGGGAGCATTCCCGTACGCATACGCCGGCTGCTGGAACGCGGCCGTGTTCAGCCAGGCCGAATCGCTGGGGTGGCCGACACGAGGGTTGCCTATAAGGTTGGGCCGGTCGTAGTTATATTGGGTGTTGCCGATATTCGCCGGGTCTCCTGTCGCCACAAGCGCGACCGGGTATCCCGACTCAGTCTGCGCGATGATGTTGAATTGCCAGTTGCCCAGCACTGCCGCGGGAATTCCGTTCTGCAACCACATCTTGCCTTTGCCGAAGGGTAGCTCATAAATAGCGGCGGTGGAGAGTATCTGCCGGCGATCCGCATCCGACAGACCCCAGTCCGCGTTCACATCGTAGGAATTCTCCGGGCTTCCTGAATACCAGGAATCGGTGTTGTTATCCATCGTTTTGGCGAAGGTGTAAGAAAAGAGCAGGGAAACGCCATTCCCGTAGCGCTTGTTCACCTTCACCTGGAGAGCGTCGTACCTGGAGCGGCCGAGATCGGTTCCGTAGCGAGTATCTGTTCCGTAGAACGGCCACAGCCTGCGCGAATTGACGATGGTGGCGTCTCCAGGTCCGGGACTTTGCGCGGTATTTGCGTCCAGAGTCATATCCAGACGGGAGCCGCGGCTGCCCACGTAAGAAATAGTCGAGACGAGGTTCTTCGTCCACTGCTGCTGGACCGCTACGTTCCACTCCTGCGACAGCGGGTCTTTCTTGGAAGGATTCCAGAAGTAACCCTGGGTGCCCCAGGGGACGCCCGCGGTCTCCGGAGAGAGCGATAGGCCGTCAACCTGATTGATCGTTGTCGCCGCCGAACCAATGGTGTTGTAGTTGAGATTGAGATTGGTGCTGGAAGGCCAGCTGCCAAAGGTGTTTTGACTTTCCTGGGTGGCATTCGATTCGGGATCGAAGTAGATGCCGTACCCTCCGCTGACAACCGTGTTCTTCCGCACATTCCAGGCAACACCAAGCCTTGGCCCCCAGTTGTCGTAAATGGGGTGCATGATGCCTGCGTACTGCGCCACCTGGATCATGTTGCCGTCGGGCAGATCGGCGATGGTTCCGTCTCCGGGAATGCACGGAGCCACGGGACTGCTGCTGCATGGCGGAGGAGTCTTGCCGCCGCCGATATACCAGATGCCGTTATTTGCATCCCAGTCGTTGATAATGCCCTGGGTGAAATTCGGCGGCGGAAAGGCATCGTAGCGAAGCCCTGCATCGATGGTCAGATTGGGCTTGATCTTCCACTCATCCTCGGCATAGATAGCCCAGTTGTTATAGGCCTCGGTGTAGTTACCCTGGTAAAGAGAGACACTGGACGGCAAACCCAGCAGGGCAGAGGCCAGTCCCAGGCCGGTATTCGCGGCACCGGGGTCTGACTGGTTCGGATCTTCGGTGGGTATCTGACTGAAGGTGTAATGGTGGCCCAGAGCGACGTTCGCGTAGTTTTTGTGCGAGAAACTCGCTCCGAATTTAAAGCTGTGCCGGCCCCGGGTCCACGAGAGCGATTCATTCAGAGAAAACGGAGAATGCTGGCCCTGCTCGTAATGGCCGATCAGGTAGGGAGTCGCAACATTGGTCCCGAACATGTCCGGCAATCCATAGGCGGCGATCTGCGCCGCATTGAACCCGATCCCGGTAAGGGCCTGGGTCGCGCCCCCCGGAAAGCCGTTATCAATCCCAAGTGGAAACTGCTGATACGAATAGTTCGATTCAACAAACAGTTTCGGATTGAAAACATGCACCCAGTCCAGAGCAAGGTTTTTCCGGTTCATGGTCTGTATCTGAGAGATCGGCTGGGTCACGTAGCTGGTCGTCGAGTTCTGCACCTGAGAATAACGGCCCCAGATTTTGTCGCGGCCGCCCAGGGAGTGATCGATCCGGACTGAATAGTCGTTGCTCGTAGTCGGGTTGGGGAACAGATCCAGGCGATTATCCGTGGGAAAATTCGCATTCGGCGTGAAGTTTGGCACAGGCAGCACATACTTCAGGTACGACTGCACCAGCGGGTCGATCCTGTCTGAGGGAATGACATCGTTGGGAAACGGCTGCCTGGTGGGATTGGCCCCGTTGGTGGTGGTAGCGGGATCGTAGAGATGTACCTGGTTAGGAGAGGCCAGGAAGAAGAGCGAGTCGGTGAAGTCGCCGTTCAGTTCATTTGCAGTCGGGACGCGCGAGTAGTTATAGCCCTGTTGAGTAACTGTATAGCGCTGGTAGCCGAAGAAGAAAAAAGTCCTGTTATGCCCGTTGTAAAGTTTGGGCAGCAGAACCGGTCCGCCAATCGTAGCTCCGTACTGGTTGAGATGATACGGAGGGAAGGGAATGCCGGGTGGATCGTTAATCGGGTTGCGGGCCACAAATTCGTTGTTGCGCCCGAACTCCCAGGCATCACCGTGAAATTCATTGGTGCCGGTTTTGGTCGCCGCACTTACCGTTGCCCCGAGGAATCCGCCCTCGTCGGCTTTGGTGCTGTGCGAATCGATGGAGAATTCCTGGATCAGATCCAGATTGGGAACATAGGCGCTGGACGCCCCCAGCAGCGTGGTATTGTTGGCGCCGTCCAGGACGTAGCGATTCCCGTCGCTCCATTGGCCGTTGATCCGCGTACCATCGGCGCCCGGCGTCAGCCCGATCAGAGATGTGTAGTTACGTCCGTTGAGGGGAAGATCATTGATCTCCTGACTCTCGATCGTGGTCGAGACCCCGACGGTTGTTGTCTCCAGAAGTTGTCCCTGTGCGCTGACCCGAACCTGCTCCGATACGGTGCCTACCGGAAGCGTGGCATTTTGCGTCAGGGTCTGGCCGACGTCCAGTTTGAATGGCTCAATGGTGACGGTCTTAAATCCCGGAGCATCCATCCTGAGGCTGTACCAGGCAGGCAGCAGGTTGAAAATGCGGTATTGTCCATCGGAGTTAGTAAGCGCTGTTTGGGCTACGCTCGTCGCGGTGTTGATCGCGGTCACATGAGCCCCTGGAATGGGACGCCCCTGCTGATCGGCCACAGTGCCGTTGAGCGCGCCAAACTCCGTCGCCTGAGCATGCGCACTGATTCCGGCAGCAAGTGGAAGCATCGTCAGCAACAGAAGGCCACGCGCCATGCCGCGCCAGGCGAAGGCAGACCGCATTCGTGCCCGGTTCGCGTGTGGAGGCCGCTCGTCGGGCGCTGCCGGGGCCCTATTGTCAACGACGTATTTCTGCAAACATTGAACCGCCGCAAATCTGATTGTGGCCGCATGGCAGCCCTTCTGGGCATGTGGATTCATACCGACAGCCTCCAAAAACGCTCGAACCTGGCCCGGACCGACGGACGAGGTTTCGGCGTCGGTCGCGGAGCGAACGCGGTAATCCTGTTATGCCGAAACCTAGCCGTGGAGTGTACTGCGCATTTTTTGGAACTGTCAAGAAGTATAGTGAATTAATTTGAACCATTCTCGAACACGTTGATCAGTATGGGCCAAGCCTCACCTGGGAGGGATACCAGAGACGCTGCTATGCAGCTTTCGGGTGGGGCGACTGGCCGGAGATATTCAACGGCTCCGAGATTACCGCCGGATCTTTCGATGTGCGGGGCCTGCACCCAGAAATGGGCCATGAGTTCGATCGCAGCAACGAGGTGGTACATCCCGCGACGCAAGCTCCCGCTGAGTGGCATACCGTTCACGGTGGTGGGCATCATGCCTCCCGGAACCGCCCGATCTTCGAACATCCAGGAGAATGCGGTTCGAAGCATCGAGAATCGGAGCAACCCATGGACTTGAGCAGGAAGCTAACCTGGGCCGAAGATGCAGATTATCGACCGTCCGAAACAAACGCAGCGACGGAGGCAGGGAAAGACGGCCTGCAAACAGGGGTTACGACACAATCCGCCTGCAGCGGAAGCGCTAATGCCGCAAATTGTTTAGGAATGGTAGGCACGAGGAGACTCGAACTCCTGACCTCTACCGTGTCAAGGTAGCGCTCTAACCAACTGAGCTACGCGCCTACGCGGGCGGGAACCGCCTTTGCCCATAATACCAGCACCGGCGCTCGTCGAAAATGGCAGCCGGCGGATGCGGCAACGCGGCGTAACCACGCCCTCGGCGGCTCACCCGCACCCGTGGGAATTTCGGAGCCGCTGCTGTAGTATGAAGTCTTCGTGAACACCGCAAACCTTCCCGGCGGGAGCCGGGGAAACTGACTCGATGAACGATCTTCGGGCGACTCCCAACCTGCTGACATTTCTCCGCCTGTGCATCGTGCCGTTCCTCGTGTTGGCGATTCTGGACGGTCATTTTCAGCTTGCCTTCGGCCTGTTTGTCCTGGCCGGCGTGACCGACGCCCTTGATGGGCTGCTTGCGCGCATCCTTCATCAGCGCACGCTGCTCGGTCAGTATCTCGATCCGGTCGTCGACAAGCTGCTGCTGAGCACCCTGTTCCTGGTGCTCCACCATGAGGCGCTCATCTCGCGCAAAGTCACGGTGCTGGTCTTCGCCCGCGATCTGGGCATCATGGTGGTGGCGGCCATCCTTTACGCCACCACCTCCATCCGCAACTTCAAGCCGAGCATCTTCGGCAAGGGCAACACCGTGGCGCAGATTCTCGCTCTCGCCGCCGTGCTGCTCAGCCGCTTCTTCTCGCCCCAATGGGTGCTCCTGCTGCGCCACTGGGCACTTTCGGCCACCGTGGGCCTCACCGTTCTTTCGGGATTCCACTACGCATGGCGCGTGGTTCGCCAGATTGGCTCGCCCGGCGTCGCTGGATAAGCGGCGTCCAGGCGCGTTATAACGACGGCGCGCTCTTCTGCCTGGAGCAACCGAGCTGCCGGCTTTGCGCCGACACTTCCGAAGACGCGGTGGCCGCCGCCCCGGCCAGCTCACGCCGCATGCGCGTCAGGGCAGGGAAGTCGTAATGCGTGCACTGCGTCATCTCCCACACGTCGCCGGTACGCCGGTTGATGGCATAGCGATGCAGCGTCTCATCCGGCCCGGGCGTGGTGCTTTCGCGAATCAGGATGAAGCTCGAATAGCCGGGAATAAAATCGGCGCTCAGATCCATGCTGTTCAGCTCGATGTGTGTGTCGCGCAAATCAATCTGATCGTGGCGCGCTACCAGCATGGCAATCTGCCGCGCCTCATTCGGCGACAGCCGATGATGGCCGCCGGTAAACTGCCCGGCACAAACTCCGCTGCACGCGCCCGCGACGCCGAGCAGCCATGCCAGAACCAGATAACAGCGCATACCTCAGTTTGACGGTCCAGGGTCTTCCGGAGCAACTGGAATCGGCCGCGCCGCGATCCACGATGGGCGCGTAAAATGGGCCGGTGGCCACCCACACAGGTTTCAGCGAGGAGGCGCTGCGATTTCTCCGCGGGTTGAAGCGGAACAACCAGCGCGAGTGGTTTGAGGCGCGGCGAGACATTTTCGAGCGCGAACTGAAGGCGCCGATGCTGGCGCTGATCGAGCGGATCACCGAGGGCATGATGGACTATGCGCCTGCGCACGTGCGCCCCGCCGCCAGGTGCCTCTTCCGCATCTACCGCGACACCCGCTTCTCCGCCGACAAGACGCCGTACAAAACGCACCTCGGCGCATGGTGGTCGCGCAACGGGCTCGAGAAAACCTCCGGCGGCGGCTACTACATGCACGTGGGCAGCACGGAACTCGTCATTGCCGCTGGTGTCTATATGCCGGAGAAGGAGCAGTTGCTGGCCATCCGGCGTCATTTGCTGGAGAGGCATGAGGAATGGAAAACATTGATCGAGGATAAGAAATTGCGGCGCGCATTCCAGCTGCACGATCCCATGGCGCTGGCGCGGCCGCCGAAAGGTTTTCCCGTGGAGCATCCGGCTATCGAGTGGATCAAGTGGCGCCAGTGGGGCGTTACCGCGCACCTGCCCGCCGAAACCGCGTTGCAGGCGAATCTCGCTGCACTGGTGGAGAGGCGTTTCCGCCTGGCCGCGCCGCTCGTGGATTTCCTCAACGCGCCGCTCGCGCCTGCGGAGCCGCGTCGTCCCGTCATGAACGCCCTGCTGCCGCGGAAATAGGCTTCCGGAGCGGCGGAGAGCCGTTCCTGCGCGCATCCGGAAAGTGTCCGGAAACGCGCAATTGACGGGCTCCAGTGCGCAATTGGTGCTCGAAAACCGCGTAAAAATGGGGTTTTCCAGAGAAAAGCCAGGAAAAACCGCAAAAAACCTGTGGAAACGGCACTTTTGCCATTGACAAACGTTTGCGAAAGCCGCAAGGTAAACGGCGGCAGGTTCTTTCGGACCCGCGTCAATACTGGCTCTCAGCGCATATTGAAGCGGTACGGAAGGCATGGCCGGGCAGACTCCCGGCGGCCTCAAAAAGCAATCAAGGAGGAATACTCAATGGCAACAACGATGACCAAGACAGCTTTGGTGCGGCAGTTGGCGGAGAAGCTGGAACTCACGAACAAACAGTCGGCGGCGTATTTGGACCTTCTCGCCGAGACCGCGGTTAAAGAGACCAAGAAGAATGGCGTGTTTGTCATTCCTGGCCTGGGACGCCTGGTGAAGGCGGAGCGGAAGGCCCGCATTGGCCGCAATCCGCAGACCGGCGAGCAGATCAAGATCAAGGCGAAGACTGTGGTGAAGTTCCGCGTCGCCAAGTCGGCGAAGGACTCGATCGCGCCGCCCAAGAAGTAGGTTCTGTCACGTCGTGCAAAAAGGAAGCGGACGCCCGCTTCCTTTTTGCTTTTCTCTGCTGGATTCCCATTCCTCATTTCCATTACGGGTGCGTCACTCCGTGTCTCTGCTCCGTATCGACAATCTGACCATCCGCTTCGGCTCGACCGTCGCCGTGCGCGATCTCTCTCTTCAAATCGAGCCGGGCGAATCGCTGGGGCTCGTCGGCGAATCCGGTTCGGGAAAATCCGTCACTTCGCTGGCCATCCTGCGGCTGCTCGGAGATGCGGCGTCGATCACCGGTCGCATCGAGTTTGAGGGCCGCGACCTGCTGGCGCTTCCGCCTGAGGTCATGCGGCGTCTCCGCGGCCGCGACATCGCGATGATCTTCCAGGAGCCCATGACCGCGCTCAATCCGGTGATGCCGGTTGGCCGCCAGATCGCCGAAGCCGTGCACGAGCATCAACGCGACCTCTCGCGGCGCCAGGTGCGGGAGCATGTCCTCGACGCCATGCAAGCCGTGGCCCTGCCGGATCCCGCCCGTCGCTGCGACGATTACCCGCATCAGTTTTCCGGCGGACAGCGGCAGCGCATTCTCATTGCCATGGCCATCGCCAACCGCCCGCGTCTGCTGATCGCCGATGAACCCACTACCGCGCTCGATGTCACCGTCCAGGCGCAGATCCTGGACCTGCTGGCCGGCCTGCGTGAACGCTTCGGGCTATCGATGCTGTTTATCTCACACGATTTGGCCGTGGTGTCCCAGGTAGCAGACCGCGTCGCCGTCATGCGGCACGGCCTTCTGCTGGAAGAGGCTCCCCGGGCTGCTCTCTTTCACGATCCGCTCCATCCCTACACCCGCAGCCTGCTCGGCGCGGTGCCTACCATGCGAACCGATCTGCAGCGGCCCCTCGCGACTGTGGCTTCCCGCGTCGAGCCCGCAGGCGCCGCGGACGGCGATCCGGACCAATATGGCACGATTCCTCTTTGGGAGGCAGCCCCGGGACACTGGGCGCGGATCAAATAGACGCGGCAATCGCTGCTTCCATCCAATCCTGAGATACTGATAGACGGTTCGGATTCTCAATGCGCGCGCTGCTTCTTTCCGATATTCATGCCAATCTGGAGGCCCTGGAGGCCGTTCTCGCTGCAGCTCCCGCGCATGACGTGGTCTGGAACCTGGGCGACATCGTGGGCTATGGCGCCAATCCCAATGAAGTGGTCGACGAGGCGCGCAAGCTGGGCAGCGTCTTCGTGCGCGGCAATCACGACCGCGCCTGCAGCGGCCTCTCCGGCATTGAGGATTTCAACCCCGTCGCACAACGGGCCGCTCGCTGGACCGAAGGCATTCTGACCGGCGAGCATCGCGACTGGCTGCAGCACCTTGCCGCCGGCCCCATCATGCCCGACGGGCCTCAGGTGAGCTGCGTCCACGGTTCGCCGCTCGATGAGGACGAATACATTCTCACCGTCCGCGATGCATGGAACTCACTGCAGGAACCCCAGTCCCGCATCACCTTCTTCGGCCACACGCACGTCCAGGGCGGATTTGCCACCAACGGCGAGGAGTGGTTTCGCCTGACGCCCCGCTACGGCGCCCCGCTGCGCGGCGTGGGCGCCCGTCTTGGCCTGGCCCGCGCCGCCTCCACGCAGATGGAGGATTTCGAGCTGCAGCTGCGCGATGGTGCGCGCTACCTCATCAATCCTGGCTCGGTAGGCCAGCCTCGCGACGGCGACTGGCGCGCTGCCTTTGCCATCTACGACGATGCGCAGAGGATGGTCACCTGGTACCGCGTGCCCTACGATGTGCACGCTGCTCAGCAGCGCATCCTTCGCGCTGGCCTCCCGGATCGTCTCGCTTCCCGCCTGCGTGAAGGACGGTAAGCAGCCAAACATCGCCAGCGGCAACGTCCTCCCCAAAAGGAAAGCCCCATCCCGGAATATCCGGAATGGGGCTTTTTTAAAGAAGCAGTGCAGCTTAGCGTCCGCCGTGGGCGCCTCCGCCACCGCCAAATCCGCCGCCGCCGTGGAACCCTCCACCAAAGCCGCCACCACCGTGGAAGGCCTCACCGCCCCGCAGGGACGGACCGAAGCCGCCGGCTCGCGGATTGATATAGCCGTGGCCGTAGAAGCCGCGCCCGTAGAAACCGCCACCGTAATATCCACCCCAGCCAAAGGGATAGAATCCCCAGCCGAACGGGCTAATGAACGGATAGGCCCCGAGGAACGTGTAGTCGTATAAATACGGATCCCAGTACCATCCAGGCGCATAGCCCGCCCCATAGTAGCCGGCCATCTGCTGGTTGGACTCTGCCAGATAATTAGACCGCAGGCTGCTCCAGCGATAGAGTCCGCTCTGTTCTTGTTGGTCGACATCGAACTTCGCCGGCTTCATCGTGGCGCCTTCGGCGATGTTCACGTCATGATGATCCTTGATGGTCTCCCATTTCCCGTTGGTTCTCTGGACGGCCGCTTCTCCACTGAAGACCAGCACCGCACCGCGATCGGCATCGAACTCGTACAGCCCTGTTTTCACGAGCTGGACAGGCACGTTGTCTTCCACGATGTGAATGTCGTTCTCCTTGAACAGCTGATCGACTTCCACTGTGGCGCGGCCGTGTTCCACCTTCACCACCGTGTCGGTCAGATCAGGCGAAACCATCTGCACCGCGCTGTTGTGCGCGAGGCGCAGGAAGACGCCGGGAGTCAGCAGCACTTCAACTCGGCCGTTCGTCGTCGAGATCACCTGTCCCGGTTCTAGCGTGGCGGATCCTACAGCATTTTGGCCGACGGTTTGGCCATTCATGCTGGCTGACCCTTCAACATAATTCAAGGTTCCTGGCACGGCGGAGTTCGGGGGCTGAGCGTTCTGGGTGGCAGTAGAGACATCCAGGGCAAAAAGGGCCGGTGCGAACAGCGCCGCCATGGCCGTTATCGTGATTTTTCTTAGCCTTGGCATATATATCTTTTAATTACTCCCACTTGTTTAGACCCTGAACAGGCCAAAAAGATTCGTCAGTGGTCGGACCAGTGCGCCAGCGCCCGGTTCAGGGCACATCGCGGCATCTGCTGTAAACGCCAGGCTTTCAGGGATGGGGCCAGGGGGCATACGGCAGCCATCCTTCACGTGGGGACAGCTGCCGATGGCGATCTGATTCTGTCTCAGGCGTTCCGGGTCTCAAGTTCGATAAAGGATTGTTCTTCCGCTTTGTATCAGGACACGACTTCACAGCTTGCGGAAAGGCTCACCGTTTTGAAGGGGCACAGCTTTAGCTGTGCCGCAAATGACAGAAAATAAATTGGGGCTTTTTAGCCCCTGAAGGGCGCTGTTCGAACCACTTCTATCGATTCGTCAAATTCCTCAATAAACTTCAGAATCACCACATCACACGTTATAGGTGCTCGACGATACGCGTCCCCCGCGCCCGGTCCAGTTGGTGTGGAAGAACTTGCCTCGCGGCTGATCCACTCGTTCGTAGGTGTGCGCCCCGAAGAAGTCCCGCTGCGCCTGCAGCAGATTCGCCGGCAACCGGCCCGCCCTGTATCCGTCATAAAAGGCAAGCGCGGTGGAGAACGCCGGCGCCGGCACACCCAGTGCAATCGCCTTCACCACTGCCTTGCGCCACGATGCCTGATACTCGTTCAGCACGCCCGCAAAGAAGTTGTCGAAGAGCAGATTTTGCAGGTCAGGCTGCTTGTCGTACGCCTCTTTGATTTTGGCCAGGAAGCGGCTGCGGATGATGCACCCACCGCGCCACATCAGCGCGATCCCGCCCATGTTGACCTTCCAGCCGTATTCCTTCGCCGCCTCGCGCAGCAGCATATATCCCTGCGCGTAGGAGATGATCTTCGAGCAGTAGAGCGCCCGCCGCACGTTTTCGATGAAGCCCTCACGGTCGGCGGTAGCGGCCTCGCCGCTCGGTCCTTTCAGAATCTTCGACGCGGCCACGCGCTCTTCCTTGATCGCCGAAAGGCACCGTGCAAACACCGATTCGCCGATCAGCGTCACCGGCATTCCCAGGTCCAGCGCGCTCACTACCGTCCACTTGCCCGTGCCCTTCTGTCCGGCTGTGTCGAGAATCTTATCCACCAGCGGCGTGCCGTCCTCATCTTTCTTGGCAAAGATCAGCGACGAAATTTCGATCAGGAAACTGTCCAGTTCGCCCTTGTTCCACTCCGCAAAGATCGCCGCCAGTTCATCGGCTCCCAGTCCCAGCGTGTGCTGCAGCAGGTCGTAGGCCTCGCAGATCAGCTGCATGTCGCCGTATTCGATGCCGTTATGCACCATCTTCACGTAATGTCCGGCGCCCGCGTCGCCCACCCAGTCGCAGCAGGGCGTTCCGCCGCTGCCATTGGCGCCGGCAGCCTGCGAGCCTTCGTCCACCTTCGCCGCAATCGACTGGAAAATCTCCTTCACGTGCGGCCACGCCTCAGGATTGCCTCCCGGCATAATCGACGGGCCAAACCGCGCCCCCTCCTCGCCGCCCGACACGCCGGTCCCGACAAACAATATCCCCTTCGCCGCCAGATCCTTCGTCCGTCGGTTCGAATCCGTGAACAGGGAATTGCCGCCGTCGATGATGATGTCGCCCCGCTGGAGATACGGCAGCACAAGTTCAATCATCTGATCGACGGTATCGCCCGCCTTCACCATCAGCATCACGCGCCGCGGCCGCTTCAGCAGTCCCACAAACTCCTCGATGGAGTGGGCGCCCACCACCTGCGTCCCCTTCGCCTCGTTCGTCAGAAAATCATCGACCTTGGAAACAGTGCGGTTGAAGACGGCCACCTTGAACCCGTGGTCGTTCATGTTCAGAACTAAGTTCTGGCCCATCACGGCGAGACCAATCAGACCGATGTCACAGGTCGGGTCTGTCATACATTCCTCCTGCTAACGAATCCCATCAGGAATCCTGCGCTTTTCCGCGAGAATATACCAGCCGCTGGAGGATCGGCGAGGATGCGGCAGAATAAACATCACCCGCCGCGTGGAGTGCCTTCAGCTCGTCGGTTCGTTATCCCCACATTCCTCATCGCCGCCATTCTGTGACTTCTCGCCTGTGTGCATGACAGTCTCGATTACCTGCGGCGAGATTTCCTCTCCGGTGCCGTGGCCGCCGGTCGAAGCAGCCCGCGGGCCGCCGCTCGCCGAAGGCCGAATCGTGCTGTCCGGATGCAGCGGAGGCTTCTTCCCCGGACTGGGCGTGAGCTTGGTGCTGAGTCGATCGAGACTGTCGGGAACCAGTCGCTCCGCGAACCCGGCGAGAAACGCCCAGACGAACAGCTTGGCGTATTCGGAGCCGGCGGTGGGCAGCGTCGTCCAGGTGAAGGTGAAGAATGTCAGCCCGTAGTGGTCCATGGGCGAATAAAACTTGGGAAAGACCGAGCCTTCCAGAATGCCGGCGATAAACATCAGCGCCAGTACCACCGCGAAAATGGCCCCGAGCAGAGGCGAGAGCCACAAGTAGTAACCGGCACTGTCCAGCCCGAAGACGCTGATCAGTGGATCGCCATCGTTCGGAATACGCTGCATGCGCCGCTGCGAGCTGACGAAGCCGCCCAGGATGCCCCAGTAGACGACCCCTGTAATCATGGCGAAAAATTCGGCGCGGTAGCGGTGGCAGACAGCAAGGATCACCGCCAGTGTCGCCGTATAGAAAACGACGTAAGCGATGCAGCGCAGGGTCAGCGATTTCCGCATCCGCTCGCGCATCGGAATCAGCGAGTAATACCAGTGCAGAACGTCGAGGAGCCGCGTCAGATCGGCCCGGACCAGTGCCAGTTTCGCCGGAGTATCGGTGTCTCTGGGGAAATTCGAGTCAGCGTATTTGTCGTAGACCGTCGAGCAGGCGATCTCGCGGAAGCGCTCGCGAATAATCCACGCGTTGCGATCGATCACTTCCGGCGGCTGCAGCGAAAAGATGATGTTTTCCAGCAGAAAAATATCGCCCCACGTCAGATCGTCCGGCCGCGACGAAGATTTGTTGATCACCGCATCGGCCCGGCTGTCGGAGCGGTTCAGCGTGACGTAGAGAGAGACCAGATGATCGAAGTAGGACCATCCATACGGCGGCACGTTCGGTGGATCGCGCAGGTTGAGAGCGACCCCCAGCTTGCGTGCCAGCCGTCGCCAGTCGAACATGCTCCTCACCTCCGAAAAAGACGGATAGGCCCGGACAGCGAAAAGACAGCCTGAAAAATGCGCGATTGAGAGCGGAGCGCGGAACCGGCACGCGTGTGCGAGCGATGATCATAGCGCCGCAGCGGAAGATATGAGCAAAAAATTTAGGGAATCGTCCGAAGGTCCCGCGTGCCCCGGGACAGCCCTGCCTGAGGCGCGCCTCTAATAGCCCGCCGCTTCGCCGTAGTGGTGCCGATGGTCCTGGCCGCCCTCCAGTTCCCCCGTCGCCGGATCGACAGCAATACACTCGCCATCGCTCCAGTGCCCGCCGGCCTTGAGCGTGTATCCCATGCCCCGTAAACCCTCCTGCGCCGCTATCGAAAATCCAGGCTCAAGATACAGAACGTCCGGCAGATACTGGTGGTGAAAGCGCGGAGCATCCACCGCCTGCTGGATGTTCAGCTTCTGATCCGCCACGCTGAGGAAGATATTCGCCACCGTCGTGATGATCCGTCCCCCGCCCGGCGATCCCAGCACCATGGCCACCTTGCCATCGCGCAAAATAATCGTCGGCGTCATGCTCGACAGCGGACGCTTCCCGGGCGCGATCGCGTTCGCCGGCCCCTGAATCAGTCCAAACATATTCGGCACGCCCTGTTTCGACGCAAAATCATCCATCTCATCGTTCAGCAAAAAGCCCAGCCCCGGCACCGTGACGCCCGCGCCGTAGCTGTTGTTCAGCGTCGTGGTCACCGCCACCGCATCACCCGCCGCGTCCATCACCGAGTAGTGCGTCGTGTCCACCGACTCCTGATGCACATCGGCCATCGTTGGCGGCGGTGGCAAAAATCCTGCCGGCCGCTGCAGATCTTTCGACGGCGTCGCCTTGTCCGCCTCGATGCTCGCCCTCCAGGCCTCGGCGTAGCGCTTGCTGATCATTGCTTCGACCGGAATCTTCACGTAATCCGGATCGCCCAGATAATCGGAGCGGTCCATGTAAGCGCGCCGGAAGGCCTCGACGATCAGGTGCATTTCCCGCGCAGTGCGATCGCCCAGCGGAGCCAGCGGATAGCCGTCCAGGATGTTCAGCATTTCGATCAGTGCCACACCGCCCGAAGACGGCGGAGGCGCGCTAACCACCGTATATCCGTGGTACATGCCGGTCAGCGGCTCGCGCTCCTTCACCGTATAGCGCGCCATATCCTCTGCGGTAATCAGCCCGCCGCCCTTCTGAACCGCCGCCGCAATCTCCTTCGCCAGCGCGCCGCGATAAAAATCTTCCGGATCGGCAGCAATCTTCCGCAGCGTCGCCGCCAGTTCCGGCTGGCGGAACAGCTCCCCCGTCTTGTAGAAATTGCCATCACGCTGGAAGATTTGCTTCGAGGCAGGGAACTGCGTCAGCAGCGGATCGTGCATCTCTCTCGCTTCCTCTTCCGTGAGCACGAACCCGTCCGTCGCCAACCGGATCGCCGGCGCCATCACCTCCGCGAGCGTCAGATGCCCGTATTTCTGCTCCGCATGCACCATCCCCGCCACCGAGCCGGGCACGCCGATCGCCTTGTACCCGACGATGCTGGCATCCGGAATCACATTTCCCTGCGCATCCAGATACATGTTCGCGGTCGCCGCCAGCGGAGCTTTCTCCCGGTAATCGATGAAGATGTTTTTCCCGTCGTGCTCGTGGATCAGCATGAAACCGCCGCCACCCAGATTGCCCGCGATCGGATGCACGACGGCCAGCGCAAATCCCACCGCCACCGCGGCGTCGACAGCATTGCCGCCCTTCTTCAGGATTTCCACGCCCGCATCGGTGGCCAGGTGGTGCACTGTGACCACCATCGCGTGCCGCGCCCGCACCGGCTCGTCATGCTTCAGCATGAGAGCTGTCTGGCTCGCGTCGTCAGGCGCCGCGTCCTGGCCACGAAGGGCGGGAGAGAATAGAGCAGCGATCAGGCAAACAGCGAAAGCGCGCGCGAGAAGAAGTTTCATCGTGCTGGAGAGTCCCTCGATCTCTGCATTGTAAAGGCGAAGCTTTGGCTTTCCTCTCTCGGCAGCAGCCCCGTCGAGAATCGCGCGCGTAATATCCTTGTTCACGATGGGGTCGACGATGGGCGCCTGGTGGAAGACGTTTTTCGACGCTGATTACATCCGCATCTGGCGCGGCGGCGAGAGCGCCGCAGAATCCGCAGACGAGGCGAGGGCGATCTGGGATCTCCTCGCGCTCCACGAAGGCAGCCGCGTCCTCGATGCTCCCTGTGGATACGGGCGCCTCGCGCTGCCCATCGCGCAGCGCGGCGCCACCGTCGTCGGCGTCGATCAGTCCGAGGTCCTGCTGGCGCAGGCCGAAAAAGATCGAGGGGATTTGCCTCCCGAGCGCCTTCGCTATCGGAAGCACGATCTCCGGCAGCCCCTGGCCGAAGTCGGCTTCGATGCGGCCATGAACATCTTCTCTTCCATCGGCTACGGCAGCGAAGAGGAGGACCGCGCCATCTTCCGCACCCTCAGTGCGGCGGTTCGTCCCGGAGGCCGCGTCCTCCTCGAGACCATGCATCGCGATACAGCCGTCGCCTTCTTCTCCCGCGGCGCCCGGCCGTCCCAGCGGCTGCCCGATGGAACGCTGGTCATCGAGGAGCCCACCTTCGACCCCTTCTCAGGTCGTGTGAACACCGCGTGGTATTGGTTCGGACCGTCCGGGCAGGGAAGCAAATCCGCCTCGCTGCGCATGTATACCGTGACCGAGTTAATCGCTCTGCTGGATGCCGTGGGACTGCGCTTTCTCTCCGCGCATCCAGGTTGCTCCACAGAAGCCTGGAAAGCTTCCGGACCGGAGATGGGTGGGCGCATCGCCATTCTGACCGAGCGCGTGGAATGAACTCCACGCCTCTGTCAGCAATGCGAACGCTCACCGCTTCGGGCTCCGGCCGCTGAGAGCCGCGGCCCGAAGCGAGAGCTTCATCCGGTTACGCGGCCAGCGCCCCCGGTACAAACAGAACCGTGATCGTCGGCTGGAACAGCCATGTATTCGGCAATCCCGTCTCCCACCCATTCAGATAGAAGTTGTAAGTGCCGCCCGCTGTTACGGCATACAGGCGGGTGATGGAATACTGCTCGCTCGAAGCCGTAGCCCGGGATCGTGGTCGGCACCGCCGCTGCCACATATCCGCGTACCGCGGAATCAGAACCAGCATCCGGAACGCATCCCCCGGCATACCCCGAGATCGGCGACAGCTGCAGGCAATAGAAGCCCGCCGTCCCATAAGTATGGCTGTAGTTGAATGTGCCGGTGACCGTGACCACCACGTATCCAGTTGCCGGCGCCTTGATCGTGGCGGACTGCATCGCCGCCGGTGAACCGGGCACAGAAATCCAGATAGGACCCCGCACTTGCCGCACCGCATCCTGCGCCGTCGCCAGTTGTGCAAAACCGCTCGTGAGTATCAGGGTGGCCGCGAGAATTGTCAGACGAACTTTCATGAGATTTCTCCTTAAGCGTTGAAAAACATCGTCGTGCCCTGCGCCGTCCAGCGCGCAGTGCTCCATTCGCAATGGCCCGTGCCGGGGCTCCTCATCATCCGCGTAATGCGGACGGTCCCGGAATCCCGTTCATCGATCCACTCGCCCGCCGCGATTGTCTGCGCGCAGACACACGTGCACGCTGACCAGTCGCTGGCGGAATCGAAAGACCTGTTAAGAAAGCTCGGATCGAATGCGCGTTGAAAATTTGTAGGGAGTTTTATTTCTTGTCAGCGGGATTCGTCGATGAGCTGGAGGGCAGCCGCCGAATCAATCCACGCAGCTATAGTGCGTCAGCCGGCCTCCGCGTTTCGCGGTCATCAATAACTTTGCGCACAACATGAGCCACCGCCGGAAGACCAGGCGTACCCGGAACTCCGTCTTACAAAAGGGAAATTCACCTGGCGCCGGGGAGGATAGCCATATAGTAACTGGAACTCTGGTTACCGGTTATTACTTTTGGGATTAGTAATCCAAACTAATTAGTTCTGTTCTTCAGGTCACCGGCATGCTATCTTCCTTTTCGGAATCCACGATGGTACGACGCCCACGATTTCTTTCTCTTGCTGTATTTTTGCTGCTCGCCTTGGGAATTTCGCCGCTGCGGGGCCAGAGCACTTCCACCATGACCGTCGGCAGCCCAACTGTCGACGCCAACGGCGTGAAGTATTACCCCGTGACGTCGGTCTATCAGGGCTCTCAGCCGCAAACCATTCGTGTTTTGCAGCCGACCAATCCGCCGCCGGGGGTGCCGCCCCGCGTGTTGTTTGTATTGCCGGTTGATGCAGGAGTTGACACTGCTTCTTCCACCTGGGGCGACGGTCTCGATCAGCTGCGCCAGCTGGATGTCCCGAATACATACAACATGACGCTGATCGAACCATCGTTCAATTACGAACCCTGGTTTGGCGACGACGTGCTCGATCCAACCCATCGGATGGAGAGCTTCATCATCGATGATCTGGTTCCTTTTGGCGATACGTTTTTACCCACCAGCAGTGTTCCGCAGCGCTATCTGATCGGCTTCAGCAAGTCGGGAAATGCTGTGCTTTTCTTCATGCTGCGGCACCCCGGGGTATTCAATGCCGGCGCGGCCTGGGATTCTCCGGCGCAGCTGAGCCTGCTCACCGGCTTTTCCGCGTTGCCCGAGAACTTCGGCACCCAGGCGAACTTTGCTACTTACAATATCCCCGCTCTCGTATCGAGCAATGCGCAGCCCTTTCAATCCCAGAACCGGCTCTGGATCAGCGGCGATCAGGCTGCCTGGACCGCCGATATGGATCAGCTCAATGACCAGATGAACACTGCCGGCATCGAGCACACCTGGATCACGGGAGCCACGCGCGTCCACGAGTGGAACAGCGGATGGCTGCCGGGTGCGGTCAGCGATCTGGCCGCCAATGCAACGCTGACGGCACCGGACAACGGCAACATACCGCCCGCGCTGACCGGAGGTTTGCCGGCCGGGATTCTGGCGAAGGGGACCAGTCAGGCAAGTCTCAGCGTGATAACCGACGAGAATGCAACCTGCCGCTATGCCACAACCGCGGGTGTTGCCTACGCGTCGATGACCAATACGTTCAGCAACACCGGGGGGACAGCTCACTCCACGTCAGTTACCGGGCTCGGGAACGGGGAAAGCTATAACTACTACGTACGCTGCGAAGACAGCGACAGCAATGTCGATGCCAGCGATTATGTGATCAGCTTCTCGGTGGATACGACGGCCATCGCTCTCAGCAACAGCGGCAATATCACCGCCAATGCCGGAGCGACCACCGGCAATAGTACGACCATCACCGTTACGCCCTCCGGCAATTTCACCGGCGCCGTCACTCTCTCCTGCCAGGTAACCACGGAGATCAGCAATCCATCCAACCCGGCCGCCTGCGTCTTGACTTCCACGTCCGTCAACATCACCGGAACAGCGCCAGTCGACGACACGCTCAGCATCGTCACTAACAATGGCACCAGTGCCGGCGTTTATACCGCCACGGTCAGCGGAACGGATGCGGCAACAGGGAAGATTACCGGGAGCACAGGCCTGGCCGCCACCATTAACCCTGCCGGCTCTCCGACCATCGCATTAACCAACAGCGGCAACGTATCGGTGAATGCGGGCGCAACGACAGGCAACACTTCCACTGTCACAATTACGCCGTCCGATGGGTTCACGGGAGCGGTCAACCTCAGCTGCGCGGTAACGAGCAGTATCAGCAACCCGGCCAGTCCGGCCACCTGCTCGCTGGCCAGGAACTCCGTCAACATCAGCGGAACAACCGCCGCCGACACCGTCACTGTCAAAACGACGGGCAGCACCACTCCGGGCGTCTACACCGTGACCATCGGTGGATCCGACGCGGCAACGGCGATGATCACCGGCAGCACCAGCCTGACTGCGACCGTCAATCCCTTATCGTCCACCCCGTCGATAGCGCTGACCAACAGCGGCAACATCGTCGCCAATGCCGGAGCAACCAGCGGCAACACCTCGACGATCACCGTCACGCCCTCCGGCGGCTTTACCGGTGCGGTCAATCTTTCCTGCGCCGTAACCACCAGCATCGGCAGCCCGACCAGTCCGGCCACCTGCTCCCTGTCCTCGAGTTCCGCCAGCATCACCGGTACTACGCCCGCCACCGACACAGTTACCGTTAAAACGACCGCCAGCACCAGCGCCGGCGTTTACACCGTGACGGTCAACGGATCGGACGCGGCAACGGGTAAGATCACCGGCAGCACCAGCCTGACTGCGACCGTCAATCCCTTATCGTCCACCCCGTCGATAGCGCTGACCAACAGCGGCAACATCACCGCGAATGCCGGGGCCACCAGCGGCAACACCTCGACGATCACCGTCACGCCCTCCGGCGGCTTTACTGGCGCGGTCAATCTTTCCTGCGCCGTAACAACCAGCATCACCAATCCAACTAGTCCGGCCACCTGCTCCCTGTCCTCGAGTTCCGCCAGTATCTCCGGAACCACAGCTGCTACCGACACGGTTACTGTTAAAACGACCGCCAGCACCAGCGCCGGCGTTTACACCGTGACAGTCAACGGATCGGACGCAGCGACGGGTAAGATCACCGGCAGCACCAGCCTGACTGCGACCATCAATTCTTCATCGTCCACGCCCTCTTTTGCGCTGACCAACAGCGGTAACATCACCGTGAATCCGGGAGCAACCACCGCCAACAGTTCAACCATCACCGTCACCCCATCCGGCGGCTTCACCGGAGGGGTCAAGCTCACCTGTTCTGTAACCACAACCGTCACGAATCCTGCCGATACACCCACCTGCACGTTCTCGGCAAATTCGCTCACCATCAGCGGCAGCACCGCGCAGACTTCCACCCTTACCGTGAACACCACGGGAAGCAGCGCAGCGCTCTACCTGCCCCTGACAAAATTCTTCGCCCCGGTGGGAGGAACTGCTCTGGCCATGGTCCTGTTCTTTGGGATTCCGGCTCGCCGCCGTGCATGGCGTACGCTGTTTAGCCTTCTGGCCGTCGTCGTTGTAATGGGCTCGATCGGCTGTGGCGGAGGCGGTGCTTACAGTGGGGGTGGTGGCGGTGGCGGCGGTGGTACCGGAGGCGGTGGTACCGGGACCACGGCGGGCTCCTATACCGTAACCGTTACCGGGACCGATGCTGCCAGCGGCACCATCACAGCCACTTCGGCGGTTGCCCTCACCGTGAATTGAAATATTTGCGGCGGTTTCCTTATGAGTGACGTCGGGTGCCCCATGTCTCGATTCTGCGACGTGGGAAAATCCGCGCAGCGAACCGGCCTCCCTGGAATACCCTGAGCAGCTCTTCGCAGCTCAACTGATCCGCGAAGAGAGCTATAATGATCCATGGAGGTCCTCTCCATGGTGCTGCCGGAGAACATTGCCGAAGTGATGGGCGGAACCGCCGTCCTCGGCCGCCACATCCACTCCATCGGGGATCTCGAAGGAACTATCTCCCGCGGCCTGCCGCGCCGCGCCCTGCGTCGTACCGTGGAGCGCATCTATCCCGCCGCCGGCGAAGCGCGCCGCGCTATGTTCCGCGTCGTCCCCGAGGCCACCTTCAAGCGTCGCACGCGTCTGTCGCCCGCCGAAAGCGAGCGCACCGAGCGCCTCGCGCGTGTCATTGCCGCTGCCGAGCATACCTGGAGCAGCCGCGCGGATGCCCGCGAGTGGCTGACCCAACCCCATCCCGAACTGGGGGGCCGCACGCCTCTGGATTCCTCGATCACGGAACTCGGCGCACGTCGCGCGGAAGAGCTGCTGGAGCGCCTGTATTACGGAATCCCCGTCTGATGCGGGCCTTCCGCATCGCCGATCGCCGCCACCCAATCTTCGATGGAACCGGTGCCAGGCTCGTCGGCGGCCGCTGGAACTCGCCCGGACACCCCGTCATCTACACCTCGGAAACCTACGCCGGCGCACTCCTCGAAGTGCTGGTGCACGCCAACATCGGCCGCGTGCCGGAAACCCAGGCTTGGATCGCAATCGAAATCCCCGACGCGGTCAGCAGGGAAGTCATCACCTCCGAGCAGGTCCCCGGCTGGGATGCCGACGATCAGCGAGCCAGCCGTGCCGCCGGCGACCGCTGGCTCGAGGAGCGCCGCTCGGCTGTGCTCCTGGTCCCCAGCCTGGCCAGCGGCGGTCTGGAGCGCAACGTACTCATCAATCCGGCCCACCCCGACTGCGTCGCAATCGCCGTCTCCGGGCCGTACGAGGTACGCTGGGATCGCCGTCTCTTTCGCCTCGACAAAGCCAGATAAAGGGCGGAGGGCTGCCCCCTGTCAACAGTCCTTTGGTAATCCCGCTGTAAACCGCTGATGATGCGGCGCTTGCAAGCCTCATCGCAGCCGGAGCCGCACCATCTGCCGGGACTCCTCCCGCTACAATAGAAGTAGTGTGAGGGAATCAGGCCCAGCCGCCAGCGGCTGGGCCTTGTCGTTACCGGCTCTTTGAAAATCGAATCCTCCGTTCACCTGCGCGAGGCACGCTTACCCGCAGCCTTCCAACAGCGCGAAACCGGGAGCCAACCGGAATCGGATGAAGAGTGGGGTTGTCGAACTAGCCAACGCCCCGCCAGGCGCATGTTTTCATCAGCTTACGGGAGCCGCCACCCCCGGGGGTACCCCTTCCGGGACTTCGGCCTTCGCGCCATCCTGAAGGGAGCCGGCGAGCGGGATCGGACCAGTGAGTGGGGTTGTCAAACCCGCCAACACCCCGGGGAGCTCATGTTTTCATATACTTGCCAGAGTCACCACCCTGGGGTCCCCCCTCGGATTCGAGCCAGCCCAGACACGCCCGAAATCCTCCGTCCCTGTGGATCTGCCTCGTTGAATCAGTGTTTGACCCTCTCGAAACCGTTGCTTAGACTGAGAGGCAGTCAAATCCCGTTCAATCCCTATGTCGTTGTCTCCCTGCCTGCGTCGCACACCGCTGTCCCTGCTCGTTGCCGGAACCCTGCTGGCGGCGCCGTGCCTGGCTCAGCAAACCCCCGCCGCTCCCGCGCCACCGCCCGTCCGGATGACCAGTCCGCCGGAGCAGGTCAGTGCGCCCAAAGCGCCGGCCCTCATCGATCCCGCCGGTCCCACCGTCAGCCTCGAAACCAGCGAGGCCATGTTCGATGTGGCCGTAGCTCTCAACACCTGCGGCTACGACAAGGGGCTGGACGAGTCCGACCCGGTGCGCAAAAAGGTTCGCCAGCAGGTTAACCAGGCGACCCAGGCGTCCCCTGCCGCCCAGGATGACCGCGACAAGCTGTGTCTCTTCATCGACCAGCACCGGCTCAGCGACTCCGCCCGCGACCTCGCGCAGTATGTCTCCCTGGCCCTTTACCTCACGCCTCCACCCGATCTGACGCTCAGCGTGGACGAGCAGGATCTGCCACCCGATGCGTCGGGCGTCGAAGAGATCCTGCCCCTGCTGCGGAACTTCGCTGAGGCTATCGAACTGCACGTTATCTGGGTGGAGAACCGTTCCGCCTACGAGGAAGAGACCAACCGTCTGCACGGCCCGCTGACCAGCATGATTGTGCAGACGAACTATTACCTCAAGATTCCGGCCACAACCTCTGGCGGACGTCGCTTTTTGGTCGTGCTGGAGCCGATGCTTTCCCCCGAGGAGACCAACGCACGGGTCTACGGTCCCGACTATGTGGTCGTGACCTCGCCCAAAGACGGTCAGATCCACATGCAGTTGGTGCGCCACGCCTACCTGCACTACCAGATCGAGCCTCTGCTCTACGCGCGCGAGACTTCCATGGATCGGATGATGCCGATCCTGAAGGCCGTGCAGGATGCGCCTCTGGAGTTCGAATTCAAGAATGATCTCGTCGCGCTGGTCATCGAGTGCATGATCCGCGCCATCGAGGCACGCACCATGGATACCGGCATTCAGGTGGTCAAGGTTCCGCCGAGCCTGAGTCACAGCGCATCGGAACCATACGAGCACGCACGTGCTGTCTCGCTGGTGAAGGACGCTGCGGTCCGGCAGCAGGCCGTCAACCATTCCATGACCCAGGGCTATGTGCTGACGCAATACTTCTATAACCAGATGGAGGCCTTCGAGAAGAACCCGGAGAGCCTGGATGAGGCCATTGGGCCCATGGTCTACGGCATGGACATCAGCGTCGAGAGCCATCGCGCGAAGGAAATCACCTTCGACCAGCAGGGCGAAGGCGAGGTGATGAGCCGCGCTCCTGAACCGCCCAAAGGGCTGGATTTGGCCGAACTGAAGCTGATGAAAGGCGATGTTGCGGGCGCCGACGCGCTGGCGCAGAAGGCTCTCGACACGCATACCGGCGATGCCGGCCGGGCGGATTTCATCCTGGCGCGCGTGGATCTCATGAACGGCAAGATCGACGACGCCATGGCGACCTTTCGCAAGACGCTGGCGGCGACGAAAGACTCGCGAACCCTGGCGTGGTCGCACATTTATCTGGGCCGTATTCTCGATGTTGAGGACCAGCGCGACGACGCAATCGCGGAATATAAAGCTGCTCTGGTGGTGCGCGATGGCCAGCCGGATACCAGACGGGCTGCGGAGACAGGTTTAAAACAGCCCTTTGCGCTGCCGCACCAGGCGCAGGCGGGCGGCGATGACGATGCGCCGAAAGCTCCGCCAGTGCCCATACATCCCAATCCGCAGTAGCTGTCCCGCTGCACCGCGAGCGAAGAACTGCCCGGCTACTCTGCAATAATGGAGGCAGTAGCCCGCATGGCGTCCTCGGCACAGCATCCCGGCGCTTCACCTGCCTCGCTTCCACTCGCAGAGCCGCCACCGACGGGCAGTCTGGAAGCGGCGCTGTACCATCATTTCGCTCACAGAGAGCTGCTGGAGCGCGCTCTGACGCATAGTTCTCTGGCCCACGAAGCCGGCGGCCATGCGCAAAACAGCCAGGACAACGAGAGGCTGGAATTTTTGGGGGATGCGGTTGTCGGGCTCATCGTCGCCGACTCTTTATACCGCCGATATCCGGAGCTTCCTGAAGGAGCCCTGACGCGGTTGCGCGCGACGCTGGTGAGCCGCAGGCACCTGGCCTCCATTGCGGAGAGCCTCGGATTGGGCGCGCATCTGCGGCTGGGTCGTGGTGAGGAAAGAAGCGGAGGACGCGCGAAATCGGCGCTGCTGGCCAATGCCATGGAAGCGGTGGTCGGTGCCGTCTATCTCGATGGCGGACTGGAAACCGCCCGTCGCGTTATCGAGACACAGGTGATCGAGCCCTGGGTCTCTGCTTTGCACGAGCAGTTACGGACCGGCGATGAAATAGGGGATTTCAAGTCGGCTCTGCAGCAGCTGCTGCAGGCACGAAAACAGGGCCAGCCGGAATACCGCACGACGGGTGAGACTGGTCCGGACCACCGTAAGCGATTTTTCGTCGAGGCAAGAGTTGCCGGACAAACGCTGGCCGAGGGGGCCGGCCGAACCAGAAAGCATGCCGAGCAGGAGGCCGCGCGGCAGGCCATCGAAAAGCTGCGCAGCACCGAGGAAGCAGATTGAGCGCAGGTTCACAACAGTCGCCGCAGGTCTCGCTCCCCCTGGAGCGGGACCAGGGAATTCCTGGCTCACCGGCCATTCAGGGTGAGTTGGCTGCGCGTCCGGCGCGCGCGACAGCCGTTCCCAATGTTACGGATCTGGTGCGCTCGCTTTTCTCGGTCATCGTGATCGCGCTGTTCATCCTGACATTTATCGTGCAGCCGTTCCGCATTCCTTCGAAATCGATGGAGCGCACACTGCTGGTGGGCGACTTCCTGCTTGTCAATAAGGCGGCGTATGCCCCTGCGGGATCGTGGCAATGGCTGCTGCCGTATCACAGGATCCAGCGCGGCGATATCGTGGTCTTTCATTTCCCGCCCGACCCGCCGGAGCACGTCGTAAAGCGGGTGATCGGATTGCCGGGCGATCACGTTCATCTGGAAGATGGTCTGGCCTGGGTGAATGGACAGCCTTTGCAGGAGCCCTACGCGATCTTCGAACCGGCCTACCCTGATGATTTTCGCGACAGCTTTCCCACCCGCCTCTACACCGATCCCGGCGTCGATTCGCAATGGTGGATGCAGATGCGACGTGAGGTGCGCGAGGGCGACCTGGTCGTTCCCCAGGGCCAGTATTTCGTGCTGGGCGATAACCGTAATTTCAGCCGCGACAGCCGCTACTGGGGATTTGTCCCGCGCGACCACATTGTCGGCAGGCCCTTCGTCATTTATTTCTCGCTGCGGCCCAAAGGCGCCAACGATCTTGCCGGTCTCTCGGATGATAAACTCGGACAGAAAAACGATTTGCTGGACAAGATTGAGGACTTTGCGCGGTGGAATCGCTTTCTGCGCGTGGTTCGCTGACGGCACCCGGATCGCACATGGCAGAAGTTTTGGAGAAAGAAGCAACAGGCAAGCACGAAGAAACCCCGCTCGAAGCCTTTGCTTCGATCTGCGGCGTTTTGGCCGTCGGACTCTTCGTTCTTACATTTATTTTTCAGAACTTCGCCATCCCCTCTTCCTCGATGGTGAAGACGCTGCTGGTGGGCGACCATGTGCTGGTCGACCGCATCACGCTGGCGCCGCCCGCGCCCTGGGCGCCCTTTGTGAATTACCGTACAGTTCACCGCGGCGACATCATCGTCTTCTATAAGCCCACCGTCGAACCGAACGGTGAGCACCTCTTCCTCGTAAAGCGAGTCGTTGGCATTCCTGGCGATCGCATTCATCTGCGCGACGGCATTGTGTATCGCAACGGTGTGGCCCTGGACGAGCCGTACGCGGGCAAGCCGACGGATGCAGACTACGTGCCCTACCGGGACGATTTTCCGGCCGTGTCTCCTTCTGAAAGCAGTGACGTGACGGCGGAGTGGACAGAATCGCTGCCTTCCTTCATCCACGGTGGCGATCTCGCGGTGCCGCCAGGCATGTATTTTGCCATGGGCGACAATCGCACCGTGAGCCTCGACAGCCGCTATTGGGGCTTTGTTCCTCGCGCCAATATTGTCGGGCGGCCGCTGTTTGTCTACTGGTCCTTTGAGACGCCGGAGAACCAGGAATATAAGACCTCTCTCCAGGACCGCGTCGGCTGGATCCTGCATGAGGCAATCCATTTCTTCGACCAAACCCGCTGGCGTCGCACCTTCCACCGGGTGAAATAGGGGATGAGCGAAACCGAGGAGCCGCGCCGGCATCCCCGATGGAAGACCCTGGCGCTGGTAGCTGCTCTGATCGCATTGCTGATCGTCGCGATCTTCCTGCCGCCGCTCATCAGCCTCGGACATTATCGGCGCTCTATTACAGCGAACATGTCGGCCGCCTTGGGACGCCCCGTGTACGTTGGATCGATGCAGCTGCGGCTGCTGCCCACCCCCGGCATATCCATGACCGACTTTACCGTCGAAGAAGATCCGGCATTCGGCTATGAGCCCGCCCTGCACGCCAACTCTGTGGTCGCATCGCTGCGGCTCAGCTCGTTGTGGCGTGGGCGTCTGGAAGTCAGCCGCATCAGTCTGGACGAAGCCAGCGTCAACCTGGTGAGGAACAGTGCCGGGCAGTGGAGTATCGGATCGGTGTTGCTGCGAGCCTCGCAAATTCCCAATGCGCCGACGGCGCAGCGTCATAGCGGCCCTCATCCGCGCTTCCCTTACATTGAGGCCAGCGATGCGCGTATTGACTTCAAAGAGGGCACCGAGAAGAAGCCGTTTTCGCTGATGAACGCTGAATTCTCGATGTGGCAGGCCAGCGGCGATGAGTGGCGGGTGCGGCTGCAGGCGCAGCCCGTTCGTACTGACTTGGAACTGCACCTTTCGGATACCGGACAGCTGTCGCTCGAGGGCTCGCTGCGCCGGGCCTCCGATGTCAACGCAATGCCTGTTGCTCTGCAGGCCGCGTGGACAGGAGCACAACTGGGGCAGGTGACCCGGCTGTTGGCCGGGTTAGACAGCGGCTGGCGTGGCGATCTGACAGCGACGGCGACGATTCGCGGCAGCATGAACGACCTGCAGCTGCGATCGCGCCTGCGCTTCGCCAATCTGCGCCGCCAGGAGTTCCAGCCTGCCAGCACCATTGATGTCGATGCCACATGCCAGAGCGATTATCGCCGCATTCCGCAGCGCCTGGACGACATCACTTGTTTCTGGCCGGTAGGATCCGGCCACTTTTTGCTGACGGGATCGACTGAGGGACTCGCATCTCCAACCGCCGATGTTCAGATAGAGATCAATCGCATACCTGCCTCGTTTGCCTGGTCCGCGTTGGCGCTGATGCGCCCTCATGCCCAGAATGTGACGACTGCCGGCACGATCAACGGTAGCTTCCACCTGGTGACCGGTCAAAAGCCTTTGCTTTCGGGAGACGCCACGGTGACTGCGGCTTTGCTGTCATGGTCGGGGAGCACGCTCGCTCTGCCCCCGTTGCATTTCATAGCATTCCCGCAGCCATCCTCGCCCAGAGGCCGCAGGACGGCGGAAGTCCAGCCGCAGAACGGAATTCAACTCCAGACGCTCGCGATTCCCTTCGGAGAGCCCCAGCCGCTGGCTCTGGATGCGCGCTTTACGAGGACGGGGTTCGAAATGCATGTGGCCGGTCCCGCCTCTGTCAATCGCCTGATCAGCAGTGGCGGTTCATTCGGATTTCTCGGAAGTGCGCTGAACGCAGTCGCTCCAAAGGGACGCGCGGATCTCAATGTGACCACAAAAGGGAATTGGATCCTGCCTCTGTCCGGAGGAACGGGTATCGCGACTACCGGATCCGTCCATTTGCAGGGAGCGGAACTGCATCCTGCGTTTCTTCCGGCGCCGGTAGAGGTGGCATCGGCGGACCTCACCCTGTCGCCGGATCAGGTTACATGGCAGAACGCTTCGTTCCGATTCCAACGGATGGGAATGCGCGGATCGCTGCAATTTCCGTTTAGCTGCAACCAACCCGGAACCTGCCCGGCCGCCTTTACCCTGCAGACGGATTCGCTCGATGCTGGCGTATTGCAGGCGGCGCTGACCGGCCAGAAGCCGGGCTTTCTCGGCAATTTCCTGGAAGATGCTCTGGGAAGAACCAAATCCAGCGACTGGCCGCCACTCCGCGGTTCCATTCAGTGTGGGAAGCTAAACCTTGGAGCGCTCGCGCTCGGCAATGCCACTGCGTCGGTGGCTGTCGAAGGGAAAAAACTCTCCCTCGAATCGATCGATGCGCAGACCTTCGCGGGATCGCTCCATGCGAGCGGCCAGATGGACATCGAAGGCGGTGTTCCGCAGTGGCATCTCGATCTGCGTCTTATCGGTGCCAAAGCAGCTTCGGCCGGAGAGATGTTTCAGGAACAATGGGGATCCGGAGTGGTGAACGGCGAGGCTACTCTCAGCCTGCACGGCTACAGCGGTTCGGATCTGGCATCGTCTGCGTCCGGAAACTTCCGATTCACCTGGCAAAAGGGAGGACTGGGCTCCGTGGCGAGCGCGGATTCGATGCCGCTGGAGCGCTTCGACCGCTGGAGCGCTGCGGGCACAATCGCCGATGGCGCACTTACCTTCACCAGCGGGGGACTCTCCCATTCCGGCAGGTTGACTCCGGTGCGCGGAACCATCTCTCTGAACCGCCAAATCAATCTGACCGTGCAGACGCGCCGCGGCCCGCAGAACATTGAAGGAACCTTGGCGCGGCCCGTTCTGGCCACTGTCGCTGCGCACTGAACCCTGCCGCGCGTTCCGTTAAGTTCCATTGATCAACCGGCTGTGCACGCTGTCCTGCACCTCGGGCACTGTGCCGTCATTGACATCGACCTCCACAGGATTTCCCTGAATCGTCACGCGGTGCGTTATGCTGCCGTGGGCTGGAACCCGCACCCGGTCGGACACAGACGCGTCCACACCCTTCACGGTGACCGGGACCTCCGCTTCTGCGTAGCCGTCGTTTTTGATGTCTACAGCGACGAGCGACTGCTGATGGTCCTCGGGGCTGAAATGCACGGCGGCAATGGAAAGATCGGGAAGGCCCCGATCGTGGTACACCCAGTCATCGAAAAACCAGCGCAGATCTTTCCCGCTGGCTTTTTCCAGCAGATGTTCGAAGTAGTCGGGTTGAGTATCCAGGGCAGGGTTGTAAGCCTGCAGTGCACTTTCGAGCGGCTTGTCCCCGGCAAGGTCGCGGAGCATCCACAGGACATAGGTAGATTTGGTCCGGTAGTAGACGGCGCTGACCGCGCGCAGCAGATCTTCGCCGCTGCCCTGGCCGGGCGTCCCGGGCTCCGCAAGCGCAAGAGCCGGGCGGTCGGCGTTTAAATTCTCGAGAGCCGCGGTCCGCCCTTCGGTGGCCTCGATCCAAAGTGTGCCGATGAAATTGGCCACTCCTTCATTCAGCCACGCGCGCGGAGACCAGAACGCAGCATGAGCCAGCCCATGGGCAACAATGGGCGCCAGCTTCGCTGGTGGCTGAGAAGTTAGTGGGATCGCCAGCAGGTCCCCAGTCTCAGCCGGTGCATCTTCGCTTTCCGGCAACTCCAGAATCGTAAAGGGATCGTGCTGCCGGGTACCCAGCCAGGTGCCGACCAGTGGCCGGGCGGTGCCTGCAGCCGTCACATATCCCTGCACGTTGCCCGCGCCTGCATCGGTCGCCAGAACACGCAGGCCATTGCCGTCGGTTTCGGTGCGACGGGCCAAAAACAGGGATGGAGTTTCAAATCCAAGCCGCGTCGCCGGTAAGGAGAAGGTAATCACGCCGGGAAAGGAGGCTGAGGGCATGGAGGCGGGTTTATCCAGCGCGACGTAATGTCCGTCCAGAATGGCTGCGGAGGGCGGGTCGGAAGGGAACTCATCGGTAATCCGCAGCGCGACCGTTGCCTCCTGGCTAAGCAGCTTCTGTCGGCCAATCTCGGTGAAGAGCGTCGCGCCCCCGCCCAGAGAAACCGGAACCGAACTGACGGGATACCAAACCACGTCACCAAAACCGCGAAGGCCGGTGAAATCGACGGAGATACGATCCCAGTCCGAAGCCCGGGCAGCATCTTCCGGTGCTCCAATCGCCGTGAGCCGCTCCGCGGTAACGGGAATCGTGCCGCCGTAATCGACCGTCAGCGTCAGCGGTGCGTCTGGAGCCAGCGGCTCCCGCAGGGAAATGACGGCCTCATGCAGCTGGCCCGAGTGATCGGCATCACTGTCGATGGTCGTCTGCACAAAGGGCAATCGCTGCCCATTGAACCCGACCTGTTCGAAGCTCAGCGTGGAGGAAAGCTGCAGGGGGAGCGAGGACAAAGGGGCTCCTCCATCATTGCGCAGCGTGACGCGTGCGTGCACCTCCATGGATTGCTGGCTGGGCGTGAGATGCACATCCAGGTCCCATGCGGTAACAGCGATTGCCATGCGCTCGGCGTTGGCGACCGCTGGTCCTTGCGCAGCCGGGGCCTTGGGCTGGGCCGAATGCGGCGCGCCGGAGAAAAGAACCTGAGGCTTTTCCGGCTGCTGAGCAAAGGCCATAGCGCCGCAAAGACAGGCCACGGCGAGAAATTTGTGCAACATCACGAACCCAATCCTCTTTGCTCCTTCAGGGGACGATTCCCGATCACTTGTGGCTGTAACGCGAGGCGGCGTTGGCGCGCGGCTTCGAAGAGCACCACGGCGCCGGCCGCAGATACATTGAGTGAAGCCACCTGACCTGCCATGGGAATGCGCAGCAGATGATCGCAGGTACGGCGGACCAGATCGTGCAGACCCGCGCCTTCTCGCCCGAGAACGATTACCGTGTTGGACGTGAAATCAAATCGGTCGTAATCCTGGGTGCCGCGCTCATCCAGACCCACGCACCAGAGGCCTTGATCCTTCAGGGCTTCCAGGGCGCGCACCAGATTTACAACTCGGGCAAGGCGCAGATGCTCAGCAGCTCCGGCGGAGGCTTTGACGGCAACCGCGCTTAGCGGTGCCGAGCGGCGTTCGGTGATCAGGACACCATCCACTCCAGCTCCCTCGGCAGTGCGGAGCAGAGCGCCGAGGTTCTGCGGATCTTCAATGCCGTCGATAGCCAGAACCAGACGCGGCTCAGAGCCCTGGAACAGGTCCTCGACATCCAGGAAGTCGCGCTCACGCACGACTGCGACAACTCCCTGATGGGAGGCATTTCCTGCCAGCCGGGTGAGCGCTTCTCGTGGCTCCTGCCGGACTTTCACTCCCGCTTCCCGACAAAGGGCGACGATCTGGGCCAGGCGTTCATCGTGCCGCTCCCGAGACACGCAGACGTGGTCGAATCGCCTGTTTCCGGACCGAAGTGCCTCCCCCACCGGATGCAGGCCAAAAAGGATTTCCATTAGTAACCAGTCTATCCTTGCCGTGAGTGTCCAATCCGCCTGATAATGGAAGAGTTATCATACGCGGTCACCTCCCGGAGGAGATTGCGGCAGCCAGGAGTTGTGCTCGCGCAAATGGATCTGAGTGAAAAGCTCGAAAAACTTATCACGGCCAGCGTCTTCCAGCGCGATCTGTCCGTCTGTGAACATGACATGAGCACAGCAGCGCTTCAGATCGCGGAGCAGGTTCGGCGGGAAAATGCGCGGGTTGCGGCTGGCCTGAAACGCCACGATCCGGAGCTTCTCGACGAACTGATTGTCCAGTACCAGCATCGGCTGTTGCGCTATCTTCTGTATCTCACCGGCAACCGGGAGATGGCTGAAGACCTGTTCCAGGAGACCTGGATGCGCGTCCTGGTGCGCGGCTCGCAGTTCAATGGCAATGCACGGTTCGATACCTGGTTGTTCACCATTGCGCGCAACCTTGTGATTGATCTGCGGCGCAGGCGGTCGATGGCGAGCCTCGAAGAGATGTTCGAGAGCGGCGACGAGGATCGGCCGTTCGAGGTACCCAGCCAGGAGAAGACTCCCTTCGATCATCTGGCGACAATGGAAAGCGGGCAGCTGGTGGCCGAGGCGTTGCTCGAACTGGATCCGCTGCATCGCGAGGTGCTGGCGCTGCGCTTTCATGAAGAGATGTCGCTGGAAGAAATTGCCCGTGTTACGCATGCACCGCTTTCCACCGTGAAGTCCCGCCTGTATCGCGGTCTGGCGGCGTTGAAACCTCATGTTGCAGCCGCGACCCGGCCCGCAGCGAGGCAGGAGTCCCAATGAATGGCAATGCCTTCCATCCTGCAGCGGCGCAAAGTTCGCATCCTCGGCCCGACGTGCTTCTGCGCACGCGGCGTTCTGTGATGGAAGCGGCACATGAGATGCGGGCGCAGCGCACTCGGCAACGGCGGCAAGTCGGCATTGCTCTCCTCGTCCTCACCGGACTGGTTGTACTGGTTACGCCGGCCATATGGACAGGAGTCAGCGATCTGACTGCGGGCGAGCACTTCTTCGACATGCCCTTTATGGTCGAAGTTCTTTCGCTGGCTATGCTTTCGGCAGTCTTTGCTGTCTGCCTGCTCAGCTGGAAGCGGGGCAGCCCCAGCGCACGCGATGACCGAGGATAAGCGCTCTGTTCAGGACCCGCAGATGAAGAGCAGATCTCAGCAGCGCGGCGATTTGCCGTCAGGCAGCTTCGCCGGCGAGATGAAACTTATTCCGTACTGGTCAGTGGGCGGGGCCCTGTTGGCCTTCGCCGTGATGCAGTACGTCATGTGGATCGTCGTTCCCGCACACCGGCATCATCCGCCCAACGTGCCCTTTGGATTTCGTGTCTATTTCAACATCAGCATCAGCGCCCTGGCGGCGCTGTATGTTCTGATGGTCGGTTACATTTCCCGCGATAGTCCGCGGCGTGGCATGAACGCGGGCATGTGGACGATCGTTTGTCTGGTGATGCCCAGCGGGATCGGTGCCGTTTTGTATTTCCTGCTTCGTCAGCCGGTGCTTTCGCTCTGTCCCGCATGCAGCGCCCGCATCGAGAGTGATTATCATTTTTGTCCGCAGTGCGCGTATCAGGTTGCGCCCTGCTGCGGGAATTGCCATCGCACCGCGCGTGTCACCGACATGTACTGCGTCTACTGCGGGCATAATCTCGCCTCCGATCATCCTCCGGCGCGACTGCACGCGTTTGCGGAATGAACGCGCGCAAGTCGCGCGCGCCTCCATTCCTGCGTTGACCCCCTCTCTCGCCGCTCCCTATACTTTAGTTTTGCTTCGGCCACTGTATGTCCATGACCGCCCTCATTGTTGACGACGAAGAACTCGCCCGCGAGGAGCTGAAGTATCTGCTGGATACCACAGGCGAGGTCGACGTGCTTGGGGAAGGCACCAACGGAGTGGAGGCGGTGGACCTGATCCGGACGCATCGTCCCGACGTCGTATTCCTCGACGTACAGATGCCCGGCCTCGATGGTTTTGCGGTCCTCAGGAAGCTGCTCGAGTCGGGCGAAGGGGATCGTCTGCCGCAGATCATCTTCGCAACCGCATTCGATCAGTACGCTGTGCGGGCCTTCGATGTGAACGCAATCGATTATCTGCTGAAACCGTTCGATCGCGATCGCGTGCTGCAGGCTGTGGACCGGGCCCGCCTCAGGCTGCAGGAGGCACGTCAGGGTGGAGAAGAGCGGCCCAGGCAGGGGGAATTGAGTGTCGACACGCTCCTGAAGCTGATCGAGCAGCACCAGGCGCCGCGCCCCCACAGTGGAAAAATTGTCCTCCAGTCCGGCAGCCGTCTTCTGCTCGTCGATCAAAAAGACATCTGTTTCGCCGCTATCGACGATGGAGTTATCTCGGTGGTCACGCCGCTGCTCGAAGGGCAGTCGAAATGCCGGACGCTCGAGGAGCTGTTTGAACTGCTGGATCCGGCCATGTTTTGGCGGGCGCATCGCTCATTTCTCGTCAACATCAACCACATTCGCGAAGTCGTGCCCTGGTTCAAAAGCAGCTATCAGCTGCGCATGGCGGACAGGAAGCAGACGGAAATTCCAGTCAGCCGCGCGCAAACGAAGCGGCTGCGGGAGCTGTTCAATCTGTAGCTCCGAGCTGGTTTCCGGGCCTCTTCTGGCCCTCGCCAGGGTGTCCGTTTGCAGCATGGCGCCCGACAAGCTGGCGAAAGCCATCGCTCTCAGTCACTGGCGCACTGCACTTTACTTTGGAGCTACCGCGTGGCTCCTGCTCGCCCTGGGCTTTCTGATAAGAATAGGAGCCGGTTCTGGAATTGGACGACTGAGCGAACGTTGGTCCACGCGGCCATGGTTTTTGGGCCTGATCGCGGCGCCCATTTGGTTGACCATTCTGAGCCTGCTTGAATTGCCAGCAGCTCTGATCGGGCATCACGTCAGCCTGCAATTCGGGCTTTCGATCGAGAGCTGGCCGGACTGGTGGGTGGACTGGGCAAAGTCCACAGTTTTGTTTGTCGGGTTCGGGACGCTGGTGGTCGAAGCTCTGTTTGCGCTGATGCGGTTCTCCCCGCGGCGGTGGTGGCTCTGGTTCTGGATCTTTACGCTGCCGGTGGAGGTGTTCCTGGTCTTTCTCGCCCCGGTTGTCATCGATCCTCTCTTCAATCACTTTCAACCCCTGGCGAAGACCGATGCCGCTCTGGTCGATCAGCTGGAGCGAGTGGCCGCTCGAGGAAGACTGGACATTCCGCCGAACCGCATTTTCCTGATGGATGCAAGCCGTAAAGTGACCGGCCCAAACGCCTATGTCACCGGTCTTGGCGCTTCGAAGCGAATTGTCGTGTGGGATACCACCCTCCGTCTCGAATCGCCGGATGAAGTCCTCTTCACTTATGGACATGAGCAGGGACACTACGTTCTGCACCACGTCGCGAAGGGGATCGCGTTCTCGGCCCCGTTATTTTTGTTCTTCTTCTGGATAGGTTCATGGGCTCTGGATCGGCTGACGCGAAACTGCCGCGGTGCAGGAAGCGTCGGGAACTGGGATTCGCTGGGGCTGGTGCTGCTGCTTGCCATCGTTCTCAATTTTTTGGCGGATCCCGTGGCCAATGCTTTCAGCCGCAGGATCGAGCATCAGGCGGACGTTTATGGGCAGGAGGTAATTCACGGTCTTGTCCCCGATCCACAGTCGACGGCAGAAGGCTCGTTTTGCCGGGACGCGCAGTTCTGGCTGGATAGTCCTGCCCCGAATCGGTTCGTGGAGTTCTGGACCTACAGCCATCCCTCCACTGAGCAGCGTGCCAAATTTGCTGCGGGCTATGACCCCTGGCTTCCTGGCCGGCATGCCCGGTACTTCAGGCAGCGGCAGAGCCAACCCTGAAGGATGCTCCGGCGGCACTCACGGCGCCGCAGGTCCGGTGCCTGCACCTTCCTCGAGAGCCACCTGATTGATGATGCGCTGGAGCAGAACAACGTGCAGGTTGATGCGTCGAGCCACATCGGGCACGAATTCCGTGACGAAATTGCCGATAGGCGCGGTATACCAGGCGCTGGCCACGCGCTCCGCGCTGGCCCCCCAGCCTGTGCGCTGATAAGGCACATAGGTGATCCCCACCGCCTCGTCGGCTGGGATGCCGACAAGGGTCGAATAATTCACCATGCTCTTGCCCGTATCGCCTTCGGTCCAGAACACCTGGTAAATGCAGTGGGCGATACGCCTCTGCAGCGAGGCGTTAGGAAGACGGTGATAATGGGGATCCTGATGATCGATGGACGGAATCAGGAACGTGCCAAAGAATTCACCGGTCATATCCTGGGTCAGAGTAACCCCGCTCAGCCTTGCCCACCCCTTCACCCCAGGACCGAAGGGAGAGTCGGCATCGGAGGCCACCGAGAGGGCGGATGTGCCGCCAATGGTCAGAAGGTTAAAGGGGTCGATCACTCCACGAATGGCGAGACGTCCGAGCTCTCGTGCCGTGTAAATGTGAAGCGCGTTCTGTCTCAGATAATCATCAAAGTCGCCAGTGGTTTCCTGACAACAGGCACGCAGGGGTTCAGCTTCGGTGCATGCCTGATTATTGCAATGCCGGGGCAGAGGTAAATAATTAGGCTGCAGGCCAGGGACCGTAAACCCTCTGCGCGGCGTGGGCAAAGGGGGAAATGTCTGTTGTGCCGCGGCCAGTGCCATCGGCATCTCCGGTGCAGGCCCGCTATCGGCAACCACGTCCGGGGCCGGAGAAGGGGCATCGGGGAGATCAGCCTGCGCATCGCAGAAGCGGCACGCAGCGAAAACCAGCAGCGCAGAGCAACCCCACTTTAGACAGAAGGACCAGCGCCGCGGGTGTCGCCGATCAGCCCGCGCACTGTCCGGAGCTTCCACACGACGACGGAGTCTGGTTCCGGGCCAGCTGCATTGTTTCAAGACCATTCCCGCTGGATGTCCTCCGGGTTTCGCCGCCGATCATTCCCTTTTATGAGACGGATATCATCCGGAGCCGGACGTACCGGAATGAGCACGCTGCCGGTGGCGGTGCCATAGATTCTCCACATCTGGCCAGAATTCCAGAAACAGGTTATTCCCGGCGGATCCGGCGATAGAGGTGCCCCAGGTAAGCAATACCGTGTCTGCGCTCCTGCTTCCGCGTGGATAATAAAGCGGCGTCAGGGCCGAAGCTGCCAAATGCCCGACAATATTCGAGAAGTTGAATGCCTGTTCACCGTTGTCGCGCCTGGTGAGGCCCACCTGCTCGATCGCCCACAGGCCACGCGAGCCATACCCGCCGGCAGCCTTGCGGTAGTATCGCGGATCCTCTCCGTTGCTGTAGGGGATGAGACTGTTGCTTAGAAATCGCATGCTTGCCTGGCGTATAAAGGCAGCTCCAAGCCGCTCGCCAAAGGCTCCACTGTCGGAGCCATATTTTGGGTCCCCCTGTGTCAGCTGTCCGAATCCCGCCGAGATGAACGCGGGTACCGATGCCCAGGGCTGTTCTTCCTGGTGAAGCCAGAAGTTCAATTTATCCCGGCGGCTCAGCCTGGGCACCCGCTCCCCAGGATCGATAGAGCGAGCCCACTTGCGCTTTTCGAAGGAAGCTCGATCGACCGAGGAAGCCTTCCCCGGTTCAGGTTTTCCTGGCAATTTGGTTTGATCTGCCGTTTGACCAGGTTCGCGAGCACCGGTTCCGTCGGAAGAGGAGATCAACTCCGCGGCTGGCTGGGGCGCATCCGGTAGAGGGCCGGAAGGCTGGGCGCTCAGTGCTGATGCGGAGACAAGCAAACCCATGAGAAACAGCAGCACTTTTTGATTTGGCAACGAGTCTTTCAGAAACCTCCCGTGTCAACACCTATGAAGACAGATTGCGATTGTGGGATGCATCGAGGGTGAGTGTATGTTACTTATCCGGCACGCCCTGAACGATCCTGATTGACCACAAAAGAACAGCCCGGGAATACTGACTTCAGTGATGATCTGCAGCGGCCGCTCACAACGAACCTCCTATGACCGATGGCGCGCGGCCTGCGCCGCCGGCCTTGGCGCCTTATTCCTGGCAGGGTGTAGTCACAAACATACAGTGGCCTACACGCCACCGCCCCCGCCGCCAGTCACCACATCTCCAACCGCGCCGCCGGCAGCTCTCCCTTTGCCCGCTCCGGAAACTGGAAATCCCGGCGCAGCGATCGGCTCCGACGAACAGTTCGCGGAAACGCATGCTCCAATCTACAGCGAAACCGGGGTCGCGAGCTGGTACGGTCCTCCATACAACAATCGTATAGGGGCGAATGGCAAGGTGTACGATCAAAATCGAATTTCGGCGGCCCATCGTACGCTGCCCCTGGATTCCCTGATTCGCGTGACAAATCTCCGCACCGGCCAGTCGGCGGTCATGCGGGTGACCGATCGTGGGCCGTTCGTCGAGGGTCGCATCCTGGACCTTTCCCTGGGGGCAGCCAAAGCTGTCGGTGTGTGGCGGAACGGGACGGGAGACGTGCGGATCGACGTATACAGCACTCCCAGGCCAATGGACGCGGGAGGCCGATGGTGCGTGCAGGTGGGCGCATTTACAAAACTCGACGAGGCCAGGCGTCTCCAGTCCGAACTGGAGCGAAAGTATCGGACAGCGAACGTCATCGAGTTCGCGGGACCGACCGGTTATTGGGTTCGTATTCGGCCGGCCAACGATGATCGAACCCGAGCCGTTGCCATTGCCAACCAACTTCGGCCTGCCGAGGGGGACGCCTGGCTGGTGCGGCTGGATTAAGGTCGCACGGGATCTTGGTCGCACCGCACCGCCTTGTTGATGACTGAGTGCTGGGCGCCACAGAAATAACCTTCGGTCAACGCAATCCTTTCGTTGGTAAGGCTGTGTCTGCTGCGACTTCTTCGGTTGAGCGCCTTGCCTCCTTCTCCTCCCTGAGGTTTTCCGTCTTCAGCAGCGCATCGAGGCGGTACCCAGCTTTGCGGGCCGCGTCAGTCGCTTCTTCCGCCTGGAACTCGATGTCGCGAACAGCTTTGCGTCTCTCAGTTGAATTGGTGGCCGGCTCGCTCTCAACCACCGCCAATAGCCGAGGAAGTGTCATCCACCAGACCAACTGTTCCTGTGCCTCCTTGTTAAAGTAGCGGTAGCCCTGGGCGTCATGCAGACCGGTAAGCCAGGCGACGTCAGGATCGTTCCAGGACAGGCCGGCTTCTTCGGGGCCGATTTCCGTTTGCACCGGATGGGTAATCAGGAGTCGAATGCGCGCCGAAGCGCGATAGCCATCATCGCCGGCCAATCCGAGCGGCTGAAATGCGTCGGCAAGCGCCGAGCGCAGATAGAGCCGATCAAAGGCTTCCGGGGGAGTTATCTCCCGAGGAAGCACTTCTGCCAAAGCCTGTATCAGGCACCATCCCACCACGGGAGCCCAAACGAGCGCGGCACTCTGCCGCGGACTGTGGCTCGGCAGCACCACACGAGCATCCGGTGGCCATCCTTGAGTGAAAGTATTCTCGAGATTTGGAAGCCGCGCTGCTGCCAGTAACAACCGATGGTAAGTGGTACGTGCGATTTCAGAGCGTTCATGAAGCGAGGTGCGCGGTCGCTGCGACGAAGTCGGACCGTTAGCTCCGAGAGCACCAGCCCCGGTCGTGCTCACCGGCAGTTTTTCTGATGCCCCAGCCGCTCCCGATTTCCGAATCTCCTCCTGATTGTCCGTTGCTCCTTCAAGCGAGGCGAGCGCTGCCCGGAAGAAACGTTCAGCAGTTCTGGTGAGGGTGTCAAATGTCTCTTCGTGACTGCAGGGAGCTTGTGACGCATGAGAGATGTGTGCGGCGTGGGGAACGGCTTCGGCTTCAACCAGGTCCGAATAGCAGCGCAGCACGTTGGCGTCGAGGGCCTTCCGCAAAGCTTCGTGGACTGGGCGCAGCCGGAATTTGGCCAGTGCATCGTCCAGGCTCCAGACCCCGGTGCCGTTGAGATCGCTGCACAGCGCGTCCCATGGATGCTCGGCGGTCGAATGCATCTCGCGCCAGCTCTGGAAGACATGGTACTGATAAGCGCCCAGGTGGAGAAACAGGCCGCGCTCGCGAATCTCGGCAGCCCGGCGAAGGTAGTGCAAGCCGGTGGCGTTGTCCTGATACGCGAGTACGGGATCGCCCTCGCCAGGGAGGCCCAGAGCTTCGTGGACCTTTACGGTGAAGAGTGCGCCGGAAGCCTTGTCGGCGCGGGCGGCTGAGCCGTGCAACGTGCCGGCCGTGCTCGCGTACTTGTTGTGATAGACGGCCAGAGCCCGTTCGTCCCCAAGACGGTTGGACCAGGCAAAGACGTTCTCGTCGACAGCGCCGTCCTCACGCCAAAAGTCGAACAGAGCAAAGTTCGCGCTTTCTGCAAAAAGCTGGCGGTTCCTGAGCAGGGGAGCGATCTCACGCTGATGGCGATCAACGAGATGCTGGTTGGGCGTTTCGTCGTAGCGCGGCCTTTTATACTCCATTCCGTACTTTTCGGTGAATGCCTCGATCTGTCCGTGGCCAAACATCGGCAAGCCCGGGAGCGTCGCCATCATGGTGCAGACACCGAAGTATTTATCGCCCGTTCCGAATTGATCGATCGCTGTACGCTCATCGGGATTGCTCATGAAGTTAACGTAGCGCTTGAGGATATCGGGATCGAACTCGACGGTGTTTTTAATCACCGACCGGTACTTCGCATTCTCCTCGTCGCGCAGCATGTTCATGAACGCGCTGTTGTAGACCCGGTGCATGCCCAGGGTGCGAACAAAGTAGCCTTCGAGCAGCCAGAAAGCTTCAGCCAGCAGCAGGGTACCAGGGACTTCGGCTGCGACGCGGTCGACAACCTCGCGCCAAAACTCATGAGGCATGGCCGCGTCGAATTGCTCCTGCGTCATAGCGAATTCGGCGCGCGAGGGAATGGATCCGCCGCTGCCGGGGATGGGAAACCAGAGGCGCTGTACGTGACGTCGCGCCAGCGTCATGGCCGCGTCAAAGCGGATGATCGGAAACATGCGCGCGACGTGGAGGATGGTTTGGATGACCTGCTCGCGGACATCGGCGCGCAGGTAATTCAGCTGCGCGGTGTCGTTCCAGGGAAAGCTGGTGCCGTCGTTGCCATGGTAGATGTACTCGACGTGCCCGCTGGCCTTGTCCCGACGCTGGAAGACGACGGCGGCGTCGCTCTGATCGTAGTAATGGTCTTCGATCTTGATTTCCACACGTCCGTCATGCGAAAGATCCGGACCTTCAAAGCGGTAAGCCGGCCAGGGACGGTCGGGCCGCGACAGGAACCAATCGGGATGCTCCACCACCCAGGGCGAATCAATCCCCATATGGTTGGGCACCATATCGCTGGCGAGGCGGATGCCGTAACGGGCCGCACGTTCACGCAGATTGCGGTACGCGTAATCGCCACCCAGGTCGTCCGCGATGCGATAGCTGTCCAGCGAGTACGCGGACGCGACGGCGTCCTCCTGGCCGCGCATCCGCTTGATCATCTGGGAAGCGCGGCTGCGTTCCCACACGCCGATTAGCCAGAGTGCATTCATGCCCCGGCGGGCGAGCAGATCCAGTTCTTCGTCAGGGATCTGATCGAGGCGTTCGATTGGGCGGCCATGCTGCCGCGAAAGCTGCGCGAGCCAGACGTACGTGCTCTTGGCGATCATCACGACATTCGGCATCCAGTCCTGATCGGGACTGAAGCGTTCGTACTCGATGTCCCCGGGATGGCCATGCCGAAAGTCGGGAACTTCGGAGTGCGGCAAATCCCCGAAAGGATCGTGGTGCCGGCGGTGCGAGGGCGGATGGAAGCGCATCCAAACCGCGATTTCCTCTTCTTTGAGGACGTCAGCGGCCAGCAGAACTTTGCGCAGATTCTCGCCAAGGAAATGGGCCCAGTTCTCGCGAATCCAGGCGAGTTGTCCGCTCAGCGAGTCAGGGGCAGCCTCCATCGGTGCGCGCAGCAGATCAAGCAGATTGCCTCGGCCCATGCCGGTTTCGGGACGGGTGGCGAAATAGCCGCCCAGCTGAGCTGTGACCTGCTTATAGGCGGTATTCTCAGCGAGCTTCGTATCGTCATAGAGTTCGCGAAACGGCCGGAAGGCTGGGTTCTGGTTCGCCAGCCACAGCAGCATCAGCTCCTCGAGGACGGCCTCGCGATGCGAGAAGCCGTCTGTTGAGCCGGTAAGCCACTGGTCGATGGTTTCCTCGCCTCGGTAGACAGCGACGTTGGGGAACTGTTCGACGAAGGCGCGGAGGAGATGGTCGACCTGGTCATCTCCGATGCGACCTGAAAACCATTGGAGAGCTGCCTGGGTGACCTGAGGGTCACGGCTGCGACGGTATTGGGCGACCAGGGCGTGACTGATCTCGTCGATCAAACCCATAGCGAACAGCGCGCCGGGATTGATGATCTCGGCGGTTTCGCCGGCGGCGGCTCGGGCCTCGTTCATCTGAAAGGCGAGTTCACGGCAAGCGGTGAGGTCGGCGAAGATCACATTGCCGACAAAATTGAACAGCGTATCGCTGACCTGGTAACGGTCGCGAGCCTCACGCGCAATATGGAATTCCATCATCATGACAGTTTTATTAGACGCAGCCGGAGGCCGCCGCTTTGCAGCATGGCTGGGCAGAAGCTGAAGGATGTGAGCCCGGTCATGCGAATCATACCGAAACTGTCTTCGCGGATGCATCGGAGGCGCCAGATGTTGTCGCTCGAATCAGTGTTTTTGGCCTGGGCGCGCGGGTATTTGAAGCGCACGGGTCGTCCGGCTGTAACGTCCTGTTGACCGGCCTTTCACGTTGGGCTGTTAGCGTCGAGCGCGATGTTCCGTTCCCCCTCGGGGCTTCACTCCAGGTACGCACCTCATTTCAGGAGATTCCGCAGATGACACAGCCCTTGGGCAGCGCCTTGCGACGCGCCCTTCAATTTGGCTCGCTCGCGGCTATGGCGCTTCCTCTCAGCCTTACCGCACAGAACTCCCCCTTCCCGTGGCACCCTCAATCGCAGTTTTATCCCGGCAATCTGGTCGTGAGCCGGAGCGTCTACGACAATCGGGCCGGCAACGTGGCGGTGGGTCAGCCTCTGCCGCCGGATTGCCCAGCATCGACAGGCAGCTGCGTGACGGCGATGAACAACGGCTCCTATCCATTCGTTTTCAACAACGTTCTCACGGATGCCAGCTTCGGCATTACCTCGCGCGTTTACCTCGACCAGATCACACCGTTCGGCTGGTTGATTAACTCGATGGAAGTGCCCAACAGTCTGGATCGCGACGTCAAAAGCAGCAGCAATCAGCTGGTGACGAGCTTCAGCTCGAAGTCGGAAGTGGCGCTGAACCTGTCAACGGACAAGCGGTACCTGACTTTTATGGGCTACGTGGCGCCGGTGAATGCCATCGACGTCTCGAATTCCAATACCCCGGGTGCGCCTGATCCCACCGATCCGGCGGGCGACAGCTATTATCGCGCGGTGGCGCGGGTGGATCGCCAGGGCAACTTCACCTTCACAGAAACGAACGCGTACAGCGGAAATAATGGGCGCGCAGCGATTCTGAACAATTCGGACGGCAATAGCCTGTTCTACACAGCCGGGAATGCCGGAAATGGCAACAATCCGCAGCCGGTGAACGTGGATCTTGGAGCCGGCGCTCAGCTGATCTACCCGGTTAACGAGCCCGAGGTGAAGCAGGATCCGCCGGTGCCCTCGATGCCGCTGGCGAGCTTCTCGGTGACTCTGCTGGGAGATAAGGCGGACAAGATTGGGAAGGACGACAACTTCCGGGGGCTCACGATCTTCAACAACGTGGTGTATTACACGAAGGGCAGCGGCAGTAACGGCGTGAACACGGTCTATTTTGTGGACACGACCGGAAGCGCGTGCCCCAAAGGTGTGGGTGTGCCGACGGCTTCGGCAACCTTGCCGACCGAACCTCTCACATACGATCCCTCGACAGTGCAGACCGATGGACTGCCGAGCAACATGTGCATTCTGGCGGGATTCCCGACCAGCTCGAACAAGGCCGTGAACCCCACACACTTTCCCTTCGGCGTGTGGTTTGCTGACGCAAACACAGTCTATGTTGCCGATGAAGGCGATGGCTACACCGGTGGAACGGATCTGTACACGCATGCCGCCGCTCAGACGAATGCGGGACTGGAGAAATGGGTCTTTGATGCTGCGACGAAGACCTGGAACCTGGCCTACACGCTGACGAATGGCCTCAACCTGGGCACGCCATATACGGTGTGGGGCTATCCGACAGGGACGAACAGCGCGACCGGACTTCCCTGGGCTCCCGCAACTGATGGGCTGCGGAATATAACCGGTAAGGTGAACTCCGACGGGACTGTGACCATCTGGGCGATTACGTCAACCATTAGCGGCGGCGGAGACACCGGAGCTGACCCGAACAAGTTGGTGGTCATTACGGACAAGCTGGGGAACACCACAGCAGCCGAAGCGGCCCGCGAACGGTTCGTGACGCTCCGCAGCGCGGGATTTGGCGAGGTGCTGCGCGGGGTGTCCTTCACGCCGGGTACAGGCGTTGCCGACCACCACGGCGGCTGGTAGAAACGGCCACCTGCAGTCCGGGCCTTCCTCGCTCTCCTCGCGTATGACGGGGAGAACAGGAAGGCCCAGCTTCCTTGCGGCGCTCTTCGGAAATGCACGCGGTGTTGTAAGCAGCCGACTATCCTCCCGTGGATCGTCAGTCGGCTGAAACAGCGTGGGGCACAGGCCGCTTACGGCTGAAGGATCCCAGCAAGGTCTGCAGCATCACGTACAGCACCGGAATAAAGAACAAATTCAGCAGGGTCGAGACCAGCATGCCGCCGATGATGGTGGTACCGACGGAACGGCGGCCGGCCTGCCCGGCTCCGGTAGCGATAGCCAGCGGAATGACGCCCAGAATGAAGGCGAACGACGTCATCAGAATCGGGCGGAGGCGTAACTCGGCCGCCTCGATCGCGGCCTCGACGATACTGCGGCCCTGCTTGCGCAGCTGTTCGGCAAACTCCACGATCAGGATGGAGTTTTTCGCAGCCAGTCCGATGAGCATGACGAGGCCGATCTGGCAGTAAATATCATCGGCAAAGCCTCGCCAGGATTGCGCGAGCAATGCACCGAGAACGGCGGTGGGTACTGCGAGCAGGATGATGAACGGCAGAGCGAAGCTTTCGTACAGCGCGGCCAGGGTGAGATAGACCACGAGGATGCCGAGCCCGAAGATGATGACGGCCTTACCGGCGGATTCGATCTCCTCGAGGGCGAGGCCGGTCCACTCATACGACATGCCGTGCAGCATGTTCTGCTTCGCGACCTCTTCCATGGCGCGCAGGCCCTGGCTGGAACTGTAGCCGGGCGCGGCCGAACCGTCGATCTCGGCGGAGCGGAAGAGATTGTAGTGACTGATGACCTGCGGGCCCGAGGTGTTCTCGAGGCTGACGATGTTGTCGAGCGGGATCATCTGGCCGCCGGTGGAGCGGACGTAGAACTGACGAATATCGGCGGCGGTTTGGCGGAACTGCTGTTCGGCCTGGACGTAAACGCGATAACTGCGGTTGTTGAAGTCGAAATTGTTCACATACTCGGAGCCCATATAAACTTGGAGGGCGTCCGAGATCTGGCTGAAGGGAACACCCATGGCCTTGGCCTTTTCGCGATCGATGCGCACCAGCACCTGCGGATCGTTCGAGGTAAAGCTGGTGAAGAGGCCCGTCAGGTCTTTGCGCATCCCGCCGCGGCCGACAATGGTGTGCGCGACGCGATCGAGATCGCCGAGGGTGTTGCCGCCGAGATCCTGCAGCTCAAACTGGAAGCCGCCGAAACTGCCGATCCCCTGGATGGCGGGAGGCTGGAGCGGAACGATGAGCGCACCGGGAATCATGAAGAGCTTCTGCCTGAGTCGCCCGACGATCGCGTCGGCGGTGTGTTCAGGACCGCGGCGCTGATCGTAGGGCTGCAGAGCGCAGAAGACCATGCCGTAGTTAGGGGCGTTGCCGGAGAAGCTGAAGCCGCCAACGGCGAAGGAGCCGAGGATGTCTTTGTCCTGGCCGAGAACGCCGCTGACCTTCTGTTCGATGTCGGTGGTGTAGGACAGCGAAGCGCCCTGCGGTGCCTGGACCAGAATCATGAGGAAGCCCTGGTCTTCCTCGGGAACGAAGGCGGTCGGTACATGCTGGTATTCCCAGCCGGCGGCCGCGAGCCCGGCAAAGAAGAGCAGCAGCATGACCCAGCGGATGCGAAGCACGCCGTGAATGGCGCCGGCATAACCGCGGCCGAGGGCCTTAATCGCGCGCTCCGCGGCATGGAGCAGGGTGTGCTTGCCTTCATCGCGCCGAAGCAGGAGGGCAGCCAGAGCGGGAGACAGCGTCAGCGCGTTAAAGGCGGAGATGGCAATGGAGAAGGCGATGGTCAGCGAGAACTGCTTGTAGAGAATGCCGGTGGTTCCCGGGAAGAAGGAGACAGGAACGAAGACGGCGATGAGGACCAGCGATGTGGCGATGACCGCGCTGGTGACCTCGCGCATGGCGGCGGAGGTGGCGTGGTGCGGCTCGCGATCGCCCTCGGCGATATGGCGCTGGACGTTTTCGATGACGACGATTGCGTCGTCGACCACGAGGCCGGTAGCCAGAGTGATGCCGAAGAGGGTGAGCGAGTTGATGGAGAAGCCAAAGATCCTGATGAAGGCGAAGGTGCCGACGAGCGAAACGGGAATCGTGACCGCGGGAATGAGGGTGGCACGCCAGTCCTGGAGGAAGAAGAAAATGACCAGAATGACGATGATGATGGCTTCAATCAGAGTCTTGATGACTTCACGGATGGAGGCGCTCACCACCGTGGTGCTGTCGAAGGCAACTACATAATGCATGCCGGGAGGGAAGGACCGGGAGAGACGCTCCAGTTCCGCCTTGGCAGCGCGGTCGACCTCAAGAGCATTGGCGTTGCTGAGCTGTTCCACACCAAAGCCGACAGCCGGGATGCCGTTGAAGTGGAGGGAACTGGCGTAGGTTTCGGCACCGAGTTCGGCGTGGCCGACGTCGCCAATGCGGATGATGCCGGCGGGCGTGGTCTTGAGAACCACGTTGTCGAACTGCTCGGGGGTGGTGAGGCGGCCGACTACGTTGACCGTGATCTGGAAGGCCTGTTTGGCATCGGCAGGCGGCTGACCGAGCTGGCCAGAGGGAACTTCGACGTTCTGCTCCTGAAGGGCGGCGACCACATCAGATGCGGTGAGCTGACGCGCGGCAAGCTTCACGGGATCGAGCCAGATCCGCATGGCGTATTTGCGCTCACCGAAGACGATGACATCGCCCACGCCAGGCACACGCTTCAGAGCATCCTTGATGTAAACGTCGAGGTAGTTGCTCATGAAGAGGTCGCTGTACTGGTTGTTGTCCGAGTACATGCCGGCGCCGAAGACGAAATTGCTGTTGGCTTTGCTGACGGTGATGCCGGTTTGGTTGACCTCAGCCGGCAGCAGGCCCGATGCCGAAGAAACACGGTTCTGCACGTCGACGGCGGCGATATCGAGGTCGTATCCGGTATTGAAGGTCGTGGTGATGGCGCTGGAGCCATCGTTGGCGCTGGTGGACTGGATGTAGCGCATGCCCGGCACGCCGTTGATGGCTTCTTCCAGCGGGATAGTGACGGCGGATTCCACCTGGCTGGAATTGGCGCCGATGTAGTCGCTGGCAACGATGACCTGTGGAGGAGCCAGCTGGGGGTACAGCGAAATCGGCAACGAGGGAATGACGACTGCGCCCGCGAGGATAATCAGCAGTGCGCAGACGGTCGCGAAGACCGGGCGGTGAATGAAAAAATCAACCAAGTTAGCCTCGCAGTTCTTGTCTCGTTATGGCGTGCCGGCGGTCTTACAGGCCCGCGCCCGGGGCAGGAGCGCTGGGCGGTCCGCCAGGCAGCGGCATAATCGGCATACCGTCCATCAGGAACTGGGTGCCCGAGACGATAACTTTCTCCCCGTTGGTCAGCCCGCCGAGGACTGCATAATCGTTGCCCACGGTGTCTCCGAGGGAGATCGCCTGCTGATGGGCCACAAAATGTCCACTGCCTGCATTTTTGGCGATATAGACGAACGCCTGGCCGCCCAGCCGCGACACAGCCAGTACCGGGACAACTGGTTTCGGCGAGACGCCCCAGATCACCCGCGCCTTAACGAGTTGCGCAGTGCGCAGCGCGGCGGAGCGGACGGGCGCTTTGGCAAGAATGCCCTGGAGCTGGTTATCGACCTGGGGTGACACAAAATCGATCGAGGTCTTCTCAATGGGCTGGCCATTGTTATCGAGGATCTGTACGCCGAGACCGGTGCGTACCTCGGCGGCCCGTTCGGTGGGGATGTAGATGTAGGCTTCCAGATCCTTGTTTTCGTCGATGGTCGTCAGCATGGTGGACGACGAGACGTAGTCGCCAACATGCACCGGGATATCGCCGACGACACCATCGAAGGGCGCAAGAATGTGATAGTAGCCGAGCTGCTTTTCCTGTTCCTGGCGGGACGCAGTCGAGGATTCGTAGTCGGCCTTCGAATTGGAGTAGGCCTGCTCGGCCTGATCGAGCGCGTCCTTGCTGATAATGCCGGCCGCATAAAGCTTGCGCTGCCGGTCCACCTGGAGCTGGTTGTACTTGTACAGGGCCAGCTTCTGCTGTTCGGTGGCTGCCTGCGAATCAACGGTCGCCTGCTGCTTCGAGGGATCAATATTCATCAGCGGCTGTCCGGCCGCGACATGTTCGCCGGACTGCACCAGGATCTGAGTGAGATTGCCGTCGACCTGTGGATTGATCGTGGCGGAGCGGCGAGATTTGATGGTCGCGACGTATTCGTCGGACTGCGGAACGGGAACCGCGGCGACGGTGATGGTCTGAACGGGGAGAGCCTGCATGGCAGGGGCAGCCTGCTGCGGCTTGGCTTTACTGCAGCCTGTGACAGCCGCGGCGAGGAGCAGCGCCGACGCAACGATGGAATAAGACGGCTGCCTTTTCACGATGGAACCTCGGACCATGGTCAACATTGACCGAATTCAAAAAAGAAAAAGGAAGAATGTATCTACGATACAGGAGCGACAGTAAGAATGGCTCACTCCTGTGCCTGCGGAGCCGCGCGACCGAGTTGGCTGATTGGATTCGGGCAGTCTGATTCACGGTTCAGAAAACAGGGCACAATTCTGCACACAAGGAATCATTACGAGAAGGGTGGAAACCAAGTTCCCGGAGAGGGCGGGGAGAAGGGCAGGTAAAAAGGGAGCTGTCCGGTTCCGGACAGCTCCCTCCGTTTAGTCCTGAGGATTTTGTGACATCAGGATTTACCTGCAAGTCCAAATCGCTCAGGCATCCGATTCAGCACGTAGCTTCCACAGTCGCGTTCGCCGGAGGGGCCGTGCGCGAACATCGTTGCGCACTTCGCCGCACCTGCCGGATTGCTCTACGGTGGAAGCTCTTTAGCCCGCTGTAGTCTCGCCTCCAAAGTAGGAGTTGCACCATCGCCGGTTCACTCCTAAAGGCTGGTTGTATTCGAGCAGCGGCCCCGGGGTTATGGGCTCGGCTCGAGTCACTCGGCCGGTGCCGCGACGGGGGCCCATGGAAAGATCGCGCTTACTCGCCGACTCAGTTGATTTCGTCCGTACTCTGGACATCCATCCTCCTTGCTCGGAAATCAAGCGTTACCTCCTTAAACAGTTCGATACAGAATGCGGCTGAGGCGTTGCCATTTTGTGGATCATCGTCGGGTTATTCGGAGGTGCCCGATTGTTTCCGGGCGCGCACCTTAAACCAGATGGGCGAACCCTCGAAACCGAACGCGGCGCGAATCTGATTTTCGAGGAAGCGCTCGAAAGAAAAATGCAGCCTGACATCGCGATCGGTGAAGAGAACGAAGGTGGGCGGGGCTACGGCGGCCTGAGTCATGTAGTAAATGCGCACCCGTTTCGACATGGGGACGCTGGCTCGCTGAAAATCAATTCCATCGAGGAAGCGATTCATCTGGCCGGTGGAGACTCGCTTGCGCCGCTCGGCTGCGACCCGGATCACGGTGTCGAGAACGCGCTGAATATTGCGACCTTCGGCGGCGGAGATGAAGAGAACCGGCGCATAGCTCAGATACTTGAGGACCTCGCGCAGCTGCCTTTCGAAGATGGCGCGATCGGCGGGCGGCTTGCCGTCTGTGCGGCCTGTGGTGACGAGATCCCATTTATTGACGACGATGACGACGGAGCGGCCACTCTCGTGCGCGTAGCCGCCGATGGTCGCATCGGAGGCGGTGACGCCTTCGGTGGCATCGATGACGAGGAGGGCAACGTCGGCCGCCTCAAGATGGCGGCGTGCCATGACCACCGAGAGCTTTTCGGCCATCAGGTGGGTTTTGCCCTTGCGGCGGATCCCGGCTGTATCGACGATGCGGAGCTGCTTGCCGTCGTATTCCATCAATTCATCGACGGCATCGCGTGTGGTTCCGGCGATGGGGGAAACAATGGCGCGGGCATTGCCGGTGAGGGCGTTGAGCAGCGTGGATTTTCCGACGTTGGGGCGGCCGATGATGGCGACGCGGGTCTCGTGCTGTTCGAATTCGCCGTGGGTCCGGAGACTGGCTGACGGGGCGGCATTATTGTCCAGGCTTTCAGGCGGAGCTTCTGCGGGTTCTGATTCATCGGGGTAAGAAGCTTCGGCTGCGGGCAGGACGGCGAAGACTTCGTCGAGAAGGTCGCCGATATTATTGCCGTGTTCTGAGGAGATGGGGACCAGGTTGCGGATGCCCAGCTGCCGGAAGTTCTCGGCGGCGGCGTCCATGGCCTCGGTATCGATTTTGTTGACGGCAAGAAAGAGCGGCTTGCCGGTACGGAGGAGCAGGCGGGCGAGGTCAAGGTCGGGGGCTGCCAGTTCGGTGCGGCCGTCGACAACCATGATGATGGCGTTGGCTTCATCGAGGGCGAAGCGGGCCTGACGGAAGATCTCCGTCGGGATATGCGCCTCATCGTCAGGGATGATGCCTCCGGTGTCGATGACGCGGGCGGTGCGGCCGGCCCAGTCGACTTCGCCATAGATGCGGTCGCGGGTGATGCCGGGCTCATCGCCCACGATCGAGCGGCGGCTGCCGGTGAGGCGATTGAAGAGCGTGGATTTGCCGACATTGGGGCGTCCCACAATAGCCAGAACCGGCAACTCCGATGTCTTCTGCGGAGCAATCCGGGGGAGAACTGGAGCCTGGCGCACGTAATCTTCCGTGGGGAGGGGCGCAGGTTCAAAAGGCATGGCGCTTCGCGCGTTGCCGGCATAGGGTGCAGAGCGCGCCGGGCGTGACGCATTCACAGGGGGCTTGCGCCTGTATTCGGAAGAGGCAGAATGCTTTGGCGTTTCGGGCGCAGCGTGTCCGCGGCGGATGGCTTTCTGCTTATCCTGAATTTTGCGCTTTGTCTTCTTCGCGCCTTCGCGGTTCCTTTTGACGGGCTTCAACTTTAATTCACCTGTGGGATGGGGCGGATCGCGGCTGCAGGAAATCAGCGGGCACGCTTCTACTTCGATTATAGGGAGGGATGCCTGGGGCAACGTCTCAGGTGAGGCTCTCGGCGCTGTAGCGGGCGATGAGGCCGGTGCGGACGGCGTGCCGGTAAACGGCGGTGAAGGCCGCGGCCATCAGCAGCAGATAGGCAAAGGCGAGCACGCTGCCGATGATCAGCTGCGTGGATGCCACCGCGTTATGGGCCAGGACATGGCGCATCCCTTCAAAGACATAGCTGGGCGGGATGAGGCGGGAGAGCCATTGCATCCAGAGCGGCAGCGTGGAGAGGGGATAAAAGACGCAGGCGAGTGGAGAGATGAAGGCGGGAATCGGCCAGATAAACCACTCGGCTGCCGGGCCGAAACGCAGGACCAGGGCGCTGCCGAAGATGCCGAGCGAGATGCCGAAGAGGAAGAGAACCAGGAGGAAGGCGGCGAACATGGCTCCATAAACAAAGAAGGAGAGGCCGAAGACGACCGTCGCCAGAACCACCATAACCGCCAGCCCGACCATACTGGTGGCGATGCTGGAGAGGACCAGGCCGCCGAGGTATTCGGATACCGACAGCGGCGAGGCAAACAGATTGAGGAAGTTGCGGGACCACACGTCTTCGAGAAAGGCGGTGGTGATGCCCTGCATGACGCGGGCCATGAAATCCCAGAGCAAAACGGCGCCCAGCATGGCGGGGACGAAGTTGAAACGGGCGCCGGAGACGGAATTCAGGTAGCGGGTGATGAATCCCCAGAGAATGATGTCGATAGCGACCCAGGAGAAGAGCGGCACGACGCGGGCAGGGCTGCCGCGCAGCAGATAGAACTGGCGCAGGAGCAGAGCGGAGGTGCGGCGGAGCGAGGCGGCCATTTATGCCTCCTCCTGCGGGCGGATGGTCAGCGGTTCGCGGGCGACAGCGACGAAAAGGTCTTCGAGACTGCTGTGACCTTGTTCGGCAGGGAGGGCGCGAGGATCGCCTTCCAGCAGAATGCGGCCGCGGGAGAGGAACAGGACACGGTGGCAGACCTCGGTGACTTCAAGCATGTTGTGGGAGGTCCACAGGACTCCGACGTCGAGGCGGGCGGCGAATTCACGGATGGCAGCGCGAATCTCGCGAGCAGTCGCCGGGTCGAGAGAGGCGGTGGGTTCGTCAAGCAGGAGCAGCCGCGGCTGATTGAGCATGGCTTTGGCGAGCGCAACGCGGGTCTGCTCACCGGAAGAGAGGACGCCGCATTTGGTGTTGCGGAAACTGCGCAGGTCGAATTCTTCGAGAACAGTTTCGATGCGATGCTGCAGATCGCGGACTGCATATAACAGCCCAAAAACCCGCAGGTTCTGCTCAACGGTGAGATTGCCGGGAAGCGGCGCGTAGACGGCCGCGAAATTGGTGCGGCCGAGCGCCTGGCGGCGACGATTCGCAAGGTTGAATCCATCGATGACGATGGATCCGGCTGTAGGCTCGAGCACCCCGAGGATCATGTTAATGGTTGTTGTCTTGCCGGCGCCGTTGGGGCCAAGAAGCCCCACAATCTCGTGCGTCCCAACGGTGAACGAAACCTGTTCGACCGCGTAGATCGAGCCGTACCGCTTACCGAGACGGGAAACCGCAAGGATGGGAGTAGCGGCGCTCGTCGTCGAGCCGGCAGGGGTCATCTTTCACAAGTGTGGCATTGGGGAGGGGCGGGGGCAATGCGGAACCATCCGATCGCTCCCGTCTTCGTTGTCTAGGCTCCCAGGAACAACACGTGGACATACGTCCCGAGGCGAACGTTGTAAGCAAGATACCAGCCGGGGTGGTCCGGATCCTCGTAGAGTACGATGTCGTCGGAATCCCAAATCCAGCCGTCGCAGTAGCCGATGTCCGCGGGCGCGACGCTGAAGTAATATCCGCCGAACCAGAATCGATTCGGACCGCCACCGACCAGCCGCCAGACGTGCGACCGCCCGACGGGACCCGGAAAATGACCGTGTTCCCAGGGATGATCGAGGTGATAGCCGGCATCACCGCGTTCTGTGTGGCCTACCCAGCGGTCGGTTCTTGCGTCGACATGCGGCGCGGTGGGATGACCGGGCTGATCGGGATGATCCCTGGGCAGCGGCGTGTGGCTGACCGGACCGCGCGCCGGAATGTGGCCGCCTCCGACCGGTTCGGGGCCGACAGGCTGGGGATGGCCTCCCGCGCCGGGATGTTGGGCCGGCCGCTGCGCCCAGGTGGGTAACGCCAAAGCAAGAATGACGACTGCAAAGGCTCCGATGATTCTTTTCATGGTTCCTCCGGGATATTGCTCCACAGCAATGACACGGTGGGCGGCGCGAGGTACCCACTGAGGAGCATTGCCACCAGGGGCGCGATATGGCGCCTTTCGTTGTGCACCGTCATGATACAGAAGGCCGGTTGTGCCGGAGATGAAGTGCCCCCAAAGGGAGCACTCAGACGCATATTCTCGCGGGCCGGACGGCAATTCCGGAGTCAATTTTCGGACCCCTGTGGCGTACGATATTCACCCGTCGCCGGAATCTGGCGGTAAACGGCACGCACTGAGTCCGGATCAATTACTCTTCATCTAAGAGAAAGACCCGTTAGAATATTGAAGATCGCAGCCTGGAAAGGAATCCCGTGAGCCAGCCGCCCAAAGAAAATCGGGAACGTAACGAACTTCGCAAGCTCCCCATGATGCCCATTCGGGACATGGTGATTTTTCCGCACATGATGACCCCGTTTGTGGTGGGGCGCGAGTCGAGCGTGCGCGCGCTGGAAGAGGCGCTGAACGGTGAACGCAAGATCTTCCTCGCGACCCAGCATGATGCGCGCGTGGATGAGCCTCGTCCCGACGAAATTTTCCAGGTGGGCACGGTCGGCAACATCGTGCAGAGCGTCCGCATGCCGGACGGCAACATCAAGGTATTGGTCGAGGGCATCGAGCGGGCTCGCGCGGTGGAGATCAGCGACGCTGACGGGTTTTTCGTTGCGACGGTGAAGATTGCCAAGCCGCTGCCGGAGATCACCCCGCAGATCGAGCAGCTGGTGCAGCGGGTGACGTCCCTGTTCGAGCAGTATGTGAAGCTGCAGCAGTCGCTGAACGTGGAGACGGTGACGGCGGCGATCCGCACCGATGAGCCATCGAAGCTGGCCGACACGATTGCAGCTAATCTGCAGCTGGAAGTGCCGGACAAACAGGAACTGCTGGACATTTTCGATCTGCCGGAGCGGCTGCTGAAGATCGCCGATGTTCTCGATATTGAGATCGAGAAGCTGAACATGGACCGCAGCATCCAGTCGCGCGTGAAGCGGCAGATGGAGCGGGCGCAGAAAGAGTATTACCTCAACGAGAAGATCAAGGCGATTCAGAAAGAGCTGGGGCGCGGCGAAAAGAGCGAATTCGACGAGCTGAAGAAAAAGATCGAAACGTCGGGGATGCCGAAGGACGTCTTCGACAAGGCGATTCAGGAGCTGAAGAAGCTGGAAGCCATGCCGCCGATGTCGGCGGAGTCGACGGTCTCGCGGAATTATCTGGACTGGCTGCTGGCGGTGCCGTGGAAGAAGAAATCCAAGGAAACGCGCAGCATCGACCACGCCGAGAAGGTTCTGAATGCGGACCACTATGGCCTTGAGAAGATCAAGGAGCGCATCCTTGAATTCCTGGCAGTGCGCCAGCTGGTGAAGAATCCCAAGGGCTCCATTTTGTGCTTCGTCGGGCCTCCGGGCGTGGGCAAGACCTCGCTGGGGATGTCGATCGCGAAGGCGACGGGCCGGAAGTTTGTGCGCATGTCGCTGGGCGGTGTGCGGGATGAAGCGGAGATCCGCGGGCACAGGCGCACGTATATCGGAGCTTTGCCGGGGCAAATTATCCAGTCCATGAAAAAGGCTGGGACGCGGAATCCGGTGTTCATGCTGGACGAAGTGGACAAGATGGCGTCGGACTTCCGGGGCGATCCGGCGTCGGCGCTGCTGGAGGTGCTGGATCCCGAACAAAACCACAGCTTCCAGGACCACTACCTCGATGTGGAATACGACCTGTCGCAGGTGCTGTTTGTAGCGACGGCGAACGTGCTGCACACGATCCCCGCTGCGCTGCAGGATCGCATGGAGATTTTGCGGCTCCACGGTTACACCGAAGTGGAAAAGCTGGAGATCGCGAAGCAATATCTGGTGAAGAAGCAGCGCGACAACACCGGCCTGACAGAGAAGAACGTCACGTTTACGGACCCGGCGCTGACCGAGATGATCCGCAGCTATACCCGCGAAGCGGGAGTGCGCAACCTGGAGCGGGAGATCGGCAATGTGTGCCGCAAGGTAGCGCGGAAAGTGGTGAGGAGCGGGGCCAAGCACAGGGAGACACTTACCGCGGAGAATCTGCCGGACTTCCTCGGTGTGCCGAAATTCCGCGATTCGCTGGTGCACGAGAAGAGCGAGGTCGGCCTGGTCAATGGGCTGGCATGGACCGAAGTGGGCGGCAGCATTCTGCAGACCGAAGTGCAGGTGCTCGATGGCAAGGGCAAGCTGACCACGACGGGACAATTGGGCGACGTGATGCAGGAATCGGCGCAGGCGGCGCTGTCGTATGTGCGCAGCCGGGCGAATCATCTCGGCCTGCCCCGGGACTTCTATCGCAATGTGGACATCCATATCCATGTGCCGGAGGGTGCAATCCCCAAGGATGGACCTTCTGCCGGCATCACGCTGGCGACGGCACTGGCGAGTGCCCTGGCACGTATTCCAGTGCGTCGCGATCTGGCCATGACAGGCGAAGTGACTCTGCGCGGCAAGGTGCTGGCTATCGGTGGATTGAAAGAGAAGCTGCTGGCTGCGCATCGGGCGGGGATCTTTGAAGCGATCCTGCCCGCCGACAATCGCAAGGATCTGCCGGACATTCCGGAAAATCTGAAGTCGGCCATGAAGCTGAACTTCGTGGACACGATGGACGAGGTGCTGAAGATCGCGCTGGAAGCTCCGCTGCCGGAGCTGCGCGAGGAAACGCCGGATGTGCTGGAGCCGGTGGTTCTGGGACCGGTGCAGACCTCCACGCCAGAGCAGCGGCCACATCAGTAGCGGGGAGCTGGAAGCGGGTAGCAGCCAGCGGCTAGCTGCCAGCGGTTAGCTGCCAGCAACCAGCGGTCGGCCAGCGGCAATCACCAGCTTCCAGCATTCAGGCCCCTAATTCGTGGCTTGGGGCGATGGCGTTCGTAACGTCCGAAGCAGACCGTGAATCATCCTGCCGATCTCGTTCGCCTCGAGCAGAATTGTTTCCGCCTGATCGGGTGCCATCATCTTCAGGTTCCGCGAAAGTTCGACCTGTGTTTCGAGTTCATATAACGATCCTTGCGCCTGGGTGAGGAACACGGCAAAACTCTTGTCGGAATCCCTTCCCTGACCTTCTGCGATATTGCTCGCGATCGATACCGCCGAACGGCGCAACTGGCTGGTCAAACCAAACATCTCCTCTTTCGGAAACTTACCCGTCGCTGCATAAACCGCTTGAACGAGTGTCATCGAGCGTTGCCACACCTGGAGATCACGAAAATGGGTCAGTGCCATGCGGATATTGCACGCAGGCAACGAGCGTGGCGCAACGGCACGAAAGTCATCAACTGGCGGCTGGCCGCTAGATTTTCGCGAGGGCCTGGTCGAGGTCGGCGAGGATGTCCTCGATGTCCTCGATGCCCACGGAGATGCGGACCATCCCTTCGGTGATGCCGATGCGCTTGCGCTCTTCCGGACTGAGGGCGGCGTGCGTCGTGGTCGCGGAGTGGGAGATAAGAGATTCGACACCGCCCAGAGACTCTCCGTTGGTAATCACGCGGACCGATTGCAGAAGCTTGTCGGCGTTGGCGCGGGATCCGACTTCAATGGCCAGCATCGAGCCAAATCCGGACATCTGGCGCTTTGCCAGCTCATGCTGCGGATGTGAGGGCAGGCCGGGATAGTAGACGCGGCTGACTTTTGGGTGCCTGGACAGATACTCAGCTACGCTGCGCCCGCTGGCATCGTGCTGGCGCATGCGCACGGCCAGGGTTTTCACGCCCCGCAGAATGAGCCAGCTTTCGAAAGGGGAGAGGATGCCGCCGGTGCACTTCTGCACGAAGCGGAATTTCTCCGCCAACTCCGGACTGTTGGTCACGAGGACGCCGCCGAGGCCATCGCTGTGTCCGTTGAGGAACTTCGTCGTCGAATGCATCACGACATCGGCGCCGAACTCCAGAGGCCGCTGAAAGTACGGCGACATGAAGGTGTTGTCGACGCTGACGGGGATGCCGTGCTGGTGGCAGATATCGGCGACGGCGCGAATATCGGTCAGCGTCATCAGCGGATTGGTGGGCGTCTCGATGTGGACGAGCTTCGTGGTGGGGCGGATGGCGCGGCGGACGTTTTCAGGGTCGGATGTATCGACCCAGGTGAACTCGATGCCGTGGTGAACGACGACCTGGCTGAAGAGGCGCGTGGTGCCGCCGTAGAGATTGTCTCCGCAGATGACGTGATCGCCGGTCTTCAGCATGGTGACGAGGGCGGCGATCGCCGCCATGCCGCTGCCGAAGGCGTGTCCGGTGGTTCCACCTTCGAGCGAGGCGAGATTGGCCTCGAGGGCGTCACGGGTGGGGTTGGAGACACGGGAGTATTCCCAGCCGCGGTGTTGATCGATGCCTTCGAGCTGATAGGTGGAGGACAGATAGAGTGGGACATTGACGGCCCCGGTGCGGGGATCGGGTTCCTGTCCGTCGTGAATGGCGCGGGTCGAAAAGCCGTGCTGGCGCGATGCGGTCATATCAGAACCAGGATACAGGAGTGAGAGCCGGAAGCTGGCGGCTGGAAGCCGGTAGCCGGTTGCGGGTTGCCGGGGGTGGGGTACCCCCCTCCCTCGGCGCGACTTTCGGAGTATTTGAAAAGATTGGGGTTAGCTGGTGTTTACTAGCTCGTCAACTCCCAGGCTTTAGAAACGATCGAGGTTCAACCTACAAAACTTACGACTTTGGCGGGTTCCGGGGGCAAGGCTGCAGGGGTTGGCCCAGTGCGGTCGAACTGGCATGTTCCTGCTCCTTCCGGCGTTGCCGCTCCAATGAAAAAGCCTCGCGCATGCGCAAGGCCTTCCTGTTCTTCTCTCTACTTTCAGGATATCAGACGCGGGGAATTAGACTGCCAAATTTTGTTGGGTGCTGGCGCCGGTAAAGGGCGCAGAATCAGCGGCTGTTACTTCGGTTTCGGGGCTGTGGTCTTGACGGTTTTTTGGGCGGGCGGGTGCTGGCGGGATCTTTGCCTGTGACAGGTCCGGATCGCGCACATTACGACCAGAGCGGATGGACGAGTGCTCTGCTCTGGAGTCGACAGTTAAACTCGGAATCACCTGCAGATTGCTGGATGCTGGCCGGCATTTCGTTATCAATGTGAACTCGATCACCTAGTGGGTAGCCCGAGCACCCAGGCTGGGTACTTCCTTCACCAACGCACTTCTGAAACGGGTGTACCGGGAATCGGACCGGCTCTCTGGCTTAACGATGTCAATGTGATTCGCCGCGAAGGGATCTAGGGGGCGGTTGCAGAGCGCGGTTGCGCTGGATCGGGTCACGACAATTTCGCCGTCCGTCGGAAGTTCTTCGACCCCCGCAATAGGAGGCGATCGATTTTGCCTTGTTGGAGTTGAGCCAATTGCTCTGGATGGATTGCAGGAAGTCGTTCCCTTCGATGGGTGTCATCCCACGAAGCTGAGGATTCGTTGATGCAATTCTAGCGAGCGCGGCTAACTCCGAGCCATTTGTAGGCGTCGCATAAAAGTAAATCATCGGAACCGACGGAATCCTGTCTGGATTGCCTAAAAGGTATTGACGAACCACTATGCCTCCCATGCTGTGCGCCAAAAAGACGACCTTCTTATGTCGTGTAAAGACCTGATGATCTTCTAGCGCTCCACGCAATTGGTCGGCAAGGTCGACGATCGAAGGTGCCAAGCTAAATTTTGGAGTGAAGTACTCAAACACGAAAACGTCGACATCATGGGCAAGAACAGGATCAGTTGCGAGAAGTTCCGGGAAGCCGCTCGTCGATCGCGTGTTTAGCCAACTCCCGTTCCTATCTCCGAAGACGCCATGGACGAAAACCACCACCACCGGTTTATTGTGATCGCCACTGTCGATGTAAGATGAATTCTCTTCTGGGTCGGATTTCGTGCGAGCCTCAGTGCTAAACCAACCGCGCATCACTATACCTAAGACAGCAATCGATATAACGATGGAGACAGTGACTACATCCCACAGGACCAGGTGCCTTGGACGCAAGGGCTGCTTAATGTCCGGCGACATAGGGCGTTGCGTTTTCCGCCATTCGACAACAATGTCACGGAAGCGCTCCGAAACGTAATCTCCTTTTTGCCTTTTCAAGAGATCGAGCTGTTCGACTGAGAGTTCAAGGTGCCGCCGCCGGACTCGCGGAACAACTATCCACTTGGCAGTGAGTGCTACGACTACCAGCGCCGTGCCCCAAATAAACAGTATGGAGTCTCCCAATAGAAGCGAGACCCCTAGGAACTTGTTGAAATAGGTACCTGCCTTTCGCGTCGGATCTTGTCCGATCGTCTAAACAGATATGCGTGGAGATGAGCGTATTCAAGACGGGATGTTCAGCTACGTTTCACTGGAGCAGCGGGTACCCGCGGATCATCCGCTGCGGGCTGTACGCAAGTTGACGGACACGGTGCTGGGGACGTTGAGCCCGGAGTTCGATGCGCTTTACGCAGCCTCCGGTCGGCCGTCGATCGCGCCGGAGTATATTCTGCGGGCGCTTCTTTTGCAGGTGTTCTATTCGGTTCGCTCGGAGCGATTGCTGGTCGAGCAGATTGACTACAACCTGTTGTTTCGCTGGTTCGTGGGCCTGGGCATGGACGATGCAGTGTGGAACCATGCCGTATTCTCCAAGAACCGCGATCGGTTGCTGACTTCCGATGTGGCCCGGCGTTTCTTCGCCGAGGTAAACAAGCAGGCGAAGAAGTTCATGTCTGACGAGCACTTCACCGTAGACGGCACGCTGATCCAGGCATGGGCTTCGCAGAAGAGCTTTTGCTGCAAAGACGGCTCCGACGACGACGATGGCACGAATTTTCGTGGACAGAAGCGCAGCAACGATACGCATCAGTCCAGCACGGATCCCGATGCGCGGTTGTACAAGAAGAGCTACGGCAAGGAGTCTAAGTTGAGTTATCTTGGCCATGCCCTGGTAGAGAACCGCAACGGGTTGATCGCTGCGGCGATGGTGACTCATGCCGATGGCTATGCGGAGCGCGATGCCGCGCTGTTGATGCTGGCTGGCAAGCAACAAGGTCGTACCCGCCGCATCACTGTAGGCGCTGACAAGGCGTATGACAGTAGGGACTTCGTGCGCACCGTACGAGAGCTGAACGTGACTCCCCACATCACCACAAACGACAAGAACCGCAGCAGCAACCTGGATCGCAGAACTACGCGGCAGCCCGGCTATGCAATCAGCCTGAGCCGCCGCTGGCTGATCGAAAAGGGTTTTGGGTGGTTGAAGCAAACTGGGCCTCTGCGGCAAGTCAAGTTGCGAGGACTGGAGAAGGTGGACTGGCTGTTCGTGTTCAGTTGCGCCGCACACAACCTGATCCGGCTTCCCAGACTCATTGCTCAACCATCAGCAATGCTCAGGGAGCAGTGTGCCTGAATCGGGGTCGCGGCCATCGGGACCGCATCCGCGGTGCCAGAAAACCCCGATGAGCACTGCCGAAATGCCACGATTCAAACAGATTTCACCTAAGCAGAGAGGCAATTCACCAATGAGTTCGCTATTACACAGCGAATTTCAACGAGTTCCTAGATAACAAATCCCAAAAACCGGAGCAGAAGGAACACATCGATCGCAGTTGAATAATCCAAACCATTCGAATAAAACTGTTCCTTCTGAGTCCGCAGCAGTTCGTCCTGATTGATGGTGTCCCAGAAGATTCCGCTCAGAGTTTTGTATATTTCTGCGCTTTCCAGTTGCTTCTTCTCCTCCTCCGTGACCTTGAGGTCTTCCGGGATGAGATTTATCAGAGAACTTCTGATCTGAGCCCTCACATGCTCTTCTTGCTCGCGGTTCCAGCGCGGTTCTCGAAGCTTCAATGTTACGTAGAAGAACGCTACCGTGAGACCGATAAAGCATGCTGCTAGCCTGAATCGAAGTAGAACCGGCTGAAAGCCTCCCGAGTGCAATAGGAGCGGAAGGATGCAAGCGATCGCAATGAAAAACGGGTAAGCCTTCCTCCGGGAATGCAGTGAATCAAGCGTCATGGGCGTTCCACTCTTTCTTAACAGCCTTGAGCTCGTCTTTGTTTATCAACGACAGCTTCGATCGATTTTGCGCTTCGAGTAGTTTGTGGAGAGCCAAACGCCTCCAGGGCAGTGTCATGGGGCCAGGCCCCGGCATTCCGTTTCGTCTTCTTGTCCGCCGAAATCTGGGGTTGTTGCGGTGCTCTTCAAGCCACAATCGAAACTCCAACAACGGCAACAACTCATCGTGTCCGCTCGCTATAAGGTTTTTCAAGGTGGTGCCGTTCTTAGCCACGGTGCAGGTCCAACACCCAAACCTGGCCTTCCCGCACGGAGCACCCTTGACATCGCGAACCGTTGGGCACTCCCCAGAAGCATCTGCGTAAAGGTCTGCAACTTCTTCTGCTCGCAACGAAGATGGCAAGTCAAGTCTGAGATTTACGTTCCACACATCCTGAATGGAATAGTCAATTATCGGCATGAACAGGCGCCTGTCCCGCCTCCCGCGTTGTTGTCTCCAGAACCGATCCTCGGTCCGATTCTCGACAAGCGTGAGAGATCTGCTCGCGCTTTCCGATTCCCGGACTCCAAGAATCACGGTCGCAGATCGTGCTCTCCCGATTCCAGGAATCTGGTAACTGGGTCTATGCGCAAGAGATCTGTGCACCAGCGGAACTTGTCGGTTGGTGGCGGATAGCCTCGCCCGATCACCTTCACCCAGTAACTTTCGTGGACGGGAGGTGACAAAACCTTAATCGAGATTGGCAGACCGTGGCTGGCTGCTTCGAGTTCCAAGTCAGCGAGCGCCAGTCTGGCCAGAGTGGCTGCCACTGGGACCTCGACGCCAGTGTCACAATAGACCACCGTGACGGGCTTACGTGCGTGCCTAAGCCGCAGCAGACTTTGAAATACGAGCTTGACTACGGCGGTGGAGTCCTTGCCACCACTGTAGCCCACCACCCAAGGCTCGGGGTCGCTCAAATAAGCGGAGGTAATGCGAGAAATGGCGTGAAGGATCTGCCCCTTGTTGGGCAGTTTGTGAAGGCACTGCAATATCTGCTTGGCAGTTGGCGAGGTCTTTGGGCCCTTGGTCATGGCAGGGAAGAAGATTCCCGAATTCTACGTGAGAAACCTCCCAAAATTGCCCCACGCTGATATTGGTACCCGCAAACGACCTTCTCTTCAGTCATTGCCGCGGTTCTCGACGAACAGAAAATCGCCGATGCACTCACCGAGCCGCGGATGAGGGCCGGAAGACCGGCTTTCCGGAAGTTACGCGAAGAACAGCCCCTCAGGGGCTGAAGCCCGATTTTTAGAGAATGCCATTGCGGCACAGCTGAAGCCGCACTCTTTCAAAACACGTCGATATTGGCGGATAGCCAGCAATTCGGAATCTTTCGCGGAAGCCGCTGGAATGTCCGAGTCTCCTGCCCCCGGCCCGCAGATTATGACGCTCCTTCCTCATAAACCCCAAACTCCGCGATTCCCGGGCTCTGGTCGCGTCCCGTTACGGTCAGGCGGATCCGCTCCGCTGTCGTCTTCGGAATGCGATAGACATGCACGCCGCCCTCCCTCTTGTCGAGGATCGTCTGCCAGGCTCCGATGCTCCGCGCTTCCACGCGATGCGACACGATGCGACTTGCCGTACCGTAGTCCTCGAAATACACCGGCTCGATCACCGTCACCGTATCGAACGAGGTCGACTTGGCCAGGTCAATCTCCAGCCATCCCGAGTTCTGCCCTGTATCTGCAATCCAGTACGTGCCCGGATTGTTATCGTTCGCCAGGTCCGGCCCGCTGGTATCGGCGATGCTGCTCGCGAACGACGGCCGCGCCCACGCGAGATTCGGCGTGGTGATGCCCACGGCGGGCTCCAGCTGCGAAGCGCGCTGCTGCTTCTCCTTCCACAGCTGCCCGATCTCGGCAAGCCGGTCGATCGCGTTTTGGTCGAAGCGGCCATCGCGATTGGGCGACACATTCAGAATCAGGTTGCAATGCTGTTGGTTGAACGGAATCAGCCACTCGGTGACCACCTGCGCCGCCGGACGCAGGGGCTCCGTAGGAAAGCTCTCCTTCCAGAACCACACACTCTGCAACGTGTTCGCCGACTGTGAAGGAATCGCGCTTTGCGCCGGGATCGTCTGTCCCGCGTGCTGTTCGTACTGCTTGATGTCGGAATAGTAGAGCGCAGGCGCCGGAAATCGTCCCTCGTTGTAATCGGAGACCAGGCAGTTCGGCTGCAGCGCCTTCACGTGCCTGTAAATCTCGAGGAAGGGCAGCTGCTCGTAGCTGATCCGGCTCCAAGCCGCATTCCAGCCATCGATCACCAGCGCGGTGATCTCCCCATAGTTGCTCAGCAACTCCGTGAGCTGTTGTTTGATCATCGCGATCTTCTCGGGCGTAATCACGTACGGCCTGATATTGGCCCGCAGATCCAGAATCGAGAAATAGAGGCAGACCTTGAGCTCGTGCTGCCTGAACGAATCGACATACGCGCGGACGATGTCCTCCCGATATGCAGCCTGCTTCACGCTCGCGCTGCTCGTAGCGGTGGGCCACAGACAAAAGCCGTCATGATGCTTGGTGGTCAGGCAGCCATAGCTCATCCCTGCGGAGATCGCCGCCTTCGCCCACTGATCGGTATCGAGATGCCGCGGATTGAAGATCGCCGGAGAGGCCTTCGCATCGCCCCACTCGCGCTCCTCATAGGTCGCCATGTTCAGGTGGATGTACATGCCAAAACGAAGGTCAACAAAGCTCTGCTGCAATCGCGGCATCGGCTGCCGGATCTCCGCCGGAACCTGCAGCGCCGAAGCCGCAAATCCTGTCCTGTGCGTGACGGCTCCGGCCCACGCAGCTGCGAGGCCGCCGGCAAACTGTCGCCTGTTGAACATGCAAATCTCCCGAATCTAAAAATAAATGATTGGGAATGCGCGGATGCCGTTCGAGGGCGCAGCCAGAACGCGGCAGGCGATACAAAGACTTCGCGTTCCTGGCCAGCGAGGGCGAGGTGGCCGACCTCGTGTTCCTTCTCGACTCAGCATTGAAACAATACGACAATACAACCACTACCCGGGAAAATGGCTCAATGAGCGCCTCGCCCTGAAGTCAACTCCTGAAACTTTTGCTGCCTGCTGTTCGCCGGGGATCTGCTGACATATTGTCGATTCCCTGACCTTCTCATCTTGCTACAATGCCAACCGTCGCTCCCCGTGATGTTCTTTCCCGTATTGCTTGAGGTGCCTATGGCCGCTAACTCCCTTGTGTTCTCTTTTGCCGACTCCACCTCGGCGGACGGCAACCGTTACGCCGGCTCACTGGCCGATACCCTCCGCGATCTCGATCCGGACATCCAGGTAGAGCGCCTCCGCGAGCGCGCCGACACGCAGGACTTTGGCGCCACCCTGGCTGTCATCCTGGGCACGGCGGCCGTCACTGAACTCGCCAAGGGGCTGGCCTCATGGCTCGCGCGTAACAGCGGCGCAAAGATAGAAATCCGCAAAAAGGGGAAAGTGGTGGTCACCGCCACTCATCTGGACAGCGCTGATGTTCCCAAACTCGCCGAAGCCCTGCGCGTCGGCTTGTCGAATGACTGACATTGAACCCACTCCCGGACAAACGCTGGCAGTGCTCCTTGGAGCAGGCAGTTTCAGGTACGCGCCCAAACTCGCCTGTGGCTCGGCCTTCAGCAACTCCTCACAGCAGTTCGAACAATACCTCACCGGGACAATGGGCGTGCCCGAAAAAAATGTCGAATCCTTCTTTAACGATCGGCGCCCCGCCAGCGAGCAGCTTCGCGACATCCGCGACTTTCTCGAGCGCCGCAGCGCGGAGCTGAAAAACGCAGGCACGCCAGCCCACGACCTCATCGTCCACTATGTTGGTCACGGCCTCTTCTCCGGAGGCGACAACGACTATTGCCTCGCCATCAGCGCTACCGACGAACAAAACGAAGGCTTCACCAGCATCCGCATGAGGGACCTGGCAGGCGTAATCCGCAGCTCCGCCGGGTTTCTTCGGAAGTTCCTTATCCTCGACTGCTGCTTTTCCGGAGCAGCCTACGCACAGTTTCAGTCCGGCCCTCTCAGCGTGGTACGGGTTAAAGTGCGCGACGAGCTGAGCGACGAAAGCCCACAGCGAGGCACCAGCCTCCTTTGCTCCGCAAGTGCCAAAGACCCATCCGTAGCCCCAAGCGGCCTGCCGCGCACGATGTTCTCGGACAGCCTGCTCAGTGTCCTCGCAGAAGGCCACGAGGCCTTCGGTCCTCAGCTCTCCTTCAGCGAACTCGGCGAGCTGGTGCGCCTCCGCATCAAGGAAAGTTACAAGGATTTAGGCGTACGCCCCGAGGTGCATTCGCCCGACCAGCGCGCAGGCGACGTCGCCCGCGTACCGCTCTTCCCCAACCCAGCCTGGGTACGGTCCGCTGCCCAAAAGGCAACGAGCAAAAGAACGCGCGCCAGGTTGGATGAACGCAAACATGTCGAAGCGCAGCGGCAGCGTGCTGAAGCCGAAGAAGAAGAAGAAAGAGCCCGACAGGCCACTATTCAAGCCCAACGCGCACGGGAAGCCGATGCCCGTGAGAAGGAAGAGGAACGCCGGGCCAGAGAAGAGGCAGCCACCCTGGCTCGCGTGGAGGAGGAAAGGCAGATCCGGGAGAAGGAGGCCGAGGCTCGAGCTCAGGAAAGGCGGCAACAGGAGACAGCCGCCAAAGCGCCTCGTAAAACTGAGCCCCGGAACATCAGCGGAGAGCCAGCGCAGACTGGTGAAAAGTCAGAAGAACCAGCCTTTGCAGGGCTGAGGGCGCAGCCGGTCAGGCATCGCCTCAGATGGATTGTCATTTCGGCCGCCGCAGCGGCAGCAGTCTATTTCGTTTCCCTGGCAATCTATTCCTTGTTCAATCCTGTTCAGTGGCATTCGCGGCCAAGTGGAACAGACATGCCGCTGAACTCGATCTTCGGCACCCCGGACGGCCAGCATCTGTGGGCGGTCGGAAATCAGGGCACGATTGTGCAATCCGACGACGGCGGAGCCACCTGGCGGAAGCGAACAAGCGGAACAGATGACATGCTGGATTCGATTTTCTGTACCGCGAACGGTCAGCATCTTTGGACGGTAAGCAGCGATGGCGGCATTCTGCAATCGGACGACAGCGGCGCCACCTGGAAGGCTCGGACGAGCGGAACGCGCAATATTCTGCAATCGATCTTCGGTACTCCGGATGGCCGGCACCTCTGGGCAGTAGGCAATTCCGGCACGATCGTGCAGTCCAGCGATGCCGGCGCCACGTGGGACGTGCAGTTGCGATCTGACAAAAACCCGCTGGAATCGATCTTCGGCACCCCGGATGGCCGGCATCTCTGGGTCGCGGGCTGGGGCGGCCAGATTCTGCAATCCGACGACGGCAGTACCACCTGGCAGGAGCGGAAAACGGGGACAGACGAATGGCTCGAGTCAATCTTCGGGACCCCGGACGGCCGGCATCTGTGGGTGGTGGGGGGAGTGTTCAACAGCAAGATCTTCCAGTCCGACGATGGGGGGGCTACCTGGGAGATGCGCAATAGCGGGAAAACCAGTGGGCTGCGATCGATCTTCGGAACCGAGGATGGCAGGCACCTGTGGGCGGTGAGCATGGATGGCGAGATCCTGCAATCCGATGACGGAGGTGCCACCTGGAATAAACAAAGAAGCGGCACGAAAGATTTGCATTCGATCGTCGGAACCCCTGACGGCCAACATCTGTGGGCGGTGGGCCAGCATGGAAAAATCGTGCAATTCGATGCGCAGAAGCCATAGGTCTCAGGTGCTGTCCTTCCGCTTCTTTCGGCGCGCACAATTCATGCCCGGGATGTGACATGGACCTTTCGGATCGCCGGAACCCCTTCCCGGACCGGCGAGGCGGCGAAAGTTTCCGGTTGCCGACCAGCGCACTCGGATCAGCTACCCTGCCTGTGTTCGTGCCAGGATTATGGGCGCTCATCTACTGCATCAGGCGCCTGGCTTTTCCAATGCGAATGTTGAAGCCGACCATCGAGCCCCATACGTTGATGCCGTAATCGTAATATTTGGGCTCTGACAGGTAGCAGTTGGAGATGTGCTGGTAAGTCGCGCCGGCATCGACGCTGAATCGGGGGTTGAAGTCGTAGCGTATCCCGCCGCCATTCATCAACGTGAAGGTCAGATCCTGCCCCTGGGCGTAGAGCACCCCGTCTGGCCCTTTAGCGTTAATATTGCCCACCCCACCGTGGGCATCAAAGTAAGGAACCATCCTCCAGTTCGGGCGAATGAAGTTACGGCGTATTCCAAAGAGAAACGCAAAATAGCGGGTCTCCGGGCCGCGAGGGATGTCCACATAGGCCCCGCTGAAGGTGTAGTCTGTCGTGCCGCGGAGGATGCCGGGCCAATCGATGTTATCGATGGTCCAGCGGACGGAAGCAATGTTGGGTTCCAGCGTGTAATGGAGCGGCCAGGTGGTATACGCGCTGTCCGTCACGAAGTTGTACGCGAAGGGAATATTAATGGGCTCCCAGCCGCTCTCGAGGGAGAACTCCAGCTTGTTTTTGTAAAAGACATTGCGGTTGAAGTCGCCAGGGCCGTTAAAGAAGAAGAAGTCGTGGACAGGGTGGTTCGTGGCATCCTGAGCGTCCGCGGTACTGGCGAAGAACGCGACCAGGAGGACAAAGATCAGGTATTTTGCACGCATCCAGCGGGACTTCCGTTCCGGAATTACTTGTCAGAATGCCAGGATGATATACCCGTGCGCGGGAAGCTCGCGCCACCTGGCCGGCCAGCTGGTCCTGATGGCGAAAGCTCGTCCGTTGCCGGACTTTCCGGAAGTTACGCGAAGAACAGCCCTCAGGGGCTGAAGCCCGATTTTTAGAGAATGCGATTGCGGTACGGCTGAAGAGGCTGCGGAAAAGTCAATTTGAGGCTGAGAAGTCGTCCCTCAGGGGCTGAAGCCCAACAGGTTTTGCGGCTTTGATGGCATGAGTAAACTCGTGCCCCTTCAAAACGGGGATTTTTCCGCACGGTGTGAAGCCATGCCCTTGCAGGACACTCGATATTGGTGGATAAGCTACCGTTAGAAAATTAGACGGGCGGAATGCGTGTCGCGGCAGAAAGGAACAACCGCAGATCCTTCCGCTTCGCTACGCGAATCGTCAGGATGACAGGCCCCCAGGGTTGAGATGTGGTGCTATATCACCGACGACCGAGAAATGATCGCGAACAAGCCGCGTTGCTCAGCGGTTAGGGCCCATGCATCGTGCTTCGCGGGTGCGTTCAGGAAAGGACCGAGACGTGGGGATGGTGGGTCGGTGCAACGCCCGCGTGAGCGAGGTTGGTTATTGGCCGCCGGCGAAGATGTTTTTGGAGAGGTAGCGCTCTGCGGAGTCGGGGATGATGGTGGCGATCCGCTTGCCGGGACCGAGGCGGAGGGCGATGGCGACGGCGGCGTGGACGATGGCACCGCTGCTGGAGCCTGCCAGCACTCCTTCTTCGGCAGCAAGCCGCTTCACCATGGCAAAGGCGTCTGCGTCGGTAACGGCGACGATTTCATCGGCGACGGAGCGGTCGAAGGTCGTCGGGACGAAGGAGACGCCGATGCCTTCGACCTTGTGCGGGCCGGGTTCGCCGCCCTGCAGGATCGAGCCCTGAGTTTCGACGGCCACGGTAAGAATGCCGGGGTTCTGCTCTTTAAGAAAGCGCGCGACGCCGGAGAAGGTTCCGCCGGTACCGACGCCGGCGGCGAAGGCGTCCACGCGATGATCCATTTGCTCCCAGATTTCCGGAGCGGTGGTGTCGTGGTGAAAGCGGGGATTGGCGCTGTTGTCGAACTGCAGGGCAGGCCAGACGTTGACATCGCTCTTCGCCAAATCCAGGGCGCGGCGGATGGCGCCAGCCATGCCTTCCGCTTCCGGCGTGCGGTGGACTTCGGCGCCGAATCCACGCATCAGCATGCATTTCTCTTCGGCGTACCCTTCCGGAACGAAGAGCACCACGCGATAGCCGCGATTCACGCCCACCAGGGCGAGGCCGACTCCGGTATTGCCGGCGGTGGCTTCCACGATGATGGATCGGGAGTGCAGGAGGCCGCGCCGTTCCGCATCGAGAATCATGCCCAGGGCGGCGCGATCCTTCACACTGCCGCCGGGGTTCAGGAATTCAAGCTTGGCGTAGATTTCTGCCGCTCCGGCCGGAGCCAGGCGGCGCAGGCGGAGGAGCGGGGTGTGGCCGATGAGCTGGGTGATGTCGCTCGCGGGGCTCTCGTTGTTCCGGGTGTCCAGGAGATGCAACCCGTTTTCAGGATTTGTGGATTCCGATGGAGATGGGAGAGCGCCTGAGGTTTGCTGAGGGGTGCGCTGGCCTGGTTGTCGAGGCTCCGTTTCGAAGGAATCCCGGGGGTGAGGCAGCGCACCTGTTTCGCTCATAAGACTCATCAGTCTATCAGGGAGGTGAGGCGGGGGGCCGCGGGCGACGGCTGCGTGGCGCGGCCTCTCAGCGAGGGTGCGCACAGATCACGCGGATTGCTACAATATGCAGGCCCGCTGGTTTTTCGCCGCTCCTCCACCACAAATTGTCACGGTGCCTGTCTCCTCTGCCAATCCGGTTTTAGGGAATCGCCGAATTCTGCGGCTGCTGATCGGGTTCGTCTTCGTCACACTTTGTCTGGGCTCGGTCGTGGCGCTGGTGATGTACACGGATACGCACAGCGACATCTCCTCCCAGGACCTGGTGAGCCATACCCAGCTGGTGCTGCTTGAAATGCAGGGGGTGTCGCAGCAGCTGGACCGCATCGAGCTGAATGCGCGCCTTTATTCTCTGACCCGCGACGAGAACAATCTCCGCGCGGCCCAGGGCGCGACGGTCATGCTGAACACGATGCTGCTGCGCCTGAAGCAATTGGTTCACGACAATCCCGTTCAGGAACCGCGGGCCAGGGATTTGCTGGTGGCGGCCAACAGCCTGAGCCAGGCCACCGACCAGCTCACGCCGCAGACGAGTTCGGTGCGTGAGCAGGTGATGAACTGCCGCCGGATCCTGAACCCGATGCAGGACGAGGAGCGCACGCTGCTGACCGAGAGGGAAACGGAAGCGGAGCGCGATCACCTCTACAGCCTGGCGCGCCGCATTGCCACCATCGCGATCGGAACGCTTCTGATCCTGATCCTGTTTGGTTTTCTGACCCGCGACGCACTGCGGAGGGAGCGCTTCGAAGAGCAGCTTTCCGACGCCAATGCGCAGCTCCGCTCGACCGTGCAGAGGCTCAAGGAGCGCGCTTCGGAATCCCAGCTGCTGATTTCGGCTCGTGACGAAGTAGCCCTCTGCCTCGAGGTGAGCCAGGCGGAGGCATGCACGGTGCGGTATCTTGCTCAGCTGCTTCCGGAAAGCGCAGGAAGCCTGTGCATTGTCAACAATTCAAGACAGATTGTGGAGGGCGTTGTCTCGTGGGGAGCGCCCCAGGGCGCGCTGTCGGAGGGATTTGCTCCGGAATGCTGTTGTGCTCTGCGGTCCGGACGCCTGCGCTGGCGGCGTCCGGACCGATCGGAGGTGCACTGCAGCCATTTCACCGGCGCTGCGCCGGAGCGCTATCTGTGCTTTCCGCTGGTAGCGCACGGGGAGACGCTGGGCATCCTCTACATCGAATGCCAGACCCCGGCGATTGCCGCGGCTACCGAGGCTCATGAGAACACCATCGCTTCCCTGGGCGAAATGGCGGCCATGGCCATTGCCGGCCTGCACCTGCGGCAAAAACTGGAAAGCCAGTCAATTCGCGACGGTTTGACCGGGCTCTTCAACCGCAGCTTCATGGAAGTTGCCCTCGAGCGCGAGCTGCACCGGGCCGGGCGACGGGAGAAAGAACTGGCCGTGATGATGGTGGATATCGACCACTTCAAGCAGTTCAACGACAGCTTCGGTCACGAGGCGGGGGACGTGGTGCTGCGGGAGGTAGCGGAGTGCCTGCGGGTCTCTGTGCGCAACGAAGATATCGTCTGCCGCTTCGGAGGGGAGGAATTCGTCGTCATCCTGCCGGAAACGGCGATCCCGGTGGTGATGGGCCGGGCGGAATTGTTGCGGGGGACAGTGAGCGAACTGGCGCTCCGCTATCACGGGCAGCCGCTGCGCCAGGTGACGATCTCCATTGGGGTGGCGATTTTCCCGCGCCATGCGGATACCACGGACGACCTGTTGCGGTGCGCCGACCGCGCGCTGTATGCGGCGAAGCATCGGGGTCGGAACCGGGTGGTTGAGGCGGACACCAGCATACCGGTGTAGTGTCCTGAGCACATGATTTAAAGGCTGCGAAGAAAGTCGATTTGAGGCGAGAAGTCGGCCTCAGGGGCTGAATGCCGTGCCGCAGGACGTTTTTACCCGGAGGGCCGTTCCGCGACGAGGCCTGATTTAAAGCAATACGAACCTCCCCTCAGGGGCTGAAGCCCGCCGACTCCTGAAGGGGTTGCGGCACGGATCAATCCGTGCCCTTTCAAAACGTCGCCCGATGTTTCCGAAGTATCTCTTCGCTTGCGGGGCTTTCAGCGCCGTCCGCTGGACCATCCTGCGCAGAGGGCAACCATTCGGTCAGAGCACCGGCGGACAGGTCTGGCTCGAAGTCCGCATTGATGGGTTGCTGTTCCGGCTTGCGGTTTATTCCGACTGTGCGTTGCCGGTGCTGGCCTTCTGGAGATCCTGTTGTTGCTGCTGCGGCCGGGGGTAGTAGCCGGTACGCGTGCGGACGGTGAGCCTGCCATGGTGCGCGCCTCTGGCTTCGACGTGTACGGTGCGATAGCCGCCCAGGCTGGCCGGCCTGGAGGAATGGTAGCCAATGGTGTACTGATTGCGGATATCGCGGGCGACTTCAGCAGCGATGTTATCGACCTCAGCGAGAGAGCGAGGGAAGAAGGCCAGGCCGCCGGTTTGGTCGGAGAGGAGCTGGAGGGCGCGGTGGGCGCGGTGGGCTTCCTGACCGCGAGCATCGTCGCCGAAGAGAAGGCCGATGGAGTAGATCACGGGGCCGCCCATATCCTGGACGCGGCGGATGGTCTGTTCGAGGTTAAGGGTGGAGGCATTGTCCTCGCCGTCCGTAACGATGACCAGCACCTGCTTGCTGCGGCGCGCGCCATGTGCAAGCTGGTCGGCGGAGGCGACGACGGCGTCGTAGAGGGCGGTTCCGCCGCGGGATTCGATATGAGAGAGACCGTCGCGGAGCTTATTGATGCTGGAGGTGAAGTCCTGGTCGAGGAAGGCCTCGTCGGAGAAGTTGACGACGAAGGCTTCGTCCTGGGAGTTGGAGGCGCGGACAAGGTCGAGGGCGGCGGTGTTGACGGCAGCGCGCTTGTCGCGCATGGAGCCCGAGTTATCGATCAGCAGCCCAATGGAGACAGGAACATCGGAGTGGGAGAAAGAGACGATGTTTTGCGGGGTATTGTCTTCGAAGACCTGGAAATCGGACTGGTTGAGATCCTGGACGAGATGGCCGTCCTGGTCGATTACGGTGCAGGGCAGAAGGACTTCATCGACGTCGCGGCGAAGGGTGTAAACGCCATGGTCCTTCTTGACCTCGAGGCCGGGGTTGGGGTGAGCCGGATTCACCGCCGCGTTGTCGGCGGGGTCGGGCGAGAGCACCGGGTCTCGATCGAGGGTAAGCGGCGGCTGGGTTTCCGGCGCCTGCGGGGAAGGCTCGGTCGCGGGAGCAGGCTGGGCCTGCGCGGGCGTGGCCTGAGAAGAAGACGCCTGCGTATTCAGCACGACAGGGCCCGCGGCCAGCAATAAAGACAGAAGGAGGAATTTACTGCAAAGGCGCATAGTATCCAGTACGTGAGTGCACCGTGAGCTGAGGCAGACCCGGGGGCGGTGCAAGCTTTACTTTAACCTTACGCCACTTGCCGTCCAGCCTCGTATCGTCGGTCTTATAGCCGAGCACGTATTCATTGCGCAGCTCGGAGCTGATTCTGGTAGCGATATCTCCCATTTCGCTGACGTCATCGACGCGAAACAGGCGGCCGCCGGTGTCGTTACTGACGTCATTGAGAAGCATGGGACCATTGCGCTCCTCGACCGTGGCTGCTTCCGGATCGAAGATGCCGATGGAGTAAATTTGCACGTCGGCCTCGCGCACGGCGGAGCGAACCTCATTTTCGGTGTAGCGGCTGTTGTTATCGCCGCCATCGGAGACGATGAGCAGGGCTTTGCGCTCATACTTGGCCAGCTTCATCTTTTCGAGGCCGAAGTAGATGGCGTCGAGCAGCGCAGTACGGCGCCCGGCCTGAATGGTGGCCAGTCTGGCTTCCACGTCATCCGCAGAGGAGGTGAAATCGGTAATCAGCACCGGCCGGTCGTTAAAGCCGATGACGAAGAATTCATCCTGAGGATTCGATGTCTTCATGAACTGGAGGATGGCGCCGCGGGAGCGTACCACCTTATTGCTCATGCTGCCGCTGAGATCGAGGATGATTCCGATGGAAACCGGGGCATCGTCGCAGGAGAAGCTGCGGATGGCCTGCGGGTGATTATCCTCCGCGACCATGAAATTCTGCTTTTCGAGGCCGGTAACGAGGCGATCCATGGGATCGGTGACTGTTAACGGGATCAAAACGAGATTGGTGTCCACGCGGTATTTGATCCCGGTGTGCAGCGAGGCTCCCGCCGTCAGCGGAACGGAAGGATCCACCTTGGCCGCAACCGGAGGGGGCGGATTTACGTGCACTTCATTCAGGGGATCATCCTGCTGAGCCCAGGCTGCCCCAAGCATAAAAAGCGGAGCGAGCAGCAGTACAGGAAGAAACCAGCTAAAGCGAACTACCCGGCAGGACCCGCGCACGTTGCCACGAGGGGCCGGGAACCCCGCAGTGTGGGCAACGAATTCGCGCCCAAAGAGGGACGCCATGGCCGTACCTCACGTGTGGAAAATACTGGCACGAGCGAGAGACTTGTGCAATACCCAGTCCTGTTTTAGAAGACGGGGTCAATCCCGAGGGGAGCAAAGTCTTCCTCTAAAATCCATGATGCTTCGATGCACCGAATCGTTTCCGCGTCAGGCAACCCTGTGAAGAAGTGCAAATGGGCGCGGGACCATCCTGACCGGGGGCAGAGCGCCGGGTGCGCTGCGCTAGAATCTGAGGGATCGACAATATCTGAATGGCTCGTATCTACCCGTTTCGCGCCTTGCGCTACAGCCTTGCCCAGGTCTCCGTTCAGGATGTGGTGACGCAGCCTTACGACAAGATCACACCTTCGATGCAGCAGGCGTATTACCAGCGCAGCCCTTATAACCTGGTGCGCGTCATCCTGCGCATGCCGGAGCTCTTCGATGGCGAGGGGGATCTTTACAGTAACGCGGCACGAGATTTTCGCTCGTGGCGGGAGAGCGGCATTCTGGCCCAGGAACAGCAGCCGTGCATCTTCGGCTATTGCCAGCGGTTCGCCGTGCCGGGGCAGCCGGGAGCGGTTCGGGAGCGCAGGGGATTTATCGCGCTGGGTGAGTTATACGAATACAGCCAGGGGGTGGTCTTCCGGCACGAGCAAACGCTCTCGAAGCCCAAATCGGACCGTCTGAGGCTTCTGCGTGCAACCCGGGCGCATTTTGGGCAGATTTTCATGCTCTACTCCGATCCGGCCCACAGTGCCGAGGAACTTCTATTTGGCAACGGGGCCGCAGGCGAGACGCTGCCGGACATCGAGGTCAGCGACGAATATGGAGTGCTGCATCGTGTATGGAAGGTGACCGATCCGGCCAAAATCAACCTGCTGACCACCTCTCTGGAAGACAAGAAGCTGATCATCGCGGACGGACACCACCGGTACGAGACGGCGCTCGAGTACAGCCGGGAGCGGATGCCGGCCAAACCTGCGGGAGCCTGCGAACGCCCGAGCGGGGGGCTGTCGCAACCGATCTGGCCGGAAGCTGCGGCGATGATGACCTTCGTCAACATGGATTCCGAAGGGCTGGTGATTCTGCCCACGCATCGCGTGGTGTACGGCCTGGAAGGCTTCAGATTCTCGACGCTTCTGGAGGCGGCGAAGGCTTATTTCGATATTGAACAGCTGCCGGACGGCGACGCGGCGGCGACGATGCAGAGACTTGCGGCCCTTCGGGGACGAACTGCCTTTGCAGCGATAACGGCGAGCGGTTCGTACCTGCTGATCGCGGACCGGGAGGCGATGAACGAAACGCTGGCCGCTGTCCCGGCGCGGCAGCGGCACCTGGACATTGTTCAACTGCATAGTCTGGTGCTGGAGCGTCTGCTGGGCATTTCAGCCGAAGCGATCCGCGAGCAGACCCACCTCCGTTATCTGCGGGACGCGGCTGAGGCGGTTGATCAGGTAAGGCGCGGGGAGGCGAATGTCGCGTTTCTGATGAATCCGGTCAGGCTCGAGCAGCTGCGCGAGGTGGCATTCGCGGGCGAAGTGATGCCGCAAAAATCCACGGATTTCTATCCCAAGTTATTGAGTGGTCTGGCCATCTATGCGCTGGATTGAATCGGCGGGAGCGCTGGCCGTGCTGGCGTCCGTCTCTGCGCTGGGGGCCCTGGCGGGGGAACCGATGCAGGCAGGTGCTCCGCAATTGCCCCGGGCGCCCGCGGTCCCCGCAATTCCGGCCCCGGCTCCGGTAGCGGCGCAGCCGCGTTTTGTGGTGGTCCTGGACGCTGCTCACGGGGGCAGCGATACCGGGACGCGGCTGGCCGATGCCACGCTGGAGAAGGACATCACGCTGGCTCTCTCGGTGCATCTGCGCTCCGAACTGCATGCCCGCGGCATCGCGGTGGTCACGACGCGGGAATCCGACGTGAATCTGGCGCCAGTGGACCGGGCGCAGACGGAGAACCGGGCGCAGGCGGCGGCCTGTCTGACTCTGCATGCCACGGCCACAGGGAGTGGGGTTCACCTGTTCACTTCATCCCTGAGCCCGGCCCCCGGTGAGAGATTTCTTCCCTGGGACAGCGCGCAGGCTGCCTGGGTGACGCAGAGCCTCAAACTCGAGTCGGAAATCGACACGGCACTGGCCCATACCGATATTCCGGTTACTTTGGGGCGCGCCTCGGTGCAGCCGATGGATCACCTGACGTGTCCGGAAGTAGCGGTGGAGATGGCACCGCTGGTGGGCGGCCATGTAACCGCCGGCCGGGCCATTGCCGATGCCGGTTATCAGAAGCAGGTGGTGGATTCGCTGGCGGCTGCTCTGGAGCAGTGGCGCAACGACTGGAAGCAATAATGATCTCGCGCGCTCACAAGGTCCTGTTTCTGCTGCTGCTGGTGGGGTGCGTGGCCATGGCCGCGATTCTGATCCGGCTGCGGGAGCGGGCGCAGGACCGGCTGCAGGCCCAGGCGGCGAGCCAGCCCAGCGTGCTGGCGGAGTCGATGGGCAGCCCGTCGCGCACGGTGACGCTGTATGTGCCCAACGATCTGGACGATTCGCTGACGGCCGTGGAGCGGAGCATCCCCCTGCCCGCCGATGAGAACGCACAGGCGCGGGTGCTGCTGGAAACGCTGATCGAGGCCTTCGGAGCAGCTGGATCCACGCATCCGATGCGGGTAGCCTCCGGAATCAACGACGTATACTTCGTGCCCGTTGGCCAGCCTGCGGGTGGGGCTCGCTCGTCCGCAGCCGAGGCTGACCAGGTGGCCGTTGTCGATCTCAGCGGCGGTCTGGCTGCCGCACAGCCTTCCGGCATCGAACCGGAGACGCTGACCCTGCTGTCGATGATGGCCACGCTGCATGCCAACATTCCTGCGATTGAGCAGGTTCACTTTCTGGTGGACGGTCAGACGCGGGACACGCTGGCCGGCCATGCAGATCTGACCCGGACGTATGTGGCGTCGGAAACGAATCCGCAGCCAAATCCGGTAGCTCCGGCTGATCAGCGATGAAGATCGGTGTTTTTGATTCCGGCTTTGGCGGATTAACGGTGCTGCGAGCGCTGCTGGAACGCATTCCGGGAGCCGATTTTCTTTATCTGGGGGATACGGCTCGTCTGCCTTATGGCGCGAAATCGAGGCAAACGGTCGCCAGGTACGCGGCATCCAGCGCGAAATTTCTTGTCAGCGAGGGCGCAGAGTATCTGGTGATCGCCTGCAACACGGCTAGCGCGCTGGCTCTGGATGCGATTCGCGAGGCGGTGCCGGTGCCAGTGCTGGGCGTAGTGGAGACCGGCGCCAATGCCGCCGAGGCGCATTCAGCCACGCGCGATGTTCTGGTGATTGCCACGGCGGCAACCGTGGAGAGTCACGCTTACGCCGCGGCCTGCCAGAGGCGCGCACTGCGATCGCTGGAGAAGGCCTGTCCTCTGCTGGTCCCGCTGGTGGAGGAGGGATGGATCGAGCATCCGGTAACCACGGAAGTGCTGCGCATCTACATCTCGGAGTTGATGGATGAGGCTCGCGCGGGCGCGCTGGAGCCGGACACCCTGGTGCTGGGCTGCACGCATTATCCGCTGCTGAGAACGCAGATCGAGAGAGCGGTGCCGCAGACGCTGCGCGTCATCGATTCCGCGCAGGTGACCGCGGATCAGGTGGCGCAGATGCTGGGGTCGGGGAATGGCGCGGGCAACAGTGAGCCGCGGGCGCGCTTTTTTGCCACCGATTCGGTTACAAAATTCAGCGTGCTGGGCAGCCGCTTTCTGGGCCGCGCGATCGGGAAGGTGGATCTGGTCGATTTGGGTGGTTGAAAGCGCTGCTGGTGCCTTGCTTTGGGTCGGCTTTCGGGTTGCGCTTCACGCAATTTCCCATGTCTCAGAATTGAGCCATGAGCAGCCGCATTCGTTTGAGTCGAGGTGTGCAGGCCGGGGCTTCTGAAATACCGCTACTTGCCGTGCTGGTGCAGAACCGGTTCGTCGGGAGCCTCGCTGGCCGGTGGCGGGGATCCGGCGGCGCGCGAGGTCATTACCGTGACGGGCGACTCCAGCCTGAAGCTGATGAGCGTTTCCGGAGCGATCTGCACCTGCTGACCGCGGGTGGCCGCGCTCACGCCGGTACCGGCTCCGGCGCCCGCGATAGCTCCGATGGCGGCGCCCTTTCCGCCGCCGGCCAGCGCGCCGATGAGGGTTCCCAGCACCGCTCCGCCGCCAACTTTCGCCGCCGTATCCCGGCCGCGGCCGGAGCCTTGTTTGGAGAAGGTGTCGGTGACGACGGCGATATGCCGGCCCTGCAGATCGATCTGTGTGAGTTCCAGGGAGAGAAGGGAATTGCCTTTGAAGTGCGCCGCGTCACGGGCATCGACGACGCGGCCCAGGATCGGAGTTCCCTGGGGCGCAGCGATCATGTCATCGCTGATCAGATCCGAAGCCAGGGTGGCATGAAAGCCCTGGTCCGGCTGGGAAGTGGCGCTGTCGAGCGATTCGGTAATACGAATGGGAATGACCGTGCCGGTTGCCAGAACAACTGTTTTCTCCACGGGCTGCGGGGGCGGTGCCGGCGCGCTGACGGGAACCACAGCGAGCTGAGCGGCTGTCGCGGCGTCTGACGCGGCTGCCGGAACAGCTGGAGCCACGACGACGGCCGGCGCGGCAGTAGGCTCCTGCTCCGACGGGATCTGCGGGGGGCGACGCTCGCGGGCGGACTCCTGCTGCCGGGGCGCGCGGGCAAGGGACGGAGCTTCCGCAACCTGGTGCGGCTGGACCGTGAGGTTGTTGACCACGGTTTTCACGCCGGCGATGGATCCAGCATCGTTGCCGGCGAGGGCTCGCGATGCTGGATCGCTCGCGACGCCGGAAAGGGTAGCGATGCCGCTTGTGACCGCAACCTGGATCGCTTCGCCGGAAAGTGCGCTCTCGGCACGCAGCTTTGCCTGAATATCGCCTGCGATTTGGCGATCTGCGCGCGCGCCGGAGAGCGGGGCCTGCCGATGGCAGCCAATCCCTGCGCACACCATGCCTGCGCAGATCACGCCTGCGCAAACCTCGATAGCAAGCCCCGGAAGTGGGCTTCCATGGTGCTTCATCGGGCATTCCTTTCGGGGCAGATTTCCAGGGAGACTTCATGATGGCACATTCGCAGGCAGGCCGCTATTTGCACAGAGGATGCGGGCATGCGAGCGCCACTGGCAGCTTGGCGAATCGCAAAGGCATCAGACCCCACAGACAGGTTGAGCGACAGCTCAGTCCTTTCCGCAGGTACAGCAGAGGGTTCGCTGCCCGCTTGCCAGGTCCCGCGGAGGAGCTGCAGAGCTCGGACGATTTGCGCGGGCAAGTGGTTCCCGGTACGATAACGTGTCCGGGCGAACCCAAAATTTTTGAGGGAGATAAAGCTATGTCGGAAGACAGACAGTCCAGTGGATTCAGCTGGTTTCTTGCGGGTCTGGGTATCGGGGCTCTGATTGGGGTTCTGTATGCGCCGAAGTCGGGAAGAGAGACTCGGGAAGAACTCATCAGCAGCGCCCGGGAGGGCAGCGAATATCTGAAGCAGCGGGGGCGCGAAGCTGCCGATCAGATGAACGACATTGTGGATCGCAGCAAGACCCAGGTCAGCGAGTATGTGGATCGGGGGAAGGAGTATGTCGAGCGGGGCCGGGCCCAGTGGGATGAGTTCGTCAACCAGGGCCGCCAGTTTGTGAACGATCAGACGGGGAAGGTGTCGGCCGCTATGGAAGCGGGACGCCAGGCGTACCAGAGCACTACGGGTGATGCGGGAACTGCCGGTGGGCCGCCCTACGCAAGCACGCCTTCCACCCCGAATTCGACGACCGAACCAGCCTGAGCCGGCGCGGCGCTCAGCTGGTTGCGCGAGGCCGCGGATCCATCACGGGCTCGCGCTCACGGTAAGCCTCAGGCGCAGGATCGAGGAGCCCCATGCACCAGGTACCACAGTGGATTTACATCACCTTTACCGCTGTCACGGCGATCGGCGTGCTGATGCAGGCTCTGGTTCTGCTGGGAATGCTGCTCGCCCTCAAAGGGGCGCTCACCAGGCTGGATGAAGTCTCAAAGCTGGCTCAGGAGCATCTGATACCGGCGCTTTCGTCGGTGCGTCATCTCTTCGAAGAGGTTTCTCCGAAGCTGAAGGTGGCCGCCGACAACGTACTGGAAGCCAGCCAGACATTACGCAGCCAGTCGCAGCACGTGAACTCGACGGTGGATGACCTGCTGGAGAAGACGGAGACGCAGGCTGACCGCATCGACGAGATGGTGACAGCAGCGCTGAACAGCATCGCTCATGCCACGTCGACGTTGCAGCGCGTGGTTGCTACCCCGGCACGGCAGGTCAGCGCGGTGCTGAATGGGCTGCGCGCGGGACTGGATGTTCTGTGGCATAAGGAGCACGAGCCGGACGTGACTTCCAATGGGGATCGAGTCACTCCGTCCGGCATCCCGGTGGGCCCTGACGCCGGTTTGGGGATTTGAGGGCCAGCCGGCAACGGCTGTACAGGACAGCGGAGCTGCGATTCAGGATCGCAAGGCAGCTCGCGATTTGAAAGACCGGACGAGGCGGAGTAGTATTCGGTTTCGGTCGCCCTCGGGCCCGAGAGATGAGTGGGCGAAAAGCCCACTTTTTCTTTGCCCGGTTTCCTATGAATCTCTGCGAGTGTGGGACAGAAGCGCTGCTCTCCTGTGTGCGGAGCGCCCGCGTGCGCTACCGGGCTGCTGTGAAGGCTGGGGCAGTGGCGGGAATTGTTTTTTGCTGGTGCGCCCATTGTGGCGTTGCCTGCGCTCAGGAGCAGGAGACGCTTTGCGATCACGGTGAGGGGCGATTCGAGGCGCGGCTGCAGAGCGGAGCTGGTGTCGTGGTTGCGGCTGCGAAGAGCAACGGATTCGCGGGGCGGAGCTGCGGCGCGACGATCAGCTGGAAGGATGAGAATCCGGTGGAGGTGCCCGGCGCCGCGCAGGTGGACATCGACGTGATGGGCGCGGATGTGGGACTGGGTGCGCCGGTGGTGGCGTTCGAAACGCGCAAAACCAATCTCGACTGGCTCGCCAGCTATGAGATTTATTCGCTGGACAAAACGCCGCACCTGCTGCGTAGGATCACGGGGGGCGATTCTTACCGCGCGGTGGATGTGAATTACGACGGCCGGATCGCGATCCGGACGGCTGATGGCGGCGCGATCATCGGCTTCGACGAGATGGCATACAAGGATTTCGACTTTGCTCCGACGGTGGTACTGCGGTTTGAGCACCGGCGGCTGATGGATGTGAGCGCGGAATATCCGGAGCAATACGACAAAGAGATCGCGAAGGTTCGCACGGAGCTGGATGCACAGGCTCTGGACGAGTTCAGGAAGACGGATGGCATTCTGGCCGATGGATCGCTGCCCGCGGACAGGCTGATGGCGCTGCGCAGAACAAAGGCGAGGGTGCTGGAGATCGTCTGCGCGTATCTGTATAGCGGGCGCGAGCAGGAGGCGTGGGCGGAGCTGGTCCGTGCGTGGCCGCCTGCGGATGTGGAGCGGGTGAAAGCCGCGATCATCGCGGCACGCAGGAATGGGATCGATGCGCAGGTGGAGGGGGTGACCGGACCGGCCCACCATCGCAGGGAAAGCACCATCACTTATGACACACCGGGCACCGTTCCGCATGGGAAGCCGCGCGGCCTGACGACAGTCCAGATGGATAACACAGCGATCAATCTTGTGCCGATCAACACGCTGGTCGATTCTGCGCCTCGTCCCATTCTTTTGTTGCGCGAGAATCTGGCGAAGTCAGCAGAGACCCTGGAGCTGACGATCGACGCGGCAGGGAAGGTATGGTCCGCCAAAATGAATGGGTCGGCGAGCGATCCTGAGTTGCTGGAGGCGGCGAGGGACTGGAAGTTTATTCCGGCTTACCGGGGTGGCCGGCCTGTGGCCTGCCGGGATTTGCTGGAGGTTAGTCCGGAGCAGTGACGGAGGCGTAACATTTGATACGCGCAGCAAGGCGGAGTACTATAGGCAAAGACGAGTTTGTCCGGTCGTCCGAAAGCTCGGGCCGGAGAAATGAGTGGGCGAAAGCCCACTTTTTATTTGCCCGATTTTCTGGCGGCGATGAGGTTTCCGGGGCGCTCCAGATTCCAGGATGAGTTTCGATACAGAGCAAATCCGCTCTACGGCGCAGCGTGTCGCCGCTTCGCACGGCCTCGACGTTGTGGATATTGAGTTTCTCGGGGGCTCCAAACACCGCACGCTGCGCGTCTTTATAGAGAAGAACGCAGAGGAGCGGAGGAAGCTGGCGGAGATGACCACATCTGCCGGACCCGAGCAGAAATCGGGCACCCTGGCGGAGAGTGCGGAAACGGATTGCGACGCGGGTCTCGAAGGCGTGACCCAGAGCATCCATCTCGTGGGCGGGGTCGATCGGCTGGCCGGAGTGACGCACGAGGACTGTGAGGCATTCAGCCGTGATTTTGGCACGGTGCTGGATGTGGAGGACCTGATTCCGGGGGGCGAATACACGCTGGAAGTATCGTCGCCGGGACTGGACCGGAAGCTGCGGGGGGCCGACGATTTTCGGCGCTTCGCAGGAATGCTCGCTAAGGTGCAGACCTTCGAGCCGGTGGCGGGCAATCGGCACTGGCAGGGCAGAGTCACGGCAGTGAGCGACACCGCCATCCGGATGGAGCTGAAGGGAAAAGGCGGGAAGAAGAACACAGGGCGCAAAGCGCGGGGCGTGAAAGAAGCGGCGCCCGAGGAAGTGGAGATTGCGCTCAGTAACATCGAGAAGGCCAGTTTGGTGCCGGAGTTCTGAGAAGAACAGCTAAGGGCCGGATAGCTAAGGAGCGGTTAGCTAAGAGCCGGTTAGCTGAAAGGCGGTTGGCTAAGAGGCGGTCAGGGGAAGGACGGCCAGGAAAGAAGCGGCCGGCAAAACACCCGGCGCCAAGCGGTTGCGCGAAGTAGCGGCCGGGTAAAAAGCGGGCCGGCCAACAGCCGGTTCGTGGAAGAGCAGTACACGAAGAACTGATATTCATTGGGAAACGAGAGAACCAGATGGCAAGTGTGCTTTACGACAGCATTGAAGCGTTGAGTCGCGACAAGGGCATTGACCCGCAGATCGTGGTGTCTGCGGTGGAGGATGCGATTGCCCTCGCCACACGCAAGTACTACAAGACCCAGGAGAACATGCGGGCCGAGCTGGACAGGGAAAGTGGGGAGATTCGGGCGTATATCTTCAAGACCGTCGTGGAAACGCCGGAGCTGATCGAAGACCCGGTGAACCAGATCGCGCTGGACGAGGCGCGGGAGCTGGCGCCGGAGGTTGAGGTTGGCGGCGAAATTCGCTATTACAAACCCACCGATGTGCTGGGACGCATTGCCGCGCAGATGGCGAAGCAGGTCATCTTCCAGAAGGTGCGCGAGGCGGAGCGGGACACGGTCTTTAATGAATACGCGCATCGCGTGGGCGAAGTGCTGAATGCGACCGTGAAGCGCGTCGAGCTGCAGGACGTGATCTTCGACCTCGGCAAGGCGGAAGCGCGGATGCCGCGGCGCGAGCAGTCGCGGCTGGAGCAGTTTGCCGTGGGCGAGCGGGTGCGCGTGGTTCTGCAGCGTGTGGATCGTGCTGCACGGGGGCCGCAGGTGATCGTGTCGCGGGCTGCTCCGGAGCTGGTGCAGAACCTCTTCCAGAGCGAAGTGCCGGAGATCTACGACGGGACCGTGATGATCCGCGCCATCGCGCGCGAGGCCGGCGAGCGGACGAAGATCGCGGTGATGTCACGCGACAAGGACGTGGACCCGGTGGGCGCGTGCGTGGGCATGAAGGGCATGCGCGTGCAGTCGATTATCCGCGAGCTGCGCGGGGAGAAGATCGACATCATCGAGTTCAGCGAGGAGATCACCACCTTTGCGGAGAAGGCTCTGCAGCCGGCCAAGGTAAGCCGGGTGAGCATCAGCGATCTCAACGACAAGCAGCTGGAAGTGATTGTCGACGACACACAGTTGTCGCTGGCGATCGGCAAGAAGGGCCAGAATGTGCGGCTCGCGGCCAAGCTGCTGGGCTGGAAGATCGACATCAAGAGCGAGGAAGAGAAGCGGCAGGAAGTCGAGCAGCAGATGCAGGCGATGGCCGGCGTCACGGCAACTCCGATCGAGCAGGTCAGCGAACTGGGCGATTCCATCATCCAAAAACTGGTGGCGGCTGGTATTACGACGGTCGAAGCGCTGGCCGATATGACTCCCGAGCAGCTGGAAGAGATTCCGGGCATCGGGGAGAAGACTCTGGAGAAGATCAGCGTGGCGGTTCGGCACTATTTTGGCGAATACGAGGCCGGGGAAGAGCGTCCCGCATCGGCCGCGGGCGGCGAGGAAGCTGCTGCCCGGCGGGCGGAAGCTGCTTCGACCGACGAGGAGATCGATGCTTTGCGGCAGGATCTGACGCAGAGCGAAGAGGAGCCGAGGAGCGAGGATGGATCCGGCCTGATTGCCGACGAGGTGGCCGAGGAGCGGCTGGCGGAAGTGACGGAGGTGGGGCCGCTGCTCGACAGCGAGGGAGCAGAACCCCTGGTGCCGGGACGCGAAGACACCAGCGCGATTCTGGCCGAGCATGAGACGAACCCAGCGATCGCCCGCGATGAAGCTGTGGTGGAGGGGAACGTGGAAGAAGTCCGCGAGGAAGAACTGGGCGAGAAGAAAGTGGACGAGGGTAGCGGCGCGTAGCGCGCACGGTCTCTCGATCCTGCCTGGCCGGAACGGGCGGTGCGGCTTGTTGCATCGCAGCGCGGGGCCAGCGGGGACAATTGTCGCTGCACGAGGAATTGAGAGCCACGAGCAGCGGATTCAGGCGATAATAAAAGAGATACCAAACCCACAGTCGGGAGTTTTTTCTGTATGAGGGACTAGAGACCGGTGGGAAGTCGAATCGACACGGGGACGGATGAGTACAGTTCGAATCAATGAATTAGCGCGTGAGCTGGAAGTCAAGAGCAAGGCCATTCTTGATGCACTGGTGGAAGTTGGGGTTACGGAGAAAAAGACCCACTCCAGCTCGATTGAGGCCGACGAGGCCGAGCGTGTGCGCGCGCATATCCTGAGGGGACGGGGCGTCAGCTCAGCGGCACGCCACGAGTCCGAGGCCAGGCCGAGAATCGACTGGTCGCAGGTTCACAGAGTGGGGGATGTCGCGAAGGCGATCCTCGAAAAGCGGCAGCAGGAATTGACGCATCCGGCCCCCGCGAGGACTGCGCCGCCTGCGGCTCCTCCGGCGCAGGTTGCGCCGCCGCCGCGTCCAGTGGCAACGCCAGCGCCAGCAGCAGCCGCACCACCGGCGCCCGCCGCCGCAGCGCCGGCGAGGCCGCCTGCGCCTCCCGCCGCATCCTTCGCCGCTCAGCCATCGGCTGATGCCAGGCCCGCGCCCAGGCGGATTGTTCCGCAGCCGCGCCAGGGTCCGTCGATTATTGCTGCGGCCCCGCGTCCGGGAACGCCGGCTGCCGCAGTTCCGCCGCAGACTCCAGCCATTGCCTCGCGCCCACCGGCAGGACCGGTTGTGGCCAGGCCGCCAGTGGCGGCAGCTCCGGCTGCTGCACCCGCGTCCGATGGACGGCCGATGGCCGCGCCGCCCGCACCGGCGGCTGCGAAGCCAGTGGTGGCTCCTCCGGCTGCACCCGTGGCAGCAGCCCAGACTCCGGCGGCAACTCCGCCTGCGACGCCCGCTCCGGTGGCTGCGTCGCCGGCCGAAACAGCACAGCCAGCGGCGGCTGCGGCTGCTCCGGCACACAGTCCGGAAGCAGCTCCTGCGCCGGCGGCTGCGGTGCGTCCTTCTCCGCCTGCGGTTCCGCCGCGCCGTGTGATCATGCCGCAAACCGGTCCGCGCCCGGTGTACAGCGCGCCACCGCCTCCCCCGCCATCGGCGGCAGCAGCAGGGGCGCCGGCAGGGATTCAGCGGGGCAGACCGATTTTCGATCGCCGTCCAGGCGGTGGACCGGGTGGACAGGGTGGACCGGGCGGTCCCGGCGGCCCGCGCCCGGGCATGGGTGGGCCAGGACAGCCGGGGGCACGGCGTCCAATGCACCCCACGCGCTCGGCGCCGGGGGGTCCTCCAGGGCCAGGACAGCGTCCGGGGATGGGTGCGCGGCCAGGATTCGGGCAGCGGCCGGGGTTCGGACAGCGACCAGGTATGGGGGGCGCGCCGGCGTTGCCGCCTCCGGGAGAGGCGCCGCGTCCGCAGCGTCCTGCAGGCCCCAGGGGCCGCGGACGACCGCATTACGAGAAGACCAAAGAAGGTCCGATGAAGGGCTTTGCGCCGCCATCGCGGATGAGCGCGCAGGTGCCGACCGGGCCGGTTCCGATCACCCGCACCATTACGGTGACGGAAGGGATCAGCGTGAAGGACCTGGCGGAGAAGCTGGAAGTCCGCGCCAAGGATCTGATCGCGACGCTGCTGATGCGCGGCGTGTTCGTGACGGTGAACCAGACGCTGGATGCGGAGCTGGTGAAGGATGTCGCCCGGCAGTTCGGCGCCGAGGTGTCGGTGATCACCTTCGAGGATCAGATGGCCAACGAGGCCATGGAGAGCATCCTCGCGACGGAGAATCCGGACGAGCTGGAAGTTACGCGGCCACCGGTGGTCACGGTTATGGGCCACGTCGATCACGGCAAGACCTCGCTGCTGGACGCGATCCGCGAGACGGATGTTGCAGGTGGTGAGGCGGGCGGGATCACGCAGCATATCGGCGCCTACAAGGTGAAGATCGGCAAGGTGGACTCGCCGGCCTACGGGCGCGAGATTGTCTTCCTGGATACGCCGGGCCACGAAGCGTTCACACGCATGCGTGCGCGCGGCGCTAAGGTCACGGACATCGTGGTGATCGTGGTTGCAGCCGATGACGGCGTGATGCCGCAGACGCTGGAAGCGATCGATCACGCGAAGGCGGCGAACGTGCCGATCATCGTCGCGGTAAACAAGATCGACAAGCCTGAGGCGCAGCCGGATCGCGTGAAGAAGCAGTTGGCGGATCGCGGGCTGGTTCCGGAAGACTGGGGCGGCAGCACCGTGTTCGTCGATGTGTCGGCGAAGAAGCGGATGAACCTGGATCTGTTGCTGGAGATGGTCTGCCTGGTGGCGGATATTCAGGCGCTGAAGGCGACGCCGGAACGCTCGGCGGTCGGTACCGTGCTCGAAGCAAAGCTGGATCGCGGACGCGGTGCGGTGGCGACGGTGCTGGTGCAGAACGGAACGCTGAAGAACCAGGACAACTTTGTCGTGGGCAACACCTTCGGCAAGATCCGCGCCATGTTCGACGATCGCGGACGACCTGTGGAGACAGCCGGACCTTCGACGCCGGTGGAAATCGTGGGACTGGAAGGCATGCCCGACGCGGGAGACACCTTCCTCGTGGTCAGCGACCGTGACAAGGCACGCGGCATCGGACAATACCGCAAGATGCGAGAGCGGGAATCTCAGCTGGCGAAGTCTTCTCGTGTGACGCTGGAAGGACTGGCGGATCAGATCAAGGCTGCCGGCGTGAAGGAACTGCCGTTGATCCTGAAGGGCGACGTGACGGGATCGGTGGAAGTGCTGGCCGACTCGCTGCAGAAGATGTCGACGGAGAAGGTGCGCATCAAGGTGATCCACTCCGGCGTGGGCGCGATCACCGAGAGCGACGTGCTGCTGGCATCGGCGTCGAACGCCATCATCATCGGGTTCAACGTGCGGCCGGAGCGCAAGGTCGCCGATCTGGCCGAGCAGGAAGAGGTGGAGATCCGGCTGCACTCGATCATTTACGAGCTGCAGGACGAGATCCACAAGGCCATGCTGGGTCTGCTGGAGCCGGTGTTCCGCGAATCGGCTCTGGGCCGGGCCGAAGTGCTCAACGTGTTCCGCATTCCGAAGGTCGGAACCATTGCTGGTTGCCGGGTGACGGACGGTGTTCTGCGGCGCGACTCCGAGGTGCGGCTGATGCGCGACGGTGTACCGGTCTTTAAGGGCAAGCTGACCTCGCTAAAGCGCTTCAAGGATGACGTGCGCGAAGTTACGAACGGCATGGAGTGCGGCGTCGGCCTGAACTTCAGCGACGTGAAGGTCGGCGATACGGTCGAAGCCTTCGTGACGGAGAAGATCGCAGCGGAACTGACAGCGTAACGGCAGCGGCCAGCAGCCAGCGGTCAGCTATTGAGAAACAGATAGCTGGCTGGTAGCCAGAAGCTGAAAGCTGGTGGCTGGTAGCTGAAATCGAAGGGGCGCCTGGTGAAAGCCGGGCGCCTTTTCTATTTGCTGGCGAGCGCAGTACCGCCGGCCTGTGAGCCTTTCAGCATGCGGATCGCCTCGCGGTAGTCCGTGTTGGGTGGAACGGGCGAGAAGCGGCCCATCTCTTCGCTGAGCTGCACTGTGATGGACTTGAACATGAGCAGCTTGCCGGTGAGGTTGAGTTTCATGCGGGTCAGTTCCCAGTCGCCGGTGCCGATCTGTGTCTGCTCGAGGTCGATGGTGCCCCCTTTGTCCAGACGGCCGACGATGCCCCAGCCGAAATCGACATCCGTGATGAGGTGCGCGCTGAGGCGGTAGAGACGCTCCTGGGACTTCTCCATCCAGAGATCGCCTGCCATGCCGCGCAGGATCTTCGCTTCGGTGTCGGGCGGATCCCAATGCGGATTGGGGGTGAAGCTCATGCGATAACAGAGATCGGCGGCGGCCGGCGTTGTGGGAACGGGCATTGCGGGGGCTCCGGGAAGGGGAATGTCCGGAGCGCGGGTCACGGTACAGGGCTCAGTATCGACGTAGCGATAGACAAAGGCGTCCGGCAGGAGGCGCATCAGCTTATCGATGCGCGCATTGTCTTCCCGTTCACGATTTTGGCGATGAGCCTGCAACTCGGGATGGGCGGCGAGGTTATCGAGGCGCGCAATCTGCGCCTGCCGGGCATCCGGACTGAGTGGGGCGCCATTGGAAGCGATCACCATGGCGACATCGCCCTGCGGGGTCTCGACGACCTCCCGGGTGATGTCGTGATGCTCGTCCTTGCGGTGCAGGGCGAAGCGGAGAGGTTTGTGCGCGGCTTCCTCGGCGAGATGGTGGTCGACTGCGCGGCGAACCACGGCGCCGGGGTCGTTGGGGGCAGCAGAATCAGGCGGAGCAGGAGTCTGAGCCAGTCCGGAGATGGGGCACAGGATCGGAAACAAGGCAGCCAACAGGAGCAGAATCAGCAGCACAACCGGACGTTTAAGGAGCCGGAGGCGTAGCAGGGGGAAAAACATGCAGAGACAATAGACGGAGTTTGCAGGACGAAAGTTCATGCCATTCTGCGGAAAGCCATTTCGGTAGCACCCGTTCATGCTCTAAAATTCCGCTATGGTCCGTGTTTGGCTTCGCCGTGTCATGCTGCTCCTCGGGGCGGCGTTGTTCCTGTTTTCTACAGTTTACGCTCAGGAAAAGGGCCGTGGCCGGAAGTACACGCCGCCGCCGCCGACCTGCAAAATCACCGTCACCGTGGTCAAAGCGGTCAACGGCAAACCGGTGGAGAGCGCTGCGGTGGTCTTTCATCCAATGAAGGGCAACAAGGATGAAGGCAATATGGAACTGAAGACCAACGAGGACGGCAAGGCGACCATCGACGTGATCCCGATCGGCGACAGGCTGCGGCTGCAGGTGGTGGCGAGCGGCTACCAGACGTTTGGTGAGGACTACGAACTGCCGGGGGCCAACAAAGAGATCATGGTGAAGCTGAATCGGCCGGCGAAGCCGTACTCGATTTACGACAGCCATCCGGACCAGAGTGCGAACAACCAGAAGCCGCAGTAAAGGCAGCTGAAAAGCGGTTAGCTAAGAGCCGGTTAGCTAAGAAGCGGTTAGCTGGTACAGCGGTTGGCCAGACGCTGGAAGCTGGTAGCTGGTGGCTGGTAGCTGGTAGCGAGAAGCCCTCGGAGCTATTGGCCGCCCAGCGGCTTCGACATCCGCACGAAGTGGCAGGGCTGGCTGACGTGGCGCGCCATCTCCTCGGGGATGGGCTCGGTGCCGGTGATGGTGTAGCCCAGCTTTTCGTAAAACGGTGGCAGTTCGGTGCGCAGGTTCACGACCGTGAGCATCATCTGGCGGGCTCCCATTTCGCGGGCAAATTCCTCGACGGCGGCGGTCAGACGACGGCCCAGCCCGGTCTTCTGACGGGCTGGATCGACGGAAAGCTGGCCGAGGTAGCAGCGATCCCCCTGCAATTCGAGATAGGAACAGCCGAGCAGAGAGCCGTCTTCCTCGGCGAGCAGATAGCGCCCTTTCGCGAAGTAGTCGCGGGTATGCGCGAGGGTGAGGCGGTCATTGGTTTTGAAGAAGCGCTCGACTTCAAAGGCGCGGTTGATGAGCGTGGTGATGGCGTCGAGATCGGACTCTTCGGCGAAACGGAGATCCATAAGCAAGGGTACAGGGTGTAGGGAACAGGGTTACAAACCAAAGGGCCGGGAGCGTTGGCTGCCGGCCCTCGGGGATTCAGGCTGAAGGACGCTTACTGCGCGGCCGGGCCTTTGTTGAGGGCGGCTTCCTTCTGTGCCAGCACCTGCTGCACGTGCTGCTCAAGCTGGGCAGCCTGAGGCATCAGGTTCACAGCCTGCTGGATTTCGGGATCCCAGTCGGCTTCAATCTTGAGGCCGGCGGTCTGGCCGAACTCGGTGGTATAGAGCTTCGATTTGATGTTGGCCTTGACCCAGTCCAGATTGGTCTCCAGCTCCTGGGGCGTGTACTCGACGCTTTGCGATGCCAGGTACTGTTTGAAATCGTTCACCACGGCGTCGTCAACCGGAGCGTCGCGAGCCACGGTTTTGTGCGCCAGGTACTGCTCGGTGAAGCCCAGGAAGGCATCGTGCTCGAGCAGCACGTCCTCGAAGGGCGTGGACTTGGGCGGCTCAACCTTGACGTCGGGCGTGATGCCGCCGCCGCCGTAGACGGTGCGCCCGGAGTCGGTGAGCTTGACTTCGCGATCCTTATCGTCGATCGGCTTCTCGTGGTTGTAGTAGTAGTCGTAGAGCGAGACACCGTTGTAATTGCGCTGGATGAGGCGGCCGCTGGGCGTGAAGTAGTGATAGGTGGTCAGCGCCAGGCCGGTGTTGTCGGAGAGGGTATAGACGGTCTGGACGAGGCCCTTGCCGAAGGTGGTTTCACCAGCGATGAGGGCGCGGTCGTGATCCTGCAGCGCGCCGGAGACGATTTCCGCCGCGGAGGCGGTGCCGTGGTTCACGAGCACGACGATGGGGAAGGTCTGGCCATCGTTGCCATGGGTTGCGCGGTAGACCTGTTCGGGGAAGGCGCGTCCACGCTGCGAGACGATGACCTGTCCGCGCTTGAGCAGGCGGTCGCAGACGCTGACGGCTTCCACGAGAACACCGCCGGGGTTGCCGCGCAGATCGAGCACGAGGCCTTTGAGGTTGGGTCCAAAGTTGTTGATGGCGTCGTCGAATTCGCGGCCGGTGGTCTCCTGGAACTGGCGGATATGGACGTAGCCGACGTCAGGACGAATCTCGAAAGCGAGGTCGATGCTGTTATTGGGAATCTCGTCGCGGATCAGCTCGAAGTTCATCGGAGCCGAAGCGCCGACGCGGGTGATGGTGACGTTGACTTTGGTGCCGCGCGGACCCTTGAGGCGGTTGGCCACATCGTCGGAGTTCATGCCGTTGGTGGACTGGCCGTCGATGCCGGAGATGACGTCGCCGGGATGGACGCCGGCGCGGAAGGCGGGCGCGCCTTCAATGGGATAGACGACCACGACCTTGCCGTTCTGCGGCTGGATGAGCATGCCCACGCCGTAGTACTTGCCGTGCTGGTCTTCCTTCATCTTGGCGTAGGCTTTGGGGTCGTAGAAGCTCGAGTGCGGGTCGAGCGTGTGCAGCATCTCGGGGATGGCACCGTCGTAGATGACCTTGTCGGGCATGTCGCCGGTAAGGGGCTCGGCGTAATTTTTCGCGACGATCTGGTAGACCGCGCCGAAGGACTTGAGACCATCGCGGAAGGTGGACTCGTCCTGGGCCGACTGGGCACCGAGCTTCTGACTGACGATGATGCCGCCCAGAGCGCAGACGGCAAAGAAGATGATGAGCGTAAAGACACTGCGGCGGGCGCGGATAGACATGCTGTTTTGAATCCTGCACCTGCGGCCACAGGGGTTGGGAGGCCCACGGCCGACAAGGCGACTTCGATAAAGTATACCAGCAAGTTGGATGGCTTCCGCACGGGATTGGCGAGCAGGGGGACCCCCCCTGGGCTTCCAGATGCGGTGACCTGTTTTCAGCAGGTTGCGCTGAGCAGGCCCGTTGCGGCAGCCGCAGGTAATTCGAAAAAAGTCAGTTGCGTGACGAGCGCGAATGCATCACTCACACGCGTCAACTGATGCAACGCACGCGCGTGAAGGACGCAGATGATTGAAAGCTATTCATTTGCTTCACGCTCCCGAATGATGTACTCACCAGTGTGAATCCCGGCTTCACGGGTGTGAGTGATGGATTGACGGCGGTGAGTGATGTAGTCGCGAGCGTAAGCGCACCGCGATCACGGCGCCTGGGATTACCTTTCCGGGTTGCGCTTCGCGCAATTTCCCATGTCTGAGAATCGAGACATGGGGCACCCGCATTCGTTTGTCTCAAGCTGTGCCCGTCGAAAACAGCCAGTTCCTTCCTCAGCCGGCCCGGTGGGGCAGATGAGAGGCGCCCGGCAGCGGCGTGGCTCATGGTTGCAGTCCGGGGACGAAGCGCTTTTGGAAGGCGTCGAGCATTTTCTCGAAGGCCACGGGATCGAACGCATGGGCGGCGAAACGACCGAAGTCGACCTCAGGGTCAGCGGCAGGGTCAACTGCAGGTTCCGCGGCGTGGATGGCCGAGGCGGCAGCGGGTATCCGTGGTGCCGGTGAGTGCGGGGCGGGTGAGTTTGGGGCGGATGGGTGGGCAATGGTTGAGGCGAATGGAGGTTGCGGCTGGGCATCCGGGGAAAAGGGAAAGGTGAAGGGAACGGAGCCAAGGCGGCACAGGAGGGCGCGCAGAAAGCGGCCGGCGGTGAGATCGGAGATGCAGTCGTCAAGAAGGGAATCGAGGATGTCGTAAATCTGGGCGGGGATGTCGGCCTTGTCGAGGTGGGCGAGGTTGCGTCCCAGGGAGCGCCAGCGGCGAGCCCGGGAAAAGCCGCTGAACGCCGGTGCGACAGGCCTGGAGCCGTGATGGCGGCAGAAGGGCTGGCTGCGGACGGCGGCGGCGCGGCACTTCAGCCCGCTGGGCAGGATGTGGCGGCATTCGGGAGTCATGGTTCCTCCGCAGAAGAGAAAGGCGGGAATAGAAATGCGCAAACAGAAAAGCCTGGGAGGCGATCCCAGGCTTTGTCGCCATTTTTGCTCTCTATATTCAGGATACCAAACCGGGAGAATTAGACTGCCAAATTTGTTGGGGTGATGGCGCGGGGTAAGTGCTTTTGTATCAGCGATTGTTACTTCGGTTTGGCGGGTCACGGGTTGACAGATTTTTGATGAAGGAGCGCTTCGCGCGAATCCCATGTCTCAAAATCGAGACCCTTCGGCAAGCCTCAGGGCACGCCACGGGGAGCCCGGCTATGGGGCACGCGGGCGGCGGCGGGCGGGCCTGGGTTGATCAGGGCCAGCGGCCAGGAATTGGCTTGATTTTTCTCGATGGGTGCCCCAAACTTAGGGCCTTCCAATCAGGGTCACCCAATCCGGGCCTCTCGTTAGTGCCTCTCGGGGGCCAGTCCCCGGGAAAACCGGTTCTGCAATTCATTTCGTGCAGGCGAGGAGGATCTGCCGCAATGATGCGATACGCGGCCACGGCGGCGTTGTGCGTGTTCGGTCTGATGGCGGCTGCGCAAAGCAGGGAGAAGCCGCAGGAGATTATCCGGGAAGCGTCCACTCTGCTCCGCAAAACCGAGGGTGAGGTGATGCCGATCGAGTTGCGCAATGCTTTCTGCATTGCGGTTATTTTGGGAAGGACGCCGGCTGAGGTGCGGGAGAGCGGGCGACCGGGGGTAGTGAGTTGCCGGTCCGGCAGAGGCTGGAGCCAGCCTGCCATTGTCACCGCAAAGGCAGGTGAAGGCAGCGAGGGCAGCGAAGCCAGCTCCGAATCGCTGATCCTGGGGACGACGGATCTCGATGGTGCTCTGAAATTACGGGCCGGCAATCTGGATCTGGCGCATCACGAGAATGTCCGGGTCTACGCGGTCGTCCAGACGTCGTTCTACGGTTGGTCCGGGATAGGAAGCCTCAAAGGAACAAAGCCGCAGCCGGTGCTCCGCACGCGCTCGGCGGTCCCGCTCGTCCTCGAGAAGGATGACGCGGCCAATCACGCCGTTTACGGCGACAAGAGCAGTTACGAGGCGGTGATAACGGGCGAGGTTGGCGGGTCGGAAGCGGGGGAGGAATTTACGGCGCAGCTGCAGAAGGATGTTGCCATCCCCCGTGAAGGGAAGACCGGTGGGGGCGGGGGCAGTGCGGTGGCGTCGGTCCCTCCACCACCACCACCTCCTCCACCACCTCCTCCACCGCCTCCTTCGGCGCCGGAATCCAAACCGGAATCCAGGCCGGAATCCAGGCCGGAACCCAAACCGGGATCGACCCAGACGACGACGGGATATTCAGCGGCGGAGTCTTCGAACGGCAAACAAAACTCCGCCGGCGGGACAACCATAAGCCACGGCTATGGGGAGACAGTGACGGTCACGCGGCGGGTGACGGGGATCGCCTTTGTGCCTCCGGCGGCGCCGTCGGCGCTGGGCGGCTACGGTCTCTATAGCTACGTGCTGATCGATCATCGTCCTTCGGATGAGGAGCGGGCACGGTTCAGGGCTTTTTTTGTTGCCATGCTGGCACGACCCACGGCGAAGTCGCTGGTCGCGGCGGGCGTTCCTTTGAGCCGGATCAACATTACGGAGCTGCTGGTGAACACGGCGCCGGAGGAGAGCCAGCTGGAGAAGCTGACAGCGGAGGAGCAGTCCGACTGGGCGATCGATCACTACGATTACGGGCGGTCGGCTGCGATCCTCGCGTGCCTGCCGAAGAATACCGGGCCTGGGCCGGTGATTGTGTCGGTGCTGGAGCCGGTAGACGTCACCAGGACGCCACACCCGGTGCTGACTCTGGATTTGTCCAGCGCGGAGCCGGCGGTCATGAGCTCGTATGTGGACTATTTCGTGACGCAGACGTCGCGGGACCGGTTCTGGGACGAGCGGGCATTGGAGACGCTGAGTCTTGAGCTGCGCAATCTGATGGAAGTGGCAGCCAGCGGGCTCGGATTGAGCCGGGAGGCGGTGCAGTCATGGCTAAAACTGGCCAGGTGAAGCGAGTCACGCGCACCCGGGCGGAGAATCCGGCCGAGCTGAATCCGGTCGAGGAGAATCCAGCCGAGCTGGGAGTCGTCACGACCAAAGCCGGCCGGGTAAAGCAGGGGCGGGGCAGGAAGGCCGGAGCCGCGAAGCAGGGCAGGAGCCGCACGCGGCAGATCGCCGGGATCGCTCTGTGGTCGATAGCGCTGACGCTGGTGCTGTATCTGCTGGCCTATTACCTGTTGCCGCCTCCGCCACCTTCGGCGGCTGTCGTTTCGCTGCTGGCTTTTGTCGCAGTGATGATTACACATGTGGTGGTGGGATTGGTGCGCGGACGACGGGCAAAAGGAAGCGATTAGGGTGGCGAGCGCACGATTTTCGGGCGTGATGAGGCTGGGGGGAAAGTCGATTCGAGGCTGAGAAATCGTCCCTCAGGGGTTGAAGCCCGTCTGTTTGGCGATCTTTTCGGCACGACTGAAGTCATGCCCTGATACAAAGACTCGTGCCCTGATACAAGCCAAAGGACAATTCTTTAACGAACTTCAGACTCGGGATACCTAGTTGCGCACGTCAGCCATGGCGGTCGCGATTTCAGCTTTCTGTTCGGCGGTGAGGGGCAGGAGGGGGATGCGCGGGACGCCTCCATAGTAGCCGTTCAGGTCGCAGGCATATTTGAGTCCGGGGATACCGTATCTGGCGGCGACGGTGCGGGAGGGCTCGATGAGGCGCTGCTGCTTTTCGCGGGCGACTTTGGGGTCGTTTTCCTTCCACGCGGTGTAGACCTCCTGGCAGGCCTGGGGCGCGGGTGCGGCGAAGGCGAGGACGGCTCCGGAGACGCCGGCTTCGAGGCCGGAGAGGAGGGTCTCGGCCGAGCCGGAGAGGATCTGGAAGCCTACCTCTTTTTTGCGCATGGCTTTGACGCGTGGAACCGGCGGAATGACAGCGAAGGGGACGGCCAGGGCGGGATCGGCGCCGAGGAGCTCGGCCGAGACGAAGTTGGCGGCGGCGAAGCTGGCTTCGGATTCGGCGATCATCATGCGATTGGTGACAGCTTCAAAGACGGGAGTGACGAAGACGCTGCGCCTGGGAGCGGAGCGGGTGGCGGCGATGAGCGCGGTAAGACGGTCGAGGCTGCCGGAGGAATCCTTGATGCCGATGATGTTGGGGTGCTGGGCCAGCTCGGCGACCACTTCAACGGGCAGTTCGTAGTGGGTGAATTTGGGGATGCTGTAGAGGACGACGGGGAGCGGCGAGCGATCGGCGAGGGCGCGGTAGTAGGTGAGCATGCCGGCGGTGCTGGTGGTCGAGGCGTAGAGCGGGTAGTAGTGGGGGGTGCGGACGAGGACGGCGTCGTAATTGTGTTCGGCGGCGTATTCGGCGAGGCGCAGGGTTTCGGTGAGGCTTTCGCGGCCGATGCCGGCGAGGAGCACCTTGTCGGGTGAGGCGGCGCGGACGGCGTGTCGGAGGACGTCGCGGGTCTCGTCGTCGCTGAGCATCACGGCTTCGCCGGTGGATCCAAGGACGGTGATGCCGGCGCAGGGCGTGCGCGAGTAGCGCTCGACATTGTGTTCGAGCTTGCGCAGGTAGAGGCGCGCGTCAGGATAGAAGGGGGTCGTGATCGCCGGGAAGATTCCTTCGAGGAGCATGGGAATTATTGTAAGAGCAGAGGGCGCAGGGCGCAGGGGCCCGGATCCCGCCTCGCGATGCGACATTCGAGACGATGACGAACTGTGAACCCTCCCCCAAAAGAGGCAGGAGAAAGCTGTCCCTGGAGGGTCCGGGGCACGATACCCTGAGACTTACAATGCGCCTGGAGTGGTTGGAATGAATTCGCGGACGGAGACCCTGGGGCCGACGGAAACCAGGATGCTGCACCAGGCGATCTGGTTCTGCATTCACATGGTCGCGAGCCTGGTGGTGTGGGGATTACTGATGCTGGCGATCACCCTGATCCTGCACCCGCCCTTCGTGCCGCCGCTGGTGACGCTGCTGCTGTCGTTTTTCTTTCCGATGGCGGTGGCGTTCTTCGGAGCCAAGCTGCGGCCCAGCGAGACGGCCACGCTGACGTGGATGGCGGGGCTGATCTGGTTCATGGGGTGGGGGCTGTATGTGCTGGACCTGCCGACCGGACCTTCGGCGTGCTATCACTGCGGAGCAACACAGAAGTTGTGGCTGACCTTCTTCAGCCTCGATCGGGACAGCGGGCTGCTGGATGGGCAGGGGCGCTTTCTGGCGACGTGGCCGGCAGTGGCGATGATTGGCTATGCGCTGGGTGCGAAGCTGGGCCTGCGCAATGTGGATCTGCCGTTTGAAAGCTAGAAAAAGCAGCTGAAGACCGGTTAGCTAAAGGCCGGTTAGCTAAACACCGGTTAGCTAAAAGCCGGTTAGCTAAAAGCCGGTTAGCTAAAAGCCGGTTAGCTGGTGGCTTCCCGGCGAAATTCTCCAACCTAAAAGACAAGACTCAAAAAACAAGGCCCGCGGATGGTGCCGCGGGCCCTGGGGGATGAAATGCCGGTGCAATGGCAGGTGTTGTTACCTGTGGTTACTATGCGGGCCGGCGGAGCTTTTCGTTTTCCTTGTAGTTATCGATTTTTTCGTTGACCCGGTCCCTGGTGTTCTGGACGCTGTCAGCAACGTCGCGGCGGGCTTCGGCGGCGCGATTATGCCGTTCGGCCTCGTTGGTTTTTGCCGTTTCGTGGGCAGCGTCTTTCACGTTGCCCCAGGTTTCCTGCGCGGCACCCTTGACCTGATCGGCCACGCCTTCGTTGGCGAGACGATCGCTGCCGGTCATTTCTCCGGCACCCTGTTTGATCTTGCCTGTAACCTGACTGACTTTCCCTTTGACCTGATCCGAATTCATAGGTTCTCCTTTGGCGGCTGCCACCCATGGTGTGTCCCGGTCGAAAGCAACCAACGAGCATCATGGGTGGATGGCTGCGCAGGGATTTACGGCTTCAAAGACTGCACCAGTTACAGAAGCGGTTGGATTTTGACTGCGCGTGGCTCAGACCACAGGCCTGCGTCCGCTGATGAGCTGAATGATGAGCACCACGAGCGCCAGTACGAGCAGAATGTGGATGTACCAGGCGATAACGTGAAAGCCGATCAAACCGACAAGCCACGCGATCAGCAGGATCACGAACAATGTCCAAAGCATCCGGCGTTTCTCCTTTCCCAAATTCCGAGCCCAAACGATTGATAGGGTGCGCGCCGGGCGTTTGGGGTTGCCGTTAGGTTTACAAATGAATGAGAGGATTGGTTCTTGCGTATTGCTATCCAGGGAGAGCCGGGATCGTTCAGTCATGAAGCGGCGTTGAAGGCAGCGCCAGGGGCAACCATTTTGCCGTGCGCCGTCTCGGCGGAGGTGTTCGCGGCGGTGATGGAGGGAAGCGCGGAGGCGGCGGTGATCCCGATTGAGAATTCACTGGCCGGCTCGGTGGTGGAGCATTACGATCTGCTGCTGGCCCACGAGGTCGGCGTGGAGAGCGAATGGCTGCTGCGGATCCGGCACAATCTGATCGCGCTGCCGGGAACGGAACTGGGGCGGATCCGCCAGGCCTATTCGCATCCGGTGGCGCTGGCGCAGTGCCGGCGTTTTTTTGCGGAGCACCCGGAAATCGAGGCGGCGCCATTTTACGATACCGCGGGCAGCGTGAAGCAGCTGATGGAATTGCGGGATGGGCGGGTGGCAGGCATTGCCAGCGCGCAGGCGGCGGAGCATTATGGTGGGACGATTTTGCTGGCGGGGATCGAGGACAACGCGGAGAACTACACGCGATTTTTCCTGATCCGGCGGCGGGAGCGGGTGAGAGCTGAACCGCGTCCCGACAAGGTGAGCCTGGCCTTTACGGTGGAGAACCGGCCGGGAACCCTAGTGGAGGTGTTGCAGGTTTTTGCCCGAATGGGGACCAATATGACCCGGCTGGAGTCACGGCCGGTGCAGGGGCGGCCCTGGGAGTACGTCTTTTACGCCGATTATCAGCTCAGCGACTCCGAGACGGCAGACCGGGCGCTGGAGAGGCTGGGGCAGCATTGTTCGATGGTGCGGGAGCTGGGGCGATACCGAGCGGCTAAACCCGCATAAGCACTGCACAATCAATAAGGTACAGGGTCCCCACTGCAGAGTTTTCAACAAGCGGGGCCGAATTGCCGATAGATAAGCCCAGGAAGCGATTGGCCGCATTCGGTGGGCGGGCATCCTAAACGGCATAGGGACCAAGCTGGGTTTGGGCGGTTTCTGGTCAGACCAGCGGAGACGAACGACGCGGGAACCGTGTTGGGGTTCTGTTACTTTTTTAAATCTGCTGAATCCAATGAGTAATAATCTGATATAAGGACACTCATGGCTAGCGATTTCATAAGCGTAATTCAACCCGGCGACCCCAGCCAGCGGGAAGGCAGCGGCGACCGAGTATTGCCGATCCTGCCGGTTCGGGACACGGTTCTGTTTCCCCATGCGGTGCTGCCGCTGACGGTGGGGCGGGAGAGCTCGATCCAGCTGATTCAGTCGCTGGGCGAGGAAAAGACGATTGTGGTGGTGGCGCAGCGCGATGCGCGCGTGGACGCGCCGCAACCCCAGGATCTGCACACATTTCGGCACACTGGCGACGGTGCACAAGGTCGTCAAGATGCCGAACCAGAGCCTCTTTGTCTTTACCGAGGGCACGGAGCGGGTGAAGCTGGGCGAGTTTTCGCAGATCGAGCCGTTCATGACTGGCTTCGGTGGAGACGGTACCGGAGGTGCCGGACCGAAGGACCCGGCGATCGAGGCGCTGCAGCGGAATGTGGTGAGTCAGTTCCAGCAGATTGTGATCGGCTTCGCCGACGCTCTCCGACGAGCTGCAGACGATTGCGATCAACATCGACGAGCCGGGCCGGCTGGTGGACTTCATTGCGTCGTCGCTGCCGTTTCTGACGACGACCGACAAGCAGGAGCTGCTGGAGACGCCGGATGTTGCGGCGCGGCTGGAGCGCATCAACAAGCATCTGGCGAAGGAGCTTGAGGTGCAGCAACTGCGCAACAAGATCCAGACCGAGGTGCAGGATCAGGTGCAGCAGTCGCAGCGCGACTACTATCTGCGCGAGCAGTTGAAGGCGATCCAGAAGGAACTCGGGCGAGATGGACGAGGGCCAGAAGGACATCGAGGAGCTGAGGGAGAAGATCGAAGCCGCCGGCATGCCGGAGGAGACGAAGAAAGACGCGCTGAAGGAGCTGAACCGGCTCTCGCGGATGTCGCCGATGGCGGCGGACTACTCGCTGACGCGCAACTACATCGAGTGGCTGGCGGTGCTGCCGTGGTCGAAGTCGTCCGGCGGCGAGGTGGACATCCTGCAAGGCGAAGGAGATTCTCGACGAGGATCACTACGACCTGAAGAAGGTGAAGGACCGCATTCTGGATTACCTGTCGGTGCGGCGTTTGAAGCCGGACATGAAGGGGCCGATTCTGTGCTTCGTCGGACCTCCGGGCGTGGGCAAGACCTCGCTGGGACGCAGCGATTGCGCGGGCGCTGGGACGGAAGTTCCCGCGCATCTCGCTGGGCGGCATGCACGACGAGGCGGAGCTTCGCGGGCATCGGCGGACGTATATCGGCGCGCTGCCGGGGCAGATCATCCAGAACCTGCGGCGGGTGGAGACCGAACGATCCGGTGTTCATGCTGGACGAGATCGACAAGCTGGGGCGCGACTTCCGCGGCGATCCGGCGTCGGCGCTGCTGGAGATGCTCGATCCGGAGCAGAACAACACGTTCCGCGACAACTATCTCGATCAGCCGTTCGATCTGTCGAAGGTGCTGTTCATCTGCACGGCGAACATGCTCGATCCGATTCCGGCGCCGCTGCTCGACCGCATGGAGATCATCGAGCTGACCGGCTACACGGAAGAGGAGAAGGTGCACATCGCCTTCCGGTATCTGATTCCGCGGCAGATCAAGGAGAACGGGATCAAGCCGGACGACGATCGAGTTTCCGCAGGAGAGCGTGGGCTATCTCGTGCGCCACTACACGCGCGAGGCCGGCGTGCGCAAGCTGGAGCAGCAGATCGGCACGGTCTGCCGCAAGCAGGCGCGGCGCATCGCCGAAGGCAAGACGGACAAGCTGGTGGTGACGCCGGAGATCATCCACGAGTTCCTGGGCGGCATCAAGGTGCGCGTGGATACGGAGATTGCGGAGCGGACGAAGCGCGCCGGCGTTGCGGTCGGGACTGGCGTGGACGCCGGCGGGCGGCGATGTGCTGTTCATCGAAGCCAACCGCATGAAGGGCAAGGGCGGCTTCACCATGACCGGACAGATCGGCGAGGTGATGCAGGAGTCGATGCAGGCGGCGCTGACCTGGGTGCGGTCGAATGCGACGCTCGCTGGGGCTGGATGAGGACTTCACTGAAGGACATCGACCTGCATATCCACGTGCCGGCGGGCGCGATTCCGAAGGACGGACCGTCGGCGGGCGTGACGATGGCGACGGCGCTGGTTTCGCTGCTGACCGACACGCCGGTGCATCCGCTGACGGCGATGACGGGCGAGATCACGCTGAGCGGCAATGTGCTGCCGGTGGGCGGCATCAAGGAGAAGTTCCTGGCGGCGAAACGGGCGGGCGTGCGGGATGTGATTCTGCCGGCGGAGAACCGGCAGAAGGTGGAAGAGGACCTGACGCCGGACCAGATCGAGGGCGTGACGATCCACTACGCCAGCCGGATCGAGGATGTGCTGGCGGTGGCGCTGCCGAAGTCCACTGCGGAAGAGCGCCAGGACGAGCAGGTGCGGGAAGAGGTGCTGCAGCATACAGCGTAAAGGCAGCGGCCAGTCGCCAGCTGCCGGCGTTCAGGGCGCAGGAGATGATTCCTGCGCCCTTTTTTGCGTGGGCACGACAGGGCCGCGGGCGGTGCGACGACGTACTCCTCAGGCGGAGAAATGTCAGTCCGAGCAGGGATGAATTCGAATCATGTCGCTGCCCTGGCTTCCAGGGGCAGAAACACAGAAACGCAGGTACCCGACTTTCCGGGAAGCGAGCAGCTGTGAAACCGCAGATGGCCGCCGTATTTTTGCACGATGTTTCTGGACATCCACAGCCCGACACCCGTGCCCTGTTCGCCCTTGGTGGTATAGAAGGCCTGAAAGAGGCGGCGGCGATGCTCCGGGGGAATGCCGCCGGCATTGTCGGCAACGCTGATGCGGAGGCCGAGCTGACCGGTATCCCAGCGCCGCGTTTTGTGCACGCGGATCATGAGCGTATCGCCGGCGACGGCCAGCGCATCGGCCGCGTTGACGATGAGGTTCGAGAATACCTGCCGGAACTCCACGGCGTTGCCCGGAACGGGGTCTTCGCTGCGGTAGGATTTGACGACGTGCGCGCCCACGGACTGCACTTTTTTCTGATAAATGGTGAGGAGATTGTCGAGAAGGGTAGTGGGGCGCACCAGTTCCCGCGTATTCGAGGATCCGCGTTGCATGCCCAGGGTGAGCTTGATGATCTCTGAAACCCGCCGCAGTTCGTCCTGAGCCATTTCCACATAAGAACGGCTCTCGGCCTTCAGATCGGCGTCCGCAGCGAGCAGGTACAGAATGTTCCCGACGGCCTCGAGCGGATTGTTGATCTCGTGTGCGATGGTGGTCGCCATGCGTCCGGCGAGAGCGAGTTTCTCCGATTTCCGCAGAGCTTCTTCGGCGTTTTTGCTGAGCGTGATATCACGCGCAATGGTCGATGCGCCCACGATGCGCCCGGCGCCATCCCGAATAGGGGATATGGTGAGCGCGACTTCGAGCCGCGTGCCATCTTTGGCAACCCGCATGGTTTCAAAGTGCGAGATGCGCTCGCCGCGGCGGAGCCGCCCGAGAATATGGTTCACCTCGTCGGGGCGATCGGGAGGCAGCAGCGTGGCGACCGGTCTTCCAATCATTTCGTCGCGTGTATATCCGTACATCTCTTCTGCGGCATGATTCCAGCTGGTCACAGTGCCATCGAGCGTTTTGCTCAGGATGGCGTCGCTGGAGTCCGCGACGATGGCGGCAAGCAGAGCCTGAACGGTGGAGGTGTCAAGCGGAACGTCAGGCGAGGGCTGCATGCCAGGAGAAGGATGCGTCCGCTCGTCCAGGATGCGGTCAAGGGCGCGAAGCAGAGTTTCCGGACCCTCCCCCTTGGCGATAAATTCGTCGGCATACTTGAGGGCTGCGTCGACGTTGGTGGTGCCGGAGAGGGAAATGATGGAAGTGTAGGGTTTGGATCGCTTCATTTCCCAGGACATGGCCGCCGCCGTGGAGCGGCCGAGCAGGTGGTCGGTCACGACAACATCAACATCGTGGCGTCGGAAGAGGTCGAGGCCCTCCTCGGCGGTCGTGGCAGAAAGGACGGTGAAACCGTTGCTCTCGAGGACGCGTTTGCGGAGCTGCAAAGCCGGCTTCTCATCGTCGATGAGAAGTAACGTGCAACCTGTGCGTGGTGAGCCCATTGCTTCCTCCCGTGATCTGTTGTGCTCGGGTTCAGGCGTCTCTGTCGATTCCGGTCTCACAGCCGAGGCTCCCCTGATGGGTGCATCGCCGATGACAACCCGCAACCAATGTTTGCCTTCCTGGAAAGCGCCTGATTCTAGCACCGGGGGGATGGAAGTTAAAGGCACACGGTGCATTGTGGCCACGGGAATATTGGCAGTCGGGGCAGAAGGGGTTAGCTGAGAGGCAGTTAGCTAAGAAGGTCACTGAGAAGGCGGCGGGGAGCGGTTGGCGCGCCGAGTGGGCTTACTTACCTTTTCCGCCGCCGACGAAGTGGACGATTTCGAATTTGTCGCCGTCGACGAGGATGGTCGAAGGCCAGGCCGGACGGGAGACGATGGAGCCGTTGTGTTCGACAGCGACGCGATCCTGTTTGAGACCGAGAGCGGTGAGGAGATCCTGGACAGTCGCACCGGCGGTGAGATCGGCGAAGACGCGCGGCTGGCCGTTGATGAGGAGGTTCATGAGGTGAATGTAGCAGGAGGCGGGCGGGGCTCAACGGAGGGCGCGGCGGTGGGGTGCCGAGGAGGAAGAGGCTGGAGGGTTGGGAGTGCCTCAGGGCCGGTGGGCGGGGGATCGAATTGGGGTGAGGCTGGGCGGCTTAGCGCAGCACGCGCCACAATCCCCAGCCCGCGAAGACGATCAGGCCCAGGATTCCCTGAAAGACGATGGCATAGAAAAGGCCGCGAATCGAGCCGAGATGATCGTTGATCTCAAGCTGCGGGATATTGGAGAGCCGGTCTGTGGCCTGGGAGGCGGTGAGGGCCGCGAGCTGGAGGGTTGGTTCAATGGTCCGGGCGTGCATAAATTTTCCCCTGTTGAGAACGCTATCGGCGGGGCAGGGTTGTCTCCTGAAAAAGGAGGGGAAATGTTGCGTGGACTGTTGCAATTTGGAACAACATTGGAGGCCGGTCCAAAATGGTCCACGGATGAAAGGCCCGGGTCGGATAGAGACGCGGGCCGAGGCTGGGAAAAGGTCGACTTGAGGTCGAGAAGTCGTCTCTCAGGGGCTGAAGCCCAAACTATTTCGGTGCTGTGCACCTTCAAAGCAGCGAGTTGGTGACGGCGCAGCTAAAGCCGCGCACCTTCAAGACAGCGAGTTTTTCCGCAAGCCGGGGCCCGCGTCCGTTGGGGGACGCGGGCCTTCGGCTGGAGAGCGGAGTTACTGGATGGCGGTGATGAGGGCGGCGCGCGGGCTGCCCCATCCGGTCACGAGATCGTAGCCGATGGTGGCGGAGTAGCCGTTGCTGCCGCTGGTGATGTCGTGGAAGTCGGTGTCGTAGCCGGAGCCGTCACCGATGGAGTAGAGGGTGGGATTGATGAAGCCCAGCGTTTTGCCGCTGTGCGCGGACGCGTACTGCTGATTAGCGAGGGCCAGGAAGCCAGCCCACATGGGCGCGGCAAAGCTGGTGCCTCCGTACTCATTGGCGGTGCAGGTGGTCTGGTCAGCGCAGACGTAGAAGGTGAAATTGGCGTTGGCAGAAACATCGGGACCGTTGCGGTAGCTCTTCGAACAGCTGGAGCAGCCGGCGGCGGTGGTGGTTTGCCACGAAGGAATCGCGATCTTGTGCGGGGAAATGCCGCCTCCGCTGTCGGACCAGGCGGTTTCGGATTTCCAGGGACCGGCGGCGGAGCTGGTAGTGAGGTCGGTGCCACCGACGGAGGTGACGTAATCATCGTCCGCGGGGTAGATTTCAGAGCCTGAGCCGCGGGTGGTCCATTTGCTGCTGTCGCCGGCGGCCTGGAAGAGGTTCTGGCCCTGAGCGGCGAACTCTTTAAAGTAGGGATCGTCAGTGCTGGGATCGGCGGGATTCCAGGTCCAGGAAGAGCTGAGCTCGGCGTTGAGCGGTTTGCGTGTGGCCATGGAGTTGAAGATGGCGGAATCGCTCGAGCCGACAAACACGACGAGGCCGGAGAGGCCGGGGGCCATACCGAGAGCCTGGGTCATGTCGAGGGTCTGCTCGGTGTCGTCGCAGCCACCTCGCGCGGTGCAGGAGGTGCTGGTGCCGTCGGTGGAGAGCAGGGTGATGATGGAGCCGGGGTAGGTCTGCTTCGCGTTCTTGTAATAGGTCTGGAGGTCGGCGAGATCGGTGCCGTAGTACTCGAGCAGGCCGAGATACTGGCCGCTGCCGGTGAGGGATGTACCTCCGTAATAGGCGGCGCGCATGTCGCTGCCGAGGAAGGAGGCGGAGGGACCGGAGCCGACGGTGGCGCCGGATTTCGCACGGCTGCCGGCGGGAATGCGGCTGAGGCCGGCGGGGCGCGGAATGGAATAGTTATCGAGCCCCGAGATGTGCCAGAGCTGGAAGGGCAGATCGACGGAGGGCTCGCGATCGGGTGCGTAGAAGGTACGGTTCTCGGTGGGGTGCTGGTACGTGGCCATGGAGATGTGGAAGGCCTTCTCGATATTTGTAACGGTGCCCGTTACATCCACGTTGACGCGGTTGGGCGAGGTGGCGACGACCTTGAGGCCATGGGTGTTGGCGAAGTCGATGACGGCGTCATAGTCGTCCTGGGTGGGTCCGAACTGCGCGGTGAACTGCTCTACGGAAAGGAAGTGCCGGTAGGAGGGGCTGGAGGGGTTGTAGAGCTCCTGGAGCAGGTTGTCGAGCTGTGCCTGGTTGCGTAATGGCAGGGTGAGTACGAGGCGGAGGGTTTGGGTGGCGGGCAGGTGGCCCACAGCTTTAGCCTGGCCGCTGGCGGTGGCTGGGCGGAGGTGGTGGGTGAGGAGGTTTTGCGTCTGGCTGAGAGCGGTTGCGGTCGAAAGAGCCCCGACCATCGAGAGAAGGAACAGCCTGGATGTGCGGATCACGATCTCTCCGGGAACCTGAAGAGGGATTCCCCCTGTAAAACGGGGGTGATTCAGGTTGTGCGATTTTGGGGCAGGGGCAGGGTGCGTGTCCAGTGGAAAGCCAGGCGGCGGAATGTGGCTTGGAACCCGCTATTCGCGGAGTTCCACAATTGTGGCTCCGGCACCGCCTTCATTCTGAGAGGCTTCCGTGACGGAGGCGACCTGGGGGTGGCGTTCAAGCCAGGCGCGCAGGGTGCGGCGCAGAATCCCCATTCCCGTGCCGTGAATGACGCGGATCCTCGGCAGGCCGGCAAGGAAGGCGCGGTCAAGGAACTTTTCGACGGCGTCCTGGGCTTCGTCGGCAGTACGGCCGATGACGTTGATTTCGCTGGAGAGGACGTCGGGCTCGGCGACCGAGACGCTGATGCCGGCGCGCTGGCGGGCGGCCTGGACCGGGGTTTGCGCGCGGACGGCGGCCACGACTTCAGCGATTTCATCGCGCGGGATGCGCATCTTCATAGGGCCGACGGCGACCTCGAAGGTCTTGTCGTCGATCTGGCGCTGCACGGTGGCGACTTTGCCGAGGCTGCGGAGCCTGACCTGATCGCCGGCGGCAACGTGGCGGACGATGTGGGGCTGCGCGTTCTTATCGCCTTTGTCGGAGCCGGTGTGCTGCGCGACCACGGCGGTGTTGAAGCTCTCGGAGAATTCGCGGCGCAGGCGGGCGATGCGGCGCTCAGCGTCTTTGGAGAGCTTTTGCTGGGCGGCGCGATCTTCGACGGCGCGGACGGTTTCGCGAGCCTGATACTCGAAGTTTTTGAGCAGCGAAGCGAGCTGCGATTCGAGGTCGCGGACCTTGGTGCGCCACTCCTTCATCCCTTCGGCGTCGAGGCGGGCGCGCTCACGGGCTAATTCCTGTTCGAGACGGCGGACGCGCTCGCGCTCGATGGCGAGAGAGTCGAGCTGAGCGTGCAATGTGTCCAGAAAGCGGGCGATGTCCTGGGTTTGGGTATTGAGGCGCTGGCGGGCGGAGGCGATGATCTCGGGGCTGAGGCCGAGACGTTGGGCGATGTTGATGCCGGCAGAGGCTCCGGGCACGCCCTGGCGCAGCTCGTAGGTGGGGGCGAGAGTTTGCTCGTCGAAGCCAACGGCGGCGTTGACGGCTCCGGGATTATTTTCGGCGTAGATCTTGAGCGCGGTGAGGTGGGTGGAGACGATGGACCAGGCGCCGGCGTGGAGGAAGTGCTCGGCGATGGCGACGGCAAGGGCCGCGCCTTCTTCGGGATCGGTGGCGGAGCCGAGCTCGTCGAGAAGGACCAGCGAGTGCGCGGTGGCGCGGGAGGCGATGCGGTTGACGTTGGTGACGTGGGCGGAGAAGGTGGAGAGGTCCTGCTCGATGGACTGCGCGTCGCCGATGTCGGCGAGGAAGGCGTCGAAGACGGGGGTAATGGCTTCGTCGGCCAGGACGGGGACTCCGGCCTGGGCCATGATGGCGAGCAGGCCCGCGGTCTTGAGGGTGACGGTTTTGCCGCCGGTGTTGGGGCCGCTGATGATGAGCTGGCGGTCGGCTCCGGTAAGAGAGAGGCTGACAGGGACGATGGCCTTCGACTCGGAGCGGAGGCGTCGCTCGAGCAGCGGATGGCGCGCGTTCTTCAGGGTAAATTCGGGCGTGGCCTCCTCTGTGCCTTCTTCGGGGGCCGACCCGGAAAAGCGGGGCGCGACGCCGTCGTATTCCTGGGCGAAGCGAGCGCGGGCCAGCAGGGTGTCGACTTCGGTGAGCACGGCGGCGCCGGAGAGGATGGGCGCGGCGACCTGAGCGATCTGCCGCGTCATGTGCAGGAAGATGCGGTGAATCTCGGCCTGCTCGTCTTCGAGGAGGCGGACGAGGTCGTTGTTGAGCTCGATGGTTTCGAGGGGCTCGACGTAGACGGTCTGGCCGCTGGAACTGGCGCCGTGGACGACTCCCTGGACGCGACGCTTGAGCTCCGACTTGACAGGGATGACGAAGCGCTCGCCGCGGATAGTGATGAGGTCATCCTGCGTGGAGCCGCCTTCAGAGAAACGGCGCAGGGCAGAGCGCAGGCTGTCTTCGATGGCACGCTGCTGGCGCTCCATGTCGCGGCGGATGCGGCGCAGCTCGGGCGAGGCGTCGTCGGCGAGGGTGCCGTCGGGAAGGATTTTTTCGCGCAGCGATTCGGTGAGGGGACGCAGGCTGGTCGCGAGCAGGTCGTGGGAGAGCGCGGTGAGTTCGGGCAGGCGGTCCTGGGTGGACTCAGGCGGCGTGCGGATGAGGTCTGTCCAGGAGGCGATCTCTTCGGCGAGGGAGATCAGGGCGCGGAGCTCTTCGGATTCGAGGGCGACGCCTTCGATGCGGGCTTTGGCGAGGAGGTCGGTGGGGTCGAAGAGGGAGTGCAGGGCGGGGAAGACTCCGTGGGTAAGGAGCAGGCGCATCTCGCCGACGAGAGCGTGCTGGCGTGCGATCCAGGGACGGTGGGAGGAGGGAATCAGGGCGGCGATCCAGGCGCGGCCGAGGGCGGACTGGGCGTAGCCGCCGAGGAAGGCGACGAAGCGGTCCCACTCAAGGGCACTGCCGGCGGGGACGGGTTCGGGAATGGCCGGAAGGAGCGCCATGTCTTCATTATGCGGGCTGGGAGGGGGTAGACAGGGAGGGGAAGATGGGCGGGGCGGCTGGTTCCCATTTTGGGAATGGGATCAGACTATGACCCGTTTGGTTACCTTGGTTGCCAATAAGGGTGATTGAAGTTACATAGGAGCCCGCCGTAACGTTTGCGCATAGAACTCCACTCTTCCAGAGACGGAGATTGTTGAAGGGAGCAGCAACCATGGTAAAGGCGGTGGACCCGGTTTTCAGCAGTATGGGTTTCGACGAGACCGGCCGGTGGCATAAGGAAACCTGGGTTGATTTCTGGCGCTGGGGATTTTCAGGCCTGCGCGACGACAACATGAAGGACACTCTGGCGGAGGTGATTGCCAAAGTGATGCTGGATATGGGAACGGCGACGATGTCGGACGATGAGCTGGAAGTCTTCCACATCACGACTGTGGTTGCGGCGAATGGATGGCCGCAGCTGGGAAATGCTCGCGCCTTCGACGCGTAAAGCGCGGTACCTCCTGGGCCGCTTTTATTCCGGACTTCAAACTTTCTGCAGCCGTTTCGTTCTCTTCGCTGATTGAGCTCTTCTCGATTCTGTTCTTTCCGAATCCGCGCCTGCGGGTGGTGCAGTGTGCAGGATCGAAGGCAGTTCTTCGGCGGGTGGTGGGAGGGTATATGACCCTGAAACAGTTTCTCAGCAAGCAACTGATCGATGTCATCCAGTGGAATGAGCCGGGCGATGGGGTGCTGGCTTGGCGGTATCCCATGGAGGACATGGAGATCCAGAACGGCGGGCAGTTGACCGTGCGCGAATCGCAGATGGCTGCGTTCGTGAACGAGGGGCGGATCGCCGATGTGTTTGGGCCCGGGCTGCACACGCTGGCCACCCGTAATCTGCCGCTGCTCACCGATCTGCTGCACTGGGAGACCGGATTCGAGTCGCCGTTCAAGTCGGATTTGTATTTCTTTTCGACGCGTCTGCAAATGGATCAGAAGTGGGGAACAGCGACGCCGATTACGTTTCGCGAGAAGGAATTTGGGGCGGTGCGGCTGCGGGGGTACGGGATTTATTCGTATCGCGTGGCCGATCCGCGGAAATTTTTTGTGCAGGTGAGCGGGACGCGCGAGAGCTATTACGCCGAGGACCTGGAGGGGCAGCTACGCGAGACGATCGTGGCGCGGATGACGGATGTCTTCGCGGCCAGCGATGTTTCGTTTCTGGATATGGCGGCCAACCAGGCGGCGCTGGGGCAAAAGGTGGCGCAGGCGATGCAGCCGACGTTTGCGGGGCTGGGGCTGGAGCTGGATCAATTTGTGGTGGAGAACATTTCGCTACCCGATGAACTGCAGAAGGTGATGGATCAGCGGATCGGGGTGGGCATGGCGGGCGATCTGGGGCGGTACACGCAGTTCCAGGCAGCGCAGGCGCTGGAGACGGCGGCGGCGAATCCTGGCGGCGCCGCAGGAGCGGGCGTGGGCGTGGGCGCAGGCGTGGCCATGGGACAGACGATGATGGCGGCGGTGGCACCCGTGGCCACAGTGGCGGCGGCTCCGGCGGCGCCTGGCGCGCGGGAGAAATTCTGCGTGGGTTGCGGGACGGCGATGCCGAAGGTAGCGAAGTTTTGCCCGGAGTGCGGGAAGGCGCAATGAATTGTCCCGCATGCGGCGCGCCCCTGCGGCTGGGAGCGGGCGAAGAGAGCCTGACCTGCGAGTACTGCCGAAGTATTTATTTCCCGGACAAGGACGATGAAGGTGTGCGAGTGCTCGGCGAGGCTGCGGGCGAGGCGTGCCCAGTGTGCGCGATTCCGCTGGTGGACGCCTCGCTGGATGGTATCCGCATTCGCTATTGCACCCGCTGCCGGGGAATGCTGATCCCGATGGAGGTCTTTGCGGCGCTGATTGACGCGGTGCGGGCGGGACAACAGGGTGCAGTGGTGGCGCCGGCATCGGATGGGAGTGAGCTGAAGCGCAGGCTGGTGTGTCCGCATTGTGGCCAGACGATGGACACGCATTTCTATGCGGGTCCCGGGCACGTGGTGATCGAAGGCTGCGACCACTGCTGTCTGAACTGGCTGGATCACGGCAAGCTGATGCGGATCGCGCATGCTCCGGAGTATTTGCGTGAGGATGCGGTTGAGGAGCAGCGGTGAAGCGGGTAGCTGGTAAGGCGGATAGCTAAAGCCCGGTTAGCTAAAGTGCGGTTAGATGGTGAAGCGGTTAGCGGAAGTGCGGTGGTGATTCGTAACCGTAGCTGCGCTGATTTCCCTGCTGCTTGTCAGGCGGGAAAGTTTTGGGGGATGGTCGCGAAGTAGCTCCCGAAGAAGCAACCGCGGATCCTTCAGCCAATTTGGCTTCGCCAAATTGGGCTTCAGGATGACAGTGGTGGTGATGGCGCGCAGTTGGAGCCGCAAATAACGTTCTCAACCCGCTAATCGCAAATTCGTTCCCAACCCGCTAATCGCAAATTCGTTCCCAACCCGCTAATCGCAAATTCGTTCCCAACCCGCTAATGTAGTGGCGGGGATTCGGGGATGGCGGCGCCGTCGGTGCGGGGATCGGAGCCGGCATAGTGGATGCCGGTGGCGCTGTCGTCGAGGACGGCCTGGCCGCGGCCCATGGTGGTGGAGTAGGGCGCGCGCACGTCGAGAACATGACCCATGGCGGTGAGCTGATCGAGGGTGGTCTTCGGCACGCGCGATTCGATGAGGATGTGGCAGCCGAGCCTCGAGCTGACGGTGAAGCGTGGCTCCTCCATGGCGGCCTGCACGTTCATGTGGTAATCCACGACATTCGATACAAACTGGGCATGCGCGAGGGGCTGGTTCATGCCGCCCATAATGCCGAAGCCGATGTGCCGGTCGCCGTTCTGCATGAAGCCGGGAATGATGGTGTGGAAGGGGCGCTTGCGTCCGGCGAGGGCGTTGGGCGATTGCGGGTCGAGAGAGAAGAGGCCGCCGCGATCCTGCAACACGAAGCCCATGCCGCGCACGGTGATGCCGGAGCCGAAGGCGGCGTAGTTGCTCTGAATGAGAGACAGGATATTGCCGTCGCGGTCGATGACGGAAAGATACGTGGTATCGCTGTGCGAGAGCGCGGCGGGAGCGACGGTGCAGTTGGCCTTGTTGGGATCGATGAGACGGGCGCGCCCGGCGGCGTATTCCTTCGAGAGCAGTTGGGACACGGGAATTTTGCCGAAGCGCGGGTCGCCGTTGTACGCCTTGACGTCGGCGTAGGCGAGCTTCATGGCCTCGATGCGGGTATGGAGTTCGGCGGTGCTGAGCGGGCCGTCGGGCGCGGGCTGGGACTGCTCCATGATATTGAGCATTTCGAGGGCAGCCATGCCGTCGCCGTTGGGTGGCAGTTCGTAGACCTTCCAGCCGCGATAGGTGGTGGAGATGGGCTCGACCCACTCGGCGGAGTAGTCGCTTAGGTCGGCCGCGGTCATGGTGCCGCCAAGGCTCTGGGACGTTTTGAGGATGGCCTGGGCGATGGCGCCTTTATAGAAGGCGGACTCGCCCTGCTCGGCCACGAGCGTGAGCGCGTGGGCGAGGTCGGGATTGCGGAAGAGCTGACCGAGAGCGGGTGCGCTGCCGTTGGGCAGAAAGACGCGGCTGCTCTCGGGATCTTTATTGAGCAGAGGTACGGTCTCGGCCCAATACGCCTGGATGACTTCAGGGACGGCATAGCCATGCTCGGCATAGAAGATGGCCGGCCGGAAGAGCTGCGCCCAGGGCAGCTTGCCGAAGCGGGCGTGCAGCTTCGTCCAGCCATCGACGGCGCCGGGGACGGTGACCGAGTCGATGCCGGCCTGGGGCATGGCGGTGATGCCTTTGGCGCGCAGATGGTCGATGCTGAGAGCCTTGGGCGCCCAGCCGCTGGCGTTGATGCCGTAGAGGCGGCCGGTTTTGGCTTCCCAGTAGATGGCGAAGAGGTCGCCACCCATGCTGTTCATCATGGGCTCGGCGACGTTGAGGACGGCGTTGGCGGCGATGCCGGCGTCGATGGCCGATCCGCCCTGCTCGAGGATGCGGGCGCCGGCCTGGGAGGCCTGCAGGTAGCTGGTGGCGACGATGCCGTAGGGTGTGACGGCCATGGAGCGCCCCCAGGAGCGCTCATCGCCGCGGGCCAGGGGAGTGGAAAGAGTAAGGAGCATAAGAGCGATCTGCAGGTCAGCGATGAGCGAGCGCATGCGTCTCCCGGGATTCAGAGTATCGGCAGGCAGGCGGAGCCGGTTGCGAGCCAGCCTACACCAATTTTCGGCGGGGAGGGGTTCGCGGGGGGCAGGAACCCATGGTGAAGGCGTGTCTCGGTTCGAAGCGGCGACGCGAGGTCCCGTTACGTTGGAGTGGCGCATAACGCTGTGGGGTGCGGGTGTGACACTCCTGGGGGATTCCGAGTCTAACTGGCGGAGTTCTAATCTTCCCGCCATGGCAGCAATCGCAGAGAGTTATCAGACAACATGGCAGCCGCACGAGGCGGAGAGCCTTGCGGGGCAAAGCGCGACGGTCGTCCACCGGGACGGCAGCCGCAAGCAGGTGATATTGGGGCGGGATGTGAAGCTGAGGCGGGAGCGGGAGCGGCTTTCGGGCCGGCCGGCGATCCTGCGTCCTATTGTGGAAGGGCACATCGAGACGTCGGAGCGAGCCTTCGAGCCGGAGGACGAGGATTTGATCCTGAGCGACGGCAGCATGTTCCGGATTTCGTTCAGCCACGGGAACTTTTTCTTCGCGATCCAGCCGCTGACGGGCTGGGGACCGGCACACAGCTCGTTTTAATCGCGGGGCGGTAGAACTTGGTCTCATCGAACTACCGCGTCCCATGGGCCCGCGTATGAGACCCGCCGTCGAAGCGGGGCTCCTGCAGCCGATTGAAGCCGCTGCGCTATTGATGAGACCAGTTTAGACTTGGTCGATGATCCGTCAGATCGCGCCCCTGTTCTTTACCAGGGACATTCCCGGGACGCTTGCCTGGTACAAAGACAAGCTGGGCTTCGAGTGTCAGGGGACGTGGCAGGATCCGCCGGTCTATGCCATTGTGGCGCGCGACCAGCATGCGATTCACTTCCGCTGCGCGGAGCCGCCCACAGCCAATCCAGATAAGTATGCGGAGGAGCTGCTCGACGCATACCTCTTCGTCGAAGATGCAGACGTACTGTATGCCGAGTATGCTGCCAAAGACGTGGAGTTCACGCGAGGTCTCGGTAACATGCCGTGGCGGTCGCGGGAATTTGTGGTGAAGGACTGCGATGGCCGTCTGCTGGCCTTCGGGTCGAACTTATAGTCCCCGGACGTTACTCACGATGAAGAAGGGGGCGATGGTGTCAATCCTGACGCGGGCCATGCAGCGACCAATTCCAGCAGAGATTCTTTCAGTTTGAGATTCTGATTGGTCAGCTCGAATGGGCAGAACCTGGGCCCGAAGGATCGCCGCGCCCGATGGCTGGCCCTGTGACCGGAAACCTGCAGCTTTCTGTCGGGGGGCGAGGATCGAACTTCCTCAATGCCGGCAAATACCCCCGGAACCGTGCAGTGAGCGCATGCCCTGAAGTCGGCATTCGAGGCTGTTCGATCGCAACGCTTCTTTACCCGGCAGGTGTATACTCAGGCGCATTCGGCCTCCTGGGCTGGTTGTTCAGGGCCACAACTGCAGGGCCTCCGGCAAAGAGATCGGCGAACCGACTCTTTACGTTTCACCTCCCAGCCATACGTTTTCATGCCGCGCAGGGACAGGCGCGACAGGGACCTCGTCGAGAAGATCAACGACAAAAGCGTGTGAATTTGAGATGATCCGCGGCTCCGCCGGGGGAAACGATTGGACCCTCAGCGAAAGGCCTCCTGGGGGACCTCCCAAATTGCACGTGAACCATTTCCAGAGGGTCACAACGGGCAGGAGAGGCCTCTCTTCGCCATCGCTATGAAGCGTCACGCCCTTGCCAGCAAGTCATTCCGGGGCTGACGCGCACATTCAACGACAGAGCTCATGACCCGCTGAACGCAAAGGAGGAAAGAACATGGCAAATGCGACGTACGAAATCCAGGCTAACGACGCCGGCAGCGAGGCCAGCGTTGCGAAAGTCGACATGAAGTTCGAAATCGTCATTATTCCCGTCTCGGATGCCGATCGCGCGAAGGAGTTCTACGCGAGGCTCGGATGGCGACTCGACGCGGACTACGACAACGGTAAGGATTATCGCGTGATTCAGTTCACACCGCCTGGCTCCGGGTGCTCGGTCATCTTCGGCAGGAACGTCACCGGGGCGGCTCCCGGCTCAGCCCAGGGCCTTTATCTGATCGTCTCCGACATTGGGGCCGCCCGCAACGATTTGCTTCGTCGCGGCGTCGAGATCAGCGAGGTGTTCCATGGTGGCGGCGACGTCTACGCTGGCCCGGACGAGCCCTACCTGTTCGGACGGATCCGAGTCAGCGGTCCGGATCCAGCGCATGGAAGCTATCGATCATTCGCCTCGTTCCACGATCCGGACGGGAACGGCTGGCTGTTCCAGGAAATCACGACGCGGCTTCCTGGCCGCATCGACGACACGGCGACCACCTTTGCATCGGCGAACGATCTGGCGAGCGCGTTTCGGCGTGCAGAGGCAGCTCACGGGGAGCACGAGAAGCGCACCGGGCAGCACGACGCGAACTGGTCCGACTGGTATGCGGCTTACATGGTGGCGGAGCAGTCCGGCAAAGAGCTACCGCAATGAACGACTCCGCCGGGAGCGGCATTGCTGCCGGCGGGAAGTCGCGGCTCTCGATCGCGAATTTCTGGAGGAATCATGAGCACCGCAACGACCACCGTTCCCGTCCGGCGCGAACCGGAACTCCTCGGGCAAACTGTCGTTGTAATAGGCGGCAGCGCCGGCATTGGGCTCGAAACGGCCCGGCGAGCACGCGCTGAGGGGGCCAGGCTGATCCTCACGGGCCGGAATCCCGAGCGGCTTAAGTGCGCCGCCGGCGAACTCGAAGCGCTGAGCATCGCGGCCTTCGACGCCGACGATCCTGCCGCGCTGGAGCGGTTCTTCACTGACTTGCCAGTCACGATCGACCATGTGATGGTGACAGCCGGACAGCCGCACTACGGGCGCCTTCTTGATATGGACTTCGAGCAGGCGCGCCGCGCCCTCGACACGCACCTCTTGCTGATGCTCGAGGTCGCGCGTCACGCCGTCCACAAAGTACGACCGGGAGGGACGCTGGTGTTCATGGGCGGCACGGGCGGCCGTCGCCAACGCATCGGACTGGGAATGGTGCCGACAGTGACCGCTGCGCTCCCCGCCCTAACCGCCAGCCTCGCGCTCGAACTCGCGCCGGTCCGAGTCAACCTCATCGCCGCCGGCTTCGTCGACACAGGTTTGTCGGCATCGCTCCTCGGCGATGAGCTCGACAACCGGCGCAATCAGCTTCGCGCCACGCTGCCCATCCGGCGCGTGGTATCACCCGCAGACGTGGCCGCTCTCGCCGTACACATCATGACCAACACAGCCCTCACAGGCGCGACCTACGACATCGACGGCGGGCAGCAACTCGTCGCCGGTTAGCTGAAGAGGGCAGCACAGTTGATGGCCCAGTCATCGAGGAGGAAATATGAAACTCGCAGGCAAGAGGGCACTGATTACCGGAGGCAACAGCGGCATCGGCCTGGCGACAGCCCGCCTTTTCATCTCTGAAGGCGCGGAAGTCGCAATTACGGGTCGCGATCAACAGACGCTGGATGAGGCGGTCGCCGAGCTGGGATCGAAAGCGCACGGCTATCGCGCCGACGTTACCGTGGCGGACGACCGCAAGCGGCTCTTCGCGGATCTTGCCAGGGATTTCGGTAAGCTGGACATCGTCTTCGCCAATGCAGGTATTTCCGGCAGGACGCCGACTGGCACGACCGACGAAGCCATCTTCGAGAAGGTCGTCCACACCAACCTCAACGGTGCTTTCTTTATCGTCAATTCAGCCGCTCCTCTGATGAACGACAACGGCAGCATCATCTTCAATGGATCGGTGCAAAGTTATCTCGGTCAACCAGACCTGGCTGCCTACGCTGCCACGAAAGGCGGGCTCGTCTCGATGGCGCGATCCATCGCCGCAGACCTTGCACCGCGCAGGATTCGCGTGAACGTGGTGGCCCCGGGAGCGACGAAGACCCCCATCTGGAAGCGCGGGCCGCGCGCCAATGCCACGGCAGAGGAATCCGAAAAAGTTTCCGACTTCTTCTCTTCCACGGTTCCACTTGGCCGTTGGGGCGAGCCGGAAGATCTGGCCAGGGCTGTGCTTTTTCTTGCCTCGGACGATTCGTCGTACATCAACGCGATCGAGCTCGTGGTTGACGGTGGAATGACGGGTGCTCCCTTCGGAGCGGCCATTCTTCGCGGCTGACCGCATAGAGGGGAGATCCTGTATGTCACATCATTTCGATACCAAACTGGCGAGGGAAGATCCGAGCCTCAACCTCTGCGACTTTTATTTGTTTGACGGCCCTTCGGGCAAAACGGCGATGGCGATGACTGTGAATCCGGATGTGGGATTATCGGCTCCGGACACGCTTCATCCAGAAGGGCTCTACGCGTTCCGGTTCGACCTGAACGGAGATGCGAGGGAAGAGGTTACGTTCAAGTTCAGGTTTGGTGAACCACGACACGGAGATGGCAGTGAGCCTACGCACATACAGCCGTTTGTGGTGCGGAGGGCGACGGGTGACGATGCTCTTCGTGGCGACGCCGGAGAGCGTCTGGTTGAGGGCGAGACCGGTTCGGCCGCGACTGACTCGGATCTTCGTGCTTATGTTGGGACCGCTCCGGATGTATTTGCGGCCAATACCGGATTCGGCACATTTATGGCTGCTTTCTACAAGGACCAGCGCTACGACGGGGACGCCTTTCTGCATCAGCAGAATCCCTTTGCGCGGCGGAATGTTACGGCGATTGTGCTGGAAGTGCCGAGCGAACTGATTGGGGAGGGAAAAATCAACGCCTGGGCGACGATCTCGCTCTTTGGCCATGCGCCGGAGGTACAAGTTTCGCGTTGGGGCCTGCCTATGGTTACGCATCTCTTCCTGAGCGACCAAGAGGCGAAAGAACAATTCAATGCGTCGGTTCCGTCTGAAGATACAGAGCGCTTCGCGAAGTCGATCGCGGATGTTGCGGAGAAGATGACGACCTATGCCGGCTCGGCGCCGAATCCGGCTGAGTACGGGAAGCTGATCGCTGCGCGGCTTTGTCCCGACACGTTGCCTTACGAGCTTGGAACGTCCGCCGCATTTGAGGTGGCCAGGTTCAATGGACGCGCGCTCGGCGACGATGTGCTGGATGTGATGTTGACGCTGGCGGCCAACACGCCAATTGTCGATGGACTTGCTCCCGACCGCGGGCGTATTCGCAAGGATTTTCCGTACTATGGAGAGCCGTATTCGGCGGAAGAGCAGGTGGGAGTGACGCCGATGCCGCGCCCGGCTAAGAAGCAGGCGGGAAGCGGCGCTTGAGAATGATCGCTTCCTTCGCATCAGAGGAACAACCGCAGATCCTTCCGCCTCGCGGAGCTCGGCGTCAGGATGACGGAGCGGGCCAGAGCCAGGCTGCGCCGCGGACTCCGCTGGAGTCGCCGTGGCGGGCGGGGACAATGGGCGTATCGGCTCCGCCGCCGAAGCTGTAGTGGTCGAGTAGTGGCGGCAGATTGGTATAGAGGCGCTGGAGGCGCGAGAGGCCTCCTCCCAGGACCATGATGTCGGGATCGAGGACGTTGGCGATGGAGGCGAGGCTGCGCGCCATGCGGTCTTCTAGTCGGGCGAGCGCTGCTTCCGCCTGGGGGTCGCCGGCTTCTGCGGCCATGGCAACTTCGGCCCCGGTACGCGTAACGCCGGTCGAGTGGGAGTAGTCGTTGCCGAGGGCGGTGCCGGAGATCCAGGTCTCGATGCAGCCGCGCTTGCCGCAATAGCAGGGATCGCCAGGGAATTCATCGTCGCGGGGCCAGGGAAGGCTGTTGTGTCCCCACTCGCCGGCGATGCTGTTGCGGCCTTCGTGGACGCGCGCGTGGAGCGCGATGCCGCCGCCGCAGCCGGTTCCGAGAATCGCAGCGAAGACGACGGCGTGGCCGGCGCCGCTGCCGTCGACGGCTTCAGAGACAGCGAGACAATTGGCGTCGTTGGCGCAGCGGACTTCGCGGTCGAGAGCGGCGGAGATGTCGCGCTGGAAGGGGCGGCCGTTGAGCCATGTGGAATTGGCGTTCTTGACGAGGCCGGTGGAGCGTACGAAGGCTCCGGGCATGCCGATGCCGACGGTCGCACGCGCTTTGAGGCGGTCCTCGAGGGTGCGGACAAGATCGACGACGGCTGCGATCGATCCCTCATAGTTGCGGGGCGTGGAGATGCGAATGCGATCGAGCTCCTGGCCTTCGGGGGATAAGGCCAGGGCTTCGATTTTGGTGCCGCCCAGATCGATGCCGATGCGCAGCATGGATTATTTGGGCGAGAGACCTGTGTTGGGCTTGCCGGCCTGGCCGTTGCCCGGGCCGCCGACGATCTGCAGGGTGGGAATGCGGTCGTCCATGGAGGGCAGGGGCGGGAAGGGTTCGTGCGGCTCGCTCTGATACCAGTAGGCAACGGAGTAGAAGTTGTCGGAGCGGTGGTTGGAGTGGCCGTGCTCGATGGTGGCCTTCATGTAAGTGGTGAAGGGAATGGGCTCGTCGAGGTGGAAGCGGTAGACGCTCCAGCGCTCGCCGGCGAGCTCCTTGCCGACGACGGGCGCGCCGTACTCGGGATAGGCGAAGGAGGCTCCGCCGAAGTCCCATGCGCCGAGGAAGTAATCTTCTGAGCCGGTGCCGACGGGAGTGACGGGCTTCGTGGGGTCATCGATGAAAAACATGGGATCGCCTTCGCCCCACCAGCCGTCCTGATTCTGGAGGATGGACATGGTGACGCCGACAAACTGACCGTGACCTTTGGCTTCGAAGAAGACGTAGTTATCTTTGGCGTCGAGGTTGCGCTTGTAGTTCACCAGCGGGTCGCCGTTCTCGTACCACTGATTGGTCCAGCCATGATTGGGCTGAGCCTGGCGGTACTCGGCGTGGAAGTACAGCGTGCCGGCGGGTAATGGATGGGGATAAGTGCGGTAGTCAATGTTGAAGTAGAGGTTCGAGACCGCCTCTTTGCCTTCGTTGGTGACGGTGATGCGGGCGTGCTTCTGGTAGGGCATGGGGAAGGAGCAGTTAAGCGCCTTCGAACTGCCGACGGAGAGGTATTTGGATTCCCAGCTGTAGTATTCGCCCACGCCCAGGCCGAAGAAGTCGCCGATGGGCGTTTCGACGCTGGGGTCCTTCTCGTCGTCCCAGTACATGCGGAGCACGAGGCGCTTGAGGTGGTAGGGCTCGCCGGAGCTGATGGTGAACCAGACGTGGGAAATTTCGCCGGGTCCATCGGTATCGAGGATGGTGACGGTTTCGCCGGGGGTGACGGCGCGGTAATCGGCGTTGCCTCCGGTGGACTCAGCGCTGGAAGCATGATGCCAGGTATAGGTCTGCTGGGTGGTTAAGTCCGGCCAGGCCTGCACGCCCTGGCCGGAGGCAGAGAGAGCAGTGGTTGCAAGCAAGCTAAGGAAGAGCAGTCGGATCGTCCTCATTCTGTTCACGGCGCTACGTTAACAGAAACGTAAGCCGGGAATCTATCGAGGGAGAAAGGGCGGCTCATTTGACCGACGGGGCAGGCCGGGTACGCGGCAGCATGCAGGTAAGCCACAGATCGAATGAGAAACAGACGAGGCGATGAGCAGTAGTAACGAATCGGACAACTCCGCCTTGTGAATTTGTATCCATTAAGATCACCAACCGTCGCTGCGGCGACCCCACGAGCGCCGCAGACCTTTGGAAGCAAGCGTACGCCGCTCCTCTCCCCCAGCGTGGAGCGCCAGCACTTCCGGAGCTCTTCTTATTTCACCCCGTCAACCATTTTCGGATGGAGCCTATGTTCTCTCAGCAGCGCGCCCTTTCGGTTTCGGCGCTTCTCTTCGGTTGCGCCCTCATGCCAGTGAGTTCTCATGCTCAGCTTTCGTTTGAAGCTCATCAGATCTCGCAGAACCAATCCACTTATAACGTTATTGCTCACGGGGACTTCAACGGCGATGGCCGGGAAGACCTCGTTCTGCAAGGCTACGCAAACAATACCATCGTGTATGAGCTGCTTCTTTCGGACCAGAACGGCACGTATCAGGCGCCGATTACATTACCGGCGTCGGTGGACGCCATCGGCGACTTCAACCACGACGGCAAGCTCGACTTTGCCAGTTATAAGGACGATTCCGGCAACATCGACGTGTTTCTGGGCAATGGGAATGGAACTTTTCAGAGCGCGAAGGTGGTCACGGCCGCGCCTGGAGGTCTGCAATCTGTGCTGGCCGTGGATCTGAATCACGACAGCAAAACGGATCTGGTGACGGTAAGCAACACGCCAACGGCGAGCGGCCCCACGGTGACCATGCAGCTGTGGATCAGCAACGGGAACGGGACGTTCAGCAAAGGCCAGACCATCTATCCGCTGAATCAGCAGACCATTCAGCTGAGCTACGGCATCACGGGCGACTACGATGGGGACGGTAATCCCGATATTGCTCTGGTTTACTCTGCCGGAAGCCCAACGACGATTCAGGTCTGGTATGGGGATGGAGCAGGACACCTGGCATCGCCGTATACCATCACCGATCCAGACGGCTATGACGATGCGTCTACGATTGCCGCGGATGTGAACAACGACGGGCGCAGCGATCTGGTATCTGTTGCCACCACGGAGGGGGCGCGATACGGCGACACGCTACCGGCACCCGCCCTGACGGTCTTTACGGGCAATGCGAACCGCACGATGAGCTATGCGAAGATCGCCACCAGTGACTGTCCAGCATACGTAACCGTGGCTGATCTAAATGGCGACGGGTTGAACGATCTGGCGTGGAGCACCACTTCCTGCAGCCAATCCTCGGCCGAATCGAACCTGGTCGTGCAGTTAGGCAAGGGCGGCAACAGTTTCGGTCCGGAGCAGGTGGAGTATTCGAATTCGTACGCGCTGTACCAGCCGTACACGGTGCGCACGACGATCGGGACAAAACCGGATCTGGTTGTTTCCGAGACGACGGGACCGAACGCCAGCGCGACGGTGCTGCTGACGAATACCAGCGATGGAAGCTTTCCCGGATGCGGGCTGAGCGGCTTTGCCGAAGGCGTGGAGGTTTGCTCGCCGGGGAGCACGGCAACCTCGCCGGTGAAGTTCTCGATTGGCGCGGCAGGCCCCACGCCGATGCGCACAGTAGCGGTGTGGGCGGACGGCAGGAAGGTTGCGGAGCAACTGACGCATGCCTTCTCGAATTACTCGTTCCTGGACCTCGGGGTGGCCCTGCCGTTGGGCAATCACGCCATCACGGTCTACGGTACGGGTTGGGACAATACTCTGCAGGAGAAGTCGTTCACGCTGACGGTCGGCAGCGGCTCATGTTCGGCGCCGGCGTCGGCCGGCGTGCATGTTTGCCAGCCGGGCAGCGGGGCGACGGTGTCGTCGCCGGTTGTGGTCCAGGCGGCAGCCACCATTACGGGCAAGCTCGACCGGATGGAGGTGTGGGTGGATGGCGTGAAGAAGTACACGGAGACGAACAGCACCACGCTGAATACGACGCTCAGCCTTGCGACGGGCACGCACCGCTTCGGCATCTTCGCCGTGAACACGGCGGGGACGAAGTGGGAAGGGGTGGTGAACGCAACGGTGAAGTAAGTGGCGATCTCCCTGGGGACCCCAAAGCCCTCGGTGAGAGCCGAGGGCTCTTCTTTTGGCTGGGCGGAGTCGCGGAGGCTCGTAGCATCACTGGCACGAGGCAACCACAGATCCTTCGAAGGAGTTGGCCGCCAGAGGCGACCAAACTTTTCTCAGGATGACGGCTGTCCGTTATGCGGGGGAAGTTCGGGACGTTCGCTCCATGGTTCATCCCAAGCTCGGGAGGGCGTAGCACGTTCAGAACCGTCCGCATCGGGATCGCACGGTAGAGTGGTAATGCCGGTACGGCCAGTCGATTTTGTGCACGAGGAGAGCTAATGCGCGTTGCTGCGGTTTGTCTGCTGATGCTGGTGTTTGCTGGAACGATGGGTGCGGAGGGCAACGGGGTAAATGGCCAGGCCGCTGCGGCTGGGGAGCGCTACGACGTCGTGATCGTCAACGGACACATCATCGACGGAACCGGGTCGCCGTGGTATTCGGGGCAGGTGGGGATTCGGGATGGACATATCGCTGCGATCGGAGATCTCGAGGGGGCGCCGCGGGGGCGGACGATCGATGCGAAAGGGATGGTGGTCGCGCCGGGCTTCATCGACATGCTGGGGCAGTCGGAGCTGACCATGCTGGTCGATCCGCGGCTGCCCTCGAAGGTCTATCAGGGCATCACGACGGAGATCACGGGCGAAGGACAGTCGGTGGCGCCGCTGAACGATGCGATCATCGCCGCGGATCGCGCGGGGTATGAGCATCTGAAGATCAATCCGGACTGGAGAACGCTGGGGCAGTATTTTGCGCGGGTGCAACGGCAAGGAATGGGCATCAACCTGGCCAGTTATGTGGGCGCGACCAGCGTGCGGCGGATGGTGCTGGGCGACGGCGACGTACAGCCGACGGCGGCGCAGCTCAGGCAGATGCAGGAGTTGGTGCGGCAGGCGATGCAGGACGGTGCGGTGGGACTTTCCACTGCGCTGCAGTATGCGCCGGCGCCCTATGCGAAGACCGATGAGCTGATCGCGCTGGCGCGGGTGGCGGCACAGTACGGCGGCATCTACGCGACGCATATGCGCAGCGAGGGGGATGCGGAGCCGCAGGCCATCGACGAGGCGGTGCGCATCGGACGCGAGGCGCATATTCCGGTGGAGATCTGGCATCTGAAGGCGGCGGGGAAGTCGAACTGGGGAAAGATGCCGCAGATCGTCGCGCAGATCGATGCGGCGCGGGCCTCGGGGGTGGACATCAGCGCGAATACCTATGCCTATACCGCGTGGTTTAATACGTTCTCCGCGTTCGTTCCGCCCTGGGCGCATGACGGAGGCGACGCGAAGCTGATCGAGCGGCTCAAGGATCCGGCAACGCGCGCACGGATTCGCAAGGACATGCTGACGCCGAGCGGGGACTGGGATAACGAGTGGCAGGAAATCCCGGGGCCGGAGGCGATCCAGATCGCGGTCGTGCAGAACCCGGAGCTGCGGCCGCTGCAGGGCAAGCGCCTCTCGGAAGTGGCGGCGTTGTGGCATGAAGACGCGATCGACGCCCTGTGCGATCTGTTGATTAAAGACAAGGCGTTTACGGATGTTGCGGTCTTCGGGATGAGCGAGCCGGATGTGGAGCTGGCGCTGAAGCAGCCGTGGGTGTCGGTGGACAACGACTCGCAGGGGACGTCGCCGGAGGGTCTGCTGGGGTTGGAGCACCCGCATCCGCGAGCCTATGGCACGTTTCCGCGCATCCTGCGGAAATACGTGCGGGAGGAGCACGTGCTGACGCTGCCGGATGCGATCCGGAAATTTTCGGCGCTGCCGGCGCAGCGGATGCGGCTGACCGATCGCGGCGTGTTGAAGAAGGGGATGTGGGCGGACCTGGTGGTCTTCGATCCGGCAACGGTGCGGGACCTCGCGACATTCGAGAGTCCGAACCAGCTTTCGCAGGGCATGGACTACGTGCTGGTGAATGGGGTTCCGGTGATCGCGGGAGGGAAGATGACGGGGGCGCTGCCGGGGAAGGTGCTGCGCGGAGAGGGATACCGGGCTCACTGAACCGGGCGTTGGAGCAATCAGGTTACCGGGCAGGCGGCCGGGTAACCAGCCATTCTGCACGGAAGGGGAAGATGGGCTTGCCCCGTTCAGGCATACCCCTGGCATAGCCGTGGGATTCCGAGTCGTGTTCGCGGTGGCCTACCTTCTCGGGCATGGCGCGTATCTCGGAGAGCAATCAGTCCCGTCCGCTGCTGGCCAGGCTCACGGGGAAGTCGGTTCGCATGGTAACGATCTATCGCCGGGATGGCAGCCGCAGGGAAGTGGCGTTCGCGGCGGCCGGCAAAGCCCGGGGCGCGGGGGAGAGCGCCAACTACAAACGCTGAATTCCGGGATTTGTCGGGAAGAGGCTGCGGGATGAAGTTGAGGCTGAGAAGTCGTCCCGCAGGGCTAAAGCCAATTTATTTTCCGCCCCTTACGGCACAGCTGAAGCTGTGGCCCTTCAAATCCGCAAATTTTTCGGCAAGGCAGCCGGGTTTACCGACCGCGGAAGAGGGCGCTGTCGACGGAGAGGTAGCCAGGGCCGTCGGCAAGGAGCAGAAGAGCCAGGGCGAAGAGGCCGAGAGGGAATTCGAAGCCGTGCGGCCCGGTTAACCCATTGTGCAGGTGCACTTTGAGGATGGCGACGGCCATATCGATGGCGACGCCGAGGGCGGCGAGCGGGGTAAGCAGGCCGAGGATGAGCGCGATGCCTCCGAAAAACTCAGTAAATGCAGCGACATAGCCCAGCCAGTAGGGAAGCCCCATGTGGGCGACGGCGTGAGCGAAGTTGTACAGGGACCCATGCGGGATGACTTTGGTCCATCCGTGGGCCAGCATGATGGCACCCAGCACCACGCGGCCGATCAGGGCAGCGGCGGGGCGGACGCGCTCCAGTCTTGTGAACACCAGTACCTCCAAACGCAATCGTTTCCAAGAGATACCCCGATCTTATCGCGAGGCGGCGGCCGGCCTGGGCGGCGGGACAGCGAATTCATGATGGCGGGAAGCCGGGTGATCACCTGGGCTTTGGGGTAACCGGAAGAGCATCTGGCTGATAATCGGGCAGTTATGTTTCCGTTAACGGTTGCGAATTCTTCCGTTTTCTCTTGATTTTCATAGAAAAAATACTTAGAATAAGAAAGTTTGTGACATCCGGGCGGAGCCCGCTAGTGAGTCCCGGGTCTTTGTGTACGTCACTTTCTATAGCAGAGGGTAAATCATACATGGCAAAGCGTCGTGGCAATCCCAATTGGGGCAAGCCGGAGCCCATCGGCCCGGTCGTGCCCACCGTTACTTCCTTCGAGCAGGTTGTTAAGGAGTTCAAGCTTACTCCGGACCAGTACGTTCGTTCTACCCGCCTCCGCGAGTGGGCCCGCCGGAACCGCAACTCGAAGTACATCCCCGAATCGCTCCTGGAAGCGTGGGGATTCGAAATCGAATCCACCCTTTGATTCGATCGCGAATCGAACAGCTCTGGACGCCGCCTTCGGGCGGCGTCGCTGTTTTTAGGGGAGGAGATTACCCCTTTTGGGTATAGGGCCGTGGCTGGGGCCTGTTAAATTTTCCGAGCCGGAAGCAGCGGCGGTGCCGCGATTCGGCACCCTGTGGGATGATGGCGGTCATGGCTGCACGCCTTCCGCTCTCAGCCCTGCTGTCGCAGACCCTGGTGGCGTTCACCATCGAGTTTGACAACGAAGCCGAACATCGGATTCCGCATCGGACGACGGTCCAGGGACGGAGCGTTGCGGCTGGGCCGGCGCCGTGGCTGGTGTCGATGGCGATGTGGATGAACTGCATGCGGTTCGTTCCGGAGCAGGGCATCACCGTGCGGGAGCTGGAGTGCCGGGCGCGCGCCCGCACCAACTGGAACGGCATGATCCGCTGGCGGTATATCTACCTGGAGCCAGCGCCGGACGATCCACGGCCGAAGCCGCCGCAGTCGGCGATGATGGTGCGTGCCACGGCCGGCGGACGCGCGGCGCAGCAGATTTGGGCGCCGCTGGGCGAAGAGATTGCGACGCGGTGGAAGGAGCGCTTCGGCGCGGGTGCGGTCGATGGTCTGCGGGCGTCACTGGCGGCGATCGCGGTCGAGCTGCCGGCTGGGCTGCCGGATTGTCTGCCGATCCTCGGCTACGGCCTTTACACCCGGCCACTGGATTCGCGGCGTTGCCCCGGAACCGCCGAGGCCGATGTTGCGCGGCTGTCGCTGCCGGAACTGCTGGCGCGGGCGTTGGCGGCCTTTGCTGTGGAGTTTGAACTCGAGTCGGAGGTCTCTCTCGCGATTGGCGCGAACGTGCTGCGGGTGATGGACGAGGACACCGTGCGGGTACGCGATCTGCCCCTGCGTAGCGGGGTATCGAAGGAGGCCATCGCGATGGCGCTTTCGTTTCTGACGACACAGGGCTACGCCACGGTGCAGGCGGAGGCGCGTGGAAGCCGGGTGCCGGTGTTGTTGCTGACAGCGAAAGGCGTGGAGGCTCAGGAGAGATACCGGCGGGTGCTGAGAGCGGTGGAGAAGCGTTGGGCGGAACGCTGGGGGGCAGCGCCGATCGAGCGGCTGCGGGCCGCGCTGGAGCCGCTGGCGGGCAAGGGGACGGCCGAGGATTCGCCGCTGTTTGCGGGGCTGGAGCCGTATCCCGAGGGCTGGCGGGCGAGGGCGAGGAAGCCGGCAACGCTGCCGCATTTTCCCATGGTGCTGCATCGGGGCGGATACCCGGACGGCAGTTAGAGTGGTGAGTCTGAAGTTTCCTGAACAATTGGACGGATTGAAGTGGTTCGGGCTGTAGCCGTCAGGGGCTGAAGCCCAGCGGTTTGGCGATCTTTCCGGCACGACTGAAAGTCGTGCCCTGATACAAAACCTAAGCGGTCTTGCACGATTGAAGAGGCTGTGGGAAAAGTGAATTTGAGGCTGAGAAGTCATCCCTCAGTTGCTAAAAGCCAATAGCTTTTGCGGACCCTTACGGCACAGCTGAAGCTATGCCCCTTCAAAACAACGAATTTTCCTGCAGGCTCTGAAAGTCGTGCCCTGATACAAAACCAAAGCGGTCTTTGCGGCACGACTGAAGTCGTGTGCCCTGATACAAGGCCAAGAACAATTCTTTAACGAACTTCAGACTCAGGACGCTCGGGGTTGCGTTTCCGAATTTCCTTGCTGGTACCCGGCGCAGTAAAAGCAGGTCGCCTTCGACCAAGCTCAGGCCAGGCTCTCCGCTTCGCTTCGGTCGGGATGACAACTGCTAAAAAACGCTGATTCCTTCCCATTTCTGAACGCTGCCGGGTCTCCTTCTCCCTGTGGTGCGAGCGGGGCAGGAGGTGTTCTCCCCGTTTATGAAATCGATAATCGGTGCGCCGTTGGATAGAGGTGTAGTTAATAGGAGGAACGAAAGTAACTTCGCGTTTCGCTGTTGGATTCGAAGGTGTTAGGCCGATGCGCGGAAGGTGTTAGGCCGGCGGGCCGGGCGTCGAAAAGCGCAGATTACCCTTCCTGTAAAAAACGCGCAAAGCCTCGAAAAGGCGCGTCAACACTGGGTTTTTATCTGTAGCGGTGACGGTTACTTTGGTTGTATTGGCCACCCTATTGGTGTGATTTACCGCACTGATTCCACAGGTTACCTTGAGGTTAAATCCACCCGAGAATGCGGATCGAGTAGGTTGCGCCTTAGGAATGCCTGAGCAGGCATGAGTCGTTGAAAACTGCCCAGCCAGCTGTGCGTAATCCTTGCAAGCCCGACTGCGCGTTCAAAACAAACGCTCGAGGCTAACTCCATGAAACTCTCCCCCACTGTGCTGCTGGCTTTGTTGGCAGTTGCTGCTCCCGCATTCGCCGCCGCGAACATCAGTGTCGCCAGCCCGGCGAATGGTGCTCAGGTCACCTCCCCCTTTCCCCTTTCTGCAGTAGCATCCAGCTGCTCATCGCAACCGGTCGCCGCGATGGGCTATTCGCTCGATAACAGTCCGAACACAACGATCCTTAACGGCGAGTCGGTGACGGCCAGTGTCACGGCTGCTCCGGGAGCGCACACACTGCACGTCAAATCGTGGGGGCCGCATAGTGCAGCGTGCTCGACCACGGTCGCGATCAAAGTAGTCAGCGGGACGTCCTCGCCGTCTTCTCCTTCAACGTCGCTGCCATCTACGAATTTCACGGTCAGCGCACCAGCCAACAATGCTTCGGTCAGCTCTCCTTTTCAGTTGATTGCCAGCGATACGACGTGCTCGGGCGAACCGGTGGCGGCGATGGGCTATTCGCTGGACAGCAGCGCCAGCACCACGATTGTGAGCGGCTCTTCGGTATCCACCAACGTGACCGCCTCGACGGGCGTGCATACGCTGCGGGTGAAGTCGTGGGGGCCGAACAACGCCGCCTGCGTGCAGAATGTCACGGTGAACGTTGCGCCCGCGGATACGGGTACGGGAGCGACTGGCTCGGTTACGGTGAGCAGCCCGGAGAACAATGCGTCGGTAACTTCGCCGTTCGAGCTGGAAGCACAGGCGTCGAGCTGCTCCAACCAGACGGTAACGCAGATGGGCTATGCCTTCGACAGCAGCGCGGACACAACGCTGGTGGCGGGCACGTCGGTAGCGACGAGCATCACGTTGTCGAGCGGAGCGCATACGCTGCACGTGAAGGCGTGGGGACAAACCGGCGCGGCCTGCGAGACGGACGTAGCCGTGACGGTTACGGATCCGGGCACGGCGGCTTCCGCGCCCGCGAATGCGATCGGCGTGAGCAGCATTCAGGCGCTCAGCAACTGGAAGCTGGCGTATGACACCGGCACCGCGAACAGCAGCGGCACCGCGTGGGCGAGCGGAGTGATGAGCCTGGTGGGATCGCCGTCGATGAGTGGCAACGCGAGGAAGCTGGTCACCAGTTACTCGGCCAACGGCGGCGAGCGCTACTACGTCTCCTTCGGCGACGACACGACGACGTCGAACTTCCTGTACAGCGTGTGGGTATACATTCCGGCTCCGTCGACCAACCTGGCCAATCTGGAAATGGACATGAATCAGACCATGCCCAACGGGCAGACGGCGATCTTCGGCTTCCAGTGCGACGGATGGTCGGGGACGTGGGACTACACGGCCAACAAGGGGACTCCCGAGCAGCCGGTCGACACGTGGCTGCACTCGAACCAGCCCTGCAATGCGCGGAGCTGGAGCACCAACACGTGGCATCACGTGCAGGTAAGCTACTCGCGCGACGACAGCGGCAACATCACTTACAAGTCGGTTTGGCTGGATGACGTGGAACAGCAGATCAATGCGACGGTGAATTCGGCCTTCGCGCTGGGGTGGGGTCCGTCGCTGCTGACTAACCTGCAGGTGGATGGACTGGGCAACGGCGGGACGGTCACGCTGTACATCGACGATCTGACGATTCAACGCTGGTAAGAATATTTCGATTCATCGGCCCGGATTACATGGGCCGAGAATCCTGAGCGCTGCGGAAAAGTCGATTTGAGGCCGAGAAGTCGTGCCTCAGGGGCTAAGAGCCCAATAGCTTTTGCCGACTTTGATGGCACGAATAAACTCGTGCCATCAAAGTCGCGCGTTTTTCCGCACGCTGTGAAGTCGTGCCCTGATTGCAATAATGCTTCGCAAGCACTTTGTTTTCAAAAAATTTCGTGCAGCAGCTATGAATCTGTCTTTATTTTGTCTTGTCAAATTCGAAATGAGGCTAGAATTCACAGTCACAGCCTGCAATGTTGCGATGCAACTGGAGAAATAATCCGATTTTAGGTGCGGGACTCGTTGGCCGTTTGATCGGCGTTGCCATCGCGGCCATCTTTCTCGCAACTGACCCCATGCGTCCGATCTCAGAACGCCTATTGTTGTTTCTCTTTCCAACTTCAATTCTGGGGTTCGGCTTCAACGATGGAAGCGTTGGATTTTCGATCTTCGTGGCAATAGCGGAGGTCGGGGGTAATGCCATCCTCTATGCCTTCGCATTTGCGGCACCCGTCGCTTCGGTTGTCGTCATTCGCCGTCAATTCGGACCGCCAGAGCGACCAACATCGATCAGCGGGAATTAACGTCCTCGTCGCTGAATTGCCGAACCACCGGCATCGCGGAAATTTGGCGCGGGCTGGCAGCAGAAGGCAACCGCAGATCCTTCGTCGCTCCGCTCCTCAGGATGACAGCGCGGGAATTTGTCTTTATTTGTCTTTCCAATCTGCAAATCCTGCAAATCTGGCAATTCTGGCAAATTGAAGAATCAGCAACTTAATTGTTTCAATCGCGCCTTGAGTCGTGCCCTGATACAAAGACTCGTGCCTGATACAGAGCCAATGAACTATTCTTTTACAAGCTTCAGACTCAGAAAGCCAGTTCTCACGCGCGCACTGAAGCCCACCGACTCCGAGGGGCTCAGGGCACGGATCAATCCGAGCTTTTTCAAAACTTCGCCCGAAGATAAGCAACCTCCTGAAACTTCACAGCCAGATCGGCGGGAGCGGCGCTGACGAGGATGAATCCGGTTTTTGGCCGTGATCAGTTCCGGGACAGATGCCTTTCATGTTTTTGCCCATTCGCTTGCCAAAGGCGCGGCTTCGGCGTAGCGTGGCGAGCATCATCGTAAGTTGCGGTGAAACCGATCGATGTCTGGTTGAGTAGTATCCCTCCGCCCTTCTGTTGCGGGATGCACGAGCGCAATCGACGGGTCCGTTCAGGGAAAACTCATGGGTTCGTGGCCAGGAATCAGACGTCGCTCAGCGGCGGGGGTGCGGGCGCGGGCGCCCTCCGTGACGCGCAGGTTGATCGACACCGCTTTTCGCGTTCTTTATCGGTCACGTCTGCTGGTGTTTCACTTTGGGACACAGCTGATGGTGCGGGTATTGCCGGAGCGGTGGTGGTACCGCGCACTGTGGCGCATCTGCCGGTTGCTGGCATGGGTGCTGGCTCCCTTGATTCGCAGGTCTCCTCTGTGCCGGGACGTCAGAAGGCGCGCGATCACCAGCTGGCTACTGGACAGCTGGCTGTTGCGGATGACCTCCCTTCGTCCATCGTGCCCAATTCCAGTCAGGGCAAAGGGCGGGGAGATTGTCAGCGAGGCATCCCGGAACCCGCAGGGAATGCTACTCTGCTCGGCACATCTGCCGCTGGCCAACGCCTGCCTGCAGTCGCTGGTGGAGATGAACTGCTGTCCGTCGGCGGTTGTGGTGCAGAGTTCGGTCCTCACGGAGGGGAGATACCGGGTGTGGGGTTCCGGAAGGCGGGTGCCGGGAATCGCGAGCGATGGGCTGGTCCTGGTCAGGGCGCGGAGCGTTCTGCGCAGGGGCGGATCGGTGGCCGTGCTGGTCGATAACCATTTTTGCGAGTCGTACTCTTCGCATGTCTTTGAGTTAAGCAGGGCCGTCGGCGCTCAGGTGGTGTTCATGATTCCCGAGTTGCAGCCGGATGGTCAGATTCTCGTTGAATATTCCTTGCCCCCGGATCCGTTTTGCCGCAGTGAGGAGACCATTGGTCTCAACCTGCTCGCGCTGCGGGCGAGAGTGGATGGCGTTCTGCAGGGTCAATCGGAGAACGTTCCGACTGCAAATGCTCCGGCAGCCGCCATGGGCACAGAGTCCGCCTGCTTATCTGCCTCGGCCTTATCTGCCTCGGTTGATGCTTCCACCTGGAAAGGAGGTGTTCTCGACCGCTGATTCCCGGCAAGCAAAGGAGTGCCTGACGATTGAGAGGCTCAGGCGTGAATCAACCCATCAACACGGGGTGCGCAGCACCCTGCCCCGGAAGTGGAGGCGGATATGAAACCTGGGTTCGGACGCGTAGTTACACCTTTCGCGTTCTTGTGCAGCCTGATGCTGGCTGGTCCCTCGCAGGCTCAGAGCAACGACGCCTATCTCTACATTGCGCACAGTGTTCCAGGCAGGAACGTCTCGTCCACAACGAACCCGGAGTTTCCGGTCGACGTGACAGCGGATGGCACCTGCATCGTAAAGGGCGAAAGCTTCGGCGAAATTCTGGGCCCTTTCAGTCTGGCGGCCGGGAGCGTCAAATTCGACATCAGCAGGGCGAATACTGTGTCTCCCTGCTCGAACTCGCCCATCTACTCGGCTTCAGCGTCCCTGAGCCCGAATGCGAACTACTTTGGAGTTCTCTCGCTGAACTCCTCGAACGCAGTAACGGCGCAGCTCTTCGGACCTAACTTCTCCGGGATCGTGCCAGGCTGGTCGCGGGTGATGATCGCGAACGTAACCGGCCAGAACCTCACCGCAACCCTGACGAGCAATCAGAGCCTGTACCTGAATATTCCGGCGAATAGTGCGGTGATGCAAAACGTAATCAGCGGACAGTACGCGGGCACGGTTACTTTGGAAGGAACGACCACCATGGAAGCGGGGCCGGATTCCGCGACTCTCATGTCGAGGAATTTCTACTTCTGGGTATTGACTGGATCCGCTATCAACAACTCGGTGCAGATCGTTGGACCGAAGATTGTCAGGGACATCCACTGAGCATTGCTGTTTCGAGGATAGCGTGAGCGATCCTCGAGGGACCTCATAACGAACTTATCCTCCCCCACTAACTCCCTGCTGAACCTGACGGTCGCCAGGCCTGGTTAGACAGCGTGTTTCTCCGCAGCCGGGGCCCAGCAGCGCGGTCCCGCTGACGGGGGACCCCTCGTGCGCAGGGGATCCAATGCCCCGGTCAGAGAACTTTAGTGGATGAAGTGCAGGATGATCTGGTTGGTCGCGAAGGCGGCGATGTAGGCCAGGACGCCCATGTAGACGAACTGCGCAGCGGGCCAGCGCCAGCTGTTGGTTTCGCGGCGAACGATGGCCAGCGTGGAAGTGCACTGCAGAGCAAAGGCGAAGAAGATCACCAGGGCCATGGCGCCGCCGAGGGTCAGGTCGTGGCGGAGGGCTGCCTGCAGGCCGAGGGACTGCGTCGCGGGATCGGCTCCATAGAGAGTGCCGAGCGTACCGACGATGACTTCGCGCGCCAGGATCGAAGTCAGCAGGCCGATACCGATTTTCCAATTGAAGCCGAGTGGCTTGATGACGGGCTCGACGAACTGACCGAGGCGTCCGATAAGGCTGCCGGACAGCGTGGTGTGGAAGGGGATGTGGCTGAGAACCCAGAGCACCAGGGTGACAGCCAGAATGATGGTGCCAGCCTGGCGCAGGAAGACCTTGCCGCGATCCATGAGGCGGAGGCTGAGGGAGCGGACGGTGGGCAGGCGGTACTGCGGCAGTTCAAGAATGAAGGGAGCCGAGGACGCTTTCAAAATCGATGACTTGAGCAGCCGGGCGGTGGCCAGGGCAGCGAGGAAGCCGACCAGGTAGAGCGAGAGCATGACGGCGGCGCGCAGCCCGAAGAAATCGCCGAGCAACGGCTTGTTGGGGATGAAGGCCGCGATCATCAGCATGTAGATAGGCAGCCGGGCGGAGCAGGTCATGAAGGGCGCGACGAGGATGGTGGCAAAGCGGTCGCGCTTGTTTTCGATGGTGCGGGTGGCCATGATCGCGGGCACGGCGCAGGCATAGGCGGAGAGCAGCGGGATGAAGGCCTTGCCGTTGAGGCCGATGGAGCGCATGACGCGATCGGCGATGAGGGCGGCGCGGGCGAGATAGCCGGAGTCTTCGAGGACTCCGATGAACAGGAAGAGAAGCAGAATCTGGGGGAGGAAAACCAGGACGGAAGCAACGCCACGCCAGACGCCATCGATGAGCAGCGATTCCACCCAGCCGGAGCCGAGGAACACGCCGACGTAATCGCCGGCCTTGTTCAGGATGTCGCTGAAGCCGTCACTGAGAGGCTGGCCGATGGAGAAGACCACCTGGAAGACGGCAAAGACAACGGCGAGGAAGATGAGTGGTCCCCAGATGCGGTGGAGCAGGACATGGTCGATGCGCTTCGTCCATTCGGACGAGATCGGGGCCTTGTAGCGGGTACGGGTGCTGATGCCGGTGGCCCACTGGCGGTAGGAGCGCGGGTTGCCGACGACGGGCAGCTCGATCCGGGTGGCGGCGGGCGTTTCCGGCTCGGCCTTGCGATTCAGGAACTGATGGATGGCGTCGAGGCCGGCTCCGCGGGTGGCGCTGATTTTGGCGACCGGGACGCCGAGTTCCTGGGCCAGAGCCAGGGTGTCGACGCTGCCGCCGCGGGCTTCCATGAGGTCGCTCATGTTGAGCAGGACGAGGGTGGGGAGTCCGAGAGCCAAAACCGGAGCGGCCAGCATCAGCTGACGGCGGAGGTGCAGGGAATCGAGGACCAGGAGAATAGCGTCGGGGGCGGGAGTACCGGGCATCTCGCCGTGCAGGACGTCGACGGCGACGCGTGCATCCTCGGAATAGCTGTCGAGGCCGTAAATGCCAGGGAGGTCGATGAGGGTGAGGTCGCCGCGGCCGATGCCGTTGAGACGGCCGACGCGCTGTTCGACGGTCACGCCCGGATAGTTGGCGACTTTTTGCCGCAGACCGGTGAGCCGGTTGAAGAGCGTCGATTTACCGGAGTTAGGGGGCCCCACGAGAGCTACGGTGCGGATCTTACCCGCAACGCGCGGTTCCAGGGGGAGATCGACGGTCTCGGTGCTGCAGCAGCTGCTCATTTAGCCTCGTACTCGCGGACCCGGATGGAGCGAGCGGTGTCGCGTCGCAGGGCGACCTCAAAGCCGTCGATGGAATAGACGGTTGGATCGCCAGCGGGTGCGCGCCGCACCACCATTACTCTCGCCTCCGGTACAAAACCCATGTGCATCAGGTGATGCTGGATCTCCCCGGGCAGGTCCAGAGATTCGACGACCCCGGTGGTTCCAATGGGCAATTCGCTCAGCTGACTCAACTTCCAGGCTCCGGAGAGTTGGAGCTCTTCGGTGGTCTCGGCTCCAAAAATCGATGATAGCGCAATTGCGACCATTTTGCTCCTATATTGAAAAGGATAAAGTCGGGTGGTCGACTCTTTCCGTGATTCAGGTCACAGATCGCGCAGGGGAAAGGGGGGCCGGTACCCATTTGGAACAGGTCTTCGGAACGATCCGGCCGCCTGACACAAGACGCGACTTCCGCTGATCGCGTGGGTCCTTAGGAGCGGAGTCCACCATCTCAGAGGTCCGCATGCGAATCGCTTCACGCTGCCTGGCTGTTGTGATTTCCGCCCTGCTGGTCGTGCCGCCGGCGTTTGCCTTCGGACACAAAAAGAAGAAGCAGGTCGCGTCGAGCACATCGCCGCTGACGCAGGACGAGCGGGTGCTGCAGGCGCTGAATCGGCTCAGTTTCGGTCCACGGCCGGGCGACGTGGCCGCAGTGAAGGCGATGGGAGTGGAGCGGTGGATCGACCTGCAACTGCATCCGGAAAGGATTGACGATTCGGCGCTGGAGGCGAGGCTGGCGGCCTATCCAGCGATGCAGCTGAGCCTGCGGGACCTGGTAGCACGCTTTCCGTCACCGGCGATGATTCGCCAGGCGGAACGGGGCAGGGTGGGAATCCCGGACGATCCGGTGGAGCGGGCGATTTACAACGACCAGATCGCACAGATGCGGGAGCGGCAGGCAAAGCGGGCAGAGAATGCGGCAGCGAACGCGGCGCCTGGGAACATGAGTCCGGGGCAGGCGGAGACCACGGCGCCGGAGGGTGCACCCAGGAATTCTGTGGTCGCATCGGGGCAGGCGGACCAGAGCAGGGCGGCGGGGACATCCAATGCTGAACCCAGTGCTGAACCGAGACCAGGGTCCAACCCGGAAGAGAAGCTTTACGCCGATCTGGCCGCTACGAGCGTGGTGAATCTGCCGCCGGAACAGCGTGTGGAGAAGCTGGTTGCCATGCAGCCGGAGGAGTTCCGCAATTTTCTCCAGCACCTGAACCGGCCGGATCGCGTGGCATTGTTTGCAGGCCTTGAGCCGGAGCAGAGAGAGACGATCTTCGCGCTGATCAATCCGCAGCTGGTGGTGGGCGGCGAATTGGTGGTGACGCGGCTGCTGCGCGATGTTGCGAGCGAACGGCAACTGCAGGCCGTGATGACGGACTTCTGGCTGAACCACTTCAATGTTTATCTGCGCAAGGGCGAATTTGCGCCGTGGTATCTGACGCAGTATCAGGACGAGGCGATCCGGCCGCACGCTCTCGGCAAGTTTGAGGACCTGCTGGTGGCAACGGCGCAAAGTCCGGCGATGCTCTTCTATCTCGATCAGTCGGAGAGCGTGGGACCGCACTCACTGGCGGCGATGCGAATGGCTGGAGCGGCGGTGGGTCCGAACGGCAAGGCTCGGCCGCTGGGGCTGAACGAGAACTACGCGCGTGAGCTGATGGAACTGCATACGCTGGGCGTGGACGGCGGCTACACGCAGCGCGATGTTACGGAGATGGCGAAAGTCTTCACCGGGTGGAGCATTGAGCATCCGGAACAGGGGGCGCAGTTCGTCTTCAATGCACGGCGGCATGAGCCTGGGCAGAAGGTGGTGCTGGGGTGGACGATTCCGGAGAGTGGCGAGCGCGAGGGTTTGGAGGTGCTGCATCAGCTGTCGATCAGTCCCGCGACCGCGCACCATGTTTCGTTCCAGCTGGCGCAGCGGTTTGTCAGCGATGATCCACCGTCCACGCTGGTGGATGCCATGGCAGCCACGTGGGTGAAGACGGGCGGCGATATCCGCGAGGTGCTGCAGACGATGCTGGATTCGCCGGAGTTCTGGTCGCGGGGCGCATATCGGGCCAAGGTGAAGACGCCGGAAGAATACGTGATTTCCGCCGTGCGGGCGACAGGCGGGGAGGTGGTGCATCCCGCTGCTTTGGTCGAGTCGATTGCGCAACTGGGTATGCCGCTCTATGGCTGCCAGACCCCGAATGGGTATGCGTGGACTGCAGATCCGTGGCTGAACAGCGGTGAGTTGCTGGACCGGATGAACTTCAGCGTGGCGCTGGCCGACAATAATGCCGGAACGCGGATGCGATGGGATGAGCTGACAGGCGGCTCAGGGGAAGATGGGCAGGCAAAGGAGAGCCGTCTGGAGGATTTGCTACTGGACGGGCCGGCTTCTGCACAGACACGCAGTGCCGCCCTGGCCCAGCTTGCGCAGCAGGAGACGGCGGCTGCGGCGCGGCCACAATTACCGAAGCCGGTGAACTTCGTGCGGGGGAGGGAATTCGGGCAGCTGCTGCAGGTCGCGGCGCCGCTGCCTCCGCCAGGGGATCAGCAGGCTGCGCTGCTGGCTGGATTGCTGCTGGGCTCGCCGGAGTTTCAGCGACGATAGCGGAGCAGGATGATCCTATGCTTGACAGGAGATCGCGGTCTGAGGAGAAAATGCAGGACATCCTCGACGGTGGAGCGTTGCGAATGCCTGCCACGGTCACCCCGGAGCAGCAGCTGTCTTCGTTCCTGGACAAGTTCACGCCGGAGGTCGCGGCGCTTGCCAGGGAGATTCGCGCCATGATGCGGAAGCGGCTGCCGTCCGCGCTCGAACTCATTTACGACAACTACAATGCCCTCGCTATCGGATTCGGGCCTACAGAACGGGCTTCTGACGCGATCTTTTCCATCGCCGTATTTCCCAGGTGGGTGAACTTTTTCTTCCTTCGGGGTAAGGGGTTGCCGGATCCCGAAAGAAAGCTGTCCGGAAACGGGAAGGTCGCCAGGCACATTCGCGTTACGTCGGTGGAGATCCTTGATGAACCGGCGGTGCAGACTCTCATCGACGAGGCACTGATCAGAGCCGAGCCCCCGCTTGATCCAGAAGGCAAACACCGGCTAATCATCAAGTCGATTGCAGCGAAACAGCGGCCACGGCGTCCGAAGGTTATGAGCAAAAGCCGGAAGGATCGAGCCGTGCCAACATCACCCCAGGCCCGGTCGCGCCAGGAGGCGCTATGACCGATTCAGCTAAGTTTCTGCAGCGGCTCTATGCGCGGTTCAATGCCCGCGACATGGAGGCAGTGCTGGCGTCTCTGGCCGAGGACGTGATGTGGGCGAACGGCATGGAGGGAGGCCACGTTCATGGGCGGGATGGGGTGCGGAGCTATTGGACGCGGCAGTGGGCGATGCTGGATCCGCACGTTGAGCCGGTTGAGTTCGCGGAGGGAAGGGATGGGGAAGTGGTTGTGGAAGTCCACCAGGTGGTGCGGGATCTCGACGGCAAGCTGCTGGTCGATCAGATGGTGGGGCATATCTTCCGGATCGAAGACGGGATGGTCCGGCGCTTCGACATACGCGGTGCCTGAGGTCTCGAAATGCACGAGGCTCAGGTTTGGGGCTTGGGGGGAAGGGTCAGGTCGAGGGCCCCGGTGAGTTCGGCGACGCGGGCGACATGATGACGCGCGCACCACTGCTCGAGGCCGGAAGCGATGCGTTCGGTGGCACGGGGATCGGCATAGCTGGCGGTGCCGACCTGCACGGCCGTGGCTCCGGCGAGGAGGAACTCGACCGCATCTTCGGGCGTGGTAATGCCGCCTAGTCCGATGATGGGGATTCTGACGGATTTAGAGGCTTCCCAGACCATGCGCACGGCGATGGGCCGGATCGCCGGACCGGAGAGGCCGCCGGTAATGTTCCACAGGCGCGGCTTGCGCGTTTCCACATCAATAGCGAGTGAGAGAAATGTATTGACGAGAGAGATCGCGCTGGCGCCGGCGTCTTCGGCGGCGCGGGCCATGGTGGCGATGGACGTGACATTGGGGGAGAGTTTCACGATGAGCGGACGCGACGATTTGGCTTTGGCGGCGGAGACGAGCTCTGCGAGCAGGCGTGCGTCGGAACCGAAGGTAATGCCGCCGTGACGGGTGTTGGGGCAGGAGGCATTCAGCTCATAGGCGGCGATTCCTTCGGCATGATTGAGGCGCTCGATCACCGCGACGTAATCGTCGAGATTGTAGCCGAAGACGTTCACAATGACCGCGCAGGTCGGATAGTGCCGCATGGGCGGGAGTTTCGTCGCGATGAACTTTTCTACGCCGATGTTTTGCAGGCCGATGGCATTGATCATGCCGGCAGAGGTTTCGATGAGGCGCGGCGCCTGATTGCCGGCCATGGGCTCGCGGGAGATTCCCTTGGTGACAATTCCGCCGATGCGGCCGAGCGAAACGATCTCCTCGAACTCGATGCCGTAACCGAAGGTGCCGCTGGCCGCGATGACGGGATTGACCAGCTCGATGCCGGCCAACCGGACGTGCATGTCGGGCCTCATTGCGTTGGCGCTTCTTTGGCGGCGGGATGCGCAGGGGCAGCGTGGGTGGCGCCGGGGGTCCGGGTGCGCTCAACGTGTCGCGTGCGGGGGACCACAATCTTCGGGTAAACGACGTCAGCTGCAGGCTTCAGCGCCTGGGTCAGGATGTCTCCCACGGATGCCGATGGCTGATTGATGCCAAGGAGGGCCGCATAGGTGGCAGCGATATCGATGGGCTGCACGCGGCCGTGGTAGATGCCGGGGGCGAAGGGTGCTCCATAGAATCCGAGAGGGACGTGGCGATCGTAGGACCAGGGGCTGAAATGCGTCGTGCCGTGGGTCGGCTCCATTTGATAGGCAGCCGGAATGAACATGACGTACCAGCCTCCGTTGGGAGAATAGCTGTGTGCCAGGAGTTCACCCCACGGGGTGGGCGGGTAGGACCCGTCTGCGAGTTGCGCACGGGTATAGCTGCGGAAGAGGACAGGCTGCGGCGGCAGGCGGGTGTCGGAGGGCTGGAGTGAAGGCTTTCCGGAATCAGCGACAGGCGAGTCGCTGGGCGGCGGCTCCGGCACGCGTGGTCCCAGCGACGCAACGGCACCGGGCAACGCCTGCTGGACGGCCTGCTCGGCTTCCTGCTCAATAATGCCGGCCTTCATAAATTCGTTCTGGTTGAGGGAGATGTAGGGCAGCTCCTGATGGGGCAGGATGTACTCGACCTTTTCCCCAGGCGAGAACTTCATGTTGATGGCGTAGTTCAGCGACGCGCTGAGTTTCGTCAGGTCGATGGTGGCGGCGTTCAGGCCATAGCCCGCGGCGGTGGCAGCGACGGGCGCAACGCCGTGATCGGCGGTGAGGGCGACCCAGACGTTGTCGATGCCGCCGGGAATATTCTTGTCGAGCCAGGTGAAGAAGGTGTCGAGCTGGGTATCGAGCGCGTCGACCATTTGCTCTTCCTGCGGCGAGTCGGGGCCGTTCGCATGTCCCTCAAGGTCATTGGCTGAAAGGCTGATGGTGAGCAGGTCTGTGACGTTGTGCTGGCCGAGCTGTTCGCCCTCGATAAGGGCTTCGGCAAAATCAAGCTCGTAGGTATTGGCTGCGGGGGTGCTCCCGACCTGCTCGAAGAAGTTGGTGACGTTGGAGACACCGGCCTCCTGCTCGGCCTGGGCGATGGCGCCGCCGGTGTTGAAGGCGGTAGCCCAGTCAGGCAGCTGGGGCATATAGAAGGTCGAGGTGACGAAGACCCCCGAGGCGGGATCGATCCAGAAGGCGCCGTTGGCGGCAGCGCCTGCGGGCAGGATCGCGGCGCGATCCTTGAGGGAAACGCCGAAGACTTTGGCCTGACCCTGGGTGGCTAAGCGAAGCTCGTCGCCGACGGTGGACGCCAGCAGGTTGCGCGGAGAACTGCCGGTGACGGGCCTGGTCGCGTTGGGCAGACCCACCAGCTTGTAATGTTCATCCTCGACGGAGCTGACAGGGCGGGTCTGATTGCGGGAGAGGTCCCACCACTCGTTGCCGGAGATGCCGTGGCCGTCGGTATAGGATCCGGTGCCGATGGAGGCGTGGCCTGGCGCGGTCTTGGTATTCGCGTAGTCGTAATAGCAATCGGGAAAATAGGCGCCGTGCTGGAGAAACAGATTGAAGCCGCGGCCCTTGAAGTCGGCCCGCCAGCGGTCGAGGTAATCGCCGCGGAACTGATCGATCACCAGAATGATGGCGAGCTTGGGATGAGCATTGTAGGCGCTGAAGGGAAGGGGGAGAGCTTCGGCGTGGGCGCGGGTCTCACGTCGGGCACGGGGTGCCTCGGCGCCGGGTTTGGGTTCCGGTGTTGCCTGGGCTTGTGCAGGCGCGGCCTGTGTCGAAGCTGGCGCTGGCGCTGTCTGTGCGGGAGCGATCAGCGCGGCGAAGAAGGATGCGATCAGGAGGGAGGGAAAGCGCATGCGTCTCATGGCGATCACTCTCCAAGGTAGCAAAAGCGGTCGACCTGCACGAGACGGGAGGACAGCACAGCGGAATTGAACCGGCAGAAATCAGGAGGGAGATGGAAACGCGGCGCTCTGGGCGGTGAATCACGGTGTCGCCAAAGGAGCGGTCCTTTATTACGAAGACGTGGAGACGGAGGGGATCACGACCCTGGGGATCGGGTCGTTTCAGATTCGTCACGAGGATCTGCGCTCCCTCGACGGGAGCGCCTAAGCCATGGCCATGGCGCGGATCTCTTCTCTGCGCACGGTGAGTTTCTCGACCAGATCGGTGCGGACTTCGAAGCCGCGGCCGGGGGTCTGCGGCACCACGATCTCACCTTTGGGGGAGACTTCCACTTCCGGCTCGATGACGTCTTCCTTCCAGTAGCGCCTGGAGGCGGAGACGTCGCCGGGGAGGCTGAAGTTGTCGAGCGAGGACAAGGCGATGTTGTGGGCGCGTCCGATGCCGGACTCCAGCATGCCGCCGCACCAGACGGGAATACCGCGCTCCTGGGCCGCGTTGTGCACGGCGATGGCTTCGCTGAAGCCGCCCACGCGGCCGCATTTGATGTTGATGATGCGGCACGACTCCATCTCAATGGCGGCGAGGGCGTCGCGTCGATTGCGGATTGACTCGTCGAGACAGATGGGCGTTTGGAGGCGCTTCTGCAGCATGGAGTGGAAGTAGAAGTCGTCAGCCCAGAGAGGCTGCTCGATCATGAGCAGGTCAAATTGATCGAAAGAGACGATGTGGTCGGAGTCGTTGAGGCGGTAGGCGGAGTTGGCGTCGCAGGAGAGCAGAATATCGGGCCAGCGATTGCGGACGGCTTCGAAGACGTTCACATCCCAGCCGGGTTTGCATTTGAGCTTGATGCGCTGATAGCCGGCGGCCAGTTCCTTTTCGACTTCGGCCATCTGTTTCTCGAGGGTGGGCTGGATGCCGATGGAGACGCCGCAGGCGATGATTTCGCGCGTGCCGCCGAGCAGGGAAGCGAGCGGGATGCCCTTCATCTGCGCTTCCAGATCCCACACGGCGTTTTCCAGCGCGGCCTTGGCCATGCGATGACCGCGGACCTGACGAAAGATCTGGGGAATTTTGCCGGCATGCGGAGGGTCGGCGGCGGCCAGCGCGGGCGCCAGTTCGGTCTGCATCACCAGCCACGCGGTATCGATCGTCTCGTCGGAGAAGAAGGGATGTTCTCCGGCAACGCACTCGCCCCAGCCGGTCAGCCCCTCAGCCCGAATCTCGACGAGCAGAATGCGGCGCTCGGTGGTGGTACCAAAACTGGTTTGAAACGGCTGAACAAGGGGAAGGTGGAGCTCACGCAAAAAGATGGCATCGATTCTCATAGATTTCCTGAAACAGGCTGCTGCAGACGGGTTAGCTCGAATATGCCGTTGCCGCCGGGGTCGACCTGAAATCCAGTAACGGCCAGGCCGCGCGCAAAGGCATCGAGGAAGCGCTCTCGATTTTCAAGCTGGATCGCACGTGCTTTAGAGACACCAGTAGCTGACGCTTTCCATTCGCTGAGAGCCTTCGGAACCACGATTGTCTCCTGAGCTTGCGGCGGAGTGTACTGGGACCCATCAAGGATCGCCTTCACTCGGTCCGAATCCATCCACCATTCAGCGTGGAGACGGTCGGTGGGAAGACCACCCTGCAGACGAGATGAGGATACACCATAAAAATCCGGTGTATAGGAACGCACGATCACGCCGAGCCTGTGGATATTGAGGAAGGAGTTCTTAATTTCCAGCGGATCAAAGGTCCATTCCATAAGCGAGATTCCACGGCTGAGAGCGTCCTGACGCTGGCAAAGCTTCAACTGGCGGCCAATCCCGGCGTTCCGGTAACCGGGAGTGACCGCCAGCATGTGCGAGTGAAGGTACGGGGTTGGCCGCTCGCCAGGATGAGTTTTGATGCCAGGGAGGGCCATGGCGAAACCAACGAGCCGTGATTCAGGATCGAAGGCGCCGACGACCTGGCCGCCGATGCGCTGGGCGACTGTGAAAAGCCGCCGCGGAATGACGTCGCCGTCGGAATAGCCCCAGGTTTCGATTTGCAGAGAGACGCAGGCGTCCAGTTCCTCCAGCCCCTGGCAGGAGCGAAGCACGATGGCGGTGCCGTCGGCGGTGCAGATGGTTTCGGGTCTCATGCGTGCGGTCTCCGGCGCGGCGGCTTTTGCGCGGGACCATAGCTCCTCCAGTTGGGCAGGTGTCTGCTCCTGCAATGGCTGCGGCGATGCGGCTTCCATGGCAGCGAAACGGCGACGGAATTTGGCGTTAGCGTCGCGCAGGGCCAGCTCGGGGTCAATTTTGAGGTGACGGGCGAGGTTTGCTGCGGTAAATAGCAGATCTCCAAGCTCTTCGGTGGCGGCAGCAGAGCCTTGGCCCGATGTGCAGCTCGGATTCCAGTTCGGTCGTCTCTTCGCGGAGTTTGGCGAGAACACCGGCAGGATCAGGCCAGTCGAATCCGACTTTGGCCGCTTTGGAGCCGAGTTTGGTGGCTTCCATCAGGGCAGGCATGGAACGCGAAACGGAGCTGAGGCGACTCTCATCCGACTGGGCGAGCTTTCTTCTCTAAATGCTTGATCTGCTCCCAGTTGCGCAGAACCTGTCGGGCATCGATACTGTCGGTGTCGAGGCCCTCGGCGCGATTGCCGGCGGCCGCTGACGCTGCTTCTCCGAAGACATGCGGATGGCGGCGGATAAGCTTTCGGTTCAGGCCGGAGAGGACGTCGGAGATCGAGAAGTAGCCTGCCTCCGAGGCCATTTCGGCATAGAAGAGCACCTGCAGGAGAAGATCGCCGAGTTCATCCGCCAGATCGGCCCAGTGTTCGCGCTCGATGGCGTCGAGCACCTCGTAGGTTTCTTCCAGGGTGTATTTGCGGATGGTGGAGAAGGTTTGTTCGCGGTCCCAGGGACAGCCGCCAGGAGCACGCAGCCGCGCCATGATAGCGACGGACTCGGCGAAGAGCTCTTTTGGATTGTTCTCGCCCTCGGGAACGGGGCCTGAGGAGTCTGCGTCCTGTGGAGGAGGCATACCTCTACTTTACAACGGAGTGGGCTTTCGCCCGGGTATGCTCGTGATTGCGGAGGGGATCGCGATTCAGCCGGCGTCGAGCATCGTTTCCGTCCTGATGGAGATTTTCGCGGTGCTGTTCGGGCTGGCGTTCGGCAGCTTTCTGAACGTCTGCATCGCTCGTCTGCCACGACATGAATCGGTGGTGCGGCCACGCTCGCGCTGCCCGCGCTGTGGCGTGGCGATTCGTTCGACGGATAATGTCCCGGTCGTCAGCTGGGTTCTGCTGCGAGGGCGCTGCCGGCGTTGCCGGTGGCGGATTCCCTGGCGGTATCCGGCGGTTGAGGCGGGGACAGCAGTCCTGTTTCTGCTTTGTTATTTGCAGTTCGGGCTGACGGTCGCCGGGGTGGGAATGGCGGTGCTTTGCTTTCTGCTGCTGGGGCTGGCAGTGATGGATGCCGAGACGATGCGGCTGCCCGATGCTTTCACGCTGCCGGGGATTGCGCTGGGGGTGATTTACTCGGGGGTGATGCGGGGGCAGAGCGCGGATTCATCGCACCGGTTGGCGGAGTTCGCCCTCGGCGCGGCATGGGCTGCGGCGTGGGCCGGTCTTGCGGCGCTGCTGCTGCTGGTGGTGCGCTGGGGCTATTTCCTGCTGCGCGGCGTCGAGGGGATGGGTGTTGGCGACGCTAAGCTGCTGGCGATGATCGCTGCATGGCTGGGGCTCTCGCCGACTTTGCTGACCCTGCTGCTGGGGGTGCTGGGCGCGGCAATCTGGGGCCTGGTGTGGGTGGGGATTTCAAGGGGCCGACGCAACTCGGCGACGACACGGCTGCCGCTGGGGGCGTTCCTGTGCGCGGCGGCGATCTACACGATTTTCGCAGGCGGGCCGGTCATCCGATGGTATATGGGGCTGTTTCCATAAGGTGTTTGCGGCCTCTCATGAGTGGGGGCTGGCGGGCAGGACCATGCCGCGGCACTCACCGAAGCCGATACGGGGAGATCCATCGCGCTCGCAAAAGGCGCGCAGGATGACTTCATCGCCGTCTACCAGAAACGTACGCTGCTCGCCATTGGGGAGAGCCAGAGGCTCGGCGCCACGGCGGGTCTTCTCCAGCAGGCAGCCCCAGGAATCCGACGCGGGGCCGGAGATGGTTCCGGTGGCGAGGAGATCCCCGGGACGCAGATTGCATCCGTTGCTGGCGTGATGGGTGAGCATCTGCGCGAGGGTCCAATAGAGATCGCGCAGATTGCCGCGGCTGACGCGGACGGGAGCGGTGCCGGACGCGCGCATGCCGGCGGTAGCAAGCCATACCTCGACGTGCAGATCGATGCCGCCGCGCTGCTGATCCTGCGGCGACTGCAGGTAAGGCAGCGGCGACGGATCGCCTTCAGGGCGGTGGAAGGCAGGGACGCGGAATGGCTCCAGCGCATCGAGGGTGACAACCCAGGGAGAGACGGTGGTGGCGAAGTTCTTCGCCAGGAAGGGGCCGAGCGGCTGATACTCCCACGCCTGCACGTCGCGGGCGGACCAGTCATTGAGAAGACAGAGACCGAAGATGTGATCCTCGGCGTCCCCGAGTGAGATGGGCTCGCCCATGGCATTGCCGGAGCTTATGTAGAAGCCGACTTCCAGCTCATAATCCAGCGAGCGGCTGGGGCCGAAGGCGGGCGTGGGGGCGTCCGGGGCTTTCGTCTGCCCACGGGGACGGCGGACGTCGGTCCCGCTGATGACAATGGATGAGGAACGGCCGTGGTAACCGATGGGGACGTATTTGTAGTTGGGCAGGAGGGGATTGTCAGGCCGGAAGAGTTTACCGACGTTGGTCGCGTGGTAGACGGAAGCGTAGAAGTCCGTGTAGTCGCCGATGGAGAAAGGCGGCAACATGCGGGCGCTGCTCTGGGGAACGAGCAGAGGCTCGACGCGGGAACGATACTCGGGGTTGCTGAGCAGGTCCGCGGCGCGTTGGCGCAGGCTGCGAGCGGCGATGCGACCGAGGCGGGCGAGCTCGTTGAGTTGGGATTCGGAGTGGCAGGCTTGGGTAACCGGCGCCGGCAAATTATCCAGCAACCGGGCCTGAGCGCAGGCATGGAGATCGAGAATCTGATCGCCGATGGCGAGACCGATGCGGGCGGTCCCGTCGCGCTCGAAGACGCCGAAGGGGAGATTGGCCAGAGGAAAGTCGGTGCCGGGGTCGCTGGCCGATTCGAGCCAGCTGGGCTTCACAGCCATCCGAGCGTCCTGAGCGCTGCGACCGGCTCGTCGAAGGAGCAGGAGCCGAAGCCGAAGGCGAAATCGCGGCGGACGTGCTCGAGCTGGTCGGAGGTGAGGACGTTGTCGTGCCAGCGGATCACGTCATCGTCAGGAACGAAAGCGGCAGGGTTTTCTTCGGAGAGGGTTGCTGCGACGGCACGCTCTTCGGCTCCGAAGTACGCGAGAGCCGCGGCGAGGAAGACGTTCAGAAAGCCGTGCATGGTGGCTGTTGGGCTGTTTGGGCTCGGGGTGAGAGGGTGCTGGGCGCGGATGGGGAAGTGGAGACCCGCGGTCGCCTTGAAGGGCACGCGCTCCCGACCGCACGCCAGGAGGAAATGTGCGAGAGGATCGACAGGCGGGATGGAATCGGGTGTAACGCCGCCGGTACGGAGTTTGGCGCGCGCGCCTTTCGCAGCGAGGATGGGCAGGATTTCGGCTGCGATTTCCGGGGCGAATTCGACATAGCGAGGGCGGCTTGCGGGCAGAGCGCTCAACGCTCGCTCTGCCGCATTGGCATCGGACGCTTTCGTTTCGAAGGCTGCCAGAAAGACGGCGCCTTCCTGAAAGCTCTCGATCAAGCGCATGTCGTTGGCCAGGTCGGCGGTGCAGACGATACTGAGGGTCCAGGGGGTCTCCTGCTCGCCACAGCAAATACTTTCGAAGGCCTGCCTGAATTCTTCGAGACGGGTGGCGGGCACCAGGAAGTTGCCGAGCATCCAGGCGGCGTCGCCATTGAGATAGCTTTGATAATTTCTGACGGCGCTTTCCATATCGAGCGCTGCCGGCGGAAAGAGGCCGGCGTAGTCAACGATGCGCTCCAGCAGCGCCTGGGCCGCGCTCATGCCTTTGGTCCTTTGAAGTGTTTTTTCAGTCCCTGCCAGCACTCGTAGTACTCATGCTGGAGAATTTTGGTTTCCAGAGCGAACTTCGTCGGCCGGACGGGCAGGCCGGTTTCGAACATGAAGGCCAGCGTGTTTTCGAGCTTCACCGGCTTCAGGTCTGCCTGGCTGGCGCGCTCCCAGGTTTCGGCATCGGGGCCGTGGCCGGACATGCAGTTGTGCAGGCTGGCGCCGCCGGGCAGAAATCCTTCGGCTTTCGCATCGTACTCGCCAACGATGAGCCCCATGAATTCGTTCATCATGTTGCGGTGAAACCAGGGCGGGCGGAAGGTGTGCTCCGCGACCAGCCAGCGCGGCGGGAAGATCACGAAATCCACATTGGCCGTGCCGGGAATCGCGGAAGGCGACGTCATGACGGTATAGATTGACGGGTCGGGGTGGTCGAAGGTGACGGTGTTGATGCAGTTGTAGCGGGCCAGATCATATTTGCAGGGTGTGTAGTTGCCATGCCAGGCGACGACATCGAGGGGGGAGTGGTCGATCTCGGCTTCCCAGAGGCGGCCGAGGAATTTGCCGATGATGCGGAAGTCGCCTTCGCGGTCTTCATACGCGGCCACGGGGGCGAGGAAGTCGCGGGGATTGGCCAGGCCGTTCGCGCCGATGGGGCCGAGGTCGGGCAGGCGGAAGGGAAGGCCATAGTTTTCGCAGATGTAGCCGCGGGCGGGCCCGTCGATGTCGACACGGATTTTGATGCCGCGGGGGATGGTGCAGATTTCGCCAGGCGCGACGTCGAGGATGCCCAGTTCGGTGTGGATGCGCAGCGGACGCTCCTGGGGGACGATGAGCATCTCGCCGTCGGCGTTATAGAAGCAGCGGTCATGCATGGGCGCATTGGCGGCATAGACATGAACGCCCACGCCCACCTGCAGGGCGGGATCGCCACTGCCGCCGAGGGTGATGATGCCGTCGACGAAGTCAGTGGGCTTGTCGGGCATAGGGACGGGGTTCCAGCGCATCTGGTTGGGAGGTGTTGGTATTTCCGTGAAGGGGCCGCTGCGGAGGAGGCCGGCGGAGATTTCGCTGAAGGGTTTGTGCGTGACGGAGGGTCGGATGCGGTAGGTCCAGGTACGGCGATTGACGGCGCGGGGTGCAGTGAAGGCGGTGCCGCTCAGCTGTTCGGTGTAGAGGCCGAGAGGGGACTTCTGGGGGGCGTTTTGTCCCAGCGGGAGCGCGCCGGACACGGCCTCCGTGGCAAACTCGTTGCCGAATCCTGATTGGTACTCGAGCTCCTTTTGAGCCATCGTGTCGTGCCTCCCCTGAGCCTTACTGCCGGATTGAGCGCCGAGGTTCTCTGCGCGCGAAAACTCTATAACCTACCGGGACGGGGGCAGGGTTGGCAAACGCGCCGATGCGGGACTTCGTCGATGCCGGAGGGGCTGAGGGGCATGCGATTGAAGTTCCGGATTGCGAACTGCGCAGGAGTGATCGAGGATGTGATGCAGATCACATCGTGAGGTGCCGGGTTTCGGAGAGAATTCCGGTTCATCGAATGGGCGGCTGAACAACGAGGGAGACTTTGGGTCCTGATGCTTCAGAACTGAGCCGGGAGCTCATGAGCCTGGCGACGCGGGTGACGGCACCGCCGGGTACGGTGCTTTTCCGGTGCGGGGAACCGGTGACCGGGGTGTTCATCATCCAGCGCGGCCTGATCCGCATGTCTCTGCAGCAACCCAGATGTGAGTTTGCCGACAGAGAACTGGGCCCGGGAGAGATCGCCGGTCTTCCGGCGACGCTGACGGGAACGTACAGCCTCTCGGCGGAAGTGACGGAGGACGCGGAGCTGGGCTTTGTTCCTGCGGATCGCGTGACCGGAGCGCTCGAGTGCTCACCGCGCCTCTGCTTTGCGGCGATGCGGGCGATTGGGGAAGAGATCGCGAGAACGCGCGCGGTGCTGCGCGAGAATATGCCCGACCTTCTGCATGAGGTTGATTAACCAGCCTTCACCAGCTCGGGCAGGACTTCGCCGGCGTTGCCCAGCACAATGCGAGTGAAGGCGCTGGCGTTCATGGGCTCTTCGGGGCCGATATAGTATTTGCGGACGCGGGGACCGGCCCAGCGCACGAAGTTCGCCGCCGGATAGACGGCGCCGGAGGTGCCCACGACCAGCATGACGGTGCTGCGGTCGATTTCCTGCTGAATGCGATCCATATCGAGAGGCATTTCGCCGAACCAGACGATGTGGGGACGGATACGACCGCCACAGGCGCAGCGTGCGATGGCCTCCTCGGTCTCGTAGAGCGCGTCGTCGGCAAAGGGATCGCTCATGCAGGTGTAAGCGCCGGCTCCGGGCGCGCAGGGATGAAATTCGCAGCGCGAGACGAAGAGCTGGCCGTGCATGTGAACCAGCCGCTGGGATCCGGCGCGCTCATGCAGGTCGTCGACATTCTGCGTGCAAAGAAAGAAGCGATCGCCGAGCTGCGCTTCGAGATCAGCCAGAGCGCGGTGGGCGGGGTTGGGCTCAGCGCGTTGTGCATCGCGGCGCCGCATGCTGTAGAAGCGCCACACACGCACAGGATCGTCTTCCCATGCTTCGGGGGTGGCGACCTCCTCGACGCGATGACCTTCCCACAGGCCGCCCTGATCGCGGAAGGTTTTCAGTCCGCTCTCAGCGCTTACGCCCGCGCCCGTGAGCACGAAGACGCGATCTTCGGGACCGACGACGATTTTTTCCTCTGTCATGGCAACAGAGCAGGATAAACCGGGAGCTCTCCGGGTGCTGCGAGCCGAGCCGCTCGAATCGGATTTCTACTATGCTCGAAGTATGCTGCCTGCGCGGGATGCGGAGTTGGTGCAGATTGCCGATGCTGCGACGGCCAACGCAGCGCGCCGTGCCGGAGCATGGCTCAAATGCGCGCCGGGCTGCACCCAGTGCTGCGTTGGCGTCTTTGCGGTTTCGCAACTGGATGCAATGCGGCTGCGCGACGGGCTGGCCGCGCTGGCCGTAGCCGATCCTGCGCGGGCAGAGGCGGTTCGGCAGCGGGCGCGCAGCGCGGTGGAGCGGTTGCGAGCGGAGTTTCCGGGTGATGCGGCGACGGGGATTCTGGATGAAGAGGCCGCCGGCTTTGAAGACTTCGCCAATGACGAGCCCTGTCCGGTGCTGGATCCGGCGACGGGTCTGTGCGACCTGTATGCGGCGCGGCCGATGACCTGCCGCGTCTTTGGTCCTCCACTGCGCACGCCGGAGGGATTGGGAGTGTGCGAGTTGTGCTTCGAGGGCGCCACGACCGAGGAGATCACAGCCTGTGCAATGCATCTGGAGACCGACGCGCTGGAAGCTTCGCTGGACGAAGAGGCCGAGCGGATCGCCGGAGTGCACGGCAGCACGATCGTGGCCTGGGCGCTGATCCGGTGATCTGCGAAATTGCAATTCACTGATGCCGGCGCGGGATATCGTGCTACATTCCTGAAAAAATCACTGGCATGCAGGAGAGTGCATTCGTGCGTCGTCGACAGATTTTGGCCGCTGTTCTTGTTTTCGGTTGCAGCCTCACTTTTTCGGGATGCCGCGGTGCCGATCCTGCGCCGGCGCCAAAATCCCTGCACGTAATCGGGTTCATGAGCGACTTCGATGTGAAGGACGATGCGATCGGCATCTGCAAGGCGGTGATGGATGGGATCGCACCGGGGGTGCGCGTGATCGACATCACGCACCAGGTCACACCGTTTGACATCGCCGAGGGCGCGCGCTTTCTGGCCGGATCGGCACCCTATTTTCCCAAAGACGCGGTATTCGTGGGGGTGGTCGATCCGACCGTCGGCAGCACGCGCAAAGCGATCATTGCGCAATCCCGGGTGGGGCAATTCTTCGTGGTTCCGGACAATGGTCTGCTGACGCTGGTCGAGGACCGAGACGGCATTAAGGCCGCGCGGGAGATAACGAATCCGGACTGGATGATTGGGTCGAAGCTCTCGTCAACGTTTCACGGCCGTGACATTTTCTCGCCCGCCGGCGCGCACCTGGCACGCGGGGATGACTGGACGCAGGCGGGGCCGGCGCTGGATGTGGCGAAGCTGGTCCGACTCGACCTGCACACGGCGGCGATCGACGACAAGGGGCTGCACGGGGAAGTGATCGGGACGGATGGGCCGTTCGGCAACCTGGTACTGAATGTTCCACAGCCTGTGTTTGCGCAACTGGGCTATGGATTGGGGGACGCGGTTCCGGTGACGCTGAACGGGAAGCCGTACAGCATTCCGTTTCACAAGACCTTCAGCGATGTGGCGGTGGGCAAACCGCTGTTCTACATCGACTCGCGTGGGCGGCTGGCGCTGGCCATCAATCAGGGCAACTTTGGCGAGGTTTACCGGATTGCCACCCCGGCGCAACTTTTCATACCAAAGAAACGCTGAAGGTCGGATGATAAGAAGAGAGGTTTGCGCAACCGCGGATGAATCTTCGTGTCTATTTCCGTGAGTGGAGGGGAACATCGCGGCGACCAAGTGCCGCCGGTGTCTGAAACTCTGCTGAAGATGGTGTGAACTACTCTGCTGAAAGGAAAAACCCACTATGAAGAGGGTCTTGATTGTGGCCGCAGCCAGCCTGTTGCTGAGCGTGCCGTCGGCGTTTCCGCAACGCATTGTCGTCCAGGTGGCTCCGCCGCCGATGGTTGTAGAACATCCGGGGCCGCGGCCCCATGATGGCTGGGTATGGGTACCTGGTTATCATCGCTGGGATGGGCACCGTTATAACTGGGTTGGCGGGCGGTGGGCGGCTCCTCCGCGGCCTCATGCGGTGTGGGTGCCTGGCCACTGGCGGCATGAAGCGGGCGGTTACGTGTGGATTGAAGGCCACTGGCGCGGGTAAGGCCGCGCAGCATGCAGCCGATCACGGTGGTTACGGTCGGCTGCATGGTTCCTCTGGTATCGCGGGGCAAGGCAGGGTAAGATGCTGACCGTTATGGCCCACTACTCAACCCTGCAGACGCAGACTGAAGCCGGCGTTCATACCATCATCCTGAACCGTCCTGAGAAGCGCAACGCGCTTAACCACCAACTTATGGAAGACCTGACCCGCGCGCTGGAGGCGGTGGGGCAGAGCACGCGCTGCCGTGTGGTGATTCTCACCGGCGCAGGCTCCGCATTCTGTGCGGGCCTGGATCTGGAGCACCTGCGCGCCATGGTTTCCGGCTCCTCTTCCGCCGGAAACGCAGCCCAGCATGATGCTGCACAGCACGCCAAACACCTTCAGGCCGATGCCGAGCAGGTCGCGACTTTGCTGCGCACGCTCTATTGCCTGCCCAAACCAACCATTGCGGCGGTGAACGGGCCGGCGATCGCCGGCGGCATGGGCATCGCCACGCTCTGTGATTTCACGCTCGCTGTGCCGGAGGCCAAGTTCGGATATACGGAGGTGCGCATCGGGTTCCTGCCGGCGATTGTGTCGGCCTATCTGCGGGCGCAGATCGGCGACAAACGAAGCCGCGATCTTTTGCTGACGGGCCGCCTGATCAGCGCCATGGAAGCCGAGAACCTGGGCCTGGTAACGCGCGTGGTGCCCGAACCGGAGCTGATGCGCGAAGCGCGGGCGCTGGCCGAACGATTGTTGCGCAACAGCCCGGCGGCGATGGAAGCTACGAAAGGCCTGCTGTGCAGATTTTCCGATCGTCATCTGCTCGACGATATTCAAGCCGCGATTCTGACCAGCGTCAGCGCTCGAACGAGCGACGACTTTCGCGAAGGCGTTTCAGCGTTTCTGGAGAAGCGCGAGCCGCACTGGCCTTCCGCGAAGTGAAGCGAACTCAACGCTCGCGAGTGCTGTGGACAAGAACCGTCTCTTGACAATGAAAGGGCGGGTCAGGTCTCATAGCTCGACTTGGTGGCTCAGGGCCTCTGATGGGAGTGCCACGCTTTTCCTTGCGAGCTCCGGGCCAAAATAATCCGCGGAGCTCGTTCATGTTCATGTGCTCTCGAGCCGTCAGCAGTGCCGCTCTGGTCTGCCTGATGGCTTTGCCGACACTCGCCGCGCGTGCCCAACAGACGGAAGTCAAGCGCTACGACGTCTATGCCGGGTTCGCGGGGTTTGAAACTCCGGAGCTCAATCTTGCCCAGCGCGGCTTTCACCTGCAGGCGGGACAAAGCGTGAGAACCTGGCTTTCTGTGGGATTTGATTATTCAGAGGGCACAGGCCACAACTCGCTGACGCCCAATCTGCTGAAGCCGTCTCTGCAACAGGAATTGGGGGGAGAGATTCAGGCGTTGATTCTCGCAGGCCTCATCCCCGCGAATTACACGCTGGTTGTGCCTACGAACGCCGCATCGCAGACCTTTGCTTTCGGCCCGCAGGTGGAGTACCGGCATTACAAGGCGGTCACCCTTTTCCTGCGGCCTTCGCTGGGAGCGATCCGCCAGCGGGTTACACCCCGTCCTGCCGATCCGGTAGCAACCGCGATTGTGGCGCAGCTGGTTCCCGCCGGATCCAAGCTCGACTGGACCGGCTTTTACGGTTTTGGCGGCGGCTTCGACTGGAATGCAACTAGGTACTTTGGCCTGCGGGTACAGACAGATTTGGTCTACTGGCGCCTCTTTAACGATTTGCTGGCGAACGGGACCTGGACTACGCGGTACGCCATTGGGCCAACGTTCCACTTCGGCAGAAATATTGCCTCGCGCTCCCACTAATCGAAAATCTGTCGAGAGAGTTCGCCGCTTCGCAACTCTCTTCATAATTAAAGAGAGGGCGGGAGCGCCGCGCATCGTTGCAAGTGGCGGGTATTCATCATGAAGAAGTTAGTGCTTTTGACCGTTGTGAGTATGACTCTGTCCGCAGGTGCCGGTGCGCAGGACGCGGCGCCGGCGAAGGCGACGGCGCAGGACGGCATCAATGCTGCAGAGAGTCTCGAACACTGGCGCGAGACGCTGACACCCATGTTCATGAACGACTATGGCGATCTGCACCGCTATCACGACGCGGACACGGCTCTCGGGCCGCCGGCCTCGAATGAACAGCGGGTCATCTTTTTCGGCGACTCCATCACCGACGGCTGGAAGCTGGACGAGTCATTTCCCGGCGACCACTACATCAATCGCGGTATCAGCGGACAAACCACGCCGCAGATGCTGCTGCGCTTCCGGCAGGATGTGGTGGACCTGCGGCCGGACGTGGTGGTGATTTTAGCCGGGACCAACGACATTGCCGGAAACACGGGCCCGGAATCGCTGGAACAGATTGAGGGTAACTTTGCTTCGATGGCGGAGATTTCGCGCGCGCATGGGATCCGCGTGGTCCTTTCGTCCGTGACCCCGATCAGCGACGCGAAGCCGCAGTATTTCAGCATGGCGCTGACGCGCTCGGCGGAGAAGATTCTGGCCCTCAATGATTGGCTGAAGCAATACTGCGCAGCGAACAGCCTGGTCTATCTGGACTATTTCCCGGCCATGGCGAATGAGCAAGGACAGATGAAGGAGTCGCTGACCGGCGACGGGCTGCACCCCGATGCCGCGGGTTTTGCGGTGATGGCTCCGCTGGCGAAGGCAGCAATTGCGAAGGCGCTGAGCCAGCCGGTGGTAGTGCAGCGGTAGAGGGAGAACAGCGGATCACAGCTGGCCGCTGACCAGAGCCACTGACCAGAGCCACTGACCAGAGCCGCCGCGCCGCTCCTGTTCGCGGCGGCTCCTGCGCTCAGTGCGACCCCTGCGTCCCAGCCTGAAGCTGGTCCAGCGCGAGGTTCAGCTCGAGCACATTCACGGTGGGCTCTCCCAGGAAACCCAGCTGGCGACCCTGGATGTGCGCCTGTACAAGTTGGCGGACGGTGTCTTCCGGCAGATGGCGCGCTGCTGCCACCATCGGCACCTGATACAGGGCACCGGCCGGGGAGATGTCCGGATCGAGCCCGGAGGCCGATGTGGTGACGAGACCGATGGGAACATCGCCGCCAGCAGCGGGATCCTGCTTATGCCAGGCGGCAACGTCGCCATCGATGCGATCGACCAGTTTCTTGTTGGTCGGGCCGAGATTGGAGCCGCCGGAACTGGTGGCGTCGTAGCCATTGCCGGCTGCGGAGGGACGGGAGTGAAAGTAGCGCGGGCTGGTAAAACTCTGACCGATGATCGCGGAGCCGACGATCTGGCCGTCGCGCACGATGATTTGCCCATTGGCCTTGTCGCGCATGAAGAGCTGCGCCAATCCGGTAACGACGAGCGGATAGCCGATGCCCAGCAGAAGTGTGGTTATAACCGTATAGCGAATGGCGATGCTCAGAGTTCGCATCGTTGTCGTCTCCGTACGCTGCAGGCTGGTGACAGGCCGCTCGATGCTGACAGTGCTGCTCATGCTCTCCTCCGTTGCTCTCAGACCAGATGCAGGCCGTTGATGGCCAGGTCGATCAGCTTGATTCCGATGAACGGCACAATGATGCCGCCGATGCCGTAAATGATCAGGTTGCGCCGCAGCAGAGCCTGTGCGGACATTGGCTCGTACTTCACTCCCTTCAGGGCCAGGGGGATGAGCGCGATGATGATGATGGCGTTAAAGATGACCGCAGAGAGGATGGCTGAGTGGGGCGTAGCCAGGTGCATAATGTTCAGCGCGTTCAGCACCGGAAAGACGCCGGCAAACATAGCGGGGATGATAGCGAAGTACTTTGCCACATCGTTGGCGATGGAAAACGTGGTGAGCGCGCCGCGAGTCATCAGCAGCTGCTTGCCGATTTCAACAATCTCGATGAGTTTGGTTGGATTGGAGTCGAGGTCGACCATGTTGCCGGCCTCTTTGGCGGCCTGGGTGCCGGTGTTCATGGCCACGCCGACATCGGCCTGGGCCAGCGCCGGCGCGTCGTTGGTACCGTCGCCGGTCATGGCTACCAGTTTGCCTTTGCCCTGCTCGCGCTTGATCAGGTCCATCTTGTCTTTGGGCTTGGCTTCGGCAAGGAAATCGTCGACGCCGGCTTCACGCGCGATGACCGCGGCGGTGAGTGGATTGTCGCCGGTGATCATGATGCTGCGAATGCCCATGGCGCGCAGGCGGGCGAGGCGATCGCGCAGGCCGCCTTTCACGATGTCCTTGAGATAGACGACACCGAGGGCGGTGTTGTTTTCGGCGACGACCAGAGGTGTGCCGCCCATGCGGGCGATCTCCTCGACGCGGTCGGTGACCTGACGTGGCAACGAGGAGTTTTGCGACTCGAGGAAGCGCGCGATGGCATCGGCCGAGCCTTTACGGATGCGGGTGCCAGGCAGATCGACACCGGACATGCGGGTTTGGGCGCTGAAGGGAACGAATTCGGCGCGCATACCGCTTACGTCGCGGCCGCGCAGGTTGTATTTCTCCTTGGCGAGAACGACGATGGAGCGGCCTTCGGGCGTCTCATCGGAGAGCGACGCGAGTTGCGCTACATCAGCAAGACGCTCTGCGCCCACTCCGGGGGCAGGGAAGAATTCGGTGGCCTGGCGATTGCCGAGGGTGATGGTGCCGGTTTTGTCGAGCAGCAGCGTGTTCACGTCGCCTGCGGCTTCAACGGCGCGGCCGGACATGGCGAGAACGTTGTACTGAACGAGGCGATCCATGCCGGCGATGCCGATGGCAGACAGCAGGGCGCCGATGGTGGTGGGGATGAGACACACGAGCAGCGAGACGAGAACAAAGATGGTTTGCGGCGCGTGTGAGTAGATGGCGTAGGGCTGCAGCGTCGCAACGGCCAGAAGGAAGATGACAGTGAGGCCCGCGAGCAGAATGCTGAGCGCGATTTCGTTGGGGGTCTTCTGGCGGGTGGCGCCTTCGACGAGCGCGATCATGCGGTCGAGAAAGGTCTCACCAGGGTTCGAGGTAATTTTGATTCTGATCCAGTCGGAGAGGACGCGTGTGCCGCCGGTGACTGCGGAGCGATCGCCGCCGGCTTCGCGGATCACCGGTGCAGACTCACCGGTGATGGCTGATTCGTCGACCGAAGCCACGCCTTCGATGACCTCGCCGTCACCGGCGATGAACTGTCCCGCTTCGACTTTGATGACGTCGCCGGCGCGCAGCAGCGAACTGGAAACCGTTTCGACGGAACCGTCGTCGCCGTAGCGGTAGGCGATGGTTTCGCCTTTGGCTTTCCGCAGCGTATCCGCCTGGGCCTTGCCGCGGCCTTCAGCGATGGCCTCGGCAAAGTTGGCGAAGAGCACGGTGAACCAGAGCCACAGGGTGATCTGCAGGTTGAATGCGATGGGCTGGCGGCGGACGGCTTCCTCAATGAGGAGCGCACTGGTAACGACGCTGCCGATCTCGACCACGAACATGACGGGATTTTTCATCATGAGTCGAGGATCGAGTTTGCGGAACGAGTCAATGAACGACTGACGGAGGATTGCCGGATCCCAGAGGCTGAGTTTTTTTGCCATGTGTGCTTTCTCCCCGCTCTACGAAAAGAGCGTTCCATGCTGCAGCAGCAGGTGTTCAAGAATGGGGCCGAGGCTGAGTGCCGGGAAGAAGGTCAGCGCACCGACGATGAGGATGACGCCAGTCAGCAGGACGGTGAAGAGCGGCGTGTTGACGGGGAAGGTCCCGGGCGAGGGCGGGATGCTCTTCTTGCGGGCCAGATTGCCGGCCAGGGCGAGCATGGGAATCATCATGAGAAACCGGCCGATGAGCATGTTGAAACCGGTGCTGATGTTGTACCAATGCGTATTTGCATTGAGCCCGGCGAAGGCGGAGCCATTGTTACCTGCCGTGGAGACGAAGGCGTAAAGGATTTCGGTGAAGCCATGCGGGCCGTTGTTGTTGAGGCTGCTGAGACCCATCTGCGGAGAGAGAACGGAGACGGCGGTGAGGATCAGGATGACAAGGGGGAAGATGAGCACGTAGAGCATGGTCATCTTCACGTCGTAGGCTTCAATCTTCTTGCCGAGATACTCCGGAGTTCGGCCGACCATAAGACCGGCTATAAAGACGGAGAGCACAACATAGATCAGCATTCCGTAGAGGCCCGAGCCGACGCCACCGAAGATGATTTCGCCCAGCATGATGTTGATGAGCGGGACCATGCCTCCGAGCGGCATGAAGGAATCGTGCATGGAGTTGACGGCGCCGCAGCTGGCGTCGGTGGTGATGGTGGCGAAGAGAGCGGAATTGGCGACGCCAAAGCGGGTTTCCTTGCCTTCCATATTGCCGCCGGCCTGCAGAGCGCTGACGTGCTGATTGACGCCGTGCAGTGCAGGGTTTGGTTGCGCTTCAGCCCAGTAAGCGATGGTGAATCCGGCTGCAAAGAGAAGTGCCATGCAGGCGAAGACCGCCCAGCCATGGCCGGGGGAGCCGGTCATGCGGCCGAGGGTTACAGTAAGCGCGCCCCCGATCAGAAAGATCATGAACATCTCGAAGAAATTGCTGAAGGCGGTGGGATTCTCGAAGGGGTGGGCGCTGTTGGCGCTGAAGAATCCTCCGCCATTGGTGCCCAGTTCCTTGATGGCTTCCTGGGAAGCAACGGGTCCCTGCGCGATGGTCTGCGTCTGATGTTCGAGCGTGTGCGCTGTGACGTAAGGATGCAGGTTCTGGATCACGCCCTGACTGACGAGCACGAGGGCGAAGACAATACAGAGGGGCAGAAGGAGATAGAGACAGGTGCGCGTCGTGTCGACCCAGAAGTTGCCAATCGATTTCGATTCACGGCGGGCAATGCCGCGTACCAGGGCAATGGCGACAGCGATGCCCACCGCGGCGCTGAAGAAGTTATGGTAAGCAAGGGCGGCCATCTGCGTGAAGTAGCTCATGGTCACGTCATTGGAGTAGGCCTGCCAGTTGGTATTCGTGGTGAAGGAAGCTGCGGTGTTCCAGGCAAGGAAAGCCTCGACTCCACGAAGGTGCTGCGGGTTCCAGGGAAGGAAATACTGCAGGCGCTCGATCACATACGTCAGCACCAGAGAGACAAAGCTGAAGATGAGCATGGCTGCGGCATATTGGCGCCAGCTCATCTCCCGGTCGGCATCAATCCCGCAGACGCGATAGAGGGCTTTCTCGAGGGGACTCAGGAAGTTATATTTCCCGCTGAAGATGCCAGCCATATAGATGCCAAGCGGGCGAATACAGATGAGAAGCACGGCGAAATATACAAGAAACTGCAGCCATCCATTGGCGGTCATGTCAGAATTTCTCCGGATAGAGGAGGGCTACCACGAGATAGCCGAGCAGAAACAGAGTAATCAGCAAAATGACAAAGGTTGTCGGATTCATGGTTCTACCTCAGTTTCTCGCAGGCCGCGACATAGAGCAGAGCGGCGATAAAGAACAGGACCGAAAATGCGATCATGAGAAGATCTGTCATGGGTTGCCCTTTCTACCATGCCCCCTGTTTGCCGCCATACCACCAGACCAGTCCCATGGTTGCTGTGTCCTGATGATTGGTGGGTGAAGCGGGATTATTGGTGACAAAGTAGGGAATGTTGGTCCAGTCGCGACGATATTCCAGGAAGGCGTCGAAGCCATCGGCAAAGTTGTACTTATAAGTACCGGTAACTTCCTTGAGCGCCTGGGTTTTATCGCTGAAGAGGCCGCCACGATCGGAGAGATATTCGCTGCGTGCAGCCAGCGCGATCTTCCGGGTGACCTGATACTGCGCGTACGCAGCGCCGCCATCGACATGGGAGGGTGCAGAGGATTCGCCGGGGGCTGCATTGGCCCACTCCCGCTCGATCATATAGTCAGCCTCGCCGGCCAGCGTCAGTTTCGGCGTTGCCTGCCAGGTCGCGTAGCTGTCGAAGATATGGATCTTGCCGTTGGGTGCCGGGATAATGGGCAATTCGCAAAGGCCAGGCTGGACGGGGACCGTGCAGTTAGCAGCCGGCACAGTGTTGGGATGTTCCTGGCCAATGTAGTAATTGATCGTCCAGCTGACGGCCTTTACCGGCTGGACGGCCAGGCCGAACATTTCGTCCTTATAACCGTTGGTCGGCTCCGACTGATTGGTTCCGTTCACAATCCAGTAGTTCACGCCCAGCTTGTCGTTGAACTGATAATTGACTTTCGCGCCCTGGTGATAAAAGGGCAGGAAGTTAAAGTACCAGGACCGGGTGTAATTCATCTGGTCTTTGGTGTAGTTTCCCTCGATACCCAGAGAACTGGCCCACTTGCCGACATCCACGCGAATCCCGCGACCGGCGGGCACGATGTACGATCCGTAGGCCTGAAAGATATTGCGATAGATTTCCGGCCGGGGTTCATTGGCGGGATTTCCCTGCAGCGTCTCGGTTGCCTGGCCGAACTGGAAGTCGGTGCGGAAGCCGTAGCGGCGGTGGGCAGCCAGATCCGGCTCCCAGTCGAAGATTATGTCCGCCTGGTTGATGCTGAAGGTGTTGCTGAGCACGTCGTAGGCGCGAAGATCGTTTACGCGACCGACCGGATCGTTGAAGTTGTACTCGTAATAGCCGTCGAAGTAGTAGTTCAGGGTCGCGCCACCGGGAAGGGTTCCGGGGAGCAGCGAAGCAGGAGAGGTGGCGGGAGTCGATGCCTCGATCGACGTCTGGGGCGATGTCTGGAGGGGGTCAGGCGAATTTGCGGCGGAAACCGCTGCCTCGGTGGAGCGCAACGCGGCAGTCGCGGAGCCGAGCGCAGCCGCGGTTTGCGGATCAGCGTCTGGCATGGCCGCCATGGCGTTGGCGCCGGTGCGCCCGGTCACCGCGATCTGCAGTTGCCGGTTCTCTTCTTCCAGTGTGGAGACGCGCCGCTGCAGATCGAGGACCATCTGTTTTAACTGCTCCACGTCGCCGGCCTGGGATTGTGCCGAGGCATCGGAGAGGAGCAGCAGCAGGCCGACAGCAGCAAGAGGAAGGCAATGAAAGGAACGCATCGCGGGTTCGGTAACCACGAAACAGTGGAACGGAGAAACCGCTAAGCGCTCATAAGGAAAACCTAAAGAGTTCGTAAGGATCGGATAACCGGCGCACGGCCGGCGGAATCTGCGGAGATCGTTCATCCCATCATGAGTGGATCATCGCGGTGGTAAAGCGGTGCTAAGGAAGGGATAAAGGAGATGTAAACGGGGAGATTGGCTCTCTTCCGACTGCGGGCAAGAGGAGGGGCTCCGCAGCGGATGCTGCGGAGCCCGGCATCGATGCTGCTGTGAACTGTTTACCAGCGATAGACGGTGAGGTTATCCAGATACACGGTGGCCGATCCGCCATTGCCGAGGCCGTCTATCTGCAGGTTAGTGAGCAGGGAAGGCTGCCACCCCAGAGCGAAGGCCGAATTCACCGTGGCGTTGATGTTTTGCTGATTGCCGTCGAGCCAGACCGAGTGATAGGTGATATTGCCGGAGTTGTCGCGTGAATAGTAGACCTGCACGTGGTGCCAGGTGTTGGCGCTCCAGCTGCGCACATTGCAGGAGGCGTTCGAATTGATCCAGCGGTCGACAGGGTTTTGCGGGGTACCTGCGTTCGCTGTGTAATCCCAGGTGCTGGAGTAGCCGTCGCACTGGAAGCCAAAGATGGCAGTCTGGCCATTCGGCATCGTCTGGTTCATATCCATTTCGAGGTTGGCGATGCCGCTGATGGGGCCTTTGAGATAGACCCAGGTGTCGTAGAAGAAGTTGGTGGATTCGGTATCGTCGCCAAAAGAGGCGTAGAAACGCTCGCCGCCGTAGTTGCCGTAGCTCATGGAAAAGCCGCGCGCACTGCCGCTGCGCGACGGAGAACTGACGATGTTCATGCTGCCGCTGGCCCAGCCGCCCGGGATGGCAGTGTCGTACTGGTTCTGCCAGTTGCTCAGAGTCTGGATGCTGCTGACGCTGACCGCATTGGAGGGTACCGGGGAGCTGCTGCCCGCGGTCACCATGAGGCTGACGTCGGTGACGCAGGAGGCGTATTTCGGACCCCATGATTTGACATGCAGCGTATGCCAACCCGTACCGGCGCTGATCTGGGTCTGTAGCGAGGTACCGCTGACGATGGTGGTATCGGGGCTGTTGTCGAGCGAATAGCCCATCGAGGCCACGGGCTGGCTGGAGCAGGTCGTGGAGTCGGCGGAAAGGGTGAAGGGCGAGGAAACATAAGCACCGTTGCCGGGGCTGCTTACGGAGACGGCTGCCAATGCGGGGAGGGTGAGGGCGGGGAAGATCAGGAGGTAACCAAAGGTCTTCTTCATGGGGAACGATTGCTTTCTTGCCCATACAGCGGGACTTGCGTTGGGTCCGAGTGGCGCTCCATCCAGCGCGCGGGGCAACGGGGGGAGCCGGTGAAATCAGCGGATCACTTTGGGCAGATCTGAGCGGGGACACCGTGCGCCCGGCACAACTCGACTACCTCGTATGCAATGCTTCGGCAGCGGTCGAGGGGCACACCCCGACGGAGCCTGTCCGAAGGACAGCGGAAGCCCGAGAACCACGAGGTCCAGCTGCAGGGCATACCCCTCCCGGGGGCTCCTGTCAGCATGTCTGCTCAGGTCCCGAACTTTGCCCGCAGGCAGAATTGCAAATGAAAAGCTGGGGGGATGATGCCACAGCGCTCAGCGTGGGCAAAGTCTTTTTTTTGAGTTAGTTCGAAAAAGATGTGCAAGTTTGGCAGCGGCGGTGTATGCCCTGCAAATACTACCCGGCGGTGCGGGAAAATTTGTGACAGTGACAGGTCGGAATTACGCAGGGAGCCGGGGTGACGAGTCACGCATGGCTTAAAGAGATTCGCAGAACTGCAAATTATGTGATCAACGGGGAGGTTCGAGGGACCGGTGGCTACGCGCAAATCACCATGGTCTTCTGTGCGGGGACGAAGGCCCTCCGGGAGCGCATGGCAGGGGAGTGACGATAGGTTCACGAGCCTGTCTATGGGGCAGCAAATGGGGCCAGCAGAGGAGGGCGCAATGTTGGTACACACGAGGGCCGGGACTGGGAATACGGCGGTGTTGGCGCTTGTTCTTGCATCCGCCACACTGAACGGACAAAACTTCGACGCCGCAGCGGGGCCGGCGGACACCAGTGACGCGCCGATTGCGTCGGGCGCTGCGGAAGGGAATCTGGGAAAGGAGCTGCGGCTGGGAGGCGACTATCTTGCCGGCAGGGGCGTACCCAGAAATCCTGCGCTGGCGGCATACTGGTACCGCAAGGCAGCCGACCAGGGAGATGCGGGCGCGCAGAACGAGATCGGCTTCTTTTACTCAATCGGTTTCGGCGTGCAGGCGAATCAGGCGGAAGCCGTGAGATGGTACGAGCGATCGATGGCGGGGGGCTGCGAGGAGGCCAAGCTGAATTTGGCGGTGATGTATCTGAAGGGGATCGGTGTCCCCCCGGACAAGAGGCTGGGCATCGACCTGCTGCAGCAGCTGGCGAAGAAGAATTACGCGGCGGCGGAAGATTACCTGGGATTGGTGTACTACCTGGGAATCGGAACGGGGACCGATAAGGTCATGGCGGAGAAATTTTTCGCGCGGGCAGCGAAACACCACAATCCGCCGGCCGAGTACGATTTGGGTATTCTGTATTCGGACAGCGCAGAGCATGCGCAGGATCTGCCAAGAGCTGCCGTGTTGCTGCGGTCCTCAGCGGACGCCGGATACGTACCGGCGATGCACGCGCTGGGGCTGCTGCTGGTCAATCACCCGGAGCTGGCGCAGAGCGAGGAAAATGCGGTTGCCTGGCTGGGGAAGGCGGCAGAGGCGGGCTCCTGGCGGGCGGCTGTAGTTCTGGGGATTGTGGCACGCGATGGGAAATACGGGCCCAGAGATTTGGGCTCGGCGTACCGGTGGTTTTCAATTGCGGAGAGGGAGGGTGGCGAAGCGTCCCGCAAGCTGCTGCGAGCCGACCTTGCCATTTGCAGAAAGGCCATGGATCAGGCGGCACTGGATCAGGAGAATCAACAGGTGGAGACCTGGCTGTCCACGCATCAGAGCCGCGAGCTCTATGTCCTGGGGAACCGGCTGCTCGCGGGGAATTATCCGGCGATTGAAGTTCCTCTTCTCGACTTCACAGAGGCGAATTGATTGACAGGCTAAGGAAACGGAAGAGACTCAATTCGGATGCGGGGGCCGGGCAGCCGCTGTTCATGCAGCCGGCGATTTTTCTCCCGGGGTGGCTGCTGCTGGGAGGTCTTTTTGCGCTGCAGGATTACGCGATGGCGCGTTCCTGGGGCTATCATCCGCACTTCCCGCTGCTGTTTTCCGCCGAGGGGCTGCATTTTCTGCTGTGGGGCGCGATCTGCCAGATGGTCTGGTGGAAGCTGAAGGGGCTGATCCAGGATGGTTCGCCGGGCGCGATCGTGCTTCGCTTATTGCCGCTCAGCATTCTGGCCGGGGTGGCGGAAGAGGCATTGTGGGTGGCGGTCTTCCCGCATGGCGTTACTCCCAACCCAAAGTGGAGCTACTGGCACACGCTGAAGTCGTACGTGGACGCCGAACTGGTGAACAACCTGGTGATTTTCTGGGGCGCGGTGAGCCTGTTTCGCGCCATCGGGTACTACCAGCGGCTGCGAGAAAACGAAAATGCCGCGGTTCGGCTCCAGGCCGAGATGACGAACGCGCAGCTGCGTGCGCTGCGGATGCAGCTGAACCCGCACTTCCTCTTCAATACCATGAACAGCGTCTCAAGCCTGATGCGGAGCGATGTGGAAGCTGCGGACGTGATGCTGGAACGAATGAGCTGCATGCTGCGTATGAGTCTGGATCGGGGGGATGCGCGTTTGATTCCCCTCACGGAGGAGATTGAGTTTATCCGGCTGTATCTTTCGATCCAGAAGATGCGTTTTCAGGGGACGGTGCATCACTATATCGCGATCGACCCGGATGTGCTGGACGCCCAGGTGCCGACGATGATCCTGCAGCCGATTGTGGAGAACGCGTATATCCATGGTGTGGCGAAGACGGTGGGCGAAGCCTTCCTGGGAATTGAGGCGCAGAACCAGGACGGGCAACTGCGGTTGTGCGTGCGGAATTCGGGGCGGGGGATCGGGAAGGTTCCACCGGAGAGAAAGAGCGTGGGGATCGCCAACGTGAAGGCGCGGCTGGAGCTCTACTACGGGAAAGCGCAGAGCTTCACCCTGCAGGAATTCTCGGAGGGCGAGGTGCAGGCGGTGCTGCTTCTGCCGCTGGAGATCGGACCGTCTCCGGCGCGTGAGGACCTGGAACAGGCCTATGGCGATTAGGAACAGCCTGCCTAAGGGCGGACCTGCAATCGGGTGACGGTGCTGTCCGCTTGCGGACAGGGTCGTCCGCTTGCGAACACGTGAGGTCATTTCCGGACAAAAGAAACGCAGAAAATCCAGCACAGAAGAGTGTCGGGCGTTTGGCCGCAGAAATGCCTCATGCTTCGGCATCATATTATCGTTGGATTTGCGATGAAGGGGCACCCGCATCAGGAAAGAGTCTGCTCGAGTCAGAAGGCCGCGGGAAATATTTAGCAGGTAAAAGCGCACGTGGCTTCCCAGATTGTGGTGGGTAGCGTCCATTGGGCAACGATGCTGACTTTCGGATCACGATAAACATTTGGATCGCGGCGTAATCGCCGCAGTCAGGTGCTGGTCAATCAATATGATTCGTGCCATAGTCGCTGACGATGAATTACTGGCTCGGCAAAAGCTGAGACTTTTGCTGCGCGCGGAAGCCGACGTTGAAATTGTCGGTGAAGCCACCACAGCTGCAGAGACGGTCGATCTGGTGCGGCTCACCGGACCGGATCTGCTCTTCCTGGACATGCTGATGCCGGGCGACGACGGCTTCGAGATCCTGAAGACGCTTGCAGCCGAGGGAAAAACCGCATTGCCGCGGGTCGTCTTCACAACGGCGCATGATTGCTATGCGTTGCGAGCCTTTGAGATCGATGCAGTGGACTACCTGCTCAAGCCGTTCACGGCGGAACGGCTGCACGGTGCGGTGCAGCGGGTTCGCCACCAGATGGGGACAGGTGCGCCGCGCGACGGACACGATGCCGGCCCAGGTCAATATACGAAACGCATTGTGTTCAAATCGCGGGGCCGGATCCTCTTTCTTCCCGTGTCGGAAATCCGGTGGATTCAGGCGGAGGAGAATTATGTGCGCCTCTGCACCGGATCAGAGACGCACATGCTGCGCGAGACGATGACCCACCTGACAGAAAGGCTGGACCCGGAGATGTTTCTGCGGATCCATCGATCCTTCATCGTGAATCTGCATTACCTGAAGGAAGTGCGAACCGGGAAAGATGGTGAGCCCGCAGTGCTGCTGGCCGATGGGCAGATGATCGGGGTGAGCCGAAGCTATCGATCCCGGATCAGGGAACTCCTGCACACCTGAGGCTTCCATTTTCGGAAGGCGGGTTTTGCGTTTCTCTGTTGCCCAGGGGCAGGCCACACTCGTTCTATCCTCACAGATCCGCGTTTCGTCCCTGCAGGATGCGACTCGTCCCCAGATCCATCCTTTCGAAGTGTTCAGAGCCAGGAATACAAAAAACTGGGTGCGATCGCCCTCTTCAGGTGTGGCCGCCTTCATCAATGGATGCACGCGGAGTGAGTCATCATGTCGTTGATACCCCGGAGCAAGGCTTTCATCCGGTGAACCGGGGGATCCGTCACATAACGCAATGCCGGGGGCTTGTGTGGGCGGGGGAGTGCTCCCCGATCAGCAGGAGATTCCCTCACAACTATGAGCGCGCAGCCACAGTCCCTGGTCAAAGAAGCGCCGCACGAGATTAGTTTTCACAGTCAGACCGGTGCATCGCGGTGGGATATCGCGATCCACACAGCCATTCGCGCGGAAGGTTCCCGGCTGTTTCACGCTCTGACGCTGCCCGAATACCGCGAGGCATGGATCTGTCCGCCGGAAAAGGACGAGGCGTATTCGGTGATGGCCTCGCAACAAGACCTGCGGTACAGCATTCACGTGGACCGGCGTGAAGCGGGCGCTGTGTTTATCAGTGGCTCGTATCTGATGCTGAAGCCGAATGAGCTCGCCTTCACCTGGCGGAAGGACGAGGCTGCGCGGGGTCCGGACACCGTGGTCGAGATCCGCCTGCAGTACAACGCCGGCCGATGCGGCCTTCGCCTGTATCACAAAGGATTCACGTCGAAGGCTGAGGGCTTGTGGCACCAGAAAATGTGGAGCCTGTCGCTGGGGAAGCTGGCGCGCCTGGTCGAGATCCGTCTGATCTGAGGGGCGGCGGATTGACTCATCCGGATTGACTGATCAGATTGACTGATCCCGAGCGCAGACGCCTGAACGGCAACCGCGTCCACCCTCGCGATTCCATCGCTGCTGGGGACGGCCTGCGGGCGCCCGGAAGCGGCACCGTGCGTGTCAATCCGAGGATCGCCCCGATTCTCGTCACAAGCTGTTGACGCCATAGTGGGATATGCTCTCTCTCTCCCTCCTCCCTACAATGTGAAGAACTAAAGCTGGAAGTATCGTGTTCGCCCCACATTGGATTTTGCTGCAGGGAAGGAGCGTTCCGGCGGGAGCATGACGCGTTGCCGCAAATTTCGGCCCGGAAGTACATTTGTTTTGCGGTTCGTCCTCACCATGCTGATGGTGGTGGCGGCGCGCGCGCATGCGCTCGATCCGGGCAAAGCGATCACGCAGTACCTGCAGACAACCTGGAATACAGGCACTGGCCTGCCGCAGAGTACCGTGATCGCCATTGCGCAGACGACGGACGGATATATGTGGGTGGGCACGGAAGAGGGCCTGGCCCGATTTGACGGCGCCCGCTTCACCGTCTTCACGCGCCGCAACACTCCGGGGCTGGCTTCGAATTTCATTCAGGCTCTGCGGGCCGACCGGGACGGGAGTCTCTGGATCGGCACCGACAGCGGGCTCAGCCACTTCCGCCCCAATCCTGAGGAGCGGCAGCGGGGAACGTTCGAGACGCTGACGACCGCAGATGGACTCTCCGCGAACAACATCACGGTGCTCTCCGAGGACCACGAAGGCGGTCTGTGGATCGGGACCAGTGACGGCCTGAATCGTCTGCTGCACGGACAAATCTGGAAATGGAATCTAAAGGACGGTCTGCCCGGCATGGCCATCAATGCCATGGCCGTGGATTCCGGGGGAACGCTCTGGATTGGCACGGAGAAAGGACTGTCGCGATTCGAGCAGGGACACTTCGTTACGTTGACCACACGCAACGGATTGCCCGGCAATATCGTTACCGCTCTGGCGGCCAACCCGGATGGTTCGATCTATGTGGGAACTTTGTCGAACCGGGTGGCGCAGATTCGCCATGGGCACATCGATGTTCTGGAGCCACGTCTTCCCTGGAGCGAGATCAATGCGCTGCTCCCGGATCGCAACGGATCTCTCTGGATCGCATTCGATCACCACGGGATTGGGAGGCTGAGGCAGGGACGGCTTGACCTGTATGACGCGGCGCGCGGACTGCCCAGCAATCGCTGTTCGAACGTACTGTTCGAAGATCGCGAAGGCAGCCTGTGGCTGGGGTTACAGGATGCGGGGGTAGTCCAGCTCCGCGACGGCAAGTTCTCGGTATTCGGCAAGCCTGAAGGTCTGTCCGGCAACTATATCGACAGCGTTATGCAGGCGCAGGACGGAACGATGTGGATTGCCGCGGACACCGACGGTCTGAATCACCTGCTGGCCAACGGGAAAATCGAGCTCTGGAATCAGAGCAAAGGTCTGCCCAGCCAGGAGATCTTCTCTATCCTGCAGACGCGCGACGGGAGTCTGTGGGTGGGATACCGGCGAGGGACTCTGGCGCGCATCCATAACGGCCGGATTTCGATTTACCACGACAGCCTTGCGGCAGACGTCGCACTGCTTTCGTTGTTTGAGGACCGGCAGGGGCGGTTATGGGTGGGATTTGGGGGCAACGGGCTGGCGCAGTTCGACCACGGCCGGTTTCGTCATGTGACCAAAACAGGACAGGTGAGATCGATCATTCAGTCGCCGGACGGCGGGCTGTGGATCGGGCTGGACGGGGACGGTGTCGAACGGTTCGACCGCGGGGCCGTCACGAGGAGGTTCACCAGCGCGGATGGGCTGGCCGGCAATCACGTTATGTGCCTCGACGGGGATGCTGACGGAACGATCTGGGCCGGCACTGCGGATGGTCTCAGCCGGATTCGCGACGGACATATTGTTTTCTGGACGCCGCAGCAGGGGCTGCCGGATTCCGCGGTGGGATCGGTGATTCAGGACAACCTGGGGTATCTCTGGATTGGCGGAGACAGCGGGATTCTGCGGATAGCGAAGCAGGAGCTGAACCAGTCGGCGAGTGGGCCGGGGAGTGCGATTCATCCGGTAGTGTATGGAACGTCCGATGGGCTGCGCACGCGAGAGACTCTGTATGGCACGGGGCAGGCGGCGTGGAAGAGCCGGGATGGACGCCTGTGGTTCTCCACCATCATGGGGGCCGCGGTCATCGATCCCGCGCATATCGCGGTGAACCGGGTGGTTCCCCCGGTATGGATCGAGCGGGTCACCTTCAATTCCCGGGATGTGCGGCTGCGCGACGGTGCACGTCTGGGAACCGGGTCGGGCAATCTGGAGGTCACGTTCACAGCGCCGAGCTTCGTCGCCCCACAACAGATGCGGTTCCGCTATCGGCTCAGGGGCTTCGATCCGGAATGGGTTTACACCAACTCGCGCGTCGCCTGGTATACCAATCTGCCGCCGGGCCGCTATGCGTTTGCGGTCGAGGCAGCGAACAGCGACGGCGTGTGGAACCAGGAAGGAGCGTCCTTCCACTTCGTGCTGCGCCCGCTGGCCACGCGCACCCCGCTGGCATGGTTCTGCTATGCGGTGACTGCCTTGTTACTCGCCTGGAGCCTCGTCGACCTGCGCACCCGGAATCTCAGAAAGCGGCAGAAGGAACTGACCCAGACGGTGGCTGAGCGCACGGCACAGCTGGAAGCCGAGAAGGCAGCGCTGGAAGCCGCTCGTCATGAGCTGCATATCCAGGCTACACACGATTCGCTCACGGGGCTGTTTAACCGGGCGGCCATTCTCGAACACCTGCAGCGCGAAATCTCCCGCGCCAAACGCGAGAGGATGACGCTTACCGTAGTGATCGTGGACCTCGATCACTTCAAGGATCTCAATGACAGCTACGGGCACCTGTGCGGCGATGACACCATCCGCGAAGCTGCCGAGCGATTCTGCGGAGTGATGCGGGACTACGATCTGGCCGGCCGCTACGGCGGGGAGGAATTCCTGATGCTGCTGCCGGGGCTGGATCCTGTGACGGCGCCCGCCCGGCTGAACGAGCTGCTGGATGCGATTCGCTCCCGGCCTTTCCGGGTGGGTGAAACCGAAGTCGAGCTTACCTGCAGTATCGGCGTGGCCATCTTCCGGCCCGAGAGGGAATTGCCGACGGTGCGCGATTTGCTGAGCCGGGCGGATACCGCGCTGTATGCCGCGAAACGCGCGGGCCGCGATCGCGTGATGTTCGAGGATGCACCGGTGGACGAGGGCGCGTCCTGCCGATGAACCCCGCAGATGCAGGAGGGTGCGCGTGGGAGGCACTGGAGCGGGCAGTTTTCGGATGCTGCCCTGTGAAGATCGTGCGGCTCCGTAAGGGAGCGGCAACAGAGCCGGCCGCCCCCTCCGTTTAGCGGCTATCGCTCGAAGGTCTGGTTATTCCTCTGAATTCTGGAAAGGCGAGTTCTGAATCTGTTCGTAGAAGTTACTTCGCCGGTAGTTGCGAAGGTAGTGCGAGCAGATATCTTCGTTGCAGGTTCCTTCGGTAGTTATCGTCTTGTGCTCAAAACCACCGAGGAAGGCTTTAGCTATGCTCCTTTTGAAGTCGACGCGAGGATATTGAGCGACGACCTGCTTTCTCAGGCTGGACGGAAACTGCTCGTAGCCGATGCCGAGGACATCCAGCCCGACGCCGTTGTAAAGCAGCTCTACCTCGAGCGGTTTGTACGCCACGATGCCGGGAGTGGTGTGCAGGGAGATTGCATCCCAGGCTACCTGAATGCGAGCGGCGGGCACATCGTGATGTTCGAGGAACTGGCGAACGGCGTTGGCGCCGTCCACCTCGAAGCGGTCTTCGTTGCTGCTGAATTTTTTCAGGAGGCCGAGGTCGTGAAAGGCCGCGCAGATAAACAGCAGCTCGGTATCGAACGGCTCACCGGTCTGCCGTCCGAACTCGTTGGCCCAGAAGAAGACACGATGCGAGTGGTTGAAGAGCAGAGGCGTGCTGAATTCGCGGAGGAGCCCGGTTGCTTCGCGGGTAAGCCGGCTGTCGGGAACTCCGGGCTGCACCCTCTGATACTGTACAGCCGGTGTAGGAACCGGCAGCAGGATCTTCGGCCGCCGGAAAGACGGTCTGGTATCGGCTTTCCCGGCACCGGCGGGGGGCGCCGCGGAAGTATCGGTTTGTATAGTCGAATCGATTACGGTCATAAGTCTCACTCCTGCGATCTTCTCTGCTGTTCAACCAACAATCCCAGGTTAGCCGACTGGGGCGCCAATCGCCACGACACAAATCCGTCATTTTCGGACACGACGCTTTCGTTCAGCAGCAGGTGTATGGCTAGGTCCTCGCAGTGACGGGCGGGCGCGACAGGTCACCAGAGATCGAATTACTTCAAGCCAGCGACTTGTCATGCAAATGCGACGGTTCGCATGCAGCGCCCCTGCAGGCGAGAAGCGAATATCTCACCGCCGCGGATCTTTGCTGAATCCGAAAAGCTGCTGTGAACCTTTTCTATCTACTCACGAGCGAAATGCCAGCCTAATCTCGAATCAACGGTGAGAACGCATCGCCGGAGGGAATGCATATGAAGCTGATTTTGGGATTTGTACTCGCGTTCGCGATCGGAGCGGTCTGCCGTTTGGCAAGAATTCCATCTCCGGCCCCAAACGCGCTTCTCGGCTCGCTGCTGGTGGTTGCGATGAGCGTCGGTTACATCGCGGCAGAGCGGGTGCTCGCGCGACCCCATCATTCGTTTTTCGAATCTGCACCTGCAGTTCAGAATTCAATCGACGGAGCAAAGTCATGAGGGTAGTCGAATTCAAAGAGTTTGGAAGTCCATCGCAACTGCATCTCGCAGAACGGCCGTTGCCACAGGCGGATGCAAACACCGCGGTGGTGCGTATTGAAGCCGCTTCAGTCAACCCGAGCGATGTGAAGAATGTTGCCGGTCGCATGGCGCAGACGACGCTTCCCCGCGTCCCGGGACGCGACTACTCGGGCGTGGTGGTGGATGGTCCGGAAGAGTGGATCAATCAGGAAGTGTGGGGCACGGGCGGCGATGTTGGATTCACTCGAGACGGCTCACATGCGGAGTACATCCAGGTCCCTGTCGCCAGCCTGGTGCGCAAGCCCAACACGCTGTCGTATGAGCAAGCCGCTTGCGTGGGGGTCACCTTTGTTACGGCATGGTGTGCCCTCAATTACGCAAGGTTGTCGAAAGGGGAGACGTTGGCTGTGTTCGGAGCCAACGGCGGCGTCGGAGGTGCAGCCATCCAGATCGCAAAGCATCTGGGCGCACGCGTGATCGGCATTCATCGGGGAAACGCCGGAGGCTTCTCCCCAGCTGCGAAGCTCGCCGACCTGCTGATCGACTCGCGTGATCCGGAGATGGGCTCTGTATTACGGACACAAACTGCCGGGCGCGGAGCGGATGTGATTTTCAATGCTGCCGGGGGACCGGTATTCGGGATCGCGCTTGGCCTGCTCGCGCATCGCGGCCGGCAAGTGGAAATCACAGCTCCCACGGAGCGCCGCGTGACGTTCGATCTGGTGGACTTCTACCACAACGAGTCGCAGCTGCTTGGCGTGGACACACTCAAGCGAGATCTGACCGCCTCGGGACTCATTTTGGAAGAACTGCGGCCGGGCTTCGATTCCGGCATCTATCAGCCGCCGACTATCTCAAAGACTATGCCTCTCGCTGACGCCCAGCAGGCCTATGAACTGGTAGCGAAGGGCGAGCGCGGACGCGTGGTTCTGAAGCCCCGCTGACTCCTGTGAGAACGATTGACAGGAACTGAATATGAAGAGCTCAACCCATTCGTGGCCGAAGATAATACGGCTTCGGACCGCTACTTGCGCGCGGACGATCATGGTCGCGGTGACGATGCTGCTGAGCGCCGGCCATGTGCTTGCTCAGACTCCCGATCCGCAGCCACCGGGCCACGTGAGCGATCCCGCTCGCCCTCCGTTGAACCCGTTTCCGGCTGAGCAGGACTGGAGCTTCCTCTCCCATCCTGCAATGCATCCGGATTTCTTCGATCCGGCGAAATACATTCGCGTGGGCGACGATCCGCAGAGGTATCTCTCTCTCGGGCTGGAGTATCGCACGGAGTATGACTACTACGACAACTGGATGTTCGGAGCCGGACCTCAGGATCATAACGGCTACGTTCTGAGCCGCGTGATGCCACATTTCGATCTCCATGCCGGGAGCGATTTGCGGGTGTTCTCGGAATTCCAGTTCGACTATGCGGCGGGGAGAGTGGGTGGTCCGAGACCGGGCGTGGACCAGGCCCCCGGGGACGTCCACCAGACATTTCTCGAGGCAGGTCCGCACGTCAGTCGCGAACATGGCAGCAGTCTGCGGCTGGGCCGCCAGGAAGTGGTGCTTGGATCGGGACGCCTCTTCGACAACAACGAAGGCCCGAATGTAAAGCTCAGCTTTGACGGGGTGCGCTGGATTACGCAAACCTCGCATCTCCGATGGGATGTGTTCGCGTTGAAGCCAGTCGAGGACAACAGTACGGGATTCTTCGAAGATCATCCCAATGCCCAACAAACCACGTGGGGCAGCTATCTCACGGTGCCGGCGCCAATCGTGTCGCGAGGCATGGCCGATCTCTACTACCTGGGGCTTGCGACGAAAGACGCGTCGTACAATCGCGGCTCTGCGACTGAACTTCGCCATACTTTGGGTATACGAGCCTTCCGCCCGCCATCAAAGGGCCTGGATTACAACTGGGAAGCGAACTACCAGTGGGGTTCGTTTGGACGCGATTCGATTGCCGCGTGGAGTGTTTCTACCGAGACGGGATACACGCTGGATCAGGTTCGATTTCGTCCTCGCCCCATGCTGCGGGCCGACGTGTACAGCGGTGACGGCAACCCCACGGGAAACACCCTCGGCACGTTCAACTCGTATTTCCCCCGCGGCGCTTACTTCACGCCCAAGGTCATTCCGTTCCTTGGCCCGCAAAATCTGATGGACCTACATCCCATGACGCAGTTTCAGCTGCGCCGGAATATAACCGGAGAGGTTTCATGGGATTGGTATTGGCGCGAATCGGGCCATGACGGCGTATATGCTTTTGGCAGCGGCATCCTGATGGATTCCGCGAGCCGTTCCAGCGCAGGGTATCTGGGAGATCAGGGCGACATGGAGATCCGCTGGTCGCCCGCGGCGCATTTCATTGCCGCCTTCAACCTTGCGGGATTTCAGCCGGGCGGCTTTCTCGATCATGTCGTGAATAACCGTCCTCCGATCGCGGCGAATGCCGGCCTGACCTTCAGGTTCTGACTTTCTTTGCTTTGTCACATTCCAATCGACAAATCGAAACGCCCTTTCCGAATCGCTAGAATGAGAGGACAAGCAAGGTTTGAGAGGGCAGGAATCATGGCGGACGAAGTCGGCGAACTCCAGTTATTTGTCGAAATCGTGCGGGCTGGAAACCTGTCTGCCGCGGCACGGGCGCTCAATTCCTCACCGGCGGCCATGAGCCGCGGCCTGACCGCTCTCGAATCCCGCCTGGGTGTCCGCCTGGTCACTCGAACCTCGAGATCGTTCGAACTCACCGAAGAGGGGCAACTGTTCTACGAGCGGTGCGCACGCATCGTTGCTGATATTGCCGATGCAGAAGCCGAGGCCTCTTCAAAGGGCGCCACGATCAAGGGGATGCTTCGGCTCGGCGCACCGATGGAACTGGGCAGACGACTGGTCGCTCCCCTGATTACAGAGTTCAGAGGAAAGTTTCCGGATGTTCAGGTTCATCTAGTGCTGTCCGATTCCGGTCTGGATGTGATTGATGACGGGCTCGATGTGGCGCTTCGAGTCGGCCTCCCCCCGGACTCCAGCGTGATCGCCAAAAAGGTTCTGACGGCGAAGCGTATCACCTGCGCTTCGCCGTCTTATTTTAAAGAGCACGGCACTCCGGCGAAGCCAGGCGATCTGTTGCAGCACGATTGCATCCGGCTGGTGCGCGGCAGGCGAGTGATGGATGCCTGGGTCTTTCAGGAGCAGGGAAAGCGCTTCGAGGTCGTTGTGAACGGAACGCTGACAACGACGAGCGGAGAAGTGGTTCACGACTGGGTACGCGCAGGCAAGGGCATCGCATTGAAAGCAGACTGGGACCTGCAGCCCGAACTTCGCGAAGGATCGATCGTGCCCTGCCTCAGCGATTACTGGTGCGATGAAATCAACCTCTTCGCACTCTGCGCGAACCGCCGGCATCTGTCACCCCGTATTCGCGCGTTCCTCAAATTCATCGTTGCCAGACTTCCTGAAGCCGTTACCGCAACCGATCACGATCGGAAAAAAGTCCGCGCGCGCTAGCCGCGGAAACCAAACATCCGGGAGCAGCAAACCCTGAGCTGTGGAATATGCAGGCTCTTTGCCGCCGTGATTGTCCGGCTGGCGAGGATACACCCGGTCGGCTTTACCGGTAACGCAAAGCTGCTGTGTCATCAAAGTAGCTTCGCGGTCGTCCGAGGACAACTCTAACTTAGTGAGCAGGAGATGAGGAGCGCAGGCTGACTTCGATCTCCGCACGATAACACCGGATCATCAAGTTTCAACTCGGGCAGAGATAACTCGAAGGAGAATAAATATGGAACGGTATACATTAGTCGCAGCTCGCGTCCTCATTGCAATCGTATTTCTTCTGAATGGTCTTAACATCATCGGCCAAACCCTTGCGGCGCACGAAATGGCCGCGCACGGCGTCCCGGTCAGCGTGGTTCCGGCAATGATTATGGGAGCACGTGCGCTGCAGCTTATCGCCGGCACTTGCCTGGTGCTGGGAATTTACCCCCGTGTATCTGCTGTGGCCCTGCTGCTGTTCCTGATCCCGGCGACCCTTATGGCACATGCATTCTGGCAGGTGGGCGGCACATCGCCGCTGTATATGGTTCAGCTGATCAACTTCTTTAAGAATGTATGCATGGCTGGTGGATTGGCCTTTATCGCCGCCGCAAAGGATCAGCCTGTTCTGCTTCCACGCTCATCGCGGTTGACCCTTACGCGCGCGGCTCTTTTGGATTAGCTGGGTGTGAGGGGTGGCGCCGGACCGAGCCGGTTCTGGTCAGGAAGAAAAAGCAATGGGCGTGATGGTCAGGGCGGGATGTTGTAGAGTGAGAAATGCCGGTCCGGTGGGCGTCTGGAACTATTGAGCGAACTACCGGATATGTAAATAATTGAAAACAATGGCCCCGTAGCTCAGGTGGATAGAGCAGCAGTTTCCTAAACTGCGTGTCGGAAGTTCGAGTCTTCCCGGGGTCACCATCTTCAACAACCGGTTATTGGATCAGGCCGAATCGTTCGTTGCAGCGGTTGCGGCGCAGAGCTTGTTGTTGGAATGGGAAGTACGGTTGCTGAGCCGTATCAGTGCGCCGGCGTGCGGTGAATCTCATAGAGCAAAACCGCGGCGAGTGCAGCGACGAAGAGAATAGTGGCCAGCAGGAACCCTCCGATGAGCAACTGTGCGGTGCGCTCCTGCTCGGGCCGCGGGCGCGTGATGCCGAAGGTGGCGATGAAGGATTCGGTAAGCCAGGCGAGCAGCTTCATGAGATCGATCTCAGAGGGCAACTTCAGGATAGCGCGATGCCGGTTTCGCCGATGCGGTCAATGGTTGCCGCAACGGCTCAGCGGCTTTTGGCAATGGCATCGAGGACTCCGTTGAGAAAATCAATGGATTCGGGGGCCGAATAGCGGCGGGCGATCTCCAGAGCTTCGTCGATGACGATGGGCGCGGGGGTGCCCGGGAAGCCGAGCAGTTCGGCGACCGCCATGCGCAGCAGGTTGCGATCGACGGCGGGCATGCGGCTGAGGCGCCAGTTCTTCGAGTGCTGGTCGAGCAACGCGTCGATCTCGGCTTCGCGCGCGGTGGCGACGCGGAAGAGATCCTCAGCGAAGCCGCGGGTACCGGAATCGACTTCGTCGCGCGCCTGCCAGAAGGTTTTACGCACTTCGTCGGGATTTTGCCGGCCGACATCGGCCTGGAAGAGCATCTGCATGGCGAGTTCGCGGGATTTGCGGCGTTTGCCGACCAGGGTCATCGCTGCCGCCCCGCCAGGCCTGCGTCGAGGGCCACTCCAGCTTCTGCTCCGGTTTTCTGCTGGATCCTGCGATGGAGGGAGACCATTTCAATGGCGGCGGCCGCGGCTTCAAAACCTTTGTTGCCGCTTTTTACGCCGGCGCGATCGAGCGCCTGCTCCAGGGTATCGCAGGTAAGGACGCCGAAGGAGTGGGGGATGCCCGTTTCCTGCTGGGACTGGCCGAGGCCACGAGCCACCTCGTTGTAGATGGCTTCATAGTGGGCGGTGTCGCCGCGCAGCAGGCAGCCCAGGGCGATGATGGCGTTGAAGCTTCCGGACTCGGCGAGTTGGCGGGCGGCGGCGGGAATCTCCCAGGACCCAGGGACGCGGACGATCTCGATGTGCTCGCGGCGAGCGCCGCTGCGCAGCAGTGCATCGAGCGCACCCTGCAGCAGGCGGTCGGTGATGACGGCATTCCAGCGTGCGACGGCGATGGCGAATTTCATTCCTTCCGCGCTGAGGTCGCCTTCGAGGGCGAATGGTTTGCCGCGGAGCGGATCGCTCCATTCCCAGAACGCAACGGAAAAGCCGGGAACCGGCTGGACGGTAAAGAGGCGGGATTTCCAGTGCGTGTCTTCGATTGCGCCGATGCTGGTTTCGCTGGATTGGGGGCGAGAACTGAGCCAGCCCTGGGCGACCTGATGAACGGCATCAAGGGCGGTGACTTCGACGAGCAGATCGCTGGTCAGGGTGGGAGGCAGACCATCGACAAATTCCAGGTTGCCGAGCGGCGCCAGGAAGGGCCGTCCCCGGCCGGCGACACCTGGCTGACGGGCGGGTTGATCCCAGCCTCGGCCTGGCTCAAAACCGAGTGCAGAAAAAAAGCTCACCAGCTCGTTGAAGTGCGCCTCCGAGTGAATGGAGCGGATGAGGGTGATTCCTTTGATCATGCTTTGAGGGTATCAAGCTTTTGGGGGTGTCCAGCTTTTAGGGTAGGAAGGACACGCGCGACCCGGCGGACATACCTGCAACGGAGTCGCCGGAGAAACGGCGAAGGCAGGGAAACCGCATGCCGCGGTCTCCCTGCCTTCGAGGTGCTTCGGTATTCTGCTAGCGGCCGCCGCGGTTGGCCGAGCCGGCAGCAGTCAATTCAGGCTCTGCCGAGGGGTGAGAGGTTTCGAGTGGTACGTCGCTGCCGATGCGCATGCCGTAGAACGACCGGTAGACGAAGAAGAAGGAGATGAGGAAGAAGACCGCCGCCAGCACGTGGGTCAACATCGGGTTAGTCGTCGACAGTTGAACCGCTAACTCGACAGCGAGCAGGCCAAAGAGCGTGGTGAATTTGATGACCGGGTTGAGAGCCACGGAGGCTGTGTCCTTGAAGGGATCGCCCACCAGGTCGCCCACCACCGTCGCCTCGTGCAGTGGCGTACCTTTTTCATGCAGTTCGACTTCCACGATCTTCTTGGCGTTGTCCCAGGCTCCTCCAGCGTTTGCCATAAAGATGGCCTGATAGAGCCCGAACATGGCAATCGAGATCAGATAGCCGATGAAGAAGAAGGGATCGAGGAAGGCGAAGGCCAGCGCCGCGAAAAACAGCGAGATGAAGATGGTCAGCATCCCGCTTTGCGCGTAGCGAGTGCAGATGGCGACCACCTTCTTGCTGTCTTCGGTGGAGGCTTTCTCGGCTCCTTCGATTTTCATGTTTCTCTTAATGAATTCCACGGCACGGTAGGCGCCCGTGGTCACGGCCTGGGTGGCAGCTCCGCTGAACCAGTAAATGACCGCTCCCCCGGTGATCAGGCCGAGCAGAAATGGAGCGTGCAGCAGCGAGAGCTTGTCGACGTTGGCGGTGAGGGAGTTGGTGAGGGCCATAATGGTGGCGAAGATCAGGGTCGTCGCCCCCACCACCGCGGTGCCGATGAGCACCGGCTTGGCGCTGGCTTTGAAGGTATTCCCCGCACCGTCGGCCGCTTCCAGCATCCTCTTGGCCCGCTCGAAATCCACGGTCACGCCAAACTGCTTTTTCACTTCGCCAGGCACATCGGGCTCGTTCTCGATGAGTGACAGCTCGTAGATGGATTGCGCGTTGTCCGTGACGGGTCCAAAGGAATCGACTGCGATGGTCACAGGCCCCATGCCGAGGAAGCCGAAAGCCACCAGGCCAAAGGCGAACATCGGCGCCGCCAGAATCACGTTCGCGAATCCGAGGGTGCTTACGCCGTATCCGATGGACATCAAAAGGATCACGGCCAGTCCCAGGTAGTAGGCGGAATAATTCCCGGAGACAAAGCCGGAGAGCAGACCGAGAGCCGCTCCGCCCTCTCTCGCCGATGCCACCACCTCTTTGACGTGGCGGGCTTCGGTTGAAGTAAACACCTTCACCAGCTCAGGAATCAGAGCGCCGGCTACGGTTCCGCAGGAAGTGATCGTCGCCAGTTTCCACCAGAGTGTCGGGTCGCCACCCAAAGTCGAAAGCAGGGCATAGGTGACCGGATAGGTTACGGCGATGGTAACGATGGAAGTGATCCAGACCAGCGAGGTGAGCGGCGATTCGAAGTTAAATTGCTCCGCTTTGCCGAACCTCGCCCGGGAGATCATCCCGTTCAGGTAGTACCCCGCAACGGCGGTTACCAGCATGGCCACGCGCACCGCAAAGAGCCAGACGAGCAGCTTGACGCCAACTTCAGCGCTTTTCGCGCCCAGGATGATGAATGCGATCAGGGCGACCTGCACTACGCCGTAGGTCTCAAAACCGTCGGCCGTGGGACCCACCGAATCGCCGGCATTGTCCCCTGTGCAGTCGGCAATCACGCCGGGGTTGCGGGCATCGTCCTCTTTCACGTGGAAGACAATCTTCATCAGGTCGGCGCCGATGTCGGCAATCTTGGTGAATATGCCGCCCGCCAGGCGAAGTACGGCGGCGCCGAGCGATTCACCGATGGCGAAGCCGATGAAACACGGCCCGGCATAGTCTCCCGGAACGAAGAGGATGATGCTGAACATCAGCAGCAGCTCGACGGAGATCAGCATCATGCCGATGCTCATGCCCGATTTAAGCGGAACGCTGAAGGCGCGATACGCATTACCGCCCAGCGAAGCCCAGGCGGCGCGTGAATTCGCCAGCGTATTCAGCCGGATTCCGAACCACGCCACAAAATAGCTGCCGGCCATACCCAGCACGCTGAACGCCAGGATGATGATCACCCGCACCGCGCTGAAGTGCAGCAGCACCGCGAAGTATGCCAGAATCACCACTGCAATGAACGACCACAGCAGCAGCAGGAACTTCCCCTGGTGGAGCAGATACGTCTTGCAGGTCTCCCAGATCAGCTGCGACACATCTTTCATCGCGCGGTGGGCCGGCAGACCCTTGAGATGAACGTACATAAAGAAGCCGAAGACCATTCCTAAAATGCAAAACAGAGGTCCGTACAGGAGCAGGCTGTGGCCGTTCATGCCCAAAAACTGGACCTGGGACAGATCCGGGAGCTTCAGATTAGCTTCGCCTCCGCCTGGCTCCACAGGTGCTGCAAAAGCTGCACCCTTACCAAGCAGAATCAGTGTGGCCATGACGGTGGCGATTCTGCCCCAGCGCCACGAGAATAAATTGCTCTTCATATCCTCTCCTGTGCTCGTGCGCGGGAGTTGGCCGGTAATCGGCGGCATGGCCGGAGCGTCGGTATCGGAACCCGGCACTTCTCTGGTGAACAACCAGGCGACGACGAGCGACAGCGCGCTCATGATCATGAAGAACTCTACCCAGCTTGTTACGGACACAAACCCTCCTTGCTTTGCTGTCCAGGATGGACGTCAGCTCTACAGGAACCCTCGACGATACATGGAGGACAACCCGTAAAGATGTGACGGATAACACAATGGTCCTCGAGACGTCCGGTGTCAATGCCAATGTAATGCGAAGGGAAATCCGACAGGGAGATCAGGGCAGGAATGCCGGACAGGGGGATCCGGTTCAGCGTACCAGCACGGCGTCGAGGAAGCGCGGGCCGTGTACGCCGCGAATGCGGGTCATCTCGATATCGGCGGTGGCCGATGGGCCGGAGATGAAGGTCAGCGGGCTGCCGCCGAAGCCGGCGAGGCGATCGAAGGCCTCGGGGACGGTCTCGACGACCTGTTCGGCGCGAACGATGCAGAGATGACGGTCTGGCAGCAGAGTCAGCCGGCGTGTGCCTTCCCCGGGGCCATGGGTGAGGACGATGGTACCGGTGGCCGCGATGGCGACCGTGCAGGTGGTAATCATACCGTCGCAGTCATTCAGATCCTGGAGGTCGGTCTCTCGTTCCGCCAGGAAAGCAAAGTCGTTCGGAAGGGTCCCGGGCGGCAGGCCATCGGCGGCGATGACCTTCTTCTGCTGGTGCTCGCGCAATATCGCGGCGATGGTTGAGGGTAGGGCGGCGGCACTGGTCTCGACGACATGCGCATCGTAGTCGCTGAGACGGTCCAGGAAAAGGTGCAGGCGTTCTTCCGGGTCGAGCTGACCGGCCCGAAGATAGTTGCGTGGGATGGCGGACGCAGCGGGTTGCGATCCGCTGTCGCCCAGGATCGACCGAATCCGCGCAAGGATTTCTTCCCGCGCTTCAGGCATCGGCGCCCTCTTTCTTCTGCCGGGCTTTCCACCATTCGCGAAAGGTTTGCGGGGGCAGCGCGCGCAAATCGCGGACGCGGGTCCAGTTACCGAGCATACCGGGGAGGTTGCGCATCCAGCCCTGCGAGACCAGCGGCCACTGACCGAGGCGGCCGAGGCGCTGAGCGGCCTCGAAGCGCGCCCGGCTGGTAAAGATGGCGGCTGCGGTCTTCATGGCCAGAACTTCGGGATCGAGTGCAGCCTTCTGTTCGCGCACCACGCGGCCGCGCAGGTGGATCAGCACTTCCGGGATGTTGATTTTTACCGGACAGACTTCGTAGCAGGCTCCGCAGAGCGAAGACGCATAGGGCAGCGACTGGGCCTGCCGCATATCGAGCAGTTGCGGCGTGAAAATGGCGCCGATGGGCCCGGAATAGCTGGATCCATAGGCGTGACCGCCGGTCTGGCGGTAGACCGGGCAGGTATTGAGGCAGGCAGCGCAGCGGATGCAGTGCAGGGTCTGGCGCGCTTGCTGGTCGGCGAGGATGCGGGTGCGGCCGTTGTCGAGCAGCACGATGTGGAAATGCTGGGGGCCGTCCCCGGCGCGCACGCCGGTCCACACCGAGTTATAGGGGTTCATGCGCTCGCCGGTGGCCGAGCGCGGCAGGAGCTGCAGGAAGACTTCGAGGTCCTGAAAGGTGGGAATCACCTTCTCGATGCCGGCGACGGCGATGAGCGTGTCAGGCAGCGTGAGGCACATGCGGCCATTGCCCTCTGACTCGACGATGCAGACGCCACCGGTATCGGCGAGGAGAAAATTTGCGCCGCATACACCGACTTTGACACGCAGGAATTTCTCGCGCAGGTAGTGCCGGGCTGCCGCGGTCAGGTCCTCCGGCCGATCGCCCAGACCGGGGAGATTCATGGCTTCGCGGAAGATTTCGCGCACCTGGGCGCGATTCTTGTGGAGAGCCGGGACCACGATATGCGAAGGCGTGTCGTGGCCGAGTTGAATAATCAGCTCGGCGAGGTCGGTCTCATGAGCGCGAATGCCCTCGTGAGCCAGCGCCTCGTTCAGGCCGGTTTCCTCTGAGGTCATGGTTTTGATCTTGATGACCTCGTCGCTTCCGTGCCGGCGGATCAGAGTGGCAATGATGCGGTTGGCCTGATCGGCATCGGCGGCCCAGTGGACCTGCCCGCCTGCTGCGGAGCAGGCTTTCTCGAATTGCAGCAGGTACTCGTCCAGACGGCGCATGGTCTGCGCTTTGATGGCGCTGGCGGCGGTGCGCAGCTCCTGCCAGTCCTTCTGCTCGGCGACGACGTTGGCGCGCTTGCGTTGGATCACGTCCGTCGCGTGGCGCACATTGGCCCTGAGCTGCGCATTATGGAGCAGCGGGGGGGCTGCTTTCTGAAACGATGGCGCTTCGGCGGATTCGCCTACGCGGATGGTCATGCCTGGTCCTCGGGATGCTCTTCGGTGGCGGCGAGGATTTCCGCGAGATGAGCCATACGCACAGCGGCACCGCGGCGATGCAGGCCGCCGAAGATGTGCATGAGGCAGGAATTGTCAACGGCCGTGACCACTTCCGCGGCGGTGTTCTGCACATCGCACATCTTATCCTCCAGCATCGCGGCGGAGACGTCGCCCATCTTGATGGCGAAGGTGCCGCCGAAACCACAGCAGCGGTCGATGTTGGGCATGTCGACGAGATCGATGCCCCGCACTTTGCGTAACAGCCGCAGTGGCAGATCGCCGAGGTGGAGGCTGCGCTGCGAGTGGCAGCTGGCGTGGTAGACCACGCGATGGGGAAAGTATGCACCCACATCCTCGATACCGAGTCGATTTACCAGCAGCTCGCTGAGCTCGCAGACACGCGGCAGCAGTTCGTCGACGGCGCGGACCATGCCGGGGTCGCCATCTTCCGCCGCCATGATTGGGTAGTGGTCGCGAATCATGGCGACGCAGGATGAGGAGGGAATGCAGACAGCTTCTGCGTCGCGGAAGATTTCGACGAAGCGCCGCATCAGGGGCATGGCTTCGTGCTGATAGCCGGTGTTGTAGTGCATTTGCCCGCAGCAGGTTTGTTCCAGGGGAAAATCGATGGTGTGGCCGAGGCGCTCGAGCAGCCGCACTACCGACTGTCCCGTCGCGGGGAAGAGCGTGTCGTTATAGCAGGTAATGAAGAGCGAGACGCGCAAGGCTGCTGAACCCTCCCCATCATCGCATCACAATCCGCACCGAGGGGCAAAATTTCCCCTGGGCCGCCTCACTCAGGTAATTTGTTGAAGCAGTGCCCATCGTCCTGTAGCTGACGAGCAGAGGTGAATGCGGCTGGTGACGCGAGGCCGCAAAGTTTGACGGTTTTTCACCGACCCCTGCTCCGGATTTGGGATAGGATGGCCGAACATCGCCAGGAGGTAAGGATGAGTTCCCCCGCTCAGAAGCGAGTTACGCTGGCCCACACCAAACGTGTCGCTCCCCCGAACGCCAACCATATCGGACCCACCGATCCACAGCAGGTGATCAGCGTGTCGGTGATCGTGAAGCGGAAAAATCCACTGAGCGTGCGCGAGCTGGGTGGGCGAAGAGTGTCCCGCGAGGAATTCGACCAGAAATACGCGGCCGATCCAGCGAGCTTCGAAGCATTGCGCCAGTTTGCTCATCTCCAGGGGCTGGCGGTTGACGAGGCAGCTTCGAGTCTGGCGCGGCGCACGCTGGTGCTGCGCGGCACGGTGCAGGCGATGCAGCGGGCCTTCGGCGTGGAGCTGCACGACTACGAGGAGATTCCGGAGGCAAAGCCCGGAGCCCCGCGGCGGACGGCGCGGCGCTTCCACGGATTCACAGGAGAAATCTCGATTGCCGACACGCACGCGCCGCTGGTCGATGCGGTGCTTGGCCTCGATGCCCGTCCCATCGCGAGGCCGCACTTTCGCTTCCTGAGCAGTGCGCAGCAGGCGCAGGCACAGCCTTTCGATCCGCCGCAGGTGGCAGCCTTGTACAACTACCCGACCGACGTGACCGGCAGCGGCGAAACGATCGCGATATTAGAACTGGGCGGCGGTTACAACACCAGCGACCTCGATACGTATTTCCAGGGGCTGGGACTGAATGTGCCGACGGTGGTTGCAGTGTCCGTGGACGGGGGAACGAATGCGCCGGGCGATCCGAACGGCGCCGACGCCGAGGTGGCGCTGGATATTGAAGTCGCAGCGTCGATCGCCAATGGCGCGCGGGTCGCGGTGTATTTTGCTCCCAACAGCGATCAGGGATTTATTGACGCGATCACGACCGCGGTGCACGACACGACGAACAACCCTTCTGTGCTGTCCATCAGCTGGGGCGGGCCGGAATCGAGCTGGGCGCAGTCCGCGGTGACGGCTCTCGACGATGCGTGCCAGTCTGCCGCCGCTTTGGGCGTGACCATCACGGTAGCGGCGGGTGACAACGGATCGTCGGACGGAGTGAACGACGGGCAGAACCACGTAGATTTTCCCGCCTCCAGCCCGCACGTTCTGGCCTGTGGAGGCACCGAGTTGATTGCCTCCGGCACGACGATCGAGTCCGAGGTGGTGTGGAACGATGGCAGTGAGGGAGGAGCGACCGGCGGTGGGTACAGCGCGCTGTTTCCCGTCCCGACGTGGCAGAACAGCGCAGGGATCTCCGGGAGCGGACGCGGCGTACCCGATGTGGCCGGGGACGCTTCACCGAACTCCGGCTATAACATCCTGGTCGACGGGCAGCAGGAGGTCGTGGGCGGGACGAGCGCCGTAGCACCGCTGTGGGCAGCGCTGATCGCCCTCACCAACCAGCAGCTGGGCAGTTCCGTGGGTTTTGTCAATCCTACGCTGTATACGGATGAGAGCGACTTCAACGACATTACACAGGGGAATAACGGGGCCTGGTCGGCGGGACCGGGATGGGATCCGTGCACGGGTTTGGGTTCGCCGGACGGGCAGGAGATCGCTCAGGCGCTCAGCGCAGGAACAGCAGGAGGCCAGGCGCCCTCGGCACCCACCAATCTCACTGGAACGACGCAATAGGCGCGCAGCAGGACGAAAGGCGCGCAGGGGCCGGTTGGTAGGCCAGTCTTAGGGCGATCGCCGGCTCAGTAAACTTCCCGGTGGAACAGGTCGTCCTGTTCCTCACACGGTGAGCAGTTGCAACTCACGGCACAAACAATGAGCATTGCCACGCCGATGGTAATGAGCGCAGCCGGGAGGTAGCTGCTCACGTGGGACAAATGCGCCAGAAGCTCATGCATATTCAAGGTACCCATAGCCTCAACCCGCTACTGTTAAGAATCCTGAATCGTTCGTCAGGTTTCCTTCATCGCGGAGGCGAATTCATCATCGCAAAATGGGGGCCGGGTGAGCAAAGGTTTTCCGCAGGGGAGTTGATTTTTCAAAAATGAGATCCCATTTGGAATGAATTCTGCCGTTTGGGTGAGGCAGTGCGCGGTGAAGATTGAGGATTTTTGCTTGAACATTCAGGTTTTGCAGTAGTTATATCGCAAAAAGGCGCATCAGCCCGGCTGCAGGCGCCTCCCGGGCGACGAAAGCGCGGGATTTACCCAGAGATGCATCAAGGCCTTCGGCGGCCTGATAGCCGCTGCGCACGGCACCCTCCATGGTTGCGGGCCAGCCGGTGGCGGTCCAGTCTCCGGCGAGAAAGACCCCGGCCCAGGGGCTGGCTGCCGAGGGGCGGATCGGGTCCAGCTGCGGTCGAATCGACCAAGTCGCCCGAACTTCCTTAACCACCGCTGCTTTCAATAAGTTGGCTGAGGCTACCGCAGGGAAGAACTGGGTCAGCTCACACAGTGCCGTGTCGATGATCTCCTGCCGGCTCATGGGGACCAGGGAGCGGGACGCGCTGACCACCAGTTCCAGATAGCTGCCCGCGGAGCCACGGTGGGCGGGCTGGAGGCGCGATTTGTTGAACATCCACTGGATGGTGGTCTCCAGCAGCACGGCATGATCCAGCTCCGTGACTTCGCGGTCGAGCCAGAGGTGGATGCCGGTGATGGGCGAATGCTCAAACCTGGCGAGCTTTGAGGCGAGTTCCTGGCTGGCGGCATTTTGAGGCAGGGAGGGCAGCAGGGCTGCCATGGCCTCAAACGAAAGCGCCAGGACCACGGCATCGGAGGAAAAGCTCTCCTCGGCGGTGCGGGTCACCCAGCCGTTGCCGGAGGGAAGGATGGCTTCGACGCCGGCGCGGAGCGAGACATCGCTGCCCCGCTGGCGCAGATAGCCGACGGCGCGGCCATAGAGTTCGCTGAGGGGAATCCCCGGGACGCCCATGCGCCCGGATTGGGGAGAGAGCAGGAAGGATTCCCGAAAGACCTTGGCGGCGTAGTGCACCGAGATGCGGTCGAGGTCTTCGTTCAGGGCACTGACCAGGACCGGCTTCCAGAAGCGTTCGACGGCGCGACGGGTTTGGTGATGCCGCTGCAGCCAACGTGCGAAGTTCTCCTCGGTATCGGCCGGGAGGCCGGCCAGGAATTGCGACAATCCCCAGGCGATGGCGAGCTTATCCGTCAGGGTGAAAGCCGGGGCCCGCAGGAAAGACGCGGATGAATGCAGGGGCGCGGGGAGCTTGCCGGACTCGATGACCGAGACGCCACCGTCGGGGGTGAGAAAGGTGAAGCGGTCGTACCAGCGGATGGCGTCGAGAACGTCGAGGCGGCGGTACAGGTCGAGCAGACTGGTGCAGCGGCCAATGAGAACGTGCTGGCAGTTATCGATGATCTCGCCGGTACCGGGATGTTCGTAGGAAGACGCGCGACCGCCGAGGTAGGGGCGCCGCTCCAGCAGGCGCACGCGATAGCCGGAGTCGGCAAGGGCACAGGCAGCGGCGATGCCCGCGAGACCTCCGCCTACCACAGTGACCGTAGCGGGTGAGGCCATTCAGCCACGCCCCCGGATACGATTCATGATCACCTGTACCAGGCCGCGGAGCAAAATGGCGATGCGTGATCCAAGCGGGACACTGACGCGGGAGGAGAAGACGTCGAAGCCGCGCCGCTCGATGCGCCGAAGCAGATCGTGATAGATGGTGATGAGGACCCAGAGGGCGGGGCGCGCATCGCCTGCGATCATGGGCAGCAGCTGATAGCCGGATCGGTAAAAATACTCGGCGCGGCTGGCGATGCTTTCCAGTAACTCCCGCTGATTCAGGGTTATCTGGCTGCCGTAACGAATGGATGCCAGTTCGCTGATCCGCACGTTGTGGCGATCCAGATCTTCCAGCGGCAAATAAATCCGGCCGCGTTCGGCATCCTCGCGGACATCGCGCAAAATATTGGTGAGCTGAAAGGCGATACCGGTTTCCTCGGCGAGCTTCTCGGCGCGGGGATCGCTGTAGCCAAAGATGCGGATGCAAACGAGGCCCACCACCGAGGCCACGTAATAGCAGTACTGCTGCAGCTCCTCGAAGGTGGCGTAGGTGTCCCAGGGAGGGGCCTCGGCCGCCTCCTCGAGGGCCTCAGAATGCGTGGAATCCAAATCCATGGCAGTTCCCTGGACCAGTTGGTCGAGCAGAACCATGGGAATCTGGAAACGCTGGCGAGCATCGCTCAGGGCGAGAAAGACAGGATCGGCGGTCGAGCCGCCAGCGGCAGCACGATGCCACTGATCCAGCCAGTCGTCTAAATCGGCGCGGCGCTGTTCGCGGGTGCGCGACTCGTCATCGGAGATGTCGTCGGCATGCCGCATGAAGGCGTAAACGGCGCAAATGGCATCGCGTTTCGGTTTGGGCAGGGCCAGAAAGGCGTAGTAAAAATTCTTCGCCTGCTTTCTGGCGATCTCGGTACAGGTCCGATAAGCGGCTGCAAGTGCGGGGTCCTGAATGGGCGCAGCCTCAAGGCGCGGGTCGGAAACCGTCAAGCGGCATTCCCCGCGACGAGTCTGGCCGCCAGCGCACGCACGAGCAGGGCGGCTTTGCGGCGCTTCGAAATCGCCGGCCGAGCACGCAGCACGTTGAAGTCCTGGCGCTCGATGGCCGCGAGGATCTCGAGTCCGCCGCGCGAAAAGAGGTCGAGATCGAGTGCAAGCTCCCGGTCGACCATGCGGATCAGCGGGAGGCCGGCCTGAAACATGCGGCGGGCGTAGTCGACTTCGCAGCGCATCAGCTCGCGGAAGTGCGGCGTGAAGCGGCTCTCTGCGATGGCTTGTTCCTCGACGCCGAAGCGCTGCATATCTTCGAGAGGCAGATAGACGCGGCCTTTGCCGTAATCGACGCGAACATCCTGCCAGAAGTTGGCGAGCTGCAGCGCCGAGCAGGTGTGGTCAGAGAGAGCAAAGCGCTCCGCATCGCGATAGCCGCAGGCATAGAGCACGATGCGGCCGACCGGATTGGCGGAATAGCGGCAGTAGTCGAGGACATCGGCCATGGCGGGGAAGCGGGTGATGGTCTGATCCTGACGGAAGGCGATGAGCAGATCAGCGAACGGCTCTTTGGGGATATCGCAGATGCGCACGGTTTCGGCCAGCGCGACGAAGACGGGGTGACGCGCCTCGCCGCGATAGCAGGCGTCCAGTTCCGCGCCCCACAGGTCGAGGAGGGCCAGCGCCTGCTCCGGATTGCCAACCTCATCGCCGAGGTCGTCGGAGACGCGGCAATAGGCGTAGATGCTGTGGAAGTGGGGGCGCAGACGCCTGGGCAGAAACCAGGACGCTACATGAAAATTTTCATAATGGGTTTCGGCCAGACGCCGACACCAGGCGCGGGCTTCCTTGAGGGCAGGAGGTTGGTCCGGAATGCGATATTCCGGAGGAAGCGCTGCCCATCCGCGCTCGATTAATTCGTTCTGTGCGGTATCCACCGTCATGCGCAAGGCTGCTTAGGGAATGATAGCGGTCTTGATGTCGCCGGTGCGGTTCATCAGACGGCGAAAGACCTGCACGAGATCCACCAGGGGCGCGCGGCCAGTAATGGTTTCGCTGCAGCGGAAGCGGCCGCTGACAATGAGGTCGAAGGCTTTGCGGGCGGCTGCGGGCGTGTGGTGAAAGCTCGCGCGCAGGGTGATGTTGTTATAGTGCAGGCGATTGGTGTCGAGCTCAACTTTGGTGCCGGCGGCACATCCGCCGAAGAAGTTTACCGTGCCGCCCTTGCGCACCATGTCGACAGCCCACTGCCAGGCCAGCGGAGTGGCCACGGCCTCGATGGCGATGTCGACGCCGCGACGGTGGGGCGTCAGATCGCGTACGGCGGCGATGGGATCGGGGACGGCGGTGATCTGCACGACTTCAGAGGCTCCGAAGGTTTTTGCCGCGATCACCTGCTCGTCGCGCTTGACGACCGCGATGACGCGCAGGCCGGCCAACTGGGCCACATGCATGAACATGAGGCCGATAGGGCCGCCGCCGACGATGGCGACGGAATCGCCGGGGTGCGGCTGGCACTCGTCGAGCCCACGGACCACGCAGGCCAGCGCTTCGGTGAGTGCGGCATGCTCGAAGGGAACGCCGGTGGGAATGCGCAGGGTGTTTCTGGCCACGATACGGGCGGGGATCCGCAGGTATTCGGCGTACGCGCCGTTATTGAAGAGCAGATCGTCGCAGAGGTTTTCCTGATCGCGGCGGCAGAAATAGCATTTGCCGCAGGGCGCAGAGTTGAGGGCAACAACGCGGTCGCCGGGGCGAAAGAGCGCGACGCCGCTGCCCACTTCGTGGACCGTTCCCGCCAGCTCGTGGCCGAAGGGGATGGGCGGCTTCAACATGCGCGCGTGATAACCGCGACGGTAGACCTTCAGGTCGGTTCCGCATGTAAGGGCGGCTGCAACACGCACTACAATTTCGCCCGGACCAGCTTTTGGCATCGGAACTTGTTCGATGCGCAGGTCTTCGCGGCCGTGGAGCACGGCGGCTGTCATTTGCGTGGCCATCCTTACTATTGTCTCAGAGCGGCGGCCTTACGGCTCAATGAAGATTTTCATGGAGGCGGCGCTTGGCGTCGATGCGACCTCGATCGCCTCTGCCGCCTCTTCCAGCGGAAAGCGGTGGGAGATGAGGCGGGTCAGGTCGAAGCCGCTGGCGTATCCGCTGAAAACCAGATCGGCCACCTCGTCCTGAATATCGACGGACGAGCTGTAGGAGCCGACCAGCGATTTCTCATCCATGCACACTACGGCGGGATCGAAGACGGCCTCGCCGTGCTGCGTCTGGGCGAAGAGCAGGACCCGGCCGCCGGGACGCGCGGCATCCATGGCGGTGCGGATGAGGCCATTGCTGCCGACTGCCAGGATGACGGCATCGGCTCCGCGGCCCTCGCTGGCGGCATGCGCGGCGGCGGCGACGTTTTCTTTGCTGGCGTCGATGGGGTGATGCAATCCGTAGGCCGCAGCAATTTTGTGGCGTTCGGGATAGAGGTCGGAGGTGAGGACTTTGGCTCCGGTGCGAGCCGAGAGCGCGGCCAGCAGGATGCCGATGGGACCCTGGCCGATGACCAGCACGGTTTCATCTGCTGCCAGGTTGAGGCTGCGCACGCCTTTGAGGCAGGTGTTCACCGGTTCGACGAAGGCGGCCTGCTCGAAGGGAACCCCTTCGGGGATAGGGATGAGACCGCGCTCGACGATCCAGGGCATGACACGGACATACTCGGCGAAACCGCCTCCGGAAGGCTCGAATCCCGCCGTGCAACCGACGCGCTTGTAGTCGTTGCATTGGGCGAAGGTCTTTTTGCGGCAGTAGTAACAATGGCCGCAAGGCGTGTGGTGGAAGACCATGACGCGGTCGCCGACTGCGAAACCGCGAACCTCCGCGCCAACGGCCGCGAGGGTACCAGCGGTTTCATGGCCGAAGATGCGCGGCGCCGAGTGCGAGCCGGTGTGGATTTTCTTGAGGTCCGTGCCGCAGACGCCACAGCAGGCCACGCGGATCAGCACCTCGCCGGGACCGATGGCCGGTACCGGGACGGTTTCCACACGAACATCGTTCACACCGCGATAGACGGCAGCCCGCATGGTGGCCGGAATTGAGCTGGGTGTTTGTTCCTGAAGGTCATGGGTGATCGCGGTTGCCATGGAAGCTCCGAAAATAATTTACCGCCAGTCGAGGAGGCAGCGGGTGGAAAGTTTGGCGAGTTCTTCCGCGGCCAGGCGGCTGTTTTTCCCGAGACGGCCGAAGGCAGCCCAGTATTGCGGATGCAGGAGGGCCCAGGCGACCAGGGCGGGCATGCGCAACTGGCCGTCGGCGCCGGTAAAGAGGTTGAAGTCGGGAAGGTTGTCGTTGGGACCGTCGGAGACGGCCTTGAAGCAAAGAAAGGGCAGGTTACCGACGCGGGCGCAGCGGGCAACGGCGGCAGCTTCCATGTCGACGAGAGCGGCCTGATACTGCATGGCGAGGCTGCGCTTTTCCGGCGCAGCGACGACATGATCGATGGTGATGAGGCGCTGGCCCTGAGCATCGGCGGTGGAAAAGCGTTCACCGGAGCGGGCGTCGATGACTTCGCGAACGGCGACGGCCTCGGGCGGCTTCAATCCGCAGGAGAGGGAACCGGCCCAGCCCACGGAGGCCAGAGCGTCGATGCTTCCGGAAGCCAGCACCTGCTCACAGGCGCGTGTGACGGCATCTGCGCCCATGCCGGCGCAGGCCGCGACGATCTCGGAGTCGCCGATCCGGCCCACGAAGACAGGACCGCGACGCTGCCAGCCGCGAACCAGCGGCTTCAGTTCGCCGGGGAGGGCTGCGACCATGCCGATGCGCTTCATCCTGCCAGGACCGCTTCCTGCGCCGCGGGCGCATATCCATGAGTACGGAACCAGTCAATCGCGTTGCGCAGTGCTTTGTAAACCGGTACGACGCGAAAGCCCAGTTCGCGCTCAGCTTTGGACGAGGAAGCGAACATCTTCTTTTTGCCCATGCGGACGGCTTCGACGGTCGCCCGAGGCTCTTTGCCGAGCAATCTCCCGGTAAGGCTTTCGTCGCAGAAGGCGAAGATCATTGCCACCGAATGCGGGACCTTCATGCTGGGCGAGGGAAGGCCGGTGATTGCGGACATTTTATCGAGGATCTGCTTGAGGGTGAGGTTTTCGCCACCGAGGATGTAGCGCTCACCCGGGCGGCCCACGCCATTGTTGAGCGCGTCGGCATGCGTGCGTGCCACTTCGACGACATCGACCAGGTTCAGGCCCGTATCCACGTAAGCAGGGAATTTGCGGTTGAGGAAGTCGACGACGATGCGGCCGGTGGGGGTGGGCTTCAGGTCGCCGGGACCGATGGGGGTGGTGGGGTTGAGGATGATGACACTCTGCCCGTCGCGGGCGGCTTCCATGGCGACCTGCTCGGCCAGAAACTTGGAGCGCTTGTAGTGGCCGACCATATTCTCTAACGAAACCGGTGTGTCCTCGTTGACGATGGTGCCATCGGAACGGAAGCCCATGGTGGCGACGCTGGAGGTGTAGACGAAGCGGCGCACATTTTCTTCGCGCGCAATGCGCAGCAGGGCTCGCGTGCCCTCGACGTTGGAGCGGTACATCGCGTCGGGATCGCGGACCCAGAGGCGGTAGTCGGCGGCTACGTGCATCACGGCATCGCAGTCGCGCATGGCCGAGCGAAGACTCTCGGGCTCGAGCAAATCGCCGGTGACGGTTTCTGCTGAGAGCCCTTCGAGGTTGGCGAGACTGCTGGTGCGGCGGGTGAGGAGGCGAAGCTCGGCTCCGCGTGCGGCTAATTCCCGCGCGACGTGACCGCCGACGAATCCGGTAGCGCCGGTAACGAAGATCTTCATAAGGCAGCCGGTAGCCAGCTGTCAGCAGCCAGCGGCCAGCAGCCGGTGACCAGCTGCCAATAACCAGCGGTCAGCCAAGGCTCACAGAGGCATGGGCGCGTCTCACGCCTTAAGTCTCTATCTCCAAAGCCGGAGAGGAGGGACACCCGGCCGTTGGCGGAAAGCTGGCGGCTGGCAGCTGGTAGTTGTGCAGTCATCGATGCTCCACGCTCAGCCATGCACCGATTTCGCTCACGGGCAAACGAACGCCCACGTAGAACGCACCGAAGAGACCGTAGAGCGCACTCGCCTCATCGAAGCGCATTTCGTAGATGAGTTTTTTGAAGACTCCGGGATTGTCGGCGAAAAGATCGACACCCCACTCCCAGTCGTCGAAGCCGATGGAGCCGGAGATGATCTGCTTCACGGTGCCGGCAAAGCGCCGGCCGATGAGGCCGTGCTCGTGCATCATGCGCGCGCGATCGGCCATGGGCACGGTGTACCAGTTCACGTGTTCGCCGCGGCGCTTGTCCATGGGATAGAAGCAGAGGTACTTCGTTTCAGGGATCGCGGGAAACAGTCGGGTGGACATAGCGGCTGCCTGGCGATCGGTCATCTCCTGAACGCGCTTGTCCCATTCGTCCGATAGCGGCTCGACGCCTTCCCCCGCCAGCGCCGCATAGGTCTTCACAGACGATTCGTAGAGACCCAGTTCCACGAGCGAGAGGTAGGAGTGCGTGGGCTGAAGGAAGCTGCCCAACTCGGTTCGGGCCAGATCCCTTTCGACGGCGGCCAGCTGCTCGATGCTGTCGCGGAAGTGCACCAGCATCAGATCGCCCTTGTGGCCCAGTTGCGCAAACAGGGCGCTCTGATTGGGGCGTTCGCCTCCGGAACCTTTTTCCATAGGACCGAGCAGGGCGCTAAATTCCGCAACCGTGTACTCACGGGCCGAATTCTCCAGACGCCGCCATGCACTCCAGTCGAAGCGGAACATCTGGTGCAGCACGCTGGAGCCGTCGAGCGTCAGCGGAAACGGGGGTGTATCGGGCAAGCTTTCCTCCTGCGGGAATCCCTTCTATTTTACGAGAGCATGCCACGGGCTTATCGGCGAGCGACGGATTCATCTGCGTAAAACTCGGCGATTTCGCGCGCATACTTTTGGGTAACGACCCGGCGCCGCAGCTTCATGCTGGGCGTCAGCTCGCCGGAGTCGAGGGTCCATTCGTCCGGGACCAGGCGAAAGCGCTTGATGGTCTCGAAGTTCGCGAGGGTGGCATTCACGCGGTCAACGATTCCCTGGTACTCGGCGCGCACTTGTGGGTCGTCGACCAGCTCCTGGCGGCTGGCGATCGAGAGGTCATGCTCCTGCGCCCACAGTTCCAGTGCAGGGAAGTTGGGCGCGATGAGAGCCGAGGCGAATTTGTGGCGATCGCCCACCAGCGCTGCATTCGCTACCAGCAGATGGGCCTTCAGCTTGTTCTCGATCGGCTGCGGTGCGATTAGCTTGCCGCCGGAGGTCTTCAGCAGTTCCTTCTTGCGGTCGGTGATGTGCAGGAAACCTTCGGCATCGATGTGGCCGATGTCGCCGGTGTGGAACCATCCTTCGGCGTCGAAGCTCTCTTCGTTGCCGCGATCCTTCCAGTAACCGGGGAAGACGTTGGGGCCGCGCACGAGCAGCTCGCCATCCGCGGCGATGCGGCACTCGATATTCGGCAGCGGTTTGCCGACCGAGCCCATGCGATTGGCGTTGGGCGTGTTGATGGCCAGCACCGGCGCCGTTTCGGTGAGGCCGTATCCTTCGAGGATGCGAATGCCCGCTCCCGCGAACCAGTGGGCGGTGTCGAGACCGAGCGGCGCGCCTCCGGCAATGAAATAGCGAACCCGGCCGCCGAAACCCGCGCGCAGCTTGCTGTAAACGAGCTTGTCGGCCAGCTTCCAGACAGGAGAGGAGGGCCGTCTTCCGGCCGCGACATGGTCGCGATGGGGCTTGCCGGTTTCCAGGGCCCACGCAAAGAGGCGACGCTTGATGGCCGATTGAGCCGCTCGCTGCTCGGCAACCTGGCGAACCTTTTCAAAGACGCGGGGTACGGCGACCAGGACCGTCGGATGGATCGCTGTCATGGTCTCGGGCAGTTTTTCGAAAGCAGGGCAGTAGGCGATGGTGACGTTCTGCGCGTAAAGAGCGTAGTCCAGATGACGCGCGGTGATGTGCGAGAGCGGCAGAAAAGAGATGCAGGAGTCGGTGGGTTGAAATCCGAACTCCGCGGTCGAATAGTTGACATTGCTGGCGATGTTGCCGTGGGTCAGCATCACGCCTTTGGGATCGCCGGTGGTGCCCGAGGTGTAGATGAGCGTCGCCAGATCGCCGGGTCCGATCGCTCGCGCCGCGTCGTCCAGGTCCGGATCGCGTTCCGCGCCGCGTGCATCGGCCTCGCCGATCAGGGAGGAAAAGGTAACGGCATCGGGCAGGTGGTGATCGTCCATGACCACGATGCGCTCCAGCACGGTCTCACCGGCGATCACCCGGATTTTTTCGTACTGCGCGCGGGTTGAGACGAAGATGATGCGCGCTCCTGAGTCCGCCAGCAGCTGAGCGATCTGGCCGGGCAGCAGCGTGGGATAAATGGGAACATCCACGGCGCCGATGGCCAGCGAGGCGAAATCGGCGACGGCCCACTCCCATCGGTTCTCGGCAAGAATGGCTACGCGGTCGCCTTTGCCGATGCCCCAGGAGCGCAGCGTCAGAGCTATGGCACGGACGCGCTGATAGACCTGCGCAGAAGAAACACCTCGCCACGCGCCGGTATTGTCCTGGACGAGCATGGCCTGCTCGCGTCCGCTGTCGGCAAGGGCAAAGAAAACATCGTTGAGCGTTTGTAACTGGAGCACGCGCGACCACTCTATCGGAGCGGCGAGAGCGGTGCAAGGTGCGGGCGAGTTTTCAGGGCCGCGGCAAGCCGAGCCAGCGGGGAACGTGACGACGGTAGTCGGCGTATTCGGCGCCACGCGCTCGCATCAGGTGCGGCTCTTCGAGAAGTACGACGACCAGGTGGAAGATGATGGCTGCAACTCCTGCATAAATTGCGATGGCTCGGGAACGATAGACGCAGGCCTGGCCGGCGATGGCCAGCAGCACGCCCAGATACATCGGGTTGCGTGAGTAGCGATAGAGGCCGCTGCGCACGATGCCGCGAGGCTCTTCGCCCAAAATCCAGCGGAAGGGGCGTGTGAAGAAGATGGCAGGCGTTCCGCCCGCGGCGAGGAAGCCGAACAGGCAGAGAGTGTAGATGGCGGCGCCGAGACCGAAGAGAATCCAGCCCAGCGACCACCCCCCGCCTGCCGCGGGTGGATGACGCATGCTCTGCGGCACATAGAAGGCGACCACTCCCGGCACAAGCACGCTGAAGAGGATGCCGCGCAGCCACAACATGACGCATCAGTATGACACCGACGCGGGTGGGCGGCGTCAGCTTTGTGCGGCCGTCCCCTGCAGCCCCAGAATTTCAGCATTGTTGCGCATGGCTGCGAGGCAAAAGTCGATGTGGTCTTCGAGAGTGACACCCAGCTCCTGCGCGCCCTTCACGATGTCTTCACGATTCACGCCGCGGGCAAAAGCCTTGTCCTTCATCTTCTTCTTCACGCCGGGCACGTCGACGTCATGGATGGATTTGGTGGGCTTGACCAGCGAACACGCGGTGAGAAAACCGGCGAGCTCATCGCAGGCGAAGAGAGCTTTGGCCAACTGCGATTCGCGTGGCACGCCGGAGTACTGAGCGTGGCCAAGAATGGCGGTGCGCACTTCCTCAGGCCAGCCGTGCTCCTTGAGAATGCCCACGCCCACGAAGGGGTGCTCGTCCAGCGAAGGATGCTTTTCGTAATCGAAATCATGCAGCAGGGCAGTGGCGGACCAGGTCTCGAGCAGCTGCGTGCGGGCATCTCCGCTCAGATTCAGCGCATCCGCTTCCCGCTCAGCGTAGGCGCGTACGCAGCTTTCCACGGCGAGCGCATGCTTCAGCAGGCTCGCGGATTGAGTGTGTTCGTTCAGCAGGGTCCACGCGTGTTCTCGGCTGTAGGCGGGATGAGTCGTCATGAAAAGAATTTCCTTTTCGGGTTTTCCTGGGATTTCCTGGCAATTTTAGGCAAGACTCACAGTTTTCACTTGACAAGGAGGATACCCTCCTGACAATGTAATTTCCAGGCGAGGCACCTTGTGATCCCCAGGTGCAGCTCGGATCGCTTGCTCTGGCGTTCCGCACAACTTATGGCAACTACCTTAGCAACCGTCGAGGCCCGTGAGGTACTACGTTGCGACTTCTGTAGTCTGGTGCAATTCCGCACGTCGAATTCCCTGTGCAGGCGTTGCCACAAACCCCTCGAAATGGATGAACCGGAGCCGCTGTCTCCGCAACTGGTGACGGCGCATCAACAGGCAGCCGGAGGAACCGGAAGGCATCGATGTGGCACGCGCGGTGCGCGAGGTACGCCATGACCGCAATTTGAGCCAGCGGCAGCTTGCGGGACGCATGCAGGTGCCACGCACGTATATTTCGAAGATAGAAAACGGCAAGGCAGTGCCGACGCTATCGTCGCTGGAGCGTCTGGCGGGGGCACTGGAACTGGACGTCTGCGATCTGCTGCGCGATGGCCGAAGCCGCAGGGCGCGGGAGACGGCGGCGGTGCTGGCCGATCCGTTCGTGGCGGAGATCGCTCCGTTGCTGGCGCAGCTGGACGGTTTCCAGCGATCGATGTTTCTGAACCAGGTGCGGGAGATGGCTTCAGGCCGGCGGCGGCCGGCGTAAGGCGCCGCATCGAGGAGCAGCATTACGGTCGCTTCATGTGCGGTTGAGGCGGGGTTCTCGCTGGGCGGGTGCGCGTCTGTATAATTCGGCAGTAGGGCACTGCTCTCAGGCTTCCGCGGCATGGCGCGAAGGCGCGCGTCCTGCAGGCACGTAGCGGTGGTGGTCACTCCCGTGCAGTGTTCTCCCGACTGTACGCAGCGGGAGCCGCGCGAAAGGAACCGTTGTCTCTGAATTCCAGTCGAGTGCATGAACTGCCTCCCGACGAGGCAGCCGTTTATCGCCGTCTCGATCCGGAGCGTCTGCCGCACCACGTCGCCATCATCATGGATGGCAATGGCCGGTGGGCGGGGAAGCGGAGCCTGAAGCGCTTCTTCGGTCATCAGCAGGGAGCCGAGGCGGTGCAATACGTGGTCGAGACGGCGTCGCGCATCGGTCTGCCCTGGCTGTCGCTGTACGCATTTTCTCTGGAAAATAACTTACGGCGGCCGAGGACGGAAGTGAACTTTCTCATGCGCCTGCTGAAGACGTATCTGACCAACAACGTGCAGCGCATGAACGACAACAACGTGCGCATTCGCTACATCGGGCGCACGGCAGAACTGCCCGAAGAGGTGCGCGAGCGCATGCAGTGGGCGGCGGAGGCAACGCGGCACAACACCGGCACGGTGCTGACCCTGGCTCTGAATTACGGTGCGCGGTCGGAACTGGTCGATGCCTTTCGCGGTCTTTGCGCGGAGATTCAGCACAAAGGGATGCGCATCGAGGATATCGATGAAACGGACATCCACCGGCATCTGTATACAGCGCACATGCCGGATCCCGATCTGCTGATCCGTACCTCGGGCGAGATGCGCATCTCTAATTTTCTGCTCTGGCAGATCGCGTATACCGAGATCTATGTCACGGGACGCCTGTGGCCGGACTTCCGCGGCATTCACATGCTGGAGGCGATTGAGGATTATCAGCGCCGGGAGCGTCGGTATGGCGGCCTGAGCGATGGTACAGAATCCGATGATATTGCCAGCCTGCCGGCGAATCAGCTGGTGGGGCGATGAGCACGAACTGAAAAGAGAAGCGCGTCGATGACCGACGCGCTTTTTATTTTGACTGAGATTTAGCTCCCGCTATTGGCTCTCTGCTGAACAACCAGGACGCGCTGGGGAGCGTCGACCTTCACCTTCGAATCGTCGATCTTCACCTTCATCTGTTCCAGTTCAGGCTTGTTGCCCTTGAAGGGAGCCGCAAATTCGAGTTCGTACTGGTTGTTGAGACGGCGGGAGAAATCGTCGAAGTAGGGCGACAGCGAAACCGGATTGCCAAAACCAATCCAGTAGGAATTGCCACCGGTAGACTGCGTCACTTCCTGGAGCAGATTCTGGCCCGAGTTGGTTTCGTACCAGCTGCGATCCGCCGGACCGACGCTCTTCCAGTAAATCGAGTAGACGACTAAGCCGGCACGGGCCGCGTCATCCATCGCTGCCTGGACGTAGGGATCGTCGGGATCATAGTGCAGGTGATAATAGTCGACGCCATCGGTGATCATGATGACCTCGCGCCGTACATTGGGATCCTGAGACGGCCAATTTTTAGCCAGTGCGGAAAGACAGAAGTAAGGGCTGGCGCTGTATCCCGGAATGCCCATGGGCAGGTGCAGTTCTTTGGCCGCTTGAGCGTGATCCGCGGTGAGCGGGCCTGCCATGCGAGCGCTGCCATTTTCCATGTAGGCCAGCGCCACTTTGACGTTCGGCGGGAGATTTTGGACAAACTTTGCGATGTCGTCCATTTCGCGACCCAGACTGGTGCGGGCGCCGCCATCGATTAAGAGCACGAACTCCACGCCGGCCTGAGGACCGCGCAGGGGGGTCCAGTTACTAACACTGGCTTTCTTCCCGTTGACACTCACTTCTTTGAGGGCCTGCTGCGGAATATCGGCGGCCGGCTGCTTATCATTTTTGGGCAATGCGGTCACTACGGCGTGGCCCTGCCCCTCATTTTCGTTTTGAGCTGCTGCCCAAGGCGCTGCGGCAAGCATAGCGGCAAGCGTGCTGGTTGCTATGACGCGAACTGTTCTCATCTCTCCCTTTCCTGCAATCCGCGCCCTTCCCTTTACGCTGTGTCGGGGGCGGTGACGCGCTGCAAGGGCAAACTGATCTCGGCCTCTCTTCGATTCGGGACCGAAAATGTCCGCCTCTCTGGTTAGTTAGATGGATTTCAACAGGGAATTGTTACAACAGTCGTGGCCGGATCTTTCGTATGCCTTCGATGCCGCGATTTCGCCAGGAGCGGTCCTTCTACTCGGCGGGGCGGAAATCGACGCATTCTCGCCCGAAACACAGCCGGTAGAGGCCGCCGGATGCTCCGTCCTGAATCTGAAGAGGAATCGGCCGCTGCATCTGCGCATCGCGGGCTGCGCCGGCAAGGAGCAGTTCATGATCGCCGATGTCCATTATATGAAAATCGTTTCCGGTGAAGCCGACGCCATAGGCGCCAGGCGCCAGAGTGTGGGTGCCAAAGCGGAGAGGAACCTCGGTCAGCAGATATCCCTGGTACTTTTCCTGGATGCCGGTGGAATAACCCGAGGTATCGACGAGGGTGGCCAGGACATACATCCCGTCGGAGAAGCGGATCCCGGCCGCATTGCGGGTTTGCGTGCTGGCGGATTTCCCGCGAAAGAAGACGGAGTCCGGCAGAACCCTGGCCGCCTCCGCGGCATGGAGGATGGCAGGAGCGGGTCCAGCCTGCGCGCCTGCGGCCACGGGCAAAGAGAACAGCGTGGTCAGCAGGAGAGAGCACGCGGGTAAAATCCCACAAATCGTTTTCATCGTTCGGGCCTCCAATGGGCGAGCCGAGTATACCCCTCACGACGCAGCGGCGAAAGATAGCAGCAGCGATCGGGGATGTCGCCTTCGAGACCTGGCTTGCCGGGCAGCAACCTGTATGCCGTACGGGGAGATTCAGCCGGGGGCGGCCGGAGGGAAAAAAGATTCAGGGAGCCGAGAGCATGATGTCGATGCAGTCGGCAGGCACCGGGTAGCCGAAGTGGTAGCCCTGCAACTGATCGCAACCCCATTGCTGCAGGAGTGTCGCCTGCTGAGCGGATTCCACTCCCTCGGCTACGGCGGTCAGGTGCAGTTCCTGGGCCAGTTGAAGGATGGAGCGGCAGATCGAAGCCGCGGTGCTGCTGTGGCCGATGGATTTGGTGAAGGCACGATCAATCTTCAAAATATCGACGGAGAAACGCTGGAGATAACGCAGACCTGAATAGCCAGTGCCAAAGTCATCGATGGCAATGCGGACGCCGATATTGCGCAGCGCAGTCAGCGATTCGTTGGAAACGCCCTCATCCATGAAGATCGATTCGGTCAGTTCGATCTCGAGCAGATCCGGGGAGATCTCGGCATCCTGCAGCGCTTTGGCAACAAACTTCGGAAACGCAGGATTTCTGAACTGAGCTGCCGAGACATTCACAGAAACCGGAACGATGCTGCAGCCCTGCGCTCTCCACGCTCCGATCTGGCGAAGGGCTTGCTGGATGACCCACTGGCCGATTTCGATGATGATGCCGGTCTCCTCGGCGATCGGAATAAAATCGGCCGGGAAGATGAGGCCGCGTTCGGGATGCTGCCAGCGAATGAGAGCTTCAAGGGAATGCAGGCGATTGGTACGCGCGTCGATGCGCGGCTGGTACATGAGGAGAAACTCGTCGCGTTTGAGCGCCAGGCGCAGGCCCGCTGCAATGTCGAGCATCGCGGTGTGGCCGGAGTCCATTGCCGGCCGGTAGGCCTTCCAGGTGGCCTTACATTCGTGCTTGGCGGATAACATCGCCAGGTCCGCCTTGCGCAGGAGATCTTCCGAGGCCACGGCATCTCCAGGGGCCACAGCGTAGCCGGCGCTCGCGGTGACGACCAGTTCACGGCCGCCGATACGGAGGGGAGCGGAGATCCGTTTGAGGACGCGCCCAATTAGTTTTTCAATCTGCCTGCGGTCGGCGTAATTGGTGAACAGAAGCACGAACTCGTCACCGCCGATGCGCGCCGCGATGTCGCTCTCCCGAATCACGGAGCTGATGCGGTTGCCGATCTGCTTCAGGATGCGGTCGCCGCCATGGTGGCCGAATCGCTCATTGACGTGCTTCAAATTGTCAACGTCGAGATAGACCAGGGCTACTTCACGCGCCTTCCTGCGGTTGGCCAGCCTGATGGCCTGTTGCAGCAATTCGAGGAAGAGGTAGCGATTGGGTATCCCGGTAAGGGCGTCGTACTGTGCCTGATGGGTGAGGCGTTCTCCGGCCAGGATGCGGTCGGTGACATCGTTTTGGATGCCAACAATGTGGGTAACCTCACCACCCTCATTGCGAACCGGAGACAGCTGCAACTCGTTCAGGAATTCGCTGCCGTCCTTTTTGTAGTTAAGGACGATGATTTTCGCTGGTTCCCCGTGGTCGATGGCCTCGCGGATGGGGGTGAGGCTCGACTCCTGGGTGCCGGGGCCCTGCAGGAAGCGGCAGTTCCGGCCGAGGATTTCCGATTTTGGATAGCCGGTAATCTCCTCGAAGGCAGGGTTGACATAGACCAGGGGGAAATCGCCTTCCGGATCGAATCGCGCAATGCTGATGCCCACGGGAACGGCAGCGATGGCCTGTTCCTGCAGGCGCAGGGCTGCCGAAGATTCCCGACGTTCGGTCACATCACGGAAGAATCCCACCATGCCTTCGTCAGTAGGAAAGGCGTGGACCTCAAACCAGCGGCTTAACGGCTCCGGGTAGAACGCCTCGACGCTGGTTTCCACTCGCTCGTACATGGTGCGCCGGTAACATTCGCCAAACCTGCTCGTCTCTGCGAAGGGGAAGGCATCCCAAATATTGGCCCCGAGCAACTCCTGCACGCCGCTCAGGAACTTTTTGGCGCGGCAGTTGAGGTACGTGAAGCGCCACTCGCGATCCAGCATAAAGACGCCGTCGGTCGTGCTTTCGAGAATTTGATCGATGCGCCGGCTCTGTTCGCCGGCGAGCTGCTCTGCGGTTTTGCGTTCGGTAATATCGAACACGACGCCAAGGGCACGAACCGCTTCGCCGGCGGAATTGAAGATGAAATGGCCGCGAGAGTGGACCCATTGCCAGCTTCCGTCCGTGCGCCGTATGCGGTATTCCGACTTGTATGGGTGGCCGGTCGACTGCGCGACGGCAAAGGTAGAAGCTCGCGCCTCACGGTCGTCGGGATGAATGCGGGCAAAGAACTCCTCCCAGGCCGGTGGCTTCACGCGGTCCTCGAAGCAAAGCACGCGATAGCAGACGGGACTCCAGGTCAGCTCGCTGGTGACGAGGTCGAGGTCCCAGAAGCCCATATTGCTGACCTCGGCTGCGAGGCGCAGACGTTCTTCGCTGGTTCTCGCCAGCTCCTCTGCGCGCTTGAGGTCGCTGACGTCGCTCACCACGACCAGCACTCCGCGAACGGCGCCCTTTTCGTCGCGATCGGGAGTGTAGGTGATCTTCACATCGCGCGGCTCTCGGTTATTGAGGATCTTCGTCTCGAAACCGATCTTTTCGCCACGGAAAGCCTGCTGAAGCCTTGGCGCGGCCATGCGCAGGTAGTCCTCACCGAACAGCTGCGGCAGGATCTCCTCATAATGGCGGCCGAGATAGTCCTGGCGGCGGATGCCGCACCACTGCTCATAGGCCAGGCTCATCTGGCGATAGACACCCGAGGCGTCCACATACGCTACCAGCGCGGGGATGATCTCCAGCAGATCGGCTGCGTGTGAGCAGGGGGCTGTGATGAGGGAGCTCAATGGGTTTTGGGGAAGTCCGGGGCGCCTGATAACCCTCTTGTTGTAGCGAACTCCAGGCGCCTGGCGAATACAACTTTCCGGTAGCAGGTATCTGCGCTCTCATGCGCAAGGGACGGTTTTGCTTGCCGCGGAACACAGCTGCCCGCTCGCAGAACGAGAGGCATACGGAGGCGGCGAGCGGAGTAGCTCGAAGCGGGGGTTCCGGACAGATCTTCTGCAGTGGATCGGCAAACGATGGCGAGAAAGCCGCATCTCAAGCGCCGAGAGTCGTTCACAAATGTCGAATGCCGCTTTGACTTCAGTTTTGCTGGTGTTGCTGCTTCTGGTTGGATTGGCGCAGCTGCTTGGATACCTGTTCGTGAGGATGCGCCAGCCGAAGGTGATCGGCGAAATTCTCGCGGGCGTGGTGCTGGGGCCGGCGCTGCTGGGCCGCGTGCCTGTCTTCGCTCGCCTGGTGCAGACCACGACCCATCAGGGCAACATATTGGATTTTGTCTACTGGCTGGGTCTCCTGCTGCTGATGTTTCTCTCCGGCGCAGAGACGCAGCAGCTGTTCAGCCGGGATGAGCGGCGCGAAGTAGGCTGGCTCACGATGGTCGGGACCGGGCTGCCTTTTCTGCTGGGCCTGCTCCTGGCTCCCTGGCTGATCCGCCCGTCGCTGGCGGGACCCAACGGCAACCGCATCTCTCTGACCATCATTCTCGCAGTCGGGGTGGCGGTCACCTCGGTCCCGGTGGTCTCGAAGATCTTCGCCGATCTCAAAATCCTGCACACGCGGTTCGCGCGACTGGTGCTGGGTGTTGCCGTGCTGGAGGACATTGTTCTGTGGCTGGCGCTTGCGGTGGCGACGGCCATGGCCGGCAAGGCGGCGCTCCATCCGCGGGCTATGGCGTGGCACCTGGCGGCGACGGTTGCGTTCTTCGTGCTGGGGCTCACCCTGGTTCCAAGGGCGGTGAAGCGCATTAATAAAGCGCGGTTCAACGTACTGGCCAGCTCTTCGCCGGTTGGGTACGCGATTGCGGTACTGCTGGCGTATTGCGCGGTGGCCGGCGCTCTGGACGTGAGCCTGGTGTTTGCGGCGTTTCTGGCCGGCTTCGCTGTCGTGCATAAGAAGCGGAGGCTGTTCGCTGATGCGCTGGATGCCATCGGCAAGGTCGCCTTTGCATTCTTTGTCCCTGTGTACTTTGCCATCGTTGGACTGAAGCTCGACCTGATCAGGGGTGTTTCGCTGTGGATGATGCTGGCCTTCATTGCCGGAACCTGTGCGATTAAGATCCTGTCGGTATCGTTGGCTGGGCGGTTGGCCGGATTTCGCGGGCTGGACCTGATCAACCTTGCCATTACCACGAACGCGCGGGGCGGGCCGGGGATTGTGCTCGCCAGTGTGGCCTTCGACGCTGGGATCATCAGCTCGAAGTTCTATACGACGCTGGTGGTGGCGGCCGTGGTTACTTCGCAGATTGCGGGGGCGTGGCTGGATTACGTCCTGCGCAAGGGATGGCCCCTGTTGACGCCGAAGGTTGCGGGCGGGTCGCTGCAGGTTTCGCCCGAGACTGAATCGGCTGCTTAGGGGATCCGGCAAGGGGCGACTCCAGTGCGCAAAAGGAAGGCCCGGACGGGAAGTCCGGGCCTTTCCTTTGTCTATCGTCTATAGAGGTTACTTCAGATTCGCGAGTTTTTGCGTGGCGATCTGCCCGGCCTGACCGTTCTTGTCCTGATCCTTGATCTGGGCATAAAGGCGGCGTGCCTCCTGCGGCTGTGTGGTCTCGTAGAGCTGTGCCAGATCGAGCTGCGCCGCGGTTTTAGGAACCGTGGTGGTCGGGTGCTGGATCAGGTCCTGAAAGAGGCCGATTGCCTGGGAACTCCGCCCGCTTTGCTCATAGACATTGGCCAGCGCCAGCTTCGCCAGGGCAGCCAGGTTGCTGTCGTGGGAGCGGGAGGCCTTTTCCAGATCGGCCTCGGCCGCCGATTGCTGCCCCAGGTCGATGTCGGTGATTCCGGCGAAGTAGCGGGCCATCTCTCCGGGGCGCAGCCAGCCATACTGGTCGGCAACCTGGTGGAAGGTCGGGTTGGCCTCTTTGGCTCGATCGGCCGCAGTGGCATAGGTTTTCTGGCCGGGCTCGGCGGGCTGACCGGGCTGGGTGATGGGAGTCTGGTAGATATCCATCGCCTGGCCCAGCAGCTGATTGGCCGCGGTCACACGGTTGTGGTGGACGATGATGGCGGCAATGGCGACACCGATCACGAGCACGACGGCCACGGACCAGCGCAGGACCGCAGTGCGGTTCTCGCCGACCCAGTCCAGGCCGGAGGTGGTAGCGGTAACGAATTTATCCTGCTTGAGCGCGTGACGGGTCTGAGTATCCACCGAAATCCCCGAACATCCTTTTGGGCGGGAAGTAGCGAATGCGCAGCGGTGAGCGCGCATTCGCTCAAGATACTCAAGTCTACCACGCGGGGCGAAGAGGAGCCCGGAAGGGAAGATCGGAAGGGAAGGCCGCAGGCTGCCAGCGTCAGGCAGCCCTCACCATATCCTCGATCTGGCCGGTTTCGATCTTCTCCTGGCACTCGATGCAGTACGGAGTCCAGGGGAGAGCTTCGAGCCGCTTTTCTCCGATGGGCTGGCCGCAGTGGAGGCACTCGCCAAAGGTGCCGTCGTGCATTCGCTCAAGGGCCAGCCGCACCAGCGCCAGTTGGCTGGCGCCCTCGGTTCCCTGGCTGAAAAGCATCTCCTTCTGATAGGAGAAGACCGCCTGGTCGGCTACATCGAGGGTGTCTTCGGCAACTGCCTGGCGACCCTGCTTCACGGTGGTCAGCAGGCTGTGTTCGAGCTGGCCCTGCTGGTGGCGGAGACGCTCTTCGAATCGCCGCAGTTTCGGGTTGGGGGATTGGCTGTTCACTGAATTATGACTCCTCGAATTAAACGTCGACCATCGGCCTTATAGACATACATTGGACGCAGGAAGAACCAAAAGATTTGTTTTGATTTTGTGCGACTCGGTACTCTTTTTTGCGCCACGGTGTACTTTTATCAGATTCTGCCGCGCTGCCGCAGGTTCCGCGGATGATTCAGCGGCTGGGGCGCGAGGGGGGCGAGTGCATTCGTCGGGAAAATGCTCTACGCTGAAGGAGCCATGTACGAAAATTTCCATGCCACCGACCGCTGGAGTGGGGAAGAGCTGCACTGCCGCTGGGTCGCCAACATTGTCGCCATCGCCACCCGCCACGCCGATGCCGTCGACATTCGCTTCGACGTTGCGGGGCGGCCGGTCTGGATCGCGATGCCCTGCCTTGCATGGGTGGAACAGAAGAAGCGCACGGGGCACGTGATTACCGATGCCCTGGCCGCGCAGGCGGCAGGCCGGTACCTGAAAAAGGCGATCGAATCGGGCTACGACAACGGTCGTGAAATGTACACGATGACCGTTGACGAGGTGCTGGAGCAGGTGGACGCGGTACTGCACGAGGCAGGCCACACGCATAACCTGCCCTATCTGGTTGCCCTCGATGACGCTCAGCCGCAGGTGTAGGGCAGGTTCCGATCCGGACAGCGCGGAGGTTGGACGGCCGGAGTGACTCCCGGCATCCGGCCCAGGCCGCAGCGGCGCTTTTCTCCTTTGCATCCCAGCCTTCAGGTGTGAAAATAATCGGTTCGTTCTGACCCAAAGGGAGAATATCCGCTATGGGAACCAGCGTTATGATGCAGGACCTGAAGAAAATGACTGAGGGACTGCACGCCCATCGCAATCTTTCCACGCCTCAGCTCATCGAGACGGCGATTGCGCGGGGGGAGGGGCGGCTGGCGGCAAATGGCGCTCTGGTGGCGATGACGGGGGCACGCACGGGTCGTTCCCCACGCGACAAATTTACGGTCGAGGACGATGAGACGCGGGAGCGGGTCCACTGGGGCAAGGTAAATCAGCCCTTTCCGCCGGAAAAGTTTAATGCGCTGCTGGAACGAGTGCTGAAGCACATGGCAGAGCGCGATCTGTTCATTATGGATTTGGCGGCGGGCGCCGATCCGGCCTATCGCCTGCCGATCCAGGTGATCTGCGAATATGCGTGGCATGCGCTGTTCGTGAAACAGCTCTTCGTACGGCCCGGCCCCGGGGAGCTGGCCAGCCATACCCCGGAATTTACCGTGATTGCGGCACCGGAATTCGATGCAGTGCCGGAGCGCGACGGGGTTCGCTCGGGCACGTTCATCCTGGCGGACTTCACGAAGAAGATCATCCTGATCGGCGGCACGAAGTATGCCGGTGAGATGAAGAAGTCGATCTTCGGCGTGATGAACTATCTGCTGCCGCAGCGCAACGTTTTTCCCATGCACTGCTCGGCCAACATCGGCCGCGACGGCAATACGGCGCTGTTCTTTGGTTTGTCGGGAACCGGCAAGACCACGCTGTCGGCCGATCCGGAGCGCCGGCTGATCGGCGATGACGAGCACGGCTGGAGCCCGGAAGGCGTCTTCAATTTCGAGGGCGGCTGCTACGCGAAGTGCGTCGATCTGACGCTGGAGAAGGAGCCGCAGATTTATAAGGCCATCCGCTTTGGATCGGTGCTGGAGAATGTTGTGCTCGATCCGAAGACTGGCGAGCCGGACTATTCGGATATCCGCTATACGGAAAACACGCGAGCCGCGTATCCGATCGAATTCATTGCGAACGCCGTCATTCCGGGAGTGGGCGGTCATCCGCGCAACGTGCTGTTTCTGGCTGCGGACGCTTTCGGAGTTTTGCCGCCGATTGCGAAGCTCACACCGGAGCAGGCGATGTACCACTTTCTCTCCGGCTACACGGCCAAGCTCGCCGGAACGGAAGCCGGGCTGGGCAGCGAACCGGTTCCGGAGTTCTCGACGTGCTTCGGGTCGCCATTCCTGCCGCTCGCGCCGCGCGTCTACGCCGAGATGCTGGGACGGCGGTTGCGCGAGCACGACGCGCAGTGCTGGCTGGTGAACACGGGATGGACGGGGGGCGCCTTCGGGACTGGCAAGCGCATGAGCCTGACCTATACGCGAGCGATGGTGCACGCCGCTCTCGATGGCAGACTGACGCAGGCGGAGTTCAGTGTTGAACCGGCGTTTGGGCTGAGCATTCCCGCGGCCTGCCCCGGTGTTCCTTCGGAATTGCTCAACCCGCGCAACGCATGGGCCGATCAGGGTGCCTACGACGCACAGGCGCGGTTGCTGGCCGCAAAATTCGCGGAGAATTTCCGCAAATTTGACGTGCCGGAAAATGTGCGCCAGGCTGGTCCACGGGCCTGACTTTCACCGCTGCTGCGCAGCTGCGCGCCGGGATACGCCACGTCGCGATCCGAGCGGCTCCATAACTTGACTCTTGACAATCGCAGACTTAGAGTCGAAATGGAGGCAGCGGGCGGTTCGCATTTTCGTGCTCTCCAGGGACGGCCATGTCAAATCATCCGTACATCTGGAACTATCTACCCCTGCTGCTGCAGATCATCGTCGCCGTCGGCATGACAGTGGGGATGATCTCGATGTCCCGGCTCATCGGCCGTCATCGCAACGTGAAAGAAAAGCTGGAGGCTTACGAGTGCGGCATCCCCGCTGAGGGCGATGCTCGCGGCCGTTTCTCGGTGCGCTTCTACATGGTGGCGATGCTCTTCATCCTGTTCGACGTGGAAGCGGTGTTCATGCTTCCCTGGGCGGTGATCTATCGGGATCTGCCGAGGGTGGCGCACGTCTCACGCATGTTTGGTTTCTGGGAAATGGTCGTCTACCTGGGATTCGTCGTCATCGGCGTCTTCTACGTTTGGAAAAAGGGCATTCTGGACTGGGCCGCCGACAAGGCGGATTTGTAGCTGATAATAGAGGTGTATGGCAGAAGCGCTGCTGAATAAGGATGCCGTGTTTGAAGGCCTCGCGCAGAACATCGCCATCCAGGCCATCCGCGCCGCTCATCCCGAAGCCATCACGAATGCGAAGTTCGATCGCGGCGAGCTGACGCTGGTAATCGCCGCCGACCAGATCCGCTCCGTTAGCCGCACGCTGCAGCATGCCGGATATAACTTCCTGGAAGACGTGACGTGCGTGGACTGGTATCCGCTCGAGCCGCGCTTCCAGGTGACCTATCACATCCTGTCGCACAAGCTGAAGGAGCGGGTGCGGCTGCACGCCATGGTCGAGAGTATCGATCCCTCGGTGGACAGCATCACTTCGGTATGGCCCTCGGCTAACTTCTATGAGCGCGAAGTGTGGGACCTGTTCGGCGTCCGATTTCACGGGCACCCGGGGCTGCGCCGCATCATGATGCCGGAGGAGTGGGAAGGACACCCTTTGCGTAAGGATTATCCCGTGGAGGGCTATCGCTGATGCCGGACACTCCCGACAGACAACATATGCCGGAAATCCCGGGATTTGTGGAGACCTCCACGCTGGTGGTGCCGCGGCCGGAAGAGGGTCCCAAGGACCACACCATGGTCCTCAACATGGGGCCACAGCATCCTTCGACGCATGGTGTGCTGCGCGTGGTGCTGGAGATCGACGGCGAAACCGTGATCAAAGTAGTGCCGGACATCGGCTACCTGCATACCGGTATTGAGAAGACCTGCGAAGCGAAGTTCTACCAGCAGGTAGTGCCGCTGACCGACCGGATCGACTACCTGTGTCCGATGACCAACAATCTCTGCTATTGCCTGGCGATCGAGAAGCTGCTGCAGGTGGAGATTCCGGAGCGGGCGCAGTGGATGCGGGTGTTACTGAACGAGCTGACCCGTCTCAACTCGCACCTGGTCTGGCTGGGCACGCACGCCATGGACATCGGTGCGTTGACCGTATTCCTTTACACCTTCCGCGAGCGGGAAGAGATTCTGCGCATCTTCGAACATGTTTCCGGACAGCGCATGATGACATCCTACTTCCGCATCGGCGGGCTCGCGCTCGATCCGCCGCTGGACTTTTTCGATTCGGTGCAGAGACTGATTAAGGTATTGCCGGAGAAGATCGATGAGTATGAGAACCTGCTGACCGGCAATCCGATTTTTATCAACCGGCTGAAGGGCGTCGGCTATCTCAGCGCCGAGGATGCGATTGCCCTGGGCGTGACCGGCCCACCGCTGCGCGCCAGCGGGGTGGACTGGGATCTGCGGCGCGATATGCCGTATTCGAGCTACGACAAGTTCCGGTTCCATGTGCCCGTTTCAAATGACGGTGACGTGTGGGCGCGGTATGTGCTGCGCCTGCAGGAAATGCGCGAGTCGGTGACAATTTGCCAGCAGGCGCTGGACGGCATGCCGGAAGGTTCGATCAAAGCCGACGCGCCGAAGGTGGTTTTGCCCGACCGCGAGAAGATGAAGACGCAGATGGAAGCCCTTATCTATCACTTCAAGATTGTGACGGAGGGTTTTCAGGTTCCGGCTGGTGAAGTCTACCAGGCAGTGGAGTCGCCGCGCGGGGAGATGGGTTATTACGCGGTCAGCGACGGCACGGCGAAACCGTATCGGGTACACATGCGGAATCCGTCGTTCGCGACTCTGCAGGCACTGGAGACGATGTGCGTGGGCCGCCTGATCGCCGATGTGGTCGCGGTGATTGGGTCGATTGACATTGTGCTGGGAGAGATCGACCGGTGAGCGCGGCGGCCGCCGAGGCGATGATCTCCTCTGAACTCTGGGTTTCGTTCAGCTCGCTGCTGCGCTCGTATGCAGCGGCAGCGAGCCTGAATTCCGTCGAGTCAGCAGAAGTTGCCGCAACGGATCATTCGATTTCGATTGCCGCCGGCAGTGCCCGGCTGGAAATGCTTTGCAACACGGCGACCGGAGCAGGGAACTGGAGCCTGCGGAGCAGCAACCAGGATACGCAGGGCCGCTTCGAACTGCTGCCGGACGGCCGGATTGAACTGGACGGAACCACTCTGGATCTGGATCACGCTGCCATCGACTTTGCCGCATTGTTGATGCAGGCAGCCGCAAAATCAGCGAGAGAAGAATCATGAGCACGCAACCTGCACAACCCGGGCGACCGGAAACGATCTTTTCGCCGGCGCTGGCGGCGCGCTTCGACCGGCTGGTTACGTTGTATCCGGTGAAGCGGTCGGCGCTGGTGCCGATGCTGTTGTACGCGCAGGATGAGGTTGGCTTCCTTTCAGAAGATGTCATCGCGGAAGTGGCTGAGCGGGTCGGCATCTCCGAACTCGAGGTGCGCAACGTCATCAGCTATTACTCATTGCTGCGGACCAAACCGGCGGGCAAATATCACGTTCAGGTCTGCACCAACATCAGCTGCATGCTGCGCGGGGGCAACGAGATTCTGGACCATTGCAAAAAGAAGCTGGGGATTCCGAACAAGGGCGTGACCCCGGATGGAGTGTTCTCTCTCGAAGAGGTGGAGTGCATCGGGGCGTGCTCGTGGGCGCCGGCCGCTCAGGTGAACTACGACTTTCACGAAAATCTTACGCCGGAGAAAATGGACGGCGTGCTGGCCGAGTACCGCGGGAAGGCGGGCCAATAATGGCATATCTGACGACCCATCCCGACTGCGTGCCTCTGCTTTCGTATCGCTTTGGCAAGGGCGCTACATCGATTGAGAAGTATCTGGAGCTGGAAGGCTACCAGTCTCTCCGCAAGGCTATCGAACTCGGCGCAGAGGGCATCATCAATGAGATGAAGGCCTCGAACCTGCGCGGGCGCGGCGGCGCGGGCTTTCCGACCGGGTTGAAATGGTCGTTCGTGCCGAAGCAGTCGGCGAGGCCGAAATACGTGCTGGTGAATGGCGACGAGAGCGAGCCAGGCACCTGTAAGGATCGGCTGATCTTCGAGCATGATCCACATGCGGTGATCGAAGGCGTCATCATCGCCGGGCTTGCGATTCAGGCCAAGATGGGCTTCATTTATCTCCGCGGCGAGTATCGCTACCTGCTGAAAATCATGGAGCGCGCCGTGGAGGAGGCCTACGCGAAGGGCTTTCTCGGCAAAAACATCTTTGGCAGCGGCATCGACTTTGACATCGTGACCCAGACCGGCGCCGGCGCCTATGAAGTGGGCGAAGAATCGGCGCTGATGGAATCGCTGGAAGGAAAGCGTGGTATTCCGCGCATTCGCCCGCCGTTTCCGGCGGTGGTGGGGCTCTATGGCGGCCCGACCATCATTAATAATGCTGAGACCATTGCTACGGTGCCGCACATCTTCCGCATCGGCGCGGCGGAGTACGCGAAGCTGGGCACCGAGCGCAACGGCGGCACGCGCCTCTTCTGCCTCAGCGGTCACCTGGAGCGGCCGGGCGTCTACGAACTGCCGATGGGCTACAACCTCAAAAAGATGATCTACGAGGTGGGCGGCGGGATCCCGGGGGGTAAGAAACTGAAGGCGGTGGTGCCTGGAGGATCGTCGACACCGGTCCTGCTGCCCGAGGAAATTGACATCGGCATGGACTTCGACCAGGTGGGCAAGGCCGGGTCGATGCTGGGATCGGGCGGAGTGGTGGTGCTGGACGAAACCGTGTGCATGGTGGAGTTCGCGCTGCGGACCATGAAGTTCTACCAGCACGAAAGCTGCGGCTGGTGCATTCCGTGCCGCGAGGGAACCGACTGGCTGAAGAAGTCGTTGACGCGGCTGCATGAGGGCGGCGCGGTGGATAAGGACATCGACAACATCCGCTATCTCGCCGAGAACATGCTGGGCCGCACCTTCTGCCCGCTGGGCGACGCGGCGGCGATGCCGACCATCGCCTTTGTGAAGAAGTTCCGCAAGGAATTTGAGGATCATCTGGAGGGCAGAGGCTGCCCCTATCACCGAGCGCATGAACCAGAGCCGGCGCTGGTCTGAAGGATTCGATGGCTGACGTTACTTTTACTGTTGATGGCAAGAAGCTGACCGCACCCGCGGGGACGCTGCTGATTGAGGCATGCCGGGCGCACGGCATCGAGGTTCCCGCCTTTTGCTACTATCCCGGCATCTCGCTGTGCGCGGCGTGCCGCATGTGCGTGGTGCGCATCGAGAAGGTGCCGAAGCTGCAGACGGCCTGCACCACGCCGGTAGCCGAGGGCATGGTGGTCACCACGGAAAGTCCGGAAATTGCGCAGGCGCGCAAGGCCACGATTGAACTGCTGCTCGGGAACCATCCGCTGGATTGCCCGGTGTGCGATGCGGGGGGCGAGTGCGAGCTGCAGGACATGACATTTAAGTACGGCGCGCACGAATCGAAATTTGTCGAGATCAAGCAGCACCGCGAGGAACAGCAGTGGTCGCCGATCGTCTACTTCGACCGGCCGCGCTGCATCCTCTGCTATCGCTGCGTGCGGATTTGCGGCGAGGGGATGGACGTGTGGGCGCTGGGTATCCAGAACCGCGGCGCGGGCAGCGTCATCGCACCGAACAAGGAAGATCATCTGGAGTGCGAAGAGTGCGGCATGTGCATTGACATCTGCCCGGTCGGCGCGCTGACCTCCGGAAGCTATCGCTACAAGACCCGTCCGTGGGAGATGAACCACGTCGGCACCGTCTGCACGCACTGCGGCGATGGCTGCAAGACGACGCTGGGTGTGCGTCGCGCGAATGAAGGCATGGACATCGTTCGCGGCGACAATCGCGACAAGAGCGGCATCAACGGGGACTTTCTCTGTATCAAAGGTCGTTACGCATTCGACTTCGCCAACCGCGAGGACCGGCTGACGAAACCGCTGATCCGGCAGGCCGACGGTGAGCTCGCGCCGGTAAGCTGGGATGAGGCCATCGAGTTTGCCGGAAAGAAGCTGCGTGAGATTCGCGACAGCCGCGGCGGTGCTTCGATTGGCGTGATCGGCTCGAATCGCACGACCAACGAAGAAGCGTATCTGCTGCAGAAGTTCGCGCGCACGGTACTGGGCACCAATAACATCGATCACCACCGCACGGCCGATTACCCAGCCTTTGCCGGCGCGCTGAGCGGCAAGGCAGAAGCCTCTCTCCGCGACTTCGCGAGCGCGAAGGCGATTCTGGTCCTGGGCAACGATCCAACCGAACAGCATCCAGGCCTCGCCTGGCAGATTCGCACCAATGTGCGCCTGAACGGGGCGCGCCTCTATGTGGCGAATCACGAGCTGATTAAACTGCGGCGGCAGGCGACGGCATTCCTGCGCATCCGCGAGGGCGACTACCCGGCTCTTATTTCGTATCTCGGCGGAGACGATAAAGCGCTCGAGGACAGCAGCGATGAGGCCACAAAGTTCCGCGATGCGCTGCGCAAAGAGGAGTCCCTGCTGATCGTCTTCGGGTCGGAATTCCGGGGCCGCGACATCGAAGCACTGATCCGCTTCGGTTCTGCGATGCCGAATGTGAAGTTTGCCTGCCTCGGCGATTACGCGAATTCGCGCGGCGCGGCCGACATGGGGCTTTATCCCGATCTGCTGCCGGGCTATGTGCCGATTTCCGCTGCTGCGCATTTTGGCGAAGAATACGGGCCGGCGCTGCCGGCTCAGCCTGGCCTGGACCTGGTGCAGATGTTCGATGCCGCAGAGCGTGGTGAGCTGGCCGCGCTGTACGTCGTCGGGGCCAACCCGGTGGCGCGTTACGGTGTGGAAGCCGCGGCGCTGCGCAACACCTTTTTGATTGTGCAGGACATGTTCCTGACCGAGACGGCGCAGGCAGCCGACGTGGTCTTCCCGGCGGCGAATCTTTACGAGAAGGGCGGCACCGTCACCAGCACCTTTGGCGATCTGCAGCTGGTGAAGAAGGCTGGTGACAGGGCGGGCGTGCGTACTGATTTCGAGCTGACCGTGCGGCTGGCGAGCGCGATGGGCGCGGATGTGAAGAGGCTGGTGCCCTTTGGCCGCAGTGGAGTGCGTGCCGACTTTGGCCAGAGCCGCGGCGCCCAATCGGGTGAGGCTGATCGGCACCGCGTATGGCTCGCGGCGCATAATCTGGAGCCGAAACTCAGTCCCTTCGATTCCTTCGCGATCCTCGACGAGATTCAGCGACTGGTCTCGGCTTATGATGTCTCCCGCTTCGATTTGCTGGCGGGGAACGACCAGCACCTGAAGTCCGGATTGGTGCAGATCGAAGCAGCGCGTCGTGACCTGGTTTTTCCGTCGAACGATACACTTTTCAGCTCCGGCACGCTGGGACGGTACAGCCAGACACTGCACTCGGTGCTGGAAGCACGCAAACCCGCGGAAACAGCGGCGGACTAGATACTTTTTGGAAGGCTTTGGATGGAGACCAGTTTACTCGCGTTTGTGCTGATCAGCCTGGTAAAGGTCATCATCGTCGTGGTGATCCTGCTCATGGCGGTCGCCTATACGGTGCTGCTGGAGCGTAAGGTGGTGGGGCGGATCCAGAACCGCTGGGGGCCCAGCCGCGTCGGCCCCTTCGGCCTGCTGCAGCCGCTCGTCGATGGCGCGAAGCTTTTCCTGAAAGAAGACCTGATGCCGACGGCGGTATACCGGCCGCTGTACATCATCGCGCCCATGATCGCGCTGAGTTGCGCGCTGATGTCGATTGCGGTGGTACCCTTCGGCGCGGATATTCGCTGGAAGGGCGTAGACCTTTTCCAGATTTCCGATGTGAATATCGGACTGCTGATCATTCTGGGCATTACCTCCGTCGGTGTGTACGGGATCGCCCTTTCGGGCTGGTCGTCGAACAATAAGTACTCGCTGCTGGGGGCGCTCCGCGCGAGCGCGCAGGTGGTGAGCTATGAACTGGCGCTGGGGCTTTCGCTGATCGGCGTGGTTTTGCGCTCCGGATCGCTGCGCCTGCGCGATATCGTCAACGTGCAGGCCACCCACGGGCTGATTTCCTGGAACTTCTTCGGCGGCTTTCAGTTTGTTGCCTTCTTTATTTATCTGATGGCGGCTTATGCGGAGACCAACCGCGCGCCCTTCGATCTGCCGGAGGCGGAGAGCGAACTGACGGCGGGTTATCACACCGAGTACAGTTCGATGAAATTCGCCATGTTTTTTATGGCGGAATACGCCAACATGATTACGGTGGGCTGCGTGGCCACGCTGCTGTTTTTCGGCGGATGGGGCAGCCCCTTCGGCCATCTCTTCGATGGATTGCTGACCGGCATGGTCGCGAAGGCGTTGCTGCCGGTCTTCTGGTTCGTCGCCAAAGTTTTCTTCTTCCTGTTTCTGTATATCTGGGTTCGCGGCACGCTGCCGCGCTTTCGTTACGATCAGCTCATGGGTTTTGGATGGAAGTTCCTGGTACCCGTGGCTATCGCTAACATCGTTGTAACCAGCTTCTGGGTAGGTCTGCGACTGCCGCTGCAGTGATTTAGAATTTTGTTTACGGCTCTTTCGATTGAACCGCTGTATCCGCTGTTCGGTAAGTTATCAAATCCCATGCATCTTGCCCTGTTCATCATTTTCGGTGCGTTGTGTGTGGCGGGAGCGCTGAACCTCCTGTTCCAGCGCCATCCCATCAACAGCGCACTGTCCCTGATTGTGGTGATGAGCTCACTGGCGGTTCTGTATTTACTGCTGGGTGCTGAGTTTCTCGCCGCTGCTCAGGTCATCGTCTACTCCGGCGCGATCATGGTGTTGTTCACCTTTGTGATCATGCTGCTGAACGCCGGCAGGGAAGAGCGCACCCATGGAAGCAAGATGGCCTATATCGCGGGCTTTCCGGGCGCGGCGATTCTGCTGGCTCTGCTCGTCTTTATCTTCCTCTCGCATCGCGACAGCTTTGGGCAGGCCAGGCTGGGTGAGTATCTGGTGACGACGGGCGATTTGAGCCAGGTTCTCTTCACGAAGCTGTTGCTGCCGTTTGAAGTCACATCGGTGCTGATCCTGATCGCTATCCTCGGCGCAGTGGCGCTGGCGCGAAAGGAGCACTAAGCCATGGTGCCGATTGCGTATTACCTGGTGCTGAGCGCCATCCTGTTCTCGATTGGCGTTGCGGCTTTCCTCATTAAGCGCAACATCATTTCGATTTTCATGTCGATTGAGCTGATGCTCAACGCCGTCAACCTCACCTTCGTGGCCTTCGCGCACCAGTGGCATCAGGTGAGCGGACAAATCTTTGTGTTCTTCGTGATGGTGGTGGCAGCGGCCGAAGCCGCCGTCGGACTGGCCATCATCATTGCGATCTTCCGCGCGCGCAACACTCTCAACGTCGACCAGGTCGACCTGATGAAACTATGACCGATCTTCACCTCTGGCTGATTCCGATTGTCCCCTTCGCCGGATTTCTGGTGAACGGTCTTGTTGGGCGCAAGTTCCCGAAGGCGCTGGTGACGGCTGTCGCCCTCGTGGCTTCGGTGATTCCCCTGATTCAGGTGGCGACGATCGTTGCGGGGTTCAGCTCACTGACGCTGCCGCACATCGAGAATTTGGGTGTGTGGATTCGGGCTGGAGTCTTCCATGCCGACTTCTCGTTCCAGCTCGATCAGCTCACCCTGGTCATGCTGTGCGTCGTCACCGGTGTCGGCTTTCTGATTCACGTGTATTCGGTCGGCTACATGGCCGAGGAAGAAGGCTACTGGCGCTTCTTCGCGTACATGAATCTGTTTCTATTCTTCATGCTCACGCTGGTGCTGGCAGAGAACTTCCTGCTGATGTTTGTGGGTTGGGAAGGCGTGGGGCTCGCGTCCTATCTGCTGATCGGTTTCTACTACACGCGTGATTCCGCGGCGAAGGCCGGTATGAAGGCGTTTGTCGTCAACCGCATCGGGGATTTCGGCTTCCTGATTGCGATGTTTCTGCTGGTGCAGCATTTCGGCACGCTGAGCTTTACCGAGGTCTTCGGGTATGTTGCCGCACATCCCGCCATGCAGGGCGGATTCCTGACAGCCATCGCGCTCTTCCTGGTGCTGGGCGCTACCGGTAAGTCTGCGCAGATTCCGCTGTACGTCTGGCTGCCCGACGCGATGGAGGGCCCGACACCGGTCTCGGCGCTGATTCACGCCGCGACGATGGTTACAGCCGGCGTCTATATGGTGGCGCGAACCCATGTGATCTTCGACCGCTCGCCCTTCGCGCTGGTGGTGGTTGCGATCATCGGAACGGCGACGGCCTTCTTCGCTGCAACGATCGGCATCGCCCAGACGGATATCAAGCGGGTGCTGGCCTACTCCACGGTATCGCAGCTCGGCTACATGTTTCTGGGTTGCGGTGTTGCCGCTTACTCCGCGGGCATCTTCCATCTGGTCACGCATGCCTTCTTCAAGGCGCTGCTGTTCCTGGCCGCCGGATCGGTGATCCATGCGCTGAGCGGCGAGCAGGATATGCGCGTGATGGGCGGCCTGCGCAAAAAGATTCCGGTGACGTTCTGGACGATGACAGCCGCAGTCTTTGCCATTTCCGGATTTCCGCCGCTGGCCGGCTTCGTCAGCAAGGACGAAATTCTCTATCAGGCGTTCATCGCGCCGACGCCGGGCGCCAAAGTGCTGTGGGCGGTTGGCCTGCTGACCGCCGGCCTGACTGCGTTCTATATGTTCCGGCTCTGGTATATGACTTTCTTCGGGGAGTATCGCCGCGATGAGCCTGGGGAACATGGCGCGGCAGTGCATGCGCGCTCGGATACAAAGCTGGTGCTGGAGGCCGATCCGCACTCCAGTCATGGCCATGGCGTACACGAAAGCCCATGGGTGATGCTTGGGCCTCTGGTGATTCTCGCTATCCTTTCGGTGATCGGCGGCTGGATGGGCTGGCCGGAGGGTCTGGGGGGCAGCGACTGGTTCTCGCATTTCCTGGCGCCAGCTGTGACGTCTGCGCAGGCATCGCCGGCCGGCAGCAAGCAGCTGGAACTCATCCTGGCAGCTGTCTCCACGCTGGTTGCTCTTTCTGGATGGTTTGTCGCACATGTGATGTATTACGCCAGGCCGGAGCTTCCCGCGAAGATGGCGGGTCAGCTGCGGGCCTTGTATGCAGTGATCAAAAATAAGTACTGGGTGGATGAGATCTATGGCGCTGTTGTTGTTGCGCCGGTGTTGTTTATTGCGCGGTATTTGCTGGGCGCATTGATCGATCGCGGCGTGATCGACGGCGGGACGCTGGCCGCCGGCTACACCGCGCAGGGATTTGGGGCGCTGGTCGCGCGTATTCAGTCGGGAAACATTCGCTCCTACGCGGGCTGGCTGGCGTTGTTCGCGGCCATTCTGCTGGTGGCGGCTTACTTTGGATGGACGGCGCACTTTTTGCCGCGATGAGGACCGGACGAACGCTGCAAGGGGAATCTGTGCCGGGCGCTGAAATAAGAGGAAAGGGTCTGTGCTGAACGACTCCATACTGACGTGGATCATCTTCCTGCCTACCGCGGGTGCGGTGGCGGTGGCCTTGCTGCCGCGCAGGGGCCGGGTGATCCAGTGGTTTTCGCTGCTGGTGGTGCTGGCGACGTTCGTGCTTTCGCTGCACCTGCCCGCGCACTTCGACTACGCACAGCACGGCTTCCAGTTCGAAGAGAATCGTCCCTGGATCCATAGCCCGGCGATCCGTTACCACCTTGGCGTCGACGGTCTGTCGCTTTGGCTGGTGGTGCTGACGACCTTTCTCGCACCCATCGGCGTGCTGGTTTCGTGGCGTGCCATCGAGACGCGCACCAAGGAGTTCTACTTCCTCTTCCTGCTGCAGCAGACGGCGATGATCGGCGTCTTCGTGTCGCTGGATATGTTCCTGTATTACGGGTTCTGGGAGCTGTCGCTGGTGCCGATGGCGATTCTGATCGCGATGTTCGGCCCGAACCGGGGATCGCAGGCGGCGCTGAAATTCTTCCTCTATACGTTTCTTCCTTCTGCGCTGTTCCTGGTTGCGATTCTTTGGCTATACGCGAAGACCGGTACTTTCGATTTCGTCGAGTTGCAGAGCAAGCTGGCTGCCGGAGGTTTCGCGCCGGAGGCTCTGAGCTGGGCTTCGCTGGCCTTTCTGGTGGCCTTCGCCGTGAAGGTTCCGGTCTTCCCGCTGCATGGCTGGCTGGCGGACGTGATTCAGGAGGGCCCCACGGCCATGGCTATGGTCGTCGCCGGAAAGCTGGGCCTCTATTCGATTTTCCGCTTCAACCTCGGACTGTTTCCGGCGCAGTCTCGGGCGATTGCTCCGCTGATGATCGTCCTTGCTGTCGTCGGCCTGCTTTATGGAGCGATGGTCGCGCTGGCGCAAAGCGACATGAAGCGGCTGATCGCGTATTCGATCCTGAGCCATCTGAGTTTCTGCACACTGGGCATTTTCTGCTTCGTGCTGGCCGGCCTCAACGGCGCGGTCTACCAGACGATCAACGAAGGCCTGACGGGCAGTGCGCTGCTGGTGCTGGTGAGTCTGCTTTACGAACGCTACGGTACCTACGACATGTCGCTGTACGGAGGCCTGGCCGGCCGCCTGCCGATGCTGGCCACGTTATTTGTCATCACTACGCTGGCCCTGGTAGGGCTGCCGCTCTTTAATGGATTTGTCGGCGAATTTCTGGTGCTGAGCGGCAGCTTCGCGGTGCATCCTGGCTGGGTCGCGGCCGCCACAGTGGGTGTAATCCTGAGCGCCACGTACATGCTGTGGATGGTGCAGCGCATCTTCTACGGCCAGCAGTCGTCACTGATCGTGAATCGTCCGGCCTTCGATCTGAACGCACGCGAGCACATCATGCTGTGGCCCATGGCCGTGGTGATGTTGATCATGGGTGTTGCCTCTCCTTACTGGATCAAGGGCATTGAAGACGGTGTAAGCGGGCTTGCGAATCAGTCGTCGCGCGCCGGGGTTGTGACGTTCGGAATTGTAAGCAAGGGCGCGCCTGCGAACGCAGCAGCGATTTCCGCAGCACCCGTCTCGATGGAGAAGCAATGAACGACGCGCTGCGCATCCTTCCTGAAATCATCCTGGTGATCGCCGGCGTGGTGGTCATGATTGTCGACGCCATGATGGCCAGGGATTCGAGCCGAAAGCCGCTTGGCTGGCTGGCGGTCCTTGGCACTCTGGCAGCGCTGGGCGCCAGTCTGTGGCAATACCAGCTGCCTCCCGGAACCGCGTACTTCGGCGTGGTGCAGACGGACGCCTTCAGCGTCTTCTTCCATGTCCTGATCGCCGGGATCGTGCTGGCATCGCTGCTGATCACACTGGACGCGACTACCCCTGCCACCGAGGGACTCGGAGAGCTGTTTGCGCTGATGCTGTTCGGTGGCTCCGGCATGATGTTCATGTCAAGTGCGGCGGAGTTACTGCTGGTCTTCATCGCGCTGGAGATTTCCTCGATCTCGACCTACATCATGGCGGGCTTCCGCAGGAAGAGCGCGAAGAGTCCCGAGTCGGCGCTGAAATATTTCCTGCTGGGCTCGTTTGCTACGGCATTCTTCCTCTATGGCATTGCGCTGATCTTCGGCGCGACAGGGACTACCCGCATTCAGGACATTGCTGCGAAGGTGAGCGGAAGCGATGCGTCGGCTCTGCTGTACGTGGGCCTGGCGATGATCATCATCGGGCTTGGCTTCAAAGTTTCGGCCGCCCCCTTCCATGTCTGGACGCCGGACGTTTACGAGGGCGCACCCTCGCCGGTGGTGGCGCTGATGTCTACCGGTCCCAAGGCTGCGGCTTTTGCGGTGCTGCTGCGCGTGGTGTACGGGGCGTTTCCCACGCTGCACGCGCACTGGATTCCGGCGCTGTGGTGGCTGGCGGTTCTGTCGATGACCATCGGCAACCTCGGCGCGCTGCGGCAACGGAATGTGAAACGGCTGCTGGCCTACTCCTCGATCGCGCATGCCGGGTACATTCTGGTGGCGTTCACCGCGCTTTCCCCCGACGGTATTGCGGCCGCCAGCTTCTACACTGTTTCGTATGCGGCGATGAATGTCGGGATCTTCGCCATCGTCAGCCATGCGGGCGGATACGACGAACGGCTGACGCTGATCGACGACTATCGCGGGCTGGCGTATCGCTCGCCCATTCTGGCTGCGTGCATGGGATTCTTCCTGATCTCGCTGATCGGGATTCCCTTTACCGGGGGCTTCTTCGGCAAGTTCTATGTCTTCTCGGCGGCGCTGCACTCCGGCATGGTGTGGCTGACGATCATCGGCCTGATCAACAGCGGGATTGCGGCGTTCTATTACCTGCGCGTTGCGACGGCAATCTATTCGCGGCCTGCGAATGCTTCACCGGTCATGGCCGTTCCCCGGCCCTCCATGGCGCTGCTGCTGGCGCTGTTTCTGACCGTTGTTACCACGCTGATGCTGGGCATCGCTCCGAGTGGCGTGCTGGCGAAAGCGAGGGCCGCGGCGGAAACCTATACCGGGGTGAATCAGGTGGCGCCCGGTGCGGTGATGTCGCAGCGCTGAGGTTGGCTGCAGCGCTTTTTTGCGGGAGGAAGTGCCGGGCAGGATGTCCGAATAAAGGGCGAGTCTCACCGCAAAAACACTGGCTTTCCCCGTTACCAACAGGGTGCCCCTGTGCCCCCCGTCACATACAACCGTTCTTTCCGAAGCAGAGGATTAGCTCTCGGAAAGGAGGGTTATATGCCGAATCGAATCCACGTCGCATTCGTGGCGGGGTTGCTTGCCACCGCCGCTTTCGGAATAGCCCAGCAAATACCGACACGGGTCAATACCCCGATGCAGATTAAGGAAGTTCCCGTCCGTCCTACCTCACCCGCTTCGGGGAAACAGATGTACGACACCTACTGTGCTGTTTGTCACGGTGCGGATGCCCGGGGCAATGGCCCGGCCGCGGAGGCGCTCAAAACGCAGCCGACGAATCTGGTGAACCTGGCCAGGGAGAATGGCGGCAAATTCCCCGACGCCCATATCTATGCCATTCTGCAGTTTGGCATTGAGACTCCGGCCCACGGTGCGAAGGACATGCCGATCTGGGGACCGGCGCTGCGCTCGCTCGACCGGGGCACCCCAGCGCCGGAGATGGAGGAGCATCAGAGAATTGCGAATCTGACGAATTACCTCCGCAGTATCCAGCAGTAGCCGCTGCCAGCAAAAAACTCCCTGCCTGTGCGGCAGGGAGTTTTTTATGTCCGGAAGTTTTGCTCCCCGGCGAGGAGGCCCTACTTTACCTTGGCAAAAACGATGAGCAGGGTGAACAGCGCGAGGGATTCCATAAAGGCCAGGCCGAGCATCAGCATGGTGAGAATGCCGGCGCGGGCGCCCGGATTGCGGGCCAGAGCTTCGGTGGCCGAAGCGGTGGCGCGGCCCTGTCCAAGGCCGCAAAGCCCGGAGGCGATGGCCATGCCGATCCCGGCGCCGATGGGGACCCAGTTGGTGCCGGTGCTGCCGCCGGCAGCCTGTGCGAACGCGGGCGACGCCATGAACAGGGCGGCCAGCGTCATGAATGCATATTGCAGTGTGCGCATGTTCTTCTCCAGCTTCCATAAAATTGCCGCCAGTGGGTGGTTGAGGCTCACCGTGCTGGCCCCCTCACGCTGAACGGCTTTTCCGGGGCCGGAGTGGAAGCGGTGCTCCGGCAGGAAATCTTTTTAGTGCTCGGGGTGCGCGGTCGCTTCGGCCAGATAGATCATCGTCAGCAGCATAAAGATGTAGCTCTGGATGAGCGCGACGCCGAAGTGCAGTCCCAGGAATACGATGGGGATGCCGACCGGAACCAGCGAGAAAAACACCAGCGTGAGCAGATCGCTGGCGAACATGTTGGCATAAAGACGAACCGTCAGCGACATGACGCGCGCGAGGTTGGAGATGATCTCGATGGGGAACAGGAGCGGCGAAAGCAGCAAGACCGGGCCCATGAAGTGGCGCAGATAGCCGATCGGTCCCTGTTTCCGGATGCCGTACCAGTTGTAGTAAATAAAGGTGAATACCGCGAGGCCGAGGGGAACGGAGGGGTTGGCCGTGGGCGTATCGATGCCCGGCAGCAGCCCGAAGCAGTTGCACAGCAGGATGAAGATCAACAGGCAGGTCAGCACCGGCATATGGGAGGTGAACCCGTGTCCCATGACCTGCTGCGCCTGGCCCTCGACAAACTCGTGGACCCACTCGGCGAGGTGCTGCGATTTTCCAGGCTTCTCCACGCTGAGCATGGCGCGAACCAGAAGAAAGAAGAGAATTAAGCCCGCGACGACGATCAATTCGAGCGTCAGCGTATTGCCAATGGGGTGAGATGGATGCAGCGGGTGAATCCCCAGCTTGTAGAGCAGGGCGTCGACGGGCCCGGCGAACCAGTGGTTCAGCAGGTGAGTAATCAGGTTGATCAGTCGCAGCATAGGGTCTTCAGGAGATCCACGGTACCGGAAGTAGTTTTGGTTGGCTCGGATGAAGGCGAATCTATTGGCGCAGGAGCCGGAGGGCCTCAATGGAAAGAGCGACGACGGCCAGTCCGAGGCCCGCTACCAGAGCGTAAACGGAGCCATGCAAACACCTTAGACTAACATAGAGGATCGCGACCGCCATCCCCAGGCGAAGGAAAAACATGACCAAAGTGCGGCCCATGGGCCGGGCGCTCTGCTGATTGTCGAGTTTGGCGAAGACGGCGAAAGCCAGGTTGCGCCATTCGCGGATGCCGGTCCAGGAAATGACCGCGCCGGCCAGCAGCAGCAGGCCGGTCTGCCAGCCGAGGGTGAAAGTCAGGATCGCGAAAAGAACCAGGGCCAGGATGGTGACGGTGCGCAGGGCGCGGCGCAGCATTTCTGTCAGCTGGGCGTCGGTCATGGACGCGGCGAGGCTGGGGCCATTTTCCGGGGTCACTGGGTCATCCTTTTCCGGACCTGGCTGGACTGCCGGATTTCTCGGGACTGGCGGATTTCTCGGGCCCGAGCACGAGGCGGAAGATCTCGATGAAGCCGGCGACACAGCCGAGGATGATGCCGGCGAGATAGATCCAGTGCTGATGCAGCCACTTGTCCAGCGCTACGCCGCCGAGCCAGCCGACCAGCACGGCGGCGGGCAGGATGAAGGCGATCTGCATCATGCGCTCGGCACGGACGATGCTGTCGACGGCACCGGCCCCGCGGGCGGCAGGCTTTTGGTTGAAAGGATCTTCGGGCATGAGAGCGCTTCGTACCGGGTCTGTTATACACCAGTAGGCTCGGGGCCGAGAGATGCGTGGCTCGCGGAGGAACCAGGGACGCTGGTTATACTCGAACGAGACCGATTCTGAAGAGGAAACCGCGTGTTCGAGTCCGAGTTTGAGCGCAATTTGTATGCGCTCCGCCAGGAAAAACTGAAGCAGATTGCGGGGCTGGGCCAGCAGGCCTATCCCAATTCGTTTGCCCCGCCTTCCGATTATCCGCTGCATACGATTCCGGCGATCCGCGCCGGCTACGATGCGGCGAGTGGAGAGCAACTCGAAGCGGAGCGAGTCAAGGTGGCCGTCGCCGGGCGCATCATGGCCATCCGCCAGCAGGGCAAGGCCGGTTTCGCCACACTGCAGCAGGAGGGGCAGCGGCTGCAGATTTATGTGCGCAAGGATGCGGTGGGCGACCAGGCCTTCGAACTGTACAAGCTGCTCGACCTGGGCGATCACATCGGCGTCACCGGGTATCTGTTTCGGACGCGGACCAACGAATTAACCATTCACGTCGAGACCATCACGTTTCTGGCGAAGGCGCTGCTGGCGCTGCCGGAGAAGTATCACGGGCTGGCCGATGTGGAGCTACGGTACCGGCAGCGGTACGTGGATCTGTTCATGAACGGCGTGCTCAACGAGGCTCCGGCGGGGGGTGCGAGCGACGGGCAGAAAGCCGAAGAGACTCGGGCTCCTGAGATTCGGGTGCGCGACGTGTTTGTGAAGCGGGCGCAGGTGCTGCGCGCGATTCGGAAGTTTTTCGACGCGCGCGGATACATCGAAGTCGAGACGCCGATGATGCAGCCGATCGCGGGCGGCGCTGCGGCGCGGCCGTTTGTGACGCATCACAACACGCTCGACATGGATCTGTTTCTGCGCATCGCGCCGGAGCTGTATCTGAAGCGGCTGGTGGTGGGTGGCTTCGATCGCGTGTACGAGATCAATCGCAACTTCCGCAACGAGGGGATCTCGACGCAGCATAATCCCGAGTTCACGATGCTGGAGTTCTATCAGGCGTATGCGAACTATCGGGACCTGATCGAGCTGACGAAGGAGCTCATAGAGTCGGTTGCGCTCGAAGTGAACGGGACGACGATCACACACTTCAACGGCACGCAGATTGACCTGGCGAAGGACAAGTGGGAAACGCTGACCATGCGGGAAGCGATTATTAAATGGTGGCCGAGGAACCTGCCGGGCAGGCCGGGAATGGAAGACTTCTCCAACGAGGTTTCGTTCAGGACTTGGTTCCAGTCCGCTTATGAACTGATGAAGGTGCCTTCCCATGGCACGGAGGAAGAGCTTGAGGTTCCCCGCCAGATGCTGGCAGCTAAAATCCGCGGCCTTTTCCAAGCTCTCGGCGTGACCGTTAAGGAGAGCGGCGGTCGCCTCGGACCTGCGCTATCTTTGGCTGATCCCGTCGGGAAGCAGATAGCCACAATATTCGAAGTCGTTGCTGAACCTCACCTGATCCAGCCGACCATCATCTACGAGTTTCCGCTGGCGGTTTCTCCTTTGTCGAAGCAGAAGCCGGATGAGCCGGACTGGGTGGAGCGCTTCGAGTTTTACATCGGCGGCTTCGAGCTGGGCAATGCGTTCAGCGAGCTGAACGATCCCGAGGAGCAGCGGCGGCGTTTCGAGGAGCAGGTGGCTCAGCACGAGCGCGGCGACGAGGAAGCGCACCAGATGGACATCGACTACGTGCGGGCGCTGGGGTACGGGCTGCCGCCGACGGCAGGGGAGGGAATCGGGATCGATCGGCTGACCATGATCCTGACCGGGGCGCGGTCGATTCGGGATGTCATTCTGTTTCCGCTGCTCAAGCCGCAGAGCGCCGGCGATTCTGGCTCTTAGCCGGGGTACCCCCTCCCTCCTTGCCTGGCCGGTAATTGATTTCGCAGGACTTAGCGGGTGTTGGCGAGTTCGACAACTGGCTGGAACCGGTCTCATCAACCCGGAAAGCTCTGAGCACCAACCGAGGAGACCCGCCCACGAAGCGGGGCTCCCGCGGTAAGCCGAAGCCACAAAGCTATCAGTTCCATTCGTCCATAAGAAAAGCCTCGCGCAGGGCGAGGCTTGCTGTTTCTCTATCTAAGTTCAGTATAACAAATCGAGCTTATTTCACTGCCAACTATCTTTGGACCGGATAAGTGGTAAGTGCTTTGTTGTCTGCGCGTGGAAAAATGATTGCGGCGCGGGGGCTTGACATTTTTTTCGAGTGATGCAGACAACAACGCCGCGTTCCGTGGTGAAAAGCCCGAGACTGGATCGATGAACGAGGAATCGTCGAGGGCGCCTTCGGTTGCGCTCAGGCCAGGCTTTCGACCGCGCCCAGGCCCGGTTATGGGGCACCCGGATTCAGTCGCCTGATTCGACGAGGGATTGGAGACGGGATAATGCCTGATCCCACTCGGCGGAGATGTGGGTGAGGTAGTCGCGGAGGGCGTGGACAGGCTGGGGATCGAATTCGAAGAGACGTTCGCGGCCGGAACGCACGCAGCGGACGATGCGGGCGCGTTCAAGCACGCGCAGATGCTTGGTGATGGCCTGGCGGGTGAGGTGCGAGCCGTGGGTGAGCTGGGCGATGGAGCAGCGCTGTCCCCGGCTGAGCTGCGTGAGCAGGGAAAGGCGGGTCGAGTCGCCGAGGGCGGCAAAGGTACTGGCCGCTTTGGGTAACCCATGTCTCCGGATCGGGACATAGGTCGAGACATGGGCTACCCCGCTCTTTTTCCCGGCTCGCTTAGGCGATTGCTTTTTGCGCGACATACTCCTCGATGTTTTTCATCTGCTGGGCCCAGCCGCCGTCGTTGCGGAGAAAGGCCTCGGCACGGCGGTCGTCGGGCAGGTCGCTGAAGCCGGACTCGGTGACGGTGAGCAGGGTGCCGGCAGCGGTTGGCTCGAGGCGAAACTCGACGAGAGTGGGTGTCTCTTCGCTGTAGTCGACGGCGGGGTCGACGGCGTAGGGATGCCAGGTGAAGGCGAAGTACTGCTCGGGCTCGATCTCCTGGATGACGGCGCGCCAGGTGAGGTGTTCGTAGCCGGGCCAGGTGATCTGGCCGCGGGATTCCTCGCCGGCCTCGAAGGGGCCTTCCAGTTTGACGCGGAACCATTCGCCGAATTCGCGGTAGTCGGTGAGGGCGCGCCAGACGCGGGAGACGGGGGCGTGGAGTTCGATGCGCTTTTCGATGCGGTCGGGCGTGCGGGCGGAATCCATAGGCAACCTCCAGGTTGCAGGATACGCCGGTTTGGGAGAAATGCAACTGAAAGGTTGCGAATGCAAAAGTGGCGGGTTTCGGACAGAGACAGCAGGGCGCTGGGCCGTTGCCAGGACGGCGAGTCCTCAGGCGGAGGTGAGGAGCATGGGTTCGTCCCTGGTGATGACGAGGGTGTGCTCGTAGTGGGCGGCCAGGCCGCGGTCGGCGGTGCGGACGGTCCAGCCATCGCGGGCGAGGACGGAGCGGCCGGAGCGGCTGGCGATGATGGGCTCGACGGTGATCACCAGGCCTTCGGTGAGCAGGTCGCCGGCAGAGGGGTCGGGCCAGTTGGGGATGCTGGGCTTCTCGTGGATGGTGCGGCCGATGCCGTGGCCGCAGAGGTCGCGGATGACGTGGAAGCCGGCGGCGTTGACTTCCTGCTCGACGGCGCGGCCGATGTCGCGGACGCGGTTACCGGCGCGAGCGACGTGCATGGCCTGTTCGAAGGCGCGGCGGGCGCAGACGGCGAGGCGGCTGCCGATGGCGGATTCGGTGATGCGCGGGCCGACGATGACGGTCTCGGCGGCGTCGGCCATGAAGCCGTCCTTCTCGATGGTGACATCGAGCTTGAGCAGATCGCCGTTGCGGAGGCGGCGGCTCGAAGGGATGCCGTGCACGATTTCGTCGTTGACGCTGATGCAGTTGACTCCGGGGAACTGGTAGACAAGGGTGGGCGCGGAGCGGGCGCCGTGCTCGCGCATGACGTCGCCGCCGATCTGGTCGAGTTCGGCGGTGGTGACGCCGGAGCGGGCGGCGGCTTTCATGGCGTTGAGCATGAGGCGGACGATGCGACCGGCGGCGCGCAGGGCGGCGAGTTCTTCAGGGGTCTGGATGGACAACGGCTTTCCCTCTGCTTCTATTGTCGCAGCAGAGGGGGATAGTCGTTGAGGCGCAGACACCCGGTTTGCCGACAGGGGTTACTCGCCCAGCAGGAGGCGTTCGGCGGTGAAGGCGCGGCCGGTGGCTCCGTCGCATTCGATGAGCAGGGCGGCCATGCGGGGGTCGCCTTTGGCGGCTTCGAATTTGTTGGGCATGCCGGTGAGGAAGCGTTCAAGGACAAACTGCTTCTCGACGCCAATGACCGAGTCCCAGGGACCGCTCATGCCTACGTCCGTCTGATAGGCGGTGCCGCCGGGGAGGACGCGGTTGTCGGCAGTGGGGATGTGGGTGTGGGTGCCGATCACGGCAGTCACGCGGCCATCGAGATACCAGCCGAGCGCGGCTTTCTCAGAGGTGGCTTCGGCGTGGAAGTCAACCAGGATGACTTTGGCGGTGATGTTCTGGAGCAGGCGGTCGGCGGTGCGGAAGGGATCGTCATTGCCGGGCATAAAGACACGGCCCTGGAGGTTGATGACGGCGTATTCCTGGCCGGAGGGCAGGGCTCCCTGATAGAAGCCGTAGCCGGGGGTACCGGGCGCGTAGTTAGCCGGGCGGATGACGCGGCGCGGGCGTTCATGGCTGTCGGCGGGGACGGAGTTGAGATAGTCGATAATCTCTTTCTTGTCCCAGACGTGATTGCCGGTGGTGAGGACGTGCGCGCCCAGGTCGAAGAGGTCGCCGGCGAGGCCGGGGGTGAGGCCGAATCCGCCGGCGGCGTTTTCAGCGTTCATGATGACGAGGTCGATGCTGCGTCCGGCAACGATGTGGCCGATATGTTCGCGAACGATGCGGCGGCCCGCGCTGCCGAAGATGTCGCCGACGAAAAGGATGCGCAAAGTGGGTCTCCCGGATTTGCCTGAATTGGAGATTACATGAGGGACAACGGTGGAGGAATGGGCACAGGGAACGTGAATTGTTACAGATGATTCGTCACAGAGTTTTATTTTTCCTCGTGGGAAACCGTGGTAGGTTGAAGCATGGCCGCTAATACCCGATTCGCTACCGGGGTACACGCTCTGGTGCTGCTCGCCGACGAACCGGATGTTCTGCAGACCTCGGACGACGTCGCGGGCAAACTGGGGATCAATCCCGTCGTCATTCGCCGCGTATTTTCGCTGCTGCACCAAGCCGGGTTGCTGGACAGCCAGAAGGGTCCGCATGGGGGATCGAAGCTGGCCAAGCCGGCCAAGGCGATCACGCTGGCAGACATCTACGAGGCACTCGACGGAGGAGAGCTGTTTCACACCGCGGCGTTTCCGGGAACGGATTCGGCGAAGGTGAGTTCGGCGCTGAAGCGGGTGTTTCGCGATGCGGAAGATGCGCTGCGCGAAGAGCTGGAAAAGACCTCGCTGAATCAGTTGCTGAAGAAATCGGCGAAGAAGAGCGGCGGAAAGAAGTAAGGCTGCTCGCACGGGCCGGCCACGGCTCGGAGCGCGGCGGATTCTGCGTGCCGGATTGCAGTTAGCTAATATGGATTAGCTAAGAGGCCGCGCATGAGCACCGTCACCATTCACGAAGCCAAGACCAACCTGTCGCGCCTGATTCAAAAAGTCTCGGAAGGCGAGGAAGTGGTGATTGCCCGGGGATCGAAGCCGGTCGCTCGGCTGGTTCCGATAGGCGAGATGCGGGGCAGGCGTCAGCCGGGATCGCTGAAGGGCAGGCTGCAGGTGGGGCCGGAGTTTTTTGAGCCGCTGCCGGCGGACGAACTGGCACGCTGGGAGTAACCGGGGTGCGCGTTCTGCTCGATACTCACGCATTGCTGTGGTGGCTGGCCGACGATCCGGCGCTGACCAGGCCGGCGCGCAGGGCGATTGCGGAAACCACGAACATCGTGGTGGTGAGCGCCGCATCGGCGTGGGAGATCGCGACGGAGGTGCGGCTGGGCCGATTGCCGACAGCATTCCGATCTGGTTTCGGACTTCGGTGGGCAGATGGAGCGGGAAGGATTTCAGCTGCTGGGCATTGCGGCAGATCACGGCGTTCGCGGCGGCCTTTTGCCCGGACCGCATAAGGATCCTTTTGATCGCATGCTGATCGCACAGGCTCAGGCGGAGAATCTACCGATCGTCAGCAACGAAAAAGCGTTTGACGCGTATGGTGTGCGGCGTATCTGGTGAGCCTCTGCAACACCATCGATGGCAAGTTGCGTGGGGCGGATCGCGGTCCTGTTTCCACGGTAGAAGGAGGGCCCGGGGCTCAAAGCCCCTTCAGTGGACGCGATGTTCTCCGGCGTGAAGGCCGGAGCTTTCACCATCGTCCGGCTGGCGCGGGACAAGATACGGCGCGCGCACAATTCGGGCGGCTTCGGCCCGTCTGCGTGCTCTTCACCCGTTTACTGCCGAGTTAAAGCTCGGACGAGTTGGGGTTCCGGGTCATCCTGCGAGGTGCGGTGTGGCGAGAAGCTTGCCTGAATCTTTGAGCCAGCGCAGGCAGAGCCAGACGGCGATGATGATCAGCGCGAGGGTGAGGCCGGTCCAGAGGCCGGAGAGTCCCCACTTCAATTCAAAACAGAGCATGGCGCCCAGGGGCAGGCCGAGGATCCAGTAGCCGGTCAGGTTCATGAGCATGGGGAAGCGGGTTTCGCCGAGGCCGCGCAGGGCGCCGGTGGAGACGGTCTGGATGCCGTCGAAGATCTGGAAGCCGGCGACGATGGCGAGGATGTGCGCGCCGAGGGCGAGGACGCTGGAGTCGCGGGTCCAGATATGGATGATGGGACGCGGGATGGTGAGCAGGAGGATGGCCATGAGGGCCATGAAGCCGGCACCGATAGCGATGGAGAGCCAGCCGGCGCGGCGAGCGCGGGCGGGATTGCCGGCGCCGATGGCGTGGCCGACGGCGACGGCGGCGGCGGCGGAGATGCCCAGCGGGACCATATAGGTGTAGGCGGCGCAGCTGAGGACAATCTCGTGAGTGGCGAGCGCAATGGGATTGAGGTGCGGCGGCCATGACGGTGGCGGCACCGAAGGCGGCGACTTCAAGAACCACCTGGGAGGCGGCGGGCAGGCCGAGCCGCAGCAGGGCGCGGATGCGAGTCCAGTCCGGCCCGGGCCAGTGGGCGAAGAGCGCGTGGCCGCGGCGGCCTTCGTGCGCCCACGCGGCATAGACCAGCACGGCGGCCATGTAAACGCGGGCGAAGCACGGTGGAGAGGGCCGAGCCGCGCACGCCGAGCGCCGGCATGCCGAAGTGGCCGTAGATGAAGATCCAGTTGCCGGCAAGGTTGACGAGGTTGGCGCTGATGAGCGCGAAGGTAACAGGGCGGACGCGGCCGACTCCCTGGAGATAACGGCGGAATCCGCCGTAGACGAGCAGGGGGAGGGTGCCCCAGTTGAGGATGAGGACGTAGGAGCGGGTGAGCGTGGCGACGGTGGGATCGACGCCGCGGCCGGTGAAGATCGATTGCGCCGCGAGCATGAAGAGCATGAGCAGGGGCGTGAAGGCGAGCGCGATGTACATGGCCTGGGCGAGGGAGCGGTGGCAGTCGTCGAAGCGGCGCGCGCCCCAGGATTGCGAGACCAGGGTATCGAGGCCGAGCAGCAGGCCGATGCCGAAGAGCGAGGGCGCGTAGTAGATGGCGTTGCCGAGGCCGACGGCGCCGATGGCGTCGGGGCCGAGGCGGCCGACCATGATGAGGTCGACGATGGTCATGGTCATCCAGCCGAGTTCGGAGAGCACGACGGGGATGGCGAGGGAGAGCAGGGCGCGGAGCTCTTCGCCGAGATGCGAGGGGTGGGCGTGCTGCTCGAAGACCTGGGTTGCGGAGGACGGGATTTCGGGCCTCGGGACTTCGGACGCGCCTGCCTGGATTTCGTTCTCGGACGGCATGGGGATGGGTCATTGTACGGCACCCAGGTTGCGGGGTCTGGGGTGGGGTCGGGCAGGGGCGGGGGGCGGCTGCAAGTGGACTCTGCCTGCGGGCGGGCACGGGCAGCGCGGGGGATGGGGCTATGGTAGATTCGAGGTAGCGACCGGACCGCGGAGAGATGGCCGAGTGGCTGAAGGCGCACGCTTGGAAAGCGTGTATACCGCAAGGTATCCAGGGTTCGAATCCCTGTCTCTCCGCCATAATCCTTTAGAATCAGTAAGTTGTAGGTTTAAAATGGCTTAGCGAGTCGCCCGATTCGCCACATTCGCCTGAATTGCCCATATTCCCCCGGAAAACCTTACTAAGCAGGAAAAACCTTACTAAGCCTTTAGAGGGCGGTCTAGAGAGCAAGTCTCTCCGTACGCGCTGAGCCAAGATTCTGAGAAACGACGGTAGCCGTTTCCCACCGATGGCGCTTTTCGGCGATCTATTCCGTCCGTCGTGCGGTAGATTGATCGATGAGATGGGACGTGCGACCTATTGCCTAAACGGTCACTTTCTCGACCATGAACCGCAAGGAGAGATGGACGATGATGACGAGTGGCCAGTCGTTAACGCACGCCTACAATTCTGTTCGGAGTGCGGCGCGAAGAGTGTCCGTGAGTGTGAGAACTGCCACTCTCCGATTGTGATTCGGCAACTCTTCTCCGACCGGCCTTCCTTCTGTTCTGTCTGTGGGGCGCCATTTCCCTGGACCGTGATGGCGATCAACGCTGCGAACGAGTTCACGGACGAACTGGAACTCAGCGAAGCTGAGAAGCTAAAGCTGAAGGAAACGTTCACCGACCTTACCGCAGACACGCCCCGGACCGAAGTTGCCGCCCATCGGTTCAGGAACTTCATGAAGAGGATCGGGCCAACGGCGGCTGATGTGCTGACGAAAATCATGGTCAACGTCGCGACCGAGGCGGCAAGAAAGGGAATGGGGATGTGAGATGGGAGAGTCCCGGCGCAAATGGAAGCTGAGCGTGAATCCCGTGAATAGCCACGTCCTGGAGGAAATCGAGGCGCTTGTTCGGATGGTCGGCTTGGATGACATCGCGCCGAGGCGCCATAGTGCACTGTTTACGCTTTCCATTTTCGGAGAATTTAAAGCGGGCAGATTAAATCCCTTCCGGCTCAAACAGGAGATTGAATCACTCGAACGCGGCGCGACTAATGGTCTCAAGCCTCCGATTCAGAATCGCCATCCACCTCTGAAAGGGCTTTGGCACAAGCACTATCTGCAACCCAGTTTGAGGTCTACTGCGTTAAATGTTCAGCATGGACTGAGGGAGTTTGGGATTCCCTTCTTCCAGCAGAAGATTCGGGAGGCTGAAGCTGCGGGAGAAATGCGCTACATGAGTCCCGAAGACGTGAAGCCGATAGTGATGGATGTGGTTGAGGGAAATTGGAAACGCCTTGAGGCAGCCGACAAGATCACGGGGGAATGGATAGTCTTCGCAAAGCACAACGGCGAGAACTATTACCTGGCCCTTGCGACCCATGACAAGTCCACCCACCACGTTCTCCGGCAGCAGATCGACGCGCTTTGCTGTCGCGAGTTCCCATTCCTAACCAATCTGCTCGACAACACATGACGGCTGAACCGAAAACGGAAAAGGGCCGGATTCTGCTCCGGCCCCGCACTGCGTACCGTTTACGCCCTGTACCCTAAACCATCGTCCCCCAAGTCGCCGCGTCCCGCTTCGACTCTGCGATGCAAGCCCGTAGGTGCGACGCCGATGCGTCGAACTGGATGTTATAGGTCTGCCGGACGAGATGCTGGAGCATCTCAGAAGTCGTAACACCTGCACGATCCGCAAGCTCCAGCAACGCGAGGTATTCCATATCGTGCCCGATTACGCGGGCAATCACTTCGTCCCCAACTTCGATAGCTGGCTTGGCAGGAAACGAGAGAACTTTCATGGACGACATTCCTTTCAGGTTAGAGTTATGACCGAGCACCCGCTGGTGGACCTCCGGTGTCCTGTACCCCTCGACAAGGTAGTAGTACAGAATGCCCTTGATTCGCTTTGTCCTGACGAATGGCATTGAGAGAAGTGTAAGGTTATGCATAACAATGTGTCGATGGCTCTTTCGTCTGGATTTGTCAAAGACGTGGCGCCGCGTGCCAAGTCAAAGAGAATCGCGGGTGATGTGACAGGGGCAATATTATTGGGAATATTGTTTTGTCACAGGTTCTGGTGTCCTGAATCACCAGAAAGTAACCACGACTTAAGCTACCTATGCATCGAAGTCAACGCATCAAGCACAATTTGTTTATCCCTGCCCGCATTAAACATCTTGTGCATGTAGTCCAACCTGACGCAGTAGTTGTCAATGTGCTTCACGAAGTTATCGAGCTGCGTGCTTGCCTGGGGCATCCTCGCATAGCTGATCGCGGTCATCATCGCGGCATAGGAAGCGTGGGCTGAGCTGTGCATGATGCCTAGCGGTGTGAATTGGCCTGATGTAAGCCCCGACTGTTGTACTTCCCATTGACCTCTACCCTCAAGGATGACTTCGTTCACCTTGCGGTACATGGGCAGAACGCTGTTTGGCATCGCGCCCGAAAAGATGTGTGGCAACTCGTCAGCCGTCGCAAAGAAGACGCAGTAAAGAGCTTTGAAGTAAATCTCCTCCACAAGTCTGATTCGCGTCATCCATGCAAAGTGCCTCGTGGCCTGTATGTCAGCAAAGACGGATTCGCGAAGATCGACCATTGCGCCCAATGACGACTTCGCGAGGTTCGCGGGCACGGAAAACACTTTCATGAGGCCCGCAACTACAGGGTCATCGGTATGCGCCGTCCTCGTCCGACACAGGGCAACCGGGCAAAAGGGGTTAGGCTTCGCCTTCGACATACGCCCAGCGTATTCCGAATGGTTCAGGAAAAGGGGGTACGATGCGGAGTTGGGTATCAGATACGTCACACCCCAATCCGCCCACTTCTTTTAACGCCCGCACCAGGCCGAATCCCGCCCGTCTCCCGGTTATCAGGACTTTCCAGGCTACACATGTTGGAATCCCATACAAGAAACCATATCCACCTTATCTCCTAATACGTTAGGAGTTGCACGCAATGAAAAGCCCCCGCCGAAGCGAGGGCATGGGTGTGTATCAGGCCAAAGGGTTCAGGACGATGCGTAGTTGTAGACACTCGCCCGGCTGATGCCGAACTCCTGAGCGATTGTCGCCTTGTCCTCACCAGCAGCCACGCGCCGACGAAGCTCCTTAACCTGTGCGGGCTTCAGGATGGCTGTCCTGCCCAGATGCTTCCCACGCGCCTTTGCCGCCGCAATGCCCTCACGCTGGCGTGCTCGGATCATGTCGCGCTCGAACTCGGCGGCACTCCCCATGACGCCAAGCATCATCTTCGCAATGGGAGTGTCATCGCCGGTGAATGTCTGCCCTTCCTTTACGAACTCCACAGCTACGCCACGCCCTGTCAGTTCCTTCACGAGGGCGAGTAGGTCGGAGAGCGAACGCGCCAACCGATCCATGCTGTGAACGACCAGCACATCACCTTTGCGAACGTGCCTCAGCGCTGCCTGCAACGCGGGCCGGTTCGTATCCTTGCCCGACGCCTTGTCCTCAAACCGCTCGTCCAGTGCGATACCATCCAACTGCCGCGCCGTGTTCTGATCCGCACTGCTGACCCTGATATACCCAACGCGCTGCCCACCCTTTGCTGCGACCATGACTCACGCCTCCATACAAGATACTCTAGACCTTTGTGGATTCTCTGTCAACAATTAATTTGGACCTTGTTGACAACCAGATTTCAATGGCTTACGACCCAACCCAAGAACCGTCACAAAGTACACCTTCCTGACAGTTCACATAGGCGCGGATTACCTCCACGGACGGTGACCACCGACCATCCGTCAGCGTGTCACACCGCTGCTAGGCCCTCACACGGCGCCCGGATCACGCAGGAGCTGAGCACCGCTGTGTCGCGCCAGCTCGGCGCCGTCGCTGCGTTCGCGCAGGGTCCTTACGGGTCCTCCTAAGGAATCTCCCGTTTGACCCATGCCGGGGGAAGTCCGCCCACCCCATCGACCATCGCGCAGAGCGGCGCGGCCTAACCCGAAGTCGAACCGATCCCGATGAAAAGGGGTCCCCTATACGGTCCCTGCGCGCCCAGCGTACTGCGATATGCTTTGGGACTCCCGTAACTCGGATTACGTCCTCCCCCACATACATGGGACCGCACAGGGACCACGAATTGTTACAAAAAATATGCGTTAAGGGACCATCTGGCGCCCTAAACAAGTAGAGGTAAGAAATCATGCCAGGAGCACGAAGACTAGGACGGAAGCGGTTCGCGGAGACAGTTAGGTTTCTCAAAGCGGTCATTGCCGACGATACCAGGTCCGACAAGATCAGGATGACGGCAGTTGAATCGCTCATCGCGGTTTACGACCGAAACGACCGAACGCTCGCACAGTACGAGCAACGCAGAAGAGCTGCAGAAGCCCCGCAGAGCGCGGCACAGCCCGCAGCGGTAGCCCAGGCAGCCGAATCGCCACAGGAAAGCCTGGACAGCTTTCTGACGCGGATTAAGGCTGAACGCGAGAGCAGGAACAACGGGTAGCACCGAATAAGGACACGATGATTACTGAAAAACTTGAAGACCTCCGGCAGATCGTTGCCGATGAGGGGACAAATATCACTACGCGCCACGTTGCCGCAGCGCGTTACATTGCAGAGCTGGTGGACGCGGTGCCAGTGCCCGCAGATGACGACGCGGAAGTTCTCAAGCTGCGTACAGCGCCACCCGCCAACCGTGTGCAGCTCGACTCCCATGTCCTGAGTTACCGGAGGATTTGGAACGAGGCGCACGGCTGGAACCCCGATGGTCCCACCACCGTGCAGGCTCGTAAGCATGTTCGTGAGCGACGCCAGTTCCAGGAGGTATTGGGTGTTGTGGTGGCTGATTCGGCGCATCGTCTGGAAAAACTGGCCGCGTGCCAGTACGTACTGGACCAGCTACATTCGCGAAACTTCTACCGCATGAACGGTTACACAGCAGAGAAAATGCTGGAGAAGGTTCAACTGCCGACGGCAACGAAGTGGACGAGCGCGGGCGAAGTTCCAGTAGAGAGGCCACCAAAGACCCTCGCCGACGTATGGTGACGAAGGACGAAGCGAGAGATCACCTTTTCGCTGTCTCTGGCCAAAAATAAATTCGCCAGCATTTATGCGGGTCCGAGGCCACTTCGAGTGCGAAATCTATTGACAAGCAATTTATAATAGAGGCAGTAGAACAAATTCGGATTGGCCTTCATGTTCTCCGCTCACCCGCCGCCAGGCGGGTTTTTATGTATCGGCGCTTACGTGCGCCACCCAGACAAGAAGAGCAGGACTTCTTGGTGAACACTTACCAAGAAGTCCACCTGTACCCTTTTCGTACAGGTCTAACCTATCCGAAAAACGGACACAATACTGTAATAACAGTAGGAGGCATTCTTACGCAGGGTAAGAAGTGCCCCATGCGGTCGAAGACGGCTTCTCTGACAAAGTGAATCAGGCATCTCGATAGCAAGAGGATTGACTGTCGAAGACACGCAAGAGCCGAGGAAAGCCAACACCAGCCTCGGAAGAATGCCGCAGACACAGTGAATGATGGCGGGCGCGTTATCAGAGCGAAGCTAATCTCCGTTGCGGCTCACTTGTCCGTTTTCCGTACAGGTGAACCTCCAGGAAAACTCCTACCAGGGAGTCGGAACGGTACCGCCTGGCGCACCAATACGCCCTTATGGGCAGAAATGAGAAAATGAATACTGCACCCCTCCTGGACGATCACGTCCTCGTCGACATCCTGCAACGGATGTTCTTTTCCGAGGCGAAGCCCTCATATCTACTTCCAGTCGATCTTTCAGTGATGAGTTGTCTTCTGCTTCGCAGAAGCGGCGATCACGCCATCTTCGACAGTCACCAAACCATTGCCGAACGAGTATGCGTCGAACGGAAGACCGTTCCTGAATCACTCGACCGATTGCAACGCGCTGGGTGGATCACATTGGGCAGTCGTGGCCCGGGCCGTAGCAAGGCAATCGCTGTCAACATCGACAAGTTTCCGGCAGCTCAACCGGTTCGGGACAAAATCACGCCAGAAGCAAAAGCCCTTGTGCAGGAGTACGTCAAGGAGTTGCACCAGATCGGGCGCCGGAAGTTCCCGAAACAATGGGTTCCCCGTCAGTATTCCAGCGCCCAACGCATTCTCACGAAGTGCGGTGGAGATGTGAACCTGGCCTATCACATGATGGGCTTCGCGTTCATGGACCCAGACCTTAAGAACAGGGCGCGGATGAGCGTGTATCACATGGTCTGCATTTGGCCGAAGATCGAAAGAGCTTATCGGGAACGAACTCGACAGGCCACGCTTGTACCGAAAGGAACAAATGAACTCACTCAGAGTCAAAGCCTCGCAACAGCTTGAAGTGGCAGCGAACCTGGAGACGCTATGGAAAGGTCTGTTTCCGCTCCATGCCTGCCCGGACCGTCTTCAGTTCTTGACATGGGCTTCTATGTCGCCCGAAGACACAGCGGTGTATGCCTTCAATCGTGGCGCCCGCAAAATCCAGAGAGAGCCGATGAACGATGAACAGCTCGGTCGATACATATCGGGCATCATGAAAAACGAGCGTGAGGGAAGATACGTTTTCAATAACGCCCCACGAGAGAGGAATAGCGCATGACTGAAGTGGCGATACACGCATTGCGGAACCGAGCCGTTGCACCGCTAACTCCCGCCCAAGAAATCGCGGACGCCCTCAACCAGCTACCGAATATTTCGGCTTATTGGCGGAACGTCCGTAGGCGCCTGACAAAGTTGTCCAAACGAAAGCCCGAAGAGTTCTGGGATGCGTACCTCAGCGTCGTATTCCAGCCAGACCCGGACAGAGTTGCAGACCTGCACGAGCTGTTGGCTGCCAATCCGACTCCGACCTTCGCCGATGGGATTTCGTACCTAGCGAAGCGCAATAAGATCACTGAGTAGGGTCAATGGCAGACGAACAGAACAACATAGAACGACGCGCAGCCCTCGAACGGCTATATCTTCGCAACTTCAGCTACATCGAAGAACTCACGCAATCAGACCCACGCACGACATTCGATGAGGCAGCCAAGATCATAGAGAGTGTTGCCGGGCACCTGGACGATTACAGCGGACCACCCACGGACGCGGGTTTTCGTGAATGGGTGACGGCCTTATTGTTGCCCGTCCTGGGCTTCCACGGAATCAAGCACACCTGCCAAAAGACAGTTCGCGATGCTATTAACTATGTGTTCGCCGGGTATGGAGGGCGTGGAGACACCGAGAGCGCACGCGACGATGCAGAGCAGCAGGTGTGGATTTGGGCACTCCTTCATCTGAGCCAACTGCTGGACCCCGGAGCACGGCCTATAGCCTGGCTAGCAAAGATTGCGAAGTATGAGGCCATGACGATCAGACGGCGCATGGTCCGAGGGAACCAACGACTGGCAGCCGAAATAGACGCAGAACAACTTGGAAGGAGCTACGATGATGGGTTCGTAATCGAATCTCCTCGCGATGGCACAGAGGATAAGTTCGAGGAAAACCAGGCTTATATGCAGGCGTGAGCCAAAGACGCGGAAATGTCCTAAAAAATCTGCATAGCGGCTCCATCCGGCGCCCTATACACATAGGCAGAGAGCAAAGATTCGGACCACCGAACGCAGCCCACAACCCCTGTCTAAATAATCCGTCCCGGCGTTCCCACCAGAGCCACATTGAAGGGCCAGCGTATAAATACGCACCGATGACCAATCCGGCGGACGGGCCAGCGCAGAACAGACAGCAAGATGAGCAGCGAGAAGTGAGCAATCGACCACTTCGTCTCTACTTTGCGCCTGTGATGGCTGGTGAATAAATCACAGTGAAATGAATGAAATTCAACCAAGCGTCTGAAGTCAGGCGCAATCTGACAGCGCGTGAACTTCTGGCGCTGCAATGGGAGACCGTATCGAACGTCGCCCGAACCTATGAAAACTGTCTGAATACTTCGCATATTGTCTCCGTAGCGTGGGAGCAATCCGACCGCTCGCCCAGGTGGACACCGACTATTGGGCACTACAAGATCGACGTGGAGAACTGTATCCGCAAGGCGTTCGCCGGTCGTGAAGATGAATTAGAACTCAACGCATCCTGGCAGCATTTCCTGAAAGGCGAGCGAGCGACCATAGGCCCGACTATAGCAAAGATGCTGCGAATCCTGAGTGCGGCCTTTCGCCGCTCCGGCCTGGAACCATGGGAGTATTTCCGCAGCCTGCGCTGTTATAACAAGAAGCCTGAAGCGGCAGGGGTTGCGTGAATCTCTATCGCACAAAAAGCCAAGGTGCAGCAGCCTGCCTGCGTTACTGCTTTGGGCCATCCAGCCATCTTAAGACCTTCGTGGAGCGTAACCGTCGCGGGGAGACTTTTCTCTTTGCGGACGAGGGCGGAGAATGCGCCGAGATAGAGCGCCGATACTTCGCGGGCGACTTTGCGATTGCCGACGCCCGCAACTTGATCGAATGTTTTTTCGCGGTCAAACGAACCTTGACAGCCGCATTCAATAACGGCGGAGTTTGGGAGAACAGGAGGATAGATGGCGACAACTAGAGTTATGAATGGCCTGGCTGAGTTTCTACCCGGTCAGGGGGTGGGCCATCTGAAAGTCCAGCAGATGATCTCGCGGCGCCCTGAGCCGAAGTACGAAGTCAAGTGCGACGTATGCAATACTCTCCAGGTTGTTACACACACGCAGCTCCGCAACGAGTCCGCCCGCTGTAAGTTCTCCGGGTGCGGCAAGCCCGCAAAGACTCACAGCCGTGACCTTCTGAGCGAGACGCGACAGCAGATCGCCAACCGTGAAGCCGAACGCCTTGCAGAAGAGCGCGAGACCAGCGAACGACGCATGGCAGCCGAGGCCGATGGCTACGAGCGCCCGGACAGGTATGCACCGAAACCGGCGCCGCCTGTGATGACGGAACGCGAAAGACAGAGCTTGCGTCAGTATCGGGAAGAGCAAGAAGCCGAGCAGCGCGAAGCCGAGCGCCCGCTTTTGGAGGCCGAGCGCCGCGCCGCCGAACGGCGGGAAGCAGCAGAATCTGTACAGCGCGAGCGCGAAGAGAAACTCCGGGCCTATTGGTCTCAGGCGGTCCAGGAAGCACCGGACCCGAAACTGTTTGTGACGCCGGAGCTTCTGACGGCTGCGATGCCGACGAAAGAGGCGAGCGCACACAATGTGCGTGAGGTAGAGAAATTCATCTCGACTACCCCGGAGTTTGCAGAGTACAAAACTCCGGCGAACTCTGACAAGCTGACCGCCTACTTCGACAGAAATGGCGTACGCATCTTCGATGCCGCGATGCTGAAGGCCGCGTTCGAGAGGCTCAAGAATTTGGGCATTCTTGAGAAGCACCCGGCGCCCCTATCGGCGCCCGAAGAGCGACCACGACGTGTCAATCTGACGGTTGAGCCGGTACCGAAAGCGCCGAGTAGACCGAAGACCTACGTAGGCCGCGATTTTGCGACCGGGCAAGAACGAACGTTCACTCAGCGTGAGGTCGATAGGATGTCCAGCACCGAGTATCGGCGTGCGTTTCCGGTCCTGGGTTCAGTCTCGGAACTCTTCACGGTATTGAGTGATGAACGAAGATAAGCAACCCACCGATACCGAGCGTCTGATTGCCGCAATTAAGCAATGCCTCCAGGCTGAGCCGACAGAAGCCCAGTTTGCCGAACTAGGAGAATCATTGTTTGCAGCAGTGAAGAGCGCTTTGTCTAGCGCCAGTTAACTAACGGCTCGTCTCACTTCCGAGCCATTGCGGTCCCGTCTTGTCCCGTGCTCCATCACGGTCAGCGGGACCGCACCTCCATTTTCACTAAGGAATAAAGTATGTCAGCTCTCCCCATGCCCGACCCATCGAACGCACAGCCGCCTAACCAGCAGCCGATGGCGCAGGATGCGTCCGTCACAGTTCCATCCACTCCCCAACCTGCACAGCCGAACCCGCAGCCCGTTACGACCACGCCAGCACCGGCCACGCAGACACCAGGGCAGCCTTCACAGCCTTCACGGACTACGCAGCAGCCACAGCCAGCGCAGCCCTCTGGCAACGGTACCGTCACCAACGCACCGGCGCCGGTTCACCCCAGCGTGCAAAAAGCTAGCATCCTTCGCCAGGTCGCCGAAGCGCTTGCCGGTGGCCCTCGCTTCTCCACGGTCATTGATCCACAGACCGGCGCCTCAAAGCCTGTCCCTGTGCCGTTGTCTTCACGCGACATCGGCATGGCGATTGCTCTCGAAGCGATCAGTGGCTCACTTGCCGGTTTGTCGCAACGCGGTCCGGGCGCGACAGGACGAGCTGGCGAAGCTGGATTCACGCAGGTTCAGGCCCAACAGCAGCAGGCCCAGCAGCAGCAGGAACAACAGGCCCAGCAGCAATACCAAAATCAGACGCAGGCGCTTGTCCGCAAGGCCAACGCATTCGAGGTGAACAGCCGAACGATTCTCAATACTGCCCAGAGCGAGCGTTATGGCGTCGAATCTTTGAAAGATGCTGTCACGCAAAACGCCCAGCTTCTAAGCGACTACCAGGACGCTGACGCTATAACTGAATCGCATGTTAGTCAGGATGCTCTTCAGGCTGGTATCCAGTCCGGGAAGTACAACGCAACGGCGCAGATTGCCGTACCTGACGGCTTCACAAACATCAACGGGCGATATGAGCAGACGTTCTCCATCATCGCGAACCCCGCCGCAAAAGTCCCTCTGACTTCGGAACAGGCAAAGGCGTTCGCTGACGCCGGAGTGCCTGGATTCCAGGCATACAAAACCGGCGGTAACGTTCCTGGTGGCGTCATGGTTCCTGGCTACATGATTGCCCAGGCGAATCAGCGCGTGCAGACAATCGGCCTGATGAAGAGCGATTTCTCTGCCGTGTCCGATGCGCTCGCACGCTCTGGTGACAAGGACAATCAGGCGCTGGCGAAATCCATTCCGAGTGTTCAGGATTTGCTGAACGATAAAGACAGCGGCCCGGTGCTGAACAATGCCCTGGGCAAGTTCCAGAAGTACGTCTCGCACTCAGATCAGCACGGGATGGACCTGTACGAGAGCCTTCAGCAGATGGCCGCTCCATCGAGGCCCAGTCCGAACAACCCAAAACAGTTCGTTCCCAATCCTGATACCAATGCGGCGCAGACCATCGCTGGCGCATTCGGTGGCGGCGATCCTCAGAAGGGCTGGGCAATCCTGAAGGCATACCACGACGAAGTGACGCCGGAGCAAATTACAAACGAGAATCAGGCTACTGCGGTCCTGGCGGACCCTAGCAGCTCATCGAAAGCGAAGGTGCAGGCGCGGACCTTCCTCCACCTCAGCGCACAGCAGAAACAGGCTGACAAAGCGAAGGCCGCAGGAGACGGCACACCCCTCGCAGGCAATCCCTCCCTCATCAGCAGCAGCAATCCCGCGAACGGCGTCAACACCGCCTATTTGCAGAGTCTCCCGCCTGCACAACAGCAGCTCGTAAAGGCCATCGCAGAGGGACGAACCGAAGCACCGAACACCAGGACAAAAGAGGGCCAGGCGCTCGCGGACATGGTGACGGCATACGCACCCGACTATGACGGCACGCGATTTCATACCTACCAGGCAATGCAGAAGGATTTCACATCCGGTAAATCGTCTCAGGGTTTGCAGGCTCTCAACACGGCTCTCGGACACTTGGGAGTCATCTACGACAATGCGAACGTAGGCAGCACACTTCCCGGTGTCTCCGGAGTGGAACGTTTCTTCGGAAACCAGTCCGCGACTAACCTGAAGACTGCCCAGACCGCCGTCACAGACGAGTTGGGCCGAGCTTATAAAGCCGGAGTTGTATCTGAGGGCGAGCGCAAGGAGTGGCAATCGCAAATTGACGGATGGACTCCCGCCAACGTGAAAGCGAGTGCCGGTTCTCTTGCCCGACTGCTCGATAGCAAGATCGCATCCTACGAACAAACACTGCGGAATGGTGCGCCATCTGGCGCAGTTCGTCTCCCGGCTCTGATGTCCCCACAGGCAGCAGCCGCGTATTGGCATATAACTGGCGAGGCGCCAACCACTTCGGTGGGAACTAACCCTGTTGCAGTAGGCGTGTCAAACAACCCCAACGGCAAATCTGTATCGCTTGCTCAGGCCATGCAGCTCCCTCAGTTCAAAGGCCAGAGCGCGGATCAGGTTAAAGCGGCGGCAACTAGGCTCGGTTATCAGGTGACTCAGTAATGGACAACACACCCAACGATCCATTTGCCGCGATAGCAACCCCAGTTGCCCCGGCAACTCCAGCCCCGGCGAACAGCACTCCATCGGGCGCAAGTGATCCATTTGCGTCAATCGCACAGTCGTCACCGTCAACCGCTTCGAACAGGCCCGTTGCCAGCGTCGATAGCATCGACGTGCCCGGCAATTTGGAAACCGGCGCTCTTCATGGTCTCGCGCAAACCGGCGCGGGCATCATGGGCATCGCTGAGAAGCTGGCGAACCCATCGGGCGATCCCAACAATGAACGCCCATGGTTCACAGCAACGAAGAACTTCCTTAACCAGCATTCACAGAACACCGGCACTGATACTGTGTCTCGCGTAGAGCAAGGCACGGGCAACATGATGGAAGGTCTCGGCGAATGGCTATTAGGAGACGAGGCGCTGAAAGGCTCCACACTCAGCGAACGATTGCTCAACACCGGCAAGATTGTAAAAGCGGTTGAAAATTCTCCCCGGCTCACTGCCGTAGTCAAAGCAGGTATTCAGGCGCTCAGAGGCGCAGCCATCGGCGGTACCCAGGGCGCGGTAAAGTCGGGCGGCGATACTGGCGCTATCGCTGGTGGAGCGGCTGCTGGAGGCGTCGGCAATGTCGTCATCCCTGGCGCTATCAACTCGGCGAAGGAGCTCCCCGCGCTATTCGACACACTGAAGAGTGTCGTCAAGCCGGGCATCGTCCAGGATGCTTTCCAGGGTGACATTCGCCGGATCATCAACGAGGCCGCACAGGAGCACGGCGTAGCGCCAAGCAGCGCCGCCTCTATCCGGGATGTTGCGAACGATGTCTCGAACTCCCTGCAAGCCAGGGCAAAGGCTGGGTATCAGGCTCTCGACAATGCGACCGGCGGGCGCGTGCAGCGTTTCTCCGATTCGATCAAAGCGGTTCAAAAGAAGCTCTCGAACCTGAACGGCATCGCAACCCCGGATGACGAGGGAGCGTGGGTTGAGAAGCTGAACGAGCTGACAGACGCGCACGAAAAGGCAATGCAGGAAGCTGAGGCAGCGGGCGTACCGCGTGCGCTCCTGGATCAGGCGAACGGCGATTACAAGAAAGCGATGGCGATGGCAGATTTGAACCGCGCTATCCGTGCGTCATCAGAAGGACTGCGCCCTGAGCTGGCGAGTGGAGCAAACAAACCACTCCCAGAGAAGGTCAACACAGGGAAGCTGTTCTCTCGCGTCAACAAGCTCTACGATTCAGGCCGCCTCCAGGATGCTGTCGGCGCCGGGCGCTCAGGCGACTTGCTCCGGGCAACGAACGATGCCCATGCAATCAATCAGACAGTTCAGAACCTCAGGAACGTCGCTGGCAGCACTGCGAAGCATGTTGGATGGTATGGCAGCGCGGGGGTGGTTTATGAGCTGCTGCATCATCTGTTAGGTGAGTAATGGCAGCACGCGTAAACACTCAGACCAGCAACTACACAATCGAACCGCAGGACGACGGCAAGTTAGTTCTCTTTAACTCGTCGTCTGCGGTGACGGTCACACTTCCACAGCCCGGACATCCTGATTGGCTCGGCGTGACCTTCGAACTGTGCATCGCGAACATCGGAACAGGCACTCTGACCGTTGCGCCGATCTCATCCTCTATCGACGGCAGCGGATCGCTCGCCCTGACAGCGAATCAGGGCGTGCAGGTCTTCAATGACGGCGCGAACTATTTCACGGTTCGTGGTATCGCCAGCGGTAGCGGCGTGTCCCTTGAAACGAACGGCACGCCAAACGGTTCGCAGACCCTTCTCAATCTTGAGCAAGGAACGAACGTCGCAATTGCAGACGACGGATCAGGGAACATCACCATCAGTGTTCCGGGCGTGCTGTCGAACCCAATGACAGACGAGGGTGACCTCATCATCGGCGGCGCATCTGGTACGCCTACTCGTCTCGCAGCCGGTACTTCCGGTGACGTGCTCACGTCGAATGGACCGGGCGCTGAACCGAGCTGGCAGCCGGGTGGTAGCGGCGGATATGTTCCCACTCCCCCTACCAGTGGTTCCAGCACCGGAACTGCGGGCCAGTATTCAATCCTGTCCGGCGGTGCAGCCCTCGCGGTGTGCGTGTCTACGAATACGTGGAAGATGGTGCCCCTGAACTTCTTCGACACGCCTTCGCTGATTCCCGGCCTCGCATTCTGGTTTCGGTCGGACCAGCTTTCGGGCACCAGCGGTACACCTGTGCCGACGCTCATTGACCTGTCTCCGAACCAGAACGCGGCTATCTCGGCGAACGGCGCAACGTTCGAGACGAACCAGATCAACGGCGAACCGGCCCTCTCGTTCCCGGGGAACTCAGACGGGAATTACTCGCTGAACAATCCCTTTGCTCTGCTGGCGGCAACGATCTTCATCGTCTTCGACAACTCGAACACCAGCTCGAAATCAACCTTTTTTTCCGGGAATCATGGTGCTCTGGCATTTTGGGCGAACGGAACGACGAACTGCATAGGGATAGATTCCGATCAGGTCGCCCAGATCGCGGAGAGTAGTGCCAGCTTGCCCTCCGGGTGGGTACAGGCGAACGTTACCTATAACTCAAACGGCGGCGAGTATGCCTTCCGTATCGCACAGACCGCAGCCGGAAGCGGTACCAGGACTGCCAGCATCAACGCGGGGCAGACTTCAATCGGCTACAACGGGGCAACGGATGCAGAGTTCGTGGTTCTCGACGTGGCGGAATTGATCGTCTACAACCAGGTGCTCAGCTCTTCGCAGATTACACAGGTTGAGACGTACCTGAACGCACGGTACGGGCTGTAACCGGCCTATAACTCACAAAAGGGATATGTATCTAAGAAATCACTTTCCGGCGACCGAAGTCGTCGTGTATAGTTCTGGCGGGATCGGTGCGGAGTCGCGCAACAGTGCAGTATCAGCGATGCGGCTTCTCTTCCGGTCAACGTAATAACTGGAGACCGTCAAAGTGGGTATATTGCAGGACGCCTCTAAGCAAGACCTGAAAAGGTTGCTCGGTACTTTCCCTGTCGCCGCCCTGAAAGAGGGATGGACTGCTATCAAGGGGACAAAAGAGGAGATTTGCTTCGCAGTAGCAGAAGAACGCGACCTCGACAAAATCGTCACATTCATGAGCAAAAACATTGGGAGGTGCAAACAGCACGTGTACGTTCTTACCCCTCCCGCAACAGAAAATATCGATCCGGCGAGCGCCATACCCGATGCGGAAATTGTATCGACCGATGAGGGCGGCAGGAGCATCTACGTTACCAGAGCGATATTTTCGCTTTTCCTGAAAGACCCTCCGGAAGAAACGGTGGTTGAGTTTCTTTGGCCGATCAGGTTCGAGAAATTTCAAGGGTATTTCGTCCTGTCCATGGTGGTTCTGGAGCGAAATCCGTGTGTGTATTACGACCGCGATTGCTTCAAGTTATCGCGTAGCATCGATGAGCGTGGGATCGTGAAGAACCTCGAAGCACTGGGATATGCGCGGACCGACCTCCATAAAGGCGTCAAAGAGTTGTGGGACGAAAATTTCATGGACTCCTGCGAAACCAACTACAAGAAGCCGAAGTCCACGGCTAGGGAAGCAATGGATGAGGAACTCGGGATCAAGCAGCATAACCCGGTCCTCTACGAGGAATTGCAGGCTGCTACACTGTTTCGGACGGTTTTTCAAATGGACCCCCAATCAGAATGCGGCGTGGAGGAGTTCCACGTCGATCCCTCAGGCGGCTACATCGCATTCCCGCGATACACTGAAGGAGCTGGCGATGCAGACTACGTGGTTCACGCGATTCTGGAAAAAAATAACTGAGCTTGCTCCGGCGTCGGGTTCAATCGACATCTCCCGACTGGCTAAGCTCGACCCCGATCACATTGAGCTGGAAAACGTCCGGTCACTGTTGGGAGTATCGGCACCCGCCGCGCGGCAGATTTGCGAAACAGCAGTTCGGCGGGGTGTATTCCGCAAGCGTGTACAGGTGCTGTGTCCGAATAATGCAATTGCACTGACCGCTGATGAGATCGCCCAGTTACCGGAAACAGTGCGGTGCCGTGAGGAGATCGAAGGACACCTCGAAGTCCTACAAGTGCCGGTTTCAGAGCTGAGAAAGGTCCATTTTTACTGCCTCAATGACGGACCCCAGTAGAAAAATCACCAACAGACAAGAAGCTGCCGGGCTTGCCATGCTGGAGTCGGGCCGTGCGTGGACAGTCTGTAAATTCGTGATGTGCGGCGTGGCTGTTTTTTCCGTCGCGTTCATCTATTGCGCGGTCACGGGAAAGGGGACGGCAACTGTCTCCATCTCTGGTGGCCTCGATGCTCTATTCGGCTGGGCACTACGAACGATAATCAAATATCACTTCCCTGAAAAGGATGAACCGTTGCTTCTGCGGCTAATCGGAAGATTTCGGGGCGAGTGATAAGAGTCGCTGCGATCCGTGGCGACTGGAGGGCGGTAGTAGCGACGCCCCGACGTAATCTCCTGGGTTGAACCGTCTGGATAAAGGTCCCCCAGTACGTCGCGCACGCCCGTGAAGCAGCCGGGCACAACAGGCACAACTTGAATCCAGAGTCGGAGACGCTCGCCGCCATCGTTCGACGGAAGCGGGCAGCATGGACAGCGGAAGAGCTGTCAGAGATCCTCTCCCTGAGCAGGAAGCACATTTACAAGATGGCGAAGGCCGGGCGGATGCCGTATCTCCGAATCGGGGGCGCAATTCGCTTTGACCCACACGCGACTGCGAACTGGCTGGAAGCCAAGGCCGTCAACTAGCTCCACCGGATCGCATTGATGCGCTCCTGCGATTCCTTCCCGGCAGCGGGGCGCAAATACCGCATGGTGCTCGCAAGGTCGGCGTGCCCCGCGTAGTGCTGAACCGTTTTCAAATCGACACCATTACGGAGAAGGGTGGTGCAATAGGTCCGGCGGAGCTTATGGAGCGTCCACTGCTGACATTCCTTCAGTTCAGCTCTGCATCCTTCGCACTTTCCACAGCTAAGCCCAGCTTTCTTCGCCAATCGCTTCAGGAGACGGAGGAGCTTCGTATTCGGCTGGTCGGTCTTCGTGCCCACGATCAGCCGTGACTTCGGACTCTTCTCATGCCACTTCCTGAGGCGAGTCAACAAGTCCGTTGGAATCGGGATTTCGCGTTGCTCAGAATCCTTTACCCGGAAGTTCGAGGCCGGTTTCCCTTGGACCCGGAACACGGACTCCTGCCAGTCAATATCGGCCCATTCTGCGTGCACAATCTCCTGATCCCTCAGTCCCAGTTTCAGTCCCATTTCGATCACGATCCGCATGTAATCGTCGGCTGCCTCCAGGATTTTGCCGATTTCCACTGGAGTGTAGATCGTGGGCAGCGTTTCCTCGTACTTGGGCGGCGGAGGCATGATGGAAGTATCCAGCCCGGCAAACTTCAGGAAGCTCTTGAGGCGAGCGTGCTTGTTGGCAATCGTCCGCTCAGTGCATCCGCGTTCCCGCAATGCCCGGTGAAACCGGAAGATGTCTTCACGCGTGACTTCATCAACAAAAGTCTTCCGGGAGACCTCCATGAACTCGTCCGTGACGAGGCGGGCCTGTTCTGCGGCTTCCAGGGCGTGCCGGTTCTCGGCATCCTGGATGTACATGCCAGCCGCACGCCTCAGGTACGTCCTGCTTGTTTCCTCGACGATCTTGGCGCCAGCGGCCTCCGCTGAGTCCCTGGCGACGAGGAGATGGGCTTCGCGGTCACGGGCAGCCAGTGCATCGGCGGGATTGGTCCCGGCAGGCTTGTAAACCAGACGGCTGCCCTCGAACATCCGCAGTTCATACCGGCCCTCCGGGTACGACTGCTCTTTGCCGCCGTCCACAACGAACGTGTGCCGTATGCGATTGTTCCTGCCCAGCAATACCGGAAACCTTCTCCATCCCCTAGGCGTCTTGCAATACCAGACCAGCGTGACCTTCCTGTTCGCCAACAGCACCCTCCCGCCCAAATACCTTACTAAAATATGACTAAACGGGCACCGTGGTCAACAACTAGCTGTAGTCATGTGACTTACAGCGCTGGACCGTAGAATCCCTGTCTCTCCGCCAGTGATCCGCGCAAATTATTGTTCCGTTGTTCTCTGTGAGAAGCAGCGGGCAGCGCATGCGCCTGCGTGCGGAATTCCGAGCCCGTAGACGTGGGTGGGCGACGGCAAAGTCATGAACAGTCGCACACGTTGGCGATGACCGTCATTGCCACGAAGTGCGATTGATTACTTCCTGCGTCGAGGAACGGCTGCATAAAAAAGATTCGAGGTGCAAGGCTATTTACGCGACCCTGCATGCGCCGCGTTTCTTTTTTGTGAGGACTATTCACTGCTCGCTTACGATTTCGATGTTGTAGCGGGGATTCACCTTTACACCGAACATCGCCAGTATTGTTTTCAGTGAATGCGCACTTCTGCCATTCGGTCCGCTCACCCTGTCCACGTCGGTAGAGGCAACTCGAACTCTCAGCGTTACGTCATGCTCTGTTCCGACAGTCTCAACCGTCACAGCTTCAGGACTGCCGACCATCTCACGCGCGAGCGCGGTTAACATCTGTCGCATTTCCTCGACGCTGTTCGGCATCTGCAACCTTGTTTCTCCGTGCATGCGTTATGATGCGGGACGCCCTCGCCAACTTCTGTGCAATTGTGAACAGACTCGCCGTGTATTCGCCTCTACCGGTATTCGCCACAGGCACTGCTCCATGACCTCGTGATTCCAGTTCGCCTGCCTCTCGAAAAGTGAGAGAAGAGATGGTACCTGTCGCCGTTCAGATCGGCGCTCGTCCCGACAGCGGTTGCGACGATCCCGCGGGATGTTGAAGGACTGCCATTCCCGTATCGGTGATAAGTCGAGCATTAGATGGCCAATGTCATGCGGCAGGATATCGGCCTTCTAATCCTGCAGTTTGCTGCAGCATGGCATTGCGAAGGCGCGTCATCCTTTGCCGCATTGTCGTCGCTGCGCTTTCTCGTGCGCCAGCAGCGTATCTGCCGTTTGTTGGACCGTGTTCCGACGAGGCACTAAGAGGAATATGTAATTTATTCGGGGCCGGCACAGTTGCTACGATCGCCCAGTCAAAGAGAGCACGTTATTGACCCAGGGAATTTGAACATGACGCCCGTATTTGTATCCCATTTCGGACTGTCAGCGGTTCGGATTTATTAACAGCCCGCTTAGACGATGGTCGGCGGTTAAGGGAACGAATCACTGCGTTCCTGGCAACCGGCCTGGCTTTTGTTGAACGAGCATTGATTGCGCTTTATAGAAGAAAGGATGACATGAATTCCGGCAAACTCTACATTCTCCAGTACCGACCAGGCGGCGAAATCATCGAGATGGATCCCGACGGCGGCAATCGCCGCACTTTGCTTGGGAATCTGATCGACAACGTAGACGGAGTCGTTATCGACAACAGAGCCGGGACGTTGTACTGGACAAATATGGGACCGGCGACCGGGCCAAAGGACGGTGAATTTTTCCAGGCTGACGGGTCGATCGAGTGCATGGGGCTAAACGGCGCCAATCGTCGTAAGCTGGTCGGTCATGGTCTGACGGTGACGCCCAAGCAGTTAGCCGCCGACTTCGGCTCGGGACTGTTGTATTGGTGCGATCGCGAGGGCATGCGGGTAATGCGCTCGAACCTCGACGGTTCGAACGTGACTGTTCTGGTTCGCAACGGTGTGTTTCCCGCCGATTCGCAGGATGTTATGCGCCACTGCGTCGGCATCGCCGTTGATCCGGTCAACCGCTATATCTACTGGACGCAGAAGGGGCCACCGGATGGCGGCAAGGGGCGCATCTTCCGAGCCGGGCTGGAAATTCCGGCGGGTCAGCAGCCCGAGAATCGTACCGACATCGAACTGCTCATCGATCACCTGCCTGAGCCAATCGATCTTGAGCTCGACACCAAAAACAACCTTCTCTACTGGACGGACCGGGGCAACCTCGATGGCGGCAACTCGCTGAACCGCGCACGTATCGGTACCACACAACTGGAAAACCACGAGGTGCTCGCGACTGGATTGCAGGAAGGTATTGGGCTTGCCATCGATCACGCCAATCAGCGTGCATTTACGACGGAACTCGGTGGAGAAGTGCGCGTGGCCCCGCTGGAAGCCAATGCGCAATTCACCACGATCGCAAAGTTAGGGGCCCTGACCGGAATTGCCTACGTTGGGTAAGCGGCGAGGCTCGTCCTCCTGGTCTTCTGAACCGCGACCTTCGGGTCCTGAGTCTGGAGGACCAGGGCAAGCTTGCTGACGAACATGCATCCGTGTCTGTCGTCACCGAGTGAGAGGTACCGATGATTTACACCCATTCTGTTGGCCGCGCTCTGCAGTACTTTCCGCAGCACACAGCTCTGCTGCGGGACGGCCAGGCTGTGAACTTTCTGGAACTGGATGTCAGAGTGAGAAGGATCGCCGCGGCGCTTCGGCGTCGCGGTTTGCAGAGCGGGGAGCGACTTGCTTTATTAATGCCAAACGGGGTGGACTACATCGAACTTGTGTATGCATGCAGCCTGCTTGGGGTGATCGCCGTTCCTGTCAACGTCCGTTATGCCGGCGCAGAAATCGATCGGCTGCTCGACGATTCGCAACCACGTGGCCTTATCCGGCATTCGAAGTTTCCCGCTCCGACGGTGCGACCCGATTGGGAACACGTCATCGACCTCGAGCCCTTCGACGAGATTGATGAACAGCCCTGCCCAGATGAGTTTTACGATCCTGATGCGATTCTGGTGCTGCTGTATACGAGCGGAACGACAGGACAACCCAAAGGGGCCGCGCTTACACATTCGAACGTCTTCTCAAACATTCACGATCTCAACTATTGGCTTGAGTACCGGGAAAAGGCTGTCTTTCTTCATGCATCGCCGATGTTCCATATTGCCGATTTTCCGGCAATGTTCGCGGCCCCTGTCTTCGGCGGCGCACAGGTGGCTTTACCGCACTTTGACCCCAAATCGTTCTGCGAATCCGTTCAGGCAACCGGAGTGACACACACGGTTCTCGTCCCCTCCATGATCAATGCGCTTTGCCAGTTTGAAGAACTTCCCCGGTACAACCTGGAATCTCTGGAGGTGCTGGCCTATGGGGGCTCGCCAATCGCTCCGGCACTTATACGGGAGATACGCAGGCTTCTGCCGAGGGCAAAGCTGCTCCAGGTCTATGGGTTGAGCGAGGCGGGTTTCCTGACCGGGTTAACAGATGCTGAACATACCAGCGACAGACTTCAGTCGTGTGGGCGCGCTTGCCCGGGCATCGATCTGAGGGTCCTGCACCCAAATGGAGGACCAGCGGTTTCCGGCGAACTGGGCAACCTGGCAGCACGAGGCCCGGGCATTATGGTGGGCTACTGGCACGATATCGATGAAGACGTGCCGAAGGATGAGTCTGTAGTCGACGAAACGACAAGAGCATTCTCCGGCGGGTTCTTTCAGACCGGAGACATCGGCTTTCAGGACAAAGATGGCTACTTCTATATCGTCGATCGTGCAAAAGAGATGATTGTGAGCGGCGGAGAGAATGTCTACTCCGGAGAAGTCGAGGCTGCCATCTATGAGATCCCCGAAGTGAAGGAGGCTGCCGTGTTCGGCATCCCGGACGAGAAGTGGGGTGAGTTAGTGGCTGCAGCGATTGTCCTGCGGCCAGGAACAACTCTGTCTGCGGAAGAGCTCATGCGCTACTGCAAAACGCGGATCGCTTCATATAAGGTCCCCCGCCATATCGAGTTCATGACGGAGGAACTCCCCAAGTCCGGGTCGGGCAAGATTCTGAAGCGAGTTTTACGGGAGAAGTACTGGTCTGGGCAATCCAGACTTGTTTGAAGAGTGGGAATCCTGAAGAGAACAATCGAATCGAATTCAGGGATATCAGGGATGAGCTTTGACTAAACAGGCTGCGGACGGTCTCACACGGGGCATCGAGGCGTGAATTGGATTTATGAAATCAGTTCCAGTGTCAATTTACCCTGGTTAACCTCTATTACAGGAACATGTAATGGTTTGATTAGTGCCGTGACCGCATAATTCAGTACATTTCCGGGCCTAAGGGCTGCCAATCTCATGCTTTTATTCCTGGCCTAAAGGCCGGGGCTTTCACAGCTGTCCCGCACGCGCGGGACCATGTTGCCATTGAACACCGCAAGAATAGCTGACCTCGAACACGAAACCGGAAAGATGTGCAGGTAAAGCCATCCCGATCGACCTGAACCGGGAGTGGGACACAGAACGCTGCACAGGAGGAGTCAACGTGAAGTTAAAGCTGCATTGCGGATTGATCATTGCCCTGTGGCTGGGGGCCTCCCTTGCGTGGGCCGATACTCTGGAACTGAAGAATGGCAGCGTGATTAAGGGCAAGTTCACGGGTGGCACGGAGAGCGAGATCCGCTTCCAGGTCGGCTCCTCGGTGCAGAAGTACAACGTCGCTGACATCGTTTCGCTCAGGTTTGATTCCGCCGGGGCAACGAGTGACCAGCCGACGCCGGCGACGAATTTGCTTCCCAGCGAGCCGCAGCCAGCCGAGCAGGAGGGCATCAAGACACCGGCGTATGTCACCATCCCGGCAGGAACGCGTATCTCCGTGCGCACCATCGACGCAATCGATTCCAGGCAGGAACAGGTGGGCGATCGATTCGAGGCCTCGCTCGAAGAACCGCTGCGCGTGGACGGCAACGAGATCGTCTCCAGGGATGCCGCCGTCTATGGCCGGCTGGCGGAGTCGAAAGAGTCCGGAACGTTCACAGGCAGATCGGAGCTGCGGCTGGAACTAACCGCACTTGTGGTCAATGGGCAGACGGTGCCGATCGTGACGGGAGACTATGAATTGACCGGCAAGTCGCGCGGGGCAAGCACTGCGAAGAGAACGGTGGGCGGAGCAGCGCTGGGATCGATCATCGGCGCGGTCGCCGGCGGTGGCGAAGGAGCAGCAATCGGCGCGGGAGTCGGGGCGGGCGCGGGCGCAGGGTCCGAAATAATCACCAGGGGAGACCAGGTGAAAGTGCCGTCCGAGACGCTGATCGAGTTCACCCTGCAGCAGGATGTATCGATACCGAAGCCCGGAAATTAGTTCCAGGCAGAGTCACGAGAGAAACCCAGTCAAAGAATACGGCGTCGGGTCTTCAGGGACGGGGAGATTCGCCTGCTCAGCCGCAGGATCATCGAGTCCGCACTTTCCAGTCGACGATGGCCGAGGCTTCTGAGGTTCGCTTCCTTCGAACCCGGAGAGACCTGCGCCGGGGCCATCCGCGTTGCTCTGCCAACTGAGCTACGAACTCCCTTCTGACCCCGGGGTAACACAGTTTGACAATGGTCCCCGCGGAGAGCGCGAACCGATTGCGGCGGTGCAAGTCGTGTCCTGCAAAGGGGATGAGGCTGGGCGGCGCTGCGTCACTCCGGCAAACCTACGGACGTAACCAGGTGTCAAGTTACCGACGGGGAATATCTTTCGTTCCCGCGAACATTTAACGTGAACGCAACTTAACAGCAGCAGGGGCTTTTGGAGAACGGCGGCGGCAGGCCAGGTTCCATTGGAGCGCGGAGGATCGCACGAAAGTGGTAGGCGGGAACGGAAAGTAGTATTGCCGCGGGGTGGGTGCAGTGGCAAGGTGATAGGGTCCCAGAACTATGACCACGCCAACGATTGAGGTCGGGGAGCGCAAGCAAACCGTGAAGGGAAGCCGCCTGGCAGCCGGGCGTCCGGGGTGAGAAACCCGATGGATCAGGAGCAGGAAGATTTGGTCAGAAAGCAGGAAGGCGACCAGGCGGATGACGTTGCCACGCTCTATTCCTGGGCGAATCTGCATGGGGCGAAGTACCGCGATTTCAGCGCCTCGCGCCAGGAGGTGCGGGCACAGATGCGGCAGCGCGCCGTGGCGGAGCAGGCTCGGATGGTGCGCGAAGAGGGGCAGAAAGAAAACGCCTCGAGCGGCGAACACGCGATCTGGAGCGACATGCTGCCGGCGCCGCCGCGGCCCAGGCCGCCTTCGGGATCGCACCTTGAGCTGGCCGACGCTTTTGAGGCGGCGGCGGAAGCCAGGCGCAACAGTTCCGGCTCGATTCCAGCCTATGACGGGACAGGGAACGACGCGGCCTCCCGGTCCGGCGTTTATCCGGTGGCGAAGTCGGGTGTCTATCCGGCGCAAAGGCCATCAGGGGCGCACACCGCGCCCAAGTCCTCGGGATCGTATGCGCTGCCGGTGCGGGACCAGGAATATCCGCTGAACGGCGGCCAGGCTGAAGCAGAGGCTGCGCAAGCGGTACGGCCGGCATGGCTGGCGGAGCGGAGCGCTGCGGCGCCGGCTCCGGGCAGCGAGACGCTGCAGCAGTCGCGGGAGCGGGTAGCTTCGCGCTGGTTCGCGCTGCAGGGAATCTTTGGCAAGGGGCGGGAAGAGCCGCAGCGGGTGGAAGGCGGAGAGAGCCGCATCCCGGTGGTGACGGTTTATTCTCTGGCCGGCGGCGTGGGCAAAACCAGCCTGGTGGCGACAGTGGGGCGCGCGCTGGCCTCACGGGGCGAGCGGGTGCTGCTGGCCGATGCCTGTTCGTTCGGACTGCTGCCGTTTTACTTTGGCGCGCGGGAAGTGAAGCCGGGTGTGGTGCGCACCTTCAGCGGCACGCCCACCGATCCGCCGATTCGGATTGTGAGCCTCGATCTGGAGCGAGACGGCCAGGATCCCGATCTGCTGCGCCGGGAGCTGGCGCGGTCGCTGCAGGATGCGACCCGGGTGCTGGTGGATGTGGGCACGGGCTCGACGGCGCTGCTGCGCCAGGCGCTGCGTCTGTCGCCCACGGTGCTGGTACCGATCGTGCCCGACATGGCTTCGGTGGTCACGCTGCAGTCGCTGGAGGCCTTTTTCCGCAGCCAGGACGGCGGCAAGACGGCGCAGGTGTGGTATGTGCTCAACCAGTTCGACGCGTCGCTTCCGCTGCACCTCGATCTGCGCGAAGTGCTGCGCCAGCAGCTGGGCGAGCGGCTGCTGCCGTTTGCGATCCATCGCAGCACGGCGGTCAGCGAGGCGCTGGCAGAAGGAATGACCGTTTTGGATTACGCGCCGAGTTGCCCGGCAGCCGAAGACATGATGAATCTGGTGAACTGGATCAGGAGCAGCTCCGCAGCCGTCGCGGGAGCCCATCGCGGCGTGCGCTGGAGCGAGCGATGACGCAGGCGGAACTCTGGGAAGGTTTTGAAACCGGGCGGGGGCCGTTTTTTCGGGTTCTGCGGTGGGTGCTGATCGGATTTGGGGTGCTGGCGCTGTTCTTCTTTTCGTCGCTGGCCCTGACCTGGCCGCAACAGGCGGTGCTGGGACTGCTGATCCTGCTGCTGTGCATCTGGCTGAGCCGGGCTTCGGATTCCTATTTGGTCACGCTGACGCTGATGATGATGTCGATGTTCGCCACGTTTCGTTATGGGTGGTGGCGCATCAGCACCGTGGTCGCGTTCTTTCAGGATCCGGGATCGAAGTGGGGCCCGGTCGACGCGTTTTTCATCATTCTGCTGCTGGGCGCTGAGGCCTACGCGTTCTCCATCCTGTACCTTGGGTTCTTTCAGACGCTGTGGCCGCTGCGCCGCGCGCCGGTGGCGCTCCCCGAAGATCCCGAAGAGTGGCCGGACATCGATCTGCTGATCCCCACCTATAACGAGCCGCTGGACGTGGTGCGGTACACGGCGCTGGCCTCGGTGAACATCGACTGGCCGGCGGAGAAGCTGCACGTCTACATCCTCGACGACGGCAACCGCGAGGAGTTCCGGCAGTTCGCGATCGAGGCCGGCATTGGCTACATGACGCGGACGGATAACGCGCATGCCAAGGCCGGGAACATCAATCGCGCGCTCCAGCACCTGAACTCGCCGTATGTCGCGATCTTTGATTGCGACCACGTGCCGACGCGCAGTTTTCTGCAGATGACGATGGGGTGGTTCTTCCGCGATCCGAATCTGGGCATGCTGCAGACGCCGCACCATTTTTATTCGCCCGATCCGTTTGAGCGGAACCTGGGGCAGTTCCGGGTGATTCCAAACGAGGGCGAGCTGTTCTACGGCATCGTCCAGGACGGGAACGATTTCTGGAATGCCACGTTTTTCTGCGGATCGTGCGCGGTGCTGCGGCGCGAGGCGCTGGACGAGATCGGCGGCATCGCGGTCGAGACGGTGACGGAAGACGCGCACACCTCGCTGCGCATGCAGATCCGGGGCTGGAACACGGCCTACATTAATATTCCGCAGGCGGCGGGCCTGGCGACGGAGCGGCTGTCGGGGCACGTGAAGCAGCGCATCCGCTGGGCGCGCGGCATGATCCAGATCCTGCGCACGGATAATCCGCTGTTCGCTCCGGGCCTGAAGCTGCCGCAGCGTCTCTGCTACTTCAACGCGATGACGCATTTTCTGTATGCGTTGCCGCGGCTGATGTTTCTGACCGCTCCGCTGATCTATCTGGTCTTCGGATTCACGAATGTGCCGGGCTACTGGATCGCGATTCTGGCCTATGCGCTGCCCCACTTGACGCTGTCGAGCGTAACGAATTCGCGGATTCAGGGCTACCACCGGCACTCCTTCTGGAACGAGATTTACGAGACGGTGCTGTCGCCCTACATTCTGCTGCCGACGCTGATGGCGCTGGTCAATCCGAAGCTGGGCAAGTTCAACGTGACGGCGAAGGGCGGCATGGTCAACCGCACCTTCTTCGACGCGCGCATCGCGCAGCCGTTCATCGTGCTGCTGGGATTCAATTTTCTGGGCCTGCTGATGGTGTTTCCGCGCTTCCTGCACATTCCCGGGCTGGAGTTTTTGTGGGATGGCACGCATCCGGGCACCATCATCACCAATGCGCTGTGGACCGTCTTCAATATCGTGATCCTGAGCGTGTGCGTGGCGGTGGCGCGGGAGGCGAAGCAGACGCGGGCGCATGTACGCATCAACTTTGCCGTGCCGGTGCGGATCAGGACCGAGGACGGGCGGCTGATTCCGGGACAGACCATCGATGTTTCGAGCGGCGGCCTGGCCGTGGAGTTGCTGGAGGAGCTGGATATCGAGGAAGGGGAATCGCTGCAGGTGATTTTCCCGATGCGCACCGGCGATGCGGAACTGCCGGCCGCGGTGGTGTCGCTCAGCAACAACGTGCTGCGCGCGCACTTCGAGCCGTTGACGGTTCTGGAAGAGGAGATGCTGACGGTGGTGTTGTACTCGCGAGCCGATTCGTGGCTGGGATGGGGCGAGGCGCGCGAAATCGATCAGCCGCTGCGCAGCCTGGGACGAATCATGCGCATCGCCTTCCATGGCATGGGGGTGGCCGTGCGGGCGGTACTGCCGCTGGGGAATGGACGCAAAAAACGCGCGCAGCTGAGGGCCGAGCGGGTGACGACGCTGCTGCTGGTGTTCGGCATCCTGGCGTGCGCGGGGATCGCCCGGGCGCAGACCGAGAACGGGCCATCGAGCGATGCGGGCAGCTTCCGTACGCGCCAGGCGAACCCGCTGCCGACCGCGGTGCCGCCGGGAACGTTCCGAACCGAGCAGACGCTCGAGGAGCTGGGCGTGCCGGCGACGATTAACCTGCGCGGCGTCGACGCCTATCACAGCGTGTACTTCGCCATTCCGCAGAACGAGGTGGTGAAGAAGGCGACGATGCACCTCGTCTATCACTTCTCGCCCAGCCTGATTCCGTCCATGAGCCACCTGAAGGTGATGCTCAACGGCACGCTGTTCGCGACGCTGCCGGTGCCGGCCAATGCGGGGGATCATCCGACGCAGGAGACGGATCTGACCATGCCGGCGGAGCTGCTGGTGCGCAATAACCAGCTCACCTTTGAGTTCGTCGGGCACTACGTGATGACCTGCGAGGACCCGGCAAACACAGTGCTGTGGGCGCATGTGGACGCGGACAGCCGCATCACGCTGGCGGGCGACCTGCTGCCGCTGACCGACGATCTGAAGCTGCTGCCGCTGCCGTTCTTTGATTCAGCCCTGGCGCGGCCGCCGGTGATTCCGATTGCGTTTGCGACGGCGCCGACGGCGCGAAGCCTTGAAGCGGCGGGCATTGTCACTTCATGGTTTGGAGCGCTGGGTGACTACCGGCCGATGCGCTTCCCGGTTTCCGAGGGGATTCTGCCGCCGGGCAACATCGTGCTGATTGCGGAGAACGGCGACAATCTGCCGATGGGGCTGAAGCTGGGCGTGCCCACCGGGCCGACGCTGGCGGTGCGGGCGAACCCGGTCGATCCCTACGGCAAAGTGCTGATCGTGACCGGAGCCGATGCGGAGCAGATGCTGATGGCCGCTCAGGCTCTGGGGATGGGCTGGAGCGGCATCCAGGGATCGACGGCGGTGATCACCGATTTTCACCTGCCGGCGGAGAGCAAACCGGATGACGCGCCGCGCTGGATGATGGCCAATAACAAGGTCGAGCTGTGGGACTACAACACGGCGCAGTCGCTGGAGGGGGACGGCAGCACGCCGATGGCGACGTATTACCGGCTGCCTCCGGATCTGTTCTTTGGCGACAAGCAGAATGTGCTGCTGCATCTCGACTACCGCTATAACTCGATTCCCATCGGACCGATTTCGAGCATGCAGGTGGAGTCGAACGACGCGTACCTCGGCTCGGTGCCGCTGGTGCCGGGGCGAGAGGCGTCGCGGGAATCGAAGGTGAATCTGGCGATTCCGGTGGTGAACCTGCGGCCGTTTTCGAACTCGCTGCGGTTCAATCTGACCTTCCAACTGCTGAAGAGCGGCGGCTGCAAAGACACCACGCCGGCGAACATGGTGGGCTCAATCCTGCGCAGCTCGTATATCGATCTGCGCGGCTTTCCCCACTGGGCGGCGCTGCCCAACCTGGAGCTGTTTTCCAATGCGGGCTTTCCGTTTACGCGCTTTGCGGATCTGAGCCAGACGAAGATTGTGCTGCCGGACCAGCCGACGCAGCAGGAGATCGAGCTGTACCTGACCATGCTCGGCCACTTCGGTTCGGAGACCGGCTATCCGGCACTGCGGGTGATCGGTGGTGGGTGCCGCAGGCGATGCAGGCCGGCAGCGATGCCGATCTGCTGGTGATCGCAACCGGCCAGGACAACAGCGGCGTATCGAAACTGGCGGCCTCGATGCCGGTGTCCATTGCCGATGGCGGGCTGCATGTGCAGGACACGCGCGGGTTCTTCAATACCTTCCACCATGCGTGGTGGAAGCTGCGCACCAGCGACGAGCTGCCTTCGGGCGAGCTGGGCACGGTGGGCATGCCGGATGCGCTGGTCGAGGAGATCGAGTCGCCCTATCGAGAGCGGTCGCACGGTGGTGCTGATCGACATGAAGAGCGCGGCCGAACGTCGATCCGCTGATGACCGGCTTTCTGAAGATGTCGCAGTCGAGCACGGTCTCGGGCACGGTGACGGTGCTCGACGGGAATCGCTTCCAGAGCTATCGGATCGGCAACGAGGTGTATCACGTCGGGATTTTGCCGTGGTGGACGGCGCTGAGTCTGTGGTTCATGCAGGTGCCGTGGATGGTGGATCTGGCGGTGCTGGCGATCAGCTTTATCTTTGCTGTCTCGATCCGCGGCTGGCTGCGCGGGCGCGCGCGGCGGCGGCTGCAGGTCGCGGAGGGCTGAGGGCGCGTGCGGGCGGCGAGGACACTCGCGGCAGTGGCGATCGCGCTGGTATCGGTTACGTGCCGGGCGGAGCCCTGGACATTGTGGCAGGCCTATGCAAGTCGTTCATCGACGGGCAGGGGCGGGTGATCGATCACCAGAGCGGAGATCGCACCACCTCCGAAGGCCAGGCCTACGGATTGTTTTTTGCTCTGGTGGCGAACGATCGTGCGGAGTTCGATGCGCTGCTGACGTGGACGCGCGACAACCTGGCGCAGGGCGATCTGACGACGCACCGGCCGGGATGGCAGTGGGGCAGGGCGCAGGACGGAAGCTGGAAGCTGCTGGACGCAAATTCGGCCGCGGATGCGGATCTGTGGATGTGTTACACGCTGGCGGAGGCGGGACGGCTGTGGAACGAGCCCAGCTATACGGCGCTGAGCCGGATCATGGCGGCGCGGATCGCACAGCAGGAAGTGACGGATCTGCCGGGGTTCGGGCCGATGCTGCTGCCGGGCACGAATGGGTTTCATCCGTCGGCGCAGGTATGGGTGGTGAATCCGAGCTATCTGCCGCTGCCGGTGCTGCAACGGCTGGCGCGGACCGATCCGCAGGAACCCTGGGCAGCAATTGCGCGGGAGCTGCCGCAGTTTTTAGAGAAGAGCGCGCAGCATGGTTTTGCCATGGACTGGGTGAGCTACAGTCCGGACAGCGGGTTTCAGCCGGTGGCCATGCCGGGCAATGAGAAGGTTCGGTGCCGGAGGGCAGCTACGATGCGATCCGGGTGTATCTGTGGGCGGGGATGACGAACAGTGCCGATCCACAGAGCCGGGCGGTGCTGGGCGCGGTGGGTGGGATGGGCGGATGGCTGAAGGCCCACATGTTTCCGCCGGTGCAGGTTTCCGGGGCAGGCGTACCCGGACCGGAAGACGGGCCGCTGAGTTTTTCGGCGGCGGTAGTTCCGTATCTGAGCGTGTTAGGAGAGAATGCAAGTTTGGCAAAACAACAGGACCGGCTGGCGGCGCAGCTGGATCCGGGCATGAACCTGTACGGGCATCCGCCAGCGTATTATGACCAAAACCTTGCAATGTTTTCCGAGGGCTGGCTTTCCCATCGTTTTCGCTTTGGGCGCGATGGAGAGCTGAAGGTGACATGGAAGAAGTGACGAGAGGTCGACGTTGCCGCAGGCTGGTGGTCTGGATGAGCCTCGCGCTGGTATGCGCGGGCGGATCCGCGGCGCTGGGGCAGTCGCCTGCGGAAAAGACGCTGCTGGACAAGGCGCATGCGCTGGAGCAGTCGGGGCACATCGACCTGGCCGCGCAGTCGTGGCAGCAGGTGCTCCTGTCGGACCCTAATAACCAGGAGGCGCTGGCCGGGCTGGCGCGCTGGGCCAAGATCAATGGCAAAGATGCGGAATCGCAGCGATATATCGACCGGCTGCGGCAGGTGAATCCCAACAGTCCTGAGATTGGGCGCGTGCAGTCGCTGATGAGCAACAAGGCGCAGAACCAGCTGCTGCAGCAGGCAGCGGAGCTGGCGAAGGCGGGTCGGCCGGAGCAGGCGCTGAAGATTTACCACCAGGCCTTTGGAACCACGCCGCCGGATAACTGGGCGCTGGCGTATTACGACACCGAGGCGGCGCAGGAGTCGACGCGCGAGGATGCGATTCGCGGTCTGCGCGGGCTGATGGCGAAGTATCCCGACGATCCGCAGTATGCCATTGATCTGGGACGGGTGCTGACCTATAACGCGCGCACCCGGGCCGACGGAGAACGGCTGCTGAGCCAGCATCCGCAGGACCCGCAGGCGCAGGCGGCGCTGCGCCAGGCGCTGCAGTGGGATGTGCAGAATCCGGCAGCCTCTCCGGAGATTCGCCAATACCTGAAGGAGCATCCGGATCAGGAACTGGCGAAGGAACTAGCGGAGACCGAGGCGAAGCAGGGCAACGTGACCATGGGGCTGGCGCGAACGCCGGCAGAGCGCGATGCCTACGCGGAGCTGGCGGCGAACCATCTGGAAGCGGCGGAGCGGCTGTTCACCAGCCTGCACGACCGGGAGCCGCAGAATCCGCGGGTGATGGCGGGGCTCGGCTTCCTGCGCATGAAGCAGAGCAACTTCCCGGAGGCGATCGGCTGGTTCGAGAAGACAGAAGAAAACGGCCTGCGCAGCGCGATCATCGATGAGTCGCTGGCAACGTCGCGTTTCTGGGGCGCTATGCAGACCGGGACCCAGGCGCTGAACGATAACAGGCTCGACGAAGCCGAGCGGTCGTTCAAGGCGGCGCTGACCATGCGCCCGGGGAATCCGGATGCGATGACGGGGTTGGCCGGGCTCTACATGAAGCGGCAGCAGCCGCAGCTGGCGGTTCCGATCTACGAGCAGCTGGTGAAAGCGCAGCCGAAATCGGAGGCGATCGGGCGCGGGCTGTTCATGGCCCAGGCGCAGGCCGGGGATGCGAAGGCGGCCATTGCGACGGCGCAGCATTTTTCTCCGGCGGTCAGCAGCACGCTGCGCAAAGATCCGGATTATCTGCGTCTGCTGGCGTCGGCCTATGCCGAGACCGGGCAGATGGCGGAGGCGCAGCACATTTTCACTGAGGCGCTGAGCCTGCCCAATACGCAGAAGGATGCGCAGGTGAAGAACGCCATCCGGCTGCAGTATGCGGGCCTGCTGGTGGCCAACGGACGGTTTCCGCAGGCGGCGGCAATGTATCGCGACCTGATCCTGGCCGATGCCGACAATGTGAGCGCGTGGCAGGGGCTGGTGGCGCTGGAGCATCAGGCAGGGCGCGATCCGGAAGCGATTACGACGGTGGAGCGGATGCCGCCGGATGCTTACGACATGGCACTGCGCGACGGCGGATTTCTGCTGATGCTGGCGTCGATTTACCAGACCCAGAATCATCCTGACGTGGCGCAGGAGTTCCTGGATCGCGCGGTAAAGCTGTATGCGGAAAGCGGCCAGGAATTGCCCATGGCGTTGCAGCTGCAGATTGCCGCGGTCGATTTGCAGCGCAACCGTCCCGATGCGGCGTACAAGATTTACCGCGCGGCACTGACTGAGCATCCGGACCGGCTGGATGCGTGGGTGGGATTGCTGGCGGCGCTGCACGCGACCGGGCACGATGCGGATGCGCTGGCGCAGATCCAGCAGATTCCGGACGACGTGCGGCGGCGGCTGGATTCGAATGTGCAGTACGAGCAGGCGGTAGCTGCGATCTATGCGGCGAATGGGCATCCGCAGGCCGCGCTGGGCATGACGGAGCGGGTGCAGGATCACTATCGCGCGCTGCGGACGCTGCCCCCGGCGGATGTGCAGATCCAGAATGCGTGGCTGCTCTTCAATACGAGTGACGATGCAGATTTGTATCGTCAGCTGATGGCGCTGGGCGACCGCACCGATATGACGGATGAGCAGCGGCGGCAGATTCAGACGATCTGGGCATCGTGGGCGGAGCGGCGCGCGACGCAGGCCGCGGCGGCGGGGAATCCGCACCGCGCGATGGACATTCTGCAGGCGGCGGCGAAGGCGTTCCCCAACAACCCGGCGGTGAGCCGGGCGCTGGCGACCGGATATCTGCAGGCAGGGCAGCCAAAGGATGCGGTGGCGATTTACCAGTCGCTGGACATGACCAACGCCACGTCCTCGGATTATCAAAGCATGGTAGGCGCGGCGCTGGCGGCGCAGAACATGAAGCTGGCGGAAAGCTGGCTGCGCCAGGCGCTGGAGAAGTTTCCCAACGATCCCAAGGTGCTGTCGACGGCGGCGCGCTTCGAGCAGGCGCGCGGAGACAGCGCGCGGGCGGCGGAGTACTGGAAGGCGTCGCTGAACGCGATGCCGCCGGTTTCACCGGCGACCGAGCTGGCGCACAAGCTGGATCAGCCGGATGTGACACCGCAGACCAAAGCGAAGACGGAGCATGGCAACGATCTGGTGAGCCTGCTGAATCCGGGCGATGCCGAGACGGCGGCGGGCGGTTCGACGGTGCCGCTGCCGAGCTATCGCAATCCGTATCCCGATCACACCATGACGGCCAGCAATGAGCCGTACGGTCCGGATCCGCTGTACATGGGAACGGCGCCGGTGCCGCTGAGCAGCCAGCAGACGAATCATCAACAGGCGGCGGGAGCCGCGCAGAAGAGCGATGCGCTGGGCGAGCTGCCGCCGGTAACCGGAGACACGGCGGCCGGCAGCGCTGGAGCAGGTACGGGTGCGGATGCGACCGGGGCGACCACGATGAGTCAGCCGGAGACGGCGCCTGCTGAGACGCCGAAGAATCTGCACAAACGGGCACCGAAGGCTGAACCGGCCAGGCCGGCACCGTACAAACCGGAGGCTTCGGTCGAAACACCTGCTCCGCAGACGACGGCGGGGGAGAACGGCGAGGCTCCGCTGCCGGGCGCGGGCAATGAGCCCTCAGCAGAGCCGGCACCGCTGCCTCTGCCGGCGCGCGCGGCGGTGGATACGGATGCGGAGCCTGCGGCGGGCAGCATTCCCGAGAAGGAGCCGGAGCAGTTGACCCTGGACACGAGTCCGGCGCTGGTGCAGGTGCCGAATGCCAGCGAAGAAGAGACGCGGCGCGCACAGGCGGCGTTGGCCGAGGCCACGAAGCCGGTCGATCCCTCAGCGGTTTCGACACAGTACGACCCGGGTACGCAGCAGATCACGCCGCAGCAGGACAACGCGCAGCAGGAGCCGACGTATTACGAACGGCCGCCGGTGCTGCTGAACAATTCTCCGGCTGACGTTGCCGCGCAGGGGCAGCCGCCGCTCGAAACGACGCCTGGGGCGACGGATGCGCAGCTGATGCAGGAAAATCTGCCGCCGCTGCGTGGTCCTTATATGCGGCCGGCCTTTGTGCGGCCGCCGAACCCGCGGGATGAGGCGCAGCAGCAGCTGGCGAATATTCAGGGAGGCTACAGCCCGTGGCTGGGCGGCACCGGGTATGTGAACCATCGCAGCGGAACCACAGGCTTCGATTCGCTGAGCATGCTGGCGGCACCGTTTGAGGCTTCGATGCCGCTGGGTACAACAGCGCGGCTGACGGTGGTCAGCGTGCCGACGTTCCTCGATGCGGGCACACCGACGACGGCGCCGATTTTATCCAACGGCGTGACGGAGCAGTTAGGGACGGCTCCGGTCAATTCCGTTCTGACCCAACAGAATGCCACGGGGATCGGGGGCGAAGTACAGCTGGCGATGCCGACTTTTGCAGCCAGTGTGGGCTATTCACCCTACGGCTTCCTGGTCGCGAATGCGATTGGGCGGCTGAACTGGCGACCGGCCAATGGGCCGTTTACCCTGAGCTTCACGCGCGACTCGGTAAAGGACTCGCAGCTTTCCTACGCCGGACTGCGCGATCCGGGATCGGCAGCGCCGGGCTTTGGCGGCAACGTGTGGGGCGGCGTCATCTCCACCGGCGGCGAAGCAGCCTTCGGCAAAGGCGACGCCGGATCGGGCTTCTACGTGAGCGGCGGGTATCAGTACATCGACGGCGTGCATGTGCAGACCAACGATCGTGTGGACGGCGATGCGGGCGCGTACTGGCGGGTGAAGGATATTCCCGACGTGGGCAGTCTGACGGTGGGAGCGAACTTCTTCGGGATGCACTACGCCCACAACTCGTTCTACTTCACCTACGGGCAGGGCGGATACTTCAGCCCCCAGGCGTATTTCCTGGCCAATGTGCCGGTGAGCTGGACGGGGAGGGAAGGGGTCAACTTCCACTACACGATCTCGGCCGGGCTGGGCGTGCAGGCATTCCAGGACGACAGCTCGCAGTATTTCCCGCTGGATTCGGCGCTGGAAGTGGCGAATAACAACCCGTCGTACCCCGCGCAGACGATCGTGAGCGCCAATTACAACCTCAACAGCGAAGGCGCCTATCATCTGACCGATCATTGGTATGCGGGTGGATTCCTGAACCTGAACAATACCCGCAGTTATAACAATCAGGTGGTGGGCTTCTATGTGCGGTATCTGTTCCGTCCGCAGGTGCCGACGGAGCTGGGACCGACGGGGCTGTATCCATGGGAAGGGCTGCGGCCGTATAAGGCGCCTTAAGCGCGCCCTTCTTATCATCCTGCGGCGGAGAACCCCCGCCGGGTCATTTGTACGGACTCCGCGTCGCTGCAGCCCGGTCTTCGGGCAATGTGTACGACGTTAGGGGCGAAGTTACCCCCCCGAAAGTGGAATTCCCGCCGGTAGTTACCCTGCCTAGAATCGTCTTCAGATTTCAAAACCAGGTAGCTCCTCTTATTCATCTTTCCGCCCTGGTGAGGACGGCGACTGCCATGCGCTCATTTCCGAAAAATTTCCTTCCAAACAACCCTGCCCGGCGCTCGCTTTACTCGGCGCTGGGTGTCACGGGCCTGCTGTCGTCGATGTTTGCGCTGAGTGGATGCGTTTCGCAGTCGCTGACGGCGATTACGGTGGAGCCGGGAGTCGGCCTTACCTGCGTGATCCCCGGCGTGTCGGCGCAATATAAGGCGTACGGATCGTATACCGAGTCCGGTCATGCCACGCGAACGGAGGATATTACCGCCCAGGTCACGTGGTCAGCGACCATCCCTGCGGTGGCGGCGATCAACTCCACCGGTCTGGCCACCGGGATGGGACTGGGTACAACCGCCATCATCGCAACGACACAGGGCGCATTTGGGAACCTGCGGTCGACCTCGAATATCGATGTGCAGACCAGCTGCGGAACGGCGTCGAGTGCGCGGCCGCTGGCCTCGCTGACGATTCTGCCGGGGACGGAACAGCTGAGCGAGGCAGGGAATTCGGCGCAGTTTCTGGCCGTAGGGACGTACTCGGACACGCCGCGGACCGCGGACGTGACCCATCAGGTCAGCTGGGCATCGAGCAACCCGAAGGTTGCGACGGTGGACGCGGCAGGCGTGGTAACGGCTATGGGGCCAGGTAAGGCGATCATCACCGCGCAGGAGAAGAACGGCGCCGTCTCGGCAACCCAAAAGATCGCAGCGGGAGTTCCGGACCTTGCCCTGCCTGGACTGGTGATCTATGGGCCGGGATCAGGCCTGGGCAAAGTCAGCGGGACAGCGGTTTCGCCGGATGGATCGGTGCAGCCGATCGACTGCGTGTATGACGGAACATCGAATGGATCGGATGCGGGTCGCGGATGCAGGGGCAACTTTGCTCCCGGCACGATGATCACGCTGACCGCGACGCAGGGCAATGGCACTGTCTTCGATGGCTGGTCGAAGAACTGCGCGCAGTCGGCTGTCGAGCCACATTCCTGCACCGTCATGGTGAATAACAACACGAGCGTGGGAGCGATCTTCGATCCAAGATAACGGATTCGGAGTAAGGGATCCGCAATAAGGCGGACGGCGCTCTCCAGCAAAACACAAGTTCGCGCAATCCTTTGCGCCCTGTATCGATCCAGCCTTGGATCGATGTGGGGCGCACATTTGTTTGCGGCGGGCAGCCGGCTGGCTTAAAACGGCACGGGCTGCCACCTTCAGGGAAGCAGAAAAGCTGAAATTTTGCTTGTATGCAAGGCCGTTGAGGCGATACAAAGAGGCAATCCTCCTGCCTGTTTGTCCGATGCACCGACCTGCGCGGAAGCGGGAGGGTCCTGTTCGATTTTGCGAGGCTCCTGCCGTGGCACATCCTGCTCGCCGTTACGCTCTCTTCCTTTGTTCGATTCTTTCCCTCTGTGCGACTCTGCCGGCCTGGGCGGCTGAGTGGATCCAGCCGAGCCCGGAGGAATTGAAGATGACCTCCGATCCGGCCGCGCCGGATGCACCCGCGGTGTTTCTCTACCGTGAGGAGATCATCGATGACAAAGTCCACTTTCACCGTGTCTACGCGCGGGTGAAGATTCTGAACGAGAAAGGCAAGGAGGAGTTCAGCGACATCGAGATTCCCTACGAAGCAGGGGGATCGAATGTGCGGGCGGTGGACGGACGCACCATCCACGCCGACGGCACAGTGGTTCCGTTTACAGGCAAGCCCTGGACGAAGGAACTGGAGAAGTCAGGCGGCCTGAAGTGGATGGAAAAAGGATTCAGCATGCCCGACGTGCAGGTCGGCAGCATTCTGGAATATCGCTACGAAATACAGTATGACGATAACTGGTTCGAACCGCCGGACTGGATTCTGCCGCAGTCGGTGTATGTGCATAAGGCGCACTACCATTTCGTGCCGACGACCAGGCAGAACCTGGTCTTCCGCGATGCCAAAGGGCATGAAGATACGGTGAATGTGCTGCTGTATTTCCCTGCGCTGCCGCAGGGCGCGAAGGTGCGGCAAGGTGTGGACGGGTACGACCTGGTGGTTGATAACGTGGCCGCTCTGCCGAAGGAAGAGTTCGAGCCGCCGCTGACCAGCTTCGCGTACCGGCTGGTGTTCTACTATTCGCCGACCTTAACCGGAGCGGACTTCTGGAAGGGGGCGGAGAAGAACTGGTCGAAGGATGTGGACCGCTTTGCCAATCCCTCAGACCGGATCCGTCAGGCCGTTGGGCAGATTGTGGCCCCCGGGGATACGGACGAGCAGAAGCTGAAGAAGATCTACGCCGCGGTGATGACGGTGGAGAATACGCGCTTCACGCGCGAGCATACGGCGGCGGAGAACAAGGCCGAAGGGCTGAAGATTAAGACCGCTGCGGATATCTGGGAGCAGAAGCGCGGGACCGACGACGAGATCACACGGCTGTTTATCTCCATGGCGCGGGCGGCGGGGATGAAGGCCTACGCGATGATTGTGACGGAGCGGAACCGGAATCTGCTCAACCTCGGCTACCTCTACTGGGGACAGCTGGAGGACGAGATCGCGATCGTGCAGGTAAACGGCAAGGAAATGTACTTCGATCCGGGGCAGCGCTACTGCGAGTACGGCAAGCTGCACTGGATGCATACGCTGATGCAGGGGGTGCGGCAGACCGATGGCGCGCCCGCCACGGCGTTCTCGCCCGGCCCGACGTACATGGACAACCAACTGATGCGCACCGCAGATCTGACGCTGGGCCCTCAGGGAACGGTCAGCGGTCAGGTACGTATCACGATGAACGGAACGGAAGCGCTGCGCTGGAGGCAGGAAGCGCTGCACACCGATGAGCAGGAGACGAAGAAGCGGTTTGAAGAAGACCTGCAGGAGCGCGTGCCCAGCGGCATCGTGGTGAAGACCAACCACTTTATCGGGCTGACGGATCCCGCCACCGTGCTGATGGCGATTGTGGATGTGAGCGGCAGCCTGGGAACGGCGACCGGGAAGCACGTGATCCTGCCCAGCGCGTTTTTCGAGGCCAATGCGAAGCCTCTGTTTGCCGAGCAGAAGCGTGAATCGCCTGTCGATCTGCACTATCCGTACATGCGTCAGGACGATGTCAAGCTGACGCTGCCGCCGGGATTCACCGTGGACACGCTGCCGAAGGATGCGCAGATTCCGTATCCGAAGATGGCGAGATATGCGACGCACTACGAACAGAAGGACGGCGTGTATGAGCAGCAGCGCATCCTGCTGCTGGGGAACACGATCTACCACGCAGAGGAGTACGCGCAGCTGCGGGACTTCTTCCAGAAGACCAGCGCGCAGGATCAGGAACAGGTACTGCTGAGGCGGACAGCGGTGGTAGCGGCAGCGAGCGACGCGGGCGGGAAGAGCGAATGAGGCTACAGATCGCAGAGCGCAGAGCACAGAGCACAGCAGAGGAAAAACGCCGTCGAGCATGGCGGGCAGCATGCAAGGCTGGCGTAATGCAGTCTGTCCTGTGTCTGGGCTCGCTTCTGGGCTGCACGAGCGCGGCCTTCGCGGCGTCGAACCCGCAGCTGCCGGACTGGGTGACAGAAGCGGCGAACGCGACGGGAAGCTGGGGCAACGCGAAGGCGGTGATTCTGCTGGAAGACACCCTGGTGACGGTGCAGCCGGATGGACGCCCGGTGGAGCGCTATCGCACGGTGGTGAAGATTTTGCGGCCGCACGGACGCGACTACGCACGCCCGATGGTGTGGTTCTCGAAGGATGAGAAGCTGCGCTCGTTCCATGTGTGGAGCATCGGGGCCGACGGACATCACTACGCGATGAAAGACCAGGAGTACTCGGAATACGGCGACGAGGCGTGGGGGATGTTGTATGTTGACGAGCGCGCGAAGGTCGCCTCACCGCCGGGCGCCGATCCGGGGGGCGTGGTCGCCTGGGAGTATGAGAAAGAGCTGGCGCCCTATTTCAGCGAGGACACCTGGGAGTTTCAGAATGAGGTGCCGACGGCGCGCTCGGTGTACGAGCTGGATTTGCCGGCGGCGTGGCACGAATATCCGGTGTGGTTTCGGCACGAGCGGATGCAGCCTGGCGAGGTGGCGCCGGGTCATTTCCGCTGGGAGCTGACCGGCGTTGACGGCATCGATTTGTCGGATGTTCCGCTGGCTCCGGCGTGGCGGTCGCTGGCGGGACGCATGACGGTGCATTTCTCTGCGAATTCCGTGCCGGAAGGCGACGCGCTGTGGGCGAAGCTGGGCGACTGGTATACGAGCCTGGCGGCTCCGAGAAGCGAAGGCGGATCGGATATCGCGACCACGGCGAAGTCGGTGGCGGGCGATGGCGACTACATGGCACGGCTGGCGAAGGTCGCCGATTTTATGCAGCAGCAGATCCGCTATGTCGGAATCGAGATCGGCATCGGGGGATGGCAGCCCCATGCTGCGGAAGATATCTTCCGCAGCCGCTACGGGGACTGCAAGGACAAGGCCACGCTGATGGTCTCCATGCTGGATGCTGTGGGGATTCGCGCGACCTGGCTGGCGGTGGATACGGAGCGGGGATTCATCGATCCAGGGACGCCGTCGCTGTTCGGCAACCACATGATCACGGCCATCGAAATTCCGAAGGGGTACGACAATCCGCGGCTGCAGGCGGTGGTGATGGCAAAGTCGGGCAAGCGATACCTGATCTTCGATCCCACAAATCAATATGTGCCCATCGGGCAGCTGCCGGACTACGAGCAGGGAAGCTGGGGACTGCTGGCGGCGGGAGCGGACAGCCAGGTGATCCAGCTGCCGGTATTGCGGCCGGACGCCGATATGACGGAACGGAAGGCGAAGTTTGAGCTGGAGGCGGATGGGACGCTGAAGGGCGATGTGACCGTGCTGCGCAACGGCGCTTCGGCGGGAGGGCTCCGTCGGCAGCTGGCCATGGACAGCGACAAAGATCGGCGACAGGCGGTCGAGCGCTCGCTGCAACATGATTTTTCGACCTTTACGCTGGGCACGGAGAAAGCTGACAACGTGCGCGAGCTGGATAAGCCGCTGGAGCTGAGCTATTCGGTGACGGCGCCGCTCTATGCCAAGGGCGCGGGCAGCCTGTTGCTGGTGCGGCCTCGCGTGGTGGGCAGCGTGGCCGATGGGCTGGACGACAAGCCGCGCAGGGTTCCGATCAGCTTCGATGCGCTGCGCACGTGGCGGGACGACTTCGACGTCAGGATCCCGGCAGGCTACACGGTGGACGATGTGCCTGATCCGGTGAATGTCGACGTGGGCTTTGCGACCTATCACAGCGAGGTGAAGGCGCAGGGAGACACCCTGCACTACACGCGGGAGTATGTGGTGAGGAAGCTCAGTCTGGCCCCGGACGACTACGCGACGTTGCGCAAGCTCGAAGGGCAGATTACCTCCGATGAGAACAGCGACGCGGTGCTGAAGAAGCAGTAACCGTGGCGGTTCCAAATCACCTGTCCATGGCTTCGACAGGCGGCGGCGCAGCTCGTCCTCTTCGCCCCTGCCATCGGCGCACTGTTTCTGTCTTGTGGAAGCTGGGTTAGCCCGAAAGGCCTAGTCTCGCCGTAACGAGACTGCCCGCCACGTGTGTAATTCCGACCAGTCACTGCGACATACTTTCCTGCCGGAGCGGAAGGAATTGCACACTCAGGAAAAAAGGTTGCCTCCACGCCAAATATTTTTAAGAAGCTGCAGAAACAATGATTTACAAACGGCTCTCGGCAGGTATGATCCGACTTGCAATCAATTCAATTCTGCCTGCGGCCTCCCGTTCGGAGCCTGAAGCAGACGGTTTTTGGCAGGGCTGCAGCGATCGAACCTGCGGCTTCCTGAGCTTCCGCCTGTCTGCTGTCCTGCGGACGTGAGCCGATCTTCGGCGCAACCGCTGAGGTGTGCCGGAGTATGCATACGAGGTTGTCGAGTTCAGGCGTCCCTGCCCACGGCTCAGAACAGCCCATCGAGACAAAATTCGTCGACTCCTCGACTGCCTGCGAGGCGGAGAAGGAGTCCCACGCGGACCCCCCAACGCAGTCCCGCATGGACGAGCCAGAGCAGAGTCGCAAGGAAAGCTGATGAAGAAGACCAGGTTGCGCCACCTTTTGTTCCCCGCCTTTCTCCTCACGATCGCGTTCCCCGCATTCGCCGACGTAACGATCAGCAGCCCCGGAAACGGGGATGAAGTGACCTCTCCTTTCGAAGTCACGGCCAGTTCGCCAACCTGCTCGTCGCAGACGGTAACCGCCATGGGCTACTCGCTCGATAACAGTCCGAACACAACCACGGTGCAAGGCACCTCGGTCCAGGTAAATGTCAGCGCCGGCACGGGCGCGCACACGCTGCACGTCAAGTCCTGGGGCAACAAGGGCTCGGCCTGCGTGACCGATGCAGACATTACCGTAACAGCGGGATCGAGCGCGGTGTCCGCTGACGGCATCACCATCAGCGGCCCTGGCAACGGGTCAACGGTTGGGTCGCCCTTCGGCCTGACGGCCAGCGCGCCCAGTTGCTCGGGGCAGACGGTCAGCGCCATGGGCTACTCGCTCGACGAGAGCGCTGCAACCACCATCGTGAATGGCACGTCGATCAACGCCACGGTGAATACCGGCGCCGGCGCACACACGGTGCACGTGAAGTCGTGGGGTAATACGGGATCAGCCTGCACCGCGGCCCTTAACATCACGGTGGGCTCGGGAAGCAGCACGGTAACCACTTCGGACGGAATCGACGTCAGCAGCCCGGGAAACAATGCGCAGGTTTCGTCTCCCTTCGATCTGGTGGCGAGCGCGCCCAGTTGCTCCTCGCAGGCGGTAGGATCGATGGGCTACTCGTTCGACAGCAGCCCGAATACGACCGTCATCAACGGCACGTCAATCAATACGCAGGTGTCGGCCGGAAATGGAGCGCACACGCTGCACATCAAGGCGTGGGCCAAAGGCGGGGCTTCGTGCGTGGCAAATATCCCGATCAGCGTGTCGGCCCCGGCCAACACTTCGGTAGTTCCCTCGAATGCTGTGGAGGTCAGCAGCATTCAGACGCTGGGCAATTGGGAGACGGAATACGATGTGGGGACAAAAACCGGCTACTCGACCGGCACGATGAGCCTGGTTAGTTCGCCGGTGCATGACGGCGGCTCGGCGCGCAAATTTGTAACCAACTTCAGTAATTATGCCGGTGAACGCTTCGATGTATCCTTTGGCGACGACACGACGTCGACGAATTTCTTCTATGACGTGTGGGTCTATCTCACCAGCTCGGTAAGCCAGATGGCGAACCTCGAGCTGGATATGAATCAGACCATGCCCAACGGGCAGACGGCGATTTTCGGCTTCCAGTGCGACGGGTATTCGAGCACCTGGGACTATACGGCCAACAAAGGGACGCCGAGCAACCCCGTCGATACCTGGGTTCATTCGAACCGGCCCTGCAATATCCATAACTGGGGCATCAACACCTGGCATCACGTGCAGGTCAGTTACTCCCGCAATAACTCGGGAGCAGTCACCTATAAGTCGGTGTGGCTCGACGATAAGGAACAGGACATCTACGCTACGGTGTCGTCGGCGTTCGCACTGGGCTGGCAGCCGTCACTGTTGACCAATCTGCAGATGGATGGGCAGGGCTCCGGCGGAACGGTGACGATGTATCTGGACGACCTTACGGTTTACCGCTGGTAGGCGGCTTGAGTACACCGGGGCTCCGCAGTTTCACAGCGGGGCCCCTCTTTTGTTCCGGTGCGCGGTTCAGCGCCGCGCGTGCAGCAGTGTTGTTTACTGCACCTGAAGGACGGAGTTTCCGTGGGGTCGCAGTTGCAGGTCCAGCTCTGCGGAAGGTTGTAGCCGCTCGCCACTCCAAAGATCGCGTGCCGCGTATTTGCCCGCGGTGAGCCCCAGCTGCAGCCAGGTGATGTGCAGCGTGGCTGGATGGTCGTCGAGATTGAAGAAAGCGAAGGCGGGTCGCGTGCGTTCCTGCGGACCCATCTCTGCTTCCCAGACGCGGGCGTGCTCGAAGCCGGGCGGCAGGTGAGTCAGCGGGTGGCTGGTGCGGGCGTTCTGGTCAATGGCGATCAGATCGCGACTGGTCATGAGTCTCCGCGCGAGAGGATCGAGACGGGTGAGATTCGCGCCCTCGATGAGCGGCGCGCGGGCGAAGATCCACAGTGCGAACTGGCTGCGCTGCTCGTCAGGCGTAAGCTGCGTGTGCCGGGCTTCGCCCCACGCGGGATGCGGCGCAAGCCAGCCATCGGGAAGAGCATCGGGATCGATCCAGGAGCCAGGCCTGGGCCATGATGCCCATTGCGCGAGCAGATCGAAGTCGTCGCGCAGGCCGACAGGGAACGTCTTCCCGGCAGGCGTGAGCCAAAGATCCCAGTGTTCGGGGGAAACGCGCACCATCTGTGCGTCGTGCGCGGCGGACTCCATATAATCCTGCGGCAACGGGCCGGGCGAAAGGCTCAGGACCATGGGGCGGCCTGTTTTGCGGATCGCCTCGCGCATCTGGCGGATCTCGGAAGGATGGAAGGGATGGTCGGCGACGCAGCCCAGCTTAATGAAATCGATGCCCCATGCGGCGTACTGGCGCGCGATGGAGTCGTACCAGGCCTGGCCGGCGGCATCGTCTTTCACGACGAAGAACTCCTTATCCCAGGAGCAGGTCTGTGCGCTCTCCGCTGCATCGCCGGCACGAAATTGTGAACCGGCAATGGGAAGATTGCCCTCGACGGCCTGGCGCGGAATGCCGAGCATGACATGAATGCCGAGTTTGAGGCCGCGCGCATGGAGCCAGTCCGCGAGGGGCTTAAAACCTGCACCGTCGGCTGCGGAAGGGAAGCGGTTCGCGGCAGGAATGAGGCGGCCGTTGGCGTCAAGAACGTAATTTCGTTTCGCCGCATCGTGGCTGGCGGGATCCTGCTCGTACCAGCCTGCGTCGAGCAGCGTGTATTGCCAGCCATAGGAGCGGAGGCCGGCCAGCACGGCAGCATTCGCACGGAAATCAGCTTCGTTGATGGTGAGCCCGTAGGCGTCCCATTCGCTCCAGCCCATGGGCGGAGTGGACGCCGGGTTTAGTGCGCGGGCAACGCCAGCGGCGCAGAGAGCGACGGTAAAGACAGCGATAAACCAGCAGCTGCGGACCATGGGGCACGTATATCACAGGACCCGCCGCCGCAGCCGCGCAGGGCTCAGCGGCTGAGCGCGAGCAGCGGCTCCTCGCGTTCGGATGCAACATCGGCAAGACGGTGCGCGACTGCTGCGGAGATGGGCTGCCCGGTCATCCCCTCGTAATAGCTGAAGGCAGGGCTGGGATTCACTTCGAAGCAGTAGACGGCGCCCTCCGGAGTGATCTTGAGGTCGATGCCCGCGAACTCCAGACCGAGGGAAGCGGTGAGCCGCAGGCAGCGATCGGCCAGATCATCGGAGAGCTCGACAGCACGCAGGCCCGCGGGTTCGCCGCCATCGCGGCCGGCATAGCGGTAGTCGGTTGCATCACTTTCGATGGCGGTGGCGAAGACTTCGCCGCCGATGGTGTGCACGCGCAGGTTCACTCCCTCGACATACGCCTGGAACTGCGTGGGACACCAGCGGATCAACTCCAGCCGTTCTTCGTCTTTGTCTGCCAGTTCCCGCACGATGGAGCGCACGGCGCTGATCGACTTGTAGATAATGCGGCCGTGCTCAGCACGAAAGGCACGCACTCGATCGGGATCGTTGCTGATCAGTGTCTCGGGAATGCGGAAGCCTAGCCTGCTGATCAGTTGTGCCTGGTAAGGCTTGGAAGAATTCGTCGCCATCGGTGCGCAGCGGTTGATTACGCAAGCCGGAGCGATTTCCATCCAGCGCATCAGCGTGTCGTGAAAGGCGCGGCAGCGGGTGCGCAGAGGCGAGTCAGCGGGCTCGCCGGCTAATTCGGGGAGGACGCGATCGTCCATCAGGCGCGGATAGACAGCCGTGAAGTTTTCGAGGTCATAGGTGCGGCCGGAGAGGCAAAGCTCTCCGCGCACATGGCCCATGTCGATCTCGAACCAGAGATCGCAGTGCAGAGCTTCGCGCTGGTTCAGCAGGACAAAGTCCGCATCCATGGCTTCGAGGCGCGCGACGACCATGCGCAGCGGGGATTCCGAGGGGATACCGCAGACGAGAATCATGAATGACCTCCGGAGACGAGAGTGCGCGCGAGATGGCGGAGCAGCGGTACGCCGCCGCAGCGCAGATCGGGCGTGGGTGTGGCCCCGGCGAAGGTCCAGCGGCCATGATCATCGGTGCACAGGCTGATGCCGAGCAGCGCGGTGTCACTTTCCTCAAGCAGCCGGATGCAGGCCTGAGCGATGCTGTCGGGCACGAGCCCTCCGAAGACCTCGCCGCCGAAGACGATTACGTTGTTCATGATGCGCGGATCTGCGGGGAGATGGACGCACGGCTGCGATGTTGCGGCGGTTCCGTCGTGACTGCTCTGGCGATAGGCAGGGGTACGCAGGCCGGCTCGCGCGGCGCGCATCATCCACTCGGAAGGATGCAGCCAGGGACCGCTGAGGCCTGAGGGGACTGGCCGGTTGATGACATTGCCGGGCAGACTGTACAGCCAGCTGAGATAGAAGGCGAATATTTCAGCCTGCGCGTAATCACGGTCAGAGGCAGCTGCGCGGTCGAAGGCGAGAGGCGACGGCGCGTGCAGACGATTCAGCACGCCGCGGATCGTGGAACTGGTGAAGACGCGGCCATCGGCGAGAGAGATGGTGAGGGAGGTTCCCTCGCTGCCGAGACGGTGTTCCCATCGGCAGCGGGACGCGAGGCTTTCCGCGGTGACGAACTCCAGAGGGGCGAGCCCCATCTGGCGCAGGCCCTGCCAGCACCAGATGCCGGAAGGGTCGGAAGACGAACTGATGACGAGCCACATAGACACATACTCCCGGATGCATGGGCAGCGTGGGATCTGCCCATGCATCTGCTGCAGGCGCTGCTACTTTTTCGCTTCTTTGGTTGCTTCTTTGGAAGCAGTGGAAGCTGCAGCTTCGCCCGAGCCGGGCTTCGGCGCATCCGGTTCCTGCTTCAGCGCGCCCTGACTCAAATCCGGCCGCAGCTCGGCAGGGATGAAGTGCAGGAGCTGCGTCACGGCCGCTTCGAGAGCGGCGATGCGCTGCGCATATGGATCGCCCCCGGTGCCGGTGGCCACCGGGCCCTCGTACACCACTTTGCCTTCAAAGACGTACTTGTCCCACTCCTTGATCTCGAGCTTGTGCTCTTTGATCTCCAGCTTCTCGACCTTGTATTCCTTGTAGGGAATCTTCTCGGCGATCTGCTTGGTCTCGACGATCTTCTGAAAGGCCGCCTGCGGAGCAGCAGCCGCCGGCAGCTGCGCCTGCGGCAGATGTTCGAGCAGTTCTTCTTTGTAGATCTCCTTGTGCAGTTCTTTGGAGTACTCTTTATCCTTCGCGAGTTCCTTCTCCTTTTCTTTTTCCTTTTCCTTTTCTTTTTCTTTCTCCTTGTCCTTGTCTTTGTCCTTGATTTCCTTGTACTCGCGCTTCAGCTCCTTATCCACGAAGAGCTGCTTTTCCAGAATCTGTTTCGTAGCCATGCGAAATGTCTCCTTCTCGATTGAGCCCGGCGGTGCCCGCACGCACCCTGCGTGACATCTAGTGCAGGGGGGCGAGCCCGCGTTTCAGAAATCGTGCAAATGTTCTTTAGGCACGGGCCGGCCGGGAGGCGGAATCGCAGGGCTAAAAACGAAGCGGGGGTCAGCGGAAGAAGGCGGGAACGAGAGAGTATGTAATCGCTACGGTTACCAATAACGCTGACGCATACCGGGGAGCGCTTATCGCTTGTCTTTGCGGATGGGGACCACCTGCACGGTGGTGTCGCGCATTTCATTGAGGAAGCGATTGATGATGGAGCCGCGCAGGAGAATGTCCCAGCGCGTGCGCGCGGACTGGCCGAAGACGACGTGGGAGATGTTCTCTTTGCGGGCAAAGGCAATCAGGGCATCGGCGACGTTCTTGTCGTCGAGGGTCACGACGCGCGCGCCCAGATCGCGGGCCATGCGCTCATATTCTTCGAGACGCGCAAACGCTTCGGGATTGCCGTGGCGGTGATCGGAATCGGGCGTCTCGCACGTGAGACCACATACCAGTCGGTGGCAAGACGGCCGGCGATGCGGGCGCCGACGCGCACCAGGCGCTCCATGCCGGCGCGCGGCGAGAGACAGACCATAACCTTCTCCGGCATGGGGGCCTGCTCCAGGCCCTGGGTGCGGCGGTATTCGGCGGCTGCGGTGCCCACCTGTTCGGCGGTGGTGCGCAGCGCCAGCTCGCGCAGCATGTTGAGATTGCCCTTGCGGAAGAAGTTGGCCAGCGCCTGCTCGACCTTGTCGGGGGCGTAGATCTTGCCCTGGCGCAGGCGGTCGCGCAGCTCGTCGACGGTGATGTCGACGTTGACGACTTCATTGGCGCGGCGCAGGAAGCTGTCGGGAACGGTTTCGCGGATCTGGGTGCTGGCGGAGCGAGCGACCGCGTCGTTGAGCGTCTCGAGATGCTGGACGTTCATGGCGGTCATGACGTTGATGCCGGCGTCGAGCAGCTCGAGGACGTCTTCGTAGCGCTTGCGGTTGCGCGAGCCGGGGACGTTGGTGTGCGCCAGCTCGTCGACGATGCACCAGGTGGGACGACGCTGGAGGATGGCGTCGACATTCATCTCGCGCAGAGTGACGGAGCGGTACTGCACGTCGAGGAGGGGGATGACTTCGAGCCCTTCGATGAGAGCGGCGGTGTCGGCGCGGCCGTGCGGCTCGATGAGGCCGATGACAACGTCAATGCCTTCGCGGCGCATCAGGTGCGCATCTTCGAGCATGCGGTAGGTCTTGCCCACGCCGGGCGCGGCGCCGAGATAGATGCGCAGGCGGCCGGGCTCCTGCTCCGATCCGTGAAGAACGTGCGCATCGACGGAAGTCTCCGGCGTGGCCGGTTGCGCCGGCTTGGGGCGCGGTGGCGTCAGATCGCTCATCCGACCTCCACCGGATGGCGGTCGGGCTCAGCGACGGCGATGGGCAGGGTGAAGCGGAAGGTGGTGCCGGAGCCGAGGCGGCTCTCGACGGAGACCTGGCCGCCCTGGGATTCGACCAGGCGGCGCACCAGTGCGAGGCCGAGGCCGGAGGAGCCGCTGGCAGGATCGCCGGTGAAGCGGCCGAAGATGGTGGGCAGGCGTTCGGCTTCGATGCCACGGCCGTTGTCGTGTACGAAGAACTGCACGCGCTCCTGCAACTCCGTGGCGCCGATGCGGATCTGGCCGCCTTCCGGGGTGTAACGCAGGGCGTTGGTGAGCAGGTTGTCGAGAATGGTGCGCACGGCGCGGCGGTCGGCCTGGACATAGGCGAGGTCTTCGAAGGCGAGGATCTCGATGTCGATGTCCTTTTCGCGAGCACGGTCGCGGCAGCGGCCGGCTGCATCGCGCAGGACGTCGATGGGGCGAACCTTCTCGATACGGAGCTGGCGGCGGCCGGTCTCGAGCTCAGCCACTTCGATGAGATCGAGCATGAGATCGTCAAGATGCTCGGCTTCCTCTGCAGCGCTGGCGGCCAGCTCCAGCTGCAGCGGCTGCAATTCGCCGGCGTGGCCCTGTGTGAGGGAATAGAGCGAAAGGCGCAGACGCTGCAGCGGGTCACGCAGTTTTTGCGAAGCGACGGAGAGAAAGCGCGATTTGAAGCGGTCAACTTCAGCGATCTCGGTGACATCTTCGAGCAGAGTGACGGCCCCCAGCAGCTTCCCTTCGCTGTCGCGCATGGGCGTGGTGCGGAGGCGGTAGCTGCGTTCGGCCTTGCCGATGCGCGTGGGGAGCAGCGCGGCTTCGCCCCCTTCGCTGGTGCTGACGCGCTGCATGGAGACGGCGGCGCGAATGGCGCTGAGGATTTTGTCGCCACCGGGCGTGTTGGCCAGGACATTGCGATCGGTAGAAGAGCTGCCGAGGAGCCCCAGCACTTCCATGGCGGCCTGGTTGAGCTTGAGCACCTGGCCGCGGCCGTCGGTGACGATGACCGGCTCAAAGATGGAGCGCACCACGGCGTCGATGAGCTGAAACTCCATCTGCCGGCGCCCGGATTCGGTTTCGCGGAGATCGCGGAGGCGGACGGCGAGGCGGTTGAGCTCGGTGGCGATGGTGCCGAGGTCGTCGCGGGAACGCCACTCCACGCGCTGATGCAGATCGCCCTGGCCGATGCGGCGGGCCACACGAGCGGTATGGCGCAGCGGCACGATGACCAGCACCAGCATAATGGCAGAAATGGCGGTGGCTGCGGCGATGCTGAGGCCGCAGGCGGCGATCAGGCGGGCGCGGAGCGCATCCTGCTGGCTGCGCAGGGCGGCGACGGCCGCATGACGGCGGCTGGAGAGAACATCCAGGTCGCTGCGCATCTCGACGTGAATGGATTCGAGAGACTGGCTGAGCGCCGCGGGACTGCCGGGCGGATGGTCGAGGAGGCGGGTCTGCTCGTCCACCAGATGGTCGATGCGGATGGAGCTGTCGAAGGCGGTGACGTTTTGGGCGGCGCCGCGGAGAAGGATTTGCGTGCGCCGGGCCTGATCGAGGAAATCCGCCCGGCTGGATGCGCCGCTGGCCATGCGGGCGGCACTGAGCTCCTCATGCGCGAAAGCGGCTTGTGCGGAGGCCAGGGATGTGACAGCGGATTCGGCGACATGCACCTGTGCATCGAGCGCCGCCAGGCGCACGAAGGACGCGCGCACCAGAAAGCTGACGGTGGTGACCAGCGCGATGAGCAGGAGACAGCCGAGAATGAGCCTTTGATAGAGACTCAGCATGAGCGTTGCAGCAGAGGTCCTCGAACTTTGAGCCTAGTGGGGAGCGGCTGTCGATGCAAGCTACGCCCCGCCGCGATACCGGCGCAGGACGTCGTCGAGGGTGAGCATGCCTTCAACCGTGCCGCGGCTGGCGCGGTTCAGGACGGGCAGCAGCGGCCAGCGCGGGAAGAAATGCAGGGCGCTGTCCAGGGGCAGATCGGGGAAGAGCAGCGGCACACGGTCGGGCCGGAGGGCGCGCAGGATCGGGGTCTCCGGAGTAAGGGTGGCGGAGGCAGTGGTCAGTTCCTCGGCGCTCATGGCATACCAGGAGCCATCGATGAGGCGTACGAGGCAGGCGCGCGCTTTCGTGGCGGCCAGGCCCTCGGAAACCGCACGCAGGGTATCGCTGCCGCGCACCACGGGGACATTGAGTGGCTGAAGCGCATCTTCAATGTGCAGAGACGCCTCTTCGCGCTGCTCTTCCATCGAAGGCAGGTCGAGACCGTCCTGATGGGTGAAGATCTCGAAGATGCCCACGGGCTGGAGCGAGCGCGAGAGCAGAAAGGCGATGGTGTTGGCGAGAATCAGGGGAAGGATGATGGAGTAATTGCCGCTGACTTCGAGCACCATGAAGACGGAAGTGAGCGGGACGCGGAGAAATCCGGCGAAGAGCACGCCCATCCCGACCAGCGAGTACGCGCCCACGGTGCCGGTGAGGCCAGGGAAGAAGTGCTTCTCGAAGGCGCCGACCGCGCCGCCCAGCATGGCGCCGATGAACAGAGTGGGAGCGAACATGCCGCCAGGCGTTCCGCTGGAGAAGGAGAGGGTGGTGGCGAGCAGCTTGAGGAAGACCAGGGCCAGCAGCATCTGCCAGACGAACTGGCCGTGCAGCGCCTGGTCGATGATGTCGTAACCGGTGCCCATGACCTGAGGGAAGCCGAAGTAGCCGATGGTGCCGACCATCAGGCCGGCGATGACAGGCTGGACAAAGTGCGTCCAGCGGGGAAGCGCGCGCAGCCGCGGGCGGAGCAACCCGAGGATGCGAGAAAACAGCGGAGCGAGGAGTCCGCCGAAAACACCCAGCACCGCATACGCCAGCAGTTCGCGGGGATCGCGGACGGTGATGGAGGGGATACGGAACATCGGCTCCGGTCCCCAGAACCAGCGGGCGACGACGACGCTGGAGATGGCGGCGAGGACAAGGGAGCCGAGCACGGCAGCACTCCAGCTGCCGATGACCTCCTCGATGACGAACAGAATGGCGGAGATGGGCGCGTTGAAGGCGGCCGCCAGCCCCGCGGCGGCGCCGATCGGCGCAAACATGCGCAGCCGACGGCGGGAGAGGCGCAGATTGCGGGCGACGATGGAGGCGACACCGGCACCGATCTGCAGAGACGGATCTTCGGGGCCGAGAGAGTGGCCGGAGCCGATGGCCAGCGCCGAGGTGAGGAATTTGCCGATGACGGTGCGGAAGGAAATGTAACCGTCATAGATATATAAAGCGGCTTTGGTCTGGTTGACGCCGCTGCCGCGTGCCGCGGGGAAGAACCAGACAACCAGCGCAGCGACCACCAGGCCGGCCAGGGCCGGCATCATGATCAGGCGATACTGGCCGGCATGCGGCGCAGAGCCGAGGGTCAGGATCCTGATCCACTCGATGGCGACGCGGAAGGCGACGACCAGCAGTCCGGAGATGACTCCGATGAAGATGGAGAGCACCAGGAAGAGGCGTTCATCGCGGGTGGGAGCGATGCGCTCGAGGGCCGCAGCCACAGTGTTTGCCGGCGGCGGAGCCGGGGAGATCGAGCCCGGCAGGGTGCCCGGCGCGGAATGGGCGGCCGGGAGGGATGCGGTCGTGGGTTCCGGCATCAGTCCTGCTCCACTGCGTTCGGATTGCGGGCGATGCGCAGAAGCAGCGCATCGTCTCCGGATGCCGGCCCGCAGATCTGAGTGCTCAGGGTTTCTGTGTCATAGACAAGCTGCATGGTGGATTGCTCGAGATCCGGATTCTGCTCCAGATCGAGAACAGTGAGCCTGGGCGGCAGCTGCTCCCAGCGAGTCACCAGCGGCGCGAGCTGGCTGGGAGCGGCAGCGCTGGTGGTGGCGCAGTCCACCAGGCGGTTGCGGCCGATGCCCTTCGCGGCCAATACGCGGGCGGCGCGGTCGCGCGGGGTGAGGGTGTAGGCCGGGTAAAGGAGCAGAATGTGCAGCGAAGTATCGAGCATATCGCGGTCGGCCATCTTCTCGTTGTCGGGCAGGCTGGCGGCCTGGGAGCCGGCGAGCGCGCGGCCGAGATACTCGGCAGCGACGCGGTAGCGGCCGAGGACGAAAGCGGTTCTGCCGGCACCCTCCAGCGCAGCCAGGGGGGCCAGTTTCCGTGCGGCGAGCGCGCGGTAAAGGTCCAGAGCGTTCTGGGGATCGTTCGCCTGTTCGAGCAGCCCGGCAATCTCGATCTTGATTGCGGGATCGTCGGGAGCGTTGCTGGCGGCGATGAGGATCTGGGTGCGCGCCTGGCCGGTTTCATGGCGGGAGAGCAGATAGCGGGCAAGCTCCAGGCGAATTTCACGACGGCGGTCGTATCCGTTGCCCTGCCAGGTGCCGTCGAGGGCCGCTCGATAGTGCAGGACGGCCAGTTGTTCGTTGCCCACTTTGGCGTTCAGGCGTGCCAGCTGCAGGTTGATCATGCCGTCGCCGGGAGCGGATTCCCACAGCGTATTGAAGTAGACCGTGGCCTCCTGGGTTCGGCCGGCGGCTGCGAGCGCGCTGGCCAGCTCGATCTCGGTGTCACGGCTGGGGACGTAGGCCAGGGCAGAACGCAGCGCGTCGACCGCTTCGTTCGGGTGGCCGGAGAGCATTGCCTTTTCCCCGCGGGACCTCCAGCGCTGTCCCAGCTCCTCGCGGTGGGTGGTGAAGGAGCGAAAGAGGAGCAAGGTGAGGGCAAAGATGACGGCGGTGATGAGAAAGAGGGTGAGCAGCGAGATGGCATCCCGGATGATGAGTTTGCGGCGGGCCAGCCGTTCTTCCGGGGTCAGGATTTGGGCCGTCTGAGATATCGGTATTGCCATCTGTTCTATCTTCCCAAATTTATGGCCTCGTTCGGACATCTGGTCAGATGCAGGTAAATTTCTATGCGTGAACGCTATGGGCGTGTCATTTCCTGTCGCCGGGGATGGGACGGCGGCGGGGAACGGGTGGGGTCGTGGACCGGCTCCCGGTGCAATGAGCCTGGAAACGGTCTAGGATCAAGGAACAGGCGGGTTCAGAAACAGGCTGGCATGGGAATGAATCTCGACGAGAAGCAGGCGGCGCTGGAGAGGCGGCTGCGGGAGTTGGGCAGCGTAATCGTGGCCTATTCCGGCGGCGTGGATTCGGCCTGGCTGGCGTGGGCCGCGCACCGGGTGCTGGGGGAGCAGTCGCTGGCGGCGCTGGCGGATTCGGCCTCGCTCGCGCGCAGCCATTACCGCGATGCTCTGGCCTTCGCGGAGGAGCAGGGGATTCCGCTGCTGATTCTGGAAACTAAAGAACTGGAGCACGAGGCGTATGCCGCCAACGATGGCAACCGCTGCTTCCACTGCAAGGACGAGCTGTTTACGGTGCTGGAGGCGGAGCGCGAGCGGCGAGGCTTTGCCGCGGTGGCCTATGGACTGAATCTGGACGACGGTAAAGATTTTCGCCCCGGGCAGCGGGCTGCAAAGGAGCATGCTGTGGCGGCTCCGCTGGCCGATGCCGGTCTGACCAAGGCGGATATTCGCGCCCTGGCCCAGCAGGCCGGGCTGCGCGTGTGGGATAAGCCAGCTTCGGCGTGCCTGTCGTCGCGCATCGAATACGGGCGGCGCGTGACCACGGAGGCTTTGCGCCAGGTGGAGGACGCGGAGGAGGCGCTGCGCGGGCTGGGACTGCGGCGGTTCCGGGTGCGGCACCATGGCAGCGTGGCGCGTATCGAGATTGCCGAAGAGGAGATGGCGGTGGCCTTGTCTCCGGAGTTCTTCCGCCGGGTGGCGGCGGCGGTACGCGCTGCAGGCTTTCCCTACGTGGCGGTCGACTGCGACGGCTACCGCTCCGGATCGATGAACGAACTGCTGCCGGCAGAGATGCTGGGAGCGAGCATGCGGGGATCCCAAAAGAACCTATGACTGTCGGGAAGATTGAATGCTTTGCCGGAATTTCCGGGGACATGATGCTGGGGGCGCTGATCGGTGCAGGGGTGCCTGCGGAGCTTCTGCAGAATGCGGCGGGACACCTGGGGATTGGCGCGGAGTTGCGGGTCCATTCCGTGGACCGCAGCGGAATTCGCGCGGCCAAGGTCGATGTGCTGGAAGATGGGCAGCTGGCGGAGTCCGCGGCGGAGCACGAGCATACGCACGCGGATGCGCATGATGAAGGGGCGGAGCATCACGCACAACATGCGCACCATCATCATGACGATGCAGCCGACACTCATCACGACCATCATCACGGCGAGCCCAAGCACCTTCACGAACACTCACATGCTGACGGTCATGGGCATCGGCATGGACGGAACTGGCCGCAGATTCGCGCGCTGATCTCCGGCGCCGCGATTACCGACGGCGCGAAACGGATTGCGCTGCGAGCCTTCGAACTGCTGGCACTGGCGGAGGCGAAGGTGCATGGGATCGCGCCCGAGGCGGTCCATTTCCATGAAGTGGGCGCAGTGGACGCGATTGTCGACATTGTCTGTGCGGCGGTGGGGCTGGATGCGCTGGGCGTGACGGAGTGGCGCTGCTCGGCGGTGAACGTGGGCAGCGGGTTTGTGAACTGCGCGCATGGGCAGTTTCCGGTTCCGGCACCGGCGACGGCGGAGCTTCTGCAAGGGCTGCCGGTGTATGCGGCGGGGCCGCAGATGGAGCTGACGACGCCCACGGGGGCGGCGCTGCTGCGGGCGCTCGATTGCCATTTTGAAGCCGACAGACCGCTGGCGGTGAGCGCGATTGGCTACGGAGCAGGAAACCGCAATCCGAAGGGCTTTGCCAATGTGCTGCGGCTCTCGGTGGGAACGCCAATGGACAGCGGCCGGCCTCGGAGTTCATTTTCCGGCGACCGCGTGATGGTGCTGGAGTGCGCGCTCGATGACGCGACCCCGCAGGTGCTGGCGCATGCGATGGAAGTGGCTCTGGAGCAGGGCGCGCTGGACGTGATGGCCGCTCCGGTAACGATGAAGAAGGGCCGGCTGGGCACGCTGCTGACGGTGCTCTGCACGCCCGGCGACGAAGAGACGCTGGAGCGACTGCTGTTTCGGGAGACGACCACGCTGGGCATCCGGCGGCGCGAGGAAGAGCGCGTCATCCTGGAGCGGGAATTTGTAACCGTCGACACGGAATATGGGAAGATTCGGATGAAGATTGCGTCGACGGCCGGCGAAGTGCTGAATGCGATGCCGGAATACGAGGATTGCCGGCGGGCCGCGCGAGAGCATGGAATTCCGCTGCGCGCGGCGATGGAGGCGGCGCTGGCGGCGTATGCAGAAACAGTGAAGACAAAAGCATGACGCGGGAAACGATTCTCGAACTGCTGGAGCGGGTGCGGGCCGGAGAGACGGACCCGGAGGCCGCGGTGCATGAGCTGGCCAGGCTGCCCTATGAGGATGCGGGCTTTGCGCGCATCGATCATCACCGCAACCTGCGTCTGGGATTGCCCGAAGTGATCTACGCGGCGGGAAAGACTCCGGGGCAGGTGGCGGAGATCTTCGCGCGCATGGCTGCGGCGGGGGCCGGCGTTCTTGCGACCCGGGCCGGCATCGATGCGTATGCTGCGGTCGCAGAGCGGGTACCGGAGGCGGCGTATCACGAGCAGGCGCGGATCATCGGGCTGCGGCAGCGCGATCCCGGAGAACCTGCGGGCAGCGTTGCCGTGGTATGCGCCGGCACCAGCGATTTGCCGGTGGCCGAAGAAGCGGCGGTGACGGCGGAGTATCTGGGACTGCGGGTGGCGCGCATCTGGGATGTGGGAGTCGCCGGGCTGCATCGGATTCTGGCGGAGCGCGAGGCGTTGCGGGCGGCGCAGGCGGTAGTGGTGTGCGCGGGTATGGAAGGCGCCCTGCCCAGCGTGGTCGGAGGCCTGGTGGCTGCTCCGGTGATTGCGGTTCCCACCAGCGTGGGCTACGGCGCGGCCTTTGGCGGCGTGGCTGCGCTGCTGGGCATGCTGAATTCGTGCTCGCCCAACGTATGCGTGGTGAATATCGACAATGGCTTTGGGGCGGCGTACGTGGCGGCCATGATGGTGCGAGGCCGAGCCGCCGGCTCGGTCCACGCCGGCGAGAACGGGCGCGGCGAGGGTGCCGTTTCCGGTTCGGCATCTGCGACGCTCATGCAGACCCAGAGTTCTTCGTCGCTTCGCTCATCAGGATGACATTGGTTTTATTTCCGGAGCCGTGAACTTCGAGGCTTCCTCGGCTCAGTCTGCGTCGTGGGCTGGTCAGATGACCACCACAACCTTGCCGCCGGGATGCTGATTTTCAGCCAGGTCCTGTGCCGCGCGTATTTCGTCGAGGCGGAAGGTCTTTGCGATGGGGATGGTAAATTCGCCCCGCGCCACATCGTCTGCCAATTCGTAAAGTCGTGAGGCGTCGGGTTGCGCCATGAACGCCTCAACGCGGATGTTTCTGCCCGCTGCTTCTTTGGGCTGGCCGAGTACGGAGCCGAGAACGCCGCCGGGCTTGATGGCGCCAAGCAGGCGCGCGATGGTTGCGCCGTCGACGGTGTCGGCGATGGCGTCGAGGTCGCGCAGAGCGCCGACGTCGGTCTCCTCATCCAGCGAAACGACACGCTCCGCGCCGAGCTTCTGCGCTTCCTGACGCTGTGAGGATTTGACGCCCGCGATGACATGCGCTCCATGTTTGCGCGCCACGTGAACGGCGGTGCGGCCTACGCCGCCGAGGGCGCCGGTGACGAGTATCGTCCATCCAGGCTGCACTTTGACTGCGCGCTCAATGAGCTGAGCGCCGGTAGTGAGCACCAGCGGCAGCGCTGCGGCCTGTTCAAAGCTGAGCTTGTCGGGGATGGGCGCGAGAACATCGGCCTTGACCGTGGTGTATTCGGCATAGGTGCCGTTGGCGAGCGCCATAACGCGCATGCCTTTGGGAAAGCCGGTGACGTCGCGGCCGGCTTCGACGACTTCGCCCGCCAGATCGCGGCCGAGGATGGCAGGGAGCTCGAGGGGTATGCGGGCGCGGGCTGCGCCGCTGCGCAGCTTCCAGTCGATGGGATTGATGCTGGTGGCGCGCACTCGGACCCGCACTTCGCCGGGCCCGAAGGAAGGCTCCGGCTGATTATTTTCCACCTGCAGCTTGTTCACATCGCCGTATTCGTAGAGGACGACAGCCTTCATCGGTAGCATCTCCTTTTATGGTGGGATGAGCCTGGGGTCGCGCCGCGTCGCTTCTTCATCTGGAATTGAGAGATGCGGAAAAAATCAGACGCCGACCGGCGCGCCCTTCGGTTTCTTCGACAGGAGCCAGAGCATGGCGATCACCGCGATCAAAGAGCCGAGGCCGGCGAGGCCGAGGATGCGGAGGGCGGCGACCGTATAACGCCCCTGCGAGGGCGAATAGTTGCAGCAGTAGAGCAGCACCAGGTCGCTGAGGGTGCCGATGTGGCGGGTGCTGGCCTGGATGAGTGCGAGGCGCACGTCGCGGGACTGGAAGTCGACGCCGAAGAGGTATTTCGACAGGCGGCCATCGGGCGTCGCGATCATGATGACGCTGGAGTGGGCAAACTGATCCATCTTGCCGTCGGGCCCCGGCACGCGCACGTAGTGGAAGCCGGTGGCATCGGCGAGATCAGAGATGGAGGACTGCGGTCCGGTAAGGAAGTGGACAGCGTTGCCGGCGTTAGGCGCATCGAGCATCGACAGGAACTGCTGCTTCTTCATGGCCGCATCGGCCGGCGTGTCGGTCGGGTCGATGCTGGCGACGACGACGTCGTATTGGTTGCCGGCATGAAAGCCGCTTTCACGCAAAGCTTCCGCCATCCCGTGAAGAACTTCGGGGCAGAGCATTTTGCAGTTGAAGTACATCAGCTCGAGCATGACCGGGCGATTGTCTTTGAAGTAGTCGCCGAGCTTCACAGCGTGGCCCGACTCGTCGGTAAAGGAGTCGGCGAGGGGCAGAGGGTGATTCAGCTTCTGATCGATGCCGGCGTGTTTCTGCCAGGCGGGCGCCTGCTGCGCAGAGGCGCCTACGGGGCGATCGGCGGAGTACTGGGCCCACGCAGGCAGGGTGCAGAGTGCGCTGAACAGGGCAACGGCCAGGATGGAGAAACGGCGGCGGATCACATCTCAGGATACGCCGCCGTGAGCGCGATTACGGCAGAGGATGCAGGTTGATAGTTTTTCCGGTGCGCACCGATTCGCGCGCGGCATCGAGGATCTGCATGACGATGACGTTGGTGTCGAGGGCGGTCAGGTCGCCGCGAGGCTGCAGCTGCCCGCGCACTACGGCGGCCAGGTAGTGCAGAGACGTGTCCTGGGGCGCAGTCAGGGGCGGGGCGGTGAGGGTTTCTTCGGGGGAATGTTCGCTGAAGCGCTCGCGTACTTCGGTTGGCGTCTCGGCGAAGGCATAGGCTTTGGTGCCGTAGACCTCAGTGTTTTTGACGCCGAAGGTCCAGTTCCACGAGGGAAGCAGGACGGCCTGAGCGGTCTTATAGCGAAGGATGATGGTGGCGTCGTCATCCACGCGGGGGTAGGTCTGCGGCTTGTCGGTCTGGGCGACGGCGGTCACGCTGAGCGGCGTTTCTCCGTGCATGAACCAGGTCATCTCGTCGGCCCCGTAGCAGCCGAAGTCATACAGCGCGCCAGCGCCGTTGAGGGCGGGATCGGTGAGCCACTTGAGAAATTCCGGCTGGACGCCAATTTCCTTCGGGCCCTGGTGGCCATCGCGCACGATGACCTTGCGGATTTCGCCGAGGCGGCCCTGCTGGAGCAGGTCGTAGAGGAGGCGGTTGCTGGAGTACCAGGTGGTCTCGTAGTTCACCAGCACCTGGATGTGGTGCTCGCGGGCAAGGCGGCGAATGGCCAGGGCGTCGTCGAGCGAGATGGTCAGGGGCTTTTCGACCATGACGTCGAGGTTGTGGGCCGCGGCTTCTTCGATCACATGACGATGCTCGCCGATTGATGTATAGACGAGCAGGGCCTGCGGATGCTGGTGAGCGAGGAGGTCGTCGAGGGTTGGATAGAACAGGCTGGGATCGAGATGAAACTGCTGTTGGTAGCGGGCGCGCAGTGCCGCATCCGCGTCGACGATGCCGACCAGTTGTGCTTCGTGTTGGGTGGGAAACTGATGGAGGAAGCCGCCAACATGGCCGTGTTCGAGCCCGATAATCGCAACCCGAACGGGCTCCGATTGCGCTTGCAGGTGAGAGCAGTAAAGGCCGAGGACGGCCGTGAGGATCAGCGAGAACCGCAGCACGCGAGAGAGCATGTGCCAATGTTAACGCGACGTGTCTGGAAGAGGCTCGCCGTTGCCACGCTTCTTTGGCGGGTGTTAGTTTGGGTATTTGGTTCATCACGTAAGGAAATCAGCTCATATGCAGAAGACATACAACGGACTTCCTCTGCCCGAGGGGGGCGAGGTCATTCAGTACAACGGCAAATACACGGTTCCGGACCATCCCATCATTCCTTTCATCGAAGGCGATGGCACGGGACGCGACATCTGGCGTGCGTCGCAGCGGGTTTTTGACGCGGCGGTGGAAAAGGCTTACGGCGGCAAGCGCTCGGTGAAGTGGTTCGAGATATTTGCGGGCGAGAAGGCCTTCCGCGAATTCAAAAACTGGCTGCCCGACGATTCGGTGAAAGCCGCGACCGACCTGCGCGTGTCGATTAAAGGTCCGCTGACCACGCCGGTGGGCGGCGGCATTCGCTCGCTGAACGTGGCGCTGCGGCAGATCATGGATCTGTATGCGTGCATTCGGCCGGTGAAGTATTATCCTGGCGTGCCGAGTCCGGTGAAGCGGCCGGAGAAGCTGGATGTGGTGATCTTCCGTGAGAATACGGAAGACGTGTACGCCGGCATCGAGTTCAAAGAGGGAAGCGCAGACGCGGAGAAGCTGATCGGCTTCCTGAATAACGAGATGCTGAAGGGCAGCAAGAAAAGGGTCCGCGAAGACTCCGGCGTGGGCATCAAGCCGATTTCTATCACTGGTACCAAGCGACTGGTGCGGTTTGCCATCCGCCACGCGCTGGCCACGGGACGCAAATCGGTGACGCTGGTACACAAAGGGAATATTCAGAAATTTACCGAGGGCGCGTTCCGCGAGTGGGGCTATGAGGTCGCAGTCGATGAATTTCGCGGCGACGTCATCACTGAGCGCGAGAGCTGGATTCTGGGCAACGTCGAGACGAACCCCGGTCTGACTGTGGAGCAGAATGCCGCGCTGATCGAGCCAGGGCTGGAGTTCGCTTCGGAGGATTTTCGCAAAGGGCTGTATGCGGAGGTCAAGGGGGTGCTGGACGCGATTGGCAAGACGCACGGCAGCGGGCAGTGGAAGAAGAAGGTGCTGATCAACGACCGCATCGCCGATTCGATCTTTCAGCAGGTGATCATTCGGCCGGAAGAGTACAGCATATTGGCGTGTCCTAATCTCAATGGCGATTACATTTCCGATGCCTGCGCGGCACAGGTGGGTGGCCTGGGGATTGCGCCGGGTGCGAATATCGGCGATGGCTACGCGGTCTTTGAGGCCACGCACGGGACGGCCCCGAAGTATGCCGACAAGGACGTCATCAATCCCGGCTCGGTGATGTTGTCGGGCGTGATGATGTTCGAATTTCTCGGCTGGCACGAAGCGGCAAAGCTGATCGAAAGCTCGATGGCGAAGACCATCCAGCAGAAGTTCGTGACGTATGACTTCGAGCGCCAGATGGAAGGCGCAACCAAGGTGAAGACCAGCGAGTTTGCGACGCGGATGATTGGGAATATGTAGGGCTGGCGGAGGGAAAAGCAGGTCCCTCCGCTGTGCGCTATCGCGCTTCAGCCGGGATGACACCAAGTTGAATAAGGAGAAGTAATGCGGAAGAAGGTAACGATTGTAGGTGCAGGCAATGTGGGCGCGACGGCGGCTCACTGGATTGCCTCGAAGGAACTGGCGGATGTGGTGCTGATCGATGTGGTGGAAGGGATTCCGCAGGGCAAGGGGCTCGATCTGCTGGAGGCTATGCCGATCGAGAAGCGGGACTGCCACATTATCGGCACGAATGATTATGCCGATACGGCGAATTCCGACATTGTGGTGATTACGGCGGGCATTCCGCGCAAGCCGGGGATGAGCCGCGACGATCTGCTGCAGACGAATTACAAAATCATGTCGGACGTAGTGGGCAAGGTGACGGCCAACTCGCCGAACTGCATCCTGATCATCGTTTCAAACCCGCTGGATGCGATGGCACAGGCGGCATTCCGGCAATCGAAATTCAATCGCGAGCGCGTGATCGGGATGGCCGGGGTGCTGGACTCAGCGCGCTTCAGGACCTTTATCGCCGAAGAGCTGAAAGTTTCCGTCGAGAACGTGACCGCCTTTGTGCTGGGCGGCCATGGAGACACCATGGTTCCCCTGCCTCGTTACTCGACGGTGGCAGGCATCCCGATTACCGAGCTGATCGCGAAGGACCGGCTGGACGCGATCGTGCAGCGGACGCGCGACGGCGGCGCGGAGATCGTGAAGTATCTGAAGACGGGCAGCGCTTACTATGCGCCGTCGGCGGCCACGGTGGAAATGGTCGAGGCCATTCTGAAGGACAAGAAGAAGATTCTGCCCTGCGCCGCGTATCTCGAAGGCGAATACGGCATCAGCGGTTATTACATTGGCGTTCCCTGCAAGCTGGGTGCGCGCGGCCTGGAGCAGATCGTCCAGATCAAGCTGACCGCCGAAGAAGACGCCGCGCTGAAGAAGAGCGCCGATGCAGTGAAGGAGCTCTGCGCGGTCATTGGGGTGTAAGTGCAGCTAAGAGCCGGATAGCTGGTAAGGCGGTTAGCTAAAAACCGGTTAGCTAAAAACCGGTTAGCTAAGGTCCGGTTAGCCCAGGAACGAAAAGCGAAGGGGCGGTCAGCGGTGGTCGGTGATGCAGGACCCGGCTGTTGCTGGCCGCCTCTATTGTCTGGCGCGGAGGAAGGCGATGACGTGGTCGGCTTCCACGACGCCAACCAGGTGGCCGGCTACATCCACGACGGGCAGGGCGCGCAGGTTGTACTTATCGAAAAGCTCGGCCACTTCGTTCTCGTGCTCGTCTGACCGGCAGGTGATGAAGCGGGGCTCGGCCAGCACTTCCATGCGCGTCTCCGGGCGAGCAAGGACCATGCGGGCGAGGGGAACGACGCCATGCAGCACTTCCTTGTCGTCGATCAGGTAAATCTCCGTAATGGTTTCCGGATCCCCTTCGAAGGAGCGCAGGGCGCGAATGGCATCGCCGACCGTCGCCTGGCGCAGAACGGCCACATATTCAGTGGTCATGCGGCCCGCGGCTGAGTTCTCTCGGAATTCGAGAAGCTCCTCGACCTCCTGACGCTCCTCGGCGCCCATCTCGTCGAGGATGGCTTCGGAGCGCTCATCGGGCAGTTCAGCGAGCAGGTCGGCGGCGGCCGAGGGATCCATCTCCTCGACAATGCCGGCAGCGGTTTCCGAATCGAGCGCCTGCACCAGGGATTTCTGCAGGCGCGGTTCCACTTCTTCCAGAGTTTCGGCGGCTACTTCCTCGTCGAGGGTACGCAGCACCGCTTCGCGTTCGGCGGGGGCAAGATCTTCGAGGATGTCCGCGATATCGGAGGGGTGCAGCTGCGCCAGCCGTTCGTGCTCGATCTTGAGCTTGACGCGGCGCGCGGGGTCGACCTCGATGACGTCGACGAAATTCCAGGGAATGACGCGGGAAGGGAATTTGGCGACGAGCTTTTCCAGCGTGGGCTTGGGCAGCGCTCCGCTGAGCAAACGCCGCATGGCGCCGCGCAGGCCGACCTCCACTTCCATGACGCGAAGCTGCTCAGCAGAGCCGCCGTCGGGATGCCAGCGCAGATTGACATCGTTGACGCGCACGACTTTGCGGCCGTGCACATCGATGATCTGGCGGTCGAGCAGGTCCTGGCGGAGAAAAATAAAATTCTCGTCGCCGCGGAGCGGGCTGGGCTCTGCTTCCGGACGCAGCTCCAGCGCGCCGCTGGGAGTCCACCGCACCTCTTTGGCGGCGATGATCTCCGATCCTCTGCGGCTCTTCAGGACCAAACCGGCGACGCGGCCGGCTTCGCTGCCGGTGGCCACCGCGACATCGCGCAGGCGCCCGCGCAACCGACCCGTGATGCTGGTGATCGGCGTGCCGAGGATCGCGGTAAGCGTCTGCAACGGAGCAGCTTCGGGCATGGCAGTGGGCCTAAAGTGTTTCGCGGTCGCGTACCGGCCCGACGAAGTTGGATGCGGGCGGCGATCGATGCAGCCGATCCATCATGAATCGGGCTGTTATCCAAGGCGCTGATCGCCCGGGTACGATGACTTGAGAAACGTTCTCGGCATGAGTGTATCAGTCCTGATTCGAAGGACCTACAAGGGATTTCGTCCAGCCGCGGTACTTCGGCTGCATGTCTCCGTGGCGCGAAATGGCCGCAGAGGGTGGCTCGATTGACTGCGCCGCTCCAGGGACTTACACTCAGCGCTGGGCGTGTCGGCGAGGCAATCGCAGACCGATACTGACCGCCCCAGATCCACCTCATCACTCATGTCCTCAGGAACCACCCGGTACGCGCCGCAATCGGATCGTGTGAAGCTGGTCGTGGCTTCCTCGGTAATGCTCACCTTCATTTCGTTCTGGCGAGCAGCGGCCGTGGTGCTCAACGACCTTGGCTCGTCGGCGTTTTATGCCGGCGGCATCGCCGAGCAGGCAGTGGGCAAAGCCGCGCCGTGGTTCATCCTGGGCGTGATGCTGTTCTCCTTCGCGGTGCGGGCCGTCTACGTCGAGAGCTGCTCGATGTTTACGCGCGGCGGCGTTTACCGCGTGGTCAAGGAAGCGCTGGGCGGAAATTTCGCCAAGCTAAGCGTTTCCGCGCTGATGTTCGACTACATCCTGACCGGGCCGATTTCCGGCGTGTCGGCGGGCCAGTATATCGTGGGCCTGCTGAACGAACTGCTGCGTGTTAGCGCGGCCCATGGATGGATGCCCGGCGGTCCGAACAGCTTTGCGCACGGCGGACTGCCGATCAATGAAACGTCGGCGGTGATCGCAGCGATCGTAACCATCTATTACTGGTGGCAAAACCTGAAGGGCATCGAGGAATCCACCGACAAGGCGCTGAGCGTGATGCAGGTGACCACCGTGATGGTGGTCCTGCTGCTGGCATGGGGCTTCTTCACCGCATTCCATAATCACGCGCACCTGCCGCCGTGGCCGATCCCGTCGAACCTGCACTTTTCCTCCGACGCCATGGGATTTCTGGGCGGCACGAAGATCGCCACCACCCTGGGGCTCTTTGGCATCCTGATGGCCTTCGGCCACTCCGTGCTGGCCATGAGCGGCGAAGAGACGCTGGCGCAGGTGAACCGGGAGATCGAGCACCCCAAGCTGAAGAACCTGAAGCGCGCGGCGATCGTCATCGCGATCTACAGCTTTATCTTCACCGGCATCGGGACGATGCTGGCGACCATGATCATCCCCGACAACGTGCGGGTGAAAGTTTATGGCGATAACCTGATTGCGGGCATGGCCATGTACATGGTCGGGCCGCTGGTGCTGCGCATCATCTTCCGCGTCTTCGTGGTGGTGGTCGGATTTCTGATCCTGTCCGGCGCCATCAATACGTCGATCATTGGGTCGACGGGCGTGATGATGCGCGTCGCCGAAGATGGCGTGCTGACCGACTGGTTCCGCAAGCCGCACCGGCGCTTTGGAACCAGTTACCGCATCATCAATCTGATTACGGCGCTGCAGTTATTCACCATTATCGTGAGCCGCGGCAACGTGATCATGCTGGGCGAGGCGTATGCCTTCGGCGTGATCTGGAGCTTCACGTTCAATTCGCTGGCCATGCTGGTGCTGCGCTGGAAGTACAAGGGCGAGCGTGGCTGGAAGGTCCCGGTCAATCTGCGCATCGGCAACACCGAGCTGCCGATCGGACTGTTCAGCGTATTTCTCACCCTGGCGATGATCGCCACCGTCAACCTGATCACCAAGAGCGTCGCCACCGAGAGCGGGATTGCCTTCACCGCTGTCTTCTTCACCATCTTCTGGGTCTCGGAGCGGGCCAACGCAAAGAAGCACCAGCTGACCCAGAAGCAGATGCAGGAACACTTCCAGCTGGAGCAGCAGGACACCATCGGGCTGGATTCGCTGCAGGTGCGTCCGGGCGGCGTACTGGTCACCATGCGCGACCCGGTGAATCCCTATGCTTTGAAATGGGCGCTCTCGCGCACGCGCACCGATCAGCAGGACATCGTGGTCCTGACGGCGAGGATGGTCGGCGCCGGCGGCCCGGAATTTCTGGATGAGCAGATCTTCAGCGGGCACGAGCAGATGCTGTTCACGAAAGCTGTGTCGGTGGCGGAGAGTTTCGGCAAGCATATTTCGCTGCTGGTAGTTCCGGCAGGCGATATTTTTGCGGCGCTGGTGCAGGCAGCTAACTCGCTGGAAGTGACAGCGCTGATTGCAGGGCTGTCGAGCCGCATGACGGCGCAGGAACAGGCATTTCATATCGGCCAGGCATGGGAGAATCTGCCCGAACCGAAGCGGCAGTTCACCTTCTATGTGGTGAAGCCGGATGGGGAGGCAGAGGCTTTCCATATCGGCCCGCATGCGCCGTCGCTGCGGGCGGAGGACGTGCAGCTGGTTCACCGGTTATGGCTGAACTTCCGCCGCGATCCGGAGATGCAGGGGCTGCATCACAGCGACATCGTGACCTATGCGCTGACGCGGCTGGCGATGGATTATGCACGCGACCGGCAGGAGACCCTGCGCGATCTGCGCCGCTATACCCAGGACAACACCCGCGATAACCGGCTGGGCATCACTTATCGCGCACCCGAGCGCGAGGACCATGCCATCCCCGCTCCCAAGCCATCGCACGACGAAGAAGGCCGATAAGTTGCGTTTTCAGCGAACCTGATTATTTGTCAAGCGGAACTTTCCACATTTAGGCTAATTAGCAGGGAGTTCGCCGGTTGCGTCCTCCTCAGGATGTTGCTCGTCAATCCAGATATGTGGAGGGTTCGTGGAAGTAAAACAGATTATTACGGAACTGGATCAGGAAATTGCCCGGTTGAAGGACGCACGGGCGCTGCTGGCCGGTGAAACAGCCAGCCGACGCAGGGGCAGACCGGCAGGTATCTCTGCCGCGACGGGCGGAGCCAAAAAGCGGAATCTGACTCCGGAAGGAAGACGGCGGATCTCAGAGGCGCTGAAACGGCGCTGGGCCGCGCGCCGCAAGGCAGTGGCTAAGAAAGCCGCATAACCTCGGACGGGCGCTTCAACAGCGCCCGTTGCTGTTCGAACCGGTTTCATAACCCAAAGTGCCTGTGAGACCAGTTTTAGAGCGTGCGCCGGAATAAGGGCGTGGCAATCAGCAGAGAAACAATCCCAAATCCAAACAGGAAGAGCACGTCATTCTGGATTGCGGCGAAGCCTCCATCTTTGAGGAGGATGGCTTTGAGCCCGTGCACCGCATAGGTGAAAGGATCGACGACAGCGATGGCGCGGAGCCACGGAGGAAAGGCCGCAATGGGATAGATAGCTCCGCTGGGAAAGAACAGCAGGGTATTGAGCACGCCGAACATAGCACGCGGCACCAGGGGATCATCGATGCGGACCATCAGCAGAAACATCATGCCGTTGAAGGCGATCGAAGTCGCGACGATGAGCAGCGCGAGCTGGATGACCGCGGCGGGATGAAAGATGACGCCGAGTCCGGCCAGCAGCGAGCCGATCACGGTAAGACTGACGCCGGAGAGCACCGCTTTGATAGCGCCGGCGATATTCAGGCCGAGAACCAGTTCGAGCTTGGTGATGGGCGTAACCAGATAGCCCTCATGCACGCCGCGGGCTTTGTCGTCGATGTATAACATACCCCCGCCGATCATGACCGAGACATACATGGCGAGCGCGATGGAGCCGGAGAGAAGAAACTTCATGTACTCGACATAGGGGTAAAGCTCCACGATGTCGAGGGTGATGTTCTGGACGACTTTGGCCTGGATCAGCGGAGCATTGAGAGCGTCGACCAGAGACTGCATCTCGCTTTCTATGCTGCCGCTGACAAACTGATCGGAGTTATCGACGACCAGGCCAAGATGCGGAGACTCGCCGGCAAGGACGCGGCGCGAGTACTGAGCGGGAATCACTACAGCGGCGTCGATCCTGCCGGTACGCACGTCTTCGCGGGCCGTCACCTCGTTGTCGTAGGGGATGGTAGAGAAGGTGCGGATGTTCGCAGCAACGGCGACGAAGGCTTCGTGGATCTTCAGCGCTTCTTCGCCGTGGTCGTAATCGACGACGCCCACGCGGGTACGAGTGACCTTGCCGCCGAACGCATTGCCGAGGATCACCAGCTGTACCAGCGGCAGCATCATGGACATGAGCATGAGCGCGGGGGAGCGGAAGAATTTGCGCATCTCGCGCTCGACAATCGCCCACATGCGGTTCATGGCTGCATCCCCGGACGCGGCGGCATCATGAAGCTGACGGTCTTCACCTGCTCGTCGCGCAGCTGGCGGCCCGTGTAGTAGACGAAAACGTCATCCAGCGTCGTGTTCTGCACGCTGAGAGAGCGGATGGGATCGTTGAGGGTATTCGCCAGCTCGACCAGCTCCGTGGTGGTGAGGGGGCCGTTGGAGGTCATGATGCGGTAGGCCCCGGAGCCGCGCGATTCTACGTTAGTTACAGCGGTCAGGCGCTCGAGACGTTCCTTACGATCCGTCCTGTCTCCGCCGAACTGCACTTCAACGACGCTGGATCCGGGGACGCTGGCTTTCAGACCCATTGGGGTGTCGAGCGCCACCAGCCTTCCGTGATCCACGATGGCGATACGATCGCAGAGATTGTCGGCCTCATCCATGTAGTGCGTGGTGATGAGGATGGTGAGTTTCATGCGGACGCGCAGATGGTCCAGCATCTCCCACACCGCCACGCGGGAGACGGGATCGAGGCCGGTGGTGGGCTCGTCGAGGAAGAAGATACGGGGGCTGTGCACCAGGCCGCGCGCGATTTCGAGGCGGCGGCGCATACCTCCGGAAAGGGTCTTGGTTTGCGCTTCGCGCCACTTGGTAAGATCGACGGCCTCGAGCAGCTCGGCAATATTTTTCTCGCGCACGGCACGCGGCACGCCATAGAGCTTGGCGTAGATGGAAAGATTCTCTTCGACAGTAAGATCGATGTCGCTGGTCAGCGCCTGGGGAATAACGCCGATGAGGTGACGCACCGCATCGGGCTCGCGGACCACGTCGTGTCCGGCAATGAGCGCGCGTCCTTCAGTGACCGGGATGAGCGTGGTCATCATGCGGATCAGCGTGGATTTGCCGGCGCCGTTGGGGCCGAGCAGGCCGAAGATCTCGCCGTCGGCGACCTGAAACGTGATCCCTTTTACCGCTTCAAAGGTGCCGTAGCGCTTGACGATGTTCTCGACGGCGATGGCCGGAGTGGGATGTGGCTGGGGCGCGGCGCTCATTTCTGCACCAGCTTGCTTTGCGGAACGTAAACCTCGGCAATCATGCCGGGGACATAGCGCATGCCCGGGTTATCGATGAGCAGCTTGAGCTGCACGGTTTCTATATCGCGCTTGCGGCGGCTGACATCGCGCTGCGTGGCGAAGCCGGCCAGCGCCGACTTGGCGATGACCGTACCCCAAACCGTCGCGCCGCTGGGCATCACCACGCGCAGCTTGTCGCCGAGTTGGACAGAGTCTGCGTACGTCTCGGGCAGCGGGGCATACACCCAGGTTTGGGAGAGATCGACGATGGTGACGATGGGTGTGGCGGGCGAGACCACTTCGCCCTGCAGCGCGGCGCGCACATTCACGATGCCGGTGCAGGGCGCAACTACGCGGGAATAGCCGAGCTGTACGTCGGCCTGTTCGAGCAGATCCTGCGCATTGCGCATATCGGCGCGGGTAGCGTCGACCGTCTCGGTCGCTGCCCGGGCCTGATACATGTTGGCCTGTGCGGTGCGCAGCGCTGCTTCCTGGGCGGCCAGATTCTCCTTTGCCGATGCGACGGCGGCGTTGGCAGCGTCAAGGCTGGTGACCATCTCATCGCGGGTCTGCTGGCTGGCCACGCCGGCCTGGGCGAGCGCGACCGCGCGGTGGGTGTCGGCCTCCTGATGCTCGTACTGCGCCTGGGCCTGCGCCAGCGAGGCCTGAGCGACGCGCACCTGGGCTTCGGCGGCGTTCAGCTGGCTGGCGGTGCTGCCCTCGGTCTGCTGGGCGGTAGCGCGCGATTCCGCCAGTTTGTAGCGGGAGCTCCTGGTGGTGGCGGCTGCGGCATTACGGGCGGCCGCCAGGTCCTGCGACTCAATGGTGGCGAGCAACTGCCCGGCGGTGACGCGATCGCCTTCCTGCACGGCGAGCGATTGAATGCGCCCCTGGATGCGCGAGCTGACCACAACTTCGTTGGCGTCGACGGTGCCGATCAGTTGCAGATCGCTGGAACTGGTGGTGGAAAAGAAGTACCAGCAGAGCGCCACGACGAGCAGCACGCCCATGATGATGAAGATTCGGTTGCGAGGTTTCATGCGGTCTTTCTCTCCGGGAAGCCGCTCTCCGGCATGGGTGTAGAGGCGAGCACGGCCAGCGCGAGACGCGCGCCGTGTTTGCGATTGGTGAAGATGGTCTGGCCGAGGTATTCAATGGCGGCGGTGCGGCGCACGGGAATGGCGGAGGGCTGCAGCGGATCAACGTCGCCCATGAGCTGAACCATGGGCGCGCTGAGGAAGTAGAAGACGTTGGCGCCCAGCGCTGCGTACATCATCTGCATCCAGTCCACGTCGCACAGTTCGCCGCTGCGGATGCCCTCCTGCGTGATTTGCTGCACGCGCCGGAACATCGGTTCAAAGGCGCTTTTCGCGAGGATGCGCATGGAGTTGCTCTGACCCTCGCGAAAGCGAATCATCTCCTGCTGCATGAGAGCCTGAAAGCCCCTCTGGGAGAGAATGCGATCGAAGTGCTGAAGGGCGAAGCGGAGCATACGCTCGCCGGGGCTGCAGTCCAGGTCGAGAACGGCGATGGCGCTCCCGGCAACTTTGAGGGCGACAGCTTCGAGGGCTGCGGCGTAGAGCGCTTCCTTATCGCGGAAATAGTAGTAGAGCAGGGCCTTGTTGACCTGGGCCGCGTCGGCGATGGCTCCGGTGCGGGCGCCGGCGAGGCCGTGATCGCTGAATTCGCGGATAGCGGCCTCAAGGATGCGGGAGCGGGTCTGGTCAGAGCGGATTTGGCGATCCTGTTTCATTGATTAACCAGTTAGTTAAAAATAGCACGATCGGAATCCAAAGAAATTTAAAAATAAGTGTTGCAATGTACTAGTTGGCTAGAGCACTATAGCGAGCATGATTCAGAGCACACGCACGGCGGCACCGGAATTTGCCTTTCGCCTGGACGCTCACAGCGGAGTGCCCGTGTACCGGCAGCTGATCGACCAGGTGCAGGGAGCGGTGGCAACCGGGGCGCTGCGGACCGGTGATCAGCTGCCGACGGTGCGACAGGTGGCGGTGGACCTGACGATCAATCCGAACACGGTTCTGCGCGCTTATCGGGAGATGGAGATCCGGGGGGTGCTCGACACGCAGCAGGGTGCGGGGACGTTCATCGCGGAACAGAAGAGCACCATGTCGGGGGACGAGCGTGAGCGGCAACTGGCGCAGCTGGCGGGCGAGTTTGTCTCGCGCGCGGGGCTGCTGGGTTTCACGGTGGAGGAGCTGATGGAGCGATTAAGGGATTTGGCTCAGGATGGTGGAGCGAACAGGAGGAAGGGATGAAACAGCGGATGCAGTTCAGCAGCGTGGGCGTGGCGGTGATGTTGTTGTGTCTGGCAGGCGGCGTGATTGCCGCCAACTACACGGGGCATCAGAGTTTCGCGGTAGCGGGAACGCTGGCGGGGGTCTACTTCCTGTTTGCGATCAAGGTGGTGGATCAGTGGGAGAAGGTGGCGGTGCTGCGCTTCGGGCGCTATCGCGGCCTGCGCGGGCCGGGAGCCTTCCTGATTGTGCCCGTAGTCGATACGCTGAGCCGCTATGTGGATCAGCGGGTGCGGGTGACCACGGTGAGCGCGGAATCGACGCTGACGCGCGACACGGTGCCGGTGAATGTGGACGCGATCGTCTTCTGGCTGGTGTGGAACGCGGAGAAATCGATCCTCGAAGTCGAGGACTTTATGCAGGCGATCACCATGGGCTCGCAGACGGCGCTGCGCGAATCGATTGGCCGTCATCAGCTGGCGCAGATGATCACCGAACGCGAGACGCTGGGACACGAGCTGCAGAAGATTCTCGATGAAAAGACCACGCCGTGGGGGATCACCGTGCAGTCGGTGGAGATTCGCGATGTGCGCATTCCGCAGGCGCTGGAGAACGCGATGTCGCAGCAGGCGCAGGCGGAGCGGGAGCGGCAGGCGCGGGTGATTCTGGGCGAGGCCGAGGTGCAGGTGTCGGCGCAGTTTGCGGAGGCGGCGCGGGTGTATGAGGAGAATCCCGGGGCGCTGCATCTGCGCGGCATGAACATGCTGTACGAAGCGATCCGAGAGAAGGGCTCGATGGTGATTGTGCCCTCGTCGGCGGTGGAGACGATGGGGCTGGGCGGGACGCTGGCGACAGCGGCGATGGCGAAGCAGCAGTGAGGAGGAACAGCCATGACGAGCAGAGTGATGGGATGTCTGATAATTGCGCTGGTGGATTGCAGCGCGGTGATTGGAGGGATTGCGCATGAGCCGGTTCACGCGGCCACGAATGAGCCGGCAGCGCGGTTCGTCAGCGTTGAGCCGGGGGTGAAGCTGGAGGTGCTGGACTGGGGCGGTCCAAAGGACGTAGGTAAGGCCAAAGCCCTGGTGCTTCTCGCCGGGCTGGGCGACACGGCGCACGCCTTCGACCAATTCGCGCCGCAGCTTACGAACCACTATCACGTATACGGGATCACGCGGCGGGGCTTTGGCGCGTCGAGCAAGCCGGAGCCGACGGATGCCAACTACTCAGCCGACCGCCTGGGCGAGGATGTGGTGGCGGTCATCAACGCGCTTCACCTGGACCGGCCGGTGTTGGCGGGGCACTCGATTGCGGGCGAAGAGCTGAGCTACGTGGGCACACGAGATCCGCAAAAGGTCGCGGGGCTGATCTACCTGGATGCGGCCGATGGGTATGGCTTCTACGATTCGGTGCGCGGCGATATCCAGATCGATTTGCTCGATGTGAAGCGGCGGCTGGATGCGTTCCGCGCGGGCGAGATTTACGATCGTGCTTTTGTGGAGGGATTGCGGGCAAGCACACTCCAGCTGAAGGACGATCTGCAGCGGGAGGACGAGCGCATCGCGGAGCTGCCGGGTGTGCCTGCTCCGCCACCACCGCCGCCGATCCCGCTGGCGGTGTGGTTTGGGATGGAGAAGTTCACGAAGATCGACGCGCCGGCGATGGCGATTTTCGCGTGCCCGCACGACATGAGCCCGGCGTTTCGCGGGCCGCTGGAACATGATCGGATGGCGCAGGCGACTTTGAAAGCCAACGACCTGAAGCGGTGCACGGATCAGTCCAACGCATTCGAGCGGGCGATGCCGGCAGACCCGGTGGTGCGGATCGCCGACGCGAACCACTATGTGTATCGGTCGAACCCGGACGTGGTGATCCGGGCGATGAACGACTTCATGGCGAAGCTGCCGTAGAGGATCTACGCCCCGCAGCCGCTCAGTGGCCGGGAATGCGCGGCGGTGTTCCCGGTTCGTGGGAGGGCGGCTTGGGATGTTTGTCAGAGTAACGGCCGAGCAGGAACATGGCCAGGCCGAAGACAAACATTACGAGCCCCCAGATCAGGTTGATGTCCAGGTCCGCGGAGCGCTGGTAAATTTCGCTGCCGCGGGTGATGAGGCCGTAGATCCAGAGGATGGCACCGACGATGGTAAACATCAGGCCCATGGGAACGCGAAGGTCGAGACTCATAGAGAGAGATCCTTAAAGCGGAATCAGAGAGACTGCATCAGCCTTCTATCTGAAGACGAAGTTCAGACCGACCAGCAGCACCAGCAGGCCGACAGCGATGACTGTGGGCCGCGCATACCACGCCATATGATGCTCGACCGGCTTGGGTGTCAGCGAGTAGACGAGGCCGACTAATTCCGGCTCGGGCCGGGGCTTCGTAAACAAGCTGATGATCACGGTCAGGACAAAGTTCACCGAGAAAGCGAAGATGGCCTGCCAGAAATTGAGTGCCATATCGCTGGGATAGGTGTGGATGACGTGAATCCAGCCGCCGTGAATGCCGGGGTGATCGTTCATGGGCAAGGTCAGGCCGTGGTGAAGCAGCGCCGCGACGGTGCCGCTGGCGAGGCCGGTGAAGGCTGCGTGGCCGGTGGTGCGCTTCCAGAACATGCCCAGCAGGAAGGTGGCAAAGAGCGGAGCGTTCACGATGGAGAAGACCAGCTGCAGGGTATCCATGATGTTGTTGAAGCCCAGCACAATGTAGGCCGTCACCATGGAGATGAGAATGCCGACCACGGTGGTCCATCGGCCCACCTTGAGGTAATGGGTGTCGCTGGCGCCTTTGTGGATGTAGGACTGGTAGAGGTCGTAGGTCCAGACCGTATTGAAGGCCGTGACGTTGCCGGCCATGCCCGACATGAAGCTGGCCAGCAGCGCGGTGAGGCCGAGGCCGAGGATGCCGGTGGGGAAGTAGTGCAGCAGCATGTTGGGAATGGCGAGGTCATAGTCGAGCACCGGCTGGCCGTGGCTGTCGAGCATGATTTTGCCGCTGACGGGATCGACCTTGGCAGGGATGAGGCCGCGGCCTTCAGCAAGATTGCCGGACTGTGCGGCGGCTGCCTGGGTCATGCCCACCGGAGCAGCGGCGGCCATGGCGTGGCGCGTGATGGCAGGGGTCGCAATGGCAATGAGTCCCGGCAGGATGACCAGGAAGGGAAAGAACATTTTGGGGACGGCGGCGATCAGGGGCACACGGCGGGCGGACTCTTCGGACTCGGCCGCCATGGCGGTCTGAATCACGAGGAAGTCCGTACACCAGTAACCGAAGGAGAGCACGAAGCCGAGGCCGAAGACGAGCCCGAACCAATCCACACCCAGAGGATTGGTATTGGAATGAGCCAGGCCCTGCCAGGAATGGACATAAGCATTCGGCAGCGAGGCTTTCAGGCCATGCCAGCCGCCGACGTTCTTCAGGCCGACCCAGACCAGCGGCGCAAAGCCCGCGACGATGAGAAAGAACTGCAGGACTTCGTTGTAGATGGCGCTGGTGAGGCCGCCGAGGAAGATATAGCAGAGGACGATGATGCCGGAGAGCAGGATGGCGAAGTGGAAGATCCAGTCGACGGGCAGGCCGAGGTCGATGAAGAGCTTGTCAAAGACATGAAGGGTCTGGATGAGCCGCGCCATGGCGTACATGGAAATGCCCGAGGAGAAGACGGTCATCAGCGCGAAGGAGCAGGCGTTCCAGGCGCGCGTCTTTTCGTCGAAGCGCAGGCGCAGGAACTCAGGAACGGAGCGCGCCTTGGAACCATAGTAGAAAGGCATCATGAAGACGCCGACGAAGATCATCGCGGGGATGGCGCCGATCCAGTAGAACTGGCTGGTGACGATGCCGTACTTGGCGCCGGAAGCGCCCATGCCGATGACTTCCTGGGCTCCCAGGTTGGCGGAGATGAAAGCCAGGCCGCAGATCCACGCGGGCAGGGCGCGACCGGCGAGGAAGAAGTCTTTGCTGGTTTTCATGAATCGTTTGAGTGCGAAGCCGATGCCCAGCACAAAAACGAAGTACAGGAGCATGATGATCCAGTCGATGTAGGTCAGGTTCACGCTCTGCGGTTGCCTCCCGGAAAAATGACACTGCTGCCGCTCGCAACTGTACACGGTTGCATGTGGCAAGTCCAGACAGCGCGAGGGCATCGCAGGCAGGGCGCGCAGTCAGGCTGTGTGGCGAGCGACGGGGAAAGATGTGAATCGTGGGCAGAGGCTTTCCGATCTAACTTTGAGGACAAAAGATCGGGTTTTCGAGCATAGAGGATCGGGCCGCCACAGCGGATCCCGGCGTATGATTTCGCTGATGATCCAGACAGGTGTCTCCTGATCGGACACAAGTAGAGGGACGGGGATGAGTACAGTTCTGGTGACCGGTGGGTCGGGATTTATCGGCAGTCATCTGATCCTTCAACTGGTAGCGGCGTGTCAGGAGGTCCGCACCACAGTGCGCAATCTGCGGCGCGAGGGCGACGTGCGCTCCATGCTGCTGGAAGGCGGATGCGACGCCGGTGATCGCCTGAGATTTTTCGCGGCCGATCTGGAGGACGACAAAGGGTGGGCGGAAGCTATTACCGGCTGTGATTATGTCCTGCACGTGGCGTCTCCCTTTCCCGCGAGAGTGCCGAAGCATGAAGACGAGCTGATCCGTCCGGCGCGCGAAGGAACACTGCGCGTGCTGCGGGCGGCGCGCGACGCGGGCGTGAAGCGGGTGGTGATGACGTCTTCGTTTGCGGCGATCGGTTACGGCCATCCTGAACAGACGGCAAGCTTCGACGAGACGAGCTGGACCGATCCCAATGGCGGCGATGTGCTGCCCTATGCGAAGTCGAAGACGCTGGCGGAGCGCGCGGCCTGGGATTTCATCGCGCGCGAAGGCGGCGGGATGGAACTGGCGGTGGTGAATCCGGTGGGCGTCTTTGGTCCGGTGCTGGGGCCCGACTATGCGACATCGATCCTGCTGGTGCAGCGCATGATGGACGGCGCCATGCCGGGCTGCCCGCAGCTCTGGTTCGGTGCGGTGGATGTGCGCGATGTCGCGGACCTGCACGTCCGCGCCATGACCGATCCGGCAGCGAAGGGAGAGCGCTTTCTGGCGGTGTCGGGCGATTTTCTGTCGGTACTGGATATTGCGAAGATCCTGAGATCGCGTATGGGCGGGGCTGCAAAGAAAGTGCCCACGCGCCAGCTGCCGAACTGGGCGGTGCGGCTTGCCGCATGGTTCGATCCCGCGGTGAAGCAGATCCTTCCTGAGCTGGGCAAGCGGAAGAACGCCAGCGGCGAGAAGGCGCGGCGTCTGCTGGGCTGGGCACCGCGTCCTGCTGAAGAGGCCATCGTCGCCACGGCTGAAAGCCTGCTGTGGCTGGGACTCCTGAAGGAAGCGCGGAGGGTAACGCCTGAGGCGATCGCCGCCGATTAAAGCGACTGCACCGGGATCAGCGTAAGGTCGTCGATCAGGCCAATTTCCTTTTGCACGAAGGGCTCGGCATAGCGGACGCCCGCCAGCGTGCCGTAATGGCGTGCTTCGGCGAAGGTGCGCTCGCGAATCTCATCTTCGGGAACAAAGAGGCCGGAGCCGGCAGCCTGGTTGGCGTACTGCGACTGATAGGCCATCAGGGCGCGATGGCGTTCTTCGATGAACGGCGTGATGTCAACCACAAAGCTGGGGCGGACGTCCGCGTAGAGGCTGGCGTAAACGATCTTGAAGGGCCGGTGCGGAGCGGTGCCGGTATCGATCTTTGCAAGGCCGGAGAGGAAGCAGGCCTCGTAGCCCAGCGTCGCCGAGTTGTAGTGGTCGGGATGGCGGCCGGTCCAGTAAGGAAGGATCACGACGCGGGGACGGATCCGACGCAGCACTTCGACGATTTTCAGGCGATTGTCCCAGGTATTTTCAACGCGGCCGTCGGGGATGTCGAGGGCTCCGCGCCATTGAACACCGAGGATGCGGGCAGCGGCTGCGGCCTCGGCGGCTCGCTCTGCGGCGGATCCGCGCGTACCCGCTTCGCCCTGGGTCAGATCGAGGATCGCGGTGGAGACGCCGATGGAGTGCATGCGGAGCAGCGTTCCGCCACAGGTCTGTTCGACGTCGTCGCGATGAGCGGCGATGGCGAGAACATCACACACGGGCTGAGCGATGGGCGATTCCGCCACGCTGCTCCTTGAAGTGCGCGGGATCAGTAGATGGTATTGTCGCTGTCGCTGGCCGCGTCCATGTACGCGACATCGACGGCGGTGCCGGCGATGGTGACGTTGGCGTTGTCCAGCTGCGTCATGTTGGTGGTGCTGTAGATATAAATCTGGCCGCCTTCGGTGGTGTAGACCTTGTTGAGGCCGATGACAGGCGCGATCCCGGTGCCGTCTCCCAGATAGGAATCGATCGTGGCGGTGTTCGTTGCCGTGTTGAACATGGTGACGCAGCCGAACTGTACGCTGGCGCCGGCCTGGGCCTGCGCGTAGCGGACCCCCTGATTGCACTGCGATGAGCCGATCCAGAGGGTGCTGTTGTCGCCAAAGGCCATCCGGTTGTGGATACCGTCGCCAATGGGATAGGTGCCGGCAATGGTTCCCGCAGGCGTGTTCACTACGCTGAGATAGCCGGTGAAGAGGCCGCTGGATGTCTGGAGCTGTTGTCCCGCGACGTACAGCGTATTCCCGTTAAAGACCGCATTGGTCGCACCGTTGGGAATGGCAATGTTGCTCTGCGCAACCAGGGCGATGCCGCTGGCGCCAAGGCTTCCGGGATTCAGCGAAGCCGCGGTGATGGGAATCGTAGTCAGGCCGGCGGTGGTGCCGCCGCATTCGGGCCCGCAGTTCACCACATAGGCGGTGGTGCCATCGGGCGAGAAGACGGCCTTGACCGGATGGTCGAAGCTGGCGGAGCTGCCGGTGCTAACCGGGAAGACGCAGTACGTAGGCAGCTTTTGGGGCTCGCAATCCTGGGCCCCGAGATAATTTGGATTATTGGTCGCGGCGGTCTGCTGCGCCTGGGTGAGCTGCACGATGCTGTACACCGCGAAGGTGGCGGGATTGTTGACGTTGACCGTCATACCCGGAGTCTGATCGGCATTTTCCACGAAGACCAGGGCGATGGTACCGCCGGGGTTCACCGAAATCCCATAGGCGTTGGGCAGGTTCAGGGTGACGGACGAGCCGTTGTTCCGGTTGACCACGCTGATCACATGATTGGCGGGATTCGCGGCGTAGACATAGCCCAGATCGCGGCTGATAAAGACACCGTTGTAGGGGCTGCCTTCCGCGGTGCTGGAAATGCCGCCGGGAATCGTCACCGTGCCGCTGACTTTTTCCTGCGCGTAGCTAACGAGGGCAAAGCTGCCGTCGCCGGCACCGTAGACGGCGCCGACCTGCTGCTCCGGCATATTTTGAATGGTCAGGGGAAGCTTGCCGGAATAGCCGGAGATGGTGAACTGCCCGCCAGAGGTGTTGTAAGCGTGGCGGATGTCATAGAAGGCATCCATGAAAGGCAGCGCGCCGAAGGAGATGGCGCTGGGATTCTCCTCGGCGACGAGGACCCGGTTGAGAACCCCGCTGGGCGGCAGATTACGGCCGGCGAAATAGAAATTCTTACCGCAGGAGCTGACGACGATGCAGATGGCAAAGACGGCGCTCAGCACAACCCAGGGATACAGAGAACTTCTCTTCTTCAAAACTTTAGAACCTCACCGTGTGCATGGCAGCTTGTGGGAAAGGCAAGTATATCAGGGCGGGGGAGGCGATCGCTGGGCCCGCGGCGTGCGGGAGGAGCGAAAAAGATACGTCCTCCTGCCGCCGGAAGCTAATGCACGGAGGAGCGCACCCAATCGAGGATTTGCCCGGTGGTGCGCAGAAGATTCAGCTCCACTTTCATCAGCGAGAAATTGGCATCGAGCGAGTCTGCGTAGCGTTCGCGCTCCTCGATGTGAGCCTGCTGTGCTTCACGCGGCGTGACGGGGTGAGCATTGGCTCCGCCAGATCCATTGGCGAGCTCTGACTCGACGGTCGCGAGCTGCTCGTGGGCCAGATCGCTCTGGAGCTGTGCAACGCGCTGCTGAGCGCCGAGTTCGACAGTAGTTCTGCGCATGGCCATGACCCGTTCGCTCAGCACATTGTGAGCCTGGTCGGCGTCGGCCTGGGCGTGGGCTGCGTCGGCCGCGGATTCACGAGCCTTGGCGCGATGCCCGGCGTCAAAGAGGGGAAGCTGGATTACCACTCCGATGGCCGCGTTGTTGTACTGAAAATTGCGCGGGAAATACTGGGTGTAATTGGCGAACTTTTCGAAGAGGCTGTACTGCGCGCCAAAGGTAATGAGAGGCCGATAGTTCTGCCGTGCGTCGCCGAAGGACACATAGAACTTCGATTTCGCATTCGCGTAGGCGGCGGCGACGCCGGGATTGTTGCGGACTGCCGAATCGTCCTGCCCGGCGCTGGCGGCGAAACTCGGCGACGGCGGCACGCTGCTGCTGACGGTGGCCAGTCCTTCCGCGGGTAAGCCGGTGAGGTGGGCAAGCTTCTGCTGCATGTCGGCTGCGTCGTCCTGGAGATGAATGCGCTTCGCATCCACCTGTGCCGCAGTCAGCTCGGCCCGCAGCTCGGCGGTGCGGGGATCCACGCCGGCAATGACCCGCTGCTGCTCGATCTGGACCAGACCGTCGGCCCAGGACTTTTCTTCGTCGAGCGCAGCGATCTCGCTCAGATCGTGATCCAGCTCCACATAATCAAGGGCCACTTCAAGGGCCACCTGTTGCTGGGTATCCTGCAGGCTCAGATTGGCGGCGTTGACTCCAACGCGCGCGGCGCGGATGTAGTCGGGCTGCGAAAAGGAGATGGCGAGAGATTGTGAGTTCGCCTGGAACAGCGAGGGATAGCCAAGAGGGAAGCCGTAGGCATAGCCGGGGCTGGCGCCGAGCACGAAATTCGGGATGTAGACGTCTTTGGATTCCGAGAGCGCAGCGATGGCCTTGCGCACATCGGCGACTGCGGCCCGTACATTCGGGCTGCTCTTCTCAGCCAGATCGACAGCGGTTGAGAGTGAAATCTGAGCTTTGACTCCAGGGGCTAACAACAGCAGCAGCAGGGCTGAGGCCAACCTCACGTGCGCGCGCGTCCGTTCTCCTGGGCTAAGCCGTCCCCGCTGGTGCATCTATCTGAGTGTAATGGCTACAGTCCGCCCCGGGAGGCGACATTCGTGCCGGGGATGCGATAACCCGAAGCCAGGGCATGCGCAGCGGCGAGTTGCAGCTGCGCGCCGGCGGAATCGCCCTGCTCCAGCAGCAGCCGCGCCAACGCGATGCGCACGGCAAAGGCGGGAGCGTCCTCGCTCTGCGCGTGCGAATTCAGGTACTCCTGCAGCCACTGAATGGCGATGGGCTGATCGACACCGGCCCTGGCCAGAGCTGAAGCGGCGTCCACCAGAACCGGTCCGTGTTTAGGATCGGCAGCTACGCCGTTGCGTGCAGCGGCAACCATATCAGGGATCCGCTTGCGCCGCTGGTAGAAGGCGGCAAGGTCCATCCACGGACCGGAGGGTCGGGGACCCGCAGCGATCGCCGCTTTGTAATCGGCCTCCGCAGCGGCGTAATCTTTTTTGGCCTCGGTGATGCGCGCCTGCAGCGTAAGCGCGGCCACCGGATCGACGGCCTGCAGTTGCTCGACGACTGCAGCGGCCTTGCTCAGGCCGCCACCGGCGACGGAGGGAGCTTCCACGTCAAACTCGGTCAGGTCGGCGAGCGCCTCCTTGTTACGCGGATCGAGTTCCACGGCTTTCTTAAACTCGTCGGCGACTTTGTGGGCCAGCTTATAGCCGGAAAGAACGGAGACATGCTGAGCCTTGAGGCCGTACGCGCGGCCCAGCCACAGGTGATCGTTGCTGTCGGCGGGATCAAGCCTGACGGCCGCCTGGCAATCCTCGATGGCCGGATCCCAGAGTTCTTCCTGGTAATAAACGCGGCAGCGAAGATTGTGGGCCTGCGCATCGGCGGGATTCTGGGCGAGCACGGCATTCAGCCGCTCGAGAGCATCGTCGGCGTGGCCCAGACTGAGATCCTCGAGGACCGGGTTCTGGATCGCGGGAGACAGCGCCCACGTCAGCGTGGATGCGGCAAAAAGAACTCCCGACAATAGAAAACGTCTCGGCAAAACTCCCCCTTAGGGCATGACATTCACCGGCTCACCATCGCCGAGTGGCTGAGCGTTGGTTGTCCCGAGCGCGACCACATCGCCGGCCTTGAGCCCGTGGACAATCTGCACATCCGTGAGGTTCAGCTTGCCAACCGTGACTGCGGTGCGATGCAGCGTATCGTCGATGACCCGGTAGACATACGGAGCGCCGTTTTCGATGTGCAGCGCGTCACGCGGAACTTTCAGAACATTTGATTCATTCGCTACCGTGACGGTCACACGAACATTGGTATCGGGCAGAAGGTCGCCGTCGGTACCGTCGAGCATGACCAGAACCGCGCCAACGTTGCGGGTATTGCCGTAGGTGATGATGGTTGAAGGGATCCGCGCAATATGGCCCTGCCAGGTCTGGGTGGGATGAGCGTCCCATACGATGGTGGCCGGCTGGCCGACCTGGAGCGAGCCGATCTCCGGCTCGTCGAAATAGGCGCGCACCTGCAACTTCGTGAGATCGGCCAGAGAGAGCAGCCGGTCGCCCTGCTGCACGTATTCAGTCAGGGAGACAGGGAGTGAGTAGACCGTGCCGGCGAAGGGAGCATGCACAATCGCCTGATGGAGGGCGTCTTCGGCAGCGGCATAGGCGGCCTGGGCATCTTCGAGACTGGCCTGGGCGTGGGCGAGGTCCGCGGAATCGTAGCGGCCGGTCTGCCGGATCTGCAAAGACTGAACCGAGTTGTTGTCGGCGGTGAGGCGCTGCTCGGCGGCGCTCACTTCGCTGGCGGACGCGGCGCCGGTGGCCTGCAGCCTGCGAAGCGCATCAAGATCATGCTGCGCCTGATCGCGCCCCAGGATTGCGTTGCGCAGGTCGCCGGAAAGGGTGAGGCGCTCCTCAGGGGTTCCGCCGCGCTGTGCCGCCTGGTACGCGGCCTCTGCGCCGCGGACCGCTGCAAGAGCCGCTGCCAGGCGAGCTTTGGCTTCGGAGTCGTCCATGCTCAACAGAAGTTTTCCCGACGACACCTTTTGTCCTTCGTGCACGGAAAGATCGCGGATCACGCCGGCAAACGGGGCATGGGCCTCGAAGTTGACCTGAGGCTCGACCTTCCCGTTGGTGGCCACCGTGGTGGTCAGGTTGCCGATGTTCGCTTCGGCAACACGGACAGGAAGTTTGCCGCGGGTCAGCATCCGCACGGCATAAAAAATCAAAATGAGGGCTACCGCGGAGACGAGCCATACCCATGTCGAGCTCCGCCTTGCCGGTGCAATTGCCATGGTTGGACCGTAGGTCAGTATATAAGACTCGATTGGTTGAGCTTAGGCTTCGGAGAATGTACGCGCATCAGCAGAGACACGGGTGCACGCGGTCTGACCGCGCGCTCCAGGAGCAGCATGCAGGAAGCGATGCGCGTCCGGCGCAGCCGTCGGAGTGGGCGCGGCAGGCCCTAAAATTGAAAGATGGCAACCGTACCTCGCTATACCGACGAGCACGCGAAGGCGGGACTCGATTTCAAATTCCCGCCCATTGAAACCTGGCACAATCAATTTCCAGGCTATGAAATTCTGATCGACGACCCGGAGTTTACGTCGGTCTGCCCCAAGACCGGGCTGCCGGATTTTGGCGTGATCACGCTGCGCTACATGCCGCGGAAAACATGCCTCGAGCTGAAATCGTGGAAAGAATATCTGTTCTGTTACCGAAATTTGGGGATCTTCCAGGAAAACGTGGTCAACCAAATTCTCGAAGACGTGGTGCGCGCCTGCGACCCGGTCTGGGCTGTGGTGAAGGGCGAATTTCGTCCGCGCGGAGGGATCTCCACCACCATCGAAGCGCGCTGGCCGCGGCCGCTGGTCGAGAAGCTGTAGCCGCGGAGGCGAGTCACAGACAGAACTCGCCCCGATGTGTTTGACCGATGTGTCTTACTGTCCTGCGCTCGCGAGCGATCCCGTTCCCGAATCTCCGTTGCAGGAGCCGACCTGCAGTGGAGGATTTTTCACGCCGCAAGCGGCCAGGAAGATCATCGAGGAGATCAAAGCAAGGCCGCTCGCGGCGGCCCGAAGCGAAGCAGATCGAAGCTTTGCTATCACGTGGCCCTTTTGCCCTGGGGGAGGGTAATGCAAACATAATCCAGGTAACGCACCGAAGGCATTCCACGAAGGTGGCATTCCGGTAACTTAGGTAAGCCCGGCGCGGGAGAGGGCCAGCGCTTCCGGAGAGTGCGTGCGGCTCACCCGGAGAGGCGGGGATTTCAGGGGAGAAGCTGTTACTGGGGAGCCTGTTGCTGCTGCTGGCGAAGCTGCTGCAGTTCCTGGAGGATCTGCTGAGGTGTCTTGACGCCGGCACCCTGCTGGGAATCCGGACTCATGTGCGGCATGACCGGGTTGATCCGTTCCGGGAAATTAACCGGCGGGTTGTCGTTGCTCTGGCTGTCGTCTTCGTCCGGCGGCGGCTGATCGTCCTCGGAAGAGGCCTGCTGCTGCTGCGACGGCGTCGCGGGCGCGTTGCTGCGGGCGGTAAGGATGAGCTGCCGCGGTGCGCCTTCCCGGCTGACGCCGAGCATCATGACGTTGTATCCGGCGCCGTCGAGCAGCGAAGAAAGGACCTGCTGCGGAGACCCCGGGCCATAGCTGCCGAAGACCCGCTGATCCTTGTTCAGCCCGTTGATGGTCATGCCGCTGCTCGAGGCCAGCTGGCTCAGGATTTGGGAAAGGCTGGAGTTATCCGCCTTGACGGCCAGCTGACCGCTGGACAGCGTGACGGTCGCGGGCTGCGGCGGTTTGTCGAGGAGGGATGGCAGTGCGGGACGCTGCACCACCACAGCCGGAGCCGGCGGCGGCGTAGCCGAGGCATGGGCTGTACTGCCAGTCGTTACCTGCGGGGGATGCGTCTGGCCGGGCGGCATCATCGGTCTCTGCGCCCCGTCCGGCAGGTGCATCAGCCGTGCGTGGCGCCTTCCCGGAGTATCCCCGGGGACCTGCATGCGCTGGCCGTCCGGCATGGTTCCGGGGTCCTGCATCACCTGCGCCGCGCACGAGCCGGCAAGAATCGCAGCGGCCGCAAAGGCCAGGCATCGGGAGAGGTGGCTGGACAGCATCGAAGTCCTGAGTACGGGTGGAGTCTCCGGGAGTGTCCCGGAGTTCCGTCTCTGTGATACTAGACTAGCAGTGATTGTATTTCGCTCGCACCTGTACGGAAAGGGTAGACCTCCGATGCGCCGCCTTTTAATTTTTCTGGCCGGGCTGATGCCTGTGGCTATAGCCCTGCCCGTCTTCGGCGTTAACTGCACCACCCAGGCGCAGATGAGCGAACCGCAGCGAACTGCACTGGAGCAGGCGGCCCGGACGCTGGCTGCCAACATCCAGAGCGGCAACACCAGCGCGGTGCGCGAGCAGACCATCGCCGCGGTGGCCTCGCAGTTTAACGGAATTGCCAACTCGATTCAGGCAGTCGACGCCTCGATCCAGAAGGCCGCGATCACCCTCGATAATTTGTATCTGCTGGACGCGACGGATCTGAAGGCGCCCGCGGAGACGCAGTTTTTCTGCGGGATCGCGGGATCGCCGCTGACGGTGGAAATCACCATCCCCAACCTGCCGCCGGGGAAGTATGCGCTGGCTCTGGTGCATGCGACAGGCGTAGAGAATCCTCAGCAGTTGTCGCTGGTCCTGTCGAATGATCCGGCGGGCAGCACCTCGTGGAAGCTGGCAGGCTTCTTTAACCGGCCGATGACAGTGGCCGGCCACGATGGTCTGTGGTTCTGGCGCGGCGCGCGCACCATGGCGGCCAAAAAACAGAACTGGGGCGCCTGGTTCTACTACCAGACGGCGCAGCAGCTGCTGGAGCCGGTGGAGTTTCTCTCCAGCCCCAACCTGCAGAAGCTGCAGCGGGAGACCGAACAGTCGCGGCCCGACTCTTTGCCCGGCGTAGAGCCGATGAAGATCACCTATAACGGACAGGTGCTGAACGTTACGGATGTGCGCGTGGGCGATTTCTCGGGGAAGATGGACCTGATCGTGGAGTATCAGGGCACGCCCATCCCGGACCCGGTGCAGGCGCGCGCGGAGGTGACCGCCGTGATGCGCACGCTGCTGCAGCAGCATCCGGAATTGAAGGATGCGTTCCATGGGCTGTGGGTGCATGCGTCGGCGCCCAATCGGCCGAACTGGTTCGCGCTGGAGCTGCCCATGGATCAGATCGAACCTGCCCCGGCTCCCGGACAGCAGGGCTAAGACAACTTCGATTGACGCATCAAGCTGTCGAAACGAACCCATCCAGTTAACCCTTCAAGGAAAGTGAAAATCTTCAGGCATGGCCAGTCGAACCGAAAAGACCCTCAGCGAAGTGATCGAACAGCGGCGGGCGACCCCGAGTTTTGACAGCACTCCGATTCCCGATGCCGATCTGAAGAAGATCCTGGAAGCCGGGCTGCATGCCCCCAGCGGCTACAACCTGCAACCCTGGCGATTCATCGTGGTCCGTACCCCTGAGCAACGGCGGCGGTTGCGCGGCGCCAGCTTTAATCAGGCCAAAGTGGAAGAGGCCTCGGTGGTGATCGTTGCCTGCGGGGACAAAGACGGCTGGCGGACCGACCTCGATGAGATGATCCGCATGGGCCGCGAGGCCGGCATGACCGAGAGCTATGCCGAGCAGGCGCGCGTCAATATCCCCGAGTATCTGGGGAACCATCCCAACCTCACGGCATGGCTGAACCGGCACGTCATGATCGCCCTGACCCACATGATGCTGATGGCCGAAGCAATGGGATACGATACAGCGCCGATGGAAGGATTCGAGCCGGATAAGGTCGCCGAAGTGCTGCGCCTGCCTTTGAGCTACGAGGTCGTGGCTCTGCTGGGCATCGGGCATCTGAAGGGGCCGGATAAATTCAACGGCGGGCGCTTCAGCATGGCGCGGACGGTCTTTGACGGCGAGTACGGCAAGCCGATAAAGCTGTAACGGACGGAGCCGCATGAGGCGCGAATATCCCGATGCCCCCATTGCCGGAGTCGGAGCGGTGATCCTCCGCGACGAAGCGGGCAGGGGACCGGTGGTGCTGCTGATCCGGCGGGGCCAGGAGCCGCTCAAAGGGGAGTGGTCGCTGCCCGGCGGCGCGGTGGAACTCGGAGAGACGCTCGAGCAGGCCATCTGCCGCGAAGTTCTGGAAGAGACCGGGCTGGCGGTGGAGACCGTCGACATCGTTGAGGCTTTCGACCGGATTTCTCGTGACGATCAGGGCCGCGTGCGTTATCACTACGTGCTGGTGGATTTCCTGTGCCGCATCAGCGATGGGGCGGGTTCGGCTGTGGCCTGCGCCACCGATGCGCTCGAGGCGCGCTGGGCTTCAGAGAATGAACTCGACGGGCTGACTCCGCTGACCGTCGAAGTGATCCGCAAAGCGATGCGAATGGCGGGCAGCGTCATCTAACAGCAAGAGGGGCGGGCAAACGACAGCATGGCGACCATCGCAGCGACGCCGCGTAAACCATCGCACAAACTTCGGCGGACATTGGGATGGACGCTGGCCACGATTGCAGCTCTCGTGGTGGCGGTGATGCTGTTCGCTGCACTGCGGCCTCTGACGTTGCTGGTCTATGCATCGCAGGCACGGCTGCTGCTGGCCGGTGTTCACAGCCATAGCACACGTATCTCCTGCGCGGGCCTCAGGGATATTCGCATTCATTACTACGCGGGCGGCTCCGGGCCGCCGGTGCTGCTGGTTCATGGGCTGGGCGGCCGCGCCGAAGACTGGGCGAATCTGATGCCGCGGCTGGTCCATGATCACCACCGCGTCTACGCGCTCGATTTGCCCGGCTATGGGCGCTCCGACTGGCCGCGCAATGCGAAGTATTCGATCGCAGAAGAAGCGGCCGCCGTCGAAGCGTTCATGAATGATCGCCACCTCACGGAGGTGGATCTGGGGGGATGGTCGATGGGAGGCTGGGTGGCGATGCGCGTGGCGCTCGACGAGCCGCAGCGCATCCGGCGCCTCATGATCTTCGACAGCGCAGGCATCCGCTTCCCGCTGAACTGGGATGTGGCGCTCTTCGAACCGGACACGCCCACGAAGCTGCGCGCGCTGGACGATCTGCTGATGCCCACGCCGCCGCCGCAGGTGCCGGGATTCATCGCACGCAGCATCTTCCGCTACGTGGATCTGCACGGATGGGTGGTGCGGCGGAACATGGACTCAATGCTCACAGGGGCCGATCTGCTCGATGGCAAGCTGGGCGCACTGAAGATGCCGATGCTGATTGTGTGGGGGAAGCAGGACCACCTCATCCCCTATACGGCCGGTGTGGAGATCCACAAGGACGTGCCGCAGTCGGAGCTGGAGATATTCGATGGCTGCGGGCATTTGGCGCCGGGGCAATGCGCTGCGCAGATCGAGCCGGTTGTGCAGGGATTTCTGGACGAGGCCTCACCCATTGCCGGGGTGCAGGCGGAGATTACGGCGCGGCGTTAGCGCCGGGAGGCGTTGGCCGGATCTGCTGGCGCAGCTGGTTGCAGAAGCCGCGATAGCGGCGCACGAAGCGGAAGTCGGTGAAGAGAGTGGCTCCGGCGAGGAGCAGGCAGCCGAAGAGGAGCCAGCGCGCGCCGCGATGCGGATAGCGGCTTATCTGCCCGAAGCAAATCGAAATGATGAAGGCAGCCAGTGTCGCCAGCACGGTGAGCGGGGCCAGCGAGTCACAGTGAATTGCGCCGGTGCCGGCGACAAGCCACGCTGAGGCTCCCGCGGTTACCAGGGTGAGAATACAGGTCAGGAGCACGCGGGCGGGGAAGCGCAGCGAGCCATCTTGCTGCTGCTGAGCTCTCGGCGCCGAGCCCTGCGCTCTGCTCTTCAAAGGCCGCCTTCGCCGATGTCAATGCCGGCGGGCACCGGGTTGCGCTCGTCGACGTACTGCTCGATGGTCTGGTCGAGGATGCCTTGTGCTGCGAGGATGAATTCGACGGCGTCGCGGGCGGCTCCATGGCCACCGGGGTTGGGTGTGATGTAATGCGCGGCGGCCCTGACCTGATCGCGGGCATTGGCCACAGCGATGGACAATCCGCAGACCCGCATCACCGGCAGGTCGATGATGTCGTCGCCCACGTAGCAGATCGCATCCAGGCCGATGCCTTCCTTCGCCATGATTTCGCGCACGGCCTGCATCTTGAAGGCCTGGCCCATGTAGACGTATTCGAGGCGCAGGTCGCGGGCGCGCAGAGCCACGGTCTCCGAGATGCGCTTGGTGATGATGGCGCACTTCATCCCGCCGAGCCGGGCCAGCGAGACACCGGTTCCGTCGTGGGCATTGAAGCCCTTGGCTTCGATCATGCTGGCGGAGGAGATGGCGTAGCCGCCCTTGCCTTCCATCTCCGCAGCGTGATCGGCGGTGGAGTGGCTGGGCGCAGGGGCAGGGAAGATCCAGATACTGCCGTCGGTGAGCACGCCGTCCACGTCGAAGATGATCAGCCGGATGCGCCGCGCGCGCTCCTCGGGAGTGGGGGTAGACCGCATATGTTCGCATTGTAACGAGGGGCTGCCGTATAGCTGCGACGCCGCAGGCGGGCGGTTGGCACATGCCGGGTCATGTGCTGTCCGCGGGCACAGATTGACACGAATGAGCCGGGTCTGGTTTGATCGCATCATCGTTATGGTTCGTTCCGGCCTGATTCGCGCTGCTGTCTCCATCGCTGTTGCGCGAATTACTATGCCCATCTGAACGGGGAGCGGACGGCCAGGCGAGAGAAGAAGTAAAGTCGACAGCACACAGCCATCGCGCTCGGGGAGCCGATGGCTTTTGTATTTTCTGCGCAGTATTGCAAGGGGGGAAGAATTGAGCGTCACACTGGAGTCGATTCAGGCAGCGCGCGAGCGGATATGCGGCCAGATTTACCTGTCGCCGGCGCCGCATTCGGCGGAGCTTTCGGAGATGACCGGGCAGGACGTCGTGCTGAAGCTGGACAATCTGCAGCGAACGGGAGCCTTCAAGGAGCGGGGTGCGCTGAACAGGATCCTGACGCTCAGCGAGCAGGAGCGCAGCCGCGGCGTGATTGCGGCCAGCGCCGGCAACCACGCGCAGGCGGTTGCCTATCATGCCAGCCGCGTGGGTCTGCGGTCACGGATCGTGATGCCGCTCATGACGCCGCTGGTGAAGGTAGCCTCGACGTCGAATTATGGGGCGGAGGTGGTGCTGCACGGCGCCAATTACGACGAGGCGTACCAGGAGGCGGTCCGGCAGGGCGCTGCCGACGGCCTCACCTTCCTGCATCCGTTTGACGATGATCTGGTCATCGCCGGGCAGGGGACTATTGGCCTGGAATTGCTGGAGCAGGTTCCGGGCCTCGAGGCCGTGGTGGTGCCGATCGGCGGCGGAGGGTTGATTGGCGGGGTCGCGTGCGCCATCAAGGAGAGCAATCCAAAGGTGCGCGTGATCGGTGTGCAGACGGAGCGGCTGCCGTCTATGGTGCGGGCGGTAGAGGCGGGGCATCCGGTGACGGTTCCGGCGGACGCGACCATCGCCGACGGTATCGCGGTGCGCCGCGCCGGGGAGCGGACGGTTCCGCTGGTGGCAAAGTATGTGGATGAGCTGGTGACGGTCGAGGAAGAGGAGATCGCCAGCGCGATTCTGGTGCTGCTGGAGCGGGAGAAGACCCTGGCCGAAGGTGCAGGCGCGACAGCCCTGGCGGCGTTGCTGCGGAAGAAAACGTCGCTCAAAGGCCAGCGGACGGCGGTGCTGGTCTGCGGGGGCAATATCGACGTCACGCTGCTCTCGAAAATCATCGAGCGCGGCCTGGTCAAGGACGGGCGCCGGACGCGGGTCCGGATCCATCTGACGGATCGTCCCGGGGCGCTGCACCACCTGACGAAAATCATCGCCGACCTGCGCGCCAACATCGTGCAGACCGCCCACGACCGGGCGTACTATGGCGTGAGTCTGGGGGACACAGTCATCGATTTCACCCTCGAAACCAGGGGCTCCGGGCACATCGAAGAGATTAAGCAGGCCCTGAGCGCAGCCGGATACCGGCATGAGCAGATTGAGTAATGCCGGGGCACAGGGTTTAGGGTAGAGAGTACAGAGTCCGCGGTCGCAGCAGGGACGGGGCACTTTCTATTGAATGGGAAACGTTGAAGAGCGCGCATGGCTGATCAGCTGTATTTGAGTTTGTGGTACCCGAATTTCCGGCTGGAGTCGCTGCCCGCGGCTCTGGAGAAGGTGATGGAACAGTTTGCCGCCGTCGGCGGGTCATCGCGGGTGGCGGCGGCGACCGCGTATCCGCTCTCCTGGAACGAGAGCCCGGCGTACCAGCGCATTTACCGTGGCGAAACCGAGGATGAGGACGCCAGCCCCCAGGCGGCCATCGCGGCGGCTATGGAGAATGGGCACGAGGACTATGCCTGGGAGTTCGAGCTGATCTGGGAGCTGTGGGTTCCGGAAGCGGCAGTCGGGCTCGACACCATGTGGCGGCAGGAGGCCCGGGTGGTGCGCGTGGTGGGCTACGGACCGGCCTTCGACGAAGGCGCCTATGAGACCAACGGCCACATCCGCGTGGATTTCGGCGACGATACGCCTTTCCTTTACGAGGATCTGGATCTGGACGACGATGCGGTGCAGCGCGTGAAGCAGAACGTGCAGCGGCTGGTGGAGTTCACCCATGCAATCCAGAAGAATGGCGGCATTTCGACCCGGCTGCTGTGGTCGGAATCGGGCGAAAGCCTGGTGCGCAAGCTGATCGATCGGCTGCAGCAGGTGAACTGAAGAGAGCAGCTAAGAGCTGGTTAGCCAGGAACCGGTCAGCTAAAGTCCGCTCAGCTGAAGGGCGGCTGGCGCAGAGCCGGAAAACATCAGGGTGCGCTGGCGCGAGATGGCCGTTTGCGGCACACGAAATATATCGGCAGACGGCCACGACGGAAAGGGAGCATACTACGTCTAATGCAAGCAGGGTACCGTCTACCCTGTTGTCATGAAGGAGGGTTGCCCATGCCCACCCCGAGAACTTCTTTGAATTTGGCAGTTTGCGCAGCTTTGGCGTTCTGTGGTGCCGGCGTGTACGGGCAGGCTCCGAGCGGCGCGCAGGCGCCCTCCGCAACCCAGCAGACCTCCGGCAGCGCTGAGTCCACCAAAGACTGTGCCGGACCGGTTCTGCACCGGGCTCCGGATAAGGGCGGGGACGTGTGTGCGCCCGCCAGCGTTCCGTCGGCGCCGGCTCCGTCTTCGAGCGAGAATGCACCCCTGAATGCCAGCAACGGCAAGGGCCAGACCGACCCCAACGTGAACCCGTTCCCGCAGGCGCAGCCGAATAAGGACGGGATGATGCCGGGGGTGAAGGCGGGCAGCATTGAGGATGTGAACGCGGTGGGCACGCGGAACATCGGCGCCCGCGGCATGGGCAACTGGTACTCGACCGAGTCGGAAATCAAAATGGGCAAGCAGTATGCCGACGAGATCGAGAAGAGCACCAAGTTCATTACCGATCCGGAGGTGACGGAGTACATCAACCGCATCGGGCAAAACATCGTGAAGAACTCCGACTGCAAGGTGCCCTTCACGATCAAGGTGATCGATACCGATGAGATCAACGCCATGGCGCTGCCAGGCGGCTTCTTTTATGTCAATTCCGGCCTGATTCTGGCGGCGGATGAAGAGGCGGAACTGGCCGGTGTCATGGCCCACGAGACGGCCCATGTCTGCGCACATCACGCGGCCCGCGAGATGACCCGCGCCAACTACGCGCAGATCGGCATGGTGCCGCTGATCATGATGACCGGCTACAGCTGGACGGGGTACGGGATCTACGAAGCGACGCAGTTGTTGATTCCGGTCACGTTCCTGGAATTCTCACGCGAGTTTGAAGCCCAGGCCGACTATTTGGGCGTGCAGTACATGTACCGCGCCGGATACGATCCGCAGGCCTTTGTAACCTTCTTCGAGAAGATCGAGAACCTGCAGAAGACCAAACCAGGTGCGGTCGCCAAGGTTTTCGAGAACCATCCGCAGACACCGGATCGGATCGCGCATTCGGAAGAGGAGATTGCCAGCATCCTGCCGCCGAAGGATGAGTATCTGGTGACCACCTCGGAATTCAACGATGTGAAGGCGCGGCTGGCGAGGATCGAGAACAAGCGGCGCATCATCGACAACAAGACCGGAAAGCCGACTCTGCGCCGGGCCAGCACGAATGCTCCGGATAACAGCGGCGACCCCAACGATCGACCGACGCTGCATCGGCGCGACGACGGCAGCAGCAATTAAGGGGTCTGAATGAACGGCCCTTGGATTAACAGCCTGAATTAACACCTTTGGGCCGGTCCATGCCTGTGGGTTCAGACCGGCTCTGGCGCGCACTCCCGCTCTTACCCGCCAGATGAGGACGGGGGGGTAGGTATCCGTTTGGTTATCCCCCAAAACGGTTATGGCGAGGGGGCGGAATCGCTTGTTTCCGGTTGCTCGAGAGTGACAAAATGTGAACAATTCCCCGCAAACCAAAGCGGGGATGTGCCGATGAAGAGAATTCTGCTTTGGACATTGCTGATCGTCGGAACCCTGTTTCTGACGAAGTACGCCAACGATGCAGCCCAGGATGTGCAGCCGCACGGGGCGACCTTCCGCATAACCAAGCAGCGCGTGGTTTCCTGCGGCAGCGGCGAGATTGTGCTTTCGGGTCCTGATGGGCCGACCCGGCTGCTGATGGATGACACGTGGCCATCGTGCTCGACCTTCGATGCCGGCCAATATTATGATTTGTGGCTGGCGCGCGGGGGCAAGACGGGCTTCATCACGTCGGAGAAGTCGCCCTGGTGGCGCACGATGCGATAAACGAAGGGACAATCAATGCGCTTTCGCGCTCTGGGAAGGACCGGCTTTTCGGTCAGCGATGTGGCCTGCGGGCTTTGGGGCATGAGCGGGTGGAGCGGTTCGGATGATGCCGAATCGATAAACGCCCTGGAACTGGCCGTCGAGCAGGGTTGTAACTTCTTCGACACCGCCTGGGCCTATGGCGATGGCAAAAGCGATGGATTCCTGGGCAGGATCCTGGCCGCGAATCCGGACAAACGGCTGTATGCGGCTTCGAAGATCCCTCCCAAAAACCAGAAGTGGCCGGCGGTACCCCAATACGATTACAACGATGTTTTTCCCGCGGACCACGTTTTCGAGTACGCGGATAAGATCCGGCGAGCGCTGGGCGTCGACACCATCGACCTGCTGCAGTTTCACGTCTGGGACGATTCGTGGACGGATCGCCCGGAGTTTCGCGGGACCGTCGAGAAGCTGAAGAGAGATGGCATCATCAGCGCCTTTGGTCTGAGCCTGAACCGCTGGCAACCGGAGAATGGCATCCGCGCGATGCGCACCGGGCTGGTGGATGCGGTGCAGGTGATCTACAACATCTTCGACCAGAATCCCGAGGACGAGCTGTTCCCGGCCTGCATGGAACTGAACGTGGGTGTAATCGCGCGTGTGCCGCTGGATGAGGGCTCGCTGGGCGGCAAGATGACGCGGGAGACGACCTTTCCAGAGGGAGACTGGCGGAAGGGCTACTTCAATGCGGAAAACCTGCGCCGCACCATGGATCGCGTGGACCGGTTGCGCGAAGACCTGCCCCGGGGAATGTCGCTGCCGGAGATGGCTATCCGCTTCATCCTCGCGCATCCAGCTGTCAGTACGATCATCGTTGGCATGAGGAAACCGGAGCATGTGCGCGGCAATCTCGCACTGAGCGATGCAGCAGGCCTGGATGCGGGGTTGATGCAGAAGCTCAGAAAGCATCGCTGGGAACGCAAGCCGGCACCGTGGTCGGACTGAATCACAGAGTCCAGGGCTCAGAGCGCAGAAACCTGCGCCGCCGGCGATAGAGTGACAAGGTGAGTATCGAATATCGCGGGCGTCTGGCGCCTTCGCCGACTGGCTTGATCCATCTGGGGCATGCAAGGACGTTCTGGACGGCCTTCCGGCGTGCGCGGGAGGCTGGGGGTGCGCTGATTCTGCGTAATGAGGATCTGGATACGCAGCGCTCGCGGCCGGAGTTTGTCGAGGCGTTTCTCGAAGATCTGCGCTGGCTGGGCATCACGTGGGACGAGGGTCCTGACGTAGGCGGTCCGTTTGCGCCGTATGCCCAGAGCCAACGCCGGGAGGTGTATCTCGCGGCATGGAGGCGGCTGATGGAGGGCGGCTTTCTCTATCCCTGCACCTGCTCGCGCAGGGAACTGAGCCGCATCGCGCAGGCGCCCCATGAGTCCGCCTCCGGGTCGCGTTCCGTGTTCAACGAGGGGGACGAGGGACCGATGTATCCGGGGACCTGCCGTCCGGCGCCGCAGCTGCCTGGCGGCCCGGATGATGCGCCGCGTCACTATGAGGAACCTGCCGGGGTAAACTGGCGCTTCCGCGTGACCGACGGCGAAGCGGTGGAATTCAACGATGGGTACTTCGGTCCGCAGCGCTTCGTCGCGGGTCGGGACTTCGGAGATTTCCTGGTGTGGCGGCGTGACGATGTTCCGGCCTACCAGCTGGCGGTAGTCGCAGACGACGCGGCGATGCACATCACCGAGGTAGTGCGCGGTGCGGATCTGCTGCTGTCGACAGCGCGGCAGATTTTGCTGTACCGGGCGCTCGGGTACGATGCACCGCAGTGGTATCACTGTCCGCTGGTGCTCGATGAGCACGGAGAGCGGTTGGCCAAGCGGCATGATGCGCTGTCGATCCGGGCTCTGCGGCAGCAGGGGAAACGGCCGGAGGAATTTCTCGAAAATTAATCGAGAGGCAAGCAGGCCAAGGCGGTGGTCCTGGGGATTCGCACACGGGGGCCGACTTGCTGACACCGGGCCCGTCTACCGCATCAGGCGGTTTCTTCTTCTTCCTCGTCCTGCAATTCCTCAATGGCCATATCGCGGAACTCGTTGGAATCGAAGACTTCGCCACAGTCGAGACACTCCACGTATTCGGCGTCGTCTTCACGCGCAACTACGCGGACCTTGGGGTGCTTGCAGACGGTATTCATCGGGGTAATAGATACTGCAACAGCATGGTATGGGGCAGATTGTATCCGGGCCGGGGCATCTGTCAACATCCAACTTGAGCCCAGGGACAAGACCCCCTGGTAAACTGATGCTATGCCGGAAATGGAACGGGTTTCACTGGAAGATGTGCGGCGCGTGGCCGAGCTGGGGTATCTGGAGCTGACCGCCGAAGAAGAGGCGCGCATGCGGCGCGACCTGAACGCGATCCTGGATTACGTGGCGCAACTGAGTGAACTGGATACCGCCAGCGTTGCACCGATGGCGCAGGTTTCCGAGGTGCTGGGACTGGCTGCGGATGCAGCTCCGGAAAGTATCTCGGTTCTGCGCGACGATGTGCCTGGGCCGTGCCTGGACCGCGAGCGGGTGATGGCGTCCGCGCCGGAAACCGACTCCGTATTCTTCAAAGTTCCGAAAGTGATTGAGCGATGACAACCACGGTTGCAGCAGATTCCATCGGCGCGATCCGGAGTGCGATTGCGGCCGGCGAGACCACAGCCACAGCCGTGGCGGAGAACTGCCTGGCGCGCATTGCGGAAGTGGATCCGCGCATTCACGCCTTTCTCAGCGTCGATCGCGGGTATGCGCTGGCCCAGGCCGCACGCATTGACGAGAGTGCCGCGAAGCACGAGGCTCTGCCCCTGCTGGCCGGCGTGCCGATCGGCATTAAGGACGTGCTTACGCTCCAGGGTTTTCCGGCAACGGCGGGATCGAAAATCCTTGAAGGCTACCGGCCGCCCTATACGGCGACGGCGGTGCGCAAACTGGCGGGGGCGGGTGCGGTCTTTCCGGGCAAGCTGAACTGCGATGAGTTTGCCATGGGATCGTCGAATGAGAACTCGGCGTACGGCCCGGTGCATAATCCGCACGCACTCGATCGCGTTCCCGGCGGCTCCAGCGGCGGCTCGGCGGCGGCGGTTGCGGCGGGCATGGTGGTCGCGACCCTCGGCACCGATACCGGCGGATCGATCCGCCAGCCTGCGTCCTTCTGCGGCGTGGTGGGCGTGTTGCCGACGTACGGACGCGTTTCGCGTTATGGACTGATCGCCTTTGCATCGTCGCTCGATCGCATTGGTCCCTTTGCTGCCACAGTGCGCGATGCGGCCGTTGTGCTGGGCGTGATCGCCGGGCACGATCCGATGGATGCCACTTCTTCGTCATTGCCGGTGCCGGATTACACGGCCGATCTGGACAAGGGCGTGAGCGGCATGAGGATCGGCGTCCCCGCGGAATATTTTGCCGAAGGCCTCGATCCTGAGGTGCGCAGTGCGATCGAGGGCGGCATTGAAAGGCTGCGCGCGGCGGGGGCCGAGATTCGCCCGATTTCGCTGCCGCATACGCGTTATGCGATTCCGACCTACTACGTAATTGCCACGGCGGAGGCCAGCTCGAATCTCGCGCGCTTCGACGGCGTCCGCTATGGATTGCGCGCGCCGCAGTCGGACACGCTCGCTACCATGTACCGGAGGACGCGCGACCTTGGATTTGGCGCGGAGGTGAAGCGGCGCATCCTGCTCGGCACGTACGTGCTGAGCCACGGCTACTACGACGCTTATTACCTCAAGGCGCAGCAGGTGCGGCGGCTGCTGACTGAAGATTTCCTGGCGGCATTCCGCGAAGTGGATGCGATTGTGACGCCCACGGCACCGACTCCGGCGTTTCGCATCGGGGAGAAGTCCGATGACCCTGTCGCCATGTACCTCGCGGACATCTATACCGTCACGGCCAGTCTGGCCGGCATCTGCGGCGTCTCCGTGCCATGCGGGAAGTCGCGAGACGGATTGCCCATCGGGATGCAAATACTGGGGAAGCACTTCGACGAAGCGACGATTCTGCGCGTGGGCCACGCGCTGGAGCGGTCATCGCCCGCCTGATCGCGTCGGCTTCTCAAATGAGCATGGCTGAGGCTCAAACGCTCCCTGCGGGATTCGCATTGACGGACAGGCGCAGAAGGCTTCGGGAGGACGAGTGGGCGATATCGTGAGGCCGCGGGACCCCGGCCCGGAACTGGCAGAAACATCGGACGCGTCGGGTGTACCCATTCAGCCTCGGGCGGCTCAGCCTCACACCGGGGTGGAGAGGGTCTTTCTCGCCTCCAGCGGAGGCCTGCGCGCCGGATGGTCGGCGCTGGTGTTCATCGGCATTTTCGTCGCGCTGCTGGTGGTTACCGGCGTTTTCTTCGCACACTTCGTCCATATGAATATCGACGCGCCGCTGACGCCGGGCGTGGCGCTGGCCAGCGAGGCGTGGCAGTTTGCTCTGGTGCTGATCGCAACGTGGCTGATGTCGGTCTTCGAACGCAGGCCGCTGTTGTACTACGGGTACCGGGGACGCGCGCGTGCGGTGCGCTTCGTCTCCGGAGTCTTTTGGGGCTTCGCGGCGATCTCAGCGCTGATCTTCACGCTTGCGCGGATGGGCTATCTCTCGCTGGGCAGCCGCGTCCTGGGCGGGGACGCAATCCTGCGCTACGCCCTGATGTGGGGCGCAGTGTTTCTGCTGACCGGCTTCTTCGAGGAGTCGCTGTTTCGCGGATATATGCAGTTCACCCTGACGCGCGGCGTTGGATTCTGGTGGGGCGCGCTTCTGCTCGCGCCGCTGTTCGGGCTGATTCACAAAGGCAATCCTGGCGAATCGCCGGTCGGCCTGTTTGCGGCCGCCGCAGTGGGCCTCGTCTTCTGTCTGAGCCTTTGGTACACCGGCTCGCTGTGGTGGGCGGTGGGCTTTCACGCCGCGTGGGACTGGGGCCAGTCCTATTTTTACGGCAGCGCCGACAGCGGCATGCTGGCCCAGGGACATCTGCTGCGCGAGCATCCGGTGGGCCCAGCCCTGTGGAGCGGCGGCACCACCGGTCCGGAGGGCAGCGTGCTTGTCCTGCCGCTGTTAGCGGTGATCGCCCTGGCCATGGTGCTGTGGTGGGGGCGGAGGGGGCGCTCTCCGTTTGCCGGGGCAGGCTGGAGGCCGATGCGGCAGAGTGACGAGTCTGGGCACTCCGGTGAGCTCGGCGACGCGCTATAAACTGCCGAATCAGAGGTGCGGGCCTCGCTTGCGCCCCGGCGGGTTAAGTGCTTCCTGTGATTTATAAGTTACACTTGCAGACTTGATCGAAATTCGCCGCTACATCACCCGATCTGGAAGGACGTAGTCGGGGAATGGCTGGCAAATCTCGAGACGAATGCGCGCGCGAGGGTCGCAACGCGTATCGACCGAATTGCGATTGGGAATTTTGGCGATTGCAGGACTTTGCGCGAAGGTGTGTCGGAATTGCGGGTCGACTGGGGACCTGGCTATCGCCTCTACTACGCCAAAGTGGGCTCGTTTGCGTGCTGTTGCTATGCGGCGGCGATAAGCGGAAACAAGCTGCCGATATCAATCGAGCAATTGCCTACTTAAAAGACTATCGGGAAAGGACAGGGAAACAGTGAAACGGAAAGCCAGTATCTCGCACGATGAAGCTCTGGTGAAAGAGCTGCGTGAAAGTCCCGATTTTGCCGCTGAGTATCTGAAAGCAGCCCTGGAAGATACCGAAGAGCCGGAGGTTCTCCTGATCGCGTTGCGCAGAGTTGCCGAGGCACGGGGAGGGATCGCCAGGGTCGCCCGGGCCGCGGGTGTCGAACGGGAGAGCTTGTACAGGGCCCTGTCCCGGCGCGGCAATCCACGCTGGTCTACGCTGCTTGCGGTAACCAGAGCCCTGGGGTTGAAACTCACCGTCGAGACGGGGCGGTAGCTCCGTCCTACCGCTGCTGCATGGGCACGTACTTCACTGGATATTCCGGCCCGGTGTATTCGGCGCGAGGACGAATGAGCCGATTGTCGTCGAGCTGCTCGATGACGTGCGCCGCCCATCCGGCGATACGGCTGACCGCGAAGATCGGCGTAAACAGGTCGAGATCGATACCCAGCGTCGTGTAGGTCGAGGCCGAGTAGAAGTCCACGTTGGCGTTGAGCTTCTTCTCCTCCTTCACGAACTCCTCGATGCGGCGGGACATCTCGAACCACTTCGTGTTGCCGGAGTCGCGGCTGAGCTGCTCGGACATCTTGCGCAGATGCGTGGCGCGCGGATCTTCGGTGCGGTAGACGCGATGGCCGAAGCCGAAGACCTTCTTCTTCTGTGAAAGCAGGCTCTTCACGTACTCGACCGGATCGCCGCCCTGCTTGCCGATTTCAAACAGCATCTTCATGACCGCTTCGTTGGCGCCGCCATGCAGCGGGCCTTTGAGCGCGCCAATGGCGCCGGTGATGGCCGAATGCATGTCGGCCATGGTGCCGGCGATCACGCGGGCGGCGAAGGTGGAGGCGTTCAGTTCGTGGTCGGCGTGCAGGATCAGCGCGATGTCGAAGGTGCGCTCGGCCGCGGGGATAGGCTTCTCGCCGTGCAGCATCCAGAGGAAATTGGCGGCGTGACTGAGCGACGGATCGGGCTGAACGATCTCCCTGCCTTTGCGGATGCGGTCGACGGCTGCGACCAGCATGGGCAGCTGCGCGGTCAGCGCGAAGGCTTTACGGACATTGGAGTCATGGTCGATGGCACTCTCCGCCGGATCATAGAAGCTGAGCGCCGAAACCGCGGTGCGCAGCACTTCCATGGGCGTCGCGCTCTTCGGGTAGGAGCGGAGCATCTGGTAGACTTCCGCGGGAACGCGGCGGGCTGCCGTGAGCTTGCGCTTGAACTCATCGAGCGCGGAGTGATCGGGCAGGCTGCCATGCCACAGGAGATAAGTGGTCTCCTCAAAGGTGGAATGTTCCGCCAGCTCGTGGATATCGATGCCCCGATAGGCAAGCACACCGGCATAACCGTCGATCCAGCAAATGCCGGAATTGGCTGCCACCACTCCTTCCAGACCCTTGACCACTGTCGCTGCTGCCATGTCCTGCTTACTCCTCCCTTTGCCCCGATAAGGGGATGCGCGGACGGGGTTGCGCGATGCAAGCTCCGGTCCGGCAAAACGTTCCGCATCTTCGCAAAATTGAAAACTTACTTTTATAGCTTACGCGAAAGAGGAGTGTCATTATTCCTGTTGCGCGGGCCGGCGCAGTTCATCGATTAAAAAAATGTCACTGACTCACGGGCAAGGCCCGGACGCGTATCAGGCGCGATTCAGGGCGAGACCCGCGAAGCGGCCGCAACGAAATGGCGACAGATCCAGCGCGGGCTGCTCTCCGCTCATCCACTGCGCCAGGACCCGCGCCGTGCCCGGTGCGAGCAGGATGCCGTTCTTGAAGTGTCCTGTGGCGACCCAGCAGTGGTCACCCGCCATATCGATGATGGGCAGACCGTCTTCGGAGCCTGGCCGCAGCCCCACCCAGCTCTCGGCGATGCACCCTTCGCCCAGCGTGGGCCACAGCTCCACGGCCTTCTGGAAGAGGGCGTGGATGCGGTCCGGATAGATGTTTTTGTCGAAGCCGGCATCTTCCACGGTGGGCCCGACGGTGTAGCGGTTGCCGCCGCGGGGCACGATGTAGACCTTGCCGGTGCGGAGCACGCAATGGGTCTGCCGCTCCCCGGGAAGCTCGGCGGTGAGCATGTGCCCCTTGCGCGGGAACACAGGCAGGCCAGGATCCAGAACCGGAGCCCAGGCGCCGGCGGCATTCAGAAAGATCTCCGCGGAAAACAGGCCAGCGGAGGTGTCGACCTGCACCGCATATTTGCCGCCCCGCACGTTCAGGACAGGCGTGTGTTCGCGCAGGACCACTCCCGCTGCGCGCGCAGCTTTGGGCAGAGCTTCGGCCAGATCCCAGGCGTCGAAGCTCTCCTCCTCAATCAGCTGAAACTTCCAGCCGGTGGGGTTAACGCCGGGGGCCAGCGCTTCGATCTCGGCTTCACTGAGCGGGGCAGCACCGGCAGGCAGGCTGCGCAAGCCCTGCAGGGTCTTCGTAGTGCGAATCGGAATGCGGACGCCGGAAAGCTCCTCGACGCGGGCCAGAAATTCGGGATAGAGGCTCAGGCTGAGCTGAGCGAGACTGCGCAGCTCCCGGGGATTCTCCGGATCGGTGCCGGCCAACATACCCGCAGCCGCCCGTGAGGCCTCGCACATGGTTTCGCCCCGGTCGAAGACGGTCACCCGGCGTCCCGCCGCCCGGAGCTCCAGGGCAGTCGCCAGCCCGACAATGCCGCCGCCGGCGATCACCACATCGGCTGTAGTCATAGCTCGATTCTAAGGCGCTGACACGGCCGTAAGGGCGTCATCCGGCGACAGGGGAAGAAGAAAGCGCGCCCTCTCATGACTTTGGTGTACCTGGTTTTATGTCACGCAACGGTGCTTGTCAGTACCCGTCCGTGTCAGTACACATCTTTGAGGTACCGCTTCTGCTTCCGCATGGTGGACAAATACTCCAGCGCAAATTCCGGACCTTTCCCGCTGTGGGTCGCGATGGCTTCGGCGACGGCTTCCTCCACGTCGGGAGCCATGCGCTTCGAATCGCCGCAGACGTAGAAGTACGCGCCCCGTTCCAGCCAGTCCCATATGTGGACGGACTGCTCGCGAATACGCTGCTGCACATAGATTTTTTCCCGCTGATCGCGGGAAAAGGCGGTATCCAGCCGCTGCAGAACGCCGTTGCCGAGCCATGACTTCATCTCGTCTTCGTAGAGGAAGTCCTGTTTCTCGCGCTGCTCCCCAAAGAAGAGCCACATGGGCCAGCGGCCGCACCCGGCCTCTTTGTGTTCCAGGAATGCCCGAAACGGGGCTACGCCGGTGCCCGGCCCGATCATGATGACCGGCACATCCGGATCGGCCGGCAGATGAAAGAGCTGATTGGAGTGGATGAAGAGGGGCAGGACGCCCCCTGGCGGCGTGCGTTCGCCTATCTGCCCGGAACAGACGCCCTGGCGCCTGCGTCCATGCGTCTCGTAGAGCACGACGCGAATCGAGAGATGAACCGTATCGGGATGCAGCGCCTGGCTGGAGGCGATCGAATAAAGCCGCGGAACGAGGCGGGGCAGCAGCTTAAAGAGCTGCTGCGGGTCATCCAGCCTGCACGGATACTGCTCCAGCAGATCCAGGAACTCCCGGCCCCAGAGGTAGTCGTCCAGCTTTTTCCGGTTCTCCGGCAGCACCAGCTCAGCCAGTTCCGGATGGCCGGTGAGTTTAGCCCAGCCGCGCACGGTGGATCCGGAGAGCTTGCCGATCATCAGCCAGGAGGTGAGAGCCGTGCCCAGCTTCAGCGGAGCCCCGTAGAAGTCGGTGACGGGCTCGTCGCCGGTACGTCCAAGCAGCCGCAGCACCTCGTCCCGCGCTTCGCAGCGAATCTCAGGAATAATGCCGGCAGAATCGCCGGGAAGATAGCGGAGGCCGGAGGAGCCCAGCGTCATCTCGATGTGGCGGGTTTCCTTTTCCGATTCGGGCCCGCTCAGCAGCCGATTGACCAGGACAGTCGATGGGTAAGGACGATTGCGGGTATAGACCGCGGCCTCCGTTTCAACTCCGGGTTCAACGGTTCCGCCAGCACTAGGATGCATCGGGTAGTCATCTCCTGAGGATGGGGTTCGGCCTGCGCGCTCTGCCGGGTGCAATCGTGCTCAATTCAATGGACGCAAACTGCTCCTGCATCGTTAGATACCTCTCGGGCGCCAGGGGCGGCTGTGACCGCAATCACGGCTGACACCCTCCTGATGCCCACCAGGGCGCAACGCGACAGGATATCGTACCGGGCTCTCCGGCCCTGGAACCTGCAGATCCGGAACCTGCAAATCCGGAACCTGCGGATCGGCGGCTGCGCGGCCATGACGACGGAGCCAGCCGGGTTCAGGTGCCTGGTTATCCCTGGAGGTAACCGAGTTATAGCGAGCGAGTAATTGGGTGGTAACTATGTCTGTGGGACCCGCACGGAATCAGGAGCAGCCGAAATTTTTGCGGAAAAAAAAGAAACGCCAAATCACGATTGCGCCCTATACTGGTGCGCATCCTTCGTGGGGGGGTTATGCGAAACAGACGCATGGCTACTGGGGTCCCGCTGTATCTGCTGACACTGATTTCTTCGTCGCTGGCGGTCGCCCCGGCCATGGGGCAAACGGCCGCGACGCCGTCCGGCATTGAGAATTCGCTGACATCGCAATACAGCCTGACCAAGACGACGGCCGATCGCAGCGACATCGTGACCGCGGGTGCGGTGCTGGTCCTGAAAAAGGACGGCCTGCTGATGAGTCCTGTGACTACGGCAGTTCCGGCAACCAATACCTATAAAGACGGACGCATCGGGCAGGGTTTGTGGAAAATGGCGGGAGGGTTGGACCGGTGGAAGCGGGCGACCGGCCAAACCGCGCAGACACGGACTTTCGTTGCCGGCGAGAAGTTCTGGGTCACAAAAATCACGGTTCATGAAGACGGCATTGTCTTCGACCTGTTCAGCGATCCCATCTCGGATGTCCGCTACTATTCGACCCTGAGATTCCCATTTGCCAAAGGCGCGTATCCTTCCACGGATGCGGCGGCTCAGACCGTCGGCGAAGTACTGCAGGTGCAGCCCGCGGATAATTCGGCCGGGTCCGGTGGAGATCAGGGTCAGCAGCAGCCAGCGGGGGCTGCCCCTGCTGCCACGGCCGCTGCCGCAGCGCCAGCCGCTCCTGCAGCTCCCCCCGCGGCCATGGCCGCAATTCCGCCGCCCCCACCGCCGACCGATGCTCCGCCTGCCGCCCCCAAGACTATCGCGCTGAAACAGACGAAAGATCAGGTGGTCGCCGTCTTTGGCCAGCCCACCAAGGTGGTGAACCTGGGCGCGAAAGAAATCGACTACTACCCCGATATGAAGGTCACATTCGTTAACGGTAAGGTCACCGACGTTCAGTAGCCGCTCCACGGCTGACCGGGCCCCCAAAGCGTAGAAGAAGTACCGACGAAGGAGTCGCCCGTGCTCACCTCAGCTGTTCTCGCCCCGAGATATTGCCGTCTTCTGGCTGCCGCCCTCATTACTGCCGGCTGCCTGACCCTCCCCGTGACGGCGCAGAATAAGAAATCCACGCCCGCTCCCAAATCCGCTCCCGCTGCGAAGCCAGCGACCGGTGGCGCGAAGCCGGGTGGCACGACCTCCGCCAATCACGGCACAACGACGGCGAATCACGGTCCAACGACCGCCAACCACGGCATTACGACCAACTCGAGAACGACCACGACGACGGGCAATCGCGGCATCACCACCAGTTCGAGAACGACGACGACCACGACAACCGGCCGCAATGGCATGAGCACCACCACCAGGTCCACAACCACCGTGTCGCATGCCGGTGGCCCGGTGGGTACACCCGCAGGCAGCCACGAGGTCCGCGCCTCCAACGGCGCAGTCGTTCGCACCCGCGCTGACGGGAGGCGCGCCGACATCCATGATGAGCGGCGCGGCATGGATATTCACCATGGACTGAACGGCGAGCGGCGGGTTTCCGTGGAGCGCGCCGATCATTCACGCGTCTTCTCCGAGCGCGGACGCGGCTACGTGCAGCATCCGTACATGTACCACGGCCGCGAGTTCGGCCACCGCACGTATTACGATCACGGCCGCTATTATGACCGCTACTATCGGCGCTATCCGTATCACGGCGTTTATCTGGACGTCTATGCGCCGGCGCGCTACTGGGGGCCCGGCTTCTACGGCTGGGCCTACAATCCGTGGGCGGTTCCGGTGGCTTATTCGTGGGGATGGGGAGCGGCGCCGTGGTACGGCTTCTACGGAGCCTACTTCGCTCCGTACCCGGTGTATCCGAGCGCAGCCTTCTGGCTGACAGACTATCTGGTGGCGGCCAGTTTGCAGGCGGCGTACGCCGCGCAGGTGGCTGCAGCGCAGCAGGCCGCAGCCGATCAGGCCGCTGCTGCCGGGGGTCCTCCGGAACTGAGCCCTGACGTAAAGGCGCTGATCGCCGATGAGGTGAAGCGGCAGCTGGCGCTGGAAAATCAGGAAGCCGCACAGAACGCACAGAGCCAGGACGTCGATCCCGGATCGAGCGGGATTGCGCGCATGCTCAGCGACGGTCAGTCGCATATCTTTATCGCGGGTGGATCGCTGGATCTGGTCGATTCGGGCGGTGTGGAGTGTTCGATCAGCCAGGGCGATGTGCTGGAGGTGAAGTTTGCGCCGCCGCCCGACGCTAATGGAGCGACAGCGATCGTGGTGGCGATCAAGAGCCCCAGCGAGTGCCGGAAAACGGACATCGTGACGGTTGCTTTCAACGACCTGCAGGACATGCAGAACCATATGCGGGAGACGATCGATACCGGGCTGGGTGAACTGCAGTCGAAGCAGGGACAGGGCGGATTGCCGCAGGCGCCGCCGTCGGCCCAGGCTCCTCCGGCTCAGGCTGCCTTCGCGGCTGTAGCGCCGCCGCCGGACACGAATGCGGCGGCGGAGATTCAGCAGCAGACCCAGGCTGCCGATCAGTCGGAACAGGAAGTAGCGAGTGCTGCGCCGGCGCCAACCGATACGACAGCAGCAGCGGCTCCTGCACCGGCACCCGCTCCAACTCCCGTCACGGTCGCGCTCGGGCAGACGGTGGATCAGGTGACCTCCAGCATGGGGCAACCCACGCGGGTTGTCGATCTTGGGGCAAAGAAGATTTACGTCTACAAGGACATGAAGGTGGTCTTCCACGACGGGAAGGTCAGCGACGTCCAATAAGCCGGGATCCGAAGGTAAACCCGGGGCTGGTCATTGGCCCCGGGCGCCTCTTACGCAAGGGCCAGGCGACGCGGGCACCGCTCCGGCGCGTCATAGCTGACGTATGCCCAGGGGCGCAACCATTCTTCCGGTCAGTTCTTCTCACCCGCCTGAATTCCTGCCCGAAGCCCTCGACTGCTACAAGAGAGCGGTCGAGGCTCTGCGGGACGCGGCGATTCCATTCACCGTCGGCGGAGCCTTTGCTCTCCACAAACACACTGGCATCTGGAGGAACACCAAGGACCTCGACATCGTGCTCGAAGCCGGGGCGGTGCCAGGCGCCCTTCGGCACCTCGAAGCGCGCGGCTTCAGCACGCGGATCGAGGATCCGGTTTGGCTGGCCAAGGCTTTTTGCGGAGAGTACTTCGTCGATCTGATCACGGCGCTCGGCAATGCTGCTCTGGTGGTGGATGCCACCTGGATCGAGAGGGCAGAGAAGTGGGAGATGTTCAGCGTTCCCTGCCGCATTCTCGCCGCGGAAGAGCTGATCGCCTCGAAGATCTTCGTCTCGCGCCGGGAGCGCTTTGACGGCGCGGACGTAGCGCACCTCATCCGCGTCTGCGGCGGCCGCCTCGACTGGGAGCGCCTGCAGCAACTGCTCACCGGCCACGAAGAGATGCTGCTGTGGGGACTGGTCTTCTTCTCCTACATTTACCCGGCCCATGTGGATCTGATTCCACGCGATCTCTGGAGCAGCCTGGTGCGCGGCTTCCAGCATCATCTCGAGCACCCGCGGCGCGAGGAGCCTTTTCGCGGGACGCTGATCGATCCCAATATGTTCGCCATCGATGTGAAAGAGTGGGGGGAGCGCGATCTGTACCGCGAATATTGCGAGCAGCATCCGCGGTTGCTGCAGGCCGAGGAATCTGCCAATGGGAGCCGGGGATGAGGCTGGCCGCTGTCGCTGATGTCCACTTCCGGCGCGAAGATCAGCAGGAAAACATTCACCAGTTCGCCGCCGTCAACGATCGTGCCGACATGCTGGTGTTGGCCGGCGATCTTACCAATCATGGTTTACCCGCCGAGATGGAGGCCTGTCTCGCTGTCCTCGAACATGTGCACATCCCAATGATTGCGGTGCTGGGGAATCATGATCACGAGAGCGGGCACCAGGATGAGCTGGCGGGCATGGCGCGGGTAGCCGGCATTCATGTGCTGGACGGCACCTGTTTCGAGCACGACGGCGTGGGCTTCGCCGGTGTGAAGGGTTTCTGCGGAGGCTTCGCTCCCTACGAGCTGATGCCCTTTGGCGAAGGAGGCATCAAGACCTTCGTCGAGATTGCGGAACGCGAGGCCGTGAAGCTGGACTATGGTCTGGCCCAGCTGCAAAGCCCGGTGAAGATCGCCGTCACCCACTATGCGCCGGTCAGGGAGACGGTGGTCGGTGAGCCGGAGCCGATCTTTCCTTTTCTGGGCAGCTCGCGCCTGGGACGCGTGCTGGACCGGCACAGGCCGCATCTGGCGCTGCACGGGCACGCTCATCACGGCACCTTCTCCGCGAAGGCGAATTCGGGCGTGCGGGTGTGCAATGTGGCGCTGCCGGTCCTGCGGCAGCAGCACGAGCCGCATCCCTTCGTTGTGTTCGAAGTCTGAGCGAGCCGGCCTCGCCCGATCCAGGTTGCTGCCGCCGGATTGACCCTGCGCGAAGCAACATGCTTCGATGAGACTGGTGACCCGCAGACCTGTTCTTCCGGTGGACGCGATCCTGCCGGACATCGTCGCTTCGCTGGAACGCGCATCGAATCTGGTGATCGAAGCGCCGCCCGGCGCGGGCAAGACCACCCGCGTGCCGCCCGCCTTGCTGGACATCGTACGCGGCGAGGTGCTGGTGCTGGAGCCGCGCCGCATCGCTGCGCGTATGGCTGCTCGGCGCGTGGCCGCCGAGATGGGCGAGCCCGTCGGGGCCATGGTTGGCTATCAGGTCCGGTTTGACGAAGTGGCTGGCCCGCGGACGCGGCTGCGCTTTGTGACCGAAGGCGTGTTGACGCGGCGTCTGAGCGCCGATCCGGATCTGCGCGGCGTGGGAGCCGTGGTGCTCGACGAGTTCCACGAGCGGCATCTGGAGGGCGATCTGGCGCTGGCCTTGCTGAAGCGGCTGCAGAGCCGCCGGCCTGAGCTGCGCATCGTCGTGATGTCCGCGACTCTGGAGGCTGATCCGGTCGCTCGCTTCCTCAATTCCTGTCCTGTCCTGCGCTCTGAGGGACGGCTCTTCGAGTTGAGCACTACGTATCTGCCGTACTCTCCCAACCCTCTCGAGATCCAGATTAGAAATGCTCTGGAGATGATGATCGCCGAGGGTCTGAGCGGCGATGTTCTGGTCTTTCTTCCCGGAGCTGCTGAGATTCGCCGCGCGATGCGCGCCTGTGAAGAGCCGGCACGCCGCGCCGGCCTGCTGCTTCTGCCGCTGCACGGCAGTCTCAGTCCCGAAGAGCAGGACCGCGCCGTCACGCCCGCAGCGCAGCGCAAAGTGATTCTGGCGACCAATGTTGCGGAAAGCTCGATTACCGTCGAGGGCGTCACCGCCGTCATCGACAGCGGCCTGGCGCGGATACCCAGCTGGTCGCGCTGGAGCGGATTTGCGACCCTGCAGGTAGGCCGGGTGAGCAAGGCATCCGCGAAGCAGCGGGCAGGGCGAGCGGGCCGTACCGCGCCTGGCCGCGTGCTGTGCACGTATACAGTCGAGGACTATCAGTTGCGGCCGGAGCACGACACGCCGGAGATTTTGCGAGGCGATCTGTCACAGCTCTGCCTGTTTCTGCGGGCCGCGCGCATCGATCCGGGCGAGATCGACTGGCTGGACGCACCGCCTGAGGCAGCTCTGGCCAGCGCTGCGTCGCTTCTCGACCGGCTGGGAGCTACCGGAGACAGGGCACAGCAGCTGATACGTTTTCCTCTGCCGCCGCGGTTGTCGCGGCTGCTGGAGGAGGCCGTGGAGCAGGGAATTGCCGAGGATGGATGCGTCGCGGCGGCGCTGCTGGCTGCGGGCATCGATACGGGGACCAATGACCTGCTGAAGGCGATGGACCGCGGGCCGCAGCCTGAGTTGCGGCAGCATATCGCACAGCTTCGCAGGCTGCTGCGGCTGCCGGCGCAGAAGCGCGAACAGAGGCGACACGACGAAGAGGCGCTGCTCAAAGCCGTGTTGACAGGGTTTCCGGACCGCGTTGCGCGGCGGCGCGCAGGGAATCAGGTGCTGCTCTCCAGCGGCGGATCGGCGGAGATTGCGACCGATGCTGCAGGGCACGGTCGCGGTTACGAATTGGGTTACGAATTCATGGTTGCCGTCGACGGGGAGGACCGCAAAGAGAAGCCACTGCCGCTGATCCGGCTGACCGCGCGTATCGAGGCGGAGTGGCTGATTGACTTCTTTCCCGAGCATGTACGCGAAGAATCGCGCCTGGTCTGGAATCGCGAAGCAGAGCGAGTGGAAGCCAGCAGTGCGCTCCTGTACGACGAATTAGTCATTCAGGAATCGCGTGGCGCCGCTCCTGACAGAGAAGTGGCAGCGGCTCTGCTGGCGGCCAAAGCTATGGAAGCGGGCATCGACCACTTCGTCGATCGTGAGGCTCTCGATCAGTTTCTGGCGCGGCTCGAGTTTGCGGGCCTCGAGGCTGCCGGTCCTGGGTGTTCCGATACGGCTCCGCCCGATCTGCAGCCGGCCATGCAGGAGTTGTGCACCGGGCTGCTCAGCTTCGCGGAGTTGAGGGCCGCCTCCAAAAACTTCCTGCCGATGCTGGAGCAACAATACGGCGGACGGCGTCTCAATGAGCTGGCGCCGGTTTCAGTGCGGCTGCAAGGTGGACGGCAGACGAAGATTCATTACGAACGCGGCAAGCCGCCCTGGATCGCCTCCCGCCTGCAGGATTTCTTTGGCATGCGGGAGACGCCGCGCATCGGACCGAATCGGACGCCGGTTGTTGTCCATCTCTTGGCGCCGAATCATCGCGCGGTGCAGACGACCAGCGATCTCGGCGGCTTCTGGGAGCGGCTCTATCCGCAGGTGCGGCGTGAACTGATGCGGCGCTACCCGAAGCATGCCTGGCCGGAGCGGCCCTGAGTGGAGGACTGCGAGGTTTGCCTGTTCAGCAGCGCAGCATACCGATCGGCGGCGCAAGGTTGACGTCGTTCAGCACGTTGGCGGCCGAGACAGCACGATCACAGATGAGGAATGGTCAGCCCGTTGCTGAAAACATACAGATTGGATTGCGGATGCTGTTGCACCCAGTTTGTTGCTTCCAGCGAGGTACGACTGAGCTGATCCTCGGTCAGCTCCTGCTGGCAGCGGACCCAGTCCGCGCGCGTATTCTCGTCGCCCGCGCTGCCTCCCTGTCTCGCCGCGATGCTGAACCAGCGGCAGGCCTGTCTGGTATCCCGGGGCACACCGCGCCCGTCACGAAACAGATAGCCAAGCGTTGCCGATGACTCCCACATCCCGGCCTCGGCGGCGCGGGTCAGCATGGTAAGCATCTCATCCGAGCGATTCCCGGGAAGTTCCGGGTGCGCGGCAGACAAAATTCCCAGCGAAGACATGGCCGGCACAAAGCCGGCTTCCGCGGAACGCCGGAGGAACTTTGCGGCGAGGGCGTTGTTCTGCTCGTGATCCGGGATAACCGAGTAGAGGGTTCCCATGGCGTATTCGCCCTCGGGACATTTGCCTTTGGCGGATTTGCGGAACCACATTTCGCCCAGCGCCTTATTCTGGTCCACGCCAAAGCCGCTGTAATAGACGGCACCGAGATAATCCTCTGCGCGCGCATTGCCTTTGGCAGCCAGCTGGGTCAGCAGATCGAGCCCCAGATGAATATCGCGGTCGATGCCAACGCCGCGCAGATACATAACCGCGAGATTGAGCTTGGCGTGCTCCGAGCCGCCCGCCAGCGCCCGTTCAAACCACCGCGTCGCCTCCGCGGGATCCTGTTGCACGCCGATCCCGAAGGTATAGAGATAGCCAAGCTCATTCTGCGCTCCGGGGTCGCCCTGATCGGCGGCCTTTCTGAACCAATAGGCGGACTGTACCGGATCTTTGGGCACGCCTTTGCCCAGCAGGTAACTGGCGCCCAGGCGAACTTCCTCAGCGGCGCTTCCTGCTGCAGGCGCGTTGGCCGGGCTGAGGGTGGGCGCGTTCAGGGAAGCGGGATTGTCCACGCCGACGATGGGTTGAGCGAACAGACAAGTCGCGAAGAGCAGGAAGAGCAGGGCAAGGCCCGCACAGTTGGACAGTACGCGCAGCCTGTCGCCGCAGTTGGCAGAGGATTGATTCGCAGAGGGGCGAGTACAGAAAGAGCCGGCACCTGGACGACCTGATGTCCTTTGATGATTTTGATTCCAGCATCGCATGGCAATCCTTCTCTTTCCGCGAGGCCTGCGATGACTGGGTGGGCCACGCTTGAGGAAGCCGACGCTTTGCCTGAGCGCCATGGAAGAAGCGGCAGAGCGAAGGGGGCAGGATGTTCGTATTTCGAGCCCGTTTCAGTGTTGATCCGCTCGCTTTGTGTCGATGTGATGAAAATCACGGATGAACGCGCGGGGCGGTGACTAAAGTCGCGTGCGCGAAGTCTGGAGTTTGCCGCATGAAAGTCGCTGGCGCTATAGTGGCCGCAGTGTGCGGTCTCTCACCTCAGGCAGAGCGCGAATCTGCATAGGCTCAATCGGCATCGGCTCGTGGTTAGCGGGTTTCCTCTGCCTCGCAGGGGTGGCGCAAACCGCGTCCGAGCAGGATTTTCAGGCCTTGCTTCACCAGGGATTCGATCTGCATCGGCAGGCTCGTTTCAGCGAGGCAATTCCGGTTCTGGAGCGCGCTCGGCAACTGCATCCAGGCGATTACTTCGCGAACCTGCTGCTGGGCATCGATCTGCTGCGCACCGGCAAACCCTCCGAAGCCCTGTCGCGCCTGGAACTAGCGGCGCGCACCCGCCCCGCTGAGGAGATTCCCGAGGATTATCTGGGAGAAGCGGAAGCGAGCCTGGGCCGCTATGCACAGGCGGCCGAGGCGTATCAACAGGCCGTCGAGCGCGGGCATGATTCGGAGCAGGCGCTGGAGGCGTGGGCGGGATTCGCGCTGGAGCGCTTTCGCCAGATCGGCGAAGGCCTGCGCGCTTCCACAGCGGGCGTCGCGACCATTCGCCGCCTGCAACACGTCGCGGCACAACCCGCCGATACGCTGGTCTGCCATGGGTCCATTCCCGCACTGGAACGCGCGCTCGCCCAGAAGCCCCCGTCTGCCGCGCAACTGGACACCGCCTATCAGCTGTCGATTTGCTACGCGGTTGCGGCCGGCAAAGCAGCATCGCAGCTGCAATCGAATGCGGAGGATCAGGCCGCGCTCGATCGCGTGCGCGGAGACGTGCTGTTGCGGCTGAAAGGCGACGCGAAGGCGGCGGAGGATGAATATCGCAAGGCGATCGCGCTGCGGCCCCGCGATCCCGCGCTGCTGGAACGCCTGGCCGAAGCGGAATCGACGCAAGGGAATACCGAGGCTGCGCGGCAGTCGGCAGAAGCTGCGCTGGCCATCGATCCACATCAGCGCGAGGCGCTGCGGACACTGGTCTCGCTGGCGATGAGCAACCGCGACTATGATCAGGCGCTTCCGCGGCTGCGGCAGCTTACGGTCGAGGCGCCCGGCGATCCCACCGTGCAGGTCGAACTGGGAACGGCGCTGGCGCAGTCCGGCCAGGCTGCCGAGGCGTTGCAGCATCTGGGCCCGGCGCTCGCTGCCGGCTATCCCGACGAAAAGGGCGCGCTGCATGCATTGGAGGCGCGCATCCTGCACCAGCTGGGCCGCGATGAGGAGGCAGCCAAAGCCGCGGCCGAAGCCCGGCGCCTGTCGGATGCCTTCCAGGAACATCATCAGAACGGCGCAGCCGACGGGCCCGATGCCGATTAGCCGGCGCGCTCTGTTGCGTACAGCGCCGATCCTGGCGGTGGCAGCATCAGGAAGCAAAATCGCTGCAGCGCTGGCCCAACTGGCGCGGGCAACATCGGGCATCCGCATGACGAACGGCGCCGCTGCGGCGGGGCTGGATTTCGTTTTGCGCAACAGCGCGGCGGGGCGCAAGTATCAGGTGGAGACGTTGCCGGGCGGTCTGGGCGTCGTCGATTTCGACGGAGACGGCTGGCCCGATCTGTTCTGCACGAATGGCGCGGCGCTGCCATCGATGGTGAAGACCGGGCCGGAATACTGGAATCGCCTCTACCGCAACAATCGCGATGGCACCTTCACCGATGTGACGGTAAAAGCCGGGCTGCAGGGCGTGGGCTACAGCATGGGCGTCGCGGTGGGCGATTACAACAACGACGGCCACGAGGATCTCTTTGTCGCCGGAGTGCATGCGAACCAGCTCTATCGCAATAACGGCGACGGCACCTTTAGCGATGTGACCCGCGCAGCGGGGCTGGCTTCGCCCGGATCGCTGGGGCGGCCTGCGTGGTCGGTGGGCGCCTGCTGGATCGACTACGACAACGATGGGCGCCTCGACCTTTTCATCTCGAATTATTGCGACTGGGAGCCGGGAGCGGATCCCATCTGCGGCGGCATGGATCCGCAGGCGCGGGCTTACTGCCATCCGGATCGCTATCGCGCGCAGTCGATGCAGCTCTACCACAACAACGGCGACGGCACCTTCACCGAAATTACGCGAAGCCAGGGGCTGCCCGATCTGCTGGGGAAGGGCATGGGCCTCGCGATTGCCGACTTCGCAGGCGACGGCCATCCAGGCATCTTCGTCGCCAACGATAACGCGCGCAATCTGCTGCTGCGCAATCGCGGCAAAAGCTTCGAAGAGATTGGCGTGGACGCCGGTGTCGCTTACAACGGCGATGGGCGCAATATCTCCGGCATGGGCGCGGATTTCGGCGACATCGACGGCGATGGGCGGCCGGACATCGTGATGACGGGGCTAAAGAATGAGACCTGGGAGGTCTTCCTGAATCAGGGGCACGGCGTGTTCATCGACGGCAGCGCGCGCACCGGCCTGCTGAACCTGAGCCGCGGGATCAGCGGCTGGGGCTGCGGGCTGGTGGATCTCGACAACGATGGCTGGCTCGATCTCTTCGTCGCTGGCGGAGGGCTGGACACCCAGGATGCGCAGTCGAATCACATCTTTCTGAATCACGACGGGAAGTTCACGGATGTTACGGGTGAGGTGGGCTCGGAATTTGCACATCCTGCCTTGCATCGCGGCGTGGTCTTCGCGGACTTCGATCGCGATGGGCGTATAGACGCCGCCGTCAGCGTGCTGAACGCGCCGCTCGAACTGTGGTGGAATCGCACCCCGGCGCGGCACTGGCTCGAGTTGCGGCTGACCGGACGCATCAGCAATCGGTCGGCGATTGGCGCGGAAGTGCGCTGCACGACCGCAGGCCGGCTGCAGGGGCGAACGGTTTCGGGCAGCATGGGCTATGCTTCCACCAGCGATCTGACGGTGCACTTCGGTTTGGGGGACGCGAGCCGTGCAGAGATCGAGATTCGCTGGCCTTCGGGAAAAGTGCAGCGTCTGGAAGCTGTCGAGACCGATCAGCGCCTGCAGGTTACGGAACCGGAGCGCTGACGAGAGCCCCTTTCACACGCTTTTTTGAAATTCGCGCCCGATTGGGTTGGCCCGGCTGCACAATCCCATTCCACGAAAGCCTTAAAACACAAGTAATATCGCGTGGCTGGATAGACTGTCGTTTTTCTGCGGGCATATGAATGGTGGGCGACGGGAAACCTGTCCACGGGACAGGTCTGCCGTGGAGGCCACGCATGAAAGCAAATTTGAAACGGGCCATACAACGGCTGGGTGCGATCGCTCCGGCGATGCTGCTGACAGCCCTGATGACAACAGGCCCACAGGTGCACGCGCAAACATCGAATGCCCAGGTCAGCGGCGTGATCACGGATCCCTCCGGCGCCGTTATCGGCGACGCCGAGATTACCGCCATCAACACCGCCACCAATGTTCCGTACCGCGCCGTTTCGAACGGTCAGGGAGTCTACGTGCTGCCGGAACTGCTGCCGGGCCCCTATACCCTCTCGGTCAAAGCGCAGGGGTTCGGCGCCGTAGCCCAGTCGGGCCTGACCCTGAACACCGGCGATCACCTGACGCAGAATTTCGAGCTGAAGCCGGGCGCAGTGGAGGAGTCGGTGACGGTGACCGCAGGGCAGGCGCTGCTCTCCTCCGATGAAGCGAGCACATCTGACGTGCTGAATAACGCCATGATCACCAACCTGCCGCAGTTGAACCGCGACGCGCTCGACCTGACCGCAACGGTTCCGGCCATCCAGGGATCGGGGCCGCAGGTTGATACGGTCGGCACGCTGGGCAACGCCGCCTACTTCATCGCCAACACCGGCAACAGCTATTCGGTCTCAGGCGGCCAGGTCAACGGCACCAGTATTCGCGTGGATGGGAACCTGGTGCAGGAAGAAGAATTCAACAACACGAACCGCGCCATTCCCACGCCCGATTCAATCAGAGAGTTTCGCGTGGAGAGCGGAGTGCTGACGGCGGATTATGGGCGCTATGCGGGCGGCATGATCTCGATGGAGACGCAGAGCGGGACGGACACTTTTCACGGCCGCGCCTTCTTCTATCTGCGCAACCAGGATCTGAACAGCAACGACTGGACGGATAACTCGCTGGGCAATCCGCGCCAGGACTTTCAGCAGAAGAACTACGGCGCTGCCGTGGGCGGACCGCTGCGCATCCCCCATGTCTATAACGGCAGCGATCACACCTTCTTCTACGGAGCCTGGGAAGGAGAGCGCTTCAGCCAGGGAGAGGTGATCGAAAGCACCGTTCCCACCATCCTGAACCAACAGGGAGACTTCTCGCAGACGGTCATCAACTACAACAACGGCGCGCCGGTGCTGGCCAACATCTATGATCCGTTTTATGGCAGCTACGATTCGAACGCTGCCGATTGCACCGGTCCGCTGGCCAACCAATACGCCTCGCAGGGCAGTTGCTGGGTGCGGCCGCAGTTTCCGGGCAACAAGATTCCGGCGAATTACGGTACCGGTGTTTCCGGCCAGAGCGCGCTGTTTGCCCACTACCTCGCCTTGTATCCGCAGCCGAACCATGAGCCGGCGGCGAACAACGATCACCTCAACAACCGCTACGATCCAATCCACATCACGCGGCCCACGGATAAGTATTTCTTCCGCATGGATGAGGCTCTGCGCGCGAATCATCACCTGAGCGGCAGCCTGAGCCGGTCGATGATGACCGACAACATTCCTCCCCCATACACGCATGCCGCGGAATCGGTAACCACCGACGCTGACTGGCTGGGCAATTTTCTCTATACCTGGACGCCAGGAAGCCGCACCGTTGTGAACTTCCGCCTCGGCATCGGTGTAACGGATCTGGTGAGTTATGGCGTGTCCGGATCGGGATCCGCGCCCGATCCCAGCATCGATACCTCCAAGTGGCCCTTCGATCCGCTGCTGGAGTCGAACAACGAAAAGACGACCGATCAGATTGCGCCGGTTCTCAATCTTGGCGGCTATGCGGGCGGTTACTCGCACGTGGGCGGCGCGCAGTATGACTCGTTCATCACCCAGACCGACAACGGCACCATCTCCGTGAGCCGGCTGATCGGGCGCCACACCATCAAGCTCGGCTACGAGCAGTACTTCACGCGCTTTACCGAACAGGGTGGCGATAAGACAGGCGTCATCGATCTGAACGCGGGAGGCGGCTCCAACCAATACTGGAATCAGAACGACGGACTAACCGGCAGCCAGTTAGCCGAAGCGATGATGGGCTCGTCGAACTTCTACTCCTGGGGTAACTGGGATATTACGCCCTACGGATGGGATCAGGCAGCCTATGTTATGGATGACTGGAAGGTGAACTCGAAGCTGAACGTACAGATGGGCCTGCGCTGGGATCACGATGGTCCCCGCCAGGGGCGGCATGTGCCGGGTAGCCTTGTCTACGATCTGAAAGCAAAAAACGTCCTGACTCCCGGCAACGGCTGGCAGTGGGGACAGGTGGTGGCCGCAGAGCCGGGGCTCGCGAACCTGCCGGCGCCGGCGTGGCTGTCGCAGGGCGCAACCGGCCGCGTGGCGCTGCTGGGCACGCCGGAGTATCCGCAAAAGAGTCTCTACAGCACGAACGTCGCCAACCTCGAGCCGCGCCTGGGCATCAGCTGGGCGATCAACGACCGGACCGTACTGCATGTGAGCGGGGGCAGCGTGGATCAGGGTCTGAACGGACTTTCCACGGATTACCTGAGCTTCTACTACAACTCCAACACCTTCAACCAGGTCTCGACCGTGGACGGGCAGCACTGGATCAGCGAGATGGGCAACGATCACGGGCTGCGTTCCTTCCCAACCCTGCAGAGCGGGGGCAATCTGGGATGGGTTCCTCCGCTCACCAATAACCAGCAGTATTGGTATGCAACCTATGGCGGAGCGGGCAATCTCGATCAGGCCGGCACCACCATCAGCCACTACGACACGCCGACGGACTATATGTGGGGGCTCAGCATTCAGCGCCAGGTGGGCAGGAACTGGGTGGCGTCGGCAGAGTACCAGGGCATCAAAGGCGTGCATCTGCTGACGGATGTGTGGGGCTGGAGCCTGAATAACATTCCGCCAGCGTATTATCAGCTGGGAGCCCACCTCAACGATCAGGTGCCGGATCCGTTTTATGGCCAGTCGCAAACCTTTTCGGCCGAGCCTACTGTCTCGCTGAGCCAGTTACTCGGACTGTCACCGCAATATGGAGGAACCAACTCGACGACGCCGGGACAGGCGACCTGGGGTAAATCATTTTCTAACTTTGCTAACTTCCAGATTGAGACCAAGAGCTTCCGCGGCCTCGACCTGCTGGCTTCCTATGCCATTCGTAAGACGCTCACTGATACCAACAGCACCGACATTCACGTGAGCGGGTCTACGTCGGGATTACTGCAGAACCCGCATAACATCATGGAGGCTTATGGGGTAGCGACCTATGAGCTGCCCCAGACGATTAAGCTGAATTACTCGTACGATCTGCCGTTCGGGCGCGGTCGGCAGTGGCTCGGTGCACCCAGCGGAGTGACAGGCAACGTGGTGGACACAGTGGCCGGTGGATGGGCAGTTGCCGGCATCACCACCTGGTATCTGAAGGGAACACCCGTCCAGGTGCCGACGGTCGATGGCGGCAATCAGGTACCCGGAGCCGCAATCCGCTGGTCGTTCGCAAATAAGAACTACAAGCGCTCCGGCGCCAGCCAATCGGATGCCCTGGTAGTGAATGGAGCGTTCGTCAACGGGACCGGGCCGGGCGTGCTGAACGCCGCGTCCTTTGTGCGTACACCCGATTACAGCTTCGCCAATTCGCCCGTTTACTTCAGCAATTTAAGAAACCCCGGCGGCTTCTACTCCGACGACAGTATCCTGAAGCATTTCTATTTGTCGGAGAACAGAGATCGCTACTTTGAGCTGCGGCTGGAGGCGCTCGATATCTTTAACCATCCGGTCTTCGGCAACATCGTTGCCGATCCGGATTCACCGACGTTCGGCGGCATCAACGGCAAGACGGGACAGCGCGTGATGCAGGCCGGGTTGCGATTCTTCTTCTAAAAGAGCAATGCGGGCCGCCGGGATTCCCGGTCGGGAGCAGCCCGGGCCCGCATTCGCGCTTGTCTGTTCTTCTGAGCCCAAGGATGGTCTTTCCGTTGAATGCTCGTCGTCTGTTCCGAACCTTGTTTGCGTTTGCTGCCGCCACTTGTGTACTCCCTGGCTGTCATGGGCAAGCGCACCACTCGCTGCGTGCAGTCACTCTTTCCACCTCCGACACGACGATACAACTCAGCGCGGACGCCGCTGCCCCGCGGCTGGTCGAGCTTTCCGGGCGAACTGCACCAGCATGGCGCAACCTGCAGGAGGCGGTGCTGCCCACGTTCGTCGAAGATAGCGGGAGGAAGGTTCCGCTTCACTGGCAGTTGAAGCCGGAGCTGAGCCGTGCCGACGCGCATCACGTCCTCTTCGTCTACGAATCGGAGCAGCCGCATCTGCGCCTGCTCTGGGCGTGGACAGCGCGCGCGGCCTTCGGACCACTGGAACATACCATCACCGTCGAGAATCTCAGCGGGCAGGAGTTTTGGCTGCCCATGGTAGATTCGCTGCGCCTGGACTGGCAGACTCGGGGCGATGCGGAGATTCATAACTTCTATGTCGAGAAAGGCGCATGGAGCCCCTCGCCGCAGGGCGTCCATCTGGAGAAGGTGGGCGAGGGTTATCACTGGACCGGCACTTCCTCCACTTATGCGCGCCCTCTTCCGGGCCAGCCGCGCGAGATCATTCCCGCCGAGTATGTGTACACGGAGGCGCAGCCGCAACAGGGCTGGTATGCCGGCATCGAGTTCAGCGGTCGAACCCGCATCAACCTCGAACGCAGCGGCGGCCGGCTCAGTTCGGTGCTGGGACTCAATCCGGATCCGGGACCGTATCGCACGCGCCTCACCCCGGGCGGAAGCTTCGAGACGCCGACTGTTTTTCTCGGCGCCTTTAGCGGCGGACCTGACGGAGCGGGGAACCAGCTGCGGCCCTGGGTGCGCGCGGTTCTTGGCAATCGGCTTACCTGGAAGGATGCTCACTACCCGCTGACCGTGAACAACAGCTGGGGCAGTGGCATGGCGGTGGACGAGCAGCTGGCACTGCGCATGATTGCGCAGTCGAAAGCGCTGGGCCTCGAGATGTTTCACGTCGATGCAGGATGGTTTCGCGGCGTCGGCGACTGGTATCCCGATCCGAAGAAGTTTCCTCACGGGCTGGCCTATATTGCGGATGCGGCGCACCGGCAGGGACTGCGCTTCGGCATCTGGGTGGACTGGACGCAGGCGGCGCTCGATACCGAACCGGGGGCTCTGAATGTCAATGACCCAAAGGTGCGGGACTGGCTGGTTGCCGATCCGCCGCCCGGCTGGAAGCCGGAGGAGTTCAAGGGCGAGACGGTGGACCTCGGCGTGCCGGCAGCGCACGCGTATATGAGCAAAGAGGTCAATCGCATCGTCACCGACTATCACCTCGACATGCTGGAGCACGATGGCTACCTGGTCGCTCAGGGCTGCACGCGCGACGACCATCCCCATGCGCCGCCGGACCGCAGCACCATGAAGGTGACCCACGAAGGCTCCTCGATGTATGTGCTGGCGGATAACTCGACTGACGTAAGTTATCACGCGGTCCGAAGTTATTACGACATCTATGCGCACACCCGCCGCGAACATCCTGGCCTGATTTTTGAGATCTGCAACGACGGCGGCCGCATGGTGGACTTTGGATCGGCGGCCCACGGGGATTACTTTTCCATAACCGATACTTATGATCCGCTCTCCAACCGGCGTGCCTTCTACGACACCAGTTATATGCTGCCCGCGGCCATGCTGGAGAGCTATGTGGAGAAGTGGTCCACACCGCGGCCGGAAAACTTTCTCTACATGCTGCGCAGCGGCATGATGGGCTGGATCACCATCATGATGGACACGACCGCCTGGACTCCCGAGCAGCATGAGGCGGCGCGCCAGGCGATTGCGCTCTACAAAGAGAAGCTGCGTCCGCTGATCCGCGATGCGCGTCTCTACCATATCTCGCCGCGGCCCGACGGCGTGCACTGGGATGGCATGGAGTATTGGGATCCGCGGCGCGGGCAAGGCGTCGTCTTTGGCTTCCGCGGCAGCATCGCCGATGAAGACGAGCACCGCTTTGTGCTGGCCGGACTCGTAGCCGGCGCCCGCTACCGACTGCACTTTCAGGATGGCAGCGCGCCGGATCGTGAGGCCACGGGACGCGAGTTGATGGAGCAGGGCTTGACCGTGCGCCTCGGCGCACCGTTGAGTTCGGAGCTGGTCTTTCTTGAGGCCGCCGACAAAGGGCGAGGAGCAGGGAAGCCGGAGACGCCAGGAGCGCGATGAAAGACTCATTCGCCGATCAGTTCGCCGTTGTCACCGGAGGAGCCCGGGGCATTGGGCGTGCCATCGCGGAACACCTGCACCGGTGCGGCGCGCGGCTGCTGCTGGTCGACTATAACGCTGTGGCGCTTGAGGAGTCGGCGGCTGCGCTGCGCGGCGCGCATGCCGGGCGCGTCGACTGTGCGGTTGCCGATTTAGCCGACCCGGCGGCCATCGACAGGGTGGCGGCGCAGATTGCGGATCGCCAGGACAAAGTCGATGTGCTGGTCAACAATGCCGGAATCGAGTTCGACCTTCCCCTGGAGAAGGTCACGGTGGACATTTTCGATCGCGTGCTCGCCGTTAACCTGCGCGCGCCGTTGCTGCTCACCCAGGCGCTGGCGCCGCTCTTCTCTGAGGCAGGCGGCGCGATCGTCAACATCAGTTCCATTCATGCCGACCATGCTTTTCCCAACGCTATCCCCTATGCCTGCTCGAAGGCAGGCCTGGTGGCGCTGACGCGTAATCTCGCCCTGGAACTGGCGCCGCGCAGGATCCGCGTCAATGCCGTTTGTCCAGGCTACATCGATACGCCCATGTGGGATGAGTGGCTGCGCACGGCCAGCGACCCCGAGGCGCTGGGGCGAGGAGACGGAGGCGCTGCATCCACTGGGCCGCCGCGGCAGGCCGGAAGATGTGGCATCGGCGGTCGCCTGGCTGGCAAGTCCGCAGTCGGCATGGGTGACAGGAACGTACCTGGTGGTCGATGGCGGCCTGACCATTCGCGCCCATCCGTGAAGCGCCCCGCGTTGCCGCCCGAAATACCGACAGAAATCGCAGTATTCCGGTAGCGTGTGTTGATTTTGTGGTGTTCGATCGTATGCGGCGGCACTTAAAATGACAGCGCTAAACCAACACCATCGGGCTCTCCATGAAAAAGCAACAGGCAGCTCTGAGCGAGACGCTGAAGCAGGAATTCAAAAAGGATATCGAGCTGTTCGAGTATTTCCTCGTGCTGCTCAACGACTCGAGCCCCATCCGCAATGTGGAACTGATGTGGGCGGACGATCTGGAACTGCCCGATCCGGGGCAACGGTCGAGCGTCAAGACCGAAGATGCGCTGGTGCAGCTGCAGCCTGCGGGATCGGATGCTCCGGGGCGCAGCTCGCCCAGTCCCAGCACGCACTTCTGCGATCTGGTGCATGGCTTTGGGGCGCATGAGGAGCAGACCTGCGCACGCAGCGATAAGCCCGCGAAGGAACGTTGCCGCGCCACCGGACGCACGCAGGTCTATCCCTGCCATGTTGGGCTGACGGACATCGCGGTGCCGGTGATCTGCGAAGAACGCTATCTGGGCACACTCTTCAGCGGGCAGGTACTGACGGAAGCGCCGACACCCACGGGCTTCGCGCGCGTTCGGCAGGCCCTTGCCGGCCAGCCCCACATCGATATGGCGCGCCTCGAGGAAGCGTACTTCCGCGTCCCGGTAGTGACCACGGCGCAAGCTGGCGGAGATGGTGCGCATGATGGAAGTCTTTGCGCGTTACCTGGCCAATGCCTGGAAGCGGCTCGAAATCATGAGCGAGTTTCAGCAGATCCGGGAGCGGGAGCTGGCGCTCGATCGCCGTGAGCTGATCGAAAAGCTGCTTTCGGGCCAGGCGGGAAGCGCGGCCTGCACACTCGAAAGTCTGCGCGCGCTGGCCCGCAACCTCGCGCTGGAGCGCTTTCCCGACCGCGTCCTGCTGCTGCGATTGCAGGATCCTCTGGAGCGCATGCCGGCCGAGTCCTCACCGCTCCGCGATGCAAATCCTCTGTCGGCTGAGGCTATCGGCAGCCAGCTGAGACTGGTGCGGGTGGCGCAGGTAATCGAGGACCGCTGCAAAAGCTGGTCGAATACGCTGACCACGGCGATCTCTCCGGCAGAGATTTGTATCTTTACCAGCCAGCGTTCGCGGAATTCCAGTCACGAACGGCTGCTGCTGGATGAGATGGCGCATGTGCTGCTGCGGACCGCGCGTTCGCACGGTCTGCTCGCGGCCCGCGTCGGCATCAGCGGACAGCATCAGGAGCCGACGGAATTGCTGCGGGCGTATCACGAGGCTACGGCGGCGCTGGATGCGGGGCATTCGACGCTGAACTGGTTTGAAGCGCTGCCGGAACGCCGCCCGGACCCCACCCAGGCTCTGGGCCGCGTGCTCAGGGCCCTGCAGGCCGGAGAAGCGCCTGCCATGGCCGCGGCCCTGCGGGAGTTTCTTTCCACGGCGGCGCCGGCTGCGGGCGGAGTGGTTCAGCTGGAACAGGCGCGCGGCCTGCTGACCTGGGCCTGCGAACACCTGACCCGCGAAGTGGCCGATTTAGGCGCCGGAACCGAGCCCATCCAGGCGGTGCGGGAGCGCGCCGTGCAGATCATCATGGCGTCGCCCAGTTCCTTTGCCATGACGGAAGCATTTCGCAATCTCGCTGAGCAATTGCGCCAGCAGGTGGTGCAGCTCTTCAGCCAGCGCGAGCAGAAGATCGTGACAGAGATTCAGCGGCTCATCCGCGAAACCGGGCCGGACAAGGTGACGGTCCACAGCCTTGCCAAGGAGATGAAGCTTTCCGCGGGACATCTGGGCCGCGTCTACAGCCGCACCACCGGCCATACACTGGAGGAGTTTCTGATCCGGCAAAAGCTGGAAATGAGCAAGCGGCTGCTGCTCGATCCGCGGCTGCATGTCGCCGAGGTGGCCGATCGCTGCGGCTTCTGCAACCCTGCTTACTTTGCATCGGTCTTTAAGAAGTACATGCACTGCACGCCGCGCGCTTACGCTAAACAGCCGCAGCGGTGGAGCACGTCAGAACCTGTAGAGCCGAGCGTCCTGGTCTGAGGACGTCACCGGCAGGAGAATTATGCGCGCATTGGTATATACAGCACCCCGTCAGATGGAAATGCAGGACGTCAACCGGCCCGCTCCGGTCCAGAGTGAAACCGAAATCGCTGTCGTCGCCGCCGGTATTTGCGGATCGGATATTTCGGGCTTCCTGGGACACAGCCGCCGTCGCATCCCTCCGCTGGTTCTCGGTCATGAGCTGGTGGGTCGCACCAACGATGGCCGGCGTGTGGTCGTGAATCCGCTGATCAGCTGCGGACGCTGCACCGCCTGCCTCAGCGGCGCTCAGAACCTCTGCTCCAGCTGGCGTCTGCTGGGCCTCGATCGTACCGCAGGCTGCTTTGCTGAATATGTGGCTCTCCCTGAGGTGCAGGTCTACGAAGTTCCCGATTCGCTGACGGACGAGCGCGCGCTGCTCACCGAGCCGCTGGCCAACATCGTGCATCTCTTCCGCCTGGCCTCGCCTGCGCCGTTCTTCCGCATGGGCATTGTCGGCGGTGGAACCATGGGCTCGCTGGCGCTGCTCACTGCGCTGCGCATCGGTGCGCGCGAAGTGCTGGTGCAGGATGTAAGCGATGTTCGCCTGGACGTAGCGCGCCGCATGGGAGCTGCGCTTGCCGTCAATGTTTCGACCGAGGAAGGCCGCGGAGAGGCCCGTCGCTTTGCCGGCCATGGTCTCGATCTGGTCCTCGATGCATCGGGTACCGGCCCGGCACGGCAGGCGGCTTTCGACCTGTGCCGGCCCGGCGGCCTGGTTGTGCTGCTGGGCCTGAGCCAGGAGCGCAGCGAGATCGACTTTGTCACCAGCATCCGCAAGGAGCATCGCGTGGCCATGTCGTTTGCGTATACGCCGGTCGACTTCGAACGGTCGCTGGCATTGCTCAAGGCAGGCGAGATCGACCTGACGCCCTGGACGCAGGAGATGCCGCTCGATCAGGGACAGCAGGCGTTCGACCGCATGGCGAGCGCACCCGGAGACACGCTCAAAATGCTGCTGCGCGTGAACTGACCTGCGCCGCAATTCCGCAGGAACGATTCGCAAACCGATGCCGCAAAAAATCTCTCAGGGGGTATCTTCTTCGAGAGGCCTGGTTGTGTCTCTGCGTTTCGTCCTTCTGCTTGCAGCTTTCGTATTTCCGGCCATGGCCGGGGCCGAGCGGCCTTTGCCACCGCTTTACGACGGAGTCAGCGTGGCCGGTCCCGGTGAGTTTCGCCACGACGGCCAACTGCTCGTGCAGGGCAGTGTCGTGCTGAAGAACATGACGCTCGATCTGCACGGCCCGATCCGGGTGGCGGCGGGTGCGAGGCTCGAACTCGACGACGTTCAGCTGAAGATTTCGGATCCCAACGGCGCCCCGAACGGCACCAGCGGGCTCACCTGCGCCGGTCCGGCTCACATCGTTGTGCGTCGCTCAAGCATGGTTCCCGTCGGCGATGCGCATCCCATGTGGCTGCTGAAGGGCGATCTTGCTGTGGAAGGCTTTGCCACCAGGAATTCCGAATTTCATCTGGATCACGTTCAGGCGACGCTCCGCCGGCTGAGCATCTTCGAACTGGAAATCTCGAACGAAAGCCGTGTCACCGCGCACGGTCTCGATCTTGTCTTCCTCTCGACGCACAGCGGCGAGGACGATCATCTGCAGTTCCGGGACATCCCGACGGACCGCAGCTTCACGCAAACACTGACGCTGGGTTCCGGTGCACGCGCCGACCTCGCCGATGTCCGCATTCAGTTCTTCCTGCTTTACATCCACGGGCGCACCGAGGCGTCTCTGGCGCACATGGATCGCGTGCAACTGGCCATTTCGCCGAACTGCGACGGGAGCCTGCGTCTGATGAAGGGGCGCCTGGGCTCCGACGCGCGACCCGCGGTCTTTCCGGAGCCGCACACGTCCACCTGCCCATTTCGTATCCGCCTCAACGACGTGAATGTGGACACGTGGGACGTTTATGCCGGGGGGCAAGCTCGGCTCTCGCTGCAGGACTCGCAGATCGATCAACTGACCGCACGCGAGCACGCCAATATCGCTGTCCGCGACTCGACGCTCTATGCGGACTGGCTCGATATCTCGGGCGATGCGAGCGTCACCGTGCAGGACTCCGGTGTGGGGGCGCTTCGTCTCGCCGGCCAGCGGCCCGACCTTGCCACGAGTCAGATTCGTGTTTCCGGACATGGCCGCGCCAGCTTCTCGGGCGTGCGCTTCGACTGCGGAGTAGTGGCGACGGATGATGGCGTCGTCGTCATCCGCCATGCGGTTTCGCAGCCAAAGTACCTCCGCCGCTCCGGCAGCGCGGTTATCACCATAGATGGCCGCGTGGAGCAGTCTTCATCGCTGGCCATGCAGAAGCCGTGAGGAAGCCGCGCCGCTACTGCACGAACCGGTAGCGCTCAATCGTCTCCTCATTCAGCGTGACGCCGAGTCCAGGCCGCTGGGGCACCTGCACGCAGCCGTCGTCTTCGACAGGGAAGTGCTCGATGGTGGTATTCCAGCGCAACGGCGAATAGCTCAGCGAGAACTCCAGCGGCTCCTCATTGGGTTGCGCGGCCAGGAAGTGGAGATTGGCGGCGATCTCGATGTTCGTCTTATAGCCGTGCGTGATCACGCGCTTGCTGCGTTCACAGGCCGCCGCTGCAATCTGACGGATACCGCTAAAGCCGCCCACCTGCGAGATATCGGGCTGGCAGATGCTGGCGCCGCCGCGATCCATCATTTCGATGAACTCGCGCACATGGGTCAGCCCCAGATCGCCCACCCCGATGGGAATGCCGTGGCCGCTCATTTCCAGATGACCCTCCACGTCATCCAGCGGCAGGGGCGCTTCGAGGAACCAGATGCCGACGTCGCGGAATGCCGGGAACAGCCGCAGACCCTCGGCAGCGGTGCGATACGACAGCGCAGCATCGACGATCAGATGCGCATGGTCTCCGGCCTGCTCACGTGCCGCAGCCAGCAGGCGGCCGGTCAGGGCAATGTCGTCCATCCACCAGGGGTCGGCCGCAAATTTGAAATTGCGCAGCTTTTTCGCCTGTCCTTCGGCGACCTGGGCACGCACTCCCTCGGGCGTTTGCGCCATGGGATAGATGGTTCCGTAGGCCGGCACGCGGTCGCGCTTTGCGCCCCCCAATAATGCGTGGATGGGCTTGCCTTCGATCTTGCCGCGGAGGTCCCACAGCGCCAGATCGACGCCGCCGATGGCATGCATCATCAGGCCGCGACGTCCTACATAATCGGTGGAATCGTACATGCGGCGCCACAGTTCCTCCGGATCCGCCGGGTCGGCCCCAACGAGGATCGCAGACAGCGAACGCGCATGATTGTGCGCCGAGGGGCCGCGCACGATGGCCTGAATCGCCGGAGCCATCGATTCTGTTTCGCCGACGCCGACCAGGCCGCTGTCGGTGTGTACGACCAGAACGCAATCGTCGTAGGAGCCGTCGAACAACTCGATGAGCGGATCTTCCGCGCGCAGGTGGATGGCCTCGATACCGGTGATCTTCATGGACTCTCTCCGCCGCGCTGATGATAAAGCCCGCGGGCAGCCGCATTGCAGCGCAGACAGTCAGAACGAAAGAATGATCCGCAAAACAGGAGCCAGCAAGCCCCTCAGGCATTGCCCGCGCTTCTGTGCCGCCGGTATGCTCGGCTGGGTGTGAAAGGAAGCCGGTGAGCGCAACGAATCGATGGAGAACCATGCCGCTGTGGCTGCTGTGGTCGCTGGCTACCATTGTGCTGTGGGGCACCTGGGGGCTGGTTTCGAAGATCGCCTCTGCCGGCGTGGACGCATACCTGAATCAACTGCTCTACACCGCCGGGCTTTTGCCCTTGATGGTCTTCGTGGCCTGGACTGTGCACAGGAGCAGAGCAGACGAGAAGCGCGAGCAGCGAGCAGCGGGCGTGTTCTGGGCCTTTCTTACCGGCATTCTCGGTGGGGTAGGGAACATTGCCTTCTTCGAGGCGCTGGTGAAGGGCGGTAATGCGTCGGTGGTCGCGCCGGTTACTGCACTCTTTCCCATGGTGACCGTCCTGCTCGCGCTCGTATTTCTGAAGGAACGGCTGGGCCGGGTGCAATGGCTCGGCCTCGGTCTGGCCTTTGTGGCGATTTATCTCTTGAGCGCCTGAGCGGAGAGGGAAAAACTGATGCGTGCATGGTTGGGGTTTGCCGTTCTGGCGCTGGTGCTCTGGGGCATCACGGGCGTTACGCAGAAGCTTTCGACGAATCGCATTTCCAGCGAGCGATCGTTTCTGTGGTTCTGCTGGGCGATGGTGGCGCTCTCCGGAGCCGTCCTGCTGCTGGTGCGACCCCACTCGGCATTAGGAACCGTGGTGGTGCTTTGTTCGATGGCCGGCGGCGCGCTGAACGGCCTTGGCGCGTGGACCAGCTTTCGCGCGCTCGAGTCTGGCGGCAAGGCGTCGATCGTCATCTCCCTCATCTCGCTCTATCCGCTGCTCACGGTGGTGCTGGCCGTTTTGCTGCTGCACGAACGCCTGACGTGGACACAGTCCGCCGGCGCCGTGACCGCCATTGCCGCTGCCATCCTGCTCTCCCTCGAACCAGGGACGAAGCCCGAGCCCTGATCCTGATTCGCGGCATGGGCCGTTACGCTTCGTCACCGGGCTGAATGCGGCCGTTCGTGTCCACGCCGCCGATGGACGTAAGGCCCTCCTGCGCAGAGAACAGCACCATAGTCTCCAGCGTCTCGCCCGGCGCGAGCGTACGGCCGCGCCCTTCGTCGATCATGGTCTGCATGCGGAAGGGATAGCCCGTGGCCGGCTCCAGCACCGCGACATTCAGGTCGCGCCAGCCGCCATGGGTCGCAAACAGCCAGCAGCTCGAAGAAGACTTCCGGGTCGAAGCGGAGCGCGGTCGCGAGGCGATTCTCCCGGTTGGTCACGCCGCACCAGCCGGCCGACAGTTCTGTGCCGTAGAAGAAGTGCAGAGCTTGCGAAGTTACATCCGGGACCTGTCGCAGATCCAGCACTTCGTCGCCTGCCAGGACACAGGGCCACGGAAAAACCGTTGGCGCGCCCGCGAGCGTTCCCTCGAACTCAGGTTCCCGCACTACGGTCATGCGCGGAAAGTCGATGCGATGGTGTGCCGAAACGGCAAAGGCCGGATGCAGCTTCCACAGGAAGGGAAAGGGGCTGGATCCCTGGTTGGTCAGCCGGTATGCGACTTCGAGCACGGCACGCTCCGGCCGCAGGATCAGCGTTTTTTCCGCCAGGAAGTGGCTGAGGGGTGTCCTGAAACGCAGGCGCACGCCGGCACTGTCTTCATGATGAAAGCGCTCTGCCTGCCAAACCCCGGTCCATAATTCTCCGTGATCGGGCAGATCGAAGCCCAACAGGCTGCCCGCCTCGTCGTTCGGAAACAGCTCATCCCACCCGCCGCTCCACGTATCGTCGTAACTCGCGTGCAGCGCCTGGCGGGTGGGCGGCAATCCGGGGTTATTCCACAGCAGGTCGGATCCGAAAGGTTTGTAGGTGATCTGCCATATCTTCGCGCCGGCCTCGGGCAGCACCACGATGCGCAGCAGATCGTTCTCGAGGACGATGGTGTCAAGCCCATGCAGGGGCGAGCCGGAGGAACAAGTCAGGTAGCTCATGCGGAAACGGGAACCCCTTTCAGAGTAACGGGTCGAGGATTCCGCTCCACGGACGAAACCGACGGTTTAAGGAGAATTGGGTTGATCTTTCGATCTGAACGCCACCATCACGATAGGATTTCTCCGAAGGGATAAGCGGGTGGGGATGCAACGCAGAGATTTCCTGAGGAATTCGGCCATGGTCGCAGCGGTGGCGGCTCTGCCGTATACGCGGCTCTGGTCACAATCATCGGCTGCGCGCATTGAAGTCCTGATGGATGAGCCCATCGGTACGATCTCGCCGCTGCTGTACGGCCAGTTCACGGAGCACATCGGCGGAGTCATTTACGACGGGGTCTGGGTGGGGAAGAACTCGACGATTCCCAACCGCGACGGCGTCCGCGCGGCACTCGTCGACCGTCTCCGCGAAATGCGCGTGCCCATCATCCGCTGGCCGGGGGGCTGCTTCGCCGACAGCTATGACTGGCGCGACGGAATCGGCCCCGCAGATAAGCGTCCGACCCGCACAAATTTCTGGGAGGTCGATCCGGACGCTGCGCGTCTGCACGAGTCGGGCGCGCAGATCTTCGAGACCAATCAGTTCGGCACCAACGAGTTCATGCAATTTTGCAGGCTGAGCGGCGCCGAGCCCTATGTGGCGGCCAATGTGCGCAGCCTTACCGCGCTCGATTTCGATCATTGGGTGGAGTACTGCAATGCGCCCGCGGGCAGCACCACGCTGGCCCAGATGCGCAGCGCCGCGGGGTTTTCGGACCCGTTTCGGGTGCGCTACTGGGGGATCGGAAACGAGAGCTGGGGTTGCGGCGGCAACTTTCTTCCCGAGGACTATGCCGCGGAATTTCGCCGCTTTACCACGTGGGTGCCGAGTTATGGAGTCGATCTGCAGTTCATCGGCTCCGGACCGAATGGCAACGATATTGACTGGACCCACCGCGTCTTTGAGGAGCTTTATTCGCGGCGACCCTACGATAACTCGCATTTTGTCGGATGGTCCGTGCATCACTACGCATGGAACCTGAGCCGCGGCCGAACTCAGGACTGGGCTGCTGCGAAGGGCGATGCCCTGCGGTTCGATGCCGTCGATTGGTACGAGCTGCTGCACGAAAGCAATCGTATCGAGCAGATCATTGGCGACCAATGGGCGGTGATGGGTCAGTACGATACAGAACATCGCGTGAAGCTGGTGGTCGATGAGTACGGACCGTGGCACCGCGAAGGAACTGAGTTAGATCCGACCCATATTTTCGGACAACAAATTACCACGCGCGATGCCCTCGCGACGGCATTGACGCTCGACGTTTTCAACCGGAATCCGGAGAAGGTCGCGATAGCCACCTGTGCGCAGCTGATCAATAATCTGAACGCGTTGTTCCTTGCTCACGAGAACCATTTCATCGTGACACCCAACTTCCATGTGTTCACGATGTACGCCGGTCATCAGGGCGGACAGGCGCTGCGTGCTGAGTTCTCCGCTCCTGATGTCCTTTACCAGAGAGACGGCCGGCCCGCGACCTTCTGGGGCCTGCGCGGCTCCGCTTCCCGTAAGGGAAATATTGTGACTCTCACGGTAGTCAATTCGGATCTGGAGAACCCCAGGAGCACTGAGATTGCTTTGCGCGGTGCGACGGTCCGCGGAGCCAGAGCGAGGGTCCTGGCCTCCGCCGATATGCACGCTCATAATACCTTCGAGCAGCCCGACGCGGTGCAGCCGCGCGCGCTCGACGTGTCTCCGTCGCCGAACCTGTTGCGCCTCACATTGCCGGCTGCGTCGGTCACCAGTCTAGAGATAACCCTCGGCTGAGGGAGAAGGCGTCGCTGGCTATCGTATGTCGCCTCTCTCAAGGCGGTAGGCCTGCAGGGCAGTTTCCCGGCAGATCGCCTGTTGCTCATCCGGCGAAAGCTCAGCGATGAGCGACAGAAAGGTATCCACCCAACGGCGGTAGGTACCTGCGAGCGTGAGTACCGGCCAGTCGGAGCCGAACATCAGGCGCTTTGGACCGAAGGCTGAGAGCACCGTATCGAAATAAGGCCGCAGCTGCTCCGTGGTCCAGCGGCTCCAGTCGGCCTCGGTCGCCATACCGGAAACTTTGCAGTAGACGTTCTGCCGCCGTGCTAACTCGGCGATGTTCTCCTTCCACGGTGAGAGCACCCCCTCCTTGATTTTCGGCTTGGCGACGTGATCGACGATGAAGACCTGTTCGGGGTGCCGGTCGACAAACTGCAGGGTTTGCGGCAGGTGGCGTTCGAAGATCAGGATGTCGTAAGCGAGCCCGAAGCTCCGCAGCAGGCTGACGCCGCGGTTGAAATCCTCGCGCAGCATGTAGAAGTCGTCGAGTTCGTCATGCAGTACATGCCGTACGGCTCTGAGCTTGGTGTTGCGTGCGAACCGCATCACGGAACTTTCCACGTCCGGATCTACGAGAGGTACCCAGCCGACGACACCGAGCAGCTGCGCGTGGCGGTCCGCCAAATCCAGCAGCCATTCGGTTTCTTCCACGGTCTGGCGCGCCTGCACCACGACGGTACCATCGACACCCGCCTCCCGCATCACACCTTCGAGATCGGGGATGAGGAAGTCGCGACGAAGTCCCGTCATTGCCGGACTGATCCATGGATAGTCGGGCTCGTTGTAGTTCCACAGGTGGTGGTGCGCATCGATCAGCACACAAATACCTCTCGGCTATTACCCGGGTTATCCAGCTAAATATAGGAAAGGCCCGTATCGTGGCACTTATCCATGTCCGGGGCGGAGTTATAAGTTCCTCTGCTGCATTTGCCCGGCAAGATACTCCGAGGCCCGCATGGAAAGAGCCAGAATCGTCATGGTGGGATTCTGCCATCCACCGCTGACAAAGCTTGCCCCGTCCACGACGAAAAGGTTCTTAAGATCGTGACTCTGGCACCATTTGTTCAGCACGCTGGTCTTCGGATTATCCCCCATGCGGCAGGTTCCCAGTTCGTGAATGCTGTAGCCGGGAGGGTTCGGGTCGTAGTTCTTGGTGAGGACCTCAAAGCCGGCCGCCTCTGCCAGCTCGCAGCCGGTGTCCACGGCGTCCCGTGCCATATTGAACTCATTGTCGGTATAGCGCGTGTCCAGGTGCAGCACGGGAATATTCCAGGCGTCTACGGTATTTTTATCGATGCTGACGTGATGCTCGTAGTGAGCCAGCACTTCTCCCATAATGCCCATGCCAAAGCCGCTGCCGCTGTAACTGTCCAGCTTATCCTGCAGCTCTTTTCCATAAGCGGCGAAGCAGCGGGGATCCATTGAATGGGTGCTGCTGTACACATTCAGCGCATAACCGCGAATGAAATTCTTCGCCCTGGTGTTGATGTTGCGGAAGCGGGGAATCAGAGCCTGACCCTGCATCAGTTCCCGTGTGGTTTTGCCGTCGCGCGCTTCGGGCACCGAGCAGACCAGACCGGCTCCGTAAATCTGATCGATCAGATAGTGGCCCATCACGCCGCTGGAGTTCGCCAGTCCCGAATTCAGCAGCAGGCGGGTGCTCTCCAGCGTACCCGCAGCTAAAACCACCACTCGCGCCTTGACCGACATTTCCCGTCGTGACAGGCGATCGACGAAATGAACCTCCTGCACCAGCCCTGTATCCGGATTGGTGCGCAGCTCACGAACCACGACATTGGGAATCGCCTGCAGTTTGCCGGTCGCGAATGCATCCGGCAGGAGCAGGTTGATGGAACTGGCCAGCCCATCCACGCCCTCCGAGCTGCGTGGCTTGCAGACGGGGATCCCGCGCTGTTGGCCGGCGGCGCGGAACCGCTGCATGCAGCCGCACCACGGCGAATCGTCGGGAATAAAATTGCCGTCAGGATACTGGGGCAGATGGTCGGCGTTTCCCATCACCCGGAAGATTTGTTCAACCCGCGAATAATAGGGAGCCAGATCCGCGAGGCTGATCGGCCAGTCCTCACCGAAGCCATCGTGCGACTTCCCCTTCAGTTCGTAATCGCTTAGACGGAAGGACTGCCGCGACCAGAAGAGCGATCGGCCGCCGAACAACCGCACCCGCACCCAGTTATAGGGATTGTCGCGCGTGAACGTATAAGGAACTTCCTTTTCATCGACCCAGGTGTTGGCATTGAATTCGTTGGACTGAAATACATGAGGCAAGCGACCGGGCTGCTTAAAGCCGCGGAAGGGAAGCGTGTACGCCTGCCTGACATCGGTGTCCTTGCGAACATCCGCGATCGGTCCCGCATTCAGCATCAGGCACGAAATACCCTTTTCTGTAAGGATCTTCGCTGCCATCCCTCCGGAATGCCCGGAACCGATAATCAATACATCAACGGGTTCTTCCCTGATCACTCCTGACCGCTCTCCTTACAATTTGCCGCTCTGACTCAATGGGACGGGTGGACTCTGGTTGTTTCAGGACGCGCGAAAGCTTCGCCTCGCGGTAGATACTTCTTATTAATATCCGGATCGACCGGATACCAATACAGCCCGACTCCAGGAGGTTCTTCGCCCGCAGCCACATCGGCTTCGCTCCACACCTGCGAGTTAATGGTGGCGGTGCGAATGTCGCTGTGCGCGACGTTGATGAACTTTGCGTAGGGCTCCGTGGGCGGATGATCCTGCATCCAGGTGCGCAGCCACGGTTTAATTAGTTGCTCCGCCTGGGTTTCGTTGACGGCATCGAACGGAACGCCAAACTTTTGCCTCGCCTCGGCGTCGAGCCGGCTCAGGCCGGATGCGTACATTTGCTGGCGATCCGCGGGAGAAACCGAAATCAGAAAATCCAGAAACTCCGGCGCGCCCGCATCCATAGCTCCCGGATAGCCCTTCAGCGGTGGCAACATGACCTCGCATAACTGCCGCAGCGTGGCCATCTGCCGGTCATTGAAAAAATAGGTGGTCGTTCGCGCCACCGCATCCGGAACCAGCGGGCTTATGGGCAGCGGCTTCACATCCAGCAGGCCGCGCATCCACGGCACGGGTCCCGGGGCCGGGGGCGCCGCTGCACCGGGCGGAGTGGGCGGTGGCGCGGACGGAGCCACCTGGGTTGGCGCGGTCTGCTGCGCCAACAGTTGCCGGGCGCTGACCGTTGCTGCTAAAGCTGCCTTGACAAAATCCCGGCGTCGCATGCTGCCGCTGTATACCTCCCGCTGATTTAGTAGTTGACCCGCAAAGAGAACTGCAGAAGTCGAGGGTTATTGAGCTGACTGCTGACGATGCCAAAGTTCGACGCGCCCTGGGTCAAACCAGGGTAGCCGAATTGTACCCGATTGAAGAGGTTGAATGCTTCCGCACGAAATTGCATGTTGACCTGGTCGCTGTGGGCGATGGGAAAAGTCTTGTACGCGGAGGCATCCCAGTTGGCCACCCCGGCCGCGCGCAGCTCCGGATCGTTCCTGGGCTCATCGCCAAAAGTGAAGGGGGCAGGCTGCACGAAACACGCGGTATTAAACCATTCCCCCAGCCGCTGCGTCGCGTCTCCGGCAACCTGCTTCGCGCATCCGGGCACGTAGTTGGGCCGCGACCCTCCGCCGAAGGAGTTGGTCAGGTTTTGGGCAGTGGTGAATCCGAGCGGGAAGCCGGTCATCAGCGTGGTTACACCGCCTACGCCCCAACCACCCAGCACGGCATTCACCATCGTCGGGGCATGCGAAAGGTAGCGCATGCCGTGTCCGAAAGGAAGATCGTAGACGTAGCTGACGACCAGACGCTGCCGCGCATCGTCGGAGGACAACGACTTCTCAGCCCTCAGATCGCGCGGGTTCTGCACGCCTGCCACGTTCGGTTCGAGCCAGCCGGTCAGTGTATCGGTGTCGCTGATCAGCTTTGCCCACGTATAGGCGGCATTGATCGACGCACCGCGGGCGAATCGCTGCTGGGCGGTGAGCTGCAGCGAATTATAGGTGGAGTTAGCTACATTGTCGGCCTGAATGCCCACACTGGAGAATTCCGGATAGGGCAGCAGTAACTGCCCGGCCGGAACAGTAGGAGCGCCCAGGCTGTACTTTGAGCTGATGATTCCATAGTAGGGGTTCGGCACATTGTTCAGCAGTGAATTACCCAGCGCCATATCCTGCATGGGCAGAGTATCAATGTCCAGTCCGCTGAAGGGGAGATGCGTCCCTTTCGCGCCGCCCCATACCAGACTAAACATAAAACTGCTGCCGAATTGTTGTTGGATCCCCGCGTTGTACTGCTGGGTGTAGGCATAGGGGTCGGTGACGAAGTTATAGTTGTTACCTGTTCCCAGTAAAGTCGACTGTAAGTTGCCACCGCGGCCGACAGGCGGTACGAGTCCCTGGGGATAAGGATTGTCGATGGTCGCATAGGGGGTAAGTCCGCCGTTAATGGAACTCACTACGCCCGTGGTCGATGCATCGATCGGGTCAGTATAGGGAAGACCCGTCACATCGTTAGGCAGCCAGAAGATTCCATAACCGGCGCTGAAGACGGTCGTTCGGCCGCGCCTGGAAGGCGCAGTCCGACACGGGGTGAAAACTGCATCAGTGTGTTGTTGATGGCGAATCGGGAACTGCGCGTGTTCGAGTCGACGAGCTCCGACCGTGCCCGGACGCCGTGATGCCGGCGGCCGACAGGACTGGATTGGTCGCATTCGGATCAAAATAACTGAGCCGGTCGTGCCGTTCGGTGAAGGGCTCGCGTATCCTCCCAGCGCACTCCCAGGTGCAGGGTGAGGCGCGAGTGTCACCCGCCAGTCGTCATTCGCGTATACCGCCGGATAAAGCTGCTCGGAGGCGAGCGGTGTGGCAATTTCCGTGCTGCCCGCCCGAAGGATATCCGAGAAGAAAGGACGCCAGACCAAGACCGCCCACGCCGGTCAGCGGGATTCTGCGAGGTGAAGCCGGGCGTGAAGGTGTAGTCGCCGCTCGAGATGTTGTTCTGCACATAGTTGAAGGTAGCGCGCAGGAATTCGGCGCCGAAGGACAACGTGTGGTTGCCGATAAATTGGTCAGGTTGCCGGAGATGCGGTCGTCGTCGGTCGCGTTGTGGATGGTGCTGTCTGCGCCCTGGCTGCTGAAGATACCCTGCGGATCAAAGCCGGTGATCACCATGACCGGAGGCCCGGGATATTCCACCTGTGACTGCAGCGCCGCGGGCTGTCCGATACTGGTCAGGCTCGAAATTATTCAGCAGCGGCGCGCGGGAATACACAAAGCGCATGTAGCTGATGCGCAGGTCGAGCATGGTCCTGCTGCTGAAGGCATAGTCGTCGGCCAGCACGAAGCTGTTGGTGGTAAACGTCTCGCCGCAGCGGTCTTCGCAAATCCCGTTGAAGGCCTGGGTGGCCAGGTTGTTGTTCATCCAGTTCGTGTAACGGGCGCTGATATGCTGCTTGTTCGATACATTCTGGTCGATATGAACGACCGTCTCGTAGTTATTGCCTCCGCTGCTGCCGTTGGTGACGTAGTTCGGAGTTCCCGGAGCAGCGCCGGGGATATTGGGCGCGGGGAAGAACGTTTTGAGATAAGCAAGCGAAGTGGGATTCAGCCGATTAGCAGGAATTACCGCGCCGGAAAACTGCGCGCGGTTGTATTGCGGCTCTCCCGGTGTGCACGGTGGGGCACCGGGTGCGCCGCACGTGGTAAGTGGGTCGTAGATGGGCGTGCCCAGGTCGGATAAGTCACCGGTCAGCTCCGCGGCGGTGGGTACCGTCTGCTTATAAGTCACGCCCTGACGCAGGGCGAAACCCTCCCAGTTGACGAAGAAAAAGGTTTTATTGCGCCCATCGTACACATGAGGGATATACATCGGGCCGCCGATATTGAATCCGTACTGATTCTGCGTAAACGCCGGATTGGGCAGGTCAGCCTGCTTGCCAAAAAAGGTATTTGCATTCAGCACTTTGTTGCGCAGATATTCGTAGGCCGTGCCGTGCAGGGTATTCGTGCCGGACTTGGTCCTGAACTGGACCGCGCCTCCCGCCAGACGGCCATATTCCGGAGGCATGTTATTGGTCATCACCCTGAACTCCTGCAGGGAATCCTGCGTGGGGATAAGCGCCGTCAGATTAATGTACTCCGTATTTACCGGAGCGCCATCGAGATAGGTGACACTTTGATTGGCAAACCCGCCGCCGATCTGATAGTTACCCCAGCCAAAGGGATTGGTGCCCGTGGGCGTCTGCTGCGCCTGGCCCTGCGGCACGACCGAGGGAACCAGAGCCACGAGACTCATGGGATTGCGGCCGTTGAGTGGAATTTCGTTGGTCTCGCGCTGGTCCACCACTGCGCCCAGTGTGTCGCTCTCCGCCTGCAGAAGAGGCGTTCTGCCCGTGACCACCACCTGCTGGGTTTCGCGCCCCACCTGCAGGCTCATATCGATGAGCAGGGTTGCTTCGACCTGAAGTTCGAGGGGCTGGCGAATCATCTTCTGATAGCCCTGCTTCTGCACGGTGACGCTGTAGCGCCCGGGCGGCAGATTCTGAAACTGGTAAAAACCTGAGTCGTTGGTCGTGGTGGTGCGCGTCTCTGAGGTGCCGGTATTAGAAAGGGTGACATCACACCCGGCCACGACTCCGCCGGTCTGATCGGTCACTGTGCCGTTGATGGTCCCATTGGTTGCCTGCGCGTGAAGATATGCGGTGATCACCAGCGCGGCGAGGACAAATCTGAGAAGACGGCGCATTGCTGCGCCAGGGGCCGCTGCCAGCGGGGATGCTGTTGCTGTTCTGTATCTCTGATTCCTGGCAGTACCGGCAAGAGAAGAAGTCACGGCCTCACCCTCCTGTAGTAACTGAACAGCTATTGCACACGCGGATAATAACCCCTGTCAAGTTGCGCTCTCGCGAGCTATGAAAGAGAGCGCGCGGCGGGACGGTAGCGCAGGCCAGGCTGATTGCGGGGCACTTTGAGAGGGCTGCTGAACCGGAGCAGCCGGACGCCGCCTTCTCGCATCTCTACTCGAAAGGGCGCTTCGGCGGCAGTCCATGCTTTTCTCCAGGAGGGGAAAGGAGGAGAGAACAGGAAGACCTCTTGTTCGCAGGTAATCGCGCATACCGGTTACGTGAAGGGCCGGGGCCGGCAACTCCTGGGCCACGGCAACTCCTCGTAAGTGGGAGTTCCTGTGGTATGCGGGGTTTGTTAGTGTCCCTTTCATCAGCTAACTGCCGGTGAGCCGGAAGCAGGAGCGGGCGGTCAGGCGGATATCTGCAACGGATCGGCTGGTGGCGCGAGCACGCGCACTGGATTGTCAGCCGGCCCGCGCTGGGGTTGCGGTCGTTTCAGCCGGCTCTGCAACCAGCGATGCGTGTGGTGCTGCAGGGCGATTGCTATTTTTCAGGGGGATTTGGGGCGCATGGTAAGTGGGGTTGTTCTGTTACCTGGGGTGGTGAGCGGATCGGGCAGTGAAGTTGATTGCGAAGTTCTGGCATGGAAGGCCGAGGATCGCATCCCTCATGGCTATTCTCAGTTCAAAGTTGTGAGCGCGCCACGCCATCTGCCCGACGGCTCCTATACCGTCATCTTCAGTGGCTGCGTGTTCTCTACCACCAAGCAGTCCGGCTGGTGGATCATGGAGTCGCTGGCATAGATATGCAGAGGATTTGGCAGCGCCACAGCCTACCCCAAACGCACCCGTAAAGCAAGTGGTGAGCCTGGCATGATACGACAGGCTGAATCAGCATTGCCTGGTCCGCGATTCAATATTGGCTCCGCACTGAAAACTCGCTTGTGCCGAAACTGCGCAACCGATCTTCGCATGACCTGAGCGAGACTATTGCGTTGGTTCCAGGGTCAGTTTCTGCACCCGCCAATTCAGCAGTTCGGCAGCAAAAAGCACGTTCTCCGACGGGCACGCTAATTCGTGAATCCAGCCAAACTGGCCGGGGCCATGCCCGCTGCTGCCCAGCACGCCAAGCACCTTGCCATCCAGGGTGAGTTTGTAGATGCGTCCCGGATAGCCGTCCGACGCATAGAGTACCTGACTGCGCCCGGGTGGAATGCAGATCGCCCAGGGCGAGCCGTTCAACATCGTCCTGTTCAGTGGCGCCGGCGCCTCAGGGCCGGCAGGAATTTCCGCTGGCATGTTTCCCATCCACGGGTGAATCCTGTGATCGTAGGGCACGTTGATGTGAATCTCGCGCAGGAATCTCCCGTCTCCATCGAAAACCTGAATTCGCCCGTTGCCGCGATCGGCCACATACACGTTGCCGCGGTCATCGACGGCAATACTGTGCGGCGTACTGAACTGCCCCGGGCCGGCGCCCGGCTCGCCCCACGACTTGATCCAGTTGCCCTCTCTGTCGATCTTAGCGATCCGCGAATTAATGTAACCATCGCTGATATAGGTGTTGCCCGCCGCATCCCAGGCCATATCGGTGACCTGGCGGAACTCACCGTCGATTGGCGGGAGCGGCGGCTTCGGATGCCTGAGCGGACCCGTGCCCTCGTCGGAAGCTTCCTGCCTGCGTCCGAAGACCATCAGGACCCGGCCTTCCGGGCTGAACTTGATGACCATATCCGAACCCTTGTCGGCGACCCAGATGTTATCTTCCCTGTCGATCTTGACAGCGTGCGCAAAGCTCCATGCGTACAGCTGATGGCCGATCTCGCGAATGTACTTCCCGTCAGCGTCAAACTCGAGCAACTGGGCGGCCGCCGCGCCATAGGCGGGCCCCGTCGTGTTGCCACGAGAGAAAACGAACACATGCCCCTTTGAATTGACCGCTACGCCGGCAGCCTCTCCGAAATACAGGTCCGGAGGCAGCTTAAAGAAATCCGTCTGGGCCTGGAACCTGATCTGAGGCGCCGACTGTTGAGCCAACAGCGGAATGGACAGGCATAGCACAGCGGCACACACGAAGCATTTCATTCATTCCCTCCTGACTGAGATATATTCTGCGGACGAGTGTAGTCGCTATGGATTATCCGCGCTGCGACTCAGGGCTGCTCACGCTGTTCAGATTCTCCGGCGGTGATCGGCTCGGCGATTAAGCTTCGACTTCATAGTTCCTGGACTCGCTTGCCCAAAACGCCAGGAGAGGCGAGCGCTCCCAGGGAAATCTCCTGAACTGATGCGAGCCCTTCTGGATGTGGTGAATCCGTCGAGAGAAGGAAGAAATCACGTGGTTTAGCGCGCGATTGGATTTCGTCGAAAGCGGAAGAAAAAATAATCCGCCGCAATACGACTTTCGTCATATGATGGCGCACTGGGAAGTTGACCCGGTTTCCCCGGCCGAGAGGACAACTATGCCAAAGCCCAAACGCAGCGATCACGAGAACGATCATGACCATGACCAGGAGCGCGAACGGGAGCATTCGGATCGACGTGGACGAGACTTTCCTGTTTTCCTGAAGATTCGCGGCGCCCGATGGCTTGGCAGCGCGCCGCCCACCGCGGAAGCTTACGCTCGTGCGCTCGCGCAGTGGCGCCAATTGCCGGGAGCGATCGGAGTCACAGCGGCCGATCTTGGCGGCGCTGAGAATCCCCCGGGCGACGGAGCTAACGGGACGGTTAAGTCATGAGCTTAAACGGCACGGTTTGGGCTCCCGTCGGTCCGAGCCCCATAGCGGAAAATTCGATCGGCGACAACGGCATGGTGACCGCGATCGCGGTCAGTCCCAGCAATCCGAACGTCATCTACATCGGGACGACCGCGGGCGGAGTATGGCGATCCCAGGATAACGGGGCGAACTGGACACCGCTTTTCGATCGGCAACCTGCGATCGGCATCGGTGAGCCGGGCGGGGTTGCAATCGACCCGAATAACACCCTGATCATCTACGCCGGCACCAGTCAGCGAAACCTGCTCGGCGACGCCAATCCGACCTTTTTCAATGCCCCCAATCCGGCGCAGGGATTGTTCAAATCAGTAGACGGCGGCAGCAGCTGGATCCAGCTCGGTTCCGGCTTTCCCGCGAGCAACACCGGCAACGCGCAAGCTACGTTCCTAAACAACGACATTAACGTCGTCCTCGTAGATCCCGCGAACAGCAATACGGTTTATTGTGCGGCCAGCAACGGCGTCTGGATCTCCAATGACGGCGGACAAAACTGGACATTGGGTGCGAATTCGGGCGGCGACGTCCGTTCGCTCGTGCTCGATCCAACCTCTCCGGCCACAGCGCGGATCCTGTACGCCGGCATCGTCTCCACCGAATCACGGAGCGCTGCCGGGCGTGGCGTATTCACGTCCATCGATGGCGGAGCCACCTGGACCTCGATCCTTACCGGCAGCACCCCGGCGGTCGCGGCCGCCGTCGGCCCGTCGCCCCACCGCTTCAGCAAATCGGTCGTCGCGCTCGCCCCGCCCACGTCGATACCGAATCCGGGAGGCATCCAGGTGATTTACGTGACGCTCGAGGGCACCGGTTCGGGGGTAAACGATCCCGTCGGTCTGTTCCTCAGCACCGACCAGGGCGCCACCTGGACCCAACGGACGGCGACAAATATGCCGACCCGGACTCAGGGCGGCTACAGCTTTCACATGGCGGTCGATCCGGCGTCACCCGGCGACGGAGCGAACGACATCCTCTATTTCGGCACGGTCAGCCAGGCCCGCTCGATCGATTCCGGCAATTCATTTACCCCGCTGAAGAAGATCCATGCGGACACGCACGCCTGGGCGTTCGCCCCGCAGCCAAGTCCCACCCCAACGACTGTGTTTGTAGGGACCGATGGCGGGATCAATCAATCCACCGATAACGGTGCGTCATGGCCCTCCATAAACAACGGGGGACTGCAGACCGGCCTGTTCTATAACATCGACGTCAAGCCGGATGCCGGCGCCAGCGTTATCGTTGGCGCTGTCCAGGACAACGAAGTCGAAACTACAGCCGGTGCTGCCACCACTTTGGGATGGGTAGGCGCCAATGGCGGCGATGGCTGGGACGTGGCCTACGACGGCAAGATTGCCAAGCAAGTCTATTGCAGCAGCGGCTACTGGAGCGCCAGCACGCCGGTACCGTGCACCGAGGTCTTCGTCTCAGGCGATGACGGCCAGACCTATGCCAATGCCACCAGCGGCGGCAACACACCCTGGACCACCGCGACAGACGGCGGCTGCTACCTTGCACCGCTCGCCACCGATCCGAGCAACGGTGGCGTTGTCTATGCCAGTGGCAGCCAAAATCTGTGGCAGAGCCAGAACAGCGGCGGCTCATGGCGCATCATCGGTTCCTTCGCTGGCACCGGCGCCGTCGATGTTGCTCCCGCCGACGGCAACAATGTCGTCATCGCTGTGGGCGCACAGGTCTTCGTCTCCACCAATGCGCTGGCGACAACGGGAGTGGCGTTCACCAACATCACGCGCAACCTCCCGGGACGGAGTGTCACCCGGGCACGCTTCGATCCAACCGATCCGACGATAATCTACGCCGTGCTGGGCGGCTTCAGCGGCGCGGTGAGCGGCGCCGCCTCCGGCCACGTTTTCCGGACGACCGTTGGCGGCTCAGCCTGGACGGATATTTCCCCGACGGTCGGCGCCCTCAATGAATCGCTGGATGTGCCATTCAATGCGATTGCGATGGACGGAACGGTGACGCCGACGACGCTCTTTGTCGGCACGGATTTCGGCGTGCTCCGCTCGATGGACGCAGGGGCATCCTGGTCGGTCCTGGATGATCTGCATTTTCCGCGGGTTGAGGTCTCCGATCTCGTGTTTAATCCGGTCGCCGGCGTCCTCGTCGCCGGCACCTACGGTCGCGGCGTCTTCAAATTCGTGCCGCCAACGGGCCCGGTCATCGCCGTGGGGTTACAGGACAGCCTTGCGTTCGGGACCGTCTGTTCAGGTCCGAGATACCTTACGATCACGGTGTATAACGTCGGCATCACGAACCTGGTAGTTTCGAACGTGCAGGTGCTGTTCGGATCGAGCGATTTCGCAGTACTTCCCACTCCCGGGACCCCGATCACGGTCCTTCCCGGCGACGAGGTCACCTTCACTGTCAGCTTCAAGCCGTCGACTCCCGGCGCAAGCGAAAGCGCGATCATCCGCATCACCAGCAACGACCCTGCCGCGCCGTTTGTCGACGTTGCGGCGACTGGCACGATGGGATTTCCGACGCTCGTTACGGCGATTGCCGACAGCGGTAGTTTTGGCAGTGTATGCCTCGGCTCCTTCGTCGACGAACTCCTTACCATCAACAACTCCGGCACCTGCCCCCTCCTGATCTTCAGCATTAGCGCCACCGCGGACTTCCTCGTGCCTGCCGTTCAGTCTTACCCCCTGCTGGTCGGCCCTGGCGATTCGATGGATGTGGTCCTTCGCTTCCAGCCTTCCACGTTCGGTACGAAGTTCGGCACCGTCACCATCTTCAGCAACGACCCCTCATCACCCCAGTTCATCTCCGTCTTCGGAGTCGCGCAGCCGCCGAAAGCTAACCTCATCATCGCTGACACAGGAAACTTCGGCAGCGTCTGCGTCGGTTCGTTTGTGGATGAGAATCTGATGGTCACCAACAGCGGACGTTGCACGCTCTCGGTAACCGGAATTACCTCTACTTCCGCCGATTTCCTGGTGCCGGAGGTTCTGTCCTTCCCCATCACTATCGGCCCGGGCGACGCTCTGACCGTGCCCCTCCGCTTTCAGCCGGCCAGCATCGGTTCAAAGTCGGGAACCATCATCGTGACGAGCGACGACCCGTCCAGCCCCATCAGTGTCGATGTCTTCGGCAACGCGCCTCCCGGAAAGCTTGCCGTCTCCGGCTCCACCTACTTTGGCGGCGTCACCGCCGGGTGCTGCGCCGATCGCACTCTCAGCATATGCAACGTCGGGGATTGCGCCTTGCAGGTAATCAGTGTGCGGTTCAAACGCAGGAGCCATCATTGGAAGATATTGCATAATCCCTTCCCGCTGAAGCTGCGCGCCGGCTCCTGCATGCCGCTTGTGATTCAATACCACGCCACCGAAAAATGCCCTCGCTGTTGCGAATTGCTCATCGAGAGCAATGACCCGATCACACCCATCAGGACCATTGAGTTGCTCGCTTACACCATCTGGTGCCACGAGGATTGCGACTGCCGCAAGGATGGTTGCGAAAAGCACCGCGAGGCTTCCTGCCGCCAGGGCTACCCCTGCTGCTGTGAGGACGACGACGATGACGAAGAGCACCGAGAAGAATGACCCTGGGGAAGCCAACTCCCCCGGGGAGTCTTCGCATCCGCGCAGACAAACGGCCAGCCACACCGTAGGGAGGTTCAATTGAGAAGGAATTTGCGGCTTCGGTTCTGGGCTGAAATCGGCGTAGCCTCAGCCACCGGCCTCCTGGCCCTGCTCACGGCTCTGTCTCCAGACTGGATCGAGGTTGCCCTGGGCTGGAGTCCCGATCAACGCAGCGGATCGGTGGAGTGGTTGATTGTCGCCGCGTTCTTCTTTCTATCCACTGGACTGTTCGCCCTTGCCCGAGTGGAATGGTTGCGAAGACCCGCCTAAACATCGACCTGGCGGCTCACTCATGAACCTTGCGTCGTGCGCTCGCGACTTTAGGAACGCAGCGGATGTTCGCTCCCGTGGTGTTCTCGTATCTGAAGCAACGCAGCCCAGTTCTTCTGTCCTGGACGCCAATCGTGGCGATGAATCACTCCTCGCCACGATTGGTCGTCGGTCCAAACGCCAGATTCAGCCGCGTCCTCGAGGCAGAATCTATCTTGAATCTGACGTGGGGTGCCGCTTATTCAAAATATTCCACATTGTGCCGGCAAAGATCATCTTCTGGGATTCCGCGGGCACGGCGCAGGCATCGAGCATGCGGTGATAACGATCCAGTTCGCGATCGAATTCCGCGACATCGCCCCCAAAGACGTCGGAGCCGAAGACGAGCTTCTCAAATGCACTTGTATTGGAGTTCGGAGTATGCGGGCTCTGCAGGCCGGACCACCAGAATATGGAGTTAAAGAAAGCATAATCATTCTGCTTCTTGATGAGTGTGGAACCGGACACGTCAAAATACAGGTTGGGATCCCACCGTGCAACTTCGGCAGCCTCCGCATAGTCAGGGTTCCCCAGGTGGGCTCCGATGATGGTGACGTCGGGAAATTTTCGCGCAATCAGATCGAGTCGCGTTGCACGCATGCGATCGAAGCTGACATCCTCAGATTGTTCGGGATGAAGGCGCTGCACAATTCCTGTGTGGAACAGGAGGATTAAGCCATATTTCTGCGCACGATCATAAATGGGCCAGTACGCAGGATCGTCATAATTCCGCTTAGTGGAAGTTATTTCCCCCAGGCCACGGAATCCTATTTGATGGCAATGATCGACCTGCTGAAGAACGTCAGGATCATCGAGTTTGACATCACAGAATCCGATGAATCGGTCCGGATGTTCGTGTACAAAAGACTGCGCCTCTGGCAGACCTTTGGGCGTGGCCAGCAGGATTGCCATGCCATCCACCTGATTCAGCTTACCGAGCATAGTCTGGAGAACACCGGGTTCTCCGTTGAAGTGAACATGGACGTCAATAAGTTTAGGGGTATGATCCTGGGCAGAAAGAAGGCAGGGCAGCAAAGTAATCAGTGCCGCGATTTTGAGAGATTTCAAATTAGTGCTCCTTCCACTTTGTTGAGCAGCGCATTAGCTGCTATGAAGCTGAGCCTCGCCGACTAACCCCAGCTTAGCGCTGCATCGTGCCTGCGATGTCTTCCCTGGGGTGGTCCATTGATGTGCGGACGGACCCGTGCTTTCCAGAGCTGTGGGGACACCGCGATCGGATCCGTTATGGTGCCACCGTTTGCCGCACGCTTAGATCTCCCAGTTGATACCATCCGTCGGAACCGACGTCCTGAATAGCCAGCTTAATTGCAGGTTCGTGTTTGTCAGGATCGACGATCGCAATACTCAGGTGATAAGTTCCGTCCGGCAGATCAGCGGGGATGAAAACGGAGTCGTTATACAGACTGTCTCCGGGCATCCACGTGCGGATATCGGCTGCCGTGATCATCACTGCGGTGTGCACGCCGTCGCTCAGCCGCAGGGCAAGTGGGAAGCGCCGATAACAAGGCGCATTCCCGTCGTTCTCCCACCACGAAGTAAAGCTGAGCTGCCGGTTAGGACCGATGCTCGCCGGATAGGTAAACCGGCGCAGGGCATACCTGTAGCCCATATGTTCGAGCCAGCGGTTGACTTCCGGCCACAGGTCCTTTGGAACAGGGGAGGACTTGGCATTGAATGAGGAGACGTGCCACTTGATCGCCTGATCGATGATGTAGTGCACATCCCAGCCGTTGTTTTCCCAGGTCTGCATCACCCAGCAGGCTTCCATGGTGACCGGAGCTGTCTTCCACGCATCGGAAAGACCATCCTCCATGATCGATTCAGGATACAGATCCGTCATGTGGTTCCAGGTCTTGCTGAAGCCGCCCATGTCTCCCAGACAGTCGGCTCGCCATCCAACGTTGGCGTTGGAAAGAGCGTAGTGCACCGTGGCGGGATCGGTAGGTTGGATCACCAACGGCGTTTTGTGGAAGGAATCGAGATAGCTGTCCATTAGTTCCTTCATCACCTTTCCTGTCAGCTGTTCTGTACCTGCTCCCTCGCCCCAGGGACCCACGATCGAGATGTCGATCAGATCCAGGTCGGGATCACCGTCGTAGCGGCTGCCCAGTGCCCGAATCATCTCACCAAAGAAATGCGCATACGCAGGGTTCATCGGGTTGACCATCCACTCCGGATTCATCGGCTCCCATGGCGACTGGTCGGGCAAACGTGTCAACTGCCAGGCGGCTCCGCTCTTTTTTGACGGCTCGGGAGTGAGAACTTCGTGGGTAATCTGGCGATACCATGCGGGCACATCACTTTCCGCGGTCGAACCATAAGGGGCGATGCGCAGCATCAGCGTCTGGTGCCGCGCCCGCGCCGTCTGCAAGGCACGGTCAATCATGTCCCAGCGATAAACGCCCTGCTCGGGCTCGATAAACCTCCAGTAAATCCGGAAATAGGCGACGCTGGTCTCAGGAAAATCTGTGTTCACAGAAGTTCCGCGATCGGGCTGGTATTCGATCGGAAACCCCTCGGTCCATTTCGTTCCACTGTTGAGCGTATCTCCGTTGAAACGCTGGAATGTCGTGAATCCGATGTCGGGGTTGACCAATACTCCGTCAAAAGGCTTCGGTTTTATAATCACTGTTGCGGGGCCTGGCTGCTGCCCGATGGCTGGAGAGGCGGCGTAAAGTACGACGCTGAACAGCAGAAGCGCGAAGCGGCGCATGGGTTCTCCCGTGGCAGGAATCAATTTGTTGGTTCACCGCGGAAGGTCTTTCGAGGCCGGTAGGGCGCGCGAAGATCCCGGGTTGACCGGCTGGTGCGTTTCCGAAACTCGAAATTGCAGTTACGGAAACTTTCGGAAAAGAGTATATCCCGTTGCTTTCCATCGTTCAACTGCATCGATCCGGCGCGAAGCGGGTCCTTTTGGAGAACGACATCCCACCGCTTGCGAAAAATGAGTTTACGCAGCTCCTGCTGCAGCGCCGACATTGAAATGACGCGGAATCCGGGCTCATCCCACGGTCTGATCTTTTTAACCTCCTCTTGACAAACTGCAATTCTATGATCTAAAACGACAGATACAGAAAGTCAATACGAAATAAAGTAGTATCGTTCGTTCTATTATTCGTAATAAAAGCATTCTCATCTTCGGAGCGACTCGAAATTGCGCCCTGTCTGTTGCAGATACGGGTGGCAATCGCAGGGAAGCAAATGCCTCACGATCAGTAGGGAAGTATATGTCTAAGGAAATGCTTCGTTCGACAGTCGGCGTGATCGTTTGCATGCTGTGTGCCTGCATCGTCTCGCTTGCGCAGTCAACTTCCGGATCCATCGGCGGCACCGTTACCGATCCCGCCGGCGCAGCCATACCGAATGCCACCGTTACCCTCACAAACCTGGCCAATCATTCCAGGCAGCAGACGGCTACCAGCCAGGACGGAATGTTCAATTTTCGAAACCTGATGGTTGGCGCCTACAGTGTGCGCGTGGAGGTGCCTGGTTTCGCGGCCCAGGAGAGGACCGGGTTGCAGCTCGACGCGAACCAGTCGGTGACCAGCGATATTCAGATGAGTGTCGCCGGGACGCAAAGCACCGTCCAGGTGAATGCCGAGGCATCCGTTATCGATACGCAGAACAGCGATCTTTCCGATGTGCTGACGGGCTCCGCTCTGGTGAATATGCCTGTGTTGTCCCGCCAGGATGGCGGCGAGGGTATCTACAGCGATCTCTATTTCATGCCCGGCGCTCAGAATCCAAACAGCAACAGCGTGGGCAACGGAAGCGGCAATGACTCGGGCACGCCGACCATCGACGGCGCGCGACAGATCGACACCATGGTGACCATGGACGGAATGGCCGTCATGGCGAATGTCGGCGACGAGGGCGGCACGCCCGTTCAGCCCAGCGAAGAGGGCATTCAGGAAATTCACACCGTGCTGGCGGACGCAGCGCCCGAGTTCTGGAGGTCGTCCGCCGTCACCGTCGTGACCAAGGCGGGCGCCAACCAGATGCACGGGAGCCTCTACGAGGACTACAACGGCAGCGCCTTCAATGCCAAAAGCTTTTTTGCTACCAGTATTCCCTTTCGCGTCGATAATAATTTCGCCGCCAGCCTCGGCGGTCCCATTAAAAAAGACAAGCTGTTTTACTTTGGTGACTTCGAGGGTGGCCGTGAGATCGGCCGATCTGTCGTGAATGGCAACGTGCCTCTACCCGCCTGGCGTTCCGGAGATTTCAGCGGGCTTCCCAACAGCATCATCAACCCCTACACCGGGCAGCCTTTTCAGGGGAATCAAATTCCCGCCGGGATGATCAGCCCGGTCGCGCTGAATCTGCAGAATGCCATCTTCCCGCTGCCGAACTATGGCCCTCCCGGATCCCAGTCAGGCAATTACCGGACTCTCATTCCTGCCGTCAATGGCTGGCAGGACTTTGACAACGCCGACGCGAGCCTCGAGTGGACCCCGGAGGGGAAAGACACCCTCTTCGTGCGTGAAAGCTATCGTCACCTGCCCAAGACCAGCTTTATCGGTAACATTCCTTCGGTCGGGTATTACGTCGAAAGCCGTCTCGCCGCCAGCGGTGTTGTCTCTGAAACACACATCTTCTCTCCGGTGCTGGTCAATGAACTCCGCCTTGGCTACACCAACATGAAACTGGCCTATCACATGAACTATGACGGGTACTCTGCGATAACTCAGGCGGGAATGCAGGGTCCGTTCACCAGCTTTCCATCGATTCCGGATGTGCCGGGAATCACGATCAGCTCCATCACACCAACGGCCGGCCTGCTCCCCAATACAAGCGATGATCAGGAAGATTACGAATGGAACGATAACCTCAGCTGGACCCGGGGCAAGCACCTGCTGAAGTTCGGCATCGACCAGATCTTCGATAATCCCAGCGGATTTTCCAATCCGGGATCGATTTATGGCAACTACAACTTCAACGGGAAATTCAGTGGCAACGGATATGCTGACTTTCTGCTTGGGCTTCCGCAGCAGACGTCGCTCACAACTCCGGTTCCAACCTCGAAGCTGCACGGAGTCCTGCTCGGCGCCTACGCCCAGGATCAATATCAGATCAATCCGAAACTGACCCTGAATTACGGCCTGCGCTGGGAATATCAGGGCCCTTATTCCGGTGCGCAGAACCTGCTGTACAACTTCGATCCCGCAACCGGTGCCGAGGTTATCGAGACCCAGGCCGGACTTAGCCATCTCAGCCCATATTTCCCGAGCAATGTCGTACCGGTCGAGACAGCTGCTCAGGCTGGGTATCCTTCCGGTTCTCTGATGTTCAGCCATTATCTGAACTTCTATCCTCGCGTGGGCGTTGCTTATCAGGTGTTCAAAAACACTGTTCTTCGGGGTGCATACGGCGTCTACGGGAACAGTGTCTATGCTGCGGCCGCGCTGAGCCAGCTCTACAGCGGTGGCCCATTTACGGGTAGTGCGACCTTCTACAATCAGAACACCAGCACCGGTCCGGCATTCAGCTTCCCCCGGCCCTTTCAGTCGAGTGGCACTCTTTCGACGCAGACTGCATCCGGGTTTAATCCGCATATGACCGTGCCCAATACCCAGCAGTGGAACGTCGCTCTCGAGCAGCAGGTCGGCGCAAGTGCCCTGGTAACCGTCTCCTATATTGGTGCGGCAAGCAGGAATCTTCTTGAAGTTGTCAATCTGGATCAGCCTGCTCCTGGCACAACCCCGTTCTCGACCAGCGAGCTGGCTTATCCGAACTACAGTGCGGTCCAGTGGACGCAGAACGGCGGGGTGGATAACTACAATTCATTCCAGGTGTTGTTCAAAGCGAATAAGGGACGGAATCTCACCCTGGATACCGGCTTCACCTTCGCGAAGGACCTGACCGACGAGCAGGACCTCGGCTCCGACGCGGGTTATCCCCCCGAAAACAGGTTCTGTATCGGTTGCGACTACGGTCACAATGGCCTGACCCGGCGTCTTGACTACTACCTCAACCTGAATTACATGCTGCCGGTTGGCCGCGGCCAGGCCTTCCTGAACGGGATGAACAACTGGCTCAATGACGTCCTGGGCGGGTGGGATATCGCGGCCGACGGCTCGGCCTACAGTGGCCCGTTCTTCACCCCGATGGTGAACAGCGGGTTCGACACTGCGAACACGAATACCTCCTTTGTGCAGCGCCCCGACCAGATCGGCAATCCGCGCGTACAGCATCAATCCATTAACAACTGGTTCAATGTCAACGCCTATGCGATCCCCGGCTGCCCGGCCACCGATCATCTCTGCCTCAACACCACACCCACGGATGTGGGGCGTTTTGGCGATGTGAAGCCGGGTTCACTCGTCGGGCCGAATTACGTCAACTTCGACCTTTCGCTGATGAAGAACTTCCATGTTTGGCGGGAAGCCAACTTCGAACTCCGTCTGACCGCACAAAATGCCCTAAACCATCCTAACTTCGAAGTTCCTGACTGGTATGTGACAGACGGCCCGGGAGTAGCCGGTGTCGTGACGTCCCTGGCAGGGGCGAGTACTGGACCAAGAGAAGCTGACATCCTTGGGCGCTTTACCTTCTGACGTATTTCCTTCCAGGGCTGGAACTGTCAATGGACAAGACTGGCCTGGAAGGCAATCCGCGCAACATGGAGGAAAACTCAGTGGATCCCTGTTCCCGGCGCGGCGCCCTGACCCTGGCTCTGCTTGTCTGGATTGCCGGACCAGCCCTGCAGAGCCAGAACGTCAGCCAACATCTGATTCACGCGACCACCTATAACTCGAATTTTCCCGCAGCGGCTGAAGGTGGGGAATCTTTCAATGGCATCGGTGTGGCAGATGATGGCATTGTTTACTATGTCATCGATTCGGCGCAATATAACATCCCGGGGCAGATGTATTCTCTCGATCCCCGGTCAAAGTCCGTCACGCATATCGCGAACCTGAATGATGCGGTTGGGCAGGGCAATCTGAAGGCTGTGGCCCAGGGTAAGAGCCATGTAAATTTTGTAGAAGCTGACGGAAAGCTATATTTCTCCACACATCTCGGCTACTACAACAACTCCGGTGGCATTGAGAGGACCGCGAAGGCGCCTGAGGGCTATCTTCCTTACCCGGGCGGCCACTTCATGTCTTACGATCTGAAGACCGGAAAATTTGAGTCGCTTGCCCTTGCGCCACGCGGCGAAGGTATTATCGCCATGAATATGGACGTCGCCCGCGGTCGTCTCTACGGACTTACGTGGCCGACGGGGCACTTTCTCCGCTACGACCTGAAGAGCCGGAATTTGAAGGACCTTGGCTCCTTCTTCGATGGCGGAGAGGTTGGAGTCGTCGGCAGCTCCTATCGGGCGATTTGCCGTCGCATCGTCATTGACCCGAGGGATGGGTCCGCTTACTTCACGTCCGGGAATGGTGCGATTCATCAGTACCGCTACAGCAGCGATTCGGTAACCACGGTACCCGGTGTAAGTCTGAAAAAAGATTATTTCGGGCAGATGGATCCCAGCAGGCATGGGATGGCTTATAACTGGCGCGCAGCCGTATGGGTGCCTGCTGAGAATGCCATTTATGGCATTAACGGTGGGTCAGGCTATCTTTTCCGCTTCGATCCCCAGGCACGCACGGTGCAGGTTCTGCGCAGGCTTACCTCAGAGCCTTCCCAGCGCACCGGGATGTCCGACAAGACAGAATACGGCTATCTTGGTTTGGCGCTTGGGCGCGATGGGCACACACTCTACTATCTGACCGGATCCCCTCTCGGCGCGAGCAGCCCCATGGCCAGAATACCGAAGGGAGCCACGGAAGGTTCGCATCTGGTGGTCTACGACATCGCCACAGGAAATTATCAGGATGCGGGACAGATCGTCCTGGACAATGGTGATGCGGCTGAAAGCGAGCAGGCTCTGGCGATTGGCAAAGACGGTACCCTCTACAGTGTCACGGATATAACGCGCAACGGGAAACCCGGTATGGATCTGATCAGCTTTCGCCCATAGCGTTGCGGCGGCAGCGTCTCGATGCGGGGAACACAAGCGATCCGCAGGACAGCGCTGCATAGATCGGCCAACGCTGTACGAGCATGGCGTAGGTCTTCCACACGCACCTCTGCAAAGTCTTCGGCACGGCGGTGGAGATGTCCCGAATGTGGCCACGAAGAAGGCCGTGGCCATTGTGCATCGCCAGGGAATGAAGGCAGACTCGTCAGAGTCACGTCTTCGCTGGCCTCGATCAGAGGCAGTACGCTGAAAGGCCCATCCTAGGTTTCGACAATCCGCGGAGAAATACTCCACGCCTCGCGCCATCACCCAGTTCATCGTGGACCAAGTCGCCGGCGAATTCCTCATTATCGCTATCGACTACTCTGATCACCCGTTGAGCACCAGGGCTGGAAACTACCGGCTGGCCCATCAGGTGCAAACCTCGCTTGACGTCGCACTCACTACGCCAACACCGCGTGTAAAACATAATTACTGGAGCTCATCGTGCGCGTCCAGCTCTACATAATTCATCTCATCGGCCTTTCCGGGCCCGGTCACCTGAACTGTTGTCCGTCCCATCCTTAGTCCCGGAGAATAAGCCGAAATGACCGTCCGGCCCGAACGCGCAGTGGACCGGAATGCTACCCGAGTCCTGCCGTCGATTGCATTCCAGGTCAGTCCCGTTCCATGTCCCAGCCAATTCTGTTTCATCAGTTCGCCCGGACCATAGGAGGTGAATGTAATCGCTGGAACTGCGCCTGGAACCAGCACGCCTGCACGGTCCACAACCGATGCCGTGAGATACGCGACGCTCTCCGGATCGCCCGAAACCAGCTGCGGCGCGTCCGATGTGAGCACGATCGCATACGCTGGTCCTGCCGTCTTCACCTCGTCGCTGATCTCGGAGCCCCTCCCTCGGGCCACCGCTTTCAACGTGCCTGCCTGGTAAGCCACCTGCCACACCCGCGGCGGATTGCGCAGCCCGGCGGTCGCATTGTTCTTCTTCATCCCCAGCGACTTCCCGTTCAGGAAGAGCTCGACCTCATCCTCGTTGCTCAAAACCGTTACGGCACGGACCTTCCCCTCTTCTCCCGGCCACGTCCAGTGGCCGACGATGTGCACCATCTGCTTCTCCGTCCACTGGCTTTGGTAGAAGTAATAAACCTCCTTGGGTATCCGCCAGATGTCCATCATGCCGAAGGAGACAATACGCGGAATTACCGGATCGTAGGTCTCCCCGTCGTAGTCGAACTGGTTCCAGATACATCCACCCGCCATCCATGGGCGCTGGTTCAGCTCGCTCAGATATTTCTCGTGATTCGCCAGTCCCACATCTTCGCTGTTCGGATCCACCCCATAGATCCCGCGTCCAATCAGTGCCGCACTGTACTCCGCCGTCATGTAAGCGCGCTCCGGATGTTCGGCGTGCAGCTTATCGGTCTCTGCGCTGACATCTGCGCCGACAATGTCCACCAGCGCCGCAATCTGTTCCCCGCGCGGAGCGTGCATCGCCGTCGGACGCGTCGGGTCCAGCTCGCGATAGAGGTTCACGGTTGTTCCCACCACACGCTTCGATACGCTCATCGGCGCATTGATTTCACCCGCAATCGCCCACACCAGCACGGACGGATGATTCCGATCCCGGCGAATCATGTCCCGAGCCATCTGCGAGACATTCGCGATGTACTCATCGGTGTTTCCGATTTCCTTATTGATAGGCAGCTCTTCCCATGCCATCAGCCCCAATTGGTCCGACGCGTCCATCGCCGCCTCGTCGTGGGGATAGTGAGAGGTACGCCAGAAATTTGCGCCCATGGCGCGAACCAGTTCCAAATCCTTCACGATTCGCGATTTCGGAATGGCATTGCCCATGCCTGGATAGGTCTGGTGCAGGTTGGTCCCCTGAATCTGGACTCGTTTTCCATTCAGGAAGAACCCCTTCTCCGGATCGAATCGGTACCACCGGTAGCCCAGCGGGCTTTCCACCGCATCCAGCACCCGCGAGCCCTCATGAAGCGATGTCCGGATATGGTAGACGTTGGGAGTTTCCGGCGACCAGAGCTGGGGATTCTTCAGCGGATCGGCATGTTGTACGAAGGTTTTCGTCTGCCCGGCATCGACTGTAACCGGAGTGGTTACAGTTTCGACCTCGACCCCCTTCGGGTTAAGAATCTCCTGTGTCAGCGCCAGCTGCATCGTCTCGTGACTGCCATTCGTGATGTCGCTGTGGAACTCGGTTTGCGCCACGTCCGCACTCACCTGCGGCGTCACCCAGTAAATCTGCGATACGTAGGTCGGATCGGTCACCACCAGCGATACGCGCCGATAGATACCGCCGTAGAAGTTATAGTCAGTCTTCACCGTGGGCGGCACTGTCGCGTCGAAGAGGTTATCCACCTTGACCGTGAGCACATTGTCTGCGTCGAACCGGGGCGTGATCTCGAACGAGAATCCCGTATAGCCCCCTTTGTGAATCCCTAATTGCTTCCCGTTCAGCCAAACCTCAGCCGTCTGACCAACCCCTTCAAATTCCAGAACAATCCGCTTACCTTCGTATTTCGAATCCACCCGGAAATGCTTCCGGTACCACCCGATCCCCCTCCAGTACCCGGCCTCCGCGTCCGTCACATCGTAGGCATTCCACGTGTGGGGAATATCGACGCGCTCCCACCAGGAGTCGTCGTATGCAGGCATGGGCGCACCCTCGAACCGTGGCTCGATTTTGGATGCATCCGCCGTCTGCCGGTCGAACGAGCCCAGCGCTCCACTGCCGTGCACTTGCCGCTCGAATAGCCATCCCGCGTCCAGGTTCTCTCGTACCCGCACCTGTGCCCCAGCCGGCGGAGTGTCACCGGCGAATGCACGAACTTCGCCCCCTGCCACGAGGCTTACCAGGGCAGCGAGCGCCCATATTCCGCGCGCGGCCCAACGCCGGCGCCCCATCGATAGCCTGAATCCAAAACGTCGTGCGCCGTTCGTACGGCTCGTGCTGACGTTCACACTGCCTCCTGTTGAGCTGCCTCGTTGAATGAAACGGGCTCGGCTAAGTTTCTCGACCTGCCTGGTTTTGGAATCCCGATCTGCTGTTGAAGGCAACATATAACTCGACGAATATTGCATAGCTCGCGAGAGGCGGAGACTGCTCTGCTTCCCGCGGGCCCGTGTGGCTCGAATGATGCTGTTCGAATCACACGGTCGAAATTTCCCGCACCGTGGTTTCTGTCGGACTCAACGAACATCGGCCGCCGCTCCGGCTTTCCAATCATTGGTAAGCTCAGACTCGCTTGTGAACGATGCTCACGGCTTTCAGAATGACCGCATTGCTTTCGATCACCGGGCCCCAGTCGTTGATAAAGCCATTCGGTGCTCCTCGAAATCCTGCCGTTCCGTTCATTCGAATCTCGCGCACCACCTTGCCCAGGCGCGGATTGATCCACTCGAAAGCGAAGAACGTGATCCCACGATTTGCCTCGCCCACTGCAACTGCATCCGCGCCGTAGCAGTAACCTGCCTGGTTGCGCGCGGACGGGGGGTGCTGTCCCCAGTTCCATTCGAGAATGTTCAGACCGTAGCGGATTGGGATAGTGGTGATATAACCGTCCTCGTAGACCACCTCGTACCATCCAAGCAGATCGGCCGTGTCCTCCTGGTCCCACATCAGGCGAAAACTCTCTTTGTTCGAAGCCGGCTTCGCTGCAGCGTGAAGAAAGATCAGGCTCGTTGGAGCAGCGCCAACAGTAATTCCGGAAACCGCCTTTGGCAGCCCTGACGGCTGCTTTCCGTCCGTTCCCACCACGATCGCCTGCTTCCCGTTCACCTGCTTCAGATCGAACGGAATCGCGCCGGATTGCACCGTTCCCGTCCTCATCGCGCTCCAGCCCGTATCCAGCCCCGGCATCTGACTCCGGGCATTGAAGCTTCCCGAAATATCCAGCGGCTCAATCCGGGATTCTGTCTGGCTTGGCGGAGTTATGCCGCTGAGACGCAGTCGGGTCGAGGGGATCATTGTCTGTATCCGCGCCGACAATTCCATTTCCTCCGTCACCTGGCCAGTCCAGAGAATGCTGCTGCAGCCCAGGAATGAGCCCATCAGCTCTTTCCCAAAACCCATTTCGTTCGTTGCGAACCACGCCGACGGCGCGCCGCCCAGCAGCGTGGTCCGCTTCTTCCGCGTCTCATAACTGGTGATCGTAGGCTCGAAATTTCCGTACACCTGCTGGAAGCCCATCCTGTCCAGCGTCTCTTCATTCAGCTTCGCGTTGCCGCCCTGCTGCTTCGCATCTTCTCTCCAGAACCAGTTGAAGATCAGGCAGTCTTTCGGGATCAGCCTTTCCACCTGATCCGGCGTCAGGCCGCCCGGAGTGGAGTAGACCAATCCGTCGGGTGCGGTGTGTCTGCGAAGCCCGCGTCCCCGCACCGATTCCAGCAGCATGTCGCCCCACAGCGCTGTTTTGACGCCGCGCGAGGCGAGATAGTCGTGAACCTTCTTCACATCCTGTCCGAACAGCTCGCCGATATCCTCATCCGCGCAGGCAGGAGAAAGTCCAACCGGAAGAAAGAGCTCGTCATGCCCAATGTGAACCATCTTCGGTCGCAGCAGTTCGATGTACTCGTCGTACACATCGAAAGTCAGTGAATAGGAGCCCGGGTTAGACGGGCAATAGATATCGGGCCACTTATTCTCCGGCACGGCGGCAAGATCTTTGTGCTTTGTCAGCAGATAGTAACTGTGCGTGAAGGAGGCGATTTCCGGGATCAGCTCGATGTGGTGCTTCTCGACCCAGCGGGCCAAATCGGCCACCTCATCCTTCTCGAGAAAGCCCCCGTCCGCCGTATCCTGGTGCGACGAGTTTTGCTCCAGATTGTGGAAAGGGCCGGGAGGGTAATTGCGGCAGCTGTAATTGCAGTCGCGGGCAAATTCCACCCAGCCGGAATTCAGCTCGGGATGGCGATCCAGGCGCATACTGCAGCCCATTTCCATAATCAGCGTGTTGTATTTGTAGAGCGCCATGAAGTCGCGCACGAAACGCTTGAAATACGGAATATTGTCGCGGCCGGGAAGATACAGATAGACGCCGCGAAACTGCTTGTCCGGCCAGTCCCGGATCTGTGCCCCCCGAATCACCAGCTGGTTGTTCTCCAGCAACAGCAGCTGTCGAAGAGACTGCATCCCCCAGAATGCCCCTCGATCATCTCTGCCGGCGACCAGGACCAGGTTTTTGTTGGCTCGCAGAACGTATCCTTCCGGACCAGGAATCTGCCCCTCCCCCGACAGCCCCATCTGCGCACAGCACTGCTGAACGAGGGGATTCTCGAGCGAACCCAGCACAATCGACCGCGCCGCAGGGTCCAGGCTGCTCGCCGGCTCGATTCGGGGATGCACATCGAACCGATCTCCCAGCTCATTGGCCAGGCTCCGCGCAAGAAAGTAGTCGTCCGCCGATGCCTGCGCGGGTACCAGGATCCGCACGTCACGGTCGACAGTGAAGTTGGATTCCGTTGCGGAAATTTCCTGAGGTTTGGGAAAAATTGCAGATTCCAAACTCCCGGGCTCTGCCCCGCCAATCGCCCGGTGAGCTTCGCGAACTCCGGTTTGAACCTGCGCGGCAGCATCGGGAATCCATGCCGTGCGTCCGATGACCGCGGTGGCCACAGCCGTTCCTGCTGCTGTGCCCAGAAAGTCTCGACGGGTAATCTCCTTCATTCCAAACCCTTTCGTGTTGATGATGTGCCGTTCCTGCTCTCAGCACAAGGGGAGGTTGCCCGTGCGGGAACGGATTGCGCAGGCGGTAGCACCGGTTCATTGCAAGACTGCACATTGGATGGGGAAGACTATCTTTTTCTTTCGAATGTACGTTTGCTGGGTAACTATAGTCGCGATTTGAAGAAGTTTCAACTGCTCTGGTCGCCTCGAAATTCGTAACGGTAAGAATATAAGCCAGTTATCTGCATAAACCCGAATCGAAATCAGGCTCGGTATGGCATCGCCTGCGCCCTTCGCCCCGTGGCACTGCCGGCATAATTTGCTGGAATCTGAGCAATTTTCCGCAAATTCGGTCGAGTCGCACCTTGACGGCCTTTCGTAAACCATGGTCTATTTCCATTACGTAACAAATCAATATCATGCATAACAAAACGACAACTGTTGATCCCCAAACGGACGCCCACGGGGCGCCCGTGAATTGCGGTCGCGTGTGTCGAAATTCAGCATTGTAGAGGAAATGTATGCCAGATTACGGAAAATTTTCCCGTCCTGTAGGCCGGCGATCCAAACAATGCCCCAGATCGTCCCGCCCGCTGTTGCAGATGATTTTGCTGCTCGTCACCGTCCTCGTTGCTGTCCCCGTGCTCTCCGCCCAGGCCGTCGGAACCATCTCCGGCTATGTTCACGATGCGAGCGGGGCCGTAATTCCAAACACCTCCGTCACGGCCGTGATGTCTGAGCAGCAGACCACCCGCACGGCGCAGACCGACGCGCAGGGCTTCTACAACTTCGTTGCTATGCCGCCGGGCCATTACACCATCACTTTCCGGGCCAAAGGCTTCACGACGGAGGTGCGCTCGGACATTGAACTGACGGTATCGCAGAACGCACGCGCCGACGCGGAGTTGACGGTCGGTGCTGTGCAGAGTGAAGTTCAGGTCACCAGCACCGTGCCCCTTGTCGATACCACTTCGAATACGTTGACCGGTCTGGTTGACGACCGCCGCGTCGTGGATCTGCCTCTCAACGGGCGCAACAGCATGAGCCTCGCGGCCATCCTGCCGGGGGTCACCAGCGTGAGCGCGCCCCAAACCATGAGCAATGCGCGCAGCGGTCCCGAGATGAACGTGAACGGGAGCCTGCCCAACGCCACCGTCTATACCTTCGACGGAGCTTATTTCAACAACCCTTCGCGCAACACGGGTCTCAACTTTCCGCCGCCCGACGCGCTCGCTCAGTTCCGTATGCTGACCTCAAACTTCACCGCCGAATACGGCCATAACTCAGGTGCTCAGATCGAGGTCGTCTCCAAAGCCGGAACCGACTCGTTCCACGGCGGGGCCTGGGAATTTCTCAGGAATAACGATCTGAATGCCAGAGATTATTTCGCTCCCAGCGTCCCGGCTGAGAAGCAGAATCAGTTCGGCGCTGCCATCGGCGGCCCGATCGTCAGAAGAAAAGCCTTCTTCTTCGCCTCCTACCAGGGGCTGACCGACCACGGTCAGGCGGAAAGCGTCCAGGCGCTGGTTCCCAGCGCGGCCGAACGGTCCGGGAATTTCACCGGAATCAGCGGAAACCTCACCGACCCGACCAACCCCGTCACTGGACTCCCCTTGACGGATGCAAGCGGCAACCCCTGCGTCTCCCGCAACGTCATCGCGCCAGGCTGCATCAGCCCGGTCGCCACCAATGTGCTGAAGTACGTTCCGCAATCTGCATCGGGCACGGTCGTGTCTCTCGCCTCCAGCCCCATCCTGGATAACACCGGCAGCGTCCGCATCGACTGGAACCAAAGTGCCCGGAATCTTATTTACGGTCACTACTATCAGGGGCAGACTACCTACTCGGCTCCCTTCGGTGACGAAAACATCGCCGGATACGGAAACGAAAACTATGCTGTCAAAACGCAGAGCGGCGTCATCAACGATATCTTTACGATCAACGCAAATCTGATCAATCAGGCCACCTTCGCGGTCCTTAACACCACCTCCAGCGAAACGGAACCTGCAATTTCCAATACCTCCCTGGGAATCAATATGCCGCAATATACCCAACCGGGGGTTGTCATCAATGTCGCAGATAACTTCACCCTCGGCTCCAGCGGTCCTGTCTCCTTCTCGGGCATCAACTACCAGTTCGCGGACAATCTCTCCTGGCAGAGGGGGCGCCATACTTATAAGTTCGGCTTCGAGGTCCTGAAGCTCCACTTTAATCAGCAGTTCATTGCGCCGCCCAGCTTCTCTTTCAGCGGTGTGCGCAGCGGGAACCCAGTCGCCGACTTCATGCTCGGAGCCTACGACACCGCGGTCATCGACTTCGGTCTTCGCACCGATGACGACCGCACGGCCTTTAACTCCTTTTATGCCCAGGACCAGTTCCGCATGAGTCCCCGGCTCATTCTCACCTACGGCCTGCGCTACGAGCCCTTCCTGCAGTGGAAGGCTCAGAACAACGAACTCGACACCTTTGTCCCGGGCGCACAGTCGAAGGTTGACCCCACCGCGCCTCCAGGCATCGTCTTTCCGGGAGACCGAGGCATCAGCAAAGGAATCGCCCCTGCCAACCTGAGCAACTTCGCTCCGCGCCTGGGCTTCGCGTGGGACGTATTCGGAGATGGCAGAACCAGCGTTCGCGGCGGCTACGGCGTCTTCTATAACTCGATCAATGCCAACGAGGTCGCGCAGGAAAATCCACCCTACTCCGGCACCCTCGATGCCTACCGCGGCGATGTCGCCAACCCCATCACCTCTACCGGACAGGCGAATCCGCCCACTACGGTAAGCGGAAAGTTCGGTTGTACGCAAATTGCCGCCTTCCCGTATTACAACTGCTCGCTCTTTCCGCTGCCGATTTCCGGCATGCTTGGCATCAGCACCTCCCTCCGGCTTCCTTATTATCAGGAATACGATCTTTCTATCCAGAGACAGATCACTCCCAGCGCTGAAATCGAGATATCGTACGTCGGCAACACAGGAAGCCAGATTCACGGCCGTGTTCCCAACAATCCCGCCCGCTTCATTGTCGATCCCATCACCGGCGCCGCGCCCTCTGAGAGCAATGTCAACGATCGCGTGACCTATGAGCCTGGTATTCTCGGGCCCACCAACGTCACCATGATGAATTATGCGATCAGTCACTACAACGCCCTCCAGATTCAGGGCACCAAGCGCTTCGGTCACGGCTCCACAATCCTCGCTAACTACACACGGGCCAAATCGCTCGACATGGATTCAACCAATAACTACAACCCGCAGCTTCCCGATCCCTTCAATATCTACGAAGGATATGGAAGAGATGCCAGCGACAGGCTGAACTCGTTTGTGGCGTCGTGGCTCTACAAGGTTCCCGGGCACTTCAGGAACAGCATTGCTAACGGCGTCCTGGGCGGATGGACGGTCTCCGCGATTCAAACCGTGGAGAGTGGACTCCCCATCAACTTCTACATGGGTCAGGATGTCGCCGTAGACGGTACTGGAGGTCTGCAGTACGCCCAGCTTCAGCCGGGTGCCGGCGCCTCCTCTATCCGAATCAGTCACCCGAACAGAGCCTCCGAGGCGGGCCGCTTCTTTAATACCGGCGCTTTCGTCGCGCCGAATCTCGTCCCGCTTGGAACCTACGGTAATGCCGGACCGGGAATGATCAGTGGACCAGCTTATGCCGATACGGATGCGGCGGCTCTCAAGGACATCACTCTTCCGGAGTCCTTCAACCTCCAGTTCAGGCTTGAAACCTTCAACACCTTCAATCAGGTGAACTTCGCTAATCCAAACTCCACCGCTACCTCCGAGCTCGTTCGGACAAATTACATCGACGGCTTCCCAGACCGGAAGACAGGTCCAGCTGGCCCTTAAACTGAGCTGGTAGCCTCAGCCTGGAGGTCAGCGGGTCCTCGCTGGCCTCCAGCCCAACCATACCCTGTAGTCAACACACACGCGAAAGGAATCAATCCGTGCGAGCCTGGGTCGTTGCTGTCATTCTTGGAGCTCTCTTCCGCTGTGGAATGGCGCAAACCGTCTCTCCCCTCTACGCGCGTGGCTACACGGTTATTCCGCAGCCCCAGCGAGTCTCTCTGGGAGAGCCGGGACTTTGCGTTCAATCAGGAATGGCAACTGAAAGTGGATGCGAGTGTGTCTCCCGAACGACGTTGCTGTGGAGACATTGCGCGCAGGAGCTCGCGGGTCGTTTCAATCTCACCCTGGGGGCAGCCGGAAAACCAGCCGGCACGGTCACCTTACGCATAGTCCGCGGCAGCGTGCAGATCGGACAAGTCGCTCGATCGTGACAAGAGTGCCCTGGAAGAACAGGCGTACCGAATCGATCTGCATCGCGATGCCATCACCATTACCGGCAACACCTCAACCGGCCTCTTCTATGGGGTGGAGACTCTCATTCAGCTGTTGAAGCGCAGTTCGGGAAGCCTGCGTCTTCCCGAGGGCAGTATCGAAGACTGGCCTGATCTTCGCCTGCGGCTGATGTTCTGGGATGATAACCATCGTCTGGAACATCGTCGACGAACTCAAACGAGAGATAAGGCAGGCTGCATTCTTCAAGATTAATGGTTTTGAACTCAAGCTGAGCGGCCACTTCCAATATAAGAGCGCGCCCGCAGTGGTCGAGCCCGATGCCCTTTCCCCCGCGGAACTTCAGGACCTTACCGACTACAGCCTGCGTTACCATGTACAGCTCATCCCGTATGCGGATGGGCCGTCTCACGTATCCTTCATCCTCAAGCACCCGGAGTACTCCAGCCTGCGCGCCTTTCCCGATAATAACTACGAGATGTGCCTGACTAATCCCGGAACTTACAAACTGCTCTGGGGTATGTATCAGGATCTTATGGATGCGAGCAGAGGCGGGAAGTACTTCTACATATCCATGGATGAGCCCTATTACATGGGACTGGCACACAACTCACAGTGCGACGAAGCGGACCTTGCAAAGAAGCTTGGCTCTGACGGGCGGCTCTTTACCGACTTTATAGATAGAGCAGGAGATTCTCTCCACGATCAGGGACGCACCGTTATGTTCTGGGGCGCGTTTCCTCTCAAGCCCGGCGATGTGCCCTCACTTTCCCCGCACCTCGTCGGCATTTTCTATGGACCCGACCGCGCGGAGCTGGATCAGCAGGCCCGTCAGCACGGCATGCAGCAGATCCTTTCCACGCAATACATCAATGATGGCAACAGCAGCCTCTTCCCTGGTTATTTTGCTTTGCCGGCGGCCCAGCGTCTTCACCGTGGCAACGGCGGAGTCTCGGATCTGCTGGCCGAAATCATGGATAAGATCTCCTTTCAGCCGTCGCGCCTGGATGCCGATGTGATTGGTGAGGTGACTTCAGGGTGGGGCGATAAGGGAATTAACCCGGAAACCTTCTGGCTGGGGCATATCGTGGGCGCCGATGCCGGATGGCATCCCGGAGCACCCAACGTGCCCGAGGTGGAAGACGAGTTCTACAGCTTGTTCTATGGGACGGGCGCCGCTGGCATGCACCGGATCTACCAGTTGATGAGCGAACAGGATCAGGCATGGGGAGATAGCTGGGAGTCAGTCAATTCCACGGTGCGCAAGCCGATCTGGGGCGGTGCATACGGCAAAATTTATAATCCTCGCCGCCCGGCTAAAGATCAGACGCTTCCTCTGCCGCCTGTGCCCGATGGCAATCTTTCCTATAACTCCACTTGGTCGAACGATAATGCTGCCCGCCTGACTCTCGCTGCCGAGGCGGTCCGAGAGAATGATACCCTGCGTGGAATGCTTGCGGAAAACATCCGCGCCGTGCAGTTCAATCGATACAACCTGGAAGTATACCTGTCGGTCGCCAACCTCTATCGTCAGGGTTTCGACATGATCGCCGGTATCCACAATATGGATTCTCTCCTTACATCGGCGGCTCGCGCGAGCGGTCAGGACCCCGCACGCGCCCTCAGCGATGTGGATTCGGCGCTGGACGTAGCAGGTTCGATCTGGAGACAGCGCAATCAGGTCCTGCAGAACGCAGTCGACACCTGGGATGAGGTCTCGTTTCCCCGCACTGCGGATGCAAACGGCCGCCATTTTCTCTTTGAGCTGGACGATGTTAAGGACCACCTGGCGGACAGAACCGTGGACCTGAGCTATCTCGTCTACCGTGAGAAGATTCTCGCATTTGGCGAATGGGTCAATGCAATCCTTGCAGCCAGAAATCAATATGCCGCGGCGCACCAGCTGCCTGCTCGTACTATCCGATGGAACTGGGATGATATTACGGCGACCTATACGGCATGTTCCCCGCTCTTTGAAGGGGAATCGAAGAACGCGGGAGAAGGGAACGGCCTGGCGTTCGGTTGCAGCTCAGGGGATTGGCCGGTGCTGTAGCCGGCAGCCGGCCAGAGCGCAGGAATGCGATTCTCGGCGTGGAACGTTCTGAATGATCCTGGGGAAGGAGTGGATGATGAACCGCAGGGAGTTTGTAGGTGGTGTAATTGGGGGAATTGCCGCGGCTAAGGTTGGCGTGGGCGGACTCTATGCATATGGAGCGCCTGCAGAGGCAGCCGGCACTCCCCCTCAGGGTGCGTGGATTCGAAATGGGCTGATCGACGCGGGCGGTTCGCATGAGCCGTATCTCTTCGTCGTGCGCCGCGGCGGTCAGAGCCTCGACGCCCGCGCCACTTACGAAAAGGCGCAGAGCGAAGAACTGATCCGGCAGCTCCGGGATCAGGGCGTTGAGGTCTTCCACACGCACCTCTATAAAGGCTTCGGCATGGCTGCCGAAAAGCCTGAGATGGAGGATACCGTCAAAGCTGCTGCGATTGCCCACGGCTACGGTATGAAGGTGGATACGTACATTCAGTGGAATACGTTGATGTACGAAACCTTTTTTGTCGAAGAACCTCGTGCTCAGGGCTGGGTTCAGTGCGACGCGCTGGGACAGCCTGTCATGCTCACCTATGGGTACCAGCAGTCTTACCGCTATCGCCCCTGTTTTTCCAATCAGCAATATCTCGATTATGTAAAGAAGATCGTCCGTTATGCCATCCAGGAGGTGAAGACGGACTTCATCCACTTCGATAACTTCGACCTCAACGCTGAGCCCGATTCGTGCCACTGCGACGCCTGCAAGGCAGGCTTTCGCAACCGCCTCCGGACGAAGTATTCTCCGGCGCAGCGGAGGGAGAGGTTCGGATTCGAGGACGTGAGCTATGTCAATCCGCCTCTCTGGAATAAGTGGAATCCTCCGGAGAAGATGAATATTATCTTCGATCCGGCGTTTCAGGAGTGGATTGACTATCGCTGTCAGATGATGGCGGGTGCTTTGGAGCAGATGGCGGTTGAAATCAGATCCCTCAACCCCGAAGTGGTCGTGGAGATCAATCCGGGAGGTATCGACGGTTCCAACTTCCCGTGGTACCGCGGTGTTGACCACTCGCGGCTGCTGGTACATAGCCAGTCTTTCTGGGCGGAGGAGCCGACTCAACCGAATTTCCTGCCCGACGGCCGCCTTATCTCGACGATCCGAACTTATAAGTTAGCCCGCAGATATCAGAATGTTGCATTGACCTACACCGCGGATGATGAAGCAGCAATTGGGGAGTGCCTCGCGTTCAATCAGACAATCGGCTTCGCGGGCGAGAGCCCGCTGACTCCCGTCATGCTCAAATACATCGCCTTTTACCGGAAGAACCGGGACCTGTACCTGGGAACAACGGATTTGGCATCCGTGGCTGTCCTCCGTTCCTACCCCTCGCTGACCTACTATAACTCCCGAACTCAGCTCAGTACGATTCTTGTCGAACAGTCGCTGATCCAGGCAAATGTACCCTTCCGCCTGGTCTTCGACGAGGATCTGAATCAGTTGTCGCCCGCTGCGTGCAAGGTTCTCATCCTGCCTGATTCGGAGTGCCTGTCGGATGATCAGCTTACCTCAATTCGCGCCTACGTCCATGCTGGCGGTGGGCTGATCGCTACTGAGCAGGCCGGCCTCTACGACCTTTGGCGCCGGCTCAGAGTCAAGCCCGGCCTCTCAGACGTCATCGATAATCAGGGTCCTGCACCCGCATACGAGGAGAGCGTCGCCGCTGTCACGGTTTCTGCCGGGGTGCCATCGCGAAGGGAATTTGGCCAGGGCCGGTCGGTCTATATTCCTGGCCTCGAGTTCGACGGCCCACTCCCTCCGTCGGAGCCGTACTTCAGCGTCGGCACCGCCTTCTGGAAACGTCCCCGGAACTGGAAGCAGGTGATTGACGCCGTCGACTGGACATCCCGGGGCGACGTACCGCTTCAGGTGTCCGGTCCCGAATATCTGGTGGCTAATCTCGTGGAACAACCGCAGAAGCAGCGGAGAATTGTCCATCTTGTGAACTACAACACCAAAAATGTCCCTTCCATTAAGGGCAGTGAGGTGAAATGTGCGGTTCCCGAGGGCAGTTCTGTGCGTTCGGTTCGGCTATATGCCGCGGACTCGGAGAATTCCTCGGAGGTGAATTTCCGGATGCAGGGGCAGTATGTTGTCTCCACTGTTCCCGCCATCGGCGCCTACGCTGTGGCCGCAGTGAGTTGGTAGCTATCTGCGCAGACAAATGATCGATCGAAGTCGGGAAGCGAGGACGATGGCTTCCCGGCGGACGCGGGTAAGCCATGAATCGAAGAGAGTTTTTAGTCGCAACCAGCGGAGCTGTCATCGCTCCCGCTCTGCAGCGGATGGCTGCCGGGGCCGCCATCCCGTCGGAATCAGGCAACCGCGGCGCGGGCGTACCTCCTGCTTACAGCGAGCAGTTCCCGGATATGTTAATTGCTTACTTAACCGGGAAGCTGAACAGTCTTGCCGCAAGCTGGGACCGAAAGCGCGCGGTCCTGAGGACGGCCGCCGAGCTGCAGGCGCGCAACGCGTGGGTTCGTGAGAAGGTTCTTCAGATGCTGGGGACCTTCCCACAGCGGAGCGCCCTCGATTCTGTCACCGTCCGGGTTACAGAACGCGATGGCTATCGGATCGAGAATATTCTGTTCCGCAGCCGGACCGATTTCTGGGTTCCCGGCAACCTCTATATCCCCACGTCGGGCGCCGGGCCGTTTCCCGGAATCGTTTCGCCCTGTGGGCACTATCCCCTCGCACGCATGCTGCCGCAGTATCAGGCTGCCCATCTCAGTCTCGTAAAAAGCGGCTTTGTCGTATTCAGCTGGGACCCGATCGGCCAGGGAGAGCGCCGTCAGTACTGGAATCCGGCGAACGGCGTCACGGAAGTATCTGCCGATTCCGTCTACGAGCATTCCATGCCTGGCCAGCTTCTGCTGCTTCTCGGGGAGAATCTTACCCAATACCTCGTGTGGGATGGCGTGCGGGCTGTCGATTACCTGCTGACGCGACCGGAGGTGGATCCCCGAAAGATCGGTTGTGCCGGTCATTCCGGCGGCGGGACGCTCACGAAGTTCATGAGCGTCGTTGATGACAGAATCCAGTGCGCGGCTATCCTCGAGGGTGGAACCGCCAATCGCTGGCCGCAGAAGATCGCACCGTGGCAGCCGGTCGGCGAGCCGGATGTGGAGCAAAACCTCTTTCCCGCGGCGCTCCTCGGCATCGACAATGTCGATCTGCATGCCGCGATAGCTCCACGGCCGCTGCTCGCCGGCGTTGAGCAATACGGCCCGGCCTTTGATCAGGCAGTCGAGGCCATTCGCGCCCGCTATCGGCAACTCGGTGTTCCGGAAAAGTTTGCGACGGTCTCGGCCGACGATCCTCACTCCTGGACTCCGAAGCTGAGGCTCGCCACCGTCGACTGGTTCTCCCGATGGTTCTACAATCGGCCAGGCCCGCAGACAGAGCCTCACTTTGAGATTGAGGCTGAGCAACTCCTGTACTGCACAGCCGACGGCTCGATCCGCTATTCCGGAAAGGGTCTCGGCATTTTCTCTGTCATCGCAAAGAAGCAGGCCGAACTCCCCCCGCTGCCTCCTGTGCCAACCTCCCGGGAGGAGCGCGAAGCGTGGCAGAGCCGGATTCGAGGAAGCATTCGCGAGCTCCTGCGCTATCGCCACTCCAGCGAGCCTCTCGGCGTGCGCCCCATCGTCACGACAGCTCGCGATGGCTATCGAATAGAAAAGATCCAGTTCCTCTCCGAGCCTGGTATCTACATTCCTGCCTGGGTCTATGTTCCCGACCAAAGCACGCGCAACTTACCAGCCATCCTCTATGTAACCGACGAAGGAATGGAAACGGAAGGTATGGAGTTCGAAGGAGCGGAAGGTGCGGGCCTTACACACGGCATGCTCCAGACGCTGGCCCTCGCGGGAAACCTGGTCGTGGCGGTGGACGTTCGCGGAATCGGAGAAACCCGGCCCTCTCACCCGCCGCAATCGATCGCAACCAACAAATTCAGCCAGCTCTTCGACGTGGAGACGGCCATGTCTTATATGGCGTGGTCCATGGACCAGTCTCTTCTGGGAATGCGGGTTCAGGACGTCGTGCGCGCCGTGGACTACATCGCGACCCGTCAGGAGGCCGACGCTGGAAATGTGCATGTTATAGGGAAGGGAACTGGAGGTCTTTGGTGTCTCTATGCTGCGGCTCTCGATCCGCGTATCGGCTCCCTCATCTCCGTCCGAAGCCTTCTCTCCTGTCGCAGCCTGGCGCAGTCGGATCGTTATCTTTATGGCGCTGACGTCTTCGTACCCGACATGCTTCTGCACTTCGATCTGCCCCAGGTAGCCGCCGCCATCGCCAGCCGCCCTCTGGTCCTGATCTATCCTGCAGATGCAATGAAGAAGGATGTGGATGAGGACTCCGCGCAGCAAGCCTATCGCTGGACCCGGGACGTCTATGCGGCAGCCGGACTGCAAAGTCGCTTCAAGGTCGAAGCCGGCGCAGAGCAGTTAGACAGCGCTGAACACTATCTAAACCTCATCCGATCCTTCTCTGCTTAGCTCGCGGACACTAACACCGAGACAAATGACTCGCTGTTCCGTCCCGGCATTGATGGTGCATTCTTGTCAGGAGGAAGAAAGGAGGCCCTGAGGGCCAACCTCTTCACGATTGGCTACTTCCACATCGATCTGGCGGCAGTACGCAACGCCTTACTGCCGAAGGCTGGATCGATTTGTTTGTCTGGTCGAAGAAGGTTTCTACTAAGTATTCTTCCGGATGTCGAGATTAGTGAGTGTGACGCGACTTTCCAGCTACCGTGCGCAGGTTGCAAAGTGCCCCGGACTTGAACCTCACCATGGCCCTCCGCCTCTTCAGCCTCCGCCGTTAAAGCTGTTTCTTTCCCGCAAGGTCAGTAATTAACACCACATCCGAGCTCGTCCTCAATTGCAGTACGCCCAGCTTACTGCCCGACGGCGACCAGGCGAAATCAGTAATTGTATTGCGCGTTGGTTCGGTCATAAAGTGCGCCGGCGAGCCATCAATCGGATGGTACCGAAGCGCGTTGCCACTCCTGGAGAGGGCGCCATCAACAATAGCTTTCCCATCGGGAGAAAAAAATGGGGAGGCGCCTTCGGAATATCTCGCATCCAGTGAAAGCCGATGCACAATCAGAAGGGAGGTAAGGTCCACAACCTCGATGGATTCGCCGAGATTGTGGGCCAAAGTCAATGCAACGAACTTTGCGTTGCGAGTGAGTAGAAAGCTGCCGAACGTGTGAGCCTCAAACTCCTTCCGTGGGGTTCCCCCCGCCAGCGGCACGGACCATAAGGCGGCCAGTAAAGTATCCGCTTCATCCCTGACGGTGAAGTAGGCCTTCTGGCTATCCGGCGCGCAAAAGGGAGCGCGCACGGTACCGGCGCTGGTCAGCTGGGTGATTTCACTCCCGTCCCCATTCATGCGAAACAGGCGCGGCTCTCCTCCGTTCCCGGGAATTGCGGTGAATAAAACGTGACCATCCTGGCAGGTGTTGATGTATCGGCCAACAACCAGATCTCCGGTATCCATCGGCTGAACAGTCCCGGCTGTGCGCTCCACCTGACTGATACCTATGTTGCGAGTGATCAGGAACAAGCGGTCTTCATCCGCCCATGCCAACGAGGTCGGAGTAATGCGTAGCGGCGTACTGGAAATCATCTTCCCGCCATCTCCGTTGTAATACGCCAGGCTCGAGTCCACATCTGTCAGCACTGTCGCCAAAGTCATTCCGTCGGCAGTGATCGCAAGCTGGCTGTAGGCATTCACATCATTCGTCAGCGTATGGAAGCCGTTGCCAGCGATGTCCAAAATGCCGATTTGCTCACGGTCGGAGTGCGCCCTGGAATAAAGGATGAGAAGATGCCTGCCGTCGGCCAACCAGGCCAGATCGGAGTAGCCCTGATCCTTACGGTCGAAGGCGGCTCCCCTCGGCTGAGCGATGGTCTTTACCCTTTTCGAATTCCTGTCCAGGATCTTAACGACTGCGGCGGTGGTCCCGGTCACTTCAATCCATGCGATCTCGTTTCCCCGCGGCGACCAGACTGGGGCTTCAGCTTTGTCGATGGAAGTGTAGAGCAGTTGGTCGTTACTGCCGTCCTTATCTGCGATGTGAATTTCCGAATATTGATCCTTGCGGTCTGGCGTCCATCGCAGATACACAAACCGACTGCCGTCTGGCGACAGGCTGGGCGCGCTGTCCACATCGAGGACGATCTGCCGCGGTGTACCGCCAAAGACCGGCATCGTGTATATCCGGCTCACAAGACCGTTGTCGGGTGTGTCCCGCGTGAAATAAAGGTAGTTCGCGTCCGGGGAGAAAGTTAACCCAAGATACTGACTGGGAAAAGCACTTAGAATCTGCGTGTCCGTATTGGTCGCCAGGTTGCGTATCCAGACGGTTCTCTGTCCGGCGTCATTCTTGACCTCGGCAAGAAATTTGCCATCGCCGGAAAGCGCAACTCTTTCCAGGGTCCCCGTATTCGTAATCTGGCTTACAGACATCGAAGAAAACGGCAGCGCGCGTGGCCACAGCCGCCAGGCCAACAGGCCTGCTGTTACTACAACGACCAGCACGATCAATGCGGCGGCCAGCGTTCGCGATTTATGTGCCGGAGGGGGAGCGATCCCGACCCGCATACCGGCATCGGGGGGAATTGGTCGGCCCGCGTGGCCCTCGCTGCTCCTGCGCTGCAATCGCTTAAGGTCGGCGCGCAGCTCTGCCGCCGACTGACACCGTATTTCCCGATCCTTTTCCAAAGCCTTGTTCAGTACTGCCTCAAAATCAAGCGGCAGTTCGGGATTGACGGAAATCGGGGCAGCAGGTGCGGCGTTCAGAATGCGATCGAACGTCACCGCCGTGGTGGAGCCGATAAAAGGATGCCGTCCGGTCGCAAGCTCATATAACACCACGCCCAGCGAAAAAACATCGCTGCGTGCATCCAGCGTTTCGCCCCGCGCCTGTTCGGGAGACATATAGGCAATCGTGCCAAGCGTCGATCCGGGGCTGGTCAACAGTTGTCGCGGAAACACGCCCGCCACCGCCGTCTCGTTACCGTCGTTGCCGAGCGTGCTGGCAAGATGCGAGTGTGCATCTTCGAACTTGGCGAGGCCGAAATCCAGAATTTTCGCTTGCCCGGACGGCGACACGAAGATATTACCTGGCTTGATGTCGCGGTGCAGAATACCCTTTCTATGCGCTGCATCCAGTGCATCTGCCACCTGCACGCCGAAGTCCAGAAGCCTGGGATACGGCATGGCTCGCCCGTAATCAAGCTTGTCGAGGCTCTGCCCTTCCAGCAGTTCCATCACGAGGAAGGGTTGATCGCCGCTCTCATTCAGCTCGTGAATGGTACAGATGCCCGGATGGTTCAGCGAGGAGGCAGCGCGTGCTTCGCGCCAGAAACGTTCCAGCGCCGCTGGATCGCGGCGTGCCGCTTCAGGCAGCATCTTGATGGCGACAGACCGCCCTAGCTTCTGGTCTTCGGCCTCATAGACAACGCCCATCCCGCCCCGGCCCAGGCGACGGGTCACCCGATAATGGCCAAGCACTGTACCGGCGCTCAATTCCTGCACACGACAATCATGCAGCGGAGGACGCCATGCGGCAAGTGCCAAACCCGTCCGGACTAATCCCGGATGAACGCCCTGGCTTCGAAATCATCTCCAGAGAACGCAACGACGGAACGGTACCCCTGGCAGGTCTTGCGATCGGCAGGAAGGGAGAGCTTTACGGCAGACGGCACTACTTACGCTGGTGGCTCTGGCTCTGCCTGCACGAGAGATAATTTTCACTCTCCCGGGTTTGCACCTCAATCTACCGGCTGTGGCACGGTGGTAGGCGCCTTTGTTGCGTTTCCCTGGAACCAGAAGTAGGCAGGCTCCGAGTGCCCAGGCGCGCGGATGGATCAAATCAGCGCTACTGTCTCCGGATCGCCGGGATCGCAAAAGAGGCGGAAGATTTCTCCTTGACAGCTTAGGAAAACGGCGCTACTCTCCTAATCACTTTAGGAGGGACCATGCCGGATCAGGCTCAGCTGCTGCCGGGCACGCTCGATTTGCTCATCCTGAGGGCCGCATCGCTCGGACCGCTGCACGGTTACGGAATCCTGCTGCGCATCGCCCAGATTTCCGGGCAGGCGCTGCTGGTGGAGCAGGGAGCCCTGTATCCGGGGCTGTTCCGGCTGGTGCGTCAGGGGCTGTTGAAGACGAAGTGGGGGACGTCGGAGAACAATCGCAAGGCGAAGTACTACGAGCTGACGGCAGCCGGGCGGAAGCGGCTGCGTGAAGAGACGGACAACTGGAATCGGCTGGTGACGGCCATCGGCGCGGCCCTGGCCGCACAGGCGGAGGAGATATGAATCTGCTTGCGTGGTTGCGTTCCGCGGGGTCGAAGTTCTTCCGTCGCGCTGAGAGTGCGGAGGAGATCAATGAAGAGCTGCGCGAGCACATCGCGCTGCGGACTGACGATCTGGAGCGTTCGGGACTAACGCGCGCAGAGGCGGAGCGTCGGGCACGAATTGAATTTGGCGGGACCGTGAAGTACGGGGAGCAGAGCCATGAGGCGCGGGGAGGCAACCTGCTCGAGACGCTTCTGCTGGATTTACGCTTCAGCCTGCGGGTGCTGCGCAAATCGCCGGGCTTTGTGGTGGCGGCGATTGTGACCCTGGCACTGGCGGTGGGTGCGAACGCGGTGGTCTTCGGCATCCTGAATGCGTTGTTGCTGCGGCCGCTGCCCGTGCCGGATGCGAAAGGCCTGTGGGCGATCGAGCACTACGAATCGTATCCGGACTATGTGGATCTGCGTGATCGCAACCGCAGTTTCGAAGGGCTGGCCGCCTGGAAGATGGTGTTCACCGCGATGGACACCGGGAATGATCCGCAGGGCGTAACCGGCTACGCGGCGAGCGGGAACTACTTCGACGTGCTGGGGCTGGAGCCGAGTCTGGGGCGGTTCTTTCACAGCGCGGACGAGCGCGGTCCGAACAGCGCGCCGGACATTGTGCTGACGTGGGCGTACTGGCACAGCCGTTTCCATGAAGACCGCGGGGTGGTGGGGCGCAGGATAAGGCTGGGCAGGGAACCGTTCACGATCATCGGCGTGGCGCCGAAGGGCTTTGGGGGAACCCTGCTTTTTGGATCGCCCCAATTCTTCATGCCGATCGTGAACCAGGAGCAGATCGAAGGGCAGGATTTGCTGCACGCGCGGGCAAACGTGCAGGGGATTTTCGAGATGCTCGGGCGTCTGAAGCCAGGAGTAAAACCGGCACAGGCGGCCGCCGATCTGAACGGGATTGGCGCATTTCTCGAGAAGACGTACCCGAAGGAAGTGCCGCACCGCGACTACACGCCGGCGCATCCGGGGCTGTATGTCTTCGGTGGCCCGGCCAGGGCATTTCTGGCAGGGTTGATGCTGCTTGCGGGTCTGATCCTGCTGGCAGCATGCGCGAATCTGGGAAGCTTGTTTGCGGCGCGGGCAGCGGATCGCTCGCGGGAGGTGGCGCTGCGGCTGGCGCTGGGCTCGAGCCGGAATCGAATCGCGCGACAACTGTTGACCGAAGCCGCGCTGGTTTCGCTCGCCGGGGGAGCGGTGGGGCTGGCCACGAGCATTGTGCTGCTGCGGCGGCTGAGTGTGTGGCAGCCGTTTCCTTCCGCGCCGATTCAGATTCCGGTGACTCCGGACGCGAACCTCTATTTTGTGGCGCTGGTGCTTGCGCTGGTGAGCGGAGTGGTGTTTGGCCTTGTGCCAGTGCGGCAGGTGATGCATGCAAATCCCTATGAGATGGTGAAGGCGGGGCCGAGCGGCAGGACCGGGCGCAGAGTAACGCTGCGCGACGTGTTGCTGACGCTGCAGATTGCCATATGCGCGGTGTTGGTGACAGCTTCGCTGGTGGCGGTGCGGGGACTGGTGCGGACGCTGCACGGCCACTTTGGCTTTGAGCCGCGCAACGCGATGATCGTGGACGTGGACCTGGGATCCGGCGGTTATAAGGGCGACCGCGCGCTGGCGATGGAGAAGCGCCTGGTGGAAGCGCTGCAGACCATCCCGGGGGTGCAGGCTGCAGGGCTGGCGACAAATTTCCCACCGCTGATTTATGCAGCGGCGCTCGGCACGCATGTGTTTCGGGAAGATGCGCGGGATCTGCGGACGGAGAATGCCGCGGCGGTGCCGTACCGATACGATGTGTCTCCGGGGTACATTCGCGCGGCGGGCACGGCGCTGCTGGCGGGCCGCGATCTGACCTGGCATGACGACGCCAATGCGCCTCGCGTGGCACTGGTGAATCAGCTGCTGGCGAGGAAGCTGTTTGGCAGGGAAGCAGGCGCGGTGGGGCGGTCGCTGCAACTGCAGGATGGTACGCGCGTGCAGATTGTGGGCGTGGTGGAGGATGGCAAATACTTCAGCATGACCGAGGATCAGGAGGCGGTGATGTTCCTGCCGTTCCTGCAGTCGCCGCCGCGGGCGACGGACCTGGTGGTGCGGTCGAGCCGCGATCCGCAGCAGCTGATCCGGGCGATTCGCAGCCGGCTGCGGCAGCTGGATGCGGGGCTGCCCGCCGACGTCGACACCTGGAACCACTATCTGGGCGTGGCGCTGTTTCCGGCGCGTGTGGCGACGGTGGCGCTGGGGATCATGGGGCTGATGGGCGCGATGCTGTCGATTACCGGGGTCTTCGGCATGGCGGCGTATTCGGTGAGCCGGAGACTGAAGGAACTGGGGATTCGGATTGCGCTGGGCGCTCAGCGGAGCGAGGTGCTGCGGGCGGCGCTGGGGCGTGCGGTGCGGCTGCTCGCTGTAGGCTCAGCGGCAGGGCTGGTCCTGGGCATTCTGGCGAGCCGCGTACTCGCGTCGATCGTCTACGGAGCCACGCCGCGTGATCCGGTGGTGCTGGTCGGCGTGGTGGTGGCGATGGCTCTGCTGGGGCTGGTCGCGACGTGGATCCCGGCGCAGCGCGCGCTGTCGCTCGATCCGCTGGTGCTGCTGCACGAGGACTAGTCAGTACGCTGCTGGCAAGGCCCATCTTCTGCACAGGAGGGCAGTGGTGGGTTCGGAGTGGAATAAGTCGGCGACCGTTACTCGTCCTGGGTGGAGCTATATACAAATCCTTACCTCCCCACCAGAACCGCGTTGGATCAGAAGGAAACGAAGATCGGCTTAAGATTGCTTCAGAGCCTGTGTTTAATTTTGACCGCGAGCCACGCGTGAGCACTCTTAGCCGGACAAGTGAGTCGGAGCTCCCGGGACCTGATCGCGACCGCGAAAAGCAAACATCCTGATCTCATGGCCAGCAGCTTACGCCAAGTCCACCGCAATTCCAGACGATTGACGGAAACAGGGCTAACCAGGTGTCCAGCGCCGGAGCGGCTAAAAAACGAGCCTCGGCGATTGGGTAACAGTCAACCTACTCATGTCGCAAAGCCTGCATCGGTTGAATCCGAGAGGCTCGGCGCGCAGGAAACCAACCTGCCAGCATCGCAGCTACCACCAGCAATAGCCCTGCACCCGCGAAAGTCAGTGGGTCCGCAGGCTTGAGTCCAAAGAGCATGGACCGCAGGAAACGGGTCAAAAAGAGTGCTGCAACAAGTCCAGCGCCCACCCCGGCCAGCGCCAACCCCAGCGCTTCTCCCAGAACCATCCGCAGTACCTGCGCTGCCCGCGCACCGAGCGCCATCCGAACCCCAATCTCGTTGACCCGGCGCGACACTCCTGCAGCGATCACGCCGTACACCCCGATGCTGGCAAGCAGCACCGCGAGGATGCCGAAGCCGCTCGCCACCGTAGCGAAGCTGCGCTCCGGAGCGAGAGCCGCATCGATCTGCTGCTGTTGCGTGCGCACGTCAATGAGCGGCAGATCCTTGTCCACCGACTCGACTGCCCGGCGTATTCCTGCGACGAAATTGAGAGGAGGGCCTTCCGTCCGCACTTCATAGGTCATGCTTCCCCGTGCATCTTTTTGCTGCGTATACAACACGTAGAAGAGGGGCGGCGCGTCGTCGCGAATCCAGGCGTACTTCGCGTCTGCGCATACCCCAATGATCTCGATGCGCTCTCCTCCTTCGTCCCGCCGGAAGGACAAACCGATGGGGTTCCTGCCGGGAAACTCTTGTTTCGCCAGCGCCCGGCTGATGACGGCGACGCCCGGTGAATTCGATGTATCGCGTGTATCGAACGAGCGGCCATACAGGACGGGAATGCCCATCGTCGCGAAGAAATTCTGTCCGACGGCGTTGAAGGGGATATGCTCCTCGTCGCCGGAAATCCTCTTGCGCCCCTCGGGAACAAAGTCGCTGTCCGACCCGCTTTGCGCCAGCAATGCCTCTCTCGATAGTGTGACTGATTCCACGCCAGGCAGTGCTGCGATGCGGCCTTCGATGCGATGCAGTGTCTCTACATTCTTCGGAGCAGGATAGCGTTGCGAGGGTGGCTCGATGGCGAACAGCAAAAGGCCCTTCTTATCAAAGCCCGGATTGATTGCATCCAGATTAGCCAGCGTGCGAACGAAAAGACCCGCGCATACCAGCAGCAGCATGCACAAGGAGACCTGCACAATGATCAGTGTTTTGCCGGCGAGTCCTCTGCGGCGGCGCGTGATCGTCGTTGCCCCCTCTTTCAGCCCGGAGTTGGCGCTGGTTCCTGCGGCCTGCCATGCGGGTCCTGCGCCAAAGCCGATTCCGGTGAAGACAGAAATCGCAGCGGTAAATGCAAAGACCCGCCAGTCGAATCGTGGACTGAGCGCGAGAGAACTCCACGACGTTGATAACAGCCGGGGCAGCAGGTTGCGGCCCAGATATCCCAGCAGCAATCCCGCGCCTCCGCCCATCGCCGCGAGGCAGAGACTCTCCGTAAGCATCTGGCGTGCCACCCGCATTCTGCCTGCGCCGATGGCCATGCGCACGCTGATCTCCCGATGACGCGATGAGAAACGGGCCAGCAGAAGATTGGCCACGTTCACGCACGCCAGCAGCAGAACAAGGCCGGCAATCGCCAGAAGCAGCGGCATCGGATGTTCCAGCTCCTGCTCGGTGTAGTTCCATCCCCGGTCTCCCGCCAGCAGCAAAAGCGGGGGCACGTGGCGATCCGCGGGGCACCACCACCGTCGAGCGAACTCCCTGATCGATGCCGAGAGTCAGGGAGGTCAGCGCCTGGTTATCGGAGACACCCGGCTTCAGGCGGATCATGATCTGAAGCCACCAGGTATCCGCATCGGACAGCAGCGAGCCCTTCTCGTCGAGGAAAGATCACCGGCTGCATGCTGATCGGCATGAAAAGATCCTGAGGCGTCTGGACGTGCGAGGCGCCCGTAAATCCGGGAGGCGCGACTCCGATGATCGTCACCGGTGTCAGATTCACGTCGATCGTCTTGCCGATGACAGTCAGGTGAACGGGCAAAGTGGCGCTGCCAGAACGAATCGCTGATGACCGCTACCGCTCCCGAGCCAGGCACGGCGTCGTCTGCAGGCTCGATGGATCGGCCCAAAACGGTTCGGACACCCATGGCCTGAAAGAAATTGCCGGAGACCAGTTCTGCAGTCACCACCTCGGCATGACCATCGATGGTCGCCGAGAGATGCTCGAACTGGTCGAGGTCGGCAAACGCGAACAGCTCGCCGAGGCTTTGACTTCTGGCGCTGCAGTCTGCCCTGTAGACCGGCCAGGAGAACGACGCCAGGACTGTCCGTCCCCGGGCATCGGTGTAGAAGTCACCCCAGTCATTGGCAATCACGGAGTGGTCGTCCTGCGCATAGGCGAGCAGCTGCAGTTGCTCCGGATGAGGAACCGCGAGCGCATCGAACAGCGCCGCCTTGGCGACGGTGAAGATAGCGGTGTTTGCGCCAATTCCAAGGGCAAGCGACGTGATCGCGATCGCCGTGATCACCAGGGCTCCTGGCCAGCATGCGCATCCCATAACGCACGTCGTTAAAGACTGTGGGGATCCACAGCCACGCCCGTGCTTCTCTTTGGCGCTGTTCCAGGAGAGCCGCATTGCCAAATTGGCGTCGCGCTGCCCAGGTTGCTTCCTTCCGCGTCATGCCCTGGTCCGACAAATCGCTCTGTCAGCAGGTGCGAGGTGCGCCTCGATTTCATCGCTGAACTCGCGGTTCGATTCTCTCTGCCGGAAGAGCCCGCGAACTTTCGAAAGCGTGCGAAGAATCCAGGCGGTCATGATTATTTCTGTCCCTCCAGGCGCAGAACACGGCCGATGACCCCGGAGATCCGTTCCCAATTTTCTGTTTCGACCGCCAGCCTCTTCTCTCCGCGCCTGGTGATCGAATAGAAGCGCGCCTTTCGGTTGTTCTCTGAAACACCCCACTCGGAGGCAATCCAGCCCTGCTGCTGCAGTCGCAACAGTGAGGTGTACACCGTGCCCTCGTTCAGTGTCAGCACCTGCTCGCTGATCTGCTCGATGCGCCTCGCAATTCCGAATCCATGCTGTGGACCCAGCGCATGCAGCGTTTTCAGAATCATCAGATCGAGGGTGCCCTGCAGAACTTCAGATTTCTCGGCGCTCATGGACCGCTCCTGTGGATATTGCAAAGAAGCTAGCATCTATTCCTTTGCAATGTCCATAGGAGAATTCGCCTGGTCCGGCTGCTTGTCCCTGGCTGGATAGCTTCAGGCCAATGCGCTCACTGACGGGTAGTGATGGCCGGAAACCCGGCAGATTTCGCCGCCCCGCAATAGGGAGATAAGGATCGGTTCACGCCGAATGTTACGGTTGGCCGGTGAACGGACCAGAACGCTGCATCGTCCGTGGGCAATTCCGCGATGATGCACGAATTGAGGGGTTCTCCCAGATCGCCTCGATTGGCTCCGGGTCGCCGCATCGATTGCACTCAGGAAGCAGAGCCATGGAGCCATTTCTGCCGCAGACGTTCGGGGGTCAGGTTGTCAGTAGCCGATGGATCGCCGTGTTCTGGTGCCTGGTTGGTTTGTCGCGCCGAATGCAGTTCCTGGACCTGTCGCGCAGAGACAAATACAGGACCTGAAGGGACAACTCCCGCTAATGGACTTACAAAGGGCGCAGCAGTTAGTGTTCGAGTAGCTGCCCTGCTTCTGCGAGGTACCTGTCTGGTCCGCTTGCGCGGGATGACCTCGATCGGAAGAACTGGCTCCTCTGTTTCCTTCGGGGAAGGGGCGATCTGTTTCGCTTTTGTGATCTCACGTCTCGGCGGGCGGCCGCCTGACGATGTTTTTTTCTTCGTAGCTCTCTCTGGAGAACCCAGAGAGGAAGCCAGCAGCAGGCGAGCCCTGTGGAGGCGATCCAGTTCGGCATCGATCAAAGCAAGAATTCGAGGGTAGTGCATTGTCCCCTCCAGTTTATCGCGTCTTAAAATCGCCAGGCTTCGTGACGTCTCCGAATTCCTGGATATTAGCAGCATGGCCTCTGTACGATTGGATTTCATCCCAGGAAACCCTCTTCGAACAGGCACGATTCTACGAATCATGGTTGGTGCAGTAACAACCTCGCCCGCTTCGGTCTGATAACCTGCAACTCCCGGAATGCCGGTCATTCATCCCAGGACATGTTCAACTGCTAATCGCACGGCGAGCTCGCGCTCGAATTCTCGTTAAGTAGCTGTTGTACCCAGCCGGGTGGGTGGTCTGGCGGATCATCATAACAGTTGTAACCTGCAATCAGCTTACCGGAGTGTATATCGAGTAGATCGCACTCGAAACCGGAATGGAGCGGTCCACTAAGCATTGCAACCGATTGGTCATCCCAAAAGAACCAGTCCCAGATGAAGGGGTGGCCGGGGAGCCGCTGAAGAACGTGACCCCTTCTGGAGACAATGAGCTCGCCGGGCAGCATACCGACCTGGGGACTACCGGGAACCCGATACGAGAGCGTCCATCCGACGAGCCCGTTAGGTCCCTGGCAGTGCGGGGAGGATGTGGACCGTCCCGCAGTAAGGTGCGTCGATTGCGGGTGAATCGCTGGGCCAACGAAAAGGCCGATGGTCAGCGCCAATCTCGACATTCTCACAGGTTCTGCCTCCGCAATCATCCGGCATAGCCTATCAGGAAGCGTGATTCTCCTGAATAACACGGATGGTCGCCGACACGGACGGTTGGGTGGGTGGCCTGCCCTGGACGGAGGGTTCCGCTGCTTCGAAACTTGTGGGTTCGCGGCTACGCGCCTGTATATCGCTTCTGCCGGATGCCTCGCAGAGCGCGGGGCCTCGGACGGTTCCGCGTATACTGCGATGCGTCAGGGGGCAGAGTGCACAAACATCGGTTGGTTGTAGCAGCGATGGCGGCGGTGCTTGGTGCACGCCTGGTTTCAGGACAGACGGCGGGAACTGCTGCCGAGAAGCAGGTTGCACAGCGAATTGAGCAAGTGACGTTGTGCCTGCCACCTCCTGTGCTGATACAAGGCGAACCGAAGGCCTGCGCGACCCTGGCGCAGCGCATGGCGGAACTGCATGTCCCGGGGGTGAGCGTGGCCGTGGTCCACAACGGGCGGATTGAATGGGCACGGGGTTTCGGAGTGCGGCAGATCGGTGGTGATGCGGTAACGCCGGAAACGTTGTTTCAGGCGGGGTCAATCAGCAAACCGCTTGCGGCGATGGGCGCGCTGCGTCTGGTGCAGGAAGGGAAGCTGGCACTCGATACGGACGTCAATGCCAGCCTGACGAGCTGGAAGCTGCCGCCGAGTGCGGCGGCCCCGGGCGCAGTGGTGACGCTGCGTGAGTTGCTGACGCATACGGCGGGCATTACAGTCCACGGATTTCCGGGATATGCAGCGGGAATGCCGGTACCGACTCTGGTGCAGGTGCTCAACGGCCAGGCTCCGGCCAACACGGGCCCGATTCGCGTGGACAGCATGCCGGGCAAGGAATGGCGCTATTCCGGCGGTGGCTACACGATCATGCAGCAGATGGTGCTGGACACAGTGAGAAAGCCTTTCCCGCAGTTTCTTCACGATGTGGTGCTGGCGCCGATTGGAATGGACCACAGCACCTACGGGCAGCCGCTACCGGCGACACTGCTTCAGGGCGCAGCGATGCCATATCAGGTGGATCGAACGCCGGTGACGGGCGGGCCGCACACCTATCCGGAGATGGCGGCGGCGGGACTATGGACGACACCGTCGGACCTGTGCAGGTACATTCTGGAAGTGCAGAATTCGCTGGCAGGCCACTCCAACCACGTGTTGTCTCAGACCATGACCCAGCAGATGCTGACGCCGGGGAAGGGCAACTGGGGCCTGGGGCTTCAGCTCGGGGGCACAACGGCGAATAAGTGGTTCTCGCACGGCGGGGTAAATGAGGGGTATGAAAGTCTGTTCATAGGCTTTGATCAGAATGGCGACGGCGCGGCCGTGATGACGAACGCCCAGGGCGGCATGCGGCTGGCGAACAGTGTGGTAAGTGCGATTGCAATCGCCTACGACTGGCCGGACTGGCGGCCTCCGACGCGCGCTCAAGTGAAAGTGGACCCGACGATCCTTGCGCGGTACGTGGGAAGCTACGAGCTGGCAGCCAACGTCAGCGTCACGTTTACGCTGGATGGCGATCATCTGATGACGCAGATCACGGGTCAGCCAAAATTTCCGTTGTATGCAGAATCGCCGACAAAGTTCTTCCTGACGGTGGTGGACGCGGAGGTGGAGTTCGTGCCGGACTCACAGGGGCAGGTGCATAAGATGATCCTCTACCAGAACGGCCAGGAGCACACAGCGATGCGGAAGTAGTCTGAGATTGCCGCCCGGAATGCGGCATTTGTCGTTATCGCGCGTAGGGCGAATAGCCGGCAATAGTGCCATCTCGCGCCGGGCACCTGCTCCGCCGCAGCACCAATTTGCCATATCCCGAACGACACCGACGCAAACCGCTGCCAGGAATTTTACCGGCAAAGAACGTGACGCAGCTGCAAGATGTGAGAACACAGCTCCGTGCTACGGTGATATGAAAATGAGGAGAAACGGCCTTAGTCCGGGACGCCTGGAAGCGATCTCCGACGGCGTCATTGCGGTCATCATCACGATCATGGTCCTGGAACTGAAGGTGCCGGGGCCGGACGGCATAGCCGGTTTGCGCGCGGTGCTGCCTACCATCTTTCTCTATTTGCTCACCTTCGTGCAGGTCGGGATTTACTGGGTGAACCATCACTATCTCCTCGAAGAAGTGGAGACAGTCAGTCACGGGATTTTGTGGGCCAACCTGATGTTTCTCTTCTGCCTCTCGCTGTTTCCGTTCGCCACGGACTGGATCGGCGTCAAGGGGCTGTCGTCGTTTACCACCGCGCTTTACGCTGCGGTCAGTATTTTCCCGGGGCTAGGATATATGGCGCTGTGGGCTCAGATACGGTCGCAGAGTGCGGCACCCGCGCACGCAAGCTGGGGCAAGCAGATCGCGTCGGTTACGCTTTATCTCACAGCGATACCCATGGCCTGGTACCGGCCTGCTGCTTCTCTGGCCCTGATCGGTATCGTTGCGGTGCTCTGGCTGTTGCCGCCGAAGGGCCCGGACTCCCCGGAGTGAGATTACGTCAGTCTCCGCGGTGAGAGCTGTGGCTCAGGAATACCGGCTCCGCGGGACAATATAAGATCAATGCACGCTCGTGCTGGTGTCGGTGCAGTCACGCAGGCCGCGTTCAATGCGAAACTGCGGTCCGACCTGGCGTCCTGGTCCTGGGCGGCTTCACGACTCATGTCGTCGAAGCTCATGCATTTATGCTAAACGGTCATAAGTTAAATGCCGCGAAGAATGGTTCCGAATCAATCCCCATGAGTCAGATAGTTGGAAGCACTGGAGGGGATGGTGCGGAGCATGGTGATTCGCAGAACATGGGCGGTGCTGCTCGGTGCTGCAATATTCGGCATGAACGGTCATGCGCAGGCGTCGGCACATCGGGGACTGACGTTCAACGGGGACGGCGCATTGCGTAACCACCAGATTCATTGGCCCAGCGGCTTCGAGCCCGAGCAGGCGGACCTCTTCGCGCACAATGAGATCGACATCCGAGCCGGATGCGAGACCGCCTTCTCGAATCTCGTCGATGCGGAGGCCTGGCCCTCCTGGTACCCGAACTCGAAGGACGTCAAGGTTCTGAATACTCCCGATCACAGACTCCGGAAGAACGCACGAATCTCCTGGGAGACCTTCGGATTCCACATCGAAAGCCGCGTGTGGGAGTTTGAGTCGAATAGCCGCCTCGGATGGTTCGGACATGGCAACGGAGTAGATGCTTATCACACGTTCCTCCTTACCCGGACCCCTGAGGGTTGCCACATCGTCACGGAAGAGGTTGTGAAGGGTCCCGGCGCCGTTCAGTTCCGTGAGAAGCAACCGAACGCTATGCATGAGGGGCATCAGCTTTGGCTGAAGACGTTGAAAGACCGTTCGGAAAAGCACTGACATTCACAACAAATCATTTCCAGAGAGGGAGGAGCAAAACCATCGCACGCATATTCATCACCGGATCTGCCGATGGCCTTGGCAGGATGGCAGCGGAGCTGCTGATTGAGCAGGGTCACGGGGTCGTCCTGCACGCCCGAAGCCAGGCCCGCGCCGACGAGACAAAGAGGAACGTCCCAAAGGCGGAGGCAGTCGTAGTCGGCGACCTCAGCACAATTGGCCAGACTCGAAAGGTCGCAGAGCAGGTCAATGCGCTCGGCGCGTTCGACGCCGTGATCCACAATGCTGCCGTCGGCTACAAGGAGCCGCAGCGAATCGAGACGCAAGATGGTCTCTCGCATGTCTTCGCGGTCAACACTATGGCTCCCTACATCCTGACAGCCCTGATCGCGAAGCCGAAGCGACTTATCTATCTCAGCTCCATGCTTCACCAGAACGGTGACCCGACCCTTGAGGACCTGGCATGGAAGGCTCGCACATGGGACGGAAGACAAGCCTACTCCGACACGAAGCTACATGATGTGCTCCTCGCCTTTGGTATCGCACGACGTTGGCCTGGAGTCCTCTCGAATGCACTCGAGCCGGGCTGGGTCGCGACGAAGATGGGTGGCGCCGCGGCAACGGATGATCTGGACGAGGCACATCGCACCCAGGTTTGGCTTGCTGCAAGCGATCAACCTGAGGCACTCGTCACTGGAGAGTACTTCTATCACCTAAGGAAGAAGGGCACCCTTCCGGCTGCCCGCGACGTTGCAAGGCAAGATCGGCTCCTCGCAATCTGTGAGCGCCTCAGCGGTATCGCTCTGCCCGAGTAGCATGTCTTGATACGAATCTTCCGGTGACAGATGCCGCTTCGGTTGGCCGATGTCACCCCTAATGACAATAGGAACCAGGAACCATCAATATGTACGCAGTCATGGGAATCACAGGGAATGCAGGCGGCGCCGTTGCCGCAACCTTCTTATAAAGGGCGAGCAGGTTCGAGGGATCGTAAGGAATCCCGAAAAAGCGGCAGACTGGCAGAAGCAGGGGGTGGAGCTTTTCAAAGCCGACTATGACGACCTGGATGCGCTTACGGCAGCGTTCACCGGTGTCGCTGGCGTGTTCGTCATGGTTCCTCCAAACCTCGCGCCGATACCGGGCTTTGCCGAGACCAGGGCGACGTTGAAGGTCCTGCACGTGTCGATGGGCTCGCGTGCGTCGAAGATGTCGTTGCGGAGGAACTCAAACAGGTTGCCATGCAAGGTGTTGCAGCCGGTTTTTTGAGACGACGGCAACCTGGCCGCCGGGGGTGCTTCCGTTTTCGGTCTGCGCGGAGACACTCACTTGCTGGGTGAAACCCGCGACGTGGTGAGTAATGTCGAGGGTCGGTGTGTGTCCCACGGTCTGCTCGAGTCCATCGATCGTAATCTGCTGAAAGCCGCTCGCGGAGCGCACGACGCGGTAGAAACCGACCGGCAGTTCAGGGATGTCGTGGGTGCCGTTCGAGGAAGCGATGGTTTCACGAACGACGCCGGTTGCGATTTGGGTCGCGCCGATTTGGGCGCCGGGAATGCGTCGTCCGGTACTGTCGAGAACTGTTCCGCTCAGGCCGGCGCGGCCAATCTGCGCAGCGCAGCAGACCGGCAGCAGAGCCAGAAGAAAGCAACCAACAAAGAGGGGAACGGAACGGTTCTCCATTGAGAATCCCATGCTGAGGATGAACTTTAAGGCCTGTGTTAAACGGCGAGTGCCTGGAACTCCGTCGATGGACAAGGTGCATCCGGCGATGCATACGCGCGCACAGCCATTCGGCTGCGACCGGCCGGTTTCGATCCGTTCCGAACCGGCTCATGGTCAGCCTAACCTGATCGGTGATGGCGATCCTCGCCCTCCGGTATCCATCGCCACACCTTAGTAATCGGAGCCGGTCGCGAGCGGCCGGCTTCGATCAGTTCTGAGAGAGTTTGGGTGAAGTTGTAGTCGCCTTGTGTGCGAGCGACTTCCGGTAACGAGCCAGCAACTGATCGCGGTTTTGGCGCAGGTCTAATCCGTTGGGGGCGGCAGGATACGGCCGATTGCCCATAAGCCCCTTCCAGAGAATATGGTTGAAAGCTACGCCGTCGACGCGGTCTGCGTCATTAAAGTCCATCCCTCTGGTGACACGCGCCCAGTAAGCGGCGTCCGGCGTGGGATTCAGGCAGGACTGCGCGGGGCCGGGAAGCGGAAGGCTGGTGCAGTAGAGAATCGAGGCGGGAACGGCAGTAAAGCTCCACGGGGCCGCAGACGTGTTGAAGACGTCGGACATAGGCGTGCCGAGAGCATCGTTGAGGTTCATTGGCGGCAGGCCCAGGACTTCTTCCATAGTACGAATGAAATCGATGGTGTTGTAGGCGGTCGAAACGACACCACTTTTGACCCAGGCGCCCGCTACGAACGCGGTGGTGCGATGGGAGTCGACGTGGTCACCGCCGTCCTGCGAGTCATCTTCCACGATGAAGATCAACGTATTGCTTTTGTATACCGGACTGCTGGCGATCTTTTGCACCAGCAGTCCGACGGCGTAGTCGTTGTCGGCGACGTCGCGATCGGGAGTATTGACACCGTCAATCGCCGTCGCGAAATTCCCGGTGTGGTCGTGCATGAATCGGACTAAGGTCAGGTTTGGGAGACCACCCGCTGCGTAATTGGTATCGAAGTCGCGCTCCCATTCCTTGAAGCGGTAGTAATCCGGGAAGCCCGGGTCGAAGCCACGGAAATACGGATCGGTATAGGGTGTGAGCGCGACATTTGTGGACGGGGCCACGATGGTATTGGTCAGGAAGGGCATATGGATGAGAGGTGTCTGGCAGCTGGGCTCGTTATAGCAGTTGGTGTCGATGAAGAAACCATAGTCGCGCACGGTGAGCCCCGCACGCAGCGCGTTATCCCACAGATAGCCGGTGTTCACTTCATCGTCCGGTCCGTCGGGGGCAGCAACGTCAGTCTGACCAGGCAGCAAATCCTCGCCGTCCTCGGCATCGGGGGGGCTGTCAGCTCCGCCAGGCATGAGGGGATCGGAAGCCTGGCGCTGGGCCAGGGTAGGCAGGGCAACGTTGACATTGCGATTGAGGCCCTCGGAGTCGAGGCTGAGTCCGCGTTGCGCGTAGTTTACGGGGAACTGGTGTTCGATAACATCGGGCGCGCGGGCGGAGGTGCTCCACGGCCAGCCGTCGTTGCTGGTTTCAGCGCTGGCGCGGAAGTTATCGAGGGTGACGAAGGTCTGCGCCAGCTTATGCTCATTCGGCGTGATCGACTGGCCGAATAAAGCCATGGACGGATCGCCGTTGCCGCGCCCGAGGTCGCCGAGAATCTGGTCGTAGGTTCGATTTTCCTTGAGGATATAAATCACGTGTTGTACGCCCTGCTGCACGGCGGCCAAAACGGGGCTGGTACCGGAGGTGGCGGCGAACCGGTTATTGCTCTCTACCTGCTTCGTCAGCTGTGGGAGCGCCGTCAGGGCGCCCGCTACCGGGAAGCTCAGCAGGCCCGCTTTGGTCAGCTGAGGGTTGTACTCATTCGCCGGCATGCAAGTGGGATATCCGGCAGGTCCATAGACATAGCACCAGTCAGGATTGGCGCCGGTCGGCGACTTTGAATTGACGACGTAGGCCCAGCTTCCGTCGGTGCTGAAGCTCACCGAGTTTGGATACCAGCCGGTCGGGATCAGTCCCGTGACGTGATCGCCGCTATTGGTGCCGGAAAGCGGCACAACGGCGATGTCGTTCAGATTGCCATTGGTTACAAAAAGCTTTGTGCCATCCGGAGAGAGGGTCACGCTGTTGGTATTGGCGCCGGTGTATTGCGTCAGGGCAAAGGACTGCATGTCGGCTGCGGGCGCGATGACGGGAATGGTTTCAATGACCGTGTTCAGGCGTGCGGCACCGGTCTGGCCCAGGACACCGCTGTCCTGGGGGTTAATGTCGATCACGTCCACAGTGTCGGACTCGTCTTCGGCGACGTAGAGCAGCGTGTTCGTGCTATTCAGCGTCATCTTGTTGGGCTGGCCTTTGACGTGAATGCGCGCGGTGACGGACGGGTTTACGGTCAAGACGCAATTGGGGTCGGTCGTCCCGTTGCCGCAGACTTCATTAAGGTCCACAACGTCGATTTCACGCTCGCGGAGACTCGACACATAGGCGGTTGCGCCCGGGCCGCTGTTGCCGGCAAAGACAACCCAAAAGGGATATTCGCCGCCCGGCGTACCCGGAGCCGGGGATGAAACAGCCTTGCCAGGGCGGAGATCGAGTTCCTTTCCCTGGTAGAATCCCTTATTGCCCTGGGCCGAAGTGGTGTCCGGCAACCACTGTTGCATCCAGACACTCAGGCCTCCGGTGAAGATGGTGATCGAATCGTTGTAGTAGTTCGCAACGATGAGCGTTCGGCCATCAGGGGAAATCGCCAGTCCCGCGGCCATGGGAGCTACAAAGACTGCACTGTTGACCGAAGCGAATTGATTGTCAGGCACAGGAAGACCGTTGCCGGAGAGATGCCCGGCGGCCACGTTACTGGAATCCTGACCCAGGTCCAGCTCCGCGACCGCCTTATAAGTTCCATCCGCCTGCTGCGTGACGATGTGAATGTTGTCGCCGTTGTTGGGGAGCGGGTACGGGATGGGGTCGGTGCCGAACGGCGCATCGCCCATGCCACCGGAGACATAGAAGGTGTGATTTCCCACAACGGGATCCCAGACGATCCCGTGATAAGCGTTGGGAACAGGGATGGCCTGTTTGAAGGCCGGCGACTTACCCGTGATGTCGAAGACGAAAATGTACTCGGTCGAATAGAGGGGGTCGAAAATCGGGAAGGGGCCCTGAAAGACGCGGTTGAATCCACTGGTTAAGACCAGCAGCGTCGAGCCATCGGGGCTCACTGCGGTGCTGACCGCCTGGCCTGCCATCCACTCTACGGGAGTCACCTTCGGATTGAACGAGTCAGTCACGGTCATGCCGGTGTCGAGAAACTGGAAGTTGGATCCGGTGATTGCCAGCGGTGTAATCGACTGAGCCAGATTGGGCACAGACTGAGGTGAGTTATAGATGGTGATGGTCACCGGCGCGGTCGTACTGCCCAGCGAGTTGCTGGCGGTGACGGTATAGGTTGCAGTGGTCGGCTGGGGAGAGCTAACGGCGGGTGTGTAAGGGGGAGGGACAATCGTGGACGGCACCGCGGCGGGGATTCCATTGATGGCGCCGCTGGCCGGATCGAAGGTCAGCCCGGTGGGGAGGGGTGGATTGATGCTGTAGGTGGTCGATGACCCGAGCGTGGGGTTGGCTTTCGGTACATCCGGTGTAATTTGCACGCCGGCAACATACACCGGTGCGGGGAAATTATAAGTAAGGCCCGAGGGGGACTGGTCCCCCGCATCGGTTGGATCCGCCGCATTGACCTGAATGGTCAGGGTCGTCGTGGTGCTGCCGGCCGAATTGGAAGCCGTGATGGTGTATGGGACCGCAGGCGTGACGGTCTGTTGGGGAACTCCGCTGATGACACCCGTGCCATTGTCACCGAAGACGGTCGGCGTGCTGCCGCTCAGATGCAGCCCAGCAGGGAGCGCAGGAGAAACGGTGTAGGCATAGACCTTTGTCCCGGCTGCATTGTAGTACGTGAGCGGCGGCCCGCCGGTACTGGTCGGATAGTTTTCCGGGATTGATACTCCAACGGTGTAAACCGCGTTGGGGGTGCTGTAGGTCAGGCCTGCCGGAGGGGCCAGGGGCGCTTCAGCTGTGGGGTTGACCGTGATGGTCACAGTGGCGGTGGCCGAGCCCCCCGAGTTAGCAGCGGTTACCGTGTAGGCGGTCGCAGGGGACACTGCCGTCGGTTCTCCGCTGATGATCCCGGTCGTGGTCGCTAAAATCAGACCGGCGGGAAGCGCCGGGCTCACGCTGTAAGAAACCACCGTACCGCCGCTGTTGGTCGGGCCATTTGGCGTGATCGGCTCACCGACGGTATAGATTGCGCTCCCCGCAGCATAGCTGAACGTCGCGGGCGCCAGATCATTCACCGTGATTGTCAGGGTTGTCGTGGTACTTCCGCCCGCGCCCGTTGCCGTCACCGTATAGGCAGCCGCGGGCGCAACAGCCGCAGGCGTTCCGCTCAGAATTCCGGTGCTCGCGCTCAGCGCCAGACCGGCAGGCAGGGTCGGACTCACCGTCCAGGAAGTCACAGTTCCGCCGCTGGTCGTCGGAGTATCCGGCGTGATCGCCACTCCCCGGGTGTAGACCGCCGTCGCCGCGGTATAGCTCAGGGCCGCAGGCCCGTTGGAGCCGCCGCCACTTCCGGAGCACCCGCAGACAAGAATGATGATCGAGGCCAGGGCGAATCCGCCCCCACGTGTGGATCGCATCAACAGCTCCTCTTACGCGGCCGCTGGGGCGCGTATCTTCGCTCCCCTCTGGCGAGTGATCCGCAGAGATCGAGAGCAGGTTGAAGGATCGCAGACGAATGGTGTGACGATGGTTTCATCGGGTTGAACTCCGATGACTGACGTAACGCGGATTCCGCTGCGACACGCGGGCCGGGAGAGCACTCGCGCCTGATTCCAACGTAGTATGACAGCTCGCACATCGCACGGACAGGAAGGAAAGGCTTCCTGTCTTTCAAAAAAACAGGTGGGATGCGGAAATGGAACCGATTCCCGTTTGGGGAATCGACGTTCGCCAACAGTGCATTCGGAGGTGCTCCGATCCCGTACGTGCCCGGGCTCGTCGATAAGGCTTATGAAGACAATTCCGCGTTGGATGAAAGCCAGATGAGCCCAGCGACGTCGATAACTCATTGTGCGAAGGTGTCGATTCCTCTCTGCTTCCGAACCTTGCACCTCAATTCCGACCGCCTTCATCCACAGCGGTCCGCACTATGCCGTAAGAGGATTGATAAAATGCCGCATGTTTCTCGCCGAAGCTTTCTTGAACTGGCCAGCGCCGCTCTGATTTCCGGCTGCGGCACAGGAAAAATCCCTTTTGCAGCCGGCAGCGCTCCGTTGCTGGCCTTCTCCGATATACATTTCAATCCGTTCTGTGCCAACGATCCGAAGGTATTTCAGGCGCTCGATGCCGCGGATGCCAGCCAGTGGGAGGGTATCTATGAGTCGGCGGGAATGTCGACTCCGTCGCTCTGGGGAGCCGATACTAACTACCCGCTGATGAAGCTGGCTCTGGCCAGCGTGCAGCAGAACCTGGGAGCGAGTCAGGTTGCGATTTATACCGGCGACCTGCTGGGACATAACATCGCCAGCCTGTACCAGCAGGCTTCGGGCAGCAGCGATCCGGCGCGAAGCTCGGCGTTCACCGACAAGACGGCCGCGTTTGTCATGCAGCAGATTCGCGCCGCCGTCGGCAACATTCCCGTCCTCTTCGCCGTCGGCAACTGCGACTCCTACACCGGCCTTGGACCCGATACCAACTTCCTGGCTAACAACGCGCAAAGTTTCTATTCGCAGATGCTCAACAGCGCGGCGAGCCGGACGGAGTTCATGGGCACCTTCAAAGCCGTGGGCAACTATGCGGTTAATCTCTTTGGTGGCGCAGTCATGGCGATCGGCCTCAACACCATTCTTTGCTCCCCGTATGTGTGTTCTCCCTACGTTCCCGGAGCGGGAGATAATTCGGCCGCGGTGAACGCGCAGTTCGCGTGGCTCGATACCCAACTGGCGGCGGCGCAGGCCGCGGACCGCAAGGTCTGGATCCTGATGCATGTGCCGGTGGGCGGCTTTCTTGGCCCCACCGCAGCCAATGTCAACAGCACAGGCCACATTACCAGCGCGGCGATGATGTGGGTCGACAGCTACCAGACCGCTTTCATGGCAACCATCGAAAAGTATCCCGGTCTCGTGTCCCTGATGATGGCCGGACATACCCATATGGACGAGTACCGCATCATCATGCCCGGCTATACTCTCGAAGTCGCTCCCGGGATCAGTCCTGTCTTTGCCAACGATCCTGCGTACAAGCTGTTTACTCTCGATCTCACTTCATTCGCTCCCAGCGACTATCAGGCGATGAACTGCAGCCTCGCTCAGCCCACCGCCAGCCAGTTCCAGAGCTGCTACACCTTCACCGACGCCTATAACGCGCCAAACTACTCATCGGAATCCCTAGAAATCCTGTTTCCAAAGCTGGCTTCAGACCCGGCAATGCAGGCGCTGTTCCGCCAGTACTACTACTCGGGCAACAACGCCGGTAACACCATTACCAACCTGACGTGGCCGGTGTACTGGAGCGGCGCCGGAAATGTGTCGGAGCAGGGAATCGTCGCGGCTGTGAATTCGTACTGAGTCACCTGAAACCGGGCTCGATGAAGGAGAAAGTGTGCCCAATGCGAAAACCCGCAGATTTCTCCGCGGAAAATGCCCCGTGCCTCAGACTCGACGATCCATGTGCGCCTGCCCGCCGCCGTTTTCTGAAGGGCTCGCTCTGCTCTCTCCTGTTGCCTGCGCTCTCTGCACCGTGGCTGGTGTCCTGCGGAGAGGGCCCCTTTGCACCGCTGCCCACCCCGCGGCTGACCTCGGTGAACAACTTCCGCGACGTGGCCGGAGCGGACGACGAAGGAGCGTATCGCACATCGAAGGTGGCGCCGACGGGGTCGGTGAGCGTGTCGCCGAGGCAGTCGATGCCTTCCTGGAGAGTCTCGTTTTCGCTGGAAGCGTAAACGAACTGCTGGCTGAATCCTGAGTAGTATTTTTTGTGCTGGCCGCCGAACTGGCAGGCGCGGACGGCTCCCGCTTTGCAGCCGCGAAAATTAGCGGTGTTGAATTTTAAAGCAAACCACCAGTCGACCGGATTCTGTGCGCTGGCTCTTCTGGCGGGGTGGTCAGGAATCCTTCGCGATGTGCTCTTTGCGGATCCTTGTCTTGCGGGCATTTCAGGGTGCTCTCCGAGCATGGCCACAGAGGATCCTTTTCGGCTATGCCGTGCCATGACAGCGCGTCAGGCTCTGCGATCCGGCTGCGATAGTTCCGCGGCATCCCCTGCCAGATTACCGCATCAACTGCCCTCCGTTGACTTCGATGGTTTCACCAACCACATAGCTGGCGGCATCCGAAGCAAGAAAAGCGATAACATTCGCGCACTCCCTGGGAGTGCCGACTCTGCCCAGAGGAATGGCCTTTACAAAATTCGCCATCATCTCCGCGGTGGAGAAAGTGGTGTGGAAAGGGGTATCGATGACCCCGGGCGAAACACAGTTGACCCGAATTCGATAGGGGGCCAGCTCTTTGGCCAGTGACTTTGTGAAAACCGTCAGACCTCCCTTAGCGACGGCATAAGGACCGGCACCCGGACCGCCACCGTTATGACCGGCAATAGAGCCAATGTTCACGATAGCGCCACTCCTGCGCTCCATCATCGACGCCACTACGGCCTGGGAACAGAGCACGGCGCTCTTCAGATTGAGATCCATGACTCTGTCCCATCGCTCTTCGGTCAGGCTCTGAATCGGCAGGCGCTCCAGCAGCGAGCCGGCATTATTCACAAGAACCTCAATGGAACCAAGACTGCCCGTCACCTGATCGATCAACTGACGAACTCCTGCAGCTTTCGCCACATCGGCCTGACAGATGATCGCCTCTCCGCCTTCCGCACGAATCCGGCTCAACACCGCTTCCGCTCCCTCCCGGTTAGCGAGATATCCGACGGCCACCCGTGCGCCAAGTTCGGCAAGCAGGATGGCTGTCGCAGCGCCGATGCCGGAAGAAGCACCCGTGACCAGCGCGACCCTGTTCGTCAGATCCAGAAGATTACGCATGAGAACCCCACTTTGAAGGCGAAACCCTGTCGCGTGCCATGCGAATACACGGTTGCCCTCCATTGGTCAGGATGCGTGCTTATTCATGGGCGGATGAGCCAAAGGTAGCTTTGACCGTGTTGATCGAAAAGGGTCCCGTTGGAACGGTCAGCGCGTGACCGGCATCCTCCAGGCGAAGCTGGTGTGGGTTTTTCTCCATCAAATCCGTCTCAGACGCGCTGGCCGCCGCTTCCGGCAGATGCAGGATTACGTCGCCCTGCCTGCCTGCAAATTCGTAATAGCGAAAAATCAGGCTGTTGCTGTCTTCTGCTTTCTTGATAGCTGTAACAATCACGTTATCCGGGCTGATGCTGACAAAGGAGTAAGTCGCCGGCCATGCTCCGGTATGAGGTTGTACCTCCACGGGGATCAGCGGGTAGTTGAGGTCGTAGCCCTGGCGCATGGTTCCACCCGCTTTCCAGTCGCCGCTGTGCGGGTAAAGGGCATAAGTGAACTCGTGATATCCCTGATCCGCAAACCGGCCGTCCGGCGCTGGCATCTGGGGAGACCGCAGCAGCGAGAGTCGAATCACGTTGTCTTTGGCGTCATATCCGTACTTGCTGGCGTTCAGCAGACTAAATCCTTCCTCCGCGTCGGAGATATCGCCCCAACGCTGCGCCGGCACCTCATACTGCGCCCTCTCTGCGGGAGTGTTGCGCGTCGTCGGTCGCTCGATCGTCCCGTAGGGGATTTCAAACGTGGCTCGGCTTGCCTGCACGTTCACCGGAAATCCTACCTTCAGCAGGATGTGCTGTTCATGCCAGTTCACTTTCATGTGAACGTCGATGCGCGCGACGTGGGGGTGCACCACGATATCCCGGACAAAATCGGAATTCTGGAACTGATTCCTGATCTCGACCACGACGCGTTCCGGGCCGCTCTCTACCACCTTGACGGATTCCGGATCGGTCAGGTCCCAGCTCTTTCCGTCAAAGGTTACTTCCCAGGCGTCCTGTCGTGGAGGCTTATCCACGAAGGTTTGCAGCAGATCGCCGCAACCACCCGGTGCAAGAACCTCCCGGCGATCTGCATTTACCACGAGGCTCGTCAAACATCCTGTTTTCGGATCGATCCGGACTCGAAAATACTCATTCTCGATTGTTGTTCCGCTGACTTTGAGCGAACTGGGCACGGCAGCCGCGCGATCGGCCACTCGGACATGAATCACGGTATAGCCCAGGGACGGAACGTCCGGCACCATCACCTGCAGTCGGGTTCGCTGCGTGGCGGCATCCGTCGAAATGACCTGAGTCAGCAATGGCTGGCCCGCCGGATCCACCGCCTGGAGCTGCTGCGTTGGAGGCGGCGTGTGGACTTCCACCGTAACCGGAGCCGTACGCTTCCAGGAGAGAGGATTGAAGATGACAAATGGAGTACCATCGCCCTGCGTGTCAACATTGGCCGTAAGGTTGTCGAGCGAGCCGCGGAGCAACTGGCCGCTCTCCAGACTTGCTTCATTCAGATTTCGTGCCGCTTCGACATAGTTATTGCCCACCCCGGAGCCGGGCATGATGTCGTGAAAATCGTCGAAGAGGACTTTCTTCCATATTCCTTCAAATTGAGGATTGGAATAGGGCGTCTTCAGCATTGCAAAGGAAAGTGCTGAAAACTTTTCTGCATTTTCCAGTTGCTCCTCATTGTGGCGGATTTCCTTCTTTGTCTCCGACTGGGTTGTATAGCAGCCGCGGTGGTCTTCCAGATAGAGTTCGCTGTCCCACACGGGCAGCTTCAGGCCGTCCCCGCCAATCGAGTGCTCGACGTCGTCAAAGAAACCACGTGCGGTGCTGAACTCGGCTTTGGGGAATACGGTGGCAGGCTGTTCCAGCCGTACGGCTTCGTCCAGCTCCTCCCGTGTCGGACCGCCTCCGTGATCGCCAACACCGTAGAGTTGCATGATCTCAGGAAAGTGGGTGGAGGGCACGTAGTTCTCTATGTCATTGGCAAGCCCGACAGGATTAGTGGTTCCGTTATAGTTGTGCGGAAAATAAGTCAGCACCTTGCTGCCGTCGGGCGACTGCCACCAGAAAAGCTTGTACGGAAAGACCGTCGTGTCGTTCCACGACATCTTCTGTGTGACAAAGGAATCGAATCCGGACTTCCGATAGATCTGCGGGAGCTGCCAGCTGAAGCCGAATGAATCCGGGTTCCACCCAATGTTCACATCGACGCCAAATTGTTGCTCGAAGAATCGCTTGCCGACCAGGATCTGGCGCACCAGCGACTCGCCGTCCGGCATGTTCAGATCGGGTTCCACCCACATCCCTCCGACCAGTTCCCAACGGCCTTCCTTGACTCGCTTTTGTATCTCCTCAAATTCTTTCGGATACTTGTCGTGCAGCCACTCGAAATCCCGCACGCTCGACTGGCTGTAGACAAAGCCCGGATATTCGTCCATGAGCTGCAGCGCCGTGCGAAAGGTATCGCGAACCACTTCTACGGTTTCGGTCCACGGCCAAAGCCATGCCATGTCAATATGCGCATTGCCCACCAGGCGAACCGTGAACTGTTTCATCCACGCATGGAGCGGCTGGAGATCCTGCTGGGCCGCAGCCAGCGACTGCGTGAACGCGGCCTGATTCCCATTGTCCAGCGCCTTAAAGTCGATATCTCCGACCGCACGGTCGAGTTGCTGTTCGCGCTCGGCCCGGCCATCAGGAAACCCGCTGAGGATCGCCTCAGTCGTTTGTATCTCGCTCCTCAGAAATCCCGGGTCCGGCTGATTGGGATAATCAACCAGAATCTGAGCCCCCAGAAATCGACTTTGCTCCTGATGGAAGGGGACGCGAATGGCGATGTGAATCGTCTCGCCGTCCACCGCTTTGTTCGTTATAAGAACGGGATCGAGGGTGCGACCATCTCCCTGTTCTACAAGGCCGCCGTTCAGAAACACGCGGCCGTCGCTGGAGAAATGTACGGCGAGGCGCAGCCGGGCTCCCGCAACCGTCTTTCCACCCGCATTCTCCGGCAGACGGAAAGCGGCGCGGTACCATCCCTGGGTCGGGCCGGCGCTCGGCGCAGTTCCAGGATGACTGACGTAATCCACCGTCACATGCTGCCAGTTGCTGTCATCCAGCTCGGGATCTTCACCATGGGGGATATCTGCGTCATGGAAGCGCCACTGATCGACGGCCAGAAAGGTCATGGCCTCGAGGCGGTCCATCTGAGCCGGGTATCTCTCGTGCCACAGGATCGGCGGCTCTCCGAGGTGCTGGGCCATCAATCCTGTGCAGGAGCAGAAGCCGAGGAGGGCGATCGCTGTGAGAGGGCTTCGAAGATCAGGCATACGTGTTCAGTTCCTTCCGGTCGAAGATGGGGATTAAACTCCGGATGGACGATCCCTTCGTGTGCGGCCGGCGGCGCGCTGTTCCTGGCGTTCCGGACAACCGCACGACTCGCGAATATGAAATGTGGTCGACAGAACAATGTTCTGTTGCGCCAGTGGCTTCTTGCTCTCCATGCGGGTAAACAGGAGCTCTGCTGCTCTCCTGCCCAGATCCTCGGCGGGTTGCCGCACCACGGTCAGACTTGGGGTCAGAATCTCCGCGAGTTGGAAATCGTCGAAAGAGATGAGAGCAACGTCCCGGCCCACTCGAATCCCCAGTTGGCGCAGCGCTCTCAGAACCTTCATGGTCGTGATTCCATTCAGGGTCAGAATCGCCTGTATCCTCTTCCCGCTGTTTTTGAGCAGCCTGCGTATCACTTCCGGATCGAGTTCGCTCTCGTTCTCCACCAGGTATGTTTCCTGCTCCAGCCCTGCGCGCTTCATCGTGCTCAGGTAGCCCGCGATTCGCTCCGATCCGGTATAGAGATGAGGCCGTGCGCCCAGAGCCAGAATGCGCTGGTATCCATGGGAGAGCAGGTGCTCGGTGGCTTCCCGCACGGCTGCGCGGTTGTTCACGGTGATGCTGTCGATACTGGTGTTGCTGAACGGACGATCGAATGCAACCACCGGAATATTGGCAGAGGCGAAAGACTCCGTCGTGTTCCGCCGCCCGTCGGCCGGAGCTATGACAAGTCCGTCGACCTGGCGGCGCACCAGGGTCTCCAGTTCCTCTTTCTCCAGTGCCTCGTCGCCCCCGGAACTGGTGAGGATGACGACATGACCATTCTTCCGCGCCACCTGCTGCACTGCTTGTATCGCCGATGCGCTGAACGGATCCGCTAAATTGGGAACCACCATCCCGATTGCCGCCGACTTCCTGCCCTTCAGGCTGCGCGCCACCTCGTTTGGCCGATAACCGATCCGGGCCATGACAGCGCGCACCCGGCGGGCCGTTGCCGGAGCCAGTCCCGTCTCATTGTTCAATACCCGCGAGGCCGTCTTCAGCGAGACCTTTGCTTCACGGGCAACATCCACCAGAGTCGGATTGTTGGTCTTTCTGATCATCCCGGTGTCGGATTACCGCATAACATGCCCCGGAAACGAAACCTCCGTCACGTTGGATCCTCCATCGAAGGGCTGTTTCGTGCAGGGCCCAGGTCCGTGACACAGCGGCGCTCCAGCATTCCCGAGCCGTGGCCCTTTTAGACAACGTTGTCACGCGACATCGATCAACATAGGCTGCGAACCGACAGCCTGTCAACTCCAGAGTGCATCACATCCTCTGCTCAATCCAGTTGTAGACCCGCTCAATGCGGCTGCAACTGCACTTTCCCACAGAGGAGATACCGAAGGGCCGGACAGGCACTCCCTGTCCGCTGTCGCTCAATCGGCAGCGCATAGCTCTGCGCGCTTGACAAACGAATCGCGAGCGCGGTAGCGTACTCGAGGTTTTCATGACAACGTTGTCGCTCCCATGAAAACGAGCATGCCATCTCGCAGTTGTTCCCGAAGACTTCCCCGGGCCCCGGATCACCACTCTCGGGTCTTCGCAGGTTCGCTCGGTAACGGCAGGAAGAGACATCGATGGGTGTCGCGGGGGAAGAGCAGGCTGGAAGAAGCTCGTCGCCTGCCCTTCACAAGAGCCTGCCTGATAGAGCGACGTGTTATGGAGGAGCTCCAGTTATGCCAAAGAGAATCTCAGTCCTGGTCCTGCTGCTGTGTGTAGCAGCGTTGATCGTGGGGCAAACTTCTGCGCATGCGCAGGCTGTAACTGCCACTCTGGTGGGAACCGTCACAGACCAGACCGGCGCTGTCGTCCCCAACGCATCCGTCTCCATTCTGAATCAGGCGACCGGCAGCGTGACGAAATCCACCACCAACGGCAGCGGTAACTATATTCTCAGCCTCCTTCCGCCTGGAACCTATACGGTGACAACCGCAGCACCCGGCTTTCAGAAGAGTCAGACCAGGGACGTCAATGTACCCGTCAATACCACAACCCGAGTCGATCTGGCGCTTCGGCCTGGCTCTGCCGAGCAGACCGTCACCGTGACGGATCAGGCGCCTTTGCTGCAGACAGACCGCGCCGACGTCAGCGGTCAGATCGAGTCGAAGCAGGTCTTGCAGCTTCCGGTAGGAAATAGCCAGAATTTCCAGGAACTCGAATCGCTCATGCCTGGAGTCAGCGCGCCTATCTATGATCATTCGACTTTCGACGACGCCCAGAATTCAGAATCGTTCGATGTGAACGGACAGTCGGAGCTGTCGAATAACCTCCAGTTCGAAGGGATCGACGATAACGAACGAACCGGCTTGCTGCAGGTCTATATTCCCGCTGCACAAGCCCTGCAGACCGTCGATGTCGAAACCAGCAACTATGCTCCGGAATTCGGGCGCTCGGCGGGCGCCGTAACCAATATCATTTTAAAGTCCGGATCCAATGACCTTCATGGATCGGCCTACGAATTCAACCAGGTCAGCACCCTCTCCTCACGCAACTATTTCAATCGCACCGGGAAATTCCCAAGACAGACCTATAACTACTACGGTGGCACGATCGGCGGTCCGATCGTAAAGGACAAGACCTTCTTTTTTGCCGATGTCATGCGGAATTCCAATGACACCAGCACCTATACACTGCTCACGGTTCCCAGCGCCGAATTTCGGACCGGCAACCTGTCCGCGAGTCCCACGCCGATCTACGATCCGCAGACGGGCAATCCAAACGGTACGGGCAGGCAACAGTTTTCTGGCAATATTATTCCCGGCAATCGCATCAGCTCCATCGCCCAAAGTGTCCTGGCCCTCGTCCCCCTGCCCAATGTTTCCGGCGCCGGTGCAACCAACAATTTTCAGGCCAACCCCGGTTTCGATCAGAGCGACACGCAGTTTGATGTGAAGCTTGACGAGGCATGGCGCCCCGCCGACCACCTTACCTACCGCTTCAGCTGGGAACGGGACAACCTCTATCAGGCGCCCATTTTCGGATCTGCCGGCGGCGACGCCAATGGCGGTTTCGAAGGTTCGGGTATCAACAAAGTGTTTAACACTGCGCTCGAATATACCCATACATTTTCCAACACCCTGATTGCAGAACTGCGCGGCGGCGTGGATCACTATCGCAACAATACGCAGCCTTCGGATTACGGTCAGACCCTCGCGACTCAGCTGGGCATTCCCGGAGTCAACGTCAGCCAGTTTACAAGCGGAGCGCCGACGATTGATGTCACCAATTTCTCGGAACCGCTGATCGGCTATTCCGCATCCGAGCCGTGGGAGCGCGGCGAGACCAACATCGACATCGTGAACGACTGGACCAAAGTTCTCGGCAACCACTCTGTGAAATTCGGCTTTGAGCTGCGCCGTGTGCGCGACGACCTCACCCAGGGCCAGACCTATGGTCCGCGTGGCGTCTTTACTTATGCCGACGGGCAGACGGGGCTCAATGCTCCCGGTTCCGTGACCAGCTATGGCAATGACTTTGCAAGTTTCCTGCTGGATCTGCCCAACCAGGTGGGACGCGACGTCAACGTTGGCGATGCCTCCTGGCGTGAGACTTTGTACTTCGGCTATGTACAGGATACCTGGCAGGCCACCAAGGAGCTCACTATGACGTACGGCCTGCGCTGGGAATTCTATCCCCCGGCGACCCCCCGCAAATCGGGCGGGTTTTCCCAGTACAACCCGGTCACCAACAGCCTCGAGGTCGCCGGCTACGGCAATATTCCCAAAGATATAGGGATGAATGTCAACGCGAAGGATTTCGAACCCCGCCTCGGCTTTGCATTCCGCGCCACGCCGCGCACCGTTGTTCGCGGAGGGTTTGGTATCAGTCACACCCCCTTTCAGGACAATGTCTATGCATTCAACTACCCGGTGCGTCAAAACGTTGTGTACAACTCACTTAGTTCCTATACGCCGGCGGTTCAGGCAAATGGAACAGGAGTTGAGAACATGGCGGCGGGATTCCCACCGGAACCAACTCCGGTCATACCCGCGGATGGCATTATCCCGGACGCTTCCATCACATCCACCTGGATTACAGTAAACACACACTACAAGGATCCTGCTGTTTACTCCTATAACCTGACCCTGGAGCGGGACATGGGATCCGGATGGGTAGTGGACGCGGCCTACGTCGGAAATGTCGGGAGATTTATTCCTGGCAACTACAATATGAATGCCGGGTTTGTGGCCGGCGCTGGCGCTGCGGGTCAACCGGAATATGCCACCCTGGGACGCACCGCCAGCACCGAGCTTTTGCCGAAGCAGACGTCGACCAGTTACAACTCTCTGCAGGTAAAGGTCACTCGCCGGTTCAAGTCAGGGCTCACATGGACATCCGGATACGCATGGCAGAAAGCCCTGGGCTTTAACTCAAGCACGACAGGGCTGGGTACATATAACTTCTACATCGACTTTCAGCGTAATTACGCCAGAACTACGTGGGATCGCAGCCAAACGTATGTTCAGACGTTTGTCTATGCCCTGCCCTTCGGCAGGAATGAGCGTTTCGCCACCTCCGGGCTCGCTGCCTCGCTGCTGGGTGGCTGGGCAGTCAGCGGACTGCTCAATGCGGATACGGGTACACCCCTCTTCTTTACCGCCAGCAGTTCGCAGCTGAACGCGCCGGGCAACAGCCAGGTGCCTGATCAGGTCGGGCCATTTAAGAAACTGTATGGCATCGGTACGACTCACCCGTGGTTCGACACGAGCGCCTTTGTTCAGCCCACAGGAGCGGTGCTCGGCAATATGGGCCAGAACCTGTATAGCGGCCCGGCCCTGGTCAGCTTCGATGGTTCGCTGCAGAGAGACGTACAACTGCATGAGTCCCTGGGATTAACCCTGCGTGCCCAGGCCTTCAACGCCCTCAACCATCCCGTCTTCGCAAATCCCGGCACAACTCTGGGCAGCTCAAACTTTGGCCAGACTACCAGCACCCTCGGAGACGCCGGATCCTCGGAAGGGAACCGCGCGATCCAGTTTGCTGCAACCCTGCACTTTTAGCGCAGGGACCGCCAGCAACGCACCTCAGCCCAACAACAGGAGAATGGATGACCGTCTCGCGCCGAAAATTCCTTCAGGCTACCGCTTCAGCGGCCACCATTGCCGCGATACAGCGCGGGTCGCTCTCGTGGGCCGCCTCTCGCATCGGTGCAAGCCCATTTCATCTGGCCGTGATCAGTGATGAGATTTCCCAGGATTTCGACCATGCGTGCGCCGTAATCTCCGGAGATTTCGGACTACAGTGGGTTGAGCTGCGGGGAATGTGGGGTAAGAATCTGCAGAATCTCAGCGATGCAGAGCTCGCGCAGGTCGAAGCCATCGTCCACAGATACGACCTGCGCGTAACCGATATTGCCAGTCCGCTCTTCAAAGCCGACTGGCCAGGCGCGCCGCGTTCGCATTTTAGCCCGAAGAATGACTCGTTTCATGCCAGCTTCGGTTATCAGCAACAACGCGACGTACTGGATCAAAGTATCGCTCTCGCCAAAAGGTTCCACACCAGCCGCGTGCGGTGTTTCGACTTTTGGCGGCTTGAGGATGTGCGGCCTTATCGAGCTGCAATCAACGAGGAGCTGCGGAAAGCGGCAGACACCTGCGGTCGGCAGGGAGTCCTGCTCGTGCTCGAAAATGAATTCGAGTGCAACACCGCCACGGGCCGCGAAGCGGCTGAAACACTGGCGTCCATTCCCTCTCCCAATCTCATGCTGAACTGGGATCCGGGCAATGCCGTCATGGCTGGCGAACTGGACGCATATCCCACAGCCTGGGCTTTGCTGCCGAAAGACCGAATCGGGCATTGCCATTGCAAAAATGCGGTCAAGGATGCGGAAGGGAAGATCCACTGGGCACCCGTGGGAACCGGATATATCGACTGGGCAGCACAGTTTCGGGCGCTCGCCCGCTCCGGCTACCGGCATGCGATTAGTCTCGAAACGCACTGGCGTGGCGGGGAATCCCCGGAAGCATCCACAAGAATCAGCTGGCAACAAATGAAGGTAGCTCTGCAACAGGCGGGCACCCTTACATCCTGACCAAGGAGACATTCTGTGAATCTGACGCGACGTTCTATCTTCTGGACTCTTCCCCTGGCAGCCGGTGCGACGGCATTCGGAGCGAACAGCGAGCTGATCCGCTCTTTCGCGGAGACCTTTGCACAGTTACCAGCACGATCGAATGGGACAAACACTTTTCGGCCGATTTTGGATGGCATGACCAGTTCCGGAGACCACATCGAGGTACATGAGACGACGCTTGCGCCGGGAACATCTCCTCATCCGCCCCATCGGCACGTCCACGAGGAACTCTTTCTCATGATCCGGGGACAGCTTGCCGTTACCGTGGAAGGGAAAACCTCAGTCATTGATCCGGGCGGTGCGGCCTATGTGAGTTCCAACCAGTTGCATGGGGCGCATAATCCTGGATCCGAACCCGCGCAGTACTTTGTCGTAGCCACCGGTGTTTCCTGACATCGAATCGCGACCCCGAGGGAGGGTGACGGAAGGCACGGATGACCGGAGCCGAGTATGCATCACCGAACTGACTGTAACTTTACTTCACGAGAGAGCTTCCGAATCACTTCATGGCGAAATGAAACATTCCTGGAACAGTCGCCCGGGGACGGACGGCGCCTCGAGCGGAGATGGTGGATGGATTCAACTCCGGCTGGATTCACTTTGGCGTCCCTGGAGCCGAGCATGTGGATGGGGCGACGCCGCTTCGTGCGGTGATAACTCAGCTCCTGACTCGCAGCTAACGTTATCAGGACGTGAGTTAAGGGGCGGCCCAGTCGATGGGCCGCGAAGCTTGGCTACCATTCACCCGCGAGGATGTTGAGGATGTCGCCACCCATGCCGAGTTATGCCTGCATCAGGGAATTGCCAACCAGCACGCCACTCTGAAATAGGGCAGTGCTCACCATGCTGTTGTTCGCCATGTATTCGGCGAAGTATTCGGGAACGATTACTTCGGAGAGCTGTACCAATGCCATGACTATGCCTCAATGGGATGAGATTTTCACATCTCAGAGGCTTGCCGACTGGCGGGCTCTGCTCGCGACTGCGAGGGTGTTACATGGTGCAGGAGCGCGACTGCGCTTGAGAGACAGTGCCACGTATTGGAGCGCAGCGCAACCCTTTTCTGCCGAAAGGCGGGTGCAGATCAAAGGGAAGACATTTAATTTCTTACCTGATACGGTCAGTAGACTTCTTCCTCCAGACTCCCTCTATAGCCCAATCTGATGCATTCTTTGCACCGCGGTTTTCCGCCCGTGCCCGGCCTTTCATATCGGAGCTGGATTACGCTTTCCATCTTTGCAGTCGCCGTGGTCGTAAAGGTCGATTTTGTTATGGTACTCAACTACTTTGCCATGCAGGTCTCCTTCTCGCGCGAGACCCGGGGAACAGTTCCCGACTAAAGTAAATATAGTGTTCACGAGAAGTCAACAGCGCGCGAAAGCCCAAAAGCTTGCGGGGCCTGTCGCAATGGAGGTGAAGCTGGTGGAAGCGAAGGACCTTATTTCGATCGCCGGGATTCTAGTCACCCTAGTCGTGAGTTCGGCGACGCTCGCCTACAGCTTATGGAGCAATAGGCGCTCTTTCTTCCTCAACACTGTGACGGCCTCGCGCCTAAAATGGATCGATTCACTGCGCGACAAGGTCTCCGAATTCATCGCGATTACGGCGAGAATCGCGAAAAGAGACCTAGAGGAGACCGCGACCTTGAGCATGCAACGAGATACGCTGCTTCATCAGATCGTGCTTCACCTCAATCCTTACGATCCTGAAGATCAGCACATACGAACATCGGCCGAGCGCGCGCAGGAGCTCACGGACGCGGGCGGCCACCCGAACGAAGTCGCAAAAATACTACTCGAATTACGCAGTGCAACAGGGGATTATCTGAAGAAGGAATGGACCCGCGTCAAACGTGAGTCCGGCAACGTGCCGCAGTGAAAACCTCCCCGGAATTACAGCTTCTTGGCACTGATCCATTCGCCGGCAGCCGCGTCCGTATGGAGGGGAATCCGAACTTCCGCTTCTTCGTCCTCTTCGTGTTGCCCTCCGAATGATACAGGCTGGAGCAGTTGTTGCTCTGCGACGAGTGTGCTGGAAGGTCGAGTAACCTCACCCGATAGGTATTGCTGCTCTCTTCGGAACTGCTTCGCAAGTGTCAGGCCCTGTTTTTGATAAGAGGAACCAATGGGGCCGCCGTAAACCTTGTCTGGCGTTCCCGCCATCGCGAAGTAATTGAGTCTTCCAACGAACTGATCGTCCTCCAATAGGATCGGCACTTCGCTCGCCCGCACTTCAAGCACTGCTTTGGTGCCATCAATCTCACCACTCGCACCGTAACCAAAACCAGGGTCAAAAAAGCCCGCATAGTGTACGCGAAACTCTTGCGTGGAGAGGTCATATGGGAGCATCTCCGCTGCGCGATCGGGCGGAACGCGAAGGCGCTGCTTCGAGGCGAGGATGTAAAATTCAGAGGGTTTGAGAATCACCTGAAGATTCTGGTTGCGCTCGATCGGCAGCCAATAGTCTGTAACGTCATAGTTGTTGATTTGAGCGAGGTCGATCGGGGGGCCGCCCTTTTTTGCCTGATACGCGACTACACCGGAACCATTTCCTTGGAGGTCCACTGTGATCCTGACGCCTCGATTGACGGTGGCCTGCCCCATCTCCTCATCGGCGATGAAAAGCGAGTTCTCCTCCATTTGCCGGAGAGCGCTGTCACCCACCGCCCCGACTCTGCCGCGAGCGAACCGTAGCTGATTGAGCCTCATGCCAGCCCGGACAAGAATGGGGAACGTCTGCGATACCACTTCGATGTAGAGTCGGCCGCTGTATCCCCTGCGGACCCGTTCAAATTCATCACCATGCTCGGTGATCAGCCGCGTGAAAATGTCCAGTCGGCCAGTGGTGCTCTTTGGGTTCGCGATACCGTAAACATCTTGCGGAAGGGCCAGCGTCTCCATTAGTGGAATGACGTAGATTAACTTTGGTTCCAAGAGTGTCGGATGGGAGATATCGAGCGTCTTCTCCAGCATTCCGCTCGATGTGGCTTTAGTGAGCAGTGTCGTCGATTTGCCAGGCAGAAAGCTGGCCTTGATTTTATACGCACAGTCTGAAAGCCGAAGGTCTATGCTGGCCGGCTGAATCTGTTCGCTGGTGATTTCCTTCACGGCACTGATCTTGCCCGTGCTGACGAGATCACGAATTTCCTGAGAGGGGAGGATACCCTCGCCACCTGGCTGACGAGTCGGGAATAAGGTTTCTGATGCCAATTTCAATTTCTCCAATTCGATGATGCTACTGGCGAGACGCAACGTCGAGTCGACGCGCTCGTTCTTTAAACTCAGCCGCGAAAAATGATGCGATGCAATCCAGGCTGCAGAACGAACCGCCTGCCCGGACGACGGCTGTGCCCTCCGGTATCTGTTTCCCACAGTTTGGACAGACTCCTGAGCTGGACAGGCGCGCGAGCTTGTCGGAATCCGGATCCATCTCTAAACCTCTGCCGTGGAGACTCAGAACAGTAACAGACAGACGCCAGTGGAAGACTCGGAAAACAGCGGCCATGTGTGGAGTTCGTTTCGAAGTATCGACGGATCATTAGCCTAAAATTTCTAGCGAGCGGTGACTTTGCCTATGATCTGGTGCACCCCGAGAGACCAAGGAACAATTCGCCGGCTTAACTGCGTCGAACCGGATGAGGATTATTCTCCCCGTTACTGCGAGTCCGGGTTCGTCAACTCCGTCGGGAAGGGAACTGCGATTGTCACCACAGCGTCACCAAGGCGGAATCCTTTGCGAGGATTATCGGGCTGACAATTCGTTATAAGTCGTTTTTTACGAGATTGGTAGCGCCATCGGGGATCGAACCCGAACTCTCCGCCTTGAGAGGGCGGCGTGTTAACCAATTACACCATGGCGCCGTGCAGGCTGGAGGCTGATCAGGAACCAGCCTTTTTCACTATACCAGAAGACTTCCCCTGGACCTGGCCACGCGGCCGGAACAGCCGAGGATGAAAACCGAGGACGCCTGGCCACAATTGGAGCGCCTGCTGAACGGACCGCGCTCCACAATCGGATTCCTAGATACCCAGCTTCTTGACTTCCTCGTTGTAGTACTTGCGGTAGAGGATGTCCCACTCCTGGCTGCCTTCGGGAATGATGCGGCGCTGCGACTCGATCTTCTGGCGGGCGGCCTGATCGATGCGCATCTCCTCGAGCAACAGGTGTTCGAGAGCCTTGCGGGCTTCCTGGCGGATGGTGTTGCGGTCCTCCAGAAAGTCGCACTCCGGGGTGTCGGCGAGGGTATCGGCGACCACGTGGGCCAGCTTGTTCAGTTTGTCGCGGGAAATTCTCACAGCACCGCCTTATATTTGCGCGCCAGTTCGGTCTTCACCTTCTTGAACATCTCCGAATAGCTGGCGCCGGTGCGGCGCATTTCTTCCTGGTAGGCGTCGAGGATCACGCGCACCTCGTCGTTGATGCGGTCCTCGAGGGATAGCTCGTCGAGCAGACCCTGATAGACGCGCTCCTCCACGGCAGGACGCTTCGCAGTCTGAATCACTTTGGCGTCGATGAGCTGCTTTACGGTGTGGCGCGCCAGATAGCCAACGTACTCACGGGAAAAGATCATGGAACTCTTTCGGAATATAGCACATGGGCGGCGCGATACAGGACCGGGAACAGCCAGGCAGAGATGAGATCTCAGGACGAAAAGCCTGAAGCATTGGCCTGGAGCGGATCAGGCATCAACAGGTCGCCCTGGCGGCAGGTTGACGGCGGAACGGCGCGCTTCTGATTCATCGCCATGCACGAAACGGACGATCCCCTCACATGAAACAGGTGGCGTTGCTGGCCGTTTCTGTTCGCGCTGAAGAACACGAATCGGGTGCGCTGCCCTACGTCTGCTGGCGCTTCGCCTCGCGAAGACGGCGGATCTCTTCCATGCGCTGGGCGAGGAGCTTCTCGCGGCCTTCCTGGGTGGGCTGGTAGTAACGGCGGCCGGCGAGGGACGGGGGCAGACATTCCATATCGGCGACGCGGCCTTCCACGTCGTGGGCATACTGGTAGCCCTTGCCGTAGTCGAGTTCCTTCATGAGCTTTGTCGGGGCGTTGCGCAGATGCAGCGGCACCGGCTCCTGCCGCGTCGATTCGATGTCGGCGAGGACTTCTCCATAGGCGGTATAGAGGGCGTTGGATTTGGGCGCGAGGGCGAGGTAAACAGTCGCCTGTCCCAGCGCGAGGTCGCCCTCGGGGCTGCCGAGGAACTCCATGGTGTCGCGGGCGCTGAGCGTGAGGTTCAGCGCTTCTGGAGCGGCCAGGCCGATGTCCTCGACAGCCATCCGCACCAGCCGCCGCGCGACATACAGCGGATCCTCACCCGCCTGCAGCATGCGCCCCAGCCAATAAAGCGCGGCATCGGGATCGGAGTTGCGGATGGACTTGTGCAGCGCCGAGATGAGGTTGTAGTGCTCCTCACCCTGCTTGTCGTACATCAGCACCCGCTGCTGCAGCGCTTCGGTAGCGACTTCACGGCTGATGACCTTGCCGTCGGGGGAGTCGCCGTCCAGGCGTGATCGCGCAAGCTTCGCCGCGACTTCGAGGGAATTCAGTGCATTGCGAGCGTCGCCCGAGGCATAGGACGCGAGTAGTTCAAGGGCTCCTTCCTCGGCGGTGAGGAGCTGCGTGCCCAGGCCGCGGTCCGGATCGGCCAGCGCACGTTCCAGCAGCGTGACGATCTGCGCATCGCTGAGCGCCTGCAGCGTATACACCCGGCAACGGGAGAGCAGGGCGGAGTTGATTTCGAAGGAGGGATTTTCCGTCGTCGCGCCGATCAGCCGGATCGACCCGCGCTCCACCCAGGGAAGGAAGGCATCCTGCTGCGCGCGGTTGAAGCGGTGAATCTCGTCGATGAAGAGGATGGTGCGTGTGCCCCAGGTGGCGGCCTTCTCGGCATCGGCCATCACCTGCTTGATCTCCTTGATGCCGGCGAGCACGGCGGAGAACTCGATGAAGGTGGCTCGCGTGGTTTCCGCGATGATCTTGGCGAGGGTGGTTTTACCCACGCCGGGAGGCCCCCAGAAGATCATCGACGAAGCGTCGTCGCGCTCGATCTGCACGCGCAGAGGCTTGCCGGGGCCAAGAAGGTGCTCCTGACCGAGGAACTCGTCGAGGGACCGCGGTCGCATGCGCTCGGCGAGCGGCGCGGCCACCGGCGTGGTTTTAGTATCGGATGAAGCGCCGAAAAGACTCATTGGGTAACCTTCTTCATCATCGCGCAGATGTCTGGGTCCGGGGAACGTTGCCGTCCGGGGTGGCCCCGCCGCAGCCAAAATCGGAATCTCGCCAGCGATGAAATCCGGCTCTTTAGTTGCCTGTGTTCCCCCGCTGCCGCGCCGCTTCGTACAACAGAATGCTGGCGGCCACGCCGGCGTTGAGCGACTCCACCGGGCCGGGCATGGGGATGGCGATGCGGGCATTGGCGCGGTCCAGCAGATCCTGAGACAGGCCGCTGCCTTCGTTGCCGATAACGAGTGCCACCGCGCCGGTCAGGTCGTAAGCGGAGCAGGGGATCGCGTCGTTGTCCTCCGAGGCTGCCACGGCGGCCAGGATTGGAATCTTCCGCTCGGCCAGAGCCGCCAGAACAAAACTGGCCTTCTCCTGCACAACCGGCACACGAAACGCCGATCCGGCGGAGGCGCGCAGCACTTTGGAGTTCCAGACACTCACGGTGCCCGGCAGGGCGAGGACCCCGCTGGCTCCGAAAGCCTCTGCCGAGCGGATCAGCGTGCCGAAATTGCCGGGATCCTGCAGGCCCGCGGTCATCAGGACGAGTGGCCGCGGTCCGGCGAGCGCCTCGGCCAGAGAGAAGCGGGGTGGCTCCACGAGAGCCGCGATGCCCTGGGGGGATTCGGTTTCGACGGCGCTGGCAAAGACGGCCGGATTCAGCGAGACGATGGCGGTGTGCGCGGGCAGGTCAAGGCGCTCGAGCAGGCGCAGATTGCGGCGGTCCGGGTCGGTGCGGATGAAAACGGTGCGCAGCTGGAGCTGGCTGCGCAGGGCCTCGGCGAGGAGATGCTCACCCTCGATGCCGATCACCTCCGTCACCTCGCGGCCGTTGCGGGCGAACGCGGCGCGCAGTTCGCGTACGCGGGCATTCTGGCGACTCTGTACAATGCTGATGAGGCGCGAGCGATCCGAAGCCGTCGGCATGGCTGGATTCTATCCCGTCTCCACGGTCATTGTGGGCTGAAGCGCTGCGGGGGTTTGAGCCGGCTGGTCCGGGCGGGATCGTCGGTGCCGGGCCGCCGCACGCATGTGCCGCGCAATCGTGGAGAGGGGAGTGAATCGATCCGTGATCGACTGAACCCGAGCCGGGCTTCGTCGACAGATCTCGCGACCTGTGAGACGTACGGGAGAGGCCTTGGCGGCAGAAATTCTGCGCATCCATCCGGACGAGCCTGAGCCGGACCGGATTCAATATGTTGCGTCCTGCATCCGCGGCGGCAAAGTCGTCGGGGTGCCGACGGACACCTTCTACGGCCTGGCCGTGGACCCGGTGAACCTGCGCGCGGTGGAGAGCATTTACGAGATCAAATCGCGCCTGAAGCACAAGCCTCTCTCGCTGCTGGTCGCCAATCTGGCGCAGGCCTACCAGCTGGCGCGGGAGATCGGCAGCTGCTTCGATCTGCTGGCGGAACGTTTCTGGCCGGGACCGTTGACGGTGATTGTGAAGGCCAGTTCGCGCCTGCCGCTGCGCAGCACTGCCAACACCGGCAACGTGGCCCTGCGCATCCCCGAGGCGGCGATCCCGCGGGCCATCGTTGCCGCTCTGGGACTGCCCATCACCGCTACTTCAGCGAATCTGGCGGGATTGCCCGAGTGTACCTATGCCGCGTGCGTGCGCGATCAGATCGGTGAGCGCATCCCGCTGATCGTGGATGGCGGCCCGACCGGCCGCAGCGTGCCGACCACCATCGTGGACCTCTCCAATGGAGGGAGCAGCTGGCAGATTCTGCGGGAGGGCGCAATTCCCACCCACGCGATTGCGCTCGCGCTGCAGGAGCGATGATCGTAGTCCGATGAACGTACCGCAAGATCGATGATCGTACCGAAAGACAACCTGCGGCCGGTGCGCGCCGGTACATGGAAATCCCTGCCGGCTACGCGCACCCGCGTGCTCCTCTGGACCCTCAGCACTCTGGTCGCGGGAGGCGCGGTCTGGGTACTGTGGGTGAGCGGGCAAATCCGCTTCTACGCGGAGCGCGATGAGTCGCGCCCCGCCGATGCCATCGCCGTCTTCGGGGCCGCGGAATACGATGGTCGTCCCTCGCCGGTGCTGCGTGCCCGGCTGGACCATGCGCTGGAACTGTACCGGCGGGGCTTGGCCCCCCTGGTCATTACGCTGGGCGGCGGCGACCCCGCCGATCGGCATTCTGAAGGCGGCGTTGGCCACGATTACCTTCTGGCGCACGGTGTACCGGAGCAGTCGATCATCGCCGAGACGCAAAGCGACAACACGGAGGAATCGGCGGAACGGCTCGCCGTCATTGCTCGTGCCAATGGGCTGAAAAATATCGTGGTGGTCAGCGACGGAACCCACCTCTTTCGGATTCACGCCATCTGCGAACGCGACGGGCTGCGCGTCTATACGTCACCACGACCGGTGGGCCGGCCCATACCGCGGGATCAGCGCGCCGAGCGCCTGATGCACGAGATCCTGAGCTATACGGCGTGGCGTCTGCATATGCACTGAGGCCTGAAGCGAAAATCCGGCCAGCTAAACAGCGGTTCGCTGAAGTCCGGTCAGCGCAGGCCTCCACGCATCAGTGGTTGAAGTGCACTTCGGCGTGCAGTTCGTGGGCCACCTGGCCGTCGCGCAGCATCTGCGCCGCCTTGTCGAGATCCACTCCCGGAGGAACCGGCCGGTAGTCGCTGCAGACTTCATCTTCCTGATCGCCGATGGTCTTGAAGAACAGAGCATGCCCGGAGATGTGGACGTGCGTCTGGGTGATGTCCCAGCTGCCGGGCCTCAGTTCGGTGCGGATGATCTGAAAAGTACCACCCGCGTTGAGATGCCCGAACAAGCCCCAGCCGAACTCCACCGGCTGCATCAGCCGGCCGTTGAGGATTTTCAGGCGCAACTGATGTTCGTCCACCACCATGGTCCCGGACATCGAAGCCAACACCCTGGCGCTCATGCTGGGCGGCGAAAAGGAGGGATTCGGTTTGTAGGTGAGGTGAATCTCGCCGTTCTCCCGGCCGGTCACCTGCCAGATGAAAGCCTTCGGCAGCATATTCATCAGGTCGCGCGCCTGATCATCGTCGTGCTGCTCGGTGCGCTTCTGTTTCTGGCGAAAGGACGCATCGGTGAGCATCTGCTGCATATGGTTCAGATCGGCCTGGTGCGCCTGCGGGGTGGGCGGGCGGCCGTTGTCTTCAATCAGCTGGGACAGATTACCGTTTGGGGTCTGGATCACCAGCTTGACGATATTCTTGTCGGGCGACTTGTAGGTGTCCCGGTACATCCAGCGGCTGTGATCGTGGTCGTCGGCGTAGATCTCATTTTGGACGACCTTCTGCACGATCTCCTGAGGCGATTGCCCCAGAGCTCTCCGCGGTGCGACGGCCAGCAGAGCCGGAATGAGCAGAAGCACGCCAAAAACACGATGGCTTGCGTGGGACCTCGTCATTGGTTGTCGGTCCCGTTTCGGACGGGAGAAAAGCCTTTCGATCTCATGCCTTGAAATTGTAGCGACCCTCCTGGGGACACGACGCATTTGGTCCGAGTGCGGAACGAAGGGATCAGGTTGCCCCACCCTGGCTTTTGGACGGCCCGCGGAGCGAGGGGGAATCAGCCATTACAATAGCGGAAGAGAACTATCACGATGCCACATATGGTTTTTTGCTCGCGCTACAAGCAGGAAATGGAGGGTCTTGATGAGCCTCCGTTTGACAGCGATTTTGGCCACAAGGTCTACAACAACGTGTCGAAGAAGGCATGGCAGGAGTGGGTGGAGCGGCAGAAGATGCTGTTGAATGAGTACCGTCTGCAGCCCTGGACGCCCCAGGCACAGGAATTCCTGGTCGAGCAGATGGACCAGTTTTTCTTCGGAGAGGGCGCTGCGCTGCCCAAGGAATACGTCCCGCCCAGCGGGCACTGATGCCGTGACCGCGAGGTCACGTCGCGCCGCCTCTGGTCAGCCGTTTTGCCGGCGAGCGGGCGCCGTTGAGGTCGAGGTTGCCTCCGGCGTCTGCCGCTTCAGCTTCCCGTCCTTCAGCGTAAAAGACTCTCCCCGCCAGGTCACGGTGTCGGAGGCATAACTCCACGCCCACAACCCGAGAGCGATCAGGTCGCGCAACGGCAGCAGCCAGAGATCGCGCAGCACCTGGGCGTCTCCGAGGATGCCGACACCCACTCCCAACGCCAGGCAAGCCCGAAAGAGCAGGGCGACGCTGAACAGCGCGATCGCCGGCAAGCTGAAGCCGGTGGCAATCAGATTGAGCAACGCCCAGGCCATCCCATAGGAAAACACCAGGCCCGCGTAGCCGCCGCGCCTTGACTCGCGCATGGTGCGCAGCCAGCGCAGTTGATGATCGAGGAAGCCGGAGAATCTCCATGCGGGAACCGATGTTTCGACGACCTCCTCGGCTAACTCCACCGAGAATCCCGCGGCATAGATACGCGCCCCGAGTTGATAGTCGTCAGCCAGATAATCGACCAGCGGCGCCAGGCCGCCGATCGCATTCAGCGCGGTTCGGGAGACAGCCAGCGTCGAGCCAAGGCCAAAGCGCAGGCCGCCTTCGAGGTACCGCGAGGTCAGCACACCGGGCGCAAACTCTGTAGCGATGCCCAGTGCCTCCAGCCGCGAGCCCAGCGTGGGAGAACCCAGACCGGCAAGCCCATGCGCGCGGCCCCGGTAGAGCGCGGTCACCAGGCCGGTGGGCTTCAGGTCCTGCGCCGGCGTGAAAGGTGCAAGGATCTGGGCGAGATAGCGGGCTCCGACTCGGATATCGCTGTCGTTGATGACGAGGTAGTCGTGGCGCGCGTGCGGCAGCAGTTGCGTCAGGTTGGAAACTTTGCCGTTGGGCCCGAGAACGTCGGGGCAGAGGATGAGCCGAATCGCCTGTTCGGGAAATTCTGCCTGCAGCGCCTGGACCACCGCCGCGGCGGGATCGTCGAGGCTCGAGACGCCGAAGAGGATCTCGTACTCTCCGTCGTAGTCCTGCCGGCAATGGCTGGCGAAGCCTTCCGCCATCCCAGGGTCCGTCCCGCGCAGCGGCTTCAGGATGCTCACCAGCGGCGCGAAGGCGGCAGGGAAGCGCGCCCGGCGCAGAAAGGCACGCGCACTCCACAGAGCGACGGCGTAATAGCCGAGGCCGGCGACGGTGAGTAACGTCGTAACGCCGGCAGTAATGAGGGCAAACATCACGGTTGAGTCTAGCTGGAGCCCGGCAGAGGTTGCACGTATCATGAATACGACAACCGGAGTACGAGGACTGGAAATGCGAACCACTATTGATCTGCCGGATTCCGTTTATCGCAGGGGTGAACGCGCCGCTCGGAGCCGAGGCGTGACCGTGGAGGAATTCATCGTCGACACGCTGAAGAGCGTGCTGAGTCCTGAGAAGGAAGGCTCGCCGGACCGGGTCACCCTGCCACTAATTTCCTCGAAGAGCCCCGCCACGCTTGATCTGAGCATGTACGACTTCGATGATCTGCTTGCCTGACGTCAACGTCTGGATGGCGCTGACTTCGGATCGGCATATTCATCATCCTGTGGCACGAGACTGGCTGGAAGGCGCACGCGATGTGCAACTGATCTTCTGCCGAATTACGGAAATGGGATTCCTGCGCCTGCTCACCAATGCTCACGTGATGGGCGAAGATGTGCTCACTTTCGCGGGAGCATGGAACATTTACGATGCCTGGCGCGCAGATGGCCGAGTAGGATTTCTGCCCGAGCCTACTGGTTTCCCTATCGGCTGGCGCGACGTGAGCGCCAAAATGTCTGGAGGGCCGAATAGCTGGACCGATGCGTACCTCGCCGCCTTTGCCATCCGGTCAGACATGATGGTGGCGACGTTTGATCGCAGGTTTCCCAGGGTTGATGGTTGTGCGATCGAGGTGCTCTCCGCAGCTGAATAATGCATATTTGCAACCGGAGAGCGTGACTATTCACCCAAAATCGGCATGTCCAGCGGAGGCTGCGCCAGCCAGGCCGCATGCTCGATGCGATCCAGAGCGCGGCGCAGAGAAGACGCTGCGCAGGGCTCGACGGTCACCACGAAGGGCAGGCTGCTTTTCCCAAAGCCGGGCCGCTGAAACAGCGCCTCGATGTTGATCTGTTCGGCGGCTAAAGCGCCGGCGATTTCGGCCACGATGCCCGGCGCGTCCTGCACGACAAAGCGGATGTAGTGGCGCAGCTCAAACTCCCCGCTGACCTCGGCGGCGCGGCTGGGCAGGTCCACAGCGTGTGAACCATGCGCCAGCGCGATCAGGTCCGATACGACTGCGACGGCCGTGGGATGGCCGCCCGCACCATGACCGGAGAAGACCACGTCGCCGCCATATTCTCCGCTGACCAGCACCATGTTTTCCGTGCTGCGCGACCACGCGAGCGGCGAGCGCAGCGGCACCAGCATCGGCCCTACCGTCGCCGCAGACGCCCTCAGCGCGCCGCTCCGCTCGGAGATTTGCCGGATGGTGCAGCCGAGATCGCGGGCATATACCAAATCGATGGCGTCGATGGGCGGTGATGGAACGGCAGCCCACCGACTCCACGTCCAGCCCGGCGCGCAGCGCGATGCGGGAGAGGATCACCAGTTTGGCACGCGCGTCGAAGCCGTCCACGTCTTCGCTGGGATTGGCTTCGGCATATCCGATCGCCTGTGCGTCGCGCAGCACGTCGGCAAAGGCAGCGCCGCTTTCCATGCGGCTGAGAATGTAGTTGCAGGTGCCGTTGAGGATGCCTTCGATGCGCGTGATGCGATCGCCCGCCAGTCCCTGCTGCAGGCCGGGGATGACTGGTATGCCTCCGGCGACAGCCGCGCCGTAGAGCAGATGCGCACCTTTGGAGCGAGCGAGGCGGTCCAGTTCGATGCCATGCTGCGCGATGAGTTTCTTGTTGCCGGTGACGGCGGATTTTCCGGCTCCGAGTGCGCGGCGAACCCACGTCCCCGCCGGCTCAAGGCCGCCAGCTAGCTCAACGATGACGTCGACGTCGGAGCCAAGAACTTCCTCGAAGTCCTCGGTCCAGGCCACGGTGGAGGGAACCCAGTCGACTTTCTTCCGGGCGATGCCGCGATTGAATATGTACGAGAGCTGAATGCCTTCAGGCTGCAGATCGCAGAGGATACGGGCTACAGAGCTACCCACGGTGCCAAATCCCAGGAGGGCGACTTTCATATCTACAGGGTATAGGGGATGGCGCGCAGGGTGTAGGCCTGGCAGGGAAGTCATCGCTGCGCGTTTTGCATCATACTGAGGTTCCCGGGCCCTGAGGTCCTTCGAACGGAGAAACGTATGCAGGGGCATCCTGTGAATCTTCCTGACTGGCGCGCGCGGGCGCAGCAAGCGATGCACCTGCGTTGGGTGAAAATCGCCGCAGCCGCGGCAGGTGTGCTGATTGTGCTGGGGCTCGTTGTGCCGCTCTTCGTCAACGCCGATACTTTCCGGCCCATGCTAGAAAGCCAGATCTCCTCCGCGCTGGGGCGCAAGGTCACACTCGGCCATTTGAGCTTCTCGCTCTTCACCGGCAGTCTGAAGGCCAGGGATATCGCCATTGCCGACGATCCTGCCTTTAGCAGCACGCCATTTCTCCAGGCAAAGTCGCTGCATATCGGCATTCAGACAGGCGCTCTCCTCTTTCACCATCAGGTGAAAATCAGGACCTTCACCGTGGACGCTCCGGAGATTCATCTGATCTCTAACCAGAACAGCGTGTGGAATTATGCGAGCTTCGCGCACGGCCAGAGCGGCGCGAGCGGCAATCAGCAGCCCGCCAGCCCTTCGGACCTGACCCTCGGCGACCTCAAAATTAAGAATGGCAGCGTCATAGTCTCTTCCGTGCCCGCAACGACGAAGCCGTTTGCCTATACCAACGTCAACCTCAGGGTGCAGCATCTGTCGTTCACGCAGGCCATGCCCTTTGACCTTTCGGCGGACCTGCCAGGCAACGGAACGGTGGAACTCAGCGGCACGGCAGGGCCGATCCCGCAGCAGGATGCGACCAGCACGCCGCTGCGCGCCAGCCTGACGGTAAAGCACTTTGATCCGGTGGCTGCGGGCGTGCTGCCGGCCAATGAAGGCGTGTCGATGGTGGCTGACATCACGGCGCAGCTTGCCTCCGACGGCAAGACCGTGACCGGCTCGGGCAAAATTGAGGCCTCCAGGCTGGTGCTGTCGCGCAACGGCTCACCGGCGCCGCAGCCCGTCGATATCGACTACAACATCGCCGACGATCTGCACGCGCACACCGGCCAGGTGCAGGACATTGCGGTGCACACCGGCAATCTGGAGGCGCATGTCAACGGCAGCTTTCAGATGCAGCCGCAGACCACGTCGCTCAACCTGCATCTCTCGGCGCCCGGTCTTCCCATTGACGGGGTGGAGCAGTTGCTGCCGTCGATCGGCATCCATTTGCCCAGTGGATCTTCCCTGCGGGGCGGAACCCTCACCGCGAATCTGGCCATCACCGGAACCTCCGGCGCGCCGGATATTGCCGGACCGGTGGAGATCGATAACACGCAGTTGGCGGGCTTCAATCTGGCGTCGAAAATTCAGGGCGTCAAGGCGCTGGGCGGCAACGGCAATGCGACCGCCATTCGCCTGGTCAAGGCAGACGTACACTCCACCGTGCCCTCCACCGATCTGACCAACATCGGTGCCGATATACCCTCGATCGGCACGGCTACGGGCAGCGGCTCGGTCTCGGCTGCGGGAACGCTCGACTTTCACCTGCTGGCGAAGCTCAGCGCCTCCGGCGGAGCCGGCGCGGTGATCAGCGGCGCTGCCAACGCGCTGGGCGGTCTTGCGGGCGGCCTGCTGCACACGGCGGTGAGCAACGGCATTCCCCTGACGATCACCGGCACCACCGCGAATCCCTCCATCCGCGCTGACCTGGGCGCCATGCTCAAAGGCTCAAATGGAAAGAGTGCCGTCCAGCAGAAACCCAGCGTCGCCGGAGCCGTGAAAGGGCTGCTGGGGCATTAAAAAGTTTCAGGCGCTGACGTCGTCGCCGACATTGCCAGATGCAGAACGGCCGCGTCCCTGAAGAACGCGGCCGTTTCCATGGATGAATCAGGCGGTCTGTTCAGCGTGCGCTGCGTGCCTTGGCCTCACCCGAAATTTCTTCGTGGTGATGGCCAGCGTACGCTCCATCTTGCGCAGCGCATGCGTTTCGTCGGGAGCGGCAAACGTCGAGGCGACGCCCCGCGCCGAGGCGCGACCGGTTCGGCCAACGCGATGCACGTAGTCCTCGGCCTCCTTAGGCATGTCGAAGTTCACCACGTGCGCCACATCCGCCACATCGATGCCGCGCGCCGCGACGTCGGTCGCCACCAGCACGCGATGATGTCCCTGCGCGAAGCTGCGCAGCGCCGCATTGCGCTGCGACTGCGAGCGATCGCCATGAATCTGGGTTGCGGAGTGGCCGGAGCGCACCAGCCGCCGCGCCACGCGATCGGCTCCATGCTTGGTCCGCACGAATACCAGAAAGCTGCCGTCGTGCGAGCTCAGCAGATGCTCGAGCAGCTCCTGCTTCTTGTCGGCCGGGACCTCAAAGGTCTGCAGCTCGACATTGGGCGAAGGCTTGAGCACCGAGCCAATCTCGACGCGCGCAGGATTCTTCAGATAGGCGCGCGCGATCTCCCGGATCTCCGGGCTCAGCGTTGCCGAGTAGCAAAGCGTTTGGCGATCCGCAGGCAAAGAAGCGGCGATGCGCCGGATGGAAGGCTGAAAGCCCATATCCAGCATGCGATCCACTTCGTCGAGCACCAGCATTTTGATGCCGCTCAGGTTCACCAGCTTGCGCTGCAGGTAGTCTTCGAGGCGTCCCGGGGTGGCAACGATCAGGCGCGCACCGCGGCGGATGGCTTCGATCTGCGGACCTTCGGCCAGGCCTCCGCATACCAGCGCGGCCGAACCCTGGGTGCGGGTCAGGTTCCGCCAATGTTCGAGAACCTGCATGGCCAGCTCGCGCGTGGGCAGCAGCACCAGGGCCTGCGGACCTTTCGCGTTTTTCGGCATTCGCTCGATGAGCGGGATGAGGAAGCTGAGGGTTTTGCCGGTGCCGGTCTGGGCGGTGGCGAGCACATCGCGGCCTTCGAGGGCCGGAGGAATCGCTCCTGCCTGCACCGGAGTGGGTGTAACAAAGTTTGCGTTGGCCAGCTGCTGCTGCAGCGCTGGCGAGAGGGGTAATTCAGAAAAGAGGTTCAATATGGTCCTGGGCTGCGGCTCGCCGGCGTTCCATCCTGAGGAATCGTCCTCAACTCATCCATGGAAACAGCCTGGGCGGCCGAGCTGCGCTGGTTCCGGCGCTCGCCCGATATTGTTTGGGAGATCTGCGCGGGAACGTTCGTTCTTCTATGCAGGAAAAGTCTGTTGCCGGTCAGTCCCCGGCGGCGCTGACAAAACGCCGATGCAGAATTCGCCACACACACTGCGTTCCGCTGCGCTGCGCATTGGCGCGGCAGCCTGGCCCGTATAACGTTTATTGGGGCCATCACGCTGAGGGGCCTGGAACAATTACGGGAGAACGGTCTGGCGGATGAAGGCGAGAACGGCTCACAACCAAACAACTGAGCGTGGCTTCATGATAACAGGGAATGGCCGGTTTGTCCCGAAATTCGCGCCGGGCCGCCAGGCGGCTTCCGACATGGGTTAACCAAGCCGCCATCAGGCGTTCGTATTCCAGATGTCGACGTGCCACTTCCACTGGCCGTTTTCCTGACGCCAGAAGACCACATACTTCACTTCCATCTGCTTCTCGAACTGGCCGGGCGGCTCGATGGTCAGCGTCGCGCGTCCGATTTCGACCACGCCCTCCCCGGCCGGGATCACCTCGATTGAAGTCAGGACAGCGGAGGTGGCATGGGCCGACTGCACCAGATCGGACCAGAAATGCTGAATGGCACTGCGGCCCGAAATCATCGGAGCGCCGGGTGGCAGAATGCGCGCGTCCGCCGTATAGATCTGCTCGATCGCGTCAAAGTTACGCCTGCCAAAAACTTCACGGTTGAACAGGTCGTTTGTCTTCGCCATGCCGGCTTTGATTTCAGTGAGAAAGGGAACAGCTGCGGTTTCCATGGCTGGCGATGGTAGCACCCGCGGCCGCTCCGCAGCAATTCCCCCATACAGATTAATCAGCGCTGACGCATCCCGAACCGGAATTTCGGCGGGCCGCGGGGCTTGAATATTGATCTCTCATGAAAAGTTCAGGCGTGGGCGCCTGAATAAGTCGGCTAACTTGCCTGATAACAGCCGCATATTGCATCGCACTAAATTATTAACCACTAAAATAATATATGTCTGGTACATCTGCTGGATAACTGCTCGCCTCTAAGGTAAATGCCGGGACAGCGCTCGACCGGCCCCTCCCGGCTACTCCCCCTCGGAGGCCCCACACCATGAAGTGGATCCGTATCCTGTGTACAGCTGGTTTTGCGCTGTCCACCGTTGCCTTCGCGCAAGTCAGCATCACCGGGAACGAGCCCGTTACCGGCGGCACGTTTACTTCTCCCGTCACCATCTCCGCATTCGCCTCATCCCCCAATGGAATCTCAGGGTGGGCTGTTTACTTCGATAACATTGAGGTCTATTCCAACAGCACCGGCCTCGGTGGTGTGCTGGATATCACGGCTACGCCGCCTACGGTTCCGGGGAATTATAAAGTGACCGTGACCGCGTGGGATACGACCGGAGCGCACACCTCGTATGTAGCCACCAACGTCACGGTGAACACTTCTCCGCTGCCTACCCCGCCGGGAGACGCGACCCACTATCCGAATCTGCAAAACGCCTCCGGCAATCCGGGAACGTGGAGCCCATGCACCGGCAGTTGCGCGGGATCGGGAGGCAGCGGGAATGGCAGCGACAGCTTCAGCAATCCGTCGCCGTCGCTCTCCCATGCCTCGATGGGGCAGACCTCGAATGGCTCCTACTTCAACACGATGTATTACCGGCATCTGGGCTGCCCGAGCGCTGGCTGCACCGGTGTCAGCAACTTCCTCGATGACGTGTGGTTCTACATTCCTTCCACCACAACCCATCTGCAGGCGCTCGAATTCGACCCCGATGTCTACGACGGCAGTTACGAATATTTCATGTCGATGCAGTGCGATTCCGCGAGCGGCAAGTGGCGCTTCTGGAATATGGCCGGGGGAGACTGGACCGTGCTGAATTCCTCCGGTGGAACGATTCCCACCTATGGCTGCTCGCTCCTGAGCCAGACCAACCAGTGGCACCATCTCCAGCTGTACGGGACCATGAACTACTCCGCGAAGACTTACACCTATGAGAGCTTCGTGATCGACGGCGTCACCGTCTTTTCCAACATTAACAACACGTACGACGCGAAGCCGTACTCGGGCGGAGAGACGTTAAACATTGAGCAGCAAATCGACAATAACTCCTCGGCGGGAACCAACACCGTCTACTACGACAACTACAACCTGTGGGTGTGGTAACAGAGAACCAGGAAATACCATTGGAAATGGGAGGCCCGCTCCGGCAGCGGGCCTCCGTTGTTGTTAATGTCCGGCCGTAATGTGAACCGTGACGGGTTCCTTCGTCAGACTCGGATCGAGGTGAATAAGCCCGCCGTCGTTGCGCACAAAGGGATCCCAGTGCTGGGGCGAACGGATAAGCCGGTCCGCCGTGACAGCAAGGATATTGTGTCCGCGGGTGGTGGGGTGGAGACTGTCCCAAAAGAGCCAGGTGTCGGGGTCGATGGCGGGGTCTCCCTGGGACATGGCAGTTACATTGACCAACGAGTATTTGGAAGGCGCCTCCACAATCTGATCGAACAGAGAAAAGACGTCGAGTTGGAACAATTGGAGATGTCGGCCGGGATTGAAGTCGCGCAGGATGGCGAGACCGGTGCCGAGAACGTCGTTATAAAGGACGCTGGCCTGGGTCGCCGGAACCGATGTGGTGGACGAGCCGTTGAGCCGGGGCGTCAATCCCAGCGGAGGCAGGTTCGGAACCAGAAACTGGGTGCCTCCGGCATCGATGAGGCGCTGGACGTTGAAGGCCTGCTGGATGGCCGCATCGAAGACCTGATCGGGTGAGGTGGCGTAGAGCACATCGATAGCGCCGCCCCACACGACGAAGAGCGTCTTGTCGGTGATCCTGGGGTGGGTGGCGAGGTAGTCGGTAATCTGTTGCGCGATGTTATCGACGTTGACGGACAGGGAGTCGGAGGGCCCGAAGGTGAAGAGACCGGTGCCCTGGCCGGTAGTGGCGAAGCCGTAGGCGTAGTCGGTTCCGCCGTCGAGGGAATCCCTGACAGCGGGCCGGGCGGGCAGCATCGCGGCCAGCTGCTCGACCCACACACCAAAATAGTTTTGCGCGGCCGGCACGGTGTCGGCGCCATCGGTAAAGCGGCCATCTGTGTAATCGGCAGCGGGACCGGGGATGCGCACTCCGTACTTCGCTTCGGTGAGATCCGCGACATTGCCGGTGTCGGAGAGGGAATCGCCGAAGACGACGATGGAGGTGTAGTCCTGCGCATGGGCAAACGCTGCGGTCCAGGCGAACAGCAGCGCCGAGAGCAGGGACAGCGCGAAGCGTGGCTGGCGTGTCGAAGATTTCGCTAACCGGGAGGGGGCCAGAGATTCGCATACAAGAGCTCTGGCAGAGAGGGGGCGGGGCTTCCGCCGCAGCGTGACTTTCATGGGCGCTCGCTGTCCTGGAACAGGATTCTAAAGATGGCCCGAGTGCCGGGATGCTACGCCGCACACCTGGCGGTGTCAATCAGAGCCCGCGCTGCTATCCTCGGCCGCGCTCCGCGACCGGCAGCCGCACTTCTGCAATGCAACCCGGCGCGCCGCTGCGATTGCGCAGGTTGATGGCGCCGCCATGGGCTTCGACGATCTGGCGGGCGAGGGCCAGACCCACCCCGGAGCCGCTCTTCTTGGTGGTGTAGAGGGGAACGAACAGGTTGTCAGGATTGGCGAGGCCGGGACCGTTATCTTCGATCTGAATCGCGACCAGCTCGCCTTCTTCCGTGGCGCGGAGGGTCACTTCCGGGGCACACGGCTCTTCGAGGATAGCCTCGTCTTCTCCCGCACAGCGGGTCGCGGCTTCGACGGCGTTGCGCACCAGGTTAATGAGCAGCTGCTCGATCTGGTCCGTATCGGCGAGCAGGTCGACGTCCGGCGCAGCGAGGATGCGAACGTCAAGCCGGATTTCGAGGCCAACCACGCGTTCGAGCAAGGGCACCAGCGGCACGCGCTTGAGCACCGGCGCGGGCAACTGGGCTAGCTGGCGATAGGCCTGGACGAAGCGGTTCAGCGATTCGGCGCGATTTTCAATAACCGACAAGCCGCGAGTCAGGTCGCGGGTGAGGGGATTGGCCGTTCCGGCCCGCGTGACCGCCGGAATCGATGCCCCTGGCGCTTCCGGCCCGATGCTGGCGGCGTGGACCGAGGGGGCCGCGGAGGGCTCGGAGCCGTTGGACGCCGCGGGCTGGAGGCGGGAACGCAGGCTGCCGGCAATCGACTTGATCGGCGTCAGGGAGTTGGAGATTTCGTGGCCGATGACGCGGATAAGGCGACGCCAGGCAAGACGCTCCTCTTCGCGCAGGGCGGCGCTGACGTCGGAGAGGACGATCAAGGTATGGGGGAGACCGCGCTGGCGAAAGGCGGAGCGGCGGATCATCCACCTTGCCGGATTTTCAGCACCGCTGGGCCGCGCGGCTCGAAGGAACGCGGTTTGCGCTTCCGGAGACAGAACCGTCTCGCTGGGCTGGTCGAGCAGGCCGGTAAGCGCGAGGTCGGCGGCGGATTTGCCGAGGTCGCGGACCGGCTGAAGGGCGAATGCGCGCTCGGCCGCCGGATTCAGCAGGCGAAGGCGCGCATCCTGATCGAAGGCGAGGACCGGGGCGTCCATTTCGGCGATGACCCGGCGCAACAGGGCGACGGCTTCCAGTGCACCGACACGCTGCGTCTGGAGAGTGTCGGCCAGGGCATTGATTTCGAGTGCCAGCTGGCCCACGGAGTCATCGCGATTGGCCCCGCGGGCGCGGAAGGAGTAATCCTCTTCGCGGAGCGCAGCCACCACGTTGGCGAGCGTCTGAATGGGGCGCACCGCCTCTTCAATGAACGAGGCGAAGACCAGCAGCAGGACCAGCAGCAGAATGCCCAGGGTAGCGAAGGTAGGACCGGCGGAGACGTGGAGCAACGCGAGCAGCGCGGCGCACAGGCCCAGCACGCACAGGGCGGCGATGGTGCAGAAGATGCGCAGGCGCGCCTCGAAGGAGACGTTCTGGCGTTTGGGCTTGCGCCTGTGGTAGTGATTCATGGTCAGAGCACAGTGCGCAGAGCACAGAGCCCGGATTTCCTGCCGAAAGTTGAGCGGCGATTTCGCCAGCAGTCCGCGCTAGATCCCATACTTTTCCATCCGCCGGTAGAGTGCCCCGCGGCTGAGGCCGAGCGCTTCTGCCGCCTGGCTCACGTTGCCATTGCAGCGTGAGAGGGCTTTGCGGATGAGGATACTCTCCACGGACTCCAGACTCATCTCTTCCAGCGCCTGGGTAGAGACGCGGGCCGGGCTCAGGCCGAGGTCCACGACTTCGATGATGTTTTCGCGGGCCATCAGCACCGCGCGCTCGATGGTGTGATCCAGCTCGCGCACGTTGCCCGGCCACGCGTAATGCAGCATCAGCTGCAGCGCGGCGGGGTCCAGCCCCTGCACCTGCTTGCGGTACCGCTGCGCGTAGCGCGAAAGAAAGTGCGCAGCAAGCAATGGGATGTCTTCGCGGCGATCGCGCAGAGGCGGCAGGTGGATTTCGACCGTGTTCAGGCGAAAGAGCAGGTCGGCGCGAAAACGCTGAGCTTCGACCTCAGAGCGCAGATCGGCATTTGTTGCGGAGAGGACGCGGACGTCGACGCGGCGGGTCTTCGACGAGCCAACTCGTTCCATCTCGCCGGTCTCGAGTACGCGCAGCAGCTTCGCCTGCTGGCGCGGCGGGACATTAGCGATCTCGTCAAGGAACAGGGTGCCGCCGTCGGCCAGTTCGAAGCGGCCGATGCGCTCGGTGCGGGCGTCAGTGAACGCACCCTTAACGTGCCCGAAGAGCTCGCTTTCGAAGGTGCCTTCGGGCAGCGCTCCGGTGTTGACGGCGACCAGCGACCGCGAGGCGCGCGGCGAGAGCGCGTGCAGGGTCTGCGCAACGATCTCTTTGCCGGTCCCGTGTTCGCCGGTGATCAGCACATTAGCGCCGGAAGGACCGATGCGCGCCATCGTCGCCAGCACCGACTGCATGGCCGGCGCCGTCGCGATCATCTCCGGCAGCCCCTGGACGCGAAGCAGCCTGTTTTCCGCTTCAAGGCGCTGGGCGCGGCGCACAGCGTTGAACAGATCGATCTGCGTGCGCAGGATGGTCAGCAGACGCGCATTGTCCCACGGCTTCTGAATAAAGTCGCTGGCGCCGCGCCGCATCGCTTCGACGGCCAGCTCGACATTGGCCCACGCCGTCATCACGATGACCGGAAGCTGGCCCTCATGCGAGCGAATCTGCGAAAGCAGGTCAAGCCCTTCGCGTCCGGAGGTGGTGTCGCGCGTGTAGTTCAGGTCGAGCAGCAGGGCATCGAAGGCGCAGGATTTGAGCGCGTCGAGCACCATGTACGGAGAGTTCGCCTTCTCGATGCGATACCCTTCCGGCTCCAGCAGCAGTTCGAGCGCATCGAGAATGTGCGGCTGGTCGTCGGCAATCAGAACAGAAGGAGCCAGCTGGCCGGTCGCATTCGGTGTTGCGGATTGGACGGCAGTCGACATCGGCGTTTCCTGTGATCTGGAAGTGAGCCTGTGCCGGATACCGAGAAACCGGCTGGCTTCACTTCTGGCTATTCCGGAGAGTCTGCAGCCTCTCACCGGGTTCTGTCCTGCGGGCCACCTGCGAAGCCTGCCGACAGAGTAAACGATGGCGCTACGGCGCGTGCGTGACGATGCCGGATCTGGCGTCATCGATAGAGACGTGAGTGAGGTCCAGGGTCGTACCGGTAGCACGATCGATGTCGACCTTGGCTTTTTCAAAGTTGGTCTGGGCGGCGTCAAGAGCGGATTCGGCGACGGCCAGAGCACTCTCCGCGTTCAGAGTATCGACACTGGATTTGGCGCCGAGCTGCTGCTCCTGCTTAACAATTTCGAAGGTGCGCTGGGCCAGGTCGCGGGCCTTTTGTGCGGCTTCGATGCGGCCTTCGGCCTGCTGAAGGGCGAACTGTGAGTTGCGGACGTCGAAACGGATGTTCTTCTTTTGCTGCTCGTAGGCGATCTGACTTTGGCGAAACGCCAGCTGAGCGCGGAACTGGTCGGCCTTCTGAATGCGGTTGCGAATAATAATGTTGAGTGTGAAGCCGACCTGGTATTCAGGCGCGGAGTAATTGAAGGCGTCCTTCAGCACACCCGGTGTGTCGGGGGGAAGCGTCGTCGAGCAGTAACTTGGGCCCTGATCGCAATAGGGGTTCAGCGGACCGCCGTTTCCAGTCCCGGCAAACAGTCCGTAGGCATTGAGCTGAGGCAACAGGGAATTATTTACAGCTCTCAGGTTCTCCTGGGCGATTTGCATGCCGATCTGATCCTGCGCGACGTCGGGGCGATTCTTCTCGGCTTCGACAATGAGATCGTCGGTGGACTTGGGTTCATTCGGATCGGGTGCGCCCTTGAAGTCCAGCGGGATGACCGCCATATCATCGATGGTTGGATTATCGGCCCGGGTGAGCGCGTTTTTCAGGTTCAATTCGGCGGCCTGCAGATTGGCACGCGAGATGGTGAGATTGCCCTCGGCTGTAGCCACGGCGGACTGGTCCGTCATGACCTGCATCTGCGGAAGCGCCTTGAGTTCAAGTTGTTTTTGATCGTCGCTGAGGGTCTGGTTCGCAAAGGCCAGCGAGCGCTCTTTGATCTGCTCGTCCTCGTACGCGTTGACGAGATCCCAATAGATGTCCTCTACCCCCGTCACCGTTGTGATGACCTGCAACTCGAAGGCGTAGTCGGTGATCTGGAGGTTTCTCTTCGCGATCCGAATCCATCGCTTGTTGGTGCTGGTACCGAAACCGGCCAGCAGGGGCTGCGTGATGAGACCCTCCCAGAAAAGCTGGATCTGCGGGTCGACGACACTGAGCGGGCTGTTGGTCGTTTGCCGCTGCCCGTTGAGCGTCCACTGAATGCCCGTACCGGTGGGGAAATATTCGGTGTACTGCGTGGTATAGCCAATCGTGTTGGTCTCAAGCAGGGGAACGCCAACCAGAAAAGGGTTAAATTCCTGGGCTTTGGTGTGGTCGACCTTGCCCTGGACCGTGAACACGGGATCGAAGGGTTGGACCTGAGTTCCTTCACCGAGGGTTGACTGGACGAGACCACCGGCGCCGGCTGCCGCAGCTCCGGAAGAGACGACGGCACCCGACGTGGCCGCTCCGGACGCACCCAGCGGGCTGCTCACGCTGGTGTTAACACCAAGGGCGACACCACCGGCTTTGGTGCGGGCCAGATCGGTGAGTGCTGTTGGCAGGTTATATCGGAACGACGCCAGATCGAGATTGTCTTCAATCGCGAGGGCGATGGCATCCTGGAGCGAGATGTACAGCTTTCCGTCGCGCATGAGATTTTCCAGGCGCGGCGAGTTGTAAAGATTGACGGGTGCAACCGTGCTCGGGCGATACGGGGAGAGCGGATTGTGCGAATGCGGTAGTTCGACACGAAAAGGCGTCGGAGGAGCGATCGAGAGTTCCTGCTGCTGATGGGCCTGCTCGGCGAGCGATGGGGTCTCCTTCGGCGGCACCGTTGCCGGCGTGGGCGCGACCGGATTGGACTGGGGCAGGTTTTGCGGGGGTGGCGGAGGGGGCGGCGCGGTTTGGTTCGTCGTCTGCTGAGCGAAGCCGCGCATCACCAGAAGAGCACAGAGAGCGAGAGCCGGGAACCGCAGCGAAGGCAGCGATGGGGTCACGACGCGGTGACCTCCACGCCGAGATTGGGGTTGGCGGTATCGGCCACCACCCAGCCGTCCCGGACCTCGATCACGCGGGAACCGTAGGCCGCGTTGACCTCAGAGTGCGTGACCTGCACGATGGTTGTGCCCTGCTGATTCAGTTCGCGAAACAGCTCCATGATCTCCTTAGCCTGGCTGGAATGCAGATTGCCGGTAGGTTCGTCGGCCAGCAGCAGCGACGGCTTGTGAATGACGGCGCGCGCCACTCCCACCAACTGCTGCTGTCCGCCGGAAAGCTGGGAAGGGAAGAGGTCTTTCTTGCCAACGATGTTGAAGCGGTCCAGTGTATCGGCGACCAGCCCCTGCCGCTGGGCGCGGGGCATGTCCTTGTAAGAGAGCGGTAAGTCGATGTTCTCCTGCACAGTCAGGTCGTCGAGCAGGTGATAGCTCTGGAAGACCATGCCGATGTGGCGCTTGGCTAACTCGGCGCGCTGGCGGCGGTTGAGCACGTGGACGCCCTGGTCCTTAAACCAGTACTCTCCCAGCCATTGATCGTCGAGCAGCGCGAGAACGTTCAGCAGCGAGGATTTGCCCGCGCCCGACGGTCCCATGATGGTGACGAATTCGCCTTCTTTGATTTCGAGGTTGACGCGGCGCAGAACCCAGGTCTGGCCGGCGCCGGTTTTGTAACTGCGCTCGATATGTTTTAGCTCAATCATGATCTTCCTTAGCTCTCAGCAGTTAGCTGCCAGCCGTCTGCAGGCGGATGGGTAGTGGCAGCGGCGTCGCCGCTGATCTCTCGCCGCTGGAAGCTGGCGACTGGCCGCTTACTTAACTTCGAGAACCTGCTCCAGCGATTCGCCCTCGGCGACCACCTTGCCGTCGAAGAGGTGAATCTGGCGATCGGCGTGGCGTGCGAAGCGCGGATCGTGCGTCACCATGCAGATGGTCGCGCCTTCGCGGTGGAGGTTCTGGAGCAGCTCCATCACCGCTTCGGCGTTGCGCGAATCCAGGTTGCCGGTAGGCTCGTCGGCCAGCAGGATGGAGGGGGATCCGGCCAGGGCGCGAGCCACGGCTACACGTTGCTGCTGACCGCCGGAGAGCTGCGACGGATAGTGGCGGATGCGGTGCGCCATGCTGACGCGCTCCAGCGACTCCTGCACGCGGCGCTTGCGCTCGGCCGAGGACATGCCGGAGCGATACGTCAGCGGCAGCTCGACGTTCTCATACACGGTCAGATCGCCAATGAGATTGAAGCTCTGAAAGATGAAGCCGATCTCCTGGTTGCGAATCCGCGAGCGCTGCGAGAAGTTCAGGTTCTCCACCGAGTGGCTGTTGAGCGTGTAGCTGCCGCCGGTCGGCGTGTCGAGCAGCCCAATGATGGAAAGCAGCGTCGATTTACCGCAGCCCGAAGGGCCGGAAATGGCGACGTATTCGCCTTTGTCGATCTTCATGTGCACGCCGGACAACGCGTGGGTCTCAATCTCATCGGTATAGAAGACCTTGGTGAGGCCTTCAATTTCGATCAGCGCCTGATGATTCTCCATGCCTTCTCTCCGCTCCGTGGTTTTCTGTGCGATTTACTCGAGACGTACTTTGTCCGTGTTCTCGTATCTGGACATGTCGGAAAGGATCACACGATCCCCCTCCTTCAGTCCATTGATGATCTGAATCTGCGTAACCGAAGCCTTGCCCACCTTCACCTGCACCCGCGTGGCTGTTTTGCCGTCGGCATCGTACCGGAACAGGGTGATGGTGCTGTCCGGATTACCGAACGCCGGGCGCCCCACATACAGCACATCGTGAAGGTGCTCGAGATCGATAGTGCCGTCCACACTCAGCTGCGGAACCGCCCCCGCCGGAAGCGGTCCATCCATAGTTACGTCAACGGTGCGGGTTCCGTTCAATACGGAGGGATCAATTCGGGTAACATGCCCGGGAACGACGCCGTTGTGGGTGTCAATCTCCGCCGGCTGGCCAATGAGAATGTCGTGTGCCTGGGTTTCAGCGATCTGCAGGGCTGCCTTGAGTTGGCGTGGATCGATGACCTCCGCCACCGACGTTCCGGCGGTCACGTGCTGGCCGACCTGCAGGGGCGTCGGAAGGGAAGCGACCACGCCGGAAATGCCCGCTTTCACATGCAGCGCGTCTTCCTGGCTCTGGTAGAGGGCCAGCTGTGCTTTGGCCTGGTCAATCTTGGTTTGCGCCGAGGCCATCTGTACCTCAATGGCCTTCTGGTTCACATCCAGCTGCTCGACGCTGATCTGGTGCTGCGCCGTCAGCTGCTCAGCGTTGTTCTTCGACTGGTTGTACTGGATGCCGCTGATCACGCCGAGAGAATAGAGCTGCTTGTCGGTGTTGGACTGCAGCTGCGCCTGGCTGTACTGCGCGTTGACCTGCGCCGCGGTCGATTTCTTATCCATGATGGTGCTGTTGAGTGTCGCATTGAGGCTCTTGTAATCCGCTTCTGCCTGCTTTACAGCCAACTGCGCGTTTAACAACTGCTGCTGCAGCTGCGGATCGGCGAGGTCCATCAAGACGGTCTCCGGGTTCACCTTGGTGCCTGGCAACACCAGAATGCGTATCACCGTTGCATCGGTCTGCGCCGGGATCAGCTGAATGCTCTCTTCGCGCGGCACCAGCATTCCCAGTCCGCGGACCTGAACGACCATATCACCGCGTTTCACCGTGTCCGGCCAGACGACGCTGGCGTCGACGGAGGGAACGGCCGGCTTGAGACGCATAACAGCCCAGGCAGCAGCGGTGACGCCGATGGCCACCAAAGCCAGCACAACAATCTGCCGGCGGAGTTTCTTTTTCCGAATATCGGGGCGAGCGATGTCCATTGCAATAAGGAAGGTTGCATGTGCCGCACCATTCCCGGCCTGCGCATAAACTAATCAAATTGCTGGAGTTAATGCCATCGCTGCAGACCCTGTTGGGAGGTCCGGTGGTCGATTCCGGAACCTGGTGTCCGATTCCGGACACCACCGCGGGGTTAGGCCATAAGCGGGGTGGCGCGCAGCTTCTCCTCCACCACGCGCACAATCTGGCGATGGATCGCCGGAATCGACTGGTCTCCCTCAATCACCGCCACGCGACTGGGTTCGCGTGCGGCGATCTCCCGGTACTTCTCGAAGACGCGCTGATAGAAGAGCCGGTCCTCGGTCTCGAAGCGGCCCTCGTCCTTGCCATTACCGGCAGCGCGGTCGTTGCGGCGGCGCGCGCGCTTCAGCGAGCGATCGAAATCCGCCAGCAGCAGAATGGTCAGGTCGGGATTGAGCCCGCCGCACATCACTTCGTGCAGACGCAGAACCGCGTCGCTGCCCAGCTGGCGTCCCCCGCCCTGGTAGGCCTCGGTTGAATCCGTATAGCGGTCGCAGAGCACGATGCGTCCGGCATCAAGAGCCGGGCGGATGACCTCCGCAATACATTGCGCGCGATCGGAGAACATGAGCCCCAGCTCCGCCACCGGATCGAGGGATTCCGTCCGGGAATCGAGCAGCAGCGCGCGGATGCGGTCTCCGATGCGTGTGCCTCCCGGCTGGCGCGTGACGGTAATCGGCAGACCCTGGCCTTCAAGATGAGCGGCAAGCTTGCGCAACTGGGTGGATTTGCCCGAGCCGTCAAGGCCCTCAAAGGTCAGGAAGAATCCCCGGGACATAAATACAGCCTACAGGACTGGGCTTCCCTCGGCCCGCTCCGCAGAACGCGCCGTGCAGGCGGACGTGCTGCGCGGGACTGGCCGTCCAGGCGGACGCGCTCCGCGCAGAAACCAGGGGGCTTACAATCATTACATTCGTTACAGAAGCGAGAGTGATGAAAGCACCGCGTTCAGTGGTCGTCAGTATGCGCCTCCCCGCCGAAAGCGGAAAGCGCCTGAAACGGCTGGCCAGAAGGCATGGATGGACACCCAGCGACGCGAGCGCGCGGCTGGTAGAGGAAGGCCTGCGCCGCTCCGAGTTTGCCTTCATCGATTTTCGTGATTCGGCCGTGGGGCGGCAGGCGTACGTACAGGGAAGTTCGCTGGCGGTTTGGGAGGTGATTCTGCTTGTTCGCAGTTTTAAGACCGATGTACAAGCTGCGGCGCGCCACCTGGAGTGGCCGGAAGCGCGGGTGCGGGCGGCGATGCATTACGCCGAGGCGTTTCCCGAGGAAATTGCCGAGACCGTCGAAGAGAACGAGGCCGTGGATTTCAGGGCCCTGCAAAGGATGCTGCCGCGGATTGAGGAAGTGCGCGCGGGTAAGCGGGGATAGGCCGGGTCACCGGAAAGATGCTGCGCTTATTGCTCGACGAACACATCTCGCCCAGGGTCGTCGCTGGGCTGCGGCGTCTCGATGCCTCCCTCGTGGTTCACGCGATGAAGGAGTGGGAAGACGGTGCGTTTCCGGGACGCGCGGATGCGGAATGCCTGGTGGAGGCGGCGCACCAGGATCTCACCCTCGTCACTTACGACCGCAGAACCATCCCCGTGATCCTGAAGGCGTGGGCCGATGAGGGCCGTGGCCATGGTGGGGTCATTTTTGTGGATGAGAAGACCATCGCTCCCTCGGACGTCGGCGGCCTGGTCCGAGCACTGCGTGTGTTGATCCGCCGCATGGGTACTTTGGACTGGCGCGACCGGGCGGTGTTTCTCTCCCGAGCCCAGTGAATGGCGGCGTGTGTCATTCCGCCACTGGCGCGCCGGCTTCCAGCCCCGTTGCGCAGGGATGCCCCTCATGCAGCGACACCACATGCGCGACCGCCTGGGTGAGACGCGCTTCCTGCGGCCGAATCGTCTTTTCCGTCCGCGTGTAGATGTGCTCCACCCGTTCCACGCGATACGCTCCGGTGCGAATCACACCGCTGTCCACGCCATCGCCCGGCAGCAGCACCACATCGCCGGGGCGGGGCAGCGTGCGCAGCGTCTCCAGCGGGATCAAATTGACGCAGTTGCCTTCACCGGAGATGAACTCCAGGCAGTTCTCGCTGTGAATGATCAATTCGCGCGAGCGGCGCACTTCCTGGCGCGCGCGCAGCGCCTGGTACCACGTGGCCGCGGTAATGGGGAGGCCAATGAGAAAACCGACAATGTTGGCGAGATAGCTAAGCGTAGAAATCGGAATGGTCATGGCGGTTCAGGCCTGCAACAAAAGTTGTGAGGGAGTGTTCCTCCTTTTCTAGCAGAACTCTCTCCGGGCGCGCATATTCCCGCACACTCCTGAACGGCCGGCTCCCTGCAGAAACCGGCAGGTCCGGAGCAGCCACACACCGGCCGCCACCCTCCCGTGGGCTTTCGCAAGATTAAACTCATCATTTGGATCTGATCAGGAGGAATATGCACTTTTCGCCTCGCCCGCTGTTTGGGCTTGCCTTGGCCGCCACACTTTCTCTCCACGCGCAAACCGCTGCCAACCCTATCCGAATTACCGCCGACCTCACCGACGCTCCCCGCAAGGTCCTGCACGCGCACATGACCATTCCGGTCAAGCCGGGTCCGCTGACGCTGCTCTACGCGAAGTGGATTCCTGGCGAGCACATGCCTGACGGCCCCATCGACAACCTGGCCGGCATGTTTATCACCGCCAACGGCCAGCAGCTGGCGTGGGTGCGCGACGACCTGAACATGTACGCCATTCACGTGACCGTGCCGCCGGGCGTCACCGAACTCGACGTGAAGGACGACTTCCTCGCCACTGCGCCGCCCAATGGGTTTTCCGCCGGAGCCTCCACCAGCGCCAGCCTCGCGCTGCTGAGCTGGAATGAGCTGGTGCTGTATCCCTCAGGCCAGCGGAATGACGCCGATATCTTCGTGCAACCCTCGGTTATCCTCCCGCAGGGTTGGCAGTACGGCACGGCGCTCACCAAAACCAACAGCGACAATAGCCAGGCGAGCGGCCAGGTTAGCTTCAATGCCGTTTCCCTGGAGGAGCTGATCGACTCGCCGTTGCTCGCCGGAAAGTACTTCGCTGAATTTCCGCTGGCGCCCGAGGTCACGCCGAAGCACTACCTCGACATCGCGGCAGATGGCCCTGAGGACCTGAAGCTGAGCCAGGACACGCTCGCGGGCTACAGCAATCTGGTCCGCGAAACGGGCGCGCTCTATAAATCGCGCCACTACCAGAGCTATCACTTCCTGGTGACGGCCAGCGATCAGGTTGCTCACTTCGGCCTCGAGCATCATGAGTCCAGTGACGATCGCGTGCCGGAGAAGACCTTCGTCGACGACAACCTGCTGCTGCTCTCCTCTGACTTGCTCCCTCACGAGTTCACGCACTCCTGGAACGGGAAATACCGCCGACCCGCGGGCCTGGCGACCGGGAACTATGAAGACCCCATGATCGGCAATCTGCTGTGGGTCTACGAGGGGCTGACCGACTACCTCGGCAACGTGCTGGCGGCGCGCAGCCACATCGAAACCGCCTCGCAGTACCGCGACTACCTCGCCAGCGACGCGGCCACCCTGGACTACCGTCCCGGCCGCACCTGGCGCGATCTGCAGGATACGGCCACGGCGGCCCAGATCCTCTACGAGACCACCGATGCGTGGGATAACTGGCGGCGCAGCGTCGACTACTATTCTGAAGGCGACCTGGTGTGGTTGGATGTCGATACCACCATCCGCAAGCTGACCCACGACAAGAAGAGCCTCAACGATTTCCTCGCCCGTTTCGAAGGCCTCGACGGCAATACGCCTCCGAAGGTGGTGCCGTATCACTTCGAAGATGTGGTAAATGGCCTGAACGAAGTGGTGCCCTATGACTGGGCCGGATTCCTCCGGGAGCGGCTCACCAGCAAAGCGCCGCATGCTCCGCTGGGCGGCATCGAGAACAGCGGGTACAAGCTGGTCTACACCGATCAGCCCAACGAGATTACGCAGACGCGCATCAACGCCTTCGGCACCATGCCGGAGTGGTGGTCGATCGGCATCAACGTCGGCAGCGACGGGCGCATCGTCGACGTTCTCGTGGGTTCGCCTGCCGACAAGGCAAAACTGGGGCCAGGCATGCAGATCATCGCCGTCAACGGACGCCAGTTCACGGGGCAGCTGCTGAGCGACGCGATCCGCGATGCCAAAGGGAACAGCGCGCCCATCCAGCTGATCGTGGCCAATACCGGCACGTTCCGTGTCCTGGGTCTGGATTATCACGACGGACTGCGCTACCCGCATCTCGAGCGCGTGGACGGCACGCCGGATTACCTGGACGAGATTCTCAAACCAATGACCGAAGCACCCAAGGGCAGCTAAAGCTGGCTAAAAGGCGGTCAGCTGAAGTCCGGTTAGCTCAGAAGCGGTCCGCGAAAAACCGGACAGCTAAAAAGCGGTTAGCTCTGAACCGGTTAGCTGAGAAGCGGTCAGTAAGAAGCGGTTAGCGAAATTTCAGCCAACGTCATTCGGTCGCATGGCCCTGCATACTGCGGGGCCGCGTTGCGTTGGCGGCGGAAAAGAACTTCAGGACCGTTTCGAGCTCCCGCTCCGAAAAGCCGCGAAGCACCTCTTCAAATTGGTGCTGCACCGAGTCGTAATTCGCGGTGACGCGCTTTTGCCGCGCGGCCACAAGGCTCACCAGCACGCTGCGGCGGTCGGCCGGATTGCTGGAGCGCCGCACGTACCCGGCTTTTTCCAGCCGATCGAGCACCACCGTGACGCCGCCCGACGAGAGGCCGCTGCACTGCGCCAAAACCCCCGGCGTCATGGGACCGAGCAGCTCCAGCAAATTCAAAAACTGCATATCCGTGGGATGAAGGCCGAGCTTATCGGCCACGCGCTGGCTGAACAGGCTGGAGCCGGCGATGAAAAGCCGCACGGCGCGGGTGAGGGCAGAGTAGAGCTGTAACTTGTCGCTTGACATGGGCCGCCATCTCATTCTACAAGAATCTTATTCAGTAAGACACACTGTCGGGCAGGAGAGAATGCGATGGAAAAAGCATACAAGGGGATGGGGATGGAAGGCTCCGTCGCGCGCTGGTATGAGAAGACCACGCGCAAGGACATGGATGAGTTTCGCCGGCTGGCCCTGCGCTTTGCCGGAATGCTGCCTGCCGGCGGCGATGTGCTGGAGGTTGCGCCCGGACCGGGATTCCTCTCCATCGAAATGGCCAAGGCAGGGCGCCTGCGCGTCACCGGCCTCGACATCAGCAAAACCTTCGTCGAAATCGCGCGCCGCAATGCGGATGCGGTGGGCGTCCGCGTCGACTTTCAAAACGGCAACGCCGCGCACATGCCCTTTGCGGACCAGAGCTTCGATTTTCTGGTCTGCCGCGCCGCCTTCAAAAACTTCAGCGAACCGGTCAAAGCGCTCGCCGAGATGCGGCGCGTCCTGCGCCCAGGCGGCAAAGGCGTAATCATCGATCTGCGCCGCGACGTCTCGATGGCCGAGATCCGCAAGTATGTCGACGGCCTGGGCCTGCCCTTCGTGTCGCGTCTGTTTACCCTTTGGACCTTCCGCTTCATGCTGCTGAAGCGCGCGTACACCGGCCAGGAATTCGAAGCCATGCTCCGGCAGGTGCCCTTCGCCAGCACGCGGATCGACATGAACTCAATCGGCATGGAGATCTGGATGGAGCGATAACTGAAAACAGTGAGTATGGCTGATTGAGCTGCCCATTGATCAACCCATCACCACGACTGCCTATTCCCGGTACGATCTGCACCCCAGGATGCAAGCCCCGCGTCGAAACTGGTGCAGGAAGGGGAAGTCCCGTGCTCGATTGCCTGTGAAGCCAACGGCACCTACATCGCATTCAGGCAGGATAAAAATGGCAAACTGATGCAGCTGAAAGCCGAGTAAGCGCCCGCGGTGAGAGCCCTCCATTTTGAGCAGGAACCGGGAGTATCCAACTGGGCAAGGGTCGGGGTATTGATGCGGAAGGATTTAGCCGCTCACGGTATACTAATAAGGTGACTGCCATCACAATTGACACCCCGGTCGAACCCTCCCACAAACAAGCTCCCGCTTCAGCGAAGCGAGTACTCCTGCTTAAGCCTCGCGGATTCTGCGCGGGCGTGGTGCGGGCCATCGACATCGTGCGGATCGCGCTCGAGACTTTCGGCGCTCCTATTTACGTCCGCAAAGAGATCGTGCATAACCGCTTCGTGGTCAACGAACTGGCCGAAAAGGGCGCCATCTTTGTCGACGACATCCACCAGGTGCCGGAAGGCGCGCGCGTCATTTACTCGGCGCACGGGGTTTCTCCGGCCGTCCGCCAGCAGTCGAAGGAGCGGAAGCTGAAGGTGATCGACGCCACCTGCCCGCTGGTGACCAAGGTCCACGTCGAAGCGGTGAAGTTCGCCCGCCAGGGTTACTCGCTGGTGCTCATCGGCCATCGCGATCACGATGAGATCGAAGGCACGCTGGGCGAGGCGCCGGACGTGACTCAGGTTGTTTCCAGTGTCGAAGAAGTTCAGGCCCTCGAAGTACCGGATCCCGAACATGTCGCTTATCTGACCCAGACGACCTTGTCGCTCGACGAATCCCGCGACATCATTCAGGCGCTGAAGGCGAAGTTTCCGAAGATCGTCGGGCCCCATACCCAGGATATCTGCTACGCAACCGAGAACCGGCAGGTTGCGGTGAAGAACGTCGCGCACAGCGCGGACCTGGTGCTGGTGGTGGGATCGAATAACAGTTCCAACTCCAACCGGCTTGTCGAAGTTTCGCGCAACCTCGGCACCCGCGGTTATCTGATCGATACCGCCCAGGCCATCGATCCGGCCTGGCTGGTGGGGGTTTCGAATGTAGCGGTCACGGCAGGGGCTTCGGCGCCCGAGATCCTGGTCGAAGGCGTCATCAGTTATCTGCGCGCCAGCGGCTTCGACACGGTCGACGAAGTCGAGGTCATGCCGGAGAACGTGCGTTTTGGGCTTCCGCCGGAGATCGTGCAGGCCATCCACTCGGCCCCGTGAGCAGCCCCCTGCAGGGCAGCGCACAGACAGAGGAGCAGATTCGAAACCGCATGAGCACACCAGCGAAAACGGCCCGACCCGAATTTTCAGGTTTCTCGGCTACCGCCGAAGCTGTCGCGCCGAAGGAAGAGCCTGGAAGCGCAGCGCGCGTCACCCCGATCAGCTCAGCCCCGGCCAACGTGAAATTCGGGCGCATCGACGCGGCGCTCGACGACGTGTCGCGCGCCATCGAGCGCGCACGCGAGCACCTGTTCTCCCGCCAGGAGCCGGAGGGCTACTGGAACGGGGAACTGGAAGCCGACTCCATGCTGGAGGCGGATTACATCTTCCTCCACGTTCTGCTGGGCACAGGCGATGAGGCGAAGATGCGGCGCGCGCTTGCCGAAATCATGCGCTACCGCAACCAGGACGGCAGCTGGTCGCTCTATCCCGGCGGACCCGGGAACATCAGCCTGGCGGTGAAATGCTACTTCGCCAATAAGCTCATGGGCGTTTCCGCCGACGAACCACACATGGCCCAGACGCGCGAGTGGATTCTGGCCCATGGTGGCGTGACCGCCTGCAACACCTTCACCAAAATCTATCTCTGCTCCCTGGGGCAGTACGAGTACAACTCCGTGCCCGCGATCCCGCCGGAGATCGTGCTCTTTCCAAACTGGTTCTACTTCAACATCTACGAGATTTCCTCCTGGTCTCGCGGCATCCTGGTTCCGCTCTCGATTGCCTACGCCAAGAAACCGTATAAGAGGATTCCCCCGGAGCACGGCATCAGCGAGCTTTTCGTCGGCGGGCGGGAGAAAGCGGACCTGCGGCTGCAGTGGGACAAGGAACATCGCTTCGGCTGGCGCAATTTCTTTATCCTCTGCGATCGCATGATCCACTGGTTTGAGCGGATTCACATCCGCCCGCTCCGCTCCATGGCTCTGAAGAAAGCCGAGAAGTGGATGCTGCAGCGCCTGGAGATGTCGGACGGACTGGGCGCCATCTACCCCGCCATCCTGAACTCCATCATCGCGCTCCGCTGCCTCGGCTATTCGCTCGACGATCCCCAGGTGATCCGGGCAATGGACGAGTTCGAAAGGCTCGGCATCGACGAGCCCAGCGGAACGCCGGAGTACCCTGAGCCGACCTTCCGCATGCTGCCGTGCATGTCGCCGGTGTGGGATACAGCGCAGGCGGTCTACGCGCTGGGCGAGGCTGGCGCAGAGCGCAACGATCCGCGGCTGCTGAAAGCTGCCGACTGGATGCTGTCGAAGGAAGTTCGTCACAAAGGCGACTGGGCAGTGAAGAACCGGCATACGGAGCCGGGTGGCTGGTACTTCGAGTTTAACAATGAGTTTTATCCGGATGTCGATGATACGGCACAGGTTTTGCTTGCGCTCAATAAGGTCGACAATCCCCGCGAACGCTACCAGTACGACGTCTGCCAGCGCGCCATTGAGTGGATTTTCTCCATGCAGTGCAAAAACGGCGGCTGGGCCAGCTTCGACAAAGACAACACCAAGATGATCTTCCAGCACATCCCCTTCGCGGACCACAATGCGATGCTGGATCCGCCGACGGTGGACATTACCGGGCGCATCCTGGAGATGCTGGCGACCTATGGCTACACGCGCAAGGACCGCCGGATAGAGAAGGCCATCAAATTCATCTATGCCGAGCAGGAGCCGGACGGCAGCTGGTTTGGCCGCTGGGGCGTGAATTACCTGTACGGCACTTTCCTGGTGCTGAGGGGCCTCGAGGCGATCGGTGTCTGGAACCACGAGCCGGAAATTCAGCAGGCGGCGGAGTGGATCCGCAGCGTGCAGAACGCCGACGGTGGCTGGGGCGAAACTTGCGGCAGCTATGATGATCCGACTACCCGCGGCGTTGGCCCAAGCACGCCTTCGCAGACCGCATGGGCGATTCTTGGGCTGCTGGCGGCCGGCGATAACCGGAGCGACTCGGTAGCCAAAGGCATCAAATGGTTATTGAGCCGGCAAAAAATCGATGACCAGGGACGGCGCGGTTTCTGGGATGAAAGCACCGGGGAGGGGAAGACCCACCAGGCGATCATTACCGGTACCGGATTTCCGCGGGTCTTTTATCTCGCGTATACCCTGTACCGCGACTACTTCCCGCTGCTGGCGTTGACGAACTATAAGCGGGCGATGACCGTGGCCGGCCAGTCGGAGTCTTAAGCGGCCGCCCGAAAACGGCACGACCCGAAATTGGCACGATTATGAAGCTTTGATTTGAGACGGAGGAACGATCCCCAATGGCGGTACCCATATCTCAGGCGTGGACGGTTGCCACCTACGTTCTGAAGCAAAAGCTCAAAGGACGGAAGCGCTTCCCGCTGGTCACGATGCTGGAGCCGCTCTTCCGCTGCAATCTGGCCTGCGCCGGCTGCGGCAAGATCCAGTACCCGGCCCACATTCTGAAGCAGGAACTGACGCCCGAGGAATGCTTCCGGGCGGTCGAAGAATCGGGCACGCCGATGGTTTCCATCCCGGGCGGCGAGCCGCTGCTGCATCCGCAGATCGACCAGATCGTTGCTGGCCTCGTCGCGCGGAAGAAGTACGTTTATATGTGCACGAACGCGCTTCTTCTTAAAGAAAAGCTTCATCTGTTTAAACCCAGCAAGTACCTCTCGTTCTCGGTTCATCTCGACGGGCAGCGCGAGCACCACGACTTCTCCGTCTGCCGCGAGGGCGGTTACGATCAGGCAATGGAGGGGATCAAGGCGGCGGTGGCGGCAGGCTTCCGCGTCACGACGAATACGACGCTGTTCGATGGGGCCGATCCCAGCTCGGTGCGGGCCCACTTCGACGACCTGATGACGGTCGGTGTCGAGGCCATGATGGTCGCCCCCGGCTACACCTACGAGAAGGCCCCCGACCAGAAGCACTTCCTCGGGCGGGCGCGCTCGCGTCGGCTGTTCCGCGCCATCCTGTCGAACCGGAAGAAAAGCTGGAAGTTCAACGCGAACCCCCTGTATCTGGAATTCATCATGGGGCGGCGCGAATTCAAGTGCACTCCGTGGGCGATGCCGACGTACAGCATCTTCGGCTGGCAGAAGCCCTGCTACCTGCTGCAGGACGGCTACGCCGATACCTTCCAGGAACTGATCGACGCGACCGAGTGGTCGAATTACGGGACGGAAAGCGGCAATCCCAAGTGCGCGAACTGCATGGTGCACTCGGGATATGAAGGCACCGGGGTGAATTACACCTTCGGCTCGCTGAAAGGGTTGTGGGAGACGGCGAAGGCGATGGTCAACCTCTATCCCGATAAGGGAGCGCTCGATCTGCTGAACGAGCCGGTCAAGCCGGTGCACAGCTTCAATCCGCTGGTGCAGATTGAAACCCGGGTGCAGGTCGAAGAGGGAACTCGCGTATGACGAATCACCCTCTGACGACTGAGCCCGATGCCGGGAAGAATCCGGCGGCCTTCAATCCCGATGCCGTCGAGGTGATGGAAGGCCGCGAGCGCGAACAGCTCGAGGGATGGATTCCCGCGCTGGCCAGCGACAGCGAGATTCGGGATGCACTGGAGAAGGCCTTCGATTATCGCGGTGATGTGACTCTGACGCTGAAGGATGGCCGCGTCGTGAACGGCTACGTCTTCGATCGCCGTAATGGTTCCACGCTCCAGGAATCTGCTGTGCGCGTCATTCCCGCGGGCGAGCGCACGAAACTAAGCATCGCCTATTCGGATATCGCAGCCCTGGCCTTCACCGGGCGCGACAACGCCGCCGGCAGGACCTTCGATGCCTGGATTAAGAAGTATTGGGAAAAGAAGGCGGCCGGAGAAAAGAACATCGGCATCCAGGCAGAAAAACTGGAGGACTAGCCGTCCAGGCGGGTGGCGCTGCTTTCGCGGCGCCTTTCCATTTTCCGACAAATCCGAATTCGACAATCGATCACCATCTCTGCCCGCTTCGTATTGTGCTCAGCGGCTGAACAGCAGCGCTGACGCCAGCGACAGCAGCAGAGCCGGCGGCATGATCAGCATGCCCGCTTTAAGGAACTGCCATCCGCTCACATGCAGGCCGTCGCGGCGAATGGCGATCAGCCACAGAATCGTTGCCAGCGAGCCGGTGATCGAGAGGTTCGGACCGAGATCGACGCCGATCAGCACCGCCTTCGCCAGGCTCATATGCAGGGGCACGGTGTGCAGGGTAGCGCCGGCGATCAGGCCCAGCGGCAGATTATTGACGAGGTTGGTGCCGAAACCGGCAAACGCGCCTACGGCCAGTACCGAGGCGATCCGTGGCCACGCGAGCGCATGCAGCAGCGCATCGTGCAGCAGGGTCAGAGCTCCCGCACTCTTCACCGCCTCCACAATGACGAACAGCGCCGCCACCAGGGGCAGCACGCTCCAGCTGATCTCGCGCATCAGGCCCAGCGGGCTGGTCCGCTCGCGCAGCAGCACGATGGCCGTGATCACAACAGCAGCGAGGCAGGTCGGCAGCCCCAGATCCATATGCAGCGCGGAGACGATAAGCAGCACTACCGCTACCGACAGGATGCCAAACAGGCTGATCTTGCCGGGGATGGAGAGATGAAGATCGCCATCCACGGCTTCACAGGGCCTGCTTAAATCCCGCCGGCAGTACCAGCGCAGCACAGCATAAGTAACGACAATCGACACCAACGATGCCACCGCGAACATCGCCAGCCACCGCGCCAGTGGCGGCATGGCTGCGTGAAAGACAACCAGATTCGCTGGGTTCGAGATCGGCAGGACGAAGCTGGCGGCATTGGCGATCAGCGCGCAGGTGAACAGATACGGCATCGGCCTCGCCTGCGCCCGCTTCACCGCCGTAAGCACCGCGGGCGTCAGAACCACCGCAGTGGCATCGTTGGACATGAGAATCGTGACCACTGTGCCCACGCCGTAAATCAGCGTAAACAACCGCGTCGACGAGCCGCCGGCGTGCTCCACCGCGATGCTCGCCAGCCAGTCGAAGACGCCATAGGTGCGGGCCAGTTCGGAGAGCAGCATCATGCCGGTGAGAAACAGGTAGACGTCCAGCCCCTCCGCCACAGCGTGACCAGCGGTGTGCCACGGAATGAGCCCGAGCAGGCAGATCAGCAGCGCGCCGGCTGCTGTCGAGACATATTCGGGAATGCCAAAAGGGCGAAAGAGCATCAGGGCAATGCTGATGCCGGAGAGGATCCAGATCGCGATATGGCTGATCAATCGTCTCTGCCGAGGGTGCTGTTTCAGTACGGCGCCGGGGACAACTCGAGCGCACGCACGCTTTCATTTCAGGGGCCCGCAGTCGTATGCCTTACCCTAGATGCGGGAAATCTCGGTTGCGACATGGCATGCCGCGCCTGCTCCTCAATGGTATCGCGGACGATCCGGTTGTGCGTCGCACTCCCTTCCTGAGTCCCGTGCATTCCTCGTCTCGTCTAACCACAGGACGCGCTGTTTCCGGCCCAGGTCTTCAGCGGCCGAGCGTGGCCGGCGAAGATTGCAGCTGCGAGGCGCGTGGCTGCGTCAAATGTCACAGTAATTCATACAATTTCGGAGGCATACCTTTTGCGGCTTTCTTTTGCGGCAGCGCTCCTTCTGTCTGCCACGGTGTCCTGGGCTCAGCAGAACACCATCCTTTCTGTGGAGCCATCGACTCCGCAGGCTGCCATCAACGCCGCCGGCAACGGTCAGCCACCGAGCAACCCACCCACCGAAACCCCATCCGGCAACTTGCCAGACGCTCCCGCTCCCTCGCAGACGAACCCGCAGCCGGTGGCGCCCAATCCGGCCAGGCAGCAGCCTAAGCGCATCCTGGGCATCATGCCCAACTATCGCGCGGTGAGTGCGGGGACGATCCCGCCGCCGCCTACCTCCCGGCAGGCCTTTGTGATTGCCAGCCAGAACAGCTTTGACTACTCCTCGTTCCTCTTCGTCGGCGTCACGTCTCTCCTGGCGGAGGGTTCTGACGATCACCCTCCTCTGGGCAAAGGCGTCGCAGGATTTGGCCGCTACTACTGGCGCGGCTTCCTCGACAAGACCGACGGCAACTACCTCGTCATTTGGGCGCTGCCCTCGGTGCTGCACGAAGACGAGCGCTACTACGCCAAAGGGGAAGGCAGCATCCTTGGGCGCGGTATCTACGCTGCCTCGCGCGTGTTCATCACGCCCAATTACCAGGGGCACGACACCTTCAACGCAGCGGAGATCTTCGGCCGTGGCGCAGCGCAGGCCATCTCGCTCTCCTACTATCCATCGTCTGACCGCACTGCGGGCGCTCTCGCCGAAAAGTACGCTTATGCCGTTGGGCGCGATGCGCTGACCAACACGTTTCGCGAATTCTGGCCGGACATTTCCGCGCACGTCCTGCATCGACACCCGGCAGCACCCTAAATCCGTACGCGCGGTGCGCTGCGCGGCCTCCGGATGCGGTCAGCCCCAGGATTTCATGGTGGGCCATATCGTGCGCAGATCCCATCGGAGGCCGCGGCAGAGCCAGATCGTGAAGTGCTCGTCCTGTCGCGACCGCGGCGGTTTCGAGCGAACACCCGCGCCGGTAGCTAAAGAGACAATATCTCAGGCCAGGAATAAGTCGGAAGTGATGAACATTTCCAGTCCCCATGCGGTAACCCAGTTCGAGAGCGGTCACGCCGATGAGCAGGTCAGAGAGGGCGATGCGGATGCCCTTCGCCTCGTTCTCGCCGTCAATCTGCCCAGCTCGCAGCGCTATTGAGATCGTTACCGGATGCACAGGCAGAGCTATCGCGAGTTCCTGCAGGAACTGCCAGCGCATGGCCTTGCGAGCGGGTGAGCCAGCGCGGGCCGCTCCGTGTGCCATCTCTGCCAGAGTAACCACGGAGAGAGCGACATCTTCGCCCGGTGCAGTTCGTGCAATCTCAGTCAGAATCTCGCGTGCGTTGCTCCCTTTGCGTTCTGCCGCAATCAGCACACTGGAATCAAGCAGCAGACCCACTCGATCAGTCCCACGCCGGAGGATTCAGCGGCTCCCGATAAGCAGCGACCGCAGCCTCCACGTCGCGGGGAAAGTCCTCATCGATGATAGCGGGGGACTCCGCGGGCAACAGGGCGATGGCTTGCTCGATCGATCGACGTGGGGGAAGCGCCAGATGAACAACAGCCGCCGGATGATCCTTGCTTTCGATGACGACCTCAGCCCCTTCCCGTACACGAGCAAGAAGTCCCGCGAAGTCGCGAGCTGCTTCGGCTTCCGAAATGTGAATCACCGCCATATGCACGATCATACCTCGGCTATTATCCACTGCAGGGATAGCCGATTAGGGCATGGCATGCGCCCTTCAGTGGAGATAATTCATCAAACTTCCCCCCGCAAACGGCTGCGGGGTAAACGTCAGCAGAAACAGCACGAGCCCCGCCAAGGCCAGTCCGGAGCGCCAGCCCGTAACCGGCGGATCATCCGGCACGCGCGGATGGCGCAGGCTCGACAGCAGCAGGAAGCATCCCCACACCAGCCAGCCGATCCAGAGCATGGTGCCGGCGAAAAACAGCAGCAGCGTGATCCCGTTGGTGAACCAGCGGTGCAGCCGGGGCGAAACCGCGTAAAGAATGTGACCGCCGTCGAGCTGCCCGGCCGGAATCAAATTGACCGAGGTGATGAACAATCCAATCCAGGCGGCCACCAGTACCGGATGCGGGTTCAGCGAAGGATCGAGCGGGGGCAGCGCCGGATCGAAGAGGCGGACCAGGCCATGCACCAGGGTGAGACCCACCGGCACGCTCACGCTGATGCTCGCCGGCGACTGAAATCCGGTATGGGCGACGGACTGGGAGAGCAGCAGGCCAACGATGAGGGCTGGAATGGCAGCCAGCACTCCGGCCAGGGGGCCGCTGACGCCGATGTCGAGCAGCGCGGTACGCGAGGGCACGCGGGACCGCAGCCGGATGAACGCGCCGAAGGTTCCAATCAGCGTCGGCGCGGGCAGGACCCAGGGCAGCGTCGAGCGGACGCGGTGCCGGCGGCAGGCCCAGTAGTGGCCGATCTCATGCGTGGTCAGAATCCCGAGCAGCGTAAACGAAAACGGCCATCCCGCGACCACCTGATCCGGATGCCGCACGATCCAGGCCAGGGGAAAGAATCCGGCATCGGTGGAGAACGGGGGCGCGCCGCGGCGGAAGTTGAACATCAGCACCGCGCCGGCGCTCATGGTGGTCAAAACGCTCAGGATGAGAAGGGAAGCCGCGATCCCCGCCTGCTCCAGCCGAGAGGCGACAGGGGACGAGACTCTGCGCGGTCGAACACTCCCGCTGTGGGGAGCCCGCATCTCCAGGCTGGGTTGACCCATTCCTCAGGCGCCGGCCCAGGAATCACCGGCCGCCCTCAGTGTACGCAGGAAATGCCGAAAGCCGGCAGAATTATTGGCCCGGTTATTGGGCCTGTCATTGCCCGTCGGGCAGGTGCAGCTCCTTGCCCGGCTTGAAGCGGACCGCTTTGCCGGGCGTGATGCTGACCTCGGCGCCGGTTCGCGGATTGCGGCCGATGCCGGTCTTGCGCGGGCGCACGTTGAAGACGCCGAAGCCGCGCAGTTCGATCCGCTGGCCCTCGGCCAAAGCCCGCTTCAGACTTTCGAATACGGTGTCCACGGCGGCCTCGGCTTTGTTGCGCTGCAGACCGGTGCGCTCAATCACCTGGTGAATAATGTCTTGTTTTATCAAGGTTTTCCCCCGTCAGGTGGATGGTCCGATTCAGAGGTGATGCTAGAAAGATTCCACACCATTGTCAATGCGCCAGGCCCTCCCGTAAGATTCAGTTTCCATTTGCATTTCCAATTTGGCGGATGTTGACGCCGGATTGTCATCCGTTTCCCGAGCCCAGACGCCCGGGTACGGCCGAGGGTCACCAGAGTGCCCGGGCACTGCCGCCCGGCTGTGGAGGAGGTTCTTTGTCGATCAAAAGCGACCGCTGGATTCGCGAACAGGCCCTCAAGGGCATGATCGAGCCGTTCAGCGAAAAACAGGTGCGGGAGGGCGTCGTCTCCTACGGCCTTTCCTCTTACGGATACGACCTGCGGGTCTCCGACGAGTTCCGCATCTTCACCAATGTCAACAGCGCGGTCGTCGATCCCAAGGCCTTCGATGCGCGGTCATTTGTCGAGGTACATGCAGAATCCGTGCTGGTCCCGCCGAATAGCTTTGCACTGGCCCGATCAGTGGAGTATTTTCGGATTCCACGGGATGTTCTCACGATCTGCGTGGGCAAATCGACCTACGCCCGCTGCGGCATCATTGTGAATGTCACCCCGTTTGAGCCAGAATGGGAGGGTTTCGTGACCCTGGAAATCTCGAATACGACCCCGCTGCCCGCACGGGTCTACGCGAACGAGGGCCTATGCCAGATCCTCTTTTTCCAGGGAGATGAGCCCTGCCAGGTCAGCTACGCCGACCGCAAGGGCAAGTATCAGAAACAGCAGGGCATTGTTCTGCCGAAACTGTAGGTGGGTTATGGACACAGCAAGCCACGCGAATCCGCCTGTCCGGATCGGGTTACTGGATTTCGAGCCGCTGCGGGTGGCGGGTCTTCTCGAAATCTTCGCCTCGCGTCCCGACGTTGAAGTCGTCGCCACCGATCTGTCCGGAGTGCTGGCCAAAAGCCCGTTCGACCTGATCGTGTTTGCGCTGCGCGACGAATCATTCGCCCTGAGCCTGCTGGGCCGCATCCGCGCCCGCCAGCCCGGGCAGCGGGTCATGGTCCTCGGCTCCGGCTCCGACGAAGAGCGGATCATCGAGGTCATCGCCGCCGGCGCCAAAGGCTGGCTCGAAGACACCGCCTCGCCGGATCAGATCCTGGCGGCTGTCGACGTGGTGCTCAGCGGATCCATCTGGGCGCCGCGCCGGGTGCTGTCGCGCTTTGTCGACCGCGCCCTCGGCGACCATGGACCGAGGATACGCAGCCTGCATCCGCGCCTCACCGAACGCGAAGAACAGGTGCTGCGCCAGCTGGTGCTCGCGCGCTCCAATCGCGAGATCGCCGCCGCGCTCAGCATCCGCGAGCAGACAGTGAAATCCTACGTAGCCCGCCTGATGCGCAAAGTCGGTGTGGGGAACCGCATCGCGCTCTCCATGGAAGCAGCCAGCGGCGAATGGTGGGGCGGCAAAGAGGGCTGATTTGCACCCGCAGCTCTGGTTAACAGAATATCCATTATCAGACGTAGTTACAGTTTCCGGCGAGCTTCCGGCCCATAGACAAAAAGGCCCCCGCCGCTCGCCTTGAGCCGGTCAGCCAACCGCAGAGCGGGTCTGCACGATCACGGTTGGTGGTGCTCTTCTTTTAAGCCACCAGGCGCAATGCCTGCTATGCCAGAGGTTGAGATTCTGCTCGCGAGCTACTACGGCGCCAGTTTCGTGCGCGAACGGATCGAATCCATTCTCACTCAGGACGCCGCCAGGCTGGCCATCGTGGCGCGGGATCGATTCGACCGATAACTGAAGGCGCATATATGCAGATCTCGGTGGCAATGTGTACCTGCAACGGAGCGCGCTATCTCCGCGAACAACTGGACAGCATTGACCGCCAATCGCTGCATCCCGACGAGTTGGTCGTTACGGATGACCGTTCGACGGATGATACGAGGGCCATCATTCAGGATTTCGCCGCGACCGTCCCATTTGCCGTCCGCTTCTTCGAGAATGAGCGCAAGCTGGGGCCTGTTGCCAATTTTGAAAAAGCGATCCGGCTCTGTCGCGGAGATTTGATCGCGCTTTGCGATCAGGACGACCTTTGGTATCCGGATAAACTGCTGCTCCTCGCCCAGGTGCTCGAGGCAGATTCTGCTCTCGGCGGGGTGTTCTCCGACGCAGCGCTGATGGATAAAGGTTCAAGGATCTCTGACCGGAGACTTTGGGATCAGGTGCAATATCCGGGTCCTGAGGGATCGGTTCACGTAGCGGAGTCGCTGGTCAGAACGATGTGCAAACACGATGTGGTCACCGGAGCCACGCTGATGTTTCGCGCGGCCTTGCGAGACTTGCTGCTTCCTGTGCCCAAATCCTGGATGCATGATGGATGGATCGCCTGGATGCTGGCGCTGTATTCGGGAATCGCAGCGGTGGAAGCGGCGTTGATGGCATACCGTGTGGATGGTAGCGAGCATGCTGGACTCTCACCGCGCTCCCCGGGACGGCGCATCGAACAGGCGCGCCGCATGGGGAGAACCCAATGCCTCACAACCGAAAGACAGTTTGAAGACCTGCGTGCACACTGGATCGAGCACCCGGGAAGAGATTTCGAGTTCCATTTGCGGCAATTTGATGGAAAGCTCGCTCATCTGCGCTATCGCATGAATTTGCCGCAGAATCCCCTGCAGCGAATCGGCAGAGTGGCTGCTGCAACGGAGGATTATCTCCTGTATACACGCGGTCTCAGCACGATGTTGAAGGACATCGTGGTCGCGTGAAGATGCCGGCGGCAAGGGCCGCCGTCCAACTTGACAGCCCAATCTTCCAGTGAGTACTCTTCCCTGCGGATGGAAACGATACCATCCAACGTCTGTTGCTCGCTTTGCAGACTCACGACTTCCCCGCAATACCTCCGGGAAGTAACTCCCCCTATGCAAAGGAAGAGCTATGCCCATCTCACGCAGAACTTTCCTGGCCCTCAGCGGCGCTGCCGCCGGGGTATGTGCCGTGGACTTCCCGGCGTTCTCACAAACCAGCGCTCCCGGCGGATCGCCGTTCTACTGGCCGCCCAACCGCGCGCTCCCCATCTTTCCTGAAGCCTTCCATCTGGACGCCGCGGATCTGACTGCCCTCGACGGCGATCAGCAGGGCCTGCTGGTCACGCTCCAGGGCCTGGTGAATCGCACCCAGCCCCGCCTCTACTTTTATTGGGGAACGGATCCCACCAACCTCGAATGGCTCAACACCGTCAAGGTTCCCTCCACTATCTCCACCGATCCGTGGTCGCTCTTCGCCAAATATCGTTCGGCAGCGAAGGGCGCGATCATCTACGATCCGAACGTCCCCGACACCATCAATCTGGCAACCACCCTCGCCGGCCTCAACCATGCGGTCGTCGCCACGGCGGACCTCGCTAAAAGCCTGCAATTGACAGTGCTGGACGACCTTCGCGGCCAGTTCACCGATAAGTTCGCAGTGTATGAATATGCGCTCGAAAAGGTCTGGCCCCGCGTGACCAATCGGATGGTCGCGGCCATCGGTCCATCCAACACGCAGCAGTTATCCAACGTTCAGTGGACCACCCTGCTCAAAGTGACACAGCCGGTCACAGATGCCTCCAACAAGAACACCTACACCGTGGATCTGTCCGCATTCCTCAATGGATCCGCCGTCTACGTCAAGTATCAGGATGCTTATCCGAGCGATGGCTGGGGACCGTCCGTCTCCCAGGTAACCGTTACTGCGGACGGCAATGTCATCGCATCGTTTCAACCGGGCACTTCGGCCGAGACTCCGTTTCTCTTCGACGCGGACAGCTCGCAGCTTGCCTCGGGCTGGCGCTTTGCCGACGGCACTGAATACTTCGTCTATAAGTTCACACCCCCGGCCGGCACAAAACAACTTATCTTATCCACGGTGATGTGGAATGAGTATTTCCTCACCGCCACTAACACAGCACCCAGCATTCAGGTCGTCAATCCCCTCTTCCGCGATTACATCGTGGCCAACAACGCTGCTGTCTTCTGGCTCGATCCGAATGTGCCTGCGGAAGCCACGCTGATGGGCGAGATCCTCAAAACCTTCGAGCCGGACTCTCCCTATCTCGGGTGGTTCCCCAACGGCGACGAGATGAGCGGCGTAACTCTGTGCGCTCAGCACTCGTCTCCCGTAGCCGCCGCAGACGTCTTCTACAACGCATCCGCCTTCAGCGGGATTCGTGCGCCCATCCGTAATTCCCAGCCTCCTGCGAAAATTCCCAAGCTCGGCAACAAGATCTACGTCTCGTTCACTATGGTGGAAGGCGATAACATCCAGTACGACCAGCACCGCATGCGTCAGATGTGGGACGATCCGGCACGCGGTCAGGTGCCGCTCGGCTGGAGCATCAGCGTTCTCCTGATGGATATCGCTCCCGCCATCCTCAGTTACTATCAGCAGACCCGGACCGAGAACGATCTGCTGGTCGCCGGCCCTTCCGGTGCGGGTTATACCTATCCTGTTATGTGGCCGGCCTCCACTCTGCCCTGGTATATGAGGCGCAGCGGAGCATACATGGAGCAGACCGGCATGCGCGTGCTCTTCGCCTACAACCGCGACAACAGCACCGATATTCCCCTCTCCAGCAGCCTGGTTGCGCAGTATCAGCAGAACATTCCGGGCCTCGAGGGGATCGTCTATAACTACGAAACCTCCAGCAGTATCAGCCTGATCAACGGCCTGCCGGTGGCAACGCTTCTGGGCGTGAACGATACCCAGAGCGGCATCTCCGAGCTGTCTGCCATCGCCGGTTCCTGGAATGGAAGCAGTCCCCTCTTCATTGCAGCCGGCCTCGAATCCTGGAACATGATGCCGGCCGATGCCGTCACCCTCGCCAATTCCCTCGGATCGGACTTTGAAGTTCTCCGCCCCGATGCGTTCTTTCAACTGTACCGGCAGAGCCAGGTGAAGACGTAACCTTAGCTGTGCTGGCGAGCCGCAATCTTCAGCGGCCCGCCAGCGCCTGCCATGGCCGTCGATGCAATCGCGGTGATGCCTTCCTGGTGTGTCGCGGAGCCAGGGCTGCAGTTAGAGTTGAACCGTATTCAATCCTCAACCGGCTCCGGACGACAGGATTTGTAACCAGATATCGCGTATATCTCAACTAATCCGCAGATTTAACGTTTGAATAGACTACAATTCGTGCCAGGGCCTTGCTTGTTAGCTCTGATACAGGCAGGCCGGATCATCTGAGCCCATGTCCATTCGCACGAGAGACACTGTTCGGATGCGCGATATCGCCGCCGATCTGAACGTTTCGGTAGTCACTGTTTCCAAAGTTCTTCGCAACCAGGGCCGCATCAGCAGCGCCATGCGCGAGCGGGTGCTGCAGCGCGCCAAAGAGCTGAATTACCGCCCCGACATGACCGCGCGCAGTCTGGCGACGGGGCGCACCTTCCTGATCGGTATGATTGTGCCCGATCTCATGCATCCCTTCTTCGCCGCCATTGCCAAAGCGCTGGCGCGCAACCTGCGCCAAAAGGGCTATAGCCTGGTCATTTCGTCGTCCGACGAAGATTCCTCGCTGGAGCGCCAGGAGATTGAAACTCTGCTGGCCCGCCGCATCGATGCCCTGGTGCTGGCCTCAAGCCAGAGCACTACCTCCAACAGCATCTCGCAGACACTCGAAGAGGCGCACGTTCCCTATCTGCTCCTCGACCGCCCCATCCGCGGCCTCAAAGCCCCGCTGGTCAGCTCCGACAACAAGGTCATCGGGGTCATGGCGACGGAGCATCTCATCGAGCGCGGTTACCGCCGCATTGCGCATATCGGCGTGCCGCATCTCAGCCCCGGCGCCGGCCGCCTCAGCGGCTACCACGCCGCGCTGAAGCGGCATGGTATTAAGCCGCAGGCGGACCGCGTCATCACTGTCAATTCCGCCGACGAGCGCGGCGAGGAATGCGGCTATGAAGCCATGAATCAACTGCTCACCCGCAAGCCTCTGCCCGACGCGGTCTTCTGCTTCAACGACGTGATCGCCTCCGGCGCCGAGCGGGCCGTCCTCGACGCAGGCCTCGCCATTCCGAAGGATATGGCTCTGATCGGTGTATCGAACCTCGCCGGCCTATCCTTCTGGAATACCCTGCAGGTCCCCCTCTCCACCATCGATCAGAATGTTCCGATGCTGGCCGCCGAAGTTACACGGCAAATCCTCGGCATGCAGGACTCGCATGCCGGTTCGCCGCCCCGCAGGACGTTTGTCCCTCCGCAGTTAGTGGTTCGTGAATCGACTTAGTCTGCCTGGAAGCTGTTTGGTTGTCATCCCGACCGGAGCGATGCGAAGTGGAGGGACCTGCTTTTCGCCATCGTCCGCGCGCTAACTAATCTCTGACACACCCGCCAGGCTGGTTCCCAGCGATTCGACGCTGAATTCCCTGCCAACTGCTTCGGTCGTCAATGTTCCACAGCATGCCCGGGCTCGGTGACCGTGATCCAGCGCCGGCTCAGCGTCGGATCTTGCGGATTATCCGAAGCCGTTGCCACCGCCTCCAGCGTGTACTTCCCCGGCGCGTCCGGCGCATGAATCCCGATGCGATAACTCTGTGCCCCCAGCGCGTTCAGGTGAAACCGCACATGTTGCTGCCCTGCCATGCGTCCGTTCGGATCGATGAACTCCAGTTGCAGCGTGCCGTCTTTCTCCTTCCCATCGTCATTAATCATCAGAACGGTGAAGTCGTGATCGGCGCCGCCCTCCATCTCCGTATGCCAATAGTTGATGTAGAGTCCCAGCGGCTTGAACGCCTGGCTCATATAGTCGGCAAAGTGCGGCTCAAGGCGGAGGCTCTTCACGTCCTGGAACTCGTCTGACGTAAATGCATTCGGCTCGCTCGCGGTGAGATAGACAAAATGCAGCACCGCCGCATACTTTCGATAACAGCGCCAGAACTCCGTTTCCCCGGCCAGCAGATAGGCCTGCATGGCAAAGCGCTGCTCCGCGGTGCTGTTCGGCCCCAGCAGCAGCGGGTAAAGCTTCTGCGTCAGCAGCGTCGGCGAGCCATCCCGATTCAGCCACAGCCACCCGTACTCATTCACGATCATGGCGTGCCCGCTTTTGCTCGCCGACGGATCGGGAGCAAGTCCCAGCAGGCTCTCCAGATCGGTCATGCGGAATTTCCGCTGCCCAAGGAAAGCATCTTCGTAGAAGAGGTAAGGATGGTCTTCCACAGGATCATCCGCGCCCTCTGGCGGGTTATAGCTGTTTTCCCAGGGCCGGTGTGACAGGTCCAGCCCGCGCACTGCCGGGATAATCTGCGCGTTAAACGCCGGCAGCACCGATTCGTTATTCGCATCCCAGATCGCGACGCTGGGATGGTTCCAGTTATCGCGCATCCATTCCCGATACTCCCCAATCAGCTCCTGCGGATCATAAGTACTCTGATACAGCCCGTGCCCCGGATTGCCCACCCACACCATGTATTCGTTCTGGATCAGCAGACCCGATTCGTCGGCGATCTTGAGCCACCGATCCGGCACTGGCCCGATGCAGAAGCGAAATGCATTCCAGTGCATCTTCTTCGGGATCTCCACCAGCAGCTTGTGCAGCCAGGCTTCATTCCACGGCAGCGTACCCGAGTCGGGATCCTCGAAGAAGCGATGCAGTGTGATATTCGAACCGCGCAGGAAATAGGGTTTCCCGTTCAGATAAGCCCGCTGCGTCGTGGTGTCGAAGTGAAAATCTCTCATCCCGAAGCGAGTCTTCACTGCATCGCCGCGGGTACGCGACACCACCTGATACAGGAACGGATCTTCCGGCGACCACAGATGTGCGTTGGGGATCGCGATGGCCTGTTCCACAACCTTACTCTCGCCGCCGGCCAGACTTACCTGCAGCGGCTTTGCCCCCGCGACCAGCGTGCCACCTTTCCAGGTGGTCACTAACTCGCCCAGCTCGATGCTCATCGGCGCACCGCCATAGTTATGGACCTCTGTCTGGACGATCACCTGGGACTTATCAAGATCGGGAGCGACCTGGACATTCGCGATCACCGGGTTATCCATCGCCATCACCGACACATCGTCATAGATGCCTGGCGTCCAGCGGTTCTTCTCGAAGTCTGTCCCCTCCGATACATTGGCCGGCAGCACTCCCGGATGCGCGCCCACGCGAATCACCAGAGAATTCTCAGCACCCCAGCGGATGGCCTTCGTCGCGTCGAACCAGGCGGCGGTGAAACATGGATCGTGTTCGCCCAGCTTCGCACCGTTCAGATAAACCACGATGCCGAACTGTGCTTTGCTGATCTTGAGCAGGGCCACGGCGTGTCGCCGCGGCCCCTTGAACGTTTTCTGATACCAGAAGTAATTCCGTGTCTGATGCGAGATACCTTTACCTGATCCCAGCTTGTCGTATTCGGCACGCGGAAATGTGCCCCGTTCCACCAGGTTCGACAGCAATTCCCTGCTCTGGAACTCATCGACATCGGCAAACGCCGGCGTCGATGAATGTGCAAGGCCAGGAACCGGCACGGTATGGTGATAAGCCTTCGGCATGGCCGTAGCCGTCACGCTGTCCTCGATGTTCCAGATGCCGTTCAGGGAGAGTGTTTCGCGCTGAGCGTTGGCCCTGCCAGGAAAGACTCCCAGAATCAGCACAGCCAGCATCTTCCATCGCGGACCAGCACAGCCATTCGGCATCTTCAACCCCCGCCCTTCGTTCCGGCACACAACCACCATAGTCCAGGCGACGAGTCTGAAGTTCAGGCTCTGGATTTTCAGGGCGTCGTGAGGAGGGCGTCCGGCAAAGCTGTCGGCCCGGGAAGAACGCCGGTATCTGCATTCTTCCCGGACGAACCAGGTTCAGAAGGACAACTTCGCCAGAATCTCCGCCGAGCGGCCCCCCACCGTCAGCGAGTTAATGGAGGCGGCCTGCCCAGGGCCCCATGTGGTATTGGGCAGTCCAAAGCTCGGATGGTTGAGCACGTTGCTGGCATCCACCCGGATCTGCAGATTGCTCTCGCGCCAGATCGCGAAGTTCTTGCCCAGTGAGAAGTTGATATTCGAGAGGTCCGGACCACGCAGGCTGTCCCTTCCTTCGTTGCCGAAGGTGCCGGGAGCAGGCTGCGAGAAGGCGGCTTCGTTAAACCAGTTTTGATTCGGCCCGATCTGGTGGAACCCCGAATACAGCTTCACGCCCGGTACCACGTTGGGATATTGCGCGCCGGACTGCGAGTACGAGTTGTCGTCCGCCGTGACCAGCGTGAAGGGATTGCCGGACTGCCACTGGAACGTAGCCGCTGTCTGCCAACCGCCCAGCGCCTGCGCGAGGATCGAGTTGTTGTTCAGGAACGTCTGCCCCTTGCCCACCGGCAGCCGATAAATCACCCTGCCCTTGAACATACTGCGGATGTCGAAGTCCGACGGCCCGTAGTTAGCCCGCGGATCGTACATGTTCTGCACGGTAAACGTTCCGCAGTTCCACGCGCACGGATCGGCCTCATCCAGGTACTTGGACCACGTGTAATTGAAGTTGAACTGCAGCCCGTTGGCCATGCGCCGCTGGATGGTCGCCTGCAGCGCGTTGTAATTGGAGATAGCGATCAGCTTGTTGCCGCCAATCGACTGGTAATTGGGGTACGGCCGCGCATTGGTGGCGCCCACTGTATCGTTCGGGCCGAGATCAGCCTCCGGTATCTGGTTTAAATCGATGCCGAATAACTGGTCGAAGCCGTGGCTGCCGACATAGGCGACATTGGCCACCATGGCCAGGCCCAGCTCGCGCTGTACCTCGAAGTTGTACTGCCAGATCCGGCTCACCGGCTCGTGATAGTAAGCAAAATTCACCGACTGCCCGTTCAACGCGTCCGGCGTGGTGGGTGCATTCAGATACAGTGAATTGATGCTGGAGCCCGCCCCTCCCTGATTGTTCACGCTGCCGTCCTGATCGAGCTGTACCACCGGCAGAATACCGTTGGTGTTGTCGCCCTCATTGCCCGACTGGCCAAGCGCGCTGCCGATTTCGTTATAAGCCGAAGGTCCTTCCTGGTAGTTATACCCATAGAGACCGATGCCGCCGCGAATCACGGTATTTGGCCTTACCTGCCACGAAGCGCCGAAGCGCGGCAGGAATGTATCCCACGTGGGCGCGATCACCTTGGTGCGCCCGTTGGCCGCCGTCTTCGCGTACCACATGGCGCCCAGCGTGTTGGCCACGCCAAACGGATTGACTCCGGGGTTGATCACGTTCGGGTCCCACGAGCGCTCGTTGCCATGCGCTTCGCTCATCCCGGTCCATCCCTCCCAGCGCAAACCTGCATTCAGCGTGAAATTCGGACGTATCTTGAAGTCATCCTGGGCAAACGCCTGCAGACTCTTCATACGCGGATAGAATTCCGGAGTGTTGGCGGCGCTCCAGCTGTTCCCGTAGCCCAGCAGGAAATCCGCATAGGCCAGACCGGTAGCCGCATCCCCCTGCGTCGAGTTAGTGTAGACGCCGGTGAAGTTCGTCTGACCGGCATCGACGTTGCCCCAGAAGGTGGCGTTTACCTGCTCGTTGAGCAGCTCGCCGCCGAAGTGGAGAACGTGCCGCCCCTTGATCAGCGTCACCACGTCTGAAGGTTCCAGCATGATCTGGTGCTGGATCGCATTGGTGCCCGGCGCCAGCTCCCAGCAGCAGGCCCCCGTGATATTGATCTCAGGAAAGAGATCGGCTTTGGCATACTTCAACCCTATTTTTCCAGGATAACCCTGGTCGATGGATTGCGGAGTGTACCAGTTATTCTGAACCGACAACCCAGCGCGGAATTCATTGATCCGATCGGCGCTGAAGGTCCAGACATCCGAGAGCTGCGCCGTCACTGCGCTGTTATGCGCATTAGTGCAGTTGATAGGGCAGTCATTCGAAAGCTCGTTCGCCTCGCCCCGGGAGTAGAATTCCGTCGCCGTCAGCCGGTTCTTCGGTGTAATGTCGTAATCCGCGCGATAAAAGTACGACCAGCCCGGACTGTTATTGGGAATTGTGTAATAAACGTTGTTGGTGGTGATGCCGTTGGTCACCGTAGGATTCGCGACGTTCGGCTTGGGGAAATACTGCTGGATGGCCTGCGCTACCGGGGAGAGCATGCCGGCGGGAATCTTGTTCCCGTTGTTGTATTCGCTGGCAAACGACTGCCGGACCAGTTGCCCCTGAGCATTCACGGTCTGCGTGGTCGGATCGTAGAGGGTCGGCTGGCCGGTAAAGTCGCCGCCCAGCATAGCCGCGGTCGGTACCGTCTCGAAGCCGTACGAACTGCCGCCGTAATACTGCGAGTAATCGTAGTTAAAGAAAAAGAACAGCTTCCTGGTGAACGGCTTCCAGGGAATATAACCACCCACCGATCCACCGAAGTAATTGGAGTGCAGGATCGGCACCGTCGTTGGCTGGCCGAATCCATACGGCGCCGCATTCAAATCGTTGTTCTGGAAGTACTCGAACAAGTCGCCGTGATACCGGTCGGTGCCGCCCTTGCTGATCTGGTTGTAAATCACGCCGCCATTCTCGTAAGCAGCCGAAGGAACGCTGGTGACGATCTGCACTTCCTGCAGCGTGTCGAAGTTATAGTCGTAGGCGTTTCCATTGGAAGGCAGCGACATGGTCACGCCGTCGCCCAGCACGTTGTAAAAGACCGCATTGCCGTTCACCGATGCGGTCTGTCCCGGGTTGAGGTTGCTCTGCCCGCCCGTCGGCGTGCCCGACGTTCCCGGCATCAGGATGACGAAGTTCTCCCAGCTGGCAAAGTTGGGCAGATCCTGCATCTCCTGGAATGGCAGGGTCGTCGATTGCGTGCCCGACTCTGTCTGCAGCAGCGGAACATCCGTCGTCACCCGCACTGTCTCGGTTTCCGCGCCGACCTCCAGGTGTCCATCGACGGTCAGCGTCTCCACATCGAGAGTCACCGGTCCGCGCACAAATGTCTTGAAGCCGGTCTTCGTAAACGTGAGCAGGTAATGATCGGTTACGATCGAACCTGTGTCGTATAAGCCGGCGTTGTCCGTGATGTGGTTTGTGATGACGTTTTTATCCACGTCCTGAACGCTCACCATGACGCCGGGAATCACAGCACCCGTAGCATCGGTCACCGTGCCGCGAATATCACCGGAGTTCGTGTTCTGTCCGAAAACGGAAGCCGCGCCCAGCGTGATCGCCAGCCCGATGAGTATACGATTGATCTTGTTCATACCTGCCTCCTGAATCTGCTGCTCTGCGCCCTGTCTTTTCCTGTCCTTGCAATAACCGGTTGTTGCGCGGACGCCCTTCGCGCACAAACTCTGTAAATCCCTCTTCCCTTCCAGGTCCCATATGTTCTTGAGCGGCCATTCAAAAGTTATGGCTCGTGCTTCTCGACAACCCCACTGACCCGGAAGGTTCCGAATCCTTTGCAAACGAAGTTCCCTGCCGCGGCATATAGAGCAGCTGATCAGTGATCGCCTGCTGATCGGCGCGCGGCGTGCTCCAGTCGCTCTCCAGCGTCCCATCGGTCTGCTCGCCGGGAAAATTACCCCACAGCCACCAGCTTCCGCCCACCGCTTGTTGATTGCCCTGAAACACGGGGCCGCCCTGCGCGCCGTCTTTACCGTTCATGTAATCGAGCAGCGTCTGCGCCCAGACCTTGTCCGGCTCCTTCGCCAGGTTCGACCCCATCTCGCCGATCCAAACCGGCGCTCTATTTTCCGTATATAGATAACCCCAGTCGCGGTTCATATGCGGGATCAGCGTCGCAGGCTTCTCATTCGCGCCGTAGTCGTACACGTTGGTGTCGTATTCGTGAACCGAGTACACCACCTGTCGCGGAACACTGAGAACCACCGGCTTCGCCGGAACGCCGTCCACACCGCCCACCGCGCTCAGATCGCCCTCCGGCCCAATGCCGGCAAGACCATTGCCGATGTTCGACGTTCCCTGCGGCCCTTCACAGATGATGAGCAGCTTCGCATTGACCGCCAGAATCGCGTTGCCCAACTCCGTGTACATTTTCCAGATATCTGTCGGCCCGCCCTGTCCCCAGTTGAGCGAGACTCCATGCGCTCCATGGCTGAGCGGCTCATTGTCCAGGTCGTAGCCAATCACCGTCGGGTTATCCCGGTAACGCCGGACAAAGGCCAGCGTGTTCTTCTCAAAATCCTCCTCGGTCACCGTTCCGGGATTCCCGCTGCCATCGGTTCCATCCGAGCCCGGCCCCTTGTCGAACCACAAACCATTGGTCTGCTGCCCGCCCCAGCCGTGCTCGCCCCCATCGTTGGTGTGGTGATCGAAGATGACCCGCAGCCCCAGCCTCCCCGCGTAGTCCACAATCTTGTCCAGCACTTCCATGCTGGAAAGTCCCTTGAGGTCCGGATTCAAACCGTAATCAATGGCTCCGGGCTTGGGATTGCCGTGCAGCGTGAGATCGGCCCACGCGATGCGGATGGTGTTGAAGCCATCGGCTACCATCCCCTGCATCGTCTTCTGATAATTGACGGAGTGCATAAACCGCGGCGCCCCGTCCACGCCGTCATCTCCCGGCACGCCCACCGACGCAAGCCGCACCGGATTTCCCTGCTCATCCACGATCTGCGCGCCCCTGGTCGTAAGCCATCCCGCCGGCAGCAGAGAACCGCCTCTGCCCGCCGGATGCGCAGAGGCCGGCGCGCGGGGATCGATGCCCGTATCCACCATCGCCGCGGTCGTCCCGCCCCGCCCGTGCTCTGCAAATCGTAGCTGCGCATACATCGCCAGTTGTGCCGGCCGCAGCGTATCTCCCTCGAGCGTGCCGTCAGGAGTCTGCCCGCTCAGGTCCCCCCACGCCCACCAGTCAGTGCCGAACGGCTGCTGGCTCCCGCGGAAGGTTGGCCCTCCGGGCGCCTTCCCATTGATATACGTAACCAGCGCTGTTACCCATGCCTGCTGCTCAGCCACGCCCACGCCGTCGCCGTGCGCAGCATCGAGGCTTGCGCCCATCTCCCCAACCCAAACCGGCGCCAGATTCTTCTCTTCCAGATAGCCCCACGCCGCATTGCGATCCGTTATCGAGGGGCCTTCGTTGTTCACGCCGACGTTGGGATAATCGTGGACGGAAAAAACAAACTTAGGAGCAGCCGGGCTCAGCAACACCGGCCTGGACTGCGCCGCGCTGCAATCCATAATGCCCTTCGTTCCCTCAGCCTCGCCGTTCAGCAGCTTGCCCGTGTAATTCACCGGGCACTCCCCGACGATCAGTACGCCCGGATCGGCCGCTTCGATCGCTGAGCCGACCTCTTCAAACATCTTCCATATGTCCGTCGGGCCGCCGCCTCCCCACGTGATGGGCGTCGAGTGAGAGCCGGTCACCAGCGGCTCGTTATCCAGATCGAACGCGATCACCGTGCTGTTGCCGGCGTAGTGCCGGGCCACCGCCACCCAGTCCGCCCTGAATTTCTCCGGCGTAATCGTTCCCTTGTTGATGCCCGCTTCGGCGCACGCGTCCGTGTTGTCGGTCCCGGGTCCAACATCGAACCACAGGCCGTTCTCCTGCTGCCCGCCGCACAGCGCCGGTGAATCGTCGGTGTGATGATCGAAGATCACCTTCAACCCCAGCGGTCCCGCCGCCGCAACGATCGCGTCCATCTCCGCGAAGGTCGTGCTGAGGGAGCTTTCATTGAACGGATAGCGCAGGCAATTGAATCCGGCCCCCTTCATCCCCGCCACGTCTTTTGCAATGTCATGACTCGGCTCGTTGTAACCCACGCACGCCAGCCGCTGCGGTTTCCCGGCAGCATCGACGATCTGATTCCCTTTCGTGCTGAGGAATCCCGGCGACAGCAAAACAGCATCGGCAGCCGATACAACGCGGCGCGCCGGCTCTGGGCCATTTGCTGCTGCGGCCAGGGTGTGCGGACCCACGGCAACAACAGCGAGAACCAATACGGAGACGAGCACACGCCGCGCGGGATGTAGTCGCGGGATCTTCCCCAGGAGAGCACCCGCGGGCACACTGCGTTTCGTGCTCACCGCGTGCTCGAGCACTGCAGCGCCGCATCGAGTCAGCCATGAAGTCAGCAGGTCTTCATTCACGTTGTGTCTCTCTTCCGGCCAGCTTTGCGCGCCCCGCATGCACTGGTCCGTTGCAGAACGGGTTACCGGTGACCCGCCGAGACGCATACGAGGCTAGGACGCGTCTCTATCCCCTGTCAAGTAAATTCAGTGGCACTCTGCAGAGCTGAATTTCCCTGACAGGCAGTAACTTAACCCCTCCCCGAGGCACCCTGTCGCGCGGGCTCTCCTGTTCAATCCAACAAAACCTGGACAAAACGATTTACTACAGCAGCTCTGGGGGCAGATGCGGATCCAACAAACTGCGGCACACGCGCGCTTGGCTCTGCAAACGTTTTAAATCGAAGTCCAGAGGCCGATACGCAATCCGGCAGGCTGACCCCTTCGCTCACCCAGCCTTCGCGCCGCGGAATGAACGCATGAGATCAGTGGTCTCCAGGCCCGGAAATGTACTGAATCATGTGGTCACCCCACTAGTTCTGCCTGCGCGCCGTTGAGCTCCGTATCACCAGCGCGGGCGGCATCAGATGGTTCTGCCCAAAAAATCCCTGCTGTTCCTCATCCTCGCCAGGTTTGAGCGACTGGAGGACGCAGTCCGCCGCATACTCGCCCATCTCCACCAGTGGCTGGCGAATCGTTGTAAGGCTGGGTGTGCTCAGGGCCGCTATGGGAATATCGTCGAAGCCTACCACCGAATAATCCTGCGGAACGCGCAGTCCGTTTTCCGACAGAGCGCGAATCACTCCGTAGGCGCTGATGTCGTCGAATGCGACGATGGCGGTAAACGGCTCGCCCGATTGCAGAAAAAGATTGGTCAGCTCCCGGCTGCCCTCGAAACTCGAGCCCGAGTGCGAGAGATCCGGCAGATTCCGGACCAGCGCAGGGTTCAGCTTCAGCTTCATCTTTTGTGCGAAACGCCGCATCCCCCGCCAGCGCAGCCGGCTGTCGGCCAGGCGCCGCGGGCCGCATACCATCGCGATCTCGCGATGCCCCAGTTCGTACAAATGCTCCATCGCCGCGTATCCGCCCGCTTCGTTATCGACCATCACCCCGCGGATCGCTGGGGTCTCCACTTCGCGCCCCACCAGCACTGTGGGCAGCTGATCGTCGCTGATGTCCTCGAGGAGCGAGATGTCGAACATCAGCCAGTTGGCTACCGTCACCACCCCTTCAACGCGCCGCTCCATCATCAACTCGACGTAACGCTGCACCTGCTCCGGTTCATTGTGCGCATCCATAATGATGGGCAGATACGATGTCTCCCGCAGCTTCTGCTCGATTCCCTGCAGGATCAGCGTGCAGAAAGGATCGGCCAGATCCATCACCAGCACGCCAATGGTCTGGCTCTTGCGGCTGCGCAGCGAGCGGGCAAAGACATCCGGCCGATAACCGAGGCGCTCCGCGGTCTCGCGAATCTTTACTTTGGTCCCGGCGGCGACAAACCGCGAATGCGGCGCCTCATTCAGAACAATCGATACCGTGGATGGAGAGAAGCCGCTGGCTCTGGCAACGTCGCTCAACGTCAGCCGCCGCGCGCCCGGTCGCATCCTCTTAGCTTTCGTTGCCATTGAACCTTCGCTTTCTGCTGTGCGACTGCGAGACAAGCGGTACGGATCTGAATCGCCACGCTCCATTCCGAAGGCTTGCCACACCACAAATCCTGTCTGCCCGGAATGAAGTACGGAGATTGTAGCAGCGACAATATGCATTGATATACAAATTTCAATCGATTTAAGTCTTGACGAGCGCCGCAGCCGCACGATACAAGTGGAGTCACAATTTTCTTCCCATTTTCATCCCCACCCGTCCATTTCAGGAGCACGAATGAAGCCAGGTACCGCCTTGTCTCGCCGCTCTTTTGTTGCCATGGCGGCGGCCGGAGCTCTTGCTTCGGCTGTAAATTCTGCCTCTCCCGCTCCCCTGCCGTCTGCACCGCCCACCGACACCGACGACCTCAGGACTCGGTGGCAAAAGCTCGATACTGCGGTTCGCGGCTGGTGGGATGGTGATCTGCGCAAGGCCGATGAAGAGGCGATCCGTCAGGATCCGAAGCAGACGCTGCTCTTTCTTCCCTGGCCCTACGTCTCCGGCGGCGGCTCCGAGGTGGCGTTTCCCGAGATATACGGATGGGACACGCAGTTCACCAATTATGCGCTGCTCGAACACGATCGCCGCGACATCGTACGCTGGCATATCCTCGACCAACTGACGCAGATCGATCGCTTCGGCAAAGTCCTCAATGGCAATCGCAGCTACTACATCAGCCGCGGTCAACCGCCACTGCTGCCGTGGAGCGTGGAGAACTATCTCAAAGCGACCGGCGACGAGGAGTTCGCGCTCCACGCGTATCCCAGTCTCGTCGTCGAGTACACCCAGTACTGGAACGGCCCCACGCACCTGACACCCATCGGCCTCTCTACCTGCCGCGATTCCGGTTCCACCACCCTCAGCCCGGCTCTGGCGGCGGAGTGCGAAGCAGGCCTCGACTTCACTCCCATCTTCGATGGCGACGTCCGCCGCTGCGTCCCCATCCACATCAACGTGGCGCTGGTCCGCTACGCGCGTGTGCTGGAGTCGCTGGCCACACGCTTTGGCTGGCACGACAAAGCCGAGATGTGGCGCAAAGAAGCCCAGCAGCGCATCGAGCGCATCAACGAATATTGCTGGGATGAGAGCAAGGGCTGTTACTTCGAATACGACTACGTGCGCAGGATGCGCCTGCCCTGTTACTCCCTCAATATTTTCTGGCCGCTCTGGCACGGGATCGCTACACCGTCGCAGGCACGGCGCGTGGTCGAGCATCTGGAACTCTTCGATCGCGATTACGGCCTCACCTTCACCGATCGCAACTATCCCAGTCCGCATCCCGAGTACGCCGTAAACGAATGGGCTTATCCTGAAGCGTGGCCGCCGCAGCAGATCGCTGTCGGCCTCGCCCTTATCAACAATGGATATCAGGACAAAGCGCGCGCTGTCAGCCGGAAGTATATTGCCAACGTGGTCGATACCTGGGAGAAGACCGGTCACCTCTGGGAGCGCTATAACGCCGTCAACGGCGGGCACGACGTTCCCATCGAACGCCAGCCGTCACGCCCTCTGCATGGTTTCTCTTCCGCCGCAGCTGTCGTGGTCGGCCGCATGGCCTTCAGCTGATCGGGTCCAGGCCTTATGAAGCGCAGAGACTTCCTCAAATCCGGAGCTGCGGCCGCCGCCTTCTCGGCCGTTCCCCCCACTCCCTCATCCACCGAGCCGCGCCAGGTCATCTTCATCCTCGGCGAATCCGTGCGCCGCGATATGCTCAACTGCTATCGCAACACCGGCCTGAAGACGCCCAACCTCGATCGCCTCGCCGCCGAGGGTATGCGCTTCGAGCGCGCGTATAACTGCCAGCCGGTGTGTGCGCCCGCGCGCTCCGCCATCTGGACCGGCCTCTACCCGCACACCAACGGCGTGTGGGGCAACAGCATGCCGCTCGGCGATACCGTGCACACCATCGGCCAGCGCCTGCACGATCGCTTCATTGAAGCCGCCCTCATCGGCAAGTGGCACCTCGATGGCACCGACTACTTCGGCACCGGCCGCGCGCCCGCCGGATGGGACTCCGCTTATTGGTACGACATGCGCGACTATCTGATGGAACTCACGCCGGAAGATCGCGTCCGCTCCCGCAATCCCAAAACCGGCGACGATCCCACCTGGACTGCCGACATGTGCTACGGCCATCGCGTCACCAACCGCGCCATCGAATTTCTGATCGACCAGAAGGGCCGCGACTTTCTCCTCGGCGTTTGCTACGACGAGCCCCATGGCCCCTGCCTCTGCCCCAAAGAATTTTCCGACATGTATCGGGACTATCAGTTCCCTTCCAGCCCGAATCTCGAAGACCCGCTCACCAATAAGCCCGCCGAACAACGCATCTGGGCGGGCAGGCGCCTCAACGCGCCTCCGCATCCCATCATCTCGAAGCAGTTCTTCGGCTCGCACACCTTCATCGACGCAGAGATCGGCCGCCTGCTCGATCAGATCCGGAAGAACGCGCCCAACGCCCTGGTCATCTTCACCTCCGACCATGGCGTCTTCCTTGACTCGCATCACCTCGTCGACAAGGGCCCCGCGATGTACGACGAAATTACGCGTGTCCCTTTCATCGTGCGCTGGCCCGGTCACACGCCGCCCAACACCGTCAACCACAACCTGGTCTCGCACGTCGATATGGCCGGAACCCTCATGGAGTTCTTCGGCTTCGAGGTGCCACGCACGCTCGAAGGCGGCAGCATTCTCCCCGCCTTCCAGAGCCTCAACGCGCCAACGCGCGACGAAGTTTGTATTGAATGGGGCCGCTACGAAGTGGATCACGACGGCTTCGGCGGCTATCAGCCCATTCGCTGCGTTTGCGATGGTCGTTACAAACTCTCCGTTCATCTTCTTACTACGGACGAACTCTACGATCTCGACTCCGATCCCGCCGAGATGGACAACCTCATCGATTCTGCAGACCACATCGAGATACGCAACCGCCTCCACGACCGTCTGCTCGACTGGATGAATACATCTCGCGATCCCTTCCGCGGCTACTATTGGGGCCATCGCCCCTGGCGCCCGGATTTTCCCGAAACCTGGGCCAATGCCGGCATGACGCGCCAGCGCGAGAGCGACGGCTATCTGCCGCGCGAACTCGACTATGACACCGGCCTGACCATGGGCAGCGCTACGCGCCCGAAGAACGGCTAAACCACGAAGTTTAGTCTGCTGCCCTGATCGGATGATTGGATCCCTTGCGCAGGATGGTCGCGCGAGCGGGACGGGGTGAAAGCCCCGGCCTAAAGAGTCTGTGTGAGAACTTGTGCTTTGACCCTGAGGTTCGTTAAAGAATAGTTCTTTGGTCTTGTATCAGGGTTCGAGTTTTTGTATCAGGGCACGACTTCACAGGCCGTGGAAAAACTCGCTGATTTGAAAGGGCACGAGTTTACTCGTCCCATAAGTGCCGCAAAATGACCTGGGCTTTATGGCCCCTGAGGGACGACTTCTCAGCCTCAAATTGACTTTTCCGCAGTCTCTTCAGTCGTGCCGTAAAGATCGCCAAACAGATGGCCTTTAGGCCTGGAAATGTACTGAATTATGCGGTCAAGCCGCTAGTAATACAGCTTCAGAGCAAACTGCAGAAGCCGTGGGTTGTTGCGCAGTGAAGTGATCGTACTGAACTGGTTCGGGTTGCCCGGACCTGTACTGGTAAAGCCCGTGACGTTGCCGGGCATCCCGAACTGCGGTGTGTTGGTTAAGTTGAACGCTTCTGCCCGGAACTCGAGCCGCCCGATGGGCTCGATCGAGAACTGCTTGAACAGAGAAAAGTCAATGTTGTTGAAGTGCGGACCGCGCGCCACCAGCGGCGCTCCGCCCAGCGGTGTGTAGTCGGTTTGTCCAATGGCAGTGGCTGCCGGCGGCTGCGCAAAGGCTTTGGGGTTCAGCCATTCCTGCTGCGTGTGCGCGCCGGAGTAGAGCCCCTGGCCGGGTACTTCAAAGGCATAGCACCCAAAATCGGCAGTCGTTGCCGTTGGGCAATTCACCGGAAAAGGCTGTCCTGTCTGGAAGGTATAGATATAGTTGACCGCCCAGCCGCCCAGCACGGCATCCACGCCGCGATTGACGCCGCTGAGATACTTACTGCCGCGTCCCACCGGCAGATCGTACTCGCCTGCGAGGTGAACCACATTGGTGGCATCGGTGTCGCACAAACTGTAGTCGCCCTTCACCCCGAAGCCCGCCAGCCACTGGGCCCGATAGCTCTGATCGGCCGAGGCATAAAACGCCTGATCGGTCATGCACTTGGAGTAGGTATAGTTGGCCAGCAGATTCAGTCCATTGCTCAGTTGGTGCTGATAAGTCAACTGCATCGAGTTATAGCTGCTCGTGCCGTTGGTTGTCTCATAGGCTGCATTCGGTGCAAATGAGGGGAAGGGGATGTAGTCGTAGATATTGGTTCCGGGCGGCAGCATGATACTCGGCGAGTTATGCGAGTCCAGGCTGTCCAGGTGACGGCCGGCAACGCCAACATAGCCGATCTGTACCGCGTCACTCTGCGTAAACTGATATTGCGTAAACAGGTTATACGTCTGGCTGTAGGGCGTCTGGAAATCGTATTGCCGCCCGTTCAGGCTCAGCCCGATGGGATTCGCGAGCGCCGGATCCTGAATATTAACGCTGGCCAGGGCATTTTCCATCGTGGTCACCTGCCCCGCCGGGTTGATGAGCGGGTGCTGGCTGTCCGTGCTGTTATAGGCCAGGTCAAACACGAAGGGATAGTTATTCCCCAGCGTCGGTCCGAATCCAATGTTGGCCAGAGCTCCATAGGTGATTCCGTATCCTCCGCGCACCACAAACCGCGGGGTTACGCGCTTGGCAAACCCGAGGCGAGGCGCGAAGTTCAGGTTCTGCGCGTTGCCGGTCGCGAGGTTCGAGGTGCAGTTGAGCGAAATATTACTCGCCGCCAGCAGCGTATCGAAGGCAGCGGCACGCGGCACCGTGCAGCCCTGCTTCGGAATGTAATAGGTCCCGGCAGGACCATTCCCGTTGCCGCTCTGGATGAAGTTCGCCTGCCGCCCGTTGATCTCTTCATAAGGCGTGAAGTGATCCCAGCGCAGACCGAGGTTAAAGGTCAGCGTCGGCGTGATCTTCCAGTCATCCTGGAAATACGCCGCGGCATAGTACCGTCGGTCCCGCGTGGGCGCGGTATTCGTCGCCTGGAAGCTGCTCAGGCCACCCACATCGTTAACCCCGTTGGGCACCGTGGTTGCCGTCGGCATCAGAACCAGATCGGCCACGCCGTTCGTGCCCGTATTTTGATTCGGAATATCGCTGTATTGCCCGCTCAGAGTGAACTCGCCTTTGCCGAACAGCGACTGAATGAGCCCCCCGTAGAACTTGTCGAACTGTACGCCCATTTTGAAAGTATGGTTTCCGTGCACCTTCGTGACGTTATCCATGAACTCCAGCGTGGTAATCGTCGAAAGCGTCGGCATGCAGCAGGAGGTGCCAAAGGTGGAAAGCCCATTGATGTTGATGATTGGCATGCCGCCGTTATCGGTAATCTGCGGCACGCCCTCAATCCCGTACTGCGCGGGAATCCCCATCGTTGTGGAATCCGTTGGAATGATCTGTTCGATATTCTGCGTCCACCCCAGGTGCGCTTCATTGGTCAGCGTCGGGCTGAAGATATGCGTCTCCCCCAGCGCAATCGCGTAGACCGGGATAAAGGTGGTGCCTGTACCGTACTGCGAGCCGTTGGCAATGCCCGGCAGAGCGTTCGGCTTGAAAACCGTCCAGTGGCTCCAGTCGTAGACCAGAAAGCCCGTATCGTGCGAGCCCAGGTTTTCATCGAAGCGTGCATCCAGCTGGTTGATGGTCTCCGGCGACTTGGGATTTTGATAGTAGTTATTATTCAGGCCGCTGGCCGTTGGCGCAGGATACAGCGCCAGCAGCTTCTGCGCGTTGGGATCGAGCCGGCTCGCGGGAATTTGGTTCAGCGCGCCCGGATTGCCTGTGAAGTCCGTCATCCCCGTGATGCTGCCCCCGTTGTAGAAGGGATCGCGCACATAGATGGCGCTGCCGGTGGTGTTCGGCAGCCCGCTGACTGGGTCGATGCTGTTGGCCGCGACCGTACGCGTCGTTGCCGGATCCAGTACCGTGCCGTACGGGTAGGTTCGTCCCAGCGCGTCTTTTTTCGTTCCTGAGTTATAAGTGATCAGGTCTTCCAGATTTGTGAAACCGCTGCTCTGCATCAGTGCCGTCGGCACCGTCTCCGTCCAGGGGCTCGGCTGCACGATGCGCGTTCCCTGATAGTCGAAGAAGAAGAATGTCTTGTTCTTCCCGTTATAGAGCTTGGGAATCCATACCGGTCCACCAATGGTGCCGCCGAACTGATTCTGTCGGTATTCAGTCTTGGGGACGTGATTTTGATTGGAGAAATAATCGTTCGCATCGATCGCATCGTTGCGCAGAAATTCCCACAGATCGCCATGAATGGCATTAGTCCCGGAGCGGATGACGGCGTTGATGATGCCGCCCACCGAATGGCCGAACTCCGCGTTGAAGTCCCCGTTCTGCATCCGGAATTCCTGAATCGCGTCCGGAGGCGGCGTCAAGTTGACGTTGCTGTTGGTCGCACCCGGACCGCCATAGATTTCCACGTTATCGTCGATACCATCGAGACGAAAGTCCGTCTGCCACACGCTTGCGCCGTCAATCGAAAAATAAGCGCTGCCCGGCGCTCCGGAAAAAATCGTTGAAGCCGTTGTGACGCCTGCCGACAGCTGCGCCAGCGATGCCCAGTCGCGGCCGTTCAGAGGCAGGTTCACGATCTGCTTCGAATCGATGTCGGTGCCCACCGCGGCGCTCTCCGCCTCCAGTAACGGAGCCGATGCCGTCACCGTCACCTGCTGCCTCGTCATCCCCACCGGCAGCGTTACGTCCTGCGTGATCACCTGCTGTACGTGAACGATGATGTTGTCGATCACTACTGTTTCAAAGCCATCGTGCGCCGCGTGCAGCGTATAAGTGCCCGCCGGCACGGCTTCAAAGACGTAGGTTCCGGTTGACGTGGAGCGCGTGCTGAGGATCGTGCTCGTCGCCGTATTCGTCAATGTGATCTGCGCGTCCGGAACCGAAGCGGAAGACGAATCTTTCACCGTTCCCGTCACGCCGCCCATCTCGATCTGCGCGCTCAGCCGCGGTGTCGCCATCCACCCGAGCAGCAACACAATCGCAGCCAGTGAAACCCGGAACCGCTTCGTGCGCGTAAGGAGCTTGTCACTCATTTGGGGGCCGCCGCGGTCGAAGTCGGTGAGGGTCCGTCCGTAGGGTCTTTCGTGTACCTGCATGACAGCCTCCCAAATCTTATTGAAGCGATTTAAAGTGTTCCATCTTGTAACCTGCCGATGCCCGCAATGTCAACAGATTTTTTAGCCTCTTCGTCTGGAGAGGCGTCTGGATGGTCTGATTGAAACACCGGTGACCCATCAACTAAAATCCGGATCGGAGTCGTCACTCACTCTGCTGCATTCGCTCTCGGGGAAACCGGTGATCCGAATTTTGGAAAATCCCCTGTCCGCACAGCCCTTGACCTGGCCCTCAGGCTATTTACTTGCAATTGTTTAAATCGTTTCTATATCCTGTCGTTACTATCCCTCATCAGGAGCAGAAATGCAGGAAATCTGGCGCCGCGGGCGGGCTGGAGTGACCCCATGAATCGACGTTCGTTCCTGAGCATGGCGGCTGCCGGCTCTCTCGCTCTTGCCGCCGGCGGCGCGCGCGCTGAACCCGATCCTGCCGACGACCTCTATGCCCGCTGGAAAAAGCTCGACGACACCATCCGCACCTGGTGGCAGGGCGATCTTCATCAGGCCGATGAGAAAGCCATTCGCGCCGACGAGAAGAAGACCCTCCTCTTCCTGCCCTTCCCCTACAGCTCCGGAGGCGGCTCCCAGGCGGCCTTCCCCGAAATTTACGGCTGGGATACCCAGTTCATCAATGTGGCGTTACTCGAACATGATCGGGCCGACATCGTCCGCTGGCACATCCTCAACCAGCTTTCGATGATTGACCGCTTTGGCAAAGTCCTCAACGGGAACCGCACCTTCTATCTCGGTCGCGGCCAGCCTCCCCTGCTCCCGTGGAGCGTCGAAAATTACCTCGCCGCGAAACCGGACGACGAAGACCTCGCGCTACGCGCCTACCCCAGCCTCGTTCGCGAATACAACGACTACTGGAACGGCTCCGGCCACGCTACGCCCATCGGCCTTTCCACCTGCCGCGACTCCGGCTCCAACGACGGCCTTTCTCCCGCCGAGGACGCCGAGTGCGAAACCGGCCTCGACTTCACGCCCATCTTCGCCGGCGATGTTCGCCGCTGCGTTCCGCTGCACATCAACGTGGCGCTGGTCCGCTACGCGCAGGCCCTGGCCGCGCTGGCCGAGCGTTTCGGTTGGCACGAGAAGGACGCCGCGTGGCGCACCCGGGCCGATGAGCGCGCCCAGCGCATCAACCAGTATTGCTGGGATGACAAAGAGGGCTTTTACTTCGAGTACGACTACGTCGCACAGAAGCGTCTGCCCTGCTACTCGCTCAACGGCTTCTGGCCGCTGTGGGGCGGCATCGCGTCAAAGGACCAGGCCCGCCGCGTCGTCGACCACCTGAAGCTCTTCGATCATCCCTGCGGCCTCACCTTCACCGACCGCGATTATCCCAGTCCTCACGCCAATTACCCCGCGCTTGAATGGGCGTACCCCGAGGCCTGGCCTCCGCAGCAGATCATCGTTGCCGAGGCTCTCCGCCGCTATGGTTACGAACAGGAAGCGCGTGCCGTCAGCCGCCGCTACATCGCCAACGTCGTGACCACATGGGAGCAGACCGGCCTCACCTGGGAGCGCTATAACGGCGTCGCCGGAGGCCACAAAGTTCCCTTCGAGCGCGCCGACCCCGCCCCGCTGCACGGCTTCTCCTCGGCTGCAGCCGTGGTCGTCGGCCGTGTAGCCTTCGCCTGATAACGTATTCGCATCAGCAACCAGGAGGTTGCAGTTCATGAATCGACGCGAAATGCTGAAGAGTGCAGGGCTGTTCGCGGGGGCCGCGGCCATGCAGGCAGCGGCCCAGAGTCCCTCCCCCGAATCGCAGCGCAAATACAAGTTCGTCGTGGTCGGCGGACACCCCGGCGATCCCGAATACGGCTGCGGCGGTACCATCGCGCGCCTTACTGCCATGGGCCACGACGTCGTCCTTCTCTATATGAACGACGGCGCATGGGAGACCTCTGCGGCCATTCGCATCGCCGAAGCCAAACACGCCTGCGAAATTCTGAAGGCCACTCCTGCCTGGGCCGGCCAGCAAAATGGCCACGCCATCGTCGACAACGCCCACTACGCAGCCTTCCAGAAAATCATCGAAGAGCAAAATCCCGACGCTGTCTTCAATCACTGGCTTATCGACAACCACCCCGACCACCGCGGCATTGCCAACCTCACCTTTGAGGCCTGGAAACAACTGAAGCACAAATTCGCAATGTATTACTACGAGGTCTCCGATGGCGGAGATACTCTGCAGTTCGGGCCGCCCACGCATTACGTCGACATCACCGCAACCGCCGATATCAAGAAGGCCGCCTGCTACGCGCACGCCAGCCAGAGCCCCGACTTCTTCTACGGCTTGCAGGACACCGTCGCTCAATTTCGCGGCATCGAGAGCGGCTACAAGCGCGCCGAAGCGTACGTCTGGCAAATCGGCAGTCCATACGACATCTTCCCCATGGCCGGACTGCCGCCGCGCTGACGGCGGCTATTTTTCTGAAGTAGTGTGATGTATCTGAAATCTCTTGAGCGTTGTCATCCCGAACGCGCGGCGGAGGGATCTGCGGTTGCTCTTGGACGGCCTGTCCGCGTCGTGCCGGAGCCCTAAACGTAATTCAGAAACACCACACTACGTGTGTAGTCCCGGCATTTTCCTGCGCCGCCCTCGCGTATTTCCTGTTTCAGTTCAGCACCCGTTTAACTGAAAGCGATTCGTCCCACCACCACCGCCGAGGCCGACGAGAATCCGTGCAGCGGCTGCGCCGGATCGCGCTCCACCGGCACATTGTGTCCACCCACCACCGCGTCGTAGCGCTCCCACGTCAACCCAGTCTTCTCCCACGTCGCAATCACATTGGCCATATAGCGGCGGCTGATCGCGCGCGCATGGTCCGCATATCCATACCGCGTCAGAGCCTGCGCTACCACCACCTGCTGCTGCGGCCAAGCCTCCGGATACGCCCACTCCAGCGCCTTGAATTCCGAATGGACGTCAGGATAACTCCGGTCCGTAAAGGTCAGCCCGTATTGCCGATCGAATAAGTGGAGATGCTCTGCCACCCGCCGCGCCTGCTCCTGCGAAGCAATCCCCACCCACAGCGGCCAGAAGCCATTCAGCGAGTAATATGGCAGCCGCTTCTTCTGCACATAGTCGTATTCGAAGTAAAACCCTTCCTGCGGATCCCAGCAGTACTGGTTGATGAGCGCGGCGCGCTTCTCCGCTTCGCCGCGCCAGTGTGCCGTCTTCTCGCTCCAGCCAAACCGCGTCGCCAGCGCGCTGAGCACCTGCGCCTCGCGCATCAGCGCGCAGTTCACATGGATCGGCACGCAGTGGCGAATCTCGCCGCCGAAGATCGGCGTGTAATCCAGACCTGACTCCGCCTCGGACGCCAGTTCCAGATCGTGCTCCGACCTTTTCCCGCCATCGCGGCAGGTCGAGAGCCCGATCGGCGTCGCATGCCCTGGCGCGTTCCAGTACCCGGCGTGCGCCCGTTCCAGCAGTGGATATGCGAGCTGCGCAATCTCCTCATCTTCATTCTTCACCGCGAGGTACCGATCCACGCTCATGGCCAGCAACGGCGGTTGTCCACGCGTTTCATAGAACGTGCGATTCCCGTTCAACACCTTGCCGAAGCGCTCGATCATCGAGAGCTGATCGAGAATATTCCAGCGCACGATGTCCGTTCGATCGTGAGCCAGCAGTCCCAGATTGATGAAGTGGTCGTCCCATCCGTACATCTCCGGAAACGACCCCACCGACCCGCCGCCGGAGCTGTACGGAAAGGGCAGAAACAGCAGCGTTTTCGCCGGGCTGTGCGACCACGGGCTATGAGTGCCCGTCGGTGTTACAGAATGAGGTTGCGCATCCTCCCGGATCGCCGCCTCATCCGCGCGCTCCAGATCTCCGTCCCACCACCCACGCATGGCCGCGTCCAGCTTCAGCCAGCGACCCCGCAGATCGTCGTCCGCAGCGACACCGCCTCGCACAGCCCCCAGTGCCGAAACTCTGCCCGCAGCCACACCCAGGCCAAACGTAACCGCTGTCCGAACAAATCCCCGTCGATCCATCATGAGCCCTCTGGAGATATCACTCCGGCGCAACCCAGCCGTTGGAGAGCTCCGCGCGCATCGGCACCGTGCCGATGGTTTGCCCTCCCGACTCCGCCGTGACTTCGAACTGCTGCCATCCGGCCACTTTGCTGTCCGGCGCCGCAGCCTCCACGCGCACGTAATACTGGCTGTGCGGCTGCACGGTCGCCGTCGGCATCGGCCGCACCTGCCACCCCTCCGCGCTCTGCACGTGGAAATCAACCTGGATCGGGGTGTCCAGTGGATTGTCGACGATCAGCGGAATCAGCAGCGCGCCGCCCACCTTCACTGTCACCTCCGGCGGCACCACGTTGGCCAGATGATCCAGGCCGTGTGCCTGCCACAGCACGTGATAGAAGTTCCACGGGTCCCCGATCTTCAGCGACGGCTTTATACTTTCATCCGTCTGCGCGCCCGGCGCCCGATGGAACGGAATTCCCTCCGGCACAACACCGGTGAACACATCGTCCGTCACCCCCGAGGGCACCAGCGACTTCCCGAAGATCAGCCGCACGTCGTCCCTCACCAGCTTCACGAAGCCGCTCTGAGACGTCATCAGCGTATGCGAGTCAATCGCCTGCTGCACCTGGTCGCCGCCCTGCGTTCTGTGATGAGCGAGCGCTTCCGCTGCCAGCATCGCGTAGCTCACATGCTGCGACGGCGAAACCTCCTTCGACGAATACTGCGGACCCTGTCCGGCAAAAATATCGTGCGTCGGGTTATAGAAGTAGTAGATCTTCTCCGGCTGCCACGGCCGCAGCGCCTCCGTCAAATTCACGTTCTGGTCCGGATGCGTGGCCGGCGAAATCTGCTCCGAGAACGCGCTGGGATCTCCCGCCAGATCGAACGCCTCCGTGGCCAGCACCCCTGCGGCCTGATGATCTGCGTGATTTTCGCCGGTGGTGAAGTCGGGAAGAAAGGTCAGGATCACCTCCGGCCGCGTCAGCCGAACGATGCGCACCAGCTGATCGAGACACACCCCGTGCCCCCAGTGCGCCAGCGAGTACAACACATCCTGGCTCAGCGTGTCGCGCCCCGGCAGAAACCATACGTTGGTGATGCCCAGCGACCCAACCGCCTCCCGCCCCTCGATCTCGCGGATCTCGCCCATCCCCATCGCCTGCTCCGGGCCAATGTCGTTATTGCCTGCATCGCCGTGCGTCCCAAACACCACCGCGACTTTTTTGTGCTGTTCGTAGATGGCACGCGCCAGATACGCCGTGGCCAGCGTCTCATCGTCCGGATGCGCCACCACCAGCAGGATGTCCGCCTTAAATCGTGGATCGGGTTCGCGATCGTTCCACGCATAGGCATCCGGCTTCGATGACGGCCCCGCCTGCTTCGGTGTCTGCGCCTGCATTCCACTCGAGCTGAAAGCCGCCAGCAACATCGCACTCAGCACACCGCTGCTCCCCCGGAACGACATCATGCTTGTTTTTCCTTCCGCCACAGATGGCATAATCTGGTTAACCGGTAATCCTGGCCGCGCTGATAAAAGCTGTATCCCCTGGATACAGCCCCCGTTTCGCAGCTTGCGATGACGTAGAAACGATTTAATATGGACTCCCGTGTGGCCGTCAAGATTTCGTTGCTTTCTTTTCCGTACCGGCGTCGCCATTCTGCCGTCTCGCACTCCACTCCTGGGAATGAGGAATCGATGAGTCATCCTGCAGGTCGTGCATCTCACAGATTGTGTCGAGGAGGTTTTGCAGCCGCAATGCTCCTGAGCCTTTCGTTGCTCGCGCTCGGTCAGGACGCGCACCCGCAGCCCGATCCCATACAGTCGTACCTGCAGCCTCTGGTCAATAACCACACCCTTTCCGGTGCTGTGGTCCTGGTAGCCGACCGCGATTCCATCCTCTACCTTCGCGGCATCGGCTATCGCGATATCGCCACGAGCGCACCCATGCCCACCAATGCGATGTTCTGGATCGCTTCCACCTCCAAGCCCATGACCGCAACCGCGTTCATGATGCTGGTCGACGAAGGCAAGGTTCACCTCGACGATCCGGTAGAAAAATATCTGCCGGAGTTCAAAGGTCAGCAGGTTCAGGTCGATCAGGGCTCCGGCAAACCTCCGCAGCTCGTTCCGGCTAACCATCCCATGACCATCCGCGAAATTCTGAGCCACACCAGCGGCCTGCGTTTTCGCTCTGCGCAACAGCCCGGCGCGCTCGACCTCCTGCCCCTGAAAGAGCAGGTGCGCAGCTTCGCCGCGGAGCCCCTGATCTTCCAGCCCGGCACAAGCTGGCAATACTCCAACGAAGGCCTGGATACAGCGGCGCGCATTATCGAAGTCGTCACCGGCATTCCCTATGAGCAATTCATGCAGCAGCGGCTCTTCGATCCACTGGGTATGAAGGACACCACCTTCTGGCCGGACCCCGAACAGATCAGCCGCCTCGCCACCAGCTATGAATACGATTCGAAGATTGCGTCCCTGAAGGCCATCCCCATCGACCAGCTCACTTATCCTCTCGGCGATCGCCAGCACCGCTTTCCTATGCCCGCCGGCGGGCTCTTCTCCACCGCCGCCGACTTATCGAAGTTCTGTCAGATGATTCTCAACGGCGGCGCCTACAACGGCCATCGCTTCGTATCTCCCGAGGCAATCCACGAAATGAGCAGCCGCCAAAACGACAACCTCAGCAACAAGGGTTATGGATTAGGCTGGAGCGTTTCTCCTGGCGCCGCCGGCCACGGCGGTGCTTACAGCAACGACATGGAGATCAATTTCACCAACGGCCGTATCTTCCTCTTCATGGTCCAGCAGAACGGGGCGTGGGGCACACCCGCGGGCGACGCCATGGTTTCCACGCTGGAGAATATCGCCGATCAGATGATCGCCGCAAAACATACTGCGGCTCACTGAGCATCCGCATGAGAACAGGTCAGCCGCCCGGAAGACTTCGGCGCCGCCCCCGAAGCTTTTGGCCGAGTTACCTGCGCGACCGCATCACCCATGCAACGGCTGCAGTTCCAGAACCTCCACGCCCGCGTCATCCGCGAAGGCAACGGGCACACCGCGCGCCCAATCGGCCGGCGCGAATGTGCCCAGCTCGCGTCCGCTCAGCGCTGACCGCAGCCTGTACCGCCCCGCAGGCAGCAGAGGCAGCTCCACCACCGCCTCGCGAACGCCGGACTCATTCCGAATTAGCGCAATCACGCCGCGCCCACTGCGCGCCACGCGCGCAAATCCATCCCATGCAGCGGGCGTTGTCTGCCTCCAGCTGCCCAGGGGAAAGAAGCTCTCACTGATCTTCGCAGTCTTTCTCAGTTCTTTGAACCACGTGATCTTTTCCCGATACCATTGCCGATCCGCCGCGCTCAGCCGTCGCAAATCGCCGAGCAGCACCGGCGCCGATCCCATCGCGGTCGCGAATCTTTCTGCAATGGGCTGCACATCAGCGTGCAGATTGCCGATCAGCATGCTCTCCACCGGCATCGAGATCGCTCGCTGATACAGGAGCTGCCGTGCCTGGATCGGTCCCGCCGCTCCCGGGCCGCTGTCGTCCACGTTGCTCATCCAGTCCAGATCGCCCGCCGCCAGCAGCCCTGCATCGATGATGTGTTTCTGCCCCCACAGTTCAAAGGTCAGATCCAGCAGGACCTCGGGAAATTCCTCATAAACGCGGTGTGTGACATACGAGATGCCTTCATAGATCCGGTTCAGCGACTCCGCCCAACTCGCATGATCGTGTCCCTTTGCCCAGCACCCCGGCGCTTCACCATAGGCGTTGAAGATCGTCGTCAGGTCAAGCTTCACATACGCCAGATGAAACCGCCGGATCGCATCCACCACCCGCGCCGCCGCTGCCTCGCGATACGCCGAGGCCAGGCACATCACCGCCTTCGGCCCCGCCGCCGTGCCGGTGATCTTCGGCCTGCCCTGCTGGTCCAGCGCCGCCCACTCCGGATGCGCGCGATACACAGCGGTCGATGTGCCGATCGCCGCCAGTGGAATCCACAGTCCCAGCCCCATGCCGCGGCCGGCCAGTGCCGTCAGAATCGGCTCCAGCCCTCCAGGGAACGCCGTCAGGTTTACCGCATTCTCGCCGTACTCCTGCTGCCAGCCGTCATCGATGGTAAAGATGTCCATGCCCATCGTGCTGGCAGCCTCGATCAGTTCTAACGTCGTGTCGTGGTTGATGCGGCGCTGGAACGGCTCCCACGTGTTGTAGATCCACGGCGCCCCCGTTGCATCGACGCGCCGCTCCAGCACCCGCGCCGCATACGACGGCAGTCGCCACTGCGGATCGTTGAAGCCATCGCCATTGCGGTAAGGAATCAGCGACGCGCTCGCCGTCGTGAACGCCTCACCCGGCGCCAGCGTGCGCTCGAACGGCATCAGGTCCGTGTCGTACATCACCCCAATCGGCATGCGCTCGCGATCGTCCCAGCCTCCAATCTCCGTGCGCTTCATATAGCCGGGCACTTCGTTCATCACCGCGAGACCATCGCCGGTCTTTCCGTTGGCCAGCAGCAGACAGGCATCCTCCGAACGGCCGGTATAGAAAGTCTCCCGCGGCACCGACCCATACTGCGTCAGCAGCGTCATCTCATCGGCCGCACCCAGGGCGACACTGATCGCCTCCAGATTCATGTGCGAAAGATGCAGCGCCGTGCTGCCCGTATTACGCAGCACCAGGTGTTTGCGCAGCGCCGGCTGCTGGTCGTAGACGCTGTACGCCACCGCCACTTCGAGAGGCAGAGTCCGGTGGCGCAGCCGCACCGTCAGCAACCGGCCCTTCGCCCTGTCCGACTCGATGCCGGACTCCTCACCGCCGATCAGATCGAAGTCTCCGCCATTGCCCGCACACTCCTGCCCCTCGCAGAGAAATGAAAACTCCTGCGCCCTGCCCCTGCGCAGATCTTCGGTCTGGATAAGATCCTTCTTCGTCGCCAAACTGGAGAGCTGCTGAGTGAACAATCCGCTCTTCCCCTCGAAGGCAACCACCCTCTGCACCAGCTCATTCCCAATCGTCCATCGCTGCCCCTCGCTGCCCGCACTTTGCAGCGCCGCAAGAGGCGAGCTCAACCCGCCTGACACCCGCAGCGAACCCGACGCCATCAGCAGGACGCCATTCCTGAGGACGCGTCTTCTGCTCAGTAGCCCGTTCCCCTCCCTTACCATCGCCCCTCCAGCCTCCGCACCACTCTAATACCTGCGGCTGCTCTGCCGGGCCAGAACAACTCTGCCAGGCTCGCGCGCGGGCCGTGACTGAACAACAATTGCGCGATGCCGGCAACGTTGCCATCATGTCTCTTGCAGCCCATGCCTTCACCGCCTCCACTTCTTGAATCCGTCGACCTCAGCCGCGAAGCGCCGGCGCGTCCCGGTTTTTTCCTGCTGCAGGATGTAAGCTTCGCCCTCGCGCGCGGCGAAGTACTGGCCGTGGTCGGCCCCAGCGGCGCCGGCAAGAGCACCCTGCTGCGCATGCTCAATCGTCTTGACGAGCCCACCTCCGGCATCGTGCGTCTCGACGGCCAGGACACGCGCACGATGCCGCCTCGCACCTTACGCCGGCGCATCGGTATGGTCATGCAGCGCGCGTATCTCTTTCCCGGTACCGTCGCGGAAAATCTCGCCTTCGGGCCCAGACAGCGCGGCGAAATGCTGGCCCCCGATCAGATCGCGTCGATGCTGGCTTCGGTGGGTCTCGAATCGTACGCAGACCGCGATCCCCTCACCCTCTCCGGCGGAGAGGCGCAGCGGGTCGCGATCCTGCGCGCTCTTGCCAACAATCCCGAGGTGCTGTTGCTCGACGAGCCCACCTCCGCACTGGACGCAGCCGCCCGCGACAGCGTCGAGCGTGCTCTCGAGTCTCTCATCCAGACGCGCCAGCTTACCTGTGTCTGGGTCACGCACAGCGAGGAGCAGGCGCGCAAGGTGGCCCACCACGTCCTCGCCCTCGAAGCGGGCCGCGTGCGCGCATGGGGCACGCCCGCTGAGGTGCTGGCACATCGCGGGGGTGCCGCGTGAACCATCTCTTCACCGATCTGCAACGCGGTTTGATCGACTGCGCCATTGCCGGCTCGCTCGCCTTCGCCGTCCTGCTGCTCGCACGCAAACAGGCGCCCGGCCTGCTGCGCGAACTCCCCGTCGCCGAACTGCGCGGCATCGTGCAGATCGTCGTCGTCGGCATGATCCTTGCTTTCCTGCTGCACGGTCCGCGCTGGCTCGCGATCCCGGTGCTGGCCGGCATGATTCTGGCCGCTGCCGATATCGTGCGCCGCCGCGCTAAACGCATCCAGCAGGCCATGCCGCTGGCCCTGCTTTCCATCGTCGGCGGCGCGGGATTCGTCCTCACGCTCATGGCCGTGACCGGCGTCATCCCCATGACCATCGCCATCCTGATCCCGGTGGGCAGCATGGTCATTGCGAACACCATGAATACCCTGTCGCTCTTCCTCGATCGTCTGCGCGGCGAGGTTGTAGCCCACACCGGCGAGATTGAATCGGCTCTTGCCCTCGGAGCTGCGCCCGAAGCGGCCCTCGCGCCCGGCCTGCATGCCGCTTATCGCGCCTGCCTCATTCCCTCCATCGACAATATCCGCTCCCTGGGCATCGTCTGGATCCCCGGCATCATGGCCGGCATGGTCCTCTCCGGCGCATCCCCGGTCTTCGCGGCCCTCTATCAGTTCGTCGTGCTCACTACCATCTTCTCGGCCGCGGCGCTCACCTGCCTCATCGCCACACGCCTCGTCACGCGGCGGCTCTTTTCCCGGCATGAGCAGCTCCTGCTGCGTGCCTGAGCCCCTGAGTTCCTCTTTCTTCGGCACCCCGTCAGATCGCGGAATCTCGTAACCATGACCGCTTTATTTTCACTCAGGGGCCTCCGGCCGCGAAACTTTCCTTCCCGCCGCCATTCCCCATGCCCATAACGTGTAATTCCCACCAGTGACGGCGACGTATTTGCCTGGCCGCCGAGCACTATTTTCCGCTTTTCGAAAAAGGTTGCCCAAAGCACGAAAATTTTCTTCGAAACCACCGAAGCAGCTGTTGGCAAACGCTTTCCGTTATGTATGATCCATTTAGTAATTCGTTAATAACGTTCTATCGACCGCCTTGTTTCGGGACCCGTAAGTTCAGTGAGGCTTTCTGAGATAAGCCGGTTTTCGGCTGGGCCGAGGTGTGTGCCTCTGTCACTGCCGAAGTATGCACCAGAGGTTGTTGAGTTCCGCAGGCGCACGCTGTCCTCCACTCAAAAAGACCAGCACGACAAGCGAAGTTGAATGACTTCCCGCTGCTCATCCACAGCGGCCGAGTCACCGCCGGGGCGCACGAACCCGGCACGCACGTGCACGAAATTATTCCCCGTTAAGGCCTATTGATGAAGAAGTATCTTTCCTGCGCCCTCGTCGCCGCCGCCGCCCTCACCACACCGGTCTTCGCCGCAGTCACCATCAGCAGCCCAGGCAATGGCGCTGATGTTTCTTCCCCCTTCAGCCTGTCCGCCGATTCGTCCACCTGCTCCGGTCAGCCGGTCAGCGCCATGGGATATTCGCTCGACAGCAGCAGCCAAACCACTACCAGCAGCGGTACCTCCATCGAAACCCAGGTGAGCGCCGGCAGCGGCTCCCACACCCTTCACGTCAAATCGTGGGGCGATAAGGGCGCATCCTGCGTGAGCGATGTCGCCATCAGCGTTTCGGGCGGCGTCTCCGATGCCACCGTTCCCTCCGGTGCCGCCCATGTAAGCAGCATCCAGACCCTTGGCGACTGGAAGGCCCAGTACGACAGCGGTACCGGCAGCGGCAGTTCCAACGGCCAGATGAGCATGACCGGCTCGCCCTCGCGTAGTGGCAACGCGCGCCGCTTTGTCACCAATTACTCCAACTCCGGCGGCGAACGCTACAACGTCAGTTTTGGCGACGACACGCAGTCCACCAACTTCTTCTACGACACGTGGGTTTATCTGGATGGCTCCGCCGCCCACATCGGCAATCTGGAGCTGGATATGAATCAGACCATGCCCAACGGTCAGACCGCCATCTTCGGTTTCCAGTGCGATGGCTACACCAGTACCTGGGATTTCACGAAAAATGCCGGGAGCGCCGCCCATCCCAACGACACCTGGGTTCACTCCAGCCAGTACTGCAATCCCCGCAGCTGGGGCCGCAATGCCTGGCACCATGTGCAGGTCAGCTACGCCCGCACCGACTCCGGCAATATTACCTACCACTCCGTCTGGCTTGACGGCAAGGAACAGCCGATCAACGCAACGGTATTTTCGGCCTTCGATCTGGGATGGGGTCCGACGTTGCTGACAAATGTGCAGGTCGACGGCCTCGGTGCCGGCGGTCAGGTAACCGTCTATCTCGACGATCTCGTCGTCTCCCGCTGGTAAGATAACCCTTTAATTACGAAGAATGCGATCCCCGCCTCACCTCTGGCAGGGATCGCATTGCACTTTTTGAGTGTTTGCCGGCGAGTCGTTGCGCTCGGGGAGCAAATGCCTTCAGGATGCCGCGGGCCGATCCATCGGGAACGGTAATTCGCAGCTCGCACCCGCAAAGCGCTGCTCCGGCCCCAGCGTTACGGCGCTGGCAATAGCCCGCTCCACCTCCTGAACCGATCCCGGAGGAATCACCGTGATCCCGCTCAGAATCCGGCTCAGCGTGTAGTACGAAGCCCTGCAGATATGGAGGAAATCCACCGGGTACTCCGGCTTGCGCGCACGCGCCGCGACCGGATCGGCATCCAGCACGTAGCTCACGTCCGGCCTGGGAACGAAAGCCGCGATTAAACGCACATAGAACCGGATCAGCGGATTTGCCAGATTCAGATTCGCCAGCTCGTCGTAAGCATAGCGATCGCAGATGATAAATTCCCGGCCCGACCGAAGCGCTCGATTCACTACCCGGCGCAGCGACACCGCGTCCACTGAATACAGAAATAAGCGCACCAGCGTCATCTTCCACGACCGCACATTTTTGTCGCGGCGGTTGATGGGCCGCTCAGGACTGCCCACGCCCTTGTCGCCTTTGAACACCTTGTGTCCCGCGCTTTCGCGAAAGCGCGTCAGACGCGCCACATCGTCCCAGAAGGTGATGACGCGAACCGGAACCCCGCCAGCCTCGATGCGCGCGCGAAGAGCCGCAATCTGCGTGCTCTTGCCCGCCCCATCCATTCCTGAAAAGCTGACGAACCGGGTGCTGCGAATCTCAGGATTTCTGAGCATAGCTGCTCCTGCAATGCGTAGGCTTGCCTGCCCTGTTCAATCCGGCCCCGTCTCAGTGAGGACGGCTCGGACTTGCATTCGACAGCGCCACCACCGTGCCCACCGCCGCTGCCGCGCCCACGACGATCCCGATCCGGATCAGGAATGAGCGCGCTCTCTTCTGCTTCGCCGGAGCGATAGCCGCTCCAGCCGGCCGCGAGGCCGCCACGCCTACCGTTCTCTCGACGGGTGCTGCGGCGGTGCCCTGCGGCGGAGGTGGATTGGTTTGCGTGGACTGCGGAGCTGCCTGTGCTCCCCCGCTCTGCCCGGACGCTGCAGCCGCGGGATTGGCCGGCGTCTGCGTCGCGGGATCACTTGCCGGAGTCTGTCCATCCTGGCTGGATCCCGACGTCGTCTGCGGTAGAGGAGCGGAAGGCAGCGGTGTGGTTTCCGCCACACCCAACGACACAGTGAGCAGCATGACGAGGCCAACGGCCACCTGCTTTTGCAGACGGCTTGCTGTCCGTCCCGCCCATGCTCCTCGCGCGAACCAAAGTCTTGCGTCTTTCATTCTGGCCATCTTACGAAGCGGTTACGCTGCCCTCTCTGAACCGCGCTGCGTCGCCTGGGCGACCAGCGCCGGCACGACGGCGGGTGGCGGAAAGTGAGAAAAACTGTTTACCGCCTCAGCGGTCGTGTCGAAAATGTCGAACAGCCGCGACACTCCCGTCATCTGCAGAAGTCCGGATCCCTCGGCGGGCAGAGCCGCCAGTTTTACATCACCATTGCGTTTCATGGCCTCTTCAAGGCAGTGCAGCAGCAAATGAATCGCGTTTCCGTCAATCTCGCGCAGGCGGGAGCAGTCGAGGACAATGCGCGGACGGTTCAGGTCGACGCAGCTGTCAATTTCGAGAAGAAATTCGCGCATGTTCCTCTCACTCAAATCTTCCGGTAACCTTTTGACCGAAACGGGATGCAATTCAGTAATCGTCATGGAGACGTCCCTTCCTTGTTGTTTTTTTTCTTTCTCTATCGTTACTGCCAAATTTTTGAAGACCTCCGGCAACTGTAGCGTCACTTTCTATCCAGGGCTCTGCAGCAGGCGCATGAGCTCGGCCTCAGGATCCCGTGCGATATGCGTGATGGCATTTCTTCCGTAGCGGAACAGGGTGGTCAGGCTTGTGTTGTACCAGCAGCAGCGCGCCATTCGGGGAGACAATCCGCACATAAAACGAAGTTTCTCGAGGCCCGCTGTCCCGGCCATAATGGCTCCTGTGAGCCGGTGATTTCCGTCCAGGATGGTCAGCGGCTCGCTGGCGCTGAGACCGATCAGCAGTACGCAACCAAGGTTGCCTTCTTCCCGCAGGAATCGGTCCCGAATCGCTGAAATCTTAGATGCGAATGCAGGGTCGGTCGTGGTCGCCTGCTCGCGCATTTGTTCGGCGACATCGAGAATCGAAAAGTTGCCCTCCGCGAGTTTGCGCCAGTGAGCCCGCGGAAACACGCGGATCTGGGTCAGATCCGCAGGCCCTATCTCTACCTCGTACCATTCCGTACCGGCCGGAAGTTCCTTCCACAGAGCGCGATGACGGAGGAATAGAAGTGCGCGGCGCTTTGCATTCTCGCCTGCATCGGTCAGATCCGGATTCGCCAACAGCTCAGCCAGCATCTCCTGGTATTCGCGGAAGGCCGGATTATGAAAATCGCTCCTCAGGAACTCCGCGATCACCTCGTCTTCGGAGATGCCGCGCAACACCCGGATCGGCTGGCCTGCCGGCATCGTACGTTTGCGACCGCTGCTGAGAGAATTGAGCAGAAACGGCACAGAGACCGCGATGAAGAGAAGGACCATCAGCGCCAGCTGCACCAGGATCACTTCCCGCAGAGAGGAATGGAACCGGCAAATCGCCAATACGATCAGGCCGCCGGCCGCCAGCTGAATCCAGTTGGTGTTCGCGATCTTGTAGGCCATCTCGTAGGTGATCAGCACCACGCTCAGACAATACGTAACCGTCGTGAGCGCAAACAGCGCCATCAGGTAAGGCAGCCCGTATTTCCCCGCAATCGCAAATTCGCGCCCGAAGAACATCGTCCAGATGCTCGCCGGAGCCAGGAACAGCGCCAGCGCCAGCGCGCCTCCGATCCCCAGCACCAGCAGCAGCGAGGTCGTGATCACGCCGAGATTCTTTCGCTCCTCTTCCGTCGTCCCGGCTACGATCGGAAACATCGTGTTCGGCACCGCCTGCGCGAAGATGAAGATCACCCGGCCCACCATGGCCACAGCGGCATACAGTCCAGCTTCTTTCGCCAGGAAGAAATGCTTCACCAGCACGATGCCGCAGTTGTTGATCAGCACCTGGCCGGCAAAGAAGGCCATCGCCTGCAGCGATTCGCTCAGCATCAGCGATGCGCGCAATCCGCTGGGAACATGAGCCGCCTTCGCCGGAGGCGCAGCGAAATAGGCTGCCGCCACCGCCGCCGCATTAGCGGCAATCACGCCCCGCACGCCGCCGCCCATCATAATCAACAGGTAGGAGCCGCCCAGCCGCACCACCCCTTCAATTACCAGGTTGGTCGCCAGACGCCGGAATCCGCAGATGCCCTGGATGTAGCCGCGACGGCTGCCCAGAGGCACATAAAAGGCCGCGCCGATGGCCAGCAGATCCACCAGCACCGGACTGGGAAGATTCAGATAACTGGAGATGCCCGTGCGGAACAGGACCAGGAATAAGGCGACGGCGATCCCGCACATCCATGAAGCGACGTGGAAATACCGGTACGCAGCGTATTGCCCTTCCAGCGAGTTCTGCTGCGCGACAACTTTCGCGGAGACGATCTGGAAGGCCAGCGTCACCGCGGAGATCAGGATCAGCAGGGTATAAACGGCGTTCGCGTCACCGAAAGCGCCCGGTCCCAGCATGCGCGCAACCACCACGTTGTACGCAAAACTGACGACCGTCGCCAGCCCCGAGCCTGACAATAAAACGACACTGCCCGATATAATCCGGGCCTTTAATGATTGTGTTTCCTGAACCGAGCCATTTTCCACAGTTTTTGGAACTCCAGAGTTCTCAGGAAAGTGCTGCAACGAGAGTCAAATGCAACCTTGGCAGTGGTCAGCGGGCGTGCGGGATGCTCGAAATACACATTCGCCCTCCGCGACACTTCCTCAGATGCGTTGACCCTCCCCTTCGGCTGCTTTGTTAAATGGTAAACAGAGACTTTAACCCGCTTTTCTGACAACCCGAATCAGGGCAGATGCACTCTAAATAATTTTCCCTGTGATGGAACGATTAGCTGCTGTTTTGCTCTCCTGCCTGCTGCTGACTCACGGATGTTCCGAAACCGGATCGCAGCGGACCGTGCGGCTTAAATATCGCGCCGCAGGACCTTCGCCCGAAATCCTGGCGGTCTATGAGCCATGGTTCGGCCATCCGGCCCACATCTCCGTCGGCTACAACTCTCACGATCCCGCCGTTCTTCACCGTCAGATGCGCCAGGCAAAATCCATGGGCATCTCCGGCTTCGTCGTGGACTGGTACGGCGACCGCGATGAATTCAATGGCAAGACCTACGAGCTGATGCAGCCCATCGCCGCTCAGGAAAAGTTCCATATCGCGATGATGTACGATGAGACCGATCAGGAGTTCGGGGCTACCGACGAAGCGATCGCGGATTTCAAGATGTTTCGCGATACCTACCTTGCCCCCAATGCTCCCGGCCGCGACGCTTACCTCACGTATGAGGGCCACCCCGTCATCTTCGTCTTCCCCAAAGGCCGTCACACCGACTGGGACCGGGTCCGTCAGGAACTGAACACCTGGCCCACGCCGCCCCTGCTCATCGACGAGAATCTCCCCGGCCCCTACCCCAACGCGTTCGATGGCTTCTATGCATGGGTGCAGCCGGGGCCGAAGGGATGGGCTCCCGACGGCAGCCACTGGGGCGAAGAGTATCTCGATGATTTCTACAACACCATGATCTCGAAGTATCCCGACAAGATCGCTGTGGGCGGCGCGTGGGCCCAGTTCGACGATGCCAGGGCCTCATGGTCACTGAACCGCCACATATCGGCCCGCTGCGGCCAAACTTTCAAAGACACCTTCAATCTGTGGCGGAAGTTTTATCCACAGGATCAGCCAATTCCCTTCCTCCTGATCGAGACCTGGAACGACTACGAAGAGGGCACCGCGGTTGAGCGCGGCATTCCTGCCTGCAAGGCCGGCGCTCCGCAGTAAAGCATTCCCTGCACAACGTCTCTATAGGCCCGCGGACCGCTCAGGCGCTGCGGGCCGGTTCACGTCAGCACTACCTCTCCCGAGCTGTTGATCGGAAGCAATGTCCCTGAAGTTCCTGATCCAATTTTCCCGATCCGAGCCAATAAACCTGCCTGTCCTCCCGTCCGAACCGCACAGACCGGCTTCTCGCCTTGAACCTCGCCCGCCTCGCACCTCCGGATCATCGTCCTGCGCCCCTGTGAAATGACCGGTAAAAGAAAATGAGCCCCCGGCAAAGCCGGAGGCTCTAAAAGCACCTTCACAACCTTAAGCAGCGCGGAAGACCGGAACCACCTCGTCGTCGTACTCAGCAACGGGCTGAGCCGGCGCGGCTTCTGCGGAGTAATAGACCCGGTTGATGAGCGACAGCGGCCGGTTGCGCACTTCGTCGTACACGCGCCCCAGATATTCGCCCAGAATGCCCATGCAGATCAGTACCAGCGTTCCCACCACAAAGATCGACGCGGCTACGCCCAGACCCACGGCATCGACCGGCCTCGAAGACACCAGGCCAAGGAAGCCAAGCACCGCGGCAATGCCGATCGACAAACACGCCAGAGCGAAGCACATGCGCAGCGGCTTGTAGCTGAAGCTGGTGATCGCATCCATCGCGTACTTGATGCGGCTCATAAACGTCAGCTTGCCGTCTCCGCCTGCACGGTCCTGCCGGTCGTAGTAGACAATCGCATTCTTGTAGCCCACCCACGCGCGCAGGCCGGGCAAATACCGGTTCCCTTCCCGCAGCCCGTTGATGGAATCCAGCGCCTTTCGATCCATGAGACTGAAAATGCCGGCGTCCAGCGGAATCGGATAATCGGCCAGCGCAGACAAGAGACGATAGAAGAGCGGGAACAACGCTGCCAGCACCTTCCGGCTCTCCTGCCGGCTCCTCCTCACGGCCACCACCACCTGTGCGCCGTCCTTCCATGCCTTCACCAGCTGCGGCAAAACCGCAGGTGGATCCTGAAAATCGCCATCCATCAGCGCAACTGCCTGCCCCCGCGCGGTCCTCAACCCGGCGGAAATGGCTCCCATATGGCCCCAGTTGCGTGATAAATCCACAACCACCACGTGCGGATCCGTGGCCTGGAGACCCCGCAGCAGATCAAACGAGGAATCCCGGGATCCGTCGTTCACGTACACGACTTCCCAGTCTTCCCCAATGCCGTTCATTGCATCAGCAACGGCTTCATGGAACATCAAAAGGATTTCTTCTTCGTTATATATAGGCACAACTACAGAGATCACCTGGCACCTCCCATGCCTGCTTTTGTAGTGAGCACGCCGGCTCGACTTGCAGGCCCGACGCTACCGTCTTGCTTTTCGTGCACGTGCGGAGGGTGTCGTTCGTGCTTATTCCGGCTCCCCCTGGAAGATTCGTACTCTCCACCGAACTTCCGACGGGGTGAGGACCACCACGTACCGTTCGTGGACTCTCTGCGTCGTCAGAACCTTCTTCTGGTCAATTAGTTGCATGTCGTACTCAACGTTATCAACTAATTGTACTGAGAGCCCTTCCGGCGAATAGAAAACCACGCGAACGTCGTGCGAACGGTCCTGATATCGCGCGTGCAGCCCCAGCGCGGTCTGCTGATGGATGGTGTCTGTCAGCTTGTCTTTCGCACTCCCCACAAAATCCGTGTTCAGCAGGTCGGGGCGATTCTGCCCCAGCGCCCCATCCAGACTGCGCCACGCCTCCAGATAGTCGCGGATCACCGCCTGCTGCGTCTGATCGGCCAGCGGCCGCGGCCCCGACAGATCCAGAGGCTCAACCCGGACCGCCGGCTGCTCATCCACTCGCGGCTGCTCGTCGCCAAATCCCGTCGCCGCGCCCAGCAGCAGGCAAACAATCATCACAGGGGTTCTCATTCGTTCCTCCCCCAGTGAATCTCGTTGCCCATCACCACCCCCGTTGCGGCGGAGATGGTTGCGCCCGGATGTGCCGGCATCTCTGCCTGCGCAATGCCGCGCTTCAGCGGCACATCGACGGTAGTCTGCATGCCCTCGTAGCTCTCGGTAAACGTCACCACCGTTCCATCGGGTACCGGGTTGCCGCTGCAGTCCTTCAGTGGATCGGTCTGGAGCTGAATCCCCTTGCCATCCTTCTTCGCCGTCATCCGCAGCCCGCACGGATCGCCCGGAACCTGCTGGATCACCCGCGTGCTGGTGACATCCCCGGCCCTGGCCATGAACTTCGCCGCGCCCTCTTTTCCCGAAGAATCCATCTGCGTCCATGCGGCGCCGTCGCGCGCCTCTACCGTGCGCGACTGTGCCGGTCCTGCGGTGCCCGATAACTCAAAGAAAACCGGTGTCGGACTAGTAATTAGATTACCGTAAGGGTCGAAAATGTACACCGCTCCGCTGATCCCGTTGTGCAGCCCGGTCGACAGCCGCGAAGGCCTCGCCAGAAATGCCAGCGTCGACGGTCGATTCGCCGGCACCACGTCGAACTGCTCCGTGTCGGTCGCGCCGCCCGCCAGCACCGCCAGGTAGTGCCCCGCGTGGTTTAGGGTATCCACCTCGATCGAGACCGGCTCCCCGAGTTGGACATCGCGCTTCAGGACCTGATCGGTCCCCGCGATATACAGCGTCGCTTTGCCGCTTCCCGAAGTCTGGATCGAAAACGCCGATCCAGCCGTAACCGTCTTCGGCACCGTTATGCTTTGCGCCCCGGCCAGCGGCGCAGCCGCCGCCAGCAGACTCCACAGCAAGGGAGATCTCCGCTTCACTGCAGTCCTCCCACCCGGTAGGTCGCGACCACCGCGCGCTCCGTGCTCACCTTCCGCGCCAGATCCTCAGGGATCGGGATAGAGAAGTTTTCCGGAATCTGCGGCTGCAGCGCCCGATCGACGTACGTGTCGCCCACCCAGACCAGCTGCCCGGTCTTGTCGTAGAACGTTCCCAGCACATGCGCTACGTTGACGATCTCGCCGCTCTGGTCCACCAGCTGCCCGGTCAGCGTCGCTCCCGGAGCCGGATTCAGCTTCTGGTTCTGGATTTCGATCGTCGGGTCGGCCGAGGCCGGCACCAGCTCGGAAACGGGATCCATACGCACGCTGGAAACCTGCGACAGCATCACGTTCTGGAACTGGATGAGGAACGGCGTGACCTGCTTGGGCAGAAGAATGTGGGAGATCTTGTCGAAGCTTCCCTCGCTGGCAATCGTCGAGCCGTCTTTGGCCAGCAGCGTCGCGCGCACCGAAACGTACGCCGGCACCACATCCTCGTTGAGCAGCTCGCCCATGATCACCACGCCTTCGGCGCGATCCACCGGGTGCATGTCGACGATGCGCACGTGCGGCGCTTCCACGTCCTGCGTGCCCCAGTCATCGGCCGCGCCCCGATAGATCACATCCCAGCGCAGATAGTTGACCGGGATCACCTGCGGCGGCACGCGCGGCTCCTTCACCAGCGGCCATGCCACCTGCCACTGGTCTCCGTTTTTCATCACCTGCAGGTCGCGCGAATCCTCGAAGGTGCCCACGACCGTCGACCAGCGCAGCCGCAACCGGATATCCGCCTGGGCATCCGACTGATGCAGCGGACGCACGTCGTAGCCGTCCAGCGTGGCATACGTCCGCAGGCTCTCGTAGCTTCCGGTCAGGTCGCGCAGAAAGTCTTCCCGGGAGAACTCCCCTTTATTCGCGAGGCTGGAATAGGCCTGCGTCCAGTCCTTTCGGCCAATCGCAGTCGCCAGGTTTTGCACCGCTCCTTCCGGAGTCGTCGAGGAATGCGTAAGCGTCGCGCCGCCGGCCAGTGCGATGGCCGTCTCACCCGGCCAGAGGGTGCCGATGGCAACGAGAATCACCGTCAGGATTCCCAAAAGAATGGCAAGCAATCCTCCGCTCTTCACGATGCCATCCTCCCCGAGACCAGATCCTCGCGTGTGGCCGGTGCTTCCTCTTCCAGAGTCTCGCGGCTTCGCTCATCGGGAATCAGCACCAGCAGCAGCGCCAGCAGACTGCTGCCGAAGGGCAGCGTGCCCCACAGCATGCCCTGCCAGTGCGGCGGTATCTGCGGCGCATTGATCGGCGTCGCCGGAGGCACTCCATCCTTGCCCCAGATCGCAATGGTGTTGTCATCCACACTGTCCACCCGCCGCCAGCCGGCGAAAGACAGCAGCGGATCGTAGTACGGATCGCGCACGAATACCCACTTCACTCCGTACTTGTTCGCGTGCTGCAGAATGGCCCGCAGCGCATCGAGACCCGCCTTGCCAAAATATTTCGAGCTGGTCAGCGCCCCCGCTCCATGCGCCGTCAGCTCCGGCAGCATGCGTCCCGAGTTCCACTCGCCGTCCACGCTGCTCGCATCCGTCAACACCGCCAGACGCGCTATCTGGTTGCCGAAGCCCAGCGTGACGTAGCGGTAATTGTCGTGGCCGTCGCGGTTCAGCCACGCCGCCACCGAATCCACCTTGAACTCGCCGGCGCCCTCGGCGGGATGATACGTCGACCAGGCCACCGCGAAGCCGCAGCTCAGAGCTGCCGCTACCGCCAGGCCGAACGCCGCCCGTGTGCGATAGCGATCGATCAGCTCCTGAGCCAGCAGTCCCACAAACGGCAGCGCCAGCAGCGTCGCCCAGTAGGTGAAGCGCTCCATCGTGAGCACTTCGAAGGCACGGCCCAGCAGCAGACGTCCTACCGGTGTCGTGCCGCCGAGCCCCACCAGCATCGCCAGCCAGAAACCGAACAGCAGTGGACGCAGCCGCGCTACCGTAGCCCCGCGCCAGAAGATGAACGGCAGTGCCAGGATCAGTGCCCCGTAAGGAATGATGAAGTAATTGAGCCCCCAGAACGGCGACAGGATATAGTTCGCGCGGCTGGGGTGCGGAATCGGTTCCTGCGTCACCGGATAGTGGATCAGCGCGATCCAGAACGGCAGCAGCACCACGATGATCGCCCCCACCACCACCACCGCCATGGAGATGGTGCGTATCACAAATGCGGGCACCGACGTCTTCTCTCCGCCCTCGCGATCGATCAGCACCAGCGCCAGCACCGGCAGTGCGAAGAAGAACGAGCCGAACAGCAGCGTAGCGTGGTGTGCCGCCGCGGCTGCCGCAAACAGCACCGCGCCCTTCAGGAAGGCCCGCCAGCGCCCGAAGCGAATCCACTCGAACATGTACGGCAGCGCGTTCAGATACAGCGGAGCTGCCGAGGTGGTGGGCAACTGCCCCGCCGAATACACCAGAAAACTCTCCGCACCAAGAAACACGCTGGCCAGCGCGGCAAACGACGCAGCGCGCTCATTCACCCATAGCCGGGAGAACCGATAAACGCCCAGTACCAGCAGCAGGATCGCCGCTAGCTGCACGGCCATGTAGGCCATCTCCAACCCCAGCAGATGCGACACAACCGCGACCCACTGTTGCGGCAGAGGCGGATACGTAGTCTGTGAAAATCCCGCATACCACTTTGGATTCCACGGATTGAACCAGTGGTGCAGGTAGTGCGACGCAAAGAAGATGTGGAAATTTGTGTCGTACGACTTCAAAGGCAGTTTCATAAGCAGCAGCGGGACGTGTATCCCAAGTGCCGCCATCAGGATGAACGCCAAAGGAATAGGTCGTCCCGCTGGCGCGGCTGTTTCTGTTTTTTGCAAAGCTTCCCTCATGAAAATGCATTGGATTCCGAATGCGCAATCGCAGGTTGCCTTCGCCGCCCGCTCACCCCACTGCAAAAGCGCGCCAGTCAGCCAACACCACAGCCTTTTCCAGGCATCAAAGACCCGTGAATCTTCCAGGATTCAGGTGAAAATCTTTGATCGCTCGACTGATTGCCAGACTTGGCTGCCCCAGGGTTATTTGTTCATCGGTGATTGTGGTTGCGGTAGCGGCAGCATGCCCCATCGAAGCACAAACATACCAGGTGGGGCCAGGGACTTCGACTCAAACTCAGACCAAAAACGGGCAGACTCCTGCACAGGGGCAACCACTCGGCTGGGGATCGAATATCCAGAACGCACGTCTTGCCCGCGCAGCTCAGCTGGCTCTGGCTAAAGGCGATCATGCTGCTGCTCTCAATTACGCCCAGCGTGCCGCCCAGTCCGCTCCCAACGATCCGCAGCTCTGGTTTCTTCTCGGATATGCGGCCCGCCTCGATGGCAAGCTGCAGCAGGCGGTCGATGCTTACTCGCACGGACTTCGCCTCAGCCCCAGTTCTCTCGATGGCATCTCCGGCCTGGCGCAGACCTACAGCAGCATGGGTAAGACCGATGACGCAATGAAGATGCTGAAGCAGACCACCACCGCCGATCCCCGGCGTGCCGGCGATGAGCTGCTGCTGGGCGACCTGATGATGCGCTCCGGGGACTACCAGGGAGCCCTCGACCCCCTCAGCAAAGCCGAACGCGTCGATCCCGGCGCGCGCTCTGAACTCCTTCTCGCTATTTCGTATCAGCGCCTGAATAAATTGGACGTCGCCCACCGCTATCTCGACATGGCAAAGCATCGCGATCCGAATAATCCGGACGTGCAGCGCTCGCTCGCCGGCTACTATCGCGAGACCGGCAACTATGGCGATGCCATCGCCGCTCTCAAATCGATCCGCAATCCCAGGCCGGACGTCAAGGCCGAGCTGGGCTATACCTACCAGCTCGACGGCAAGCTCGAGGATGCGGCGCGCCTCTACACCCAGGCCGCCAACGCTGTTCCCAAAGACATGGCCCTGCAGCTTTCCGCTGCTCAGGCCGAGGTTGCGGTCAACTCCATCGATCGCGCCAATGACTTTCTCCAGCGCGCCGCCGGTATCGATCCAAATTTTTATCGCCTCCACGCCATTCGCGGACAGATCGCCCGCCTCGAGGATCACGAAGATGAGGCGGTGAAGGAATACAACGCCGCAATCAGCAGCATGCCCCAGTCTCCTGCGGAGGGTCCCCTCTACGGCATTCAGCTGCACATGGATCTCATGCAGCTCTATCAGGATCTGCGGCAGACCGACGCCGCACACCAGCAGCTGGCCCTTGCCCAGCAGCAAATTGCTGCAGTCGATCAGCAGGGAGCGGGGCGTCCGCAGTTTCTCCGCCTGCGCGCTCTCATCAGGATGAGCGGCGGTGATTACGACGGCGCGGAGAAGGACCTCAACGATGCTCTCGCCCTCAACAACAACGACCCCGCCAGCCTGCAGCTCGATGGCGACGTCCTGATGAAGATGGGTCACACCGAGGAGGCCATCAACGTCTACAAGCGCATCCTCGCCATGAGCCCCAACGACCGCTACGCCCTCACCTCTCTCGGCTTTGCTTCGCGCACTGCGGGGCGCGACGACGATGCGGAGCGCTACTTCGATCGCCTGGCTGCGGCCTATCCCGATTTGTATGTCCCCTATCTCGCTCTTGGCGACTTATATACGGCGCGCCATGACTACGCCAAAGCCGAGACGTCTTACGCCAAAGGCTTCGATCTGGCCCCGAAGAATCCGCTGATCGTCGCCGGCGGCATGAACGCCGCGATCGAAGCGCATAAGCTCGAGCTGGCCGGCGTCTGGATGAAGCGCGTTACTCCGCCCATGGAAGACGAGCCGCAGGTCCTGCGCGAAGAAGAGCGCTACCTCACCTTCAAGGGCGACTATCAACAATCCGCCGAGGTGGCGCAAAAGGTTCTGCCGCTGCTGCCCAAAGATCGCGATGTCATCGTCTATTACGGCTACGATCTGCTCAACCTGCAGAAGTACGACGATCTGTTGAACCTGGCCAACAATAACGAGGCCCAGTTTCCCCGTGAGCCCGATATTCCTCTCTTCAAGGGCTATGTCTACAAACACAACGGCGACATGGAAAAAGCCAAACAGGCTTTTACTGAGGCGCTCGCGCGCGACCCGCAGGTCGTCACCGCCTATGTCAACCGCGGCTACGTGCTCAACGATCTGCATGATCCGCAGGGCGCCGCTGCCGACTTCGAAACTGCCCTTCGCCGGGAGCCGAAGAACGGCGAGGCTCACCTTGGTCTGGCATACGCCGGCCTCGATATGCACAAGCCCCAGCTCGCTCTGCGCGAGGCCTCGATGGCGGAAGAGTCGATGGGCGACTCGGAGCCGGTTCACCTCATCCGCGCCACAGCCTTTGGATTAGAGGGTCTGCTCACCAAATCCGCCGCCGAATATCGTGCCGCCCTCAAATTTGCCCCCGACGACGGTCAGCTCCATCTGGCTCTGGCCACGACTTTGTATACGCAGCGGGATTTCCGCGGCGCCGTCGACGAGTTGCTCATCGCCCACAAAGACGCTCCCACCAACGACATGGTCTATGCCTGGCTGGCGCGCAGCTACGCGCAGTTGCAGGATCGCGATCATACCCTCGAATATGTGCGCCTCGCGGAGCAGAATCTGCAGCCCGCACCGCCCGCCCTCCGGCTCCGGCCCGCCGCGGTTCAGAAGACCCCGCTCAACCAGCAGGCCAGTGAGGAAAGCCAGGTGTTTCTCTTCACCGGAGAGGCTCTGAGCCTGCTGGGCGATCAGGATGCGGCCATGTCCCGCTTCAGCCGCGCCCTCACCACCTCCGGCGCCGATCGCGTCGGCGTCCGCCTCGCCATCGCGCAGCTGATGGCCCACCAGGATCACGATGACGACGCGCGCCGCCAGATCGCCCTGGCAGTGATGGAAGCCGAGGGAGGCGAAACCGCTCCCCCCACCGGCGCCCAGTACATCCAGGCGGCGGACATCTTCCGCGAAGTCCACGACTTCCAGTTGTCGAAAACCTACCTGCAGCGCGCTGCGGCGGCCGGCGCCTCCGATAAGACGGTCCGCATCGGCTTCGCCAATACCTATCTCGCCGTAGGCGACACCGCCCGCGCCCAGGCCGAATTGGCCGGCATCAGCACCAGCGCCGACAGCGACCCCGACTATCAGCTTCTGCTGGCGGAGGCCAACGTCTATCGCCAGGAGCACGAAGGCACCCAGGCACTCACCGCCTTCGCTGAAGCATCTAATGCATCAGGCGACGATCAGACCGCTCAGCAGGCTCTGCTGGAGGCCGGCGCCGATGAGGGCCTGCGCATCACCCCCACGCTGAGCACGCTTTCCGATTTCTCGGTTCAGCCCATCTTTGAAGACACCACCGTGTACGTGCTGGACTCCAAACTCGACGCTTCCTATCCCGTCCCGCCCACCGACGTCTCTCTGCTGCCGCCGCCCCGCTCCTCGCTGCAAACCCAGTGGACCGCCGCTTACCATCTGCACTTCAACAGGCTGCCCACGGCTACCGGCTTCTTCCAGGTACGCAACGCCCGCGGCCCTATCTCGGTGCCTGCCACCAACTCCATCGTCAACCGCGATACCACCGACTACAACTTCAACTTTGGCTTCAATCCCGTCTTTCACGTCGCTCGCAACGTGATTACCTTCAACGACGGTATCCAGGCCACGGTGCGCCGCGACGCCAACACCCCGATTCAGCTGGACCAGAACCTGTTTCGCGAATTCGCCTACGTGTCCACCAGCTCCTTCTTCGACGCCATCTCCGTCGATGCCTATGTCATTCATGAGACCGGCCCCTTCACCAACATCAACCTGCACGGCAGCGCGTTTTCCGGCGCCGTCAATTTCCGCGTTGGCTCGCCCTGGGGCAAGACGGCTCTGGTCACCGGCTGGGGTGCCAACGACCAAAGCTTTCACCCCGCCGGTATCGAGGATTACTACACCTCCTCCTACATCGGCCTCGACCGCCGCATCTCCGACAAACTCGATATCCGCGCTCTCGCTGAGGACCTGCGCGCCTGGCGTATCGTCAGCCCACGCTCCGGCATTGCTCAGGCCTTCCGCCCCGCCGGCAATGTCGCCTGGTTCCCCACCCATAACTGGACGGTTCAGGCTTCCGCCGCTTACTCCAGAACGCAGGGCTTCCATATCTATGACGACATCGAAAGCGGAATCTCCGTCTCCTATGGGTTACCCGTTCACCGCAATTTCCGCGATGAGAACGGAGACGTAGTCCTGCAGTATCCGATTCGCTTCGCAGCTGGCGTGCAGCAGGAAACGTTCTTCAACTTCACCGGTGCACAAAACCAGCAGTTCCGGCCGTACGTAAGCATCAGTTTGTTCTGAAAGTGGGATCCGATGAGAATCTGCCTCGTTGCGACATTTCCTCCCAGTGGGCGCCAGTTGAATGAGTACGCATTCCATATTGCTCGGGAACTGCAGCGCCGTCCCGATGTTGAACTCACCATCCTTGCCGACGAGTTGACGAACTATGAATTCGCCACCGACCAGAATGGCAAATCCCTCCCCGCTTCCCAGCAGGAGGAGCTCCCCGGCTTCGAGGTCATCCGCTGCTGGAACTTCAACAGCCTCGCTACGCCTGTTCGTCTGCTCAATGCCATTCGCAGAATCAATCCCGACGTGGTCTGGTTCAACCTGGTCTTCTCCAGCTTTGCCACCCCGGACAATCCCCTGGCGGCGCTGGCCGGCCTTACCGCCCCCGCTCTTACCCGTGCCTCCGGCTACTACACGCACATTACCCTGCACCATGTGCTCGAGCATGTCGACTTTGCCGCCGCCGGCGTGCGCCGCGAAAAACTCTTCCGCATGGGCACCGATGTTGCCACCCGAGCCCTGCTCAAGGCGCACTCGGTTTCCGTCCTGCTTCCCGGCTACCGACGCACCCTGATGAGCAAGTATTCCGCCGACAACGTTCTGCTCGGCACGCACGGCACCTTTGCCACCACCCCCAGCCCTCCTGACTTCTCCCGGCGCGGCAACCCCGAGCATCGTATCCTCGCCATCGGTCACTGGGGTACTTATAAGCGCCTCGAAACGCTGATGGAAGCCTTCCCCGCCGTGCTGAAAAAGATTCCCAATGCCCGGCTGATCGTCGCCGGCGCTAACCACCACACCAAGGCCGGTTACTGGGAGTCGATTCGCGCCACACACGCCGAGGGCCTTCCCATCGACTTCCGCGGCTATGTTCCGGAAGAGGCCATTCCCGAGCTGTTTCGAACTACCTCCGCTCTGGTCATGCCTTACGACTCCTCCACCGGATCCAGCGGCCCCGCTCATCAGGCCTGCGAATACGGAGTGCCGATCGTCTGCGCTGACATCCCCGATTTTCGTGACATGGCTGTCGATGAAGAAATGGCCGTTCGCTTCTATCAAAAAGGAAATCCCAAAGAGCTGGCCGACCAGCTCGTAACTATTTTGCAATCCCCGGAGCTGCAGCGCGCGATGGCCGAACGAAACTATGCTGCCGGGGTTCAGATGACCATGGCCAGCGTGGTTCGCAATTATCTGCGCTGGTTCGAATTGCACCGCTGCAGAAAAGTGATGCGCGAGGCAGGCATACTTCCGGGCCGCCGGCGCATCCGTCTTCGTACACTGTTCTCGCGCGTGCGTGAGGAACAGCCGGAGTGGATGCCTCATTCCGGCACCGGTCTCCCGGCCCTGGACGAAGAAGCCATGGATGATCGCAACGCAATAGATTCCGCCGACGAGCGCGACGCCCCTGTGCATTTGCCGGATCCCCTCGCATGGCGCACATCGGGAAAATCGCACGATCATGGGTCTGGCGACGAGTTCTCGTCCAGCCCACGCCTTGAGGGCGACTTTTGATTACTTTGCCTGAGGTTCTCCAGCCCACTTTCCATTGCAAACATGGGCTTCGGTCAATGCACAGTTTCGGGAGGAGTACAAAGTGACGAGGGTACATATTCCTCAGTTCCTCACTCGCCTTGGTACCGCATGCTTCGTTGTGTTCGGGCTTGGGCTTGGTTTGGTGGTTGCCGGCTGCGGAGTCGCAGGCAGTACCCCGGCCCATATGCCAACGGTCAGCTTGTCCGCTAACCCTGCCTCCATTAACGCGGGCAGCAGTGCCACTCTGACAGTTACCGCGACCAATGCCAATCAGGTAACCATCAGCGGTACCGACGGCAGCAGTTATACTCTGCCCGCCGGCGGTGGAACGCAGACAGTAACTCCGACCGCGACTACCACCTATACCGCAACGGCAACCGGCAATGGCGGGACGGCCAGCGCCACGGCCGCCGTCACCGTGAACGGCACCACCGCCTCGCCTACTGTCACCATTACGGCCAATCCGACTTCGATCACCGCCGGTCAGTCCTCGACCCTCACCGTCGCCGCCACCAATGCCACCGGCGTCGTCGTCACCGGAAGCGACGGCAGCACCTATACCTTGTCACCGACGGGCGGAACACAATCGGTAACCCCGACCGCGAGTACAACCTACACCGCAGTTGCCACGGGCGCTGCCGGGAAAGCTGTCGCCACCGCCACGGTGACCGTAACGACCAGCGGTCCGCCGACCGTCACTATCGCGGCCAATCCCACATCCATCACCACCGGACAGTCTTCGACGCTCACCGTGGTCGCCACCAACGCAACCACCGTAACCGTCTCCGGCACGGATGGCAGTACATATACCCTCTCGCCTGCAGGCGGCACGCAGTCCGTCAGTCCGGCCACGACCACGACCTATACCGCCACCGCTACCGGCCCCGGTGGAACAGTCACGGCAACAGCTACCCTGACCGTAACTCCGGCTCCGCCGCCCACGGTCACGCTGGCCGCAAACCCCACCAGCATTACCGACGGTCAATCCTCCACCCTTACCGCGACCGCGACTAACTCCACCGGCGTGGTCATCACCGGCAGCGACGGCTCCAGTTACACCCTTGCCGCCACCGGAGGAACCCAGGCCGTCAAACCCACCACCACAACGACCTATACCGCAACGGCCACTGGTCCTGGCGGCAGCGCCACGGCAACCGCCACCGTCACCGTTGTCCCGGCCGCCAGCCTGCAGTCCATCAACCACGTCATCTTCATGATGCAGGAGAACCACACCTTCGATAATTACTTCGGCATGCTGAATCCTTACCGCGCCGCCAACGCGATGAATGTCAGCGACGATGGCAATACTTACACCATCGATGGCATCGACGACAAGCTCAGCACTATCAGCAACGAGAATGATGAAGGCACGAGTTATCCCGCTCTTCAAATTCAAGTCCACCTGCATCGATGACGACAGCTCCGCCTGGCTGGCCAGCTATGGCGACGTCAATCGCTACGACTTCCTGACCACGCGTCCCATCCTCACCGACGGCTTCGTGCATACCGCCGAAGGCTATGCCAAGAGCTGCGCAGCCAGCAACTCCTGCTCCGGCGCCTTCACTGACACCGCCGGCCAGCGCGCCATGGGCTACTACGATCAGGGATTCCTCAACTACTACTACTACATGGCGTCGCAGTTCTGCGCTCTCCGATCGCTGGTTCTCGCCGGTCTCCAGCAAGACCATCGACAATCGCATCGCCACCTTCACCGGCGGCACCACCCAGGGCCTGGTCAATGATCCGGGCAGCGACGATCACCTCCCACAGCTCGGCATCGCAACCATCTTCCAGGCACTCGATCAGGCGAAGGTATCGTGGAAGATCTATTACACCGTGACCCAGGGCTTCTGCCTCGACTGACGACGATTGCCCCAATAACGGGAATGCCAGATATCCGGCCACGACCTTTCGTGACCTGAGTTACTCATATAATTACATCTACGAGAACCCGTCGGGTGCTGCATGCGCTGGCACCACGCAGCCATCCAGCGTCGATAGGCGATACGACCAATTCCTTCTGCATCGATCCCAACCACATCGCGCCTCTGACGCAGTACTACACCGATCTGAAGAACGGTACGCTGCCCAGCTTCTGCCTTCATCGAAGCCGGTTACGGCAACAACGACGAGCATCCTGGATCGGGCCAGTCCGTTCTGCTGGGCCAGGCTGAGGTAGCCAACATCATGAACTCCTTCATGACCAGCCCTGAGTGGTCCGATTCCGTCTTCTTCTTCGCCTACGACGAAGGGGGAGGCCCGTACGATCACGTGCCGCCGGTGCCCGGCCACTCCAACGACAACACCGACGCCGCAGTTGTAGCAAACTATCCGGACATCCAGTCGATCGCCGTCAATCCGGATAGTTACTTCCCCTGCGTGCCGCCCGGCGGAACTGCGACCACCCACTGCGATCTGAGTTCCATCGATCCCGGTGCCAATGCCAACGACGCGGCCCACGTACAGGGCTTTGCTGCGCAGCTTGGATTCCGTATCCCGAACTTCGTCCTCTCCCCCTTCGTCCGTAAGCACTATGTCTCTCATGTGCCCATGGATCACACGGCGATCATCCGGTTCGTTGAGGATCGCTTCATCGCCAACGGCAAATACCTGACGGCACGCGACGCCGCTCAGCCCAACCTGCTCGACTTCTTCGACTTCACCAATGTTCCATGGTCTCAGCCGCCGTCGCCGCCGCTGCCTGTCACGCAGCAGACGCTCGGCTACGATCCCTGTACGCCGACGGACATGGGACCGTAACCAGCACCTGCGCAGCCGGACATAACAAGGGGAAAGCACTTAGTCCGTGCTTTCCCCTTTGATTTATGGCTGCGTACGTTACATGCCCTGTATCTGTCTCTGCCCGCGGTTAGCCCGAAACCACCTCATAGGGCCGCATCATGTCGTTATCTTCATGCTCCAGCATGTGGCAATGATAGACATACCGTCCCGTGTAGCCCTCGAATTTGACAAGAATAGTTAGTACATCCCCGGGACTCACAACGGCTGTATCTTTCCATCCGGCCTCGTTCGCCTGAGGCGGCCGCGGCGCACCGACAAGCTTCAATGTACCGCTAAGCAACGAGGAAAGATCGAATCCCTGCCGCTCGAGGATCTGAAACTGCACCAGGTGCAGATGCATAGGGTGCGCATCGTCGGTATTATTGATGAAGCGCCACTTCTCCGTCGACCCCAGCTTCGGCGATTCCGTCACTGGATCGTCGTATCCCTTGTGATTGATGGTGACACCCAGCGAACGTCCCTGCGCGTCCAGCTGCTCCGTTAAGAGAAAATCCCTCGTACGGACAGATTGCGTCGCATCCAGAGGCGTAAAGGGTACCGACGCCGGCAAACTAAACGCCTTCCCCGCGTTTGCGGCCGGCCGCGTCACCCGAATCTGCATCAGCTCATACAATCGCGCATGCAGGTCGGCAAGCATCTGCCATCCCGGATACGGCGCGGCCGCATCGTTCGAGAGAGTCACCGTCTTCCCTTCCAGCCCGGAAAAATCGACAATCAGGTCGGCGCGCTCCGCTGGCCCCAGCAATAACTTAGTTAGCTGGATCGGCTTTGCCAGGAATCCACCATCCGTACCGATCTGATGAAATGGAACTAACGAGGGGACATCCGTCGGGTGCTTCGCCAGGTTGAGATATAAGTTCCAGAAGCGCGAGTTAGCCCCATTCAGCACGCGCAGCCGGTATTTCCGCGGCTCCACTTCAAGACAGGGATAGATCGCCCCGTTTACCACCGGCAGTTCACCAAAAAACTCCGGCGCCCATATCCCCGTGGGAATTTTCTTTCCGTCCTCAAACGTCGGGTCGTATACCAACTGTCCCTGATCGTCCAGCGTACGATCCTGCAGGAGCAGCGGTATCTCATAATCGCCGGCTGGCAGATCCAGGCCGCGCTCCTGGTCATCCCTCAGCAGATAGAACCCCGACATACCCGCGTAGACATTCAGGCGCGTGATGCCCAGCGCATGATCGTGGTACCACAGAGTCGCCGCGTGCTGGTTGTTGGGATACGAATAGACCGCCGACGAACCCGGGGTAAACCACTTCTCCGGCAGCCCGTCGCTCTCCGACGTCGTCCTCGATCCATGCAGGTGCGTGACCGTCCTTACCTCAGGCGCCGGCGGCATCGCCCCATGAATGTGCGGATCGATTTTGAAGATGTGCTCGGTGGGCAGCTGGTTTTCCCACCGCACCTGGATCGGCCGTCCCGTCGACACGTCAAACGTCGGCCCAGGATATTTCCCTTCGAACCCCCACAGCCTCGTTGGCGGCAGCTGCGAGTGCAGCTGCTTCCGAAACTCCATCATGCGCACATGGTAGAAATCCGCTCCCTGCTGCTTCTCAGCGGGAGCCAGCTTTTCAGGGATGGGCAGAGGGTCGATGTAGCGGTCCAGCGTACCAGGGGTCCGATAAGCCGCATGCCCGGCGGACTGGCTCGTTTCCTGACCCTCCAGCTTCTGTCCGAGCACCCAGCCCGGCATCGACGCGGCGCAGAGTTTCAGGAAATTCCGCCTGCTTCTTGAATCCATTCGGCCTCATCACCAGTTTATCGTCTGCGCCGGCCGCGCAGAGAGAAGCCCTGCACCTACCCTGCTGCCGCACAAGAAAACGGCGAGCTGCACTACAGCCCGCCGTGGAGTTTGAAGCGAGGAGAATTGTTACTTACCAAATGCCTTTGTCGCTGCCGGTGATCTTCATCCCCACCGCGGCAGCCGTAGCCAGCCACGGCAGCAATCCCAGCCGCGCGCTGCTGTGCACTTCGCCTTTGCGCAGCAGGCCGGTCAGCTGCGTACCATAGAGTTTCGCCGACTGCGGCAGGATCGGTACGCGCAGGAAATCCTTGGCAAAGTAAATCTGCTCGCCGCCAAACCGCGCCGACTTCCGCACAAAGTCCGGCAGCACCAGCTCCGTCCCGCGATACTGCTTCACGTAATCGGAGACGATGACCATGTACGTCGCCACGCCTTCCCAAATCCCCGCCGTTGTCGCGGCTCTCCGCAGGTCGTTGAAGTCCACCTCGCCGCGCTCCGTCAGCCCCGCGCTGTCCAGAATGTCGCACAGCCGGAAGTAGAAGTGCCGGTACATGCGCTGCAGCGTGGAAATCATAAGCCGATCCGATGCGGAAGTTACCCGGAACTGACGCCCGCCCACATTCACCAGCCGCGTGCGCCCCATCAGCGACGACGCAATCGCCACCTGCTCGCCCGTCTGTCCCAGCCGGCCCATGTGGATCTCCACCGACTCCGGCAGTCCGGGAATCTCGAAGTTCCATTTGCAGGCCAGCCGGTCGCCCCAGCTGCGCGCCGCCATCTCCGCCTTAAAGCGCCTCTGCATCAGCCCGCAGATCGCTTCCGGCTTCGCGTTCGTATACAGATCGAGATCGCTGCCGATATCCGGCCAGTGATCCAGCGACTTGATCACCGTGACATCGTGACCCTCTTCTTCAATGGCCGCACAAATCGCCTGCAGATGCGAAAGAGCATTGCCGATCCGCGCCTGCTCGGCGGCCAGAGCTGCTTCGGCCCACTCCGTCCGCGTCGTATCCTGCGCATCGCGCGCGATGCTGCGAATCACTTCCATCACCCGGATGATGACGTGGTTCTCGTTGGCCAGTTCGGCCAGATCGTCGAATTTTTCGCGGCTCATGCTCGCGATCTCAGCACGCTGCGCGGCCCGCTCGGCGGTGCTCAGCAGCAGGCGCGACAACGTGATCATCAGGTCCTTCGAGGCAGAGGGTGCAGACGGCTTGGTCATAGTGGCAGGAGTCCCGTACTTACTGAGGTGTTGGTTGTTGCGGATTCTGTGTGTCGGACGGTGTTGCAGACGGATCGGCCGGAGCCTGCCCATCGGTGGCCGGAGGCTTGGGCGCGGGCGGCCGCGTGGTAACTACCGGTGTCCCGTTGCGATGCAGCAGCTCGATTGGCCCCTTACGCCCGCGGCGCGCTGCGCTGTTGATATCAATTTGTTCCTGCACCTGATCGCCATTGTTCGTGGCTACCATGCCCAGGTGGCTTCCCTCCACCGCGCGCCGGGTCGCCAGGCCAATCCTGGCATCGGTGTCTCCTGCTTTCAGAGCGCGGTCGTAGAAGAATTGTGCCGTCTCCAGATCGCCATCCCGCTCGGCAACATAGCCGGCGTTATTGAGGCTGAATGCGCTGTTCGGGTTGAGCTTGTAAGCCTTGAGGAAGAACTGCCGCGCGGTGCCCCAGTCGTTTTCATTGGCCGCGGTGACGCCGCGCAGGTTCAACACCGCCGCGCGCGCTTCATCCGTATCCAGCTCCGCCATCCGCGCCTGCAGCCGGTTCGCGCTGTCGGCCGCCATCCTGCTCACCGGTTTCCCGCGCCAGTCCGCCTTGAGCGTCACCACGATCGGCTCATTCGAACGCTTCTCCGCCGCCTGCCGGTAGTAGCTCAGCGCGGCGTCGTAGTCTCCGCTGGCTTCTTTCGCTACGCCCATATTGTTCAGCGTGAATACATTCTGCGGATCCATCGCCAGCGCATGCTTCAGCAGCAGATCGGCTTCCGCGTTGCGATTTTCTGAGAGCATCTCGATCGCGTCCACATTCATGCGATTGATGCGCATCGGCAGATCCTTCAGATTGGCCATCGCATACGTCATGGGTTTACCGCGCAGATCCTTCTCGCTGCTGCGGTCGATCAGCGCATCGCTTCCCTGTTCCGACGCCAGCGAATAGAACTTCTCGGCCCGCGGCAGCTCGCCCTGCAGCTCCGAGATGTAGCCGAGATTGTTCAGCGTGAAAGGATCGGCAGGGTCGTACAGATACGCCTTGTAAAACGTGGCCTCTGCTTTGTCGTACTCGTGCTTGCTGATCTGCTCCACGCCCTCGCGGTTGAGGCGCTGGACCGGCGTCAGCTGACTTCGCCTCGGGATCGTGATACGAATATCCTGCGCCCGAGCGCCCAGCGATCCCAGACAGGTAAACACAACAAATCCCGCGGCTGCACACGCGGCAAATACAGATCGGTCTTTCATCGTTTCATCCACCAGCAGAAGCGGTTCATTGAGGCAACATATTGGATGCGCGCCGACTCAATATGTTGGCCTCGGCGTCGTAAATTTTCACTGCTGAACAAGCCGCCCCGGGCCATCCCCGCCGCCCTTCCGCACATCCAATGTGCTGAAAAAGCTCCACCAGAAAGGATGTGCTGCATGACTCGTTTCTCCTCCTTGGTTCTGTTGAGCGGCATACTCGGCGGAGCGGCCCTGCTGGCAGCGCCCTTCGCTGGCGCGCAATCCGATCCCCTCGCCGGCGGCAAGCCGGCGCTCTCCGCGGACATCGCTTCCGGAGGCCCCAACGGCCTGGGCAATGTTCTGCCTCCGCTGCCTGGCATGCCCCATGGCCGAACCACCGTCATCGGCGGAGTCATCCGCAAGGTCGACGCCGTGCGTGACCAGATCACCCTCGACGTCTACGGCAGCAAGTCCATGAAGATTGATTTCGATGAGCGGACCCACGCTTTCCGCGATGGACAAAAGACTCCCGTCGACGCCCTGCGCCCCGGCGAACATGCTTCCGTCGAAACCGTCCTCGATGGGACGGATGTCTTCGCGCAGAGCATCCACATGCTCTCGCAGACGCCCGGAGGTGAGTGCCAGGGCCAGGTGCTCGGCTATGACCCGAGCACACGCCAACTCACCGTGCGCGACGCGTTATCCCAGACGCCCATCAGGCTGATCGTTCCCAACGGCGCATCCATCGCCCGCGTCGGCCAACCCTCCTTTGCCGCAGCGAACGTCAGCCCTTCCGACCTCTCCAGCGGCTCTCTGGTCAAGGTGGCGTTCAACGCCAACAATCAGGGCGGAGGCATCGCCAGCCAGATCACGATCCTCGCGTCACCCGGCGCGCAGTTTATCTTCACCGGCAATGTCGCTTTCCTCGACATGCACGCCAACACCCTGGTGGTGCAGGATCCCCGCGACGATCAGAGCTATAAGATCAGCTTCAATCCATCGCAGTTCCCGGTCAGCCACGACCTGCATGAAGGCAATCGCATCACAGTGAAGGCCAGCTTTAACGGCTCCGGCTACGTGGCCAGCGACATCGCGAAGAACTGAACCATCCCCGCAGCGCCAACACAGCATTTCAAACAATTCGAACAAAATTTGGGCCGTGCCGAGTGGAGAAGAGTTTATCCACCCGGCACGGCCCTCAGAGTTTGCGGAAAACCTGTTGCTTTGAAGCGGCCCAGCTTTAGCTGTGCCACATGCAACTTGCTGCCTTGAAGGGGCACAGCTTTAGCTGTGCCGTTAGTGACAGAAAATAATTTGGGCTTTAGCGCCTGAGGGACGACTTTTCGGCCTCAAAGTGTCTTTTTCCGCAGCCCGTGGGAAAGGTGGAAATCGAACCGGGCTGGCAACACGGCCATCTCCGCAGCGCGTATGGCCTCGACCTCTTCACTTGATCCCTCCGCCCCCGGGGAGTAGGTTTTTGTGGTGAGAAAATCCTTTGGCTTATCTGCACTCTTTTGTCTTCTGGTTCTTTCACCGTCCACCGCCACGCTCCAGGCGCAGCCGACGCCCGGCTTTGTGCACGCAAATGGCTCCACGCTCGTCGACGGCGCAGGCCAGCCGCTGCTGCTGCGCGGCATCAATCTCGGCAACTGGTTTGAGCCCGAAGGCTACATGTTCCACTTCGACGGTGGCCCGCAGGCCCCGCGCGAAATCGAGGAATTCACCAACGAACTCCTCGGGCCGGCCGGCGCCGAAGCATTCTGGCGGCAATGGCGCGATAACTACATCACCGAAGCCGACATCGACCTGATTCATCGCAGCGGCATGAACTCCGTCCGCGTCCCCATCCACTGGAAGTTCTTCACCAGCGACGATGCGGAAGGCTTCCGCGTTCTCGACCGCCTGGTCGCCTGGGCGAGCAAGGATCACATCTACGTCATCATCGATTTGCACTGCGCTCCCGGAGGCCAGACCGGCGCCAACATCGACGATGGATGGAATTACCCCTGGCTCTACTCCAGTCCCGAAGCCCAGCAGCAAACCGTTGCCATCTGGCGGCGCATCGCTGCGCATTACGCCGACAACCCCACCGTCCTCGGCTACGATCTGCTCAATGAGCCCATCCCGCACTACCCGCAGGATCTGCAGTTCAACAAGGATCTGGAGCCGGTTTACCGCAAAATCACGGCGGCCATTCGCCAGGTCGACCGCAACCATGTGCTCATCCTCGGCGGCGCGCAATGGGATTCCAACTTCTCCGTCTTCGGCCCACCCTTCGACAACAACACCATGTACACCTTCCACAAGTACTGGACCGCCACCGACACCAGCGTCATCCAGCCCTATCTTGACTTCCGCGACCGCTATCATGTGCCCATCTGGCTCGGTGAGTCCGGCGAAAACAACGACCAGTGGATAGCAGCCTTCACGAAAACTCTGGAAGCCAGTCACGTGGGCTGGGCGTTCTGGCCTTACAAGAAAATGGACGCGACCTCCTGCGTCCTTACCTTCGATCGGCCCGCGCACTGGGATGAAATTGTTGCCTTCGCCAAGCTCCCGCAGACCACCGGCAACGTTGAAAAACTCCTCGCGGCCCGTCCCCCGCAGCAGGACATCGACGAGGCCTTCGCCGATTTGCTCAAAAAAGTCCAGTATTCGAACGCACGCCTCAACTCCGGCTATCTGCAGGCGCTCGGCCTAACGCCGCCCAGCCTATAGCTCCCGCCATCACTGTTCGTTTCCGAACAGAACTGCGCGGTTGCGGACAGTCGCGGCCGCGCAGTTGCGCCGAAGCACCTTCTCCTCAGCCACTTCGGGCCATTCCGCCTGGCCGGCCGCTTGCATGTATCATCGCCACACTCTGGGAGTATTGGGAGGCGTGCCGTGCTGACCGAACTGAAATACGCATTCCGGCAACTGCGCAAGTCGCCAGGCTTTACCCTCACGGCCGTCCTGACCCTCGCCCTTGGCATCGGGGCAAACGCTGTCGTCTTCAGCGTCCTGAACGCTCTCGTGCTGCGCCCTCTCCGTGTCCCCCATCCGCAGAACCTCTACATGGTCGAGCGCGGCAAAGACTTGTCCCCCTCCCACTCTTACCCGGATTACCTCGACCTGCGCGATCGCAATCGCAGCTTCCAGAGCCTGATTGCCTACCGGATCGTGGGCAGCATGGGCCTCGACACCGGCAGCAATCCCACTACCATCTGGCCCTATGAAGTCAGCGGGAACTACTTCGACGCGCTCGGCATTCAGCCGTACCTGGGCCGCTTCTTTCATGGCTCCGATGAGCACGGTCCCAACAGCGTTCCCTACATCGTCCTCAGCTATGCCTATTGGCACAGCCATTTCCAGGCGGACCCCGCCGCCGTTGGCCGCACCGTTCAGGTCAACAAGCATCCCTTCACCATCCTCGGCGTTGCCCCGCCGGACTTCCGCGGCACCGAGTTATTCTTTGCTCCCGCGCTTTTCCTCCCCCTCATCGACCAGCAGGAAGTGGAGGGCTGGAACATGCTGACGCAGCGCGGCGATCACAGCCCCTGGGTCGTTGGACGCCTCAAGCCCGGCATAACTCCACAACAGGCGGCTTCCGATTTAAATTCGATCGGCGCCTGGCTTTCGAAGACTTATCCGAAGGAGGATGAAGGGATCGCTTTCTCCCTGGCGCGCCCCGGCCTGGTGGGCAATATGCTGGGCCGCCCCGCGCGCGCCTTCATGACCGGCGTCATGCTGCTGGCCGGCCTCATCCTGCTGGCCGCCTGTGCCAATCTCGGCAGCCTGTTTGCCGCTCGCGCCGCCGATCGCTCCCGCGACATTGCCGTGCGCATGGCCCTCGGCGCCGCTCGCAGCAGCATTGTCCGCCAGTTGCTCAATGAGGCAATTCTCATCGCCCTCATCGGCGGGGCCGTGGGCTTGCTGACCGGCACCGCCATCCTGCGCTGGATCAGCGCGTGGCAGCCCATTCCCGACATTCCCATCAACGTCCCCGTCAATCCCGACTGGAGAACCTACTCCGTCGCCCTGCTGCTGGCCCTGATCAGCGGATTGCTCTTCGGCATGGTTCCCGTCCGCCAGGTTCTGCGCGCCGATCCCTACCAGATCATCCGCTCCGGCGCGAACGGCCTCGTCAGCCTCCGCCGCTTCACCGCCCGTGACCTGCTTCTCGCGTTTCAGATTGCTATCTGCGCGGTGCTCGTTACTTCATCCCTGGTCGCCGTTCGCGGACTCTCGCATTCCCTGCACAGCAACTTCGGCTTTGTCCCGCAGAATGTCATGCTGGTCGACGTTGACTTCAGCATGGCTGGCTACACCAACCAGACCGCGCCCCCGCTGCAGCGCCGCATGCTCGATGCCGCATCGAGCATTCCCGGAGTTTCCGCCGCTGCCTACTCCGATCAGCTGCCGCTGAGCCTCGGCTCCAACGATTCGTTCTACTTTGCCGACAGCACAACCGACTACCGGCCCACCAACCAGGCTGGCGACGCCATGCAGTACGACGTCTCTCCCGGCTACTTCGAGACCGCGGGTACCACCCTCCTTGCCGGGCGCGACCTGTCCTGGCATGACGCCGCCAAAGCCCCCGTGGTCGCCGTGGTGAACCGCTATTTTGCGCAGAAGCTTTTCGGGTCGGTGCCCAAAGCCATCGGAGGTCACTTCAAAATCTGGGGAGGCACCCGCGTCGAAGTCGTAGGCGTAGTCGAAGACGGCCGCTATCGAACGTTGACGGAAGACCAGCAGCCCGCCATGTTCTACTCCATTCTTCAGCAGCCGTCGAGCGATACCTGGCTGGTGGTGCGCTCGAACCGCGACCCTCAGCAGATTGCTGCAGCCCTCGGCCGCAGACTCCGCGCCCTCGATCCCGGATTGCCCTTCATCATTAAGCCCTGGACCCGCGAACTGGATGCAGCCCTCTTTGCCGCCCGCGTCGCCAGTGTGGCTCTCGGCGTTCTCGGCATCCTTGGCGCCATGCTGGCCGTCACCGGCATCTTCGGCATGGCTTCTTACGTCGTGAGCAAGCGCATGCGCGAGCTCGGCATCCGCGTAGCGCTGGGCGCGCGGCAGCAGGAAGTCCTCAAAGCTGCCCTTGGCCGTGCCTTTCGCCTGCTCGCCATTGGCTCCGTGGCCGGCATCTTCCTCGGTCTGCTCGCCACGCGCGTACTCTCCTACATCGTCTACCAGGCCTCGCCCAAAGATCCCGTCGTCCTCGGCGGTGTCATCCTGACCATGCTGCTGCTGGGCCTCGTGGCCGCCTGGATCCCCGCCCAACGCGCCCTCGCCGTCGATCCCATGATCCTGTTGCGGGAAGAATAACCGGCAGCAGTCGCAACGGGACTTTTCCTCTCTGTACCTCCTGTACTATCGAGACAGGCACTTCCCTGTCTGTTTTGAACCACTTGCACGGAGTTGATTCCTCCCCATGGTTTTCTTGCGTCCGCACTTTTCTGCGCTGGCCCAACTGTTGATTCGCATCACTGCGGCGCTTCTTTTTGGATTGGCCCTGCTGCCCGCTCACGCTTCGGCCGATGGCGTCCCCGCTGCGAAGAAGCCCCAGCCGCAGCCGGCGCCGGACACCCTGACTTTTACCAATGGGGATCGCCTCTCCGGCACCCTGGTCCGCGCCGTAGGCAGCGACGTTGTCTTCCACAGCGAAATCGTCGGCGACGTTACTGTGAAGTGGGACAAGATCAAAGATCTGCACACGGCCACCAAACTCGCCGTCCTGGAAAAGAGCACCTTCGCTCGTCACGGGCACCTGCCGCCTGGCATTCCGGAAGGCACGCTGTCGGTCGCTGACCAGCTGATTACGGTTCATCCCGACAGCGGCGCGACTATCCCGCTGATTCCCGTCAAAAACGCGCTGTACGTCATTGATGAAACCACGCTGAAGAAGCAGATCGCCGGCCATCCCGGAGCCCTCGCCGGCTGGAATGGCGCCGTGACCGCGGGCGCGACCATCGTGCAGGCGAGCCAGGATCAGTACACGTTCACGGGTTCGGTCAATCTCACCCGCAGTGCCCCCACCGTAAGCTGGCTCGACACGCACAACCGCAGCTCGGTGGATTTCAGCGGCTCCTTCGGCAAGATCATCCAGCCCGCCTATTCCAGCGACGGTGTGATGACGCCTGCCAGCAGCTCGAAAAGCTCCATCTACCACGCCGACGCCGAGCGCGACGAATACTTCTCGCCTCGCTTCTACGCGTTGGCCCAGACCGTCTTCGACCACAACTTCGCGCAGGCTCTCGATCTCCAGCAGATCTACGGCGCCGGCATCGGCTGGACCGCCATCAAGCGCCCCACCCAGGAGCTGGATATCAAAACCACCCTCCAGTACGAAGGGCAGTCCTTCCTTCAGGCTGCGCCCGGAGAAGATCAGAACCTGATCGGATCGACCCTCGACACCACCTGGGCCGCCAAACTGCCCCTCAGGGTGCAGTTCAAGCAGGAGCTGTCCTGGATCCCTGCCTACAACAATCCTTACGCCTATTCGGCGTCCGAAACCGATTCCCTCACCATGCCGTTCTTCAAAAGCCTGGCCTTCTCCGTCGGCTCCATCGACAGCTACCTGAACGATCCTCCGCCCGCATTGCCGCCCACCAAACGGAATTCGTTCCAGTTCACCACCGGCCTGACCTACGCTATCAAGTCGAAGTACTGACCAGGACCGCCTTCACTGCGAGGGCGGCTGCGGTAGCGGACTCGGTTCCGCGGCATTCGTGTCCGTCACGCCGAAATCCAGGGGCTTCTTGATGAGGTTCAGCACGTCAGGCGGCAACGACTGATCGGCGTTTTTCACCAGCAGACTCACCTGCCACATCTGCGTCTGGTTCAGGATCTTGTCGAACGCCGGCATGCCCGTGAGCCGGATCCCGTTCGCCACCTTCCAGTAAGTCTCGCCTACCGGATCGTCGCTCACGCCCACCACGCCGCGGTGTCCATGAGGCGCCCACAATTGCGGCGCGTCGGGATACATATGCGCCGCAAAATCCGCCGGATGTCCGTACAGGCCGTGGCATGCCGCGCAGTGGGTGCGATAGATCTGTGCCCCCGCCGTCAGGTTGGTTGGGCTGGCTTCCATCGGAGCGCTGGCCGCCATTTCCTTGTCGATGCGCGTATGCAGCGGCACCCTGATGATCTGCCTTTCGAGGAGAAATGGCAGATCCGCAACCGCCACCGGAGGCTGCCCGATTCGAAAATAAAGGTAACCCCAGACCGGAAACACCAGGAGGCCCAGCAGCAGGCCCAGCAGGAACCGTTTCATGCGTTGTTTGCCTCAATAGGAATCAATACCAATCTACATTTGCTGAGCCGTTGCGCGAGCGTGAAGAATTCGCAACCCCATAAATTCACCGTTGCGCCGCCCCGCGACCCGGCCCTTTCGAACAAACGCCCGGCACTCCAGCCTCCGCAGATGATTTAATACAAGCAGGGAAAAATCTTTCTTTCTGGACAGACCGTTTCCACAGTGGCTGCGGTCAGGAGAGTAGCCCCTTGCGCAGCCGATGCATCCCCGGCCGGCTGCTCCCGGGCCCATTCTCCCCCCGGAGCACCGCAGTTGTGGAGAACGGAACAGTGGAGGCATTCAGGTTCATGCATTTTCGCAAGTACCCCGGATACGCAGTGTATCCGCTACTGGCAATCCTTCTTCTTGCTTCCCCGGCCATGCGCGCGCAGGACGCACCCACTCAGCAGCCGCCGGATTCCTCGCAGTCTCAGACCGATCAGTCGCAAAGCACCACCCAGGAGCGTGCCGAGGTTCTGCGCGAGGCCCAGCAGCGCGTCAATGCGCGCCGCAAACAGCGTATCCGGCAGATCATTCAGGACACCTACAGCCACAAATACGATGTCTACTTCGGCGGGGCCACCTTGCGCTTTCGCCCCGGCAACAGCCTGCAGCACCTGAATGAAGCGGGCTGGCAGGTCGGCGTCGTCGACTACTTCCACGGCGACCTCGGCATCGCCGCCGATTTCCGCGGCTATTACGGTACCGCCTATACCGGTCTCCACACCAACGGTCCCAACCAGGCGTATAACCCCGGTATCAGCCAGTACACCTTCCTGGCCGGACCGCAATATCGCTTCTTCAAGGGTCAGCACTGGGGATGGACGGCACAGGTGCTGGCCGGCGCCGGACACGGCAACTTCGGCACCGGGACCAACGGCCTGCCCCCCCAGCTCGTGGGCCTCTACACCGACAGTACCGTGCTGAATGTCTCAGCCGGCGCGTCCGCCGATTACAACCTCGGGCCGGCGCTCGCATTACGCTTTACCGCCAACGAACTCATCACCAACTACGGAAGCACCACGCAGGAAAACCTCGGCGGTGGTCTCGCCGTCGTGTATCGCTTCGGGCGGAAATGACTGCACGCCCGCCGTGCTCTCGCGGCGGGCGCTTTCCTCTCCGGCAGGACAGATTTGCTTGTTCCATTAGAATGGGCCTGTCGTTCCTTTTGTTTAACCGGCCCAACCCACAATGCAGAGTTTGCTGCTAACGATGGCCATTTCTGTTCGCCTGCTTGGCGGCTGCCTTCGCTCGCTTTGCCTGCTGCTCTATAAGAGCGATCTGCGCCATTACCTGCGCACCCATTACGGCGATCACACCTTCCAGAACCTCTACCACTGGCAGCTCTTCTCCTTCGATACCCTGCTGCTTACCCCCTATTTCCTGGTGATGATCGTCCTCTCCCTCTACGGCCTGCACCGCTATACCCTGGTCTGGCTCTATTACCACAACCGCAAAAAGGCCACGCACGAACCGGCCACGTACTTCGAACAGCTGCCGCGCGTCACCGTCCAGCTTCCCATCTTCAACGAGCAGTTCGTCATCGATCGCCTCATCGAATCCTGCTGCAACCTCGAATATCCCCGCGAGTTGCTCGAAATCCAGGTCCTCGACGACTCCACCGACGAAACCCGCGACGTCGCTGCCGCCATCGTCGAGCGCTGCCAGGCCATGGGATACCCCATCGTCTACCTGCACCGCACCAATCGCCACGGCTTCAAGGCCGGCGCTCTCCAGGAAGGCTTAAAGGTGGCCACAGGCGAATTCGTCGCCATCTTCGACGCCGATTTCGTTCCTCCCCGCGACTGGCTGATGCGCGTCATCCATCACTTCGCCGAGCCCGGAATCGGCATGGTGCAGACCCGCTGGACCCACCTGAACCGCGACTACAGCTTCCTCACTCAGGTCGAGGCCATCCTCCTCGATGGCCACTTCGTGCTCGAGCACGGTGCGCGCGCACGTTCCGGCGTCTTCTTCAATTTCAACGGGACCGCCGGCATGTGGCGCCGCTGTACCATCGACGACGCTGGCGGCTGGCAGCACGACACCCTCACCGAGGACACCGACCTCAGCTATCGCGCGCAAATCGTCGGCTGGAAATTCAAATACCTTCAGGACGTCGAGTGCCCGGCCGAAGTCCCCATCGAGATGACGGCCTTCAAAACGCAGCAGCAGCGCTGGGCCAAAGGCCTCATCCAAACTTCGAAGAAAATACTGCCCCGCGTCTTCCGCAGCGATGTTCCCCTGCGCACCAAGATCGAAGCCTGGTATCACCTCACGGCCAACATCAGCTACCCGCTCATGGTCGTGCTCTCCGTGCTGCTGATGCCCGCCATGATCATCCGCTTCTATCAGGGCTGGTGGGAGATGCTCTTCATTGACTTTCCCCTCTTTCTGGCATCCACCTTCTCCATCTCGTCCTTCTATCTCGTCTCTCAGAAAGAGCTCTTCCCCCGCCGCTGGTACCGCACCTTCCTCTATCTCCCCTTCCTGATGTCCCTCGGCATCGGCCTCACCGTCACCAATACCATCGCCGTCATGGAAGCCATCTTCGGCATCCAGAGCGCCTTCAAGCGCACCCCGAAATACCGGGTCCAGAAGCGCGGCGAAAAATCCCAAGCTTCGAAATATCGCAAGCGTCTCGGCCTTATTCCCTTTCTCGAATTGCTCATCGGTGGCTATTTCGCTCTCTGCATCTGGTATGCCGTGGCCAACGAAAACTACTTCACCGTGCCGTTCCTCCTGCTCTTCGTCATCGGCTACTGGTACACGGGCCTGCTGTCGCTGCTGCAGGGACGCTTCGAACGCTGGCGCTCCGGCGCCAACCTCGACGAAGCTTCGCCCAAGCCGTTTCCGGTCGGAGTGTGAGCAGGGACAGTGGCGGCGCGCACATTCGGCGAGTTACCGGATGATATGCACCGGAATACCGAGATGCAGCCTTTTCCAGCTTTTATCAGCGGTGTAAACCGGAACCTGCAGCGTCATTCCCAGTGCCAGGCAGGCACGATCGCCCAGCGAGAGTCCCAGTGATTGAGTCCTGGCCGCCAGGGTGCCGGTGAGCCGCGTCTGCTCCTCATCGAATGCGATCGACCCGCGAACCGCGGAAAGCGCATCGGCCCACGCCTGTTCAGGCGGACCACCGCGACTCACGAGCTTTGTGTGCACCTCGGCGAGATTAACGGTGCTGGCGATGGCCTCGGCCAGCGCGTCGGCGGGAATTGCCTCACAGCCCGGTTCTTCCAGCAGTACGGCGAGGATGGCCGATGCGTCCAGAACGCACCTACTCATGCTTTGCCGCCTCGCGCCTCTCCGCAAGCAACTCATCCACCAGCCGCGTACCCGGCTTGATATAGCGGCGGATATTCCGGCGCGCCTCGGCGATCCGCTGTTGTTGCGTTGTGAGACGGAAAGTGTTGTCTTCCTGCTGGAGGATGATTTCGTCCCCCGCATCGACGCCCAGGGCTCGCCGCACCTGCGCAGGGATGACAACTCTGCCATTTTCGCTGAGCCGCAGCCGAATTTCCCGTGTTGCCATTTTTTCCTCTTCTGACAAGTCTAGACGATTCTGCCATTCTGACGGAGAATAACTTCCCTCTTAATTCAGGTAGACTCCTTCCCTATGAAGTTGTTCGCCCGCCTCGCTCTGCTTCTCTTCCTTCTTCCCTGCGCGTCCCTCTCCGCTCTCGAACGCCAGCCCTCCTCGACCTACCATGCCCGGCGCGAACATCTCAGCACCGCGCTCCAGGGTGGCGTTGCCATCCTCTTCGCCGCCGAGGAGCCGCTCCTGGACTTCATGCCCTTTCGCCAGGATTCGGATTTCTACTACCTCACCGGGTGGAATGAGCCAGGCGCCGCCCTCCTGATTGAAGCTCCTGCCGCCGCAACCGACCTGCATCCCGCGCGCCCCTACCGCGAGATCCTCTTCCTGCCCACCCGCAACCTGCATCTCGAGCTCTATACCGGCGCCAAGCTCGACGCGGCATCCCCCGAGGCCCCGCGCGTCACAGGAGTCGACGAGGTCCGGCCCATGACGGCCCTGCCCGCCACCCTGGGCGACCTGATGCGCAGCGACCGCTATCTCGCAGCGAATCTGTGGAGCGAGCCCGATACAGAGCAGGCCCGCGCGCTCGCCTCCTGGACTGCCACCACCCTGGGCATGAACACCGCCCCGCCCATCCAGGACGTACGTACGCTGACCGGCGTTCTTCGCACCGTGAAAGATCCAGGGGAGATGGCGCTCCTCCGCAAAGCCGGCAACGCCTCCGTCAAAGCGCAGCTTGCCATGATCGAGGCCATTCATCCCGGCATGACCGAAGGCACTGCCGCTGGCATCATCATCGAAAACCTCATGGCCAATGGCTGCGAACGCGTCTCCTACGCGCCCATCGTCGGCTCCGGCCCCAACTCGACCGTCCTCCACTACTCCGAAAACAGCCGCACCATGCACGCCGGTGAAGTCCTGCTCGTCGATGCTGCCGGCGAATACTCCATGTACGCCTCCGACATAACCCGCACCATGCCCGTCGACGGCCACTTCACCGCCCGCCAGCGTGAGGTTTACAACGTGGTGCTCGGCGCGCAGCGTGCCGCCATGGATGGCTTCGTCGCCGGCAAGTCCCGCGTCAACGACCCTTACCACCACTATCCCGACTCCCTCGATACCATCGCCTGGAAATACATGAACGACCATGGTAAGGACCTGCACGGCCAGGGCCTGGGCAAGTACTTCATTCACGGCATCGGCCACTCCGTCGGCATCGACGTGCACGATCCGTGGGATTATGCAAAGCCTCTCGAGAAAGGGATGGTCTTCACCATCGAGCCCGGCATTTACATCCCGGAAGAAAAGCTGGGCGTACGCATTGAAGACGACTACTACGTAAAGGATGACGGCACGCTCGAGTGCCTTACCTGCGCACTGCCCAAGACCGCCGACGCCATCGAAGACCTTATGCACAAGGCCGCGCACGAATCGGCCCGCGCCAGGTAAAACGGCTCGGTATACTCGCTTTGATGAAGCTCCACGGCTCCGTGCGTCTCTTCTCTGTCCTGCTGGTTTTGCCTCTCGTCGCTGTCCCCTCTTCCTTCGCATGGGGCCGCGAAGGCCACATGATGATCAACCGCCTGGCTGCTCAGAACCTGCCCGCCGATCTGCCGGCATTTCTGCACACGCCCGAGGCTATTTACGAAATCGAGTACCTCGGCCCCGAGCCGGACCGCTGGCGTTCGCGCGCCGAACCCGAGCTTAACGCCGCACAGGCGCCCGACCACTACATCGATCTCGAGCTGGCCGACCTCATCGGCCCACTGCCGAGGCGACGCTACGACTACATCGCGGCGCTCTATGCCTACGCTGCGGCGCATCCGGCCGTGGCATCCGATCTGCGCCCCGAGCACGTTGGCTTTCAGCCCTTCATCACCGAAGAAGTGTGGCAGCGGCTGAAGTCCGGAATGCGCGACTACCGCGAAGCCCTGGCTCAGGGTGGCGACAGGAATCCCGACATCCAGCCCATCGAAGCCAAAATTCTCTTCTATGCTGGCTGGCTCGGCCACTATGTGGGAGACGGCTCCCAACCGCTCCATGTCACCGTCAACTACAACGGCTGGGTCGGCAAAGACAACCCGAACGGCTACACCACCTCGCACGATATTCACTGGAAGTTTGAGGGCGTCTACGTTGCTGCGAATATCAAACCCGCCGACGTGCAGCCCTTACTCGCTCCCCTGCACCCCATCGGCGATGAGTGGACCGACTACCTCGCCTACCTGCGCCACACCGGAACCTTCGTCGAGCGCGTCTACCAACTCGACAAACAACATGGCTTCGATGGTGCCGGCACTCCCGAAGCAAAGCAGTTCACCGAAGAACGTCTCGCCGCCGGAGCATCGATGCTGCGCGACCTGATCGTCGCGGCCTGGGTGCAAAGCGCGGAACCAGTCCCGCAGGGACACAGCGACTAAGCTGGTGTGTGTTTCAGCGAACCTTTGATCATTTGTCATCCCGACCGTAGCGAAGCGAAGTGGAGGGGACCTGCTTTTTTCGACGGCAGGCAGGCAACACACTTCAGAAACCGCAGACCAGGCATTTCATCACGCCATTCGATGGATGGGGTCGAGAGTAATCACTCCCCCATCATCGGCACCAGCCGCGTCAGCAACCCCGCCAGCAGCGACTCCACCGCGCGCCCCGTCTCCATCACCTCTTCGTGACTCAGCGGCTCCTTCTGAATTCCCGCCGCCATATTCGTTACACACGAGAGCCCCATCACCTCGATGCCCATGTGCCGCGCCGCAATCGTCTCCTGTACCGTGGACATTCCCACCAGATCGGCCCCCATCGCCCGAAACGCGCGAATCTCCGCCGGCGTCTCGAAGCTCGGCCCCAGCACGCTCAGGTACACGCCTTCGTCCAGCCGGAAGTTCATCTCCTTCGCAGCTTCGTGAGCCAGCCGCCGCAGCCGCCCCGAATACGCTTCGCTCATGTCGAAGAAGCGCGGCCCCAACCGCTCGTCGTTCGGCCCCGCCACTGGATTCCGCCCCGACAGATTAATGTGGTCCGCGATCAGCACCAGCTGTCCCTGCTTCAACCCTTCGTTGATCCCCCCCGCCGCGTTCGTCAGCACCAGCGTCTTCACGCCCAGCCGCCCGAGCACCCGCACCGGAAACGTGACCTCCTCCGAACTGTATCCTTCGTACGCATGAACGCGCCCCTGCATCACCGCCACCGGCACCTCGGCGACCGTCCCCACCACCAGCCGCCCGCTGTGTCCCGGCACCGTCGACTGCGGAAAATGCGGAATCTCCGCGAACGGAATTGCTGTGGCGTTTTGCAGTTCCGCCGCAAACGCCCCCAGCCCTGACCCCAAAACGATGCCGATTCGTGGCCGCAGTTCCGTGCGCGCCGCAATCAGCTCCGCGGCCGCGCCGGCCTTCTCGAAAAGAGTACTGGTCATCATTACTTAATCAGAATCCCCACAATCGATGCCGACATCAGATTCGCCATCGTCCCCGCCAGCATCGCCCGCAACCCCAGCCTGGCCAGTTCATTGCGCCGATTCGGTGCCAGCGCCCCGATCCCGCCAATCTGAATCCCAATCGAGCTCAGGTTCGCAAATCCGCACAGCGCAAACGTCGCAATCGTCACCGACCGCGCCGCCAGCGCTCCGCTCCTCGCCAATCCGCCTAGGTAGGTATACGCCACCAGCTCGTTCAGCACCATGCGTGTGCCCAGCAAATTCCCCACCCTCGGCGCGTCATGCCACGGAATCCCGATCAGCCACGCGATGGGCGCAAAGAAGAATCCCAGAATCGTGTCGAGCGAGTGTGGAAACGGAATATGGTGCCACCCCAGCCAGTTGTGCAGCCCGCCCAGAATGCCGTCCAGCAGCGCGATCAGCGCCAGAAATGAGATCAGCATGATGCCGACGTTGAAGGCCAGCCGACCCCCGTCGATCGTGCCCCGCGCGATCGACCCGATCAGATTCTCGTCCTTGTGCTCCTCGCTCTCCGGAATATGCACCACGCCTTCCGTCGCCGGCTTCTCCACCTCCGGCACCAGCATCTTCGAGATCAGAATCGTGCCCGGTGCCGTCATGATTACGGCCGCCAGCAGGCTGCTGGCCGATATTCCATAGAGGATGTACGCCGCCATGATCCCGCCCGAGACGTGCGCCATCCCGCTGGTCATAATCGTCATCAGCTCGGAGCGCGTCGCCCCCGGCAGAAACGGCCGGATGGTCAGCGGCGCTTCCGTCTGCCCCATGAAGATGCTGGCCGCGACGTTCAGGCTCTCCGCGCCCGATACCCTCATCGTCCACTGCATCACCCGCGCGAACAGCCGGATGATCAGCTGCATGATGCCCAGGTGATAGAGGACGGCAAAAAACGCCGAGATAAAGATGATCGTCGGCAGCACCTGAAAAGCGAAGAAGCTGGTCCCGAACGCAGAGGCGATCTTTGAACTGTGCGCGCCCAGGTCGCCGAACACGAAGGTCGATCCGTTGAACGCAAATGCCAGCAGCTTGTTCACCACATCGCCGGCTGCGTGCATCACCCTCTGCCCGACGGAGGACTTCAGCACCAGAAACGCGAAGAGAATCTGCAGCCCCAGACCCCATGCCACGGTGCGCCAGCGGATCGCTCTGCGGTTGGTGGAAAATATCCACGCCAGCAGCAGCATGGTCAGCAGTCCCAGCACCCCCGTAAATCGAGCCAAATCGTTCTCCTCAGTTTTCTCAATCCTATGGGGAGCTTCTGCCTTTCAGGAACATATTTTTGTTGTCCGCCGAGATGATCTGGCGAATCAGCGGAGGCGGCGCAACCGCGTGATCCGCGACGACCAGCGCTTCCGCAAGCAGTTGCTCCGGCTCGGCAAAGCGCGCCTCTTCCTGCGCGAACAGTGTCACCAATGGTTGCTCTGGCTCAACTCGCGCACCGAGCTTCACGTGCATCTCCAGCCCCGCGTGCGCCTCCACCGGCTCCCCGGCTCGCTCTCTTCCGGCGCCCAGCCGCTGCACCGCCCATCCGATCTTCGTGCAGTCGGCGGATGCGAAGTAGCCGCTGCGCACAGCGCGCAATACCCGCCGGAAACGCGGCTGATGAAACTTCTCGCCGGCGTCCAGCGCCTGCACATCCCCGCCCTGCGCAGCTACCATCTCGCGAAAGATCCGCAAAGCCGATCCGTCCACCAGCTTCTCCTCAGCCAGCGCCCGGCCTGCCTCCGCGCTCCTCGCCTTTCCGCCGAAATAGATCATCCAGCCGGCCAGCACCAGCGAGACCTCCCGCAGATCCTCACTCAGCGGATTGCGGCTCAGCGGATCGCGCCCTGCTCGCAGCAACTCCATCGACTCCTGAATCTCCACCCAATTCCCAGCCATCCGTCCCAGCGGCTGGCTCATGTCGGTCAGAATCGCCACCGTCCGCGTACCCGCCCGCTCGCCGGTCTCCACCATCAGCGCAGCCAGATACTGCGCCTCCTTTTCGTCACGCAGAAACGCGCCCGAGCCCACCTTTACATCGATCACCAGCGCATCCAGCCCCGCCGCCAGTTTCTTGCTCATGATCGACGCGCAGATCAGGTAGGGACTCTCCACCGTCGCGGTGCGGTCGCGCAGGCTGTAGAGCTTGCGGTCGGCGGGCACCAGGTTTTTCGTCTGCCCCACGATCGATGCCCCGCACTGCTCCAGCACCCGCTGCATTTCCGCAAGCGAAAGCTGCGTGCGGTATCCCGGAATCGACTCCAGCTTATCCAGCGTCCCGCCCGTGTGCCCCAGCGCTCGCCCGCTGATCATCGGATCCGCCAGCCCCGCGGCCGCCGCGATCGGCGCGACCAGAAACGACGTCTTGTCACCCACCCCTCCGGTAGAGTGCTTGTCGACCGTGTTTCGTCCCAGCCCGGTATGATCCAGCACCTCCCCGGAAAAGCGCATCGCCGTGGTCAGCGTGTCGAGTTCGCCCAGGGAGAAGCCGCGTAAAAACGCCGCCATCAGCCATGCGGAAAGCTGCTCCTCCGGAATCGTGTCCCGCGCCGCACCCTCTACCAGGAAGCGGATCTCCTCCGGACTCAGTTCCTCTCCATCGCGCTTTTTGCGGATCAGATCAACCGCATGCAGGCCGGTGCTCATCGGACACCCCCCTGCGGTTCAAAGTGGAAGCCAAAGGGGAAGATCTCCGCAAAGGGCCGCGTCTCCGGCCCATGCTCCCCGGGGAAACACACCACCGCATCCGCCGTCACGAATTCGCTTATCACCTGGCGGCACGCGCCGCAGGGCGGACTCGCCGCTCCATTGCGATTGGCAACAGCGATGGCGACAATCTTCTGCCCCGCGCCGCGCTCGCTGACGGCGCGGAAAAGCGCATTGCGCTCGGCGCAACTCGTCAGCCCATACGAAACGTTCTCAACATTGCAGCCGGTGACCACCACCCCATCGTCAAAGAGCAGCGCCGCCCCCACAAAGAATCGCGAATAGGGCGCATAGGCTCGCGCGGCAGCCTCCTGCGCCGCCAGCCGCAGGCGGTCCAGTGTAGTGGAGTCCAGATCTGACATGCGTCTTTGAGCCTAAAGCATTTTGGCTCCGCTTGTGTTTCACCGAACTCCTATCCCGCCACCGCTGCCTCCCGAACCCGGACCCGACCATCCTCATCTATGCTCACAGACAGCTATGGCCGCGAAGAAATCTCGCCAGTCTTCTGATAAATCCGGCCGGCCGGCGGGCGCGACGGGCGGGGCGAACGACCCGGGCGATTCCCTCGCGCTTTTCCATCCCGTCACTCGTGCCTGGTTTCATTCCGCGCTCGGCCAGCCGACTGCTCCGCAGCGCCTCGGCTGGCCCGCCATCGCCGCCGGAGAAAGCACTCTCATCCTCGCGCCCACCGGCACCGGCAAAACCCTCGCCGCCTTTCTGGCCTGCCTCGATCGCCTCATGCTTCACCCTCCCGCTGGCGACCCAGGCTGCCGCGTCGTCTACATCAGCCCTCTGAAGGCGTTGGCCGTCGACGTGGAACGCAACCTGCGCGTGCCGCTGGCCGGCATCGCTGAGGCCGCGCAGCGTGCCGGTGTCGCCGTCCACATGCCGGAAATCGCCATTCGCACCGGCGATACGCCCCAGCACGAGCGCAGCCGTTTCCGCCGTCATCCCGCAGAAATTCTCATCACCACGCCGGAATCCCTCTACCTGCTGCTCACGTCGGAATCGGCCGCCTCGCTGCGCACCGTCGACACCGTCATCATCGACGAAATTCACGCCCTCGTCCCCACCAAGCGCGGCGCGCACCTCGCCCTCAGCCTCGAGCGACTCGAAGCCATCACGCCGGCCCGCATCCAGCGCATCGGCCTCTCAGCCACGCAGCGCCCGCTGGAAGAGGTCGCCCGCTTTCTGAGCGGCAACCAGCCTTCCGCCATCGACGCCGGCACGGTGAGTCCTCGTCCCGTCACCATCGTCAATGCCAGCGAGCCCAAACGCCTCGAACTCAAGGTCGAGGTTCCCGTCGAGGATCTGGCCAAGCTCGCCCAGCGGGAGCCGCCCTCCGACCCCACCGCCGCACCCAAGCGTCCCTCTATCTGGAGCGCCATCCCGCCGCGCCTGCTGGAGATCGTGCGCGAGCGCCGGTCCACACTCATTTTCGTCAATAACCGCCGTACCGCCGAACGCCTCGCCGGAGCCATCAATGAGCTGGCCCAGGAGCCACTCGCCCGCGCGCATCACGGCTCGCTTGCCGCTGCCCAGCGCGCCGAAATCGAGAGCCAGCTTAAGCGCGGACAGATTCGCGCCCTGGTCGCCACCTCGTCGCTTGAGCTCGGCATCGACATGGGCGCCATCGACCTTGTTATTCAGATCGAGTCGCCACCCTCGGTCGCCAGCGGTATGCAGCGCATCGGCCGTGCCGGGCATCGTGTGGGCGTCGTCAGCGAAGGCATCATCTTCCCGAAATACCGCGCCGATCTGGTCGCCTGCGCTGCCATTACCCGCGCCATGCACGAAGGACAGGTCGAATCGACAGCGATTCTCCGCAACCCCCTCGACGTGCTTGCGCAGCAGATCGTCGCCACCGTAGCCCACCCGCCCCGGCTTTCCGTTCCACGCATGAAGGGCGAGCGCCCCCGCGAGCCGGAGATTTCCGTCGACGATCTCTTCGCTCTGGTACGCGGAGCCGCTCCCTTTGCCTCTCTCAGCCGCACTGCTTTCGAAAATGTGCTCGATCTTCTCGCCGGCCGGTATCCCTCCGACGAATTCGCCGAACTGCGCCCCCGCATCACCTGGGATCGCGATGCGAACATCCTCACCCCGCGCGAAGGTGCGAAGAGTCTGGCCATTCTCAATGGCGGCACCATCCCCGATCGCGGACTCTATGGCGTATTCCTCGCCGGCGACCACAAAAAACCCGTCCGCGTCGGCGAACTCGATGAAGAAATGGTCTTCGAAAGCCGCGTCGGCGAGGTCTTCGCCCTCGGCGCGTCCACATGGCGCATCGACGAAATCTCTCACGATCGCGTTCTGGTTACACCCGCACCCGAGCAACCGGGCAAGATGCCTTTCTGGCACGGCGACCTCGCTGGACGTCCCCTCGAGTTCGGCCGCCGCATCGGTGCTCTGGTCCGCGAGTTGCGCGCGCTGCCGCCCAACGCAGCCATCAGCCGCCTCGTCCGCGAACATGACCTCTCCACCCAGGCCGCCGAAAATGTCCTTCGCTTTCTCGCCGATCAGGCAAACGTAACCGGCACGGTTCCAGATGATCGCAATATTGTCGTGGAGCGCATCCGCGATGAGCTCGGCGACTGGCGCGTCTGTGTTCTCACCCCCTTCGGCAGCCGTGTGCACGCGCCCTGGGCCATGGCCGCCGCCGCACGGATAGAAAGTGCCGGCGGTCCCCACGCAGAGACCATGTGGACCGACGACGGCTTTGTCCTGCGCTTCCCCGACATGGATGCCACGCCCGACACCGCGCCCCTGTTTCCTGACCCGGTCGCCGCCACCGATCTCGTCGTTCACCAACTCAGCGGGACCGCCATGTTTGCCGCAAAGTTCCGCGAAGCCTCGGCGCGTGCTCTGCTCCTCCCACGCCGCCGTATGCAGACGCGCGCGCCCCTGTGGCAGCAGCGTAAGCGCGCAGCCGATCTTCTGGCTGTCGCCTCTCGCTACCCATCCTTTCCCATGCTGCTCGAAGCGCATCGCGAATGTCTGCGCGACACCTTCGACATGCCCGCGCTGCTCGATGTGCTGCGATCGATACGCCAGGGTGAGATCCAGATCCACGTCATCGACACACCCAAGCCGTCGCCCTTCGCCGCGTCGCTGCTCTTCGGATACGTCGGCACCTATATCTACGAGGGCGACGCTCCTCTGGCCGAACGCCGCGCCCAGGCACTCTCCATCGATCAAAGCCAGTTGCGTGAGCTTCTCGGTGATGCGGACTTACGCGAGCTCCTCGACCCGGCGGCCATCGCTGAAGTCGAGGAGCAGCTGCAACTGCTCAGTGAAACCTATCGCGCCCGCTCCGCCGATGCCATCCACGACCTTCTGCTCCGTATCGGCGATCTCTCGCGCGAAGAGTTGTCCAGGCGGCTTGCCTCGCCAGACCTGCTCGCCGCGGTCGATGGATTAATCACGGCGCGTCGTGTAGTCCCGCTCGTGATTGCCGGAGAGCAGCGCTACATCGCCGTAGAAGACGCGGCCCGTTACCGCGACGCGCTGGAAATCAAACTGCCCCCGGGCCTGCCCAAGACCCTTCTCCAGGCTGTCAACGCGCCAGTTCTGGAGTTGGTGCGCCGCTACGCCCGTACCCATGGCCCCTTCACCCGCGATGAAGCGGCCGCGCGTTTTGGCCTCAGTCCCGATGTCATCGAAACGGTGCTGCGCACGCTGGTGCTTGACGGTCGCGTTGTCGAAGGCGGCTTTCGTCCCGGCGGTGCCCATCGGGAGTGGTGCGACGCCGAATCGCTGCGGCTCATCCGCCAAAAGTCACTGTCGAAGTTACGAAAAGAAATCGAGCCGGCGCAACCGCACCTCCTCGCCCGCCTCGAAACCCACTGGCAGGGCGTACTGCAAAAGCGGCGCGGCCTCGATGCCCTGCTCGATACCATCGAATCGCTCCAGGGCGCGCCGCTGCCCGCATCTCTGCTCGAATCGCAGATTCTTCCTTCGCGCCTGACTCGCTATGCGCCCGCCGATCTCGACACGCTCATCGCCGCAGGCGAAGTGACGTGGTGCGGCTTCGAATCTCTCGGCGAACGCGACGGCCGCATCGCGCTCTACCTGTCGGATCGGATCGCCGAACTTCTCCCGCCGCCGATAGCCTCAGCTGGCTCCTTCACCCCGCGCGAAGAAGCAATCCTCGCCGAACTCACCCGCGGAGGCGCCATGTTCTTCGCGCAGTTGCACGACGCAATCGGTGGCGGCTATCCCGGCGAGACGGTCGATGCTCTGTGGAACCTTGTCTGGCGCGGCCTCATCACCAACGACACGCTGCATGCCCTGCGTGCCTACATCGAGAAACCCGAAACATCGCGCTCCGCAAAACGCCTCCACAATCAGCCGGCGTTCCGCTCGCGCCGCACCACCCCGCCCAGCGCGCAGGGCCGCTGGACCCTGATCCCCGCCGTCGACCGCACCACCCCCGCGGCGCAGACCGCGTGGAGCCACAGCCTCGCTCTGCAACTGCTGCACCGTTACGGAATCGTGACCCGCGAAACCGTGGTCCAGGAAAACCTGCCCGGCGGATTCAGTGCCGTCTACGATGTGCTCAAAGCGCTGGAAGAAAGCGGCCGCGTTCGCCGCGGCTATTTCGTCGCCGGCCTCGGCGCGGCGCAGTTCGCTGTGCCTGCCGCTGTTGAACTGCTGCGCTCCCTGCGCAATGCCTCGCCCGAGAAATCCGAGATGGTTGCCCTGGCTGCCGCCGATCCTGCCAATCCCTGGGGCAGCATCCTGCGCTGGCCCGAACCCGAAGCCGCCCCGTCCGATGGGCAGCCGTCCCTCACGCGCAGCGTCGGCGCAACCGTCGTCCTGCGCAACGGAGAGCTGGTCGCCTACCTGCGCCGCAATAATCCAGCCATCCAGGTTTTTCTGCCCGCCGACGAGCCGGACCGTTCCGCCGTCGCTCGCGATCTGGCGGCCTTTCTTGCAAATTACGCTCAGGAGCTGTTACAAACTCCGGAGACTCGCCGCCATGTGGGGCTTCTGATCGACACGATCAACGGCCACCCCGCCTACCAGCACGTTCTGGCTGATTTTCTGCAGGAATCTGGTTTCCATCCTTCGCCCCGCGGATTTCACGTACGCTACCCCGCCCCCCGGTAAGCGCTGCCCGCCTGGGGCTCCGGGCTACCAGCTACCGGCTTTTGTTTCCTATTCCTGCTGGCTACTGGCCGCTGGCCGCTGGCTATCGGCTGCTTTAGTGAATCGTCTTCATCCGCCGCTGCATGTAGTCCATCAGCAGATACTCGCCCAGCGTTTCCGGCGTCGTGAAGTAGGCTTTGCCCTTGCACATCTGGGTAACCTTCTGCACAAACTGCACCAGCCCGAAGTCCGACGCCAGCATGAAGGTGTTGATCATGATGTTCTGCCGTTTGCAGCGCGAGACTTCCTCGAGCGTCTCGCTGACCACCAGCGGATCCAGCCCGAAAGCATTCTTGTAAATCCGTCCGTCCGGCAGTGTCAGCGCCGAAGGCTTGCCATCGGTGATCATCACGATCTGCTTCATGTCCTTGCGCTGCCGCTGCAGCACCGCTGCGCCAGCCGCAAGCCCTCGCGCGTATTGGTGTAATACGGACCCACCTTCACCCGCGCCAGCTGCGATACCGGCATCTCCTCCGCCGAGTCATGAAACAGCACCAGCGAAAGCGTGTCGCCCGGATACTGCGTGCGGATCAGGTGCGCCATCGCCATGGCCACCTTCTTCGCCGGCGTAAAGCGATCCTCCCCGTACAGGATCATCGAGTGCGAGCAGTCCAGCATCACCACCGTTGCGCACGAGCTTTGATACTCGCTCTGATGCACCTGCAGGTCGCGGTATTCCAGATTCAACGGCAGCGTCAGCCCCTCACGGGCAATCGCCGACTTCAGCGTCGCGGGCGCGTCCAGATTCAGCGTGTCGCCGAACTCATACGGCTGCGATCCCCCGCTCGTCTCCACACCCGTTGCCCAGTGCCGCGTGTCGTGGCGCCCGAAGTTCGCCTTGCCCAGCGATCCGAGCAGATCGCGCAGCGTCTTATACCCAAGAAAATCCAGGCTCTTGTCCGTCACTTCGAACCGTGCCTCGGTCTGCGGGCCGCCCAGATTTCCAGTCGCCTGCGACACCTGCGCCGGATCCGGCGTACTCTCCGTCGAGATGTAATTCTCCCGCTCCATGCGCTCGATCAGCTTGTCGATCAGCTCATCGAGGCGCCCGTCCGCCGCCATCTGATCGATCTTCTGCTGCAGGCTTTCGTCAAAAGCGTCGCCCGACTCCAGCGCTCGCCGCAACGCCTCACGCAGATCTTCGATGGTCTGATCGAGATCCTGAAACTCGGCAAAGGGATTCTGGTAGCCCGAGTCCAGCAGGTAATCCGCGAGCGCCTTGAGCAGATCGTCCAGGCTCACTTCGCTGGCCAGATCACCCGTGAATTTCGTGTAGCGAACGCTCTTCATAGAAGCATGATTCCTATCCGCGCCGGCCTCATATGCGCACGGTACTTCCATCTCTGCGCTCAGCCGCTAACTTGCTAACTCGCTAACCAGCTAATTAAAGCTTCCCCGCCGTGATCTGCGGTTCTGCCACTGCTCGTATTCCTGCTCCGGCTGCACCCGCTCCGGACGCTCTGGCTTTTCCCCGCCGCGCCGCTGCGCCGAAAAGCTCCGCTCCTCATTCCGGCTGATTCTCCGGTGCGAGCACATACCCTCCAGCAAAAACTCCGCAGCCGCTGTTACAAGTTCCGGCGCATCACCGGCCTTTACGCCCAGCGGAACCAGCTTCTCGATCAAACCCTGAATCTGCTTCAACTCCTCGGTCGTGGCCTTCGCCCCCTGCTCGTCCGCAATCCGAACCGAGCCTCCCAGGTTGAACCACTGCTCGATCTGCTGCGTATTCACCTCGCCGAAGTACTTGTCGAACACCTTGCCGATGGCCGTGCGCACGATGTCGCGCACCACCGTATCGGCGCCCTTCATCTCCCCCTCGTACTCCAGCTCCAGCTTGCCGGTAATGCCGGGCAGCGCCGTATACAGATCGCCTACCCGTGGTACCACGCGCGACTCGTCATGCAGCAGCGCACGCCGCTCGGCATTGGAAACCGCCAGCTCCAGCGTCGAAATCGGCAGCCGCTGGCTCACCCCGCTGCGCTTGTCCACCTTCTTGTCCTCGCGCGCCGTAAACGCCACCTGCTCGATCACCTCGCGCAGATACTGCGGAATCTGCGCATCGCCCGTCTCGCGCGCGGTCCACGCCTCCTGCGCCGTGATGGCAATCCCCTCTTCCAGCGTCTCCGGATAATGCGTGCGAATCTCCGACCCGATGCGATCCTTGAGCGGTGTCACAATCTTGCCGCGCGCCGTGTAGTCTTCCGGATTCGCGCTGAACACCAGCGCGACGTCCAGTTCCAGCCGCACCGGATACCCCTTAATCTGCACATCGCCTTCCTGCATGATGTTGAACAGCGCAACCTGAATCTTCCCTGCAAGGTCCGGCAGCTCATTCACCGCGAAGATGCCACGATTGGCCCTGGGCAGCAATCCGTAGTGCATCGTCATCTCGCTGGCCAGATCGTGACCACCCCTCGCTGCCTTGATCGGGTCGAGATCGCCGATCAGATCCGCAACCGTGACATCCGGCGTCGCCAGCTTCTCCACGTACCGTTCGTCGCGCGATATCCAGCCCAGCTGGGTGGCGTCGCCCTGCTCCACAATCAGGTCGCGGCAGCGGCGGCACAGCGGCTGATACGGGTTATCCCGAATCTCGCAGCCCGCCACATAGGGCAGATGCTCGTCCAGCAGCGACGTCAGCGAGCGCAGGATGCGGCTCTTCGCCTGCCCGCGCAGGCCGAGCAGAATAAAATTCTGCCGCGACAGCACCGCATTCACAATCTGCGGCACCACCGTATCTTCGTAGCCGATAATGCCGGGAAAGATGGGCTCCCGCGCCTTCAGCCGCGCAATCAGGTTTTCCCGCATCTCGTCCTTCACGGCGCGAGTGCGCAGGCGGGTTTCGCTGAACTCGCGGCTCCCCCGCAGTTCTCCCAGTGTCTGTGGCAGATGAGAGGCTGCGCCCCTCGGCGTCCCATGGGCGTGCTCCGCCGATCGCGGTGCATCGGCGGAAGAGGTCTGTCGAGTAGCCATGATCGTGATGTCCTTTACTGCTGCTCTTAGTCTTTGACGGCGCAGCCTTCCGGTCGTCTGCTGCGGTTCCTTACACCGCGAGTCTTACGCCACGGGTCCGTATGAACAAGCGGCTCCGGCGCTTTTCTTTGCCGTTCGCAGCCGCGGCAGCATCTCCTCGTAAAACTCCATCAGGCGCGCGGTTCGTTCCGCGTCCGAGCGGCTGCCCAGCAACTGCTGCTTGAACCCCAGGTCCGAAGGCAGCGCGTCCGCCAATTGAAATGCAACCGGTCCACTCAGGTCCAGATGCATCACCGGCCCGTTAAAGCCCGCCAGGTGAAGTGTCTCAAAATGCAGCGCTGCGCACTCCTCCCGCTCTGCTCGCGTCGCCGCCTTTCCCTCATCCTCGAAGAAGTCCACATCGGCCTGCAGAAAGCTCCGCGACTCATCCAGGCCTTCGATCTCAAAGCGCTGCGCTCCCTCGCACAAAATGTATAGACGGCCATCCGGGTAGCGCTCCAGCACGCGGACAATCTTCGCCGTGCAGCCGGTCAGCGCCAGCGATTCCTGCTGCGCCCGCACCACGCCAAACGGCTCCTCCTGCGCCAGGCACTCCCCAATCATTTCCCGGTAGCGCTCCTCAAATATGTGCAGCGGCAGCGCCGTCCCCGGAAAGAGCACCGTCTCGAGTGGAAACAGGGGAATCTTCATGCTTGTGCCATTATCCTCGTATCCTCGCTCCGGTGACCGCAGGAAAAAAACTCTGTGGGCTTCGCTGTGCCAGGTTACGCCTTGAACCGGCCATGCCTGCTGGCATTTCTGGCGCCCGCCTCTGCGCCGCGCCCCACGGCCACCGGCTGCGGCTTGCCGGGTCCCTCCGCTGCCGTGGCCTTGTAGCCTACTCCGGGATTTCCAAATCGTCCAGCATGGCCTGCATCTCGCGCAGCGCGTGCTGGTTTCCCGTTCGCCGCGCAGACGCCATGCCGTCGACCAGCCGCTGCTTCGCCTCCGGCTCGCGTCCCGCCTTGGCCAGCGTCTGTGCGGCCATGAAATAACCCGCCGTGTAATCGGGATGATCGGCGCACAGACGATCGAATTCTCCCAGCGCCGCCGCCGTTTCGCCCCGCCCTGCCAGCTCCATAGCCAGCCCATAGCGCGCAAAAGCGTTTTGCGGATCCTGCCCCAGTATCTCTTTCAGCGATTCCACTTTATCCATGATCTCGATCCGTTACCCTGAACCTCTATCATTCCCTGGCAACGCGTTCCGTGCAAAGCACCCTGTTCTCTGCCCCGTTCCCTGTGCCCTGTGCCCTGTTCTTTGCACCCCGGCTCTCTCCCCCGGTAAGGTAATAACAGAACATCAACGAAGGAGAGCCGCGCATGGAGTTGAACGGCCCCGCGCTTCCCGCGCGCACTGTGGCCCATTCCCAGTCGGAGATGACCGAGCTGATCCTGCCCAACGACACCAATACTCTGGGCAATCTGCTCGGCGGCCGCCTGATGAACTTTATCGACCTCGTCGGCGCCATGGCCGCCTATCGCCACTCCCGCAGCCATGTTGTCACCGCTTCCATGGAGCACATCGACTTCATCGCGCCCGTCCATGTCGGCGATCTGCTCGTCCTCAAATCGTCGCTCAACCGCGCCTTCCGCACCTCCATGGAAGTCGGAGTCAAGGTCTGGGTGGAAAACACCATGGCCGGCATCCTCCACCACGTCGCATCGGCCTACCTCACCTTTGTCGCCGTCGATACCCAGGGACGCCGCGTGCCGGTTCCGCCGCTTGACCTGAAGTCCGATGAAGAGAAACGTCGCTACGAAGATGCAGGCCGTCGCCGCGAAATTCGCGAAGCCGAAGCGCGGCGACGCCATATCCCTAAATTCGACCCCGCCTCGTCCTCCAAAAGTTAGCCTGCCGGCCTGAGCGCGCAGCGCGAGTCGAAAGAAGCCCCCAAAGCCTGGCGAGGGGATCAACCGAAAAGGATATTCATCATGGCTCATGCACCCACTCCCCCGTCGCCCACCGCCATTCCGGGAGTCAAATCCATCGTCGCCATCGGCTCCGGCAAAGGCGGCGTCGGCAAAACCACCATCGCTGTCAACCTCGCCATCGCGCTCGCCCAGCTCGGCCATCGCGTCGGCCTCATCGATGCCGATATCTACGGACCCAATGTCCCGCTGATGCTCGGCACCACCCGCCAGCCTCGGGTGCGCGAGAACAACCAGATCGAGCCCAACATCGCCCACGGCATCAAGGTCATCTCCATCGGCTTCATCTCGCCCGGCGACAAACCTCTCGTCATGCGCGGCCCCATGCTGCACCAGATCATTCGCCAGTTCCTGCAGCAGGTGGACTGGGGTGAGCTCGATATCCTGCTCATCGACCTCCCGCCCGGCACCGGCGACGTCGTCATCTCCCTCGTGCAGACTGTCCCCCTCACCGGAGCCGTCGTCGTCTCCACGCCCTCCGACGTCTCCCTGCAGGATGCCCGCAAGGCTCTCGAGATGTTCCACCAGGTTAATGTCGAAGTTCTCGGCATGATCGAGAACATGAGCCACTTCACCTGCCCGCATTGCCATCAGGAGATCGACATCTTCTCCCGTGGCGGCGCCGAGCGCACCGCTCATCAGTTCAATATCCCCTTCCTGGGCTCGGTCGAGCTGATCCCTGAAATCCGCCACGGCGGCGACACCGGAATGCCCGTCGCCCTCGCCGGCCCCGAATCCCAGCACGCCTCCCAGTTTTATTCGATCGCCAGCCGTCTCGCCGAGCGCGTCCAGCAACAGGCCGGCAAGGCCGAAAACATCTTCGAGATCAGTTAGAAATTCGACTCACCAGACCGCAGCTTCATCCCGCGTGCACAATGCTTCTGAGCCACTGCGAAAGGAAAGCTGCGCATGATCCATCACGAACCCCGTCCCCGCCCCGCTCCATGGGCTTTCCGGCGAAGTCATCTTCGCCATCGCTGGTTCGTCCCCTTCGTCGCCTTCGACTGGGGCTGGGAGTGGGTCGCCTTCGTGCTCAGCCGCTGGAATTTCCTCGAAGTCCTGGAATACCTCGGCAGCTTCTCTGTTCTCGTTGCCGTCATCTTCTACTTCAGCGAATCCAATGACCGCATCATGCAGCGGCACTACCAGGCGTGGCAGGTCATCAACACCGCCCAGGGAAAAGGCGGCAGCGGGGGCCGCATCGAAGCCCTGCAGGAGCTCAACGTCGACCGGGTTCCTCTGGTTGGCGTCGATGTATCCTCCGCGTTTCTGCAGGGTATCCATCTTGGCCGTGCCCGGCTCGTACGCGCGAATCTCAGTGCCGCCGACCTGCGCAACAGCGACTTCCACCTCGCCGACCTTACCTGGGCCGACCTGCATTCCGCCAACCTCCGCTACACCAATCTGCAGAACGTGGTCTTCGACAATGCGAACCTTCAGAACGTCGACCTGTTCGGCTGCGATCTCACCGGCGCTCGCCTCGATGGAGCCGACCTCAGCGGGGCGGACCTGCGCACCGCGGACCTGAAGGGCATCGTGTGGAGTCACCTGGCCGCAATCCGCATGGCCAACATTGCGCAGGTCAGGAATGCTCCCGACGGTTTTATCCCCTGGGCTCTCCAAAATGGCGCCGTGCAGAAAGCCTCCGACGAATAGAACACGTCTATCTTTACTGAGGTAGTTTTCCTGCGCTCGGAACCCGCGTTCCCCTGTCTCCATGCGGGAAACCCGGTGCGGACCTGTGCTACGATTCCCGCATTGGAGGGGTGAGCTATGTCTCAGTACTCTCGTCGCGATTTCCTCAAGGCCGGAGCCGCCGCCGGCGCGCTGGTCGGCCTCGGAGAGCTTCCTCTTGCCGCTGAGACCAATGCCGCCACCCAATGGGTCACCCTCGGCAAATCCAATGTCAAAGTCACCCGCCTCGCCTTTGGCACCGGCACCAACAGCGGCGCCGTACAGCGCAGCCTCGGGCAGGATGGCTTCAACCGCCTGGTCCGCTATGCCTGGGACCGCGGCATCCGCTTCTTCGAGACCGCCGACTCCTATGGAGAGATGCACCGCATGCTCGGTGTCGCCCTCCAGGGTTTGCCCCGCGACAGCTATCGGCTCATGACCAAGTTAAATACAGCCGACGACGCCGATCCGCAGCAGCATATCGACGAGCTGCGCCGCCTCGCCAAAACCGAGTACTTCGACATCGCGCTTCTCCACTGGCAGCACACTCCCAACTGGCCGCAGGAGAGCACCCGCTGGCAGGACGGCATCGTCAAGGCCCAGGATCGCGGCGCAGTCGTCAGCCGCGGCGCCTCGGTGCACGGCCTGCCCGCCCTGCGCCGCATTCCCACCGACGAGTGGCTGCAGGTCGCGATGATTCGCTGCAACCACAAAGGCGTCCGCATGGATGCCGAAGACTACACCGCCAGCGAAGGCGGCAACGTCCAGGAAGTGGTGAACCACATCCACCAGAGCAGAAAGGCCGGCATGGGCGTCATCAGCATGAAGCTGTCCGGCGAAGGCACCTTCAACCACGAAGATCGCCGCAAGTCGATGCGCTTCGCCTTCCAAACTGCCAACGTCGACTGCGTAACCGTTGGCTATAAGAGCAATGCCGAAATCGACGAAGCCATCGACAACATCAACCTCGCCTTCGCCTGAATCGGACTACACCGCCCGCAGCAGCATGCACGTAATGTCGTCGTGCTGCGGCGCATTCGCAACAAATCGGTCGACATCGTTCAGGATCGCGTTCAGCAGCAACCCCGGCGCAAGCCCGGCTCCCCAGCGCAGCATTACCAGCAGGCGGTCCTCGCTGTATTGCTGCTGAGCGCTGTTTTCTGCTTCGATCACCCCATCGGTGAAGGCCGCAAGCCAGTCGCCCGGTTCCAGCGTCACCTCCCCGCTCTCGTAGGACGTCTCCATAATCCCCAGCGGCATCCCGCCCTTATCCAGCTGCTCCAGGCTCCCCGATCGCCGCTGCAGGATCGGGTTGTTGTGTCCGGCATTCACATAAATCAGCTTCCGCGAGGCTGGGTCGTATTCCGCAATGAACGCCGTCGTGAACCGGCGCCCATTCTGGCTGTTGGTGCACGCGTATCGATTGATCTGGCTCACTAAGTCGGTCAGCGGCCCGGGCGTGCCGCTCAGCGTCTTCAGGCTCGCCTGAAACGTCGCCATCAGCATCGCCGCGGGCACGCTCTTCCCCGCCACATCCGCAATCGCAATCAGAAAAGTCTTATCCTCCTGCCCGCACCCCGGCCGCACAAACACATCGTAGTAGTCGCCGGCGACGGTGTTCGCCGGACGTGTAGCAAACGCAATCTCGAGTCCCGGCACCTGTGGAGGGCTGGCCGGCAGCAGCCAGGCCTGGATCTCCTTCGCGATTTGCAGATCCCGCTTCATCACTACCCGGTCCCCAACTTCCATGATCAGCAGCGCCAGCAGCAGCAGGCCGCCCCAGAAGGAACCACCAAACGAGAAGGCATGCATCTCGCCGGTCCTGCCCTGCCAGGTCCCTTCGATGTTGACCACGAGGAAGACCAGCGCCACCAGCAGCAGGACCCGCCGAGCCGGGGTCAGCTTCTCCATCACCGCCCAAAAAAATTGCCCGGCCATGTTGAGGAAGTGGCGGCTGCGGTGCACGCCTGTGTCCCGCGTAACGTCCACGTCCTGCGAGTAGAGCCGATAGCTGGTGCGCGCGTCGGTCCGAAACTGTCCCCACAGCTCGTTCAGCTGCATGCCTTCCGTTACGCGTAACCAGAAGCGATCCGCGCGCTCTCTGACGGTCTGCTTCTGCATCGCCTGACGCCTCTTTCCTCTTCCGGATTCCTGCCGCTCCCATTTTCGCCGACGCGGTTCTTCCCGACTTCGTTTGGCGGGACATGCCTTTGCCCCGGCCTTCTGCCTGCAGCCTCATGCTGAATGGTTCGCAATTCAGGATACGCAATCGGGCCCTGACAGTTCTCGATCGACGCACCACGCCGTATGCGCCCCACTCCTGCCACAATGCCCGGGCCCCGCTCTCGCCGTTCCCCCATCGATTGATTTCCACACGCCAGAACCCGGTGCGCCCGCATACATCATGCGTTCACACACCCTGCATAGATTCCCTGAGGGAGGACAGCCCCCGATGCCCGAGGATTTAGCCGATCTGGACCACATGCAGAAGAACTACAAGACCGCCGTCGACACATGGATCGCCGCCATCCGCCGCGAAGAAGCGCTTGCGTCGGTGAATCACTCCGTTGCCGAAGTCGATCAGTGGGAAGAAGCCGGCGACGACGAGGAAGAAGCGCGCAACCAGGCCAAAGCCGCGAAGAAAGCGTACGAGGACGCCCTCCGGGAAAAGTTCTTCAACTTCTAGGTCTGTTATTAACTTTCACGCGGCCGGCGTTGCAGGGGAAAATCGGGCCGGACGGACCGACGTCGGCTGCCCTCAGAACAACCGCTCCTGCGCCGCTGCTTCCGCCTCCTCGGCAGGGGTAGCCGATACGGCCTTCTTCTTTGCCGAAGCCCCAACCACGGCGACCACTTCCATCTCTTCCAGAGCCGAGAGCGGAATCCAAAGGCGCTGGGTATTGGAGCGCAGATCCGGCGGGGTCAGAAAAATACCCTCACTGCCCACCAGGGTCACATCGTTGGCCGCAAGCCCTTCCACCACGTCCCCATCTTTCAGGCGCGCCCGGACGAACAGGCCATCCCCGCGTGGGCGGCCCGCGAACGTCTTGCGCAGCAGGCGCTCCGGGTTGTTCAGATCCCCGGAATTGAAATCGCGAACGTAACAAATCCACTTGAGATCGTCGACCGACAGCCCCACCACCTTGCCTTCGAGGTCCAGCATCTCCACGCGCCCCTCCCGCACGAAACCGGCCGCCGGCACATAGCCGGAAACCCAGTCGCGCGAGAACTTCCGAAGGACAGCTTTCTTGCGGGTCGAGGACATAGGTGCACTCAAAAGAACTCAGGATTGTTGCACATCCGGCCCACAACGCATCAAAAATAGTGCAGAAGCGGTAGTCAGTTGCGCCCCCTTATGTTACATTGTTAGTTTGGATTGAAGCTCCTCTGTCCCGCAAGTAATTGTATCTTCGGCAGTTAGGGATGGTTTCCGGGCGACGGGAGCGGGGGGATCGGAAAACACCAGCACCATGCCCGACTACATCTATCTACTCGAAAATCGCCTTTCTTCCTCCCAACAACACGCCCTCCGCCAGGTCCGGGACGCAGCCCGCGACGCGGGGATGACGGTTTTCCTCGCCGGAGGCGCCGTTCGCGATCTGACCAGCGGCTTCCCTGTCCGCGACCTTGATTTTTCGGTTCAGGGAAACGCTCTTAAGCTAAAGAAATCACTGGAGAAGGTGGGAGCGATTCTGTGGGGCGAGCATGAGCCCTCTCGCTCCCTCTTCTTCTGGTTCCCCGGCAGCGTTCGCGTCGAGGTGTCCAGCGCCCGCCGCGAGGAGTATGCCAAGCCGGGCAAGCCGGTCTACCACTGGGCCCCCATCCTCGAAGATCTCCGCCGGCGGGACTTCACCGCCAACGCTATGGCTATCTCTCTCAACGAGGGATCGTGGGGACTGCTGCTCGATCCCCTCAATGGCTTTGCCGACATCGAGGCACGCCACCTGCGCCTCGCCAGCAACTACGGATTCATTGAGGATCCGGCCCGTCTGATTCGCGCCGTCCGCCTGGCCGCCCGTACCGGTTGGGAGATGGAGGAACGCACCAGGACCCGCTATCAGAATGCGAAGGACGAGGGCGGCATCACGCAGCTTTCGGAGTACGGACGCGGTTACGAGCTGGAGGAGATCGCTCACGAGGAAGATCCTCTCAAGGCCCTGCGCGCCCTCGAGGCCGAGGGATGGATGAAGGATCTGTACCCTGCCTGGGTCTCGGCCAGGGCCGACCTGAAGGGGCTTGATGAACTGAACCAGACCCTGATCCGGCTGCTGATGCTGGGCGTTAACCCCGATCCATCCGCCGCCCATATTGAGTTGCTCACCGCGAAGATGCCTCCCAAAGATCTGGCCGGCCTCAAGCGGTTCTTCCCTCGCCAGGGATTCGTGAAGCAATGGGAGGATCTGGAGCATTCCGCAAAAGAGTTTGCTAAGGAGCTGTTGGGCAAATCTGCCTCCACACCGTCGGCGACCTGGAAGCTGATCGTCGGCCATCAGCCGGAGGCCGTGTTGTGGCTGGCCTTCAGCTCGAAGAACCCGCAGGTGCGCGAAAAGTTCAATAACTTCTTCAACGTTTGGCCGGAAGCTCGTCAAAAGATTCCGACTACGCTGATGGCTGACATGCGCATCACCCCCGATCTGCCGGATTACGGCAAGATCGCAGAAGAGCTTTTCTTTCAGTTCATGGACAGCAAACTGCAGACCGAGGAGGAGATTCGCGCATTCCTCGAGCCGTACTCGCCGCCAGCTCCGCCGCCGCCGGTTGTCATCCGCCGTCCCCGCGGCCGCCGCGCCGAACCGAAGATCGAGGACGAGGAAGAGCTCGATCAGGTTTCGGCCTCCGTCGATCCGGACGAAGAAGAGGTCGAGGATGAGGAAGAGCACGAGGAGCTGCCCGAGCGTCTTCCGGAAGTAGCTCCCGTAGCGGCTGTGAAGCCGGCCAAAGAGGCTGCTAAAACCGCCGCGCCCCACGCCGAAGCAAAACCGGCGGGCAAGCCGAAGCCGGATGCGAAAACTCCGGAAAAGCCCGTCAAAGCAGCGGCGAAGGCGGAGGTAACCGCGCAGGCCCATGTGAAATCCCCTGCGAAGGCGCCAACGGAAAAGAAGCCGGAACCGAAACCGGCAGTCAAAAAGCCAGAGCCAAAACCCGCTGCCAAACCAGTGGTGAAGCCGGCAGCGAAACCTGCGCCCAGGAAAGAGGCTTCGGTTGGAAAGACCTCGAAGCCAGGCAAGGTAGCGCCCAGGCCGGTGAAGAAAGCCCCTAAACCCAACTCCGGCAAGAAGGACCACAAAAAGAAGAAGCACTGAGAGTGGCGCGCAGCCAGGGCTTCGCCTGCATCCTTCAGGGCAGTCGGAAGTCGATCGTCTCCCCTGCTGCCAGCCGGTGCTTCTTAATCGCGCCCACCGGCAATTCGAGCACGTACTTTGATGGCTCATGGCCGCCGTAGCTCGGACAGGTGCTGGCCTTGCCGCGGCAGGGCGGCGTGTCCGGCGACATCTCCACGATGCGGCGGTTTTCGTCCATCCACACGATGTCGAGGCCGATCTTGCAGTGATACATCCAGTAAGCGTGATCCGCCGCCTCGTTGTGGACGAAGAGCATGCCGCGGCCTTCAGGCAGGCTGGTGCGTCCCATCAGGCCGTATTCGCGCTGGGCGTCCGTAGTAGCCAGTTCCACATGGACGGTTGAACCATCCGGCAGCATCACCAGGGTGTCGGCGGAGCGCGGCGCCGCGTACGGAATGTCGGGCTCCTGCGCCTGAGCCGTCAGGGACAAGGGAAGCGCAGCCGAAAGCACCAACGGTAGCCAGGCAATCCGGGTTATCAAGCACTTCATCAATAGAGATCCTTACGGAAACTTCCTGGAGACATTCTTCGTGTTCCTCGCTTATTCTCTTCGCAAATGCGCTTCCGGGCAAAATTCGGACTGATCGACAGTCTCTGGCTCGCGGTGGGCGCTACTTATCTATTGATCCTTGTTAGCCGCGCAGGCCATCTCCGCCCGTCTTTCATCTTCTGTGCCATCGCATTCCTCCCACAGGCCCTGCTGCGGCTGCTGGGTTTGATTTTCGTTTACTGGGAGATCGAGCCCGATGGCCTGCACGAGCGGCGGCTCTGGAGGATGCGCAGCATCCCGTGGGCCGAAGTAGCCAGCGTGACCTTCTGGCCTGACGAACAAAAGGTCTCCTCCTCGTTCGCCATTCGGTATGAGCGTCCAGCGCCGCTGTCCGACCGCGGCAGCATCATCGCCAACCCATCCGACCGCGATACTTTCCTCCAGGAGCTGCAGCGGCATGCTCCAGGCGCAAGCTTCGACGTTCCGATCCGCCTTTCCGTGATTCCGCAGTCGTAACGAGGTCTCTGGCAGCGCTTATGAGCCTCCCCGCCGTCAGCTCGAAAAACCGTCAAGCTTTTTGCCTTGGTTACTTCCGTGTCTTCGCTGATTGCAAAGCCTTTCCACGCCAGGAAAGTTGGCAGCTTTATGAGTCCCACTTGGTATACTGAATATAGGTGAAAAAAAAGCCCCGCCACCCGCGTGGGGCTTTTTCCGTTCAGCGGAAATTGCCGCCCGCGCACTTGCGGATAAGCATCCTGGAATCAGAAACAAAGCCGCATCCATTTTGGTTGCAAATCGATAGCCGCCGATACAGGACCCCGTCGAGCAAGTATCTGAAAATGCAATGCGAGCCCTTAAGGATCGTGGAATCTGATAGATACTCCGATCCCGAAGGCCTCGATTGCAACAAACTCAAATACTTACGCCGTGCAGGCGCCGGGAGGGGGGTGCCCCTCAGCCTGCGTACCTGCGGACCCATTCGACGATGCTGCGGACGGCGACGCCCGTTGGACCGGCGGCAGCCCAGGGTTTCGCGTCGTCGCTCCAGGCGAGGCCGGCGATGTCGAGGTGGATCCACGGGGTGTCCTCGGCAAATTCTTTGAGGAACATCGCCGCGGTGATCGCTCCGCCGTAGCGTCCGCCGGTGTTCTTGATGTCGGCGATCTGGGACTTGATCAGTTCGCGGTACTCGTCCTCGACGGGCAGGCGCCAGAAGCGCTCGCCGGAAACCTTCAGCGCGTCGGCGAAGTGCTGGTAACTTTCGTCGTCGTTGGAGAAGGCGCCGGCGTTGATCATGCCCAGGGCAACCCCGACGGCGCCGGTCAGGGTGGCTGCGTCGATCAGGTGGGTTGCGCCCAGCTGTTTCGCGTAGGTAAGGCCGTCGGCCAGCACCAGGCGGCCTTCGGCATCGGTGTTGATGATCTCGATCGACTTGCCCGGCTTGTCCGGCCCGGAGGGCATGGCGATCTGCACATCCCCTGGCTTCTGAGCTTTGCCGGAGGGCATATTCTCTGCCGCGCAGACGATGCCGATGACCTTGACCGCCGGTTTGAGCTGGGCGATGGCCCGCATGGCGCCGATCATGGCCGCGCCACCCGCCATGTCGTACTTCATCTTCTCCATGTTGTCGGAAGGCTTGATGGAGATGCCGCCGGTATCGAAGGTAATGCCCTTGCCGACCAGACCCAGGACCGGAGCACCATTCTTCTTCGCGGCGCCCGAGGGCTCGTACGTCATCACAATCAGCGCGGGCGGCTCGTCGGAGCCCTGGGCCACGCTGAGAAATGCGCCCATCTTCAGCTCGCGCATCTTGTCGGTGCTGTAGACGTCACACTGGAGGCCGAAGGCGCGGCTCATTTCCGCCGCCTGCTGGCCGAGGATGGTCGGCGTCATGCGGTTGCCGGGCTCGTTGATCAGGGTGCGGGCGAAGTTTTGCGACTCGCCGAAGATGATGCCCTCGCGCAGGCCAGATTCAGCGGCGGCGCGGTCCAGGCTGGCGGACGCGACCACCTGGACGGTCTCGACGCTGCGGTCTTTGCGGTCGGAGCGGTAAGTATCGGGATCGAAGTCGGCCAGCAGCGCGCCTTCGGCGATGGCACGGACCGTCAGCTTCGGATCCAGCTGGGACGCCTCAGGAACAGCGATGGCCAGTGCGCGGAGGCCGCGCGGTTTCACGAAGCGTACGGCGGTTCCGGCAGCCTTGCGGACCTCGTTGGGGGTAAGCTTTGCGGCTTTGCCCACACCGATCAGGAGAAGGCGCTTCGTCTTCAGCCCGGCGGGGTTGTGCAGGAGGAGGGTTTCGCCGGAGTCGGCGCGGAACTCTCCGCTTTCGAGGACAGCCTGGGCGGCGCGCTGGGCCGCATCGTCGGCGGAGAGAAGCCGGATTTCGGGCTTCCCGTCCTTTTCCTTATTGGTGGAGGCATCGGCGGCCAGAACGGCGACCAGTTCGGTTTCGACAGTGGAGGGCGAAGTAAAGACCAAATTTGTATTCATAGCTTGATTGGGGCTGGTACTCACCAGATGACTTTGACTCCGGAATAGCGGCGGAAGATGCGGTCGCGGGTGACGACAGGCAGGCCTTCGGAGAGGGCTGTGGCGAGGATCATGCGGTCGAAGGGATCGCGGTGATGCAGCGGCAACGAGAACATGCGGAGTGCATGATGAGGCTCGAGGGGGAGCACAGTGACCTGGAGTTCGCGAACAGCGCGCTGCGTTTCCTCCTGGGGCATGTCGAGCTTGCCAATGGCAGTCTTCACCGCCATCTCCGCGAGAGAGGCCGTGCTGAGCAGCCATTCGTTTTCAGGTCCGCCGATCGCTTCCTGCACCTTGCGGGGAAGAAGGCCGGTATAGGCCAGGAGCAAGGCGTGGGTATCGATGAGAACCCTAATAGCGGCCGTCCAGCATCGCATCGACTTCTTCGTCGGTCATGGGATCGAAGGCATGAGGATCGAGGATCCTGACTCTTCCCTTGCCGGTGCCGAAGAGACGCGCGGGCTTCTCGCCCTCCGGTGGAGGTGCAAGGACAGCTACGGGTTTTTTGTAGCGCGAGATGACGATGCTCCTGCCCTTCTCCACCTCTTCGAGGAGCTTGGGCAGATTGGCCCTGGCGTAGGCGATGCTGACGGTGGTGGGCATGGCTCAACTGTACAACAATGTTGTACTACTTGTTCAGGCCTTGCGGCTGCGCGCAATGGCCGCGCGGGCCTCGCGATCGTCTTCGCGGCGGCGTTCGGTTTCGCGCTTGTCCCAGTCCTGTTTACCGCGGGCGATGGCCAGTTCGCATTTGACCCGGCCGTTGCGGAAATAAAGCCGTGTGGGAATGAGCGTTAATCCCTTTTGCTGCGTCTTTCCCGTGAGCTTGCGAATTTCATCCTGGTGCAGCAGCAGCTTTCGAGTCCGCAGTGTCTCGTGATTGTTGTAACTGCCGTGGGAATATGCCCCGATATGCGCGTTCAGCAGAAAGGCTTCGCCATCTTTGATGAGGCCATAGGCGTCCTTCAGATTGGCCTTGCCTTCGCGGATCGACTTGACCTCGGTTCCGCGCAGGGCGACGCCAGCCTCGTATTTTTCGAGGAGAAAGTAGTTATGCCCGGCGGATCGGTTGACGGCAGCATCGCGGGTTCCGGAGGCGACGGGGTCGCGGGGCTTCGGCTTGGCCGGCGGCGCGGCTTTCACGGGATGGCTGGCAGTGCGGGCCATGGGGTTCATCCTATATTGTCTCCTGGAAGCACGGAAGCACGGCATGATCAGCATTTCCAGGCGCCTGCAAACTCGGCGGTGACGCCTGCGCCGGGGTGCGATACTATACGCGGCGCGGGCCGGGGTTCCGGATTCCTTCCTTTATGGCGGATGAGATGCATAACTGGCTGCGGCTCGCGAATTCTTACCGCCCCCACATGGAGTTGCATGAAGCGTAGTCTTTTGATCTGGGTTTTCCTTGCCGCGCTCACTGCGGCGCTTCCCCCAGCGCATGCACAATCGGCCAGCCACCTTTTCAAACAGGGCCAGAACGCCGAGGCAAAAGGTGATGTCGAGGCTGCCTACGAGGCCTACTACCAGGCCTACCAGAAGAAGCCGTCGGACGAACGCTACAAGATCAACTGGGAGCGCATGCGCTTCTCCACGGCGGCGGTGCACGTGGAGCGCGGCGAGCGGCTGCGCGATCAGGGCGATTACACCGGCGCGTTGACGGAGTTCCTGCGCGCCCTGGAGATTGACCCCAGCAACGATCTGGCGTCGCAGGATATTAAAGCGACGCGGGACAAGCTGAATGCACAGAACCCGGGGACGGCGCAGGCTCCGCGCACGTCCGATGAGGCGCTGGAAGATCTGGGCGGCCCGGCGGTGCTCAAGCCGATTTCAAACGAACCGCTCACGTTGCACATGGTGGAGGACAGCAAGATCGTCTATCAGGCGGTGGGCAAGGCCGCCGGCGTGAATGTGCTGTTTGACCCGTCGTACACCTCGAAGCGAATCCAGGTCGATCTGAATAACGTGACGCTCTACGATGCGCTGCGCATCGTGGCCACGGTTTCGAATACCTTCTGGCGGCCGGTCACGACGAACACCATTTTTGTCGCGGAGAATACCCGCGCCAAGCACACGGAACTCGACCAGGAAGCGGTCGAAACCTTCTACCTGCACAACGTGTCGCAGCAAAACGATTTCACCGATGTGCAGACGGTGCTGCGGAACCTCTTCCAGAATGCAAGGATCAACGGCGTGGCCAGCCAGAACGCGATCGTGATGCGGGGCACGCCCGATGAACTGGTTCTGGCGCGCAAGCTGGTTGGCGACCTCGACAAAGCCAAGCCGGAGGTGGTGATCGACATAGCTGTGATGGAAGTCAGCCGCGATCTGCTGCGCAATATCGGCATTCAGCTGCCGCAGACGGCCAGCATCAACTTTCAGCCGTCGAATGCCAATTTGAATAATACCGGCACGACCACTACCGGTACGGACACCGGAACGACGACGAATGAGACCTCGACAACGACCAGCAGCCTGACCCTGAACAACCTGGCGCACCTGAACTCGACGAACTTCGCGATCACCATCGGCCAGGCCGCCGTGGATCTGCTGCTGACGGACACCCGTTCCAGGATCATTCAGAACCCGCAGATTCGCGCTTCTGACGGGCAGGAGGCGACGATGAAGATCGGCGAGAGGATCCCGATCGCCACCGGTTCGTATCAGACGGGCGCGGCTACGGCCATCGTCAGCTCCCTGGTGAACACGCAGTTCCAGTACATCGACGTCGGCGTCGACATGACCATCAAGCCGACCATTCACTTCGACCGCGACGTGACCCTGAAGAGCAAGATTGAAGTTTCGGCGACGAATGGTTCAACCAACATCAGCGGCGTTACCGAGCCGATCATTACCCAGCGCTCCGTTGACCACACCATCCGCCTCAAGGATGGCGAAGCGAACCTGCTGGGCGGCATTCTGCAGCACCAGACGACATGGACCATCAGCGGAACGCCGGGACTGGGCGAGCTGCCGCTGATCAAGTACCTCTTCAGCACGCAGCAGAAGGAAGTCACAGACGACGAGATCGTTTTTCTGATGATTCCGCACGTGGTGCGCGCCGAGCAGATCACGCCGGAGGACACCCAGGAAATCGATACCGGCACCGGCACAAATATTGAACTGCGGCACATCAGCGCGGTCACTACGCCAACGCCCGCACAGCAGCTGCAGGCAAGCGCTGCGGCAGCGGCGCAGGAGAACGGGGCGCCGGCACCGGTCGCGCCCGCTGCGATGCCGCCTTCGGCCGCCGCGGCTGCGCAGCAGGCGATGACGAACATGAAGCAGGAGGCCAATGCGGGACCTCCGGCCAACCTGCAGCTGACCCCGCCGCAGTCCACGCAGAAGGTGGGAGGAACCTTCCAGATGGCGGTGGATCTCGCGGGAGGGACCAACGTGTTCGCGGTTCCCATGCAGCTGCGCTACGATCCGAGCAAGCTGAGCCTGGTCAATGTTGACACCGGCGATCGAACGACGTCGAACTTCTTAGGGCGGGACGGACAGGCGGTGGCTCTCGTCCACCGCGATGACGGCGAGGGAAATGTAGCGATTTCGGCCTCGCGGCCGCCAGGCACCAAAGGTGTCACCGGATCGGGAACGATCTGCATGCTGACCTTCCAGGCGAAAGCACCGGGAGATGCGTCTGTGGCCATCACCCGGCCTGTGATCCGGAACGCGGAGCAGCAGCCGTTGCCGGCCATGGGCTCACAGGCGGTCGTTCACATTCAGTGAGCATTTGGCTGAAACGATGGGATCATGCAGTTGAGTTTCTACAAGAGCAGGAACGGGAATGCGAGCAGCGAAGCCGGCCTGACCCTGGTCGAGCTGATCGTCACGGTCGCCATTCTGGCGATCCTGGCGTCGGCGGCGGTACCGATCGCTCGCTTCCAGGTGAAGCGCGAGAAGGAGCACCAGCTGCGCTATGAGCTCTGGCAGATGCGCAAGGCGATCGACGACTACAAGGACGCTGCCGATCGCGGCGCATTCCAGACCAAGGTGGATACCTACAACTATCCACCCGATCTGCAGACGCTGGTGGATGGGGTCGATGTGCAGGGCAAGAAGCTGAAGTTTCTGCGGCGGATCCCGGTCGATCCGATGACGGGCAAGGATGACTGGGGCGAGCGTTCGATGCAGGACGATCCGACGTCGACCGATTCCTGGGGTGGGCAGAATGTCTTCGACGTGTATTCAAAATCGCAGGGAACGGCCCTGGATGGAACCAAATATTCGGACTGGTAGAGCTTTGCAGCTGAAACGACCAACTCGGGAGAATGGCTTCACGCTTGTGGAGCTGATGATCGTCATGCTGATCATCGGCGTGCTGGCGGCGGTTGCTGTGCCCAGCTTCATCGCGTCCATCAAAAATGCCAAGGAAGCGGCGCTGAAGGAAGACCTGCACGTCATGCGCGATGCCATCGATTCCTACACGATGGACAAGAACAAGGCGCCGCAGTCGCTGGATGATCTGGTGCAGAACGGGTACCTCAAGTCCATTCCCGAGGACCCGATGACCCACAGCCGCGACACCTGGGTGACGAACACGGACGATACGTACTCGGATCTGGATCAGACGGAGCCGGGCATCAACGACGTGCACAGTGGATCGAGCGAAAACGGGACGGACGGCCAGCCGTATTCAGGCTGGTGAGCTGTTTGGCCGATGGTATAGTGGGTGTGAAGTAGGTCCCGGAAGACTGCAGACCTCCCGGGAAGCTGGCTGCTTCAGCAGTAGCGTGAGAACCAGGAGCGCGAGCGCCAGCCGCCAGTCAATGGCGACGGTAATCGCGACCCGCATCCAGGATGACTTTTCACCCAAGGGCCTCACCCCCCCTTCATCGGAACGGCCCGCAGGTCGTTGTTGGCGGCCTGCGAGCCGTCGGCCCGACGCTCCGGACCGATCATCTGCTGCATCCGCCTCTGCACTCTGAAAGGGGCACCCTCAGTCTAACGACCGCATGAGTGCGGTCAGCCTAATCTCCTGTCAGCGATCCAAACGTCAGTAACCCGCTTCACGCGCATGGGAGAATACTGCGAGGATGCTCTCTCTTCCCGATCTGGGCCGCGTTCATGACCAATACCTTGCGCTCAGCCAGATCGCGGAGGCTGCCTGGGGAGGCTCGCTCGGGGGCAGGCTCCTGCTTCGCTCCGGGTTCGATGCGGATGGTATTGCTGTGCTGGTTGCAGCGAGCATTGCCGGAGCAGCGTCGCTTTGCGCCGACGCGGAGGGCGCGCTCCTGCGGGACGGTTTGCGCCACGGCTTTTGCGATTTCGTGGTCAACAGCCTCGATGAGGCGCTGCGGATTCTCAAAAATGAAGTGCGGCGCGCCCGGCCGGTTTCGGTTGGCCTGAGCAGGGCTCCCCATCTCTGCATTGAGGAGATGCTCGAACGTGGCCTGCAGCCGGATCTCGTCTCTCCGGGTGCTCCGGAGGACCATGCGCGGCTTTTCCTCGAGCGCGGCGCGATCTTCCTGCACGAAGGGCCTGCGGACGTCTCCGACACTTCCCTGCAACTGTGGTCCGTTGCGGTCGATCCGGCCCGCACGATGCCGCGGATGGCGCAGCTTGCCGCCGATACCCTCGACCCTGATGGTGTCGATACAGCGGCGCGTCGACACTGGCTGGAAGCCTCACCACGCTATCTGGGCCGCGCCTTCGGCTCGCGCCAGTGTCTGCGGATGAGCACTGCGGAGGCTGCCGCTTTTCTGGATCGGGCGAAGGTCGAATTCCCTTCTGTGAGCTTTGCACGCCAGGGGTAGCCGAACTGGATTCCTCTGCAAGCCGCTGGCCGATCCGCGCATCTTTTCCATTTCCGGGCGAGTCTTACTCGTTATACGATCCTCGCTATGGAGGGCCAATTTGCATGGGGTCACAACCTGAACCTTCCGGCTTCACATCCAGCCCGGAGCCGGTCCACCAATCTCCGGAAGAACTTCAGGACGAGCAGCGCAAGCTGCGGCGCCTGCAGATCATGGTGAATATGGTGATGTCGGTCATCGGCCAGGATCTGTCGCTGACCGTCGACGAGGCCTCGTCGATGGTAGCGGATACGCGCCGTGCCGCGCTGGCGATGTTTCCCGGCAAAGAGCTGGCCTTCGATCTGCTCTACAAGCCGCGTCTGCAGAGGCTGATGCGCGAGCGCTTCCGCATTCACTAGCGCAGTGAGTCGGAAGTTTATTGAGCAATTTGACGAATTGAAGTGGTTCGAACAGCCGTCCTCAGGGGCTGAAGCCCATCCGTTTGGCGATCTTTACGGCACGACTGAAGTCGCGCCCTGATACAAAGCCAAAACATATTCTCTGGCGAACTTCGGACTCAGGACACATGGCGTGACCCTGTGATTCCTTGCATTTCCGCGCCTGAAGGCCTGGTATCTCATGCCTCTAATTCCCCGGCCTGAAGGCTGAGGCTTCTACCGCGGTCCGTTCACCCGGCCAGAATCTACTTCTGGTCGAGCGCGGTGAGGCGGAAGGTGATGGTTCCCCAAAAGAACCGTGCCCGCATCTGCACCGGCACATGACGATCGTCATCGGTGTACCAGATCCATATGTTGCCCCGCGCCTTCACTACACCAGCATCCGCCGTGGGCTGCACCCGCACTGTCTGATAGGTGCCCAACGGCGTACGCACGGTTTCGCGGGCTTCGGTCTTCATGGTCACCACCACTGTATGCATGGCATCCGCCAGCGGGAGACGAAAACTTTGCCCGGGAACCAGCGGCTGCGATGCCGGATAGAAGATGGCGGAGAGCATATCTGTAACGCACGGCCCGACCGGCGCTTCAGACTGCTTGGTGGTTCCCTTCACCTGATTTTTTTCGTTCAGCAGGGCCTTACTCCGGCTGTAGTCGAACTTCAGATCGGTGCTGACCTGGCGGTGTCCTTCCTGCAGCTGCTTTGCAAAACCGGCGGAACAGCCCGTGGTCCGATCAAAGGAGGATTGGAAGCGATCGCTCACTCGATAGATGAGATTGATGGCGCCCAAAGTATCGCCGCTGGCCGTGACGCGCTCCTCATTGCCCTCCTGCTGCAGGTGCATGACGGTAGTGCCCGCGGGGAAGACACGCCAGTCCACTGTGTAGGTGAGCGTCTCGTGAGCAGGAAAGTTGTAGCCCGGACGGGGCGCCGGCAGGGGCACGATTTGTGGGGCCTGGGCTGGAGCGGCGCCGGATACCAGGACCAGCAACGCTGCCAGCAGCTTCGGCCAACGGTTGGGCCGCCCTGTTCCAGTGCTGAATGGAGAAAAACGATACCTGCTCAATCGAATCCCTTTACCTCTTTACGAAAACCAGCTTCAGGATGAGAGCAGCATACATGCCAGCGGCTCCAATCAGAGCATTGTATTCACGATGCTTCTGGTAAAGCGCGCGGGAAAATTGACCACCCCGAATATGGTTAGACTTTGCGGGCACAAGACGCGGAAGCAATCGCGGAACGGTCGCCGCATACTCACTGAAACCCGGGAAGACAGAGCGCAGGTATTCTTCCTCGGAACGGATCACCGGAACGTAGATCACGGCGAAGAGAACAGCGAGGACAGCGGCGATCCAGAGGCTGCGCGCCGCCAGGGCAAAGCCAAAGGCGATCATCATGGAGCCCAGATAGAGCGGATTGCGCGTCCACGCATAGGGACCGGTGACGGTCAGTTCCGCATTTTTCTTCACGTAGCCCGACGCGTATCCGCGCAGCCAGAGGCCGGGGAGAACCAGAACGAGACTGAAGACAAGAAACTCCGGTGTCGGCCGCGCCAGCCACAGGAAGAAAATGGCGAAGGCGAACCCCAGAGGCACGCGAATGCGTTTCGCGATACGATTCCAGCCCGTCGCCACTACTGCGCCTCCCGCAACAATTCGAGCGCTGCTTCGGTAACCGCTTCCGGAGTGATGGTCAGCAAACCCGCCTCCGGTTCGCTGCGCCGAGCATGGTCGCGGACGCTTTCCGGATGCCGCAGTACGCGATGGGGACAATGGAAGGGACCATTGCGCGCGGGATCGGTGGGTCCATAGATGCCCACGACGGGCTTGCCCAGAGCGGAGGCCAGGTGCAGGGGCCCGGTATCACCCGCAATTGCCAGCGACGTACGCCGCGTTACAGCGATCAGGCCAGTCATGTCGAGCGGCAGCACGCGCGCTGCACCATCGCTGTTGGCTTCGATGGCCTGCGCCAGATGCTCCTCCGCTGGCCCGCTGTTGATGACGACGCCGTAGCCCCCAGCGGCGAGGTGCCGCGCCACAGCACCGTAGCGCTCGGGCGGCCAGCGCTTCGCGCCCCATCCAGCCCCGGGACTGATGAGGACGAAGGGCTGAGGCAGGTCTGCTGCCTTCGCCTCCGCCGCCGGATCCCGCGGCAGCAGCGGCATCGGGATCTGGAGATTCTCCCCGGCAATGGCATTCGCTACTTCCATCGATTGTTCGATGACATGCACCCCTGTAGTCGACACCCGCCGATCAAACAGCCATTTCGCCGCCCACTCGCGCGGCTCTGCTTCCCCGATCACTCTTTTCGTTCGTGCCCATCGCGCCACCATTGCCGAGCGCACCGCACCCTGCAGATCGACGGCGACATCGTAGTGCATGGCGCGAAGCTCGTGGCGCACGCGGCGAATGTCTGCCAGTGTCGCTGCGCTCAGCGGGGCTCTCGCCCAGCGCTTCGCCGGGACCACGTGCAGCCGGTCCACCAGCGGCATCGAGTCTGAACGTGGCTGGCTGCCGTCGGCGCAGAACAGACCGCGCCACTGCGGCTCGATGGCCCAGCCGATGACCCATTCCGGATGTGCCTGGCGCAGCGCGGTAATTGCAGGCAGGGAATGGAGAATGTCTCCCATCGCGCCGAGGCGCACGACGAGCAGACGCAGGGGCTGGGATGTTGCTGACAATTCCTCATTTTCTCACGGGGCATTTCGTTGTCCGTCCATCCACTGCGGCCAATTCGCCGACAAAAATTGCAGGAGCCGATCGATGGCGGCAGCCTCATCGTCCAACCGCACCAGCAGACGCGCACCCTCCAGCGGAGCGGCACTCTCGAGCATCCCCCGCTGCTCGGGCGAGAGGCGAACCAGGTCTTTTTCGGTGGTGACGAAAGCCTCTGCCTCATGCTGCCGCCGCAACTCGATCAGCTCGGCGAGATCGGCATGGGTGAAGCGGTGATGGTCGCGCCACGCTCGCAGAGCCGCAACCGCACACCCTTCCCGCCGCAGGACTGAGGCGAACTCCTCGGGGCGGGCGATAGCGCAAAAGGCCACGACGGGGCGCGGTGCAGAGATCTCCAGGCGCCTTTCCATCCACCAGATCAGCTGGTTACAGCCACGCCTGCGGAGGTCCGGCTCCAGATCGCGGTCTTCCGCGCGGAGTACCAGGATTTGTGCCCGTCGCAGCGACGAGAACCCTTCACGCAGCCGCCCCGCCGGCAGCAACTGCTCTGAGAAATCGCCGCGGTGCAGGACTACGATGTCCACATTGCGCGCCAGCTGCCGATGCTGAAAGCCATCGTCGAGCAGATGCAGCTTCGGATTGCCGGGCTGGCTCTCGGCCAGCAGACCTGCCTGGTAGCGATCCGCAGCGACATAGACAGGAACGCCGGCTGCCTGCGCAATCAGCAGGGGCTCATCGCCGTATTGCTCGACGGCGCCGCCAGGCTGCACGCGCAGTGCGGACGTCGAGTGGCGGCCATAGCCGCGCGAGAGGACGTCGACAGCGATGCCGCGCTGGCTCAGCAATTCGGCGAGTCGGATGACCAGCGGCGTTTTGCCGGATCCGCCCACGGACAGGTTCCCGATGCTGATCACCGGACCCTGCAGCCGATTCGACTTGATCCAGCGGCGATCCCAGGCGAGGTTCTTCGCAGCTACGGCAGCTGCGTAGAGAGGTACGAGGGGCAACAGAGCGCGGCTCACCGTGGAACTCCGACGATGGCCAGGAGGGCTTCGAGGGCGCGCTCGGTCGCTCCCGACTCGCTTGCAAATACCTGCCGCGCGCGCGCGCCCATCGCACGCATTTCCGGATCCCCCACGAGTGCCGCCGTGAGCGCTGCGGAAAGAGTGTCGGGCTGCACGATGCGGATGGCGTTCTGCTCGCGCAGCCGGTCTACGATGGCGCGGAAATTTTCGTAGCTCGGCCCCATCAGGACGGGGATGCCGAACTGCGCGGGCTCCAGCGGATTGTGCCCCCCGGCCTGCACCAGGCTTCCGCCGACGAAGGCCGCATCGGCGAGCGAATAGACCGAGGCCAGTTCTCCGATGGAATCGAGCAGGAAGACCGTACCAGGCTCAATCTTCACCGGGGCATTCGCCCATTCCGTACGACGCATCCAGCGCAGGCCACGCTTGCGGAGCAGCTGAGCCACGTCGCTGAAGCGCTCAGGATGGCGCGGCGCGAGGATCGTCACCGCTCCAGACGGGAGCGCGTCGAGCAACAACTCTTCTTCGCCGGGCAGGGTCGATCCGCAGACCAGGACCGGGATACCGGACGGAAGGTTTTGCCGGAGGGGAGCGAGGATCGCAGCGGGCTTCACCGCACGCACGTCGTATTTCAGATTGCCTGCTACGCGGACTTTCGCGGCACCCAGGGCCCGCAGCCGTTCAGCGTCCAGTTCGCTTTGGGCCAGCACCGCCGTCAGGCCGCCGAGCAGGCGTCTCCAGATGAACGCAAGACGGCGGTAGCGCGGCCAGGAACGATCGGAGATGCGCGCGTTGACCACGGCGACCGGGATGCCGGCCCGGCGGCATTCGACGAGCATGCGGGGCCAGAACTCTGTTTCGAGGAGAATCAGCATCCTCGGCTGAAGCGCGTGCAGCCAGGCGCGCACCGCCCACGCGAAGTCCAGAGGAAAATAAAAGACACGGTCCGCGCCGAACCGCTCGCGGGCGAGTTTCTGGCCTGTCCGCGTGGTGGTGGAAATCATCACCCGCCACTCCTGATGGCCGAACGGCGCTGCGCTGGACAGCCTCTGCGTGAGCTCTTCGATGAGGTGGCTGGCGGCCAGCACTTCGCCCACAGAAACGGCATGCACCCAGACTACCGGGTGATCCGCCAATGCCGAGCTGATTCGCTTCGGGACGCGGCCGAGCCGTTCCGTCAGACCCTCCCGGTACTTGCCGCTGGTCGCCATGCGCAGCAGCCACCACGGGCTGCCCAAAACCAATGCCAGCAGAAGGGTAAAGCTGTACAGAATCAGCATCCGCTTACCAATCCCGCTTTCCCGTGGTCATAAGCCAAGATGATAATGGTGACGATGCGCTCACGCCCGCTCAAACTTCTTCCGCGAGCCGCTTCTCTGATAACTGTCGCCCTTCTCTTCGTGCTTGCGGCCGCGCCGCTGCAGGCATCGGACGACCCCCCTCCGGCGCGGGACGCGACGGACTATCCGGCGGTCGATGTGCACGCGAAGGAAAATGTCGCTATCGCCGCCGAGCCCTTCGACACACCGAAAAAGTGCAAGGTATTTCAGGTGGATTACCTGAAATACCGCTTCCTGCCCATTCGCATCATCGTCACCAACCAGGGCAATACGCCTATCTCGCTGAAGGATGCGCGCATTTATTTCATCAGTGCGGCCGGCGACCGGATCCAGGCGGCCGAGCCCGAGGACGTCGAGCGGCGCGTGAGACCGAAGGACAGCCGCGGGGTCAATATTCCGGTGGGCCCGATCAAGATTCACACCAAGGGCAAGGACTCCGATCCGAAGATCGAGAAGGACTTCAATCAGTTCGAGTACGCTGCCCTGGCCGTGGAGCCGCACACGACGCGTGCCGGGTTCCTCTTCTACGACATGGATGGCCTGGGCAACGATCCGCTGCACGGGGCAAAGCTGGTACTGCGCGAGCTGCGCAATGCCAGCGGCAACGAACTGTTCTTTTTTGAGATTCCCTTCGATAAGTATCTCGACGCGCAGAAGCGGCACTGACGGCAGGCCGTCAAACCCCCTTCTTCAGGGGCTCCCAGATATATTTGTGAATCTGCAGGCTGAGGCGGGCGGAGAGGCCGTCGGCCAGCATCCACTCGACCAGCTCGCGGGGATCGAGCATGCAGTTTTCGGTGCTGCGCTCGGGAGTGGGAGTTTTGGTGAATGCGGGCGAAAGCAGAACGGCGCCGACGCGGGTCTCGAGCGCGTGTTCCCGCATGAAGGACCGGGCAAAGTCGTAGTCGGCGCGGCTGGCGATGACGAACTTTACCTCGTCGCGTGCGGTGAGGTGATCGAGATTGGAGAGGCGGAAGGTGCCAGCCTCGCCGGAACCGGGGCATTTAACGTCGACGATCTTGTGAACCTCGTGCGGCACACGATCCAGGGGACGCTCGCCGCTGGTTTCAATCATCAGCTCGTAGCCAGATGCCAGAAGGCGCTCCATCAGCGGGATCACTTCGCGCTCCTGCAGGAGCGGCTCGCCGCCGGTAAACTCGATCAGCTTCACCGGCGCCAGCTTTTCAATTTCCTCGACAACCTGGTCTTCGCTAAGTTTGTAACCGCCGGTGAATGTATATTCCGAGTCGCACCAGGCGCAGCGCAGGTTGCATCCGGCGAGGCGGACAAAGATGCAGGGGCGGCCGGCAAAACTGGACTCGCCCTGGACGGATTTGTAGATTTCGATGAGGTACAAAGGCCGTTACTCGTAGTAAGTCGCCGTGGTGGTGTCGGTTTCGTAGATGGTGCAGTCTTTCACGCGGACTCGGCCGCCGGTCATCTCGCTGAGTTGGCGATTGGTCTCGTCGTAGAAGAACTTTGCCAGGTTCTCCGCCGAAGGGTTGATAACCGTGAAGGGCTCGAGGTCATTGAGCATCTGGTGGTCGATGCGATCGATGACCGGCCGCATGACGTGCTTCAGGTCGCGGAAATCCAGCAGGAGGCCCGCGGCGTCCAGCGCCTCGCCGCAAAGCGTGATGCGCACCTTGTAGTTGTGACCATGCGGGTTCTCGCACTTCCCCTTGTAGTTGCGGAGATAGTGTCCGGAAGAAAATCCGCGCTCGACTGTGACTTCAAACATAAGGCGATCAAAGTTCCTGAGAATCGAAAAATGCTGACCTGCTTTAATTCTAGCGGTTGCGCAGCCTGGAGCCGCGGCCGTCGCGCCGGCGCAGGTTGCGCTCCTCGGTGCGGCGGTCCACCTGCTCGAAGAGCGCGGTCATCACGCCCAGCAGCGCGACCAGCAGGCCAACCACGGCCAGAAACAGGGCGCTCGTCTTCCACAGCGTTCCATTCGCGGGAAGCGACGGCTGCATCCGGCCCGCGGTCATGGCCATGACAAACGAGATCGCCGCGAAGAGCAGCAGCACCCCTGCCAGGATGTAGAGATTCCGCGCCACAGCTCTATGGTATGCCCGATCAGCGAAGGCCGGTAAGGCCGCGCACCGACTCGATCAGCTTTTGCGGATCGTAGCCAATACGATTGCGGAGTTCCACTTTCACGCAGGGCTTCGCGGAGTCAAGCTTGTGGGCGAGATCGGGCGCAAATCAGCCGGCGAAGAAGGCTTCAACGTCGGCGATGTTCTGGGTGATGCGGTAGGGCGGCAGGCTTTCCAGAAAGATGCGGCCGTAGCGCTGGCGTTCGAGCCGCGGGTCGAGCAGCATGAGCACGCCGCGATCGTCGAGCGAGCGGATGAGGCGGCCGAAGCCCTGCTTGAGCGTGATGACCGCCGAAGGCACCTGGTATTCGAAGAAGGGCTTGCCCCCGGCTTCTTCGATGGCCCGCATCCGCGCCTGGACGACGGGGTCGGTGGGCACGGCGAAGGGCAGGCGGTCGACGATGACGCAGCTCAGCGCATCGCCCTGCACATCCACCCCCTGCCAGAAACTCGAGGTGCCGAAGAGCACAGCGTTGGGAGTCATTCGAAATTCTTCGAGGAGGGCTTTGCGCGGAGCCGTTCCCTGGAGCAGGAGCGGATAACCTACCTCCACCAGCAGCCGTTCATAGAGCTCGCGCATTTGCTGATAGCTGGTGAAGAGGCAAAAGGCGCGGCCACGGGTGATGTCGAGCATGCGGCGGATGCGCTTCGCCGCTTCGTCCTGGAAGTTTGGCTCGCGGGGATCGGGCATTTCCGGCGGCAGATACAGGATGGCCTGACGGTCGTATTTGAAGTGGGAGGGGACGACCAGCTCGCGGGCTTCGTCGAGTCCGAGGCGTTTACGGATGTGGGTGAAGCCGCCCTGGACGGTCAGGGTTGCCGAGGTGAGCACGACGCTGGGGTAATTCTGGAAGAGCAGCTCGCGCAGCAATTCGGACACGTCGATGGGAGTGGCCTGGAGGTGGGTGCTGGACTGGCGGCCGCTGCGGCGCTCGAGCCAGAAGACAGTATTGCGGTCCTCGGATTCCATGAGGAATTTCAGCTGCTCGCGCACCATGCCGGTGCGGCGGCGCAGGGGCTGGGCTTCTTCCGAACCGCGCAGGCGTTCCAGCTCGCCCTCCATCCGGTGCAGCGCGTTCAGCACACCCAGGTAGACGTCGCCCTGGGTTTCGAGGAACTCTTCGCGGTTGAGGAAGGGCATGCGGCCGTCGCCGCCACGGCTGTTGGCGCTGAGGGGCAGCGCTCCGAAGAACATGCGCGCCCGCTCGCGGATCATCTGCGCGGCGGTTACGACTTCGGCCTTCAGTTCCTGCTTCGAGCGCAGCAGCGTCTCCACATCGCGGGCCAGTTCCTCGAATTTCACGTTGCTGAGGCCGATGCCGAAGTAGCTGGAGGCCACGTCCTCCAGCTCATGCGCTTCGTCGAAGATGACGACCGCGGCTTCGGGCAGGACACCGGCGTCGGGTGCACCGGCCGCCTGCTGGCGGACGGCCATATCGGCAAAGAAGAGATGGTGGTTGACAATGACGACGTCGCTTTCGGCGGCGCGGCGGCGCATTTCGGTGATGAAGCAGCGGCCGTAGTCGGGACAGGTCTGGCCGAGGCAGGCCTCGCTGCGGGCATCGAGCTTGGCCCAGAGGGCGCTGGTCTCGGGCAGGTCGTCAATCTCGACGCGGTCGCCGGTCTCGGTGGTCTTTTCCCATTCGGCGATGGCGTGGTACTGGGAGATCTCTTCGAAGCCGGAGAGGATGGGCTGGCTGCGCAGGGCAAACAGCTTGTGCCGGCAGAGGTAGTTGGCGCGGCCTTTCATATAGCAGACGCGCAGGGGACCGAGCAGCGACTCGAGGAACGGGACGTCTTTGAAAAAGAGCTGCTCCTGCAGGTTTTTTGTGCCGGTGGAGATGATGACGCGGCGGCCTGTGGCGGCGCAGATGCGCAATGCGGGCAGCAGATAGGCCAGGGTTTTGCCCGTTCCCGTACCGGCTTCGACGATCAGGTGCCGATTCTCGCCGAGGGCACGTTCGACGGCCTGGGCCATCTCCAGCTGACCGCGCCGAAATTCATAAGGCAGCTGCGAGCGCGATAACACACCGCCGGGGGCGAAGAATTCGTGCAGCGAGGGCAGCCCCTGGGCAGCCTGGGGGGTGGAGGACACGGGTCCATTATCGGGCATGGTCGGGACGAGGGTCTGTGATCGGCGCCCGTTTAGCCGACGGCAATGCCCCGGGCGGGAGTTCCCCTGGCCGCCGCGGCGCGCCGGGCCAGCAGGGGCCGCGCCAGCAGCAGTACCGCCAGGACCACGGTGATCTCCAGCGGCGTGCGCACCCCCGATTTGACGCCCCACCAGTAGTGGATCACCCCGGCGATGGCGGCCAGATACGCCAGCCGGTGCAGGCGGTTCCAGTTTTTGCCGCCCAGCTTGCGGATGGACGAGGTGGTGGAGGTGAGCGCCAGCGGGAGGAGCAGCAGCCAGGCGGTCATCCCCGCCACGATGAAGCGGCGCTGGCTGATGTCGTCAACCATGGCCGACCAGCTAAAGCCGGCATAGAGCCAGACGTAGGTCATCAGGTGCAGGCAGGCATAGAAGAAGGCGTAAAGGCCCAGCATGCGGCGGAAGCGAATGAGCCAGCCCAGTTTGGGGATGAGCCGCCGCACCGGGGTGATGGCGAGGCTGATGACGAGGAGGCGCAGCGTGCCGCGCCCGGTGAAAAAGGTGACGGTGTGGGTGGGATCGGGACCCAGCGCATTGGGATCGCTGGTAGTGGAGAGCCACAGATGCCACAGCAGCCACGCAATGGGGCCCAAGCACGCCAGATGCGCGAAGACCTTGAGAATGATGATGGAGCGGCGACTCATCCCTCAGGGCCTTAGAAGTTCTTCTTCAGGTCCATGCCTGTGTAGAGCTTCGCGACCTGGTCGCCGTAGCCGTTGAACATCAGGGTGGGCTGCAGCTGGTGGAAGATCGGCGCGCCGATGACGCGCTCGCGCTTCTGGCTCCAGCGTGGATGGTCCACGTTGGGGTTCACGTTCGAGTAGAAGCCATATTCCATGGGGGCCATCTCGTTCCAGGTGGTCACGGGCTGCTTCTTGACGAATTTCACCTTGACAATGGACTTCGCCGATTTGAAGCCATACTTCCAGGGAACCACGACACGCACCGGAGCGCCATCCTGGTTCGGCAGCACCTCACCATAGAGGCCGAAGGTGAGCAGAGTCAGCGGATTCATAGCCTCGTCCATACGCAGACCCTCGGAGTAGGGCCACTGGATACCGGAGTTCCAGGGAAGCAGCTCCTGCTTTGCGTCGGCCAGAGAGATAAATTGCACATATTGGGCGGTGCTCAGCGGCTCACAGGCGTTGATGAACTCGGAAAGCGAATATCCCACCCACGGGATCACCATGCTCCAGGCCTCGACGCAGCGAAACCGGTAGACGCGATCTTCGAGGGGGCGCAGCTTCATCAGGGCGTCGATGTCAAAGGTTTTTGGCTGCTTCACCTCGCCTTCCACTTTTATGGTCCACGGCCGAGTCTTCAACCGCCCGGCATTTTTGGCCGGATCGTCCTTGTTGACGCCAAACTCGTAGAAGTTGTTGTAGTGGGTGATGTTCTCAAAGGAGGTGGGGGTCAGGCCGGGGGTAGAAAGCGGGCTGTTCACCGTATTCAGCTTCTCCGCCGCGTCCACTCGGCCAGGGTAAACTCCGCGAAGGAGCCGCTCCCCCGCCGCTGCCGCAACACCCGCCACAGCGCCGGCCATCAGGGCACGCCGGCTCATATATACGTTTTTCGGGGTGATTTCCGACGAGGGGATATCGCCTTTTTTTCGAATCAACATGGGTTGAACCTACTAATTTACTCCGTCACTGCTTCGACGCGCAGGCCGGGAATCCGTCGCAGGCATTCCTTTCTGCGTCTCACTTATAAGAGCAAAGGAGACGAAAATGGTTACAACTGCCAGGCAGCAGAATTCCACCGTATCCGGACTAGAACACGACCGCATGTACCGCGCCGCCGAACTGCTGCTGCGCGCCCGCCGCGAGACCAGGCCGATGCCGGACCTTCCTGAGGATCTGCGCCCCCGCACCCTCAACGAGGCCTACGCTTTGCAGGACATGGTGGCCATGGCCTTTTCGCCCATCGGCGGCTGGAAGGTCGGCGCGCCGTCGGCGGAGGCCACGCCGCTTTACTCGGCCATGCCGCTGTGGGGCGGATATATCCCGTCGGGTGAGCGAGTGAGCCGCGACTTGCGGCGGTTGTGCGGGGTGGAGGCGGAGATTGCTTTCCTGATGGGGAAGGATCTGCCGGCGCGCAGCGAGGCCTACACCCGCGACGAGGTTGTCGACGCCATTGCCAGTGCACACCCCGCCATCGAGCTGCTGGAATCGGCTTTCAATGATCCGGACAAGGCTGACCGCTTCTCCGTGATCGGCGATCTGCAGTCGAACGGCGGCTTTGCCTACGGACCAGCCTTCGCCGGCTGGCGGTCGGCCGATTTCGCCGATGAATCGGTAACGGTTTGCGTAGACGGGCAAGTTCGTTTCGAGGGCACCGCTTCGAACAGCGCCGGAACCGATCTGCTGCGCCTGGTGGTGTGGTTGGCCAACGAAGGAACGGCGCGCACGGGCGGCCTGCGCAAGGGCGACTGGATCACCACCGGAAGCTGGTCGGGCAAGACGTATGCGACGTCCGGATCGAAGGTGCGGGTGAGCTTCTCCCGGTTCGGCGAGCTGATGATCACCTTTGATTAAGCGCGGCGCCCAGCCACCGCGGATTCCTGATGGCTGGCGTCTGCTAGTCTGGGCCTGACGTCAACCCCACATTCAGGAATCCAGAACGCATGCGGCGATTCGCTCCGCTCCTCGTGTCTCTGACGTGTCTTTGCTGCTTCATGCTGCGCTGTGCTGCGCAGCCCGGCACGCAGAGCGAAGCACAGAAGGCGGCGCCGAATCCGGCCGGCCCTGTCGCCGTCCGGGTTGTGATACTCACGACATTTGAAGTGGGCGAGGATTCCGGAGATCGCCCGGGAGAATTCCAGTACTGGGTGGAGCGCGAGCACCTCGATCGCCAACTACCCTTTCCGGGGGGCGTACATGACCTCCGTACCAACGCCGACGGATCGATCCTGGGCGTGGTTACGGGGATGACCATCGGTCCCTCGGCGACTTCGATTATGGCGCTGGGGCTCGATCCGCGCTTCGATCTGACGCATGCATACTGGCTGCTGGCGGGGATCGGGGGCGTCGATCCGAACGTGGCCTCAGTGGGGTCGGCTGCATGGGCAAAGTGGATTGTGACGGACATTCGCCAGGAGATGGATTCGCGCGAAGCTCCGCCGGACTGGCCCTACGGGATATTTGCGATTGGAGCGCTGCGGGCCGATGAAGCGCCCGATCCGGCCCGGGTGTGGGGCACGGAACCACGGGCTTATGCCCTCAATCCCGGCCTGGCGGACTGGGCCTTCCACCTGACCCGGAATGTCGCCCTGATGGATACGCCGGAGCTGACGCAGTTCCGCGCCACGTTCACCGGCTATCCCAACGCACAACGGCCGCCTTTCGTTCTGGAGGGCGACACGCTGGCCTCCGACTCCTACTGGCACGGGCGCATCCTCACCCAATGGGCTGAAGACTGGGTACGGATCCACACCCACGGCCAGGGCCGTTTCGTGATGACGGACATGGAAGATTCCGGCATTGCCGAAGCGCTCGAGCGGCTGGACCAGATGCATCGCGCTGATTTCCGTCGTTTTATGGTCCTGCGCACCGGGTCCAACTACTCGATGCAGGCGCCTGGCCACACGGCCGCTGAGTCCATTACCGCGCCGTACATCGGCGGGATTCCGGCGCTGGAAGCGGCCTGGCGGGTCGGGAGCCCGGTGGTGCATGCGCTGATTGCCAACTGGGGGCGCTGCCGGGACCACGTCCCGGGCGATTAGAGGCGCTCAACGTTTATACTGGTAAGAGTCCCACCGCAACGGGAAATCCCCTCTGCGCGTGCCTGTCCGCTGGTCGGAGGCCTGCCAGAGTGCTCGGACAGAAAAGGCTTTCAACTCATCCCATGATTCGCTTCCTTCAGAAAGACACCCGCTTCACCAAAGCCATCTTCATGGTCATCATCGGCGTCACGTGCGTGCTGATGGTGATCTTCCTCGTACCGGGCATGTTCAATGACTCGGCGAGCTCTTCCGATACCTACGCCAGCATCCGGCATGGCGGATTTCTGGGCCGGTTCCTGCCGGTCGAGGACCGCATTTCCACCACGGAAGTGCAGATGGTGGCAAAGCGCATGATGCGAGGCCAGCAGATCCCGGACATGCTGATGCCGATGGTGATGCAGCAGGCCGCGCAGGTGGTCATCCAGCAGCAGATTCTGGAAGACGAAGCGCATCGGCTCGGCATCCGGGCCACGGACGAGGACGTGCGGCGCTTTCTGCACACCGGCATGTGGGGCCAGGTGCTCTTTCCGCATGGGCAGTACATCGGGGATGAGCAGTACGCGCAGCTGGTTTCCGACAACTTCGGCATGTCGACGGACAAATTTGAAGGCGAGATCAAGAAGCAGATTGTCTCGGATCGGCTGCGCGACCTGATCACAGGCGGCGTAATCATTTCCCAGACTGAAGTCCGCGATTCCTATCTGAAGCAGGCGACGAAGATCAAGTTCGATTACGCGGTGCTGAGCGCGGACGACCTGCGCAAGACCATTAATCCGACTGATGCTGAGCTCGAGACCTACTTCAAGCAGAATGCGGCGAAGTATCAGAACGCGGATCCGGAGACGCGAAAGATCCAGTACATCGCCTTTACGGACAAGGAACTGCCGGGCGGCAAGCCACAGGTGACCGATGCCGAGGTGCAGCAGTACTACCAGCAGAACCAGCAGAACTTCAAAGTCGACGATCAGGTCAAAGTACGGCACATCCTGATCTCGGTCGATGCCAGCGCCGGGGCCGACGCTGACGCCAAGGCAAAGGCGAAGGCACAGGGCATCCTGGACCAGCTGCACAAAGACAACGGCAAGGACTTCGCCGAGCTGGCGAAGAAGAACTCCGATGACCCGGGCAGCAAGGACCAGGGCGGCGAACTGGGCTGGATCAAGCACGGCGTCACGGTGCCCGAGTTCGATGCGGCTGCCTTCTCACTGCAGCCTGGACAGATTTCGGGCCTGGTGCGCACCAAGTTCGGTTACCACATCATCCAGACCGAGGATAAGCAGAGCGCGCACACCAAGCCGCTGGACGAGGTGAAGAACTCGATCGTCGACATCCTCACCAAACAAAAGGAAGCGCAGGCGGAGCAGGCTCTGGCGCAGCAGCTCGCGGCGGAAGCTCGTAAGTCCGGGCTGGCGGCAGCCGCGGCGGCGCATCATCTGCAGGTAGTGACCAGCGACTACGTTTCGGCGGGATCGAACCTGTCCGGGATGGACGACAGTTCGAAGCTGCTGGCCGCGGCGTTTGCTGCGCAGCCGAAGAGCGGCCCTCAGGTGTCCACTACGGGTGAGGGCGGTTATGCGGTATTCCAGGTGGCGGACGTAAAGCCGGCGCACACTCCGACCTTCGACGAGTACAAATCGCATGTGCTTGACGACTTCCGCGAGCAGCAGGTGACGTCGCTGCTGGCCCGCAAGACCAATGAGCTCGCCGACCGCGCGCACGCCGAGAACGATCTGGCCAAAGCCGCTAAGGAAGTGGGCGCCACCATGAAGACCAGCGATTTGGTGGGACGGGATCAGCAGGTACCGGACGTTGGACAGCTTTCGAGCGCCGCGCCTTCGCTGTTCGATCTGAATGTCGACCAGATCAGCGGGCCCATCAACGACGGGCACACCGGTGTGGTGGCAAGGCTGGTGCAGAAGCAGCAGCCATCCGCCGATGAGGTGGCGAAGAACTTCGATTCGACCCGCGATGCGCAGCTGAACCAGCGGCGCGATCAGGCGTATGAAGTCTTTGTCAACAACCTGATGCAGAGTTACGAGAAGGATCAACGGATTCTGCTGAACCGTAAGATGCAGCAGCCGACACCGTTCGGCAGAAGCTAGAATCGATTCGGAAAGCAACCGTATTCCGAAAGCAACCGGGGCCCGTGCTTTTCGAATCTTCTCGAAGCACGGGCTTTTTCTTTCATCCACCTCACACGGGACGGATTCATGCCATTTGAGCGTTCCTCGGGCCTCCTGCTGCACGTCTCATCTCTGCCTTCATATGGAGGGATCGGCGATCTGGGACCGGCTGCCTACGCCTTCGCCGATTTTCTCGCGGCGAGCAGGCAGCGCCTGTGGCAGGTTCTTCCGCTGGGTCCGACCGGCTATGGCAATTCTCCGTACGCCGCTCTGTCTGCCTTTGCGGGCAATCCTCTCCTGATATCGCTGGAGTACCTCTCTGACCGGGGCTGGATCGCGGGAGAACGCATTGCGGGCCTGCCGGGGCACTCCGGCGACGTGGACTATGAAGAAGTATCGGCCAGGAAGCTTCCGCTGATCGAAGAGGCGGCGCGGAATTTTGTGCACCAGCAGAACGAGGCAGAGTGGATACGCTTTGAGAATTATTGCCGCGAGAACGCCACGTGGCTGGATTCGTGGGCGCTTTACACAACGCTGCGACGTGAATTCGATTACGCCTCCTGGAACCAGTGGCCGGACCCGGTCAAGCACCGAAAACCTGAGGCGCTGGAGCAGCTCCGCGGCGAACATGCGGAGGAGCTGGCCGTAGCCAGGGCAATCCAGTTCGCCTTCGACGAGCAATGGCGCGCTCTGCGCGAATACTGTGCGGCGCGGGACATCCGCTTTATCGGAGATGTGGCGATCTTCGTGAATTACGACAGCGCTGACGTGTGGACACATCCGGAGCTGTTCGAGCTGAATAAGGACCTGTCGCCGATCCGCGTGGCCGGAGTCCCGCCAGATTATTTTTCCGAGACCGGGCAGCGCTGGGGCAATCCGCTCTACAAGTGGGAGATTCTGCAGCACGACGGCTTCGCGTGGTGGATCGATCGCATCCGTCGCGCGCACTCTTTGTATGACATCATCCGGCTCGATCACTTCCGCGGCTTTGAGGCGTACTGGGCGATCCCGGGCAGCGATGAGACGGCGGTCAACGGCAAGTGGGTGAAGGCTGCAGGCGCAGCGCTCTTCCGCCGCATGCAGGAAGAACTGGGGCATCTGCCGTTCATCGCCGAAGATCTGGGCATGATCACGAAGGAAGTCGACGCCCTGCGCGAGCAGTTTCAGCTTCCCGGCATGAAGGTCATCCAGTTTGGATTCTCGGCGCGCGGCGCGCACATCCACCTGCCCCACCGATACGTCACCAACACGGTGGCGTATACCGGAACCCACGACAACGACACGACTCGAGGATGGTGGGAGACGGGCGCGAGTGCGGTGGAGAAGGCGGCGGTGCATGCCTACGTGCAGAGCGACGAGGAAAGCGTTACGTGGCCGCTGATGCGAGCCGTCTCGACCTCGGTTGCGGATATTTGCGTATTCCCTCTTCAGGACGTTCTCGACCTGGGCAGCGAAGCGCGGATGAACGTGCCATCGCGCCCCAAAGGAAACTGGGGCTGGCGCTGCCCGGAAGGCATGCTGACGACTCCGCTGGCTGAAAAACTTGCCAACCTGGCTGAGGTGAGCGACCGCGATCAGGCTGAACCTCAACCTCAGGCATAGAGCCAGTTTATTCTGCGGAGAACAGCCCGACCGGAAACTCCGCGAAGACCTCGCGCAGCGGCAGCCCGCCTTCATCGCTGACGCGGACCTGTTCGCCGGTGAAAGCATTGCGAAGCATCCTGCCGGCCATGTGGGGCACGAGCAGTTCGCCTCGTCCCCATGCGCTCGCCAACGCCAGTCTGGCCTTCCCCTCCATCAGCGTGTACGTAAAGCGCGGGACAACGGCGAGCACGCCGGGGCCCCTGGTGAAGGAAATTACGTGCTCTGCGGAGTCTTTTGTCACTTCCACCGGCACATATTCACCGCGGCGAAAGACATCCGCCATCCGATTCCGCAGCTGCAGCGCGCGGTGAACGGTCCACAGCTTCACCCGTCCGTCTTCAAGACTCTCGAGCACAGCGCGGGACACGGCCAGCTCTCCCTCGCGGGCTGCCTGCTCCCGCAGCGCCTGCAGCGCGTTCCGGCGCGTATCGTAATCCACCGGCCGGCGGTTGTCGGGATCGACCAGGCTGAGGTCCCACATCTCCGTGCCCTGATAGAAATCCGGCACGCCGGGTGACGCAATTTTCAGGATGACCTGGGAAAGCGAGTTGACGGCTCCGAACAGCTTCAACTCCGGCAGGATTTCGTTCAGGGTCTGCACGAAACGGGGATCGGCCCCGCGGCGATCCGGCATAACGATATTGCGGATGAAGTTGTGGACGGCATCCACGTAGGCTGGATTCGGGTTAGTCCAGCTGAGGTTGACCTTGGCCTCGCTGAGCGCTTTGGTCATGTACTGCTGAATACGCTCCAGAAACTGCTGCCGCTCCTCTACGGAATTCATTACCCACGGCCAAGCACCCACCAGCGTCTGATAGAGGAAATATTCCTCGTTGGCATCCGGAGCGACGCGGCCATCTTCCAGGGTACGCTTGAATTTCGCGTTCATCCGCATCCAGCGGCGCACGTGGGATGGCCACACATACGTCATCTCTGAGATGACATTCAGCCGGTTGCGAACGTCTTCGCTGCGCTTGGTGTCATGCGTCGAGGTGGCCAGCATCGCGTCCGGCGACCACCGCAGCCGTTCGCGATTCGACCCGTGGAACAGCTCGGGCTCAATTCCGAAAGCGTCCGCATGGCTGCCCACGTCATTCGAGGAGATAAAACGGTTGTACACGTAAAAGGTTGTGTCCTCGACACCTTTAGCCATCACCGGGCCGGTCAGTTGCTGAAATTTGAGCGCGAAATACAGCTCATTTCGGTCGATTTCCTCGCCGCTCTTCCCGTGCAGAAAAAGCGTCTCCTGGAGAAAGTCGAAGACCGATGCGTCCATTTCGCGATTGCGCTGCTTCGCGCGCCCGATCGCCTGACGGATAAATGCACGATCATGCTCGGTGTAGTGGCCGCGGTCGTCGGTATAGGTTCGATAGACGGGAAAACACGCGATGGTCTCCCGGATCGCCGCCTCCAGGAGATCGTCGGTGAAGTCGCGCGCGCGACGATTCGCGGCTGCCAGCCTGCTGAAGAGCGTGGCGAGCACATAGACCTCACTCGACAGTGCGTTGCGCATCACTCTCAGCTTGGACTGATAAACAATGTCTTCGGGATTAGCGTATTGGCCGGTGATCGAGGTATAGAAATTGGTGAAGCGAGCCCGGTTGTCGCCACGAATGAAAATCTGATTGCCGAAGTAGACGAAATCGTAGCCCGAAGTTCCCTGCACCGGCCATTCGCGCGGCAGCGTTTCCCTGGGCCCCAGGATTTTTTCCACCACCACATACAGCGGCCCGTGCGCACTCACCCAGTCGTGGCCGCGCAGATTGTCGCGAATCTCCAGTTCAATGCCGTTCGGCGCCGTGGCGCTCCGGGCTGTTTCTCCCCCGCACTGGCTGGCGATGTAGAGCAGCTGCAGACGGATCAGGTACTGCCGAGGGTCGAACATGCCGTCGCAGTGGTCGATGCGCAACCCCGTCACTGCTCCGCGAGCCAGCAGCTTGCGAATCAGGCAGTGGGTCTCGGCAAAAACTTCCGCCTTCTCCATTCGCAGACCCACCAGGTCGTTGATGTCGAAGAAACGCCGGTAATTGATCTCCTCGGCGGAGACGCGCCAGTAGGCCAGACGCCACGGCTGCTGTTCCAGCAAATCGTGCAGCCGGTCGAAGCTGTGTGGATCGCCCTTCACGCCATTGATTCGCTCCAGAGCACGCGCCAGCACCGGTTGCATCTCTTCGCTCTGCAAAGCGGCGCGCAGCCGCGGCCGCAGCTCGGCGAGTTGATCGCGGCGCTGCGCGGCCAGCGCCGGATCGGTGGTTTCGTGCGGAGGGATATGCGCCGTTTCCCGCAGCAGATCGCGAAACGATTGCGGCACGCCCAGCTCGTCGAGTTCCTCATGAGGAAAGATTGCCGGAATGGAACGAGGCGCAAGGGGAATCAGGTAGTCGTAGTAGCGAATGCGCAGATATCCGTCCTCCAGAACAACCTGAATGCGCTTCGCCTCCAGCTCTTCGCCATACTGGCAGCCGAGGATCGGCAGCAGCAGCTTGTCCTTCATATCGGGATTCAGCGGGTTCCAGTCAATATCGAAGTAGCTGGCGTACTCGGAGGCACGGCCGTTCTCGAGGACGTCCTGCCACCACACGGAGTCGTTGCCGACTCCCATGTGATTGGGCACTATATCCAGCAGGAGCCCCATGCCGGCCTCGCGCAGCTTCGCGGCGAAGGGGCCAAAGCCTTCGTCGCCACCCAATTCGGGATTGAGGCGATCATGGCGCGTGACATCGTATCCGTGCATGCTGCCGGGGCGCGCTTCGAAGATGGGCGAAGCATAAAAATCGCCGATGCCCAGCTCCTTCAGATATGGAACGATGCGCGTTGCATCCGCGAAAGTGAACCCGGAGTGCAGCTGCACGCGATAAGTCGAAAGCGGCGCGCGGGCCTCCTGCGCAACCGTGTGTTCGATGCACTGCTTCATTCCCAAAGCGGTCGTGGGTGGTTCTTCCATAGTTGTCGGCACGGGCCATAGGATGCGGGAAGCCACGAGCGGAGTTTGCGGCTGAAGCGATGTCTCATGCAAAGCCGGGGAGCAGCGCCGGGGCCCCGTCAGCGCCAGCTCACTTTCCTGCGCCGCCCGCACTGTGGAATACTCTCACACGAAGCCGGACGGAGATTCTGTAGCATGGGCTCAGCGCCGAACGCGCAAGGCGCCGGGCACCGCGCCCGCAAAGGAGGACCGGGGATGTCCGCTGCCGCTGGCACACTCAATCCTTACGCCGGATACCTCAACGGCCAGCAGCCCCTGGCCATTCTGGACACGACCGCAGGCCGGCTCCAGTTTCTGGCCCAGGCGATCGGCGCCGCAAGAATTACTGTCGCACCGGCTCCCGGCAAGTGGAGTGCACGCGATATCCTGTGCCACCTGGCGGACTGCGAAATGGTCTTCGCCTTTCGTCTGCGCCAGACGCTGGCCGAGGATCATCACACGATCCAGCCCTTCGATCAGGATCGGTGGGCTGCGCTTTACAGCAGCTTCTCCGCACCGGCGGCGCTGGGCGCTTTCACTGCCCTGCGCCGCTGGAATTTGCTGCTGATTGAGACGGCTCTGCCGTCGCACGCCGCCAAACCGGTCACGCATCCCGAGCGCGGCACCATGACCTTCGCCACCATCGTGGAAACCATGGCAGGCCACGATCTCAACCACCTGGAGCAACTGGAACGAATCGCGGCAGCGTAACTGCACCCTGCCGAGCCGGCCAGGATGCGCCCGATGAAAATCTTCGAGGCCACCCAGGAGCGCGGAAGCCCCAGGTTACGTCTGTTTGGATACAGCGATGGGCACCGATACGATAGGTTTGAGGTCAGGAATGCTATTAGGGAGGTTTTTGTTCCGCGGGCGGGGAGCATGCCGCGTTTGGCTGCATCTGGCGCTTCGGATATTTTGCCCGAGGCGGATCTTTCTGCTCGGCGGTTTGGTTCCTACTATCGTTCTCGCGGGCTGCGGCAAGTTCTTTCCGCCCCAGACCGGTGGCAGCGGAGGTGGAGGAACGGGCGGCACCAGCGGCAACTACCTGTATGCCGGCAACCTGGGCACGAATCCGCCGACCGTAGCCGGATTCTCGATCGCCAACAGCGCTCTCAGCGTGATTCCAGGGTCGCCGTGGCAGCTCAGCCTGGAGCCCACCGCGCTCGCCATTACCCCTGACGATACTTACCTCTACATGGGGAGCGATGCCGGCGGCATTTATGTCTTTACCATCGCTTCAGACGGAGCCATCAGCCTGGGGAACGGGGGCGCCCCGGTTGCTACCGGCGTGGCGCCCTCGGTGCTGCGCGTGGATTCCACCGGGAACTGGCTGATTGGCGCCGACGCCTTTGCCGGCGAAGCGTATGTTTTCCAGATTGGCAACGGGGGCGCTCTCACCTCGATTAGTTCTTCGGTGGTAGCGCTGAATGCGAGCAATCCGGCAACCGACCTCGAGATCACACCGAACGACAACTTCGTGTTTGTCTCGTGCGGCGCAGGAGGAATCTACACCCTGAGTTTCGACTCCTCAAACGGAGATCTGGCCCAGGTCAACGGCGTGCTCAATCCGAAACAAAACGGCGATGCCGATTATGGGATGGCCGTTGCGCCCTCGGGCAGTTACCTGTTTGCTGCGGAGACGGGCATTGGCGCGGTGCGGGTGATGTCGATATCCAGCAGCGGCGTGCTTACCGAGCTTTCCACCTCACCGGTGAAGACGGGAACCGGCGCGTATGCGGTGCTGGTGGATTCCACCGGCAGCTATGTCTATGTTGCCAACCGCACCCAGAACAACATCAGCGCCTTTCTGCTGAGCAGCACCGGGGCTCTTACGGCCATCACCGGCTCGCCCTTCGCGACGGGCAGCCTGCCCGTGGCTATGGTCGAGGACAAGACCGACACGTATATCGCCGTCGTCTGCTCCGGGGGCAGTCCTGATCTGGAGATCTTTCAGTTCAACGGGAGCACGGCCGGGGCGCTGGAGAAATTCACGACCGCGACGACGGGTACCGATCCCACGGTGGCAACCAGCCTGGCGGCCACGCACTGAGGAAGATGGGGCGCGGGAGATTAACGCACCGCCCAGACGCCCCGGATAACCGAAGGCGGCCTGGTCCCCATCCATGCGGCGTGGTATGCTGACGAGTTTTCCAGGCCACGTTCCTGCATGAGTGAAACGAATACCGCAGAAGTGCCGCGCCTCCGGAATCAGCTTGCTTCAAAGCTGGATCCGAACCATCCCCGCGCCATCAGCAACGGTCAAAATATGGGGAAGCTGCTCGCGCTCATCCGCGAGCAGGAGGCCGAGCTGCGCCGGGGCGGCGGGTCGAAGGCCGTCGACGCGCAGCACGCCAAACAGCGGCTGACGACGAGGGAACGTCTCGATTTGCTGCTCGATCCCGGAACCGACTTCTTCGAGCTGGCTCTGTTCGCCGCCTTCGAGATGTACGAGGAGTGGGGCGGGGCTCCGGCTGCCGGCGTGGTGACGGGGCTGGGACGGGTCGCCGGGCGGCTGTGCATGATTGTCGCCAACGATGCGACGGTGAAGGCCGGCGCGTTCTTTCCCATGACTGCGAAGAAAGTTCTGCGGGCGCAGCATATCGCGATGGAGAATCGCATTCCCACGCTCTATCTGGTCGATTCCGCGGGTATTTTTCTGCCCCTCCAGGAAGACGTCTTTCCCGATCAGGACGATTTCGGGCGCATTTTTCGCAACAACGCAGTGATGTCGGCCATGGGCATTCCGCAGATCACGGCGATTATGGGGATGTGCGTTGCGGGCGGAGCGTATCTGCCGGTGATGACCGACCAGGTGCTGATGACCGAGGGGAGCGGATTGTTCCTGGCCGGGCCCGCGCTGGTCCAGGCGGCGATCGGCCAGAAGTATTCGGCGGAGGAACTGGGCGGCGCGACGATGCACGCGGAGATCTCGGGAACGGTGGATTTCAAGGAGCCCAACGACCATCTCTGCATCGCGCGGCTGCGGTCGCTGGTGGCCAAATGGGGCCACTCGCCGCGGGCGCCCTTCGATCACGCTGCGTATGACCCCGAGAAGGACGCCCCCCGCCACGCTGCCAGCGATCTGTATGCGCTGCTCGATCCGGCAACAGCCAAGGCTGCGGTAAACAGCTACGACATGCACGAGATCATCGGCCGCCTAGCCGACCGCAGCGAATTCGACGAGTACCGCCCTGGATACGGCCGCACTTTACTTTGCGGCTATGCGCGGATCGGCGGCTACGCGGTGGGCATCGTGGCGAACCAGAAGCTGCCGCAGCCCCAGACCAGCCACTCCGGGGAAAAACGCATCGAGTTCGGCGGCGTGATTTACGCGGAGAGCGCGGACAAAGCCGCGCGCTTCATCATGGACTGCAACCAGAACCTGATCCCGCTGATCTTCCTGCATGACGTAAACGGCTTTATGGTAGGGCGCGATGCCGAGTGGAGCGGCATCATCCGCTCGGGCGCGAAGATGGTGACGGCAGTTGCGAACTCGGTGGTGCCGAAGATTTCAGTGATCGTTGGGGGCAGCTTCGGAGCCGGCAATTACGCCATGTGCGGGAAAGCGTATGACCCGCGCTTTATCTTTGCCTGGCCCACGGCCCGTTATGCGGTCATGAGCGGCGACTCGGCAGCCAATACCCTGGTGGAGATTCGCATCCGTCAACTGGAGCGAGATGGGCGCAAGCTCAGCGACGAGGAGAAGCAGGAGCTGCTGGCATCCATCAAGACCACGTACGATACGCAGACGGACTGCCGCTACGCCGCGGCGCGGCTGTGGGTGGACGCCATTATCGATCCGGCGCAGACGCGCGAAGCGTTGTTGCTGGCGCTTGAGGCTGCCTCGCTGAACCCCGAAGTGGCGAAATTTAACCCGGGGATCTTACAGACGTAACCCACGAGATTCCGGCATCCGTTTTCCTCGTATGCTGCCGGAGTATTCTCAAGTCATGCCTTCATCCGCGGTCGTGGAGTCGCGTAAAAGACGCACCGGTAAGAAGAAGAGCTCCGCCCGTGGCGGCTGGAAATCTTTCTGGCCTCTCATCGTCTGCTGTGCCATTACGCCTTTTACCGTCCGCGCCGCGAGCGTTCTGGCCCTGGAAGGGCCGAAGGCCTTTGCGCTGCTCTATCCCTGGGTAGTGGTGGTACGCAGTCCCGCATTGCAGTTCCCCGCCGCTCTGGTCAGTACCCTTTCCCAGTGGGTGTTGTTTGCGCAGTTCCCCCTGTACGGTCTGCTCATGACTTTAACCTTTCGTGCCGATAAGCATCTGCGGGCGTTCATCATCGGCCTTGTCGCGCATTTTACCGGCCTGTTCGCGGTCGTCCTGCTGGCGTATTTCGCGCAATGACTGAGGTAAAGATCCGGGAAGGCGAACTGCAGCATGACACGGCATCGGCTCCTGGCGCGCATGATCCTGACGCAGCTAAGGCTGCGGTTTCTGGCGCTGGTGGCGCTGGTCCTGATCTGCGTCGGACTGACCGTCCTGTTCCTGCTCGCCTGGCACCGCCGCGGCGACACGTTCGCGCTGGCATTTGGCGCCCTGCTCAGCTTCTTTGCCGCGGTGACCACCGCGATGGTCACGCTGACCTATCTGCATGTTTCGCGGCGCTCGCTGGCGGCAGCCGAGGCGGCCATTGCGCTGCAGCGGGAGCAGTGGGAGGCGCGGATGACCGTGCAGCCGCGGTTCTGAATGGGCATTCGGACCGAATCCGGCGCCCGCTTCCAGCGCCGGCCGCTCTCCATCACCTACCGGCACGATCTTCCCGAGAATGGGAAATACTACTACGACACGGTCCCGTGGCCGCAGATTGCAGTCGATGTGTGGAACGACGGCGAGCGTTCCTTCCGGCTTGCCGGGTATCACCTGTGGGTGCGCGGCGAGGAGCATCTTGCCATCGAGCGACCACTGGCCGGGTTCATCGCTCCGCCCAACGAACTGCGCTCCTTTCCGGTTACCGAGGAACTGATCGCTCTCAGTGTTCGCCAACGTCAGTTTCAGGAGAGATATGAGCGCCCACCCTGCGCCGAAAGCGTCATCGGTCTCCGCCTCCACTACTCCGACTGGCGCGAGGACAACCGCTCCAGTCGCGACGAACACTACCTGGTCCTCTGCTCGCCACTTTCGAAGGAGTTGTGCATCCAACGCTTCGAACGGAATGTCTGAAGGCGCTCGCCGGAAACTTCTCGACCGGGCCTTTTTTCTGCTGCTGATACCGCTGACTGCGGCGTCGCTGCCGTCGCTCGTCTTCTGCCTGCTGGAAGTGGCGCTGTGGATTCATGGTGCCGCCACCAGCGACCCTGTGGTCTTTCACCTCCCCGCTCAAACTGGCTGGGATCGCCTGTTCGCCATGCAGTCCATGGTTTATCTGTGGGTTGCCCGCTGGAACGCAGTCGCCACGCTGGCCGCTACCGGGCTGTTCGCCTTCACCCTGCTTCGCCCCCGCTGGCGCCATTGGACCATTCTGGCGCTGATTCCTTATGCTCTGCTGCTCTGCGCCGATTTCACTTTGCGCTGGCGTACCGCCCTGCTGCCATGAATTCTGCGGTCAAAATCATTGAATGCCCTCGCGATGCGTGGCAGGGCCTGCCGAAGCCGATTCCGGCCGAAGTCAAAGCCGACTATCTGCGCACTCTGGTGGCTGCCGGTTTTCACCACATCGACGCGGTCTCCTTTGTCTCCCCCAAAGCGGTGCCGCAGATGGCCGACGCCGAGCAGGTCCTGAACTATTTCGATCCCCCCGACGACGTGGAGATCATCGGCATCGTGGTGAATGAGAAGGGGGCCAATCGCGCCATTGAAACCGGTGCTGTTTCCACCCTGGGATTCCCGTATTCCGTTTCACCGGAATTTCTTCGCCGCAATCAGAACCAGACACCGGAAGAGGCCCTGACCGCGCTCGAAGCCATCGGCCAGGCCGCGTTCCAGGCAGGCCTGCGTGTCGTCGTCTACATCTCCATGGCTTTCGGCAATCCCTATGGAGACTCGCGGGATTCGGATGAGGTGGTCGCAGCCTGCGATCTGCTCGTCGACTCGGGTATTACGCAAATATCTCTGGCAGATACAGTGGGACTGGCAACTCCGGATCAGGTGGAAGAGGTGGTGACGGCCGTGTTAAGAGCCATGCATGAACAGGTCGAAATCGGACTCCATCTCCATGCGCGCCCGGAGGAGGCGGCTGCAAAAATCGGGGCGGGTTATCGTGCCGGATGCCGGCGGTTCGACACCTCGATCGGAGGGTACGGGGGATGCCCCTTCGCCCAGGATGCGCTGGTTGGGAATATAGCTACGGAGCTGGCCGTGGCCGAGTTGAGGCGGTTGGGAGCTACTCTGCCTCCTCTGCAGCCGCTGGATTCCCTGCGAGCTGCCTCCAGCGAAATCGCGCAGAAATTCGGTCCGGTTGTTCAGTGAGATGGAAGGATCAGGAGCCTTCAGTGGAGGGCGCAGGATCGCGGTACTTCCCTGTTTCGGCTGGACGGCTTACTTTTCGGTAGGTCGCGCCGCGCTTACGGATTAAGAACTCTTTGCGGCAGATGGCGCATTCCCACGGATAGAAACCGAAGAAAGGCCATACTCTCTCGCGAAACACTCCACGGCGAGCAATGCGCGCCAGTTGCGGCTGGCGGCAATGGGGACAGCGCAGTTTCGTCCTCATCACACTCCTCGAATCGTTTGTCCGCATCTGCTGGGGGACCATCCGTCGGGCACTATTCTTGGAGGTTCAATCTTTCCGAGCTTTCCAGGGACTGCGCAGCCGGACGTGGAACCTTGCCCCCTATCATCTCCGATTTGGCGGCTTTGCGACGAGAAAAAATCAGATTAAGTGAGTCGGCGGTTACTTATCAGGCGACACGGGTACGTCAGGGGATTCGGGTACGGCGAATATGGGAACGGTCTGGCCCGGCGGAATAAAGCCGGATAAACTGGAATCGATGATTCCGACCCTCGAATGGACCCCCCAGGGCGTTCGTTTCCTCGACCAGACGCGTCTGCCGCTGGAGGAAACTTATGTCCTCGCCACCAGTTATCAACAGGTTGCCGACGTCATCACCACCATGGTCGTCCGCGGCGCGCCAGCCATCGGCGTTTCTGCGGCCATGGGCCTGGCGCTGGGCGTGAAGAACAGCCAGGCAGCGACGGTGCCCGCTCTGGCTGCGGAGTTCGACGTGATGGGCCGGACGCTCGCCGCCACCCGCCCCACGGCGGTGAACCTTTTCTGGGCGATTGAGCGGATGCGCAACCTGTTTTCTTCGCTGGCCGCGCGGCCTGGTACGACGGTTCAGGGCATCCGCACCGCCCTGACTGAGGAAGCGCTGCGAATGTACGACGAAGACATCGCCGCGTGCCGCAGCATGGGTGCGTATGGCGCCGAGTTGCTGCCCGCGTCCGGCGGCGTGCTCACCCACTGCAATGCGGGAGCCCTGGCCACCTGCGGGTATGGCACCGCACTGGGGGTAATCCGCTCCGCCATCGAGCAGGGCCACCAGATTCACGTGTATGCCGATGAGACTCGTCCCTTCCTGCAGGGAGCCCGGCTTACCGCCTGGGAGTTAATGCACGACGGCATCCCCACCACTGTGCTGTGCGACAACATGGCCGCCAGTCTGATGCGCCAGGGAAAGATCAGGGCGGTGATCGTCGGAGCGGACCGGATCGCCGCCAATGGCGACGTGGCCAACAAGATTGGTACCTATGGTGTGGCGGTGCTGGCCAAAGAACATGGCATCCCCTTCTTTGTCGCTGCTCCCTGGTCCACCATCGACCTGCGCACACTGACCGGCGATGCCATCCCTATCGAGCAGCGGGCTGAAATCGAAGTAACGCATCACGCCGGACGCCAGCTCACTCCGCATGGCGTCGGCATTGAGAACCCAGCCTTCGACGTCACGCCGGCCCGCTACGTCACCGCGATCATCACCGAGCGCGGGGTCTTGCGTTCGCCGTACAGCGAGTCGCTGCAGGAACATGAGGCAGCCGCAGCTCTTTCTTAATCCGTTCTCACAGATACTGTGTCCGATGAGGGATCGTTCCAGGCAGCCAGTCATCGGCGGATGGGCTGCGTCGAGGTCATCGCCTCGGTCTGCACCATCTGTGAAAACGGTCTGGCTGCGGCATTTCCCTACCCTTCATCTGCACGGCGTACCATGGATTTCTGGTCGGATTCCTGCATCCTGAATCGGAGGTCCCCCATGGCCGAATCCGTGGCCGATTATCCGTACGAAACCCGCCTTAACCTGCTGCACCAGCCCCTCGAAGTCATCGACGAGAAAGCCCTCGCCGACGCCTGCGAGTACAAGTGGTTCAATCAGACCCTCTGCCAGGTCAACGGCAGCGTGGTCCGCATGGCGGTGATCGAGGGCGAATACCACTGGCACCAGCACAGCGACGACGATGAATTCTTCTACGTGGTCGAAGGCAAATTGCTCATCGACCTGAAAGGCAGAACCGTGGAGCTCGCCGCGCGCCAGGGATTCGTCGTGCCGAGAGGCACCATGCACCGCACCCGGGCATCGCACCGAACCGTAATCCTGATGGTCGAAAACGCCGGTATTATCCCCACGGGCAACTGAAATTTCGCCGGCATCCGCCGTTCTGTGCGACGTACCGTCGCGTGCCGGAATCTCAACGAGCAACGATACTTTGGAGAAAAACGATGAGCGCACCCGCGACCGCCCTGCAGACACCGCTGACGCTGCTTCCCGCCTGGAAGGCTCTTCAGACGCACTATGAGTCCATCCGCAATCGCCATCTGCGCGAACTCTTCCAGTCCGATCCCGCCCGGGGGAAGCGCCTCACGCTCGAAGCCGAAGGGATTTATTTCGACTACTCGAAGCACCGCATCACCGACGAGACCCTGCGCCTGCTGCTCGAACTCGCCGAGCAGAGCGGATTGCGCGAGCGCATCGACGCCATGTTCCGCGGCGAGAAGATCAACATCACGGAAAAGCGGGCTGTTCTGCACACGGCCCTGCGTGCGCCCAAAGAAGCCGTCATTATGGTCGACGGCGAAAACGTGGTTCCCGCCGTGCATGAAGTTCTCGACCGCATGTCGGACTTCTCCAACCGGGTGCGCAGCGGGGCATGGAAGGGATTTACCGGCAAGCGCATCCGCAACGTCATCAACATCGGCATCGGCGGCTCCGACCTGGGCCCGGTGATGGCCTATGAAGCGCTGCGCCACTACAGCCAGCGCGACATGACTTTCCGCTTCGTCTCCAATGTGGACGGTACGGATTTTGCCGAAGCCACCCACGATCTCGATCCGGAAGAGACGCTGTTCATCATCTCCTCGAAGACCTTCACCACGCTTGAAACGATGACCAATGCGCAGAGCGCGCGCGAGTGGTCGCTGAAGAAGCTGAAAAACGAAAAGGCGGTCGCGAAGCACTTCGTCGCCGTCTCGACCAACGCGAAGGAAGTGTCAAAATTCGGCATCGACACAGCGAATATGTTTGGCTTCTGGGACTGGGTCGGCGGCCGTTACTCGATGGACTCGGCTATCGGACTTTCCACGATGGTCGCCGTCGGCCCGGACAACTTCCGCGCCATGCTGGCCGGCTTCCATTCCATGGATGAGCACTTCAGGACCACATCCTTCGCTAAGAACCTGCCGGTCCTGATGGGGCTGCTGACGGTTTGGTATGCGGACTTCTTCGGCTCCGAGACGGTAGCGGTGCTCCCTTACGATCAATACCTGAAGCGCTTCCCGGCCTACCTGCAGCAACTCACGATGGAGAGCAATGGTAAGCACGTGACACTCTCGGGGGAGCGGGTCAACTACTCGACGGGCCCGATTTTCTGGGGCGAGCCGGGTACCAACGGCCAGCACTCCTTCTATCAGCTCATCCATCAGGGGACCAGGATCATCCCCTGCGATTTCATCGGTTTCTCCGAGACACTTAATCCTTTAGGTGATCACCATAATCTGCTGATGGCCAATGTCTTCGCTCAGGGTGAAGCCCTGGCCTTCGGCAAGACCGCCGAGGATGTGAAGGCGGAAGGTACGCCCGACTGGCTGGTGCCGCATCGGGTGTTTGAAGGCAATCGCCCCTCCAGCACCATGCTGCTGCGTGAGCTGACCCCAGAAGCGCTGGGCAAGCTGGTCGCGCTCTACGAGCACAGCGTCTTCACCCAGGGGGTGATCTGGCAGATCGATTCCTTCGATCAGTGGGGGGTGGAACTGGGCAAGGTTCTGGCGAAGAAGATTATTGGCGAACTGGAAGGCTCCGGGCCGGCCGCAGGCAGCCACGACAGCTCAACCACTGCACTTATTGAGTGGTATCGAAGACAGCGGGGGTAATCTCCGATGTTCGCGCTACTTCCGGCAAAAACTTTTCATCCAATAGAGTGTTGAAAGGAATGGAAAGTTGACGCTTCGGCCCGCACTGCGTCAGAGACTACGAAGTCCCCACAAGACAGGCGGAAGCCGAAGCGCAGGAGCAGCGGAATCATGCGTACGAATTACATTGATCGGAAATTTTCGTTGAGGGCGAGCGCGGCACTGGCGCTCGCCACTTGCCTTTGGATCCCCGCCGGGAGCCTGGCTCTGGCTCAGGACACGGCGCCCGGCGCCCAGCAGGGAGCACGTTCGGACGGCGATCTGCAGTCTCAGGTGGCAAGCGCGCTGGCTCACGATGCCGCGCTGCAGGGACAGCAGATCAAGGCCTACACCTCGAACGGCGTCGTCACGCTGACCGGGACCGTCCAGAACGAGCAGCAGCGCCAGGAAGCGGAAACCGTCGCTGCCAACGTGCAGGGGGTCAGCGGCATTCAGAACAGCCTGAATGTGGCTGACGGCTCGGACGGGGCGCAGACGCCCCCACCTCCTCCGGCCGAGACGCAACAGGCACAACCTGAGCAGGCACCTCCACCGCCTGATGCCCAGCAATCGCAGGCACCGGCGGCCACGCAGCAGATGCCGCCTCCGCCACCGCCCGATCAACCGGCCCAGCCACGTACACCGTATCAACCTGGCTATGGACAGCAGCCTTCCGGCCAGTATCCGGCTCAGCAGGGCTATCAGAACTATCCGCCCCCGCAGCAGACCAGCGGACCGGTGACGATTCCCGCCGGCACCCTGCTGCAGATTCGCCTCAGCGAACCGCTGGATATTACCAGGGTGCAGGACGGCGCAACCTTCCAGGCAACGGCGGCCAGCGATGTCTTCGAAGGCAATGTTCTGGCGATTCCCCGCGGGGCCGTGCTGCAGGGCAGTGTAGTCCACGTAAAGAAGCCGGGCGCGCTGGGCGGAAGCGGCGAACTGCAACTGCAGATCACTTCTGTCGATCTGGGGGGCAGGATGTACCCGGTAACCACGGATCTGTGGTCGAACAAAGGGCCGAGTAAGGCAGGCTACACCGCGGGCAATACCGCAGGCGGCGCCATCGCAGGCGCGATCATCGGCGGCATCATCGGACGCGGTCCCGGCGCGGCAATTGGCGCGCTGGCAGGTGGCGGCGCGGGCATGGCGGCTTCCGCGGCGACTAACGGGCCCCGGCTCTATCTCCCGGCCGAGACCCTGCTAAACTTCCACCTCGCGAATGCAACCACAGTTCAGCCAGTCTCCTGGCAGGAGGCGCAGCGGCTGGAGCAGAGCGCTCCGCGCCTGCAGCGGCGAACGGTCTATATGGCCCCGCCCTATCCTTACGGCTACCCGTATCCTTATCCGTATCCCTATCGCGTGTATTAGGGCTGACAGGACCGAGCCATACCGGCTGTTAAAATAAACGCCGGGCTCGCGCCCGGCCTTCTCTGTCTCCCATCCCGGAGGCGCATTTCAGCGTCCAAGGAAGAGAGTGAATCAAACCGTTTCCGTAGAGCCCACTGCCGCTCGACTCCGAACCTCACCTGACAAGGGGAGGTCGGGCAGGTCGCCGTTTCGTTTAACCCGGCGCTCGTTTCTGGCCCTCTCCGCTGCGTCGATCGGGGGACTGGCGCTGTACGCGGGCGAGATTTCGCGGCACGAACTGAGTCTCGAACAGCGCACCATCCATCTGCCGCGCCTGCCCGACGCGTTTCGCGGCATGCGCATCGTGCAAATTTCCGATTTCCACTACACCGAGTACACCGAGCCCTTCTTCATGCGCGAGGTGGTGCGGCAGGTGAACCGGCTGCGCCCGGACATAGTATTTCTGACCGGGGACTTCGTCAGCTTCGGACCATGGGGTCACGCTTATGCCCGCCGCCATGCGCCCGAGTGCGCAGCTATCCTGAGCGGGCTGGAATGCCCGCTGCGCTATGCCATTCTCGGCAACCACGATGTGGTGGTCGGCTCGTCCTATGTGGTCGGACCGCTGCACGAGCACGGAATTCCGGTGCTGGTGAACCGCGCTATCGCACTGGAGCGCGATGGACAGCGCGTCTGGCTCGCCGGCCTCGGCAGCGCGTGCGAATACAAGTGCCATCCCGAGCGGGCGATCACGGCTTCCATTATGAACAGCAAGGAAGCGCTGATCGTGCTGGCGCATGAGCCGGATATCCTGCCTGACATCGCGCACTACAACGCGGACCTGATGCTGTCTGGCCACACTCATGGAGGCCAGGTGCGCATCCCGTTTTTGCCACCCCTGGTATTGCCGCCCTTTGGCAAGCGCTATGTGGAGGGCCTCTTCCGCTATGGGCCGACGCAGCTGTATGTGAATCGCGGCATCGGCGCTGTCGGCCTGCCGTTTCGTTTCCGCTGCTCTCCGGAGATTACCGTCCTGAACCTGGCTTAAGCCGCTGAACGGCGGGTCAGGATGGCTCGCGGATGCCGATGCCCAGCGCTTTCATCTTGCGATAAAGATGGCTGCGCTCGAGGCCCAGCGTCTCTGCGGCGCGGCTGATGTTGCCGTGGCAGTCATCGATCTTTTTCAGGATGTACTCGCGCTCATAGGCCTCGCGCGCCTGCTGCAGGGTATCGAAATCGCCGCGCACAGCGGCCCGGTGTACCAGCATGGGCAGATGACGCCGCTCGATCCGCTGCGCCTGGGGATTGAGGATCAGGACGCGCTCGATCACGTTTTTCAGCTCGCGCACATTGCCGGGCCAGTGATAGTGGCGGAGCAGTTCAATGGCTTCCTCGCTGATCTCAATGCGCGGCCGCCCGTACTCGCGCCCGAATCCGCGCAGAAATTCGCGCACCAGCAGCGGAATATCTTCCCGACGATCGCGCAGCGGGGGCACAAAGAATGGAATCACGTTAAGGCGATAGAAAAAGTCCTCGCGGAAATTGCCCTTCGCGATCTCCTCTTCCAGATCCTTATTCGTCGCAGCGATCACCCGCACGTCCACGCTGACCGGCTGCGTGGCGCCGACCGGGACGAAGCGCTGCTCATCGATGGCGCGCAGAACCTTCGACTGCATCTTGAGGCTCATGTCGCCCACTTCGTCCAGGTAAAGCGTGCCGCTGTTGGCGCGCTCGAAGGTACCGCGCTTCTCCGGCGGACCGCCCTGCACGGCCCCGTGGCGGTAGCCGAACAGCTCGCTCTCAATGTAGTCCTCGGGAATGGCCGCGCAGTTCAGCTCGACAAAGACGCGGTCTTTGCGCAGACTCTCCGCGTGGATGGCCCGCGCGATCAATTCCTTGCCCGATCCTGATTCACCGTAGATCAGGACGCGGCCGTTGGTCGGGGCCATCAGCGTAATTTGCTGGCGGAGGGCCCGGGCCTGAATGCTTTCGCCGGTAATCCGAGTGCCCAGGGAAAGCTGGCGGCGGAATTCCACGTTCTCGGTGCGCAGACGCTTCGCCTCGATGGCGTTCTTAACGAGGATCAGCGTGCGCTCCAGCATCAGCGGCTTTTCGAGAAAGTCGAAGGCGCCCAGCTTGGTGGCTCTGACGGCGGTCTCGATGGTTCCGTGCCCCGAGATCACGATAACCTCGGGACGCGACTCCGTATCCAGGCGGCCGAGTTCGGCGAGGACCTCCAGGCCATCGGTATCCGGCAGCCAGATATCCAGCAGCAAAACATCATAGACCGGATCGCGGGCTTCGGCCAGCGCTTCCACCGCGGTGCCGACGCTGGTTACGGCATAGCCCTCTTCGCGCAGGATCTCCTCCAGCGACTCACGGATTTCTGCTTCATCGTCCACGATGAGGATGTGATTCATGCGATCAGGCGGTTTCGGTCAGCGTCGCCGCCGGCGTTGCCTCGGAAGAGCTTGCTTCGGCCAGCGGCAATTCGATGATAAAGCGCGCTCCGGCGGGCGAGTTGTTTTCGGCGCGAATGGAGCCGCCGTGATCCTGTACGATCTTGGCCACGATGGAAAGGCCGAGGCCGGTTCCCCGCTGCCGGGTGGAAAACCAGGGCAGAAAGAGCCGCTCGCGCATCTCGTCCGTCAGCCCGGGCCCGGTGTCCGCTACCACGATCTCCGCCATTCCACGGCTCTCTCCGGGGCAGGTGTGGATGGAAAGCACGCGCAGCAGGCTGTCCTGCATGGCCTCGGCAGCGTTATCGATGAGGTTGGCAATGGCCCGGCGCAGGGCTTCGGGATCGGCCATGACGGGCGGCAGAGCCGGGTCCAGCCGTCTCTCGATACGGATACTCTGAATCCGTCCCTCGAACAGCAAAAGCGCATTTTCGATGATCTCGTTGAGATCAGAGGAGCGAGGATGGGCCACGGGAAATTCAGCCAGCGCTGCGAACTGCCCCACCAGCCTGCGCATCGACTCGACCGACCCTAAGATGACCTCACAGCATTTGCGGATCACGCCGGGGGACTCCGGCAGGCTGCGATCGACGTGGCGGCGGATACGTTCTGCGGAGAGCGCGATCGGGGTCAGCGGGTTGCGAATCTCATGCGCCACGCGCTGCGCCACTTCTTTCCAGGCCGCCTGGCGCTGCGCGCGCAGAACCTCAGTAACGTCTTCGAGGACGACAATCGATCCCCGTTGCGGGCCGCCGCCGGGATTCAGAGCAGCAATGGTTACAGAAAGGCTGGCGATCCCGTGTGTGGTTCGCAAGTCGAACTCCGAGGAGGCGACCCCCATGCGATGGGCGCGCCGATCCAGGCGGATGAGCTCCGCGGTAAATTCCGGCGGCAGCATCGAATCGACCGTAACGCCGGCGAGATCCCGCTGTCCCTCCAGCCGCAGCAGATCAGCGAAGGCGCGATTGCCGAGGACGATGCAGCGCGATGCGTCCAGGGTCACCACGCCGGAAGGAATCGTCTCGAGGATGGTTTCCAGTTCCTTGCGGCGTGCTTCGATGGCCAGATTGGCCGCCGACAGCTCGCGGGCGGCGGAATCGGCGAGCTGGCGACTCTCCTCGAGATCGGCAGCCATATGGTTGAAGGCGCGCACCAGCTCGCCCATCTCGGCGCTCGCCTCGGCGGTCACGCGGTGGCTATAGTCGCCCTTGCCGATCTCATCCATAGCGTCGGCCAGACCCTCGAGGGGGCGAGTGATCTGACGCGAAACGTAAAGAGCGATCCAGCTGCTGGCGAAGAAGACTAACGCCGTCAACATGAGGAGCAGGAGGAAATAGGTGCTGCGGATGATCCGCCGCTCGCGATACAGCGCCCAGTACTGGCTCGCTCCGCTGCTCAGCCCGGTCATGATCTCGTTGAGTCCGGCTGGCATGGGCAGGCCCGCCACCACGACTCCGCCGTTCGGCAACGCCGCTGCTCCCAGAGCAAATTCAGAGCCGCCTGCCACCAGCACAGGTTCGTCGGCCCGCTGCGCCGCCTTCAGAATTGTCGCTGCCAGCGGCTGACCGCGCGGAATTTCTTCCCGGGAGTCGTCGTTCAGCCACGAGTGCACCTGGGCCGGACCCGAGGTCTGCGGCAGCTGATAAAGAACCACCGGCACCCCATCCTGATAGAGCGCGGCAAAGCCGCCCTGCAGGGTAATCTGGTGGGCGCGCATCTCGTCCAGGATCGCTCGATTGTTTCCCGATTCCAGGCCGGCCGCGAGTGCCGGGACGCGAGCCATGCTTTCAGCTTCAGCGCGCGCATTGAGAGAGGCGTAATGCGAGAGCTCCATGGCGATCTGGTTGGAATCCTCGCGAACCTCCGAGGCCGGCTGCGAAAACCAGCGGTCGATGGAGCGGTTCATCAGCAGGAAGCTGAACAGGAACATGAACAGCGCCGGCACGAACGAAAGCATGAGCGCGCCGATGAACATGCGGGTTCGCAGCCGCGCGCCCAGGACCTGGCTCCGCTGTTCCGCCAGCAGCTTGATGAGGTTGCGCAGCAGCAGCACCAGCACCGTGACAAACAGCAGAAACACCAGCACCGACAAGGAGGTGAGGACAAGGATTTCGCCGGTGGTGCGGGGATTCAGCGATCGAAGATTGAAGGCATTCAGACCGGTGAGCAGCAGCAGCAGGACAAAAACCGCCGCCGCCAGCAGGATCAGTGTCATCCGTCGATTTTTGGCTTCGGGCAAGCGGAGTTTTGCGCCTCGGAATAAGGGATGATTATAGGCGTATAGACTACTCTGACCGGGCAAGAGTTGGCGGTGGATCGACTCTGCTGAATTCCTCCCCCACTCTTTCGGTGATCTTTCTTTTACCGAGGGTAGTTATGACAGAGAAGCGAATGATGGCCGCGCTGGCCGCCGCCGTTCTGGCGGGCGCTCTTTCGATCAGCGGCTGCAGCAAGAGCAACGATCAGCAAGCAGCTAACCCCAATGCCGCCAATTCCGCGCAACCAGCGGCGCCGGCGGCGCAACCGGCCCCTGGACCGGCGCCCGCCGCGCAGCCTGCCGCTCCCGCTCCTGCGCAGGCAGCGCCGCCACAACAGGCGCAGCAGTCACCTCCGCCGCCCCCCGCTCCGGCGCCGACCATTGTGATTCCGGCAGGCACACGTCTGCGAGTACGCCTTGACGAAGATCTGGGATCAAAAATCAGTCAGCCCGGTGAGACCTTTGCAGCAACGGTGGCCGATGATGTGGTGGTCGATGGGCAGACGGTGATTCCGCGCCACGCGCGCGCCGAGGGTGTCGTCGTCGAAGCTAAGGCGCTCGGGCATTTCAAGGGCGGCGCACGTCTTGAACTGCGCCTGGAGCGGGTGCGAACCAACTGGGGCAGCTATCCGGTAGCGACCAGCACCATGGTGCAGGCCGAAAAAGGTAAAGGCTCGCGCACGGCGAAGTTTGCCGGCGGAGGCGGTGCCTTCGGAGCCATCATCGGCGGAATCGCCGGTGGGGGCAAAGGCGCGCTGATCGGCGGACTGGCCGGAGCCGGCGCGGGTACCGCAGGCAGCGCGATGACGGGAAACAAGGAAATCTTCCTGCCAGCGGAAACGCTGGTTACCTTCCGGCTCGAACACCCGGTGCACGTAACTCAGCAGTAGTGAGCAGAGCAGAGGCGTGGCAGGCGTCCACGTCTCTGCTTTTGGATCAGGCCAGCAGTTCGCGGACAGGCTTCCACGGTTTTTTCTGGGAGACGGCCACCGGCTCGCAGGTCAGCATTCCTTCATAGGTGTTCACGCCATCGCGAATGCCGTCGTCTTCGAGGATGGCCTGCTTCGCCCCCCGCGCCAGCCGCAGGACGTAAGCAAACGTGGCGTTGGTCAGCGCCAGTGTCGAGGTATTGGGCACTGCCGCCGGCATGTTGGTGACGCAGTAATGGACTACGCCGTTCACCTCATAGGCAGGATTGCTGTGGGTGGTGGGATGAGCGGTTTCGACGCAGCCACCCTGGTCGATGGCGACGTCGACGATGACCGCGCCTCGCTTCATCTTCATCACCATCTCACGCGTAACGATCTTCGGTGCGGCTGCGCCTGGGATCAGCACGCCGCCGATCACCAAATCAGCCTCCTGCACGGCGCGGGCGACGTTCCAGGAATTCGAGGCCAGTGTAAAAATCCTGCCATTGAAGATGTCGTCCAGATCACGCAGCCGGTTCAAATTCACATCGACGAGGGTGACCCGTGCGCCCATGCCCAAAGCAATTTTTGCGGCATTGGTGCCCACGATGCCGCCACCGATCACGCACACACTCGCGGGGGGCACGCCGGGCACGCCGCCCAGGAGAACGCCACGTCCCCCCTTCTCTGTTTCGAGATAGGCAGCGCCCACCTGCACCGCCATGCGGCCCGCTACTTCGGACATGGGTGTGAGCAGAGGCAGGGTTCCGGCGCGGTCGCGGATGGTTTCATAGGCGATGCCGATGACTTTTTTCTGCAGCAGCTTCTCCGTCAGCTGCGGAACCGGCGCGAGGTGAAGATACGTGAACAGCACCAGGCCTTCGCGAAAGAATCCATACTCCTTCTCGACGGGCTCTTTGACCTTGACGACGAGGTCGGCGTTTCCCCACACGTTGTGGGCTGAGCCGACGATCTCCGCTCCGGCCGACTGATACTCATCGTCGGTAAAGGCAGACATCTCACCGGCCTTCGTTTCCACCAGCACTTTGTGGCCGGCTTCGCCCAGCGCTTTCACCCCGGCGGGCGTAATGCCCACCCGCGTCTCGTGATCCTTCACTTCCTTTGGAACACCAATGATCATCGTCTCTCCCGCAGCTCGCATCTGGTAGATGATTCGCCGCAACCGTCAGGATGCAAACTCTCCATGCTATCGCACTGACGGCGGCGAGGATCCATCATCGGCACGGGAGAGAAGACGTCGCAGTTCCAGCTTGAGACGATCCGGCGAGACGGGCTTGCACAGACGCACGGTAAAGGGGTCTTCTGCCGCTCGCACCGCTCCGTCTTCGACGGAGCCGCTGACGACCAATACCGGCAGCTCGGCGCGGAGTGCGCGAATGCGGGCCAGCAGTTCCCGCCCTTCCATGCCCGGCATGCGGGAATCTGTGATGACGGCATCGATTCGATGGATCTCCGCGGAGGCGACCGCCATACCGTGCGTCCCATCCTCGCAGGCGATAACCAGATAGCCGATGGCTTCGAGCACGCGGGTCAGGAGGTAGCGAATGGCGCGATCATCCTCTACCACAAGGATGGTCGGCACAACGCTGCATGGAGAAATTGAATTCAGCGTATGGCTCCGGCGTGGGAGGGGTCTGCCGGATGAACGGGCAGCACGACCAGAACAACAAGGACAGCAATATACGAGACGAATGCCTCGATCAATCGACTGCTCCTGGACCGGCTATCCCCGCCAGTGGCACATACAGTCCAGCTACGGTCGGCCGCGGTCCTGTGAACTTCTCCTCAACAAGATGCCTGAAAAGAGATTGTTGCGCAACCAGTAAATTGCACGTCAGGTAAATTGCAGTTCGGGCCGTCGCTTACAGCCATCCCCTGGATCGGGCCAGCCGCGCCGCCTCCACACGATTCGAAGCTCCCAGTTTGCTGATGGCCTCGGAGAGGTAATTGCGCACGGTTCCCTCGGAAAGATGAAGCTCTTCAGCAATTTCGCCGCTGGACTTGCCTTCTCCCGCGCGCCACAGGATCTGGCGCTCGCGCTCGGTTAAGGGGTCAGGGCCACTGTCCCACGCTTCGGCGGCGAGATCCGGATCGACGACGCGCAGGCCGCGATGTACCCGCCGCACGGCTTCCGCCAATTCCCCCGACGGCCGGTCTTTGAGGAGATAGCCTTTAGCGCCCGCATCCAGTGCGCGGCGCAGATAGCCAGGCCGGGCGAACGTGGTCAGAATCACGACCCGTGTTTGCGGATAGCGGTCGCGAACTTCAGCGGCAAGGGTTAGGCCGGTCATCTCCGGCATTTCGATGTCGGTCACCAGAACATCGGGTTTTTGCCTGCCTACAGCCGCGAGTGCCTCACGGCCATTGGCAGCACGGCCGCAAACGGCGATGTCCGGCTCGGTCTCGAGCAGCGCAGCCAACGCGCCCAGAACCATCGCCTGATCTTCTGCCACCACCACCTGAATTTTCTTCATGACGGGCTGACGGATTGCGGAGGAATTTCGACAACGAGCCGGGTTCCCTGCCCGGAGTCGATGCGGAGATGGCCGCCGAGAGACTCGACACGTTCGCGCATGCCGCGCAGGCCGTTACCTTCCTGCCGGATACCACCGCGGCCATCATCCTCAACAACCAGCGCTGTACCGTGACCGTTCGCGACAAACTCCAGACGGCAGCGGCTGGCCTGGGCGTGACGCACAATATTCGTAACCGCCTCGCGCACAATCAGCGAGAGCACCGTTTCCTCCGCCGGCGCCAGTTGTGGAGGCTTGTCGCCGCACTCGAGGGTCACGCCTGCGGCATCGAGTGTCCTTTGAGCGCGGGCGATTTCGGCAGCGAGGCCCTCCGAACGATAGCCGCGAATCGCCTCGCGCACCTCGCTGAGGGCCTGGCGGGCGATCTGCTCCACCTCGCCGATCTCTCTGCGCGACCGCTCCGGATCGCGATCCAGCAACTTACCGGCCAGCTCGGACTTGAGAACCACGAGGGAAAGGGTGTGTCCCAACACGTCATGCAGATCACGGGCAATGCGCTCCCGCTCCGCCAGCTTGGCCAGATGCTCGATCTGCTCCTGCGCCAGTTCCAGCTTCTTGTTGGCACGCATGCGCTGCGCGGCGACCAAATTCCCCGAGCCGACCGCGATGGCAAAAAACGCGCTGAAGGCCCACGACCAGGGGCTGATGTGCAGCAGCATGCCCTCGAGCATCATGGTGGCCGAGACGGCTGCAAAAATACCGATGCACCAGGCGATGGATTCGAGGATGAAGGGACTGAAAGCGGCGACGTAGATAAACATGCCGCTTGCGCCCGCATTCACCGGATAGTAGATGATGCCCAGCAGGCCAAGAGCGCCCAGCAACAGCCACTGTTCGCCCTTCCTTCGAGCGAGAACGAGCCCGGTATAGATCGCAAGGAAGCAGGCGTACGCGGCGGCGAACAGCCACCACCCTTTGCTGGTGTGGTCAGAGAGCGGCTGAATGAGGAAGAAGACCGAGTAGACGAGCCAGATGAAGTCGTACAGTCGGCCTTTGGGCCTCCGCTCCTTCCACATCAGGGCCCGAACTCCGCGCAACCCGACTTCGGCCCTGCTCCACTCTTCCGGCAACGTCATCGGCGCACTGGGTGAGCCGCAGGCGTTCTCGAACATAGTGCCGGATTGGGTCTCCGAATCCTTCAAGCCTTCGCCTCACTGCGCGTAAAGATAATCCACGCAGCCCCCAGCATCAACAGGGTAAATCCAGCCAGCGCCTCCCAGTGGATGACCGCGCGGCCTGGCTGGGCATAGCCGAAGATGGTCAGGGCCAGCTGTGCCAGGTGATAGGTGGGCAGGGCCGGAGCGAGCTTCTGCAGCCAGTGTGGCAGCACGCTCACCGGCATCCAGAAGCCTGAGGCGAAGGACATGGGGAGGTAAATGAGATTGATGAAACCCGGGCCGGAGTTTGCCGGAACCAGCAGCGCAATCACCAGTCCCATCGCGGTAAATGGTATCGACCCCAGCAAAACGACCCAGGCGAGATGCACGGCCTCGAGCATGGACACCTTCGCGCCTCCGAGCGTGATGCCAAGCACGACGAGCGCGGCGACGATGACCAGCGCGAATCCAGCGCAGCTGATCACCTTCGCGCCCAGGTAGGCCAGGCGCGGCATCGGACTCGCCTGCTTCAGTTCCAGCCAGCCCTGCGCCCGCTCGAGGGCGATGCCCATGCCGATGCCAAAGAGGCAGGCGGAGACGACGCCCATACAGCTATAGCTGGCCACGAGATAGCGGGAATACATGTTATGGCGATTCGACGTCCCGAAGAGCAGATAGAACATGACGGGAAAGCCGATCACCGACAGGGAAAACGCGCGCGTGCGCAGCATTCTCACAAATTCGTACTGTGTCTCTTTGCGGAAGATTTTCGCGTAGTAGCTGATGCCGAGCCAGCGCACCGGCACTGCAATTGCATTGGTCGCCATAACTTTTTCTCCCCTCCGCTTTGCTGTTTGTCCTGATTTCGACGGAATGGTGCCGTTTGTCAGAGATTTCTTTACTGTCCGGCCATGGCGAAAAGCAGATCGCCTTCGACAAGCTCAGGCCAGGCTCTCCACTCCGCTTCGCTTCGGTCGGGATGACAATGGACATGCGATTAGTTCCCTGCCGATGCCGGGCTGGTCAGTGCGAGGAAGGCATCCTCCAACGCGGCCGCGGAAACCTCCAGCCCATGCAGGGTCGCATCGCGCTGCAGCATCTCACGGACGACGGTCTCCGGTTGTTCAGCCAGAATGATCACTGCCTCCCGGTCCTGCTGCACATCGGAGACTGTGGGCAGGGTCCGCAGGAAATCCAAATGAAGCTGCGTGATGCAGCGGATGCGGCGCCCGGAGACGCGATGTTTGATCTCCGCCGGTGTGCCTTCGCAAATGAGCCTGCCCTTGTTGATCACAACGACCCGGCTGGCGAGCATGTCGGCTTCTTCCAGGTAGTGCGTGGTCAGCAATACGGTTTTGCCGGCCGCGGAGAGCGCCCGCACCTGATCCCAGAGCCCGCGGCGCGACTCAATATCCATGCCGACGGTGGGCTCATCGAGGAAGATGAGATCGGGATTGCCGCACAGTGCCAGACCAAACAGCGCACGCTGTTTTTGCCCGCCGGAGAGCTTGCCGAACATCTTGTCCTCGATACCTTCGAGCTTCGCTTTGCGGATGACCTCCGCAACCGGAAGCGGCTGCGGATAGTAGGTGCGGAAGAGGTCGAGATGCTCGCGGACGCGCAGCATCTCCGGCACGCGGCTCACCTGCAGCATGGCGCCGATGCGAGTGCGCGCCTCAGAGTCGCGCGGGTCGCGGCCCAGCACCCGCGCGCTGCCGGCGTCGGGGGAAATCAGACCCAGCAGCAGTCGCACGGCTGTGGTCTTGCCGGCCCCGTTGGGTCCGAGCAGGGCCACCACTTCGCCGGCGTTGAGGCTCAGCGAGAAGTTGTCGAGCGCGGTGGTCGACTCGTAGCGTTTGGTAACGGAATGCAGCCGGGCAACGGTCCGCACCTGCGAAATTGGCGGTGGCCAGTCAGCCGGGGACGCGTGAGGAAGGACTGCGGTTGCTGACATCGTCTGTCTCCTGTCGCCGCATTGTCTGCAGCGGCAAAGACAGAATCACCCCCAGGGAAGATCGGCCCCAGTGGGCTTTGTCAGCAAAGCAACATGACAGTTGTCATGGGGTCCTGGCCGGACGGGCGTACTAAAGTCCCTGCCGGACGGGCGGGCGCTGGCCGCGCGGCACACTAAAGACCGTCCCACTTCGCGAATCACCGGAATGGAGTTGCCGGTTCAGTTCAGCGCCGTCAGTTGAGCTTTTCGGGCGCGGCCCGGCGGAAGCGCGCATCGATGGGCTGCCGGCCGCGAAAGCCATCTTCGACGCGGTGCCAGAACTCAATCCGCGGCTCGCCTCGTTTCCAGCACAGGAGCACCGTCTCCCCTTCCAGCAGACATGGAAAATCCAGAAGCCCCACTTCGAGATCCTTCACCTGCACGCCGATGGCATCGATCTCTTCGATGGCATCTTTGGCGCGCTGCACCAGAGCTTCCAACGTGGTTTTTTGCTTCTGGACGGCGGACACGTTGACCATCATGCCGCCATTCGCGAAGATGCGCCGCACCAGTTCCGAGAGCTGTTCCTCGATCTCTGCGGCGGCCTGTTTAGACTCGGTGGCGCGGTTCAGCAGCGCCTCCACCACTGGCAGCAGCGCCTGTGCCTCGTCAAGCGTAAAGATCTTCACCCTGGACCCCGAATTCCCGCTACGCCCGGATTTCCAGCATGCGGTCGAGCGCCACGCGCGCCCAGTATTTCACATCATCGCGTACCTGAATCCGATTCACTACGCGACCCTCGACCAGGTTCTCGAGCGCCCACACCAGATGCTGCGGACTGATGCGATACATCGTCGTGCACAGGCAGCCGGTATCGTCCAGGGTCACGATCGTCTTGCCGAGAGGCGCAAATTGCTTCGCCAGCCGGTTTACCAGGTGAATCTCTGTGCCGATGGCGAACGTCGATCCCTCGGGCGCATCCTGCACCAACTTGATCAGCCGCTCCGTCGAGCCCAGCGCGTCAGCCTTTTCACAAACTTCCAGCCGGCACTCCGGATGCACGATCACCTGCACGCCCGGATACTTCGCGCGCACCTTATCCACATGCTCGGGCAGGAACCGCTGATGCACGGAGCAGTGTCCCTTCCACAAAATCACTTTCGCCGCGCGCAGCCGCTCGGGCGTGAGGCCGCCGCCAATCTGCCAGGGATCGTAGACCACCATTTCGCTGAGTGGAATCCCCATAGCGTGCCCGGTATTCCGCCCCAGATGCTGATCGGGCAGAAAGAGAATCTTCTTCGCCCGCGCAAACGCCCATTCAAAGGCCCCGCGTGCATTCGACGAAGTACAGACCAGGCCGCCGCGTTCGCCACAGAAGGCCTTAATGGCAGCCGATGAATTCATGTAGGTCAGCGGCAGAATCTCATTTTCGGCTATGCCGGAGCCGAGCAGCGTGTCCCAGCACTCCTCCACCTGGCCGATCTCCGCCATGTCGGCCATGGAGCAGCCGGCGTTCAGATCCGGCAGGATCACCTGCTGTCCATCGTGCCCCAGCACATCGGCGCTTTCGGCCATGAAGTGGACGCCACAGAAGACGATGTACTGTGCATCGGTCTCTGCTGCCACTTTCGAGAGTTTGTAGGAGTCGCCGGTGAAATCCGCGAAGCGAATCACTTCATCGCGCTGGTAATGGTGACCGAGCAGAATGGTGGTGTTACCCAGCTTCCGCCGCGCCTCCGCAATCCGCGCATCCATGCTGTGATCCGGCAGAGCGAGGTAATTCTCAAGCGAACAGTTTTCCGCAGACAGGGGCTCAACTACTTCTTCCAGTACACTCACAAAACGCCGCCTTCAGTCCGATTCGGGCTTACCCAATCTGGACGGGGATGTTGAAAGCCAAACCCGGCTGCAGTCAGCTCGCTGCGGTGTTCCGCCCAGCCGACGGGGATGTTGCAGCCTCTACCACACTTAGACGCATCGTCCGCGGCATAGTCGCAAAAACCCATGCCTGAAACGCGTGTCGTGGAATCAGTCTAATACATTCTTCATCGAAGAGCGCCACCTGACTGCCCTCCAGCACCAGCGACCGCAGAGCTTCGGAGTGGAAAGCACGATGGTGCATGCGGGAGGCACTCCACCCTGCGAATTTCAGGTCCTTCCCTCCCGGAGGCGAATGGAAAACGCCGGACGCTGGTAGCCCCGAAACGGCGCGCTCAGGGTTCCGGATCATCGTCCATGCCGCTCTTCTCCCATGGTTCCCCAGGAGCTTGTCTGCGATCCTTTCCCGGCGAGTCCACCCCTCCATTTGTGAGCCCTCAATCCTGACGGGTATCATGAGCTATCCATGCACTTCGGCGACTCCATTTTTATCTTCCTGATGGCGCTGGTCCTCTTCGGCCCCAAAAAGCTGCCGGAAATCGGGAGGCAGATCGGCAAGCTGCTGGGTGAATTCCGGCGCGCCAGCAACGAATTCAAGTACCAGATTCAGGAAGAGTTGCGCAATATGGAAGACGAGGAACGCCGTAAGAAGCTGGCGGAGGAAGAGGCAGCCCGGACGGCCAAAGTCGCGCTTGAAACGACGCCGGAACCAGCAGCCGAGGCCCCGTCCGGACCATCGATTCTGCCGCCTTCCACAGGGACGCCGGTCAGCGCCGAGCGCCCTTACGCCACGCCGGTTGAGTCGACCTCCAGCGAGCCGGAACCGATGGCGGTCGAGCCCGCTTCGTCGCTCACTGCCGCTGAAATCCTGGCTGAAGCACCGGCGCCGGCCGACCCCGCCATCGCGTCCGGATCACACGCGCATGTCGATCTGACCACCCCCACCAACGGCACCCATTCCACCGCTCAGGAGAGCAGCGTCGACGCCGGAGCAACCGGCGAGCACGTCCACCATGGCTGACATCGTCGATCGCGCACGCGCCGCCGTTACCGAGCGCGCCGAACTCCCCGGCATGAGTCTCCTCGAGCACCTTCAGGAGCTCCGTCGCCGCATCATTCATATAGCGCTGTATCTCATCGGCGGCTTCTTTCTCTGCTGGGGCTTCCACGAGAAGATCTACGGCTTCATGGAAAGGCCGGTTCACTTTGCTTTGGCCAAGCATCACCTGCCAACGCAGCTGAACTATCTCAATCCCATGGACCCGTTCAACATGTACCTGAAGATCACCTTCCTGGCCGGCTGCATTGCAGCCTGCCCGTTCGTGCTCTACGAAGTGTGGCTCTTCATCTCGCCGGGGCTCTATCAGAACGAGAAGCGTTACGTGGTCCCTTTTATGTCGGCGACCATCGGCCTCTTTCTCGCCGGCGCATTTTTTGGATACCGCTGGGTCTATCCCGGATCCCTCGATTTTTTGCTGAGCTTCAACAGAGACTTCCGGCCGATGATCGAGATCAACGAATATACCGATCTCTTTCTCACGGTCATTCTTGGCCTCGGCATCACCTTTGAATTACCCATCCTGGTAATGTTCCTTTCTCTCTTCGGGATCGTGAGCCCGAAGTTCTTGTGGAAGAACATTCGCTACGCGATCCTGATTATCTTCATCATCGCGGCCATCATTACGCCAACGCCGGACGTGCTGACCATGTGCGTCTTCGCCACGCCCATGCTGACCCTTTACCTCATCAGCATCGGTGTGTCGTATTTTGTGCATCCCGCTTCACGCAGGAAGCGCGCCGCAAAGGCGGCCTCGTGATCCTCAGATCTGTACTTGCAATCCTGATCCTGGCTGTGGCCCCCTTCGTTCACGGGCAGAGCCTGCCTCAGAATCTGCCCCAGTTTGACGGACAGCGCGCCCTCGACTACACGCGGCAGTTTGTCGCCATCGGGCCGCGCTGGGTAACCAGCCCTGGTCACCTCAAGGCCGAGGCCTTTATCAAGCAGCAGTTCCGTCGGGATCATCTCGAGGAGGACACGTTCACGGCGAGGACCTCCATCGGCCCGGAGACATTCCACAACTTCATCGTGAAGTTTCCGGGCAAAAAGGACGGCATCATCGTCCTCGCCTCGCATTACGAGACCAATTACTGGATCCGCAACATCCACTTCGTCGGTGCAAACGATGGTGGATCCACCACCGGCCTGTTGATCGAACTCGCCAACGACCTGCGCGGCAAGCCCAACGAAGGCTACAGCGTCTGGCTGGTCTTCGACGATGGCGAGGAGTCCTTCCAGAGCCAGTGGAACGACAACGACGCTCTCTTCGGCACCCGTCATCTCGCCGAAAAATGGCAGGCCGATGGCACGCTCAAGCGCATCAGGGCCTTTCTGCTCGCCGACATGCTGGGCGACAGGGACCTCGACATCCAGCGCGACGACAATTCCACGCCGTGGCTTGAAGATCTGGTGTACAAGGCCGCCTCGCGGTATGGCTGGCAGTCGTATTTCTTTGCAACCACCACCGCCGTCGATGATGACCACATCCCTTTCGTCAAGCGCGGTGTTCCCTGCGCCGATGTCATCGACCTCGACTATGGCTACGAAAACGCCTACCACCACACCGCCGAGGACACGATGGATAAACTCAGTGCAAAAAGCCTGACCATCGCCGGCGACACCTTCCTTGAAACCATCCGCCTGTTGAACCAACGGTAGGCGAGTCGATGCCATATCGCTGGCCTGGCTTCGGCGTGCTGGTCGCCGTTCTCCTCTTCGTCGACCTGGCGCTGCTGCAGCGATCGAAGCGCACTGCCTCGGTGCGGGCCGCGTGGCTCTGGACCGGGTTCCTGGCGTTGCTGGCCGGCGGTTTCGCGCTCTATCTCAGCAGGACCATGGGGCGACAGCCCGGGATCGAGTTTCTGACCGGCTACCTGATCGAAGGTTCGCTGAGCATCGACAATCTGTTTGTCTTCCTGCTGCTCTTTCGCAGCCTGCATTTAGGCCAGGAGCAGCAGCGGCGCGTGCTGCTGTGGGGGGTGTTGGGAGCGATTGTGCTGCGCGGCGTGCTCATCCTTGCCGGCACTGCGCTGCTGGCGCGTTTTGTCTGGGTGCAGGTGGTATTCGGTCTCATTCTGGCCATCGCGGCCATCCGACTGCTCTTCTACCACCCGGAGGCCGCGCCAGCCCGCGGGCCGGTCAGCTGGATCCAGCGTTGCTGCCTGCGCTACGCCAGTCCCACACACCTGGCGTTCAGTTCCCTGCTGCTCATCATCGCGGCGATCGAGGCTACGGACCTGCTGTTCGCGCTGGATTCCATTCCGGCCGTGCTTGCCGTGACACGCGATCCTTTCATCGCCTTCTCGTCGAACATCTTCGCGGTGCTGGGGTTGCGCTCGCTCTATTTCGCGGTCGCTTCCATGCTCGAACGCTTCCGCCTGCTCCACTACGGGCTGGCCTGCGTGCTGGCGTTCGTAGCCTTCAAGATGCTGGCAGAGCGGTGGATCGCCATACCGGCAGCGATCTCGCTGCTGGTCATCCTGGCTATCCTGGGAATTTTCGCAGTACTCAGCAGAATGTTGCCGGTCCCGGCCGCGACCCGTTCTGAATGACATTTCTCCGCCATTCATAAGGCAGATTTATAGTTCTTACATTCCAGGAGGAACTCCGCATGAAGGTGGGCGTACTCGGTTCCGGCATCGTTGGACAAACCCTTGCCGCTGGTTTTCTTCAGCATGGCTACGACACGATGATCGGGACCCGCGAGCCGGCCAGGCTGACCGACTGGCACACAGCCAATCCGCAAGGCCGCCTCGGCAGCTTCAGCGACGCTGCGGCGTTCGCTGACGTCGTGGTTCTTGCCGTCAAAGGGACCGCCTCAGCCGATGCGCTGCGCGGGGCCGATGCCTCCAATCTGTCGGGCAAGATCGTCATCGACGCCACCAATCCCATTGCCGACGCGCCTCCGGTCCACGGTGTGCTGCCCTTTTTTACCGGGATCAACGATTCCCTGATGGAGCAACTGCAGCGCGAGTTCCCCGACGCGCATCTCGTGAAGGCGTTCAATTCCGTCGGCAGTGGGTACTTTGTGAATCCGCAATTGCCGGGCGGCAAGCCGACCATGTTCATCTGCGGCAACAGCGACGCTGCGAAGAAAACAGTAACGGAAATTCTCGACCGCTTTGACTGGGAGACCGCGGACATGGGCATGGTGGAAGCGGCGCGGGCCATCGAGCCCCTCTGCATGTTGTGGTGCATTCCGGGCTTCCTGCGCAACCAGTGGACGCATGCGTTCAAGCTGCTGCGGCAGTAGATTCCGATCTCGTCGCTGCCGTGGCGCCTAAAGTTCCTCGAAAGAGACGGCCTGGTCCCGCGCAAGTACCGAGTGCTTCCCGAACTGCACGTCGTCGCGCTTCGGGAAATCATTGCGGTAGTGCGCTCCACGGCTCTCTTCGCGTGCCAGAGCCGCAGCCACGATCAGTTCTGCAATCGCGTGCAGATTGCGCAACTCAATGCCATCCCGATTGGCTGCGCTCGGCATCTGCTGCCCTATCGCACGCAATTCCTCCTGCGCCGCCTTGAGACCGCTCGCATCGCGGAGCAGCCCGGCCTTCTCCCACATCGCCCGCTGCAGCTTCTCGCGCAGGGCCGCGATTTTGCCGTTGCCCTGAATCAGCTCCTTCGTGGCCGAGGACGTGCTCTCCGGCCGCGGTGTCTCCGCCTGCATCGCTTCCGCTGCCCGCGCGCCAAAGACCAGGCCTTCCAGCAGCGAATTACTGGCGAGCCGGTTGGCCCCGTGCACGCCGGTACAGGCAGCCTCGCCCGCCGCATAGAGGCGCGACAGGGATGTATGGCCTTGCACGTCCGTCCTGATGCCTCCCATCAGATAATGAGCCGCGGGGCGGACCGGGACCTGATCGCGCCGCAGATCCAGCTCATGCTCCGCCAGGAATTTGGAAATGCCCGGAAACCGCGTCACCGGATCGATGCTGGTCACATGCCGCATGTCCAGATACACCGGCCGTATTGCTCCGCCCGGCCCCATGCCCTCGCGGGTGATGGCCCGCGCCACCACATCGCGGGGCGCCAGTTCCAGCAGCGGGTGATACCGCTCCATAAACCGCTCGCCCTGCGCATTTCTCAGCCACGCTCCCTCGCCGCGCAACGCTTCTGACAGCAGGAAGCGAGGGACACCGGGCAGGCTCAGCGCCGTGGGGTGGAACTGATAAAACTCCATATCGGCGATCTCGGCTCCCGCTCGCCACGCCATCGCGATACCGTCGCCGGTGGCAACCGCGGGGTTGGTTGTGTCGCTGTAGACCTGCCCGGCGCCGCCGCTTGCCAGCAGAATGGCACGAGCACGCACCTCAGTGACCTGACCGCTGCGATCCAGCAGGCCAAGGCCGGTAACGGCGTGGTCCTGCACCAGCAATTCAAAGGTTGTCGTCCACTCGAGCAGGGTAATTTTGGGATTTTGCCGCGCATGCCGCAGAAGGGAGCGAGCGATCTCCGCGCCGGTGGCATCGCCGTGGGCGTGCAGGATGCGGTTGCGGCTGTGCGCGCCCTCGCGGGTCAGCATCAGCCGGCCGCCTTCGCGATCGAAATCCGTGCCCCAGCGCAGGAGTTCTTCCACCCGCCGCGGCCCTTCCTCCACCAGCACGCGGGCCGCCTCGCGGTTCACGAGCCCGTCGCCAGCGTTGACGGTGTCGTCCAGATGCAGGGCAACATCCTCGTCCCCGCTCATCGCGACAGCAATGCCGCCCTGGGCATAATGCGTGTTCGATTCGACCAGCGCTTCCTTGGTTACGACCAGAACACGCGCGCCGGCATCGGCCAGCCCAATCGCAGCGCGCAGCCCGGCAACGCCCGCGCCCACCACCACAAAGTCGGTTTCCTGCACCTCAGCCATAAACGTTCAGGCTATCGCAAGATGGGCAAGTGCGGTACCCGGCCCGGGCAGGCCAGGTGCCGCGAAGGAACCCACCCCGCCCGATGCAGGCGGTGCCGCGCCATTGAGAATTCACCGGGCTACAGCCGGAAATAGACGCCGATCATCGGCTCTGCCGTATGCGTGAAGGCGTTCGTCGAAGTGTAGAGCGTAGTCAGGTCAGGAGACTTGTACAGATTGCCACGGTACTGGAAACGCAGCCCGATGTGCGGCAGTACACCCCAGTCCAGCCCCGCTCCGTAGACGTAGACCGCCTTCGTGGTGGTGCTGGTGTTGCTCGGACCGCCGCTGGGAACATCGAGCAGCAGACCGACGCCGAGGACGCCAAAGGGCCTGAAATTCGCGATGTGAAGCGAGGGAATCCAGTCTGCGGTAATCTCATGCGCATTGGCCGGCACCGTTACCGGTGACTGCGGCCCGGGACAGCCACTCGGCGTGCAGATCTGAGCAATCGCTCCGACGGGAGTGTAGGTCTGATTGGCCCGGTTGAAGGAGTACGTGCCCTCGAAGCCGAGAATGGGATTGTCGATATGGCGCAGCTCAAATAACCCACCCGCGGAGTTGGCCGGGCTCTGAGCCACTCCGTTGCCGGTGGTGGTTCCGGAAAATGCACCGTATACACTGGCCGCGACGCTGGTCTGCGCAGAAGCCACCACACTGCACAACAGCACCGACAGGAACAAAAGGAAGGCGCTATTCGTCAATCGGGCATGCATCAAAGTTTCTCCCTGAAGGAAATTGCCGGCGGAGATTCCTCGGCAGGAATATTTCCGGAGTATTGGACGCTGATCGATTCGCCTGTGCTGCCGGCGCAGCTCAGCGTCGGCCTTGCGGCACATGCAACGCCTCTTTGTATTCCACCAAACCCGCAGTGACAGGAAATGTTTCCCCGATGAGTCTCCTCGCGCGTTTCGCCACTGGGAACCGCTCCGGGAAGGGATCGTCGGCTGAGACCTTTTCGGCGAAACGCTCTCTGTAAACCTGCGTCGAGCGAACCTCGGCTTCAGCGCCTTTCACTGCTTTACGATGGATATACTTTGAAATCCGCGACGCGCACGATCCCCGTCAAAACGGCCTCCGCAAATTATCCCGTCTACGTTGGCCGCGGCCTCTTCGCTCAGCTGCCCCGCCGCATTCGCCTCGAAAAAAGTCGCCGCGTGTTTGTCGTGACCTCGCCGGAGATCTGGTCGCTGTGGGGAGAGCAGTTATTGTCCGCCCTCACGTCGTTCACGAGCCCCACCGTGCTGTTTCTGCCGGCTGGCGAGCACTACAAGCGCCTTGCTCAGGTGGAGCGCCTCGCCGGCGAACTTGCCTCCGCGGGTGCTGACCGTTCGTCCCTGCTGGTTGCCCTGGGCGGCGGCATCGTCGGCGACCTCGGCGGGTTTCTCGCCGCTATCTACATGCGCGGCATCGACTACATTCAGATCCCCACTACCCTGCTCTCTCAGGTCGACTCCTCGGTCGGTGGAAAGACGGGCGTCAATTTAACCTCGGGCAAAAACCTGATCGGCAGCTTTCATCATCCGCGCGCCGTCTTTGCGGACATCGACGTGCTGCAGACGCTGCCCGACCGCGAGCTGCGGGCCGGCCTCTTCGAGAGTGTGAAGGCGGGCATTATCCGCGACGCCGCTCTGTTCCGGTTCATGGAGCAGAACGCGGCGGCGATTCTGGGGCGCGAACCGGCGGCTCTGGAACGCGTCATCGCCGCATCGATTCGCATGAAGGCCGGCGTGGTGGCCATCGACGAGCGCGAGTCCGGGCTGCGCATGATCCTCAACTTCGGCCACACCCTCGGCCACGCCATCGAGTCTGCGACCGGCTACACAAGCCTCCTGCACGGAGAGGCGGTCGCCTGGGGGATGCTCGCCGCACTGCACATCGCCGCCGCACGCAGCACCGTCACGCCCGAACAGGCGCGCCGCATGGAGCAGGTCATCCTCGCGTACGGACCTTTGCCGCCCTTCCGCACCACAGTCGAGAAGCTGCTCGATGCGGCCGGACGCGACAAGAAGAATCGAGCCGGCCTGCGGCGGTTCATCCTGCCGAGAGGAATCGGCGATGCCATGGTGGTGGAAGATGTGACGGATGCGGAGCTGCAGAGCGCCGCAAACCGGACTTTGGCCGCAACACGTCAGGTTGGCTAAGCGACCACGTCCGGAACACGATGCTCTGGCTGGCTCTGAGGTCCTGCTAACCACCAATTCCCGTGCCCTGCAGCCCTTCAGTCCACTGCCATGCTCAGCTGATGCCGCAGGTCCGCCCCGCGCACCCAGAAGATGACGTCGGTGGCGATATTGGAGGCGTGATCGGCAATGCGTTCCAGGTTGCGCGAGATCAGGATCGCGGGCAGCGCCTGGTCCGCGCACTCCGGCCGTTCCTGGATCATTCTGGTCAGATCGCTGATGGCGACCCGGTTCATCCGGTCTATCTCGTCGTCCATATCGCGCACGGACTCGGCGACCAGAGCATCGCCGTCCAGCAATGACTGGACCGCTGTACGGATCATGCGGCCAGCAAAATCGGACATACCGGCAATGTCGACGGGCAGCTCGATAGGGTCCTTATCGAGCAAATCGAGGGTGCGCACAGCGATGCTCACCGCCATGTCGCCAATGCGCTCGAGGTCGCCGTTGATCTTGATGACCGCGAGGATGAAGCGCAGATCGATGGCCATCGGCTGCTCTCGGGAAAGCAGCTCGTACGCCATATCGTCCACTTCGCGCTGCGCGGAGTTGATCGCCGTCTCGTTTTCGCGCACGTACTGGCAGAGCCCCTCGTCGCGCTGCAGCCACGCATCCACGGCGGCCTGCACGGCCTGTTGTGACAGTGCCGCCATGGCCAGCAGCTTGTCCTTCAGCTCCGCCAGTTGTAACTGGAAATGAATCCGCGGCAATTGTGCCTCCTGCGCGCCCATCCTGCCATCGCGCTCACGACTGATGTTTGTATTGTGCATCCGGAGAGATAAAAGCTTTGCAAAAATCGCGCTTAGCCATTACTACTCCGGTGACTCTTAACTCCCACGAAAGTGGGAAGCCCCAGGCGAACGTCTTGCCCCGGCTTCAGCCAAGCCGCTTCTCCGCCTCCTGCGCTGCTTCATAGATCTGGTCGAACGATTCGACGGCATACAGGATCTTCTGCTCTTCGGAAACCAGGAACTTCTGCTCCAGCACCTGGTCGAGGTTGAAATCGCGAATCTCCGGCTTGCCCTCGATGACGTGCGTGCCCTCGCCGTGGGAGGAGATGAGGCCGCTGCCGTACAACTTCACCACGCCATTCTGGCGAATGACGCCGAACTCCACGGTGAACCAGAAGAGGCGGCCCATCTTCTCCAGCCGCTCCTTGTCTCCCATCAGCGCGGCACAAACTCGTCCATAGTGCTGGAGAAAATCAGCAAAGACCGGGTGCGCATGCATGGGAACGTGCCCGAAGACATCGTGGAAGATATCCGGTTCAGGCGTGTACTCCATCGACTCGCGGCCGCGGATGTAGGTGGTAGTGGGAAACTGCCGCGCCGCCAGCATTTCGAAGAACGCATCGGGCGGCAGGAATCCGCTCACCGGCGTCGCATTCCATCCGGTCCGCGGAGAGAGCCTGCGATTCACCTCGCTCAGGTTGGGGATCGTATCTTCGCGCAGGCCGATCTGCTCAAAGCCATTGAGATACTCCTCGGCTGCATGTTCCCGCAGCTGAGGCATGCGCCGTCGCACCAGTTCCGCCCACACCGCGTGCTGCTCGGGGGTATAGGCGTCCCAGTTTTGTTGAATCAAAAAAGGCTGAGCCACGGTCATCGGCCCGGTCGTGTGGCCGGTTGTCCCGGCCACCGCAGTCCCTGCGGAATTCATGAAAAAAACACCCCCGGCAAAACGTATGAGAATGTCACCCGGGTCGTGGAGATGTCAATGCCCGGGCGGAAGTTGGTGTAAATGCCAAATGCTGCAGTGCGCGTGGGGTGCGGGGCTGCTCTCCGTCCGCATAAACCGGATATGTCGCGCGGAAGGGCTCTGTGCCTGAATCCGGTGTAACCACCCGTCAACGGCGATCAGCCCCGCCTTGCCGAAGCTTGGCTTATTTCTTCTTCGCCACCGCGTCATCCAGGGGCTTTGCTGTCGCCGGCGGCAGGTCGTAAATCTCGATTGCGCCTTTGCGCAGCACCGCGAAGCGGCTGCCGTCCGGAGAAAGCGCTACGTTTTGCCCGGCTGTCAGGATCGGGGTCACATCTTTCAGCAACACCATCTTGCCGGTCCGAGTGTCGTAGACGCCCACCAGTTGCGCGGTGGCATCCTCGGGGTCGAGCTGGTCAATGACGCTGATCGGGCGATCGACCCGCACCGATTCGTAGGCGAAACGGCTGCCGTTCTCGGCATAAGCAAACGAGCCCCAGACGTACTTCGATTCCCAGCGTTGTTGCCACAGCAGATCGCCGTCGGTAGCAATCGCATAGACGGGGCGATCCGCCTCCAGCTGATCGCTGCATCCCATCACCAGCGCTGCGCTCGCGCTCACCGCCTGGATGGTTGGCAGGCACGATGACTTCACCTCCGCGACGATTCTGGGATCGCCGTGGAAAAGTACATCCCGCATAGCCCACATCCCGGTCTGTTTGCCTTCGAGCAGATCGAGAACGCCGTCGCCGACCAGCGGAATCTCTACCGGATGTTCGGCCTCGCTGGTCATGGTCGCGTTCTGCGAACCCGAGGGCAGCATCACCACCTTCACCCGTTTTGAAATGGCCGGAGCCTCCTCCCCCAGCACGTCGTGCTGCTCCTGTCCTGGAATCTCCCATTCCAGCAGCGTGGTTTTGCGATCCGGCGAAACTTCCACGACCCGGAGCATTGCATCGAAGGTCAGATACGGCGCCAGCTCCAGTGACTGGTCGGTCAGATAAAGGGAGTCGCGAATCCGCACCAGGAATCTTCCATCCGGATAGGCCCAGAGATACTGGGAGCGGTCGTGCATGCGCCATTCCGTCTGCTTCAGGACTTTGCCGGTACGAACATCCAGGACGACAGCGCGGATCTGCTGATCGTCGTCATTGGCGTGCTGGTCCGGAAGCCTGCGCAGCAGTCCCCCGACGCGGAAGGTGAACAGCAGATGATCGTTATCAAAGAAGCCCAGAGCCATCGACGAGAGCCGGTAGGTGAAATAGAAGGCGCTGGACGGCATATAGCCCAGCGAGGCCACGTCGATCCGCTGGGAGGGTGGGGTGGGCTGTGGTACCGGAGATTCTCCCCTGCATGCCAGAGCGCAGAACGCTGCCGCCAGACATGTAGCTCTCCGGACCGCCGGACCCCTCATCACAATCACGTCTCCATTCTGCGCATGCGCGCCCCCGAAGAGCAACTATGCTCCGAACGCTGCGCAGATTTGACGCCATCCCCCTTTCTGCGTATAAAACTTTGGTCAACAAGAATCCTCGCAGGCCGCGCGCAGGTAAGGGCGCACCTCTGAGGCATTAACCCTATGGCCCGAATGCAGGAAACCCGCGAATCCTCCGCCAACCGCCGCACGCCCCGCTCGCCCGTCGCGAAATCCCAGTCGGCTTCCAGCGACACGCATCAACGTGCGTTGCAGGATTACCAGAATGCCGTCCAGTTGATGCAGGACGGCCGGTTTGAAAAGGCCCGCACCCTGTTCGAGCGTCTCGTCCGTGAAGCTCCGCCGGAAATCCTCGAGCGGGCGCGCATGTACCTGGCGGTCTGCGAACGCAACTGCCGCACCGAGTCCCTGACCTTCAAAAGCCCTGAAGAGCAGTACGATTATGCCGTTTCGCTGCTCAACAACGGCTCGTATGAAGAGGCTCGCGATCAGTTCGAGGAGATCCTCGCTTCCACACCCCAGGCCGACTTTGCGCACTATGGCATCGCGGTTCTCAACAGCATGACAGGCCAGGCCGAGGAGGCGCTCGACCACCTTTCCCGTGCCATCGAACTCAATGCGGCGAACCGCATCCAGGCGCGCAGCGATCCCGATTTCGTGGATATGGCCGACGACCCCCGTTTCACGGAACTCCTGTATCCGGAAATGAGCTGAGATCGGCGAAGCGGCGTCCGGCCAACGCCTGAAGCCCCCACTCCTTATGCCGTAAACTGAGAGCAGGATACATCTGCCTCTTTTTGTGAGTTACACCACCGAGAAAACCACGCCTCCCCCGGGGCTTCGGGTCGTCGCGATCGGCGGAGGGACCGGCCTGTCCACCCTGCTGCGCGGTCTGAAGCATCGCGTTCCGCATGCCGCCGGCCTGCTGTCGGTGCCCGCGCGCATGCCCCTGATCGCGGACCTGACCGCCGTAGTCACCGTCAGCGACGATGGAGGCTCCAGCGGGCGCCTGCGCCGCGACTTCAACATGCTGCCTCCCGGAGACCTGCGCAACTGCATGGTAGCGCTCTCCGAAGATGAACGGCTCATCTCCCGGCTGTTCAGGCATCGTTTCCGCAACGGCGGCGAACTCGGCGGTCATAACTTCGGGAATCTCTTCATCGCCGCCCTCACCGAGATGACCGGCGACTTCGGCCAGGCGATCAAGCTCTCTGCCGAAATCCTTGCCATGCGCGGACACATCTTTCCCGCCACCTCGGCGAATGTGACCCTGGCGGCGCGGATGGAGGACGGGTCCATCGTGCGCGGCGAAACCAACATCACTGCCAGCCGCCAGCGTATCGTCGAACTCACGATCGAACCTTCAGACCCGCCACCGCCGCCGGAGACGCTGGAGGCCATCGCCGCTGCCGATCTCATCACCATCGGTCCCGGCTCCCTCTTTACCAGCCTGGTTACCAACCTGCTGGTGCGCGGCATCCCGGAGGCTCTGGCCGCCGCGCACGGCACGCGAGTTTTTGTCTGCAACCTGATGACCCAGGCCAACGAGAGTCTGCACCTCACCGCGTCGGAGCACATCGAGCGCATCTATAAGCACGCCGGGCGCCCTATCTTCGACTACGCGCTGATCAACACCGCGCCGGTCTCGGCGCACCTGCGCGAACGCTACGCCGCCGAGGGCGCCGAGGTCACCATCGCCGACGTCGAACGCATCGAGGCTATGGGAATCCAGTGCATCGCCGGCAACTTCGCGGAAGAGGGCGACGTTCTGCGCCACGCCGCCGACAGGGTGACGGATGCTTTGCTCTCGCTGCCCGTTCGAGCCACAGTCGTGAGCGAACGCTAAACGGCGAGATTGCCGCCTCAGGAGGCGGCAACCTCGTCGTCCAGTTCATCGAGGAGATCCGTCTCCGGGCCGGACTCATCGTTCGCCAACAGCCCCAGAGCCTGCTTCTCAAACAACCGCCGATACGTGCCTCCCTGCCTGCGCACCAGCGCGTCATGCGTGCCTTCCTCTGCCACCTCCCCGTCTTCGAATACGAGGATGCGGTCGAGCATGCGCACAGTCGAGAGCCGGTGTGCAATCACGATCGCGGTGCGTCCGGCGATGAGCCGCTCCATCGCTTCCTGAATCAGCGCCTCCGACTCGGAATCGAGGCTCGACGTCGCCTCGTCCAGCACCAGCACTGGAGCATTTGCGAGGAACGCGCGCGCCAGCGCCACCCTCTGCCGTTCGCCACCGGAGAGCTTGACGCCGCGCTCCCCCACCAGCGTGGCGTAGCTCTTCGCATGCCGCTCGATGAATTCGTGCGCATTGGCCAGCCGCGCCGCCTCCTGGATCTCCCGCAGGTTCGCCGACGGACGCCCGTAGGCGATGTTCTCCGCCAGCGAGCGATGGAACAGGATCGGCTCCTGCGGCACCAGGGCCAGCTGCGCGCGCAGCGAATCCTGCGTCACATGGGCGATGTCCTGCCCGTCGACCACGATCCTGCCGCCGGTCACGTCGTAGAGGCGGTGCAGCAGCTTCACGAAGGTGGTCTTGCCGGAGCCCGAGTGTCCTACCAGGCCAACCCGCTCTCCGGCTTCGATCTTCAGAGAAAAATCGCGGAACAGCGGCTGCTCCTGCATTCCATAGCGGAAGGTCACGCGATCGAAGACAATTTCTCCGCGGCGCGCGCGAATCGGCCGGGCCTCAGGACGATCGGCAACGCCCAGCGGCTGCGCTTCGAATCCAACCATCTCCTCCATCTCGTTGATGCCGCGCTGCAGGTTGGCAATATGCTGGCCCACATCGCGGAGATAGCCGTGCACAATGAAATAGCTGGTCAGCACAAAGGTGACATCGCCCGGCGTGGCCCGGCCGCGCCACCACAGCCACACGGCGGATGAAACCACCAGCGTGCGCAAAACCAGCAATACGATCATCTGTGCGCCGCCGCTGTGCGAGGCAAAAACCCACGTCCGCTCCGTGCGCCGGCTCCACTTGTGCAGGACGCGCGCCAGCCGCTGGTCCTCGCGGCCTTCCGCGCCGAAGGATTTGACTGCGGTATTGCAGGTGATGGCATCAGCCAGAGCGCCGCCCATGCGAGTGTCCTGTGCGTTCGACAGCCGCGCCGCCGGCGCAACGTAGCCCAGCGACAGAGCCACCGAAATGCCCACATACACCAGCGCGCCCGCTCCTACCAGCAGCCCCATCGCCGGCCAGCGCAGACCGAGGATCAGGGGACAGCCAGCCAGCACCAGCAGCGCCGGCAGCAGAGCCAGCAACAGCGTGTCGTCCATCATGTCGACAGCCCAGATGCCGCGCGTGATGCGGCGCACGATGGCTCCCGCGAAGTTGTTCGCGTGCCAGTCGGTGGAGAAACGCTGCACCCGCCAGAAAGCATCGCCGGCCATCCGTGTCATCAGACGCAGCGTGAGCTGCACGATCCCCAGGAATGCCACGTACCGCGCCGCCATGATAATCGCGCCCAGCCCGGCCATGGCCGCAATCGCATAACCAGCGGTATAGAGCGCGCTCAGACGCGGGCCGCCGCGCGCGATAGCATCCACCAGCCGCCCCGAATAGATCGGCAGCAGCAGATCGGCGATGGTGGCGATGGTCATGGTCGCGGCCACGCCGCTCGCAAACCACAGTTCGCGCCGCCAGTGACGAAAAAGAAATGCGAGTACGTCGCGCACAGCATTGCGCCCGGCACTTTGTTTCATAAATTCCTCAGGAGGCAGGTCGGGAGACGCCCCGGTTCCAACCGAGCCTCGATTGACGGCATTGGGGAATGGCAAAAACAGCGACGCGTGAACAGCGAGCCTCCGGGGGCCCGCGACTCAACGCCTGCGTGTCAGAACTGGATACAACTCAAAGGTGAAAACTGACGACGAAGGCGACGGGCCGCTGCGTTTTGGGGTCGCGGGGCAGGATCTGAATCTTCATAGCGCCTTCCTTTCGTCAAAAGAGTTCGTTCAGTATACCAGACTTTCCGGCCATTGCATGGAGCGGACTACAGATGCATGGAGCGGATTACACACGCGGTTACGCACACTCAGCCGGGCAGTGGTTGCTTATCGGAGTCGGCTGACCGCTCTTGCTAACCGCTGACTGCCCGATTCCCGGCCGCTTCATTCCTGGCGGATTCTGCGCCGGCTGCTTTCTCGCTGGTCTTCTTCAGCTGGCCGCAGGCCGCGTAGATGTCGCGTCCGCGCGGCTTGCGGATGAAGGCGGGGACGCCCTGCTCGCGCAGCCGCTGTTGGAACTGCGCTACATCCTCTTCGTCTGGCATGGCGAAGGGCACGCCGGGGCCAGGATTCCAGGCGATGAGGTTCACCTTGGCCGGAAAATTTGCACGCCGCACCAGCTTTACGACCTCGTCGGCGTGCTCGGGCCGGTCGTTCAATCCGCCCAGCAGAACATATTCGAAAGTCACGCGCTCGCGTGGCCGCAGCGGCACTTGCCGCACCGCATCGAGCACCAGCGCGATGTCCCATTTGCGCGTGATGGGCATGATGCCTTCGCGGATCGAATCATTCGGCGCATTCAGAGAAATGGCCAGCTTCGGCCGCACCGGCTCTTTTGCGAATCGCAATATTCCCGGAACAATCCCCGAAGTAGACACCGTCATTCGCGACGCGGGGATTTCCATTTTCCCGACCAGCAGGCGCACTGCATCCATGAACGCGTCATAGTTGAGGAAGGGCTCGCCCATCCCCATAAAAACGAGGTTGACGCGGCTGCGTCCTGGTTCTACCTGATGCCGGTCGAGGACGGCTGCCACCTGGCCCGCAATCTCACCGGCTGTAAGGTTGCGGATGATTCCCAGCTTCGCGGTCAGGCAAAACTGGCAATTGACTGCGCAGCCGATCTGGCTGGAGACACAGATCGTGGCCCGCGACCATGCGCCGGTGGTGAGGCCGTCGCCCTGCTCTCCGCCATCCCCTTCGGGCATCCACACGGTTTCAACGGTCTGGCCGTCGTCGCCGGCGATCAGATAGCGCTCGGTTCCGTCCACAGATCGGAAGGTCTCGATAATCCGCGGCCGGCCGATCTCAAAATCCGCCGCCGCTACCTGTTCGCGTAGTTCCTTTGGCCAGGTCGTGACCTCATCCAGGGTGGCCGCTCGTTGACGGTACATGGCCGTTTCCAGCTGCCGAATCCGGTACATGGGCAACCCAAAACATTTGAATCTTTCTGTAAGTTCCTGATTTGAAAGGCCAAAAAGACTTTTACCCCGGGGTACCTGTTCTGCGTCTAAGATGGAGATAGGAACTGTCCCGCCGGAAGTCATCTTCACGTCCGAGCATAGCGCATTCAACAGCCGGCGGGGATCGGCCCCTCAGGCACTCCTCGAAAAAGCAATGACCAACGAACGCAACATACGCCGCACTGTCCTTCCCAGCGGTCTGGTCGTCCTGACTGAGCGCATGGAGCACGTCCGCTCCGTCGCCATGGGCGTCTGGATGCGCGCTGGCTCGCGCCACGAAGTGCCCGAGCTGAACGGCATCTCCCATTTTGTCGAGCACATGGTTTTTAAGGGAACGAAATCCCGCTCGGCGCAGCGCATCGCCCGCGAAGTCGACGCCATCGGTGGCAATCTCGACGCATTCACCGGCAAAGAGACAGTCTGCTTCAACGTCAAGGTTCTCGACGAGCACGTGCCCACGGCCCTCGATGTTTTGTCCGATCTGGTGCTCAATCCTGTCTTCGCCACCGAGGAGATCACCCGCGAACGCGGCGTCATCCTCGAAGAGATCAAGATGGACGAAGATAATCCCGATACCCTGGTGCACGAGATCTTCACTCAGAATTTCTGGAAGGACCATCCGCTCGGTAAGCCTATCCTCGGCACGCGCGAGACGGTGAAGAGCTTCGAGCAGAACACACTGCTCCGCTTCTTCGAACAGCGCTTCCTGGCCGGCAACATGGTGTTTTCAGCCGCCGGCAATCTCGAACACGATACCTTTGTCGAACTGATTGCCAAACATTTCGGCTCGCTGGCCTCCGGCACGGTGTCGCGCGATGATGTCGCGCCCAACGTCACCCCACGCATTCATCTGCGCAACAAGAAGTCCCTCGAACAGGTGCAGCTTTGTCTGGGCGTGCCGGCTCCGCCGGTTGCCGATTCCTCGCGCTACACCACTCTGCTGCTCAACACCATCCTCGGGGGCGGCATGAGCTCACGCCTCTTCCAGACGGTGCGCGAAGAGCGCGGCCTGGTCTACTCGATCTACAGCGACCTCAATCCCTATCGCGACACAGGCACGCTCTGCGTCTACGCCGGAACCTCCGCCGACCGTGCCCTGCAGGTCATCGACCTTGTGATGGAAGAATTCCGGCGTCTCAAGACGGAGCCGCTGCAGCCGGGCGAACTGCGCCGCGCCAAGGACCAGCTCAAGGGCAATCTGCTGCTCTCGCTCGAAAGCTCCATGTCGCGCATGTCAAACCTGGCCCGCCAGCAGATGTACTTTGAGCGCTTCTTTGGGCTCGAAGAAATCCTCGACCGCGTCGAAAGCGTGACCGAAGAGCAGGTCATGCACATGGCTACGCACCTGTTCCAGCCGGAACGCGTGGCGGTTACACTGCTGGGCCGCCTCGACGGCCTGCACCTGACACGCAACCAGCTCGCCTGCTAGACACTTCTCGAAGATCCCAACCGATCCGGCACCCCATCCTGTTTGCGCAGTTTATTCCGCGGGACAGGATGGGAGTGCTACGGTAGCTCAGCCCGCCCGCCGCCCGGCTGAGGCGCTAGCCATCTCTGAGATATAGGTCGACGTTGCTGGTGATCCATGTCGCCACGCCGATTCCAAAGAAATCCTGGTCTTCAGTCCAGATTGGAGCATCGAGCAGAAGCGCCGAAGCAACGATCGGCCAGTCCTCTACGTCCCGCATCGCAATGCGTTCCCGCGCGGTCTCCTCGTACTCCTGGTACAGCGTCAGGTCGACCGTAACGATAATTCCCGCTAATCCATCCAGTACAGAGAGACCGATAGCCGGATCGATGCTTCTCCGCTGAGAGAGTTCGACCACATAATGTCCTGCATCGCTAAAGCAAACGTCGGGGCTGTAAAAGTCCGCGGTATCTTCGTAGGTTTCGAGCAGCTGGCGGACGCGCGAACCGAATACTCCGCGCAGCAGGATGTTCGCATCGAGCACCAGTCTCTTTGCGGAACTCACTTTCTTCCGATCTTGCGCAATTTCCTGAAGTCATCCACCAGTTCGTCCTCCACCAGGCCTTCTGCTTCAAGAACCTCCTGCAGGCGCGCAGCAGCCTCCCTTAGCGCCGCCCGTTCTGTGTCAGTTCTTTTGCGCCGTGCCGGAAGATAATATCCGACCGTATCGCCGTGCCGTGTGATGGCCACGGGCACTTCAGATTCCAGCAGATAGGCTGCCAGCTTCTCGCGAAATTCGCGAATCCCCACTCTGACCGGCTCCACGCCAAACCTCCTCGTGTACTGCTGTGTACACAATTGTACCGATACGTGGAGAATCCGCATCGCGGCGTCCGGGCTGCCTGTAAAGTTTGCTGGACATGAAATGCAGGCGCTGCTACCTTGTGATGGAAAGCTGACTTGACATGGAGCCCTCCGTCCAAAATCGCGTTCGCGAGCTGCGCATGGCGCGTGACTGGACCCAGGAGCACCTGGCCGAGGCCGTCGGCGTCTCGCGCCAGAGCATCAACTCCATCGAGCGCGGCCGCTACGTTCCCAGTCTCCCCCTGGCCCTGCTGCTGGCCCGAATCTTCCGCTGCCCCGTCGACAAAATCTTCTCTCTGGAGAACGAATCATGAGACTGCCTGTTCTGGGCCTCGCCGTTGACGAGCGCTTCCTGAATCACCGCCTCCGCTCCACCAGTCTGGGCGGGATCGCGGGCGCGGTTCTGGCGCTCGGCCTCTTCGAATATCACCTGCTGCGGGAGCACGTCTTCCGCTGGGAATTGCTGGCCGTCGGAACAACGATGGTTGTCGTCAAACTGGCCGCCATGGTTTGGTATCACTTCACCGACTAAGCAGCGTGGTCCGCATCGCACCGAATCCCAGAAGGAGAAAAACTATGTGCCTGCTCGACGCATCGACCCTGCGCAGAAATCAAATCCTGCGCAGCATCGGCCTGCTCTGTCTGGCCGCTTCCCTGGCCTCGCAGTCCATGTCGCTCAGCTTTGGTCTGCCTTCTGTACCCCTGCACTTCGTGCGCGGACTTCTGCTCGGCCTTGGCTGCACGCTGATTCTCTTCTCGCTGTATTCGCGCCGGCGGCGGTGCGCCCTGCCGGCGCGCCACGGTTCCTCGGGAAGCCAGCTATGATGTTGGTTCTCGCCCACCGCAAACGCCGGCGGGCAGTCGGGGGTTCCCCTTGCGCGTTGGTCTGATGACTCGAGAGTACCCGCCTTACGTCTACGGAGGAGCGGGCGTCCACGTCGAATACCTGAGCCGGGAGCTGGCGAAGTCCATCGAGGTTGAGGTTCACTGCTGGGGCGATCAGAACTTCGACCAGGGCAATCTCCATGTGCGCGGCGCCGAGCCGTGGCCGCTGCTGAGCCAGGGGCCGCAGGAGAAATTCACGACGGCGCTGGAGACCATGAGTCTTAATCTCGCCCAAATTAAATCCCTCGCTGCCATCGATATCGTCCACACTCACACCTGGTACGTGGCGATGGCCGGCTTTCTCGGGAAGAAGCTGCTGAATATTCCCTTCGTTCTCACCACGCACAGCCTCGAGCCACTGCGCGCGTGGAAGGCCGAGCAGCTGGGCAGCGGCTATGCGATGAGCTCGTGGATGGAGCGCACCGCGATCCTCGATGCCGACGCCATCATCGCGGTCTCCAAAGGAACGAGGGCCGACATTCTGCGGGCGTACCCCGACGTCGATCCCGATCGCATCCACGTGATCTACAACGGCATCGATTTGCAGGAGTATCAGAAGACGCCGGAAATTTCCGCACTGCTCGAGTACGGGGTCGATCCGGCGGAACCCTACGTTTTATTCGTAGGCCGCATCACGCGCCAGAAAGGCGTGACGCATCTGGTGGATGCCATCGCGTATCTGCCTCCCGAGACGCAGGTCGTGCTCTGTGCCGGCGCTCCCGATACGCCGGAGATTGCGGCGGAGATGCGAGAAAAAGTCGAGCAGGCCAGGAAATCCAACCACCGCATTATCTGGATCGAGAAGATGCTTCCCAAGCCGCACGCGATCCAGCTCTACAGCAACTGCGCAGTCTTCTGCTGCCCCTCGGTCTACGAGCCCTTCGGCATCATCAATCTCGAGGCAATGGCCTGCCGCGCTCCGGTGGTCGCCAGTGCAACGGGCGGCATTCTCGAAGTCGTGGTCGATGGCGTTACCGGCTACCTGGTTCCCTTCGACCAGGATCCGGTGACCAACTTTCCTTTGCATCCGGATCGCTTCGCCCGCGATCTTGCTGAGAAGATTTCCGCTGTGCTGGCCAATCCGGAAGCGGCGAAGCGCTTCGGCGATGCCGGGCGCCAGCGCGTGGAATCGATCTTCTCCTGGACGGCCATTGCCGAACAGACCATCCAGCTTTACCGTGAGCTGATCGGAACCCGAGGCTGACGAGCCGGCGTCTGCAACAACCGCCGGCTCACTTCGCCGCCGGTCTTTAGTGCTCGCTGAACATCTTCATTACGTCCTTGCGCAGCGCAATGCGGCCATCTTCGCGCGTATAGAACATGTGGCCGCCCGGGTACTCGTGGACGGAGACACGCCCCGGATCGCCCATGACCGGCATCTGATTCACCGTGAGGATGGAGCCCATGAAGGGGCACGACAGGTCGTTCCAGCCATGCACAATCATCACCCGCAGCTTGGGATCGGCGGACACCGCATCGCGCAACTGCGTGACTGAGCCGCTGCGCAGGTCCTGATCGCGGTCCCATTGCCGGTTTACGTCATAGGAGAGCGCGTTGTAGCGGGCATCCACCTTCCAGCCGACGGTGCGCGTCACGAAGTCGACCATCGCGGTGGTCGTCGGCGCGATGATGCTGGCCAGGATCGGATCGTTCGACCGCTGCTCCGGCGCATAAGGGAACGGGTCGAAGGCCGTCACGTTGGAGTCGTACACCGAACCGATCTTGCCCTGTTCGCGATGGACTTCGCGCAGGTAGGCGCCGGTTTCGAGCCGACCGCCTGATAACTTCACGAACTGGGGATCGAGCCCGGTCATCTCCGTCACCTTCTTAATCATGGCGTCGGTGGCCGCCGGATCGGAGTGGCCCTTGATCAGCGTCATTGCGTAGTCGCCTTCTGTGTAGGCGATCACCGGCTGCATGGCTTCAGAAGTGAGTTTGTGCTCGCGCTCGAGGTTGGCTGCCGTAATCGACGGCAGCGTTACCATCCAGGGCAGCGGCGACAGGTCGCCATTCTGTTCGATGGTCGGGTTCAGATAGGGCGAGACCAGCACCACGCCGTTCATCGCCACGCCAAGCTGCGATTGCAGGAAGTAGGTGATGCGCGGACCGCGGAATCCGCCGTAGCTTTCGCCGACGAGATATTTGCGCGACTCCAGGCGATCGTTCTTCACCAGCCAGTCGTAGATGGCGCGCGACAGATATTCGATATCCGGCTCGGTGGTGTAGAAGAGCTTCTTCGTCTCCGCCGGAGAGACCAGCGAACGGCTGAAGCCGGTGCCGATGGGATCGAGGAAGACCAGGTCGGTGAAATCCAGCCAGGTTCCCGGGTTATCGCTCAGCGTCGCAGGATCGGAGGGGCTGTCGCCCTCATTGCCGATGCCGTTCAGGTGCTTTGGCCCGATCGCGCCGAAGTTCAGGAAGACCGACGAAGCGCCGGGGCCGCCATTGACGGCGAAAGTCACGGGGCGATTGGCGCCTTCCACGGTGTAGGCCGTGTAAACCAGCTCACCGGCAGTCTTGCCGTCGGAGTCGCGCACCGGCAGCGTGCCGACGGTGACCGTGTAATGCAACGTCCTGCCGTCCACCACCGTGGTCTGCTGCGTGTGCGCATCGGGAGGTAGCGGCGGCAGCTTGTTGACATCCTTGTCGGCGGCCTTGCCTGCATCCGCACTCTTATCCGCGGTGGCAGGTTTTGCGGCGGGTTTGGCATTGTCGTCGTCGGCCTGGGCGGCCGCGAAATGACATGCAACAAAAGCAAAGCAAAGAACAGCGAGGGCCGGCGCGATACGCCTGCCACGCTCCAGCAATGAGAAACGCATGTGGTTACGATAGATTGGAAATCGCCGCAATTCCAATCGAGAAGGAGATGTGCTCATGCATTTACTCCGTTCCGCCTGCCGCGTGGCCGCTGTCCTGGTCTGTCCGTCCCTGCTGCTTGCACATTCGTCCCTGGCGCAATCCGGTTCTGCTCCGCCGGCCACACTCACCGTGGTGCACTGCCCTCACCTCTTCGACAGCGTTGCGGGAACGATGCTTGGTCCTACATCGGTCTTCATCTCCGGCGACAAATTTCAGAAGATCGAGCCGGGCGCGCAATCGCCCGCCGGAGCGACGGTGATCGACCTGGAAGGCGCGACCTGCCTGCCCGGCCTCATTGACGACCACGTGCATCTCGACGATCAGTTCGGCAAGAACACCTACGCCGAGGCCGCCCATGTAAACTTTGCCGACCTGGTGCTGCGCTCGACGCTCTACGCCAGGCGCACGCTGCTGGCCGGCTTTACCACGGTGCGCAACGTGGGCGACACCAACTACGACACAGTCGCGTTGCGCAAGGCGGTGGCCGCGGGTTATGTGGAGGGGCCGCGCATCTTTACGGCGGGGCCGGCGATCAGCACAACGGGCGGCCATGCGGACGACACCAACGGGCTGAGCATGAATCTGCAGGGCGACCCGGGACCGCTGCAGTCGATCTTCAACGGGCCCGACGAGGCGCGGAAGGTAGTGCGCCTCCACTATAAGGAGGGCGCGGATCTGATCAAGGCCATGCCCTCGGGGGGCGTGATGGATCTGGGCACCAACGGCTCGGGGCCGCAGATGTCCGAGGACGAGATCAAGGCGCTGGTGGACACGGCCCACGACTACGGCATGAAGGTCGCAGTGCACGCGCATGGCGCGGAGGCGATCCGACGGTCGGTGGTGGCGGGCGTTGATTCGGTCGAGCACGGCACGTTCATGGACGATCAGGATATTCAGCTGATGAAGCAGCATGGCACCTTCTACTGCCCGACGGTGTATACGGCGGTCTATGTGACGCAGCAGGCGCAGAAGGGAGCGTACCCTCCGGCGGTGACGGCCAAGGCGCTGATCGTCGGGCCGCAGATCATGAAGACGGTCACCCGGGCTTACAAGGGCGGCATCAAGATGGCGTACGGCACCGACGCGGGCGTGTATCCGCATGGGCAGAACTGGGAAGACTTCATCTACCTGGTGAAAGCCGGCGTGCCGGCGGCGTACACGCTGCAGATGGCCACGATGAACGCAGCGGAATTGCTGGGCCATCAGGATGAGGTGGGCAGCGTGGCTCCGGGCAAATTCGCCGACCTGGTCGCGGTTCCCGGCAATCCGCTGGACGACATCACGGTGATGAGCAAGGTGAGCTTCGTGATGAAGGCTGGCGTGGTGTACAAGCGGGACGGGAACGAGGTGCTGGCAACGTCGGCGGCGGAGTAAGGCTCTGCGGGGGTACCCCCCTCCCTTGCGATTTCGCATCTATTTGATTCCAGGGCGCTTGATTACCGTTAACTGAGTCGACAACGGCGGCCGCCCTGCTTCTATTTGAAAACAGGCTGCTTCTCCGCTCTTATCTGAAAGCAGGGGGCTTCCAGATCGATCACGGATCCGATGTGGTTGTACAGCGGGGATGAACGCCATTGGGAGTGCCTCCGGTAAAGGAAAAAGCCTCGCGTTGGCGAGGCTTTTTCTGTTTCTACCCTTCTATCTTCAGGATATCAGGTTGGGATAGAAAGACTGCCAATTATGTTGGTTGGGAAGTGGTTTGGAATGTGGGGAGACACTTTAGTAAGTGGGGTAAGAAGCTTGACAAGCAAACTACGCCAATGCTTCAGGTGACTTCATCCGGCCCCGCCAAGGCCCCGCGCTAGTCATTCTTGTCGCATTGCATCGCGAAGCCGCTACCCTCGTTTCGACGCGGCCGGCTCAGGATAGGGTTCGAAGCTGATGTGCAGCCGGGTGCGGGTTGCTCGGGCAAAGCGTTCCAGCGTGCGCGTCGACGGTAATACCTTGCCGCTCTCAAGACGAGCGACAACGGCCTGCGTGGTGCCCATCGCTTCGGCCACCTCTTCCTGCGTCATATCGGCCTTGCTCCGCGCCTCGATCAACGCAGATGCCAGGGCGAACTCCTTCTCCAGCGCCTCGTAGGCAGCGACGTACTTCGGATCTTTCTTCCACTGCCGGAAGGATTCTTCAGCCGGTATAAGCCTGCGCTTCATTCGACCTCCTTCGCCTTCTTCAACGCCAGGCGAGCCAGCAGCAACCGCGGATCCTGCGGCGCTTTCCTCCGGATGACCCGTTCGACTCGTCGGCCTCGCCGACTCGCTCATGGCAGGCTCTATCTGCCCGAATCTTCGCCTACCTTGAGGACGGCGAGGAAGGCTTCCTGCGGGATGTCGACTTTGCCGATGCGCTTCATGCGCTTCTTGCCTTCTTTTTGCTTCTCGAGCAGCTTGCGCTTGCGGCTGATGTCGCCGCCGTAGCACTTGGCGATGACGTTTTTGCGCAGGGCGGTGACGGTTTCGCGGGCGATGACCTTGGCGCCGATGGCGGCCTGGATGGCGACTTCGAACTGCTGGCGCGGGATGAGCTCGCGCATCTTCGAAACCAGGGCGCGGCCGCGCTCGTAGGCGAAGTCGCGGTGGACGATGATGGAGAGCGCGTCGACGGGCTCGCCGGAGACGAGGATGTCCATCTTGACCATGGGCGATACCCAGGTGCCGGAGAGATGGTAGTCGAGCGATGCGTAGCCGCGGCGAGACGGATTTGAGGCGGTCGTAGAAGTCGAGGACGATTTCGTTCAGCGGCAGCTCGTAGGTGAGCATGACGCGCGTGGCGGAGACGTACTCGAAGTTTTTCTGGCGGCCGCGCTTCTCTTCGACGAGCTTGAGGATGCCGCCGACGTATTCCTCGTTGGTGAGGATGGTGGCGGTGATCATGGGCTCTTCGATTTTCTCGATGTCGCAGGGGTCGGGCCAGCGCGAGGGATTGTCGACTTCGATGATGGATGCCGTCGGTGAGGTGGATTTTGTAGCGGACGCTGGGCGCGGTGGTGATGAGGTCGAGGTTGAACTCGCGCTCGAGGCGCTCCTGAATGATCTCCATGTGCAGCAGGCCGAGGAAGCCGCAGCGGAAGCCGAAGCCGAGGGCGACGGAGCTTTCCGGCTCGAAGAAGAAGGACGAGTCGTTGAGGCGAGTTTTTCGAGGGCGTCGCGGAGCAGGGTGTGCTCGTGCGAGTCGACGGTGTAGATGCCGGCGAAGACCATGGGCTTGATGTCTTCAAAGCCGGGCAGCGCTGCGGCGGCAGGGCGCGCGTCTTCGGTGATGGTGTCGCCGACGCTGGTGTCGGATACGTTTTTGATGGTGGCGACGAAGAAGCCGACTTCGCCGGCGGAGAGCTCCTCGATTTCGACGGGCTTGGGAGTGAGGACGCCCATGGATTCGACGTCGAAGACCTTGCCGTTCGACATGAGGCGGATCTTCATGCCCTTGCGCATGCGGCCGTTGACGATGCGGGCGAGGACGATGACGCCGCGGTAGGGGTCGAACCAGGAGTCGAAGATGAGGGCCTGGAGCGGCGCTTCGGGATCGCCCTTGGGCGGCGGCAGGCGATGGACGATGGCTTCGAGGATGTCGGGGACGCCCTGGCCGGTCTTGGCGCTGACGGGAATGGCGTCCGTGGCGTCGAGGCCGACGGTCTGCTCGATCATCTCCTGGGTGCGCGCGATGTCGGCGCTGGGGAGATCGATTTTGTTGATGACGGGGATGATTTCGAGGCCGTGGTTGATGGCGAGGTAGGCGTTGGCGAGGGTCTGGGCCTCGACGCCCTGGGAGGCATCGACGACGAGCAGCGCGCCTTCGCAGGAGGCGAGGGAGCGGGAGACTTCGTAGGAGAAGTCGACGTGGCCGGGCGTGTCGATGAGGTTGAGCTGGTAGATCTCGCCGTCTTTGGCCGGATACATCATGCGGACGGAGTGGGCTTTGATGGTGATGCCGCGCTCGCGCTCGAGGTCCATGGCGTCGAGGACCTGGGCCTGCATCTCGCGCGCGGTCAGCGAGCCGGTGAGCTCGAGCAGGCGGTCGGAGAGCGTGGACTTCCCGTGATCGATGTGCGCGATGATCGCGAAATTGCGGATGTGCTTGCTGTCCATCAGAGGAAGCCACCGGGCAGAACGCCCAGGTTCGCGCCTGGCCGCGCCGGGGCCAGCGGCCTGCCGGAGGAAAGAAGTTCGCCGGAAGCCTCAGTTTACCATCCGGCAATTCGCCGCTCCGGGCCCTACAATAAAGCATGCCCATTCGATGCGCACGGCAGTTTACAGAATTTTGCTGGCGGGGGGAGCTAGCCGCGCTCGCGGCGCTTCACAGGCTGTCCCTCCGGGCAAGGGCCCGAAAGCCGGTCCGCAGGCACAGGCCACGGCGCCCACGCTCCCAGCCAGCGCACCGCAACCGGCGGCAACGGCGACGGCCCAGACGACTCCGGCGGCGCAGCCGGCAGCAGGCGGCGCAGAGCCAGCCGGCGCAGGCGGCACCGGCATCCGCGGAGACCGCCCAGCGCGATCGGCAGCTCGATCGATTCGGTGGAGAAGGCGTACCACGCCGGGCTGAGCGATTATCAGCAGGGGCATGTGGCCTCGGCGCGGGCGAATTTCGACTACGCCGTGGACCTGATGCTGAAGTGCAACTGCGATCTGCGCGGGCGATCAGGCGATGTCGCGAGGAGTTCGACCACATCGTGGACGCGGTGAACACGCTGGAGATGGATGCGCTGCGCCAGCGGCAACGGCTTCACGCCGCAGGCAGAGCCGTCGCCGGTGGATGTGGCCGGGAACATTACGACGCCCGGCGAATCCCAACGTGACGGCGAAGGCCACGGCCGAGCTGAAGACGACGCAGTCGGACCTGCCGCTGGTGATCAACGAATACGTGTCGGCCTACATCGACTTCTTCGCGAACAGCCCCCGGGGGCACGGCACGATTGTGGCATCGCTGGAGCGGCTGGGGCGGTATAAGGCCATGATCCAGAACGTGCTGAAGCAGGAGGGCGTGCCGCAGGATTTGATCTATCAGGCTGTGGCCGAGTCGGGATTCCGTCCGCAGGCGGTGAATCCGCGCTCAGGCGCAGGCGGCATGTGGCAGTTCATGCCGTGGGACAGCTATGGGCTGCAGCGCACGGCGTGGTACGACGAGCGCTTCGATCCGGTGAAGTCAACGCAGGCTTACGCGCGCGAGATCAAGAAGGATTACGACCAGCTGGGCGACTGGTATCTGGCGATGGCAGCGTATGACTGGGGCGCGGGGAATGTGCAGAAGGCGGTGCAGCGCACCGGGTATGCGGATTTCTGGGAGCTGTATAAGCGCAACAACCTGCCTCAGGAAACGAAGAATTATGTCCCGATCATCCTGGCTGTGACCATCATGGCGAAGAATCCACAGCAGTATGGGCTGGAGGATCTGAAACCCGATCCGCCGCTGGTGACGGACACGGTGACGACGGATTATGCGGTGGATCTGCGGCTGGTGTCGGACATTACGGGGGCGCCGGTGCAGGAGATTGCCGCGCTGAATCCCAGCCTGCTGCGCATGACTACGCCGCCGGACGAGTCGTTTGCGCTGCATCTGCCGGTGGGGACCGCCGATGTGTACAACCGCGACATCGCGGAGATTCCAGTGGACAAGCGCCGCACCTGGCGGTTCCACACGGTGGACGAGGGCGACACGCTGGCGAGCGTGGCCCACACCTGGCATGTCGCGCCGGCGGAGCTGGCTTTTGTGAATCAGCTGTCGCCGGGGTCGGATCTTTCGGGCGTCGAGTCGCTGGTGATTCCGCTGGCGCCGGTGAGCGCGCCGAGCGTTCTGCGCAGCGCGCTCTACCATGCGCGCCGCGGCGATACGCTGGTGACCATTGCCGACCGCTTCGGGGTGACGGTGCAGCAGCTGCGGCGCTGGAATCATCTGCGCGGAGGAACGGTTTCGCCGGGCAGCAGCCTGTACGTCGCGGAGCCGGCGCACATCTCGGCAGCCAGCCGCTATCGCGGCCACGGGCGCCAGCATACGGAGAAGGCGAGCGGCCGGGAGCACACGAAACACGAGGCGGAGAGCCACGCCGGGAACAAGAGCGCCTCCGCTGCTCAGAAGACGAAGAAGAAAAAGCACGCCTGACAGCGGGGAATCGCTCCCGTACACTCATAACAATTCTGTGAAGGAAGGCTGATGTCCTCTCTCTACGCCATCGTGCTGGGCGCGATTGTCCTGAGCCTGCTTACGGTCTCGCTCACGCGCCTGCGCAGCGTGAAAACCAAGGCCGACTATCTGGTGGCCGGGCGGACGCTGCCTGCCTTTGTCCTCATCTTCACGCTGCTGTCTTCATGGATTGGATCGGGATCGCTGCTGGGGGGCGCGGAGAACGCCTATAAGCACGGGTTCGCAGCGCTGTGGCAGGCCGGCGGCGGATGGGCGGGATTGCTGCTTATCTACTTCATCGCGCCGCGCGCGCGGAAATTTGCGCAGTTCACGATTCCGGATCTGCTGGAAGCGCGCTACAGCCAGACGGCGCGTGTGCTGGGCGTGATCGCCATCCTGTTTGCGTATACCGCCATCACCAGCTATCAGCTGATTGGCGGCGGCGACATTCTGCATCTCGTCTTCCCCACCGTCATCTCGGCCGATCTGGGCAAGTACATCATGACGGCCTTCGTCATCGTGTTCACCGCTATTGCCGGCATGGCGTCGGTGGCCTACATGGACGTGGTGATCGGGATGCTCGCAACGGTGACGATGATCCTCGCGCTGCCCTTCCTGATGCACTCCGCAGGCGGATGGAGCGGCATCACCCACGTGCTGCCGGCGACTCACTTCGAGGTGCTGGGCGACTTCACATTTATCCGCGCCATGGAGCTGATGATCCCGACGCTGCTGCTCATGCTGGGCAACCAGGCGATGTATCAGAAGTTCTTTTCGGCGAAGTCGGAGCGTGATGCACGCGTCGCCGTGGTGGGCTGGATTATCGGCACAGTGATTCTGGAGACCGTGATCGTAGCGCTGGCCGTCGTTGGGTCGGTGCTGTTTCCGCACGGCGAAGTGTCGCAGCGGCCGCGGGAGATCATCGCGTACACGGCGCTGCATGGGCTGCCGGCGTGGCTGGGCGCACTGCTGATGGGCGCGGTCTTCGCCAAGATTATGTCCACGGCGAATAACTTCCTGTTCTCGCCGGCGACCAATCTGATTAACGATGTCTTCGTCCGCTACATTTCACCGGATGCGTCGAACAAGCGTGTGCTGCTGGTATCGCGGCTGGTGGTGGTGCTGCTCGGTATCTGGTCCCTGTACCAGGCGCTGAATACGCAGTCCGTGCTGGCGCAGGCGCTCTATGCGTATACCGTGTATTCAGCGGCGCTGACGCCGGTGATTCTGGCAGCGTTTTACTCGCGGCGGGCGAACGCGGCCGGAGCGGTGACGGCGATTGCGCTGGGAACGTTTGTGACGGTGTTCTGGGATTCGCGGTTCGTGCACCAGCACCTGCCGGCGGCGGTAGCGAATCGGGATGCGATCTTCCCTGCCCTGATCGCCTCCGTGCTGGGATTGGTGGTGGTCAGCGCGGTGACGGCTCCGCCAAGCAGGGAGCAGGTGGATTTGTTTCATGGGGCGAGTTCCGAAGCGTCCGCGGACTGACGGGAATTCGCCGCTCCGAGATCCCCTGGTAAAAACCGGACGCTTCGCGTTTTCCCGGGTCTCAAAGGCGAGACCCGGGGCAGCCGGATTTGTTCAGGCGTCAAGCCCCCTGGAAGTGTCAGATTTACTTCGCGATCGCCATCTGCTTTCTGATCAGTTCCAGACCTTCTTCCTTCGTGTGGATGCGGCCTTCTAACTGGGCGTCTTCGGCCAGCGCCAGCAGCTCCTTAAACTGCGGGCCGGGTTGGTAGCCGGCGGCGATGAGGTCGCGTCCGGTGACGAGGAGTTGCGGGCGGACTTCTTCCTCGGGCAGCTCTTCCCTTCTCCGTCTGGCGAAATCGTAGAGGCTGAGATCGCCGTGGCTGGAGAGGCAGTCGAGGCGGTGGAGGGCCAGGTGTTCGTCGAATTTCGGCAGGCGGAAGAAACGCTTGAGGGTGGACTCCTTCATCTTCTCCACGTCGCCAAAGCGCATGTGGTTTTCGACCAGGCTGAGGATCTGGGCGCAATCCTCGTTGGAGAAGCGGAGACGGCGCAGGATTTCGTGCGCGATGCGGACGCCTACTTCGACGTGGCCGTTGAAGCGGATGCGGTCGGGAGGATTGTGGGAGAAGGTCGCGGGCTTGCCGACGTCGTGGAGGAGCGCTCCCCAGGCGAGTGTGGGCGACGCGCCCGCGGGCAGCTTTTCGAGCAGCATGAGGGTGTGGATCCAGACGTCGCCCTCAGGATGGTATTCGGGGGGCTGCTGGATGCCATGGAGCTTGTCGATTTCCGGGAGGACCTGCGGGAGCAGGCCGGTGCGGTCCAGCAATTCAAAAGCCAGGCGGGCGTGGCCTTCGGTGAGCATGCGGGTGAGCTCGTCGCGGACGCGTTCGCGGCTGACCTGGGCGATGCCGGGAGCAAGTTCGCGGATGGCACGCTCAGTTCCCGGCTCAATGGTGTATTCGAAGCGCGCGGCGAAACGCACCGCCCGCAGCATGCGCAGCTTGTCTTCTTCGAAGCGCCTGCGCGGCTCGCCGATGGCGCGGATGATGCCGTCGCGGAGATCGTTCTGACCGCCGACATAGTCGAGCACCGAGGAGGTGAGGCTGCAGGTTTGGCGCTGGAGGATGGGGTCGAACATCATGCCGTTGATGGTGAAATCGCGGCGCAGCACGTCTTCGCGCACGCTGGTGGAAAACCGCACTTCTGCCGGATGGCGTCCGTCGAGATAGACGCCATCACTGCGAAAGGTAGCGACCTCGGTTACGATTTCGGCGCCGTCGATGTCCTGGCAAACCAGCACCACACCAAAATGCGCCCCGACAGCAAAGGTCTGCGGGAACATCGTCAGCACCTTGTCGGGATGGGCGCTGGTGGCCACGTCGAAGTCCTTCGGGGACAGGCCGAGCAGCAGGTCGCGCACGCATCCCCCGGCAAAGTAGGCCTCATAGCCCGCGGAGCGGAGGCGTTCGACGATGCGTTCTGCGGCGATTTGTGCGGCTGGTGGCGGCACGATTTCTCCAGGTGGGCCTGCTCAGGCGCGCGCTGCGCTGCCCGGGTCAACTTCTGCTCGGGGGCACCTTCTACTATAGAGATGTGTTCTCCGGTTCCAGCGGCCTGATCCTCGGCATCGAAAGCTCCTGCGACGAGACCGCCGCCGCCATTGTTCGCCGCGGCAGCGAAATCCTGTCGAATGTGGTGGCTTCGCAGATCCCGATTCACTCGCCTTATGGCGGAGTGGTCCCCGAACTCGCCTCGCGGGAGCATCTGCGCAATATTCTGCCGGTGGTGCGCTCGGCGCTGGCCGAGGCCGGGATCCGCTACCAGGAGCTGGACGCGATCGCCGTCACCGAGGGCCCGGGGCTTGCCGGGGCGCTGCTGGTGGGCATCAGCTTCGCCAAGGCGCTGGCTTTCGCGCTGAATAAACCGCTGATCGCCGTCAACCATCTCGAAGGCCACATCCACGCGGTACTGCTGCCACCCCAGCAAGCCAAAATCGGGCTTGCCGGGGAGCCCGAAAAAACTGAGGGGGCCGACGAAAAATCCTTGCAGGAAAGGGCCCTGGCGCTGGTCGTCTCCGGCGGCCACACCCATCTTTACCTCGCGCACCGTCACGACAGTGGCGCCTGCACGGCGAGTGCTTCATGGATCTATCGCAACGTTGGCCGCACCGTGGATGACGCTGCCGGCGAGGCGTTTGACAAGGTCGCCAAGCTGCTGGGCCTCGGTTATCCGGGAGGCCCGTGGATCGATGCACTGGCGCCGCACGGCAATCCCGAAGCCGTTCCCTTCACCTTCTCGCAGATCAAGGCCAAGGTGCATCGGAAGAATGATCCTGACGCGCTTGATCCCGCCCAGGCGATCTACTTCTCCTTCAGCGGGATCAAAACCGCTGTTCTGCGTTACACGAAGGTCTTTGAGATGGAGCGCTCCATCGAAGCGCGCCGGGCTGCGCTGGCTGCGATCCCGGACGCCAGGCCGGCCGACGCGCTGCCCTTCTGCGACCACCGCACGCTGGACCTGATCGCGTCGTTTCAACGCTCGGTGATCGACGACCTGCGGCGCAAAACCATTCGCGCCGCCGAGGCCTTCAACGCCGACCGGATCCTCGTCTCGGGCGGCGTGGCGGCCAACCGCGAGCTGCGCGTCCGCTTTACCGCGGAGGCGGCGGAGCACGGCCTGCCCATCGCCTTTCCCTCGCTGGCGCTGGCGACGGACAATGCCGCGATGATCGCCGCCGCTGCGTGGCCGAAGTTCCTGGCGGGTGACTTTGCGCGGGAGACGCTGACCGCCGAACCTTCTCTGGCATTAGGGGCTCCGGCGTCAGGAGCGCCGGCATCAGGAGCTGCCGGATTGACGGCGCACGGACCCCAGCCTGTGCCTGCGGCTGAACCTTCGGCTGCCACTGATAAAATCGAAACTTAGTCCCACATGAGCTCGCAAATCCAGCAATCTGGCAGGGAGAGCCGCGCTGCAACGGCCTCCGACGCGCGCCCTGCAATGCGCCTCTTCAACACGCTCTCCGGCCAGGTGGAAGAACTCGCGCCGGGCGACGGCACCACGCTGCGCATGTATGCCTGCGGGCCGACGGTGTACGACTACGGCCATATCGGCAACTTCCGCACCTTCCTGCAGGTCGACGTACTGCGCCGGACGCTGCATGTGCTGGGCATCGGAGTCCGCCACGTCATGAACATCACGGACGTGGACGACAAGATTATCCGCAATGCCTCGGCTGCGGGGGTATCCATCGAGGACTACACGCGGAAATATCAGGAGGCGTTCTTCGAGGACCTTGACGCGCTGCAGGTCGAGCATCCGGAAGTTGTCGCGCGGGCCACGGAAAACATTCCGGCCATGGTGGCGCTGATTGAGCGCCTGGCCGAGCAGGATATTGCATATCGCGCCGAGGACGGATCGTGGTACTTCCGCATCGCGCGCTTTCCGGAATACGGCAAGCTGTCGAAGAAGGATTTCACCGGCATCAGCGATGGCGCGCGCATCGACGTCGATGAGTACGAGAAGGACTCCGCGCGCGATTTTGCGCTGTGGAAGGCGCCCAAGCCCGGCGAACACAAGTGGGATACGGCGCTGGGGCCGGGGCGGCCTGGCTGGCACATTGAATGCTCGGCCATGGCGATGGAGTTCCTCGGCGACAGCTTCGATTTGCATGGCGGCGGCGAAGATCTGATGTTCCCGCACCACGAGAACGAGATTGCGCAGTCGGAGTCGGCAACACACCGCACCTTTGCGCGCCACTGGTTCCACGTGCGCTTCCTGCTGGTCGAGGGGCGCAAGATGTCGAAATCGGAGGGGAACTTTTATACGCTGCGCGATCTGCTGCTGCGCGGCTATAAGGCCTCGGCGATTCGCATGCTGCTGATCTCGGTGCCGTACCGGCAGCAGCTGAACTTTACGTTTGAAGGGCTGGCGGCGGAAACGATTGCGGTGGAGCGGCTGCGCACGTTTCGCGACCGCATTGAGAAGACACAGTGGCCCGAGCGGCCGGCGTCCGCACCGGAATCGAGGGAAATTGCGGAGTTTGCACGCGAGACGAAGGCGCGATTCGTCGCTGCGCTGGCGGATGATCTTAATACTGCCGAGGCCCGCGCCTCTATCTTCGAGATGGTTCGCTTCGTCAATGCCCGCGCCGATGCCGGAGCCTTTTACGCGAGTGATAAGGCGGACGTGCTGGACGCGCTGCGGCAGTTCGATGAGGTCTTTGCGGTTCTGGACGACCACGACGACCAGTGGACGCGCTTCACCCTGCAATGGGCGGAGCGTGAAGGGCGGCTCAGGGAGGCTACACCCGAAGTGCTGGCGCGCCTTGAGCTTTCCGATGAGCAGATCCAGGCGCTGGTCGACGAACGGACTCAGGCCAAGCGTACCCGCAACTTCGCGCGCTCCGACCAGATCCGGAATGAGCTGGCGGCGAAGGGGATCCTGCTGGAGGATTCAAAGGACGGGGTACGCTGGAAGCGGAAGTAGGGCCATCAGCGAACCGCAAGGCTGAATCCTTTTCTGCCCACCGTCCAGACCCATCCCACGATGAGATACGCGAGATAGATATAAGGGAGCCAGCGGTACGCTCCCTGGGGGATGGGGTAAACGGAGCCGGCGATGGCCAGCAGCATAGCGACGAATCCGGCGGCGGACAGGACGAGCCATAAGGGCGTCAGCGCTCTCTCGCGGCGCAGAAAGACCGGAACGGCGAGGCAGACCAGGGCGTAGGCGGTGAGAAAGCCATACGTGGCCAGCGAGCCCAGCCATCCATAGATGTCTGCTCCGGATACTCCGCGCGCGGCCAGCGCCACGGTTGGGATAAAGGTAACAATCGTGGTGACGAGAACGGCCAGGTGGGGCGTCTCGTTGCGGTGGTGGGTCCGGGTGAGGTGCGAGTGCGCCAGGCCATGATGCGACATCAGCAGGAGCACGCGCGCCGCGGCGGTGATGCAGGCCAGGGTGCAGGCAAAGACGCTCAGCATCGCACCCACGTTGACGGCGATACCGAGCGCCGGCAGGCCCGCTTCACGTGCCAGCGTGCGAAATGGAGCCGCTGATCCGTCCAGTGTTTCGTGGAGGCCGCGGAAGCCTACGACTTCCGCATAGGCGCAGAGCACAAACAGCAGGCCGACACCGACGGCGGATTGCAACACCGCGCGTGGGATGGTGCGCAGTGGATGGCGGGCCTCTTCTCCCAGCGCCGTCGCACTCTCAAAGCCGACAAAGCTGAACAGCGCCAGCACCATGCCGAGGCGCATGCCGGAGACGCTTGCGCCCTGCAGGCGAAACTGCGGATGATCGAAGTGCAGTCCGTGATGGACGAGCACTAACAGGACGATGCTCAGAATGCAGCCTACGGATATGCCTTCCAGCCACAGCATGGACTGCGCCGAGAGCCGGATATCTTTCCAGGCCATGGCCCCTGCGCCAAAGATAGCGAAGGACACCAGCAACACCGCGGGCGCCGTCTTCCCGGTCGCCGCGAATAGCAGGACGTTGGCGTACTGCACAAAGCCTCCTGTGACAGAGGAGGCAGTCGCGATGTAGGCGAGAAGCAGCGACCATCCGGCCAGGCCAGCGGCCCATTCAGGCAGCGTGCCGGTTACATATTTGAAGAGTGAGCCCGGCGACGCGGAGCGGCGCGCGAAGCAGCCGATGAGCACCGCGATCAGCGTCATAGACGCGGTGGCCAGCGCGTACACCAGCCAGGTGCCGTTGCCCGCCATCGCAAAGACCAGGGGGATGGTCATGGCCGGCGTGGTGGTGGGCGCGATGGCGGAGACCGACTGCGCCAGCGTCTCCATGGGCGACAACACGCCCCGCCGCAGGCCGAAGCGTGGCGTGACCTCGGCTTCGTCTGCAACTTCATTTACGGTGTCGGGCGGCAACGCGCGGTCCTCCTGAGGGTCTGCCCCTGCGCTGAGGCGGGAACGGCCCGCGACGAGCCAGGAATGATCGATTCAGGTATTCCGGTCGACGCGGACCGCAAGAAGGTGAAAAGCTGATGGTTCAGTTTTCCCGCCGTGACCCGCTATGTCAAGGACGAAGTGCCGTTGGCGGCGACCGGCTCGGTGACGGCAATGCGTTCGAACTGCGCCATCAGCGGCTTAATCTGCGGGATTGCGGTCTGCACGGCGCGCAGCGTCAGCGAAGCATCGTGGGCGGCCTGGCTCTCCCAAACCTCCGTCACCCACAGCACTCTGTCATCGGTCCCGTCTTTGGCGAGGACGTAGCTGAAGCATCCGGGCATGTCGCGGGAGCTCGCGGCCAGCAGCGCGATTACCTCGTCGCGCCGGCCGTCAACGACTGTGAGTTTGACGATCAGACCATACACTGAAGCGCCCCGATCAGTCTGCGGCGGCCGCGCTGGTCCGGCGCCGCGGCGTACCCCGCGGCTTCTGTTTGGGCGACGCAGGCACTTCCGTTTTGGGAATGTCGCGCGCATCGGCGCGGCCTTCGGCGGCGGCGATGAAGAAATCCTGCGCGCTGAAGGGCGGCAGCTTGCTGTCGCGCAGGCGCACGTAAGAGCCGTCCGGCCGCAACAGGCGGGCCTTGACGGTATCGACCAGATACGCCGCGAAGATCTCGTCGCGGACGCGGGCCTTGATCTGCGTATCGCGAATCGGAAACACCACCTCGCAGCGCTCGAAGAGGTTGCGCGGCATCCAGTCGGCGCTGCCGCAGTAAAACTCCTCGTCGCCGCCGTTGAGGAAGTAGAAGAGGCGGCTGTGCTCGAGGAATCGCCCCACGATGGAACGAACCCGGATGCGTTCGCTGATCTTCTTCAGCCCCGGCCGGAGGGAGCAGATACCGCGAACGATCAGGTCGATTTCCACGCCGGCCTGGGAGGCCGCATACAGCGCCTCGATGACACTCTGCTCCAGCAGAGAATTCATCTTGGCGACGATCCGCGCCGGCTTCCCTGCTTCCGCGTGCTCGGCCTCGCGATGGATCAGGCGGATGAAGCTCTCGGCCAGGGTGAGCGGCGCCACCAGCAGCGGCTGGTAGTCATCCGACTCGGAATGCGCGGTGAGGTAGTTGAAGACACTGTGCACGGCAGCAGTAATCTCGGGGTCGGCGGTGAGCAGGCTCAGATCGGTGTAGAAGCGCGCGGTGTCGGGGTTGTAATTGCCGGTACCCAGATGCGCATAGCGGCGCACCATGCCATCCGGATCGCGGCGCACCAGCAGGGCGAGCTTGCAGTGGGTCTTCAACCCCACAATGCCGTGAAAGACCTGCACCCCGGCGTCTTCGAGGTTGCGGGCCCAGCGGATGTTGGAAGCCTCATCGAAGCGCGCGGTCAACTCGACGACCGCCGTCACTTCCTTCGTTTGCGCGGCTTCGGTCAGTGCCTGGAAGATGGGCGAGTCGGCGCTGGTGCGGTAGAGGGTCTGCTTCATCGAGACGACGTTGGCATCCTGGGCGGCCGCTTCGACAAACCCGACAACCCCGTCGTAAGAGTCGTAGGGATGGTGGAGCAGAATGTCGCGATGCCGCAGCTCGTCGAACAGGTCAACCGACTTGCGATTCAGGCGCAGCTCACGCGGGACGAACGGCTTGAACTTCAGGTCCGGACGCTTCGAGTTGCTGTAGAGGGTCATCAGCCGCGAGAGGTTGACGGGCCCGTCGGTGTGATACACCAGCGCTTCATCGAGCTCGAAGTTGTAGCGCAGGCGATCGACGATCTCGGGGTCGGCGCCGGACTCAATCTCCAGGCGCACGGCGTCGCCTTTGCGGCGATTGTGCAACTCCGCACGCACCGTCTCCAGCAGCGAGCGCGATTCCTCTTCCTGGAAGTACAGATTGCTGTTGCGGGTGACGCGGAAAGCGGCCTTCGACAGAATCTCGTAGCCACGGTACATTCCGGCCGCGTTGCGTTCGATCAGATGGTGCAGAAAGATAAAATCCTCAGTGCCGTTGGCCGAAGGCAGGGGCACAAAGCGCGGCAGCGCGCGCGGGACGGTCAATACGCCCAGCACCGGCCCGGTGGCACTGCGCCGCTTGCGCCGCAGCAGCAGCGCGAGACACATCGCCTTGTTGAGCACGCGGGGAAAGGGATGGGCGGGGTCGATGGTGATGGGCGTCAGCAGCGGATCGACTTCCCGCTGGTAATACTCGGTTGCGGCCCGGCACGCCTCGTCGTCCATCTCCTCCCAGTCGAGGACGCGAATACCGGCCTTGCGCAGATCGGGCAGCAACTGGGCATTCCAGCATCGATACTGGTCGGACATGAAGCGATGGGTTTCTTCTTTGAGTGCCTCCAGCGATTCGCGCAGCGTCGTACCGTCGGGAGTGGCTTCGTTGTAGCCGTCCTCAATGCGCTGGAGGACACCCGCGACGCGAATTTCGAAGAACTCGTCGAGATTGCTGGCGGTGATTGCGAGAAATTTCACCCGCTCCAGCAGCGGGTTGCCGGGATCCTCAGCTTCCTCGAGCACCCGCCGATTAAAGCTCAGCCAGGATTCATCGCGGCTGAGAAACAAGCTGGGGGGGCGCGTCACTTTCGGCATAAAAGCTGGCCGGGCTCTTCCGGCGTATGGGCAAGTTTACCTGATCGCTGCGGAAGAGGCCTGAAATACCCCCGGCAGATCGTTTCCTAATTTGGGATCCGCACTGCGCGCGGTTTGCCGAACCTGCCTGTGCTACCATCTGGCGATTATGTGGATGAACGTATTCCACAATCTGATCATTCCGTTCTTTTGCGGGTTTGCGCTCACCCTGCTCAAACTGATCGCGGATCAGAAGCTCCTATCGTTCGATGAGTCGAATGACATAGCACTGGATCTAGTCCTTGTCGCCGTCGGTGCACTGGGCGCTCTCTACGTCAACAGGGGAGCCGTCGAAGCAACGATTGATGCAGGGGTGGGCGATGCAGTTCTGGCAGCCATTCTCCTGTACGTTCGATTTAGAAGAACTCATCTCGCGCAGGCGTCCGCCGGAGTTCCTCCGCGAATCGCCCCGGTCAGCGGAATCCTCCAGTTGATTCTCGGAGCGGGAGCAGTTACCTGGACGATCACCGCATTTTGAGCGATATAATTGCATCAGGCAGGTACGGGATATGGATTCCCTTGTTCTTCGTATAGCGTCCGCAGCTGTCGAAGCCGTTGTTGCTGGCCTCGCAATCGCCGGCGTCCTGTTACTGGTCCGCAAAATCCAGATCGCTGTTGGTGTGAAGGACGAGAGGGAAGAACACCGCGTCCACCCCTTCGGCGCCCGATAATCCCCCGGACCGCGCTCCGATAACTACCATCTACAGAACCGGCAGTCGGTTTCGAGCCTCGCATTCGAAGCGCCTTTCGATTTGACGCCTCAACGTCCCTCGGCGAGGATAAGATCAGCAGCTTTCCGGAGGTGCCCCATGACGGATTGTTCGGAAGCAGTTCTCACCGCGGAACATGCCGCGCTGGAGATGTATCAGTTCGCGGCGCTCATGCTGGGCAGTGAAGCCGCAGCGCTGAGCCTCGTGGAATCGACAGTGGCAGGCGTCGACGTCGATCCCTGCGCCAATCCGGCCGCCGCGGAGGGCCTGGTGCGCGACCGCGTATTGCAGGGCGCGCTGGAGATCCTGCACCGCCAGGATCCGGCCTCGTTTGCCAATGTGCCCGCGCCCGATCCCTGCGGTCCGTGCATCGAGGACGACTCCGCGCCGCTTTCAGGCGATGAGATTTCGGCGCTGGTGGCCGGCACCGGACGAGGGCGCCTGCGTTCCTGGCTCGATCGCCTCTCTCTGGCAGAGCGTGCGGTTTTTGTGCAGCGCGCCCTTCTCGGGCAGGACAATGCCGCCACCGCCACGGCCATCAACCGCTTCGCGCGGCCCTCGCAGTGGACCGCAGAAGCCGTCGGCAGCTTATTCCGCCATGCGCTCTGCTCGCTGGCCTCGTCGCTCGCCCATTCCACTTCAGGCGTCCAGGTCTGAGCCGTCGCAACGCTGCAGGGCTCCGGAGAATCAGTTCAAAGCGCTTCGGTTCGAAGGTCCGGCATGAAGAAGGTTCAGGACACCGGTCTGGCGGGGAGCGATCGCGGCTAAGCCCGCCCTTTGAATTCCGCTCCGCAGACGTTACCTTTTTATAGGCCCGACCGGGACGCAAAGCCTTCCCATCGTCTACTCTTAAACCAGAGATTCTTTTGGTCTTTTCCGTGGGCAGAGTGCATCCAAAGCACATACCCAGAATGGGGAGTTGCTGTTTCCCTGTGTAGTTCCTGACGAAAGGCTTGTTTTGTGCCGGAGGCTGTGGCAACCGAAGCAAGACTCCTGTGCCGGAAGCGCCTCGCCGCGGTAGCGGGATTGGCGATCGTGGCGGTATCTTCGGCGCTCGCCCAGGCCCCGCCCGGCGGCGGATCGGTATCCGTCCCGGCCGGGCCGATTCAAATTCAGCAGCCGCAGATCGATACATCGACCTACCAGGGGAGTGTGGCCCCGCAGCAGGTTACGCCGGGAGTTCTGCCGCTGTCCCTCGACGACGCTATCCAGCGCGGGCTGCGCTATAACCTGGGGCTCATCCTCACCAGCCAGAGTGTTGGCTCGGCGCGCGGCGCGCGCCTCGAGGAACTGCAGGCGCTGCTTCCCACGGTCACGGGCAAGATCCAGGAAGCCGTGCAGGAGACGGATCTGCAGGCCGAGGGCCTGCGCATCCCGGGCATTCCGGCCATCATCGGGCCCTATGGCTACACCGACATTCGCGGCTCGCTGGACTGGACGCTGCTGAATCTTTCCTCGCTGCGCAACTACATGGCGCAGAAGCACAATTTTCAGGCGGCGAACCTCTCCGAACAGGACGCGCACGACATGGTCGTGCTCACCGTGGGCAACGCGTATTTGCTGGTGATCGCCGATGCAGCCCGCGTGCAGGCGGCGCAGGCGCAGGTGGACACCTCAAAGGTATCGCTGGATCAGGCACAGTCCAATCATCAGGCCGGCACCGCGCCGCTGCTCGATGAGTTGCGGGCCCGGGTCGACTACCAGACCCAGGAGCAGACGCTGATCGTGTCGCAGAATTCCTACGCCAAGGACAAGATCGCGCTGGCTCGCGTGATCGGGCTGCCGCTGGAGCAGAAATTCGAGCTGGCCGATCAGGCGCCGTTCAAGCCCCTGGATCATGTCGACCCGGACAGCGCCGTTCGCCAGGCTCTCGAGAACAGAACCGACCTGAAGGCGCTGGAGCAGAAGGTCGAAGCCGCCGATGCTGCGCGCAGGGCAGCCGCCGCCGAGCGGCTGCCGACGATCAGCTTCTCCGGTGACTACGGCGACATCGGGATCAACCTGTCGCATTCGCATGGCACCGGCGATGCGTCGGCCTCGCTCGACGTGCCGCTCTTTGAAGAAGCAAAATTGCGGGGCGATGCGAAGCAGGCGGAGTCGCAGCTGGAACAGGCGCGGGCACGGCTGAGCGATATGCGGGGACAAATCGGCGCCGACGTGCGCGACAGCATCCTCGATATCCAGGCGGCGGAGAAGCTGGTCGATGTCGCGAAGAGCAACGTGGATCTGGCCGATGAGGCGCTGAGCGAAGCCCAGCAGCGCTACAAGGCCGGGGTTTCCGATAACCTGGCCGTATCCCAGGCGCAGCAGGCCGTCGCTCAGGCCAACGAGCAGTACGTCGCCAGCCTGTATCAACATAATGTGGCCAAACTGTCGCTGGCGCGCGCCCTCGGGGTAGCGCAGCACAGCTACAAGGATTACGTGGGAGGAAAGTAACCGTGGCGGACCAAGTAGCCGAACAGCCCAGACCAACCGAAGAGCAGGCGGAGCGTCCGCGGACGCGGCCGCGGCGGCGTTTCATCATCATCGGCGTGGTGGCCATTCTCGTTGTCGGCGCGCTGCTGTGGTGGTGGCACTCCACTTATTACGAAGACACCGACGACGCGCAGGTGGACGGCAATCTGGTGCAGATCAGCTCGCGCATCACCGGCCATGCAGAGCGTGTCGATGTGGATCAGAACCAGTACGTCGAGGCCGGCACCATGCTGGTGGAAATCGACCCCAACGATTATGAGACGGCGCTGCACCAGGCGGAGGCCAATCTGGAATCTGCGGCAGCCAGCTACGAAGCTGCAAGCGTCAACGTGCCCGTGATCCACACCAACACCGGCACAAATCTGAACAATGCCAACATCGATGTGAACAGCGCGAACGACGCGGTCACGCAATCGGAGAATCAGCTCAAGGCAGCGCAGGCGCGCGTGATCGCCGCGCAGGCCAACTATACCAAGGCCAGGCTCGATGTCGAACGCTACACGCCGCTGGTGCAAAGGGACATTATTTCGAAGCAGCAGTTCGACGCCGCCATCGCTACGGCCGATGCGGACAAGGCCGCGGTGGAGGAAAGTCAGGCCGACGTAGTTGCCGCCCAGAACGCGGTTCGCATTTCGCATGACCGTGTCATCCAGGCGGAGTCGTCTTTGAACTACGCCAAGACTGCGCCGCAGCAGGTGGAGATCCAGAAGGCCAAAGCGGATCAGGCGGCAGCGCAGGTGGATCAGGCGCGGGCCCAGCTGGCTCAGGCCAAGCTGAACCTGCAGTACTGCCAGATCAAGGCACCGACATCGGGCATCGTGACCACGAAGAGCGTCCAGCCGGGGCAGAATGTCGGCATCGGCCAGGCGCTGATGACCCTGGTATCGCTGGACAACGTGTGGATCACGGCGAACTTCAAGGAGACGCAGCTGATTCATATGCGCCCCGGCCAGCCTGTGACCATCCATGTGGATGCCTACGACCGCGATTATGACGGCAAAGTTACGCAGATCGGCGGCGCCACGGGGTCGGAGCTGAGCCTCTTTCCGCCGGAGAACGCGACCGGCAACTACGTGAAGGTGGTGCAGCGCATCCCAGTGCGGATCGACCTGACCGATCAAAACCAAAACAAGGACCATCACCTGAGGCCAGGAATGTCCGTGGAGCCCAAGGTTCGAGTGAAATAGAACCTTCTGGTGTTACCGGATAGAACTGAAGAGTGCTATTGAGAACAGGCATTTCACGGTGGAGAAGGGCGGCGATATTCAGCCGCCGTTCTCCACAGAAATGATTCCAGCCCCGCCGAAATCTATGGAAGACCGTGGCACCATCCATGCTAGGATGGTCTCCCTCCCCACCGAGAGGAATGTATGGCACGCCTGCTCGCCTTCGGGGCCGCGAATCTTTCCGTGTTCGCGTTATTACTGCTGATTCTGTTCATCGCCTTTTCCGTCTTCATTGAGGTCCGGGAACGCGCCCGCATGCGGCGGGCCATCGTCCGCGAGATCGACAGCCGGGTTCAGGAGCAATTGGGCAAACTGGTCGGCGACATCCTTCGCCGCAGCGAAGAAGCGCGCGAACAGCTCGCCGCACTGGCCCATCTGCACCTGACCCTGCACGAACAAAAAAAGAGCCTCGAAGCACAGTTCTCTGCGGCGAAGGAGCAGATCGAGAAGCTGGTGGGCGAGGTGCGCACCGTCAGCGGCGAACTACTGAAGCTCGCGCCCACGCGCAGCGATCTGGAATGGATCGCCCCGGAGGCTCTGCTGCGTCTGGCGGTGCAGGCGCCGGACTGGCCAACGGCGGCCGGCTGCCTGGCCCGCATCGAACGGGAGAACGCGACCTCGCGGGACCTGGAAGGCGCAGGCGACATCTGCCGGGATCGCGCTGTGTACGGTAAGGCTCTGGAGTTCTATCAGGAGGCCGCGACCCGGGACCCGGAGAACCACAGCGCGCGCGCCCAGCTGCTCGCTCTGACCGCCGCGATACGCCCCTCCGAACGCGCCAGTTCTTTGCAGGCGCTCGAGGATCTGCTGACGCAAAATCTGGGCAATCCCCTGCACGGGGCCAAAATTCTGACGCGCTACTGCGGCATCATGATGGATCTGGGGCGACACAAAGAGCTGATCGAGTTTGGGGATCTCCAGCTTAAGCAGCCGCTGCCCCGCTCCGCGCAAACCAGCCTGCATCGCCATCTGGCCATCGCACTGCAGAAACTGAGCCGCACCGACGAAGCGATCGCCCATTGTGAAACCGCGCTCAAAATCTCCGCTGACGATACGGACGTGCTCTCGCTTTACGGCAACCTGCTGCTGTCCGTGAAGAAGTATGAAGACGCCTATCGCATTGCGATTCGTGTGCTGCAGAGGAATCCGGCTTCGGCGCGTAACTACCTGACGCTCGCACGGATACAGGAGCGGCGTATCGGCCGTCCCGCCGCACGCGATCTGCTGAAACGGGCGCTGCAGCGGGCCGATGCCGCGGAGCGGTTCGAGATTGAGGATTATCAGAGCAAGCTGGAGGCTCTGGACGAGTTTTCGCAGATTCTGCCCGCGACGCAGCCGCAGATCATCCAGGCGTAACTGCACCTTTCACATCCGCGGCGCGCCGGCCGGCAGGCTTCCTCCGTAGGGTGATCTGTGCTCGTGTGGCGGCTGTGCTTCCTTTTTGGACTGCTGACCGCGGCTGCGTCCGCCGCGGCTGCCCAGAGCTATGTCGAGCGCGAGCTGATGATCCCATGGGTGGAGGCCGCGCCCTTCGGCCTGAACGCCCTGTTGGTTTATGCCGATCTGCCTGGGCGCCACCCGCTGGTTGTCATGACGCATGGGAGCTCCCGAAAGCCCGAGGAGCACGCCGAGGTGACGCCATGGCAGGAGCTGCCGCAGGCGCTGTGGTTTGCCCGGCGCGGCTGGGCCGTCCTGGTGGTGGTGCGCCGCGGCTACGGAAAATCCGGGGGCGAGCCGGATGTCCGGCACAGCGGCCGTTGTCCTATGACGGATTACCAGGGGGCGGCGGAGTACAGCGCGGAAGACCTGCGCGTGGCCATCGACTACAGCCGCCATTTGCCCCTGGTCGACCCCGATCGCATGATCGCCGTGGGTGTCTCCACCGGGGGGATGGCCACTGTCGCGCTGACCGCACAGCCGCCGCGCGGCCTGGTTGCGGCCATTAACTTCGCCGGAGGACGAGGATCCCAGGCCGATCACGAGGTCTGCAACCCCGACGACCTGGTGCACAGCTATCGGAATTTTGGGAAGAAGTCGCGCGTGCCCATGCTCTGGCTCTATGCGCAGAACGACAAGTTCTTCTGGCCGGAGCTGGCGCAGAAGTTCGACACCGCGTTCCGTTCGGAGGGTGGCAACGACCAGTTTGTCCTCGCACCGGCCATCGGCGACGACGGCCATTCGCTCTTTCGCCATGTCTCGGCCTGGTCCTCGACCGTCGACAGCTTCCTGGCCGCGCAGAACCTGGTTCCGCTCGCGCAGGTGCTGCCCGAGGTGCAGGCACCCGACGTTCCTGTCCCCGCAGGTCTTAATGAAGAAGGCCAGCACGCCTTCCACAACTACCTGCTGCTCGGACCCCATAAGGCGTTCGCGATGGCGCCGTACTCCTTTGGCTTTTCCGCCGGGCAGATGACTGCCGACGATGCCCGCCGCAGAGCCCTCGAGAACTGTCGCCACGCCGCGCACAAACGGGAAAACTGCACGCTGGTTTCGGTGGACAACACGCCGGTGGTCCGCTAAGACACGGGATGGGCCGGGCTGAGAAGGCCTCGTTCAGCGGCACCGGAAGATGTGCACTTTAGTAACCATGGCGATGCCATTTCAAATGGCGATGGGCAACAAGCGTCACTAAACATACGACTTACGTTGTACGAATTTATCCTTCTGCGGTGACATTCGTCACATTCGGAGGGAAACCTGCGCCCTACTATGCCCCTATGCACGCAAGTCTGGTCGATGTGCATAACGCCATCGGCAACGATGAGCTGGTTCCCTGCTTTCAGCCGTTGGTCGAGCTGCGCTCCGGGTTGCTGACGGGGTTTGAAGTTCTGGCGCGCTGGAACCATCCCGAACTGGGGCTGATCCTGCCCGGCAATTTCATTTCTCTCGCAATAAAAAGCGGGCTGATCGATCGACTCACACAAAAGGTTCTGAGCAAAGCTTTTCAGAGCTGCGCAGGCATGCCGAAGGCGCTTTCGCTGGCAGTGAATATATCGCCCATTCAGCTGCGGGACCGACGCCTGCCTATGGGGCTTCGCGACCTGGCCCAGGAGGCCGGCTTTCCGATGGAGCAGCTTACCATCGAGATCACGGAAAGCGCTCTAATCGAAAATCTGGAGATGGCGGGGGAAATCACGCGTGAACTGAAGGCAATGGGATGCCGCCTGGCTTTGGATGACTTCGGGACCGGATATTCCAGCCTGCGTCACCTGCAGGCTCTGCCTTTCGATGAACTGAAGGTCGATCAGAGCTTCGTTCGGGAGATGAGCACCCGGCGAGAGAGTCGCAAGATCGTCGCCGCCACCGTGGGACTGGGCCACAGCCTTGGGATCGTTACAGTGGCGGAAGGTGTGGAAACGGAAGAGCAGGCCGAGATGCTGCTGCGCCTCGGCTGTCATCGAGCCCAGGGATGGCTCTATGGGTATCCCGAACCGGCGGATCGAATCTCGGCAGTCATCACCGCGCCCTCTCATCCGCTGACAGTGCAGTCCGATACGTCAGCTGGTCGCAAGTCTCCGCTCTGCCTGGAGGCACTTCCCGTCCACCAGCTCGCGCAACTGCGTGCCATCTACGATGGAGCGCCGGTAGGCCTCTGCTTTCTCGACCGCGATCTGCGTCACATCAGCCTCAACAGGCGGCTTGCCGAGATGAATGGGGTCCCCATCGTGGCTCATCTGGGAAGGACCGTTAAGGAGATGAACCCCGCTGCGGCTGCGGCCATCGAGCCATATCTCCGCCGCGTTCTCCAGGGCGAAACCATCTCCAATCTGGAACTGTCACTGCCAGGTCCGCTTCCGGGTGAGGAACTGACCTCGATGGCATCCTTTGCACCCGCCTTCGATGAGTCCGGCGAGGTGATCGGGATTCTGGTTTCGGTGATGGATATTACCGCACGCAAGCGCGTGGAGAAGGCCCTCCAGGAGAGCGAGGAGCATTATCGGAACTTCGTCGAGCTCAGCCCGCACATTCCGTGGGTGATGGATGCCCAGGGAAAGAATCTGGAAGTGAACTCGCGCTGGACAGACCTGTGCGGCCAGGGCAAGGAACAGGCCCGCCACGACGGGTGGCTCGACGCCATACATCCGGAAGACGTTCCGCGAGTCACCGCAACGGTGCAGAATGCGCTGAGGTCCGGAGAATCGATGGATGTCGAATATAGAGTCAAAGGTCCGGATGGATCGTTTCGGTGGGTTCGATCCCGGGGCTTACCCCAGAGAAACACTTCGGGGCAGATCGTCCGCTGGTACGGCACCGCCGAGGATATCGACGATCGCCGGAGGGAAAAAGAGAACCTGCACGCGTTGCTGAAGGCCATGGAGAGATGCCGGAATGAACCTGGCTGCCCCGGCTATTGCCATCCGGAGATCGTCTCCTCCAGTGCCACGCTGCCGGGTCTGGATAACCTGCCCCTGCTCACTTAACTCCATTCGGTCCTGTCGCGCTCACCCCGGCCGGGGGGTGCTGGTCCAACCCTTAGCGCAAGGCGCGAAATTTCGCAGAGATGTGTCTCGCATTTCAGGCACAATAGTTCAGACTTTTCCGGAGACCCCATGAATCCGCTGCCGAACCTCCCGCGCACCCCGGCGCCGAACCGGCGGACAGGTTGTCTGCGCGTTCGCCCGATCCTGACCATGCTGTTTCTTGCCGGAACGATGGCGGCGGCCGCGGCCCAGAGCACGCCGGCCGCGCAGCCTGCCTCAGCTCCTTTGGCGACGGCTCCGGCGGGCGCCGCTGCGCAGAGTGAGCCCACAGCAGCCCCGGCACCGGCCCCGGCGCAGACGCAGATCGCCGCGATGCACCAGCCTAAAATCATTACGGTTCCTACCGGGACCCGGGTTCTGCTGCAGCTGCGCAGCGCCATCAACACGAAAAGCGCGAAGCCCGGCGACGGCGTCTACCTGAACTCCGCTTTTCCCGTGGTTGTGGGGAACCGGGTGGTGATCCCTTCCGGTGTTTACGTTCAGGGGGTGGTGGACAGCGTGGTCCGCCCGGGCCGCCGCAGCAAGGCGCAACTGAACATGCACTTCACCTCCATGATCTTCCCCAACGGCTCGGTGGTGGAGATTCCCGGCATGGTCAACAGCCTGCCCGGCGCGAAGCAGCAGTCGGTGCAGGGGGACGAGGGGACTATTCAGCAGGACGGCGGCAGCAACCGGGGGCATAATGCGGGGGAAACCGCAAAAATCGCCGTTCCCACGGGAGCCACGGTTGGATCGATCGCCGGACTTGGCGCCGGGCATCCCCTGGCGGGCGGCCTGGAAGGTGTGGGAGCGGGCCTGGCGGCGGCTGGTATCGTAGCGCTGTTTACCAAAAATGCGGAGGTGAACATCGACTCCGGCACGCAGGTGGAGATGGTTCTGCAGCGGCCTCTGCTGCTGGAGGAGTCGAATCTTGATGGTCCTGCGACGCTGGTACCCGCAACCGCGCAGCCACAGCCTATGATGAAACCTGGGCTCCACGATCGCTCCCAAATCCTTTGCCCGCCCGGCAGCCTGGGGTGCAGCTAGCGCAGTGATCGCATGATTCCCTACGTTTCCGGGCCTGAAGGCTCCAATGTAAAGCAGCCATTTCCCCGGGCTGAAGGCCGGGGCTTCTACCATCGTCCCACTCAGGTGGGACCGTTGACGCATCGGACTCAATCATCCGGTCAGGCCGCTGCGCAAAGTTTCTCTATGAGCATGAACGACACTATCTTCAGAACCAGAACGGCATGAACGAAGATCCCTTATCGCCTCCCAAAAGCCGCCTCCATGTCTGGTTCCGCGATATCGGCATCTCGGTCGTCGCGTCCTTCCTCATCGTGACATTTCTCTATCAGCCGGTGCGGGTCGAAGGCACCAGCATGCAGCCCGGCCTGCGCGATCAGGACCGGCTCTTCATCGACAAATTTTTCTTCCGCTTTGAAAAGATCACGCGCGGCGACGTGGTGGTCTTTCATTACCCGCGCGATCCCGAGAAGAGCTATATCAAGCGCGTGATCGCGCTGCCCGGCGACAGCATCTACATCGACCACGGCCGCGTCTACGTCAACAACCAGCCGCTGGATGAGGAGTACGTACCCCGCCGCTACCGCGACACGCGGTCCATGGCAGAGCTGATGGTGCCGCCCGATCAGTACTTCGTGATGGGCGACCACCGCTCCATTTCCAGCGACAGCCGCGACTTTGGCCCGGTGGAACGCGAGCTCATCTACGGCAAGGCGACGTTTATCTACTGGCCCGCCGACAGCGTGGGCGTGGTGCACTGACAAGTCACGACGGCAGCTCCGCGACCCCTTCCTCCATCGCTCCGTCCGGCCCGTGGCTCTCGAACAGGCGGCGATGCATGCGGGCGCAGAGCGCCATCAGCAACCAGCCGGTTGCGAACATCAGCAGAAAGGTAACCCACAGCACAGAAGGATGCATGCGCATCTCTTTGTCTCCCCATGGGCCAGCGTAGACGAAGCGCTGATATTGCGAGGCGAGATACAAAGCGAGCAGACCGCCGGCGCAACCGGCGGCTGTGACCACGGCCAGAATCGATGCGGCGCGGCGCCATGCGCGGTCCAGCAGCGACGCCGCCAGCACGCCGGCGATCAGCGCGATGCAGGTGATGAGGACAACGGGCTTCCACCACAGATAGGCGATGGGTGTGCAGAGCCCTGCCAGGACCACGGCCAGCTGCGTGAGCCGGTCGCGCACACCATAGCGGATGGCCGCGTAGACCAGCACCAGGCACACGATGGCGCCTCCGCCATTGAAGACGCTGAAGACCGGCGTCCATGCATAGCCGGCCGGATGGTGCTGTACGCGGATGCCCCAGATGGCCATCTGGAAAAAGGAAAGCGCATACGCCCCGGCGTAGAAGCCGGCGACGGTCGCCAGAATGGGCCGCCACGCCAGGCGCAGCACTGCGCCGGCCAGTGCCATCCAGAACCAAAGGCTTCCCTTTTGCGGCCGCAGCTCCACGAGGTCGCCGACGATCGACGCCGCTCGTCGTTGACTTGTCCAGCGGCGAACGACCCACTCCGCAAACGCATCGCTAAGCATGTGCTCCTCCCAGAAGATTCAGGCCCTCCATCAGACGCTGATAGGCTCGCTGTGCGCTGACCAGCGCCGCATGACCAGTCCTGGTCAGCGTAAAGTACCGCCGCGAACGGCCGCCCCGCTGCGGTGTGGCGTCGCCAAAGCGCGAGCGCACAATTCCCTTCTCCTCCAGGCGGTCGAGAGTGGTGTAGAGCGCGCCGGGTGCGATCTCCCGCCCTGTGCACGCCATAATCTCGGAGCGGATGGTGACGCCATAGGCGCTGTCGCCGAGACGCAGGATGGCGAGCAGGACCAGCTGTTCGAATTCGCCGAGGGAGGCTGCGCTCTTCATTACTCCTACAATGTAGTTTTACTCAGCCGGATCGTCAAGGCTTTTCCTGCGCGCGGCGCTCATTTTCCAATAGCTGCCGTTGCCCGGAGACACATCATAATCAACCAACAGCGGCGGGTACCTTCGCGCCGGGCGGCGAGTACGACGGTCATCCGGGGGCGTGGCCGGGACGGCAAAACTCTTGACGCCGCCCGGCCGAAAAGTGCACTATCGGCTCGCAAAGAGAGAAAGAAAGCTGATGTTTCAGGTCATCGAGGTAAGGCTATGATTCAGGTCATTACGGTGGAACGCGAATATGGCAGCGGGGGCGCGGATTTCGCCCACCATCTCGCCGAACGTCTGGGCTGGAAGCTGATCGACACCTGCGTGATCGAGGACGTGGCGCGCAAAGCGGGCGTCGCGCCCACGGTGGTCAAGCGCCTGGACGAATGCGTCGACCCGTGGCTGCACCGTTTCGGCAAAGCCATCTGGCTGGGCTCGCTGGAACGGCTGCCCGGCGATCCGGACGTCTTCGATGCCGAACGCATGGTGGGACTGTTACGCAACCACTTTCAGGAGCAGGCCGCCGAGGGCAAATGCGTCGTGGTCGGCCGAGGCGCGGCCTGTGTGCTGTCAAAGGCTACGGGGGCCTTTCACGTATTCGTCTACGCTTCCATGGCACGCAAGGTTCGCTTCATCCAGGAACGCTTTCCGGACCACTTCAAAGACGCCGAAAGAGAGATTCAGGCCACCGACCGCCGCCGCGCCGAGTACATCCGCCGCTACCATCAGCGCGAATGGGACGACCGGCGCCTCTACCATCTCATGATGAATTCCTGCATGGGCATGAATGCGATGGTCGAGGCCACGATCGTCGCTGCCGGTCTGAAGTCGGAGGTGCCCGCCAGGGAGCCGGCCCGCCAGGCGGTCGGCTAATCGGTCGGTCTGCCAGGAGCTGTTGACAGGCCCTGGGAAATGGACCCGCAGCCTGGCTCGCGCTGTTGCCACAGGGCCGGATCGATATCCGCGAAGAGATTGTCCCGCTCCTCGATGGCGCGCAGCTCCTGCCCGGTACGTTCGCGCAGCGTGCCCGTGGTCTTAAACTCCTCCCAGACCCGCTCCAGATTGCGAAAGTGCTCCAGATGTCGCGTGAAGCGCTGTTCGGCATAATCGCGGGCGGCCTCGGTGGTGATGAGGAATTGCCAGTCGGAGGATTCCATCAGCAGCAGCTCGCGGCAAAGCTGCTTCGCGATGCGCTCGCCGGTCCCGCCGTCCTGCCACCTTCCTTCGCTCGCAAGTCCGCGCACCCGCGCTTCCGCGGCATAGATGTAACTCCAGGTCCAGGAGGTCTCGTCGTTGAGCCACACTTCGTTGTTGCCGTTCTTGCCCCATGAGCCTTCGACGACATCCAGAAAGCCTTCGGTCCGATGCTCGTCGAGGTATTCCGAGCCTGTTGTCAGAGCAATGGGAAAGTCCTCCTGGGCGACAATGCGGGCGACCTGCTCCAGCCACTCCGGACCTTCATACCACCAGTGTCCAAAGAGCTCCGCATCGAAGAGAGAGCTGAGCACCGGCGGCTTTTTATCGCTCAGGCTGTCCTGGAGTGCGTCATACACTACGCTGACGAAATGCTCCGCATGCGCTCGCGTTCGCCCGGCCGCGCGATCGGGACAATAGGGCGTCTTGAGTTCCATATCCGCCTTCGACTCGGTCACCTGCCAATAGCGGTGGCCGCCCGGCCAGCGCTTCTTGTGGAAGTCCAGATAGTGCGGATCGGCCGGATAGCCGTGCTCGCCGCTCCATACCTGCAGCCCGGTCTTCGGGTCGCGGGGAAACATCGCGACCGGACGAGTGCGCGAACAGGGACCATCCACGTAGTAGGTGCGATACAACGACGGGCAGCCATGGCGGGCACGGGGCAGGGCTACCGCGCCTCCTACAGGTCCGCCGCCGATGCGCAGTTCATAGGGAGTGAACTGCACAGAGTGCTCAACCAGATGGGTATCGGCAAAGAAGTACTCCAGGCCCGCTTCCGCGAGCGCCTCCTCCACGCCGATCCGCTGCGCGGGCGCCCACGGCCCGTTCTCGCCATGCGGAGTGACCGGCGTCTGCCACAGCCCTGCCGGCCTGTAGCCGCATTCGGGAATCCAGATGCCGCGCGGCGCCCGTCCCAGATGCCGCTGGTGCGTCGACACCCCCGTCTGCACCTGCGCAACCACGCTCTCGTCGGTGCCGAGAAGCGGCAGATAACCATGCGTGGCGCAGCAGGTGACGATCTCGATCAGTCCGGCGTCGTTGAAGTACCGGAAGCCCTTTACGATATCCCGGCCGAGGGCCTCGAAGTCGTCCATGGCCTGCTGAAAGAAATTGCGCCAGTATTGGGCTGTCCGGGCAAAGTGCTCGTCACCGCTGAGGCGGAAGTAGGTCTCGTCCTCGTGGCTGGCCTGGATCTTTCTCTTCAGATACTCAGGAAATTCCGACTGGAAGGTTGGGTGCGCCAGCTGTTCCAGCAGCACCGGCGACAAATTGATATTGGCCTTCAGCTCCAACCCGTCGCGCTCCAGATTCCTGAGAACCCGCAACAGCGGCAGATAGGTTTCCGCGGCGGCCTCCAGCAGCCACTCCAGACCGTGGGGCCAGGTGCCATGGTGCACCACCCAGGGAAGGTGGGCGTGCAGCGTAAAGGTAAGATAGCCGTGGGGCCGGCCATTCTTCATGCGATGATCCTTTGTGCTTTCTCCAATTCCGTTTTCACAAATACTGCGTCCTGATGAGGAATCGCTACAAGCAGCCAATCATCGGTGGATCGGCTGCGTCGAGATGCTCGCTTCGGTCTGCACCATCTGTGAAAACGGTCCAGCGGCGTACACCGGTGACTGCACGCGCTGATCGTCTGCGACTGATCGCCTGACCGTCAGGAAATCGAGTGTCCAAGGCTGACAAAGACAGACTTAACCAAGATATCGCGGAGTCGGCCGCCTCGACAGCGACAGGTTATGCCTGGTGCAATTGCGTCAGTGTAATCGATTGCGAGCGACGGCTGAGCTGGTCTCGTTTTTGTCCCAGACCATGGCATCGAATCGATGGGTCTGGCGGAATCCCAGTTGCTCGTAGAGCGCCACCGCGTTCAGGTTGGAAGTAGTGACGGTAAGCGTCAGCATGGCAAAATCGCGCTGCGCCAGGTTGCGCGCGCACTCCTGCATGAGCAGCCTGCCCAGGCCTCTGCCCCGATACTCCGGAGAGACGCAGATCTGGGTCACGTGGCCGATGTTATCGCGCACGCGCGAGCACAGCAGAATCCCGGCCAGGTCCTGGCTGCCCCGCCTCACCAGAGCTCGCGACGACTCGGCGTCAAAATAACCGCATCCGGGAAAGCGCACGATGTTGTGCAGAAATCGCTGTGAGCCCGTCGAGGTGCGGTACTGCTCGTTGATGTGGCTGTCGAGGTGACCGGCGTACGAGGTGGCAATCAGGCGGGCGGCGGCCCAGAAATCAGTTTCGATCCAGCGGCGCAGTTCAAGCTCCGGAGGCAATTGGCTCGTGTGTCCCCCGTCATTTCTTGATGCGTTTTTGAACGCATCTTTGCCGGAGACGGCTTCGAGGGGCCACTCCATGAAGAGGCGTTCGTGCACTTCGAAGCCGGACTCGGTGAAGACCTGCGCATGCGCGGCATGGGGATGCAGCAGTAACTGCGACTCGACACGGGTCACGCCCGGGGTGTGCTTCAGCATCTCGATCAGCCGCCGCAGCAGTTCGTCCCTTACTTCAGCCGCATCCTCGGGCGATCCGAGGGCGAAGACATCTCCGATGACCGCCTTATGTCCTTCGTAGACACAGAAGACATAGCCGGTGATTTTGCCGTTCTCGACTGCGACGTAACCGGGGAGGATGCGCGAATCAAGATACTGCAGGAGAAGATCGGCTGAGCCGCGATAGTCCCAGTGGAGCCGTTCACTCCAAACGCGGCTCTCCTCCTCCAGCAGCGGACGCATGCTGGCCGCCGAGAAGTGGCGCAGATCCAAAACTTCGAACTGAAGCGCGGAGCTCATACGTCGAGGGCCCCCCGGACGCGTCAACCAGCGACTCGGGCATTCTGCTGTGCGTGGACTGCGATGGACAACTCAGTGGCTGCGAACGGTGAAACGCTTATTTCCTGGCCATAACCTCATACACAACCAGGTTCTGAGCAGGATAGGTGAAAAGAGGCTCGTATGTCCTGCCCTGCAGCTTTTGGCGAAGCTCCACAATGGACGACTCCGGAACCACCAGCAAGTGCTGCCTGTCAGGAACGCCGTCCTCAAAGGTGCCGCCGGCGAACTGGGGACCCTTGTCCGGCATTCTGGGATCCTCCACTTCCAGTTCTACGCGAACACCCGGATGCCAGCCTGCCATCATTCGATTGAAATCCTGGGCATTCAGCACCGGCTGGCCATTCACCGCCAGAATATAGTCGCCCTCCAGCTGGCGCAGCCCCAATACCTCCGCCGAACTGCCTTCGCGCACCTCATCGAGCAATACCCCGTGCGGTCCCGGGCCGGCGCTCGGAGGTGGATTGCTGACCGTAATGCCCAGATCGTAATTCACCACGCGGCTGTCGCGATAGAAGGACAGTCCATACTGCACATCGCGCCGCACGTGCCACACCGCCACGATGCCCGGCGGCGGGCTGATCTCATAGAGGATATGGGCCAGAGGACGCGACGAAAAGGTCATATCCATCAGGATGATGTTGTGCTTGGTATTGCGCAGGGTGCCGAATCCGAAGAGCGGTCCTACCCCGAACATGTACAGCAGCAGCATGACGATCGGTGTCATGGTGGCCACACGCAGCCGCCTGAGGCCAAATCGGGCCACGGTGATCAGGATGAACACGACCGCCGCAAAACCCACCATGCTGGCGGCGCCGATGGCAACCCCTGGCGGGATCGACTCGGGATCGCGCAGGTGCAGCGGCATCAGCAGCACAAACATGGTCAGGATGCCGGTCAGCACCGCGTGCAGCACCAGCAGCCAGGTCTTGAGCCCACGGCTGCGGATGCGGTTCAGATAGTCGCCCGCCAGAATGGCCAGCGGAGGCAGCGCGGGCAGGATATATCCAGGGAGCTTCGACTCCGAGAAGGAGAAGAAGACAACCACGACGACGGCCCACAGGACCAGAAACTCGGGAAACGCGTCGCCCGCGCGCCCGTGGCCGATGTAGCGGAACTTCGACCGGCGCGCCTTCCACTCGTTGATGGAGCCACCGACCGCATCCACGAAGGCCGTCACGGCAATCACCGCCCACGGCGTCATTCCCAGCAGAACCACGGGGACGTAATACCAGAAGGGGTGGTAGTGCTCGAAACGGTTGGTGGCAAAGCGTTCGAGATTGTGCTGCAGGAAGAACACTTTGAGGAAGGTGGGATTGCGCTTCTGCACCGCGATGAACCACGGCAGCACCATGGCGAAATAGAGCACGATGCCCGGCCACCACAGGCTGCGGCGGAAGAGCGACCACTCCCGGCGCAGGCCGGCGAAGATGCCGATGATGACCAGCGCGAGAAGGGGCGCAACCGGGCCTTTGGCCAGGGTGGCCGCTCCGACGAAGAAGTAGAGGTCGAAGAGCCAGAATTTGCTGTCGGTCTCGTACCACGCGTACCAGCCCAGCATGCCGATACAGAAAGGCGCCGCCAGCTGCATATCGGTGGAGGCGCCGCGGGCGAAGCTGAGGATGCCGGCGCAGGAGGCGGTCAGCAGCGCGGCATCCAGCTGTCCTCCGTTACGGAAACGCCGGATATGGAGGTAGACCAGCACCACCAGCATGAAGGCGAAGCTGGCCGAAGGCAGGCGGGCTGACCAGTCGTGGACGCCAAATTCACGGAAGGCGAACATGGCGCGCCAGTAGTACAACGCCGGCTTTTCCAGCCAGGGATGACCCCACAGCACCGGGGTGACATAGTCGTGGCGGGCCAGCATCTCGCGCGCCACCTGCGCGTAGCGCGGCTCATCCGCGCCCACCAGGCCCAGGCCATCTCCGCCAAAGATGGGCACCAGGCCATAGAAAATAAAAAACGCTGTTACAAGGAACAGCGTCACCGCTTCTGCTGCTTCCTCGGCGCCGGGAATCTTCCGCCAGGCCCGCACCAGCATCCCGGGGGCGTTCGCACTGCCATCGTTCTCCGGAATGACAGGCATCGGCTGTGCCGGGCTCTCGCCAGCCGCCGTCTCGCTTGCGCGCAGATGTCTTGACACCTTGCTCACAATCCCGGTGCGCATTTCATCGATCAGTAGACCTGTTCAGGCCCGCGATCGACCCATCCGAAAGAAGCTTGCAATGCCTGCCGAACCAGCAGAGCCGGGGATCAGTCGCGCCTGAGTCAGGCTACCAGATTCCCGGCAGCATGCACTTAGTCCGGGGTGGCCGCGTTCAGCTCCCTTCGCATAGTTTCCAGAATGGTGTCGGCAGCGGCCGGCAGCGGACCCTTGAGTGTGCAGCCGCCCGCATGCAAATGCCCGCCGCCGCCGAAGTTCGCGGCAATGCGCGCTACGTCCATCCGACCCTTGCTGCGCAACGAAAGCCGGACCCGCCGGTCGGGCAGCTCGCGCAGCAGCACCGCCGCCTCCACACCCGCAATCCCGATGGCGTAGTTCACGATGCCTTCGCAGTCTTCCTCGGCCGCGCCGGTGCGGGCCATGTCGGCCTGGGTCACCCACAGCCAGGCGAGGCGGCCATCGCGCTTCAGGTTAGAGAGAGCGGCTCCCAGCAGCAGCATCTTGGACAGCGGATTCGAGAAGTAGACCTCGCGCGCAATGGCAGCGGGATCGGCACCGTACTCCACCAGTTCGCGGGCCAGTTCGAAGGCGTGCACATCGGTTCCCTCGTAGCAGAACGAGCCGGTATCGGTCAGCACCGCCGCGTACAGGCAGGTTGCCATCTCCGCAGTCACGCGGACGCCGGTGACGCGGGCGAGCCGATAGACCATCTCGGCAACGGCGCAGGCATCCACGTCGATCCAGTTCACGTTGGCAAAGCGGCGACCGCTGACGTGGTGATCGATGTTGACCAGGAATCGTCCGGCGAGGTCCTCGATGCGCGCCCGCAGTACGCCGTCGCACTCCAGCAGGATCACCGCGTCGTACTCGCCATCGAGCCGCGTTGCCCGCCGGATGGTCTCCGCGCAGGGCAGGCCCTGGTAGATCATCGGCACCGGATCGGCAGAGACCAGGTCCACCTGCTTCCCCATCTGGCTCAGGATCATGCCGCAGGCCAGCACCGCCCCCACCGCGTCTCCATCGGGACGTGCGTGGGAGCAGACGGCAAAGCGCCGGCCGCGTCCAAGAACCTCCGCCACGGCATGGATATCGTGCAGGCCGCCTTCGAAGCGGCGCGCAGCCGCATGGATGTCGTCCGGACTCAGCCCTGCCGGGATTTGCCGTCCCGCTGCCATCGATCTCTCCGGAATTTTCGTCTCCCTCAACGCTGACCGTACATTGCCGATCGCCAATCGCTAGAGGCTGCTGTTGGTCGCTTTCAGCCCGGTCCGTCTCTTCCTTCCCAACAGTTCATCGATCCGCGATTTCATCTTCGCGGAGCGATCGATGTGAAACGTCAGCTCCGGCACATACCGAACGCCCATCCGTTCCAGCAACTCGTGGCGAATGTAACCGCGCGCTGCCATCAGACCTTCCAGCGTGTCCGCCTCTTCCTGGGCGCCGCCGTCCACGGCGACATAGATCAGCGCCGACTTACCTCCCGGATTGAGCACCACCTGGCTGATATACGCAAAGCTGATCCGCGGATCGGACAACTCGCCTTCGATCATCGCGCCAATCTCGTCGCGGAGCGTTTCCGCCACACGCTCCTGGTGATACTTTCGACCTCGCTGCTCCGGCATACCTCACTCCTGTCCCGTCGTCCTGCCGCCTCAGCCGCGCAAGCGGCATACGAGACGAAAAAAAGAGACGGAATAAACGATTGAGAATATCAGACTGGCGGCCCTCGAAAGCTGCCAAACGCAGCATTACCAAAATCTTGTCCGAGCCAGTCTCGTCGGGCCAGTCTCATAGAGGCCGGGTGTTTTGCCGAGGCACGCTCACCCTGGCCCTCGGTTGCCAAATCCTCCCTTCTGGGAGAATGTCGCCATGCGCATTGCGGTTATTTCGGACATTCACGGCAATCGCACCGCTTTTGAGGCGGTACTGGCCGATATCCGCCGCGCCTCGCCCGACCTGGTGCTGCAGGGAGGCGATTTAGCCGACGCCGGGTCAAGCCCCGCCGAGATTGTCGATCGTATTCAACAGCTTGGCTGGGCGGGGGGCATGGGCAATACCGACGAAATGCTGGTCCGGCCGGGGTCGCTGGAGGCGTTTGCCGCCGAGTCCTCCGCGCCCACGGCTTTATGGGACGCCGTCCGGGAGATCGCAGCGGCGACTCGCGAACGCCTCGGCCCTTCAAGACTGGAGTGGCTCGGGCGCCTGCCCCTGGTTGCCTCGCAGGACGGCCTGGCTCTCGTCCACGCCACGCCGGAAAGCTGCTGGCGTGCGCCCGCCACCGATGCTCCCGAGGCGGAGCTGTTATCGCTCTATGGCGTCCTGGAACAGCCGATCGTCGCCTTTGGACACACGCATCTGCCCGGCATCCGCAATTTGCCGGGAACACCCCGGCTGCTGATCAACACCGGCAGCGCCGGCCTGCCCTTCGATGGCGACCCGCGGGCAGCTTATTTGCTGCTGGATGAAGGGGTTCCGGCAATTCGCAGGGTCGAGTACGAGGTGGAGAGAGAATTAGAGGCTTTGTCTGCCAGCGGCATGCCCGGTGCAGAGTGGACAGCGAAGATGCTGCGCTCCGCTATGCCGCAGATGCCCTGATGCCTGAGCAACCCACGTTTTCTGCGGGAGGTACGGATTCTGGCGGGTGAGCGACCCTACGCGAAAGCAGCAAGCGGGGCATCTTTGGCAGATGCCCCGGCCGTCGAGCGATGCGCAGCCGGCCCCACCAGCCAGCCGGCTCGCCGATGATTAATCTCCGACGCCGTTCAGCGCCGCCTGCAGAGTGGCACTATTCCCGTTCTGTGTGCCGCCGGGAGTGGCCCGCTGCTTCTTTCCGTGGACCGGGCGGTAGGTCTGCGCCGGGACCGATACGGTCACGCCATGTGCCGCCACCGCGCAGCAGATCTGCCGAGCGATCACGGCAGGGTGCTCCTGAGAATGAGTAGCCGGAGCGTCCGCAGCCGAGGGCTTCGTGCTTTGTTCCCACGATTTCGGCATCCAGGCTGCGGTAACGGCTCCGGCAAGGAGAACACAAGGGCAGATTGCTGCAAGTTTTAAGGCGATCATGAACAGCCATTCCTCGTTTTCTCTTTATTAAATTCCGGAGCACCGGAATTCCACCCCACAAACGGGCAAGACGATGCCCCATCCGGGGAATGTCCCGGGTTGCCTGACACAGAAATTTCTGACCCTTTGGTGCTGCGCCTGGTTTCCTTCGTCACACGACGCGGAGCACCACCACGGTCTCGTCGTCGAACCGCTCCCGCTTGCCCTGGAAACGCCCCACCTCGTTGAGCACGCTCTCGGCGAGCTTCGACGCCGACTTATGACAATTCTTCTTCAGGCACGCGACCAGGCGGTCGTTGCCAAACATGTCGCCCGCCGTGTTCTGCGCGTCGACGATGCCATCGCTGAAGAACACCATCGAGTCTCCCGGCTGCATCGCGATACTGAACTCCTCCCACGTCGCGTTGGGAAACATGCCGAGCGGAAATCCCTCGGCGCGAATGGTTTCGATCTCCCCGCTGCGGCAGAAAAGCGGCTGCACCGAGCCGGCATTGGCGATTTGCAGCGTGAGGTTCTCGTCGTTCCACACTGCGAAGAGCATGGTGACGTACTGCGAATCGAGCTTGCGCTCCTGCAGTGCGTCGTTCAGCGTTTTCAGCATCGGCGAGGGCGACAGCTTGCGGCTGGCCACGGAGCGCATGATCCCGCTCACCAGCGCCGCATAGAGCGCTGCCGGGGCGGCCTTGCCGCTCACATCGCCCAGGGCAATGGCGCTGCGGTTCGGATCGTACTGCAGGAAGTCGTAGAGGTCCCCGCCAATGGTCCGCGCGGGCACGAAGCGGGCCGCCAGCTCTGCCCGCTTGTGCTGGGGCTTCTCCGGAGGCAGCAGCCGGAGCTGCACCTCGCGCGCCATGGCGAGATCCCGCTCCAGGCGCTGCTCCTGCTGCGCGACGCGCTGATAGAGCTGCGCATTTTCGAGGGCGATGGCGATCTGGGCGGCCAGCGTCGACATGGCGCGCTCGTGATCTTCGTTGAAGTAGTGCGCGCGTGAGTGCTCGATATCCAGCACCCCGATGGCGCGGCCCTTGTAGATCAGGGGCACCGCCATCTCCGAGCGCGTCTCGGGATTCACCATGAAATAGCGAGTGTCCTTGCGCACGTCGCCAACGTTGATGACTCGCTTCTCCTGCATGGCCGCACCGACCAGGCCGCGTTCGAGCGGAATGGGCGAGGGCCTGGGCGCCGCGGAATCTGCATCGCCCAGCACGGATGTGGATGGGACGGTGCGCGGAGGCAGCGGCGACGACGATTCGAAGATGCTCCGCTTCTCCTCGTGGAGCGGTTTCGTTTTCGTGTGCGCGTGCTGTTTGAAGCGAATGGCGAGGCGGTTCTCCAGATGCTGTTCCCGCTCGTTCACCAGCCAGATGGACAGCATCTGGTAGTCGATAATGCGCCGGATCGCCTGCCCCACCCGCTCCAGCAACTCGTCGGGATCGAGGATCGATGTGATCTCGCGGCTGATCTCATTGAGCAGCACCAGGGTCTGTGCCTGACGCGCCACGCGGGTGTAGAGCCGCGCATTTTCAATGGCTCCGGCAATGCGCGATGCGGTCAGCGTGAGCAGGCGGAGGTGCTCGGGCTTGAAGTAATCCAGCTGCTCGGACTGGATATCGATGACGCCGATCATCCGGTTTTTGGTGATCAGCGGTACGGCCAGCTCCGAGCGCACCTCGGGATTGGCGTCGATGTAGTTCTCCGCCTGGCGCACATCGTTCAGCAGCAGGGGCTGCCGGGTCTGCGCCACATGGCCCACGATTCCCTGCCCGATCCGAATCCGCATGCGCTCGATCTCCGGCTTATGGCCGATCTGAAAGCGCATGCGCAGATCGTGAGTGCGGTCGTTGATCAGCAAAATCGCAAAGATTTTGTAATCAATCACCGCCCGCACCAGCGCCGCCGTCCGCTCCAGCAGCGTCTTCAGGTCCAGGGTGGTGTTCAGCGCATCCGCCAGGCTGATCAGGAACTCCGTCTGCAGCGGATCGACGTGCATCTGCAGCGGCCGCTGCGCAGCTTCCGGCGAGGCCGGCCGGTAATCCCCTTCCCAGGAATTTTCTGGCCCTTCGTCCCGACCCGCCTTTTCCACGTTTTTAGCCGGGCTCTGCTTCAGTTCTTCAGTCACAAATCTCCTGCCGGCGCTCACCACCGCTATCGCCGAACGAAAGTCATCATACGGTGTTTACTGCAGTGTCTGTTCGGAATCCGATCCGGTTACCATCTTTCCCCGGACTGTCCCAATGGATTACCTTTCCGCATTTTGCTGACAGCCTTGTTCTTCCCTCTCACGGGACATCGTTCGTTGTACCGCGCGTGGTGGCCGAGAGCCGTGAGCGATCACTGACCGGCTCTCGAAGCAGGGCGTCGAAGCAGCGCGCAGGAGGGCGATGCGCGAAGCTCGCAGGCCACGCTCCCCATCGAGGCGTTCGTGGGAAGGATCAGTGACGAAATCCAGTCTCTGCGCGTCGAGGGCCACACCGATCACCGCGAATTATGACATCCGCGGAGCAGCGTGGGATTGGCCTCAGATCGTGTGGCGGACCCCTGGCTGAACAGGGATTACGCCGGCCACTGAATCTTCGCTGCGCCGTGGCGCGACCGGCTCCCTAGCCCAGTTCGTTCACAATCGCCACGCTGGCACTCGCTCCGATGCGGCTGGCCCCGGCCTCCAGCATGCGCCGCGCATCGGCCAGGGTGCGAATGCCTCCCGAAGCCTTGACGCCGCAACGGCCGCCGGCAACGCCGCGCATCAGGGCAACATCCTCCGCTGTGGCGCCTCCGGTCGAAAAGCCGGTGCTGGTCTTGAGGAAATCGGCGCCGGCGGCAATGGCCAGCTCCGAGGCCCGCAGCTTCTCCTCGACGCTCAGGAAGCAGGTCTCGAGGATGACCTTCACGATGGCGCCCGCTTCATGGGAGACCTCGACGACGCCGCGGATCTCCTGCTGCACAGCCGCGTTCTCGCCGGACTTCAGCAGCCCGACGCTGATCACCATATCCACATCGTGAACGCCCATCTTCACCAGGGCTGCGGCTTCTTCGCGTTTGGTGGTTCCCAGGGAGGCTCCCAGCGGGAAGCCCACGACCGCACCCACCGGAATGCCGGTTCCCGCCAGCTCCGCATAAGCCAGCGCTGCCCATACCGGGTTCACCATGGCGCAGGCAAACCGATGCTGCGCGGCCTCGGCGCAGAGCCGGATCACCTGCTCGCGCGTCGCCTCCGGTTTCAGCAGGGTGTGATCGATGGTTGCAGCCAGGCTCTGCTTCGAGGCCAGCGCCTGCTTCGCAAAAGTTGCCGCGTCAAAGCCGGCGACTTCCAGTTCCTCGTCCTCATCCATGAGGTGAATTTGAGAACTCATGGCAGAAACTCCTTTGAGCCGGCTGATTCCTCAGGATGCCCGGGTGCGACGCCGTTAACCGGATCAGGCGGCGCATCGTCGGGCATCAGGCAAATATCCGGCAGGTTCCGGTAACGCTCTGCAAAATCCATGCCATACCCGATAACAAACTGGTTGGGGATGGTAAATCCCACGTAATCGGCATCGATTTTTTCCATGCGGCGTGACGGTTTGTCCAGCAGCGCGGCAATCCGCAGCGTCTTCGGATGATGCTGTTCGAATAGATTCCGCAGGAAGCCCAGGGTTAGTCCTGTGTCGAGAATATCCTCGACGATGATGACGTTTTTACCCTCGATGGCCTCGTCGAGATCTTTGATCAGTTTCACCGCTCCACTGGTCCGCTGCCCCTTGCCATAGCTGGAGACGGCAACGAAGTCGAAAGTGTTGTCTACGGAGATGCTGCGGGCCAGGTCGGCGAGGAAAATGGCCGCTCCCTTCAGCACGCCTACCAGAACAATCTTCTCGCCGGCGTAATCCAGATCGATTTGCCGCCCAATCTGGGCGACGCGATCCCGAATGCGCTCACGGCTGAACAAAACTTCCAGATCGGTACGAACTCCCGTCGTGCTCACAGGGGCGATTATCCGGCAAAGGACCCTGTGGAAGCTATACTTGGAGTAACGCTCTTATGTACCCGTTTATTCATATTGGACACTTCGCCATCGGCACCTTCGGCATTCTGCTGTGGCTCGCCGCCGTCTGTGCCTGCTGGGTGCTCCTTCGCAATTTTCGGCGCTGGCACATAGACGCCGACGCCATCAGCATTGTTGCAGTCTCCACCGTCGCCGGCGTTCTGGGCGCCAAGCTGTGGCACGTGCTGGAAACGCCGCATATGCTGCTGCACCATCCCGCCGATCTGCTCTTCGATCGCGCCGGCTTCGCCTGGTACGGCGGCCTGATTGTCGGCATTCTGGCACTGCTGTGGCAATCGCGCGTCTATAAGCTGGGCGGCCTGCGTATGCTCGATCTTGCCGCGCCTGCCGCCGCCGTCGGCTATGGAGTGGGACGCCTCGGCTGCCTGGTCTCCGGCGATGGCGACTACGGCAAGCCGACCAACCTGCCCTGGGGCATGAGCTTTCCTCACGGCCTGGTTCCGACGGACCAACGCGTTCACCCCACGCCCATTTATGAGCTTTTCGGCGCGCTCTTCATTGCCTGGATATTATGGCGCCGCGGCGCCCCGGAAAATCCGCGCCCGCTGGGTCAGATCACCGGCGAATATCTCATCCTGAGCGGGATCGCGCGCTTCCTGGTGGAGTTCATCCGCATCAACCCGCGCATTTTTATGGGGATGACGAACGCGCAGCTGGCCAGCCTGGGGGCCATCGTGTTCGGCTTGGGGCTGGCGATTTATGCGCGGAGCCACGCAGCCTCGCTCGAGGCCGGCGCTGCGGCGTCGGGGACAGCGACTGCCAGGACTGCGCACACGTCTTAACCGGCTGTCGAATCGCCAATCCGAAGACGGCAGAGGCAATCTGACCTGTTTTGCATGACTTGACTGTTGATGAAGTAGTTAATACAGGTAACTCCTGTGTTTTCAGCTACGGCCTCGTCGCGGCTGGAGGGGAGGGTCCCCCGCTCAGCTCCGCAGGAAATGCAGCACCAGTTCCCGCTCGCGCGGGCCATCCAGCTCCACCAGGATCACTCGCTGCCACGTCCCCAGCACCAGTGAGCCCGCCTGCACCGGCAGCGTCAGCGCCGTCCCGATCAGCGACGAAAGGATGTGATCGGGCACATGCGCCGGGTTATGCGGATGCCGGTAGCGCAGCTTCGGCATCATCGCCTCGAAGGCATCCAGCATGTCGAGATCGGTGCCCGGATCGAGATCGGCCGTCGTCAACGCCGCCGTGGTGTGCAGCACATTCACGCAGCAGATACCCGCCGCATCCGGCAGCAGCTCTTCGAGCCGCTCCGTAATGTCGATAATCTCCCGCTTGCGCTGGGTGGATACAGTGAATTTGCGCATGATTCGCTACGACCTCGCGGCAGGGCCGCTACAGCACCCGATGGGTCCGCCCCGCCCGCCTCGGCCCTCCGGAACGCGCGCGGCACTACTGGGGCGGCGGGTTCTGATTGTCCGGCTGTTTGCTGTCGTCCTTTTTGCCGAATAGCTTCGACCAGAAGCCGTGCTTTTTCTTCTTCTGGTCCTGATCCTGATTGTCATTCTGGGTCTGCGCCACCACGGGCTGGTTCGGAACGGCCTGCGCGGGTGTCGGGGGCGCCGGCGCGGGCTGCGCGGCCCTTTGTGGCGGAGGCGGCGGGTTCACCGGCCGCTGTCCCATCCCGAAGATCTTCTGGAAGATGTTGCGCTGATCTCCCATCGAATGATCGCAGGTGTCCGTGGGCTGGGTTCCATCCAGAAACGCGGCCGTATAGTCCTTCGGGCAGGCATCGTCGGCAAGCAGATTCGTCGTGTCGTCGAGCCGGACTTCGACCACTCCCGCCGGCGGCACAAAATCTCTCACGTCGGAGTACTGCGGCAGCTTCACCGCGTTCTTCATGAAGTCCGCCCACACCGGGCCAGCCGCGTGAGCGCCTTCCAGCTTGATGTCGCTGTAATCGTCGTTGCCGATCCAGACCACGCACAGCAGGTTGTTGGTAAAGCCGGCGAACCACGCATCGTGCGAGGTTCCCGTCTTACCCGCCGCCGGAGACCGAAAGCCCATATTCCGAACTCCAGCCCCGGTGCCATGCGGATTGTTCAGCACCTGCTCCATCATGCTCAGGGTCAGGTAAGCGGCGCGCGGATCCAGCACCGGCTTGGTGTCCGGAGCGTAATCGGCCATCACATCGCCGTTCGGCGCGCGCACCGAAGCCAGCAGCCACGGACTGATCTTCACCCCGCCATTGGCGAAGACCGTGTAGGCACCCGCCATCTCCAGCGGCGTCGAGGAATACGCGCCGATGGCCATGGCCGGCGTCGCCCGCGCCGACGTGACGCCCGCATCGCGAGCCAGCGCAGCCACGTTGTCGAAACCCACCATCTGCGCCAAAGCGATGGTGGGATTATTCAGCGAACGGTACAGCGCTTCCGTCGCGGTAATGTCTCCGTAGTACTTGTTGTCGAAGTCGCGCGGCGTATAGTCCTGGTTCGCAAAGTTGAAGGTGGTCTGCTCGTCGTGCAGAACCGTCACCGGCGTGAACACCGCACTGGCGCCTTCGGTGTTGGTCAGCGGCGTCCCGGCCAGCGCTGTATTGAACGCAGCCGCGTACACAAACGGCTTGAAGATCGAACCGGTCGGGCGGTGCGATACCGCATGGTCGTATTGGCTCTGCCCATAGTTGCGGCCGCCCACCAGCGCCAGCACCTCCCCGGTGTGCGGATTCAGAGCCACCAGCGCAACCTGCGGATATATGAGCGGTGGGGGAGCTTCACCCTTCCGGGTTGCAATCCGGGTCAGCCGCTCGTGACGCGCCAGCACCAGCGCATCGACTTCTTTCATCCCATCTGTCACCGCATCCTGCGCCACCTGCTGCAGCTGCGGATCGAGCGAGGTGTAAATCCGCAGCCCCTGCTCATTGAAATCCGCATCGCCCAGCCGCTGCACCACTTCCTCGCGGACCAGGTCCACGAAATACGGAGCTTCGCCGGCATCGAACGCTCCGGGCGAGATGCTGAGCGGAGCCGCCTTGGCCTGCTCGGCCTGCTCCTTGGTAATCGAGCCGGTCTCCACCATCGAATCGAGCACCAGGTTGCGCCGGTCCAGCGCCCGCTCCGGATGCCGCGAAGGATTCAGCCGGCTGGGGCTCTGGATGATGCCCGCCAGCAATGCGCACTCCGGCAGGTCAAGCTGCCGTACGTCTTTGCCGAAGTAGGCCTCGGCGGCCTCACCGAAGCCGTCGACGGCAAAGCTGCCCCGCTGCCCCAGCGGCACCTCGTTCGCGTACATCTGGAATATCTGCTTCTTGTTGAACCGGTGCTCGAGCTGGAAGGTGATGATCACCTGCAGGAACTTCCTCTTGAACGTCCGTTCCGGCGTGAGGAAGAACATCTTGGCCAGCTGCATCGTGATGGTCGAGCCGCCCTCGACATAGCGGTGGCCGGGGCTCAGATCGTTCCGGATCGATCCCGCAATGCGCCAGTAATCGATGCCGTCGTGTTCGAAGAAGTGGCGATCCTCGATCGCCGTGACCGCGGGCACAAGATATTTGGGCAGTTCGTCGTAGGTCACCAGCCGCCGCTTGGCTCGATTTTGATCCGAGAGCCCGGTGACCAGCAGCGGCTCCAGTTCATAGGCGGCAAGCTGCTGCCCGTTGTCCCCGTGGATCTCGCTGACCGCGCCATCGTCAAAGCTGATGGTCGCGCCGTCCTGTGAGTGGTACGACTGCGGGCCAGGATGGACGGTCACCGCCTTCGGCCCAGCCGCATACGTCCCCATGGGCGACGCCTTACCCTGTCCATCCGCCGTATAGCCGGACTGCTGCAGCTCCTGCTCAATATCCTCCGGCGAGAGCTTCTGTCCTGGACGGATCTCCGGCGGCGCGGCGTAGATCTTGGCAGTGTCGGTAAACAGCGGGTGCTTCAGCCGGTCATCGACGACGTGTCCGTAGCGAAACCAATACGACGAGACGACGAGAATGCCAAGCAGGCAAGCGACGCCAAACACCATCCCGGCAATCACGAGCGCCTTGCGCCCGGCTGCCGTAACCCCAACCCGGGGAACTTTAACCTTTACTGCCAAACCTGGTTTCCACCTTCCATAGACTCAGACGATTCGGATGCCGCTTTGGACATCCGCGTACTCCGCAGGTGTCTAAGCCGTTATCTTTTTCAGTTCCGCGGCAATTTCATCAATTGCCACGTCGCGGCCTGAACCTGCCGTCGCGCGCTGCAGCAGTTCCACCTTACCCTCCGCCGCCTTCTTTCCCACCGTCACCCGGTAAGGAATGCCGATCAAATCCGCGTCCTTGAACTTTACGCCGGCGCGCTCGTCCCTGTCGTCCACCAGTACGTCGAAACCCGCGGCCTCCAGTTGTGTCGCGATCTTTTCTCCGACCGACCGCAGCCCTGGGTCGGCGATGTTGGTGATGGTCACGACAACCTCGAAGGGCGCGATGGAACGCGGCAGCCAAAACCCGTTCGCGTCGTTGCCGAGCTCCACAGCCGCGGTAAGGATGCGCTCGATCCCAATGCCGTAACAGCCCATAATCGGCGTCACTTCTTTGCCGTTGGCGTCGAGAACGCGCGCCCCCATTCTCTCCGTATAGCGGTTGCCCAGTTTGAAAATGTGACCAACTTCGACCGCCTTCGCCACCTTCAGCGGTGCACCGCACTGCGGGCAAGGCTCGCCTTCGAGCACATTGCGAATGTCGGCCACCACGGTCCAGCCGAAATCCCGCCCCGGCACCACATTGCGGTAGTGATAGTCGAGCTTGTTGGCGCCGCAGACCAGATTCCGGCGATTTTCGAGGCCCGGATCGACGATAACGTTCAGCTTGCCATCGTTGATCTTCTCCGCCTTGTCCAGGCCCACAGGGCCCAGATAGCCAGCCGGACCATGCAGCCAGGTCTCCAGTTCCTCGGCCTGCATGGGGCGCAGATCGCTGGCGCCGAGGACGCTCATCAGCTTGGTTTCATTCACCGAATGGTCGCCGCGCAGGAACGCCGCCACCGGCTGCCACGACTGCTCGTCGAGCGAGCCCTTCGGGGCTTTGGCGGAAGCCTTCCGGGCTATGTGCGCCATGTAGGCCACGCACTTGATGTCCGAGCTGGACTCGATGTTGAAGAACTTCGTTACATCGGCGATGGCCGCCTGGCCCGGCGTCAATACCAGTTCCGGCATGCCGTCGCCGGTAGGCTCCATCTCCTTGACCGGAGCCAGCAGAGAGGTGGCCTTCTCCATGTTGGCTGAATACCCGCAGGCTGCGCAGCCGGCGATCAGGTCCTCGCCGGCGTCGGTATACACCATGAATTCCTGCGATTGCGATCCGCCCATGGCCCCCGAATGCGCCTCAACCGCGACAAAGTTCAGCCCGCAGCGGGTGAAAATTTTCCGGTAGGCCTCGTCGTGGAGATCGTAGCTGCGGTCCAGCCCGGCCTGATCCAGATCGAAGCTGTAGCTGTCTTTCATGATGAACTGCCGGACCCGCAGCAGCCCCGCCCTGGGCCTCGGCTCATCGCGAAATTTGGTCTGAATCTGATACCAGATTTGCGGAAGCTGCTTGTAGCTGCGGAGTTCGTGGCGCGCGATGTCGGTCATCACCTCTTCGTGGGTCATGCCCAAGCAAAGCTCCGCTCCTTTGCGGTCCTTCAGCCGGAACATGTTGTCGCCCATGGTGCTCCAGCGGCCGCTCTCGCGCCACAGATCGGCAGGGTGAATGGTAGGCAGCAGGAACTCTTCGCCGATGCGGTCCATCTCCTCGCGGACGATGCCGATAATGCGGTTGATCGAGCGCTGGCCAAGAAACAGATACGAGTAGATCCCGGCGCCAAGTTGGCGAATGTATCCGGCGCGGACCAGCAGTTTATGGCTGGCCACATCGGCATCGGCCGGAGCCTCACGCAGAGTGGGAATGAAGAGTTTTGACCAGAGGTGCATTCTTGCCTTGTATGCCTTCATGCGGCCAGCCGCGGCGATTTGTGAATCCCCGGGCCGGCGCAAAAGAGAAATGAGGGTGCAGGATTGATTCTAAATGGCTGAGGGCCGACGCGTGCTGCTGCCGGATCTTTCCAGGATGCGCCCGATCCGGTCAGCCAGTTCGCGGACATCCACCGGTGTGCTGGTGTCCACCTCGATCACCGGATTCATGGCGAAGGGCTCCGCGTACTCGGCAAGTTGCTCGAGAGAGATTTCCTGGAGCGCATGTGCGGGATGATGACGTTCTTCGCGTGCCCGCTGCGCAAAGCGTCGCGATGCTTCCTGCAGAGGAAGCCGGCAATGCACTTCGACGATGCGGCCCTCGAGAGCGGCAACCTTCCCCCGCTCGTAGCTGCTGCGGGTACGGAAGTTGGCTTCGACCACCACGCGCGGGCATTGGGGAGCAAGCGCCCAAAGTACTTCCATTGCCGCTCCGCCGATTTTGCGGGAGAACTCCAGATCGCCTGCCGGGCCCTGCATCGCGGTGAAAAGCGCTTCCTTCACCTCATCCTTGGTGAGCAATGCATATCCGAGCGCCGCGGCCAGCGGCCGGGCCACCGTCGTCTTTCCGGATGCCGGCGGGCCGGAGACGAGGATGACGCGGTGGTCAGAAAGAATGGCCATGAATATTTCTGGCGGCTGACTGCACATTTGTATTGACCGATGACCCCTGTGGTCCTCCAATACTGTCCATGTCAACCCTTGGTCTCTCCGGACAAACAGAACAGGAAGAAGGTCTGTGGAAGAGGCTGTTCTGGCCTTCCATTCGGAACTCCCATGATGCGGATCTCATTGAACAGCAGGGATTCTGGATTTGCACTCTCGTCGCGGTCCTGACCGGAGCTCTTCTTGCGTTCACCTCACATCCGATTCTCGCCGCACTCCTGTTCCTGTTCTACTTCCTTGGGGGCATGGGGTTGCGCGAAGGAAGCAAACCCGCAGCGACTCTGGTTTTCGCGGCCTTTCTTCTTGACAAAATCGCCTCCTTCCGCATGGGATTGGGCGCTTTCGCTTTTGTGGGTTACATAGTTCTTGCGATTCTGCTGGCCAACGTACGTGGGGCCGTTTTGGTTGCTCGTTGGAAAAAATTGCCCCGATCCACCGAAGAAGATGCCGAACCCACGCGCTTTAACGAAACCTGGCGCGACAAGTTGTGCGATCAATTGCCCCGGAAGGCGTGGCCTCGACTGCGGTTTGGCTTTTACGCACTTGCCGCTCTGGTAGTTGTACTGGAGATCGCTGGAGTTTGGGCGGCATGGTTCAGGTCGCCCGTAAATGCTGGACCCGGCTGATTCCTTCGGTTGCTGAACAACACGCTTGAATGCAAATGGCGAAGGCTGCGCCGCAGCGCAGCCCTCACTCGTTGCCGGGAAAAGTGCCTTATGCAGGCTGCTTCGTGCACAGCTCGTCGAAAGCCCGGGAGAGTTCCTCGGCAATCGCCTGAGGCGCACTGTTCTCAATGACGAAGCGCTGCATGAGATAAACCAGCTTGCCGTCACGAAGGATCGCAACCGCCGGCGACGTGGGGGGATGTCCCTCAAAATAGGAGCGTGCACGCTCCGTCGCTTCGCGATCCTGACCGGCAAAGACCGTGATGGACTGGTCTGGCGTGACCGCGTTGCGCAGCGCCAGACGCACTCCGGGGCGCATTTTGCCCGCAGCGCAGCCGCAGATGGAGTTTACGACCAGCATGGTGGTGCCGGGCCTGGCCAGAGCGGCATCCACGGCCTCCGCGGTGCGCGCCTCCTCGATGCCGGCGCGCGTCAGTTCCTCGCGCATGGGAATAAGCATGATTTCGGGATACATTCGCCTTGATCTCCTGGGTATCGGAAGAGCTACCGCTGTCCCTATTGTACCGGCAGGCCGGGCTCCTGGGCTATCAGCCTGATATACCTCTTGATGGATGCACCTGCGCGAAGACGTTCTGCTCGCTCCGTACACTACCTTTGGTATCGGGGGGCCGGCCCGCTGGTTCGCTGACGCCGAAGACGAGGCCGGCGTTGTCGAGGCGGTAGGCTTTGCTCGCAACCGCGGTCTGCCTCTCTTCGTTCTTGGTGGTGGGAGCAATCTCCTGGTATCCGATGAAGGCTTCCCGGGGGTGGTTCTCCATATCGCGCTGCTCGGCATCGAGCAGGACGGCGTCCTCTTTCGCGTTGCAGCGGGCGTGGATTGGGATCGGCTTGTGACGCTCGCGGTCGAACGGGGGCTTGGGGGAATTGAATGCCTCGCCGGAATCCCCGGCACCGTCGGCGGAACGCCGGTCCAGAATGTGGGGGCTTATGGGCAGGAGGTCGCGGAGACGATCGTGTCGGTCCGAGCCCTCGATCTGCATTCCCTGAACTTCGCGGAGTTGTCGGCGGCAGAGTGCGGGTTCTCGTATCGGCACAGCATCTTCAATTCCAGCGACCGCGGGCGGTACATCGTGACCCGCGTTGACTATGGTCTTCGCCAGGATGCGGCGCCGGTGCTGGCCTATGCGGATTTGAAGCGTCACTTTCGCGACTATGCGGGAAGCCCGTCGCTCACAGAGGTCGCATCCGCGGTCCGCGCCATTCGCCGCAGCAAGGGAATGCTCCTGGTCGAGGGCGATCCGGAATGCCACAGCGCCGGAAGCTTCTTCAAGAACCCAATTGTGCCGAACGAAGTCTATGCCGCGATCTCTTCGGCCTCAGCTGCGCCGGTTCCGAGCTACCCGGCTATCGAGGGCCATGTGAAACTTTCAGCCGCCTGGCTGATCGAACATGCCGGATTCCCCAAGGGGTTCGTCATGAGAGCGGCGGGCATTTCGAGCCGCCACACGCTCGCCCTCATCAATCGAGGTGGCGCCTGTGCCAGCGACATCGTCGCGCTGCGCAACCGGATCCAGCTTGCCGTCAGGCAGCGCTTCGGCGTCGCACTCCAGCCGGAACCTGTCTGGCTGGGCAGCACAGACTGATCGACCAGGGCCTCCCCGCTCCCTCTCCGTGATTCGGCGAGGTCGGGCTGTTGAACAGAAGGACGTCGGTCGCGACGGTAAAGTTTCGGGACGCGGTTCTTCTCTAGTTTGAGCATCGCTGTAACAGGCTAACTAATTAACTTTTTATACATATCTGTTTATTTATCCTGCCTCCATCCATCCCGAGAAACCGTTTACCGGATGTGGCTGCGTACAACAAAGAAGCAGTTTGTTCCAGTAAAACCATTAACTACAGGTCATTTGCACTCAACGGACCGCGCTTTGGCGTTTGACAGTCGTGTTATCGCACACGTATACATATCGGTCGAGTCGATCGACCATTCTCAATTAGTTGTTAATAACAACCAGAAAGATCCTTTGGAGGTTCAGTATGCCAGGTTGGATCAGCAGGCTTGCCCAGTCCCTGCTCGCCGTGGTGTCCGTGACGCTGCTTCTTTGCGCTATCGCACCCGCACAGGAGACTTCGACAATTACAGGAAGCGTTAGTGATCCCAGCGGGGCGGTCGTACCCAATGCCAAGGTCACCGTCACCCAGGAGGAGACTGGCACCCAGCAAACCACCGTCACAAACGGCGATGGTCTATATCAGGTCCCGGGTCTGGCCGTCGGCCATTACACCTTTACAGTCACCGCACCGGGATTCAACACCTACAAACAGACCGGAATCGTGGTCAACGCAGCGCAGACGGCGCGCGCGGACGCTCGTCTGACGGTGGGCGCGAACTCCCAGACGGTGACGGTGCAGGCAGCCGCGCTGCAGGTGCAGTCCGAGACAAACGAGGTCAGCACGCTGATCTCCGGCCAGCAGGTGCGCGACATCGCCACCAACGGCCGCAACATCACCAGCCTCACCACTCTCGGCACCGGCGTTTCCGGCAATCTTCCTTCCTTCAATGGCGTGATGGCGCAAACCAGTACGGCGACGATCAGCTTCAACGGCATGCGTCCGGACCAGAACAATTTTCTGATTGACGGTGGCGAGGTTTACGATCGCGGCTCAGGCGGCAAGCTCGATGCCCTGCCTTCGCCCGACGCGATCGCGCAGTTTCAGCTGCTGTCGAGCAATTACCCTCCGGATTACGGCATCTCCTCGGGTGGAACCGTTCTGATCGAACTCAAAAGCGGCACCAATCAGTTTCATGGCGGCGCCTGGGAATTCGATCGCAACGATGCATTCGATGCGGGCTATTACTTTTCGAAGCAGAACAATCAGCCCAGCCCGGAATTGCGGCTGAACATCTTCGGCGGCAATATCGGCGGTCCGCTGTTGATCCCGCATCTCTACAACTCCAGCCGGAACAAAACCTTTTTCTTCTGGCAGGAGGAGTGGCGGCGCTTCATTCAGGGAGCCAATCCTACGGTGACGTCCACGGTACCCGCCAGCGACTTCCCGACCGCCGGCGCCGCGTTTACCTACACGCCGTTCAATGGTGCAAGCGTCCCGGTGGTCCCGAATACGACCGATCCCGCCAAACTGGCGACGTATGCCGCGGACGGGCTGACACCGGGCGCGCCCTTCCCGGGAAATACGATTCCGGCCAATCTGCTTGATCCCAATGCGGTGCTGTTCATGGGCACCGGCGCTATTCCCACGCCTAACTCAGGAACGGATAACTACGTCGCGTCGCCCAAGCAGCCGACCTATGTGCGCGAAGACGTGGTGCGCATCGACCAGAACCTGACCGACAAGTATCACCTGATGGGCAGCTGGATTCACGATACGGCCGCGCAAACGATCTACCCGGTGATGTGGAGCGGCGACAATTACGACACCGTGGGCGATGTTTTTTCCAACCCCTCATGGGGCGCAGCAGTTCGCCTCACCCAGGCCATCTCGCCTTCGCTGCTGAACGAGACGGGCTTCTACGCGAACGGCAACACCATCAGCGTGGCGCCCGCCGGCATCTATTCTCAGCCCAGCGGCTGGAGCGCGAACAGCTTCTTTACGGGCAACAATCCGCTGAATCGTCTGCCTCAGGTGGCTTTCAGCGGCGGTCCTCTGAACACCACCTGGACCGCGATCTACTGGCCCTGGCACAACGCGTATCTCGATTATCAGCTTCGCGACGACCTGAACTGGACCAAAGGCAGGCATGCCATGCGGTTCGGCTTCGCGTATATGCGCGAGGACAAGAATCAACAGTTGCAGGCAGACACGGAGGGCGACTACACCTTCAACGGCTCGCAGTTCTCCGGCAACTCCTATGTCAACTTCCTGCTGGGATATGCCAGCAGCTACACGCAACTGCAGAATCAGCGGACCGATCACTGGCTGGACAATACTTATTCGGTCTATGCGATGGATAACTGGCATATAACTCCGAGGCTCACGCTGAACCTTGGCTTCCGCTATGACGGGCTCCCGCGCGTCTATGAGAAAAACAACCAGGTGTCCGATTTTGTGCCCGCGCTGTACAGTGCGGCGAACGCTCAATATCCGGACCCCACGACGGGCGTCCTGAACCCTGCAGGTCCGGGGTTCGGCACCGTCAACGGCGCTCCCTTTTATCTGAATGGGATCGAGCAGGCCGGCGTGAACGGGGCTTCGCCCAGTCTGGTGCAAAACGACTACTGGACGGCGCAGCCGCGTCTCGGATTTGCCTGGGATATCTCGGGAACGGGTACGACGGTGGTGCGTGGCGGCGTCGGCATCTTCTACAATCGCGTGCAGGGGAACGACATCTATAACCTGGATGCGAACCCACCCTTCGCCTATCAGCCCAGCGTCAACAACGTTTACTTCTCCGATCCTCACGTGAGCGACATCAACGGGGCAGTTGCTACCATCCCAACCGGGCCGGTGGGCATGACCAACCTCGCTTATTACTATCCGAATCCGGGTACCGTGCAGTACAGCCTCGGTGTTCAGCGCCAGCTGGCGCCGTCGGTAGTAGCCGCGCTCCAGTATGTAGGAACGGCGGGATGGAATCAGAACGATCTCCGCGAGATCAACGATCTGCCGCTCGCCGCGCTGCCGCAGCGCGAAGCGGTGGCCACCAACTGCAAAGGTTATGTGCCGGTTAGCGGGATTACAACCTGCCCCAATTCCAATGCCAACCTGTATCGTCCCTTCGCCGGATTCTCGAATATCCGCCAGGAGGAGAACGCAACCAACTTCAGCTATAACTCGCTGCAGGCGGCTCTGCGCACCGACTCCTGGCACCATCTGTCGCTGCAGCTGGCCTACACCTGGTCGCACGAGATCGACATCATGAGCACCGACCTGACCACCGGTTCACTGTCCGGCTCGGGTGGCCCTCTATCGAATCCTTACGATCCGTCGTACGACCGGGGTTCGGGATTGTACGATCGCCGCAACATCTTCAACGCGAACTATATTTACGCCGAGCCGTACTTTGTCCACTCCGGCGCTCTGTTGCGCACTGCACTAAGTGGCTGGCAGATCGCCGGTATCACCGTGGCCGAGAGCGGAGCGCCGCAGAACATCTACTACAACGGCCCCGATGTGATCGGACTGGGTGGCAACACGACCAACCGTCCCAACATCGTCGCGCCAGTCAGCTTCCCGAAGACGCAGACGCAGTGGTTCACCACCTCTTCGTTTGCCGATCCGGTAGCGCCCTGGCTGGGCGGCGCCAACAACGGCTTCGGCAATGCGCGCAAGGACACGATTCGCCTGCCCGGACTGCAGAACTGGAACCTGTCGATGTATAAGGATTTCCCCTTCACATCGAGAGCGGAAGGCCCGCGGCTGCAGCTTCGCGTCGAATCATTCAACACCTTCAACCACACGGAATTCCAGAACCTTGATTCGGGCACGACGGACAGCACCTACGGGCAGATCACCAGCACTTACGATCCGCGCGAGCTGCAGTTTGGAGGAAAAATCCTCTTCTGAATTCCACCCTTCCCTCCGCGCAGTGGAGTCCTCGCTCCACTGCGCTTCTTTTCTTCGGCAGTCTCCGCAGAGACCTGAACCACAGGGGCGACTTTGCACACAGGCAGCGGGTGTGGTCGAATGCTCAGGATGGATCGCAGGACCTTTCTCAGGAGCTCTGCCCTCGCTTCGGGCGCTGCGCTGTCCGCGCGATGGGGTTTCGCCGAGTCTATTTCCTCCGTTTCTCTTCGGCTGAGAATCGATCCAAAAAGCCGCGGAAATTCCATTCCCGCCGATTTCACCGGCTTGAGCTACGAGAGCGCGCAGCTGAGCGATCCGGACTTCTTCTCTCCGGCCAATACTGAACTGACTGGCCTGGTGCGGAGACTTGGACGATCCGGGATCCTGCGCATTGGCGGCAACACCAGCGAATACTGTTACTGGGCGCCGAGCTCAGCCCCTGCACAGAATGCCGCAACCAGAGAACAGGACCAGGCCGAGGTGTTGCAGCAGGCGCTCGGACCTGATCTGGGGCGCGGGCCGGCCATCCGTCGGCAGATCACGCCCAAAGCAGTGCGCAACCTGCGCGGGTTTATCGACGCTACAGGCTGGAAACTGATCTACGGGCTCAATATGGGGACGGGAACCGCGGAGGCAGCTGCGGCCGAAGCGGATTTCGTGACGCACACCATGGGCGAGAAGCTGATTGCCTTCCAGCTTTGCAACGAACCCGACCTATTCTTTCGCAACGGAGTCCGCAAGCCGGGCTATAACTTCGCGCAGTTCGCGCAGGAGTGGCAACACTTCTATGAGGTGATTCGGCAAAAAGTGCCGAACGCTTCATTCGCGGGACCGGACACCGCTTTCAACAATGAGTGGCTGGTGCCGTTCGCAAAGCAATTCAAAGGTGAGGCCTCTTTCCTCTCGCAGCATTACTATGCGGAGGGACCGCCAACCGACCCCTCCATGACCATCGAACGGCTGCTCCAGCCGAATCCGAAGCTGACCGCGGAATTTCAGGGCATGGCAGCAACCAAAGCCGAGTCAAACCTGCCATTTCGACTGGCCGAGACGAACTCCTGTTACCAGGGCGGAAAGCAGGGCGTGAGCGATACCTTCGCTTCCGCGTTATGGGGAGCGGACCTGATGTACCAGCTTGCGGCGGCCGGCGGCGTGGGCATCAACTTTCACGGCGGCGGCTACGGCTGGTATACGCCGATCGCGGGAACAGTAGCGAATGGATTCGTAGCGCGGCCGCTGTTCTACGGCATGCTGCTCTTTGCGGAGACCGGACCCGGCCATCTGCTGGACGCTCGGCTGGAAGGCCAGCAGGATGCCCCTCTGCTGACCGCCTACAGCGTGACCAATGATCTGAACGGCAGGAGTGAGGGCACCCGCGCCGTTCTCTTCAACAAGCATGCGGATCGGGCGGTCCATGTGGTAATCGACTGCGGAGAAGACATCAGTCACGGCCGCGCACTCCGCCTGATCGCGCCGCGGCTCGATGACACTACCGATATCACCCTGGGCAGCAATCCGGTAGGGCCGAGCGGCGCGTGGGATGCGGAAGACGAGGAAGAACTACCGGTGCGTGCCGGAGCGGCAGCGATCAAACTGCCGCCGGGCAGCGCCGCTCGGGTGACCCTCCATCTGGGCACCGAGACCTGATGCTTTACAAGTTGTTATCCCTGCAATGAAGAAGAGGAGTGGACTGAGAATGACTGCGGTTTCGAGAAGAAGCTTTGTCAAAACGGCGGCTGCCTGCGCGGCCATGTTGCGCGCGGGTAGCGCGCTGGCGAACCCTCTGGGCCTGCCCATTGGCCTGCAACTGTACTCGGTGCGCGATCGTCTGCCCAAGGATTACCTGGGTACGCTGCGCCAGCTTGCGGCCATCGGTTATCAGGAAGTGGAGGGCGCGGGATTCTTCGGCCGCTCTGCCGCCGATGTGAAGCAGGCCATGGACCAGGCCGGGCTGCGCTGCGTCAGCGCGCATTATTCGATGGCGCAATTGAAGCAGCAACTGGACGAAACCATTCAATTCGGCCACGATCTGGGGCTGCAGTACATCGTTTGTTCCTCGCCGTCATCGCCGCATCCGGACCAGGCGCGCGGGAAAAACTGGGAAGAGAGTATCAAGTCGATGAGCCAGTCCGACTGGAAGTGGAATGCGGATCAACTGAATCAGATCGGCGAGAAGATGAAGGCTGCCGGCATTCAGTGCGGCTATCACAACCACTACCTGGAATTTTATAAACACGACGGGTTCATGGGGTACGACGTGCTGCTGCACTCGACCGATCCGAAGCTGGTGACGATGGAGATGGACTGCGGATGGGTGGTGATCGGCGGCCAGCGGCCCGAGGATTACCTCCGTCGCTATCCGAACCGCTTCTCCATGCTGCACGCGAAGCAGTTTAAGCTGCAAAGCTGGAAGCCGGGCACGGAGCCAATCTCAACGGAGATGGGGACCGGCAGCATCGATTACAAGAGCATCTTTACTGCCGCCAAACATGCGTCGATCCGCCACATTTTCATCGAACAGGAACAGTATCCGGACATGCCGGAGATGGAGGCCCTGAAAGCAGATGCCGACTGGATGAAGGCGTTCCCCGCCTGAAGTCAGCGGTACGCGGCCAGAATCGCCAGATTGAGCGCGATCATCAGCACCGCAGAGCCCGGGATCACTAACAGGGCTTTGCGGAGCCGCCGCGGATCGCCGCCGGCGATGCCGCCGATGATGCGGGAGCTGACCGCGAGACCCGCCCATCCGCAGGTGATCGCAAAGCCGATAGCAGTTCCCGTCATGCGCGGGAAGGCGTCGGCGACAATTGCCAGGGTCGTGGGAAAGACAGGAGCCATGGAGACTCCGGCGAGAAAGACCACAACCCAGGCAGTCGTTGGGCTGTTCGCCCGCAGCATGAGGAAGGTGGTCACCGCCATGGCGATCGAGGCACCCAGCGTGACATGGATCGCGCTGACGTGGACCAGGATCGGCGTGACGGCAACGCGTCCGATCAGGAGCCCCAGAGCAAAGCCGAGGGAAAGTATATTCAGCGCACGCGATTCGGGAACACCCTGCGCGATGAGAAGGCGGGCCAGCCAGTTCCAGACACCGACTTCGCAGCCAACATAAAGGAACAGCAGCGCGCCCAGCAGAAAGAGCAGTGGGCGACCCAGAACGGGTCCCGCATCCGCAAAGATGAAGCGGCCGGCGCCGGTGGGCGGCGGCATCGAGACCACCACCTGAATCACCACGGTTACGAGCGTCAGCAGGGCAACCGTGTAGCAAAGCCGAACCCAGTTGCGCTTGAAGAGATTGGCGGAGATGAACGGTGTGGTGAGACCACCCAGCCCAAAGAACAGATTCACCAGATTCAGAGCGATGGCGCGATGCGCTTCGCCCACGTCGCTGGTCAGCGCGTTAGCGCCGGTAACGACGATGCCGCCGCCCATGCCGAGCACGAAGAGCAGGAAAACGACGCTGCGGTAACCTTTGGAGCGCGGCAAGGCTGCCAGTGTGATCGCGATGAGAGCCAGCCCGAGGATCAAACCGAATTTCTTGCCCAGATCATCCAGGAGTGGCCCAACACCCAGCGACGCCACCATCAGTCCTACCGCCTGAGCGAAGGCGATCGTCCCATTTTGGCGCGGGGTTAGCTGAAAGCGGCTGGAGAGATCGGGAAGGATCGTGCCCAGCATGGCAGCGATCATCCCGTAGACAAAGATCGCAACGACAGCGGCAAGGATCAGCAAAGGCCCGATCTCCTTTCAAGTGCTGGTTGGTCAAGTGCCAGTTCAGACTGCGGGAACATCGATCCAGCTGCGCCTGCGAGTGCTCTCCAGTTCGGCGCTGAGGATGATCATCTGCCGCAGGCCATCGGCGAACTGCGGGTATTCGGCAGCGGCGCCGGGATCGGCGATCGATGCATAGAAGCGGCGGAAGACCTGTTTGAAGGTATCGTCGTAGCCTTCGCTGTGGCCGCCGGGCAGGTCGGCATAAGCGCGCGCACCGGGTTTGAGCAGCGAGGGGTCCTTGATGTAGATCTGGTTGGCGGTATCGCGCTGGCCGACCCACAACTCGTCGGGACGCTCCTGATCCCACGCTGCGCCGGCTTTGGTTCCGTAGACTTCGATGCTGAGGCGGTTCTTGCGTCCGGCAGAGACCTGGCTCGCCGTCATGCTGCCGCGGGCGCGGCCCATCTGGAAGACGACTGCGCCAAAGTCTTCGGTGTCGATGGGCGTATCGACGGTCTCGGAATCGGAGAGCATCTTGTTGGCGAAGGTTTCGACCGGTCCCTTCGGCTGCTTGCGGGTTTTGTAGAACGTCTGCAGGTCGGCACAGAGCGAACTGACGCGCAGGCCGGTGACATGCTCGGCCATGTCGAACCAGTGCGAGCCGATGTCCGCCATGCAGCGCGAGGGGCCCCCGGCGGTGGAATCGACGCGCCAGTTCCAGTCAGTCTCGTAGAGGAGCCAGTCCTGAGAGTACGTTCCCTGCACCACCAGGATTTCGCCCAGATCCCCCGCTTCGCGGAGACGGCGCATTTGCTGGGCCATGGGGTAATAGCGCAAATTGTGGCAGACACAGTTACGCAATTTGTGCTGCGCGGCCAGCGCCACCAGTTCCTCAGCCTCTTCCACGCTGACCGACAGCGGCTTTTCGCAGAGCACGTGCTTGCCGGCAAGGATCGCCTGCTTTGCCATAGGGAAATGCTGCGCGTTGGGAGTGCAGATGTGGACGGCCTGAATTGAGGAGTCGCTCAGGATCGCGTCGAGATCCCGTTGCGGAACGCCGAAAGCGGAGCCAAGTTTTTCTGCTGCCGCTGCATTGCGTCCGGCGATAGCGGCGACTTCGACGTGCTCGACGCGCCGCAGTCCTTCCAGATGCACGCGCCCCATGAACCCTGTTCCGAGAACTGCTGTTCGTATTGTCTTCATCCTTATACCCACCAGGCAGCGCCGGGCTGCTCGCGCACAACAAGGTCGTTGAGGAATGCGGCGGCCTTGGTGAGGCCCTCCTCCGCCGAAAGCAGGCTGTCTTCATGCTCGATGGAAAGCACATTATCGTAGCCGTACATCCGCAGCGTGGAGACGAACTCCTTCCACCACTCGGCGCCGTGGCCGTAACCGCAGGTGCGGAAGATCCAGCTGCGCCGCTGTTCTTCGGTATACGGTTTGGTGTCGAGAACGCCGGTAAGTGGCAGGTTCACGGAATAGATCTGCGTATCTTTGGCGTGGACGTGGAAGATAGCATCGCCCAGCAGCCGAACCGCGGCGATGGGATCGATCTGCTGCCAGAAGAGGTGGCTGGGATCGAAATTGCAACCGACGGAGGGCCCGGCAATGGAGCGCAGCCGCAGCATGCTCTCCGGGTTGTAGACGACGAAGCCGGGATGCATCTCGATGGCGACCTTGACGCCATGATCGGCGGCGAACTTGCCGTGCTCGGTCCAGTAGGGCGTGACGACTTCGCTCCATTGCCAATCGAGGACCTTCAGATAATCGGGCGGCCACGGGCAGGTCACCCAGTTGGGCTGTGTGGCTTTGGGCGAATCGCCGGGGCAGCCGGAAAAATCGATGGTCACCGGGATGCCAAGCTTTTCGGCAAGCAGAATGGTTTTGCGGCTCACTTCGCGCTGCTGTTTGGCGAAGGCGGCATCGGGATGGAGGGGGTTGCCATGGCAGCTCAGCGCGCTGATGGAGACTCCGTGATCGGCCAGCACCTTCTGAAATTCAGCGAGAGCCTTGCCGTCGTCCAGCATGGACAATTTGCAGTGGGCATCGCCGGGATAATTGCCCGTGCCCAGTTCCACGGTATCGATGTTGAACTTTTTCAGCTTGTCGAGAACAGCAGGTAACGGCAGTTGCGAGAGCAGAGGAGTAAAAACACCGACCTTCATAGAATGCGACGCTCCGGCGGTTATGACCGCAAGGAGCCATCATACATATTGCGCGGCGAACGATGGGCTCCGGTGCCTGCATTTACTATGAGGGTTTGTCCTGCTGCCGTGCATGGCGGGACGGCTGCAGTCGGAACGTTCAAAGTTGGAGCCTATGGAAGCTATCGTTCTGAAAGAGGGCGCAACCCGCTGGGATGAAGTCAGCCTGGGCGAGGTGATGCTGCGACTCGATCCAGCGGAAGGACGCATTCACACCACCCGTTTCTTCCACGTGTGGGAGGGCGGCGGCGAATACAACGTGGCGCGCGGTCTGCGGCGTTGTTTCGGACTGCGCACGGCAGTGGCCACGGCGCTGGCTGATAATCCCGTCGGCCGCCTGGTCGAAGACATGATGCTGCAGGGTGGGGTCGATCTGTCGCTGCTGCGCTGGATTCCCTACGACGGCGTGGGGCGGACGGTTCGCAACGGCCTCAACTTCACGGAGCGCGGCTTCGGTGTGCGTGCAGCAGCCGGATGTTCGGACCGCGGGCATACCGCGATCGCGCAGGCGAAGCCCGGAGATTTCGACTGGGAAAACATCTTCGGTCCGCAGAACGGAGCGCGATGGTTTCATACCGGCGGCATTTTTGCGGCGCTGTCGGAGACCACGCCATTGCTCGCAGCCGAAGCGATGGACGCGGCGCAGCGGCACGGCACCCCCATTTCTTACGATCTGAATTATCGCGACTCGCTGTGGAAGAGCATCGGCGGCAAGACCAAAGCGCAGGAGGTCAATCGCGAACTGGTGCGCAAGGTCGATGTGCTGCTGGGCAACGAAGAGGATTTCTCTGCCATGCTGGGCATCTCGCTGCAGGGAGTCACGGAGGATTTTGCCGAGCTGCCGGTCGCCAGCTACGAGCAGATGCTGCGCGATGTCGCGGCGGCTTATCCGAACCTGAAGATGGTGGCGACCACCCTGCGCACCGCGCACACGGCGACGCGCAACGCCTGGGGGGCGATGGCGTTGTATCGGGACGCGATTGCGCACACACCGCAGCGGGATATTGAGATCCTCGATCGCGTGGGCGGTGGCGATTCGTTCGCTTCGGGATTGATTTACGGGATTCTCTCCGGCAAGCCGGTGGAGTGGGCGGTGCGCTGCGGTGTGGCGCATGGCGCTCTGGCCATGACCACGGCGGGCGATACGAGCATGGCCACGCTGGCCGAGGTGGAACGCGTGATGAAGGGCGGGTCGGCCAGAATCGCGCGGTAGGGTGCTGCACAGGGCGTAGAGGACAGGGTGTAGTCCGGTTACAGGTGAAAAGTCGCCGGAAACGGGAGCGGGGATGTCTGCTGGGAAATCGAAAGAATGGATGGAGCGGCTGGGCATTGTGCCGGTGCTGCGCGCGCGCTCCGCGCAGGAGGGCCGCGCTTTGGTAGAGGCGCTGGTCGCGGGCGGCATCACCGTCATCGAAGTCACGATGACGGTGCCAGGAGCGGTCGAGCTGCTGCGCGATCTGAAGAAGGAATACGGCGAGCGCCTGCTGCTGGGCTCGGGCAGCGTGACCGATGCGGCGCAGGCTGCAGCGACCATCGATGCCGGTGCGGAGTTCGTCGTCAGCCCCAGCTTTCATCCGGATGTGGTGGCGAAGACGAAGGAGCTGGGCAAAGTTTCGATTCCGGGAGCGTTGACGCCCACGGAAGTGATCACAGCGTGGCGGGCGGGAGCAGATTACGTCAAGATTTTTCCCTGCTCGGCCGTGGGAGGCGCGCCCTATCTGAAGGCGTTGCTCGCGCCGTTTCCGGAGCTGCGGCTGATTCCCACCGGAGGGGTCACGCTGCAGACCGCGGCCGATTTTCTGAAGGCCGGGGCGAGGGCACTGGGCATAGGAACGGATTTGGTGAATGCGGCGGCCATTGCAGAGGGCAAGCCGGAGACGGTGACGGCGACGGCGCGGGCGTACGTGGAGATCGTGGCGAAGTTCCGGGCGAGCTGAGTGCGTTGGCGCGGACTCGATACAATGACGCCCATGGCCGTAAAGACAATCGCAAAGAAGAAAGCCGCAGCCAAAAAAGCAGCCGCAAAAACCAAAACCGCTTCGGGAGCTAAGGGCAAGGGCGCCGGGGCAGCGGCGGGGCGGAATGCCGACCTGGCTCCGGAGCGGATCGCCGACTTGCTGCGGCATCTGCAGGCAGCGTATCCCAATGCCGAGTGCGCGCTGCATCACCGCAATGCGTGGGAGCTGCTGGTGGCGACGATCCTATCGGCGCAGTGCACCGATGCGCGGGTGAACATGGTGACGCCGGCGCTGTTCCGCAAATTCCCTTCTCCGGCTGCGTTTGCCGAGGCTTCCCTGCCGGCCATCGAGGAGGAGATCCGGTCAACGGGTTTTTATCACAACAAGGCCAAGTCGATCTCCGGGGCGGCGAAGCGGGTGATGAGCGAGTTCGGCGGCAAGGTTCCCGAGAGCATGGACGAGTTGCTGACGCTGCCGGGCGTGGCGCGCAAGACGGCCAACGTGGTGCTGGGCGTCGCCTTCAAAAAAGCCGAAGGCATCGTGGTCGATACGCACGTGCTGCGGCTGTCGCATCGGCTGGGGCTCACGCGCGCCGAAGACCCTAAAAAAGTCGAAGAAGACCTGATGCGGATTATTCCCAGGGACCACTGGATAGCGTTCTCGCACGAGATGATCCATCACGGACGGCAGATTTGCGTGGCGCGCAAGCCGCGTTGTGTGGAGTGCCCGCTGGAGACGCTGTGCAACGCTCCGGACAAGACGTGGAGCAGCCACTAACCACGCCCACCGAAGTGTGGCGCTCGGACGCGCAAACAGCCCCAGCACTGCGATCCGCCGGTCGATGTCGCTTTGGGGTGGGCGCTTCTCGTTAATGCATGACAAAGCCGCCGTCGACCGAAATGGACTGGCCGGTGACGTAGCTGGCTGCCGGACTGCACAGCCACAGGACGGCATCGGCTATTTCCTCGGCCCGTCCCAGCCGTCCCATAGGCACGTATGTCTTCAGCATCCTGTCCAGCTCTTCGCCCTGGCCTGCAGCGATCATCTGGTCGGACATGGGCGTGTGAATCATGCCCGGGCATACCGCGTTGACGCGAATGCCACGCGTTGCATATTCAAGAGCCGCGCTTCTGGTCAGGCCGATCACTCCGTGTTTCGCGGCATGGTAGGTTCCGCGCCTCGCGCCACCGATGAGACCTCCCAGCGAAGAGCAGTTGACGATCGCTCCGCTTGCCTGCCGGCGCATTTGTTGCAGTTCGAACTTCATGCAGCTCCATACACCGCGCAGGTTGATCCCCATGACGCGGTCGTAATCATCAGGGGGAGAATCAGCGGTCTCCGCAAGGACGTTTTGAATGCCGGCATTGTTGTAGGCTGCATCGAGTCGGCCGAAGGCGGCGACCGTCTGCTCAACCATGGCTTCAACCTGAGCGTCATCCGAGACATCGCACAGGACGGCGAGCGCTTTGTGGCCCTGGAGCGTGAGTTCTTCGGCAGCAGACCGCACTGCTTTCTCATTCCAGTCCGCCAGCACCACGGAAGCACCTGATGCAGCAAAAGCCCTTGCGGTGGCAAGGCCGAGTCCAGACGCTGCGCCGGTGACGAGCGCCACCTTGTTTTGAAAAGATATATCCATAACAAGCTCCTCTCTTCGCTGGACAAGCTCCTCACTTCCCGGAGTGTTTCCAGTACGCCTTTCTGCGGTTCCTGTGCCGGTGGCCCCGAATTCCCGGTTCGGAGACCTTCTCAGCTCAATCCTCTTTTCAACCTCTTCTGCAAAGACTTCGCTTCCAACCTTAGAAGGCAAGCCGGCTTCGCGCTTTCCCGATCCTGCCAATTGTTTGCCTGATCCTGTGGGACGCTCCGATTTTGTGCACACGGCCACAGCTCTCGACGTAGGCTGGAAGAGGAGGCGGACCGTGGCGAGAATCACACAAAAAGATGGAGAAGAGAACGCAGCGCTGAGTGCGATGCGGAAGCACCTCGCCCGCTGCATTGCGGACCATGCGCCTTCACTGGAGCAGAATTCCACCGCGGTTCCCGGCCTGGTGCTCTACTGTCGAATCGCGCCGACGGCGTGCTACCACGCCACCTACGAGCCGAGCCTTACGGTTTTCGCGCAGGGGCGCAAGCGTATCAATCTCGGAGGAACGGTTTACCACTGTGACGGATCGTCCTTTCTGCTTTCCTCGATCGACGTCCCCGTGGAAAGTCAGATCATCGAAGCCTCGGAGCAGGTGCCTCTGCTCACGATGTTTCTCAGGCTCGATATGCCCGCGGTGCGCGAGGTGCTGAGCCGCGAAGACCTTCCCGAAGCTGAATCCGGCGGGAAGGCGCATGGGCTCGCGGTGGGGGAAACCACCGCCGGCCTGCTCGAAGCCTGCACGCGGCTGATCGGGCTTCTCGACACCCCCGAGGACATTCCGTTCCTGAGCCCCCTGATCCAGCGTGAGATCGTCTATCGCATCCTCCGAACGCCGCAGGGAGAACGCCTGCGCGCCATCGCAACCACGGGCGACCTGAGCCACCGGACCGCAAGAGCCATCGCCTGGCTGCGGGCCAATTATGCGAAACCGTTGCGCATGGAAGAGCTCGCGGGCGTTGCGCGCATGGGCGTCTCGACGCTGCACCATCAGTTCCGTGCGCTGACCGCGATGAGCCCTCTGCAGTACCAGAAGCAACTCCGGCTGCAGACCGCCCGCCAGCGCATGCTGATGGACGGACTGGATGCCACCAGCGCCGCCTATGAGGTTGGTTACGAGAGCGTGAGCCAGTTCAGCCGGGAATACAGCCGCTGCTTCGGACAGCCGCCGATGCGTGACATCCGGACCCTGAGAGAGGGAAAAGTGGTTGAGATGAGCGCGGCCTGAGGCAGATCACGGCAGGTCGTGGGCTGCAAGCCGTCGACGCAGCGATGAACTGCAAAAGCAGGTTCCTGCTCTCCCCTTCGGGTCGCTTCGCAGGCTCAGGTTCGGCCGGGAGGACAATGCGGTCAGGGCGGGGGAAAAGCAGACGGGCGATTGCGGGAGAGACGCGGAGGCTGGCGACTTATAATCAGCTTGTCGTGCAGGCTTTTCGTCGATTTCGCGTCCTTGTGGGACTTCTTTTGTGCGCCGCTGCGGTTTTTGCCCAGGAGCCGGCCGATACCAAGCCGGCCGAACCGGCGCAGGCGCACGGGCGGCTGCTGCTGGTGCTTCCCTTTGAAAACAAGAGCGGCGTCGCCAGCATCGACTGGATGGGTGAGGCCTTCCCCGACGTCCTGAACCGGCGGCTGAACGCGGCGGGCTTTCTGACCATCAGCCGGGGCGATCGCCTGTATGCGTTTGACCACCTGGGATTGCCGCTGAGCCTCGAGCCTTCGCGGGCGACGGCGATCCGGATTGCGCAGACGCTGGATGCGGATTATGTAATCTTCGGCAACTACACACTGGGGGCGAACCAGATCACGGCTACGGCTGAGGTGCTGGACGTTACCGGGCTGAAGCTGAGCTCGCCGTTGGAACAGCATGGCGATCTGGCGCGGCTGCCGGACATGATCAACAGCCTGGCGTGGCAGCTGACCCGGCAGATCGATCCCACCTATGCGGTGGAGGAATCGACGTTTCTGGCCGCCGACCGGAAGCTGCCCTCGGACGCGTTCCAGGACTACATTCAGGGGCTGGTGGCGGATGCTCCGCCGCAACGGGTGCAGGATCTGCGAGATGCTGTTCGGCTGGATCCTAACTTCGCTCCGGCGTGGCTGGCGCTGGGACGGGCGTATTTCGCCAATCAGGATTACGAGCAGGCGGCGGCCACCCTGGGACGGCTGCCGAAGAACGATCCGAATGCGCTGGAGGCGGATTTCTATCGAGGGCTGGCCTGCTTTTATACCGGCAACTACCGCGTGGCGGAGGATGCCTTTGCCTTTGTGAGCACGCGGCTGCCTCTGCCGGAGGTGGTGAACAACCAGGGAGTGGCGGCGAGCCGGCGGGGCAAGGATGCCGGCGCGCTGTTCCAGCAGGCGGTGACGGCCGATCCGCGGGACCCGGACTACCACTTTAATCTGGCTGTGGCACTGGCGCATCGGAACGACACGGCGGGAGCGCTGCGGGAGGTAGAGGAGACGCTGAAGCTGCGCCCGCAGGACCAGGAGGCACAGGCGTTGGCGGCACAGCTGAAGGCTGGGGATCCGCCGCCGGTGAATCCGGACCCGGGCAAGGCGGTCGGCGATGAGCAGGGACCGCTGGAACGGATCAAGCGGAGCTACAGCGAGGCGGGGTTCCGCCAGGCAGCCTTTGAAATGGAGCAGATGCAGCAGATGCGGCTGGCCTCGATGTCCCCGGCACAGCGGGCCGCGGAGCTGGTGAAGGGCGGCGATCAGTTCTTCCAGAGAGGGCTGGTGCTGGAGGCGGAACGGGAGTATCGTGATGCGTTGGCTGCCGATCCGCAGTCGGCGCTGGCGCATGCCGGGTTGGCGGCGGTACGGGAGCGGGACGCGGATCCGGACGCGGCGCGGAAGGAAGCAGAGGCGTCGATCCAGATCCAGCCGAATGTGCCGGCGTACCTGGTGCTGGCGCGCCTGGACCTGCAGGCAAATCAGCTGGATGCGGCATCGGGCGAGGTCAGCGATGCGCTGAAGGTCGATCCGGCCAACGCCAACGCGCGGGGGATGAAGCTGGCTCTGGAGCGGCGGGGGCAGAAGCAGTAGAGAGCCAGCTAAGAAGCAGTTAGCTAAAAGCCGGTTAGCTAAGGTCCGGCTAGCTAAAGTCCGGCTAGCGGTGAAGCGGTCAGCGAAAGCCTGAAAGAGCAGCGGTGAAGCGGCGAATCATGAAACGCTCAGCTCGGGAACGGTCAGCGGTAAGGCGGTTGGCCCGGTACGGGTCGGCGGCCGTCGGCATCGTGATGCTTGCCCTGCTGTGGCTGGGCGGGGCACGGGCCTGGGCGCAGCAGGGCGGACAGGTCGTGGTGCTGCATCTCGATGACACGATCCAGCCGATCAGCTCCGATTATCTGAAGCGGGGACTGGATCGGGCCGCGGAGGATCGGGCGGCCGCGGTGCTGGTGGAGCTGAATACGCCGGGCGGGCTGCTGGATTCGACGCGCACCATGGTCAGCAACATTCTGTCGTCTCCGGTGCCGGTGATCGTCTATGTGTATCCGGCGGGGAGCCGCGCTGGATCGGCAGGGTTCTTCCTGCTGGAGTCGGCCGACATTGCGGCCATGGCGCCGGGAACCAATGCGGGAGCGGCACATCCCGTGGTCGAGATGGGCAAGATCGACGACACCATGAAGCAGAAGATCCTGAATGACGCGCTGGCGTTTCTGCGGTCGTATGTCTCGCTGCGGGGGCGCAATGTGGACGCGGCTCAGGATGCGGTGACGAACTCCAAATCCTATACCGATACGGAAGCGCAGCAGCTTCACCTGATCGACGTGGTGGCGCCGGATGAGCGCGCGCTGCTGGCCGCGGTGGATGGGCGGGTGGTAAAGCGGTTCAACGGGGCGAGCCAGACGCTGCATACGCGGGGCGCGACCCTGGTGACAGTGGAACCGACGATCCGCGAGGAAATTATGGACCGGCTGATGGATCCGAACCTCGCGGTGCTGATCCTGCTGGCCGGGGCGCTGCTGATCTATCTGGAATTCAACACGCCGGGAACGATTATTCCTGGGGCGCTGGGGACGCTGCTGGTGTTGCTGGCGCTGTTTTCGCTGAACCTGCTGCCGGTGCGGTACACCTCGCTGGCGCTGATGGTGGGGGCGCTGGTGCTGATGGTGCTGGAGGCGAAGTTCCCCAGCCACGGGATTCTGGCGCTGGCGGGCACGGCGGCGCTGGTGCTGGGAACGCTGACGCTGGTGGCGGGGCCGATTCCGCAGATGCGGGTGCAGGTCGCTACCGCGGTGGCCACAGGACTGGCGTTCGGGGGGATTACCACGTTTCTGGTGCGCATCGCGGTGCGGGCGCACCACAACAAAGTCATGCTTGGGCCCGATGCGCTGGTGGGGGCGATTGGGGTGGCGCAGCAGGAGATCGCGCCTCGGGGGCAGATCCTGGTGCATGGGGAGCTGTGGCAGGCGGAATCGAGCGCTCCGATTACGGCCGGGGAGCACGTGCAGGTGCGCGCTGTCCGCGGTTTGACCCTGTTGGTCGAAGTGGTACACGACCAGGTTTCCGCCTGAAAATGCGCGGGTTTCAGGGACGCCGGTAGCGTAAAATCACAGCCGGGCGGAAGAGGTCCCTCGGATGTACAGCACACCAGTTCTCATTGTTTTTGCGGTCATTATCCTTTATCTGCTGAATTCCATAAAAATTCTGCGCGAGTACGAACGCGGGGTTATCTTCCGGCTGGGCCGGGCTCTGCCCACACCGAAGGGTCCGGGAATCATTCTGGTCTTCCGGCCGCTGGATCAGATGGTGCGAGTTTCGCTGCGCCAGGAGGTGATGGAAGTCCCGCCGCAGGACGTGATCACGAAGGACAACGTAACCATTAAAGTCAACGCGGTCATTACGATGCGGGTTTTGGATCCGGCCCGGGCGGTGATCGAGGTTTCGAACTACGTCTACCAGACTTCGCAGTTCGCCCAGACCACGCTGCGGTCGGTGCTGGGCGAGGTGGAGCTGGATGGGCTGCTCTCGCACCGGGATGCGCTGAACCAGCGGATCCAGACGATTATCGACCTGCGGACGGAGCCGTGGGGCGTGAAGGTGGTGAGCGTGGAAGTGAAGCAGGTGGACCTGCCGGAATCCATGCTGCGGGCGATGGCGAAGCAGGCGGAGGCGGAGCGCGAAAAGCGGTCGAAAATTATTAACGCCGAAGGCGAGTTCGCGGCGGCCCAGCGGCTGGTAGAAGCGGCGGATCTGCTGGCGGCGCAGCCGGTGACCCTGCAGCTGAAGTACCTGCAGACCCTGACCGATATTGGCGTGGAGAAGAATACGACCATCGTCTTCCCGCTGCCGATGGAGCTGATTTCGCTGCTGGGGCACGGAGCGGTAAATGGGCAAAAAATAACGCCACCAGATCCAAAATAGCGGGTTGTAAGGCATCAAGGGGCGCGCGCATATGAAATACCTGTTTGAAAGCGAAGAGGAAGAGACCGAGACACTGGGGCGGAAAACGCGAAAGGGCGCGGATTCGGACCAGGAGATCACGCTGGGGACGCGGTCCATCCTGGGCATCTTCTTTGGACTGGTGCTGATCTGCGGCGTGTTTTTCGGGCTCGGTTACTCGGTCGGCCGCGGCAACTCAGCACGCCTGCTGGCGGAGACGGCGCCCGCAGATACGGCGGTGGTGCCGGACAGCCATATCGCGAAGCCGTCGGCCACGCTGAGCGCGGTGCAGCCGGAGACGGCGACAGATGGTCAGCAGGCGAGCGACGGCACGGGTTCAGAGGCGGATGCCAGTGCGGCAGCGGCTCCGGAGACGCACCCGGCGGCGCCGGAACCGGCGGTGCTGTCGAGTCCTGCTCCGGCCGCGCACGCGGCGGCGAATCCTGCGCCGACGACTGTGGCCAGCGCACCTGTCACGCAGTCGCCGGCTCCGGCGCTGCAGCGGGCCGCGGTGGTCGAGAGCACGCCGACGGAGTCGAGCTACATGGTGCAGATTGCCGCGGTGCGGGTGCCGGAGGATGCAAATATCCTGATGGCCGCACTGCAGAAGCATGGCTACACGGCGGTGGTTCGCAGGGAGCCGCAGGATGCCCTGCTGCATATCCAGCTGGGGCCGTTTGTGATGCGGGCCGAAGCGAACGCGATGCGGGCGAGGCTGCTGTCCGACGGATATAACGCGGTCGTGAAGTAGCCGACCGGGATCGAGTCCGGATCGAGTCCGAACGCGGTCAGGCGCGCATCCATTCGGGCAGGCCTGAAGCGATGGCGGCGCGGACGGCTTCCATCAGATCCTCGCGCGTGGCGTAATCGCGGGGCAGGATGGGCGCGTGAAAGACAACCCGTGCGTTGCCCGGGAATATGCGCAGACTTCCCTTCCGCATCATGCTTTCCGTTCCACTGATGGAAACGGGAACGACCGGGACGCCGGTATCCATCGCCAGGTAAAAGGGACCTTTTTTAAAGGGCTGCAGGCGGCCATCGCGGGAGCGTGTGCCTTCGACGAAGGAGAGCACGTGGACGCCGGAGGCGAGGACGCGCGTCGCGGTCTCGACGCTCTCGACTGCGCTTTCGACGCGCCCATCGCGATCGACGGGGATGAAGTTGGCGAGGCGCATGCCGTAGCCGAGGACGGGAATCTTCATCAGCGAGCGCTTGAGGAAGGCGGCGGCGCGCCCGGGCAGCAGCGGGAAGAGCACCGGTGCATCCAGATTCGAAACGTGATTGGAGAGGAAGATATAGCGCTGCGCCGGATCGAGCGGCTGCTGCCAGACACCTTCGACACGAATGCCGGCGAGGCGCAGGCCGATGCGGACGACGGCCATGGCCCAGCGATAGAGGAGTGAGATGTCGCGGGTCAGCAGCGTCCAGGGAAGAGTGATGATGGCCGTGGGGATGCCCAGCAGGACCCAGGTTGAAAACAGGACGATGGCGGCCAGCATCGGTCAGCTTTCCTGCATGCGCTTTTCAAGAGCGGCGGGCAGCTTTTCGTAGATGCCGTCGAAGCCTCCGTTGGAGAGGATGGCAACAACGTCGCCGGACACCAGGCGGGAAGCCAGATTTGTAACAATGGACTCTACATTTGGAAGCAGCGCGGCGTCGCGACCTTCGGATTGCAGGGCTGCGACGACTTTTTCGGGGTGCAGTCGCTCGGACTCAGGGATTTTTTCGGAGTGGAAGACGCCGGCGAGAATGACCTGGTCGGCAAGCGCGAGGCTAACAACCAGCTCTCGCTCGAAGACATTACGGCGGAGGGTATTAGAGCGGGGCTCGAGGACTGCCCAAAGCTTCCGGCCGGGATAGGCTGCGCGCAGGGCGCGGAGCGTTTCGCGGATGGCAGTGGGGTGATGGGCGAAGTCGTCGATGATGGTGATGCCGCCGATCTCGGCGCGGACTTCGAGACGACGGCGAACGCTGCGGAAGGTGGCGAGGGCTTCGACGATTGCGTCGAAGGCGACGCCTTGCCCGGCGGCCAGAGCCGCAGCGGCGGTCGCATTGAGGGCATTGTGTTCGCCGGCTACGGGCAGGGTGAGATCGGCCCACGGTTCACCGGAGCGCAGGAGGCGCCAGCGGCTGATTCCCTGTTCGAAGCGCAGATCGGCGAGACGCCAGGTAGAGTTGGGCTGGAATCCGTAACGTTCGACGTTACAGAAGGCGCGGCTGACACATTCGGAGACGTTTTCGGCGCCATCGAAGGCGACGATGCGGCCACGCCGCGGCACGAGGTTCACGAGGCGCTTAAAGGCGGTCTTCACCGCATCGAGGTCGCGATAGATATCGGCATGGTCGAATTCGACGTGAGTGAGAATGAGCGCGTCGGGAAAGTAGTGCATGAACTTCGGACCCTTGTCGAAGAAGGCGGTGTCGTATTCGTCGCCTTCGATGATGAAGGGGCGGCCTTTGCGCAGCTGGAAGCTGGTGCCAAAGTTTTCGGCAACACCTCCGATGAGGAAGGACGGAGCGAGCTCAGGCTGGCGGCGCGCGGCGACTTCGTAGATCCAGGCCAGCATGCTGGTCGTGGTGGTCTTGCCGTGGGTTCCGGCGACGACCAGCGATTCGTGTTGCTGAATGAATTCGTCGTGGATGACGCGGGCGAGTGAGGTGAAGGGGATGCGCTGGTCGAGGACGTATTCCAGCTCCACGTTGCCGCGCGAGATGGCGTTGCCGACGATGACGAGATCGGGCGCAGGCTGGAGGTTCTTCTCCGTAAAGGGCTCTGCGATCGGAATGCCGAGCGAGCGCAGCAGCTCGGACATGGGCGGGTAGGCGGCCTGGTCGGAGCCCGAGACACGATGACCCTTCAGCTGCAGCATGCCAGCCAGCGAGGCCATGGCCGTGCCGCAGATTCCTATGAGATGAATGTGCTTATTTGACTGCATGGTGGGTGGAGACGGCGGGTTCCAGAGTTTGTAACCGTGGTTGATCGTTATCGAGGATCAGCTCGGCCTCAAGGCCCATGGGCAGCGTGACGCAGCCGCGCGAGACATGGCCGGAGCGGAGGCCGATGGCGATGGGGACGTTGAACGGATCGAGGACGCGCAGGATGACTTCTTCGACGAGGCCGGGGTCGGCACCCGGGGAGACGCAGTCGAGCATCTCTCCAAAGATAAAGCCGCGGACACCTTCGAATTTTCCGGCGAGGATCATGTGCCGCAGCATGCGATCGATTTGGTAAGGTTTGGCGGCGACGTCTTCAATAAAGACCAGCCTGCCTTCGGTCGAGGGCGCGTAAGGGGTGCCGAGAGCGGCGGTAAGGATGCTGAGACAGCCTCCGTAGAGGATGCCGCGAGCGCGGCCGGGACGCAGGATGCGGAGGCCCTGGGCGGGACCGGCCTCCACCAGGCCACCGCTGATGGCCGCCTGGAAGCTGGCGAGGTCGACGCCGTCCTCGAGATAAAAATCGGCAGCGGCCATCGGGCCGTGGAAGGCGACGAGGCCCAGTTGATCCAGCAACCAGGTCTGCATAGTGGTCATATCGCTGTAGCCGAAGAACGGCTTGGGATGCGTGCGGATGAGGTCGAGGTTAAGGTCGTCGAGGAGATAATTCGATCCGTAACCGCCGCGGGTACAAATGATGGCGGCGATAGCGGGGTCGGCGAAGGCGCGATGGAGATCGGCGAGGCGTTCTTCGGGGGTGGCGGAGAAGAAAGGCGGAAGTTTGCCGCAGGCGTGCTCCGACAGGACCGGTTCGTAGCCGAGCGCTCGCAGGGCTTCGACGCCACGCGTGATGCGCTCCGGTTTAGCGCTGCTGGCAGGGGCCACGATGGCGATGCGTGCGCCGGAGGGGATGGCGGGCGGCTTGAGGAGCTTCAACGGCGTTCCTCAGAGGCTAAAGCCCCGACTCTGCTGCCATCTTTACGGCACGACTGAAGTCGTGCCCCTTCAAGCCACATGCTTACCTGGACGGGAGGCATTTGCGGATTCGCTCTCAAATGAAGACCTCACCTGCGGCGATGAGGTCGGCTGGACCGGTGAGAATCATATCGGTGCCGGGGCCGGACCACTCGACGCGCTGCGAGCCGCCGGGGGCGTGTACGGTGAGCGGGGATTTGGCGCCGCAGCGGACGATGGCGGCAGCGGCCGAGGCGCAGGTTCCGGTGCCGGAGGAGGTGGTGGGGCCGACGCCGCGCTCGAAGATGCGGATTTCGATTTCGCCTGCACTTTTCATGCGGACGAATTCGACGTTGGTTTGCTGCGGAAATTGCTTGTGGAAGCAAATTTCGCGGCCCAGTTCGTGCCAGCCGCGGTTGTGGGCGCGAAAGTTGTCGTCGTTGACCACGATGACGAAGTGCGGGTTGCCCACCGAAACGTGGATACCGTAGACGATGGTCTTGTCAGCCAGCGTGACCTGGGCGGGAGCGACTTCAGGGATGCCCATGCCGGCGGCGATCTGGAAATGAGGGCCTGCGGCGGAGACGATGCGGCAGGCGCGGGGACCGGCGTCGGTGGCGAGGGTGATGGTGTCGCCGGAAGCGGCGTTGCGGGTGTGAGCAAGCCAGGCGGCGGCACAGCGCGTGCCGTTGCCGGAGATTTCCGCGACGGAGCCGTCGGCGTTGGCGAGGCGGATGGTGTTGTTCTCAAGAAACTCAACGCCATCGGCGCCGATGCCGGTGTGCCGTTCGCACAGCTTTTTGGCCAGAGCGGGATCGCAGGGACCTTCGACGATGAGGAAGTCGTTGCCGCAGGCGTGGGCTTTCACAAAGCGCATTACTCGTCCTCCGGGTCGCGAAAGACGAGGACGTCATCGAGGCCGGACGCCGCTTTGAGTTCGGTCAGGAGGCGGTGGTGGCCGCGGTGGTGGGCGGAAACCGCGAAGGACAGCCGCTCCAGCGAGCCGATGGGTTGGCTTTCGACGTCGCTCATGCGGCGCTTCTCGCGGTCCATGACGCGCAGGACGGCGTTGCTCATGGTAAGGGCGTCGGTGCCGCGCACCTCATAGGTCACCGAATAAAGCTTGAGGTTGGCGCGATATTCGAGGAGGCGGATCATCTCCAGCACAAATAGCACCACCACGGTTGCAAATATGGCGGGGACATAGAGACCGGCGCCGCAGGCCATGCCGATGGAGGCGACGGCCCACACGGTGGCGGCGCTGGTGAGTCCGCTGACACGATCGCGATTGTGGAGGATGAGGCCGGCGCCGAGGAAGCCGATGCCCTGCACGATGTTCGACGCGATCTGGCCGCGGTTGGGGCTGTTCTCACCGGCGATGATGGCCGACAGGAATGTAAACATGGCCGCGCCGAAGCAGATGAGGACGTTGGTGCGGACGCCGGAGGGGCGGTGGTGCAGTTCGCGGTCGATGCCGATGGCGCAGCCGAGCGCAGCGGCGAGCAGCAGGCGGCCGGCGGCTCCGCCGGTAAGCAGCATCTGCTCCAGCCGGCTGTAGGCCAGCATGTGGCCGTTTTGCGCGAAGGCCAGCGCGGGGGCAAGCATGGGGGTGAGGGTCACTTTGGGCTGATCCTAACATCCGTAGGCCTGATCGTGGGTGCCATAGTGGACCGGTAAAACTTCACGCAGGGCTGACCGGTGGAACAGACGATATCGATCAGCTTCAGGCCTTCAGGATGGGCGGCGACAGCCTGGGCGACGGCGTCGTGGTCGGCTGCGATGACCCAGGCGGCGGACTGCGCCGGGTGCTGGAGCGAGGCGTTCCACTGATAGTAGTCGGTCTCGTTGATGGTGCGGCGCAGCGGGATGCCGGCACGCTCAAAGGCGCCGATGTGGTCAGAGGTCCAGACGAGGATAGCGCCCTGAGGCGGAAGCTGGTCGAGGGCGCGGGCGTAGGCAGCTTCAAAGGGTACGCGGGTGCGGGAGTTGGCGATGGCTTCGCCGAGAACGATCGGCGTGGAGCGCATGACGACGATGGAGTCGACCATGATGAGGACCATGGCGGCGAGCAGGATGAGCTGGGCGTGGCGGGGCCAGCGCTGTTCGGTGCGAGTCAGCAGCCGCGCCACCAGGAAGCCGAGGGAGAGCGCGAAGACGGGCAGCATTTCCATGCCGTAGCGGATGTTGTAGAAGGAGTGCGGCCACCAGACGGGGATGAAGATGGGCACCGAGCCGTAGGCGACGGAGTAGGCGTAGAACGGGAGCGGCATCCAGAGCAGCAGGAAGGGGACGATGCAGCGTTTGCGCCATTTCAGGATGGCGGCGACGGTGCCGCCGAGGACCAGCACGAACAGGAGGTTGCACCAGCGGACGGGGACTGCACCGAGTTCCGCAGCTTTGAGGAAGTACAGCGCCGCGACGCGCATGCTGTGCCAGCCGGGATAGTGTGGAGCGCCCGGCGTCGAAGTGCGGGCATCGATGGCCTTCGCGGAGTAGGGGCCGCGCATGAAGTCGAGCCAGTCATGGTACTGGCGTGCGTTCCAGGCAAACCAGAGGACAGGCGCGGCGGCCAGCATGGCGGTGAAGAGGACGAAGGCTCCGCCGGCGCGGGTGCGCCAGGCCTGGGTTCTCCAGAGAGCGCGGAGCGCGACAAGCCAGACGAAGCAGGCGAAGATCCAGCCGTCATAGCGGGTGTAGATGGCGGTGACGAGAACGAGGCCGCAGGCGACCAACGCCCGGCCGGCGAACTTATGGTTTCCTCTTCCCATCGCGCGCAGGAAGGCCACCAGGAAGAGCGTGCTCCAGATCATCTGGCAGAGGAAGAGCGGCTCGGTCATGGCGGTAGTCTGCATATAGAGCAGGCCGGGATTGAGCGCGAAGAAGAGTGCCGCGACGACGGCACCGGCGGGGCGCAGCCAGAAACGGGCAAGACGCCACAGGCCAGCGACGGCGAGGACGTAACAGATCATCGACGGGATGGCCCCGGCCATGCCGTTTTGCCACCACGCCATCCTGGCGGCGAAGGGCATCATGAGGACGTGCGGAAACGGGAGCCAGACGGAGCCGATCTGGCGGATGCCGGGATTAAGTGAGTCGATGAGGCGGCGGGCGATGTGCAGGTGCGCGACTGCGTCCCCGTAGAGCAGGAGCATGTTGCGGGGATAACAGTAGCCGAAGGCCAGCATGGAGAAGAGCGCCGCCACCATGCCGGCGAAGACGGTCTCGTGGCGCAGGGAGCGGGCGAGATCCGGAGCTTTGGCGGCGCTCGATTTTTTACTCGAGGTGCGAGAGCTGGCGGAAGAGCGCAAAGCGTTCCTCGATTTCCTTAGAGTCGAGCTGCTGCAGGCGCTCGGTACCGAAGCGCTCCACAGCGAAGGAGCCCATTACGCTGCCGTAGAACATGGCGCGGCGGAAGACGGCGGGGGTGAGCTCCGGCTGCGAGGCGATGTAGCCAAAGAAGCCTCCTGCGAACGAGTCGCCGGCACCGGTGGGATCGACGACTTCGGCGAGAGGCAGCGCGGGAGCGCGGAAGGGTGTGGAGCGCACGCCGTCCGCGAAGGACCTGTCGCCGAAGAAGGCGGTGGCGCCGTATTCGCCGTGCTTGACGACGAGGGCTTTGGGGCCCATATCGAGGATGGTGCGGGCGGCCTGGACCAGGTTGTTCTGCTTCGCGAGCATCTTCGCTTCGGTGTCGTTAATGAGCAGGCCGTCGAGGGTTTTCAGAACACGGGTGAGGTTCTCGGCGTGGTCCTTGATCCAGTAGTTCATGGTGTCGCCGCAGACCATCTTCACCTTCGGCATCTTGCGGCGTACTTCTTCCTGGAGGACGGGATCGATGTTGGCGAGGAAGAGAAATTCGCTGTCCTGATATTCGGCTGGGATCTTGGGCGAGAAGCTCTGGAAGACGTTGAGCTCGGTGTTGAGCGTCTGCGCCTCGTTGAGATTCTTCATGTAGGAGCCGCTCCAGAAGAAGCTCTTGCCGGCAACGTGCTCGATGCCGCGCGTGTCGATGTTGCGGCGCGTGAAGACGGCTTTCTCTTCGTCGCCGAAGTCTTCACCGACAACACCGATGACGCGGACATCGGTAAAGTAACTGGCGGCCAGCGAGAAATAGGTAGCCGCGCCGCCCAGGCAGCGGTCTCTGCGACCTGAAGGAGTCTCAATTGCGTCGAACGCGACACTGCCGACTACAAGAATGGCCATGCGGATTGCTCTCCGTTTTGGAAATCTAAAGACTGGCTAATTAATTGCTTTCGCGAACGAAACTCTCAAATCCTGTCTCAAAGCGTAACAAGGCATCTTCGACGCCTGCTTTCAGGAGTTTCATCTCGCTGGAGTTCGCTATACCCATGAGGGACGGATCGGGCTTGTACATGGCCGAATGTTCTACCTGCCAGAAGAGACCAACCAACAGTGGCACTACCTGATATTCGGCCCTTATTTTGCTGCTGACATCCCTGCAGAACCCGTTATATTTGGGTGCTAAAGTAGCGCCAGCTTCACCGGGAACGGGATTGGGCGTCCACCCAGTAAAACACTCGGTCAAGCAACGATCGACTTCCGTCATTCTGCTTCGAGGGAAGACGAGCACGCGAACGCCTGCCAGGTCGGGCAGCTTGAGCAGGGAATAATCTCCGGGGCGCTCGGGGTTAAAAACCCTGCCTTCCTGGCGTCGCTGAAGGGCTTTAATGGCGCTTTCGCACTCTTTGACCCGGGATTGGACGAGTAGCTGCTCGTAGTGGTTCAGACTCTGCAATATGCGCAATGTGTTGTAGCGGATTTCCGTTTCGAGTTGCCAGGCGACTTTGCGGATTTCAGGCAGGAGACTGAAGTACTCTGCGCGCAGCAGATCCTCGACTGTACGTTCCGGCATTACCCGAGGACTCTTTCCAATTCACGTCGGATGCCCTCAGGCGGATCGGAATTGAAGTAGAACGTCCAGCCATTACCGTTGGACGATTCCTGAATGCGCTGCGCCAGCTCCTCTTCGGGTTTGTCGTCAACAAACTCAAGGCTGAACGCTTTTTTAGCGGCGCGATTCACATACAGGTCCCGATCGAAGTTATATCTGTATCCCGCCTTCAGCAAGATGTCTTTTTTCATTGCCTTCTCCCGGGCCTACTTAGCCTTTCGCTAACCCGATTGTACTCGATCAATCTCGCTCGACTGCACTGCTATCGCTTCAGATACTTGCCGATGAGCAGGTCCAGGCGCTCGCGGGTGGCGGCGGGAATGGCTTCGGGTGTGGTGAGGATCGCGTATTGCAGCGCCGATGCGCAGGAGCAGGCGCGCTCCTTCGGCATGGCGGCGACGGCGGCGCGAATCACGCGGCAGGCATTCGCGGCGTTCTGGTTCATCACGGCCACGATCTGCTCGATGGTGACGTCGTCGTGGGTTTCGTGCCAACAGTCGTAGTCGGTAACCATGGCGGCGGTGGCGTAGCAGATTTCAGCTTCGCGGGCCAGCTTCGCTTCCTGCAGGTTGGTCATGCCGATCACGTCGGCGCCCCAGCTGCGATAGAGATTGGATTCGGCGCGGGTGGAGAACTGCGGACCCTCCATGCAGACGTAGGTGCCGCCGGATTTGGCGGTGACGTCCTCAGCGGCACAGGCGGCGGCGATGATCTTCGCCACGTCGCCGCAGACCGGATCGCCGAAGGCGACGTGGGCAACGATGCCATCGCCAAAGAACGTGGAAACACGATGGAAGGTGCGGTCGATGAACTGATCGGGGACGAGGAATTCTCCGGGGCGATGCTCCTCTTTGAGCGAGCCAACGGCGGAGACGGAGAGGATGCGCTCCACGCCCAGCTGCTTCATGCCGTAGATGTTGGCGCGGAAGTTGATCTCCGAGGGAAGGATGCGATGGCCGCGCCCGTGCCGGGAGAGGAAGACGACCTTGCGGCCTTCGAGTTCACCGACAACGAAGGCATCGCTGGGATCGCCGAAGGGGGTGGTGACATGCTGTTCGTGGACGGCGGTGAGGCCGGGCATGGAGTAGAGGCCGCTGCCGCCAATGATTCCGATTTCCGCTTGTTGCAAATCGACTCCCCGCGCTTACTGCTGCCTGCGTGGGATGTCCAGGCGGGCTGCAGCAGGTGTTGAACACAAGGAATCAGTATAAATGCACGCCCAAACGGACAGCCGGGATGATCAGTGGATGAAGGTGGCCTTCACTCTTTCCGATACTTCGAAATAGCAGATCCAAACAATTGCAACGATTGCTGACTGGAGGACGCCAAGACCCAGTTTCGAATGCAAGTTGGCCACCACGTTCGCAGTACCTTCCCAGGAAGACCCCGCACCGAGATGAAAACTCAGTGTGAGTTCCACAATCTTGCCCACCAGAGCAAAGGCCAGCCAGATTTGATAGATCCTGGGGAATTGTCGCTTCTCCCTGAAGAACAGGACGACGAGGAGTGCCAAGCCAGCCAGCAGAACTGCGTTGTCAAAGAATTCCAGACCGATCAAGGTCGGCAGGCCCGGTACTCTCAGGCCGATCAGGACACGAGCCGGAAGCCTGAGTGAATGGAAGTCCAGCACCAAATAACGAATCAGAAGGAATGGGGTGACCACCAGTCCGATGGCGACAAGCACGAGCCAGCCGCCCATCCCCTGTGGGCTCGGGTGAATATTGAACATAGGAGAAGCAAGATTCAGCGCCCCGGACGCTGAGGCCTGGCCGTTCTGGTTCGGATGCAGGCTGTCGTCTGCTTCGCCTGTCGTTGCGCTGCCCGTTATTTCATCCACCGGATCGCCAGCAGCCATCGCGCTCTAAACCTCCTGAGTTCAGGGAGGAACAGAATACGACGGCCCGGCGAAAACGTCTCTTGTTTTCTTCCCGAACGAGAAACTTCGGTCTCAATGGTGCGGCAGCGCGACTTTCATCATGCCGCAGCCAGCTATGAAGTGAATCATGCTGCCGGTGAGATCGCTGGAAGCAGCAGCATGGTTGAACGCCACCTGGCTGCCGCCTGACTGTTGTGCGCCGAGCATGAGCAGCTGCAGCTTGCGGGCGGTGGGCAGGTCGAAGCTCTCGCTGGTGAAGACGTCGTTGCCGCTGGTCACGATGAGCACGGGGCCCTCGCTGGTGTTGTAGACCTGCTCATCGGAGCTGGTCTCTGCCTGGGGATCGCGCGCGACGTGCGAGTATTTCTTGTTCAGTTCGTCGGCGTACATCTTGACGAACGCTGCCTCGGCATCGGGGGATTTCCACTGCGAGAGGTAGAGAAGCGCGACGGACGAGGTGGAGTTCTTGTCGGGGGCGTTCTTTTTCTGTGCCGCGTAGTAAATGCCTCCGTCCCAGGCCGGGGTCAGCTGCTCAGCCAGATCTTTGCCGCCGAAAAGCTCGGCCAGGATGCGCACGTCGAGTTCCCCCATCACCCCGATGTCGTAGGGGCTGTATTCCGCGTCGATGACCGGATGAATGTCGGGCATGTTGAGCAGCGGCACTTTGGCCTGATTCTCATAGGCATGCGGATTCATGATCTCGTAGCTGGAGTCGGGTGGGCGATCGAGCACGGAGCCGAACGCAGCCGCGGGCGATTTGGAGTCGGTCATCAGCGCCGCCTCGAATTTCAGCCCGTCTTTGTAGGGAAAGAGCAATGACTCCTGCAGCAGCAGGGGCGCACGGGCGAGGACCGGATCATCGGCATCGCCGCCGCTGGTCATGGTGTCGATGAGGTTTTCGACCATCTGCGGCGAGCTGCGCAGGCTTTTGTGCGCGGGGGCAAGGCTGTAGTCGACGAAGACCGCCATGGCCTGGCCTTCGAGAACGGCCTCGCGCGCGGTGTCGTCCTCATCGGTGGCGACATGCTTACGGTCTTCGGCAAAGTTGTGGGAGAGGTCGTCGCTGGTCTGGTTCTGCCATTTGTCCAGGTCGACACGCTGATCCTGCAGAGCGTGGGTGAGCTCGTGGGCGAGGACGGGCTTCTGCTGCTCAGGCGCGATCCAGTCCAGCAGATTCACGGTCTTGGTCTTGCTGTCGTAGTAGCCGGCGATCTGTTCGTCGAGCAGCTTGACGAGGAAGGGGCGCAGCTGGAAGTCGGGATCGATGAGGCCGAATTTCTTCAGCACGATCTCCGAGCGCTCCATGCGTTTGGCATCCTTGTCGTCATTCATCTTCTCGAGAAGATACTTCTCGACCTCGGCGCGGGTCGTGAGGCGCGGCTTGACTTCGCGCCTGATGGGCAGCCTGGTGTCGTCCGATGCGAACTGCAGGATCGGGTGGACGGCGGCGAAGAGGTCCTTCGCCTGCTCGGGGGTGATGTGGATTTCCGGTTTGGCCTGGTTTTGCTGCTGGCCCGGAGGCAGCTGGGTGGAGTTCGGGGCGGCGGGGACGTTGGGAGCCGTTTGCGCCCCGGCCACAGAGGCGGCGATCGACAGGAGTGACAGCAACCGGACGGACCGTAACCAGGCATTCATTGTTCGTTGCATTCCATATCCTTTCGCCGTTTGCGGCGAAGTTTCGCGCGAGGCAGAGGGCGCGCTCGCGAGAATATAATTTTGGTATGAGCCAGACGGTACAGATTCCTGATGCCATGATCGCAGAAGCGCCCGCCGAAACGCCTCTGGCCGCTTCACTTTTAGCAGGCGATGCCTCCGCTCTGGAACTGAAGATGCACCGCGGAGCGCGCACGCCGCTCGGATTCTCCGGAATTCCCTCCGAACTCGAGGCCCTGCTTGCCGGGGCCGGCGTATTTGACCTGGGCTACCGGACCTTTCTGCGCGCGACCGGCAGAGACCGGGTTCGCTGGCTGAATGGCATGATCACGCAAACCGTGAAAGGCCTTGCGCCTGGCCAGGTTGCGTACACGCTGGTTTTGAATGCCCAGGGGCGCATCCAGGGCGATGCCGAAGTCTACTGCAGCGACGAGCACCTGTTGCTGGAAACCGATCGCTCTCAGTCCGAACGCCTCCTGACGCACCTGCGCCGCTTCATCATTATGGACGACGTAAAGCTGGAAGCGTTAGACGCGGCGGTGACGGCTCTGGGGATTGCGGGACCGAGGGCGGCAGAGATTCTGGCGAAAACCGGGGCTGCTCTGCCCGAGGCAGGTACGTTTCAGCCGGCGCAGATTGCAGGGGTGGAGGTTACGATCGTTCACGGGTATGGCCCGGTGGCGCCGCGCTTCGAGATACACGTGCCGGCCAGCCAGGTTCTGACGGTGTGGAAGGCTCTGATCGACGCCGGCGCGGTGCCCTGCGGGGTCGCTGCGCTGGAAGATCTCCGGGTGCTTGAGGGTAAGCCGCTCTACGACGTGGAATTCAGCGATAAACACCTGCCCCAGGAAACGAACCTGCTGCGGGCGCTGAACTATACGAAGGGCTGCTACATTGGGCAGGAGATCGTGGAGCGCATCCGCTCGCGGGCCACGGTGCACCGTTCGCTGCGGCAATTCGAGCTGACCGGCAACGTACCGGGGCCCGGAGAAAAGATCGAGCTTCGCTCCGGAGACGCGGCCATTGGCGAGCTGACCAGCGTGGCCACGTTCGAGCTGCCTGGGTTTTCGAAGAAACTGGCGCTGGGATTTGCACGGGTCGAGGCGCTGGAGCGCAATGAAAAAGAAAACATACCCATCACTTACGACGGGGGCACAGCGGCACCCCTGGCCGCGCCGCCGAGCACTGTAATTTCCTGATTTCTGAATTCTGATCCCCGGAGAACTGTCTCTATGAGCGATAAGCAGCCCACGTTTACGGTAACCGACCGGCGCAAGTTCACGATGGAAGGAGAACTGCGCGATGGAGAGGCGGCGCGGGAGGAAGAGCGAAAGGCTCCGGCCGCGGCGCCAGCCCCCGATCCGACCCCCGATAATGTTGTGACCATGCCCCTGCCGGAAGATCGCGAGAACGAGGCGAGCCCGGAGCCACTGGCCGAGGAAGCGGAAGTTCCGCAGTTTTCCGCGCAGGAGACGGCCGACCAGGATGCGGCGTATCAGGAGTCGTCGCGGCAGATCGACGACATGCTGCGCCAGGCGAATCCGGGGATGGGGCCGGCGGGGACGGTGACCTTCGAGCACATCATCCAGTCGTTTTATGTTTCGGCGATGATCGCGATGGGCGCGGGCACGGAGCCGGGACAGAAGGCGCGGATCGACCTTCTGGGAGCGCGGCAGAGCATCGACATGCTGGCGCTGCTGCAGGAGAAGACGAAGGGGAACCTGACGCCGAAGGAAGAAGCCACGCTGCAGAATGTGCTCTTCGAGCTGCGCATGATGTTTCTGGAAATCACCAACGCGATCGCGCAGTCGGCGCAGCGTCCGGTCGATGGGAAGAAGTAAGTCTCGGAGCGGATGCAGGCGGAAATCATCTTTCTGGGCAGCGGCACCTCGATGGGCGTTCCCACGCTGGGGTGTGGCTGTGCGGTCTGCACGTCGCCGGATCCGCGCAACCGGCGGACGCGTCCGTCGATCGCGATTCAGTGGAGCCGGAAGGGCGACGTGCGAGGACAGGACCATGCGCCGAGACATACGGTGCTGATCGACACCGGGCCGGATTTCCGGGAGCAGGCGCTGCGCGAGAAGATTTACCACGTCGATGCGGTGTTCTACACGCATGCTCACGCCGATCACATCCTGGGCATGGACGATCTGCGACCCATCAGCTTCCATCACAAGCCGGCTTCCCTCCCTCTCTATGCGGACACGGCGACTGCCAGCATTCTGCGGAAGGTTTTCGATTACACCTTTTCGACCGATTCGACCTATCCGACCCGGGCTCGCGTGGAACTGCGCGGCCTCGAAGGCACGGAGAGCGTCGATTTGCTGGGGGTGCGCTTTCAGCGGGTTCCGCTGATGCACGGCGATTTACCGGTGGCGGGGTTTCGCTTCGGGTCGGCCGCCTATCTCACCGACATGAGCAGCATTCCGGAATCGAGTTTGCCGCTGCTGGAAGGGCTGGATGTGCTGATCATGGATGCGCTGCGGCCGCAGCCGCATCCGAGCCACGCCACCATCGACGAGGGGTTGCGCTGGGTGGAGCGGATCGCGCCGCGGCAGGCCTTTTTCACGCACATGTCGCACGAGGTGGATCATGCGGCGACGGAGGCGGAGTTTCCGGAGCACGTGCGGCTGGGCTACGACGGGCTGCGGATTCCTTTTGAGCTGTGAGACAGCTGGTGGCTGGTGGCTGGTAGCTGGTAGCGTTTCGCTGGAATCAGCAACGTACGATATGCGAATTTTCCGATCCATTGCCGAATTGCCCGCCGGCTTGCCGCAGATGCCGCGGACGGTGGCTGCAATCGGCAATTTCGACGGCGTGCATCGCGGGCATCAGGAGATTATCGGGCGGGTACTGGAGCGGGCGCGGCTGCTCGATGCGCGGGCGATTGCGGTGACCTTCGATCCGCATCCGGTGGCGCTGCTGCATCCGGAGCGCGCTCCAAAGCTGATCACGCCGATGCCGCAGCGGCTGAGTCTGCTGGAGCAGACGGGGCTGGACGCCTGCGTGGTGCTGCCGTTTACCCGGGAATTTTCAATGATGTCGGCGCGGGAGTTTGCCGAAGGGGTGTTGTGCCGCGGGCTGCGGGTGGTAGAGGTGCATGAGGGGGATACATTTCGCTTCGGGCACGATGCGGCAGCGGGCATCGAGGATTTGAAAGAGCTGGGGCGGGAGCTGGGATTCGGCGTGGTTTCGCACGGATCGCTGGAGGTGCGGGGGGTTCCTGTTTCAAGCAGCGAGGTGCGGCGGCGGATTGCGGCCGGGCAGATGGGCATGGCGCGGGCGCTGCTGGGGCGCGTCTTTTCGATCTCGTCCACGCCGGCGCGGGGGCGCGGGGTGGGCACGCAGCTGAACACGCCGACCATCAACCTGGCGCTGTATGCGGAGCTGCTGCCTCCTCATGGGGTTTACGCCACGCGGGTGCGGATCGGCGAAGGGCCAGAGGCGCCGGTGTTCAATGCGGTGACGAATGCCGGGGTGCGGCCGACCTTCGAGAGCGCAGGATTTGCGGTGGAGTCGCATCTGCTCGATGGTCCTCCGCCGGTGGAGCTGACGGAGAGCACGCCGCTGGAGCTTTGCTTTCTGGCACGGATTCGGGATGAGCGGCGCTTCCCTTCCGCCGAGGCGCTGAAGGCGCAGATTCGGCGGGATGTGGGGTGGGCGCAACGGTATTTTCGGCGGACGGGGCTGGCGGCGGCTTCGACAGTGCGGTGAACGGGGAATGATTCGATCCTGTGCCCCTGTAACGGCAAAGGGCACCCTCAGCAGCTAAAGCTGCGCGTGAGTCTGCGTGCAGAATGCGCGGCATGAATGCCGCGCCTGCCTCATGCCGTCGCGCCTACCTGGCGACTTTCCTCCTGCCGGTGTGTTTACCTGGCGTTCTTCCCGTGGCCCAGAAACGAGACCTGGGGCACCGGATTTAGCGGGGGCGGACGAGGGCGGCGGTTTGGCGCTGGGCTGTGGGCGGTTTGGGCGATTCGCCAGGGAAGGCTTCGTCGGGACTGGCAGCGATGGCGGTCTTCATGAAGTCGGTCCACAGGGGCAGGGCGGCGCGAGCGCCGGTTTCTTTGTCGCCGAGGGACTGGCGGTCGTCGTAGCCGACCCAGACGCCGCAGCTGACCGACGGTGAGAAGCCCAGGAACCAGGCATCGGTGAAATCGTTGGTGGTGCCGGTCTTGCCGCCGAGGGGGTGGTGGAGAGCGGCGAGCGTGGCAGCGGTGCCCTCGCTGGTAACAGCGCGGAAGAAGGTCATCATGGTGCGGGCGGTCTTCTGCGAGATGACTTCGTTGACGGCGGGGGGCTGGTCGGGAAAGGGGATGCCGTCGGCGCTGACTACGCGGCGGACGAGGCGCGGGGCGACGCGGATGCCGTCGTTGGGAAAGACCGCGTAGGCGGCGACCTGCTGCTCGAGTGTGATTTCAGCGGAGCCCAGCGCGATGGGCAGATACGCCGGGATGTTGCTGGTGACTCCAAAGGCATGCGCCGTGGCAATGACCTTGCGGATGCCGAAACGGCTGGCAAGCTCGAGGGCGGGGATATTGCGGGAGTCGGCAAAGGCCTCCAGCAGCGAGATTCGGCCCAGGTAGCGACCATCGTAGTTATGAGGGGTGTAGGAGCCGAAGGAGACGGGGGCGTCGACGATGGTGTCCTGGGGGGTGAGGCCGTCTTCGACCGCGGTGGTGTAGACGTAGGGCTTGAAGGAAGAGCCGGTCTGGCGCTCAGACTGGGTGGCGCGGTCGAACTGCGAGAGGTTGAAGTCGCGGCCGCCGACGAGGGCCAGGACATCGCCGGTGGTGTTGTCCATGGCGAAGAGGGATCCCTGGACACCGGTGTCCTCTTCGAGGGTGCCGTGGAGCAGAGTACCATCCTGTCCGGTGATGTGGACGTAGATCAGGTCTCCCTGATGGAGGAACTGGTCGGCGGTGTGGAAGCCGGTCCAGGCCCAGTCGTCGCCGGTGAGGATGAGCTGGTGATCGCCGATGCGCGCGGTGACCTGGTAGGGCAGGACGCCGGTGACGAGGGCATGGAGGTAAGTGCCGGAGGCGGGCGGGATGCTCCAGTCGGGATGTTTGAAGCTGTCCATATCGAGGCCGCCGGCGATGACGTTCAGCAGGCGTCCGCGCCAGCCATGGCGGCGTTCATAGGCGGCAAGGCCGTTGAGGACAGCCTGATTCGCGGCATTCTGCAGGTCGAGATCGAGGGTGGTGTAGACCTTGAGGCCGGCAGCGTGGACCTCTTCGGTGCCGAAGCGGCGCTCCAGCTCGCGACGAACTTCTTCCACGAACCAGGGGGCGATGCTGTTGGGCGGAGGCTCGAGGTGCAGGCCCAGCGGAGCGGAGCGGGCGGCCTCGGCCTCAGCGGCGGTGATTTTGCCGTCTTCGAGCATAGCGTCGATGACCACGTTGCGGCGGCGGAAGGCGCGCTCCGGATTGAGAATCGGCGAGAACTCGACAGGACCTTTGGGAAGGCCGGCGAGCAGCGCGGCTTCAGGGAGGGTGAGCTGGGCGGCGTGTTTGGAGAAGTAGTACTCCGCCCCGGCTTCAAAGCCGTAGACACCGCTGCCCAGGTAGATCTGGTTGGCGTAAAGGGTGAAGATCTGTTCCTTGGTGAAGGCGTGCTCGATCTGGAGGGAGAGGAAGACTTCCTGCAGCTTGCGCGAGGCGGTGCGCTCGTTGGAGAGGAAGAGGTTGCGAGCGAGCTGCATGGTGAGAGTCGAAGCACCCTGAGCGCGGCCTTTGGAGACGAGGTCGTGCCAGACGGCTCCGGCGACGCGGAAGAGATTGATGCCCCAGTGGCTTTCGAAATCGCGGTCTTCGGTGGAAATGACGGCCTGGCGCAGGATGGGGGCAAAGTCGTTGTAGCCGACGACGACACGGCGCTCGAGCGCAAAGGAGCCGAAGCTGCGGCCGTGGACGTCGTAGAGCTCGGTGGTGGTGGAGGGGCGGTAATGTTCCAGCTCGGCAATCTGAGGCAAGTTGACCGAGTAGACCAGCATCAGGCCCGCGAGCGAGCCGGCAGCCGCCGCCAGCACCACGAGGAAGGCGAGGGCAAGGCTGCCTGCAATTTTGCGGCGGCCGGCGCCGGGCTGGAAACGTGATCCGTCCGACGAATCGGGGTCGTTCTCCCAGGATGATGGAGTGATGAGGTTCAACCCTATGAGGTTACGCTTGGGGGCTGCGGAAATGCACGTCTTTCCGCGAACGTCCCGAGTCTCTGAATCGAGACCCGGGGACCTGATGTGTCGGAGAGAGATTCGAAAAGAGATTCAGGTTCGCTTCGCGAATTTCCCGGGTCTCAAAATCGAAACCCGGGGCAGCCGGAGTGGCTGGGGCCAGGAGCTGTCGTTTATTTATGCGTTCTTCTGCTTCAGAAGCGCGAGCGCCTTGTTGAGCTGATCGTCTGTGCGGGGCTCCTGCGGGGTGCCGTTATCATTTACGTTCAGGTCGGGGCTCTGGGAGACGGCGACGTCGGGGGTAACGGCATCGTCCTCGATCTTGTGGCCGGCGGGCGACTGGTATTTCGCGACGGTCAGCAGCAGAGCCGCGCCATCAGGCAGCATGAAAGTCTTCTGCTCGGCGCCTTCTCCAAAGGTCCGGTCACCGACGACCTGACCACGCTTATTGTCGTGGATGGCGGCAGCCACCAACTCAGCCGCACCGGCGGTGCCATGGTTGACGAGCACGACCAGCGGTGCGGAGGTAACGAACTTCGACGCTTCGGCGGTGAAGGTCTGGGCAGGGACGGTCTGGCCCTGGAGCGAGGCGATGGTTCCCGACTGCAGAAAGGCATTGGCGAGGCGAATGCCCTGCTGCGGATCGCCCTCGGCATCGTCGCGCAGGTCAAGGAGCACCTTCTTGTTGCCATCCTTCTGCATCTGGTGCAACCGGGCGATCACTTCATCGACACGGTCGCGGATAAGGATGCCGGGCTTCAGATAGAGGATGGTCGAGTTCTCGTAGACCTGCTGGCTCATCGACGGGGGAGCGACGTTGGTCCGGGTGAGGGTGATGTCGTCGGGCTCGGGTTTGCGGGGGCGGACCAGCTCAAAGCTGACGGAGGTCCCCGGCTTGCCTTCGAGCAGCAGGCGGATCATGGCGACGGACATTTCGCGGGTGGAGAGGCCGCCGATGGACTCGATCAGGTCGCCATCCTCGATATGCGCGTTGGCCGCGGGGCTGTTGGGAATGACAGTGATCACGCTGCCGTAGCCGTAGCGCTTGGAGACATCCATGCCGACCTGCGCCTGGCCCTCATGCTGGTGCGCCTGGTAGGTGGCGTATTCCGACTGGGTGAGGTAGCTGGAGTCGGCGTCGAGAGACTCGAGCAGGCCGTGCAGAGCGCCGGTGGTCACGTTCTGAATGTTCGGGTCGGTGACGTAGTCGGTCTGAATCTTGTGCAGCACTTCCTCGTAGACGCCCATCTGGCGGTACGCGCCGTCACTTTGGCTGGCGCTGACGCCCGCGGGGCCGAAGCCTCCCAGCAGAACGACAAGGATGAGGGCGATGGAGATGCCGAGGATGGTGTGCCTGAAGCTTGTGGACATAGTGGTTAGACGGAGAAATCCCGCCGGGTGCTTTTATGATAATGCATTCGCCTGGAGGGAAGGGGGAAAAGCTGGCCTGCCAGAAGCCAGCCACCAGCTACGAGCTACCAGCTTCCCACCACTGGCCGCTGGCTGCTGGCGCTGGCCGCTGGGTCAGCGCGTGTAGTTGTATGTGCCACAGAGGTTTGTGGAGTTTGGGAGCGCTTCGAGGGTCAGCAGGGGCATTTTCTCTCCGGAGAAGAAGGCTACCTGCAGGGTGTTGCCGGTCACCCAGGTGGCAATCCACTGGGTGTCGTCGCTGCCGCAGAGGGTGTTGTGGTGAAGGAATCGCTTGCCGGCGGGGATGTTGGTGCGGTAGAGGTTGCCGTTTCCGGGGGCGTTGGTGTCCGCATCGAAGGCTGCGCCGGCTTCGGCCGGACGCAGTGCCCGGATCTGCGCGATGACATAGCTATTGAAGCCGATGGTGATTTTGGCATCGGTGAAGGCAATGTCGCCGGTGATGGAGTGGGCGGTGTTGCTCGCGGGACGCCAGTAGCCCTGATCGAGCGGAGAACGCCCCTGGGCAGGAACGGAATACGAGAACGCGAACGCCAGGCATGCCACGACAGCGAGGCGCGGTCTGATCTTCATACGTCGAGCATGCCATTCATGACGGCTCTACGGCAATCGGAGAGGTCTTCCCTGTTCGCTCTTCCCCGCACAGCGTCCGATCATTCGTAGCGCAGGGCTTCGATGGGGTCGAGGGTCGCGGCCTTCCAGGCCGGGTAAATACCGAAGACGAGGCCGATGGTGCAGGAAACGATGAAGGCGATGGTCGTCCACAGGCTGGACATGCTGGCCGGGAAACGGATGCCGTAGCGAATCGCGAGGGTGATGAGGGTTCCGGCAGCGATGCCGATGACGCCGCCGAGGGCGCAGAGGGCCATGGCCTCCACAGTGAACTGGATGAGGACGTTGCGTTTGGTGGCGCCGATGGCTTTGCGCACGCCGATCTCCCGGGTTCGCTCGGTGACCGAGACCAGCATGATGTTCATGACGCCGACGCCGCCGACCAGCAGGCCGACGCTGGAAACGGCAAACATGAAGATCACGAGGCCGGCGGTGATCTGGTTCCAGAGACGGGTGAGCGAATCAGGGCTGAAGATGGCGAAGTCGTCGTCCTTCTCGACGCGGACGCGGCGGCGCTCGCGGAGGAGCATGCGGATCTCTTCTTCGACCATGGAGGCGTTTTTGGCGTCGTCGTACTTCACGCTGACCCACAGATCTTTGAGTTCGGGATGGATCTTGTGGAAGGTGCTCAGCGGCATGAATACGGCGTTGTCATTGGCGTTCTTGCCGGTCCCGAAGGGCTGTTTCTGCTTGCCGAGAACGCCGATGACACTGAAGACCTCGTCGTCGATCTCGATTTGCTTGCCAAGCGGATCCTCTCCCTGCGGGAAGAGTTCGTCGGCCGCGTCGTAGCCGAGTTCCGCCACGTTGGCGCTGCGGAATTCGTCGGAGGCGTTGAACATGCGCCCGTTGATTACGTTAAGGTCGTAGGTCTTGACGACATCGGGCGTGTCGCCCTCGAGGATAGTGTTCTGGACCTTGTGGTTCTTGTACTTGACGGCAACGCTGCCCACACCGATCTGCCAGTTCGCGTACTGGATGCCTCCGCTCACGGCGACGACGTGGGGCAGTTTGGCCAGGGCATTCATGTCATCGACGGTGAGACGCTTGCGAGCCAGCATTTCCGCGGTGGGACGGACATTGATGACCGGCATGTGGAAGACCCATAAAACGTTGGTCCCGAGCGAGGAAACGAAGGACTCGACCTGATTGTTCACGCCGTTGATCAGCGAGGAGATGGTGATCACGGTGGCGACGCCGATGACGATGCCGAGAATGGTGAGGCCGGAGCGCAGCTTATTGGAGCGCAGGGTGTCCATCGCCATACGGACGGATTCGCGGGTATCAGAGAGGCTCATGGTGAAAGCTCCGTTATAGCTCTGCGCGCAGGGCGACGATGGGATCGAGCTTCGCCGCCTTGTGGGCCGGGTAGACACCGAAGAAGATACCGACGAAGGTGGCGACAAAGAGGCCCAGCAACACCGACCACAGGGCCACCGAGGAGGGCCAGCCGATGATGTGGGTGACGATCTCCGCGACGCCCACGCCGCCGATGACGCCGACCATGCCGCCAGCCAGCGCCATGGTAGCGGACTCGATGAGGAACTGGAGCATGACGTCGTTGCGGCGGGCGCCGAGGGCCTTGCGGATGCCGATCTCGCGGGTGCGCTCGGTGACCGAGACCAGCATGATATTCATGATGACCACGCCGCCGACGACCAGAGAAATGGAGGCAATGCCGACCACGACGATGGCAAAGGTTTCGGTGAGCTGCTTCCACAGGCTGGCAAAGGTTTCGTTGCTCTGCACCTCGAAGCTGTCCGGCTCGCCGGGGCGATCGTGGCGGCGGGCGCGCATCAGGGCGCGGAGCTCGTCGGATGTGTTGTCGAGGGCGCCCGGAGCGGTGCCGGCTTTGGCGAAGATACTGAGGCTGTCGTGGGTTCCGTGGGTGTGCCGGTAGGTGCTGAGCGGCATGTTGACGAAGTTGTCGCGGCTGCGGCCGAGGGTGGTGCCCTGGCGCTCGGCGACGCCGACGACAGTGTAGACCTCGCCATCCACGCGGAGCTCCTTGCCGATGGGATCGACGCTGGGCAGGAGATTGTCGACGATGTCGGCGCCGATGACGGCGGTATGGCTGCCTTCCACGTCATCCATGGGAGTGAGCGCGCGGCCCTCGGCCACATTGATGTTGCTCATCTCCGCCATGCCGGAGGTCCAGCCGTTGATGGTGGTGTTGTCGCTGGACTGCTTGCCGTTGACCACTTTGCCGGCGGTGGAGAGCTGCGCGGCGACCAGCTGGCAGCGCTCGCAGGTCTGGGCAATGTATTCGTAGTCTTCGTAGGTGATGATCTTGCGCTTGTGGTCGCGGATGTACTCCTCGGCGGTGGACCAGAAGGAGGGAAGCTGGGTCACGGTGAGGACATCGGAGCCGTAGCCGGAGATTTTGGTGGCGACGAAACGGTTGGCGCCATTGACAAGCGTAATGATAGCGATGACCGAGGCTACGCCGATGACCACCCCGACAAGGGTGAGGATGGTGCGCAGCTTGTTGGCCCAGAGCGACTGGAGCGCCACTTTGATCGCTTCACCAAATTGCATGAGCGGAGAAGAGTCCTTTGGCCCGGCAGTTCCGGAACGCAGGTACAGATTGAGCCGGGACTATCGCTTCAGTCTACGCATATTTCGCTGATTTCGTTCCTTTTTTGACGCCAGTTACGCTCAGACGGTGACGGACGCGTATTGCTCGCGATACCAGGCCACGGTACGGCGCAGGCCCTCTTTGAAGCCTATTTTGGGGTCGTAGCCGAAGGCTTCGCGGGCGGCGGAGATGTCGGCCTGGGAGTTCTCGATGTCGCCCTGGCGGGGTGGGGCGTAAATGGCGGGCTGCTGAAAGTCGAGAAACTCAGCCAGAACCTGGAAGGTTTCGTTCAGGGTGTGACGCTCCCCGCAGGCGACATTGAAGACGCGGCCGGCGACCTTCTCGGCAGGCGCTTCAAGAGCCAGCAGGTTGGCGGAGACGGCGTTCTCGACGTAGGTGAAGTCGCGGCCCTGTTCGCCGTTGCCGAAGATGGTGGGGCGCTCGCCGCGCATCATCTGCAGGGTAAATTTGGCCATCACGGCGCTGTAGGGCGAGTCGGGGACCTGGCGGGGTCCGAAGATGTTGAAGTAGCGCAAACAGACAGTCTCGATGCCGTAAATCTGCCAGTAGCTCTTCATGTAGAACTCGCCGGTCAGCTTCTGGACCGGATACGGCGCGATGGGCATGGGCACCATGGTCTCGCGGCGGGGAAAGCCGGGCTGGTTGCCATAGGCCGAAGACGAGGCCGCGTAGACGACGCGCTTCACGCCGGCGAGGCGGGCGCCTTCGAGGAGGTTGAAGGTGCCGTCGATGTTGGCGGTGTGGCTGGTGCGGGGATCGGCCAGGGAGCGGAAGACCGACGGACGTGCCGCTTCGTGGAAGATGAAATCGACTCCTTCGCAGGCGCGGGCGGTGGCATCGGCGTCGCGCAGGTCAACCTCGACAAACTCAAAAGAGCCGGCAGGCTGAGTTTTCCCGGGCTCGGTGCGGTTTGGGCTCTTTTCGGAGTCGAAGATTTGGGCGAGGTTTTCGCGTTTGCCGGTTTCGAAGTTGTCGAGGCCGCGCACCGTCGCGCCGCGCTCGAGGAGAGTTTGCGTCAGCCAGGAGCCGATAAAGCCGGCGCAGCCAGTCACCAGAATTCGAGCCATCTCTTTCATCCTATCGGAGACGGATCGCGGCCTGGGCGCGCGGCGGAGTGCGGTCGTGCATACTAAGGAGAAGATGGAGACGCTACCTCCCTTTCGACTGGCGCCGTACTTTCGCACGCGGCCGTGGGGCTTTCAGGATCTGTCCCCCTGGTACAGCTACAGGACGGAAGGCGAACCGATCGGCGAAGTTTGGCTGACAGGCGAGATGTGCACCGCCGACACGGGACCGCTGAAGGGCCTGAGCCTGGCGGAGATCACGCGGCAGAATCGCACGGTGCTGCTGGGATCGGCGCTCGCCGGGCAGGATTTCCCGCTGCTGGTGAAAGTGCTGTTCCCGAAGGAAAAGCTGAGCGTGCAGGTGCATCCCGACGATGCGCTGGCGCAGCAGTACGGGGAGCCGCGGGGCAAGACGGAGTGCTGGTACGCGCTGGACGCAAAGCCGGGAGCCGCCGTGGCGCTGGGGCTGCATGAGGGCGTGACGCCTGAGCAGGTTGCCGCGGCCATCGAGGATCAGACGCTGGAGTCGCTGCTGACCATGGTGCCCGTGGAAAAGGGCGACATGCTGTTTGTGGCCGCCGGGACGGTGCACGCGGTCGGGCCGGGCGTGGTAATTCTGGAGACGCAGCAGACCAGCGACCTGACCTACCGGATGTACGACTACGGGAGCCAGCGGGAGCTGCATCTGGAGAAATCGTTTGCGGCGATGCGCATGCACACGCGGGCCGGAAAGGTGCCGCCGCGTCCGGTAAATGGGCACAGCGTGCTGATCGATGAGCGGTATTTCCGCCTGGAGCGCTGGCCGATCGGGATGGCGACGCCCCCCTCGCTGGTTGCGGCAGCGCCGGTGGTGCAGATGCTGTTTGTCGCAAAGGGGCGGGTCCGGATCGCGAGCCATTCGTTTGAGCCGTTTTTCGTGGAGCGCAATCAGATCGCCGTCATTCCCGCATCCACGCCGCGCTGGAGCCTGGGCGTGGAAGGCTCGGCTGAAATCATTCGCATCCTGCCCGCGGAAGTCTGAAGTATGCTTTGAAGTTCCATCTGTGAAGTTCCATCTGCAAACCCGATGACCCAATCCCATCCCATCGACTTTCGTCCCATCATCCTGGCCGGGGGCAGCGGCACGCGCTTCTGGCCGCGCAGCCGGCGCGCCAAAGCTAAACAGGTGCTGGCACTGGACGGCGAGCGCACCATGATCCAGCGTACCGTGGACCGCCTGGATGACCTGGCGGAGCCGGAACAGGTGTGGGTGATTACCAACACCCAGCTCTCCGGGGCCATCTGCACGCAGCTGGACTGCGTTCCGGAGAAGCAGGTGGTGTGCGAGCCGGCGGCACGCAACACGGCGCCCGCGGCGGGCCTGGCGGCGTTTCTCATCGAGCGCGAGGCTCCGGATGCGGTGCTGGGGATGTTCCCCGCCGATCACGTGATCGTGGACGAAGACGCGTTCGTGGCGACCATCCGGCACGCCATCGAGCTGGCGGCCGCGGGCGACAACATGGTGGTGCTGGGCATCGAGCCGACGCGGCCGGAGACCGGCTACGGCTACATCGAAACCGGCTCGCACCTGGCTGAGGGCGTGCTGCGGGTGCGGCGCTTTACGGAGAAGCCCAACCAGGAACGCGCGGAGGCTTTTGTCTCCGCAGGCAATTATTTCTGGAACAGCGGCATCTTTGTGTGGAGCGCGCGCACCCTGGCCAATGCAATCCGCGAACATCTGCCGGAGACAGCTCCTCTGCTGGAGGAGATCGCCGCCGCGTGGCAGACGCCGGAGTTCGAACGCGTTTTTGCAGAGCTGTACCCGAAGTGCGAAAACATCAGCGTGGATTATGCGGTTCTGGAACCGCGGTCGGCGCGGGGCGAGCATCACTCCAACCTGTACTGCCTGCCCGCGCGCTTTGGCTGGAACGATCTGGGCTCGTGGGCGGCGCTGCACGAATTCCAGGTGGAGCGGGATGCGGCGGACGAGGACGCGAATGTGGTGGAATCTGCCGGCAAGCTGGTGATGAATGCCTCCGGCAATTACGTCTACAGCCCGGAGCGCTTCGTGGCGGTGGTTGGCGTGCAGGATCTGGTGGTGGTGGAAACGGAAGATGCCCTGCTGATCACCACGCGGCATCATTCGCAGGATGTGGGCAAGGTGGTAAAGGAGCTGATCGCGCGCGGACATGAGGAACTGATCTAAGAAATGGACCAGAAATCTCCGGTAAAGTTTGGCACCGACGGCTGGCGCGGCGTAATCGCCGACGATTTCACCTTCGAGAATGTGCGCGCTGCCGCCGCGGCGATCGCCAATTACATCCTCACGAAAGAAGATCCGCAGAAGGGCGTCTGCGTGGGCTACGACACGCGCTTCGGATCGCCGGCCTTCGCCGCCTCAGTCGCTGAGGTACTCGCCGGGGCGGGCATTCCGGTGAAGCTGGCGGATCGCATTACGCCGACGCCGGCGCTCTCCTATGCGGTGAAGATGACCGGAGCGGCGGGCGGAGTGATGATCACGTCCAGCCACAATCCTGCGCAGTGGAATGGCGTGAAGTACAAGGCCTCGTACGGCGGATCGGGCAGCCCGTCGATTATGGCGGAGATCGAGAGGCTGCTGGGCAGGCCGCTCCCTTCGGGACCGCCGGCTAAGATCGAGCCGGTAAATTTTCTGCCGCCGTATGTTGAGGCGATTCAGCGCTTCGTCGATCTGGAGCTGATTGCGAAGTCGGGGTTCAAGCTGGCTATCGACTGCATGTACGGGGCGGGCGCGGGAATTCTGGCGGGAATTTTTTCGCGTATCGGCGTGGACTACGTGCAGATTCGCGCCAACCACGATCCGCTGTTTCCGGGCATCAATCCGGAACCGATTGAGCCGCACATTCGTGCCTGCCAGGATGTGGTGGTCGAGCAGAAATGCCAGGCGGGGCTGATCACCGACGGCGATGCGGACCGCATTGGCGCCGTCGATGAGAATGGCAACTTCGTCGATCCGCACAAGATTTATTCCGTGATTCTGCAGTGGCTGCTGGAGCGTAAGCAGTGGCCGGGCGATGTGACGCGGGCCTTCAACACCACATCCATGCTGGACCGGATTGCGGCGCGCTATGGGCGCAAGCTGCACGAGCACGGCATCGGCTTCAAGTTCGTCTGCGACCTGATGCTGACCGAAGACATTTTGATCGGCGGCGAGGAGTCGGGCGGGATCGGCATCCGCAGGCATCTTCCGGAACGCGACGGGCTGCTCAATTCCCTGCTGCTGGCCAACGTGATGGCCGAGGAGAAGAAGACGCTGGGGCAGTTGGTGGCGTGGCTGCAGCATGAGTACGGCGAGCACCAGTACGGGCGCATCGACCTGCATATTCCCGACCGGCAGAAGGATGCGACCATCGCGCGGGCCAAGGCGGGGGTTGAGGAGTTTGCCGGGATGAAGGTGGAGAAGGTGGAGACGCTGGACGGGATCAAATTCTGGCTGGACAATCCTGAGGCGAAAAATAGGCCAAACGCGGCGAAGACGTGGCTGCTGCTGCGGGCTTCAGGAACGGAGCCGCTGCTGAGAATCTACTCGGAGTCGTGCTCGAAGGAATCGGTGACGAAGCTGCTGGAAGCGGCGCGTGGCTTTGCCATGGAAAGCTGAGAAAAGCAGCGGAGAAGCGGTCAGCTGAGAGGCGGTTAGCTAATAAAGGCGGTCAGCGGAGAAACGATTCTCGCTGACTGGTTTTTGGCTGACCGGCGTTTTGCTGACCGCTTCTCAGCTAACCGGATTTTAGCTAGCCGTTTCTTAGCTGACCGGATTTTAGCTGCCCTTACGAGCGGATTGCGGCGAAGCCTACCTTGACCAGAGTGATGAGAATCCACCAGCCCCAAACCACGACACCAGCCTGACCGCGCTTCACCCTGCCGATGATGGCGCAACCAATCGTAAGCAGGATCAACGCCCAGATGGTGAAGATGTCGATAGAGGTGCCGAGGGCGATAATCCATTTCGGCAAATCCGTAGGCAGATAGTAGCCGATGTTGGTGCCGACAAAGTTGCTCAGGTTGAAAGAGTCCGGATCGACTCCGGCGTAGATGGTGATGATGCCGAGCAGCCCCTGGATAGCCCAGGGCAACGTTCCATACATCCAGACGGCGAACATTTTGCCGTAGCTCGCGTGGCCACCGACTCCGAAGTTGAGGGTGGCGAGCAGGACTCCGGCAGCGATGGCGGCGAAGACCAGGCCGAGGATGGGCGTCGCCCAGAAAATGCCTTTGGTGAAGTTGACGCCGATGGCCTTGACTCGAGCCTGCTGATCGGCGGGCATTTGCTCCATGCGCTGCTGCTGGGCCGCGGTCTGCTGGCGGAGCATATTGTCGTAGGTCTTGTCCCAGCCGATTTTCTGCTGAATGGCGAAACCCAGGGCGAGGGTCACGATAATCCCGATGAGCCAGGGCATCCACCAACTGGCGCTGCGCAGGATGTCGGTGAAGGTTTTCGAGGGAGCGACAAAAGTATCGACAACGCGCTGTACCTGGCTAAGGGATGCAGCAGACGCTTCGGGCTGGGCGACAGCTTCAGGCATGAGACCCTCCGGGATTGAGTGCACAGACGAACGGCTCTTTGATTTTTCGGAATTGTACTCCCGCCCCGCGCGACCCGACTGTGAAAATGAGGCCGCGGCGGGTGTATGGCGCGCGTGTGACGGAGGCGGTGTGCGCCCCCGGTGTGGAACCTGCGCCCCCTTGTCCTGAGCCCTGTACCCTGAGCCCTGTGCCCTGTGCCCTGACGTATCGGGGAACCCGGTTAGCTACTTTTTGCGCAGACCTGGGTCAGGTAGTCTGGGTCTGCTCACGATTCTCCGCGGTTCCTTCGCATGCGCATCCGCTTGCTGACTGTCGTTCTAATCGCCTTTGCGGCGACTCTGCCTTCGTTTGCCACGACCGTCGATCACATGAACGCGGTCACCGCTCATCACCGCAACCACTACCGCAGTCATGCGCGCCGGGCTCATCGTTCTTCCGTGGCGGCGCATCATGCGGACCCGATTCGTCACGCGCTTGAAACCCACGCTCCCGAGCGCCACACGGCGATTGCCGATGTGCCGCGGGTGCGCTGGGTCCCCCCGCTGCGGGGGTCGCACGCCTCGCTGGTGCGCCAGAACGAGCGGGATACGGCTGAAGGGCTGGTCCGGATTGAGGACGACGCCCAGCTGGATCAGCTGGAAGCAGAGCGGGATCTATCACCTCTGCCGGCCAGCTATACCCTGAAGATCAATCCGGGACTGCCGCTGAACCGGCGTTACTGCCGTCCCTGGACGGCTCGGTTTCTGGCGGACCTGGCGCGGGTGCACTACGCGCGCTTCCATCGGCCGCTGCAGGTCAACTCCGCGGTGCGCACCGTGGCTTTCCAGCGCGCGCTGCTGGAGGTCAACGGGAATGCGGCGCCGGCCGAAGGCGACGTCGCTTCGCCGCATCTGACCGGGGCTGCCGTAGACATCGGCAAGCGCGGGCTGTCGTTCTCCGAACTGGCGTGGATGCGTGCCTGGCTGCTGCCGATGCAGACCGCGGGCAAGATCGATGTGGAGGAGGAGTTTTATCAGTCCTGCTTCCACATCACGGTGTACCGCAGCTATGCGCCGCCGGCGTCGCCGCTCACGCCGCGTACACCGCGCCGCCGCCATGCATCGGCCACCCTGCTGGCTGCGCGCCTGCGGTAAGACGTAACCCACTGATGATCGGGCCCGTTAAATGCAGGCTGATTTGACAACCCGCCTGACGGGCCAGGAGTCTGATTGAGCCATGGAAATGCAGTTAGGAAAGCTGGTGCACCACAAGATTGTGGTGCTTGGACCGAGCATCCTCGATCAGAATGTGCTCGAAACCGTCACGCTTCTTGGCGTGGAGGAAACCGGGATCTGGATTGACAGCCCGCAGGCGGCCGAACGGGTCGCCGAGAAGTTCCGGGTAAAGCCCTCCGCTCCCTCCGCCTTTTTTATCCCCTTCACGCAGATCACCACCATCATCGCCAGCATCGAAGCGGCGACGGCCGGGGAGGTTCGGGGGCTGCAGTAGCTCCCGGGCCTCATCGCAATGCATCCAGCGACAGGGCGCAGGCTGCCGCCGATGGGTGCCGTTTCCCGGCCTGCAAAAAAGAAACGCCGGAGCTGAACTCCGGCGTTTGAGCTTCTTTCGGTGAGGTTTTACCGAACCACCACCCGATAGGCATAGCCGTTGCGGTACATCACGACGCTTCGCGGCGGTCCATACCAGTAGACCCGAGGCGCAGCGGGAACCATATAGACCGGCGGCGGCGCGTACGCGATCACCGGAGGCGGCATATAAGCCATCACCGGCTGCGGTGGCGGGACGTAGGTTGGTTCGGGCTGATAATCGGGGGGCGGCGGGGCTTGCGCGATCGGCTCCTGCTCCTGATCCTGAGGTGGAGGACTATAGTTGCTGGGCCGCCGGTAGAGCCCGGAAGGCTCCTGCGGCGGAGGCGCGACATCGGGAATACCGAGGTCGTCCATCACTTTCAGAGTCAGCCGTGTCTCCTCCCTGAGCGTAGGGCGGGGACCGCGGCGCGGCAGGTTGATGAGATCGATGGGCCAGAGGATGGGAATCATCCAGGTGACCGTATCGCGGACAGCGTGGCCCTTGCCGAGTATCCGGCCGTACCGGTCCACGTTATAGCCGGGGACGCCTACCACCTTGGCATCGACGGGGATGACGGTGTCGGGTTCGATCACCATGCGGTCGAACTTCAACTCCATCCATCCCTTGCCAACGAAGTGGCCGGGATCCTTGTAGTCTTCAAAGCGCCCTTCGAGATAGCTGTTGAAGGGGAGTTGGGAGCGCCCGTACCTCTCGGTGTAACTGACCTTGCAGAGGACAGGATCGCCCACAGCCGTGGTTTTTGAGGACAGTTTTGGTTCTGAGACCGTACACCCGATCAGAGAACCGGCTGGAATTAGCGTCTCGGCAGCGCAGAAACTAACCGGCGCCGCGAGCAGCAGGGAGAAGAGAGCCAGAGATGCGCTCTTCATGGGAACGGCCTCCTGTGACACAGGTTCTCCCCTTGAACCCGCAATCCCTGGGTTAGTAGCGGATGGAGCGCGCCGGTATCGGGAATTTTTTGCGCGGTAGCCGACATCGGCACCGAAGCCAGATTCTGTCATTGAACGCAGCCAGGTACGGGCCGGAATTACGAGCCGCTCGCGAGGCGCTGACAGAGCTCCGCAGAGAATTGCGATTTGAATATTGCATCGCCGGTTAAGCCGTGCTATCAATGTGCAATTCTTTTCGTCCTTCAGCGGGTCTCCACGAACCCGCGAAGGTGCTGCGGACTGTTCTTCTGAACGTCCGGGCTGAACGCGGCTGCGTCCTTCGTCGTACTTCCCCGATCCCCGTCAAGAATCTCTCCCCCGAAGGGTTCCATGCCTTTTAGCTCTATCGCGCGAATGCGTGATGGCAGGCAGTCCTGCGTTCAACCTGCGGAGGGATTATGGTACTGACATTTCGAGGGAGTCGACCCAAAGTTCTTGCAGCGGCGATCGCGGTATGGATCGCTGGAAGCGGATTAGCGAGCGGGCAGCGCTCCAGACCCATCGCCCACCCTATCGGCGTTTTCCAGGGGTCCGGAGCAGGCCAGGCCGCCCTGGCCAGGGCCACGAACGGTCAGAAATCGGGCTCCTCGTCGTGGACGCCGTTGACCAACCAGCCGACGTTTCTGGTGAACGGCGCGTCGAATCCCATTTTGCTCAACGATGGCACGGTGCTGGTCCAGGATGCGGCTTTCCCGGACTGGTGGAAGCTGACCCCGGATCAGCACGGCAGCTACGTCAACGGCACCTGGACGCAGGTGGCTTCCCTGCCTCCGACCTACAGCCCGCTGTATCACTCCAGCGCGGTGCTGCCGGATGGGCGGATGATCATTGAAGGCGGTGAGTATCTGCTCAACTCCACGCAGACGGCGCTGATCCCGTCGTGGACCAACCAGGGCGCGATTTACGATCCGTTGGCCAACGCCTGGACGCCGGTGACGCCGCCCGCGGGGTGGGACAGCATCGGGGACGCGCAAAGCGTAGTGCTGCCCAACGGCACCTACATGCAGGCCAACTGCTGCAGTGAGCAGCAGGCGCTGCTGGACGCCAAAACCCTGACCTGGACCTCGACCGGCCTGAATAAGTTTGACCCTAACGACGAAGAGGGATGGAACCTGCTCCCGAACGGCGAGGTGCTGGCTGTCGATGCCTATGTTCCCGACGATTTTCCGTACATTCCCACAGGGACGAATTCGGAGTTGTATAACCCGAAAACCGGGTCATGGCATACAGCGGGCAGCACGATCGTACAGCTCTGGGATTCGGCTGCGGATTGCGGCGGCGAGAACGTCGCCTCGTTTGAACTGGGCCCCGGGGTTCTGCGCCCCGACGGCACCGTCTTCTATACCGGCGCCAACTCCTGTGGCCCGGGCAATACGGCGGTCTACAACTCGTACAGCGGACGCTGGACGCCGGGACCCGCCTTTCCGGGAAACTATGACATCGCCGACGGGCCGGCTTCAATTGAGCCAAACGGCAAAGTGCTGATGATGGCCAGCCCCGGCATCTTCCAGCCAGGGTCTGCTTTCTTTGAGTGGGATGGGAAGTCGCTGACGCCGGCTCCGGGGACACCCAATGCGCCCTACGACTCCTCGTATTTCGGAAACATGCTGGCGCTGCCGACCGGGCAGATCCTGTTGACGGATTTCTCGGACGACATCGAGATCTACACGCCGCAGAGTTCTTATCATCCGGAGTGGGCGCCGCTGATCCTGGAAGCACAGCTACTGCTGCGCCGCGGCGGCACATTCAAAATCGCGGGGCTTCGCTTCAACGGCATGACGCAGGGCGCGTTCTACGGCGACGATGTGCAGTCGGCAACGAATTATCCGCTGGTGCGCATGACCAATCTGCTGACGGGGCATGTGGCGTACAGCCGCACGCATGATCCCAGCAGCATGGCGGTTGCTTCGAATCAGATTGTGTCGGCGCTGTTCGACGTGCCGCGGCAGCAGGAGCCGGGATTGAACCTGCTGGAGGTGGTGGCCAACGGCATTCCCTCGCCCCCGATCCTGGTGTGGGTGAACTGAGGACCTGCCGACACGCTCCGGGGCCTGGCCCTCAGCGAAGAACGGCAGCTGGTGTTGCGCCGGACCCTGCGCGTTGTGCGCCGGACGGATGCGGCGCCGGCTGCTGCGCTGCGCCGGTGCGGCTGGATAACTGGCGAAGCTTCGGCGTCTCCGCATCCGCCTGTTGCAGAGCCGCGCGGAGAGGCGGGGTGCATTGGGCGATCTGAAAGGCCTCACCAGGAAAGGCCGCGCGCGCCAGGCGCAGAAATCCCGCGATCACCGCGCAGGTACTTTTTTCGTCGAAAGCCAGCTCGATGTAGCTGCGCGCCTCGACGCCCTTCAGTTCTACGGCGACAACGCCGCTGGTCGCGATCTGGCAGACACAGCGGGGCGCGATGGTGACGCCGATGCCGGCGGCGACCAGGCGCGTGATGGTGATCCAATGCGGCGCTTCCTGCACGATGTCGGGGCGGAAGCCATGCTCCTCGCAGATGGCGATGGTGCGCTGCCAGGCGGTCAGTCCCGCCGATTGCGGGAAGAAGACAAACGGCTCTTTTTTGAGCAGGGAAACTGGGATGGATTTGCGCCGCGCCAGCGGATGCTGGGCGGGCAGCATGGCCACGAAGGGCTCCGACAATACGCGGATGGTGCACAGGCCGGGGACCGGGCCGCCGTCGCGCAGAAAACCGATGTCGATGCTCCCATCCTGCAGCCCCTGCACCAGGTTGCTGGTATAGAGCTCGTGCAGGCGCAGCTGCACCTCAGGGTAGCGCTGACGATAGCGGCTGAGCAGCTGCGGGATGGAGGTGAGAATCGAGGTGCTGATGAAGCCGACATCGAGAGCGCCGCGCCGGCCCCGGCCGACCTCGCGTACGGAACGGATATCGTTCTCGAGCTTCACCAGCGTGTGCTGCAGGCGCTTGTGCAGTTCTTTTCCGCTGGGCGTGAGCTGAACGCTGCGCGAGTTACGCGCAAACAGCGGGAAGCCGACCCACGCCTCGAGCTGACGGATCTGCTGCGACAGCGGCGGCTGCGCCATATGCAGCTTCTCGGCAGCGCGGCCGAAGTGCAGTTCTTCGGCGACCGCCAGAAAATAACGCAGGTGCCGAAGCTCAATTTCATTGAGACTTACTACGTCTGGATCGGTCATATCTAGATATTGGACGTCCCGTCCGACTTTGTCTAGATTTGGTGGCAGAGGAAATCGCCCCATGCGAAACTCGACCCTGCCAGACACCGCCAACCCGAGCCTGCAGCCGTCCTCTGCAGCCGCCGACCGGCCCGCCGGCGTTGTGCACGACGTGACGATTCGGAATTTTCGCAGCGGCGACGCTGCGGGATTCCGCGCGCTCAACGAAGCCTGGATCACCCGCTGGTTCTTTCTCGAGCCGGAGGACGTAGTGGTACTCAACGATCCGGAGAGCAGGATCCTGGGCCACGGCGGCTATATCCTGATTGCCGCTTTGCACGATGAGGTGGTCGGCTGCTGCGCTCTGCTGCCGCTGCCGAACCGCGCGGTGCGGCTGGCGCGCATGGCGGTGCGGGAGGATCTGCGCGGGATGGGCATCGGGCGCCTGCTGCTCGAGTCTGCGATCGCGAAGGCGCGCACCCTGCAGGCGCTGCGCATCAGGCTCGAAACCAGCACCAGGCTGCCCGGCGCCATTCATTTGTATCAGTCGGTGGGCTTCCGCCGCGTGGAGCCGAATGGCGAGGAAGCGCCGATGCAGCGCGCCGATACCTTCATGGAGATGTCGCTCCGCTACGGCTAGCGAACAGTCTGCAACGCCCTGTCTTCCACGGTTAACCCAGCTGTTCGTTAATCCGCACCGCTGCTCGAAAGCACTTCGCGCGGCCCCAGGAGAGCTGTGCGCGGAAACCTCTCCTGGGGCACGGTGTTACGGACAGTGCGGATGACTCGGCTCTCAACTCAGCCCGTTTCTACAAATGCCTGTGTCCTGACCGGCCTTAATATGCAGCCAATCAATGGTGGATTGGCTGCGTCCAGAGCGCGGCTTCTGAATACACCATTTGCAGAAACGGTCCAGCCCCGATGGAGAGCGACCGATGCGGTACTCAGGTTTTCGCGACAGCCGTTCCCTTCTTCACTTCGCCGGCCGGACGATCGCTTCGCTGGGCGTGCTGGCCACGCTGCCCGGCTTCGCAGCGGATCTCGCGGCACGCGGGGACGAGGTTCCCTTCCGGCTCGTCCATGATTTCGCGGTGATCGTGCCGGTGACGGTGAATGGCAGGGGACCCTACAGTTTTCTGCTCGACACCGGATCCAGCCGCACCAGCATCGATGCGGCGCTGGCAGGCGAGTTGCACCTTGCTGCGGCGCCCGGCGGCAGCGTGATCACGGTCACCGGGTCGCAGCCCGTGGAGGTGGCGCAGGTGCGCAGCCTCGCTGCCGGCACTATAACGTTTGCGGTGACGGAGGTGCTGGTGCGCGATCTGCGCGGCCTGCGCGACCTCGATCGCTCGCTGCACGGCGTGCTGGGCCAGGATGCGCTGCGGCAGACCGACTATCTGCTCGACTATCGGCACCGGGTTCTGCGGTTCGATGAGAACGGAGAGCTGCTGCGCTCTCTCGATGGAGAGCGCATGACGCTGACGCCGGTGGACGCCGCGGACGCGTCTTCCCCGGCGCAGTATGGTTCCACTCTGGTGGAAAGCAAGGTGGGCGATGACCGGAGAAAACTGGTGCTCGACTCCGGCAGCGCTTCGCTGGTGCTGTTCGGACAAGCATTGCCGCCGGGCTCCGCATTCGTCACCGGCGACGTGCGCGACGATTATGGCCGGCGCGGTGAGGCCCGCGTCGAGAAGGTGCGGCTGTGCATCGGACGAGCCTGCCAGCAGGTTGCGGCGTGGTCGGTCGCAGGAAGTGTCTTTCCCGGGATCGACGGGCTGTTGCCGACATGGCTGTTTGCGAGCGTCTACGTGTCGAACAGCAGCGGATTCACGATGCTCGCGCCGCGGCGACGGCCGCCGCTTCCGGAAGATGTAGCGAGTCTGAAAATCGGGATCGCATCGGGAGGCGGGCGATAAGCGCGCGGATGGCATGGCGGGGCGAATTGATACGCGGCTCATTCGGCTGAGAACGCGAATGAGGCCAAGTATCAAAGAAAGCGCCGGAGCTTTCGCCCCGGCGCTTCCGTTCTGCTGCTGCGTTCTCTTCTTGCACCGGACCGGCTTACACCGGACCCGGGTTACACCGGACTTGGCCTACACCGGACTTGGCCTACACCAGGGCCGGGACGTTGACCTTGTCGTACCAGGAGTGCGCGGCCTTGAGGGCCTTGTTGACGTTCTCGATGTTCTCCACACCTTTGGTGTTGAGCCATTCTTCAAACGCCTTCGCGCCCTGCTTCGCATAGACGGCAATGCCGTCCTTCCAGGTGGCGCGGCCGCAAAGGACGCCGTTGAAGGTGGCGCCGGACTCGCCGGCCAGTTCGAGGGTCTCAATGAAGACGGGGTTGGAGACGCCGGCCGAGAGATAAATGAACGGCTTGTGGGTGGAGGAGGCTGCGATGCGGAAGTGCTCCAGGGCTTCGGCGCGGGTGTAGGCCTGCTCGCCCTTGAAGGCGCGGGTGCCGGCGACGAACTCCATCTGGATGGGCACTTCGACCTTCAGCACGTCGACGCCGTAACGCTCCTTGCCGAACTCCTCCATGGAGCCGGTGACGATTTCGGGCTTGCGCTTCGCGAACTGCACGCTCTTCTCGTCTTCGCCATGGACGGCGTAGCCGACCATCTCGAGGAAGAAGGGAATGTCGTGGGCACGGCACTCGTCGGCGATGCGCTCGACCCAGGCTTGCTTCAGGTCGTTGACCCGCGAATTTTCGAAGGGCGTGTAGTAGAGCAGGATCTTGATGCAGTCGGCGCCCGCTTCTTTCAGGCGGCGTACGCTCCACAGGTCGAGGAGATCGGGGAGGCGGCCGGGCAGCGCCGCGTCGTAGCCGGTCTTCTCATAGGCCAGCAGCAGGCCTTTGCCGTTGCGGTGTTTGGACGCAGGCAGGCCGAATTCAGGGTCGAGCAGGATGGCCGAGGCGTGTTTGGTGAGAACCTCAGTGACCAGGGTTTTGAACTCCTCCAGCGCCGAATCGGGGACCTCGGCGACTCCCTTTTCCTTTGCCAGCGACTTCTTCAATGATCCGCGCTGATCCATGGCGGCGGCGGCGATCACTCCGCGCTTATCCGAAACGGCTTTGAGCCCGGCCAGTTTTCCGGGAGTCATAGTAATCGACATCTTTGTCTCTCCTGCGCTCAAATTCAATTGTGTTAGGAAAACGCTCCACTGCAATTTTAGCCTGCCCGCACGGGTGTGGCCAGGTGGCGGAAGTAATGGGTCAGCTAAAAAGCGGACAGCTAAAAAACGGGTAGCTGGTCAAGCGGTCAGCAAAAAGCGGACAGCGGAGAAGCGGCCAGCAAAAAGCCGCGGCCTATTTGCGGATCGCGCCCTGCGCTGCGGCGATGGCGGCGCGCTGCTGCTGGTGCAGCTGGCGGATGCCGGCTTCGGCGTAGTCCATCATCACCAGCAGATCGCGGCGCGGGAAGGCCTGCCGTTCCGCGGTGGCCTGCACCTCCACCAGCCCGCCGTCCTCGGTCATCACCAGGTTCATGTCGACTTCGGCCTGCGAGTCTTCTTCGTAGGCAAGGTCGAGCAGGACTGTGCCCTCCACGATGCCGACGCTGGTGGCCGCCACCAGCTGCCGCAGCGGCGAGGCTTTGAGGGCGCCGGTCGCCACCATGCGATTCGAAGGCGATGCGCGAGAGCCGCGCAGGCGCCGGTGATGGCCGCGGTGCGCGTGCCGCCGTCGGCCTGCAGAACGTCGCAGTCGAGGATCACGGTCCGCTCGCCGAGCGCGTTCATGTCCACCACGCCGCGGAGCGAGCGGCCGATCAGACGCTGGATTTCGTGGGTGCGGCCGCCCACCTTGCCGCGCTCCGATTCGCGCGGGCGTGCGGGTGAGGGTGGCGCGGGGGAGCATGCCGTATTCGGCGGTGACCCAGCCGCGTCCGCTGTTCCGCAGCCAGGCAGGAACGCCCTGCTCCACGGTGGCATTGCAGAGGACCCGTGTGTGCCCGATTTCGATGAGGACCGAGCCTTCGGCGACCTGCACGTAGCCGGGGGTGAGGCGCACGGGACGCATCTGGGTCGCGGCGCGGCCCTCGGCACGAAAAAAGGTTTCCGTCATCCGCTCATTGTACGGGTTTCAAAACGGGCTTCGGAGGCGCGGGGCATTCCAGAATGAATCCCCTCAGATGTCTCTGATGCGGTGTGGGTTGGAGGAAGACCGGTGATTTTGGTGTGCCAAATCGGGAATTTTGACCTTTCGGCCGGATCCGGCCCGTCAGCCCTTCCGGAGGGGTATGCCCAGGGATATGAGCAACTTAAGGCGATGCTGCCGGTTTGGCATCTGACGTGTTCTGTGTTGGGACAGGCGGTAACGCATGGAGAGGAGGCCGGGGCAGCCTCGAGAGCTTCGGCTTCCCTCCTCGACGGTATCGCCAACCTGAACGGTGAAAGGCACAGCAATGGACGAAGGGGCACTGGCAGTTCCCGCAACCTGCAGCAATCCTCTGCATGTTCACACGTTTTCCGGCAACGGCGCCGGAGCTTCCGGACTGCGCCGCGAGGGTGGCGAAGCGCTGGCGCTGGCCGGCATTGCCCACGATGCGCGCAATCTGGTGACGGCGCTGGGGCTGTGTGCGGAGCTGATCGCCGAGCCGGGGGTGCTGGGGACCGGCCACGGCCATTATGCGCTGGAGATCCGCTCTATTGCCGAGACCGCCGCGCAGCTGGTACGGCGCCTCTCCGCGCTGTCGCACGAGGCGGCGCAGGGAAAGGCAGATCACGGAGGCGGCTACGAAGAGCGGGCGCTGCCGATTGCGGATATGGCCAGGGCGGCGCAGGCCCTGCGGGCACTGCTGGCGGCGGTCGCCGGACCGGCCATCAGCGTGGAGATCCAGTGTCTGCCCTGCGCGGGCCGCGTGGGTCTCTCCGAAGAGAGCCTGACGCGCATTCTGATGAACCTCGTGCGCAATGCCGCCGACGCCATGCCAGGCGGAGGGCAAATCCGCATCACGGTGCAGAGATGCGGGGGCGGCAGCTTTCTGTGGACGGTGCCCGGGCTCGCTGCAGGCCAGTCCGAACCGGTCCAGGCTAAACCGGGCCAGTCCCGGGCAGGGGGGATTCTGCTGTGCGTGGAAGACAACGGGCCGGGCATCGCAGCCGATCAGCTCGATCGCATCTTTGATCCGGGGTTTTCGACCCACCGTGGCAACCGGCCTTGGCCGGAAGCGCCGCGCCGTGGGCTGGGGCTGAGCATCGTCCGGCAGCTGGTGGAGGAGGCCGGTGGATCGGTGCGCGCCGTAGCTTCCGCAGGCCGGGGGGCGCGTTTTGAGATTGAGCTGCCCCTGACGAACGTAACCCCATGCTTACTTCCGGAACCTCTGCTTCCTGATGGAGGGGGCTCGCAATGATGCGAGGATGGGAATCGGGAAGGTGTCCTTCCATGCCTCTTCCGCTCCAGCAGGATGTAATTCCGCTGCATATCCTGGTTGCCGATCAGGACGCCTCGATTCGCCGCGCGTGCTGCGAAATCGCGGCCAGCCGCGGCATGATCGCTCACGAATCCGAACTGAGCCAGCGGGCCCGGGGACTCCTGCTGGCCGAAGGGATCGACGTGGTACTGGTCGATGCCGGGATTGCAACCGGCGCCGGGTCGGAGCTTCTCGACGAAGTGAGGCGGCTGCGGCCGGAGATCGCGATCGTGTGGATGACCTCTGCTTCCACCGTGCAGCGCTCGGTGGAAGCGTTGCGCTTTGGCGCGAGCGACTATCTGGTCAAGCCCTTTTCCGCCGAGGAGCTGGGCAGTGTTCTGGAACGGCTGGCGTGCCGGCGGCAGCTGGATACGGCCAGCCGCGGCCTGCGCGAGCGGCTGCGCGGCGGCCATGGCATGGGCAACATCCTCGGAGAAAGTCCGGAGATGGAGAAGCTCTTCCGGATCCTGGCCCGGGTGGCGCAGAGCGCGCATCCGGTGCTGATCCTGGGCGAGAGCGGCACCGGCAAGGAGCTGGTGGCCAGGGCGATTCACGCCAACGGACTGGGGGCGGGCAAGCCTTTTGTTCCGGTCGACTGCGGCTCACTGGCGCCGACGCTGATCGAGAGCGAGCTGTTCGGCCATGTGAAGGGCGCCTTCACCGGAGCCCATCGCGCCAACGAGGGGTTGCTGGCAGCTGCCGGGAGCGGAACCGTTTTTCTGGATGAGGTAGCGGAGCTGCCGATCGACCTGCAGGCGAAACTGCTGCGGGCGCTGCAGGAGAAAGAAGTGCGTCCCCTGGGCGGAGCGCAGGCGGTGCCGATCCGGGCCCGCATCCTGGCGGCCACGCATCAGGACCTGACCGCGATGGTGGACCAGGGCAAGTTCCGGCGCGACCTCTATTACCGGCTGAACGTGGTCAAGCTGCATCTGCCGTCGCTGCGCGAGCGGAAAGAGGACATCCCGCTGCTGGCGGCGCATTTCCTCGAGCGCAACAGCCGCGAGTTCGGCCGAGCCTTTCGTCTGAGCCCGGAGACGTTGTCGTACCTGATGGAATACTCCTGGCCGGGCAATGTGCGGGAGCTGTCCAATGCCATCGACCGCGCCTGCAATTTTTGCTCGGGCGAGGTCATCGAGATCGGCGATATGAGCACCATCATCCAGGATGCGTGGATGCAGGCGAAGATCACGCGGCGGGCGGCGCCCGCAGCAACCGGTCAGCCCACGGTGGAGACGCTGGCGGAGATGGAGAGGCGCGCCATCCTCAACACCCTCGAACAGGTCAACGGCGACAAGCTGCTGGCAGCGCGGCTGCTGGATATCGGCAAGACCACGCTGTACCGCAAGCTGAAGGAATACGGAGTGAGGCCATGAACCAGATGCAGGAGGACCAGGCGGGAGCTGCCCTCATCGTGACCGACATCGACGGCATAGAAGCCACCGCGGCTTCGCTGGCGCGCCGGCTGGGGCTGACGGTGGAGATCGCCGCCAGCCGGGCGACGGCGCTGCGCCTGCTGGGGTGGCGGGACTACGCGATCGTAGTGCTGGATCAGCTGCTGGTGGAGGCCGATCCGGAGGGCGCGGAGCTGATTTGCGGAAGCGCCGGGCTGGCCATTCCACTGCAAATCAACTTTGCTCTGGCGGGCATGAAGCGGCTGGAGCGTGAAGTGCAGGCGGCCCTGGCGCGGCGGCAGCGGGAGCAGCAGCTGGCGCAGTCGGCCGCGGCGGCCTCGCTGGATGCGGGACTGAAAAACGCCGTCACCGGCCTGTTGCTGGAGTCGCAGCTGGCGCTGGCCGAGCCGGGGATTCCTCCCCGCATTGAGGCGCGCCTGCGCACCCTGGCCGATCTGGCCGAAGGGCTGCGCGCGCGGCTAACACCGAGGTTGCACGATGGCCCGACGGTGGGATTGCTGCCCGGACAGAGCTGACCTATGCTCAGAACAGGTTCGCCCCACATTACAGACACTGCGGTCTACCCTCCCCGGACCGGCGCGGACCATTCCGTCTACGGCGCGGCGCAGGGTAGCTCCGGGTATCGGGTGAAGTGGGCGGCCACTCTAACCCACAAGGTTCCCCCTGGAGATTGCTTCATGCGCTTCATCAGTCTGGTTGCTCTGCTCTCGATTTCTGTTTCGGCAGGCTTTGCCCAGCAAATGGCTGCCCCGGAAACAGGCAGTTCGTCTTCTCTTTCCCCGCAGATCGTGGCAGACGCGACCCCTGGCGGGGCACGCCCGACGGCATTCATCAGCAGCAGCGCGACCGTTCCCTCGGCCGCGGCTCACACCCGGCCCTTTTCCGGCCTTGCACTGGGTGCGCAGGTCGGCATCCTGGGCGTCGGGTTTCAGGCAGCTACGCCGCTGGCCAGCCACCTCAACCTGCGCGGCGGGGCGAGTTTCTTCAACTACAACGACGCGCTGAGCAGTGACGGCATCAACTACAACGCCAACCTGCATTTCCGTTCGGTTGACACCAGCGTCGACTGGTTCCCGTGGGCGCGCAGCTTCCATATCAGCCCCGGAGCCCTGCTCTACAATGGCAACCAGGTAACCGCGAACGCAGCGGTGCCGGCAGGTGACACCTTTACCCTGAACAACACCACCTACACCAGCAGCGTGGCCGATCCGGTGACCGGCACGGGCAGCGTGAAGTTCAACAAGGCGGCGCCGAAGATCACAGTGGGCTGGGGCAATATGCTGCCGCGCAGCGGACGGCACATCAGCGTTCCCTTTGAGGTCGGTTTCGCTTACGCGGGACAGCCGAAGACGGTGCTGAACCTGGCCGGCAACGCCTGCTACAACTACGAAGGGCAGAACTACTGCAGCGACGTGGCCACGAATTCCATGATTCAGACCAACCTGGCTGCGCAGCAGCAGAAGCTCGCCAACGATGTGTCGCCGGCGCGCTTCTTCCCCATCCTCTCGACGGGATTCGCCTACAGCTTCTAGACAAGCCACACAAGCTTCGCACGCAGAACGAAGAAAGGGGCGCGAAAGATCGCGCCCCCCTTTTTTGCGGTTGAAGCCCCTTAGCTGAGCGGCTGGCCACCGGCGGTCATCTGCTGCAGCTGCTGCTGGTCGTACTGCTTGACGCCATCGGGCAGCGGAGCGTAGTTCAGCGTGCCGGCGGTCGCCTGCCCATCGGCGATGATGTACTGGATGAACTGCTTCAGCGCGGCGCGCTTCGCCTGATCCGGACCGTCTTTGGGAATGATCAGGAAGGTGAGGCCGGAGATCGGATACGCGTCGCCCGCGCTGGCCGGGGGATTCACGATGGGCGTCCGCGGATCCTGAGTCAGCTGCGCGGTAAAGGCGGCGATAGCGGCCGTGGTTCCCTGCGCAGAGGGCTCCACGTACTGGCCGGCAGCGTTCTTCATGGCAGCCGTGGGAAGATGGTTCTGCTGCGCATAGGTGAGCTCGACGTAGCCGATCGCTCCCGGCGAGTTGCGGATGTTGCCGGTAACGCCTTCGCTGCCCTTGCCGCCGATGCCGACCGGCCAGCTCACCGCGGGACCTTTGCCGACCTTCTGCTGCCACTCAGGGCTGACGGCGGAGAGATAGGTGGTGAAGATGTTGGTGGTGCCGCTGCCTTCGGAGCGATGGGCGACGACCACGGGAACGCTGGGCAGCGTCACGCCGGGGTTGTCTTTGGCCAGCAGCGGATCTTTCCAGGTTTTGATATTGCCGAGGAAGATGCCGGCCAGCGCTTCGGGCGAAAGGTGCAGCGGCTGCGTCAGGCCGGGCAGGTTATAGGTAATGCAGACGGGACCCGCGCTCTCCGGAATCTGGATGACGGGAAACATGGCGGCGATCTGCTGGTCGCTGAGAGGCGCATCGGTAGCGCCGAAGTCCACGGTTTTGGCCTTGACCTGCTGAATACCGCCGCCGGAGCCGATGGACTGATAGTTAATCTGCACATTCGGGTGCGCCTGCGAGAAATCATAGGTCCACCGGGTCATGACCGGATTGACAAAGGTGCTGCCGGCCCCTGAGAGAACGACGTTGTTCGGCGTCGAATTGCAGGCGCTCAGGCTGCCCGCCACGGCGACGGCAAGCAGCGCTGCCCATCCTCGATTTGACATTGAAAACCCTCCCCTTTTCTTCGTGATGCATCGGTTCAGCCGATTGCACCTGCCAGCAGGACTGTACACGGCGGATGTTACAGTGTGGAGAAATTTGGCAACGCGCGCCGCCGCCCCTCCTTCCTACTAAACAGAATCGAAAAGATGCACGCAAAATGGAGGAGAGCTATGTCCGAGAGTCTGCACGGCAAAAAAATTGCCATTTTGGCAACGGACGGATTTGAGCAGGTGGAGCTGACGGAGCCGAAGAAGGCTCTGGAAGAAGCCGGCGCGAAGACGGAGGTGATTTCTCCAAAAAGCGGGGAGATCAAGGGATGGAAATTCAAGGAATGGGGCGATGCAGTGAAGGTGGACAAGACGCTGGATCAGGCCAAAGTTCAGGATTATGACGCGCTGGTGCTCCCCGGCGGCGTCATCAACCCCGATCATCTGCGCATGGAGCCCAGGGCGGTGAGCTTTGTGCGGGACTTCGTGCAGACAGGGCGGCCGGTGGCCGCGATCTGCCATGGACCGTGGACCCTGGTGGAGGCCGACGTAGTGAGGGGCAAGACCTTCACTTCGTGGCCATCAGTGAAAACCGATCTGAAGAACGCCGGTGCAAAATGGGTGGACAAGGAAGTGGCCACCGATGGTCAGTTCATCAGCAGCCGCAAGCCGGACGACATCCCGGCGTTCAGCAAGGCGATCATTCAGGCCGTGAGCCAGGAGGGGCGGCTCAAGGCGGCGTCGTAAAGAGAGCAGCGAAGAATCAACCGAAGATGAAACAAGCAGGGGCCGCGGATGCGGCCCCTGCTTGTTTCCCACCAGCAATATTTCTCCGCCATCTCGCTACGCGGTTTTGGCGTGCTGCTCCTTCAGGTCTTTGAGCAGCGTTTCAATTTGCTCTTCGCGCTCGAGGGCGGCGAAGCGATCGTCGAGCGAATCCCCTTCCATCAGCTCCCGTGATGCGACGTTGCGCGCCGCGTCGTCGTCTATGCGCGATTTCATGCGCGTGATGCTGGCGGACTGACCGGTGCGGCCGATGGCTTCGCGCGCCTGCTGTGCCCGGCCGACCACGCGGCTGCGACGATGCTCGGCTATCAACAGTTCGCAACGGCTGCGCGTCTCCTGCAGCTTCTGTTCGAGGTGACGCAGCGCATTCTTTAGCGTCTCGACCTCGACCTTCTGATCGTCGAGCTGCTGCGCGAAGCCCGCAGCCATCTGCTTGTGGCTCAGCGAGCGCTCCAGCGCGGCGCGAGCCAGGCCGTCGTCGGATTTGCGCACGGCCAGCTCGGCCTTGCGCTGCCATTCAGCTTCCGAGGTTTCGTGCTCCCGCCGTTTCTTTTCGAGCAGGTGCTCATCGGCGAGGGCGATGGCGACCTGGGTTTTGACCTGCATGAGCTGATTCTCCATATCGAGGACCAGCTGCTTAAGAAGCTTCTCGGGGTCCTCGGCCTTATCGATGAGGTCGTTGAGGTTGGCCCGGAGCAAGGTGCCGACTCGTTCGAGGAGTGCCATGACGTTTTCCTCCCTGGGAGAAACAGATTTCGTTGTGGGCGGAGAGACTGAATCTCTCCGCCCGGTTCGTTACCGTCCATCCACGATGGGCGTGACCGCCGTGGTGCCGTGGCCATTGCTGCCGCCATCGCCGCGGGTGCGCATGCTCTGGATATTCGACATGAGGTCGCGCATATCCATGCCGGAGAGCGCTTCGAAGAGCGCCGGCACCTGCGCGGCAATCTTCGCCATGTCGCCGGTGAGCTTGTAGCTGCCGGCGGCGCCGTCGCTGCCGGTGGAGACGATGGTGACCTTGTCGACCTTGGAGAGCGGCTCGGACATGGCGCGGACCACGTCGGGCAGGTTGGAGATGAGGCGATCGACCACCGCAGCCTGGCTCCACTCCTGATAAGCCTCGGCTTTGATGTTCATGGCCTTGGCTTCGGCTTCACCCTTCTGGAAGATGATGGAGGCTTCGGCTTCGCCCTGGGTGCGGATGGCCGATGCGCGGCCTTCTGCTTCCATAGTGAGGCGAGCCTTTTCCGCAGCGGCCAATGTCTCGATACGCTGGCGGTTGATCTCTGCTTCCTTCAGGATGGTCGCGATCAGCTCCTTCTCGTGCCGCATGATCTCGGCTTCCTGCACCTTGATCTGCTGCTCTTTCTCCACCTGCTGCACCTTCACCTGCTCGGCAATAACCTGCTGCTGGGTGATGTTGGTCTGCAGCTCGTAGGCCTTGTCGGCGGTTGCCTGCTGTTTGCGGCTCTGCTCAGCATAGTTGGCCTTCGAAATATCGAGGTCGCGCTGCGCCTCCGCCTGTTTGGCCAGTGACTGGGTTTCGGCCAGCACCCGCGCCTGGTCGGCCGCAGCTTTGGCGACGGCTGCTTCACGGGTAGCGTTAGCACGGCGGATGGCAGTGTCGCGCTCGGCTTCAGCCGTGGCAATTTCGGCGTCGCGCTTGATGCGGACGATGTCGGGGCGGCCCATGTTGGAGATGTACTCGTTCTTGTCGCGGACTTCCTTGATGGTGAAGGAGACGACCTCGAGGCCCATCTTGCTCATGTCATCGGCGCAGGTAGAGCGCATGCGGTCGGCGACCATCTCCGGCTCTTTCACAATTTGCTCCACGGTGAGCTGGCCGATGATGCCGCGCAGATGTCCTTCCATCACCAGGCGGATGAGGCCTTCGCGCTGCGGCGGCGTCTTGGTCAGGAACTGCTCGGCCGCGGTGAGGATCGACTCCTGATCGCTGCGCACCTTGATCTGCGCGACCGCTTCGACAGTGACCGCGACACCCTGCTTTGTATAGAGATCCTGCTGCGGCGCGACGTCGAAGGACATCAGCTCGAGCGAGAGCTCACGGCAGCTTTCCACCATGGGGAAGATGATGGTGCCGTGTCCTTTGATGACGCGGGGGCCGCGGAATCCGAAGACGACGATGGCCTCGTTGGGTCCGGCTTTGCGAAACATTCTGGCTAACATGCCGGCCAGCAGGATAAAGGCCAGCAAACAGAGTCCGACAATGACAACGACAGTGTTCGTCATAACGCCTGATCCTTTCCATCAGGAGCGTTACCGCTGTGGGTTGAGGTGGAGGCAATCGCGGCGGCGGAGGGTTGGCCCGAAAACTCGCCTGACAGTTCGCCTGAGAGCTCGTCCCAGGGCTGCACGTACGCGATGCCTTGTTCGTAGCGCATAACGACAACTTCAGTGCCGCGCGGAAGCGCCACGCCTGCATCACTGCGCGCGGGGGCAAAACGGCGAGCGCCGTTCTGCGAAAACTGAATCTCTCCGGTGCCGCCATCGCGGATGGGCGCGGAGACGAGGCCGAGAGCGCCGACGGTCGCGGTGTCGGCCGCGGTCAGCTCGTGTTCGTGGGGCAGCAACACACGCACCAGAAACCAGAACAGAATCGCGCCTCCGGCGAGGCCGGTGATGGTGGCCAGCGCCAGCACCACGAACATCCCGAAGTCATGACTGCGCGCGAGCAGGTACCCGCAGCCGCCGAACCAGCAGAGAAACGCGGCGAGCGTGAAGCCGTTCACGGGGCTGATGCTGGACTTCATTGCCCCGCCGTGCGGTCCCGGTGCGGGAATATGCGCCTGTCCGACGCCGTGGGCGGGGTGCAGGTGCAGATGCACGTGGCCGAAGTGCAGATGTGTAAACACACCGAGCGCCGAGAGCACCGTGAGCGAGAGTCCGAGGGTGAAACAGATGAGATAGAAAGTAGTCATTGCGCGTTCTCCCTGCTCCGTTTGCGAACGGCGGGACGAGCAGTTGGCGATGGCGCAGGCGCAACCGGCGGCAGAGCGGCCGCAGACGTCGGGAAGCGAGCCGGTACGGTTGGCGCCGCGCTGGATTTCTCGGGGGAATGCAACACATCGAAGAGGCGATCGACCAGGCCCGGCGTGTCGATGACAGACTGCAGGAGCAGCAGGCAGCGGCGCGAGTCGCCGTGGCGCGACACAGCCAGCAGCGCCCGGCGCAGTTCGGGATCGCGGCGGAAGCGCTCCGCACCGCTGATCAGCCACAGATCGAGCTTGTCTTCGAGGGCGCGCGCGTCGCTTTGCAGCTCGACGTGGTAGCCCTCCGGGTCGTCGACCAGGTAGCCGGGATGCACCTTGAAAAATTTCGCCAGCACCTGGCGGGTGGTGTTTGTCATGTGCGGGCGCGCGCCGCTCTCGATCTGCGAGAGGTAGCTCTGGCTGAGGGACGCGCCGGTTTCTTCACGGATGGCGCGCATCAGCTCCTGCTGGCTCATGGAGCGATCGAGGCCGCGGAGATTGCCTTCCACTTCCCTGAGGTAACGGAGTTTTTCGCCGAGCTTCATGGGTCTTATTGCAAATCGCAATCAGTCTATCGCGATTTGCAATAGTGTCAAGCAAAATCGGGAGATGCCGCCGTATCCTCGCAAGTAGCTCACTTCAGGGGAGTTGAAGGATGAACGATCGGGCGGAGGATGTGGGTGAGTGGAGGGGCAGGCCGTTCAGAGGGCCTGCTCGGCGGCAGCCACGCTGGGAACTATGGTGAGCAGCCCCACCACTTTGGTCATGACGAAGAGCTCGAGCACACGGCCATTGACGCCGGCGACGATGAGCCTGCGTCCGTGACGCTGGCAGGATACGTAGTAGTTGATGATGGAACCCATGCCCGCGGAGTCCATATAGGGGACGTTGCTCAGATCGAGGATGAGAGCGGCGGGAGGGTCGGCACGCAGCGTGCTTTGAAATTCGAAGAGGTTATGAATGGTCAGCGGCCCGATCAGGCGCAGGACGCGGCTGCCGGGAGCCTGTCCAGGAACGCTTTCCAGCATCAGGGGTTCAGCGGACATAGCAGGAACTATAGCGGGAGGGATACGCAGAGTCGGTTACAGTTTCGTGAATTGAGCGCGCCGCGGAGGAGAGCTCGCCAGCAGGCGTGGGCTCGGGATACGGTCCGGTCTTCGGCCAAAGATGGATTGGCTTTTTCTGCGCGGGGAAGGAGAATACTACCGGTGCCTCGCGTATCTCAACTGCTGCCGCGACTCCTGCTGATCGCGCTGTTTCTGGCCGCGCCTTTGATCCATGGGCAGGAGAGCGCCGCGGGCAGCAGTGGGGGATATGCAGTGCGCGGAGCTGTGGTGAACGCCACGACCGGGCAGCCGGTGGCGCGCGCCCTGGTGAATCTGAACGAAGAGTACGCGGTGCTCACTGGCGGCGACGGGCAATTTTCCTTCGACAATCTGCCGGCCGGAATGTACATGGTCTCCGTGCGCAAGCCTGGCTATGTTGGATTCGGCTCGGGCGCGCGCAGCTACAGCATCCATGGAGCGATCCCGAGGCGCATGGCTCCGCCGCACCGCATTGTGGTGGGCCCGGATATGCCGAGCCTCACTTTTCGCGTGACGCCTGCGGTGACGATTGTGGGGACGGTTACGCTCTCGACGGCCGATCCGGCAGACGGGATTCATGTGACCGTGTACCGGCAGGAGGTGGAGGAGGGCCGCACCCGCTGGGTGATGGGCGGCAACACCGACACTCGCAGCGATGGCAGCTTCCGCCTGGGTGATCTGCCGCCCGGGCGGTACATGATCTACACCCGTCCCTCGCTCGATCGGCCGCAGGGCACAGAAGAGGTGAGCGGTCCGGTCTGGGGTTATCCCGCACTGTATTACCCCGGAGTGACGGATCCATCGTCTGCAGGTGTGCTCGCCCTGGCTCCAGGCCAGCAGGGCGAAGCGGACTTTACACTGACGCGGCAGCAGTTTTTTGCGGTGACTGCGCTGGTGCGGAGCTCGGAAGAGGATTCTGCTTCGAACTTTCAGATCCTTGACAGCGGCGGCCGCCCCACCTACATACCGGCGCGCTTCGACCGGCGGACGGGGCTGGTGCATGCCAATGTGCCCAGCGGGGCGTGGACTCTGGAAGCACGCGTTTACGGACGCGGTCAGTCGTGGGGTCGCACCGATTTTCAGGTCACGGGCGCCCCGGTCACTTTTGCCATCAGCATCGTGCCGATCCCGCACATTCCCGTCATTATCCATCGCGAATTCACGGCCTCGAATGGCGGACAGCCGGTGGAATCGGGTGCGGGGATCAGCCTCGCTCTCTCGGCCGAGGACGCGATAGCGGGCGGGATGGGAGCAGGCGGCGGCCTGCGGCGGGCTGGGGACGGATCCTCCTGGGAACTGATGGTATTTGCGGCCGGCCGCTTCTGGGTCATGGCGAATCCGTATCCGCCTGCGTATATCAGCTCGATCACGATGGGCGGGACGAATCTGGCCAGCAATCCTGTGGTGGTCAGCCCGGGGAGTTCACTGGCCCCCATCGAGGTAACCCTGCGCGATGACGTGGGCAACATCGCCGGTCAGATAAATCAGCCAGCAGGCGGAAACACCGTGGGGGAAGAAAAGCAAGTCTGGGTCTATGCCATTCCCCTGTTTCCCAGCTCCGCCAGCGTGCAGGATCTGATGCCCAACGATAACGGACAGTTCTCCTTCTATCATGTGGCGCCGGGTTCCTATCGCGTCGTGGCGTGCGATACGCAGCAGGATATCGACGCCCACTCGCCGGAGGGGATGGCCGCGTGGGCCGGCAAAGGCTCGACGGTGACGGTGGATGCGAATGGAACGGCCAACGTGCAGCTGGACGTGATCCACGTGGAGAGCAGCGAATGATGCGTCTGGCTACGCTCGCTCTGCTGGCTGGGTGGGCGCTGTCGCTTCCCGCGCAAACCGGCGCCGGCAGCATCGACGGCTTGATGCTGAGCGCCGGTGGCGCACCGCTGGATCGGGCGGAGGTCACGCTGTCGACGGCCGGCCAGCAGCAGAGCCAGATTGCGGTGATGGTGACCGGTCCGGGCGGAGGATTTCGCTTCAGCAATCTGTCGCCGGGCAAGTATCGGCTGGATGCGGCGCGGCGCGGCTATCTGCCGTCGGCGTATCAGGAACATGAGGGCGGGTATTTCACGGGTGTGGTGGTGGGCGCGGGCGCAGATTCCCACGGGCTGCAGTTTCGTCTCATGCCGGAGAGCGTGATCGGCGGGGCGGTGACCGACGATTCCGGCGAGGCGGTCGAAGACGCGCAGGTGACGCTGTATCGTGAAGATCGCAGCGGCCCGACGAGCAAAGTGATGCAGGTGGGAACGCAGACCACCGATGATACCGGGGCGTATGAATTCACGCGGCGCAGACCGGGCGTCTACTTTGTAGCGGTATCGGCTGCTCCGTGGTACGCCGTGCATCCGCAGCCAAAGGCCGACGATCAGGGCAATCCCCTGCCCGTCGATCAGCAGCCGCACGCGGCGCTCGATGTTGCGTATCCGATGACCTTTTACGCGAACGCCACCGACTCGGATGGGGCGACCCCGATTCCGGTCCAGGCGGGCGACCATCTGCAGATCAACGTCTCCCTCCACGCGGTGCCGGCGATTCACATTCAGATGCGGATTCCGGGAGGCGGTGAATCGCGGCGCGGCTTCAACATGCCGCAGATTGCCCGTGACGTCTTTGGGTCGGAGCAGCCGGTGGCGCTCAACGGAGTCTCGGTCATGGGCTCGCACAGCGGGCCGGTGGTCGCGGACATCGGGGGACTGGCGCCGGGGCACTACGATCTCGAGCGGTTCGATTCTCAGGGCGATGAGCGGACGCATGGCAGCGTCGACATCACCGGCGATCAGTCGATCGATCTGCCGCCGGCGGCCAGCACCGTGAGTGTTACGGGCAAAGTGGCGATGGCAACGGGAGGCAAGCTGCCGGAGCGTACGGTGCTGACGCTGCAGCGCGCCCAGCAACCGGGCGGCCCCACAACCTCGGTGGGGACGGATGGCATGTTCAGCTTTCCGGCAGTGGCTCCGGGAACGTATACCGTTACGCCGGCGATGCCGGATGTCGCGGTGGTGCAGATGGCAGCGACGGGCGCGGAGACCAACGGGAACACGATCACCGTCGGCGACAGTTCGGTGCTGTTCGCGGCCACACTGGTGAGCGGATCGACGACGGTGAACGGATTCGCGCGGAGCGGCGGTAAAGGGTGGGGCGGTGCGCTGGTTCTGCTGGTGCCCGCGGGCGCGAAGCCCAACCGGGATCTCGATCGCATGGATCAGAGCGACTCCGACGGCAGCTTCACGCTGTATCGCGTCTTCCCGGGCAATTACACGCTGGTAGCGATTGAGGGCGGGTGGTCGCTGGACTGGGAGCGGCCGGAGGTGATCGCGCCCTATCTGGCACGCGGGCTCAAGGTGCAGGTCACGAATCAGAAGACGCTTAATCTGAGCGAGGCCGTGGACGTGCAGCCGCGGTAATGCGGGAACACAATCTCAACACCCATCCTCGCGTAGGCCTTCGGCTGCATGGACGGCGGATGGCCGCAGGCGTCACAATAGGTGCAAGCGATGCACGGGGTGAACCATGTCACAGGACACCGAGCCAGCGATGTCAACCAGGGGCGACGAGCGCAATCTGGAGGAGTTCAGGCAGCTTCTGCTCGAGAAGGAACGCAGAATCCTCGCGGTTCGCGAACGAGCCCGCCAGGATGCCCTGCAGGTCAGCGACGAAGCGGTGCACGATGTGGGCGACGAAAGCGTGGTCGATGAGGTGAAAAGCGAGGAACTCGGGGTGGCGGACGCCGACTGGGATTTGCTGCAGCAGGTGCGGGACGCGCTCAGGAGAATCGATGACGGCAGCTACGGACGATGCCTCGCCGATCACCGGCCGATCAGCGAAAAACGCCTGCGCGAGATTCCCTGGGCGCAATATTGCCTGAAGCACCAGAAGGAATACGAAGTCGAGAAGCAGGTGCGTGTCGATACCCTGTGATGGTCCTGTCTGTCTTTGCGGAAAAGTAAAAGGTCAGGGAACGAGCTCCGGCTATTAAGTCTCCGCCTCCGACAAGGAGAGGAGATAAAAGATATCCGTGCGAAGCTTCGCGGGATCGTCGCTCCAGTGTCCATAGACCTCCCATGATGGCCCGGCGAACCGCCGGCCGTTTTCACGAGTCCATGCATGAATCGCCGCGTGAGCAGGTTTCATTTGATCGTAAGGACCCCAATAGGCGGTGGTCGCGACAGTGCCCGCAGGAGTCACAGCATTGCCGCCCTGCACGAGCTGAACGCCGCATGCGATCTCGAACTCGCCAGCGACGCCAACATCATGGTAAAGCACCACGTTCAGGCCTCCTTTGCCCTGGAAGCCCGTGTAGAACTGATCAAACAATTCGCGGATCCTGACGGGGAAATTCGCCATAGTCGCGCGGCCGCGCACGACGGCGATCGGTTGTTCGGGAACCTGCCTTACTTCGACCGTGTATGGCACGATGCGGATTCTATCCGTTTCTGCAAATACTGTGCCCTGACCAACAGCAGCTATGTGCAGCCAATCCCTTGATGGATTGGCTGCGTCATGAGGAAAGGCGTTCATCGGACCGTGTTGAAGGACAATTTCCGAGTCCGGAAATAGAAAGGCACATCCCTGCGATGGGGATGTGCCTTCAAGAAAATGAAGCTGGAGTGGCTTAGGAGGCTTTTTCTTCGCCGCCTTCGCCGGCTGCGGCTTCCTGCTCGGCCATGGCCTTCTGCATCTCCTCGCGGCGCTTGGCACGCGCTTCGGCGCGCTTCTGGCGCTTCTCGTCGAGGACCTGCTCGGCGTCGACCAGCTCGATGATGGCCTTCTCTCCACCATCACCCTGACGGAAGCCGGCGCGAGCGATGCGGAGGTAGCCGCCATTGCGATCGCCGTAGCGGGGCGCGACGGTATCAAAGAGGCGGGTAACGGCCTCGCCGGTCTGCAGGTACGCAAGCGCCTGGCGGCGGGAATGGAGGTCACCCTTCTTGCCGAGGGTGATCAGCTTTTCGACGTGCGGCCGAGCAGCTTTAGCCCTGGCCACGGTGGTCTGGACGCGATCCTCCAGAAGGATGGACGTGACCAGGTTGCGCAGCAGCGCGCGCCGATGGCTCGTGTTCCGTCCCAGCTTGTAACCTGCATTGCGATGACGCATGGCGTTTCTCTTCCTGTATCAGGGCTCAGAGCTCAGGATGTTGCGCTCAGCCGCGATCTAAAAGTCAATTTCAGTTCATCTGCAGAAGGTACTCAGAGCGAAGGTCTTGCTGTTCCCTGCGCTCTGAGCCCCGTGCTCTGCTTTAGAAGTTCTCGGTTTCGGGCTGAATCGGAAGATCCGAATCCAGGCCCTCGTCTTCGTCGTCGTCGTAGCGGCTGTAGCTGGCGGCGAGCTGCGCGGCGGGCAGGACCGAGGTCGGTCCGGGAACCGCATTGCCCTGCTCGTCGATCCGCATGCCCAGCGACAGGCCCATCTGCGCGAGGATTTCCTTGATCTCGTTCAGCGACTTGCGCCCGAAGTTCTTGGTCTTCAGCATCTCGGCTTCGGTCTTCTGCACCAGCTCGCCGATGGTCTGAATGTTGGCGTTCTTCAGGCAGTTGTAGCTGCGCACGCTCAGCTCCAGCTCTTCGACGGAACGGTTCAGGTTCTCGTTCTTGAGCTGGACGCGACCCTCTTCGGCGTGGCCTTCGGCTTCGATCTCTTCCTCGAAGTTGATGAAGATGCTCATGTGATCCTTGAGCAGCTTGGCCGCGAGGCCGATGGAGTCGGCCGGCAGCACCGAGCCGTTGGTCCACACTTCCATGGTCAGCTTATCGTAGTCGGTGATCTGACCGAGACGCGCCGCATCCACGGTGAAGTTGACCTTGCGCACCGGCGAGTGGACCGAGTCCACCGGAATGAAGCCGATGCCGAGGTCGGAGTCGAAGTTCTTGTCGGCGGAGACGTAGCCGCGGCCGCGCTTCAGCCGCATCTCCATGCTGAGCCGCCCGCCTTCGCTGACGGTGGCGATATAGACATCCTTGTCGAGAATTTCAACGTCGCCGTCGGCCTCGATCATGCCGGCGGTGACGATTCCCGGCTGCTCCGCATTCAGGTAGAGCGCCTTCGGCCCGTCCCCGTTCAGCTTGAACGGAATCTGCTTCAGGTTCAGCACGATATCGGTAGCGTCTTCAACCACCCCGGTAATCGACTGAAACTCGTGCAGCACACCCTCGATGCGAACGGCGGTGACAGCCGCGCCCTCAATGGAGGACAGCAGCGTACGCCGCAGAGCGTTGCCGATGGTGGTGCCGAAGCCGCGCTCGAATGGCTGCGCGCTGAACTTGCCGTATTTTTCGGTGAGCGTCTCCGTGTCCACGGCCAGACGCTTGGGTTTTTGAAATCCTCTCCAAAGCATGTCGATTATCCTCTGCACAGCGAGCGCCGCGAAGCATTTTGCAGCGGCTGTGCCGTTTTACTCCATCGTTGATTTGCGCCTTGCGGCGTTGATTCAGTTACTGCGAGCCGGCAGCCGGAAGCCTGTAGCCGTTAGCACATGTGCCTGGCTACCAGCTTCCTGCTTCCAGCTTACTTGCTGTACAGTTCCACGATCAGCTGCTCGTTGACGGGCAGGTTGATGTCTTCGCGCCTCGGCAGCGCCAGCACTTTGCCGCTCAGCGAGTTCGGTTCGGAGCTGAGCCACGAGGGCGCCGGCTGATGGCTGGCAAACTCGCGCGAGCTCTCCACCAGGGTCAGCTTCTCGCTGTTGGCGCGGATCTTGATCTCGTCGCCCACACCCACCTGGAACGAAGGGATGTTGACCTTGCGTCCGTTCACTTCGACGTGGCCGTGGCGGACCAGCTGACGCGCCTGACGCCGCGAACTGGCGAAGCCGAGGCGGAAGGTCACGTTGTCCAGACGCCGCTCCAGCTGCTGCAGCAGCAGTTCGCCGGTGACGCCGGGCGTGCGCGCAGCCTTCTCGTAGTAGTCACGGAACTGCCCTTCGAGGGCAAAGTAGATGCGGCGCGCCTTCTGCTTCTCGCGCAGCTGCAGACCGTAGCCAACGATTTTGGCCTTACGGTCGCGGCCATGCTGGCCAGGCGCAAAATTGCGCTTCTCAATGGGACACTTGTCGCTGAAACACTTCGCGCCCTTGAGGAATAACTTCATGCCTTCGCGACGGCAAAGGCGGCAAACGGCTCCGGTATAACGTGCCAATGCATTCTCCTTGATTCAGAGGCCGACCGGTTTACGGGGCAGAGCCCTTTCCTCCCGGTCCAGGAACTACAGCCGTCAGCTCTTAGCTTCCAGCTGTTAGCTCGTTTGTTGCAGGGTGAGCCGAGATCTCGGCCCACCCCTTTAGTTTACCCCACCCGTGCCTCAGCTAAAGACAGGAGCTGGCGGCTGGAAGCTGGCGCGTCTAGACGCGCCTTCTCTTGGGCGGACGGCAGCCATTGTGCGGGATCGGGGTGACGTCGCGAATGGAGCGCACCTCGATGCCGGCAGCGGCCAGCGCGCGCACCGCGGATTCGCGGCCGGAACCCGGTCCGCTGACCCGGACATCCACCGAGCGGACGCCCTGATCGCGTGCCATGTTGGCCGCGTTCATGGCCGCCTGCTGCGCCGCGAAGGGAGTGCCCTTACGCGACCCGCGGAAGCCGAGCGAGCCCGAGCTCTTCCACGAAAGGGTGTTGCCCTGCTGGTCGGTGATGGTGACGATGGTGTTGTTGAACGAGGCCTGAATGTGCACCAGACCGAACGGCACATTGCGACGCTCGCGCTTCTTGAACTTCTTGTTTCTGGCGGCCTTGCCGGTCTTGCCGGCAGCGGTTTTTTGCTGTTCTTTTGCCATTAGGTTTTCGACGTCGCTTTCTTCTTGTTGGCCACCGTGCCCTTACGCGGACCCTTGCGGGTGCGGGCATTGGTATGGGTGCGCTGGCCGCGCGTGGGCAGGCCGCGGCGATGGCGCAGACCACGGTACGACTGGATGTCGACCAGCCGCTTGATGTGCATGTTCACATCTTTGCGGAGATCGCCTTCCACATCGCCCTGCTCCTCGATGACCTGACGGATGCGGTTGACCTCGTCTTCACCGAGGTCCTGGATCTTCTTGAACGGATCGACGCCCGCCGCGGCCAGAATCTTCAGAGCGCGCGGGTTGCCGATGCCGTAAATGTACGTCAGCGCGATTCTCGCCTGCTTGTTGCGGGGAAGATCGACGCCTGCAATACGTGCCATACAGTGTCCTTCACGATGCTCCCGGCTATGACGCTGCCCGGAGCGGTTATTCCGGCCGAATCTCGTACCGGAGTGGTGAGAGCCTGATTCCCGGCCTGCTGTTTATGGCGTGCCGGGTTGAATCTCGGGGTTCATCGCAAGCCTTTATGGCTAACTAGCCCCTGCTTCTCACGAGTGAGGAAGCTCGACTCTCCAATCGGCCAGTAGCCTGTAGCTATGAGCTACCAGCTTCCTGCTACCGGCTGCCTTTATCCCTGGCGCTGTTTATGCTTCGAGTTTTCGCAGATCACCCGCACCACACCGCGGCGATGGATGATCTTGCACTTGTCACAAATCTTTTTAACCGATGCACGAACCTTCATAAGAAACCTCAGCTTCCAGCCGCTAGCATTTAGCTATTAGCTCGTTTTGTGGCCACCGGGGCATGGGATCGTCATCGCCCCCGCTAACAGCTAGCAGCTAAAAGCTAATAGCTATTTGTACCGATACACAATGCGTCCGCGGTTCAGATCGTACGGACTCAATTCCACCGCGACCCGATCGCCGGGAAGAATGCGGATGAAGTTCTTCCTCATACGCCCGGATACGTGGGCCAGCACCTCGTGCCCGCCGCTGCTCTCGAGCTTCACCTTGAACATCGCATTCGGCAACGTCTCGAGAACGGTTGCCATGACTTCAATCGCGTCTTCCTTCGACAATCGATATCCTTAACTTCGATTTAACCTTCCTATTGCGTCAACACCAGAGCGCCTTCGTCAGTCACCGCAACGGTGTGCTCGAAATGTGCGCTCCAGCTTCCATCCTGCGTAACCGCGGTCCAGCCATCCTTCAACACCTGCACGCCGGGACGCCCCGCATTCACCATCGGCTCGATCGCCAGCACCATGCCGGCTTTGAGCTTCTGCCCGTGGCCGCGCGTGCCGAAGTTCGGCACCTGCGGATCCTCGTGCAGCCGGGTCCCTATGCCATGACCCACAAAATCGCGTACCACACTAAACCCTTCGGCTTCGACCACCGCCTGCACCGCCGCGCCCACATCGCCCAGCGTAGCGCCGGGTTTGACTTCGCGGATCGCGCTGGCCAGCGACGCTTCGGTCACTTCCAGCAGCTTCCTGGTCTTCGCCGCCACCTTCTCCCCTACCGCGACCGTGATGGCCGAATCGCCGTAATAGCCGTCGATCACCACGCCCGTGTCGATCGAAACGATGTCGCCGTCGTGCAGCTTCCGTTCCGCCGAGGGGATACCATGCACCACTTCGTTGTTGATCGAGGTGCACAGCACACAGGGATACCCCTGGTATCCCTTGAACGCCGGGGTCGCCCCCAGTTCCTTCATCCTGTCGACGGCCACCCGCTCCAGATCCAGAGTCGTGGCGCCCGCCTTTACTGCTGCGCGGACCTGATCGAGCACTTCCCGCACGACCTGCCCGCTGTGCCGCAGCTTTTCAATTTCCTGCGGCGTTCTGATGGTAATGGCCACCTGTTTAGCTCCTCAGGCGGACCACCGCGGCGACCACTTCTGCCGCGACATCGTTCACCGGCTTTTCGCCATCCACTTCCGCGAACCGCCCGAGAGCACGGTAATGCTCCACTACGGGAGCCGTCTGCGTCTCGTAGGTCCGCATCCGCTCCTCGAAGACTTCCACGGTATCGTCGGAACGCCGCACCAGAGGGGTGCCGTCCAGATCGCACTTCTCATCGACCTTCGGCGGCTGCAGGTAGATGTTGTAAATCGTCCCGCAGACTGGGCAGGTGCGCCGCCCGGTAATACGGCGCAGTAACTGATTATAGCTGACCAGGATGCTGACAGCAATCACCGGCAGCGCGGAGGGGTCGCCGGCAATGTGCTGATCGAGCCAGTGGGCCTGGCCCAGGGTGCGCGGATAGCCGTCCAGGATGTATCCGGATCGGGCGTCGGGCTGCTTCAGGCGCTCGGCGACCATCTGGTTCACCAGCTCATCGGGAACCAGCTTGCCCTGCTCCATGAGCTGCTTCGCCTCACGGCCCAGAGGCGTACCGAGGTCGCGATGGTAGCGCAGCAGGTCGCCGGTGGAGATCTGGGGAATGCCCCACTTCGCCATCAGCTCTTTGGCCTGCGTCCCCTTGCCTACGCCCGGGGCGCCCAGCAGCAGAATCGGCCCTGGTTTCACCTGGAGTGAGGTTCGTTTTTCGCCCTGCACATCCGCTGCAGCCACCGCCGTTACCATGCCCGTCTTCCCCGAATGCGCCCGCTCTTCGGCGAGAAGCCTTCGTAATGCCGCATGATGAGCTGCGACTCGATCTGGTTGACGGTATCCATGGCCACGCCGACGACGATCAGCAGTGAGGTGCCGCCGAAGTAGAAGTTAAAGCCCATGCCGTTGGTCACCCAGGAGGGCAGGCCTTCAAAGAAGCTGCCGACCAGCCACAGGTGATTGAGGTGGATACCGCTGATCATCAGCTGCGGAATAATGGCCACGATAATCAGGTAGATCGCGCCCACCATGGTGATGCGGGTGAGGATCTCGTTCACGAAGTCCGAGGTGCGGCGGCCGGGCCGGATGCCGGGGATAAATCCGCCGTATTTGCGCATGTTGTCGGCGATGTCGTCGGGGCGGAACACGATCGAGATGTAGAAGTAAGCGAAGAAGACGATCGCGATCATGTACAGCAGTTCGTAGGCCGGCTCGCCGGCGCCGAGCGCGTCGAAAGTGCGCGACAGCCACGCGCTGTTGCGTACGAAGTTCGAAGCCCGGAAGAGCATGGGCACGGAGAGCACCGACGCCGCAAAGATGATGGGCATGACGCCGCCGGAGTTGACCTTGAGCGGCAGGTGGGTGGACTGGCCGCCCATGAGGCGCCGACCCACGATGCGCTTGGCGTACTGCACCGGAATGCGGCGTTCACTGCGCTCGACGAAGACGATGAACGCCACCACCGCGATCATGCCGATGACCAGCAGAATGAGGGCGGGCACGGTGAAGACGCCGAAGCGCTCCGAACGGGCGGTGGTGACCAGGTCCTCAATGCCGCGCGGCAGGCCGACCACGATGCCGGCGAAGATCAGCAAACTCATGCCGTTGCCGATGCCGCGCTCGGTGATCTGCTCGCCCAGCCACATCACGAAGGTGGTGCCGGTGGTGAGGGTGAGGATGGTCATCAGGACGAAGCTGATACCCGGATCCAGCACCAGATTGCCGGAGGAGTTCTGCAGGGTGATGGCAATGGCGGCCGACTGCACGATGCCGAGGCCCACGGTGACGTAGCGGGTCCACTGGGTAATCTTGCGGCGGCCCAGCTCGCCTTCTTTCTGCAGCTTGGCCAGCGGCTCATAGACCACGGTCAGGAGCTGGAAGATGATCGACGCCGTGATATACGGCATGATGCCCAGCGCGAAGACCGTGAGACGGCGCAGATTGCCGCCGCTGAACAGGTCGACCAGGCCGAGCGAGGAGCCGGCCTGCTGGTTGAAAAAGGCTTCCAGTGCGGCGACGTTCACCCCGGGGGTGGTGATGTGGGCGCCAAGGCGGTAGACGGCCAGAATCCCGAGCGTGAACAGGACACGCCGGCGCAGGTCGGGGACGCGGAAGATGTTCAGGAACTTCTCAAACATGGGATGGTGCTCTCATCATACGCTGTCAACGGCAGCCATTAGCCAGAAGCAGGTAACTCCGGTACCGGGAGGACACCGCGGCAGACTATCGGCTGCGAGCTTCCGATTTCGTGCCGTCAGCGGCAACGCCGCCGACCACGATCGCCTTGCCGCCGGCCTTCTCGATCTTCTCCTGTGCGGACTTCGAAAACTTGTGCGCCTGGACGGTGACGGCGACGGTCAGTTCACCGTTGCCGAGCACCTTGAGCAACTCGCCGCGCTTCTTCAGCAGACCCAGTTCGGTCAGCTTTTCGAGGCTCAGATCGGTCTCCCCCAGCTCCGCGATGCGGCCGAGGTTAACGACTGTATATTCGGTGCGGAAGATGTTGGTGAAGCCGCGCTTGGGGAGGCGGCGGTGCAGCGGCATCTGGCCGCCTTCAAAACCGCGCATCAGGCTCGAACCCGACCGCGATCCCTGCCCTTTGTGGCCGCGGCCGGAGGTCTTGCCGGTTCCGGAGCCCATACCGCGCCCAATGCGCTTCTTGTTGCGATTCGCCTTCTTTGGCGCTCGAAGATTGGAAAGATTCATGGTGTCCTCGCTCAACGCCGCCCGGGCTTGCACCGGGCGACTCGCATGTTTTTTTTGCGCCGAAGGGCGCGTTTGCCTGGACGGCTAGTCCACGATCCTGACCAGATGCGGCACGGTTCTCACCATGCCGCGGATCGAGGGCGTGTCTTCGCGCTCGACGATCTGGTTGAGGCGGGTGAAGCCCAGGCCCTTAATGACTTTCTTGTGCTTCAGCGGCGCCTGGATCATGGACCGGAAGTACTGAATGCGAATTTTTGCCGTGGTCTCAGCCATCTTAGATCTCCTGCGCCGTCTTGCCGCGCATGGCCGCGACTTCGTTGCGATCGCGCAGCTGCACCAGCGCATCGAAGGTCGCCTTGATCACGTTGTGCGGGTTGGCCGTGCCGAGGCTCTTGGTCAGCACGTTCTGCACGCCCGCCGAGGTCATGACCGCGCGCACCGCGCCGCCGGCGATCACACCGGTGCCCTCGGGAGCGGGCTTAAGCAGCACCTGTCCGGAGCCGAAGCGGCCCAGCACCTGGTGCGGAATGGTGGTCGAAGTCAGGTTGACGCGGACCAGGTTTTTCTTGGCCGCCTCAATACCTTTGCGGATCGCCTGAGGCACTTCGCGCGCCTTGCCCGAGCCGTACCCAACCACGCCCGCGCCGGGATCGCCGACCACGACCAGTGCGGCGAACGACATGTTCTTGCCGCCCTTGACCACCTTGGTCACGCGGTTGATCGCTACCACCTGATCCTTCAGGTTGTACTGCCCGGAATCCAGTTTCTTTCTCAGTGTCGCCATCTGCTTCCTGATTTCCTTCTGCCCGGCCTGCGCCGCGCCTAAAACTCTAATCCTGCTTCGCGCGCGGCATCGGCCAGCGCCTTGATGCGCCCGTGATACAGATAACCGCCGCGATCGAAGACCACCTTGCTGATGCCCTTCTCCTTCGCGCGCTCGGCGATCAGCTTGCCAATCTCTTTGGCGGCCGCCACGTTGCCGCCGGTCTTGACTTTCGACGCCACGGTCGAGGCCGAGACCACGGTGACGCCCTGCGCGTCGTCGATGACCTGCGCGTAGATGTGGTTCAGCGAGCGGTAAATGTTCAGCCGCGGCCGCTCCGTGGTGCCCGCCAGCCGGCGGCGAATGCGCGTGTGCACGCGCTGCCGAATTTCGTTTCTCTTCCTCAGCGGAATCATGGTTCTTCCCTTCCTAACAGCGGAGCCGCACTGCGGCCCCGTTCGGTTTGTTCTCCAGCCTGTAGCCGGTAGTCAGTAGCTCGTAGCGGAATCGTTGCCGGCTTGAACACGCTACCGGCCAGCGGCTACCAGCTATTTGGCGCCGGTCTTGCCGACCTTCTTCTTCAGGCGCTCGTCGGAGTAGCGGACGCCCTTGTTCTTGTACGGATCAGGCTTGCGCAGCGAGCGCATATCCGCCGCCACCTGCCCAACTTTTTGGCGGTCGATGCCGCTGATCGTCACCCGCGTCTGCTTGGGATCGATGGTCGCCGTGATGCCGGTGGGCAGCGGAAACTCGATGGGGTGCGAATAGCCCAGGGTGAAAACGACCGTATTCTTGCCCTTCAGCTCGGCGCGGTAGCCGATGCCGACAATGTCCAGATCCCGGGTCCAGCCTTTGGTCACGCCTTCCACGGCGTTGGCAACCAACGCGCGGGTCAGACCGTGAATGGCCGCCTGCGAGTCGCTCTCGCGGACCGCGTTGATGTGACCGTCCTGGGTTTCGAGCTTAATGCCCGAGGGGATCGTCTGCTCCAGCTTGCCCTTGGGGCCTTCGACGACCACCACGTTGCCCTGCACCGAGTACTTCACTCCGGTGGGCAGCGGAATCGGCTTCTTTCCAATTCGTGACATCTTCTGATCCTTATTGGCTTGCGAGTCCCGGCGTGCTTTGCGCCTCGCCGTTCCACTGCAGCCTCGCCGGGCCAGGGCCCGGTAGCTTCCAGCCTCCAGCTATTAGCTGTCGGCTCAATTCATCTCCCCACGCTCCATCGTCCCAAGCCGATGAAGCCAGCAGCTAACGGCTAATAGCTGTTCCTACCAAATCTCGCAGAGAACTTCGCCGCCCACGCCTTCGCGCCTTGCCTGACGGCCGGTCATGACTCCGCGCGGCGTGGTCATGATGCTGATGCCCAAACCGCCCTGTACGCGGCGAATCTCGTCGCGGCCGACATAAACCCGGCAGCCGGGACGCGATATACGCTCGAGGTCGCGGATTGCGGCTTCGTTGTTCGCGCCGTACTTCAGATAGACCCGCAGCACCGCGTGCCCATTCTCCTCGGTGGTCTTGAAGTTGGAGATGTAGCCCTCTTCCTTGAGAATGCGGGCAATCTCCGCCTTCAGCTTCGAGGCCGGAACATCCAGCTTCTGATGACGGGCGCGGATTGCATTGCGAATACGCGTCAGAAAATCCGCTACCGGATCGGTCAAACTCATCGTTTCTCCTTCATCCCCCGTTCGCTCCGGTCATCCTGCAGAGCGGAGAACCAGCGGGAATGTCTTCTGGCCTCGAGCTTTCGCCTTCGACCGAACTTGTTGTTGCACTCCGTCAGGAGTGCGCCTGCCTGGACGGCCAGTCCCGGCGCAGTCCTCACCAGGAGGACTTGACCACGCCAGGAATTTCGCCCTTCAGCGCCAGTCCGCGGAAGCAGAGCCGGCACACACCAAACTTCCTCAGGAAACCGCGCGGCCGTCCGCAGAGCTTGCAGCGGTTATGCTTGCGGCTCTTGAACTTCGGCTTGCGCGCATCCTTTACCCGTTTTGCAGTCGTTGCCATAACTTTTTCGTCCCTTCGCCTTACGCCGTCTGGCGGAACGGCATGCCGAACTGCCGCAGCAGCGCGCGCGCCGAGTTATCGTCCTGAGCCGAGGTCACGATGGTGATGTTCATGCCCTTCAGCTTCTCGACCTTCGCGTAGTCGATTTCCGGAAAGATGAGCTGGTCGCGAACGCCCAGCGTGTAGTTGCCGCGCCCGTCGAAGCTCTTCGTGGAGACGCCGCGAAAGTCGCGAACGCGGGGCAGAGCGACGGAAATGAGCCGGTCGAGGAACTCATACATGGTGTCGCCGCGCAGCGTGACCATGGCGCCGATGGGCATGTTCTCACGCACCTTGAAGGCCGCGATGGACTTCTTGGCGCGTGTGGTGACCGGCTTCTGCCCGGCGATCGCGGCCAGATCCGCAGCCAGCGGGTCGAGCATTTTGGAGTTCTGGGTCGCTTCGCCGAGGCCCATGTTCAGCACGATCTTCTCGAGCCGCGGCACCGCCATCGGGTTCTCGAGCCCCAGTTCCTTCTGGAGCGCGCCCTTGATTTCCTTGTGGTACTTCTCTTTCAGTCTCGCTGCCATTTCTCTGTTCCCTTCTCCGCTCTCGGATTGGCTTCAGGGCCGTCTACCGTTTCGGAGGTTGTTCAGGCTGGAAGCCGGAAGCTTGTAGCCAGCAGCTTTTTGCTTCCGGCTACGCGCTTCGAGCCCGTTTATTTCTTCTTCGCCGTTATGGTGTTACCGCACTTTTTGCAGATGCGCACCTTCACGTCGCCTTCAAACTTGTGGCCCACGCGGGTGGGCTGATTGCAGCTGGGGCAGACCAGCATCACATTCGAGAGGTGAATGGGAGCTTCCTGCTCCGCGATGCCGCCCTGGATCCGCCGCTGCGGATTCTGCCGCAGGTGCTTTTTAACCACGCGAACATGCTCGACCAGCAGCCGGTTCTCGTCGGGAAAGACGCGCAGCACGCGGCCCTTCTTGTCGCGATCGCTGCCCGAGATTACCTGCACCGTGTCGTTGCGCTGAATATCCAAACTCGCCATAACCTGTCCTCTGCTCTCGCGGCCGGATTAAAGAACTTCCGGAGCGAGGGAAACGATCTTCAGAAACTTCTTCTCACGCAGCTCGCGGGCCACGGGACCGAAGACGCGGGTCCCTACCGGCTCGCCGGCATCGTTGATCAGCACCGCGGCGTTGGTGTCGAAGCGGATGTAGGTGCCGTCGCGCCGCCGCGTTTCCTTGCGGGTGCGCACCACCACGGCCTTGACCACCTTGCCCTTCTTCACCTGCCCGTCGGGCGAAGCTTCCTTCACGGCGGCTGTGATCACGTCGCCCAGCCCTGCCTTCAGCCCGCTCGCGCCGCCCAGAGGCAGAATCATCTGCAGCTTGCGCGCGCCGGAGTTGTCGGCGACCTCGAGCATCGTTCTCATCTGCACTGCCATGGCAATTTCTCCTTATCCTCGCCGCGCTCTCAGGGCGCGGTCGTCCTGTGCTGCGCGGCTACTTCGCGGCGGCCGCAGCTTCTTCCACCTGGGCCAGAGCCGAGCGGCGCAGGATCTCTTCGAGGTTCCAGCGCTTCAGCTTGCTGAGCGGCCGCGTTTCGCGGATCCGCACCATATCGCCGACGCGCGCGGTGTTCTGCTCGTCGTGGGCATAGAACTTGCGGGTGGAGCGGATGATCCGCTTGTACTTGGCGTGCGCCTTGCGCATCTCCACTTCCACCACGATGGTCTTCTGCATCTTCGTCGAGACCACCTGGCCGACCTTCTCGTTGCGGCGCGCCTCGCGCTTGGTTTCCGTTGCTGTATCGCTCATGACTCAGCCCTTCTTTACGCTCGCGGACCTGGCCGCTTTCTTTTTGTTGGCCGACGGCTTCGGAGCCGATCTCCGCGTCGTGGCTTTCCCACCGCTCCTGCGTGCAGTGGTCTTCTTCGCCGTCTTTCGGCGGGCAGGCTTCGCTGCTTTCTTCCTCGCGGGCTTCGCCGGCGCGGTCGATTCAGCCTTCGGCGCGGCGCCCTGCACGCCCAGCTCACGCTGGCGGGCGATGGTCTTGATGCGCGCGATATCCTTGCGCAGCTCGCGCAGCTTCTTCACGCCCTCGGTCTGCCCGAGCTTCATCTGAAAGCGCAGCCGAAACAGCGCTTCCGCCGTCTTGCGCTCCTCGAGCCCCAGCTCGTCGTCGCTCAGGTTGCGAATCTTCTCCACTTCCATCGTTTCTCTTCTCTCCGGCCCATCCCGAAACCGGGTGGCCCCGAATCTCTCAACTACTTCGCGGCTACCGTGACCTTGACATCGTGCCGCTGCACGAACTTTGTCTTCAGCGGCAGCTTGTGCGCGGCCAGACGCATCGCTTCCTGCGCCATCTCCGGCGTTACGCCTTCCATCTCGAACAGCACCCGGCCCGGACGAACCACCGCGACCCAGTGATCCGGCGCGCCTTTGCCTTTGCCCATACGGGTTTCGGCCGGCTTCTTGGTCACCGGCTTGTCCGGAAACAGACGCAGCCAGATCTTGCCGCCGCGCTTGATGAAGCGGGTCATGGCCACGCGGCTCGCCTCGATCTGGCGGTCGGTGATATAGCCGCACTCCAGGACCTTGAGACCGTAGTCGCCAAACGACAGCTCGCTGCCGCGCCACGCTTTGCCCCGCATGCGCCCACGCTGCTGCTTGCGGTACTTCACTTTCTTTGGCATCAACATTGCGAAACCCTCAAAAACAGTTGCTAGTTCCTGGTTGCTGGTTCCTGGTGCTCACGCCGACAAGGCCGGCTGCTGACAACTAAGAACTAACAACCAACAACTGCCTTTAGAAAACCGAAGTGCCGACCGCAGCCTGTGGCTCGCGCCGCCGCTGCTGGTAGATATCTCCGCGATAAATCCACGTCTTGACGCCGATCACGCCGTAGGTCGTGCGTGCTTCGGCAAAACCATAGTCGATGTCCGCGCGCAGCGTGTGCAGCGGCAGACGGCCCTGCAGGTACCACTCGGAACGCGCGATTTCGTTGCCGTTCAGGCGGCCCGAGACGCGTACCTTGATGCCCTTGCAGCCGAAACGCAGCGCCGAATCCACAGCCTTGCGCATAGCGCGGCGGAAGCCTACGCGCTTTTCCAGCTGCAGCGCAATGTTCTCCGCCACCAGCTGCGCGTCCAGCTCCGGCTTGTTCACCTCGAGAATGTCGATGAACACGTCGCGGTTGGTGCGCTTCTGCAGCTCGCCCTTCAGCTTCTCGATCTCGGCGCCCTTGCGGCCGATCACGATGCCCGGACGCGCGGTGCGGATCATCAGCCGCAGCTTGTTGCCCGGACGCTCGACTTCGACGGAGCTGACGCCTGCTGCCTTCAGCTTCTCCTTCAGCTCGCGCTTCAGGTGAACGTCCTCGACCAGCAGCTTGTCATAGTCGCGGCTCACGAACCAGCGCGAGCGCCACGGCTTGTTGATGCCGACCCGGAATCCGTAAGGATGGACTTTCTGTCCCATAATCTCGTAATCCTCTCTCTTTGGGTTATGACTTCGCGCCTTCGGCTCTCGTCCTAACCCTCTGGCTTTGCTCGCGCGGTCTCGGCGCTCGCTCCGCCATTCACCCTGCTACTTCTTCGCGGACTTCTTTGCCGCGGCTTTCTTTGCCGGCTTCTTTGCAACTGCCTTTTTGGCAGGCGCCTTCTTCGCCGGAGCCTTCTTCACTGCTCTCTTCCCTGCGGCCTTCTTCGCCGGCCCGGTCTCGTCTTCTCCAACGCGCTGCACCAGCCCGTTGGCCTGCGCCCGCTCCGCGACCGCGATCACGATATGCGAGAGCCGCCGCTGATAGCGGTACGCACGACCCATCGGAGCCGGGCGAATGCGCTTCATGCGCGGGCCTTCATTGGCGATGGCCGACTTAACGTAAAGATTGTCGAGATCCACGTCCAGGTCCTGCTCCTGGCTGAGGTGGTTGGCATTCTGCACCGCCGAACGCAGCACCTTCTCCACCAGCGGAGCAACCGCCTTCTTCGTGAACGCGACCGTGTTCAGCGCCTCTTCGACGCCCCGGCCTTTAATCAGATCGAGTACCAGCCGCGCCTTCTGCGGCGACACCCGCTGAAATCGCGCTTCGGCCCGGAATTCCCGTGTCTCTGTTTGCATTCCCTTACTCCGACCTTCCCATCTTCGTGGCTGACGCGCTGACCGGCTCTTCGCTCACCGGTTTTCAGCTGGCCGCTGCTTCGCTGCTGCTTTACCTCGGTTTTGCCGTTGTTTCGGCGGCTTTCATGGAGTGGCCCTTGAAGGTCCGCGTCGCCGCGAACTCACCCAGCTTGTGGCCCACCATATTTTCTGTCACATACACCGGCACAAATTTCTTGCCGTTGTGCACCGCGATGGTATGCCCAATCATTTCCGGATGGATCGTCGAGCGGCGCGACCAGGTGCGCACGACCTTCTTGTCGTTCGCGCGGTTCATCGTCTCGATCTTCACCATCAGGTGCCCATCCACGAAGGCGCCCTTTTTTGTCGACCTTGCCATCTCAATCCCTCGTCACTTCTGATTCCTGCTAACCGCTTCTTAGCTAACCGCGGGTTAGCTGACCGGAGTTTAGCCAGCCGCTTTTTAGCTGCCTTACTTGCTTCTGCGGGAAACGATGAATGCATCGGTCCGCTTGTTGTTCCGCGTCTTGTAGCCACGAGTCGGCTGGCCCCATGGGGTCACCGGATGACGACCGCCCGAAGTCTTGCCCTCGCCGCCGCCGTGCGGGTGATCCACGGGGTTCATGCTGACGCCGCGGTTGGTGGGCCGAATGCCCTTCCAGCGGTTGCGTCCAGCCTTGCCGATCGAGACATTCTCGTGATCGGTGTTGCCCACCTGTCCGATGGTCGCCATGCAGTCGATCAGCACGCGGCGCGTCTCGCCGGAAGGCAGCTTGAGCAGCGCGTAGTCGCCTTCCTTGGCCACCAGCTGCGCCGAGGCTCCGGCGGAGCGCACCATCTGCGCACCCTTGCCCGGCCGCAGCTCCACGTTATGCACCGTGGTGCCGGCGGGGATGTTTTTGAGCGGCAGCGCGTTGCCGATGAGGATGTCGGCCTCGGGGCCGCTCATCACCGTCTGGCCAACCTTCAGCCCGACCGGCTGCAGGATGTAGCGCTTCTCGCCATCGGCATAGCTGACGAGCGCAATAAAGGAGGAGCGGTTCGGATCGTACTCGATGGTCGCGACTTTGCCGGGCACGCCGTACTTCTCGCGCTTGAAGTCGATCAGCCGCAGCTTCTTCTTGTGGCCGCCGCCGTGATGGCGGATGGTGATGTCGCCCGCATTGCGGCGCCCGCCGGTCCGCAGCTTGTTTACCAGCAGCGGCTTGTACGGCTTATCCGTGGTGAGCTCGTCCCGCACCAGCGTGGTCTGAAACCGCAGCGTCGGTGTGATCGGTCTGTATGTCTTGATCGGCATCGTTATAGCTCTTAGCTTCCAGCCGCCAGCTTTTCGCTGCTACCGGCTTGTTCAACTTTCCCTGCTACCTGCCTGCTGCCAGCTACTGGCTACTGGCCGCTGGCAGCTTTTCTCAGAGGTTGTTCACGTAGTCCGGCATCTTTTCGCCCGCCTTCAGGCGCACATACGCCTTCTTCCAGTCGGGACGGTAGCCGGCAAACTTGCCGCGGCGGCGTTCCTTGCCCACCATGTTCGCGGTGCGCACCGCATGCACCTTCACCTTGAAGAGCGCTTCGACCGCCTGCTTCACCTGGGTCTTCGACGCCTTCGCGTCCACTTCAAAGACCAGCGTGCCTTCGGTTTCCTTGGCGGCGAGAGCTTTCTCGGTAATCATCGCCCGGCGAATTACTGTATAGGTCGTCGGCATCAGGCCACCTCCGCCTTCCTGCCCTTCGGCAGCGACTTCATCAGCGATTCCTGCAGCTTCTCGATCGCCGGCCGCGAGAAGATCACCCGCTCGTACTTCAGCAGATCGTAAGCATGCACCTCGTTGTTCAGCATCATTTCCACGCCTTCGAGGTTCCGCGCGCCCTTCAGCAGGTTGTGTCCCAGCGTCTGGCCGTTTTCCACCAGCAGCGTCGTCCGCTTCGCCTCAAGCCTGTTCAGCGCCTCGCGATACAGCTTCGTCTTCGGTTCCGTCGCTTCAAGGCTCTCCACCACCGTGAGTTTGCCATCCGCCAGCTTCACGGCCAGCGCCGAGCGCAGCGCGCCCAGCAGCTTCTTGCGCGGAAACGCATACTCGTGGGAATGAGGCACCGGCCCGTGTACCGTGCCGCCATGCCGCCACAGCGGCGACCGCACCGATCCGATACGCGCGCGGCCTGTGCCCTTCTGCTTCCACAGTTTCTTGCCCGACCCGGAGACCAGCTTGCGGTTCTTCGTCGCATGCGTGCCCTGGCGCAGCGCCGCACGATAGTGCTTCACCGCTTCCCACAGCAACGCCTCGTTGACCTGCCCGAAGATCTCATCAGCCAGCTCCAGCGAGCCGACCTTCTGTCCTCCGAGATCCACTACGTCAATGTTTGCCATCGTCTTGTATCTTTCTGCAGCTAACTCGCTCACCGCTGTTTAGCTAGCCGAATTATCAGCTGACCGCTGCTTAGCTAACCGGTTCTTAGCTGGTTATTTCTTTTTGCCGCTTGCCTTCTTCGAAGCCTTCAGCGGATCAACCGTGCCCGCGCCCGCAAATCCACGACGCTCGCGCGGCGGAGCCTTGGATTTGGAGATCAGCACATAGCCGTCACGCGGTCCCGGCACTGCGCCCTCAACCATGATCAGGTTCTCGTCCACGTCGATCCCGCGAATGCGCAGGTTGCGGACGGTTACTTTGTCGACGCCCATGTGGCCCGGCATGCGCTGTCCCGGAAACACGCGCGACGGGAACGAAGACGCGCCGATCGAGCCCTGCACCTGGAACATATGGCCATGCGACTTGGGACCGCCGCCGAAGTTATGCCGGCGAACGACGCCTGCAAACCCGCGGCCCTTGCTGGTACCGGTCACATCGACATACTTCTCGTCGGAAAAGATATCGACCAGTACGCGATCGCCGGCTTTCACGCTGTTCACCGCGGCGTCGCCATCGGCAGCCGTTTTCGCGGTTTCGATCGCAACTTCTTTCTGGATCCTCACCGGCGCAACGTTGGTCTTCGCAAAATGACCCGCCTGCGGCTTCGTTACCTTCGAGGCTTTTACGAACTCAACCAGCCCGATCTGTGCGGCGTCATAGCCGTCCTTCGTGGCGGTCTTGAGCTGCGTCACCACGCACGGACCGGCCTGCAGGACGGTGATGGGGTGCACTTCACCCTTCTCATCGAACACCTGCGTCATGCCGATCTTCTTACCGAGAATTCCTGTAACTGCCATTGTCTTTTCTCTCCCCCATCATGCCCGCGCAACCTCTGCGGTCACTGTAGGTCTGTTCTGGTCTCCAGCCTTTGCGCCCGAAGGCCGCGCCCGCCTGGACGGCCAGTCCCTATTTCTCGAACGCCTTGATCTCTACGTCCACGCCGGCCGGCAGATCCAGCTTCATCAGCGCGTCCACCGTCTGCTGCGTCGGCTCCAGAATGTCGATGAGCCGCTTGTGGGTGCGAATCTCGAAGGCCTCGCGGGACTTCTTGTCCACGTGGGGCGAACGCAGTACGCAGTACTTGTTTTTCACCGTCGGCAGCGGAATCGGCCCCGCCACCTGCGCGCCGGTGCGCTTCGCGGTGTCCACAATCTCGCCCGTCGAAGTGTCGAGCACTCGGTAGTCGTAAGCCTTCAGCCGGATTCTTATTCTCTGTCCAACCATGGTGTTCGTATCTTTCTCGCCAGCAGGACCGGAGGACTTCTCCGATCCCGCTGACTTGCTAACTTGCTGCCTTCGCTACCGGCTACAGGCTACCGGCCGGTCCTAGGCGATGATTTCCGAGATGGTGCCTGCGCCTACCGTGCGGCCGCCTTCGCGGATGGCAAAGCGCAGCCCCTTCTCCATGGCCACTGGCGTGATCAGCTCCACTTCCAGCTCCACGTTGTCGCCCGGCATCACCATCTCCGTACCCGCCGGCAAAGTCGCCACGCCGGTCACATCGGTGGTGCGGAAGTAGAACTGCGGGCGGTAGCCCTTGAAGAACGGCGTATGACGGCCGCCCTCTTCCTTCGACAGCACGTAGACGCTGGCCCGGAACTTCGTGTGCGGCGTGATCGATCCCGGCTTGGCCAGCACCATCCCGCGCTCCACGTCTTCCTTCGCGATGCCGCGCAGCAGCAGTCCGGCATTGTCGCCCGCCAGTCCTTCATCCAGCTGCTTCTTGAACATCTCCACGCCCGTGACCACCGTCTTGCGGGTCTCGCGGAAGCCCACGATCTCGGCTTCCTCGCCCACCTTCACTTTGCCGCGCTCGATCCGGCCCGTCACCACCGTGCCACGCCCCGAGATCGAGAAGATGTCTTCGATCGGCATCAGGAAGGGCTGATCGATGGCGCGCGCCGGCAGCGGCACCTGCTTGTCCACCGCATCCATCAGCTCGTCGATCTTGGCTTCCCACTTCGCCTCGCCGTTCAAAGCGCCCAGCGCCGAGCCGCGAATCACCGCCACGTCGTCGCCCGGGAACTGATACTTCGACAGCAGCTCGCGGACTTCCATCTCCACCAGATCCGTCAGCTCCTCATCCTCGACCGCGTCGCACTTGTTCAGGAAGACCACGATGTAGGGCACGCCTACCTGGCGGGCCAGCAGCACGTGCTCCTTGGTCTGCGGCATCGGCCCGTCGGTCGCCGCGACGACAAGAATCGCTCCGTCCATCTGCGCTGCGCCCGTGATCATGTTCTTGATGTAGTCGGCGTGGCCCGGGCAATCCACGTGCGCGTAGTGCCGATTGGCCGTCTCGTACTCCACGTGCGCCGTGGCGATCGTGATACCCCGCTCCCGCTCTTCCGGCGCGTTGTCGATCGAGTCAAAGGACCGAAAATGGTTCTTCGGATTGTGCTTCTGCAATACCTTTGTGATCGCCGCCGTCAGCGTCGTCTTCCCGTGATCGATGTGCCCAATCGTCCCCACGTTCACGTGCGGCTTCGACCGGTCAAACTTTTCCTTCGCCATAAAAGTCCTGATTCCCTTTCGTAGCTCGTACTACCTGTTTCACATCGGAGCGCCGGCTATCCGGCTCCAGCCCCAAAAGCTCACATTTCGTAACTGCGACCGCAACGTACTTGCTGGTCGCAGCTTCTACCGCGAATCTTTTACTTGCCCTGGTTCCGGCCGATGATCTCTTCGGAGATCATGCGGGGAGCCTCTTCATAACGCGCAAACTGCATGGTGTACGAAGCCCGTCCCTGGGTCGAAGAGCGGATATCGTTCACGTATCCGAACATCTCCTTGAGCGGCACCATAGCCTTGATCACCTGGGAGCCGCCCACGTGCTCCATGCCCTCGATCCGGCCACGCCGCGAGTTGATGTCGCCGATGATGGTGCCCATGTGCTCTTCCGGCACCGTGACTTCGACGGCCATAACCGGCTCCATCAACACCGGAGAAGCCTTCCGCGCCGCTTCCTTGAAGGCCAGCGACCCGGCAATCTTGAAGGCCATTTCGTTCGAGTCGACTTCGTGATAGCTGCCGTCGTACAGGAATGCCTTGAAGTCCACCACTTCGTAGCCAGCCAGAATCCCGCCCAGCGCCGCCTCGCGAATCCCATGCTCGATCGGCTTGATGTACTCCTTCGGAACCACGCCGCCCCTGATCTCGTTGATGAACTCAACGCCCTTGCCCGGCTCATTCGGTTCCAGCCGAATCTTCGCGTGCCCGTAGTTGCCCGATCCACCCGTCTGCCGGATGTATTTCCCTTCGGCTTCGGCGATCTTGCGGATGGTCTCGCGGAAAGCGACTTTAGGCTCGCCCACATTCGCTTCGACCTTGTGCTCGCGCTTCATGCGATCCACAAGAATCTCGAGATGCAGCTCGCCCATGCCGCTGATGATCGTCTGCCCGGAGTCAATGTCCGTCCGGACCTTGAACGTAGGATCTTCCTCGGCCAGTCGCGCCAGCGCCACGCCCATCTTTTCCTGATCGCTCTTGGTCTTCGGCTCGACGGCGACGGAAATCACCGGCTCCGGAAAGTCGATCGCGCTCAGCGCAATCGCATGATGCGGATCGCACAGCGTGTCGCCCGTCTTGATTTCCTTCAGGCCCACACAGGCGCAAATATCGCCGGCGTAGATTTCGGTGATCTCTTCACGCTTGTTGGCGTGCATCTTCACCAGCCGGCCCACACGCTCGGTGCGGCCCGACCGCGGATTCAGCACCGTGTCGCCCGTCTTCAGCGATCCCGAGTACAGCCGGATGAATCCCAGCTTGCCGTACGGATCGTTGATCAGCTTGAACGCCAGCGCCGAAAACGGCTCGTCGTCCTTCGCTTCGCGCTTCAGCACCACGCCTGCATGATGCGGGTCGATGCCTTCGATCGGAGGAACGTCCAGCGGGCTGGGCAGGTAGTCAACGACCGCATCCAGCAGCGTCTGCACACCCTTGTTCTTGAAGGCCGAGCCGCACAGCACGGGGAAGACCTTCATTTCGATGGTGGCGCGCCGGAGGGCTGCTTTCAGCTCGGCCGGGGTCGGCGTTTCGCCTTCGAGGAACTGATGCAGCATCGCGTCGTCGTTCTCCGCGACCGTCTCGATCAGCTGCATCCGGAACGCCTCAGCCTTTTTCTTCAAATCGGCCGGAATTTCCTCTTCCGAATACTCGGCGCCCATGGTTTCGTCGTGCCACAGGATCGCCTTCATCGAGATCAGATCCACAACGCCCTTGAACTTGGCTTCTGCACCGATAGGGATCTGCGTGGCCACCGGCCGCGCGCCCAGGCGCTTGCGGATAGTGTCGATGACATGCTCGAAGTCCGCGCCGGCCTTGTCCATTTTGTTGACGAAACAGATGCGCGGCACTTTGTACTTATCGCCCTGGCGCCACACCGTCTCGGTCTGCGGCTGCACGCCGGAGACGGAATCGAACAGCGCTACGGCGCCGTCGAGCACGCGCAGCGAGCGCTCCACCTCGGCTGTGAAGTCCACGTGGCCAGGCGTATCGATAATGTTGATGCGGATGTTCTTCCAGGTACAGGTCGTCGCAGCGGAAGTGATGGTGATGCCGCGCTCCTGCTCCTGTTCCATATAGTCCATCGTGGCGGTGCCTTCGTGCACTTCGCCGATGCGATGGGTGATCCCGGTGTAATAAAGGATGCGCTCGGTCGTCGTCGTCTTTCCGGCGTCGATGTGCGCCATGATTCCGATGTTCCGGCAACGGTTGAGCGGTACTTGTCGAGGCACGATACTCTCTCTTTGCTCTTGCGGGCGCGCGGCCCGCGGTTATGCTTTTGCTTCTGTTACTGGCCGCTTCATTCCCGGCCGTTCCATTCCTGACTACCGATCCCTGCCTTACCAGCGATAGTGCGCGAATGCCTTGTTGGCTTCAGCCATGCGATGAACGTCTTCCTTCTTCTTCATCGCCGCGCCGCGTCCGTTAGCCGCATCCAGCAGCTCGTTGGTCAACTTGTCGATCATGCCCTTCTCGCCGCGGGCCCGGCCGTAGCTCACCAGCCAGCGAATGGCCAGCGAAGTCCGGCGCTCCGGATTGACTTCGACCGGCACCTGATAGTTCGCACCGCCCACGCGCCGCGTCTTCACTTCCAGCAGCGGCTTGCAGTTCTCCACCGCCTTCTTGAACAGCGTCAGCGCATCGGTGCCGCCGCCCTTCGCCTCCAGGTTCGTCATGGAGGTATAGAAGATGCCCTGGGCGGTCGACTTCTTTCCCTCATACATCATCGAGTTGATGAACTTCGTCACCAGCGTCGAGCTGTACACCGGATCCGCCGCCACTTCCCGCTTCGCGATATGACCTTTTCTTGGCATGTTTCTCTAAACTCTCTTCAATCTCGTTGTCCAGATCCTTCGTCGTTCGCTGCGCAAACTCCTCAGGATGACGCTGCGAGGCTCCTACGCCTCGCAATCACCGCTATTTCTTGCCCGGTGCCGCTCCGCCCTTGGCGCGCTTGGCTCCGTACTTCGAGCGTCCCTGCTTGCGGTTCGCCACGCCCACTGAATCCAGCGTGCCGCGCACCACGTGATAACGCACGCCCGGGAGGTCCTTCACACGGCCGCCGCGGATGAGCACGATCGAGTGCTCCTGCAGGTTGTGGCCGATGCCGGGGATGTAGGTGGTGACCTCGATGCCGTTGGTCAGGCGCACGCGCGCCACTTTGCGCAGCGCCGAGTTCGGCTTCTTGGGGGTCTGCGTGTACACGCGCGTGCAAACTCCGCGCCGCTGCGGCGATCCCTGCAGCGCCGGCGACGCCGTCTTATACCGGGGCGCCGTCCGTCCTTTTCTCACCAGCTGACTGAATGTCGGCAAAGCAAACTCCTTAATCTTCCGGTCCCGCTCAAACTCATGCGCGCACGCAAAGTGGGCCGCTTCATCTGCGAATCCTGATTTCCAAATCAGGCCGCACGAAGTCCCCAACCCCTGTGCTTCGCGTCCGTAACCCTTCCCAAGACGAGAACTGACGACGGTGACCGAGCGTGCCTCAAACCCCGCCTCGCGGCAGAGCCCACGGAACAGCCGATTCCGTTTCGAAGTTCCGGCCCGCATAGCTTGCCAAGGTGGCAAGTGTCGCAGGCTCCGATGCGATTCAACCTGGCCGTAACCAATTCTGCCGGCATCATTTTCCCGGCTCTACGGCCACCGCTGCTTATCTACGCTCCCCCGCTCACAAGCACTGGAGGAAATAAGGTTTAAGCAGCTTTTTGAGAATAGCACAATTTCGCATTGCGTCAAAATATGGGCAATTTCCACGCAGCAAAACCGGTATTTTTACCGGTATTTTTCGGTCAACCACGCTCCAGAACAGCCGCAAAGAATCCGTCGCAGGGATGAATGCCCGGAATCGTGCGCAGAAATCCGCCCTCGGTGGCACTCCGGAGGCGTTCACGGCCAAATCCGGTAACGATTCCCTGCTCAGCCAGCCGATCCAGCACGTTCTCCACCGGGACGACTCTGAACTCAGGTGCCTGGCGGAGGATCTGTTCGACAACGGCTTCGCTTTCCTCCGGCTCCAGCGAGCAGTTGGAGTACACCAGGCGACCACCGGGCGCGAGCCCTGCCAAACCGGCGCGCAGGATCGCCACCTGCCGGTCCTGCTGGCGAGTAAGTTCTGTCTCGTCGATGCGGAAACGAATTTCAGGATTGCGTGCGATGGTTCCGGTGCCGCTGCACGGCACATCGCAGAGGATCAGGCCGTATTCGGGATTGAGGCGCATTGCAGTTGCATCTGCCACTTGAAAACGCACTCTTTCCCCGGCCTGCTGCCTCAGGATCGCCTGTGCGGCTGCGAGGCGTTTGCGGCTCACATCGATGGCTGTAATCTGGGCGTCTGGCAGCCGCTCCGCGAGAATCGCCGTCTTGCCGCCCGGAGCTGCGCACGCATCGAGCACCCGCTGCGCATCGGGAGCCGCCGCCGCTGCAATCTCGGCTACCAACTGCGAGGCCTCGTCCTGAACGCGGAAATGTCCGGCGCGAAAAGCAGCACCGAGATCCCCGCGGATCACCCGGCGGGCGGCGAGGAGGAAGATTCCCGGCTCGGTCTCGACTCCCTCGGGCTCCGCGTCTGGGTTGGCCAGTCGAATGGTTACGCCGGCGGGCTCCTGATCCCAGCGACAGACGGCCTCCGCGGCTTCGAGGTTATAGCGCCGGGCCCATCGCTCGACCATCCACTCGGGATGCGCCCAGGCTGCGGCGATCTCCTCGGCTGACTGAGCATGTTCCAGGGGGACGGGCTTCGGCTGCGACGCAACTTTGCGCAGCACCGCATTGACCATGCCGGCTGCGCCGCGTTCCCGGGATTGTTTGATCAGTTCGACGCTGTCGTTGATGGCTGCGTGGGCCGGGATGCGCTCGAGGTACAGCAGCTGATAGGCGCCCATGCGCAGGGCCGTCGCAACTTCGGGACTCAGCTTTGCGCCGGGCCGCGCCAACAGCGGCCGGATGCGCGCGTCCAGCGCTATCTGCCAGCGCAGCGTGCCCAGCACCAGGGTGGTGGTGAGGTTCCGGTCCTGTCCGGAGAGCGCATCCACCTCCGGCGAACGCAACAGCTCATCGCTGTGCGCGTCGGTGGTGCTTATTTGTAACAGAATGCGATACGAAATGCGCCGCGCCGGAGCGATCATAGTCAGCTGAGCACGGTTCCGCTCTCGACTGCGTGGCCCCGCAGGAATTCGCCGGCCCTCATGCGCCGTTTGCCTTCCGGCTGCACCTCGACCAGTTCGATCCAGCTGCCGTCGCCGCAGGCGGCAAACATCGTTCCCTGCTCGACCACCAGTGCACCGGGCTGATGAGCGCGCGTGCCGCGGATCTCGGTGGGCAGCATGCGATGCACCGCGAGTTTCTTTCCTCCCAGCGTGGTCCACGCGCCCGGCCATGGCTGAAAGCCGCGCCACCGGTTGTAGATGGTCATGGCGGGTTGAGAAAAATCGATGCGGCCGTCTTCGCGGCTGAGGATCGGCGCCAGCGTCGCACGGCTGTGATCCTGCGGCCGCGGAGTCAGGCGGCCGGCGTCCAGCTCGCGCAGCGTCTCCATCATCAGGTCGGCACCCATTTCGGCCAGCAGCGGGAAGACGTCTTCGGAGGTCATGCTGGGCGCGAGCGGCATCTCCCGCTGCAACAGAATGTCGCCGGTATCGAGGCCTTCGTCGAGGCGCATGGTGGTTGCGCCCGTTGCCGGCTCCCCGTTGGCGATGGCCCACTGGATCGGCGCGGCGCCTCGGTACTTCGGCAGCAGCGAGCCATGAAGATTGAGATTCCCGAGCCGGGGCAGGTCGAGCATCCATTTGGGAATGATGCGGCCGTACGCGACGACCAGGATAGCGTCGGGCCTGATCGCCTCCAGCTCAGCGCGCAATTCATCGTTTTTGCGAATCTTCTCCGGCTGCAGGACGCGAATCCCGGCCTCGATCGCCGCCGTCTTCACCGGAGGCGCGGTCATCTGCTTCTCTCGCCCTACCGGCCGATCCGGCTGGGTCAGCACCAGACGCACATCATAGCCTGCTCGCATCGCGAGCTTGAGCGTGGGCACGGCAAACGCCGGGGTCCCGCAGAAGACCAGCTTCATTTCCACTCGCCGGTCTTCTGCAGCTTGCGAATGCGGCGCAGAATCAGATCGCGTTTGAGGGCGCTGAGCCGCCACGGAAACAGGATTCCGTCGAGGTGGTCGATCTCGTGCTGGAAGGCGCGGGCCAGCAGTTCCGTGCCTTCCAGCTCGATCGCATTACCGTCGAGATCCTGCGCCTGCACTCTCACTTTCGCCGCGCGCGACACTTTGTCGCGAATATCCGGCAGGCTCAGGCAGCCTTCTTCCTCGTACTGCTTGCCCTCGCGGTGAACGATTTGCGGATTGACCAGCACAATCTTGTCGTCGGGGTTCTGCTGGTTGCTCAGATCGATGACAGTTATGCGCTTCGACAGACCGATCTGCGGCGCAGCCAGGCCGATGCCCTGCGCTTTGTACATGGACTCGAACATATCCGCAGCAAGGGTACGCAGTTCTTCATCGAACTCCGCAATCTTCTCCGTCGGCCGCTGCAAAACCGGGTCCGGATATTTAACGATCTCCCGAATCATTTCTGAACGCTAAGCCCTAATAATTTTTTATCTGCTCAACGTAACCATCATAGTTACGTTTCAATTCCCGCAACGAATCGCCGCCAAACTTTTCGAGCGCAAGCCGCGCCACGGCCAGCGCGACCATGGCCTCCGCCGCTACGCCCGCAGCCGGAACCACACAGACGTCGCTGCGCTCGTAGGCGGCTTTGGTCTCCTCGCGGGTATCGAAGCGGACGGACTGCAGCGGACGCCGCAGCGTCGAGATGGGCTTCAGATAGCCGCGCACCACGATGTCCTCTCCATTAGAGATGCCGCCTTCCACACCACCGGCATTATTGTGGTCGCGGGTAAAGCGGGTGTGTTTGCCGTTCTTCGCCTCACGATCGTAGCCAATGGCGTCGTGCACCTCGGAGCCGAACGATTCGGCCGCGGTGACGCCGCGCCCGATCTCCACCGCCTTGACCGCCTGCAGCGACATAACGGCCTGGGCCAGAATGCCATCCAGCCGCTCGTCCCAGTTGGCGCAGGTGCCAATGCCCGGAGGCGCCCCATGCACCACCACCTCGAAGACACCGCCGACCGTATCGCCCGTCCGGAGAACCGCATCGACTTCGGCCTTCATCAGGGCCTCAGCCTCGGGGTCCACGCAATTCAGCAGGACTTCATTCTTTGCGCGAAGGGCGGCAATCTCGTCCCAGGTGGCATCGCGCTCCAGCTCCGCGCGACCTACCCGAATGACATGGCTGGCGACATCGATGCCCAATTCCAGCAGCAGCTGCTTCGCGACACCGCCCGCGGCCACCCGCGCCGTCGATTCACGCGCCGAAGCGCGTTCCAGCACGTAGCGGGCATCGGGGAAATCGTACTTCAGCGCGCCCGCCAAATCCGCATGGCCGGGCCGCGGCGACGCAACGGCTTTATGTTTTGCCGGATCGCCCGCGCCCACCGGCAGCACTTCCGTCCAGTTCTTCCAGTCGCGATTCTCCATCACCATGGCGATGGGCGATCCGATGGTTTTACCGTGACGCACGCCGCTGAGAAAGTGCGCGGTATCGGTCTCGATCCGCATGCGGCCGCCGCGTCCGTAGCCCTGCTGGCGCCGCCACAGTTCGCGGTTCACAAAGCCTTCGTCAATGGCAACGCCTGCAGGAATGCCTGAGAGGAGAGCAATCAGGCTCTCTCCGTGCGACTCGCCGGCAGTGGAAAAACGCAGCATGGTCGTCAGTGAACTCGCCCCGATCTTAGATGATGTCTATTCCAATCCGTCGCGCAGCCCGGATTTTGCCGGGTTTCCCCGTAAACTACTCCGTCGCCAGCCAGGCGTATTGCGCCTCGCTGAGGGGGACCACCGAAAGCCGTCCCTGGCGGACCAGCAGCGAGTTGGAAAAGATGCTCTGCTCCTTCATCTCCTGCAGCGTCCTTGGCGTCTTCGTCTTCTTCACGAACTTGATCCGCACCTGCGGGCTTTTGGCATCGCTCGCGTCCACCGAAACCACTTTGGCCAGCCCCACCGAGCGGCGCTCTTCGCCGGTATGGTAGATCACCAGCATCTCACCACGCTGCATCCCGGCGAGGAATTTCACCGCCTGAGGATTCGTGACGCCATCCCACACCGTCTCGCCTTCGCGTTCCAGATCATCCACCGAGTACGTTCCCGGCTCAGTCTTCAAAAGGTAGGGCATGGCTCTTCTCTTCCTCACGTTCTTCCCGGGGGATCAGTTCCTGCGTCTCGGCGGGATCTTCATCCAATCCCTCGCTCTTCAGGAACGCCTCCGTATTCAGCAGCGGCCGCTCCATCGACCGCACCCACTCCGTCATCTCGGCACCGGAGCGTCCGGCTGCCTCGCCGCGTGCAAACTCCGCCCGCACCGTCTGCATCTTGGCATCCACGTCGTCCAGGTAGTGCAGCAGGATGGCCTCCGGCGTCATGGGCAGCTTGGGCGAGCCGAACTCGTACTTTCCATGGTGGCTCAGCACCAGATGCTCCACCAGCAACCGCTTGGCCGCCGGGAAATTGGGAATCTCCGCAATCTTCGCTTCAATCATGCCGATGCCGATAGTGATATGGCCCAGCAGCTGGCCTTCCAGCGTGTAGTCGAAGCTGGTGCCCCAGCGCAGCTCGCGCAATTTGCCGATGTCGTGCAGCACCACGCCGGTGAGCAGCAGGTCGCGATTCACTTCGGGATAATGGCGCGCGGCCGATTCGCAGAGGGCCATGAGCGAGAGGATGTGCTCAAGCAGGCCACCGATCCAGGCGTGGTGGAGTCCCTTGGCGGCCGGGGCCTCGCGCAGCGCCGCGGCGATCTCGCGGTCACAGAGGAAGGCCTGCAGCAGAGCCCTGAGATGCGAATCGCTGAAGCTCGCAACCCAACCTTCCAGCTCCGCCCACATCTCGTCGATGTTGCGCTCCGACTGCGGAACAAAATCGCTCAGCTGATATTCGTTCGGGGCGGCGCGGCGTACCTTTTTGATCTTGATCTGCAGCTTCTCGTTGAAGCGGCAAACGTCGCCCTGGACTTTGACGACTTCACCGGCATCGAAATCGCCGGCTCCGTCCGTCTCCCACATCCGCGCTTCAATAGCGCCGGTCCGGTCGCAGAGGACCAGCGCAAAGTAGCGGGCCCCCTCACGCGTGCTGCGCACCTGCTTCGATCCTGCCGCGAAGAAGCCCGTAATTTCCCGGTTTTCGCGGCTGGCCAGATCGGCAACCATCGGTTCTTTCATGTTCACACCTGGGGCTGCGTGGTCCCCGAGGTGGTTCCCTGGGTCGCGGGCGTGCTCTGGCCGGTGGTCGGCGTCGTCGTTCCCGGGCTGGACGCACCGGTGTCGGTGGGCGGCGTTGGCGTCTTCTTATCCTCGTCGGAGAAGCGCCGCTTCGGACCGCCCTTCGCTGCGCTCTTCGTCTTTTGCTTCTTCGTGGTGTCGCCGTTCAGGCCCAGCGCGGAACTCTGCTGCTTGTCGGCGGCAAGCTGCTCCGGCGTTTCCACCGGCGGCGTGAACTTCTCATGCTTGTTCTCCGCCTTTTCCTGCGCCCGCTTCTGTTTCGTTTCTTTCAGGCGATCGGAGAAACGCGTCTTGGTCTTCTTCTCGCTGTCGCCGCTGGTGTCGATGACGTTGCCTTCAGCATTGGTAACGGCCATGCCAGTATTGTTGGTGGCGACCTGGGAGGTCGAGGGCGCGGGGGCTCCGGCATCCACTGTTTGGGTCTCTGCCGCGGGCAGGGTTTCACGCGGCGCCTGGCCGAAACGGATCTTTTCTTTTTTGCCGGGCTTCTCGGTGCCGCTGTTGGCGGCCACCTGTTTGGGTTTGCCGGATTGCGAATTCACCTTGTCGAGCGTCGGAACGCCGGCAGGAGGAGCCGCAGCCACGACGTCGGTCTGTTTCTGTTGGCGAACCGGCTTCTGGCGGAAGCGCGTACGCTCCACATGCTTCTTTTTCTTCGGCTGCGGCGGCACATAGGCGCCCTGCAGGATCTTCTGCTCGTTGGGGGTGGCGCCGGTGTCGACGTAGCCGGATTTGATATCGATATAGGCGTCGTTGCGCAGCTTCGCGAGATAGTCGCGGAGGGCCGGCTCCATCTTCTGCATGCCGACCGCTTCCTGGATCTGGTTCTGCACTTCATCCAGGGGCGCGAGACCGGCCTTCTGATGGTCGGTGACCTTCAGGATCACCCATCCCTGTTTGGTCCGGATCGGCTGGGTCAGCTGCCCCGCCGGCAGATCGAAGGTCGCATCCTCGAGCACTTTCGCCAGCTGCCCGCGCTTGAAGTCGCCGAGGTCGCCTCCCTGCGCCGCGGTGGGTCCCGTCGAGTCAGCCTTGGCCACGGTGGCGAAGTCGGCGCCCGACTTCAGCCGGGCTTCGATGTCGTCCGCCTTCTTCTGCGCCTCGGCGACCTGCGCCGCGTTATCCGAGTCGGGCGTCGCCACCAGGATTTCGCTCAGCCGCTCCTGCTCCGGCCTCTCGAACTCCTGTTTGTGCGCATCGTAATACTGCTGGATCTCGGAAGGCGCCACCTGGATGTGCTGGCCCACATCCTGGCTGATCACCTGCGAGGTGATCACATTCTCGCGGATCTGTTCCTTGAAATCCTCAAAAGAAACGCCCTGCGACTCGGCGGCCTTCTGCAAATCCTCCATGCTGTCCAGGTGGTTCTGTTTGCGGATTTCGTCGAGGCGCTTGACCACCTCGGTCTCGCCGGTGATGCCCAGCTCCTTGCCTTTGGAGAGCAGCAGCTGGCGATCGATGAGGGAGCGCAGCAGATCGCGGCGCTGCTCCATGAGCTGCTGCTGCGACCAGCTCTGCTGGCGGGCCTCCTGATCCAGTTCCTGCAGGGCGCGCTCGTAGTCGGACTTGCTGATGACCTGATCGTTGACGCGCGCGACGATGTCCTCGACCACGGTGCCCGCATAAGGGGAATTCTGCCTCGTGGTGTCGGTAAAGCTGGAGCCGCGGCTCTGCGCAACAGCAGGCATAACCGCAAGCGCCACACTGGCGGCCAGCATGGCAGGGAATGAAGGAACGCGAAGCATCATGGTTATCAACGTCTCAGGCGCAGCCCGGATCGCTTCCGGCCACAGATCAGGCGCAAATCGTCTCGGTCGCTGGCGCTTACGCCATTGTACAGCGCAGCGTGAATGCCGCGCCTCCGGTGCTACAGACCTCCGGCAACGTCCCCTTTCGATGGCCGCTGCGCACAACCATGGCAAGTACTCGCCAGAGGATGCTGGGCTCCTCCAACGCACCGACAGCCTCACGGTCGAGTGCCAAACGTAATGTCTAAACGGAAGATTTCCCGCGCATTATCCTGCTGCCCGCCTACGATTCCTACGCAGGGGATTTTTTGCCAACCTGGCAAAACTGGACGCTCGCCAATGATTTATCTCAGAACTCCGCTCAGTAAGGCCATTTTCGGCACAATCTTTGCTGTTTTCGCCTTTGGATGCCTGCGAGGTACATTTATCGAACAAAATCCGACAAAGCCGCTCCTTCTGCTTCTTATCTTCGGTGGGCTCTCGTTTGCGCTGTTCCGCTCCGCCTACCTGCAACACAAATCGGACAGGTATTTCAAGGCTCAAAGGGGGTCGAGATGAGTCGATCCTCGACCGACCGTATTCCTGTTGTAGGAGATCAGGTCGGTATCCTCGGCCATCAAGGTGTGTTTGTGATCGAAGCGGTCAATCATGAATTGAGAACCATGTCCGCACGACCTATAGGTGGCACCGCTCCTCTCGAACCACCGGTGCCGTGGACCATGCTGGTCTTCGACACCGAACAGCGCAGTCAACAATGAACAGAGAGCTCGCATTTGTTTTGATCATCTCCGCCCTAGCGGGCGGGTTCCTTGTTGGGCGCGAGCTCCCAAGGCACCATTATGAGCCGGCGAGTTTCAATGATCCATGGCTGGTTCTAGACACGACAAGTGGCCGAGAATGTGACTGGCGTAGAGCCGTTCCGCAGGATCCATTCGCGGCATACGGCGGCAGACTAATATCACCCTCGCCCTCTCCAATCCCAAACAATGGCAAGGGGGTAAACACGGAGGCTCCTGCACAGGCCGAGCGAGAAACCCCCAGTGGACTTCCCCATTGTCAAATTAAGTGAAAATAAGGGGGCACCAGAGCGATTCTTGCGTTACGTGGAGAACGCTCCCGGCGCCATCGGCATATCCCGCAATCGCTGCCCGGTCGCGGCGAAGATCGCATTCCCTACCGCCGGGGCCAGAGCCACGATTCCGGTCTCCCCTGCACCCGCCGATGGCAGGTCCTTGCGGTCCAGCAGCACCACTTCGATCTGCGGCGTGTCGCGGAAGCGCGGCAGCCGGTATTCGGCGAAATGCGGGTTCAGGATCTTCCCGTTGGAGAACTGGATCGACTCGAAGAGCGCGCCGCCGATGGCCTGGACAATGGCTCCGGAGACCTGGTTGCGCAGCCCGTCGGGATTGACGATGGCGCCCGATTCCCACGCCTGAACGACGCGGCGAACGTGCACCTTTTTGGCGGAATCGATCTCGACCTCGGCGCAGGCCGCCGTGTAGCCGCCCTTCTCCATGCCTCCGGCCACACCAAAGCCGCGCGTGGGGGTGGCTTTCTCCCGTCCCCAGCCAAACTTATCCGCCGCAGCCTGAAACACCGCCCGCAGCCGCGGATCGGTGAGGTTCTTCATGCGGAATTCGAGCGGGTCCATGTTCAACTCGTGGGACAGCTCATCCATATGGGTTTCACGGGCAAAGTGATTCGCGGTAGCCGCCAGTCCCCGGTAGGAGCCCTGCGCGAGGGGCGGGTCGTTCCATTCGTGATAGCGCTCCACGTGGGTGGGCACGACATACGGCGTGTCCAGGCCAGAGGGGCCGGAGTTGTAGTTGTGGTGCTCCCAGGCCACGAGGGTTCCGTCGCGACGGGCCCCGCTGCGAATCTCGATCACGCCGGCGGGCCGGAAGTACGCCCAGGTGAACTCCTCTTCGCGGGTCCACTCCAGCTTGACGGGCTTGCCTGCCGCCTTCGCCAGCCGTGCCGCCTCGAGGGCGCACTCGCCGGTGTGCTTGCCGCCGTAGCCGCTGCCCATGTCGGGCATGATGACCCGCACCTGCGCGGGCGGCAGGCGAAAGGCCCGCGCCAGCTCATCCTTGACGCCAAACGGACGCTGGGTTCCGGTCCAAACGGTCAGCTTGCCGCCGCCCGCTGCGGACAAATCCCATTCGGCGACCGCCGCGCGAGGCTCGAGCGGAGCATGCGCGATGTAGGCAACGGTGTAGGTCTGCGCGAGCTTTACGTCCGCTCCGGAGAGAGTTTTGTCGATGGTGGCTGTGTCGCTTTGGCCACCGGACTCGTTCGCGGCCTGTTTACGCAGCGTCGCAAACAGCTCCTGACTGGAAAGCTGAGCGGGCACATTCCACTTCGCGTCGATCTTCAGCAGCGCCTGCTCGGCGGACCACACATCCTCGGCAACCACGCCGACGAAGTCACCGTCGCGCACCACCTGCACGCCCGGAATCTTCTCGGCGGCTGCGGTGTCCACGGAAACCAGGGTGGCATGGTAGCCCGCCGGCCTCAGCACCTTTCCGAACAGCATGCCTGGCCGCGTAATATCCGATGGAAATTCATGCCTGCCGGTGACGAAGGCTCGTCCGTCCACCTTGGGCACCGGGGTCCCGGCGATCTTCCAGGCGCTGGCCGGGGTGAGCGGCGGATCGCCGCTTACGGTATGGGTGAGTTTCTCGCCGCGTGTGATGGCGCCGTAGCCCAGCGACTCGCTGGTCTTCGGATTCGTAACCTTCCCTGCATCCGCGATCAGCGTCGCCGGATCGACATTCCATTTCTGCGCGGCCTCTTCGACCAGAATCTGCCGCGCGGCCATCGCCATATTGCGCAGCTGCGGGCCCATGGTCGGCGTCGAGCGGCTGCCGAAGGTGCCCATGTCCCACGGCGTCAGGTCGGTATCGCCCATGACCATCTCGATCGATTCAAAGGGTACGCGCAGCTCTTCGGCCACCGACTGCGCCAGCGAGGTGCGGATGTTCTGCCCTACCTCGACCTTGCCGGTAAAGACTGTCACCTTGCCGTCGGCGTCGATATGAATCCACGCGCTGACTTCAGTCGGCAATTCATGCTCGCCAAAGCGGTGGCCGGACTCCTGTGCCGCAGCCGATCCGCTGAGACAGACCAGCAGACCACCTGTGCAGAGGCGCAGAAAATCGCGGCGGTCCAGCTCGAAGGCCTGGACGCGATGACGAATATCGTGCAGCTTGTCCTCGTCCACCATCGGCGCGCTAGGCATAATCAGCCCCCTTCTTCGCGAGTGTGTCGGCTGCGCGCCGGATCGCCGCCACGACGCGCGGATAGGTCCCGCAGCGGCAGACGTTGCCGTTCATCGCGTCGGCGATCTGAGCGTCGGAGGGATGGGCATGATCCCGGAGGAGGGCCGTGGCGCTCATCACCATGCCCGACGTGCAGTAGCCGCACTGGTAGGCGCCCTCGTCGAGAAAGGCCTGCTGTACCGGGCTGAGCGTCCCATGCTGCTCCAGGCCCTCAATGGTGGTGACCTCGGCGCCGAGGGCGGCGGAAATGGGCGTGAGACAGGAGCGCGTTGCCTGTCCGTTCAGCAACACGGTACACGCGCCGCACTGCCCTTCGCCGCAGCCGTATTTCGTGCCGGTCAGGCGCAGCCGGTTACGCAGCACCCACAGCAGCGGCTCGTCCGCTACGGCGCGAACGCGCAATTCCGCGCCATTCACATGGAGGGTTAACTCGGTCATCGCACAACCTCTCCCTTCCGGCCAGCCAGGCGGCCAGCTGTTTCCACGCGCCGTCCGGTTTGCGAATCCGGGCGATATCACGAAGATACTCCCGGCAGCGGCCTCTGCTAAACCAGACGCAAATCGCGACCTAACGGCACAGGGCGTCCAGTTCCTGCTGGTAGTCCTGGTGCGCCGGGAGAGGCAAGTGTTTTTCCTGCATGGCGGCTTCCAGGGTATCGGGGCCGGGCAGGCGTTTGGGATCGACGTCGTATAGATAGAACGGGTCTTTCTCCGCATCCTCCAGCGGGATGAAGGTAAATCCGCGCCTCCTGTACAGGTCCAGCAGCCGCGGCAGCATGCGGGCGTCGAAGGCGCCGATATGCAGAAGCAGGACGTAGGGAATGTCGCGGCCGTAGAGCGTCTTCGACATGGCGCGTTCGGCGCGGATGTTTTCGTCAGCGGCCTGCAGATACGTGTGCTCGAGGTGCGCGATGGCCCGGTGGTCGTGCCTGGCGCTGCAGCGCGCGTAAGGATCGTTCCATTCATAATCGGCAAAGCTCACGGTGACGGCGGCGATTTTGTAACCGTGCTGCGCCAGAAAGACGCGAACGCCCATTTTCTTCTGATCGGTATCGCCCTCCGCCAGATATGGGAAGCGGAGCCAGTGCCAGTCGTGATTGTCCATTTGCAGCTTGAGCAGCGGCTCGTTTTTCAGGATGTCGTCCCCGAACTGCTGGGGAGAATGCTGGCTGAGGTTCATGTGCGACCAGGTATGGTTCCCCAGCAAGTCCCCGGCGCCGCGCCACGCTGCCAGCACCGCGCCCATATCCGGCTGCTGCTGGATAATTTGCCCGTTCACAAACCCGTAGACCGGAGGGACGTGCGCCCGATGCAGCGCATGGATGACCTGTTTGGCAATATCAACCCGGGTGACGCCCGGCGGCAGAGGGCCATGTGCCGGCAGGTCATCGACGGTGATGGCGAGTTGCTGCGCTTTCGCCTGCATGCCCCCTGAAGCCAAGGCCAGAACTCCCGCCGTCACGAACGCCGCCGCTATGATGCCCCTGCCCATTCCTGTCATTCCTTTCGCCCTTATCTCGTTCCTCTTTGCGGTGTACGGTTCGTGAGCACCGGCGCGCTCCGCGCGGTTGCTGCACCTCTCGAACCCGGCATTCAGAGTAACCGGGGCCGAAATCAGGCCCGAAAACCCCATCTTCCGCGGCTAACCAGCTTTGTCCTCTACACCGTAAAACTCCTTGCCACTCTGCCGCCCCCGCTGCATATTAGGTGCAGTGAATCCGCCGCAGCCAGAGTCGATCCTCGGGCATTACAAAATCCTGCGCCGTCTGGGCGCAGGCGGAATGGGCGTAGTGTATGAAGCCGAAGACCTGAAGCTGGGCCGCCACGTCGCTCTAAAAATGTTGGCCGGGGCCTCCGATTCTGTGGCGCTGGAGCGATTCTGGCGCGAAGCACGCACCGCCTCCGCGCTGAACCACCCCGGCATCTGCACCATTTACGAGATCAACGAAACGGAAAGCCAGCCCTTCCTGGTGATGGAGATGCTGGAGGGCCAGAGCCTCGATCAGCTGTACAGCAGCGGCCGGACCATCCCTGTGGCGCGCCTGATCGATGTCGGTATTCAGGTAGCGGACGCGCTGGACGCCGCGCATCGCAAAGGCATCCTGCACCGCGACATCAAGCCTGGCAACATCTTCGTCACGCCCACGGGCCAGGCCAAGATCCTCGACTTCGGGCTGGCCCGCTTCGAGGCCCCGGGCGAAATGACGGCCACCGGCATTCCCACCCATCACGTGCTCACCACGCCGGGGACGACGCTGGGCACCATCGCCTACATGTCGCCGGAGCAGGCGCGGGGTGAGCCGCTCGATGCCCGCAGCGACATCTTTTCGTTTGGCGTGGTCCTCTATGAATTGTCGACGGGACGCCATCCTTTCTCCGGCACCACCACCGCCGTGCTCTTCGACAAGCTGCTGAACTACCTGCCGCCCGCGCCGGTTTCCCTCAATCCGGATCTTCCGCCGGAATTTGAAAACGTGCTGGCCAAGGCGCTCGAAAAGGATCGCGAGCTGCGTTATCAGTCGGCAGCGGACCTGCGCGCCGATCTGCGGCGTCTGCAGCGAGGCGCGTCCGCTCCGCGCGGGATGCCCGGCTCTGCGACTGCGCCCCGGCCGCCGGCGTATCCGCCTGCGTACGGGGGCAGCGCCCGGGAGCCCTCGGCGGAGAACGTGACCCCGGCCGCAAATCCGCAGCCCAGCGTCATTCATCCCGTAGCGCCCGTGCCCCCCGGTCCTCGCCCCGCAGCTTTTTCACCCTCCGGTTCTTCCCCCAACATTCCGGTCCGAGCTGGCGAAAGCGCCGAGGCTCCGACGAAAACCCCTTCGGCCCCGGGCGCGCAGCGTGTTTCGTCTTCCGGCCGCATTGCGACCGCGACGTCATCGGGATCGGGGCAGCGCGTCGCCGCAGCGCAGGACAAGTCGATGCCCACGATGTTGCCCAGCGCTCCGCGCCGCGCGCCGGAGGTAAAGTCGAAGCAATCGCGGAAGGATTTGTATACGGGCGTATTCGTCGTCTTTGTCGCGGTGGCAATCATTGTGGGCGCAGGCGTCTGGAGCCGCGCCACGCATGAGGCCGAACCCGGCCAGGCTCCCCTGCGTCCCGACACGTCGTCTCCCGAGGGCTCTGTTCCGGAGGCCAGGGCGGCCAGTTTCGCGGGAACCTATCCGGCTCACCATATGCACCTCAATGGACAGGTCTGCGACGGCTCGCTGCAACTCACGCCCGGCCGCATGGTTTACTCCTGCGGCGTACAGTCGGTCACGCTTTCGCGTACGGAGGTTCGGGAGATCGACGGCAACGGGGTAGTGGAGGCGGGCGGCAAGCGCTGGCCGGTACAGCTGGATGGCATGAACAGCGCCCAGGTACACGATCTGCTGCTTCGCTGGTTCTCCAAACCCGCGCCCGCGCCGCTGGGTGCAGCCCAACATTAGAAGAACCGCCGGGCACAGGAATGGCGGACGCAGGAATGGTAGAGTGCGTCCATGTTCATTTGGCCCCGGTTCATTGGCTCCCGGTTCACTGGCTCCCGACACGCTCTCGCGTCTCCGCTGGTTCTTCTGGCTCTTTGCGTTCCCGCCGTGGCTCAGGGCACGGATTCGGGCGCGGCTCAGGCCGTCGCTCAGAATGATGCCGCTCTGAAATCGAAGCTCGAGTCGATGACGGCCGACTTTCACGGCAAGCTTTCGCTCTATGCGCACGATCTGTCCACCGGCCGCATCGTGGCGATCGATGCCGACCAGGCGGTACCCACCGCGTCGGTCATCAAGCTGACCATCCTCTATACCGCGCTCGAACAGATTCGCGCCGGCAAGGCGCACTTCGACGACCGGCTCACCCTGCACAAGGACGATCAGGTGCCCGGCTCCGGCGTGCTGCTCTTTTTCGACACGCCGATGACGCTGACGCTTAAAGATGCGCTGACCATGATGATCGCCGAGAGCGACAATACCGCGACCAACCTGGTCATTGACCATCTCGGGCTGAAAACCATCGACGACCAGATTCAGGCGCTGGGAATGAAAGATACCTGGCTCTACAAGAAGGTGTACCGCTCGGCCGAGGGACCGATGCCGGCCGATCAGCCGCAATTCGGTCTGGGCAAAACCACGGCGCGCGAGATGGGCGGCCTGATGGAGCGCTTCGTCAACTGTGACCTGGGCCCCGCGCGGCCAGCCGCCGCCGGCGTGCCGGGCGCGATCCCCACTAACAAGGAACTGTGCGACGCCGCCATGCACATGCTGAAGTCACAGTTCTTCCGCAACAGCATCCCGCGGTACCTGGAAAAGCTGGACACCACGGAGGGCGAGTCGGCGGTTGCCAATAAAGCGGGTGCCCTCGATCACGTCCGCAACGACGTGGGCGCGGTATTCACCAAACAGAGGACGATCGTCATCTCGGAGTTCACCCACGACAACGCGGATACCAGCTGGACTCCGGACAATGAAGCCGAGGTGCTGATGGCGAAGCTGGCGCAGGCCATCGTGGAGGCATGGACCGGGCAGCCCTGACGCCGGTCCCGCAGCCAACAAATCGCTGCTGTGCGCTGAATCCCCTCAGGAGTATGATGTTCGCCACCTGACTGGGCTGTAAGGAGGCGATTATGACGCAGGCAGAGCGCGATCTGGGGCGCCGTTGGTTTGAACAGGTATGGAATGAGGGCCGTCGCGAGGCCATCGCCGAGATGTATGCCGCCGACGGCGTACTGCATGATGGCGAGGTAACCACCCAGGGCCCAGGAGCTTTCTACGATTTCTTCGATCGCATGATGGCGACCTTCTCCGATCTGCACCTGCAGATTGAGGACACTCTCGAGCAAGACAATAAACTCTGCGTCCGCTGGTCGTGCACTGCGAAGCACACCGGCCAGGGGTTGGGCGTGGAACCCACCCGCAAGCAACTCCACGTCACCGGCATTTCGATCCTGCGCATTGCGGGCGGGCAGATTGTCGAAGCATGGCAGAACTGGGACATGCTGGGGCTGATTGAACAGATCCAGGGCGGAAGACGATCGCCAACTTATATCGCGGAACCCTCGGCAGCTGTCGCCGGCTGAGCAAAGGCCGGCGTCCTCGTGAGCGGCTCGATCATGGCCTGCCACTCGGGCCAGCCGCGCACCAGCTCGTCTCGTTTGCCGGATTTGTAGTCCGCATAATCGAAGCCCGGACTGACCGTGCAGCCCAGCAGCGCCAGCTTGCCTCCGGGAACTAAGCGCGACCCCTGCCACACGCCTTTGGGCACCACCGTCTGCACCACCATCCCGGCTTTTACGTCGGCTCCGAGCACAACGCGGCGCCCGGATCCATCCGGCCACAGCTGCAGCATCTCCACCGGGTCGCCGAGATAGAAGTGAAACACCTCATCGGACTGGAGGCGGTGCATCTCCGAAAAGGTTGCAGGCTCGAGCAGGTAGTAGATGGCCGTCCCGGCGGCACGAGGCCCGGAGTAACGACCGGGCAAATGGTCCTGCGGGATCGACTCCTCTGCGCGCCAGGTCTGTACAAACCAGCCGCCCTCGCGCGGATGCGGCTCCAGCTTCAGTAACGACTTCAACTCTGCGGCACTCAGATCGAGACCCATACCGGCATCGTAACCTGCCACACGCAGCGGCCTGGCCGGCTGCGCTGTTCCGGACCAGGAACCTCGGCTGCAAAACCGTTGTCTATGAGTGCAGGAATCGCGAGTCAAACAGCTCGCGGCTACCACTGGCATTACGCCTCGCTCTCTCCGGCAGCACCCATCTCGCACTGAGTTCTGTTGATGGAGGGAGACCATGTTTGAAGACAGTCTGATTGAATCCACCGGGGCCATCCGCACCCGCAGCTCGCGGTATGCGGCTGGCTCGTTCCTGCTCCAGGCGGCACTTGTGACCGTCGTGGTTGCGATCCCGTATATCTACCCGGCCGCGCTTCCCCGCAAATTTCTCAGCGTGCCGCTGATTGCTCCACTTCCGCCGTCCGCGGCGCCGATCGTGACGCAGCACCTGGCGAGCAGTCCTTCGTCTCGCCCTGAGCTGCTGCTCAACACGCTCATCGCCCCAGGGCATATTCCGCAGACCGTTACCCATGTCGTCGACACGGCCCCGCCCGGTCTGGTTCCGGGAGCCGACATCGGCGCAGGCTCGAATCAGGGAGCCACCGGCGCCCCCTGGCTCAGCGCCGCCACGGCCCCGCCCGTTCCGCAGGTTCGCCCGGCTAAACCAGCGGGGCCGCTGCGGGTCTCGGCCGGGGTAGCGGCCGGCCAGTTGCTGACGCCTGTTCATCCGCAATACCCGGCTATTGCTCTCGCCAGCCGCACCCAGGGAACGGTGGTGGTCGCCGCCATCATCGGGACCGATGGACGCATCGACAGCCTGCGCGTCGTCAGCGGCTCCCCTCTGCTGGCGAATGCCGCCGTCGAGGCGATCCGCCAGGCACGCTATCGGCCCTGGACCCTCAGCGGACAACCCGTGGAGGTGGAAACCACCATCAACGTCGTCTTTACCCTGGGAAACTGAGACGCTCGGGTGATAATCTGCCCAATAAACCAACAGTCCGAGTGTGATTTGCATCACTCGGACTGTTGGTTCCTTTGCGATACGATGAAAACCGTGCAGGTTCTAGTCTATTCAGCATCCTGGTGCCGTGACTGTCGCGAGGCCAAGCGCTTCCTGGAGACCCACGACATTCCCTACAAGGAAATCGACATTGAGGAGACCCCCGGCGCCGCCGAGGAGGTTCTTGCCCATGTCGGCAAACGCGCCATTCCCCAATTCGTCATCGACGGCGAGTGGGTGCAGCCCTATCGGCCGGGCCGCGGCTTCCTCTACGCCGAGATGACCGCCCGTTTCGGGCTGGTCGCCACCAACGGATCCGTTTCCCGCTGAGCCTGAGGGGTCTCGGGGCCGCGGTGCTTCCGGGAACCGATTCAGGCACCGGTGCGTATTCCTGTTTGTGATCCCGGAGACGATTGCGCAGTGACTCAGAATCGCAAGCGGAAGAGGCGCGGCTGGCTGTGGGGCGGCCTGATTGCCCTGGTGCTGGTGGTCGTTGTCGGCGTAGCGTTTGCCCGCCACAACAGCGATCCCAAAATTCCCGCTGCCCGCCTCGCCAAAGTAACCCGCGGCGACATCGCCAAGTCCGTGGTAGCCACCGGTCCCATCCAGCCAATCACGAAAGTCGAGCTCAAATCGAAGGCCAGCGGCATCGTCGAGAAACTCTACGTGGACATCAATCAGATGGTCCACAAGGGTCAGGTGCTGGCCCAGCTGGATCAGCAGGAGATCCTGGCACAGGTCGCCGCGCAGCGCGCGCAGCTGGCTGCAGCGCAGGCCAACGTCACCATCTTCACCGCCAACATCGCGCAGGACAAGGTCAATGCCGAGGCGCCTGACCTGCCCATGTACCAGGAAACGTATCAGCGCAATCTGCAGATGCTGAAAGACGGCATCGTCTCGCAGCAGGCGCTCGATAATGCGGAACGCGATTATCTCTCGCAGAAGAACAAGCGCGATGGCGCGGTCGCCCAGATCGGCGTCGATGACGCCAAGCTGAGGCAGGCTCAGGCGCAGGTGCAGCAGGCGCAGGCCAGTCTCGATCAGCTCAACGAACAGCTTAGCTACACCACTCTGGTCGCGCCCATCGACGGCATGGTCCTGTCGCGCGACGTAGAAGTCGGCGACGCGGTCAGCTCGATTCTGGTGCTCGGCTCCACGGCCACGCTGGTCATGACCATCGGCGACATCCATCAGGTCTACGTCGACGGCAAGGTGGACGAGGCGGATATCGGCAGCGTCTACATGAACCAGTCCGCGCGCATTCACGTCGAGTCGTTTCCCAACAAGGTTTTCTACGGAAAGGTCACGAAGATCGCGCCGCTGGGAGTGCAGAAGGACAACGTGACCACGTTTGAAGTCCGCGTCTCCATCGACAATCCCAATAATGAGCTGAAGGCCAACATGACGGCCAACGCGGAGATCGTGGTCACCGAACATCACAACGCGCTCAGCGTGCCCGAGCAGTCGATGACCTGGGACAACAACAAGAATGCCTTCGTCTTTGTGCCCGATGCGAAATCGAAGGACGGGCAGCGCAAAGTTGCTGTAACGTCGGGAATCTCGAACGGCAGCCGCACCGAAATTCTCACCGGGCTCAAAGAAGGAGAAACCGTCGTGCTCCAGCAATAGGAGTGCGCGAATTTTTTGAATTGAGGAGGACCTTATGATGTTTCCGCACAAGACTACGACACTCCTGGCTCTCGCCGCGTTCGCGGTTCTGGCGCCCGCCGCCGCCCGCGCCGCCGACGGTACCTTCGACAAAACGCTCCACGTCAGCGGCCAGGTCATGCTCAGCGTGAACACCGGCTCCGGATACATTCACGTCTCTCCGGGCTCAGGCAGTGAAGTGCACATCATCGGCCATGTGCACGCCAACGGCTGGGGCTTCGGCGCCTCGGCCGACGATCGCGTGCACGAAGTCGTCGCCAATCCCCCCATCGAGCAGACGGGCAACATCATCACCATCGGCAAGCACTCCACCTGGCTGCATAACGTGTCGATCGATTACGACGTCACCACGCCGCGCGGCAGCGATCTGGAAGCCAATTCAGGCTCCGGCGATCTGCGGCTGCTGGATGTCGGCGGCTCGCTGAAGGCCAACACCGGCTCCGGTTCGATTCAGGCGAACGGCGTGACCGGCCGCGTGGCTCTGGAAACCGGGTCGGGCGACATTCGCGCCGATCTGCACGCCGCCAGCGATGTGAAGGCGGAAACCGGCAGCGGCGGCATTCATCTGCAGGGCGTCGATGGCGCGCTTTTTGCGGAGACCGGCTCGGGAGACATTGAGATTGGCGGGCAGCCGACCTCGAACTGGAAGCTGGAAACCGGCTCCGGCTCGGTGACGCTCAACGTGGGCAGCGCTCACTTCAGCCTTGACGCCAGCACCGGATCGGGTGACGTGCACAGCGATCCGCCTCTCACCATGCATGGCACCCTCGAGAAGCACCACGTCCAGGGAGACATCAATGGCGGAGGCCCAACGGTGCGGGTGGAAACCGGGTCGGGAGATATTCGGATTCACTGAGGCGTAATCCGAATCAATGTCATTGACAGCCTGTTGGACGCCGTCGCGTCCAACAGGCTGAAGTATTTTCAGCTGGTCCTGCGCGCCACGTCCTCGTAGACCTCGACATACTCCGCGGCCGAGCGGGCCCAGGAGAAATCCTGGTGCATGTCGTTGCGCATAAGCGTCTGCCATGCGTCCTTATCGGGGAAGAGCGCCAGCGCCCGCTGGATCGCCAGGAGGAAGTCCTCCGGGTTATAGCCGTAGAATTTGAAGCCGGTACCGGTGCGCGTCTCCGCATTCCATTCCTCGACGGTATCGTCGAGACCGCCGGTAGCGCGCACCACCGGGACCGTTCCGTACTTCATGCTGTAAATCTGGTTCAGGCCGCCGGGCTCGTAACGGGAAGGCATCAGCAGCATGTCGGAGCCGGCATGGACTTTGTGCGCCAGCGTTTCGTCATAGCCGATGCGTGCCAGAAAGCGGCCCTCGAAGCGGGCAGCCAGCGAGCGAAACAGGTTCTCGTAATACGGTTCGCCATCGGCCAGCGCCACCAGAACCACATCTTCGTTCATCAGCGGTTCGACGATCTTTTCCAGCAGGTCAATTCCCTTCTGGGTCACCAGCCGCGTCACGATGCCCAGCACCGGGGTGGACGCGTTCACTTGCCCTGCGCCAAAGGCATGCAGCAGGTCACGCCGGCAATCGGCCTTTCCTTCCAGATTCTCGGGCGTGAAATGCGCGGCAATGTTGCCGTCCTTCGCCGGATTCCATTTCGAGTAGTCGACACCGTTCAGGATGCCGCGCAGATCGCTCGCCCGTTTGTGCAGTACGCCCTCGAGGCCATTGCCGAACTCCGGCGTCTGAATCTCTTCCGCATACTTCGGGCTCACGGTGGTCAGCGCGTCGGAGTAGACGATGCCGCCCTTCAGGAAATTGAACTGCCCAAAGAACTCGGTGCGGTCCGGGGTGAAGATCTCCCACGGAAAGAGCAGCCTCTCCACGGTGGCCCCAGGAAAACGCCCCTGAAAGGCGGCGTTGTGAATTGTGAGCACGGTGCCGCACTTCCGCAGAGCCGGATCGAAGTAGTAGAGGGTTCGCAGATAAACCGGGAGCAACGCCGCCTGCCAGTCGTGCACATGAAAAATCTCCGGCACACCCAGTTGCTTGGTCGCCTCCAGCACCGCGCGCGAGAACAGCCCGAAGCGCTCCCAGTTGTCCTGATACTCGGCGCCAATGGGTCCGTACAGCGTTTCGCGATCGAACAGCTCGGGGCAGTCGACAAAGTACATCTGCACGCCATGGTGCACGCCGCCGTCGAGCACCGCCGCAAACCGGCTGTAGTACTGAAAGGGAATGGTGATGCTCTGGATCAGGTACTTCTTCTCCGGCGCGCGCTCGCGCACCTGCCGGTAATAAGGCAGGTATACCGAGACCTGATGTCCGAGATTGACAAATTCGCGCGGCAGCGCACCGATCACTTCGCTGAGGCCGCCGGTCCTGGCCCAGGGGGCGCACTCCGACGCCGCAATAACTATGTGCATTAACTAGCTCCGTCCTACGTGGGATGCAGCGTTGCCGAAAGCTGAGTCTAAACCGAACCGCCAACCCCCGCCTGAGTCTAAACTGTCCGGACTCTCTTCGTACCGGAGTTGCCCGCTCGCCATGCAGCCGGGGACGCGGCACAATCAAAACAGATGCCGCAGCGCTCGCAACGACCCAAACTCGGCCAGAATTTTCTCATCAGTCCCGATGCGCAGACGGCAATCGCGAATGCGCTGGGCGACGTTGCGCAGCGCACCGTGGTGGAGATTGGCCCCGGCCGGGGAGCCATTACCTCGATCCTGGCTCGCCGTGCCGAGCGCCTGATCGCGATTGAGCTGGATCGCGATCTCGCACCGAGACTGCGCGCTGCGTTCGCAGACCAGCCCACCGTGGAGATTCTCCAGCAGGACGTTCTCGCCACGGACTTCTCTCAGTTGGAAGCTGGCGCTGCGCCGGGCGGAGGCTCCGGTGAGCCCGGAAAAAGCTACTGGTCGTCGGCAACCTGCCCTACTACATCACCTCGGACATCCTGCTGCATCTCTTCCGCTTTCACGGCGTCATCGAGCGTGCGGTGGTGATGATTCAGCGCGAGGTGGCCGAGCGCGTCGCCGCTCATCCCGGCACCGGTGACTACGGCCTGCTTTCTGCCACCGCGCAGATGTACGCCCGCGTCGAGAAGCTGATGACGCTGCCTCCGGAGGCCTTTTCGCCGCCGCCGCAGGTCCACTCCACCGTGCTGCGGCTGACGATGGCGCCACGCTTTGAAGAACTGCAGGTCGGCGCGGAGGATTTCCTGGCCTTCCTGCGGACCTGCTTCGCGTACAAGCGAAAGATGCTGGCAAAGAATCTGCGGGCAGCGGGACGCGATCCACAGAAAATCGCGGCCGCGCTCGAAGCCTGCGGGATCAATCCCCAGGCGCGCGCCGAGGAGCTGAACCTCGAGACAATGGCCTGCCTGTTTCGCCGCTTGCGCCAGGGCTGACCGAAGCTTCGCTGATCTGCCTTTCGCTCACCGCTTCTTATCTGACCGGCTTTTAGCTGACCGCTCTTTAGCTGGCCTCAGTGCACCTTCACGCTGCCGTCTTCCTCATGGCTGATGCGCTGAAAGAGCCAAACCATGCCGCCGGCGGCAAAGGCGATCAGCGCCGTCCAGCGGAACACGTCGACGAAGGACCACAGGAGCGCCTGGCGCTGCAGCTGCATGTACATCGCTGCCAAAGCCGCCGGCTCGCCGGCCGCGTGTCCCAGTTGCCGGCCGAAGTATGTGCTCATGCGCGACGTGTGCTGTTCGAACCACATCCCTGTCTGCGGAATGGCTGCGCCGATGCGGCTCTGGTGAAAGCTAGCGCGCCGGATCAGCGCCGTCTCCGCCATGGAAATGCCGATGGATCCGCCAATATTGCGCAGCAGATTGAAGATCCCCGTCGCGTTCCCCATCTGCTCATTGCGCAGAGTCGCGGTGGCCATGCTGGCGATGGGGACGAACACAAAGCTCAGCGCAAAGCCGGTTACCACGATGGGAATGAGCAGCGTCGTCGGGCTGATGCCGAGGTTGACCCATGAGAAGAGAATCGAACACACCCCGAAGACCCCAAATCCCGCCGACAGCAGCCAGCGGTTATCCACGCGGTGGCTGATGAGGCCCACCAGCGGCAGGCCCAGCATCGACCCCAGCCCGCGCGGCGCGACGACAATCCCCGCCGTCAGCGCCGTGTAGCCCAGCACCTCCTGATAGAAGAGCGGCAGGATCGCCACCGTTACATAAATGGCGATGCCCAGCATGAACACCAGAAGGCAGCCCACGCCGAAGTTCCGGTTCCGGGTCAGGATGCGCAGATCGACCAGCGGCTGCCGCTTCCGCAGCGAATGCCAGATAAAGCCGGCCAGCGAGACCACGAGAATCAGCGCTGCCCAGCGGATCCAGAGCGCGCCGAACCAGTCGTCCTCCTGGCCTTTGTCGAGAATCACCTGCAGGCATCCGCTCCACAGGCACAGCAGCCCAAAGCCGAGGTTGTCGAAGGGGCCAGGCTTTGCATGCCTGATGTAGGGCGGGTCGTGGACGAACCGGCTGATCATGAACACGGCCAGAATGCCGACGGGGATGTTGATATAGAACGCGTAGCGCCAGCTCCAGGTATCCGTGAGCCAGCCGCCCAGAGTCGGCCCCAGCACCGGCGCCACCACCACGCCGAAGCCGAAGAGTGCCATGGCGGCTCCGCGCCTCTTTGGCGGAAAGCTTTCCAGCAGGATGGCCTGCGAGAGCGGCTGCAGCGCACCGCCGCCCGCACCCTGGATAATCCGCGCCAGCAGCAGAATGGCCAGCGACGGTGCGGCTCCGCAGAGAAAAGACGACGCGGTGAACAGCGTCACGCAGGCGATGAGGAAGCGCTTGCGTCCAAAGCGCAGGGCGAACCAGTTGCTCGCGGGGAGGACGACAGCGTTGGCGATCAGATAGCTGGTCAGCACCCACGTGGCTTCGGAGTTCGAGGCCGCCAGCGACCCCGCGATATACGGCAGCGCCACCGAGGCGATGGCGGTATCCAGCACCTCCATGAACGTGGCCAGCATGACCGAGATGGCCACGATCCACGGATTGGCAGCCGGGACTGCAACGGCAGCCGCACCTGTGCCGGACGGCGGAGAAGTCCGCCTCTCCGCGGCAATCGCCTGCACGGGATTTTCGACCAGCGTCGCCACCGCCGAACCTCCCGGCGACGCTTCAGATTAGGGTTCGAGACGGGGAGGCTGCTGTGCCGCTGGTCACAGGATGTCTACAGGTATGCCGAGCGCCGCTCCGTTGCACGCAGCCAGATCTCGGCTTGGCGCGCGCAGACCGCCCTGAGGAAAAACGGTACCGAAGATTCCCTGTAGACTGACCAGGAAACCCCTGCCGTTACCAGCGGGCAATTTTCGCATACGAGCCGGAAACAGCGTTCCGAGCCAATGGTAGACTCGGGGCGAATCTCAAGGCCGTTCAGCCAAATGAATACGCGCGAGGCCTAATGCGCCCGCGCCGGAAATGGAGCAGCATCGTGGCAGATGATCGTCAGCGCGCCGTAGAACTGGCGCTTGCCCAGATTGAAAAGCAGTTCGGTAAAGGGTCCATCATGCGCCTCGGCAGCAAAGAGGCGGTGGTTCCCATCGCGACTATCTCCACCGGCTCCATCTCCTTCGACGCCGCGCTGGGCGTCGGCGGCGTGCCGCGCGGCCGCGTCATCGAGATCTTCGGCCCTGAATCGTCGGGCAAAACCACCATCACCCTGCAGATCATCGCCGAGGCCCAGAAGGCCGGGGGCATGGCGGCGTTTGTGGACGCCGAGCATGCACTCGATCCGCAGTACGCGAAAAAGCTGGGTGTTGATATCGACAACCTGCTGATCTCCCAGCCCGACTACGGCGAGCAGGCCCTCGAAATCACCGAAGCCCTGGTCCGGTCCGGCGCCATCGATGTTCTGGTGGTCGACTCGGTGGCGGCCCTGGTGCCCAAGGCCGAGTTAGACGGAGAGATGGGCGACTCGCACGTCGGCCTGCAGGCAAGGCTGATGTCGCAGGCGCTCCGCAAGCTGACTGGAACTGTTTCCAAATCAAGAACAAGCCTGATCTTTATTAATCAAATACGTGAAAAAATCGGCGTCATGTTCGGCAACCCGGAAACCACCACCGGCGGCCGCGCTTTGAAGTTCTATTCCTCGGTCCGTATCGATATCCGCCGCATCGCCGCTGTGAAGGAAGGCGACACGGTTGTTGGGTCGCGGACGAAGGTCAAGATCGTGAAAAATAAGGTCGCCGCGCCCTTCCGCGAAGCCGAGTTCGACATCCTCTATGGGGAAGGCATCTCCCGGGAAGGCGACGTGCTCGACCTGGCGGTCACCAACAACATCGTGGAGAAGAGTGGCGCGTGGTTCAGCTACTCCGGCGAGCGCATCGGTCAGGGGCGCGAAAACGTACGCCAGTTCCTGAAAGACAACCGCGACACCTTTGCGAAGATGGATACGCAGTTGCGCCAGAAGCTGGGCATCACCGTAAAGAATGCCACTCCCGAACCCCCGCCGGTTCCTCCCAACGGCGCGGCCCATGCACAGGAAGCGGTGGTGCGGCCGGCAACAAGGCGGCAGTAGTTACCGGAGGGCCGGTTCGAGGCCGGCCCCTCTCGGTCGACCCATCGTTTACCCCGGATTTGCGGTCCCGGATTTGCGGTCCCGGATTTGCGCCCCCGGATTTGCGGTCCCGGTTGACCCTTGGGACGGTTCCTGAGAGGACGACCGAGCGTCAATCCTGGATTTGGCAGTACTGAAATCTCGGATCTACGCGGCAGCAGGCATCTCCGGTCGCTCCACCCAACATCCAAATCAGCGAAGCTTCAATGCAGGCAGGTGGGTTTCCGTGGAAAACCCCTGCTCAGCCTCCACGTTGGACCCTGATGACACGGAATTCCTTTTTTGGAACGGGTGCGCCGGAAACGGCGACGGCCGGACGCACAACCTCCGGCGCTCATCCAAATCACACTGCCCACTTCTATTCAAGTGACGCGGTGCTGCTGGCGCAGGTCGGGCAACAGCTGATTGCGACGTTGATCGCCGGTGGATCGGCGATGGTGATTGCCACGCCTGCGCATCGCCGGGGCTTTGAGCAGCAACTACGGGTCCGCGGACTTGATCCACAGCAGCTGGTCAGGAGCGGCCGCTGGCTGACGTTCGATGCGGCCGAAACCCTGGCGCAGTTTATGGTGGAGGGCTGGCCCAGCGAAAAGCGGTTCCGCTCTCTGGTGGGACCGATCCTGGACCGGCTGGCCGCGGCCGCCGAAGGCGATGAGAGAGCGGAGAAACCACCGCGCGTCGCGGCCTTCAGCGAAATGGTTGCGCTCCTCTGGGAAGAGGGCAGATCCTCGGCCGCCACGCGCCTTGAGCAGCTCTGGAACAATCTGGGGCGCACACGCCACTTCCATCTCTCCTGCGGCTGGCCGCTGCGCTTCTTTGCGCATGAGGCGGATGCGTTCGCCATCCGGCGGATTTGCGCGCAGCATACCCACGTGGTTCCCGCCAGCGTGGTGCGGGCGGCGACGGAAGATCAGCCCGGGTGGGGCGGGGCGCTGTGGCAGCTCAGGGCACAGGCTCTGCTCCAGCGTGCGTCGCACATCGCTCGCCAGACCTTTGGGTTCTATCCGGAAAACCCCACCCTGCAGTCGATCTCGGTGCCGGAGGCCATTGATGAGGTCCTGGCGATCTGTGCGGTCCAGATCCGGCGCAACCAGATCTCAGTCGATCACAGAATTCAGCCCAGGCTGGAAATTCGCGCCCTGCCCGGCGAGTTCAAGCAGATCATCTCCGGCTTATTGTGCAGCGCCATTGAAGGATCGCCCCAGGATCGCATGGTGCAGCTGCGAGTGTGGCAGACGCAGCATCCGGTGAGCGGCGACTGCGGAATCCGCATCGCCGTCGCCCACCAGAGCCTGGGTATTCCGGTCTGGCTCAGGTCAGGGCTCTTCGCTCCCTCTCTGACCAGTCCCGGCGAAACCGCAGCCGAACTCGGCCTTTGGACGATCAAAGATCTGCTGGACAAACGAGGGGGCTCGCTCCGCTGCCGCAGCCATGCAGCGGGGCTCCGTGAGCCGCAATCGCGCACCGGAACCCTGCTGATGGCTTTCCTGCCTGCAGAATGCCGCGCCGCCAGCGAAGCTGAGGATTTTCGACCGCATTCGGCGGCCGCCGGCTTCTGAAGAGAGCCCGTCCGCCGGGCCTCCACGGCTGCACCTTTAGTCCGCGGCGACGGGTTGAGCGGCCATCTCATCCGCAGACGGACCGTAGCAGCCCGGGATGGCAACGCCGAGCAACCGCAGGTAGACACCGAGCTGGGCACGATGGTGGACCAAATGGTTCAGCACCCACTTGCGATACACGTCCTCACGGGGATCGCTGATGAGGGTCTGGCCGGCCCACTCCATCCTCCAAAGCTGAGCCATCTCCGCATCGCTGGTTGCAGCCAAAGCGACGCGCGCTTTGGGCAGATCGGCATCGAAGCGGGCCAGCATGTCGGCGCGCCTCTTGCCTTTCCATCCATGGGCGGCATTCTCGGCATTCCCTTCGCCCATGATGAGTGAATCCTGCATGAACGTGGTCGTGCACCACTCGGGGAAATCGGCGACGTGCCAGGCCAGGCGGCCGAGTTCCATAGACTTTTCCTGGGGCTTCCACATCAGCTTGTCATCAGGAATGAGAGCGAGAAATTTACGGGTATTGGCAAACTCCTCATCGAATTCCGGCAATAACTTTTCAGCAAGGGTCATCGGTGTCTCCTCCATGTGGGGCGCAGTATACGCCCGCCGGTGCAAACGCGAATGAAGCGTTCTTCGACCCTTCGCCATACGAAAATCCGCCCCGGGGGGAAATTTCCGCTGGCATTTTTTCGCTGATTTCGGTCGAGTGAACCTGGGTCAGCCTACCTCTGCAACACGACGCCTGAACCAGCGGACTTCCCTGCTCTTTTCGGCGGACTGGAAGAGATAAACCGCGAGGATGGCGATGAGCGGTTCAAGCGGATGGCGGAAGCGGGCGTGGACGGTGACGGCGTAGTAGGTGAGAGGCAGAAGCAGGAAGGCCCAGAAGAAAAGCCAGGCAGCCGGGATGCGTCGGCGCAAAGCGAGGGCCAGTCCGAAGAGGCCGACGATGCTGGTGAACTGGAAGTTGAGGTTGCGGCCGTATTCGTTGATGAAGCCTTCGTCGCCCGGGTGGGGCACGCTGAACCAGAAATAATAAGCGCGTTTGAGGCTGAGCAGGAGAAAGCGCCCCGGATTTGCGAGGATGATGTGCTTCGCCAAGTCGCCGCGCCAGCGGGAGTAGTCGTATTCGCCCATCTGCCGGTAGAGGCGGAGCTGATCGGGTGCCTGGAAGGGATGGTCGTACTCCATGAGCAGGCCGGTGGCGCCCGGACCGTTGCCCAGGTAGAGCTCGACGCCGAGGTTGGCACGGAGGGGGATGAAACGGTGGAAGACACGCCAGTCGCGGTAGGTCCACGGCGCGAGACAGGCGATGAAGATGAGGGCGGCGAGGGTGGCGCAGGCCATCTGGCGCAGCCAGAGCCGGCGCGGCGCACCGCCGATGATCCAGAGGCCGGCGACGGGCAGGAAGAGGCACAGCGCGGGATTGCTGAGGGCGATGAGTCCCCAGAGAAGGCCGAAGAGGGCCCAGCGCCTGATCGTGGGGCCGGGATTCGGTTTGGTACCGACGGCGGTGTCGCCGATGCGGCGCATGCGGAGGGTGAGGACCAGGACCCAGCTGAAGAGGAAGGTGGTGAGGGTCATCTCCCATACGGATTTGACAGCGTACTGCATCGCGGCGGGGTAGAGCGCCCAGACCCACGCGGACCACCAGGCAACCTCGCGGTTGAAGCAGCGGGCCGCAATCTCCCACACGGCGAGAACGATGAGCGCGTTGAGCAGACAGTCGAAGGCGAGGATCATCCAGGCGGAGAGCGCGGAGTAAACGCCGAAGAGGCGGAAGTCGCCGGCGAGGATCCACGGATAGAGCGGCGGAACCCAGGCAGTGGGTCCGGTGTGGCCGCGGAAGGGATCAGCATAGCCATAGCCGGTGGCGAGTGCGCGCGCGATGCGGCCCATTTCGTAGCCGAAGGCGAAGTGGTGGTCGTAGGGGCGCATGCGCCAGGTGCGCGCCAGGGTCATGTAGGCGATGCGAACGAAGAGGCCGACCCAGACGGCCGTCCATGGGGCCTGGGACTGTGCGTTCAGGGACTGCGCGTCCTGCGAATGAAAAGAAGATTTTGTGGTTCGAGTCACAGCTGGCGCACTTCCTGACCGGCCTGCTCCTGTTCGGCGGCGAGGAGGGCTTCGGGAGTGAGCGCGCCGGCGCGGCGCAGGCTGGGAAAGAAGACGCTCCACAGGCCGGTAATCAGGAGGGAGCCGATGCCGCCATAGAGGACGGCGCGAACGGCTCCCCACCACTGCGCGGTGAGGCCGCTTTCGAACTCTCCCAGTTCATTGGACGCTCCAACAAACAGCGAGTTGACGGCGCTGACGCGGCCGCGCATTTCCGGAGGCGTGGCGAGCTGCAGCATCGAGGAGCGGATGACGACGGAGACCATGTCCGAAGCGCCGACGATGAACAGGGCGGCGAGCGAGAGCGGCAGACTGCGCGAGACGCCGAAGAGGATGGTGGAAGCTCCGAAGATGGCGACGCAGGTGAGCATCTTGGATCCGGCGCGGGAGCGGATGGGGCGCATCATGAGCCAGAGGGAAACGGTGAGCGCGCCGAGGGCCGGGGCCGCGCGCAACATGCCGAGACCGCGGGGACCAGCGTGGAGGATGTCCTGCGCAAAGATGGGCATGAGCGCGACGGCGCCGCCGAGCAGCACAGCGAAAAGGTCGAGTGAGATGGAGCCGAGGAGGATCTGGGTGCCAGCGACGTAGCGGAATCCGGCAAGGATGACGTCGCGGGAAATGGCGCGGTGCTCCATGCGCCCAGGACGGACATGCAGGGAGAAGATGAGGACAAGAAACCAAAGGATAGTGACGAAGGAGAATAGATAGACGAGGCTCGCGCCGTGCAGGCGCTGGTGCAGGGGGAGCGTGAAGAGGATGCCGCCGAAAGCCGGGCCGACGATGTTGGCGATCTGGAAGATGGCAGAGCCCCAGGTGATGGCGTTGACGAAATGCTCCTGTGGCACGAGGTGGGGGATGAGCGCGGAGCTGGCGGGGCCGCTGAAGGCGCGGCCGGTGCCAATGATGAAGAGCAGAACAAAGATCGGCCAGACGCGGTGGATGCCGTTCCACGCCAGGCGAAAGAGCAAAAACGAGGAGATCGCCTGCAGGGAGTAGCAGACGAGGATGACCTGACGGCGGTCGAAACGATCGGCGACATGACCGGCGGGCAGGATGAAGAGCAGTCCGGGGAGGAAGAGGACGAGGCCGGTATAACCGAGATCGATGGCCTTGTGAGTGATTTCGTAGACCTGCCAGGCGACGCCGAGCGCCTGGGCTTCCGCGCCGATGATCACGACGACGCGCGCGAGCTGATAACGGAGGAAGTCGCGGGAGAGAAATGCGGCTGCGGGCTGGGCCATGCCTGTTTTCTTTTATACCGGCGGGAGGGTGGGGGCGCCAGCGGGGACCGGCAGGGAGGGCCTGTATCGACTTCCTGGAGCAGCAGCGGGAGGAAGCGGCATTTAGTCTGGGGGGTGGAACGATTGCCGCCGGCCCCTACCTTTGCAGCTGCGAATCCGGTTCTGGACATGACATCGGCACCGACCGCGGCGCAGCCGTATGCGGGGATGAACCCGCCGCGGGCGGTGGCGGCGGTGGTTTTATGCGCCGTATTCGCGTTTCTGACGCTGTATGTGACCCAACCGCTGTTGCCGATGCTGACGCGGATTTTTCATGCGTCGAAGGGGATGGCGGGGCTGACGGTGAGCGCGTCGACACTGGGCGTGGCGCTGGCGGCGCCGATCTTCGGAGCGCTGACGGAGCGGCTGGGCCGCAAGCGCGTGATTGTGATTTCGGTGGTGATCTCGGCAGTTCCCACCGTGCTGGCGGCGACGTCGCCGGGGCTGCATGCACTGATTTTCTGGCGGTTTTTGCAGGGGCTGGCGCTGCCAGGAATCTTCGCGACGGTGATCACGTACATCGGCGAGGAGTGGCGGAAGGAATCGGTGGCGCTGGTGATGAGCCTGTACGTAAGCGGAACGGCGCTGGGTGGATTTCTGGGGCGGTTTCTCACCGGACTGATCGCGGACACGCTGGGATGGCGGTGGAGCTTTGTCGCTCTGGGCGGGCTGACGCTGCTGGGCGCGGCCCTGGTCTGGCGCTGGCTGCCGCAGGAGCGAACGCGGGCGCACGCGGGGCATGCGGATTATGCGGAAGGTGCGGCGACGAATGTGTGGAGCGCACTGCGACTCGCGCTGGGGCATATGCGCAATCCGCGGCTGCTGGCGACTTTCGGCGTGGGATTTGGAACGCTGTTCACGCTGGTGGCGACGTTTACGTACAGCACGTTTTATCTGGCCGACCCGCCGTTTCGGCTGTCGACGCTGGCGCTGAGCTATTTGTTTGCGATCTATCTGGTGGGGCTGGTGGTGACGCCATTCGGCGGATATCTCGTGACCAGGATCGGGATGCGCCGGGGATTCGCGGTGGCGGTGGCGCTCTGCTTCGCGGGCGAGCTGATCACGCTGAGCCATTCACTGTGGGTGGTGATCCTGCCGGGGCTGGGGCTGGTGTGCACCGGCGTGTTCATCGCGCAGTCGACGGCGACCAGCTTTCTGCGCATGGCGGCGCCGGCCGGCGGGCGCGTGTCGGCAGCGGGACTGTATCTGTCTTGCTACTACATCGGTGGAACGATCGCGGGGGTGGCTCCCGCGTATGTGTGGAAGATAGGCGGATGGCCGGCGTGCGTGGCTCTGGTAGATGCGGTGCTGCTGGGGATGCTGGGGCTGGCGCTGGTGGGGTGGCGGAACGTGGGGTGGTCGAGCCACTAACAGCTAAGGTCCGGTTAGCTGGTAAAGCGGTCAGCGATAGTCCGGTTAGCTAAAAAGCGGTCAGCGCAAGGGAACGCGCCTGAACTGATGGGTGTTGATCCCTTTGCGGAATGGTGCTGATTGGTGTTCAGCTAACCGAACTCTGGCTAACCGGCCCTTAGCCGACCGGTTCTTAGCTAACCGCTTCACCCGCTAACCGGACTTTAGCTAGCCGCTGTTTAGCTGGCCGCTTCACCAGCTGACCGGACCTTAGCTGCTACTCGCGGACCACAGCCTTCACCAGGTTCCGGGGCGCGTCTACGTTGACGCCACGCTGGATGGCGATGAAGTAGGCGAGCATCTGGAGCGGCACGACTTCGAGCATGGGCAGGAGGAATTCGTCGACGGCGCTGATGGCGACGGAGTGGCGGCTGAGCCTGGCTGCTTCGTCATCGCCTTCGATATGCAGGGCTACGATCGTCGCCCCCTGCTCATGCATATCGCGCATCAGATGCAGGGTTCTTTCGTAGCGAAGGGTGGAGTCGGGGTCGTTGCGGTCGCGCGTGACGAGCATAACCAGCGGGGCTTCGGGGCTGACCAGCGCGTTGGGGCCGTGTTTGAGCTCGCCGGCGGGGAGGCCTTCCGCCTGAACGTAGGCAGATTCCTTAAGCTTGAGGGCGCCTTCGCGGGCGATGGCATAGTGGATGGCGCGGCCAAGGTAGAGGAAGGTGCGGGCGTTGCTGAGGGCGTCGGCGATACTGCTGATCTGGAATTCCCAGCGCTTCGAGGTTCGATGCGAGGAGTTGGGGGAGACGTTCCATCTGCTCGCAGTGTGCGGAAACGGTCTGGCCGGTCATGCGTCCGCCGAGACGGGCGAGGAACAGCGACAGAACATACAGGACGCTGAGCTGCGTGGTGAAGCTCTTGGTCGCGGGGATGGCCACTTCCCTGCCCGCCAGAGTGGGCAGCGAAGCATCGGCTTCGCGGGCCATGGAGGAATTGGGATTATTTGTAATCGCGACGGTGGCTAATCCGCGGGCTTTGGCTTCGCGCAGGGCGGCCAGGGTGTCGGCGGTTTCGCCGGACTGGGAGATGACGATGGTGCCGGGATCGTGGAGGGTGTGCGTGGAGCGGTACATGTACTCGCTGGAGTACTCGACATCGACGGCGAGGCCGGCGTAGTCCTCGAGCATGATCTCGCCGGCGAGGCCGGCGTGGCGGCTCGATCCGCTGGCGGCGATGACGACGCGCTGGCGTCCGCGCAGGGCCTCGGCGACGGAGCCGAAGGCGGCCGGGTCAAGATTGCCATTGGGGGCGTAACGGGACATCGTCGCGGCGAGCGCTTCGGGCTGCTCGTAAATCTCACGCAACATGGCGTGCGGGTAGGTGCGCGTCGTGGACATGGACAGTTTGAGTTTACCGGAAGGGGCGGGGTGGGTTCATTTCTTCCTGGAAACAACCGCACTACCTGGAGGTGGCTTACGTCACTGAGACACCCGGCCGTCACGACGGCCCAACGCTGTAATCTGAGGCGCGTCGTACGCGGCAACATCGATCAGGTGATTCAGGCAGATGATCTTCCAGTGTTGCACCGCTCCTAGATGCCCTCCGGTGTCTCGCAGTATGTGATCGAGAAAATGTGATTTCGTATAGGCCCGGAGAATTGTTCCTGTGTAGGATTCATCGTCATACCCAGTGCGAGCGTTGGAGCCTACGAGCTCTTCCGTTACGCAGTATGCAGCGTATCGGTTCCAGAACAACTCGAACGTCCTGCAGCCTGCCGTCGATTCAATCGGGTGGGAATTCTCGAAAAGGTGCTGCAATTCTGGGGAAGGCGGCTCCGCGACGCGGCCTTTGTTAAGGATCGCTTCCTCAACCACGATCCTTAACGAGTTGTCACGCGGTTCGGATAGTTGGGAGAGGTAGAGGTACTCGACTCCTTCCAATTGGTCGAGGATATCGCTGTAGGGCATGAAGGCAGCATAATGCCTTCTGACACCGCTGTCCGGGCGTACGACGAGGCACTGGAAACGTATCACCGGCAACTTGGAAACGGCCTGCTCCTGACGAAACATTCACCCAACTGCCCGGGAAATGCGTCGTGGTGATTCCACATTTGCCAACTGCAGGCAAATGTGGGGCACTCAGATCCGGTATGACCTACTGCGGGTTGCGCCAGCGCAGGATTGGTTTCCTCGCCGCGGTGGTCTCGTCCAGCCGCGAGACGCGAGTGGAATGCGGCGCGTCGAGGATGACCTGCGGGTTCTCTTCCGCTTCGCGGGCGATCTGGCGCATGGCGTCGACGAAGAGGTCGAGTTCTTCGCGCGATTCGCTCTCGGTGGGCTCGATCATCAGCGCGCCGGGCACGATGAGCGGGAACGACACGGTGTAGGGGTGGAAGCCGTAGTCGATGAGGCGCTTGGCGATGTCGCCGGTGCGGACGCCGTTGCGGCGTCTGGCGGCGATCGCTGAAGACGACTTCGTGCATGGAGGGCGTGGTGTAGGGCAGCTCGTAGAGGTCTTCGAGCTTGTTGCGGATGTAGTTCGCGTTGAGCACCGCGTCTTCGGTGGTCTGGCGCAGGCCGTCGGGGCCGTTGGCGAGGATGTAGGCGAGCGCGCGGACGAACATGCCGAAGTTGCCGTAGAAGGCGCGCACGCGGCCGACGGATTGCGGGCGGTCGTAGTTGAGATGCAGCCGGCCGTCGGCATCTTCCTGACGATCACGGGCATGGGCAGGAAGGGCTCGAGAATCTTTTTGCAGGCGACCGGGCCGGAGCCGGGACCTCCTCCGCCGTGCGGCGTGGAGAAGGTCTTGTGCAGGTTGAGGTGCATGACATCGACGCCGAAGTCGCCGGGGCGCGTCTTGCCGCAGAGGGCGTTCATGTTGGCGCCGTCCATGTAGAGGAGCGCGCCTTTGTCGTGCAGGATGTCGGCGATGCGGTGAATTTCGTTTTCGAAGACGCCGATGGTGGAGGGGTTGGTGAGCATCAGCGCGGCGGTCTCTTCAGTCGACGGCCTGCGCGAGGGCTTCGACGTCGATGCCGCCCCGGGCGTTCGACTTGAAGTTGATGACGTCGTAGCCGCAGATCGCGGCGGTGGCCGGGTTGGTGCCGTGCGCCGAGTCGGGAATGAGGACGTTGCGGCGGGGATTGCCCTTCGACTCGTGATACGCGCGGGCGAGCAGAATGCCGGTGAATTCACCGTGCGCGCCAGCGGCGGGCTGCAGCGTGATGGCCTCCATGCCGGTGATCTCGAGCAGGCACTCCTGCAGCAGGCGCATGATGCCGAGCGATCCCTGGGAGAGCGATTCAGGCTGGTAGGGATGCGCTTCGGCGATGCCTTCGAGGCGCGAGACGAATTCGTTGACGCGCGGGTTGTACTTCATGGTGCAGCTGCCCAGCGGATACATGCCGAGGTCGATGGCGTAGTTCCAGGTGGAGAGGCGCGTGAAGTGGCGGATGATCTCGATCTCGCTCAACTCCGGGAGCTCCGCGCTCTGCGAACGCTGGGCTTCGCCCAGAAGAGCCGAAGCGTCGACTTCGGGCACGTCGAGCGGCGGGAGGCGATAAGCCTTCTTGCCGGGCGCGGATTTCTCGAAGCTGAGACCTTCGTTCTGCGTGAGGTGCGCGGTGACTTTGCGCGGAGTGCCGGTGAATTTTTCTGCTGTCTGGGTCGCCATCGTTGAATCCTTCTATCGCGCTGCCGCCGCAGCGGGCATTTGCGCCAGCACGGACGCAGCCTGATCGATCTGTTCGCGGGTGGTGAGCTCGGTGGCGCACCAGAGGGTGGCGTTGCCGAGTTCGGGATACCAGCGGTTCAGAGCGGTGCGCCGCCGATGATCTTGTTTTCGAGCAGACGGGCGTTGAGCTGCTCAGCGGGCTCGTCGGTCTGGAGGACGAACTCGTTGAAGCGCGGCGAGGCGGCGAAGAGCAGCTTGCCCTGCGCGCCTAACGTCGGATTGCTCAAAGTTCGGGCCGCGTAATCCGCCTTGGCCAGATTGTGCAGGGCGAGCTCTCTGATGCCCTCCTTGCCGTAGACGGTCATGAAGATGGTGGCCATGAGCGCGACGAGCGCCTGGTTGGTGCAGATATTCGAGGTCGCCTTCTCGCGGCGGATGTGCTGCTCGCGCGTGGAGAGGGTGAGCACGAAGCCGCGTCGCCCCTGCTTGTCTTTGGTCTCGCCGACGAGGCGGCCAGGCATCTGGCGGAGGTACTTTTCTTTCGCCGCGATCACGCCGCAGAAGGGACCACCGTAGCTGAGCGCGACGCCATAGGACTGCGCTTCCATGGTGACGATGTCGGCCTCGACCGGCGGGCGCACGATGCCGAGCGAGATGGCTTCGGCGATGGAGACGATCAGCAGCGCGCCCTTTTTGTGCGCGATGTCGGCGATGGCCGGAATGTCTTCGATGACGCCGAAGAAGTTGGGCGACTGCACGAGGACGCAGGCAGTTTGATCGGTGACGGCAGCATCGAGGGCGGCGAGATCGAGGCGGCCGTCTTCATCGTAGCCAACTTCCTGCGTAGTGTCCCCGGAAAGCTGTTCGCGATGCTGCGCGTAGGTGTGCATCACCTCGCGATATTCGGGATGGACGGTGCGCGCGACCACGACGCCGTCGCGGCCGGTGACGCGCATGGCCATCATGACGGCTTCCGCGGCACCGGTCGAGCCGTCGTACATGGAGGCGTTGGCGATGTCCATGCCGGTGAGCTCGCAGATCATGGTCTGGAACTCGAAGATGGCCTGCAGGGTGCCCTGGGTGATCTCCGCCTGATAGGGCGTGTAGGAGGTGAGGAATTCGCCGCGCTGCACGATGGTGTCGATGATGACCGGGCGGTAGTGACGATAGACGCCGGCGCCAAGGAAGCTGGTGTAGCCGTTGGCGTTCTTCTGCGGCAGCGGCCTTGAAATGGTCGACGATTTCCGATTCGCCCATCTGGCGCGGGATGTCGAGGTCGCGGGTGAGGCGGTATTCCTCGGGAATGATGGCGAAGAGGTCGTCGATCGAGGACGCGCCGATGTCGCGCAGCATTGCGGTACGTTCGGCGGGCGATTTGGGCAGATAGCGCATTGGGTGTCCAAATTCAGAGTATCAATTCAATCCACCACGGAGAACACAAAGGAAACTGAGAACCCTGTGTTGTCGCGCTATTCCTTCGTGTTCTCTGTGGTGTGTGATTCTTTCGTGACAGCCGTTCATCCATTTCGCATCCTGGTAATGCCTTCTTTCATGAGCACTACGTTGAAGTTCAAAAGCAGCCCGAGGGGTCTTCCGCTCAGCCTGAGATACGGGAGAAGCTGCGCTTTGTGGATGGGCGCAATAGTCTGCACTGACTTGACCTCCACAACCACGATGCGCTCGACCAGGATGTCGATACGATAGCCGATATCAAGCCGGTGCGAATCGTAAATGACTGGCAGACCGACTTCTTCTGAACCCCCCAGACGCCGTTTCCGCAATTCCCAGGCGAGACAAGCGCGATACGCGCTCTCCAGCAGGCCGAGGGCCAATCGAGGTGCGAACGGCAATCGCGGAATCAACAATTTGGCCACTGATTCCGTTGATCTGTGCCCAGTCCATGCTTCATTTTCGCCGCCCTGAGCACTGAGAAGTTGGAGAATTCAGAGCCGGAACCTTCCGAAGGTTACCCCGTGCTCTCTGTGGTGGAAATTAATGCCCGGTTTCTTCTTTGACGTAAGCCTCGTAGTCGTCGGCTTTGAGCAGCGAGTCGAGTTCGGAGGGATCGGCGAGATCGATCTTCATGATCCAGGCAGCGTGCGCGTCGGCGTTGATCTTTTCCGGAGAGGTGGTCAGCTCCTCGTTGACAGCGGTGACCGTGCCGGTAGACCGGCGAGTAGAGGTCGGAGACGGCCTTGACCGACTCGACGCTGCCGAAGACTTTGCCTTTTTCGACCTTGTCGCCCGACTTTGGGCAGCTCGACGAAGACGATGTCGCCGAGGGAGTTCTGCGCGTGAGTCGGTGATGCCGATGGTGCGGACGTTGCCGTTGAGCGTCAATCCATTCGTGTTCGCGCGTGTACCGGTAGCTGGCGGGGTATGCCATGGATTTCTTCCTCTTATTGTAAGGGCAGCCCCCGCCACAGAGTCGGGACGCCCGGAATGTGGGGCCACGACGCGATCAGACCGACGCCGCCGGCGAGGCCTTCTTTGGCTTGCGGTAGAACGGGGATCGGGACCACGCGCCGCCTTGACGGGCTGGTTGCGGATTTCGACGGCGATCTCCGTGCCGGGCCGGTGTACTTGCGGCGGTACATAGGCCAGCGCGATGTTCTTCTTCAGAAAGGGCGCGGGCGAGCCGCTGGCGACGTAGCCGATGGGTCTTGCCGGTCGGGATCGAGGACGGCGATAGCCGTCGCGGGCGATGCCGCGCTCGATCATTTCGAGGCCGACCAGCTTGCGCTGCGGACCGCCGGCGGCGCTGGACAGCTTGCGGAGCGCGTCGGAGCCGAGGAAGGGACCTTTTTCGAGCTTGGCAGAAGCGGTCGAGGCCGGCTTCGAAGACGTTGATCTCGTCGGAGATCTCGTGGCCGTAGAGCGAGATCGCGGATTCGAGGCGGAGGGTGTTGCGCGCGCCCAGGCCGCAGGGCAGGATGCCGAATTCCCTGCCCGCTTCGAGGACTTCGTTCCAGACGCGCTCGCTGGTGGGGACGTCGGAGGGGATGTAGATTTCGAAGCCGTCTTCGCCGGTGTAGCCGGTGCGGGCGATGAGCGTGTTGGCAGGCCGCAGACCGTGCCCCAGGTGAACCAGTAGATCTTGATCGTCGAGAGGTCGGTGTCTGGTGAGCTTCTGCAGGGTTTCGGCGGCCTTCGGACCCTGGATGGCGAGCTGGGTGTAGTAGTCGCTGTAGTCGCTGACGTGGCACGTCGAAGCCGCCGGCATTGGCTGCGGACCCAGTTGTACGTCCTTCTCGCGCGTGCCGGCGTTGATGACGAGCAGGTAGTCGTTGTCGCTGAGCTTGTGGACGATGACATCGTCGACGAAGGTGCCTTGGGATAGAGCAGCGCCGAGTACTGCGCCTGGCCGACCTGGAGCTTCGACGCGTCGTTCATGGAGATGTGCTGGACGGCGTCGAGCGAGCCCGGGCCGCGAAGCTGGATGTCGCCCATGTGGCTGACGTCGAAGAGGCCGACGCCGGTGCGCACGGCCATGTGCTCGGCGATGAGGCCGGAGTACTCGACGGGCATGTCCCAGCCGCCGAAGTCGACCATCTTGGCGCCGAGGCGGCGGTGCATGGCATTGAGAGCAGTTTTGCGAAGTGTGGCAGACGCGGGCACGGACACGGGAACACCTCAAAAAGGACGCAGGAATTTCTTACGTTACAACCTCCCATCACCGCGAGCAAATGCGGCTGGCCGGCGAGGGGGGAAGGGACAATCCCATTGTCGCGACTCAGCCACCCTCATTGCCCAATGCCGAGGAAAAGCGGTAAGATTTCCGCCCATGACTGCCGCAAGCTCCCCAAATCCTTCGGCTGATCTGCTCGGCTGGATTGACGCTCAGATTCGTCGATGCCATCGCAAGGCGAGTCAGGCTCGCTTTTTCGCTCTCGCATTGAAGGCAATTCAGATCGGCCTTGCTGGAAGCCTGCCCATCCTCGCTTTGGCGGACCCCAGAGCCTCACGGCCGGCAATTAACGGAATCATCGGGGCATGCATCGTGATCATTGAGGGTTTCCAACACTCCTTCAGGTTTGAACAGTTCTGGGTCTCGTATCGTCGGTCCGGCAATGAGCTGGAAGCAGAAAGAAGACTGCATGAGATCCAGGCGGGACCTTACGAGAACATCATCGGCAGCGATGCCCTTCTGGCAGTCAGAGCGACGGAACTTGTGCAGCAGCGTGTTGAGCGGTGGGAGAAGGCTGTCCAAAAGGCTCTCGCGAATCGAAATGACTGACGGATTCGGCCCTCAGTATCATTGCCCTATCTGAGGGGCACCCGCGTCGAAGATGGAATTATGGCGACGACCGATACGATAAAACTGTGCCGCTTCCTTGGATAGCCGCTGCTTCTCCTCTGGTCCTTACTCTGATTCCGCTGCTGATGTTTGGATTTGCAGGGGCATGGTGCGTGAGGGCGGCGCAGGCGTTGCCGACGGCGGTCCGCATCGGCCTGCCGGCGGTGCTGGCGGCTCCCTGGCTCATAGTGGCGCTGGCGACGGATACCTTCGCAGTTCGATGGCTGCTGGTCTATCTACTGGCGCCGATCGCAGTGGCCGGGCTGCTGTGGGCCGCGGCGAAGATGGATCCGGAACAACGCGGGCACTGGCTGGATTACCTGGTGCTGCTGCCGCTGGGGCTCACAGTGGATCTGCGCTGGCTGGAGGGAGCGTGGCCGCATGGACTGTCGGTGATCGGGAAGCTGGTACTGCTGGACGCGGGACTGTATGGCTTTCTGGCGGTGCGGCAACTGACGGGCGTGGGTTTCGATTTGCGCCTGCGCTGGCGCGACTGGAAGATCGGGCTGCGGGAGTTTGCGTTCTATACGCCAATCGCGATCCCCCTGGGACTGGCGCTGGGTTTCCTGCACTGGCATGGCAGCGTGGCGCGTCCGTTGTGGGTTGCGCCGGCGTGGGTGTTCACGTTTCTCGGAGTGGCGCTGCCGGAGGAGATTTTCTTTCGCGGGTGGATGCAGAATCTGCTGGAACGGCGGCTGGGACGTACGGCTTCCCTGCTGCTGACAGCCTGTCTTTTCGGTCTCTCCCACTTCAACAAGCGGACGGCGTTTTTCAACTGGCGGTACGTGGTGCTGGCAGCGATAGCGGGCGTCTTCTACGGGCGGGCATGGAGAGCGGAGCGGCGCGTTGGGGCTTCGGCGATTACCCATGCGACGGTGGACACGATCTGGGGCGCGCTCCTCCGCTAGCTACCAGCAGCCAGCGGCCAGTTGCCGCCTGCAGAGGCCAGTTGCCAGCTGCCAGCCACAGCCTTCTGCTTCCAGCTACCAGCAGCCAGCGGCCAGCCACAGCCTTCTGCTATCGGCTACCAGCTTCCAGCTACCAGCTTCCAGCTTCCAGCTTCCAGCTACCAGCTTCCGGCTACCAGCTTCCGGCTACCGGCTTCCCGCTGGAGGCTCGTTGCTTGCTGTACACTGGCCAGCGGTTCCCACTTCCAAAAAATTTGCTGAGGAAAGGATGTTCTCAGGTGGCCCGATTCAAGCTGAGTGTAACCGCATTCATACTGCTCGCGATGGCGAGCGCAGCGATGGCGCAGGATCCGACTCTGGCGGCGACGCCCCCGATGGGGTGGAATAGCTGGAACCACTTTGCAGGCAAGGTGAATGACGCCGACGTGCGGGCGGCCGCGGATGCCATAGTGTCCAGCGGGATGCGCGACGCCGGCTACATCTACGTGAACATCGACGACACGTGGGAGGGCCAGCGCGACGCGCAGGGCAACATCACAACCAACAGCAAATTCCCGGACATGAAGGCGCTGGCGGACTATGTGCACTCGAAGGGGCTCAAGCTGGGCATCTACTCGGGGCCGGGACCGAAGACCTGCGCCGGGTTCGAAGCCAGCTACGGGCACGAGGAGCAGGATGCGAAGACCTACGCGGGGTGGGGCATCGACTACCTGAAGTACGACCTGTGCAGCTACCGCATGATCCTGCGGCAGGAGGCAGACGCGGGATCAGCAGAAGGCCTTTCAGATGGAGAAGGACGCCTACGACAAGATGCATAAGGCACTGCTGGCCACGGGACGGCCCATCGTCTTCAGCCTGTGCCAGTACGGCAACTTCGATGTGTGGAAGTGGGGCGCAGGATGTGGGCGGCAACCTGTGGCGCACTACGGGCGACATCAACGACACCTACAGCCGGATGGCGGATATCGGGTTTGGCCAGCTGGGACTGGCGAAATACGCGGGACCGGGGCACTGGAACGATCCGGACATGCTGGAAGTGGGCAACGGCGGCATGACAGCGGATGAATATCGGACGCACATGAGCCTGTGGGCGATCCTGGCGGCGCCGCTGCTGGCGGGCAACGACCTGAGCCAGATGTCCGCGAGACAAAGTCGATTCTGATGAACAAGGAAGTGATTGCGGTCGACCAGGACAAGCTGGGCAAGCAGGGCGACCGCGCCTATGCGGTGGGCATGACCGAGATTTGGATTAAGCCGCTGGCAGAAGGAGCCATGGCCGCCGGCCTCTTCAATCGCGACAGCTCAGAGCATACGGTGACGCTGCATCTGCGGGATATCGGCTTTACGGACCAGGCGAAGCTGCGGGATCTGTGGAAGCACCAGGATGTTTCGGCGAACGGCGGCAGCTACACAGCAACGGTGCCTCCGCATGGCGTGGTGATGCTGAAGGTGAGCCGGTAGGCAATGAGTGTCCTGAGTCGGAAGTTCGTTAAACAATTGTTCTTTGGCTTTGTCTCAGGGCACGGCTTCACAGCTTGCGGAAAAAGTCGTTGTTTTGAAGGGGCACAGCTTAAGCTGCGCCGTAAGTGACAGATGCGGAAAAAGTCGTTGTTTTGAAAGGGCACAGCTTTAGCCCGTGCCGTAAGTGACCGAAAATAAGTTGGGTTTTAGCCCCGGAGGAGTGACGTTTCGGCCTCAAAGTGACTTTTTCCGCAGCCTCTTCAATCGTGCCGCAAAGCACGCTTTTGGCCCTTGTATCAGGGCACGACTTTCAGTCGTGCCGTAAGGATCGCCAAACAGATTGGGCTTCAGCCCCTGAGGGCTGTTGTTCGACCCACTTCAGTTCGTCAAATTGTTCAATAGACTTCAAACTCACCAGACTGAATCCGATTCGCTGAAATACGGTTGGCGGGAAGTCGTTGAGTACCTGCGTAATGAGCCGACTGTCGGTTCTTCTCGACGTCGAGTCGTCTTTGCTGTAGCTTCGAAAATGAAAGGGACCGTCTGGCGATGGTCCCTTTTCCTTTTGGGGTCCAGATTCCAAAAGTTCAGGCTTTTAAGCTCTTTGAAATCAATGATACTGCGCTAAGGCCTTTGTAATGAATGGGAACCAGTTGCCGAGCTGGTTAACACCTTCTATCTACTCTGTTTTCAATACTTTTTCGGGCCTGATACCCGGGGGGAGGGGGCTATTCCGGTGAGCGCGGCGCTGGGAAAGCCTGGTATCTCGCTCCGCGTAAAATGAAGATGATGCGATTGTGCCAGGCTGGCAGTTTCGGCCCCCGGATTGATCCCTTCCTCTTTCCCAATTTGGATTTATATCCCCGATGACTACCTTTCAAATTTCGAACGAAGTTTTGTCGACTCATTTTCGCGAAGAGACTTTCGATGCCTTCCGCCGCTGGGGCTACCTGCAGGCGCACCTTGATCCGCTGGGGCAATATCTCGCTCCGATGCGCATGCCGGAGCTGGATATCGACAACGAATTTGCGATGGAGGCGCGGCAGATCTATTGCGGAACCATCGGCGCCGAGTTCATGCACATGCCCCAGCGCGAGCGGCGCCAGTGGGTGGCGGAGCGCATGGAGGCCGAAGCCCCGCCAGTGGACGAGCAGCACATTCTGCGGCTGCTGACGCGCTCGGACCTGTTTGAGCAGGTGATCCAGTCGCGGTATCTGGGCACGAAGCGGTTTTCGCTGGAAGGCGTGACGGCGCTGATTCCCTTTCTGGATGAGTTGCTGAATCGTGCGGCGGAGCTGGGCGCGGAGCGGTCGGTGATGGGCATGAGCCATCGCGGGCGGCTGAGCGTGATGGTGAATACCTTTGGAAAGTCGCCGGTGGACATCTTCGCGAAGTTCGAGGATGTGGATCCGCGCAGCATTTTGGGCGGCGGCGATGTGAAGTATCACGTGGGCGCGACGGGCGAGTTCCCTGCCCGCAACGGCACGAAGATCGCGCTGCATCTGGTTTCGAACCCGAGCCACCTGGAGGCAGTCGATCCGGTGGCGATGGGGCGGGCGCGGGCACGGCAGGACCGCGTGGGGGCTGATGGGATTCATCGCGTGCTGCCGGTGGTGATCCACGGCGATGCGGCCTTCGCGGGCCAGGGGATCTGGGCGGAGACCATGAATCTGGCCGGGATCGAAGGCTACTCGGTAGGCGGCGGAATCCACATCGTGGTGAATAACCTGATCGGGTTTACGGCGGGGCCGGAGGAATCGAACTCGACGCGGTTTTCGACGGACCTGGCGAAGCGGCTGTCGGTGCCGATCTTCCACGTCAACGCCGAGGATCCGGCGGCAGTGGTGCGGGTGGCGACGCTGGCGGCGGAGTACCGCTTCCAGTTCCAGAGCGATGTGGTGGTGGATCTCATCGGATACCGTCGGCATGGGCACAGCGAGGTGGACGATCCGACGGTGACACAGCCGCTGCGCTATGCGCGGATCAAGGACCATCCGCCGCTGCATGAGCTGTACGCGCTGCAGATGAGGACCGATGTTTCCGGGCTGGTGAAGGAGCTGCAGGCGGAGTTCGCAGACGCGCAAAAGGCGGCGAAGACGGTTCGCAGGAAGCCGGTGCTGGTGGAGATGCCGGAGTACTGGAGCCGGTATCGAGGCGGAGCCTACAAGCCGGATCTGGAGGTGGACACGGGCCTGGACGGGGAGACGGTTCGCGGGATCACGGAGAAGCTGACGACGTATCCGGAAGGTTTCCACATTCACCCGAAGATCAAAAAGCTGCTGGAGCAGCGGGCAGGAATGGGCCGGGGCGAGCATCCGTTCGACTACGGCATGGCCGAAGCGGTGGCGTTTGGATCGCTGCTGAAGAACGGCACGCCGGTGCGGCTGAGCGGCCAGGACAGCCAGAGGGGAACGTTTAACCAGCGGCACAGCGTGCTGATCGATATTGAGAATGAGCAGCGGTGGGTGCCGCTGAACCATCTCGATGCGAATCAGGCGGCGTTCAGCGTGTACAACTCGATTCTGTCGGAGGCGGGGGTGCTCGGGTTTGAGTACGGGTACAGCCGCGATTATCCGGAAGCACTGGTGCTGTGGGAGGCGCAGTTTGGCGATTTTGCCAACGGGGCGCAGATCGTGATCGACCAGTTCATCGCGGCGGCGGAAGACAAGTGGGGATTGCTGAGCGGTGTGGTCCTGCTGCTGCCGCACGGCTATGAGGGCCAGGGTCCGGAGCACTCGAGCGCGCGCGTGGAGCGATATTTGCAGCTGGCGGCGCGGGACAACATCCAGGTATGCCAGCCTTCGAACGCGGCGCAGTATTTCCATCTGCTGCGCAGGCAGGCGCTGCGCGCGTGGCGCAAACCGCTGGTGGTGTTCACGCCCAAGAGCATGCTGCGGCATCCGGATGCGGTTTCGCCCATTGAGGACTTCGCGCGGCCGCGATTTCTGCCGGTGATTCCGGAGACGGAGATCCAGAACGCGAAGCGGCTGCTGCTGGCGACGGGCAAGATTGGGCACGAACTGCGGGTGGAACGGGCGAAGCGCAAGGACTCGTCAGTGGGGATTGTTTTTGTGGATCAGCTGTATCCCTGGCCGGAGGCCGAGCTGAAGGCGGCGATTGAGGCACATCCAAACGCGCACGAGCTGGTGTGGGTGCAGGAAGAGCCCGCCAACATGGGGGCGTTCTCGTTCGTGATGCCGCGGCTGCGGCGGATCGGAGGCGATCGCCAGGTGCTGAGCGTGAAGCGCTCTTCGGCGGCGAGTCCGGCGACGGGTTCGGCGAAGGCGCACGAGATGGAGCAGAAGACGCTGATCGATCTGGCGTTGACGAGCCGGGGGTAAGGCTCGGCGCCCTGCCAGCGGCGCTGCGCGCTGATTATCCGCGCAGGTTGACGAAGCCGCCGTCGAGGGGGTAGTTGGCGCCGGTGACGAAGCTGGCCTGATCGGAGCAGAGCCAGACGGCGAGGTTCGCGACTTCCCCAGGCTCGGCCATGCGGCCGATGGGCTGCGCCTGGCCAAGCTTCACCATCATCTCCTGTTCACGGCCGGGGTAATTCTTCGCAACGAAGCCATCGACGAAGGGCGTGTGCACGCGCGCCGGGGAGATGGCATTGCAGCGGATGTTGTCGCTGAGGTAGTCGCGCGCAACGGAGAAGGTCATGGCCAGGACGGCGCCCTTGGTCGTGGAATAGGCGAAGCGGTCGGGCAGACCGGCGATGGCGGCGATAGAGGCCATGTTGAGGATGACGCCTCCGCCCTGCTGCTTCATGGGTTCCACGATGGCGCGAGTGCAGAGGTAGACGCTGCGCACGTTGATGCGCATGAGGCGGTCGAAGTCGTCTTCGTTGGTGGTGGCAACCGTACCGACGTGGGCGACACCGGCGTTGTTTACCAGAATGTGGACAGGGCCGCGGGCCAGGATGCGGTCGAAGGTCTGCTGCACGCTGGATGAATCCGATACATCGCAGGCGTATGCTTGGGCCTGGCCGCCGGCGGCGGTGATCTGCTGTGCCGCGCTGCGGGCACCCTGCTCGTTCAGATCGATGATGTGCACGGATGCGCCGTGACGTGCGAAGGCGGCGGCGATGGCGAGGCCGATGCCGCTGGCCCCGCCGGTGATGACGGCGGACTTGCCGTGAAGAAGCTGCGCGGTCGGCGACGTTTCCATGGTCATGCGGGGTTTGATTCCTCAGGATGGTGCAATCTGCCAGCGGGCTGGCGGCCCATGCCGTGAACGGGGCCGGCTCGCAATTGTATTGTGCCAAACCAAACATCCTAAATCTTGAATTGATTGGCACTCAACACGTACAAGGATAAAGAAACTGTTCAACCGTCAGGATGTAATGGCCCGGCGGGGTGATTCGCGATTTAGAGTTCTTGTGAGGAAGAATTGCTTTGAGTGAGCTGCGCATCACGAATGTACAGGTGATCGATCTGCGCTTTCCCACGTCGCGGGAGAGCATCGGATCGGACGCGGTGAACAAAGATCCGGATTATTCCGCGGCTTACTGCATTCTGGAGACGAACCAGGGACTGCGCGGGTATGGGCTGACCTTCACGCTGGGACGCGGGACAGAGCTTTGCGTGGAGGCTCTGCGGTATTTGTCGCGCTGCGTGCAGGGGCGAACGCTCAGTTCGATCACAGAGGACTTAAGCGGGTTCAGCCGGGAGTTGACAGGAGATACGCAGTTTCGCTGGCTGGGGCCGGAGAAGGGCGTGATCCACCTGGCGACGGCGGCGCTGATCAACGCGGTGTGGGATCTGTATGCACGGGCCGAAGGAAAACCGCTGTGGAAGCTGCTGGCGGATATGGAGCCGGAGCAGATCGCGGGGGTGGTGGATTTCCACTACATCAACGATGCGCTGAGCCGCGAGGAGGCGATTGCTCTGCTGAAGGAGCGGCGCGCGGGCATGGAGGATCGGCTGCGACAGCTGGAGAGTGAAGGATTGCCGGCGTATACCACGTCGGCAGGCTGGATCGGGTTCAGCGACGAGAAGATTGCGCGGCTTTGCGATGAGGCGCTGGCCGAGGGGTGGAACCACTTCAAGCTGAAGGTGGGCGGAGCACCGGCGGATGATCTGCGGCGGGCGCGGCTGTTGCGGGCGAAGATCGGGCCATCGCGCAAGCTGATGATGGACGCCAATCAGAAGTGGGATGTGGAGGAGGCGATCCTGCGAACGCGGGAGCTGGCGGAGGTGGATCCATGGTGGATGGAGGAGCCGACGAGTCCCGACGATGTGCTGGGGCATGCGCGGATCCGGCGCGAGGCGGGCGGTGTGCGGATTGCGACCGGCGAACATTGCATGAATCGCGTGCTGTTTAAGCAGTTCATGCAGGCACAGGCGATGGACGTATGCCAGATCGACAGCTGCCGTCTGGCGGGCGTGAATGAGAACATTGCGGTGATTCTGATGGCGGCGAAGTTCGGGATTCCGGTTTGCCCGCACGCCGGCGGCGTGGGTCTGTGCGAGTACGTGCAGCATCTGTCGACCTTCGATTATTTGCGGGTGTCGGCGACACTGGAGAATCGGGTAGTGGAGTTTGTCGATCATCTGCACGAGCATTTCGTCGATCCGGTGCGGGTGCGGAACGGACACTACCTGCTGCCGGAACAACCGGGCTACAGCATCGAGATTTTTCCGGAGACGCTGCGCGACTACAGCTATCCGGACGGACGGATTTGGAGAACCTAGATGAGACTTGTGACTTTTCGCAGCGCGGACGATACGGCACACCCGGGTCTTCTGCAGGACGATACGATTCTTGACCTGGTGCCGCTTGGTTTTGCCGATGCGGTGGATGCGATTGGCAAAGGGGCCGCTGCACTGCGCCACGCTGCGGAGACTTCGAAGCTGGCGCGGATTCCGGCCGGGCAGGCTCGGCTGCTGGCTCCGATTCCGAGCCCACCGCGCATCTTCTGCGTGGGGCTGAATTATCGGGATCATGCGATTGAATCGAAGATGGAGATCCCGAAGGTTCCCACGATTTTTTTGAAGCTGCCTTCCGCGGTGGTGGGACCGGAGGAGGCGGTGCGGATTCCATCGCTGACGAGGCAACCGGATTATGAAGCAGAGTTTGCGATTGTGATCGGCAAACCGGGACGCGGGATCGCGCGCGAACAGTGGCTGGAACATGTGTTCGGCTACACCATTCTGAACGATGTGAGCGCGCGCGATGTGCAGCTGGCCACATCGCAGTGGACGCTGGGCAAGAGCTTCGACACGTTTTGCCCGATTGGGCCGGCGATTGTGACGAAGGACGAAATTGCCGATCCGCATGAACTGGATGTGCGCATGACGATTGGCGGCGAGGTGCTGCAGCACTCGAATACGCGCGAGCTGATCTTTAAAGCGCCGGAGCTGATCGCCTACATTTCCTCAGTCACGCCGCTGCAGGCGGGCGACATCATCAGCACAGGAACGCCGGCAGGCGTGGGGCTGGGGCGAAATCCGCAGCGTTGGCTGAAGCCGGGAGAGGTAATGACGGCGGAAGTGGATGGATTGGGGCGGCTTACGAATCCAGTGGTCGCAGGGCAGTAACGGATCCGTTGAGCTGCGCTGCAGAAGCTGCTCGACGAAGGACGCGTGCGACTACGCTGATGGCTACTGTGCCGTTCGAGGCCCGAGTTCTATCGAGGGAACTCTGACGGTCGTTTTGCGCAGATCTGCGGCGGCAAAGTGATTGGAGAACCGGCAATGGATGCAGGTGATGGGGAGCGTCTCGTCGGGCTCCAGGGTTTCAAATGGTTCCGCATCGAGATCAACTTTCCCGATGATGGAGCGGACTCCGCAGCGCGCGCAGTCGGCGATCCAGTAGGTCTGAAGCTTTGCGGGTGGCCGACGAGGCGATCCGCTTGACGGACGGTGGAACAGGAAATCGAACATGGCTTTCAGTCAATGACGAGGGGGAATGTAGGTAACTTGTACTCCCCGGGGTCCCATGAATGAGAGTAGGCCGACAAGTGCGGTTGAGCCATTCCCCGATGGAGGAGAGCACGTAACACGAAATAGGGTAACTACCGGGGGTTTTCTAATTACCCTCCAGGCATCTAATGCAGGGCGCCGCGACCCGGGCGCGGGATTCCCTGCCGGAGACTGGGTCTGTTTCAGGGCATTCGGTGGCGGAGATAGCGGTTCCAGTACATGACCAGGCCGGTGACGGTGAGCAGGGCGAGGCTGAGGCCGAGCAGGAACCAGAGAATCCTAAGGGGCAATCCCCAGAGCGTGCCGAAGTGGAGCGGGTGCATCGACCACATAATCCAGTCGCCAGGGGTCTGATTGCGCCCGTAGTGCCAGACAGCCAGAACGTGCGCGTTGGTGGCGTCGAGGGTGACGATGTCGCGATGAGAGAAGTCGCCAGGCGCGCGCAAATCCATCTGGGCGTAGATCGTGGTGGCGGAGAGAGACGGGTCGCTGATCCCGAAGAGACGGCCATGGGGTGACGCCTGCCGGGCGGCAGCCACGATGGCGGAGAGCGGAGCGCGTACGGTGCTGTTTGGGTCGGGATACGAGAGCTGCGGCGCGAGCATGCCGCGCAGCGGAAACACCGCGTTCACCGCAGACACAAACTGGCGGTACCAGGCAAAGTAGACGCCGGAGATGCCCCACCAGCAGAGGATGGCCAGGGTCCAAAAGCCGATGGCGTGGTGGAGATCGAAGTTGATGCGGCGCCAATTGTGGCGCAGACCGATCTTTAAGCCGCGGGTCCAGTCTCTGAGACCTGGCCACCACAGGAACAGGCCGCTGACGCAAAGCGCGAGGAGGGCGACAGCACCGATGCCGTTGATCTGCTCTCCATGGGCGCTGCCCAGCAACAGATAGAGATGGAGATCGTGAACCCAGTTCACCCAGGTGCGCGGTTGCGGGTACAGCGCGCCGGTGACGGGATCGGCGATGAAGGCGATGGCGCGCCGATGGGCGTCTGTCGCGGTGATCTGGAACGCGGGCACGGCCCGATCGGGCGTGTTCAGGTTGGTGGCTGTGCAGCCCGGACAGGCCCGGGCGAAATGCTCCATGACCTCGGTGATGGATGCGGTGTGCGTGGGGTCGTAATGCGACAAGCCGGGCGGCAGGGTGGTGGCTGTCAGATTGTCTTCGAAGACAAGGATCGATCCGCTGAGGGCGATGACGACCATGTAGATGGACAGAGCGATGCCGGTCCAGAGATGAATCTGGAAAAGCACCCGGCGCAGCAGCAGCTTGCGCGGATGATGCACCAGGCGCTGCAAGAAGGACACGGGCTGCGGCTTACTTGCCGAGGTGAGAGTCATACCAGGCCAGTATGCGCGAGAGCGAATCGATCTGGTGCTCACGCTCGGTGAAGATATGCGGTTCCCGCGGATACGTAACCATGACTGCATCTTTTCCCATAAAGCGGAGACCGTGATAGAACTCCTGTCCCTGCGATGTCGGCACGCGCACGTCGGCTTCACCATGGAGTACGAGCACCGGGGTGTGGCACTGATCGAGATAGCGCACCGGGGAATGCTGTCGTAGATAGCGGCGTTCGGCGGCCAGCGGACCAATGTAGCTCTGCGAAAAGCTGGGCGAGATATCGGTGGTGGTGGCCATGCTGAAGAGGTCGGTGACCCCGGCGCCGACCATTGCCGGCCTTGAAGCGGTCGGTGTGGGTGACGGCCCAGGCGGTCATGAATCCGCCGATAGCTCCAGCCGCCGATCAGCCATGCGGTTGGGATCGGCGATGCCCTGGGCGATCAGGTAGTCAACGCCGGCCATAATGTCGGCGAAGTCGCCGCCGCCCCAGTCCTGATAATTCGCCTCGGTGAACGCCGGACCCTGGCCGTCGGAGCCGCGCGGATCGGGCAGCAGCACGACGTATCCATGAGAGGCGAGCAGGGTGGCGTAGTTATACCAGTTGCCGTTGAAGCCGACGGTCCAGGCCTCTTCCGGACCACCGTGCACATGGACGATGGTTTTGTAACGCGCGCCGGGTTGATAACCGGGCGGCAGGACGACGACGCCGTAGATGGTGCGATGATCGCGCGGATTCTTGCCAGGAGATTTCGCGCTGGGTTCCGAGGTTCCACTGCGCGACCTGAGGGTTGGTGCAGGTTACTGCTTCCGCGTGCCCGTTTTTCCAGATATAGACCTCAGCGGGCATAGCAGGCGTATCGCCGAGGAAGATAACCGTCTGGCCGTCGAGGTTGGCGTGGAAGTCGTCGCGTGTTGACGGAAATGCCGGGGAGCGGTTTGACGGTAAAGGAAAGGTGTCCATCTCGACTGACTCGGTGTGCGCGTGGACGTACTCCGAGACGAGAGATGACTGCCGGGACCGATCCACAGCATGTGAGCGACGGTGCCGGGCAGTTTGTCTTCGAGGCGGATGTGCTGCCATCGGAGAGGTTCTCGACGATGTGATATCATCCGGTGATGCCGCAGCGGGGTAAAGCGCGAGAAGGCGACCTGCTGTTCCATCGTGCGAGAAGGTGGGCGACGTGTAGCCGGAGTGCTCCTCGATGGTCCGTGTGATGGCTCCGGACCTCGTGTCGAACAGTACGACTTTGGAGACGCGCCAGTAATCGTCGATGCGCGGCGTGGGAGAGACTCGGGCGACGATGAGCGAGCCGTCCGGCGACCAGTCGATGGCGTCGACGTTCGATTTCTGCGTGGTGAGCAGCCGTGCCTGGTGGGCGGCGAGGTCGTAAATCCAGAGGCGGTCGTAGTGGTAGTCGCGATCAATCAGGTTCTGGTCGTTTTTCGCGGCTTTGCGGGCACGCTCTTCGGGCGTATCGGTGTCGGTGCGGATGAAGGCGATGAATTTACCGTCGGGCGACCATTTGAAGAAGCGAATGCCGCCGGGCATGTTGGTGAGCGGCTCCGCTTCGCCGCCGTTCAGAGCGATCCACCACAACTGCATGCGGCCTTCGTTGCAGAGTCTTGGACGGTTTCGTCCTTTGCAGGCGGCGTGAGGTCGGGGCGGTTGCTTCCCGGGGCGACGGAGAAGTGGAACGGCGAACTGTCGCTTTCAGCCAGCGGATTCGGACGATCGGAAAGAAAGGCGAGATGCGTCCCGTCGGGAGACCAGTCCGGGGATTTTCGGCCGCTGCGCTGTACGCAAAGGGCCGCGCAGTCCGGGTGGTCGGTGGACACCAGCCAGATATGAGCGTCGCGATGCTTGCCGGCTGCGACCGGAATATCGACGGTGTAGGCAACCAGGGCGCCGTCAGGAGAGACGCGGGGCGCTTCTACTCTTTTGAGATTCGCGATGTCGCTGGGTTGTACTGTCGCTTTCTGGGCAGCAGCGCTGGAAGCGATTGCGATGATGGAGAAGAGGGTGAGAGCGAGTGAACCGCGGCGCACGATGGAGAACCGCCGGGGGAAATTAAGGATCATGAACGACTCCTGGCAGAAGCACTGCTGGTTCATCGGGTAGTCTCCGGCAGGTGAAGTTGCCAAATGAGAAATTCGAGTTCGTTAGCGGTTTGTTCGATCTCCGCGTCGGCGGAAAGGGTTCCGGAATGGCCGGATTTTGTATCGTACAGCAACAGAACCGGCTTGCCTGAATGGGTGGCGTTCTGCAGCATAGCAGTCATCTTGCGCGCATGGGAGGGATCGACACGCGTGTCGCCATCGCCGCTGACGAAAAGAACCGCGGGATAGTCCGTACCCTTTTTGACATGCTGATAGGGCGAGTAGGCATAGAGAATGCGGAACTGTTGGGGATCGTTCACCGAGCCATATTCGCTCACCCACCAGCGGGCGATGGAGAAGCGCTCATAACGGATCATATCGATGAGCGGATAACGGCCGATGGCGGCGCCGAAGAGCTCGGGGTGCTGGGTGAGAGACGCGGTGACGAGAAGGCCGCCGTTGCTGAGTCCCTGAATGGCGAGGCGGCTCGGGACGCGTGTAGTGATTCGCGATGAGCCAGCGCGCGGCATTGGCGAAATCGTCGAAGGAATTCTGTTTCTGGTCGAGCTCACCGGCGCGGTGCCAGGCTTCGCCAAACTCGTCGCCGCCGCGGATATTCGCCACCGCATAGACGCCGCCGCGCTCCATCCAGACGGCCTCTTCGGCAGAGAACGTAGGCAGTTGCGACCACGTGAATCCGCCGTAACCGTAGAGGAGGACGGGCAGATTGCCATCGGGCTTCACGTCGCGGCGATGCGCGAGGAACATGGGCACACGCGCACCTCCAGTCGAGTTGTACCAGACCTGGTCGACGACGATATCGTGCAGGCGAGCGGGGACGGGGGGAGCTGAAATAGCGTGGACTCGCGCAAGGGTCCAGGAGTAGAAGCTGGTCGGCGTATGAAAAGAGGTGTAGGAGAAACAGAGATTCGCGGATTCAGGGTCGGCGTCAATCGTCGCCACAGAACCTGCGCCCGGCAGCGGGATGGGTGGCTCAGGCTGGCCCGCCAGCGAATACGCGAGCAGCACGGAGTGGGCATTGTGGATCGTGTTGACGATGAGGCGGTCGCGGGTGAGCGCGATTCCCTGCACCGTGGCGTCGGGCGATTCGGGAAGGAGAAGCTTCCAGTGCGACTGCTCGGGATGGTCAACGTCGGCAGAGAAAACGCGGCCTCGGCCAGCCTTCCAGTTGGTCGGGATATAGAGAGTGTGGCCGGCGATCGCACCGTTGAACGTCGCATCGATTCCGGCAACAACGGTCGCGGGCGGAGCCGCGCTGCGGAGGTTCCGGAGATACAGATCCGTAGCTCCGGAGGCGCCGTGGAGCACCGTCACCAACAGATAATTACCATCCGGCGACAGGCTGGCGGCGAGGAGCTGAGTTACACCCAGGTTTTGCCCAAAGAGGACCGTATCCTCCGACACCGGGTGACCAAAGGTGTGGCGGAGGATGCGCGGGCCGGTATCTTCGAACCTGACATAGAACACTGACGAGTTATCCGGCGCGATAGGCAGCGACCAGTAGAGATAGCGAGCTTCGGGGAGCGTGTCGGAGTTACGATCGCGGCCGGTTCGAAGATCGCGGAAATGGATGCTGAGCTGATCGCGGCCACCACGGCGTATTCCATAGGCAAGCAATCGGCCGTCGGCGGAGACGTTGAGCAACTCCACCGTGGTCGCGGGGTCGGTGCTGACACTGGCCGGATTGATCAGCAACTGGTCAGGGCCATCGGCACTATCGCGCAGATAGATGCTGGCGTTCTGTTGCCCCGCGGGCTTCTTTTCGATGAAGTATCGGCCTCGACGGTAAAGGACGCGATGGGCCTCTTCCAGATTCACCAGCTCGCGAACGTCTTTGCGGAGCGCCCCTGTGCCGGGACGTGCCGACAGCAGCGTGGCCGTGTAATGCTGCTGCGCGGCGATCCAGGAACCGGTGGCAGGATTGGCGCGGTCTTCCAGCCACTGATAGGGATCGGTGATGGTGACCCCATGCAGTGTGGTGGTTACATCGATGGATTGCGTCGCCGGGGGAGAGACAGATTGTGCAGACAGGAGAGTGGCGCATAGCAGTGCTGCCGCGCCTGCATGCTTCACCTGGATTGGCCGAGAAAATCTGCCCATAGCCTCCTCCATGCAAGCCCGCGCACGGGAGGCGAGACCAGACGGCCTCACCTTCCCATGCACGAGACGGCTAGAACTGCAGCTTCAGTGCGAACTGCAGAGACCGCGGAGCGCCGATCTGATAGAGGCTGCTGTAGCCGCCGTCGGCGCCGCCGCCACCGAGGCTGGCAGCCAGGGTTTGCGAGGAGATGCCGAAGTAAGGGCTGGTGAGGATGTTGCGGCCATCGTTGACGCCGACGTCGCCGAACAAAGGATGGTTGAAGACATTGAAGGCTTCAGCACGGAAGAGCAGGCTCATTGCCTCGTGAATCGGAAATTCACGACGAAGAGCGAAATCCTCCTGCCAAACATCGAAACCGCGCAGCGCGTTGCGGGCCAGATCGCCCTGGCTGAAGCTGCTGGCAGGCGTGGTGAATGCGGCGGCATTGATGATCCTCCCGCCGGGTGCGGAGGGAACGTGCAGGTACAAGGGCTGGCCCGGAACAACATTCGGCCTCTGATTGATGGCGGTCTGGTTCCAGATGAGCCCGTAGGAGTAGACACCGGTAGTGACGGTGAGGGGTGCAGCCGTGTTGGAGCGGAAGAGACTGTCCGCGGCCCAGCCATTGCTCACATAGTGCAGCAGCGAGTTACCCCCGTGAGTGCCTTGCAGCTGATAGGTGATGGCGTTGGTGAAGGTATCGCGAATGTCATAGTCACTGTCGCCGTAGTCAAGGCTGGGACTATAGATGGTGTGGTAGGGGATGGGCAGTGCCACACTGGAACCATTGTCCAGAGCATGTGACCAGGTATACGTTGCCAGAATCTGTAAGTGCTGCCAGAGATTCTGCTTGAACTCGAACTGCAGGGCGTTGTAATTAGACTTGTCGTTATTCGTAGTTACATCGAGGTACTGGAAGTTCGGATTTGCGCCCATCGCCGGGGTCAGCATCTCGTTGCGGAGTAAGTCGCGGCCCAGGTTACCGACATAGGTGACCTGGACGGAGCGGGTCGTCCCCAGGTCCTGTTGCATGGAGGCATTCCACATATAGACGAGAGGATCTTTGAGGTTCGGGTCGAAGGCGAAGACGAAGGAGTACGGCGGATTGAGGGTGAACGGAATGGGCGCGGCGGCAGCCTGGCTGAGCGGATAGGTCCCAGAGGTCCCATATAGATACGCCGAGCGCGAGTAGGGAAAGCCCAGCGTTCCCTGAGCGCCCTGTGAATCACCGAGGCCATAGAAAAGGCCGAAGCTGCCGCGGAGGACGGTCTCCTGCCCGGGCTGCTGACGCAGGAGCCAGGACGCTCCAATGCGCGGCGCAAAGTTGTGCTTGCTGGCCTGCCAGAGCGGGGTTCCCTGCGGCGCGATGGCGACGTTCGCGGGATCATTCAAATTTGTTGCCGTAAAGAAGGGATGACCCGACGCTTCGCTGGGCGGAGGATCGTAGTCCCAGCGCAGGCCGTAGTTCAGGGTGAGGCGCTGCGAGAGCTGCCAGGCATCCTGGGCAAAGAAGGAGAGGTCGTTGAAGACCGGCTTGAGGATGGAGGTGTCGGTGGAATCGACGCCGGCGTAGTCGGGAATCTGGGTTTGCACCAGGGTCTGCACGCTGGGGAAGGAGTAGGAGATATCCCAGGGGCGATAGCCGTTGGTCGGGGTCAGATGACGGTAGTCCACACCGAATTTCAGGTTGTGACTACCGCGAGTCCAGCTTAGGGTATCAACATAGTTGAGCTGGCGCTGGTGATTCGTGGCGTCATTGCCCACATAGTAGTCTGTCGTGCCGTCATCAAAGAACAGCGAGAAGACGGACGTCTGGATGTTGTAATTGGGATTCGACTGAAACAGATAGCCACTGGTGGGTACGGTAGCACCACCAAAGGCAATCGGCACTACGGTCGTAGAACCTTTGGCATGGCTGACGTTGAAGCGGAAGTCATCGACGAGGGTGGGGGTAAAGATGTAGGTTGCGCCCGCCGTGATGGTATTCACGTTGGAGATAGTGCTGCTGTAGGTGGAGCGAGTGTAGAAGTTGAAGGCTCCGTACTGGGAGCCGCTGGAAGGCGCATCGTCGCCACGGACGAAAAGGCTGAGTTTGGTAGTGGGGTTATAGTCCAGACGCAAACTGGTGGCGTTGAGCGTCGATGGATTGGAGAAGGTGGCGAAGAACTGGCCTACCCACTTACCACTGACGTCCTGGCCGGGCGACGGGAGAGGATAAGCGTCCAGCAGCGGAGCGACAACGGAGTTTGCCTGGCTGCGCGCATAGGTGGTGGGCACCACATCGGTCGCGGACTGCGGAACGCGCAGACGCAGGCCCTCGTAGGAGAAGAAGAAGAAGAGCTTGTCGCGCAGGATGGGACCGCCGACCACCCCGCCGAAGTCGTTCTGCTTTTCCGCGGTGCGCGGCAGGCCTTCGTTGTTGTTGTACCAGGAATTTGCGTCGAAGACGTCGTTGCGCAGATACTCGAAAGCGGTGCCGTGGAAGCGGTTGGTGCCGCTGCGGGTAATGATGGAGAGCTGCGCGCCTGGAGTGCGGCCGTACTCGGCGTCGAAGGATTGACGTCTGCATCTTGTACTCCTGCATGTCATCGATCGAGACCAGGTTGTTGTAACCGCCATTGTTGCTGGTGGCCTGGGCGGCGCCGGCACCGGCGGAGCCGAGATAGACGTTGCTGCCCTGGGTGATACCGACGTTCGCGCTGACACCGTCGATGGAGAAGTAATTCGCGTCGGTGCGCTGACCATCAATGCTGAACTGGCCCGCATTCGTGTAGTAGGTCTTCGCGGTGACGTTACCAGGGGTAAGCCCAATGAGGGCCTGGAAGCTGCGGCCATTGAGCGGCATATTCTCAATGAAGTGGCGGTCCACCGTGGTGGTGACGGAAGAAGACGTTTCGAGCTGCTCCGTTTCAGCATTCACATTGACGGTTTGACTGGAGGAGCCGACGGCCAGTGTGAAGTTCTCCGCCAGAGTGTCCTGGGTATGCAGTTCGAGTCCTGGAATCACGCTCTCCTTGAAATCCAGGAGCCTGGACATCGATTTTGTAGTGGGAGGGCCGGAGACTGGAAAAGGCAAAGTCGCCATTGCTCGCCCGACTTGCCGGTTCGCGCAATGTTGGTACCGAGATCGGTGACAGTGATGGTAGCACCGGCTACGACCGCGCCCGATGCGTCGGTGATTCGGCCGTTGATACTGCCGGTCTCATTCTGAGCGGCGAGCGGCAGGATGGAGAAGGGGGTCAAGAGTGACAGCAAGCAGATCCATGAGAGAAATCCTGGGAGAACTTTTGGGAGAAATCTTCGCGTCATGTTAGACCTCCGATATGTCGCTGGTTTGAACTGCGGCTTACAGGTCCGGCACGTCTGGCCTTCAGCATGTCGGGCCGGAATAGCGTGGCCCGTAGGGCGACCGCTCTACATGGAGCGAGCGCTGTTATGTTTGCGGATCAGCGCGGCCAGTTCCTGGTCATGCGCCGATTCTTGTTTTTCGAGTACCTCTGCTACTGCGAGCGCATCGCGCAGAGGCTCATCCTGACCCAGCTTGAATTTGGCCTCAATCTGCTTGACCTGAATACGAAAACCGGCGATGGCGGCGAAACGGCGGGTAACTTCGCGAGCGCGGAATCTCGCTGGTGCGCCATCCGGCGGGATAGTGCGACTCCATGCGCTCGGTCAGAACCTCGAGCGCTTTGTCGAGCGCGGCTTCGTCCTGCAACTCCAGGGTTCCGGTGCAATGTACGGCCGTGTAGTAATAGGTCGAGGGCATGTCGCGATTCGGATACCAGCTGGCGGTGACATAGCTCCACGGTCCTTCGAAGATGGCGAGAACCTGTGTGCCGATGCGCTCCAGAGCGCGCGCATGGTCGTTGCCGCGCGCGATATGACCTACCAGCACCGGAACTTCCGCTTCACGATCGAGCAGGAGCGGCAGATTGGTGGCAAACGGCACGTCGGCTCCATTGCTTACCAGCAGAGCCCAGGGATTCTGCTCGATCAGATCGAGCGCGTCCAGGGGCGAAGCGGGTCGCCAGCACGGGCGAATAAACACGAAGGGCACTCCTCCAAAGGGAAATGACAACTGCAACAACAACCGCGCTCTGCGATTTCGGCCCGGGGGAACGGGGCACATCAGGGGACGGGATTATTGGCGGACGATTTCGCCGCCAACGACCACGATCACAGCTTTGGTGTTCTCGATCTCTACCGGATCGATGTGAAAAATGTCCTGCGACAAAACGTCGAAGTCGGCGAGCTTACCCGGAGCGATGGACCCCTTGATGTCATCCTGACTCTCCGCGTAGGCCGAACCGATGGTGTAGGCATGAACGGACTGGGCAACGGTGAGCTTCTGCTCCGGGAACCAGCCGTTGGGATTCCTGCCGTCCAGCGTGCGGCGCGTGACGGCCGCGTAGACGGTGGCAAAAGGATCGATGGGCGCGACAAACCAGTCGGTGCCGAAGGCCAGGACGGCCCCTGAGTCGAGCAGAGACTTGAAGGCGTAGGTGGTTTTGGCGCGCTCGTGTCCGATGCGGCGCTCGGCCCAGCGGCCGTCGTCGATGCAGTGATAGGGCTGGACGGAGGCGATGACGTGCAGCTGACCGAAGCGGGGGATGTCCTCGGGACGCAGATGCTGCGCGTGCTCGATGCGCAGGCGGCGGTCAGCGGGGCCATCCTGTTCTTCGAGTTTCTGGTACAGGTCGAGGATAGTCTTATTGGCACGATCGCCGATGGCGTGGGTAGTGATGTGCAGCCCGGCGCGATCGGCGGCCTGCAGGTCGGAATAGAACTGGCGGGTGTTCGCCAATTGCTCGGTGGGCAGCCCGGAGTTGCCAGGCGCGTCATCATAGGGCTGGAAGAACCAGGCGGTGCCGGAGCCGAGGGAACCGTCGGCGAAAGCCTTGAGCGAGCCGATGACCAGGGTGTCGTTGCCGAAGTTGGTCATCAGGCCGAGGTCGGCGAGGCGGCGGTAGTGGTCAAGGGGAAAACGGGCGGAGACGCGAACCTTCAGCTTGCCTTCGTCAGGAGGCGCTGGTATCCGCGGACGACGAGCGCCTGCATGTCGGCGGCTTTGGATCCGGTGAAACCCATGTCCTGCACGCTGGTGACGCCGTTGTCGAGAGCGTATTTCTGTGCGGCGAGCAACGCCTCATCGATCTGCCGGTCGGTGGGAGGAGGAATCACACGCTCGACCAGGTCTTTGGCGGCGTCTTTGAAGATGCCGGTGGGATTGCCGTCTTTGTCGCGAACGATGACGCCGCCGGGAACGTCGGGAGTGTTCTTCGTGATGCCGGCTAGCTTCATCGCGAGAGTATTAGCCAGCATCATGTGGCCATCGGAGCGATTGACCCAGACCGGATTGTTGGGGGTGACTGCGTCGATCCACTCATGGGTGGGCAGTTCGACCGGGGTCCACTTTTCTTCGTCCCAGTTGCCGTCGACGATCCATTCGCCGGCGGGGCGGGTGCGGGCGAAGCTCGCAAGTCTGTCGACAAACTGCTGGCGACTGGTCACGTCGCGCAGATTCACACTGGTGAGGCCCTGGCCGCCCCAGAAGAAATGAACGTGCGCGTCGTTGAAGCCGGGGACAACGCGGCGACCCTGTAGATCGAGGACTTTCGTCTCCGGACCGGCGAACTTTTCGATCTCGGCATCGCTGCCAACGGCAAGGATGCGATGGCCGGCAACCGCGAAGGCCTGGGCCTCGGGCTGCTGCGGATTTACAGTCCAGACCTTGCCGTGTAAAGCCACAAGCGTGACCTGCGCCTGGAGAGGAAGGAGGGATGCGCCGCATAACACCATAGAGAAGAGTCTCAGCACGCAGGTTCCAATCGTTAATTGCGCGGTTCCGGGGAGCGGATGCAGCAGGGCTGGAGACACGACGCGGGGCCCACAACCCAAGGTTGAATTCTCTGAATTTCCTTTAACGTAGTATGAAACCCTGGATTCCGTAAAGGTCCAGAATTGGAGTGAGTCATGGTGCCAGAGCGAGGTGGAGATCGATGAAGGCTCCCGGCAGGCTGAGCCTGGACCGCAACGATGGCCGCTCCATGCAGACCCAGCTGACGGCACAGCTGAAGCGGATGATCCAGGCGGGAGAGCTGGAGGCCGGCGAGCGGCTGCCCGCAACGCGCGAGCTGGCCCATGCACTGCTGATTTCGCGCAACACCGTGGTGGCAGCGTACGAAATGCTGGTGGGCGAGGGCTACATCGAGTCGGAGCTTCGCTGCGGATTCCGCGTCAACGAGGCCGCGCAGGCGTTTCGGACCATGCCGCTTCGTGCACGCGAGAGCCAGGAGCGGGAACGTGTGCCCGCAGTCCCCGCGGTGCCCGTTCCCTTCCGGCCGACGCAGCCGGATGTGAACCTGTTCTCGCTGGCGATCTGGAATCGGTACCGGACGCGGGTGCTGCGGCGGGGCGCGTGCCTGCTGCATTATCAGTCACGCTTTACCATTGGGCTCGATGAGCTGCGGCGGAATGTCGCCGATTATCTGCGCGACAGCCGCGGCGTGCGCTGCCAGTGGAGCCAGGTGGCGATCACGGGCGGCTCGCAGCAGGCGCTCTTTCTGCTGGCGCAGCTGCTGCTGCGATCGGGGCAACGGGTTTACATGGAGGATCCTGGGTATTTAGGGGCGCGCGATGCCTGGAAGCATGCGGGCGCCCACGTGATTCCGGCGCCAGTGGACGATGAGGGCATCCGGCTGCCTGCGGGGGAGGCACTGAAATTTGCGTTGGTGTACGTCACGCCATCGCATCAATTTCCCATGGGCGCGTGCATGTCGCTGAAGCGGCGCCTTGCGTTACTGCAAGCGGCGCATGCAGCGAATGCCTGGATTGTCGAAGACGATTACGATTCGGAGTTCCGCTACACGAGCGCTCCGCAGCCGAGTTTGCAGAGCCTCGACGAGGGGCGGAGGGTGATTTACATCGGGTCATTCAGCAAGACGCTGTTTCCGGGGCTGCGACTGGGCTTTGTGGTGCTGCCGCCGGAGCTGGTGGAATCGTTTGCCGCACTCAAATCGATTGTGGATGACTACAGCCCGCTGATCGATCAGGCAACGCTGGCGGCGTTTTTGGAAAGCGGCGCTTTCTATGCGCATCTGCGCCGCAGCCGCCGGCACTATGCGGAGCGGCAGGCGTTCTTCCTGGAGCAGGTGCAGCGCCACGGGCTACCGTTGACGTTTCCGGTGACCGGGCGCGGCATGAACCTTGCCGGACTGCTGCCGGAAGGGATGAACGACCAGATACTGAGCCGGCGGCTGCGCCAGGCGGGCCTCGATGTACCTCCGCTCTCGCGTTACGCGATAAAGCCGGTGCGGCCGGGGCTACTGTTTGGCACGTCGGCCTTCGACAAAAAATCGATTAAACAGGCGGTGGGGAAGATGGTCGAGGTTTTTCGGTACAGATAGGCTGATTCCCCTCAGGAGCCGGTTCATTTGGGACCACGACGACTTCACTGGTCAGAGCCACGGGCGGATCGCGCGGCAAGCATCTTCTCAAACTCGGCGTGAGACATTTTCAGCTTGTCCGGATGGGCATCGACCCAGCGACGGAAACCCGCGAACTTCTCGGCATTCCATCCACCTTCAAACTGGGCGCCGTTTTTGCCTTCGCGGTTCAGTTCGAAGTTGTAGGCATCCATTAAGTTCTCGAATTCAGCGGAGCTGATGGCGTCTTCAGCGAGAATGGCGGGGACGAAGATCACTCCCTGGGCATTGGCAATGACGAGGTCTCCGGGCACGACGACGGCGCGACCGATGCGGATCGGGCAATTGATGCAGGTAAGCTCCTCCTGCTGCCAGAAGGAGGGATCGTAGCCTTTGTAAAAGCCGTTGAAGTTGGGGATCTCGCGATTTTCGGCTTCATCGCGGATGCCCCCATAGAAGACAAATCCGTTATGGGTGTGGGCGGCAATACCGTTGCCAAGATTGGAGCCGATGAGCGTGCCGTCGACGATCTTGCCGTAGCCATCGGCGACATAGACGTCTCCCTGGGTGAGCTCATTAATGGGCCAGCTGTTGTTATTTCCCCAGGCAATGCGTCCTTCGGTCTTGCTTTCGGCTGCCTCGGCTTTGGCGATGTCGGGACGCGCGGGCATGTATTGAGCGGTGAGGGCGCGGCCTGCGAGGGGCTTGTCGATGTGCAGCGCCTGCCAGTTCCCCTCAAACTGATTCTGATAACCCTTCCCGCGCAGATAGTCCCAGATATCTTCGGTAGAGACATCAAGAGCGCGGGTGAGCAGATCGTCGGGAATCTTTGGGCGCCCATCGGGGAAACGGTCGCCATGCCAGTCGGCCGTGTAGAAGGTGATCTGCTGAGTGGTTTGCTTCACCTGACCGAAGGCAGAGGCCGCGGTCAGCGCCGACGCGATGAGGACAGCAACGATAGCGTTTTTCATGGTTTTTCAGGACGATTCAAATGGGATCTCGATGAGCCTGGCGTCTGATGCTGCGCGGTCTGCTGATTCCTACGCCTCCTTCTTTTCGAGGATTAGCGAAGCCTGCAGCATCGCTTTGGCATAGGCGATGTCGAAGACCATGCCAGTGTATCCGCCCCCCTGGGGATATTGGTTAGGGATGCCCACTTCCCGGTCGGCGTCGAGGGCGCGTTCGTGTTCGGGATAGAGCTCGCGGGTGTAGCCGACGCGGACCAGTTCCTGCATGACCGCCAGCATATTCACATCGCCCTCATCGATGAAGCCCTCGACGTAATTCACATACGGAGTAAAGATGGTGGGGTTCCGATAGTGGACGTGGTTGATGCGATCCCTGCTTCCGAAGTAGCGGCAGACTTCGACGGGATCGCTGCCGGTCTCGCGGGTAACGCCGCAGTCGAAGGTGATGCCGTTGGAGGGACTGTCGACGATGGAGATCAGGTGCTTCCATCCATCGACGGTGGCCATGATCTGCTGCGAGCCGCGGCTGAGGGGCACGGGAGGATCGTTGGGGTGGAGGGCCAGGCGGACGTTGGCCTTTTCCGCGGTGGGTATGACGGCCTTGAGAAAGTAAGTAATATTCGCCCACATTTCGTCGAGGGTATGGGTACCTTCCGCGGGAAGGGGCGGGAGATTCTTCATGCGATCGTAGTCCATGCCGGTGAGTCCGGCGCCGCCCCTGCCAATTTCTCCGAAATAGCCTTCGATGGCGCGATGCGCATAGAAGTTATATTCGACGACGGGGACGCCGACTTTGCCGGCGGCCTCGATGGACTGCTTTACTTTCTCGATCTCCTGGTCGCGACCGGGGCGGCCGTAGAGGGTGTTGGGGAATCCGGCGATCATCAGGTTGCCGAGGGTCATTCCCTGAGCCTGCAGCTGGCTGACGAGGGGCTGCAGTTCTTCCACAGTCCAGGGAATGCGCGGGCCGCCGCCGAGGACATGGGTGACGCCGAGTTGTTTGACGCGGCGGATGGCGACGGTGAGATCGGCTCCGGGGCGAGCATCGATGGGAGCGGCAATCTTCGGGGTATCCGGGCCTTCCTGGGGCATGCCGTGGCCGAGCCACCACTTCCCTTTTTGAGGATCCGGCACCTGGGCTTCGATTTGAGCGGGGGATTCGGGACCGTGGGCTGCATTCTGCGCGACGGATTGTTGATTGAAAAGCGCCGGTATAACAGCGCTTGAGGCCACTCCTTTTAACAGCGCTCTTCTGGAAAACGCCAGACCCATGCTGTGTCCCCTCAATTCTTCTCGCCTGCTATCGTAATCTCTTCGCGGCTGCGGGAAGGCAGGTGGCGTCTTATGGTCGAGAAATTTCGCCCATGAGCATGAGCAGCCGCGGATGTGATGTGGAGTCGCGATTAACCTAACCGAAATCCTGACTGCGGGACGCAGCGATTGAGCGGGCTATTCCGTTATTACCGATGCTGCGTCCTGATGGCAAATCGTTCCGAGGAGCCAATCATCGGTGGAGTGGCTGCGTCAAGTTCCCGGCTTCGGTCTACACCATCAGCGAAGACGGCTATCCATAAATGAACTCGTGCGGCTGCAGCAGCTGGCCAACCCTGGGGGGCAGCTCCTTCATGGGCCCCATCCATTCCAACTCGCGCTGGACATCTTTGTGGAGCTCATATTTTCTCTGCACCGAGGCAAGGCTCGGTCCCACCACTTCGATCTTCGCCAGATCGTATTGGCCCAGACCTGCCTGAGAGCAGTAGTTGAGGTAGCCGACCCACGCCGGATCGATGCCCATCGCTTCGAGACCGACGCGATCCGCCGCGATGAAATCCGTCGAGGCAATGGCGATGCGCGAGGGCACGGGAGTTCCGGAGGAGGGCCCGTCGCCTTCCATGCCTTCAAAGCCGTCGATTACGGCAACACCCCAGTGCGGCTGCAGCTTCTGTGCGGTTACGAGCATGTTGTAGTGGGTCTGGCGAAGGCCGACATGGTACTTGCGTTTGTCGTTCCAGGAGGCATCCGCACTGTGCAGAGGCGAGCCCAGGACCATGTTCTTGACGGAGAGGGTCGCGACCACGGTGTTGTGGGTCTTCAGCATGCAGCTGCAGATCACGTAGGCATCAGGATCGACAACGCGCGCGGCGAGGCGGACGGGCGTGATGTGCAGGTCGTAGTCGATGAGAGGGATGGTCTCGTAGCGCCCTTCGCGGTTCAGGTCGATCAGCGTAATTTTCTGCGCATGGCGCTCAACGGCGAGGCGGTTGTAACCGAAGTTTTCGAAACCTTCCAGAGTATCGCCGGCGGAGGATTCGGCGATGATGACGGGACCACGGAAGCGGGGCTCCAGATAGTCGAGAATGCCGTTCAGAGCGTCGGCGTGGGTGGCGGCGAGCTGGTTGGTCGTGGAGACATTGTTGGGTTTGATGACGACGTACTTTTTGTGGCGCAGGCCGGCCCGGACCTGATCGTCGATGGCGAGGAGGGCGTCGTGGACATTCCTGCGCCGGTCTTCGCCGTGGACCAGGGCGACCCGGGCGGGCGCTGCGGCAGGGTGGATTTCGGGGATTGCCTGCCCCGGCGCGGTTTGCGCCTTCAGCCATGGCGACTGCAGGAGCAGCCCGGTGCCGGCAAGCTGGACGAAATCTCTGCGCGATACGCTCATGGAAATTCCTCGTTTCTGTGCTCTGCTCTCAGGACGCACAACAGGGTTCGGTCCGGAAATGTGGTTGCTGCGAGTTTTCCCCCAGGACGGAAGCGCGGAGACACCCCTGATGGCACGCCTAACGTATAGGTCGAAGAGGAGAATCGGGAAGTGATGGCGGTCACAGAAGATGAGGCAGTGGGCGTTAAGCCCGGAACGCAGAGGAAGGCTAACGCAGGTCCTTCACTAACGCTCAGGATGCCCTCGGTTATTCTGCACTACCGCCGTGATCGCATGATTCGATACATCTCCGGACCTAAAGGCCACCGATCTCATGCTTCCATTCCGCCGGTCTGAAGGCCGGGGCTGTCACCGCCGTCCAGCTCACGCGGGACCATCATGCGCAAGGGCCCCAATCATCCAATCAGAGCACTAACTGAACAGGGCGTCGTCCCAGGATTGAGGGGCGTTCCATTGGGGCGTTGGATCGAAGTAGCCGGTACCGGGCACCAGGTGGCGCCGGACTATGTCTTCGTTCAGGGTGACGCCGAGGCCGGGGCCCTGGGGTACGGTGATGAAGCCTCGCTGGATGATCGGCTTTTCGATGCCCTCCACCAGATCCTGCCACCAGGGAACATCGAGCGAATGATTTTCGAGAGCGAGGAAATTGCGGGTTGCGGCGGCGCAGTGAACGTTCGCCATGCAACTGACAGGCGTTCCGGCAAAATGCATCGCCATCGGGACGCCATAGGTAAATGCCATATTGCCGATGTTATGGGTGCGCAGGATGCCGCCCGACGTGGCCAGGTCGGGATGGATCTTGCTGACGGCATGATTGGAACAGAGGACCTCGAAGTCAGATAAGTGGTAGATATCCTCGCCGGTAAGTGTCGGCGTGGGCATGGAGTCGGTGATGCGCTTGAGTAAGTCGGTGTAATACCAGGGAATCACATCTTCCATCCAGGCAAGGTTATATTTCTCATAGGCTTTGCCGAGACGGATAACGGAGTTGACCCCGATGTGGCCTAAGTGATCCATGGAGAGCGGGATTTCCATACCGATGGCGTCGCGCACAGCGGATACATACTCACAGAGCCGGTCGATGCCTTTGTCGGTCACCTCGGTGGCCATGAAAGGATGCGGCTGGGAGTGCAGTTCCCACTGGCTTTGACCCGCGGGCCTGGTGACGGTGTTGGGAATGCCGTTAAGCACGTTGATGCCGAGATCCATCTTCATCCAGGTGAGGCCCATGCCCTGCACGCGTTCTTTGGCTCGCTGACCGTATTCTTTGGGATCCATCGATTCGGTGGTATCCGCGTAGATCCGGACTTTGTCGCGCCACTTGCCGCCCAGCAACTGGTAGACGGGCACGTTGTAGACCTTGCCCGCTATATCCCAGAGGGCCATTTCGACGGCAGCGACACCACCGCCCTGGCGGGCTCCACCTCCAAACTGCTGAATTTTGTCGAAGAGGTAGGTAACGTTCAGCGGGTTTTCGCCGAGGATGCGGCTCTTCAGCACCATGGCATAGTTGGGGCCGGCGATATCCCGGACTTCGCCGAGACCATAGACGCCCTGATTGGTATCCAGACGAATGATTGCGCAGGGACTGGGACCGGGCTTGGTGATGACTGCATAGCGAAGGTCGGTGATCTTCAAACCGGAGGGGCTGGAATTCGTATTCACGTCGTGCAGCACGGGCGCGGCGACGGCCTCCGCGGCGCCACCCAGGACCGCTCCGGCGAGCATCCCCGCCGAGCCTTTAATCAATCCACGACGTCCGAATACGAAGTCTTCCGGTTTAGACATGGGACCGCCTCCTGATGCCGGATCCACGTTTGCTGACTACGGGCGGGAGTACTGATCTTCCGCAATGGAAGATCGAGGAGGGAACGTATTCGAGCCTGCGAGCGGCCGCGGCGCCGGGTGCGAGGACGCCTGCCGCACAGGTCTGCGCTGCTGATGTGAATCAGGGATTTTTGACTGCGCTCCCCGTTCTATACCGGCCCCCAGGAGGTGTCAAGGCGGCGCGCCGGGTGCGCTCAGATCAGACTCGCGGGAGCCGAATCGTTGCCGGGGAACAGGGACAGCCAGGATGGATCGAGACAAAGCCAGCGCTGTCGGCTGAACCAACTGGTCGGCAACTCTGGAATGTGGAGCAGGCCGTGGCCGCGCGAGCAGAAGAGCTCGGTGCCATTCCATGCGAGGAAATTGCAGGATGCCTGGCCGACGCGGGCGGGATTCGACAGGAGGCGGAGACAGATCGGGCAGCGGCGGCGCTGGTCCTGCAGGATCCAGCGAAAGGCAAAAAGCAGCGCGGGAAAGGATGTGGCCAGCTGCAGATAAACAGCCGTGGAGGAGTGCGCCTGACCGAAGCCGTAGGCAACATCGATGGAACAGAAATAGACGGCAGCGACGACGAGGAAGAATTTCAAGGCGAGAAAGGTCCAGCGGTAGAGATGGGCGACTCCGGAGAGACGGCCGCGACGCGCCGGATAATCTCCCAGCGGCAGTGCGGTGGTCGCGGGGAGCGCCATGCAGGCCAGCAGCAGACCGAGCAGGAAGACGGAAAGAGGCTGGCGGACAATCTGGTTCACACCGATGCAGTCAAAACGGAGCGACTTGTACCCGGCAGTATTGTCAATCAGGGATCGCCAGCCGGTATGGTGGCCGGAGAGCGCAGCATCACGGACGCGCGCGATGACAAACCCTCTGGCAGCCGGCGGCAACTGCTCGAAGCCTTGCTGATCCTCGATGAGCCACGCATCGGTGGGGTTGGGCAGGGGCCAGTCTTGATCTGGAACGATGCCGGCGATGCGCACGGGTACTCCGGCGATGGTCGCAGTGCGTCCGAGCACATGCAGGTCAGCGTTGTACCAGCGCTGCCACGCTGAGCGGCTGAGGAATAAGTGCGGACCGGTCTCTTCGCCATTCGGCAGAGTGCCGGAATCACCGTGAATGCCGAGCACGCGCAGCAGATTGCTGCTGGCGACGGCCAGGGAGAGACGAACCGTGGGATCGTGCTCCAGATGCACGCGGCTGGCGGCAGGCCGATAGAAGGCGATGTCGGAGAAGAGCCGATCCGTTTCCGTAGTCCACCTGCGGTATTCCTCCAGGCGAATGGTGGGTTGCTGGGTTCCGGCATAGCCCGCCGCGGAGATCAGCAGAAGATTGCGGGAGCCTGTGTTGGCGGCAGAGAGCAATGCCTTGCGGGCACCGGGAAGGGCAAGGCCGGCCAGCAGGCCAAGAGCCGTCCACGCACCCAGCAGCAAGGCACAGCGGGCTGCGGAGCCAGGACGCAATAATGGGCGAAGAACGGAGAGCAGAAGAGGTGCGAGCTGATTCCAGCGCAGACACCATGCGTCGGGGAAGGCTCCGAGGCTGCATTGAAGGGCTTGCTGCGCGGCCTTCGCGCGGGCAGCAGGTTCGCTTCCGCAGCTGGCGCAGAGGTGGCACAATTCGGCATTCCACTCCGCAAGCCAGAGACGACGGTCGCTGCCAGGCACCAGCAATGAGGCAAAATGCACAGCGCAGCAGGCAAGCGGCGCAGATTGGACCAGGCTGCGGCTCATACCTTCTCCACCTCGGGGGAGGGGATCATCCTCTCCAGCAGTGGATAGCGACGCTGGGCCGCATGGAGTGTGACTCTGCCAGCGCTGGTGAGCCGGTAATAGCGGCGCGGAGGCCGCTGCTCGGCATCGGCTATGGATTGCTGCTCCCACTTTGCGGCAATGAGGCCGTCGCGCTCGAGACGGCGCATCGCCGGGTAGACGGTTCCACTGGGCAAGCCAGTTTTTTCCATCACGCTGAAGCCATAGACATGGCCAGCTTGGATGGCCTGGAGAATCATCGCGGCAGTGTGCGAGATCTTGGCTTCGGCGGGCATGGTGAGGATTGTACCCTATGTAGCATTCTATTGACGAGACTAACAGCAGTATGCTACATAGGGGTAGACAGGCGGAGGTCAGAGCATGCTGGAGCTGCAGCACTTATCGAGAAGCTATCGCGGGATTCCCGCTATCCGCGACGTGAGCTTTCAGGTCCGGCGCGGCGAGATTGTGGGCTTCCTCGGGCCCAATGGCGCAGGTAAATCCACGACAGTCAAAATCATCACCGGGCTGCTGCATCCGAACGACGGCCGGGTGTTGTTCGAGGGAAACGATATTCATCGCGACCTCTCCGCCTGGCGGACGGTGTTTGGTTACATTCCTGAAGAAGCGCACCTGTACACGTGGATGTCGGCGCTCGAATATCTGCAACTGGTGGGCAGGCTGCGCGGCATGGGCGAGCCGCTGATTCAGGAAAAAGCAGGCGGCCTGCTGCGGCTGCTGGGACTGGAGTCCTGGCAGTATTCGCCGATGTCGGTGTACTCGAAGGGGATGAAGCAGCGGGTGCTGATGGCGGCTGCGCTGATGCACGATCCGGCGGTTTTGATTTTCGACGAGCCCCTTTCCGGCCTGGACGTACTCTCCGCGCGGCTGTTTAAGGATTTGCTGCGTGAACTGGCTGCAGCGGGTAAGGCGGTTTTGTATATCTCGCATGTTCTGGAAATCGTGGAGCAGTTGTGCGACCGGGTCATTGTCATCGCCGAAGGTAAGGTGCTGGCGGATGCTCCCCCCTCGGACCTGACGCGGCTGAATAAGCTGCCGACGCTGGAAAGGGTTTTCGCGCAACTGGTTCGCCAGCAGGACACGCGCAGCACGGCCCGCGAGATGGTTGAAGTGATGAGGATGGCCGATGCTTAGTCCTGTTTCGAGGCCGGTGCCTCCGGCGGTGCTGTCCCTGGAAGTGCTCGCACAGATTGCGCCTGCAGAAGCCGAGCAGCCTACGCAGTTTCGCGTGCTGGTGCGGCATTTTCTGGAGTGCTTTTTCAGAAACGAGCTGGTGTCCGGAGACAGCGACGTCAAGACCCGGCTGGTGCAGGCCGCTTTCGCGCTAGGCCTCCCGGGGTTTGTAATTGCGTTGTATCTTTACACGCCCTATCACACGCCTCATTGGGTTCGACCGTACTGGCCGCAGGCGGGCGATCACTATTTTTACGTGCTTTACGCGCTGGTAGCGATGGGGTTGGTGGCGATCTTCGAGTGGGATCTCTTCTTTCCAGGGCTGCTGGATACCTATGTGTTGTCGCCGCTTCCTGTCCGTAGCGGACGAATGTTTCGGGCACGGGTAACGGCGATCCTAATTGTGATTGGGGCTGTACTGGTCGATTCGAACTTTCTTCCGCCAGTGGTTCTGCCCGCGGCCACGGACCCGCCGCATCTGTTTCGATTTCTCGCGGCGCACTTGATCGCGGTGGGCGCTGCAGGGTTGTTTGCGGCGGCATTCTTTCTTGGCATGGAGGGAATGCTGCTGGCGTTGCTGGGGGATCGGCTGTTCCGGCGGATATCGCTGTGGCTGCAGGGGCTCTCGGTTTTCGCGCTGCTCACGCTGCTCTTTCTTTACCCCATCTTCTGCGGCTCAATGCGCGCATGGCTGCAGTCAGGGAGCGCGCTTCCCCGCTGGATTCCGCCGTTATGGTTTCTGGGCATCTACCAGCGGATTCTGGACGGACCGGCTACGCCGCCGATCTTCGTGCGGCTCGCTCATCTGGGTGGAGTCTGGACGGTGGCGGCGGTGGCGCTGACGGTGGGGACGTATCCACTGGCGTGGTGGCGCAGGACGCGAGCCATGGTGGAAGGCACGGCGAAGCGCGAGCGGCACAGCCGTGTGGCGGGATTGGTCCGGCGCGCGCTGCATGCAACGCTGGTGCGGAATCCAGCGGCTCGAGCGGTGTGGCAATTCGTGGGCTCGAATCTGGTGCGAGTTGCGCGTTATCGCATGTACCTGGTGATGTATGGCGGCATGGGAGCTGCGCTGGTGCTGGCCAGCGTCCTGCGGGCGGAGGTTCGGGGCGCGCATCTGAAATTCGTGCTCTCGCCAGGGGGATTGCGCGCGGCCATCCCGATTGCAGTTTTCTGGACCGTCTCCGGCCTGCGCACCACGTTTCTCTCAACCTCTGATCAACAGGGACGATGGGTCTTCCGCGTTATCACGGGGAGGGCCGGGTTCGGGCAGCTGCAGGCAGCCACGCGATGGCTTTGCCTGTGGAGCATCCTGCTGAGTGGATTGCTGGTGGTTTTCGCGTATGCGGCGCTACCGACGGCGTTCAGCAGCTGGAGAAGCATCGGAACCCAGGTGCTGGTCGCGGTCGCCTTGTCTTTCCTACTGACGGATGCCTTTTTCCTGAACGTCGACACGACGCCGTTTACCGGCAGCCGGCGAACGTCAGGGACCAACTTTGCTCTTCTGTTGATTCCCTATCTTGGCTTCTTTCCTGCCATCGTGCTTTTTACGGTGGCAGCGGAGCCGTGGATTGAGGCAAACACTGTTCATATGCTCATTGCCGCGGCGGTGACCTTAAGCGCGCATCTCTTCATGCAGGCAGTTCGCCGCCGCCGGACCGCGGAGAATCTGCAACAGATTGAGCAGGATGAAGATGCGGAAGACTTCCCGATGCGGCTGGGGTTACGATACTAAGGTACGGACCGAATCTACGGTGACAATGCGTTCCTGCTAGTATCGACGCGTGTTCAAACTGGGCAAGCCGACGGCGCCTGGCCAATGGATTCGCAACATCCTGCTTGCGGTAGTTGCGCTGTTTCTGATCTGGTGGATGTTGCGCATCTACATTTGGTAGGAACGTGAGGATCGCCGACTACGCTGCAGTTCGCCGGTGTTTGCAGTGACGAACCCTCCAGACAACTGCTACGGGCTATGTTAACATCAAACTATCATAATCTCGCGAAGCTTGACGCGATTTGAGTCTGGCAGCTTCTCCATTTCTGCGACTACCACTCTTCTTGTCCTGCCGACCTTCTGCAAGAAAAATTCTGTTCAAGGACTCGACTGTGGAATCAGGAAACCCGAAGCGGTGGAACGAGGACCACAGAGCGCGAGACCGCACAACAACTGGTATGTCTTCCTCGATCGTCCTCCAATTCCCTACCGTAGCTCCCCGGCAAGCGCCGAAGGTGACCGATCGCCACAATGCACGCAGTTCAACCCACGCTGATCGTCCAGCGCTGCCGGCGATTCAGTCATGTCCACCCAATGAGAGACGAAGGGAAACAATGCAGGCAAATTCCTACAGCAAATATGTTCTGAGAGATCTGCACGAGGCGATCGATCTGTTCGATCGGAAGATTGACTATTGCCAGACGACGGAGAAATTTGACAACAGCGAGGAGCGTGCAAAGGCGCTGCAGAAGCTTTCTTCCAAGCGTGGAGCCCTGGTCAAAACCGCGATGGCGCTGCGAGCATTAGGAGTGGAGAGCGGCAACAGCTTTTTGCCGCGATCGTTCAAAGACGACGTTGAGAATTCCTGCGCCGTACTGCCAGAGCAAACAGAGACGGCTGCCGGAACGAGACGCCGGGCAGCAAGGGGGTAAGGGTTGTCACCACGGTCACGGCCGACATTCAGCAAAAGACAAAAGGAACAGGCTCGTAAAGAGAAGCGACAGGCAAAAGCCGAGCGCAAGCTCCAGCGAAAGTCTGAGAAGCAGAACGGGGAGCCTGATTCCGGTTCGCCGGACATTGAGGCCGCCGAAGCTGCTTCAGAGGCGGAGCCCATCCGGGCAGACTCAATCGCTGCAGAGGATGCAGCTCGCATGCAGGAAGAAATCAGAGGAACTCCATGAAGAAGCTCTACGTAGGAAATCTCACTTTTGCCACAACGGAATCCGATCTGCGGCAGTGGTTTGAACCGCATGGCGCTGTTGAAAGCGCCTCCCTGGCGACCGATCGCGATACCGGGCGATCGCGCGGGTTTGGCTTCGTCGAAATGACCAACGACAGCGAAGCTGAGGCCGCCATCGCCGCTTTGAACGGCAGCGACGCAGGCGGGCGGGCGATGGTTGTGAATGAAGCAAAACCGAAGAGCTCCGGTGGGGGCTTCGGCGGCGGCCGCGACAACCGTGGTAATTCCGGTTCGAACCGCAAATCACGCTGGTAGATTGCAGACAGCTGGCCGGCGAAACCTGCTCTGTGTGAAGTACTGTGGAGAAGGTTACCGCCGGCTGGAAGACTTTGTAATCTTTTCGTATTACCCCCGTTGGAACTGACGGGCGGGGGGACCGCACTGGAGCCGGGATGCGTTCCGGCGTCGAAGACGCGCTCTGCCGCCGATTGATGACCGAGCACCCCGCGGTGGGTCCCATGAACGCCTTACTGGTCTATCCCAGATTTTCCGAATACGTAATGAAGTTTTCGGTATGCGCTGGCCTTTCAGGGTAGGCGTGCCGCTCAGCCGCCGCTGGGCCTGATGACGGTGGCCGCCCTGCTGCCGGGATCGTGGGCCAAGCGCCTGATCGATACCAATGTGCAACGGCTGAAGAATTCCGACCTGGCCTGGGCGGACATCGTGCTGCTGAGCGGCATGCATGTGCAACAGGACCCTGGATTCCATTGAAGTGATGAGCGGATTTATCCTGCGCTTCGATACCGACCGCGAGGACCTCTTCGATCGTCTGGTGGATTTCATCCGGAAGAGCGCGATACCGATCGCGATGGTGGGCTGGTGCAGGCGATGCCGGGCACACAGTTGTTTCGGCGCCTGTCGCGGGAAGGCCGCATCCTGCATACGGGGGCGGTAACAATACGAGTCGCGAGCTGAATTTCATGCCCCGCATGAACGCGGCCCAGTTGGTGGAGGGCTCCCGCTCGGTACTGCGGCGTATCTACAGCCGCGATGCTTATTACGACCGGGTGCGGGCCTATCTGAGCCGCTGCCAGCCGTATTGCCGGATGCATTTCAGCCTGAGCAACGTGCGCGCGCTGTCGCTGTCGATCCTGCGCCAGGGAATTTTGGGAAAGGCGAGACTGAGCTACTGGAAGTTTTTGTTTTCCGCAGCCACGCGCCATCGTCGATCCTTCGGCGCGGCGATGACGATGGCGGTTATGGGCGATCACTTCCAGGTGATCTCGGGAGCAGATCTCGAACAGTGAAAGCTGATCAAGTTAAAGGGTATCTGCCACTGAGAGCTGTTTCCCGGAAGTTCGGGGCATTGTCCCACGAAGCAACCACAGATCCCTCGGCTGATTTTGGCCGAATTCTCGGCCAAAATCGCTCAGGACGACAGAAGCAGGTATGCAACGAATTTCAGGGCGGGACACCAGAGAGTTCCCGCACACGTCCGAGCGGGCAAAGCCGGAGGGATGAGGCTGCCCGGTTCGGCTTAGGCTCAAGCTGCGGAGGTGATCAGCAAAGGCTCGACCGTCGGGAGAGGCGCCAACTCAGGAAATTCTGCGTGGACGAAGTGGCCTTTCGCGATATCGGCGAAAACCTGGTTGGCCGTGTCCTCGGTGCGCGTGGAGTCGATGTGGAGGGTGCGCACGGCGCGCATCACAATGGTCGCAAGAAGAAATCGATTCTCCACCTGAAGACCCGCAGAATAAACCAGATCAGACCGCATGATTGCCTCTTTTCCCGGTTATGGAGCATGGGCTGCAACAGCCAGCTCGACCAGGCATGAGCAGGACTACGCCTGGAGAATGGCTTCGCACCGGGAACAAGGCCGATGCGGAGCAATCGAGAACGGGCCAGAAAGTTCAGAGAAGAAAGGAATACTCTCTAGCCTAAGCATACGCTGGTTGGAGCGCTTCACCTAACTTTAAGAGGCTTGCGGCTGCGGCGTTTTCCGATGAGGGAGCATCTGGCGCCTTTCGGTGCTATACTATTTCAAGATCGTCGAATCCGACCTGGTGTTCTTGCCTGTTCTGCTCTATCGCTCAACTCGCAATTAATTCCACATTGAGTTCAGCGATACATTCAAGCAACAAGGAAAAATGGATATGGAACAGGGAACAGTGAAATGGTTTAACGACGCAAAGGGCTTCGGATTTCTGAGCAGGGCCAACGGGGAGGACGTCTTCGTCCACTTCTCCGCGATTCAGAGCAACGGCTTCCGCTCGCTGCAGGAAGGCCAGGCGGTTCAGTTCAACGTAGTGAAGGGACCCAAGGGCTGGCAGGCAGAGAACGTTCAGGCTCTGTAGAAGAGGGCACAGAAAGAGCGGGGAGAATCTGGCCAGGAGCCATCGATTCTTCCCGCTTTTCCTTTTTGGGCAGGCCGCCATTCGATCGTTCATCCGGAGGGTGGCTGCATCGGCCACTGCGGAACTGCTCCGCTTTGTTTGCCGGTTTCCTATTCCAAACCAATTCCCGCAGTTTTCCCTTTCGACTTCTTCGGTTATCTCTTATCTGCCATGCCTTCCTGCGGGACTCACGGAGATCCTTTTATCCGAAACGGCGGCCCGGAGATTCAGCGAGCATGGTCAGGGTTCAGGGATCTCAGATATGACTGTCCTGAGCATATCGAGGCGCAATGATTCTGCGTGCAGCACGTCATTGATCGCATGACGCAGGGTGCTGGATTCCAGCGGTGAATCTGCGTGCTGTCGCAACTGACGGATGTTATTCTGCGCGTCGTTAATCATGGCACTGACAAGATCGAAGAAAGACGAGTTAGCCATGGTTTCCCCTGGAAGAAATATATATTAAGGGAGTTTCGTCCTGGGAGTAGATAATTGGTAAACATAGCCATCACAACCTGGCTAAGTTAACCGCTAACTCGAACGATAAGTGGTGTTTTCTGTCATATGGACCGAACGGCCGTGAGCACGCGGATCGAGCCGGCTCCGAACGGGTGGAGTTGACACGACAGGAATAACATCCCATATGGCAGGCTCCCCTTTGCTCTAAATGGTTTGGATTACTGCGAAAGTTGTACGCCAGGCTCCGGCCTGCTCCATGTGGCGGACCTGAGGCGCTTTCTTCGTCTATACCTGCCGGATGATATGCGACGGAATAGCCTCCTGTATCCTGATGAGCTTACTTCAGGCATTAGTGCTCACAAAACTGGAGACAATGCGAAAGTCCCGACTGTGCGTCCGGCGCACGACGCTGCCCGTGCCTGCCGTAACGGAGTGAGTCATTCCGGCGATGAGCGGGTCAGATGCCAGCTCCGATGGCAAAGAACAGGGTGTGCATCAGGATAGCGATATCCATGAAGAGGCCGCGATGGCGGATGTAATAGAGGTCATACTGCAGCGCTTCATGGATGGGCAGGGCGCGGTCGGCGCTCAGTTGCCAGAGGCCGGTGATCCCGGGGGTAACCTGGAGCCGCTGCCGGTGCTCGGCGCTGTAGCTCTGGACGATGAAGGGCATCTCAGGGCGGGGACCGACGAGAGACATGTCACCCTTAAAGACATTCAGCAGCTGGGGCAATTCGTCGAGGCTGAGGCGCCGCAACAGGCGGCCGATGCGGGTAATGCGCGCATCGCCCGAGGTTACGGGGGAACACTGATAGCGGGGGGCATCGATATACATCGAGCGCAACTTATACATGCTGAAGAGCTCTCCGTTGCGGCCGACGCGCCTTTGCACAAAGACGGCAGGACCGGGCGAGTCGAACCTGACGAGAAGGCCGAGGAGGAATAGCAAGGGTGCAATCGCAGTCAGCAGCAAGGAGGAGACGACAATGTCGAGCCCGCGCTTGGCGAGCCAATAGAGCCAGGATTCGGAAGGCGGCGCGGCGGAGAGAATGGACAAGCCATCGAGGTCGACTGATTCGGATCCCCAATGGGCATGGAACTCTGATCCGGAGAGGAACGCGATCCTGACACCGGCTTGCCGGGCAGCGTGTTCGGCAGCGGCCACGCGTTCGGCTGAAAGATTGTGGGTGGCCACGATCAGCAGCTGACAGCGGCAGGACTTAAGCAGCGATGGGCTGATGGGGTCAGAGTAAGCAGGTACGGAGCGGGCTCGACGATAGCCCAGCTCAAAGACGGAGTTTCGCTCCGATGTGGCGTCTTCGTCGATGATGGCTACCGGACGGAGACCAAGGCTCAGCGCATGCAGTAGAGCGGAAACAACGCGGCGGGCGGTGTCGCCTGCGCCGTAGAGCACAACACGATCAGCCCCCTGATCGCTGCGGCGCAGGATGCGAACGGCACCGAGGAAGACTTGCTTCTGCAGCATCAGGAACACGGGCATGAGCAGCAGGGTGAGGAGAAATACGCGGAGGGGCAGGGTTGGATCAAAGAGGCGGCTGAAGGGCAAGAGAATCAGCAGCAGCTGCACGGGGATGCGAAGGCAGCGCTCCGTCTCACGGATGTGAAGGAGACTCGCTGCTCCGCGATAGGCACCATCGCGGTCGAAGAGCAGAACGGCGAGGAGAGCTGCGCTGATGCTGAGGAGTTCGAGTTCACGCGAAGGAAAGGGCAGGCCGGCGCCGCGCAGCGCAACATCGATCCAATCTGCCGCGAGGATGGCACAGGCGGACGAAACAAAGTCGGCGGCCGCTTCCAGGGCGACGATTCCCCGGCGGAGCAACCTTCGGGAGCGCGGCTCCAGAGCCTGTGCCGGGAGCGCCAGGGTCTCGGCATAGAGAGGCGACGGGATGGATTCAGACGCGCCCATGCTCCTCCTCACGCAATGGCCACCGAGCCCGAACGTATGAACGGGTCACAGCGTTTGCCTCCCGGTGGCTGTCATCGCGATGGAATGAGCGAGGGCAGGTTCCTTTGCAGGCGCCAGGAGCAGGCGGCGATAGAGATCGACATATTGCTGTGCCAGGACCGGGGCAGACAGATGAGGAAGCGGGGCCGGCAGGGGTTTCGGCTTGCGCAGAGCAGCGAGGATGGCAGCAGCCAGGGACTCTTCCGTATCTCCCTGCAGACTGACAAACGTGCAGCGGTCGTCGCCCCCATGCGCCCGACCAATTTCGCGATGCGCGGGTATGTCGGAAGCGACGATGCGGCAGCCGGCGAGGATTCCTTCAGCGATCGGGAGCCCAAAACCTTCAGTAATGGACGGAGCGAGGAGAATCTCACAGTGCCGATAGCAGGCCTGCAGTTCCGCTTCCGAGAGCCCTTCGAGGAAGTGAATGCGGTCTGCAAGCGAGTAGCGGTCGATGAGGCGATCGAGATGAGGGGTTTCGGGCCCGCGGATGCCGACGACGACCAGCCTGGCAGCGGAAGAGATCTGGCCAGAGCGCAGCAGGCGATGGAAGGTGCGGATGAGAAGAGGTATGTTTTTGTTGCGGCGGTGCTGCGCGACAGAGAGCAGAAAGGGCTCGCCGTTCCAACGAGGAATGGGCACAGCGGGGGATGTTGTTGTTTCGGGTTCAGGAGCCAGCGCCGCTTCCACGCAGTTGTGAATACGGACCGCTTTGCGAGATGCGGCGGGGTAATATTGCCGCAGGCGCGCCGCTGTGGCATCGGACACGCATGCGATGGCATCGGCACTGCGCAGGCACTGTTGCAGGACGAAGCGGTTGAAAAGGAATTTCGGAAACCCGAAATTCATGGGGATCTCGCAGGGATACAGATCGTGCAGGGTGACGACCGTGGGGCACAGGAACGCCGAGGCGTCGAGAGGCATGGGACAACAGAGATGCACCAGGTCGGCACGCAGCTGAGCAGCAAGGACAGGCAGCCGGCGGTAATACCAGTCATTGCGGCCGAGCGAGTGCCTGCCCATCTCAGCGAAATGAGGGATGAATCGGGAATCCGCATCGAGCCCGGCCGCCTGGGTCATTCCGTCCTGCCAGGGAGCAACGACCCAATGGACCGCTGTGACCTCCGGCTGCAGGAGGAGACAGCGCGCGAGGTTCAGCGCATGGCGCTGTATGCCGGAGATATTGGAGGCAAAGGACGCAGCTGCGATGAGGATCTTCATAGCTTCGGTCCCTCCTGGACCTGGTAGCGAATCGGCAGAGTAGCGGTCTGAGGGATGGCAGGTGGGCGCCGCAAGTGCGCGAGCAGCGGGATGTAGACGATCAGCGCGAGGACTCCGTAGCCAAGGCGGGAGAAGGCGAGCCCTGCCAGTCCGCTGTGGTGCAGCAGGATCACCATGAGGAGGAGCATGAGGGTTCGGCCGGCGAGGCTGATGCCGGCGACGGTCCCGAATCGGCCGAGTGCCTGCATGGCGTAGGTTCCGGTGACGCCGAGGCCCATCAGCGCCGAACCGGCGACGATGGGCGGCAGGATGCCCGCAGCGCGGTGTGCGACCTCGGCGCCGGCCCAGATGCGAATGAGGCGCGGTCCGGCAACGAGCAGCATGACGGCTCCGCAAAGGACAAGGAGAAGATTGCAGGAGAAGGCCCGGAAAAGAGTTCGCCGGAGGCCGCGGTTCGACAGCGTACCGGCGCGACCGGAGAGATAAGGGAAAAGGAAGTGGAGGCCGGAAGCGGCGAGCCCGAAGATCGGCTGAGCGAACTGGACGCAGAGGGAATAAGGAGCAACGGCCAGCGCGCCCAGCGAGACGCCGAGCAGGATGCGATCGGTCTGGCCGAAGATCACGCCGCCGAGGGCCTGGAGCCAGACGAAGACGCCGAGACCGAGGAGGATGCGTGTTTCGCGAACCTGGAATTTAGGCCACAGAGAAACGGGGCCAAGAAAGCGGTGCACCTCGAGAAACTGCATCCACGCGCCGATGGCCAGACATAGCGCAGTCACGATGAGGATGCTGATGATTCCGTGGCCCATGAGGGCCAGAATGGCGGCGGCGCCCAGCGTGAGCAGGCGAGCCGCGGCGCTGATCTGGACGGTGCGGCGATATTGCTCGAAACCACGCAGGGTGCTGATACCGACGGTCTCCATCGTGCGCAGCAGGATGGAGACGCTGGCGATGCGCAGTGCGATGAGACATTCGCGCGAGGGCGTAACGTGCGAAACGGCGATGTGGGGAGCGAGGGATGGAGCGGCAATCCACGCAGACGCTGCGATCGCGACGCCGAGGGCGAGATTAATGCCCACCATACTGCGGACCGTCTCCGCGATGCGCACCGGGTCGTTGGCGGCGCGCAGAGCGGCAATGCGCTGGATGTTGGCATCACAAAATCCCGACGCAATGATGCCGCCGGCACTGATGACCGCGGTGGCAATCATCCACAGGCCATACTCCGAGGCTCCCAGCCGGTGGAGAACGACAGGCGCGACAAGAAGCATGCCGATGGGGTAGGAAGCGTAGTCCAGCGCGCCGAAGGCAGCATTGGTCAAATGCTTTCTCATGCGGCGCCTCGTCCGACCTGGGTGATGGAGTGAACACGGCGGCGCAGCACGGGGAGAACATCGCCGGCGAGGACCTTGCGGGGATCGTCGGGAAGCAGACAGGACCAACGTTCGCGCATCAGTATGAACAGCGAGGTGGCCGCGAAAGCAAGGAATGTGAGCAGCAGGCTGAGCAGCAGACGCGGAGGAAACGCCTTCTTCTCCGGAATGCCGGGAGCGTCGATGACACTGACGGCGGGAAGGTCCTTGGCCTCCTCGATGCGCGCCATCTCGTACTGCTGGGTGAGGAGCTCAAAGACGGTTTCCTGCACGCGGACGCGGCGGTAGAGATCGGCGTAGGGGACGGCGAGTCGCGGGAGCTGACGCAGGGGCGGATAGAGCTGGCCTGGGTCGTCACCCGCCGAAGAATCGGAGCCGGCAACCTCTGCGGTGAGTGGCGCCGACGATCCGGTCATTTTGCTGAGATCGGCCTGCAGAGAAGCAATGCGCGCCTGAGTCTCGCGAACGCGGATGTTGCTGTCGCCATAGATCTGGCGCAGCGACTGAAGGCTGGACTGTTCAACCAGGAGCTGCGCCTGCACGCGCGCTCCTGTGTCGACCATGGCGCGCGTCTGCTCGCGAATGTCGACGGTGCTGCTGCGGCTGGAGAACTGGCTCAGTTCCAGTTCAGCCTGCTCGAGGCTTCCCTGCACCGCATGCAGGCGCTGCTCGATGAAGACGCGCTCGCGATGGGCGGACGAAGTATTGGTATTGGTGACGAGCTTGTTCAACTCATCGAGGTAGGCCTGGGCCAGGTCACGTGCACGGCGACGATTGGTGTCCTCGACCGCAATGGTGATGACTCCGCTCTTCTTGTCCTCGGTGATCTTTGTGAGCCGCGCGAGGTGTTTGGCCGCATCGACGCGATAGCGCTTGTGATAGACCTGCTGCAGATTGAAGCGATCGATGAGGTGACCGGTGACGGTGCCGCTTTGCAGCAAATCGATGAAAAGAGCGCTGGAGGAATGGGCGCCGAGAAGGCCGCCGGCCAGACTGCCCAACGCTCCGAGACCGGGCGCGTGCGCAGTGAGAGCGGCGAGCATCATCGCACTGGGGCCCTGCTGATCAGGTGGCATGATGCTGGTGACGGACCTGTATTGTTTGGGAATCGCGAAAGCGATCGCGAAGCTGACGAGGAGAGCAATGCCGGTGATGCGAGCAAGCAGGCGGCGGTGACTCCAGAGCGTCAGGGCGCGAACGGCCCAGACGGGTTGATGCGCCCTCTCCAGCGATTCGCTGAATTCCACGGGGATCAGAACAGAATGGGGGCTCATGGGGTGGTCCTCTCGGGATGCAGCTGCCAGGAAGAATCGGCGACCTGACGAGTCAGTCTCGGCATGATCCACTCGGCACGAAATTGGGAAGTCAGCAGCATAGGGTTTGCGTATCTACAGGGCGGCGGAGGCTACGCCCGCGGTAATCGCGACCGAGGCAGCGAGTTGTCCGGTACTCAGCAGGTTTCTCCAGAAGAGCGAACCGCCGATGATTTTTTGGGGCACGACGACCACGTCGCCCGGGTCGAGTTTGGTAGAGAGAACATCGCCACCGAACCATCCGCCGGAACGACGGCCGACGACGGAGCCATTTGCGCGGATGACGAAAATCTCCTTGCGATTGGCGGTGCCGTTCGTACCTCCCGCGCGACTGAGATACCACTCGGCCGTCTTGTCCGGAATAAAGGTAAGAGCGGTGGCGTTGTAGACCTGGCCGGTCACCAGCACGAAGCCGGGTCGTTTGGGTATCGTCAGCACATCGCCGCGACGCAGTTCGATATCGGCTGTTGTGTTGGCCCAGCTGTCGATGTCGGCGGTAATGTGAATCACCATGCGGCCGCTGGGAGGATGCTCTTTGAGGTCATTGAGGATCTGGTTCTGCTGCGCCTGGATCAGCTGCAGCGCTGCCGCGCCATTCGATCCGGCAATCGACGGCGAAAGCCGCGCCGCCGCGGAATTAGTTTGAATCTGGCGGATGAGCTCGTCGCGGCTGTTCTGTTCAAGGTCACGCACCTGCACACGAACCAGAACCGCTCCGGCGGGATAGGCGGTGGGGAGGAAGCCGCCGGCGCGGCGCAGGACGGAACTCAGCCGCTCGCCATCCCGGAAGCCATAACTGCCCGGAAAGCGCACCTGGCCGCGAATCGCGACCGACTCGCCGATGTCGTTCCAGCTGGTGATCTGATGGATGGAGAGGACGTCGCCTGGCTTGAGGAGGACATCGGCATTGGGATCCGCGCCGCCGACGGCGTCGCCGATGCGCACCGTGGAGAGAGCTTCAACGATACGGTTGCCATTCTTCACCTCATAGCTGGTGAGGTCGGCGCTGTCGCGAAGGGCATCTCTGCGGAAGCCGCCCGCCATGCGAACCAGCCGGGCCGCAGTCATGTCCTTTGCCATGGGATAGGTGCCGGGGCGCAGGACTTCACCACGAATGGAGACGGTCGGCGCATCCGCCTGGTAACGGCCGAGGATGCGAATGGTGTCGAAGGGTTGGAGCCCGATGTCAGTGTTCCCGATGAGAACGTCGGGAACACTAAAGTCGATGGTCTCCGGATGAAGGTCGGGCGCAACGAGGCGGATGATCTCGCCGCGATCGGCTGGCTCAGGCAACATATCCCGGTAACTGCCGAGAACATTGGTGAGGCGCATGCCCTCGGTGTAGGGCAGACGGCCGGGACGCACGACATGGCCGGCGAGATAGACCGCGCGCTGGCTGTAGGGAAGGATCGGCTCGACCTGGATGCGATCGCCGTCCTGAACGTGAAATGCAGAGACGGCCTGGCGGCCGGAGTCAGCGGTGGCATGACCGCTCTCGTTGAGGGTCACGGTCTGACGCTGATGATTGGCGTCGATGCGCTCAATGCGAATGTGGCTCAGCGAAGCGGCTGCGGTGAATCCACCGGCATCATCAATTACCGCGGAGAGGAAAGTCTCCTGATCGTTCAATTCGTAGATGGCGGGTCGACGAACGGCACCAAAGACAGCCACCTGCGGTCCTGCGGGCGGGACAACGAGCGTGTCGCCACTCTGAAAGGATGCCGTGCCGTTGCGCACACCGTGGAGCAGAAAGTCGTAGAGGTCGACCTTCTCGATCAGCTGCTTTCCGCGGTAATGCAACGCAGTGCGCAGTGAGCCGGCGGCGGTGGGACCACCAGCGGCGTAAAGAAGACCGAGCGGCGTGGCCAGTGCGCTGATGTCGTATCCGCCGGGGCGCTGCACATCGCCGACGACATAGACGCGCACCGAACGCAGGCTGGAGACGGTTACGGCAACCTGCGCGTCGCGGTACTGCTGCCGGAGGGCACTTTCGATCAGGCTCTGGACCTTTCCCAGAGGAAGGCCCGCAACCTGGAGGGCACCGGCTTCCGGAAGAAATATGCGGCCATCGCGGTCCACCGTGCGGGTCATGCTCTGGGTCAGGCCGCCCCACAACTCAATGGTGAGCGCGTCGCCGGGCCCGACGATGTAGTCGGGTCCGAGCGGCACATCGAGCGGCGTGTCACGGGTCGAAATGCCGCGTCCCGCCGCGGAGACGGCACGACGAACGAAAACCTCGGAGCCGAACCGCTTTAGCTGCGTCGACTCATCGGGAAGCTGCGCGTACAGGTCGCGCAGGGCCTCGAGGTCGTAGGGAGGAGACTGGCGCTGAACCTGCGGCAGATCGGTGGAGGCATTGGTCTTCTCCACTCTGTTCGGACTCTCCTGCTGACTCAAAGGTTCGCGAGACATGCGCATGGACCGCGAACGTGCCAGGGGCGACTCCTGATTGTCCAGCATCGTATCGGCTGCCAATGCTGAACCCGCCTCACCTGTGGCTGTACCGTCGCCGATTGCCGAGGAGTGCGGGGAGGAGGATGTGGAATTTGAAACGGAATTGCCTGGAGAGGGTAGAGCCTCGGCCGCGAAGCCCCGCGCGCGCAGAACTTCGGATATGCTGGCGCGCAAAGACGCGTTGGTGGAGATCTGGCTGTAGAGCTCCTGGTCCGAGATGGAGTTTGGATCGACCTGCATTCCCTGCTGCTGCATGCGATCCGCTAACTGGGACTTCAGTTCCGCAGCCAGATCAGGGTTTTGCTGCAGGACAGCGATGATCTGATCGGAGGAGAGAGGCGCCTGATTGGACAGATCGGAATCGGAGAAAGTGTCCTGCGCGAGCCTTGGATCGCCGCTGTCGTCGGTTGCCTGCTCGGATGTCGCGGCTGTGGTATCGGTGGAGGGCTGCGCCGTGGCCGCAGCCGGCGACGGAACCGGGGACGGATCGGAGCCGGGAATTACCTGAGCAACGGCATGCGTTCCCAGAATGAAGGAGGCAATCAAGAGCCCTGTCGCGGCCCGGCGGCGTACACGCGATGCGCGTGCGCTGCCGCCGAACAGGGAGAGGAGTGCAGGCATGCAATGGAGATCCGGGAATGGGGCTGAAAGCAGCATCAATTTCTTCTCTGTGTTCCTGACCGTAAAGGATGTGCTCCAGGCCCTGTGTCATACCGCCGTCAACGAATTGTCATTGTCTTGCAGGAGACGGCTAAGTGTCAGCGTGCTCGTGTGGAGCGCCGACTCACGCCAACCGCATCGTGGGTACCCTGCTGCTATAGCTGACACTCAACTGGAGAGCTAATTCAGGGAAGTGACAGTATGAGTACATTTGCGTGACATTTTGCACCCGAGCGAGGTGCTATCACTGCGATGATGATCATCAGATTTCCGGATTCATCGCGCGCAACACAGGACATGAACGGCGAGATGGAGGTTGACGTCTCTTTGTTATGTACGGGGGCCGCGATATCGGCGCGACCGCAGGATGCGCTGATGTCGGAGATGCCGCTGCCTCTGCGCCGGACGTTCTTCCCCCTGGGGTACGCGGTGGAGATCCTGACTAACGATGCTGTGGTGCTGGAGGCTGCACAGGAGAGTTTCGGGCATCGGGCACACGAGCGCGACAACGAGGCGCTGCGGGTTCGCGTGGGCGTGCAGCGGGGAGGCGGCTTCGGCCTCCCACCCGAGCCGACACGACGCCAGTACAATCACCTTTACTCGCTGGTGGCGGATGGCGAGAATCAGGCGCTGCTCGATCTGCGTTCCTGCACAAACTTCGTATGGGTAAACGAGCAGGTGGCGCACCATCGGCTGTATTTGCGCTATAACTTCCTCGAGAAGGTTGTCTACCTTCTGCTGGGTGCATCGGTAGTCACGGACCTCCACGCTGCGTGCGTCAGCAAGAATGGGAGGGGCATCCTGCTATGTGGTGACTCCGGCGCTGGTAAGTCGACGCTGGCTTATGGGTGTGCACGTGCGGGATGGACTTATACCTCCGATGACACGAGTTATCTCATCAACGATTCCATGGTTCCGCGCGTAACCGGACATGCGCATCGTGCCCGATTCCGCCCTGCTGCACGGGAATTGTTTCCGGAATTGAGAGGGCATGCTCTGACGCCTCGTCTCGAGGGGAAGCCATCGATCGAAATACCGATCGCCGAGCTTCCGGTGAGGAGCACGGCGACCGAAGCTACGGTGTATGCGGTTGTGTATCTGCATCGATATCCTGCTGCCGCACCGAAACTTCTGTCGCTGCCGAGAGGAACCGCAACCGAGCGCGCGTGCCGGGAGCTGTATTCCGCGGGCGAGATCCGCGCGAAGCACGCGGCGATGCTGGAGACGCTGAGGGATATACCGGTTTACGAGCTGCACTACTGCGATTTGGATGGGGCCATCGAGACGCTGGAACTGCTTACGCGGACAGTGTGAGGTCTTTGCATACGATTGCTGTCACACGCCGACGTGGATTGATTCCCCGACCTCAGGATGGAGGTCGGCCTCGGAGTTCTGCAAGGCATCTTCGATGATGTTGACGGCCTGCTCGGCGCCGCGCAGGCCGCGGATCGTCCGCTGAATTGTGGCGGCGGCATCACGATAGGCGGGGTCCCGCAGGACGGTGAGGATTGCTGAGCGGATGCGGTTTGCGGAGAGCCGCATGATCGGCAGCACCGCGCCGGCCCTTGCACGGGCGAGACGAGCCGCGATAGCCGGCTGATCGTGGGCGATGGGAATGGCAACCATCGGCTTCCCTTCCATGAGAGTTTCGAAGACCGTGTTCGATCCGCCATGGGTAATGACCAGAGAGGCAAGCCTGAGGAGCTCCAACTGCGGAGCGAAGCGGACTACCAGAGGCCGGCCAGGAAGGTCAGCGAACTGCTCAGGATCGAATCGACCGCCGAGGGAGATGATCAGCTGCAGGTCGAGATCGAGGCAAGCCTCCGCGATCAACCGGAATATCCCGGCCTGCACATTCGCTGTAGTTCCGAGGCTTGCGTAGATGGCGGGGCGACCATCGAGGCGATGCCAGGGAAAGTCGATCGGTGGCCGGGCCTCCCCGCTGACAAACGGGCCGGTGTAATGGAAATGCGGAGGCAGGCTGACGTCGGGAAGATCAAGGCGCTGGGGCAGTTGGGTGATATGTGCCAGAGGTGGATACGTTTCTCGCAGTCGCCGGATGGATTGCAGGCCTGCGGATTTGCGATGGCGGTCGAGGGTGCGGCGGAAGGGTCCGTGCGCACGCAGAGCCGATTGCTCAAGGATCGCCCTTTGCACCCGACTTAACGGGGACGTCACATGGCGGTAGCCCGCGAACCAGGGATAAGCGTCCCATCCACAGATATGGGGTACGGAGGTAGAGATGACGATGTAGGGCAGGCGGAGCTGTTCTGCGAGGGTGGGGCCGGTAAGCGCGATTTCATCGACGATGAGGGCGTCGATGCCGGCCTGGGCGAGGGCCGCGGGCATTTCGCGGAGGTAGCTTTCAACGTCGCGCATTACGCGCTTCACATTGAAACGGAGTATCGTGAACTCGGACCACATACCCGGGCCCCGAAGCTCCGGCTTCACGATCCCCGATCGATCGGCACAGACGGGCACGAATTCGAGACCGGCCTGGCGGATGCGGTCACCGATCTTTGGCCGTTCGAAGAAGGTTACGCGATGACCTCGTTGTGAAAGTTCCTGGGACAGGACGATGAGCGGATTGATGTGGCCGGTTCCCGTGAAAGACAGAACGCCGAAATGCCGGGACTGACGCTCAGAAGGCATGGCTGCTCTCCGCGCAGACGGGCATCGAGACAATTTTGTTTCCGATGCGCAACTGACCCATGCCAAACATACCTTCGGCGCGGCGCATGAGCTCGGCGACGGGTGCGCGCACCCAGCGCGTGTCCTCATCGACAAAGAGAGGCTCCAGTCCGTGCCGGGCAGCGGGGGGGAGACGCTCGAGAATCGTATTCGAAGCCAGCTGGATACGACCACCGATCATCACGAGTTCCACATCGTGCAGGGTAAGGCTGGGCAGCCTATCCGCGGGCTGCTGCCCTGTATCTTTCAGGGCAATGAGGTCGGCTATTCCGTGCTCCTGAATCGTGCCCTCGCCGTTGCTGAGGCGGAGAACTGCTGCCGGGGTGGTCGTGACCATGCGGTACGCAGCGTGGGGAGCTATGTGGCAGGCCTCGATGGCGAAACGAATCTCATCGAGCAGGTTGCCGCCCGCAGTGAGTGGTGAATCATTGCCTAAAGCGATGTTGCCGATGGAACTGAGGCGGGTGAGATCCGGAAGGACTCCAAAGAGAAACTGATTGGACGATGGGCAGACGATGAGTGAGGCGTGGCGGTTGATAAGAAGAGATACGCCCGATGCATCCAGTGCAAGGCCGTGAACGAGCACTGTCTGCTCATCGACGAGACCCATGCGTTCCAGCTGCCACACCTCCTGACGCGCCAGCTCATCCGTTCCCTCGCAGGCGTGGACGATGAAGGGGGCTCCCTCGGGTGTGGCTGCACGCGCCCTGCGAAGATCGCCGCCGAGGGCGGGCGAATGGGCCCAGCCGTAGTTACGAACCACGCGAACCGGGAACTCGTCGCGCAGCATCTCGGGAAGGAGGGGATTGTGATGGCTGACGGTGGTAACGCCGCAGAGAAGATTGCGTATGCCTCCCCACCAGACGCGCGTTTCTTTGGGGACGGCGCGATGGGCGGCGATCATCTCAGGGTATTTCGCGTGGATGTCATCGCCCCACTCGATGTAATTGCGGTAAGTCCGGCCGCCCAGCCGTGGGAAGAGAGCGAACTCAAGATGATCATGCGCATTGATGAGGCCGGGAAGAAGGAGGAAGCCGGTGAGGTCGATGGGGAGAGCGCCTGGCGTGGAAATCTGCGCGGAGGGGGAACGGTCCAGGAAGCGGTGAATTCGGCCGCCGCTGATCTCGATCGCACAGTTCGCACTCTGTTGCGGACCGGTGGCACAGCGGGCGCCATCAATCAGTAAGTGTTCCTGCTGTCGGCCGGTTATCACACTGCAACCTTCCTGGCGACGTAAATACGGAAGCGCGAAGGCTCGCGCCGGCGGCGAAGCTTCGCAATCCAGGGGCGGAGCGCCCATCGCAGGCCGTAGCGGGGCGAGTGGACGGCCCATGTGATGGAGGCGCGTTCCGCCAGTGAGCGGAGCCGTTCGTCGGTGAGGTATTCACAGCTGCGGATTGAGTTCGACGCGGTGCCATATTGGCGCTGAAACGCGGCACGGCGCTCGGCGACCATCTGCCGACCGCTTTCCTCTCGGGAGTACCACGGAGTGTCGCTGATGATGACAACACCGCCGGGACGCGTGCAGCGCAGCGCTTCGCAAAGAACAGCTTCAGCGTCCTCCGCGTAATGAAAGGACGCATTGAAGATCACGGCGTCGAACTGCTCACTCTGAAAAGGCAGGCGCATGAGCTCTGCCTGAAAGCGGGGAAAGAGTTCCGGCAGATGTTGGCGATAGTGATCTGCGGCACCGAGACCATCCTGGCAATTCGTGAGCAAATCTGCAGCGGCTGGCAAGTATCCGGCCAGGGCCAGGCGAAAACTCATCCAGCAGTTCCCTGCCCCCAGGTCGAGAATGCGCGCGGAGCGCGGCAGGCTGGGTTGCAGCAGATGGCGGAAGAGATAGTCGAAGCTGCGCGCGCGGATCCGCCATTGCCCGCTGTTCCTGCCAGTTATGTCCTGATAAGGGAGCTCAAGATAGAACTGCTCGCTTTCGCTGCCACGGCTCTCAGCCGCCCGGATGCGCTCGTACTCTGCGATGAAGCGAGCGTAATGGGCAGCTCGCTCCGGCGGCAGCGCGCGGATGACGCCGGCACATGTGGTGAGACGGAATGTACAACGGGGGCAGTCCGTTCCGGCCAGGTCGACGGCGCAGCGCGGACAGCGCAGGCAGAGCTGCGACGGTGCTGCGCCACCTGTCTCCGCATGCAGGAGGACCGGTTGGTCTGGCGCGATCAGGGTTCGAGGCATTCAGGCCCTCCGCGCTGCCAGCAGTTCTTCGACGGGCACAAGCGTCGGCCAAGACGAAGCAGGAGGAGCGAGCTGCAGTGCATCCTCATTACGGCACTCCGGCTCCAGCTCGGCCACCCGCTGCCAGAGGAATCGGAGCGAAGCATCTGCCGCGCGCGGCTGCTTCCATGAATCCACCTCAGCATGCAGGGCATCGCGGACCGCGCGATAGAACTCAGTCGTATACGCCGCGTGGAACATGATGCAAAGGTCGTCGCTGTCAGTCCAGTTGCGCTTTGGGCCCAGCTGCTCCTGCACCCGCGCGTAAAAGACAGTGCCCGGCAGCGGGTAGGAAAACGAGACGCCAATGTCGTCGGGACGGGTTTCTCGAACGAAGGCGATGGTCTCCTGCAACTCGGCCCAACCCTCGCCCGGATAACCAAGCTGCAGGAAGTAGCAGGCGCGAATCCCGGCCTGCCCGAGGCGGCTGCGCGCTGCGATAACCGCAGGGAGACTGAGTCCTTTGTCCATCGCGTTGAGGACGGTCTGCGATCCGGATTCAATGCCCATCCAGACTTCGGCACATCCGGCCGCCTTGAGATGCTGCACGGTCTCCTCGGTCATCAGATCGGCACGGGACTGAATCTTGAAAGGAACGGCAGCGTTCAGCCGGGCTACTTCCTCGGCGAACTGGCGCATCCAGTGATGGCTGAGGGCGAAGACGTCATCGCCGAACCAGATATGATCGACGCCGGCAGACTTCAGCAGCCGCATCTCCTCGGCCACGCTTGCTGCCGGCCGCAGCTGAAATCGATTGCCGGAGATCGGCTTGGCACACCAGTTGCAGTGAAACGGGCAACCACGGCTGGAGACCATGTTGGTCGAAAAGTAGCCGTGTGCATCTCTCCACGCAGAGCGATAGGGTTCGAGGTCGACGAGATCGCGCGCGGGCAGGGAGAGATCGGACCAGGAAGGATTTCTGGCCAGACGTTCGGCACTGCGCACGAGACTGCCTCGGTCGTCGCGCCGAACGAGCCCGGCGATAGCGGGGAGCGGTTCCCGATCCAGAAGAGCGCGGCACAGATCGATCAGGGATGTCTCCGCTTCACCGCACAGGACGTAGCGGAAACCGTTCTCAAGGAAAAGTCCAGGATTGTCGGTGGAATCAGAACCGTGGGCGATGGCGATGGCACCGACGCGGGCAGCAGCCCGAGCGATCTCCCAGGCAACTTCGCGCATACGGGTAAGACACATTTTCGAGAGAAAATTGAAATCATCCTCGTAGACAACGACGATTTTCGGCCGATGCTGCGTGAGGACAACATCGATGTTTCGCGATGGCTCGTTCAACATGGAGTCGAAGACCGCAACCGAGAATCCGGTGTTACGAAGAGCCGTTGCAGCATAGAGGGTGCCGAGCGGCAGATAGGGCTGCATCTTACGAACCTGCTTGGGATCGTAGGGAAGATGGTAAGTATGGGTAACAACGACGTCAGCCACAATTCACCTCACATTCCTGTGCGCCGGCCAGCCTGCTGAAGGGTGCCGACGTATGCGTCCGGCAGAGCCATCCCTGACGCGCATGCTGTTACGAAACTCAGCGTACTTCTCCTCATCCGGCGGCTTGTCGCACAATTGTCAGCTCAATGTCATCCCTTCTCGAGGTTGGGCATCGCCGAGCGTGGCGACGGGGAAGGAACTGACGGAGGGGGTGCTGCAGGGGCACGCAGCTTCGAGATCCGATCGCAATTCAACGTCAGCGCCCGAGAGATGGCCGAGCCGATCGCGCTTAGTGGCGAGGTATCGCGCAGCATGAGTCGTGACCGGCACATCGGCTCCGAGACGCTCCTGGATCCTGATGCCAGCGGCAAGAACGGCATCGATCTTTTGCGGGTTGTTGGTCATGAGCCGCAGCGAACGGATGCCGAGGACGCGAAGAATCTCGGCCGGCAGCCGATAATTTCTCCGGTCTACGGCATGTCCGAGACGCAGGTTGGCTTCGATGGTGTCCAGGCCCTGATCCTGCAGTTCATAGGCGCGCAGCTTTTCCAGGAGGCCGATGCCGCGACCCTCCTGATGCTCGTAGAGCAGGATGCCTGCACGTTCCTGGGCGATGAGCCGCAGGGCGAGATGCAGCTGATCGTGGCAATCGCAGCGCAGCGAGTGGAAGACATCCCCTGTGGCGCACTGCGAGTGAATGCGCACTATGGGAGGAGAGCTGTGAATATTCCCGAGGACAAGGGCGAGCGCGGTTTCCGGCGGCCCTGCTTCCGCGGCGCCCTGGACCCGGCCTTCAAAGGCGAGGAGGCGAAACTTCGCCCATGAGGTGGGGAAGTGAACATCGGCAATCTTTGTAACCTGCATCAACGCGGTAACCTCTCCTCTCAGCTGTGAGGAAGAGTAACGTGCGGCGATTTCGGCAATGTCGCCACAATGTCTTGCGGCAGTCATTTCCTTGTTGGTACGGAGTGGCGCGAGCGGAATCACGGTTCGAATCATCCTTGGGCGGTCCGCCGAAATTGATAGAGCACGTGGTCGCCGAGGACAGCCAGAGGGCGCGCCAGCGCGCGATCCAGCGTCTCCATCGCTTGGAGTAACCATGTGTGGTGCGAAATCCATGGTTCGGCAGCGCTGGGCGGGACGGTAACACCAACACCGAGGCGCCGCTCGAGGACGAACCACGGAGAGAAGGCGCGGACCATGGCAGCGCGCCGATGATAGACAACTTGAAATCGGTGTCCAGCAAGGCGAGCGGGGACTTCCTCGCGGCGACAACGGCGCAGGGCAAGCCGCGGCCGGCCGCGGAGTACCTCCGTCAGCATCTCTCCGGGGCAGAAGCTTCCAAAGACGACGAGCATCGCGGGGGCACCAGGCCTGAGAAGGCGCGAGAGACCGCGCGCTACGGGTGCGAGATCGGCGACGCAGTTTAACGGCGCAAAGTTGGAGAAGGCGCCATCGAAGGGGCGACCGCCGGCCGCCAGATGGCGATCGGCAAACAACTCCAGTTCTTCCCCGGCGGCCACAGCGGCCGTACTGCCGAAGGGAAGCAGCTTCTTCCTGGCGATGGCAATCATGCCGGGCGAAGGATCGGTGAGCAGGACGTTGAGTCCGTGCTGCGCGAGAAACGCGGCATCCTCCCCAGTTCCGCCGCCAATTTCCAGAATGCGGCCGCCTTCAGGAAACTGCTGCAGCAGAGCGGAGCGGACCGCACGCCGCTGCGCCGCCACGCTTTTCCATGCGCCAAAGCGGGCGTCGAAGGCTGTGGCCGATGCATCGAAGGCTTGGGCGGCAGGACGCAGAGCATTCATGACACAGGAAGCGTATATGGCGCATGAACGCGGGCTGTCACGCTGTTGTCAGGGGATTGTCACAGGTTTATCGCGGATCCGGCATTGGGGATTAGTGACTGCGAACGGGATCGCGGATCGGGGACTGCGGAAGACAAACGGATGACAAAAGGAAGACCCGCCCGAGACACACAGCAGGGGGGAGGCGGATAGGGTGATTCTGTGCTGAGCATTTGCCTCTCCCGAAACATTGGCCCGGGTTTCGCTTCAACGGCCGTACAGGCACGATGCTGCGAGGCCAGTCTGAGGGAGAGGACCGCGAGCACGGAGGATAGAGAATGAAGCCCTTTCACGCAATTCCCGCCCCTGCTCTCCACGCGCGTCTACTGCAGGACGCCATGGAGTCAGACGGCTATCTTCTCGTTCGGGATGTAATACCCAGCGACGCAATCCGGCATCTGCTGGGACAGATCACGGAGATTCTCACGGGAGCCGGCTGGCTCCGGCCAGGGCGCGATCCACTGGAGCGGTTTGCGAACAGCAACGCAGCGTGCGGCGATCCTGATCCAACTTTCAAGCGCGTCTACCAGCAGGTTTTCGGCCTGGAGGCTTTTCACGCACTGCCGCATCACCCTGAACTGCGCAGGGTCATGGAGATGATGACAGGCGAGCGGTTGCTGATTCATCCCAAGCCAATCGGGCGACTCATTTTTCCGCACTGCGAGCGGCTCACGGTTCACGCGCATCAGGATTATCGCTTCATGGGCGGGGATCCCGAGTGCTTCACCGCCTGGATTCCGCTGCATGACTGTCCGATGGAGGTGGGGCCACTGCAGATTCTGGAGGGATCGCATCGCTTCGGCATCCAGAAACACGAGGATGAGAATCTTCATGTGCCGGAGATACCCGCTGATGCGGCGGCCGGCGGTGAATGGATAGGCGGGCAGGTCAACGCAGGGGATGTACTGCTGTTTCACAGCCTGACGGTGCATGCGGCATCGCCGAATATGTCACAGCAGATGCGCATATCTCTGGACTGCCGGTTCCAGGATTATCACCGGGCGCTGCATCCGGCGAATCTCGCGTTTGCCGGAGACTCAGGGAAATCCTGGGAGAGGACATATGCGGATTGGCAATCGGATGATCTGAAGTACTACTGGAGAGCTCTGCCGCTTGCGTTTCAGCCCTCGCGATCGGAGCTCGAACAACTGTCGCTGACTGCGGATTCTCCGGATGTGCGGGCACGGTATACAAGGATCCTGAGCCAGATTGGATGATACGGCAGGCGCGGCGAAACGGGGCAGACACGGTTCGCCGCGCCGGGAGTTCCCTGCTGCTGACTTCCCTGCTCCCTGATTGCCGTGCTCTGATTTCCCTGCTGCTGGCCAGCGTCGGTTCGGCTCTGGGCTTCAGTGTTGTGTAGCACAAGCAACCGCAGATTCTTCGACTGATTTCGGCCGAATTCTCGACCAAAATCCCTCAGGATGACGACGGTAAGTGCTCGGGATAACAGAAGTAGCTATGAAACGAATTTCGGGGACGGTAGGTTAGCGGCTGGTGGTCAGCGTGAGTTTGCGGTGCACAGATACCATCTCAATGGCAGCGATGGCAGATTCAAATCCCTTGTTGCCGGACTTCAGCCCGGCGCGATCCAGAGCCTGCTCCAGGGTTTCACAGGTGAGCACACCAAAGGCGTGGGGTACGCCGGTCTCCTGCTGCGACTGGCCGATGCCACGCGAGACTTCGTTGTAGATGGCCTCGTAGTGCGCAGTTTCGCCGCGGAGCAGCAGTCCCAGAGCAATGACTGCGTCGACGCGGCCGATTTCAGCGAGCTTCCGAGCGGCCGATGGGATCTCCCATGCGCCGGGCACCCGGACAATTTCGATGTCGGTCCGCCTCGCGCCGCTGCGCAGGAGCGCATCCAGCGCGCCCTGCAGCAGGCGGTCGGTGATGACAGCATTCCAGCGCGCGACCACGATGGCGAAGCGCATGCCTTGTGCCGAGAGATCGCCTTCCACAGCGACCGGTTGTCCCCTGAGTGGATCGTTCGACTCCCTGAAGGTGATGGACAGGCTCTGATAAGGCGCAACGCTGAAGGAGCGCGAGTCGCAATCCGCATCGGTGATGGGGCTGAGTTCTCCACCACGCGGGGTGGCCCGGAGCCAGGCCTGGGCAGAACTGCGAATGGATCCGAGGCTCGTCACGTCGAAGGAGAGATGCCCTGACAGTCCGGCCGGGGCATGATTCCCGTTGCTTCCCGGGCTCCATTCCGATGGAACCAGATCCAGTTTCGCGAGGGGCACGAGAAAGGATGGGCCGCGGTGTTGGCGCGGGGCTAAGTCCTGTTCGAAACCAAGAGCCTGCAGCAAGCCGGCAAGATGTTCCAACTCGTCCGCAGCAACAGGTTGGGTGATAGTAATTCCTTTGATCATGAGTCGGGTTTCTCCCCTGGAAGGGTGGGAAGTTAGTTCGAGGCCCGTCGGCTGTAGTTAGTCGGCTGCGATCATGGCGCGTCCAAAGGGTAGGGCGGCAGCCAGGAACTCCGGCGAGGAGAGAGAGCAGTCGTACTCCATGCGATAGCGAATCAAATCGGCGACGGTAATCATCTTCATCAGGTGCTGTTCGCAGAAGCGGATGAGGTCCGGCACACGGGCCATGGTGCCGTCGTCGTTCATGATTTCGCAGATCACGCCCGCGGGTGTAAGGCCAGCAAGCCTTGCCAGATCCACGGCCGCTTCCGTCTGCCCGGGCCGGACGAGGACTCCGCCCGGCCGCGCGCAAAGAGGAAAGACATGTCCGGGACGACCGAGTTCTGCGGGATGGGTCTTCGGATCGATGGCGCAGAGGATGGTTTCGGAACGGTCGTAGGCAGATATGCCGGTGGTGACACCGCGGCTCAACGCATCGATCGATTCGGTAAAGGCGGTCCCGAAGCGGGCCGTGTTGCGCGCAGCCATAGGCCGCAGACCAAGATAGTCAACGCGCTCGGGCGTCATGGACAGACAAATCAGCCCTCGACCGAAGCGGGCCATGAAATTTACCGCTTCCGGCGTGATCTTCTCCGCTGCGATGGTGAGGTCGCCCTCGTTCTCGCGGTCCTCATCATCGATCACAACGATCATGCGCCCATGGCGAATTTCCTCAAGAGCGGCCGGAATGTCGGTAAAGGGAAAAGGCGGTTTCATGCGAGATCCTCGATTGCTGCCGAAAGGTTTCGGCTCGGAAGTCTTTCCGGTACAAACTGACTAAGGAAAATGTAGGCTGGCGCGAGGCTGCAGTTGTCAACGCGCTGTCATCGGATTGTCAGGAAGAAAGATGCGCGGCAAAAGCGGCCGGCATTTACTAAAGCTAGTCTAGTAGGGCGACTGAGTCTCGGGTGGGTAGGCGTTTCCGTACATGTTGTCGTGCTTCAGACCGGCGGCCGGAGGGATAGGCGCCTGGATTACGCCGAGGTCGATGGCATGGGCCGGAAGCTGAACTGGGCGGCTGAGACGCTCAAGCTGCGATTGGGGCACACCTTCGATCCAGATATGAAGCATGTAATCACCGGGCGGAACAGAATTCAGCGAAAACGTGCCGTTCCGATCGGCAATCGCATAGTAAGGTGTGGCGAGAGCGATGATAACGGCGCTCATTTCCGGATGAATGTTACAGAAGATATAGGAAACACCGACGCGGGAGAAAGTCACAGACTTAGTCGATCCTGCCTCGTAGAGTCCCAGATTGAATCGCTTCCCATCGAAGAGCGAAAAAACGTTGTGGAAGAAAGGATCCTGATTGGGAAACTGTACGACGCTGTCTACCGGGATGACCTGCAGATGCGGAGTGAAGGTGCGGTTTTTCTGCAGCAGCGTGTAACGGCCGTGGGACACAATGGGAGGAGCAGGCGTTCCGTCTGCGGAATCCAGCCAGATTACTGCCGGCGCGGTGCGATGGCGGCCGGGAAGCGATGACACGATGCGCAGGCGCAATGCGGCGGTGTCGGTGGGCGCAGAATGATCCTGCGCGAGCGCCATTGCGGACAGGGCGATGATGGCTGCGAGCCACCGCACGCGGTGTTTCATCCCAGCCATCAGAATCTGTATCCTGCTCCCAGTCCGACGATATCGCTTGCGGCGGGGAGACCGGTGATGGGAGAGCTTATTAAGTGGCGATATTCGATGGAGAACATGAGGTAAGTGCTGGGGCTGTAAATCAGGTTGCCAGTATAGGTGCGGTTGCGGGCGAGATTCTGAATCATGGTACCGCCGGGAACAGCGTAGCGACGCAGATTGCCTGCAAAGGCGTTGTCGATGCCGAATGCAGCGTTCATCTCGAAGCGTTCAGTGAGCTTCTCGCCGAGTTGCGCCCAGCCTCCCGTATCGTTGAGTGGACGGGAATAGTAGCCGCCGGAGTCCTGATCGAAACGGTAGACGAAATCCTTGTAAGCTCCTCCGCCCAATCCCCCGAGCGCCTGTCCACGGTAGAAGCTGCCGGTGAATTCAAGCCTGGCGGGCAGTTGCTGACGAGCGTCGAGTGTAGCGGCCCAGGAGTCGAAGCGGCGGGCCAAAAATGTGGAGTCGTGAGGAGCAAAATAGCCTCCAATACCGAAGTGGCTGCCCTCCTGACCATGGACGGTGGAGGAATCCCGGAGAGCGACGCGAGCCTGGACACCGGGCCAGCGGCTTTGCTCCGCCGTGCTGGGGAGAACTCCCGCGGCGGTTGAGGAGACTGGAGCCAGCGGCGAAAGGGGCGCGTCGGCCACATCCACGAGCGCAGTCTGCAGGCGGATCTGACGAGAGGGGGACAGGTCGAGATCATGAGTGACGGTGATCTGCGGATTCCACGTCCACAGGTTACCGGACCACGCGAGCGCGGGAACGGCCACGGCGGTGAGGGAGTTCGGCGTATCGGGACTGATGATGGGGCGGTCGAGCGAGAAAGCAAGATCCGTGTTCTGCCACTGCAGACCGGTATGGGCGGTGCGGAGGCGCAGGAGGCCGGTCTCTGCGCTGTAGGCGCCGGTATAGCCGGCGGCTGCGCCTGCGGAACCCGAACTGCCGTAGAAATCGAGCCGAACATCGGCGTAGCTGTTGGCACCGAAGAGATGCGGGCCGCGTGCGTCCAGCCCGAGGAGGGTTTGGCGCATGGAGGCTCCGGTGCTGCCGGACCCCGGCAGGGCCACGGTAGGTGTGACGGGCATGTCGACGGCTTTGGTGTTCACGAATCCGTTCAGCAACAACAGGCCCGTGACCTTCACAGGATAGCGGGACTCACTTTCCACCTTTGTCTGTTCATGGGTGGCAATCTGGCTTTCCTGGAGGGCCTGGCGTTCCCGAATATCCTGTACCGCCGCGGCGAGGGAGGTGGAGGCGTCCTGCGACGCCGAGGATGCGGCGGGATCCGCGCTGTCGGGGCTGTGTTGGTCACCTCCAGTTTGCGCCACCTGGCGCTGGAGGGCAGTGAGCTGCGTGCGCATCTCGTCCAATTGCCGCTGCGATTGTTCCAATTGCGCCTGGGCGCGCGTCATGCCGTCTGTGAGCCGCCGGATCTGATCGGAAAGGTTCTTCTGATCTGTCTGGGCAGAAAGCCACGGAGCGGCCGGTCCGAGAAGCACGACAAGGAAGAGCCACCTGCAGTGGCTCGTGCGATGATCTGCAGGGGTGGCGTGACTTCGCTCAAATGCGCACATTCTCATTGGGGACCACCTGATCGGGCGGCGCGGGCGGGACAGCGAGGGGTGATTCCTCGTTATGAGGCGCACGCGCCACCTTCATCTGAAAGATTGTCTCGCCTGGACGGCTGCTGAGGAGGACCACCTCGCCTCCGTGTTCTACGGCAATACAATGCGCCAGCGTAAGACCGAGGCCGGTACCCTTTTGCTTTCCCTCGCTGACGAACGGTTCGAAGAGGCTGTTGCGAATCTTCTCGGGAACGCCGGGCCCATTGTCAATTACGCTTACCAGCACAAAGTTCTCCTGAGCCTCCAGCGCGACGGTAACCGTCGGCCTCTCGCCGGCCTTGCGAACAGACTGACAGGCGTTGAGCAGCAGATTGAAGAGAGCACGCTCCATCTGCTTGTCGTCCACCAGAGCCGGAGTATCGGCAGGTTCGCAGGGGGGAAACTCCACAGTGACACCTTCGGCATCCGGGTGAGCGCGGACCAGGCTCACGGCACGTTCGACCAGGGAGGCCATGAGCTGCGGAGATCGTTTCAGGCTCGCACCGGTGCGGCTGAAGATCAGCAGAGACTCGATCATTTCGGTCGATCCGAGGACCGCCGCGCGAACATCGGCGAGGATTTCCGCGCGCTCGCGCAGGGAAAGGCGGTCAGAGGCAAGGAACTCCGAATTGGCATAGATGGTGGCAAGATAATGGCGGAAATCGTGGGACACAGAGCTGGCCATGCGGCCGATGGTTGCCAGCCGCTCGGACTCGAGCAGCTCACGGTTGGCCCTCTGGATTTCCTCGCGCATGCTGGCAAAGGCGGCGCTCAGTTCCTGCACCTCGCGGGTGCCGTTGAGCGGAAGCCTGTGGGCGACGTCGCCCATGCCGAAAGCGCGCACGCCCCGCGACAACTCTTCGAGTGGCCGAGTAACAAGGCGTGAGAGGGTGATCATGAGAAGCGTTCCGCCGAGCAACGCGATTAGACCCGCACTGAGAACTATGCGATCGATTCGATTGATGGACTGTTCGGCCGACTCGAACGATCGGAGGAGAGCGAGTTGCAGAGGAGCGGTAGCAGCTGCAGAGAGATCCTCGGTTGCGGCAAGGAATCGGGCATTGCCGAGCTGGACAGTTACCGGGGATTGCGGGGTTCCAAAGGAGAGAGAAGGCTGCACGGCAAGCTCGGCCTGCATGGTCGAGGGGAGCGTGCTGGCTACAATCTTGCCGCTGCTGATGAAAGTGGCTTCGACGCCGGTGGGCTGGCTGATCTCGCGAACGGTGCGCTCAATGGATACGCCGCTGACGACATATCCCAGAAGGGTGCCGTCCTCGTCGCTGCCGAAATAAAGCGGGCGCAGCGAGCAGGCGTACAGGGACTCGCCATCGATGAGGTATTGTTTATTCGGCGCAGCCAGCACTCTCTCCAGCTCCGCCCGCAGTGCCGGGCTATTGACTTTGCCGGTTCTGGCGTACAGGGCAACGACGCGGCCGCCGGCATCGGCGAGGGCGAAGAGGTCAGCGCCACTGATCTGCCAGAACTCGGCCGCTCCATCCTGGATGGTGAGGTCGTCGCCGCTGGTCATGAGCGCTTTGAGGGTGGGCAGCGCGGCAAGCAGGGCGTTCTCGCGATCGAGGGCGCGCAGTCTTTCTGCCTGGAGGTTCTGAAAGGCGACGACGGAATGGCTGAGGTCCTGGGAGAGGTCGCCGGTGACCTGAGAGCGCAGACGATGGCGAATCAGGAGCAGGCAGAGGCTGGTGACGATAACAATCACCAGCGCCATGGCGAGAAGCAGGAGCGCGTAGGTTCGAATGCCACGCGTCCGGGCTGAGGAACTGGAGGCCGGCGCATGGCTTTCTGACCGGCCTTCGACCTGGGGATCAGGGAACAAATTTATATCCTGCGCCGTAGATCGTCAGCAGGTGGCGAGGATTGGCAGGATCCGGCTCCAACTTCTGGCGCAGCTTCAGGATCTGGTTATCCACGGTGCGCGTTGTTGGATAGAAATTGTATCCCCAAACTTCGTTGAGCAGCACATCGCGGGTCAGCACGCGCTCGGCATTCTCGGTAAAGAACTTCAGGAGCTTGAACTCGTGCGCGGTGAGAACCACGGGGCCGCTGCCGCGCCGGATGGTCATCCTAACGAAATCTACCTCGCAATCGCCGAAGCGGTAAACGGTCTGCGCGGCGGGTTTCCGCTGGCGGCGAATGGCAGCCTGGACGCGAGCCGTCAGTTCTCGGGGACTGAAGGGCTTGGTGACGTAGTCATCGGCACCTAATTCAAGAAGCAGGACCTTGTCCGCAACCTCGGAGATTGCGCTCAGAACGATGATGGGCGTCTCGCTGGAGATCGCCTTCAGCTTCTGGCACAGCTCGCGACCGGAGATGTTGGGGAGGATCAGGTCGAGGACGACGGCGAGCGGCTGTTCACGCCGGAACAGATCCAAACCGATCTGGCCGTCGCCCGCGATCACCGCGGCGTAGCGCTCTTCCGTGAAGATCCTGCGGAGCACCTTCTGCATACGGGGGTCGTCCTCGATAATGAGGATGGTGCCGAGGTCCGCCGCGGCCGGACCTTCGCCCTGGAGTTCTGCGATCAATTCCGAATCCTGAATCACGTCTGAGTTACCTTTCCATCTTATTGTGGTCGAAAGCCTCTCTGTCTGCGTTAAATAAGGGTCACAAATTACAATCGGATGACATTTGGGGGTGGAAGGCGGCTCCATCGTGCGGCCGGCCGGCGGAGGCCAACTCCCGGGTCTGCCCCGCGGCGGCACGAGCCTTTTCTGCAAGACCGCCCATCATGAGGACTGCCCACAGGGGTAGCGACAGGTCGAAGCGGTCGGTGTCCGCCAGCCCGCGGATCAGGACGAAGAGCAGGAACGCGAAGAAGAAGGTCCTGCGGGGACCCGCGGCCATGTGGCGGAACTGCAGGAACAGGCTGCTGTAAATACCGGCGAAGAGAAGAACGCCGACGACGCCGTAGGCGTAGAACTGCTGCAGCAGTTCATTGTGTGCGTGGGCCGCCTGGAACTGATCCGCGCCGAAGGGAGGAATCACCTTCCACGCCGAGTCAAAGCCGTGGCCGATCCAGGGCTGCTGGACCGCCTCTGCGAGGAAGTATGCCCAGATGCCGAGCCTCCCGGTCAGCGTCTCCGACTGGTTGCCGGCGCTGGTGTAGACGTCGTAGTAGGAAAAGAGCAGTCCGGAGAAGACAGCAATGACGGCTGCGGCAGCGATGGCGACGAGAATCTTGCTTCTGCGACTCATGGACCGGTCGCGCAGCAGCAGGAAGCCCTCGCTGACGAGAAACGCGACGATGGTGGTCTTGCTGAGGCTGCGGAGGAGGGTGACCGCGAGCACGACCGCGGAGATCGCGGGACCTCGCCTCTTCTCGCGCAGGAGATAGTGGGCGAAAAGAAATCCTATCGCGCAGACATATCCGATCTGATTGGGCCCGAGGAGTTCCTCATCGCCGAGGCGAAGATCGGACTGAGCCGGAAGCAACCACGCTATAAGGGCGACCGCAAGCGCACCCCAGACGTACCCCTGCATCAGCGCGTCCGCAGTGTGGGTCAGGGGACGGGTGCGGAGCAGACTGGCGACAATGGCAACGTCCGAGGCCATAGCACACCAGTACACGCTGGAATCGCCCAGCGACGCTGTGCTGCTCCAGAGAAGGCTGCAACAGGAAAAGCCAAGGAAAAGAAGGGCCCAGCGAGCAGCTGGAGACTGCAGGATCAGAGCGCCGGAGCGCCTGTCATCTGCCTGGGTACAAAACACGACCGCAACCAGAAGAAGGAACTCGAACCCGACGCTGGCTGCGACGCCTCCCGCCGGATCAGCGCCGAAGAGCCGTGCGGCAAGGAGGCCGGCGACAGTCCGAAAGGCGAAATAGAAGCCGGTAACGGCGGGTAGGGCCTCCAGCGCAGACTGGTCACAGAGTTCGCGCCGCCTTTGCCGGGTTGGGGAGAGTTGCTCGGGCATGAGTTCCATGAGCCTTGTGGTTCCTGCCGCAGACTAAAGATGGGTAGCCCCTGCTGCCGGCTAATTCCCTACTGTGAATACATTTGCGGACTGCCTTGGCTGCCGGCGGGAGGAAGATGTCGGAGGAAGACGATGATGGACCAGAGTTCATCGTCGCTGAGCGTGCCCTTCGATCCCGGCATTCCGGAGGGCCAGATGCCGTAATCGAGGATCCACTTGAGCTGCCCATCGGTATAACTCTGGACCGCGGGAGAAGCGAGAGAGGGAATGGGCGGTGAAATATGATCGGCGAACGGCACCCCGGTATTCTGCCCGTCCATCCCATGACAGGCGACGCAGTAATGAGAGAACGCTTCTTTTCCGTCCGTGCGAGTTTCCAGCGTATCGGGCAGCGGATTCTTCACGCTTTTGTTGCCGACAAGGAAATGATGCTTTGCATACGTCACGGTCCTTGTTTCAAATTTGCCCGGCTGGCTGGCTCTGCAACCACCCAACCCAGGCAAGCCAGCCACCAACAGACCACCGAGCAACAAAACATGGACGCGCACCATGATCAGTCCACCACGTGCAGCTTGAGAGTCATGGAGCCATGACCCGATCCGCAGAAGACCGAGCAGTGGGCGAGGAAATCTCCCGCTTCGGTGGGTGTGAACTGCACTTCCGAAGTGCCTCCCGCCTTGACTTTCATGTTGACGTTGAGTTCTCGGATTCTGAAACCATGAGCGACATCCTCGCTCTTCAGAACAAAAACGACCGGCTCTCCCCTTTTCAGGGTGATTTCCCCGGGATTATAGGAGAAGCGCTTTGCATCGATGACAACTCTTCGCGGCGCCGTCTGCGCGTTAAGAACTGGGGTGGAACATGCCACTGCCAAAGTAATTACCGCAAACATCAGCGGCATCAGGGCCTTCTTCATACCTTCTCCTTTTGAGTGAGCCTTCGAATCTGAAGCACGGGAAGTTGTCTGCAGCGGCCGGACCTTAAGGAATAGCCGCATGCGGTTTGAACGCCGCAATTGCGTGGATAGTCTTTGTTGCTACGGATTCAGGTAGCGCAGGAGCGCTTTGTAATCCGCTTCACTCAGGCTGGCGCGTACGCGCATGTGAGTGGCGATGGTGCTGGAAACGCTCTGCGGGAAGCCCTCCGGCGCATTGTGACAGCGCGAACAGTTCTGCCGGAAGACCTGCTCGCCACGATCCGGATTGGCATCATGTGTAGCTTTTGAGGATGTATGAGCGGGCTTCTGATTTTGTGAGCTCGTGGTTTGGCCGACGACGAAGGTTGCGGCCAGCATCATCGATCCCAACAACAGCATAGGTTCCAGGTGCTTCATCATTTCTCCTTGCGGAAAGGGGTCCGCGCCATCGATACGACTCTAGAGCAGCACAGATCGGACACAGACATGCCGCACATGAAGCCTTCTGACGCGGTGGCCTATGCTGCCTATGGGAAGATTACGAACACTGGTTGCGAGCGGTGTCACGCAAGCGTCTTCTGTTTGTCACTGCTTTGTCGTACCGAAAAAGAGGCCCGCGCAGTCGTTCCGGAGGCAGCGGCTCAGTGCCGAAGACCGGAATGATCCCGCGCGGGCCCCCTGGCTACCAGATGTCGTTTATAAGCCGGCCTGCGACGTCACTGCCGCTCAAGAGAGCGCAGCGTCGCCAGCACATCAGCACTGTGGGACTGAATATCCTGGACGGTCCACGCCTTCGCGATCGTGCCCTGCGGCGAAATCAGGAAAGTGGTCCGTTCGGCATAGTGCATCGTGCCATAGGAGCGGACCGGCACTCCGTAAGCATCGATGGCTCGATGGTCTGGATCGGCGAGCAACTTGAAGGTGAGCGAATCTTTGGTGCAGAAACTCTTGTGGCTTTCGACGGTATCGAGCGATACGCCAAGGACAACCGCGTGCAGCGCCTCATATTGCGAGAGATCACGCTGAAAGTTATGCGCCTCGAGCGTGCAGCCGGCCGTCTGGTCTTTCGGGTAGAAGTACAGGACGACCCAGCTGCCTTTGTAGTCGGAGAGGGATACGGGCTTGTCTTCCTGAGAGGGCAGGGTAAATCCCGGGGCAACATTCCCGACAGCAGTGAGCGCGGCCTGCGCCGCTGCGGGCATAAGGAGCGAAGCGCTCGCCAATGCGCCGGCCCACAGACCGCTGTAAACACGATATCGATACATGAATCTCCTCCGGCGGCGGAACTCTGCTGAGCCGCGCGCTCGATGCGATCTTAAGTTTCCTGCTGGCGCAGGTTGTCACCAGGATGTCTCCGTGACTGTCTGTATGCAGTTCGTTCAGAACTGAAGTGCGAATGGGGGCCGCGGAAGCGGATAAAGCGAAGCGGCCAGAAAATCCAGCCGAGCGGAAAAATACAGCGGACGATGACAATTCGCTGACATTTTCACGACTGAGCTCTGACAACACGAACAGTATGGATTGATACGTTGCACCTGAGAGGTGGCCGGTAATGGGTGGTGTCGATGGCGCCGGGCGGGAAGATCAAGAGCGCGCAGACGGCAAGTGGTTTACAGCCCTGCGGCTGCTGGATGGTCGAACGCGGTCGGTCATCGCGCTGCTGATCTGCGGGCGCATTCTGGTCGGCATCTGTGATTTGCTGGTGGCCGCGGCCATGTACGTCCTGTTCCTGCAACTGCAGGGACATACACCGGTACACCTGATCCTGGGGAGACCGCGAACGACGCTTTCCATCGGGTGGATTACGGCGATGCTTGTCGTGATTCGCGCCGTGGCAGACCTCGCCTCGGCGCGACTGGCTTTCGCCCGGATACAGGATCTGCAAACGAATTTGCTGTTCCGGCTGGTGCGGGGCTACAGCGAGATGCGGTGGGCCAGCTTTGCGCGACGCAATCGCAGCGAGCTTGTGAACATCGCGATTCATACGACACGCGACGCGGCTGATTTTTATCACCGCTGGATCGAACTGACCGCCTCTGTGGCCACGGTCGCGGTGATGACGGCGGCGATTGTCTACCAGAATCCCATTGCGGCGTGCGGGTTCGGCGTTGTGCTCGCCGCCGTATATGGACTGCACCGGTTTGTGATTCGAAGCAGATTACAGGCCGCTGCCAGCAGCCGCGAGGATTCGGTTCGACTGCTGCAGAGAGATCTGATGGACGTGCTTTCCGCCGGAAAGGAGATCCGCACTTATCAACTCCACTCATTTTTTAGCCGCCGCATTCGGCGGCATGCACAGAGCCTGGCGAAGGGCAGCACGCGCACGGTGTTTCTACCGCAAATCGGACGGGTCGTCGCCGACCAGGGTGCTGTTCTTCTGTTTCTCGCGATGATAATTACGGTGCAAATATTGCGGGGCGATGCGCATGAGCTGCTCGCGCTGCTGGCGTTCTATTTTGTGCTGTCCCGCCGTCTGCTCCCACTCATCAGTCAAATCTCGTTCGCCGCCGGCCAGATGGAGACCTCGTATGAAAACGTGCGCATTGTGGATGCGGCGCTGCGGGAATGCGACCAGTACCGCGCTCCCGTAATGCGGGTGGAATTACCGGAGTCTGGGCTTGCTGTGGAGCTGCGCCATGTGCGCTTCGCTTTTGATGAAGGCCCCGCGATTCTGCGGGATGTCGATCTGCGCATTCGCGAGGGCGAGATGGTAGTGCTGCAGGGGGCCTCGGGGATCGGCAAGAGCTCGCTGCTGCATCTGATCGCGGGAGTGCTGCAGCCACAGGCAGGAGCGGTGCGGGTAGACCGCGGCAGGATCGCCTATGTGCCGCAGGAGACTCCGCTACTCGACGATTCGATCCGCAACAACCTGTTGTTTGGGCTCAACGAAAAGGCGGACAAAGAACTGCTGCGGGCACTGCGCGCCGCGAGGCTGGATACCTTCGTGGCGGCGCAGGCAATGGGGCTGGAGACCAGAACCGGGGACAATGGCGCTCTGCTATCCGGCGGGCAGCGGCAGAGGTTGGGCCTGGCGCGGGCGTTGTTGAGGGGCGGCGACCTGCTTCTGCTGGACGAGGCTACGTCGGCCCTGGATGAGGAGAGCGAGGAACTGATTCTGGAGGGGCTGCGATCATCCGGGAAAACGGTTTTGCTGGTGACGCATCGTGACCGCGCAGCGACGTTTGCCGACCGCGTACTGCGGTTCGAGGATGGCCGGCCGGTGGAAACGGTCGCGGAAGCTGTCTCGTGGCGCTGAGCCTGTAGAGCCCGGGCGGCGTGCACGAATTGCCTGCGGATGCTCCACGCTGGCGCGGACCGGCACCGCAGTTATTCCGGATGAGGGGTGTAGCGGCAGACGGCTGAGGATTGCAGGATCTCTCGGCTGATCGCGGACAGGCGCTTCCATCGGCGTACTTCCCAGGCAAAGCGAAATCCCTGCTGTAGATGAAAGCGAAGGCGAAAGAGCATGAAGCGCAGCTCGATCGCTTCTCTGCGAAGGCGCGAGGGGAGAGTCTCATTCGTGGCCGGCTGCAAAATGCGGTCGGTACGTCGCAGCGGGATGAGGCGGCGGAGTCTGACGGACTTGACCTGTCCGGAATCGAGGTCCTGCAATGCGTCTTCGAGCAGGAGATAGAGCTTGGTCCCCGGAACGTCGGCGAGGACGGCCCGCCGCCCATAGTGAGAGGCCCACAGACGTACCCGGTGCGGGAGCAGGTCCACCGTCCATGAATCGAGCTCGGGCGATGAGAAGGGACCAAAGATGATCGATGCCAGCAGGGTGGAGAGGCCGAGCGCGACGGAAGTTTGGGCAGATTCGGCGGCGAGAGCGCGCACCGCATTCCAGAAATCGCAATCTCCCTGGTGCGCGACGACGTGATGCCGGTATTCGAGCAGCCAGGATGGCCGCGTGTGCTCGTTGCGGAGATGGCCGAGGAGATGAAGGGCCTGGCCGATCAACTGATCGGCGCGAGCTAGAGCCGGGAAGCCTTGCCCGTTCCATTGCCAGTCCTGCAGACGGTCGAGGCGCGGGTCGCGTTTGGACGGCAGCCCCCGAAGGGGGGGGGCCGTGCCAAGATGCAGCTCGGCAGATAGCCGGTTCGCAACTCTGTACTGGCCGTCGAGGGAGGTCCGCACCGGGCCGGAGGTCCTGAATTCGAGACTACCTGGAGTTGAGGCCGTGAGCATGAATCCACGCTGCTCGAGGAGCGTACGACCCAAGGCGAGATGATCCGGGTCGATGAGGAAGTCGAAGTCGGACTGATGGCGGAGCGAGAGGTCAGGGCAGGAGTCGGGAAAGTGGGTAAATCCTTTGATGTTGGCAAAACGGATGCCGGCTTCGCGGAAGGACCGATTGATGGAAATGAAATCCTGCAACATTCCTGCGATGCGAGTCTGGTTGTCGGTGAGTTTCTGCTGCAGCTTCGCGAGAAGGCGCGCATCGACTGCATCGCTCAGGCCGTGCGCCTGCACGTGGTTCAGAAAATAGAGCGCGAGGCCGCTGGTGTCGAGCCAGAACTCCGTACGGGCCCAGTCATGGGCACTGAATCGGGAGAGGCGGCTACATGCCTGCTCTGCCGGTTCGGAGAAGCTCGCCACGATGGCATGGACGAGCGCCGGATTGCTTCTGCTGACCCAACCCATGAGAATCGACCTCCGTTGCCCCTGGAAGAACTGCTCGACTCCTGCGGACGGCGATCCGGAGGCCGGGTTATTCCCGGAGGTCTCGCAGACAGAGTGCATCTGCAGGCGCGCCGTCCGTCACTTGCTTTTCCAGGCGGGAAAGAGGAAGCGATAAACGATTCCGGTCTCCCAGATATTGACATTGCCAGTTGAGGAGAACTGCCGAGAGTAGCTGGTCAGAATACGGGTGTTGTGCGGCAGGTTGTAATCGAGGCCGAAGTCAACACGTTGAGTATTGACGAGAGGCACGCCATCACTGACCACAGTGTCGCGACGGAAGCTCTGCTGCATGCGGAAGACAGGCTCGAATCGGCCAACCCAGCTGTCGAGACCTCCGAATGCCTGGGTACGATAGTCGGCTTCCACCCAGTAGCCCTGGGCGTGATGACCGCGGCCATATTCGGACCGCAGACGAAAGGCGGTATTCGCGGGCTCCCACCATACATGGGCACCGTAGAAGTTCTCGCGCACTCCCTGGAGAAGGCGATCGTAAGAAAGGCCGATTTCGAGGCGACGCGGGGGCAGATAGAGACTGACGCGGCCTCCCGAGGAGCGTTTGGAGTTGAACTGCATGTTACCGCTGCGCGCGGAAAACCAGCCGTTGTAGCTGATGGAGTAATTGTTGCGGGCAATCGCCGATCCACTGAGCATGCCGCCGACGCCGGTGCCGGAGGACATGGTGCCGAGGCTGGCGATGATGGGTCCATCCTGGAGATTGCTGATCCAGATGGGCGACAGTCGATCATTATAGGTGTTGAAGGGGAGCAGAAAGCTGCCGGCTACGACGGTGACATGAGAGGTGGCGAGGTAGTCTCCCTGCAGGTAGACAAAGCTCGCCACATGCGAGTGGTCGTAGCCGGACGGACCATTGGGAAAGAATTCCTCAAGGAGAATGCCCCGCGATTCGACGAGGAGGCGGTGAGTGATCGGCGCAGCCACCAGCGGTTCAATGTGGGGCTGATAGCTGGTATTCCCACCGTTGGTGCTGGTGAAGAAGCCGACGCCTCCGGAGAGCACCGGCGTGAACGTGTACTGCGCCTTTGCATAGCGCACTGCACACAGCGTGGCAAGGGCAAAGACGATGATCTTCACGGAGCGGATGGTTGGGAAGAACGGAGAACGCAGTCTCATACGCGGCATAGAAGCCACATTAAGCAGGAGCACGCGCGAGGGTGTCTCAGGATCGTCTGATCATTGTCAGTCCATTGTCATTCTCGCAGGCAGAGAAACGTCGTGTCGTCGCAAGAGGATGCATATACACAGCGCCAGATCGAGCCTACGGAAATTGTCTGCGGCGCAGTAGATGTTTAGGAGGAGGCGGCAACGCGACTCGATTTCAGCAAGAGAGTCGCCGCAGACGGCGAACCTGAACGAACCTGAAACCAGCGACAGCGTTGAATCAATGGTGCCGGGAGGGAGGTCGAACCCCCATGACCGCAGGGGGCAGCGGATTGAGTCTTCTTTTTCGATTTTGCAGCGAGTCGCACTCGGCTGCAAACTCTCCCATAAGCCATTTGACTTGAAGGTGTTGCGGTCAAAGCGGATGTTCTGGAGACTTTCGAAAAGTTCCGCCAGGATACCGCAAAGTTATACTGCTTTGATTTCCGTCCCTACAGTGGAAATGAATCACGTTGAGACGGCTACGCAGCATCAACGAGAAGCCGATGCAAAAATACGAGCCAACTTCTTAGGAGCGATCTCACCTCGATGAGTGCTCGGCGATTTGGCATCAACCTGAAGCCGCAAGCCGCGGCAGAACCTCAAGGGGGAGCTACGCTATTCAATCCCGAGCAACGCTGACTCTAATGAGCGTTCACCAAGCGCTTGATCGCGGCTGTCAGATCCGCAGGATGAAAGCCGAATGGCCCCGGCCTGCTCTTGTACAAAACACGGCCTCCGGGAGCGATCAGATACAGCCGATCGGGCCAGCCTGTGTAAGCCGTCTCGACACGGTTGTCGAAGCCATCGACCAGGGCGGGAAACTTGATTCCCAGTTTCCGCACACAGGAGCCCGCAACCGAAAATCGCTCCGCTTCATTCTTCGGACTGGCGAAGAGCACGCCGTCGTGGACATTGGACTGCATCGTCCAGACGTCCGTGGGGTGTGCTTCAAGGATGTAGACCGCGTAGAACGCAACCTTATCCTTATACTGCTGAGCCAGCTTGTTCAGGGCGGGAACCTCCCGCCGAAAAGGCGGTCAGGTATAGCTCCCGAAGACCAGCACCACAGGCTTCGAGGTCCAGAGAGAGGCGAGCTGGACGGGCGATTTGGTTTCGAGGGTGCTGACGGTGAAATCCGGCGCCTGATCGCCCGGGTTCAGGTGGCCGTGGCGCGCCTGAGTCCACATGGTCTCGAAAGGGGAAGAGGAAGTAGGCGGGCATGGGCATGTGGGCCATCACATGACCAAACTTTTCGGGCGGCTGATGCATCGCCCAATCCACAAATCCAAGGAAGCCGAGCCACGCAACGACAAGACTAGCCCGCAATCCATGTCCAGCCTGCGTTTTGTCGTCGCCTTCATGCCTCGATCCCTCTGATCACTTCGTCAGCCGGTTCGTCTCGAGATAGCCCTGCGGCGCTATCCCGAACGCGTCTGCGACCCGATTGAAGAACGCAAACATCGCCGTAATGTAGACGGCCTCTGCAATTTGCGGCTCGGTCCAGCCATGATCGCGCAAAAGCTGGACATCTTCCGGTGTGGTCCGATAGGCGGCCTCGGTCACCTTCTTCACATAGTCGAGCAGCACGCGTTCCGCCTGGCTCAACTCAGCATCATCCAGTTTGCCCTCAGCGAGCGCCTGCACCGTCTTTTCTTCTGCTCCCTGAACACGCAGGAAGTAAGCATGCGAGTCCAGTCAATACGGGCATCGATTCAGCCAGGATACCCAGCTGGCGATGGCCTCCTTTTGACGGCGGCTGAGATTACCCTCGGAAAAGTGAACGGTGTCGCTGAACTTCATGACTTCGCGAAGGAAGTCCGGTCGATGGCTGAAGCACTTCAGAATGCCTGGCATCTTCTGCCGCCCAGACTTCTGCCGCCACTCGTCATAGACGGCAGCGACATCGCCGATGGCATCGGCATCTTCGATCAGCTTGATTTTGGTATCGCTGTCGGCCATGGTTGACAGTTTCGTAACATCCGGACTATACCATGAAGTCTGGCAGACCCGAGTCCACCTTTAGGTTGAAGCTAGGCAGATTCAGCAACCCTCAACTCATAGAACGAGCCGCTGGTTTCCATGCTTCAACGTGATTCTTTCGCGGTCGAAGTACTCCAGCAACGGGATCGCATATTTGCGCGATACCCCTGCCAGTTGTTTGAAGGCAGCGATATCGAGGGTCTGGCCGCGCAGACTTCGCATTTTGTCCGTCAGGGCCTCGAGTGCACACCGATGCATGCACAACGAGTCGTCGCCCAACCGGACGAGCGTTCCCTCGCGGAGCAGAAACGTGATCAATCGGCGCATCTCGGCGGGAGCAATGCCCAGTTGCATTCCCAACTCATCGGGGGAAGGGGGCGCGATGCCGGCTCGCTGGTACTCCGCAGCAATGGTGGATACCAGGCCGCAGTTATGGCCGGATACATCGGACACCGCAGACGACATGACGAACTCACCGGCGACCTGCAACTGGCGTTCCTGTTCCAGCCTGCGGAGGGCGTCGTCAAACACCTCCGCGTCCAGGCCTGTCTGTTCCCTTAGCTCCGATCTCCTCACATCTGAAGAACCGGCCCTGCTGCGAATGCGAAGGTGGCTCAGGATAGTTTCCAGCGCCACGTCAAATGACTCCGGGGTGAGCAGGCACTTCTCACCTGTCGAATGGATGCGGCCCTCGTGCATCCAGTGCTGTATGCGTTCACCGAGCACGGCCTCCGTGATTCCCGTTTCGCGGGAAAGATTCCTCAAGGAGATTCCCGTAACTCCTTGCCGTGCGATGCGCAGCCCGATTCGCTCCTCGGAAGACGCGGTGCGCAGCTTGCGCAACCATTCGGCAGTCTTCACCTTTCTTGTCTGTGCAGGCGGATGAGCATCGAGGACGCGGCCGCCGCCAATAGTGGTGATCGGCGTCCCTATGCGCAAGACGAAGCGGTCGTCGGGTAGAAGTGCCATCTGCTCCGAGAGGCGGAGCCGCGCCAGCCCGGTTTCGCCTGGTCCGACCGAGGCTGCTTCGTAGAGCGTTGCCGTGGCGATGCACTCTGAGGCAAAGGCGTGGAAGTGGACGCGGGCGCGGTGCTTCAGCGGTGGTGCACCACGCAGAACGCTCAACTCGACATCGAGAAAATCGACCGCCTGAAGCGAGGACGGCATGACCAGAATGTCGCCACGCCTGAGCTCTGCCGTTTCGATGCGGGCCAGATTCAGGGCGACGCGCGCGCCGGCGCGGGCCTCTTCTTCTGTCCGGCCATGCACCTGAATGCCGCGGACCCGAGTGGTGCGGTCCCCCGGCAGGATCGCAAGTTCATCTCCGGCACGAATCGAGCCTCCAATCAGCGTGCCGGTCACGACGGTTCCGAATCCCTTCATCACGAACGCGCGATCGATGGGCAGTCTGAGAACCGCGTCAGAGCTGCGCTCCGGAGAGTTCACGGCCATGCGGATCATTTCGCGGCGAAGCTCGGCAATTCCGGAACCGGCATGCGCGCTCACGGAAATGACCGGACCGCGGGCGAGAAGCGTGCCGCACACGAAACTCTTCACCGCCCGCGTCGTTTCCACGAGGCGCTCTTCGCTCACCGCGTCTGCTTTGGTCAGGACCGTGAGTCCACGCTCAATACCAAGCAGAGAGCAGATCGCCAAATGTTCTTCAGTCTGCGGCATGACGCCTTCCTCGGCCGAGATCACCATCAGGACAGCATCGATGCCGGCAGCGCCTGCCAGCATGTTGCGCACGAATCGGGCATGGCCCGGCACGTCGACAAAGCTCAGACGCAACGTCGTCCCGTCCGGCGCCTGCGTATCGAGGGAAGCAAAACCCAAATCAATCGTGATCCCGCGGCGCTTCTCTTCCGGGAGGCGATCCGTGTCGATTCCCGTCAGCGCACGCACGAGTGCGGTCTTGCCATGGTCGATGTGCCCCGCGGTGCCAACAATCACGGATCGAGCCGCTGGAGTCATAGTCGCAGGTGCAGAGGAAATCCGATCCGGCATCGTCAGCTCGGCTCTCCGGGCGCGGATTCGAGAGGCTCGTTCAACGTGCTGATCAGGAGTTGGTCGAACTCCGGCTCGACCGTGCGCAGGTCCAGAAGCACGCGATCTTCTTCGATGCGGCCGATGATGGGCGGCGTCGAGCCGTCGCAGGGCAGCGAGGAGCGATGAAGCACTCCAGCTCGGCGTGCTTCAGGGCCAGAGCGTAGCTGGACAACGTGCTCTTTGGCGCAGTCCCGCCGCCGATGACGCTTTTCACAGCGGTAACTGCCAGAACCAGGTCAGCGTGATCGACCGCGGCCGCAATGTCCTCGCAACGACGCCGAATCGCTTCTTCCGTCGTGCGCAGCATGCGAACGACAGGGACCGACTCAGGATCGCCATAGAGATACTGGATCAACGTCGCCTCCAGCGCGGCGAGGTTGAGCTTGTCGGCGCGGAAGGCGCGGTAGAGAGGGCTGCTGCGAACGCGATCGACCCATTCTGCGCGGCCCACAAGGATGCCGCACTGCGGACCGCCGAAGAGCTTGTCGCCGCTCGCCGCCACAAGGTCGCAACCCTCGGGCCACACTGCCGGCGATGGTTGGCTCATCGCGAACCCCATAGGGATCGAGTGATTCGACAAGGCCGGTGCCCTGATCTTCAAAAACGCCGAGCCCGTGTTCGCCTGCCCAGTGCAATCAGTTCCTCCAGTCTGGGCCGTTCGACGAAGCCCTCCATCGCAAAGTTCGATTGATGCACACGCAGAATCAGGGCCGTCTGGTCTGTGATTGCCTTCTCGTAGTCCGATACTCGCGTCCGGTTGGTCGTTCCCACCTCCCGGAGTATGACTCCCGACTCTTCGAGGATTTCGGGAATACGAAATCCCCCGCCGATCTCGACCAACTCTCCCCGCGAGACCAGGACCTGCCTGCCGCGGGCCAGAGAATGCAGCGCCAGAAACGTAGCAGCAGCGCAGTTGTTCACGAAGATCACTCGATGCGTCTGCTCGAAGTGAGCGGATGCGGTCTGACCGAGCAGCGTAAGGAGCGCGGATTGGGGGTGCACATCGCGCCTGCCGCGTTCTCCTCGCTCGAGGTCGAATTCAAGATTGGAATAGCCGCCGGCAACCTCGCACAAATGGTCCAGTGCGATCCGGCTGAGCGGCGCACGGCCGAGGTTGGTGTGGAGAATCACGCCCGTTCCGTTGATCACCCGCCGCAGGGAAAACCGCGCATCATGTTGCATCTCGTGCACGACTCGCGCGGGCAACTCGTGGAGAAGGGTCTCGAGGCTCACAGACGAGTGGAGCCCCTGCGCGATCTCATCTCGCGTACTGTCGAGGACGCGGCGAATGGTCTCGAGCAAACGTGCGCGTCCATAGGACGAAGCGAACTCCGCCAGCGGCGGCGCGAGCAGGAGTTCGTTCACCGATGGCAGCGCGCGGTAAAGGGCATCCCGCGAAACTTCTCCGCCCGGCATAGGGCTGGTCTCTGCCGGCATCATGCACCATTTCCGCGAAGGACGATACCCGGCTTGCCGGCAATCACGCGTCCAACCACGCGCGCCGGGACGTTTGTGTTCTCGAGAGCCCGTAACAGGGAAGCCGCGTGGCCGGCATCCACGCTGACCAGCAGTCCGCCGGAGGTCTGAGGATCATACATCAACGTGCGCAGTGTATCGTCCAGGACACCCTCCTCGGACACCATACACTCCGCATATTCCCGGTTCGCAAGCAATCCCGCGGGAATTGCGCCGAGGGCGATCGCCTCGAGTGCGCCCTCAAGGCGCGAAACCTTCTCAGTCGCGATTTCGAGAATCGCTCCACTCGCCAGGGCTATCTCGCGTCCATGCCCCATGAGGCCGAAGCCGGTTACGTCTGTCATGGCGTGCACGCCACCATGATGTGCAATCGCCTCAGCAGCGGTCTTGTTCAGGGTAGTCATGGAACGTATGGCGCCTTTCACCCACTCGTCCCGAGCGCTGCCCAGTTTGAGCGCGGTGGTGATCACACCGGTACCAATCGGCTTGGTCAGCATAAGCAGATCGCCTGCGCGAGCGCCGCCATTGGTGTACACGCGATCCGGACGGATGAGTCCCGTGACGGCATAACCAAATTTGATCTCTGAGTCGCGCACGGAGTGTCCGCCGACCACGGTGCAGTCCGCTTCCTCCAGCTTCGACATTCCTCCGCGCAGAATTTGCCCCAGCACATCGAGGTCGCCGTCCTGTGGGAAACACACGATGGCCAGCGCGGTCAGCGGAGAGCCGCCCATCGCATACACATCGCTCACGGCATTTGCCGCGGCGATTTCGCCGAATGTCCAGGGATCGTCGACCATTGGGGTAAAGAAATCCACGGTCTGCACCAGCGCCCGATCTTCGCCGATGCGATAGACTCCGGCGTCGTCCGATTGATCGAAGCCAACCAGAAGGTTTGGGTCGTTCCGGAGAGGCAGTGTGTCGAGCGCCGCGCGAAGGGATCCGGGAGCCAGCTTACTGGCGCACCCTCCCGCCTTTACCTGCTGTGTGAGCCTCATGGACCTCTCTGGTTCAGGGAATCAGGTAGTAACAGCGGTTATAACCCGGTATCATAGCGAGACTGTTGACCATAAGCGGAAGTGCCAGGGCTCCGGTGACCCTCCCGGTCTTCAAAACCGGCGGTCGTCCTGAACGGGCGACGGTGTGTTCGACTCACACGCACTTCCGCCATCGCCATGGTGTAGTTTCGCCGCCCCCAGCCTATTGGACATCATCTCTCGCCAGGCTGAGGGGCGGCAACTTTCCACTTTATTCCTTCCCGCGGACCTTTCCACGAGCCCTCTCACGAGAGCGCGCGCCATTCTAGAAGTAGAACTTCCCGGCGAGTTGGATGGCACGCCCAGGCTGCGGATCGCCGCCCGCGTTGATCGGCTGATCGACGGAATCAATTACGCCGAAGACGGTGGGACCGGCCCCAAAATTGCCGCTTGGATTCGCAAAGTTGGCATGATTGAAGGCGTTATAGGCTTCCAGACGCACCTGAATGTAGCTTGGGCTGTCGAAGCCTCTCAGGGGAATGTTTTTGTAGACTTCAAAGTTCGAATAGTTGAATCCGGGGCCGTGGAAGAAATTGCGTTTCACGTTGCCGAAGGTACCGATCGGCTCCTGGGTGAAGGTCGCTGGATTGAACCAGTAGTGGCCAGGATTCCTGGGATTTTCCGTGTGAATGTGGAAAGTCGAGGTATTCGGAACATCGGGGCAGTTCACAAAACTGAATTGATCGCAATACAGCGAGTTATAGACCCCTGCGTCGTAGATGGTGATCGGGAAGCCGCTTTGCAGCGTGGTGATTCCCGAGAAGTGCCAGCCGCCCAACGCAGAGCGCAGCAAAGGAGTGCCTCGGATTTCCTGCGGTACCGGAATTTCGTAGTTGTAAAGGCCCACGAGCCGCTGGCGCGCATCGTAAGCGGAGTCTCCATAGCTTTGGTGTTCAAAGCCTGGAACGTAGTTGGTGCCATATCCGTTGGCCACGGAATCTTCCAGGCTGGAGGCATCGTCCAAAGCATGGCTATAGGTATAGGCAAGAGAGAAATAGAGGCCATGAGAAGGGGCTTTGACCAGCGACAGCTGGAGTGAGTTGTAACTGGAAGCGCCGCTGGTGTGCATCCCCCCGATCGAGAGGTAGTAGGGCAGGCCATTCGGAAGCCCTCCCGGAGTCTGCGATCCAGGAACCACTCCCGGCTGCAGCTTCTCGCCCGGGAAATAGAGTGACTGCGAGCCAATCAGCTGCATGCACGTGAAGGTCTGGCCGCCGAGCGTGATCGGCGCACCGGCACCCGTGCCATTCAGGCAGTCGTCGTGCCCCTGCTGAGTAATGAGGTCGCCTTCCCTGGCGCGATCCAGCTTTCTGCCCAGTGAGCCGACATAACCGACCGTCACCACCATATTGCTGGGCAGGGCGCGCTGCATATTCAGGTTGAAGTTATATGTGTAAGGAACGTCAAAATCGGAGGTCAGGTTATCCATCTCCAACGGATAAAGAGACATGAAGTTTACATTCTGGCCGGGTTTGGGGACGGAGTATGGAAAAGGGTTTGACGGGTACGAAGCCCCAGGAGTACCGGCGATATCAACAAACGGATTGGCAAAGCTGGGGTTGCCGCCTAATCCGGCTGCGCCGACACTACTCTCGGAGAATGGCGGATCATTCGAATTGACCTGGGCACCCTCTCCCTGCACGCGGTTCCAGTACATCCCAAAACCTCCGCGCACCACGAAAACGCGCTGCCCCGGCGCGCCTGACAGGGCACCAAAACCTCCATCCGGGGACCAGGCAAATCCAAGGCGGGGAGAGAAATGCTCCCAATGAGTGGTTGGGCTACCGTTTTTGTTACATCCGGGATCGCCTGGGTACAGCAGTCCCGGAGGAGCTCCAGGAAATACCTTTGACTGAACATCGCTGGGAGTCCAGCAGGTTACTCCGACTCCGTCGTATTGAAGGTTCTGATACGGCGTTTCCACTTCGTACCCGAGCCCGTAGGCCAGGCTGAGGGTATTGGATGCCTTCCAGTGGTCCTGGGCATAGGCGTAATACTGGGATGCGCGAACATCGACAAAGAAACCTGACCCCTGGCTGTAGGTAGCCGGAATCCCGAGGAGGAAATCGGCGGCTGGATCGCCCGTGCTATAAGTAGCCGAGCTATTGAAGATGAATGCACCACTGTTGTTCGCGTAGTACGGGTTACTAATGATGAATCTCTCTGCATTCGCCCCGACCTTGAGGTTATGGTTACCTATAACTTTGCTGAAATTATCAAAGTAAGTGTAGTTTTCATCTTTTCGCGGTTGCGGCCCGTTGGTGCTGAAGCCAAGCGCGAAATAGCCATTCACGTTAATGAAGGGCAGTGTGCCCGCGGCAGCATCCTGCGGCAAAATATCGAAACCGAAGGAAGAAGGCGCCGCCAGCGTGGCCGCAGCCGGTTCCAGTTCTGCATAATTGAACCGGAAATAACCGGCGCGCAGCTCATTCAGGGTCGTGCTGTTGAACACGTGAGTCCAGGACGCATTGAAGATCTTGGTATGGGATGAATTGTCAGCGGCGAACCCCGGCAGCGTCGCACCGGTTCCCGTCGACTCGGTGGCCGGAAGCGGCAGAGTGTTCATGGCCGGGCTGGAATCGAAGATCGTCGATGCCCAGAGCGTGTCCCGCGAAGTTAACTGGTCGTCGATTCGAATAATGCCCTGATCGTCCGCGCCAGTATTCGGAGCGTTGAAATTGTAATAATTGATGCCGGCGCTGGTGTAATTCGACGCGGGAACGTACTTGTTCAGCAAGTTGTCTGCAATCGAGTCGAAGTCGGCTGCGGGGATCTGCGCGTTCGGAAAGCAGGCGTTCCAGGGAGTTCCTGCCGGGCAAAATCCCGACGGCCCATTCAGCCCGGCCGGAAATGGAATTGGCTTGCTCGAGAACTGGGCTTCATCGGCCGAAAAGTTTCCCTGCCTCTGGGCGCCGGAGAAAACGGGAGTCAACGTCGTTTGTGCAGTGCGGTTCCGCAGTCCCTGATAGGCCACAAAGAAGAAAGCACGATCTCTGAGGATAGGGCCGCCCAGCGTGCCTCCGAAAACATTCTGATGGAAACCGGGGCGGGTGGTTGAGAAGAAGTTGCCGTTATTGAGAAAAGTGTCGCGATAGAACTCGAAACCACTGCCATGGAATTCATTGGTGCCGCTCTTCAGCGCCTCGTCAACGATTGCGCCCGAGTTACGGCTGAACTCCGGATCGAGCGTGCTGGAAATCACGTTGATTTCCGCGAGCGCATCAGGATTCACGATGATACCGGGTTGGTTCAGAAGAAAGTCGTTGATGTCGGTTCCATCCAGCAGATAGGAATTCTCCTGGGTTTGACTGCCGTTGGTTGAGAAGGTGGCTTCACGATCCGAGGCCTCCACAGTTCCGGGTGCAGTCTTCTGCAACTGTATGGCATCGCGTCCGAGGGTGGGAAGATCCTCGAGCTCCCGAGCAGGGAGCACGTTCTTGAGTTGAACGTCAGAAGACTCGATCTGGACTTTGTTCGAGTCCACCTGAACAGTCTCCGAAGATGTTCCGATCTGCAGTGAGGCGTCGACCTCGCGCGCCGAACTAAGGTCCAGCATAATCCCGGTTGCGACGAAGCGCTGGAACCCCGAATCCTCAACGGTAACGGAATAGGGGCCGCCGATGTGGAGGTTCGGGAAGATGAAATAGCCTTTGCTGTCGGTCTTCTGAGTAGCTGCAATGCCGGTGCTCGTGTTGAGGGCGGTTACGCTCGCATTGGGAAGCACCGCACCGTTTGGATCGGTGATCGTGCCATGGATCGATGCGGTTGTCGCCTGCGCATGGGTACGAATGGCAAAGATAACTATGCCGACGACGAACAGCACACCAAGCCCCGCGGAATAACTGCGAAGTTTCACAAAGCCTCCAAAGAGTTGTGTTCCAATCTGTCATCCCGGCACATGACCCGAAGAAGAAAGGTCATGGGCAAGGACATTTAGCGGCACCGATTCAGGCGGTTTGCTGACCAGAGTCCTTTAGCCGGAGCGTTGTCCGGGCTGGTTCACCATGGGTACCGAGACGCGTAGAGCCACCAAGCCCGCGGCCCGATCGACAATCTCCAGGAGATCGGTGAAACAATTTCATCCAAGTCTGGGGTCAGAGTTGAGTGCCGCGGTAATCATCGAAGAAGTAGAATGGCGTTGTCTTCGACCTTCCGGTTGAATCTACGCTCCATCAAGGGGCGGGCATCCATCCCGACACTATCCGGCGTTCTCAGGATCTGCGGCGCCTCGCCGCGTATGTCCATCGACGACCTGGCGCTGTTGAAAAGGAATATGCGTAGTGTGAGGCCAGAGCGATTGCTAATCGGCTGCGGCTGCGGCCCATTGAGATTCGAGTTGGCGACTCGCGGTGAAGAAGCGCGCACGCTCGCGGGCGATGACGGCTGATTCGCTCATAGGGAGAAAATGTCCGGCGTCGAGCAGGATGACTTCCGAGTTCGGGATCAGGCTCGCGGCGCGTGTAGCGAAGGTTGGTGGAACAGCCGCGTCTCGCTTGCCGTGGAAGATGAGAGTCGGTGCCAGCAGCTCGCTAAGCCATTTCGGCATGGAGCCAAGGACTTCCGCTGGATCCCCCAGCGAAGCAGCGACATGAAACACCACGCGCCGGCGAGACCGTGGAAGGGAGCGTGGAAATCGCTCACCACCTCGTCGCGCTCCAGCCTGGTATCGGCGGTCTCTTCGAGAGCCAGCCGCATGACCAGCTTCCAGAAAAGCAGATTGATGGCGGGCGCCATCACCTCGCCCACAATGGGTTTGCGCAGGACCTCAAAAAGAGAAAAAGGCCTGAGGTCGGGAAAGACGGATGGCGTGAGGAGCGCGAGACGCCCCACGCGCTGCGAATAGCGATGGGCGTACTCGACACCGATGGCGCACCCGGCGTCATGCCCCACGATGTGCCACTTTTCGATGCCGCGCTCGATACGCAGAGCTTCGATCGATGCGGCCAGGGCGTCGAGCCGGCGGAAACCTCCGGGCAGGGGCGGGGTACGGCCGAGTCCGGGCAGGTCGACCGCGATGCAGGTGAAGTGGCCGCAGAGGCTCCTGATCACGCGGTCCCACAAATGGCAACTGGCGGGCAACCCGTGCAGGAAGAGCACGGGATCGCCTGAGCCCACGCAAAGCCGGTGTATGCGGGCGGCGGGGATGGGGGACAGGCATCGTCATCCGGCTGCCTCACACGGAGTTTGCCGGGATTTACAGATGGCATGCAAAAGAGATGCGGCGGCGATATTGGCAGCGTTCAGCCGACCTGAAAACGTGATCGACAGCTAGCTCACGGTGATCAGCCAGCCTGCTGCGCCATTCGTTTGGCACGCACTCCGGTCGATGCTGGCATCGATCCGCGCAGCATTCAGCGCGCCTGCCCGGCCATGGCGATCACAGAGACTACGTCCGGGTACCTGCATGTTTCCGAAGCCAGGCTGCATACCACGCCCTGCCCGCTCGATGTGCTTCCCATCCGGATACCCCGCGCTCACGGGAAAGAAACAGAACGACATGAAGGGACATCGGCTCGAAGTAGAAGAAAGTTTTTCCTGGACATTAGGAACCGACCAACACTTCGGCTACCTTGGGGCTGTAGCGAGCGATAGGTCCAACTCGAGGATCGTTCGCCGATCGCTGACGATGAAATTGCGCGCGAAGAAGTGTCCGCCATAAGCGGTCCGAACCCCAACGCTCGGGGGATCCGTGACGAAAATCGGAATATCCTCCGATCACGTCAGGATGCTGAAAGGCTGTATAGCCGTAGCTCTGAATCGCGGCGGCGATCGCCCGTATGCCGGAGAAAGCTCCTTGGCCCGTGCGCTCCAGGCGCAAAAGGAGCGTAGGCAGTCAGCCACGAGCGACGACCATTTGCAGATCGGAGAACAATTTCATGGCGCGCAGATCCACAGAGAAACACAAGCACCATCTTTGAAAGGGTGAAGGGCTCCAACATCTGGTGGATCCGTTACACCAATAAAGGGGGCTAGCGGGTCACTCCGAAGGTTGGAACATTTCTGCGGCCGTTAATGTTTACAACCAGTGCACTGCAGCGATCCGGCTACGTATCTTGCTTCCCGATTCCTCGCGGCGCGACGTCAAATTCTCAGAACTGGTGGCGGATGCGATCAAGTTCTCAGAGAGACACCATCGCGCCAGCGACCTTGGCGCCGAATCCATTGCCACGCGGGAGTTACAGGACTGGATCGATGAGATGGCCGAGAAACGCTGCTGGACGGGGGGAACGCGGAACCGGTTCAAGTCAACCTTGAGCGCTGTGTTTCGCGACGGCATTGGGGCTGGCAAAGTGAAAGCAAACCCGGCTCGGCTGATCCGGCGGACACACGCTCCGACACACCTTCGCTAGTCGTTTGGTGATGGCTGGGGTAGACTTGAAAACAGTGCAGGAACTCATGGGAGACAAGACGATCGCTATGACCGCCCGGTATGCCCATCTAAATCCGACGCACAAGTTACGGACGCTGGAGACCTTGGTTCGTCCGGGGTCGGTTTCGGTACAAAGTGGCTGCAAATTGGCTACCCAGCACCAAGAGTCCACGAGAAGTAGAAATCTTGATAGCCTTCAACTTATTGAATCTTAATAGGTTGAATACGATGTGAGCTCGTAGCTCAGTTGGTAGAGCAACGCCCTTTTAAGGCGTGGGTCCTGGGTTCGAGTCCCAGCGGGCTCACCACGCAAAACAAATTTAGTGCGCGGGTCCCTGCTTGCATTCGGGATTTCGCCTGCGGGTTCGGACGCCCACATAGCGGCTCAAGTTCGAGTCCCGGCCCACTCACCATCCGCTCCTCCTCAGCCAGGAATTCCGGCGTTCTGCCGCTCCAGCTACCGCGTCAGGGGTTCCTGCAGGCCGTCTCCCGGAATTCGCTGCCGAGCCATTCACCCCCGCCACGCTTTCGTCCGATTCGGTCTTCCGCCCATACGCCCACAAACACCACGCCATCCACACCGGACCCGTCCACAAATATCCCTGTGGATCGAACTGCGGATGGCGCAGGATCACCAGAAATTCAATTCCGTTCAGCGCCGTCAGCACGGCGACCGCTGCCTTCCCCGCTCGTTCGTACCCGGCCAGCACCGCCGGCAGCAACAGGACCTGATCCGTAGGCCAGGAATACGGAGCCGTTACCGCCGAAACGGCCAGCACCATAGCCCCCTGGCGCGACCACTCCCAGCGCGGTGATCGTGTCCGATACCAGAGCATCAGCGCCAGCCCCAGCAGCGTGGGCACCGCCTGCAGCCATAAAGCCCGCGGGCGCAGCGTCCGCAGAGCGCACGAGATATTCGGCAGAAATTGCTTCTCGATATGCTGCGACTTGACCGCCGCCAGGTAGTGGCTCCAGACATGAGGATCGAAGCACAGCGCAAATGCCAGTGCCGCCATGACAGCCGTCGCCGTGCCGGCCAGAACCCTCCACCGGCCGCGCCGCAGGCAATTCAGCAGCAGCAGCGGCCAGAAGAGCAGAAACAGGTGCGGCTTCATCATGGGCAGCAGCAGCGCCACCCCCGCCCGGAACGGCCGCTTTTCCTGCAGGACGATAAAGAGGCTTACCCCCAGCAACAGAAAGGTCGCGCTCTGTCCTGAAGCCACACACGCGATCAGCGGGCCGAAGAAAAACGCATTCAGTGGGATGGTCTTCATCCCCGCCGGCTGCAGCAGCCGGATGGAAACAAGCCCCGCTGCCGTCACCGCCAGGCTCCACAAAACTGCCGCGAGCGGTGCGGGGAGCCATCCCAGCGGCAGAACCAGAAACAGCGCCCAGGGCGGGTTCCGCATCAGAAACGCGCCTGAGAAATGTCCTCCTGCCTGGTTCTCCAGCGCCATCACCCGCGCCGGATCATAAGGATTGGCATGCGCCGCCATCAGCCGCGCCGAACTCCAATAGGAGATGAAGTCCTGGCTCGTGGCCCGGGTCCGCAGAATCAGCCCCAGTGCCGCCGCGCTCGCGGCTAGCAGCAACAGCACGGCCAGCGACGCTATCAGCGAAGGTCGGCGGCGCTGCGCGGCCTCAGCAGGCAGTGCGGTTTCCATCAGGGGCGTGCTGGTGTTCATCCGGCTGTTGTGGAACAGGCTGGAGTGTAACGGCGACCGCAGGATTGCAGAATCCCACAGCAGGGTCATACGCCCGCTCAGCGATCCCCGAAGTGTACTGGCGGTGAGGATTCTAAGCCGCAAAACTTCGGATCGTACAGCCGCAAGCTCAACCCGCCATTACCACTCCGTAAAGTGCCTTACCGGCAAGCTCCGCAGGCGCTCCGCTGCGGTTTCCGCTGTGATGTCCCGCTGCGGCATACCCAGCATTTCGAAACCGACCATATATTTCCGCACCGTCGCCGAGCGCAGCAGCGGTGGATAGAAGTGCGCATGAAAATGCCACTCCTCGTGCGCCTCGCCATCGGTCGGCGCCTGATGGAAGCCCATGGTGTAAGGAAAGCTGGTCTCGAACAGGTTGTCGTAGCGCGTCGTTACCTGCTTCAGAATGTCCGCCAGCGCATCGCGATCGGCATCGGCAAAATCCAGCAATGAGCGGTGATGCCGCTTCGCAATCACCAGCGTCTCAAACGGCCACACCGCCCACCACGGCACCACCGCCAGAAATCCATCATTCGCACAGACAATGCGCGCGGCTTCCTTAGATTCGACGCCAAGATAGTCGCAGAGCAGGCACCGCCCCTCGCTCATCCGGTACGCCTGCAGCGACTCCGTCTCCGCCTGCGGCTCATCCGGCACATGTTCTGTCGTCCAGATCTGCCCGTGCGGGTGCGGATTGCTTGCCCCCATCATCGCTCCGCGGTTTTCAAATATTTGCACATAGCGAAAACCGGGGTCCGCCCCCAGCGTCCGGTACTCCTCCGTCCAGGCATCCACCACTCTCCGAATATCGGGCAACTGCATCCGCGCCAGCGTCAGACTGTGGTCCGGATGGAAGCACAGCACCCGGCATCGTCCCCGTTCCCGCTCCGCCCGCAGCAGGCCCGTCGGGTGCCCTGCCGGAGGCTCGGGAGAGTCCGGCAGCAGCGCCGCATAGTCGTTGTCAAAAACGTAGACGCTCTCATATTTAGGCGTGATGTGCCCGCCCGCCCGCGTGTTCCCCGGGCACAAATAGCAGGTGGGGTCGTAATGAACATCCGAAAACCCCGACGACTTGTTGACCTCGCCCTGCCACGGCCTCTGCGTCCGGTGCGGCGAAACCAGCACCCACTGCCGACGCAGCGGGTTATACCGACGATGCGGAAACTGCAACGACTCCGACAAAGTAGCTCCTCAATACGTGCAACATCGAGCCTAACCCGAACTGTCGCCGGCACGCGACCCAGCCTGCCGACCGCTCTTAGGCTGACCGGTTCTCCGCTAACCGGACCCTAGCTAATCGCTTCTTACCTGCCCTCACGCTGTCGCCTTCGCCGGAGCCGGCTCGACCGCCAGATACTCCCGCGCAAACCTTTCCCCATATTGTTCCAGCAGCCGCCGCACCCGCTCGGGATCTTCACTCCGCACAATCAGCCCCGCATGATGATGCTTCTTCAGACGCAGCACAATTTCCGCATCGGTAAACATCGAAGTATCCGGCTCCGCGCTCCGTGCCAGGCACAGCACGCTGCCCGCATACAGGGCCTTTGACTCCGGAACCCGATACGTCTCCCCGCGCGGCGCCGCAACCTCGATCCGCGCCCACTCCCGCCAAAGATTCACGCCCGTCGCCGCCTCCACCACATCGGCAATGAACGCGCCGCCCACCCGTGCCGCCGCCTCGAGGAAATAAAACCGACCGTCATCCTTCGCTCGAATAAACTCGGCGTGGGTCACACCCCGCACCATCCCCAGGCCGGCCAGCACCTTCGCGTTGATCGCCGCCAGCGCCCTCGTTTCTTCCGACTTTCGATCCAGCACTCGCGTCGTGAACACGCCGCCCTCATGCATCAGCTGCATCGGCGGCTTCCCGTATCCGCTCACGGCGGCGAACACCACCGCGCCGTCGCTCACAATCGAGTCGACGTGGAAGATGTCTCCCGGCACAAACCGCTCCAGTACATAAAAGCTCTGCCGGTCTCCCAGATCATCCAGGGTCCGCCACACCTGCTCAGTCTCGCGCAGCTTGCGGATGCCGATCGCGGACGCTTCAGCCCGCGGTTTCAGCACCCACGGCGCCGGTACTGCGTCCATCCACTCGCGCAGCGCGTCGTAGTTCAGCACCGGCGTGAACTCCGGCACCAGCACGCCGGCCGCCTGCGCCTCAAAGCGCATCGCCAGCTTGTCGCGAAAATGTGCGACAGCCGACCGGCTCATGCCCGGAATCCGCATATGCTCGCGCAGATGCGCCACCGTCTCCATGTCGAACTCGTCCAGCGCCACGATCCGGTCGAACTGCTTGCCTCGCGCCATATACGTCACCGTGTTGGTGACTTGTTCCTGGGTCAGACCCTCGGGCATGGTGACCAGTTCTTCGAGGATCTCCCGCGGCCAATCGGCGTTCCGGTGCTTTTCCAGCGTCAGCAAAACCACGCGGCAACCCAGCGCCGCACACTCCCGCATAAACGCCTGCCCCTTCTCGAAGGTTGTCATGCACAGAATGCGCGGTCGATCGTTCATGGCAATGGCGGCCTCCAGTGTTTCCTGTCTTCTACCATTTCCTGTGTTCTACCATAGGCTCAAACGTGATCGCAGCCTTCCAATTCTCCGCGCGCGAGATCGCCGCCCTCCACGACCGCTCGACCGCAGACTGGCACCAGTCGCCGCAGTCCGAAGGGACCACCGGTCCCGCCGCCGGCCAGGCGTTTCTCGACACCGTCCGCGCCCAGCACCGCGCCAACTTCGATCTATGGCACGTCGAAGACCGTGCCCGCGCCCCCCGCGCCACGCCCGAGGAGATCGTCGAGGTCAAGCGCCTCATCGACCATTTCAACCAGCGACGCAACGACCTCGCCGAACACTGCGACGTTCTGCTTCTCGAACGAGTCACCGAGGCCCTCCGGTCCAAGGGCGGTCCGGCCCCCACGGCTCAATTGAATTCCGAAAGCCCCGGCCTTATGATCGACCGGCTCTCCATCCTGGCCCTGAAGATTTACCACACTCAGGAAGAGATCGACCGCCCCGCCGCTCCTGCCGGCCATCGCGAGCGCAATCGCGAACGCCTGGCCCTCCTCACCGAACAGCGCGAAGATCTCGTCCAATGCCTCGATCACCTCTGGGAGCAGGTCCTCCAGGGCCAGCGGCGCTTCAAAATCTACCGCCAGCTCAAGATGTACAACGACCCCGCCCTCAACCCAGCCATCTATCGGGCCGAGCAATGAACATCGGCCTCCGCCCGGCTGATCAGGAGGACTACGAGTTCTCGAGGAACCTCTACTTCACCGAAAATCAGTGGATCCTCGATGCCCTCCGCCTCAACCGCGCTGCGCATGAAGTCAGGTTTTCTGAACAGTGGAAGCTGCCGCAAGTTCGCATCATCACCCTCGACAGCGCCGCAATTGGATGGCTGCAGACTACCGTTCAGGAAGACGCCCTCTTCCTGGATCAGCTTTACATTGTTCGGCCGTGCCATCGCCAGGGCATCGGCACGGCGGTACTCCACCGCCTGATCGCCGAGGCTGCCGGCGCCCATCTGCCAATCAAACTGGATGTTGTAAAGATCAATCCAGCGCTGCGGCTCTATCAGCGGCTTGGTTTCCAGATCACAGGCGAAGACGAACACAAATTCCACATGACCCTCAACCCATGCAAGGCCAACCGGACTTTAGCTACCCGCTTCACCAGCTGACCGCTTTTTCGCTACGCTCTTCCAGTGCCCCTCCTGATCAACGCCGACGACTTCGGGCTCACTCCCGGTGTCAACCGCTCCATCGCCGAGCTCCACCGGGGCCACGCCCTCACCTCCGCCACCCTGATGGCCACCGCCGCGTTTTTCGACGACGCCGTCGCCCAGGCGCGCGCTAACCCCGGCCTCGAAGTCGGCTGCCACATCCTGCTTGTCGACGCCGCCGCGGCTCTTCCGCCCGCAGAAATCCCCACCCTCTGCCCCGATGGCCGATCCCTGCGGCCAACTCTGGGACGTTTTGCCTCCGACCTTTACACCGGCTGCATTCGCGATGCCGAGATTGAGGCTGAAGCCACCGCCCAGATCCGCCGTCTTCAGGCCGCCGGCCTCCGCGTCTCCCACATCGATACCCACAAGCACACGCACCTCTTTCCTCGCGTTCTGCGCCCGCTGCTGCGCGCTGCCCGCGCCTGCGGCATACCCGCCATTCGCAACCCCTTCGAGCCAGACTGGGCTCTCCGCGCCACGCCCAGCCCCTCGCGCCTGCGTCGCATGGCCGTGCTCGCCCTCGGTGCCAATCGCCACGCCTTCCACCGTCTGGTCGAGGAGTCCGGACTCGCCACCACCGACGGCACCATCGGCGTCCTCGCTACCGGCACCGCCGACGTCGCAGCGACCTTGCGCGCCCTGCTCGTGGCCCTGCCCCACGCCGGCCGCAACGGAGCCACTGGCGCCATGGGAACATGGGAACTGGTTTGCCATCCCGGCTATCCCGACCAGCACCTCGACCAGGTCCGCACCCGCCTCCGCGCCTCCCGCGCCCAGGAACACGCCGCCCTCCTTGACCAGATCCCCCGCTCCGGTGTCGAGCTCGGCTCGTGGCATGGCCTCACAGGAACCTCATCCGTTCCCTCTGCGTAAGGAGCCTCATGCTTTGGTTCTACGAGTATTTCTTTTTCGCGATCTGGATTGGCTTCCTGCTCTACTGGCAGATCAAAGCTGCGGGTACCAAAGCGACCCAGCGCATCGAGCCGGCAGCCTCGCGCATCCTGCGCTCTCTCGCCTTCCTGATCGCGATTGTCCTCCTCTCGACAACACGCATCCCCATGCCCTGGCTTTACTGGCCGCTCTGGCCGTCTGGCTTATGGACCTTCTGGGGGGGAGCCGCCGTCACCCTCGCCGGCCTCCTCTTCGCCGTCTGGGCGCGCGAACACCTCGGCGCTAACTGGAGCCGTTCCGTCACCATCAAGCGGAATCACGAACTGATCACCACCGGCCCCTACGCCGTGGTGCGCCACCCCATCTACACCGGGATCCTCGCCGGATTCCTCGGCAGCGTGATCGCCCTCTCGCAGCTGCGCGGCCTTGTCGCCTTCGCCCTTGTCTTCCTCGCGTTGTTGGTCAAGCTCCGCATGGAGGAGCAGTGGATGCGTTCCCAATTCGGCCAGACCTACGCCGATTACGCGCACCATACCGCGGCTCTGGTTCCCTGGCTGCTCTAGCTGCTCGCACTGCGATCTGATCCTCATCCAGGCTTCCGTCAAAACATCCGACGCACGCCGCGCTAGAGTGTGAATTGCACGTTATGACCAACGCCGTGCCGTCCCAACCAAAGCCCCACACGCCCCTCGCCCATGGAGTCCTCAACCACTGCTTCGGCTGCGGCCTCGAGAACCCCTCCGGCCTGCGCCTCAAATTCTTTGTCGATCCGGACGGCCGCATCGTCTGTCCTCTGCGTCTGGCCCGCCGCTTTGCCGGGCCGCCCGGCCATGCGCACGGCGGCATCATCGCCACTCTTCTCGACGAGGCCATGAGCAAGGCCAACCGTGCCCGCGGCGTTGTGGCCATGACCCGTCACATGGAGGTCAACTACCTCCGCCCTGTTCCCCTCGGCCAGCCGCTCACGCTCACCGCGCGCCACATCGAGGCGCATGGCCGCCGCCATCAATGCGAAGCGGAAATCACCGACGCCAGCGGTCACATCCTCGCCACCGGCAAAGCCGTCTTTGTCGCCGTCGACCCGGATCACTTCTCCAGGAACAAAGCGTAGCGACGCTATTGAAGGCGGTGCAGCGTCCGTCCCCAGCGCGTCTTCGAGAAGAAGTGCAGCATCTCGTCCATCGTCGAGCGCACCTGCTCTGCCAGCGGCACCTGCACCTCATTCTGTTCCGGCACGTCAATCGACCAGTAAACAAAGATCGGCCGCCCCAGAATGTTGCCCCGTGGCACAAATCCCCAAAAGCGGCTGTCGAGACTATTGTCCCGATTGTCGCCCATCACGAAGTACTCACCCGCCGGCACCACCAGATCGCCGTTTCTCAAATGCGACGGCAGCGACTCCGCCCATTCCGCCGTCACCCCCGGCCGCCCCGCCGGATCGATCGCCGGAAAGTCATCGACATACGGGTCGCTGTACCCCGTCAGGTTCGGCGCTGCCGTCGACGGCTTTGGCTGCGCTACCCCATTCAGGTAAACCACCCCGTCCTGCAAATGAATCCGATCCCCGGGAATTCCAATCACCCGTTTCACCATGGTCATGTGGTCGCCGTTTTCGAGCACCGGCTTTTTGAAGACGACGATGTCACCCCGCCTGACGTCGCGCTGGTGCACGAACGGCGCCCAGCGTGCGTCCGGAGCCAGCGTCTCCCGATCCACCATTACGTGATCGCCCACCAGCAGCGTGCTCGCCATCGAGGACGAAGGAATAAAGAAGTTCTGAAACATGAAGGTCAGCACAAAAACGCCAACCGCCAAAAAGCTGCAGGTGGACGCAAAACCTTCCAGCCGCGTCTCCGCCACCGCTCCGTCTATTGCTCCCGAACCATGGTCCGCGTTGCTCTTCACCAACCTTCCTGCCTCCCGCTCCGGATTCAACCCGAACCCTACACGCTAAACCCTAAACCCTGAACGCTGCCTTTCTTTCCTTGTTAAACTTGAATTTCAGGATATTTCGTCCGTTCGCCCTGACCGATTCGGGTGCTTCACGTCTCCGTGGTAAGAGATGCTTTGAGCGCCCCTGGAACGGACCTCGAGGAGCTTCACCATGGCAAAGGTTCATAGCGGCAACGGCAGCGCACCCACCTCCAATCCAGGTTCAGGTACCACCCTCCGCCTCAAAATCGGCCTCGCAGAAATGCTGAAGGGCGGCGTCATCATGGACGTGATGAACGTCGAGCAGGCGCGCATCGCCGAAGAAGCCGGCGCCGTTTCCGTCATGGCTCTCGAGCGCGTTCCAGCCATGATCCGCGCCGAAGGCGGCGTTGCCCGCATGGCCAATCCCAAGCTGATCCGGGAAATCATCGCTGCCGTCTCCATTCCTGTAATGGCCAAAGCCCGCATCGGCCACTTCGCCGAAGCGCAAATCCTGCAGGAGATCGGCGTCGACTTCATCGACGAATCCGAAGTCCTCACCCCCGCCGACGAAGCGCACCACATCGACAAGCATGCCTTCACTACGCCCTTTGTCTGCGGCGCGCGCAACCTCGGCGAGGCCCTGCGCCGCATCGCTGAAGGCGCGGCCATGATTCGCACCAAGGGGGAAGCCGGCACAGGCGACGTGGTTCACGCCGTCCAGCACATGCGGCAGATCGTCCGCGAGATGAAGGCGCTCACCGTGCTTTCCGATCAGGAACTCTACGCCGCAGCCAAGGAACATCAGGCGCCCTACGAACTCATCCGCATGGTCGCCCAGACCGGCAAGCTCCCGGTTCCCAACTTCTCGGCCGGCGGCATCGCCACTCCCGCCGACGCCGCTCTCATGATGCAGCTCGGTGCAGAATCCGTCTTCGTCGGCTCCGGCATCTTCATGAAGGAGCGCGCCACACCGCTCGATGTTGAGAACTGGTGCGACCAGGATGCCGAGTCCGGACTCTGTGGCAAGGCCGACATCGGCACGCCGCGCAATGCAAAGGAACGCGAAGAAGCCGTCTCGCGCGCCAAGGCGATCGTCATCGCCACCACCCACTACAACGATCCGAAGGTTCTGGCGGAAGTTTCCGAGCAGGTCACCGGCACCATGAAAGGCCTCGCTGCGGCCGCCCTCGAAGAGGATCAACTGCTCCAGACCCGCGGCTGGTAGGACTGACCGGGACTCGCCGTCCAGGCAGACGCGGCTTCGCCGCACGATGGTGCACCCGGGTGTGAGGGAAGGCAGCAGAAATTCCAGTGCAGCAGCCTGACCGGCGAAGCCCAGCGTCTGGAACAACTTCTGTTCTGAAGCGCGGATAATATAAATACAGGAAGACGGTATGGCCACACCGACCTACGAAGCAGTTCGCCGCATGGTTGCATCGCTCACGCGCGAGGAGCAGCTACGGCTGATGGGAGAAATTGCCTCTCACGACGATTCCGCCTCCGGGAGCGCGAGCGTCATGGAATTGTGCGGCCTGGGCCGGGAGCTGTGGAAGGACATCGACGCCCAGGAGTATGTCGCGCACGAGCGATCCTCATGGAATGGCTAGACTCGCTCCGCGGGACAATTGTAGGACTCGATACCGCTCCTCTGATCTACTTCATCGAGGCACATCCGCGCTATCTCCCGCTCGTACGGCCATTCTTCGAAGCGGTTGAACGCGGCGATCTCACCGTCGTCACCTCGACACTCACCCTGACGGAGGTGCTGGTTCATCCCTGGCGGCATGGAAACCATGAACTGATCCGGCAGTATTCCCGCATCCTCCTCCACGCCGATAATCTCCGCACGATTTCCGTCGTCCCCGAGATCGCCGCTGAGGCTGCCAGAATTCGCGCGGCTCACGGCATGAAAGTTCCTGACGCGATCCAGATCGCTACATTTCAGTTCGGTGGGGCGACACCCTTCCTGACCAACGATACCGGCATAGCGGCGATCCAGGGATTGCAGATCCTCTGCCTCGATCGCTTGCCACGTTCCAATCCATGACCAACGCTGCCCACCGAACGCCGAAGGCCCCCGCCCATCCTGTCAGGATCGGCGTCCTCGCCATCCAGGGCGATTACCACGCCCACGCTCAGGCCCTCCGCGAGGCAGGAGCCGAGCCCGTCCTCGTCCGCAAGCCGGAAGAACTGGCCACCGTCGACGGCCTCATCATCCCCGGCGGCGAGTCCACCACTTTCCTCAAATTCCTCGAACGCGACGGCTTCCTTGCCTCGTTGCAGGACTTCGTCCGCCAGAAGCCGACCTTCGGTACCTGCGCCGGCTGTATCCTCCTCGCCACCGAAGTTCTGCACCCGGCCCAAAGCAGCCTCGGCGTTCTCAACGCTACCGTGGAGCGCAACGCCTATGGCCGCCAGATCGACTCCGCCATCCGGACCGGCGACACCCAGCTTCCCGGCGGCCCACTGGAAATGGTGTACATCCGCGCGCCGCGCATCGTGAAAACCGGCGAAGGAGTCGAGGTCCTGGCCGAGCGCGATGGATTTCCCGTTCTTGTTGAACAGGGCCACATCATGGCCGCAACCTTCCACCCTGAGCTCTCCCAGGATCGCCGCGTCCATCAGCGCTTTGTCGATTTGGTCCGCCGCAGCCTCGCGCCTCAGCCCACGGCACCTGCGTCTGATTCACCTCGGCAGTCCTGATAATGCGTCACAGTATCAGTTACTTTCCGCTTCTTTCATGAGGATCACGACCTTGCCCCGGGCGTGCCCCTCCTTCAGATAACGAAAAGCCTCCGGCGTCTCCTCCAGCGGATAGCAGCGGTCGATCACCGGCTTCACCCTGCCGGAGGCTGCGAGCTCCGCCAACAAAATCAGGTCCTGTGCTTTTGCTTTCGCCATGAAGAAGATCATTTTCTGGCTCACGAAGCGCGACTGCACCATACCTCCTGACATTCTGCCCAGCAGTTTGCTCACAGAAATATCGCCGGGAGCGCCAAGCACTACCGAGGTCCCTCCTGCTTTCAGCACCCGTCTGCATTCGAAAAATGGCCGGTTCCCGACGCAGTCGAAAACCATGTCATACCGGGCCCCCGCGCGGGTGAAATCGTCGCGTGTGTAGTCAATCACGTGATCCGCGCCCAGCGACCGCACCAGGTCGAGATTTTTCGTGCTGCAGACGCCCGTCACCTCTGCACCCATCCATCGCGCGATCTGTACCGCGAAGGTGCCTACGCCGCCTGCCGCCCCGTTGATCAGAACCTTCTGCCCTGGCTGAAGCTTCCCCTTGTCACGCAGCCCCTGTAGCGCGGTCACCGCTGCGATCGGCAGCGAGGCGGCCTGCGTAAATGTCAGCCCCTCTGGCTTCCGGACCACCACGGTCTTCAGTGTCGCCTTCGACGGGCCCACGCGCGCGTACTCGGCAAAGGCGCCCTTGCCGAAGCCGAACACCGCATCCCCCGGTTTAAATTGGGTCACGTTCCGGCCCACCGCCTCCACCTCCCCGGCCACATCGACGCCGGTTTGACCGTTCAGTGGCTTGCGCATCTCCAGCAGCTTGCGAACCACGTATGGCCCGCCGCTGAGCACCTTCCAGTCCAGCGGGTTCACCCCCGCCGCGCGAACCCGGATCAGAACGTCGTCCTCCGCAGGAACCGGCCTCTCCACTTCTTCGCATTGCAGAACATCGGGGGAGCCGTAGTGGTGATAAACGATCGCTTTCATCGCAATCCCCTCTTCGACAGGAAGGATAATCCTTCCCCTAACTTCGTCAGTGCGCATCGTCACCGGCTCGATGCGGCCATTCATCCCGTTACACTGGGTATTCATCTGGCTATGAAATGGCTGCCACCCAACGGAGCGCTGCACGGCGTCGCGCTCGATCATCTCCTCCACTGGAATCTGGCCGCCATCTTCTGGCTGTTCATCATCGCGCATATCCTTCTGATCGTGGCTCTCCTGCGCCCTCGTTCCCGTTCCCATTCGCCCGGAGCCGGCCGCTTCCTTCTCGTCGCCGATTACGCGCTTCTCACCGCCCTCATCGGACTCTATGCCTGGATGGCCATCACCGGCCAGCATCTCTGGGCCGCTCGCCGCGAACAGGCGTCCGCCCTCAACCCCGTCCAAGTCGAAGTCACCGGCGTCCAGTTTCAGTGGTACTTCCGCTATCCTGGCCCGGATGGCATCTACGGAGCAATCCGCCCCGCTCTGGTCAACGCACCTGCAGGCAATCCCCTCGGCCTTGATCCTGACGACCCTCACAGCCACGACGACATCGTCTCCGCCATCCTGGTCCTGCCCGCCAACCGCCCCATCGACCTGCGCCTGCGCTCCCTCGACGTGATTCACGGCTTCTTCATCCCGGGCATGCGCCTCAAGCAGGACGCCATCCCCGGTATGCTCGGCCGCCTCCAGTTCACCCCCACCACCCCTGGCGACTACCCCATCCTCTGCAGCCAGGTTTGCGGACTCGGTCACGCCCGCATGCAGGCACGCCTTCGCGTCGTCTCCCAGGACGACTACGACCGCTGGCTTGCCGCCCGCGAACGCGCCGCTGCGGAGGTAGGCCGATGACAACTGTACAGCCTGCGGGAACAATTCAGGCTCTTGAAGGGCTCGGCTTCAGCCGTGTCAGAGAGACTCAAAATGATTGCGGCTTTTAGCCACTGAGTAATAGCTTTGCGGACGAATTCAACAGGACCTGAGGAATGAACCTGGCGCATCAACGACCCCGCATCTTCACCACCGATCACCGCACCCTCGCCATCCTCTACCTCATTCTCGGCCTCGCCGCCGTTACCCTGGGAACCCTGCTCTCGCTCGTCATGCGCATCCACCGCGTCTGGCCGGAGTTCGCCTTTCCCTTCTACGGCGTCCCACGTCCTGAAGACTACCTCGCCCTCGTCACCATGCACGGCACGCTGATGATCTTCTTCGTCCTCACCGTCGTGCCCCAGAGCGCCTTCCCCAACCTCGTCCTGCCTGCCCAGATCGGTGCCGACCGCATGGCCTTTCCCCGCCTCAACGCCGCGGCCTTCTGGATCACCGCCGCTTCCCTGCTCATCCTGCTCGCTGCCTTCTTCGCCCCTCAGGGCGCGCCCATCTCCGGCTGGACCAGCTATCCACCTCTGAGCGCGCTGGCCGCCGCCGGCCCCGGCCAGGGTGCCGGCATGGACCTCTGGCTCGTCAGCATCGGCCTCTTCTGCATCGCCTCCATCGCTACCTCAGTCAATTTTCTGGTCACGATTGTGACTGGCCGCTGCACCGGTATGACGTTGACCCGCCTGCCTCTCACCGTCTGGTCCTGGCTGGTCAGCTCAGCGCTCACCATCCTCGCCTTCAGCGTGCTGCTGGCTGCCGCCGCCCTGCTCCTGACCGACCGCCACTGGGGAACCAGCTTCTTCCTCCCCGCCGGCGAAGTCGTCAACGGCATCGCTTTGCGCCCCGGCTCCGGCTCTCCCATGCTCTGGCTGCACCTCTTCTGGTTCTTCGGCCATCCGGAGGTCTATATCTCCATCCTGCCCGGCATGGGCCTGGCCACTTCCATCCTCGCCAACTTCACCCGCCGCCCTGTCCCTGGTTATCGCCTCATGGTCGCTGCGACCCTCCTCATCGGCGTTCTCGGTCTCGGCGTCTGGGGCCACCACATCTTTGTCACCGGCATGAACCCCTACGCCGGTACCGCCTTCGGCCTCACCACCATGGCCATTGCCATCCCCAGCTCCGCCGAGGTTCTCACCTGGCTGGTCATGCTTTTCAGGGGGAGCATGCGCCTCACCTCGCCCATGCTGTTCATCCTGGGATTCCTCTCCTTCTTCATCGCCGGCGGTCTCACCGGTCCCATCCTGGCCCAGCCCGCGCTCGACAGCTACCTGCACAATACTTTCTTCGTTGTTGCCCACTTCCATCTGGTTATGGCCATGGCTGGTGTCTTCTCCGTCTTTGCCGGCATCTACTATTGGTATCCCCTGCTAACGGGACGTCGTATGAACGAGAAGCTTGGCCATGCGCACTTCTGGATTTCGCTGATCGCCGCGTACGGCACGTTCTTCCCTATGCACTTCGCGGGCCTCGCCGGCGAGCCGCGTCATTACGCGCAACTTTCCGGACCCGTCACCTCATTTCCGAATCTCATTCCTGTGGAACGCGGCATCACATTCTCGGCGTTGCTGCTCGCTGCCGCGCAGATCCTGTTTCTCGTCAATATTCTGTGGAGCGCCCGCCGCGGAGCGCCCGCCGCGGAAAATCCCTGGCGCGCCACCACGCTCGAATGGGCCCCTTCCCCGCATCCCATAGCCATGCGCGAACCCTACGCATACGGCGGCGAACCGGAGCACGACTTTTCACCGCAGTGGCAGGCGACTGACCCCCGCCCGGCTTCTCGTCAACCCGCAACCGGCAGTTTCCCGCACGATTCAGGCGCGAACGCATGTTGATTCGCCAATAAACGGAGTAAGCTTTTAAGAACCCAGGGAGCCGTCCATGCCCGCTACCTTCACCCGCCATCAGGTCGAAACCGAGCGCAAAGACCCTGGATTCGGGGGCAAACCGCCTCTTGACCGCCGTCCCACGGGCGGAGGCGGGGGCGACGACAACTGGGATTCCCGCCCCTCCGGACGCCGCGGTCCCCGCGAGCTGCTCCTCCGCTACCGCCTTGGCGTCTTCTCTGGCCTCGCCGGCGACTTCGTCTTCTTTGCCGTCCTCGTCAGCGCCTTCTTCGTCCGCCAGAGCGCCGGCCACATCGACGCCAGCGAGAACTACGTCTCCGACTGGCACCCACTCTGGATGCCGCCCATCCTCTGGATCAACACCGCCATCCTCCTGCTCTCCAGCCTCACCATGGAGATGGCCCGCCGCCAGCTCTTCCACGAAATCGACATCATGGAGGAATGGCTGGGCCTCGGCCGTCCCGCTGTGCGCCGTGCCGCCCCGTGGCTGGTTGCCACTATCCTGCTCGGCAGCGTCTTTCTCGCCGGCCAGTGGATCGCCTGGCAGCAACTCGCCCAGCAGGGCCTGTTCTTCTCCACCAACCCCAACAGCCACTTCTTCTACCTGGTCACCGGTACCCACGGCTTCCACCTACTGCTGGGTCTCGGCGCACTGCTGGCTGCCATGGTCGCGATGTTCCGCTTCAAGCGGGTTGAGCTGCGCCAGATCGCCATCGACTGCACCGCCTGGTATTGGCACGCCATGGGGCTGTTCTGGATCTTCATCTTCGTCCTCCTCACCCTGCAGTAACTCTTTGCTGCCTGCCGGTACTGTCTGCCCCTTACTGTGCGGCCGCCTGCGGTTGGTGCCGCAGGCGTTAGACTGAACGCACACGGAATCCTATGCGCTATCTGATCGCCCTGCTCGCCGTCTGCGGCCTCATCGTCTCTGTCCTTGCCCTGCATGTGCATTACTCCACTGGCGTCGAGCCTTGCGACTTCAATTCCCACTGGGACTGCGGCACCGTCAACCGCGGCTCCTACGCCACCGTTAACGGCATCCTCTGGCACGTGTGGGCCTCCCGCCACCCCGATGCCGTCAAGGGTCCCGCCCCGCGCAACGGATTTCCCGTCGCCGCCCTCGGCATCCTCGGTTACGCCGCCATCGCGGTTGCAGGATTCCTTCGCCGCCGCTGGCTCACGTTCGTGCTGTCCCTCATCGGCCTCGGCTGCGCCCTCTACCTAAGCAATATCGAGGCGCACGTTCTTGAAACCTGGTGTCTCTACTGCGTCATCTCCCAATGCCTCATCGCACTGATCACCTTGCTGGCGCTTATCGCCCTCTTCCTCAGGCCCAGAACCATATCTTCGGCGAAGGTCGTATGATCGCAGGATGAGCGTCGGCCTCCATTCGCCCGAAGGCTGATCGCCGGCTCATCCTGCATGCCTCGCACTCCCCGCAACCTGATCGCGTGGCTCTTCGATGCGGACTCCGGCCCGCGCCACCGCTTTGTCCCGCGCTGGTTTTTCCTGCGCGCTCTCGGAGCGATCTACTTCTCCGCCTTTCTTGCCCTGATCTTCCAGATCAAGGGCCTCAACGGCCCCCAGGGCATTCTCCCTGCGCAGCAATTCTTCACCGCCATCAGTCGCGCCGCCGCCTCTGTCCGCTACTGGTACGCGCCCTCACTCTTCTGGATCTCCTCCGGCTCGCACTTCATGATGGCCGTCACCTGGATCGGCCTGCTGGCTTCGATCGCCGCCTTTCTCAACGCCTGGCCGCGCCTCAGCTTCTTCCTCTGCTTCATCTGCTTTCTATCGTTCGTCTCCACCGCGGGCGACTTCTCCGGCTACCAGTCCGACGGCATGCTCCTCGAAGCGGGCTTCATCTGCCTCTTCTTTGCGCCGCGCGGCCTCTGGCCCGGCCTCGGGATTAACAGCCCGGCGCCACGCGCCAGCCTCTTCCTGCTGCTTTACGAGTGGTTCCGTATCTACTTTGAATCCGGTATCGTCAAGTTGCTCTCCGGCGACCCCGAATGGCATCACCTGACCGCGATGGACGAGTACTACCAGAACGGCCCGCTGCCCACCTGGATCGGCTGGTACGTCCAGCACCTGCCCCACTGGTTCCATGTCGCCACCGCGGCGGGCACGCTGGTGATGGAAATTGGCATCGTCTGGATGCTCTTCCTGCCTCGCCGCGTGCGCCTTATCTGCTTCTTCATCGTCACGCCCTGGGAAATCGGCGTTATCCTCACCGCGAATTATGCTTTCCTGAACTACCTGGTTCTGGTCCTCGGTTTCCTGCTCCTCGACGACCGCAGCGTCCGCTGGCTCGTTCCTGCCCGCTTCCGCAGCCGGCTGGACGAAACAGCGCAATCCGAGCCTGCACCGGACTCCGAGCCGCGGCTCTCCATCTCTGCCGGTCCCGATGAATCCCCGTCTCCCGAATCGTCCTCTGCTGCGCCCGGCCGTCGCGCAGCTGTACGCGGCATCCGGGGACATCTCCGCGCCCTCAGCCTCGCCGTGACTGCGGTGATGCTGACCTGGATCGCCTACGACACCACAGTGGAAATGCTGCGCATGCCCTGGCCGGATTTCCCGCTTCCCACCGCGCCCATCGCCGCACTCGAGCCTTTCCGCATTGCCAACCAGTACGGCCTCTTTGCCGTCATGACCCGCGGCCGCTACGAGATCGAGTTCCAGGGATCCAACGACGGCCAGACCTGGGTGCCCTACACTTTCCGCTTCAAGCCGCAGGCCCTCAATGAGGCACCCGGCCTCTACGCGCCCTATCAACCACGCTTCGACTGGAACCTCTGGTTCGCCTCCCTCACTGACTGGCAGCAGGCCAACATCGTCCCCCTCACCGAAGAGCGGCTCCTCGAAGGGGATCCCGACGTGCTGAGTCTCTTCCGCGCTAATCCCTTTCCGCAGTCGCCTCCGCGCTACATCAAGGCGGTGCTCTGGCAATACTGGTTTACGTCGATGGAGGAGAAGCACGAGACCGGAAACTGGTGGCGGCGCAACCTGCTCGGCCTCTACGCGCCGGTGCTTACGCACCAACCCAACGGTAAATTCGCCGTCGTGCAATGGCCGGCGCCGCTGCCCCAGCACGACTAAAGACGCGAATCATCGCCCTACGTGCCGAAGCGCTCCGCTGCTCGCGCCTTTGCTTTTGCCGCCTCTTCTTCCCGATTCTTCGGAGGCGCATTTGTCTCCAGCGACGCAAGAAGACGCATCGAGCACGCTGCGATCTCCTCCACCGCAGCCTCGAATGCTGTTTCATTCGTCTGCGAAGGCTTGTTGAAGCCGCTGATCTTCCGCACGAACTGCAACGACGCGGCCTGCACTTCTTTCGGTGTCACGGGCGGATCGAAGTTGAAGAGTGTTTTGATATTTCTGCACATGGTCGCGGCTCGAAAACCGAAATATCCGTCGCCTGCCATTGTAGTAGGCGCGCGTGTAAACTTCCCTGGGACTGATCTCTACCCGAAAGCTGACACGATGCGGATTCGGCCTTACCTGTTCACTACCCTCGCCATTCTCGCCGCCTTCTCTTCCTTCTCCGCATCGGCGCAATCCATTGCCGGACGCTGGGCCGCCACCGGCGCCACTCTCGACGACGGCGAAACGGAAAAAGCCATCCTCGAGCTCACCCAGACCGGGGACCATCTAAAGGGCAACCTTACCGAGCTGGGCTTTACCGTGGACGTCACCGGCACTGTCTCCGGCAACCACATCGAGTTGCACGGCGTTGGTTTCAGCGATCCCAAACCGTTTCTCATCGGCGACCTGATCGATGGCCAGCTGCACTGGAAGCAGTGGGGCGGCCCCATGGTCGCGCATCGCGCCACCGCGGCCGATGCCATTCCCAAGCTTCCGTACATCGCTCCTCCGCCGCTCCACAAAGTGCCGTACAACGGCCTCGCGAAGACTCCCCCCATGGGCTGGAACAGCTGGAATCTCTTTGCCAGCAAGATCGACGACGCGACGGTCCGCACCATGGCCGATGCCATGGTCTCCAGCGGCATGCGCGATGCCGGCTACATCTACGTCAACATCGACGACACGTGGGAAGGCCAGCGCGACGCGCAAGGCAATCTCCAAGCGAACCACAAATTTCCTGACATGAAGGCGCTCGCCCGCTACGTCCACTCCAAAGGCCTCAAGCTGGGAATCTATTCCTCCCCGGGGCCACGCACCTGCGGCGGCTATCCTGCCAGCTACGGCCACGAAGCTCAGGATGCGAAGACCTTTGCCTCCTGGGGCGTTGACTATCTCAAGTACGACTGGTGCAGCGCCGGGCAAATCTACAAAAAAGATCAGGAGGACGCGGTCTACCAGAAGATGGGCGAAGCGCTTCAGGCCACCGGCCGTCCCATCGTCTACAGCCTCAGCATCGGCCAGCTCAGCGCCGCGCAATGGGGTCCGCCCGCGGGCGCCAACCTCTGGCGCACCACCGACGATATCCGCGACGAGTGGGCGAGCATGATCGGCAACATCGAGAAGCAGGTGCCCACCGCGCCTTACGCCGGCCCGGGCCACTGGAACGATCCGGACATGCTGGAGATCGGCAACGGCCACATGACCGACGATGAATACCGTACCCACATGAGCCTGTGGGCGCTGGCCGCCGCCCCATTGCTGGCCGGCAACGATATCCGCACCATGAGCGACGCGACCAAAGCGATCCTGCTCAACAAGGAGGTCATCGCCGTCGATCAGGACCCGCTCGGCAAGCAGGCTTCGCCGGTCAGCCACGGCCAACTGCAAACTTGGGTCAAGCCGCTGGCCGATGGCAGTGTTGCCGTGGGCTTAGTGAACCTTGGCTCCTCAGCGGCGCAGGGCAAAATCATGGCCGCCGACCTGCCGCTGCATGGCGGAGCAGGCCAGGCACGCGACCTGTGGGCGCACAAAGATGTGACTTTTACCAACGGTGTTTACACAGCCACAGTCCCGTCCCACGGCGTTCTGATTCTGAGGGTGACCCCGCAATAGCAGGTAAGCGCTCGGTATTCTGAGCTCTGCGCGCTGAGCCCTGTTTTACTGCGCCACGCTCGCCGGCTCCCGCAGCCAGTTATACAGCGGGAACTGCTCCGCCAGCTCCAGCACCTGGCCGCGAATCCGCGCCAGTGCCGATGCATCGCTGCGGTGCTCCAGCGCCTCGGCAATCCAGTGCGCGATCACCCGCATCTCGCCTTCCTTCATGCCGCGCGTGGTCAGCGCCGGCGTGCCGATGCGGATGCCCGTGGGCTTCAGCGGCGGATTGGTATCGTACGGAATCGCGTTCTTGTTCACCGTAATACCCGCCTCGCCCAGCGCCGCCTCGGCCTCGCTGCCCAGAATGCCTTCTGGAAACACATCCACCAGCATCAGGTGCGTGTCGGTTCCGCCGGAGATGATGCGGAAACCCGCTGCGGCCAGCGTCTCCGCCAGCATCTTCGCATTGGCCACGATCTGCGCGGCATACGTGCGGAAATCCGGCTGCAGCGCTTCGCGGAAAGCCACCGCCTTCGCCGCGATGATGTGCACCAGCGGACCACCCTGCTGTCCGGGAAACATCGCTCTTGTCGATGCGCTGCCGCAAATTCCTGGCGCGACAGAATCATCCCGGCGCGCGGCCCGCGCAGCGTCTTGTGCGTGGTGGTCGTCACAATCTGTGCGTGCGGCACCGGCGAAGGATGCACCCCGCCCGCCACCAGCCCGGCAAAGTGCGCCATATCCACCAGCAGCAGCGCGCCGCACTTGTCGGCAATCGCGCGCATGCGGGGAAAATCGAAAAAGCGCGGATACGCGCTCCCGCCGCCGATAATCACCTTCGGCTTTTCCGTCAGCGCGATCTGCTCCAGCAGGTCGTAGTCAATGGTTTCCGTATCCTTACGCACTCCATACGACACCACGCGGTACAGCTTGCCCGAGAAATTCAGCTTGTGCCCGTGCGTCAGATGCCCGCCATGCGCCAGATCCAATCCCAGAATCGTGTCTCCGGGCTGCAGCACCGCCATATAGGCCGCCGCGTTGGCCTGCGAGCCCGAGTGCGGCTGCACATTGGCATGCTCCGCGCCGAAGATCTGCTTGGCGCGATCCCGCGCCAGGTTCTCCACCACGTCGGCAAACTCGCAGCCGCCGTAGTAGCGGCGTCCCGGATACCCCTCGGCATACTTATTCGTGAATACCGACCCAGCCGCCTCCAGCACGGCGCGGCTGACGAAGTTTTCCGATGCGATCATCTCCAGCCCTTCGTGCTGGCGGCGAACCTCGGCATCGATGGCGGCGGAGATCTCGGGATCATCCATGGAAAGCGGCTGGGACATGCGATCGAACATGCATCGATTGTATCGCCGCGTCGTCCTCATGCCCGCAGAGGAAAACGCGACGACTGGCCAACGAGCGGAGACAAAATCCCGCTGCCGCACGACACGGCAGCACGGCAGAATTCAGGGATTGTCCGGACGGAACCAGGTGGAAAGGAGTGGCATCGCGGATTGCGCAGGCTCGCCCTGAGGGTCAGCTGCCCGTTGCCGTGCGCATGCCGTTCTCGATCGTGTTGTACAGGTTGCTGATGCCCTGTCCTGCCTGGGTCACCGCGGCGACCGCCAGCAGGATCGTGAACGCCCCAATCAGGGCGTACTCGATCAGGTCCTGGCCGGACTCCTCGCTATAAAGCGCTTGCAGGAGACGGGTGCCGCTCTTCATGCTGACATCCTTGTGGCAGACAGTACAGGCCGGGGGTGCCCTGTTTGCACCGTTCTGCAGATCATACTCCCATTCAAACGGATTCCCGCCCCTCCTTTAATGCAACCTCAGGGGGACGGGATGATGCTTTTGGGTCAACCGCGACGGGAGGACGAGCCCACCGGAGCCGCGATACTCGCCGAGGTTAGTGAGCGGTCTGCGGCTGCGGGACCGGCGCTTCCTGACGTGGAGCGGCGGGCTTCTTCGGCATTTCCTTCTTGCCCGGCGCCAGAATGGCGTGGAGCGTATTGCCTTCCATGCGCGGCATGAATTCCACCACCCCGTTTTCGCCAATATCCTGAATGAGCCGGTTGATGATCGCGTAGCCCAGCTCGCGGTGCGCCATCTGGCGCCCCTTAAAGCGCAGCGAGGCTTTCACCTTGTCCCCGTCCTGCAGGAACCGGATCGCCTGATTGCGGCGTGTCTGGTAATCATGATCGTCAATGGTGACCGAGAACTTGACTTCCTTGACCGTGATCACCTTTTGCCGCTTGCGGGCGGCGCGGTCGCTTTTCTCTTTTTCGTAGAGGAATTTGCCGTAGTCCTGAATGCGGCAGACCGGCGGAACCGCGGTCGGCGAGACTTCCACCAGATCCAGCCCGCGCTCGCGGGCGATCTTCAGTGCCTCGAACGGCGGCAAAATGCCGAGTTGCTCGCCCTTTTCATCAATCACGCGAATTTCGCGGGCGCGGATACGGTCGTTGATACGGACAAACTGCTTAGCGGAACGCTTATCGATGGGCATCTTCTCCTGGCGCGGGTCGAACCTCGCGGCAATTTAGTATAGCAATGCTCGTCAAAATTAGATGCCAGTCTCCTTGTTCAGGGTGGCAGTTCCTGTGGCAGGCCGGCCGCTACTGGACAGCGACTGTAGCCGGGTGCCCAACAGGCCTTCTGCGCTCAGCCCGGTGATTCGTGTGCTGACCAGAAGGTTCGGCGCCACCGCACCCTTCAGGGAAAGCTTGAGAAAATTATCCGTGATCGCCGCCGTGGACGCCACTTCCGCACCCGGATCCATCGTCACCGCCGAGAGCTCCCGTCCCACGAATCTCATCCGGAAGGCCCGGAACTTCTCCGCCATCAGACTCCGCAGAGCCGCCATGCGCTCCTGAACCGCACCCGCCGGTACCGGCTCCTGCCGGTGCAGCTCCCAGGCCGCCGTTCCCGGCCGCGCCGAAAACGGAAACAGATGCAGATAGGTAAACGGCTGCGCCTCGATGAAGCAGAAACTCTCCTCAAACAACGTGTCTGTCTCTCCCGGAAAGCCCACCATCACATCGGCCCCGATCGCCGCATCAGGCACGAGCGCGCGAATCGCCGCCAGCCGCTCCGCGTAGTGCCAGGGTCGATAACGCCGATGCATGCGCCGCAGGATGGTGTCCGATCCCGACTGCAGCGGCAGATGCGTATGCCGCGCCAGCCGGGGCTGCCCGCCGGCTGAATGCTCGCCGTACAGCGCCAGCAAATCCGTCGACCAGTCCATTGGCTCGATCGAGCTGAGCCGCAGCCGCGGCAGCGCCGTCCGCGTCAGGATCGCCGCAACCAGCTCCTCCAACCGCTGCACCGGTTCAAGGTCGCGTCCCCAGCGGCCGAGATTGATGCCGGAGAGGACCAGTTCCTTCCCGCCCTGATCCACGAACCGCCGCACATTGTCCACGCACGCGTCCAGCGGCACCGAACGGCTGTGCCCCCGCGTGGTGGGAATGATGCAGAACGAGCAGCGATTCCCGCAGCCATCCTGCACCTTCAGATTGGGGCGGGTCTGCTGCGCGTCTGCGGCAAAGGGCAATGCGGCTAGTTCGGCATGCGCGAACGTGTCATCCACCAAAACCTTGCCGGCCAGCGTTGCCAGGGGCACAAACGCGGCATTCGCGGCGCGCCCTTCTGTCACCGAATCTGTTACATATCCGCCGGCCGCGGAGGCCTCAGCCGCGAATTGGGCCGCCAGATCCGCTACCGCCGACTTGTGGCTGTTGCCAATCACCGCGTCGACTTCAGGCAGTGCTGCCAGCTCCTCAGGAGCCCGCTGCGCATAGCAGCCGGTGACAATCACCCGCGCTCCGGGATTCTGTCGCCGCACCCGGCGCAGCCAGGCCCTCGCCTGACGGTCGGCCTCCGCGGTCACGCTGCACGTATTTACAATAACCACATCGGCTGTGGCCAGTTGGCCGGCGGGGTCCAGACCCCGGTGGCGCAGAATGGCGGCAATCGCCTCGCCATCCGATCGGCTTGCCCGGCAGCCGAAGTTTTCAACGTGATATTCTGCCACGTTGTTTAGTGTAGCAACGGTACGGAGGGGGGCGGCGGCGCTGTCGGTCCTTCAACACGCCTCGCCAAACGTTCCCGGCTGATTGCCTGGTTTCGTGTCTTCTCGGGTCCCGTAAGGAGCATTTATGAAACGACGCATTCTTCTTGTTGACGATGATGTAGCTATTTTGCTGACCCTCAAAGCTGTGCTCGAAATCAGCGGCTTTGAAGTGGAAACAGCGGCCTCGGCCCGCGAAGCCAAACTGCGGCTGCGCAATAACGAGTACCACATGGTAATCACCGATCTCCGCATGGAAAGCGATACCGCAGGACAGGAAGTCGCCGCGGCCGCGAAGAAGGCCGCCAACCGGCCCGCTGTTGCTATGCTTACCGCTTATCCGCCGGCCGATGCCGACTGGATGGCCACCGGCAGCACCGACAAGATGCTGGTGAAGCCCATGAACACCCAGGATCTCCTTCGCCAGATCGAGGCCCTGCTCGTCTCCCACGAAGACAAAAAACGCCGCGAGTCGGAGAAGAAGCTCGAAGCCGTCGCCGTGGCCCAGTCCGTCGAAAAAAAGCCGCGCAAGCTGGCTGAAACCCGCGCCCGCTGACTCCCGCCTCCTCTGGACCGGATCCCCCCGTCCGGTCTGACCAGCTCTGCCATCTGATCTCGGCTTCGGCGGCTCATCTCCGTCTGCAATCGGACACCTGCGTTCGCTGCCGGACACTCCTCTCCAGGTCGGTTGGTTCCCTACCCTGAGTTTTCCCCGCTGAACCATGCTCCGGCGCCCTGCGTATGTGGCAGAAGACGTGCACTGTCTGCTCATAACTTTGCCGTTGGAGGAGCTTATGTCGTCACTGTCGCGCGACCTGCGCATTGCTGTCCGTCACCTGCTCAAGTCGCCCGGATTCTCAGCGACGGCGGTGCTGATGCTCGCCTTTGGCATTGGCGCAACCACTGCCATCTTCTCCATTGTGGAGGGTGTGCTGCTGCGACCGCTGCCCTTCCCGCAGGCCGATCGGCTTGTCGTGTTGACCGACACCATCCAGGGCGCCGAGGTAGGCGGCCAGAACGAGGCAGGCGTCACCGGCCCCGATATTCGCAACTACGCGCGCGACACGCATAGCTTCGCCAGCCTCGGCGGCTACTCGCAACCCGCGTATGAGCTGTCCGGCATCGGCGATCCCGCGCAGGTCAATGCAGCCCGCATGACCGGCGGCGTCTTTCCGGCCCTGGGTGTGCAGCCGCTACTCGGCCGCGCCATTACCGACGCCGACGACCAACAGAACCAGCAGGTCGCGGTCCTCAGCTACGCCACCTGGCAGAGCCGCTTTCACCGCGATCGCAATGTACTCGGCCAGAAGATCCTGCTCGATCGCAAGCCCTACATCGTCATCGGCGTCATGCCGCGCAGCTTTGAGTTCCCCCTGAATCCCGGCCACCTGAACCGCACTGAGCTGTGGATTCCCATGAGCTTCCGCCCCGATGAACTGACCGGCGGAGCCCAGGCTAACTGGAGCTACCAGATGGTCGGCCGCCTCAGGCCCGGCATTACCCCCGCTCAGGCGCGTGAGGACGCGAATCGCGTCGCCCAGGAAACCATGCGTAACTACCCAGCGTTCATGGCCAGCCTGCACATCAGCCCAGTGGTGCGCGGCCTACAGGACGATACCGTAGCCCAGGCGCGGCCCTTGGTGCGTACGCTCTTCCTCGCTGTCACCGTGGTCCTGCTGATCGCCTGCGCCAACCTCGCTGGCTTGTTGCTGGTGCGCGCCATTCGCCGACGTCGCGAGATCGCCGTGCGTCTCGCCATGGGCGCCAGTGCCTCGCGGCTCCTGCGCCAGGCGCTGCTCGAAAGCCTTACTCTGAGCGTCACCGGAGGCGTCGTCGGCCTCATCCTCGCCGCTGTGGCCCTTCGACTTGGCGCAAGCCTGCTCCCGGAGACGCTCCCTCTGGTCGGCAACATCGGCCTTGACTGGATGGTCGCAGCCTTCGCGCTCGCCCTGGCCATCGCCACCGGAGTCTTGTGCGGCGTCGTACCCGCCTTCGCCGCCATGCGGACCAGCCTCAACGACACCCTGAAAGAAGGCGGCCGCACCGGCAGCGCGGGCGGCGGCCACGCTCGTCTGCGCTCCAGCCTCGTCATCTCGGAGATCGCCATCGCCATGGTGCTGCTCGCCGCCTCCGGCCTGCTCCTGCGCAGCTATGAAAAGATGCGCGCCGTCAATCCCGGCTATCGGCCAGACCACTCCCTGGTTGCGTCCTATTCGCTTCCCCGCAAGCAATACGAAAGCCAGGCCGCTGTCGATCAGTTCAATCAGGAGCTGCTGCGCCGCCTGCAGGCTCTGCCCGGCGTCGAGAGCGTGGGCCTTACGTCCTTCCTACCTGCCAACGGCACTTACGGGAACTCCGCCATCGTCGCAGAGGGCTACGTCCCTCCCAAACCCGGCACCATCGACCTCGCCACCATGATCCAGGTGCAAGGCGACTACTTCCAGGCGATGGGTACACCGCTGCTCCGCGGTCGCCTTCTCACGCCCGCCGACAAAGCCGGTTCGCAGCTGGTCATCGTGGTCAACAAAGCCCTCGCCGATCAGTCCTGGCCCGGCCAGGATCCCATCGGCAAGCGCATGCGCATCGGCACGCCGGAAATGCAGACTCCCTGGGCGACTGTCATCGGCGAAGTTGCTGACGTCAAGGAAGGCTCGCCCGATGTCCCGGACCGCCAGCAGTGCTACATCGCCATCGATCAGGCCGAAACCTTTTTCGGCAGCCTGGGCTCGCCCACCGATCTGAACGGCAACAGCGGCTTCGTCGCCCTGCGTACCTCGTTGCCGCCTGAGCAGATGGAGAATTCCCTGCGCGCCACCGTCCACTCCATGGACCCCCAGCTCCCGCTGAATCAGGTCGAGACCATGGAGCACGCCATCAGCGAGAGCGAAGCTCCCCGCCGCTTTAACACGGTGCTGATTTCATCCTTTGCCGGAGCTGCCGTGCTGCTCGCGATCCTCGGCATCTATAGCGTCATCGCCTTCAGCGTTGCGCAGCGCATGCAGGAACTCGCCATCCGTATGGCTCTGGGCTCGCAACGCTCCGCCATCGTCCGGCTGGTGCTGACCTCCGGGGCCAAGCTGGCCGGCGCGGGCTGCGTCCTCGGGGTCGCCGGAGCCTTCGCTGCTTCGCGTCTGCTCGGCTCCATGCTCTTCGGGGTCAGCGCACTCGATCCATCGGTGCTGGTTTCGGCGGCCCTGTTGCTTCTGCTGCTCGCCCTCACGGCATCACTGCTGCCGGCGCGCCGCGCGGCTTCCATCGATCCCATCAAGGCCCTGCGCTCGGAGTGAATCGCTCGCCGGAACACACCACGAGCTCCTCTGGAATCGAATCTCAGAAGGAGTGCCGCTCAGCAATCCGAATGCCGCAGCCCGGATGCTGCCGCTCGGCTTTCCGCTCGGGACCCACAGTTCTTCCCCCGAGCTTCAGAGACGGCAGCGCCCCAGGCACTTTGAATGGCAGTTTGGAACAGCCCTAGCTCGCCTGGCTCATCGTCCGCCGCTGCTGGAAGCAGCTGCGGCACAATACCGGACGGCCCTGAGTAGGTTTGAAGGGAACGGTTGTCTCCGTCCCGCATTCCGAACAGACGGTGCGCGTCTCAGGACGCGCGGAGCCTGAGCCTGAGGCCCGCTTGGCCTTGCACTGTTTGCACCGTTTGGGGTCGTTCTTGAACTGCTTGTCGAAGAAGAAAAGCTGCTCTCCCGCCGTGAAAACGAAATCGTTTCCGCAGTCCACACATTTCAGAATCTTGTCGACGAACTCCATCCGCTTCCCTCGCCTTCGCCCGAAGCACCGACTCAAACAGCGCCAAACGTCTCGGCGCGCCCGGATCGTCACGGCAGGTTCCTGTGGCTTTGTTCCAGGAGCTGCCCGCTTGCTGCGACACGCCGGAGAGATTTCCGGCAGTGGTACTTCCGTTTGGATAGGGGCCCTTACAGCACGACCAGGAATGTCCGGATCGAATCCGGCAGGATGATCGCCGGGGGAATGCGATTCAACCCTGAGCACCGGGGTTCCGATGCGAACATCTCCCGTCATGCATAGCCGCGGCTGAAATGCGGCGAAAAAAACTACACCGGCCGCAGCCGGAATGTCCGCTCGTGGGAACGGAGTGCGAAGAGATCCTGCTTGCCGGCCTGCCCGTCTCCGGTGCGCGAGCGAGGCGCGCTGGAGACTATGAAAACTGTCCGTCAGACGAGCTGGGTCTGCCCGGAGTTGGTCTGTTCCCGAATTCTGGGGAACCGGAACAGACCGGCCCGCGAACTTACTGCCGCTGTCCCAATCACTTTACCCCGAAAAGAAACGGCTCGGCGCATGGAAATTTTTCGCCTGCACCGGCCACGACCTTCGCTGTGCTGCGATTGGGGAGGCGGGTTAATCCTGCTCTTTACGAGCCTTCTTGCGATTCCGTTTCCGTGCCAGCGCCTCTTTGACCCGACGCTTTTCGCCCGGCTTGAGGTAGAAGGAATGACGTTTTACTTCCTTGATAATGTCTTCCTGCTGCACCTTCCGTTTGAAGCGGCGCAACGCATTTTCAAGCGGCTCGCCTTCCTGTACGCGAACTTCCGCCAAAGAACCACACCTCCCGACCGACCCTCGCTGGGCATCCATCAGTCTACAGTAACCCACCCCCGAATACCAGCAAGCAGAGCGCCGCCCCTTCGCGCCAGGGTGCGCCGAAACCCGCATAAATTGCGGTTCTCGCGCCGCGCCGCCCCCTTCGCCGGCCGTCGTTCGGGAATCGCTGCGGCCCCGCCGGCCGCCCTTTCTCTGGTGCAATGCCACGACCGCAAAAGGCCGCCCTGTTGACATTCAACTGGAAACAGGTTATCTGTTGATCGCCTACAGGAGAACCCGTGAGCAAGGCCGATGTACTGCAGGGCACCCTCGACCTGATGGTGCTCAAAACGATCGAGTCGATGGGGCCGCTGCATGGCTATGGCATCGCCCGCCGCATCGAGCAGATCAGCGACCAAACCCTCAGCATGAATCAGGGCACCATTTACCCCGCCCTGCTCCGCCTCCGCCAGAAAGGCTGGATACGCGCCCAGTGGGGCACATCGGACAATGGCCGCCGCGCCCGTTACTACGCGCTCACCCCATCCGGCAAGGCACAGATTGCCCAGGAAACTCAAAGCTGGGAGCGCATTGCCGCCACCATGGCGCGCTTTCTCGCTGCCACCACCGGGAGGTGAATATGGCACGCAATCTTCTGGGCAGCCTCCGTACGCTCGCCAGCCGCTTCCTTGCTCCTCTCCACCGCCGCGCCCTCGACCGCGAACTCGACGAGGAACTCGAGTCCCATCTCGACCTGGCCACGGAAGAGCATCGCCGCCGCGGCCTCTCTGCGGAAGAAGCGCGCACCGCCGCTCTACGCTCGTTTGGCGGCGTTACCCAGACCCGCGAGGATGTCCGCCTTCATGAAGGCTTTCCCTTCCTTGAAAATCTCCGCCGCGATTGGTCCTATGCGCTGCGCCAGATGCGCCGCTCGCCCGGCTTTGCCGCCTCCGTCATCGGCACCCTCGCTCTCGGCATCGCCGCTGCAACTGCCATGTTCACCGTCGTCGATCACGTGCTGCTGCGGCTGCTTCCCTATCGCAACGCTCGCCGCCTCGTCATTCTGCACGAGGGCGACAGCACCGGCAAAGGAGCCCAGGATGTGCCTTGGCTCGACATCGAAGCCTGGATAAAGCGCAGCCATTCCTTCGAGCAGATCGCCTTTAACGGCACAATGAACGGCCGCAGTTATCTCGAGGGCAATACCGACGCGCTCCAGATCAGCGGAATCACCGCCAGCTCCAATCTGTTTTCGGTCCTCGGCGTAACCCCTCTGCTCGGCCGCAGCTTCCTCTCCGAAACGCCGGGGTTTGCTTCAGGCAAAGATAACGCCTCCATCGTCCTCAGCTACGCCGTCTGGCAGACAGCTTTCGGTGGACAAACCAGCGTGCTCGGCAAGGTCGTGCACATCAACGGCAATCCGTACACCGTCATCGGCGTGATGCCGCGCGGCTTCTCCTACCCATGGAACACCACCGACCTCGACCAGGTCTGGGTCCCTATTCAACTCAGCACAGTCGATCAGACCCGCAACTATTCCGCCATGAACTATGGAGCCATCGCGCGCCTGCGCAAAGGCGTGACGCCCGAGGCCGCCCGCGCCGAGATGACCGCTATCCAGAAGACTCTGGCGCCCAAATACACCGACCCCGATCTGCGCAAAGAGCACAACACCGTGGTGCTCGAGCGCTACGGCGAAACCCTCGTTGATAAAGATCTGAAGAAGGCTTTGCTTGCTCTGCTGGCCGCTTCCGGCGTGCTCTGGCTAATTGCCAACGTGAATGTTACAAATCTGCTGCTGGCGCGCAGCACCGCGCGGCAGCGCGAAATCGCCATGCGCCGCGCTCTGGGCGCGAGCCGCTGGCGCGTCGTCCGCCAGATGGTCACCGAAGGCCTTGTGCTCAGTAGCGCCGCTGCGCTGCTGGGCGTCGGCCTCGCCGTTGCCGGCATTCATCTGGCCGAGAGCGCTCGACCCATTCACCTCAACCTCGACCTCTCGGCGCGCGTGAACCCCACTATCCTCGCTGTGCTCTGCGGCCTCACCGTGCTTTCCGCCCTGATCTCCACCGCGTGGCCGGCACTCGTGGCGGTCGGTGCACCCATCGAGCCCGCGCTGAAGCAGGGCGGCCAGCAAGCTGGCTCCGGACGTCGCCATCACCGCCTGCGCGGCGCTCTGGTCGCGCTCGAAGTCGCCATGTCCCTCACCCTGCTGGTCGCCTGCGGCCTGCTGCTGCGCACCATCTACACGCTGCGCCGCGTCCCGCTGGGTTTCCGTACCGACCACGTCCTGGTCGCCAGCCTCAACTTGCCCTCCTGGCGCTTCTCCGGCAAAAACATGGTCGCCGACCTCTACAATCCGCTGCTCGATCGGGTGCAGCATCAGCACGGCGTCGAAGCCGCGGGGCTGATGAGCGAAGTCCCTCTCGGCCAGACGTTCAATATCGCTCTGACGCTGCGCATGAACGGCAACAATGTGGCCGCCAGGCTGAAACCGGTGAGCCCTGATATCCAGCGCATCTTCGGCTTCCCCATGCTCGCCGGCCGCTTCTTTGACAGCAGCGATACCCCGACCTCCGAGCCCGTCGCCGTCGTTAATCCCGCCTTCGCCCGCCTCTACGCGCCCGACAAACACGATCCCTCATCGCTCATCGGGACAAAATTCTGGAGCACCCGCAAAAATGTGCCGGCGCACATCATCGGCATCCTCAACAACGAGCACCAGGGGACGATTGCCCAAGCCTCCCAACCCGAAGTGGAAGTCTGCCTTTGCCAGATCGATCCCCAGGCGACGATCTATGGACCGGCCACCATCGCCATGGATCTTGCCATCCGCACCGAGCAGCCCACTGCGCAGATGATCCCGCAGATTCGCGACATCCTTCGCCACGCCAGCCCTGAGTTGGCCACCGCCACCATCACCACTATGGATCAGATCGTCGAAGACTCCTATGGCAGCCAGCGTCTCGCCGCCCATCTGCTCGAAATCTTCGGTGGCTCGGCCCTGCTGCTCTGCGTCGCCGGTCTCTATGGCCTGCTCGCGTACGTCGTCACCCAGCGCACGCGTGAACTGGGCGTGCGCATCGCTCTCGGCGCGCAGCGCGGCAATCTTCTCTGGATGGTCCTGCGCCAGGCTGCCGTCATGCTGCTCATCGGAGTCGCCATCGGAACGGCTCTCGCCTGGGTCTCAGGCCGCCTCGTCCGCGGATTCCTCTATGGAGTCAGCGCTCACGATGGCTGGACCCTCGCCGGAGCCGCGCTCCTGCTGCTGGCCAGCGGACTGCTTGCCGCATATTTGCCCGCGCGCCGCGCCGCCGGCGTCGATCCCATGACCGCTCTGCGCACCGAGTAGGAGGTCCCTGTGTCGTTTCTCTCCGCATGGCTCACCCGTGCATGCACTTTTCTAGGTCGCGGGCTTTCTCACTTCCGCCGCGCCGCTCTCGATCGCGAGCTCGACGAAGAGCTGCAGTCGCACCTCGACTTGGCCGCGGAAGAATTCCGCCGCCAGGGATTCTCCGCCGAGGAAGCCCGCGTGGCCGCGCGCCGCTCCTTCGGTGGGTTAACGCAGGTTCGCGAAAATGTTCGCCTCCGCGAAGGCTGGCCATTCCTCGAGAATCTGCGCCGCGACCTCGCCTATGCGCAGCGCCAGATGCGCCGTTCACCGGCATTCTCTGTCTCCGTCATCGGCACCCTCGCCCTCGGCATCGCTGCTGCCACTGCCATGTTTACCGTGGTCGATCATATCCTGCTCCAGCCGCTTCCCTACCGCGATCCTGGTCGTCTCGTGCAGATTGAGGAAGTGGATCGCCACGGCAAAGGCGTATGGCCGCTCCCCTGGCTCGATATCGAGCAGTGGACGAAGCAAAGCCGGTCTTTCGACCAGATCGCCTACTCGTCCGGTGTAGAGGGACGAAATTTTCTGGAAGGCAGGACATCGTCCCTGCAGATCGATGCTGAGCAGATCAGCGCCAACATGTTTCAGCTGCTCGGAGCGCGTCCCCTGCTCGGGCGTGCCTTTCTGCCCGACACGCCCGGTTTCGCCCCGGGGAAAAATGCCGGAACCATCGTGCTGAGCAATGCTGTCTGGCAGCAGGCCTTTGGCGGAGACCGCAGCGTCCTGGGCAAAGTGGTGAAGATCAATGGCGCGCCCTATACCGTGGCCGGTGTGATGCCCCCCTGGTTCCGGTATCCCGTTGGCGCGTCCAACATCTCCCAGGTCTGGCTTCCCATTCAGCTGGGCAAAGAGGATCGCGAGCGCGGCGACAAGCTCGCGAGCTATTTTGTGCTCGCCAGGCTGCGGCCAGGCGTCACCCTGCGCAGCGCTGGCGCGGAGATGGCCGTGATCCAGAAGCGGCTTGGCGCGCAATATCCCAAAGCCGATATGCGCCAGGATCACAGCGCAGTCAAAATTCAGCGTTACTCCGACACCCTCGTCGACGCCGACACCCGGAAAGCTCTGCTCGCGCTCCTGGGCGCCTCCGCTTTGCTGTGGCTCATCGCCATCCTGAATGTAACCAACCTGCTGCTGGCGCGCAGCATGGCGCGGCAGCGGGAGATGGCCATGCGCCGGGCTCTCGGCGCGAACCGCTGGCGCGTAGTGCAGCAGATGATCGTCGAAGCCCTGCTGCTCAGTGGACTGGCAGGGGCGCTCGGCATTGGCCTCGCTCTCTGTTCCGTAAAACTACTCCAGCATGAGCTCGCCCAGCATGTGCCGCTGCCCGCGCCAGCCACGCCCGACACATGGATACTGGCGGCGCTGCTCGGCATGACCCTTGTCTCCGCGCTGCTGGCGGCAATCTGGCCCGCCCTGCTCGCCGTACGCGCCCCTATCGAGCCGGCTCTCAAACAAGGCGGCCTGCAGACCGGCACGCTTCGCCGCCACAACCGCCTGCGCGGAACCCTCGTGGCCGCCGAAATCGCTATATCCCTCACCCTCCTGGTGGTCTGCGGTCTGCTGCTGCGCACGATCTACACATTGCGTCATGCACCGCTCGGCTACCGCACCGACCACATTCTGGTTGCGACCCTCAGCATTCCTTCTTACCGCTTCACCGGCCGGAACATGACCCGGGATCTGTACCAGCCCCTGCTCGAGCGCGTTCAGCACCTCCATGGTGTGGAAAGCGCCGGCCTCATGACCGACGTCCCTCTCAGCCGGAATTTCCTGGTCAGCCTCACCCTCTCCGGCGACGATCGCATCGGCTCGCTCTTCAAGGCCGTTACTCCCGAGGTCCAGCGGGTCTTTGACTTTCATATGGCAGCGGGCCGCTACTTCAACCGCCAGGACACGCCCACTTCACAGCCGGCCGTCGTCGTGAATGAGGCGTTTGCCCGACTGCACTCACCGGACAAAAACAATCCTGACGCAGTCCTCGGAACAAACCTCATCAGTCTTCGAAAGAACGCCCCCTCCCGAATCATCGGCATTGTTGCCGACGAGCGCCAGGGCCGCATCTCCGGACCACCTTCGCCTGAAGTGGAAGTCGCTATTCCCCAGATCACCCCGGACAGCAACTTCTACGAGGTCACGGAAGGAATTGCTATGGAACTGGCCGTCCGCACCGAACAGCCGACGTCCGCAATCATTCCCGAGATCCGTGACATCCTCCGCCAGGCCAGTCCGGAGCTGGCCGATGCCACAATCACCACCATGGATCAGATCGTCGAAGACTCCTACGGCAGTCAGCGTCTGGCCGCACATCTGCTCGAAATCTTCGGCGGATCGGCCCTGCTGCTCTGCGTTGCGGGTCTTTACGGGCTCCTTGCCTACGTCGTCACCCAGCGAACGCGCGAGCTGGGCGTGCGCATCGCCCTCGGCGCGCAGCGCGGCAATCTTCTCTGGATGGTGCTGCGCCAGGCCGCGGTCATGCTGCTGACCGGAGTCATCATTGGCACCGCGCTGGCCTGGGCCTCAGGCCACCTCGTCCGCGGCTTTCTCTACGGAGTCAGCGCTCACGACGGCTGGACCCTCGCCGGAGCTGCCCTCGTGCTGCTGGTCTGCGGCCTGCTGGCTGCGTATCTGCCCGCACGCCGTGCCGCCGGCGTCGATCCCATGACTGCTCTCCGCACCGAATAGCCGCCCGCACCCTGGTGACCGGGCAAATCCCGGCATCCATGCCCCCAGCCTGTCCTATTTCTTCGCCCGTGCGTCTACATCGTGCATGCGGCTGGCTTCGAAGCTCACGATCTTCCAGTGCCCCAATCGCCGGGTGTACACACGCGTGTAGCGATATTCGCCGCTGATATCGCTGGCGCCATTGGTTCCCACCAGATCGGCGACCGACGTGACCACAGCCGTATCCCCGTAAATCCGAATGTGGACGTCGCTCAGATCGAGCTTCGTGATGCGGACAGTGCCCGCCCGCCGCTGGGCCAGCTCCTGCGCCTTGTTTTCCACCGTGCCGTTGGAGGCGATGCCGATGTAATCGTCGGCCAGCAGGCGGTCCATCTGCGAAACGTCATTGTTGACGATGGCCTGCTGCCACTGCTGCTCCAGCGCCTCGATCTCCTTGTGCACGCCGCGGTCATGGTGCGGCAGCGCCAGCGCCGGATGGCACAACATCAGCGCCAGGAGTGTGGCGAGAGCTTGCGGGACCCGCTTCGTGCGAAGAGCGCAGTCGAAATGGCGGCGCATGTTCGTACGCGATGGTAGCCCGCACCGGAGCAGCGCGTCAAAGAGAAACAGCTGGAACCTGCGCATTCGCCGCAACAATCTCATGCCCGCGCGCAACCTCTGTTGCGATGCGTTTCGGCGCACCGCGTTTGCCCGCTATTCTCTCAGACGCCTCTCACCGCCGGGTGTCTCATGTCAGGCCACCGAGGTTAGATTCTCCACCTGCCGCTCCAGCATCATCTGGTAGAGGCCTCCCACCGCGCAGTCCTTAAAGTGTTTTGTGCCCCGATGCGCCTCCAGTGCCTTCTCGTCGCGGTATTGCTCGTAAATGACCACCGTGTCAGGTTCCCCTTCCACGGTGTGCGGCAGATAGGTCACGCAGCCGGGCTCCTCGCGCGAGGCATGGGCCAAAATGGTCAGCATTTCGGCCACGCGCTCCCGGTCCTCGGAGCGGAATTTCATGCGGACGGTAAAGCTAATCATAGAGTCTCGTGGTGGTACGGTCCTGCGAGGTTCGTTTGATGGTTATTGTCCACTAATCCGCCGCATCTCTTCACGAAATTCCGGCAACTCGAAGCTTTGATCGCGATCCGGCCCGGTGGAGACGATGCCGATTCGTGCGCCCGACTCCCGCTCCATGAATTTCAGGTACACCTGCGCCCGCCGCGGCAGATCCTCGGAGCTGCGCGCCCCTACCGTGGATTCCTTCCAGCCAGCCAGGCTGGTGTACACCGGGCGAATCGATTCGATCCCGCTCACGTCGGCCGGCATCGTATCGCACGCTTTGCCGTCGACCTCATATCCGGTGCAGACAGGAATTTCGTCCAGATCATCCAGCACGTCCAGCTTGGTTACTACCAGCCAGTCCGCCCCATTGATCTGGTTCGAATACCGCAGCAGCGGCAGATCCAGCCACCCGCAGCGCCGCGGCCGCCCCGTCACCGCGCCATATTCCTGCCCCCGAGCCCGCAGGAGATCAGCGGACGCGTCGTGGATCTCCGTGGGAAACGGACCCTCGCCCACGCGCGTGACGTACGCCTTGGTGACCGCAATGACGGTGCCGATGCGGGTCGGGCCAACCCCCGTGCCTGTCGATGCGCCGCCGGCAGCTGCTGAAGAAGAAGTCACATAGGGATAAGTACCATGGTCGATGTCCAGCATCGTGCCCTGCGCGCCCTCAAACATCACACTCCGTCCCTCGCCCAGCGCGCGGTTCAGCAGAAGCGCGGTGTCGGTCACGAAGGGGCGGATCTTCTCGGCAGCCTCCGCGTATTCCTCGAACATCTGCGCCGGGTCCAGCGGCTCCGTGCCAAACAGGGCATGCGCAATCGCGTTCTTCTCGTGGCAGGCATTCTCAATGTGAGTTTTCAGCAGACTGGGATGGAGCAGATCCACCACTCGCAGCCCGTTGCGCGCCATCTTGTCTTCATAGGCCGGACCGATGCCGCGGCTGGTCGTGCCGATCTTCTTGCGGCCAGGCGCGCTCTCCGCAGCCAGCTCGATCATGCGGTGGTAAGGCAGGATCACCTGGGCGCGATTGGAAACAAACAGGCGGCTGTCCACGTCGATGCCCATGTCCCGCAGCCGGCCCGTCTCCTGCAGAAAGGCCATGGGGTCGAGCACCACACCGTTCCCGATCACGCCGCGGCATCCCGGCCGCAGCACCCCGCAGGGCACCAGCTGCAGGATGAACTTCTGCCCGTCGATAATCACCGTGTGTCCGGCGTTATGGCCGCCCGCATAGCGCGCCACCACCGAGAATCGCTCCGACAACACATCGACAATCTTGCCCTTGCCTTCATCGCCCCACTGAGCGCCCACTACCACTGCCGATTTTGCCTGGGTCACCGGAATGCCTGCTTTCCTTTCATCTCTGATTCACAAAGGTGCTGCACACACCTTTCCTCTCACCTGCTGAAACCTCTGAACTGAAGCTGAGAGAAACCTTTGGGTGGGCCGGATGCCGGAATCAGTCCATCCGATTCCCCATCATATATCGCGGCGGCGCAGCCGCAAAGGTAACCGATGGTGCTGCATATGTCTTATCGTGCCCGGGCGAGCCAGATCGTGTGTTCCCCGCAGGCCGGATCCTCTGCCACGTGCTCCACCACCTCGAATCCACATGCATCCAGCCGGGCGCGGTATTCGTCCGCGTCCAGGCTGCCGTGATACAGCGGCTCGCCGTCAAAGGTCGCCAGTACTTCCCCATGCCGCGGTCCGCTGGTAAACATCAGCGCAGCCTGCGGCTCCGCATGTTCCGCGAAGACAGGAAACATCGTCCGCTGATCCTCCGGAGACAAATGGAAAAAGCTATCCCACGCCAGGATACCCTCGAATCGCCGCCCCACAGAGAGCGTGCGCATATCAGCGACCATCCACTCCTGCTCCGGAAACCGCTTCCGGCACAGCTCGATCAGCGGCGGCGAAGAGTCGATCCCGGTCACGGCATAGCCACTCCGGATCAGATAGCCACTAATGGGCAGCGCCGCACCGCAACCCATGTCGAGGATTGTTGCTCCCGGACGCAGCAGCGCCAGGAACCGGTCCAGCCACGGCTTCTCAAATAAGCTTCCCGGACTCCGCAGCCGGTCCCACGCAGCCGCATGGCGCTGGTAGAGACCGACAATGCGTTCCGCTTCGGAGGTCACCCGCCCACGCTATCAGCTCCCCGGGGACGCCGCAATGCCGCTCAGCGCGCTCCTCGACCCCCTCACGATGCCGCGGATATACCATCATTCCGAGATCCCTACTGTGCGGAATTCCTCAGGATCCGCTCCTGGTCAATTCACTCCCTCCTCCACACTCCTGCCCGCTTTTCCACCCGCCCCGACCTGCGATACTAGTCTTCCGATGGCCAGCGAATGTCCCAGGTGCGGTGGTTTGGGCGTCCGGGTACTGCCCCGTCCCGGCGGCGGCCGCGCCGTCGAGCCCTGCGAATGCCAGGCCGAGCAGCGCATCGCGAAGCTGCTTCGGCGCGCTTCCATCCCCGCCCGTTACGAGCACTGCTCGCTCGACAGCTATGACCCCAACTTCTTTGGAGCTGATCCCTCTCTCGCCAAAGCCTACCTGACAGCCCGCAGTTTTGTGGATGCCTACCCCGTGACCACCGCCGGCCGCGGCCTCCTGCTCACCGGCTCCATCGGCGTGGGCAAAACCCATCTCGCCGTCGGCATCCTGCAGGCGCTCATCGCCGAGAAAGGTGTCCACGGCCTCTTCTGCGACTACCGCGAGCTCCTCAAAGAGATCCAGCACTCCTACAACCCGCAGGTCGCCACTACTGAGATGGAGATCCTCAGGCCCGTCTTCGATGCCGAGGTGCTGGTTCTTGATGAATTAGGCGCCGCCAAACCGACCGACTGGGTGTGGGACACCGTGGCTCTCGTCCTGAACACCCGCTACAACGACAAGCGCACCACCCTCATCACCACGAACTACCCCGACCTGCCCCCTGGCAGCGTCACCGGCAATGGCAGCGGTGCCGGCCGCGCCACGCGTGAGGAAACCCTGGGCGACCGCATCGGCGAACGCATGCGCTCCCGCCTGGCCGAGATGTGCGTGCCCATCAACATGGCGGGTCAGGATTTCCGCCAGAATGTCGGCCGCGCCCGCTTCGGCTGAACCTCTCCCGCAGAAATCGCAGACGCCGCACCGGCACCTTCACCCCTCCCGCGAATTGACCGCCACACCATCCCGCGTCGAGGCCTTCACCCGATACATCGCCGCATCCGCGCGATGGATCAAGTCATGCACCTGCTCCGCGTCGTCCGGCCACGTCGCCACCCCATAGCTGGCGCGAATCTTCAGCTCCAGGTGGCCATTCACGCCGAACACTCGGTCGCGCAGCGTGCGGTGCATTTGACGCGCCACCCCTTCCGCCTCTGCCCGGCCCCGCTCGTGCAGCAGTACGATGAACTCGTCTCCGCCATAGCGGAAAACTGCGTCGCAGGCGCGCACTTCGCAGCGCACCGCCTGACCGAAATCCGCCAGCAGCCGGCTGCCCGCCAGATGTCCATGCTCGTCGTTGACGCGCTTGAAGTAGTCGAGGTCGATAAAGATCAGGCTGAACTGCGTCCCGGTTGCGCGCGCGTGTTCGCGCTCCTTCTCCAGCAGCCGGTAGAGCTGGCGCTGGTTGTAGAGCCCGGTGCAGTCGTCGGTGACGGTCAGCTCCTGGATGCGTTCCACCGCGCGCGCATTCTCGATGGCGATCGCTCCGTAATCGCACAGCAGGTGCAGGAAGGAGATGGTTTCGTCAGCCAGCGTCTCTGCCCGGCAGTTGAACAGCTGGATCACCCCCAGCACCTTCTGCCGCGAGATCAGCGGCATGCAGATCGCCGAGCGGATGCGAAAATGCCGCCCCGGCTCCTCCGGCCGTGGCTGGTCCGCGGATTCAGGAATGATCAGCGTCTCCCCGTGCAGCGCCACCCACCCCGCCAGTCCCTGGCCGACCTTCACCCGCACATCGCGGAGATCCGCCTCGGTGTGGCCCACCACGACGGCGTAAAACAACTCCTGCCGCGGTTCGTCCATGATCAGCAGCGACCACTGCTCAGGCTCGAAATACTGCTCCATCTGCCCCATGACGGCGTGCAGAACCGAATCCAGATCCAGCTGGGCGGTCAGCGCACGCGCCACGTTATGAAAGACCAGCAGGTCCTTCGGAGGGGGGCCGGAGGCGCGTTGAAACTTCATAAAAGTTTCAATTTTCAAACAGGGTGGGGGTATTGTACTCCGTGCTTTACGCTCCGCAAGAGGATTGAAGCTCTTTCCTGCTCTGTTTGTAATACATGCCGCCGGCCTGCATCCAAGCAGCTTGTGCGAACTTCCGAACGGGATGGATTGCTGGTGCTGCTGGGCATAGCCTCCGGCTCGGCCGACGGCTGGAGCTATTTCGGCATCGGTCATGCCTTCGTCGCTAATATGACCGGCAACACCGTGCTGCTCGGCGTCTCCGTCTTTCACCTCCAGGGAGACTTCCTGCACCCTCTTCTCTCGCTAGTCTGCTATTGCACAGGCGTTACCATCGGCACGTTGCTCACGCATGACGTGGAGCCGGGCTCGGTCTGGTCCAAATCGGTATCGTGGAGCCTCTTTCTCGAGGCTCTCCTGCTCATCGGCTCCGAAATCGCCTGGATCGCCATCGGCTACAATCCCGGCCCTCGTGCCTCGCTCATCCTCCTCGCCTGTGTGGCGGCGGCCATCGGTCTGCAAAGCGGCGCCATGGTCCAACTGCGCATTCCCGGCGTTGTCACCACCTATATCACCGGCACCTGGACTACCATGGTCAACGGCCTTACCCTGCTGGGTATCGGCAATCCGCGTGTGGAGCGCGAGAGATCTCGCTTCGAGGAGCGTTTCGTCCTGCAGGCCACCGTTCTCGCCGCCTACTTTCTCTCCGCGGTCCTCACCGGATGGGCCTTCCGCCATGTGGCGGGCCTGGTCGGCTGCATTAGCGCGTCGGCTGTGTTGCTGGCCGCCGCCTATGGCGCGTTACGCAACTGATTACCATCATTTTTTCCCGGCGCGCATCTCTCCTTTAGGAGACCAACCGATTCATGGCCACTGACCAGAGCACGCGACGCCCTCGGGTCCTGATCATCGGAGCTGGTTTTGCCGGGACCCACGCAGCTAAAGCCCTGGGCAAAATGCCCGTCGATGTCACTGTGGTAGACCGCCGCAACCACTTCACCTTTCAGCCTCTGCTCTATCAAGTGGGGCTCGCCGTGCTCTCTCCGGCGGACATTGCATCGCCGATCCGCACCATTGTCCGCGGCAACGCCAACACTGAGGTCCTTATGGACGAAGCGACCGGCTTCGACCTGGACCATCGCAGGGTGATATTCAGCAGCGGTGCGGAAATCCAGTACGACTACCTCATGCTGGCCACCGGCGCGACCCACTCCTACTTCGGCCACGATGAGTGGGCCCACTTCGCTCCCGGCCTCAAGACCATCGAAGATGCCATTGAAATCCGCCGCCGCGTCCTGCTTGCCTTTGAGCTGGCCGAGCGCCGCATGCTCGAAACCGGTTCGCATCCGCCTCTAAACTTCGTGGTCATCGGGGGAGGCCCCACCGGTGTTGAACTGGCCGGCGCCATCCGCGACATCAGCCGCCACTACCTGCAACACGATTTTCGCCATATTGATCCCAGCAAAGCCCGGGTCATCCTTATCGAAGGTGAGAATCGCGTGCTCTCCGCCTATCCCGAGGATCTCTCCCGCAAAGCCGAGGACCAGCTCAGGGAACTCGGCGTGGAAGTGATGGATGGCGTCCGCGTTACCGACGTCCAGCCCGGCCTGGTGATCGCCGGACGTCAGCGTATCGAAGCCGTCGTCACCCTCTGGGCCGCAGGTGTCCAGGCCTCTCCCCTGGGCAAGCTACTCGGCGTGCCTACCGACAAACGCGGCTGCGTCCTGGTCGACAACACCCTGAACCCTCCGGGCCATTCCGACATCTTCGTTTGCGGCGACCTGGCCCACTTCGAGCAGGACGGCCATCAGGTTCCCGGCGTCGCCCAACCCGCCATGCAGATGGGTGACTACGTCGCCCGCACCATCGAAGCCGACCTCAACCACCAGCCCCGCCGCCCCTTTCATTATTTTGATAAGGGCGACATGGCCACCATCGGACGCCAGGCCGCCGTCGCCAATGTCAAGTGGCCGTTCAAAGCCCACTGGAGCGGCTTCCTCGCCTGGATCACCTGGCTCACCGTCCACATCTATTTCCTCATTGGCTTCCGCAACCGCCTCGCCGTCATGTCGCAGTGGATCTGGAGCTACATCACCTTCAACAGCGGGGTGCGGCTCATCTACGGCAGCCAGGAATTGCCTGGCTGGACATCCCCGGATGGCTTCGACGAAAATCTGCCGTCGACACCTGGCGATGCAACATCCCCGGGCTTCCACGACCCAGGGCCGGGTAAATCGCCGAACCGGCCAGCGGCCGCCGACTGAATCCATACCCGCGCGTAATCTCGGGTTACAAAAGGTCCTCCCGCCATTTGCCGGACTGGTGATACCCTTCCCTCGCTGCACCGATCACCACACCGAGGACTCGTATGGGAAACAGACCCGGATTGTTTGTTTGTCGGACTATTTATCGGAGTGCGCTTTTGCTTTTGGTCGTCTCTGCCGGTCTGGGTGAACGTCCAGCCTGCGCCCAGGACGCTGCTGACAATGCCCCCGCTCCTCCTATTTCTTTTGTCATCGTGAGCCTGCAGAACTGGCTCGATGCCGGCAGCATCAAGCCCGGCCGCAGCTTTTCCGCCACGGCGTTGGATAACTGGCAATCCCCGGCGTGCACCATCGTCAAGGATGCCAAAGTTTACGGACACATTGCCGATGTGACCAAAGCTTCCAAAACCGACAAGACCTCATCCCTGACTCTGGTCTTCGACGCTGCCGACTGTTTGAAGAAAGGCAAGGTTTCGCTGCCATTCATGGTTGTCGAAATCATTGGCACCAATGCGGATCCGAACCAGCCTCTCTTTGGTTCCATGCCGCAGGAGGTTCACGGAGCCAAACAGATCAGCCAGGTGGATTCGCGCGTCGCCCAGCAGAGCGCCGATGCCAATCTGCCCACCGCACCCGCCAGCGTCGATCCCGGAGTCGTCCTGCGCATCCCCAACGTAAAACTCACCCTTGCAACCACTCCGGACGGTGCTTCGAAGCTGACCGGCTCAGGAGAAAATATTCGCCTCATCCCCGGTGTCATGCTGATTTTGACGACGACGGATGCAGAGGCGGACCTGAACAAGCCCCAGAGCGCGCCTTAACTTCAAAGCTGCCCAGCCGTCATGCCGTGACCCATCGTCAGTACACCGGCTCCTCCCCCGGCGGGCGCGTCTTCCAGCGCCGATGCACCCACAGCCACTGATCCGGGTAGCGCCGCACGAAATCTTCAATGGCTGCCGTGAACCGCGCCGTATTCTCCTCCGTGTCGGCTTCATCGTCGCCGCTGCGCACCAGGGGAATCTCCGCGGCGAAGCGCAGCACGTACTTCCTTTCGCCGGGCTCCCACACCAGAAACCCCGGCAGCACCGCTGCGCCGGTCCGCAGCGCCACTCGCGCCAGCCCCGACCCCGTACAGGCCGGAACACCGAAAAACGGTACGAACACGCCCTGCGGTGGTGTCATATTGGTATCCATCAGGATGCCCACCGTATCTCCCCGGCGCATCGCGGCGAGCAGTCCGCGCGCAAAGTCATCCTTGTGGACGACCCGGTTGCCGTGCAGACAGCGAATCCTGTTCACCAGCCGGTCCACACGCGGATTGTCCAGTCGCCGGATCACCATAGACATGGGATAGCCCATCAGCGAGTGCCAGAAGCTCGACAGTTCCCACGCGCCCAAGTGGCCGGTAACGATCAGAACCCCCTGCCCACGCTCGCGGGCGGCCAGGTAATGCTCCAGCCCCTCATAGCGAATGAGGTCCCGCGTATTCTCGACCGTGTAGCGGCGCATTTGGCAAAACTCCGCCAGCTGCCACCCGAGGTAACGATAGAGCCGCCGCAGCAAGCGCTCGCGTTCGGCCGGAGTCATCGCCGGATACGCCAGCTCCAAATTGCGCTGCCCAGCCTGCCGCAGCCGCGGCAACAGGTGCCAGGCCACCGACCCTACGCCCGCCCCCACACGGCGCGCCACCCGGCGGGGCAAAGCGCCCAGCAGGTTCAGCAGTGTCCAGGCAAACGCATATTCCAGAGCTTTTCGCATCGTGCCGACGAATCGTCAGTGTAAATGGACGACTCACGCGGCTGTGGGTTGCGGCCGTGCCTCCGCTCCGGCTCCAGTGGAGTCGAGTGTCTCCGGCACCGTGAACCACAACAGCAGGACCGCAATCAACGCAATCCCCGCGAGCCCCAGAAAGGATGCGCGATAGCTGAAGTGCTGGACCAGCGCCCCGCCCACCGTGGTGCTGAGCGCCGCTCCAACGCCCACCACGGTCGCCAGCGCTCCCTGGATCAGATTGAAGCGTCCTGTGCCCTGCGTGCGGTCGGAGACTACCAGCATCGATACCACCCCAAAGATCGCATTAGCGATTCCGTCGAAGATTTGGATCGCAATCAGCGGCACCATCCCCGCGGCCAGCGTATACAGCACCCCGCGCACGGGCAGCACGCCGAAGCCGATCAGCAGCAGAGGTCGCCGCCCCACCCGCGATGCCCGCTTCGAGATCCATGGCGCCGTGCAGGTAATCACCACCTGGGTCACGATGATGCACGCCGACATGAAACCCGCCGCGCTGCGGGCGTTATGCTGCGAAAGCATTTCGCCCAGTTCCGGCAGCATGGCCGCATTGGAAAGATGAAAGAGGCACGCACAGACGAAAAACGCCAGCAATACGCGATCTGAAAAGACAGCCGAGGCGGCCGAGATATTCAGACCCTCCCCACCGGTTGCCGCCTTCTCATGGCCGGCCCTCTGATGGCCTGTGCCGTCATAGCCTGTGCTGTCGTGGTTTGCGCTGTCGTGGCCTGCGCTGCGCGCCTGCGCGTAGTCGATGCGCCGCGCTGGGATAGCGGCCAATGCAATCCAGGTCGGCACCGCCAGAATCAGCGCCACCAGAAAAATCGATCGCACCCCAAACACGCGGCTCGACGCCGCCACTGCCAGCGCTGCGAAGACGTTTCCGGCTGAATTGAATGACTGATTTCTTCCAAACTGCCGCGCAAATCCGCGCGCTCCCACCATGCCCAGCGTAATCGCGGCCACCGTCGGGCCCAGAAATGGTCCTGCTCCCCCGATTAGAGCTTCGGCCGCGCATACCCAGGCCGTGCTCGTGCGGGCCAGCAGCATGCATGCGCCTGCCACCAGAGCCCCCACGCCCAGGGCAACCACCGTGCGCTTACTCCGCGAGCGATCGACGACCGCACCCGCCGGGGTCTGCAGGGCAACCGTAACGATTCCGCCCAAGGTGATCGTCAGACCGACGCGCTCGGGATTCCAGCCGCTTGCCGCGAGGTACGCGGCAATAAACGGCCCCACTCCCGTCTGCACATCGGCAAGAAAGAAGTTAAGCCACTCCAGCGCGCGGAGTCCGCTGCGGTCCGCCACAGAGGTCTCGCGGCCCTCAACGGGACCGGCGCCGGAAATGGCTCTGAGGCCTTTAATGAGGATGGGGGCCCTGTTCATTGAAATCGGGGATCATGCGGGGCCGAAAACTGGAAGGAAAGCAGAAAGGTTCTGTTTTTCAGCGCTCTGGAAGAAAGCGGCTGCCCAGAGAGAAAAAGAGGGAAAAAGAGGGAAAAAACCTGCGGAAGCCCACCGCTTCCGCAGGTCGCCCAGTTACGCTGACTCGGTTATTCGCCCGCCGCGTTCGCGCGCGCTTCGTGGAAGTACTTGGCTACCGTGCGCACAAACGGACGCGCCGCTTCCGGAACAGGTACGTTGCCTTCCAGAATCGACTCGAACTGCGGGTGATCGCCATACATCAGGTCGGTATCGTCGCGGTTCTGAGTCACAGACACGCCATTCAGATCCACTCCGGCAAACAGGCCCTTGCTGCGCGACCAGGTCAGCAGCTCCGACTGCATCTTCCAATTCGTGGAAGCACCCGCGCTGCGGCCCACCGGACCAGCAGCCGCCGAGGCGCCCGCGCCGATCTGAAATTTGCTCTGCAGCAGGTCCTGCATGCCTTTGTGATTTACCGCAACCAGCACCAGATCTGTTCCCTTGCCGCCGATCTGGAATCCCCACGAGCCGCCGGCCATGCGGAGAAAGACAGGGGCGCTCCAGCCATGGCCGGTCCGACAGGTCACCACGCCCTGGCCGTATTCAGCACCGAATATAAATGCCCCCTTCAACATGCCGGGCACTACTGCAACGCAGGTTGCATCCTGCAGAATCGAGTCCGGAATTTGCTTGTCCGGCGTGGACATGACCTGAACCAGAACTTCGCGAGCCGCATCCAAGCGATCGTCCAGTTTCTTGTTGGCTTGGGAAAACGCCGGTACGGCCATAGCAGCCAGGGATAAAACAACTACAAGTCTTTTCATTTCTTTCAATTCTCCCATTAAAAAATTACCTCTTCGACCCTCGCTCTACTACAGTAACCTTCTTCACCGCAGCGCGCCACTCGGCACGCCGATCCATATTGGCTGGATCATTCTCTTAACGGTGCAGCGCGGAACACGAACCTAGACGCTCGCCCAAAGACGGCAACAGCTCGCCGCCATGCCGCCAACTTCATGTAGAAGCGAACGGCAGCCGCGCGTGATCCCGTCAGTACGATGCGCTTGCTGCCTGGAAGGTTGAGATTGTGGCCGGGAATTCAACGGTACCGCAAAAAATAGGGGCTGTGAGCACGTCCCGGCAAACAGAAGAGGAATCCTGCTTAAGCCCGCATTGGCCTGGAGCCGCTCGAAAAATCGTATCCAGCGCGCCCTATCCGGATGCTCCGGTGATCTCCAAACGTGCTTTCGTGCATAACGCAGCAGCTCATTTCAGATCATCTCCGGATTACCGGCCCGTCATCCCTCAGCCCCGTTCCCCAGATCTGCGTTGTTGAATACTTACATTTCTAGAAGGCGGGGCCCGCCACCTGCAAGATAACGGAGGTATACTGGACTTTGGTAACACTGAAGTAACTTACCCGCAGATATACGCTTCCAGCCGCAGTTCTGCGGAGAGTATCCTTTTTCCACTACTTTTCCCGCGCAAGCCAGGCTACTGTTCTGTCGGCTCTCACATCCATCCGGTTTGACAACAACGATTCACCTGCAGGAAACCGCGTGTCCCTGATCGATCAATTGCGCCGGAACGTCGAGCCCGGCCCCTTCTACGAAGACGCCTCCGAACCGTTTCAGTTCGACTCCTGGCCCGTCCGTCTCATCGCCTACTATCTTCCCCAGTTCCACGCTACGCCCGAAAATGACCGGTGGTGGGGCAAAGGCTTCACTGAGTGGACCAACGTCACGAAGTCCTTTCCCCGCTTCCCCGGCCACTATCAGCCCCATCTGCCCGGCGAACTCGGCTTCTACGATCTCCGCTCACCCGAGGTCCTTTATCGCCAGGCAGCCCTGGCTCGGACTTATGGCCTCTATGGTTTCTGCATCCACCATTACTGGTTCAGCGGAAAAACCGTTCTCGACGAGCCGCTGAAGATCCTTCTCCGCAACCGCGACATTGACATCAACTTCTGCCTCAACTGGGCCAATGAGAACTGGACGCGCCGCTGGGATGGCAAGGATCAGGAGGTCCTGCTGGCCCAGCAGTATTCTCCGGCCGGCGACCTTGCCCTGGCGCGCTCCCTCGAACCCGCGCTCGCAGATCCGCGCTACCTTCGCATCGAGGGTCGGCCCCTCCTCATGATTTACCGCCCGGGCATTCTGCCCGATCCGCGGGCAACGGCCGAGCGCTGGCGCAACCACTTCGAGCGGGCCGGCTACGGCAATCCCTACCTCGTCATGGCCCAGGTCTTCGATGACATGGATCCCCGTGAATTTGGCATGGATGCCGCCGCGGGCTTTCCGCCTCATAATTGCGGACTCAGCCATCCTCGCTATCGCCGCCTGATCCGCAGACTGCGCCACCCGCGCTTTACCGGCACCACCTTTACTTACGACGACATGATGCACGGCGCGCTTGATAATCAGCCCGACGAGTTTTCCCTTCTGCCGGGTGTATGTCCCGGCTGGGACAATCATCCGCGCAGGCAGCGCGGAGCTGTTGCCATCTGTGGCTCCACGCCTCAGAAATACGGAGCCTGGCTGCGAGCCACCTGCGATTACACTCTCGCCACGCATCCTCCGGCGGAACGGCTGGTGTTCATCAACGCATGGAATGAGTGGGGCGAAGGAGCGCACCTCGAGCCCGACCGGCATTTCGGATACGCATACCTCGCGGAGACTGCCAGAGTCATGTCTGCCATCGTCGAACATTCCACCCAGAACGAATCCGCTCCTCTGTCCCGGAACTGCGCATGAGCGCGCCAGCACAACTCTGCATCCACTGTCTTTGAAACTCCGCTCCCACCACAGCGGAGTCTCACCGGGCTGAGCGCAGCCCCATCGAAGGAGAATCTGAAGCGGAATGAATCGGCTGCAATCGGCATTGCAACTCGCGCGCATCCGTCTGAATCTGGCTAAGCTAAAACGCGACGCCGACTCTCATCTCGACCAGCCGGCTGAGCTCGTCTCGCTGCTCTTTCAATTTTCCGGCTCCAGCCTCAGGCCTCTGCAGATTGAAGATGAGCTCGCCTGGCTTGTACAGCAGGTTCGCACTCTAAAACCGAAAACCGTTTTGGAGATCGGCACCGCCCAGGGGGGCACTTTGTTTCTCTGGACCCGCCTGGCCCAGCCCGATGCAATTATCGTGAGCATCGATCTGCCCGGAGGCAAATTCGGCGGCGGCTACAATCCTCGCCGCGCCTCTGTGTATCGCCGCTTCCCCCGCGGTCACCAGAAGCTACACCTGCTGCGGGAAAATTCCCATGCGGCCTCGACGCGTGAAAAGGCCAGAGCGCTGTTCGCCGGAAACCCCGTCGACTTCCTCTTCATCGACGGCGACCACACGTACGAAGGCGTAAAGAGAGACTGGGAGATGTACTCCCCCCTCGTTCGTCCTGGCGGTTTGATCGTCTTCCACGACATCGCCGGCAACTACGAGGACACCCAGGTGAAGCGGCTCTGGGATTCCGTCAAGCCTGGTTTTGAACACCGTGAATATGCCGTCGATCCGAAGGGGTACTACGGCATCGGAGTCCTGGTGAATCACCCTTAGCAACCGGCCAGGATCCTGAGACAGGCCGAATCACGACACAACCGCAGCCGCCTCGCCTTCCCGAACCCGGGCTACCAGCCCCGCAATCGCCCGATCGTAGAGCCGCGCCTGGAGCACTTCCCGCGCCCGCACGCGCGCCGCAGCACCCAGCGACCGCCGCAGCTCTTCCGACTCGTACAGCCGCAGCAGAGCCGCCGCCATTGCGTCCTCATCGGCGGGCGGAATCACCAGCCCGTCCCGGCCATCGTTCATCAACTCCGCCGCCCCGCAGTTCGTGGTGGCGATCGAAGCTCGCCCGTTGGCCATCCCCTCGATCAACGCCATCCCGAACCCGTCATCGACACTCGGCAGCACCACCACATCGCATCGCTGATAGAAGTCCGAAATGTTGGGAACGTAGCTCAGGAACTCCACATTCGTCAGGCTCCTCGCCAGCTCATCGAGCACCGGATACCCGGCAAAATCGCGGCTTGTGCGCAGCAGCAGCTTCGCATTGGGCAACGCCAGTTTCTTCCAAGCCCTCAGCAGGTAAAGATACCCCTTGCGTAGCGGATTCCCACCCACTACCCCGACCGTAAACGCCGGGTTCCGCTCCATCCGCATCGTCTCCGGAATCGTGCACCGGCCGAACAGAGGAGCTTTTACCAACTTCGCCTCGAGCGCTTCCGGAAACGTCCGCGCGGTATACGTGGACGGCACCAGAATCGCGTCGGCCAGCGCGTACTCCTCCAGTTGCCGTTCGCGAAACCACTGCGGCTGCGGATAATACCGCATCCCCAGCCGCTCTGACTCCCGCTCCGCCAGCGCCTCCTGAAAATCACGGTGCGGACACGCCCGGTCCAGAACATACATGGATCCAGCCCGTTTCGCCTTCCGCGCTGCATACAGGCACTTGGTCGCCCATCCAATGAACAAATCGGCCTGCGGCATCAGCGCCGCCACGCCCGCATCGAAGACTACGCTGTCCGAATAATTCACCGAACGCGGCAGCCGCAGCGGCGTTAGTCGCTCGATCAGAGCCGCCGGACTGGGAAACAGCCGCAGGCTAACCCCATCCTCCAGGCCGCGCAGATGCCGCCGCAACACGGTCGTCCAGATTTCCACCTGCGCACTTTGCGCATGCAAAGCGTTCGCCAACAGAGTGGAGTGAAACGTGCCCGGAACGGAGATTACCACCCGCATCCGTTCATCAGACCACGCCGCCCATAAGGGGTCAAGCAGGCCCGGCCAGGCAATGCAGCCCTGCGGTAGTGCCTGAAATCCACTTGTTAACTGCAACTGTCATCCTGAGGTAAAGTCGGGCCAAATCTTGTCGAAGGATCCGCGGTTGCATGTTGCGAACTATGTCACGAGCCGAGCCGCAACGCTTCAGCTTCGCACTGTGTCTGCAGCCTCTCGACCACCCGCTTCAGCAGTTGTTTCGCCAGCGGAACTCGATACATCCTGCCGCCCAAAGAGCCAACGTAGATGAGCCAGCCAAGGACCGGCCCGAACGAGAATCGTGCCGCATCCATCTCGCGGGCCACGATCCCGAGATAGCCGCTCCCCTGCCCCCGGATAGCCTCCTTCACTCCCCGGTCTCTGTGCTGCGAGGTGTAGTTGACGGTCGCCATCAGCCGAAGCAGGCTTCGAGAGTGATCCTGCATAACCAGCCGGTCATACAGAGATTCAATGACCTCGCGTGCCTGCGCCAGCAGCTCGCCCTTCCGGTTCAGCGTCACCGAGGCCTGTTCCTGATGCCCGCGCACATGGGTAACCCTAACGGAAGCGATGGCCCAAGGCCTCCAGCGGCCAAGTCGGCTCCAGAACTCGAAGTCGCCGGCATAGGGAAGATCCGTCCGGAACCATCCCGCCTCTTTCACCATTTTGGTCCGCACAGAAACATTCGACAGATTGCCCGGGATACACCCGAAGATGAAGAAAAATAAATCGGAGTTACCAGGGTCAACGATCGGCGGCAGCGCACTGGCTTCGTAGCGCGAAAGCACAGAATTCGCATCGAGGCTGTGATTCGAGCGCAGAAAGGCGATCTCCTCCGGCAGCGTCGACCATTGGCTCCGTAATCGATCCAGAGCGGCGTTATCTACGAAATAGTCATCCTGGCAGAGAATCTGCGTGATCTCATGGCTGACCTGGGAGAACAGAAAATTCAGGTTGCCGAAGATTCCCAGGTTCCTCGGCTGGAAGTACACGCGCACCCGCGCATCCTTCAAACTCGACAGGAATTCTCCGGTCCCGTCTGTCGATCCGTCATCGCTGATCACTAACTCCCAGTCATGACAGCTCTGCGACAACACGGAATCAACCGCCTGCTCCAAATACTGCATTCCGTTGTAAGTCGGCATCACGATCGAAACGGGCATATAGGTGCTCACTGTGGCAACTAAGAGATCCGCTCCTTCTGATTCGTGTCAGGTTTTCCTGACTGTCTTTCCTGATTGGCCCAATTTCCCGGAGGGGTGACCTGGAGCGTATTTTGCGCCGACTCAGGACTTCGCGGCGACAAGTACGATCTGATTACCGAACAGGTTCGGCCAGTGACGAATCCCCCACTGGTCGATGGCCTGCGCCATGCCGCGCGGAATCACCCGTCCGCGCAGGAGTGGGAGCGGAATGTATCCGCTCACCACCTTTTGTCTGAGTTGCAGATCCGGAGATCCTGACAGAAGATACCTGTCTGCCGTGAAGTACGTATAGAAGTGGAGGTGCGTGTCGTCCAGGATTCCGCCCTCCGGCTGATACTCAAAATTGCCGCGCAAAAACCGGAAGCGCATATGCAGGAACATGACATTGGGAACAGCAATCACCACCTGTCCTCCCCTGCGCAGAAGCCGCGACATGCACGCAACCACCTCTGCGGGATTTCTCAGGTGCTCCAGCACATGAGAAAAAATGAGGCAATCGAATGTCTCTCCCTGCAAATAAGGTCCTGGCTCGCCTTCAATATCGTCTACCCAGCAGGCCGTCATATACGAACGAGCGCGTTCCGCTTCCGCCTCCGACCGGGTTATCCCAAACACCTGGCAGCGCGGAAACCTCGACTTCAGCAACTGCGCGTTATCGCCCGCTCCGCAACCGATATCCAGCACTCGCTGACACGCGGAGTCGAGTTGATCGATGACCAGCGGGTTGCCCCTGTTCTCATACACTCGTTCTGAGAGCGGCAGACTCTGCGGCTGCTCTGCTGCTCCCTCGCAGAAGCGAGGACCGTCCGTATCCTTCCTCGAGATCACCGCTGCCGATTTCATGCCCGCCGCTCCGCATCGATTTTGAAAATCCTGGCCCCATGGCTCGACCGCAACTTCCGGCGACCCTCACTTCGCAACCACCACTCCCCTCCGAACCCTTGACTGCAAGACTTCCAGCACCTCGCCCAGATCGAAGGCAAAGTACGAGACCACCGCGAGCAGCGCGGTCATCGCCATTGCGACTGCGACTACAGTGGGGAGGGGCCAGCCCACGCCATGCCAGCAGGGATACGCAGCCAGCGCCAGCGACGCCGTGAGGACGCCGGCCAACCGCACCACTGGCATCGCCGAAATTCCCACCTCCGCCGGAAACAGCCTGGTATTCAGGCGCAGGATATAGATCACCTGAACCATTTCCGTCAGTGCCCAAACGGCGAGAAATCCCTCGATTCCCAACGGCTTCAGCACCACCACCGACACCGCCAGCATAACCGCATACGCCCCCAGGGTGAACTTTGAAAGGCTGGTGTGCTCGTTACTCGACCACTGAAATTGATATTTGTGTTCTTTGATCCCCATCACCCCGGAGACGGCGGCCATCATCAGGCATATCGCCGGATCGTACATCGAACGCTTGTGCAGCCAGATCGTGAACAGGAACGGAGACATCAGCAGAGTACCAATGGTCACCGTGGGAATCAGCAGCAGCACCACCTTTTCCGACAATTCGTACAGGCGCCGCAGCTGCGCCCAGTTTCTCTGCCCCACCAGATGTGTAATTTCCTGGCTGATCGAGAATGTCACCACGATCAGGATCTGCCGCGACATGTTGAAAACCATCCGCGTCAGCGCGAACACCGCCACGCTCGCCGGGCCGAGAAATTTCTGAATCAGCAGCACCGGCCCCTGCCACGACAGGAAGCCCGACAGTCCCAACAGGACGAACCACGCTGTCGGCTTCACCATCGACATCGCCCGCCGCCACGAGCCCAGTCGCCATGCCGGCAACAGAACTGGCGCCCGGATTCGCACATCCATCAGCACCAGCAGCGTGAACAACAGAATCGACCCGAACTGCGCCAGCGCCAGAACTGGGAACGACGCTCGATGCCAGAGAAAAAACGCCAGCGCCAGAGCCGCCATCAGCCGCTGTCCACTCACCCAGTTGGTTCCCCGGTGCGCCTCGCCCACCGCCATATAACTGGCCGCGATCAGCACAAAACACCAGTTAGTAACCAACTGCAGGATCAGCAGGAACACCGTGACGGAGGCCCCCGACGAGCTGACGTACCTCAGCCCCAGCCACTTCGCGAGCGGCATCAGCAGCACCGCCGCTCCGGCCAGCGCCGGCAGCGCCACGGCGATCAACAGCAGCCGGAAGGCACTGGCCTGCACCGCCCGGCCTTCCTCCACCTCGCCTCGGTTGAAGTGAATCGTGATCTGATTATTCGAGTAGTTCTGAATGCCGTAGTTGAGCGTGTTCAGGTAGGCAACAGCCGCCGACAGCGTCACCCATTCGCCGTACGCCTCCACTCCGTGCGCATACCTGTGCAGAAAAAGCGGTGGAACCAGCAGCTGGGTCACTACCGTGACACCCTGTCCGGTAAAAAAGGCCAGCAGCAGTTTCAGGATGCGCTTCAGGCTCATAGTGGAAGGTCATCTCATTGTCTCCTGGGATTACCTCGGGGAACGCTGAGCCTTTTCGGCTTTGAAGAGTAGAGGAAAATCGGGGCTGCCCCGCCGTCCCGCGTGCAGCCCTTACATCTTGTACTTGCCCAGATCCTCGTCGCCCAGATTCTCCAGCCAGCGCCGCAGATCCTGCGCGCTGGGTTGCGTATCGGAGGCGTTGGGCAGCACCTTCGCCGCCTGCAGCACTTCCTCGGCGACGAAGATGGGGCAGTCGGAGCGCAGCGCCAGCGCCAGCGCATCCGAGGGGCGCGCATCGATCGCCACGATCTCCCCGTTCTGCTCCATCCAGATCACGGCATAGAACGTGTCGCCGCGCAGTTCCGACACCACCACCCGCTGCACCTGCGCGTTCAGGCCCGTCACCACATTCTTCAGCAGATCATGCGTCAGCGGCCGCGGCGTTGTCGATTTTTCCACTTCCAGAGCGATTGCGTTCGCCTCATAGAGTCCCACCCAGATCGGCAGCACCGCTTCGCTTCCCGGATCCTTCAAAATCACCACCGGCATGTTCGTGGAAGGATCAACCATCAGGCCTCGGATTTTCATCTCCACTTCCATCGCGACCTCGCTGTGACCTCGCTAAACGACTGCCTCTCCCACCAGACTGTTGGGAAAGGTTTTCGTAACCCGAACCGGCAGATACACGCCTGGCGCCGGCGCTATCGGCTGGGCGGTGGTGAAGTTGAGGGTCTTATTCTGCGACGTCCGGCCCACCACCTGCCCGCGCGCTGCATTTATCCCCTCAACCATCACTTCAAGAATCTGGCCCATGTGTTTCTCGTAATTCGCCCGCTGAATCTCCCGCTGCCGGTCCAGCAGAATCTGCAGCCGTTTCGACTTCTCCTCTTCCGTCACCGAATCCGGCATCTCCAGCGACGGTGTATTCGGCCGCGGCGAGTACTTGAACGCAAAGACGCCGTCGTACTGCACTTCGTTCAACAGCCCGATCGTCTCCTCGAAGTCTTCCGCCGTCTCGCCCGGAAAGCCCGCGATAATATCTGTCGTCATACTGATCGGCCGCTTTGCGCTCTTAATCCATCCGATGCGTTCCAGATACTGTTCGCGCGTATATTCGCGTGCCATCAGCCGCAAAACCCTCGACGACCCGCTCTGCACCGGCAGGTGCACATGGTCGCACAGAGTCGGCACCGCGTCGATCGCCTCCACGATATCTCGCGTAAAATCTCGGGGATGTGAGGTGGTGAACCGCACCCGCCGGATTCCCGGAACCTCGCCCACCGCCGCCAGCAGTTCGGCAAAGCTGCGCTTGCCCTCCGGATCGCGATACGAATTGACGTTCTGCCCCAGCAGCTGGATCTCGGTGTAGCCGGTATCCGCCATCCGCCGCGCCTCGGCCAGCACCGACTCCGACCGCCGGCTGCGCTCCTTGCCCCGCGTGTACGGCACCACGCAGTACGCGCAGAACTTGTCGCAGCCCTCGATGATGGTGATGTAGCCCCGATGCGGATTCGACCGCGCCGTGAATTCCGTCTCGAAGGTCTCCTCGGTCTGCCGGTCGTCGAGGCCGGTCACCCGCGTCGCGCCCTGCTCGATCTGTACCAGCATCTCCGGCAGCTTGCGGTACGAGGCCGATCCGGAGACCAGCGACACGAACGGCGCACGCTCGAAGATCCGCTCGCCCTCCTGCTGCGCCACACAGCCGAGCACGCCGAAGCGTTTGCCCTTTTTGTACAGTGCTTTGTAATCGTTGAGCCGGTGAAAGACCTTTTGCTCCGCCTTGTCGCGGATCGAACAGGTGTTGTAGAGGATCAGGTCGGCTTCGTCTTCTGTCTCGACCCGGGCATAGCCCTGCTGCTCCAGCGTGCCGATGACTTTCTCCGAGTCATGCACGTTCATCTGGCAGCCAAAGGTCTCGATGTAGAAGGTTTTCTGTGCCGCCATCCTACCAAGTATAGCGGAGGACGTCGGCCTCGACCCTCAGGCTGGCTGAATGGAAATATCGCTGTGCCGCGCCCACGGCCGGTCCGCCGTTACCAGATTCCGCCCCCCGCGCTTCGACCGGTAGAGCGCATCGTCGCAGCGTCGCAGCAGTTCCGCCACGGTATCACCCGCCTGGTTCCCCGCCACGCCGATGCTGACCGTCACCTGGACCCCGCCAGGCATGCCGGTGAACGCCGCAATCTTCGCCCGCAGCCGCTCCCCAACCTCCTCCGTCTGCTCCAGCGTCCGGTTGCACAGCAGCATCACAAACTCCTCGCCGCCAAAGCGAGCCAGCGCGTCGCCCGGCCACATGTCCGCTCGCATCGCAGCGCTCACCCGCCGGATCACCTCGTCGCCCGCCGGATGCCCCAGCGTGTCGTTCACTTCCTTGAAGCGGTCGATGTCCAACAGTAAAACGCCCAGGCTTCCTCCGTTGCTTTCCACCCGCCGCAGCTCGCGCACCAGCAAATCATCAAAGGCGCGCCGGTTCAGCAGCCCGGTCAGTCCATCGGTCCGCGCCATCACCTGCAGCTCTTTCCGGTGAACGCCCAATGCCAACCAGATCACGCCGCACACGGCGGCCACATTCATCAACAAATTCAGATAAGTAAACGCGGCCTGGATCAGGTCCAGATGAATAAAATTCGCCGGAGGGTTCAGCACGGTCAGCACACAGCGCGTTGTATGCAGGCACGTCAGTGAAGTCTCGAGCCAGGCAAGCGTCATCGTCACGAACTGCAGAGCGGGCGCGGCCGGATCCGATTCCTCTTCGTGATGCCTGAATAGCAGTGCCGCAGTCACCCCCGCATACAGCGCACACAGCCCGCTGGCAATCAGGATGCGCGGCACCAGCGCCGGATGAATCGAGGTAAACCACGCGTCGCCGAGCAGGGCACCGAGGCAAAGCGCCGCGCCCCAGCGCAGAAAGCCAACCTCGGCCGACAGCGCTTCGGCCACCGCACAATAGATCAGCAGCGAACACGCGAAGATCGCCTGATTGGAGAGCACCACAGTCAGCCAGCCCGGAGCCCATGGCCGCAGCCCCAGCAGCACCACTCCGGCCAGCGCGCACACCAGCGCACCCATTAGCAGACGCACTCCCCGCAATCCTGGAACCGTGCGCGCGGCGATTCGGCAGCCCACCATCAGCAGCACCACAGCCACTGCGTATCCACACATCAGCCAGGGCATGTACATGCGAGCGAGCTCTGTTCCTCCTGCCCCACCTCGGGACAAGTCCCTGCTGTCCAGGCGCGCGTCTGCAGGCATCTGGGCCGGGGATGTAATGTGTAACAGTATCGTGTCCCAAAGCCGGACGGGAATCACCCAAAGAAGGGAGAGACGAAACCAAATGCGGTCATTACCACAGGATTCTGAGCATCGGGCATCGCACTCCGCACCGTCCGGCTCGGCTCCTGTCGACGAGCGCGATCGCTGGAACGCCAAGTTTCTCGCCGGCGAAGCGCAATCCCTCGAGCCCGATCCCCTCATCGTGGAAACCGCCGCTGCCCTGCCGCCCGGGAGCGCCCTCGATCTCGCCGGCGGCGTCGGCCGTCACGCTCTCTGGCTGGCCGAGCGCGGATGGCGCGTGGTCCTAACCGATGTCTCCGACGAGGGACTGGCGATCGCCGAAAGACGCGCCGCCGCCGCCGGCCTTTCTCTCACCCTCCGCCGCGAACCCGCCGCCGGCACCCTCGACGGGGCCACCGCACAGGATCTCCACTTCGATCTCATCACCGTCTGCTGGGTTCTGCTGCGCGAGCACTTCCCCGCGCTGCGGCGCGTGCTCGCTCCCGGAGGCCGACTCATCTACAAGACCTACACCACTGAGCATCCCCGTTTCACCCAGGGCCACTCACTGCGTTATGCGCTGGAGCCTGGCGAGTTGCGCTCCGCGTTCCCTGATCTCACCACCATCCTTTACCGCGAGACTGAAGGCGTTGCTGAACTCGTCGCCCGCGCCTCAGAGTAGCTCGCCTCACGCGGTCCAGGTCCGCGCTCAAAGCTGAGCACCGCCGCCCATTGCCCCTTGCGCTCGGCGCCCCATGTGATGGTCCCGCTCAGTGCACGCGCAATCGCCCATGGCGGCAGATCGCGATGGAAATCGAAGTACCGCCTGTTCCACTCCTCACTGCGCCGCCCCAGCCCAAACAGCAGATGCGGCGGATCGTACTTCGTCGAAAACGCCAGCGCTGCGTTGTAGGTCCCGGTCATCTGCTCCGCCCTCTCGATCTCCGGAGCGGAAAAGTTGTCGATGGTCACCACCCGCACCGGCGCCGTCACGTAACCCAGTTCGGGCTTGCGCAGCTCATCGCTCGCCGGCCACGCGGTCAGCACCGTCGCACCGGGAAAGTGCGTCACAATCTCCTCCACCGCCGCCTGGTGCAGCCGGATCACCGTCGCGTATTCCAGGTTGTCCTCGGGTGCGAAGCGGTATGGCGGATTGACAAACAACCCCACGATGAATGCTGCCGCCGTCAGAGCCACCAGCGCCGTCCACTCTCGCAGCCGCCGCCGAAAGGTGCTCACCGCCACCAGCAGCACGAGCGGATACAGTGGCAGCAGATACCGCGTCAGCAGTGCGCCTCCAATCAGCGAAAAGAACACGGCGTTCGCCACAATCGTGACGTAGAAAACCGCCTGATATTCGGGAGCAATCTTCTGCCGCAGAACCGGCGCAGCCTGGGGCGTCGAGGCTCCCGTATCGCCGTCCTCAGGCACCGGCGGCAGCAGCAAACATGCCAGCATAGCCGCCACCGGCACAAACAGATTCATGTGAAACGTCAGGTGCATCGCCCGATGCGCCAGCGCCAGCAGCACCCGCTCCGGCGTCAGCGTGGCCGTCGCGTTGTAGCGCAGATACTGCGGATTGCCGAAGACGTATCCCGTCTCCCGCCAGTGATACACGTACCACGCGGCCAGCGGCAGCAGCGGCGCAAACAGCGCGAGCACGGTCCGCATGCGCCCCCGCCGCGGTCTACCCCACCAGCTCTCCCACACGGCCAAGGCCAGCGGTGTGACGATCGCCGTCTCCTTCGACAGCGCCGCCGCCGCAAAGCACAGCGCCGCCGCCCACACCTGTTTTTCGCAGAAGAATGCCAGCGCCCACAGCGTTGCCGCCGCCGCAAACAGATCCGCATGCGCCAAGGAACTCTGCGCGAAGAACACCGGATACAGCGCAGTCACCAGCACGGTCGCCGCGGCAACCTGCGTCTTCCCCGTCGTAAACAGCGCCAGCCGCCACACCGCTGTCAGCGCCAGCGCCGCCACGCTGCACATCGCGACCCGCGTCACCAGCGGCGCAAAATGAAAGACCTTCCACCACAGCGCAAGATACAGCGACGGCAGCGGGGGATGCGCGTTCGACAAGGTGGAATACGGAATCAAGTTTCCGGTGCGAAAGAAATCAAACGCCGCTGGAACGTAATACCCGGCCTCGTCCCAGTAGTACGGAAGCCGCAGCAGCGGCGCATGCGCGGCCACCACTGCTGCGAACGCGACCGCAAACATCAGCCCCAACGAAATTTTATCCGGCCACCGGCGCGGAGCCGTGCTGGCTCTCATCCCCGGTTAGTGCACCGGGCCCTGCGGAACCACCTGCGGCTCCAGCGCGAGCTTTCCGAAGGTCTGTTCGTACTGCGCCAGGTTCTGCCCCAAAACGTTCCACAGAGCCTTGGCCTGCTGCGGGCTCAGATACACGCCCAGCCGGTTCTCCACGTTCACCTGCTCCGGCGTCTCCTGGTGCACCAGGCCGAAGACCAGCAGGAAGTCCCACACGTTGACTCGCACCTGCACGCTGTTGGAATAGATTTCGCGGTACTCAGGCGTTTGGCTGAGCTGGATTTTGGGCTGCGGATGCGATGGATTCATGATCTACACCAGAGTACCGCATCCGGTTGGTGTGGATGCCGTACAAACAGCACGACAGCCGCCATCCACGCCCATCCTTCCGACCCAACCGGAAGCGGCCTCATCCGTCAGCCAGAATCGCGGCAATCGTCAGCCAATACATCTGCACCAGCGTCAGAAACCAGAACGTCAGCAGCACCGCCACTATCCACCAGTACGCCGGCGAACCTGCGTGGGTCCTGAGGATGAGAGAAAAGGAAATGGTGATGGCGGATGCTCCGAAAGACGTTGCCACGAAGCACACGCAGGAGAGAACCAGGGCACGACTCGAAACTTGCAGGCGCCGGGGGACGATCGCCTGATCCACAGGAACAGGCATGACTCCTCCTTCAGAACTAGAGGCCCGGAATTTTTTACAAATTGTGACTAATCCCTTTCGGCAGCAGGCTAAACCACATGGCTTACATCGCCGTCAGAGCAAAAAAACTGTAGCACCGCTCTGTCTGAAAACAAGTCACTGGAGGACCTACGCAGGAAGGGGTAGCTAGCCCGCACTAATCCGAAAGAATAGTACGCCAGCCGGGAAGGTCGGCTCATTTCGAGCGGGCCATGCCGCTGGTCCAGCCCTTCGCTGCCGCTGTCTCTGGTCGCATGCCTGGCAGGCACACCTTGCTCACGCGGCGGACCCTCACCAGAATGTGACGATACGGCCATCCATCGTAAAATCCTGCCGTTCGGAAACCGCAGCATTCCGTCAACCAGCCTCGCCTGCGATCGGTGAACATCGAAATAACGTTTCGCCGTCAGGGTCATCTGCGCGATACTCGCGTAGTTTTTGCCGTGTTTCCCAAAGTGATACGCGAGATTGCAGGTGAGTTCGTCAAAGCGGCCCTCCGATGTTTCGATGGCCGTGAAAGACCCGGAATGCCAGGCCCTGCGAATCGCCGGCGTCAGCGCATCGCGCATGGCCACTAAAGCCAGGAGACTTTTACCCCTCTTCACCTCTTCGAGATATCTCGAAAACGCAAGTCGGTCCTGCGGCGACTCACCGCGATAGGGCATCTGCTCGGTCGGTTTGCCGGCCATGGGTTTTGCCTCTGATCGAGATGGAGGGCAGCTGAACCGGGCCACTGTATACCGTTTCGTTGATCCTGCGCCGACCAAAATTTCGCCCCACCGGCGAGATGCCGCCTGGTAATGCGGATCCGCTCGACGGAGTGCAAACGGGCTACCTCTGGCAGGCGTTCCATCAGATCCTGGACTTAAATCCTGGTGCGAAAGGGGGGACTCGAACCCCCACGGGTTGCCCCGCCAGATTCTAAGTCTGGTGCGTCTGCCAATTCCGCCACTCTCGCACGTCGCATCCGTTCATCTGTTTCATCCAGCCCTTCTCGACGAACGGCGGTAACCGATTGGGTCACCAGTTCGGGAGAACTGACCAGTCGCTCAACTGCCCCCTGACTGTACTCCAGAAACCAGGACCAGGTGAGCGCAGCGCATGGTCATCTGAATTGTACTGTGGCCCAAGAGTTGCGCAACAGGCCTCACCGGGAGTTGTTTTCCTGAGGATTCTCATCGACAGAAGACAGACGCTGCATACCTGGGGGCTTATGGTCATTCCGATGAGTAAGATCAATATCGCAGAAGTTGGGCTTGCCCGAAGGCAAAGACGAATGCGTTCCGCCCGGAGTTGGCATTCAACGATGTCCTGGACAAATCTCTTACTCAGTAAGGATGACTGACGACTGGGTGGGACGATGAGCCGCCGGACGTGTCAGGATTTGGACTCCATTGCGGTGAAACGTAAGAAATTGTCGCGCTGGACGAACGGAATCGATTGGATCTTCAATTGCAGGCTCTGTAGCCGGCGTCGTGCCGCTATGGGCGCAGCAGACGGCGACCTTGTCCGATAGGCTTTACGGGCTCGACCGGGCTCCTGTTGAAGGCGCTTCGGTGACACTGCGGATCCGCTGGTGACATCTCGAACCTTTTCAAGTTGCGCTGGAGTTGGAATTGTTCCTTATCTTCACTCCTGAGGCACGAAATGAGCCGGTCAGTTTTTGAAATGCTCGTTGAGCATGTGCGAGGAGTCAACCCGGCAGCGAGCAAAGACTACCTGGCAGCAGAAGAGCCGCTTGAGATCCAGCTGGGCTATGGTCCAGCTGACTCTCGAGCAGTTAAGTCTATCTCAGTCACGATGCGGACACCGGGCCACGACTACGAACTTGCTGCCGGTTTTCTGTTCACCGAGGGTGTGGTAAGGGACGCTTTCGATATTGAAAGTGTGAGTTATGTTACCGGCGGACAACGAGCAGCGTTTCCGAGAAGTGGGGCTAACGGGAGCATCCTGCCTGAACTGCCCGGCAGAAACACCGTGAAAGTGGAGCTTGCTCCTGGGGTATCCGTCGCTCTTGCAACTCTTGAGCGCAACTTCTACACCACATCGAGTTGCGGCGTTTGCGGCAAAGCCTCACTGCTGGCTCTGCAGACTGTTTGTCCTCCGCGAGTTCACAATACATTTTCCATTAATGCCGAAGTGCTTTACCGCCTGCCAGGACAGATGCGAGGGGCGCAGGATGTCTTTGACCGCACGGGTGGCCTGCATGGGGCAGGTCTATTTGACAGCGAGGGTACCCTGTTGAGACTTCACAAAGATGTCGGACGCCATAACGCTGTCGATAAGCTGGTCGGTGCCGAGTTTCTGGCCGATCGCACTCCGCTGCGTAACCGACTCCTGCTTCTCTCGGGACGAGCCAGCTTTGAGCTCCTGGAAAAGGCCGTCATGGGTGGGATCTCGATGGTTGCCTCTGTCGGAGCCCCGTCCAGCCTGGCGGTTCAGGTCGCACAGCATTTTGACATTGCGCTGATCGGATTCCTGAGGGACGACCATTTCAACATCTATCACGGGACGCGGCACATCGCCGGTTTGCGACGCGCCAGCGAAGAGGAGGCTTGTGAAGCTGCGGATTAAGGGAGACTCTTTGCGACTACGCGTGTCGCGATCGGAACTGGAGCGCATTCTTGAGGGAAGACGGATACAGGAGACGACACATTTCGGCAGCGCGAGGGAGGCACAATTTACTTACGCCCTCGAAATCGCTCTTCAGACCGCACCGATCCAGCTGAGATATGAATCACAGACCATAACCGTGTTTCTGTCTGACAACCACGCCCGACAATGGGGAGAAGCTTCAGAAGTGGGTATCTACGGAGTCATCGCTATCGATCCCGGGATTTCCCTCCAGGTCACCATCGAAAAGGACTTTGCCTGCCTCGATCGCAGCGACGAGGAAAACGAAGACACCTTTCAGAACCCCCATGCCGGAGCGACTTGCTGACGGTCCTGCGATTCGATCGATCACTGTCGGATTCGTCGCACTTTTGCATGCCGGAGGGTCGTTGGGGGAGCCGTGTGCGACAAGGATTGTTCTTGACGCTGGGCCATCCAGACAAAAGAGGCTGGTCCGGTGAGCCTGTTTGATTCAGGTCAATCCGGGGTGGCTCTGTCGTCAGTCACGGCCGTGATTCTGGGGGTGAGGCTGACCGGCGATTGGGTGGGACGGTGGGCCGCCGGACGCGTGTTTCGACTCCACTACGATGAAAACGTAACGCTGGTCGAATGGAGTCTATTGCTCATCAATTGCAGTCTCTATAGCGGGCGCCCAAGCCTGAGCGGCCCCATCCACGCTTGTCAATCGGGAACAGGCAGACTCTCCTACAAAACAGAAGGTGTGATGATTGCGCGCGTTCTTTCCTCCCCGCTGCCCGTGCCTGGTGCCGGTCTGTTCCTCCTCGTTTTCACCTTTGCGGGCGCCGTGCCGCTATCGACACAGCAGACGGCGACCTTGTCGGGTACGCTAACGGACTCGACCGGGGCTCGTGTTGAAGGCGCTTCGGTGGCGTTGCGGAACACCGGATCGAATGAAAGCCATCAGTTGTCGACGGATGCAATCGGCCACTACACCTTCACGTTGCTTCAGGCAGGAAGCTTCGAGGTCAGCGGAGAAAAGGCAGGCTTCAAACAAAGCACACGTCAGGGCATCGATCTTGCGGCGGGTCAGGCTGCGATCGTTGACCTGCGGTTGACGCCGGGGGCGACTTCCCAACAGGTTGTCGTCACTGCGAACGCTTCTCAGATCGGCACCGCATTCAACGAGACAAGCGGGCTGGTAACAGGCGAGCAGGTTCGCAAGCTGCCTCTGAATCGCCGCAGTTACGATGGTTTGATTACGCTCAATCCCGGCAGGGTGAACTATAAGTCGCAGCGAATGGGCAGCGTGGGCACGTCGATCTCCGCGGTTGGAAATATGTTCGCCATCTCCGGCGCATCAGTATTTCAATCCCAATGCGTTTGTAGTGCCGCAGGCAGGAACCTATGGCAATGTCGTGCGCAACAGCCTGAACGGAACCGCCGCTGATGGAATGGGACACCTCCTTGTGGAAGACGGCGAAGATACGTGAACAGCTGGAGCTTTCAGCTTCGCGGCGATGCGTTCAATGTTCTGAACCACACCAACCTCAACACGCCAAACCTGGTCGTCTACTCTTCGGCGGCCACTCCACCGTCAAGCTCCGCCGGAGTAGTTACGAGCACTTCGACCACTTCGCGGCAGCTGCAGGCTTCGGCGAAGCTGATCTGGTGATGACCGAAACTTGCACGCTGCCACCACGCATGTGCTTCCGCAGGCTGCCCGGGGTTGAAACACGTGGAGGTTGTCAATTGACGAGCCGGGTTTGCCGCACACCTATCGCCGTGGCGAGCGAAGGTCCAAATCGGCAGGGTAACTGAGACGAACTGTTGGTGCGAGCTGGCTGGCTCGGCATGGAAACGTATCTCGGCCTTTCCCGACTACACTGTTAGCAGCACAGTTGACTGGGCTCGATGTTGCGTATGCTGGCGCGTTGGGATCGCTGATGCTGGTGTCGGTTTTTCGACTGAGGATTGACACATTCTCGACGAAGGATTGACACCGACGATCACCTGCTGACTGCAAAGCGAGGTGCAAGACTTCAATGGGCGACTCGGAAACCCACATTGCAACGCCATGCAGAGCTCGGTGCGAGAGGTCCCCTTTTGGAGAGGCAGTTGCAGCCTCTCAGGAAATCTGAAGGGAGCGCATTGACTTATGGCCAGGAACGTAGCGGATCTCCTTGTCGAAGTTCTTGTGGGAGCAGGAGTTCAGAGAATCCACGGCGTTTCAGGGGATTCGTTGAACGGCATCACCGACTCCATCCGAAGGCGAAAGGAGATCCAGTGGGTTCATGCGCGCCATGAAGAGACAGCAGCGTTCGCGGCTGGAGCCGAAGCGCACCTCACCGGCAGATTGGCGGTCTGCGCCGGCAGCTGCGGCCCCGGGAATCTGCATTTGATCAATGGTCTTTATGACTGCCATCGGAACCGCGTGCCCGTCCTGGCGATCGCCGCCCAGATTCCCAGCGCTGAAATCGGCAGCGGATACTTCCAGGAAACTCATCCCGAGCATCTCTTCGCGCAGTGCAGCCACTACTGCGAGCTGATCTCCCAGCCTGAACAGATGCCCCGTGTACTCGAGATTGCGATACAGACTGCAATCTCGCGTCGCGGTGTTGCCGTAATTGCTATTCCCGGCGATGTGGCCCTGCGGGACGCGGTTGAGCAGGCCTCGCGACTGCACTTTGCCGAACCTAAACCTGTGGTTTGTCCCTCTGACTACGAACTCGACTTGCTCGCCAATGTGCTGATCCAGTCGAACAAGATCACGATCCTGGCCGGCGCGGGCTGTGCCGGAGCCCATGACGAGCTGATTGAGCTTGCCGGTAAGTTACAGGCTCCGATCGTCCACGCCATGCGCGGCAAAGAGTTCATCGAGTACGACAACCCATTCGACGTGGGAATGACAGGTCTGCTCGGATTCTCTTCCGGCTATTACGCAATGATGAATTGTCAAACGCTGCTGATGATCGGCACCGACTTCCCCTACCAGCAATTCTTTCCCAGAGACGCCACCATTGTGCAGATCGATCTTCGTGGGGAGCAGCTTGGACGTCGCTCGAAAGTGGATTTTGGCTTCGTTGGCGATACAAAGGCCACGCTGCGAGCCCTGCTGCCCAAGCTGGTGCAGAACCAGAACGAAGCACATTTGAAAGAGTCACTGGAGCAATACCGCAAGGCACGCAAGGGCCTGGACGATCTGGCGACCGCGGATTCCGGCAGGATGCCGATCCATCCACAATATGTAGCTCGCATGCTCGATCAACTGGCCGCCGAAGACGCGATCTTCACCTGCGATGTGGGCACGCCGACGATCTGGGCCGCCCGCTATCTCACCATGAATGGCAAACGCCGCATTCTCGGTTCATTTACGCACGGATCGATGGCCAACGCATTACCCCAGGCCATCGGTGCACAGGTGAGTCATCCCGGGCGCCAGGTCATCTCGATGTCGGGTGACGGCGGTTTTGCCATGTTGATGGGAGATCTTCTCACGCTGCGGCAACACGACTTGCCTGTAAAAATCGTTGTCTTCAAAAACGAGTCGCTGGCTTTCGTCGAACTGGAAATGAAGGCGGCCGGCATCCTGGAGTTTGGAACCGACCTGCACAATCCAGACTTCGCAAAGATCGCAGTGGGAGCAGGACTTCTCGGTTTGCGAGCGAAGACTCCAGACCAGGTGGAACCCGCGCTTGCCGAAGCTTTCAAGTACGAGGGGCCAGCGCTGATTGAAATTCCTGTATCTCGCCAGGAACTCTCGATGCCGCCGACGATTACTTTCGAACAGGCAAAGGGTTTCACCCTGTTCATGATGAAAGCGGTTCTGAATGGGCGCGGCGACGAAATTATCGATCTTGCACGAGTCAATTTGCTCCGTTAACAACGATCGACCAGCCAGGAAAGGAGCCGGACACCCATGGTCACAGCATTTTCTGTCACGCCAAAAAGCCGGTCAGATATTCCTCATGGCATGGATCTCCTCAACAGGCAAGGTTTGAACAAAGGTACGGCGTTTACGCAGGACGAGCGCACCGAGTTTGGCCTGCACGGGCTTCTTCCCCCGTTTGTCGAGACCCTCGACGAGCAAGTCGTCCGTGCCTATGAGGCATACGGGAGAAAAGATGACGACCTGGAGCGACATATCTACCTGCGCGCTTTGCAGGATACCAATGAGGTCCTCTTCTACCGGCTGCTCCTAGAGCACATTGAGGAGATGACTCCGATCGTTTACACGCCGACAGTGGCATTGGCTTGTGAGGAATTCAGCCACATCTATCGGCGGCCGCGCGGAATATTCATCTCGTATCCTCTCCGCGATTCCATTCCGCAGCTCTTGCGAAATCGCCCCAATGAGGACATCGATGTGATTGTTGTGACCGATGGCGAACGCATTCTCGGCATCGGTGATCAGGGCGCAGGAGGACTGGGTATTCCTATCGGCAAACTCTCACTGTACACGCTGCTCGGCGGCATATGCCCGGAACGAACTTTACCGGTAGTGCTGGATGTGGGAACCAACAACAAGGAACGTCTGAACGACCCCGAATACCTCGGTTGGCGTCATGAAAGAATCACGGGTGAAGCTTACTTCGACTTCGTAGATCAGTTTGTACAGGCCGTGAAGCAGGAGCTTCCCGAGACATGCCTGCAGTGGGAAGACTTCGCCACACCTCATGCCCTGCCCATCCTCAATCGCTATCGCGACCAATTGTTGACCTTTAACGACGATATCCAGGGAACGTCGGCGGTTGCCCTCGGCGCCATCCTGGGCGCCGTCAGCGTGACCGGAAAACGATTAAAGGATCAACAGATCGTCATGCTCGGTGCTGGATCGGCCGGCATCGGTGTTGCAGACGGATTGCGTGCAGCGATGAAGAGTGACGGTTCATCCGAGGAGGAAGCAGGTAGCCGATTTTGGGTCATTGACAAAGATGGTCTTCTGCACACAGGCCGAAAAGACCTGACTCACGAGCAGAGCGTCTATGCCCAGCCGGAGAGCCGCGTTACCGGATGGCCTCGGAGCTCCAATGGACATATCGGCCTCGCCGATCTCATTGGGAACACCAATGCAACCGTGCTTATCGGTCTCTCCACGGTGGGCGGCGCCTTTTCCGAACCCGTCGTTCGCGAAATGGCGCGTAAAGTCGAGCGGCCTGTTATTTTCCCGCTCTCGAACCCCACATCCAGGTCGGAGGCGAACGCCGAAGATTTGATTCGCTGGACTGACGGACGTGCGCTCGTGGCGACGGGTTCTCCGTTCGCTCCTGTCAGCTATGATGAACGAAAGATTCCCATCGCGCAGTGCAACAATGTCTACATTTTCCCGGCCATGGGACTTGGCGTCGTAGCTTCACGCGCCCGCCGCGTTACCGGGCCCATGCTGCTCGCAGCAGCGCGAGCGCTTGCTAAAAATTCGCCTGCCCTTAAAGACTCTTCCGCGTCACTGCTTCCTCCATTGACCGATCTCAGGCGAGTGGCAGCGGAAATCGCGGTCGCGGTTGGCCTCGAGGCACAGAAGGAAGGCGTCGCCGCAGCAATGAGTGAAGACGAACTGCGCCAGCGTGTGGTCGACACGCAGTGGACGCCTGCATACACCGCGTTGTGATACACCTTTCTGGTGATTCGCGATCTGGTTGTGAGCCGGTCAGCATTTGACCGTATCATTCAGGCTGGGGTTCATCAGCGTGCCGACGGGCAGCAGTCCCCCCGCCAAACCTGGTAGATATTATGAGTCACGCAATCACGAGCGAATTTCGTATCGAAGAAGACGCCCTGGGAGACGTCCGGGTCCCCGCTGAGCGCTTGTGGGGCGCGCAGACGCAACGCTCCCGTCTCAATTTTCCCATCGGCGTCGAACGGTTCCGGTGGGGTCGGCCGGTCATTCGAGCCCTCGGCATTCTGAAGAAATGCGCCGCCCTGGCCAACGGCGAATTGGGAGAGCTCGATAAGGACAAAGTGGGTTTGATTGTTCGTGCCGCGCAGGAGGTGATTGACGGCCGATGGGACGAAGAGTTTCCACTGGTTGTCTTCCAGACCGGTTCCGGCACACAGACCAACATGAACGCCAATGAAGTGATTGCCAATCGCGCGATCCAGCTTGCGGGCGGAGTCGTTGGTTCTAAAAAGCCAATTCACCCCAATGACGATGTGAATCATAGCCAGTCGTCGAATGATACGTTCCCCACCGTTATGCACATTGCCATCGTCCAGGCAGTAGGAACTGAGCTGATTCCTGCTGTCAGCCGCCTGCGCGATGTACTGGCCGAGAAATCGGAGCAGTATCGCGATGTTGTCATGATAGGACGAACACACCTTCAGGACGCGACGCCACTCACCCTCGGTCAATTGATCTCTGGCTGGGTAGCGCAACTGGACCAGGCGCTCGAAGGCGTTCGCCGGGTTCTTCAGGGAGTCTACGCGCTGGCCATCGGTGGCACGGCAGTCGGCACTGGACTCAATGCGGATTTCCGCTTCGGTGAAGTAGCTGCGCAGCAGATCGCCAAAGAAACCGGTCAGCCATTTGTCTCAGCCCCGAACAAGTTTGCTGTCCTCTCGGCGCACGACGCTGTGGTCAGCGTAAGTGGAGCACTTCGCACCCTCGCCGGAGCCCTGATGAAACTCGGCAATGATGTGCGTTGGTATGCCTGCGGTCCGCGAGCCGGGATCGGCGAGCTCAGAATCCCGGAGAACGAACCGGGTTCCTCCATTATGCCAGGGAAGATCAATCCTACTCAGTGTGAAGCCCTCACGATGGTTGCTGTTCAGGTGTTTGGCAATGACCACGCAGTGGCATTCGCAGGTTCGCAGGGCAATTTTCAGCTGAACGTATATAAGCCCGTCATGCTGCACAACGTCCTAACTTCGATCGAACTTCTCGCCGACGCCTCGCTCTCGTTCTGCGATCGCTGCGCCGTTGGAATCGAGCCGAACGAAAAGCGTATCAGCGAGCATCTCGACAATTCTCTGATGCTGGTGACGGCTCTCAATCCGCACATAGGATATGAGAAGGCGGCAAAGATCTCACTGACCGCGTATCACGAAGACATCAGCTTGCGCGAGGCTGCGTTGAAGCTCGGCTTCCTCACTGCGGAGCAGTTCGATCAGTGGGTTCGCCCAGAGGAGATGACTCGTCCACTCGGACGAGATCTATGAGCACACCGCGCAGAAGCGGTTGTCGGCATTTTCCAGGGAAAAGAAAGCAGCTGCAACAGCACGAGATTCGCCGCACAGCGGGCTTCCGCAAATCAAATACAACAGCGGGAGGACCACTCCCGGAATTCTCAGAGCTTGGCTGCCTCCGCGGCAGAGCCGGGCCCCCTCCCCATTGCGCTGGACGTACGACTCCCTCAATGGGCCGCTGCCCCCCTTTCGGGGTATTATGGCAGCGAATGAGCAGGCCTGGACTCCCGGACAAAAGTGACGAACCCTGTGATTTCAGTTGTTCATCCAGGAACCAACAAGCCCGCGGTTCTCGTGCGCCTGGCCGTCTGCGCCATGGTCGCCCTCTTGTGTGCCGCCACATGGGGGATCGCTCGCGACCGAGCCGGCCGCCGCGATAATCGATCCGTTGCTCCAGGAGTAATGCAGCGGCAGCACGTGGAACCTCGCCCCATCTCCCTGCCCGTGGTCGACGGCAAGGGTATCCGTTTCACGCGACTCTCCACGGACGAAGGGTTATCGCAAACGAAGGTAAACAACATCGTGCAGGACGATCAGGGGTTCATGTGGTTCGGCACGCAATATGGGCTGAACCGGTACGACGGCTACAACTTCAAATTGTTCGTTCACGATCCAGGAAATCCCAACAGTCTCAGTGGGGTATACGTCGACAGCCTTTTCAAGGATCGCGATGGCGCGCTCTGGGTCGGATGCGATCAATTTCTCAATAAATTCAATCGAGCGAACGAAACATTTACACGCTATCCGGTTCCGTTCGTCACCCAGATTAGTCAGGACGGCGCCGGGGTATTGTGGCTGGCCACCCCCAACGGCCTGTACGGCCTGGATCCGGCGACTGGACTGATCCGTCGGTATTCCCACAATCCGAGTGATCCTTCGAGCCTGAGTAGTGACCAGGTAAAATCGACCGGCGAAGATAAGGAAGGCCGGTTTTGGGTTGCGACGATTGGCTACCTCGACGAATTCGACCGCAAAGCGGCCAGGGTCACGCGGCATATTCCCATAGCTGGAGCTCCGGCGGGTTTTGGATTCTACGAGGATCGCTTCGGCGCACTCTGGATCTTCCACGACTCACCCAACGCGTTATCCGTGTTTGACCGGAAGACGAACACGCTGACCAACTATTCATTTCGCGAACTGGAGCCGTCCACTACAGCCTTGACGGTCATAATGGCGATGACCGAAGACCAGAACGGTACTCTGTGGCTCGCAACCCACGGTGCCGGGTTGCTCAAGTTTGACCGTGAGCACCGCAGATTCATTCGTTACCGAAACAGTCCGGTTGCCCTGAACAGCTTGCCCCAGAATGATGTCGAGGCCTTGTTCGCGGATCGGGAAGGCAGCGTCTGGGCTTGCCTGGGCAGGATGGGGGTGATCCATTTTGCGACGAACCCTCTGCCGTTTAATACGATTCCTGGTCTCGTCAGTGCGGAAGCTGCAGCTGAACCTTTTGTCGGTGCGATCTATGAGGATCTTCAGGGAATCCTGTGGATCGGTACGCCCGAGGCACTCAACCGTATCGATCGCAGCACCGGACACAACACTCCTTACCGTCGGACGGACAAACCAGCGGCGAATACCGATGTGATCGCGATTCGCGAAGACCAATCCGGCAACCTCTGGGTTGGAACTTACAACCACGGGTTGCTCCGTCTTGACCGGCGGACGGGACAATTCCAGACGTACCTTCACAATCCGGATGATCCGTCCAGTCTGAGCAACAACATCGTGCCACGCCTGCTCGTCGATCATAACGGAACGCTCTGGGCCGCCACCGACGATGGGCTGAATCGTTTTAATGCGGCGACTCAACGCTTCACCGTTTATAGGCCCGACCCGCACGGGAGAATCGTGTCCTTTCTTGAACTGGTCGAGGACCGGGAAGGGGCGCTGTGGCTTGGCACCGACTCCTCAGGTCTATATCGTTTCGATCCTGCGACGGGTCGGTTCACCAGGTTCGAACACGACACAAATCGTCCCGGCGCCCTGAGCGATAACCGGGTGAACTCGGTGCACCTGGATCGCTCCGGCACGATGTGGGTCGGTACCCAGAACGGCCTGGACAAGTTTGACTCGAAGACGGGTACGTTCACCGTCTACACGCGGCGCGACGGTCTCCCTGGCAACGCCGTGAGCTGCGTCCTCGAAGATGACCACGGCAAACTTTGGATGAGTACCAATAATGGGATAGCGAGATTCAACCCGCAGAGCACAGCGATCAGGAGTTACTCGATTGCCGATGGACTGCCGGGTCCTGACTTGACCGGCTGGGGCGCATGCTTCAAAGGTCGCAGTGGAGAAATGTTCTTCGGGGGCTTTAACGGAGCCACTGTCTTCCATCCGGACAGAGTTGCGGACACTTCGTACACACCCCCAGTTGTTCTCACGGAATTTCGGCTGTCGGGCAGTCCGGTAGATATTGGGGGGAATTCGCCACTAAGCAAGTCCATTACCTATACGACCCGTTTGACTCTCTCTCATGAACAACGCATTTTCTCGTTAGCTTTCTCCGCTCTCAGCTATTTCAGTCCGAGCACCAACCGCTACCGCTACAAGCTTGAGTCATTGGATGAAACATGGCACGAGGTCGGAAGCGACGAGCGTCTGGCTACCTACACGACCCTGCCACCGGGCCTATACACGTTTCGCGTCCAGGGCGCGACCAGTCGCGGCGTCTGGAGCGAACCAGGCGCAACCGTACTCATCAGGATCCTTCCTCCGTGGTGGAGCTCCTGGTGGTTCCGCTCGTTCTGCGTGGCTGCTCTGACGGCGCTGTTCGCGGGGTTTTATCGATGGCGCATTCAGCAATTCCGACGTGAAGAAAGACATCTCCTGGGAGTGGTAGAAACAATTCCAGCGATGGTGTTTTCTGCCCGGCCTATGGATCCACGGAATTTGTCAATCGACCCTGGCTGGATTACACAGGGTTATCGGAGAAGGCCACTCTGAGTTCCGGCTGGCAGATCACCGTTCACCCCGACGATTTGGATGAGCACCTGAACAAGTGGCGAACATCGCTGGCAACTGGAGCGCCGTTCGAGAATGAGGCACGCCATCGCGATGCGAAGGGCGAATATCGCTGGTTCCTGGTGCGTGCCGTTCCCTTACGCGATGACCACGGAAATATCGCTAAGTGGTATGGAACCCTGACAGACATTGAAGAACGCAAACGCTCGGAAGAAGAACGCGAGAGGTTCCGCCAGCTGCAGGCAAATCTCGCGCATGAGAATCGGATCAGCATGATGGGAGAGTTGTCGGCCTCTCTGTCTCATGAGCTGAAGCAGCCCCTCACCGCGGCAATTATCGAAGCCAAAACCTGCTTACGCTGGCTTAAGAGCGAGCAGCCGAATGTGGAGAGGGCGCGCGAAGCGACTACCAGAATCATGAAAGACGGTGCCCACGCGGTCGAGATCATTGACCGTTTGCGATCTTTTTATAAAAAAGGCGCTCCACCAGAACGCGAATCAGTCGATGTGAACGAATTAGTCCGTGAAATGCTCGTCCTGTTGCGCAGCGAAGCCAGCCGTTACTCAATTTGTATGTACACGGATCTTGCAGCCGAACTTCCCAAAGCTACGGCAGATCGCGTGCAAATACAGCAGGTATTGATGAACCTCATGCTCAATGGCATCGAGGCGATGAAAGAGACATCCGGTGACCTTACCATTAAGTCGGAAGTGGGCCAGGATGGTCAGCTGCTCATCTCCGTCAGCGACACCGGTGTGGGATTGCCGGCCGGAAAAGCGGACCAGATTTTCAACGCCTTCTTCACCACCAAACCTCAGGGTTCCGGCATGGGCCTGGCGATCTGCCGCTCCATTGTTGAATCACACAGCGGCCGGATGTGGGCAAGCGCCAACAACGGAGGGGGCGCAACGTTTCAGTTCACTCTGCCTGCCGAGGTTACAGGGTCATCCTCCTCGGTTGCCTGACGCGCCGGTGACGTACACGGCAACCGCAAATGGGCGCTCAGCCGCTAACGCCCAGGTGGAAGTTTCCCGGCCGCAGCCCGCGGGCATTGCGACCCCTCAACCTGCGTTCTTCAGGAACGGCGCGGCGCATCGAACAAAGCGTCCCAGGCTCTCCTCAGCAGAGACCGCTCACTGTCTTGTCTGAACTGTTCCTGCATCTCCTGCCAGCGCTGACTCTGCTCAGCAGATTTCCTCGTCTGTTCCTCACTGCTTGTCATCGCTCGAAGCTGAGCCACCTGATGCAATCCTCCGAAAGTATTCTGCTTCCTGCGACGGCCTTTCCATGGACTCCCGCTGGATTTCCAGAACCCGTTCTCAACGTTTAGGAGAAGCGTGCGCGCCAGTACACCGTCTCCCCGATCCACTGCCCACTCGACTTCCAACAGTTTTTCCAGCAAAATTGATGGGTTTATCCATTCGCCTCGTCAACCGGAATTTACAGCGCTGGTAACATCATTACTGTTACCGCTAGAGTCATCAATGGCCGTTCTGTGCCATTACGCGCGTAAGTCCCCCTGCTTCTAATATCCACTGAGTAAATGCGATAACACACGGCTCGCGGCGGCCCGTTTCTTTGCATCGTCTGTTCCCGGCGTCGGTTCTGCTCTCCCCTGCAATCGGCCCAGGCACGCCATTACGAGGCCAGGCCCCACATTTCCGCACTGCTCACTTCGCCGGAGCCTGCGTGGGCGCCGTTCCTCCCGCCAGCAGCGCCGACAATCCCTCATATAGCTTCGCGTCCGTCAGCACGTAGAAGGTCCCGCCCCGCCCGTTCTGGCTGCTGTCGCAGTTCGATCCTGAAAGCGTACCCTGCTGATTCATATCCCCGAAGATCGAATAGGTCCCCGCTCCTGTCGTCGAAACCCCAAGCTTCGCGTGATTGAAATCGGCGCCCGGTCCGCCGGTCAGCCCCAGCGTCTTGCCGTTCCATTGCCCCGTCGTCACAATGGCCACCGCGCCCGGCTTGCCGAGCGACGGATCCCAGCACGCGACCGGCGTTGCCGCGGTCGTCGAGTAAATCTGCGGGTCTTCCCACCACGTTGCTGCCCGCAGCGAGGCTCCGCCCAGGATCGCCGACACCATTTGCCACGGCGGAACCTTCAGATCCGACGGCTTCGAGATCAGTTCCACACCGCTCGACAGCATAACCTTCTGGTAAACATGGCTGCTGGAGTGTTTGCCCAGCGTGCTCACTACCTGTTGAATATCGGCCGGCCCGCCATTCTCCACCAGTTGCGGGTTTTGCGGGTCGGTCACCACGCTCGCATTGCTCAGCGCGGTCAGCACCTGGATCACATCGTCCTTATTCAGCCGCAGCGCGAAAAAATGCTGGCTGACCTTGACGTCATTGTCTTTGGTCGTGCCCAGTGTGTTCCCGTCCGTCTTCCGCGGATGCGCGCTGCTTCCCGCGGCCGGCCACGATGGCGTCGATACCTGCATCACCAGGCCATTCCCGCTGGCATCCCACGCGATCACACCTTTCGCGTGGCCCCACGGTGCGCCGCACTCCTTGTCGCAGCCCGCGATCTTCGGATCGTCGTAAAGCTGGTCGTTCCACACCACGTAATACAGCGATCCGTTGTAGATCTCAGCAAAGGTTGCGCCCACCGGGTCGGCGGTAGTATCGCCCACGCAATCGGTGCCGACCTGCAGCGTCTCATTCTCGCTGCTGGCGTAAACGAACTGCTGCCCGAAGCCATCCTCATACTTCTGCACCTGGCCGCCGAACAAAGGAGCCCGCGCCGCACTGCCCGCGCACCCCGGAAAATTTGCCGCGTTGAACTTAAAGACGAACCACCACGCAACCGGATGGCCCGGCGCCAGCAGCGGTGTTGGCCCAGTGCCCGCCGCTCTATTTCCGGCATCCTGTACAGCACAGGCGTCGGTGGAAAGAAACGTGACGACAGCCAGCACAAATAACGGAACAGCACCAGCAACCCGAATCGCCGTGCATCGCATAGTGGTACCTCTCGCACTGCGCCCTGTCTTGCAGCGCGATCCACCATGACACTTCGCCGCAGCCAATGCAAGAGAAATGGGGACGCGTATGTCAAGCCACACCTGCAATGCATGCAATCTCCGAGGCGGCACTTCCGTCGCCCGCCGCATCCATTTTTGTATGATCCGCAAACTCAAATCCGGTGAATATCGCCTGTACTCAAGGAAGAAGAATCCCTCCACCGGCAAGCGCCGCAATCTCGGTACCTTCAGCAGTCTCGAGAAAGCAAGACAGCACGAGCGCGACATCCAATACTTCAAGAGATACTGACATTATGCCCGCCCGCACTCATTCCTCCACGAAGACGGCAAGGAAGAAAGCTCCTGCAAGAGGTGGAAAGAAGTCCTCTGCACGAAGCGCGAAGAAGGCTCCTGTCGCGAACAAGGGGAAGAAAAAGGTTCCCGCAAAAAAGCGCTGGGTGAAGAACGTCACCACGGACTCCACGCATCCGCCGAAGGATCTCTTCACGAAGAGATCGCCAGTCATCGCCCGCTCTCTGGCCTCGAAGAAGGTCTCGCCCAAAGGGCCGGCCTCCGGCATGCGCATGCTGACCTATTTCATTAACCGCGGCGGCAAAGGGATCAGCGCGGCACGCCGGCAGGAATTGGGAAAGGCCAAGCGCCTGCTGTCCGCGCGCATTCAGCGCGATAAGCAGAAATCCTGATCCGCAACATAACAGAGCCTCATCAGGCAAATCCGGGGCCATTGCCCGCTCAGAGCACGCGCACGGGCCCCGGCTGAACCTGCGGCCGCTCCGCGACCGATGGCTCCTCATAAAACCGGCACACATTCCGTCCCGCGCGCTTCGCTGCGTAGAGCGCCGTATCCGCCTCGTGCTGCAGCGTCTCCCAGCTCAGTGGCGCGCGACCGTGGGATGATGTCACGCCAAAGCTCGCCGTGATCCGCGCCTCACGCGCCCCCAGCGGGATCGGATGTTCCATCAACGCCACCCGCAGCCGCTCCACCACAATCTGGGCCTCTGCCTGAGGAGTGCCTGGCAGCACCAGCACAAACTCCTCGCCGCCAATGCGCCCAACCACATCGGTATCCCGCAGGGCCTTGCGCAGGAAGCGCGTTAACGCGCACAGCGCCGCATCACCGGCCGCGTGTCCAAACTCGTCGTTAATCTTCTTGAAATAGTCGAGGTCCAGCACCACCACGGCCAAATCCTGCCGCGATCGTGCGTAGCGCGACAGCTCCACGTCCGCTGCCGCCATCAGTCCCCGCCGATTCAGCAAATCCGTCAACGGATCGATCATCGATTGCCGGCTCAGATGCACCAGCAGCCGCGCATTCATCATCCAGATGAACCCCAGCGGCAACACTCCGCACGACACCACATATACGATTCCGCTGCCTGTCTCCACCCACGGCACCGCCTGATCCGGCATTTTGCCGGTGAGAAAGAAGATCAGCACCCGCGCTACTTCCATCAACGAATAGATTGCCAGAAAGCTGCCCAGCGCCCGTCGCGGCCAGCGCGTATCGCGATCATTGGTCGCCAGCAGCAGCAGCGTCGCAAGGCCGGTTTCGACCGCCAGCAGGAAGTCCTGCAGCATCGCGCTCCGGTCCATGCGCCCGGCAATACTGCAATACAGAAAGAAGGGCAGCGCCCCGCCCAGCAGCAGCCCCCAGAGCCAGCGCGCGCGTTCTCCCCGCCGCACGAAGACCGCAATACTGATGTAGAAGCACGCGTAGCCGATTGGCGCAGCCTCCATGAAGAGGCCCATCGAAAGCCAGTGCGGCAGCCACCTGGCACCCCAGTCGAGAATGGTGCCGCCCAGCCCGGAAAGATAACCGAACGCCAGCCAGCGCAGACTCCGGTTTTCCCGGTCGTGGATCGCCATGCAGCTCAGAACGACCGCAAAGCAGGCCAGCTGAGCGTCCAGCACGAATCCGATGGCATAAGTGAGCACGAGCTAATGGCGACCCGAAAATCGATGGTATCTCGGACCTATTTTCGCCCGCCTTTAAAATTGCGCCTGCCTCTGCTGTGCTATTGTCACCGCCACTATGGCATATTAAGGACGATTACCTGTTGGTTACGCGGCCGCGCCATACGGCAACTCTCCCCGCGCGTCCTCGCTGTTGAAGTTGGTCATCCCCACCATCGCGGCCTTAGCCAGCGCGCTTCCCTTGAACACGACCGCGGGCCCGGTGCCCTCAAATCCAAAAATCCTCGGCACCATCAGCGATGCGGCGGCAAAGCCGGCGTCCATGCGTCCGTGCGCTTCAAAGGGCAGCACCTTCACCGCCCCCATCGGATAATCCGTCAGCAGCGATTCCGCCAGAAGGAACGAGCCCGTCACCCTTGCCGTCGCTGCGGCCCGCGGATTCCTTCTGCGCCACAGCAATGCCATTCCCAGAAAGAACGACGCATGGCAATAATCGATCACTCCGTGCGCCCGGGCATCCAGCACCCTGGGCAAACCATTCTCCAGCTTCTCCAGAACCGCTGTGGCAAGAGACATAAGCACCCTCCTGTCGGTGAGATGCACCGCCGCCCGGTTTACTGCCGTTCCGTCGTCAGCCCGGCCCAGCCTTGCGCGCGAGTCAAACTGCCAGGCGGGCGAATTATCAGGTAATCCTTCTCTCCCGGTGCTATACTGCCCTTCTTTCCGGGGAAAAGAAACCGCCGAGGAACGAGGGACACATGGCGGCAAGGATCGTTCATTTCGGAGGCGACGGCTGTAACCGGCTTGCTGTGCTGCAACTTGCGGGCTATCAGGTCGACAACTGTAACTCTTTACCCGATCTGTTAGCTGCGCTCATCGACGACCAGCCGGCCGACGCGGTCGTGATCACCGAGTTGACCGGCGACCCCGAAGAAGTCGTGGTGGAAACGGCCCGCGAGCATTGCCATGCGCCTATCATCCTGTTCCAGAGCCCCGACTGCCACTGCCTTGTGGCAGATTTCGACCTCGTCATTCCCACCCTCACACCGCCCCGCTGGTGGCTGGACAAGATCGCGGCGATGATCGAGCACAGCAAGGCGATCCGCGCCGAAAGGCGCGCCCTGGTCGAAGATTCCGCCCGTCTTCGTCTTGAATCCGCTGTGCTACGCCATCGCTCCGCCCGGGAGCGCGCGAGAAGCCGTAGTTCTGTGGATCGCAAGCCGCCGCCCATCGCTCCAGGAGATTAATAGCCGTGGCCTCCGGTCCTGCCTCGCTACCGGCCCTGCTTCCCCCTGCGCCCGCCGCGCCCAGCCGCCAACAGCTCCAGATCGGAGCCGTAGTACACCTTCTCCACCACCGGAAAGCCCGGCATCTGCACCAGATAGACTTCCGCCTGCGGCAGCTTCAGGAAGACCCGTCCCGGCGACCCCGTTGCCCTGACGCGCACCCTTTGCCCTGCTTTAAAGATCACGTCGCGAAGCCTAAAACGCAGTGACGCCCCCCGAAATCCCCCACCTGCGTTACGCCCATCCCCCGAGCGCGGCAGAAAACTGCCTCCTCAGACAAGACTCCGGGGTATTTCCACCCGGGCAAACAGGTCGCCGGCTTCCAGCCGCAGAACGACGCTCAGAAGGCCAGATTTATATAGCGTAATCACAACGCACCACACTAGACTCGCGCCATCGGCGGGATTCGATAAAGCCTGGAGATGCGCATGAAGAACCTCCTTTGCCTGATCGTCTTTTGCTCTCTTTACTGCGTCGCGGGAGATTCCGGAGCCGCGTTCCGTGGCCGAGTCGGCGGAGTGCCAGATGATGGCCGGTGTCTCGGAACGGCAGCACGCATGCGCACTCTTCCGCCCGGAATCCCCATACTGCCCATGATGCCGACCTGCGTAATCGCGCCGGGAAAGGTCCAGGTCAATCAGGACGTCCATCAGGCCTTCAATGCCAGGTACCCCGGTTTGGCATCGGGGAGTTATATCTTCCTGGATCCCGCTGCCGGCGACGACCTGACCTGCGCCGCTGATACAAACAGAGCATGTGCAACATGGAATGAAGCGGTGCGCGTGCAAATGGCTCCCATTGTTTATGTCCGGAACACACCAGGCGTGCCGATATCTCTGGGCGGGGCGGGACAGTATGACTATCGTTATACGGATGAAGGAAGTTCGAAGGGGACGATTCAGAAGGAAATCATTTGTCAGAGCCCGCCTTGCCAGTTAGATGTGGCTGGGGATGTCCTCGCCAGCAACCTCTGGGCGGCTGTACCCGGATACCCGAACATGTATGTAACGACCATCCAGTCAGTTCTTTCAGGGAAAAGCGGCGGCGTCAACACCGTTGTGTACCAGGATGGAACGGTTGACCCCCCGTATAGAGACCGCGGACAACCCGAGAGCAGAGACCGCGGCAAGGAAATTTCATTTCCATTTGTTGATTCCTGGGGACACCCGTTTCCGACCAGGTTGCCGACAACCTACCCCAATGAGTGGTGGTACGGATTCACCTACACTCCAGGCCAACCAGCATGGTACTCGCCAGGAACGACTTGCTATGTAGCTATCGCGCCCAGTATTGGAGCGACGCCGCCGAACGCGGCCTACTGGCAGCCTTGCCTAGCAGGCTCGTTCGCGAATGGCTTCGATCACGAAGGGATAACAGCGCTCGCAGGGTTATCGAGCGGATGGTATTACTCCGAGGCTACAAAGCAGCTATATGTCAAACTGGGCGGCGCGGATTTGACACAACCTGCGCAGGCGTCACGGATTCGGGCTACTTACTATGAGGAAGGGGGGCTTCCCCCTCGATTATTTCTTTCCGGTACGACTCTGGAGCTGGTGGGATTCTATCTGGATGGAATAGGGATCGAGAATTACGAATATTACGATGACACAACTGCAAGTTATCATCCTTCCGAGTTGTGGCTCCAGAACGATACGATTTTCATGTCAGAGGGACCCGGCATAGATACTGCCAGCAGCGATGTATATGGCTATGACCTGGTTACTTACGCCGCCGAGCGAGGGTCAGGCTTACACAACATTCTGGGAGCGGACAGCGCGGTCGAGAATCCTCACATTCCCATCGCGGAATTTGTCGACACCGTCAATTCGCAAGCCGGAGATGTCGAGACCTGGGCCGCCATCACGACTCCGCTCAGCAGGAGCCACGGTGAGACTTCGCACGTCGGCTACCAGATCAACCTTGGAGTAGTTAATCAGGATAATATCGGCGCGGAAGATGCTGCCGGAAACGACGAAAGCTATCCGCAGACAGGAATTCCCACCATAGCGTGGTGGGTCGGGTCGATCTCCCGAAATGAAAACCCCTACAACATCGACTACAAAAATGGATTCTGGCTCGCCGCATGGCCCGGGCTGCCCCCTACGGATCCCCGGCAATCAAGCTATTACATTGATACATCCACGGTCTATCACGAGTCGCAGGGACCAATCCTTGTAGAGAATGGCGGCAATTGCTTCCTGTTCGACGTGAACCCTGATCTCATCCTTTATGCGCCCGCGCCCACCAACAACCCATGCCGCCCCTATACACCAGAGAGTCCGGCAGATGCAGGCTTAAGAAACTAGCCGCAGGAACCGACCGATCGTCGACCAACCTGAAAAGAGCCGCCGCCTCGGCTTGAGACAACATATCGGATGGCGACACACTGCGATTTGTGAGGCCCCGCAATATGCAACCTGCTTCACCGTGGATTCAATACCGCTTCGGCGACTCCGGCGCGCCCTGGGAGCTGGTGAAGAAATTAGAAGTCAGCGCCGAGCACATCGCCCTCAAAGCTCTCAGCCTTCTGGCAATCAAAAAGCACAAAGAAGCCGCCGCTGCTCTGACCACGGTATAAGCGCAAGCCAAAAAGAAAGGGCCGCCGAAGCGGCCCCGCTGTTAAAGTTTTGCTCCCCATCAGAACTCAAACCGCAGCGCCCCCTGCAGCACGCGGGCTGAGGAAGAGGTGCTGGTGATCCGCCCGAAGTTGGTCGAGATGATCGTCGAGTTCGGATTGTTGAAGCTCGCATGGTTCATGGCGTTGAACGCATCCGCGCGGAAGACAATCCGGTAGTTCTCGCTCATGATCGGAAAGGTCTTCCCTACCCCCAGATCGAGATCCGAGTAATGCGGCCCCCGCAGTTCGTTACGCTGCCCGAGTTCCAGGCCAACCGGACCCGTGAACGCCCCTGCCGCCGCGTTGGGATCTTTGAAGGCATACAGATTGCCCGTCGACGGATCCTTATGCGTGTGGTTCGACACCAGCGCCGAAGGACCGACCAGAATGGCCGGCGCCAGCGTGGCATAGCCCGCTCCATACGCGGTTGAGTTGGCGTAGTAGGGGTTGCCTGTCTGCCACGTCGGCAGGCCGCTCACCTGCCAGCCGCCTATCGCCTCATTCACCCACGAGTTCACTCCGGTCGCGAACGTCCGGCCCCGTCCGAACGGCAGGTCGTAAATGAAGTTGCCATTGAAGACCTGGGTCAGATCGAAGTCCGAGTTGCCGCGGCACTCGCGCGGGCGGGTCGCATCGCAAATGAACTCACCCGTGTAATTGGACTGGCCGTTTGCCACCAGTGAGAAGTTGTCGATCGAGTGAGACCAGGTGTAGTTCAGATCGAACTGCAGCCCGTGTCCCGCATTCTTGTGCAGAGTCACCAGCATGCCGTGATAAGCCGAGAAACCCTTGTTGGTATAGTAGTCGTTGCTCGAGAACTGCGATGCCATCACCGCATTCGCATTGATCACCGGAATGCCGGCAAACGGACCCGACAGGGACTGAGTGAAATCAGCAATGTCGCCGTTGTAGAAGTAGTTTCCTTCGTAGTAGGCCAGCAGTTGGGTATTGTTGGCGAAACCGTTAGCCGCTCCGATTCCCGGATAGACCTGATTCTCAAACCACGGCTCAGCCGGCAGAGTCGTCGGATCCTGGCCCGCGCGGATCTCATTCACCACATCGGCAAAGGCCGTCTGATAACGCTGACCGGATACCGAATCCGGGAAGTCCAGCACCTGGCTGGCATCCACCTGCGCCAGCAGTCGCCGTCCCAGCCGTCCTGCATACGACATGTTCAGCTGGAAGCCCGCACCCAGATCACGCTGGAAGCCGAGGTTCAGCATGAGGGAGTATGGCGTTTTTAGGTTAGGATCGATCGCCGTGCTGAAGGTGTTGTAGGCCAGACCGTACGGCGTTCCCGTGTTGTCCACGTAGGGAATGCTGGTTTTCGAAAAGGCCGGCGCCGCTGGCGGCGTCGGAATCGAATTGATCGAACCAAATCGCGGATCGGTTGCGAGCGATCCCGATGGATTCGAACCGTTCCCGTATAGCGTATTGACCGACGTCTGGAAGAGGTACGAGCTGTGATCCTGGAAGTTCTGGATCGCACTCACGATAGTGTGGTCGTATACAATCCCGGCGCTTCCGTTCCATACCGTCTTGCGATCGAACGACGGATTCCAGGCGAACGCCACGCGCGGCGCGAAATCCTTGTAGCTGGGCTTGTAGTAGCCGCCCACCGATCCGGAATTCGCCTTGCCGCCCAGCACGTACTCGAGGAACGGGATGACGCTGTTGCCCGCGTTGCCCGCGTTGTTCTGCGTCACACGGTCCTGGAAGAAGTATTCGTCGAAGCCCAGCGGCTTACCCGTGCTGGCATTCACCTGCACCGACTCATTTCCGTGTACTTCGTAGGGCACCGTGTAGAGCTGATAGCGTACGCCGTAGCTCACCGTGAACGATGGCTTTACCTTCCAGGTGTCGCCGAAGTAGAGCTCAGTCTCATAGTAGCGATACTTCCGGCTGGTGCCGTTGCCTTCCGGCGCAACTGACCCGTCAGCGTTGTAGTTATAGGTTGCCCCCAGCTCAGCAAAGCGACCGAGATCGAAGGTCAGCGCATTGTCCCAGTTGTTCAGGGGCGTGCTGTCTCCGTTGTTGAGGATGTCCGAAGGCCGCAACTGCTTATCCAGCTGCGACAGGTTGCCGCCGATGCCCAGGCTTGGCGTGTAGTCGTTTAGGAAAACATTGCTGTAGGGCGTCACGTATTTGAAGGTGCCGCCAAACTGCAGCGTATGGGCACCCTTCGCCCAGCTGAAATCATCACGCAGCTGCGGAACTGGTACCACGCGTCCCTGCGCGTTGTAGTTGCCAAGATAAGGCGCTGTCAGCGGACCAAAGCTCCAGTCCAGCGCGCCCGTCGGATTGTATTCGGAGGGGAAGTTCAGCCGTGAGATCGTCTCGCCGAAGCTGACCTGGTTCGTCTTGGTCGCTCCGATCGCCCACGTGTGCCCCACCACCCAGGCCCAGCTGGCGTTATTGATTGCGCGAGTTGTCGGATCGCCCGGGAACTGGATCGGTGCGGTGTAGTTGACGTCATCGCCCTGCCGCTGGCTTTGCACGCTCACGCGGGCAAACACTTTTTGCGTCTGCGTCAGGTTAAAGTCAACGCGGCTGACGTAGTCGTTCTCCTTCAGGATGACCGGTGCATTGAAGCGGAAGCCCATGGTGTTGATGCCGTCGCCGCCGGTCGGATCATTGCCTGCCGGATAGCGCTGGGAGACAAACTGCGCCAGTGCTGCGTCCTGCCCGATTTTCAGCGGATCGTACTGGTTCGCAATCGTCGCCGCACTCACCGTGCTGATGCACTGAGGGGCCGTCAGGTAGGTGCTCTGCGACGAGCAGCCGTTACTGCCGCTGTTGTTGATGTAGGAGATATTGCCCGCCAGATACGAAGGCGTCGGAACCGACTGATCCACCGCCGCTCCCTGGTTGTCACGGCGTCCGTTGTATTCGAAGAAGAAGAAGGCCTTATTCTTCAGGATCGGGCCGCCCACATTGCCGCCAAACTGGTTGCGGATCAGTGGAGCGCGCCCAACGCCCACATCGTTATTGAACCAGTTGTTGGCCTCGAGATCCGTGTCGCGGTGATACTCGAACAGCGAGCCGTGAAAATTATTGGTGCCGCTCTTGGTCACCAGCTGGAACTGCCCGCCTCCGCCTGAATCGAAGCTCGCCGTCTCACCCGCGGTCACACCGCGGAACTCCTGCACTGAATCCACCGGAGCATTGGCCGTCACCACACCGAACTCGCCCGTCCCGCGGTCATCCACATCCAGCCCGTCCAGCGTCACGTGCGTCTGGTCGGTACGCGCGCCCGTCACCGAGTGCTCGCCGTTCGGATCTTCCGTCACACCCGGCTGCATCGTGAACAGGGCCGCCGGGGTATCGCGGATCTGCACCGGCAGTTCATTCACCATGTTCACTTCGAAGCTGTTGCCGATAGTCGCATCGGTCGTGTCGAGGGTCACGTTTTGGTTCGCCCCCGAAACCGACACCGTCTGCACCACATTGCCCACCGGCATCGCCGCATTCTGCGTACGCGCAGCTTCGACGTTCATATACAGGCCGGTGATCGCCACCGATGTAAATCCATCGCGGCTGAACGTTGCCGTATATCCGGGGCCCGGCTTCACCTCGTTGATCGTGTACGAGCCTTCCTGATTCGTGATGCCTTCATAACGCGCGCCCGTGCTCGGATTGGTCAGCGTCACGTGAACGCCGGGAACCACTGCACCCGACGAGTCCGTCACCACTCCGGTGATCGATGCGGTGTCCTGCGCCCACAGCGCGGCCGGCAACGAGAATGCCAACAGCAGAAAAAAGATTTGCAACCAGCGATTTCTCAAGTCTCTATCCTCCGGGGAAAAACCCATCGTGCCAAACGCTCAGGGCTCATGCGCGCCCTCAACAGCCAGCGCCTGCGATCCGGATGAGCGTGGATTCAGCACAGTCAGGAAGGCGTCCATAAACATCGCGGCCTACAGGCCTAGTTACGCCTCACATCCAGAATGGGATTGATATGCCGGTAAGCAATTGACGGGCCACTTGTCTCTATGGGGCCGCCAAGTGCACGTTGCCCCGAATTCAATGGTTTAGTAATCCATTACCTCGCCCGGCCCGTATTGCCCCTTCCATTTTAGGGAAGGCCCTATGGTTTTCGGTAGAACCAGTCCGAGCTCTGCGCAATCGACGGTGCCAGATTTAGGTGTGCGAAGCGGTTTTCTCCTTATCCGCGCGCGCCGCTTTCACCTGCGCTCTGTGCAGCTTCTTCTGCTCTTTCCTCATCCGTTTCATATCCTTCCGCGACTTCTCCTGGTTATGTTTCTGCGCCGCTGCCTGCGCGGAATTCGCGGTCATCGCTGCCCTGGCCGGTACCGCCATCATCAGCCCGGCTAAAAGAACCAGTGCAGCAGCTGTAACTCTCTTCATATCTCCTCCGCAGGCAATCCAGTCTAGGTCAGCCGGAACCCCGAAGATATGCCCCGCTTAGGGGATGTCCTGCTCCGCCCCCACCTCTCTTCCTACCCTGCCCCTGGGTCATTGCCGCTCTTTCCCACCCACAAAAGTCGTATCGACGCCCTCCCCCCTAACCGTGTGTAAATGGGAAACAGACGCTGCCGGCACGAGCAGACAAAGGTACGCATGAAAGCCACATTGTCTTTTCCTCCAGTCGATCTGGCTGGACTGAATCTGCCTATGGAAGCCTGGACCTCGCTCAAGTGCTTCTATGAAATGACCAACCTCGAAGACCAGTTGGGGAAGGACTACACCCTGGGCGATCTGCTCGGCCTGATGATCCGCAACTGGACGGGCATGCAGGGCGCCGCGCTCCGCATGCAGCAGGCCGAGCACGACTTCGTCGCCGAGTGGAATCAAAACGAGAAAGCGAAGCGCGGCCGCGTGCAGCGCCGCATCCGCAAAGCCAAACGCGCCGCCCGTTCCCTGCCCGCCAACGTCTCGCCCATCGACGCCTCTGAGAAATTCCGCTCCGAATAACATACGATTGTCACCCTGAGCGGAGCGCCGCCAGGTCAATACGGTCTTTACTTTCCGAACGACTTCACTCCGCGCCCACCCGCACCCGGGCGAAGTGAGCGGTCGCGAAACTCTCCGTGTCGTGGGCGCACACCCCGATGCCCGCAATCAGAGGATCGTGCATCGGCAGCACCACCATCGCCAGCTCCCGTAGCTCCCTGGCATCCCTCCCGGCCCACGCCGTGAATCGTCCGCCGCTGCGCCGCAGGCTGAAACTCCCGGTCTGGGGCAGAAACAAGGCGATCCGAAACGTACCCCCACCCTGCGCCTGCCGGTATTGCAGGCTGATTCGCCTATCGCCGTGCAGCACCAATCCCGCGTATGCTGCGCCGGCATCGAAGCTCTGCCGCAGAAGCAGCATGGCCTTCTCCTGTCCCGAGCGGTGTCCCGGCGCAAACGCGATGTCCGCGCTCACCGTTCCGTCGCCCCGGAACCGCTGCCATGCCAGATGCAGCGCATCCGCCTGGCCCCACACATCGGCGCCACCGCCCCTGATCCGGTACAGCCCGCTCGATGGCGTGTACCTCGTCTCTCCGGGCGGTGCCCCGCCAAGGTCGGTCGTTCCCTCGAAGATCCCAATCGCCGGCCCGCACGGCGGCTCAGTCGCCCTGGGCCGCAAGGCCTCCTGCCCCGCACCGCCCGCTCCGAAAGTCTCGCTCCCGCCCATCTCGCCCACAGTGATGCATCCCGCATTCGGGCCCGCACAACTCGGGGCCGGTCGCCCCGGCGGCCGCAGTAGTTTTTCCTCTTACGATAGTAATGCCCCAAATGTGCCATTCGTGTATGGCCCGGTTACTGCATCCAAGTCACCGATGCTGAATTCCTCTTCCCGGGGATTGCCAATGAACACCACGCTTCTCATGGAAAAGCTGCTGGAGATTGAAAGGGCTCTTGGCCGCGGAGATGTTCGGGCGATCTATCCGCTGGTCATGGACGCAGAGGAATGCGTTCTCCGCATGCAGCGCGACCTGATTCAGTTGCAGAAGCAGATTCAGCACCGCGCCGCCTGACCCCTGCGCGACGGAAACCCTCCGTGCGCGAACACGCGCCCAAGCCTGAAAATCTTCGAAATTCGCGTTCGAGCCGGCGGTGCTTCTGCATCGGCCGGGTCCACGACGCATTTCCGTCCGCAGGCGCACTAATGCAAAGGGATAGTAGGAATCCAAAGTTGTGACGGATTAAAATCGGCAGACCTGCTCGCGAGAACCCCTGAAATTTCGCCCTTCTTGAGGGCTGAAGCACCAGGGCACAAATGGCATTCCGGCGGTCATGCCGGCAACGAGACGACGAAAGGAAATCTCCCATGCCCGTTATGTCCCGCCCGGTACCGGCGCAGGTCGAATACGATCCGAACCGGCGAAGGATTTCCCTCAATCGGGTCTTTCAGATTCCGCAAATGTTTCGTCCGGCCGCCTCCTCCCTGGCCGGCACCACCATCGGCCGCATCAATCTGGAACGTCCGGCCATTGGTCTCACCGCCCTTGCCTCCTGGTTTCGCTTCGCGCATTGGCGCCGTGTCCACCCGGTGGAGCGGCCGGTCGACGGCAAGCGCCGACATCGCGGCTGGCTCTATCAGTCCGTCATCGAAAAAGAGCGCCTGAACGACGCGCCGATCGATTTCTGGGAATTCGGTGTCTTCCGCGGTGAGTCCCTGTTTGCCTGGCTGAAGAGCATCTCCCATCCCGACTCCCGCTTTGTGGGATTCGACACCTTTACCGGGCTGCCCGAACGCTGGCGCGCCACGGAGCTGGAGGGTGCCTTCAATGTGCACGGCAGAATTCCCGAGACCAGCGATCCGCGCTGCAGCTTCCAGGTTGGCCTCTTCCAGCAGACGCTGCTTCCCTTTGCCCGCCGTCACGATTTCTCCCACCGCCTGGTCATTCATCTCGATGCTGACCTTTATTCCTCGACCCTCTTTGTTCTGACCACCCTGGCCCCCTGGTTCAAATCGGGCGACATCATCTTCTTCGATAACTTCATCTGTTCGGTCGATGAATTCCGCGCCTTCGAGAATTACGTTCAGTCCTTCCGGGTGAATTACGAAGTCGTCGGAGCTGTACAGGAATACCTCCGCGTCTGCATCAAGATCCTGTAGCGCTCTGACCGGATGACTGGCTTGCTTGCGCAGCATGGCCCTGCCTAAGCGGGAGGGTGGTGTGAAAGCCCCCACCTGCAGGGCCAGCAGGCGTCCCAGCGTATCCACGGCGGCATGCACCTTCGAACCTTTGCGCCGTTTGGCTCCGTCGTACCCGACCCGCGCACCCGACTCCGGTGTCGACTGCAGCGTGCGGCTGTCCAGAATCATCGCGGTGGGCTGCGCTTTGCGCCCGGCAAACTCGCGCCGCAACATGTGCAGATCCTCAACCATGGTCTCAAAGCAGCGCGCCCGGATCCAGCGCTGCGCCTGCTGATACACCACATTCCACGGCAGACAGGTTGAAAAGATGCCCAGCGAAACTGCGATCAAGGCCACCACAGAAAGCGCCGGAGGATCAGTGAACTTTCATGATGAGCTGAAGACCCTAAAGGGTCCGGTTGCCGAGTACATCAAGGAAAAGGAGGATGACCAGCGCACAGAGGCATCCCAGCACTCTCGGCTGGTCTCTCAGCAATTCGTCACAGTCACCAATAAGCAGTTCGTCGATGAAATCAGACGAGAAGACATCGCCCGATTTCATGCCGCGCTTCGCAAGCGCGGTTGTTCAGATCGCTCCGGATTGACTGGGTCAGCAACTGTGAGCCGGCTGCGGAGCGAGGCGATGCGGCCGCCTTCAGCAGAGATGAGTTAGACGATCAGGTGATCGCTCTCAATGGATTCAACGTGAGGGGTGGCCATAGGACTCAGTACGTGCGGGCCGGGTTCGTGTCCGGTAACGTACACATGACACTTCTTCCCCACAACAACCCTGGCTTGTCAACGGCGAAATGCGGCCGACCGGGAACCCAGGAGGCAGGAAAAGCGGTTGGCAGACGGGCGTAGGTCACTCTGCAGCGCGGGGCGCCGAGGAGGCAATTTATTTTTCCCCCACCATCTTGACAACCCTTTGCGGCGGAGATTACCGTCGTTTCCGTTAACGTACACAAAGCTCCTGTCTACGTGAACGTACACGGCATGGCCCAGCGCAGCATTCCCTGAAAGCTGCGCCAGCGCAGAGGAGATAAGACCGATGTCCAGGAACATTCTTTTGAGGCCAATTCCGTCCGACGCTACGCTTTCCACCCTCCTGACCTTCATGATGATTGTGACCTTGATTGTGTGTGCCGCGTGTTGTTCTGCGCAGACCGATCAGGGAGCCATTACCGGCATCGTGCAGGACAAATCGGGAGCTCTTATTGCAAACGCCCAGGTCACTGTGACGAGCGTTGATACCGGGCTGGTGCTGGAAGGCAAGACCAACGGGGGCGGGATTTTCGTGTTCTCGCCTCTGAAGATCGGCAACTATACGATCACCGCATCCGCGCCGGGGTTTGAGACGGTCACCCAGCAGAATCTCCACCTGGATATTCAGCAACATCTGAATGTGAATTTTGCTCTTCCGCCGGGTTCGGTTACGCAAACGGTGACGGTTACGACCGCAGCTCCCCTGCTGCAGACGCAGGATGCAGCCGTCGGCCAGGTGATCAGCACCAGAGCTATCAACGACACTCCGCTGAACGGGCGGAACTGGGTGTACATCGCGCAGTTGACGGCAGGAGTTGCGCCGCCGTTCGGCAACACGCGCGGATCGGGGACGGGCGATTTTGTGGCCAACGGGCAGCGCGCCGAGCAGAACAACTTCATCCTTGACGGAGTGGACAACAATACGAACCTGGTCGATTTCCTAAATGGATCGAGCTACATCATGCGGCCTCCGCCGGATGCTCTTTCGGAGTTCAGCCTGCAGACCAGCAACTTCAGCGCGGAGTTTGGGCATTCGGCGGGAGCAGTGCTGCAGGCCAACATCAAATCGGGAACGAATCAGATTCATGGCGATGTGTGGGAATACTTCCGCAACACGAATCTGGACGCCATCAACTGGAACGCGGGCCCGCAGGCGGTAGCTCCTCCGTATCACGAGAACCAGTTTGGCGGCACGCTCGGCTTTCCCATCTGGCGGAACCGCCTTTTCTACTTCGGAGACATCGAGGCGAACCGAATTTCGATCAGCAATCCGACGCCCATCAACGTGCCCTCGGCGCTGGAGCGGCAGGGGAATTTCTCCGAGTTGTTGAACGGCAATCTCACCGGAGTAGGCGCGCCAACCCAGCTCTACCAGCCGAACTCCGCCGATCCGGCGCAGCCTCTGGTGTGTAACGGTCAATCGAACGTATTTTGCGCGGCGCAGATCAACCCCGTTGCCCAGAAAATTCTCAGCCTCTATCCTTCACCCAACACCAACGGCGGCAAGCTCTACAACAACTACCTCGTCAACGTGGGGAACAGCGATAACACGGTGCAGTGGGATCAGCGCCTGGACTGGAACCCGAGCGCGAAGGACCAGAGCTACGTGCGCTACAGCTATCTGCACGAGGTCAAGACGAACGGTCTGCCGCTGGGTCCTATTCTCGACGGCAGCGGCTACGGCGGGCAGTACGACACGAACCTGGCCATGAACTTCATGGGCAGCGAGACTCACATCTTTACACCTTCGCTGACCAATGAACTCCGCTTCGGCTACAACTGGGGCGTTTTCAACTTCCAGCAGCCCAATGCCTACAATCCTACGGTCAACGGTTCGCTGGGGCTCGGGCCGCAACCTTCCGGTCTGAAGCCTGGGCAGTTCGGACTGCCATCGGGTTATGTCAACGGAACCATTCAGCAGTGGGGATCGGTGGGCATCAGCCGGGAATCACAGAACGTCTACCAGATTCTCGACAACGTCACGAAGATCTGGGGGAACCACTCCCTGAAGTTCGGCGTGTCCTTCCAGGCGATCCGCTTCTACTACATCTATGCTCCCGCGGACCTCGGGCAGTATCACTGGAACGGTCAATTTACCGGGCTCGTGGGGGTAGCCAACACCGGAAACGCGGTGGCCGATATGGTGGTGGACCAGGAAAACTACGCAGCCATTTCGGTTTCTCCGAATGTGAACGACGCGCAGTGGTACGACGCCGGCTACGCGCAGGACGACTGGAGGGTAACGCCGAAGCTTACGCTGAATCTGGGCGTGCGCTACGACTACTTCCAGCCGTATAAGGAGAACAGCGGGCGGCAGGCCAACTTCGTCGTAACCGGTCCGCTGGGCATCGGGACCGGATCCGGCGTCGTGCAGTTTCCCGCAAGCCAGCGCAACATCGTCCTCGGCGCGCCCTTCCTGAATGCACTGGCCAAAGATAACGTCACTGTGCAGTTTGTCAGCAACGATCGACTCGTGACATCGCAGAAAACGGACTTCGCGCCGCGCGTTGGCATCGCTTATACGCCGCGGCCCAACACCGTCGTCCGTGCCGGCTTCGGAACCTTCTACGGCGGGCTGCAATCCGAAGGCAACGGCAACCTCGGCGCGAATTTCCCCTGGTCGAACCAGGCCAGTTTCTACCCGACAACGTGCGTCATGGGTAACTGCCCATCGCTGGCCGCGCAGGGTATCTCGCTGCAGGCCGGCCTGCTGCCGGCGACAGACGGCGGACAGCTGCAGACGTTCATCTCGCAGCCTGGCTTCCACTCCACCGATCCGCAGATCAAGCCGCCCTACACCATGACTTATAGCCTCGGGATCGAGCAACAGATGGGTTCCAACCTGGCCGCGACGTTGACTTATGTCGGGAATCTCACTCGGCACATGGAACTCTACGGAGCGCCCAACACGGCGCCGGGGCTGTGGCGGCCGGGCACTAACACCAATCCGTTTAATCCCTTCCCGGATCTCGGCGGCGTTGGCGAAGTGCACTTCGGCGGAGTTAGCACTTACAACAGTCTGCAGACGAAGCTCGAGAAACGCTATTCGCATGGGCTTTCCTTCCTGGCCACATACACGTGGTCGCACGCGCTGGACGACGCCAGCGACGCGGGCGGTCTGTTCACCGCCATCGGCGATCGCCAGCCGGCGCTCATTCCCTACATTGACGAATTCACTAACTCGGTCTTCGATATCCGCAATCGATTCACGATCAATGGCAACTATGAACTGCCGCTTGGCCGGGGACGTGAATTCCTGAGCACCTCGCCGAAATGGCTCGATGAGGTCGTGGGCGGCTGGTCTTCGAGCCTTACCTGGGCGGCGCAAACGGGCACTCCCTTCACGGTAAGCCCCAACGTCAACACTGCGTCCGGTGGCGGAGCGCGCGCCTATCCGGTCGGAGATCCATTCGCCGGCGGCGGAGCGCCCAACCCAACCAACCCCAGCCTCAGTTCCTGCCCTGCACAGGTCAGAACCAAGCTGAATTACTTTAACCCCTGCGCCTTCCGCAATCCTCTGCCGGGCGAAACCATCTCCGACGCCACCCATCCGGTCGGATCGGTGAATACGGACGGCGTGCCTGTGCTGTTCCAGGCGCCGGTGACGGATCGCGCGACAGCGATTGCTCTGCTCGGCAGTACGCAGAACAACATCTACGGCCCAGGCTATTACCAGGTGAATATGTCGCTCTTCAAGAGCTTCTCCACCTGGCACGAGGAGAACCTGCAGTTCAGGGCAGATGCCTTCAACGTGCTGAACCATCCCACGCTGGGCACTCCAAACGAATCGATGAACGCGAATGGCGGCTATATCTCGGGTCCGAAGTTTCTCCAGAACAACACACCGGATGCCCGCTTCTTTCAACTCGCGCTGAAGTATATTTTCTGACGTGGAAGAAAGTCTCAACCGGAAGCGGCTTCTCTTCGCGGGAAGCCGTTTCGTTGTGCAAGCCGATTCCGTCGGCGTCCCCGCCCACGGAGCCCTGCGCCATCCACCGTTGAGGAGAATCGATGTTGCAATGGAAGCCTGCTGCCTGGAGTCTCGTTGCTGCTTTAGTCCTCACCGGCACGGTACGCAATCACGCGCAGACCAGCGCGCTCGAAGTCACCTCTCCCGATCGACAGATCACCATGCGCTTCGCGGTGAAGCCGGCCAGCGATGCCGCGGCGGGAGCGGATGGCCAGCTGGTCTATTCCGTAGAGTTCCACGGCAAACCGACCTTTGAGGATTCCGCGGTGCGGCTGGAGCTCGCGAACCAGCCTCCTCTCGGAGCCGCGGTTCACATCACCGGAACGACACCCGGGTCCGGCGTGGACGATTACCGGCTGGTGGCCGGAAAAGTCTCTGCTGTCCACGACTCATGGAACAGCCTGACCGTCCATGTGGTGGAAGCGGCAGCGCCCGGACGCACCTTCGACGTCGAGGCGCGGCTCTACAACAGCGGCGTGGCGTTTCGCTATCACGTACCGCAGCAGACGTCTCTCTCGCGGTACCAGCTGACGCAGGAAGACACCGAGTTTCGTCCCGTGATGGACGCCGACGCGTGGGCACTGCGGCTGCCCAATTATCAGAGCGCCTACGAGAGCGAGTACATCCCGCAGGTTCTCAGCGCGCTGAGCAATCAGGGCGGCGTTTCGAGCTACATCCTCAACGGCGCGCCGATGCTCATGCACATGCCCGGCGTGGCGTGGGCAGCGGTGGGCGAAGCGGATCTCGAGGGCAATGCCGCGATGTATCTCGAGAATCCCACGGGCAACTGGACCGGGCACTTCATCGTCACGAAGATTTCGCCGCCGGTGGAGGGCCAGGGGCCGGCCGTGGATGCGCCTCTTCCGCATGACAGCGCGTGGCGGGTCATCTTCCTGGGCGACACGCCGGGCCAGTTGATTGAGTCGGACCTCATCACCGATCTCAACCCGCCGAACCGCATCGCAGACACCAGTTGGATCCAGCCCGGCAAAGCGTCCTGGAACTGGTGGGATGGCGACCTTGGGCCGGATGGAAAATCGGCGTATACAACCGCGAATATGGAATATTATGTCGATTTTGCCGCTGTCTCTGGATTCCGGTACATGATGCTCGACGCCGGCTGGTCCGGCAACGACATCACGAAGATGCGCGGCAATGTCGATGTGCCGGAGCTGGTGCGTTACGCGGCAAAGAAAAACGTGAAGGTGTGGATCTGGCTGTACTCAAAAGCCGTTGCAGCGCAGATGCAGCAGGCCTTTCCGCTGTATGAGCAGTGGGGCGTGGCCGGTGTCAAGATTGACTTCGTTCTCCGTAACGACCAGGAAGGCATCCGCTGGTACTACGCTGTGGCGAAGCTCGCAGCCGAGCACCATCTCATGGTGGACTTTCACGGCGCGACCCAGCCCTGGGGCATCCAGCGCACCTACCCCAACGTTCTGGATTACGAAGCGGTGCTGGGCCTCGAGAACAACAAGGCCGGGCGGCGCGATGGCCCCGTGAACCGCACCACCTTCCCCTTCACGCGCATGCTCAGCGGGCCAATGGACTACACGCCGGGTGGCTTCGACAACGTGATAAGCGAGGAATTTGTGGCCCGCGACAAGAGCCCCATGGTGATGGGCACGCGCGCGCAGCAGCTCGCCCTTTATGTAGTCTTCGATGCGCCCCTGGCCATGGTATCGGATGCGCCTTCAGCCTACGCCAATCAGCCGAGCTTTCAATTCATCCGCGACGTCCCCACCTCGTGGGACGCAACCCGTGCGCTCAACGGAGAGCCCGGCGAATTCGTCACCATCGCCCGGCGGCACGGCACCGACTGGTATCTGGGCAGCGTCACCAACTGGAGCGCCCGCGATCTGCGTGTGCCCCTCGACTTTCTCGGCAATGGAAAATACACCGCGGAAATTTACGAAGATGCGCCCGATGCTGCTGACCAGCCAAAGCACGTTGCGATCCGCCGCGAGATGGTGCGCAGCGGAGAATCGCTCACGCTGCATCTGGTCAGCGGCGGCGGGTGCGCCATCCGCTTTGTACTGGAGCCGTAGGCCGTGCGGCTAGCTGACTGCCATCGTCGTTGCGGGGGTCAGGCGATTGACGAAGAGCGGGAGATTGCTGCGCAGGATGATGTGCGGAGCGAAGCGGTGCGTTCTGACCGGCTTGTTCTTATCCATCAGGTAGCCAATCAGGCTCTCAAACGCCAGCTTGCCCTGGGCTTCCGGCCGCTGATACAGCGTCGCCAGCACCTTGCCGGACTCGAGCAGCGGCACCAGTTCATGAAACAGGTCAGTCGTGATCACCTGCACTCGCCCGAGAAGCTTGTTTTCTTCGAGGGCGCGCAGCACGGGCACGCTGTTTGCGGTGCTGATGTAGATTGCGTCGGGGCGCATCTTGCTGCGCAGCAGAGCCACCGTCTGCCGATAAGCGTCTTCGGGGCTCTCATGGGTTTCTGCCACAGGCAGCAGCGTGAGATGTGGAGCGAGCATAGCAAGGCTGGCGGCAAATCCGCGCAGCTTCTCCGCGTGATCGAAGGTGGCCAGCTCCCCGGTAATGGTGGCCACGCGCGAAGGCCCCTGCAGCTTGTGCGAAAGCAACTCGGCGGCCAGCGCGCCGCTGGTGTAGGCGTCCACCGTCACGCACCCGATGCGGCCGCTGTCCGGCGCGTCGCTGGCCACGCAGAACATGGGTATGCCCTGGCCCACGATCCGCCGCATCACGTCTGCCAGATCGCGCGGGCGAAATGGAATGAAAAGAATGCCGTCGTAGCGTTTGGCGGCAGCGCTTTCGAGAGCGGCTCGGTCGCCGGAGCCCAGGCGCGGATAGTCGATGAAGTCCAGGGTCAATTGGGTGCCGACCGTTTCATCGGCGGCAGCGCGGATACCCGCGCGCAGAGGATCGAAGAAGGCGGCGATTTCGCGGGGCAGCACCGCGGCGATGCGCAGGCTGCGGTTGAGCTTCAGAGAGCGGGCCGCGATGTTCGGCTTATAGCCGAGCTGCTCCGCCATGCGCAGGACGCGCGCTTTGGTGCGGGCGCTGACCCCGCTGCGCCCATGCAGCGCGCGGTCCACCGTGCCGATCGAGGTGCCGAGCGCCTTCGCGATGTCGCGGATGCCGGCGGCTTTGCCGTTCCTGTTGGTAGTTTTCATGACCCTGCGTGGCGTGCCGGAGACCAGTGTCGCACATGGCGGCGACAGCAGGAGTGATTTTGACCGTGCGATGGTGAGGACGGCACCATAGTGAGCGTTAACGTACACACGATGAGAACTCCTGTCTCCTGCGCCCGCCACGCGTCTCGCATTTCCGCGCATTCGCGAAAGGATCCGACTTGCAGGCCTTCCGCCGCACCTTCCTGCTGCGCGGCGACTTTCAGGCGGCCTTCTTTAAGCTTGAGCGAGAAGTTTAAGCTTGAGCGAGAAGCGAATTAAGACGGAGAAAGCAGGACGACGTGGGCACGAAAGCGTAAAAATGCGGGGCATCAGAACGAGAGGTTAATGCAGTTCTGCCGGGGCGTGGGTCATCTGCGCTTCGATTTCTTCCAGCGTCCGGCCTTTGGTCTCCGGCACAAAGAGGTACACGAAGGCTGCGCCCGCAGCACAAATGGCTCCATACGTGAAAAAGGCGCCGGCGCTGCCGAGAGCGCGATTGATGAACGGGAATGAGTAGGTGAGCGCGAAGGAAGAAATCCAGAGCGCCGACACTGCAGTCGAGACGCCGGCCGAGCGCAGGCGATTCGGGAAAATTTCCGCAATCAGCACCCAGGTGAGGGGCGCGAGGGTCATGGCGTAGCAGGCAATCGCGCAGAGGGTCAGTACCAGCACAGGCGTGCCGCGCCAGCCCATGCGGTATGCCAACCCGGCGAGCAGGTGCGAAACCGCGATGCCGCAGCAGCCGACGAGCATCAGCGGCCGGCGTCCCAGTCGATCGACGAACGCCATCGCCGCCAGCGTGAAGATCAAGTTGATGGCTCCTGTGATCACGATGTCGAGCAGGATTTGGCTGGTGCCGAGACCTGCCGCGCGATAGACCTCCTCGGCGTAGTTGAAGAGGATGTTGATGCCGCTCCACTGCTGGAGCATCGCGAGCACCACCCCAACCAGCAGCACGCGGCGTACGGCAGGTTGCAGAAGACCCCTCCAACCGGAGGTGGTGCTCTCCTCCTGGCGAAGTGCCGCGACGATGGCCGCAGCTTCACTGGTGGCATCCTGCGCTGTGCCCGTCACACGGCACAGCACCTTCATCGCCTCATCTCCGCGATTGCGGATGAGGAGCCAGCGCGGGCTTTCCGGGATGGCCAGCAAGGCGACCAGAAAAATGATGGCGGGGACGGCGACGACGGTGAACATCCACCGCCAGCCGAGCTGCACGTTCCACGAGGCCAGCGCCGCTGCGGGTGGCAGGTGATCGGGCACCGGCGCGGCAATCAGCCAGTTCATGATCTGTGCGCAAAGAATGCCGATGACCACCGCGAATTGGTTGAGGCTCACAAGGCGCCCGCGATGCGCAGCCGGGCTGACTTCAGCAATGTAGAGAGGCGAGATGTTGGAGCTCAGCCCGATGGCCATGCCGCCGGCGATGCGCCACGCGATAAATGCCGGGAAGTTGGGCGCCCATCCGGTGAGAATTGAGGAGACCGCGAAGAGGATCGCCGAGGCAAGCAGCACTGGCTTGCGTCCATAGCGATCGGCGAGGCCCCCGGCAACCAGCGAGCCGGCGAAGCAGCCAATCAGCGCGCAGCTGTTGGCCCATCCCACGGCTGAAGCGCTGCGCAGATGAAAATAAATTTCGAAGAACTGCCGTGCGCCGCCAATAACCACCCAGTCGTAGCCGAAGAGCAGGCCGCCGAGCGCGGCCACCACAGCGATGCCCCACACGTAAATCGTGGAGGGCGCAGCATGCGCCGTCGTGGGTCCGCGAACAACGGGCGCGCCATGCACGGTCAGTGCTTTTCCTTCCTGAGCCCGTCGCTCGCGAGCAGATCGCGTGCCGCAGCGTGGGAGCGATCAAGCCGGAGCACCTCGTCGAGCGCAGCTTGCGCTTCTTCATGGTGGCCCAACCCCAGCAGCGCCTGGGCGCGCAGGAACGTTGCCACGATGTGCTGACGTTTCCCGAGGTCCTCGTCGAAAAGGAGCATCGTCGGCAGCGAAGTCGCGAAGTAGTCAATCGTCGGCGTTTGCTTCTCCAGCGCTTCGGCGTAGGCGAGGATGGCAGCAAAAAGGGCGGCAGCCTCTTCGTCGCGCCCGAGGCGGCGCAGGGCCAGGGCGCTCCAGTAGGTCATTTCCGAATACGTCCGCACCTGCATCTGCTGAAAGTCGCCACGCTGGCGCTCGGCGCGCTGCCAGTGTTGCTCAGCGCGGCCCAGCTCACCCAGGGCTGCCCATGCTTCGCCCAGCCAGAACTCGATATGGCTACTGTTGGCCAGCAGATGCCGCGCTTCGTTGAGCGATTGCGGAGGATGATCAGCCGCCTTGAAGCACTCGATAGCGCGGTGAGCTTCCCCCTTCGCCAGCAGCGCCCGACCCAGCAGCAGTTGCGCGCGAACATATTCCCCCAGCACGAGGCCTTCCCCGCCCTCCCATGGCTGGAATTGCCTGGAACCCAGCAGCTCCAGCGCAGCTTCTGCCCGCCCCATGTGGTTGTAGAGCGCGGCAAGCTCGACCGAAAGATCGTCGCGGCGCGCGACCAGGGCGGAGTGGGCTTCAAGAGTCGCCAGCCTTTCCCCAGGATCATCTCCGAGCCGCTTGCGCAGCTGGTCCTCTTCATACAGGATGCGGGCGTCCTGCGGCGCACCGGTCCGCGCGCGTCGAAAGGCCTCGCGCGATTTCTGCGCATCATGCTCCACGTTGTAGAAGGCGATGCCGAGATTGCGCCAGACTGTCGCAAATTCGGGGTCCAGCGCAGCAGCTTTTTCCCATTGTGCGATCGCATCGCGATGCCGCCGGCGATCGTAGAGAAAGTTGCCAAGGTAATAAGGAGCGCGCGCATCTGCGGGATCAGCAGCGATGGCCGCCTCGAGCAACTTCATCTCCTCCAGCCGGCTCGGGAAGACGTAGGTTGAATCAGCAGCCATAGCCTGCGTGAGGAGTGCGGCATTCGCTTCCGCATCCCCGCGCAGGTGCGCAATAAAGGCGCGCGCGTACAGTTCCATTGGCCCGATGCCCCGTGCGAGAACCTGCTCCGCATCGTCGAGCAAACCGGCGCGGATGCAGTCGAAGGCCACGTCCAGCCGTTTGCCGGCGTCGGCGGGCACCACTCCATTTCTCTGGAATCGGCTCCAGGTATCGAGTGGATCGAGGGCAAGAACGGTGTCAAGTTCGACCTCCGCTTCGGCAGGGCGGCCGAGTCGGCGCAGAACGGCGGTGCGAAGATTGCGCGCATTCGTGTTGTCTGCATCGGCCCGCAGCGAGCGGTCGAGATGATCCACCGCGGCCGCGAGGCGCCCCTTGCGCATGTCGATCTCGGCCAGCCGGTGATAGCCCGGCCCCCGCCACGCTGCCGACCATGTGGCCCTGGAGAACGCGTCAAAGGCTTCGCCGCTGCGGTCCTGAAACAGCAGGGCCATTCCCAGGTTGTAGTATGGCTCGCTGTCATACGGGTTAGGATTGCGCACTGTCAGGCGCGCGACAGCGGTGCGAAAACAGATCTCCGCCTGCCTGAATTCGCCGCGCCGCAGGTGCAGGCGTCCCAGGGCGTTGTTGGCACGGCTGTCGCCCGGATCCCGCCGCACCGCCTCGCGCCAGTACGGCTCCGGCGAGCGCGTGGCGTGACGATATTGCTCCAGGTGAAAGCCGGTCAAATAAAGCTCATCGACGCTTGCAATTTCCCCAGGAGCAGGAGGTTCGGTGGCCGCCACCGGCTCCGGCGCAGGCTGAATCTCAGCAGGCGCGTAGCGCAGCAGAACCTCGCCCGCGGACTCCAGTTCAAGCACCCAGGCCTCGTTCCCCGGCGGAAGCGGGAGCGTGATGACGGCGGGGCTCTCCGGCCGCAGAGTCCCGCTCCAGAAAACCGGATCCTGACTCATAGCGGTGACGCGCACCGTGGCCACAGGCACCGCGCGGGTGACGAGCAGGTGAATCTGCGCCTGGCTTCTCTCGCAGCGAGCGCGCACCGCGGCCTGCAGGTTGGCCATGTCAGGCACGCCAATCTCACGGATGGGATACCAGAACTGGCTGAACGTTCTTGTTTCGCCAGGCGCGAGGAAGGAGAAGTCAGGCTGATTGTCGGTGTAGACGCCGGCCATCAACTCGATGTACGGCCCGTCTCTCTCCGTCAGGCTGCGATCCCATGCGTACCCAAATTCGTGGTTGCCCCACGTCCACTGCTTCTTTCCCGGAGCGATGCGATGATCCGCCACATGCACCATGCCGGCGCGAGCCGCGTGATCGTAGCCGCCAAAAAAATCCTCGCGCGAGTTGACGATCATGTAGCTGGTAGGAACAGGGATGTTGGCGTACCAGCTTAGATCGTTTGCGGGGTAGGAGCCGTCGGGCACGAAGTTGCCGGGCTTCTCCTCGGCAGGGACGCCGTGGACCGCGCGCTCACCGTAGGGAATGCCGTAGTACGTGCCCATGCTGCACGGGAACTCGGTGATGGCGCGCCTCGCGTGGTCGGCGACGTAACGCACATCGCGGGGGAAGAAGGACTGATAGTGCTCGTGGACGCGCGCCGCCGCGTTCGCCCACCATAAAAACGTCTGTGTATCCCAACTGCGGTTGTACAGCCGCACGCGAAGCTCGAGGTAGGCGCATCCCGGCCGCAGACAAACCCCATGCATGCCCTTCATCCGTGAGAGCGGGTCGTGATCGCTGCACCACGCGGTCACGGAGCCGTCCTGCTCGCGCTCGATCGTGACATCGACGGGCAGAAACGTCGCGGGGCGGTGATGCTGCGGCCAGTTGAATTCAACGCCACCCGAGATCCACGGACCGGCCAGGCCCACCAGCGCCGGCTTGATCACGTTCTGGCGGTAGAAGAAGTCGTAGCCGTTAATCTTGTCGTAACCCACGTGGATGCGGCCGCCGATCTCCGGCAGGACCATCACCCGCAAATACTCATTTTCCAGATGAACCGCCTGCCAGCTGTGTTCGCACGGCTCCGTCGCAATCCGGTCGATCACGGCCAGCGGATACACCTTGCCACTGCTTCCCTGGTAAACGCGCCTTTCAAGGAACAGCGGATTGGGATCAGGCGCCGCCGGCAGCCAGGTTTTCATAACCACCGGTTCCTGCCAGGCTTTCACGGCGCCGGTTTCGCAGGCGGGCGGGTCGGGGAGCACGAGCTGGGAGGGGGCGGCAGCGAGCGGATTCAGAGTGTAGCTGGGCATAGCACGAAAGAGGGGAAAAATCTTCTCGTTAACGTTACCGCCCACTCCACAACGTTGGCAATAGTTTTTATCTCACTCGAAACAACATTTGATCCTTTTGGAACCGATGCTGCCCAAAGTTAGCCCGGACGATGGCTCCGAGCATATGAAAATATGCCTTCAAAGAAAAACCTCTGTCCCGCTTGACAATCGAATCCGGCCGGCTTTAGGCTGCCGTTTGTTTTTTGCTGGGCTCCGGTCCGTGAACGTTACCGGACTGGGTGCTTAAACATTTCACTCCTCAACCTTGGCCCCCATCTCGTCCCAAAAGGAGCAGCCCGCCATGATCCCCCACATGCCTTCCAACTCCAGCGCCGCTGTCCATCTCCGCCGCTTGCTCGGCAGCCGTCATCCAGGCAGGCGACTCGCGGCAACCTTCGCCGGGACTCTCCTCCTTGTCTTCTGTATCGCCGCAACCGCCCAGGTCAACGGTGAAGGACGGCGCCCATATCTCGGGTGGAGTACCTTCAGCGAGCAAACCGTCAACTCCGGATTCCTTACTCAGGCCAACGTTGCCACCGAGTCCGACGCGCTGGCGGCTTCGGGCCTTCAGAGCCACGGCTACCAGTACATCAACATCGACTCCGGGTGGCAGGGCAGTTTTGATGCGTACGGACGGCCTATCCCGAACAGCACCACCTTCCCCGACATCAAAGCCCTCATCGATCACATTCATCAGAATGGGCAGAAGGCCGGCATCTACTGGATCCCGGGCGTCGAGTACCCCGCGGTGGCCGCGGATTCGCCCATCCTCGGCACGCCGTATCACATTCAGGACATCCTCGTGGTTCCGTACACGGCCGGCAATGCATTCGGCGCTCCGGGCACGTCGCCGTATCACTACAAGATCGACTTCACCAAACCAGGCGCGCAGGAGTACATGAATTCCGTGGTCGTGCTCTTTGCCTCCTGGGGTGTCGATCTCATTAAACTCGATGGCGTCACCCCCGGTTCCGACAGCTACGATCTCTCGATCGACAACCGCGCCGACGTGGCCGCCTGGTCAAAGGCGATTGCCGCCAGCGGCCGCCCCATCTGGCTTACCATTTCCTGGGCCCTCGATCAGGACTACCTGAGCGTCTGGCAGCAATACGCCAACGCGCGCCGCATCGACCAGGACGTAGAGTGCGAGGGCGGTTGCGGCACACTGACCGACTGGCCGCGCATCTACGAGCGCTTCCGCGACCTTCCGGGGTGGGAGAATGCCTCCGCGCCCGCCGTTGGCTGGAACGATCTGGACTCGCTGGACATCGGCGACGGCACTCTCGATGGGCTGACCAATGACGAGAAGCAGTCAGCCCTTTCGCTGTGGGCGCTGGTAAACGCACCTGTCTATCTCGGTGGCGATCTGACCAAAATCGACACCTTCGGCAAACAGCTTGCCGGCAATGACGAGGTTCTTGCCGTCGACCAGAGCGGCTATCCGGCGAAGCAGGTGCTCGATGGCGACCTTGAGGTCTGGGTCAGCCGCCTCGCCGATGGCAGTTCGTACGTGGGCATCTTTAATATGAATGCCACGGTTACAAATGCGCATATTCCCTGGAGTTTGCTGGGATTTGCCAATGCCATTGCCGTGCGCGACCTGTGGGCTCACCGCGATCTCGGTCCTTCTCTCGGCGTCTACTCCACCGTGCTTAAGGGACATGCCTCGCAGTTGCTGCACGTCCGGGGCCTCGGCCGGCCTGCTCCGTCGCCGTCCAACAGCTATGACGCCGCCTCTGCAATTCTGGGCGGCACCGCGGTCATCGCATCGTGCCCCGCGTGCTCCGGCGGAGAGAAAGTCGGCGGTTTGGGCCTGGGAGCCGGCAACACCGTCACTTTCAATAATGTGTTTGCGCCGCGAGCCGGCGAATACCTGCTGGAAGTGGACTCCATGACCCAGGGTCTTCGTTCGTATCTCTACAGCGTGAACGGCGGAGCCTTCCAGACGCTGAACTGCGGCGGGGGCAGCTTCTTTTTGCCAGCGAGCACAACCGTACCGGCGCATCTGGAAAAGGGGATGAACACGATTCAGTTCGGCAGCCCGGTGAGCTACCCACCGGATCTCGATCGCATTGTCGTCAGCGGCAACGGGGATTTTCCGGTTCCCACGTCTGCGACGTATGAGGCGGAAGTCGCCACGCTCGGCGGTACCGTCATCGGCGAGTTCAGCAACTATTCATCCGGGTTGGGGAAAGCAGGCAACATCGGCGGCGGCCCAGGGAACTCCGTGACGTTCTCCAATGTCACGGCGCCGGCAAACGGGACGTATCAGCTCGAGATTGACTACCAAACGAGCGGGCCGCGTTCGTATTTCATGACCGTCAATGACGGCACGCCCACCGAACTCGATCTCAACGGCAGCACCTTCAGCGATCCGGTGCCTGTGGTTCTCCTGGTCCAGTTGCATGCCGGAATCAACACCATTCGCCTGGGGAATCCCACCGGCTATGCGCCCGATCTGGACCGGATCGTGGTGGCTCCGTGGATCCCCGCGGGAGGCTTGGCACAATAGAGTGTCGCGGCGACCCGGACCGTAGGATCGCGGGTTTCCGGAGGCTGTACCCCACTGCTTGCCGTGGGCGTCCTGTCAGGGCCCGACAGAACTCTCGAAACAAATCGTTTCGGCCGGGCACACATCTGGCGTACCGAACAGAGTAGGCATTTCTTGCATAGCGGAGGGACTCCTGAAGATTCAGCTGAGACTCGCCTGCCTCTTCCCCTGGTAAGTCTACAAGGAAGATGTAATGGAAGTCCTTGACATTCCTGGCTACGATCACCCTGATCGTATTGATCCGGTAATGCTCTTCAAGCCGGATGAGAAACGCGAGGAGCGCGCATGAAGAGAGTTGAAGGCCTTGTTCCCGACTCGATATACACCGCACTACACGCCAGGATATCTGCGGATAAAGAGACTGTGGATCACATTCTCAGTTTGGCGCTCGCCCAATATCTGGATCAGCCGCTTCATACGCTATTTTCGGTCTCTACTTCAGCAGCCATCGTAGAGGGCCTGTATCAGGGCGCGCTCCGTATCTCGCATCTTTTGGAACACGGAGACTTCGGAATAGGTACATTTATTAACGCTGATGGAGAGATGGTCGTTCTGGAGGGTGTCGCTTACCAGATAACGGCCGGAAATGCGGTCCGGATCGCTCCGCCGGACACTCTGATTCCCTATGCTGTCGTCACGCGCTTCAAGGAGGAGGTTTCCAACAAAGAGACTTCGTTTAGCTCGTTCAACGAAGCCACAGGCTTGTGTGACGCGATGAGAGGCTCCGAGAACCTATTTTATGCCTTTCGCATCGACGGACAGTTCGATACACTCAGCGCACGGGTCTTGCGCCCGGTTGGACACGGCACGGGCTTGGCCGCTGCAGCTCAGGGGCAGGAAGAACATACCTTCGAAAAGGTGGCTGGAACCATCGTAGGACTGTGGTGTCCCGGGTATGCCAGTTCCTTTAGCATACCGGGATACCACTTCCACTTCATCTCGGATGACCGCACCCGCGGAGGGCACGTACTCGACTGCGCGGCAAGCCACGTCTCTATCCGCGCCTGTTCTATAGCGAGCTTTCACGTTGCACTGCCGGAGACAGTGGAGTTTCTGCGAGCCGATCTCAGCCGCGACCCCAATGCCGACCTGATGACTGCTGAGCGCATGCATCCGAAATAGATTCTTCAATCCTGTCAGCCCATTGTGAAGGTTGGTTGGCGCGACGGACTCCGTCATCTGCGGTTGAGCCGTGCGCGCAGCACGAATTCGCTCCTTGAGACAGCCCTCGTGATTCCCGCCTTCGCTGCGAGTGGAACATATTTTACGCAGAGACGCTTCAAATCTGTCGTGACATTCGAGGCGGTTCATGCCGATCTCTTTGTTGTCTCCAAGGTCTGCGAAAGCCATCGTACAGTGAAGACCATACCGTGCCGGCACTTCGTACTCTTCTGGCATAAGTACATCGATGCCCACAAGTCCAATCTTAGCCACCGCTTTGCAAAAGGCGTCGAGAGGAATCTCCTGAAACGGCCATCGTACAACGGATTGATAGATGCGATGACGCGACGATTCGGGTTGATGCTGTTCCATGAGATAGCCTCACTTCACGCTCGAGCGTTGCTACAGAGGCTGACGCCCAAGAATTCAGATCGACCTCTGATTGAAGCGACGGCAGCTGCAGGAACCCCACGAGAAAATTACATATTCATGTAGATCTCTCACCGAATGCAGAGTTTCTTACTCACTCACGGGAAGATGTAATAGGCGGAACTCCAGCTACTCGCTACGATCACATAGTCAGCCGTACCGCGCTGACTCTTACAGTGGTCTTCGCGCCTCGCAACTGATCGCCAGAAAACCTGCTGGCAAAGTGCGTGCCTGTTCGAGATTGGGAACAGGCACGCATTTCCATTAGAACGATCAGGACCGAGGCATCATACGCATTCAGCAGACGTGACACGCGGAAGCAGAGGCAAATCCTTGCAAGTGTGGCCGTCTCGTCATACGTGAACCACCGCCCGCATATCCTGGGAAACGCCGGCGCGTCGGCTCCGTCTCGATAATTTTCTCCGAAGCAATCCCGAGCTTAACCCTTAAGAACTCTTTAGCACTCCTGCCCGGTGCCGCGACAGATCTGACTGCACTCCGTACCTGGTGCAGACCTATCGCGAAGACAGCAAAACCAGGCAGGTTTGCGCGAACAACAGGCACGATAACAAAACAACTGGTCGGTTAGTGGACCGGAGATCCATCACGAATGCGAGGGAACCCGGCCCGCCCTGCTGGGCCGGCTATACGGCATTGAGCCTGACTGTGCCGGAGAAGTGCGTTTTCGGTACCGGCTGGGAGAAGTGGATAAAGACTGGCAGGCCGCGGGCACTCGCCGCGAAGCCTTTTATACCAGGCTTGGTCCCGGCCAGTACCATTTTCGAGTCATAGCCTGCAACAACGACGGGGTCTGGAATGAAGAAGGAGCGCGTCTGGCCTTCGTCATCTTGCCCGCCTGGTACCGGACGATTTGGTTCCGGGGCCTTTACGGGCTCGCTTTCTTCACGCTGCACTGGGGCATTTATCAAATGCGGGTTCACCAGTTGCAGGAGCAGGAGAAGAAATTCCGCGAGGCAGTAGGAACCATGCCGGCCACAGCTTTCGTTGCCGACCCCAGGGGGCAATCGCACCTTCTCGAACAGGGGATGACTTGAATGCACCGGATGGAGTTCGGAGCAGGCATCAGCATCAGGATGGGAGAGGACGGTTCACCCTGATGATCTCAGCCGCGTCACGGAGGGATGGCGCGCGTTCTTTACGACCAAGCCGCAAGGCAGCGGCATGGGCCTGGCCATCAGTAAGTCCATCGTAGAATCGCAAGGCGGCCGAATCTGGGCCAACGGCAACGGCGGGCGCGGCGCGACGTTCCACTTCACCTTGCCCGCGGCATCCACGGAGACAGACCCTCCCGTAGATACGGATTGATTCGCATTCAGCAGCTTAGGTGCGCGGGCCCAGCCGGCATCATTTGATCCATTATCCGCCAATGCACTCACCCAACGTCCGATGGAGTTCGCCGGCTCCGTTCCCATTAATCTGAAGCGTTCGCGTGCAGGAAACCTTCACTCACGCGCAGTGGTCCTGTTTTCGAGGGAATCGATTGCGTGATCACGTCGTCGGTCCCCGCCCGGCGACCGCAGATTCTGCCAATCGAAATCGATCAGTCGATCCAGCACAATCGTCCTCTGTGACCTGCCGCTTCACCTCCGCGGTGCGGCACTGTCGTTTCCCGATGCCCCGCTCTAACTCCTGGCCAATCGTCTCCATCCCACTCTCTTGCGGCACGCAAGCCACGACAGCGGAATGGGGGACCAGATCAGAGCGGTTACGGGTCTGCGTGATCTAAGAAATTCACCGTTTCCCGCACCCGTCTTAGCGCCGCCGGAATCACAGCACCAGGAGGGAGTCTGATGCAAGGTACAGAGATCGCTAAGGCAACCAGTACCTCGACGCGGGGTTCAATCCAGACCGAGAGCAACGTGCAAAAGTCGATCGGCGGCATTCGCATTCCCGATTCCACACTTGCACGGGAGATCAAAGAATTCGTCCTGGACACAGAAACCGAACTGCTGTTCAACCATTCCAGCCGCGTCTACTATTTTGGCGCGATCGCAGGTAAACGCCGCGGGCTGCAGTTCGAATCGGAACTCCTGTATGCCGCCGCCATGTTCCACGATGTCGGGCTCACGTCTGCATACAGTAGTCCAACTGACCGCTTTGAAGTTGACGGCGCGAATGCTGCGCGCAGCTTCCTGAGTGAGCGCGGCGTCTCGGAGCAGGACCTCTATACGGTCTGGACCGCCATCGCACTGCACACCACTCCCGGCATTCCCGAGTACATGCACCCGGTTGTCGCGCTCCTGACTGCGGGGGTTGAAATGGATGTCCTGGGGATAAGGTATTCCGATTATGCTGACGAGATCCGCACCGCGGTTGTCGGCGAATATCCCCGCACGCAGCACTTTAAGGAAGACATCATTCTGGCGTTTTACGACGGCATTCACAGAAAATCAGACACGACTTTCGGTAATGTAAAGGCAGATGTGCTCGCGGACAAAGATCCAAGATTCGTCCGGGGAAATTTCTGCCACGTGATCCGCAACTCCGCCTGGGCTAGCTGACTCTTTTGCACCACTTCGTGCCTGGACACAATCAGACTCACACTCTGTCAGCGCAACCGGGGAACGATAGTTATTCACCGACTTCGTCGCATTTGCTGCGGAGAGCCTATCAGTGTGGCCGGGCCAGCAGAGGTCTCCGGCACTGCAAGCCGCTGGATGTTTCTGCGAGGACAACTCGATAACCTCAGATTCTCGGTCCGCCACTTCTGTTCGCCCGCAACCGTCCTCCTCATTTCAGACTTAACGTTCATCCCTAAGGAGATTCCATGTCGGAAAGTAAATTCACCAACGCGACTGGTGCGCCGGTCGCGGATAACACCAACACTCTCACTGCTGGTCCCCGCGGTCCGGCCTTGTTACAGGACATCTGGCTGATCGAAAAAATTGCGCAATTTGACCGCGAGGTCATACCTGAGCGGCGAATGCACGCCAAAGGATGGGGCGCCTACGGTACCTTCACCACGACGCACGACGTTACCCGTTACACCAAAGCGAAGATCTTCTCCGAAATCGGCAAGCAAACCCCCATGTTCGCGCGGTTCTCGTCTGTCGCCGGTGAGCGTGGTGCCGCGGATGCGGAGCGCGATATTCACGGATTCGCTGTGAAGTTTTATACCGAAGAGGGCAACTGGGACATTGTCGGCAACAATACGCCCGTCTTCTTCTTCCGCGATCCGCTTCGCTTTCCTGATCTGAATCACGCGATTAAGCGTGATCCTCGCACCGGTCTGCGCAGCGCACAGAACAACTGGGACTTCTGGACGATGCTCCCCGAAGCGTTGCATCAGGTCACGATCGTGATGTCCGACCGCGGCATTCCGACGGGTTTCCGTCACATGCATGGTTTCGGCAGCCATACCTTCTCGATGATCAACGCCGACAACGAGCGCGTGTGGGTGAAGTTTCATTTCCACACCCAGCAGGGCATTCAGAACCTCACCGATGCCCAGGCGGCGGATGTCGTGGCACACGATCGCGAAAGCTACGGGCGCGATCTGTTCGAAGCCATCGAGCGGGACGATTTCCCGCGCTGGACGCTCTACATCCAGGTCATGACCGAAGAGCAGGCAAAGAAGCACAAGCACAATCCCTTCGACCTGACGAAGGTCTGGCCGAAGGCCGATTACCCGTTGATCGAAGTGGGCGTGATGGAGCTGAACCGCTATCCCGATAACTATTTTGCCGAAGTGGAGCAGGCCGCCTTCTCGCCGGCCAACATAGTGCCTGGCATCAGCTTTTCGCCGGACCGCATGCTGCAGGCCCGCCTCTTTTCTTATGGAGACACCCAGCGCTACCGCCTCGGGGTGAACTTCAACGAGATCCCCGTCAATGCACCGAAGTGCCCCTTCCATTCGTACCATCGCGACGGGGCAATGCGCACTGACGGCAATCTGGGCGCTACGATCAGCTACAACCCAAACTCGCACGGTGTCTGGAACAACCAGCCGGAGTATGCCGAACCACCGCTGGAATTGGAGGGTTATGCGGACCGCTACAACCACTACCTGGAAGATGACCACTACGAGCAGCCGGGAATCCTCTTCCGCAAAATGACCGGCGAGCAGCGGCAGACACTCTTTGAGAACACGGCTCGCGCAATCAACGGCGCTTCAGAAGAAGTGCTGCGCCGTCACATTGAAAACTGCCGGCGCGCCGATCTGGCCTATGGCCAGGGCGTCGCACGGGCTCTCGGAATTGAGATCGAGGCTCTGGTTTGACCGGTTCCTGGTTGGTCCTGTGCCGGTTCCGCTCTGGAAACGGCCCAGATTTGCAGCGCAGTGATCAGCCGGCAGACTCCAGCGAAACCGGTTGAGCTGCCTCCCGTCGATTAGTCCAGTGACGGTGAGAGTTCTCCCACAATTGATCACACAAAGAAGCTTAGCGACATACCCGTTTCACGATACTTATCCTGCATCCGTCGCAGCAGCCATTCTCAATGAACGGGCCGCGTCACCTGGCCGGCGTGATCCGACCGCCTTACGAGCCATTATCCAGAGGTGTCGGTGAAAGGATCTGCTGCAGATAATCAGTCGTGCCTGGCACTCGGACGAGATGCGGGTATTTCAATCCACCGTCGTAATCGAGCGTGTAGACCGCGGTGACGCCGTCGCCCTTCGCGGTGATCTGCAGCGGCTTTCCGCTCTTTTGCGCCTCGGCGATTTCGCTTCGCAATACGTCAGGGTTGTACAGGCGGCCGTCGATGGCCACAATCTCCAAGCCCGGTGCGAGCCCGGCTTTGAAAGCCGGTCCGTTCCATAACACGTCCTCGACCTTTCCCTCCCGATTGAGGAAAAAGCCCCCCGAGAACATTGCATTGACACCCGCGCCTTCGAGTTCACCCTCGCCGACGTTCTCGAGCGCATTCTGGTATCGCGACGGCTCGTCGGTATAGTCCAGGCGCCAGCCGCTGGCCTCGATACCGGAAAGCAGCGGAACCTGTTGGCCCACGCCGTCCAGCCAGTTGTGCAGGAAGCCGGTCCAGTCATACGGCTGCACCGCAGTGAGCGCGCCGACGATATCGTCCAAGGTGTAGGTGTGGGTTATGAAACTGCCGTTGTCGACACCGAAAAAATGCCGAGCAAAATCGTCAAGCGAACGTCGATCATGGCTTAACGTCCGGATTTTCATGTCCACGGCGAGCCATAGCAGCTGGCCTTCGCGATAGAAGTCGGTTTCCCGCCGCCAGTTCGCCCATGCGCTCGACGAGCCGTAGACCAATTGAGCACCGATGGTAGTGTCGATCAGCGGCCGCCACTCCCGACCGGTTTGATGAGCCATGGCCGCCGCTCGATAGGCGACCACTTCACGCCATGTATCCGGCGACCACAACCCGCTTCGCACCGTCAACATATCGCCGAGGTAGACCGTCAGCCCCTCATACACCCACAACATCTGCGCATGCTCGGGATTCTCGAAGTTGGATTGCCACAGTTCTGCCGGACGCATGAATTTGCCGTTCCATGAGTGGGTGTATTCATGCGGCAACAGCGAGCCATCGAGCATGAAATGGCCAGCGTCGGCAAACATCTTCGCGCCGCCACGTGCCCGATCGTCGCTCGACTGGTGGTGCTCCAGACCACCCTTCGAAACGTAGTCGCTCAATGTCAGAAGAAAATGATAGTCACCGTAGTGATGGGAGCGAAACAGCGCCTGTGCCTGCTCGACCAGATGACGGTAACCCGCAACCTGCGCATCGGAGATATCAAGGGCCGCCGCGTTATCACCCACCATATCGAGATAACGACGCACCGGTGAGCCGGCCGGGGTGACATCGAGCTCGCGGAAGTATTTCCCGGCAATCACCGGTGAATCCACCAGCGTGTTGAACGGCACGGACCCGAACGTAATGCGCCCGCCACTGCTTTCTTCTGTCGTCAGCGCACTTGCGTAGCGCCAGCCGGCGGGGATCACCAGAGTCGGCTGATACATCTGGACTTTGGTCGGATAATCGGCCTGATAGAGCGCTACATCATTCCACTCCAGACCTATCAGATTCGGTGTGACCCGGTTACGTGCCGGGAACTGGAAGCGGATGTCGATGCGGTCGACGCCCGTCGGTACCGTCAAATGAAACGTGAACATGTCCACTTCATCCCGGAGCCATGCGACCCGTTCGCCGCCAGCCATGATGTCCAGGCCCATCATTGCGTCTACGGGCCCGTCCGGCGCGTGATCACCGGGAATAAATTTCGGGTAGTAAAGCGTTAAGGGTCCCGGCCTGACCGGCATCACCTCATCCACATAGAGAATCTGTTGTGTCGGATTGGGTAATCGGACCGTTAACGCTACGGGCCCGGCCGGAGCCTTCACATCCGTCTGACCAACGCAGGACGCGGACGCTGCGAGTGCGACAGCGCTCAGAAATAATGACAGTCGTTTCATATGCGATTACCTGAGGCGAGGCACCTGACAGCTAGAGTGCGGCCACGAGCGGAGAATGCAATTGGAGACAGGTTCCCTTCTGCTTTGTCGCCATCGACAAGGATGAAAGTCGCCCACGCTCTGCGGAAGTCGGCACGGCGACAGGGTCCCTCGCCACCGTCCGAAGAGGACAAACAGTTTGCAAACTCGAAGCGCCAGACATGCCACAGGCGATCAAAAAACCAGCCTGCCGGTGACCACGACGATGCGGCCAAAACTCGTAGACCCGAACGAGCCATAGGGGCCGGTGGGCGCAACCACATCGCTCGTGATCTGACCCAGGTTCGACAAGGACGCATCGTTTTCCGGCGCGCCAAAAGCAGCGTGATTGAGTAGATTGTAGGCCTGCGCACCCACCTTAAACTGCACCTTCTCCACCTCGAACACGTTTTTATAAAGGCTCAGATCGACGTCTGAGTAATGCGGACCGTAAAAGGCGTTGCGCGGCACATTGCCGAAGTTGGTCTGCGGCGCGTCGTTGTAAGGGTCGGGAGTCGATACGCCGGAGCCATTAAAGAATTGTCCCTGAAAGCAGGGATGAAGGAATGAGGTACAGGAGTGGTTGAAGCGGTTGTTGGTCACATCCGCCACAACGTAATAGTTCCCTGTCCCGTTATATAAATCGTTCGCAGCATTGTTATTGAATACCGTGAACGGAAGGCCGGAGCGCCAGTAAGCTTTGCCGGCGACGGTCCAGCCTGCCGCTCCGAACTGGGTAACTTTATTCTGGAAATGAAACGGCTCAATATAGGTCAGGTCGACAAGGAAGTTGTTGCGAATATCATAGTCGGCATTTGAATACATTAGTTTCCTGGTTTGGTTCGGCACGATCTGATAAGGGAGGCCGTTGCCGTTGAAGACCTCGTCCTGGCCGCCATTCGAAACATCGTCCTGGGCGTGTGAATATGTGTAGGAGATATCCGCAGTCAAGCCGCGGCGGTCGACATGTTTGTAGAGAATGTAGGCTCCGTTATAGCCCGACATTGCGTTGTCGTTGATAATTCCCATTTGACCGAAAGCCGGATCGGGCGGATTGACGGGGACATCCTCGAAACTGGTATAGGCCGAAGCTGGCGTGTAGGCGTTACCGGCCAGGCTCTCGTTGATGGCGTAATCGTAGCTCACCAGATCGTAGCCATGGTTTCCCACATAGGAAAGGATCAGGGCATCCGAAGGGCTAAGGCGTTGTTGTATCTGTAGGCTCCACTCCGCATATTTCGGAGTCACCATATGCTGCGGAGAGATGTAATGGGCGGGCGCGAAGAATGGTGACCCCGCGGGAAGCGATGCCGCAATCTGGTTGGCGCTTTGCCCGCTGGTAAACCCGGCTGTCAGAACGTTGTACGATGCCTGCGCGAAGGCCGGCGCACTGCCTGGTCCCTCGCCCACGTTGCCGGACTCTACAAAGGCGCCGTAGTTATCGGGGAACGTCAGATATTGGTTCTCGATCAGAGCCCCGGGAAATGCGTCCGCGAAAAGCCCGAAGCCTCCACGAATGTCCGTTTTTCCGTTACCTCTTGCGTCCCAGTTGAAGCCGAAACGCGGCTGGATAATAGCCGCCTCAAGCGAGGTGAAGACCTGGCCATACCCGGTGGCGAGCATCTTATTGTACGGTGTGTCCAAAGTGGCGTTGGCCGGGGGGAAGCCGCCGAGGAGGCGCGAAAAACAGTTCGTCTTGCAGCCGATATTGCCATCGCGGTCCACGCGCACACCATAGTTCAGGATCAGCCGTGGAGTGGCCCGCCATTCATCCTGGGCATAGATGCCGTAGTTGTAACCGGATATGGCAATATCCTTGGCCTGATCGAAGGTCTGCTGGAAATTGGAACCTGCCGATCCCGGCAACACGCCACCGGCCAGATCTCCCAGGGAGTTAAACGTATAATAGCCGCCATAGGTATTCACCGTGGGATAGCCATCGGTCACGTCATAACGCTTGAAGTTAAAGCCGAATTTCAGATTGTGGGTACCCTTCAGCCAGGAAACATCGTCAACGAACTGATACTGGACGGAATTCGTGGTTGTAGGATTGCTCCCCCAGTCAAAGCCCACTCTGCCTTCCTGACCCAGCCCGGTGGAGAAGTTGGTGCCGCCATCGGAGCCATCATTGAATTGCGTGGGTGAAGCTGCCAGGGTCTGCTGCAGATTGGCCGGGCCAAAGGGCCACGAATAGTAAAAGGCCGATGCGATGAACTGATTGGTCAGATCGGGATTAAAGACGTAGGTGTGGTTCAGCTGGCCATTCCAAATTGGCTGTGAGGTCTGCACGTTCAGCAGCGGATTGACAAGGCTAACGTACGTCGGCTTGGATCCCTGATCGTCGTTGATGCGTACGAAGACCTTCTGCTTGTCGCTGAGGTTCCAGTCCACGCGGCCCACAATCATATGTTCAATTACGGCGCCACTCGTCGCGCCCGCCGCCGCCGACATGCACGGGATGGCTGTCCCGGAGCCACCCGTCGGCACGGCGCCAAAATATGTGTTGGGCTGACCATAGACCGGGGTACCTGCAAAGCTGCCGCAGCCAAGAGTGCCTGAGGCGTCCTCAAGAGGATCGTTGCCAGTCATCACAGGCACCGCTGTCTTGTAGGACGGTGAGCTCTGCAACAGATTGAACATCTGTGTGTACAGCGGAGCGCTGGCGGCCGGAATTGTGTTCAGGGTCGTGTTCTGAAAGGCGGCGGTGGGAAAGTTGACGTAGCTGAGCGATGGCTCGACGTAGCGAATGCCTTCGGTGTCGGCAAAGAAGAACAATTTGTTGCGAATAATCGGGCCGCCGATCTGAGCCGCGTATTCATTGGAAACCGCCTTCTGCCGCGGTATGCCATTCAGGTTGTAGAAATAATCATTGGCATTCAGGCCGTCGCTGTTATACGTCCACTCTAGTAGCCCATGGAGCCGGTTGGAGCCGCTTTTGGTGACGTAGGTCTCCACGCCGCCGGCCTGTCGGCCCCATTCCGGGTTGTAGCCGTTCTGCACCAGGGAGGCCTCGGCGACTTCCGCTGCACCAATGCTTAGCGTCGACGCGCCAGTGGTGGCGTCATTGAAGAATGAATCCGTTTGGTCAGCGCCGTTGAGGATAATGAGATTGGAGATGCCAGGCAGTCCACTGGTACTGAAGTTGCCATTGCCGCCGGTACCTGTATTTACCACGACGCCGGGCACCGTGAAGGCAAAGGTAGTGATATCTCCACCCGGATTGGGCAGGTTTTCAAATTGCTCGCTGGTAAAGGTCGTCGTCAGACTGGCATCCTGCGTCTCGATCAACTGTGCATTGTTGGCGTTTACTGTAACCGTCTGGTTACTGCTGGTCGGCGAGACAGTCAAATTGGCCACGGATTGCTGGCCAACGAGAATCTCCACCGACGTTGTGGTCGACTGGAGTCCCCTCGCCGAGGCAGAAACCCGATAGGTGCCTGGCTTAAGGAATGGGGCGGTGTACAGGCCACGGTCATTCGTAGTCAGCACCCGAGTATCGCCGGTATTGATCTCGATCAGCGTGACGGTAGCGCCAGGGACAACCGCAGCTGTCGAATCGGCGACAACTCCGTTCAGTCCGCCCGTGACCGCTGTTTGCGCGAATAGAGCAGACATCGGCTGGAGAAAACCCACCCCTGCGCTGAAGAATGCGGCGAACGCCAGCACAATTCCCTTCCTGCATTCTCGCAACTGACGCATTCGAAGCCTCCTGTAAAACCTTGTCACCTGTTAGAAAAGGAGTATACGACCTCGGCCGTGTGCATCTTCGCAAGTGGAAGAGTCACGGGCACTTCAATGGACACAGACGAAGGACGGGTGTTCATTTATTCCGTGTCCATTTATTCCCGTTCATCTGCACAATGTGAACAAATTGTCGCTTTTCGGCCAAACTGGCAACTCCGCCATCGAAGGTCAGCTCAATATCGGCCGCACCTCGATTCGTCGTATCCTAACATCTCCGCCCAACAGGAAATGAGACCGCGCACTTAATTACGCTCGCTCGCCAAAAGCTCACGAACCTTCTTCCGCTCCGTCCAGGCTCGACCTGCCAGCTCTTCGGCCGCGCTGGATGTCTGCTGGATGGTAACTGTCACGATAGGGACACCATCTGCCGTAGTGGGACTATAGGAACGATTTCACATGCCTGGAGGGTTGGACAGTCACCGGTGTCAGATGGGGAGGTGTTCTGCTGGAAGTCGTCTTATCGCTCGCAAAACCGGCTGCCCCGGCTCGTTATGTTCAAGCGAGCGAACACGGCGGAGCGGATTACGTTGGGACGAATCGCAACACAGAAATCTTCTGTGCAAACGGTCAGGGGTGATTGAGTAGTCTATTCCAACGGCGATTCATTCTGCGCAAAAATGAAAGACAAAGGAGACAGCTTGAAAGGAGATAGTTCGGTGCCCACCACCGACAACATTCTAACTGTCACCATTGCTGTCGCCGACCTGGAGCAGCCGACTCTGCTTGTGTAGGCAGATCGGCCCTGCGGCAATCCAGCTCAAGAGCGAGTACTTCGGCACCCTGTTTCCGATGCTGAAGGAGCTACTTCCGCATCATCCGCAGTTCGATCATCATCCGCTCGTTCCCTTTGTCATCGATCAGGAAATGGCGATGGACGAGAACGCGGCCGTCTTCTTCGAGATGCGCGCGTGCGACGGTTTTGCGCCCGGGACGATCGGGATCGAGGGGTGTGGCCCACAGCACGATGTTCCTGCCGTCGAACGTGCCGTCGCTCTGGCGAATCGACATCGTCGTCTGCCGCGAGTCGTACCACACGGTGGTGAAGCGATTCGTTTTGGAATCGAAGCCGGAGATCCCGGTGCCGGTACTTTTCGTTCCGTCAGAATTGATGAAAGTGAAATCCGACTCCAGAAACTTGCCTTCCTGGATCACATACTGCTTGCACTCGCCCTTCGTTACGATCGGCTTCCCGTTCATTGGAAAGAACGTCTTGACGACGTCCCAGTCGCCGACAAATTGTGCGAGTAGCTTCTGACCAGCGCCCGGCCCGTTCTGCGGCTCGTACTGATTGTGGGTTTGCTGCGCGACGGCCAAGGCAGGAATCAGAAGGGCGGCGGGAATCCATTTCCTCATAGCGCGCGATGATATGTGAAAATCTCAGGCATTGCACGCCTCATGAGCAGCGTGGCATCATCGGTCACACGATGCGATGTCGCCGTTCAGGGCCCCTGCGCCCAGGAAGCGCAGTGGGCTGTTTCCTTTTGGAGTGCGATGCTGGTGCCGTGGAAAACTATGACCGACTTGCGTTCCAGGATCGGATGCATGAGGCAAAACATAGCCTGCTGGCTCTGGATGTCGTGTGTAACCGTGACACTCTCGCAAGCATCGTCAAAGCCGTCGTACAGGGCAATATCGCTTACGGGCATCCCCAGCGACATCAGAGCAGCGCCGGAATGTCATCTGAGGAATCTCGTCAGCTTCCAGACCGCAATGGATGTGATTCAGGTCCGCCTGAAGTTCTTCGAGAGGAACGTCTGATATGCCTGCCCCGATAGCCCATGGGCTTATCGAGGAAAACGAGTCCAGCTTTCCATATTCCTAGGTTTGTTCCGGGTGCGTCAATTTGCCGAGCATTGCCAGCGGGTGCATCCGAACTCATTGCCCGTCGCTGGTGCTGAAAACTCTGGCCTCGCATGGCAGGATGCATGGCTACGGGATTACTCTTCGGATCGAACAGGTCTCCGGGAGCGTTTTGCCTGTTGAGGAAGGTTCGCCCTACCCCGCTCTTCACCGCATGACACAGGCTGGATGGCTTAAGCCTGAGTGGGAGCCTCAGAAAGCAATCGGCATGCCCGCTACTACTCCATTACGGCGGCCGGGCGCAGGCAGTTGGCGAGGAGACGCAGGAGTGGTCCCAATTGACTGAAGCCGCAGCGCGTGTGCTCAGTCTGGCTTAGCAGGAGGGTGCCGTGAGCTGGGTTAACCGAATTTCGAACCTGTTCCGCCGCAACCAGGTCGACGACGAGTTGGAAGAGGAGCTGCAGTTTCACCTGGACTCACGCACCCGCGACAATCTCAGCGCCGGCATGAACGCGGAGGCGGCGCAGCATGACGCCAGGAAACAATTCGGCAATCCCACCCTGGCGAAGGAGCGGGTGCACGAGATGAATATCGTGGTCTCTCTCGAAACGATTGGCCGCGACCTGCGATACGCTCTCCGCGGCCTGCGCAAGTCGCCGGGATTTACCGTGGTGGCCATCCTGACTCTGGCCTTGGGCATCGGTGCCAACACCGCTGTCTTCAGCATCGTGGACGCGGCTCTGCTGCGGCCATTGCCTTACCGGAATGCCGATCGTCTCGTAATGATTGCGCAGCGCCTGCCGAAAGAGTTGGTCCCCGCCTTTGACACCTACCGCGAATTTGAGGAATGGAATGGTCACAGCAGCAGCTTCGAAAGAATAGCTGCCGCAACCTGGGCACGCGACGCCGGGGCAGTCCTCTCGTGGCACGGTACAAAGCAGGAGATCCTCGCTGTTCCGGCGACTGTCAATTTCTTCTCCATGCTCGACGTTCGCGCGGCGCAGGGACGCACTTTTGAAGCTGCAGACCTGAATAGCGCCTGCACTGTGGTTCTCGCGCACTCATTCTGGCAGAAACGCCTCGGCAGCGCGCGGGACTGGATCGGGAAGAGCCTCACTCTGGATGATCGCGCCTGCACCATCGTCGGCGTCATGCCCAACAATTTCTCCTTCTATCCCAAACAGACGGAACTTTGGACGCTGATCACTCCCGGCAGCAAGTTTATAGATAAGCCGTGGGACATGCCTGTGCTCGCATTCGGTCTTCTCAAGCCCGGCGTGAGTCGTCCTGCTGCTCAGGCAGAGCTTGCCGGCATCCAAAGTCGAATCATCGCCGAGAACCCCAGCTGGGCCGCAATGAAGCTGGAGCCAGTCCTTGAGGATCTGCAATCGGAATTCACCTGGCTCACGGGACGGAATCTTCGCCGTGGCCTGCTCATCCTTTTTGCCGTCGTCGGCTTTGTCCTGCTCATCGCCTGTGTCAACGTGGCGAATCTTCTCCTCGGACGCGCAACTGTGCGCCAGAAGGAACTCGGAGTTCGCGCGGCGCTGGGCGCTGGGCAGTCCCGCCTCATTCGCCAACTGCTGACCGAGAGCGCTGTGCTTTCGCTTTTCGGATCTGGCCTCGGAATGCTTCTCGCCATCCTCTGCGTCCGTTACATCACCACGAAAGAGGCGATGCAACTGCCCCCCGGTAACCCCATCTCGGTGAACTGGGAGGCTTTGGTTTTCACGCTGATCCTCGCCATCCTCACCGGCATTCTCTTTGGCGTTGTGCCGGCGTGGAAGGCATCGCGGCTCAACTTGAATGAAGTGCTGAAACAGTCCACGCCGGCCGTGTCGCGCGCAGTATGCAGCCACCGTATCAGCCGTTACCTCGTGGCCGCGGAGATGGCCATCTCTCTGATTGTTCTGGTGGCGGCGGGTCTGCTCATCCAAAGCATGATCCGCCTGACAACGGCTCCTCTCGGATACGAACGCAGCGGATTGTTGACCGCCGATATTCGTCTGCCCTCATCCACGTATCCCAAACCAGAGGACTCGATGAGATTCTGGGATCGCCTCAAACTGAAACTGGATTCGCTCCCGGGAGTGCAGGGCGTCGCCTTCGCGCCATCCTTGTTCTTTGGAAGGGGCACCGGGCAAGTGACCATTGCGGGCGCCGGTTCTTCATCGCGTGTCGTCTCCGCATCGGACGCTGAATCCGTTAGCGGCCGGTATTTCCGCGTGGCAGACATCCCTCTGCTCCAGGGCAGGGAGTTCTCCGACGTGGATCGTTCCAATTCCATGCCCGTGGCCGTCGTCAATCAGGCGTTTGCCAGGCAGTTCTTTCCAAAAGAGACCGCGCTCGGGCAACGAATCAAGCTCGGTCAGCCGGACTCCAAAGAGCCCTGGCTGACAATTGTTGGCATCGTAGGAGACGTCTCGCGCCCAACGCTTTTCGAGGGATACTCCCAGGATCCCTCCGTCTATCGGCCCCTGCGGCAAGCCCCGCAGGGTTCGTTGTCCATTTTTGTTCGGACGACAGGAAGTTCGCGTGCGGTTGAACCTGAGGTTGGACCCGCAGTAGCTGCGGTCGACGGCAACCTCCCTCTCCCGACGGCGCAAACTGTCAATGAGTCCCTTTCCTTTTTCACTGCGGAGCCACGATTTCGAGCGGAGCTGTTTAGCCTGTTCTCCGCTCTTGCTCTGCTGCTTGCGGCGGTCGGGATTTACGGAGTGCTCTCGCAACGCGTTTCGCAAAGAACCCAGGAGATCGGGATACGCGTCGCACTGGGCGCCCGGCGGGATGACGTCCTGAAGCTGATTATCGGTGAAGGTTTGCAGCTCACGTTCATCGGTATCGCAATTGGTATTGCAGGTTCCCTAGTCCTCGCGCGCTTTCTTTCGAGCATGCTGTATGGCGTCACGCCGACCGATCCGCTTACGGTCGCCGCGGTTTCCTGCCTGCTCCTGCTGGTGGCGCTGCTCGCCTGTTACCTCCCTGCGCGATGCGCGGTGAGGTTGGATCCCCTGATCGCTCTGCGCCGCGAATAGAACGCGCTCGGCCAGTCCCTCGCCCTGCCTGATGTCCTCCTGGCTGGTTGCCTCCGCTGTTGCCTTCAGACCAAGGCACTCATTGAACCCGATATCTGAGCGCGCTCAGGGAATACGCATCACGTAACCGGCTTGCTTCAAGCCACGCCTCCCCGACGCGCGACCGCCAAGACGGCGCGCACTGGTTCCCCTCTGGCACGCAAAGGGGACACACAACCGGCACACCCACAGTGCTCGGGGAGATCAGGTTTTAAGAGGGTTTCGGGGTTTGTCATTGATCGCGTGACTCAGGGGCAACACCGTCCTGTGGGAAAAAGAGTCGGTCAAGCTAGTTCAGGCCGCTCTCAAGTGCGCTTCTCTTCGAACCTCCGTGCATGGCACAACTTCGTTCTGCGCGAATGCGGCTTTGATTGCGTCATTGTCAGGCCAACCTGAACTGACGACTGCAATGTCTTTGCAAGCTCGTCCGGCGAAGCGACACCACCGTTTTCCAGATGCTCCGGGAATGCGCGCATTGATCCTGCAATAGCGCTTTGGCACCGCGACCTCGTCAGTGATCCGCACTGAGTCCTGGCTGTTCCTCAGAGCGCGCAGCGTGAATTTCCTTCCGTCGATTTTCTTCAGGTCTCGGCTCAGCCGGTAGAAGAGCACCATTGACTTCGTGCGCTCGGCCTTCGATGCCGCAGCGTGAGCCCGATCGCCGAACCGCGCGGCGTCGCTACGGCTAACTGTTCGCGTGCTCCCGTCATGCGCAGTAATCGGCCGACCCGGTCAATCTTCTTCCCCGTGAGCTTTACCGAACCACTGAAAGCGTGTCATCAGTTCTTCGGAAACCTGTCCTTCACACTCGATCTGCTCCTGAATCTGTTCAATAAGGTCGTCGAGTTCGATATCAATTTCAAAGAGCGAATTCGCTTCCGCGATCGAAGCCATCGGAATCTCCTTCCAGTCACTGGTTTACTGGCCTCAGGCGGTCTTCTCTCGAAGCCCGAGTCTCCGTGCCGCCTGATAAGGGAGTGCATCGGCCCGATCCTGGACGGGATGTTTGTTGTGCCCTTTCATCCCTGTCCAACGGATGTGAAGCTGGGCGTCAGCTCGATCAGTTCCAACCACAACACGCGGTGCTGCAGCACGACACCACGCCGATTGTGCCAGCCCTGGCGTCACCAGTGGAAGACGAAGACTGGCATTCCATAAATGAGGTATTCCGAGTCCGCATACAGTGCGACGCGCGCGCGGTCCGGGAGTGATCGAAGGGCCTGAACCGCTGCGACCAACTCCATCTCCGAAATGGTCGTCCAGGGATGGGGGCAGTACATTTCCCAACGCCGTTTCCCTTGGATCAAAACCGCGCCCCACCCACCCGGGCCTGGATTACCGATAGCGGAGCCGTCCGTGAAAATGCGATAGCTCTGATCCACAATGAGCTTCCCTTTCCAAAACGAATAACCACCATGCGGGCGCCGCTGATCGCGGGTCCCGTCGGAGTTCCGGCTGCAGATGTTGCCCAAGAAGCCTCGGGGAAGATACAGGTGAATTCTGCATCTTCCGGTGATCGGCAGCTGCGAGCCGCGCGAACCGCAGAACAGCGAGCTCAATGACCATGTCCGAATACCGCGAGTATGCTGCGTCTGAAAATGCGAAAATCGCGACATGGAACTGACCGATCGTGTGACTTGTTATCGCGCGCTCGAAAGCCGGGATGCCCGCTTCGACGGTCTGATCTTTGTCGGTGTTTCTTCGACCGGCGTCTATTGCCGCCCGGTCTGTCCGGCAAGAACCCCCAAATTCGAGCATTGCGAGTTCTTTCGTTCAGCAGCCGCAGCACAGGATGCAGGATTTCGACCGTGTCTGCGCTGCCGCCCTGAGACGGCTCCGGATCTGGCATCCTGGCAGGGAACCTCAAATACTGTCTCCCGCGCGCTCGCGCTGATTGCCGAGGGCGCCCTTGATGGCGACGGGGGCGGAGTGGACCAACTTGCTGACGCCCTCGGTGTTGGAGGGCGCCATCTTCGGCGCTTATTTCTCCAGCATCTCGGCGCATCACCGATCTCGGTGGCCCAGACTCGCCGTGTGCTCTTCGCGAAGCAGCTGATTCACCAAACCCGGATGCCGATGACTGAAATCGCCATGGCTTCCGGATTTGGCAGCCTCAGACGGTTCAACGAAATCTTTCAGGGGCTCTTTCATCGGCCACCGAGCGCGCTGAGGCGGAAGGGCGCGACGGTCATCGGCGGAAAAGATGTTACGCTTCGACTTCGCTACCGTCCTCCCTACGACTGGTCATCGATGCTCAGCTTCCTGGCTGCACGAGCCATTTCCGGCGTCGAAGTGATCGAAAACGATCGCTACTCCCGAACTGCAGAGATCAACCGCGAGATCGGAAGCATCGAAGTGTCGCACCTGCCAGATCGTGAGAGTCTCAACGTTCGCATTCTTGCCCCGAACGTACGACTCCTGCCGGCCCTCGTGTGTCGAGTGCGAAGGCTATTTGATCTCGGCGCGGATATCGAGACGATCGACAGTCACCTGTCCGCGGATTCAATTCTTGCTCCATTGGTCTTGCGGCGGCCAGGGCTGAGAGCACCCGGTGGATGGGACGGATTTGAGATTGGGTTGCGAGCTGTGCTTGGGCAGCAGATCACAGTTGCGGCGGCGCGTCGTTACGCAGGGCAACTGGTGGAGAGACACGGCCGTATCGTGCCGGAAGCATTCCGAATCCATCCCCAGCTGACGCATGTTTTTCCGACACCCGAGCGGTTGGCGAACGCCCCGATCGGACTTGCCATGCCGGCTGCGCGTTTGCGGGCCGCAACGGCGATTGCAGAGGCTGCGCTTGCGGATCTGAACCTGTTTCGGCCTTCCGGCGATTTCGACGAAATGATTTCCAGGCTTCTGAAAATTCCCGGAGTTGGCGAATGGACGGCGCACTACATCGCCCTACGTGCCAATCGGGAGATGGACGCCTTTCCTGCCACCGATGTCGGTCTCCTCCGGGGAGCTGCTGCTTTACAGGGTAAGAAGACATCCTCCGCCGCTTTGCTGGCCCGCGCCGAATCATGGCGGCCATGGCGCGCCTATGCTGCCCAGCATCTCTGGTTGGCTGCTGGCGACAGAGCGACAATGGCACGATGAAGGCATAGATCTCGAATCCGCTCGATCAGCTGAAAGGAAGGTCAGGATGAGCCTCGTTTGTAAATTCATCGATTCGCCCGTCGGTAAACTGAAACTGGTAGCCAGTGAAAAAGGCCTGGTAGCGATTCTTTGGGAGAATGACAATCCCCGCCGAGTGGTTCTGGGCGATATGCGGAAAGCTGATCGCCAGCCCATCCTCGACGATGCGGAGCGGCAATTGAAGGAGTACTTCGCGGGCAGGCGGCAGGGCTTTTCCATTCCCCTGGACATGAGGGGCACCCCCTTTCAGCAGAGTGTCTGGGAAGCGCTGCTCGCCATTCCACTTGGTGAAACGAGGAGCTATGGCCAGCTCGCAAAGCAACTTGGTAAACCCACTGCCATGCGTGCGGTTGGCGCCGCAAACGGCAGAAACCCAATCTCCATTGTGGTACCGTGCCATCGTGTGATTGGCTCATCCGGACAGCTGATTGGCTTTGCAGGAGGGCTGGAGGCAAAGGAACGCTTGCTCAAAATCGAATCGGAGAGCAAGTTTCGTCTTCATCACAGATGAGCTGCGGCTGCCTTTAAGGAGCCTGCATGGGAATCACTTCGCCAAACAGTGCCTGTCGGCACCCGGTCGAAACCCACAGGACAGGGCTAGGAGGGAGCGGATGGTGGGAATGAACCATGCAGGTCGGTCAGAAAAACCAGGATCTGCGGCCGAAGGCCATGCTTGTCGAGCCATTCGAAGCACGGACTGAACTCCGTACCTCCGCCACCCACCGGGTTGAGGCAAATGCGTTGTCCGGTATCGTACGTCTCCACCTTGTGAACACTGCGTCGAAGTAGAGAACGTAAACGCGCTCCGGCCGTTGGCCTTCGAGAATGGAACGCACATCGGCTTCAAAGAACCGCAGTTGGCGCACTCTCACGGAGCCGGAACAGTCGACGGCGATCGCACTCGACCAGCACAAACATCATCGCGCGACTCGCGCTCCGTCCCATTTTGTCTGGCCAAACGCCAGTTGCACGCTTTTCGTTACTTATTCACTTCACCGGTACCCTGAAAACTTGCAGGGAGAATGGCTGAACTACATCCATGACAGCCACAACCGGGACAAACTGGCCGACATCCAGTTCACTCTTTCAGCGTTCAGAAATGCAATCGCAGTGCAACCTGAATCGAGCGTGGACCTCCTGGTTCATACAGAGAGCCGGTGGGGCCGAAGCTCTGGTTCAGCATGAGCGTGGCCTGTCCAAAGAGAAGGTCGGTCAGCGCTGGCTCGATATAGCCGAGATCCGGATGGTTGAAGAGGTTGTAGGCTTCGGCTCTCAGTTGCAGGTGAAGACGATCGCTCAATGACAATTCCCGACAGACTGCAATGTTGACCTGTTCGTCGCCGAAGGCCGCGCAGCTTGTTGCGAGAAGCATTTCCGGCAGAAGCGAGATCCGGAACGGTGAACGCCGGAGCCGCCGCACCGTAACCGCCGTTGAACCTGCGGCCGCCCGGATACTGTAATCCTTCCAGATAGAGAGGCCGGCCGGGAATCCCGTTGACTCCGCTCCAGTAGAGCCTGCCGGTCACCGGATGGGAAATTAGATTGCGCAGAGGAGTGACGGGAAATGCGCTTCGGGCGGTCGCGCGACCGTCAGCACCCCAGTCTTTCAGGATCGAATTCCGCCACCCGCTGCCTTAGAGGCGAGGCTCATTCCATGAGGCCGCTGCTTCGAAATTTTGCCGCAGGTCGAGGTCGGAATTGCCGCGTGTCAGCGGCCACGCCGGGTCCGTGGATCCTTCGTCGCGGGAGTGAGACCAGGCATAACCCGCCAACACCTGAAGGCCAGGAGAGACAGAGCGCTGGAATTTGATTTGAAGCGCCTGGTAGCTGGAGCCGATGTCGCCGGGAAAAAACGCGATCTTGCCGAAAGTCGGGTTTTCGCCGCCGATGTTTGTGCGGCGCTCCATCAGAAGGCGGCGCCCTGCCGCACCAACCCAGGAAGTGGTCATTGCCTGGTTTCGACCGAGCGCTTTTTCCACTGCGATATTCCACTGGAAGGTATAGGGCAATTGCAGATGCTTAGGAAAGGCATAGACAAGCGCGTCAGTATAGGGCGCAACAGGGGCTGTTGAAAAATCAAAGAGGGGCGGAGTCGCGGGCACCGGGACCTTCTCAGGATGGACCGTTGCCGAGAATCCCAGCGCGCTGAACGCGCCTGCTGCCGCTCGGTTATCGGAATCGAAGAACGCACCACCCCTGCGCGCACGACCAGCTGGTGCCCGCGACGATCGTCGGCAGCCCATGCGGCGCCAAGGCGAGGGGCGAAGTTGAACCAACTGGTCTGCCAAAGCGGAGTACCCCGGGGTGCGAGGCTCAGGTACGCGGGAGATATGAGGGATCCGAACAGCGTATACGCATCCTGATGGTCGGCCCCTTGCGGAGCGGGATCTAAGTCCCAACGCAGGCCGGGGGACAGGGTCGGGATTTGGAAACGCGCCATTGATCCTGAGTGAATGTGGCGAACTCCTGCAACACCGGGCGGGCGGGCTCGCTTCGGGTGATGGAGAGATCAGAGGCGAGATTGTTCAGCATCGACGGCTCATCGAAGAAGTCCGCTTCAACGGAAACCGACGGTGGGCGAATAATTGAGACGAGGTGCCGATCTTCCAGCCCGAAACGAAGCAGATGATGCTCTGCCTGCGTCGCCATTGTGTCGCGGACGTCCCACTGGCGGAGGTCCGCCGAAACGTCGTCGGTCATGATCTGCGACTGCCCCGCGCCTGCAACGTGGATGCTCCCAACACAACGACGCTGCTCACCCATCAGCAAAACTCCGCTCTCTACCGCTCCTGCCCCCGCTGCCAATCAGGCAGCCTGCACCTCGTCACATTATTCCGCCGGTGAGCTGCCCGCTGTCAGCCCCTCGACTGTACCGGCCGGCTTCAATTCATCCTGAACCCCAGCCATGCCCACATGCTCCGCAACCCGACTGCTCGATGCCACGGCCCTTCATCCCGCCTGCGCCTCTCTGCGCTCCGATTCGACCATGCATGGACCACCATGTCTCTCAAACCTGCCCATCGACCTCGCCAGCGCACCATCGAACACACTTTCCCCGCTCCTCTTCGTCCCCTTTGCTGGCCAACCGGCTTAACCTCTCCCACCAAGTCACATCCACTCTCCATGCATCCACCGCGTTAGCGGCTTAGCGAAAATCGCCGTACCCACACTGCTCCGCCCCGCCTCTCTGCCTCCGCAAACTTATCTCCGCGGAGCACTGTCGATACCGCGCTATAGATTTGTCGTAAATCCAGAATCGTACTTGGCGAGTTGGGCGTTCTCCAGTAACTAACCTCGGCGATCCGGATGCGATCAACTGCTATCGAAGCGTGACGTGCCGAGCCAGCCATGGCCGTGCTGAATTCCTCGATCGGGATGTCTCTCTGCGCGCCCCCGTTGGGGTTACCGCTCCAGCAAGTCTTCCAAATGACGCAGCGATTCGGGATTCATCTGTGATCCAAAGTAGATGTGACACCGAGAGATTCAAGATTTGCCACAGTTTGCGGGTCCCCCGGCTTCAAGTCAAGTGCGCGTCTATACATCTGCACCGCACGTGCCCTGTCGCCGCCAACCTGGTATGCAGCACCCAAATCGTAATAAGCGGTTGGATCTGAGGGGCCGATACGAATCGCCCTTCTCAGCACCTGAATGGCACGATCCGTCTTCCCCTCTTTTACTAAGACGACGCCCAAGTTGCAATCCGCGTTTTCGTCTGAAGGATCATCGGTCGCAGCTTGCGAGTATGCTGTTTCAGCGCGCGCCAAATCGCCCACTGCCAATTCGACATTCCCCATTCCTACTAACGCCGGTTCATAGACGCCATTACGCGCAAGTATTTCCTGATACACGCCGGCGGCATCATCAAATCTGCCAGCCAACTCGTAAGCAGTTCCGAGATTGTACAGCAGCTTGATGCTGTTTGGCGTGGCCTCAAGGGATGCTTTGAAGAGTGTCACCGGATCGTTCCAATCGAGTACTCGACTGTGGAGTCTCCATGCTCCCCAGAGACCCCACAGCAGCACGAGGCCCGCAATGATCGGCCGCGTCCGTTGACCCACTCTGCAGACGATAGCGATCAGCGCAACGACGAAGCCAAAGGAAGCCACGTAGGCGTATCGTTCGGCCATGCCCTGGTAGATCGGAACAATACCGCAGAAAGGAAGCAGGGCAACAGACATCCATGCGAACCCATGAGATACAGCTGGGGCTTTCTCCCGCAGCCAGCAGATCGCGACCAGTAAGGATAATAGTCCCGCCAGCCCCGCGACACGTTCGATTGAAGAGATATTGCAAGGAGTACTTGTTGAACGCTCTACGCTCATCTGCACCGGCAGGATCATCCAGTGCAGATAGCGAAAAAATGTAGTGGCGATCCCGGAGAACAGCGGCGCTCCGGCCGGTAGCGAGGCCCTGATGAACCATCGGGCTGTAAAGTAGACAATATCCAATACAATGCCTGTTGCGAGGAGACCTAAACAGCGCATCCTCGGTAGGCGGTCGCGGTAGCAGATCAGTAGAAATGCCAGGGGCAGCGCAAGTAGGCCTTCCTCGTTGGACAGGAGAGCTGCCGCTGCAGTAGTTACCCACAGCAGCAAAAATAACTTAGAACCGTTACGCAGCCATGTGTCGGCTGCAAGAAGGCTTGCGCAAAGAAAACAGAACATAAGGGGATAACTGACTGCCGACATCCAAGCCACTGCCTCCGAATTTATCGGTAAGCTGAGCCACAGGAAGCAGGCAGCGGCAGCCCAAACGCGCGGTATCTCCAGACGAACGAGCAACCTGAATGCGAAAACACCGCCCATCCAGTCCAGCACCAGACTCGTAATATGAAACGCTAACGGATTCGGGCCCCATACGTGGCTATCAATAGATAGCGTCAACCACATCAGAGGACGCCATGCGGTTCCACCTCCTCCCAGAAGATCGCGAGCGAATGGATCGCCTATGCAAAAGTAATGGAGGGTTCTGCTCCAGGAGGCCAGGGAGTTGTTGTACTGAATATGTGACAGGTCATCGTAGACAAAACTACCGTTAACCCCGGGGCCGTAAAGGAGAGCCAACCAGGTGGCGCTCGCCACAAGGTAGACCACATTGAAATGTCTACGAACTGCTTCACATCGAGCAAGTTGAGCTACGCGACCGCCCCGCACCTTTTCTCCTAAAAGCTTTGCATCAGGAACAGGTAAACCTACGCAACGTCCTGAGCTTCTCCGAATCGGCCAACAGGCAGACTGCGGCTCGCGTTCTCATGCAGGTTGTCCCGCATGGGAAAGGCCGGCCATCCTGCGCATAGCCCCCCGGAAGGAAAATCGTATTGGGTCTCGGCGAGGCAATTGTCATGGAAAAGTCATCGGCTATGGCCAGTCGAAGACCGCGGTCTGGCTCAGGCGACATCGGCGCCGGGCGCGTGCGCGGATGACAAATGACGATGTGGCAACTCTATGCGGCCTGTTTACGAACATCCCGAACCATTTCTTCGAGGACGGTTTTGAGCGAGGTCTGCCCTTTGACGGAGCCTTCGCATCCACCTTCGAATTCGATCCAGCCCTCATTGAAGCCCTCGATCATCTGAATTCTCGGCGTGGGATTCTTCATACCCTGAGTGCGAAAGACCTCTTCCCATCGCGCACGTGGAACCGGCTCCGCCTTTACCGGCTTGCCGAGAATCTCAGTCAGCGTCGCCGCGATGTCTGCCGAAGAGACCCGTGTCTTCGCCTCAAGCTCGACAACCCGCTTGCCCGGCCACGAATCAAGCAGGAGAGTACCGGCGAGTGCGCCGATATCTTTCGTCGCGATCATAGGAATGGCGTGTTCGACAGGCTGAAGATAGCTATGGATGATCCCTTCGCTGATGGCGGAGCTGACATCTCCAGCATGGTTCTCCATAAACCATCCCGGCCGAAGAAACGTGACAGGTATCGGGAGCTGCCTGAACGACTCCTCCATCGTGTGGAGGCCATTGAGCAGATTCGGCCTGGTGACCTGGGCGCCAATCGTCGAAAGAGCAACAATTCGCTTTGCCTCTGATTGCCGGAGCGCTACGGAAAGACTGCCGATTTGGCCTTTGGCTTCAAGAAATCCAGGTGAGGGATCGAACAGGGGTGGCAACATTACGAAGACTGCCTCGGAGCCCGCTATAGCGCGTCCCAGGCTGTCGCTGTCGGTGATATCGGCGACGGCGACAGACACTCCCTTCGATGCCCAAACGTGGCCCCTGGCCTCGTCGCGTACAACCGCGCGTACCTGCTTACCCATTCCGAGCAGAAGGCTGGCAGCGCCTCCGCCCACTCGACCAGTAATTCCGATAATTGAAAACATGACGGCCCTCCGTGTTTGATTGCGCGTAGTCACCCAAAATCAGAGCAAATACTCAACAGGGGTCAGCAGGTCCGTTAGACCGATATTGTGGTACATCTCAGTGCGAACACGATCAGCGACTCCGTTTACGATCTCCGCGCCATCCTGCGCGGGATCGATGTGCACACGGAACGGACGCTTACCGAAGGGCAAATCCACCACACTGACGATAGCTTTGGCAACATCGGCCACATCGGCATCGGCAGGCGCGGTAGCAGCGAACCCCTTCATGATGTCGTCCCCAAGTTGCGCGTAAGGGCCGTTGTCGTACTCGGCCTGACGCGCCTTGTCTGCTGGTGCACCGGCATGGGCGAAGTGATTCGTGCCGGAGGTGAAGGCTCCGGGCACGATGATCGAGGTCTCGATGCCCCAGCGATTCAGCTCTGCGGCATAACTGACAGCGAGCGCATCCATAGCTGCCTTCGCCGCAAAGCAGGGTGAAAGATAAGGCGGCGTGCCACCGCGAGTGCTCGTGCTCCCAACCCATAGCACCAACCCTTTTTTCTTTTTGCGCAGTTGCGGCAGCGCGGCTCGGTTGACGCGCTGTGTTCTGAGCACGTTCGTGTCATAGACCTTCAGGAGTTGTTCGGGAGTGAAGGCTTCTGCCGCGCCAAAGACCATGTGTCCCGCGTTGTGGATGACGACATTGAGACGGCCGTCTTTCTCGACGATGGCCTTGATGGCCCGATCGGCTGATTCCTGAGAGGCCACATCCAGCTCGATCGTGCGAAGGCCGACGCTGTTTTCTGCGGCGAAGTGTTTCGTAACCTCTACCTGCGGCGTTGCGGCCAGCGATTTCGCGCATGATGGCGTAAACGGTGTGACCTGCGATGGTGGGAGCGCGTGCCGTGAGTGCACCAAAGCCGCTCGAAGCTCCTGTGATGACGATGATGTTCTTCATATCGACTCTCCTGTTCTTCGAGTTATGGAAATGGGGATGACTGAGGATGATGTCGCTGTCTATGCGAAGCCACCGTTGGCGCGAAGCACCTGCGCGTTGACCCATCCGCCGTCGGGCCCGGCAAGAAAGGAGACGACGTTTGCGATATCGTCGGGCTGACCGAGCCGCTCAAGCGGCGCCATGCTGCTGATCTGTTTGATCTGCTCTTCCGTCTTGCCGTCCAGGAAGAGCTCCGTCCCTACAGGTCCAGGTGCAATGGCGTTGACCGTAATCTTGTGTCCGCGAAGCTCGTTAGCGAGGACATGGACAAGCCCTTCGACGCCTGCCTTGGAGGCAATGTAAGGGCCGTAGGCAGGAAAGTTTTTCGTGAGGACGCTGCTGGAGAATGCGATGATACGGCCGCCCTCGGCGACGTGCTGCGCCGCCTGCGAGAGGACGAGGAAGGTTCCGCGCAGGTTCGTGGCAATGACTTTGTCGAAGGTCTCCACGTCACCTTTGGCAATGGGCGAAAGAGGCATGATGCCTGCGTTGTTGACCACGACGTCGATCTGTCCGAAGGCCTTGATGGTCTTCTCGAAGAGCTGCTTGACGTCTTCGGGATTAGCAACATCAGCCTGGACTGCAAGGGCGCGTCCGCCTGAGCTGGTGATCTCGTTGACTACCTCTTCTGCTTTGGCTGCATTGCCGGCGTAGTTGACGACGACGCCGCATCCGTCGGCTGCAAGGCGAAGGGCGATGGTACGTCCGATGCCGCGGGATGCGCCGGTTACGATAGCTGTCTTTCTCATTGAAGTTTCTCCTTGTCGCGCCGCGTTGATCGGCGGCTATACCTAAAGTGAGAGTGACTCGCCGGTGGTTGATCAGTTATCGCTTCATTCTGCTACTCCTGTCGTTGTTGGCAGGTGGATACCGAGATGCCGACAATCATGTTTCTTGTAGTTGCGCGGGCTTTTTCGTTCTGGCATTCAGGACGGCGTCCTCGGGTAAGGTCTCAACCACTGATTCGATGAAAGGAAAGATCCTGACTGCACGCGGCCGCTGGGTAACGAAAGGCGCGCAGGTTGTCGCGAGCGGGGGAGCCGATGCGAAGGCGGACAGCCATCCGCACCAGTTCTGCGAATGATCCGGCCTGCATCTTGCGCATCACGTTGCTGCGGTGGATCTGCAAAGTAATTTTGGCAATCCCGAGAATGGAAGCAGCCTCTTTGTTTTGTAGACCGCGAGCGACCAGTGCAAAGACTTCTCGCTCACGGGGAGTCAGCTGCGAATATCTTGTTTCGAGAATTTCTCCTTCAACCTGCCGGGAGCGCGCCCGCTGCTGCCGGGCGATGGCGGCATGCACGGCCGAGAGCAGTGCTTCAGGATCGACGGGCTTGGTGAGGAATTCCAGCGCGCCCGACTTCATGGCGTGGACGACGGAGCGAGTATCACAGGGGCCGCTGACGAAAATGATGGGCAGATTCACACTGACCGCAATCCGCCGCTGCAGTTCCAAACCGCTGAGATCGGGGAGGTGGAAGTCCGCGATGAGACAGGGCGGGGATTGCGTGCGGACGATTCGATGCACGAGGCCGCGGAGGCAAAGGCCCTCACTTCGATTTGCTGCGCGGCGAGCACCGCCGACAGTCTCCGCGCGGGTGCGCCAGTCGCTGACTACCACGGCTACCGACTCGGACTCCGCGCCGGGGCTACTGTTTTCCCTCATGGAAGCATGCCGGGGATCGTGGAAAGTCGGGACAGCAGGATCGATGTCACGCAATGCAGTGTGCATGTCAGTTCACCTTTCGCGTTGAGTTGGAGACCAGAACTGGTCTCATCTGTAGGTCCGCGGCTTCGGCAGCAGCATGAGCCCCGCTTCGGCGGCGGGTCTCATCCGTTGACTATGCAGGTGCTGTGGGTTGTAGAAGTTCCATGGCGACGATGCCATTGCCAGCAGTGTGACGATTTGCAGGTTGCGGCAACAGCCCCATTGGAAGAGGTTTTCAACTATCGATTTGTACCGTTCGGGGCACCCCTGAAAGGAGGGTGTCCGGCCGGAAGCCCGGCCGGAGAAAGCGAGGGAGGGCTCACGGCGCAGGGCTGGGTCTGCGGATCAACGAGACGTCTTTGCGTGAGGGTTGGGGGTGACATCCAGAATGCGGCGGCCGAAAATGCGGGCATCGATGGAATAGGCGCCAGGACCCAGGACAGCCAGAATCGCAGCATTGAGAATGGAGATGGCGAGGTGAAATTCGTTCGCCCCTCCGATCACCAGCTCGGCCAACTGAACGATGCAACAGAGGATGGCACTGTAGGGAGTGAGGAAGCCCGCAATCAGACAGAGAGCCGGGAGGAGATACAGGAGGGCGGTCCAGAAGGACAGCAACAGCGACCGATGCGCTGCACCGTCGACCATCAGAGTGGCTACTACCGACACCCGCAGGAAGATCAGCGCCGCGCCTGCCACGCCTGCCGGGAACATCGTAAAGAGCCTCTGCACAGATTCGAGGCTAAAGTTGCGAACAGACGTGGACAACCCCGGAAGGGGCGTTTCCAGCCCCTACTTTAGGAGTGTGCCTGCTCAATCGGATAGGAATATGATCGATCCGCGAAGCTCTCCGTGACGGAATGTCCCCATGCATTGCTTACGGGATTTTGAAAACCCATTCGCTCACGCTGACAGCCGGTCTGACCGTCGCGGTTTGCATACTTTTGCTGTGGGCTGCCCCGGCGCCGGCACTCAATCCATCCCGCGCTATTTCTCAGTACGCACACACAACGTGGCGTATGCAGCAGGGAATTTTTCCCGGCAACCCAAATGTTATTGGACAAACCGCGGATGGCTATCTTTGGGTGGGAACGAAGGCTGGATTGCTGCACTTCGATGGCGTTCAATTTGTCGCGTGGAACCCGACCGACGGCAGCAAATTGCCATCCGACGATATACGCTCGCTGCTGGGTTCGCGCGATGGTGGCCTCTGGATCGGAACCCGACGAGGCCTGGTGGAGTGGAAAGACGGCAGGCTGATCAGCTTCCCTGCGGTGAGCGGCTACATTCAGGAACTTCTCGAGGATCAAACGGGGGCAATCTGGGCCCTCCGCGAAGGATCTATTGGTGCTACTGGACCGCTCTGCCGCATATCCGCGGGCCGTGTGCAATGCTTTGACACCTCGGATGGCATTCCAGCCGAGGCCCGCGGCGGCGAATCGATAACCATCGATGCGCAGGGCAATATCTCATTTGGAACGACCAGAATGCTGATCCAGATGGGCCCGGGCTCTCCCACCGCCTACACCCCGCCCGCGCTCAAATCCAACGATGCAGCCGGCATCCAGTCACTGGCCACAGACCCCGATGGCTCACTCTGGGTGGGCGTAGCCATTCCCGGCCGCGGCCTCGGTCTGCAACGGGTGGTGCATGGAGTATGGAAGCCGTTGGTGACGGAGGATCTGGACAGCAGCAAGCTGGGGGTCTCGGCGCTCCTGGTGGATCGGGAAGGCGCTCTGTGGGTGGGAACCTTTGATCAGGGAATCCTGCGCATCGATCACGGCAAGGTCGATCGGTACACGGCCAGCGACGGCCTTTCGAGCAACTTTGTCGCTCGTATGTATGAAGACAAAGAAGGCAATCTGTGGGTGGTTACGACGGATGGCATCGATAATTTTCGCGACCTTCGCGTTGCCACATGGTCCGCGCGCCAGGGACTAACGACCGATAATGTAGTGTCCGTTGCCGCTGGGCGGGGTGACAGGATTTGGGTCGGCAATGCGGGCGGTTTGGATTCGATCCGGGATGGCAAGGTGACGTCCGTGCGGATGGGCAAAGGCCTGCCTGGAAATCAGGTCACTTCCGTCTTTGAGGATCATGCCGGCCGACTTTGGCTCGGGAATCGATAACGGGCTTTTCGTCTACGAGAATGGTCGATTCAGAGAAATCCGTGATCGCGGCGGCCGATCGACGGGCTTCATCGCCGGGATCACGGAGGATTTCCATCACGATATCTGGGCGGAAGACTCCGATCCGCACACGCTGCTGCACATTCACGATTTCACTGTGCAGCAGGAGTTCCCAGCCCCTCAAACTCCGTCTGCACATTCTTTGGCAGCCGACACACAAGGGAATCTGTGGCTGGGTCTGAGAAGCGGCGACCTCGCGCGATTCCGCGATGGGCAGACACAGCTCATCCCGTTTTCGCACGCCGTCGACTCACAGGTCCGCCAGGTGATCGTCGGACCGGATGGTTCGGTGATGGGTGCGACTACGCGACTGGGCGTGGTCGCGTGGCGCAATGGCAAGACGCAAACCCTGAACCGGAGCAATGGCCTGCCCTGCGATAGCATCAACGGGATTATGTGGGATTTGAATCAGAATCTCTGGCTGCATTCGGCATGCGGGCTGGTGGAGATCGATCGATCCGAAATGCAGCACTGGTGGCAGGAGCCCAGCACGATCGTGCGCATGCGCATCTTCGACGCAGTTGACGGCGCGCTTCCGGGGAATGCCTTTTTTGACGCGGCTGCGCGAACTCCCGATGGCCGCCTGTGGTTTGCAAATGGCAGAATTCTGCAGATGGTGACTCCAGCCGACCTGGCCGCCCCCAATCCCCTGCCCCCTCCGGTGCGGGTGGAGAGCATTCTTGCCAATCACAAACGATACTCGCCCGAGAGGCTGGTAGATCTGCCGCAGCTGACCGGGGACATGGAGATCGATTACACGGCATTGAGCTTTGTTGCGCCTCAGAAAGTGCGCTTCCGCTATCGACTGGATGGCTACGACAAGGACTGGCAGGATTCGGGAACGCGACGCCAGGCGTTCTACACAAACCTGCGCCCCCGTAAATATCGATTTGAAGTCGTCGCCTGCAACAACGACGGGCTGTGGAATGAAGCAGGCGCGTCCGCATCCTTCTTCATTGAGCCCGCTTTTTATCAGACTGCGTGGTTTCAGGTTCTTTGCTACGTGGCGGCTGCGACTCTGGCGTGGATGTTCTACCTTGTGCACATCAGGCGAGTGAACTCCCGGCTGCAGGAGCGGCTGGCGGCGCGGATCGAGGAACGGGAACGGATCGCTCGCGATCTGCACGACACGTTACTGCAGGGATTTCAGGGTCTGATGCTACGGCTTCAATCCGTGCACAAGCACATACCCGAAAAGGAGCCGGCGCGCGAGATGCTGGAAAAGGTGCTCGATCGTGCGGACGAGGTGCTGATCGAGGGGCGTCAGCGGGTTCATGACCTGCGCCAGGGGATGACCGGGAACGATCTCTCTCAGTCGCTGGCCACCTGGGGAGAGGAACTGGCACGTGGCAACGGAACCCGGTTCAGCGTGGCGGTGCTGGGCACGCCACGGATCCTCGATCCCGCGGTCGGCGGCGACGTCCGCCGAATCGGACTGGAGGCACTGACCAATGCCTTTCGGCACGCTGCCGCGGAGAATATCGAGGTCGAGATTACCTATGAGAAGTCGAAACTTCGGCTGACCGTGCGCGACGACGGTATCGGGATCGACGATGAGACTCTGCAAAGCGGACGATCAGGTCACTGGGGATTATCCGGCATGCGCGAGCGGGCGGGGAAACTGGGTGCCCAACTGGCAATCTGGAGCCACACGGGAGCAGGCACTGAGATCGACCTGACGATCCCCATGCGCATTGCCTTTGTCCGGCCGCGCAGGCCAAGACGCTGGTTTCGGATCGTGCGGTCCGGGGGCCGATCACTGGAGTGAAATCGATGCCAAAACAAATCAGAATCATGACGGTTGACGATCACCCGCTTCTGCGTGAGGGGATTGCGGCCGTGCTTCAGGACGAACCTGAAATGGTCCTGGTGGCCGAGGCGACCAACGGCGACGATGCCATCAGGAGCTTTCGCCAGCATCGTCCCGATGTGACGTTGATGGATATTCAGATGCCGGGTATGAGCGGCATCGATGCGATGACGGCTATACGCACGGAATTCCCCAATGCACGATTTATCGTGCTGACCACCTACCAGGGAGACGTTCAGGCGCTGCGCGCGCTGAAGGCCGGAGCGTCGGGATATCTGCTGAAGAGCATGCTGCGGAAGGAACTGCTGGAAACGATCCGTATTGTCGATTCTGGTAAACGGCGCATCCCTCCTGAAGTTGCGGCCGAACTTGCCGATCATCTGGCAGATGATGCGCTCTCTGAGCGTGAAATGGAGATTCTGCGCCAGGTTGCTTCGGGTAATTCCAATAAATTGATTGCGTCACAGCTTGGAATTTCCGAGGCCACAGTGAAAGGCCATATGAAGAACATCCTGTCCAAGCTTGGGGCGAACGATCGTACACACGCTGTGACCATCGCTATCAAGCGTGGATTCATCGATAACCAATAGCCCCTGATGCACCGCTCAGGTCGCTATCAGGCTGATTGATATTCGCGACGCTCTCGATCTTGTTGTGCCCCGCGATCGACAGGGTAAAGCTAAAAATGGATCCCTGGGGTGGCAAGGCTCAGCCCACAGCCTTCCATGGTGCGCCTCGATTTGGCCTCTTGGATTTCGAGAGCCAATTCAGCTTAAACTCTTTAGTTTGTTGGTGCCGGGAGGGGGGGTCGAACCCCCACGACCTTGCGATCGGCGGATTTTGAGTCCGCTGCGTCTGCCAGTTCCGCCATCCCGGCTTCGGTGGGGACTCCCTCAGTATCGCATAGCGTTCGCGCAATTCCCCGACGCTTATCCGGCAGCGACCGCGTCGGCAATGGACAGCGAAGCATCGAGCGCCGCGATGGCGAAGTCGAGGTCGGATTCTTCGACAATAAGCGGCGGCGCGATGATGAGGTGGCTGATCCAGGCCTGAATGGCAACACCGCGTTTGAGCAGGTCGGCAGCAACGCGATCGACTACGAGAGGCGTGCCGTCGACTTTGTCGCTCATAGTGTTGAAGGGCTCCTTCGTGGCGCGGTCTTTGACGAGATCGAGGGCCCAGAAGAGGCCGAGGCCGCGCACTTCGCCGATGCAGGGATGCTTCTCCTGAAGGGCACGCAGCTTTGGAGCGAGATAGTCTCCCATCCTGCGCGCGCGGTTGACCAGGTCGAGGCGCTGCATTTCATGGATGGTGGCGATGGCGGGGCCGAGGGTGATGGGGTGAGCCTCGTAAGTGTGGCCGTGCGAGAAGTAATGATCGTCGAAGTATGCCGCGATTTCCGCGGTTGTGGCGCAGAGGCCGAGAGGAACATAGGCCGAGGTGATGCCTTTGGCGGTGACGAGGATGTCGGGTTTGACGTCCCAGTTGTCGACGGCGAACCACTGGCCGGTGCGACCCCAGCCAGTCATGACTTCGTCAGCGATGAGGAGGACCTCGTTGCGGGTGCAGATGTCGCGGAGCATGGGCATATATTCCGGCGGTGGAACGAGGACGCCGTTGGTGCCGACGACGGGCTCGACGATGACGGCGGCGACATCGCTCTCGTTGCGGATCATGTGCTCAAGGTAGTCGGCACAGGCGATGCCGCAGCCGGGATAAGTATGCCGGATGGGACACTTATAGCAGTTGACTTCGGGCGCAAAGACGAAGCCCTGGCCTTTGCCGGCTGGCTCCATGGCCCATCGGCGCGGATCACCGGTGGCGGCGATGGAGGCTGTGGTAGATCCGTGGTAGGAGCGGTAGCGGGCAATGATCTTGGTTTTGCCCGTGACCATGCGCGCGATTTTGAAGGCGGCCTCGTTGGCTTCGGTACCCGATGTGGTGAAGAAGAACTTCGTGAGGCCTGCGGGGAGAACTTCAAGGAGAAGCTGGCTGAGTTCGGCGCGGGCCTGGGTGGCAAAAGCCGGAGACGCGTACGCCAGTTGCTCGGCCTGTGCGCCGATGGAGGCAATGACGACGGGGTTCTTGTGTCCCAAATTGACACACATGAGCTGCGAGGACAGATCGAGGTAGCGTTTGCCATGTCCGTCGGTAAAGTAGCAGCCCTCGGCGTCGGCGATGTGCAGGGGATTCCAGGATTTCTGGAAGCGCCAGGTGCCGTAGTTCAGCTTCTTGGTGAGTTCAACGACCTGCTCAGTAGTGAGTTTGGTTCCGCGTGCAGACAGAGTTGATTCCACCATAGGTTCCCCCACCAAAACTGTAGCTTACCGGAGGCGTGGTCTGCTGATTGCGGGGAAGGTTCGGGCAGGAGTCGGAAGTCTAATTGGCGAGGTGAAGCCGGAGGGGAAGATGGATCGACTGGGGCAAAATGCAAAACGCCAGTGAACGGTTGGTTCACTGGCGTTTACAATTCAGTAGCCCTCCCCCAAGTGCTACTCAATGTTTGAAGATTAACGGGTGTCGCCGCGTTCGCCTATCCCTCGTTGGTTTCAGATTACAAAGACTTTTGTAATCGAGTGGCGGTTACCCCCGCAGCAAGTCCCTTCCCGGCCGGCGGGGTGATCTGCGGACGTCCATAGTCCTTACGAATCTTCAGCCGCGTGCGGGGTGGCGGAGTGCCTCCATAGCAGAGGACGGATCGCCGAGACTATCCTCCGGGATTGCGGCAAGGGAATTTGGCGGGTTTTGACCCTGATTACGAGCTGCGTCCCGGTCGCATGTTCCGGCATCCTACTCCGGCAAGCGGCGTTGATGGCTCATGCGAGGAGGATCCCATGGCAGACGCAAAGAAGTGCGCCAACCCGGCCTGCAGCTGTATTCCGCCAAAAGGAGAGAAGTTCTGCCGCGCACGCTGTGAGGTAGTCCGAATAGGCCTGGAAGTGGCGTGGCAGTGCGGTCATGCTTCCTGCGGCGCAGGTGTGTCAGCGGCCGCGAGGTAGCAACACCCCTCTTCCTGCGATCTGAGAGCAGCAAGTGCGGGGTGCAGCCGGACGCCGCGAAATTGACGCGGCCGTTCGGGAAAGGAGGTCGCTATGGCCATCACTCGCAATTGCCCAAAATGTGGGAAGTCGAATCGCGTCCCGGTGAAACACCTTGCCGATACAGGAAGGTGCGGCGCCTGCAAGTATCCGTTGCCCCCCGTGGCTGAGCCCGTCGAGGTCGGAACCGCTGAGTTTGATGAAATCGTCCGCGAGAGTAAAGTTCCGGTTTTTGTCGATTTCTGGGCGGCGTGGTGCGGCCCATGCCGGATCGCGGCGCCTCATGTGGCGCAGGTCGCGCGCGACCTGGCAGGACGGGCAGTGGTGCTAAAGGTCGACACGGAGCGATTCCCGGAACTCGCGGCGAGGTACAACGTTCGCGGGATTCCTAACTTCGCCGTATTCGCGCATGGAAACCTGCTGTTCCAGCAGGCGGGCGTGGTGGACGCGATCACGATGAAGGGCTGGCTCACACAGGCGGCGGAAAGCCCCGTCGGATAAGCCTGAACTTGCGTTTGCGCACGAGGCTGGAGCATCACCCATCACGTGGGAATCTCAATTGGGCGAAGGCTGCTCCATGCGCTCGATCACAATCGTATCCACGACTGCCTTGCGAGATTCAAGCTTCAGACCGAGCTGATCCTCCAGAGCCCTGAAGATCGCCGGATCGACTTCGTCGGCAGACTTATCCGCTGGAACCGGAACTTCCAGCGAGATGTCATATCGTCCCGAAAGGCCAGTCTGGTCCAGCACCGTGCGTTCAAAATGTTGAGAGAGGAAGTCGGCCAGCATGCTGACCGGAACGTCCTTTTGATCGATAGCCATCAGGAAGTACTTGTCGCCCGAATCCGAAGGCATCGGTACGTTCGGCATCCCGGTCGCGCGCAGCTTCGCACCGCTCTTCGCCACCACCAGGGCGTAAATCATCAGTTCCTTCGGCACGTGTTGGAGCTCCAGTTGAAAGCGCTCCCGCAACAGCGCCTGCAGCATGGGCCGAATCAACTGTTGCTGGTGGTAGTAGTCGAGCTTGCTGATTTCCTGCCACTGCGTGTCAGCAATTTTTGCCGCTACATCGAAATGTTGCGAGTTCACCCACGCCGAACCTCCGGAGACCTGCTGCTCCGGCAGATCAAAGGCTCGTTCGATCAGCATCTTCCCGGTCACATTCTTCGCCTCAAACCGGCCCGGCTCTCCACCTACAGAGATAACCCTGTCTCCGGTTGGATGCGGTTTGATAGTCGCTACCTCGAACTCCTGCGGAGCGGCTTTTCCATCCTGCGCGACGGCGGGAGAATGCGCCCATGCCATCCCCGCGCAGGCAAAGACAATGAGGATGCTTCCATGGAAGCAGCGCAAGTTCGGCACGAGGACACTCCTGCTCCCGCCTTAGGTGCTTTCCTTAAGTGTCGTCCTCGATCCAGCTCGGGGCAACTCGCCTCGTTCCCATGCTACCGCGACGAGCCTATGCGAGAGCGAGCCTGGCTTCTCCGCGGCCTCCGGGGCGTTCGGTGCCACCGAGGCGAACACTGACTACTTTCGAGACGCCAGGCTCCTGCATGGTGACGCCGTAGATCATGTCGGCGGCGACCATCATGCGTTTGGAGTGAGTGACGATGACGAACTGCGTCTCCTCAGCCATGGCGCGCAGCATGTCAGCGAGACGGCCGACGTTGGTTTCGTCGAGCGGGGCGTCGACTTCGTCCAGCACGCAGAAGGGGCTGGGTTGGAAGAGGAAGATGCCGATGAGGAGGGAGAGCGCGGTGAGGGCTTTCTCGCCACCCGAGAGGAGCAGAACGTTCTGCAGCTTCTTGCCCGGAGGCGAGGCGACGATGTCGATGCCGCTGTCGGCGACATTCTCCTCGTCGGTCAGGCGCATGAAGGCCTGGCCGCCGCCGAAGAGTTTGCCGAAGGTGGCGCTGAAGTTCTCGTTGATGCGCGCGAAGGCTTCGTCGAACTTGGTGCGGGAGATCTCGTCGATTTCGCGGATGGTGGCCTGGGTGTTGTCGATGGAGTCGAGGAGGTCTTTGCGCTGAGTTTCGAGAAACTCGTGGCGCTGCGCGGTCTCGTTGTACTCCTCGAGAGCCATCATGTTGACCGGCCCCATGCCTTCGAGCTTCTGCTTCATTTCTCGACACGATTGATCTTCGGCAGCGAGGGCTTCGCCGTCGATGCGGGCGATGGTGGCGTCTTCGCGAAGGGCGGAGGCCTCGACGCTCAGGTCGGCGACGCTGGCTTCTTCGGCGTGGCGGAGATCGGCGACGAGGGTAGCGGCGTGGCTGCCGGCGGTGCCGCGCTGCTCGCGCTGGGCGTCGATTTCGGCACGGAGGGATTTCAGCTCGTGCTCAAGGGAAGTCATCTCGGCGCGGAGGGCGGCAATCTGCTCGTGAGCTTCGGCGGCCTGCTGCTGAGCTGCCTCGCGGGCTTCGACTAACTGCTGGCGGTTGCCGGCCAGCTGCTCATTTTCGCGGGCGCGCTGTTCCTGTTCGGCGCGGGCGGCAGCCAGCTGCTGGGTGATCTGCGCGACGCGCGCCTCGAGCTCGCGGCGCATGCGATCAATGCGGGCGAAGGCGGCTTCGGCTCCGCGGCGGCGCTCTTCGAGCCCGGCGAGTTCAGCCGAGATCTGCGCGGCTTCCTGCTGGGCTGCGTCGCGGGCGGCACGCAGGTCGGCGACGGAGCGCTGCAGCTCTTCGATGGCAGCTTCGGCGGCACGATGCTCGGCTTCGAGGCCCTCGGCCTGCTCGCGGCGCTGATCGAGGAACGTTTCCTTGCCGCGGCGTGCGTCGCGGTTGCGCTCGTTTTGGAGGTTCCAGTCCTGCAGGCGGCGCTCGAGGCGCTGGACCTCCATCTCCATTTGGCGGAGCGCTGCACTCTGATTGGCGCTTTCGCGCTCGGCGTTGCGGCGCTCTTCGGACTTAACGTCGAGAGTCTTTGTCAGCTCAGCCAGGGTCTTGGCAAGCATCGCGGAGCGGGTTTCTGCTTCTCCGAGCTCACGCTCGACGTAAGCCAGCTTTTTGAGTGTCTCGCGCAGCTCGCGTTTGAGCGCAAGCGGGCCTTCGGAGCCGGGCTTGCCGCCGGTGACGGTGACGTTATGGAAGCACTCGCCGGAGGGTGCGAGGAAAAAGGCGCTGGGATTCTCGAGTGCGAGAGAGCGCGCGGTTTCGGAATCGGGCGTGACGTAGCCTTCGCGCAGCTTGGGAAGGATGACTTCGAGAGAGCGGCCGAAGCCGTCGAGGACGCGGATGCAGTTGCGCAGCGGGACGATGGGAAGTGGCGAGTTGTGCTGTACCGGGCCATCGTCGCCGGCGAAGGAGAACTTGGCCTGCGAATCTTCCGGATGTACCAGGAAGGTGGCGCGGCCGTCGACACCGGTCTTAAGGAGGCGCATGCCTTCGTGGGCGGAGTCCCAGCTCTTTACGACGATGTAGTTGAGCTCGTCGCGGAGGAACTCGTCGACGACGTTTTCGTACTCGCCGTTGACTTCGAGGAAGTCGGCGAGGGTGCCGACAGGCGCGAGGCCTCCGCCGAGGGAGCGCGACTGGAAGAGCTTGCGGACGGTATCGGTGGAGTAGCTGTGCTCGCGGATGAGGGCTTCGAGGGAGTTGCGGCGGCCAGTGAAGGTGGCGTGCTCGGCGCGGAGCTGATCGGCGTGGCGGCGCGCCTGGACCTCTTCGGCGCGACGGGCTTCGATCTCGCTGCGGAGGGAGGAGATTTCTGACTCGAGGCGGCGGAGGGTTTCAGTGACGGATTCGAAGGTCAGAGAAACCTGGCCGCGCTCGGCGCCAAGTGCTTCTAGGTCGCGGCGGGCGGACTCCATTTCGACGGTGAGGCGCTCGGATTCGCGCTGCAGCGAGGCGAGGGCTTCTTCGCCCTGAGTGATCTGATTGCGGGTTTGGCCCAGTTCGGAGAGGAGCTGCGCGGCGCGGCGGCGACCGGCTTCGGACTGCTGCTCGGCCGCGGTAACGGCCGAGAGCGCCTGGCGCATGGCCTCCTGCTTATGGCGGGCGCGCTCGCGGAACTCGGCGGCTTCGGAGGCGGCAGACTCGAGGAACTTTTGCTGATTCTCGTGCTCGGCCTCGATGCTGCGCAGATGCTCGGCGGAGTGCTCACTTTCGGCCTGCGCCGCGGCGATGCGGGTGTCGAGCTCGGCGATACGTTCCTGGTTGGTCTGGTGGCGAGTATCGGCGCGCTCAATCTCGACCGAACGCTGGTTGGCGCGGGTCTCGGCGTCTTTCGCAGCGGATTCGAATTCGTAGGCACGGGCGACGAGGGCCTCGTGCGCGGATTCCATGCCCGAGACACGCTCAGCTCCGACGTCAATGTGGGCGGTGAGCTCGGCGATCTGGGATTCCAGCTCGGCATAGCGGCTGTCCATCTGGGAGATCTTGCTGGCGAGGACGACGCGGAGCTTCTCCCTCATCTCATCGCGGAGCTTGCCGTAACGTTCAGCCTTTGCGGCTTGGCGCTTGAGGGACGCCATCTGCCGGGTGACTTCCTCGAAGATGTCGTTGATACGGGCCAGATTCTGGCGGGACTGCTCGAGCCGTAGTTCGGCGAGGCGCTTTTTGGTCTTGAAGCGGGTGATGCCGGCGGCTTCTTCGATAATGGCGCGGCGATCATGGGGACGCGAGCTGAGAAGCTGGCCGATACGCTCCTGGCCGATGATGGCGTAGGACTCGGGGCCAAGGCCCGTGCCCATGAAGATGTCCTGAATGTCGCGCAGACGGCAGAGCTTGCCGTTGAGGAGGTATTCGCTGTCGCCGGTGCGGAAGAGGCGCCGGGTGACAACGATTTCGCCCTTCTGCGGGGTGCGATTGAACTTGCGGCGGCGGATCTTGAGGACGACGGCGGGAACGGCTGCTTCCGCGGAGGCTTCGGCGGGAGCCGGGAGATCGGGAGCGGGGGGGGCTTCTGCCTCGCCTTCGATCACTTGCCCGGGCTGCGAATCAGCAATGATTTCGTCGACTTCGGCAGCGCGTTCGGCGCGCAGTTTTTCTTCGTCCCACTCTGGTCTGCCGTCGTCGAGGACCAACTCGGGCTCCGCGAGGAGCGAACCGCCCTCCCAGGCTTCGGGATCGACGAGGGTCAGCGTGACTTCGGCCATACCCAGGGGCTTGCGGTCACGGGTGCCGGCGAAGATGACGTCTTCCATCTTGCCGCCACGGAGGCTTTTGGCGCTCTGTTCACCGAGAACCCAGCTGACGGCGTCGAGGATGTTGGACTTGCCGCAACCGTTGGGGCCGACAATGATGGCGATTCCCTGGCCGGGCAGGGCGACCTCGGTGCGGTCAGAAAACGACTTAAAGCCGAGGATCTGAATTTTCTTCAGCTTCAGCATGGGGAGGAACTCCGGAAGGATGAAAGAGAGCGAGAGGACCGAACCATCATGAGAACTGTAGCGTCGCCGAGCGGGAGAATCAACCTGGTCACCCCAACATCTTGTGGATAAGGGGTCCGAAACCCAAGTATTGGGCCGATCAGGTAAACGTGCGAGCACATTTCGGCTGCGAGGCGACGTTCTGGCGGAGATTCGGCAGGCATTTTCCACAGTAGTCCGACCCCAGGGGGGTGGCAAGTGAAAATGCGGAGACAGGTATTCAGGGTGATTCCTGTCGTAACTTGAGGCCGAGGCGGAAAGCGCATGAAGCGGCTGCAATTGAGGCCGCATCCTACTGATAAATGTTTACTCTGCGGTTACTAGCCATCATGCGGAGCAGGGATTGGAGACGCGAGCTGTCGCGGGTTGCTCTGACCGGGCTCTATGTACTGATGACGGTTCAGGTTGTGGGCTGCTATCTGTTCCTGAGCATTCCCTACGTCGATATCCAGCGGTTTACCCACGGTTACGAGCGGCTGCCGTTTCAGACACGGCTGCTGGTGGCTCCACTTTTTCGCTGGGCGGAGCACAGTGCCTGGATGGTGCATTATGCGTCGCACCTCGCGATGAACGGCTATTACTTTCCGAAAGGCATTGGACCGGCGGAGGTCGTGGAGTTTTACCTGGATATTCCCTGCGTGCTGATCGCGGGGTGGGTGGCGGTACAAATCTATCGGGCCGCAAGCCGGCGACAGTTGCTGGGCTGGCTGGTGTATCCATTGTTCCTGGTGATGTGCGCGGTTTCCTACATTCTTCATACTATTCAGAACTATCGATTCATCTATGACATGCCCAGCCTGGCCTTCTTTGCGGTGGGGTTGTATCTGATTTATTTCCGGAAATCGCGCCTGCTGCTGGTGGCGCTGTTTGCGGTGGCCACGCTTAACCGGGAGACGACACTGCTGCTGATTCCCTTCTATTTGCTGAGCGAGTGCTTACACGAAGAGAGTGCGCGCTCGGGACCACAGCGCAGCTCCGCGGCTGCGGCGGCCGGCGGAGCTGCAAGGAGACCGGCCCCTGTTCCTGCTCAGGATGGAGCCATGAGTTGGGCGAATTTCGAGTGGAGACGGGCGTTGACGCCAGAAGTGGCGCTGACAGCTCTTCTAATGCTCTGCTATTGGGCGGCCTGGCACGTGTTTATCTTCCACATGTTCCGTCAAAACGCCTCGGAATACTATCCTCGGACTGTTTTCAATCTCTACTGCTTCCAACGTTTGCGGTATTACCCTCAGCTTTTCAGCGCGTGCGGTTATCTCCTGCCATTCCTGGTGATTTTCCGCAAGAAAGTCCGGGACACGCAGCTGCGGGCGTGGATGTGGATGATTCCGGTTTGGTATGCGTTCATGTTTACGTGGGGAATTCTCGTCGAGACCCGGGTCTTTGGGGAGTTGCTGCCGCTGATTGCCAGTCTCAGCGCTCTGATCGCCGAGGAAGTGTTAGTGGCTACGGTGCAGCGCAGGACCGGCGTCGACCAGAGCGACGAGGAGCAACTGCACCTGACTCGGGCTGCGTAATAGACATTTCGGGGGAATTCAGGGGCCGATCTCTGCGCCGCATCCAACAAAATGCCACAAAATGAACTCTATGCCGCGTCCGGAACCTGGGGTCTGGTGGGCTGCCGTACTTGCCCTGATGTGCGGCGCGGCCGCAGGCCAGGGACCGGCGTATCAGGTGCCTCCGCCAGCAACTCATTCTCATGCAACCGCTCACAGCGTTGTTCTGACAGTCGTCGATGAGGATGGGCTGGCTGTCTCTTCAGCCGGGGTGACCATTCAGGAGCCGGGGCGAGCGCCACTGCATGCGACGACCGATTATGCCGGCCGGTGCAGTTGGCCTCTGCCGGCGACCGGGCTTTACAGCATACGTATTGAAAAGGACGGCTTTTATCGCACCGTCGATGGTGCGATCGATGCAGATGAAAGATCGCTGCGCATGGTGCTGATCCATGAGCAGACCGTGCAGCAGGAGGTGGATGTTCGGGCATCGACACCGGGTATCGACACCGAACAGATCTCCGATCAGGTGGCGATGAATACGCCGGAGATCGTCAACGTTCCCTTCCCCTCCAATCGCGATATACGGAACCTGTTGCCGTTTACTCCGGGTGTGGTGGCCGACTCGACGGGTCAGGTGCATGTGGCGGGTGGGGAGACCTACATGACGCTGGATACGCTGGACGGCTTCGATATGCGGTCGCCGATTTTTGGGACTCTCGACCTGCGAGTAAGCACGGATGGGGTTCGGTCGATCGACATCGAGACTACGCGCTACCCGGTCGAGTATGGGCGCAGCACAGGTGGTGTGATCGCTTACAGCACGGGTATGGGCGACAACAAATTTCGCTACAACGCGACGGACTTTGTGCCGTCGTTTCGGAACCTGAATGGAATCCGTTTTGACAAGCTGGTGCCGAGGTTCACGATTTCCGGACCGGTGGTGCGGAACCGGGCCTGGTTTTTCGATGCGATCGAGGCGGAGTATGACGAGGGGTACGTTCCTGGATTGCCGGCGAATGCGGATACCAACCACCTGGCACGTGGCGGCAACCTGCTTAAGTTTCAGGTGAACCTGGGATCGACCAACAGCCTGAGCACAGGGCTGCTGGTGAACGACTACCACTCGCCATATGAGGGATTGTCGACGCTGCTTCCGCAGGAGAGCACCGACAACCATGACATCATCGCGTGGCTGCCGTACATTCGGGACGATCAGAGCTTTAAGAATGGAGTAATGCTGGACGCCGGCTTTGGGGTGATGCGATACCGCGAGGGTTTCGAGCCTCATGGCAACTTGCCCTACGAACTGAATCCGGAGACGGCGATCGGGAGCAATTTCGAGAATCTGACCACGCGCTCGCAACGTGCGGAGGGATACACCAACCTCTATCTCCCCCCGATGCACTGGCAGGGCAATCACCAGTTCAAAGCCGGAGCGGATGTGGACTACATCGGATATGACGGCAATGAGGCGCTGACGCCAGTGAACTACCTGCGCGAGGATCGGACGCTGCTGCGGCGCAGCGTCTTTCCGACGTTTCCGCCGTTTGCGGGTCACAATGTGGAGTTCGGGACCTACGTGGAGGATCGGTGGAATCCGTGGAAGGGGCTGCTGGTGGAACCGGGGCTACGCTTCGACTGGGATGAAATCGTCAGGCGACCGTATTTTTCGCCACGGATCGCATTCAATTATTCGCCGCGGGGAGCGGAGAGCACAACGAAGATTACGGGCGGGATCGGAGAGTACTACGAGCACACGCAACTGGAATATCTGACGCGGGCCATGGCGGGCATACGGTACGACACGTACTATGCGCCCGACGGGACCACGCCGACGAGTCCGCCCCTGGAGACGGTGTTCTCGGAGAACAACAGCACGCTGCGGGAGGCGCATGCCCTGAACTGGAGCATGGGAGCACAGCAAAAGCTGCCGGGGCAGGTATACGCGGGGCTGAGCTTCATGCAGAAGCGCCTCAGCGATCTGTTCATCTACGTGAATCAGGACGGGACCGGCGCCATGCCGGGCAACTATGTTCTGACCAACGACCGCCAGGATCGCTATTACTCTGCGGAGATCGACGCACGGCGGACATTTGCCGGGCGATACACGCTGTTCGGGGCCTACACAAGGTCGTCCGCCAGGACGAATGCAGCGTTGGACTATGTGCCGACAACGCCAATTCTGGGGCCGCAGCAGAGTGGGCCGCTGGCATGGGATACGCCGAACCGGGTGATTTCGTGGGGATGGCTGCCGGCATGGGCGCCCAGGCTGCCCACGGTGAGGAAGAACTGGGACTTCGTCTATACACTGGACTGGCACTCGGGGTTCCCTTTTGACTCGGTGAACGCGAATCAGGAGTTGGCAGGGCAGCCCGGGTCGCACCGATTCCCAGCCTTTCTCTCGTTCAGTCCCGGCCTGGAGTGGCGGTTCCACCTGCGCGGGAAGTATTTCGGGCTGCGGGGGTTGGCGGAGAATATAACGGACAGCACGGATCCTTATGTGGTGAACAACAATGTCGATTCGCCGGAGTATCTCCAGTTTTCGCAGCCACTGGGAAGGGCATTTACAACGCGGCTGCGGCTGATTCAGAGTTCTCGATAGCAGGAGCCAGGCACGGCAAATGGCTGGACGGAAGCGGAGTTTTGAGCGACGGCGGGTGCAACTCCATGCGGTCCGGGGTCAACGTGCCCAGGAGGCAAAAGCATCCCAATCAATCGGGCTGGCGACAGCCCGCAGGGGGTAACCGGTTTCTACTCAGCTTGTCAGACCGCGCAAATGATTTTTATAATCCAGCATCGTGGCTGGGTGACACACGGCGTCATGGAATATGCTGGGATGGCATCGGCGATTCTGCAGCTGGAACCACGGCACTGCCTCGAACTTAGATTTGTATCTCAAGATTTTCCCAGGAGCGTTGAATGAAGAAGCTCGTTTCCGCCTCGATCGTGCTGGCCTGCGCGTGCTCCAGCATGGTTATCTGTCTGCCTGGCTATGCTCAGGGCCCTGACGGCCAGAGCACGCCGGACCCGGCCGCCCAGAATCAGGGAGCGCCGGGAGCATCCGCAAACTGCGCTGCCCCCACCATTAAGGATGCGGCTGAATATAACGCGTACACGAACGCGACCAGCCAGTCCACACCTGCCGCGAAGGCCTCCGCGATGGAGCAGTTCCTGACCCAGTATCCGAACAGCGTGGCGAAAAATGATGTGCTGCAGGAGCTGATGGTTGCCTACCAGCAGTCGGGTAACGCGCAAAAGACGCTGGATACGGCGAAGCGGCTGCTGCAGGCCGATGCCAACAATCTGCGCGCTTTGCTGGTGGCGGTTTATCTGGAGAAGCAGCTGGCCAATGGCGACCAGGCAAAGCTGGATGAGGCTGCAGCCGATGCGCAGAAGGGACTGAACGCGCAGAAAGATCCGTGCACGTCGCAGGCCGACTATGACAAGGTGAAGGACACGGCCACCCCGATCTTCTACAGTGCGATCGGCGCAGACGACGCGGCAAAGAAGGACTATAAGGGCGAGATCGACGCTTTTACCAAGGAGCTGCAGTCCTATAAGGACCCGGCGCAGACGACGCAGATCCCCGGCTTGCTGGACACGTACTATTTGGGCAATGCCTACGTATCGGCAGATCCGAAGGACCCTAATAATCAAAAGCAGGCTGTCTGGTTCCTGACCCGCGCGGCACAGTTCGCCAAGCCGCCGTATCAGCAACAGATCGAGACGGCAGCAGAATACTGGTACAAGAAATATCACTGCGCACAGAACGACGCTGCGTGCCAGAGCACTCCTCCTCAGGGATTTCAGCAGGTACAGCAGCTGGCTGCGATTCCCGCCAACGTCTTCCCGCCGGCCACTTACAACCCGAGCCAGGCTCCACCCCCGCCGTCCCCGCAGGATCTGGCCCATCAGGCGATTGTGACCACGCAGGGGTGCGCCAATGCGACGCCGGCCCCACCGCCGGCTCCAGCAAACGGTGCTGCTCCGGCAGCGGCGCCTGCCGCAACACCGGCTCCTGCTTCCACAGATGCAGCTGCAGCTTCTATACCGCCGGCCTGCTCCGACAACCTGAAGGGTATGGCATTGGGAGACAAGGAGTTCATCCTGGCCAACGGCGCCATGCCGGATCAACAGGCGATTTGGGGCGTGATGAAGGGGGTGACAGCGGAAGTGCCGGGCACGATAATTTCTGCGACTTCGGATTCGGTGCAACTGGCGGTCTCGCAGGACGCGCAGCAATCGCAGAAGGCGGACTTCACGGTCAACATGAAGACTCCGTTGAAGGAGTTGCCGAAGACGGGCGATAAGGTGACGTACATCGCGACATTCGACTCGTACACGCAGAACCCACCGATGATCATCCTGAAGGATGGTGAGCCGAAGACACCGGAGAGAAAGGCCGCGCCGCATCGGCCGGCGCGCCATACCACCCACTAAGCGGGAACTCAGTGGCAATTCCACAAACGGGCAGCCATCAGGCTGCCCGTTTGTGCTGCTAAAGTGAAAGGCGAATGGGATACAAGATCTTTCGCAGAATGGTCTGTGCTGCGGTGCTGTGCGCCTGCTGTTTTCTGGCCGCAGCGTCACTGGCGCCTGGAGCGGCTGCTCAGGATCAGCCGGCAGCGGCGGATTCGGGCAACGACAAGTTCGTCAGCCTGAAAGATCTCTCCGCCACACAGATGAGCCCGGAAGACACATCACTGGTGGACAAGAAACAGCGGGAGATCGAGCGGGAGGCCGAATTTTTCGGGTACGAACTTGGCTCCGGAAGCTGGACCCACGATCAGGTTATGTGTCCGGACATGCCGGAGTACCTGATCCTGCATTACCGGAGCCGCTCGCAGGTGGGTGTCGAGTCGCTGTTCACGTCGATCGTACCGCGGGAGCCGGGGCGCGTGATGGTGGTCCCGGTGCTTTTCCGGAATGCTACGCCGTTTCATGCGGCGGCCGGAAGCCAGCGAAGCATGACCGTCTTCAATCAGGCGGTTCCGAAGGAGATCGCAGAGAAAGCTGTGCAGGAGGACGGGCCGTGGCTCAGGCTGGGCATGTGCTATGCGGCAATTGCGGGGGCCGAGCCACAGGTCCCGGAGCGGATGAATACAGATATCGCGCTGGCGCGCGCTCCGGTGCCCACGCTGCGCATGGGTACCAATAACGGCTCACGCGAGATTCTCTTCAGCGACCGGAATGACCCTGGGCAGTACATGGTGTGGAGTATTACGCTGACGAATCACGGACGGGTGACCGCAGCAAGCGCCAGGACCTTCGCCGATTACAAGGCCCGGAGGGCCAGCGAGCAGAGTCCGCCGGAGAAAATCGTCCACCCGGGATCGGAGCCGCCGGCCAAGATCGTGCAGCCCGAGAAGCAGCCGAAGGAGACGGAAATCCCACAATGAAATTAGGGGATTTCGGTACGGATTTTGACGCCGCGTTATCCGACGAAATCGACGTTGACAGGGTGAGGAATAATGCCCCGTTCGTGTCCCATCTCAAGGAGGCGGCGAATAGCCTCGCGCCCGTCGTCCCCATAGTTCAGGGTACGCTCATTCACGTACATGCCGACGAACTTGTCGGCCAAGCTAATGTCGAGATCGCGGGCAAACTGCATAGCATAAGCCAGGGCTTCGTCGCGGTGGTCGAGGCCGTGTTGAATGCTGTCGCGCAGGGCGCGGGTGACGGTAAGCATGACGGGTTCACCTAAAGAGCGGCGGATAGCGTTACCTCCGAGGGGCAGCGGCAGATGGGTTTGCTCGCGCCACCATTCGCCGAGATCGAGGATGCGGCAGAGTCCGCTGCGCGACCATGTCAGTTGGCCTTCGTGGATGATCAGGCCTGCCTGGAAATTGCCGGCGAGCACTTGCGGGATAATCTGGTCGAAGGGAACGACGGCCGTTTCGATTTCCGGCGCGAAAAGCTTGAGGGCCAGATAGGCGGTGGTCAGAGTGCCGGGCACCGCGATGCGGATCTTGTGGATTTCGTCGAGATCGTACTGGCGCATGGCGACGATCATGGGGCCGTATCCCTCGCCAACCGAGCCGCCGCAGGCCATGAGCGCGTAGTTGTCCTGCATGTAGGGATAGGCGTGGAAGGAGATGGCGGTAACGTCGTAGAAAGCTTCGCGGATGGCCCGCTGGTTCAGGGTCTCGATGTCGCAGAGGACATGACTGAACTTGTATCCGTTGACGCGGACTTTATTGGTGGCGAGGCCATAGAACATGAAAGCGTCATCGGAGTCAGGGCTGTGGGCGATGGTGATTTCGTGAACCGCAGGAGAGGCAGAGAGTTCTGCAGGGGAAGGCGCGCTCAAGGTTGAGTCCTTATCAATTGGGGCTGATGCGTCTTCTTTATTGTCCTATAAACGGCTGCGGATATGGGTGCGGTTGACGGAATGTTCACGGGCGCGGTCCAACCTGCTGTTACGCCTACAATGGAAAGGGAGGCCGACGATGCGCCCCGGGAAGCGACTCTTTTTCGTATTTGGGCTCTCCGCCGCGTTGTTGTGCGCAGGGGCGGCCAGAGCGCAGGAGCCGTCTCGGGCTGAGGTAAAGGCTCCGCATGTGACGGTTTCACTGCTGGTTCCACCGGCGCAGATCTATCCCGGCGAGCGATTTACGAGTGGGCTCGACTTCCGGATGGAGCCGGGCTGGCACGTGTACTGGATCAATGCCGGGGATTCCGGCGAGCCACCCAAGGTGCAGTGGAAACTACCAGCCGGAGTAACAGCGGACGGGCTTCAGTTCCCTGCCCCGAAACGGCTGCCGCTGGGCCCGCTGATGGATTTCGGGTATGAAGGTGAGGTGGTCTTTCCGGTGCCGATGCACGTGGCGGAAGACTTCCGGCCCGCAGGGAAACAGGCAGCTCTCGGTGCCCATGTAAGCTGGCTGGTTTGCCGGGAGGTTTGTCTTCCGGGCAAGGCAGAGCTGTCAGTTGACCGGGACGCGCTGTCGGCTGCCGCGCCGATGCCCAGGATCGATGCAGCCGCGCAGAGTCTGATTGCGCGCTTCCAAAGCGAATTGCCGAAGCCGCTGCCGGCCGGCGATGCAGCACATTTCCGCCAGACGGCGCAGGGGTTCGTTTTGGAAGTCGCGACCGGGGCGCAGCAGGGTTCGGCGCAATTCTTCCCTTTCGATCAGACGGTAATTGCCAACGCCGCGGCGCAGCCGGTGAAGGCGCTGGCGGGCGGGGTCCAGCTGACGCTGACGAAGGATGAAAACGTTCAGGGCGCGCCGCGGCAGCTCAACGGAGTGCTGGAGCTGGCGGATGGCGCGGCGTATGAAATCCATGCGACTCCGGGAGCGACGGCCGCAGAGGGTCCGGCTGCGTCTGGAGCGGCCTTTGCACCGCTGGCAGAGGCTGCGGGTTTGGCCTTGGTGGGGGGGATTCTGCTGAACCTGATGCCATGCGTATTCCCGGTGCTGTTTATCAAAGGACTGGCGCTGGTGCAGTCTTCGCAGCAGGAGCGTGGGAGGCTGCGGGCGCACGGATGGGTGTACACGCTGGGGATTCTGGTTTCGTTCTGGGCCGTAGTGGCCGTGCTGCTGGCCCTGCGCGCGGCGGGACAGCAACTGGGATGGGGATTCCAGTTCCAGTCACCGACGTTTCTGGCGCTGATGGCGATGCTGTTGTTCTTCCTGGGGTTGGCGCTGGCGGGGCAGTTCGAGATTGGACTTTCGCTGACCAGCGCGGGCGGATCGCTGGCGGAAAAACATGGGTATGCGGGGAGCTTTTTTACCGGCGTGCTGGCGATGGTGGTGGCCACGCCGTGCACAGCTCCGTTTATGGGAGCGGCGATCGGCTATGCCTTGGCCCACTCGGCGGCGGTGAGCTTTGCGATATTCACAGCGCTGGCGCTGGGACTGGCGGCGCCCTATCTGTTGCTTGCGTATAACCCGGGATGGAGCCGGTTATTACCGAAACCAGGTGCATGGATGGAGGTGCTGAAGCAGGCGGTTTCGGTGCCGATTTTCGCTACAGTGATCTGGCTGGTTTGGGTATTTGCGCGGATCGCGGGGACGGATGCGCTGATCGGATTGCTGGCGGCATTTCTGCTGCTGGCGATTGCGGGGTGGTGTCTGGGGCGCTGGCCCGGAAAATGGACCGCAGGACTGGTGGCCGCGATGGTTCTGCTGGCGGCAATTGGGGCCTCGGTGTGGGCGGTGCGGGCGCTGGGAGTACAGCCCGGTGGCCAGACGACAGTGATCTTCCGGAATGGGTCGCAGGTAAAGGCGGCGGGCGAGGCGACGGAGTGGCAGCCGTTCACGCCGGCTCTGGTGGAGCAGTATCGGGCGCAGGGGCGACCGGTCTTTGTGGATTTCACGGCCAGCTGGTGCCTGAGCTGCCAGGTGAACGAGCGGCTGATTTTGAGTCGTGCCGATGTGCGGCAACGGCTGCACGACAGCGGGGCAGCTCTGGTGCGGGCGGACTGGACGAATCAAGATCCGGATATTACGAAGGCCCTGGCGGCGCTGGGGCGCAGCGGGGTTCCGACGTATGCAATCTACCCCGCAGACCTGGCGGCCGCGCCGCACGTGCTGCCGGAGGTGCTGACGCCCGGAATCGTCCTGGGTGCGCTGAATTCTTTGGGGAATCCGCAGCGACAATCTGCTGAATTGCGTCGTCCAATAGGTCAATAAGCAAGATCAATTAGCAAACAGGAGGGTGTTTTCCCCATGCGCCGTCTCTCATTTGCTACCGCGGGCGCCGTTCTGGCGCTCAGCCTCAGCGCCTGGGCCATTCGCGTCGGCGATCCCGCCCCCGATTTCACCGGAACCGATTCGCACGGCCAGACCCACCGGCTTTCGGAGTACCGAGGGAAGTATGTGGTTCTGGAATGGACGAACAACGGCTGCCCCTACACGCGTAAGCACTACGAAAGCGGCAACATGGAGAACCTGCAGAAGGAGTGGACGACTAAAGGCGTGATCTGGCTGACAGTGCTGTCGTCGGCGCCGGGCGAGCAGGGATACATGACTGCCGCGCAGGAAAACTCGTTTATGACCAAGGTGCATGCGGCGCCGACAGCCGCTATCCTTGATCCCACGGGCGCCATTGGGCATGAGTACGAGGCCAAGACCACGCCGGATATGTATGTCATCGATCCGTCGGGCAAGCTGATTTATTCGGGCGCAATTGACGATCATCCGACGACCGATGTTGCGGATATCAAGGTCTCGAAGAACTATGTTGCCGCAGCTCTGGACGCGGCCATGGCGGGGCAGCACGTTCCAGTGACCTACACGCGGCCCTACGGGTGCAGCGTGAAGTACGCGGGGGACTAGCAGCGTCGAAGGGCGGAAGGGCGGTTCCAGCTTCGGCGGGATTGTGTCCGGTGAGGACCGGGTCGCATGCGAATTGGCCGCCGCCGCTGTGGGCTGCTTCGGATACACTGGTGTTCGCGCCATGAATCCTCTCTCCATGCATCCCGACAATTTAGCTTCCACCAAAGACGACATGATCGCATTCATTGCGGGGCATGGCATGCGCCGCGTTCCCGGACACGCTGGCGATGATGTGCCGTCGATTCTCTGGGAAGACGAGGGCAACCCGGAGAGCTGGAAGGATTTTGTCGAGACGGCGAAGGCTGCCGGCGCCGTTTTTGTCACCATGAGCGAGGTGGTGCTGGAGAAAGACGATCTCAAGCTGCTGATGGAGGAGATGCAGGACCAGGAGTACGGTCTGGGCATGGAATCCGGCGCATCGGAGATGGATGACGCTCAGGGGCTGGTATCGCACATCGGGAAGGTCGGCCATCTGCAGCTCGGATTTGCGCACCAGGGCGTGATGTTCGTCTATGAGGCGTCGACCGAATGGTACGAGCACTACCAGCAGCTTTTGGACTCAGTGGAAGGGCTCGGCGATATTGTCTTTGAAGACGAAGACGAAGACGAAGAGCCGTGAGCACGCCTGAAGGTGCAACGACCGGCACCGTCGATCCGCTTGTCGAAAATTTAGCTACGCCAGGAAAACGCAGGCTTCCCCGTCCACGCTGGCTGATCGCGGAATCGCGGGCGAACGAGGCGGCGGCTCTGGCACGGGAGGCAGATGTCCCGCTGCTGATCGCGGAATTACTGCTAACACGGGGAGTGCTCAGCGCGGCTGAGGCCGGACAATTTCTGAATCCCAGAATCGATCATCTGCTGGATCCCTTCTCCATGCTGGGGATGGATCGGGCGGTGAAGCGCATCCGGCGGGCGGTCGCGGCGCGGGAGCCAATTCTCATCTATGGCGATTACGACGTAGATGGCACCACGGCGACGGTCCTGCTGAAGACGGCGATCGAAATGATGGGCGGGATTGCACGCTTTCATATTCCTCATCGGCTGCGCGAGGGATATGGGATGCAGCGCGAAATTCTGGAGAATGCGTGCGCGGAGGGAGCGCGGCTGGTCATCAGCGTCGACACCGGCATTCGAGCCTTTGCCGCGGCGGAGGCAGCAGCGGAGTTGGGACTGGACCTGATCGTGACGGACCACCATCTGCCAGAGGCAGAGATGGGGGTACCGCGGGCTCTGGCGGTGCTGAATCCAAACCAGCCGGGGTGCGGTTACGGCTGCCGGCATTTGTGCGGCGCGGGCGTGGCATTCAAGCTGTCACAGGCGCTGCTGGAGGCGTGGGAACCGGAACGGGCGCGGGCGAAGATCCTGCCATCGTTTTTGAAGATGCTGGCCATTGCAACGATCGCGGATGCCGTACCGCTACTGGGGGAGAATCGGGTGTTTGTGGCGCTGGGACTGGCTGAGCTGCGGCGGCCGGTGGGTCTGGGACTCAGGGCGCTGATGCAGGAGGCACAGATCGACACCGCGCGGCGGCCATTGACCACGGTGGATGTGGCGTTTCGCCTGGCGCCCCGGATCAATGCGGCGGGGCGGATGGATATCGCCAGCGAAGTGATTGAGCTGTTCACCACTCGGGATGTCGTGCGAGCACGAGATCTGGCGCAGAAACTGGAGCGGCTGAATCAGGAGCGGCGCGCAGCGGAAGCAACGACGCTCGAGGAGATTATGGCGCGGCTGGCGGAGCCCAGCTTTCACGATGCACGCTGTATTGTTATGGACGGAGATGGGTGGCACCGCGGAGTGATCGGAATTTTAGCTTCGCGCATTGTCGACCAGACAGGCAAGCCCGCGGTGGTGGTGACGCGGGAGAACGGCGAGGCCTATGGATCGGGGCGGTCGATTGCCGCGTTTCATCTGCTGGACGCCATTGAAAGCTGCCATGAGATTTTCACGCGGTTTGGCGGGCATGCGCATGCTGTGGGATTTTCTCTGGCTTCGGAGCGCGTGGAAGAGTTGCGGGATCGGTTGTGCAGCTATGCCGCAGTGCATCTGCGTGAAGAGGACCTTGGGAATCCTCTGGAATGCCATGCTGAGCTGCCGCTGGATCAGGTGACGCCAAAGCTTTTTCAACTGCTGCGCCGGCTGGAACCGTTTGGCATGAGTAATGAGGAGCCGGTGTTTGTGGCGCGTGGCGTGCGCGTGACGGCGACGCCGCGATTCATGAAGGAGAAACATGCGCGGCTTAGCGTGGCCCAGGGGGCGACATTCTCCGCAGTCGGTTGGAGTCTGGCGGAACGGGTTCGGGAGCTGGAGATCGGTCCGGAGTCGGTAGTGGATCTCGCGTATCGGCTACGGGAGAACGAGCATCCGGAGTATGGCGGCCTGGAGTTGGAGATCGTCGGAATCGAAATGGCGTGCTGACGATCTGAGCCTTCATCCGGCTGGAACCTGGGCGAGCAACGAATTCCGGCGCACCTGGACAGCAGCTTCCGAGCATCTTACTGTTTGATCAGACGCCATCCTTCTCGGCCCTCAGCTATCCATCAACAATGGAGGTTCTATGAGCGCTTCCGTCGCTACCCTGCCCGAGACACTTACAGCGGAAGAACTTCGCCGCATGGATGCATACTGGCACGCCTGCAATTATCTGTGCGCCGGAATGATCTACCTGTACGACAATCCCCTGCTGCGCGAACCGCTGAAGGCGGAGCACATCAAGAAGCGGCTGCTGGGACACTGGGGCTCCGACCCGGGGCAGACATTTTTGTGGGTGCATCTAAACCGGCTGATCCGCAAATACGACCTGAACATGATTTACATTGCGGGCCCGGGACACGGAGCGCCCTCGATGTTGTCGCATGCGTGGATGGAGGGAACGTACTCGGAGATTTATCCGGACAAGAGCCAGGATCTCAAGGGGATGCAGAAATTCTTCAGGGAATTTTCGTTTCCAGGCGGGATTGGAAGTCACTGCACGCCGGAGACGCCGGGATCGATCCATGAAGGCGGGGAGTTGGGTTACAGTTTGTCGCACGCGTTTGGCGCGGCGTTCGACAATCCGGATCTGATTGTGAACTGTGTGATCGGCGATGGTGAGGCGGAGACGGGACCCCTGGCGACTTCGTGGCACGGAAACAAATTTCTGAATCCGGTACGGGACGGGGCGGTGCTGCCGGTCCTGCATTTGAACGGCTATAAGATCGCGAATCCTACGATTCTGGCGCGCATTCCCCACGAAGAGCTGGAATGGCTGCTGCGCGGGTACGGATGGACTCCGCACTTTGTGGAGGGGGACGATCCGCAGACGATGCACCAGACAATGGCCGCGACGCTGGAGCATTGCATCGAGGAGATTCGCACGATCCAGCGCGACGCGCGGGAAAGGGGCAAGCACGCTGGGGGTGCTGCAGGGTGGCCCCGGTGGCCGATGATCGTGCTGCGTTCGCCGAAGGGGTGGACGGGACCGAAGGAAGTGGACGGGCACAAGGTGGAGGGCTTCTGGCGGGCGCATCAGGTGCCAATTCTGGAAGTCGCGGAGAATCCGAAGCACCTGAAGCTGCTGGAAGAGTGGCTGCGGAGTTACAAGCCCGAGGAATTATTCGATGAGAAGGGAACGCCGTTTGCCGAACTGCGTGCGCTGGCGCCGCAGGGACAACGGCGGATGACGGCGAATCCGCATGCCAACGGCGGTGTGTTGCGAAAGCCGCTGCACATGCCGGATTTTCGCGATTACGCGTTCAAGGTGAAGAGGCCAGGAGCCGAATATGCAGGCGCCACGGAAATTCTGGCGAAATTTTTGCGGGATGTGATGAAGAACAATCCCGATAACTTTCGAGTATTTGGGCCTGATGAGACGGCGTCGAATCGCCTGCAGGCGATTTACGAAGCAAGCCCGAAGACCTGGATGGAAGAGATTCTTCCCGAAGACACCGACGGGACGGAGATTGCCCCAGCGGGCCGCGTGATGGAGATGCTGAGCGAGCACACGCTGGAGGGCTGGTTCGAGGGCTACGTGCTCACCGGGCGTCACGGATTCTTCTCCAGCTATGAAGCATTTGTGCACGTGATCGATTCGATGTTCAACCAGCATGCGAAATGGCTGGAGAAGGCGAAGACGGAGTTACGCTGGCGCGCTGCCGTGTCGTCGATCAACCTGCTGATCACATCGGTGGTATGGAGGCAGGATCACAATGGCTTCTCGCATCAGGACCCCGGATTTCTGGATGTGGTGGCGAACAAGAGCCCCGAGGTCACGCGCATTTATTTGCCGCCGGATGCGAATTGCCTGCTCAGCGTGGCCGATCACTGCCTGCGCTCGAGCGACTACGTCAACGTGATCGTGGCCGACAAGCAGCCGCATCTGCAGTACCTTGGCATGAACACGGCGATCCTTCACTGCACCAAGGGCATTGGGATCTGGGACTGGGCGAGCACGGACGCCGGGGCCGATCCGGATGTGGTGCTGGCATGTGCCGGGGACATCGCGACAATGGAAGCACTGGCAGCGGCGGCGATTCTGCGGGAGCACTTCCCTGACCTGAAGCTGCGGTTTGTGAATGTCGTGGATCTGTTCCGGCTGCAGCCTTCGTCGGAGCATCCGCACGGACTTTCGGATGCGGAATTCGATTCGCTGTTTACACGCAACAAGCCGGTGATCTTCAACTTTCACGGGTATCCATTGCTGATTCATCGGCTGACCTATCGGCGGCACAATCACGATAATATTCACGTGCGCGGCTACAAGGAACAGGGCAACATCAATACGCCTATGGAGCTGGCGATTGTGAACAATGTGAGCCGCTTTAATCTCGCAATTGATGTGATTGACCGCGTGCCGCGGCTGCTGAATATCGGGGCGCATACGCAGAACTGGCTGCGCGACGAGATTACGCTGAACCTGAATTACGCACACACTTATGGGATCGACCGGCCGGAAATTCGCAATTGGACGTGGCCGGAGTGAGCGAGGAACTCGTACTCGCAGTCAACAGCGGATCGTCGTCGCTGAAGTTCGGCTTGTATCGGCACCCGACGGGCAAGTGCGATCCGGAGATGGTGCTGGCGGGCGGCGCGAGCGGCATCGGGCACGCGAACGGGCAGTTGCAGATAAAGAATGCGGAGGGCGCCGCACTGGTCGACGAGGCATATAAGCTGGCATCGCAGGGGCACGCTCTGCAGGAGATCCTCGGCGAGATGGACCGCCTCGGCCACAGCCGTCCGCATTCCATTGGCCATCGAGTTGTGCATGGTGGTCCGCACCTGCGTGAACATCAGCGCATCACTCCGGCGCTGCTCGAAAAGCTCACAGCCGCCACCCAATTCGCGCCCATTCACATTCCCGCTGCGCTCAAACTAATCCACGAGACAGGGGAACTCCTGCCGGGCATTCCGCAGTACGCCTGTTTCGACACGGCGTTCCACCGCACCATGCCTGAAGTGTCCCGCCACTTCCCCCTGCCGCAGCGTCTCTACGATCTGGGCATCGAGCGCTACGGCTTCCACGGCCTTTCCTACGAATCCATCGTCGCGCGCGTCACAGCAGACCTCCCCGAGCGTGTCGTCTGCGCTCATCTTGGGGCCGGCGCCAGCGTCGTCGCCCTCCGCAGCGGCCAATCCATCGATACCACCATGGGCATGACCCCGGTCGGCGGCATCCCTATGGCCACCCGTAGCGGTGACTTCGACCCCGGCGTGGTGCTCTTCCTGATGCGCACCGAGCAGCTTTCCGCGGATCAGCTTGAGTCCCTGCTCAACCACGACTCCGGGCTCGGCGCGCTGTCGGGGGGCGAATCGGATATGCGTCTGCTGGAGGAGTGCGCGACGAAGGGCGACAAGAAGGCGCAACTGGCGATTGACGTGTTCGCGCAGGCAGTCCGGAAGCAGATCGGCGCCTATGCGGCGGAGCTGGGCGGGCTGGATCTGATGATCTTCACGGGTGGCATCGGGGAACACAGCGCGTCCATGCGCAACCGGATCTGCGAGGGGCTCGGCTATCTGGGGCTGAGCAGCGGGGATGCGGCGCAGTGCCCCAAAGTGCGGGTGCTGACCAGCGAAGAGGAACTCCAGATCGCCCGCATCACCTGTCAACTCAACCGCTGAGGACGGCAAGGTTGACGCTGCTTCCGTCGGACACCAATAATAAAGAGTTGGCTTCGACGTAAGACAGATGTCTTTTCCCCGGCTGCCGATGGCCGAGGCGCCTTTGGCCGCCGACAGACAACAACCTCGGAATTCAGCGAGGCAATGCATACCAGCAGTCCGGTACTTAAGCTCGGCTGCTCAAACCCTGACGTGCGCTTTGCGCGCAGCGCCTTCCCGCGGAACTTTGCGGCCGGGCGATAACGGCAGAGAAGGAACACTCGACGTGAAAGATCACAATACGGCTGGGCAGGCACGATGAGCGCGACTGCGGTTGGTGTGCGCCACAATCGGGCGCCAAATTTCTGGCAGTCCACAAATGGCAAGAAGGCTGTGATGGCGGTGACGGGAGCGATTCTGTTCCTGTTCGTCATCGGCCACCTGCTGGGCAACCTGCAGATTTTCGATGGCCCGGCGCGGTTGAATGCCTACGGACACTTCCTGAAAGACCTGGGCGAGTTGTTGTGGATTGTGCGGATCGTGCTGATCGTCGCAGTGGTCCTGCACATCGTGGCGACGGTGCAACTGGCGTTGCGCAACCGCAAGGCGCGGCCCGTGGGCTACTCGGTTAAGAAGTCGGTGAACTCGTCATACGCGGACCGAACGATGTACTGGAGCGGGCCGATTGTGCTGGCGTTCGTGATCTTCCATCTCCTGCAGTTCACGGCAGGGTACATCCATCCGGAATCGCAGTTTATCGACGGCGATGTCTATCACAACGTGGTGGCGGGCTTCCAGGTGTGGTGGGTCTCAGTTTGGTACATCTTCTCGATGATCCTGCTGGGCTTTCATCTGCGGCACGGGTTGTGGAGCATGTTCCAGTCGGTGGGATTGAACCATCCGCGACACACGCCAGTGCTGCAGCGGGCGGCGCTGTGGCTCGCGATTCTGATCACCGTCGGTTACATTTCTATTCCTGTCAGCGTTCTGGCGGGCTGGGTGCGATAGATGAAACTGGATGCAAGAATCCCTTCGGGACCGATTGAGCAGGCGTGGGACAACTCAAAATTTGAGATGAAGCTGGTGAACCCGGCCAACAAGCGGCGGCACACGGTGCTGGTGGTGGGCTCGGGTCTGGCGGGAGCTTCGGCCTCGGCGACCCTGGGCGAGCTGGGTTACAACGTCCAGTGCTTCTGCTTTCAGGATTCGCCGCGGCGGGCGCACTCGATTGCGGCGCAGGGCGGCATCAACGCGGCGAAGAATTATCAGAACGACGGCGACAGCGTTTACCGGCTTTTCTACGACACGGTGAAGGGCGGCGATTTTCGCGCGCGCGAGGCCAACGTTTACCGGCTGGCGCAGATCAGCGTGCACATCATCGATCAGTGCGTGGCGCAGGGCGTTCCGTTTGCGCGCGAATACGGCGGGGCGCTGACCAACCGCTCGTTCGGCGGCGCGCAGGTCTCGCGTACCTTCTACGCGCGCGGGCAAACGGGCCAGCAACTGCTGTTGGGCGCGTATCAGGCGCTTGAGCGGCAGGTGGATGCGGGGACGGTGACGATGTTTCCCCGCACGGAGATGCTGGACCTGATCGTGATTGACGGGCGAGCGCGCGGTATCGTGGCGCGCAACCTGGTGACGGGCCAGATGAGCGTGCACATGGCCGACGCGGTGATTCTGGCGACGGGCGGATACGGCAACGTCTACTATCTCTCGACCAACGCCAAGGGCTCGAATGCCACGGCGATCTGGCGGGCGCACAAGCGGGGCGCGCTGTTTGCCAATCCCTGCTTCACGCAGATTCATCCGACCTGCATTCCGGTTTCGGGCGATTACCAGTCGAAGCTGACGCTGATGAGCGAATCGCTGCGCAACGATGGGCGGATCTGGGTGCCGAAGAAGAAGGGCGACAAGCGGGCACCGGATCAGATTCCCGAAGAGGAGCGCGATTATTATCCTGGAGCGGCGGTATCCGAGCTTCGGCAATCTGGTGCCGCGCGATGTGGCCTCGCGCAACGCGAAAGCGGTGTGCGACGAAGGCCGCGGCGTGGGCGAGAGCGGCTTGGGCGTTTATCTCGATTTTGCCGATGCGATCAAGCGGCTGGGTGAGCAGACGATCCGGGAACGCTACGGCAATCTTGTTCGACATGTATGAGCGGATCACGGACGAGAATCCGTACAAGGTGCCGATGCGGATTTATCCGGCGATTCACTACACGATGGGCGGGCTGTGGGTGGATTACCAGCTGCAGAGCACGATTCCCGGGCTGTTTGTGCTGGGCGAGGCGAACTTCTCCGATCACGGCGCGAACCGGCTGGGCGCGAGCGCGCTGATGCAGGGGCTTTCGGACGGCTACTTCATCATTCCCTACACGGTCGGAAATTATCTGGCGACCGCGAAGCCGGCAGAGGTGAGCGAGAGCCATCCCGAGGCGCAGGCGGCGCTGAACTGCGTGCGCATGGGCATCGAGAAGCTGCTGGCGATCAAGGGCAAGCGGACCGTGGACTCGTTCCATCGCGAGTTGGGCAAGATCATGTGGGACGACTGCGGGATGTCGCGCAATGCGAGGGACTCGAGGAAGCGATCGAGAAGATTCGCGCGCTGCGCGAGGAGTTCTGGCAGAATCTGACAGTGCCCGGGTCAAGCGACGATCTGAATCAGAGCCTCGAGAAAGCGGGCCGGGTGGCCGACTTCCTCGAACTGGGCGAGCTGATGTGCATCGACGCGCTGGAGCGCAACGAATCGTGCGGCGGCCACTTTCGCGAGGAGTATCAGACGCCGGACGGCGAAGCGCAGCGCGATGACGAGCACTACAGCTATGTAGCGGCGTGGGGCTACACGGGGCCGGGAAATCCGCCGGAACTGAACAAAGAGCCGCTGGAGTTCGCCTACGTTCACCCCAGCCAGAGGAGCTACAAGTAATGAAACTGAAGTTGACGGTCTGGCGGCAAAAGAATCCAGGGACCACAGGAAAGTTTGTCAGCTATCCGGTGGACAACGTGAACCCGGAGATGTCGATGCTGGAGTGCCTCGACGTGCTGAACGAGACGCTGAGCGAGCGAGGCGAGGAGCCGGTGGCCTTCGAGCACGACTGCCGCGAAGGCATCTGCGGCTCGTGCGGCTTCATGATCAACGGCGTCGCGCATGGGCCGCTGCCGGCTACGACGGTTTGTCAGCTGACGATGCGCCACTTCAAAGACGGCCAGGAGCTGGTGCTGGAGCCGTGGCGATCGGGATCGTTTCCGTTCGTGAAGGATCTGGTGGTGGACCGACGGGCGTTTGACCGCATCATCCAGTCGGGTGGATACGTTTCGGTTTCGACCGGGAATGCACCGGATGGCAACGCGATTCTGGTGGGCAAGGAAGAGGCCGATCGGGCGATGGACGCAGCAGCCTGCATCGGGTGCGGCGCGTGCGTGGCGGCGTGTCCGAACGGATCGGCGGCGCTCTTCACCGGCGCGAAGATTGCGCACCTCGGCATTTTGCCCCAGGGCAAGCCGGAGCAGGATCGGCGCGCGGTGCGGATGGTCGCGCAGATGAACGTGGAAGGCTTCGGCAGCTGCACCAACATTGGCGAATGCACGGGCGTGTGCCCGAAGGAGATTCCGCTCGAGGCGATCGCGAGGATGAATCGCGATTATCTGTTCGGCGCGTGGAAAGAGCGGCAGCAACTGGTGACGACCATCGCTCCGGTGACGGACTGGAATCTCGCCGGGAAATGAGCGGGGGCGGCCCTGCTTGCCTGCAGAGGCTTCCCCTTCTTCCCTGCAGTCGTCTGCGTGTCCGTGCGTTGCTGCTAGAATCCGTCTACGGTATTTCCAGCGACGACATGAGACCCTGGCAACTCCCCGTTGTTTTGGCGGCGACGCTGCCGCTCTCAGCTCTGAAACTTCCTCAACCCGACCGGACACCTGTGACGCATAAATCTGCTCCCGTCAGCGCAGCCGCGGTGCAGCGCTCGGCGATCGTCATCGACACGCATGCCGATACGACGCAGCGCATGCTCGACGATCACTATGACCTTACGCGAGCCGCTGGACGGCGGATACCTGAACTTTGCTTCGGCGAAAGAGGGCAATCTGGGTGCGGAGTTCTTCTCGATCTGGGTTGATCCCAGGCTGTACGAGGGGCATTTCGCGCGGCGCACGCTGGAGCTGATCGACGCCGTTCATCAGGAAGCGGCTAAGCATCCGGACCAGATGATGATGGCGTATTCGCCGGAGGACATCGAGAAGGCGCATCGCGAGCACAAGTTGGCGGCACTGATGGGGATTGAGGGCGGACACTCGATCGAGGATTCGCTGGGGCTGCTGCGTGATTACTGCCGTCTCGGCGTGCGGTATATGACGCTGACGTGGTCGAACTCCAATGACTGGGCGGATTCTTCAGGCGACGTCGACGACCCGAATGTGAAGCACACGCAGGATGGCCTGACGGACTTCGGCAAGGATGTGGTGTACGAGATGAATCGCCTGGGGATGATGGTGGACATCTCGCATGTATCGGACAAGACCTTTTATCGCGCGGTCATCACGTCACGCGCACCGGTGTTCGCATCGCACTCTTCGGCGCGAGCGCTCACGAATTCTCCGCGCAATATGACGGACGATATGCTGCGGGCCGTCGCGCGCAGCGGCGGATCAGGCAGCCATGGCGGCGTAGTTATGGTGAACTTCTATTCAGGGTTTATCAGTGATGCGTGGCGCAATGCATGGAGTGCGCAGGCACCGGAGCGGCAGGGCGCGGAGAATGCACAGATCGCGCAGTGGAAGGCGGAGGGCAAAGACGTCACCTACGGCATGATCGATGCGATGGATAAGCAATGGGCGACGAAGATTCCGCGGCCGCCGCTGAGCATGCTCATCGACCACATCGACCATATTGCCAAAGTCGCGGGGATCGATCATGTGGGGCTGGGATCGGACTTCGACGGAATTCCGGCATCGCCGGAGGGGATGGACTCCGCGGCAGATCTGCCGAAGATCACGGCGGCGCTGATGGCGCGAGGGTATTCAGCGGAGGATTGTCGCAAGATTCTGGGAGAGAACTTCCTGCGCTTCTTCCGCGAGGTGCAGGCGACCGCGGCGAAGCTGCAGGCGGAGTCGCCGGAGCGACCCACCATTGGAGAACAACAACCGCTTAAGAAGTAAGGGCGGGAGTACGAGAGCTCATGAGTACCTTTGTTGCACTGTTGCGGGGAGTCAACGTAGGCGGCACGGGCATCCTTGCCATGAAGGACCTGGCCGCACTTTGTACAGAGCTTGGCTTCGCGAATCCACGCACTTACATCCAGAGCGGCAATGTTCTGTTCGAGAGCCGCCTGGCGGAGGATAAAGTCCGCGCCAGGCTGGGCAAAGCGCTTGCCACCAAAATGGGTAAGCCTATCGAGGTGATGGTAAGGACCCCTGCCGAGCTGCGATCAATTCTGAAGGCCAATCCATTTCCTGATCGGGAGCCCGCCAAAGTCGCAGTCGTCTTCCTGACTGGCCAGCCTCCGGCGGAGGCGCTAACACACCTGACAGGGCCGGGAGGAGAAGAGGTTCGCACCGGCCAGCGAGAAATCTACGTCTATTATCCGGACGGAATGGGGCGTTCGAAGCTCAAACTGCAGCTGGGTGGCGCTGCAGCGACGGTTCGCAATATCAACACAGTTGCGAAGCTCGCAAGCCTCGCAGAGGGCTGATGATCAGTTGCCGGATTTGGTTGAGGTGCTGCCGAGTTCCGCGCTGGCCAGTTGCTGCACGGTTTCGCGCAGGAAGCGGTGCGGGTTGACCGGGGTGTTATGAATACGAACCTCATAGTGCAGGTGGGGGCCGGTGCTGCGGCCGCTCATGCCGACATAGCCGATGATCTGGCCACGGCTGACCTGCTGGCCGGGCGTAATGGCAAAGCCGGAGAGATGACCGTAGAGGGTCTCGATCCCGTTGCCGTGATCGAGGATAATTTCGCGGCCGTAGCCGGTGGCCATTCCGGCTGTCTGGACGATGCCGTCAGCGGCAGCGCGGACTGGATCGCCGAACCCAGCGGAGATGTCGATACCAGCGTGAAAAGCCCCCTCCCCGTTGAAGGGATCCTCACGCTCACCAAAGGAACTGGTGATTGGCCCCATAATCGGCCAGAGCGAGGGCGCGCCCACCAGACTGGCCCAGTCGGTGACGATGCGGGGAATGGTGCCGAGATCGTATGAGTGTATGCGGCCAGAGAGCGCGTCGGTACGCAGCAGAGAGAATTGGTCCAGTGACTGTGTATAGGCCTGCTCGGTAAAAGTGCCGGAGCGGTCGGAGCTATCGGGATCCATAGCAGCCGCAGCGGCAGGCGATTTGGTGAGACGGCTTTGGCGGAGCCCGTAGAGAGCGCTTACTTCACTGGCAAGTGAGCCCAGAGAGGCAGCCTGGACGTCCTTCTCCTGAGCTAAGACCTGCAGGCGCTGGTAGTCGCGGCGGAGTGCCTCCCGCTGAGAGCGGACCTGGTTGAAACTGGCGGTCTTGAGCAGCATGCGGGTGTAAGACCCGGCCATGCCGGTAATGGTGAAAGCGCCGACCACAGAGGCGGCAAGGAAGATGCCGGCGTAATGGAGGGGGATGGGTATTTTGCGGAGAGGACCGTCCTTCTCGCGGGCGACGAAAATGATGTAGTAGCTTCTGCGCAAAATCCCTCAACCACAAGTTCAATCTAATTGGCCCATGCTCGTGAGCCGAAACCGTGTGCCCCAGAACCGTAACAGCCTGATCGGGTGAGGTCAATGTGACTTTAGCGCCAGAGGGTACCGCAGTCACATTCCCTGGCCGACGCAACGAACGTCCAACCGCACACACCTGAACTTTCCGCGGCGATCTCTCGTGCAGACCTTCTGTGTCCCGGAACTGTAAATCAGCGACTTACCTCCATGGTATCAAAAGCGGAAATGCGCAGGCCCACTTCAAGAGACGGGATGGAGAATTGAAGTGTTGCATTCTGACGATTGAGAAAGAACCGCGCTACTGATCGGCGCGCGGTTCTCCAAGATCGCGGTCCCGGTCTGAAAGTAGCTGAAGGCGTGCTCTGTCGCCGGAGGATACGCTGCCTTGGCATTCTGTCTCTGCGGCAGAGCATCCCGGCAACCGTGAGTTGAAATAACGAGTCGGCGGAACAGCACGGGCAACCTTTCCCGCTCTCCTGTCATCCCGCTGATCCTGGCGGTTACGTTGCAGGCCCCCGCGGGGGTTGCTTCACTGCTTCAGGATCAAACAAGAGACAAACCGGAGCGTGTCCGTGTCGCGAGAACCTTCCTCCCTGTCGGGCGGTAGCCCTCGTATCTACGTCGTCGACGACGAGTGGATCATCGCTGAATCGCTGGCCACCATTCTGTCGAAGGACGGCTTTCACTCCCAGGCTTTCCATAACCCATGCCAGGCAATGATACGCGCGATGGACCAGCCGCCGGATGTGCTGATCGCCGATGTCATGATGCCGGGCACGACCGGCGTGGAACTGGCAATTGCGCTGCGGTTGGCGGGCCAGACTTGCCGGATTCTCCTGTTTTCGGGTCAGTCCGAGGCGATGGATCTGCTGTGCGATGCCCGGCGGCGCGGATTCGATTTCGAACTGCTGGACAAGCCGGTACATCCGCTGCAACTGCTGCTGCGACTGCGCAACCTTAAGCGCCGCGAATACAGGCAGGCGTCGGCCGGACCTGAGCATCCGATTGCAGGACCAGCTGCCGATTCGGCCGCTTAATGCCCTCCCCTGCCTTGCCGGGCAGACCCCCGCTCTGAATCTATCTCTTCCGGATGGTATGCTTTCCATTTTGCGGAGAGGCCATGCGATTAAACGCCCTGCTGATAAGAAGCACGCTGGTTGGCGCGCTGGGTGGACTGCTGTTTGGGTTCGATACGGCGGTCATCTCGGGTACGACACACCAGCTCACCGAGGTTTTTCACCTGAGCGCGGGGGCGCTGGGCCTGACGGTCTCCATTGCGCTGTGGGGCACAGTGGCGGGCGCGATTGGAGCGGGACCGCTGGGGCAAAGGATCGGTGGGCGCGAGGCGCTGCGCATTATGGCAGCGCTCTACGTGGTGTCGGCGATCGGTTGCGCGATTGCGTGGAACTGGCCTTCCCTGCTCGTCTTTCGGCTGATTGGAGGGCTCGGCATCGGCGGGTCATCGGTGCTGGGTCCGGTGTATCTGGCGGAACTGGCGCCGGCACATCTGCGGGGACGGCTGGTAGGCCTGTTCCAAATCAACATCGTGGCCGGAATTCTGCTGGCGTACGCGTCGAATTACGCGGTGGCCATGCTGATCAATGGCGGAGCCGCATGGCGCTGGCAGTTCGGCGTGGCGGCGTTTCCCGCGGCAGCCTTTTTCCTCCTGCTCTTTGGCATCCCGCGCAGTTCGCGCTGGCTGGTCACGCAGAAGCGGATCGACGAAGCGCGGCGGGTGCTGGAGATGATGGGCACGCCGAACAGCGAAGCCGAACTGAAGGAGATTGTCGATTCGATCCATCTGGAGCGTTCGGCAAAATCGGAGCATTTGTTCCAGCAGAGATACCGGCTGCCGATTTTTCTGGCGATTTCAATCGGCATGTTCAATCAACTGGCGGGAATCAACGCGATTCTGTACTACGCGAACGATATCTTCTCCTATGGCGGATTCAGCAGCCTTTCGGGAGACAAGCAGGCGGTCCTGCTGGGTGCGATGAATTTCGTGGCTACAATTTTGGCCATGTCGGTGATCGACAAGCTGGGGCGGAAGTCGCTGCTGCTGATTGGATCGGTTGGGACGGCAGGGTGCCTCGCGGGTGTCGCTGCCGTGTTTTACGCAAACAGCCATCAGTCGTGGCTGGTGTGGCTGCTGGTTGGGTTCATCTTCTTCTTTTCGATTTCTCAGGGCGCAGTGATCTGGGTTTACATCAGCGAGGTATTTCCGACGCGGGTGCGCTCGAAGGGACAGAGCCTGGGCAGTTCTTCGCACTGGATTATGAACGCAATCATTTCGGGACTGTTTCCGTGGGTGGCAAAACATTCGACAGCGGCGCCTTTTGTCTTTTTCTCATGCATGATGGTGCTGCAGTTCTTTGTCGTGTGGCTGACGTACCCGGAAACAAAAGGCGTGAGCCTCGAACAGCTGCAGCATCGGCTGGGGATTGACTAAAGGCAGCGGTCAGTAGTCAGCGGTTGGCGGTTAGTCTGCTGCAGCGAGTAACAACCTCGCCGGCGCTGCTGCTATGCTCACCAGAAATGAACGCTCGCGCTTTCCTGCTTTCTGTCCTGCTTGCATCCGCTGGCCCTTCCATATCTGCACAGATGAGCCAACCACTCTCGCCTGCGGAGAAGGCTATGGCGTCCTGGATCGACGCGCACGAACAGGATTCGAATGCGCTGCTCGAAAAGCTGGTGGACATCAACAGCGGCACGCACAACCTGGAGGGCGTGCGGGCTGTGGGCAGGATCATGATGGCGCAGCTCGGCGATCTGGGGTTCAAAGCGCAGTGGATTCCGATGGACCAGGTACAGCGAGCCGGCGTGCTGGTCGCTCAACACCCATGCACGGAGGCCGGAGAGTGCGGCAAGCGGATGTTGCTGATCGGGCACATGGACACGGTGTTCGAGAAGAGCAGCCCGTTTCAGAAGTACACCGTACAGGGGAACATCGCCACGGGCCCCGGCACGAACGACATGAAGGGCGGTCTGGTGGACATGCTGTTCGCGCTGAAGGCCATGCAGGCTGCCAACGTGCTGCGACAGGCAGAAATCACTATCGTGCTCAGCGGCGATGAGGAAGCACACGGCGAACCGGCAAGCGTTTCGCGGCGGGACATGATCGCGGCCGCGCACCACAGCGATGTGGCGCTGGAGTTCGAAGGCACTCCGCGGATCAATGGTGTTTTCTACGGCAGCGTCAGCCGGCGCAGCTCGATTGACTGGTACCTGAAAACCACCGGGGAGACCGGCCATTCGTCAGGGATCTTCTCTGCTGATAAGGGATACGGAGCAATCTACGAACTGGCGCGCATCCTCAACGCATTCCGGACGCACTTGCCGGAGCCTTATTTGACGTACAACGTGGGGATGGTACTGGGAGGGTCGAGTTACACGGTCGATGCGGCTGGAAATAATGGGACGGCGACGGGCAAAGACAACGTGATCGCGCCGACGGCGTATGCGAGCGGGGACATCCGGACGCTCTCGAACGAGCAGACGGAGCGGGTGGAGAAGAAGATGGAAGCCATCGTCGCCCAGCCTCTGGCGAAGACGGGCGCAACGATCACGTTCGGGGAAGGCTATCCGGCGATGGCTCCGACGGCGGAGAGCCGCGCGCTGCTGGGCATTCTCAACCAGGTGAACGCGAGCCTGGGATTCGGAGCGATGCCGGAGCTGGATCCGATGAAACGCGGCGCCGGAGATATCTCCTTTGTGGCCGGGATCATTCCTGGATTAGCAGGCATAGGAGCAACCGGCGACGGTGCGCACGCACCGGGCGAGACGATCGATCTCTCTACGCAGCCAATCAATACCAAGCGGGATGCACTGCTGATGTATCGGCTGAGCCGGATTGACGAGAAGGCGGATCTGACGAAGGTTGCACAGAAAGGACCGCAGTAGGCGGCAGCACAATTAGGCAGTCTACGGTTTCCGAAGTTTCTTGCCTGGCTTTGGAAAAAGCAGGTCCCTCCATTCCGCTTCGCTACGGTCGGGATGACCAACGATCAAGGGAGCTCCCCAATACCGTACTAGACATAGCGGGCGCAGAGGGCAGCGAGCAGCGCGGCGGCGAGGGTCGAGAGAGTGTTGACGGCGTCGTTGTTGAGCCAGCCACGGCGCTCGGGGATGGCTCCGAGAAAGCTGTCGAAGAAGAGCCCGGCGACCCCGGCAGCGAGGCCGAGCAGCGCATCTGTGTAGGTGAGGTGCAGCGCCATCGCGCCGATGAGGGCCACGACAGCAGCGCCGGCGCATCCGGAGAGGGTGCCGGCGAAGCTGATGGCTCCGTCGGTTCCGGCGGAAACTCGGCGGAAACCGGTAATGAGGCGCGGCTCGCCTCCGAAAACCTGGCCCAACTCAGAGGACAGCGTGTCGGCAGTCGCTTCGGCCATCGCGGCGATCATGGCGAGTAATGCCGCGTGCGCGTCGATGGTGGTTGGGCTGAAGATGTGGATCGCGGAAAGCGGTATGCCGGCGAGGACGGCAACGCCAAGGTTGGCGGCAACCTGGGAGGCATTGCGGCCACGCTTCGGCTCCGCGGTGCCGAGGAGTTCCTTGCGACGGCGGCCGAATTTCGTGGCGGCGAAGGTGAGCAGGAAGAGCGCCAGCAGCGGCCACAGCGCCGTATTTAGCCCGGGCGTCTGCAGATAAAGAGCGGCGGTGAAGAGACCGCCGGTAAGTGCGGCTGCGGGCGTAGCAGCACGCAGGAGAAAGACGATGGCGGTGAAGGCAACGCTGATGAGCGCGGCGTGGAGAAGGACGGGATCGCGGACCAGCCAGCCTGTCTGGATCTGAAAGATGATCCAAATGGCGGTCACGGGGAGAAACGCGAGCAGAACCGCCTGCGACTGCCAGCGCAGGTTGGCGGAGGATCGCTGAATTGCCTCACCGTCGTTGGTCATTGGTCTCTGCGGCGCGAGCCTTGTCCGGTACAGTACAATCATCTTTCTACCAGCAACCGAGTTCATCCCGCGCCGTACGGGGCCGGGCCGAGGAGTCAGGTACTTGCGAGTGTGCAGCATGGCATGGCTGATGTGCAGCCGGAGAGTCAGCCGGACCGTTTCAGGATTCGGTCGCAGGGTTCGTCGTCAGCCAGCAGGATTTGCGGCGGTTCTATGCGGAGTTTCGGGTCTGGCCCTGTTGGGCACGGCCGGATGCGGGAACCAGTATCGGCCGGTGGTTACGCCGATTCAGCCAACGGGGCCGTCGGCCTTGCCGTCCGCCTATATCACAACCATTTCACAGCCGGACTTCACTCCACTGTCGGCAGGAATGATCGGGCCGTGCCAGGGCGTGACCTATGCAACGCCCAGCGTGATCACTCTGGTGAACTTCTCCGGCGATTCGATTGTGGCGCAGGCGAATGGCGGGAACGGTCCGTTGACCTTTTCGCTGGAAACCGGCGGCGCGAATGTGTATGCACCGAACTGCGATGGGACGCTGACGACGGTTGCCTCGACCACAACCTCGCTGCAAAGCAAGAATGTGCAGAACAGCACGCTGCTGCCCGATTCCGAGCCGACCAACACGCTGCTGGCAAACGGCAGTTTGTATGTCACGGAAGCCGGTCTGCACGGGCCGAGCTGCCTGGTGACGAACTGCGTCGCCCAGATGACTGGAACCAGCGTCGGCGTGCAGTCGCTCAAGCAGGAGATCCCCGTCGCGCCTTCGCTGATCAACCTGACCGGCTTCAGCACCGGGCAGCGTATCTATGCGATCAGCCAGGGAAATTCCAGCGGAGGAGCGCAGCCTGCGTGGGGCGACTGCGCGAATCCTTCGACGGTGGCCGTCAACGGCGAGGCCGATGCCATCGAAACAACAACGAACACCATCTCTGCGCGGCTGCCGCTGGGGAAATGCCCGGTCTACGGCTTCATGACCGAAGATACGAATCGCACGTTCATCATGAACCGCGGGAGCGGAACGCTGACGGTAATCAACTCGCAGCTGAACGCGATCGATACGGCGCATCCGACGATCACTGTGGGGGCGGGTCCGGTCTACGCGGACTACTACCGCAACGGGCAGCTTCTGGTTACGAGCAATTACGACTCCAACACGATCAGCATTATCGACGTGAGTCTGGACGTCTACGGCAATGACAGCGCCACGTTTGGAACGGTGCTGGCGACGGTGCCGGTGGGATTGCATCCGGTAGAGGTTTCGGTGCTGCAGGATGGCAGCCGCGTGTATGTCGCCAATCAGGGGGATATTACCGCGGGAACGGGAACGCCGGGCAGCGTCTCGATTGTAAGCCTGACAAATTACACAGTGGAGAAGACGATTCCGCTGACGTCGAACCCGCACGCGATCGCGTCGATCTACAACTATCCGATCGGCAAAGTCTATGTGGCTTCACAGAACAGCCCGTATCTGACGGTAATCCGGACCGACACGGACATTGTGAGCGCGACGCCGGAGATGCAGGGCAACATCGTGGAGATGCGGGTGAACTCGCAATATCCCGCGCAGGCGACGGCTGGCTCCCTGAATTATCGGACGGAGAGCCGCTCGGTGGGATCGGGAGCTCCGTAAGAGGCACTCTCCGAGTCGGAAGGCTTCCCTCCGCTTCAATTTTCCTGTGCCGGTTGAGAGTGACGACCGGGCCGGGGCGGCCGGCCGGCGCATTCCGCAGTCTACAATGCGGAAAGCTCTATGGCCGCTACGGATCTCTCGTCTGCGCACGCTCCGCACCGACGCTGGCGCATCGCCGTGCTGCTGGGCATCGGCGTGCTGGTCAATTTTTTCGACAGAGTTAACATTTCGGTAGCGCATGACGCGCTACGTCAGGCGTGGGGCGTTTCTGCGCTAACTTTTGGCGTGCTTTCGAGCGCGTACGCCTGGAGCTACGGCGCCCTGCAGATTCCTGTGGGCGTGATGCTGGACCGGTGGGGTGTGCGACGTGTGGGGCGCGTGGCGACGTTGCTGTGGAGTCTTGCTTCGTTCGCTTCCGGGCTCGCGCCCGGACTGTACAGCTTCTTCGCGGCTCGCCTGCTGCTGGGCGTGGGAGAAGCGCCCACGTTCCCCGCAAATGCCAAGGCCATCGGCTACTGGTTTCCGGAGCGGGAGCGCAGCTTCGCCACTTCCATCAACGATTCGGCTGCAAAATTCGCGTCGGCGATCGGCGTGCCGATGCTGGGAATTCTGCTGATCCGGTTCGGATGGCGTTGGAGCTTTATCTTCACCGGCGTCATCAGCTTTCTGTATTTCCTGCTGTTCCGCAGTGTTTATCGCAATCCCAGCGAGGATCCGAGACTCAGTCCAGCCGAGCGGCGGCTGATGGCGGAGGGCAATGCTCAACCGGAATCCTCGCCGGCCGAACACGCACATGGCGCGCCGTTGCTCTACTTGCTGCGGCAGCCGCAGGTTTTGGGCGCGATGATCGGGTTCGCGGCGTACAACTACGTCTTTTTTTTGGTGCTGACCTGGCTGCCCAGTTATTTGTCGATGAGCCTGCACGTGAACCTGCTGGACTCAGCGCTGTATACGAGCGTTCCGTGGCTCATCGCCACAGCGACGGATCTGCTCATCGGGGGCTGGATGGTGGATGCGCTGGTGCGGCGTGGAGCGCGCCCGTGGCTGGTGCGGCAGTCGGTGCTGGTGGGGGGGCTGGCGCTGGGCGCGGCATTGTATGGGGCGAGCTTCGCGCACAGCGCTCGCGCGGCGGTAGTCTGGATTGCAGTTGCTATGGCGGGATTGGGCGCCATGGCCCCGGTGGGCTGGTCGGTGCCGTCGCTGATCTCACCGCGCGAAAGCGTGGGACGGATCGGTGGGATCATGAATTTCGCGACTCAGGTTGCGGCGATTCTGGCGCCGATTGTGACCGGATATTTTGCGGGAAGGCACAATTTTCGGGCGGCGTTTCTCATTGCGGCTGTGGTGCTGGCGATCGGCATTGCCGGGTATACGTTGTTGCTGGGCAAGATGCGAGTAATTGCGGAGCCAGTTTGATTGGAACTGATCAGGCGCAGAGCGGGAAGCGGGCGCGGACCTCATAGCGCGAGCCCTCAGGGCCCAGGAAGGATTCGTAGAGGAGAAACTCTTCGGCGGTGAACTCCTCGTCGACGGCGACCTTACCGCGGTCGAGAGCTTGTTTGAGGGGGGCCAGAGCTTTTCCGCCTTTGCTGCGCGCCAGGGTGATGTGCGGGTGATAGGGACGGGCCTCGGGTATGAAGCCACAGGGCCGCGTGGCTGCCGTAATGCGCTGCTGAAGAGCAAGCAACTCCGGGGCGAGCACGATGCCGGCATAAAAGACGCCAACGCGCTCGAAGAGGCCCAATCCGGCGATGCGTATCGAAAAGCTGGCGGCGGAGAGGGTCGCGAGGCTAGCGACAACGCATGCCTGCTGCTGTGCGTCGGTGCTGCCCAGGAACTGGAGGGTCACGTGCCAGCTCTCCGGAGAAGACCAGCGCAGGTCGGTGGAGATGGAAGCGAATTGCTGGCGGATGCGCAGGAGAGCCTCAGCCGCGTTGGGAGCCAGAGGAATTCCAATGAAGAGACGCACAGCTGACAGAGTATCGCTTTCGCCCGCCCTTGTTTACGGCTCTGCTTCAGATGCACTCGGCTGCATTTTGTTACGATCCAGGTATGCGTTGGTCTGCCAGAGCAGGGTTGATGGTGCCCTCGCTGGCCCTGTTCCTGGGACTGGCGATAATTGCGCTGCCGCTCTGCCCGGCGCAGTCATGCGGTCACAGTTGCTGTCCGAGCCAGCCTCAAAGCTGTGACATGGCCAATCTGAGTTCGAGCATGCATTGCGCACAGGCCCCGACAGCACCGGCAGTGGCCCGGACCGCTGAGACGGTCCTGGTGCAGGACAACGGTGCCCGCGTACTGACCACGACGACCATACCTATAACGCAGCAGCAGCGGACTCTGGAACGATCCCGTCTATCAGGAAGTCGATCGGCAGGAAGTTCCTCGGGGCTATCGGGATCTGCCACACCACCCCTGCGCGTCTGATTTTCTCCTTCCTCGATCGTGCGGTGAAGGCAATTCGCCGCATCTCCTCACAACTTCAATCGAGGAACATCTATGTTTTCCTTACGTACAACTGCGTCTTCTTTCTTTTTGCTGGCAGCGGCGATGCACGCGCAAATGCTGATGGGCGGCTCGCCAACGACCTTTACCCAGGAAATTGAGGCACACACGACGTCAGGCACCAGTGCGCAGCCGAACTCCACGCCGGCGCCGATGTTGATGACCATGCGCGACAACTGGATGCTGATGCTGCATGGCAACGGCTTTATCGGGGACACTCAGCAGACAAGCCCACGGGGCGGAGACAAACTGTTTTCGACGAATTGGGTGATGCCGATGGCGCAGCGAACGTGGGGGCCTGGCCAACTCACCCTGCGGATGATGCTGAGCCTGGAGCCAGCTACGGTGACTGAGCGGCAGTACCCGCTGCTGTTCCAGCAAGGGGAAACGGCCTATGGGAAGCCAATTGCGGATGGGCAGCATCCGCACGATTTTGTGATGGAGGCGGCGGCCCTCTACGACTTGCGGCTGGGCGGCAATTCCCTGCTCAGTTTTTATCTCGCGCCGGTGGGAGATCCGGCGATTGGCCCGGTGGCTTATCCCCATCGTGAGTCGGCGATCGAGAATCCGGTTGGAACGCTGGGGCACCACCAGGAGGACTCAACGCATATCTCCGATGACGTGCTGACGGCTGGGCTGACGCACGGGTGGGTGCGGCTGGAGGTGAGCGGCTTCCACGGGCGCGAGCCGGACGAGCACAGGTGGCAGGTGCAGCAGGGCGCCATCGATTCATGGTCGACGCGGCTCACATTGCAACCGGGGGATAACTGGAGCGGGCAATATTCCTATGGGCGGCTGCACAGTCCGGAAGCGCTGTTTCCGACCGAGGATCAGGAGCGGATGACGGCTTCGGTGATGTATAACCGGCCGTCGGTAAGGAAAGACTGGGGCAACTGGGCGAGTACGCTGGGCTGGGGACGCACGCGGGATCTGCCGGACGATCTGATCGAGAACAGTTATCTTCTGGAGTTGACGCTGCGCTTTGACAGGCGCAATTATGCGTTCACGCGCATGGAGGATGTGGATCGGACGAATGAGCTGCTGCTTGGCGAAGAGCTGCTACCGCCGGGATTCCGAGAAGAACCGGCGGGCCGGGTGCAGGCGTACACGTTCGGTTACGACCGGGAGGAGGGCGGGCTGCCGCATTTGTCTGCGGCTTTCGGAGCGCAGGTGACGGCATACAGGACCGATTCGATTCTGCGGCCGGTGTACGGACCGGATCCGATGGGGGTGGTCGTGTTTCTGCGGCTTCGGCCGATCGGCCGCAAGAACTAGGCGCGTCAACGCCATCAGCACCGGGAGCTCAGGACTGGTCACTGGCTTTAGCTTAGTCAGCCGCTACCTGGTTCACCTGCACCGGGAAATTGGAGAACCGCAACCTGTCTCCCCCACCATCGTGTGAGAATCGGCGGCGCGATATAGATGTGGCCTTTCCGGATGGGGTGCCATCTGCCGGATGTTCGACCGGGAGCAGACTGTCTCGGCCGAATATGTTAGGCAGCAGACTTTCAGACCGGCTGGAGATGTGTAGAACTATGAGCACGGCCGCGTCAAGCTTCGGGGGAGAACTGCAATGAGCTTCCGCAGAGCCTCGAGTTCCCCAGCAGACGCAACGACTACAACCAGATCGCGATGCACTCAGATTTCCTTCCTGTCCCGGCTAAGTTGTTGGATGAAAGTTGAAGTGGACAGACGCAGTACGCACTCTCACGGTGGCATTGAGCCGAAAAAATTTGCACTCTGGAGCATCTTCCGGGGATATGCTTAGGTCAAACAAGGGGCAAGCTGTATCGATCTAGCGGCTTCCATGTAAATTTCTGACACATCGAATATTGGAGCTGGCAAATGAATCCCGGAACTGTTAATACTCCCGTCCTTACGTCCTGGAAAGATATCGCGCGGTACATGGGGAAGGGCGTGCGGACTGTGCAGCGCTGGGAGCAGGACTTCGGCCTCCCCGTCCGGCGACCTCTCGGATCGAACAAGAAAGCGGTGCTGGCGCGACCCAGCGACCTCGACGCATGGGTGGCACTGCGGTGCTCCAGTCGAAAGCAGGGCGACTGCGTGCCGGGTGACGGCGGGGGGCTGCCGGTCGGGGTTCTGACCTCGCTGGCAGCGCAACTCCAAACTGCGCGGATGCTACAAACCAATAATCGCGCGCTGATGATGGAAGTTGCGACCGCTCTCACCAGGCTGCGTACGCAGCTAACGACTCTGCAGAACGGACACTGAAACAGCCTGATCGGGATCTCGCTGCCGATCCTGATCAGGGATTCGGCGGGTCAGTCCACGAGCGTAATTATCGCTCCCCACAGGGGCTATAATCCGAAATCACCGTCTTCATTCGTTCGCCGTGGACTGGCGTAAACTTATGACTCCGCGCAAAACTAATCCGGCCAGACCTGACTCTCGGCCGAAGACCCAGACCTCTGGAAATGGGGCCGGGCGCACCTCGCTGCCTATTGTTGGGATCGGCGCCTCGGCAGGAGGCCTGGAGGCGTTTACCGCGCTGTTCAAGGCTCTGCAGCCGACCCTCGGGATGGCCTATGTTCTGGTGCCTCATCTCGATCCATTGCGGGAGAGCGCGATCACGCAGATCCTTGGCCGCACCACGACGATGACGGTTCAGGAAATTGAGCAGGGCACACGGGTGGAAGCAGATCATGTCTATGTGATTCCGCCCAACTGCGACCTGACGATCTCTGGCTCGCAATTCCGTATTGCGGATCGGGAGCAGCCACGCTCAGTGAACACCACGATCGATACCTTCTTTCGGTCGCTGGCGGCGGACCAGGGTTCGAATGCCATTGGAGTGATCCTGTCGGGAACGGCTTCCGACGGCACGATTGGGCTGACGGCCATTAAAGGCGAGGGGGGCATCACCTTTGCCCAGGACACCCGCTCCGCGAAGTACGACGGGATGCCGGCCAGCGCCATCGCCGCCGGCTGCGTGGACTTCGTGCTGCCGCCGGAGGAAATTGCCCGGGAGCTCGCACGCATTCGACACCATCCCTATGTTGCTGGCCCTCCCCCGGAGGAAACCGAGGAGGAACCGACAGGAACCGATGTCCAAATGGCGCAGGTATTCCGGCTGCTGCGCCGCGCCACCAAGGTGGACTTTTCCGAATACAAGCCGCCGACGATCGGGCGACGGATCCGGCGCCGCATGGTTCTGCATAAGCTGGAAAAGCTGGCCGATTATGTAAGGCTGTTACAGCAGGACCGCAACGAGGTGAATGCTCTTTACCAGGACCTGCTCATCAACGTCACTTCATTCTTCCGGAATCCGGAGGCCTTCGATGCACTCAAACAAATCGTGTACCCGGCGATCCTGCAGTCGCGCCATAGATCGACGCCGATCCGCATCTGGGTTCCCGGCTGTTCCACGGGCGAGGAAACTTACTCCCATGCGATCAGCCTGATTGAGTTCCTGGGTGACGAGCGAGCCGATGTACCGATCCAGATTTTTGGAACCGACCTGAGCGAATCGGCGGTGCAGCGGGCGCGGGCGGCAGTGTTCAAAGAGAGCATCGAAGCCGATGTCAGCCCAACGCGTCTGCGCCGGTTCTTTCACAGGCTCGACGGCGGATATCAGATCAGCAAGGCTGTCCGGGATCTGTGCATCTTCTCCACGCAAAATATCTTCAGCGATCCGCCTTTTTCCCGAATGGATCTGGTAAGTTGCCGAAACGTGATGATCTACCTGAGCCAGAGCCTGCAGAAGCGCGTTATTCCAATCTTCCACTATGCCCTGAACCCCACCGGCTTTCTGATGATCGGGAACACCGAAGGCTTGTTGGGCGCGGGCACAGAGTTTTTCGAAATGGCCGACAAGAAGCAAAAAATCTACAGGAAGAAACTAACTGCACCCCCTGCCACGTTCGGGTTTCTGGTTGGAACGGCAGAGCACGATGGCAGCGGGGGCACCGATGTTCCGGCGCCTCCGCTGAAACAGCCAGAGCCGGTCAAACCGCCGGTTGAACTGCAGCGGGAGGCGGACCGCCTGCTGCTGACGCGCTACGCGCCGCCCGCGGTGGTGGTGAACGAGCACATGGAGATTTTGCAAAGCCGGGGGCGGACGGGGAACTTTCTGGAACTGGCGCCGGGCAAGGCAAGCCTTCATTTGCTGAAGATGGCGCGACCGGGGCTGCTGTTTGAGTTGCAGGCTGCGCTGGAGGAGGCCAGACAGACAGGCTTAGAAGCAGAACGGCGCAACCTGCGCGTGGAGGGCGACGGCCTGAACCGTGCAACCACGGTGCGGGTAGTACCGTTCCGCACGCCGGTGCAGGATCAACAGAATTTCCTGGTGGTCTTTGAGCCCGTGGCTGCCGGCGAGGAGACGCTTTCGCGGAATGGGGCGGAGCCGCTGACGGAAACAGAGCGAGCGGAGAAGGACAAGCAGATCGCGCAGCTGAAGCAGGAGCTGGCGGCGACCAAGGAGTACCTGCAGTCGATTATCGAGATGCAGGAGGCGACCAACGAGGAGCTGCAGTCTGCCAACGAAGAGATCCAGTCGGGCAACGAAGAGCTGCAGAGCACGAATGAGGAGCTGCAGACTTCGAAGGAAGAACTGGAGTCGGCCAACGAGGAGTTGCACACGGTGAACGAGGAAATGCAGCACCGCAACGATCTGCTGACGCAGCTCAACAACGACCTGACGAATCTGCTGAACAGCATCAATCTGCCAATGGTGATGGTCAGTTCGGACCTGACGGTTAGGCGCTTTACGCCGCAGGCGACAGGGGTGCTCGGTTTGATGGCCAGCGATGTCGGGCGTCCAATTCCACGACTGAAACTGAAGGTGGACGCGCGGGTGCTCGAGCAGATGATGCTGGACGTGATCAAGGAAGTCCAGGCGATGCAAAATCAGGTGCAGAACAATGAAGGGAGCTGGTTCACGCTGCGCATCACGCCATACCGCACGCTGGACAATCGCATCGATGGCGCGGTGCTGACAGTGGTTAACAGAAATTCTGCCAATAATCCCGACGACGGCTACGCGACCAAGGAGGCTAGCGGAGCCGCGGTGAAGAAGAACGGGGGCAACAAGGTTCGCAGGAAGACTTAGGGGGCAATTCAGGAGCAACGGGTGATCCGGTGTCCTCCGGACGAGTAAAGGAATTGCAGATTAAGCCTGTATTTTTTACATGTGAGCAATGGCATGGATGAAAGGACGTCATGTCACGCCAGATGACCGGAGATCCTGCTAAAGAAGGGCAGCGAGAGCTGCGTTCCAGTTTCAGTACGACGTGGGATTCGCTGAATTGAACTAAACTTTGAAATTATGGCGACCGTAGCTACCTCGACTGTTATTCTGCAGCGCAAACCGCAGGGCGCTTTTCGCAATGAGCCGTTCACGAATTTCGCGCGGCATGAAAACTCCCATGCGATGCGCGAGGCGCTGACGCGCGTCGGCGATCTGCTGGGCCACGAGTACCCGCTGATCATCGGCGGCGAGCGGGTGCGTACGAGCGGCAAGATTGAGTCGCGCAATCCGGCGCAGCCAGCGCAGATCGTGGGCATGCATCAGAAGGCCGGGGCTGAGCATGCGACCCAAGCCATCGCGGCAGCGCAGAAGGCATTCGAGATGTGGCGCTTCGTCTCAGCCGATGAGCGCGCTTCTCTGCTGCTGAATGCAGCGGAGATCATCCGGCAGCGGAAGTTTGAGTTTTGCGCGTGGCTGACGTACGAAGTGGGAAAGAACTGGGTCGAGGCAGACGCTGACGTGGGCGAGACCATCGACTTCCTTGAGTTCTACGCACGCGAGGCGCTGCGGCTGGCTGCGGCAATGACGCCGATCCAGTATCCGGGTGAGCATGATGAGTTGCTCTACTTGCCGCTCGGCGTAGGAGCCGTGATCTCACCATGGAACTTTCCTTTCGCGATCATGGCCGGGATGACGTCGGCAGCGGTGGTAACCGGAAATACGGTGGTGCTGAAGCCCTCGAGCGAATCTCCGACGATTGCGGCGCGCTTTATGGAGGTGCTGGAGGAAGCAGGTATGCCGCCAGGGGTGGTGAACTTCTGTCCTGGCTCCGGCAAGACTTTCGGCAATGCGGTGGTAGAACATCCGAAGACCCGGTTTATCGCCTTCACAGGATCGAAGGAAGTAGGTCTGGACATTCACGAGCGGGCGGCAAAGACGCCGCCAGGACAGATCTGGATCAAGCGAACGATCCTGGAGATGGGGGGCAAGGATTCAATCATCGTGGCAGCCGACGCGAATTTCGACGCAGCGGTCGCGGGTGTGGTGGCTTCGGCATTCGGGTTCAGCGGGCAGAAGTGCTCGGCCTGTTCGCGAGTGATAGTGGAGGATGCCATCTACAGCGAGTTTGTAGAGCGGGTGCGGGAGCGTGTGGATGCGATCGCAGTCGGCGACCCGGCACAGAACCGCGACATGGGGCCGGTGGTGAGCGAGGAGGCGATGCGCACGATCCTCGGGTACATCGACATCGGTAAGGGCGAGGGGCGCCTGGTCGCCGGCGGCACGGTCGTGGAGACAGCGGAGAAGGGATACTACATCAGGCCGGCGGTGATCGCCGATGTGGCTCCGGAGGCGCGGATCGCGCAGGAGGAGATTTTTGGACCGGTGCTGGCGATGATTCGGGCCCGGGACTTCGATGAGGGGCTGGCGATTGCCAACAATACGGAGTTTGGGCTGACGGGTGCGGTGTATTCCACCGACCGGGTAAAGCTGGACCGGGCTCGGCGCCAATTCCACGTGGGGAATCTGTACTTTAACCGCAAATGCACCGGCGCGATGGTGGGCGCGCATCCGTTCGGTGGATTCAACATGTCGGGGACGGATTCGAAGGCGGGCGGGCCCGATTATCTCTATCTGTTTACACAGGCAAAGTCGGTTGCCGAAAAGCTGGATGATCCGGCGACACCGGCGAAAGGGATTTGACACCCGCTGACGGGTTCAGCACAATGAGGCGCAGGGCAGGAGGAGCAGTGGCGAGGATCCTGTGCGTGGACGATGATCCGGAGATGGTCTCGTTAAAGCGCGAGATTCTCGAACGAGCCGGTCACGATGTAACGGCCTGCGTCTCTGCCGAAGAGGCGATGGCGGAGATGGAGAGCCGGCCATTCGATGCGGTGGTCACGGACTGGCGGTTGGGCGACGCCCTCGGACGCAGCGTAGTTCAGGTGGCAAAGGCTCACTCCAGTGTGCCGGTGGTGGTCGTATCCGGCTATGTATCAGAAGCCTTCCAAGCAGCTGAACCGCTGGCGGACCTGTACCTTGAGAAACCCGTCAACCCGCACGAACTGGTCAAGGTTATGGAGGCACTCTTACGGGCAAGAACCAGTCACGGTGCCTCCATCGCAACCTAAAGCCGCCGAAGAAGCAGCTTCTTTCCGGCTACTGTCCCTGCATAATTTGATCGCCGATGGCCTGAGCGGCTTCGGCGAGAATGCGGTGATGGATCGTGAACAGGGCCAGTTCAAGCCGGTCCGAGACGCCGGTTTTGTCGTAGATGCTGCGCAGATAATTTTTGATGACCTGCTCGGTGGTGTTGAGCCGGAGGGCGATCTCCTTGTTCTTGCAGCCCTGCACGATGAGGGCGACGATCTTGAATTCCTTGGGGGTAAGGCGATCGCGTACACGGCAACCGACCGCATCCTCTTCGATGCCGGGAAGATCCAGTCCTGCCGCGCGGACCTGACGTTCGCCGAGTCCGACGTGGCGGACACACTCAATCAAAGCGGGCCCGGTAACGTTACGATGGGCTGCACCGTTAACGCCAGCTGTGAACCAGGGCTGGACGGATTCACCATTTTCAGCGATCACGATGCTGCGACTGCCGGCGGCGAGAACGCGCGGGAGCAGGGCCTGAGGATCTAGCTTCAGCGAAGACGCAAAGACAAGGATTGCGCCACGGAAGGTATCGAGAGCTGCAAAGAGGCGTTCGGCTTCCGCGCATTGTGCAATGATGCGGAAATCGTCTTCCATCGCCAGGATCTTCGCCGTTCCTGCACGATAGATTGCCTGATTATCAGCAAGAATGAGCTTGTTCATGAGTCAGCTTTCCTCGGTTAGCGTTCGCCGGGTCTACCTGAACCCGTTTGGCTGGGGCGCATCGGTCACAGATCGGTATGCGCAGTTTCGATTTGGGCTCTCGATTGAAGTTGCCGTGCGTCTCTTGTGCGGGCACTTAGGTACTCCCGAGAGCCTTCATTGCAGCAATGCCGCCGTCCGTCGAGTCAATTTCGGGAAAGGCGGTACTTACCATCCAGCCAGAAGGTAACGCGTTTAACACAAAGGTCCTGTGACGTACGTCACTTGTGTGAGTGGTCCAGACTCAGACGGAACGATCGGTGATCATGGCGGCCGACGCAGAAGGGCGGCAATCGAGAGGCTCAATTATGGGAAAAAGGGGAGGCGAGTCGCCGAGACAGGAGTAGGCCTGGTAACGTATAGAGGAGACCAGCAGGAAGGGGAAGGAATCGAAGATGGCTCGGCCAATCATTCTCGCCGTGGACGACGACGCCAGCGTGCTGGAAGCGGTGGTGCAGGACCTGCGTCGAAAATATGGGCAGGAGTACCGCATTTTGCGGGCGGGTTCCGGGCAGGCGGCGCTCGATACCTGCAAGCAACTGAAGGAGCGCGGAGAGGTGGTAGCGCTGATCGTCTCCGATCAGCGGATGCCGGGGATGGCAGGAGTCGATCTGCTGGAGCGGGTGCAGGAGATCTATCCTCAGGCACGGCGCGTGTTGCTGACGGCGTATGCCGATACGGAGGCGGCAATCCGGGCGATCAACACGGCGCGGATCCACTACTATCTGACCAAGCCATGGGATCCTCCGGAGGACCGGTTGTATCCGGTGCTGGACGATCTGTTGGCGGACTGGAATCAGGGATACAGGCCGCCGTTTGAGGGGATCCGGGTGGTGGGACCACGCTGGGGGCTGCGGGACTACCAGATCCGGAATTTCCTGTCGCGGAATCAGGTGCCGTACGTCTGGCTGGATCCGGAGAAGGATGATCAGGCGATCCAGTTACTGAGCAAGTTCGGGCTGGCCGATAACAAACTGCCGGCAGTGCTGTTTCCAGATGGAACGGCGCTGGTGCAGCCGAAGGATGAAGAACTGGCCCAGAGGGTGGGCCTGCGCACCCAGGCAAAGCAGGAATTTTACGACCTGGTGGTAGTTGGCGCCGGCATGGCGGGTCTGGCGGCAGCGGTCTACGGCGCTTCGGAGGGACTTAAGACGCTGGTGCTGGAGCCGGAAGCGCCGGGCGGGCAGGCCGGCAGCAGTTCCAGGATTGAGAACTATCTGGGCTTCCCCCGCGGAGTCACAGGAGAGCGACTGGCACGCGATGGTTACGACCAGGCGCGGCGATTCGGAGCGGAGTTCATCACCCAGAGGGCAAAGGGAATTCAGGGTGAAGATTCGTACCGAATCGTGCAGATGGCGAGTGGCGCGGAAGTATCCTGCCGGGTGGCCCTCGTGGCGGCCGGGGTCTGTTATCGACGCATCGACGCTCCGGGGGTAGAGCGCCTGACAGGCGCGGGGGTTTACTACGGGGCTTCGCTGGCGGAAGCGCAGTCCTGCCGGAACGAGAACGTCTATATCGTGGGAGGCGCCAATTCGGCCGGCCAAGGGGCGATGCACTTCTCCCGGTTCGCCCAGCACGTAACTTTGCTGGTTCGAGGGGAGTCGCTGGAGAAGAGCATGTCGAAATATCTCATCGATCAGATCGCTGGTACATCGAATATAACGGTGGAGACGGGCAGCGAGGTCGTGGAAGCGATGGGAGATAAACGGCTGGAGGCGCTGAAAATCCGGACACCGCAGGGAGAAGAGGTTCGGCCAGCGACGTCGGTTTTCCTGTTCATCGGGGCGGCTCCGCAGACGGATTGGCTGCCGGAGAGGGTGATGCGCGATCCAAATGGCTTTGTTTTGTCGGGCCGCGACCTGCGCGTTGCGGGCCAGTTGCCCCGCAATTGGAAGGAGGACCGGGAGCCATATTTGCTGGAGACGTCGATGCCGGGGGTGTTTGTGGCAGGCGATGTGCGGCACGGTTCGGTAAAGCGTGCGGCCTCCGCGGTGGGCGAGGGGTCCATCGCAGTTCAGTTTATGCATCAGTATTTGGCGCGGTTCTAACTTGGCAGGGTTTCAGGATCTGGAGCAGATGGAAGGCACAGTAGCGCAGGCAACGGCTCGCATGGTTTCTACGCAGGAGCTGCGGCTCCTCATTCGTCAGGTTCCCCTTCTTGCCAACCTAAAAGAAGAGGATCTGGGGTGCCTGGGCGTGGTGGAGCTGGTAGAGGCACCTGCGGGAACCGTTCTTTTCCGTCAGGGGGAAACGCTTCCCGCGTTTTGCATTTTACTGAACGGCGAAATACAGGCCACCAGAACCGAGGCCAACGGTATTGAGACCCCGCTGGGTCTCTTCCGCGACGGTGACACGTTCGGCGAGGCGCCTCTGCTGCTGGGATCATTTAAAAGCGGAGTCCAGTGTGTGGCGAGCAGCGCTGCTCGCCTGCTGCGCGTCGACGCGGAAGGTTTCTGGAAACTGATGGCGAGCTGCCCGACCGTGCGCCAGGGGGTAGTAGCCAAAGCGGCGCAAAGGATTCAGACCTTTCAGGCGCATACACTGCATCAGGAGAAGCTGATCTCGCTGGGAACGCTGGCAGCGGGACTGATGCACGAGCTGAACAATCCGGGTACTGCAGCAAAGCGATCCGCAGCATTGCTGCGGGAGAATCTAGGACAACTGCAGGAGATCAGCATGCGGTTTTGCCTGTCTCCGCTGACCCAGGAGCAAAGACATTGCCTGCACGATATGCAGGAAGAAGTGTTCTCACCTGAAAGACCAAAACCGGTGAGCAGCCTGGACGAGGCCGATGCTGAAGAGGAACTGGTTTCATGGCTGGAGGGCATCGGGGTTAAGAATGCATGGAAGCTGGCTCCCACCCTGGTGGCAGCAGGGTGGCGTTGCGGAGACATTGTTTGCGCTCAGGAGGCGTTTCCGGCCGAGGCACTGCAGGATGCGCTGAACTGGCTGGCTGCACTGATTTCGGCGACGCAACAGCTGGGGACGATCGAGGAAAGTCTGGGCCGCGTGACGGAACTGGTCGTCGCGGTCAAGAAATATGCGTATGAGGACAAGAATGGTGAACATGTCGTCGACGTGCATGAGAGCATTCAAAGCACGCTGATCATTCTGGGGCACAAATTCCGCCACAAGGAACTTACTGTTACGAAGGAGTTTGCATCGGAATTGCCCAGGCTGAAGACCTCAGGAACCGGACTGAGCCAAGTCTGGACAAATCTGCTGGACAATGCGGCGGATGCGGCACCGCAGGGATCGAAGGTGACGATTCGTACCTGGGCCGAAGGCGGGATGGTATGTGTCGGCATCATCGACGAGGGCCCAGGGATCCCGCCGGAAGACCGGGAAAAGATATTCCAGCCGTTTTACACGACCAAGCCGGCTGGAATTGGGACGGGGCTGGGGCTGGACATAGCACGGCGGATCGTGAACGGGCAGTATCGCGGAACGATCGGCTTTACTTCAGAGCCGGGACGGACGGAATTTGTCGTGAGGTTGCCGAAGGGGCAGGCGTAACCTGGCTGATCACAGGGTCTGGAAGTGGGCCGACCCAAAAGACCTTTAGTAATATCTGTGACTACAGATGATCTGCCCTTCAGGCGGCTGCGGATAGTTGCGAATCGCTAAAGGGCTCTATAGTACCGCCATTTGGTACCCGTTCAACGGGTGACGATAGAGCGCGAGACTGCGCATCATTCCCCTGCTATTCTTCCCGAGTACTGACCTTCCCTTCTTGTCCCAATAACTCTGGAGAAGCGAATCATGGGTGCCCTGGTAGAGCTGGAACGCGTCTCAAAATCATACGAGGAGAAGGTCGCGGTCCGGGATCTGAGTCTGAAGATCGAAGCGGGCAGTATGTTTGGACTGCTGGGGCCGAATGGGGCGGGCAAGACTTCGACAATTCGGATGATGATCGGCATCATGCGGCCGGATTCGGGACAGGTGACCTTGTTCGGTCAGCCATTCAACAGCGCCGCGTTGCGACGCGTAGGGTATCTGCCGGAGGAGCGCGGGCTCTATAAACGCATGAAGGTCCTGGAGCAGCTGGTATTTCTGGGCGAGCTGCGGGGACTAAGCGCGGGAGATGCGGCGCGGCGAGCACATCGGTGGTGCGAGCGGCTGCAGATTGCCGATTCGATCCACAAGAGAATCGAGGAGCTGTCGAAGGGGATGCAGCAGAAGATTCAGTTCATCTCGACGCTGCTGCATGAGCCCGATCTGATCATCATGGACGAGCCCTTCTCGGGGCTGGACCCAGTCAATGCGGTTTTGCTGCAGGACACTCTGCTGGGGCTGAAGGAAGAAGGAAAGGCGATTCTCTTTTCAACCCATCGCATGGACCAGGTCGAGAAGCTGTGCGATTCAATTTGCCTGATCAACCGCGGCGAAGCGGTGCTGTCCGGAGGAATGCGCGCGGTGAAATCCCGCTACGAGCGGAACCGGGTAATCGTGAACTTCGAGGGACCGAACGGATTCCTGCACCATCCGGCGATCGAAGAATACAAGAATTTCGCGGGGCATGTGGAGATCCGGCTGAAGCCACATGCGGATGCGCAGGATCTGCTGCGAACAGCAGCAGCGTGCTCAAAGATTACGCGCTTCGAACTGGTGGAGCCCTCGCTCGAGGAGATCTTCATTCAGACGGTGGGGGGGCGGTCTGATGCTTAGAGGTGTTTTTCTCATTGCAAAGCGTGAGTATCTGGAGCGGGTACGGAGCAAGGTATTCCGGATCACGACGGTGCTGGTGCCTCTGGGTATGGGGGCACTGGTCGCCATTGGAGGCGTGGGCGGCAAGAGACTTGAAGGTGTACGGCGGCTGGCGATTGTCTCCGACAATCCGGTCGTCGCGCAGGGTGTGAAGACGTTCCTGGCGACGGGCGAGGCGGCTCCTCAATACGTCGAAGTGGTGGCCCCGGCCCGGGAAGCGGATCGGACGCGGCTGAAACAGGAGGTTGCGGCCCACCGAATCGACGGCTATTTATCCATTGAATTGGGAGCGAGGCAGGCGGATCCCGATGTCACGTGGGTTTCGGCCAATGCTGTGAACTTCCTGAGTAAGTCGGAACTCGAATCAGCGGTCCACTCGGCTGTGGTACGCGAGCAACTGCTGGCGCGGGGCATGCCACCCGGCGCAGTGGAAACGCTGATGAATAACATCGACCTGAAGACGATGCAGCTCCGCAACGGGTTGATCACGGCATCGGACAACGAACGCAGCTTCATGGGAGCGTATGCGCTGATTCTGCTTCTGTATGGGTCGGTGCTGATCTATGGAGTGAACATCGCGCGCTCGGTTGTAGAGGAAAAGACTTCGCGGGTGTTCGAGGTGCTGCTGTCGACGGTTTCTGCCGATACGCTGATGCTGGGCAAATTGCTCGGCGTGGGAGCGGCGGGGTTGACGCAGATCGGGATCTGGCTGGGGCTGTTGGTTTTGTATGCAGGCTCCGCGATGGCGGCAAGCGAGGGAATTCATGGACTGGGATCGCTGGGGATCACGGGAACGGAGCTGGTTTATTTTGCAGTGTTTTTCCTGCTGGGGTACTTCTTTTACAGCGGGCTGGCGGCGGCTTTCGGTTCGACGGTGAGCGGCGAGCAGGAGGTACAGCAGTTTAGTCTGCTAATCGTCTCGCCGCTGGTGGCGAGCATTGTGATGCTGCCGTTCGTGCTGGGAAATCCCAGTTCGCCAGCCTCAGTAGCGTTGTCACTGATCCCACCGTTCACGCCGATCATTCTGTACATGCGCATCTGCTCGCAGATGCCGCCAGTGTGGCAGGTGGCGCTGGGCATTACTTTGCTGGGTGCGTCGGTGTGGGGAATGATATGGCTCGCCGCGCGCATCTATCGCATTGGCGTCCTGATGTACGGAAAGCGAGCCACGCTGCCCGAGATGTTGCGCTGGCTGCGTTATAGCTGAGGGCCGATGGTCCCGGCTCCTCCGACTCGACGGTTGCAGCTCTGATTCCTCTCGCTGGCACGCTTAATTGCCGCCGGCGATGCGTCGACCCGTATCGAACCTGAATTGGCCACCAGCGGATCCGGTACGCCCTTTGGGGGCAGCACTTGTCCCTCGTTCCCCGGAGCCTTCCTGCGTCGGCCCGTGATCCGCGTTGTCCACGATGCGAGGTCGCATGTTGGTCGGCAGGAAAATGCTGAAGACGGTCCCGTGACGCTCTGAATCAATGGAGGAACGCAACTGGATTTCGCCACCCCAGCGCTGCACGATGGAGCGGGTAACCCACAGGCCGAGACCTGTCCCGCGCTGGCCTTTGGTAGTGAAAAAGGGCTCGCCCAATCGCCGCTGTACGGCTGGGTCGATGCCGCTGCCGTTGTCGCCGACAGCGATGCGGATGCCCCGCACACCGGGATCGGACCAGCTCCGGGAACAACGGACACGCAGGCGCAGGCGTCCACTCATGGAGGAGGCCTCGATGGCATTGGTGACGAGATTGGAAAGGACCTGGCGCATTTCCCCAGGGTAAACGATGGCCTCTTCGGGGCAGTTGTACTGACGCTCTACGCGCAGGTTCTTCTCGGCGATGCGGCGGCTGTACAGGGATATGACCTCTTCCAGCAACTCGTCGACGTGGGCGCGAATCGGTCCGGCAGTCTCGCGGGAGAATTTGAGCGTCTGCCGGCTGATCTGCGCTACGCGATCAAGCTCACGTTGGGCCAGTTGAAGATAGCCGCGAGCGGATGCAGGCAGATCCTTGTCTTCTCCGACGAGGAACAGGAGGTTGGTGATGGACTCCAGTGGATTGTTGATCTCATGCGCAATGGAGGCCGCGAGGCGTCCGACGGTGATCAGCTTCTGATTTTCACGCAGCATGAGGGCGGCGTGTTGGAGTTCCTCCTGAGCATGGCTCTGCAGAGCTGCGGCTTCGCGCACTCTTACGGCGCGGTTGATGGCGGAGGGCAGCCGCTCCAGGTCGCCGCAATCCAGGTATTCAGTGGCTCCCTCGCGCACAACGCGGACGGCGTCTCTTTCAGAGAAGTGGCCGCCCGCGACCAGAACTGGGATGGACGGCTCTGCGCTCCGGGCGCGATCAAGAACTTCACGCAGAGAGAGGTCGGGGAGGGACTCGGACCCGGCAATAATGACGTCGGTAGAGCCGCGACGGAGCTCGTCCAGGAACTCGCGACGGTTCTCGATGAACTCCAGGGTCAGGGAAAGACCTGCCTGACGCGCGGCGGATCGAACCGCGTGGTGCGACAACGCGGAAGACCGCAGCATCAACACTCCGGGAATTGATTCCCCAATCACATTCGCACCGCCCGGCAAAATGTCACCCGCAGGCGGCTCGGCCCGCTCCGATTCCACGCGACGCGCGGCAACCGGAAGCATTTGAGCCCCCAGCGTTAACGTCATAACGAGCCCTCCCCGAGGATCTTCCCTTTCGCAATCTCAACCCGTCCCGGCATCGAAATACGCAGGCACGGCAGAAGTACAGAGCCCGTGTTGGTACTGAAAATTTCGATGAACACACTCACGGATTTGTTGCTTCTGCATCATGATCCGGTAGGGCCGAAGTTGGCGTTCCCGGCAACAGGAACCGGGATGATTGGCTGCTCCGGTGCAGAGGGTCATGATTTCCGGCATCCCGGAAAGGGTATCCTGATCTAAATAGAAGCATTGCGAAGGATTCGCGGATGATAAGGAAGCTTTCCGTTGCCAGCGGAGTCCTGCTGCTGGCCGCGGCGGCAGCAGCGCAGAGTAATCCTGCCAACTCGGCGGTGAATCCCTATACCGGGAGCGTTCAGGCGGTGCCCTATACCCCGGATGTCAAGCCGTTGTCGCTGGATGATGCAATCCGGCTCGGTATTGAGAACAACCTGGCGCTGACGCTGGCCCGGGAGGACCAGAGGACAGCGGACGCTCAGAAGCTGCAGCTGATCAACGTGCTGCTTCCCAACCTGTCGCTGCATGGGGAAACCGGGGTTCACGAATACAACCTGGAAGCGCTGGGGTTTCATCCGTCGCTCCTGCCGGCATTCGCACCGCTGCTGGCGCCGGGAACGCCGGCCTCCTCGTTTCACCTGATTACGAAAGTCGATACGACGATTGGGCAGGTGAATTTCTCGCAGGATCTCTTTAACTGGGCCGGCTACGACGTGTGGCGGGCGGCCCAGGCGAACCAGAAGGCGGCTTACTACAGCGCGCAGTCCTCGCGCGGGCTGGTAGTCCTGAATGTAGGCAACTCCTACCTTCAGGCGCTGGCGGCACGGGCGGAGGCCGACTACGCCCGGGCTCTGCAGAAGACGGACGAGACCGTGCTGAATCAGGCCCACGAGGAGCACCTGGCAGGAACGGCGGCCAATTTGGACGAACTGCGAGCGCGGGTGCAATACCAGAGCCAGAAACAAGCGGTGATTGCGGCCGAAGACACCTTTGAAAAGGCCAAAATTGCTCTGAATCGTGAGATCGGCTTGCCCCCGGAACAGAAGATTGCGCTGACGGACTCAGCGCCGTATGCGGATCTGGCACCTATGACGATTGAGGCAGCGCGTGGGGAAGCTTACGCGAGCCGACAGGATTTCCAGATGCTGAAACAGGATCTGCGGGTCGCCGAGTTGGAGCGGCGGGCGACGACGCACGAGCGCTTTCCTACCCTTACGTTTGGTGGAAACTACGGTGTGACAGGGGTGTCCGGGGGGATCTATCACGAGACGTTTGCGGCGGTGGGCACGTTGAGCGTTCCTATATTCGAAGAGGCGAAGTTCCGCGGGGACCGGGATGTAGCCGAGGCGCAGCTGGATGAGATCCGTTCACGGCTCGCAGACCTGACGCAGAAAATCGATCAGCAATTGCGCGACAGCCTGCTGGACGTGCAGACGGCGACGGAGACCGTGCAGGTGGCGAAGAGCAATGTGGACCTGGCGACGACGGCGCTGGATGAGACGCAGCAGCGGTTTACAGCCGGCGTCACGGATAATCTGCCGGTGGCCGAAGCGCAGTCAACCCTGGCACAGGCGCAGACCCAGTACGTGAACAGCGTCTACGCGCTGAATGAGGCGCGGCTGGGATTGGCACGCAATCTGGGCATTATCGACACGCAGTACCAGGTGTACCTGCAGGGAGGCAAGCCGCCGGAGGTAAAGAGCGACAAAGCGGCGGGCATGCCAAAGGGCGGAGATTAAAGCGCAGGCTGAGGCTGCGGTTCGTCCGACGGCTGCCAGAGTTCGACGCGATTGCCCTCAGGATCAGTAAACCAGCCGAAGCGCCCATAGTCGTAGGTTTCGCGTTTGGGGTCGACCTGTACACCAGCAGCGGCGAGGCGATCGAGCAGCGCGTCCAGATTGTCGACCTGGAAATTGAGCATGGCGGGCTGGGAGACGGGGAAGTAGTTGGACGCGGCTGGGAAAAAAGCCACGGCAATCGATGCGCGCTGGTGCTCCGCGGGAAGGACAAACGATCCCTCGCCCATGGGGAGGCCGAGGTGCTGTTCGTACCAGGCATAGAGGGCTTCGGGCGAGCGAGCGCGCAGGAAAACGCCGCCAAGGCCGGTGGCTCGCCCTGTTTCGTGGGTCATATCAGTCCTCCTCGGTGAGCAGCGTGGTCAAAGTCTTTGGGTGCTTCCGGCCACGCGTCTCAGCGCGGGGAACGGCAGGGATAATGCGCTCGGGCTTGGGCTGGCCGACGCGCTCCCGGGCGTTGGCCTTGACCGCTTTGACGGCGGAGAATGTCTTCTTTTTTGCGCGTTTCCTGGCCATGATTCGCCCTGTGTCCGCACCCGGATCCGAGATACCACCGTGCCCGAGCGGCGTCACCGGCGGCCGATTGCTACAAACTACCATCTTCCGAAGTGCTCCCGATGTGAAATACTTTCGAGGGAGTCAATGGGCCGATGGAAGAACGCGACTTTTTTGATGAGAAATCGGAGCAGCGCACACATACGCTAACCTGCCCGCATTGCGGCAAGGCCGGCGAGTATCAGGTTCGGTGGCTGGTTCGGACCAGGAAGGCTTCCCTGCCCCGCCATGCGGACGAGCGCGACCGTGCGCGCTTTGCCAAGGCGCAGTCGTATATGGTTCGGCAGGACGATCTGGTGGGCTGCACGAATATCCGGTGCCGGAAGCGGTTCGAAGTGACGAGCCTGCAGTCGGTGGCGTTTTTGCAGTCGGCGTAGAGAGCAGCTAAGAAGCAGTTAGCTGAGATGCAATCAGCCAAGGCATCGGTTGGCGGATGACAGTCCGCCTGGCGGCCATCGGCAGAGGACTATGAGTCACGAAGGGATTCGTCTGGTGAGCGCGGAAGAGGCGCGTCGCGCGCCAGAGACGGAACTGCCGCGCGATGCAATCACGCCGGCGAAGGTGCGGGTGCATCAGAGCAGCGGGCAGGGACTGGAGATCGACTGGAAGGACGGGCACAAGAGCCGCTGGAGTTTTGCGTGGCTGCGTGATGCGTGTCCATGCGCCACGTGCCATGAGGAGAGAGAGGCACAGGGGCGCGAGCCGGGTGAAGCGAAGTCAAAGCCGGCTTCACTGCTGCCCATGTATCAGGCGCCCCCGCGGCCAGAGTCGGCCAGTCCGGTGGGCAATTACGCGATCAGCTTCAAGTGGAACGACGGGCACAGCAGCGGGATCTACTCCTGGGACTATCTGCGGCGGCACTGCGGGTGTGAGGTGTGCATCGGAAAGACGTCATAGCCAATGGGTGTCTGCGATCCCTGGAAGGCCGGCGTGATGCTGGCCTTTGTTATCTGCGAGGGTTTTCGCTGCTCGTACGGGCGTCGAGGGCGCCCGCTATTTTGTCGTAGAAGGCGGCAAGATCCTCGCTGGGCCCGAGGGTAAGGCGGCGGAAGACCTTTAGGAGCGGATAGATGTGCGAGCCGTTCGCATCGAGAGCAGGCATGGCCAATTCGGCGCCGGCATCCGACCGTCCGGAGTTGAGTTGACCGGGATACACTGCCATGATCCAGTCGGCTGAGTAGCGGCGGCGGAAGACTTCACCGTAGTAAGCATCCCAGAGCAGGGTCACCTTCTCCTGCTCGGAATCGGGGACAGGACCGCGCGCAGAGAGAATCGTCTCGAGACAGGGCAGAGATTCCGGAGAATAGTCGAGGGTCATGCCATGGTCGCGGGCGGCCAAACGAACGGCCTCCTGAGCCCTGGCCTGCATCATGGCTTCGAGGGAATCGAAAGTCTGGTCTGACATGCCGGAAGGAGACGTCATGCCTTCTCAGAGTACAGGAGCGCACGACGGGGTGGGTACAGCGGACAGAATGCGGGCGGGCCATGTAAATTGGAAGTTTACGGATACAGTTTCTGCGAGTTTCCGATGATGGCGGGTGGAGGTTTCGTCTGTTGAAGGGCAAGAGAAGTTGCTGGGTGGCCGGGGCGGCGATCGCCGCTGTGATGTGTTTTTCGGGAGCAGGGGCGCATGGACAGGTGGTGAGCCCGCCATCGCATCCGCCGTTACCGGCGCCGGCGCCGCTGGCGGGCGTTCGATACGACTACCCCTGGGAAATTTACGGTGGCTTCGCTTATTCGCACTTTGACGCGGGACCGAATTTGCTGCAGGGGGCGAACCTGGGCGGCTTCGACGCGCGCGCGGCGCGAGAGTTCAACCGGAAGTGGGGCGCGGGCGTGAATGTACGTGGCTATTACGGGACCAGCGGCGTAGCTCCGAACTGCGGCAGTTGCACGGGAAGCGGGCCTAATGGCGGTTCAATTCAGGGGCCTTTCGTGAGCGAGCATATGTTCCTCGCGGGGCCGGAGTATCGCGCGCTGAGCAATGAGCATGCGGCCATGATGCTGCACGCATTTGTGGGCGGCGCGTATGGTGATTTCCAGCATGGGATCGGCAACGTGAATCCGGCCTCGCTGGGGCTGTTCTCAAACCAGTTGGCGTTCGGCGGTGCGTTCGGAGGGTCGATCGATCTGAACCGCTCGCCGCGGCTGGTCTTCCGGATCGCGCCGGATGCTACGCTGACCAATTTTGGCGGAGCGGGGCTAAAGGAGCAGTTTGCGATCTCGGTGGGTGTCGTCTATCGAATGGGGCATCGTTTCGACGAGCCGAAGACGGCTCAGGCCCAGAAGCGCCACTGGTGGTAGAGCGAAGAGGGATCAGAACCCTTCGGGGAGGAGCCTTTCGGTTCCTCCCCGATAACTTTTGAGGGGGTATTTACACCCGGTTGAGGGAAGCCATATCGATGACGAAGCGGTATTTCACGTCGGCTTTTACAACGCGCCCGAACGCTTCGTTGATTTGCTGGATGGGGATGACCTCGACGTCGGCGGTGATGTTCTTTTCGGCACAGTAGTCGAGCATCTGTTGGGTCTCGGCCATACCGCCAATGATGGAGCCCGACATGTTGCGGCGGCGGAAAAGCAGATGGCCCATGTTGATGACGGGCGGCTGGTCGGGCAATCCTACCTGGGCGTAGGTCGCATCACGCTTCAGCGCTTCGAGATACGGGTTAACATCGTGCGGTGCGGAGACGGTGTCCAGGATGAAGTCGAAGCTGCCAGCCTGCTTCTTCATCGCGTCGGGATCTTTGGAGAGGACGACTTCGTCGGCACCAAGGCGCCTGGCGTCGGCAATTTTGGACTCTGAGGTAGTGAACTGCACGACGTGCGCACCGAAGGAGTGAGCGAACTTAAGCGCCATGTGCCCGAGACCGCCAAGGCCGATCACGCCGACCTTCTTATTGGGACCAACCTGCCAGTGACGCAGAGGCGAGTACGTGGTGATGCCGGCGCAGAGCAGCGGGGCGATTCCGGCGGGATTGAGCTTGCTGGAGACAGCATGGACGAAGTGCTGGTCCACCACGATGTTGTTGGAGTAGCCGCCCTGGGTAATATCGCCGTAGCGGTCGGGGACTCCGTAGGTGAGAGTCGCGCCGACGTCGCAGTACTGCTCCTCTCCGGCTTTGCAGCTGACACAGGTGCGGCACGAATCGATGATCACACCGACACCGACCAGTTCGCCGGGCTTGAACTTCGAAACAGAGGAACCGATAGCCGTGACGCGCCCGATGATTTCGTGGCCGGGGACGACGGGGTAGACAGCATTGCCCCATTCATTGCGGACGAAGTGGATGTCGGAGTGGCAAACACCGCAGAACTGGACATCGACAAGGACATCATTTTCACGAGGATCGCGGCGGGAAAAGCGAAAAGGTGCAAGCGGAGTGGTGGCGCTTTGGGCGGCCCACCCATGGGATTGAGTCATTCAGTGTGGCTCCTCATAAATAAATATGCAGCATGTGTGGAGGCGGATTCATGAATGGCTGGGGTGGCACAGCCGGGTCAGTGCTTTCCAACGGGAGTATTGAGCTCCGGGTGATCGAGGCCGCGTAGCTCGCGGTCTGGGGCCCCTTCGATATCGAAGACGACGACCTCGTTGGTGCCGGATTTCAGCCACGGCGCGGGAAGGTAGAGCGCCTGCTGCGGGCCAATGTGCCAGAAGCGGCCCAGTGGCCGGCCGTTGATCCAGACCGTTCCTTTGCCGAAAGCGCTGGTGTCGAGGAATGTGTCGGCCGGGTGATCAACGGTGAAGTTGGCCGTATAAAAGCAGGGTCCGCTGCATGGCTCGCCGATGAAGGTGAGTTTGTCCGGTGTCAGCATCGGAAGCGAATAGTTGTCCCACCCGGTAAGAGGATTGCCGGCAAGCTGAACACCATCGAGAAGCCCGACCCGTTCACCAGGCAATGCAGGCCCGAAGTTTACGCGGCCGGTGTTCTCGAGGAGGATGTCGAGGCGAGCCTGCGGTGAGCTGATATGGAGCGGCAGCGAGGTCTGGTTCAGCCGGCGGTCGATGGCGCCGGCGAGTTTGCCATCGAGATACACCTGGGCATAGTCGTGGACCGCCCCGATGGCGAGGTCGCCGTTGACTGGTCCGGAGACGTTGGTGCGATAGAGCACGTAGCCGTACGCCTGATCCATCTGTTCCATAGTGAGGGGCTGATCGGAATGCATAGGGGCCGGCAGGTTGCTCCAAAGAGAAGCGGCGTGGTCGAGCGTGAAGGCGGGTATAGCAGCCGCTGACGGCGCGGCGGGAACAGGCGGAGGCGTCACGCCGGTGTCGCGTTCGATGACGTTGCGGAACATGTAGTACTTCGGAGTGGGATGGCCGCTCTCGTCGAGCACGGCGTCGTAGTCGTAGCTGGTGACGTCAGGCTCGTAGTTTTTGCCATTGGAATTGGCGCCATTCATCCAGCCGAAGCTGGTGCCGCCGTGAAACATGTAGATGCTGACTGAGTAGCCCTGGCGGAGCATCCAGTCGAGTTCGTCAGCCTGCTGCTGGGCATTGGTCTTTGCATGCGGCGCGCCCCAGTGATCGAACCAGCCATCCCAGTACTCGCCGGTCATCCAGGGACCCTGAGGCCTCAGCTTCTTCAGCATCGCAAACGACTGCCGCGCTGCGCCGGGGCCGAAATTGATGACCGCGGGAAGCTCGGGCAGGCTGCCACGCGGGAGCTGCTCTGGGCCATCGGCGGTAAAGAGCTGGGCTTTGGTGAACCCGGCATCGAGCAGCATATGGTGAATGTCTTCCATGTACTGGTGGTCGTCGCCGTAGCTGCCGTATTCGTTTTCGAGCTGGATGGCGATAATGGGGCCGCCATTACCGATCTGGAGGGGCGCCACCTCCTGTCCGAGGCGGAGCAGCCAGCGTCGCGCGGCGGCAAGGAACTTTGGATCGCGCGAGCGCACCTGCATGATGGGGTCTTTCAGGAGCCAGGCAGGATAGCCGCCAAATTCCCACTCGGCGCAAATGTAGGGACCGGGACGGAGGATGACGTAGAGGCCTTCCCGCTGCGCCTCGCGGATAAACTCGGCGGTGTCGAGACTGCCTGAGAAATCGTAGTCGCCGGGGCGGGGCTCATGCTCGTTCCAGAAGACGTACATAGTGACGGTATTGAGACCCATGGCTTTTGCCATGCGGAACCGGTCGCGCCAATAGGCACGCGGAATGCGCGGATAGTGCATGGAGCCGGAGATGATGCGGAAGGGCTTGCCGTCGAGAAGAAACTGGCCGTCTGCAGCGCGGAAGGAGTGCTGCTCGGAGGGGGCGCGGCGGATTGCGGCGCCCGTGAGGACTAAGAGCACAGCAATTGTTACAGAAAAATGAAGGACCGCATGTTTTTTGAGGTTCACAGTTCCGCTGCCCTTCCCCAGGACTCTCTAATGAGGATTTCCGCCGTCTTCCAGACCAATTCTCTGATCGTCACGGGTTATATTTCGCCAGCCAGTCGGCGACTTCCTGCATGACGTTAAGACGTTGTTCCCAGAGGGTGGGAAAGTGCGGTGAACCTGGATAGGTGACGAGGCGGACGGTTTTGTCGCGCGCGGCCAGGATCTGAAAGTATTCAATGCCCTGAAAGGTGGGCACGCGCTGGTCGGCTTCACCATGCAGAATCAGCAGGGGCGTTGTTACGTTTCTAGCGAAGTCGACGGCGGAAAATTTGCGAAAGGCCTCGGGATCCTCGTCGGTCCAGCGTGCGTCATAGTCAATCTGCTGGATGTCGCTGGTCCACAGGAACGGCGCCCAGTCGGTAATGCCGGCGCCCTCGATGGCGGCCTTGTAGCGGCCGGTTTGGGTCACGGTCCAGGAGGTCATGAAGCCGCCGGCACTCCAGCCGAAGATGGCGAGGCGGTTGGGATCGGCCCAGCCCTGAGCGATGGCATAATCGGTGGCGCTGTCGACGTCCTGATAAGCGCGGTCGCCAAAGTGCTGGTAGATGGCGGCAAGAAAATCGGCGCCGTAGCCCGTTGAGCCGCGATATTCAGGCTGCAGGACGACATAACCGAGGCCGGCGATGGTGCGCGAGAGAGGATCGAAGGAGAGATCGTCGTTGGCTTCGGGACCGCCGTGGGGCAGGACCAGAAATTTGTATTTCTGCCCCTCAGTGTAGCCCGCCGGGAAGGTTGCAATGCCTTCGAGTTCAATTCCCTCTTTGCTTTTCCAGTGCACATCGCGCACGGTTCCTAATTCAACCGAGGTAAGCTGCGCGTCGCTCTCCTGAGTAATCCTGCGGAGGCGATCCCCATCTGGGACAGCGACATTGCGCGTGTGTTCGGGATCGCCGACCGTGAGGGCTACCTGATGACTCGTATCCCGATAGGGGGAACTGACCGGAAGGCCAGCCAGGACGCCTTCGGGCCAGCGCCAGACGGGTTTCAGAACGCCGTCTCGAAACTCATCGATCTCGTTGCGGACACCACGGTCGAGCAGCACCCAGGCGTGACCGGTAACATCGCCGGTCAGATCCAGCGCGGTGCCCTGGAGAGCAGGTGTGCGATCCTCGGCGGGGCCGCCGTCAACGGAGACGGTCCAGACATGCTCCGGGGTGAGCACGGCGGATTTCGTAGAGAGAAAGGCAAGGTCATGGCCACGGTTGGCCCAGGCGATGCCGGCAACGGTATTCGGAATGTCGGTAATGTGCCGGGCTCCGGAGGCGGAGCATACATCGATCGCTGTGCTGACGCTGTGGTGGCCGATACGCGGCAGATCGGACAAGGCGGCAACCGACTGGCCATCGGCATCCCACGCCAGCGCTCCGGCACCGCCGCCCAGCACACTCGCCGAAACATATTTAAGACGGGAGCACCACCAGGACCCGTCGGTCCCGTCGGCGTTCACGACGTAGATGCTGGACTCGTCCGGTTCGTGCACATGGCGGACTTCGGCCAGCGGGTCTGGCGGGCGCGGATCGGCAACGATGGCGAACGGTGTGCCCTGCGGCGACGGCAGGGCGGAGTCGATACCGCGGGGCAGCAGCACGACGGTCGAAGGCACGGCGGCGCCTTTGCCGTCCCTGACAGGCAGGATGGCGAACTGCTGGAGGTCGTTGACCTTCCACGTGCCATAAAGGCTTCGACCGTCCCTTGTGAAGCCCATGGGCGCGAAGCCTTCAGGCAAATCGAGTTTATGGGGATGGGCGCCGTCGGGGGAGACGGTCCACCATTCACGATGCGTCGGACCCTTCTCGCCACCGAAGGTGACGAGGTAGAGAATGGTACCGTCCGGGGATACCGCTAAGGTGGCAGCGCTGTGCAACGCGGCCCAGTCTTTGGCCGTAAAGGGATGTTTCGCGGGTCCCGGCGTCTGGCCGGGGGCACTTGTGGCGGAAATGAAACCAATGAAGAGAGGGCCCAGGAGAATCCAGTTACGGAGCATCCGCTTGCCTCCCGTTGTCACTCCTGAATTTAGAACGTCAGCAGTATGCCATTGATGACATCCAGCGCGGGGCTGACGATCATGCCTACCACCCGCCCACCGACGAACAGGATGAGAATAAGACTGAAAATGCCGAGAGAGTCATAAAGCCGCAGGGCCTTGTAAGGCAGCATGTGGCGGAAAACATGTGACCCATCGAGCGGAGGCAGCGGCAGCAGATTGAAGGCCGCGAGGATGAGGTTGAGGGTCATCGCCATATAAAAGAGAAGAGCCAGCGGAAAAAGCGTGGGGCTCGAGGCGATCAGGCTGGGATCGAGCATGCCGGACCCTGCAAGCTGGTGCACGATGTTCTCCCCGTTGGGGCTGAACCTCGAAAGCAGCAGCAGAACCAGCGTAGCCACCAGCGCGGCCAGCACGTTGCTGACGGGACCGGCGACGGTAGTAAGGATGTCATCGCGGGTGACATTTTTGAAATTGCGCGTAGTGACCGGGGTGGGCTTGGCCCAGCCGATGAGAAAGCGGCCGTAGCCGGGCATGAAAAGCATGATGCCGGGAACGAGGAGGGTCCCGATGGGATCGATGTGCTTGATGGGATTCAGGGTGACGCGGCCCAGCATTTTGGCGGTGGGATCGCCGAGGCGATTAGCCATCCATCCGTGCGCAGCCTCGTGGATGCTGAGGGAGAAGACGAGCACAGCGAACTCAAAGATCGCAATGATGAGGTGAAATTGATCCATCGGAATCGTTTTGATGGTATCACCCGTTCGGCTCGCCCCTTGCTTGGCAGGGACTTGCTCAGGGCTGGCTCCGTTCGGCTCGGTCTTGCTTCGCAGGGGCTCGTTCAGGGCAGCCCGTCAATAGGCGCACGGTGACAATGCTCCCTTCGATTCGCACTCTCCTGCGAGGGCGACTCCACGCTGGAGCACCTTACTCGTTGGGTGGCAGTTCAGCGCAGGGGCCGGTCCCGGAGTCCTCGCTGAGACGCGTCGCTTCTTTCTTGGCTTTGATTTTGTGCGCGGGAATGCCGCCGGCGATGCTGTGCGGCTCGACATCGTGCGTGGCCACAGCCTGGGCGCCGAGCATGGCATCTTCACCTATACGTACGCCGGGCATGACCAGAGAGCGATAGGTGACGCGAGCGGCGGGACCGACTTCGGTGCGGCGATGCTCGATGATGCAGGCTTCGACAGGATCGTGGGCGTGTGAGAAAACCGCGGCATGTTCGGAGACGGAGGTACCTTTGTGGACGATGAGCTCGCCGCGATCATCGAGCAGGACGTGGTTATGGATGATCACGTCGTCTTCGAGGGTGAGATTGTAGCCGAAGGTGAACTCGACGCCGTGGTAGATCTTCACGTTGCGGCCGATGCTCTTGAAGATGTGCTTCCCCAGCATGGAGCGGAGCCGGAACCCGAGCCAGTGGTTGAGTGCGACGGGAGAGCGGTCGAACATACGCCAGAACCACACCAGCGGTTTGATGAGCGCATAACGCTGGGCGTCAATGTCGCCGTAGTATTCGGGCTCGAGGGTCACGTTGGCCGGGTCGAGTGAGAGCTGGAGGACATTGAACGGCAGCTCGGTGGCAAGGGTGAAGTTCAGGCGACCGCCGTGGGGGCGCGCGAGCATGAGCTGGTGGAGATTGTCGCGGACAATTTCGCCGCGCAGGGCGACGTTTTTGTGCCGGGAGAACTCGTCGTCGAGATAGTCGATCCAGCGGGTGAAGACTTCTTTGGCTTCGCGGGTCGGCTCAATCTCACGATACTGGTAGCGCGGCATAAGAAATAGATTATCTCCTGCGGCGGAGAGATGCACCGACCGAGCAATGGATGGACACGAAGGGCATTTGCAGCGCGGCGCAAAACAGGGTAGGCTTCTGCTTCATTAATTCCCGGGAAGAAAGAGGGGAATTCCATGCAGGATGGACCGATTCAGACACAGGAAGTTCCGGTTGCGCAAGAGCAGCGGACCTACTCCGGGCTGCTCGTTGCGTTGCTGGCAATCGCCGTGCTGTGCGCGCTGGCGGGGTTGATCTGGAGCTATTCGCTGGCAGGGCGGCTGACCCATGCGGAGGCGCAGGTGGCTTCGGCGCAGCAACAGAACCAGAAACTGGCGGCTGCGCTGAATGAGACGAACGCACGGTTGCGGGTGACGACGGAAACGCTGGGACACTCCCTGGGCCTGACCCAGAAGCAACTGGAGGAGCGAGCGCAGGATCTGCTACGCCGCCAACAGGCAGATGCGAAGCGGTTGGAGGGCGAGCAGGCCGCCGCGCGGCAGCAGATCAGCACGGTTTCAAGCGACGTTTCCAGTGTGAAGACCGATGTAGGGGGCGTGAAAACCGACCTGACCGCCGCTAAAACGGAACTGCAGAACACCGAGGCGCAGCTGCAGTCCATGAAGGGCGACATGGGCATCCAGAGCGGGTTGATCGCGACCAATGGGAAGGAACTGGACATCCTGAAGCACCGGGGCGACCGTAACTTCTACGAGTTCACGTTGAACAAGGGGAAGAAGCAGGCTGTCTCCACGGTGGCGCTGGAACTGAAGAAGGCCGATACGAAGCACAGCAGGTTTACACTGGTGGTCTTCGCCGACGATAAAGAGATTCAGAAGAAGGACCGCACCCTTGATGAGCCGATCCAGTTCTACACGGGGAAGGATCACATGCTGTACGAGCTGGTGGTGAACAACATTTCGAAGAATGAAGTGCAGGGGTACATCGCGACACCGAAGAATGCGCCGGTGCCGGTGACGCCCTCTGGACAGTAACGGTCTGGCTGGTGCTTCTCAGGGCGCTGATTCCTTCGCTGATCAGGACGCCGGCAGCACGTTGACACTGACGTAAGTATCCTGCTCGACGGTCTGACTATTGACCGAGGTGGACGTGATGACCTCGAAGACCTGCGTGCCCGGCGGGGTGGGAGTGCTCGAAAGGTGACTCGACGAAGAGCCACCGCCGCACCCAACGAGCGCGATCCCGAACAAAAGCAGAGGCAACAGAAGGTAAATCCGAGAGCCGATGCTCCGGCGGAGGCGGGCGCCGAACGAGGTGCAACAGAGGAGCACGCAGGCGAGGGCGCTTCCCTGGCTGGTGAGGAGACGTAGATCCGCTGATGTCTCATTGGGCGACGATGTTGCGATCGTCAGCGTTGTCTCGCCGTTGCCCGCGACTGATGTGGGAGCGAAGGTGCAGGTGGTGAATGTGTTTGCCGGCGGATTGCAGCCGAACTGGATGGCAGTGCTGACGCCGGTCGCGTCGGCGACGGTATAGGTTATGGTGCCGGACTGCCCCTGGTGGAGGGTGAGGCTGGTGGCGCTGGGCGTAATGGAGAACGCCTCGATGGCGATGGTGACGGCTGGGGAAACACCAGGCTTGAAGTTCGTGTCGCCGGCGTAGTGGGCCGTGATCTGATGCGAGCCGCCGCTGAGGGTTGAGGTATTGAAGGAGGCGGTCGCGGTGCCGCTGACGTTCTGTAGGGTCGCTTCCCCGATCGAGGTGTTGCCGTCATAGAAAGTAACCGTGCCGGTAGGAATGACCGGATTGCCGCTGCTGGTCGTTGCCGTGCCAGTGACGGTGGCCGTGAAAGCGACGACCGTTCCGGCCAGAGCGACCGGATTCGAGACGCTGAGAGAGACCGTCGAGACAGTGCCGGCAGAGCTGAGAACCAGCGGGCTCGAGGTGCTGCCCAGCCAGTTCGTGTCGCCTGCATAGACGGCGGTGATACTGTGCGAGACAGTGGCGCTGAGGCTTACGCCCGTCAGGACGGCCTGATTCGAGGCAACCGTGACAGGGATGCCAAGCGCTGTTGTTCCGTCGTAGAAGGTGACGGTCCCGGTAATATTGCTTGATCCAGACGTCGCGGTTGCGGGGGCGATGCTGGCGGTCAGTGTTTCGGCTGTTCCGGCGGTCAGGGTGGTGGGCGTTGCGGTGAGGGTGGTCACGGTGGCGCTTTTGCCGGTGCTGACGCTGACGGGCGAAGCCGTCGCCGAGCTGTAATTCGCATCGCCGCTGTAGCTGGCGCCAATACTGTGGGTTCCGCCGGTGGAGATGGTGATGCTCTGGGTCGCGGTATAAGTGGGACTCGTGCCGTTCAGCGTCGCAATGCCGGCCGTGTTGTTGTCGAGGGTGAAGGTGACGCTGCCGGTGGGCGAAGTGAGTTGGCTGGAACTGATGGTCGCCATAGCCGTGACGGTACCGCCGACAGCAGCGGTGCTGCTGGAGACAATGAGGGTAAGGGCAGGGGTGAACTTCTCGATGAGGATCGTTACCGGGCTGGAGCTGACCGGGCCATAGTTGCTGTCGCCGCTGTACTGGCCAGAGATGCTGTGGCTGCCGACGGCAAGCGTGTTCCAACCGTCGGTGAGCTGCCCGGCGTTCAGGGTGACAGCATTACCGATCTGAGTCGTAGAGTTGTCGTAATTATCGACAAAGATAATGGTGCCGGTGGGGGTGGGGCCAGTGCCGCTGGCGGGACCCACAACCGCGGCGACGGAGGCGACAACGCCTGGATTCGAAGATTGATAGCCGGGTGAGAGGGTCACCTGAGCGAGCTGCGCCCCGGTGGCCGCCGCGGTGACAGGTGCCGACGTGAAACGGATTGTCTGCGCCTGATTTGCCCCAGCGAAGGCAAAGAGGCACAGGAGGAACAGGAGGCTGCGTCTCATCTGACTGGCGACACGGAAGAACTCCACAGTGCAAGCTATCGTCTCATCTTCAGCCTTTACGGAGGCAGATGCTGTACCACGAACGGGGCAGAATTTGATGCCGGGGCGTTGGTCAATGGTAACGGGCGGCGTCGCCGGGACGGCTGCTTCGGGCCTTCCAGGGGAAAGCCTCAGGAAGCGATCGCTCGGTTTTACTGGGAGGCGCCGGAGCAGAGCGAAAGCGCCGTCTGGCTACAATCGGGAGCAGTGACCCGTTCCTTCACCCTTAGCCAGCGCGTCGCGCTTTGGATTGTGCCCCGGCTGACAGCGCTGGTGCTCGCGGTTATCGGGATGACGCTGCGCTTTGAGGTGATTGCCGAAGAGGGAGCTGTGCCGGCGACCCCTCCGGCGAAGGGCATCTTTTGTTTCTGGCATCGCTGTACCCTACCGGCAGCATGGTATTTCAGGAAATTTCGCTGCTCGATCCTGATCAGCCACAGCTTTGATGGCGAGCTGATCGCGCGGACGCTGGGTTTACTGGGCTACAACAGCGTGCGGGGATCGAGCTCGCGGGGTGGAGCGGCGGGGCTGATCGCACTGCGAGACGTTCTGACGTCCGGGTTCCCGGTAGTGTTTACGGCGGATGGACCGCGGGGGCCGATTTACCAGACGAAGATTGGGCCGGTGAAGCTGGCACAGATGACTGGGCAGCCCATGGCCTGCTTCTATCTGCTGCCGGAGCGGGCGTGGACCGTGCGGTCGTGGGATCGATTCCTGGTGCCGAAGCCGTTTTCAAAAGTGGTGGTGAGCTGGGCGAGGGCGGTCACTCCGCCAGTTGCCGGTGCGGATGCGGATGCGCTGGAAGCCAGGCGCAAGGAACTGAACGATACGCTGGAACGGGCGCGGTTGCGGGCAGAACAGCATCTGGCGCGTGCGCGCGCACAGTAGAATCGGCTCAGTGCTGGTTTCCGATTTTGACTTCCATCTTCCGGAAGAACTGATTGCGCAGGAGCCTCCGGCGGAGCGGGCAGCCGCACGCATGCTGGCGCTGGATCGGGCGACCGGCGCGTGGCAGGACCGGCAGTTTCGCGAGCTGCCGGAGATGCTGCGGCCCGGCGATCTGCTGGTGCTGAACGACAGCCGGGTCATTCCAGCGCGGCTCTTTGCGCATCGCGCGGGACTGCACACGCAGGCAAATCATCGGGTCAGCGGACGGGTGCAGGTGCTGCTGGCCGAGCAGATTTCCGAATGGGAATGGAAGGCGCTGGTACGGCCGGGGCGCAAGGTGCTGCCGGGCGAAGTGCTGCATTTCGGCGATGGCGAACTGGAGGCAGAGGTGATCGCGCACCGAGAGTTCGGCGAGCGGACGCTGCGGTTCCGACCGGTCGAAGATTTCTTCGGCGCGGTCGAGAAGCTGGGGCACATGCCGCTGCCGCCATACATCCACCGCGAGGATGAGCCGGGCGACCGTGAACGTTACCAGACGGTGTATGCGCGCGAACGGGGATCGGTGGCGGCACCAACGGCGGGGCTGCACTTTACGCCGGAGATTCTGAGCGCGATTCGGGAGCGGGGGGTTGAGGTCGCGTATGTGACGCTGCACGTGGGGCTGGGAACATTTCAGCCGGTGCGTGTGGACCGGGTGGAGGAGGTGCGCCTGCATGCCGAGCGCTACACGATCTCTCCCGAGACAGCGACAGCGGTGAATGCAGCAAAGCGGGAGGGTCGGCGGGTCGTTGCGGCAGGAACGACCACGGTGCGGACGCTGGAACATGTGGCGGAGCACGGCGCTCGCGAGGGCGGGGGTTTCGCGCCGCATTCGGGGACGACGAGCATCTTTATCTCGCCGGGATTTGCATTTCGCATGGTGGGGGCTTTGCTGACCAACTTCCATCTGCCTCAGTCGACGCTGCTGATGCTGGTGAGCGCGTTTGCGGGAAGGGAGCGGGTGCTGGCGGGTTACCGGCACGCGGTCGAGGCGCGATACCGCTTTTTTTCATATGGGGATTGTATGTTTATTGCTTAGGACTAGCCGTCCAGGCGGAGGCACTTCGCGCCGGTAACCGGTTTGGAATGCGAGTCCGGGGCAGACGAACCGTTACTCTACTTCACCAGATTTTGCACACCTTCGCTCTGACCATAGGTTGGTTGGCTTTGCATCCGAAGGCCTGCGCGAACTGCGGCAGGTCGGAGACGATGCCGTTGACGCGGTACTTGCCGGGGGAATGCGGATCGGTGATAGCGTTGACCCGCAGGTCTTCGGGACGCACATTCTCACAGGCCCACTGCGCGTAGCCTATGAAGAAGCGCTGATCGGGCGTGAAGCCGTCTTTGGGCTGGAGATGCCAGCCCTGCGTTTCCTGCTTCCAGGCGTTGTAAGCGATAAGCGTTCCGCCAAGATCGGCGACATCTTCGCCGCTGGTGAGCTTTGAGTTGATGTGGATCTGATCGACGACGGTGTAACCCGCGTACTGATCGCGCAGGCAGCCGATGTGCTCCTCAAAGCCTTTCGCGTCCGCGGGCGTCCACCAGTCGCGCAGATTCCCTTCCCCATCGAACTGACGGCCTTCATCATCGAAGGCATGGGTAAGCTCGTGGCCGATGGTGCCGCCGGTGTCGCCATAGTTCGGGGCATCGTCCTCTTTGGGATCATAGAGCGGCGGCTGCAGCACGCCGGCCGGGAAATTAATGTCGTTCATCTGCGGATCGTAGTAGGCATTGACGGTGGGTGGAGTCATGGCCCACTCGGTGCGGTCCACCGGCTTACCCACCTTGGCCCAGTCGCGCTTCTCCTCGAAGACATGGGAGCGCTGCACGTTGCCGAAATGGTCGCTGTGCTCGATGGTGAGGGATGAATAATCACGCCACTTATCGGGGTAGCCAATCTTATTACGCACCATGTGGAGCTTGGCGATTGCCTGCTTTTTTGTGGCGGGACTCATCCAGTCAAGGTTCTCGATCTCGTGCTGCATGGCCTGCTCAATCTGCTCGGTCATGGTGAGGACCCTTTGTTTGGTCTGGGGCGTGAAGTTGCGGGCGACAAATTCCTGGCCAAGGGCTTCACCGAGGTAGTGATCCACCTGCGCTTCGCAGCGCTTCCAGCGGGCCTGCATTTGTGGAACACCGCGCAGATATCTGGAATAGAAAGCGAAGTGCGCATCTTCAAAGTTGCTGGAGAGGCTGGTTGCCGCGGCATTCAGAGCATGAATGCGGAGGTAGGCTTTCAGCTCGTCAAGCGGCTCATTGGCCAGTTCGGTCTGAAGCGCGGCGAGGAACTTCGGCTGGGCCACATCGACGTTGGAGAGGGTGGCCGGGGGAATATGCTCCTGCAGCAGGTAAGCGCTGATTTGTAGGTCCGGGGCGAGCGTTTCGACATCGCCAATCTTCATAGGGTGATAGAGGTTGTAGGGATTGCGCCGTTCCACGCGCGTGAGGGAGGCATTGGCCAGCGCGGTCTCGATTCGCATGGTGGCGGCAGCGTCGTGATCGGCCTGGGACTGCGACTCACCGGCCAGCACCAGGAGATGCGCCATGTAAGCGACGTACTTTTGACGGGTTTCGGCACTCTTCTCGTCGGTCTTCGTGTAGTAGTCGCGATCGGGAAGGCCAAGGCCGCCGGCCGAAATACCGACGATCATCATGTTCGCATTCTTAGGGTCCTGCTCCGATCCGGCGGAGAAGAAGTAGAGGCCACGACGGTCGGCGCCCTCGCGCAGGAATGCGGCGAGTTGGTCGCGGTTCCGGATGGCAGCGATGCGGTCGAGTTCCGGCTGCAGCGGAGCGAGGCCGCGGGCATTGATGGCGTCGGTATCCATGCAGGCGGCGAAGTAATCACCGATCTTCTGCTGGACCGGAGTGCGGTCGGTTCGCTTCGCGTCCTGTTCGAGGATGCCCCACAGGAACTGCTGGTTGTCGTTCGCCAATTTTGCGTAGACGCTCCAGGCGGCTTCGTCCGAGGGGATGGGATTGTTCTTCATCCACTCGCCACAGACGTACTGATAGAAGTCGACACAGGGGTCGGCAGTGCGATCCATGTCGTTGAGGTCAAGACTGGGAGAATAAGGCACGGCGCTGAGGGGCTTCTGGGTGATGGTCTGTGCGAAGCAGGCTATGACAGAGGCCGTAAACAGGGCAAGGGCCAAAAGACGATGGATCATGAAGATCTCCGTAACGGAGGATTATAGCGGCAGGCTGTATCGGGTCAGGTTGGCTCCGGCTGCTGCTCCCGAGCGCAGAGCCGAAGCGGTAAACTCGAAACCTGATGCCTTCCGAATCCAGCAAATCCGCGGTTTTTCTGCTTGACGCAATGTCCTTCATCTTTCGCGCTTATCACGCGATGCAGCGACAGAGGCCGATGTCAACGCGCACCGGAGTGCCAACCGCGGCGACTTATGTCTTCGTAAACATGATCAATAAGCTGCGGCGCGATTTTTCGCCGGAGTATTTTGCCGCGGTCTTCGATGTGAGCGGGCCGGTATTTCGCGACGAGCGGGCGCGGTCGATGACGCTGCGGAAGTTTTCATCGGAGACGCAGACCTTTGAGGCCGTTGAGTACGGCGGATATAAGGCAAACCGCACGGAGATGCCGCCGGATCTGGCGCAACAACTGCCTTATGTGCGGCGGGCGCTGGAGGTGTTTAGGATTCCGATCCTCGAAGCGCAGGGGTTTGAAGCCGACGATGTGATCGGGACGCTGGCATCGAAAGCGGCGGAAGCAGGACACCCGGTCTTTGTGGTCTCGAACGACAAGGACATGATGCAGCTGGTGAACGACCGCGTGAAGATCCTGAATCCGGTGAAAGACAACCTGATCCTCGATCGGGACAAGGTGGTCGAGATGCTAGGCGTACCACCGGAAAAGGTTGTGGATGTGATGGCGCTGCGCGGAGACACAATCGACAACATTCCCGGCGCGCCGGGGATCGGCGATAAAGGGTCGGTGGAGATCATCCAGCAGTTCGGAAGCGTAGAGGAAGCGCTGGACTGTGCAGCGGAGATCAAGCGGAAAACGTATCGGGAATCGTTACAGAATAATCGCGAGGCGGTGTTGCTGAGCAAGGAGCTGGTCACCATTCACTGTGAGGTGCCGCTGGATTTTGACCCGGAGACGATGCGGACGCAGGCGCCGGATACAGCAGCATGCCGAGCCTTGTTTACAGAGCTGGAATTTACGACGCTGCTGCGGGAGCTGGCTCCGGCAGATTTGCCAGCGACGGCCGAGTATCTGCTGGAACCGACTGCGGAGCAGATTGCCACGTTTACTGCGCTGGCGCGGACGCAAGGGTTCGCGCTGGCACTGCCCACCTTCGACGCGGCAGCAGCCAGGGAGCAGGCGGGTGAGACAGAAGCGGAGACGCTGGAAGAAAAAGAGCCTGAGCCGCAGGGGACACTATCGCTGCTGGACGTGGCAGAGGCAGCGGAGAAGGCCGGACCGTCCGTTCCGCGTGAGGCTCGAGCCGGGGTTGCAGCGGCGCCGGATACTGCATTGCTGTTGCCGGTCGAGTCTCTGCGGGCCTTGCTGGAGGATGCGGCGGTTCCGAAACTGGTGCATGACCTGAAGGGCGCGCTGCGCGTGCTGGAGGCCCAGGGAATTACGCTGCATGGGGCCAGCGACGACGTCATGCTGTATTCGTACCTGATCAATCCTACCCATGCGACTCATCGGCTGGCGGACGTCGCGGCGCGATTCAGCGATCGCCCGCTGCGCGAGACGGGAGAAAAGCAGCTGATCGAAGCCGCGCACACGATTCGGGGGCTGGCCGCGCTAATGCGGGAGGAGGTCGATTCACTCGGCGAGTGGCGCGTATACAAAGAGATCGATCTGCCATTGGTCCGGGTGCTGCTGGGAATGGAGCAGACGGGCGTACGTGTGGATTCCGGCGCTCTGGGGCAGATGGCGGAGAGGCTGGCGACGGACATGCATCGCCTCGGTGAGGAGATCTGCGCGCTGGCGGGCTGCCGCTTCAACATCAATTCACCAAAGCAGCTGGGCGATGTGCTCTTCAATAAGATGGGGTTGCCGCGGCCGCTGAAGTACGGCAAGGGGAAGGTCATTTCAACGGCGCAGGATGTGCTGGAGGAACTGGCGGTCCACAACGATGTGCCGCGGATGGTGCTTGAATACCGGCAGCTGGCAAAACTGAAATCAAATTACACCGATTCCCTTCCCCTGCTGTGCGATGCGGAAGGTCGGGTGCACACGACCTTCAATCAGGTGGGCACGGCGACGGGGCGGCTCTCATCGACAAATCCGAATTTGCAGAACATTCCAATCAAGACGGGACTCGGCCGGGAGATTCGTGCGGCATTTATCGCGGCGCGGGGCTGCGTGTTGCTTTCGGCGGACTATTCGCAGATTGAGTTACGGCTGCTGGCGCATTTCTCCGGGGATCCGCTGCTGGTGCGGGCTTACCAGACGGGGCAGGATATTCACACGCTGACAGCAGCAGAGGTTTTCGGGGTGCCCGCGGAGACGATGAGCAAGGAGACGCGGAATCGGGCCAAGGCGGTGAACTTCGGGATTGTGTATGGAATTTCGCCTTTTGGGCTCGCGGCACAACTGGGGATCGACCAGCACGAGGCACGGTTGTACATCGAGACGTATTTCGCGCGCTACGAGGGTGTGCGTACGTACATCGACCGAATGCTGGAAGAAACGCGGCGCGAGCAGAAGGTACGCACGCTGTTCGGGCGGATCCGGCCCATTCCGGATATTCAGAGCCGCAACGCGAATCAGCGGGGATTCGCAGAGCGCACGGCGATCAACACGCCGTTGCAGGGAACGGCGGCGGATTTGATCAAACTGGCGATGATCCGGATCGACAAGCGTCTGGCCGAAGAAAAGCTCGCGACGCGGATGACGCTGCAGGTGCATGACGAACTGGTGTTCGATGTACCGAAGGCCGAGGTAGAACAGGTGCGCACGCTGGTGCAGCATGAGATGGAGCACGTCATCGAGCTGAGCGTGCCCCTGGTTGCCGATGTTGGCGTGGGGGCGAACTGGCGGGATCTGGAGTAACGGGTAACGCAGCTAAGAAGCGGTTAGCTGATGAGGCGGTTGGCTAAGGGCCGGCCAGCTAGATAGGTTGGTGGCACTACGCTCCCAATTCATTCCGAATCGCTGCGGCGATGCTGTCGGCATGGCGGCGCATCGCCTCTTCAGATTCGGCTTCGATCATGACACGGGCCAGGGCTTCGGTACCGGAGTAGCGCACGACGACCCGGCCAGTTTCGGCCAGTTCAGTTTCAGCATTGCGGATAGTATCGGCGACGGTGGCAATTTCTTCGAACGGCTTCTTCTCACGAACGCGGACGTTCACGATGACCTGGGGGAAGACTTTGAGGTCAGCCACGAGTTCATGGAGTGAGCGGCCGGAGCGACGGACAGCTTCGAGCACCACCAGTGCGGTCAGCAGCCCATCGCCGGTGGTGGCGAGATGCGGGAAGAGGATATGACCGGACTGCTCGCCGCCGAGGGAGGCTTCTTCCTGGCGCATGCGCTCGAGGACGTATTTGTCGCCCACGGGAGCGCGCAGCATGCGGATGCCGTCGCGGCGCAGAGCCGCCTCGAGGCCCATGTTGGACATCGTCGTCGCTACGACGGTGCCGTTGCGCAGCATTCCCCGCTTTTGCATGTCACGGGCGGCGAGGAGCATGACGGCATCGCCGTTAACGACCTTACCGTTGGCATCAGCGAAGAGGGCACGGTCAGCATCCCCATCGAAGGTGACGCCCAGGTCGGCGTCGAGAGCCCTGGTTTCGGCAGCCACCACCTCCGGGTGCAGCGCTCCGCAATTCGCGTTGATATTGCGGCCATCCGGCCTTGCGTGGGTGAGATGGATAGTCCCGCCGAGCTGGGCAAAGAACTCGTGCGCAATGGCTGAGGCGGCCCCGTTGGCACAGTCGAACACAACGTGCAGGCCGTTGAGGTCGAGACCGGGGACAGCGGAGCGCAGAAACTGCTCGTAGTCTGCGCGATATTGTTCGCTGGCAGGAGGCAGAGAGCCGGGCTGCGGCGACTCGACGTTCTCCAGCCGCCGGAAAATCTCATTCTCGATGCGCATCTCGGTTTCGTCCGGCAATTTGTAACCATCGCTGCCAAAGATCTTGATGCCGTTATCCTGCCAGGGATTGTGGGAGGCGGAAATAACCACTCCTGCTGAAAAGCCATGTCGGCGTGCGAGATACGCAATCGCCGGAGTGGTGATGACGCCGGCGTTCTCGACGGTGGCGCCCCCCTCCGCGAGGCCCGCAGCCATCAGCGCGGCGATCCATTCGCTCGACTCGCGCGTATCCATGCCCAGCAGGACGCGGGGGTGGTGGTGCGTGCCGTTCACCTGATGCGCCAGCGCAAGGCCGGTCGCATAGATCGTTTTCGCATCCAGCGGGGCCTCGCCAGCCACCGCGCGAATACCGTCAGTACCAAACAGCTTTCTCATGATCCCTGCGTTTCTCTCGCAATTTCGATTATGCGGCTTCGCAAGCGACCGTGCGCGAACCGGGTGGTGGTGGTTTGTCCCTCCTGCAGATGCTCGGTAGTTCGCAGGAGAGCACCACTCTCGTCGTATACGAGCGCGTAACCACGACTGAGGACGGCGAGCGGAGACATTGCGGTCAACTGACGGGCCAGCGTTGCTTCTCGTTCACGGCGAGCGCGGAGATTCTCGCGCTGCGCCCGAACCATGCGGGCCTCGAGTGCGGTGAGCTTCTCGCGGGCGATGCCTATACGCCACACGACGTCCTGGCGCATGAGCCTGACCGAGACCTGCTGGAAGCGATCGGCGAAACTGCGATGGCGCGCGCGTAAGACGGACTCCATGCGCATGCTCAGATCGTCGACGAGCTGCTGTTTGCGGCGGAGCAGATCTTTTTCCCGGATGAGGATCGACTCGACGCGTACCCGGCCAAAGGCGCTCGACGCCTGCATAAGGCGGTAGCGGCAGGCACGCACCAGGCGATGGTCGAGGGTTTGCACTCGTTCCGCAATGTTGTGCAGAGCAGAGGTAACCAGCTCGGCTGCGGCCGACGGCGTAGGCGCGCGCAGGTCGGCGACAAAATCTGCGATGGTGAAGTCGGTTTCGTGGCCGATGGCGGAGATAACCGGCAGCTCCGATGCGGCGATTGCCTCGGCGAGGAATTCGGTATTGAAGGGCGCAAGGTCCTCCAGGGATCCTCCGCCGCGCGCGATGACGATGACGTCTGCTTGGCGGGTACGGTTGAAATACGCGATGCCGGCGGCGACCTCGGCGGCACCGGCGTCGCCCTGCACCAGCGCGGGATACAAAAGCACATGCAGGCCGGCGTGACGGCGGTTGACGATGTTGAGGAAGTCGCGGATGACTGCACCGGTGGGCGAGGTGACGATGCCGACGCAGTGCGGAAATGCCGGCAGCGGCTTTTTGCGGCCGGGGTCAAAAAGGCCGCGGGCTTCGAGGCGCGCTTTAAGCTGTTCGAAGGCGATTTGCAGCGAACCGGCGCCGACCGGCTCCAGGAATTCGGCAACAAGCTGCATCTGGCCGCGCTGCTCATAGACGGAGACTTTACCGCGCAGGAGGACGTGCAGACCGTCGGCGGGACGAAAGCGGAGCAGCGATGCCTGCCGACGAAAGAGCACAGCCGGCAATTGAGCATCGCCATCCTTGAGGGTGAAGTAGATGTGACCGGACGGGGCGGAGCGGAGATTGGAAATTTCGCCTTCGACCCAGAGGTCGCCGTATTCGCGCTCGACATGGATGCGCACCTCACCGACCAGATCGCCGACCTTCCAGATGCGACGCGACACGGGCGACTCGAAGGAGAAGCCAAGCTGGCGCTCGACGCCTTGCTGCGAACTGGGTTGAGTGCTCACAAATGCTGAGTATAGACGGGCGGCGGATTTGTATTTGGGGGCGACAGACCACGATAATGAGCCAAATCTGATTCTCAGGACTCCAGATGATTCAACGGATGGCTGTGGCTGTAGTTGCGCTGTTAGTCGGGCTGAGTGCTGCCGCCCAGAACTTTACCCTGCAGCAGGTGATGAATGCCCCCTTCTGCTCGGGATTGCAGGCTGCTCCGAAGGGCGACCGATACCTGTGGGTCGCGAATGTGGAGGGCCGCCGGAATATCTGGGTGGCTGAGGCCAGCGGGTCCGCCTACACCGTACACCGCGTGACCAGCGACGACGCAGATGATGGCATAGATGTCGGGGATATTTCGTGGACGCCGGATGGTGAGCGGATCGTCTATGTGCGCGGCGGGGATTTTGAGTTCCCGGAAAAGCCGTCGCCGAATCCGGCGCTGTTGCCGCAGGGTGTTGAACAGGATATCTGGATCGTCTCAGAACGAGGCGGCGACGCGCGGGGACTGGCCGAGGGCCGCACTCCTGCTGTTTCGCCGGACGGCACCACCATCGCGTTTTTGAGCAAGGATCAGATCTGGACGCTGGATTTGCGCGATACGGCAGCGAAACCGGTGCAGTTGTTCCATGGACGAGGGGGGCTGGGGTCGCTTCTGTGGTCGCCGGATGGAAAATACCTGGCATTCACCAGCGGGCGCGAGGATCACGGCTTTGTGGGTGTGTATTCGTTTGCCGATCATTCACTGCAATATCTGAACCCGTCAACGGAGATTGACCGTGAGCCGGTATGGTCCCCGGATAGCCGGCACATCGCCTTCGTGCGGATTCCGCCGGATACGTCGGGAATCGACTTCAAGCCGCGGCGGACGGCGCAGCCATGGTCCATCCGCGTGGCCGATGTCGTCACGGGGCAGGGGCGGGAGATCTGGCGTGCACACGATGGACCGGGCAGCGTGTTTCACGGGATGGAGTCGGACCAACAGCTTTTCTGGAGCGCGGGCGACCACATCGTTTTTCCCTGGGAGGGCGATGGGTGGGTACATCTCTATTCGGTCGGGGCGAGCGGCGGAGCGGCGGCAGAACTGACGCCTGGCAGCTTTGAGGTGGACTACGTCGCCCTGAGCAAGGACCGGAAACGGCTGGTGTATTCGTCAAACCAGGATGATATTGACCGTCGGCATTTGTGGGAGGTAAGCGCGGATGGGGGTTCGCCACGCGAGCTGACCCATGGCGAGGGACTTGAAGTGATCCCGGTGATTGCACCGAATGGAGCGGTGGCGGTACTGCATTCGGATGTACATCTGCCGCTGCGGCCAGCGGTCCTGGCATCGGGCGGCGAGATGCACGATCTTGCCCCGCAGATGATCCCGGCGGATTTCCCGACACAGAAACTGGTTACTCCGCGGCAGGTCATCTTTTCGGCGGCGGATGGTATGCAGATTCACGGACAGCTGTTTCTGCCTGCCTCGGCAGACAATGGCAGGAAGCATCCGGCGTTGGTGTTCTTCCATGGCGGATCGAGGCGGCAAATGCTGCTCGGTTGGCATTACATGGACTACTACTCCAATGCCTACGCGGAGAATCAGTATCTGGCCAGCCTCGGGTACATCGTGCTGTCGGTGAATTACCGGAGCGGGATTGGATACGGGCTCGATTTCCGCGAGGCACTGAATTATGGCGCGGCAGGCGCTAGCGAGTTCAACGACGTGCAGGGTGCGGGTTTGTATCTGCGCAACCGGCCGGATGTGGACAGCGCGAAGATCGGCGTGTGGGGTGGCAGCTATGGCGGTTATCTGACGGCGCTGGCACTGGCGCGGGCGTCCGATCTGTTCGCGGCCGGCGTGGATTTTCATGGTGTGCACGACTGGAATCTGGAACTGACGAACTGGGGTCCGTATAACCCAAACGCGGATCCGAACGCGGCGAGGATTGCGTGGGAGTCATCGCCGCTGGCAAGCGTGAAGACGTGGCGGTCGCCGGTCCTGCTGATTCAGGGCGACGATGACCGCAACGTGCAGTTCTCGAACACAGTGCGGCTGGCGGCAGCGTTGCGCGCGCAGGGTACGCCATTCGAGGAGCACGTCTTCCCGGATGAGATTCACGGATTCCTGCTGCACCGCTCGTGGATGACGGCGTACAGGCTGGAGGCGGATTTCTTCAATCGGAAGCTGAAGGAAGCCGATACCTCAGCATCGGCGGCACGATGAGCGCCGAGAACGTCGTGTGAGGGAGATACAGTAGCCTCATGGAGATCACCAGCCACGACGCATTGATTGTTGTCGATGTGCAAAACGACTTTTGTCCTGGCGGGGCGCTGCCGGTTGCTGGCGGAGATGAAGTTATTCCGGCTATTCATCGGATCGCGCCGCGCTTTGAGCACATCCTGCTGACGCAGGACTGGCATCCGCCGGGACATTGCTCGTTCGCGTCGAGTTATCCGGGGCGGAAGGTGGGCGATGTGGTGTCGGTCGCGGGGCGAGAGCAGCGGTTGTGGCCGGATCATTGCGTGCAGGGGACGTGGGGTGCGGAGTTGCATCCGGATTTGCGGTTGCCGCAGGCGGAGTTGATTTTGCGGAAGGGCTTTCGAAAGGAGATCGATTCCTACTCGGCGTTTTTCGAGAACGGCCATACGACGGCGACTGGGCTCCAGGGGTATTGCCGTGAGCGGGGATTGGAGCGGATGTTTTTTGCGGGGCTGGCGTATGACTTCTGCGTGGCGTTTTCGGCGCTGGATGCGCGGAGGGGTGGATTTGTGGCTGTGGTGGTGCGGGATGCCTGCCGGGCTATTGATGTGGAGGGGTCGGTGGGGAGAATGGATGGGGAGTTTGGGCACCGGCAAGTCTCATTAGTAGATAGCCGAGAGTTAACTTAGTTCACGCTCAGTGAAAGTCATGCGATCGGACTTCGACGGAGTTATCGGCCAGCGGAGTTAGCCGCGCAGCTTTGACGTGGATTACGTTGTCCTGGTTCTGGAGCGGGCCTTCTACTAATAAGAAGCGTGAACGGGTTACGGTGACCTGATTGCTCTCGTACATCTGGGGTGTGACGATGACGTTGGCGATGCCGGTTTCGTCTTCCATAGAAAGAAAGATGAATCCCTTCGCGGTGCCGGGGCGCTGACGCGCGATGACGCAGCCAGCAGCGCGCACATACTCGCCATCGCGGTGGGTACGCAGTTCTTCAGCAGTGAGGACATTCTGGCGGCGCAGGGCGGCGCGTCGATAAGCCATCGGGTGCTTTCCGGTGGTGAGGCCCGTGCCGGAATAGTCGGCGACGAGGCGTTCTTCGGCGGTCATCTGCCGCAGCGGTGAGGGATCAGGAGAATCGACCAGCAGCGCCCCACTATGCGTGAGCAGAGGACCTTCAGGTTTGCCGGCGCGCTCCACCTGCCAGAGCGCGTCGCGGCGATGCCCGATGCCGGAGACGTGATTCAGCGCGCCGATACTGGCGAGGAGCGTAATCTCTTTGCGATTCAGCGAAGGCACACGCAGAGCAAGATCGTCGACGGAGCGGAAGGGGCCGTGTTCGCGACGGGAGGCGGCGATGGCTCTCCCCGTTTCTTCACGAAGTCCACGCGCATAGCCGAGGCCGAGTCGGAGGGAAAGAACAGCAGGCCCCTCGGCAGCGCTATGTTCCTCTCGGGATGACAAATTCTCTGAATAAGCAGGTTCCTCCGCTCCGCTGCGCTCCGGTCGGAATGACAAATTATTTGTATTTGTTACAGGCACGGTGACCATCTCCAGCAACTCTGGATCGTGTTCAACGGTGCACGGCCAGTCGGAAACCTGCACATCGATAGGGCGGACGCGGAGTCCGTGGCGCTGCGCGTCCTTCACCAGCACGGCTGGCGAATAGAAACCCATTGGCTGATTGTTGAGGATGGCGGAAGTGAAGGCGGCGAGGTATTTCACTTTGAAGTAAGCCGAGGCATAGGCGAGCAGCGCGAAGCTGGCTGCGTGGGACTCGGGAAACCCGTAGAGAGCGAAGGAGCTAATGGCTTGGACAATTTCGTCCTGCGTTTTGGCGGCGAGACCGTTTTCGGTCATGCCGCGGCGGAGCTTCACTTCGAGATCTTTCATGCGCTGCCAGGATCGGCGCATGCCGACGGCCCGGCGTAGCTCCTCCGCTTCGGCTCCGGTGAAATTGGCGACGGTCATGGCGATGCGAAGGAGTTGCTCCTGAAAGAGCGGGACGCCGAGGGTCCGCTGCAGAACGGGCACGAGGGACGGGTGCGGATAGGTCACCTCTTCCCTTTTCTGGCGGCGGCGCATGTAGGGATGCATCATTTTTCCGACGATGGGGCCGGGGCGGATGATGGCCACCTGCACGACAAGGTCGTAGAAGTGGTCGGGGCAGTTGCGCGGCAGCGAGGCCATCTGCGCGCGGCTCTCGATCTGGAACATGCCGACAGTGTCGGCGCGCTGCAAAACTTCATAGACCTCTTTGTCCTCGGGCAGCTGCGCTAAGTCAACCTGGTCGCCATAGTGCTCCGGGATCAGTTCGAGGCAGTCTTTGATGACGGCCATCATACCGAGGCCGAGGAGGTCGACCTTGATGATGCCGAGGTCCGCGCAGTCTTCCTTGTCCCACTGGACGACGGTACGGCCGGGCATCGACGCGCGCTCCAGCGGCACCACCTGGTTGAGCTGCCCCTGACAGATGACCATGCCGCCGGAGTGTTGGCCGAGGTGGCGCGGCAGATCCTGCAGGCGCACGCACAGCTGGAGGTATTTGGCGATGCGCGGGTGCTGGACGTCGAAGCCGGCGTGGTGGAAGGAGTTGGCCATGGTGTCGTTTTCGCCGCGCCATTCCCACTGGCTGACGAGGCTCGACAGCCGGCCGAGGGATTCAGAATCGAAGCCAAGCGCCTTACCGACCTCACGCGCAGCCGATTTGCCGCGATAAGTGATGACGTTGGCGGTCATGGCGGCGCCCAGTTCGCCATAGCGCTGGTAGACGTACTGGATGGCCTGCTCGCGCTTCTCTTCGGAGGGCAGATCGAGGTCGATGTCGGGCCACTCGCCGCGGTTTTCGCTGAGGAAGCGCTCGAAAAGGAGTTCCATGCCGACGGGATCGATGGCGGTGATTTCGAGCGCATAGCAGACGGCGGAGTTGGCCGCCGAACCGCGGCCCTGGATGAGGATGCCGTGCTGTTTGCAGTAATGGACTATGTCCCAAACGATGAGGAAATAGCCGGCGAAGCCGAGTTTGGCGATGAGAGCCAATTCGTGGTCGATTTGCCTGCGGGCGCGGGCGAGAAGGGCGCAGTCGTTTTTGGGACCATAGCGCAGGCTGGCGCCTTTGTCGACCTGCCTGCGCAGGAAACTGTCCATAGTTTCGCCGTTGGGAACGGGATAGCGCGGGAATTCGTAACCCAGGTCATTCAGCTTGAATTGCAGACGCTGGGAAATTTCCAGCGTGTTTTCAAGGGCACCGGGAATGTCGCGGAAGAGCGAGGCTATCTCCACGGCAGAACGCAGATGACGCTGGGAATTGAGAGCGAGCAGGCGGCCGGCATGGTCGAGATCGACGTGGTGGCGGATGGCGGTAAAGATGTCGAGGATTTCACGATCAACGGCCTTGGCGTAGCGAACGCCGTTCGTCGCGACAACCGGCAAGTGGAGCGAGTGTGCGATACGGAGGACGGCCTGGTTGCGCCATTCTTCTTCGCGTTCCTGGTGGCGCTGAAGTTCGATGTAGACGTTCTTGCGGCCGAAGAGTCGCACCAGTTCGTCGACAACGGCGCGGCCGGCTGCTTCGCCACCATTAACCAATGCGGAGGCGAGCGGGCCTTCATCGCCCCCGGTGAGACAGATGAGGCCTTCTGCATATTGGGCAAGGTCGTCGCGTGTAGCCGCGCCTTCGGCCTTGGTTTTCTCGCGCATTTTGAACTGCGTGATGAGCTGGCAGAGGTTCTGATAGCCGGTGCGAGTAGCACAGAGCAGCGGCAGACGCGCGGGCTCGGCAACGTGCTGGTACGGCAGCCACGCTGGCGGGGAGAGGCGCTGGCCGAAGGCGGTGGTGGAAACTTCGGCGCCCACGTGGGGACGGATCTTGTTGCTCTCTCCACTGGTATGGAAGCGCGCGGAACCATAGACACCGTTGCGGTCGAGCAGGGCCATGGCGGGGATTTCGAGTTCCACCGCACGCTCGATGAGGTCCTCGGGCTGGGAGGCTCCTTCGAGGAAACTAAAGGCGCTGGCAGTGTGCAGTTCAATATAGCTTTCCTTCCCTTTCGCCGGTTCAGTCATAGAGCGCCTCGATGCGCCAGTCCTGCTTCATCGGGTGACGCGCGAGACAGCAGCAAAGAACGGAATCCGCATTGGGACTGCCGTCGGCGCGGGCGGTCAGGTCCCACTTCTCCACCGACCACCACTCTGCCCCCCACCAGTCGCCGGAAGAGAACCAAGGACCGTAGGCGCGCTCGACTATGTAGCGCTGATTGCGGAAGATGAAAGCCACAGGGCTCCGCTGGCGGAGCGTTACCATAATTAGTTCTGCCGGGCGGAGACGTCGGATGGCTGCCCCGGTGCGACCACGCGGAGCTGCCAATGGAGGCGCGGGCGGGATCACGAAGGGCTCGACGCGGAAGGCGTCAGAGCGGTGTGTGTCTTCTAGAATGGCGCGGCCTGCGTTCTGCTGCCCGACAATGCTGCGAATGCGAGCGAGGGTGACGTCGAGACGGGATGGCTCAGGAAGCTGGGGCGAGAAGAGGCCCATCTGCACTTTGCTGGTGCTGCCTGGGTCGGCAGTAAGGGTGACGGAAAGGATCGGCGCCTGGGGCGGGTGCGCCTGCAGATCGAGGTGCACCAGCTTGAGCCACAGGCGACGGTCATTGTTGGGGAGGGCGGGACGCACCGTGCACGGGTGGGTGCTATTGCCTTCCAGGGTGAGTTGCACGGTCACAGAAGCCAGCGTCAGGATGTACGCCGTCGCACGGGCGGTGAGGTGGTCAAGGAGGACGCCGAGGACAAAGAGGAGTGAATCGAGCAGTTCCACAGGCGTATCTAGTTCCATGTGCTCTTCGAGGGAGAAAGCGGGCGGAGTTGGAGCGAGCAGATGCGGGGCTTGTCCACGGGCTAGTTGGCGGAGGCGGCGGCCCTCCTGCCCAAGGCGGGCGACCAACTCCTTTTCGGGCAGCGCAGCCAGGGCGCCAAGAGTAGCGATGCCCCAGCGGGAGAAGGTCTCGGCGTGATCAGGCGCAAGAGAAAGGACTGTCAGTGGCAGGGGTGCGAGCATGAGGGCTTCCTGGCCCCCGGGGATGACGGCCATACGAATGGGCAGGCTGCGCGCGAGGCAGATCGCCGCGTGCACGTTGCTGCTGACGACCACAGCAGCCCGGATGCCGAGGGCGCGCACGGCCTCCAGCAGATTTTTCGCCAGCTTTTCCGGAGGGCCAAAGAGCTTTTCGGTTCCGGCGATGTCGAGGATCGCACAGAAGGCGCTGTCGGTTTCACCTGGGGCAACGAGTTCGATACGCGGCGAGAATTGCCCGGCAACCTGGAGCAGCGCAGTGCAGGCGCTGCTTTCCTCCGCAATGGAGCGCGACAGCAGAGTGACTGAGGTGAAGACATCCATTTCGGCGCGGGTCATGCCGGCCGCCACGCCAAGGGTGGCTGCGCGTCTATTGCGCGAGCAGACCCACTGGCGGGGTGGTTCTCCCTGGAGCACTGCCACAGGGCTGGGCTGCAACACAGGCCGCAGGCGCAGCATGGCCTGAGCGGGAAATTCGCGGGCGTAGAGGCAGGCGTAGAGGGGATTCATTTTCTACCTGGGCCTCCTGTGCGGTCCGTGTGACGACCGGCCCATGAGGCGCGACTTTGCCAGTGGATGCTGTGATCGCTTTGGGGCGGCTTCCGGGCAAAATCGACGACTTTGGCGAATCGTTCGCGGGCAATTTCGATTCGATATTCTGCGCCGGTGAAAACGGTGGATCCTTCATCAACGATTTGGCCCGGTTGGAGACAGAGCACCAGGCCAGCGCTGGATTTAGTGCAGGCTTGCTGGGTGAGCAGGACGAAGCTGACGTGTGTGCGTTCTGCAGCGGCACGATAACGGAACCACGTGGCCAGCGGCACGCGCAGGGCGTATTCCGGAGCAACCGAGCCCATGTCCAGGACAATGGCGCTGAAACCACCGCCCTGGAGCAGAAGATCTGTAACGCGCAGGGCCTGGTCGAGGCGAGACCAGGGGACCTTGCGGAGGGCCGGCAGCGGCTTCGCGTCCGGATATTCACGGACAGGCAGGGAGACGACTTCCCTGCTCTTTTGGCGAATGGTCAGCTGCGGCTCGGCGCAGCGCGGGGCAAAGTTCTGGTAGCAGACGGCCGGGGGCTGCTTTGCGGTGGCCAATCCTGGTGCACTAAACAGCGGCAGTTGTTCAGGCGCATCAGGGGGATTCCTGGTCCGGCCGGGGAGGGTGAGTTGTTGAGAATCAAGTGCTTGCGATGGGGCGCCGCAGCGAACCCAGAGCAGGCGGCCCAGATCAACGCCAATAGCCGCTGCCGATTCGGGATCCAGAGTATCGAAAACGTCGACCCAGGCGCAGACCCGGGCAGCCTGCGTCATGCCGGCAATGAAGGAAAGCGCCAGCGAGGTGCGGCCGGAGGATTCCGATCCTGCCAGTTCGCTGATGGTACCGATGGGGAGTCCGCCTCCAAGTCGCTCATCGAGAGCGGCGATGCCTGTAGGCGCGGTGGGGTGGATGACCCGTGGCGCCGGGGTGAGCGCGGATGGGATGCGGTCGGCAAGGGCAGCTTCAATCTGGAGACGGAGCAGGCGGGTCGAAGGCATACAACCACTTTCGCCCTATTTTCGCCTATGCGGGGAGAGGTGACAAGTCTGATTCCTCCCCCACGCTGCATGCAATTCTACCGACGCCAATAAGGCTCGTGGCTTCAATCGGCTGCCTGAAAAAATGCGACGGTGTGGGTTCGCAACGGGCACGACAAGGCATCTCCGGTGGCTGGGAAGCGGAAATATGCGCCCTGTTAGCATCGCTCTGTGCTGACGCTTGAAAAACGGGTTCGGTTCGTGAAGGGCATTGGCCCGGCCATCGCCAAAATGCTCGGGGAAAAGGGCGTTACCACGGTCGAGGACCTGCTGCTGCACCTGCCCTTTCGCTATGAGGACCGGCTGAATCCGCGCTCGCTGAACGAATTGAATCCGGGCGAGATGGCCAGCGTGATCGGAGAGGTGCGGGGTGCGGCGCTGCTGCGCACAAAGCGGATGCCCATCTTCGAGATGACAGTGGGCCAGGGAATCTCCTCGCTGAAGTGCATGTGGTTCCACGGCAGCTACCTCGATGGCAAGTTCAGAGCTGGGCAGATGGTGGCTCTGTATGGGAAGGTCGAACCGTCGCGTTCGGGCCGTGGATTCAAGATGATCCAGCCGCAGTTTGAAGTTCTTCCTGATGGTCATGACGATGCTCTGGATCGGATTTTGGAGGTTGGGCGCATCACTCCTGTCTATGAGTCGCTGAGTGGCAGCAAGCTGGCTTCACGATGGATTCGGCGAACTATCTGGAACGTGCTGGAGGAGTTGAAGTGCGGGGTGCCGGAGACGCTGCCGGGGAGCATGCCGGAGTCGGTGCTTGCCCGAATGGGGCTGCCGGGCCGGATGGAGGCGCTGCGGGCGGTGCATTTTCCTCCGGCGGGGACGCCGATGGGACAACTGCAGGCGGCGGCCACGCCAGCACACAAGCGGCTGATCTTTGAGGAGCTGTTTTACCTGGAGCTGGGGCTGGAGGTGAAGCGGCGAAAATTCCAGGAAAAGACCGGCATCGCGTTCGAGACCAGCGAGAAGGTGCGGGCGGCTCTGCGGGAGATTCTTCCCTTTCATCCGACGGCAGCGCAGAAGCGGGCGCTGGGTGAGATCGCCGGGGACATGCGGCGGGGCGTGCCGATGCGGCGGCTGCTGCAGGGGGATGTGGGTTCGGGCAAGACGATTGTGGCGCTGCAGGCGATGCTGATCGCCATTGAGAACGGGTACCAGGCGGCGCTGATGGCGCCGACGGAGATTCTGGCCACACAGCATTATTTATGGGCAAAGCGGGTTCTTGAAAAGGCGCAGCGCAAATACCGAATCACACTCGTGACAGGATCGCTCGACGATGATCAGAAGCGCGCGGCGCGCCGGCGCATCTACGAAGGTGATACGGACCTAGTGATTGGTACGCATGCGCTGATCGCAGAAGAAGAAGTCGAGATTGAAGAGAATATCAAGAAGAAGGTTGAAAAAATCAAGTTCGCGAATCTGGGGCTGGTGGTGGTCGACGAGCAGCATCGGTTCGGCGTGCTGCAGCGGTTTCGACTGATGAAGAAAGACGGCGCGGAGCCGGATGTGCTGGTGATGACGGCGACGCCGATTCCGAGGACGCTGGCGTTGTCGCTGTACGGGGATCTCGACCTGAGCGTGCTGGATGAATTGCCGCCGGGGCGGACGCCGATTGTGACACGGCAGGTGGAAGATAAGCGGTCGGATGAGGTGTGGAAGTTTGTCCGCGAGCAAGTGAAGAAGGGGCACCAGGCGTATGTGGTGTATCCGGTGATCGAAGGACCGAAGGACGATCAGCCGGAGCTGGATTTTGCGGAGGCGGAGCTGGAGGAAGAGGCGGTCCCTCAGGGGCTAAAGCCCCGTTCGGCTGCGAGCCGTAATGGCACGGCTCAAGCCGTGCCCCTTCAAAGACAGTCGTCCCGAGAAAGCAAAGGAACCAGTGGAAAAGGAAAGAAGTCTGCGCCGAAGCATGCAAGGCCAGAGGTACTGTTCCCGAAGCTGCCGCTGAAGTCAGCGACGGATATGTACGAGCGGCTGCGAGCGCAGGAGTTGGCGGGACTGCGGGTGGGCCTGCTGCATGGGCGGCTGGATGCGGATGAGAAGGAAGTGGTGATGCGGCGGTTTCAGCGGGGCGAGATCGATGTGCTAATTGCGACCACGGTGATCGAAGTCGGCGTGGATGTGCCAAATGCGACGGTGATGGTGATCGAGCACGCGGAGCGGTTTGGCCTGGCGCAACTGCATCAGCTGCGGGGGCGCGTGGGGCGCGGAGCGGCGAAGTCGTACTGCATTCTGATGACAGGCGGGAAGCTCTCTCCGCATGGCGAAGAGCGGCTGGCGGCGATGGTGCGGACGCAGGATGGGTTTGAGCTGGCGGAGCTGGATCTGGAACTGCGCGGGCCCGGGGAGTTTTTTGGGACGCGGCAGGCGGGGTTACCGGATTTTCGCGTGGCGAATCTGGTGAGGGACCGTGCGCTGCTGGAGCTGGCGAAGGTGGAAGCGGGACGCTTCGTGCAAAGGGACAATCCCGAAGCGACAGAAGAGGAACGGGCGATCGTGCGGACTCGGCTCAAGGGAGTCTGGCAGCGAACCTATGGGCTGGTGGAGGCGGGTTAATAGATGGTTACATCGGCATATCAGAGCCGTTTTCAACTGCATGGTTCTCCTTCATGGTTCTCTTTTCGTAGTTACGTTAGCATTACGGATGTCATGCTCTCGCCGCCCAACCGTCGATAACCATCCATAACTATCTTAAAAGTTAACCAATCGGGCAACAAATTCCAGATACTCCTCGCTCTAACCGCTGCAGTAAGCACCCCTTTCTGCCTGGTGCGAGGTCACTGATGCTTTCCCGTCGTAGTCTCCTCACCGCTGCGGTGGCTGCTTTTGCCCTGCCTGCCTTCACCCAAACCAACTTTCAGTATCAGGCTTATCCAACGCCGAACGGCAGCGGTGGAGATCTTGTAGTATCCCGGGGGCACGTTGCCGATTTTAATGGCGACGGCCTGGCCGACGTTCTGGCGCCAGGCTATGAGGATTGCTCGAGCGGAACCTGCAAAACCGGTTACGGGCTCACCCTTTATCTGAACAACGGCTCCGGTGGGTTGGACGCCGGTCGTGCGCTCAGTGTTTTTGGAAGTAAGACCCCTGCTTACGACTTGCGCTGGTACATTACCTTTGGCGACTTCAACGGGGATGGCAAGCTGGATATTGCGGCTCTGCACGGGAGTGGCCTTATGTCCATTCTTTTCGGAAATGGCGACGGCACCTTCGCAGCGCCGGTTTTGTCTTCCCTGCCCTCGGGAACTTACACTTCGCTCGTCGCAGCCGATTTCGATGCGAATGGCACGCAGGATCTGGCAGCGCTCAATCAGAACGGTCAGCTGGTGATGCTGTTCAACAACGGAAAAGGCAGCTTCACATCGCAGACGGTCACCCTCGATACGCCGCCGTCCGGCTACACGACGGTTGATCTGCAGGTGGGCGACTTTAACGGCGACGGACGGCCGGATCTGGCCTGGGCTGAGGAACTGAACGAAGTGAGCTACGGCCCCAGCCCGATCATGAGCGCGCTGAATACCGCGAAGGGCGTCTTCAGCGTAAAGAAGCAGGTGGGCCAAAGTTCTGACGGCTTTCCGGAGATCACCGCTGCCGATCTGGATCTGGACGGCAAAACCGATCTGATCGTCTGGACCGCCGAGCTCGACGGCTGCTGCTCCGGGTTTCCTCAAACGCTCTATTACTCGAATGGCGATGGAACCTTCACCAGCAAGGAACTGTCGACCTTTCCAAATGCGTACGACATCGAAGTAGCTGATATCGACGGCGACGGCAATCCGGATCTGCTGATCGCCAGCCCCGGTGGCGTCGAGGTCTTCACTGGCAATGGCAACCGTTCCTTCACAGATGATGGGACCTATACTTCGCTGCCTGGAGGAGCATTCCAGATCGCCTTTGGCTTCTTCAACGGAAGTGACGCGATCGGCTTCGCGGCCCCGAATGGAGGCGGCGATGGGACCATGACGCCTGCGAACGACGCCTTATTCGTGGTGGCGAACGATAACGCGCAGGGGAAGTGCCCGTATCCAACGAGCGCGGGCGTAACCTTCTGCTCCGCGGTGCAGACTGGTAATGCGGCGCAGGTGCGGGGCACGGCGAGGGCGCATACGCAGCCGGTGCAGGAGATCCAGCTGTGGGCGAACGGGGAGGAGCTGTATCACGTCGAGTCCGATGAGTTCAACGCAAGCCTGAGCGTGGCTCCGGGGACGGAGATCACGGCGGTGGAGGTGGAAGCGAACGGCACGACGCGCAGCGCGACCGTGACACCGACATCCAGCAGTACGTGTGCGGCGCCGAGTTCGCCGGGGGTGAACGTCTGCTCGCCGAGCCAGGGAGCAACGGTTTCCTCGCCGGTGACGGTGATCGCGGCCGGCAAGGGCGCCAGCGGGAGCGTGAACCATCTGGAGCTGTGGATTGACGGCAGCAAGATCGGCGTTTACAGCGGCGCAACGATGAACGCGAGCGTTCCGCTGGCGGCGGGAGGACATGCGATCACGGTGATCGAGGTGGATTCGAAGGGCGCGTATGTGAAGTCCAGCATCGTGGACGTGACGGTGGGTTCATCCGGTCCGTGTGCGGTGCCGAGTGCGCCTGGCGTGAACGTGTGCTCGCCGACACAGGGAGCAACGGTGGGATCGCCGGTGACGGTGATCGCGGCCGGCAAGGGCGCCAGCGGGAGTGTGAACCATCTCGAACTGTGGATCGACGGCAGCAAGATCGGCGTTTACAACGGCGCGACCATGGACGCGAGCGTTCCGCTGGCGGCCGGTTCGCATGCCATCACGGTGATCGAGGTGGACTCGAAAGGCGCGTATGTGAAGTCGAACGTGGTTCAGGTCACAGTGAAATAGCGCTGAAGATCATTCGATGAAGAGCCCGGCCGTGATGGCCGGGCTTTCTTTTTTGGGGGTACAGGCGGAAGTTGGATAGTTAGCGATTGGTTACCTGGCGGCTCTGGCCGGAATTTCCGGAAAGCGAGTTATAGCCCGTCTGCACCCCACCCCCTCCCCCCAGGTCATTTTGCTTCTATTTTGGAATCAACAGATACGGGGGTTGCCCGGGTCGATAACTAGAAACCAGTTATTGTCGAGGTGATTAGCTTTGTATCTTCCGTGAAGCTGACATCCGACTGTCTTTTCAAAGAGCACGTGCTCCAGCCTGAGCTGGGCAGAAAAGTGAAAAGCTCTGTCCGCAGGATCTGGACAGAGCTTTCCTTCTTTCAGTGTGGGGTGCGGCGGGATCGATGGGCAAGGAGAATCGGCGGGATGGTGGGTACGGAGGTACCGTTCGCTCCACGGACAGCTGATGTGTCGGCTCGGCTATTTTGGGCGAGCTATTTTTGACTGACCAGGGGCTGGAACTCGGGGTGGGTTTCGACGATGTGGTGCGCGACCGGGCACATGATATCGACCCGGAGGGAATGGTCTTTGGCGTACTGGAAGGCCGTGGTGACCAGTTCGAGCGCGATGCCCTTGCCGCGCTGTGACTCCGCGACTTCGGTGTGCCAGAGGGTCATCCAGCCCTGGCCGTCGGTTTCAAATTCGAGATAGCTGGTTTGGCCGTCCTGCTCGATCTCGAAACGGCTGCGGGTGACTTTGGTTGGGTTGGACATGCGGGCTCTCGTGAGTTCAATGATAACCGCGGAGTAGAATAGCGATTAGAGCCCGCACGATGAGATGGTTTCGGAGCTCAGTTCTTGACCGTCATCGCGTCAGAATCGACAGCCTTCTTACCCGTCACACCCTCGAGACCCATCAGAACGCCGCGATAATCGTTCTTGTCGCACTGCATGACAAAGCCGCCCTTCTTGTCTCCGTCGGCCCAGGTTATTCCGACGAAATGCTTTTTGGACTTGCTGAACATCATCAATGCTCCGATACCGAGGCTGATGGTTGCCAGACCAATGGCGGTTCCGATCCGGCGATGTACATCCTGTCCATAGCTGATTTCGGTCACGGCAGAGACTGGAATTGTCGCCAGTTCGTTCTTGCCATCCATCAGGAGTATCTGTTTGTCGCTGATATGGAGCCTTGCCGGAGTTCCCGCCTTTTTGTCCTGTATCGAGCCTCCGTCATAAGTGACTTTGTAGCTGGTGTCACCGGCGATAGCGACAACCGGCATTAGAAGGCAGAGAGCCGCTGCAAGAAAAGCTTTCATTGTGGTCCCTTTCCGCTGTGCGCGTGAGCATAAGTGTGAGCTGTCGCAGACGCGTTTACTTTGACAGCGGCCTCAATATACGGGAGCCACTCGAAGCCGCCGATAACCCGTTTGTGTTAGCGGGAGATATAGCGCGAATGTTCCAATAGCACTAAATAACTTCGGTACTGTCAGGACCGCGCAGCGCGCAGAAGCGGAAATTACAGACCCGTCCTCGGCGTGACCTCGGTTTTGCTTTTGTATCAGAGCACGACTTCAGCCTTGCCGCAGTGGCTGTACAAAGAGGAATGGGCTTCAGTCCCGTGATGGCCACCCCTTCGCGCAGACCGGAGAGTCGGAAGAGTCCGCAATATCGGCGGATGTTCTTCGTGACGACGAAGACGAGCATGGGACGGCGATTACTACAGTCGGATCGCTTCGCAACGCTATTCGTCGACGTGTTGCGGTCGTGCGTGGCAGCAGGACGGTTTGAGGTTCACGATTTCGTTGTCATGCCCGACCATGTTCATCTGCTTCTAAGCGTCGGTAAGGGTATGTCGGTGGAGAAGGCAGTGCAGTTTATCAAGGGTGGGTTTTCGTATCGGGCTCGGAAAGAGCTGGGGTATGCGGGCGAGGCGTGGCAACGCGGGTTTTCCGAGGTGCGCGTCGAGGGCGAGGAGAGTTTTCGGACGCATCGGGAATACATCGCGAACAATCCGGTTCGGGCGGAATTGGTGCGGGATGGAGAGGAGTTTGCGTGGTGCTTTGAGACTCTTCGGAAAGCCCGGGCGCAGGGGCTAAAGCCCAGTTCTATAACGAGCAATTTCGGCACGACTAAAGTCGTGCCCTGATACAAAAGCATAAGTTCGGTGGAAGCGTGTGGATTCGCAGTTTGCGCCGCGGCGGCCCATGACTCGTGTCTACGAGAAGAAAAAGCCCGGCAGCGCTGCCGGGCTTTTGTATTTTCTTTTGCGCGAAGCGCTTCCGCCTGTGCGGCCAGCACTATTCCGCGGCGGGTGTTTCGTCGGCCAGCTTGGTCTGGGCTACGGTCCAGGTGGGGTCGCCTACCTTGAAACGGGCGAAGCGGCGGACGGTGATGTTCTCGCCGAGCTTGCCGACTTTCTGGGCGATGAGCTCTTTGAGGCTGATGCTCTGCTCCTTGATAAAGGGCTGTTCGAGGAGACAGACCTCTTCGTAGAACTTGGTCATCTTGCCTTCGACGATCTTCTCGACGACGTTGGCCGGCTTGCCCATGGCCGCGGTCTGGGCGCGATAGATTTCCTTTTCGCGCTCGAGGTCCTCGGAGGTCACGTCCTCGCGGCGGATGTAGCGGGGATCGGTGGCGGCGATGTGCATGGCGATGTCCTTGAGGAGCTCCTGGAAGTCGTCGGTGCGGGCGACGAAGTCGCTCTCGCAGTTGACCTCGACGATCACGCCGATTTTGCCGCCGGCGTGGATGTACTGGCCGACCGCGCCCTCGTTGGTGGAGCGGGCAGCCTTCTTCTGCGCGGACGCCATGCCGCGCTTGCGCAGGATCACGAAGGCCTCTTCCATCTGGCCTTTCGACTCCTGGAGGGCCTTGAGGCAGTCGCCCATGGGGGCGCCGGACTTTTCGCGCAGCTCTTTTACCAATTTCGAATCGATCTTTTCAGTCACCGTAGACATCCTTGTTTACCTTTTCCTTTTCATCTTTTCATCCCCAGGGAGGTTCCCGCAATCTGCGGAAGCCGTTCGGGGGGTGTGTTCTTCGAAACTTCTAAAACGCAGGGTTCCGTTTGGAAAACCTGACGCGGAAGTGGAGCGCCCGAGATCGCCGAGGTTCTTCGACTCCCCCCTCGCTGCGCTCAGGGTCGCCCAGCATGACGACGGTTGGTTTGTGGGGCGGTGCAGCTCCACACAGAAAAAGCGTGGCCCCGGTTGACGGCAGCCACGCTTTCCTGCGCGGGACCGTCCCGCCAGTTCTCTAGTAGCCGCTCTCGGCAGCTTCGGCCTCGTCCAGCGCGGCGACGATGGCAGGCGCTTTGCGGATGCCACCACCAAGGGCCGCTTCCAGATCGAGATCCTCGCCCGGTTCACCTTCAGCGGCAGCTGCCGTTCCCGGTTCACCCTGGGCGACGGCCTGCAGGTCGGAGGTGACGCCGGCGGCTTCGGCGGCAAACTGCTTATCGCCTGCCGCGGCTGCACCTTCGGCGACCGAATCGGCAACCTTGGAGGTGAAGAGGCGGATGGCGCGGAGCGCGTCGTCGTTGCCGGGGATCACGTAATCGACCACGGTCGGATCGCAATTGGTGTCGACCACGGCGACGACCGGAATGCCGAGCTTGCGGGCTTCCTTGACGGCAATAGCTTCGTTCGACGAGTCGACGACGAAGAGGGCGTCAGGAAGGCGGCGCATAGTCTTGATGCCGGCGAGGTTGGCCTGCAGGTGCTTGCGCTCGCGCTCGAGGCGGATGACTTCCTTCTTGGTCAGCAGCTCATAGCGGCCGTCAGTGGCCATCTCATCGAGTTCCTGAAGGCGCTTCACCGACTTCTGCACGGTCACCCAGTTGGTCAGCAGGCCGCCCAGCCAGCGGTGGTTGATGTAGAACATCCCGCAGCGGGTGGCTTCTTCAGCGATGGCGTCCTGCGCCTGCCGCTTGGTGCCGACAAACAGAATGATTTTTCCCTGGGTGGCAAGGTCGGTGACGAACTTCGACGCCTCCTTGAACATCTTCAGGGTTTTCTGCAGGTCGATGATGTAGATACCGTTGCGCTCGCCGAAGATGTACTCCTTCATCCTGGGATCCCAGCGCTTGGTCTGATGCCCGAAGTGGACTCCCGCTTCGAGCAGCTCCTTCATGGTGATCGTGGCCAAACAGCCTCCTTATTGGACTGCATTCCGGGCGGTGCAACCGGGCCGGAATTGATGCCCCCTGCGGGGGGCAGATTGAACTACCTGCACTTCAGCCAGTAGCCTGTAGCGGGCAGCTCGTAGCTTTTTACTACTTGCCCCCGGGTCCGGGCTACCGGCTCGGCGAAGCGACTAGCGCTTCGAGAACTGGAACCGCTTGCGGGCGCCCTTCTGGCCGTACTTCTTGCGTTCCTTGACGCGGGCGTCACGGGTGAGCAGGCCTTCGGCTTTAAGCGTCTTGCGCAGCTCGGCATTGAACTGGAGCAATGCGCGGGCGATGCCCATCTTGACCGCGTCGGCCTGAGCGGCTACGCCGCCGCCGGAGACCGTGGTCACCACATCAAAGTTCGCCGCGGTGTCGCTGACGACCAGGGAGCGCTTCGCGGAGACCCGCTGCTGCTCGGTGACGAAGTAAGTGTCGAAGGCCTTGCCGTTGACCGCGAAGTTGCCGCTGCCGGGGCGCAGAAACACGCGCGCGATTGCCGATTTCCGCCGTCCCGTGCCGTAATACTGAAGCAGATCTGCCATGTTCTTCCTTAGTCCTGAACTCTGTTGCTGAAGCAACCCGGTACTCGGGGCTGTTTACCCTCAGGGGCTAAAGCCCCATTGATCCCGGTACCGCTACGGCACGACTGAAGTCGTGCGCTGATACAAAACCTGGCCTGCGCACGCTGAAGCCGTTCCTGATACCAAACCTATGTTCCGCACGCTCAAACCGTGCCCTGACACCAAACCTATGTTCCGCACGCTCAAACCGTGCCCTGACACCAAACTCTTTGCTGCTGTCCCCATGAGCGGTGTTTCTGTTGTTACGCCTGAACCTCAAGCGGTTCGGGCTTCTGGGCCGCGTGCGGATGCTTGTCGTCCCTGTAGACGTTGAGCTTGGTGGCCATCTTGCGGCCGAGCTTGGTCTTGGGAAGCATGCCCTTGATCGCCTCTTCGACGACCTTCTCGGGGCGGCGCTCCATCAGGCGGGTAAACGACTCCTCGCGGAGGCCACCGGGAAAGCCGGTGTAGCGGCGGTAGGTCTTGCTCTGGCTTTTGAGGCCGGTGAGCCGCACTTTGCCGGCGTTAATCACGATGACATGGTCACCCATATCGAGAAACGGGGTGTACTTCGGGTTCCTCTTGCCGCTCAGCACGCTGGCTGCCTCGGTGGCGAGACGACCCAGCGTTTTACCGCTGGCGTCGACGACGAACCACTTACGGCTGATATCGTGCGCGCTCGGAATATACGTAGACATCTCTTCCTGTTCTCCCGGCCTTAAACTTACTCAAAAAATCGCCCACGCAACGCCCCTGCGCGGAATCGTGAACTCTTCCGCGTTTCCGGATAGTGTTCGCGTGAGCTGGCGCAGAATTTTCGAACCAGAGTTCAGATTTTCCGGGTTCGCACGTTCCCCGCTCCGGCCAACACGCACGGACGCCCGGAACGCACACTGCGCAAGGAGTTCAGAATACGAGAATTTAAAGGCTGAGTCAAATTTTCAAGGAGATGCAGAGGGCGGGGCGGGACGAGCTGAGGCTACCGGGTACGGGTGATGGCGGTGATGTGGTGAAAACGGACGGTGATGGAGTCAAAACGATGCTGCTCGTGGATAAAAAAATGACAGAAGCAGTGATGGCCATCACAGGCGGGTGGATGAGCAGGCAGGCAAAATCGGGGGTATTTACCCTATGAAATTCTATTCTGTAGCTATGACCGGTCCTGCAGATGCTGACAACAATCCTGCTTGAAAAACTGCTGGAAATCGAGCGGTCCCTGGGGCGAGTGGATTCGCTGACGCTGCGGGGCATGCTGATGGAGGCCCAGACGCAGGCGCTGCGCGTCGAGCAGGAGCTGATTGGAGTTCTGGACGAGGTCCATCATCTGCGCGTGGATGCGAAGCCCTCCTTCCCCCGTGCAAGGGGCGCTCGGGCTGCTGTCCGGTCATTGCCCGCAGAAGAGAAGGATCAGACTCTCCCAAAAGTCTCCTGAACTCTTGCGCCGCGCCCCTTCTGCTTCGCCTTTCCGGCCCTGCAGTGAAGGGCGCGGCCAGTTCGCGCATACAACTGAAATACCGTCGTATCGCTCCAATGCGGTGGCGCGGAGTTGTCTTGCGGCGGAGAGCGCGTCAAACTAACAGCAGACGGCATGCGAGATACGGTTGATATCGAGCGGGAACCTTTTGGGCGCCCGGCAGCGGGCTCGGTCCTGCTGCACCTCCTTTTGGCAGGGGCGATGGTGCTGCTGATGTATGTGAACAGCCGGATCCGCGGCAACGAATGGGGCAATAATGCACCGCAGGGGGCGATTCAGGCGACGCTGGTAAATTCGGCACCGTCGATTCCTCTGCCCCAGATCACGCCGCCGACGCCCAACGTGCTGGCGACGGAGCAGCCCAGTCCTTCGCCCGCTCCGCCGAGCAAAGCGACGATTCCGGTGCAGGAACCGAAGGCGGTTCCGATCCCGGAGCGGCAACCGAAGCTGCGGCCGGAGCGAAAGCCGGAGCGCGAGTCGCCGCCGCACGCGCAGCCCCTGAACCAGCAAAACCGCGCGAACTATGGAGAGGCGGCGCCCAGCCAGCTGGCGCATGCGATGACGCAGGCACCCTCGCATAACAGCAGTCCGGTGACGGTGAGCGGCGGAGACTTCGCCTCGCGGTTCCCGTGGTATGTGGAGAAGATCACGCGCATCGTGAGCCAGAACTGGTACACGCAGCAGATCGACGGGAGCACACGCTACGGCAGTCAGGTGGCCGTGACCTTCACTATCGGGCGCGACGGCACGGTCACCAGCATTCATATATCGCAGCCCAGCGCATCTCCCACCCTGAACACGACGGCGGTGCAGGCGGTACAGCGGGTACAAACTTTTGGGCCGTTACCCGATCAGTACACAGGAAATAATGTGTCGGTGGAGTACACTTTTACGTACGATCAGCCGTCGCGCTAGGGCGGGGGCGGCCGCAGGCCATTAATTTCGTCGACGGCTCGACCCGACCGACCGGGAAATTTTTTCGCGCGGAAGCGCGGGAGCAGGAAATCCATGAAAACGCCGCAATGCACCGGCCAGTTGCTGATCGCTATCGGGAAGAGGAGACCGTTGCTGCGGAATCGGAAAAAGCATGACTGAGTGCCCCCCCAAACAAGTTCCCTACCTTCGCATCTTATTTTTCCTGGCAATTGTTTCCGCTGCTGCAACCGTACAGGCACAGGACTGGGTCCGCACCGGGACCAACCTGGGCGTGGCGAAGATCCGCATAGCCGCGGCCGATTTCAAGGCCGGCTCGGCGGATCCGCAGACGGGCGGTTTGAAATCTGCCTTCGATCAAACGCTCTACAACGATCTGCGTTATGCGGGAATTTTCGACGTGGTGTCGAAAAGCATGATCCCGAACACGATGCCGGGCTCGCCGCAGGAGATCCAGCTGGCGCAGTGGTCAGCGGAGCCTTCGAATGCCGCTATGGTGGCTTTCGGAACGCTGGCGGTGAACGCGGGGCGGGTTACGGTGCAGGGATTCCTGTACGACACGCACAGCACGCAGAATCCGCAGGTGCTGGGCAAGCAATATTCGGATAACGCAACGGCGGAGGCAGCGCGGCAGATTGCTCATCGCTTCGCCGATGAGATTATCGAGCGGCTGGGCGGCATTCCGGGGATCGCGGAGACGAAGATCTATTTCGTTTCGCAGCGCACCGGCAATAAAGAGATTTGGGAGATGGACTACGACGGATTGAACGAGCGGCAGCTGACACATCTGGGAACGGTGTCGCTGTCGCCGCGCGTCTCGCCGGATAATTCGCGAGTGGCGTTCAGTTCGCTGGGCCGCAATGGCTGGTCGATTCGCATGTTCTCCGGGGATCTGGGCCGGATGGTCGCGTTCCCGGCCTGGGGAGACACGACGCTGTCGCCGGCGTGGTCGAGCGACGGAAGCAAGCTGGCGTTCTCGTCGGCGCGCACGGGCGATCCGGAGATTTATGTCTCGGATGGATCGGGCGGCGGAGCACGACGGCTGACGGCGTTTCGCGGGCCGGATGTTTCGCCGGTGTGGAATCCGAAGACCAACTCGCAGATTGCGTGGATCAGCGGGCGCACCGGGCTGCCGCAGCTTTACATCATGGATTCCGATGGCGCCAACGTGACGCGGATGACGGATGGAGGGTACGCGAGCTCGCCATCGTGGTCGCCGAACGGGCAGTTTCTGGCCTTTGCGTGGAACCGCAAATACGGGCCGGGCGCGCCGGGCGGCGAAGACATTTACATCATGGACATTGCCAGTAAACGCTGGACACAGCTCACCCACGATGCGGGCGCGAATGATTTTCCTTCGTGGTCGCCGGACAGCCGACACATCGTCTTCCAGCGCGAGATGAACGGGCACACCGAGATCTGGATGATGCTGGCCGATGGAACCGACCAGCAGCAACTGACGCACGAAGGAAGCAACACGATGCCCAACTGGAGCTGGAAGTAGCGAGTTGACGTTGGCGGGCCGGGATTCCGGCTTTGCTTTGCCTTGGCAAACATGAACACTCCCGAAGGAGGAGAAAGTGCATTACCCGAATCGAAAGTCCCTGGCCCTGGCTGCGAGTCTGGCAGCTTTGCTCACGGTGGCGGGCTGCCACAAGAAGAACCCCGCGCCTCCACCGCCTCCGGCTCCACCGGCTACGGTACCGGCGCCGACGGCCACCATCACGGCGAACCCCGAGTCGATCAACGCGGGCGACAGCGCCACGCTGACCTGGCAAACGACGAACGCCACGGATGTATCGATCGAGGGCCTTGGGACGGTCGCATCTTCGGGCACGCAAACGGTAAAGCCGACGCAGACCACCAGCTATCACCTGATCGCGCATGGAGACGGCGGCAGCGCCGACGCGACGGCGACGGTGAATGTGGCGGTGGCAGCGGCGCCGCCGGCTCCGGTGCAGGAGTCGAACATCGACGAGAATGCGTTTGAAGCGGCGGTGAAGCCGATCTTCTTCGATTACGACAGCTATGACGTGCGTCCCGACGCGCAGTCGTCGCTGCAGGCCGATGCGAACTTCCTCAATCAGCACCCGAATCTGAAGGTGGTGGTAGGCGGCTACTGCGACGAGCGCGGATCGACGGAGTACAACCTGGCGCTGGGCGAGAACCGCGCCAACGCAGCCAAGCAGGCGCTGGTTTCCGCAGGTGTGAGCCCGGACCGGCTGCGCACGGTGAGCTACGGCAAGGAAAAGCAGTTCTGCTCGGAGCACAACGAAGCGTGCTGGCAGCAGAATCGCCGCGCCCAGTTCACGCTGGATCAATAAGCTGCGGCGCAACCCATCCTGCTGCGCAAGCTACAGGCGCAGCAGGATGGTTGCGTGCAGCGGAATCGAATCTGCCCTCGGTTGTCCCTGCTTCCCTTCCGGCTGTCATAATTGACATGAGCGCTGCCTGCGCTCCATCGGGGTTTCATCCATGCGAAAAATCCTGGCACCAATTACTCTTTCTGCCCTTCTGCTCGTCTTCTTCTGCTCCGCCCCTCAAGCCCATGCGGTATCCAAAGAGATCATCCAGCTGCAGACACAGGTGCAGCAGCTGCAGGACGCAATGCAGCACCTGCAGCAGAGCCAGGACCAGCAACTGGGCGTTCTGCAGCATGTGGTGCAGCAGATATCAGACAACGTGGGCCGCATGAGCACGACCATCACCACGCTGCAGCAGCAAGTACAGGTGCAGAACGAGTCGGGCGGCGGCAAGATCGATCAGGTCTCCACGCAGATGCAGGGCATCAACGATTCGATCGACGAGCTGCGGACACGGATCGACAAATTGAACGCGCAGATGCAGGCGATCCAGTCGCAACTGCAAAACGTGAACATGCAGACAGCGCAGCAGCAGGCGGGCCAGGCTGGAGTGCCGGGGCAGCCTGGGCAACAGCCGGGCGCCGCGGGCCCTGACCAGAATCAGCAGGCGGCACAACCGCCGCAGCCGCAGGCACCGCCGGTCGATCAGCTGTATCAGGGAGCGCTGCGCGATTACAACGCGGCGCGGTACGACCTGGCGACGGGTGAATTCGGCGACGTACTGAAGTATTACCCCCAGGACGACCTTGCCGGAAATGCGCAGTTCTATCTGGGCGAGATTGCTTACCGCCAGGGTAAGTACGCAGACGCCATCAAGGCTTATCAGGTAGTCCTTCAGCAGTTCGCGGGGAATCCGAAGGCCCCGGCAGCGGCGCTGCGCAAGGGAGAGGCCGAATTGGCGATCGATCAGCGCGACGCCGGGATTCGGGATCTGCGCGCGCTGATCGCACGCTACCCGCAGACACCGGAAGCAGCGCAGGCGCGCAGCCGTTTGAATGGAATGGGCGTACGGGTGACGGCCTCCAAGCCAAGTGCGTACCGGTAAGCGACGAAGGCGCGTGGGGAACGGCCCCGGATCTGCGTCAGCGTGTGAGCCGGGCCGCTGCGGCAGGCGCGCCGCCGCAGGAATAAACGTCGCGACATAACAGGCATAACTTCCGTTTTTCAGGTGGGGTTTTCTGGAAGTGGTTCCGAACGTAATCAGAAATTGGTGACGTTTATTGGTGTGCTGATTTTGACCTTGACACGTCCGGGAGGTCAGAGTTAAGCCGCGCCAGATCACGTCAAAATGCATATTCACACGTCGTTGACAAAGCGCGGCGTGAATCGCACAATCGGATTTCAGCCTGACTCGCCCGATTCGGAGCATCGACAGGACGCGATGCTTCGCGCACGTATTTCCACTGCGATCCTGGTGCTCATCGTTCTGAGGCCCACAGAGTACGCTTCACCACCCCCGGGAAGGCCATTCGAATTGAAAGCGCTCCTCGAAACCGATTTCCGGAATCTCACGCTCACCGCGCGCGGCAAAGTACGAGACATCTACTCGGTCGACGACTATTTGCTGCTGGTGGCGACCGATCGAATCTCGGCGTTCGATCACGTGCTGGCCAGCGGGATTCCGGGCAAGGGAAAAATACTCACGCAGCTGTCGCTGTTCTGGTTCGATCTGCTGCGCGACGTCGTGCCGAATCACCTGGTGACGGCGAATGTGAAGGACTACCCGGAAGAGGCGTGGCCTTACCGGAAAGACCTGAAGGATCGCAGCATGCTGGTGCGGCGGGCGACGATGTTTCCCATTGAATGCGTGGCGCGCGGCTATCTCTCGGGATCGGGCTGGAAGGATTACGTGGCGACCGGGCAGGTGTGCGGCATTCCCATCGAGCGGGGGCTGCGCGAGTCGGACCGGCTGAGCCATCCGATTTTTACTCCGGCCACGAAGAGCCTGCGCGGCGCGCACGATGAGAACGTCACGTTCGATCAGATGGTGACGCTGGTGGGCGGCGAGGTGGCGGAACGGCTACGCGACCTGACGCTGGCGCTCTACCGGCGAGCGGCGGAGCATGCAGAGCAGCGTGGGATCCTGCTGGCGGACACCAAGTTTGAATTCGGGATGGTGGGGTCGGGCATCGTGCTGGCGGACGAAGTGCTGACGCCGGACTCTTCACGCTTCTGGCAGCGCGACCACTATATGCCGGGGCGGTCGCAATCTTCTTTCGACAAACAGTATGTGCGGGATTATCTGGAGAGCATTCACTGGAACAAGCTGGCTCCGGCGCCGGCGTTGTCGGATGCGGTGATCCAGCGGACGCAGCAGAAATATCTGGAGGCTTACCGGCTTTTGACGGGCAGGCCTCTGGCGGTGTAGGCGATGGCGATCATCGACTGGGTGATTCTGATCATCATTCTTTTTTCGGTGCTGTCCGCAGCGAAAACGGGTTTGATCGTAGAAGTATTTTCGCTGGCGGGATTGTTGCTGGGGCTGCTGCTGGCGAGCTGGAATTATCAGCGGCTGACGCCGTGGATCACCGAGTGGATACACTCTCTGGCGGCAGCCGAGGCGTTGGCGTTTCTGATCATTGCGTTCGGCGTGATGATCGCGGCGGCACTGGCGGGCAGAATTGTCCGCTGGTCGGTGACGTCGATTGGACTGGGGTGGGCCGACCGGATCGCCGGCGCGGTGTTCGGCCTGGTGAAAGGGTGTGCGCTGGTGACGATTGCGGTGATGGTGATTGCCGCCTTCGCGCCCCAGGCCACGTGGTTTCGGCAGTCGCGTTTCGCTCCGGGATTTCTGGCAGTGGCGCGCAGCGCGGCGGTGGTAGCTCCCTCGGATCTGGCGGATCGGATCAGGAGCGGAGTAATTACATTGCGGAAAGAGCAGCCGGACTGGCTGCGACCGACTGCGTAATGCAGGCTGCAGTACTGGATGGAAATATTGTCCCCGGACCACTACCGGGATTGGGAAAGAGGTTCCTGTGAAACGCGAGCTGGATAGCCTTGTGACGCAGATGCACGCCGGCGGAATCACCTATGAGGAAGCGGTGCGTGAGTTCAAACGGCGCTTCATTCTGGAAGTGCTTGCCTGCCACAGGGGGAACCAGTGTAAAGCGGCCCGCGAGCTGGGCGTGCACCGCAACACGCTGAGCCGGATTCTGGCGGAGCTGGACATCGATCCGGCGCAGGTGCGCAATGGGCTGCGGCGGCCTCCGCGGAGCGAGCGGGGGCCGATCGAGATCAAGCAGGCGGTGCGCTGAAGGGGGCTGCCCTGCCTTTCCATCGCAAAGCAGGCAGGGCAGCCTCAGCCGGCGAGGCAGGCGCATTGGGCTGCCCGGCAAACGCCGCAGCTTATACCCTGTAAGTATGAGCACTTCCGCGGAATCCCGCGTCTACATCGAGGAGGGCTTTCGCTGGGACGAACAGCGGGCCTATCTTTTCGATATCGATGGAACCCTGCTGCGCAGCCGCGACCGCATTCACGTTGACGCGTTCTTCGAGAGCGTGCGCGGAGTCATGGGGCGCGAGCTGGTTCTGGACGGCGTCACGCTGGCCGGCAACACCGACCCGGGCATCCTGCGGGATGCGTTTCAGCTCGCGAGCCTCGAGGAGAGTGTATGGCGGCCGCATCGGGAGGACGTGTTGAAAGCCATGTGCGCCAGCGTCGCGGCGCGCCGGGCCGAACTGCGTCCCACGGTGATGCCGGGGGTAGAGGCAACGCTGCGGCATCTGCACGGCAGGGGGGCGCTGCTGGGCGTGGCGACCGGCAATCTGGAGGAGATTGGCTGGATCAAGATCGAGAAGGCGGGATTGCGCTCCTGGTTCCGCTTCGGCGGATTCTGCGACCGGTTTGAGGCGCGGGCGGATATGATCGCGCATGCGGCGGAACAGGCTCGGGCGATGCTTCATGGCATGAAGAATCACCACAGGGAGGCCGCGCGGGAGATCAGCATCTGCGTGATCGGCGATACGCCTTTCGACATCGAGGCCGCGCGCGCGAATGGGCTGCCGACGATTGCGGTTGCGACAGGGCATACGAGCTTCGACGGGTTAATGGAACACCGGCCCGCAGCCTGCGCCACCACCCTGGATGCTCTGCTGGAGGCAACCGTGGGCTCGGCGGCATCCGGAACATCAGATCATGATTCGTAGCGCCGTTGTTGTGGTCCTGGCGGGGCTTGCGCTGGCCGCGGCGGCGCAGGATATACCTGCTCCTGCACCTGCACCGGCATCGGCTGCCGCGAAGAAGCATAAGGTGTCGAAACAGGACCGCGAGGAGGCGCAGAAGGCCTTTCTGGAGGGTGCAAAGGATCTGGAACACGAGGACGCGCGGGCGGCGATGGGTGCGTTCAGCCACGCGGTTGAGCTGGACCCGGACAATCGGCAGTATTCGCTTTCCGAAGAAGTCGCACGGCAGAAGCTGATCGCGGATCTGATCCAGCAGGCGGACAAGGCGAAGATCATGGGGCACCTGGAAGATTCGCGGGCAAAGATCGGCGAAGCGAATCGTCTGGACCCGCACAACCCGATGGTGATGCAGCACATGAACGAGCTGGCATCGACGACGGTAGCGGGTGAGCCGGCGGTGCGCACGGAGACAGATGAGGCCGGGGCGCCGATCGAATTCAGCCCCAAGCCGGCCCGGATCAGCTTTCATCTGCACGCAGACCAGCGGACGCTGATCAATCAGGTGCTGTCCGCATACGGGATTCAGGCGACGATTGACGATTCGGTGACTGCGAAGAGAGTTCGGTACGACGTAGACGATGTGGATTTCGCGGCGGCCGAGCGGACGCTGGCTCTGGCGACGGATACTTTCGTGGTGCCGCTGGATCCGGCGCGGGCGCTGGTTGCCAGGGACACGAGGCAGAATCGCACGAAATTCGAGCGCGAAGCGATGGAGACAGTCTATCTGCCCGGTATGACCAACGATGAGCTTTCGCAGATCGTGAACATGGCAAAGACCGTCTTCTCCATGCCAACCGCTCATGCGGAATCCGGGCAATCGGCAATCACGGTGCGCGGTCCGGCGTCGGATCTGACGGCGCTGAACACGACAATGAAGAGTCTGCTGGAAGGACGCGGAGAAATACAGCTGGATGTAAGCATGTACGAGGTGGATCGCACCAAAGCGACCGACCTCGGGCTAATTCTGCCGACGCAGACCAGCGTGTTCAACGTGTACTCGGAGGCCACCAGCCTGCTGCAGAGCAACGCGGGGCTGGTACAGCAGATCATTTCGAGCGGTCTGGCGGCGCCGGGGGACTGGGAGGCGATCCTGGCCATTCTGGTGGCTTCGGGACAGGTCAGCAACACGATCCTGAGCCAGCCCTTCGGCGTCTTTGGCGGCGGCCTTTCGATGACGGGCCTCACGTATCAGGGCGGATCGCTGAATATGCAGCTCAACTCCAGCGACGTGCGCGCCGTCGACCGGATGCAGCTGCGGGTGCTGGATCAGGAAGATGGAACGATCCGGGCGGGCGAACGCTACCCGATTGAGACATCCAGCTACTCCAGCCTGTCGGGCACATCGCTGGGCATCCCGGGCATTTCGACGGCGGGGCTCTCGAGCAGCCTGCAGAACCTAGGAGTGAATCTATCGTCGCTGGCGGCGTCGGCTTCGGAGACGATTCCGCAGGTGCAATACCAGGATATCGGGCTGACGCTGAAGGCCACGCCGCGCATGGAAGGCGAGCATGAAGTTTCGCTGAAGCTGCACCTGCAGCTGTCGTCGCTGGGCGGGACTGCCATCAACGGGCTGCCGGTGCTCAACAACCGCGAGTACGAGGCAATCGATTCGCTGCGCATTGGGCAGAGCGCGGTGCTGTTGACCTCGCTGTCGCGGCAGGAATCGAATGCCATCACCGGAATCCCGGGCCTGAGCGAAATTCCGGGTTTTCAGGACACGACGAATAACAGCGCGAACCTCGATATCAGCGAACTGGCCATCGTGATCACGCCGCATGTGGTGCGCATACCGAATCGCGAGGGCAAGGAAAAGATGCTGTTCATCTCGCATCATCCGTGATGGCGATCACGGCCACGCTGCCGTTTCAACACCTACACTGATGCGGTGATCGGCTTTGGCCATGGGCGGGTTGCGCGGGTGTTGTCGCTGATCCTGGCGGCTGTCTGGATGGTCACCCTGGTCTCAGCGGAGACCAGCATCACCCCACCGCTGCGCTGCCAGCGCTCGCATATGCCCTGCTGCCCCAGCAGCGACAGCTGTTCGCGGGCACAGTGCACGGAGCAGGTATCGGAACAGGCGGAGACTCAGACGATCGGCGACCAGGAGCGCGAGGCTTCCTGCTCCGCGACGGGTGCGCTCCCGGTGCTGGTTCTGCGTAAGCCGACTGCGGCGCTGCATGAACTGACTTCCGGCTTACGCTTTCACTTCCCTGTCTTCGGTCTCAAGGACGACCTGCGGATTTAGACCTGTCTGTGTTTGCGCGGAACTGCTGTGCTTTGCCGCAGCCATCATTCCCTGTCACACACGGAAAGGATTCCGATTATGAAATCGAAACTGCTGGCCGTCTTTGCCATGTCGCTGATCTCGCTCTCTACACTGGGTCTTACTGGGTCTTCGTGCTGCACGAAGAATGCGAAGTGCTGCCCGGGAAGCTGCTGCGGAAGCAGTTGCTGTCAGGATCAGTCGTCGTGCTGCCCGGGCGATTGCTGCAGCCACAAGTAACGATCACGGTGACACTTCGCGTCCTCCCGGACGCGAAGTGTTCGCCCTCAGGGCCCCTTGTTGCCGGACCTGTGGCTGGCAGGGCTGAAGCCCTGCCCTACCTCATAAACCGGAGCTTCTGTGAGTTCTGCGAACGAAACAGGGCTGCGGGAGAAGTCGATTTGAGGTGGGAAGGGATTCCTCGGGGCTTTTAGCCCGATCTATCTTCGATCGTTTACGGCACAGCTCAAAGCTGTGCCCTTTCAGAACAGCGTGTTTTTCCGCAAGCTGTTTTAGCCTGAAGTTATGGTGATCGGGGTCATTTCGGATACGCATGGGCTGCTGCGCCCGGAAGCGCTGGCGGCACTTGAGGGGTCGGAACACATTCTGCATGCCGGAGATGTGGGCGATGCGGCGATTCTCGACCGGCTGCGTGGAATTGCTCGGGTGACCGCGATTCGCGGCAACATCGACCTGAGCGGAGCCTGCGCTCGGCTGCCGGCGACGGAAATAATTGAGCTGGCTGGCCGGAGCATCTACATGCTGCACGACCGGCACGCGCTGGATCTCGATCCGGTGACGGCAGGCATTGCAGTGGTGGTGAGCGGCCACTCGCATCACCCGGCGATCCAGTGGCACAAGGGGATTTTGTATTTCAATCCCGGAAGTGCGGGACCGCGGCGATTCTCGTTGCCGGTGACGGTGGGTTTCCTGACCCTGAGAGACCGCGGTATCGAGCCACGGGTGGTGGAACTGGAGGTTCGCTGAGGCGGCTCGATGACGCGGGGGCGGCCGGGGGCCTTCATCCCGCTTAGGCGGGACCATCTTGCGCAGGAAATCAGTCAGGATGCCCATTCAGGGCTGACAGCGCAATCGTTATGTGTCTTTTGGCCTGGTACTGATGAACACTTCACAAAACTTTCCGGCGAGGCCCATTTTCATATCGCAGATGAGGATCGCAGTGGTCGTCAGTCCTGAAGCGCGATAGATGAAATCACACAACTCGTGTCCCCATTCGGTGATCACGAGGGAACCCTTCTCGTCAATCGGATTACCATGAAAATCCGGCGGCTCCAGGTGCCTGATATTGCCCTCAGGATCGCGGACCGCTCGCACCAGGGTGCTCTTCCACCAATACCATGGCACCGTGAATACGTGAGCCCCGCCGGGTCGAAGCGTCCTTGCGATCTCAGAAAAAGCACTGGCGGGATTGGGAATGTGCTCGAAGACATCCGAGGTTACCACGAGGTCGAAGGAAGCATCGGGAAAGGTCTGCTTTTCCAGATCCTCGGAGCGAAAACCGTTTTTGGATTCGCCCGGAGGGATATCGGGGAAGTAATGAGTTGGGAGGTATCGTCGGCATTCGCGTTCGAGCTTTGCGGAAGCTGGACCGCCGGGAGACGATTCATGAATCTGCGAATCGCGCCAGCCGGGAAAGCGGGTTTCGAGTACATAGATCAATGCACGCCAGCGGGGAATCGATCGGCAGCGATGACAGAGCAGCTGGTCGCGAAGCCATGGGCCTGTCCGCACAAAGAACACGCGTGTCTGGCAAATCGGGCAGCGGCCTGGCGAGACGCGTCCGATGAGCGCGTACTTGAGAACTCGAAGAGCACTGCCCATGAATGTAACCTCGATTGAGCTGGCCCCAGGGTTTGGTCCGGTAAGTGCGAGCGCCTGGGATTGATGAGCTGCCTGGAAAACTCAATGGCGGGAAGTTAGATGAGATATCTGCCTGCGTGGTTTGGAGAGTGGCCGGTCGGCGTACACGGTTGCCAAAGTAATCCAGACGACGATCTCGGGCAACACGACTAAGACGGCCAGCCCGCAGCCCGGGGACGAACTCGATGCGTCGATCCGGGTGAGGCGGTGGGCTTCCCTCGTTGAGTCAGGAGCGGATGCGGGGATTGACGACCACGTAGAGCACGTCGGTGGCGAGGTTCACCAGCACGTAGGTGAGGCCGACGGCGAGGATACATCCCTGCAGGAGCGGGTAATCGCGATTGGAGATGGCGGAGACGGTGAGGCGGCCGATACCAGGCCAGCTGAAGATGGTCTCAGTAACGATGGCGCCGGCGAGGAGCGCACCGAACTGCAGGCCGATGAGGGTCAGGACGGGAATCATGGCGTTGCGGAGGGCATGGCGGTAGACCACGGTGCGTTCAGAGAGACCTTTGGCGCGTGCGGTGCGGATGTAGTCCTGGCCCAGCTCTTCGAGCATGGAGGTGCGCACCATGCGGGTGAGAATGGCGGCAAGAGCGCTGCCCATGGTGACGGCGGGCAGGATGAGATGGGAGAGATCTCCGGCACCGGAGACGGGGAGCCAACCCAGCTTGATGGAGACCAGCAGGATGAGGATGGGGCCGAGGGCGAAGGAGGGGAAGGAGAGACCGAGGAGGCTGACGACACCGATGACGTGGTCGCGGGGCCGGCCGCGATGAAGGGCCGCGGCGATACCGGCGGGGATGGCGATGAGCAGGGCGATCACGAGCGCCGCCACAGTCAACTCGACGGTGAAAGGGTAGCGGGTGAGGACCAGATGGGTGACGGAATCGTTGAGGCGGATGGAACGGCCGAGATCGCCGTGGAGTACGCCGCGCCAGTAATGGACATACTGGCGGCCGAGGGGCTGATCGAGCCCATAGGCGTGGCGCAGAGCAACGATGTCGGCCGGACGCGCGCCTTCGCCGAGCATCTGCTCAACCGGGTCGCCGGGAACGATATGGATGAGGAGAAAGACGATGGAGACGACCAGCCAGAGGACCGGAAGGGTGTAGGCGAGCCGGATGAGGAGCGAGCGCAGGAGTCTCCGCATTAACCGGCCTTCTCCGCGGCAGGCTCGAGTTGCTCGATACGCACTCTGCTGATGCGGTGGCCATTCATCTCCAGCACGGTCATGCGGCGGCCTTCAAAGTCGACGGACTCGCCGCCTTCGGGGATCTTGCCAAGGCGAACCAGCAGGAAACCTGCCAAAGTTTCGACGCCGCCGTCGCGTGGCAGCCTCCAGTGCATCTGCGTCTCCAGATCGCGGAGGCTGACGCTGCCGTCGAGCACCATGCCGCCGGTCGCGGTGGAGAGGACGGTGCGCGCTCCGATGTCAAATTCGTCTTCAATTTCGCCGATGAGCTGCTCGATGGCGTCTTCGACGGTGACTAAGCCGACGGTCGAGCCGAACTCGTCAACGACGATAGCGACGTGGCGGCGCCGCTGCTGAAATTCGTGGAGCAGATCGAGCACCGGCTTGGTTTCGGGGACGACCAGCATTTCGCGCATGACCTGGCGGAGACGCATGTCGCTGAAGGGAGCCACGGCGAAACGGGTTTTGGCTGTGGCGCGGAAATGCATGAGGCGGCTGATGTCCTTGGAGTAGACGACGCCAATGATGAACTCGGGGCCGCGGGCGGGATCGAAGACAGGAATGCGGGAATGCAGCTCTTCCACGATGCGCGCGCTGGCCTCCTCGATAGGCATGTCGGCGGGAAGCGAGAAGATTTGCTGGCGCGGGGTCATGATCTCGCGGGTCATGATTTCGTTCACTTCCACGGCGCGGTGAATGAGCGCCTCCTGATATTCGGGGAGCATGCCGACACGGCGCGCGGCAGTGGCCATGAGCTTAAGCTCTTCCGGTGAGTGAACCGCGCCTTCGTGGGCCATGGGCGCACGGAACAGCCGGAGGACCAGGGCGGCTGAGCGATTCATGAGGCGAACGACGGGCCGCGTGAGGTGGATGAAGACGTCCATGGGGCCGGCGATGGCGACGGCCATCTGATCGGCACGGCGCAGGGCCAGCGCCTTGGGGACCAACTCGCCGAGCAGAACGTGGAAGTAGGTGATGGAGGCGAAGGCCAGGGCGACGGCGATGAGGTGGGCATAGATGCGGGCGTGGGGCAGGCCGCGCATCAGGTGCTCGAAGACTTCGGCGATGGCGGGCTCGCCGATCCAGCCGAGAGCGAGGCTGCAGAGGGTAACGCCGAGCTGGACGGCGGGCAGGAAGTCGCCCAGATTCTCCTGCAGACGGCGGACGATGCGGGCGCCGGGGCGATGTTCGGCAATGAGCTGCTCGACGCGGGTCTGGCGCACGCTGACCAGAGCAAACTCCGCCGCCACGAAAAACCCGTTCGCCAGGATCAGGACCACGATGGCGACGCCGTGAAAGAGGAGGAACTCCGACATTTTCTTCCGAGTCTATCCCAGACAGGAAACCCGCCGTCGGCCCAGTTTAATTGACAGGATTGGTTACAACGGCGCGGAGCGGGGCCGGCATCCTCCTAATGAGGAGAAAACGATGGACCCCAGGATTGAAATTCTCATCGCAGCGGTCGTCGTGATTGTGGCGATTGTGGTGGCTGTTGTGGTTGCGCGCCAGCGCCGCAGAGCGAAGCTGCGTCAGCAGTTCGGTTCGGAGTACGACCGAACCGTGCGCGAAGTTGGGCCAGTGCAGGCAGATAACGTTCTGCTGGCCCGGGAAAAGCGTGTGGAGAAGTTCTCGCTGCGCCCACTGACTCCCGAGGAACGGCAGGCCTTTGCAGAGGAGTGGCGGGTGGTCCAGACGCGTTTCGTGGACGATCCGCAGGGCGCGGTTGCGGAGGCAGATCTGCTTGTCGAGCGGTTGATGCAGGCGCGCGGATATCCGGTGAGCGATTTCGAACAGCGAGCCGCGGACATCTCGGTGAGTCATCCCCAGGTCGTCGAGAATTACCGCGCGGCACATGGCATTGCGCTGCGGCATCGCGAGGGACAGGCCACGACGGAAGATCTGCGGAACGCCATCATCTATTACCGTTCCCTTTTCACGGAGCTTCTGGAAACAGCTCCCCCAACCAGCAGAAAGGCGGTAGCGTAATGTCGCAATCGTTGAGAAAGGACGATTCCCTGAGCACTGCGGATCTGGCGGGAAGAACAGCCAAGCGGGAAGACAACGAGTCTCTGACAGCAGAGACGCCGGCCCGGATGAACGACGACCCGCGGCTGGATGGCCCCCGGCTGGTGGATAACGCGCCGGTAAACGAACGAACGGGTATTACAGAGGATGTGTCTCGTAATGATCGTGTCACAAATGAGTGGATCGGTCAGGACCGGTTCAATCAGGGCCGGGTTGATCAGGAGCGGATCAGTCAGGAGCCACTGAACGCGCAGGCGCCGCCCAGGACGGAGACGGGTTCCTGGTCCAGCAAGCCGGTTGGAGAGCGTGACGGCAGCCTGAATGCTCCTCTGCTCTCGGAAATTGAGGTCAACGAGCTGCGCACACGCTGGAGCGGTATCCAGGCAGAATTTGTCGATGAGCCGCGCCGCTCTGTGGAACAGGCCGATCAGCTGGTTGCGACCGCTATGCAGCGACTCGCGGAGGGTTTCGCGAACGAGCGCGCCTCGCTGGAGAAGCAGTGGGACAGCGGTGACAATGTGTCGACGGAAGAGCTTCGAATTGCGCTGCAGCGGTATCGGGCTTTCTTCGGACGCCTGCTGAACGCCGCATAACGTATCTCTTCCCTGCGTGTTTCCTCTTTTTCGTGGCTACGGCGGAGCGGCATACTTCCGTCGTAGCCCCCTCCGGCCGGAGATGACTCCGGGGTTATTTCTTCCTGCGGGTCCAGAGCGGCGCGCCCCAGGTGCCAATGGCGAGCAGAGCACCGAAGAGCACCACCGCATCGATGCTCTCGCGGCCCTGGCGGGACCAGTAGACATCCTGCAGGTTCAGCCAGAGGGCGAATTCGTCGAGGGTGAGGGCTGCACCTACACCATAGAGGATGGACAGCAGACGGCTGGCAAGGATGGACTGCGGCGTGGAGCCAGTGCCGAATTCGGCGAGCATGGCATAACCCACGATGAGCAGCAGCAGGATACCCCAGACCAGGTGATGGATATGACGGCCGCCGACTATGACCCAGCCGAAGGGTCCGATGTGGTGGGTGATGGCATAGACCAGCAGCCGGACCGCGAGAAACGTGATAAAGAAGCTGACCGAAGCGAGAAAAAGGCGGCGGTGAGGCCGGTCGGGAATGCGTTCGTGGAGGAGGCGACCAGCGCGTGTGCGATGCAGCAGGAACAGCATCGCAGCGGTCGCGAAAATGATGAACAACAGGAGTATCCCGGCTCCGGTCCATTGCATAACCCTTCATTCTTAACACGACGGGGCATTCTTAACACGATGGGCAGCGGCGCGAACGACGAAGGGGACAGAGAATGGCGTTCGGCAGGGGAAAAATGCCGGCGCACCGTCATGGAAAAGCCGGCAGAGTGGGACAGGCCGGCGCTCTGTAATAATCGTTGATACATCTCGGAAAATGCCCGAACCTTCTGCTACCGAGCCATCGTCAGGTTGTTGGTCAGAACATGCAGCAGTACGTCGAGCACAGAATCTTTGAAGGCCCATCGGGCCCGTCCAGTGGCAGCCGGATTGTGGGAAGGGGCGAGATTGCGACTCTGATTCGGGAGCGCGACTGGAGCGGCACGCCGCTGGGTCCCCTGGCGGACTGGAGCGATCACCTGGTCTGCACGGTGAACATGATGCTCGCCTGCGCCTTTCCTTCCCTGCTCTTCTGGGGCCCGGAGATGGTCCAGCTTTATAACGATGCCTTCCGGCCGCTGATCGGGGAAAAGCACCCGGAGGGGATTGGGCAGGGTGCGCGCATCTGCTGGGATGAAGCCTGGGATCTCATCGGCCCGCAGTTCGAGGCGGTTCTGAAGCGCGGCGAGACGATCTGCCAGCAAAAGATGCTGGTGCCCATCCTGCGGGACGGGCGGGTGCAGGACGTTTGGTGGAACTACAGCTACAGCCCGATATTCGCGCCCGACGGAACGATCGCGGGCATGCTGGTGGTCTGCCATGACGTGACCGGCGAACTGCTGGTCATGCGCGATCTGGAGGCCAGCGAGGAGCGGGCGACGCGCATCCTTGAAAGCATTGCCGAAGGCGTGATCGTCACCGATGTCGGCCAGCGCATTACTCGCATGAACAAGGTTGCGGAATCCCTGACGGGCTGGACCGCGGAGGACGCCTGCGGGGTGGCACTGGCAGAAGTTTTTCGGATAATCGACGAAGATACGCGGGCGCCGCTGGAAAGCCTGACCGAGGCGGCGGAGCGGGTGGGGGGCACAGGGGCGAATCATGCTGTGCTGATCCGCAAGGACGGAGCGGAGGTACCGCTCGAGGACAGCGCGGCGCTGATCCGGGATGCGGAGGGAGCCAACAGCGGAGTGGTGGTGGTCTTCCACAGCGTGGCAGAGCAACGGCGGGCCGCCAGGGCGATGCTGGAGAGCGAAGAGCGGCTACGCTCCATCTACAGCACGACGCTTGAATACATCGGACTTCTGAGCCCGGAGGGGAGGATTATCGATCTCAACCGGGCGGCCCTGGAATTTGCGGGCAATACGCGCGAGGAACTCATCGGGACCTGGTTCTGGGAAGGGCCGTGGTTTGCGCAAACGCCGGGAGCTCCCGAGGTGGTGCGCGCAGCCATTGGCCAGGCAGCGGCGGGCGAACTGCATCTCAACGAAATCTCCCTGACGCGATCATCGGGCGAGGTCATTCCGTTCGATTTCTCGATCACGCCGGTTTTTGACAGAGAGGGTAAAGTCCGCTTCCTGGTGCCCGAGGCTCGGGATTTGCGGGAGCTGAAGCGGGCACAGCGCGCGCTGCTGGAGAGCGAAAAGATTGCGGCGGTAGGGCGGCTGGCCAGCTCGATTGCGCACGAGATCAACAACCCGCTGGAAGCGGTGACGAATCTGCTTTATCTCGCGCGGCAGAAGGCTTCCCTGCCCCAGGTCCAGGAGTACCTGCAGGCAGCGGATCACGAACTGCGACGCGTTTCCGCGATTGCGAACCAGACCCTGCGTTTCCACAAACAGACATCCAATGCCGAGGCTGTCGAGGCCGCCGATCTGTTTTCCACGGTGCTGAGCATCTACGAAGGGCGGCTGCGGAATTCCGGGGTTACGGTGGAGAGTCGCCACCGGGTAAAAGAGCCGGTGCTCTGCTTTCAGGGCGATGTACGCCAGGTGCTGAATAATCTGGTAGGGAACGCGATCGACGCGATGGGCGGGGGCGGTGGCCGCCTGCTGATTCGAAGCCAGGCCTGCACGGAGTGGAGTTCGGGGCGCAAAGGCGTGGTGTTTACCGTGGCCGACACGGGCTGCGGCATGACACAGGAAATTCGCGAGCACATCTTCGAGCCGTTTTTCACCACCAAGGGCATTGGAGGAACCGGGCTGGGCCTGTGGGTGAGCCAGGAAGTAGCGCATCGGCATCGCGGCGTTCTGAAGGTACGCAGCGGTCGAACGGCCGAACGTCATGGCAGCGTCTTTCGGTTCTTCCTTCCTTATACGCAACAAGGCTGAAGCACGTGTGCACAGCGGCTCGAAGATCGGCATCCGGACGGACAAAGCCGATCCGGATGCCGATGGAGTGCCTGGGTGTTGCGGGTTGCCGTTTACGTACTGGTGTGGTGAGTTCGAGGGTTCCAGAACAATTTGATGAATTGAAATGGTTTGAACAGCAGCCCTCAGGGACTGAAGACCATCGGTTTGGCGGTCTTTTCGGCACGACTGAAGTCCTGCCCTGATACAAAGCCAAAGAACAGTTCTTCAACGAACTTCAGACTCAGGACACTGGTGCCGTGACCGCATGATTCAGTGCATTTCCGGGCAGAAAAGGCCCCGATCCCATTCCATCGTTCCCCCGGCCTCAAGGCCTGAGCTTTCACCGCCGTCCTGCCGACGCGGGACCACCTTGCACAAGGGAGCCAATCATGCGGTGAGAGCACTGGCTGACCTATTACTGACTTCTTACTGGCTGAGACCGTCGGTGCTGCGAATGAAGGCGGCGACGCGGTCGTGCAGCCTTTTCAGGCTATCTCCATGGACATACACCATATGGCCTGATTCGTACCAGGCGTATTCGATGTTGCCGGCCAGCTTGTCGGAGATGGGCAGGTGTTTGTCCTCATAGAGCGCGGCAAAGAAGGGCGTTGCCAGGTCGTAGTAGCCACCGTTCACCAGAACTTTCAGCCGCGGGTTGGTCTTCATGGCCAGCGCCAGGTCGCCGCTGACGTTGAGGTTGATGGGATTGCCGTTGTGCTTGAGATCCCATATATAGCTGCCGAACAGGGCTTCGGGAAGATACGTCTGACCTTCTCCATACTTCAGCGTCTGGCGCACATATTCGTTGAAGAGCGCGACGTACGCGGAGGAGATGGCGGCGCTCTGCGGGTCGTACTGCGCTTCTTCACTGAGCGGATCGATGGAAGGGCCAGAGAAGCGGGTATCGAGGCGCCCGGTGGTGGTATCGCTGTCACCCATGAGGGTCTTCTCAAACTGGCCGCCGGAGATGCGAAGGTCACCGTGAACCAGATAGTCGACGGGCAGGCCGGTGTACTGATGCAACTTTTCGGCGATGGACTGTTTTTCGGCGGCACTGAGATCAGTGCCTTTGGCCAGGGCTTCCGCGTAGGGACCCATCGCGAAATCTTCAACTTCTTTCAGGAACGGCTCGAGCGCCGGCGGCTGCTGGGGCAGCTTGTGATGGTACCAGGCAGTCGCGGCATAAGTCGGCAAACCTAATTCATAGGTCATATCGACGCCGGGGTTGGCATGGGCCTCGTCGATGTCGGAGGTGAAGTTGAAGATCTGCGAGAGCAGGATGACGCCGTTGACGTCGATGCTCTTCTCATTCTCGAGAATGTTGGAAACCACGGCTGATCGGGTGGTGCCGTAGCTTTCGCCGAAGAGATATTTGGGAGAATTCCAGCGATTGTAGCGGGAGAGAAATCGCGCGATAAAGCGGGCGAAGGCGTGGCCATCCTCATCGACACCCCAGAAGGCCTTGTCCGTGTCTTTGCCGGTCATGCGGCCGAAACCGGTTCCGGGCATGTCGATGAAGACGAGGTCGCTGACATCGAGGAGGGAGGAGGCGTTGTCGGCCAGTTTGTAGGGTGCCGCGGGACCATGCGTGTCGGTATCTGTGGCGACGTGCTTCGGTCCAAAGGACCCCATGTGCAGCCAGATGGTGGAGCTGCCGGGTCCGCCGTTATAGAGGAAGGTGATAGGCCGCTGATCGGCATTGGCGTCGCGCTTGAAATAGGCGACGTAGAACATGCGGGCGAGGGGCGGGGCGTCGGCCGGATTTTTGGCCTCGGCCACGGCGGCCGCCAGATCGGTATCGGGCAGCGGCTTGCCGTCGGGCCCCAGCTGCGCATCCTGCTCTTCGGTGGCACCAACGGTGAGGGTGCCGGCTACGGCGTTGTAGAGGACGTGCTGCCCTCCGGCTTCAAGCGTTCCCTGCGTGGTCACCTCCTGGGGCGGAGCTTTGTCGGTTGCTTTTTCGGCGGGCTTCTCTGCCGGCTTTTCATCGCTCGCGGCATGGGCAAGCAGGGGAGAAGACAAAGTAAGAAGGGCGGCGGCAAAGACCGCCAGCAGAAATTTTGGGCTGCGCATCCATGGCTCCTGAAATGGGGATGGGACCTGAAGACTTTGTGAAGACGAACGCAGTTTATAGCACTTCGTTGCACCGGGAGGCAGCGCGGTTCGAAGGATGGGTTGAGCGGGGCCATGGCAGGGACGAAATGCGCCGCGGCCGCTTCCCTGCCATTCCTGCGCTGCTATTGAATGCCGTGAGCCGGAGGAACCGGACCGGTGGATCGCCGCACCACCAGCTCGGGGCGGACGGGATAGACTGCGCCCTGACTGCGATCCTGACGGATGCTGTAGAGCGCACGAAAGGCGACCTGGGCAATTTGTTCGCGCGAGAGCCTGACGGTGGTGAGAGCAGGCTGGGTGAAGGAGCTGATCTGTATGTCGTCGAAGCCAACGAGGGAGATATCCTCGGGCACCCGCAGGCCGGACTCGTGGATGGCTCCCAGCGCGCCGATGGCGGTCATGTCGTTGGAAGCGAGGACGGCGGTGGGGCGCGGGATGGCGTGCAGCAGCCGGGCCATGGCGTCGTGGCCGCCGCCGACCTGGTGATTCCCCTGCTCGATGAGGGGGGCGTCGAGGCCCTTGCGCGCGAGGCAGGCCGTGAATGCGTCGCGGCGGATGCGCGCGGAGGGGAGTTTTATGGGACCGGCGATGAAGGCGATTTGGGTGTGGCCCAGATGAATCAGGTGATCGAGCGCGGCTTCGATGCCCGCCCCGTAATCCACCAGGATATTGCTGACCAGCTTTTGCGCCGTGCCGGTATCGAGGAAGACGAGGGGAATCTCGCGGTTGTGAAATTCGGTAATGAGGTGCTCGTCCATCTCCGAAGTCATGATGGCGACGCCATCCACCTTGCGCTGCAACATGCGGCTGACGCAGAGCTCCATGCGCTCCGGATCGTAGTTGGTGTTGGCCACCAGCACTTCCTGGCCATGCTGTACGGCGATATCTTCGAAACTTTTGACCAGCTCGGGGAAAAATGGGTTGGTTATGTCGGAAATGATGAGTCCGTAGAGGCTGCTGCGTCCTGAACCCAGAGCCCGCGCCCAGGTATTGGGATAGAACCTAAGTTGCTCGATGGCGCGCTGGACGCGTTCTTTGGTTTCCGGGGTAACTTTATCCGAGCCATTAATGGTCCGCGAAACTGTAGCCGTCGATACTTTGGCAAGGCGCGCCACTTCCCGTATGTTCATGAGGTTAATCCGTAACTTACCCTTATATTCGATTTAGCACGAATCAGGGAAGTCGAATCCGCGCGAGGCGGTGAGCCGGCCATCGGCAGAGCGGTCTGGCCGACGACAGGATGCTTCTTCGCCGGCACGCTGGTGGCCTTCACCTCCTCGAAGCACGGGCGGGGAGACGTGCAGCTATACGCGGCTCCCCGCGCTGATGCGGGTCGTTGGCACTATGGCGGAGAATCGGAGATCGCGGCGCTTAAAAGTCGAGGCGCAGCGCCATCTGGCCTGTGCGGTTGCCGGCATTCTCCGCGGTCTGAGGAGCGCTGAGCACGCCAAAGGTCGAGGTATTGTCGATCTGGGTCGTGGGCGGCGCGAAGTTGGTGTGGTTGAGAACGTTGGTGAAGGTCGACTCGAAGCGCAGCTTCATCCCCTCAGTCAATTTGAAGTTTTTGGCGAGGCCCAGGGCCACGGCTTCGGTTCCTGGTCCCTGGAGGACGCCCACACCCGCGTTGCCAAACCGGCCAGCACCGGCCGGTGTCGGCGCGAAGGCGGCAGGATTGAAGTAGCGGGTCCGCGACTGCCCTGCATAGAGGCTCCGGGAAACCTGGTCCGGCCGCAGAAACGCCCCGCGATTCACCACATCGGTATTGGACTGATCGTAAGACGTGCTGATGCTCGGCGTGAGCCATGGTCCGGTTTCGAGCAGGGTGATGTTATTCATCTCCCATCCGCCCAGCAGAGCGTTGCGCCAACCGCCGTTGTTCAGGAAGAGATGCCCCTGCCCAACGGGCAGCTGATAGACGCCGGAGAACAGGAGGCGCTGACGGCGTGTGCCCTCTTCGTTGCCGTAGTCGTTGTGGATGTTGAAGCGATCCGCGATGGGGATGCCGTAGTTCACCTCACCGGCAAAGGCGGTGGGATTGTCACCCTGATTGTCGGCAAGATTCTTTGCCAGGGTGTAATTGGCGTCGAAGTAGAGCCCGTGGGAGGTGCGATGGGTTGCCTCCAGTTCCAGCGCGTTGTAGTTAGCTTCGCCGGCATTGAAGGTGCTCCACAGGGTGAACCAGTTGTGATAGGTCGCGCGTGGGTCGACATAGGGGCTGGCTGCTGTGGTCTGGTACGGCGTGGTGCTGGCGGGAATCTGGTTCAGATCCTCCGTGATGCTGAGACGATACGTGTGCATGCCGACATAGCTGGCACGTACGGTGTCGTTCGCGCTCACCTGGCGTTCAACGGTGAAGTTCCACTGATTGGCCTGGGGATCGCGGTAGTTGGGGCTCACGCCCTGATCGAGGCCGCCGCCACCATACTGCACCGTGGTGCCGGGGGGCGCCGTATTCGGAAACTGAATCAGAGGCGCGCCGCCGGCGGTTTTGCTGTTGGTGTAGGTATGCAGCGCCGAGGTGGGATTGCCGCTGTTGTTAAACGACAGCGGTCCCAGATTAGTTACCGTGAAGATGCCAAAGCCACCGCGGACGACGGTCTTCGTGTCGTTGAAGGGCCGCCACGCGAAGGAGATCCGCGGCTGCACGTTGCCCCAGTAAATCTGGCGCAGCGATTGCGGCAAATGATCCTGGCTGGCCGTCACGTAATTCGTGCAGGGCAACGCTGTGTATTGCAGATCGCAGGCATTGAAGGATTGGCGAAACGCGAGGTTCGACGCCTCCAGATTATCGGCCGCGAGATACTTCGACAGCGCATCGGGCACGACAATCGAGTTATTCTTCTGGTCGAAGTTGGCGAGGTTGCCGCCCATCTCGTTAAATCCTGGCAGCACGGTCCAGCGCAGGCCGTAATTCAGGGTGAGCCGGCTGGTCACCTGATATTGATCCTGGGCGTAGGCAGCATATTGCCAGGTGGTTCCAGCCACATCGGGACTGGAAACCGCGAAGAACAGCGTGGTGGGCGAGCCTTCGAGGAAATCGCCGAAGGCGTTGCCGGTAAAGGTCGGCTGGAAGGTGAACTGGCCGAAGTCGTCGGACGGCAGGAAGGTTTCAATGTCGGCGTAGTAGACACGGCGAAAATCGACGCCGGTCTTGAGCGTATGTTTACCCAGGTTATAACTCAGGTTATCGGTGAATTCCATGGTCTTCGACTGAGTTACGCCGGTCTTATCTCGGCCGATAGGCGTGAAGCCGGTTCCCGCGCTGAAGTTAAAGGTGGGAAACGCATGGGTAGTGGGGTGCTGGCTGATATTCACGCCGGTCAGGTCCAGTTGCGCCAGCGCGCTGGCCCCTTCTATGGGGAAGCCCACGCTGGTGAGCACATTGGTAAACCCGTAGCGAAACTCGTTCACCATGTTGTTGCTGATGGTCCATGTGTGGGAAACGAGTAAGCTGCGGTTGTGGACACTGTCCGCATCGTCGGGCAACAGCGGATTCACATAGTCCTCAGTGATGTTTTTGCGGCTGAAGCGCGCATAGGCCGACTGCTTCGAGCTGATGGTCTCATCGATGCGCAGATCGGCACCATCGGTGCGCGACGGCGTGGGCTGAAAGACTTCATAGTTATAGTTCGACTGTCCTGCCACATTGGGCAGCGGATAGTAGGCCAGCAGCGCCTTTGCCGTTGCGTTGATCTGCGCCGCTGGAATTGTTGGGCCGCCCAGCGCGCTCAAATCGCCGGCACGCTCTGCCACGGTGGGCACCAGAAACTGCTCTGCCGCTGAGATGGCGCGGCGATTGCCTTCGTAATCGGCGAAGAAGAATATCCGATCATGGCTGTTCAGCAGATGCGGAACCGCCACCGGTCCACCCAGCGATCCGCCGAAGGTATTGAAATGCTTGGGGGCCTTGCCGGCGAAGCCATAGGGATCGGCATCGAGCGCATCGTTTTGGAGGTACTCGAAGAGGCTTCCGTGGAAGGCGTTCGTGCCGCTCTTCGTTGTGAAGGTGACATCGCCCACCTGGGAGAACTCTGCGTTGTTATTGAACGAAGTTACCTGGACCTCGCCAATCCCCTCCTGCGACGGATAGGCATCCTGCAGCGCGCCATTCTGGCGCACGTTGGTGGTGGAGATGCCGTCAACGGAGAAATTGACCATCGCCGCACTCGCGCCTCCGAGCGCGATGTTGCCGGAGCTATCCTGCTGAACGTTCGGTGAGATCGCCAGAGAGCCGAGAGGACTGGTGGTCGTGGCGCGATTGTTCAGTGGCAACTGCGTGATCATCGCATTATCTCTGGAATCGCTCAGCGTGGCGTCTTCGGTGTCGATCTGATTGGCCGCGGCGGAGACCACGACTTCCGTTGCCTGCACGGCGACGTTCAGCGTCACGGGAATGCGAAGGTCCTGGCGGGCGTCGAGCTCGGTGCTTGGCACCACGGCTTTCGAGAAACCGGCGTGCTCCACGGTGACGGAGTAGTGTGCAGGCTGGAGGTTTTCGACGACGAACTCGCCCGCATCGGTTGTCGTGGTCTGGCGGTCGAAGTTCTGGTCCAGCGAGTGAACGGTGACGGTCGCCCCAGGAATCACCGCACCCGACGCGTCGACAACCGTACCGCGGATGGTTCCAAAGGTCGACTGCGCCCGCGCACTCCAGGCACCCGCTGCGATGATCAAAACCAGGAGCAGAGCGATCCGGACGATGCGCCTGCCAGCGTGGGTGGGCTCAGTCGCCGGAGGCGTCCGGAGTTCTGCGCGACAAACCAGGCTTTCTAACTGCAGGGAAAAAACTGTGTGAGCCGTAATGGATGAAGAAGGATAAGCGGCTGCCGGGGTAGTGGCCATCGAGTCTTGCCTCCTCGAAAACACTCGGGGTCACCTTCAGCAGACATCGAGGAGCGTATAGAGCGCGCAAGGACTCCATAAGGGAACCGTAGCTTTATGGATTTTTTATGCGAGGCTGGACAGAAAATTAGTGGTCCGATTCAGGGCGTAAAACCGAAGGAGGCGATTCGAAGCGGTGGGTTTTTGACGGGCAATCACGGGCGGTGCGGGGCGGTGACGTCCAGGATGCCGCCGCGAGAAAGGAGACGACAGCACCGACAAAAGGTTATATGCTGGTCGACACAATCCTGGTGCCACCCTGTTCCCTCCCAGCGTCGCTCGCGCCAGGCTCACATTGGAGTGCGTCCCAGCGGCATGGCAGAGATCCCTAAACGACCCGCCAGCGAAATGCCGACGCAGTTCGGCACGACCGCGGCGGTGAGCAGTTCCAACGATAATCTGCGTCCGGAGTTCGCGACGTCTCAGACGGCAGACGATCAGGCAATGCGGACCGCGATCGAACCTGGGCCGAAGCTGCAGAGCAAGGCGGCAACGCGCGTCCACCAGGCCACCGGCAGATGGGGGGCAGGCGATGTGGTTCTGGACCTCGGCACGGTCCTCGCTGCTCGCTACGAAATTGTTGCGGTGCTGGGCACGGGCGGGATGGGGTCAGTGTACAAAGCCCAGGACCGCGAGCTGGACCGGATGGTGGCGCTGAAGGTGATCCGGCCGGAGCTGGCGAGCAACCCGGCGATCGTCGATCGTTTTAAGCAGGAACTGCGGCTGTCGCACAAGGTCACGCACCGGAATGTGGTGCGCATGTACGACCTCTCGGAAGATGCCGGGATGCGCTTCGTGACCATGGAACTGGTGGCTGGACGCGATCTGCGGACGATCCTCGAGGAGCGGGGCAAACTCCCCCCGGACGAGGCAGTGGACATCGTGCAGCAGATCTGCTTCGCGCTGGAGGCAGCGCACAGCGTGGGCATCCTGCACCGCGACCTGAAGCCGCAGAATGTGATGCGCGAGGAGGCCGGCCGCGTGGTGGTGATGGACTTCGGGCTGGCGCGCACCATAGAAGGCGACGGCATGACGCAGTCCGGGGCGCTGGTAGGCACGATGGAGTACATGTCGCCTGAGCAGGCGCTGGGCAAGGAGCTGGATCAGCGGTCGGACATTTTTGCGCTGGGGCTGATCGGCTACGAGATGCTGACGGGCAACATGCCCTTCCGCGCGGAAAGCGCGATTGCCAGCCTGCTGAAGCGGACGCGGGAGCGGGCAGCTCCTGTCAGCAAGGTTGATACAGCGATTCCGGCAGTGCTGAGCGATCTGATCGGCAAGTGTCTGGAGACGAACGTCGATGCCCGATACAAGACGGTGAGCGACGTTCTCCGCGACCTGGAAGTGTGGCGGGGGAAGGCGGCGGCGAAGAGCCTGCGCTTTAACGCCAACGTGCCGTCGGAGGGCATAAGCGGCCGCTGGCTGCTGGCGATCGGCGGCGGGGTGCTGGCGATCGCGCTGGCCGCGACGGTGCCGTTGGCGATCCACCACTTCAACGGCACGCACGCCCCGGCGAATGCGGCGGTGACGCCGAGCATTTCACTGGCAATCATGCCGTTTTATAACGCGTCCGGCGATCCCTCGATGGACTGGCTGGGCTCCAGCCTGGCCGAGATGCTGGGCACGGGTATCGGCGGCTCTGCGCAGTTGCACATGGTTTCGCCGGACCGGCTACAGCAGGTGCTGAAGGATCTGCACCTGTCTGCCAGTTCCCCGGCGGATGCGGGGACACTGCATCGAGTGGCAGAGTTCACCAACGCGCAGACCATTATCTTCGGCCAGTACATCAAGGCCGGGAGCGTGATCCGCATCAACACGACGGTTCTTGACCTGACGCACGAAACTCGCTCCGTGACGACCACGGATGTGCCGTCGGAGAACCATCTTCTGGCCTCTGTGGATACGCTGGCCTCTCAGCTGCGGCAGAAGCTGACGGCAGACCCGAAGCTGCTGAAGGACCTGCAGGCGCATGCGGATCGGGCACAGACGACGTCGGTGGATGCGCTGCGGGCCTATGAGGACGGTCTCAATCAGGAGCGAGCCGGAAACCAGGTCCAGGCGCAGCAGGCATTCCAGACAGCAACGACGGCGGACCCCAACTTTGCGCTGGCATGGTCGAAGCTGGCGGACACCTACTCGGAGCAGGGTCACGATGACCTGGCGCAAAACGCCTCGCGCAGGGCTGTGGAACTGACCGAGAATCTGCCGGCTCGGGAACGGTTCCTGATCGAAGCCAACAACGCTCGCATCAACAATAATCCGCAGAAGGCGATCGACGCGTACCAACAACTGGCGGCGGCGAATCCCTCGGACATGGACGCGCAGTTCGAACTGGCGGGGCTCTACGAGCAGGCGGAGAATTACGACGCGGCGAAGAAGAATCTCGCTCTGGTGCTGGCCACGGACCCGAAGAATGTGGACGCACTGCTGGCCAGCGGCCGAGTGGCGATCAAGAGCGGCGACGATAAAGGGGGGCTGGAGTTCCTGAGCCGCGCGCTGCCGCTGGCCACCGAACTGGACAACCAGCAGAAGAAGGCGTCCATCCTGCAGGCTACTGGGATTGCCTATGCCGCGCTGAACCGGCCCGACGATGCGCTGCGGAATTACCAGGAGTCACTGGCGATCAAGAAGCAAATTGGCGACAAGCGAGGCGAGGCCGCATCGCTGGATACAATGGCGGACATTCTGGACAAGCAGGGCAAGACCGCGGAGTCGCTGACGGCTTACAAACAGGGCCTTGCGCTGCGCCGTGAGATCGGTGATCAGGCGGGCATCGGCAGTTCGCTGATCGACATGGGCGGCTTCTATCACGACCACGCGCAACCCGATAAGGCGCTGGAGAATTACACGGAAGCGCTCAACATCGAGCGGCAGCTGGGGGACCAGAGTCGGCAGGCGATGTGCCTGCATAACATCGGCGCCATCAAGATGGATCAGGGCGCCTATCAGGATTCGCTGATTTATCTCGAGCAAGCCTATGAATTACGCCAGAAACTGAACGTGCCGGACGATGTTGCCGATTCTCTGCACGACTTAGCCGAGGTCAACACAAAGCTGGGACAGTTCGATACAGCGCTGAACGACTATCTGCAGGCAAACGATATCTATCGCCGGACGAATAACCAGCGTGGCGTGGCCATCGAATCCAATGGGATGGCAAAGATCTTTGCCGCGCAGGGGCGTTACGGGGCCGCGCTGAGCTCCATGAAGGACGCGCTGAGCATCATGGAGCAATCGAAGGAACTGACTTCCCTGACGGTCGAGGTGACGGGCGGCTGGGGCGGCCTGCTGGCCCAGGTGGGCCGCAGCCAGGATGGGCAGGCCAGCCTGGAGCAGGCGCTGCACATCGCGCAGCAGATCGGCAACGACTGGGCAACGGCGCTGACGACAAACTGGATGGGCGACGCGGCCTTCTATCAGGGAGACTACGCGGGGGCGCGGCAGCAGTACGATCACGCGCTGGCGATCGCGTCGAAGACCATGGACAAGGAGACCATCCTTCTCTCCAAAGTAAACCGCGCCAAAGCCGATCTGGCGCTGGGGCATGCGGCACAGGTGATTCCGCAATTCAAAACGTTCGGGCAGGATGCCGATTCACTGGGACTGAAGGCGCTCTCAGTGGATTGCGCGGTCTACCTGGCGCAGGCGGAAATCGCGGCAAAGAATGCGGCTGCGGCCCGGCAGCAGCTGGGGCTGACGCTGGCGCGCGCGGAGAACCTGGGGCTGCGAGTGCCACAGGCAAAGCTGGAATCGATGCAGGCATCCCTGCTGGCAGCGGATGGTAAATCGCGTGATGCGGTCATTCATGATCGTCAGGTAGTCACGATCCTCGATGCGATCGCCAGAGAAGATGGCTCGTCAAAGATCACGGCGCGCGCCGACCTGAAGGCGATCTACGCGGACGCGCAGCAGACACTCCAGAGAAGCCGCTGAGAAGCGAAGCCTGCGATTGCCGGCGACACACAACGTCATACCGCAAAGATTCCGGGAACCAGCCGACGAGCAGAGAAGGACGAGGCGTCCGGCAAAACCGGACGCCCCTTCGTTTAATTGCCCGTGCCGGTCAGCGCGGCGCTCTGGGTGCCGTACTGTGTGTTGCCGGTCACTACCAGGCTGGCCGTGCGCGTTCCTTTGGCGGCCGGCCTGAAGGATATACCGAGGGTGCAGCTCCTGCCGGCCGCCAGGGATGCCGTGCAGCTGTTGCTGGTGATGGAGTAATCGGCTGGGTTGGCGCCGGCAATCGCGATAGTCGAGATTGAAAGCGTGGTACCGCCAGGATTGCTGAGCGTGATCGATTTGCTGGCGGTGGCCGTGCCTACTTTTTCCGACCCGAAGCTGAGGCTGCCGGGGCTAAACGACGCCTGAGGATTGATGACGGTTGCGCTGAGGGGAATCATCTGCGGGCTGCCGGCCGCGTTGTCCTTAATGCTGAGGGTTGCATTCTGCGTGCCGTAGAACGGTCCCGCGATAAACGTGACGGTTGTAAGGCAGCTCTTGCCCGCCGCCAAAGTCTTCGGGCAAAGGTTGAGAGTAATGAACTCCGACAAGTTACCGTTCGTGCCAGGGACAATGGCGATGAACGGATCGCTGATGGTCATCGGCCCGGCACCCGTGTTCGTGATCTGGATCGTCTTTGTGACGATGCTTCCCATGTAGAGGGTTCCCAGATTGATGACTGAAGGCGAGATGCTCGCGACCGGCACGGCGGTGAAGTTAGCTGTGATCAGCTCCGGCGCGTTCATTGTGATCGTCGTGGAGGAGCTGCCTGGGCTGGCGATATCGGAGCTTCCCGTCCACCCCGAAAAGGCATAGCCGGGATTCGGTGTTGCGACGATGATCTGCCTGCTGGACGCCGGATAGTACTGGCCGCTGCTGCCATTCTGGACGGCCACGGTCCCTCCGCCGCCGGGGCTTGCAGTCGCGGCGAGCAGATACTGCGTGCTGAAGTATGCAGTGTAAGTTGTCGCCGCGGCGGGCGCCGGCACCACGTCCGTGGCGCTGCTCGTGTTGGTGACGCCATTGCTCCAGGAGGAGAACACGAACTGCGTATTGGGCGTGGCGGCCAGAGTCTGGGAAGACGGCGCGTACAGTGTGTAGTTCGTGCCGACGTTCCAGGCGAGCGTCTGCGGGGCGCTGGCTGCAACGTTGTTGATATCGTAGGTCAGCCCGGCAGGCGACGTCCCTACAGTGACCTGCACGGTCTGCGGTTGGACTTTCAGGGTTTGCGGACTGGAACTCGGCTGGTGATAGGGGTCGCCTGAATATTGCGCGGTAAGAGTATCGGGGCCGGTAGCTGTCGGGGTGTAGTTGCACTGCGCCTGCCAGGTGGTTCCATTGTTGGAAACAACAGGCGTCAGAGGCAGGTTCTGGCAGTAAGAAACGGGCCCGCCGTTGTCGCTGAAGCTGACCGAGCCGGCCAGGGTATTGCCTGGACTGGCGGCCGGGAACAGGAGCAGCAGATTATTCGGTCCGCCGTTGGTGGGTGCGGATACGGTTGCGGTCAGTTCTTCCGGCACGTTTTGGGTAGCGCTGTTGTTGTTGGGTGCGGAGAGCTGCGTCTGGCTTCCGATGGATGTCACGCCGGTCACGACAAAGTCGGAGAAGCTCTGGGTCTTGCCGACGGTAGATCCGTCGAGGTTCTCCGGAGAATAGGACTGGAAGATATCCTCCACGTTGTTGGACGTGATGAATCCACCGTTCACGGTGCCGTTGAGCGAACTGCTGAACGTGAACTGGTTTGGCGCGAGGACGCTGCCGACCGTGATCCCGGGATATTCAGACACATCGTTGGCATCGAGGATGGTCACGGTCTGCCCTGGAGTTACTGCGCACTCGCCGGCGCAGGTTACGGTGGCCGTCCCTCCGCTGCCGACGATGGAGGTGATGGGGCTGTACAGTGGATCGCCCTGCAGATAACCGGGCGAAATGGGCTGAATCGAGTTGTCGTACGAAGCCGTGAGCGTAATGCAATTGGCTTCATTCGGATTCGACGCGCAGTCGGTGGGTGGATTCTCCGGCGTAGGGCAGGCTGTGGCCGCACCTGTGCCGGTTTCGTAACAGTAGACGGAATAGATCACGCAGTTACCGCCGGTATCGTCATAGACCTGACAGGCGGAGCCGGCGTATTGGGTCGGCCCGATTCCGATGAGATTCGCGAAGTTCAGGGGCGAAATCGTGTTGGCAATTACTCCCATGGCGATGCCGGAGGTCTGGGAAGCGGAGGGGTAATTGACAGTGTAGGTGTGCGTGCCGAAGTTAAAGGTGGTCGGCGTTCCTGGCGGATTCAGAGGCTGCTGCTCGGTAACCGTGGTGTGGGGCGTGAACGTCCAGTCCATGATCTCGTGGGTCTCGAAGGCGGACCCGGTAGCGGAAGTGAAGCCGACAAACGCACTATCGTTAGAGGACCCGCTGCTGAGCAGGTTGATCGCCTTTGTAATGTCCCAGGGCCCGCTGAAGACGGGAACGGAGCCGGAGACCGGGGTATGTGTTCCGGGGTTGTACTGCGGATCGAGATAGACGGAGAGTGTATTCGCCCGGGTGTCCAGAGGACCGTTGTAGACGATCACAACGTCGTGTACGGTGCCGTCGGCCAACCTGACAACGTTGCCACTGGAGGAGGATTTCGGATTGGCCGTCAGGGTACCTGTTCCGTTGAGACTGACCTGGCAGTCCCCGTGATCCGGAGAGTTGGCCTCGCCGGCCCCGCAACTTTGCAGCGCCATATGGTTGTCGTTATAAGTCGAGACGCCGGGCGTGGTGAGGGCGTTCGGATCGTCAAAATTCGAGTTATAGAAGGTATCGAATTCGAGGGCGACGCTGTTGTCGATGCCCCCGTAGCCGATACAGCCACCGGCACCACCGACCACAGTCGGGCCGGATCCGGACTCGGAGCAGCTGCCGGTGATGTCTGTGCCGCCACCCTGCGCGTTCTGAACCACGAACGCGATACCGTCCGCGGTATTTCCTGAATTGCCGGACGCGGTGATTTTGAACTGGAACCAGACATTGAATCCCTGAGCCACCTTTTGTGGAACGGAAAACCACATGCTGCTTGCCTGGCTTGCGGCCGGATAGGTCATCTCGGTGGCATATGGGCCGCTGGAGGCGGGATCCTGGATGAAAATCGGCTCCGGAGAAGCTCCCTGGGTGCTGAAGTACGCGCCCGCGTCGTTGAAGCAGAAGAGGGGGTTCGACGCAGGGGCTGCAGCTGAGCAGGAGTAGGAGTATTGTGCCGGATTCGCAGTTGCCGGGGTATCGAAGTTGTAATAAGTGATCTGCTGTGCCGAGCCGGGAATCGCGGTGAAAACAACCGCAACAAGCGCGCATAGCACCGCCATCATCAGGCGCTGCCTGGGAACGGATAACGTCATGAACACTCCTCCAGAAGCCGCGGAACGAACTCCCCGTGCAGTTTTTTGCTGGGCCACCTAACAGCGCGCAGCCAGAGGGAGGAGATGGCTTGTCATGAGAACGCCAAACGAAGTGATTCGGTAGCCGGTTTCGATGGATCATACTCACGGCGAAATTCGTCGTCAAGAAAATCTCGATTGACCCAGCCAGCCTGGCGCTCTCCGCGACGATGCCCTTGCGCCTGGCTTATCGTTCTCTGTCAGGTTGGATAAGGGACTTCCCCACCGGTCTTGGCTTCTTATTGTTAGTCAACCGTATGGTTGAGGTAAGATCTGACGTGTCTTATGCCGGACTCTGCTGCGTGATTTGACTGCGAGCAAATGAGGGACGCCCCAATGCAAAGGTCAGTATCAGGGAGCGGGTCGTGTTGATCGATCTCCAATATCGGGGACCATGAACCACGCGACTACGGCACCAGCCAAAGCAAGGCCCGCGCAGATCATCATGACGATTCTGAATCCAAACACAAATCCCTGGTGAATCAAATCTGTGACGGCGGCCCTGGTCGACGCATCCAGACTGGGAGGGGGCTGCAGACCCGCGAGTCTGGTTTCCTGTGTGTGAATCTCGTGCAGGGCCCCCGATGGCAGGGAGAGATGATCCAGGGTGGGATCGAGCCGAGCGCGAAAGGCCACGACCATTACGATTCCGAGTACCGCTATCCCAAGCACTCCGGCGACGCGCGCGACTGCGTTGTTGATTCCGGAGGCCGTGCCCACGCGATCCTGCTCGACTGAGTTCATTACGTCGGTCGTCAGCGGCGCCACGGTAATCGCCATCCCGAGCCCCAGGATTGTCATGGGAGGAAAAATAGTTTTCCAGTAGACGGCGCCAACCGAGGGTACGGCAAAAAGCACAAAGGCAAAGGCGACCACAAGAGAGCCGACGACCAGGGGTTTTGCCGGGCCATAGCGCGCAACAAGCCCGCCGGACCACCGCGAAAGAAGAAATATCAGCAGAATCAGGGGCAGGATGGCGGCGCCGGCGGCGGTTGCCGAATATCCCTGAACCTGAATCAGGTTTAAAGGAAGTAAGAAGAAAAAAGCGCCCACGGCCGCGTAAAGGAACAAGGTGAGCAGGTTGGCGCCACTAAAGTTCAGGTTCCGGAAGAGGGCGAGTGGAACCATCGGAGAGCGGCTGCGGGCTTCGAGCGCGGCAAAACCCAGCAGAAAGCCGAAGGCACAGATCAAACTTCCGTAAACGAGGGGATTGCTCCAGCCCAAACTGGTCGACTCGATGAAGGCGAACACCAGGCCGCCCAGCCCGGCCGTTGCCAAAAGCGCTCCTGACCAATCCACCCGAGACTCGATCGCGCTGCGGCTCTGCGGAATGCGCCAAAGCGAAATAACGATCACCGCCGCGGCAAGCGGGAGATTGATGATAAACACCCAGCGCCAGGAAGCATGCTCGACGAGCCATCCGCCCAAAACAGGACCAACGGCCGTGGTGATCGCGGTCCATCCTGACCAGGTGCCGATGGCCTGACCGCGGCTTTTCGCGTCGAAAGATGTGCTGATAATGGCGAGGCTGCCGGGCACCAAAAGCGCGGCGCCGACGCCCTGGATGCTCCGTGCAACGATGAGGACCTGAATACCCGGCGCAAGGGCGCAGGCGAGAGAGGCGATTGCGAACAGGATCGTACCCGCCACGAAGATGAAGCGCCGACCCAGCAGATCACCAAGCGTGCCGCCGGCCAGAATCAACGCCCCCAGAAACAGCCCGTACGACTCCACGACCCACTGCACATCGACCACCGTGGCATGGAGGCTTTTTTGCAACGCAGGCAGAGCGACATTGATCGCGGTGCTATCAATGAAGGCCATGCTGGAGGCAAGGATGGTCGCTGCGAGGATCCAGGGCCTGGCACCTTCTGCACACGGAAGTGCGACCGGCGCTGATGGGCTGATCGTCTCACAGGGTGTTCTCATCGTCACTATGATGTGCTTCGAGCGGTTTAGGCTCCTAAAATCGGGAGTTTGAGCAACAGAGTGTTGAGCGCTTCCCGCCACGGCCTGGATTCGCCTGGTTCAGCGCAGGAGGTTGGCGTGTGCGAGATCAATTACTTCGTCGCCGCGTTCACTGAGAACGGCGCGAATCAGGCACAGGCTGAATCCCAGCGCCTGCTCGGCGCTTATCGCCGTTGGGGCATCTTCATCGGACTGGTTATAAAATCGATAGAAGAGTCGGAGATGCAGGCGACGTTCCGATTTTTCATCCACAGTCATGTACGTTGTGTGAGGAGTTCACTCTTTGAGATATCCCTCGTATTTACCGGCCGCCATTGTGGTAGCGGCCCTCATAGCCGGGACACCTCAACCAGGCTTTGGACACTCTCTCTTTGTGGGCTCCAGTCATTCGAGCGCTCGCTATTGGGCAGCGGCGGACGTCCTCGATGAACCCTCCCCTGTCATAGGTTCAGGGGACTTCAACCGGGATGGAATTGCCGATGTGGTGGAGACGACCGCGCTCCACGGCAACAGCTCCGGACAGCACTTCCTTACGGTACTGCTCGGCCGCGCAGATGGCACATTTACCAAAGTCGCTTCCCATAACGCAATTGGCACGGATCCCCGCGCATTGGTGGTTGGCGATTTCAATGGAGACGGCAACGCTGATGTGATTGTGGGTGACGGCGACGGCGCGCTTGTGGAGTTCCTTGGCGACGGCCGGGGCAATCTGGTTCGTGCCGGCAACATCGCCACGCTTGGGTCGGTAGCCTCCATTGCGCGGGGACGTTTTACACAAAGTGGCCATCTCGACCTGGTGGTCTCTGATGCCCACTCGAATACAGGGGTGGTCCTTCTTGGCGCCGGCGACGGGTCATTCCGGCCCGCCTGGTCGTTTCGGCTGCCGAAGACAGGAGTCGAGTTCCACATAGCGACCGCCGACTTCAATAAGGATGGAATTCCTGACCTGGTGATCACCAGCGAGGATGACGAAGATTTCGAAGTCATGCTCGGGAACGGCAACGGCACATTCACCTACTCCTCGGAGTTCAGCCATGTCAGGGACCCCAATTCCTACTGTCCTTCCTGACGAAGCCGATGGAAGCCACCTCGCAATTTGCTTTCTTCTATAAATGCACAATTGGCGAGTTGCTCAAAGAGCGGTTCCTGAAGTCTTCCATCGCACCTCAAAGCCATCCTTTATTGCGAGCAATCCGGGCCGCTTCAAACCGGCTGGAGGCGTGCAACTTGGAAATGGCCTCGGAAAGATAGTTGCGTACGGTCCCCTCTGTCAGTCGCAGCGAACGCGCCAGTTCAGCCGTAGTTTCACCGTCGCCAGCGCGGCGCAGGATCAGGCGTTCTCTGTCGGTGAGCGGGTCCTTCTCCGTGCTCCATATCTGCGAGGCCAGCTGGGGATCCACGATCCGAGCCCCACGACTGACTCCCCGGACCGCATCGGCGAGCTCTTCAGAGGGCCGGTCCTTGAGAAGATAGGCAGATGCTCCAGCTTCCAGCGCTCGCCGCAAATATCCCGGCCGCGCAAAGGTGGTTAATATCAGGACACGTGTGTCCGGGTAAAGCTCCCGGACGCGCGCGGTGAGTTCGAGTCCGCTCATCTTCGGCATCTCAATGTCGGTTACCAAGACTTCCGGCCGGTGCTTGCCGACGGCGTGAAGAGCCTGCTCCCCGTCGGAAAAAGATCCGAGCACCTCAATATCGGGTTCGATGGAGAGCAGCGCGGCGAGTGCGCCCCGCAACATGCTTTGGTCCTCCGCCAGCACCACGCGAATCTTTTGTGTCACAAGGCCTCCGCCTCCCCTGCAAATCGTAAAGCCGACTGTGCCGGAGACTCACTCTCCAGCGGCAAGGTAATCTCAAGGCTTGTACCTCCATTTGCCGAGCCTGTCAGCTTCACGGTCCCGGCTATGGATTGAAGCCGCTCTCGCATCCCACGCAGACCATTACCTTCACGAATTTGCCCGCCCAGCCCATTGTCCTCAACCGTGAAATGAATTGTCCCGTCCATTTCGACGAGCGCCACACGGCAGACGGTTGCGTGAGCATGGCGGACAATGTTCGTTACAGCCTCGCGCAGAGCAAGGCAAAGCACGTTGACCTGGCGAGAGGAGAGATACACCGGGGCGAGAGCCGTGGTGAGTTGGACATCGGCGGAAATCAGGCTGCGGCGGGCGCGGCTGATCTCTGCGTTCAATCCTTCGGCGCGGTAGCCGGACACGGCTTCCCTAACCTCGGCGAGGGCATTCCGAGCAGTCTGCTCCGCTTCCACGATCTCGTTCCGTGCACGATCCGAGTCACGGGAGAGAAGCCTCCGGGCGAGATCGAGCTTCACAGCAATAACAGTCAGGGTATGGCCAAGAAGATCGTGCAGATCGCGTGCGATGCGTTCGCGCTCCGCTTCCTGGGACAGACGCTCGATCTCAGAATTGGCGCGCTCCAGAAGTGAACTGGTTCGCGCCTGCTGGGCGAAGGCAAAGTTACTAAGCCCAATGATGACGCAGAAGAAGAGGATGCTCTCGGCGGTAGCAAAAGTGTGTTCGAGGTATCGAGTCTCCGCCACTACGCCGACCATCATCACGGTCAGCACCAGGAAAAGGGAGCGCAGGCGATTGAGGAAAAGGCAAAGCATCGCGAAAGGATAGACGAACATTCCGGCTGCTTCCCGGTTGAGTGGGTAATAGAGAAAGGGGACGAGAAAGAACAACACAAACGCCACGGTCTGCCGGCGTCCGGTAAGCTCCGCGACGAGAAAATAGAGAATGAGGAAGGCCGCGTAAAAGACGGCAAACTCCATCCAGATCGCAAGAGAGTGCCGATACGCCGGCATGACAAAGAAATACACGGAATAAAGCAACGCCACACAGCGCACGATCCAGCGGCTACGGACGAACTCCCGCTTCGCGTCGGTGATGTTCGTACCCGAGGCTGCCGCGATTCGTTCTGGCGCGCGTGACTTCCCTTCGCTCATGCCTTCATCATCCCACCATGCACACGGTCCCGGTACCCGGAGCTGTCACAGGGAAGACATGACAGGTGTCATGAACTGGTCTCATAAGTAGTTTGGCGGCTCCGACAGACTGCCTGAGCCCCGCTTCAGCACTCCAGCGACAACATCGGCGCGCGGAGGCCCGCCGTGGGGGGCGGGTCTCCTGTCGAGGCTCGCCAGGCGCAGAGGGTTTATGAGAGCAGTTCCAGGGTGATAGCTGTCATCTCTCATCGATGACAGATGCTACTGTTTTTCCCTGGCCGTCCGGCGCATTCTTCTCTTACGGCACACGAGGACGATCATGAATCTCGAATTCTTCTTTAATGCGCTGACAACGGTCTGGCTTGCAGGAGAAATCCTCATCGCGCTGTTCACGCGAACGCGCCAGGGTGAGGGCAAGATACAAGACCGCGGAACGCAGATCATTCTCTGGGTTGTTATTGTCGCATCGCTCAGGATCGACGGGTGGATGCACAACTTTTTCCCGGTGGATATGCCAGGAAGTCACAGCTGGCTGCGGCCGGCGGCCCTTGGGATTTTGATCCTCGGCCTGGGAGTTCGTGCCGCAGCAATCGTTACCCTGGGCAGAGCCTTCAGCGTAAACGTAGCCATGCGCGCCGGGCAGAAACTGCAGCGAAGCGGACTCTATAACCTCGTCCGTCATCCTTCCTATCTCGGCCTGGAACTGATTCTCCTGGCTTTTGCCCTTCATGCGCGCACATGGGCCTGTTTCGCCGTTGCCCTCGTTCCGCCGACACTGGCTGTGCTGTATCGCATTCATGTGGAAGAGACTGCGCTTCGCCTGGCTTTTGGAGCCGATTACGAAGACTATAGCCGTTGCAGAAAACGGCTGATTCCGGGCGTCTATTAATCGTTTTTCTCACCAATGTGATTTTTCCCAAGTCGCGGCAGATGAGTTGGCTTCCGAGATCATGAGAAGTCATCCAGCTAAAGTTCACCTTCATACTCAGCTGTGGCGGTAAGGACGCCTCTCGCGAATCGCCCACCCGGACGGATCCGTATGTGCGCCTACGCATATGAAGGAGGGATAACATCAGCAGCACGAAGACACTGTTCTTCAGCAGCTGAGTCCTGTTCCCATGATCGAAGCCCGTGAGCACGACGCGCTCTGACGGAACATAGGTTTACAAGAGAAAATTCTCTAAATCTGATAGATGATGACGGCATTTGCACCTATCGTGGGCTGAAGTGCGCGAAGAGGCAAAGGAACTCGTGTGTTCGTGCCTCCGCGTGATTCCGGGCCCTCGAGCTGCAGCCTTCCCTATCGGTGATGAGAAACGACCGCCTCCAACTCTACCCCTCCAATGCCATCAGATGGCGCCGGTTCGGATGGGTGCCGGTTCTCACTGCTGTCTGCGCACTTGCGTGCTGCGCGCCGGCCGCCAGCGCTCCGCAGCCGGCGGCCTCATCCAATCCGCCGATTTCGGGTTTACTGACGCTGTCGCGGAATCATCATTACTTCCAGGACGCGGGCGGCCGGGCGCTGATCCTGAATGGTTCGCAGACGTGGAATACCTTTCAGGACTGGGGAACAGGCGGCGCCGTACAGCCTCTGGATTTCCCAGCCTTCGTGCGCTTCCTCACAACACATGGGCACAACTTCACACTTCTCTGGACGGTCGAGACCCCTCACTTCTGCAACCTGCCCGTGGTTGCCGGCACGGCGCCCGATTTCACCGTCACACCTTTTCCATGGAGGCGAACCGGGCCGGGACAGGCGACAGACGGCGCGCTTAAATTCGATATGACCCAGTTCAATCCGGCCTTCTTCGAGCGGCTGCGCTCGCGCGTACAGGCTCTCGATCAGGCCGGCATCTATGCGGGCGTATATCTGTTCACCGGCGAATTTCTCAATCTCTATCGATGCGCGAACGACGGCTATCCGTTCACAGGCGCCAATAACATCAATGGCATCGACGACGGTTACAAAAGCGGTCGCAGAGGTATCGAGTCTGTCAGCATGACCGCGACCAACCGCATCACAGCCGTGCAGGACGCCTACGTCGACAAAGTAATCGATACGCTGAACGATCTGCCGAATGTGCTGTGGATCGTCTCCGAGGAGGCTCCGCCCACTTCGAAGTGGTGGAATGAGCATCTGATCGCGCATATTCGCGAATACGAGGCGCGCAAGCCGCATCGTCATCCGATTGGCTATGCCGCGCCGATCGGCGTGCCGGATACCGTCGTATACGACTCCGGTGCGGACTGGGTTGCACCGGAAGCAGAGGTCTCCCCCGCGGCGTCGTGCGGAGCAGGCGTGCCTGCATGCAAAGTGAATATCAACGACAGCGATCACTCGTACTTTGGCCTGTGGAACGACACGCCGCAGCAGGATCGCAACTGGGCCTGGGAAAACTTCACGAGCGGCAACCAGGTGCTGTTCATGGATCCCTACCTGGTCGACTATCCGCGCGAGGATCGCAACCACTGCGCCGATCCGGTGAGAGGAATTTGCGCCGCGCCGGACAAGCGCTGGGACAACCTTCGCGACACCCTTGGATACATCCTGCAGTTTTCGCGCAGGATCGATCTCGCCGCGATGGCCCCGCAGGATACGCTCTGTTCGACGGGCTATTGCCTCGCCAGCACTCATCCGCAGCATCCGGAATTTCTCATCTATGCTCCTGCCGGCGGGCGATTCACCGTCAATCTTTCGGGGCTGCCGGCATCGCAGAAACTCGCAGCAGAATGGTTCAATCCCGCGACGGGAGAACATGTGCATGCATCTGCGATCGCCGCGGGGGCAGGAGCCCAGCCGTTTACGCCTCCCTTCACCGGGGATGCCGTGCTGTATCTGGCGGGCGCGTCGCATGCAGCCACCAGCGCCCGACCGTGATCCGGTCTGTACCCAGTTCCATGAGACTCGTCGACAAAGTCGCCATTGTCACCGGAGCCGCGGCGGGGTTGGGCCGTGCTGTGGCTGCCCGATTCGCAAGCGAGGGGGCACGGGTCATCGCTGCCGACAGGGACGAGTCGCGCGGTAAATCCCTGATGGCCGAACTCGAGCAGGCGGGACTCTCTGCTCGCTTTGTGAAGACTGATATCGCGGAGAAAGAGTCCATACAGGCGCTGGTAGCTGCCGCAGAGCAACGGTATGGGCGAATCGACATCCTCTACAACAACGCAGCCATCCTGCTGGCAGACCAGGATGCGCCGGCGCACGAGCTAAGTACTGAAACCTGGGACCTCATCCTGCGAGTGAACCTCCGCGGCCCCTTCCTGTGTGCAAAATACGCAGTTCCTCACATGCTGAGGCAAGGCTCGGGAGTCATCGTCAATGTCTGCTCGCGCACCGGGCTGGACGGCTGCGCGCCGCGGCTGACCGCGTACAGCAGTGGGAAAGCCGCGCTGATCGGCCTGACCCGTGTGATGGCCGCCGCCTATGCGCGCAGCGGCATTCGCGTAAACGCTATCATCCCGGGAACGATGGATACCCCGATGAATCGCTACCTGTTTTCCAGCAATGCGAATCGCGAGCGCTATCGCTCCGCCGTTCCACTGGGCAGGCTGGGCCAACCGGAGGACATTGAGGGGCTGGCGGTGTATCTCGCCTCAGACGAATCGGCCTATGCAACCGGAGGACTTTATATGTGCGACGGCGGGACCACGGCGGTCTGAATGGCTCATCTGGCCGACTATCTCGAAGGTGCAGTGGATCTGCATGTGCACAGCGCTCCAGACGTCGATCGCCGCCGCTACGACGATCTGGAGCTGGCGCAGGAAGCGCAGCGCGCCGGCATGGGCGCGGTTCTCATCAAGTCGCATCAGAACTCAACCGTCGAGCGCGCCTGGCTGGTCGGGCGATGTGTTCCAGGCATACGCGTGTACGGCGGGCTGGTGCTGAATGAGACGGTCGGCGGGCTGAACGTCGCGGCGGTGCGGCTGGCCCTGAGGCTCGGAGCGCGACAAATCTGGATGCCGACCCGCTCCGCCCGCAATCATCGCGTCTGGCATGGCGAAGACGGCGGCATCGGCATCCTTGATGATCAGGGCGGTCTGCTGGCGGCGGCAAAAGAAATCCTCACCCTGGCCGCCCAGGCCGGATGCATTCTCGGCACTGGCCATCTCAGTCCGGAAGAGACCTCGGCTCTCGTCGAAGCGTCGCAACACGTTGCCGGCGCGAAGATCCTCGTCACGCATCCTGAATGGGGACCGACGTTCCACTCCGTGGACGCGCAGAAACGGCTTGCGCAGCACAGCAACGTCTACTTCGAGCGCTGCTTCGTCTCGACGACCCCTTTGTGTGGATGTGTGCCGTTTGAGACGATCGAGCGCGCAATCGTTGAAACCGGAGTCGGCCGGACTGTGCTTTCCACCGACCTCGGTCAACCGGAGACGCCGCCGCCCGCCGAAGGACTGCGCCTGTACGCGGAGCAGCTGCGGAGCACTGGCTTTTCTGTCGACCATATCCGCACCATGATGCAAACGACACCGGAAGCTCTGCTTGGCACGCGCGCAGCAAGCCAACCAATATGATCGTGCCCGCGCAACAAATTTCTGTGGGATCGATACAGACGAAATCGCCCGCATCATTAGTCTGACAATTGCAGTCCGCAAAGGAGGAGCGCATGAAAGCCGCGGTGTGGCATGGCCGCCAGGATGTGCGCATCGAGAATGTCGACGCTCCTCCCTCGCCGCCTCCGGGCCAGGTGCAGGTGAAGGTCGCGTGGTGCGGCATTTGCGGAACCGATCTGCACGAATACGTGGGCGGCCCGCTGTACATTCCGCTGGAGCGGCCCCATCCGCTGACCGGCGTCCAGGCGCCGGTAATCATCGGCCACGAAATGTCAGGAGAGGTGATCGCGATCGGGGAGGGGGTCGAGGGCTTTGCGCTCGGCGATCGCGTCGCAGCGTGCCCGATTATCGGCTGCGGCGCATGCCGCTGGTGCCGCACCGGCTCGATGGCGCAGTGCGACAGAGTCGCGTTCCTCGGAACGTCGTGGACCGGCGGGGCGCTGGCCGAGCGGCTCAACCTTAATGCGTACCAGTGTTATCACCTCAGTGGCGGCATCACGGATGAAGCAGGCGCTCTGGTTGAACCGTTCTCCGCGACCGTGCGCGCCGTAGCGCAGAGCGGCGCCGGTGCAGACGACAATGTGGCAATCATCGGAGCCGGACCGATCGGGCTGATGGCCCTGATGGCTGCTCGTCTGCGCGGAGTGAAGCGTGTCGTGGCCTTTGAGGTCGCGGAGAAGCGCATCGAAGCGGCACGCCTGTGCGGCGCGGATGCCGTGATCGATCCCCGCCGCGAAGAACCCGAAAAGGCTGGGCTCGCCGCGACGGATGGAGAGGGTTTCGATGTTGTCGTGGAGTGCGCCGGTCAGCCGGCCACTGTGCTGATGGCCGGTAAGCTCACGCGCACGCGCGGACGGCTGGTAATTATGGGCGTCTTTGAGAAGCCCGCCGCTCTCGACCTGACGGACATCGTCTTCCGTGAAAAAGTCGTTTCCGGCAGCATGAGCGGTTACGGCCTCTACGACGAAACCATTCAGATGATGACTGACCCTCGCTTCCGCGCCGATGTCCTGATCTCCGACCGGATCGGCCTCGGCGAGCTGGTCAGCAAGGGATATCACGGGCTGCTGAACGAGAAGGACCGCCACGTGAAGATCCTGGTAAGGCCTGAGTAGCGGCTCATTCTCGGACCAGATACAGAACCGCCGGCCCCAGAAACGGAACATCGAACCGGACTGTCTTGCCCCCGGAAACGGTGCCGCCCGGCACGATGGTTCCCTCCACCGGATACATCCACTCCGCGCGCAGCGTGCCCCTCACCCGGGAAAGATCGACGGTGCCGAAGTCGCCCTCCGGAAAGTAGACGAGAAATTCGCGTTCGGGATTGGCAAGGCAATAGCCGGTCGAAGCGGTTTCCGCGGATGGCGTCATCGCGACCAGATCCATGCGCTGCGCGTAGTGCCGCGTGTTGCCCAGAGCCTTGCGCACCGGCTCCCACGTTGGATCGTCGGGGCGGTTCAGGTTCCGTATTGGATAGCCTGCGCGCGGCCCCCAGTTCACCTCGGGGCAAGGTGCGCCGGGAATCGCGACCCACGCGTCCATCAGCAGTGTGTTGTGCCCGCGCGCAAAGCTCTTCCAGGCCCAGGCCGCGGTGCCACCGTGACCCCAGAGGTGATCTGTGTCGTTCACGCTCACTTTCGATTCGTTCCACACCGGAGGATCCCACTGGAAGCGCGGCCCCGTCGGCGAAATCCAGTCTGCTGGACTGGCCAGCATCTCTTCCATTGTCTCTGAACCCGCAGTCAGACCCACAGGATGCCGCGCTCCCTTCGCGTCCTCCATCTTGTGAACCGTGTCCACCACCCACCAGTCCCATTGCTTCGTGCCGCCTTCGTTGCAAACCTCATAGAGGATGTTGTCGAGCCCCGCGACGGTGTCGACGACCTTCTGCATGTACGCCGCGTGCAGCTGGCGCACCGCAGGATCGTCGTAGTCCAGCATCTTGTCGCTATTCTTATCGCCATTCGCGCCGTTGATGTTGTTTTCCGCGTTGTAAGGATGTCCCGACCACGTCTGATCGCCGCACGCATGCGGCTTGTTCGCGCTGAAGCTCTGGAATAGTTGCACGGCACAATAGATATCCCGGTCACGGCATTCGCTCAGCCGCTGCCGCATGCGCGAGAAATACTCAGGATTGAACTTCGTCAGGTCGAACTTCAGGCCGCCGTCCAGCGCCTGGCCCGGCCCCGTCCTGACATACAGCGAAGGCTCGAAGAGAATCTTGTCGGGAGTCCAGGGCGCCCACGCCGTTTGTTGCCATCCCCAGAAGCGCATGAAGTTATGGTTATGCGCCATCATCATGCTCAGGTACCCTTCCCAGTCGAAGACAGGTACCGGAGCCGTGCCGATCTCCTGGAAATTCGCCCACGTATGCGCGCCGGTCAGAAAGATAGCCCGTCCGCTGCCATCGGTAAAGTAGCGGCGGTTGGCAGGATTGGCGCGCAGGGGCCCGGCCGCCGGCACAAAGTCCGCCCGGCTGCGCCCCGCTCCACAGGCTACGAAGCCGGCGGCCAGTCCCGCGCGCTTCAGAAAGGTCCGCCGATCCATCCCCCGCCCTTAATTCCCGCCCGCTGCCTCGAGCAGCAGCACCCAGTCTCCATCGCCGTCATGATTCTTTCCCGGCGGCGTGAACTCATGCTTTCCGCTGTTGGCGACCGGCATTCCGCCGGCTGGCTGATAGCCTCCATTTGACGGATCGAACCAGCGCGCCTTCGCAGGCCCGCGCAGCTTCGCCATATCGACGGTGATGCTGCGTGCGGTCGGCATATACACGACGACGACTGCCCCGTCCTCGATCCTCGCCGCCGTGGCGTAATCGCTCTGGCTGACGCGCGTGGTGTTCAGCTCGCCCCACGATCCGTAGCCGGCCGTCAATACCGAATGCTTCTGGTCGGGCACCAGTTTCTCCCACGGCAGGGACGAAAAGAAATCCTTCCAGATCCTGAGTTGCTCGACACCGGGCGTGTCAATGCGGCCTTGCCAGCCGTCGGCAAACGACCAGGTGTATTTGTTCCCGTAAAACTGCCCGGTGCCCCCGCTCAGCATCGTCCAGTATTCTTCGCGCCGCAGCACGGCAGGCGTACCGAAGTCAGGCGGCTTGCCCACGTCCTCGAGATCGTAGTGAGCCTCCACCAGATATACCGGAGCAACCGGCTTCTGGTTGTAACTGTGCAGCACCTGCATGTAGGTCGCCGAGTAAGTATAAGTACTGTTCAGCGCGATCAGTGGAATCCAGGTAGGATCGTCGAAGGAGGAGCTGGTAAATACGTTCAGCTCCACCGTCTGCAACTGCTCAGGTGCAACAGCTCGAATCCCTTTGGCTACTTCTTCGACCAGTGCATCGTCGGTGGGCACCCGCCAGGAATTGAAGTCGTTGCCGTTGATCCACATCACGTTGTGGAAGCGCCGGTACCGCTTGCCGAGATACTCCCCATAAGCATGTGCCGCCTTTATCCCGTTATTGCGCAACACAGGCAGCCAGCCGATTGTCTCAATGGGATCGAGAAATACCACCAGGTGATGATTGGCCGCCAGCTGCACCATATGATCGAGCCGCACAAAGTAAGCTTCGTTCGGTTTGCTCAGATCGTAGTGCTGGTAATCCGTTCCGCCCTGCACAAATCCCGTGAATGGGCGAATGCCGTCGGGCGTGGCGCCCCAGGTGTTCGTCGGATAGTCATGCCCGGCGCAGGCTACGTCGATCCAGCCCAGCGTGTTAAATCCATGCGCCTCGCGATCGGCGAAATAGAAATCGGCCTCTTTCTCTGTCAGCCGCCCCATCAGGCCCTGCGGAGTATCGCCGACAATGAGAAAGGGCGCGCCGCTCTGATCGACTAAATAGCGGTGGTCCGCGCTCACCCGCAACGGACAGGCCGCAGCCGAAGCGTGCGTGTGGGCATGATGCGCTGCCTGGGTGCGGGCAACCTCAGGCGCAACGAGAGCAACGGCAAGAGCGACAGCGGCTGCCGCACAACCATACTTCCTGCTGGTCTTCAATGGACTGGACTCTCCTGGTCTCAACTGAACGCCACAATCGCCAGGCATTTTCGCAACAAAGGCCCATGCTCCTCCTCGTCCCGTGTGCCCGGCGCGAGCACGGGAAGAGGAGAGTGGACGAATTACGCTCGCCCCTAAAATTCGATCCGGAACATTGCCTGTCCCTGACGGTTGCTGATTTGCGAGCTGAGGTTAGTAATCTGCCCGAAGGTGGAGTCGAGCGAGTTATTGTCCGGCTCCTGCAGCTGCGTGCGATTGAATGCGTTGAAGTAGTCGACGCGCAGGCTGGCGCGCACGCGCTCGCCCAGCTGGAAGCTCTTGATCGCGTCGAAGCTCTCGATGCGCAGAGGCGGCGTGCGCAGAGACGGGTAAGCGCGCTTCGAGCTGCCCAGAGCCCACGGACCCGTATTGGCGAACGCATTGGTTGTAAACTGCACCGGCTCGGTCGCCGTCTTGCCGGTGAAGAAATCTTTCGACCGTTGGTAGCTGTAAGTCTTCAGCGAGACGCCGGAGACGATGTTAGGGCGATCGAAGCTGTTGACCAGCAGTGGATTGTAACTGTTCTGCGCGCCAAATGGATTGCCGCCCGCATAGTTGAGAATTCCGCTCACCTGCCAGCCGCCGACCAGCTCCGACAGCAGCTTGCTGCTGTTCAGGTAGCGCTTGCCGGTTCCGAAGGGAAGTTCGTACGTGCCCGCCAGCTTCACACTGTAGAGCTGGTCGAGGAAGGACGGCACAAACTCCGGCTTCGGGTTATAGGCGTTCATGCCGTTCGGCGAGTAAGGGCCGGAGCCGATCGAAGTGTTGGCCGTATTCCTGGAGATTGTCAGGTTGGCGAGATAGCTGAGACCGCCGTTGAAGCGCTTCTCGCCCTGCGCCTGCAGCGCGTTGTAAAAGGCGGTGCCGTCCATCTCATACACCGGGAAGAAGCCGCCGAACTGGGGGAACGGGGTGAGGGCCTGCTCGAGCGTCGCGGAGCCTCCGAACTGCGCCGCGAAGCCAGGATAAGGCTGGGTGAATCCGGCTGCAATCACAGCCGGATCGAGGATGTTATCCCCGAGCAGGCTGCCGTACTGCAGCACCGCGGGATTCGGCTGGTTGGACAGCTCCAGCGTGGTGGGCAGATGGATCGCGCGATTCCCCACATAAGAAATCGTCATGAACATATTCCACGGCAGCTCCCGCTGCACGCCCGCGCTCCACGCCTGATCGTAGGGCGCCGTGCCCACCGAAGGAGAGCTGGGCAGCGCGGGATGGCGATTGCCCTGGCGATAAGGGAAGTCGAAGACCACACCGCCATTGGCGATCGAGGGAGTAAACGGCGCCTGCTGCGGGAACGGCAGAGTCTGCGTGTCCCAGCTGCCATAGCCAGGCGTCTGGCTGCCGGTAGACGCGCGCAGGAACGAACCATCCAGCAGCGTCGACATGAACGAAGCGGCAAACGACGTCCCGTATTCATAAGCGCCGCCGTTGAGGAAGGAGATGTAGAAACCGGTCTGCAGCACGGTCTTTGGATTGATCTGATACGAGAAGCCTATCCGTGGCTGCCAGTTTTTCCAGTGGATATCCGCGCGGGTGATACCAGCGCAGCCGGTGCAATTGCCAAATTTGGTCGCCGCTCCGGGAATGCCGCCGGCGCCGGGGTTCGCCTCCGTCCGATTCACGAAGATGATGTCGTTGTGCTCTTCGGTGAACGGAACCAGAATGTCCCAGCGCAGGCCCAGGTTCAGAGTAAGCCGGGCGTTCAGCTTGTAGTCGTCCTGCGCGTAGAGCGCGAATGCGTTGTTGCGCATCTTAAGCTCGTTGGCAAAGATGCGTTCCGTCGAGTCCACCTGCCCCAGCAAGAAACTGGCAAAGGAACTGCCGTAGCTGCCGAAGTTCGGATCGTTGGAATCCGGTACCGACGTGGTTCTCTGGCTGAAATCGAAGGTGCCGCTGCAGAAATTGCAGTCGATGGTGTCCTGGAAGGTGCGCCGGTACTGAAAGCCCAGGTTCAGGGTATGGCTGCCGCGCGTCCACAGCCAGTTGTTGACGCCCACGATGCCGAGCGTGCGGTTGTTGTTGACGGTTAGACCGCCCTCGCAGCATTCCAGATAGGCCCCGCCGCTGACTCCCCAGGCGGTGAGAGCATTTTGCCCGTCGAAGGTGACGAGCGGAAATGTGGTTCCCCCCGCAACCGCGGGAAAGCTGACGCTGCTGTCGGCGTTGTGTTGGCCCACGATGTAGCCGATCCAGTCGGCGCCGGCGGTCACGACCAGATGGGGATTGATGGTCTTGATGTAGTTGAGTACGAATCCCGAGCCGAGGTTCTGGTTGCTCATCCCGCTCTGCAGTGCATTCGTGGTGGGCACAATGGGCGCGGAGGTGAAGATAGGCGAATTGACACTATCGCGCCACTGGCTGAAATGGATGCTCTGCGAGCTGGTCAGCGTCTCGTCAATGGTGTAGGCCCAGAGGTTTTGCCGGATGGCGATCGAGGGGATGGCGGGCGACTTGTTGGCCTCCAGGCCGCTGTTGATGCCGGGCCGGTCCGGATCGGGGATCAGCGGCAGCAGGCTGTTGGCAAGGGCGCTGAAGCGGGCCTGAGGAATGATGTTACCGGGGAACGGCTGACCGGTCTGCGGGTCGTATACAGGAATAAGGTTGCCGGAAGAATCGACGAAGCTGCTGAAATCGCCCTGCTTCATCGCCGGCGTGGGAACGGTTCCGATGCTGCTCTGCGCCTGATTCTGGCGGAACCAGTCGGCGCTGAAATGGAAGAAGGTGCGGTTGCGCCCATGGTAGACCCTGGGAATTACCACCGGCCCTCCCACCGTGAAGCCATAATTGTTCTGCTGATTAATGGGCGGCTCCGGTTTGCCTGCCGGCGAGAAGCGGGTGGGAAAAAAACCGTCGGAGTCGAACAACTGGTTGCGGAGAATCTCGAAGACGTCGCCGTGCAGATCGTTAGTACCGGAAGCCATATTGAAGGTGACGGCGCCCTGGCCGATGCCATATTGCGCGTCGAAGGTGGAGCTGTTCACACGGAACTCGCTTACCGCTTCATAGGGTGGATTGATGTAAGTCTGATTGCCTTCGAACTGCACAAAGGCAACGGGGATGCCGTTGAACTGAACTTCGTTCTCATAGGTCACGCCGCCGTTGATATTGTGGAAGCCCGCGCTGCCCTGCACGCCGGGCGCGAGATAGCTGAAGGAATCGATCTGCCGGGCCAAGCCGCTGATCTCGATGGGCGCCGTCCTCACCAACTCCGGTTCGAGAGTCGTCCCGATGGCCGGCGAGCTGGTATTCAGCGAGATGGTGCTGCTCTGCACGTTCACCACCTGCGTAGTGGATCCGGGCAGCAGCGTCACATTCAGCGTGGAGATCTTCGCAATCTCGACAGTCACGCTGGTTTCTGAGGTCCTGAAGCCGGTCGCGTCCACCACCACGGAATAGGTGCCGGGGATGAGACCGATCTCGGTGTAGCTCCCGGTCGAAGACGTCCGGGTGTCCGCAACGACGCCGGTCGAGACATTAGTGATCTTCACGCGCGCCGCGCTGATGACGGCTCCGCTCGAATCGGAAACGGTGCCGGCGATGCCGCTCTGCACCTGGGCGCGGAGCGGGACGCCGGCAGGCAACAGGGCCATCAACGCGACCACCGGCAGCCATGCTGCGCGGGCGCAGTCAATCACATACTGATACAGTCTGCCTGATCTGCTTTTCACGCCTCTGCTCCAAAGCTCGCCTGTCTCTCGGATACGCAGCCAGAGCCGGCGAGGATTGGGGCGCCTGGCGGCGATCGATCCATTCTTCCCTGCAGCAAGAACAGCAACACCGTTGCCCATCATCCCAGCACGGATCTGGCTGCGGAAGTGTTCCCCATAGTCCGGTCAGAAGGTCGGCACGGTATAGTGTTTTCCCATGATTTTTTTGTGGAAACCTACTGGATCGCAATCACCGGCACGTGCCCGGGTGTCAGGAATACAGCAGCAGCCGGCACGCACCGGCACGGCGAGCGTGCGATGATCCGGCGTCGCGGCATGGAGATGTGTACTGCGCTGCAACTTACTCGGCGAGCAACAACAGAGCCCAGTCATTGCGGTCAGGCGACACCGGAGATTTCCAGGCGCGTGCATTCACGTCGGGCAGATCGATGATTTGGCCGGTGGTTGCGCTGAACCACGCAGCGCGATAACGTCCCGGCTGCACCTGCAGCGTGACTTCTCCGCCACGGGGGAGATAGACCGCATAGATCTTTCCCGGGTCGGCCAGGCAGTAGTTGCCGTTATCCACCAGTTCATCGTGCGGATTGGTCGTCCACCATGGGAAGCTGGTGAAAAAATCCACCATGTGACCATAGCCGAGGAACATGGTCATGGTGTCGTCGCCCCGGCCATTCATCCAGCCCCCGCCCGTGTCCGGCCAGACGTTGATGCCTCGTCGCACCGTTTCCCCTGAGGTCTGGTACCCACCGGCCATCGCAATATCCCATGCTGTGCGCCGCAGTACGTCGGCGGAGTCCCCTGGTGGAGGCGGAGCCCACAGCGGATAGTGATCCTCGTAGCCGTATTCCTCGTTGGTCTGGGGAATGATGCGCCCGGCCTTCTCCTGCAGCTGGCGCGACTCCAGCATCAGCCGGTGCTGATCGCGCGACCACTCCTGGTAGGAGGTAAAGCCGAACCACGACGACGCCCGGTCCTGGTGCGCGATCTGCGTGGGATGGCTGGTTTCCAGGTGTTTCCATGGATCCCACTGTCCGATCAGCACCCCGGTTTCATGAGTCCACTTCTCATCGCGATAAGAATCCAGATCGTCGCCGAGATCCCACGTAATGTTGGAGAAGGCGCCGAAACGGGCAACGGCATAGCGCATAAAGCGGTGCTCGTCTTCCCCGCCGGCCACAGGATGAATGCGCGAATCGCCCATGTCGAAGACCACCGAGATGTTCATGTCGAGGCTGCGGGCAAAGGCGAGCATGCGCTCCCACTTCTGCCAGTAAGCAACGTCGAATCGGGAGTAGTCGAAGCCTGGATGCATCAGGTCGTCCGGGTGCTCGGCGGGCCAGGCGGTGACATAGTAGGTCCAGCTGGGACCTACCATGGCCGGCTCGCCATAGAACAGGTTGCTGCGCCCGGCAATCGTCACGCGGAGGCGATTCACCTTGAGACGATGCAGCCGCTCGATGCTGTACCGGATCGTATTCTCGTCGCGCCAGCCGACCAGCCAGTAGGCGGTGGTGCCGTTGAAGAAGAAATGTTCCCCGGTACCGGTCCAGATGAAATGCCAGGGATACTGCGGGTCAACACCGAGCAGGCCCCGCTTGTGTGCGTCGACGGCTTCGAAAGTGCCGGCAGCTGTCCTTTCGAAATCGCCCTGGCGATAGACGAGCGAGTATTTGTACGAGCCGGGCGCGATGGGCATGAAGCGGATGCGAAATTCGTGGCCATCCATCGCATCGCAGAAGCCATCGACGTTCCAGCGCCGGCTGCCGTCCGCTGTCTCGAGCGTGCCGGTAAGGGTCGCGTCCTCGAAGGGATTGCCGGCGTCGGGTCCGTCGATTGTGGCGGCGATCTCCGCGAAGTCGAAGACATCGACGCGGCTGGGCGCCTGAGAAAAGGAGACGCCGCGCGGAACCGCTGCCGCGCAGAGCGGCAGGACAGCAAAAACCACCAGAAACAGAGTTGCACGCCACTCTCTGCGCAGAAACGGCTTTAGATCAACAGGACGCATCTTCGTTCGCCTTTCTCGCACTACCGACTGGAAGAGGAAATCATTCCCACACCGATCCTGCTCACCTCCGGGCCGCGTGGAGGTCGACTCGCTAAGTTCCGAACTCGCGGAGGAGCGCGGGCGACGATGCGGTCGTCAGTGGGGACGCGGCGGAAGCCGGCTCGAGCGCGGAGAAACCGCCGGCGTTGAAGGGCGGCATGTGATACGGCTGCGGCTGTTCGCGCAGCGTATTGGTGCGGATGCGCCGCCGCCACGTCGCCGGGGTCATGCCGACGATTCTGCGGAAGACGGTGCCGAAGTAGCTTTGATCGCAGAAGCCGACCTGCTGGCTGATGCTGGCCATTGACTCGTCGGTCCGCGCCAGCAGCGCCTGGGCACGCTCGATGCGGAAGTGGTTGCAGTAGGTCACAAACGATAGCCCGGTGACGCGCTTGAAGAAGCTCATAAAGTGCGACTCGCTCATGCCGCAGACACGTGCCGCTTCGCGCACCTGAACGGCATTCGCACAGTTCTCGCCCAGATAACGGAAGAGGGGGCGCAGACGCTCGAGGTCATGCTGCTGGCGTTGGAAAGTCTCAACCGTACCGGCATAGGGTGCGTACTGATTGACCAGCAGCATCAGCAGCATCTTGAGGTACGTCTTCAGCGCCAGGCGGCTGCGCGGGGACGCCGCGGGAATTTCGCCGCGGATGCGCAGCATCAGATCCAGCACCTGGCGGGGGACGCCGGTTTCAGCGGGCACGATGTGCGGGAACTCCTGATCCTGCAGCAGAAAAGGGGTCAGGTATTCCGCGCTGTCGCTGGCGCCGTCGCAGCGAATGAGGTCAGGCTCGAAGAAGAGCGCTGCGAGGCTGACCGGCGACGATGACTGGCACTCGATGCGGTGGTAGAGCGTGCTGCCGATGATGGCAAGGTCGCCTTCGTTAAAGGGCAGCAGGCGATCCTGGATATGACAGTTGGCCGATCCCGAGCACAGATACAGAACCTCGAAGTAGGCATGACGATTCATGCGCACGCGGTGACGGTCGTCGACCGTGAGAAAGAGCACGTCGACCGGGCAGGACGAATCGAAGGGCCAGATATGCACGCCTTCGGCATTGATCTGTGGCTCGACCAGGCTGAAGTGGTCGCGGCACGAGGTTCGGGGCAGATGGATGCGGCGGCGGCGTGCCAGCGAATCGCCGCCGGGACTTTCAATGCTGGATGGAGAAGATTTCTTCAACCTGGCCATGACGTACTCCGTACATTGACGAATGCAGATTGACGGTCGCGTCGCTGTAGTGAACCCAGACTTCGACTTTTTGTCCGGGGACCAGCGATGCAGCCGACTGAGGATCGAGTTCGACCAGAGCGTGCTCGGCGTGCAGCGCCTTCACCTGCGCACCCGGCACATCCCTGACCGTGGGAAGGCCGCGCTCGCCGCTGATCGCCTTGAGGCCGCAGTCGAGAACGGCAAGGTTCTGCCCGCGCGTACTGATGACGGTGGCAAGCACCGTGAGCGAGCGCTGAAAGGGCGCCCGGCGGCCGAGATAGATGTTGTCCATCAGCAGGTACGATCCGGCCTGAATCTCGGTGATGCCCGGATAGTCGCCGGACACCGCGTAGGTGCCGGTGCCGCCGGTAGAAACCACCGGAGCCGGGATGCCGGCGCTTTCCAGCAGAGCCGCGGACGCAACCAGCGATTGACTGCCGCGACGAACCTCCTCGTCCCGCTCGGGGCCTGGCGCCACGCCCTGCAGATGGCCGTCGTAGCCCATGATGCCGCGCACGGCGAGTTCCTGCTCGACCGCGCAGCGAGCCAATGCGAGGGCAGGTTCGCCGGCCGCGGTTCCGCAGCGATTCAGCCCGATATTGATATCAACCAGGACTTCTATCTGTGCCTTGCGGTTGCGCTGCGCCCGCGCCAGGTCACGGATGGAATTTGGACTGTCGACGGTGACAAGAACCGATGCGTGGCGCGATAACTCGGCCAGCCGTTCCGGCTTTTCATCGCCCGCGATTTCGTTGGCAATCAGGATGCTGCTGATGCCGTGTTCGACGAGGATTTCCGCCTCGCGCACCGTCGCGCAGCACATTCCGATGGCCCCCGCGCGTATCTGCTTCCATGCCAGCAGCGGCGTCTTGTGGTTCTTGAAGTGCGGACGCAGCTTGCAGGCGCGGTCGCGGAAGAACGCGGCCATGCTGTTGAGGTTCGACTCCATGGCGTCGAGGTCGACCACCAGTGCCGGGGTTGTGATCTGATCCAGCTTCATCTCGTTTCCATCGCTGTCCGCGCTTGATCCCGGACGGTTTCAGGGAAGGATCTCCTCGTAAAGCTTCACTTCGAACCGGTCCACCAGCCCCGGCCGCACGTTATTAAAGAAGTCCGCAATGTAGGGCGTCGCGCAGTGCTCATCGAAGGCTTTGCGGTCTCTCCACTTCTCGATGAACGTGATGCCCCGCGAATCGTCGGCGCGCTGGTTCAGCTCATACCGCACGCACCCCGCTTCGGCGTGGGTGGGCTTGATCAGCACATGCAGAGCGTCAATCAGTTCCTCGGTCTTGCCGTCCTTGGCGAAGAATTCCGCTACACAAACAACCTGGGTCGTATTTTTCTCAGGCATATTGCCCTCTTTCCTGCATCGATTTCAACGACAAATAAAGATCGTGGGCTTTCTGCGGCGTCTCATCGCCGTGCACGACGGCGCGCACCGCCTGGATCATGGCCAGGGGGGCGTCACACTGGAAGATGTTGCGGCCCATGTCGACGCCGGCCGCGCCTTCGTTGACCGCACGCCAGGCCATCTCCAGCGCAGCCGGCTCGGGCAGTTTTTTGCCGCCGGCAATCACCAACGGGACAGGGCATCCGGCCGCGACCCGCGCGAAACTAGCCTCGCAGTAGTACGTCTTCACGAAATGCGCTCCCAACTCGGCGCAGATGCGGGTGGCAAGGCCCAGGTATTTGGCGTCGCGCACCAGTTCCTTGCCCACGCCGGTGACGGCCATAGTGGGAATACCGTGACGATTGCCGGCGTTCACCATCTCCACCAGGTTGCCGATGGACTCATGCTCGTGAATACCGCCGATGTACACCTGTACGGCCAGCGCCGAGGCATTGAGGCGCACCGCATCTTCAATGTCCACGGCAATTCGTTCATGCGACAGTTCCTTAAGAATGCTCTGGCCGCCGCTGGCGCGCAGGACGACGGGCTTGTCCATCTCCGGAGGGATCGAGCTGCGCAGGGTTCCGCGCGTGATCATCAGCGCATCGGCGAAGGGAATCAGCGGTGTGATGGTGACGTCGATGCGTTCCAGACCCGTGGTTGGCCCCTGAAAGTAACCGTGGTCCACCGCGAGCATCACCGTCCGGCCATCCTGGGGAGAGAAGATTCGCGCCAGACGGTTCTTCATGCCCCAGTCCAGCGCGTTGCTCCCCTTCAGAGGAAAAGCCGAGCAAACCTGCGGCACGTCCAAATAGAAATTTTTGCCATCCTGCACATCCTGGTCGTCAGGCATATCAAGCCTCCTCTTCCTGCATCAGCGCCGCACTGAACCCGCGAAAAAGCAGCGCGATCGAAACCGCACCCGCATCGGGACAGCCGCGGGTCTTCTCGCCGAGAAACTTTGCCCGGCCGTAGCGGGCCACCATGTCTTTCGTAGCATCGGCCCCCGCCAGCGCTGCATTGGCCGCCTCTTCCATCGCTTCTGCCACTCCCTTGCCTGCTGATGCCGCGGCCTCGAATGTCTGCACCGCCGGCACCAGCGCATCCATCATGGTTTTGTCGCCGGGCTTCGCTTTGGTCTGCTTCGAAACAGCACGCAGCCCGGCGGCGAGGCTGGCGGCGAGGTGGCCGCAGTCACCTTCCTCGCTTGTTTCGGCGTCGCCCATACCGGCGAGAAACGTGCCGAGGATGGCGGTGGATGCGCCACCGTCGACGCCCAGCACGCCCCAGCCCGCGGCCTTCAGCATTGGGCCGATGCGTGTGTCGCGGCTGGCATCGAACACGGCCTCGATCTTTTCCATGGCTCGCAGCATGGTGGTTCCGTGGTCCCCATCGCCGCAGATGCAGTCGAGCTGCGAAAGCCTCTCGTGCTCCTGGCGGATCTGCTGCGCGGCTGCGGCAAACATGCGTATCAGTTCCTTCCGGCAGATTCGTTCGCTCATGGCTTTGCGAAAAAGGGCGCATCGCACGGTGCGTCCCAGAACTCGATCAGTTCTTTATCCATGCGGGCGATCATCATCTGAAAGCCCGCCTGCTCCTGCGTGGTAATGAATTCGCCGACGGCGCTGCGCACCAGGCGGACCTTTTTCGCCTCGAGCAGCTTCGCAACACGGCGAAAGATAAGGTACAGCTCCATCAGCGTGGTGGCTCCGGCGCCGTTCAGAATCACCAGCAGCTCTTCGCCGGCTTTCACTCCCAAATCCGCCACCAGCTTTTCCAGCATGATCTCCGCTGTCTCGTCAGCGGACTTCAGCTGCATGCGGCCGGTGCCGGCTTCACCGTGCTGGCCCATGCCGATCTCCATCTCGTCGTCGCCCAGTTCGAAGATCGCGTGGCCGGTGGCCGGGTGCGTGGCTGTACGCACAGCGACAGCCAGAGTGCGCATGTTGCGCTCCATGCGTTGTGCCACTTCGAAGCACTCGTCCAGCGACGCTCCCCGTTCTGCCGCTGCGCCCGCAACCTTATAGACCGCGACGCAACCCACCAGCCCGCGCCGGTCCGACGGATCGGGGCCGGAGATATCCTCCTGGGTCAGCACCATGCGTACCTTCAGCCCCTCGGCCTCGACCGCCTGCATGGCGATGTTGCTCGCCAGCACATCGCCGGCATGATTCAGCACAATCAGCAGCGCGCTTTCGCCGCCCGCGCAGGCATCGCGGAGCGCCTCAATACACTTCACCGCACCGGGCGCCGCAAAGATGTCGCCGGCGACGCTGTAGTCGAGTATGCCTTTTCCGACAAAGCCGCTCAGCCCCGGCTCATGCCCGCTGCCGCCCAGCGTCACCAGCCGCACTTTGCCTGGCTCCTTCGCTTTGGCGCGAACGATTGTGTTGGTCCCGCACAGCCGCACCTTGTCAGAAAAGGCCAGCGTGAAGCCCTCCAGAAGCTCCGGGACCAGCTGCCTCGGATCGTTGATGAACTTCTTCATGCGCATGCAGCGTCGCTCCTTTTCACTCGTAAGCAGAGGGGTCCGTCATGACCATGGGCTGGCGAAAGCGTTTTGTGTGGGCGGCGAGCACAAATACCCCGATCCCCAGCCAGATACTGCCCGCGATCTTCGCCGGAGAGTTGAGTCCCAGCCAGATCACCGCGCAAAAGAGAAATCCCGTGGCGGGCACCAGCAGATCCAGCAGGACGCTGCGGGCGCGTGTATTGCCCGATCGGAACCAGAACTTCCAGATCACCGCCGCATTCACGCCCATGAAGCCGAGGAAGGCGCCAAAGTTGAGCAGTTCAGCGGTCAGTTCATAGCTCATCACCTGCGCGCCCAGGAAAGCCAGGATTCCCAACAGCAGAATGTTGATCCACGGCGTATTCCGCACCGGATGCAGCTGCGCAAAGATGCGCCGGGGGATGACATTCTCGCGCCCCATGCCGAACAGCAGCCGCGCCGCGCCGACCTGCGACGTCAGCCCAGCACCGATGTTCGCCACCACCAGCAGGATCGCCATGGCCTGGAACAGCCAGGGTCCGCCCACCCGTCCCGTCACATCGATGAACGCCGTCTCGATATTCTTATAGGTCGCGTAATTCGGCCACACCAGGTGCGCCAGATACACCAGCAATCCCCCAAAGACACCGGTGAAGACACAGACAATCACCGCCGCCAGCAGCACATTGCGCCGCGGATCCTTCACGTCCTCGGCCAGGGTGGTGACGGCGTCGAAACCCAGATACGTCAGCGCGGCAAACGAAGTCGCAGAGGCAATGTCGCGCGGGTGAAAGGTCGCCGGATTGTAAAACGGCTGCGTGGAGAACAGGCCGCCCACCCCGTGCCGGACAACGATATATTTGACCGCCAGCACGATGAAGCAGAGCAGCACGCCGAACATGAACACCAGCATCACGTCGTTAGCGCGCGCCGTGTAGCGGATGCCGCGCAGGTTCACCACCGTCATGCCACCGGCAAAGAGCAGCGCGCCCACCCAGTAGGGCATCGCCGGGACCGCTCGCTGCAGCGAAAGTGTTCCGTAAATGACGCAGAACAGAGGAATGAAAACGTAATCCAGCAGCATCGCCCATCCTGCAAAAAATCCCAGGTAGGGATGCATGCCGCGGCTGACGTACGAATACGCCGACCCCGCTGAGGGATACAGCGCGGCCATACGTCCGTAGCTGATTGCCGTCAGCACCATCGCCACCATCGCCCCCAGAATCGTGACCACCACGTGGCCCTGCGACTTCACCTCCGCCAGCCCAAAGATCGTCGCCGGCGCGCTGGGGGTCACCGCAACAATGCCGTAAAAGATCAAGTCTCGCAGCGACAGAACCCGGTGCAGCTTCTGTGGTTCAGTGGCTGTGGACAGCGGTGCGGCGGGCAGGCTCATGCGGCGTCTCTGGTTCCTCCTGTCTGCGGCCATCCCACAGCGGAAGGCCATCGCAGTCCACAGCAAATGTCTCCATCTGTCCCAGCTCGTATTCGGTTACGTGAATGCGGTGTTCGCCAGGTAATGCAAACGCGACGTTGGTGGGCAGGTTGCCCTGCGTCGGGAGCCGCCGCACCACGTGCCCGTCCAGACCCAGCACCGTAACATCGCCCTGCGCAAAAACCGCAACGTAAAGCAGTCCATGCTCGTCGAAGGCCATGCCGTCGGGGCCCTTCCAGCCTGGCGGAGCATCGGGCCGAATCACATTACCGTAGAGCTGGCGAGTGCCGGAGATGCGGCCGCCTTCCCATGCGTAGCGGTAGATATTGCCGGTCAGGGTCTCATTGGCATACAGCGCCCCGTCCAGCCCGAACGCAATGCCGTTCGTAAAGCGGATGCCGCGGTCCAGCTGCGTAACCGAGCCATGGGCCGGATCCACGCGGTAGACACGCCCGTCGTAGTGGAACCTCATGTAGTCCGGCGTGATCTGGTTATTCGGGGCAAAGACATTCACGTCCACGCCGGAATCCGTCAGGTACAGCGCGCCATCCGGACCGAAGCAGAGATCGTTGGGAAACAGGAACGGCTCGCCTTCACACGCCGTGGCCACCACGTCGCATTGGCCATCCATCGTGAGCCGCAGCAGCGAGGGCACCTTCGACTCCGCCACCCAGATCGCGCCCTCCGCATCGAGGGCCAGCCCATTGGGCCGTCCGGTCTTCCTGATCTCCCGCCGCGTTCTCCCATCTGCGCTCAGATGGCTGACGCAGCCACGCTCCGCTCCACCCTCGACGATCAGCCAGCTGCCGTCGGGCAAAGCGACCGGTCCCTCGGGATTCTGAAGATCGCCAGCGAAAATCATAGTTTTCCTCGATTTCTCGCCTGTTTTCCTACACTTCAGCTGTTTGCCCGCCATCCACGTAGAGCAGCGCTCCGGTCACAAACGATGCGTCTTCCGAGGCCAGGAAGAGCGCGGCAGCGGCAATCTCTTCGGGCCGCCCCAGCCGGTGCATGGGAAAGGTTTTGGCAAAGGCCTCCAGTTCTTCCGGCTTGAGAGCATTCCGCAGCATCGGCGTATCGGTCGGCCCAGGGCAGATCGCGTTCACCCGAATGCCCTGCCGCGCATAGTCAATCGCCATGGAGCGCGTCAGCAGCGTTACTCCGCCCTTCGAACTCACGTAGGCAGCGGCATGAGCGCAGGCATCGTGAGAGCCGGTTGTCGAAGCAACATTGATGATGGCGCCGCGGCCTTTGCTCACCATATGCGCCAGCGCCGCCCGCGCGCACAGGAATGTTCCCGTCAGATTCACGGCCATCATCCGGCTCCAGGCCTCATTCGTTGTCTCCAGCGCGGTGCCGTAGGAGAGAATGCCTGCGCCGTTGAACAGCACGTGCAGGTCACCCAGTTCCTCGACGGTACGCAGCACCACAGCCTGCACATCCTCGGGATTCGACACATCGAGTCGCGCGAAGCACGCGTTGCCCCCTGCTCTGTGGATCTGTTCCACTGTTTCCATTCCGCCGGTCTCGCTGTTGTCTGCCGCCATCACCGCCGCGCCCTCCTGGGCAAAGCGAAGGGCAACCGCCCGCGCAATACCCGACGCCGCGCCGGTGACCAGCGCAACCTGCGACTGGAGCCTCATGCTGTACTCCGGTTCGGTCCCAATAAGGATGAGAGCCGCTGAGAATTTTCCAATATTCCTACAAGCCTCTGCTGGATAGCTATAAAAAAAACGCGAATGAATGTTGAAAAACTCCGGTTCGGGGTGGGGATAGAGCCGGGAATTCGTATTGCTTCAACAAAACTTTGCTCAATCGTCACAGACTCGCTCGCGTCTGCCCCTGGTATGCTCAGAAGTCGGTACGGGAGACTTGTCTCTCCATCAAGGCGCGGCAGCGCCCCTCAACAGCAAATGGACGGAAGCATGAGATTAGCTGGCAAGGTAACGGTTGTGACGGGGGCTTCAGCAGGATTGGGACGTGCGGCCGCGGCCAGGTTCGCTCTTGAGGGCGCATCCGTCGTCGCCGCCGATACTAACCAGGCAGACGGCAATGCCCTGGTCGAGGAGCTGAAGGCGAAGGGCCGGGAAGCCACGTTCATCACCACCGACGTCTCCAGAGAGTGCGCTGTGAAGGATCTCTTTGCGGCGACGGTGGCCAGGTACGGCCACGTGGACGTCCTCTACAACAACGCCGCGATCCTGCTCGCTGACCGCGATCGTCCTGTCCATGAACTCAGTCTCGAAACCTGGGATCACATCATGAACGTGAACCTGCGCGGCGCGTTTCTGTGCGCCAGGTATGCGATCCCCTCGATGCTGAGCAACGGAGGCGGCTCCATCATTTTCCTCGGCTCGCCCACCGGACTGCTTGGGTGCGCGCCCGCGCTCACCGCCTACAGCACCAGCAAGGCAGGCGTTATGGGCATGACGCGAGCCATGGCTGCGGCCTATGCGCGCCAGCGCATTCGCGTCAACTCCATCGTGCCGGGGACCATGGATACGCCCATGAATGCCTATATCCTCGCCGACCCCGCCGTGCGCGAACAGTATCGCGAGGCCGTTCCTGTAGGCCGTCTGGGCCAGCCGGAGGATATTGAAGGCCTGGCCGTCTTCCTCGCATCCGATGAATCGGCCTACTGCACCGGCGGCTTTTATATGTGCGACGGCGGCCTCACCGCCGTGTGAAACAGCTTTCTCCCACAACTCCGGCGAAGCCAGGAATGCCGCAGCGTGCTGCCCAAAATCTCCGGTCGCATATTCGCCTTTTATTCGCTATACTGAGCCCCATGTTTCAGGGTCCGCCAGCCCGGCTTTACGACTTCGTCATCCGCTGCAAAGACTGCCACGAAAACATTCCCGCACCGGTTCAGACCATGCCTGCGTCGTGGATCGTCGCGAGGTGTCCGCTGTGCGGCAACGACCGCCGCTACCTGCCCGATGAAATCTTCCGCGGCCGCCTGTCGTGGAAACTCAAGAAGCCTCCCCAGTCTGTGGGAATCCGAAGCATTCGGGAGGAGAGCTGAAGCCGCGCCCGGGGTGAGGAAGCACAGCTCATCCTGCCAAAATTCCCTGCCCCTCCACGATGGTGATGTACCGATCGGCTGCCAGATTCGTAAACGTCTCCACCTGTGTACCGGGACGCGGCCAGCGAATCTCCAGCCGATCCACCCGCGCATGCTCACCGAGCCCCAGCACCAGCCGAGGATCGTGACTCGAAAGAAAGCTGCCGCCGCTGGTCTTCAGCCGCGAGCGCGTCAGCGATCCCGCCGTCCATGTCACCCTCGCCCCGATCCCCTCCGGATTCGACGTCTTGCCGATCAGCCGGATTCCCAACCAGTGATTGCCCCGCGCCGCCTGATTGCGCAACAGCACCGGCGTTCCGTTATTGATGGCGATCAGCACATCGACGGCGCCGTCATTATCGAAATCCCCGAGGGCGAGTCCCCGCGCCGCCATGGGTTGCTGAAAGATCGGGCCGCCCAGAGCGCTGACATTCGTCAGCACCTTGCCGTCGCTGTGAAAAAGCAGCAGCGGCTCCTGATACTTCACCGTCGCCGAAGTCAGCGCGATCTGGTCGTCCGGGTGACCGTCGGCAATAAAGATATCGAGGTTGCCGTCGTTATCGTAGTCGAAGAATCGCACTCCCCACCCGCTCATGGTGCGCGTCGACGATCCGAGACAAGTAGTCGCCGCAAGATCGTCAAAGGTGCCGTCGTGGTGGTTGCGATAGAGCGAGTACATCTCGTGGTCGATGTTGGTGACGAACAGATCCTCCCAGCCGTCCTGATCGAAATCCGCCGAATCGACGCCCATGCCGGAGCGCGCGCGCCCATCCGTGCTGTACGCCACCCCCGCCTCCAGCCCCTCATCGGTAAACTGACCGTGCTTGTTCACCAGCAGGAAGTTCGGCGTCGTATCGTTGGCGACAAACAGGTCCATCCAGCCGTCGTTGTTGATATCCGTAGCCACCACGCCCCACGCCTTGCCCTGCAGGGCGGCAACACCAGCGGCGCGCGAAACATCGGTAAATGTGCCGTCGCCGTTGTTATGAAACAACCAGCTCGGTGCGGCCGGATAGATGCGGGGTATGCAGTAATGGCGTTCGGCAGTTACTGTGTCGCCGCAGAACTTATTGTCCTTCTTGCTGTATTGCACGAAGCGGCAGACAAACAAATCCAGATGCCCGTCGTTGTCATAGTCGAACCAGACCGCGCTCGTCGCCCATCCGTCAATCTTGATGCCCGACTTCTCCGTAACATCGGTAAAGGTCCCGTTACCATTATTCCGGTAGAGGATCGAGCCGTTATACCCGGTAACAAACAGGTCTGTAAATCCGTCGCCGTTGTAATCGGCCGCGGCGACGCCCATGCCATAACCCGCGCCCCCCACTCCCGCCTTCAACGTAACGTCGGTAAACGTGCCGTCCCGGTTATTGCGATAGAGAGCGTTGCGCAGTGGAGTTGCCGGCGTGTAGAAATCGCAGGCGCCGCTATTTACCAGATAGATATCCATCCATCCGTCGTTGTCGTAGTCGAAAAACGCGCATCCGGCTCCCGTCGTCTCCGGCAGATAATAATCCGGCGACCGGCCACTTACATGGCTCCAGCTGATTCCCGAGCGCGCCGGTGGAATTGCCTCGAACAATCCGGGCGTGGCCGCTGCTTCCGAGGCCCACGTGCCTCGCAGCGCCATAGCGGGCAGGCTGGCTGCTATCGCGGTGAGCACGTCGCGTCGCGTGATCCTGGTCATCGGCTAACTCCGGCCCGCTGTCTTACAAAATGACTTACTGCGAAATAACATGCTGCTGCCAAGGCTCACCTGGTTTGCGGGTTCGTGACGGATTCCGGGCGCACCTCAATCACCCGCATCGTCTCCCGATATTCCTCTTCGTTTTTCCCCTTGATGGCATCGAACTTCTTCGCCTGCTCGGTGCGCCGGGGGTCGTGATTAAAAGCATAAAGCTGCAGGAGCGCGAAATTAGCCGTATATCCATCCGGGTCCAGCACCAGCGACCGGTCCAGTTCCTTTTCCGCCGCGGGATAGTTTCTCATCTGCAGATAAACCTGCCCAAGCTCTGCAAGAATCTCCGGCTGGTCGGGATGCAGTCGATCCGCTGCTGTAAGCTGCGCCAGAGCGTCCTCGGACTTACCCTCCTCGCGCAGGATTTGCCCCAGATAGTACTTCGCCTCGGCTGCTGTGCCCGTATCCTTTGCCGCCTGGTTCAGCCAGGTCGATGCGTTGTCGTAATCCTTGTTGCGAAAATAAGCGGTGCCCAGGGCCAGGGCTCCCGCCGCATCGCCCGGCCGCAGCGCAACGTATTTCTTCAGATAGGGCAGCGCCTGCGAAGGATCCTGCGCCAGCGAAGACACCTTGCCCATCCCGAAGTTATATTCCGCATTATTCGGCGCCAACTTCACCGCCTCGCCCATCGCGCGCGCCGCTTCCCCCAGCAGGTTCAGCTTCAGGCAGATCACGCCAAACTCGTAGGGCAGGCTCGCATCGTCAGGCCGCAGAGTGCGCGCATGCGCCAGATAACCCAGCGCTCCCTGGTAATCTTTCTGATCCAGAGCAATGCGCGTCAGGTCGATCAGCGGCGCGGCGTCCGAAGGGTTCAACGCGAATACGCGCTCCAGGTTGCTGCGTGCAGCCTGCGGCTTGCCCTCCGCTTCCTCCGCTAACCCCAGAATCCGCAGACCCGCGGGGGAGAGCGGCTGCCGCGTGTTTGCCGCCGTAAACAATGTGTCCACCAGATCGGCGCGATGAGCCGCGCGCAGAGCCGGCAGCACTGACATAGCGTCCTGCTCACTCAGTTCGGGATTCGCAGCCAGTGCGGCGGCCGCGCGATCCGCTGCCTCCTTATGTCCCAGAGCCGCTTCGTCCGTGCATGCCAGTGCCTCGGCGCGAACTGCGTGCTCCGCCTCTCCGTCCAGCTTCGCCAGGTGCTGCAGCGAGGCCTCGTAGCGATGCGCCGAGCTCAGCAGCACAGCCTCGTTGTAATTTGCCTCTGCGTTGCCGGGCTCCATCAGCAGAACTTTCTCGTAGAGGCGCGATGCGTCTTCCCGATCGGCGGCGTTCGTCTCGGCCGTTTCCATGTCGATGCGCGCGAGGTTCAGATAGGCTCCCGACAGCTTTGGGCTGTGCAGCACGGCCTGCGCGAAAGCCTGCTTCGCCCGCTCCACGTGCCCTTCCTGAATTTCAACGATGCCCAGCAGATTGTCGAGGCCCCCGTCTCCAGGATACTGCCGGAATGCCGCGCTCAGCAGCGCGCGCGCATCCTCCAGATGATTCGCCTGAATCTGTTCCTGAATCGCCAGCACGCTGTCGCGATAGGAAGTCGCCGCCGGCTGGGCCGAGGCGGCTGCCGTCAGTCCCGCCCAAAGGAAGATCAGGTGCCGAGCGCAGCATCTTCGCGGAGAAATCATTGCGCGATACGTGCTCGCCCTCGAGCCTTGAACCGGTCTCATAAGCTCAAATCGTTCTGAACATCAACGGATGAGACTCGCCGGCGAAGCGGGACTCACGCGGTAAGCCGAAGCCGCAAACCTATCTATGAGACCAGTTCTCAGCACGCTCTCCTCCGTCTCAATATACTAAACTCGATCATGGCTGCGCCGCGCGCTACGCTGATCGCCGGATACCTGCTCGCGTCCCTGCTCATCGAGCCTCTCCCCGCCCACGCCTCCGCCCAAAACCCAGCTCCGAGTGGTGTTGAGGAACCGCCGCTCACCTTCTCGCGCGCGGATTCTCTGGGCCTGCCTCCTGCCGCCGCAACGCAGCTGCAGCAGGACCTCGAGCGTCACGACTATATCGGCGCCGAGACACTCCTGTTACCTGAGATTAGTCGCGATCCCCGCTCTCCGCATGCAGTGGCGCTGCTCGATTTCCTGGGCGGCGTCTATTTCCTCGATCGCGATTACCTCCATGCCGCCGTTGCCTGGAATAAGTCGCAGGCCATCGCCCCGCTCCCGACCTCGCTGCGTTTCTCCCTCGCTATGGCCTATATAAGAATGGGCCGCAGCGACTGGGCCCGCAAGGCGCTCGAGGCCCTTGCCGCGGAGAATCCCAGGGAAGCGCTCTATGCGTACTGGCTCGGCCGCCTCGACTTTGACCAGCGCGCTTACAGCCAGGCAATCGCTCACTTCAATCAGGCCATTACTCAGGCTCCCGATATGGCGCGCGCCTACGACAGCCTCGGCCTTTGTTACTACCATCAGAATCAAAACACACTCGCCATCCAGTCTTTTCAGAAGGCCATCGATCTCGATCGCACCTCGCCCCATCCCTCCGCCTGGCCCTGGCTGAATCTGGCCATTACCCAGCAGGAAATGAATCAATCTAAATCAGCCGAGGCCAACCTGCGCGAAGCCATTCGCCTCGATCCCGGTTTCGCACAGGCCCATTTCCAGCTGGGCAACGTGCTGGAGAGCTCCGGTCAAACCCAGGCCGCCATCGCCGAATTTCGCGCGGCCGCTGGCTTCGATCCTAACTATGCGGAGCCGCACTTTGCCCTGGCGCATATCTATCGCAGCCTCGGCCAGGAATCAGCGGCTCGCAGCGAAGTCAAAACCTATCTCGCCCTCCACGCCCGTACTAACTCTCCTTCTCCTTCCGATCAGAAGCAGCCGTGACTTAGACGAGACAGCAACCCGCCAGCACACCTGTCGATAACTGCCTGCATAAACAAAACGAGCCACCCCGCCCATAACTCGGGCGAAGTGGCTCGTTTCTACGTTGTCTTACCGCCTCAGAACTCGATGCGGCCCTCAAACTGAATACTGCGGGCTGAGGTGACTGTTCCAGTCCAGTTGCCGAACGAATTCCCGGACGCCGCGACGTCGGTAGTGAATGCGGGGCCCGGACCATCGCCCGGACTGACGAAGTAGTGGTTGTTGAGTGAGTTGAAGAAGTTCGCCGCCAGCCGGAAGTTCGCCCGCTCGGTCAACTTCGTGTCCTTGATCAGGGAAAAGTCAAGATCCTTGTAATCAGGACCGTAGATTGTTGACACAGCCTTTCCGAAACCGGTGTAGCCGAACTGGGTAAAGTCGCTTTCGAAGGCGTTCGGATTGAGGTAGCGCGTGCCATCGCTCAAAGGACTCCAGCCATTCCGTCCATGCAGGTAAGGGGTTTGACCGGAGAGTTGTCCCGGAATGCAAGCCTCGCGGAACTGCCCTACGAGGGTGCTGGTTGGGCAGTTGGAGGACGTGAACCACATCGGCGTTCCATACGAATAGTTGAAGAGGGGGCTGACGGACCAGCCGCCGACCACCGTGTTCATTAAGTTGCTGCCCGAGCCGAGGAACTGGCGCCCGCGTCCGAAGGGCAACTGGTAGACCGCCGAAATGTTTCCTGTAATCGGAACATTGTCCGGGGCCAAAGCCCAGGCGCGATTCTCCTGGTAAGGCGAGAACTCGCCCATGTTGCCGGTTCCGGTATCGCCGGCCTGGCCCTGCGTTGAATACGCCGCGTTGGTATAGAGCTTAGAAATGGTCAGGTCGGCAAGCACAAACCAGCCACCCTGCATACGCCGCTCGACTGACCCCTGGAAGGAGTTGTAAAAGGAGTTGGCATGCCCCTCGTTCTCCCCCTGCAAAACGCTGCAGTACATCGGATACGGCAGCAGCGCCTGGGCCAGGGTGGGAGCGCAGCCGGTCATTTGGCCAACCCAGTTAACATAAGGCTGGTTGACGCCGTATTGGGCGAAGGTAGCCGGGCCGTTGGCCGCGCTATAGCTGGTGGCAAGAGCAGGGCCGATGCTGCTGATGGCCGGATTGAGTGGATTGAGCACGTTGAGAGGGTTCAGGGCGGAGGGCAAATGAGTGCCCTTTGTGCCCACATACGAAATGGTGAGCGCGGTGTTGCTGGGCAAATCCCGCTGAATCGTGAAGTTCCACTGCGAGGAGTAGGGCCGCCGGTTGGCATCGAGCGGCCGGTACGGCGGAGACTGTCCGTTGTCGTAGGCGGGATTGATATCTTCGCCCGTGGGCCCGATCGCAGCAGTAATCGACGGTGTGATGCCGGTGGCCAGATACAAGGCGGGAATCTGGAAGCCTCCGGAAGCCACCTGGTTCAGGTTGACGTTCTTGTTAAAGCCATCCTGGGCCATGCCGCCACCCCAGCCCGGATAGAAGGCCTGGCCGAAGTAGATGCCGTAGCCCGCGCGAATCACCGTCTTCGGCGTCAGAGAGTACGCGAAGCCGATGCGCGGCGACCAGCCGTTCTTGAACTGTATCTCCGGATAATCCGCGCCATAGCTCGCCGCGCCCCACTTCGTTCCGGCGAACGCCAGCCGTCCCGGCAACTGCGTCCCCGAAGCCGTGACCGCGCCCGGGTTCAGCCCAATGGGATCGAAGAAGGAAAGGTTGTCGAATTTCTCCTTGAACGGGCTGTCGTAGTCCCAGCGCAGACTGTAGTCGAGTGTGAACTTGGGGGTCATGCGCCATTCGTCGCCGGCGTGCACAGCGTATGCGTACTGGCGAGGATACTCGGCGTGCACGTTGTAATAGGTTTCTGTCACGTTGCCAGCCGCGCCAAGGAAGAAGCTGGCCATGGCATTACCCGGACAAGGCGCGCTGGCCGGGCAGCTGGCGTTGCCGGTGGTGTTCGGATTGAAATTAAAGGTGCCGCCCTGGTTGTTGCCTTCGTGAATGCTGGTCCCGGCCATGTGCCACTCGAATCCAGCCTTGAACGCGTGCGACCCCCAGATCTTGGTAAAGACGTCGTTGAAAGCCCAGGTACCGCGGGTGGTCTCGTCTCCGACGGAAGTCGGCAGAGTACTGCTGCCGAGCTGCACATAGCCGTCGCCGAAGGTAAATTCCGGCAGATAATTGCCCGCCACACCGGATACGTGGGGCAGACTGGCCTTGCCGTTGAGTGAGTAGTAGCCTTCGTTGCGGTTCAGGTAACCCAGGGTGGCATGGTTGTTCATGGTGCCGGAGAAGTTGTGTTCCCAGTTGAGGCGCTCAATGTTGGCGTTCTCCGGGTTGGCAGGGTTTGCGTTCGAGATCGAAACCGGCAGATCGCTCTGCGTGTTGATGCCGGTTTCCTGGAACCAGGTGCTGTAAAAGAAGTGGTCCATGCTGCCCAGGTTCACGTCTGCGCGCGCGAAGTAGATATTCTCTTTGTTGGTGAGCGACCCCTGACCGGACCTCGGGATGAAATAGTTATTGATTTCGCCGCCATTGGTGGGAGTGGGCAGCTGCGCCATCCACGCCGCGGCGATCGGATCCTCATACTGGGCAGGAATCTGGTTGTTGGGGATCGCAGTCCCCGCCAGCACCCCATACTTTGCAGGATCGGCCGGATAATACAGCTGGCTCCCTACTCCACTGAAATTGCCCGCCCGGGCGTTCAGAGACGCAATCGAGTCGGTAGCTGAGTTCGTGCCGCCGTTGTCGTGGAACCCGGTCCAGTTGAAGTAGAAAAAGCCTTTCAGCCGCGGTCCGCCTACCCCCCAGTGCGGCACCCAGATGGGGCCGCCGATGTCGGTGCCAAATTCGTTCTCCTGATCGACCGGCGGTGCAACGCCCGGACCGCGCGGTGCGCCGAACTGGAGCGCGTTGAGGTCATTGTTTCTCAGATATTCAAAGGCTGCGCCGTGCAGTTTATCGCCACCGGAGCGGGTCTGAATAACCAGCTGTCCGGAGGTGGTGTCGCCGTACTGTGCGCCGTAGTTGAGCGTGAGGACCGTGACCTCGCTGGTGATGTCCGGTGACATGCCGAAGTCCGTCTGCAAGCTCACCATGCCGCTCTGGTTCATGAAGCCTTCGAGCGCGGTCGCGCCGTCCACCAGCGCCTCGTCGCCCGTGACCAGGCCGCCGTTGATGCGGGCGTTATACGCATTGCCACTGGCGCCCGTGGAGACGCCGGGCATCAGGGTAGCCACGGTGACCGAGGAGCGCGGCGCGCCCGAGATGACCATCGGGAAATCCTGCAGGGTCTCTGGCGCGATGGTGTCCTGCAGCGTCGGCGTCGAGTAATCGATCGTCGACGTGTCGGCCGTCACCGTCACTGTCTGCTGCGCATTGCCGACCGACAGCGTTACGTCCTTGCGGGCCTGCTGGTTGGTCGTCAGCTCGATGCCATGCACCACCTGCGACTGGAAGCCGGTCGCGTTGATCTCCAGCGTATAGTTACCCGGAATTACGTTGGTGAAGTTGTATTCACCCGAGCCGTTCGTCACCAGCTCTGATTTGAAGGTGGTCGCCTGATTGGTTATTGTCAGGTGGGCGTTCGGAATCGCCGCGCCACTGGAATCGGTGACGGTACCGCTGATCGAGGCATTCGTATCCTGCCCATAGCTCAGGCCGCTGATGCCTAACAGGAGCAGAACCACACAGAACAACCGCAGAGCCGAAGAAAATCTCCGCCTCCCTTGCATACACGCCTCCTTATTACCTTGCTCTTTCATGTTTTTTTCTGTTTACTTGTTTGTTTTTTTGACTTTGCGGGACTTAGCCATCGTGGAGGGCGTCCATCCCGTGTAATCGGTTGCAAAAATAAATGCCGCAATAGTAGGGGCCATCTCTTAGGTTTGTCAAGAGGGTTTGTGCGGCTGCAACGAATGGGTTCGCTGAGGTATCCACCAAGACATGGGGAGGCTCTGCGCGCCAGCACTCGACCGGCACACGAAGCCCATTCCCCTGTCGTTCCGGTACTGTGGGGACCGATGATTCGCGAGCGGCAACCAGCCATCCTGCAGCCGCCGCTCGCTGTCTCCTACCTGCTCGCCGATACCCGCAGCATCAGGATTCCGTGTGACGGTACATTTGCCGAATACGAGCCGTTGCTAAAGGAAACATCCTTGTGCAGCCACAGATCACGCGCCTTGCCCGGATTCCGCTGCAGCTTCAGATCCGCGGCCTTCACCGTCACCTGGGTCGCCTGCCTGCCCAGGTTGATCACCCCCACCGCCGCACCCCCGTCGGCCAGCGGCTTCAGCCATGTCTCCGTCTGCCCGTTCTGCGCGATCCGCTCCGCCTGTTTGCCCAGTGCATCCTGATCGATCGCAATCACCTCGCGGTTCATCAGAATGTCCTTGGTCGCCTGCGACATGTTCCGGATATCGTTCCCCGCCAGCAGCGGCGCCGCCAGCAGGCTCCACAGTCTCATGTGCGTCCGGTATTCGTCGTCGGTCATGTGGCCGTTGCCCACCTCCAGCATGTCCGGATCGTTCCAGTGCCCCGGCCCCGCATACGGCCCGCTGGGAATCTGCTTATGCGCGTTGTCGATCATGCTCGACCACTCGTCGCGGATATCCCCCGTCGTCCGCCACAGATTGCCGCCCACCTGCGGTCCCCACTTCCACACGTCGCCCAGCCCGTACTCGCACAGGCTGAAGACGATCGGCCGCCCCGTCTCTTCGAGCGCCCGGCCCATCTTCTGATACACCGGCTGCAGCTGATCGTTCTTATAGATATTTCCCGCGCTGCACCAGTCGTACTTCAGATAGTCGATGCCCCACGCGGCAAAGGTCTTCGCATCCTGCTCTTCATGCCCGTAGCTGCCCGGATACGACCCGCATGTCCGCGGCCCCGGCGACGAATAGATCCCGATCTTCAGCCCCTTCGCGTGCACATAGTCGGCCAGCGCCTTCATGTCCGGAAATTTGTGATTGGCCCGGATATTGCCCTGCGCATCCCGCGTCCCTTCCCACGTGTCGTCGATGTTCACGTAGATATAGCCCGCATCGCGCATCCCGCTCGACACCATGGCATCGGCAGCCCCTCGCACCGTGGCATCATCGATCTTCTCGGCAAACAGATTCCAGCTGTTCCACCCCATGGGCGGCTTCTTTGCCAGCCCGTTATACGGCACCGGGTTGATCGCCGGCGGCGTGATGTAAGCAGGTTTGGGAATATTCGCCGAGGCCGGCGCCGGATGCAGGACGCTCATATGCCCATCCCAGCTCACGTGCAGATCCTTGCCCACCAGTTCTCCGGTGGCAAACGTGTGCGTCGGGTCCCACGGCGCCATCAGCTTGAAGTGCCCGTTCTGCGCCGTTCCCTTCATCTCCGTCTGGAACGACAGCGACTGCACATCCGCCGTCAGCTGGTTTCCTGACTGCGTCAGCTGCACGATGGTCTTATCCTGCTCACCGTTGTCCAGCGTCTTCTGCACTCCCTCCCAGCGGCCGTTCAGCGTCTGCGCCCACGCTCCGCAGGCCAGGCCGACCACTGTGACCAGCACCGCACCCTGCTTGAACCAACTGCGCGATAACCCCGCGCCCCCTCTGTTGTTCTTCATTCCTGCGCCTCTCCTCCAAAATGTTCAGGCAGCGGTTACAGATCGAGTCTGCCCGGCCCTCGGCAAGCGGGATGATTGTATACGATTACACGGTGAGCGCCGTATTCCCGGCGATTCCCGCATGCCTCTGCCAGGTCCACACTCTTCCCCACACGGGCTGGGTGATAAATGTCACATCTTCGGCTCCCGCGCTTTGGGATCATCCTGCCAGACCCTCTGCATGGACAAGGAGCTGATGATGCAGACCCCCCTGAATTCAGCTTTCGATGGCTCGTTCTTCCAAACCCACAACTTATGGAACGAGGTACCCACCGTCAGTCTCTGGCGCTGGAGCTTTTCCGATTTACCCGACGCCAGCCTCAAGATCGAAGCGGCCGATCTGATCGCGAAGATGCTCCTCGGCACCGACCCCGCTACCATGTCGCCGGAAGAACTGCTGGTGCTCTCCATGTGCAGCCTGGCGACGCCCGCAGAAAGCTATACAGAGGAGCCCGGTATCGACTTCGATGCGTAGCCAGGCCGTCCGTCGGCTGGCCCGCATACAATCCAAAGTACCGCCAGTACCGATTGATCTTTGGAGCTATGAGGCCAATTCCGATTCGATCCGCTGCGTCCTGTCCGTCACTCCGCCGCAACCTCCGGGACACCATCCGCTGCTGCATGTTCCCGCTGCTCCTCGCAGCCGCGGCGGCGTCAGCGCAAGCCTCCACCACCACTCCGCTCCACGACGGCTGGACCGTCCAGTCCGCCTGCAAAGCCTCCCAGGACGGCTCCGTCCTCTCCACGCCCGCATATCATCCCCAAAGCTGGTACCAGGCCCCCGTCCCCTCCACCGTCGTCGCCGTACAGGTCGCCGCGGGTATCTATAAGGATCCTTACTTCGGCACTAACATCCGCAAGATGCCCGGGGCCAGCTACCCCATCGGCCACGTCTTCTCGCGTCTGCCCATGCCCGACGGCAGCCCCTATCGCTGCGGCTGGTGGTACCGCAAGGAATTTGAAATCCCGGCGGCTGAGAAAGGCCGCACCGTCTGGCTGCACTTCGCCGGCATCAACTACCGCGCCGACATCTGGCTCAACGGCACCAAAATCGCCGACAAGTCCCACATCGCCGGCGCGTATCAGGTCTGGGACGTCGATGCCACCGCCGCCGCTAAACCCGGCCGCCCCAACGTCCTCGCCGTCGAAACCTTCGCTCCCACCGAAACCGACCTCGGCATCAACTGGGTCGACTGGAACCCCAGCCCGCCCGATAAGGACATGGGCCTCTGGGGCCCGGTTTCTCTTGTCACCACCGGCCCCGTCGCTCTGCGTTCGCCCTTCGTCGTCACCCACTTCCCCGACGCCTCGCTCAGCACCGCCGACCTCACCGTCTACGCCGAGCTGCACAACGCCACCGACCGCCCCGTTCATGGATTTGTGCGTGGCACGGTTGCAAATATCTCCCTATCCCAGTCCGTTGACCTCGCCCCCCATCAGGACCAGACCGTCGTCTTCACTCCCGACAAATATCCCCAGCTCCACGTCCACAATCCCCGCGTCTGGTGGCCGCGCCAGATGGGCGAGCCGCACCTCGAAAACCTCTCCCTGCGCTTTGAAGAAGCCCCCGGCCGCGTCTCCGACCAGCAGTCCCTCCAGTTCGGCATTCGCGAAATGACCTCCGAACTCACTCCCCAGGGCTACCGCCTCTTCAGCGTCAACGGCAAGCACATCCTTATCCGTGGAGGGGGCTGGTCCCCCGACATGCTCCTGCGCGAAGACTCGCGGCGCATGCGCGACGAGTTCCTCATGGTTCAGGACCTCGGCCTCAATACCATTCGCCTTGAAGGCAAATTGGAGGACGAAGAGTTCTTCCACCTCGCCGATCAGCGGGGCATCCTCGTCATGCTCGGCTGGTGCTGCTGCGATCAGTGGGAGCGCTGGAAGAACTGGACCCCCGAGAATTACACCGTCGCCGAAGGTTCGCTGCGCTCCCAGATGCTGCGCCTCCGCTACCATCCCAGCCTGCTCGTCTGGCTCAACGGCAGCGACAACCCGCCCATCGCCGACGTCGAAAGCATGTACCTGCGCGTCGAAGCCGAAACCCACTGGCCCAACCCCACGCTCTCCTCCGCCTCCGCCACCCCTACCACCGTCAGCGGAGAGAGCGGCGTCAAAATGACCGGCCCCTACGACTACGTCGCGCCCTCCTACTGGTACGTCGATACCCACCACGGTGGCGCTTACGGATTCAACACCGAAACCAGCCCCGGCCCGGCGATACCATCGGTAGCCAGCCTCAAAAAGTTCATCCCCGCCGATCAGCTCTGGCCGCCCTCCACCGACTGGGCCTACCACCTCGCCGGCGGCAATTTCACCAGCCTCGACGTCTTCAACGGAGCCATGGACGCGGTCTTCACCAAACCCGACTCCCTCGACCAGTACCTGCGCCTCGCCCACGCCCTCAGCTACGACAGCGAGCGCGCCATGTACGAGGCCTACAGCCGCAATAAGTACACCTCCACCGGCGTCGTCCAGTGGATGCTCAACAACGCCTGGCCCTCCATGTTTTGGCACCTCAACGATTACAATTTTGGTGCCGAGGGCAGCTACTTCGGAGCCAAAAAGGCGCTCGAGCCCCTCCACATCCAGTACTCGTACGACGACCACAGCATCGTCGTCATCAACAGCACCTACCGCCCCGTCTCCGCCCTCGCCGCCTCAGCTCGCGTCTACGATGTCCACCTGAAGCAGCTCTATTCGCAGCAAAGTACGCTCGACGCCCAGCCCGACAGCTCCACCCGCATCCTCACTCTGCCCGGCTCGGTCGTCTGCGGCGACTCGCCCGTCTGCTTCGTCGATCTCACTCTCCGGGACAACGCCGGCCACACCGTCAGCCGCAACTTCTACTGGGTCCCAGCCAAACTCACCACCTTCGACTGGCCGAAGACCGAGTACACCCACACGCCCGCCCTCCAGCACGAAAACCTCTCCGCGCTGCTCAGCCTGCCCCACGCGCAAATCACCGCGCACCTCGCCCCCGCCCCTCATCCTGCAACGGACCACTCCGAAGGCCAACCCGCATCCGAAGGCCACGCCATCCAGCTCGAACTCCACAACCCCTCCCAGGCCCTGGCCTTCCAGATCGACGCCGAGGTCCGCACTCCCTCCGGCGACCTCATCGCCCCCGTCCTCTGGACCGACAACTACATCGAGCTGATGCCCGGGGAATCCCGCACCCTCACCGCGACGTTGCCCCCCGACGCTCCAGCCAACGCCATCGTCCGCGTCTCCGGCTGGAACATCGAAACCCAAACCCTCCACCCATAGCTGGAGAAGAAGCAACCATGCGGGCGAAGCTGAGCACGGATCAGATGACCACGACATTCGGCACTTTAGGTGGCGTGCTCTTGATACTGTTTTGCCTGGGCATGATTTCGCCAGACCGGACAGCTCTATTGATCGGTCGGCATGGCCTTCCTTTTTGGGGCTGTATATTAGTCGGCGCGATCATCCTGCCGAGTATTGCAGCTGTCGGCGGCTCAAAATGGTGGCTGGCACTTGCGGGTGCGAGCGTTATCACGATGTTGGCTACGCTGGCTCTTGCTTTGAGATAGTAGGTGCTTTCGGACTGAAGAAGGGGGGCCCCATTACCTGCCCGTAGTTGGCAGTGTGGAATTCCGTGACGCATCATGGCCCCGCGCAGCGGGACGACGGTAGAAGCCACAGCCTGGCCTGAGCGCAGCCGAAGGCGGCTTCAGCCCGTGGATCAGGAAGCCTAGAATGAGGGCCTTCAAGCCCACCCCCCACCCCCGCCATGCCAAAATAACTAAAGCATCATGGAAAACCAGAGCACCCCGGACGAGCCGATCTCCCCATCCTCCACTGAGCCCGCCGAATCCACCGAATCCTTCGGCGACCTGCTTTCGCAGTTCGAGCAGAGCCACCACCACGAGGCCGGCTCCCACCAGCTCGAGGGCACCGTCGTCTCCCTCACCGCCGACTCCGTCTTCCTCGACATCGGCTACAAGACCGAAGGCGTCCTGCCGCGCACCGCCTTCGAGAACAACGCCGACAGCCGTCAGCCCCCGGCGACAAGTTCCCCGTCTCCGTCAAAGGCCGCAACGCCGAGGGCTACTACGAGCTCTCCCGCTCCAAGCGTCGCGCCAGCCCAACGACTGGACCGTCGCTCGAAGAAGCCTTCGCCCAGAAATCCACCATCGTCGGCACCGTCACCGCCGTGGTCAAGGGCGGCCTCACCGTCGACGTCGGCGTGCGCGCCTTCATGCCCGCCTCGCGCAGCGGCGCCCGCGACGCCGCCGAGATGGAAAAGCTCGTCGGCCAGGAGATCACCTGCCGCATCATCAAGCTCGACGTCGCCGACGAAGACGTCGTCGTCGACCGCCGCGTCGTCGCCGAAGAGCAGGCCGCTCGCTCGCCAGCAAAGCCGCTAGTCCGCCGCTGCAGCGAAGGCGACATCGTCACCGGCCACGTCCGCAGCCTCACCACCTACGGAGCCTTCGTCGACCTCGGCGGCATCGACGGCCTGCTCCACATCAGCGACATCTCCTGGACCCGCGTCGACAATCCCGAAGACGTGCTCACCGTCGGCCAGCAGCTCGAGGTCAAAGTCCTCAAAATCGATCCCGAAACCCGCCGCATCTCGCTCGGCCTCAAGCAGCTCCAGCCCGAGCCCTGGGACTCCGTCGCCGAGCACTACATAGCCGGCCAGCGCATCACCGGCACCGTCACCCGCCTCACGGACTTCGGCGCCTTCGTCGAGCTCGAGCCCGGCATCGAAGGCCTCATCCACGTCTCCGAAATGTCCTGGGTCAAAAAAGTCCGCAAGCCCAGCGACATTCTCAAAGCAGGGCGACACCGTCGACGCCGTCATCCTCTCCATCAGCCCCGCCGAACGCCGCATCGTCGCTCGGCCTCAAGCAGGCGCTCGGCGATCCCTGGGCCGAAGTGCCGCAGAAATTTCCCGTCGGCTCCGCCATCGAAGGCCCCGTCACCCGCATGACCAAGTTCGGCGCCTTCGTGCAGCTCACCGAAGGCGTCGAAGGCCTCGTCCACATCAGCGAAATCAGTCGCCGACCGCCGCATCAATCATCCGCAGGACGTCCTCCACATCGGCCAGATCGTCCGCGCCCAGGTCCTCGCCATCGACACCGAAAAGCGCCAGATCAAGCTCAGCATGAAGCAACTCATCCCCACCAGCCTCGACGAATACCTCGACCGAGCACAGCGAAGGCGACATCGTCTCCGGCCGCGTCGTCGAGCAATCCGGCGCCATCGCCACCGTCGAACTCGGCGAAGGCATTCGCGCCACCTGCCGCCTCGGAGCAAGCACCGCAGCCCCCAGCGGCCAGAACCGATCCGCCGCCGCGCCCGATCTCTCCTCGCTCACCTCCATGCTGCAGGCGCGCTGGAAAGGTGCCACCGCCGCGCCAGCCGCGGCCGAGCCTCTGCGCACCGGCCAAATCCGCAGCTTCCGGATCACGAAGATCGATCCGGACCACAAGACCATCGATGTATCCCTGGTCTCCTGACTCACAAGCACTCGACATAACTGCGGCTGTCATTCTTGTATCCGTCCCGGTGACCAATCCCAGGGTGCCCCACATCTGCCCGCAGTTGGCAGATGTGGGATTCCACGATGTCTCCCTCAGGACAGTCGCTGAGCGATCCCGCGCCGAAGGCATCCGCCTGGACGGCCAGTCCCGTCAGTAAACTGAAGATATGCCGCCGATCCTGAACGCGCAGAACATCACCAAACGCTTCGGCGCAACGCCCCTCTTCGCAGGACATCTCCTTCGCCGTGCACGACGGCGACCGCATCGGCCTCATCGGCCCCAACGGCGCCGGCAAATCCACGCTGCTTGCCATCCTCGCCGGCGAACAGGAGCCCGACTCCGGCGAAGTCGCCTTCCGCAAGCGCGCCCGCATCGGCTACGTCCATCAGATCTCCGACTTCGCCCCCGGCGCCACGGTCCGCAGCATCGTCGAAGCCGCCATGGCCCGCGCCGCACGTGCCCGAAACCGAGCGCGAGCAGCGCCTCCGCGAAACCCTCGGCCGCGCCGGCTTTGCCGACGACGATGCCTCCGCCATCCACATGAGCGCCGAAGCCGCCACGCTCAGCGGCGGCTGGCGCAAGCGCCTTGCCATCGCCGAAGCCCTCGTCATCCAGCCCGACGTCCTCCTCCTCGACGAGCCCACCAATCACCTCGACCTCGAAGGCATCGAGTGGCTCGAAGGCCTGCTCCAATCCGCGCCCTTCGCCTTCGTCGTCGTCTCCCACGACCGATACTTCCTCGAGAACACCGCCACCGACGTCGTCGAGCTCAACCGCATCTACGCCGACGGCCTGCTGCGCGTCAAAGGCACCTACTCCAAGTTCCTCGAAGCCCGCGAAGCCTACGTCGAGTGGCAGCAGCGCGCCCAGGAGAGCCTGCGCAACCGCGTTCGCACCGAGATCGAGTGGCTGCGCCGCGGCCCCAAAGCCCGCGCCACCAAGGCCAAAGCCCGCATCGATAACGCCAACTCCCTCATCGCCCAGCTCGCCGACTCTGAAGCGCGCAGCCGCACCGCGACCGCCGGCATCGCCTTCGACGCCACCGACCGCCAGACCAAACGTCTCATCGAGCTCGAGAATGTCGCCGTCGAACTCGGCGATCGCACCATTCTGCGCAGGACGTCACCTTCACGCTGACCAACGGCAGCAAGCTCGGCCTCGTCGGCCCCAACGGCTCCGGCAAAACCACGCTGCTGCGCGCCATGACCGGCGAACTCGCCCACTCAGCGACGGCGATCATCAAGCACGCCGCCGCTCTGCGCATCGTTTACTTCTCGCAGATGCGCGAGCTCGACACCTCCCTCACTCTCCGCCGCGCGCTCGCGCCCGCATTCCGACTCCGTCGTCTATCAGGATCGCGTCGTCCACGTCGCCAGCTACGCCTCGCGATTCCTCTTCACCGGCGAACAGCTCAACCAGCCCGTCGAGCGCCTCAGCGGCGGCGAGCGCGCCCGCGTCCTCATCGCGCGCCTCATGCTCCAGCCCGCCGACGTGCTCATCCTCGACGAGCCCACCAACGACCTCGACATTCCCACCCTCGAAATCCTCGAAGAAGCCCTGCTCGAATTCTCCGGCGCGCTCGTCCTCGTCACCCACGATCGCTATCTGCTCGACCGCGTCACCAACACCGTCCTCGGCCTCGACGGCCACGGCAACGCCGCTCTCTTCGCCGACTACACGCAGTGGGAACAGTGGCGTCTCGAACGCGGTGAAATGGGCCGCAGCGAAATGTCGCGCAGCGAATCACCCGCCGCCCCATCCGCCGCGCCATCCATTGCTGAAGCGCTGCAGCGCGAGTCCGCAATCAACGAAGCCCGGCCCGCTCCTCGCAAAAAGCTCTCCTACATGGAACAGCGCGAGTACGACGCCATCGAAACCCGCATCGAGGATGCCGATGCCCGCCTCTACGCCGCCCGCGCCCGCGTCGAACATCCTGAAGTCGTCATCGACCCCGCCGCCCTCACCGAAGCGCTCGTCGAACTCGAAACTGCCCAGGCCGATCACGACGCTATCTACGAACGCTGGGTCGAGCTAACCGAAAAAATCGGCGGCTGATGGATCTATCGTGCGGACACTCACAATGCGGCGTTTTCCTCACCCCCGCCCGCTACCATGTCTGTAGAACATGCCTGACCCCCAGCCCCTCGAAGCGCCCATCCTCTCCCACATCGCGGAAACCCTGAACCTGCCTCTGGCCGGCCTGCGCGCCGTCATGGCGTTGCTCGATGAAGGCGCAACCGTGCCCTTCATCGCCCGCTATCGCAAAGAGGCCACCGGCAATCTCGACGAAGTCCAGATCCGCGCCATCGAAGAAAAGCTCGCCTACTTCCGCGAGCTGGTCGCTCGCCGCGAAACCATCCTCTCCTCCATCGCCGAGCAGGGCAAGCTCACCGACGACCTCAAGGCGCGCATCCTCGCCACCCTCGACCGCAGCGAGCTCGAAGACCTCTACCTTCCCTACCGCCCCAAACGCCGCACCAAAGCCACCATCGCCCGCGAGCGCGGCCTCGAGCCCCTCGCGCAGTACATCTGGGCGCAGCAGCCCGCATCCACCACGCTGCTCGAACTCGCGCAGTCCCTCATAGATCCGGCTAAAGAGGTCCCCACCCTCGACGACGCTCTTGAAGGCGCGCGTCACATCGTCGCCGAAATGATCAGCGAAGACGCCGAGATTCGCAAAGCTGCGCGCCACCTCATGTTCGAAGAAGGCACCATCACGAGCCGCAAAGTCTTCGACGCCAAAGACGAGCAGGAAAAATTCCGCATGTATTACGAGTACCGCGAGCCGGTGAAGACCATCCCCTCGCATCGCATGCTCGCCATCCGTCGCGGCGAAGCCGAAAACGTCCTCTACTGGCTCATCGAGCTCGACGAAGCCCGCGTCTTCGCCCTGCTGCGCTCGCACATCCTCCGCGCCCAGGGCGACTGGACGCCGCAGCTCAACCTCGCTGTCGAAGACTGCTGGAAGCGCCTGCTCAACGCGTCCATTCAGGGCGAACTGCGCCTCGAGCTCAAGCGCCGCTCCGACACCGACGCCATCCAGGTCTTCCGCGAAAATCTCCAGCACGTCCTCATGGCCGCGCCCGCCGGTCCCATCAGCGTCCTTGGCATCGATCCGGGTCTGCGCACCGGCTGCAAAATCGCCATCGTCGACGAAACCGGCAAGTTCCTCGCCCACGACGTCATCTATCCCCACACCGGCCGCACGAACGAAGCCGCGCAGAAGCTCGCCGCGCTCGTCCAGCAGCACAATGTGCGCGCCATCGCCATCGGCAACGGCACCGCATCGCGCGAAACCGACGCTTTCGTGCGCGACTTCCTGCACGAGAAGAACCTCAGCAACATCTTCCGCGTCACCGTCTCCGAATCCGGCGCCAGCGTCTACTCCGCCTCCGACGTCGCCCGCCAGGAATTCCCCGACCTCGACCTCACCGTGCGCGGCGCCATCTCCATCGCCCGCCGCCTGCAGGATCCGCTCTCCGAGCTGGTCAAGGTCGATCCCAAATCCATCGGCGTCGGCCAGTATCAGCACGACGTCGACCAGCGCCAGCTCCAGCAATCCCTTGAGACCGTCATCGAAAGCTGCGTCAACCGCGTCGGCGTCGATCTCAACACCGCCTCGTGGACCCTGCTCCGCTATGTCGCCGGCGTCACCGAACGTACAGCCCTCAGCATCGTCAGCTATCGCGATGCCAACGGCCGCTTCCGCTCGCGCGCCCAGCTGCGCGAAGTCCCCGGCATCGGCCCCAAAACTTTCGAGCAGGCCGCCGGCTTCCTGCGAATCCGCGACGGCGAGCAGCCGCTCGACAGCACCGCCGTTCACCCTGAGTCCTACGCCCTCGTCGAACAGATCGCCGCCTCCCTCTCGACGCCGATCGATCAACTCATCCGCACACCCCACCTGCTCGAGAAAGTCGACCGCAGTCAGTTCACCGCCGGCTCCTTCACCCTCAACGACATTCTGGAAGAGCTGCGCAAGCCGGGCCGCGATCCCCGCGACCAGTTCATTGCGCCCTCCTTCAACGATTCAGTGCGCGAAATCGCCGACGTCCAGCCCGGCATGGTGCTCGAAGGCGTCGTCACCAACGTCACCAAATTTGGAGCCTTCGTCGACATCGGCGTGCATCAGGACGGTCTCGTCCACATCTCCGAAATCGCCAATCGCTACATTAAGGAACCGTCCGAGGTACTCAAGACCGGCCAGGTCGTCAAAGTCAAAGTACTTTCCGCGGATGCGAAGACGAAGCGCATCGCCCTCTCCATCAAAGCGCTGCAGGGCCCGCCCGCGCCCAAGCCCAAAGCCCAGACAGCACCCCAACCCGCTGCCTCAATCGAAGACAAGCTCGCCGCGCTCTCCAATAAGTGGCGCGTCACCACCCCCGACGCCCGCAAATAATCCGCAAGGCCCGAGGCCTCTACGGTCTCGGGTCCCCCAGATCGATGCCTTCTTCTTGCTGCATTCAGTCATTGCAGTTTTTCAGTCGCTGTAACAGGACCTAGGCGCCCTCAGTTGCATGCACCTTCCCTTTTTGTTTTGCTGTGGGGCGTACCTGGTCATCCTTCGTTTTTTTGTAACAGGCCACGACTCCAGTCATGCCCAACCATGCCATCAGATATTCCCCCCACCCTCCCCACGCAATGGCGGCTCAACTTTTGTAACAGGGCATGACTTCAGTCATGCCCAACCATGCCATCAGATATTCCCCACCCTCTCCACGCAGTGGCCGCTCGGCTTTTGTTATACAAACCGGGAGATGGGTAACAGTTTAGACCGGGCAGATGGGTAACACTTTTTCGCCGGGGTTGAAGTTTTGTAGTTGCCGGACGGATTGGTTGTTGGTCGCAGCCGCGGCGGTGGGAATCGGGGAATCTCTGTGGTTGGAGATTTCCGGATTTCCACCGCCGACGACCTCGGCTGGAGGCAGGTTGCCGGTGGCCAGCTGGAGACTGTCGAACCAGGCAATCGGAAAAGGGCCGAAGCAGACGCACCAGTAGCGGTCGTCGATCGGCTCCAGACCGATGCGTTCTCCGGCCAGCACCTTGCTGAGAAACACATCGTGGCCCTTCCAGAAGAACTGCCCGTGCGGATATACACAGCGCACCATCATGCCGGTGTCGTACTCCGGCTCCGGCACTCTGGCCGGATAAGGACGCGGCGAAGATGTGTAGAGCGCCGCGGGAGGCTTCTGGCCCAGCGCTTCATGCGGCCGCTCGTGGTTGTACTCCGAGCGGAAACGGTCGAAGGTCTGCTGCTGGCGGCGCCGATTGGCTTGCGGCGGCGCGGCCGTCTCCGCCGCCAGCGTCCGGTGCATGCGCTCGTGGCGGCCGTTCTGTTCCGGATGCCCCGCCTGGATGCGTTCCGCCACGATGCCCAGCTTCATCCAGTACAGCGACAGGGGCGAGAGTCCGGCCACGGCGCGGGAGGCAAACGGCGGCCCGTTGTCGGTGCGGATGGCCAGCGGCAGTCCGTACTCGCGAAAGGCTGCTTCGGTGATCGAACGCACGGCTGCGGTATCGGTCTTCTCCACCGCCTGGCAGCGCAGCAGATAACGGCTGGCTGCATCGGTCATGGTGAACGGATCGATGCGCTCTCCGTCCCGGGTGCGGAACCAGCCCTTGAAATCGGCGCACCAGACGGCGTTGGGCTCAGCGGCCTGGGCGAACGGCTGGGTGAAGGGCGGCGTCCTGCGCCGCAGCCGTCGCGCATGCACCAGGCCGGCGCGGCGGAGCAGCGCGCCGATGGTGCTGGCCGCAGGCCACGCCCGCTCAGGATGGCGCGCCGCCAGCCCGGCCCGCAGCTTGCGCGGCCCCCAGCTCATGTGCGCACGCCGCAGCGCCAGCACCGCTGCCTCCACTGCCTCCGCCGTCTGGTTGGGATGATGGAGCGGCGCCCGGCTGAGGTCCTTCAGACCCTCGGCGCCCTGCTGTTCCCAGCGCGCCAGGATCTTATAGCCTGTCCTGCGACTGATTCCGTAATGGCGACACAGCTCCGCCATCGTCCACTCTCCGCTCTCGTACTCCACCGCGAACCGGGCTCGCTCTTCCACCACTCCGCTCACTCTCCAGGGCATCTCCGACTTCTACATGCCCCTTGCTGTCCGCGCGAAGTGTTACCCATGTCCCCGGTCCAGTCTGTTACCCTTCTCCCCGGTCTGTACCTTGTAACAGGGCATGACTTCAGTCATGCCGAACAAGCCCATCAAAACTCCCGGGCTTTAGCTGTGAAGTTTCAATAGGTTGTTGTCCATCCGGTCGAGAACTGGGAAGCTGAGGTTGCGAAGCCAAGCTGTCTCAGGAGACCGAATGGACTACCACCATCATGCCCGGCTTACCATCATGCGTCGAGAAATGCTGGCCAGAAATGTTCTGGAAGGCCGGTTGAGCCTGCGCGAGGCGGCAGCCGAGTGCAGGCTCAGCCGGCAGAGCGCGGCCAAATGGGTGCGGCGCTTTCAGCGGGAAGGTCCGGCCGGACTGGCCGACCGTCGCTCCCGTCCGCATCGCTCGCCGCGCAGAACTTCGGCCGAGATGGCCGCACGCGTCGAGCAGCTGCGCCGGCTGTGCTGGACCGGCGTGCGCATCGCTCAGGCCACCGGCCTGAGCCGTTCCACCGTCAGCCGCATCCTCACCCGCCTGCACCTGAACAAAGCGCGCATGCTGGAGCCGCAGATCCCGGTGATCCGCTACGAGCACGCCGCGCCCGGAGATCTGCTGCACATCGATATCAAGAAACTGGCCCGCATCGTCAAACCCGGCCACGGCATCACCGGCAATCCCCGGGACGAGACGCGCGGCGCCGGCTGGGAGTTCCTCTACGTAGCCGTCGACGATCACTCGCGCATGGCCTTTACCGCCATCCTGCCCGATGAGAAAGCTGTCTCCGCGGCGGCCTTCCTGCGCCAGGCGGTCGACTGGCTGGACCGCTTCGGCATCCGCACGCGCCGCGTCATGACCGACAACGGCCCCTGCTTCTGCTCCGACCTGTTCCGCGATACCGGCCGCGCCCTCCAGCTGCGCCATGTGCGCACTCGCATCTACACGCCGCGCACCAACGGCAAGGCCGAGCGCTTCATCCAGACCATTTGCCGCGAGTGGGCTTACGCCCGCCTCTATCAGAACTCCGCTGAGCGCGCTCGCTCTCTGCCGCTCTGGACTCATCAATACAACTGGCATCGTCCCCACACCGCTGCCAACCACAAGCCCTCCGTCTCCCGCTCCGGAATCGTTGTCAACAACCTCTTGACACACCACATTTAGCCCCTGCGCGATGCCGGACTCCATCCGATCCGCATGCATATTGCAAAGAACGACTCTCGCAACTCTGCTCCGATTGGGTGACTCGGCCCCTTTATAGGGTCTCGCGTAAGCGAGACTGCGGTAGAAGCCCCGGCCTTCAGAGGCTGTTACGAAACTCGGTTTCGAAGAGTCATTCGATACGGTTCAGTATGGATAAATTTGCACTATTACGGCGGGTCTGAATGCTCCGAAAAAGTTTCGTAACAGCCTCTTCAGGCCGGGGAACCGAAGCATGCAAGGCGGGGCCTTTAGGCCCGGCAACATCCTGGATCATCCACCGAGTTCACCAACTGGCACCGCCACCGTTACATTTTCTCGCCATAGCAAGCCCGCACAAATTCCCGCCGGCCCTCGCCACCCTCTCCGCACCCGCCGGCACAGCGTTTACCATTAGACCGGCCCTCATCCTCCGCTTCTCCGGGAGTCTTCCATGCGGCTTCGCCCTGCCCTGATTGTGATTGCGTCTGCGCTGGCACTTGCCGTCCCCGCCTCCGCCCAGCAGATGCTCTGGCGCATCGGCACCTTCGACAAATCCTCCGCAGAATTCGCCGACGGCTCCCCTGACTCCCCCGTCACCTACACCATCGATCAGGATCAGCCCAGCCGCTGGTACGGCTTCGCCCCCGCCGTCTTTCCCGGCAGCCAGCCCGACGCCGCCTCCGCCCCGCGCACCGTCGTCTTCTCCAACTCCAGCGCCGCCCAAGCATACCGCCTCACCGTCTCCGTCCTCATCGAGCACTCCAGCGTTCCCGCTCTGCGCATTGCCATCAACGGCCGCACCGGCACCTTCAACCTGCACCCGAAGCTCGACTACAGCATGGGCGACACCATGGCCGCCTTCTTCCCCGCCTACTCGCACGCTGCCGTCGACTTCGATTTCCCGGCCGCCTGGCTGCATAGCGGACGCAACACTCTCACCCTCCAGGCCGTTGCTACTGCGGACAAGGGCGTCCCCGACGCGGGCTTCAACTACGACGCCATCGAGCTGGACCGCCTCTCCACCCCGCCCGCCGCCGTGCCCCCGCTAATCGAGCCGACCATCTTCTATCAGAAGCAAAATGACGCCCTCACCGAACGCGTCGATGTTTTTCTCCGTTCCACCGAGCCTCTTCACGGGGGCCGCGCCGAACTCACCCTCGCCGGCCATCATTACACCCAGCCCATCCCTGAAACTTCCGACTACGGCGACCACCGCATCAGCTTCAGCGTTCCCGAATTTCCCGCGCACACCTCCGCCCACCTCACCGTCGCTCTCAACGGCCGCACCACCCACACCTCCGCCGATCTCGATCCGAAAAAGAAATGGACACTGTTCCTTGTTCCCCACGTGCATCTCGACGTCGGCTACACCGACTACCAGGCCAAAGTCTCCGCCATCCAAAGCCGCATCCTCGACGAGGCGATGGACCTCACCGCGAAGCATCCCGATTTTCGCTTCAGCACCGACGGCTCCTGGAACCTCGACCAGTATTTGAAATCCCGCACGCCCGCCGAGCAGCAGCGCATCCTCGAGGCGATCCGCCGGCGTCAGCTCTTCATCCCCGCCGAATCCAGCAACGTGCTCACCGGCTTCCCCACCGCCGAAACCCTCATCCGCTCCCTTTATCCCGGCGCCGACTTCGCCCGCATCCACGGCACGCCCTTCAACTACGCCAACATCACCGACGTCCCCTCCTACACCTGGTCCTACGCCTCCATCCTCGCCGCGGCCGGCATCCCCTACTTCCTCGCCGGCAGCAACAACGACCGTGCCCCCGTCCTGCTCCAGGGCCATCTCAACGAAAATTCCCCGTTCTGGTGGCAGGGCCCCGACGGCGGCAAAGTTCTCATGTGGTATTCGCGCCATTACATGCAGATGCAGTTCCTCTTCGGCCTTCCCCCGCTCACGCCCACCGGCGAAGAAATGCTGCCGCTCTTCCTCGAGATGTACGACCACCCCAGCTATCGCGCCAACGCGGCCATCGTCTTCGGCACGCAGGTCGAGAACACCGACCTCTTTCCGCAGCAGGCTGAGCTCGCCGATCAGTGGAACGGCCTCTACGCGTATCCCCGCATCCAGTACTCCGGCTTCCACGACGCGCTGGCCAACGTCGAGCAGCAATTCGGCTCCGATATCCCTACCATCCGCGGCGACGGCGGCCCCTACTGGGAAGACGGCATCGGCTCCGACGCTTTCTACGCTGCACTGGAGCGCCGCAACGAGAGCCGCGCTCCCTCCGCTGAAAAACTTGCGACCATCAGTTCCCTCGTCAATCCCCGCCTCGCCGTGGATCGCGACTCTCTCGACGCCATGTGGGCCAGCATGGTCCTCATGGATGAACACACCTGGCTCTCCTGGAACAGCGTCTCCGATCCTGCCAGCGACGAAGCCATCCAGCAGCTCCGCGTCAAAGACTCCCGCGCCACCACCGCCGACGATCTGCGCGACCATCTCCTGCGCAGCAGCATGGCCAGCCTCGCCGACTCCATCGCCGCCCCCGTCGACAGCCTCATCGTCTTCAATGCCCTCAACTGGAAACGCGACGGCCTTGTCGATATAGATCTCGATAACGGTTACGAAATCGCCGACCGCGCCTCAGGCGCAGCCGTTCCCTTCTCCGTCCTCGACACCGGCAACAACTTCCGCCGGGTTGAATTCGTTGCCCACGATGTCCCCGCCGTCGGCTACAAAACCTACACGCTGCGCCGCGCGTCCCACACCGAAACTCCCGCCGCGCCTGCGTCCGCAACCTCCGACACCACCCTCGAAAGCCCGTATTACCGCCTCGTCCTCGACCCCGCCTCCGGCGCCATCCGCAGCCTCTACGACAAGCAGCTGGGCAAAGAGCTCTGCGACTCAGCCAGCCCCTACCGCCTCGGCCAATATCTCTACGTCACCGGCGGCGACCACGAGCCCAACAGCATCCTGCAATACCGCATCGTCTCGCCCCAACCCGAACTCCAGATTCACCCCGCCGCCAACGGCCGCCTCCTCTCCGTGGAGCGCACCCCGTGGGGATGGCGCGCCCGCCTCGAATCCTCCGACGTCAACACCCCGCGGGTCCGCACCGAAATCCGCCTCTTCGCCAACGAAAAGAAAATCGAGCTGGTCGAGGACATCGACAAAACCGAAACGCTGAAGAAGGAAGCTGTCTACTTCGCCTTCCCCTTCGCCATGGCTCACCCGCAATTCCAGTACGAGATCCAGAACGGAGTCGTCGACCCGTCAAAAGATATGGTTCCCGGCGCCGGTCACGAGTGGTTCTCCGTCCAGCACTGGGTCTCCGTCCAACAGGATGGCGTATCCGCCACCGTCATGCCCCTCGACACGCCGCTGGTCACGCTCGGCGACATCAACCGCGGCGCCTGGCCAACAACCTTCGGCCCGCGTCCCGGCGCTGTCTTCTCCTATGCCATGAACAACTACTGGCATACCAATTACCGGGCCGGCCAGGGCGGCCACTTTCACTTCCGCTATGTCATCACCAGCGCGGGGCAAACCGATCCCGCCGCGCTTAGCCGCTTCGGCTGGGAAGAAGCTACGCCCCTCGAGCAGGACCAGATCCAGTCCCAGGACAAGGCTCTCGACCTGCCCCGACCTCTCGACGGCAATCAGGGTAGTTTTGTAATCGTGGATGATCCAAATCTGCTGCTCGACACCTGGAAGCCGGCCGAAGACGGCCAGGGAACTATCCTGCGCCTCATCGACCTCGGCGGTGAAGCGCGCACCGTCACTATCACCACGCCCCTGCTCGCCGTCCACGAGGCCTTTGCCACCGATGCGATCGAGCGCAACCAGCATCCCCTGTCTCTCACCGGGGGCAACGGATTCCAGGTTCCGGTCCAGCCCCACAGCATCGTCACCGTCCGCGTCGTCGGCGATCCGCTGCTGCATCCACCCACTGAATAGGCTCCGCAAAAAAAGGCCCGCCTGCTCATCCCGTCCGGTCGAACAGACGGACGGGAGTGAGCAGAGCGGGGGGCAATCGCGCATCAGTAGCGCGAACCTGGTAATCGGGGGTTAGAACCGCAGTTAGAACTCGATGCGTGCGCCAAATTGCAATGTGCGCATATACGGGAGCCCCGTGCCTGTCACCGCCGGATCCGCCCCGGTAATCAGGCCAGGCTGACCCGTCGTGCAGTCAACGCAGCGCCCGTTCTGCGCGCTCGGCAAACCCAGCGGCACATGGTTGAACAGGTTATAGACCTGGAACTGGGCCTGCGCCCTGATGTTCTCCTTAATCGGAAAATTCTTGAACACGGACGCATCGGCGAAATACTCCGAAGGTCCGCGCAGCCAGTTGCGTCCCACGTTGCCGATGGTTCCGAATGCCGGCCGCGCAAACGGCCCTGATACCGTGCCATAGCTGCTCAGTGCGGCCACCGGCGTGAAATATGGACGCGCATGCGTCGCCGTATTCAGCCCACTCACCGCCAGCGGAAACCCTCCGCTGTTAATGTTCATCCCCGCCTTATCCGGCCGGCAGTCGCTCGAGGTCCCCGGGCTGCCGTAGTTCGTATCGATGTCCTGGTCGCTGCCGCATTCGAAGTACGTCGGCGTAAACGGCAGGCCGCTCTCCCAGGTCGTATCTCCATTCAGCTCCCAGCCGCCTACCACCTCATCCATCAGATGGTCCGCATTCCCCATCAGGGTCTTTCCTTTACCCACCGGCAACGCCCACGATCCGGTCAGCGTGAGCAGGTTATCCCGATTGGTGTCATTGGGACCATATTCCACCCGCGGATTCTGCAGGAAGTAAGTGGACCCGTAATTCAGCGCGCGCGACCAGGTGTAATTCGCCAGGATGTTAAATCCATGCGCGAACCGCTGCTCCAGCGTGGCCTGCAACGAGTTATAGTTCGCCCGGGCCGACGGTGCCAGTGAAGTTATATCCTGGTTACAGCAAAATACCGTAGTTCCGTTGTAAACATTCGTGAAGTGATCATAGTAAGGCCGCCTTCCGTTGCGGCTGCACGGCGCGCCCGCCACGCACGTCCCCGGCGCCGTCGGATCCGCCGCCGTCAAATCTGCCGGCGAACTCGGCAGCCGCGGCTCGTTGGCGTTGAAGCCGTACGTCTCGCCCGGATAAATCCTCTCCGCCACGTTGCCCACATACGCCAAGGTGACTGTCATCTGGCCGCTCAGCGCCTGCTGCAGGCTCAGGTTCCATTGATCCACCTTAGGCAGGATGAGTGTATTCGGCCGCCACTGGGCGTTGTATCCATTGGCCAGCGGGATGTCTCCATTCGGGGGCACATACGGCGCAGCCGGCCGCCCCGGCAGCGTCGCATAACTGTACTGATACTTCCCCGCGGTGTTTCCCTGCGTCTGGTCTTCGTCGATATACACCGGCAGGTTATGGGTCATCGCGCTGCCGAAGATCGTTCCGAAGAAGCCCTCGTCGTCGAAGATCTGGGCCGCGGCCCCGCGGATCACCGTATTCGGCTTTATCTGCCAGGCAAAGCCGAGCCGTCCGCCAATGTCCGTCAGATCCACGTCGGCTCCGCCGTTCGTTCCCCACGGCCCGATGCCGGCCACGCGAATCACGCCCGCCGGCAGGTCCGTAAAGCCGCCCTGCCCCGGGCTGTTCACCGTCTCCGGGAACACCACATCCCAGCGCACGCCATAGTTCACGGTAAAGTTCGACTTCCATCGCCAACTGTCTTCCGCATAGAGATCGCCGCGCTTCTGGCGATTCGACGCGTTCGGTCCGTACACGTCGTAGCGCTGCCACGTATCCACGTAGCCCATCAGGATGGACGCCAGCCCCGATCCGGTGCCCGACTACGCCCGGCAGCGCGGTGCTGCCGTTGCCGAATCCCAGCTCGCCCGAACGCGTGTAGTCGCTGGAATTGCGCAGGTTCATTGCATATCCATGCCCACTCCAAAGCGGATCGAGTGGTTGCCCCGGATCATCGTCCAGTTATCCGCCAGCTGATAGACCTGCTCGCTCTCCAGCAGCGGGCAGTTGCAGCCCTGGGTGCCGAAGTTACTCACGCTGCCGTCTTCCACGTTGTAGGTTGGCGAGCCCGACGTATCCAGCGTTCCCTGATTCAGATTCGGCAGTCCGATTGCCGATGCCGGATCCGTGCCGAAGCCCAGCATGTTTTCCGCAATGTGGTAGTCCAGAAACCCGAAGCGGAAATCCGTCAGCAGATTCGAATGGATCGCCCAGTCGAATCCCACCGCCGCGCTCTGGTTCTGTCCCTGATCCGTCCCCGTCGTGTTGCCCACGCCAAAGCCGTTGCCCCCCGCTGCGCCGAAGACCGCACCGCCGTAGAGCCGGTAATTTTCATAGTCGTAGCGCCCAAACGCATGCAGGTTTTGCGTCACCTGCGCGTCCAGCCGCACATCGGCTTCGTCGCCATCGTTATTGCCTGAGCCCGAAGCGACATAGTTGCTCGAAGTCGCGCCCGCCGGTCCCGAGTTCGGCGCCGGCAGCCCGCTCAGCAGCGCGATGCCCTGCGGCGTCAGCGCCGAAAGCGGCACCGCATTCGCCGGATACGTCGCGCCCGTCCCCGGATTGTAGATCTGGGTCGCATACTGGCTCAGATTGCACGGCCCCGTACCGCTGAGGCACGTGCTCCTCACCAGCGCGGTCGGCACATTCTGCTGCAGCGTCTGCCCTACGCGCTGGCGGATTCCCTGATAGTCCAGAAAGAAGAACATCTTGTCGGGCCGGACTGGGCCGCTCAGCGAGCCGCCAAACTCGTTATACAACTGCCCCGGGAACGGGACACCCGGATACTGCGTGAACGGATCGCGCGCCATGAATTCGCCGCTGCGCCGAAATTCAAACGCGTCGCCATGAAATTTGTTGCCGCCGGATTTAGTGTCTGCGATCACCACGCCGCCCACCGCGCCGCCAAATTCTGCCGGATAGTCCTCCGTGACCACGCGCATCTGGCTCAGCGAATCCAGCGTCGGATTCACCACAATGATCCCCAGCACCGGCTCGCGATTATCCGTCCCATCCAGCATCCATCCCAGCGTGCCGTAGTTGGTGCCATTCACTTCCACCGCCTGGGTTCCCTCCGGATTTTGCGTCGGCGCAATACTGAAGCTCGAACGCTGCGCTCCCGGCACCAGCAGCTCCAGCTGACTGGCGTTGCGGTTGATGTTGGGAATACTGGTTAATTGACGGCTGTCCAGGGTGGTCGCCACTTCGGCCCGGTCGGTCTGCAGCGGCGGCGCTGCGCCCGTGACCGTCACCGTCTGTGCCGCCGCCCCCGCCTGCAGCTTCAGATTCACTTCCTGTGTCTGGTTCGCAAACACCGTCACATTCGACGCTTCCGCCGGCGCGAACCCGCTCGCCGTGGCCCTGACCAGATAGGTGTCTGGAATCAGGCGGGAAACCGTGAAGTTCCCGCTGCCGTTCGTTGTCACGGTCTGCGAAATATCCTTGCTCACATCGGTCACGACCACGGTCGCGTTCGGAATCACCGCGCCCGTGGGATCTGTCACCGTTCCCACAACCGATCCGAACACCGCCTGTGCCTGTGCAGGCAACGAGAATGCCGCCAGGCCAGCCACCGTCAGAATAGAAATGAGACGCCGGAGCGAAAGACCAACCGCTGCGCTCCGCGACTGAGTACAGTACAGCGACATCATGGAATTGCCTCCAGAGAAAGAAGTACGGAGCCCGTCATCCATGCCGGGAAGTTCGCTGTTAACTGAATGGTTATCTTCGTGGGCAGACGAACCGCTCTGGAAGCTCCCTTTCCGGCAAAACCCTCATGCCACCTTCGATGCTTGTGCCTCCACATCGGTGTCGTACTTTTGACGAACAGCAGCCCTGGGACAAAACCTCCAACACCGGTTAACGCATTAGTTATTTGTTTCCTAAACTCTGCAGCCGCGCGGCACCATCGCCCCCTGCCCTCTCCGCCTCATCTCCTCTGCTCATGAGCCGTGTCGCTGCTTGTGGCATCCTGTAACAAGCGATGCCTCCGGCCTCCGCCCATAGTCGGCTCTCGTTCGAACGCACCATCGCGAGTGCGCGCCAGACCATGGTGCTCAGCGAAATCGCGCACCTCGCCATCGACAGCTTCCGCGCCGCCAAAGTTCGCTTCGCCCTTACCGCCCTGGGTATGGTCATCGGCACAGCGTCCGTCATTTTGGTGGTCGCCATATCCGCCACCGGACGCCAGTACATCCTCAGCGAAATTCAGGGCATCGGCACCAACCTGGTCGAGTTGGAATACGCCGGCGGTGGTTCCGGCGCCGTCACCGCTACCCAAACCGACTTCCTTACCTTCGATGACGAGCACACCATTGACGAGCAGGTGCCTTCAGTCGCCAAATCGTCGGTTGTCCTGGAGTTACATCAGAGCATCAGCTTCGGCGGGGGCATCACCAGAGACGTCCTCGTGCTCGGCGTGGAACCGTCCTACCGCCAGGTCCGCAACCTCGTTGTTCTGGCCGGCCGCTTCTTCGATGAAGAAGATGAGGTCACCCACACGCCAGTCGCCGATGTCACCGAGCCGTTTGCAAAAGCCATGTTCGGCAGCGATGTCGGCGCCATCGGCAAGACATTTCAGATCGCCGGCATCCCCTTCACGATCGTCGGAATCTTCAAGGAGCGCGTGGAGACCTTCGGCGAAACCGAAATCGCCAACCAAACCATCCTCATCCCATACTCAGTAGGCCGCTACTTCACGGGCAGCGACAACGTAAAGCAGATTTACTTCTCCATCCGCGATCAGAACGACGTCGAAGACGCCGCGAAGCAGATTGTCGCCGCCGTGCGCAATGACGGCCGCCATCTGCCCAACTCCGTCTATCAGACTCAGACCATGACGGCGCTCATCACTCTGGCGGGCAAGGTCATCGTCGCCCTCACCGCCATGCTGCTGCTGGTTTCCGGGGTCACCCTGGCCGTCGGCGGCGTGGGCATTATGAACATCATGCTGGCCACCGTCCGCTCCCGCACCCGCGAGATCGGGATTCGCAAAGCCCTGGGGGCAACGGCCCGCGAGATTCGCCTCCAGTTCCTCATGGAAGCCGTCTTCGTCTCGCTCTTCGGCGGTCTCATGGGAGCCGTGATCGGGCTCGGTATTCCCTTCTCTATCCGTTTCCTGACCAACTATCGCGTTCCGGTTTCCGGATGGTCCGCCGTCGTCGGACTTGCAGCTTCGGCTGCCGTCGGCATCATCTTCGGCACGCTGCCCGCCAATCGCGCCGCGCATATGGACCCCATCGAGTCGCTGCGCTACGAATAGCGGGCTCTTGCCGCAATGCCGGAGTGGAATAACCCTCAGTAGGCTGGCCGGGTTTACCGGCTGATTCCTCCCCTCAGGCCGCTTACTGCTGCAGCTTAACGCCCGCCGGGATGACCGTCAGCGCCACTTCCATCTGCGTTCCGCTCGGCACATGCACGTTCTTGCCCGTGGACATAAAGGTTGCCGACGACTGCTCATGGATGTCGCTCTTCAGCGTGACCCCCGGCACTCCGTTATTTCCATTCTGCTGGCTCGATTGCCCGCTGGGTTCAGGCACGCCCGCAGAGGAAGGCTGCGGCGCCGACTCCGTGCGCGCTGCACCTGCTGACCCGCCACCTGCCTGCGGTGCTCCGCCGCCCGAGGCCATCGGTGCTCCGCCGCCCGCCGGCATCGCGTCGCCCGCTGGCGCGCCGCCCTGATTCTGCTGCATCATCGCGGGTGCGGCGACCGCCACGATCGTCGCTTTAATCGGGAGTTCCTGCCCATTCTTCAGCTTCGCCTTGTCGAATGTCACCACCACCGTCGAGTCGCTCTTGTTCTCTGAAGCCTGCGCCTGGTCCACGTGCCCTTCCAGGACCGTATTCTTCGGCAGATTCTGCGCGTCGGGAATCTGCACATCCTTCTGCAGCTTCGCCGTCACCGGATCGCCCTGCTTGATTTTCTTCGCATCGATCGTCTTGTCCAGTTGCGCAACGGCCGGAACCATCTGCAGCGTGTGCTGGCTTTGCGCCGTGTTGTCCCCGCTCGCGGCTGCCGAAGCGCCCTGCGCCCAGGCTCCTGCCCCTATGCACCATGCCAGCGCTACACCGGCACTTACCGCCAATCGCTGGCGAATCGCTCGGTTCATAAAACCCTCCTGTTCACTACGCGGGCCCGTTTCCCTCTCTTTAAGAGAGAGCGGAATCAACCATCTGCGTTGCCCACCGCTGGTAAACTAAAGCCTGCACACACCTATGGCGGCCGTGACCCAGTTCCCGGCGGCCCTGTTTCTCGCTGCTTTGCCCGGCTGCGCCCCTCAAAAACAAAAATTTAGGACAACTCATTGAGCGCCATTCGCAACATCGCCATCATTGCCCACGTCGATCACGGCAAGACCACCCTCGTCGATCAGCTTCTGCGCCAGGCCGGCACCTTCCGCGCCAATGAGCACCTCACCGAGCGCGTCATGGACTCCAACGAGCTCGAGCGCGAGCGGGGCATCACCATCCTCGCCAAAAACACCGCCGTCTTCTATAAAGGCGAGAAGATCAACATCGTCGACACCCCCGGCCACGCCGATTTCGGCGGCGAAGTTGAGCGCGCCCTGCGCATGGTCGACGGTGTCATGCTCCTCGTAGACGCCTCCGAAGGTCCCCTGCCTCAGACCCGCTACGTCCTCTCCAAGGCCCTCGAAGCCAAGCTGCCTCCCATCCTGGTCATCAACAAGATCGATCGCCCCGACGCGCGGCACCAGGAAGTCCTCAACGAGGTTTACGACCTCTTCATCGATCTCGACGCCACCGAAGACCAGCTCGACTTTCCCGTCCTCTACACCAACGCCAAACTGGGCCAGGCCAGCACCGATCCCACCCAGCCCGGTCCCGACCTCATGCCGCTTTTCGAAGCCATTCTCGCCACCATCCCGACTGGCAAGGGCGATCCCAACGGCGTGCTTCAAGTCCAGGTCACCAACCTCGACTACTCCGACTATCTCGGCCGCCTCGCGATCGCCCGCGTCTTCCAGGGAACCCTGCGCACCGGCGACGACGTCGCCATCTCCAAGCGCGACGGCTCGCTGCAGAAGACCCGCATCACCAAGCTCTTCAGCTTCAGCGGCCTCCATCGCGTCGATATCACCGAGACCGAGATCGACGACATCGTTGCCGTCGCCGGGGTCGAAGGCATCACCATCGGCGAAACCATCACCAGCGTCGAAAATCCCGCGCCCCTGCCCGCCATCATCATCGACGAACCCACCATCGCCATGCAGTTCTCCATCAACAATTCGCCCATGGTGGGCCGCGAAGGCCAGTGGGTCACCTCGCGCAATCTGCGCGAGCGACTCGAAAAGGAACTCCTCACCAATGTCTCCATCCGCGTCGAGGAAACCGGCTCGCCGGACAGCTTCAAGGTCCTCGGCCGCGGCGAGCTTCAGCTCTCCATCCTGATCGAAATGATGCGCCGCGAGGGCTACGAACTCATGGTGGGCCGCCCCGAGATCGTCACCAAAGAAGTCAACGGCAAGCTCATGGAGCCGCTCGAACACCTCACCATCGATATTCCTGAAGCCTTCATCGGCACTGTCATCGAGCGCCTCGGGCCCCGCCGCGGCGAAATGGTCAAGATGCACAACCACGGCTATGGCCGCGTGCGCCTCGAATTTCGCGTTCCCTCCCGCGGCCTCATCGGCCTGCGCAGCGACCTGCTCACCGAGACCCGCGGCACCATGGTCATGAATTCTCTCTTCGACGGCTACATGCCCCATCAGGGACAAATCCCGCAGCGCCCCACCGGCGCCCTCATCGCCGATCGCCCCGGCACCACCACCGCCTATGCCCTCGAAGGCCTCGAAGACCGCGGTGTCCTGTTTACCCCGCCCGGCATCGAGGTTTATGAAGGCATGATCATCGGCGAGCACTCCCGCGACAACGACCTCGACGTCAACGTTGTCCGCGAAAAGAAGCTCACCAACATGCGCGCCTCCACCGCCGACGAAGCCATCCGCCTCGCCCCCCCGCGCGCCCTCAATCTCGAACAGGCCATCGAATTCATTGCCGATGATGAAATGGTCGAGGTCACGCCCAAATCCCTGCGCCTGCGCAAGAAAATTCTCCAGGCCAACCGCCGTCCTCGCCGTAACCCCACCGTCCCGGCGTAAGTCCTGGCAGGGCGCTGCAGCTATCGGCAGCAGGGCTATATACCATGGATGGCGCTCGGTATTCATCCACTTAGAAAAAAGTAATATCGCGCGCCCGGGGATTTACTTCGCCTCAACCGCCCGGCTCTGGTGAGTCACTTCGAGTAACCTGTCGAAAGGCACGGAAGTAGCCAAAAGCACGCGCCGTCTCAGGGGTAATGCCCTCGTGCGCCGGGTCATCAGGTAAGTTACCTGAAAATTCTTTTGACATAACTCCGGTAAGTATGGGAGGCTGTTGGGCCTGTAACTCTGGTACGCCGCGGCCCGATGCCGGAAGTGCGCTCGGATACCCGCCCACCGCACTTCCATCACCTGATACCAGGAGAAGATCATGCTCGCTTTTGCTCCGTGGCTAAGGACGTATTCTCCGCTCGCCTTCGCCCTCCTCTTCACCCTGTCTCTGTCGCCAGGGAGGTTGTTCGGTCAGTCGGAGATCGCAGCGCCGCACCTCCTCGCCTCTTCCAGCCGTCCCGCCAGTGTGCCGCAAGGTTATGTCATCACGCCCTTCGGCTACTTTCATCCCTCCTGCGTCCAGAGCCTCGCCGAGGGCGAAACGTTGCTCGCCGACGGACGCGTGCGCCACACTGACGGTACCGTCGCGCAGAATGCGCCCGTCTGCAGCCATCCCCGCTATACGCGCGAAGGCTCACCCGTCACCGCTCCTGCTCTCAAGACCCAGGTGCCGCCTGAAGTTAATGGCTGGATTGAGAACGCCAATGTCGCCACCAGCGAAGCCTACAGCGCCCTCTTTGCCGTATGGACGGTGCCGCCTCCGCCCCCCAGCGACGATGGACAGGTCCTCTTCTACTTTCCCGGGCTTGAAGATATCAACGACCCCAACACCAGCATCCTGCAGCCCGTATTGCAGTGGGCCAGTGGGCAATGGGCAGTGGCAAACTGGAATTGCTGCCTGAGTAACATCGTTACCGAAAGCGCTTTGATCAATGTCGACCCCAACGATCTGATCGTCGGCACCATCACCGGCAATTGCCGCCGCGGCACCATCTCCTGCCCCACCTGGACTATCTTCAGTTTCGATCTCTCCAATGGGGAGAGCACGACCCTTCATCACACTCCCAGCGAAGGCCAGGTGTTCAATTGGGCCTTTGGCGGTGTCATGGAGCCTTACTATGTCGTCCAATGCGGCGACTATCCCCCTAACCACCATCTCAGCTTTGATGTAACCATCTTCAACAAGAACTTAAGGCCGGTCATCGACCCTAAATGGTCGGATGCCGTCAACACTACCGCGACGCCGCAGTGCGACTGTCCTGGTACCCACCGGATACATCGGCGTCCGCGGCCGCACCGAAGGCCGGGCGACAGGCACAGCAATTCATCTTCATTGTGGAGGCCGGATATGTACGAGCAGTTCGGCTTTACCCGCTCCGCCGCGGGGCAACAGAGCATCACCCTGTTCATCCCCGATAACACCGTCGATCCCACCCAGTACGCACGGGGCGATGTCAGTCATATTGCATCCATCGCCATCGTCAGCGATTTTCAGCATCTAGTCACGCCTGGTACTACAGACTGGGATCCAGCCGCCGCTCTGCCCATGACCCGTACTCCGCACCCCAACGGGTTCCTGTATGTTTACTCGTTTAGAAATCCGCTGCCCGATGGCTGGTACCAATACCAGTATCTGGTCACCTTCGAGAACACTACCGTCCGCATCGTCGGCGACCCCTGCACCAAATATGGCGGCGACTCCAACGATCGTTCCGCCTTCGTCGTCGGCGGTACGCCTGTATCTCCCGAGCCGATTCGCGAGCGTCTACCCTCCACCAGCCTCATCCTCTACGAGCTCATGATCGACGACTTCACCAAAGAGTACCGGGGCACCAGCGCGCCCATTGACGCCATCCAGGACAAGCTCGATCTGGTCCAGCAGCTGAATATCAATGCCATCGAGTTCATGCCGTGGATTGCCTGGCCCGATGACGCCACCTTCAGCTGGGGTTATAACCCCGCCTATTTCTTCTCCGTCGAATCCGCCTACGTCACCGATCCTGCTAATACTCTCGATCGCCTCTCACGCGTTGCCGCCTTGATTACCGAGTGTCACCGCCGCAACCTCCACGTGCTCCTCGATATTGTGCTTCAACACGCCTACCAGGGCTCCAACACCAACGGCTTCCCCTACTACTGGCTGTGGCAAACCCCCACCGACTCGCCCTTCGTTGGACAATTCGAGCCTGCCGGCAACTTCGGCATGCTGCCCCTCGATTACGGCAATGCCTGCACGCAACAGTTCGTCACCGACGTCTGTAAATACTGGCTCAGCCGTTTCCAGCTGGACGGTTTCCGCTTCGATCAGGTAACCGGCTTTAACAATCCGCAATTTCCGACGAAGGGTGCACCCCAGCTGATCGCGGACCTGAAGGATTACGCGTCCGGCCAGAGCCTGACCAACGTCTCGCTGATACTCGAGGATGCCTGGGACTTCAGCGTGATTGCTGATGCCAACATGATCCAGCCCACCGGCGCGTGGTTCGACGTCTTCCGCTCCTATCCCTTCGACGTCTTCAATGGCTATGCCGTCAAAGGAGGGATTACCGCCAGCTACATGCGCGTGTTAAACGCCGCTCTCGATTTCGACGCGCCCATTTGTCCCACCATTTATCTCGAGAACCACGACCACGCCACCATCACGTATGAACTCGGCTCGCGGGATCGCTGGTACAAGGCACAGCCCTACATGATCGCCCTTGCCACCTGCTCCGGCGCTGTGCTCCTGCACAATGGTCAGGAATGGGGGCAACTCGAAGATCTCTGGGAGGACGACACCAACGCGCCCCCGCAGTTCAAGCGCGTTCAGTCGCGCCCACTCACCTGGGAGCAGCGCAGCGATGCCGTGGGCACCGCGTTAGTGGGGCTCTACAGCTTTCTTATGAGCCTGCGCCAGGGGCATCCTGCTTTGCTGTCGCCGAATTTCTATCCGGATAACTACGACTCCTCGTGGACGCGTCTTTCCCCCGACGGCTACGGCATCGACGAAGTGCGCCAGATCGCCATCTACCACCGCTGGAACAGCAGCGATCTTTACATGATTGCTCTCAACTTTTCTGATTCAGTGCAGTACGCAGACATTCCCCTGCCGCAAAACGGACCCTGGACCGACTTACTCAATAAGAACGTAACTTACAGCGCCGCCAATTACCGGCTTCCGGGCTTCGCCATCCAATCTAACTGGGGCTCTATCCTGCACTGGCAGGGATAGAAGCCCCAGATCTCTTATAAGTGAGCGGGACGGTGCACCGTTCTACCTGCCAACCGCCTCATGCCACCTTCTGTGCATACGGATTCACGCGGTTCGCAATCTCCGTCAGCAGATGATCCGCGTGCCCCTCCTCCTTGATGGTCTGGTCAAGGAGCGAAGCCTGGGCATTCTCACCTAACAACTCCGCCCAGCGCCGCACCGCGCCATAAGCGGCAATCTCGAAATGTTCCACGCGCTGTCCAGCGGAGATCAGCGCAGCATCGCGCACCCCGTCGTCAGCCGCATCCTTCACCATGTCTTCCGTCTCTGTCACCAAAGCCGTCATGACCTTGCTCTTCACGGCTTTGGCTTCTCCTGCCACGGTGTTCAGTATCTGCTCGAGCCTGGTTACCTGAACCCGGGTCTCCTGCAGGTGCGACTCAAATGCCTGTTTCAACTGCGTGTCGAGGGCCTTGTCAATCATCTTCGGCAGCGCCTCAGTGATCTGGTTCTCGACCGATAAGAGCATTTGTAACTGGTTGATATACAAACTGCGCAGGTTCTCCAGATTTGCGGAAAAAACTTTCATCTCATCTCCTTCGATGTTCAGGGTTGGCTTGCAGCAATAGCGCGCTGACGTGCGGCGTTCGGCGCCGCGATTCTCTTCCTGTGTCTGAGTGGTAGGATGCGCGGTTGTTCGCGAATGCCTTCCGGCTGCTCCTTAGTTACTCACAGAGTGCGCGTGCCGGACGGTTGATCCCGGCGCATAATCCCTGGAGTCAGCCCTCGATCAGCTCCACAAAGCCTCACCTGCATCCCACTCCAGAGTGAGACCGGCGAAGACAACCACCCAAGCGGCGACTCCCTCAGCTGCGGAATATTTGCCCGAGCGCCACGACCTCCAGTCTCTGCGCGCAGCCGCCCGCAACTGCCACGGCTGCCCCCTGTATGAGCACGCCACCCAGACCGTCTTCGGTGAAGGCAGCCGTCACGCGCGTCTCCTCCTCGTCGGTGAACAGCCCGGCGATCGCGAAGACCTCGAGGGCCACCCCTTCGTCGGTCCCGCCGGCCATCTCCTCGACCGATGTCTCGTCGAGGCAGGCATCGACCGCGAGCAGGTCTACGTCACTAATGCCGTCAAGCATTTCAAATGGGAGGCCCGCGGCAAGCGTCGCATCCACAAGAAGCCCAGCGCCCGCGAAATCGCCGCCTGCCGTCCCTGGCTTGATGCTGAATTCGAAGCCATTGAACCGGCCCTGGTCGTCTGCCTCGGCGCCACCGCGGCTCAGGCTCTGCTTGGCCGGTCCTTCCGCGTCACGCAACATCGCGGCGAGGTCGTCGAAGCTTCGGGAATGCCCCGCGTTCTGCCCACGGTGCACCCATCCTCGATCCTCCGCGCGCCCGACGACGAAGCCCGCGAACTGGAGCGCGCCCGTTTCGTCGACGACTTGAAAAAGGCAGCGGCGTTTCTCCGCACCTGATGAGAAACCAACCCACTCGGCATTCAGCGTGATTTACAAACCACGGGCCAGCGAGGAGGGGAAGCTGCGCATGGCAGCTGGATGCCGCCGTCGTCGATTCGCTCATCGAGCGCCGTCATCTTGTCCGCAGGCCCGCCCGTCCTGCCCTTCAGATCATCTTCGCGAACTTCTGCCGCCGCTTCTCCCATTCGTCCGTCGAGAACAGGCGCGGCCCGACTTCAATCAGCCGCGGAATCATGTTGAAGATGCTCACCGGATTCCAGCGCCGCCCCTCGCGAGTGCGGAATCCCTTTTCGTTCAGATCGCTGGCGATGGTCGAAAAGGGGAAGTCCTGCACCAGCATTTCCATCATCTGCAGCAGCGCCTGGTTCTCCATCGGATCCACCTCGAGCCGCTGGCAGTCGTCCGAGATCCGCAGCCCATACGGAATCTCCTCCCGCCAAGCGCCTTCCGACGGCGCCTCAGAGTCCGGCAGCTCCCGCCGCCACTCCAGAGAAACCAGTTGCCAGCCAACGGCCATCCGCTCCCGCATCACCGCTTCGCTCAGTGGCCCGTGAATCACGTCGCGCATCCGCTCGAAATATGCCATGGAGATCCCCTCGCCAGCCCTGCCAGAGCACGCCAGAGGCCACACCCGCCCCCGCTCTCCCGCAGCTGAAATCCGCTGAACCAGCCAATTCGAAGCCAACGCCGGCTGATCGAAGTCCCCCACGGTGTCCATTTTGAAGCGAGCCTGTCCGCAATTGAACAGGATGGGACCGAGCAGATCACGCTGGACAGGCGGCACTCCGTCAGCGGGTCGAATCCCGGCCAGCGCCGCGCTACCGTGGTTACCGCATGATTCAGTACATTTACGGGCCCAAAAAGACCCCAATCTCATGCTTCCATTTCCCCGGCGTGAAGGCCGGGCTTTCACCGCCGTCCTGCTCACGCGGAGCATCCTGCGCAAGGAACTCAATCATCCGGTCAGAGCGCTACTGGTCTTCCACCTGCAGCGTCACCACCTGCTGGCCGCTCATCACCGCGTCCATCGGCAACGACGCCATCGGTACCGCCGACTCCCCATTCAGCGCCATGCCCTTGTTTTCCTTCAGCGGCTCCAGCGCATTCGCCATCGACAGCGGAATCGCCGTCAACGTCCGGCCTTCCACCGCCGCCTGCGCCTCCGGCGCCAGCAGCGTCACATACAGCCGGTCGCTCGGATGCACACTGTTCAGCTGTTCGATGGTCGCCGCCACGTCCAGCGGCTGCGCGTTGAACTGGGGCGGCTGCATGAGCCGGTCCAGCGTTCCGCCGTCGCTCACCAGCAGCCGCACCGGCCCCTCCGGCAGATTCGCCGGCAGCCGTACCGGGATACGCACGTTCCGCCGCTCTCCATGCCACGGCCGGATCGTCGCTTCCACCGTCACGGTATCCCCCGGGTGGATCTCCACGCGGCTGGCCTGTGCGCTCTCGATCTCCGCCGTCAGCCGCCGCGGAATCGCTGCCACCTCCAGATCCACGCTTTCAATCGGAGTGCGCCGCGCCGCGTTGTCGTACAGCTTCGTGAATCGTTCCCCAAGTTCCAGCGCCGCCAGCAAATTCGCGCCCAGCGTATCCGTCGGCGCCACCAGGCTGTTCACCTTCACTGACGGATACCCGCTCAGCTTCACCGTTCCCTGCACCCGGTAGGTGGTCATCGCCGACGAGGCATTCTCCTGCATCAGCCCCTGGAAAATCGCCACCATCACTGCCATCGGCGTAATCTGCGGCTGGTCTATCACCTCGAAATGCAGCGACTGGTGCGCCTCCTGCTGCGCCACTGGCAGCCCGTCGCTGGTCACATGCAGGGTCACCGGAATCATCCGCGCCGGCTTGCCGAACTCGCCCATGATCGCCGTCTCGCGGTCTTCGGTGATCGAGCCTACCGTCTCCGTCGTATTAATGATCTTGAATGCGTTCAGCGGGGAAGGCAGTGTGGCCACTACATCGGCCTTGGTCATCGGCATCGACACCGGCCCGAACTGCGTGATCGGGTGCCCGCACGCCAGCATCCGTTTCGGATCCACATAGGTCACCGTGCAGGTCGCGGAAATGTCCAGATCGCCGCGCACCAGCACCGCACTCACTGCCGAGCCCGGAACCAGCGGACCCTGCTTCTCATTACTCTCCGAGCCACCAATGCCCGCCACCGGCATCAGCCCTGCCGAGGCATGTTCCTTCCACAACTGCAGCGCATCCGGGCTGAAGCCGCTGAAGACCAGCGGCGTATCCATCGGCTGAATCAGCGCGCCAGCGTCCAGGCTTCCGCCTGGAGAGGGATTGCTCACCGCCGCCGAGCTCATTCCCGAACTCAATCCTGGGCTCATTCCGGGCCCTGCCAGGGCTGTGTTCTCCATCCGGGCTGCGGCCACCTCGTTGGGATTCTCCCGGTTCTGATCCGTCACGCCCATCATCTGCGCAATGGGGGTAATTCCCGCAATTGGCTCTTTGCTGAACTGCCCAATGCGGTACGCCAGCGCCCCCACCAGCTTCCCGTCAATGTAGACGGGGCTGCCGCTCATGCCAGCCACCACCCCGGTATATTCCGGCTTCGTTCCTTCCAGGCGCGCCAAAATCATGTCCTGCCGTGGCCCAATGGCGTTATGGAGCACCCCCAGGATCTCTACCCCCATCGGCTCCGGCCTGGTTCCCTCGAAGACCGTGTAGGCTACCCCGTGCAGCCCGCGGTGAATTTCGCTCAGCGGAAAAAACCGGGTCACGGCAGGAGGATTCGGCGGGAGCGCGGCCGCCACCACCGGCGGCGCGGTCGACGGGCTCGGCTGGCCGAACAGCGGCATGCAGACCGCGCATGCCATGGCAGCGGCCCATCGGGTGATACCTTTCGGTGCCTTATACACGTCCATAGACTAAGCTGCTTACTCCCTTGCCGCAAAGCCGCCATCGGCTCGACAATCGCTGCAGAGGTTTTTCCATGAGGGACCCAGGCTCGCGCATACCGGCTCTCGCCGCCGCCGCTGTACTGCTGTTATGTCAGACGCTGTATCCTGCCTCAACGTTACGGGCGCAGCAAACTCCACCCAGCGATCAGCAGCCCCAAAACCAGCAGCAATCCCAAAGTCAGCAACAACCTGGCGACCAGACCGCCCCCGAATCCGGAGGCCCCGGCAACGACAACGGCCCCATCGCCATTCCTAAAAAGTCCGCCCCGGCGCCCCCTCCGCCGCCCGAGCCGACGGTCAAAAACCCTCCCGGCATCAACTACTCACTCCGCGTGGACGTCCCCGTCGTCAATGTCGACGTCGGCGTCCTCACCGAGAAGACCCACCAGTTTATCCCCAATCTGAAAGAGGATAACTTCCGCGTCTTCGAAGACGGTATAGCCCAGGACGTCATTGCTTTCCATCAGGTCAAAGCGCCCATTACCGCTGTACTGCTCGTTGAGTTCGCCGCCACCAGCTACAACTTCATCTTCGACATGTGGAATGCGGCCTTCTCCTTTACCCAGCAGCTCCGGCCCGATGACTACATCGCAGTGGTGACCTACGACATGCACACCACCATCCTCACCGACTTCACCCAGAACAAAATGCTCATCCAGCAGGCCGTCCAGTCGCTCCAGATGCCCACCTGGCGCGAAACCAACCTCTTCGACGCTCTCTATGAGACCCTCGACCGCCTCACCCGCATCGATGGCCGCAAGTACATCATCCTCGTCTCCTCCGGCCGCGATACTTTCTCCAAAATCACCCTCGACAAAACCCTCCAGAAGGTCAAAGAGACGCCCAACGTCACCATCTTTTCCATCGCTACCGGCGGCGCGGGCATGATGGGCGGCGGCGGCTTCGCCAGCGGGCGCATGAACTCCATCGACATGCTGCAGGCACAAAATCAGCTGCAGACCTTCGCCCGCATGACCGGCGGCATGTACTTCGAGCCCCGCTTCGACGCCGAGTTTCCCGACATCTTCGGGCAGATCAACGAATCCATCCGCAACCAGTACCAGCTCACTTACAAGCCTTCCAACCAGAAGATGGACGGAACTTACCGCCGCATCCGCGTGGAGTTGGTCGATGACGAAGGTCATCCCCTCCGCATGCAGGACGAGAAACACAAACCCGTCAAGTACGAAATCATCGCCCGTGACGGCTACAAAGCGAAGCAGCAGGTGGAGTAACAGCGGTCCCCAAATCTGTCATCCTTCCGCTCGCACCTCGCGCAGCGGAAGGATCCGCGGTTATTCGTGGCCGCGGTTGTTCCAGCTCGCTCAGCCTCAACGACGCCCCCCTGACATCCCCCAGGGCCCGTTCCTTTGGTACCAAGATAATCACACCCGTGTGTCAAACTTCAGCTCCGGGGTTGTAGCACCTCCCCTATGGAAGTGCTATGGTTGCTCTGCTTCCCAGGCCTCATTCTGGTAATGCAACATCGCAGTCATCCTGGGAACTAAGGAACCGCAATGCACGACATTATTCTCGGCGTCGCCTTCATTGCCATGGTTGCTGCTCCGGCCATGGTCGCAACGCTGAGCGGCAAGAAGGAATACGATCCAGATCCGGAAGCGAGTCCCTCCGGCCCGGCCCCGAAAAAGAATCAGATTGCTGGCGAAATCATCCGCCCCCGCTCGGCGCAGCAGCGCGCCGCGCTGGCCCCGAAATCCGACGATGCCTTCGAGGCCCTGACGCTGCCCATGTTCCGCAGCCGTGGCATGAATAACCGCTAGCCGCAGCGCTCCGCGCAGGTCGGCTCAATCGTCGCAGAATTCCACCCGCCGGGGCTCCTTCCCGGAGTCCCGCCAGTATCCCCCATCCCCGCCAAGCCCTTTTTCCTTCTGCTTTTGCTACTCTGACTCCGGTCTATGCAGCCTCTTCTCGTTGCCCTGCTCGGCCCCACCGGCAGCGGCAAAACCGCGCTCTCCCTTGCTCTCGCCGAACGCTTCCACGGAGAGATCGTCAGCTGTGATTCCGTCGCCGTCTACCGCGCTATGGACCTCGGCTCCGCCAAGCCCTCGCCCGCTGAGCAGCGCCGTATCCCCCATCACCTCATCGACATCCTGCCGCCGGACCGTTTCTGCACCGCCGGCGACTATAGCCGGATCGCCCGCCGCGCCCTCGTCGACATCACCGCTCGCCGGCGCCTGCCCATCGTCACCGGGGGTACCGGCCTCTACCTCCGCGCCCTGCTCGACGGCCTCTTTCCCGGCCCGCAGCGCTCTGAAGAGCTCCGCGACCGCCTCCGCCGCAGCGCCGAACGCCACGCTGCCGGATGGCTGCACCGCCTCCTCCGCCGTCTTGACCCCGCCGCTGCCGCACGCATCCACGCCAACGATCAGCCCAAGCTCATCCGCGCCATCGAAGTCTGTCTCGCCGCTCGCCGCCCCCTCACCCAGGCATGGGAAGCCGGCCGCGACCCCCTCACCGGCTACCGCATCCTCCGGGTCGGCCTCGATCCGCCCCGCCCCCGACTCTACGCCCGCATCGACGACCGCGCGGCTCACATGTTCGCTGCCGGCCTGGTCGAGGAAACCCGGACCCTGCTCGAGCAATACGGCGAATCACCCCGCGCCTTCGACGCCCTCGGCTACCGCCAGGCACGCGCCGTTCTCCGCGGAACCATGTCCGAACCTGACGCCATCGCCGCTACCCGCCAGGGCCACCGCAATTATGCCAAACGCCAGCTCACCTGGTTCCGCCGCGAGCCCGGCGTCCGCTGGTTCTCCGGCTTCGGCGACGATCCCGCCATCGCCTCCCAGGTCGTTAAAATCGTGCAGGATAGCCTGTAAACCGTAAAGGATGGCTTGCAACCCATGCCGGAGAGCTTCTAACTCCATGCCGAATGCTTCCGGGGCGATTCACGCCGCCACCGAACGCGCCCCTCTGCTTTCGCCTGCCCGACTCCCATCACGTGCCGCCCCGGCGATCCTCACACCCGTCGTGCTCGTGGTCAACGGCTATCACCCCTTCGCCGGAGATGCCGGTATCTACGTCGCCGGCATTCGCCACCTCCTCCATCCCGCGCTCTACCCGCTCAACGCCGCCTTTATCGCCGCCTTCACCCATTTGTCTCTCTTCGCCTGGCTCATGGCCGCCATCATCCGGCTCACCCACCTGCCCCTGGTCTGGATCCTCTTCGCCGCCGATCTCGCCTCGATCTACCTCTATCTCAGCGCCTGCGGTGTCCTCGCCCAGCGCGTCTTGCCCGCCGAATCCGCCCGCTGGTGCGCTACCCTCCTCGCCGCCGCCTGCGCCAGCCTTCCCGTCGCCGGCACTTCCCTGGTCCTCATGGACCCCTACGTGACCGCGCGCTCTTTCGCCACGCCGCTCAGCCTCTTCGCCCTGGCTGCCGCCATCGACAGGGCTCCCACCCGCGCCGCCCTCCTTGTGGCCACCACTTGCCTGCTCCATCCTCTTACCGGTCTCTGGACGGCCATCTTCCTCGCCGTTTACCTCTGCATCGCCGCCCGCCGCACCCGTTTTGCCCTCACCCTCTGCGGTCTCGCCGTCCTCAGTTGCGGCCTGGTCTTCGCCGCTGCGCATTGGACGCCGGTCTCGGCGGCCTACACCCAGGCCGTCTCCCTCGCGCCTCGTTCCTTCCTGTTCCTCGACCACTGGCGCTGGTTCGAAGTCGCCGGCCTCCTCCTGCCGCTGCTGCTCTTCGCTCTGGCCGCCCGCCGCCCCGTCTCCTGCAGCCCGGCAGGCCGCGGCCCGGCCCGCGCCCTCTGCCTCACCTGCGTCCTCGCCGGAGCCACCGCCGTCGTTATTGCAGCGCTCTTCGTACCGCCCCACGGCCCCTGGCCTCTGGTCCCCCTGCAGGTTCTGCGCATCTTTTGTTTGATTTACGCGGCAGGAGTCGTCCTCAGCGGAGGCGTTCTCAATCGCCTGCGCAGCCGCACTCCACGCGCCGCAGCCCTGCTCCTGTTTGCCCTGTTCGCCGGCATGTTGGTTGCGCAGCGTTTCACCTGGGCCGGCTCAACGCAAATCGAGTGGCCTGGCGCCCCGCCGCGCAATCCATACCAGCAGGCCTTCCTCTGGATTCGCACCCACACCCCGCCTGATGCGGTCTTCGCCTTCAATCCGCAGCTGGTCTATTTACCTGGAGAAGACGAGCAAGGCTTCCGAGCCCTCAGCGAGCGCGACCACCTGGCCGACGACAAGGACGCCGGTATCGCCGCGGTGCTGCCGCGCCTTGCCGATCGCTGGGCCCGCCAGCGCAATCCTGAATTTTCTGTGGATCGAATGACCGACGCCGAACGCCGCGGCACGTTAGGTCCGCTGGGCGCCACCTGGCTCCTGCTCCCGCACGAGGCCGCAACCAGCCTCCCCTGCCCTTACCGGAACAGCGTGGCGCAAATCTGCCGCCTCACCCCCGAACCCGCAAATCCCTGATCTTCTCTCCGCCAAAACAAAAGGCCCGGGTCCGCAGCCCGAGCCCTTTCGATTCTCTACTCCCTATACCCTGATCCCTACTCCCTGCAGTTCTCATTGCTTCGCTAACCCGCCTCTTAGCTAACCGAACTTTAGCTATCCGCTTTTTAGCTAACCGGCTTTCAACTGTCTCTTCACTGCACCGTCAGCGCCACACAAACCGCGCCTGCGCAGTTCGGGTCCGTAGACGTCGCCTGGGTGATCGCCGTTCCATTCGAGGAGTAGGCTGAAACCACAATCGTGTAGTTCCCCGCGGTCGTTCCGAAGTTCGGGGTCGGCGGATAGTGCAGGTAGCGGTACCGCTGCGCGCAGGACGTCAGCCCCAGCGAGCCCGCTCCCAGCAGAAGCATCAGCCCCACCACGCGCAGCGCGCCGTAGTTTCGGCGCCGGATCGCTCCCACACCCGCCAGAGTCAGCACGCCCGGAATCACCAGCGCATACGCCAGTCCCGAACCATGGCCCGACCCACGCCCCGACCCATGCAGCGGATCCGTCATCTGGCTCTGTCCCGACCGCGCCACCGTCGTCAACTGCATCGCGCTCACCGTCGATCCATTCGCCGGAGGCGTCGCCACTACAGGATTGAAGTTGCATGTCGACGCGGCAGGCAGTCCCGAACACGACAGATTTACCGCTTCGGAAAAGCCGTTCTGCGATGTGATGGTCAGATTGATAGTGCTGTACTGTCCGGCCGGCACCGTTACCGACGACGGGCTCGCGGTCACCGTAAATCCCGGCAGTCCGCTCGCCTGCTCGGGCATCGCCGCGCTGGCCGTCGAGGAGGCAAAAGCTGCGTCGCCATGGTAGACCGCCGTCACCGACCGGGCCCACGCCGGAGCGTTGGTCAGATGCAGCGTGGCCGTTCCGTCGTGCACGAAGACCGATCCCAGCGACCCCTTCGGTGTCTCGAAGCTTACCGAGCCTTCGTTAATCGCTTCGCCCGCCGCCGCACCCACGGTCGCCGTCAGCGAAAGCGTCGCGCCTGTATCCTGTTGCGCGGAGAGTTGCGTCCGCGTCGCCACCTGCGACTCGGCCGATACGCCGCCGGCGATTAAAGAAAGGCAGGCAAGAATCCCTGCGCTGGCTGCCAGCCGAAGGGCCGGCCTGATCTTCGGGCCGCTTGCAGTGTGCTTCCGAAACAGCGAAATCATTCGTGAGGAACTCTCTTCGAAAACATCCGCGCCCACCCTCACGCCCCCCGGCCTGCACCACTGCCAGCTCCGGATCAATCGCTCAGGTTCCTGCGTCGGAAGAATCATTGTATCCGAGCCGAAGCAGCCCCGGCATTTCCTCTCACTTCGCCCATCTTCAACCCTCCGCCGGGTTTACGATCTTCTGTTGCGCATCCGCATTCTTCGAGGCGAATCACCATGGCCACATCCCTTTCCCAGCGCCCCCAGCTCCAGTACCTCACCGAACAAATCGACGAGCTCAAAAAGAAGGGCACCCACTTCCGCCTGCGCATCCTTGACGACGAGCAGGCCTCCGTCTGCACCTACGACGGACGCCGTGTTATCAATCTCGCCTCCAACAACTACCTCGGCCTCTGTAACCACCCCAAACTCCGCGAAGCCGCCATCCAGGCAGTCAAGGATTTCGGTGTCGGCTCCGGCGCCGTCCGCACCATCGCCGGCACTATGAAGATCCACATGGATCTGGAAGAAAAAATCGCCCGCTTCAAGAACGTCGAAGCCTGCGTCGTCTTCCAGAGTGGATTCACCGCCAACGCCGGCACCGTCTCCGCGATCCTCGGCAAAGAAGACTTCATCGTCTCCGACGAACTCAACCACGCGTCCATCATTGACGGCGCCCGCCTCTCCCGCGCCAAAATCAAAGTCTTCCGCCACAAAGACGTGGCCCAAGCCGAAGAGATCCTGCGCGAAATCCAGAACGAGCCTGGCCGCAAACTCCTCATCACCGACGGCGTCTTCTCCATGGACGGCGACATCGGCCCCGTCGACAAGCTCGCCGATCTGGCCGAAAAATACGGCGCCATCATGATGGTCGACGATGCCCACGCTTCCGGCGTGCTGGGCCGCAATGGCCGCGGCACCATCGACCACTTCCACTGCCACGGCCGCGTCGATATCCAGGTCGGCACCCTGTCGAAGGCCATCGGCGCGCTTGGCGGCTACGTCTGCGGCTCAAAGGATCTCATCGACTTCCTCTATCACCGCGCCCGCCCCTTCCTCTTCTCCACGTCGCATCCGCCGTCGGTCGCCGCCACCTGCATCGCGGCCTTCGATCTTCTGGAGTCGGAACCCGAGCGCATCGAACGTCTCTGGGACAACACCCGCTACTTCAAAGCGGAACTGGGTCGCCTCGGCTTCGACATCGGCGGCGTCACCACCCCCGCCAGCGAGACCCCCATCACCCCCATCATCATCGGGGACGGCCGCCGGACCATGGATTTTTCGCGCGCCCTCTTCGAAGCGGGAGTCTTAGGCACCGGCATTGCCTTCCCCACAGTCCCCGAAGGCAAAGCCCGCATCCGCACCATCATGACCAGTGAACATACAAGAGAACAGCTCGACCAGGCCCTGGAAACGCTGGAGAAAACGGCCAGGCAACTGGGAATTTTGGGGTAGATGAAACGCCGCCGGGAGGTAGAACGATGCATGTGCAATCCCGCCCACCCGGCGAAGTCCTTCGGGAGCACATTGGGACCATGCCGGTTAGCCGGCACGCGGAACATCTGAGGGATCCCAGGTTACGATCTCCCGGCTGCTCAACGGATCGGTCTGGCGTATCCGCTGAAATGACGCTCCGGCTCTCCGAAGCCCTGGGCACGTCACCTGAACTGTGGCTGAAATTTGCAGATTCAGTACGACCTCGGGCAGGCCTCCCGCGTCAGGCGAAAGAAAATCAGCCGTCTCGCCGCGTGAACTGGCCCTGGCCCGGCCTGCTGCCTTATTGATTGGCCGGTGTCGCCGGCGCTCTTGCCGCCCCCTGCATATCGGCCATCTGGTAATCCGCCGGGATGGAGAACAGGCCTGCGTCGGGCTCCGTCCGCCGGATCTCCGTCACCCTCGCCGAAAAGTTTCCCGTCCGCGAATCGCTGTGCGCCACCTCGAGATTTATCCGCAAATCTTCCGAGTACCAGTACTCGTCGGTGACCACGACTTCGCTCCCGGTACCGCTCGCCTCCGCCGACAGCGTCTGCGTTACCCGCACCCCGTGCGCCTGCAACCCTGCGATGCTGCGGTGGCCCAGGTCCTCCTGCTTCGTGAACTGGCTCGGCGGCAGGCTCTGCGCACTCGACGAAGCAAAATCGTCGAGCGTATCGGTCGACGGGGGGCGATTCACAATGGTCATCCGATAGGTCCTCTGCAGCGGATACAGATAGGCGCTCATCCGGTTCTGCGGATCGTACAGGTGAACCACCGTCACGGGCAGGGTCATCTTCATCGATGCGGCCACCAGCGGACGGAATTCGTTGTGGATGCGCCCCTGGTTGTCGCGGGCTATCTCGCGCGTCGACGTCAGTTCCAGAACGCTGCCATCCGCCTGGCGGATCGTTCGCGCCACCGCCACCGTGCCGGAAAACGGCGCATTCGGTATGGGCGTGACGAAAATCCCCCGCGCCGCCTGGGCCGCAAGACCGGGAGCCGTCGCCATCGCCAGCAAAGCGAGATAAAACCAGAGAGCCGGAAAGATTCGCCTGCGCATCAGCACCCTCCAGCCAAAACGTTCGGGGCTCCCAGCTTACCTCGAATCCTCCCGGCAAACAATTCTGCGGTGACAGCGGTCGACCCTACTCAAACAGCCCGCTGAACACAATCATTGCCAGCCCGATCATCGTCACCTCATGCCGTCCCGTGATTGCCTGCCCGAAGCACAACAGCACCACGCCCAGCGCCATAAGGTAGTGAGCATCGGAGTGGCAGTCGTGCACTACCGGTGGCTGCGTCTGTCCTGCGTAAGGGCGCGGAACCTGCGTTCCTGGTGTCTCCATAACTTCCCTCCTGACACCCTCAGCATCCCTCCACATGACCCATCCCCGGCAGTGCACATCGTCAGCAATCGCGTGTGACAAATGTCACCAGGGCGCCGCGGTGGCCATCTCCGGCCGCGCTATCGTAACCCCCGTCCCCGGGTGGCGTCGCACGTACCTCGCTAAAAGCAGGCGCCTTCTCTGGCCCGCTCGTTATACTCAAACCAGAGGCTTTTCTTGCTGCATCTGGACCGGATTCTTACCCAAACCCGCGCCACCGTGGCGCAGCGGCGTGCCGTGACGCCCCTGCCCGACCTGGAGCGCCGCGCCGCTCAACACACGCCCCGCGGCTTCGCCCGCGCTCTTCGCCAGGCCGCAGCCGCCGGGCCCGCCATCATCGCCGAGCTCAAGAAAGCCTCGCCTTCCAAGGGCCTGATCCGCCCCGACTTCGACCCGCGCTCGCTCGCCGCCGGCTTCGAACGCGCCGGAGCTGCCGCGCTTTCCGTCCTCACCGACGAGCCCTTCTTCCAGGGCGGCCTCGCCAACCTCGAAATCGCCTCGGCGGCCACCACCATTCCCTGCCTCCGCAAAGACTTCATGGTCGACGAGTACCAGATCATCGAAGCCCGCGCCCACCGCGCCGACGCCATCCTGCTCATCGCCGCCGCGCTGACTGACGCGGAACTCGTCCGCTTCACCCGCGCCGCCCACGCCTGCGAACTCGATGTCCTCTGCGAAATCCACACCGCTGAAGAGCTGGCCCGCGTCCGCGACCTCGGCTGCGACGCGTGTGGGGTCAACAACCGCGACCTCCGCACCTTCGAGGTCCGTCTCGAAACCTCTCTCCGTCTCGCCGAACAGCTCCCGCCCGACGCCGTCCATATCGCGGAAAGCGGCATCCATACTGCCGACGATCTCCGCAGCCTCCGCGACGCGGGCTATCACGCCTTCCTGATCGGCGAATCCCTCATGCGCCAGCCGGATCCCGGCGCGGCGCTCGCCTCTCTGCTCCACGCACAACCGGCCCGCGAGGCCGTCGCGGAGCGTGCCTGACCGCCATGTGGATTAAACTCTGCGCCAACACCACCCTTGAAGACGCGCTGCTCTGCGCCGACGCCGGCGCCGACGCCATCGGCTTTGTCTTCGCGCCCAGCACCCGCCGTGTCACCGCCGGCCACGTCGCCACGTTCATGCCCGAGCTGCCCGACGATCTCACCAAAATTGGTGTCTTCACTACCCAGGATTCCGACGAGATCGTCTTCACCCTTCGCTCCACCGGCCTGCACGGCGTGCAGCTCCATGGCGAGCTCGATTTTTCCCTGGTCGAAAAACTACGCGAAGCCTTCGAACCCGGCTTCTTTCTCATCCAGACACTCCACTGGGACGCGAACGGCGATCCCGCCCGCGCCGAGCAGCGGCTCCGGAGCGAACTGCGCTCCATCGCCCGCCACGAAGGCATTGACGCGATCCTCCTCGATACCCGAACCGCCGCCGCCGCCGGGGGGACTGGCAAAGCTCTGGACTGGCCGCGCGCCCGCGACGTCCTCGCCGCGGAAACCGGCAGAACGCGCCTTATCCTCGCCGGCGGCCTCACCCCCGACAACGTCACCGAAGCCATCCATACCCTGCGGCCCTGGGGCGTCGACGTCGCCAGCGGTGTCGAAATATATCCCGGCCAAAAAGATCCCGGCCGCGTGCAGACCTTCGTCTTCATGGCCCGCACCGCCTTCGCCGCCATCGAGAACATCTCCATGCCCGGCGCCGACACCCCGGTACCGTGAGCCCGTTGTAATCTGGAACCATGGCCGCTGTTGCTACCAACTCCATCGCCGGTCGCTTCGGCGCGTATGGCGGACGCTATGTCCCGGAAACCCTCGTCGCCGCGCTCGATGAGCTGGAGCACGCGTACGCCGAAGCTCAGGCCGACCCGGATTTCCATGCGAAACTCGACCTGCTGCTGCGCGACTACGCCGGCCGCCCCACGCCCCTCTACTTCGCCTCGCGCCTCACCGAAACACTAGGTGGGGCAAAGATCTACCTCAAGCGCGAAGACCTCCTGCACACCGGCGCGCACAAGATCAACAACTGCCTCGGCCAGGCGCTGCTCGCTGTGCGGATGGGCAAAAAGCGCATAATCGCCGAAACCGGAGCGGGCCAGCATGGCGTCGCGACCGCCACGGTCTGCGCGCTCTTCGGCCTCGACTGCGTCGTCTACATGGGCGAAGAGGACATGCAGCGCCAGCAGCTGAATGTCTACCGCATGAAGATGCTGGGCGCTGAAGTGCGCGGCGTTTCCTCGGGCTCGCGGACGCTGAAAGACGCGATTAACGAGGCCATGAGGGACTGGGTCACCAACGTCCGCACCACCCACTACCTGCTCGGCAGCGTCCTCGGCGCGCACCCGTACCCCACCATGGTGCGCGACTTCCACCGCGTGATCAGCAGGGAAGCGCGGGCCCAGATCCTCGAAAAGGAAGGCCGGCTGCCCTCCGCGGTGATCGCCTGCGTCGGCGGCGGCTCCAACGCCATCGGCGCCTTCTACGAATTCATCCCCGATAAGGAAGTCCGCCTCATCGGCGTCGAAGCCGGTGGCCGCGGCCCGCAACTCGGCGAACATGCTGCGCGCTTCTCGGGTGGCCTGCCCGGCGTTCTCCAGGGAACCTACTCTTACGTTCTCCAGGATGACGACGGTCAGATCGCCCTCACCCACTCCGTCTCCGCCGGACTCGACTACGCCTCCATCGGCCCTGAACACGCGGCCCTGCACGACTCCGGACGCGCCGAGTACACCTCCGCCACCGACGCGGAGGCTCTCGACGCCACCCTCCGCCTCGCTCGCACCGAAGGCATCATCCCCGCGCTCGAAAGCGCCCACGCCGTCGCTGAATGCATCCGCCAGGCGCCGAAGCTCAGCGCTCGCGATATCATGATCGTCAACGTCTCCGGCCGCGGCGACAAGGATATGGGCATTCTGGTGCGCGAGCTCAGCCTGACCGATTCGTAACTGTTTTTGTTGCGTTTGTTCACGCAGTTACCGGACGCGGCATCAACCCCTGGACGCATGGACCGCAACTTTTCCACTGGCGCGGTCCAGTCCGATTCGACGCCGGATTCCAGAATCCCGCGGCGCCGACCGAGCCTCCATTTCTGCCGAACCGTTTCACCCTCTGCGGCATCAAAATGCCATCATTTATGGTTCGGCATAGGCTTATGGTTCGACAGAGGCAGTTGGTGGCGACAGGAAAAGCATGCTTTCTCTGGACAGGAGCGATCGTGCTCGCGCTTTCAGCCGCACACGCGCAAAGCCCGCAACAGATCATCCAACAGGCCGTGGACGCCGAACATGCAGCCGACGAGAATGACCGCTCCCAATGGGTCTACCTGGAAGAGATCCACAAGCCGAAAGAACAGGTTCTCCAGTGGGTGGCAGCCACGCCGGAAGGTGAAGTCCAGCGCGTCCTCGAGAAGAACGAACGAAGGCTCTCCACATCCGAGCAGCGCGATCTCATCGACCACTTTCTGCATGACCCCCGGGCGCAGAAGAAACAGATCTCGGAGAACGATCACGACAACAAGCAGATCGACGATCTGCTCCGGCTTCTGCCCGTCGCCTTTGTCTGGACGGAAACCGACGCGACCGCAACGGAGACCTTCCTGCACTTCGAACCGGCCCCGCACTTCCATCCGCCAACGCGCGAGGCACGCGTCTTCTGCAGTATGGCCGGCGACATCGTGGTCGATAACCGGCAACATCGCGTTCGCAGCATGAGCGGTCACCTGATGCATGAGGTCACGTTCGGCGGGGGTCTCCTCGGCAAACTGAAGGAAGGCAGCTCGTTTTCTCTCGAGCAAGAAGAGGTTGGCCCATCGCTCTGGCAGTTGACCGCCTTCCATGTACGACTGGAAGGGAATGCCCTCCTCTTCAAGAGCATTTCGCTTCAGCAGGATGACAAACGCTCAGACTTCGAGCCTGAACCTTCGACGATTACCCTGGATAGGGCCGCTACCGCCGTCATGAATCAGCCAGAGACTGTGAGCTTTTGACAGGAGCAGGCATTCCCCTCATTCGTACCGGGATGGAGCTTCCGGGAACATTCGATTCGCGGACAGAATCCGGGGTAGTGGAAGGGTGCGGCAACGGTTCCGGTTAAAATGGGCTTTAGTCCCTGAGGAATGCCGATCCATTTCCAAAGCACGCCCGGTCTACCACCCCAAGGCACCAAAAGCAGGTGCGTTGGGGGCCCCGGCCTCGTCGCCTACCTCACCATCGGCGACCCCGACCTCGCCACATCGCATAACATCGCGCTCGCCGCGATTGACGCCGGCGCCGATGTTCTCGAACTGGGCGTCCCTTTCAGCGATCCTGTTGCCGACGGGCCCGTGATCCAGCGTGCCAGCGAGCGCGCCCTCCGTAACGGTACGCGTCTCCGCGATGTGATCGCCCTGGCTGCGGCCCTTCGCGTTGAACGCCCTCAGGCCGGCCTCATCCTCTTCACCTACTACAATCCGGTCCTCCGCTTCGGCCTCGAAAAATTCTGCGCCGCCGCCCAGCAGGCCGGCGTCGATGGCGTCCTCGTCACCGACATCATCGTCGAAGAAGCCTCCGAATACCTCGCAGCGCTCCACCGCCACCACCTCGCGCCCATCTTTCTGGCCGCGCCCACCAGCCCCGACGCGCGTCTGGAGCGTATCGCCGCCGCGTCGCAAGGTTTTGTCTACGCCATCTCCCGCACCGGCATCACCGGCACGCGCGCCTCGCTCGAAAGCGACGCCGAGCTGCTGGTCCGCCGCCTGCGCCGTTATACAAAGCTGCCCATCGCCGTCGGCTTCGGCATCTCCAATCCCGACCACTTCGCTGCGGTCGGTCAGTTCGCCGATGCGGCCGTGATCGGCAGCGCGCTGGTCGCCACCATCGAGCAGGCCGGCCCCAAGGACGCCCCCAGTTCCATCGCTCGATTTATTCAGGGTCTGCGCGGCGGTCTTCGAGAGCCTGCCGTGCCGGCCCGCTGATACGATTCGTAACCGCTTCGTATACGTTCAACCCCGCAGCTTGCGCCATTGCCGGCAGCCTCACGCGCCGGGATCACGAGGACTCCCATGGATATCGAAGCCTGGCGACGCGAAATTGATGAACTCGACCGGCAAATCGTCGCTCTCATCAGCCGCCGCGCCGCCGCCGCACAGGAAATCGGCCGCCTCAAGCGCGCAACCTCGCTGCCCGTCTACGAACCCAATCGTGAGCGCGTCATCTTCGATAACGTGCGCTCGCACAATCCCGGCCCGCTTCCCGACATCGAGCTCGTGCACATCTACGAGCGCATCGTCGACGTGATGCGGGCCCTGCAACGGAACGAGCTCGCCTCCCACGGCAGCACCCCGGCAGAAGACTCCGGCCGCACCCAGACAGGACAGGAAAAATGATCGTTGCTATGCAGGACCGCGCGACGGAAGAAGAGATTCAGGCCGTCGTCGAACGCATGACCGAAATCGGCTTCAACGTCCACCGCACCACCGGCACCGTGCAGACCATCCTCGCCGGAGTCGGCACGCCCGGCGCGTTCGCCCATGAGGACTTCGAAGTGCTGGCCGGCGTCGCTGAAGTCATCCGCATATCGTCACCCTATAAGCTTGCCGGACGCAGTTTCCGCCCCGAAGGAACCATCGTCCGCTTCCCCAACGGCGTCTCCATCGGCGGCGAGGAAGTCGTGGTTATGGCCGGCCCGTGTTCCGTTGAGTCTCGTGAGCAGATCTTGACCGCCGCCCAGCAGGTCAAGGCCGCCGGCGCGAAATTCCTCCGCGGCGGCGCCTTCAAGCCACGCAGCTCGCCCTACTCCTTCCAGGGCCACGGCCTGGAAGCACTCAAGCTGCTGCGCGAGGCCGGCGATCAGCACGGGCTCCTCATCGTCAGCGAGGTCATGGAGATCTCCCAGATCGAGGTCATGATGCCCTACGTCGACCTCTTCCAGGTGGGCGCGCGCAACATGCAGAACTTCAATCTGCTCCGCGAACTCGGCCAGGTGCGCAAGCCCGTGCTGCTCAAGCGCGGCATCGCCGCCACCATCGAGGAGCTGCTGCTCTCCGCCGAATACCTCCTGGCCGGCGGCAACTACGATGTCATCCTCTGCGAGCGCGGCATTCGCACCTTCGAGACTTACACGCGCAACACCATGGACATCTCCGCCATCCCCGTCGTCCACAAGCTCTCCCACCTGCCCATCCTCGGCGATCCCTCGCACGGCACCGGCCGTCGCGACAAAGTCCCCGCCATGGCCCGGGCCACCATCGCTGCTGGCGGCGACGGCCTCCTGATCGAAGTCCATCCCAACCCCGACAAGGCGCTCTCTGATGGCGCCCAGTCGCTCTTCCCTGAGCAGTTCGCCACCCTCATGGACTCGCTGCGGATCATTGCCCCGGCCGTCGATCGCAGGATATAAAGAAAACCTGGGTGAGAGAGAAACTCCGGGTACCGGGTGCCCCACATCTGCCGGGTGTTGGCAGATGTGGGATTCCTGAGCCTGTGCCCTGCGCTCTGAGCTCGCCCGGACCATGTAGCATTCACAAAGAATGCCTCTCCAGCGCATCGCCATCCTCGGCACCGGCCTCATCGGAGCCTCTACCGGCCTCGCGCTGCGCGCCCATGGGTTCTCCGGCACCATCGCCGGATGGGATCCCAACCCGCAGCAGCTCCGCAACGCGCTCAGCCGCGGCGCCATCACCGTCGTCGCCGACGACCCCGAAATGGCCGCTGCACACAGCGACCTCATCCTCCTCGCCGGACCGGTCTTCGCGATCCTCGAAGGTCTCGACCGCCTCGCACCGGTGCTCAGAGAAACTCAGCTGGTCACCGACGTCGGCTCCGTCAAAGGGGCCATTTGTGCGCATGCCCGTGACAAATACAACGCCCCCGGCCGGGCCGGATTCCTCCCCGGCCACCCCATGTCCGGCAAAGAAGTCGGCGGCGCCGAAAACGCCGACGCCGCGCTCTTCAACGGCGCCGTCTGGCTCTTTACACCCTGCAACGAACGTGAACAGGATTCGCCGGCCGCGCAGGCCTGGCGGGGCTGGGTCGCCAAATTCGGCTGCCGCATCATCGACCTCGATCCCACCCGCCACGATGTCCTGTGCGCCTGGATCAGCCACCTGCCCCAGTTCGTCTCCACTGCCCTCAGCGCGCTTCTCGAAGACGAATTCGCCGCCAACGCCGACCTGCTCCCCATCGGCGGCCGCGCCCTGCGCGAGATGACCCGTCTCGGCGCCAGCCCCTTCTCCATGTGGCGCGACATCGCCCACACCAACGCCGACGCCATCGCTCACTCTCTCCACGCTCTGGAACAGCGCCTCGCCCACCTCCGCGAAAACCTCAAAACCCCCGAGCTCCGCGAAGAATTCGAGCGCGCCAACCAGTTCAGCGTCGACACTCCCCCACGCACGTAGGGTCATGGCGCGCAACACAGAAATAGTTGCCCTCCGAAGCGAAAACAGGAATTGTCATCCCGACCGTAGCGAAGCGAAGTGGAGGACTTGCTTATGCTCAGCCCCAAATCACTTCACCGAAAACGGCGCTAATCAGGACTTAGCGCCCGTCCTGCGGCTAAGAAATCCTGGTAATGACCATCAGGCTCTGTCCAACAACAAGCTGCTTCGTCGATCGATCATTTCAGTAAGTTGCCGGCGAGCCAGTAATCGACACTGAACTTTCCCGAGCCAAAGCAGATCAGCCAGATAAAGAAGAGCACGTACAGGACTTCCGGAAGGTAGAGAAATTCGTCGAGCCAGTTAAGAGGCGAAAGCCGTTTAGGCATAGCGGAAAGCTTGGTGGTCAGGATGGCGACAAGCATATCGGCCAATAAAGCCACGCAGGCCAGGCTCGAAAGAAACCCCACGATCAGCACGGATCCGCCGACGAACTCGACACCCGACACGAAATAAGTCGTCAGGCGGGGAAACGGGACTTTGGCCTTAACGAGAGTTTCGTACATAGTCTCCGCTCTGCCGGGGACAAACAATTTGTTTGCCCCGGAGATGGCGAAGAACAGCCCGAGCGAAACGCGTACCAGCAAGCTGGCATATTGTTCCAAATCACTGCTGCCCAGCAGCGCAAACTGGACCAACCGTTTCCAATCCACCTCTTGTCCCTCCATCGGAGGATGTCAGGACCTGGCGTGTCTCTGGCGTTAATTTCTGTACTCGACAATGATGCTGCAAACCGCATCTGGCGGTGTCGTTAGCGAATTCTCGCGCCTCGAGATTAACGTGTCCGAGATTACGTGTCCATCCGTTCGACCCATTGAGCGCGCCATGCGGGAGCCACGAATGGATCTGCAAAGTACTGTGTTTCCCGCGCAACTTTGTCGTCCTTGAACTCCATGATGCTCACGGTGTAGGACGGCTTGCCGTCATAGGTCAGGATGAATTCGGTGACCCAAAGATCACCGCCGCCAATGATTCGCCGGATAGCAAACCGCTTGTTGCTCGGCTGACTGGCACGCTGGTTCTGTATGTTGCTTCGACCGCGCGTTCGCTCGCCTGACTGCGGGTATTCCAGCACCGCGTCCTCGTGATAGATGCGGTGCTCCGTTTCAAAATCGTTGGCATCGGACGCCGCCCAATGCTGATCCAGGGCCGCACGGATCTTCTGATCTCGCACGGCGGAAGACTGCTCCGTCTTTTGTTGATCGTTCATCCTGAGTCTTAAAAGTGACAAGAAGCTAAATGCTTTAGCGGAATCGGAGTGTACGACACGTCAGGTCGCGTTGTCTCTTCGATCACCCCAGAGTCTACGCCGCATCGAAGCGTCTGACTCCCGATTCGTCGAAATATCGAACAAATACCAGGCCAATTGAAACAGGAAATGTCATCCCGGCCGATGGGAAGCAACCTGCTTGCGGGGGGAAATCCGCTTCGCGCAACCCACCATCCCCTCCGGGAACTTCCCGGCAGCGCAATTCGTAAACGCACGCGCCGGGGCACCCGCGCCGCGCCCCCGCTGTCGGCGTGGCGCGGTGAGAGTACACTTGTCCCACATTTCTACCCGCCCGGAGGTTCTGTGCCTCGCTCTCTGCGTGCTGTTCTTTGTGCATGCCTCGCCCTGCCTTTCGCCGCCCACGCCGCCCCGCTCCTTCTCCTGCACCCGTCCCTGAGCAAGGATCAGATCGCCTTTCGCCACGCCGATGACATCTGGGTGGTTACGCGCTCCGGCGGCGAAGCCGAACGCCTCACCTCCGCCGCTTCGGTCATCGACGGGCCCTTCTTCTCGCCCGACGGCCAGACCATCGCCTACTCCGCGCGTATCCGCGGCAACATCGATGTCTACACCGTCCCCACCAATGGCGGGGTCCCGCATCGTCTCACCTGGCATCCCGGCGACGACCTCGTCGTGGGCTGGACGCCCGATGGTAAAGACGTCCTCTTCCTCAGCGGACGCACCAGCTGGAACGATTTCGCGAAGCTCTTCCGTATCCACGCTGACGGCTCCGGCATGCCCGTCGAATATCCGCTGCCCTCCGCTGACAGCGGCTCGCTCTCGCCCGATGGCAAGCAGATCGCCTACACCCCATTCAACCAGTGGCAGCGTGCCTGGAAGCGCTATCGCGGCGGCCAAACCGAACCTGTCTGGATCGTCGACCTCGCCTCCCTCGAGCTCACCAAAGTCCCCCGGGACAACTCCAACGACTCCAATCCGCTATGGATCGGCGATAAAGTCTACTTCCTCTCCGACCGCAACGGCCCCGTCACCCTCTTCTCCTACGACACGCAATCGAAGCAGGTCGAGCAGGTCGTCGATAACAGGAGTTTCGACTTCAAGTCGGCCAGCGCCGGACCCGGCGGCATCGTCTATGAACAGTTCGGCAGCATTCACCTCTACGACCTCGCTGCTCACGCCGAGCACCCGGTTAACATCACCCTTCACGGCGACCTGCCCGCGCTCGAGCCCTCGCTCGCCGTCATCGATCCCCACACCATCCTCAACGCCGCCATCTCGCCCACCGGCCAGCGCGCCGTCTTCGAGGCCCACGGCGACATCTACACGGTCCCCGCTGAAAAAGGCGACGCCCGCAATCTCACCGACACCTCCGATGCAGCCGAGCGCGATCCTGCCTGGTCGCCTGACGGCAAATCCATCGCTTACTTCAGCGACGCCTCCGGCGAATATCAGCTCTTCCTCCGCGATCAGGACGGCATCGCCAAACCCAAAGTCGTCGATCTCGGCCCCTCCCCATCGTTCTTCTATTCACCCCGCTGGTCGCCTGACTCGAAGAAAATCCTCTACGCCGACAAAAAGCTCAGCCTCTGGTACCTCGACGTCAGCAACCCCCACCCCGTCAAAATCGACACCGATAATTACGAGGGCTTCGGCTTTGCCGCCAACGCCAACTGGTCACCCGACGGCAAGTGGATCGCCTACCTCAAGACCGGCCACAACTTCCTGCACGCCGTCTATCTCTATTCGGTCGACACCGGCAAAACCACGCAGGTCACCGACGGCATGAGTGACGTCGGCAGCCTTGCCTGGGACCGGAACGGCAAATACATCTACTTCACCGCCAGCACCGACGAGGGTCAGTCCATCGCCGGCTTCGATCTCTCCAGCCTCGACCACGCCGTCTCCTCCAGCGCCTACGTCGTCGTCCTCGCCAAAGACTTGCCCTCCCCACTGCCGCCGCAAAGCGACGACGAAAAAGCGAAGGACGAAACCAAGCCCGCCGCCGACGATTCGAAGAAAGACGACGACCAGAAGAAAACCGACGAAGCGAAGAAATCCGATGAGGCCAAAAAAGACAGCGACCAGAAGAAAGACGAGGCGGCCGCGAAGGACAAGAACAAGATGCCGGTCGTGAAGGTCGACTTCGACGGCATCGACCAGCGCATCCTCGCCCTGCCCATCCCGGCGCGCAACTACGTCGATCTGCAGGCGGGCAAGGAAGGCGTGCTCTATATCGCCGAAGGCTCGGCGGTGGCCAACCCCTCGCATGAGAATGGCCCCGGCATCCACACCCTGTGGCGCTTCACGCTGGAAAAGCGTGAGGCCACCGAGGTTCTCTCCGGCATCGATCGCTACACCGTCTCCGCCAACGGCGAGAAGATGCTTTACAGGAAGGGCGACGCCTGGCTCATCGCGACCGCCGACGACGTGAAGGAGAAGCCCGGCAAGCCGCTGAACCTGGGCGATCTGCAGGCGCACGTCGATCCCCGTGCCGAATACCGCCAGATGTACCACGAGACCTGGCGCATCGAGCGCGACTTCCTCTACGACCCCAACCACCACGGCCTGGACATCGCCAAAGTCGAGCGCAAGTACGAGCCTTACCTCGACGGCATCGGCTCACGCGATGAGCTCAACTATCTGTTCGAAGAAATGCTCGGCGAAGTCACCATCGGCCACATGTTCATCCGCGGCCCCTTCGAGCCTGATCACTCCCCCAAACCCGGCCTCCTTGGTGCTGACTACAGCACCGATCATGAACGCTACAAGTTCGCCCGCATCTACAACGGCGAAAACTGGAATCCCGCCCTCCACGCCCCGCTCACGCAGCCTGGCGTCAACGTCAAAGAAGGCGAATACCTGCTCGCCGTCAATGGACGCGATCTCCACGCCACCGACAACCTCTACAGCTTCTTCGACGGCACCGCCGGCAAGCAGGTCGTGCTCCACGTTGGGCCTAACCCCGACGGCACCGGCGCCCGCGACGTCACCGTCATCGCCATCGACTCCGAGCACGCCCTCCGCAACCTCGCCTGGATCGAAGCCAACCGCCGCAAAGTCGATGAGATGACCCACAACCAGGTCGCCTACGTCTATCTGCCCAACACCGCCGGCGCCGGCTTCACCAACTTCAACCGCTACTTCTTCTCCCAGACCGAGAAGCAGGGCGTCATCATCGACGAGCGCTACAACGAAGGCGGCCAAATCGCCGACCTCGTCGTCGACATCCTCCGCCGCGTCCCCATGGCCCGCTATGAAACTCGCGAAGGCGAGGACGTCACCGATCCCGCCGGAGCCATCTTCGGGCCCAAGGCCATGATCATCAACCAGTCCGCCGGTTCCGGCGGCGACCTTCTGCCCTGGTACTTCCACAAAGCCGACCTCGGTCCCCTGATCGGCGAACGCACCTGGGGTGGACTGGTCGGCATCGGTGGCTACCCCGTCCTGCTCGACGGCGGCATGGTCACGGCGCCCCGCACCGCTATCTATGGGCTGCACGGCCAGTTCGAGGTCGAAAACCACGGCATCGCGCCGGATATCGAGGTCCAGTACGACCCCAAATCGGTCGCTGCCGGCCATGATCCCCAACTCGAACGCGCCGTCCAGTACGTCACCGAGCAGCTCAAAGAACACCCGCTGCCCACCTACCCCAAACCGCCCTACCCCAACTACCACCAGCACGACGATCTGGGTGTGCATTAAGCCTCTGGCGACATAAACAAGGCAGCCCACTCCACCGGCCGGAGCTCTCGCCCTCCGGCCGCATCACGGTGCCGCGCATTGACACAACGGTATCGATCCTGGGCAAGTTCTGCCAAACAAGGGCCTTCAAGGCTCAGCACCCGTTACTTTTCTCCAAAATTGCTTTCACTTCATAATAAAAGTCTGGTAAACCCCACGCCTTCCCCTTTCGTCCAATGAGAAAAAGCTCTTAACGCCTACGCCCGAAGTAGCGTATGTTTGGGCTAACTTTCCCAAAGGAGTCTTCCTCTGTCCAACCAGGAGTTTGCCGAACGCCGCTGGCAGTCCGGGCCCGTGAACGCGGCGCAGGTCCTGGCTCCCGAAGCCGAGTCACTCGATATATCCCTTCCCCTTGCGGCGTTCCCGCCGTCGCGCGTGGAAGCGCTTCTCCGCCAGGCTGGCGCTTACATTCTGCTTATCCCGACCGTCCTGCTCATCCACGGTTACCATCCGTGGTCCGACGACGCGGCCATTTACATCTCCGGGTTGCGCAAGATGATCCAGCCGTCGCTCTATCCCGGCGATGCTGCCTTCGTCCTCGCCCACACCAAAGTCTCCGTCTTCTCGCACCTGCTGGCGCTTCTGGCATCGGCGTTCCAGCTGCGTCTCGAACCTCTGCTGCTGCTGGCTTACGTGCTCTCCGCCTTCCTGTTTCTTTACGCTTGTCGCAGCTTCGCGCTCCGCGTCTTCGCCGACGAGCAAGTCAGCTGGATTGCGACGCTCTTCGCCGCGGCCTGCTTTACTCTCCCCGTCGCGGGCACCGCGCTCTTCGTCATGGATCCCTACCTGAGCGCGCGCTCCTTCTCCACGCCGCTGAGCATTCTCGCCATCGTGGCCGCCCTCGATCGCCGCTGGAAGCGCGTCGCCGTCTGGACCTTCCTCGCCGCCGCGATGCATCCGCAGATGGGCGTCTACCTCGCCGGCTTCCTTGTCATTCTCGTCCTCATCGAATATCGCCGCTGGCGCGCCGCCTTCGTTCTGTCCGCCCTGGCGATCCTCGGCTGCGGTGCCGTCTGGCTGGCCACCCTGCACGCACCCGCCACCGCCGCTTATCGCGAAGCCGTTCTCAGCCGCACCTACTTCTTCCCCGGCCTCTGGCGGTGGTATGAATGGATCGGCCTCGCCGCGCCGCTCCTCCTGCTCGCCCTGGCCTGGCGCCGATGCCAGTCCGCCAGCCCCGCACAAAATATTGCAGCTGCCTGCGTACTGGTGGGCGCCTCCGCCTGCGTCGCGGCCTTCGCCTTCGTCCATCCCCAGGGACCGTACCTGCTGGCCCGCGCTCAGCTCCTCCGCAATTTCCAGATCGTCTACGTTCTCGGCCTCGTCCTGCTGGGCGGCCTCATCGGCCATTTCTTCGCCGCCCGCGGGCGCTGGCCCATCGTCGCGCTTTTCGTCGCTGCCGCCAGCGGTATGCTCTTTGCTCAGCTGCGCATGTATCCGGCCTCCGCTCATCTGGAATGGCCTGACGCTGCCCCCGCCAACCCTCTCGGCCAGGCGCTGGTCTGGATCCGCAACGAAACCCCCGGAAATGCCGTCTTCGCCATCAGCCCCAGCCTGCTCAACAACCCGTCTGAGGATCTGCCCGGCTTTCGTGCCCTCGCCGAGCGCAGCGTCCTGGTGGACAACAAAGACGAAGGCGTGGCCTCTATCTTTCCCGAAGTCGCTCCGGCCTGGAAACAGCGCAGCAACGCTGCAGCGGGTCTCGATTTCATGACCCCGGCTCAGCGCATAACCCGGCTCACCCCCTGGGGCGTTACCTGGCTCCTGCTGCCGCCGGCCGACGCTGCCTCGATTTCCTGCCCGTACCGTAACTCTGCGGTTGCGGTTTGTCCTCTAACGCCGTAAAACCGCCCAGACGCTTTGAATTCTGTAATGATTGGTGAACTGACCCGGATATGTTGAATTTCCAAAGAATCGCCGTTGTTCTTCCGGCCTATAACGCGGAACGAACCCTGCGCCAGACCGTCGACGAAATTCCTCGGGACATCGTCGACGACATCATCCTCACTGACGACGCCAGTTCCGACGGCACCTGCACCCTTGCCCTCGAGCTCGGCCTGCACACCCTCCGCCACGATGAAAACCGCGGCTACGGCGGCAACCAGAAGACCTGCTACGCGGCAGCTCTGCATCGCGGCGCCGACATCGTCGTCATGTTGCACCCCGACTACCAGTACACGCCCAGGCTCATCACGGCGATGACCTCCATGATCGCTTACGCGGACTACGACGTCGTCCTCGGCTCCCGGATCCTCGGCAAAGGTGCGCTCAAAGGCGGCATGCCACTTTACAAGTACCTCTCCAACCGATTTCTCACCGCAGTTGAAAACCTCGTCATCGGCCAGAAGCTCTCCGAGTACCACACCGGCTATCGCGCCTGGCGCCGCCGTGTGCTCGAGCATCTCCCGCTCCACGCCTGCTCCGACGACTTCGTCTTCGACAACCAGATGCTCGCCCAGGCCCTCTACTTCGGCTACAACGTCGGCGAAGTCTCCTGCCCCACCCGCTATTTCCCTGAAGCCTCCTCCATCAACTTCCGCCGCAGCGTCACCTACGGCCTGGGTGTCCTCACCACCGCCCTGCAGTACCGTCTCGCCCGCACCGGCATCGCCACAGCGCCCGTCTTCGAGGACTCCCCGCAGCAACGCCTCGACTGGAGCGCCCAAATCGCCCCCGTCATTGCACCTTGAGAGCAGAGTTCAGCGTGGTAGCTGGAAGCCGGAAGCGGGTAGCTTGTAGCTGTGCTCTGTGCTCCGACCCCTGTGCCCTGTCCTCTGTCTACAATGTTCCCCATGCTCCGCAACGCCTGCTCCGCGCTTGCCTTCGCTGCTCTCCTCGCTCCTCTCACCCGCGCCCAGCAGCCCACCCTGCTCGTCGACATCGACCACCGCCCGCAAATCTCCCTCGACGGCCCCTGGCACTACATCCCCGATCCCTTCCGCGAAGGCTGGGGTTCCGACCCGGCGCACGCCAGCCCCAACGGCTACGCGAAGAACGCCCACTACGTCCCCGGCGGCCCGCTCATTCAGTACGATTTCGCCCGCTCCCCCACCCTCAACGTCCCCGGCGACTGGAACTCCCAGGACAAATCCCTCTTCTACTATGAGGGCCTGCTCTGGTATCAGCGCGATTTCCGCTACACCCCGAAACCCCACACCCGCCTCTTCCTCCACTTCGGCGCCGCCAATTACGCAGCCTCCATCTTCGTCAACGGTCAGCATGTCTGCGATCACCAGGGCGGCTTCACCCCCTTCGATTGCGACATCACCTCCACTGTGAAAGACGACGACAACTTCATCGTCGCGGCCGTGGACAACCAGCGCGCCGTCGATCGCGTGCCTACCGTCAAATTCGACTGGTGGAACTACGGCGGCCTCACCCGGCCTGTTTCCCTCGTCGAGGTCCCGGACACTTTCATCGACGATTACTCGCTCCAGTTCCAGCGCGGCCCCGAAAATGGATCCGCCCACCAGCTCGCAGGCTATGTCCATCTCGCAGGCGCCGCGGCCGGAACCCGCGTCACCCTCCGCATCCCCGATCTGCATCTCGAAAAAGAATCCGTGACGGATACAAATGGTCGTGCCGCCTTCTCTTTCGCCGCGTCCGGCCTCACGCTCTGGTCGCCCGAGCACCCGCGTCTCTACAACGTCGAAATCAGTGCCGCCTCCGACCACCTCAGCGACGACATCGGCTTCCGCACCGTCGAAGTCCAGGGCGATCAGATCCTCCTGAACGGCCAGCCCATCTTCCTGCGCGGTATCACCTTTCACGACGAAGCCCCCTACCGCTCCGGCCGCTCCTGGTCAGAACAGGATGCGCAGACCCTCCTCGGCTGGGCCAAAGAGCTGCACTGCAACTTCCTGCGCATGGCCCACTACCCGCACACCGAAAACGAATACCGCCTCGCCGACCGGCTCGGCCTCCTGGTCTGGTCTGAGATCCCCGTCTACTGGGGTATCGACTGGACCAACCCCGCTACCCTCGATAATGCCAAACAGCAGCTCCGGGAGATGATCCGCCGCGACCACAATCACCCGTCCGTCATCCTCTGGTCTATGTCCAACGAGACGCCGGAGAGCCCCGAGCGCAACGCCTTCATCCATCAGCTTGTCGTCGAAGCCCGCGCCCAGGACCCCACCCGCCTAATTACCTCGGCGATTGTTACGCATTTTCACGGAACCACCGCCGTCCTCGACGACCCGCTCGGCCAGGACCTCGACGTCCTCGGCTACAACGAATATCTCGGCTGGTACCAGGGCTCGCCGGAGGACATTTCGCATTACACCTGGCAGAATCCACTGGGCAAGCCCGTCATCATCAGCGAATTCGGCGCCGGCGCCAAAGCCGGCCTTCACGGTCCTGATACTCAGATGTTTACCGAGGAATACGAAGCCAATGTGTACCGGCAACAGTTCCAAATGTTCGACAAAATTCCCTTCCTGCGCGGCATCACGCCGTGGGTCCTCATGGACTTTCGCTCGCCCATGCGCCAGCTCCCCGGCATCCAGGACGACTACAACCGCAAAGGCCTCGTCTCCGACAAGGGAGAAAAGAAAAAAGCCTTCTTCACCCTGCAGGATTACTATGCAAAAAAGCAGCAGTGACCCAACGATCCCTGCTGCCAAACGGACCAGGTTTTCGTTGCAGGCTTCTCAGCCGACCGCCGCTTAGCCAGCCGCTGTCCGGCTAATTCGTCCCTTCGTTCAACTCACGCCCCCAGCCGCCCCAGCCCAATCCCGATCACATACGTAGCCACGCCCTCCACCGCCCCCACCAGCGTCATCTCCAGACCGCTGGCCCACCACGAGCGTACCGTGATCAGCGACTTCGCCGCGCCCACCGCAAAATGCGCCGCCAGCGACACAATCGCCGAAGCAATCACGGCCGGATACCCGCTCACAAAGAAGAACGGCACGATGGGAATAAACGCCCCTACCGCCGTCGACAGCGCCCCCGACCACGCTGAAACAAACGGCTGGCTCAGCCCCTCCTCCGTCATGTTCAGCCGCTCCGCCGCCAGCGCCCGCAAAAACTGCTCCGGCGACTCGGCCAGATGCTCCACCACATGATCGGCATCGTCCCGCGGAATCCCCTTCACCTGGTAGTAGAGCGACAGCAGCTCGCGCGCCTCCGGCCCGTTCATCTGGATCGCCTCGCGCTCCCGCGTCAGCTCCGCTTCGTAAATCTCGCGCTCGCTCTTCGCCGCCAGATACGCGCCCGACCCCATCGACAGCGCGCTGGCGATCATGCCCGCGATCCCCGACAGCAGCACCCAGTGGCTGTTGCCCAGGGTCGCGCCCGATACACCCGACACGATCCCGAAGATCGCCCCCAGCCCGTCGTTTACTCCATAAATCGCGTCGCCGATCCAGCCCGCCGCCTGCCGCCCCGACCGGTTGCGCCGCGTCAGCAGCTCATCCAGCTCCTTGCGCGCCATCTCCGAACTGCCCGTCGCCTTCGGATACCGATGCCTGATCAGTTCCGTCAGCTCGCGATAATGCTCCTGCTCATCCGCGATCACCCTGGTCAGGATCGCCACGCTGGGCTCATCGCCGAGCTCCTTCAGCTGGACGCCGTAGCGCGCAATATCGCGGCTCTCGTCGATCTCCAGCCGCCGCAGCGCCATCTGCGGGCCGCCCAGCCGGTTCACCAGCGTATCCGCGTCACCGGTCGTCTTGCCCTCGTACTTCGGCAGCTCCGCGCCCAGCTCGCGAATCCGCTTCGCCCACAGTGCGGCGTGCTGCGCCTCGGCCTCCGCCATGTGCCGCAGCGTCTTCTTCCGGATCGCATCGTCGTCCCGCTCCGCCAGCGTGCTGTAGGTATGAAACCCGCGCATCTCCGCCTGCCAGTTCTCGCAGAGCGCTTCCAGCACCTTCTGTTCCTTTTGTGACAGGGTTTGCGCCATTCTTCGCTACCCTCCAATCTGATAACTGAAACCGAAGCGTCCAATTTGAATCAGCGAGCGATCCCCCGGCGGCCAGATACGAAAGGCCTCCACCCGCGTGTTCCCGGGGATCAGCGTCGCCAGCGCACTGCCCACCGGCCGGCCCGTGGCCGCCTCAAAGAAATGCACCAGCAGCCCATTCTCATTGTGCTCGTAGCCCAGCACGTACTCCCCCGGCGCCAGCTTCGCGTCCGTCCCCAGCCGCACCGGCACCTGCGTCAGAAAAAAATGCGAGTACTTGCCCTCCGCCGAATACCCCGCCGTGATCAGTACTACCCCGGCGACATACTTCCCATGCCCGTTGGTGATGCCCGAGGCCGAACGCATCTCCGTCTCGATCCGCTCCGTCACGACCGGAGCCCGCGCCGGAATCACCGACCGCAGCTCCGCGTCCGTGGCCTGCTTCCACTCCCCCGTGCGCGTCTCCTGCGCCCATCCACCCCACGCCAGCGTCATCAGCAATCCGGCCAGCACCGCGCCGCCCACCACCCAACGTCTCATTCCTCTCCTCTCAAAAGCCTCCAGCTACCAGCTTCCGGCTTCCAGCTAGCCGCTGGCCTCTCCGCTGGCCGCTAATCCAGATGCACAATCCCGCGCTGCAGTGCCGTGGTCGCCGCCTGGGTTCGATCCTCAACGCCCAGCTTGCTCAGCAAACTGTTCACATGCGTCTTCACCGTCGCCTCCGAGATGAACAGCGCACTCCCGATATCCCGGTTGCTCTTGCCCGCCACAATCAGCCGCAGCACTTCCAGCTCGCGCACCGTCAGGGTCGCGCCGCTCATCCGCTCCGCCAGCTTCTCCGCGACCCGCGAGGGAATCCGAGACTTGCCCGCGTGCACGATGCGCACCGCCTCGGTCAGCTCGGCCAGATCCATCCCCTTCAGCAGATACCCCTTGGCGCCCGCCTGCAGGGCGCGATAGATGTCCTCGTCTCCGTCAAAGGTCGTCAGTACGATGATACGTGCCGCCGGTGCTCCTTCGCGGATGCGCGCAATCGCCTCCACGCCATTCAGCTTGGGCAGCCGCAAATCCATCAGCGTCACATCCGGCCGGTGTTTTCGATGCAGCTCCACCGCCTGCTCGCCGTCGGCCGCCTCGGCCACCACGTCGAATCCCGGCACCGTCCGCAGCAGCGCCACCAGTCCCTGGCGCACGATGTGGTGATCGTCCACGATCAATATCCTGATCGGATCGCCCTTCGCTGCATCGGCCCGCGTTGTGCTCGTCCTTACTGTATCCGTCATGGTTACCTTTTCTTCTCCGTCTCCCGGGCCAGCACCAGAGCCACCCGCACCCGTGTTCCCTGGCCCGCACCGCTCTCCACCGTCATCTCCGCGCCGATGCTCGCTGCCCGTTCGCGCATGCCCGTCAGTCCGAAGTGTCCCCGCGTTCCATCCGGCGGCGTGCCCTCGAATCCTCGCCCGTCATCGCGAATCTCCATCCCGAACATATTCGCATCGAACTCCAGCCGCAGCACAATGTTCTCCGGATCCCCGTGCCGCACCGCGTTCACCGCCGCCTCCCGCGCAATGCGCAGCAGCTCCCGCTCCACGCCCGGGTCCAGCGGATGATAAGTCCCGCTCACCTGCATCTGCAGGCGTCCCCGCGCCCCGGCCCGCGCCGTCACTTCCTCCGCCATTTTCAGCATGCGTACCGCCAGGTCCTCGCGCTCCGCCGTCTGCGAACGCAGCTCCCAGATCGAGCTCCGCGCGTCGTCCAGACTGCTCTTCACCATGGCCCGCGTCCGATCCAGCTGCTCCCGCGCCGCATCCGCGGACGTGTGCATCAGCTGCGCAATCAGCTCCAGCTGCACGCTCACCGCCACGAAGCCCTGCGCCAGCGTGTCATGAATCTCTCGCGCAATCCGCGTCCGCTCGCCCAGCACTGCCTGGAACTCCCGCTCCACCCGCAGCAGCCGCCGTCGCCACGCCGCGTAGCCCAGCCCCGCCAGCGCCAGCACCAGCAGCAGCCGGAACCACCAGGTCTGATACACATGCGGCTCGATCGTCAGTTCCGCCGTCGCCGCCGCTTTGCTCCATACGCCATCGTTGTTGCGCGCCATCACCCGGAACGTGTAGTGCCCATGCGGCAAATTTGTGTAGTACGCCACGCGCCGCGTCCCCGCATCCACCCATCCGCGATCAAAGCCCTCCAGTTCATACCGGTACTTCACCTTTTGCGGAGCCACAAAGCTCAGCCCCGCGTAGTCGAATTCATAGTGACTGTGCCCTGGCGAGATGTGCAGCCCGGTCACCGCGCTCGCCGGCCGGTCATCCACGCTTACCTGTTCGATTACCACGTCGGGAGGCACGCCGTTTACCGGCATGTGCTCCGGATCGACCCGCGCAATCCCCTTGAGCGTCGCAAACCAGAGGGTCCCATCACCCAGTCGCAGTGCCGCCGGGTGTCCCCCGCTCGAGCACTCGCTGATCCGCATCCCGTCGGCCACCCCAAACCGCTCCACCTCCGCAGCCGCCCCACCGTTCGCCATGTGCTTCGAGCGCCGCGCGCCGCGCACGATACACGCCGCTGTTGGAGCTGATCCACAAATAGCCCAGGTTGTCCTTGAGGATCGCGATCACTCTTTCCGGCAGTTGGCTCGACGCAATCTTCGCGATCCTGCCGCCCCGCATCCGGTTCAGGCCGCCGTCGTTAGTTCCGATCCACAGCGTCCCCTCATAGTCCTCATAGAGCGCCGTCACCACATCGCTCGACAGCCCATCGCGCGTCGTGAAATTCCTGAACCGCTCGTCGCGCAGCTGCGTCAGCCCGCCCAGCGTGCCGATCCACAAATTCCCTGCGTGGCCTTCCAGCATGGCGCCGATCAAATCGCTGCCCAACCCATCGAACTGCGTCCACGTGTCGAACTTTCCGTTCGCATAGCGCGACAATCCGCGCCGCGTCCCGATCCAGAGCTCGCCATGACTGCCCACATAGAGCGAGCGGACAAAGTCATCGGCCAGCCCGTCCGCTGTGGTGAAAACCCGTGCCATCTGACCGCCGCGGAGCAGATCCAGTCCATCCGGCGTGCCCACCCAAACGTCTCCGTTCGCGGCTGCCGCCACTGCCAGCACCACATTGCTCGACAAGCCCTGTGCCGTCGTCAGCGCATGAAACTGCCCATCGTGAAAAACATTCAGCCCTCCGCCCTTCGTGCCCGCGGCCACATGGCCGTTCGGAGCCTGCGCCAGCGCCAGAACATAGTCCTCCGTCAGCCCATCCTCCGCCGTCAGCGTCGAAAACTTCCGGTCCCGCAGTACTGCCAGGCCGCCCGACTCCGTGCCCAGCCACAGATCGCCCTCGCGATCCTCCGCCGCGCTCAGGTAAACCTCGCCTCCCCGCCGCCACTGTTCCGAGTTATCGCTGGCGGTGAACCGCACCAGCCCCTGCGGAGTTCCGGCCCAAACCGCGCCCTCGCGATCGCAGAAGAGGAAGTTCGCGTTCTCCGTGACCGGATACCCGTTCCATTGTTTCTGTTCAAGCGAGATCAGTGAGAAGACTCCCTGATCCGTCGCAATCCACAGACGCCCCGTTCCATCGATGGTCAGCGCATTCACCACCCGGCCGGCTGGCAATCCCGGCAATGCCACGCTCCGGCATCCCGTCGCCACGCACGCTTCCAGTCCCGACTGCATCCCCGCCCACGCCGTGCCCCCATCCACCGCCAGCGCCGTCACCTCGCCGGTTGCGCCCACCGCATGAAACGCCCCCTCCCTTCCCGCCCGCAGCAACCCTTCCTGCGTCCCCAGCCAGAGCGTTCCCTCCGCGCCCTGGACCATCCGACTGTTCTCGTTAAGATCAGCGTCCACCCGCACGGCCCGCTCACCCTCGATGCGGAAGAGCCCTGCAGCCGTCAGAGCCCACACGGTTCCATTTGTCTGCTGAAAAGTACGCCAGACCTGGGTTGCCGGAATCCCCGCGAACGCCTCCACCTTCCCATCGCGCATCCGCGCCAGCCCGCCCGACGTGCTGATCCACAGCGTCTCCGGGGTCCCCGACGCGCCTGCCCCTGGCGTGCCGGAATGGACGGGTCCCGACCGGTCCTCCATCAAATCATCGATCAGGTCGCTGGGCAGCTCCGGAGCATTTGCGCGCGTCATCACCGCAAAGTTCGCGCCGTCGAAGCGCACCACGCCGCCTTCCGTCGCAATCCACAGAAACCCGTCCCGCCCCTGCACAATCGCATGCACGGTGTTCTGCGGCAGCCCTGTATCGGTCTGCCACGACTGATACCCGTACTGCATCAGCGCCGTATGCGGATCGAGCCCCCGCGCCGGCATCGCCGCAAGCGCCAACGACACCCCGCACATCCCAACGGCACCAGGCAGCCTGAACATGGTTTGAGTTCTTCAGGAATTCTATCCGTACCAGCAGAGCACAGGGCGCAGAGCACAGAGCACAGAGCACAGAGCTCAGAAGACAGAACACGGAGTACGGCGCGGAGAGCGCCATCCTCGGAGCCATACCGGGTGCCGGGAACTCCCCATCTACCCACCGCCGGCAGATGTGGGATGCAACCGCTTCTCGACCGCCCCGCCTCGGGTTCCCCCATCGAACCCGCTAACCGGTTTTTAGCTATCCGGCCCTCAGCTATCCGGCCCTCAGCTGACCGGTTCTCAGCTAACCGCTGCTAACGACCTGCACCTTCTCCGCAGCAGCCGCGCCAATCGTGAATCGCCCCGCCGCAGTCTCAATCGCCAGCGTCTCATCGTAATTGCGCTTCACCACCCGCACCGCGCCGCCCGGCTCGATGCCCGTCTGGTGCAGAAACCGCAGCAGCTGCGGGTCGCGCTCGTACAAACTCGTCACCGTGCACTGCGCGCCCTCCGCCACCTCGGCCAGCGCCCGGACACCGCGCCGCAACCGCTTCTCTTCCGGCTCCGGCAGCACCGCGTTCCCGTGCGGACATGTCCCTTTCTCCCCCAGCTTCTTCATCAGCAGCGCTTCAAACGCAGGCGACACCGCGTGCTCCAGCCGCTCCGCCTCGTCGTGCACCTCGTACCATGGCATGCCGAACATCTCCGACAGCATGCGCTCGATCAGGTGATGCCGCAGCGCGGTCCGGTACGCCGCCTCGCGCCCCGCCGCCGTCAGCCGCACCACGCCATCGGCCTGCACCTCCACAAAGCCGTCGCGCTTCAGCCGCCGCAGCGCCATCGAAACCGCCGGCGCCGACACCTCCAGCCAGTGCGCCAGCGTCGCGGAGATCACCGTCCGCCCTTCGCTCTCCGCTTCCAGAATGGCCTTGAGATAGTCTTCCTTGGATTTTGTGATCGTCTTCGTGATCACCACGCCGATCCCCATCCCTCGCGCTACTCGCTTATCAGCTTACAGCCGGACCGAGGTTGCGGGACGGCTCCGTGTGCAGCAGTCGCCCTGCGGAAAGTGCCAGCCGCCTGCCTTTCCGCAGCCCGGCTGTACGGGCCCGCTCATTCCCATCCCGTACAATATCCAAAGCAATTTCCCAGGCGAAGGATCCAGTGTCGAACTTCTCTTCTGTTGCCCGCAAGCGTGTGCTCAGCGGCATGCGACCCACCGGCAAACTCCACCTCGGCAACTACATGGGCGCCCTCCACAACTGGGTCCGCCTGCAGGACGAATACGAGTGCTACTTCTTCATCGCCGACTGGCACGCCCTCACCACCGACTACGCCGACCCCTCGCTCATCGCCGCCAACACCCGTGAGGTCGCCCTCGACTACCTCGCCGCCGGCCTCGATCCCGAGAAGTCCGTGCTCTTTATCCAGAGCCACGTCCCCCAGCATGCTGAGTTTCATCTGCTCCTCAGCATGATCACCCCTCTCGGCTGGCTCGAGCGCGTGCCCTCCTACAAAGAGCAGCAGGAGAACCTGACCGGCAAAGACCTCAGCACCTATGGATTCCTCGGCTACCCGCTCCTCCAGGCCGCCGACATCCTCATCTACCAGCCCGACTTCGTCCCCGTCGGCCAGGACCAGGCGGCCCACGTCGAGCTCACCCGCGAAGTCGCGAGGCGCTTCAACCAGTTCTATCCAGCGGGGGGATCTAAGACCCGAGGACAGGTGCTCAATGCGGAATCTAATTTGAAAGGGCTAGAGGGTCTATATGGTCTCAATGAGACACAGGAGACTTCGGAGGGGCTAAGAGCGTTATATGGGCTTGGCGATTCAGGGGCGAAGCCGACGCCCCATCCCGGCGCTCTGCGCAGGGCAGCGCAGCGGCAGTTCATCCTCCCCGAGCCCCAGGTCCTGCTCACCCCCTCGCCCAAGCTCCCCGGCACCGATGGCCGCAAGATGTCCAAGAGCTACGGCAATACCATCCTGCTCAGCGACCCCGAGCCGGAGATCCGCGCCAAGCTTAAGCCCATGGTCACCGACCCGGCCCGCGTCCGCCGCAAAGATCCCGGCAATCCCGACAAGTGCCCGGTCGGCGACCTGCACAAGATCTTCTCGTCGCCGGAAACCCTGGCTAAAGTCTACGAAGGCTGTACCACCGCCGGCATCGGCTGCATCGAGTGCAAGACGTGGGCTGGCGACGCCATCGTCACTGCCCTCGCCCCCATCCAGGAGCGCCGGGCCCATCTCGAGCAGAAGCCTGCCCTCGTCAAAGAAATCTTCGACGACGGCGCCCGCCGCGCCACCGCCCGCGCCGAGCAAACCATGCACGAAGTCCGCTCCGCCATGGGCCTCAATGGGGTCTCCGCATCATGACCGGCCACTCCCCCGAAGAGAAAGATCCGCAGGCAACCGAGCAGCCCTCTGCATCCCAGCCCGACGTACTGGCCCCGGCAGCTGCGTCTGAAGAAACAAAGCGCGAAGCGCCAGTCGCGGGACGCGCGGTCCCCGCGGAAAAAACGAAGCGCGAAACCCCCGACTCCGCCTTCCCCTTCTCGGTCACCGTGGGCCAGGTCTACGAAGGCCCCTACGACCTCCTGCTCGATCTCGTCCGCAAGCAGAACATCGATATCTACGACATCCCCATCGCCCGCATAACGGCCCAGTTCCTGGCCTACGTCGAACACCTCAAGGCTTCCGACGTCGACACCGCCGGTGAGTTCATCTACATGTCGGCGCTTCTGATCCACATCAAGAGCAAGATGCTTCTGCCCCGCTCGCCCGCCGAAACCAGCGAAGGCGAAGCCGAGGATCCCCGCCGCGAGCTGGTCGAACGCCTCCTCGAGCACGAGCGCTTCCGCAACGCCGCCCAGATGCTCCAGCAGAAGCGCCAGCTTGAAGAAGCCACCTGGACCAACCCCGGCATCCGCGAATTCCGCAAAGCGGAGGGCGACGATCAGGACATCGCCGCCGACACCATGGACCTCGTCCGCGTCTTCCAGCAGGTCATCGAGCGCGCCAAGAACCGCCCCATCCTCGATGTCTCCGAAGACGCCGTCACCGTCCGCCAGATGATCGAGTTCGTGCGCCGCCGTCTCATGATGGAAGACCGCCCCGTGGCGCTCTCCAAACTCCTCGCCCACAGCCGCACCACCGGCGCCATCGTCGCCATGTTCCTGGCCCTCCTCGAGTTGGTCCGCCTCCAGGCCGTCCTTCTGCGCCAGGACCGCAGCTTCAGCGAAATCTACGTCAAGAAACACGAGCAGTTCGAACAGGTAATGAACGACCGCCTCTCGGTCAAGGACGACTGGAGCTAAGGCCAGGCTGGGAGCGACGGCCCTACCCGGAGGACCCCTGGGTGGGGCGTGCGGCAACTGATTGATTCTGCTGGGCCTGCTGATGTTGGAGAAGTCGACAACCCCCGTCTGCCCTCCTCACTTCGCTCGAACCCTCCCCTGCGCCTCTTCCGTAACTCCTCTCCCCCGGCTATTCATCATCTCTTCATCGTCCCTTAATGTTCCCTGGTAACCCCCACTGGTAATTTTGCCGAACCATCCCCCGAGCCTACAATCGGAGACAAATCAACTATGTCTGCCAGCGCCCGAATCCCCGTGGATGAAGCAGGTGTTGCAGTTCTTCCCCAGCCAGCAGCGGGGTCCCTCCTCGATCAGAAGATGAGCAAATCGCCCGGTATGTGGGGCATGCTCATCTTTGGCGTCGTTCTGATCGCCGGCCTGGCCTACGCCGGCTCCCAGCTGGCCCGCGATCTCTCCACCACCCATCTGCTCTCCGCCTGGCCGTACATCCTCCTCGGCGTCGCTCTCCTCATCGCGCTCGGCTTTGAATTCGTCAACGGCTTCCACGACACCGCCAACGCCGTCGCTACCGTCATCTACACCCATTCGCTCGAGCCCCACATCGCCGTGGTCTGGTCCGGTATGTGGAACCTCATCGGCGTCCTCACTTCCTCCGGAGCCGTGGCCTTCGCCATCCTCTCTCTGCTGCCTGTCGAGCTCATCCTCCAGGTCGGCAAGGGCGCCGGCTTCGCCATGGTCTTCTCCCTGCTCATCGCGGCCATTCTCTGGAACCTCAGCACCTGGTGGTTCGGCCTGCCCGCCTCCAGCTCCCACACCCTCATCGGCTCCATCATCGGTGTGGGCATCGCCAATCAGCTCATGAACCCCCACAGCGGTACCAGCGGAGTGGACTGGGCGCAGGCCGGCAACGTCTTCAAAGTCCTGCTCATCTCCCCGCTGGTCGGCTTCGGCCTGGCCGCCGTCCTCCTGCTGATCCTCAAATTCACGGTCCGCAACCCGGCCCTGTACGAATCGCCCAAAGGCACTGAGCCGCCACCCTTCTGGATCCGTTGCCTCCTCATCCTCACCTGCACCGGCGTCAGCTTCGGCCACGGCTCCAACGACGGCCAAAAGGGCATGGGCCTCATCATGCTCATCCTCATCGGCACCGTCCCCACCGCCTACGCTCTCAACCACGCCATCGGCTACGGCCAGGTGCAGGACTTCGCCGCCGTCTCCCAGCAGACCGTCGGCGTCCTCGACAACTACGTCTCCGAATACGCCTCCATCCCCGGCGACGCCCGCGTCGAGCTCACCGACTACATCCGCACCAAAAACTTCACCCCCAACACCATGCTGGCCCTCCGCCAGATGGTGGAAGAAATCGATCGCGAAGTGGTCACCTATAAGACCCTCGCCCGCGTCCCCGCCGGCCAGCAGCAGAACGTCCGCAACAACATGTATGTGGTCAGCGAAGCCCTCCGCCTCATGTCGAAAAGCAGCAACCCGCAATTCAGCGCCGCTCAGGATGCTGTGCTCACCAACTACAAGAAGCACCTCGACATTGACACCCGGTTCATCCCCACCTGGGTTAAGGTCGCCGTCGCGCTCGCCCTCGGCATGGGCACCATGGTGGGATGGAAGCGCATCGTCGTGACCGTCGGTGAAAAGATCGGCAAGGAGCACCTCACCTACGCCCAGGGAGCCGCCGCCGAAATCGTAGCCGCCGCCACCATCATCGGCGCCGACACCTTCCACATGCCCGTCTCCACCACCCACGTCCTCTCCTCCGGAGTCGCGGGCACTATGATGGCCAACGGCAGCGGACTCCAGCTCGCCACGATCCGCAACATCGCGCTCGCCTGGGTCTTCACCCTGCCCGCCGCCGCCCTGCTGGCAGGAGGCCTCTTCTGGGCCATCCGCCAGTTCATCTAACCCGAAGCTACAAGTAAGCCGACGCCGCACGTAAATTGACGTCGCACTTCCCGCCCAGTTGCGGGTTCGCATCAAGCGAACCCGCAACTGGTGTTCTGCGCTCTGCCATCCCGACGCGCAGCGGACGGATCTGCGGTTGTCCCTGGCTGCCATGCCACGTGCCCTCACCCCGTCGTAATTCGAACTCACAGGCGATGTGCACTGGAGCGTCTTGGAGCGCCCGCCTCTGCAGCCGTCGGATAGCCGCTGACTCGCTCAGAATGCGGGCGGACGATTCATCGTTCCGATTTCCTCAGGACCATTGGAATGAATCGGCTAATTGGCAGACGACTCCATATCGCCAGTCGGCTAATGGGAGCTACTTAACGAAAGCCGTATTGACCGCGGTCAGTCCTCCGTCTACGGTGAGCACCGCACCGGTGATGAATGAAGCTTCGTCGGAAGCAAGAAAGAGGGCAGCATTGGCGACATCCTCCGGGCTTCCCAGTCTCCCGATGGGATATAGCTTCGTCAGCCTGTGCTCCATTTCCGGATCTTGCGCGAAACGCGCCTTCCACCTTTCGGTGACGATTGTGCCAGGACAAATGCAATTGATTCGGATGCCATGTGGAGAGAACTCACCGACCATTGAGCGGGACAGACCTAAGATCGCGGCTTTCATGCTGCTGTACACATGCTCTTTTCCGAAGCCCATCAGCGCATTGACCGACGATATATTCACCACGCTCGACCCCGCATGCATGAGGGGAAATGCGGCCTTCATCGAAATCCAGTAGCTCTTCAGGCAGACCTCGATCAAAGAATCCCATTGACTGGTAGTCACGGCGGCCGGCTCTGCGACCACATTGTTGACAAGTATGTCCAACCCACCGAACTTGTCTTTCACGGCAATCATGAGAGCCGACACGTCGCGCTCCGAAGCAGCGTCTCCATGGAGATAGAACGATGTGCCGCCGTTACGTTCGATTTGAGATTCGAGCGTCTGTCCTGCGGCCTGGTCAATGTCGTTGATGGCGACCTTGGCGCCCTCTCGCGCTAAACGAATCGCAATGGCGCGGCCAATACCGTTGGCCGCACCTGTAATCACCGCAACCTTGTCTTTGAGTCGCATCGAGGCAGTCCCCACAATCGGTTTCGAGTCGATTTTAGCCAAAGTGAATCAACGGGGATGATAGTCGGCAACCAGAAACGTTCGCCGCCTCCCGGTCCAGGAAGGAGTTCCGGCGATCTGAAAGGTCCGAATTGCCAGTCACGTACCTTCGCTTCATTCTGGGTGAGTGAACAGAAGTCACTTTGCCCCCGTCGATTCGGCTCAAGATGTTCGACCGTGGACTGCTTCCATTGGAGGCGGCTCGATTATTCGAGGAAGGCCTCGTTCCTCAGCCGCTGGCGGCGGGGCTTCTGCTTCGCTGAGACTGATCGGATAATGAGCTTTCCGCCCCCGCTCGCCGGCAAGGGTGTCCTGGCCTGAGCAACGGCAGCGCCGATGAGCGCCTCGACTTCAGGACGGCCCAACATCTCTGCTGACTCGATACGAATGAAACGATTTTGTTTACCTGAACCGAGAAGTATTCTGTGTGGGTCGGGGAGCGTTGAGCCGCGATAGAAGGACAGCCCCACTCCATTCGCGCCCGCAGCAATCGAGACGATGCAATCGGAAGGTCGTTCCGTCGAACAATACCCCAGAGCGAAGAAGTTGTAGTTGTCGTATGCCAGTTCGTTTGCAACAGGCAGCCGTTTCCGCAAGGCTTTACGCGTCGCGCGGATCAAGGCCTGGTACTTAGGCTCGAATTTGTCGATGAAGCCCTTCAGCTGCTTTTCGGAGTCGTCCGATGCTGCTCGATCGACGGTCACGGTTGCCTTCATACGATCTCGCCTCCATGCAGCTTGCGCCCGGAGACCAGCACATCAAGACCATCGTAAATTGTCCTTCAGGAAGTTTTGAAGTTCAACTTCCTCGATCGAAGCGACGCTTTTGCCGAGGTTTCCCTCAGGACACTCTGAGCTCTGTACTTTGAGCTCTGAGCTCTCGCCTCATTCAAGCCGAAGAGCCGTCATGGGATCTACCCGCGTGGCCCGTCTCGCCGGAATCCACGTCGACATCAGGGCAACCGCACACAGTGCGAGAGGCGTTGCGATGAAGGCCATCGGGTCGAGCGTCTTAACACCGAAGAGGAAGCTGGAGAGAAAACGCGTGAGCCAGAAAGCTCCACCAATGCCGATAACCACGCCGACGAACGTCAGCGCCATTCCCTGTCTCACGACCATGAAGCGGAGGCTGGAGGCCTGCGCTCCCAGGGCCATGCGGACGCCAATTTCCTGGGTGCGCTGCTGCACCGAGTAAGACAAGACTCCATAGACGCCGATCGCCGCCATGATCAGGCCGGCAGCTCCGAAAACAGTAAACAGAAGCATGTTGAATCGCTGCCGCGCAGTGTTGCGGGCCTCGATCTCCTCCATGGTGCGGATGTGCGCCACCGGCAGGCCGCTGCTCGCGTCGCGCAAAACGGCCGTGATGGGCGCGACCAGTGTGCGCGGATCCACCTGGCTGCGCACGATCCACCAGAGCGGCGCCACGCGCGAGTTAAGCGCCGTCTCGAGGTCGGGCATCTGCGCGAGTGGGATAAACATCATGGGGAAGGGGTCGCGGTCGGGCCCACCATCGTGTGTGTCGCCCACGATCCCGACCACCTGACGCGGACCCTCCGCGAAAGCCGGGCCGGCGCCCGGGCCAATTTGGATCTCGTCCTTCAGCGGATCGCCCTTCGGCCAGTAGTGGCGCGCCATGGCCTGGTTGATGATGGCGACCAGCGGAGCGGAGCCGTTGTCCTGCTCGGTGAAGCTGCGGCCGCGCAGCAGCGGAATTTTGAGCGAGCTGAAGTAGCGCGAAGAAACGGAATAGAAGCCTGCACCGCCGGTGAAGGGTGAATTACCGTTGGCCCGGCCCACAATGTCGAATGTCATGCCGAAACCACCCGCCATCGGCAGGCAATTGCTTACCCCGACGTCAAGGACGCCAGGAACGGCCAGCACGCGCTCCGAGCCATCGTGGACGACCTGCGCGACCGGCGCGGTCTTCTGGAAGCGGTCGCCGCTGACCGCCATCGACATGCTGATCACGTTGTGCATCGCGAAGCCGGGATCCACATCCTGCAGCTTGAGGAAAGTTCGGATGAGCAGGGCCGCGCCGATGACGAGGATCAGCGTGAGCGCCATTTCCCCGATCACCAGCGACGAGCGCAGCTTGCCGCTGCGAAAGCCGATGCCGGAACGGCTGCCGTTTTCATTGAGAGTCGCCGCCAGATTGGGCCGCGACGCGCTGATGGCCGGAACCAGCCCGAAGAGAATTCCCGTCAGCAGCGAAATGCCGAGCGTGAAGAGCAGGATGTTGGGATCGAGGCTCACGCCTGAGCCGTCTTCGCCAATGCGCGGAATGTTGCCGGGATTGATCCCAAGCAGCAGGCGAACGCCGGCGAATCCGAAGATCAGGCCGAGCACGCCCCCGGCCAGCGAGAGCGTCAGGCTTTCTGTCAGCAGCTGGCGGATGATTTGACCGCGCCCTGCGCCCAGAGCTGCGCGGGTTGCGAATTCGCGCTTGCGCGATGAGGCTCGTGCCAGCAGCAGGTTGGCGACATTGGCGCACGCAATGAGCAGGACAAAGCCAACCGCTCCCAGCAGGACCAGCAGCGGAAACCGGGTATCGCCGATGGCCGCTTCCTGCAGGGAGACGACGTTAAATCCGCCGCCCGGCGGAAGAGAGTGCTCACCGTAGGCGCGGCGATACTGGTCGGCGGCAAGGCGGAGCTGGGCATTGGCCTGCGGTACGGTAATGCCTGGCCTGAGGCGCGCCGCGACGGTGAAATAATGTGCCATGTCCTGCGAATTGAGATCGAACTGGAACGGCACCCACAGATCTGCCGGCGTATCGGTCACGAAGCTCCGGCCAATGACGCCCACGATGAGGTAAGGCTGACCGTCCAGCTGAATGGTCGATCCCACCGCGCTCGGATTGGCCCCGTAACGGCTTTTCCAGAGGCCGTAACTCAGCACCGTCACATGGCCGCCGTGCGGGCTGTCTTCCGCGGAGGTGAAGGTCCTTCCAGCAATCACCGGAGCGCCGAACATGGCAAAGTAATCCGCGGAAACATGAATGCCCTGCGCCTGCTGCGGATGGTCGCCTCCCGTGATGTTCATCCCCGAGCCGCCGAAGTCATAAGCCGCGACCTGCTGGAAAATGCCGGTCTGCTGACGCCAGATGTTGAATTTCGGTATGTTGGCTCCGGGAAAGGTCCCTTGTGGACCGGTGTTCTCCAGCTCCATCAGCGCCTGCGGATCGGGATAGGTGAGCGGCTTGAGCAGGACCGCGTTGACCACCGAGAAGACGGCGGTATTCACGCCGATCCCGACCGCGATGACAAGAATCGCGATGATCGCGAAACCGGGCGATTTGGCCAGTGAGCGCAGCGCGAAGCGGAAATCGCGCCATGCGTCCTCGAGCCACGGCAGCGAACGATAGCGCCACACCCGCTCGCGGATCACCCGCGGGTTGCCCAGCCGCAGATACGCCTGGCGCCGCGCCTCTTCCGGCGAAAGGCCGCGCGCCGCGTTCTCATCCTGCTGGTGGGCAAGATGCGACTCGATCTCATCGGCAAGATCCTGATCCTTCCTGGTGCGATCCGTAAAGCGCCGTACGCTCATCTGCTTTCCTCCCGCTCGTCAGTCGAATGACTCACCCAGAATCAGGCCGATGGCGCGCATCATCCTCCGCCATCGGCCCGCGGCTGCCCTGAGTTCTTTTCGTCCCTCACTCGTGATCCGGTAGAACTTGGCCCTGCGGTTGTTCTCGCTCACCCCCCACGCGGAGGAAACCAGGCCGCGATCTTCGAGGCGGTGCAGCGCGGGATACAGCGATCCCTGCTCCACGTCGAGCGCGTTCTCCGAGCTGTTCTCGATCACCCGCGCAATGGTATGTCCGTGCGCCGGTCCCATCACCAGCGTGCGCAGGATCAGCATGTCCAGAGTTCCCTGCAGGATGTCTGCGGCTTCCGGAGGTTTCTTGAGGGCCACGGGTCACCTCCACTCGAATGGCTATGGGAAGCAATAGTACTCCACTCGAATGGCTATGGGAACTCCCGGGCGGAATTTTTTGACGATCGGCACTCGAAAGCTTCAACGGGTCGGCCGGTGCGGCGACAACGGGTATGACAATACCGTGCAGATCTATTTACCGACGTGTGATTTCCGGATTGCCCGTGACAGGACCCACAACCGCGCTCGGTCCGCGAAATGGTACAACGAGCCGACTTGTCGGGGCGGATCGGAATCTCAATGCGGCGTCACACGATCTGCTGAACCCACTGGCTCCGCCAGGCGGGCGTCTCGAAAGAATCCGCGAAACTGTGTCTCGGGGCACGACGTTACCGCGGCGGAGCTCCATAATGCTCGCCATTTGCGGTTTGTCTGTGAATAATCATCCACCTTGTGCAATGAATCCAGGGACGCCTGTCTTCACCACGGGGTTGAGCCTCTGCCGGGTCTGAATGCCATTGATTTCATTCAACGCGACTTCCGGAAGGGCGGAGATGTCAAAATTCTCCCTCGCGCGAGCGGCAGATTTGGGTGTGGTCAGTACCGCCGTGCCGCGCTGCACCGCCCATGCCAGCAGCACCTGTGCCGGCGTCTTTCCAAGTCGGGCGGCGATGGCGGCAATGACTGGATCTTCGAGCAGCCCAGGTCTCATTCCGTGACCCAGCGGCGCGAAAGCCAAGAGCACAATCCCCTTCTCTTTGCAGAATTCCAGAAGCTCCGTTTCCGGCAGATACGGATGGGCTTCGACCTGGACCACGGCTGGCTTGATTCTTGCGGATTCATAGATCGGCAACAATTCGTTCAAGCTGATGTCTGACAGTCCGATGGCCCGGCACCTGCCGCCGTCAACGAGACTTTCCATTGCTTTCCATGTGTGGAGCAAAGTCACTCCGTCGTCGTAGAGGACATTGCCGTTTTGATCGCGCGGGTCCTGATCGTCTCCCGGTTGAAAGGCAAACGGAGTATGAATGAGGTAAAGATCCAGATAGCTGAGCCTGAGTCTGTCCAGACTCGCCTCGAATGCCGGTTCGACACGCTGGGGCCGATGATTCGTGTTCCACAACTTTGTGGTAACGAAAATGTCTTTGCGCGCGATCTCCCCGGCGGCAAGTCCTGTTTGCAACGCCTCGCCCACCTCGCGCTCGTTCCGGTATCGCTCCGCACAATCGAAGTGCCGAAATCCGGCTTCCAGCGCGTCTCTGGTCGCGGTGATGGTCACGGCCGGATCGGGAATCAGGGTGCCAAAGCCAAGCGCGGGTATGTAACTGCTCCCGTTGTTGAGCGGCAGTTTCGTCAGCCGAAGATCAGAAGATTCAGCCATGAGAACACCTCCGCGTTATTTTGCGCCCTCCATGGACTGTACGCCTGCTGCGTTCGTCCTTCGAATTGATGTATTCGATGCCAGGCGATTCGTCACCGGTATGTTCGGAACCGGCCGGGGAAGAATCCCTCGGTCTGGGGTTTGCAGGATTCCCGCGCCCTGAGCCGGGCGTTACACCTCCACCAATCCACGGCACTTCGGTACTATCGAAGCAGCGCCGTTTTCTTTCCCCGGCGCCCGCACTCCCCATTCATCGATGAGTCTCAAAGCAAGAATCGAAGCCGTCATCTACGCCGCTGAAGAACCAGTCACGCTGGCCCAGCTCTCCACGCTCTTCCGCGAAGAAGCCCTCGCCAGCCGCGCTGCCCGCCTCACCGCCGCCGAGCCTATTGCCGATCCGGATGCGCCCATGGAAGCCCCGGCCGTCATCGACGAGGTGCTTGCCTCGGAACCTGCCACCGAAGCGAAGCCCGCCTCCGAATCAGAACCCGGCGAATCGCTCGCACGCGAAGACGAGCGCGAAGCGCAGTCCGCCGAACGCGCAGTTCCCTCTGAATCGGCGGCCCAAAATTCCGCCGACGCCGAAGTTGCCACGCCCGACTTTGCTGGCGAGCCCCAGCCTTTCCTGCAGCAGCCCACCGAATCGCTCACGCCAGGCAGAAAAAACAACCAGGAACTGCCTCCTGAGACACATCCACCGGTTCCCGCCTCTCATATGCCGACCGAAGCAGCATCGAATCCGGCCGACACGCCAGCATCCCTCCCCATGGAGGATGAGCGCGAAGCGGAGATCGCTCAGCGCGCAGCTGCGCGGGCCCTCGACCGCGAAGTCCGCGCCGAGATCCGCGCCCTGATCGATGAGCTCATCGCCGACTACTCCGCCGCCGACAGCGGCCTCGAGATCCGGGAGATCGCCGGAGGCTTCCGCTTCGCCACGCGGGCTGAGTACCACGACGCCGTTCGCGCCTTCGTCAAAAGCCTCAAGCCGCCCATGAAGCTTTCCCTCCAGGCACTTGAAACATTGGCGGTTATCGCCTACAAGCAGCCCGTCACCGCCCCCGAGATCGGTGAGATCCGCGGCGTCGATTCCGGCGGTGTCCTGGGCTCCCTTGTCGCCCGCAAGCTCATTACCACCGCCGGCCGCAAGCAGGTCATCGGCCGCCCCATCCTTTACAAGACCACCAGGGAATTCCTTCTCCGCTTCGGCCTCAAAGACCTCAACGAGCTTCCCTCCATCGAGGAGTTCGAGAAGATGGCAGGCGAGTTGAGCGAGCCCGAAGAGGCCGGCGAGGAACTCCCCTTCGCCCAAAATGAGATAGCCGCCGTCGAAGAGAACGCCGAAAGCAGCGGCGAAACGAGCCCTGAAATCAGCCCCGAAACAGATGTCGAGGCCGACGCCGAGAAAGCCCCTGCCGGCGATCCGGCTCCGCCGGAGCCCCCTGTCACCGAGCCGCAGCCGGTAGAGCCAGAGCCACCCATCGACGAGCCGCCCGCTGAGCCAGAGCCGGCCGAGATCGCCGACGAATCGCTGTCCGCGCAGGACCCCGACGAGCTGGCTCCAACCTCGGAGCACGATGCCGCCGGGCCCGGCAGCGGCGATCCCATGCCTCCCTCTGAGGAGGACAGCGCAGCCGCTGCGGCTGAGGAGCACCAGCGATGACCGAATCAGAGCCAGAGTCACAAACCCAGCCGCAGGCAGAATCAGGATCAAAATCAAGATCCAGGTCGCGATCCAAATCAGAAACCGAGTCGCGTCCTGCCCGGCTTCCCTCCGCTGACGCGAAGGCATCGGAGCAGCGCCTGCAGAAAATCATCGCTGCCGCCGGTGTCGCCTCCCGGCGCAAGGCGGAGGAGCTGATCTCCCAGGGCCGCGTCCAGGTCAACGGCCAAACCGTCACCGAACTGGGCAGCAAGGCCGATCCCGCCTGCGACCACATCCGCGTTGACGGCAAGCTGCTCCACGGCCCCGAACGCCACCGCTACTTCGCCCTCAACAAGCCGAAAGGCTACGTCACGACCGTCAGCGATCCCGAAGGCCGCCCCACTGTCCTGGAACTGATGAAAGGCGGCGAGCGCGTCTTCCCGGTCGGCCGCCTCGATTACTCCAGCGAAGGGCTCCTGCTGATGACCAACGACGGCGAGATGGCCAACGCCCTCACCCGCGCCGCCGCCCGCGTCGAAAAAACCTACCTTGTCAAGGTCAGCGGTCACCCCGCCGAGTCCGCCATCAACCAGCTGCGTCACGGCATCATGATCGATCGCGACACTCAGATCAAACCGCCCCGCCAGGCCGATCTCAGGGCTGGGCGCGAATCGGGACGCCACGGCGCGCACGTCGAAAGTGCTGCCCGCGCACCCCGTCCCCAGGCCCGCGTCATGACCGCTCCGGCCCGCATCCGCCTGCTGCGCGACGCCGAAAACCCCTGGTACGAGATGATTCTCATCGAAGGCCGCAACCGCGAGATCCGGAAAATGTTCGAGGAAATCGGCCATCACGTCGAAAAGATTCGGCGCATCGGCTATGGGCCGCTGGTTCTGGACGTCGAACCCGGCCGCCACCGCGAGCTGACCCTCGAAGAGGTGGACCAGCTGCGGCGGGCCGCAGCCGGCAAAGGGCGCCCTCGACCCTCCGCCGACGGCCAGGCCCGTCGGGGACGCCCATCCCGTCGGAACGACGCCAAAGCCGGTGACAGACCAGTGCGGACATCTCGCCCGGAAACGCCGCCCCAGCCAGGCCGCCGAGAGCGCCCCGCCACGCTGGAGAGGCAGAATCGACCAGACCGCAAACGCCGCCCCGCCTCCTCATCCAGTCGGTCGCCCCGCCGCCGCCCATCGGTCTGAGTGAACATGAGGGCTGAAGGAAACCTGATGCCCCCCCGAAGCTCATATCTCCGCCCTCTCCCGGTCGGCCTTTTGTGACGCCTCGATGAAAATTCCGAGAAGACCCACTTTGGTTTGGCACCCCGCGGCGCCGCGCCTCCCCTCCCCGCGCCAATTCGTGCCAGAATATTAAGCACGCAGGGCTCGCCATTCCCTCCCGAGAGGTCAGACCATGAAGCGCCGCGATTTCCTCAAGAACGCCGCCATCACTGCCGCCGCCGCGGCCGCTGCCGACAAATTGCACGCCTCCCCCACCCATCCCATTGCCCGCCGCAAGCTGGGCAAAACCGGCGAGGAGCTCTCGATCATCGGCTTTGGCGGCATCGTCGTCATGGATGAGACCCCCGGCGCTTCCTCCAACATCGTCTCCGAAGCCGTGGACCGCGGCATCAATTACTTCGACATCGCCCCCAGCTACGGCAATGCGCAGGAGCGCCTCGGCCCGGCCCTCGCCCCCTATCGCAACCGCGTCTTCCTCGCCTGCAAGGCCGAAGACCGCACCCGCGACGGCTGCCGCAAACAGCTGGAAAATTCCCTGCAGCTGCTCAAGACCGATCACGTGGACCTCTACCAGTTCCACGGCGTCACCAAAATGGCGGAACTCGACAAGATCCTCGGCCCCGGCGGCGCCATGGAAACCATGGAGGCCGCGAAGAAGGAAGGCAAAATCCGCTACATCGGCTTCTCTGTCCACTCCCAGGAAACCGCCGTCGCGGCCATGAACCGCTATAACTTCGACACCGTCCTCTTCCCCCTCAGCTTCGTGCTCTGGACCCAGGCCAAATTCGGCCCCCAAATCGTCGAGACCGCCCGTCAGAAGCAGGTCGGCATCCTCTGCCTCAAGAGCATGGCCAAGACCGTCTGGCCCGCCGCCGAGAAACAGAATCACCCCGAGCCTAAATGCTGGTATCGGCCTGCCGGCTTCCCCCACGAAGCCTCCATGGGCCTGCGCTGGACCCTCAACCACCCCATCACCGCCGCCATCCCGCCCGGGGACGAACGCTACTTCCGGCTCGCCATGGATGTCGCCCAGAATTACAAACCCCTCGACGCCCAGGAGGAAGAAGCCCTCCTCACCGGAGCCACCGGCGTCGAGCCCATCTTCCACCTCGGCAACGACGTGTAACGAAGGCATGGTTGGGCTTCAGCCGTGCTGTTAACAACAGCACGGTTCAGGGCTTTAACCCCTGAGCGACCGCTCTCCCCTATCCCCCTGTGCTCCTCCCATGTACTCTCATTCCTGAACATGGCCAGACTCCGGAGTCCTGAAAAACGCGCGGCCATTCTCGAGGCCGCCGCGCAGGAAATCGCCGAAACCGGCATCAGCGCCCCTACCGCTCGCATCGCCAAACGCGCCGGCGTCGCCGAGGGTAGCCTCTTCACCTACTTCGCCAACAAGGAAGAGCTGCTCAACACTCTCTATCTCGAGCTCAAGCTCGAAGTCTACCGGCGCATCAACGTCGGCTTTCCTCACAAGGCCAGCCTCGAGCGCCGCGCCTGGCATATCTGGTCGAGTTATCTCGACTGGGCCCTCGAATTCCCCGCCAAACGCAAAGCGTCCGTGCAGTTGAACGTTTCCGACCTCATCACCTCCGCGACCCGCGCCGCCACCGCTCCCGATCGCGACACCATCGAGGCCACCCTCACCGAGCTCGGTCGCCGCCCCTCGTTGCGCGGTCTGCCGGACGGCTTTGCCGCCGCTACCATCGCCGCCATGCAGGAGGCCACCATAGAATTCATCACCAAAGAGCCGCGCCGCCGAAGCCAGCTCACCGAGCGCGCCTTCAAAATTCTCTGGCGCGCCTTCCGCTAAGTCCGCGCCCGCCTGCCCCCGCGAGCCTGGGCTTGCAGTTTCGGAATAAATGAGCAACTACTCACTCATTCATGAATCTTATCCCCAGGAGGATTCTTTCCATGCCCAAAGTTTGGCTCATTACCGGCAGCGGCAACGGCCTCGGCCGCTCCATCGCCGAAGCCGCACTCGCCGCCGGAGACAGCGTCGTTGCTGCCGCACGCCGCCCCGATGAACTCGCGCCCCTTGTTGCCCAATACGGCAGCCGCGTACACCCCGTCCCCCTCGACGTCCGCGACGAGAGCGCAGCCCGCCAGGCCGTTCAGGCTGCCGTCGACACCTTCGGCCGCCTCGACGTCCTCGTCAACAACGCCGGCTACGGCCACTTCGCCCCCTTCGAGCAAATCAGTTCCGAGGACTTCCAGGCCGTGGTCGACACCTGCTTCTACGGCGTCGTCTATACCACCCGCGCCGCCCTCCCCGTCATGCGCCGTCAGCGCTCCGGTTTTATCTTTCAGATTTCGTCCATCGGAGGCCGTATGGCCATCGCCGGCAACACGCCGTATCACGCCGCCAAGTGGGCGGTCGGCGGCTTCAGCGACGCTCTGGCCTCGGAAGTCGCGCCCTTCGGGGTCAAAGTCTGTACCCTCGAGCCGGGCGGTATTCGCACCAACTGGGCGCGTCGCGCCGGCCAGGACTCACCCCAGCTGCTCCCCGACTACGAGGCCTCCGTCGGCACCATCATGAAGCTGCTGCGCAGCATTGAAGGCCGGTCGGAAGGCGACCCCCGCAAAATCGCCGACCTCATCGTCCATCTCGCCAGTCAGGACGATGTCCCCACCCGCCTCATTCTCGGCGTCGACGCCGAGAAGCGCGTTCACGATGTCGAAGCCGCTCGTGCCGCCGAGGCTGAGAAATTTCGCCGGCTCACCCACTCCACGGTCTTCGAGGACGCGGAATCCATCGCCGAATTACTGCACCATTGAAGCCGCGGTCCAGGTTCTTTGCGCTGGACCCTGGCAGTTGGTCGCCGGCCAGCGCAAACGACCGTTGCCGCGTCAGCAACGTGGCGCGGGATAGAAGCGGTCGGGGGATAAAGGAGATCCGGCAGCGCCGCCCTCCGAAAGAGCGTCCTGTATCCTCGGTCGTGAATCTAATCGCCGAGAGGTTCCCATGGCCAAAGCCACATTTGCCGCCGGATGTTTCTGGGGTGTCGAAGCCCAGTTCCAGCAGCTCCCTGGCGTCACCGCTACCGCTGTCGGCTACGAAGGCGGTCAGCTCGACAACCCCACCTACCACGACGTGTGCACCGACCGCACCGGCCACGCCGAAGCCGTCGAGATCGACTACGATCCCGCGAAGATTACCTACGAGCAGATCCTCGACGCTTTCTTCTCACTCCACGATCCCACCCAACTCAACCGCCAGGGGCCCGACTGGGGCACGCAATATCGCAGCGCGATCTTCTTCCACTCCCCTGAACAGGAAGCTGCCGCCAAAGCCGCCATCGCCCGCCTCACCGTGGAGAAGCGCTTCGCGAAGCCCATCGTCACCCAGATCGTTCCCGCCCAGACCTTCTGGCGCGCCGAGGACTACCACCAGAAATACCTCGAAAAACGAGGCGCCCTCAGCTGCCATATCTGAAGGGCAGCCGGTAGCGGATCGCGTTTAGCTTGAGTAGTTGGCACGCGGAGTTTGGCAATTCAAGCGGCCTGATTAACGTTGGCGAAGAAGCGGTGGGTGTTGGCCACAAGCGCCTGGCGCCTGGCGAAGAGCAGAGAGCGTGCAGACCGCTGGCACGCTACCGGCTTCCAGCTACCGGCTACCAGCCAGCAGCTACCCGCTTCCCTTAACCGCTGTCCCTTCCCCTGATATACCCTGATGTTGCACCCCAACCCTGCCCTCCCACGGATCAGCTTATGGACATCCGCATCGGCTACGGCTTTGACTCGCACGCTTTCAAACCCGGCGTCCCGCTCAAAATCGGCGGCCTCAGCATCGAACACTCCGAGGGCCTCGCCGGCCACTCCGACGGCGATGTGCTCCTTCACGCCATTACCGACGCCCTGCTCGGCGCCGTCTCCGCCGGTGATATCGGCAGCTTCTTTCCGCCCGGCGACCCGCGCTGGAAGAACGCCGATTCCTCGATCTTCCTCAAGCTCGCCCTCGAGGAGATTCAGACCGCCGGCTACCGCATCGTCAACGTCGACACCACGCTCATCCTCGCTGCCCCCAAAATCGGTCCCCTCTCCGGTGACATGCGCGCCCACGTTGCCGACCTGCTCGACGTCGACCACGCCAACGTCGGCATTAAGGCCAAAACCCCTGAAGGCCTCAGCGCCGACGGCACCGCCCAGGCCCACGCCGTCGTCCTCCTCGAACGCATCGAGGATCCCGACGAGCTCCAGGCCATGAGCGCCGTCATCGAAAGCCAGCGCCAGCTTGAAGATGTGGTCCGCGACCTGGTCAGCCAGGTCCACGGCGTCGCTATCAAAAGCCCCTTTGACACCGACGACATAACATAAGCTGGGCCGCCAAGAACGCGCGGGTGAGGGCCTTCATGGAAGGCCCTCACCCGCTTGTGCTCTGCGCCCTTCGCTCTGGGCTCTGTGCTCTGCTTTCCGTTGACAATCCCCCATCGGTTCGTGTTCACTTACCGTAAGTGGACGCTTACCTACAAGCCGGCCTCGACGCCCTCGGCGACTCCACCCGTATGGCCATCTTTCAGAAGCTGGCCCACGGCCCCGTCGCCGTCAACGAACTGGCCCGCGCCCTCCCGGTCAGCCGCCCCGCCGTCTCCCAGCATCTGCGCGTCCTCAAGGACGCGGGCCTCGTCACGGACAGCCGCGCCGGCACCCGCCGCCTCTATCAGCTCGATCCCGAAGGCGTCGCCCGCCTGCGCGCCCACTTCGACCAGATGTGGACCCGCGCGCTCAGCGCGTTTCAGGCAGCAGCAGAAAAATCACCCGCAAGCGAGAAAACTCATGCCCAGTCCCGTCGCAGAAGCCGTCGTCCGTAAAAGCGTGCGCGTCCAGGCGCCCATCGCCCGCGCCTTCAGCGTCTTCGTGGAGCAGATGGAAACCTGGTGGCCCGCCACGCACCACATCGGCACCACGCCCTTCGAAGCCATCTTCATCGAGCCCCGCGTCGGTGGCCGCTGGTACGAGCGCAATGCCCTCGGCCAACTGTGCGACTGGGGTAAAGTTCTTGCCTGGGACCCGCCCCATCGCGTCGCTTTCTCCTGGCACGTTGGCCCCGGCCACGATCAGCCCGAATGGAAGTTCGATCCCGACCCCGCCCGCGCCAGCCAGGTCGAGATTCGCTTCACCGCCGAAAGGCCCGCCGTCACCCTCGTCGAGCTTGTGCACAGCCACCTGGAACGCCACGGCGAAGGCTGGGAGCAACTGCGCGCCCTCTTCGACGGCCCCGGCGCCTGGGACCTCATTCTGGCTCTCTACGCCAAATCTGCACAGGGGGAACGATGAGAAAATCCGCCACCTTCCTGCGCATCGCCGCCTTTCTCACCCTGCTGCACGCCGTGCTGCACACCGTCGGCGGCGTCTTCGGCAAACCATCGCCGGGGCCGGCCGCCGCGGCTGTGCTGGCCATGCAAACCAATCGCTTTCTGGCCATGGGCCACATGCGCAGCTTCTGGGATTACTACCGCGGCTTCGGCCTCAGCCTCACCATCTTCCTCACCGCCGAAGCCATCGTCTTCTGGCAACTGGCCGCACTTGCCAAATCCGGAGCGCCCCGCCTGCGCCCCATCCTCGCCACTTTCTCCATCGCCTATCTGGCGTTGGCCGTCAACTCGAATACGTATTTCTTCCTCGGCCCCGTCATGGCCGAAATCCTCATCGCCGCCTGCCTCGTGCTGGCCATGGTGACCGCGAAGTCTCCGCCAGGTTTGCACGCGGAATAAGTAACTGCGCCTGAACAGATAGCAAAAGTGCCACCTTTGCATCGCTGAATGAGCGGCAGGGGAGATGAAGGAACGGTACGCAGCTGTCCAGAAGATTCCGGACCCACCCGGGGTGCTCTGCGGCAATCACCCCGCCCCGGTATAATCTGGCCCCAACCGAACTCATCTCCGAGGTGCACTGATGATGGATCCGCACACTGTCCACATGCTGACTGCTATGCTCACTCTCCTGCCTGTCCTCGGCCTCGTCTTCATCATCGTCCTCGTCATCCCTTACTGGATGATCTGGAAGAAGGCCGGCTTCTCTCCGTGGCTCAGCGTCCTCATGATCGTTCCCCTGGTCAACTTCGTCATGCTCTACGTACTGGCCTTCGCAGACTGGAAGGTGGTCCCCGTCAACCAGGCTACCGCTTTGCCCCCGCGATTCTAATTCGGCACCGCTCCGCACCCCTGGTCCTGTCCCGGCGCTGCGCCCCCGTTGCCGCAACGCCGGGCCTGGCGCCGAATGGCGTAACCTGGCTCGTCACGCAATTGCCAGACGGGCAACGTTTGCCCGCGCGGCTTCATCCCATTGCCTTGGCGGCTAAGATCAGCCGCTCTCAGCACGACGGGTAAATGATGGTTTGTTTCTGGCCAGAGAACGCGCCCGCTCCAGAAGGGTCAATCAGTGGAATCCATCCGTACCCCCGTTGGGACCCAGGCAGCGTCCTCTACGCGCTCCCAGCAACTGCTGATCCAGACCGGTTTGCTTCTCGCCCAGGAGCGCGACCTCCGCAAAATCGTACAGGCTGCCACTGACGCCGGCCGCGAGCTCTGCGGCGCCCAGTTCGGCGCCTTCTTCTACAACGTCATGGACGCCTCCGGTGAAAGCTATCTCCTCTACACCCTGTCCGGAGTGCCCGCCGAGCATTTCGCCCATTTCCCCATGGCTCGCAACACCGAGGTCTTCGGCCCCACCTTCGCCGGCCAGGGAGTCGTCCGCTCCGCAGATATCACCCGCGATCCTCGGTACGGCAAAAGCGGCCCCCACTATGGCATGCCCCAGGGCCATCTCCCTGTCCGCAGTTATCTTGCCGTCTCCGTCGTCTCCCGCTCCGGGGAAGTGCTGGGCGGCCTGTTCTTCGGCCACGCCGATGCTGATGTTTTCGTCGAAGAATCCGAAGATCTGGTGCAGACGGTCGCTGCCCAGGCCGCCGTCGCCATCGATAACTTCCGCCTTCGCGAACAGCTCACACGCAGGATTCACGATGCCCAGATAGCCCAGGCGCAGCAGAAGAAGGAAGCCCAGCGCGTCCGTGAGGTACTCGAAACCACCTCCGATGCCGTCGTGCTCCTCGATCGCGGCTGGATCATCCGCTACATCAGTCAGCGTGCCGTCCGGCTCATCGCCGGCGGCCGCGATCTGCTCGGTCAAAATCTCTGGCAGGTCTTTGCCGAAGCCGTCGATTCCCGCTTCCATCACGAGTACCACCGGGTCATGAACGATCGCCAGCCCCGCGAGTTCATTGAGTTCTACCCTCCGCTCGGCGGCTGGTTCTCGATTCGCGCCTTTCCTACGGAAGAAGGCATCGCCATCTTTTTCCGCGATGTCACTCAGGCCATGGAAGACGACCGGGCCCGCCAGGAAAACGCCCGCCGCCTCCGCCTCGCCCTCGATGCCGGCCAGCTCGGCACCTGGACCTGGAACCGCGAAACCGATCTTCTCGACCTCGACCACCGCGCCGCCGCCATCTACGAACGCGAGGCCCACCGCCCCGTCACCCGCACCGAGATCCGCGAGCAGGTGGTGGTGCCCGAAGACCGCGAGCTCATTGCCGCCGCCCTGCGCCGCTCCATCGAAACGGGCGGCACCTACACCGGCGAATACCGCATCCAGCGCAAAGACGGCGGCGTCGGCTGGATTCTCGCCCACGGCGTGACCCTCTTTGACGGTGACGACAGCCGCCGCATCACCGGCATGATCGGCACCGTCCAGGACATAACCGCCCGCAAGCTGCAGGAGCAGGCCCTGCGCGACAGTGAAAAGCTCGCCGCCACCGGCCGCATGGCCGCCACCATCGCCCACGAGATCAATAATCCCCTCGAAGCGGTCACCAATCTGATCTTCCTGGCGCGTACCAATCCCGCCGCCGCACCCGAGATCCGCGAACAGCTCGACATTGCCGATCAGGAACTGCGCCGCGTCTCCCAAATCGCGCAGCAGACCCTCGGCTTCTATCGCGACACTTCCAGGCCCGTTCGCGTCGATCTCGGCGAAGCGATCCACGATGTCGTCGCTATTTTTCAGCGCCGCCTGCAGTCGCGCCGCATTGACTGTGTCCTTGACTTCCGCGGCTCGCTGCACCTCCTCGGCCAGCGCGGCGAGATCCGCCAGGTCCTCTCCAACCTGCTGGTCAATGCCATCGATGCCTCCCCCACACCGGGCGCCATCACGGTGCGCGTGCGCGGGGCGTGCCTTCCCGCCGGCGACCCGGCCGTCAGCATCCTCGTCTGCGATCGCGGCAGCGGCATCCCCGCCTCCGTGCGCAAGAGCCTGTTCGCCCCCTTCTTCACCACCAAGCGTGAAGTCGGCACCGGCCTCGGACTCTGGATCACCAAAGGCATCGTCGAAAAGCACCGCGGGTCCATCCGATTCCGCACCCGTACTCACCGCGACCCCGGCACTGTCTTCCGCATCCTCCTGCCCACCAACCTGCAGGCCACATCGCAAGCCTGAGCGGGGCGCGACGCCGGCGCCCAGCCTCGCCCTCCGCTGCCAAGTCAAAATTCTCTTTGTTCCCCCCATGCTCCCGGCAGTACGATGTGCGCTGGCATCCGGACCTGATGCTACGGAGGTTGAAAGGGGGGCGACATGGCGGAGCCTGCAAACGGGAGCACGCCCGACTCCGTGGACACACTGGCTGCGCCGCTCATCCCTGAGAGCGACGGCCATCCTCATTCACCGGTTCTTACCATCCCGCCCGTTTATCTCAACGACGCGCTGGGTGACGCCGAACGGCTGCTCCACTACGCCGCAGAGTCCGGTATCGCCGTCGACGAAGCTACGCGGGATCACGTCCTCGAAGCGAGATCGGCGGCGGCCGGCAATGGATGGACTGAGCAAACCGCGGCGAATCTCATCGCAGCTCTCACCACTCTCGCCGCCCTGGTCAAGCCCGTCACCGCCGCCAGCCTCAGAGCCTGTTGCGACGACACCGTGCCCACGGTGCGCAGTTATCTGAAGGTCGCCATCTGGCTCGCTATCTTCATCGTTCCCTTTTCCGTAGCCAGCTTCCTGGCCTCAGCCATCTCCACCACTATCCGCAACGACATCGCCACCGCCAACGACTTCGCGGTCAAGCTGCAGACCCAGCTCGGCTATCCCCAGGAGAATCCCGGTCCCGAAGCGCCGATTGCGCCCTGCGTTCCCTTTCCCCCGGCAGCTCCCGCGCCCATTCCCTCCGGCGTCAACGCGAATGACGTCATCACCGAACTCCAGCAATACGCCACCACCATCCGCTCCATCGACGCCCGCGCCCGCCAGCTGAAAATGCTGGTGCCCAACAGCGACCCGGACCCCTGCCATGCGATCCGCAAAGATCCCGCCAAACTGCATCAGGTTTTCCAGCTGCCCGCAGGCCTGCCCAACCTCGCCCGGGCCGCGCAGGACCGCACCACGCTGTACCAGGACATCCGTTATTTCGCGCAGAATCTGCTCGACGAGGAGTCCTTCTTCTACGGCGCGATGACCACCTGCATTCTGCCTGTGCTCTACGCCCTGCTGGGAACCTGCGCCTATCTGCTGCGCACCTTTGAACAGCAGATCACCAACCGGACCTTCGTACCTTCCGAGGTGAATTCAGCCCGCTTCCTGATCGCAGCCATCGGCGGTGCAGTCGTAGGTCTGTTCAACAACTTCACGATCAACGCAGGTGCCTCGATCCCACCGCTCGCGCTGGCTTTTCTGGTGGGCTATGCCGTGGATGTGTTCTTTGCGTTCCTGGAAGGCATGTTGCAGATGTTTACGCGCACCGCAGGGTCGCCGCAGCCTGCCCCCCAGGCAAAGCCATCATCGGAGTAGCCGACGCCGCTGCTCCTACCCCTTCGCGGCGCGCCGCCGCCTTCCGCTCAGCAGATAAATGGCAGCGCGCAGCTCCAGCAGTGGATCGCCCGACGGCTCAATCCCATCCACGCGCGGAATCGGATCGAAGATGATCTGCTTCTGCTGTGCCAGCGTGTCCGGCACCACCGCGGTCAGCTCAATCGTTCCCAGATCTACCGTCTTCCGGCTCTCCGGCCATTGAACCGTGGCGTCATCCACCGTATCGCCCGCGTCGGCCAACTGGACCACAATCCGGAACCGGATCGGCTCCTTTGCCACGCGTTCAGCCAGTTCATCGTAGTGGTAGTTCGGGGAAAGCTGCGCCACCTGCTGCTCGCTGAGATAGTCGTTGCCCAACACCGGCACGATGCGATACCGCCCAAACTTCGTCTGCCCGGCCGCATTGGTGAAGGCGTACGCGGTTACAGCGAAGTAAGTCTCGCGCGCCAGGCTCGACGGAAACGGCTTGGGCGCCTGCACAAAGGCCAGCGCTGCCGGATGAGAACCCAGAAACTGTTCGACCGGTTTGGGTGAGGGAACATCCGGTCCGCTGGCGGCCACAGCGCGCAGGAACTCCAGAAACTGGTTGCCGTCCCGTGTCGGAAATCCGTTAGTGGAATGACTCACGATGTCGGTATGCACGTGCTCCGCGAGATTGAATCGAATCGCCAGTCCCCGCGGATTCGCGTCCGGCACATTGTCGGGTATCTGCGGCAGCCCGGTTGAGTTGGAGAAGCGGACCGTGACCGGTGTCGACGCGCGCACCGCATGAGGAGCCCGGGTCAGCGACTGCGCCTGCGCCGCTGGTTGGAAAGTGCCGGTCAGCATCAGGCCCTTGGCGTGGGCCGGCCGAAAGCCGGGATGCAGACCAAAGAGCTGATCGAACTGTGGCAGCAAATCGTTGGCGAGCGCAACGATGCGTTCGTCCTGGGGCAGTGGCATCTCGAACCTCCTTCTGTTCTGAAACCACTACGGTACCAGAGCACGCTGAAAGAAGCTGTCATTCGGCCACCATCACTAACGCGGTCCTTCCGAAAACAACCGCTCTCCTCCGCAGTCTGAACGTGCTGGCTGGGAACGTTGGATTGGCTGGAGTGGGTCGGCTCTATGAGAGTTAGGGCGCGTCCCCGGAGCGCGCCCCCCAACGGGAATGGCGATACTCCGGGCTCTGGACGGTCCGGGCTCTGGATGTTCCAGGCTCTGTTTGAGCCGACTTCACTGAAGAGGGGAAGAACCTGTTCGGCGGCTGCTTCCCCAGGCCGACGGGGAATCTTCCCGGGCCCCTCACTGTCGCCGCCGCTTCGCTAAGGACGGGGCCGTCCACCGCGCAGGAACGAAAGAAGAGTACCTCGCTCCTCTGCCAATACCAGTATATAGGCCGCCGTGGGGCTTGCCGCCAGCCCCGAGGTGTGCCGTAGAGTCGCACGAGTCGGCCAGACCCTGGGGCCGAAGCCAAAACTTATGGAAACGGGAGACATTCAATGACCGAGCATGCGGTAGTGATTGCCGGAGGGGGTCCGACGGGGATGATGCTGGCAGGCGAGTTGACGCTGGCGGGCGTCGATGTCGCGATTGTCGAGCGGCGCGCGAGCGCGGAGCTGGAGGGCTCGCGCGCGGGCGGCCTGCACGCGCGCACGATTGAGATTCTCGATCAGCGCGGGATCGCCGATCGCTTCCTCGCCGCGGGAAAGCCGATGCAGACCGCCGGGTTCGCCCACGTTCCGCTGGACATCAGCGATTTTCCGACCCGGCACAACTATGGGCTCGCGCTGTGGCAGAAGCACTTTGAACGCATCCTCGCTGGCTGGATCGAAGAGTTGAACCTCCCGGTTTATCGCGAACGCGAGGTGACTGGCTTCGCCCAGGACGACACCGGCGTCGACGTCGAGTTGTCCGACGGTCAGTCGCTGCGCGCCCAATATCTCGTTGGGTGCGACGGCGGGCGCAGCGTGGTCCGTAAGACAGCCGGCATCGCATTCCCAGGCTGGGATGCAACGGTCAGCCACATGCTCGCCGAGGTCGAGCTGGCCGAGGAGCCGGAGTGGGGCATGCGCCACGACGCCGCCGGCGTGCATGGCCTGAGCAAGCTGGACGAGAACGGCCTGGTTCGGGTCATGGTGACCGAAAAGGAGCTCGGCCGCGCGGGCGAACCGACCCTGGGCGATCTCAGCGAGGGGCTCATCGGCGTCTATGGCACGGACTACGGGGTCCACAGTCCGGTCTGGATCACGCGCTTCAACGATGCGGCGCGTCAGGCGGAAACCTATCGCAAAGGGCGGGTCCTGCTGGCGGGCGACGCCGCGCACGTGCATTATCCGGCGGGCGGACAAGGTCTCAATCTCGGCGTTCAGGACGCGGTGAACCTGGGATGGAAGCTGGCCCGTGTGGTCGGGGGTACGTCGCCCGAGTGCCTGCTGGACAGCTATCACGCCGAGCGCTACCCCGTCGCCGCCCTCGTTCTGCAGAACACGCTGGCGCAGGTCGCCCTGATGCGCCGCGATGATCGCTCCAGGGCCGCATGGGAGGCTGTTGCCGAACTCCTCAAAATGGACGAGCCACGCAAACGGTACGCCGCCATGATGACCGGTCTGGCCATTCACTACGACCTCGGCGAAGGCCACCCGCTGCTCGGCCGCCGCATGCCCGACCTCGACCTGACTACCGCCAACGGCCCGCTGCGGGTCTTCGCGCTGCTGCATGAGGCCCGGCCGGTGCTGCTCAACCTCGGCGAGCCCGGCGGCTTCGATATCCGTCCATGGGCGGATCGCGTTCAGCGGATCGACGCCACGTACGCTGGTCCGTGGGAGCTTCCCGCACTTGGGGCGGTCACCGCTCCCAACGCCGTGTTGATTCGGCCCGACGGATATGTGGCCTGGGTGGGAGACCCGGCCCAGGCGGGGCTCGCTGACGCGCTGACCACCTGGTTCGGACCGCCTGCTGCGGCGTAGCACGCCGGCTCCCAGGATCGTTTTGTCAGCAGTCCTGGGAGCTTCTTTCAGGAGTTCCGGCGGCCACGTCCTGGCCGTCGTATGCCCGTCCGCGGCCACACACCGGAACCAGCGACACCCCATCTCAGCCGCATCGTATGATGGCGGAGGACTCACCGTAAGCAGAAGGAGGTCAGGGTGCCAGCCGACGACGACAGCCTGCTCGAGGTGATACTCGACTCCTGGGATCGCAACAATCGCATCCTCGTCAATCTGCTCCGTGCCCTGCCGTCCGGCGGCCTCGAGGCCCGCGTCCTGCCCACCAGTCCCTCCGTCGCGCAGATGTTCACACACATGCACTATGTTCGGCTGATCTTCCTCTCCGAAGATGCGCCCGAGTTCGCCGGCCCGCTGCCCCTCCGGGAGTGGCTCAGCGAAGGCAACACCGACCGCATAGCCGAGGAGCTGGACCGCAGCGCCGAGGCCGTGCGCCGGGCGGTGCAGGGCCGCATCGCGTCAGGCGAACCGATGCGCCAGCACTACGATCATCCTCTCCTCTACCTGCAGCACATGATCTGGCATGAGGGCTACCACCACGGTCAGATCAAGCTGGCCGTCAAGGTGGCCGGTCATCCCTTCGACGACGAAGAGATCGGCCCGCTCACATGGGACCTCTGGCTCGACAAAACGCAGCCATGATCGAAGGCCGGCATATAGTCAGCGGCTGCGGCTCAATGCGGATGGCGAAATGGACCGAAGCGAATGCGATGGCAGGGAGAGTCAGACAAAGAGCAAGATGCGCACACGACTTCGCGCGAGGCATGGGAGACCTCCGGAACAGCTGGATAGATTTGAAGGGGCTTTCAGAGGCCGGACGACGTAACACCTGTGGGATGGAATTGCCTCGCGGTTGAGGTTGTCTTCGGAGATTTCGTCCCGCCCTGCCCTGATTTTGTCGAAGGGCTGCTTACCAGTCCCGCAGCGCAGCCGCCTGGATGGCCAGCCCTTACGCCAGTTTCGACTGCACAGCCTGCACGGAGCTTGTCTCCAGTCCGTGCAGCAGACGCATCAGCGCCTTCTCCTCCTTCCGCAGCGCCTCTTCCTCCACCTCCTGCAGCAGTTCCTCCCCGGCCGATTCCACCTTCTTCTGCACGCAGCGCACCAAGTTTCCCGACAGATAACACTGCAGCACCGCCGGATGCACATAGCACTTCCGGCAGACCGCCGGCGTATTCCCCAGCTGCTCGGCTACCGCCTTGATCGCCGCCACCACGTTCCGTTTCGCCTGCGTCTCCGATGTGAACTCCTCAAACTCCTTCAACGCCAGCGAAGCCAGAACCGTTCCCGCCCAGGTCCGGAAATCCTTCGCCGTGAAGTCCTCTCCGCTCACCTCCCGCAGATACTCGTTCACGTCCGCCGAATCAATCGGCCGCGGCTCCCCCTCCTCGTCCACATAATGAAACAGCTCATATCCCGGCAAGTCCTGGCACCGTTGCACAATCCGCGCTAACCGCCGGTCCTGCACCCCCACGTTATGCAGCTTGCCGCTCTTGCCGCGAAACCTGAAGGTGATCGTCGATCCCTCTACCTGCACGTGCCGGTCGCGCATCGTGGTCAGACCATAGGACCCGTTCTCCCGCGCGTACTCCTCATTCCCCACCCGGATCAATGTTCTTTCCATCAGCCGCACAATGGTCGCGAGCACCTTTTCGCGCGGCAACCGCGGCCGTCCCAGATCCTCCTCCACCTTCTCCCGGATCCGCGGCAGCGCCGTCCCAAACAGCAGCATCCGCTCATACTTCGTCTCGTCCCGCACCGCTCGCCAGCGTGGATGATACCGGCTCTGCTTCCGTCCCTTTGCATCGCGTCCCGTCGCCTGCAGATGCCCGCGCGGGTTCGCACAGATCCACACCTGCGTCCATGCCGGCGGGATTACCAGCGACCGGATGCGCGCCAGCGTGTCCTCATCCCGCACCGTTCGACCTTCGGGATCTACGTAGCGGAAGCCCCGCCCCGCCTTTTTCCGCCGGATCCCCGGCTGCGTATCCGTCACATAGCGCAGCCCCGCTTCCTTCGCCGACTGCACCGGATCCGTAACAATCTCAGCTACCTGCGCCGTCTTCTTCGCTCGAGCCATGCCTCAGGTTGGATGCACCTTCCCCCTCCGCTTCTCCGGGCTGCCGTCGGCCCCCCTCCGCTTCTCCGGGCTGCCGTCGGCGATCGGTACTCACAGGCGAAAAAGCGCGATGCGTCGTCCGAAAGGACGGTCGAGCTCACTGCGCGACCTTCATCCTTCAACCCCTCCGTGAGGGTTACCGTTTCACCTTCGTGCACCCACTAACTGCGACTAAGTGTCAGGTAACATCGCAGGTTACGAATCGAGTTACCTTCCCAGCGTCTCGAGTCCCACGCTGTGTAACTTTTCCTCAGAAATCCCTACTTTCCTGTTGAAAATCGGGACAGTAAGGCTATACTGAAGCCTCCCGGTAATCTGCGTTAACGCAGTTTCGAGACTTCCAGGCGGCCAATGATGTGACCAAGATCACATCTTTGTACGGTAAAAGGAACCAATATTGGGGGTGCTCGGATCGTGTTCGCTAACCGCGCGCTTTGCCGCCTCCTCCCGCTGCAGAGGCAACGCGTGACCCGCCTCGCTGTGACAGGGTTGTGATCTAGCTATCGCGCTTCGCCATCTCTCCCGCTGCTGCGGCGAAGCAAAATTTTCTCTTCTGACAGTGAGCGGATCCGTTTGCCCGGAGCCCGTTCCCAGCGCTGGAGACTCATATGCGGTGCGCCAATCCGCAGTGCAAGGTCGAATCCAACTATCTTCGCGATGGCGGTCTCTATGCCATCGACGACCTGATTCCCCCTTCCGGCCAGCCGCAGCGCCGCTTTATCTGGCTGTGCAGCCAATGCTCGCAGGATTTCGTGGTCGAGACCTGGCGTCCCGCAGGCCAGCAGCTGGTCATGAAAGTGCCGGCGCCGGCGCCCGCGAACTGCTCTCTATCCCCGCGGCTGCTGCCCACGCAGCACGTGCAACCGCGGCGCAGTCTACCCCCGCGCGCCACGCTCCTCCGCGAAGCGCGCTATCGCGCCGACGCGTGACGCCATCCGCATCGCCGTTCCTGCCGCCGGCATCCGGGCAGAGACGGCTTCCGTGCCTAGATGCCCAGAGCCAGCCAGCGGAGAAGCAGCCATGATCCCCCTCGGTGCAGGTTTCCCCCTCCTCCCCGCCCCTCCCCCTTCCATAGCCGCGACGGGCTCGGCGCCCTGCAGCCAAAATCATGCCGGCCCGCAAAAATCGCGCTTCCCGCTGCATGCGCGTCCCACTGCGCAGCGGGAGCAGCCTGACTGGAACAGCTACACCTGTGAATTCCTGGTCACCCACATCCTGCGCCAGCAGCATGCCGAGCTTCGCGAAGAGCTCCACCGCCTTCAGGACCTGGCCGCGTCTGCCGCAGAGCGCCCGGCCCACCCCCGAGCTTCCATACGTTCGGCCAGTCACGGCCGCGCCACCCGCGTCCAGATGGCCCTGGCTACCCTTGCCGGCCGGCTCGACTCCGATTTTGCGGAAGAAGAACGCCTCTATCCCCGCCTGCTCGATGTCGAGCTGGCCTATGTCGGCATGGACTGTACCTCCGACCCGCCTCAGCCCGTCCAGCCCAGCCTCCACCACACCGCCCACCGCCACGACCTCGAAAAGAAGCGCCTCGACCGCATCCAGACCGCGGTCCGTTCCAATCCCGCCCCCCGCGCCGGCACCGCCAGCCACGAGCTGTGGGACCGGCTCCACCGCTTCCACCGCCTCCTCCTCACCCACTTCCATCTGGAGGACTACGTCCTGCTCCCGCGTGTCACCCGCATGGAAGCAGAACTCTTCGGCTGAGCTGGTTTTGCAGACTGATCAGCGGCTCGCGTTGAGGGTGTGGAGCGCAGGGATTCGCGTTTGGCAGAACTTGTAGTGAGCGGGCAAGGAGCGCTCTGAATCGCTCGCCCGCTCATGAGCCAATCGTTCGCAGCACAGCGATCTCGCTGTAGTCCGAAACGATCAGGATTCCTGCAGACCAGCTGCCAGCCCCCACGCCTGCTCCCTATCCCTGCCGCAGAAACGTCAGCAGATCCGCGTTGATTTCCTCGGCGTGCGTGATTGGCATGCCGTGCGGATAGCCTGGATAGACCTTCAGCTGTGCGCCTTTTACCTGCTGCGCCGTCAGCGCACCGGCATCGGCGAAAGGAACAATCTGATCGTCATCCCCGTGCATCACCAGCGTGGGCACGTCGATCTTCTTCAGATCTTCGGTGAAATCCGTTTCGGAGAAGGCCTTGATGCAGTCATAGTGACCCTTGAGCCCGCCCTGCATGCCCTGGTACCAGAAGTTCTCGCGCACCCCCTCCGAGATCGTCGCGCCCGGCCGGTTGTACCCGAAGAACGGCAGGGTCAGGTCCTTATAGAACTGTGAGCGATCCTTCGCCACGCCTGCCCGGATCCCGTCGAATACCTCCAGCGGCAGGCCGCCAGGATTCTTCTCGCTCTTCACCATGACCGGAGGAACCGCGCTGATCAGCACCGCCTTCGCCACCCGTTTCGACCCATACCGCCCCAGATACCGCGCCACCTCGCCGCCCCCGGTGGAGTGGCCCACCATCACCGTATTCTGCAGGTTGAGCGCGTCCATCAGCTGCGCCAGATCATCGGCGTAGGTATCCATGTCGTTGCCGTCCCACGTCTGCGCCGAGCGGCCATGACTGCGGCGGTCGTGGGCGATCACGCGATAGCCTTGTTGCCCGAGGAAGAACATCTGCGCGTCCCACGCGTCGGCATTCAGCGGCCAGCCATGCGAAAAAGTGATGGGCTGCCCACTCCCCCAGTCCTTGTAGTAGAGCTGGGTTCCGTCCTTCAAAGTAATCCTGCTCATAGCGTTCTCCTCGAAAAAATCAGATTGCGCAACAGCATAGGTGATGGCCGTCAGGTCCGCAAACCGGCGCCTCAAATCACTCAGCCCGGTTTCAGCGCGCAGAAGGAGGGTGAATTAATTTCCGCAGGGAGCACGGTGTGAGCGGCCAAGCAGGCCCGGTTCTTAGCTGATCGCATCTCCGCTAACCGGCTCTCAGCTAACCGGGCCTCAGCTAACCGCTTTACCGGCTGGCCGCCTGTTAGCTGTCCCAGTCAATATGGATACCCTTCGCCGAAATCGTAATGCTGGGAGGCTTCTGCCGCGTCAGCAGGCTGACGGTCTGAAAGCCGCCGGTCAGCGCCAGAAGCGCGCCGCCGCCCACCAGCAGCCCCAGCTTGCTGGTCGGCTCCGGGTCGAGGACGGCGAGCACCACCATGCCTGCGCCGAACACGGTCATTCCGCCGGACACCGCCACCGCGGTCCACTCCTTGCGCGTCAGCCTGCCGGCCAGACCCATCTGCAGCAGACTCTGCGTGGCCGGATCGACCCCCAGCGTCGCGTCGTCGACCAACTCTACCTCGGCATGCTCGCGATAAGCCCGGGTCAGCCGAGGAAGCCAGTCCTTCTCGGATGTGCGAATCACCGTCGGCGGCAGCACCAGAGCAGCCCGAGCCTTCCCTGTACGAGGCTCCGGAACGGGCATCAGGACCGGTTCCGCAACAGCCTCCGGCACCACCGTCGAGGACGCGGCCGCAGAGGCAGGAGCGGAAGAGGAAGGACTCAACACATCGGAGTTCCGCAGGCGATAGGCCTTCATGGCCTCAACACCAGCCAGAATTCCCCGAAAAAGCTTGCCGCTTTGCATAGGGCCCTCGCCACCATTATGACGCGCGGCAGGTGGGGGAGGGTTGAGCAGGGTGGCGGAGGCGGATCGGCGGCCCGGTAAACGCGACGCAGGCTTCGTCAACCTGCGTGGACTTTCGCCCGGATCGGCTCGGCGATGGCGGATCGCTTGCGAGCCTCAGCCGGGATCGACCCGGCCAGCATCAGAATCCCGCCGCCGAAGAACAGCGTGTCGGCAAAGTAGTTCATGCCCACCTCAACATCGGCGGGATGTACGGCCAGAATCGGCAGGTAGACCACGAGCACCACGGCAACAATCAACAACCCCAGCAGCGAAGCTGCCGTCCGCGCATGCCAGTTGCCGAGCATCGCCAGCCCCGCACCCACCAGCGCCGCGCCCACGCCGTACCCGATCAGGAGATGCAGCGGCATCCAGGCCGGCAGCGGCAGCTCCAGCGGGATCACGGGGACGAACTGCGGATGCAGAAAATGCTCCACGCCATAGAAGATCACTACCATGCCGACCACGCGCTGCGCAGCCATGGCAACCCGTTCCAGGAGCGTCCGCCGGCGCCACCAATCATTCGCAAGTGTCGCCGCAAACGCGAAGGAGCACAGACTGAACGTCGTCTCCCGCAGCGTCAGCGTCCACGCGAAGCGGTTATGCGGATCGTGCATCAGCCCCGGCAAAGCCATCAGCGCCACGAAGCAGAGGAACATGACACCCAGCAGCGTCGCAGCCAGCCCGGATACCCGCCTCACCGCGAGGCTGAGCGCGGCAGCCTCCAGCGCCACGCCCACGAACAGGACCCAGAACAGATGCCACGGAATCCAGTGCGGGACCATGGGAGCCATGGCGCGCGTCACCGTCAGGTGCTCGGCCCCAAACACCGCCAGCGGCGCGGCAAAGAACACCGGACCGAGGCAGACAATCTTGTCGAGGCCCTGCGCCCGGGGAAAGTCCCGCCGGAACACAACGATTAACCCAAGGAGCAGGATCACCGACCCGGCAAAGTATGTCGCCGGAACAATAGGCGGGAGGGCAAAGAAGGACGCCAGCAGAGCCAACAGCGCCGCAATGAAGGAGTATGAAAATGCGAGAAAGAGCATCGGGCCTTAATTCTCGGCGACTGAACAGAAACACGCCATGGCCACCCAGGCCAGCATCCACCTGACCACTTCAGCGCGGCCGGCGACGCCCGGCGTAAAGACAGGTAGCATTATGCTACCATCGCTGCATGAGCCAGCCCGTGAAGCTTTCCGACAGTCTGGTCCTCGACGCCCGTCTCGCAGGCGAAGTGGTGGAGCGTTCCATCGCCGGTCAGGTGGAATTCTGGGCAAGGCTCGGGCGCTCGGTTGAACTCCTGCTGGAAGGCCAGCAGGTCATGGCCTTGTGCCGCTCGGGCGCGACGCAGCCTTTATCGAAATTGCTGGAGACCGTCGATGCGCCTGCTGGCCGCAAGCGCGTCACCGCGTTCCTCGAGAGCCAGCCGTTCCCGCATTACCGGCCGCATCCGGATCAGCCGGGGCTGCTGGAGCGCATTGAAGAAGATGGGACGCGCACCACAGGGCGCTTCGTGAATCGCGAATTCAAAGCGGTCCGCTCCGTACGCAAAACCGCCCGATGAACCCGTCTCTGCCGCGTCCTTCTCTGCCGGACCGGCGCCCCATCGTGGTGGCAGTGGCGGGTCCAAACGGCGCAGGCAAAACCAGTTTCTATTACGCGCATCTGCAGCCGGCAGGATTGCGCCTGGTCAACGCTGATGTCATCGCTCACGAACTGAAGATCGATCCGTACGACGCCACGCGCGTGGCGGGCGCAGTACGCGAAGAACTCATACACCAGCGCGAAAGCTTCGTCTTCGAAACGGTCTTCTCCGATCCGGTGGGCGACAAGCTCAGCTTCCTTAAAGAAGCGGCGCAGGGTGGATACACAGTTCTCCTCTGCTTCATCGGAATCTCCGGACCGGAGGTCTCCGAGGAGCGCGTGGCCATGCGCGTCTCACAAGGCGGACACGACGTGCCGACAGAGAAACTGGTCGCGCGCTATCCGCGAACCATGGCGAACCTGAAAGCAGCCATCCGCGAACTGCCCCATGTGTGGATCTTCGACAACGACGATTTGTTCAGGCCGTTTCGGCTGGTCGCCGTGTGCGAGGGCGGGCATGTTGTGCGGCTGGAAACGCCGATGCCGCGGTGGCTGAAAGGAGTTTTGTGAGTAGATTGAAACAGATACCGCCGGAGGCAGACAGTTCAGCCTCCCGATACACTGTCCAGTCGCTGCAGCGTATCCGGAGAACGGCTAACGGAGTTGACTTCCGATGAATACCACCTTTGATTTCCAGTGTAGGGCCCACTCGCCACTGAAATCGACCGTCGTCGAGAGCGCGCCAAAAAAGCCGGCGTGCAGACTCTTGAAATCGACCTCACGTGTTGCCGCCTTTGCGCGTAGCTCTGCCGTGATGAAAGAAAGGTACCACTTGCCCTTGAAAATCAACTCATGCTTATTTTGGCCAAACAAATCAAGCACGCGCTGCCGAACAATTGCCAACTCCGCGTCGAATTGCAGCCGTGGGACAGCAGCCAGAGCGGCGATCTTATCCAAATATCGAGTCAGTTCGCGAGGGTCCGCTGCGGCATTGGCCGGGTTGTTAAGTGGCGAGCTAACCCTATATCCAGGGATGCTTTTTACGGCATGCATCCCGCAGAACACGCAAATGGTAATCCAATCTATCCAAGTCTCGGCACATCTGCGTCTCCACTCGGATTGACTGCCGATCAGCTCTGCGGTTTCCTGTTCGTCAAGTCCAGCGGTTGCCGCGATCGAATCACTAAGTCGGCCGTGCCGCACAATGGCGCCTTCGACGTCGTAAGTAGGCGTATATATTATGTGATCGCAGTGGACCTGAAGGTTTCTGATATCGTCAATGTCTTTATCGAGGAAGAATAAGGCTCCAGTTCTCTTCCCTTTGAAGTCAGATATAAGTTTATTTGTTCGCGCCAAAAAGGTGTGAAAGGACAGGAGTGACTGCTTACCTCCTGCTCCACGGAGTTCCGCAGCCGTAATTAGCTGGAAGGCAATGCTGCAGCCGCGGCAGGTTTCCGCACACAGTTTTCCGTAAAAATACCGGTCTACCGATTTGCCCTCAACAAACCCGAACAGAGAGGTTGTCGACATTTGCATGTACCGCAGGTATCCAGCTCTCGAGTGTGTCAGCCGCTTCATAACTTGAATATCTCGTCATCATCGAGTTCTGCCATGATTTCGGGAGAGTGCGTTGCAAGGATGATCTGCGCCGAACTGTTCAATGTGCGCATCGAGCGCACGAGCCTCCGCTGCCAGTCAACATGCATCGAAAGTTCCGGCTCATCAATCAGGATGACGGAACTGCCCGCCGCGAGAAGGTCGACGAAGATTCTGATTAACTGCTTCTCGCCAGATGATAGCGTGGATAGATTAATCCTTCGATCATTCGCATCAATCTCAAGCTCTTTGTCCTTCAGCGTAATCGTCTTCGTTCCGCTGAAAAGTTCGTTGATGAGGTTTCTAAATAATTCTTGCGGTTTGGTTAGATCAGCAATCTTTTTCTCGACATCATCGATATCTTCCACGACACTCCTGAGTTGTGGATCGAGATTATACCGACGCTCAAATTCATCGGGGGGCAGCGCGATACCATCCATCCCGCGGCGCACGAGGAAGTTGGAGACCGAGCGGAGAAGAGCGTTTACGTCAGCTGACGACTTTTCATTGTCTGACTTCGATGGCGTGATAACGTCGCCCAATATCCTCGCGAGCCCGGCTTCTTGGGCTTTGTTAATGTCGCGGGTCACGGTGGTGGAATAATCTTTCCATAAAGCGTTGATCTGCGTTGTGAAACGCGACTCCAATGCCTCCTCTCGCTCAGCGCTTGAGCGCGAGCTTAGGTATCCGGGAGGACGGTTGCTACCAATATTGGCATAGAGTCTGGAGATGGGTAGGTATTTGTGGGAGAAGCGGCGTGGCTCTGGATCAGCTCGCCACGTGAGCTTAGGGGGCGCGCCAGAGAGGGCTCGCAAGGCGGGATAGTCATCGGCAGCGGACTCAGGACTTGTTTGGATTTCGTCTATTTTGGGGGTCTTGTCCAAACGGTAGGTAATGTCCCGTTCAAGGCCAAACGAGTAAATGACCACCTCTGCGCTATTGAAGGGCACATCCTTGAGGGTCTCGGCGTCTGCATAGAGTGCGGAGTGGAGGATCCTGAGTAACGAAGTCTTGCCGCTCCCGTTCAGCCCAAAACAGACATTTACGTAGGGATTAAGTTCGGCGGAGCATGGTTCAGATCTTCCCGCAAGACCCTCAATATGAAACCGTTGGATAAAGGCCATAACAAGTCATTCCTCTGACGGGAACCGCGATAGTCTTTTGATACCCGGTCAACATATTATTTTTGCCATCAGACTTGGGTAGGTTTTTACCGCCACCCTAAGCATACGGGGAAATTAACTATTTCGCTTTGATCGCGCGATTGAGATATATCATCCCGTAGGGACTCGCCATCTCGAACGTCTAGGCGCGGTACGGGAAGCTCTAACTCCTTCTCGTGTATCTGCTCTCAACCTACTCCAGCTCATCCTCCCCACCAGCGGCCACCGGCACGCCGCCCTGGCGCTTCATCAGGAGATAGCCGCGTATGAAGGGGTCCAGATAGCCGTCCAGCACCTTGTCGACGTCGCCGACTTCTACTTTGGTGCGGTGGTCTTTGGCGATGCGGTAGGGCTGGAGGACGTAGCTGCGAATCTGCGAGCCGAAGTTGATGTCTAACTTCGAGTCTTCGAGCTTCTTGGTCGCTGCCTGTTTCTTCTCTAACTCGTATTCGTAGAGGCGCGAGCGCAGCATCTTCATCGCCTTCTCGCGGTTCTTGTGCTGGGAGCGCTCGTTCTGGCACTGCACGACGATGTTCGTGGGGAGTGCGTGATGCGTACGGCGGAGTCGGTGGTGTTGACGTGCTGGCCGCCCTTGCCGCCGGAGCGGTAGGTGTCGGTGCGAAGCTCGTCGGGCTTGATGTCGATCTGGATGGAGTCGTCGATCTCCGGCGAGACGAAGACCGAGGCGAACGAGGTATGGCGCCGCTTGGCCTGGTCGAAGGGCGAGATGCGGACGAGGCGGTGGACGCCGGTTTCGCCGGAGAGGAGGCCGAAGGCGTATTCGCCGGTGATGGTGAAGGTCGCGGACTTGATGCCCGCCTCTTCGCCGTCCTGGTAGTCGTTCATCTCGGTGCGGAAGCCCTGCTGCTCGGCCCAGCGCAGGTACATGCGCATGAGCATCTCGGCCCAGTCCTGCGACTCGGTGCCGCCCGCGCCCGGATGCACGGTGACGATGGCGTTCAGCGGATCGGTTTCGCCCGAGAGCATGGTGCGGAACTCGAGCTTCTCCACGTGCTCGGCCAGGGACTGGATCTCGCGCTCCAGCTCCGGCTCGACGGCCTCGCCTTCGCGGGCCAGCTCGAAATAGGCATCGATGTCGCCGGTGCGGCGCTCCAGCTCGGCGTCGTCCGCCAGCTGCGCTTCGATGCGCTTCCTGTCGCGCATCAGCGGCTGCGACAGCGCCGGGTTCGACCACAGCGAGGGGTCGGCCAGCTTTTCTTCTATGGCTGTGAGTTCAGTACGAAGGCGGGGCTGGTCAAAGATACTCCCGCAACCCGCGGACTTTTTCGCGGACGGGAGCATAGGCGAATTCGAGATCGGAGAGCATAGGTCGGTGTAAATCCTGATCTTAGTTTACCGCAGCAAGCCAGCGGCCAGCGATCAGCAGCCAGTCGCTAGCTGGTAGCTAAAGGCTGGACGTTAAACGCTGGAAGCCAGGGCTGGCAGCTGGAAGCTAAGAGCTGGAGGCTCTTTTAATGTCCGTTGCTGCGCTGGCCCAGGTAAAACTCTGCCAGCTCCAGATCGCCCGGCTGCGTGATCTTCAGGTTCGACGGCGATCCCGGCACCACAAACACCTGCGTCCCGGCCCGCTCCACCACGCTGGCCTCGTCCGTTCCCACAAAGCCGTCGGCCTCCGCCTCGGCAAAGGCGCGCCGCAGGATGCCGCAGCGGAAGCCCTGCGGCGTCTGCGCCTGCACGATGTACTCCCGCGGGATGGTCGCCGTAATGATGGCTCCATCGGCGGTGCGCTCCACCTGCTTGATGGTGTCGAGGGCGGGCAGCCCCACAATTGCCGCGCTGTGCTTCTCCACCGCCTCGATGACGCGCCGGATCACCGCCGGCTCGATCAGCGGACGCACGGCGTCGTGCACCAGCACGATGTCGTCATCTCCACATTCGAGAGTGTGCAGCGCGTTCTGCACGCTCTCCTGGCGCGAGTCGCCGCCTTCGACGACGCGGACTCTGTCCGCAAAGCCGTATTCGGAGATGTGTGCGATCAGCCGCTCCATCTCGGTGGCGCGCACCGCGACGATAAAGGTGGTGATCTCCGGCACCGCCGCAAAGGCATGCAGCGTGCGGATCAGGATCGGCGTTCCCGCCAGTTCCAGGAATTGCTTGGGGGCAGTGTGCGTCGTGTGTCCCGGCGCCATCCGCGTGCCCAGACCGGCCGCCGGCAGAATTACGGATACCCGCATAGAAAGAGGAGTATATCGCACAGGCGCAGGGTGTAGGGTGAAGGGGTTAAGGTGTACAAAAACACTTTGGGATCCGGCGTTCGTTCGAGGAGCGGCCATGCGCAGAGGTGCAGCGAAGTTCTTCTTCCCGGTGCTGTTGGCATTTGGAGCGGTGGCGGCGACCAGTTGGCCGGCGCGCGAAGACATGAGCGTCAACGCGCAGACGCCTCCCATGGGCTGGAACAGCTGGGATTCCTGGGGTCTCACCATTAAGGAAGCGGACTTCCGCGACACCGTCACCTGGTTCCACAACCACCTGCAGCGCTACGGCTGGCAGTATGTGGTGATCGACGAGGGCTGGTTCGCGCAGCATCCCGAGAACCCCACCGGCCAGCAGGATTACACTCTCGGGCCGGACGGGCGTTATCAGCCGGCTGTGAACCGCTTCCCTTCGAGCGCCAACGGCAAAGGGTTTCAGCCGCTGGCTGACTGGGTCCATTCGCTGGGGCTGAAGTTCGGGATTCACATCATCCGCGGCATCTCGCGCGAAGCCGTCGAGAAGAACCTGCCCATCGCCCACTCTCATTTCCACGCGGCTGACGCCGCCGACACCACCGACACCTGCCGCTGGAACTCCGACAACTACGGCGTAAAGAACAACAAGGCCGGCCAGGCATACTACGACTCTGTAGCCGCTCTGTATGCCCGCTGGGGCGTGGATTTCCTCAAGGTCGACTGCATCTCCAGCCCCTGGAAAGGCGATGAGATCCATATGGTGCGGCATGCGCTGGATGTGAGCGGCCGGCCGATCGTGCTGAGCCTCTCGCCCGGGCCAACGCCGCTGGAGGATGCCGATGAGGCGGTGAAATATGCGCAGCTCTGGCGTATCTCCGACGACGTTTGGGATGTGTGGTCCACGCCGCCCGATGCGCCGCATTTCCCTCAGTCGATAAGAAATCAGTTCGATCTGCTGGCAAAGTGGAACTCCGACGACGGCCCTGGACACTGGCCCGATGCGGATATGCTCCCCATTGGCAACCTTGGGCCGAATCCCGGATGGGGCAAGCCGCGCCGCTCGCGGCTCACCCACGATGAGGTACGGACCATGATGACCCTGTGGTCCATTGCGCGCGCGCCACTGATGATCGGCACCAACCTGCTGCAGATGGACTCCTTCACCGAATCGATGATCACCAATCCGGAAGTGCTCGGCGTCGATCAGTATGGTGAGAACAACCGGCCCGTGATCCAGAAAGGCGATTCCGTCGTGTGGATGGCGTCGGCACCGGAGCACAGCGGCGATTACGTGGCGATCTTCAACCTCGGCGATGCGCCGCAGAATGCGAGCTACTCATGGCAGGATCTCGGCCTGCAGTTCGGTAAATCTCCCATCCGCGACTTGTGGAAGCGCGAAGAGATCGGCCGCAACGATCACATCGAGGCCACGCTGGCGCCTCATGGCGCTGCGCTCTTCAAGGTCGAGCATCCATGATTCCCGCCCGGCATCGTAAAATGTTCGTCACATGCCCGAGCCAAAACAGCTCCGGGTACTGCTCGCCGTAACGGACGACAAGGCCAGCAGTACTCTACGCGCGTATCTGCGTGCGCGCGGCGACGTGGCCGAAATCGCCTCTGCCGGGAATCTACTGGACGCTATCCGTACCGGCCGTCCACACATGGTCTGCGTTTCTACGGAGGCCGGCGGCCACACCGTCGCTGCGCTGCGCAGGAGCTTTCCCGAGCTGGCTATCGTGGCTGTGGCGCCCCCCATCTCGACCATCGCCTTTGCGGCAGCACGGCAGGGCGCGGCGGAGTTGCTCACCTTGCCCCTCGACGCAGAAGGCATCGCGACCAGGCTGGGGCCGATTCTGGACCGGCTGGCCGGCGAGCCCGGAGACGAAGAACTCCGCACGGATGCTCCGGCCGGCGGCCTGCCGCGGCTGATCAGTTCGTCGCCACGCATGGCCGCGATTCGCGACACTATCGAGAAGGTCGCCTCCACCACCGCTACGGTGCTCATCCGCGGCGAAAGCGGCGTCGGCAAGGAAGTCGTGGCGCGGATGATCTTCGAGCGCTCAGGGCGCAAACAGCGGCCGTTCGTCAAAGTGAACTGCGCGGCGATCCCTGACGATCTGCTGGAAAGCGAGCTGTTCGGCTACGAGGCGGGCGCATTTACCGGAGCGCAGCGCTCGAAGCCAGGGAAATTTGAGCTGGCCGATGGAGGAACACTCTTCCTCGACGAGATTGGCGAGATGCATCCGGCCCTGCAGGCCAAGCTACTCCACGTCCTCCAGGATGGAGAGTTTGCCCGCCTGGGCTCGCGGCGGGATACGGCCGTCGATGCGCGCGTCTTGTGCGCGACCAACAAATTGCTGGAGCAGCGAGTCACTGAGGGACTATTTCGCGAAGATTTGTTTTATCGCATCAATGTGGTGACGGTGCACATTCCCCCGCTGCGGGAGCGGCGCGATGAGATTCCGGTGCTGCTGAATTTCTTCATCGATCGCTATACAGAGGTCTATGCTCGCAGCGTTGCCCCGCTCAGCGAAGAAGTGATGCGGTTTCTGGTGCAGTATTCGTGGCCGGGAAACATTCGTGAGCTGGAAAACCTGTGCAAGCGCTACGTGATCGTCGGCGGCGCCACCCAAATCGTTGCAGAACTGGCAGCGCGCAAATCGGAACCGGACACCGTAACCAAGCCGGAGGTGAAGCGCGAGGCCACTCCGCCGACGCTGCTGGAGATCGGGCGACAGGCGGCGTGGCTGGCGGAGCGGCAGGCGATCCGGGAGATGTTGCTGGCCACACGCTGGAACCGCCGCGAAGCAGCTAAACGCCTCGGCGTCAGCTACAAGGCGTTGCTGAACCGCATCCGGCAGATGGAAGAGGTGGATGGGGTGGGCGATTAGCAGCCGCTGTTCAGCGGGCAGCCGAGCCGAACAGCCGGGGTAAGAGCTGCAGATTGCCCTTCAAAATGCGCTTCGCCGCGCATCCAAGGGGAGAGCAGGGAGACGGGAGCCTGCTTCGTTCGTACGTGGATGAGTCCATGCCTGACCATCGATGCGCGGAACCAGTCGGGGATTGGTGTTTACACGCTCCAGTTGGTGCGCGGCCTGCACGACCGCCATGGCTGGGCGGTGCACGGGCTGGTGCGCGCTGAAAAGCAAGCTCTTTACTCCAGCTACTGTCGGCGAACCTCCATCGTCGATGTGCCCATCTACAGCCCCTGGGAGCAGTTCGCAGTGGCGCGCGCGGCCGGCAACGACGCGCTGCTCCACGTCCCGCAGTACAACATCCCGCTGCTCTATCGCGGAACCCTGCTAACCACGATTCACGACCTGATCCATCTGGAAGCCAAAAGCCTGCCGGGCCAGATCAAGCGCCGCATCTATGCGTCGCCGATGATGGCGGCCTGCGTCCGGCGCTGCGCGCACATCTTCACCGTGTCGGAATACTCGCGCCGGAAGATGATGGAGATGCTGAAGATCGAACCGGACAGAATTACCGCCATCCACAATGGCGTGGGCGATGACTTTTACCCAGGTAACCGAGCCGACGCCCGGGCTTCCGTGGCGCGGAGATTCGGGATCGACGCACCCTTTCTGCTGTACGTCGGCAATCTCCGCGTGCACAAGAATATCGAGACGCTGCTCCGCGCCTATGCCATCCTCCGGCAAACCGGCTATCCGGACCTGGCGGTGGTGATCGTGGGCCGCGACACCAAACGCGAGGCCGAGTTACTACAGCTTGCCGCTGAGCTCAAAATTCAGCCAGTATGGATCAGAGATGCGGCCACCCCGGAGGTTGCGGATCTCTACCGCAGTGCAGAAATCCTGGTGCAGCCGTCGTTTGAGGAGGGGTTTGGATTGCCGGTAGTGGAGGGCATGGCGTGCGGAACCCCGGTGGTCAGCTCCACTATGGGAGCTTTGCCTGAGATTGCCGGTGATGCCGCGGCCTTCTTCGATCCGCACCAGGTGGAGGAGCTGATCGAGGTGCTCCGTCAGGTGCTGGCGTCGGAATCAATGCGCTCCGGGCTGCGGGCGAAGGGCCTCGAGCGCGCCAAACTCTTCACCTGGGATCGCTCGGTGGATCGGCACGTCGAGATTTACTCGCGCTTTGCTGCCCAGCTCATGAGGCAGATCTCATGAGCGACAGCATCCGGCCGGTGCGGCTCGCGTATGCGCTGGTCGCCTGGTTCGCATTTCTGGGGCCCATCGGCACGCTCATTCCTATCCCCGGCGCGCCCGCATCCTTTCGCTTCTATTACCTGATGCTGGTGCCCGGCATACTGCTTTTCATCGCCGGCGGCCTGCGCCGTACGACAGCCCACGCTCTGCTCATCCTGTCGCCGGTCGTGCTGTATATGGCACTGTCGTCGTTCTATACCTGGCTCTACTATGCCGGCTCCTGGGATCCGTCGGAAGGCAATCCGGTCATACGTTTTTTGCTCTTCCTGGTGCAGCTGATGTTCACCATCTGTGCCGGGGCCGAGGCGTCCTTGTTTACGCCGGTGCAAAAGCTGCGCGTCGTCGGCCTCTTTTTCCGCGGATTTTTCATCTCGCTTTTCGCCGGATACATCTTCCTGATCGGGATGGTTACCCATAAGCTCAGCATTGCCTTCATCACCCACTTTGAGATCCTCGTCCAGTGGGGCTTCGGCTTCCTGCGGTTCTCGCCGGGATCGTATCCCAATGAATATGGCATCGTGTCGAGCTTCGCGCTCTCGGTGCTGACCCTGCTGCTGGTCGAGCGGCGCGACCGGACGAATGCCTCTCTGATTTTCGGCATGAAGGCTTCCCTGCCCCGGCTGCTGCCGGCGTGGCTTTTGACACTGGGCGCGCTCTTTATGACGACGACGCGCGCCGCTTATATCGCCTACCTGGTGTCCATCCTGTACATCGCGGCCTCGCGGAGGCGCGTTGGGCGTTCTCTGCTGTTTCTGTTCGAAATCATTGCCGCCGGCGTTCTGCTGCTGGCCTGCGTCGAGCCCTTCTTCGATGTCACCGGGGTTCTGAAGGGCGCTTACTTCGCCTTTTTCAGCCAGGACCGGTATGCCAGCGGCCGCCTGGATGCCTGGAAGATCGCTTATGAACTGTTTCTCCAGCATCCGTACTGGGGCGCCGGATTTGGGTCGGTGGACATGATGCACAATGTCTATCTCCAGCTCTTCTTCGGCATGGGCTTCATCGGCTTCACGCTGCTGCTGCTCACCTGGCTGGCCTTTTGGTTCCGGACTCGCGGTCTGAGCTTTGCGCGTCCCGAGCGCCCTGCCCCCCTCGATTCGGAATCCCTGCTCCACCGCATCGTGTGGATCGCCTGGCTGCACATCAGCTGGTTTGCCATGAGCAACCACAATCTCAACCACTTCCTGACCTGGTTCGGCGTGCTGCTGGCGATGATGAGTTACCGGCCTGCCGAGTCGAGCGGCTGGGCTACGGCCCCCGCGCGCGAGCTTCCGCTGGAATCCATACAGGGGAGCTGGCGGGTTCTGCCTTCGAAGGGAGATTAGTTTCGGTGAGCCCCTCCACGGGCCAGGAGCAATCCCTGCGGGCGCAACGCGGCGGGATCGCCTTGTTTGGAGGGCCTGCCCTCTTTTACTGCGGCGCCCTGTTGCTGGCGTATATCGTCGTGACCCTGGCGGCGCCGCACCCGCCTTTTCTCCAGGACTATCCAACGTGGGTCTACGAAGGATCGGCGCTGGCAAAGCTCATCGCCGGGCATGGCAGCGCTCACTTCGGGCTGAAGCCATATCCCGTCCCCGATTCGGTGTGCGCTGCAGGCCTGGCACTGCTGTGCAGCGTAATGCCGTGGCCCTGGGCGGCGAAGCTATGGCTCTGCTTATGCCTGTTGTTTTCCGCCGGCAGCTGGCTCTGCTTCCTGCGGTCGCTGGAGTGGCGGCACGGGGATGGCAGGTCGCTGGCTGCATGGATCGCCCCCTCGCTGATCACCGTTAATCTGTGCTGCTGGTATGGGTTTATTGGCTTCCAGATCGGCGTAGCGGTCATGCTGCTCTTTTGCGCGGGGCTTCTGCGCAGAAGGATCAGCGCGCCGGCGATTGCGGCTCTGCTGGCGATGGTCTTTCTCTGCCACGCCATTCCCTTCCTGGTCTGCGCGATCGCCCTCCTGTCCTTCGCTGTGCTGAAGAACAGATACACGCTTCTCTTCGCTTATGTTCCGTCTGTACTGCTCGGCCTCGGATATGTACTGGGGCGGTTTCTGCTGGGTGGCAATGCGGAAGAGACGATTCTGAAGGACGTCCCCATCCCCTATTTTTCAGGAACCTTTCTGGCATACAAGGCGAATACCTGGTTCAAATCTCTGGGATATGTGAACCCGCTGCGCGGAGATGTGCCGGTCGCGGCCACCCTGGCAGGAAAAGTGGGACTGTATCTGCTGGTGGGGCTGTGTGCGCTGCTGGGCGGTGCGGTGCTGATCCTGCTGGTCCGCGCGGGGGTGCAAGGCCTGCGATTGCAGCCGCCGGAGGCATCTCCCCAGGGGCAGGACAGGTTTCTCTGGTGGACGGTGCTCGTCGCGGGAGCAGCAGCCTTGCTTTGCCCCTCCAGAACGCTGGGAATATCGGATCCCGGGGCGCGCTTCATGGTCTGTGCGCTGGCGCTGGGCATTCTGCTGGCGCGGCCGCGCGGCCGGATCGGCATCATCGCTGCCGCATGCTCGGTGCTGCTGGGCCTGGCCGGCGCCGGATTATATGCCGCTGTTGCCTGGCAGCCGCGGACTGCCGTCGCAGCGGCAAAGCCAATTCCCTCCATCGTGCGTCAGTTTGCGCATGTCTCGCCCACCGCTCGCGCCTTTTATTACGATCTGCTGGCCAGTGGGCGCGATACCTGCCCGGTCTTCGGAACAGCGCTCCTCTACAACCGCGACCAGCGTGTCTCTGCCGCCGATGCCGGGGTGAGCGCGACGTCAGCCGCGAATGGCCTGCCGCAGTTCCCGCCAGCGGGTCGCATAGGGCTCGCGGCTGAGGGTTCGCCGCAGGCTCTCCGCGGCGAGGGTAAAGGCCCAGCCGGCCAGTAGTCCGAAAGCCGCGCAGGCTGCGGCAAACAGCTTCCGTGGCGGCCAGTACTTGAAGTGCGGCGGCACAGCGGCGTCGACCACCTGGATGGCCGGGGCCTGCTTGGACTCGTCAATCTTAGCCGCTTCATACTGGCGTGCCAGCAGCTCGAACAGGGTCTCGTGATATTTCACATCGCGCATCTTCCGGATATAGTCCAGAGCGAGATTGGGCACCGAGGACGCCTGCATCGAGAGGCCGTTGTTGCCGCCCAGCTCTTTCGGCTCCTGCTTCTCCGCCTTATCGAGTTGCTGCTGCAGATAGCTGATTCGTTGCTGGATCCGGATCACATCCGGATTCTGGGCGGTTTCTGAAGTCAGCAACTGCTGCAGTTCGACCTCGTCGCTGGTGATCTCGGCCTCGAGGCTGGCGACGGACCGGAGTGCCAGGGCGGTCTGCCCCTGCAGCTCGATAACCCCGGTTTTCATTTCCGTCTCTTTCATTGCCACCTCAGAATCAGCCAGGGCATCTTTCTCTTTATCAAGCTGGCGTTCGAAGAAAAGGCGCCTTTGACCGGCCTCGGTTAGAGCAAGGCGATCGTTTTGTACATGGAGCTCGTCGATATAACCGTTGGCGATTGCGGCAGACCGTTTGGGGTCACGGTCATCCACTTTAACGGTAATTACACCGGAGGTATCCGAATCGATATGGGAGTGGCTCGCCAGGTCCTTGGCCGCCAGAACGGTGTCTTTGCGCTTATAGACCTTGCAAAGGTCGAAACGCTTCACCAGGTCGTCGGCGACGGTACGGCTCTTGAGAATCGCCACAAACACATCATCCGGGTTCTTGATGCCCAGTCCGCCCTGGGCGCCGGCGAGTCCGACGAGGCTTCCCAGCTGGCTGCTGAGCAACGCGGCGGTAGAAGTAGGCTGCTGCGGCGGGAGGATGTCCGTCTCCGCCCGGTACTCCACAGGCATGAGATATGTAATGGCCCATCCGAGGATTCCAAAGGCAAAGCAGGCCGCAATCCAGATCCACTTCCCCCTGGCCAGAACGATCAGGACGTCAAAAAGGGAAATTCTGGATTCAACGGTTTCTTGCGTGTCGATAGTACGTACACGGGTGGATTTCAGTTGTTCCAGCATTCGCGCAGGTTACCGGCAGTGCGTGGTAGTACGCCTGACGCTCGAGACTCCTTCTGCAGTTTGGATGCGGTTTGCCTCGCAGGAGCCATCCTAAAAAAACAGTGGAAAAATCATGTCCGTTTAGCTTTTTAGCAACAATTTGCAAAAAGAGCCGTTTTCACGAGAAGGCATCGCTGAGACCTTGATGCGCATCGTAACCACCTTGTAAACAATGACAGGAGTGCTGTGAAAGTCGCCATTGTCCACCACTGGTTTGTTAGCCAAGGGGGTGGAGAGCATGTAGCCGAGGTACTCGGTCGCATGTTTCCGGATGCGGATCTGTTCACGTTAGTGACAAGACCGGGACAGGTACCCCCCGGCCTCGCTACCCGAAATCTCACCACCTCATTCCTGCAACGAATTCCCGGCGCGCCGCGGCTGCATCGGCATTTCCTCGCCCTGTATCCCCTCGCCGTCGAGCAGCTGGATCTCACCAGCTACGACCTGGTGATCACCTCGGACAGCGGTCCGATGAAGGGTGTGATCACCCACCAGAATTCATTGCATGTCTGCTATTGCCATTCTCCGGCGCGCTATCTGTGGGACGGATACCATTCCTATCTGCGCTCCATGCCGCGCCTGGCGCGCGCTCCCTTCGCCCTGGCGGCCCACTACGTCCGCAACTGGGACTATGCAGCGGCTCAGAGAGTAACCCACTTTATCGCCAATTCCAGTTACGTAGCCAGCCGCATCCAGCGCTTTTACGGCCGGGAAAGTACCGTCATTCACCCTCCTGTGGATGTGCGGCGAGGCTTCACCACCGGGTTGCCCGGAGATCATTATCTGGCGGCAGGACGGCTGGTTGGCTACAAGAGGACGGAGTTGCTGATCGAGGCCTGCCGGCGGCTGGAACGCAGGCTGCGGATCGTGGGTACCGGTCCGGACCTCAGCCGCCTGAAAAGGCATGCCGGGGTAAATGTGGAGTTTACCGGGTACCTGAGCACGGAGGCGCTGTGGGAGGAGTATGCGCAGTGCCGAGCCCTGCTCTTTGCCGCAGAGGAGGACTTCGGGATCGTGCCCGTGGAAGCGCAGGCCTGCGGGCGGCCGGTCATCGCCTTCGGCAAGGGCGGATCGCGGGAAACCGTTCTGGCGAAGCGGTCCGACAGCGGAGGACCCTTTACCGGAATGTTCTTCGCCGAACAAACGGCGGAATCGATTATGGGGGCGATTCTGCGGTTCGAAGCTGAACAGGCCAGCTTTGCACCGGCAGCGATACGCCAACACGCCCAGCAATTCAGCACCGACCGGTTCGTCGCCCAGATGACGGCCTTCCTGACCCAGTTGGCCCCGGAAGTCCGCGGCATCATTCCGCGCAGGGCGGCGCGTGCTGTAGCCGAACTTCTGCAGGAAGAAGCGGCCTAAAGGGCAATCAGGAAAGGGCACGGTCAGGAAAAATAGTTCACCTCAGCTCTGACTGGCGAACCGGCATCAGGAGTCATCGATTACCGGTTCGCTATTTTCTACGCACTGACTTGCGAGGCTTTTTCCTGGGCGCCACTGACGCCACCAGTCTTTCCAGTTCCGCGACGCGCTGCTTCAGGTCGCCCACCTCCTGCGACTCAGAACCTCTTCCTGCCGCGGCCTGGGCGGGGACGGCGACAGGCTGCTCGGAAGCCGAAGGAACCGGAGCAGGCCCCGCGGCGCCGGGCCGAAAGAATCCGAAGGGATTGACCGCCGGAGACATGGCCCGGTAGGTGTCCTGATAAAGATCGAACATCGTTTTCATATAACGCAGAGCCGTTTCCTGGCTCGCGCGGCCTGAAGAGATGATCATCTGCCGCAGCAGATCAAGGGGGAAGCCGGAATCCGCCGTTTTGGCGTCTTCCACAATGATCTGAGTCAGGATGAGGCGGGTAATGTCCTGTCCGGTGGCCACGTCGACGACCCGCACTTCCTGGCCGTTCTTCAGGATCTGCGCCACGTCGTCGAGATTCACGTAGCGGCTGTTGGTTGCGTCATAGAGCCGCCGGTTCTCATATTTCTTGATCAGAATGGTATCGGGCGCCATGTCAGGATTTTCATTTTATCTCTTGACACCGCGGCGCAGCGGCGTATGATTCTCTCATGCTGCATTGCAGCATTGCACTGCAGCATAGAAAGGCAGGACGTCTCCATGAGCGCGACACCGAGAATTCCGCGCGAACCTCTGGCGCCCGAGGCTCCCAAAAAGACGGACTTTGGGGAATCCATGACGAAACTGTTCACTTCCGGCGTAGGGCGTGTCGCTGAAGTGCAGAAAAAGAGTATCGATGTTGCGACGCAGCAAAGCGCCGAAGTCATCGATTTCTGGAAAAAGGCCGTGCAGAAGCTGCCGGGTGCACCGGGCCTGTTCATGCTGGAACTGGCAGGGAGCGGGGTGGAGCGGCTGGCGGAAACCCAGAAGTGCACCATCGATCTGGCCGTGGAGCAAAGCCGCGCATTCGCAGAGTTGCTGCAGGAGCGCACAGCCACCGCGACGAAGGCCAATGAAGGCATGACCACCTTTGCGCAGGAAAGCGTGGAGCGGATGGTCAGCACCGAGAAGAAAGCCCTGGATCACACCGCGGCACAGGCCAAAGCCATCTTCGAGGCCACGAAAAAGCAGCTTGGCTGCAATGGCGGACCCGTCGAGGCCGCTGCCGATTCGATTCAGCGGGGCGTCGATGCCATCGTGGACGCGCAAAAAGAGTTGCTGGACCTGGCGGTTCGCTGAAAGCAAACGGGCCTGGGGCCGACCATCATCACGGGCTGTTACCTTGTGCACGGCGGCGAGGGAGCGCCCTGCGCAGGAGCACAGCCCTCCGGCCCCTCTGGGTATATGCTGCCTGTGACCGGAGGTGTGAGCTATGAGCGACGGTCAGCAGAAAGAATCAGCTTCTTTCGATCCGATGCAGTCGTTTCGCGAGATGCGCGACGCGTATCTCAATGCAATGGCAAAAACCATGGTGGATACCGTCAATACCGAGGCATACGCCCAGGCCAGCGGCGCGATGCTGGAGGGATGCCTAACTGCTGCAGCTCCCTTTCGCGAAGCCATGGAAAAGTCGATGACCCAGGCGCTGCAGCAGCTTTCGCTGCCTTCGCGTCAGGAGGTCGCTGCGCTGGCAGAGCGCTTCACCCATGTGGAGATGCTGCTCGACGACATGGACGCCCGCCTCGACAGGATTGAAACCCTGCTGCGCGCGGAACGATCCGAACCGGGAGATCCCCCCGACAGCCGGGTCAAGTCGCGTGTGACCGAATCGCCAGGCGAGGCGATGGGGGCGCAGGGCGTTGCCTCCGTCAAGCCGCAGGCTACGCGGCGCAGACACATTCGACCGAGGAGCGCCACCACCACACGAAAATAGGAATTCAGGACAGGAAGTCCAGGTATGAATCAGGTTGAAGCTTTCCCCGACTCGTTTCTTGCTTTGGAACAGCGCCTGCTCACTCTGAACCGGGTGATGACCACCAAAGCCGCGATTGCACAAACCCCCAGGGAAATGGTGTGGGCACTCAACAAGGCGAAGCTCTACCGGTATGTGCCGGTGGTCCCGCCGGAGCAGCGCTATCGCGTTCCCCTGCTGCTGATCTTCGCCATCATGAACCGGCCTTCCATCCTCGACCTGCGGCCGGGGCACAGCTTTGTGGAATTCATGCTGCAGCGTGGCTACGACGTCTTTCTGCTGGACTGGGGCGTGCCCGGTCTCGAAGACAAGGATCTGAAGCTGGACGATTATGCCATCGAATATCTGCCGCGGGCCATCCGCAAAGTGAAAGCACTTGCCGGTGTCGATGAGTTCAGCATGCTGGGGTGGTGCATCGGCGCGATTCTCACCACCATCTATGCAGCGATGCGTCCCGACGACGGCCTGCGCAATCTGCTGCTGCTCACCGCGCCGCTGGACTTTACCAATCGCAACGAACTCACCTTTGCCCGCTGGGTCGACGAGCGCTACTTCAATGTCGATCTCGTGGTGAATACCTTCGGCAATATGCCAGCCGAGATGATCGACTACGGCGCCAGGGCTCTCAAGCCAGTGGAGAACTACATCACGAACTACTGCAAGCTATGGGATAACCTGGACGATCCCCGTGTCGTCGAGTCATGGCATGCCATGAATACCTGGGTGACGGATAACATCCCCATGGCAGGCGGCGCGTACCGGCAGCTGATTGTGGAGTTATACAGAAAGAACAAACTGATCCGGAATGAACTCATGGTGCGCGATCAGGTTGTGGACCTGAGCCGCATCCGCGCAAATCTGCTGACGGTGATCGCCACGGGCGACCACATCACGCCGCCCTGCCAGTCGGCTGCCATCATGGAAAAGGTCAGCAGCCACGACAAGGAGTTATACCAGATTCCGGGCGGCCATATCGGCATTATGGCCGGGAGCGGAGCGGCCAAAATCACCTGGCCGCATCTCGACGGCTGGCTCGGCCCCCGCTCCCGGTAACAGCGGTTCTCTACCATTACATATAGAGACCGCCGTTGATGTTGATCTGCTGCCCGGTGATATAGTTGCCGTCGCAAATAAGGAAAGCAGCGGCTTTGGCCACCTCTTCCGGCTCCGCGAAGCGCCGCAGCGGGATCCTGGCCTTGATCTGGTCGAGAACATCGCCGGGCAGGCCCGACAGCATATCGGTAAAGGTGAAGCCGGGCGCCACCACGTTGGCCGTGATGTTGAACTTCGCCAGTTCCAGCGCAAGCACCTTGGTGAAGGCAATGACACCGCCTTTACTGGCGGCATAGTTCGCCTGTCCAAAGTTGCCGGCCTGAGCAGAGTAAGACGCGATGTTCACGATGCGGCCGAACTTCTGCTCGATCATGGCCGGGATCGCCGCGCTGGTGCAGTAGAAGAAGCTGTTGAGGTTGGTTTCGATGACTTCGACCCAGTCCTCATCGGTCATTTTGCGCACGGATTTGTCGCGCGTGATGCCGGCGTTGTTGACCAGGATGTCGAGCCTGCCATAGATGTCCAACAGTTCGCGGACGAGCCGGCGTGCGTCATGCCGGTCGGATACGTCGCCCTGCAGCAGATGGCTTTCGCCGCCGCTGCGCTCGATCTCCTCCCGCAGTTCCTCGGCAGGGCCGAGGCTGTTGCGGAAATTGATCACCACGGTAGCTCCGCGGTCGGCGAGCTCCCTGGCGATGGCGCGGCCGATGCCACGAGAGGCGCCGGTCACAAGGGCGACTTTGAACTGGAGGGGACGGTAAGCGGAAACGTTAATTTCCGTTTCAGTTAAGAATGCGGTTGCCATTGGGGTCCTCCTTCTCTTCGGTGTCGATGGCCTCAAAAATTGCGGCGATTCCCTGCCCGCCGCCAATGCACATGGTGACCAGCGCGTACTTTCCGTGAATCCGCCGCAGTTCGTGCAGAGCCTTGACGGTGACGATGGCGCCGGTTGCGCCGAGCGGGTGGCCCAGCGAGATGCCGCTGCCGTTCGGGTTCGTTTTCTCGGCTGGAAATTCCAGTTCGCGGCGAACCGCAAGCAACTGCGCGGCGAAGGCTTCGTTGAGTTCAATGACGTCCATCTGTTCAACGCTCAGGCCTGTGCGCACAAAGAGTTTGCGCACCGCGGAGATGGGCCCGATGCCCATCATGGAAGGCTCCACAGCAGCAATCGCATAATCGACGAGGGCCGCGAGGGGCTGCAGGCCACGGCGTTCCGCAGCGGCGCGCTCCATGAGAACCACGGCGGCGGCGCCATCGTTGATGCTGGAGGCATTGCCGGCGGTAACCGTACCCTCCGGGTCGAAGGCCGGCCTCAACTTCGCCAGATTCTCGAGTGTGGCGTCGGCGCGGGGTTGCTCATCGGTGACGAACGGGACAGGGCCATATTTCGTTTTGAGTTCGATAGGAATGATCTGGCCTTTGAAGCGGCCCGACTGCGTCGCATTGATGGCGCGGCGATGGCTTTCCACGGCCAGTTCGTCCTGGTCTTCGCGGGAGACACCGTATTGGCGTGCCACGTTTTCCGCGGTGACACCCATGTGCACTTCGTCGAAGGGATCGGTGAGCGCGGCCACCAGCGCATCGGTCGCCGTGACGTCGTTGAGGCGGGCGCCCCAGCGCATAGAGGGCAGCCAATAGGGAGCGCGGCTCATGGACTCGGCGCCTCCGCCGATGGCCGCATCGGTATCACCGTGGACGATGGAATCCGCGGCGGTGAGAATGGCCTGGAGGCCGCTGCCGCAGAGGCGGTTCAGAGTGAGCGCCGGAGTTTCCACAGGCAGGCCGCCGCGCAGGGCAGCGACGCGGGCCAGGTACATATCCCTCTGGTCGGTGTGGATCACGTTGCCGAAAACAACGTGGCCGATGTCGCTCGGCGCGAGACCCGAACGCTGCAGACTCTGGCACACAACTTTCGCGGCGAGTTCCGTGGGAGGGATGTCTTTCAGTGCTCCGCCGAATTTGCCGACGGCTGTACGCACAGCGCTCAGGACAACAACTTCTCGATTGATCATGGCCGAATCCTTTCCGGAGCATGCGTCATGCATCGTCCTGGCAAGACCCGGCCGGGAGCGCAGTGCGGCGAGATCTGACTGCGGCCTCGCAGGAGCGCGGTGCCGAAATTTTCCGCAGCAGGATGATGCAAATTACATGCGGGCGCGCCGCTTCTTCCGGAGAGTCGGCGGCGGTTCGATGTGGCCGGAAATCAAAGCGATCCCGGGCCGCAGAGGGAGTATGGATGCACATAGAGCGCACCACCCGATGAGTGCAAGCCGAGATGCAGGTCTGGGGGAGCGGCGCTGTTCCCGGCGGGGACCGAGTTTATATCCGCAGCGGCCGGAGCGTGAACATCGAGCGACGGGAGACTGGAAGAAGAGAACGAATGAGTAACTGCGGACAGTTCGTACTCTAAGCCTGTTCCCGTACCCAGCGAGGATTTGGCGCGAATCGGCGCCGTGGTTGACGTAACGAAAGTACCGTGGCAAAACCCTTCGTGGGATTGCGGATTGACCGAACTTTCAGGATCTCTTGAGGAGCCCCGCGTTGCGCAGGATGCGCCGAACTTTTTTCGGGGAGACCGACAGCCGTTCGGCGACGCGGGAGATTTTGCGATCTTCGCGCATCCACACTTTCGGGATGACGATCTCTGCGAACTCCTCGGTGATCTGCTGGAAGGACTTATCGCCAACCATGCCTTCCGACCAGGCGCGCAGCGCATCGCTGATGCCGGCGGCCTGGACGATTTGCGATTTGAGCGCAGCCAGATCCTCGGCAAGATGGTCGTTTTCGCCCGGACCCATCAGGCTGGACGCTTCGCTGGCGCAGCGACGGGCCATTTCCCATTCCTGGAAGAAGTCGTTGGCCGCGGTCATGCCACGCACAATCCAGGCACCAGCCAGCAGGCGGCGATTTTGCGTGTTCCGTGCCAACGTCAGGGCCTCCTCGCTGTGCTGCAGGGCGCGATTGGCATGGACGGCAATATCGACGTCCTCACCGAGTTGCTCTTCCACGCGGGCGTTCTCCGCCGCCGCCTGCAGGATGCGAGCGCGGGCCATGAGAATGTGGTCGTTCTTTTCGAGGCCGAGACGATAGGCTTCCGTCGACTCGTGCGCGGCGTGGTCGATGTCGCCGCGATCCAGGTGAATGTATCCCAGATTGAGGAGCACGTTGCCGGTGCCGCCCACGTGGTTGTGCAGGGCGTAGATCTGCCGGGCCCGGCGCAGGTCGAGGATCGCCTCGTGGGAGATTTGCTGATAACGAGCGCGGAGATTCTCTCCGGGTGGGGATGATTTCGCGGTGCTGCCTGCCTGAGCGCGGCTGTCAATTCGTTTGCGGAGCTGGAGAGCGAGCAAGCGGCGGACGTATGCGGCATTCACGAGAGTACGCGCCAGGTTGCGGTGGTTCGCATCGCCCTGGGCATAGAACTGGATGGCTCGATCGAAGTGCTCGAGAGCCCTGGTGTATTCACCGGCGCGGCGAACAATGCGGCCGCGGGCCGATTCGATATTGCCCAGAGCCACGTAATGGTCGGTTTCTTTCAGAATATGCTCGGCGTGGGACAGCAACCGCAGCGCTTCTTTGCGCAGGCCCTTCTGGAAAAGCAGCCAGCTTTCCTGGATCTGGACGACCGCGGTGAAGATGTCGTCGTGCACCTTCTGGGCCAGTTCGCGGGCGCGCGCGATGTGCCCCAGCGCAACTTCGTATTCACCCTTCTTGCGGTGAGCGCGGCCCTTCCAGAAATGGGCCAGCGCGGCCAGCGGCTCGTCGGGCAGATCGCGCTCGGTTTTCAGCACGAATTCCAGCCCTTCAATCGCTGCATCGACTTCCTCAACGGAGAGCGCGCGGAAGGCTTCGACCATGCGCAGGCGCAGGTAATCGGCGATGGGCAGCCGCCCGCGGCAGTCCGCCGGAAAGCGCAGCAGCAGCGAATCGAGCAGCCGGTGGTCGCGGTAGCCCACGTCGACCCATTGGGCGATGAGCAGCAGCAGCCGCGTAGCCTCCGGATCGCCAGGATCGAGATCCGCAAGACCCGTTTCAGCGCGGTCGAGCATTGTCTTGCCCAGTTCGATCCTGCGCAGTTGCAGGGTGCGCGCCAGCTCTTCCCGGAAGCGTCCCGCTCCGCCCTGAATCGGGTGATCCGGTTCGGGCGAGAAAGCGGTCCGGGACGCGGACGTGGCGGGAACCACGACCTCGGAATGCATGGCGCGCGCTCGTGGGTGAGGTGCTGGAATTGAATGTTCCTGCATACCGCGCAGATTATCGCCCGTTTCGGGAGTTCTCGTCCACTCGTCCGATTCGGACGACCTGCTCTTGCCGGATGACATTGCGTGGGCTTTACTCATACCCATTGACGCGGTCGTCCAGGACGAGATGGCCGAGGAGCGAACCAGGTATGCAGCACACTTCAGGGCACAGATTGACCAGCAATGGCTGGAATTTACCGCGCTGGCAGGGAATCAGCCGGGCCTACACGGCCGAAGACGTTCATCTGCTGCGCGGCACAGTACGCGTGGAGTACTCGATCGCACGGGCGGGAGCGGAGAAGCTGTGGCGGCTGCTCCACGAGGAAAACTATGTCCCGGCACTGGGCGCGCTGACCGGGAACCAGGCAGTGCAGATGGCTCATGCAGGGCTGAAGGCCATCTACCTGAGCGGCTGGCAGGTCGCGGCTGACGCAAATCTGGGCGGACAGATGTATCCGGATCAGAGCCTGTATCCGGTGAACAGCGTCCCGGCGATTGTTCGTGGCATCAACAACGCGCTGCTGCGGGCCGATCAGATCGCGCATGCCGAACGGCAGCACGGTATCGACTGGATGCTGCCGATTGTGGCCGACGCGGAAGCCGGATTCGGCGGCACGCTGAATGCATTCGAGCTGATGAAAGCGATGATCGAAGCCGGAGCGGCCGGCGTTCACTTCGAAGACCAGCTCTCGTCGGCAAAGAAGTGCGGCCACATGGGCGGCAAGGTTCTGGTGCCGGCACGCGAAGCGGTGCAGAAGCTGATCGCCGCGCGCCTGGCCGCTGACGTGCTGGATGTGCCGACGATCCTGGTGGCGCGGACCGATGCCGACGCGGCGCAGCTGATCACCAGCGACTGCGATGCTGTCGACCATCCGTTCCTGACCGGCGAGCGCACCGTAGAGGGCTTCTTCCGCTTCCGCGGCGGGCTGGAGGCGGCCATCGCGCGCGGCCTGGCCTACGCTCCCTGGGCAGACCTGGTGTGGTGCGAGACATCGGAGCCCAATATGGAGCAGGCGCAGCGCTTCGCTGATGCAATTCACCAGCAGTATCCCGGCAAGCTGCTGGCTTACAACTGCTCGCCGTCGTTCCACTGGGAAGGCAAGCTCACGCAGCGGGAGATCACTCATTTCCAGCGAGAGCTTGCTGCGATGGGCTACCGCTTCCAGTTTGTGACATTGGCTGGATTCCACTCGCTCAATCTGTCGATGTTTGAGCTGGCCCATGAGTACGCGCGTACAGGCATGGCGGCGTATTCGCGGCTGCAGGAGCGGGAGTTCGAACTGGCGCGGCAGCTTGGATACAGCGCCGTCAAACATCAGCGCTTCGTCGGCGCCGGCTATTTCGATCACGTGGCCACCACCATCGCCTCGGGGCAGACTTCGATCTGCGCACTGCCGGGCTCGACCGAAGAGGAGCAGTTCGAGGAAACGGACGAGCCATCCGCGGGCCTGTCGCAGTTCGAAGCCACGATGTAATCGGAAACTCAGCCAGACAAGGAAGAGAGAAAAAGGATGACCACAGTTGCAGCAGTCCGCGAATACAGCATGTTTCCCGAGGAACGGGAGCGGCGCGAGATTCTTACACCGGCAGCGGTCGAGTTTCTGCACGCGCTCGACCTGCGCTTCGAAGGCCGGAGGATCGAGTTGCTGAACGAACGGCGCAGGCGGCAGGAGCAGTTCGACCGCGGCATGCTGCCCGATTTTCTCCCCGAGACCGAGCACGTCCGCAGAAGCGACTGGATGACAGCGCCGATTCCACCGGAGCTGCTGGACCGGCGGGTGGAAATCACCGGGCCGCCGGAACGGAAGATGGTGATCAATGCGCTCAACTCCGGAGCCAATGTCTTCATGGCCGATTTCGAGGATGCGAACTCGCCGACGTGGAGCAACTGCATCGAGGGGCAGAGGAACCTGCGCGACGCCAATCTGCGCGACATCAGCTGGTGCTCGGCGGAGGGACGAACGTACGAGTTGGGGGCTGAACCGGCGGTGCTGTTCGTGCGTCCGCGAGGATGGCATCTGGTGGAAAAGCACTTCCCTGTTTCGGGCGCACCCATCTCAGCGTCGCTCTTCGATTTCGGCCTGTACTTCTTCCATAACTGCAGAATCCTGTTGAAACGCGGCTCTGCGCCGTACTTCTACCTGCCGAAACTGGAGAGCCATCACGAGGCGCGCCTGTGGAACGACGTCTTCCTCTTTGCGCAGGAATACGTGGGGGTGCCGAGAGGCACGATTCGCGCAACCGTGCTGATCGAGACCATTCCGGCTGCCTTCGAGATGGATGAGATTCTCTATGAGCTGCGCGAGCACTCCGCCGGCCTGAACTGCGGCCGCTGGGACTACATCTTCAGTTTCATCAAAAAATTCCGCAGCCGCCCCGAGTTTGTTCTCCCCGACCGCGGCCAGGTGACGATGGAGCAGCCTTTCCTGCGCTCGTATGTGGAGCTGCTGATCCACACCTGCCATCGCCGCGGAGCGCACGCGATGGGCGGCATGGCGGCGCAAATTCCCATCCGCGCCGATCCCCAGGCTAATGCCGAGGCGATGGAGTGGGTGCGTCAGGACAAGCTGCGCGAGGTGCGCGCCGGCCACGATGGAACGTGGGTGGCACATCCGGGACTGGTCCCGCTGGCTCGGGAGGTTTTCGATCAGCACATGCAGAGTAAGAACCAGATCCGGATGCCGGCGGAGAGACGGTCGCGCATCACGGCCGAGAACCTGCTGGAGATCCCGCAGGGGCAGATTACCGAAGCCGGTGTGCGGCGCAACATCGATGTTGCACTGCAGTATATTGAGTCATGGCTGCGGGGGAACGGCTGCGTGCCCATCTATAACCTGATGGAGGATGCGGCGACGGCGGAGATCTCGCGCGCACAGCTGTGGCAATGGATCCGACATGGCGCGCGGATGGAGGACGGCCGTGAGGTCACGCTGGGGTTCTGCGAACAGGTGCTTGCCGATGTGCTCGAGAAAATGAAGAACTCGCTGGGAGCACGCGCGTGGGCTTCGTCGAAATTCGATCAGGCGGCGGCCATCCTCAAGGAGCTGAGCAGGGGAGAATTTCAGGAGTTCCTGACGCTTTCGGCCTATGTGGAGTTGGGGTAGGAAGTGTGGAGTGAACCCCCAAAGTGAGACATTTTAGGAAGTCACAGTTTGCAGCGAATGGGGGGCTGCAAATGCGAAGGAATAGGAGTTACACGGAGGAATTCCGGCGGCTTGCGGTGGCGCGGATGCAGGGCTGCCACAACATCTCTGCATTGGCCAGGGAACTTGAAGTTCCGCGGCGCTTGCTGTATCGGTGGCAGATGCGGCTGGAGGGCCCGGTTATACCTGTTGAGGCTCGATCTTCGGGGCTTGAGGAAGAGAACCGGCTTCTGAAGCAGCTTCTGGCGGAGCGGACGCTGGAAGTGGATTTTTTCAAAGGTGCCTTGCAAAAGATAGCGGCTCGGCGCCAGCAGAACGACGGCGCTGGCGAGACGGCATCTACGACCAAATGCGGTCAGTGATGTCGCAGCAAGGCGGTTTGACGATCGAGCGGATGTGCATGCTGGCGGGGGTAAGCCGGGCGGGATTTTATCGCTGGCTTACGGCCGAGGCGCCAAGGGAAGAAGAGATGGAAGTGCGCGCGGCGATTCACCAGGTGGCGTTGGAGCATCGCGGCCGCTACGGCTATCGGCGAGTAAGCCGGGAACTTCGCCGCCGCGGCCTGGTGGTGAACCACAAGCGCGTGGCGCGTCTGATGCGGGAGGACAACCTGCTTGCGGTCCAGCCGCGGGCCTGGGTTCAGACCACCGACTCCAGCCATGAACTCACGGTCTATCTGAATCTGGCCGCGCGCATGCAATTAACCGGGATCAACCAGTTATGGATAGCCGACATCACCTATATCCGGTTGCGGACCGAGTTCGTCTACCTGGCTGTGGTGCTGGACGCCTGGTCGCGCAAGGTGGTGGGCTGGGCGCTGGGGCGCAGCTTGGCAGCACAGCTGACGGTGGCTGCGTTGAAGCAGGCCATCGCGCAACGGCAGCCGCTGGCCGGTCTGGTGCACCACTCCGATCGCGGCGTGCAGTATGCCTGCCGGGAGTACGTGAGCCTGCTCGCGAGCCAGGGAATGTTGCCCAGCATGAGCCGGCCCGCCAACCCTTACGACAACGCCAGTTGCGAGAGCTTCATGCGCACCCTCAAGCGGGAAGAGATCTACGCCAACACTTACCGCGATATGGACGATCTGCGCTCGCGCATCGAGGAGTTTATCGAGTGCTATTACAATCGCATTCGCCTGCACTCGGCGCTTGGTTACTTGTCGCCGGAGGAGTTCGAACAGACTGCCGCACCACCTGCTCAGGCAGACAGTCGCGGTGCTGCCAGCATGAGTTTTTTCAGGCATGGGGAAATCTATCCACCCGATGTGCGCAGAAAAACCGGGAGCGGTCCTGGTGCTCCGCTCCCGGCGCTCATCGGTACGGATGAGTCTCCCACCGGCTATTCCTTGGCGGGTTGCTCTCCAGCAGAGCCCGACTCCGCTTCACCGGCTATCGACTATGCTCAAGGAGAAGCAACACCTTGAGAAGACAATCACAATAAACGGCAACTGTGTCTTCGGAAGACTGTCTCACTCAAGGGGGTCACCCCAAGTGAACCCATGTCTCAAAAGCGAGACATAGGGCACCCTATCTCCCAGTTGCGTCGGTCACCAGAGCTTTTCGAGGTGGACGAGAAGTGGCACGAAGACGGCGGTGGCGAGTCCGTTGACGCCCAGAGCCAGACCGGCGAAGGCACCGGCTACCTCGCTGAGTTGGAAAGCCCGCGCGGTCCCAATACCGCTGCCCGCCATGCCCGCGGCGGCGCCGAGGGCCGGCCAGTTCTCTTCCCTTCCCAGCCGACGCAGGTGGTGCAGGCCCATGGCGACAAGAATGCCGGCCAAAATGGCGAAGGCCGCGGTGAGGGACTGCTCGCCGCCCACACCAGTGGCAATGCCGAGGGCGATGGGGGTGGTCGCCGCTTTGGGCGCCATGGAACGGGCCACAGTTTCGCTTCCACCGAGGAGACGGACGAGCCAGAGGCCGCTCGCGGCCGAAACCAGGCCGCCGGCAACGATGGCGGGGATGGCGCTGGAGAGGCGGTGGCGCAGGGTGCGCAGGCTGTCGGCCAGGGGCACAGCCAGGGCCACAGTGGCGGGTCCCAGAAGAAAGTGAATGATACGGGCGCCGGAAAAGTACTCCTGATACGGGATTCCGGTGGACAGCAGCAGAGTCCCGATGAGGGCCATGGCAATCAGCACAGGATTAGCCAGAGGCGAACCCCGCAGCAGGCGCTGGATGCGCAAGCCGATCCAGTAGGCCAGTGGCGTCAGGATGACGCCAAAGAGCACGGTCCTGACCACGTAACGCCCTGCGGCGAGGAGGAATGCGCGATGCATGACCTATCCGAGGCTGGAAGGAGCAGAGGGTTCGGAGAACCAGCGGCCCAGGAGAGCGTCGAGCCCGCGCATGAGCCAGGCTGTGACCAGCAGAGAGGCAACTGTAGAGATGCAGAGCGCCACTGTGATGGGCACCCACTGCAGGCGAATCTGCTGCATGCGCGTGATGACACCAGTCCCCGCCGGCACGAAGAACATCGACATCCCGACCAGCAGAACGCGCGCGGCGGCACGGATGTTGCCGGTCGCGAATTGCGGGCGGAAGTAAAGACAGGCGGTGAGCAACACCAATCCGATGAGCGGACCCGGAAAGGGGACGCCCAGCCGCTGCCGGATCCACTCTCCGATGAGATCCACACCAACAAAGAGCAGGAAGGCCGCAATCAAATCGTTTTCCCCAAAGACGGAGTTACTGAAATTTTATCGTGGCGTTTGCCGGTCGAGCGCTGGGTTGTGCGCAAACCAGCGTGCAGCGAGGTCAACCTATGTGATGGCGCTCACAGCAAAGTGTTGCTGTTTTGCGATCTATATTTGTCGTTACCAGCAGACGGCTCACCGCGGATGGTGTATCAGGAGGTGACCATGCAAGGTGCTGTGGAAGAACATTCATTCGCAGAACTTCAAATCCACGACAAACCGATTGTCCTTTCGCATGACTCCGGCCCGGAATGCAGCCTCGAAGCATTGGCTGGAAGTCTACTGGCTGGTAGAGGAGGAGTACACGCTGGCCAAAATCGCAGATGCTGAGGGCGCCGGCTGAGGGGTAACCAGGGCAATTTCCAACTCAGCGCCCGCGGAATTCACGTTTCCGCGGAGGCAGGAGCGGTGTGGGCATCTGCACGCCTTCTGCACAAGCGTGCCCGCTCACAAGCAACCTGCAATGCCCTGCTCGCACAGAAAGCGCAATCCTCTTCGTTCAACATCCCGTCGTGTCTGATCGTGACGTTTTTCCGGGTCAAGTCTCCCTTCGAGCCAGTCAGATATCTCCCGGTTGCAACCCTGCTCCCGGAATTCCTCTGCTCCGCCTGCGGCTCAAAAGTGCAGCCCTCCTCCGCAGATCAGCACTTCGCCCGTGACGTAGTCCGAGAGCGGAGAGCAGAAGAACAACACCGCGCCGGCGGCCTCTTCCGGCGTGCCCAGACGCCCCAACGGGCATGCGGTCTTCACCGATTCGAGCAGCGTGGGCTGCACACCGAGACGAATATGATGCCCGTGCATCTCCATGCCGGCGTCGGGCCGATTCAGGTCCTGCACCAGTCGCGTCTGGATTAACCCGAAGCCGACCGCGTTGACGTTGACGTTATAGCGGCCCCATTCCTTCGCCAGGGTCTTGGTCAGGCCAATCACGCCGGCTTTTCCCGAAGAGTAGCCGACCTGCCCGGGATTGCCGTCAGTACCCGCGATCGACGTGATGTTCACCACCTTGCGCATCACTTGTGTGCCCGCGGCAATCTCCCGTTTCGCCGTCTCGCGAATGTAGGTCGAGGCTGCTCGGAGCAGGCGGAATGGCGTCACCAGGTGGATGTCCAGCATCGCCTGGAACTGCTCGTCCGTCGTTTTCTGGATGACATTGTCCCAGCTGTAGCCCGCGTTGTTGACAATGATGTCGATCGATCCGAAGGCATCGAGCGTGGCCTGCACCACGGCCTGGGGAGTCGCCGGATCAGTTAAATCCCCCTGCACATGATGGACGCGTTCCGGATTCGCCAGTTCGGCTTCAGCTTCCCGCAACATCGTCTCGTCAAGGTCGTTGACCATGACACATGCCCCGGCCGCCGCGAGCCTCCTCGCGATCGCCTTGCCGATGCCCCGCCCGGCTCCAGTCACCAGCGCGGTCCGGCCTTCCAGCGAAAACGGCATCTCAACCGCCGCTCTCGGGCGTTCCTGCAAAATACTCGATTCCATTGCCATCACCTGCTGTCGAAAAGCTTGCATTGTGCTGCGCAGCAAATATACATGCTGCACTGCAATATTTCCATAGACAGTTTCGGTTTCAGACAGGTTGCCTCGCCTCTCCTGCGATCTTCGGGCCGAAGCGGGTTCCGTCGCAATCGCTGCGGGGAGACAGGTCAGATTTCCATGCCGGCAGGACGGATTGACCTCGCGACGAAGCCTCTTTACTATAAGAAAGCGGCCGGCGAGAAAGCTGTGCCAGCCGGCGACCTACCTGAATACTGCCCCCTCGTTCAACGGCAGGACAGCTGACTCTGGATCAGCATATCGGGGTTCGAATCCCTGGGGGGCAGCCAAATATTTTCAATAAGTTGCGAGCTTTTCCCGCTCGCGTTACTCTCCTCCAGTTGCGCGGGGGTTGCGTTTTGTTGCCCCGGATTTGCAGCGTCGAGGCGGTCAGCCCACGAGATGTCCGCCCCGGGAACCAGATGCCCGTAGGTATCGACGGTAATCTGGATCGAACTGTGACCCATCTGCTCCTTGACATACACGAGCGATGCGCCGTCCTGAATCAGGAGGCTCCCGTACGTGTGCCTCAGATCATGCGGCGTGAACTTCCCGAGGCCTGCCCTGGTCAGCGCCGGCTGCATATACCGGACGGCCATGTTGTCAGGCTTCAGGGGAGTCCCGGCCTGGGAAGGAAACACTAGCTCCTCGGCGATGCTGGTGCGACCTTCAGCCTTCGCTTGAGCAAGCCGCTGATCGTGCCGATCAAGCAGCACCCGACGAAGCTGCCGTGACAGGTCAACCCGGCGTGACTTCTTGCTCTTTGGCGAAGTGAACTCATCGCAGACCCAGTTCTCCTGCACCCAGATGTACCTGTCTGGGCTCTGTTCGCTTTCGCCAAACCGGATGTGACCCCATTTCAGCGCAATCAACTCACCCCTTCGCAAGCCGGCGCGCAGTGCGGTGAGGAAGAAGGGATACCAGTCGGGGCAAACTTCCTGCACGGCAGCGAGGAACCGCTCGGACTCGCGCCGAGTCATTGCGGTGGCTCTGCGCGCAGGCCTTTCGCTCCTGGCAAACCGGCCGATCTTCGCTGCGGGGTTGGCCTGAATCAGACCATCCTCGATGGCACCGTTCAGCACAGAACGAAGCGCGCCAAGGATCAGACGCAATGAGTTGCGGGAAAACTTCGGCTTGTCCGCGCCTGTCTTCTTATCGATTACGCGCTGACGGGACAAATCACTGGCGAACTGCTTGACGGCTTCACGGGTAATCTCGGTCAGCCTCTTCTGCCCAAAACGTGGAGTGACGTGGATTCGCAGCAACTGCTCATAACTTCGCTGGGTCGAACGCTTGCATTCAACCTCCGCATATTGCTCGAGCCAACGCTTGGCATAGCTCTCAAATGTCGCCACGGACGTTTCCTCGTCCGCGAGGACGCCCATCTCTCCAAGAGCCAATTTTGCCTCCAGTACGCGTTTGACCTGCTCGGCTGCCTTTCGGTCTGTGCCGATGCGCTTTGCCTTACGCCGGCCCATGTGGTTCACGAAGACGTACCATACGCCGTCTTTCTTCCGAAGAACGACACCCATTAGCTCGCCTTCCTGAATTCAACCAATACATCATCGACGATACGGCTCACGTCGACAGCATCAGCTGGTGTGAAAGGATGCGCTTCCAACCAATGGTCGAAAGTGCTCCTGCGGAACAGAAGTTTCTTCCCTACCTGAGATGCCGGCAGGGGATTCTGGGCTAGGTGGACCCATTCCCGGATCGTCCTCTCCGACAGACAGGCATACCGGATCAGGGTTTTCATGTCCATCCATTCAGGAAGCGATTCAGGCCCGAGTCGCGCGGATCCCATTAATCTTTGTGGCTCCATTGCGGTACATTTGTGCTCCTGCCCCGCATACTCGGGCTGCTTCTAGGAACTGCCAAAATCAATGGAACGCTCTTACATTTGCAGGTAAATGCAAATGCGCATCTATATTGAGCATGCCGATCTCTTGAAGCAGAATGGAGTAGTGGCGCTCGAATTGGGCCACGCTATCGTCGAAGAAGGCAATGCCAGAAAAAATCCAGCAGTCTTCGCTTGGTTTAGAACTGTTCCTCCACATGTGGAGAGCTTGGGAGGCTGGTCTTCCGCCCTCTCTTCGGCGGGAAAATCCTTGGGTCCTGATACGGCTTCTCCGGTCCTGCGATTCCCCGGAGGGCATTTCTCAGGCTGAGCTGCGAAAGATCCTGGCTTTGGGTCAACCCGACATCAGCAAGCTGTCGAAGCGACTGCGGGCAGTCGGCTGGGTCGAAGACAGCATTCCTCGCCGGGATGGACGCCTTCGGCTGACAAAGCTCACCCCGAAAGGCAAAAGTGTCCTGGATTCTCTGTCATCGCGTCTCAATAACGCCATACGGTCGTCCAGATCCGATGAAGAGAGGGCACAAGAGCGTGCCTTCTCCGACATGCTCGATGAGATCTTCGACCGTAAATAGCCGTTTTCAATCCTCGTACGCTGGGACGGGTCTGAAAGCGCTCGATCTGTGAGCATGACGCGCGGTACCATCACGTCGATCGAAAGGCTCCGCAGGCCTTTTGGAACACGCCAGCTACCCCCGCGAGGTTTGTCGCTCGCTCCCTTTGGGGCTGCGCTTTCCTTTCGACTCCCTGGGAAGTTGGCGCGCGAGGGAGAGTGCAGCCGCCGATTCTGCCTCCCGGAGCAAAAGCGCAGCTTTCATGCGCAGCTTCCGGTACCAGACCGCAAGAGCCGGTTCTGTATCCAGGTGCAGATCATTGAGGTAGGGGGATCCCAAAATGCGAAGCGCGGAGTTGCGAAGGAACCTGGCTGCAGCAGAACGGTCGCGACCGATGAGAGAGGCCAGCAAAGCTACTCTCAGATCCGCATCGAGTTCGCCGCGGGGGCCCAGCTCGATGAGTTCGCGCCAGCCTTTATGGAGATATTGATGCCCGGCCGATGTGAGGCCATGCACCCGGCGCCCCCGCCCCCCTGCTCTGGTCTGAGTCACGAGTTCCTGCGCGAGGAGCCTGCGCAGAGCGGGAATGGTGGCGCCAGGAGAAAGGCCGGCGGTGACTTGCAGGTCATAAGAGGTCGAGACTCCGCAATCGATGAGTGCGAGCACGAACAGGTCTAGATCTCTGCTGCGTCGCTTATCGGAGTTGCCCACGAGGCCCAGTATAGTGGCGGGATATACCGGACCGGGTGTTCTCCCTTTCCCTCCTTGCCTTTCTGGCTCGTTGAGCTTTGACTGCGTTAACCGACTCTCTCTTTCCGGCCAGGGGGACCAAACGCTCAAGCAGATCGACCTGCGCAGATCTCTGATCGGGCAGGCAGCAGTTCAGCCAGGCGACCAACCAGTCCGCATAGCTGTTCAGGTCTCTCCAATTGTGGTTGCGGGGCCTAGCCATTTCGATGATTGCCTCGGGGTCCCCGATGCGAGAATCGCACGATGAGCCAGCCCGCGTGAGGCAACCCCGTGCCCGGAAAACGATGAGGGAGACATGTTCGCGCGACAGATCCTGCTGCCCGATCCATCTTGCGGCAGCATTGAGTATCCGGCTCCGGTCTCTCGGCCGATCCCAGGAGAGAAGGGTCGGGACGATCTCCGGCTCCGGCTGCGGCTGCCAACTCGTCGGCCTCAAAGGCTCAGAAAGTGCCATTGCGAGGATCTTCCGATCTCTTCGGATCGTGCCCTCACTCACACCCAGTTCTCTGGCGAGCGCGCCGTTCGACATCTCCCGGTTGGCCGGGAGCGCCACAATCCTGCGCCGCTCTCTGCCGGCCATCTGGACGCTCATCTCGCCTCGCCCAGTTTCCGACCGCTCGGGGTCTTTCCGGCCGGCCGGCAATGAGGAAGCTCCTCTTCAACGTTGCGCAAGGGAAGGACGTCGGCCAGATTCGCGACTGTCAACTTGTGTGCGTTCCAACCCTGCTCGAGTTGATGGCAGATCTCGGCAGGATCTGCGGTATGAAGCCGGCGATAACCAATCACAGGCATGGAAAAGATTAGAAACAGCACCCGAGCTTCGACGGTAAGCTGGGCAAAGGGGACGTGAGCGGTGGATCCTTCATTCATGCGCAAAGCTTCGCATTCATGCCCGTTCTTGCCAAAGCTATGTGGCCATTTCGCCGAATGCCGTACGTTGTATGCTTCATTCCCTGACCATCACGGAAATAGTGGATGCGCTAATGCGAGTGGGATCATCCGACCACGGATCCGCGATGTGTCGAATCGCGTGAGTATCTGCGAGCGCGTCGCATCTTACCGGTACTCCTCGGCAGCATCAGCGTAATGTTTTCTTGACTAGTCCCGATCGATGAGCGCGTTGGCGATTTGCACTAAGCCGCTAACGCGGCAGGGTATGCATTTGTGGCAGTTGGATAGCTTGATGGACACCGAAGGAGGTGTCCATGACTCGCTTACGCCAGCGCATGCAGGAAGATCTCCGGCTGCGCAACTTCTCCGAACGCACGATTCGTCGCTACACCCACATCGTTGCTTAGTACGCAAAATACTTCCACAGGTCACCCGATCAGCTGGGTCCGGAGCACGTGCGGATCTGGCTGCTGTATCTGCTGAACGAACGGAAGCTGGCCTGGGGAACGATTCAGGGCGCGCGATCGGCTCTGAAATTCCTCTACACGCGAACCCTGAAGCAGACCTGGTTCGACCAGGAAGTGATTAAGCCGAAGGTGCGTCGCAAGCTGCCCACCGTGTGGAGCCGGGAAGAAGTCTGCGCTCTGCTCGACGCGGTGACGAACACGAAGCATCGCGCTCTGCTGGCCGTGTATTACAGCGCGGGACTGCGCTGTCAGGACGCGCTGGACCTGAAGGTCAGCGACATCGACAGCAAGCGGATGATCATCCACATCCGCGAAGGCAAGGGCAAGTTTCCGCGCCAGGTCGTGCTGTCGCCGAAGCTGCTGGAGTTGCTCCGCCTCTACTGGCAGTGGCGGAAGCCGAAGGACTGGCTCTTTCCCAGAAGCAGCCCGGACAGCCGCTGAAGGCCAACGCCGTTCGCGTCGCCTGGCTGCAAAAACCTCGCTGTCTCACTCCTCGTGAAGCGAGGACGAAAAGGGCCCGATATCGATCGATGGACGCCGCGATCCGTCGAGACAGTCAACGGAGTGCGCCGTTACGAGTACCGATGAGCGACTTGCTCGGTCACTCTTTCATCCCTTGGACGGCGAACCCGGACTGCGCCCGCCAGGGAGTATGAGAGATGCAGGACCTTTGCATTCCCGCCACGGTGCAGCAGGAACCCCTCCGCGGACGGGCGCACAGTTATGCGTGTGCCGGGCATGACGCCGTATTGCTCCAGCCGCTGAAGTAGTGCCGGATCCCGATCGGAGACACTATCGACAACGAACTCACCGTCTTCCTTTACTTCAGTGAGTGGTTTCGAAACCCGTTTTGACATCTTCCCGTTCAGAGCGGGAATGCAGTGGCCGTGGGGATCGAATTTCGGCCGCCCGAGCTTTGCGTCAATGCGCTCCTCGAAGCGCTCGGAAATGAAGTGCTCCAGCCGTTCGGCCTCGTCATGGATTTCCTCGATCGGGTATTCGAGAACCTCATAGAGAAATGCTTCGAGCAACCGATGGTGGCGAACGATCTCAAGCGCGCGTCGCCTGCCAGCGGCGGAGAGGCGCACTCCGCGGTGCAGCTCGTACTCAACGAGCGGAGTGGGCGAAGAGGCCAGCTTTTGCAGCATGTTGGTCACGGATGCGGGAGCGACGCCGAGCCGCTTGGCGAGCGCCGTACTGGTAACCCGCCCCCGCTCCGCTCCGCCGAGCGCGAAGATGGCCTTCAGATAGTTGTCTACAGATTCGGTGTTCGCATTCACGCGGCGCGTTGTCATCCCTGCCCCAGTCTCCCGGTTTGACTTTCCTCCATTGTAGGCGTACCTAATATTTAGGTAGACCTAATTGCCATTTAGGATTGCCTTCCGGGCAGTCAAAGGCACAGCCCCCTGGACAACGGAGACAGAAATGCGCGCGCTTCGAGCACGAAACTCAAGCCTTATTCTCCTCATATTAACTATGGTTAATGTGCTTCCGCTTCGGGGCCAGAGCGGTACCAGCAGCGCGCTCTCGGGCGATGTGACGGACCCGAGCGGCGCCGCCGTTCCCCACGCGGCTGTTACCGCGACCGATATGAATACCAAAGCGAAACGGACCGGGGAGACGGACCCCGCCGGACACTTTCTCTTCTCTCAGATCAATCCCGGAACTTACGTTGTGACAGTGACGGCTGCGGGCTTCGCCGTCTCCCAGTCGGAGCCGACCTCCGTCGGCGTGGGCAGGACGGTTGCGCTGAAGTTTTCGCTTCCAATCACGGCCACCAACCAGACCGTGGAGGTGACGGCACAGCAAGGGCTGCTCAGCCTCGATAATCCCAATACCACGGCAACAATCGAGGCGAAGACCATCAAGTCTCTGCCCAACCCGGGAGAGGATCTGACCTATGTGGCCCAGTTTGCACAAGGCGCGCTGATGAATACGGCCGGATCGTCAAATGACGCCAAAGCCGCCGGAGGCTATGGCAACGTCGAGTTCAATGGGCTTCCGGCGACCTCAAATGGGTACATTCTGGACGGCTTCGACACGAACGACCCGTGGCTGGGTCTGAACATCGGTCTTTCGACGAACCTTGTGATCGGCCTCGACGCCGTACAGGAAGCCACGGTGAGCACAAATTCGTTCGCTGTCGATCAGGGACGTTATGCCGTAGCCCAGGTGAACTACGTCACCAAATCCGGAACCAACGCGTTTCACGGGGATTTGTATGAGATATGGAACGGATCGCTCTTCAACGCGGAAGACTACTTTCTGCATGCCAACGATGCACCGGGTGAAATCGCCAGGAAGCCACGATCCACAGTGAATGAATTTGGAGTGAGCGTCGGGGGTCCGATCCGCAGAGACAAGCTGTTCTTCTTCGGACACTACGAGGGCATCCGCATCGCTCTACCCCTCGTGTCTCAGATCACGGTGCCGACCCCTGCCTATCAGCAATACGTCCTCGGTCAACTGGCCGTCGGGGGAACGGACCCGGTCACTGAGACGTTCCTACCGGCGCAGCCTGCGGAGATCCCCTTCTATCGGAAGATGTTCTCGCTGCTGCCGGCGCCAGGTGGATCACCGGTTCCGATTGTGGGGTGCCCTCTGGGCATTAACGGCGACGGTTGTGCCAGCCAGCGTCAGGCATCGCTCAACAACAGCGACAGTGAAAACCTCATTGTGGCGAAGATCGATCACACGATCGACGCGAACGACAGTGTCTGGTATCGCTTTCAGCAGGATACGGGTCTGCAGGCCGCCTATACCGATCCGATCAATCCCATCTTCAACTCGTATTCACCGCAGCCACAGCGGACGCTCGTCACCGGATATACCCATGTATTCAGTTCGACCCTCGTCAATCAGTTCAACCCTGGGGCCAGCTGGTACTCGAGCATCTTTGATCCAAATAATTACGCGCAGGTGCAACAGGAGTTTCCCATTGTCCTCGCGTCCGGCAGCGACAGCGTCCCGTTTACCACGATCGGCGGGAACGACAACACGTATCCTCAGGGGCGCAAGGTCACTCAATGGCAGATCAATGACAATCTGACCTGGACGCGCGGCACCCACACCTGGAAATTCGGCGTCAACACCCGTCGCCTCGATGTCAGCAACTATGATCTCGGCGAGGGTACCGTACCCACGGTAACCTACAACGATCTGGCGCAGTTCACCTACGGCGCCGCCTGGACCGCCAGCCAAAGCTTCCCGGTGGCTCTCAGAGAGCGAGTCGCTGAGGGCAATCTCGAGTACTACGCGATGGATACCTGGAGGCCATCGCCGAAAGCAACGTTCACCTATGGCATGCGCTTTACCTGGAATACGAACGTCACAAGCCCCCGCAATCTCTTCTCGCGAGCGGCAGGTTCTTTCCTCGAGACATCGCACGCAACCAACGAGCCTCTGAACCGGGTGGTCCTGGGCGACGTCCACGATCTTTTCCCGGGAACTCCGCTGTTCATCTACCAGCCGCGAGTTTCCTTCGCTTACGAAGTGCTCCCGCACACCGTGGTTCATGGAGGGTTTGGCACCTTCAGCGACATCATTCCCATGCAGATTGCCGATCTTGCAGCGATGAATGCTCCCAACGATCCCACGTTTGTTGGCGGCATCGGCGGACAGGTCGGCGGCACTGGTATTGCCCCGGACGTGCCCGAGAGCGCCGTGGCCGCCGCCGCCAGCGCCAACACTGCTTTCCAGTCAGTCTTCGGTTCAGGCGGCGCTCCCTGCGCCGGAATTCAGCCCGGCGCTCCGACTTGTCCGCTGGCCGTCGGTTTCAACACCTTCCCCAGTGGGACCCTGAAGACCCCGTATTACTACCAGTACGATCTCGGCGTTGAGCAGCTGACGCCAGCGCGTGGCGACCTGCGCGTCGACTTCGTGGGCACGCGCGGGTTGCACGAGCCCTACCAGGTACAGCTCAACGGCTACCAGACAGTCTGCGACGGATGCTTCGCTCCGTATCCGTTCCAGCGCCCTCTCGATCAGCGCTTCGGCAATGTGAACGAGTTCCGCACCGATGCCAGCAGTAATTACGCAGGGCTACAGGCGGTTTACTCCCAGCAGTGGCGCAGCCTCACGCTGCGCGCTAACTACACGTTCAGCCACTGCCTTGATGAGGTATCGAACGGCGGACTGCTGGCGTTTTCGACTCAGGGTCTCATGTCTCCCCTCTCCGGTGAATTGCACCGGCAGTATGCCAGCTGCGATTACGACGTACGACACAACATCTCCGCTTTTGGGATGTACCAGGTTCCCTTTCATTCCCGCCACCGGCTCTTGCGCCAATCTCTCGGCGGGTGGTCGTTCTCAGAGACGGCGATCCTGCATTCCGGCCTGCCATTCAGCGTATTGAGCGAGCCTTACATTGCCAATGGCAACGGCATCTTCCAGGCAAACGGCGCCAGCACCGTCCAGTTCAACGCGCCCGCCTATGCCAACAGAGTTCCGGGTGTTCCGGAGTATCGCAGGACGCCGATGGCTGGTGTGACCGTGGCCGGCACGAAACAGTGGCTGAACCCGGACGCATTCATCTCGGTTATCGATCCGGCAACGGGCGCCTGCATCGGAGGAGATTCGCCATCGCACTGCCAGTTCGGAAATTCGGGACGCAACGCCGTGCGGGGACCGCACTACACGGACTCGGACATTTACGTGACGAAGACCTTTCCGATTCGGGAAGGGGTAACGTTCCGGCTCGACGGACAGCTGTTCAATGCCTTTAACCATCCCAATTTCGCTCTGCCCAGCGAGGTGGAAGCCGGTGTACCGGGCGGCTCGATCCCGGCCCGCTTTGGAACCCTTGAGAGCACCATTTCGCCTCCTACCGGCCTGCTCGGCGTCGGCCTCGGCGGCGACAGCTCACCCCGCATGATTGCATTCCAGGGACGGATCGAGTTCTGAAACCCTGTGACACTGGCGATCGACGTCACAATTTCTCAAGCATGAGCTGATGTGGGTAGATCACAGAGAGATCCGGACACCAAAATGTCAATTGTCTCTCACAGGGTAAACCGCTTCCGGAATCAGCCAGGTGAATAACGACCTGGTCGGCTCGCGAGCCTTTAGACCGGGACTGGCACCTCCTCAGGTCCTGTAATTCGCTTCGATTCTCTGGGCGGGAAGCAGACGTGTCGAATTCAGGATGAACGTCAACTCCGATGCAACATGAATGAACGCGGCCAGCAGCGGATTGAGATAACCGGCTGCGGCCAGGCCGATGCCGATCGTATCGACGATCAGGGTGCCGTAGAAATTCTGCAGGATAATGCTGCGGCAGTTTCTGGCGACGCGAACGGTTTCGACGAACTTCATGAGGTCGTTGCCGATCAACACCACGTCCGCACTCTCGCGGGCGACATCGGTTCCCGCACCCATGGCTACGCCAACGGTGGCTTCGCTCAGCGCGGGTGCGTCGTTAATGCCGTCGCCGAGCATGGCCACCACGCGCCCTTCCCGCACCTGTTCCGCGATCTGCGCAGTCTTTTGCTCGGGAAGAAGCTCGGCGTGAACATTGCGGATGCCGAGATGGCCGGCTACCGCCTCGGCAGTCTGCCGGGTATCCCCAGTGAGTAGGACGACATCGATCTTCATGTCCTGGAGGGCCTTGACAGCGGACGCTGAGCCGGGCCGCAACTGATCCGCGACGACGATCGATCCAATGTACTTTCCATTGCGTGCAACGAAGATCTCCGTGCCCTCAGCGGCGGAGCGCTCGGGCAGCGTCAGCCCCAGTTCTGCGAAGAGCGCCCGATTGCCGGCAACAGTTTCCTCGCCCTCCACCTCGGCCCGCACTCCCCGGCCAATCCGGTATTCGAAATGAGCTGGTTGAGAGACAGGAATGTTCCGCTGCTCCGCGAGGCGAACGATCGCACGACCCAGCGGGTGCTCCGAACTGCTTTCAGCACTGGCAGCCGCTTCAAGGAGCGAACTCTCGGTCACGCCCGGCGCAGGGTTGACTTCGGTGACCAGCGGCATGCCGAAGGTGAGGGTTCCCGTCTTGTCGAGGAAGACGGTATTGAGTTGTCCCAGCGCCTCAAGGTAGATTCCGCCCTTGATGATGGAGCCGTGACGAGCGGCTCGTCCGATGGCGCCAAGGATGGCCAGCGGAGTGCCGGCGGCGATGCCGCAGGCTCCGGCAACGATGATGACCGAGATCGTGGACCGGATATTGTGGGTGATGAGAAAGGTGAGTACCGCCGCGCCAAGCGCGAAGTAGACCAGGTATCCGGCCAGGCGGTCGGCCATCTTCTGAATGGGCGCGCGCGAATGCTCGGCCTTCTCAACGGCTTCAATGATCTTGCCGAATGTGGTTTCTTTGCCGAGCCGGTCAGCGCGGACCTGCAGGCTGCCGGCCTGGTTGATGGTGCCCGCGAACACTTCCTTGCCCGCGGTCTTCTCGCTCGGCATCGGTTCGCCGGTAATTGCGGCCTCTTCAACAAACGAGTGACCGCTTACAACCTGGCCATCGACGGGAATCCTGCTGCCGGGTCGAATGACGACGATCTCACCGGGAAGGATAGTCTGCGTGGGCACTTCGACAATCTGGCCGTTCCGCAGCACACTGGCCACTTGAGGCAGGAAATCCAGCATGTCCTGAATGGCGCGCCGCCCTCGGCCGACCGTCAGTCCCTCCAGAATCTCGGCTGCCAGAACAAATGCGGTAATGACCAGAGCTGTGAAGAACTCGCCGATGGCCAGAGCGGAGACGAGCGCGATGGTCATCGACAGTTCCATCGTCATGCGCCGCTCGACGATGTTCTCGAACCGCCTCCTTGAAGATCGGGTAGCCGCCGATCAGAGTCGCTGCCAGTCCGATCACGCTGACGCGATGGAATGGCTCCCACAGATGAAACCAGACCGCTGCCGCCGCCAATGCCACAAACAGAACACGGAGCACCTCTACGAGCTCGAATGGCGTGCTCATGGTCGTGTTCATGATCGTGGCCTTCGTGGTGCTGTTGTGGAGGGTGGTCTAAATGCATCTCGTCCTCGTGGACGTGCGTCGCAGTTTCGTGAGTGGCGGCCATGAGATCTCCTGGCTTTTCAGTTGAAATAGCGCTTCACCACGGCGATCAGGTCGTCCGCCGCCGCTTGCTGCGCTGGGCGTGTTTTCTGCGCCGGGTCGAGCACATGGAAACGCAAGTGGCCTTCGATCAACTCCGCCATCAACCCGTTGAGAGCGCCGCGGCAGGATGCAACCAGCTGCAGAATCTCCTCGCATTCGCCTTCCCCTTCAAGGGCCCGTTCGATAGCCTCCACCTGGCCCTTGATGCGCCGGACGCGAGAGAGAGTCTTCGTCTTGTTTTTCGAGATATGCGACAATTCGTTCTCCCTGTTGAGTAATATACTCCCCTATACTATATGAGAGATAGGCAGGCAAGGAGCGAAACCATGCTGGAGACCAAACGCCTCGTGATTGGCCAGATGATTGTCTGCCATGGCTGCTGCTGCGGGGCAACGCAGAAAGACCGCCCCGAGGTGCCGGTCGAGTGGCTGAAGGATGAGTGGCGAAAGCGTGGCCTCTTAAAGCGGTTTCAGCTCACCGTGAGTGGCTGCGTCGGCCCGTGCGACGTTCCAAATGTCGTGGTGGTGAATTCGGAGGCCGGTTCGCAATGGCTGGGTAATATCACCCATTTCGACCAATATCGCTCGCTGATTGAGTGGGCGGTGCGCTCCGTTGATGCTGGACATCTGCTGGAGTTGCCGCGCGAATTCAAGGACCATCGGATCGAACCCTGGCGCTGAGTTTCAATGCTCCCTCTTGATGGTTCAAACCGAGGGTTTGGACGCCGCGTTACGACTTGCCGGGGATACACGCCGCACATGTGCCGTAAACGTAAAATTCGTGTCCCGGATGCACGAAAACCTCTGGGTAATTTTGGCCTGCTCTGGGCAACACACCCTTCCAGGTCATACAGCTTCCCGCAGTCGTTGCATTGAAAATGGTGATGATGTTCTTTGCCGGCCACTTCGTATCGAGTTGAGTCTCCAGGCACTTCGACCGGCTGCAGCCATCCTTCCTCAACCAGCGTCTGGATGTTTCGGTACACCGTGGCAATCCCAACACCTGGGTGGTGCTGCTGTGCCGATCGGAGAACTTCTTCAGGAGACAGCGGCCGGTTTGCTCCTGCAAAAGCCTCTCGAATGGCAGTCTTCTGTCTGGTGTTTCGAATGTCTCTGATGCTCAATCGAATCTCCTCTGTGCAGGTTAAGCGCCTTCACAGGAGCCGAAACCAGGCACTCAACCACCACGCGAAATGAAGCGTCGTCGGATGCGCTGATCGCGCTTCATGATAATGATATACCATTATCACTATGACGACCTCCGTCAACTCCTTGATTCCGGCACACCACTACTGGGTCGATCGGCTCAATCCGTGGCTCGTCCATTTCGGTAACGGCTTTGGAGTTCGCTGGTACGGACTCGCATACCTCGCAGGATTCCTGCTCGCCGGATGGATTCTTGCACGCTGGGCTCGCAGAGGGAAACTGCCGATTCCCGAGACGGAAGTCGCCAGCTTCATCCTCTATGCTGCGCTGGGCGTGATGATTGGTGGCCGATTGGGCTACTGCCTCCTGTACAACCTGCATGAGGTCGCACATCGCCCCCTTGAGATTCTGGAGGTCTGGCATGGCGGCATGGCAAGCCACGGCGGAATGGCCGGGCTGATCGTTGCCGTCTGGTTCTTCGCGCGCCGCCGGGGTCTGAATACGCTCTCGCTGCTGGATGCAGCGGCGGCAACCGGGCCGCTCGGCATCGCCTCTGGGCCGCATTGCGAATTTTGTGAATGGAGAACTGTGGGGCAGACCAACTCGTGTCCCCTGGGCGGTCATTTTCCCTGATGCGCCTCTGGTAGACGGCCATCAGGTGCCGCGTCATCCCAGCCAGCTCTATGCCGCCGGGATCGAAGGGATGCTGGTCTTCCTTGTCGGTCTCGCGGTGCACGGCAAATCCTCCCGCCCCGGACTTACCACGGCAAGTGTGCTGACGGTCTACGGTGTGGGACGTTTCATCGACGAGTTTTGGAGACAGCCGGATCTGGGTCAACCCGTTTACTGGGGATGGATGAGCAAGGGGCAGCTATTGACGATCCCGGTGATTGTTGCCGGGCTTTCGTGGCTTCTGTGGTACAGAGTACAAGCGGTTGTGGTGCGCAACAAAACGAGCGTGGCCGCATGCGACTGAAGCTTATTGCCCTATGCAACGACAACAACCAGGTCAGGGATGACCTTCAGAAGAATCATGGAGTCACAGGATGAACCCTCTGCTTCTTACCTCGATGGCGGCTGTTTCAACCTCTGTTGGCGGCTATTGTGCCGTCCTGCTGCAGCGGAGAGTCCATCTGCTCATGTCTTTCGGCACGGGCGTGCTCGTTGGCGCTGCCCTGCTGGATTTGTTTCCCTCCGCATTGTCGGCCGCGGAAAGCTCAGGTTCATCGAAGGCACTGGTTTTTCCCATCGCTGCCCTCGGAGGCTTGCTTATCTTCTGCATCGGTGAGGCAGCGACCCGTTATCGAGCCCACAGAGTCGGGAATCGTGCAGCCGGAAGGGTCAGTGCCTCCTTCCTCATTGTGCACAGCACTCTCGACGGAACGGCTATCTACGCTGCGTCCACCATATCGCTGCAATTGGGCCTGATTGTTGGGCTCGGAGTTGTAGCGCATGATATATGCGACGGATTGAACACGATTCTGCTGGCCACCAGTGCAGAAAAACCCGGATGGACTGACTACGGATTTCTGGCGCTTGATGCCCTGGCGCCCATTGCGGGCGGCCTGATCGCGGCCCATCTCTTCCGAGTCTCTAGCGCACTGGTCATGGTTTTTCTCAGCCTCGCAGCCGGATCCTTTCTCTTTACCGCATTCTTCAGTCTGCTTCCCGACGCCTGGCGACGCGTAAGCCGCAGTCTGGTGTTATCGCTAGGCCTAGTCGGCTTTTTGCTGATGCTGTGTCTCACAAGACTGGTCGGCGCGCTCGGGTAGGAAGGGCACCGCCGCGCCGCTGGCAAGATCGACCCAAACCACGGTGGGACACTCGGTTGATGCGCAAAGGTCAACGCATTTCCAGATCAGCCACATGGAAAAGCGACTTGGCGATTAGTCGTCAAGCGAGAGAATCGCACACCGGCAGCGGTCCGGGCCGCACGGTTATTTAATTTCTCGTTTTCCTTGCCCGTCCGGTGTGGAAATGAACCCCCGTCCTTTCGGGAACCTTGCGAAGGCGTCCTCGGGCTTGCCGAAGTGATCCGCGAGCTGATAGGCCGGCGTGGCGGCGATCCACAGCGAAAGGTCGATCGCCCGGTATTCTTTCGGGAGCTGTCCATGAACTGCGCCGCCGAGCGATACCGCCGCAGGCTGCCTGCGAGAATACATATGGCTCATTTCGTGTCAGGGGAGAGACACTGTGACGTTCGCTGCCAGATTGTGGATTCTCGGTGTCGTCGCATACACTCATGCTTGTATGCGGCGCGCGATAGCCATCTTCCTGCTTCTGATCTTCGGCTCATTCCTGAGCTCGCCGCTGCTCGCCGCATCTTCTGATCCATACAGCAACCTGCCTGCCTGCTGCAGACGAAATGGGAAGCATCAGTGCGTGATGCGAATGATGCAGAGCGATCCAGGCACTGAGCAGGTATCCGCTCCTCCACAGAAATGTCCGTTCTTCCCGCACACAAGGCTTGTGATTCAGGTGCAAAGCCACGCCATTGCACAGCGTCCGGCGGTGGCACTTTACGCAGCCCTGAAAAGTCACCCTGCGTGTCACGCGCAGTCGGAGGCGCAGCGGCGTATTTCGTTTGACCGTTCCCGCCAAAAACGCGGACCGCCCGCGGCTGTCGTAGTCGGCTAACTCGCCTCTCATAACGCAATTCGATTACCACCTCAAGCTCCTTCAGCGCGGGTTGTGCCGGCCTGCAAGCTCATCCTGCGTGCAGGCAGCATCGCCAACGACAACGGAGAATTTGAGCTCAGTTCCGTACCTATCGGGAATTACACCGTGACGGTCTCGTCGAATGACTTCCAGCAAGTGAGCCATACGGGAGTATTGGCCCGAGTGCCATCGCGGCCATGGGCAGTTGACCGCCGCCTGAGATTTCAGAGTTTTAACAACTTCGTCATTTGAGGAAGACCATGAATCGACTCACAAAGTTTTGCCTCCCCATTGCGCCCGCGCTCGTGCTCATGCTCGCAGCCGCTCCGTCGGCTCTGGCGCACGCTCACCCAACGGTGATGAGACCCGCGCCCGACTCGACCGGGCCAGCGCCCAAGTCGATCTCGATCACATTTTCCGAGGCGGTCGAGCCCAGGTTCAGCTCAATCCAACTGACGGGTGAGAAAGGCAAGGCTGTAGGCTCTGAAGTCTCCAGACCCGCGCCCGATGATCCGAAGACGCTTGTCCTCGCAGTTCCAAAGCTAACGGCAGGAACCTACGTCGTTCACTGGGTCAATGTGGCTGTCGACGGTCATCGACTTGAGGGCAACTACAAATTCACTGTGCAGTAGACGGAAGGTACAGGAATGATCGAACCTTCCTTGCCTATGAGGGCCTGCACGGCAGCGGCCTTCGACATTGCTTATGCAGCATCAGCAGGAACTCTTCTGAATCGCCTTTGGCTCGGCAGGAGCAACACTCCTGCCAGCGAGAGGCGACTGCGGCACTGGCTGGCTGCCTGCTCCTTGCTCATGCTGGTGTCTATTCCTTTGCAGGTTGTCCTGCTCGCGGCTTCCATGACGGGCGATTCTTCATGGAAGGTGGCGTGGAGTGCCCTGCCGGATGTACTTGCAACGCACGCCGGGCATGCCCTGATAATGAGCTTCTGCTTTATACCGTTTCTGCTGGCTTCCTCCCTTTTTCCATCTGCTTTAAGGAATAAAGCAGGAATATGGATTGGAATTGCTCTTATTTTCGTGATAACCGTCTACAGAGCGGGGTTCGGACATGCAGCGTCGGACGGTGATTTCACACTCCGAGAGTTGGTGCAGTTTCTTCATCTTTCGTCGATTGCCATTTGGGGAGGAGGTGTTGTGGTTGCCGGGTTGGTAGTCGGCCCCCGGTTGGCTGTCGCCACGGCAACAGAGGCTCTCCTGCAGTTTGGCAGGCGGCTGTCGCGCACAGTCACCATCGTTCTCGTTATTGTCCTCCTGAGCGGCGTTTATAACGCTTGGAGAGGTCTTGGCGGATCTCTCTCTCCCCTCCCTCATACGGCATGGGGGCTGATGCTGGTAGTGAAAGTGTGTGTTGTGGTCCTCGCGTTGTTTCACGGAGGCCGAGTACGGCTTCTGCTTCGGGTCGACCGAAGTCCGAAACCAGGGCGAATAGTTCTTATTCAACGCTGGCTTCGCGTGGAGGCGTTTTTGATGCTCTTTGTATTGATTCTATCGGCGTGGCTGGCAAATCTAGCGCCTGCAGATATGTAGGTGCGCGACCGATTGCTTCGCACGGTCTCAGTTGACGCCTTCAGAAGGCTAATGCGCTCATTGACGGAGGTTGGGCGGAGTTCTCAGGATGATTCCCGGAGAAGCGGTTCTCGTCAGTACGGCGGTTGTATCTGAGGTATAAGGAAGGGCCTCGGTGGCTGAGAGTCGGGGACGATTATTACCCTTTAAATAACAGCAATCGGCAATCAGGTGGGGAATGCCTATACTAGGCCCCCTTTGGGGGCCGGTTTGGGTGCGTAAAGTGTTCCATAACTCACAGTGCCACGTCGGAACCCTGTGGGGTTCCGGGGTGTTGACTGCATAATCTGAACAGACCCTCGGATCGGGAAGTCGGACGCTGAAATTATCAGAGAGTAAATACCCCCTGATTGCTGTTTTCAGAGGAAGAGCGAGCCGGGCCGGAAGGAGCCCGGCGGGGCTCAGGGATACGGTTCAGAGCAGGGCGATCCCGAAGCCGACATGGATCCCGATTCTCTGTTCCTGCGAACTCGATAATGGAAACCGCAGGATAAGGGGATAATAGCCCCAGGAAATCCCGGCTGCAGCAGCGTATGCCCGGAACGATCCATATACACAGAACCAAATACCAGGACGAAGGCCGGAGAGGCTGATGGCCAAAGATCCAGATGACGTCGGGGTTCTCTGCTGCCTTGTGGCTGGCCGTGGCTGATCCTGGCCTGACACCGGGCTGCAACTGGGCCGCGCAGGAAGGCCCGGACCGGGAAGGATGATCTCCGTGGCCTGGCAGGCCGGCGCCTCCCGCCCGCGCGCGGGATATTTATGTTGCGCGGCCAGGAAGGCACGTAGTCCGGCCACGGTGCTCCGGATCGTCCGCCGCCTGGCGGAGATCCCGGAGGTAGTTCAGCATGTCGGCCAGGATATCGAGATCCCGGCGGTGCTGAACCTCTTCGGGGATGATGTCAGCGCCGGTCAACCTGGCGACGGCGCCGCGCAGGTAGGGAGCCAGGAAGTCGTGGATGGGCCGTTCCCAGCGGCGCATCCGGGTGCCTACGGCTTCCTGCTGGATGTACTGGCTGAGAGCGGTTCTCTCCTGAGCGAACTTGGTATGGAAGGGAGCAGGCAGGTAGCGCATGGGGTTGGCTGCGCTCTGATCACCCTCGAAGAACATCTCCTCAGAGTACTTGCCCACCATCCGGCCAACCCATCCATGCATGGCCTGTTCTTCAGCGCCATCCAGGTCCGGGTGAGTTCGGTACGATATATCTCAGATAGGTGTGATATCCTGGCGCTGCCATGAAGCGCGCTGCTCTTTATATGAGGGTCTCCACCGTCGATCAGCATCCGGAGACCCAGCTGCACGATCTCCGTCAGATGGCTGCCCAGCGCGGCTACCAGATCGCCGCCGAGTTTACTGACAGGATCTCCGGTGCCAAGGCGCGCCGGCCGGGTCTGGACCAGATGATGAAGGAGGCCCGCCGTGGCCGCTTCGACGTCGTCCTGGTCTGGGCTTCGGACCGGATCGCCCGATCAGTGAAACACTTCCTCGACATCCTCGACGAGCTGAACCGCCTCAACATCGAGTTCGTCAGCTTCCGCGAGCAGATCGACACCGGTGGTCCGCTGGGCCGGGCCATCGTGGTCATCATCGGAGCCATCGCCGAGCTCGAACGCAACCTGATCGTCGAGAGGGTGCGCGCCGGCATGCGGCGCGCCCGTCTCGAAGGACGCCCGATCGGCCGCCGGCCCATCGAGCTCGACCACACCGCCATCCTCCTGGACCGCCAGCGCGGGCACAGCCTCGGCCAGCTGGCCCGCACCTACCGCGTCTCCCGGACCACCGTCCACCGCGTGCTGCGCGAGCACGCCCCAACAAACATGGAGCAATCCGCATGAACCATCCCATCCTCTTCGGATCCCTGCTGACAGGCGGAGTCGGTCTTCTCGCCGGCTGGGCCGTCGGCGACCTGATGCGCCGTTATCGCCAGGGTGTCGAACAGCTCGACGCCCTTCGCCGCCAGCTGCCCCAGCCTTACTCCGCTCTACTCTTCCAGGAGCGCCAGCTCCGGGAGATCCGCGGCGTCCTCAACGATCTCCACAAGATGGTCCGGGCCGTTACAAAAGGCCTCGAAAAGCAGCCATCCTAAGCCCCACAAAATCAATGGCCGGATCGCAACGATCCGGCCGTTCCTAAAGGTGTGGGTTTGGAAACAGCAATATCAGGAACCTGCGCCTTCCCCCGCGTGGAGTTATCCCCATTCGGTAACAATATCTAACATCAACAATCCAACGATCATTTGACTGCATAACCTAACCAAATTGCGTCCTATGGCACGCCCGATCGTCATGCATCTTCGAATTTCAGGAAATACACTCTCCCCCCGCCTCCGGCGACAATCTGACTAGAGTCGACAAACGCGCAGCATCGGGCAGAGCCGTCGCAACTAAACATCGCAGCAGCCTTTCCGGAATCCAGATCCCATAACCTCACACTCTTGTCACTCGAAGCGGAGATTGCGCGCGATCCTCCCTGACTCACCGCCAATCGATTGATCGGGCCTGAGTGGCCTCGGAGTGTGTGCAGGAGACGACCGGATGCCATGTCCCATAGCATTAACATTCCGTCATTCGATGCGGAGATTGCGCGTCGTCCATCTGAAGTAACCGCCAGTTCTTTGACTGCTTCGGAATGCCCTGCGAAGGTGTGCAGTTCAGCACCGGATTCGAGGTCCCACAACTTGACTGACTTGTCCTCGGAGACGGAGACGGCCCGTTTTCCATCCGGAGTCAACGCTACTTTATATACCCAGTCCGAATGGCCCTCGAGTGTTTTCAGAACACGTCCGTCTTCGATATCCCAAACCTTCAGTGTCTTGTCGCGTGAAGCAGAAACGACGCGTCGTCCATCCGGGCTTAGAGCAATACCATATATATAGTTTGAGTGACCCGTAAGAGTTCGCACAAACTTGCCTGAGTTCAACTCCCATACCTTCAGATTGGTATCCCGCGACCCGGACACTACGAGTCGTCCATCCGGAGTAATTGCGACTCCAGTTACTCCTTCCCTATGACCTTCTAAGGTGGTGAGGAGGGATCCGGAATCGAGATTCCAAATCCTGAGTGTTTTATCTTCAGAGCAAGAAACGGCTCGGTGGCCGTCCGGAGCTACCGCGACATCACTGACCGATCTAGAATGGCCCCGAAGATTATGTATCACGCGGCCAGAATTGATGTCCCAGACGCTAAGTGTAGCGTCGCCCGACGCAGAGATTACGCGGTGTCCATTTGGCGTCACCGCAAGTCCATTGATAAGACCAGCGTGCCCCTCCAACATACTGACAGTGCGAGTAGACGCGATATCCCAGACCATAATCGTCCTGTCTCGCGAAGCGGAAACGGCACGCGTGCCATCAAGGTTGACCGCAATCCTCGTGATGTGGTCTGAGTGGCCTTCTAATGTAACCAACTCAGCGCCGGAATCGATGTCCCATACCTTCAGAGTACCGTCCCGCGAAGCAGACACCGCCCGCCGCCCGACCTGCGCAATCGCCAAACCATTGACGCCCCCCCTATGGCCAAAAAAGGTCCGGAGTTCAATTCCAGAGTCCAGATCCCAGACTTTGAGAGTGTTGTCTTGCGAAGCCGTAATGGCTCGCCGTCCGTCCGGAGTCACCGCAATCCCGGTGACTTCGTCTGAGTGTCCGACCAAAAATCGAAGTATCCGACCAGAGTCAAGATTCCATACTGTTGGCGTCCAAGCTGAAGAACTCGATATTGCTAGGCGTCCATCAGGAGTTATCGCCACGCTTGTCACAGGCTCAGGAGTACCTTTCAAGGTACGCAGCTCACGACCCGTCTCCAGATCCCAGCACCGGATGGACCAATCGGCGGAGGCAGAGACGACGCGTTTGCCGTCCGCAGTCACTGCCAGCTCGTTTACGGATGCTACGTGGGCTTGAATAGTGCGGATATTTCGGCCCGAGTGAAGTTCCCAGACTCTGAGAGTTCCATCGTATGAAGCGGAAATCGCGAGCCGCCCTTCTCCCGATGTCGCCACACCGGTGACGTGGTCCGAGTGGCCTTTCAAACACCGTAGTTGGCGCCCAGAATCGAGATCAAAGATCCTGAGTGTATTATCCTCCCAGGCTAAAACTGCGTATCGCCCACTTGGGGTTAGTCCTACACCATGGAAAACGTTGGTGTCACTTCCCAGGATCCGCAGCTCGCGTCCCATGAAACGGAATCCAGATGCGAATCTTCCCGAGCCGGCACCGCTCCACGGAACGTAGCCGGAGTGGCCTTCCATTATGCGCATCAAGGGCGTGCCTGGCGGATGAAGTGACGGATGCAGAAGTCGCAACCACGGGCGAGGTGCACCTGCGGTGATCCGAACTATGAAGTCAGCTATGACTGGCTGTTCCCGATGAGGAAGCAGCCGGCCCGTAAGTTGTCCGGCAAACTGAAGCGCATCCTTTGCGACGATATTCGCCGACAAGCGCAGGGCCTCGAGAATCAAAATAAGGCTGGCGCGGTCCGGGAACTGTGCTCGAACGTAATCGAGTTGCAGATCGTGGATTAGGATATTCTCTCCGTCGCGTTGAGCGAGAGACAGGCCGATGAAAAGTTCCGCAGTTTCTTGTGCTTCGCCTTCATTCACATTCCAGAGTGTCCTCTGGATCGCAGGAGAAGCAGGCATATCTTCGAGCAGCACTGCTAGAGCCAAGTACCGCTCTCGGTCTCGTTCCTCGAGAGTATCTACACTCACTTGGATGGCACGCAACAAATCCGTGTGAGGATAGTCTGGAACGCTCGCTTTGATCTTCGCCAAATCTGCAGCGCGCAGATGTTCGAGCACCCGACGCCACAGGACGATCGACTTGTTTCGCATCATCGCGCCGACCATGCCAAGAGCGAGAGGGAGATAGCCACACTCGCGGACTAAGTCGTCAGCTTCTGGGGGGAGAGCGTCGATCGGTAATCCTGAGCCAGTCGCCAAGAGGTCGCGAGATTGCATTTCGGTCAAAAATCCGATTGAGTGTTGGTACGCGCCGAAGTTGCCCGCAATCTCTGCGTTACGCGTAGTGAAAAGTAAGCGCGACCGCGGAGACTCGGCTCGGAACGGCTCCAGATCGCGAGCATTCCAGACATCGTCAACGACTACTAATGCAGCCTTGCTACGCATCGCGCTGCGATATTGAGTTGTGGAACCGAGCTCTGTATCGTAGCGACTCAGGTCGTCGCCAATCGCCTTTGCGACCTCCCTCATCTTCGCCACAACGTCGACGGACTCTCTTCCAGCCGTTACCCAAACAATCCCATCAGGAAAAGCGTGCTGAGTAATTTCGTCGCGGCAAAGCGCAGCGGCCAACACACTTTTCCCGATACCACCCATGCCATGCAGGGCCGTCAACGCGATATTGCGACCGCGGCCTTCGGTGAAGACGGTATCGCGAAGGGCGCTTAGGGCTTCGGGCCGCTCTACGTAATTGTCGGGTAGCAGCGGAGCGGTGACATATGTCTGCTTGAAGCGCTCTTTGAATGGAACACCTTCGCGTCTTTCTATGTCATCGAGTAGAGCGGCGAACGCTTCCTCATAGGACGCGGCGAAATCACGGTAGTTCTTTGCCTCGAGATGGATTGGAATAATGTCGTCACCTGACTGGGCCCGAAGCGGTATGACGCATTTGTGGCGGCGGAGTGCGCGTAGCTGCTCCGCGCGGCAAATCTCAGAGACGTAGGATCCGATTGTGAGCAGCGCAAGGACAACATCGGAACGGTCGAGAGCCTCCTCGATCTCTCTTGTCCAAGTTGCTCCCCCCAATATTTCTTTCGTATCGAGCCAACTATCGTATCCAAGCGACTGAAGATCGATCAGCAGGCGGTTGGCAAGCTCGGCGCCGTCTTTCCGTGCGTAAGAAATAAAAACGATCGGTTTCGCCATATGCAGTAGGCCGGAGGTATACGAGATGATGGAAGCATGAGGCTACGCAACGCCGGCCCCTCTTTGCAAGGCCACAATGATCCGGGGAAGGCGCAGGTTCCTGATATTGCTGTTTCCAAACCCACACCTTTAGGAACGGCCGGATCGTTGCGATCCGGCCATTGATTTTGTGGGGCTTAGGATGGCTGCTTTTCGAGGCCTTTTGTAACGGCCCGGACCATCTTGTGGAGATCGTTGAGGACGCCGCGGATCTCCCGGAGCTGGCGCTCCTGGAAGAGTAGAGCGGAGTAAGGCTGGGGCAGCTGGCGGCGAAGGGCGTCGAGCTGTTCGACACCCTGGCGATAACGGCGCATCAGGTCGCCGACGGCCCAGCCGGCGAGAAGACCGACTCCGCCTGTCAGCAGGGATCCGAAGAGGATGGGATGGTTCATGCGGATTGCTCCATGTTTGTTGGGGCGTGCTCGCGCAGCACGCGGTGGACGGTGGTCCGGGAGACGCGGTAGGTGCGGGCCAGCTGGCCGAGGCTGTGCCCGCGCTGGCGGTCCAGGAGGATGGCGGTGTGGTCGAGCTCGATGGGCCGGCGGCCGATCGGGCGTCCTTCGAGACGGGCGCGCCGCATGCCGGCGCGCACCCTCTCGACGATCAGGTTGCGTTCGAGCTCGGCGATGGCTCCGATGATGACCACGATGGCCCGGCCCAGCGGACCACCGGTGTCGATCTGCTCGCGGAAGCTGACGAACTCGATGTTGAGGCGGTTCAGCTCGTCGAGGATGTCGAGGAAGTGTTTCACTGATCGGGCGATCCGGTCCGAAGCCCAGACCAGGACGACGTCGAAGCGGCCACGGCGGGCCTCCTTCATCATCTGGTCCAGACCCGGCCGGCGCGCCTTGGCACCGGAGATCCTGTCAGTAAACTCGGCGGCGATCTGGTAGCCGCGCTGGGCAGCCATCTGACGGAGATCGTGCAGCTGGGTCTCCGGATGCTGATCGACGGTGGAGACCCTCATATAAAGAGCAGCGCGCTTCATGGCAGCGCCAGGATATCACACCTATCTGAGATATATCGTACCGAACTCACCCGGACCTGGATGGCGCTGAAGAACAGGCCATGCATGGATGGGTTGGCCGGATGGTGGGCAAGTACTCTGAGGAGATGTTCTTCGAGGGTGATCAGAGCGCAGCCAACCCCATGCGCTACCTGCCTGCTCCCTTCCATACCAAGTTCGCTCAGGAGAGAACCGCTCTCAGCCAGTACATCCAGCAGGAAGCCGTAGGCACCCGGATGCGCCGCTGGGAACGGCCCATCCACGACTTCCTGGCTCCCTACCTGCGCGGCGCCGTCGCCAGGTTGACCGGCGCTGACATCATCCCCGAAGAGGTTCAGCACCGCCGGGATCTCGATATCCTGGCCGACATGCTGAACTACCTCCGGGATCTCCGCCAGGCGGCGGACGATCCGGAGCACCGTGGCCGGACTACGTGCCTTCCTGGCCGCGCAACATAAATATCCCGCGCGCGGGCGGGAGGCGCCGGCCTGCCAGGCCACGGAGATCATCCTTCCCGGTCCGGGCCTTCCTGCGCGGCCCAGTTGCAGCCCGGTGTCAGGCCAGGATCAGCCACGGCCAGCCACAAGGCAGCAGAGAACCCCGACGTCATCTGGATCTTTGGCCATCAGCCTCTCCGGCCTTCGTCCTGGTATTTGGTTCTGTGTATATGGATCGTTCCGGGCATACGCTGCTGCAGCCGGGATTTCCTGGGGCTATTATCCCCTTATCCTGCGGTTTCCATTATCGAGTTCGCAGGAACAGAGAATCGGGATCCATGTCGGCTTCGGGATCGCCCTGCTCTGAACCGTATCCCTGAGCCCCGCCGGGCTCCTTCCGGCCCGGCTCGCTCTTCCTCTGAAAACAGCAATCAGGGGGTATTTACTCTCTGATAATTTCAGCGTCCGACTTCCCGATCCGAGGGTCTGTTCAGATTATGCAGTCAACACCCCGGAACCCCACAGGGTTCCGACGTGGCACTGTGAGTTATGGAACACTTTACGCACCCAAACCGGCCCCCAAAGGGGGCCTAGTATAGGCATTCCCCACCTGATTGCCGATTGCTGTTATTTCAATGGTAAAATTCGCCCCGCTTCTCAGGCCCCCAGGCCCCCAGACCAGTCCCCTCCCACCTCTCCGAGAATGCCTTCGGAACTACCGAACTACCTTTTATCAGCCGGGCTTCTGAATGCGACATGTAAGTTCTGATCGATGAATGCCAGGCCTTATTGACAATAGCGGGTCGGGTTGCCCGGAACTCCGGACACTGGCTGAGTATCCGCACTCTGTGAATACATTGGCGTCAATCTCCTATTTCGGCGATGTCATTAAGCGACTTAGCGAAGACGCCATGCAGAGAGACGTAGCCCCACCACAAAGTTTTGCATTTACTTCGTCGATATTGTTGAGCTAAAATCCGCGCCACTTCCAACCCAGCTCAACCGTCTGCCGAAGGATCCGAATTCTGTCGGTTGCAGCAGGACTCCAGGCCACCCGCGATCCTGAACTGGATCCGAGGAGAAACACATGGTGGACACTCCCGAAGTACAAGCGGCAGGCACGCTTGCTGAAGAGCTCGGACAACAAGTCCGGGAAGACCACGGTGATCTAACTTCCGTCTATGCTGCGCTGGAAAGGGCGGTTGTCGAATATCAGGCGAGGGGGCACGATCTTGAGTCGGCTGTGCCGGGGGGCGGCTCGGCCGCGCTGGGATTCCGCAGAGGGCGTCCGGATGGCAAGTCCATATGGGCCGCCTATGCCCGTGTGCTCCATGATGATCTGTGCAAGCCGAAAGGAACCCTTCACAAGCAGGTGAAAACAGGGCTTGCAACCAGCGGCGCGGCAATGATCACCCTGATTATGTCGACTCTTGGATTGCCGAGCGCCGCCGCCATCATCGTGGCACCGATTGCGGGCAGCATTCTGGGAATGGGAGTGGATGCCTTCTGCAACTCCTGGAGCCAGAAATGAGCACCCCCGATCTATTCGCCATCCTTGAAGCTGGCGGGGCAAGGTATTCCGCCCACACCTTTGACTACTCCATCGATCTGAACGCCATCATCAGGCGCTTGTCTCCGTCCGCGCGAGTCTTCTTCCAATTCGGCAATGAGGAGAAAGGAAAGAAGCTGGCGATTGAGAAGATATATCTTCCCCGCTGGGTTGAAGACCACGATTTACTACAGCAATTCAGACAGTTGTCTGATCACGAAAAACTTGAGGTACTCTGTCTCTTTACCGCCCCAATCCACGAGACTCGCCATCACTTCGACATGGTCCTCACTCCGTTTGGAGCCAGGTTCTACTTTACCCTCGCCCAGGAGTATCTGGATTTTCAGCTGTTCTCGCCCTTTCTCCTGCAAAACCAGGGCATGATTCAGCCGGGCCCGTTGGTCGATCTTGCCGAACGTCTCAGCAAGATCGAAGAAACCTTCCCCGAAGAATGGAAGATGCGATGGGACGCGGTCTCTCGGCAGATTCTTGGCTTCGGAGCATGCACCGATTTTCGAGGAATCGATCCTGCTCTAAAATCCGTTGTCCGAGATCCAAGTACTACACCCCGCTTTCTGGGGATGGAAATGGAATTGGTTACAGTAAACGGCCTCGCAGTCTCTTACAGCCCGAAGACGCGGCCAGACTGGTACATGAGAGCTAGTACCTTGCTGGAAGGACGCGCTGTAATTGCCAGCCTTGCCTGGATCATCTGGAATCTGGAGGGCTATGAGGAACTCGCACCTCTGCTTTGTCAATACCTCTCCACTCTTTACCCTCGGGACGGGACCTACGATTACCGATTCCTGCTGGATATCGCCGCCGCCTGGATGGGGTGCTCAAGCATCGAGGATGTTTTTCATATGTGCGACTTCGCGACAATTCGAAACATCCTCTTCATGGTAGATTCAGCCGCATGGTTTGGCCTCCATGCCGGCGCGACACTCAGCGATGGGCGTCCGGTGAGCGAAAACCCCTTCTTCAGGTTCATCTATGCGCTTCAGGAGATGGAAATAGCCTTCGACCATGGCTACGATGGCTCGCCTCTGGAAATTCTGGCCAAAATTGAGCGCTTGGAACGGGCAAAGGCCGTGAACATTTCGCCATTTGATCAGGCGGTCCGTAATTCCCTGACCTTTCTCCGGCACGCATCGGAGTCAACGCTTCCGCAGCTCTGGCAGACCGAGATCCGGAATCACTTTCAGGTGATATTCAATCAGCTTGAGGCGGCACTCACGATTCGACTGCGGGAGGGGTATGTGACCGAGCTGGCTGCGGCGTATAAGGGGAACATCCTGCTCAGTGTCCCGAAAGAATACCGCTTCCTGCTGAAACCATATTCCCCGAAGACATGGGTAAAGGACTGGTTCGAATTTCGCAATGAATCGTTTTTCGCTGCCGATTCCGTAAGCCGCAGACGCCGTCGGCTCGCCGGACAATTTGGGTTGGCCGAGGCCAATATCTCATGCGGGTGTGGGGCAATGATCGCCGCGACCATTCCCAAATGGAAAGCCAGCCACAATATCGTTTGTGAACATTGCAGCAAGGTTCACACAGTGGATCAAGACGACATGACCTGGATAGGAATTCCGGACGACGAAGGAGAATAGCACTTTACCTCCTGCGAGCGGCATGTAGTCTATCGAGCTTCGGCGGGGTCTATTTTGACAGATGAACACGGAGAAGCAGACGCCTCTCCAGTCACCTGACATCGAGTATGGAGATTTTAGTTTCTCATCGATCTGCTCGAGGATGTGTTATTTGCTCAAAGCAGTTACGGCTGGATCCGCAGCTCTTTGAGGAACTGGAGATCCCGGCTGGATAGAGGCAGATGACAACCTTTGCGCGAATCGGGTGGCCTGGAATTGCTTTCCTGAAGTGGTGAGATTCGAAAATCGTGAAGGCCTTCAGGTGTTCGGCCCGGCTCACGCACCTGTGCATAGGCTGAAAGATCCAGGCAGATCTGCACCCGATAGCCGGCGCGCTCGACGGCCACAGCAATTCTCTCGAACCTGGAATTGGCCTGCACTGCCTCACTGACAATCCCGTGGAGCTGCCGGCAATGCGGACTGGCGGCCACAACGGCGCTGGCTGCGTCACGCACTTTCTGAACAAGGGGCTCACACGCCAGCCGGTTTACAGAAACCTGATCGGCGGGGTTCGGCGCATTGGATGCTGCGCCGCTTCCGGGCAGAGCCAGGATCGTTTCGCCAGCGGCGAGACGAATACGAATTCGCGGCGCGAAGGAGGTGAAGACGCTCAGGCCACGATCCTGCAGGGCGCGCACGGCGGCTTTCACATGCGCATCATTGTCGATCTGCCACTTGAGGCACTGCAGCACTTCGAGGAAAGACGCGTCCCTGGCGAGAGCGCTCCGGGCCTCCCTCTCCAGGCTCTGTGAGAGCCACAGCAAATTTTTCTGATTCATCGCACCCATGCTTATGCTTCGCGCCCCATCCCGCAACCCTGCGGAAGGACGACGGCAGAGACACTCGCGGCCGCAAGTACCGCAGGATGTTGACGACGTTCCGATGGTCCTGTCGCGAGCGACGGCCGGATCCCCTAATTCGATCGCCGGCAGGACGCCCGGAAGGCATTGCCGTCTGTATATACCGATGCACTCTCATGATTTGTGGCTGCCAGCGATTCCGGATTCCGGAGATGAGTCGGGGCTCCCTGAAGACGCAAAGACGCTCTCAACGGTGGAATCTCCACCTGAAAATTGCTGAGCGTAGCCTGAACTAGCGACTACCGGTCCGGCGGCGTTGCCCAATACAATCAGCGCGCGCAAGGAGTGAGGCTATGGCCATCTCTTCCAAAGAAGAGGTCTTTTCGACTCTGAACGATGAGGTGTTTGGCAGCAGCTTTCTCCCGCACCCGCTGCCGAAGTACAGATTCCCTTCCGAAGAAACTGATCCCACGGCTGCTTATCAGCTGGTGCATGACCAGTTGCTGGTGGATGGTAATTCGCGGCAGAACCTGGCTACCTTTTGCCAGACCTGGGTCGAGCCCGAGATCCGCAAGCTGATGGACGAGTGCCTCGACAAGAACCTCATCGATCGCGATGAGTATCCGCAAACGGCTGAACTGGAGTCACGCTGCGTGTACATGCTCGCCGATCTGTGGAACTGTCCTGACGCGGCCAACACGCAGGGGTGTTCCACTACCGGCTCCAGCGAGGCAGCGATGCTGGGCGGCCTGGCGCTGAAGTGTCGGTGGAAGAAGAGGCGCCAGCAACAGGGTAAGTCGGCGAGCCGTCCCAACCTGGTCTGCGGCCCTGTGCACACCTGCTGGCCGCGATTTTCACGCTACTTCGATGTGGAGCTGCGCCAGGTCCCGTGCGCAGGCAATCGGCTGCTGATGTCTCCCGAGGAAGTGCTGAAACGGTGCGATGAAAACACCATCGGAGTTGTCCCGACTCTCGGGGTTACCTACACGCTGCAATATGAGCCGGTGCAGGCGATTGCTGTGGCGCTCGACGATTTTGAAGAAGAGCACGGCATTGATGTTCCGATGCATATCGACGCCGCGAGCGGTGGCTTCGTGGCGCCGTTTCTGCATCCTTCCGTCGTCTGGGATTTCCGCATCCCGCGCGTGCGTTCGATCAACGCCTCGGGACACAAGTTTGGATTGTCGCCGCTGGGCTGCGGATGGATCATCTGGCGAACGAAGCGCGACCTGCCGGAGGAGCTGATCTTCGATGTGAAGTACCTCGGCGGCCATATGCGCAGTTTTGCGCTTAACTTTTCGCGGCCGGGCGGGCAGGTAGTGGCGCAGTACTATAACTTCGTTCGCCTGGGGAGAGAGGGCTACACGAAGATTGCCAAAAGCTGCGCAGCGGTGGGCTGCTGGTTCGCGGATGAGCTGCGCAAACTGGAGATCTTCGATCTGATCTACGACGGGCGCGGCGGTCTGCCCGGCTGCACGTGGAGCATCAAGCCTGGCGAGTATCCACGCTTCGATCTGTACGACCTGGCCGATCGTCTGCGCGGCAAAGGCTGGCAGGTGCCGGCCTATCCCATGCCGCCGCATCGAACCGACCTTATTGTGCAGCGCATGGTCACGAGGTTAGGGGTAAGCCGCGATTTGGCCGGCATGCTGATGGACGACCTCCGGCAAGCCGCCAAATTTCTCAGCAGCGGTCGCAGGAGATCTTCCGTGGGAAGGGAGACGGCCGGTGGATACAACCACACTTAGCAATTCGGAAGTGCATCAAGGAAGGTCCGGTTCACGAGCCGTGCTGGAGGAGACCTGTCGCTCATACGAGCGAACTCAAATCTGCTCGCTGCAAAATGCGACTGGACCGCGCACAGGCACACGCCTTACGTTGCTCTGGTCGTGATCCAACCGTGAGGAGGTTACACCATGGCGGACCTGCATGAGGGCGAACTGGAGATGGAACTGGAAGATGAGTTCCACGAGGGCGAACTCGAAAGCGAAGACGAATCAAGTCTGGAAGGCGAGGGCTGGCTCGGCGCCATCGGCAACGTCGTGGGCAGCCTGCTCGGCGAAGGCGAAGAGGAATACGAGGACGAGAGCGCGTTCGAGGCAGAAGACGAGAGCGCATTTGAGTCCGAAGAGGAGCTTGAGGACGAATCGAGCCTGGAGGGTGAGGGCTGGCTTGGTGCTGTCGGCAACATCGCCAGCAGCCTGCTGGGCGAGGGCGAAGAGGAATACGAAAGCTCCTTCGAGTCAGAGGACGAAGGCGAACAGTTCTTCGGCAAAATCGGCAAGTTTCTGAAGAAGCTGCCCCTAAAAAATATTGCCAAGGTGGTAGCGCCGCTGGTAGGAACGGCGATTGGAGGCCCGGTGGGGACAGCGCTGGGCGGTCTTGCGGTCAAGGCGCTCGGCGAAGGGGAATACGAGGACGAGTATGAAGTGCATGGAGAGGGAGAGAGCGAGATGGTGCACGAGATCGCCGCTCACGAACTCAGCCATCACGAGGCTCTCGCTGAAATCATGGCCGAGGCTGCTTCGCACGAGGTGCACGAAGGCGAGGCCGAGGCGATGGCCGGCGCTGCCACTCTTACTGTGATTTCGCCCAGAGATCGCCGCGCGCTGCGACGGATTCTGCCGCACATGATCCGGGGCACCGCGATCCTCACCCGTGTTCTGCGGCGCCGGAGGGCAACACGTCCCATGGTCCGGGTGGTTCCGACGATTGTGCGCCGCACCATCAGGGACCTGAAGAAGCAGGCCGCACGGGGAATTCCGATCACGCGCAAGCGTGCTGCTGTGACCGCTTCGAAGCAGGTGCGCCGGGTCCTGAGCAGTCCGAAGGCGGTCGCCACCGCGATCACCCGCAATGCGAAGGTGAGCAAGGCCTACAAGCGGCCGACGACGCGTCGACGGGTACGCAGCACTACGGCGCGCCGCCGACGCAGCGCGGTCCGCTAAGGCGGAGCCCCGGCAACTACCGAGCATCTGTGGAGGAGGAATCCATCATGGCATTTGAGTCCGAGAGCGAAGTCATGCAGGAACTGGAAGACGAGTATTCCGCGGAAGGCGAAGAGGAGTACGAGGACGAGTCCAGTTTGGAAGGCGAAGGCTGGCTGGGCGCCATTGGCAACGCAGTGGGCAGCCTTCTAGGCGAATCGGAGGACGAGTACGAAGACGAGGGCGCCTTCGAGTCGGCGTTCGAAGCTGAGGCTGGGCTCAATCCCATTCGTAAGATCTACCCCGATGCCATGATGGAGCACCTGGGCGAACTGGCGGCCGAGGCGGAGTCGGAAGACGAGGCAGCCGAACATTTCCTGCCGCTGGTGGGGATGGCTGCCTCGAAGCTTCTGCCGGTGGTCGCAAAGGCGGTGGCGCCGATGGCTAAAAAGGCGCTGCCTAAGGTCGCTCACGCGGTCATGCAATCTTCGCCGAAGCTGACAAAGGGAATCGGCAGCATTGCGAAGACCCTGCATCGCAACCCGCAGACCCGTCATTTGCTGAAGACGGTGCCCACCATCGCGCGAAGGACGGTGGGCAGCATCGCAAAGCAGGCGGCACACGGCAGGCGCGTCACTCCGCAGAGCGCGGTGCGAACGCTGGCGCGGCAGGCGCGATATGTGCTGGGGCATCCGCATCATCGCCGGCACGCATTGCGACGCCACAACCGCCTGGAGCAGACCTTCCATCGCCGCTTCGCCCGCGGCATGGCGCGGCCGCACGGGCGGCCGGGGGCATATTCCTACCAATACGGGCAGGCGCCTGCGGGCGGCGCGGGTGGGAGCAGCATACATTCGCACGTGTCAGGGAGCGGCCCTGGTGCGACGCGAACGGCATCCGGCGTGACCGGCCAGACGACAGGCCGGCAGTGTAACTGCGGCGCTGCGGGCAGCGGTGTGGCTCCGGCATACTGCCGCTGCTGCGGGCAGCTGCTGCGGTAGAAGCCAGCTGTAGACGAGGCTCAGGACAATGGCCACGCTCGTGGAAAACATTCCGATGATGGCAGAGGCGCCGGTCAGTTCGCCGCGGAGCAAAGCTGCGGCGAGCCCGGCGGCTTTCCTGTCACCCTGGCTGCGTTCTCAGTCGATCAACGTGACGCGTCATGCGGCTGCGCTGCGCCCGTTCCGGGAAGAGGAATTCGGCAGCGGCGCGGAAGCACCCACGGCGGGTCATCTGCAGGCGGTCAACGGGCTGATTACGCGGCTCCGCGAGGAGCTGCTGAAGATGTCGGAAAAACTTGGCGACTCCGTCGCCGGCACTCTCGAGGAGCCCAGCTCTGCGCGGCTGCAGGACGTCATGCGGAAGAAAGAGCGGGCACACACCTGGGTGCGGGGGATCGAGAAGATCTGGGACTTTTACTTCGAGGTCTTTGGGCAGCGCCAGAGCCGATTTGCGAAGTGGTTACTCAGCTGCGATCGCATCGGCCTGGACTGCTATCGCACCAGCTATCTGGGACTGGCGGTTGCGCGATCGATTCCGGCGCCACCTCCTTTCTCGTATGTAGCGACGGGTTTTTCGCCGGCGACATTCAGACGCGGAATCCCGCTGAAGCGGCTGGGAAAGCAGCTCAATCCCTTCCCGCTCATCCAGCTTCCGTATCACCGGCTGGTTAATCCGTGGACGCTGGGCGGCGTCCTGCACGAAGTGAGTCATAATTTGCAGAACGACCTGGGGCTGGCACGCGATGTCCCACGACAGATCGGCATTACGCTGCTGCGCGCCGGAGCCAGCAAGCAGGTAGCGCGCACCTGGGTGCGCTGGAATCGCGAGATGTTTTCAGATATGTGCGGGCTCTTGCTCGGCGGGCCATCGTTCGCGGCTTCGTCGATGGACATTCTGGCACGGGGGCCGGAAAGCACGATGCATTACAGTGCGCGCGGGCCTCATCCGACGCCCTACCTGCGAATGCTGATCAACGCTGAACTGCTGCGGCGCATGGGATTTGAAACGGAAAGCAGACAGATTCGCAAGGCGTGGATGCGCATCTACCCGAATCCCTCGTCGGGCAATATCCCGGCCGCCCTGCTGAAGACGTTTGCCGATGCGTGTCCGATTGCCGTCGACGCGGTTTGCTACAAGCCGTATAAGTCGCTGGGAAACCGGAGCCTGGCAAAGGTGCTGAACTTTGGGCAGAAAGAGCAGCAGATGATCGAGGAGGCCTCGCGGCGGCTGGCGGCGGGCGTGGATCCGGGGATCATCCCGGAGCGTTTTCTGATTGGCGCCGTGCGCCTGGCGCTGGATCGCCGTCATGCCCGGCCCGAGGTTCTGACCCGGAACTTTTTCAAGGCGCTGGCGAGTGGATGAATCATGGCACTGGAAAGCACATTTCGAGAGCTGTTCAGGCGGATGAAGAAGCTCAGGGAAACGCTGGAGGCGCTTCGCTGTCTTCTGCCGGACGATCCGCTGAACATGGAAGTGGCGCTCGTGCAGCATCTGCGGGAGAGCGTGGACAGCGTGAGCGGCTGGCTGGACGGATGCCTCGAGCAATGTCGGACGGCTCAGGCCGCGCTGGATCAACCTGCCGATCTGAACCGGTCGCGGAGAGCTCTGACTCTTTGCCAGACGAGCTTTGATGAGATGGACCGCACGTGTACAGCAGAACTCCTGGCGTACGACAAGCTGCGGGAGGTCGTAAAGCTGGGCACACGGCGCAAGGGCGTATGGCTCATCTGGTCGCAGAACGTGAAGAGGGACCTCGATGGCTGCCGTTACGAGCTGGATCTTACTCGCAGAGCGCTGACAGCGTGCTGGCAGGAATTGGCCGAGCACGCGGGTACGACGAACATTTCGGTGCAGGCGACCAACGTCGGCCAGCAGATTACAGCGAGGGCATCGGAACTCGGTCAACTGGAAGTCGAGGGCGTTACCTGAGCAGCCATTCGATGGGGGCTGCTCGCCGCGGCTCAGGCAGTCGCAGCGAGGGGCGGTAAGAGAAGGGACAGGGTCAACACCGGCGGAAGGAGCCATCATATGCCTACCACACTGATCGCTTTGGATTGCGTCGTAACAACGAGCTCGATCACGATAAGGTTCTCGGAACCGGTAGACACACCCAGCGCGGGCAGCCCGGATAACTACACGGTGTACGATCCCCCTGCTATCCCGGCGCCCACATCGGTCAGGAATCTGGGCTGGGGGGTTCCTTCCGTTGCGACGGATCATCTTTCGGTCACGCTGACTCCTGGGTCGCCCTTCACGCCGGGGGATTTTGTGCTGGTCGGCATCAGCGGCGTCACTGCGGCATCCGGAGGCACCTTAGCCCCAAGCGACCTTTCCGGTCAGGTTCCAATTACAGGCGGTGCCGGGAGGGCAGTCCGAGATGTTGAGGATGCGATCTCCTATCCAATACTCACCGAGGAGATCAGCAATCGCCCTTATCCGGTCAGCACGATTCCGAGCGCCGGGGGCACGGGCGGCGGCGGAGGCAGTTCGTCGATCGGCCAGCTGGCATCAAGAACGGTCACCGACGTTCTTGGCTGGAAGGTGAACGCCGGGGATCCAAAGGGATTCGTGGGAGCGTTGACGCAGGCTTTTACTCTGAGCAACGTCGAGGGCCACGTCGAGTCGAAATGGAATCCGCAGATGCCGGCGATACAGACGGATCTCGGTGGTTCGATCACAGGGGCGCAGGCCAGCCTTTACACTCGGGCGAAGGATGCGATCGATCAGTCGAGCTCGCTGCTGGACACTCTTTATCCTCTCGATCCTGAGGCCGATCCTGAATACGTGAAGGCCCTGCGGGAGATGGTGCGAAGCCAGATGACGCAGATCGTGCGCGAGCTGGCGGTGATTGGTCTGCCCTCGGTGCTGCGCATCGACACATACTTCTCTATTCTGCTCAACCAAAACCCGGCGCTGATTCAACCGGGCGATATCACTTTCAACCCTGATGATGTCGGCGGCACACTGGGTAAGCTGCGCGATACTTATGGCATCCAATTTGCCGGCAATCCGTTCAATAATTCGGTGGCCGACGAAGTAGTCATCACCAACTTCCGGGTGATCTCGGATTATCTGACGTCGTTGCTGCAGAGCTGGATCTCGAATCGCAGCTTCTTCTTCGTGGTGCCCGGGCAGCCGGCGTTCTTTGGAACGCAACTGGTCCTCATCTCGAGACAGTTCAACGTGATTGCAGAGACCGTCAACGAACTGCGCTTCACTCTGGACTCTGTGTTTATCGGACCGGCCGAACGGCAGGCGTTGCTGCTGGAATTCGCAGATCCAGCGCTGCCGCCCCGGTTCCTGGAGAGCATGCTGATCGAGATTGAAGCCTTTGTCGGCGACGAGGGGCCGCGGCTGCTGAAAGACGGCGGCAAGATCACCGTCACCAACAACATTCTGCCGGTGGTCAATGCACTGCTGAACATGGTGGAGCAGGCGCATCATCCGACGAATATCGACGAACTGCCGGATGGCTTCAAGACCGCGCGCGTTCGTAATTCGCTGGACGACCTTGAGGATCAGCTGGAGCGGCTGACCGAGCTTGTCAACCAGGTCGAACAGCAGGTACCGCTCTCGGAGGACGCGTTGTCGGTTTCCAGCATTATCCTGGACGGACCGGATGACAGCGGCCAATTCACACTTGAAATGCTGGGTGATGGAATGGAACCCGGGATTTCAGCGGTCTTTCACTCCGCCGGTCCGATCGCAGTTCCCGAGGTGCAAGTCATCTTTTACTCGGCCCAGCGCGTCGACATAGAATTCGACCCGACTGTCCTGGGCCTGAGCAACGGACTGCACGACATCACGCTGACGAATCCTGAGGGCGGTTCGATCGTCCTGCCGGATGTGATCAACGTAGGTTCCGGAGGCACGCAGACTGGCGGCGGGTTGGCTCCGCCATCGGTGATGGTCAACCCAGCCTTCCGGCCCGGCGCATTCAGGAAAGCAGCCGGAGCCAAAACCGTAATTCGCGGGTCCGGCAAAACCCGCGCCCTCAGAAGTAACGGCATGGGAAAGCCCCCTCAGGCCAGTCGCAGTCGAAACTTCGCCATCAACATGGGCGGAAGTCAGGGGCCGATTTCCCCGATGCCACCGGTCGGCCCTCCTGTGGCGCCGCCCGCTGCTGCGATATCGAAGCCGGTTCAGGATCTGACCGCAGCACAGACCGAGCTGGGCAGGAAGGTGGACGGTCAATCGCAACAGATAGCGGGCATCCACCAGAAGATCGACACCATGTTTGAGAACTTAAAGAATGCGATCGTGGAGCACGGGAAGGCGCTGCAGGAGAAGCTGGAGCAGCACAGCAGGCAACAGCAGGAACAGCTGGATGACAAGATCCGGCAAATCACCCAAAAGCAGGGCAAGTGATGGCGGTGGGGAGTTGTGCAATGGCACGCGGCTTTCAGCGACCCCGAGTGCAGGTAGCTGGAGATCATTGAGGAGGGTCATCCATGGCGACCGAAAAAGACTATCAAGGTTTATATGATCGTATCGCTGCGTTGCGGGAGCAGGTAGCGAGCAAATTGTCCGCCGACCTGATCGCCAATCCACAGCTCGCTGACGCGATCACCAAGCAAATCGATGATCTATTGACATCGGTGATCGATGCGGATGCCACGATTCCTCCACCGCCCGACAAGGGGCTGGCCGCACTGGCCGGCGTAGGTCCGGACGCCGCCACGGATTTCGGCACCACGCGCGTTCCCCCCGGAGTTGAGCCTTACGACGAGACGATCACGTCGGAACGCATCATGGCCGTCGGGGACATGTATTATCTCTGGCAGCATGAGAAAATTGGTGTTTTCCGCGTCGTGCAGAAGCTGCAGGAACTCTTTAAGGCGGGCACGGTGCGGCTGTCGGGCGGTCCCGGCGCGTTCGCGCTGTACCAGTTCGATCGGCGGGACGTGCTTCGCTACACGAGGAGCGATCGCCTCTCCGCCTACAAGCGCATCTTCGGCTATGGCGGCGCGCCCGTGCCTACCGGATCGCGCGCCAACACAGACTTCCACAAGCTGTTCGCGCATTTCGTGCATCAGGTGACCTTGTTCTGGCGTGACAAGCGCATTTCGGATGTCATTCGCGAGCGCGCCTATGATCCGAGCTTTGGCTCGATTGCGATCGTGCGGCGTGCTGGCCTCGATCTGCGCAACAACCTGAAGTGGTTGTCCTTCGGCCACCTGAACGTACTGCGTGTCGAAGTGATGCAACTGCTCGAGGAAGCATTCAAAATCCTGAACTCCGACGACGTGAAGCGGCTGTTCGGCGCTGACAATGCGTGGGACGTGGTGGAAGAAGTTCTGATCCGCTACTTCAACGAGCGCCTGGTGACTTCTCCGCGCCAGCGCATGGGCGTGACAGGCAGGGAGGTGTTGCGCTGGCTGGCGCAGCCACACATCCTGCAGACTACGCGCGCGCAGTTTGAAACCCTATTGCTGGAAATTGCGGAGCAGTCGGAAGAGTGGCTCACCAGCGCGCAGGCTATGGGCCTGAGCACCCGGACCGGCTCGCATCGCGTGCTGCCGTGGGACCAGACGCAACCCACACCTGTGCGAGCGAACCACAAGCAAAAGGCCGGCGTCTCGCCGATTCGCAAGCCGGCGCGCGAGTACGAATTTCAGATTTGAAGCGGCTAAGACGGGCTAACGGAGTTAGCCTAAGCGCTTCTGCCGGCCAGCCTGGCGGCAGAAGCGCCGAAGGGTAAAGGAATAGCGCTACCAACATGGCGCGGGGGTAAAGCATGAACGACCTTTTTTCCAGAGGCCCGGCGTTCAACTCAGCACGCGCGAGCGCCGGAGGAGGTTATGGCTCGTGGACCGGCGTCAACACCACACGCCAGGACAGATTCCAGGCTCGCGCACAACGGCGGTGGGGCGACGTGACGTACTGGAGTATGCCCGCTCCTGTGCTTTGGCTTGAGGATCCCTTCGTGCTGTCGCCCTTCGACGACATTTTGTTTGTCGAACCGGCCTTTGTGGATATCTGGGCGTAATAGAAACAATGCTCGGGAGAGCATGACGTGTGCTCGAGGGTAATCTCATGGTTCAAACCGAAGCCGAATTTGAACTCGAAGCCGAGCTCAACAGACTGATGAAGGTGCTGGAGCGAAGCGATCTGGAATCGGAAGCGGAGAGGTATGCGCCGGCGGCTACTGGGCCAATTTTCGATCTGGCATGCACCGGGTGTGCCGGCGGACAATGTGTCCCCTGCGCAAGCGGACTGTGTGTGGCCTGTCCCGTTCATGGCGGGGCGTGTCGCCAGGCTTTATACGAGGCAATCATCGAGGCGATCAAGCTGGCCCGCAGTGCCGCTGACAAAGTTGATGCCGCGGTCGCGGTACCGGCGGGCGCGCGAGGCAAAGAAGCGAAGGAGACAGCGCGTCTGTACAAATTCTTCTTCTGTCATGATCCGTCGTTCTACATTTCCTGGGCCCGCGGACCCTCCGGTGCAACGGTCGCGACCCGACTGCGCGCCGTTGCTCGGGAGCTGGGTGGAGGTCGCCGAATTCTCTATGAATGCCGGCCCGCTGGTGGCTGCAACGCGTTCACGATTCCCGGAGTGCACTCTACCGTGTTTCTGTGCCCGCCCTTCTGGGCCAACCAGGGGTTGCGGGGACTTCCTGAAGTAGACCGCCGCGCTGGAACGCTTATCCACGAGATGCTGCACAATCTCTACGATCTGGACGACTCCCGGAGGTTCAACAATCCTGCTCAACCGACGCCGAGGAGATTTGACGCGCATTGCTACGAGGCTTTCGTATTGCGGGTCAACGGCTATGGAGCGGATCAGACCGATGTCCGGGCGTGCGGGCAGGCACCTTGTGAGGTGGTATGAGCGGACAACTCCGACCGGAGGCATGCTCGAGATGAGGATGAATCTCGTCCCGGTCTAAAGGCTGAGCAAAGACTTCGCCAGAAGCGGAACATCAACTCAGCAACCACTCGCGTGGCGGGATCCGCTTCGTCTGAGGCAGAGCCATGACTGTTCGCTATCAGCGTTTATTGAGCGACCTGGAGCGGGATCTGTTCGCTGGAGAGGCCGAGGCGGGGCCTCCCGTACGATCGACAGCCGTCGCGGGCCCGCTGCGCAGCATACGTTTCGCCGCTGACCCGGACTTGCAGGCCGTTGCTCTTGGGCGACTGCGGCTTGGCCGTCCCGGTGATTCTCCCTACCCTGCACCCATCCGCAGCGACGGCTCAGCCGTAGCTGCTGTTCAACAAGCGCTCGTCGATCTCGGATATCCGTTAGTACGCTCCGGCGTCGATGGCCGTTATGGAAATGAGACCTATGACGCCGCGCTCAGATACAAGCAGGACTACAAGATTCGCAACGCGAGAGGAGGCATTGATGGCATCGTCGGGCCGACGACGATCACCCGGCTCGATGCGCAATTTCCGATCGCTCAGGTAACAACCTGTTCCGGATGGGAAAGCGACCCGGAGAGCTTTGCCAAACGCGCGGCAGAATCCTATCTGCGACGAGTATGGAAGCCGGGGTTCAAAGTCTTCCAAATTGCACGCTACGCCCCACCACCGAATTGGAAGTGCGACGTTCAGGTCACAGATGCGAACGGCCGGTCGGTCGCGAACATCGATGTGCAAATCTGGCCGGCAGACCAACTGGTGCGAGTGCAGCGCAGCGCGGATCCGAACGCGCATATCGTCTGCTACTACTTTTACAGTTGTGCCGCCGATGGGCAGCTTTTATTTCACAAGTCATCCTGCCCGTCCGGCTAAGGAGAGATCAACTTCCGGCGTCGCTGCAGGCAAGGGGGAATATTCCTGATCGACCACAGGAACACATCTAAAAGCGTCGTGGCTTTCGGAGGGCCAGATTCCCTGGAGACATGCATTGGTGAATCCCAGCCGCGCCATCAATTTCGCGCGTTCAAACCGCTCAAAGTTCGTCTCAGAGCTGGGTGAATTTCTGCGCTTTCCCAGCGTCAGCTCCGAACCAATGCGCGCGAGGGATGTTAAGGCATGCGCAATGTGGCTGGCTCGGCATCTTAAGAAGATCGGACTGAACCGTGTACGCCTGATTCCCACGAAAGGGAATCCCCTGGTGTATGCGTCGATGCGTGCGCCGGGGCGACGAGACGGACGGACTCCGACGTTGTTGATCTATGGGCACTACGACGTAGTACCTGCCGAGCCATTGGCGCAATGGGAGACTCCACCTTTCGAACCCACCATCAAAGGCCAGGACCTTTACGCGCGAGGCGCATGCGACGATAAGGGCCAGCTCTTCTGCCATGTAAAAGCTCTGGAGTGTTTTCTGCGGACATCTCGCGGCCTTCCCCTGAACGTGAAATGTCTCTTCGAGGGAGAAGAAGAAATCGGCAGCCGCAATCTTCTGCCCTTTATCGAGCAACACAAAGAAGCATTGCGCGCGGACATTGCTGTTATTTCCGACACAAAGATGAAGGACCTCGGCCAGCCCGCCATCAGCTATGCGCAACGGGGCGGCCTGCGCGCTGAAATCGAGGTGCGTGGACCGGATCGGGAACTGCATTCGGGTACTTTTGGAGGAGCTGTACTGAATCCCATCCAGGCATTGTGTGAACTCATCAGCCGGCTCCATGATGGGCACGGACGGATCGCCATTCCCGGGTTCTACGACGATGTGCGCGTCTGGAGCAACACGGAGCGGCAGTATATGGCGCAAGCGGGCCCCGACGATGAGAAGATCCTGCGGGACGCCCATGTGGAACAGGGCTGGGGCGAACAGGGGTACACAGCCTATGAGCGCACCACAATCAGGCCGGCGCTGACGCTCAACGGCATTTCCGGCGGGCACGCCGGCAAAGGGGTCAAGGGTGTGGTGCCCGCGAAGGCTGTCGCGAAGCTCAGCTTTCGCCTGGTGCCGGATCAGGACCCGCGGAAGATCGCATCACTTTTTCGCGAGCACATCGCGCGGGTTTGTCCTGCAGGTGTGCAATGTTCTGTACGACTCCAGGCTCCGATAGAGCCCGTAGTGATGGACCGCGACCATCCGGCTTTGCACATGGCGGCGACCGCCTATAAGAACGCCTTCGGCAGCCCCCCTGTATTCCTGCGATCGGGGGGATCCATCCCGGTCGCGGGCGCATTGCAGCAGGTTCCGGGTATTCCTGTGGTGCTCATGGGCTTCGGGCTGCCCGACGATCGGATTCATGGGCCCAATGAGAAATTTCACCTCCCAAATTTCTACCGCGGCATAGAGACGTCGATCTGGACCATGGCTCTTGCGGCGCAAGGCCTGGCCGGCACGGCCGTCCACCGGCCCGCGGTGGCAAGCGAGTGGGTTGCATGATCATCGACGCTCACTGCCACGCCGGGAAAGGTGATCGAATGACGGCGCCCTGGAACACAGACGCGCCGCTGACCGGATACCTGCGTCGGGCGCGTGCCGCGGGGATTGACAAGACGATCGTCATGCCGGCATTTCACACCAACAACTGGCACGCGAACCAGGAAGTCGCGAGGATCGTCGCTCGTCATCGTGGCCGCCTGATCGGCTTCGCTTTTGTGCATGCCAGGCGTGATGCCGGCCGAATTTTTCGTATGGTGAAGCACGCGGTGAATCGTTGGGGCTTCCGCGGCATCAAGATTCACGGCTATGAATCGATGCCGACGCGCGAAGTGTGCGAAACGGCCAGAGCGCTGGCGATCCCCATGCTGGTGGACGTCGCAAGCCGCGCCGAGGTGGTGGATATGTTCGCGCCCCAATATCCGACCGTGAACTTCATCATTGCCCACCTGGGCAGCTTCACCGACAACTGGAAGGCTCATGGGCTGGTCATCCAGCAGCTCGCGCGTTATCCCAACGTTTACGCGGATACCTCGGGTGTCCGGCAGTTCGATTACCTTCTCCGGGCAGTTCATATTGCCGGAGCGCACAAGCTCCTGTTTGGTTCGGATGGTCCCTGGCTTCATCCCGGACTCGAACTGCAAAAGGTCAGGCTCCTGAGATTATCGTCGCGGGAGGAAGCGCTGGTACTTGGGGGGAATGCTCTGCGATTACTGGGTGCCGGGCATGGTCATCGCCACGGGAACCGTGCGCGACCGGTTCAACAGCGGGCCAGGTATGGCTTAGGCGAGGCTATCGGCCAAGACGACTGGAGTGGATTCCATAGCGAGCAGGTCGACGCGGAAACCGAATACAAGTTGTAAGCGGCCTGGCGCGAAGGAAAGGCGCGACGGACTGGTTGCGGTGGCTGCTCGACTCCTCAACGATGTTGCGCCGCCAGATGATCCTTGCGGATAACGCCCATCTCCAGCAGCTGAGCGACCATCGCTGCACGCGATCCCACGCCAACTTTCGCGAAGATTCGGCGCAGGTGAGTGCACACTGTCCATGAGCTGATGTTGAGTACGTCCGCGATCACCTTATTGGGGTGGCCCTGGGCGACCATTCTGACAATTTCCTGTTCCCGCGGGCTCAGTTGAACGCGGTTAACCTCCGCTCGTGGCATGCGAATCACCAGGTAGCGCACGCCGTCAACTTCCGTATCGATCAGAACCTGCTCCGTGTCATCCGGCGCAGCACAACCCCGCACGCACCAATCTTCCGAACTCTCGAGAAGCGATACGAGGCTGCGCACCGCTCCGCATAAGGGCGACGGTTCGACTTCCGGCACACTTTTCATTGGCACTGAAGGTGTGCAGGCGTGCATACCAATGCTTTCCTTTGTCTACGAAGCGGGGAAGGAACTGTGGGATGGTACCCGCCAACGTGGGTTGCTCAGTTGAAAATCGTTCGGCTAATCCGGCTTGCGCCGTGAAGTCGCCAGGCTCGACGGAGGTCAGCAGCAGGGAATTGCGATATTGTATGGGGGCCTTTTTCGGCGAAGTAGTCGCCTTTTTAAGCGACGCTCCATCGAGTTGTAGCCTGCCGCCGTGACCGCATACAGAATAGTGACGATTGCCAGGCTGGAGTTACTCACCTTCAGCATATTCATTCCATGTATGCAGCTGAAGTCCAGCTTTTTGATTAATCAGGAGCCATTTTACCTCTGGTGGTTGTGGTGTTTACTGTGCAATTATGTGGCCGAAGCGTAATGGGCATCTTCGGGGCAAGGGATCACCCGGAAGTGTGTTCTGCTGAAGGCAGACGAAGCAGTTAGGTGCACTGTCGATTCGTGCCGGTAGACCACGGTTTGCTGACACGGATTGAACAGGTGCCTGATTTAAGGCAGGACCTGCCGCTTTTGGGACATCTCCGGCCTGGATTCCCTTGATTCCGTAGGATCGGGCGGTTTCTGGATCCCGTGCTTCTCGATTCTGTAGATGAGGGTCTTTCGGCTGATATCGAGATAGCGAGCGGCCCGTGACTGATTCCAGTCCGACTTGTTCAAAGCCCTCAGGATGAGCTCCTTTTCGATGGCTTCCAAGCTAATTCCCTGGGATGGAAAGTCGATCTGGAGGGCATCGGTGCTGGCTTTGCCCTGACGCAGAAAGGGCGGCAGATCCTCTAACGAAACCTCTTTTCTTCGTGCCAGAACAACAATGCGCTCCATGACATTTTCAAGTTCACGGATATTACCCTGCCAGCGATAGCGGACAAAATAGGGCAAGAGCCCATCCGGAAGGTTCAAATCGGACCGGTCATTGTTTGCAAGACTCTTACGGAAGAAATGCTGCACTAATTCCGGGATGTCTTCAGCCCGTTCGCGAAGAGGCGGCATCACGAGAGGAATGACGGCAAGCCGGTAATAGAGGTCCTCACGAAAAGTGCCGTCTTCGATCATGGCCTGCAGATCCCGATGGGTTGCAGCGATGATGCGAACGTTGACCTTCAGCCTAGCCGCAGAGCCGACCTTGTCAATTTCCCCCTCCTGAATCAACCGGAGCAGCTTGACCTGAAGCTCGAGCGGCATTTCACCGATTTCGTCGAGAAACAGCGTGCCTCCGTCGGCCAGCTCGATTCTTCCCTTTTTGTCGGCGATGGCTCCGGTAAAGGCACCTCTTCTGTGGCCAAACAGTTCTGACTCAAGCAATTCCTTTGGAATAGCGCCGCAGTTGATGGTGACCAGCGGGTTGTCGCGTCGAAAGCTGTTGAAGTGAATGGCGCGGGCCAGCAGTTCCTTCCCGGTGCCTGTTTCTCCACGGATGAGCACGGTCGAATTGCTGTTGGCAGCCCGGGCGGCCATATCCAGGACTTCCAACACGGATGGAGAACGCCCGAGTATGTTTTCAAAGCCATATTTTTCATTGAGACTAAGACGCAGGGCTCGCACCTGCTCCACGAGGCGGAGATGCTCGAGTGCGCGACGAACCACCACGGCCATCTCGCCGGAGTGAACAGGCTTCGTAAGGTAGTCATACGCTCCTGCTTTCATCGCTTCAACGGCGGTGTCCACCGTGCCAAAAGCGGTGAGGATGATAACGACTGTCTGGGGATAACGGGACCGGACCTGCCTGAGTAAATCGAGCCCGGACATGTCCGGCATCTTAAGATCGGTGATCACGAGGTCGATGGGCCGAAGCTGAAGGACTGACAATGCCTGCTGGGGCGATGCTGCGACGGCCACCTCGCAGCCTGCGTGTTCCAACTGCGCCTGCAGCACTCTGCGCAGGCTTGGATCGTCGTCTACGACCAGAAGTTTGCCCTGAATCATATCTGGAATTGGCGGAGAGGAAGGGATACGCGGACAGTGACTCCCGCGCTGGAGTTACGGACGATGGTCAGAGCTCCCTTATGTCGAGTCACAATCTGGTGCGCCACGGAGAGGCCGAGTCCGGTTCCGGTTTCTTTGGTGGTGAAGAAGGGGTCGAAGATCCGCTCCAGATTTCCATCTTCGATGCATTCTCCCTGGTCGTGAATATCAATATTGACCCCCGTTCTGTCACGCCGCGCCTCCAGCAAAACAGTTCCACCGATCGGCATGGCCTGACATGCGTTCATGACCAGATTGATCAGAACCTGCTTCATCTGCTCGGGATCGCACTCGAGTCTTCTCAGCTCGGGCTCAACGCATTTTCGCAATTGAAGCTGGCTGGCGTCGCACTGATGCCGAACGAGGATAATGACCGACTCCAGCAATTCATCGATTTCGACCAAGGTCAGTTCCGGCTGTCGCGGTTTGGCGAATTCGAGGAAGCTGGTGAGCAGGCGGTTGAGCCTGCGGCTCTCCTTTTGAATAATCTCGAGAAATTCACGGCGCCGTTCCGCGGATTGGCCCTCGCACTGTACAAGAGCAGCGGCTCCTTCGAGGCTCGCCAGTGGAGTTCGAATCTCATGTGCCAAACCGGCGGATAGCTGTGCGAGCGAATAGATGCGCTCGGCGCGCTTGATCCTCTCGAAATTTCTTCCTAATTTCTCATTCGCTTCACGCAGTTGATCGCTGGTTCTGCGGAGGACCTCAGCCTGCTTTCGCTGCCGATTCGTGAGCGCTCCCGACAGCACCCCAACCAGGCAGAACATAGAGATCTCCAGAAGCTGATCGAGCACATCGACGCGGCCCACTGCCCAGATCGGGGGAGTGCCACTGGCGAAGGCCGTACCAGCGAGTAGTGCAATGGCGATTCCGCCTTGCCAGCCCCTCATCAGGCCGGCAAGAACGGTTGGAATGTAGTACATGCGCTGCAAAACGTAAACCCACGGCATTTGATCAGGAGCAGCAGCCAGATGATGCAGGGCTCCAATCAAGAGCACTGCGACGGCAAGCAGAGCGAGCCCCAGACCGCGCCTCGCGTCCGGCGCGGACACGGCACGTGAATTAGCGCTTTTTTGCGCTTCAGCCAATGGCGGGTCCTCCAGGGAGATTTACCCGAGGCCGGTCTGCGACGTGCACAACAGGAGGCAAACAGCCTACACCGGCGATCCAAGGTCTTCAACTGAGATTGAACAGCAGCCGGTGCAAAGAGGGCATCATCTGGTTCCCTGCCCTGCTGGTGTAAATCATGAGGCGCATACCTGCCGAACGATCGACCAGCTTGACCAACGCTCAGTAGATTGAGTTTTGCGACAGGCAAGCATTTGCTCACAATCAGGGTCGACACTCTTCCTGAGCTGTGGTCGCATTCCAATGTTTAGGTCCCTCCATGTTCCTGTCCGTAGTTGCGCCGAGGTTGCGGATTCTGCCGTAATCTGCTGCGTTTTACCGTGCTAAGTTGTTGATCCTGCGTAGAATCAATACCGTCTTTACGACTCTGGATCAGCATATCGGGGTTCGAATCCCTGGGGGGCAGCCACTTAGAATCAATGACTTACGCTTCCTCGCCCTCCCGGAGAAGCCTCTGTCGTAACAATTTGTCGTAACTTTTCGTCGGGAATCCTGTGGAATTCCGCTATTTCGCCGCGTCCTCGGCGTCTCGGCATGACACCTGAGCGGCGTTGATCGAGAAGCCTTCCCGCGTTTGACCGAACGCCTGTTCTGGCTGACAAAGACACTCACCTTGGAACACGGGAAACGGCCTGCACTCCCTCGCGGACTTCGCTGGGATCCACGCTCTCTGCACATCTGTTTCAGCTGGCGCGATGAGCGCGGACGACAGCATCAGCAACGACGGTTTTTTGCGTGCCGTCCTTCATTCGCGACCGTTGCCGAACTGTATACAGTCGAATCGATCAGGCCATGGGCGACCAGCTACAGAAAAGCAAGGACGATGCGGATGCGTTCGCCAAATTGAAAGCCGGGACAGCGGACGTCACGCTCACGTTGATGCCGGAGGCCCAGGTGACCTGTGGCAACACGAACTTGTTGCGCGGGCCGCTGCTCGTTGAGCCGGGCGGAGGCGAGGTCGTCACACACAGCCGCCTGGATTGCGCCCGGCAGATGGGTTCCGGCGATCCGAAAGGTAGCAATGCCGGCCAACCGTCAAGAAACTCGTTCCTTTGTGCCAACCGCGGTGGCATCGATGAGCGCATAGGCGATCTCCTCACTGGATCATGGTCGCAACCGATGGATCGTGGCTGTTCAGGATGCAACCCAAATACTCTGCCCCCCGGTATGCGATTTCCTCCGGCGAAACCGTAGTGTCGCCCCACCGCAGACCCAGCGAATCCGGTTCCTCCTGTGAGTAGCCGAATCCCTCGATCATCAGGAATCCTTCATACCCGGTCTGACGCAGGCTCGAGACGATCTTGCGGAAATCAACGTGTCCGGAACCGAGGAGGCCACGATCGTTCTCGCTGGCGTGCATGTGCATGAGGCGAGTACCTGCCACCATCGCGGCTCCGGAAATGCTCTTCTCTTCGATATTCGCGTGGAAGGTGTCGATCGTAATCCCGATGCGCGGGTGATCGACTGCGTCGCAGAAGGCTTTCGCTTCCGCAACGGTTCTCAGGAAGAATGTCTCTGAACGGTTCACCGGCTCAATCGCCAGATCCATCGCATTGGCGTCGAGCACTTCGACAACGCGCCGGAAACATTCCACCGCCCATTTCCACTCGTCGTCCGTCCTGCGCCGCTCCGGCAGATAGCCGATTGGTGCGTACAAGGGGCCACCCACCAGCCTGGCGCCCATGGCAGCCGCAGTTCGGATGCACTGGATCAGGTGCTCGATCGATTTGCGCCGCACAGCTGGGTCGGGGCTGATGGGATTGATCCCCGGAGGCAGAATGGCGCATACCGTGCATTCCAGATCGTGCTTCTCCGTCGCGTTCCTGATTGAATCCGCATCGATATCAGCCGGGTCGAACATTGGAATCTCGAACCCGGAGATGCCATGCTCGCGGAGAGAAGCAAGAATGTGAAAATGCCTGGGTTCGAATCGTGACGTCCACGCAAATGCGCTTACGCCGATCTTCATGTCGCGCTCCTCAGCCCAACCCTGATCTGCTCCGGGTTTCGCTCTCCGGGCAGTTACTAGATTCCTATATTGACCTGCAGTTGTTCCAGCGTAACGCCCTTCGTCTCGGGAAAGAGCAGCAAGACCAGAGCGAACTGCAGCGCCATCTTTGCACTGTTGAAGACGAAAGCATAGGCGTTCGAATGAGCAGCCACCATCGGAACGACCGCGGCGATGAGATCATTGGTGATCCAGTGCGCCGAAGATCCGATACTCTGCCCCCTCGGCCACGCGCGAGTAGGGAAGATTTCGCTGATGTAGGCACAGACGACCGATCCCTGCGAGAGGTAAAGGTCAGCCATGATACGAAGAGCACCGCATCCTTCCAATGTCTCGCCGAGAACACCCGCGCTGAGGACGCCGAGCACTGTACCCCACAGGGCGATCGAAACCGTGCCTCCCATTTTCACAGGAGTGAGAGCGAAGGTAGTGGTGAGCGCGGCCCCTGGTGCCGGCGATGACTGCGTCGAATCCGAGAGCAATCCTCCGTGGACTCCGACAAATGCACTCCTGACACGGTAGGGATTGAGTTTCATGCGCCGGCTTCCTCTAAAGGGACAATTGCTCATGAGTAGTATTGAGGCGGATTCGATTAGGTCGTCAGGCGATCGCGAGATATGGGGGATATCTGACCCATCGACAAACCCGTAAGGTTCGCCAGCTTTCCGTCGATCTGAAGGCCAATGGCCGGCGCCGATGAGCCTGGGTAGTAAAACCGCTTCGTCAGCGCGCCATGTTTGTTCGCGAGGCACTCAATGACCGATCCATCGATATAGAATCGAAGTTCTGCCGGTTGCCCGTCATCCGCGCCGAGAGCCACGAGCTTGTCGTCGATCAGGAGTTCGTTGGAACGGGAAGAATCGTATCGGCAACGCAGCCACGGTTTGTTGTTGTTTTCCCCCGATACCAGCGAGATATCGACAGGTTCCATCCCCCTGCGGAAAGAGCAGACGATTTCTCCGCAGCAGTTTTCAATGTGCATCTGGGCAAGCTGCTGCCGATCAGCCACCTCATTGCCGGTGATGCGCAACTGTTCCTCTTTCCCTCGCAATTGCCCAACCTCGGGAGCGACCTCGATCTGCAGGTCATCATTCCGGTCGAGAGTAAGCAGGCGCGGCAGCGACATCAAGCCCGCCCAGCCCGCTGCGCGATACTCCACCTCCGGCCGTGTCTCCGGAATCCAGCCCCATAAGATTCGCTTCCCCGACTTATCCAGCTGCGTCTTCGGCGCGTAGAAGGAGCCGTAGTCGAGGACCCCGCCGCGTTCCGGATGAAAGACGAGGGCAGCTGGATCGAAGCTCCCGGACTGCCAGTACGCTTTGCCCTGCGTCGAGTGAATCAGGACGTGCTTGTCCCCGAGAGGAAAGAAATCAGGACATTCCCACATATCTCCGGAATCGACCGGATTCGCAGACCGCTTTCCATTCGCCAAGCCCTCGGCCAGCACGTGCAGATACTCCCAGCGACGCAGATCATGGGACCGGTAAAGGAGCACCGCGCCGCCTTTGCCGCGGATGCCCGAGCCGACGGCCATGTACCACGTGTCCCCCACCCGCCATGGAGCCGGATCGCGGAATCCGGTTACATCGAGTCCCACCGGCGGAGCGGCGATCACAGGCACGGGGTACTTGGTCCACGCGGTGAGATCTATCCCTGTGCCGAAAGCCAGACACTGGGACTCTTTCAGACTGCGCACGCCGTCGCGAATGGTCGCTTCGCTCTCCGGCGCCGTAACGACTCCTGTATAAATAACGGCGACCCGGTCACCGTCGGCCAGCGCGGTTCCGGAGAAACATCCCGTGGCATCGGGACCACCTGGTGTCGGAGCCAGAGCAACGGCAAGATGCCGCCAATGCACCATGTCGGGACTGATGGCGTGCCCCCAGTGCATGTCGCCCCAAACCGCGCCATCGGGGTTGTACTGGTAGAACATGTGATATTCGCCACGCCAGTAGATCGGTCCGTTCGGGTCGTTCATCCAGTTCGCCGCGGGCAGCAGATGGTACTGCGGACGGCGAGGATCGGCGGCTAGTTCGGCCGGTGATGACGACGCGAAGATGGGATCGAGCAACGCAAGCCTGCGCATTGCCGTTCCACCAGTGACTGTCATGGCGCCTGCGAGAAGTTCACGACGATTGAGTTTCATTTTTTAACAATCCGAACAATCATGTGGAGAATGGAGCCGAGTGATGTAGATCCGAGACGATCTGCACATTAGCATTCGAGATTTTCTGATGGCGAGGCGGACTCTCAGCCCCATCTTCGCCATCGGGAGGGTTACAGATTTGCTCATCTGGGTGTTCAGAACGTAATGCGCATAGCGAGCTGAACGGTACGCGGCAGGTTCGACTGCTGACCTACCTGACCGAAGCCAGGGGAAGAGAGGTTAGCGTTGGGCAAAGCAAACTGCGCGTGGTTAAACAGGTCGAAGAATTGTGCGCTGAACTGCATCCTGGCCTTTTCCGGCAGATCAAAGAATTTGCTGACGGAGACGTCCCAGTTATCCTCGCCTTCTGCTCTCAGAGCCGGATCCACGCGGCTCTCGTTGCCAAACGAAAAGACACCGGGCTGGGTGAAGCAGCCTGTGTTGAACCACTTGCTGGCCCTCGCGTCGCTGTGCGGAGAAGCGGAAGCCCGTCTCTCGCAACCGCTGGTATAGTCCGGGCGTATGGGACCGGTTCCGAACTGGCTGAGCTCATTCCCGGCCGCCTGGAGGGAGAGAGGAAGACCGCTGCGAAAAGTAGTAATGCCGTCCATCCTCCATCCGCCAATCACCGCGTTGCCCACGCGATTGAGATTGCCAAGGTACATCTGACCCCGTCCAAAGGGCAGATCGAGGCCGTAGTTGACCACCAGGATGTTGGCCACGTCCTGCATGCTGATCGATTTTTCGGCCTTCAGGTTTGTATTGTCCTGGATGACGCCGAGTCCCCCCTGTCCATCCTGGAAAGAACTGGTGTTATCGGTGTTGCTGAGCAGCTTACCCCAGGTATAGGCGCCCTGGATAATGCCACCGTGGCTGAAGTGGCGAGTGTAACTCACCTGCAACGCGTCGTAAGTCGAATCGCCGTAGCGCGGAACGACCTGATTGAGCCCCGCATACTGCGGATGCGGCGTCAGCAGATGACCTTCCGCTATGGTTGGTGCGCCAAAGGTGGTGCCGGCAGGGAGAATTCCATAGAAGGGATTGTTCACCTGCGTCAGAAGCGTGGATCCCAGCGAATCATATTGGTCGGGCAGCTGATTAAGGTTCAAGGTAGAACCGGTGTAGCCCTGCGAAAGCACGAGATGCGTACCTTTGGAGCCTGCGTACGCTACCGTCAGCGTGCTGTTCTTATCAAGCGCCTGCTCCACACCGAAGTTCCACTGCTGTGCGTAACCGTAGGCCTGGTTGGGAATGCGTCCATTGGCGTACTGCCCGAGAGTGGTGTTGAGGCCCGCCTGGGTGCGGCCGGTGGGCAGATTAATCCCAGTGGGCAAAGGGTTATCGACGGTTGTGAGAAGAGGCTGACCGACCGTGTTGCTGAAGTTGGTGCTGGCCGAGTTGATGGGGCTGGCGCTGGGCGAGTCGGCGGTTAGCTCGGCGGGCAGATACGAGATGCCATAACCGGTGCGCACGACCGTTTGCGGCGTTGCACGGTAAGCAAATCCCAATCGCGGCGAGAAGAGAGTCCAGTGTTGAGCTTCCTCGCGGCGAGAGCCGTATTCCGGACTGTCCACGAAGGCGAGGCGTCCGGTTAGCGGTACCGTTGCGCCAGTCACAGGATTGGTGACGGACGTGAGGCCCCCGATGGATACCGGCGCAGTCGGCTGAAGGATTGAATCGAGGTTGTTTTCTTCTGAATACGCTCCGGGCTGCTCCCAACGCAGGCCGGCGTTCACCGTGAGCTTTCTGCTGGCCTGGAAAGTGTCGTTGACGTAGAAGGCGTAGCTGTGGAGGAAGGCGTGCCAGGTGCCGACTGAGCTGATGCTGGAGCCGGACGGAATCCCAAGCAGAAACGAAGCCAGCGCGTTGCCATCCGTCGCGTCGGTTGCGTTCGCTGCAGTAAAGAAGGGTGAAGCTCCCATGCCCAACCCCTGGCTGTTTCCATAGTTCTCCCACAATACTTGCCGCCACTGTATACCGCTCTTGATGGTGTGACGGCCCAGGATCTTCGTCAGACTTCCGCTGACGCCCCAGACATTGTTGTTCCAGTAAAGCTGAGAGAGTTCGGCGCCGATGCCATAACCCTGAATACCCAGCCCGGGCAGCAGACCTTCCTTATTCTGACTCTCGGCCTGGATTTTTCCGTAAGCCGGGCTAATCGATGACATGTCGAAACCGTCGCTGAGTGGGTATTGAAAGTTGTAGTTTTCCAGATAGGAGAGGTGCACATCGGCAATGGTGGTCGGGTTGAATACGTGATTTTCGCCAAGAACGCCTTCCTGCGTATAGTTACCCGTCGGGCCTGCGCCTGTTTTCGTTCCGAAGGGATCGCTGTCGCCATTGTGAGGATTCCAGAAAGTATAGCGGGCAAAGATCGCATCGTTCTGGGTGGGATTCAGGTCCATCCGCGCATTGAACTGGTTCTGAAAACCCTCGATGGGCGCCGAGGCATAGAAGTTTGTCGTGTACGGCCGCTGGGTCACGCGCGATTCGTTCGGAGTCTCGAGTTGCACGATGTTAAGCGCAACGGGGTCAATTCTGTTCGAGGGGATAGTGTTTCCCTTAAAGGGCTGGCCAGTCGTGGGGTCGTAGATGATCTGCGGATCGCCGGAGAAGTCTCCGCTCAATTCCGCGGTCGTGGGCACGGTCGCGTTGATCGGACTCGCTGAGATCAGCGACTCATGCTCCCACGAGAAGAAGAAAAAGGCCTTGTCGCGCCAGATCGGACCGCCAAGATTGGCGCCGTACTGATTCTGGTGCAGGGGTGATTTTCCCAGCCCCTCGTGATTGCTGAACCAGTCGTTCGCATCGAGCGCCGTGTTGCGGAAGTATTCGTAGGCATTTCCGTGGAAGCTGTTGCCCCCGCTCTTTGTCGATATCTGAACCACGCCGCCCGCGTATCCGCCGAACTCCGCACTGATGTCATTGGTCGATACGCGGAATTCCTGGACCGCATCCTGCGTGGGAACCAGCGTATTCACGTTGTTCTCAGCGATGTTGGACTCTACGCCATCGATGAAGAAGAGGCTCTGACCACTGAAACCGCCGCCGATCTGATAGTTGCCGTAAGCGATCGCCTGCGTCTGTCCGCCGGCCTGGAAGTTGCCGCTGCCGCCGTTGGCCATCGTGCTGCCCTGGGTTCCACCACCGGGAACGACTCCCGGAATGAAGTCGAGCAGGTTGTTAACGTTCCGGCCATTCAGCGGCGCCTGCACCACCTGCTCGCCTTCGACAACTCCGCCGAGAGTGGCGCTGTCCGTTTGTAGTGCCGCCGCGGAAGCGACGACCGTAACGGTTTCCTTCACGTTGCCGACCGGCAAGGTTATATTGATGCGCGTTGCACCGCCAACCTGTACATCGATCCGGTCCTGCGTAACCGACTGAAAGCCCGATTGCGAGACCGAGACACTATAGGTGCCCGGATTGAGATTGACGAAGCTGTAGTTTCCTCCCGCTTCCGTAGTTGCCGTCTGCATCGCGTTGGTGCCGGAGTTCCTGAGCGTAACTGTTGCTCCGGCAACGCTTGCTCCGCTGGAATCCGTCACTGTACCGAGGATAGATCCGTAGCTCATTTGAGCCTGCAGGCGGCCGACTCCGGCAGCGCCGGCCAGAAGAACGATGATGAGCAGAAGGCAAACCCGTCCTGTCCAGACCTGGGGAAAGCGGGGCTGGTGAGCGCATTTCTCTGATTCCGATGTTGCTGTCCCGGCGGTTACCCCTCTGTCCGGAGTAGCTGAGGGTGGATTTGCGGTCTTTTGGTGCAGCTGATGCATACGGCCTCCTTCAAAATCTAACCGCACCTGTTTATCTATCCTGACTAGCTACTGTCAAGATTAAACCAGCAACTTATATGTAAAGTTGTATAGTCCGCATGAATTTTGACTACAGCCTTTCTTACTCCGGGCGCGGCAGCCCTGGACGCAGGAGGGACCTAATCGACGCGAATGCCGAAACTTAGTATGCAGAGGGAGATCGGCAGCTAGATCGAAGCAGTGCGGCCGCAGGATTGGCGGACGATCAACTGGCAGTTGAGAAGGATGTCTCTGGGCGGCAGATCCGGATTCCCTATTCGCTCCAGCATGGCTGACATCGCGACCCGGCCGAGATCGAGGCAGGGTTGATGCTGGGTTGTGAGCGGGATAGGCAGAAGGCTCGCGTATTTCACATCGTCGATGCCGACGATGCGAATATCCTCCGGAATTCGGCGATTGAGCCGGATCAGGGTCTGCATAAGATTGGCCGCCGTATGATCATTCGCGCAGAGAAATGCATCCGGGCGCTGTCTCTTCAGAATGGAGCCAATCAGACTCTCGTCGCTGGGATCGCCCCGGGTGACAAGATCCTCATTCCGCAGCAGGTTGTGCGCAAACAGCGCCTCCCGATATCCCGCGATCCGCGCATCCACCGTCGAGGCCGAGAGAGGTTTCCCGAGGAACGCGATCCTCCTGGCGCCGGACTGAACCAGATGCTCCGCAGCCAAATAGCCTGTGCGGCGATTGTCGATGCCGACCAGATCGTATTTGCTTCGCTGCGGGTAGGGGAGAAAACATCGATCGAGCAAAACAACTGGAATCTTCGCTCGATCGAGAGCGGCAAGAATACGCCGATTGACTTCATCCTTCGCCGGCGTCAACTCCAGGGGAGCGAAGAAGACACCGGAAGCTCTCTGCGTGATGTACTGCTGGCACAATTGCTCTGCAACCTGCTCTTTAGGCTGATTCTGCCCGGATGTTGTGCCCCACAGCAGCGAATGACTGGCCGCGAACGATGTGCTCGCCATGCCCCGGCAAATCGGCTCGAATATTTCCGTTTGGCCGAGCTCCGGGATCAGCAGCCCAAACAGCTTGTTTTCCTGGCCATTCCGGGATGTGACGTACGTTCCGGAGCCCATGCGCCGAACCACGAGCCCCATCAGCTGTAGTTCTTTGATGGCCTTAATGACCGTCATGCGCGACACACCGAACCGCCGCACGAGATCCGTCTCGCTGGGAAGCCGGACCCCCTGGCCGTACTCGCCCGCCAGAATGCTCTCCTTCAGGCTTTCGAAGATAACGCGGTATTTGGGGCCGGTCCCGGTCCCGGCCTCATCCAGGGTGCTCCTGGCCTTCTTCAGTCGCTCCGTTGCCTTGCTCATTTAACAAGCCTTTCGTCCGAACGCAATTTACCATCGAACGCCCGGGGCATCCTCTCAGAAATATTGTAGACAGGTAAAGCGATATTTGACTATATCTTTTCCATACAGGTTGGAGGGAGAGTATTGTGCGCATATTGAGCGTCGGGGAGCTCTTGTGGGATGTCATTGGGGAACGGCAGTTTCTCGGTGGCGCTCCTCTCAACTTCTCAGCTTCTTCTCATCGCCTCGGCCACGAAGTGGCGTTCCTGTCCGGCGTGGGATCGGATCAGCGAGGGGCGCTTGCAATTGAGATGATCGTCACACTTGGGCTGGATCCTGCACTCATTCAGGTTGTGCCCGAGCAGCCCACGGGAGCTGCGTTCGTTCTCACAGATTCTGCCGGAAACGCAACGTTTCAAATTACCCGGCCCGCGGCCTTCGATTGCATGGAGGTCGATCTGCCGATGCTGGCCCGCCTGCAGCACCTCGAACCGGACTGGATTTACTTCGGCACGCTGGCCCAGACCAGCGGACAAAGCGAGGCCATGCTGCTCCAGATCGCAAAATCCCTGCCCCAGGCCCGCTGCTTCTACGACATGAACCTGCGTGACGGCCACTGGTCGCTCGATCTGGTGCAGCGCCTCTCGCGTCTGGCTTCCATTATCAAACTCAATGAGGGCGAGGCCGAAGTCCTCTTTCTCCTTTGCCGGGATTCGGAGACCTACTCCATCGAGAACTTTTGCCGGCTGTGGTCTTCTCTCTATGGAATCAGCCTCATCTGTGTGACACTCGGAAGTTGCGGCTGTGCGATCTGGTCCGAAGGGACTCTGAGGGAGTTCGCCGGCTTCTCTATTCAGGTTGCCGACACAGTGGGCGCAGGCGATGCCTTCTCGGCTGCCCTCCTGCACGGACTGCAACTGGGATGGCCGATGGAACGAGTCGCTTGCTTCGCGAACGCACTTGGAGCAATCGTGGCGAGCCGTCCAGGTGCTATACCCGCGTGGGAGCCATCGGAGTGCCTTCGGCTCATTGAATCTCGATCCTCTCAGATATGGCCGCGGACCGGAACCGGCTGAATTCTGTTTCAGGAGCACGCCCGGAGATCAGGCTGGCCCTTCAGTTGGCGAAAGCAGGCCCGATGGGCTGATTGACGTCGTTTTTGAATGGTTCGTCAGCAGTAAAGAAATAACGCCTTTGAGGATACTGTGCCGCAATGTTTACTGGTGCGTAATTCGAGGTTCGCTTGTGATTCGGCCTTCGTCCAAACAATAGATGTCATCCTTAGCGGAGCTCCGCCACGATGATTCCCCGCGGACAGATGCGCCTCCTGCCGCGCAGATGCGAAGAACCGCCATCCTGGAAGCTCGTAGACTCCTTCCCGCATGGGAATCAGCGCGACGCATCCTACGGCTTCAGGGGCGGCGTAGGCCATGAAGATGTGACCGTCCTTCAGAAGAACTGAGTGGACCGGATCGTTCCAGGTCTCGCGGTCTTTGACTTCAAGGGTGAAATACCGCCTAATCCACTCCTCATTCAGCGACCGGAACGCGGTGGCGTCATCGCCGGGCGCAAACCCCACCGCGAATGGCCGGTTAGGATCGACGTGCGAATGCAGCAGTCGGACCACCGGCAGAATTGGCCTCATCCCCGAGGTCCATGGCTGCGATAAGGCCTCTATTCATAGTGAATACGTGGAGAACTTCGCTGTCGGATAAGACATCCCCTTGAAGGTTCTTGACGAGTTGGTGCACCCTGACGCGTACCTTGCCCCCGTCTCCCTCGGTGATTGCCAGCGGTTCGACGTGGGGATCGAACTCGCGCCATTGTCGAGTCCAATAAGCGCGGATCTCTTCCTTTCCGACAACTCTGCCGCCCTCCGAAGACTTGGGCCAGGTCACGTCTTCTGTCATCAGCGCCAATGCACCCTCGATGTCCCGCTTGTTGAATGCGGAGTATGCCTGCTCAATGAGGGCCTTCGTGTTTGTCATACAACCTCCTATGGCGCTCGCTCTATTTCGGTGTTCGTCTGCCATCATCGCCGACGAGCTCTGGATCATTTCGTATCGCCTGCTGCGAAGACGGACTCACCCGCAGCATCATGCCTGGCCAGCTGCTCGATCCACTCTGTCGCCGGTTTCTGAGGTTCGCCCATAGCCGCATTCGACACTTGCTCCCACGCCTCCCATTCGGCCAGTCGCTCTGCATACGCGGCGCGTGCTCTCGGAAGAATCGAGTTGCCCAGTCCGAGTCGCAGCGGAGGATCGTCCGCGTCCACAAGCTTCAGGACGGCCTCGGCAGTCGCCTCCGGGTCGCCACGTTCCAGGTTGGCAAGGCGCGTCAGAAACTGCTTCCGAAACTCCGCGTAGGGTTCCAAAGCATCCGCTATCTCCGCGGATTTGCCGAAATCGGTTGCGTAAGCTCCAGGCTCAACCAGCGTCACCTTGATGCCGAAGGGTTTCACCTCCTGCGCCAGGCTTTCGTGCAAAGCTTCGACTGCCCATTTCGTAGCACAGTAAAAGCCGATGAGCGGCAGCGCCGTAATCCCAAGACCGCTCGAAACCCCGAGGATGTGTCCGCTCCCTTGCTTTCGCAGCAGAGGCAGGGCCGATCGCAGGACTCGGACCATGCCGAGGTAGTTCGCGTCGAACAAGGCGCGGATCTGTACGTCGCTCGCCTCCTCTGTAGCCGCGAAAAGGCTCGTGCCCGCATTGTTCACAAGAACATCCAGCCTGCCGAAATGCCTGCATGCCTGCTGAACGACCTGGGACACCTGCTCCGAATTGGTTACGTCGAGGGCCATTGGCAGGGCCGCTTCTCCGAAGCGCTCTTTAAGGTCCGCGATGTCTTCCAGTCTTCGCGCGGTGGCCGTAACCTTATCTCCGCGCTGGAGCGCGGCCTCGGCCCAGGTGCGGCCAAAACCGCGAGAAGCGCCTGTGATGAACCATGTCTTCTTCATATTGATTCCTCTCAAATTGGCTGAGTTGGTTTGGCTTGCACGCAGCGTCGTTGTGCCTTGTTCAGACCTGCGTATAACGCATATTTCCAAGATCGGTGAGAAGGTCAGAACCAGTCGGGTTCCAGCCCAGCTTTGCTCGGGTCTGCGCACTGGAAGTATGAGCGTCCCGCCCAGCGAAGAACCCGAGGAAGCCGAAATGCTCCTGGGCCTGTTCCGGTGAGATAGAAATGACAGGCACGTTCAGGCCGCGGCCGATGGCGGTGGCAATGTCCTTCAACGGCACGCCGTCTTCTGCGACTGCGTGGTACCGGGCTCCCGCGGTGAACTTGTCCAGAGCGAGCCGGTAGAGACGGGCGACATCTGTTACGTGCGCTGCAGGCCAGCGGTTGTGACCATCGCCGATGTACGCTGAGACCCCCTTCGCGCGTGCTATAGCAATCAGGGGAGTGATTAGCCCCTGCTTTTCCGTGTCGTGGACTTGCGGTAAGCGCATCACCGCGGCGTGCACCCCGCGCTCCCATAGCGCAATAGCGGTCACCTCGGATACGCGGGGAAGGGATGGAGAAGAAAGCGGTGGGTCATCCTCCGTGGCGGCGCGCCCCTGGGCCACTCCTACTCCGGAGCTGACAATAAACGGACGGCTGGAACCCTGAAGCACGGCGCCCATGGCTTCGATGGCGTGTTTGTCGAGCTCACAGCTTTCCGCAAACTTCGTCCAATCGTGCCGAAACGCGACGTGAAGGACGGCATCGGATGCGGCAGCTCCTGTGCGCAGGCTTTCCAGGTCTTCCAGATCGCCGCGATGGACGTCAGCGCCGGCTGCGGCCAGAGACTGAGCGCCCGCGTCGCTGCGCGCAAGACCGAGCACCCGGTGACCTGCACCGATCAGTTCCGGGACTATCCTGGAACCGATGAATCCTGTTGCACCTGTCACGAAAACGCGCATAGAAATCTCCTTTAGCTCTTTACTTCCCGGATTGACGAAAAGCAGCCGCCCCGATTAAAACGGAGACAGTCTCCGAGTGAGTAGATAATCGGAGATAGTCTCCGGTTGCAGGAAATTTTGGGAAATGACGAAAATGGGTCCACAGTCCGCCAGAAAACCACGTACAGACGCACTGCGGAACCGCGAGCGGATTCTCGAGGTGGCGAAGGGAGCTTTTACGCGCTACGGCGCGGATGCCAGTCTGGACGACATCGCGAAGCAGGCAGGTGTCGGGGCCGGTACCTTGTATCGCCATTTCCCTACACGGGATGCGCTCATCGAAGCGGTCTACCGGAGTGAGGTGGAAAAGCTGGCCGCGGCAGCGCGCGGATTCGCCGCAGCGATGCCCCCGGTCGAGGCGCTGCGTGCCTGGTTACTGCTGTTTGTCGATTACATCGCGGCCAAACACATCATTGCGCCTGCTCTCAACAGCGTCGCCGGAGGCCCTTCCAGGCTCTATGAGGGTTCTCGCAGCCTGGTCCAGGGAGCAATCGAAGAGTTGGTGAAGCGTGCGAAAAAGAGCGGCCATGTGCGAAGAGATATTGACGCCTCCGATCTGCTTCGGGCGGTGATCGGCGTTTCTTATGTGGGCTCCGGCGGTGATTGGCAGCAAAGCGCCAGAAGACTGGTAGACATCCTCATCGCTGGTTCTCGCCCGCCCGAATAAAACAGTGCGCGGCTGTGGTCATCAATCTGGATCGCATCGGCCGGTTATAAAAACGTAGGCACCTTCCTTCACAGACCGTCGGGCTGTAGCGAGCCCGATGCCGCTATTCCCTAAAGTGATCACCGCTACCTTGCCTTCAAGTGCGCCCATCGATTTCTCCTTTGACTGACTGTCTCTCGATCTCTTCCGTAGCGTTCATTACAGATGTAGTGGAGGGAATATCGCTGATGAAGTAGCCGTCCACCACCATCCTTCCTTCCACAAGAACCGCTCCGTAGTACCGCATCAGATGCGCCTCGAATCTCGTGCCCGGTCAGAATGCCGCAATCACCAGGCACGTCACGGCGATTCCGAATGGAGGGAGCTATACGCCGGCCACCACGGTCACGCTGATGCCGCAGACCATCAATGGAACAGTCCTCTCCACTTCCAGTGCGGGCGGCTTCACGACATACACGGTGCAACTCGCAGCCTACGACATGTTCCCGCAGTTTGACATCCAGCCCGGACAAGCCACATTAATTACCAGGCCGCAGCAGGTCGTCGACTACGCCGACTCCAACACGCAGATCACCGGCAACGGCCCAGAGGGCAATCTCGGACGATTCACCGGCGTGATCTTCAACGACAACGGCACCCTGCGTATGGACGCAACCCAAATCGCCGACGGCGTCCCCGAGTAGCCGCGCGAACTGCAGCCACGAATGATGGTCTCCATGAGACCAGTTCAGGGGCAACGCACCCATCGGCATGAGGCTGGTCGTGATGTCCGCCTTATTTCCCCTTCAGGAGACGGGCTGCAGGGTACCGATCGGGTGGATGCGAAAGGTAAGGAAAGCCGGTGTCACATCCATCAAAGTAACGGATATCATTCTGAGTAACGGATGTCATTTTGAGCGAAGCGCCGCCACGGTCGTTGCGGGCGGAAGGATGCGTTTTTCGGCGCGCAGTCGACCCCCCCGAAGCCCCAACGCAGTTTGTCGACAGATGCGGGCCGGTGCGAGGGGTTTCGGTCGCGTGCGACCGACCCAGTCTCCAGCGTGCAACGACGAACTTGCCTCCACGCGAATGTTCCGCAAAGCCGGTGACACAGACACAACCCCGCCGCGTGAATGGTTATACCGCCTCTTGTGCGATAACGCTGTGAACTATCGATCAGCCACCGCTCATCGCCGACCACTGTCGTCGCAGCCCACGAGGCGGTACCATGGCAAATAGAGCAGACCCGGGTGAAGTTCGAGGCACACTTGGCCGCCAATCACAGTTCCATCGTAGATGGCATTCGGCACCGTCAGATCTTTCGGTGCCTCGATTGGTCCCCAAGGCGCAAGAACCAAATGGTAGTGGGTTCCGCGGTGATAGGACTCGTACTTGTCGGTCACCGTGGTCGTGTAGTACGTCGGCGCCGATTTGTCGGGCACGCAATCGGCAACGGCCACCAGTCCCCAGCCATACATCCCCGCGAAGAAAAGCGTCCCGAACATCGCGCTCCAGAACTGCGGTTGCTTCCGCGCCGCGGTGAAAATCCCGGCACAGCACAGGACCCCAACCAGCCCGGCGCACTCGAGTAGCATTTGTGTTCCTGCAAAGTGGACGTCGTCTATCCCAAGGATCAGACTCAGTCCGCACGCCATAAACGCGAAGCTCAGGTCAGTGCGCGGATCCCGGCTCGGCTTGCCGATTGCATACAACATTGGCTTACACTGCACGAGGTAGATCAACACCGCTGGCAACAACGCCAGCACAATTGCCAACGGTAAATGCAGCGCTGCGCCGCCTAGCCCGAAGCCCACCCCCGCCGCAATCCCCAGTGCTGAAAGCACGAAATTCAAGTGCTGTGCTTCCGTGAGGCTCACTTTTAGGTCCTCGGGTGTCGCAGAGGTGTCGTCTGCCTGCATCGTAGTCCCCAACATGATTCGAGCATTGGGATCAGACCTAAACCATCCCACCGTTGTGGAACTAAAGCGGGACCTGAACCATTTACCGAAGCGTTTTGAGCTAATGTCGGCAATACTTCACTTTCGCTGGTTGGCCGATCCCGCAGGGGTCTGACCCTCGAAATGTCCGCAAATGCTGCAATACGCCCAGAACCCAGCACTTGCTCGTTCGGCCCTCGACTTCGAGCCTCGGGCAACTGCAAGTGATCATTCGAAACAACAGTTCCGGCTGATACTCCGAGATAGCTCTCGTCCTGACCGGATTATCGGTGATCGAAGTGAAGTCGGAACGGAGAGCAGCTTTCCGTGTTGAGGGAAATGACTAGACGCCAACCAGAACGTTGGACGCCTTGATAATTGCACTGACCTTGACGCCCGGATGCAAGGCAAGCGCTTCGACACTTGCCCTGGTGATGGAGGCAACGACAGTGCTTCCGCCAGCGAGCCGAACTTCGATCTCACTGTTTACGGCGCCATCGTGGACATTTGCAACTTCTCCCGGTAGCACGTTTCGAGCGCTGATCTCTGAGGCAACCACTCCGACTCCGATTATGACTTCCGACGCTTTGATGACGGCATAGGCCGTCTTGCCCACTTGTAGCCCGAGGGAGTCGACGCTGGAATTGGTAATAACAGCCACCACAGTTTCTTTACCTTCGAGAGCGATTGCGACCTCAGCATTCACTGCCCCCCTGGTCACCTTTTGCACAGTCCCGGCGAGTACGTTTCTGGCGCTGATTTTCATTTCACTCCCCCTGATTTAGAGGATATCCGATGGGCAATTCCAGTGAGGACTCCTGACTGGTCGAGCCCCTGCCAGCTGCTTCCTTTCGCGTTCTGAGCGGGCGGTCGGCATCCCGGCGGTTTGGGGTCCGCCGACCGTCCCGCGGGGGCCAGACCCCGGAATGTGCCGCGATGCCGGTTGTACGACAACAGAGAACGAACTCGCGGCTTCTGAACCGTCTCGGTGTTACGTTTGTGGAGGAGTCCACCGGCCTTTTCCGAGGGAGAACAAAACGGAATCAGTAGGCGCATCCGTCAACGTTGCGACCTGCCTCCCACATTCATATCCACGGCGGGAAAACCATCCGACGCGGTATTCGTCACCGTGTCCAGTGAGGAACGTCGCGGGCGTGAATCGCTTATCGTATGACTCCAAGAGTAGATCGGCGGCTACTGACGGATTCCGGCTCAAGTATGCTGCGATTTCCGGCGCGGACAGCTTCGAGAGTGCCTTAACAGAGACAGCCTCGATCTTCTGAGCGGTAAAGTCCGCTGGAAAACCTTCGTTGACCGTCATTCCGACTCGCTGCCCAGATCAGCATTCATGCTAACAGCGGTCGCCATCAATTTTCTGTGTGGTCGGCAATACATTCCCTTACGAACGCCGGCCCCAAGAGCGAATTCAGCAGAGGCGTAATGTGTAGCAGGTAATACGGTCAGATCGCCCTGATAGTGCACTGAGGAGCGGATGACAATGCTTCTGAGTCTTGCGTTCCGGAGCGGAACGGCAGCCGCCTTGATCTTTGCATGTCCATTTATGGGCGCCTGCTGCGCGTCAACGGACAAGTTCACGCCGCAACGGACCTGAGGTACGCCCGCATACACTGTAGGTTCATCTTCCTGGAAGCCAGCAGACCTGGCAGGCAAAATGCTTGCAGACTATTATCAGGCCGGATTTTCCTCTCGCAGAGGAGACGCCGATGCAGACCTTCCTTCAGGACATCCGTTTTGCCCTGCGCCAAATCGTCCGGACTCCCGGATTTTCCTTCACCGCGGTCCTGTCATTGACCCTCGGCATCGGCGCGACGGTCGCGGTCTACAGCATTCTTTACGACGCGGTCCTGCACCCGTGGCCCTACGCCGGATTCGATCGGGTCTGCCAGGTCTGGCTCACGGACAAGGCCGGTCATGACGACACCTGGGGGCTCACCGGCCCGCAGGTGAGGCAGCTGGCCAACGCCCATGCCGTCGAGAGCGTCTTTCCCGTGGATCAGCAGAACCTGATCGTCACCGGCAGTGATGTGCCCGATGACGTCACCGCGGTTGAGTTCACCGGAACTGATTTCCAATATCTGGGCCTGCCGCCAATGCTGGGCCGCTCGATCGGCCCGTCCGATGCGCCGGAGGGGCAGGACCCGCAGCCGGTCGCGGTCCTTAGTTATAAGTTCTGGCAAAAGTACTACAACGGCGACCGCGAAGTGGTGGGCAGGACCATCCAGCTCTCGCACAAAAGCTATGCCATTCTGGGCGTAATGCCGCCCCGTTTCACGTGGATGGACGGAGATGTCTATCTCCCCTTCCGGATCGCAGGCGATCAGGCAAAACGGTACTGGGTGTGCTTTAAGCTGAAGCCGGGAGTGAGCACGGCCGCGGCGGAAAGCGAACTGCAGCCGCTGTTCCGCCAGTTCGACCGGCAAACGCCGAATATCTTTCCGAAGAATTTCAGAATCAGCGTACGCAGGATGGCCGACAGCTACACGCAGCAGCTGAAGGGAACCATGTATCTCCTGTTTGGCGCTGTGGCTCTGTTGCTGGCGATCGGATGCGGCAACGTCTCGATTTTGCTGCTCGCGCGTGGCACGGCGCGGCAGCACGAATTTTCCGTCCGCTCCGCGGTGGGTGCCAGCGGATGGCGCATCGTTCGTCAGCTGTTGACCGAGTCGCTGCTGTTGTCCGTTGCCGGAGCAGGGCTGGGCGTACTCCTCGCATTCCAGGCCACCGACTTCATCGTGGCGCGCCTGCCGGCTTACTCCTTCCCGCACGAGGCGGACTTCCACATTAATATCCCGGTGCTGATCTTCAGCATTGCTCTGGCCATCCTGAGCGGCGTGCTCTTCGGCCTCTTTCCCGCGCTGCAGTTCTCCCGGCCCGAGATCAGCCAGGTGATGCAGGCCAGCATGCGGCGAGTCGCCGGCAGCGTGCGAGGCCGGAGGATGCACACCACCCTGATCGCCGGACAAATTGCACTCACACTCCTGCTGATGTCGGCGGCAGGCGCGGCCATCGAAGGCTTCCTTCACATGATGCGCGTCCCCTACGGATACGATCCGCACCATGTCATGTCGGTCGGACTTCCCCTGCGTGACAACAGCTATACGACCTGGGAGGCGCGAAAGAACGACTTCGCGCAGCTGCGCGATCAGGTGGCAGCGGTTCCCGGTGTCAGCATGACCGGCATTTCGACCAATGCCACGCCGCCGTCCAGCGGTTTCAGAACTCCGATCGATATCCTGGGACAAACGTCGCAGGATTCTCAGGAAGCGACCATCGAACTGGTGAGCCCCGAATACTTCACCACGCTGCGGATTCCGCTGATCGCCGGGCACATGTGGAGTGCGGGCGGCGTGAATCGGGGCGCTGCCTTCGTCGTGGTGAACCAGGCGTTTGTGCGCCGCTACCTGCCGCACACCGACGTAGTGGGTCACTCTGTCCGCATCCCGGTGTTCAAAACCATGCCGGCCGGCGGAAACCTGCTGGCCCCGGGCGCCGATGGCTGGCTCCAGATCACCGGCGTGGTCGGCGATTCGCTCAACGATGGAATAGACAAGCCCGCGGCTCCCGCCCTCTACCTGCCGTGGACTCTCTATCTCGTGCCCTGGACGCAGATTCTGGTGCGCACCGAGGGCGACCCGCTGGCACTGCTGCACACCATCCGGCGACGGATCGCTGCGGTTGATCCCGACCAGGAGACCATCGGCGACGTGCGCGATCTCGAACAGTGGATCGAACATGAACCGGAGGTTGCGCGGGCACGGCTCGTCTCCATGCTCTTCGGCGCCTTTTCAGCAATGGCACTGTTCCTCGCGGCGGTTGGGCTCTACAGCGTCGTGTCCTATACCGTGCTGCAGCGTACCGGCGAACTGGGGATTCGGGTCGCGCTCGGGGCGCGGCGGCGCGATGTACTGGGGCTCGTGGCGCTCGCCGCCGCGACCAGCGTGGGACTGGGCATCACTGCGGGACTAGTGCTCAGCTTCAGCCTGCACCGCGTCGTCGCCCGATGGGTCGAAAACGGCTCCAGCGATCCGGTCATGGTCTTGATGGTCTCCGTTGTCTTGATCGCGGTCGCGGCGCTCGCATGTCTGGTTCCCGCCCGACGCGCCCTCGCCATTGATCCCATGGCGGCGCTCCGGTGCGAATAAGGAAGCCTTAGCTGCGCATCTGGCGCCCGCCGTGGATATCGGGGACGTGCAGTGGTCGACGGTCCGTTCGCCTTCCGGGCCGCTCCTCCAAATGTTCCGAGTCGCCGGTAACCCGTCCAGAACACTGCGTCGATGAGTGAGTTGGCGATTTATAACTAATCTGGAAATGCTTCCGGATGCTGCGGCGTTTCCGAGGACGTACTGTGACAAGGCTGAAAAGTCGCGATCAGACTGGTCAGGGCGCTAACTTGAGTGTCTTGTGGAGAAAGTCATCACGATCAACGCCCGCTTTGGCGTTGAGCGCATGATCCGCATCGTAAAACTGGACCGTCTTCGGCCCTGAACTCATGGCGATGTAGTCTTTCGCATCTTGTAAGGGCACCCAGTCTTCGTCGTGCAGTCCGTACTGAAACAGCGCGGGTGCGGGGCCGAGCTTATCTGCATATGATCCGGGATCAGCCCATGCGTTCGCCTTCATCGTCTGTTCCGCCTTCGCCATGTCGATCGTCTTTCGCATCGGCGCGTATCGCGGTGAGTCGGAGGAAAGAACGAGCTCCCTTGTGGATTGGGGGCCACTCATAAAAACGAAGGCAGCAAATCTTTTATCGACAGCATCGAGAATCGCTCCATTACCTGCGTCCCAGCTATGTCCAACGTATGCGATTCTGGTTGGGTCGACATCGGGTCGGGAGAGAAGAAGATCCAGACCTCGACGCAAGTCCATGACCTGCTGGGCGACAAGGACTGGATTGGGCGTGGGCTTGAAGTTGGGGCGAGTTTGTGGAGCATCGATCAATAACGAAACCACGCCTGAGGGTGCGAGCGCGGTCGCTTCCTTCAAAAATTCCTGGCGATTAGAATTTGCAGCTCCCGGCATAAGCCAGTGACCCCAAATTACGCCGGCAAACTTCCCTCTCCCGTTCGGGATGACCAGGTACGCAGGAACACTATCCCCGTTGCCTCCCGTGTAGGTAAGGTCCTGGACCGTTACCCCGTCCAGAACCTCAACAGAGACCTGCTTGACCTCGAGAGCAGCTCGGTTGTCGTACGCGAAGTGTGTAGCGTTATCCAAACTGGGGGCCTGCGCCAAAGCCAGGCCGAAGTGGGAGACGAAGCCGAGGAGTAGAATTCCGCCACCAACGAGTCTGGTACGAAGCCACTCCAAACGCGTGAAGTGCTTGATCGTGGTCCGCATCCATGTCCTCCGACAAGTTCTCAGGAGTAAAACCATGAGTCAATACGTTTGTAGGACGCGTGGTGAAGTCTCCGGGACGCAGCCCGTTTAGGTTGCAGTCGAAATGACTCCTGAGAAATCAGCTGGTGTCCGCCGATCGGAGTTAGCATGACTTTCAGTTGACGCCAACAGGGCCAGCACTTGGAGTGCCCGGCAAATTTTGTACCGGTGGGAGTGATACAGACTGGTATGAGAGGAAGCTGAGATGGCGCGAGGCAAAAAACACACGCCGGAGCAGATCGCGACGCTGCTGCGGGAGACTGAAGCGGCAACGGCGAATGGGAAAGCAACCGCGGCGGCCTGCCGGGAGAGCGGGATCGTGGAGCAGACGTTCTACCGATGGCGGAAGGAGTACGGAGGGCTGAAGGTGGATCAGGCGAAGCGGCTTAAGGACCTGGAGCAGGAGAACACGAAGCTGAAGCGTCTGGTGGCGAACCTGAGCCTGGATAACCTGGTGCTGAAGGACATCGCCTCGGGAAACTTCTGAGCCAGGAGCGACGGCGTTGTGCGGTGTGCTATGCCCGCGAGCAGGGCATGAGCGACCGTCGGGCGTGCCAACTGGTGAACAGCCACGCGGCACGCAGCGCTACCAGCCGACACAACGAGGCGACGAAGACGCGCTGACCGGGCCATCACCACCCTGGCCAGCCTGTATGGCCGCTACGGCTACCGCCGCATTACGGCGCTGCTGCAAAAGGCGGGCTGGCAACACGGCAACGACCGCGTCTGCGGGGCGATTAATCCGAGAGCAAAGCGCACGACGGTCAGCGTCCCAGCCCACAGGTCGCTGCCTGATCGACATTGGCAGGATGGGTTTGCGGGTTGGAAATAATATCGGAGGCCGACGAGCAGGTTGAAGCCGAAAGCCTCAGATCGTCCCAGGCCAGATGATACTCGCGGGTGGGAAAATGATGCGCCGCAGCGAAGCGATTTCTTGCGTCGGCAATCGCATTCACCCACTGCCCGAAGGGCAGCAACTTCTCGCGGTAAATGAGATAACTCATGTCGACAGTGCGGTCGGGAAGGTGGTCTTTCACGTCATCCAGTTCATGCAGAAAACGCCGCCCGTTGGCTTCCGGGACGCGCGGCAGCCAGCTTTCATCCCACGTCACGACAGCGTTGTCGAGGGCTTCGTTGCGCGTTCTCCAGATGGAGGTGGCCGTATCCAGGGCCAGATCGACATCGCCCAGCGCCGCTTTCGGATTCGAATCCTTTGCCTGAGCTGCCGCCGCCAGATTGGCATCCATTTCGTGGATACCGGAGATCATTGCGAAGTTCTGGCGATAGAGATTCGCAATGGCGAGATATACCTGCAGATTGTAGCGATTGAACTGCGCCCGTTCGATGTTTTCATCGAGCATACCGACCAGGGTGTCGTTTTCGTGAAGACCGCTGGCGGCCAGCTGAATCCGTTTTGCGTTATCTGTCGACCAGTCGGAGCTGTACGACAGGTCGTCCCCCGGAGTGGGCGGGAGCGGTAGAGTCTGATCTTTGGCGGGGTGCGGTGTCGTATAGATACCGTATGACCAGCCCCAGATCGGCTTGCGAGCCTTCGATGGTGTATCGTCCCAGGTATCCGTCCATGACTCGGCCTGATAGCTCATCAACTCGTACACACGGTTCATATCCTCAATGCCGCTACCGTAGAACAGTCGATAGAAACTGCTCATAATCTCGTGTGCGCTCGGCGTCCCCGGATGCCATCCCGCGGCGGTTGCCGCTACATATCCGAGCCAAAAGGTTTCAGGATGGACCCCTTCGTCCCCCCAACCGCAGTCGACTTCGCCGATGAGGCTGGTGTCGCTTCGCGACGAATCAAAGGAAATCTTGCTGATAATATCGTCAACCCGGGGAACGCCGGCCTCGTGATTGTGCAACCAGTCAGAAGGCTGCTGCAGGAAATATTCCGGGAACAGCTTCTCCTCCCCTTCCGTCGAAGTAAAGATCATCTGCTGAATTCCGCGGGAATGAAATGCCTGGTCGAACGTTGGCCCGTAGACCTCTCCATTGACCAGATAAGGAGGCAGCGATCCGATATCGGCCGGCTTTAACGGGTATTCACCCCAGAAAATGACGTCCCGTCCACGGCCGTGCAGATAGGCTCCCGTTTGGTCTGCGAAATGAACGAATACCTGCCCGACTGATCCCTTCTCCTTTGCCAGACTCGTTTCGTCGCACTGCGAGTTGTTCGCAAGGCCAAGGTAATAGGCCTCATCTGTGGAAAGGTAGAAGTGATTTACACCTTTGTTAGCGTCAAGAAGATCCTGGTACATGCCTTCCAGTAACTTATAGGAGGCTGGGTTGGTGGCGCAGATCTCGTAGTTGCTGTTTGGAAACTCCCTCAGGTGAGCGTATTCCGGGTGCTTGAGGATAAATGCGATATGAGCTGGTCCGTCCAGATACGGAATGAGCTCGATATGATAGTGCAGGCCGTAGTTGGTAAGTTCCTGCAACTGCTCCGGACTGAGCGCGTAGGGTTCCACGACTGCCGGCGCACTTTTGTACTGGAAGTGACCATTCAGCTTGACGACAAATCCGTTGACCTTATAGAACGACGCCTGCCGGAGGGCCCGCTTGAGCTCATCCATATTCTCCAGGTGATGATTGTCGTCCCAGTAGATGTGGCGGAGTTGCAGGTCCGGCCAGTCCGCGATGGTCCCCTGCGGCAGCCACAGCTTTCCGTCCTGCGAGCGCATGAGCTGGATCAGGGTGTCCACGCCGTAGTAGAGGCCCATGAGAGCGTTGGCGGTAATGTTAATCGCCGAATCGTGCAGTTCTATGCGATACGCCTGCTCTTCCAGTGCCTTCCTGTTGGTATCCTGTGCCTCTTCTATTGGCACGCTTCCCGGGGCCACCCGAAGCGAAAGCACTCCGGAAGATCCGCCTGATCCATCAAGGGTCACATGAAATCTGCGCGAGAGATCGTCGCGCAGGCTCTCGACGGCGACATCATTCGAAGGAACACTCGAATCGATGCGAAGCTGCCAGCCGCTTCCGAAAGAGAAATCGCCGCCCTGGAGCGTTACCTCCCGCGGCTCCGGCAGGACGGTGTATCCCCGCGCAAATAGCGGAGACACCGTTTGTGCAGGCACAACCGTGCATATGCACCCCAACAAAGCGGCCAACCACACAGCCCTCATCCTGACCTCGCCTCTCACAGTTCGCTTCGCAACTCGCATACGCGGCATGATGCAGTCACGCCACGCTCATCATTTTCAACGGTCCTACCACAGCAGCTTGAGGGCGAGCTGAAGCTGCCGGCCCTGGAGCCCAGGATTGGTCGTAGCCTCAATCTGGCCGAATGCCGAACCTGAAGTTGCGGTCGAGTTCGGGTTTGCAAAATCGACCTGGTTGAACGTATTGAAGCTCTCGGCTCTGAACTGCAGCTTGTACGTCTCCGGCAGATTGAAATCTTTCAGGATCGAGGCGTCCGTATCAGCGTAAGCCGGGCCGTTGATCAGTCCGCGGCCGGCGTTTCCGTAAGTCCCCAGGGGTTCATTATTCGGATTGACAAACGCCTGAGTATTGAAGAACTCATTCACTTCAGCGGTCCTGCTGGCGTGATGCAGGCGCACCGTACCGGCACTCGCGCCGGGCTGCAGCTGCGCATATTGACCACCTCCGGTTCCATCCACGGCCACATCCTCACCGGCATAGAAGGTAACGGGCAGTCCGCTTTCCACCGTTTGAATGGCGGTCAGGGTCCAGCCACCCAGCAGAGCGTTGGCCGCGCGACTGGTGAAGTGAACGGGGATTGCATAGAGCCATGACACAACAAAAGAACTGGTGCGGTTGAAATCGGAAGGCCCGTACCCCTGTTCCAGATTGAAAGGATCGGGAACGTTGCCGCTGGAGTTGTTATTCGAAACCATATCGAGCGACTTAGCCCAGGTATAGCTCGCCAGCACTGTCGAGCCCTGACCAAAGCGCTTGGTTCCCTGGATCTTGAGAGCGTTATAGTCGCTGTGCGCATAATTGGTGAAGATATAGCCCTGCGGACTCAGAATGCCGGGTTCGAATTCCACCCTGTCATTGACATTGCCCTCCGAGGGTGCGGCTGCCGTAATGGGATCCGTGATGAATCGCGCGGGATCGTTGGGAATATATCCAGTGATTCTGCTTCCCTTATTTCCCACATACGAAGCTTCCACCATAATGCTTGGGGTGATCTGCCTCTGGATGGAGAAATCGTACTCCTGGTAGAAAGGCAGACGAAGATTCCTGCTTATATAGAGGCCGGAGAGAGGCAGAGGAAAGAGCGGGCAGCTGTAAAAGGGAAAGGTGGCAGTCTTCGTGCAATCGAATTTGTCCGTCAGAGTCGTGGGCGGGTTGGCCTCGCCGGTCGAGGTAAACGGGTTCGCTACGTCCCCGCGGAAAGCATTCAGAGTGCCCGCATAGGGTGCATTGATCTGTGCCAGCGAGTCGGCGTTGATCGAGTTATAGAAGATTCCGTAGCCGCCGCGAACGCTGGTCTTGCCGTCGCCAAAGACATCCCACGCTACGCCAAGGCGGGGAGCAAAATTTCCCAGATTGGCGGGGGCAATTCCCTTGGCCACTCCGTGATCGCCGGGAAACACAATCCCGACCGGAGCCGTCGGATCCACCGTCGACTGGACCCCCGGCTCAATGGTAGTCAGCGCACTGTTTTTGGACGTCCAGGGAAGGAAAGGATCATAGCGCAGTCCATCGGTCAGGGTCAGCCGGGGATTGAGCCGGTAGATATCCTGCGCATAGAACGAGTTGTAGGTCGTGTGGTCATCGTTCACCGCGAGGCCAAAGGCGACGTTGGTGGTGTCGTAGGCACCGAGAAGAAAGTCCGCCACCGGATCATTGCTGCGAACACCGGAGAAAGAGATGCTGGGGGGCGAGATATAGGACTGATAGAAGTGGAACTTCAGCGTCTGGAAGCCGAACGACAGTGTGTGCTTCCCTTTTGTCCACTCGAGGTTATCCGCGACCTCATAGTTGATCCCGGAAAACTGGGTCGGGTTTCCCGAGCCGAGGATGAAGTTATTCCCCACGTTAAAGGTGATGGATCCCGGGGCGTACTGAGGCAGATTAACCCCCACGCTGGAATAGTTGAGGGTTGAGTTTTCGGTCTCTGCGGAGGTGCTGTCGAGTATGGAGAAGACTGCCCGGTTGATGATGGTCGGCGAAAAAGTATAGATGTCGTTGATGACGCCATTCTGAGCTTTTACTGCGAAGCTCTCACCCATATAGCCGGCGATGTTTCCTCCACCTGCAAGAGGATTGGAGTATGAGGTTCGATCCTGATAGTAGTGGCCAAAGATCAGGTTTTTCTGGCTCTGGTTCCAGTCGATGCGGATGTTGCCGGTATTATCGTCGATAGGACTGGGGGCCAGGGCGACAACAGAACCGGTTGGCGACTGGGGCACATACTTCAGCAGATTCAGCGCGACGGGGCTGATACACCCCGCAGCAATCTGGTTGTTGGCCACACAGGGAGCTCCGGCGGAGTCAGTCAGCGGGGCGCCCGTCAGCGGATCCACCGGATCTGCCAGGGTCGTGCCTGAACCGGTAAAGTTCCCGTTCCGTTCCGCCGCGCTGGGAACGATGGCCTGCAGGCTTTCCGCCTGGTGATGGTCGATCAGGCCCTGGTAGGAGGCGTAGTAGAAGAGCTTCTGCCTGAGGATGGGACCGCCGATAGCTGCCCCGAACTGGTTTTGCTTCTCGGCTGGGACAGTTGGGGAAAAGTAATCGCGGGCATTGAATGCGTCATTGCGAAGAAACTCCCATACCGCACCGTGGAGGGAGTCCGCCCCGGCCTTTGACACAACTTCGACCTGCGCTCCGGAGTTATGCCCATATTCCGCACCGAAGTTCGTGGTCAGCATACGGAACTGGGCAATTGCGTCAGGGGGCGGAAAATTGATTCCCGTATTGCGCGATGGATTATTCATGAAAGCGCCGTCGAAGGTGTACACCACCGCATTGGGAAGGCTGCCGCTGACATCCATCTCCGGACCGCCGCGCGCATCGTTCATAGTCTGCGGAGCACTGACATTGGTGACACCCGGAAGGACCTGTGCCAGGCTCATGATGTTGCGCCCGTTCAGCGGCAGGTCCACGACGCGACGATCATCCACCAGGCCCGACAGGGTACTGGAGGTCGTGTCGACCAGCGGCACCGTGCTGTTCACCTGAATTTCGCTCTGTACGACGCCCACACTCAGTTGAGCATCGGCTCGTAGATTCTGCGACACCGTCAGTTCGATGCCTGATTGCACTTCTCTTTTGAAACCAGGAGCTTCGAATGTGAGGTCGTAATGCCCCGGCAGCATCGCGGTGAAGTCATAGAACCCCTGCGCATCGGTCTTCACGGCTCGGCTGGTCTGCTGTTCAGTCATCAGAGCCTTCACGGTTGTCCCCGGCACCGCCGCTCCTGATGGATCGCGCACATAACCGGATATAGTGCCCGTGCTCTGCGCGGCCAGGGTGGAAATCGTCGCGAGCATAAAGATCACGAGCGCAAGCGCGCGGGCCGGCATTTGTGCCGAAGCGCAACTATGAATTCTGCGCAGACCTGAGGGACAAGACTTTCTTCTGGCCATGACGGCGTCTCCTAAGGAACAGGGAACTCGGGTGGAGATACAGGGGAACTCCGGAAAATCGAACGCGGGCGAAACGATTAACCTTCCGGCCCGAAGGTTGCGATTTATTCTCTTTAGTTCCTGATAGTGCGACATCATTAAGAATTCTGTCAAGAAAAAGTCACCTGTGAGGTTTCGCATTGGATGCTCGGGACCGATTTTTAGTCCACAATCCTGGACGGGAACGTCAGAACAGGAGGAGCCGAAGGGGCCCCCGGGGCACCGTAGCTCTGGTGCAGCGCTGCCGGCCGGGAATTTTCGCCAGGCGCAACTAGAGATCAGCGGCATTTGCAGGCAAATTTGCGCTCTGCAGGTGATCCCGCTTCCGAAATTCGTTTCATCGTTGCGGCTGGAATCCTGAGCGAGTTTCGTCGCTTTTGCGTTCAAACTTAACCCAAATGCGCAGTTGCTTCGTGCGAGTATCCGCGAACCTCTGGGACGCGCTGGCACTGGTTGACATTGATTTCTGTTTGCTGCTATTACTTTCGATACTGTTTCGTTTGCGGTTTGATCGTATCGGCGCCAGCTCCACAATTCATCTCTATGGCTCCCAAAGATCATCTCTATGGCTCCCAAAGATTAGCCACCGCGACCCTGGTAACGAGACGGGAGCGAGTTCGTCCATCGAGATCCAGTCACTCCCGCCAGAGAGGTGATCTCTGCCGTCGATGACAAATCGTCTCCATGAACAGCTCACAAAACTGCGGACGATTGCTTGCCATGCACTGGATGTTCCTGATCTCGACGGATTGTGAATCGCGAACCCCCGCTCGGGTGCTCCAGGTTCTGGACAATCAACGGGTACGTACAATTTCGCTTCTGATATCGACCGCAGGAACCGGTACTACCATTCACGCCGTCGTCGACGTTGAAAGTGGAAAAGCTGCCCAAATTCGCGACCTGCTGGGGAGGATCCCTTCAATCGAAACAGTCGACTGCCTTGCAGGTGAGGACAGTCACTGGTGCCGGCTTACGCTGCTCCGCATCGGCTATGACAGTCTGAGCAGGCCCGCGATTCTCGAAGCAGCCGCGAAATTGAAACTAGCCATTGTTCAGGCCGGCGCGTATTGGGCTGTCGTCGCTGCGGACAATTTTTGGTCGCAGATCGGTGATATCGAGGAATGCTTCCGCTCGCTCGGCGCATCCGTCAGCATCGTCCAGACAGCGGTCGGGTTCCGTGACGAACCAACAGAGGAGATCCGGCCGACGCAGTCCGGCTGTCGAACTCTGGCTCATCCGCTGGGGCTTGCCGAACCGACCGGTTGATCGGAGGGCCACACAACCACCCACTTCCGGATTATTAGCCGTCCTGGGTCGATTGAGGCAGAACACAATGCCGGCTGACTCGCTGATTTAGAGAAGACGGGCAAGCTTAACATGCAATGAAGGGAACGCAACGAAAGCAAGAACGCGCCAGTCGACCAGAGCAGAACCAGCGCACCAACCCGGCCGTATGGCGCGCATTCCACCCCCTGAGAGAACCGCAACTCCGAGGATCCTCCGCAAATGAGTGAAGCGATTTCGCAGCCCGCCGCGGGAGAACGCTCCGGAACCGCGACTGTGCGGCGTGTTCTCACCCGCTGGGACCTGATTCTTTTTGGTCTGGTGATCCTTAGCCCCACGGCTCCATATCCGGTTTATGGAATCATTCAGAGCGTATCGCACGGGCAGGCAGCCCTGAGTTATGTCATCGCCATGGTAGCGATGCTATTTACTGCCGGCAGTTATGCCCGAATGGCCTCCGTTTATCCCTCGGCGGGCTCTACTTATACCTATGTCCAGCGTTCATTTACTCCTCTGGTTGGTTTTCTGGCAGGCTGGGCAATGATTCTGGATTATTTCCTCATTCCTCTGGAAAGCACGATCTATTCGGCGCTCACGGCAGCGCGGCTCATCCCGTCAGTCCCGTACTTCATTTGGGTCATCCTGTTTACAGCCGGCATAACGATCATCAACGTCAGAGGAATACGCGTCATGGCGCGGGCCAATACGGTCATGATGGCAGTCATGGGTTTCTGCGCCGTCCTTTTCATTGCGCTGGCCATCCATTATGTGCAGCTTCACGAAGGGATGCGGGGGCTGATCTCAGTTGATGGCATCGCTCCCCGGAACCACTTTTCGTTCCGCCCCATGATGCTTGGCGCTTCGATCGCCACTCTTTCTTACATCGGATTCGATGCAATCTCCACACTTGCAGAGGACACGCTCAATCCGGAGCGGGACATTGGGTTCTCAACCCTCCTGGTGTGCATTCTCCAGACAATCATCTGCGTCACGACGGTCTATCTTGCGGCTCTGGCCTGGACCGACTATAAATCCTTCCCACAGGCGGAAACCGCCATTTTGGATATCGGACACAGGATTGGCGGTCCGTCGATGTTCGGCCTGCTTACCCTGGTTCTGCTCGTAGCGGGTGTGGCGAGTGCCCTCACAGGCCAGGCCGGCGCTTCGCGACTGCTGTTCGCTATGGGACGGGACGGAGTGCTTCCGCGCCGCATCTTCGGTCATCTTCACGTGCGCTATGGTACTCCCTCCCGTGCCATTTACCTTATGGCAGGCGCATCGCTGGTGGGCGCGCTGCTGATGCGGTTTCAGATCGCCGTTGAACTGCTGAATTTTGGCGCCTTTGTCGGTTTCATTCTGGTTAATCTATCGGTCATCCAGCACTTCTTCATTCGGCAAAGGCAACGACAGGGACGAGCTATCGTTCAGAATCTTGTTTCGCCACTACTGGGCGCGCTGGTGTGCATCTATGTCTGGCTGAACCTGAGCCAGAGGGCGAGGATCGTGGGCTTCCTTTGGCTGCTTGCCGGGGCTATTTACCTGGCGGTGCAAACCCGCGGATTCAGAGACAAACCCAGCCAGTGGAGTGGCGAGGAACTTTAATGCTGGATACTTTCCTGGAAAAAGAGCTTTTGCATTATGTGGATGCACATACCGATGAACTTATCGGAATGCTCCAGGATATCGTGCGCATTCCGTCGGAGAATACGCCGCCCGACGGGTGCGAGGGTGCCTGCCAGCGCTATATCGCGGAGCGGCTCTCCGCGCTCGGCTGTGATCCCGTCAGCTATACGCTCGACGAAGTCAGAGGTCTGACGGAACATCCTCTGTATCGCGCAGGACGTGCGTACATGGGTCGCCCCAATATCGCTGCAAAGCTGAAGGGCAGCGGCCAGGGACGCTCACTGCTTCTTTCCGGTCATATCGACACCGTGCCAAAAGGTTCCCTTCCCTGGACACGCGATCCCTTCGGGGCGGCAATTGAAGGAAATCGGCTGTACGGGCGCGGTGCGAACGACATGAAAGGTGGCGTAGCGACCAACCTGTTCGTTCTCAAAGCTCTGCGCGATCTGAAAATTCCGCTGCGTGGCGATCTTCTGTTCGAAACGGTCATCGATGAGGAATTCGGCGGAGTCAATGGAACTCTCGCAGGACGTGTCAGGGGCATTACGGCCGACGCGGTGATCCTCTCCGAACCGTCGTTTCTCCGCGTCTGTCCGGCGCAGCGCGGCGGGCGTATTGCACACGTAACGCTCAGGGCCTCAGGTGGCATTCTGCAGGACAGACCCCGCAGCGCGGGCATCGTCGAGCAGATGCAGTTCTTTCTGGCGCGGATCAGGGAATTTGCCGCTCAACGTCGTGCCGGCGTTCAGGTACATGATCTCTACCGCGATCAGCCGGATCCGGTTCCCGTCACCATTACGAAGATCACCACCTCGCCGTGGGGAACGACAGAGCCGATTACAGTTCCCGAAGAGTGCAGAATCGAAATTTCGTGGCAGGCTATGCCGGGGGAAACCGTCGAAAATATAGACCGCGAGTTTCTCGAGTGGATTGGTGTCCTCAGCCAACTGCCGGGCAGTCCATTCGCGCAGCCTCCGCAAGTCGACTTCCCTTCGCGCTGGCTGCCGGGATCCGCGATTCCCCGCTCCAGCCCGCTTGTCACCGAACTCGCCTCCTGTGCAGAGCGGATCCTGGGAGAGGCGCCGCCGGTGACCGGTATTGAGGGCCCCTGCGATATGTATGTGTTCCATACGGTTGCCAATACTCCGGCAGTGCTGTGGGGCGCTCGCGGCGGCAACACCCATGCTGCCGATGAATATGTGGATCTGGATTCTCTGGCGGCAGCGGCCAGAGTATTGCTGGTATTTGCATGCGCGTGGTGTGGAACCGATGCGGACTGCATCCGGTGAACTCGGCGACAATTTGCGCTCCTGATTCCCTTCCCGGGCGGCAGTGCAGAACTAACGCCGCAGAGGATGATTCAAGATGAAGCCGGTTCCATCTGAACGCATGGCTCTGTCCAGATGGGCCGGCGAGCAAACCTGCTTTGATACGAATCCCGATTCGCCGTTGTGGCAGAGCGCCCCGGCAATTCTGATGCGCCACGATGCCTGGGCGCAGCCTGTCCCCGGACACACCACGGAAGTGCGGTCGTTGTGGACCTCTCATCATCTGTATTTTCTTTTTATCTGTCCCTATCAGGACCTGAGTCTCAAGCCCGATCCGGTCCTGCATTCTCCAACTTCCGGCCTGTGGAACTGGGATGTCGCCGAAGTCTTCATCGGATCCCACGCGTGGCCGGTCTGGCGATACAAGGAGTTTGAAATGTCCCCGCAGGGGGAATGGCTGGATCTGGACATTGACGCTGGACGGTCGGGGCCAATCGGCTCTCCGTGGGTATCGGGTTATACGGTCACTGCACGCATCGATCGCCGGAACAGCACATGGTACGGCCTCATGCGAATCCCGCTTGCCTCGGTCGGGCTTCAGGGCAAAGACGGAGAAATGGCTCCGGTCAATTTCTTCCGAAGCCAGGGACCCGACCATCTAGAAATTGCGTGGCAGGCTACATTCTCAGGTAGCTTTCACGTTCCGGAGCGGTTCGGCACGCTCAAACTCCTTCGCGTCTGATGCCTGGGAAGCGCACGATAACGACCCGAATGATCCGCAGGCCGACGAGGCATGCCAGTTTGGACTGGCGGACAGGCCGAGCGTACGAACCGCACCCTGAAGAAGGTCACGATTCAGCACGATGATTGTGCCTGACGTGGCTACTGTTGAAGTACGTCAGCGGTCAGTACGAAAATTTAACGCCAACCTGGATTTCGCGCGGAGGGTTGGCTGCGGTGACATAGCCGAAGCTGGGGGTACCCAGCACCGTGGCGCTGTTCGAATTCTGTGGTCCCGGCGCGGCAAACAGAAAATTGGGATGATTAAGAGCGTTGAACGCCTCGCCGCGCAGTTCGAGCTGCATTCTTTCATGCACGGGTATCACTTTCTCGACAGCAAAGTCGGCATCCTTGTAGCCCGGGCCCGCAAGGCTGTTGAGGCTGACGTCTCCGAAGGAGCCGAGGGGCGGGTCGGTAAAGGCGCAGGTGTTGAAGAAGGTCCCAGGAACACACGGCTTCCCGCTGGCCTTCTGCCCTGGAACGAAGTTTGGGCGCTGTTGGCCATCGGAATTCGCAAAATTGCCATTGCCGTCGGTGACGGTGAACCAATTCCCTGAGGAGAGGCTCACAATGCCGGTGACGTCCCAGTTGCCGATGACCGTCTGCACAGCGCGGTTCGCCGCGTTCCCAAAGGCCTGCCCTGTACCAAAAGGCAGCTGGTAGATGAAGCTGCCCACAAATCGATGGCGCATATCGAAATCAAGCGGACCGTACTCGATGTTCGGCTCAGCACTCCAGCGGAAGGAGTCATTATTCTGTGCTCCCATGGTCGTGCTGCCGTCGCCCAGCGCCTTGCTGTAGGTATAGTTGACGATTGCGGAGAGGTCGTGGCTCAGGCGATGCCGCAGCGACGTCTGGAATCCGTTGTAGTTGGAATTGCCTTCCGATTCGATAGCCGCAATGTAGGCGTTGATATAAGGGAAGGGCCGGCGTGGCGCATAGGGCGCAGCAGGATTGGCCGTAGGAGCCGCCTGGTTCACATTTGGCTCGATATAGAGCCGGTTCCCCTTAGATCCGACATAGGCCGTCTCCAGAACTGTGTTTTGCCCCAACTGATACTGGAGGGTCAAATGCCACTGCATCACATAGGGCGTTCGTAGGTTGGGCTGCCAGCCGGTGAGATTGGGCGTGTTGGCATTGACGAGGGCATCGGAGGGAAAGCCCTGCGAGAGCACGCGGAGCCCGGGAATGGAACAGTCCTGAGCCGCCCCATTGTAGGAGGGCAGATTGCAGGAGACTACATAGGTCTCGCTGGCCATGAAGGGTGGGTTCATGCCGGCGTATCCGAAGATGCCGGGTTCGTCATTGTTGTAGAAGACGCCGAAAGCACTCTGCGCTGTAAGCCGTGAGCTTAATTGATAGGCAAAACCAACGCGCGGTCCGAAATCCGTGTAGACGCTCTGCACGAGCCCATCGGGAGCACTGTGGTTCACAGGGAGAATGGCCGCGAGATACGGACTAAGGACAGCTTTGCTGTCTACGGGAATATCCAGCTTCCCGGTGTAGTAATTGAAGTTCGACTGGGAGTTGGAGCTTTCGCGGGTAGGTGAATAGTATTCGTAACGCAGCCCGAGATTGAGGCTCAGACGCGGCGTCACTCTCCAGTCATTCTGAACGAAGAGGGCGTAAGTATGGCGGCCGTAGTCTCCGTTTTCAATACTGTTGATGCCGCCGGATACAGGCTGCCCCGTGAGCAGCGTCGCCAGTCCACTTCCGCCGCTTCCCGGATCTCCGGCGTTGTCCGTAAACTGCGGCCCGAACCCGAGATTACCTCGGGGTGAGGGAGGCTCGGTCATGGTGAACTGCTCGGGCCGAATCTCTCCGCCGAATTTCCAGGTCTGGTTACCCGCGATCCAGGTAAACGTATCGGCGAACACGTAGGTATTCTGGCGCTCGATAGCCGGCAGATAGGTGGGGCTTCCCAGCGTGGACGCATCGTTGAACGTCATTTGTGGCAGGCCGCCATTGCCGGAGGCATAGGGAACGCCGGGAAACCCGACCTGGGCAGCAACATCCGCGCTGTAGTTGAACTGATATCGGGACGCATACTGTCGGTTGTAACCCAGCCTGGCCTCATTGGCCTTCGCCACGGAGAAGACGTGGGATTCACTAACGGCGGCGCTGTACGCATTGAGTTGCTGTACGCCGGAGAAGAAGCCCCCTCCATCAGCTGTACCGGGGAACGGGGATGGAATGATGGATGGGCTGCGCGAGATGCTGAACCGGTAGAAGGCGGTGTCGTGTCCGGAGAAAACTTCGTCGACGCGAACATCTCCCTGGTTCACAGTCTGCGTCTGGTGAGGGTCGGACAGGTAGTTGTACCCGGGAGCGCTCACGTTGGGCAGCGGGAAGAGCTGGATGAGCTTCTGCCCGAGAGGATCGATTTTAGATGTTGGGATGACGTTGCTGGGAACGCCGGCGGAGACGTAGCCGAAGGGAACTCCGCAGTAGCCGCTGGGATTGGCCGCCGTTGCCTGCGTGCGGTTGGTATCAAACAGCTCGCCGGCATAAGTCGGGGCTCCGTTACAGTCTGCGACCGGAGCGGGGGCGGCCAGATTTAGCTGGCTCGAAAAGTCGCCGGATCGCTGCGCTGCAGTGGGGACCAGGGAAGTGGACGGCTGTGACTGGCTGATGCGAAGCCCCTCATAATCGCCGAAGAAGAACAGCTTATTGGCGATGATCTTGCCTCCGATGGCCGCGCCGAACTGGTTCTGATGGTAGGGCTGCAGAGAGGTGTCGTAGTAATTGATAGCGTCCATCTTCTGGTTGCGAAGGAATTCATAGAAGACGCCGTGCAGATCATTGGATCCGCTTTTGGTGACCGCATTCACGATGGCGCCGGTGGAACGGCCAAACTCGGAGTCGTAGTTATCGGTTTCGATCTTGAACTCCTGCAGCGCATCGGGCGGCGGCATGACGACATAATTGGCTTCGTTCAGGAGATCGGGGATATTCGAGTTGTTGTCGATGCCGTCCAGCAGGAAGTTGTTATCAATGGATCGCGAGCCGTCGGCGCTGAATCCAAACGAAGCGGTCGTGCGGGCTCCGGGCTCATTGGTATTCACACCCACTGTGAGCTGCGCCAACTGCACAGGGTTGCGTCCGTTGAGCGGCATGTTCACCATGGTTTCGCTGTCCACAACCTGGCCGGATTCGGAGGTGTCGGTTTCGATGAGCGGAGCCGCGCTACGGACCTCGACCTGCTGATTTACCTCGCCTGGCACCAGGGTGAGATCCACGCGCTGCCGCTGCTGGACATCCAGTGTGATGGAGTCGGTGATGACTTTCCTGAAGCCCGGAGCCTCCACGGACACGCGGTACGTGCCGATGCGAACCGGGCTGATGGTCCACTGGCCTGAGGAATCGCTGGTGGCGTGGTAAGTAAAATTCGTCTGCTGATTTTCCGCGGTCACAGACGCCGAGGCCACTACCGCTCCTGAACTGTCGACCACCCGTCCTTCAAGCGACGCCGCGTCCTTTTGAGCGACCAGGGGGCAGGAAGAGAAGAGGATGGCTGCGAGAGCGAAGAGGCAGTTACGTCTCATGTGAGCTGCGGCTCCTGGTTTCGTATTCGGACGGCAGAAAGTGTGAAATTGGAGGCCCGATGCAGGGCACGCAGGCGATGATAGTCTTTGCCCAAACAAGCGATTTCGGTTCTTTGATTTCGTGTTACGTCTTATTCCTTCTAATGTCTGCGTATGGTGAACGAATGCGAAACTAAAGTCAAGAGAACATTTTTCGTTTATATTCCTATGTTCAGCGCCGCCCGCAAAGATGCCTCCATCAGAGCGGGAGCCGGTCCGGTTTCTTTGTGCTTCTGATTTTCATGCTATGCTTGCGTTTATTTTCCTTTCGGCTCTTACCAGCCCCGACGATCGACAGCTTTCGGGAATTGAGCGGCAAACCAAAATAAGTGAAAAAAGACAGGGGAGATAAGTGAAAGCGACCCGGGAAATAAGTGAAGAGACAAGGGAGGATGGATGAACCAGAAGCTCACCAGACGGCGAATGCTGTCGCAGTCCGCGTTAGCGGCACCAGCTCTTGCCCTGGGAAGCCGCTTCGCCGCAGCTGAGGACCGCAACAGCTCCGCGGACGATGCGACTCCATCCTCCGCCTCAGCAAACCCGGTGTACGTGGTGCTGTGGTTCGATACGGAAGATTATCTTTTACCGGCCAGCGATGATGCTGCGAAGAGAATTGCAGAATTCCTGACCTCCCAGGGAATTCGTGCCACGTTTAAGGTAGTGGGAGAAAAGGGCCGGGTGCTCGAATCGCGGCATCGCTCCGACGTAATTGCTGCGCTCAGCCGCCATGAGATCGGCTACCACTCCAATACGCACAGCCAACATCCCACGCTGGCCGAATACGAATCGGTGCTCGGCTGGGAGCAGGGGGCTCAGGAATTCGATCGGCGCGAAAGGCCCGGATTTGAGGATTTGACGCGCATCTTTGGTTATCCGCCCACTTGCTTTGGGCAGCCCGGGGTCAGCTGGGCGCCACAGTCCTTCCCCACCCTTAAGAAATGGGGTGTGCATGTGTATCTCGACGATGGACTGCAGGTACAGCTAAACGGGAAACCGTTCTGGTATGGCGGACTGCTGAATATTTTTGGGATCGAGGCAGGGCGGCAACTGGAGCCGAACGACGACTGGTCGAATCTCGATGAAGCTAAGAGCTACTTCCGGAATCTCTCCGCACAACTCAGCCAGCAACCGGGTGGCGGACTGGTCAGCTTCATGTTCCATCCCACACAGCTCATCTCGCAGGTCTTCTGGGATGCGGTGAACTTCGCAAACGGCGCTAACCCCTCCCGTTCGCAATGGAAGTTGCAGCCGGAACGAACTCCCGAGGAGCGTGAAAAGGCGTTTCAATACTTTGAGGGGCTCATTCGCTACATCCGGACTTATCCAAATGTTCAGTTCGTCACTGCCTCACAGGCCTACTCCCTTTACCGCGACGAGGCTCACTTTCGCAGCTTTGCACCCGAGGAACTGGAAGAGATCGCAGAGCAGGTCAGCTCCCAGGTGACGTTTCAGATCCGCGACAAGTATGCCTTGTCGGCCAGTGAAGTATTTCTGCTTCTCAATACCGTAGTGGCCGCCACTGCGGATGGGCTGCAAAGCGGGCCGTTGAGCCTGGGATCTACGCCTGGCGGGCCGGCTTCGGCTGCGCCCACGCCACTCCTTCCTCAGGTACACGAGGTGGACTGGAGTCAGCTGTCGCGGACTTCGCAGGACGTCAGACGATTTCTTGAAACGAACCATTCCATTCCGAACGTAGTCTGGCTCGGCAGCAGCCCGGTTTCGCCCGAAGCTTACCTGGCGACGCTCGCATCCGTCGCACCAGCCCTGCTGCGCAGGCAGGAGCCGCCGGCATCTGTGAAGATTCCGGTGGCGGAGTTGGCTGCCGGCCACTGGGTGGCACAGGACTCTGAGTCCATCTGGGGTTGGCCCATCTTTCCGCGAGGCTTTCATTCACCACATCTTATGGAACTGGCAAGACTGCAGGCGTGGACGCTCAAGCCGGCAATCCTGCCCGTGATTCGCTGAAGCAACAAGACCCGGTTCTTCGCCGGACCGGGTCCTCGATTGCTGCCTTGCATCCTGAACAGCTCGGAATGCGTCGGTTAGGCCCTGCTGATCCTTCTCAGCGAACCATCACTGTTTCTGGCGATGTGTTGTACCCAGCCACGCGCACCCAGGCAGCTTTCCCATTCTGTTCCTGGACCTGACCCTTTATCGTCACCGTCTCCTCTGGAAAGACCGTGACATAGTTATCGTCGTATTCGATGGGAAGGATTTCGTCTCCGTCACGCGACTCGGTGACTTCTGCGCGTTCAAAGAACGCGATGGACTGGGTTGGATTGTGAAGCTGGATCGTGATCGCCGTCTCCGAACCGGTGGCTTTTCCGCTCGCCGTCAGTGTCAGGTGGACCGGCTGCATAGAGTTCAACGCCGTCATATCCGCCCATTGCTCCTGCTCGAGGTCGAAGGCCTTGTCATTGGCAGGACTGCCGAGATCGTCATCGCGGGTGGATTGCCAATAGACATTCTCAGCCAGCAGCTTTCCCGCGCTGTCGAATAACTCACTGCGAACGAAGTAGACGGGAGTGGTATCGCGCAGGCGAGACAGGAGCAATGCCTGGGCGGCTCCGCCTGAGGCCACATTGATCCCGCCGGCGCTGCGATCAAGGCGCAATTTGCCATCGAGATCGTAGATGCGCACGCGAACCCGCAGATCGCCGGAGGCTGTGGGGGTCTGGTTCACCACCGTGATCTTCGCACTGCTGTGATCGCCCGTTGCATAGGAGTCAAAAACTGCAGAGAGGGGACGCAGTCCCTTCTTCGCGCCGTAGTACGCGCCGCCCGGCTTCAGATAGGCATCGAACAGGTTTCCAAAGAACGACGGCCATTGATTGTCCAGCATCCAGTAGATAGTCATCTTGTGGTTGGCCCAGCCGTTGGCTGCGAAGTCCTCGAACTGCGCGCGTGTATCTTCGTAATGCGCCAGCTGGGCCTTGCGGGCAAACTCTTCCGCACTGGCCGAAGGACCATACCGGCGGTTGATGACCCGCTGTATGTTGGCGAGCGTACTGTTCCCCGGGTTCGATCCGGCATGAAAGTACCACGTGTCGTTGATGGGCCACCGCTGATCGGCGGGGATAAACTTCTTCAGGCTTTCGTATGGTGGGATGTGTTCGTTGTCACCCTGCTCGGCGCAGGCTCCGCGAGCCGGCGCGTAACGCCCGCTGAACCAGTAAGTGGGCGGACGCCAGCTGTACGGCCCCTGCATATGAATGCCGTCCCACATGTGCTCGCCGTTGGCGTCTTTCGCAAACGAGGAGACCGTGTCGACCACAGCATCTTGCCAGTGCAGGCGCGCCAGAATGCCGTGATATTCGCTGCGAATCGCCGGCGGAGGCAATCCGTCGCTGCCGTTGGCCCACAGAAACACCGAGGGATGCGCGCGCAGCATGAGGATCTGCGATGCGACGCTCTCCCCTGCTACACGGTGATCTTCCGCGTTCCACTGCTCCCACTTCTCCCACTGATTGCAGCACATCCAGCCGAACATGAGAGGCACCCCCTGTTCGTCGGCCACTTCCACGATGTGCTCGCTGGCAATCTTTGATTCCCAGCGCAACATGTTCAGTCCCATATCCTTTACATAGCGGATGACGGTTTCTTCGCGCTGCGGATCGTAGCGGTAGAGCAGGTCGGGCGTATAGACAGCACCGCGCACCAGGAAATCTTTTCCGTTGACCTGCAGATAGAAATTGCCCCCTTTGCCCACCTCCGGAAACTGCTCGTCGTGATCGCGATGCTGGGTGATGGTGCGAATCCCGAAGCGAAGATATGTCTGGTCGGAAACCTGGTGCGCAGCCACAAATCGCAGCTGCAGATTGTAAAGCGCGGGTTCGCCCATGGTATAAGGCCACCAGAGATGCGGATGCTGCACGACCAGCTGCTCGAATCGCTCGGGTGTGAAGCTCACCTCATGCTCTTCTCCCGCGGCCAGAATCACGGATTGCTCGAGTGCGATGCTCGGGCTTCCCGGACGCGAAATCGTGCCATACAACGTGCCGCTGACACTCTGCGCCGAGGTGTTGCGCAGATCTGCGTAGACGGTGAGCCGGGCGCTCGAGGTATCCGGCAGGGGCAGCGCTGTATTCACGAGCGCATGCCTCAGGGTCACGGGCCCCGAGACGCGCAGGAAAACAGGCTTCCAGATGCCTGCGTTCCTGTCGGGGACAAAGGAGATGCCATGACTTCCGGGCCGCCGCGGGCCCTGATACCCCAGGTATTTCCAGTTGATCCAGTCGAACCAGCTGTCGGCCAGTTCCACGCCGTTAACGTCCTGGATAGCGCGCTCCGGTGTGACGCGGACTGCCAGTACGTTCTCGGCTCCGGGACGGATCCACTGCGTTACATCCAGTTCGTGGGCCGCATACATGCCTGCGATCTGCCGGCTATCGGCGATCCGTTGTCCGTTCAGCCAGATCTCGGCACGATAGTTAATGCCTGGAAACTCCAGTGAGTAATGCGAGCGTCCGGCGGGCGCCACGAAGCGGGTGCGATACCACCAATCCTGCAGGTACAGGTCCTGCGGCACCTTCGTCAGCAGATTCATTCCCACATACAAATTGGGGTAAACGCCGTCTTCCTGCAGGATCTCCAGTACCGTCGCCGGCATGCGGTGGATCGGATGCCAGCTCGCCGTGTCATAGCCTAACCGCGAGATGACCGCGCCATCGGCGCTCACATCGCGTGCTGAAGCCAGCGACCAGCTTTGGGCTAACTCCATGCGGTTCCCCAACTGCGCCCGGAGCGACCCGCCGAGAGAGGGCAATCCGACGATCACAGTTACCCAGAAAACCCATCGCACGATCTTCGACACTGGCACACTCCTCTGCACGAGACAAACGATTCCGCGGTAGTTACGACTGGATGACCCATGCTCGGGTCATCCGTTATTTCCCTTTCAAAACGAAAGGATCGAAATCTTCCGAACCCCAAATATATACTTTCGCAAAGTTTCGCATAGCGCCTTGGAGTGGAGCAGCAGACATCTCGCTGCCGCAACTTACCACGGCTGCAGCCAACTTCCGGGGGCCTTCCCCCATGTCACAAGCACCTGATGTGATAGCGCCCAAAGACCACCACATTGACGCCCGCGGCACTTACCACGAGATTTTCCGGCAGCCACCACTCTGGCCCAATACGGTCGACCGCGTACGGTCGATGATGGAGCTGAACGAGCGTGCCGAGTTCTGGAAGCGGAGGCGGGGTCGGGGACGGCTCAGGTACGCAGCGAATGTCGGAGCGATTGCTGGTTGGCTTGGATATCGGAGGAACCAAGACCGCTGTGGTCCTGGCGACCCGTCCTCCCGTCATTTTGAAGCGCCGCGTCTTCCCCACCCTTCCCGAAAACGCGCATGTGCGCCTCACCCGAACCGGACCGCGCGGCCACAATAAAACCGGGGCGGTGGAAGGCTGGGCGAGCGGCGCAGGCATGGCCCGGCTGGCCGGGATGGAAACCGCAAGGGCGCTCGAGCGCATCCAGGCAACGCTGCTGGCATCGGCTGGCTCCGCGGTAACGGCGCGCGATGTCGCGGAAGCAGCAGCGGCCGGGGGGCGCGTGGCTCAGCGTATTGTGAAAACTGCAGGAGAGAGGCTGGGGATGGCGATGGCGATTCTGATCGACGTGCTCAATCCGCAATGCATCGCCGTAGGCGGACTGGCTCTGCGCATGGGGGATGCGATTTTGGAGCCGGCGCGCGCCGTGGTTCGGCGGGAGGCTCTGGCCGGTTCGGCGTCCCTGTGCCGCATCGTGCCCGCCGCGCTGGGCGAGCAGATCGGCGACGTGGCCACGTTGTGCGTGGCTATGGGTGGAGGAACGCAATGACCGCTGCACCGACCAGGTCGTCTGTTCATATGGCGGCGCTCGAAGAAGCCTCCGCGGTTCTCGCCGGACTCGCTGCCATGGAGCAGAAGGTCGCGCTTGCGGCACAATGGTGTGTCGGCGCGCTGGAGCGTGGCAACAAGATCCTGGTATGCGGCAATGGCGGCAGCGCGGCAGAAGCACACCATCTGGTGGGCAAACTGATGCGACGATGCAAGCGCAACCGGCGTGCGCTTGCGGCTGTCGCGGTCCACGCCGACCCCACGCTGATGACCTGCATCGGCTACGATTTACCTTTCGAAGATGCGTTCGCCCGGCAGGTAGAGGGGCTGGGGCGCGCGGGCGATCTGCTGATCGTCTTCACCACCAGCGACAACTCGCCCAACATCCTGCGCGCGATGACGGCGGCGCGGGCGATGCAAATCCAGACGATCGCCTTTCTCGGACGGGATGGAGGAGCGGCGCTCTCGCAGGCCGACTGCCCTTTGCTGGTTGCGCATTCGGATACGGCCCGCATCCAGGAGGGCCATAACATTCTCATGCACCTGATGGATGGAATTGAGGCCCAGTCGGAACCGCTTTAGCAGGAGTCGCCTGCGAACAAGGGGCGATTCTTAAGAGGATTTGCCAGGCGATGAGAAGTCATTTCACGCGCAGAGATTTTCTGATGCAGGGGTCGACCGCAGCGCTGGGTCTGGCAGCCAGGCCCACGATCACGCAGGCGCTGCAGGCGAGTCAGGACCAGCACAAAAAAGTTCTCCATATCATCGGCCATTCGCATATCGATGCGGCCTGGCTGTGGCCGTGGCGCGACGGCGCGGACGCGGTGCTGAACACCTTTCGCAGCGCACTGAACCGGATGAACGAGAATCCGGAGTTCTGTTACAGCCATTCGTCGTCGCAGCACTACCGCTGGGTACAGCAGGCCGATCCGCAGATGTTCGCCGAGGTGCAGCAGCGCATCCGTCAGGGACGCTGGGAGGTGGTGGGCGCGTGGCCGGTTGAGCCGGACTGTAACATTCCCGCGACGGAAAGCTTTGTGCGCCACTGCCTGTATGGCAAGGAATATTGCCGGCAGGCGCTGGGCGCGGATGTGAACATTGGCTTCAATCCCGACTCCTTCGGACACGCCGCGGGCCTGCCGCTGATCCTGAAGCGCGCCGGCTACGAATATTACGTCTTTATGCGTCCCCAGGAGCAGGAGATGGATCTGCCTCTCCTGTTCTGGTGGGAAAGCGCCGATGGGTCGCGCGTGCTCACGCTGCGCATTTACAGGGAGTATGACGGGAAGGCGGAGAACATTCCCGACGCCGTGCAGCACGATTTTGCGCCCGGCATCGATCATGCTGCATTCTTTCTGGGAGTAGGCGACCACGGCGGCGCAGTCACAGCGGAACAGGTGCGCGAAGTGGTGAAGATGCAATCGGACCGGACCCTGCCGGAGATCCGCTTCAGCACGCTGCGCGACTTCTTTGCCGCGGTCCGCAACTCACCGGGCTTCGCTTCCCTGCCCGTAATCCGCCGAGATTTGCAGCACCACTCGCGCGGATGCTACTCCGCCAACGGGGAGATGAAGGCGCTGAACCGCCGCGCGGAGCGGTGGATGGTGGAGAGCGAATCCATCTCGCTCATCGCCAGTCTCACTCAGAACCAGCCCTATCCGGCGCAGCCCTGCGCGGATTCGTGGTGGAAGATTCTCTTCTGCCAATTCCACGACATGATGGCCGGCACCTCGCTCTATGCTGATTATCAGGACGTGCGGGATTCGGTCGGCTATGCATGCGAGACCGCTCTTACGTCGCGGGTTTCCGCGCTGGAGAGAATGGCGAAGCAGGTGGATACGCGCGGTGTGCGGGAGAGCGCGGCCTTCCTGTTCAACCCCCTGCCGTGGAAGCGCACGGCGCTGGTCGAGATCCATGCGGAGAAGGATCCGGAGGGTGCGGGAGAGATCACGCATCTGGCCGCGCAGGACGGAAGCGTGGTTCCTCTGCAGTGGAGACCGCCCGACAGTATGACGAATTCCATGCCGCGACTGAGCGCCTGGGTAGAGCTGCCTCCGTGCGGTTACAAGGTGCTGGAACTGGCGCATGGACCGGCGCCCGCGGGACTGCCTTACTCCGATGCATTCGCCGTCTCCGAGACAGGCTTTGGCGTAGGCTCCCTCAAAGCGCAGGATGGCACCGAACTGCTGGCGAAGAGTGCAGGGCTGGTAGTGCTCAGCGACACCGGCGATACATGGGCGCACGACGTGAAAGAGTTCCGCCAGGAGATGGGCCGCCCGACCTTGCTCTCGGCCCAGGCGGTGGAGGACGGGCCGGTGACGCGCGTGACGCGGCATCGCGCGCAGTGGATGGATTCGGAAATCATTCTGGACATGGCGCAGTTCGCCGGGATCGATGCTATCGAGTTCCGTTTTGTCATCGACTGGCACGAGCACCAGCAGATGATGAAGCTGGAGATCCCCACGGCACTGACGCAGCCGCGCCTGTTTGCCAAGGTGCCGGGCGAGGTCCTCGAGCGGAGCGTGAATGGCGAAGAGGAGCCGTATCAGGACTGGGCCGCGGTGCAGGGTGAGATCAACGGCAATCCCTACACGGTAGCGCTGATCAACGCCCAGACCTACAGCTACGACTGCCTGAACGGGCTGTTCCGGACCGTGCTGATTCGCTCCGCGCCTTATGCACGTCATCGCCCATGGCCGGTGACCTACAACGACACGAACGCATGGCAGGATCAGGGACGGCAGGAGCGGCGCTTCTGGCTGCTGGGCAGCAAGGGCGCCTGGCAGCAGATGAATCTCGATCGCCGCGCCGAAGAATTTCAAACCCCCGCCGAATACGTGATGGACTCGGCGCATGAAGGCAATCAGCCGCGCATGGCGTCTTTCCTCGAAGTGCAGCCGGGGAATGTGTGGGTTCTCGCGCTCAAGCGCGCTGAAAAGATGGAGAATGCCACGATCCTGCGGCTGCAGGAGCGATCGGGAGCAGCGACGAACGCTTCGGTGAAAAGCAAGCTGCTGGGTGTGGATCAGACGGTGAGCTTCGCGCCGTGGGAGATGAAGACGCTGCTCATTCGGCCGGTAAAGGGTGGCCGGGCCGACGTGAAGGAAGTTTCTCTGCTGGAGAGCTGAAATATGTCACCGTGGATAGAACAATTTCTAATGGTCGCTCGCCGATTCACAGCGAAATTGACGGCCAGGGAGTCTAAAAATCTGTGCGGATGACTCGCCGGGATTTTCAGCGGTTGCTGGCTGCCGCAGCGTGTTCCGGCATGCCGTGGACTGAACCGATCTATGCGGATTCATCGCAGGATATCCGCCAGCCGTTTGCAGCCCAAATTGAGCGCCTGCTGGCGGCGCTGAACGTGATCGGAGAACCGCTTCGGCCCGATGAGCTGAAGTCGCTGCAACAGCAGCTCGCCGGCCATGCCAGCGATACCGTCGCCCGCTGCGAGGACGTGCTGCGGCCCCATGTACTCCTCAAGGTCGACATCAATCCGGAGAGCCGCGTCACCATGACCCGCGGCGATGCCAAAGCCGAGTTGGTAGAACATGGCTGGCGGACGTTTCTGGTGCGGGTCGGCAACCAGTCCGCCGATACGTCGCCCTTCAGGATCACATCGCCGCAGGCGGAGCCGATGGGACGTCCTTCGGGCAACGACACCACCGCGACCGAAGACTTCACCATCGGCGCCGTGGATCAGGTGGAAGCAGAGAGCCGCTGGGTCGCGCTCAACAACTGGGCCAGTCCTCCGTTGCTGCCCACCCTCTCCGGCCTCTCCATCGAATATCGCATCGTGCAGATTTACAGCCGCGACCACGGGCAGAGAGAGGCTTCGCTCACCGCCGAAACCGGCAGGGGCCAGCAGGATATGGGCTTCGGCAGCACCGTCCCCATCCTTTTCAACTGCCTGCCCTCCACTGACATCAAGATCCACGTGCACGATCCGACGGGAGCCGGGACGACAGCATCGCTGGTCATCACCGATGCACTGGGACGTGTTTATCCCACGCAGGGCAAGCGGACGCTGCCGGATCTGTGGTTTCAGCCGCAGATCTATCGCGAGAACGGCGAGAGCATCCGCCTGGCGGACGGCACGTATTCGCTGGTCTACAGCCGAGGCCCGGAATACGTCGCGAAGCAGATCGACCTCCAGGTGCGGGCCGGCACGCCGAAGTCTCTGGATCTGAATCTGGAGCGCTGGGTCGAGCCGAAGAAGTTTGGCTATTACTCCGGCGACAGCCACATCCACTCCGCGGGCTGCTCCCATTACGAGAGCCCCACCGAGGGTGTGACGCCGGAGGTCATGCGTCGGCAGGTGGAAGGCGAAGCGCTCGATGTGGGCTCGGTTCTGATCTGGGCGCCGGGCTGGTACTACCAGAGCAATTTCTTCACCGGCCATGCTGATCGTTCAGTTGATCAGAGCCCCGATCCTGCTCTGCTGCGCTACGACGTCGAAGTCTCCGGCTTTCCCTCCAGCCATTCCGGGCACCTCGTGCTGCTGCGCCTCTCGCAGGAAAGCTATCCGGATACGAAATCGCTGAACGACTGGCCGAGTTGGAATCTTCCCATCGTGCGCTGGGCGAAAACTCAGGGCGCACTTGCCGGCTACGCGCATACCGGCTGGGGCATGGTCACCGCCAGCACCGAACTGCCGAATTATCTGATCCCCGCCTTCGACAGTTGCGGCGCAAACGAGCTTATCGTTGACGTCACCCATCCCGGCACCGTCGACTTCATGTCCGGCTGCGATCTGTGGCCATTCGTCGAGCTGAACATCTGGTATCACCTCCTCAACTGCGGCTATAGTCTCGCCTTTACGGGAGAGACGGATTTCCCCTGCATCACCGATCGCTGTGTCGGCGGCGGCCGCTCCTATGTCAAACTCAGCGGCGAGCCGGCAGGCGATTCGGGCTACAGCGATTGGGTGCGGCGCGGCATGAAGGAGGGGCGATCGTACTTCGGCGATGGCCGCAGTCATATCTTCGATCTTGTTGTCGAAGACGCGCACAGCGGTGACCAGCTGCACCTGGAGGAGGCGAAGGAGGTGCACATCACCGCGACCGCTTGCGCCTGGCTGGACGCTGATCCGACTGCAGCCGGAAACAAGACTCGCGCAACCTCACCCTATACTCCGCCGTATTGGCACATTGAGCGGGCGCGGGTCGGCAATTCGCGCGAAGTGGCCGTTGAGTTAGTGGTAAACGGCCTTCCCGTGCAGCGCACCAGCATCACGGCAGATGGAACCGTGCATCCGGTGCAGTTTACACAGCGAGTCAGCCGCAGCAGCTGGGTCGCGCTGCGCATTTATCCTTCGTGTCACACCAGTCCAGTAACGGTGCTGATTGCAGGCAAGCCCATCCGTGCTTCCAGAAAGAGTGCTCAGTGGTGCCGCGCCTCTGTCGATGCATGCTGGGAGCAAAAGAAGCTGCGCATCCGCTCTGCAGAATTGCAGGACGCGGCCCGCGCCTACGACCACGCCCGCGCGGCCTACGATCGCATCATCGCGGAATCTAACTCCTAGAACCGTCAGGGCGGCTCCGACTCGACTAAATTGACGAAGCCGCGTCCGTTGCGCCTCCGCGAAAATTCGCCGAAATGACCACGCCATAGGATAATGATCAGCGAAAATGCCCACATTTGCCGATGTGGCCAAAATCGCGGGAGTCGGAGTCATGTCCGTCTCCCGCGTCGTGAATAGCAGCCGCCACGTCACACCCGGGGTGGAGCGCAAGGTCCGCGCGGCCATTGAGAAAATCGGCTATGTTCCCAATGAAGCCGCGCGCATTCTGAAGGGCACGCGCTCCAGCGTGCTGGGACTAATCGTTCCGAATTTGGCCGATCCTTTTGTTGCCGCCTGCTGCAACGCGATCCAGCAAACCGCCTGGGATGCCGGATTCATGACGTTGATGGCCGCCTCCGCGCATCGCGAGGAACTGGAGCGCCGCGAAACCGAAATTATGGTGCAGCGCCGCGCAGCAGGATTGCTGGTCGTGGCTGTGGGCAGTGAGAATCAGTATTTCGCCGCCGCGCAGAAGGCTGGCGTGCGCATAGTGGCCGTCGATCGGCCCATCCGCGACGTCGACACGGACGTCTTTACCGTCGACAACCGCGATGCCTCGCTGCGCGCAAAGCAGCACCTGATCGAACACGAGCATTGCAACATCGTAACCTGGCAATGAGCCTCTTTGTTGTGCCCGCTGGGGCACGCCATCTCAAAGCGGGACCTGGAGTCTCTCTTACTCACTTCAACGAATCAGAAAATGTGATTAAGAGGACCGTGATTTCTGCTTACCTGCGCCGAGAACGACACCCTTAGCTGACCAGCAGATTCAGTTTCGCGCGGCGTCACCGTTTTGCGCGGCTAATTCGGCGGCTCTGCCGGCCGCGGCATAGAGATTGAGCCGGGAGTAAACGCCGAAGGATGAGCCGTCGTCGAGGAAAGCACCTCCTGGACCTTCGGTCTCCGTGAGTATGCGATTTGCCTGGTCAAGAGTGAGCGATGGGAAGGCTGTCGTCAGCAAATATCCGGCCTCAGGACTCAGCTTCGCGACGTCTTCTTTGCGATTTGCATTTTGGGGATACACCACAGGCAGGTTATAGGTCTGCGTCTCGTCATAAAACGCTTCGTCGGCTGACGGATTACTGAGCCGGCCGGTGTCTTCGCGCGAGCACTGCTGGATCGAGTTACCGCATCCGGCCTCGAGGGCTGCCTTCGCATCCGCGCGCGCCTTTCTAATGGCGCTTTGGAAGTCTGCGATGGGTGCGGCCTTTTTGACCGTGACGTTCAGATAAAGCGGATCGTTGGCGAGAAGATGCGCCATGTCGTAGAGAGCGAGCGTGCGTCCGGCCAGCACATCCATGGCGTAGTGCGCGCCCATGATGATGCGGTCGTTGCCGTATTCAGCTCCGCGCGTAATCATTTGCTGGTACCTCTCCGGAACGAGAACGGCGAGGAGAATGGCGCCCGTGTAGCCGTAAGTGGTGTGGCCGCTCGGGTAGGAAGGGCTGTTGGCAAGGTTCATCGCGGGGCCGCGGTTGTAGACGGTATTGTCCGCCGGGATGTTGAGGTAGTCGAGGCCGGAAAACTGCGTCGTGTTCGGCTCAGTCTGGAATGGCCGCGAGTCGCCGAAGGTACCGGCGCCAAGCGTGCCGGCCGGCAGGCCGTAGCTCTTGCCGAAGACGTCAGTTTCGCCCTTGTTCTTTTTGAAGATCTCCGTCGCTTCATTGGAGACGGAGGTTTTGCCGTCGGTCGTCTCATTGGCAAAGAAGAATTTACCGGAATTGGAGTTCATTCCAGTGATTCTGTCCGCGTAGGCGATGACAGCAGCGACCGATGGCGAGAGGCTGGTGAAGTGCGTCTGATCGATGTAGTGGGCACGCGCAAGCCAGGCAGCCCCGAGAGTAGTTCCCAGCCCGTCGGCTAGCTGGGCAAGGTTGCCATCGGTGATGAAGGCATCGCGCAGCGCCTGCTGCTGCTGCTCAGGGAACGGCAAAAGCGTGGACTGGCGAATTGCGCCAGTCTGAATGCCGCCAGTGACGGCGTAGTTGGCTGCGAGAGCAGCCTTGCCCTCCCTGCTGCTCGGCAGCACGCTGACGGGCGCGAGCCCCCTCAGGGCCGCCATATCGGTTGCTGTTTGCGCATGGGCCTGAATGGGCATGACCGCGATCAGGGCAGCAAGAAATAAGAACGATTTGCCTGGCATTCCTTCACCTTATCTCGTGACGAGTTGCTGTATGCGCATCAATTTGGCATTAGGAAAAACCCCAGACGGGGACGAACGCCCGCCAGCTCCATCCGTTTTGCCAAACTTGCCGCGGGTCTCAACCGTGAGCCTGTCTTACTCGTGCAGCGTTTCCGCCGTAGGCAAGATAGAATCCGGCGGGCACCAGGAAGATCGTAAGAACTACCGAAACGGTCAGTCCGCCGATAAGAGCCTGGGCGAGCGGCGCATAGGCTTCGCTTCCTTCGCCGAGCTTCAGAGCCATGGGCAAGAGGCCGATGAGCGTCGCAAGCGAGGTCATGAGGATCGGTCGCAGACGGACGCGGCAGGAGGTCGCAATCGCTTCGCGCACGCCCATGCCTTCTTTGAGCAGGTGGTGGGCGAACTCGACGATGAGGATGCTGTTGGTGAGCACGATACCCGCCAGCATGATCACACCCATCAGCGACATAACGTTGAGGGTGGTGCCCCACAGGAGCAGAGCGACCAGAACTCCGGTGATGCCAGGCGGAAGCGCCAGCAGAATAATGAACGGGTCGATAAACGAGCGGAACTGTGCGACGAGAATCAGGTAAAGCAGCAGAACGGACAGCGTCAATCCAACAGCAAAGCTCCGGAACGATTCGTTCATCGAATTCACGCTGCCGGAAAGAGTCACATCGACGCCCTCCGGCGGATTCGCGCGATGCACGATTTCCTGAATCGCCCGTGTGATCCGTTCCAGATCTTCCGACTGCGGTCGAACGTAGATATCCATCACGCGGCGGATCTGCGTGTGGTCCATCTCTGTAGGAGCGTCGAACTGCTGGATGTTGGCGACCATGTCGAGGCGCGTGGGCTGGGTGATGCCGGCTCCGTGAAGGGGAATGGCGCGAAGATCGTCGATGGACTGCACCTGATCTTCGCGGTACATCACGGTCAGGAAGTAGTTATTGCCGCTCCTGGGATCGATCCAGATCGAAGGCGCGATCATCTGGTTCGAGGTGAGCGCGGTAATCACGTTGGAGACGACTTCCTTCTCGGTCAGCCCCAACTCGCTGGCACGCATGCGATCGATGGAGATGCGCAGCGAAGGGTAGTCGAGATCCTGGGGAATATAGGCGCCGGCGACGTTCGGCACGCGCCGCACATCGGAGGCAATCTTCTCCGCCGTGGCATAATCGGCTCCGATATTGTTGCCGGTGATGCGGATGTCGATGGGCGCGGGCGCACCCATGTTGAGAACGCCATCGACCAAACTGCCGCTTGAGAAGAAAGTCTGTAACTCCGGCATCTGCCGCGTGAGAGCCCTCTTTACTCGGTCAACGTAGATGTAGCTGCTGGTACGGTGATCCGGATCGAGCGCCACCTGAACAAAGCCGGTGTGGGTGGCGGAATTGGGAGAATAAAGCGCGGAGAAGCCGGGATCGACGCCGATATTCGAAACCGTCATCCCCATGTCATGAGGGCTCACGACCCGGCGCACGATCTGCTCAATGTGGGCCGCCTCCAGGTTGGTATCGTCAAGCCGTGTGCCCGACGGCCCTTTGAAGGTGATGACAAACTGGCCGGGGTCAGTGCGCGGAAAGAAGGACAAACCCAGGAGCGGAAACAGAAACAGGCTGGCGAGAAAACCGATGCCGGAGAATACCAGCGTCTTGCCCGGTACGCGCAGGACTTTGGCAACGGCTACATCGTACTGAGCCAGGCCGGCGTCAAATGTACGGCTGAACGCAGTGTTGAACTTTTGCCAGAATCCGAGGTGATGATTCCGCGAGTCAGCCGCGCGCGAGAGATCTGCCGGATGCGATTCGCCATGCACGCTCCTGATAAAGCGGGCGCAGAAAAGCGGCACAACGGTCATGGCGACGAAATACGACGCGAACAGAGAGATGACCACGGCCAGAGCCAGCGCCGTAAAGAGAAACTTGCTGACGCCGTACAGCATGGTGACGGGAAAGAAGACGACGACAGTGGTCAGGGTTCCGGCTAGCACGGGGAGAGCGACTTCGCGGCCGCCCTTCTCAGCGGCGACCGCCGGAGCCTCGCCGCCTTCCAGGTGGCGGAAGATGTTTTCGAGCACGACGACTGAGTTATCGATGAGGCGCGACAACGCCAGCGCGAGGCCGCCCAGCACCATGCTGTTGATCGAGCTGCCAGCGAGACGAAGAACGACGAAGGTGGCAAGCAGAGAGAGCGGGATGGAAAAGAAGACAGCTACGGTCGCGCGAAGGCTTCCGAGAAACAGCAGGATCATGAGGCAGGTAAGGAACAGGCCCATTCCGCCTTCATGAATGAGCGTCTCGATCGCGGTGCGCACGAAACGCGCCTGATCGAAAACGACTGCAGTGTGAAGCGACGAGGGCACGTCGTAGAGCTTTTTCAGCGTGGCACGAACTCCGTCGACAATGGAGAGGGTGTTGGCGTCTGCGCCTCCCTTGAAAACGGGAATGTAGACGGCGCGCTGTCCATTGACGCGCACGATGTTGTACTGCCGGCTGAACGCATCTTCGGGAGTGGCCACGTCGCCTACGCGAACCGGCGACTGGCCGACCGTCTTGATCGGCACCTGGGCGATGTCGTCAGGACCCTTCAGCATCGAGTTGGTATAGATGTCGTAGTCGAAGCGGCCGATCTGCGCGTCGCCAGCGGGCAGGATGACGTTGGCGTCATTGATCGCGCGCACCACGTCCATGGGGCTCAGCTGATTGGCTTCCAGTTTGTAGGGGTCGGCGAAGAGCTGAATTTGCCTCCAGGTCCCACCGAAAGGCTGTGGCACCGAGGCGCCGGCGACGCTGGCGAGCTGGTTGCGGACGTAGTTCTGGCCGATATCCTTCAGCCGGCTCTCGTTGAGACCGGAGCCGGTGAGAGGCACAAGCGCGACGGGCACGCTGGAGGCATCCTGCTTCAGGATAATGGGTGGATATGTGCCGGGCGGCATATCGCGCAGGTCGCTCATGGCCAGCGATGAGATCGATGAGGCATCCGCATCCGGATCGGTACCTGCCCGGAAGTAGACCTTGATCAGGCTCACGCCGGGCAGGGAGCGCGATTCCATGTGGTCGATGCCGGTCGCGAGGGTGAACTGCCGCTCCAGGTGATAAGTGATATTTGTTTCGATCTGCTGCGGCGGCATTCCGGAATAAAACGTCGCGACGGCAACCACCGGGAGATTGATGGGCGGGAACATGTCCACCGGCATCTCTGAAACGCAAACGACGCCGAGGATAACGATGATCAGGCACAACACGACGATCAGGTATGGATTGCGGATGGAGAATCCCGACATGCCTGCGCGATATCCTTTCGTCTCTGGTGTTTCGTCTCTAGTGCTGGCCGGGGCCGCTGCTGGATTCGTACGTTGCCGTCACGGGGCTGACGCGCTCTCCGTCGGAGAGGCCGCCGTGCTGACCGACGATGACCTGATCGCCGGGCTGAAGACCGGAGAGAATTTCCAGGCGCATTGCGGTTTCGAGGCCCGTGGTGACCGGCGTCAGATGTACCACGCCGTCGCGCACGACCCAGACCTGTTCCGCTGTCGTGCCGATGCCGTCGACCGCATCGAGCGGGACGCTGAGTACATGCGGCCGCGCACCCAGATGCAGATGAACTTCGGCATACATACCGGGGATCAGCGATCCGTCCGGATTGGGCACGTCCACTTCGGTATCCATGGTGCGCGTGGAGAACTGCACGGAGTCTGCATAGCGTGTAACGGTGCCCTTGAGCCAGTGATGAAGGCTGACCACATTCACGTCCACAGGTTCTCCGTTCTTCACTCCGCCAACATCGCTCACCGGAACGGGCAGGATGAGCCGCAGCAGATCGTTCTGCGCGAGCCGAACGACCGGCATAGCCTGCGTTTGCGACGAAATACCAGCCTGGATCATCGAACCTGTGTTCGCGTAGCGTTTCGTAATCACGCCGTTGAAGGGCGCGGTGATGGTTGCATATTGGACCATCGCCGTTGCACGGGAATACTCGGAATCTGCCTCGGCCTTCGCGTCCTGGGCTGCGTTGAGCGCGGAGACGGCGCTGGCCAACTGGGCATTTGCCTCGGCTTCGCGGGACTGGGCCACATCGACGTCCTGCTTGGGGACGAGGCCACGATCGCGCGTCGCCACATCCTGAATACGCTGGAAGGAAACCGTCGCAATGCCGGCTGCGGCTTTGGCATGCTGTACGACGGCCCGGGCCGTGGCAATGTTGGCTTCGGCCGCGGATTCTCCCGCCCTGGCCCGGGCCAGATCGTCCTGAATTTCGGGAACCTCCAGGTTGGCGAGCACCTCATTCCGCCGAACGTGATCGCCAATATCGACGTGGATCTCCCGGACGTAGCCGGCGACCTTGGCCATCACATCCACTTCCTGGTAAGGATGGAATTCCGCTGTCAGCACCAGATCATGCTGCAGGTTCGCATAGCTGGCAGTGGCCACGGGAACCACGGGGACGGCAGCAGCGGTCGCGCCTTTCGACGCGCAGGAAGTCAGGAGGCAGCACGGGGCTGCCAGCATAGCGACGGCGATAGCTCTAATATCGACTCTCTGTCTGAGCACCATAGGCAGTCCTAATTCAGTTGACCTGCCGCGAAGTCGACCTCGGCGCGGAGAGTCAGGTAGGTATAGATCGCATTGGCTGCGTCGATTTCGGCGGCCGTCTCGTTCAGCTGTGCCTCATTCAGCTCGACGATGCTGCCAAGGCCGGCGTTGTAGCGATCCTGCGCGAGCCGCAGCGCTTCTTTGCTGGCGTTCACCAGGCGAGCTGTGACTGCGATGCTCTGGTGCGCTTCGCTCGCCTGATACCACGCATCGCGAACCTGCTCGCTGACCTCGAGGCTCAACTGATGTGCATCCTGCGCTGCTGCATTGGCCTCGTGCGCGGCCTGGGCGCGCTCGGCGGAGAACAAGCCTCCATTGAAGAGTGGAATGCTGAGGTTGAATCCCGCCGCGGCATAGCTGTCGTGCAGTGTGGAATCGTGAAAGGGGATCTCGCCAGCGGCGGCGAGCACGTTCAGAGTTGGATACGAAAGCCGCCGCTCCGCGGTGGCGCGCTGCTGCGCCGCGCTCTGCTCTTCCTCAGAAGCCCGCAGATCCGCGCGCTGCAACTGCGACTGTCGCAGGAGATCGTCTGGAACTGGTGGCAGCGGCTCGTTGGCCGGAGACACATCGCTGAGCGCTGCCGACACCGGCTGCCGAAGACCCATCGCGGTTCCCAGACCGGCGCGCTGTTGGGCCACGATGCTCCGGGCGTGCACGACGGCGAGCTCCGCCTGATTCACCAGCACGTTGGCGAACTGTACGTCGAGCGTTGAGCGTAATTCGCTCCGCGCCAGCTCGTAAAGCTGGCGGGAAACCAGCTGCCGATTGGCGAGCGCGGCCTGGGCCGAGCGCAGGACTGCCTCTGCGCCCAGAACCTTGTAGTAGGCCTCGCGTACATTGAGCCGGACCTGCGCCTTCGTGAGCGTCGCCAGATCCTGTTGCGCTGCAGCTTCGTCGCGCCAGCGCGATACCAGGGCCCGGGTGCGGCCAAAGTCGGTGATCAGCTGAGTCAGACTGCCTCCGTAGGCGAACCGGTCGGAAATTGAGGAGGTCGTAATATTGCCGGCGGCGGTTGCCGTTCCAGGATCGGCGACACGGACGCCGGTTGCATTGAAGCCGGCAGTGGGAAAATAACCTGAACGAGCCTCGCGGATCTGGTCGGCGGCTGCGAGGGCGCGCTGCTGAGCCGCCAACATCCGCGGCTGATTGGCAAGAGCGGTTGCCTCCGCCTCAGCCAGGGTGAGCGTTCGCGGTGGAACTGTAGGCGCCTGGGAGCAAAGAGACATTGGAGCAGCAACTGAAATCAGAAAGAACCACAACAGGCGGCCGCAAAGCTTCACTACGAAATCACCTTTTCCAACGAGGCGGCGCTTCTCAGCACATGGGTCGGGTGTGCTTCGACGAGCCCGTCGGTCACCATAGCCAGCAACTCGTCAAAAATGGCATCAACTTTGGACTGCTGCTCGACGAAATAAATAACCACGGGCAGGTGCAGCCCCTCGACACCACCAGCGCCGCTGGTGTGGAGTTGTCGGTGCGTTCCATACCCGGCCCACGCCTGGATGGCGGTCGCACCCCCAATACCTTGGCGCTGCAAAAAGGCGAGAATCTCATCCGCGAGGAAACCGTGTGCGGCTCCTGTATCCCGATTCAGATGGATCGTGACCTTCAGTGCCGGTCCGGCTTCGAGCATCCGTCAAGTCTCCGATTCGAGGGTTCACTTGCGCAGCTGACTATCGGGATGCGACGGTTGACTGTTGAGGCAGAACCTCCAGCAAAGCAGTCGAATTCTTCCAAATCTTGGGAGAAATGTGAGTGGAGACGAGGGTCAGGGTGGAAGGATGGGCCGGAGAGCCCACTTCCTCAGCGGAGGTCCGATAGAAACCGTAGAGGCCGCATGCCGAGGCGGAGTAAATGCCGACGGAGACCTCGACGTCGCTCCCGTCGCACGATCCGCTCGCGATCAGGTGGGCATAGACACCACCATGTCGGCTATATGCGACCACATCGTCATCCTCATCGGTGACCGGCGCGTTCCACGGGTACCGTTGATCTCCCCCGATCTGCGTTGTGGCTCCGGAGGGATCGATGTCGTGGTTGATCGGGGTCCGCGCCTGCTCGCTCGTGATCGGGTCTGCCATCGCTCGGACAGTGACGTTAAGAGGCAACGCCTGACCGCCGACATCGATGGAATCGAAATGAATCGAGAGGGCCGACGGCTTCTGCTGTGCGTAAGGAGTCGTGTCGTAGACAAAGCGAGTAGAAGCCAGGACGTGTCCGATGATCTTTGCGCCGCTGGGAATCACTTCGCCGCCTGACAGACGAACCACCTGGGTGGTTCGTGCCGTGACCCGATCGCCGGCATGTGCGTTCTTTGCGGCGACGCTGCGGGTGAACACGATGGGCAGCGTCACCGGCGCATCCATACGAATGGCAGCTGGCGAGGGAGCTGCAGCCTGCGCCAGAGCTACCGAAGAACTAACTGCGAGCGCGAGAAGAACGAGTTTGTTTGCCATGAAGCCCTCGAAAGTATGAGCGAACTGTTTCGAGTGAATCATTCCTTCGGCTTACACAAATCTGACATATTTCTGACATTCGTACGCCTGCTCTTGTCCGCCGCAAACCGCTGAGAAATGATGGGAATGGAGCAAATCGCGATGCCGTCGGCCAGGCCGAGAATCCTGATCATCGAAGACGACCGGAAGATGTCGGACGCGCTCGTCTCCGGCATGGAGGAGGCGGGTTACGAGGTGATGGCTGCGGGGTCTGCGGAAGAAGGATTCTTTTTGGTCCACAGCCGCCACCCCGACCTTCTGGTGCTGGACCTGACTTTGCCTCATCGCAACGGTCTCGACATCCTGCAGCAGATTCGCAGCGAGGGAGCCGACCTGCGCGTCCTCATTCTGACCTCGCACAACACCGTGGAAGACCGCGTGACAGGCCTGCGCACCGGAGCGGACGATTATCTGGGCAAGCCGTTTTCCTTTCCGGAACTGCTGGCACGGATCGATGCGCTTCTGCGGCGCATACTGCCTGTACCCGCATCGACGACTCTCAGCGTCGGCGATCTGCGCCTCGATACAAAGACGCGATCCGCGACGCGGGGCAACGAGCGGCTTGAACTGACGGTACGGGAATTCGACTTGTTGCTGTATCTTGCCGAGAATCGCGGCCGCACCGTTTCGCGCGAGATGCTGGCGAAAGATGTATGGCGCGAAACCTCGCGGTTTACCCCGATCGACAACGTAATCGATGTACAGATTGCGCGGCTGCGCAGAAAGTTAGACGACCCCTACCCCGTGAAGCTGCTGCAGACCATCCGTGGCCTGGGCTTCAGCCTGCAGGAGCCTCAGCCCTGATGCCTTCTCTGCCCCTGAGCCTGCGCACGCGGCTCACGCTGTGGTATGTGGCGGTGTTGGCGGTGCTGCTATTGCTTTATGCTGCATTAGTCTTCGGATTTCAGTACGTGGTCCTTACCCGGCAGATGTTCCACGACGAAGTGCAGGACGTGGTGACCGCCGAGGGCCTGCTCTACTTCGACGCCCACGGCGTTCTGGAACTGCAGCAGAACTACTTCTCGCGTCCACAGTCGCATCTTCTTGTCGACCGGCTGATGGAAGTGCTCGATGTTTCCGGGCACGTTCTCTATCGAAGTCCCACGCTGCGCGGTATGCCTCTCGGCGGAAGGCTGTTGCACGGAGAGGGCGACACTGGATTCAACGAGCGCATTGTGCGGCTGGCCGATGGGACCCACGCCCTGGTGGTGAGTCACATTCATACGCTGAACGGCGTGACCATGGTGATCCGACTGGGATACACCCTCGCGCCGCTGCGCGAGCGTATGGACCAGTTTCTGCTGCTTCTGCTCATCGCGGTGCCGGTGGCGCTCATTGTCGCCGGAGCGGCCGGCCATGCGATCGCGCGACGCGGATTACGACCCCTTGAACAAATGACGGAACGTGCGGAAGGGATCACTGCCAGCAACCTTCATGATCGGTTGCAGATCGAGAATCCAGGCGATGAACTGGGACAGATGGCCGCAGTCTTCAATCATCTGCTCGAGCGGCTGGAGCAGGCATTTCTTCAGATGAAGAGGTTCACCGCAGATGCCGCGCACGAGCTGCGCACTCCGCTGACAGCCATCCGCACGATGAGCGAGGTCGCGCTTGGGCGAACGGAGGACAACGGCCAATGCAGGGAGGCGCTCGCGAACGTGCTGGACGAGACAGCACGGCTCAACGAAACCATCGACGGCCTGTTGCTGCTGGCCCGCGCGGAAGCCAGCCAGCCAGGCCACGAGCGAACTGTATTTTCCCTGCAGGAATTGTTGGGCGAAGTGCTGGGCGTGCTTGGAGTGCTGATCGAGGAGAAGCAGATCGCCATTGTCCAGGAGGACGAACCCGCTGCCCCGTGCAACGTACTGGCCGATCGCGCGCTGCTGCGGATTGCGTTCATGAACGTTTTTCATAATGCAGTGAAGTTTTCGGGGCGCACATCGGTTCTGCGCATTGCCTGGTCACGCCGTGATAAAACAGTGCGCATTGCCATCCGGGATCAGGGTCCCGGTATATCGCGGGAGGAGTTGCAACAGGTATTTGAACGGTTTTATACGAGCAGGGAGCAGGCTACGGCGGCACAATCAGGCTCAGGACTGGGCCTATCCATCGCAAAACTGGTGATCGACCGAATCGGCGGAACGATTTGTTTTGAGGAAACGGAGGGCGGGGCGAAGTGCGTCGTCGCGCTTCCCCTTTCCGAGAATTCATGATTCAGATGTTTTTTCAAAGCGCACACTTCACAGCCCGGAGTGTGACACTGCATCTCAGTCTGTTGGCCGCGCAGCTTTCCTGGAAGGCTGGCTTTCTGGACCGGGAGGAGCCACTTGATGCACGACTGACTCGGTGTTCTCTTTTTAGCGGTGCAGGTGCTGGCAACGCTGGGGCAACGGCATCTCGGCGGCGCTGGCTTTCAGGTTGTGAGCGCGCTCGGCGGCCTCGTCAGCAGCGCCAGCAGTGCGGCCGCTTCCGCGACCCTCGCCATGCTTAGAACGGTCACCGCCACACAAGCGGGAGTCGCCGTGGTGCTGACGTCGATGACCAGCGCCTTCATGAACCTTCCCATCGCAGGATCGTGCGGCTTATCTAATGGCAGCTCTCTCGTTGCCCGTCCCTTCAATCAAGTTGCAGAAAGAAATCTTCCTGCAAAACCAGGAATGCCTTCAGCTGCCGATTCCGGACGTTCTTCTGCGACGGAGTGACCGCATTCTGAATAGAACCTTAAGTTCAGCCTGGTAAAGACGCGGTCAAACCATTTGTCCAGACAACTGGAGAAACGGGGTCATTTTCTCCCCAAAGTACAAGTGTCGGCGCCTAAGCAACAGCTTCGCTCGCATCATCGTAAAACGGCCTCAACCATCGGACACCCAAATCCCCCGATCCAATCGAATAATTTGATTCCCCCTGCGCCTTTCCGGGTTACCACCACAACTGGACTACGGAAGATGAGAGCTAGAGCGGGTCAAGAAGCGACCGCAACAGGGGAGTTGCCGGATTGCCGTAGAGTTCATCCCACGTACCACGCTGCACGGCCTTTCCGTCCTCAATTACAATCGCCTGCGCAGGACACAGTCGCTTCAGGACCTCAGCTTGATGGTCGACTGCGATCACGCTGAATCCCAGCGTCCGGTTCCAGAAAATAAGGTCGTCAATAAGTTCCCGGACTAACTGGCGATCTAACCCTGCAAACGGCTCGTCCAACAGGACAAGTTGAGGTTTGCGGGCCAGCATGCGCGCCAGGGCGACGCGACGCGCCTGCCCTCCTGAGATGGAAGCGGCGGAAGCATGCCAAAATGGCTCTAACCGCAAACGGTCGCGCAACGTTTCAATCCAGTGAATTTGCTCCTTGTCCGCGGCAAGGTGCCTGGGAATGCCGAACGTCACATTCTTACTGACTCTGAGATGCGGGAAGATATCGGGATCTTGTGTGAGATATCCAATGGGCCTTTTATGCAATGGAAGAGAAGGCGGAAAGAACGTAAGGTTGCCGAGTCGAACGTATCCATTGTCCGGTTCCTCGATTCCAGCGATGCAGGAGAGCACAGTGCTCTTTCCAGCGCCGGAAACTCCGAACAGTCCCAGAGATTCTCCCCTTCCCAGTTGTAGATTGACATTGACTATGAGTTGCCGCCGTCGTTTGATGATGTGCGCTTCAAGCATGGCGGTTACGCTGAGCCAGAACATGTAACAGCCACGGAAGCGGCAGAGCAACGGCAAGAAAGATCACGAGCAATGGCATCACGGCAGGCAAACCAAAGCTCTGCAGGTTGATCCACAGTTGAACCGGCATCCCGGAAGGGTAGTATGCCGTCACCACGACCGCGCCAAACTCGCTGATCGTAAGGGTCCAGGCGATGCTCAGGGCGACGGCCAATCCAAGCCGGGCAAGCGGCAATGTCACTGTCAGAAACACCTTCCCTGGAGACAGTCCCAATAGAGCAGCCTGCTTTTGCAATATTGTTGGAACCGAGTCAAAAGCAGCCACCGCGCCTAGTACGTAGTACCCCATGCCGACATAGACCTGTGTGGAAACAAATGCAGCGGCGCTGTTGGTCATCACGATGCCGAAATGCTGCGACCATCTTCCCACGGCGCCATAGGGGCCAAACGCCAGCGAGAGAAGTATCCCCAGCGCAAGTGGAGGCAGCAGGATGGGATGAACAAAAGAGCCTGCCAAACCAGCCGTTCCCGCGTTTGGCAGCGCGCTATGTATACGGCGATGGGCGTTCCTGCGGCCACGATAATGAACATCGCCCAGGTGGTGAGCACAAGAGACACTCGCACAGAAGACAAGGCCGGGCCGCGGACATTTTCGCCCCATTGCCACGAACCTACATGCGCAAAGATTGCAGTGAGCGGGTAGAGAAGAGCCGCAGCGAGCAACGCAGCACCAGTTGTCGCGATCCAGCGACGATTGATTCTCATGCGCTAACTCTCATGCATGTAGCGCAGAGGCATCCCCTGCAGGATCGTATTGATATTGGCGGAAGATCGCCTGCGCCTCGCTGCTTTTAAACCATTCCAGGAAGGCTGTTGCTCCTTTCGAGTTGCGGGCATCCTTGAGGACAGCGGCGTAGTAGATGAGCGGCGGCTCGGGAAAATACGTTTTGCCGCCGATTGTCAGGCTCACGTCGGGATGGTCGGCATGAACGCTCTCCCCACTCAGATTGATCCCCCTGGGTAGAGAGATGTAGGGCAGGTTGAATGGACCGGGCTGAATCTTGTAGGCCGAAGCAGCATCCAGTTCGCCGCTTTGTAAACGGGCCTGGGTGCTCGCCTCCATATTGATCTGTTGGGGGTTGATCATGGGCCAAGAACCTTCTCGACCAGGTCCGGTTGATGGTACAGCTTTGCAGCCAGCATCATGGTGAAGATAATGTTGCGGCCCTGCGGGTCTGCGGAGGGATCCGAGCGCCCAAAACGGAAGCCAGGCTCCTCAAGAACTTGCCGCCAGTTTCCATCATTCCTGGCGGCTGCGTCCAACCTGGACGCGAAGCGGCTCTTTGGACTGTACGCGATGACCATTTCTGTGCGGGCAATCGGTTGGGCAATCGATGCTTTTCCGGCATGCATTACGGTTAGCATCGGGCCCGCTGTGATGGAAATGAAGAAATCCGGCGAAATGCTTCCGCCGACAATCAGCTGCGCCAGCGCATTAGCGCCCTGAGCACGACCATGAATGTCCAGCTTCAATGTTTGCGCAGCAGACTTTTTCACCGGACCCTCCATCAACGAGCCCATTGAACCTGCACAGGCGACCTCAAGAACCGCCATCTCCTGGGCCGTGGCGGAAGTCGAAAGCCCGGCGACAGCTGCTCCCAGGCCGAGCCAACCGCCGCGAATCAGAAGCTCTCGTCTACTTACAGCTGCGTTTCTGTGCGTCAAAACAATCTCCTCTTCCGGACACCTCCCCGGGGCTGATTCTCGCGTGGGCGGCTCGACGAGCGCTGGTCGGCCTGCAGGAACTCATTGGCAGCTAAATGTTCCATCCGTTCTCTCAAAATGCCAGGCCCAAAGTGGGGCTCATGAGTTCGAAGGCATACACCCTCTTCCGAGACGAGTTCCCGGCCATCCGAGATGATGCCATCCTGGGCTCAGACGAATTTCCGAGGCGGCTGCCTCCTTTCCCGGCGGCCCGGGGATGATACGATGATATTTCTCCAGAGTGTGCGATTCAAATCGTATTGAAGCGGGACATTCCCAAAACGGCCCAATCGAACTGCTATGCCGCAGCCCGCGAAAGAGCCGAATTCGTCGGAGGCTATCGTGATCCCTGTGTTCTGTCGCTATCTCCGGATGCCATCCAGGATCCCTCCTTCCACTCTCCTCGCTTTGCTCGCCGCCGTCCTGATTTTCGCGCCGCCGCCCGGTGTCTGGGCTCAGGCGCCATCCGGCCTGTCCGGAGTCGTAGGCGATCCATCGAGTGGCGTGGCCGCGAACGTTCTGGTTACAGCCACAAATAAGGACACAAGCCAGGCACGCGAGGAGATTCCCGGCGCCGATGGCGTGTACAGGTTCTCGCTGCCGGCTCCCGGCGATTATCCCGTGAAGTTTACTGCGACTGGCTTCAGGACTGCCGACATCGAATCGAGCACCATCAACGTCAGCGAGACGGCGGGTCCCAATCAGGTCAAGGCCGGAGAACCGGCTCCGGCAGCTGCAACCACTCCCGATGCGCTGACCTGGCACGGCATCACGCTGTACGGCACCTATGACGTCGGCGTCGGCTGGGTCAGCCACGGCTTGCCGCAAAGCCCGTACAACTATGAAGGCTCATCTCTGGTGAACCGGAACGCCAATCATTCCCGATTCCTCGTCGAACCGAATAACCTGGCGCAGACGGGTCTGGGCATCAGGGGCAAGGAAGAGTTTGCGCATGGCTGGTTGGTTGTGTTCAACGCTTCGACCGGCATCAATCCGCAGTCCGGCCAGCTCGCCAACGCGTCAGCCACCGACATCGACGAACAACGGCCTTCCCAGAAGCGAGTATTCGGAAGCCATCGACGGCGCGCGCGCGGGCCAGCCGCTCAACGACGAATACTATGGCGGCATATCGTCCGCCATTTTCGGCACGCTGACCTTCGGCCGTCAGCGCGCTCTCGGTACCGATACGATGCTCCTCTACGATCCGGTCGCCGGCGGCTATGCCTTTTCGTACATCGGTTACAACGGCACGATGGCGGGCGGCGGCGACACCGAGGACACGCGTTGGGACGATGCCGTGAAGTATCGCCTGATCTATGGCCCGGTCCATTTCGGCGCGATGTATAAGTTCGTCGACGGGACTGGCGGCTGCTACTCGGCCTCCGCCAGCTGGACTGCCACCACCTGTACGCCGGAACAGCCGCATAACAATGCTTATGGATTTAATCTCGGCGGAGGCTATCACAAGTTCTCCGCCGACGTCGTCTACCAGCATTACAACCAGGCAATCAGCGTCCTGAATCCTTTGCTGGGGCCGCAGAGCCGAGTTCGACGCAGCCCTATCAGTCCACCACCGACAGCATCGATACGACCCCCATCACCGGGACCAATGTGATCAGAACGACCAACACCGTATATGGCATCGTGACCGACAACAACGCGGTGATGCTGCGCTGCCAAGTATACGTGGGACCATTTCAAGTACTTTGCCGGTTACGAATACATCTGGCAGAACAACCCGTCGCGCCCGTTGGGCGTAGGCGCCACGGACCAGGGCGGTTATCTCATGAGCGGGGTCGAAGACAACAATCTTGATTCTGAAAAGATGGTGCAGATCTGGTGGACGGGCGTGAAATACGCTTACGACAGCAAAACCGACATCACTTTCTCCTGGTATGGGCAGGTGCAGAACGACTTCCGGTCTCCGAAGACCTGCTCGATCGCAGCCGGTTTCCGCAGTTCCTGCGCGGGCACCCTCGACGAGGGATCGCTCTATCTCGATCATCACTTCACCAGGCGTTTCGACGGTTTTGCCGGGCTTGCGTATTCCTTCGTGACCGGCGGTGTGGCCATCGCCATTCCTCATGGGCCCGGCGTCCCCTATCTCCACAACAGCAACTTTGCTCCGACAATCGGTGGCCGTTTCAGCTTCTGATCGCTTTCGCGGCGGGCTCGGTCAGGACCCCACGTGAGTACCTGTAGAGTGCGATCGGCGATGTGCTGCCCTTCGCGGCAACGCGAAGCTGGAGAACACCGCGCCGCACTGTGCATGGCCGGAGTCACGGCGCGCCGAGTTCTTCAACATCCTGAGCCACACCAGCTTCCAATACGCCCAACCTGGTTGTCTTCACTCCTTCCGGTGTGTCGCCGACAGCCGAGGTGATCACCAGCATGTCCACTATTCCCAACAGATACAATATGTGGCTATATTGTTGTGGTGAGCGGGGCAGAAGCCAGGCAAGGACCTACAGGCACATGGCAACCACCGCTAAGTCCAGCGATGAAAACAACGAAAGGCTGCACCTGATGCGTCCTCGGGATGCGGCCAGACTGCTCGGGCTAAGTTATCCGACCCTGAAGCAGTGGATCTACAAGGGAAAAATCCCGACAGTCAAAACTGCAGGTGGCCACTATCGAATCGCCGAATCGGAATTGGATAAATTCCTGTTCCGCAGAATCGAACGGGCTCCCGTCGCCGAAAGGCGTATGGGGTATCGCAGCATTAGCGCCAGAAACCGGCTTGTGGGCCGCGTGTCTAATGTAAAGCTCGACGGACTTCTCGCGCAGGTTGAAATTTCAATTGGCGGGTGCACAATCAAGTCGATCATTACAGCGGAGGCAGTGGGCGAAATGCGACTCCACCCCGGGGATACTGTTGCTGCACTCATTAAATCCACCTCGGTGATGATCACGCGCATCGACAGCAATCGATGACGGTTGCGAACTCAGCCTCGTCCAGCATGGGAACGTCGGCCCTGCATCTCCTGCACCACTGAACACGTATGAATTTACTCACGAGCGGTCGGCATTCCGGCAAGTTGGCCGCTCCGGCCCATCGTTTCGGATCCCGAACCTCGAACGTGCCGCAATGCCGGTGACACGGACGCCATAGGCTTTAGCGAGATGCGGGGTTGCGGTTCGGGAAGCAGCGCGATACGTCCGACTCAGATCGAGGCGCACAGTGATGATCCGGAGGCAGAACTTCGACACTTCGGATCGCGTGTGCGACCCTGCTCGTCTCCGACTTTCGAGCGACTCTGAGCGGTTGAAAGTCACCCAACTATCGGAGAATCAACTGGCATCAATATCCCAGCTGACTCGTATCAATAAATCGACCAGACACCGGGGGTAGCGACTTCTATCAGATGGCGGTCGGGATCGCGAAAGTATACGCTCTGGCCGCCCAACTCCCAGCTGCGCTTTTCTTCCACCGCGATTCCGTTTCCCGCCAGCCATGCTTCCCAACTCGCCAGTTCGGAAGCTGGAATCGCGAACGCGATATGAAGCTCACCGTCGCCGTCGTGCGCCGTTTGGATGAAACGCGAACCGCCCTTCTTAAATAACAATAAGACCTGGTGGTCGCCGGCTTGCATTGCGCAGCCGCGCTCCCCGAAATCGCTGACCATGCGAAACCCGAAGATCTTTTCGTAAAACCGGGCTGAACTGGTTACATCACTGACGTACAGTGATGATTCGAGGAGTCCTTCAGACTTGGGATACATGCCAACCCTCCGATGGGCTGCTCAATCGTATCGCGACCAGGTCTTCCTGGGCTGGTCAGACTTGATCATCCCGAGGTCGAAAGCCAATTTTTCAACCGGATGTGCTCTGGTCTCTGCAGAACGGTGGTTCCGGAATCCCGACATTCTGATACCCATAACATCCCCGTCCTGGCATGTATTTATTTAGCACGCGCCCACGATGGGCCCGGTGCACCTTTTCGGCGAGCCCCCGGCTGACGTTCTCTTCCTCTTCCCCATATTTGATGAACAGGCGCGGAAGCCGCCGTCCGGGCCAACCCGAACCACGATGCCGCGGCCGTGTTCTAATACTCCCGTCACACGACCATCCTGTATTTGTGTGCCAGCCTCGCAGGAACGGAGGATAATCGATGAAATATGTTGTGCAGCAGTTTCTTTTGCTGCTCATCTGCGTGGGAGCCTGGCCGTTGAGCCAGGCCCAAAACGGCTCACGGCCAACGCTCGCCAGGACTCCACCCATGGGTTGGAATAGCTGGAACGTCTTCGGAGAAAAGATTGATGATGCCACGATCCGTGCAGAGGCTGATGCCCTTGTCTCCAGCGGGATGAAAGCCGCGGGCTACGAATACATAAATATCGATGAGGGCTGGGAAGGCACGAGAGATAGCGCAGGGAACCTCATGCCAAACTCGAAATTCCCGGACATGAAGGCTCTTGCCGGTTATGTACACAGCAGAGGCCTGAAGATTGGAATTTACTCGTCACCCGGTCCCAAGGCCTGCGGCGGACACGAAGGCAGCTACGGGCATGAAGAACAGGATGCGAAGATGTTCGCCTCCTGGGGCATGGATTATCTGAAATACGACTGGTGTACTGCAGGGACGGTGTACGAGCGCAGCCAATACCCTGAAGCTCTCCGTAAGATGGCGGTCGCTCTCGTCCGCACCGGTCGTCCGATCGTCTACAGCATCCATGGACGTGGGGCGGTGTGGAACTACGCAGGGGATGAGGGCGCCAACCTCTGGCGGACGACCGGAGACATCAACGACACCTACGCGCGGATGATTGCCATTGGATTCGCGCAGCAGGGGCTTGAGCGTTTCGCCGGACCGGGACGCTGGAATGATCCGGACATGCTGGAAATCGGCAATGGTGGCATGAAGGAGAACGAATACCGGATGCACATGAGTCTCTGGTGCCTGCTTGCCGCTCCGCTTCTGGCAGGCAACGATCTGAGGAGCATGACGCCCGAGACGCTCGCCATTCTCACGAATCCCGAGGTGATCGCTGTGGATCAGAACTCGGCAGGCAAGCAGGGCCGCATTGTGTATCAGGAAGGCCCCGTCGCTGTCATGGTGAAGCCCCTGGCGGATGGCAGCAAAGCTGTAGGCCTGTTCAACCGCGAACAAGGTATCGTAACCGTCGCGGTAAAATTCGGGGACATAGGGCTTCCAGACGAGGCAACGGTTCGGGACCTCTGGCTACGGAAGGATCTCGGCAGATTCAGAAGTAGCTACACGGTCGACGTACCGGAGCACAGTGGTGTTCTCGTGCGCATCCGCTGACTGCCACCTCAACCCAACATCCTGATTTCCGGCAGTTCCTCACCGTGAGGTTGTCCTGGCCCCGATGCTCCCACCCCCGGTGGTCCGGAAGGGCGGCGTTTAGCAATGTCGCAGGCCTTTTATTTTCAGGGGCAATGAGTCTCTGACTAATCGGTCCAGAACCTACAGGCTTTGGACCACCTGCGCCATACCTGGCTTTTAAGTTGACGGGCCCAGGGGGGCTGGGGCCCTGGGAACGATTGGGGATCTCCTGAAGTGGATATCATCACCTACCGGCGGGCCAGCTTCTTTTGAATTGTCTTCACCCAGATCGCTTCGGCGCTGGGCTCCATCGTCTGCGCGATTGCGAGCGCCTGCTGGTATGCGGGCTTCGCGGCCAGCGGCCGACCGAGCGCAGTCAATGTGTCGCCCAGAACCATTTGTGCCTGCAACTCGTCGCGGTCGATGGCAACGGCCGTCTGCGCCTCCACCAGGGCGGACGCCAACTGCCCGGCCACAGTAACGTCCCATCGTAGACAAAAACGCCGTCCTGGATGAAAGCGACTGGCTTCAGCTTCTGAAACTGCCGGTAAGGATTTAGCACGTTCCAGCCCCACTCGTAACCAGTGAGTGTTCCAGCGCTGATGAGCAGAGGCCCCGCGATCGTCTGCGGCCTATCGATTTGATAGCGTGTCCACCCGCTGTCCGCCGTCGGCACTGGTTTGCATGGGATGCCATAGGCGCTGAAGTGGATGGAGGGTTCGACGAAGTAGGCAAGCCAGCAGTCCTTCACCCCGCGATTGTCGAGGTATATCTTGACCGCCTTCAACTGTTGACCCCCGTCCGTATTGGAGTCGGTCAGGTGCTTATAGGTGTTCGCGGGGCCGCCCCAGAACTCATTCGAATAGGCAAGATAGTCCGGATAAGTTCGCGCCGAAGACACCACGTGCTATGCCAACAACACTCCCACGACATAGGCCCAACATCGGTCCGTATGTGCCAGTGCGAGCGCGGCGCCTCCAATCAGCACGGAGAGAAACGGATACATCGGCAGAATGTGCCTGGCGCCGATGTTCAGACCAGTGCCCGTCGCGATCAGCAAAAAGGATTGGAGGAATGGCGAGGAAGAAGATCTCGCGCCGTGCGCGCAATTTTCCGGTAGCAATCGCGAAGCCGGCCAGCAGCAGCAAACCCATGAAGGCCGCCGTGGATTTGATGATAAAGGCCGCAGGAAAGTAGAACCAAACACCGTGCGCGTATACCTTGCCGAAGATGTACGTGGAAGAACGAATCTGAGATCAGCCGCACGTCCACCAGCCCGTAAAGATAAGACTCTGGCAGGATGTGCCAACGCGCGAGCGCGAGATAAACGTGCGGCTCCACCCCTTTCACTCCCTGCGCGTACTCAGCGAACGTCGGACTCAGCTGCATTCCGCCTGGCCGTGCGGCGTAGCGAAAACCATAGAAAGCCCAGAGCACCACGATGGCAATGGCCGATGCAGCCAGAAAGGCACCAGTCAGGCGCAATGCTACTTTCCTTTTGTTGGTCTGCATCTCGGGCGAAGGCCACAATATCTCAGTAATAATGAGTGCCAGGCCGAATGGGAGGAGAAGCACGCCTGAGTGTTTCGACGCCAGGGCGAGTCCACTGGCCAGGCCAAGAACGATCAACCTGCTGACCGAAGGCGCCTTCACGTAGCGGTATAAGGCATAGATGCTGGCGAATATAAAGCAGGACACCCATGTCCGTTGTGACATAGGCACCGTGCGCGATCATGTTTGGCTCGAAAACCACCAGCGCCAAGGCAAACAGCGCCGCACCATCGCCGAACATCTCCCGCGCTGCCAGAAAAACGAGCAGTCCCAGCAAAAGACTGAGGGTTGCCGCCGCCATCCGGGCGCGAAAAATGATGCGATCCGCTTCGGCCTCTCCACCATTACCGAAGATGAAATCCCGTCCATCGAAGTATGCTTCGCCTTTGAAGGAAGCAAGCCCCTCGGGCTCCGGGACCTTGAGGCCCATCGGCAGAAGTGGGATCGCCGCCAGCGCCTTCACCAGGGGTGGATGTTCCGGATTGATGCCAAAGTCTGCCTTCTTCCATGACATATAGCCGGCGAAGATATGGTCACCTTCATCCCAGGACAATGATTGCTGTCGGATCAAGAATGTCAGTTCGCCCAGGAGCACCAACAAGAGCAACACTGCTCCCGCGCTTGCTTGAGACTCGCGCTGCGCTTGTCCGCTGCCCGCCTCGGGGACTAGACCTGCGTTCCCTGAGGGGCTAGCGGTCTGGGCGGCAGAGCTGTGCTCAGTTTCTGGATCGCGTCCTGCAGAGGAGTATAGTTTTGCGTCAATTGCGTCAATTCCTGGTAAGTATCCCCGATATCTTTCCACAAGACCTTAACGCTGTCGTGGGTGCCCATCGTCCCGGTCACCGGATTCTTCCGGACATTGTCTTCGATCGTCCCGGAGAGATCGAACATGGACCGTGGGGCACGCCCTGCCTTGGTATCAAGGCGCGTCACATCCGCATGCAGCATCTGGCCGAATCGCAGCGCCCGATTGAGCTGCGATTCCATCCGGAGGCGGAGCAGGTTTGCCCCCAGCGCGTTAAAACGAATCAGGTATTTCGCTTCCACTCCTTTGGCCTTAGCGAAATCGGCGTCACAGCTTTTCTCGTAGCCTTCCACCAGGCCAATGAGGTGCTTGAGGATAACGATCGTTCCTTCCAGAGCCTTGGCCGAAATGTAGACCTCGTAGGAATCCTCAAACGCGCAGATCGCGTCCACGGCCTCGTCTGAAGATCGATGCGTCTCTTTCAATGCCTTCAACAGATCCTGCAGGGCCTCAAAACCGTGGAATCCCGTCAGCAATCCGGTGCCTGCCTGCGGATGCGGACTAACCGCTGAGTCCCCCACCAGCACCGCTGGAAACTTCGGACTGATCACGTGGCGCGCCCGTTTGATTTTGACCTCGAAAGCTCCCACTGCCTTATCTTTCGCGTTCAGTTCGTTCATGATGCTGCCCTGATAAGCCCGACCCGCCACATCCATACACTCTCTCAGCTTCGCGGAGTTCTGCTTGAGGAGGTTGAAGTCGGCAGGGGTCGCCTGCTTCAGGGTCAGCAGCAGGTACTCTGAGTTGTCGGTAGGCACTCTGGTCGTCATAGCGATGGTCTTGACCTGTCCCTGGAGCTGCCCTCCGAGCGTCGCATCATAGGTCTTGTTATAGACACCGTAAATGGCGAAGTTGCTGGCGTTCAGGGTCTCCGTATCAAAGCCTAAAGTTCTCCGGAAGAGCTCATTTTCGATTCCCGATGCCCCCACCGCCAGAATCAGGAGGTCCGCGCTGATGATCTCTCTCCTCTTAGCCGATGCCATCTTCTTCGCATGATCCCATTGGGCGATGGTGATGGCCATATTCTTGAAACGTCCGTCCGCGCGCTTATCTTTTCCGATGATGTCGACGGCGACCCAGCCCTCTTTCATCTTCACGCCAGTGCTTACGGCCTTTTGATGAACCGCGGTTTCGATTTGGGACAGAGGCGCATTTGCCGATTTGCCCAGAGCCTGATCTTTGATCCCGAGGTGAGCGAGGTGCTTCCCTACCGGATCGGGCAGCACGGGCACATTCATCCGGGAATACTCGTCAGCACGCATCTCCACCAGCGTCACTTTGCTGAACATGGAGTCGAAAGTCTGAGCTGCCTCAATTGCACAGAAGAGCCCGATTGGCCCTCCTCCCAATACAACGATTTTCTTGAACGACATCCGAGCACCTCTGGGGGCATCGCGCCACGGGATATTTTCGTTATCGAGCCGAGGACTGCGTCTCGGGCACGGGAAGCAACGGCGCAGCCATTGTAGCGCGAACCTCAAACGCAGAAGGATCCGAGCCGTTTCCCATTTGGCTGGCTCTCGGCTTGGGATGTCAGCCCTAAACGGCCACTCTGGCAAGTCAGGTGATGCGGCCCATATGATTCCAGTCGCTGACGCAGATATTGGCGCTCGAATCGATATAGCAGCCATGCGCGGCGCTGAAGGTAGTGCGGGCGACCTGGGCGGGATCCCTGGTAGTTAGCCCACTGCGACTCGTGTGGATTATCTCCCGGAAACGCGACCGGCACGTTGTCCTTGTCGAGAATAGTCACGCGTCCGATAACCGGAATTTCGGAAGATTGGGGGGCTGGACGCGAGGAGAAGGCCGGAGCGGCCAAATTGCCCGAAGGCCGACCTTACGGGATCTGCAGACCTTCCATAAGAGGGACGCCTGGTGGGGTATCGAGACACTATGATTGGGTCGGAGGTCGGGATGGCAGAGGATACTGATGTACTCCTGCGAGAATTCGCGCACGGGCGCACAGACCTGGTATTCGAGTTGATCGAAGCAGGCGTCGCCCCGGACAGGCAGGACCACGACGGCGTCTCTCTACTCGGTTGGTGCGCGTACTACGGTGACGTCAGTGCTATCAGATTCCTTCTTTCGAAGGGCCTGCCACTGGCGTCTCTTGGCACCAACCTCGATCTGAACGGAGCCTGCTTCCACGGCCATTGGCGGCTGTGCAAGTTTTTGGTCGAGCAAGGAGCGGACGTCAATTTTGCGGATGGTCAAACGGGAGAAACGCCTCTCCATAGTGCCCTTTGCACCACCGATCGCCTTCCATACGACAGGGTCCTTGAAGTGCTTCTTTCCTTCGGAGCGAACCTCCAGGTTGTCACTAAAAGTGGTGTCGAAACCGGCGGCTTCATGCGAGACGCAAGAACCAGAGGTGAAACTCCGCTTCACCGTGCTGCCGCATTCGGAAGTGAGGCTACGATCGAATTGCTTTTGAAGCACGGGGCGAAGCTCGACGCTCTGGATGCTTTTGGGGATTCTCCGCTCAGTTGGGCGAGTTGGCACCTTCGGCCCGATTCGATCTTGCGTTTGCTCTGCTACGGCAACTTCAGGATTCGCGCCGATCGACAATCCATGCGAGCCAATCTGCTGGGAAAACCATAGATGTCGAATCCAGACGCCTCACGGGACACATTACCAGCTTTCCGGATCATTCGATCCCCGACGGGGCGCCGGTTGCCGACTTCGGCGAAATTGCCGTACGGCCGACATCCATATGAGTCTTCTGTCAAGGGTGAGCAGAGGACTCGCATGGAGGTCCGCCATTCGGAAGTGTCGTTCCGGAATGCACAACCGGGCATGCCGCGAATCAGAACCCGCTTCAGCTTTCAAGCGTTTCTCCTCATGGATAAAGTCGGCATCTCTCCCACACGCCATTCTTTCTCGTAAACAGAAATCGATCGTGTAGCCGGTCCGCCCCGCTAATCCAGAACTCAATTCGATTCTCCTGTATGTGGAACCCTCGCCAGAACTCAGGCCGGGGAATCTGTCCCATATGGGTCTCTGCGAATCTCCGGAACCTCTCCTCCAGTTCCTCCCGGCTCCCGAGCACCCGGCTCTGCTCGGAAATCGCCGCCCCAATCTGGCTGGCGCGCGACCGGGTGTGGAAATAAGTATCAACCGCCGTGGCATCCAGTTCCGACACCGACCCCTCCACCCGTACCTGCCGCCGCAGCGTCTTCCAGTAAAAACACAGGGCCGCCCTGGGGTTCTCCGCGAGGTCCTTTCCCTTCTCGCTTCCCGCGTTTGTAAAGAAGCAGAAACGCAGCTCGTCCACCCGCTTGACCAGCACCATGCGCACGCTCGGCTCGCCATTCGCTGTCGCCGTTGCCAAAGCAGCCGCATTCGGATCATTCGGTTCACTCTCCTGAGCTTCCGCCATCCAGCTGTCGAACAAGCTCAGCGGATCATCCGTGTCAATTTCGTGCGAAGCATTCATGGCCGGATTCTAGCCGGTTGCCGTATGCGGTAGACCTCAATATCCGGTGACATTAGAAAGTCATGGATATAGATGTAGCCTCGAGGCTGCAAAAGCTGGGTTGACCGTCGCAAAACTGCATCCCATTCTTGGCGTTCTGCAAAGCAGGTCAGTAATCGGATCAGCAAAACGACCTTGAAGTGATCCGCGATCGGCTCCTCGAAAATGTCTGCCACCCCAAACCGCGCTGATCCCGGTGTAATGATCTCCTGAGCGCGCGTTCGTGCCATTTGGATGGCGGCACCATTGATGTCGATCCCGAGCACCTGATATCCATGCCCAGCCAGAAAGATCGCGTCGTTTCCCTTGTTGCATCCGATATCGAGCGCGGTGCTGCCACGGGTGACGTGCTGCAGAACCGGCACGGGGGAAGATCGGGGATGACCGGCTGGTAATCGATTCGTGTCCAATCTTTCTGCTCGCTCGCCTCGATGTTCACGTCTCCTCTAAGCCTCTTCGTGACAGCGTTGAGTTCGCATCGCGATGACGCCGCCCGCCCCGTTCGCAGGGCCTGCATTTGCTCAATCGTCGAGCCTCGCATCATTGGACTGCTTTCCCTTGTGCCGCTGTCGCCTTTGGATGGGGTGTTCCCGAGCCTCATTCTTCTCCACTCGGATTCGCCATGCCGCGAGCAGGGCCCCGCGCAGTAACTCCTCGTTTGCAGTCGCGAGGCAAATATGTGTGGCACCGTTCCTGCCCCAGCCGCCCGGGACCGGCAGAAATACGTCCGGAGCGTCAGCCACAAATTCGGCCTGCCGTTCCGGAGTGAGCATCAGGTTGCCGTATCCCTTGCTTTCGTGAGCGAGCGTGGCGAAGATGTGGCCGCCCACTCTGAAGTCCGCCGCACCCATGTGCGAGCCTTCTTCCGCACCATCCAGACCCAGCGCGATCCGTAGGAAGTCACCCGCGTTCATTTCTGCTTCCCCGTAACGCAGATGCCGGTTTCAGTCCCGCCACCCATCCACCGCCCGCTCCGCCCACCAACTTCAGCCCATGAGCGATCACATACGCCATCGGCTCCGGCCGCGCCCGGCTCAGCGCAATGTAGATGAGCATGGCCACCACGCCCACCGCGATACCGTGCAATAGAAAGCGCGACTCAACCCCGTGCCCTGCCCACCAGGCGAACAGGAAGCACGTCACCAGTGAACCCACCGGCGCAATGTACAGCAGCGGGTGCTGCCCGAACTTGAGGTTAATGGGAATCACAATCAGGATGAGAAGCGCCTCCGCCAGAAATCCCCCTACCAGCACGCGAACCCAGTGCAGCTTTGTCCTGCCTTCCGCCACAACTCACCTCCTCCGCTCTGCCAGCATCGATTTTCCGCCAATTCCGTCTGGCGCAGATTGTAAAAAACTGACCCCCAATTCACACTCGCCACACTTCTCGTCTATTCACTGAGTGGTCATAGAGTAAGTGTACGGTACCTATAGCTATCCCTACCCGCTCCGTGACACTTAGACCCGCTGTCATCGTAATGGTTATTTCAGTATCGCCGACGGCTCCGGAGCCAAATCATTGCATGCGACGGTCGCTGCGCAATGTGGAACAGGCGCACGTCATTTCAGGTCTATAGCCAGAGGATGCTTTGGCTGGTACAGTCCAACCGCACCACCACCGGGAAGCTGCATCCTGGTAATAGAACCCCATCGTACTTCCTGAACCTCAGAACACTTAACATCTTTCCCGGCAAGGAACGTCATCTCCGCTTTCAGATCGTCGCAAATGAAATAGAGCTCGTGGCTGCCATTCTCATCAGATGGATGGAATGCGGCCTCTGCTGGCGGCAGGGCGAAGACCAGCCAACCATGACCCGCATCGACGGATTTGAACCCGAGAACGTCGCGGAAGAATGCACGGTCCGCGTCCGCGTTTTTGCTGTAGACAATTATATGAGCGGCTGAAATCATGTTGTCCCTCCAAATGTGGACGGTCCACGGCGGAATTGTAAGGGACGCCCAACTCTGACGGTGTCACCGGCTACACCGTGCCGGGCCCAGTTTCCGGGCACCGCCGCTCGTAAAGGAAGTGTGGGCGCACCATACTCTCAGGAAGCAAAAAACTGTATCGCCAGCGCGACCCACGGCTCGAAGCGATGCCGGTATCTTCCCTTTCGCTTTCCCTACGCGCTTGGTTATCGTAGAAAGGTATGCGTCGGCGCATCGCGATTCTTCTCCTCTCCGAAGTCGCCTTCCCTCTTTTCGCTGCACCGGGTCCACAATCCGCCCAGGCGGTACAGCCCTATACTCTTCAGATTCCAGTCGATGTTGCTTATTCAACAGGCCGGAGACCACCATCGCCATGACCTCGCGCTCGCGACTGGTGAGGGAGGCATAACAGTCGCGCAACCGGCGCATCTGGGTCTCGCGCATCAGCACGGAGTTGCTGCGATCCACCGATTTCACAGGCGAAATGGGCGCGGCTGGAGTCGTCAGTCAACCTTGATGACCAAGGAAATCCTGACCCTTACTTTGTTTCCATCGACCTGGAAACGGCCCGGCACCCCCAGACGCCGCTCGCCACCCATTTCAACGGTCAGCCCCTTACTGTGGATCATGGCGCGCCCCTGCGTCTACTGGTACCCGTAAAGCTTGGCCTGAAAAATGTGAAAGCCATTACCAGAATCACGTATCTTCAGGAAGAACCAGGAGACTACCGGGCACAATATGGATACTCCCGCTACGACGGAATCTGACTGCGGCGCGAGAGTGCAAGAACGGTGGTTCGAATCCGCGACCCTGACAAACGCCACGCAAGAGGTGGCCCGTTCCGGCGCCCCCAAGCCTTTATTGGAAGGCTCATCGAACCCTTAACGAAGCCGCGAGCTCTGTCTTCGAACGTAGAGTCGACCAATGCGCCACATCAACTTGTTTCTGCTCATCGCAAGATAGGCGCTAATCGACTTCCGGATCTGTTACATCGATCTGCACACTTTCCCTTCTGCAAATTCGGCTTTCTGCAACCTGACTTCAATTCGAATTGGCTCATTTTGCGAATTGGCGTGTGGGTGCTCCATCGGCAAGGGATGCCTTACCGTAAGTGCTGCCATGCTCCAATACTGAGCTTTCCCTTCACCTGGGCCGCAGCGCCTGGTTCGAATGTGCCAGTGCTATCAGTGGGAGGCGAGGCGCAAACTGCCCGGGCCACTGAGCCAACGCTGAAACGACTGCCACCAGCCGGCCAACAGGCCCGCTTCGCCGGCAGGGATGTTTGGCGCGGTGTCAGCGCAGGGTTCCGGTAGTCACGGATAGATACCCGTATCGACCCCGGTCGCCGGAGCGTCTGCTGACGATCCCGCCACGAGCGCGGACTCATCGGACTGTGTTTCGACATGCCCATGAATCCTTGTCGGAGCATCGCAAGCTTACCCATCGAGGCATCGTAACGAGACGATCTGCTTGACTACTATTATATCTTCCAGGCAGCGTGCGGCGCTCAGTTGCGCCTCTGCGGGCAGTCTACCTACGAACTGTAGGTGTCTATCCCTACACGAACTCGGAGCGGCAGGTGATCTGCCTATTACATAAAACCACTAACTAAGTGACTCCCACCGGTTCCGACGCATGACAGGTCTCAAGTAAACAAATTGCCTATCAAATTGTTGCTACAGGAACCTGTGATTGTTTTGCTGACGTGCAACTGTTACCCTCACGTTGTTGGATGAATTTCGAGCATTCAGCAGGCAGCAAAAGATGACATCCGGTGACATTTACTGCGACTGCGACTTCGAAATGGTATCGACGATGACAAAAGTGATTGAGTTCTACGCACCTGATAACTTCCGCAAACCGAGCCAGCAATGGGTTCTTCGGAGCAGCGCGGGAAGATCATTCCAATTCCAGCAGCAGGCGAGGCTTCCCTTGTAATGATGGTTGGAGACGGCTTTGGTGATCTTGGGGCAGCCAGGGGCCTACGACGTGGTGCTCTGAGCGTAATTGTGCTTGATACGTCGAAGCATCACGATTACTAACCCCCTCAACATCGGGAGCGACATCACGAGGAGATCGGTTGGGTCATTTGAACAGCGGCCGAATATCTGACGCAAGGTACGCGATGCAGCCGAAAAAGTAATTTATACGATTTATGTGCTTGGAACCTGAGGTCGAACTCGCGATGTCCCACTTGGATTACATCTCTTGCTTTCTCACCATAGCGGCAACCGTCCTCGTGGGGAGGAAATCGTGGCTCGGACTTCTGTTGTCCATAGTCAACAGCCTGATCGTTTGCGTAATCGGTTTTCGCACGTCGCAGTTTGGCTTCATTCCAGCCAACCTCTTTTGCATCTGTGTATATGGATTCAGCATTAGGTCCTGGATCAGGAAAACACCCGCACCGGCCGTATCGGGGACTCCTGAGTTGTCGGGATTGCGCCCATGGCCATGGCGGTGGTCTCCGTTCCAGCATCCCGATCGTCCATGTCAATCATACTGCTTGGATCCGCCGGGAATCCTCGGCTCGCTTGCGATCTTCAATGTCGCTGACAAGGCCGTACCGTTTGACACCGCTCTCAACTCGAGGTAACCGCAAGAGGAAACGGCCAATATCGCAAAAAGACCCCGTCTTTCTGGTTCGCATTATGTACCCACAATGGATTTGGACCGTGCATTCGGTGCTCCCCAACTCTTGCTGGAAGTTGGATCGGGAAGTTCGTGTCAACCCCAGAGCCTCTCGACCACCTATAGTTCTGACCTAAATCACCATCATCTATCATCCTTACAGCCTCCCGACTGTCGTCGCACCGGCGCAACCCTCAGTTTTCTCTGCCTCCAGGTGCAGATGGTTGGGCATCAGTGTACACGTACGACTATCATCCGAGCCTTGCCGCACAGAGGCTGGAAGAGGATGCATTTGCTCCGCGTATAACAGTTCACACTTGCGATCTTCCGTATCACAACTGGTCGGCGATCCGCTGGGGAAGCGCACTACTGAACCTGGGGAGTCATGCGATGGCACATCGACGCACAATCACGATCGCGCGCTAGAAGGAACATTTAATTGTGCGGGAGTGTGACCCGCGATAGCATCGCTTTGTGCTGGGCGATAGGTTCCATTCTGACCTGGCCGGAGCTGGGGCAGATTCGAAGCCACGGTTCGTGCAAATCATGGAGATGAACGGCTATGTATGACAGTATTGGAGAACACTACGCTGTCGATGATGACGGTCTTCCGAACCTCGAGTTGCACGCGGCAGTCGAAGTGAGGATCGACATTGAGGAAACAGCAGTCAAGCTGTTCATCGGCTCACGAGAGTACGAGTGGCCACGAGGCTGCCCCAACGCTTGCTATGTAATGACAGGGTTTCAACCTCCACTGGATGGTTTACAGGAGAACGATCTGTGACCTGGTTCAGGTTGTCCATCACCACGTGGATGGTCTCTGCCCGGGGGGAGTGAGAAGCGATCCGCAACGTTCTAAGCTGAACTCATGAATTTTCTTCGCGGAGCCGGTGGGGGAGCCATTCTGGTGGCGCTTACACTTATTCTTCAGAGCGCCGGGATGGCAGCGCTCATTCATTGGGTTAGGTTTAGTCTTGCACACGGACTGGAGAGCTTCGGCCCAGTCTATTCCACAAGGCTCATCGTTCGGTTTGCGGCGGTGCTATTTGCCTTGCATCTGTTGCAGATACTGCTTTGGGGCGCGCTTTATAGGTGGCTTTGTTTTCCAGCGTGGGGAGAAGCCTTCTATTTTTCACTAAGCAGTTTTTCAACCGTCGGCTACGGAGATATTGTTCTTCCGCGAATGTGGCGGATCTTGGGCCCGCTCGAAAGTGTCACCGGCGTGCTGATGTGCGGTCTGTCCGTGAGCCTCCTGTTCGCGATCGTAAACAGGCTTGTACTGCACAACTCTCATCCGAACCCACGAAGCGACCAGTCTTGATGGCTCCGCTCAGACGGGAGTAGTAAACCTCTTGTTAGCCTGTGAGTTTTGGCGATTGCCTTCGACCACGCGTCGGGTGCCATGAGACGTAGCGGTAGACCTTTGGCTGGGAAGCCATTAGCAACGTTTCGTTCGGATCACCGCCAATCCGAAGGCTTTTCCCTTCGTGTCGAGGCCAAAGACTCCACCAATGATAGATGAGATTTCCGAGATCCGCGGAGGCTGATCAGGGGGATCCGACGGTGAAGATGAGACGATTCAGCGAAGAGCAGATCATCGGAGTGCCAAAGCAGCATCAATAAGGTCACGGTGATCGTAGCCAGGATTGCCACGCACTTCCGGTTCCGAGCCATCAGAACCACCGGTACAGGAGCCCGCATCGGAGGGAAAATCGTTTCGGGTCTCCAGAGGATCTTGATCGAGTACTCGTTGCCAGGATGTGCGCACCGTTGGGGTTGGCAACGATGAATGCCGAATCAGGTCATGCGGAGCCGCATCGACGAGGATCAGATCGACCTCCGCCTGAGATAGAGCGAGTGTTGTTCGGAACCGCGGTGACCCCACGGCAACTGCGCGCATACAACATCTCGATGTATCCAGGCAGTTCGGCAAAAGAAGCGAGAGACGATCTCCAGACTCAAAACCATGCGCGTTGAGTGCGGCTGCTGACCCAACTTTACGATCGTCCAACTTGGCGAAAGACAAGCGAGCGCCATCGGGAGCGAGTGCGTTCCGCGTCGAATAGAATTTGGGAGGCCCGGTCAACTAATGGACCGCCGCAACCCTCGCACTGCTTCAGGCGCACATCTGGGCACAGTCCGAGCACGGCCTCTAATAAGAGCCGTGGTTGTCGGGCCTCAAGCTGACTTTTCCTGCATAGCTTCGTGAGATGAAGGCAGAATAAGCTACTGTCAGAACGAAACCCACTGGCCACCAACGTGAGGCAAGGCACAAAGCGCTGGGGCTGGCAGCGACTGCATAGGCAGTCAGCGAATTTCCGGGTGCAAGCGTCGAGTACAGCATCACCGGAAAGATAGCCGCGGCGCCAGTGGCCATCAGCCCGATGAGGAAAAGATTGGAGCCCAAAAAGGCCCGCGCCTCAGCACGACTCAAAAGACCCGAAATCAGCATGCCGATTGAGACAAGGATGGCGAGCAACCCCAGCCAGCAAGTTGCGTTGTGAATCGCGGGGCCGAGGAGGTCGGGGCGCACCACCAGCCATGACTCGATGGAGATCGCGAAAAAGAGCGGAGCCGCGGCGACCCACAGATACCTCGCCCATGTTGCACTCCGGTCATGAACCGGCCCGTCGGTTTTCAGCGTGAGATACGTGGCGCCATGAGCCGCGAGCACGACTGCCGTGAAGATGGCAATGGATACCGTATACCAATCGAGGAGCCCCACGTCACCGCGCACTCTGAAATTCGTAAAGAACGCCATCGAAAAAGTGCCAGTGGCATCAAGCGGAACGCCCCGAGCCAGGTTACCCGCCGCCGTACCAAAAATGGTGGCAAGGAGGAAATTCGAGATCGCAAACATGAAGTCCCAAAACGCCTGCCAAAGGCGATCATTAATATGGCCGCCGACTTCGATGGAAACGCCGCGGAGAATCAAGCTCCACAAAATCAGGAACAGTGCGAGGTAGTAACCGGCAAACGCCGAGGCCATGAGCCGTGGGAAGACCGCGAACAAGGTTCCGCCAAAAGCCACAAGCCACACTTCATGCCACGACCAAAGCGGGCCAATCGCCGCAATAACTTGCCTCCGCTCCTCGGGAGTCGTAGCGACGACCCAAAGGAGTACCCCAGCGCCGAAGTTGCGCCCTTCCAGGACCACATAGGAGACGAGCATCAAGCTGACGATTATGTACCACATCCCAATCATAGAAAGCGCCCCTCTTATTGGCTTGCGACGACTGCCTCGCGCTCGTCTTTCGAGATCGTGGCGACCTCCTCGGGCCCATGGGAGATCTCACGCACTACCAGGAACAGGAAGAGGATGCCAATTACGAAATAGAGGCCGACAAAGCCTATCAACGTGAATATGACGTTACCGTTGCTGACGACCTTGCTAAAGCCATCGCGCGTCCGGAAAAGGCCGTAGATGAGCCAGGGTTGGCGCCCGAGTTCAGCAGTCATCCAACCCAGAGTGTTAGCAATGTAGGGGAAAGGAAATGCCAACATCAAAATCCAAAGCAGCCACGTGCTGGATCCTAGCCGCCTGCGCCAATCCTGGAAACTCGCAAAGGCCATAACACCGATGAAAATCGTGCCCAACGTGATCATGAGGTGAAACGAGTAATACAAAAGCTCGATGTTGTCGGGCCACACACTTGTTGGATATTCCTCCAATCCATGCACGTAGCCTTGAAAAGTGCCGTAGGCGAGAAAGCTTAACGCACCGGGAACCTCGATGGGATTGTCCAACCGATGGGCTGCGACATTGGGTTGTCCTATCACCGCGACGCCAGCCATGGTTCCGCCTTGAAATTTACCTTCCATGGCCGCGAGTGTTACAGGCTGGTGCCTGCCGACCATCTTGGCCTGCTGGTCGCCAGTCGGAAAGGCAACGAGCAAGGACGCCATCAGTCCAATTCGTGTCCCCGCGCTCAGATAGAGTTGAGCCTGCGTGGGATAGAGCCTTCTCAGGCTATAAAAGCCACCCACAGCCGCGATCACGAACGCGCCTGTGACGAGCGCGGCCATCTGATTATGGGCGAATTGCACCAGGGCCCATGGGTTTAGCAAATAGGCTCTGAAGCTCGCAATGCCAAGCAAGCGGCCGGGTTCCATTCGGTAGCCCACCGGATGTTGCATGAACGAATTGGTGACGAGGATGAACAACGCGGAAAGCCAACTCCCCAACGCAACCGCCACCGTCACAAGAAAGTGATACCGTGGACTCAGCCGTTTCTCGCCCCAGATGAGGGCGCCGATGAATGCACTTTCCAGAAAGAAGGAGAACATGCCTTCCATTGCCAGAGTTTGTCCGATCACGCCGCCCGCATAGCGGGAGAACCCCGCCCAGTTCGTTCCGAACTGAAATTCCATGGGAATGCCGGTTACGACGCCCACGGCGAAATTGAGGCCGAATATCCGGGCCCAAAACCGCGCGGCTTGATCGTACTTTTCGTCACCAGTTCTTAAGGCACGCCATTTCCAATAGACCAGGAACCACGCCAATCCCATGGTGAGCTGCGGAAAAAGATAGTGATAGGTTATTGTGAAACCGAACTGAAGCCGGCTCCACAAAGCGGGATCCGAGAGATTTAGGTTCATGGTCTCACCCTTCGTTCGCGGGCCTCCTCGGCGGCGATGTGATCAATGGGAGCGGCAGGGGGGGGATGTTATCGTAAGTCACCACCACGCCCTTCAGTTGGGTGATTCTGCAACCCGCGTGAGAGAGAGGCCAGAATCGGTTGGGGATCATAAGCGTCATTTGGAGGAAGAAGGTTTGTGGCTTCCATTAGACGCCACCGGGGAACAAGCGCTCTTCGCGTCGGACAGTCGTGGGAGGCCCGGTCAACTGAATCAACATGAATCATCGCTTGCTCTCCTGGGAACGTGACTTATATTTGTGGCGCGAAGCTTCGCTTTGCTAAATGCGTGCCGGCACTATCTCGCGACGCTCGCAACCGCTTCTTGCGCTGCCTTCTCGTCTTTCGCGCGGGTCGCGAGCAGTTCCAGCAGCATGGAATCCCGTTCACGCTCAAGCTCGTCAATCGAGCGGTTGCCGGCTTCCTTCAAAACCCCTTCGAGAAGCGTTTGCTTAACCTCGGGGCTGAATTCAGTGATCTTGCCGAGATCTTTCCACCATTCCGACATTGGACCCGTGAACTGCGCCAGGAAATGCTGCATCCCACCCTGACCACCGCCCAGGTGAAACAGAAGACTGGGCCCCATAACGCCCCATCGCAGTCCGGGCCCCCAGCACACGGCGGTATCCGAGTCAGCAACATCGACGACCCCTTGTTCGATGAGATACACGATTTCACTATAGAGGGCAGCTTGCAGCCGATTCGCGACGTGGCCGACTACCTCTTTGCGGACGTGAATCGGTTTCTTGCCGATCGATTCGTAAAAGGAGATCGCGCGTTCAACGGTTTCCGGTGATGTTTTCGCCCCACCAACCACTTCAACCAGAGGAATGACGTGGGGAGGATTGAAAGGATGGCCTATCACGCAGCGCTCGGCATGCTTGCACGCAGACTGCATCACGCTCATAGTCAGCCCGGAGGAACTTGACGCGATGATCGAATCCTGCGGCGTCGCATCGTCCATATCCGCGTACAGCTTTATCTTGAAGTCCCGGCGTTCAGGGCCGTTCTCCTGAACGAAGTCAGCGTCGGCGAGAGCCCTTTTCATATCGGTCGTGAACTTCAGATGCTCGCGCGATGCGTTTGGTGAAAGCCCGATCACTTCCAGATCTCTCCAGGCGGCGTCAATAAAACGGTGAAGATTTGCTTCCGCGTTCGGCGCTGGATCTGTCGCAGTGACATTGAATCCACGCGCCAGGTACAAGGCCGCCCAACTTGCTCCAATCACGCCCGTACCCACGATTGCTATGTTTTGAATCTCTTTGATTTTCGCCATGATGATTCCCTCCATTCCTTGTTTATGCGACTGCCGACTTGCTTGAGACGTCCTCTGCAGCCTTTACTTGTTGTGGTCCATGGTGATTCACGATGAGTCGAGAAGCCCTCTGGTTCGTGAAATACGTCCAGACCCATTGAAGAAAGACAGTCAACCGCAGGCTCGAGGTGGCCAGAAACTGGAGGTGTATGAATGCCCACGCAAGCCAGGCTCCGAAACCACTTACTTGCACCTTGCCGCTTTGCAGCACTGCAAAGTTCTTGCCCACTACAGCCATATTTCCCTTATCGAAGTATGAGAATGGGCCCGGTGGTGATCCTGCGGTGAGGCGGCGGTGAATCACCTTTGCCGCATGACGTCCTTGTTGCATTGCCACTTGCGCAACGCCGGGCAGCGGTTTGCCTTTCTCCTCGAACGATGCAGTATCTCCGATCACGAAAATCTCCGGATGTCCCGGAATCGTGAGATCACTCTGAATGCGTACCCGACCGGCGCGATCCGTTTCGGCTTGTAACCACTTGCCGGCTGGCGAGGGGGCAACGCCTGCGGTCCAGATCACAGTCTTGCTGGCAATCTGCTCCCCGCCCACAACCACACCATCGTCGTTGATCTGCTCTACGCTGTGCCCGAGCTTAACCTCAACACCCAGGTTCTCGAGACGTCGCTTCGCGGCTTGCGAGAGCCCTTCCGAAAACGGCGTCAGAACCCTCGGCGCCATGTCAATGAGGACAATTCGAGCAGAAGCTGGATCAATCCTCCGGAAGTCCGCCTTCAAAGCAGTACGGATCAGTAGGGCCAGAGCACTGGCCAGTTCCACACCGGTGGGACCAGCTCCTACCATAACGAATGTCAGCAGCTCACGGCGTCGGTTCGGGTCCTCTTCAGCCTCGGCCAGTTCAAAGGCCTGCAGAAACTTGTTTCGGGTGGCCACAGCATCAGCAAGACTCTTCATACCCGGAGCAAATCTTGCAAACTCGTTGTGGCCGAAGTAACTGTGTGTTGCACCCGTCGCAAGGATAAGATAGTCATACGAGACAGGAACATCACGGCGGTCGGCGTTAGTCACAAAGACACGCTTTAGCTCTTTGTCTACCCCCGTCACCTCGCCCATGATGACTTCGGCGTTCCTCTGACTTCCGAGAATCCCGCGAATCGGCGTTCCAATTTGACCGGGCGTGAGCGCTGCTGTTGCCACTTGGTAGAGCAGTGGCTGAAACAGGTGGTGATTTGCTCGGTCGATCAATATGACCTGTGCTGCGGTATTCTTAAGAGCCTTGGCTGTGGCAAGTCCGCCAAATCCACCGCCGACGATGATGATGCGTGGTTGAGCCATTTGTTCCTCGAATAAATCGACTGATCTCGAATGAGGCCTCCGATTCGCCGGACCCTCAACTTTCATATTTGAAAGACAACGGTACTCGGGCGCGATACGCCTGCACCTTGCTGTCCTTCACAGTAATGTCTGTCTTCACGACCTCAGCGACGCGCAGGTCCCGAAGCGTGCGTCCGGCGGTCTCCACTGCATTCTTCGCCGCATCTTCCCAGGATTGAGTGCTGGTGCCTATGACCTCGATCACTTTGTAAACTGTGTTTCCATTTGCGGATTGTTTTGCCATAGTTAGCTTCTCGATTTCTTCAATCCGCCGCGACCGATTCGCTTTTCGTAACCGGGATTGTGCCGCTGGTCCGGAAACCGGCGATATCGTCATTGCTGAAGCCAAGCTCTTTCAGCACTTCCTCGTTATGTTCACCGATTCCCGGCGCGCGCCTGGCGGCCACTTTAGTGACACCGTGCACTTGAATAGGACTGCTGATGGTTGAGGTCAGATTCTCGCCGGCTCCCTCGAGCGGAACGACAATCTCATTCGCTCGCAATTGCGGATCATTAACAACTTCCTGCGGCTCACGTACGGCGCCGAAGGGGACCTGAACGCTGTTGAAGACTTCATACCAATGCGACATTGGCTGCGAACCAAAGATCTGATCGAGGATTGCCGTCAGTTGCGGCCGGTTCTGCTCTAACGTGGCAGGATCGGAGAACCGCGGATCGGTCAGGATATCCTCGCGGCCGATTGCTTTTAGAACCGCGTGCACTTTGTCCGGAGTAACTACAAGTACGAACCATGTGTTATCGGAAGAGTGATAGACGTTCAGAGCCGCATTCGCGGGATGAGCTCGGTCGTGCAGCCCATAGAAATTCGCACCGCAAAGAGCGGCCTGGATAAAGACGCTGGCCGACCAGACACCCGCCGCGAGAAGCGAAGTCGTGACGTAGGATCCTTTGCCGGTGCGTTCACGACGATAGAGCGCGGTCGCAATCGCGGCATAAACGCAGACCGCCGTCGCATTGTCCCCGCTGCCTGCCACCGGCCAGGTCGGCGGCGATCCGGCATCGCGCGTCATGGATAACAATCCGCTCCGTGCCCAATAGGCCGTGAGATCGAAACCTGGAAGGGCGGCGTCCGGGCCTTTCTCGCCGAAGCCGGTGAGATCGGCATAGATCAGACGCGGATTCCACTGCGCCACATCGTCATATTCGAGGTTCAATTTCTTGCGCGCCGGATGCGGTGTATTGACGATGAACACATCGGCCCACCTGGCCAGGCGCTCGAGAACCTGTCGCGCGTTCACGGCCTTCAAATTGAGGGCAACGCCACGTTTATTTCGATTCGCCAAATGGAAGGGGTAAGGCTCCTCCGAATGCGGCTGCGGCGGAATCTTCTGCGCGCTTCTCCATAGCTCTCCGTTGGGCGGCTCGACCTTGATTACATCCGCGCCGAAGTCGGACAGGATTGTGGCCGCACTGGGACCCGCGATGAAGCTGGCCAGGTCTATCACCTTCAAGCCAGAAAAGATGTTGTCGGTCGTCATAACACTCCTTAAGATCCTGATTTTGGATTCCCCTAGCGCCCGCGGAACTGCGGTGCCCGCTTCTCCAGGAAGGCGGATGTGCCCTCCTTCTTGTCTTCTGATCCGGCACAGATACCAAACAGCGAAGCCTCGATCAACAGGCCTTCTGAGACGCTTGCTTCCAGCCCTTTGTTGACGGCCTCGATTGAGAACTTCACGCCAAGCGGGGCGTTCAGATTGATCTGTTTTAAGATTTCCTCGGCCCGCGAGATCAGGTTGGCGGCGGGAACCACCTCGTTGACCAGCCCGATTCGATGCGCCTCCTGAACATTGATGATTTCGCCGGAGAGAATCAGTTGGAGTGCTCTGCCCTTTCCGACTAATCGCGGAAGCCGTTGCGTTCCGCCGGCGCCGGGCATGATTCCGATCTTGACCTCGGGTTGACCAAACTTCGCAGTCTCGGATGCAATCCTGATCGTGCAAGCTGAGGCCAGCTCACAGCCACCGCCAAGTGCAAAACCATTCACGGCAGCAACGACCGGCTTCCCAAGGTTTTCAATCAGCTCGGTTACTGCCTGGGCACGGCGCGTTGCCTGTTCTGCCTCGAGGGCGGTGTAATTGGACATCTCTGCAATGTCTGCGCCTGCCGCGAACGCCTTATCACCGCTGCCCGTGAGAATGACGCCGCGAACGTCCGAGTCATCGCGGGCATCCTCAAAAGCCGCTTTGAGTTCCAGGAACACTGTCTGGTTAAGTGCGTTGAGCACCTTGGGCCGATTGAGCACTATCTTGGCGATCGGCCCGCTCTTTTCGTAAACGATGTTTTCAAATTTCACTGCAGAAGCTTGTGAACTCATTACTACCTCCTCTCAGACTGCTGGGCTGTTAAGAGTCACCGCAGTTCCAGGGACGCGATCCACGCCAGGTTTTGCTGGGCAGAAAGCAGCGTCTTCTGATTCAATCCATCGAGATTCGTGCTGTCGACGAAGCCCGTTTGCGGCACAGTTTCACACGAAGGCGCTCAAACCCGTAACGGCTTTGCCGACAATCATGTTCTGCATTTGATACGTGCCTTCATAGGAGTACAGTGCCTCCGCATCGGCGAAAAAGCGTGCCACGTTGTAGTCGGCGACGATACCATTTCCGCCTAACAACTCCCGGGCCCAGGCGACCGTCTCGCGGCACTTGGCTGTGCAGAAAGCCTTGGCAAGCGCTGCATGCGCGTCGGTCAGCTTCCCCTCGGCTTCCAGTTGAGCCGTGCGCACCACCAGGCACTGCGAAGCAGTAATGTTGGCAAGCATCTTCGCGAGGAGATCCTGCACAAGCTGAAATGAGCCGATCGGCTTTCCAAACTGCAGGCGCTCCTGGGCATACTTGAGAGCATTTTCGTAGGCGCCCATCGCGCAGCCCGTCGCCTCCCACGCCACCATGTATCGCGTCATTTTCAACACCCGTGCAGTGTCGCGAAATGACTTGTCTTCCTGCAGACGGTTTTCCTCGGGTATCCGGCAGCTCTCCATTGTGATCAGCCCGTTCTGGACCACTTTCAGGGCAATTTTGTTCTGGATCTTCTCGACCTTGAAGCCGGGTGTGGTCTTGTTCTCTACGATGAAGCCCTTGACCTGATCGTCGGCGAGGTCGCGCGCCCAGATGACGGAAACGTCGCACCACGGGGCGTTCCCGATCCATTTTTTCTGACCGTTGATGATCCAGGTGTCGCCCTCACGCTTCGCCGTCGTCGTGAGGCCCCGGGACGCTCCGGAGCCGGTTAGCGGTTCCGTAAGGCCGAAGCAACCGATCTTTTCAAGGCCAGCCATTGGCGGGAGCCACTTCTGTTTTTGCTCTTCCGATCCGCCAAGGTAGATGGAACCCATTGCCAGGCCGCTGTGGACTGCGCAGAATGTTGCGATGGAGGCATCGAAGCGCGCCATTTCCATGGCAACCAAACCGGCCAGCAATCCGCTACCGCCCCTGCAGCCGTAGCCATTCCAGCCTACGCCGCCGATGTTGAGTTCCTTAATCGCCGGCAACAATTCGAACGGAAATGCGTCTTCGACCCAATACTTCGTGATGATCGGCGCAACCTTCGTCTCCATGAATGTCCGCACCTGCTTCACGACCGCCAGTTCTTCTGGCGGCAGCGTCTCGGCAAGTTCGTAGAAATCACTGTTAGGTGCGGGAAGCGGCTTTAACGCCTTCGGCGGCGCGATGGGCTGAGTCAGACTTGCCATGAACAATCCTCCTGGTCATCAACGTCTCGTGCTTCAGAGACGCAAACTATAGAAGCAATATTAGCCAAGGTACTAATCACGGGAAATTACATATTCCTAGTGGCTGTGCCCATGACCGCCAATTGTCGGACTTGGAACTTAAACCGAATTGCGGTCAGGAATTCAAGCTGTGTCATTGGCATTGTTACTTTATCAATACTTTCATATGGTAGTAGTCAACTATGCAGGACAGCGGGACAACAGCTCCGGGGTGACTTACTTTGCGAATGCAACAGGTTAGCTGATGAGAACTACTGCTGTGACCGCATGACGCGGTGCCCTCGGTAGCGAAACTTCCGGCGGGCCCTTACGCGTGTGAAGCGCCAGCCGATCAGGACCCGACAGCACTTCGTCGTTTCGTTCCATGCAGCGCGATCGATGCGCGCACTACGCGGCCTGCTGGTTACGCCGTGAGTCAGAACAAGATCTTCTGACTTGCTTCAGTCATTGAGAACACCGTAAGTATTGCCGAAAGAATGTCAAGCCTCATACCGCTCGCGCACTACAGCGTAAATACTATCGCCGCTCGCTTGCTGAGACCATTACATGTTCCTGCTACTCATGGACCTCTGGATTTGCAGCTTCGGGTTCAAGAGAAGCATTTGCGATATTAATTCGACATTGAGTAGATTCGGTACCAGTTACGAAGCCGCCCGGTCATCGCAACCCAGCGTCGCCCACCATCCGGATGCTATCCCGGCTTGACGATCGCGGTTCAGAAAACCAGGAAGGCGAGCCTCGGCGTTTATGCGACGTAAGCAATTCCGGTTAGCGCCCCTGGCTTCGCGATCGTCGTGAATTGCGAGTCGGCTTCGAGCGGAGCTACGCGCACTTCCCCACCGAGTTCTGGCGTAAAGGCTCGCTGATTGGCATGATCGATTGCAAGTCCAATGCCCTCCTGCAGCCCAGTCGCGAGTACCTCGTGGTTTTCCAGTTGCGTGGTCGCGATATGGGCCCGGTTGAGCGAGCTCCCGCCATCGAGATTGCCTCGGTCAGTCCAGGAGCGAAGGTTGTTTTTCGCGTCGAGTTCGAGATCGATCGGCACAGGCAAGTGATCGATCTATATCTACTGGACGCAGGAGGGACCACCGGATCGCTAACGGATCTGATTCAGCACAGTCTTGGTTTAAGCCGCCGCGGGGCCCGTAGGAAAGTGCAGCAAAGTTACGTTGAAGGTTGCGCCGCCATCTTTGTTATTCTCGGCCCAAAGCCGTCCTCCATGGGCTTCAACGATGGAGCGTGACACGGCCAGGCCTATACCCATGCCTTTCTCTTTTGTTGTCATAAAGGCGTCGAAGATTTGGTCCGGATCAACGACTCCCGGCCCGTTATCGATCACTTGAATTAACAGTCCGTCCGACTCTGTAACCGCCCGGAGTACGACCAGCGGGGTCAGTTGTCGTCCCTCCAGCGCCTCGATTGCATTCACAATCAGATTAATGAAAACCTGCTGGATCTGGATCTGATCAACATGAACCACAGGGAGACACTCTTCGAAGTGGCACTCGATGGGTACGTCACGCTTTTTTGGGTCCTCCTGTACAACTCGGACAACCTCACGAAGTATGGCCGGAATATTGACATCTCTCTTATCAAACGACTCGTGCTTGAAGAGTGCCCGAATATGTTGCATTGTCTCGGCGGCCGCCCGGGCATCTCGTATAATCCGTTCGATCGACGAATTCGTTTCCATCGTATTAGACGTAGCCGCATTCAACCACCTCTTCGCCGCCTGCGCGTTTGCAAGTATCGACATGAGAGGCTGGTTCAGTTCGTGAGCGATCGAGCCCGCAAGTTCAGCGACGGTCGCCAATCGCGAAGCCTTCGCGAGTTTGACTCGCGTGTCGCGAAGATGGTCTTCTGCTCGTTTTCGCTCATCGATGTCGATCGCAAGGCCATACCGCCGAATGATCTTGCCGTCGGGATCACGCATTGGTTCACTCATCGAGTGATGCCATCGGTACTCTCCATCTGCGCGTCGCATGCGGTGTATAGCCCTGTATGACCCTTCAGAGCTAATTGCAAGCGAAAATGCCTTCCTGGTCTCCTCCAGATCATCTGGATGAATGACTCTCTCCCACCCGCGATTAACCAATTCATCTAGGGGGATCCCGCAGTATTCAAGGAATCTTTGAGAGAGATGAGTTAGTTCTCCGCTCGGCGACGCTGACCAAAGCATTGAGGGAATGGTATCAATAACGTCGCGAAGCTCTCTTTCGCTTCTGCGCAGTTCCTCCTCTGCTCTTTTATGTTCAGTGATGTCCATCACCGTGCCGGTGTACTCAATGAGATCGCCGCTCGGGCTGAAAATAGGGTGACCAATGCTGTGAATGTTTCTCACGGCGCCACCGGGATGCACAACGCGATACTCCACTTCTTCGTCCATCTTGCTATGCCTGGACCTCCTGGCAGATTCCCGGAACGCCGGTTGGTCGTCGTGATGAATCCGCTGGATGAGTTCTTCCATACGGGGCAGACCATCCCGTGGATCGAAACCCAGAACGCGGTAGCATTCCTCCGACCAATACCTGACGTCGGTGTCGGGGCTCCATGCCCAACTGCCCGTGTGGGTCAGCCTTTGCGCTTCCAACAGGTACGCTTCACTGCGTCGGAGCGCATCCTCGGCCCGCTTTTGTTCGCTCAAATCAAGCGCGAAAGCAACGCCCTCGCCGCCCTGCTCCTCGAACAGTGCGCCGGCGACCAGCACCGGCACGCGGCTGCCATCTTTCCTGAAATATTCCTTCTCGTATGGCTGAATTAGCCCTGTTGCCTTCAGTTCCGCCACCACGTGTTCGTCGCGCTCTCGCCACTCGGAGGGTGTCAGATCAGTCCAGCGCACGCGACCCGAGGCGAGATCTTCCCCGTCGTATCCCACTATACGAAGAAATGCCTCATTCGCCTCCAGGATCCGACCTCCGATATCCCAGATGAAGATCCCGACGATGTTAGCGTCGACCAAACGCCGGATCTTCCCTTCGCGATCTTCGAAATCCCGATAAAGCCGAGCATTCTCGAGTGAGATTGCCGCTTGCGACGCAAGAACCTTCAACACTGTGACCCGGTCAGGAGTGAAAACGTGTGGTGTCAGATTGTTTTCAAGGTAAAGAATACCGATGAGTGTGCCCTGCTTAATCAATGCCAAACAGAGAATGGAACGGGCCCGATGTTGAATGATGTAGGGATCGGCAGAAAACGGATTCCGAGATGATGCGTCATCGAGAATCACGATCTCCTGAGTGCGTATTACATACCGAATGAGCGACTCCGGCAGTATGGCTGGAGCGTGGGCGCTGTCTACCAGATGCACGGTTACGTTCTCTCCGCTGGCGGTTGCCTCCGCATCTATCTGCAGTTCGTCACCTCGCGGAACAATCAGGAGACCCCTCTCGGCGCCTGCGTGCTCGATTGCCGCGCGCATGAGCCTGTCGATCAGTTTCTCCAGAACAATCTCACCCGAAACTGCCTGCGAGACTTTAATCACCGTCGCCAGATCCAGGAGTTCGACCGGTGCCACAATGGTGCTCGTGGGGCCGGGAGCGGGCTCGTTCTTGAGGTTTGGATATAACAGGAGTTCGACCGGCGCCACCGTTGTGCTCGTGGGACCGGGGGCGGGCGCTTCCTGCCCGAGGTGTGGATACAAATGGTCTAGCTGCTTCACCTTGCCATTGGCTCCCCAACGGAGATAGTCGTGCCGAGCGTCCTGCAAATACGCGTTGGCGATCTTTTCGAAACCACGCGCTGCGTAGAATCGTGCGGCGAGTTCATTTGCAAGTGCCGCATTGTGGACAAAGCCGTTTGCATGTGCTGACCGGATGGCCTTTTCGTAGAGATGTTCGGCATCCAGTTCTCGCCCCTCCAGGCGAGCGATCTCTGCCCCCACCAGCGCGGTGCGGTTCTCGAAATTTTCCGGACAGTTGGCTGCCCAGATCTTGAGTTGGCGATAGTGGCCGGCCAGAGCCTCGAAATGATGGCAGCGTTCGTCCGGCAATGTGCAATCACACAATGCTGCCCGACAAAGGCCGCTGTAGAATTCATATTCCGCCGTCTCAAAAAAGGAAGGTGATGTCCAAAGTAACGGTCGAGCCTTTGAGGATGCGTCGATTCCGGAACGATAATCGCTCGCCAGCACGCGAGCCTGCAGCTTCCGAATCCAGTACCAGCATTCCGCCAGCGCCAGATCCGCCTTGCTCGCCAGGTCGTGTTCGAAGCGGCGTTCATCGAACTGCTCATCGTCAAAACATCCGAATGCCGGCGTCAGACCACGAAGCGTCCTGATCAGTTGGAGCTGCGCAGTAATGATCGCAATAACCAGGCCGAATCGCGCCTTGTGGGCAAGCTCGAGACCTCGCTCGGCTTCACCTTGCGTTTCGGCCAACGCATCTCCCGCTGCGAGAAGATTTGTATTCAGGTTGTTGCAGCTATAGGCCACGAAGGTTAGGTCGCCGGTTCTGTTCGCGACATCAAACGCACGACGTACCAGATCACGACCCGTCCGAACGTGCCTCGTCCATGGCATAACCATGCTGCCGAACGACATGTATGTTCGAGCCCGATAACGATGCAGACTGCGCTTTTCGACCAGCGCATACCCGAGCCGGCCGAACTGGAAGCCAGCGTCATAATTATCGAAATGAGGCCCGGCGACCATGCCAAGGAACACATAAGCGAAGCACGATCCATCGCAGTTGCCGTGCTCTAGACTGAGATTCACCATCCGGCAGATTGCGAGCGAAAGCAAATTAGGGTCAGTAAACAGGGCCGCCGGCACGACCTTGGTCAGCACATCCTGGGTTGCGAGGGATAATGCATCGCTCATCAACGGCAGATCGACGAGTTCCTCAATCGCACGGCTTCCGAGCAGTGACCAGGTACGCTGGTATTCGCGTCGTGCTTGTTCTTCCGGTGGATGCGGCGACCAGTCTGTGCCCAGAAGACGCAGATAGGCGAGACAGACGTCGACCGCCCGGTCGCTTCGATCGAGCGTCGTGTACAGGTCAACGCGCACGCAGGCGACGGCCGCTTGATCGATACCACTGGCAGCGCGAGATGAAAGCATGGTCAAGCGCGCCTCCGCAGTCGCCAGTTGGCCAGTCAGGAACTCGCATTCGGCACGGTGCAACTCCAGCGCGAGAATGAGCTCCGGCCGGCGCTCCCAACAGTCGTTCGGCAACAGTGCCGCACCCGCGATGAGATAGTTGAGGGCTGAGGCGTAAGCAGAAGAAGCCTTGGCCCGCTTGCCCGCAATCAGATTGAACTCGGCCAGTTGCTCGCGCTCGTCCTGTGAGGTGATCAAGGCCGCGCCGCGGTTCAGTTGATTGACGATCTCGAAGATCGCCTCCTCGCGCTTCTCGTGAGGAGTGTGCTCTGCCAGCAGCCTGCCGATTCGGAGATGCGCCTCGGCGCGCAAATGTTCCGGAATAAGGGAATAGGCTGCTTCCTGAACGCGGTCATGGAGGAACCTATAAGCGCCTTCTGAATGGAGAACGAGTCCGGTTCGCAGCGCTTCCTGTATATCGCTATGCAGTTCCTCCCCCGAAACCTCGTACACCAATGCCAGCAGGGCGAACTCGGCGCTGTTGCCGAGACAGGCGAGTCGCTTTAAGGCATTCACGGTTTCAACGGGCAGCCGTTTCAACTTCCCAACCATGAGGTCTACCACATTGTCGGCGTAACCCTTGGCGTGAATGCGATTCAGGTCCCAGGACCATCGGCGTTCGCCGTGATCAAAGATGAGCAGGTTCTCCTCGGCAAGCGCAGAAAAGAACTGAATGGCGAAAAATGGATTGCCTGCAGTCTTGTCCTGGATCAGTTGCGCCAGCGGTTCGGCGCGCTCCGGTTCGCAACGGAGAGAATCGGCAACTAATTGCCGCAGGTCTTCACGAGCTAGAGGCGCAAGTACGATGTCCTGCGTTATCGCACCAGATTGGCGGATCGCTTCGAGCTTGCGCATCAGCGGATGGGTAGGATTAACCTCATTGTCCCGGTAGGCGCCGATCAACATCAAATTTTGCACGTCCGGCTGGGTCAACAGATCCTCAATCAAATCGAGCGTCGCCCCGTCGAGCCATTGCAAATCGTCGAAGAACACGGCCAGCGGATGTTCCCGTGTGAATACGCTGATAAATCGACGGAACACCAGTTGGAAGCGGCCCTGCGCATCCTGCCGCGAAAGCTCAGGAACCGGTGGCTGTTCTCCTATGATGAGCTTCAGTTCGGGAACCAGATCCACAATGAGCTGTCCGTTTGGATCTAACGCTTCACGAAGGGCATCTCTCCACTTACTCAGCTCCTTTTCGCTCTTGCTTAGCAAAGGGCGTATGAGGCTCTGAAAAGTCTGCGCCAAAGTGGCATAAGGAATATCGCGTTTGTACTGGTCGAACTTGCCTGACGCAAACAAGCCCCGTGGCGGAACAAGCGGCTTGTGGAGTTCATTGACAACGGATGACTTGCCAATGCCGGAGTATCCAGAAACGAGCACCAACTCCGGTCGGCCGCCGGCAACGATGCGGTCGAAAGCAGCGAGGAGGGTCTCAATTTCAGATGCTCGCCCGTACAATTTTTCTGGAATCAGCAGCCGGTCCTGCGTGTCGTATTCGCCAAGCTGAAACTCATCAATCCAACCCCTCGTTTCCCATTCATCAAGACAGCGCCGAAGATCGCTCGCAGCACCCGCTGCTGTCTGATATCGCTCCTCAGCCGTTTTGGCGAGCAATTTCACCACGATTGCCGAAACCGGGCCCGGTAAATCGTTCAACCGCTCTCCTGGCGGCACCGGCTGTCGCGCGATATGGGAGTGCACCAGTTCCATCGGATCGGTCGCCGTGAATGGAAGAGTCCCGGTGACCATCTCGTAAAGCGTCACCCCGAGCGCATAAAGATCGCTTCGCGAATCGATCGAGCGATTCATTCGCCCGGTCTGTTCGGGGGCCATGTAGGCGAGTGTTCCGGCTATGAAGTCAGGAGGTTCGGGCGCCTGGCGCTCGCGCGGAAGGCGCGAAGCAATCCCGAAACCCATGAGCCTAGCCCGACCCGTCGCGGGATTAACGAGAACATTTGCAGGCTTCACGTCCTTGTGGATCAGCTCCTTCTCG
>CAWGSD010000002.1:0-71239 GCA_963825195.1 uncultured Acidobacteriota bacterium
ACAGTGCCGCTGGTGTTCGCGTCGGCGGGGCCGGGTAACGAGTCGACAGGAGCCATGGTCTATCAGTTCCCGAAGAAGGAGCAACCGCACTATACGACACACGACCTGCAGGTCAGCGATGCATTTCTGAACAAGGTAGTCAACGAACTGGATCCGAACGGAAGCGGTGATCCGGTAGCTCGGTTCGTGAAGATCAACAGCCAAATGCGGAAGGCGAATAACCAAACGCTCTTTGATCTGCGGACGAAGACTGCGGACCATTTCCTGTGGTCGCAGGTGTTCCAGCGGCAGCCGCACTCGCAGGCGGAGTCGACTTTTGCGGATGTGCGCAACTACATCTATCACGGCCAGAAGATCGATCAGCAGGTGCACCTTGGCTACGACCTGGCGGTGACGCAGCACGTGGGCGTGCAAGCGTCGAATGACGGGCGGGTGGTGTACGCGGCGCCGCTGGGGATTTACGGCAACTGCGTCGTGCTCGATCACGGGTACGGGCTGATGACGCTCTACGGGCACCTGAGCAACATTGCGGTGCACGAGGGCGACATGGTGAAGAAAGGCCAGGCGCTGGGGCAGAGCGGGATGACAGGTATGGCCGCCGGGGACCACATCCACTTCAGCATGCTGCTGGACGGAGTGCAGATCGATCCGAAGGAGTGGTGGGATGCGCACTGGATCGAGGATCACGTCGTGCGGCGCGTGCCGATGGAGTTCAACCCGGCGGCGGGGGAGACAGAAGGCGTGCATCCGGCTCGCGCCCGTCACGGTCGGCGAGGGCGGTGAGGGTAGGCGAGCGCGATCCGAGTGAGCTAAATCAGGCGGAATTAGCGGCGAGCATGGCCGACGGCTCGAACCTTTGAAGGCTCCGTGTTGGTGGCGGGGGGCAAATTGCTGAGTCGCCATACCCAGCACCTGTTCAGATCCTCTCCAACACACGATCATCCACGTCGCTTTCGTTAGCCAAGGTCCCCGGATAGTGGTATTGGCTGACCTGCTCCTGCGGCCTAGACTGGCGCCTGAATTCCGCTAAAGGCGGCGCGCCTCGATTACAGACAGACGAGCGCACGATCAGTGGGATCGGCTCCTGAGGCATGCACTCTATGCAAGTGAAACGTCTCGGCGTTCTGATTGCGCTTGCCGTATTGGCATGGTCCGCCGGCGCTGAAAATATCACAGGCACGATCCTCATCAAGAAGCGGCTGACCAGGCGCAGCGTCACCGCTACCGTACCGGTTTATCAGCGTGGCGCCATCGTGCAGCTGGGAAAGGACACAGAGCAGCAGGATCCGCTGGCGTTCGAGCGATCTCGTGTCATCGTTTATCTGGAAGGGCCCGCTCCTCAGGACGAGCCCGGGCAGCGTATCACCGCGCGCATCGCACAAATCGACCGCCGCTTTTCGCCCGATCTGGTGGTCATCCCCGCGGGATCGGCGGTCGTCTTCCCCAATGAGGATCCGATCTTCCACAACATCTTCTCCCTGTCCAAACCCATATCATTCGATCTCGGCAGTTACGATAAAGGCGAATCGCGTACTGTCCAGTTTCCCCGAGCTGGAGTCGTTGACGTTTATTGCCACCTCCACCCCAACATGACCGCCACCGTTGTGGTCACGCCGAACCGCTGGTACGCGCGCTCCGATCCATCCGGCCAGTACCGCATTCCCGATGTCCCGCCGGGTAGATATACCGTCGTCGCCTGGCACAAATACGCCGGCCTATTTCGCAAATCGATTGTGGTGGAACCTGGCCACGATGCCACGGTTGACTTCTTCATTCCTCTCGAGGCCGATCATGGGCAGGAGGAGTCTTCGGGCAAAGATGACGCCTCATCCGTCGGGACATCGCAGTGATCACCCGCTTCAGCACCCGCGCCTTTCTTATCTGTTTTGTATCTTTTGCCGTCCTGCTCGGCGGCAGCTTCTGGACCATCCAGCGCTTCGTGCACGCGGCGGTGCGGGATGGTCTGCGCGGGTCACTGCGGCAGAATCAGCAGGCAATCGCCAAAATCCACGCCAAAGGCGATCTTCAGAACAGCCGCTTTCTCAAAATCGCAGGAGAGAACGCGGCTCTTAAGGCGGGAATGCAGCTCCTGCTGTCCAACCGCGGTAATGATGCAGCGCGCCGGACTGTGGAAGATCAGCTCCGCGAGCTAGGCGAACACATGGGCTTCGACTTCCTTCTTGTCTCAGGCCCCAATGGCTCGCCGCTAGCCGCTGTCGTGCGGCAGGCCGCTGCCGGTTCCTCATCCGCAACGGAACTGGTGCCCCTTAATCCGGCTGCACTTGATCGCATTCCTGCCGGCCTCCTGAACTTCGAAGGGCGCACTTTCCAGGTGGCCTCCATTGCCCTCGATCAGGAAGACGAGAACCTGGGGTCTCTCTCCGTTGGTGAATATTTCGACCTTTCCGAATTCACCACCGCCGCCGTTCTCATGCGCAACGGCAAAGTCATTCAGTCCAACCTTTCAGGCATCGCTCTGCAATCTCTCGACGACGCCCTCGCATCCTGCGGCAGGGTCTCCGAATGCGACCTGCAGCTCCGCGGCGATCACTGGGTCTCGCTGCCCATGCAGTCCTGGGGCAACGGCTATCTGCTTCGAACCCTCGAGAACGTGGATCGCGCTCTCGTTCCCGTTCAGACTCGGCTCCGACGCCTCTTTCTCACTCTGGGGATAGTCAGCGCCCTGATCGCGCTGCTTTGCAGCCTCGGTTCGTCGCGCTCGATCGTGCAGCCCCTCGCGGCCGTCGTATCCCACCTGCGTCAAGCTGTCGCAACCGGTGTCCTCGTCGAATTTCGCGCGCCGCCTTCCACCATTGTCGAGATTCGCGAACTCATCGAAATCTACAACCATGCAGCCACCTCTGTCCGCACCGCCGGAGAAAGCCTGGAGACAGCGTATCTCGAATTTGTTGGTTCTCTGGCCAGCGCCCTCGACGCCCGCGATCAGTACACATCCGGCCACAGCTGGCGCGTCTGTCATCTGTCGTGCGCGCTGGCCGCGGCTCTTGGCCTGCCCGCCGAAGACGTGGCGCGCATCCGCATTGGAGCGCTCCTTCACGATATTGGGAAAATCGGTATCGCCGACCGCGTGCTTCAGAAGCCGGGCCGCCTCACCGACGAAGAATGGGCTGTCGTGAGGGAACATCCGGGTATAGGCCGTCGCATTCTCGAAGGCGTTCACGGCTTCGCGCCCTATCTTTCCGCCGTCGAACTGCACCACGAGAATTGGGACGGGACCGGCTATCCCAAAGGACAGTCCGGCGAAGAAACCCCCATCGACGCCCGCATCATTCACGTGGCCGATGCCTACGACGCTATGACCACCGATCGCTCCTACCGCCGCGCGCTGACACACGAGAGAGCCGTCTCGATCCTGCGGGAGAATACCGGTCGCCAGTTCGATCCCCGGATCGTGGAGTCCTTGCTCACCCTGTTCGAGGACGGCGCCGCGCTTCCGGCCCTGGGATTCTCCGGGCATCCAGCGCCACTCACTGACCTCGCAGGTGTCGTATGACGCTGTGCAGACACGTCCTCCTCCTGTTGTGTCTGCTCTGGACAGCCCCCTGTCTTTCCCCAGTCTTCGGCCAGGAAGAAGCCGGTTCCGGGCTTGATCTTCGTGGCACGATCACCGGCGAAGCCATCGCATCGCCGGAACTCACCGACCCGCCTCGCTCCGGATCACCAGTAGTGGCGGGATTCCGCTCCATCCTCTATCCAAACTGGAAACTCAATGGGAACTGGAGTGCTTCCGGGGCGTACCAGTTCGTCACCCGGCCCTATTTCTACGGCGATCTCTCCACGACGTCTTATGGAGCAAAAGGCTATATCCTGCAGGCCACTCTGAACTACGCGCGGGTCTCCGACAAGGGTTCTCTGCTGGTGCGTTCCGGCGTGCTCTCATCGGCCTTCGGGTCCTTTCTGTTGCGCTACGACGATGCCGACAATGCCCTCATCGATATGCCGCTGGAATATGGCTATTACTACGCGCCCGTTTCCTTTCTCGGTCTCGCCGGCGCGCAAATCGATGTCACCCGCGGCAAGTGGGACGGCCGCCTGCAGTTCGCCAACTCCTCTCCGTCGAATCCGCGCAGCCTGTTTGCCCGCGACCAATACGGCAACTGGGCCGGTGGTGGTGGCTACACCATTCGCCAGGGCCTTCGCGTAGGAGCGTCTGCATATCGCGGACCTTACCTCGATCGCCACGACGAGTACTTCCTGCCCGGTGAGTCTAACCCCAGTAAGCTTCCTTCTCATGGCGTGGGCGCCGATGCGGCATGGACCTGTCGGCATACCACAATGCAGGGTGAGTGGCAACGGTTTGTCATGCACTACACCGTCATTCCCGCATTCCGTGAATCGGCAGGCTATGTGGAGGGTAGGCAGGTGCTCGCTCCGCGCTGGTCTCTTGCTGCCCGCGCCGGATTCACCAACCCCTCCGCCGGATCTGGTGCGCGCAGTCTTGAGGTCGCCTCCACATACCGCACCAATCGCTTCCAGCTCCTCAAGTTCGGCTACGAGCTTCGCCATTACACGAGCGGCAACTCAAGCGACGATCACATTGTCGGCATCCAGTTCGTCACAACGCTGCACATGGCCGCCGCACAGAGGTGACGGACTTATCCGGTGGGGCCCCGACTTTACGAGTTCGAGATGTGGAATCGGGGTGGGCGTTGGACATTAGAGTTCACCAATTTCGAAAAGTGAAATGACCTTGTTTCCGGCAAATGGTTCTCGGCTCCTGCCTGCTCCGGAGAATTCTATTTCGTACGATCCAGGCATTATTCGAGGCGCAGATTCTCGTAGTTTCGGCCCAGCTCGTTGCAGAGGGCTTCAACGACCAGTTCGTGGTCGGCGCGCTGCGGAAGTCCGGAGACGGTGATTGCGCCGATAACGCCGGCATGGTGTACGCACAGCGGGAAACTGCCGCCGTGGGCGGCGTAATCGGTCAGGGGCAAGCCGTAACGCTCGGACAGCGTGGATTGCTTCTGCTCCATCTTGAGGCCTACCGCATAGGAACTGCGGTGGAAGCGCAGCGCGACGTTGCTCTTGCGGCGGACCCATTCCGGATTGTCGGGAGTCGTGCCCGGCATGGCGGCGTAGAAGAGCGGCTGCGCGGGGCGGCGAATATCGATGACGATGCGCAGAGTGCGCTCGGTGGCCATCGCGTGCAGGCGCGAGCCGAGCCGCCACGCAGTTACTTCATCGAAGGCAGAGAGCTGCAGTTGCTGTTCCTGCAGGGCGATACGGGCAAGATCGTCGGAAATAGCCATGAAGCTTCAGCGAACACTGTAGCATCCCGACGCGCCGCGGCTCATGAGAGCCGTAGTGGATGGTCTCCGGCGGTCTTACTCCTCGCGCAGAACTTCGAGCGGCTTCTGTCCCAGGATATGAAAGCTGGCGATCCAGCCGGTGGCGACGGCGAGAACGGCGGTACCGGCGACAGCGGCCAGAGATCCGCGGACATTGTGCTGAAAGGCCACGTCCATTTTATGGAGCAGGATGCGAGTAAGCACGTTGGCGAAGACGGCACCGACGGCGCCGGCCAGCAGGCCCAGCACCACAAATTCGACGCTGAAGACGGTTGCGATGCGCCGCCGGGTGGCTCCCAGGGTCTTGAGCACGACCACTTCGCGGATGCGCCGGAAGCGAGTGCTGGCGATACTGGAGGCGAGGATGATGAGGCCGGAGAGGATGGAGAAAGCAGCGAGGAATCGGATCACCATGGTGATCTGATCGACGACGCTTTGTATAGTGTCGAGGATGTCGGCGATGTTGATAACGGTCACCGTGGGATAGACAGCAAAGAGAGCACGCTCGACCGCAGGGATGGCCTCGGGCTTCGCATGGACGTCGCCGTACCAGACAGCGGGCTGATCGGCGAGGAGCGCGTGGGGAAGGATAAATTCGCTGCGCGCGAAGGCGTGCTCACCGATGATTTTGTAGATTGCGGTGACTTTGACCGGGATTTCTTTCTCGCCGGCCATGAAGGTGATCTGCGAGCCGACTTTGAGGTGCAGGCGATCAGCAACGCGATCGACCACAGCCAGGCCGGTCTGGTCTTTGGCGGACCACCACCTCCCTTCCGCGACTTTGGTGCCCGCGGGAACTTCGTCGGACCAGGTGACGGAGACGGAGCGCAGCAGACGCTTCGGGTAATTCTTCACACGGAGCTGATCGACGGGTGTGCCGTCGATGGAGTCGATGCGGGCTGACACGACAGGAACCGCTTCCAGTTGGTGGATGACGCCGGCCTGCCTTTCGAGCAGAGCGCGGATGCCTGGCAGTTCGTCGGTGCTCATGTCGATAAGGAAGAGGTTCGGAGTATCGGGCTTTACATCTTCGTGCAGGGCGCCCACGATGGAGCGCTGCATAAGAAAGACGCTGAGGATGAGCATGACGCCGGCTCCCAGAGCCGCAAGGACCGCCGCGGACTGATTGCCGGGGCGGTAGAGATTAGCGAGGCCATGGCGCACCGCCGAGTGCAGGTGCAGACGGGTGCGGGAGAGAAAAGCGCGGAGCGTACGCAGGGTGACCGCGGAGAGGGCGAGGATGAAGAGCAGCAGTCCGCTGAGGCAGGCGGCAAACCATTTGCCGACGAGCAGCGAGTCGGAGAGCGCGGCAGCGATGCCGCCGAGTCCCGCAAGAATGATGATGACGGAGGCGAACTGAAGCTTATGCTCGCGCAGCCAGCCGCGCCATCCCGCACCGTCGCCGGATTCGACCATCTTGCGCAGCACCAGGCTGGGGCGAACGAGGCGCACGTCGAGCAGCGGCGGCAGGCAGAAGAGAACGGTGGTGAGGATGCCGGTGCCGAGGGCAGCGAGGACGGGATTCAGGGGCAGGCGAATGTCAGGGTGGATGGGAAGCAATTTGCCGAGGACCGCTGGGAAGGCGTATTCGACGCCAACGCCGAGGACAATACCGATGAGCGCTCCGACAATGCCAAGGAACAGTGTCTGTAACAAATAGATGCGGAGGATGTCGGCGGAGCGGGCACCGATGGACTTCATGATGGCGAGAATTTCGATCCGCTGCTGCAGGTGGGCGCGCATGGCCATGCCTACGCCGATCGCGCCCAGCACCATGGCCACGAGGCAGATGAGGCTGAGCAGGCCGGTGGCGCGATCGACGCCCTCGGTGAGGGCGGGGCTGGTCTCGCGGAAATCGGTGACCTGGGCTTCGGGCAGGATCTTCTCGATTTGCGCGCGGACGTCGGCAACTTTCTGTTTGTCTCCGATGGCAAAGAGGTAGCGCTCGGTAGCACGGCTGCCTGGCTGGAGGAGGCCGGTTTCCTCCATGGCCTGGCGGGTCATCATGACGCGCGGTCCGAGGCCGACGCCGGCGGTCATGCGGTCGGGCTCGCGCACGATGACGGCTGCGATGCGAAACCAGCGACCGCCGATCTTGAGCTGGTCCCCGGCTTTGGCGCGGAGGCGGACGAGGAGGTTGTCGTCGACGACGACGGTTGAGTCAGTGAGCGCATCGCGCAGGCTGGAGGCAGGCGCGAGAATCACGTTTCCGTAGAAGGGATACTGCGAGGGGTCGACGGCTTTGAGAGTGACGAGCAGCGGCACAGGATCGCTCTGCACCATGGCCATGGATACGGTTTCGGTGACGACGGTGCGGCGCACGCCCTGCGCGGCGAGTGCTTCGAGCTGCTTGTTCTCTTCGGGCGTTGCCTGGCGGAACATGCGCGCGGAAAGGTCGCCGGCCATGATGCTGCGCGCCTGCAGCAGGAGCGCGCGCTGGAAGGACTGGCTGAATCCACGGACGCCGGTGAGCGCAGCGACGCCCACCGCGACAGAGAGCAGGACGAAGAGGAATTTAGTCTTGCCGGCGCGCAGTTCGCGCCAGGCGATGCGGGAGGCGGTGGACCAGGGGAGTGCGGGCTTCATCGCGCTCGCTCCGGGATGGATTCACTCGATTGGGGGTCGAACTCGCCGGAATCCGTGCGGAGCTGATCGGCGACGACCAGGCCGTCGCGTAGCTGGATGCGGCGGTCAGCGCGATCGGCAATCTGCGGATCATGCGTGACCATGACCAGCGTGGTTTGCGATTCGCGCTGGCGCTCGGTAAGCAGTTCCAGTACGTGCTGGCCGTTCTTCGAATCGAGGTTGCCGGTGGGCTCGTCGGCCAGGACGATGGGCGGCTCGAGCACAAAGGCGCGGGCAAGAGCGACGCGCTGCTGCTCGCCGCCGGAGAGCTGGACGGGGTAATGGTGGAGCCGGTCCGCGAGTCCAACGGTGCTCAGCAGGGCTTCAGCCTTGCCGCGGGCATCGCCGCGCGCGTTCAGCTCGTGCGGGAGCATAACGTTTTCGAGTGCAGTGAGGGTGGGGATGAGCTGATAGGACTGAAAGACGAAGCCGATGCGGCTGCCCCGCACCTCGGCGAGCTTGTCTTCTTCGAGGTGACTAATGGAGATGCCGTCGAGGATGACTTCGCCTTCGCTGGGCGAATCGAGGCCGGCGAGGAGACCGAGCAGGGTGCTTTTGCCGCTGCCGCTGGCTCCCATGATGGCGGCAAACTGCCCGCGCGGAATGGAGAGGTCGATGCCGCGCAGAATCTCCACCGTTCGCGATCCATTCCGAATGGACTTCTTCAGCCCTCGCACCTCGATCATTCGCTCTCCCCGGGTCACTTCTTCAGGTTCCCTGATTGTTAGACTAACGGTGTGTTGCGCCGAATTGCGATTTTTGCCGCCGCGCTGCTCTGGCTGCCTCTACTCTGTTACGCTGCGCCGGTGCGGTCTGTTCCCGTGGTTGACTGCTTTGGCGACAGCATTACGGCGGGGTACGGGGTCGAACCAGGCCACAGCTATCCCGACGATCTGCAGGCGGTGCTCAACAGCCGTGGCTATCACTACCGCGTTGTCAATTCGGGCATCAGCGGCAATACCAGTAAAGACGGGGTGGACCGGCTGAAAGACGTGCTGCGGCTGCATCCGGCGGTGGTGATCGTGGAGTTTGGCGGCAACGACGGACTGCGCGGGGTGCCCATCGATGAAACGCGGCGTAATCTGGGCGTCATTGTTTCCACCATTCTGCAGAGCGGCAGCAAGGTGCTGCTGGCGGGAATTACGCTGCCACCGAATTACGGCGCCGACTACATCCACCAATTCGATGAGACGTACCACCTGATCGCGGCAAAATATCACGTGCCGCTGCTGCCCGAGCTGTACGCCAACGTGTACACCGTGCCGGGCGCGATCCAGGACGACGGGGTTCATCCCACGGCAAAAGGCGCGGCGCTGCTGGCCAACAATTTTCTGCCGCTGCTGCTGCCGATGCTGCACAAATAGGCAGCAACTATCGCGCAGGCGGTGTGTTTCCTCGTGTGAGCGCGGCCGGCAAGGAAAGATCGCAACAAGCCGGCCGCAGGAAGACGAAGGAGACCCACGCTATGAAACTCACTATTTTTACTGCCGCAGTTCTCGGCCTTTCGACCACGCTTGGCATGTGCCAGAGCGCGCCGACAATCAACCAGCGCAAACAGAACCAGCAGGAGCGCATCGGGCAGGGCGTACGCAGCGGTCAACTCACCGCGCGCGAGACGCGCAATCTGGAGCGTCGCGAGGTTTCGATCAATCACGAAGAGCACGCCATGCGGAGAGCCGATAACGGCCATCTGACCCGGGCAGATCGCGCCACGCTGACTCGCCGGCAGAACCGGACCTCGCGCGCCATCTATCGCGACAAGCACAACGCCGCACGGCGGTCGTAAATCCGGTCGTCAGGATCGCAGCCGCAGGCCCGCACCAGCGGCTGCGAGACCGTGGGCCGCTCCGCACAAGTCCTATAGCAAAACGACAAAGGGCTGAAACAGAGTGCCGGCAATGCGGCGGCCGACAGCTGCCAGTTCGCGCTGTCCGGCGAAGATCTTTACCTGAGCAGCGCCGGAGTATTCGGGCAAATTGATCTGCATACCGTTACGAATACGGCCGATGGTGTGCTCGTCGGCGGTGACGGCGGGCATCTCCGGCAACAAGGTTCGCGGATGAGGCAGGTGCCGCTGGAGGGCACCAGCCACGCTCAGGGCTTCGACTTCTTCGAGCGGCAGGGCATGCTCCAGAGTGAAAGGACCGGCGGCGGTGCGACGCAGGCTGGCCAGATGAGCTCCGCAGCCGAGCGACTGGCCCATTTCATGGGCGATGGAGCGGACATAGCCGCCGGCGGAGATGGTCATGGTGAAACTGGCGGCATCGCCGTGGAGCGAGTCAATAGTAAACAGTTCGACGGTGATGCGGGCCGGCTTCAGCTCGGGCGTTTTCCCTTCGCGCGCCAGCTTGTAGGCAGGCTTTCCCTGAATTTTTTTGGCCGAGTAGGGCGGCGGCATCTGCTCGATGGTGCCGCGGAAGCGCGCAGCTTCTTTGCGAAGAGATTCCAGCGTCAGAGCGACGGGCTGCGGCTCGCCCACGGGTTGGCCTTCGGCGTCATAGGTGTCGGTGGCAAAGCCGAAGCGGATGGTCCCGGTATAGGCCTTCTCGCCGGCGTTGAAGAACTGCGCGAGGCGCGTGTACTTACCGAGCAGCAGGGGCAGAACGCCGGTGGCCATGGGGTCGAGGGTGCCGAGGTGGCCGATGGAGGACTCGCCCGTAGCGCGGCGCACCCGCGCCACCACGTCGTGCGAAGTGATGCCGGCCGGCTTGTCAACGACGAGCAGCCCGTTCACAACTGTGCGTTGGCGCGCTCCCGGATGAGGGAAAGGAACTCCGCGCGGGTATTCTGCTTCTGAAAGACGCCGACCATGGCCGAGGTGACGGTGGAGGAGTTTTGCTTCTCGACGCCGCGCATCATCATGCACAGATGGCGCGCCTCGATGACCACGCCCACACCCTGAGGATGGATGGCTTCCTGAATGGCTTCAGCGATCTGCCGCGTCATCCGCTCCTGCACCTGCAGGCGGCGAGCGAAGACTTCCACGAGGCGCGGCACTTTACTGAGGCCGATCACCTTGCCGTTGGGAATGTAGGCTACGTGCACTTTGCCAAAGAAGGGCAGCATGTGGTGCTCGCAGAGGGAGTACATTTCGACGTCTTTTACGATGACCATCTCGTCGTAGTCGACGTCGAAGAGGGCGCCGCGCAGGATCGCATTCGGATCTTCTTTGTAGCCCTTGGTGAGGAATTCGATGGCCTTCTCCATGCGCTCGGGTGTGCGTTCCAAGCCGTCGCGGGTGGGATCATCATCGTAGCGGCGGATGATCTCGCGATAAATATCCTGAGTGGAGACATGCTCGAGGCCGGTGGTGCCGATGATCTCGGCGTCCAGCTTGTCTTTGGCCGGCGGTTCAGCCGGGTGGAATGTTGCTCTTGCCATGGGTTTACCTTTGTCCTTCTGCCTGCCTCGTTTGAGATGCGGGAGCAGAGGCGCGGTCGCTGCTGAACTCGAAAAAGTTGTTAGAGGTCTCTTCGACGCGCACCGTCAGCCTCTGCGCCCGGGGTAAAGCCCTGCGCAGCCTCCGTTCGATCTCGATGCAGAGATTTTCGGTGGTGGGAACGACGCCGCGGAAAGCTTGAAGCGTATTCAGATTCACGTGGTCGAAGGGTTGCAGTACCTCCCTGTCCACGCACGTGTCGAGGTCAACCAGATTCACGACCATGCCGGTCCCGGGATCGATAGTGCCTCCGATGATGACTTCGACGACGTAATTGTGTCCATGCCCGTGGGGATTCGCGCACTTGCCATACACTGATTGATTCTGCGCGTCGCTGAAGGACGCAGAGAAGAGGCGGTGCGAGGCGCTAAGCCGGTAGCGGCGGCCAAGATAGGCCTTCATGCTTCACCGTAAAAATCTGCGAAGAGGTCGGGCAGTTCGTAGACGCGCACGCGATGCAGGCGGACTCCGGGGATCTTGCCGTCGAGGCGGCGCCAGATGGCCACGGCGATGTTCTCGGTCGTGGGTATTGCGGTTTTGAACTCGGGAACCTCGAGGTTAAGGTGCCGGTGGTCGTAGGCAACGATCACTTCCCTGTCCATGACATCCTTCAGCTGTTTGAGGTCGACGACGAAGCCGGTAACGGGATCAACCTCGCCAGCGACGGTGACTTCCAGGGTGTAATTGTGACCGTGCCCGTTACGATTGGCGCATTTGCCGAAGACGCGTTGGTTCTCTTCGGGGGTCCACGCGTCGTTCCAGTAGAAGTGGGACGCGGAAAATTCGGCCTTGCGGGTCAACAAAATCATAGCTGTCATCTTCGGGCAGTCTTCAGTTCCCGGCCCTTCCAGACTACCTGCCTGACCACGGTGTGGCGAAACCAGCTTTGCCAGAGGAGGGCGGCGTAGAGTGGGATGCCCAGGGGCGCAAGGACGTAATCGCGGAAGGGAAAGTTCGATTTGGAGACACGGCTGTAGAGGCCCCAGAGCGCTCGCAGCCAGACCAGCAGCAGTGCGGCGATGGCCATCTGAGGACCCAGCACCCCGCTGGCGGCGCGGCTCGGCTGATGCATTTGCCACCAGAAAAACCAGATGAGCAGGGGCACAGCGACCAGCACGCCGAGCTGCAGCAGGCGCATGCCAGCCAGCGCCAGGGCGTTGTTGAAGAGCAGCGCCAGATTCTTGGTCCAGCCCTCCCACATCGCCCCAAAGCTGCGATACATGTGGGCGGAGACGGCTTCCGGGGCGTAGCGGAAACGCAGGCCCAACTTGCGACGCTTGGCGAGCAGAGCCAGCTCCACGTCTTCAAGAATGACGCTTTTGACGGCTTCATGGCCGCCGATTTTGTCGTAGACGTCGCGGCGGACCAGCAGGAATTGACCGTTGGCTGCGGCGACGGGTCGGGCGGGATCATTGACCTTCGCAGGGGAATAAGTCACGGCCAGTTCGCTGAAGATGAGCGGCATGACGGCGCGCTGGGCGAAACCACTGACGATCTGACCGGGCGAGTAGGAGAGCATGCCGGCGTTGTGGCGGTCGGCTTCGATGAGGGCCAGACGCAGGTGGCCGCGAGCGTGAATGGTGTCGGCGTCGGTGAAGAGCAGCCACGTGCCGCGGGCAGCCTGGGCGCCGGTCCAGGCGGCGTTGGCTTTGCCGGTCCAGCCCATAGGCAGAGCGGGCGCGTCGAGCACGGTAACGCCGGGGAAGCCGGAGGCAATGTCGCGGGTGCGGTCGATGGAGCCGTCGTTGACGACCAGAATCTCCCAGTCCGCGCCGAGTCTCCAGCCCTCTTCCTGCTGATCGACGAGTGAGCGCACGCACGCGCCGAGGCAATCCTGCTCGTTGCGGGCTGGGATGATCACGGAGAGGGTAAAAGGCGGGGCGGCGTCCACGGGAACTCTTCACTATTATAGAAAGGTGATGCGCCAGTCACTTTTCAGCCTCGCTCTGCTGCTCATCCTTGCCGGCTCCGGATGCGACCGGGGCAACCATCCTGCGCAGGTCGGGGAGCAGGCCCCGGATATCACGATTCACGACGGAACGCAGACGGTAAGCCTGGGACAGTACCGCGGCAAAATTGTCGTACTGAATTTCTGGGCGAGCTGGTGTCCGCCCTGCCTCGAGGAGTTTCCTTCGCTGATGCGGCTGCAGCGGGAGATGCCGAACATCGTGGTGCTGGCGGTGAGCTTCGACGAGGACGCCAATGCCTATCGGCAATATCTGATGGATAACCACATCGACGGGATCACTACGATTTTGGATTTGTCGCAACAATCGAACCACGCCTTCGACACCACGCGGCCTCCGGAGACGTATGTCATCGGGCCCAACGGGGTGGTTCGCCGCAAGTTCATTGGGGCGCAGGACTGGACGAATCCAGAGATCGTGAATTATCTGAGGAACCTGTAGCCGCAACTAAAAGCCGGTTAGCGAAACAGCGGTCAGTTAAGAGCCGGTTCGCTAAGAAGCGGTTAACCAGGGGCCGGTTAGCGAAAACCCGGTTAGCATTTGCCTCGTGCGAGCTGCGCCGGCAGCCTTGTTGTTCCTTAGGTCGCGATCCTCAGGGCTTTGTTCATGAAGCCTCTGGCAGCAGCAGATTGGATTGCGGCGGGCCGCTGCGATTGCTCTTTCAGGGTGATCGCCGGCGGCAAATGGCGGACAATAAGACTATGCACGATTCGGTGATGACGGATGTGGCGGGGGCGGTGGCAGATATCCAGGCCGGGCGCATGATCGTGGTGGTGGACGACGAGGACCGCGAGAATGAGGGAGACCTGACGCTGGCGGCGGAGCACGTAACGCCCGAAGCCATCAACTTCATGGCGAAGCATGGCCGCGGGCTGATCTGCCTGACGCTTACCGAGGAGCGCGCGGATTATCTGCGGCTGGGACCGATGACGCAGCAAAATTCGTCGCGATTCGGCACGGCGTTTACCGAGACCATCGAAGCGCGGGAAGGCGTGACCACGGGGATTTCGGCCTACGATCGGGCACACACGATTAAAGTAGCAATCGATCCGCGCTCGACGGCGCACGATCTGGCGCGGCCCGGGCATGTGTTTCCGCTGCGAGCGCGCAAGGGCGGGGTGCTGGTGCGGGCTGGGCAGACGGAGGCGTCGGTCGATTTGGCGCGACTGGCGGGGCTGATTCCGGCTGGTGTCATCTGCGAGGTGATGAAGGACGATGGCACCATGGCGCGGGTGCCGGACCTGGTAGAGTTCTGCAAAGAACATGGCCTGAAAATGCTGACCGTAGCGGAACTGATCCGCTACCGGCTGCAGCATGAGCGCTACATTGTCCGTGTGGCAGAAAGCCCCATGCCGACGGAGTGGGGCGAATTCCGCATGATTGCATACGAGAGCGAAGTGAATGGCGGGGAAAGTCACGTCGCGCTGGTGTACGGAGATGTGCGACAGGATAGCGAGGCGACCGGCTCCGGTGCAGAGCCCGTTCTGGTCCGAGTGCACTCGCATTGCCTGGCGGGCGATGTGTTTGGAACGACGCTGTGCGACTGCCAGCGCACCGTACAGCGGGCGCTGAGGATGATTGCGGAGGCAGGGCGCGGGGCGCTGGTCTATCTGCATAATGCAGGGCGGGGCTTTGAGGTGGATCGAACGGTCGAGCCGGCGCGCATTGTCTTTCATCGCGAGGCGCGAGCGCGAGAGCGGCACGAGGACCGGCATCAGCGGATTCTGCGGGAAGTAGGGTTGGGAGGACAGATTCTGGCCGATCTGGGAATTCACCGGATCCGGCTGCTGAGCAATACGCCGACCCACGTGCCGGCGCTGCAGGGGTTCGCAGTGGAGATTGTGGAGCAGGTGCCGGTGCCAGGCGCCGGCGTAGCCGAGAAGGCGAAGGACGGTTCTGCGAGCGCACGGGAACCGGCGCAAAAGCAGGCGCGCGACTAAGCCGAGGGCCAGCAAGGCCAGAGCTGCGCCTGGTTCGGCTATGCGTGTACGACGACTTCGTCTTCGCCGGGGTAGGGCATCCCAGGGAGCAGAGCGCGGGATTCGAGGTCAGCGCGCAACTGTTCGACGGTGTGGAACTGGATGGCGTGGAGGCCAACCTGCTCGGCGGCGCGGATGTTCTCCGGCTTGTCGTCGAGGAAGAGGGCTTCTTCGGGGCGAACCTTAAGCTGCTCGCATGTCCAGGTGTAAATGGCGGGGTCGGGCTTGGCGATGCCTAGTTCGCAGGACCAGGTGTGGTGGTTGAAGTGGCCAAGCCAGGCGAACTCCTGCCGCATGTAACGGAGCAGTTCCGCGCCCATATTGGAGAGGATTGCGGTCGCGAGGCCGGCGTCCTGCAGAGAGGCGGCCCAGGCGAGCATGCGCTCATTGATGGATGCCCACATCAGGACGTCATTTTCGACAAGAGCTTCGACCTGCTGAGGGGTAAAAGTGAGGCCGGCGTCGTGGGCAACTTTGGCCCAGTAGGTCTGCCCGGTGAGGTTGCCAAGGTCGTACTCGTGACGGTAGCGCCAGTAGAAACGCTCGAATGCCTCGCGCGCGAGGCCGGTGATGGCCATGAGGTTCTGGTGCGCGGCGGGATCCTGGGGATTACTCAGGACCATGCCGTAGTCGAAGATGACAGCGCGTATAGGCAAGCGAGTTCCTCCTCGAAAAGAATCTGCTTCTATTATCCCCGCCGGGGGCAGGGGATGCTCTCTTCCTCTATGAAAAGATGGAGGGATGCGACTTTCGCGGAGGACAGGGTGGGATGTGCAGGAAACCCCGCTTGCACGCGCTCTGCGGGAACGGCGGGCAGCTAAGCTGCCGATCATCGACCTGACGGCGTCGAATCCGACGCAGTGCGGCTTCCGCTACGACGAGGCCGGCATTCTGGCAGCGCTGGCCGACGAGGCGGCGCTGGTCTACGATCCCGATCCGCGAGGCATGCGGCGTGCGCGCGAGGGGGTATGCCGGTACTACGCGGAGCGGGGTGCGGCGGTGGCGGTGGAGCAAGTTTTCCTGACCACCAGCACCAGTGAAGCATACAGCTGGCTGTTTCGGCTGTTGTGCGACCCGGCGGATGAGGTGCTGATCGCGCAGCCCAGCTATCCCCTGTTCGATTTTCTGGCGCAGATTGAGGATGTACGGCTGGTGCCGTATCCGCTGTTCTATGACCACGGGTGGCAGATCGACCTGACGGGACTGGGGGCGCGGATTTCGCCGCGGACGCGGGCGATTGCCGTGGTGCATCCCAATAACCCCACGGGGCACTTTACCCGGGAGGAGGAGCGCCGGGAGTTGGAGCGGATCTGCGTGGAATTTGGGCTTGCGCTGATTGTAGATGAAGTTTTCCTGGACTACGGCCTGGCCGGAGACGCAGGTCTAAGTTTTGCGACCGGAGAGCATCCGGCACTGACCTTTATTTTGAGCGGAATCAGCAAGATTGCGGCACTCCCGCAGATGAAAGCTGCATGGATTGCGGCCTTCGGGTCTTCGGCAGGGGAAACGGAGGGGACGTTGGGGTCGGCACTGGAGAGGCTGGAGGTGGTGGCCGATACGTTTCTCTCCATGAATGCGCCGGTGCAGTGCGCGCTGGGCACGTGGCTGTCCGGGAGCGGCGCGATCCAGGCGCAAATTCGGGCTCGAACGCGGCGGAATTTGCTGAATGTAGATCAGGTTTTGTCACACACTCCGGCGGTGACGCGGCTGGAGGTCGAGGCGGGCTGGTACGCGGTGCTGCGGGTTCCGGCGATAGGCCCCGATGAAGATCTGGCGGTGCGGCTGGTCGAGGAGTGCGGGGTGTCCGTGCATCCGGGCTATTTCTTCGGGTTCAGCGGGGATGGCTGGCTGGTGGTGAGTTTGCTGACACTGGAGGCAGAGCTTCGGCGTGGGGTGGAGACAGTTTGCGAGATGTTCGGGAAACTGGGATGAGCCGGTTCCGGCCGATCTCGGCCTGATGCGAACCGCCAGGCGGCCCGCTAAGGCCTGCAGCACTTACCCGACAGAAGTGAATTCGGGGATCTCACTGGCAACCACCGCGCGATAGTGTTCTTGAAGTTCCTCCGCGGCCACCTTTGCATAGTTGAGAAAATGATGCGCAGACAACAGCACCATATATCCAAGCCACAGCTTCGCCGGCTGGCGCGCCCAACTCCGAACGATGGTCCATAGAAATCGCCAGAAGGCGGACCGGTAATTCGAGCGGACGCCCTGCCGCCACATCGAAGAAAACAGGACGCGCAGATTGTAGGAGAGAGGCAGCCCTGGAGGTTGCTGTGTGGGACGAGGCCGCCACGACTCGATCGAGCGGAACGCCCGCCCGAAAAAAGCCTCCGGCGTATACAGCGCAGTCAGAAGGCCGGCTAGTCCCTGAAGCAGCACCGGCAGGGGCATGGTGGTGCGAAAGTTCGGCGGGCTGAAGTTTGTGGTGGACTGACTATTCTCGATGAGACGTCCCTCGCGCTTCATTCGATCGAACAGCGCGGTGGTGGGTGGTGCCTGCAGAACACCTGCCATAGCCCAGGTAATGCCGGTCTGATTGATGAATTCCAGTTGTCTGGCAAATATGCTCTCATCGTCCGAATCGAAGCCAACGATGAAGCCGGCCAGTACCCATAATCCGCTTTCCCGGATCACGCGGACCTGATCGGCAATGTTTCCCCGCAGGTTTTGAAATTTGCGTGAACCTTTCAGCGCCTCCGCTGATGGCGTCTCGATTCCGATGAACACATACATAAAGTTCGCCGCAACCATGGCCGCAAGCAGTTCGGGCTTATCAGCCAGGTCAATGGAGGCTTCCGTGTAAAACGAGACGGCATGCCCGTTTCGTTCCTGCCAGAGCTTCAATTCCTGAGCCAGGAGCAAGGCCTGCCGCTGATTGCCGATGAAATTGTCGTCGACAATGAAAACCTCATTGTGCCAATCGAGCCGCCGCAGCACGTCGAGCTCCGCGATCACCTGGGATGGACTCTTGGCGCGCGGACGTCTTCCATAGATCGTAATGATGTCGCAGAACTCACATTGAAAGGGACACCCGCGCGAGAACTGTACCGGCATCGAAGTGTATTTGTTCATCTGCAGCAGGTCAAAGCGCGGGACGGGGCTTCGCGACATGTCCGGCTTATCGGCGACAAGGTACAAGCGTTGCGCGTCACCCTTTTCCAATGCATCGGCAATTTGCGGGAAGACCTCCTCGGCTTCGCCAACCAGCACGTGATCCGCGTGGGCGAGCAGAAAATCCGGATCACTGCTGGCCCATGGGCCACCGATGAAGGTCCGGCGTTGCAACGCACGCGCGCGTGCCAGGATGTTCAGGGCATCGGTACGTTGTGCGAGCATCGCACTGACCATCACCAGGTCAGCCCAGAGCAGATCCTGGTCGCACACCTCCTCAAAGGCACGATCAACAAGACGAATCTGCCAACTGGCCGGACAGAGCGCGGCCACCGTGATCAGCCCCAGCGGCGGCATCACGGAACTCTCCGGAATCATTTCCATCACACCTTCAAAGCCCCAAAACGAAGGCGGGAAACGCGGCCAGACCATCAATACTTTGAGCCCGGAACCCAGAGCCGGAAGCGGTTCTACAGTAGTTGCAACGGGCCGGGTCGATAACTGCCGGAGTGGATCGGCGATCGCAGGCGCATGCATAGTTGCTCTCCTCCCTAACGCATTGCTCCCGAGATTTTGCTGCCCGGTTGCGGATCTCCCGGCTTTACCGGTACCAGCTGGGGCTGGATCGCTGGGGCCTCAAATTTATTCCACCCAACTGACGCAGTCAAATGTGTCGTTTCTGCATTCGTGCAGCTCGGGCGCTTTCAAAGGCAATCCAAACGGCGAACGCGGGCATATAGGCTTCATTTTCGTCAAAAGCGATAAGTATCGGATTCGCGCCTTTGGAACTGCTAGAGGATATTCACGGCCCGCGCTGCAAGGAGGACGACGGTCGCGAGGGAGATCAGGGACTGGATCATCATGAGGACTTTGGCCCAGCGGGAGAGGACGGGGACGTCAGTGGGTGAGAAAGCGGTGCTGGTGTTGAAGGCGAGGAAGAGATAGTCGATGAATCCGGGGCTCCAGTAGTCTTCGCCCATGGAGCGTTTGGCCTCGGGGTCGAGCGTCATCTGCGGGAACAGGAAGGCCCCGTCAGTGTGGACGCCGCGCATTTCGCGCGCGTGTGGGCCGCCGGCGTCGAGGCGCCAGTACCAGCAGGCGAAGACCAGGATGTTCGCGATCCACAGTGCTGCTGCGGATTGCAGGAGAGCCTGAGGCGACTGCTTATGCGATGGAAGAGCAGCGACCAGCAGCCAGAGCGACCAGATCATGTCGAGGGTGACGACGCCGGACACTGCATAGCCGAAAACCCTGCTGAGAGCGCCCCGGCCGCTGCGGCGCGCCCAGTAGGTAGGGATCATCAGAAGGACAACCAGCACGAGGAGCAGCCAGTCGGGACCGGCGGAAAGGGACTCGGGCAGGGCGAAACGCAAGCCAGCAACGGCCAGCAGAGCCAGCGATGCCGGCCAGCGCGGCTCCGGGTTGGTGGGGCGCCGAGTTGCGGGCGTGGTTTTAGCTGCAGTTCCGGCCATGGGTAACAAAATTCAGCGCACCGTCGGAGCTATTCGGCGTTGCTGGTTGCGGCCTGCTGTGCGGATTCGCCCGAAGAGAACTTCGTCCAGGGGCCGGACTTCATGTCACGGAGGATGGGCGCCTGCCAGGAGTATTCAGGATGCGCGGTGAGGAAGGGCTTCGCCAGGAAGTCTTCGCCGCAGGGATGGCCGGCGTGGGCGATGAGCGACATATGCGCAGCCAGATCGCTGTCGGTTACCTTACCCTGCACGGCGCCGCCAGGATAATACGGACCCCAGTCCCAGAGGGGAACGCCGCCTTTGACGGTGTCGATATGGCCGCAGAGGGTGCGCTGGTCGGCATCCTGCTTATGCGCATAGGAGTCCTCATGATCGGCCAGGAATTTCTCGGCGAGCGCGACGTCAATCTGGCCTTTGTTCTGCTTCATCAGCTCATCCCAGCGGACGCGGCGGGCGTTGGGGGAGTTGGACAGATCGGAGGAGTTCCAGCCCTCGGTTTCATCCTTAATGAGCGCGGGATCGCGGGGGAAGTTGGAGCTGACGAAGTAGCCGTCCTTCTTCTTCCAGACCGGCGTGTGCTGGAGGCCCAGCTCGAGGTAGGCAATTTCGCCGGTCTTGCGATCGCCGATAAGCCAGTCGTTGGCATAGCCGCCGTTGTCGCCCTGGCGCATGGCGGCCACGTAGTCGTCGATGGAACTGGCGTACTGGAGAGCTTTGCGGGAGCGAACGAATTCCGGAACGCCGTTCTTGTTCCAGCCCTCGAAGCGGCTGATGGTGGTTTCGGTGATCATGATGCCGTCGTCGTTGATCCCGAAGTCGTCGTTGCTGGTGATCATGCCGGGCACGCCGTCCTGCAGGATGCGGTGGCCATGGGCGGGCTGGATGTCGAACATCATGGTCCAGCGGGAGCCTTCGGCGTAGGAGGTCCAGTTGTTGTGGGCGATGACGATCTTGCCGTCTTTGGTGTAGCTGCCGGTGGCGATGAAGGCGCTGCAGTTGCCGGGCGCGTGGATGCTGGGCGCGTTGAGGGCATGCTGATGCTTGTCGAGCCAGGGAACGTAGTACTCCGCCAGCTCCATGGTGCCGTTTTCGGCGACGATGTCCCACACGTCGATGTGGACGCCACGGGCCTGCGCGCCTTCGGCGATGCCCTTCAGCTCAGCCTGGTACTCAGCGTCGATGTGCGGCCAGAACATAGTGCGGGCGGCTTCGCGGAAGAACTGCCAGTCGCGGCGAGTGGTGTGCTGATCTTCGACCTTGAGGACGTGGACGGCGTCGGCGATCTGCGGGGCAAGGAGGTAGCCGTGCTGGAAGCCGATCTGCTCGGGAGAGCCTTCGAGGTGGACATAGGTCCAGCCGCCGCGCTGGAAAGTGTAAGCGCCGGCGAGGCGTGGGTCTTTGGAGTGGCTGGTCTGGGCTCCGGCAAGGGAGCCGGCCAGAATGGCTGCTGCTAACGACAGATGCCGAATCGCAACCCGCATGGATGTTTTCGCTCCGGATGAGGATTAGGAGAACGATACATCATGCTCAGGATCAGGGTCGCCGGCGGACCCAGGGGGTACCCCCCTGGGGGTGGGGGGGTGAGGCAAGTCATTGATTCTGTGCCCACTGCCGGGTAATACCCTGAGGGTATTACCCCCTCGCCATCCTATATCATTGAAATCATGCGGCTTACGGCCTAAGTCGCTGAAAACGCGACGGTTGGCAGGACCGTTTCGCTGCCGGGATGTCAAAGATCCGCTTTCGATGATGCCGCCGGCCTGGGCCGGTGAATCGGTACATGGGGCTCGAGAGACGCCCAAAAAGGGGAAAGCTCTGCGCGCGGTGGGCGGACAGAGCTTTCCTGCTTGTCAGGATAGAGCTCGCAGAGGAGCGGGGCAAGAGAATTCGCAACCGTGTCCGTTACGAAAGTCATGGACGGCGGATTTACGACGATTGGTGGGCCGAGATGCCCACGCTCTTTCCGACGCGCGCATCCAACCTGCTGCCATGATGTGCCTGAGAAGGCTGAGTTGCCTCATTTTTCTCTCCGGCGCGCTGGTTTGCACACCGCTTTGGGGCGGCGCGCAGACGAGCAACGCCGATTTGCCGGACAGTCCTGTACCGGCTTCGTCCACCACCCCGCTGGACCGCCGGCCGCCGACGGATCGCGAGGAGAGCTGGCGGGGATTGCCGGGAGACTTTCTCCACGATCAGAAGGAAATCTGGACGGCGTTTCCGGCGCAGCTGGCGCGGGGGCACCACTGGGTGCCGGTGGTGGCGGTGGCGGGAGTGACAACGGGGCTGCTGTATGCCGATCCGCACGTCATGCCGTACTTCAGTACCCATCAGAAGAACCTGGACAAGGTTAACGACGTTTTCGACGCCTACATCACGACGGGCGAGGTGGTGGCGATCCCGGCCTCGCTGCTGGCGACCGGGTATCTGCGCCACGACCAGTACCAGGTGAGCACGGCGCTGCTGTGCGCCGATGCCTATGCGGACAGCGCCATCGTGGACCTGGTGATGAAGGCAATCACGCGGCGGGAGCGGCCGTCGGACGTTCCGGCGGGAACTCCTTTCCAGGACACCTTCTTTGCGGGCAGCGAGTCGCCGGTGAAGGGGAGCAGCTTTCCTTCCGGCCATGCGGCGGGAGCGTTTTCAGTGGCGACGGTGGTGGCGCGGCGCTATGCCAACCACAAATGGGTGCCATGGACGGTTTATGGGTTTGCCACGGTGGTGGGGCTGTCGCGGATTGCGGATGAGGCGCACTTCCCTTCCGACGTGTTTGTGGGGGCGGTGGTGGGGTACACGGTGACGCGGTACCAGACGCTGCGTCCGCGGTGAGCAGCGCTTAGCGACCAGCGGTTAGCCGTTAGCGGCTGGCGGCTAGCCGTTTAGCCGTTAGCAGCCAGCCGCTTATTTGCGGCGCCGCGAGCTGCGGACCTTCGAACCCCACAGGAGGGCCGCCTGAAGATTCAGGCGTACCACCCATGCGGCGTGCTGCACTCGATCCAGGCCGTGGGAGTGCTCGTAGAACTCCGGAGGCGCCACCGCTCCGGTCCTCGTGTTCTCAGCATGAGCGACGTGATGGCAGAGATCGCAGAGAACCACACAATTGTCCACGGTGCGGAGCCATGCGTGGGCGGGGTTGCCGGGATCGCCGGATTGATTGGGGATCGCGTGGTGGGCTTCCTCCCACTGGTCGGTCAGCGAGTCTCCACAGTGTGCGCAGAGGCCGAACTGACGCAGCCGGGCCTCCCGGCGGACAGCGTCGTCGAAGTCAAAAGGCCGCTTCTGTCCCATGGAAGGCCTCCCTGCTTTGGGGGCCCATTGTAGTCCATTGGGTTGGGGGTGCAAGGCAGGGTCAGAACTACAGCGGAGCCCGCTCGACCGAAGTGATGAAGTGAATGCCGTCCAGCCGGACGCTGTGCAGGCGGGTATCGTTGGTTAAGAACAGATCGACGCCCGCGCTGGCGGCGCAGGCCAGTTGGATGGCATCGGGCGGCGCGATTTTCGGCGGCTGGGCGCGGATTTGGGCGTAGAAGCGGGCTGCCGCGATCTCAAACGGTACGATGGTGGCGTGAGCCCGCAAAGCAGCTTCATACTGATCGCAGCGTTGCATGTCAGCTGCGCGCCGCGGCTGCACGAGCACTTCGCCCACCGTGAGGGCTGAAGTCAGCAGTTCGTCTCCGCGATGCTCCATTTTGGAAAGCAGTGACGCCACCGTCTTTGAGTGGGTTCCGTAGTCTTCAAACAGATAGATGAAGAGGTTGGTGTCCCAGAAGATCCGGCTCATTCCCAGCCCTCGCGAAGGTGTCGAACATATTCATCCGCATGCTCCTTCGCCCAAAGGTCGCGTCCGGAGCCTCGCAAACGCAGGAGGCCATCAAATCGGCCGCCGGTGCGGACGTGAGAACGGATCCATTGTTCGTACCAGGCGAGTAACGGCTGATACTTCTCCGGCAGTTCTTCACGTCGCGGAATGGTCTTCGAGTTTTCGCGCATCGGATCAAAGGGATCGCCTGGCCGAAAAAGCCGGCGACGACCGGCAGCCGTTTCGAAGAGCATGCGATAACGATTCGGTTTGGGCGGGAGGTTCGCCACGCAGTGCATCTGCGCGTGGATCTGCACTCCGGGTCTGAGTGGAGAAGCCGGATGCTCTTTGCGAGCGCGCTCAACGATCTCTGCAATGGAGAAGTCCGGGCTTTCGGGACGTTCCCGATGCAGCAGAGCCGTTGCCATCCACACCTCGTCGGCGACTTTGAGGACAACTTCTGTTGTCACGGCGACAGCCATCACGGCCTCCGCGTACGTATACTACGTATACGTAGAATATCAAAAAAGTGGAATGAGGCGGGCGGCACGGTGGGGAACCCCGAAGTTTCGCGCCACGATTTGTCCGCGGGATGAAGCCCGCGGCTTCCACCCCTTCGGCTCGCTGCACTCACTCAGACGAGGCTCTGCGCTGCCGGGCAGCGCCTCTTGTGTCTCTGTTTGGCGCTGGGTGGTTGCGGCGCTCCCACATCTGCCAACGACAGGTAGATGTGGGGCACCCGGCAAAAGCTGCGTCAGCCAGAGAGGAGTTCGAAGTAGCGCTCGCGGGACATTCCGGCGGTGCGCAGCAGGTTCTTGATGATGAACACCGGAACCTCGTCATAGGCGGGAATGACCAGCGGCCGGCTCACGCCGGGCTTTACATAGATGAGGTGATCGCCGCGCTGGCGATGGAACACATAGCCATCGCGCTCGAAGATAGAAACCAAGGCTCTGTAGTGGAGAGGCCTGATAGCCGCCATTAGCCGACGCTTACCGTCTCCCGATCAAGCGCCACGAATTCGGGCGCTTCCCATGCATTTCCGCTGCGCGTGTAGCCCGATTCCTGGAGAATTTCGTCGAGGGTGCCCATCTCGGCGCTGGTTTCCACAAACGCCTGGACCGCCTCGCGGATATGGCGACGCGCCTCGTCGTTGGTCGCTCCGCAGCTGGAAATATCCAGCTCAGGAACGTAGGCGACGTAGGTCGGTCCTTCCTTAAACGTGTGGACGGTGTATGGAATCTCCTGCATAAGTCCTCGCCAATCAGGATACGCCGACGTGTGTGCTCCGATGTCGGTTATTCGTTCAAAGCAGGCGATCCTGTAGTTCAATCGATCAGAGCAAGCCGGCGAAGGTCGGCTTCGTTCCAGCGCGCCTGGATTTCGATGATGCTCCTGAGGGTGCCGAGGGGAAAGGTGTCGGAGGAGTGGTGGAAGGAGAGCGTTACGCGGCGGCCGTCGGGGTGACGGTAGTGACGGTGGCTTCCCTTCTGGCGCTGCAACTCGAAACCGTCATCGGAAAGCGCTGTTGCGAGGCGGCGTGCGGTGATCGAGCGGAGCCTCGAATAGCCGATGCTCATACGGTGACGGCGACCACCGGCTCATCGACCTGAGCGATCCCCGGCGGCAATGGCTCACCATCCTCCAGCATGGACTCGATCACCAACTGGGCGACTTCATGGATGTTACGCAGCGCTTCTTCCTGGGTTTTACCCCAGGTCGCGCCGCCCCTGGCCTCAAGTTCAGGGATCCACGCGCGCCAGGCATCTTCATCCGGCTCGACTACGACACGAAAGACCCAGGATTTCACGTTTCCCCCTGCGAATGATCCAATTCAGGATACTCCCCACCATAAAAAACGGGCGTCCTCGTGAAGAGGACGCCCGCTGTTCTTGCGCGGAGCGCGTGTCGCTGAGCGCGGAGCTCAGTACATGCCTTCCATGCCGCCGCCGTGGCCGCCGCCCGCGGGGGCTGCGGACTTGGGCTCGGGGATTTCCGAGACCATGGCTTCGGTGGTGAGCATGAGGCCCGCGATCGATGCGGCGTTCTGCAGCGCGGTGCGGGTGACCTTGGTCGGGTCGATGACGCCGGCTTTCACCAGGTCCTCGAAGACGCCGGTCTGGGCGTTGTAGCCGAAGTGGGGATCCTTGCTTTCGAGGATCTTGCCGACGACGACAGCACCTTCTTCGCCGGCGTTGCCGACGATCTGGCGAAGGGGCTCCTCGAGAGCGCGGCGAACGATCTGGGCGCCGATCTTCTCGTCACCCTGCAGGGTCTTGATGAGTTCTGCGACGTCCTTTGCGCAGCGAACCAGAGCCACGCCGCCGCCGGGGACAATGCCTTCCTCGACTGCCGCGCGGGTGGCGTGCATGGCATCCTCGACGCGGGCCTTCTTCTCCTTCATCTCGGTTTCGGTAGCCGCACCGACCTTGATGACGGCGACGCCGCCAACCAGCTTCGCGAGGCGCTCCTGCAGCTTCTCGCGATCGTAGTCGGAGGTGGTCTTCTCGATCTGGTTGCGGATTTCCTTCACGCGGCCTTCGATGACCTTCGACTCGCCACGACCTTCGACGATGGTGGTGTTGTCCTTGTCGATGGTGACGCGCTTGGCCTTGCCCAGGTCTTCGAGCTTGATGTTCTCGAGCTTGATGCCCAGGTCTTCGGTGATGGCCTTGCCGCCGGTGAGGATGGCGATGTCGCCCAGCATGGCCTTGCGGCGATCGCCGAAGCCGGGAGCCTTGACGGCCGCGACGTTCAGGGTGCCGCGCAGCTTGTTGACGACCAGGGTGGCGAGGGCTTCGCCGTCGACGTCTTCCGCGATGATGACGAGCGGCTTGCCGTTGCGGGCAACCTGCTCGAGCAGCGGGAGCAGGTCCTTCATGGAGCTGATCTTCTTCTCGTAGATCAGGATGTAGGGCTCTTCGAGCACGGCTTCCATGCGGTCAGGATCGGTGACGAAGTAGGGGCTGAGGTAGCCGCGGTCGAACTGCATGCCTTCGACGACTTCGAGCTGGGTTTCGAGGGTCTTCGACTCTTCGACGGTGATGACGCCATCTTTGCCGACCTTCTTCATGGCTTCGGCGATGATGTTGCCGATGGTGTCGTCGGAGTTGGCGGAGATGGTGCCGACCTGAGCGATCATGTCGCCGGTGACGGGCTTGGAGAACTTGGAGAGAGCGCCGCCGGTGACGAGCCGTCCTCGTCGCGCTTGCCGACGACAGCTTCGACGGCCTTGTCGATGCCGCGCTGCAGCGCCATGGGGTTGGCGCCGGCGGCGACGGTCTTGACGCCTTCGCGATAGATGGCCTGCGCGAGCACGGTGGCGGTGGTGGTGCCGTCGCCGGCGACGTCGGAGGTCTTGGAGGCGACTTCGCGCACCATCTGCGCGCCCATGTTCTCGAGCGAATCCTTCAGCTCGATTTCCTTGGCCACGGTCACGCCGTCTTTGGTGATGGTGGGCGAACCGAATTTCTTCTCGATGACGACGTTGCGGCCTTTGGGGCCGAGCGTCACCTTCACCGCATCCGCCAGAACATTCACGCCGCGCAGAATGGCCTGGCGGGAATCTTCTCCATGCAGAATTTGCTTTGCCATATTGATGAATCTCCTTTGATACTGCTGCCTCAGGGGCTAAAGCCCCCAATTTGGCTGCTGTTTTCGGCACGGCTGAAGCCGTGCCCTGATACAAAACCGAATACTCAAACTGCGAAGGCCGATGCCGGGAACCGCACGCGCAGCGCGTCCGCCGGTGCGGCCAGGACTACTTCTTGAGAATGCCGAGGACTTCTTCTTCGCGCATGATGAGGAACTCTTCGCCATCGATGCGGATCTCGGTGCCGGAATACTTGCCGAAGAGGACGCGGTCACCCTTCTTGACGTCGAGGGGGAAGACCTTGCCTTCGTCGTTGGACTTGCCCTTGCCGACGGAGATGACTTCGCCTTCCTGGGGCTTTTCCTTTGCGGTGTCGGGGATGATGATGCCGCCGCGCACGGTTTCGTTTTCCTCAATCCGGCGGACGAGGATGCGATCGTGCAGCGGAGTGAACGTAGTGGTTGCAGATGCCGTTGCAGTAGCCATAGGCTTTGCTTCTCCTTCAGAGATTTCCCGGAACGCACGCCGTGGGCGGCGCCCCGCATGAATTTGCCCGCAGGAGCGACCCTGCGGGAGAACCCTACCGTTAAAAACCGTCCTTGATATGGATCGATTGCGGATGACTTGCAGGCCCAGCCGAACCAACCGTGAGCCCGAAACGCAGGCTGGGTGCTGCCCATGCCAGCGTTCTTAGCACTTTCACCCTGCGACTGCTAAGGTACGCGGGGCGGGATATGGCTGTCAAGAGGGCAAAGCGTAAAAAGTGAGTGAATCGCGCTCAGATAATCGGCGTGGGGTAGTCGCGAGAGGCCGGAGGGGAGTGGAAGAGGAACCAGCACCGGCTGAGATGCGGCTGAGCACTCAAGGCTATCATCGGCGCGCTGCTCATTGAGAATCTCAGCTTGACCGAGGGGAATGCGGTGCTTTGCCGGATTTTTGTCCTTTTTGCCGGGTTGAGTGTGCAGGGATTGAGCTTGCCGGCGGTGCGGAAGGGCAAGCGGCTGAAGATGACGCCGGCAAAGGACACAATACGCGTTCCCTTCATGACGGTGAGGACCTTCCACGACGGCGCGCGAAACGGCGAGGTGGTGGCGCGAATACCACCATGGCCTATACGCCACAACAGCTGAGCCGATTCCTGCGGCTGCCAGTTGTGGATAAGACGGGAATAACGGGCTCGTTTGACTTCGACGTGCCGGCGCCGGAAGAGGCGAATGCAGACTTCACGAACGCGACGCTGGAAGGGCTGGATACGCTGGGGCTTAAGCTGAAGGCGGAACGGGGCGCGGTGCAGATCCTGGTGGTCGATGGGGCGGAGCGGCCGGGAAGCAAGTAGATCGCGCTCAATGAGCTTGAACAGAATTGCCGAACCATTTTGCCCATAGCCTCTCCGCTCCAGATCGTGTAATTGAGACCAGTACTTGTAACGTATTTCCCGGCGTTCAGGGAAGTAATTGCGCTGCTCTGGAAAACGTTGCCTGGCTTCCACAGTTTTCTTCCTGCCCGGCTGCAAAATCGCTTTACAGCAGCGGCTGGTTGTATATGATCCGTTTAACAATTCATTTGAATTTCTGCCTGTAAGCGCGCGTTCGGAAGGCCGCGCAGCGCATGGGGAGGCGCTCCAGGGAAAGCTGAGGGAGCTGCTCCAGCCTGTGGTTTGGTCTCCGCACCCGCCGGGGAGGTGTGCTCCTCTGCCGCCGCCCCACGTACACCGAGAGAGGCTGTCGAGATTCGCCGGCGCACGCTGCCCCCGCTCAGACACGCCCAACCCATGACGAAGTCCGTCGGCTCCTTCGCTGGTCCGGCCAGCCGGTGGAGTCACGCAGCGACCGCAACTCAAGTCCCGCGCAGGCGGGCAAGAACCCGATTTTGGTGAAAGGCCTGATCATGAGTAAGTTCCTGTACTACCCTCCCCTGTTCGTCCTCACGATTGCAGTACCCGCATTTGCAGGAGTCTCCATCAGCAGTCCCGGGAACGGTGCCGATGTTTCCTCGCCGTTCAACCTGTCCGCATATGCCTCAACCTGCTCCAACCAGGCGGTGAGCGCTATGGGCTATTCGTTCGACAACAGCGCGGACACCACTGTGGTGAACGGCACGTCGGTGGATCGGAACATCAGTGCCGGGGACGGCACGCACACGCTGCATGTGAAGGCATGGGGCGAAAAGGGCGCTTCCTGCGTAACGGATGTGACACTGCATGTCACCGACGAAGCCAGCTCAAACGTCGTTCCGTCGGACGCCAAGAGCGTCAGCGCCATTCAGCTGCTGGGCAGCTGGGCGGAACAGCATGATCCAGGTGTGGGCGGCGGCTGGTCCAGCGGCAACATGAGCCTGGTGGGATCGCCGTCGCGCAGCGGGCACGCACGGAAGTTCGTTACCGGATTTTCCAATGCAAGCGGCGAACTCTATCACGTGAGCTTTGGGGACGACACGGAGGCCACGAACTTCTTCTATGACGCGTGGGTGTATCTGACCAGTTCGGTGGACAAGATCGAGAATCTGGAGATGGACATGAATCAGACTATGTCCAACGGACAGACGGTCATCTATGGGTTCCAGTGCGATGGGTGGACGGGCACATGGGATTTCACAAAAAACGCGGGAACTCCGAAGAACCACGTCACAACCTGGGTGCATTCGGGGGCGGGCTGCAATCCTCGTAACTGGGGGACTAACACGTGGCATCACGTGCAGATCAGTTACTCGCGCAACGGATCGGGCGCTGTGACCTATAAGTCGGTATGGCTGGATGGCAAGGAGCAGCAGATCAATGCGACAGTGCCGTCAGCCTTCGCGCTGGGCTGGGGCCCGACGCTGCTGACTAACTTCCAGGTGGACGGACTGGGCGCGGGCGGAACGTCGACGGTGTATCTGGATGATCTGAAGGTTTCCTGGTGGTGAGAAAGGCAGCGGCCAGCTTCCAGCGGTCAGCAGCCAGCAGCCAGCGGTTGGTAGCTGGTAGCTGGTAGGCAGCAGCCAGCTGCCAGCAGTCAGCGGTTGAAAGCTGGTGGCTGGTAGCTGGTAGCTGAAAGGCAGCAGCCAGCTGCTCTGAATCAAACAAGTTTCGTCCTTGCAGGGAGCAGGGACCTGGCGGGGCTTATGCCCCGCTGCTTTTTTGGCCGGTACGAAATTTTGCGGTTCGATGTAGGGAGCCAGTCCTCGCTCAGGATTGTGCGCCGATGGCGACAACGAAATACAGCGCGGGCTCCTGACCGATGTTGCGGATGCCGTGCTCTTCTCTGGAGTGAATGAAGGCAGCCGAACCAGGCCCGAGTTCGGTGGACTTGCCGGCAATCGTCACCGTGACGGTGCCTTTTTCGATGAGGAACATCTCCTCGTGCTCGTGATGATGGGGCGGATGCGGCATGCTGCCGGGAGCCAGCGTGGTTTCGTGGACCTCCAGCGGACAGCCGGCATGGGTGATGCCGTTGAGGATGGGACGCGACTGATTTTGGCCGCTTTGGTGCATAGGCAGTTCAGCGAAGGGTTTGGCAAAGGAAGAGAGTGTTTCCTCGGCAGCCGAAGCCCGTTGCGCGAATCCTGCCAGCAACAGAGGCAAGGTCTGACAGACGGTCCGTCGCGACGAATTCATGAATCCTCCCTGAAATCGGGACCAGATTACAGGGGGGCGGAGGCCAGGGGCAAACGTGGCCGGCCTGCTCAGGAATTTCAGCAGGCATCGGATTCTGCGGGATTGTTGGCCCTGACGGCGCTGCGTCAGCAGAAGGCTGACTTCGATTCCTGATCTGCTAACTCTTCGCAAAAAGCCATTTCAGGCTGGTTTCCTGGGTTATGTGGCTTTGGTATCATCCGGCCGTGCGAATCCTTGTCTGCTTCCTGGTCTGCATGATTGGGTGCCAGGCACAGCGACCTGAGGACCAGGTACTCGCTGTCTACAGGCAGATGGAGAAGGCTGTCCAAACCGGGGATGCAAAGGCCTTCGTCGGCCTGTGGTCGCGCCAATCGGCATCAGAAGCGGAGGGCATCGCCTCTCAACTGCACCCACAGCCCGAGGTGCATTACACCTCGTCCACGGTTTTCGTGCAGGGAGGCGAGGCAGCGGTGCTGGGGAAATACGGCGATGACGGGTATCTGAGCATGCGGTTCGTCAGGGAGGACGGCCGCTGGAAGATTCGGGACTTCGCTTTCAGCGATAAAGCGTACCCCGCGGAATCGGTTTACGCCATCGTGCCGCCTCCCTCCGGAGCCTTCGAACGCGCTGGAGAACCGTGGCCGACGATTGCAACGGGACTGGATCAGGCGACAGCGGCGGCGCAGGGTTTTCAGGTGCGGACGACCTACGATGAGTCGTATCTCTATATACGGATTGAATCGGCCAAGCCGATGCCCGCGCCGGGCACCGAGGCCGAGCGGCCCCCGATGGGATGGCCGGTGATGAAAGTCGACGTTGCCGGCGGCGGCGAGTTCGTGGTGCATAACACCGCGAATATCGGAGACCAGGCTACGTTCGGCAAAGGCGGCCAGGCCAACAACCATCGCCCCTACGTGGCCTATGTATTGATGCTGGAGCGAGCCAACCAGATGATCTTCCAGGCATGGGCGGGCACAGATTCCAATCCGCTGATCCAGGCTGGAGACCACTCCTTGGAAGTGCGTGTGCCGCTGCGCACGATGGGCATCACGGACGCGGGGCGCACCAAGATCACGCTGGGCGATGCGTCGTGGCCGAAGAGCACGATTTTCAGCGTTGACGCGCAGCAATATCGATAGAGATCGATCGATCCCGGGTCTCAGATGCGAGCGCCGTTCGACTCGCGTCTACGGCGCTCGCTCAGGCCAGGTTCCAGGCAGCCAGTGTGGGTAAAGACGAGATGTCCGTCGTCCGGTTTTTGTAATGACTGCTGTTACTTGTTGGGCTGATAGAGCTCGAGGCGGACGTGCCATTCGACAGATTTGCCGGGATGGAGGGTGACCATGCCGGTGTCCATGCCGTGCCACTCCTTGCCGAAGGGGTCGCCGAAGTTGAACTGCTCCTCAATGGCGGTGAACGCTTGACCGGCCACTTGTTTGGTGGGCGGCGCATAGACCTGGACCGTCTTAATGTCGGGCGAGAGGCCGAGGATGCGGACGCCATAGTTCGAGGCGGGATCGGCGAAGTTGACATCGACGGCGCCATCGGTGCGCTTCAGCTTCGACCAGTTGTCATCGAGGAAGAGGTCGTCGAGAGGTTTCCCATTCGGATCGGTAAAGTCCCACTTGGTGCCCTTGACCGGAACCACCTTGCCGGTGGGAAAGACGTCGTCGTAGTTATTGACCACGGCCAGTTGTTCGCCGGGCACGTGCAGTGTGGCCTGCTTGCGGTCGCCGCTGGGAATGGAGAAATAAGGATGCCAGCCGATGGCGAGGGGCTCGTCTTCCTTGCCCACGTTTTTCGCGACGACGGTGGCGTCGACGGCGTTGCCGGCGAGAGCGATGGTGAAGTTAAGGTCGGTCTGGGAGAGCCAGTGTCCGCCGAAATCGCCGGCGTGGATGACCCCGGTGACAGTCTGGCCGTCGGAGGTGCTCTGGGTCTGAACGTCCTGGGCCTGGGAGGCGAGGATGAGGCCGTGCATGGCGTGCTTATCTTTGGTGGGATCGGCGCTGTTGTGCCAGTTCGCGGGCAGGGTGAGGGTGTGGCCGTGCCACTGGGTGGTGACGGTGGTGCCGTCGGGCGAGAGCTTGCCGATGATGCGGTTGGGATAGGGCACGAGGAAGGCGCCACCGAAGCTAAAGCTGGCATTGCCGTTCTGATCATCGGGACCGCCGTTGAGCTTCCCGGCAGCTTCCTGCAGATTGGGGGAGGCGAGGACGGGAATTTCACCTTTGCCGGGAACGTTGGCGGTGATCTGAAAGAGGTTCATACCGCGGCCGGGGAGGACGGTGACGGAGAGGAACTCGGGCTGCTGGCCATTGCTGGTGGCCTGGCGGGTCAGCTTGACGACGGGCTCGCCGCCAATCTGCGGCGTAGTGGACTCAGCGGCAGGCTGAGCCGCGGGCTGGCCGGATTCGGGCGCGGGCTGCGGCTGCTTGTTGCAGCCGGCAGCGATGGCAAAAGCAGCCGCGATAAAGGATGCGGCAGCCAGTTGTCTTCTCCTGAACATCGTGTTCGTCTCCCTGGAGGTTGAGTGGTAAACGGTTCCTGAAGCGGAATCATTCTACGCTCTTTGCACGGGCCGGCCGTGGTGAGCAACCTTTCTATAATTGCCCTGTGCCTGCTGCTGTTACCGAACGGTCTGCCCTCGTGCTGCTGAATGAAAAGATTGTCGCGTGCGAGGCCTGCCCGCGTTTGCGCAGCCACTGCATGGCGGTGGCGGAGAAAAAGCGGCGGGCGTATCTCGATTTTGAGTACTGGGGAAGGCCGGTTCCCTCCTTCGGCGATCCGGAAGCGCGCGTGCTGTTCGTGGGACTCGCGCCGGGTGCGCATGGATCGAACCGGACCGGGCGGCCGTTTACCGGCGATGGGTCGGGAGATTTTCTGTATCCGCTGCTGCATCGGGCCGGGTTTGCTTCGCGGCCGACGGCACTCAACCGCAACGATGGCATGACGCTGCGGGATGCATGGATTACGTCGGTGGTACGCTGCGCTCCGCCGGGGAACAAGCCGCTGCCGGAGGAAATTGCGCGCTGCTCGCGCTTTCTGGATGAGGAGATCGTCGCGCTGACCCGGCTGCGGGTGATTGTATGCCTGGGGAAGATTGGCTTCGACGGCGTGGTGGCGCATCTGCTGCGGACCGGGCAACTGGATCGGCGCGGTGAACTGGTGTTCGGGCATGGGGTGGAATATCGAATTCCCGGCGATCGGTGGCTGATGGCCAGCTATCATCCGTCTCTGCAAAACACGAATACCGGTAAGCTGACAGCACCGATGATGCTGGAGGTTTTCTGGCGGGCGCGACGGCTGGCGGGGCTCTGAGTTCCCTGCCCCGTTGGGCGGGCGGGCGTGGCCGCTGGATTGTGACGTCTACCGACTCGGTTGCTGCATTGGTTGCCTGCTGGTAATGGCGAGAGGAAATATGTTCCGAGGGGTGAAATCGGGACGACGAATTCCCTGCTCAGCCGGACATCTTGGCAGCATCTGCGGCGCATCTTTGGTAGAGCCTGGAGCAAGAGACTCCGGCCCAAAGGAATGAACAACCGATGATCACAATTTTGATAATTATCCTGCTCCTGATGCTGATCGGAGCCTTCCCCGCGTGGCCGTACAGTCGCGGCTGGGGCTACTATCCCAGCGGTGGACTTGGGCTGATCCTGCTGATTATCGTGGTGCTGGTGCTGTTGCGGGTGTTCTGACCGGCCGCTGAGTATGAAACCGGTGCAGGCTTCAGAACCTTCCGGATGGTTTGAAAGAGCCGAAAGAATTCCGGAGAGATGGTTCCGTCCTGAGAGATCTCCACGTCGAGCAGCGGAACCTCCCCACGGCTGATGGCGTCTTTCATCTTCGGAAGAATGAGGGCGCCAAGCGGGCTGGCGATGTCCGCAATTCCGAGATGACACAGTTCGGAGCCGCACGCTGGCGAAACGGGTCACGGTGACCTGCTTGTGACCCATACCCTATACCGGCCACAAGACTCCTCGTTGGCCTGTGCTGCAGCATCCCCTGCCCGGCGGCTTAGTTCAATCGGGCCAGTATTCCCGCCTCGATGAGCGCAATGCCGGAAATGTTTGAATTGTGTGTTGCAGCGAGGCTGGCCTGGACGATCGATCCAGGGTTCTGAGGATTAAGCCGGGTTCCAGGGAGCGCATCGGGAAGCGACGCTGACCGTACTGCCGTTCGCTAACATGGATGAGCATGGCCCTTTTGAACTCAGTATTGACTGACATTCCGATGCCAATCCGCACGCCTCGCCTGCTTATCAGGCCCAAACAAGTTGGCGACGGGCAATTACGTCTGCTGCGGTGGCTGAGACCTGGGACGAGCTGCACAAATGGATGCGATGGGCCGAAAATCGGGATGAGTTCACAGCCGAATCAATGGAAATCAGAAATCGGCATGTAATGGCCAGCTTTATCCTGCGTGAGGGGATAGAGCTGATCGGGATCGAAGCTGGAACCGGTACAGCAGTTATCTGGTGCGGACTTCATGACATCGACTGGCAAGGTCGGCAATGCGACACCGGTTACTGGGTCCGCAAGAGCGCCCAGGGCCATGGATTCGCAACCGAGGCAGCAAACGCTTTAGTACGTTATGCGTTCGGCGCGCTCGGAATGCGGCGAATCGGACTGACACACTCAGCTGGTAATGAGGCTAGCCGACGCATTGCTGAAAGACTTGGCTTCTCGTTAGAGGGCATACAAAGGGGTGCGAATATACTTCCGGGGGGAAAGTACGCGGACAGGTACTGCTACGCTCGATTCGACGTTGCCGGTCTGCCTGACCTGGAGGTGCGGTGGCAGAATCATCGGGATCATAACGGGTCCGATTAGTCGCTGCGAAAATCGACTTATCGCTCGAGACGAAACAGGTCTTTGTTCACGCCAGTCATGCCGACTGCCTGCGAGTCGAAACACAAACACCGTCCTGGTGCCAGCATGCCTGCACACTCGCACGATCGACGCCAAGAGGCCGCAGGCCGACTTGATAAAGAATTAGAAGGCCGGGGCTTTCACCACCGTCCCGCTCACGCGAGACCATCTTGCGCAAGGAACCCGATCATTCGGTCAGAGCACTCCTGTGCTTCTTACAACTTAGATAGCGGTACTAACTACGCTTCCGCTATGTGACCGGCCCGGGATTGAACAGCACGAACTCGTTGTGCAGGCCCCAGTGGTCGGCCCAGGTCTTCTTGCGGCCGCTGGCGACTTCGAGAATCAAAGCGAAAGATCTCCCAGCCGACTTCTTCAACCGTCGCGTCGCCGGTCGCAATGCGGCCCGCGTCGATGTCGATCAGGTCGTGCCAGCGCTGCGGCCAGGCCGCTGTTGGTGGACACTTTGATGACCGGCGCCACGGCCAGTCCGTAGGGCGTGCCGCGTCCGGTGGTGAAGATGTGCATGTTCATCGACGCGGCCAGCTGCAGCGTGCCGCAGATAAAGTCGCTGGCCGGCGTGGCCGCAAAGACCAGCCCCTTTTGCGTGACGCGCTCGCCCGGCCCGGCCACGCCCATGAGCGCGGTGCTGCCGGCCTTGGCAATCGATCCCATCGCCTTCTCGACCACGTTGGCCAGGCCGCCCTTCTTGTTGCCGGGCGTGGGATTGGCCGCGCGATCGGCGCCGCCCACGCGCAGGTACTCGTCGTACCACGCCATCTCGCGAAGAAAATCGCGCGCAATCTCCGGCGTGGCGGCGCGCGCGGTGAGCAGATGCGCCGCATCGCGCACCTCGGTCACTTCAGAGAACATCACCGTCGCGCCGGCGCGCACCAGCAGGTCGGCCGCAAAGCCCACCGCGGGATTGGCCGTCACGCCCGAAAGCGCATCGGAGCCGCCGCACTGCAGGCCGACGACGAGATCGGAAGCCGGACAGGTCACGCGCCGGCGCTGGTTCAGCTTTCTTCAGCTTCTTTTCGGCCAGCGCCATGATGTTGGCGACGATCTCGCCGAAGCCGTGCTGCGCGTCCTGCATCACGGCAACCGAAGGCTCGTCTTCAAGCACCGGCAGCGCATCGCGCGGCATCAGCCGCACCGGCTGCAGCTTTTCGCAGCCCAGGCTCACCAGCATCACTTCGCCGCCGAAGTTGGGATGCAGCGCCAGGTTGCGCAGCGTGCGAATGGGAATCGCCGCGCCCGGCGCATCGATGGCCACGCCGCAGCCGTAAGGATGCGTGATGGCGACGACGTCGTCCACGTTCGGATAGCGCGGCAGAATCTCCGCCTTGATGCGCCTGACCGCGTAGTCCACCGTGGCCGCTACGCACTGCACCGTGGTGCTGATGCCGAGAATGTTCTTCGTTCCCACCGATGCCGTCGGCGTTGCGATAGCCCTCGAACGTGTATCCCTCGAGCGTCGGCAGCGGCTCGGGAACTGCGGTCGCCAGCGGACAATCGGCGAGCGGCGGCGGCTCGGGCGGCGTCATCAGGCCTTCATGCACCCAACTGCCGCGCGCAATGGCCCGATTCGCGTAGCCGATCACCACGCCGTAGCGCACGATGGCATCGCCCTGCGCCAGATCGACGAGCGCAACCTTGTGCGCTTCGGGAATCGCTTCGTCGAGCACGAGACCGCACGGCGAACCGGCTGCCCGCGGCAATCCGCCCTGGTTCACCACGACGGCGACATTGTCGTCGCTCGATGTACGCGAATATAGCGGGGCTGGAGGGCAGCGGTTCATCGCGGTGCAATGTTGTCGCCTCGCATTTTCGTCATCGCACCAGGCACGGCCGTTTCGGATCGAACTTCCAGCCGGGAATCAGAAACTGCATGGCCATGGCGTCGTCGCGCGCGCCCAGCCCCTTGGCTGTTGTAGAGCTCATGCGCGCGCTCGATCGCATCGAGATCGAGATCGACGCCCAGCCCGGGGCGCTCCGGCACCGCGATCGTGCCGTCCTTGATCTGGAGCGGATTGCGCGTCAGATGCTGCCCATCCTGCCAGATCCAGTGCGTGTCGATGGCCGTGAATCGCGCCCGGCGCGGCCGCGGCCACGTGCGTCACCATCGCCAGCGAGATGTCGAAGTGATTGTTCGAGTGCGATCCCCAGGTGAGCCCGTTGTCGCGGCAGGTCTGCGCCACGCGCACCGAGCCCTGCATGGTCCAGAAGTGCGGATCGGCCAGCGGAATGTCGACGGCGTGCAGCTGAATCGCGTGCCGCAGCTCGCGCCAGTCGGTCGCGATCATGTTGGTCGCGGTGGGCAGGTCGGTCGCCTGCCGAAACTCCGCCATGATCTCGCGGCCGGAGAAGCCCTGCTCCGCGCCGCACGGGTCTTCGGCGTACGCCAGCACATCGTGCCTGCCCTTGCACAGCGCGATCGCTTCGCTCAGCGACCACGCGCCGTTCGGATCGAGCGTGATGCGCGCCTGCGGGAAATCGCTCGGCCAGCGCTTCCACTGCCTTCATCTCTTCCGCGCCCGCCAGCACGCCGCCTTTCAGCTTGAAGTCGTTGAATCCGTACTGCGCCTGCGCCGCTTCAGCCAGCCGCACAATCGCCTCCGGCGTAAGCGCCTCTTCATCGCGCAGCCGAAACCATCCGTCGCGCCGACTCGCCCGCGCGCCGATAATCGAGATCGGTCTTTCGGCTGTCGCCCACAAAAAACAGATAGCCCAGCACCGGCACGCTCGTGCGCTGCTGCCCTTCGCCGAGCAGCGCGGCAACGGGAACTCCGAGAAACTGACCAAGCAGATCGAGCAGCGCGGACTCAATCGCCGTCATCGCATGAATCGTCACGCGCAGATCGAAGGTCTGCTGGCCGCGCCCGCCGCATCGCGATCGGCAAAGCGCTGGTGCACCTCGTTGAGAATCGCGTTATAGGCCGCGATCTCGCGGCCCACAACAAGCGGCGCGAGCCTCTTCCAGCACCTCGCGAATCTTTTCGCCGCCGGGAACTTCGCCCACGCCGGTGTTGCCGGCTTCGTCGGTGAGTATGACCAGGTTGCGCGTGAAGTACGGCCCGTGCGCGCCGCTCAGGTTCAGCAGCATGCTGTCGCGGCCGGCCACCGGCACCACGCGCATCGCCGTCACGCGCGGCGAGTGGCCGCTGCACGCCTGCATGTTTGGTCAGATCTTCAGTTGCCATTCGTCGATTGCTCCATAGGGTCGACTGCCCGCGACCTGCAATGGTCGAAGCTTATCTTCTGTTGCCGTAACTGCTTAGTTTACCCGGCGGTGATCGAGTTAGCGGCATCGGCTGCGCATTCCGAATCTCGCGGTTAAGATCATCCAGTCGAGGAATCGTACACATGAATCGGAGACAATTTCTAACGACCACCGGCGCTGCAGGGGTTGCCGCGGCAACCGCCGCATCAGGCAAGCCGGTGAGCGCAGCTGCCGGTCCTCAGCCGGTGCTGATGAAGCTGGGCGACCAGACCGCGCCCACCAACGATACGCATCTCAAGTATCTGGCCCGCTACAGCGTGCGCAACATCTGCGGCTATCCGCAGATCGAGGGCGACCGGCTCTACGCCACCGTCGACGAACTGAAGCGCATGATCGACATGGCCGGCAAATACGGCATCAGCATCGACTGCACCGCGCCGCCATTTCTGGAGTCGAGCTACATCGATACGGAAAAGCATCCGGCCATCATGCTGGCGGAGAGCCCGGAGCGCGACCGCGACATCGAGCAGTTGCAGACGTTCATCCGCAACTGCGCGCAGGCCGGCATTCCCTCGCATCAAATACAACATGAGCATTCTGGGCGTGCTGCGCACCGGCCGCATGCCGGGCCGCGGCGACGCGCTCTATCACCAGTGGAAGCTCTCCGAGGCGCATCCCGGAACGCCGCTCACGCGCGCCGGCGTGGTCAACGCCGACCACTTCTGGGAGCGCATCACTTACTTCCTCGATCGCGTCATTCCCGTGGCCAACGAGTACAAGATCCGCATGGCCTGCCATCCGCAGGATCCCGGCGTGCCGCCCGAGGGCTACCAGGGCGTGAATCGCGTGCTCGGCACCATCGACGGCCTGAAGAAGTTCATCACCATCCAGGAGAGCCCGTATCACGGCCTGAACTTCTGCCAGGGAACCATCTCGGAAGATCTCGAAGAATCCGGGCACGGAAATCTTCGACGTGATCCGCTACTTCGGCACGCGCAAGAAGATCTTCAACGTGCACTTCCGCAATATTCGCGGCCATCGCAACGACTTTATCGAGGTCTATCCCGACGAGGGCGACGTGGATTTTGTGAAGGCCATCAAGGTCTACAAGGAGATCGGCTACCCTACATGCTCATGCCCGATCATGTGCCGCTTGCCGCCAACGATCCCGGATTCGCTGCAGTCGTTCGCCTTTTGCTACGGCTACATTCGCGGGCTGATTCAGTCGGTGAGCGAGATGGATTGAAGCACTTTTCCTTGCCGGGCCACAAAATGCTCAGGTCGGCGCGACCCCCACGAGCCGCAACCCTGCACGATAGGGACATGCACGCGGTCTCCGATTTTGCCGTAGATGTTTCGGGAAGGATAAGTGAGCCTTGGCTGGAAGCGCGGCAAACTCGCATTCGCTACCTCATCATCCGCATTCTCTTCGTGGTGAGCTGCTTCAGCTTTGCTGACCGCTCGGCGCTGTCGCAGGCCGCCGCCGCCATGCCCAAAGACATGAATCTGAACGCGCAGCGCATGGGCTATCTGCTCTTCGCATTCGGGTGGGCCTACGCGCTCGGGCAACTGCCTTCGGGCGGTCTGCTCGATCGCTTCGGATCGAAGCGCGTCTACGGCATCACCATCATCGTGTGGTCGCTGTTCGCGTTCCTCACCGCCTTCGCGGGCTACCTGAGCGCGAGCATTGCTTTCACGGCCATCTTTATTCTGCGCATTCTCTCCGGGCTGGCGCAGTCGCCGGTCTTTCCCGGCAATGGCCGCATCGTCGCCGCGTGGTTTCCCACCTCGGAGCGCGGCCGCGCCTCGGCCATCTTCAACTCGTCGCAGTATTTTGCGCTGCCCATCTTCGCGCCGATCTTCGGATGGCTGATTCACACCACCGGATGGCAAAGCTGCTTCTGGTTCCTGGGCGCGCTGGGCGGGCTGCTGACGGTCGTTTGGTTCACCAACATCTACGGCGTCAAGGAGCATCCGCGGATTTCGCAGGCGGAGATCGAAATTCATCGAGCGCGGCGGCGGCCTCGTGAATACCGACACCCGGGCAAGCGCGAAGAAGAACACGCTCACCTGGGCCACGGTGAAGATGCTGCTGAGCTATCGCATGCTGGTGGGCGTTTACATCGGCCAGTACTGCATCACCACGCTCACGTGGTTTTTCCTCACCTGGTTTCCGCTTTATCTGTCGCAGGCGCGCCACATGTCGGTGCTCAAGGTCGGATTTGCCGCGGCCGTGCCGGGGCTCTGCGGCGGCATCGGCGGAATTCTGGGCGGCGTCATCTCCGACAGGCTGCTGCAGCGCGGATACTCGCTGAGCTTCGCGCGCAAGCTGCCCATCATGGCGGGCATGGCGCTTGTCGATGACCATCATCGCCTGCAACTACGCGCACTCGCAGAGCGTCGATGCTGTTGTTCATGTCGATTTCGTTTTTCGGCAAAGGCATTGGCGCGCTGGGCTGGACGGTGGTCTCCGATACTTCGCCCAAGGGAATGGTGGGCATGAACGGCGCTCTCTTCAACCTCTTCGGCAATATGGCCGGCATTACCACGCCGCTGATCATCGGCTACATTGTCGCGAAGACGCACTCCTATAACGGTGCGCTGATCTTCGTGGGCCTGATTGCGTTCTGCGCCATCGTGAGCTACGGGCCGATTGTGGGCGAAATCAAGCGGCTTGAGTTGGGTTCCGTGGCCAGTGCGAGTTGAACCATATTCGATAAAAGATGTTACGCGTAAGAACTCAGTTTATTAAGCTGGCAATAGGGCGGCGCTCGATGCATGTGCCGCCAGAGGAGAAAAAACACATGCCGGAGTGGCCGGGCAATCTGCCCCGCAATGCGTTCAAGCAGGCGCTCGCGAGGGGCGAGCGGCAGATTGGGCTGTGGTCGGGACTGGCGAGCCCGATTGTGGCGGAGATTCTCGCCGGCGCCGGATTCGACTGGATCGTGATCGACGGCGAGCATGCGCCCAACGACATCTCCACGCTGCTGCCGCAGTTGCAGGCCATGCGCGGCGGCACGGCAGAGCCGGTCTTCCGCGTGCCGTGGAACGAGCCGGTCATCATCAAGCGCGCGCTCGATGTAGGAGCGCGCAGTCTGCTGATTCCCTTTGTGCAGAATGTGGATGAGGCGCGGCGCGCGGTGGCGGCTGCGCGCTATCCGCCGCTGGGGATTCGCGGCGTATCGGTGGGGCCGCGCGCCAACGACTTCGGGCGCATCCAGAACTATCATCGCAACGCGCATCTGGATACGTGCGTGCTGGTGCAGATCGAGACGCGAGCGGCCCTGAAGGAGATTGAAGCCATCGCCGCAGTCGAGGGCATTGACGGAATCTTCATCGGGCCCAGCGACCTGGCCGCGGACTTCGGCCATCTGGGCAATCCCAAGCACCCCGACGTGCAGGCGGCCATCAAGGAGGCGGCGAAGCGGATTCGCGCGGCAGGCAAGTCGGCCGGCACGCTGGCGGGGAACGTGGATGACGTGGAATTCCTGCTGAGCCTGGGCTTCAACTTCACGGCCGCGGGCAGCGACGTGGGCATTCTGGCGCGCGGTGCGGAAGGCGTGGCCGCCCGCTTTAACAAAAACTGAGACTCGTTAGAGGAGAACGAATACACAGAGGAGAACAGGGATGGCTACGGTTGGATTTGTCGGACTCGGCATCATGGGGCGTCCCATGCTCAAGAATTTGTTGAAGGCCGGTCACACGGTTGTGGCGTATGGGCGCAGCGCTGAGAAGCTGGATGCATGCGTGAAAGATGGGGCGCAGCGGGGTGCCTCGAACAGCGACGTGGGCGCGCGGTCGGAGTTCGTCGTCACCATGCTGCCCGACGGGCCGGAGGTGGAAGAAGTAGTGCTGGGCGAGGAGGGCATCCTGGCCGGGGCAAAGCCGGGGACAATGATTATCGATATGAGCTCGATCAATCCACTGGTTTCGCAGAAAGTGGGTGCGGCGTGCGCGGCGAAAGGCGTGGAGTTTCTGGATGCGCCGGTGAGCGGCGGCGAGCCGAAGGCGATTGAGGGAACGCTGGCGATCATGGTGGGCGGCGGCGAGAAGGCGTTTCAGAAGGCCGAACCGATTTTGAAGTGCATGGGGTCGAGCGTGACGCTGACCGGGCCGGTGGGCGCGGGCAATGCTACGAAGCTGGCGAACCAGATCATGGTGGCGTGCAACATTGCGGCGATGGGTGAGGCTCTGACGCTTGCCACAAGCTGCGGTTTGAATCCCGAGGTAGTGGTGAACGCGATCAAGGGCGGGCTGGCCGGAAGCGCAGTGCTCAACGCCAAGGGACCGATGCTGATTGCGCGGAACTTCAAGCCGGGGTTCAAGATCCAGCTTCACCGCAAGGATTTGCGCAACGCACTGCAAACGGCGGAGGCGAAGGGCGTGTTTTTGCCCATCACTTCGTTCGTGCAGCAGGTGCTCGGGTCGCTGATCGGCGAAGGCAAGGGCGATCTGGACCACTCGGCGATTGCGACGTTTGCGGAAGAAGCGTCGCACCTCGAGGTGAAGGCGCCGGCGGCGTGAAGGTTCGGCACGGTTCCACCGCCAATCGCGTGGCCCGGCGTGCGGGGATCCGTGCCGGCTCGGGTCGGCCGGTATAGGGCCGATGTGGCCTCGTTGAACATGCGGAGGAGACACGACTCTCAAAGTGCCAGGGCCATGTGAGATCCGTTGGTCAATGCGTGGATCACATAGCCCCGGACTACTTTTCGCTCCTGCTGAGTGACGGCACGCCACCCCCGCTATTTGAATTTCTTTACCATCGATCTCCCCGGTGGGCGTCCGTGAACACCGAAACACATCCGGGCAGCGTTCCGCAGAGCGGATTCGGATTTTCGATCGGCACAAATATTTGGTTATTGAAAGGGTTGACCGTGACCGAATGGGCGTCGGTTCCCGTAGGAAAGTTTTCGATCCATTCATTCGTATCGGCGTCAATAACGCCCAGCACCGGGGACGCTGCGGTTGCGGTTGGGCTGGTGAAAAAGTCGCGTGCTCCCAGATAATAATGATGATCGGCAGGGTTGTACGCGCCGTAGTCAACACCGCCGACTTGTGTGAGATTAGCCAGGATCGCTCCCGTCCTTCCGTTAATCACATAGGTGCGCGGCGCGAACTGAACTGGGTCAGGCGCCGGGAATCCCGGGTCGCAGGTAACCAGAACATTTTCTCGAGGCCCCTGCGCCATCCCGGACGGCATGCAGTTGTCCAGGCCCGAAAACACCTTCGCTACCTGTCCCGATACCGGATCCAACACGGCGACCGCGCCCGCGGTCAGGTCCGATCCAACCTCCGGAATGCTGATAAGAAATTTGTTGGTGTAGGCGTCATACAGAACGGCGGCAATGCCGCCCTGCGAGGTGTCGGGTGTGCCGTTCGTCCCATCGAAGACGACTTTCTTCAGGATCTTAAATGTGGTGCTGCTGATCAGAGTGACGAAGGCAGGAGTTGAATCGCCGTTCGTGACGATAACGACCTTGTCGATCGGATCATAGTCCATCTCGTCGGCTCGATACTCACCGCCGGTTTGGATTTCGGCGACTTCGGGTGGCGAGGAAAGACTCTCGCCAAGGTCAAACACTCTTACGGTACTCGGGTAGTCTCCGGCAAAGAGGTAACGACCGGCGACCACGTTTCCGTCCGGACCCGAGTGGGGACTGTCACTACCCACGCCGGCGAAAATGGCGGGCGTCTCGCCCACCTTCCTGTCGGTGAGCGCATCGATAATCGCGACGGCTTTCGACGAGCGGCTGGACACGAACAGCAATTGCAATTTGGTATCGACGCGAGCCTGGTCGAAATTGACAAAGGGGTTCGCTTTCGAAGTTCCTGGAACGCCTATCGCCCCAATGGGGACGACATGGGAGCGGCGGTCGTGATTCCGGCCCGAGTCTGCCTGAGACGGATGCGAATCATCATTGAGATTCGTTTGGCTGAGGACTGGTTGACATAAAACCCAGCCGGTGGCCATCGTACACGCGAGCACTACGAGAAGCTTTCTCATAAGTCCTCCTTCAATGCCTGTATGGTCTGGGATAGCGCGCTTGCAGACGCTTTGCAGGGCTGAGCGGATGTATACCCGCGCTGAATTAACTCGGGGTTAATGCAGGTGAGCATTCACATGAATCTTTTACAGTGGCTCCGCCCAGAGGAAACGGCGGATTTGTGTACGCCTGTCAAGTGAATCAATAGCCGATGCCCGGGGCTCCCCGGCCGAGGCTTTGAGCCGCCCATGAGCACGTATGCTCGGCTTCACCCGGCTTCACCCGGCTTCGAGACGGTTGAGGTAAGGAGCCGTGCGGCTGGTTTTGGATTGGGCGACCGTCTTGGGTGTGCCCGCAGCGACGATGGTGCCGCCATCTTCGCCCGCGCCCGGACCGATGTCGATGATCCAGTCGCTGGCAGCGATGATGTCGAGGTCGTGTTCGACCACGATGACGGTGTTGCCATGGTCGACCAGCCGGTTGAGCTGCGCAAGGAGGCGCTCGACGTCGGATGGGTGGAGGCCGGTGGTGGGCTCGTCGAGGACGTAGAGGGTGTCGCCTTTTTGCGGCCGCTGGAGCTCCGTGGCCAGCTTGATGCGCTGCGCTTCTCCTCCGCTGAGCTCGGTTGCGGGCTGGCCGAGTCGCAGATAGCCGAGTCCGACCTCGCTGAGAACGGACAGGGCGCGCTGAACAGTGGCCTCTTCGGCGAAGAATTCGATGGCGTCATCGACGGTGAGGCTGAGCACCTCGGCGATGTTTTTGTCGCGGATACCGGACTTCGAGGGTCTTTGGGTTGAAGCGCGCGCCGTGGCAGGCCGGGCAGGGCGAGTAGACGCTGGGAAGAAAGAGCAGCTCGACGCAGACGAAGCCTTCGCCGGAGCAGGTAGGGCAACGGCCTTTGGCGACGTTGAACGAGAAGCGCCCGGCGTCGTAGCGGCGTTCGCGGGCCATTTTCGTCGCGGCAAAGAGGCGGCGGACGTGATCGAAGAGGCCGGTGTAGGTGGCCATGTTGGATCGGGGCGTGCGTCCGATGGGCTTCTGGTCGACCTGCACGAGGCGGCGGATGCACTCCATGCCGCCGGCGATGGAGCCGTCCAGCGTGACGGGAGCGTCGGCGGTGAGAGGATCCTCTTCGGCGTCATCGTCGGCAGAGCTTCTGGCCGAGGTGCTCCGCGGCAAGTTCGACCAGAACCTGGCTGACGAGCGTGGATTTGCCGGAGCCGGAGACACCGGTGACCGAGGTGAGGACGCCGAGCGGAAAACGGGCATCGAGGTTGTGGAGATTGTTGCGGGTGACGCCGGTGAGCCGAAGCCATCCGGAAGGCGTGCGGAGGGTGGCGCGGACCGGCGGACGGCGCGTGGCATCGATGTAGAGACGGGTTTTGGAGGCGTGGATCTCGCGGAGTCCGGCGGGCGGCCCGCTATAGAGGATCTCGCCGCCGCGCTCACCGGCGCCGGGGCCAACGTCGACGATCCAGTCGGCGCGGCGGATGACGTCGACTTCGTGCTCGATGACGAAGAGCGAATTGCCGACGCGACTGCAGAGCATCGAGAGCGTGGAGGAGAGTTTCGGTGTCGGAGGGGTGGAGTCCCGCGGATGGCTCGTCGAGGACATAGACGACGCCGAAGAGGTTCGAGTGCATCTGCGTGGCGAGGCGCAGGCGCTGGAGCTCGCCGGGAGAGAGGGTCGGCGTGCTGCGCTCGAGGGCGAGGTAGCCGAGGCCGAGGAGCAGGAGCGCGTCGAGCCGGGCGACGATGTCCTGCGTGATGCGCAGGGCTACAGCGGCTTTTTCGGGGTTAGCGCGGAGTGGCGAGGTCTTGTCGCTTCGCATAAGGGACGAGGCGGCGATGGACCTGCTGCAGACGGGAGAGCGCCGAGCTCGGCGATGTCGAGGCCGGCGAAGCGCACCTCGAGCGCATCGGCCCGGAGGCGTTTGCCATGGCAAAGCGGGCACTCGGTGGAGAGCATGAAGGCGGAGACCCGGCGCTTCATCATCGCGCTCTGCGTTTTGGAGAAGGTTTCCAGCACATAGCGGCGGGCGCTGGTGAAGGTGCCCATATAGCTGGGCTCTGTTTTGGCGCGGAGCGCGCGGCGGGTTTCCGCGGGAGTAAAGCCGGCGTACACGGGGACGGTGGGCTGCTCGTCGGTGAAGAGGATCCAGTCGCGGTCCTTTTTGGGGAGTTCGCGCCAGGGGCGATCGACGTCGTAGCCAAGAGAAACGAGGATGTCGCGCTGATTCTGTCCCTGCCAGGCTGTGGGCCAGGCGGCGATGGCGCGCTGCCGAATGGTGAGCGTGGGGTCCGGCACCATCGACTGCTCGGTGACGGTGTAGATGCGGCCGAGGCCGTGGCATTTCGGGCAGGCGCCTTCGGGCCGGTTAGGCGAGAAGTTTTCCGCGTAGAGCATGGGTCGTCCGCGGGGATAGTCGCCGGCGCGGGAGTAGAGCATCCGGAGCAGATTGGAGAGCGTGGTGACGCTGCCGACCGACGAGCGGGTGGTCGGCGATCCACGCTGCTGCTGGAGGGCGACGGCGGGCGGCAGGCCGTCGATGGAGTCGACTTCGGGGACGCTGAGCTGGTGGAAGAGGCGGCGCGCGTAGGGCGAGACGGATTCGAGATAGCGGCGCTGCGCCTCGGCGTAGAGCGTGCCGAAGGCGAGCGAGGACTTACCAGAGCCGGAGACGCCCGTGAAGACGACGAGAGCGTCGCGCGGAATGTCGATGTCGACGTTCCTGAGGTTGTGCTCGCGCGCGCCGCGCACGCGGACCATGCCGGGTGGGGCGGAGTGGCTCGAATGGAAAAGAGGGGCTGTGGGGCCGAGATGTGGAGAGTCCATGCGAACCTTTGGATGCATCGAGACCGCGAGCATGCATGGTCTTGTCCAGCGATTCTTACGCGAACGCAGAGTCGGGCGCAGCTTGCTGAGAAGGAAAGCAGCCCCAATAGCCAGAGCGCTGCCTGCGAGGATCAGCCGCAATGCCTGCATCGACATTGTCGCCGGTAGTGTTTCTGGAGTCCCTCTGCATTGGTAGATCACGCATTGAGAGCAATTTGGGGGAGGAGACCGACGATGAGGCTCCTGTTGCAAACTCTATCGAGAATCCCGACATTCTTCGAGACAGAACTAGTCCTGTGGATGGTACAAGTCACATTGCAGCAAGTTCTCCAATGAAACGCGTTGCTCTCTCGACGCACCATGCTACTGTTGGTCGAAGTCGTCGAACAGGCCGCGCAAGTGTCCCTGTTCGACCGAATGCTGCGTCCGCGACTGCCTCGGACGCAGGTAAGGAATATTCTGTCGGCAGGTTGTTCGGGACGAAAGGTGAGCCCATATGCCCCCTGGAATTGATGCTCTGAAGCACATCGTCGTGCTCATGATGGAGAACCGCTCCTTCGATCACATGCTTGGATCGCTGAAGGCGGTCAACTCCCAGATCGACGGCGTCGACGTAAACTTCTCCAACCCCGATACACAGGGCAATCCAGTCTCACCGCAGCCGCTCGCCGAGTTCCAAAGCCAGCTCGATCCCGATCCCGACCACCATTTTCCAGCGGTAGATCTGCAGATATTCGGCGGCGATCAGAGCGCGAATCGCGTTGCCAACATGCAGGGCTTCGTCAAGAGCTACTTCCAGCAGCAGGAAGACGTGGCTCACTCCCACAAAATTATGTACTACTTCGCTCAGGACAAGCTCCCGGTGCTGACGACCCTGGCCACGAATTTTGTCGTTTTCAATCGCTGGTTTGCCTCGATACCCGGCCCCACCATTTGTAATCGGGCCTTCGCGCACTATGGCTCGTCCTTCGGCCAGGTTGGCATGAACATCTTCTATCCCAAACGCCAGAGCATCTACGAAAGACTCCAAAACAGCGGCCGCACCGCGAAGCTTTACTATTACGACCAGGCCAGTTCCACCATGGAGGTGGTGAACCTCCTCCAGCATCAGCCGCAGCTCTTCGGCACCTACGATCAGTTCCTGGCCGACTGCAAATCCGGCAAGCTCTCTGACTACTGCTTCATCGAACCCAACTACACCGACCATGAGAGCGAGGGCGGCGAGCAGATTGCCTCCGACCAGCACCCTGACCACAACATTCAGGCCGGCGAGATCTTCATCGCATCGGTCTACAATGCCATCCGCGAGAACGCCACCCTGTGGGCGAGCACCGCTCTGCTCGTGGTCTACGACGAGCACGGCGGCATCTTCGACCATGTTCCACCACCCTCGTGCACGCCCGACGGCGCATCCGCCGGGCCGGCCGATACCGGCCTCAGCTACACCTTCAACTTCGATCGCCTCGGGGTTCGTGTTCCCGCTATCCTCATCTCGCCCTGGATACCGAAAGGCACCGTCGTCCCAGCCGATCGCGTCTTCGAACACGCATCGATTCCCGCAACCGCGACAAGTTTCTTCGTCCCGAACTACGATCAGACTGCCGCGCCGGATCAGCAGCGCACTCCTCGCGAGAAAGCCGCTTCCACCTTTCTCGATCTGCTCTCGCTTGACACCATGCGCACCGACAGCATCATCTTCAACACCCAATGACTACCGACATGAACGACACCGCCCCCAGCCCGTCACGCCGTCTACGCCAGACAGCCACGCCTCAACCCCAGGGCGAGGTCACGCGCATCGACGTGCCGAAACCGCCCGCCTCCGCGATCAATAAGGACCGCCCGGCATCCGAGCTCATCAAAGCGCAACTTCGTCACATCCAGCATGCTGAAAGCGCCCGCCTTCCGCGCGACAAGCGCTCCGGTGTCAGGATCGAGGACATCCACACCGAAGCCGAGGCGGCGAAATATATCCAGGACGTAACTCGGCTGCTTCACCCGCAGCGGCGCAGGCGCTCGACCCGAAAACCTGCCAGCCAGGAGTAATTCGTGCGCAAATTACCCATCATCGCCGCGCTTTTATTGTTCGCGTGTACGATCGTGCGAGCCCAGGAAAGCCGAATACACGCCGACTTCCGCGGCGAAGGTGAGCGCTTCCACCAGTCCTGTGGAGAACCCTCACGCAAGAACCTTCCCTACTGCGTCGAACTCCTCTTCACCGACTTTCCTCTGCACATCGCGGTGGGCAGCATCGCTCCGCAAAATGGATTCGGCGCCGGCGTGGCCCTCGTCGATCACTGGACCCCCAATGAGAGCTGGCGGAATAGTTGGGACATCGACGCTGTCGGATCCAATAACGGATCGTGGCGCGCCGGCGGTTATCTCAACTTCGTCCACACGCCGGTTGAAAAGATCACGGTGATCACCACCAGCTCGGGTAAGCCGGCGCCCACACATTTGAGCGTGCATCCCTATCCGGTCTTCAATCTCTTCGCTCAGGCTATATCGCTCAACACGCTCTACTATTACGGGCTCGGCCCCAACTCTCTCGAGGTCAACCGCTCCGCCTTCGGCATGACGGAGACTATCACCGGAGCCAACGCCACTCTGCCTGTCTTTCGCGCTGCCGATGTCTCGCTTCTGGGTGAAATCAACGGTCGTTTCGTCGATCTGCGCAGCGACCACGGCCAGTCCAGTCCCTCGATCGAGCAGGTCTTCACCGAAGCGACCGCGCCCGGCCTCACCAGTCAGCCTGCCTTCGCTCAGTTCGGGGAGGGCATCCGCATCGAGCCCACGCTTTTCAACGACCACCTGCAGCTCGATTACCTCGCGCAGTTCCAGCAGTACGTCGCCGGTGACTCGCGCTACTCCTTCCGGCGATTCACTGCCGACATCAACCACACATTCCCGCTGTATCGCAATTCAGGATCCTACGGGCCCCGCGCCTATAACGGACCCGACGACTGTTCCGCCAGTGTCACCAGCGCCAAATGCCCATCCATCCAGCGAAACCGCGAGGGTTCGATCGCCGTCCGCCTTTTCATCACCGAATCGATTGCCGGCAATGGCAGCAGCGTGCCTTTCTATTTTCAGCCCACGCTTGGCGGATCCGACGTCAATGGAAACTCCTGGCTCGCCAGTTACAACGACTACCGCTTCCGCGCACCCAATGCGATCCTGCTGCGCGAGAGCTTCGAGCATTCAATCTGGGGACCGGTCGGCCTCACCTTTACCGCCGATCAGGGCAAGGTGGCGCTCACACGTGACAACATCGCCTTCGACCACCTGGCCCACAGCTTTTCTGCCGGGTTAACGATACGCGCCGGGGGGCTGCCCGCGCTGAGTCTTGGGTTCGCATGGGCCGGACCTGAGGGCGTACACACCATAGCGACCGTCAACCCGTCTCTGCTCGGCGGATCAGCCCGTCCTTCTATCTTTTGATGGAATGTACGGGAGCGATCGAGAAGATCATTCGGAGTTTCGAGGGTTGAGGGATTTGTCTTTCATTCTGAATACTCAACGGGCGCACACCGTTCGGGGTTTCAGGTGGGGTGCGCAGAATCCCAATCCGCTTCTGCGTTATGGGTATCGTTCGGCGTGCCGGTTCCGGATGCCGGGGCGATCGTTCAGAAGGCGTTGCTGTCTCTCCTTCGGCATACGCAACTGGGGCCGGCTACCTTTCCAAAACTGAACAATCAGTGCTGCGGCACATCCATTCCGTCATCTCCCTGATATCGCCGGTAGTCCTCGACCTGATAAGTAGTTTTGAAGGTACCCTTCACATTGACCTCGACACTCTGTAAGGCGGGCGTCCCATCCAGCCCGTCCACTCTGAGCTGAACCTTGAAGTCGCCATCGCGGGTATAGGCATGCGTGACTGCCGCGCCTTCCTCCTCCGTACCGTCACCGAAGTCCCAGCTATAGCACAGGGCCGGCACACTGGCCTCTTTAATCAGCGCGCGGAACGCACCGCTCTGCCCCGCCTGCAGCGTCGTGGGCGCGTGCAGATCGATTGACGGAGCCGCCGGCGCAACAGCGTCATCGACAAGCCGGATGAGCCGAACGGAATGTGGCGCCTGTTCGTCGATCTGCAAACGGTCGCCGCTGATGTTCACTTTGCGTTCGGGGTGAAAGATGTCGGTGGCATCGATGCTGCCCTTTGCTGAGTAGCCCATCTCTCGCAGAGACAGCGTGTGGGAATTCGCTGTATCCGTCCAGTTAAAGACGACGAGCATCGACTGGCGCTCATCTTCGCGAAGAAAGAAGATGCTGGGTTGTCCATCTTCCGGCCGATAGGTCATAAGATCCACTGGATTCATCGCGCGGCCCAGGCGGACAAGATGCAGCAGATCCTGATTCTTCAGAAGTGCGAGCCGCTCCGGCTGCGTTCCCAGGGTGGGCAAATCATCGCCGATCTCGAACATGCCTCCGGCGATGGCAGCCAGAGCGACGGAAACCTCCGCCTCGTCCTGCGAGAGAGGAGCCTTCTGCGTATGCCAGGATTGATCCGTGATCAGCTGCTTCGAAACCGTAAACGCATCCGGATCCGCCCGGTAGAAATTGCCGTTCATGTAATAGCGGGCGGCGATGCCGGTCGCGTCCTCGCGCATGCCCGCGTAGGAATGCCCGGTATCGGTGGAGATCCTGCCCAGGTCCGTATACCCGACCGCCGGCAGCATCGGACTTCCATCTTTGTCGAGCAAAACATCCGGCCCAATCGCGTCGCGAATGATTCCGAGTCCAATCTGCTCCGCCTCGATCGCCGTCGTATTTGGCCGGTAGTGATACCCCTCGACGGCCGTGTCGTCCATGAAATCGGCCTTCAGATAACGTACATTCCACTTTTGTACCAGCGTTCGATACGTATCCCGCAGATAGGCCTGCGCGCCCGGATGGGTTGTATCGAGGACGAACAGTGGATCTCGACTGCCTTCCACAAAGCCGATCCGGATGGGCTTACCCGCAGCATCGTGCACCAGCCATTCCGGATGGTGCTGATAGACATACGCCCGCTCTGAGACCCGGAAGGGAGCGACCCACATCCCGAACTTCAGCCCCATCTCCGACACGTTGTAGCCAAGCTGACGGATTCCGTGCGGAAACAGCGTAGCGTTGGGGGTCGTCAACTCGCCATCCGCGTAAGCGTAGCCTTCGTCCACATGAAAAAGATCGTAGCCATAGGAACGCAGGTTCTTCTTCAGCCACTCTGCGTTCGTCCGTGCTGTGCCTTCGGAGAGACCGAAATAATAGGCGGTCCAGCTCCACCAGCCCCAGGGAGCCGGCTGCTCGACCAACGCATGACGAAGCTGCCGCACCGCGTGCCCGTAGGCCTCAAGCTGCGCGTGGTAATCCTGGCCGGCCGCGAACATCACCTTTTCCGAGGCCAGTTCGGCGCCCGGCGCTATCTCGAGGCTCAGCTCTACCTGCTGTTCCGGCGGCGAATCGTGGATCGACTCCTTCTTCATGACCTCTGTGGTGCCGGAGCAGTCGACGGCGTAAGAAGCGACTCGCGCCTTTCCGCCTGCATCCAGGTGGGTTCCCAGGTGATACAAAGTTACCCACTTGTCTGCAGTCATCGCCGCCAGTAAGAGGCTGTAACCGCTGGTGCGGTTGTAGAGCAGCTGGCTCCCAACCGCAAAATGCACATCGGTCAGATCATTCGCATAGGAATCCTCTCCCTCGTAGCGGCGGGCTTTCCCAAGGTCGAAAATATGCAGCGGGGGACGATCTTCGCTAAAGCTGTCGGAGAGCACCCGGTCAGCGGATTCGGGCCCATGAAGATCGACCAAAGGCGAACCCACCATATCCAGGACGCGAATGTCCTGCACGGTAACGGTCGCGCTGCCGCTGTTCTTCAGCTTCACCTGGACATCGCCGTAGGGCATTGCGTCATAGAGTTCCAGGGTGTAAGTCAGGTCAGGCTTCCCTGTCGCGCCGGATAAATCCACCTCGACCCTGTGCAACAGCCCGAGCGAATCCTGCGCAGCGGACACGGCAACGTGACGCGTCGGATAATCTGTGGACCAGAGCCACCGGTGATTGACCTCGGCACCTACGCGTGCAGCAAAAACCGGGGCATCAAGGCCAGCTGCCTGTACGGAAAAAGCAGCATTCTCCGATTGCAGATTGACGGTCAGGGACTGGTTGCGCAGGGTTGCGGCCCCGGGAGCCTGTGAGGAGCATGGGATCGCTCCCGATCCCAGCAGAGCGAAGGCGACCACGCGGCCGATGTACCTCATGCAAAAACCTCCTCTTTCTTCTACGGCATCCGGGACCGGCATAGTCGCGGATTTGCCCTCGTCGTTCCCATTGCGAATCGTATTGAGCAGATGCAGCCGGCTAGAAGACCGCCTTGAGCGCCATTTGCAGAATGCGCGGACTCTGCGCCGACGTAATCTGCCCGAAGCTGCTGTCGGTCAATCCGCTGTCCGGCAGCCCGAAATTGACGTTGTTGAATACGTTGTAGAACTCGGCCCTGAACTGAAGCGTCACACGCTCGTTGAGCGCCGTGTCCTTGAGCAGAGCTGCGTCGGTATCGAAGTAGCGGGGACCGCGCAGGTCGTTCTTTCCCGAATTTCCAAATGTGCCGATTGCGTTGGCAACAAAGTCGGCTGTGTTGAACCACTCGTTGATGAGTGCAGCATGCGACCGCGATGTGCTCAGCACCGCCTTGTGCAAGTCCGGCGATACCAGGTCCGCACGGTCCGCCCCAATTGCGCTGAAGGAGTTGTCGTCGTCGCTGAAGATGGTGAAAGGGAACCCGGTCTGCCAGTCTGCAGAGCCGGTGAGGCTCCAGCCGTTGGCCAGGCGGCCGCCGATTCCTGTCCAGTGGAGCTGCGGCAGCGTGTAATCGCCGGAGAGCCTCGCGATCTTATTCAGGTCCCCCGCGTCCGGGCCATAATCGAAATACCGTCCGCAGGTGCAGGAATTCGTCCCTGCATAGCCCGGTTCGCCGTTGGGCCCGAAGTCGTTCAGAGCGCGGGACCAGGTGAAGTTGGCGAGAAGCGAAAGCCCGCGGCTGAAGCGCCGCTCGCCCGTCAGCTGCAGCGCGTGGTAGTTACTGTTGACCCCGGAGTTAATTGAATTGATAAACCCAAACGACGGGTACTTGCGGCGCTGCTGGGTATTTGCCTCGGTGGACTGTCCTGGGATATAGATCGCCGGATTCAGCTGCAGAAGCCCTGCCTCCTGATCCCCGGTTCCGCTCAGATGGCTTGCCTTGTTTCCAAGATACGCGCCACGTACCAGCCAGTTAGCGCCGATCCCCCGCTCCAGAGTCAGGTTCCAGGTGAGAACCTGCGGCAGCCGGAAATGCCGGTCGAAGATCTGCGTGAAGGAAATGTTCTGCGGAAAAGTGGCGTTCGCTCCCGGATTTGTCGGCCCGAACTGGGATGGAAACGGATTGGCTACACCGCCGCTCCCATAAGGATCTGTGAGGTTCACATCGGTCAGATTGACGATGGGCGCAAAGGGCGGAATCCCAACCACATCTTCGAACGCGACCGTATTCGGCGGTTCGTAATAGTATCCTGCTCCGCCGCGGAGGCTGGTCTTTCCGTCCGCGGTCAGACGTGACGCGAAGCCAAGACGCGGACCAAGATTGCTCAGGTTGTCATATATCGACGATGCAGGGCACCCCTGATCGTGATGGTTCCCGCCAAAGATCACGCCTGCCGGTGCATTGGGATAGCGTACGGACTGGCTCCCCGGCACAAAACATGCAACACGCCCTTCGCTGTCTTTGTAGGGGATGAACGGATCCCAGCGGAGACCGGCGCTTATGGTGAGACGCGGGCTCACCTTCCAGTCATCCTGCACGAAGGCGCTCCAGTCGATGCCGGTGAAATTCAGATAAAGTCCGCCACCCTGAGTGAACGAAGAGAGCGTGCCCAGCATGAAGTCGGCAACGTTATCGCCGGAGAGGCTGTTATCGAAAGAGAAGATGCCGTTGGCCTGGTAAATGTTCCCCATGGGAGCGCGAATCCGCTTGGCCTCTCCCCCGAACTGGATCTCATGATTGCCTCGCGTCAGCGTCGCCACTTCGCGCAGAGACTGATCGCCGCGATTCCATTCCCCCACCGCACCCAGCTGAGCTGCGATATCGAAGTTACCGCCCACATACAGGTTAAGCGGTGGCTTGAAGTTTGTGGGCTGCGCGATTTGTACCCCCGCATCGGCCATGTTGAATGGAGCGGCCGAGAGAGTATCGCCGTTCTGGCTCGTATAGCCGAAATAGCTGCTCAGCAGTATCCGATCGGAGATGGTGTACATATCCACAACGCTGATATTTTTGAGGGTCAGACTCTGCGGGGCTTCGGTGTTGCCGGCAAGAACATTGGAGGCCGGGGGCAGGATGACTGGTCCACGGTCAGTTCATAGCTGCCGACCGGAAGGCTGGGAAACAGGTAGGCACCGTCGCCACCGGTACTGAGAGTCTGCCGGTATTCCGAAGTTGTCTCCCGGACTGTGACTTTCGCCCCGGGAATAGCCGAGCCGGTATTGTCAGTCACGTTTCCACCAAGGCGCGCGGTCGTGAACTGAGCGAACGCTCTGTTGGTCCCAAGCATCCCCGCGGCGAAGGCAAGGAGCAGGAGAATTGACGGCAGCGTTCTGCTGCTAACTAAAAATCGTTCGACTGTGCGACAACTCATAATCCGCATATCCGCCTCCTGAATTGCTCGACCGCCGTCATTACCGGCGAAAGCTCGACTGCGATATTCCTGGTACGTGTGCGCGTGTAATGGCCCGCAGATCGGGTAACAACGGAGGCAGTCCTGGCCGAGGATCAGCAGGCGGAGGACGCAGTCACTGCGAGTCCCGCTGATTCAGGTTAACCGTTTCACCCCAGTGAGAAGCTATTTCATCGTCTTCTTACCTGTTTGTCAAGTCGTTTTCACAGCAGCAGCGGAAGGCCGCGGTTTGCAGCCGCCTCGCTTAAGAAGCCTGCTCCGCCGGAATCTCGAAGTTCACCAGCTCGCTGCGGAATCCCCGCGTATTCCAGGCGCCATACGCTATGCCTGCGGCCATCCACAGCGTTCCCATCAGCTTGGCGTGCCAACTCAGGCTCAGCCACAGCAGCAGGCAGATGAAGAATCCAGCGGCCGGCATCAGAAGATTGGACAGCGTTCTTTCCCTTCTCCTGACAAAGTAATGGAAGAACGCGGCGCAGTTTACTCCCATAAACGCGAGCAGGGCCCCGAAGTTCAGCAGTTCCACACTCTGTTCGAAGTTGAGGGCCACGGCTCCCATCAGCGCAATCGCTGCGACAAAGAGCACGTTATTTCGCGGAACCTGCGAGGCCGGGTGGATCGCGCCGAAGAATCGTTTTGGAATAGCATTGCTTCGACCCATTCCATACAACAGCCGCGCTGCGCCCAGTTGCGCGCCCATGCCGGAGCCGACCGTTGCGACGAGCAGTGTCAGGTTGATGAGAGAGAAAAGCCAGGGGCCCGCGGCGCGTCCCGCCACATAGACAAAAGCGGTGTCGACATCCGGGAAAGGCTGGGACGAAGGCCAGATCAGCTGGGCCGCGTAGACTTCAATACCGGCCAGCAGCCCGGTGAGGAGACAGACCAGGACGGTTGCGAGCAGAATGTTGCGGCCGGGGATTTCTCACCTCTTCGGATAAGGTCGATATGCCGTCGAAACCGATGTAGGTGAGCACCGCGAGCGAGGTTCCGCCGAGGATAGCGTGCGTCGAGAAGGTATGCGGATCGAAGAAAGGCCTTGTGAAGAAGCCCGCCTGTGCGTGCGGGAGCAGATGAACGTAGCGCGCGGCCGCCACGAGGAAGATCACGATGACCACGCTCATGGCTGCCATGAGGAGGGTATTGATGCGGGCCGAAGTCTGAATGCCGCGCAGATTCAGCAGCGTGAAGAAAAGAACGAAAACGACAACCCATACGAAATAGGGAACGCCAGGGACGAAGTTCAGCGCGAATTTGCTGCACAGGATCGTACAAACCAGGGGATTGAGCATGTAGTCCATGGCCATGCTCCAGCCGGTCACATAACCCAGAATGGGGTGGAGTTCCCTGCCCACGTAGGTGAATGCCGAACCGGCGCTGGGATAGACGCGCGCCATTCGGCCATAACTCACGGCAGTGAAGAGCATCGCTACCATCGCGATCAGCACGACCGTGACAGCATGTCCGTGTGCGCGGAGCGTCATCACGCCATAGACCGGCATGGGCGCGGTGGGCTGGATGACGACGAGCCCGTAGAGGATCAGGTCCCACAAGCCGAGGGCCCGACGGAGCTGCGGCGCGTTTGCGGCGGGTGCAGAGGAACTCGGCATGGGATGAAATTTCCTTTCGTCATTCCGCCCGAACTGCAAGATTGCGTACCAGCGTGTATCCGATCACGAGCCCCGGCAATGTTGGGAGCTCCGTTCTTCGCCGGCTTGCTCTGGCTGCTCGTTATGGATTTCGGTACCGTTCGCGGCATAATTTTCCGGAGGCAGGGCGGATGCGACATGCTGCCGGCTTCCCTGCTCGAGCGGCAGAGGGTGGTCTCGATTCGTGGCAAATTCCCGCAGCGCCTGGACGCTGAACTCCGGATGGATAGTATGCGGCGAGGTCAGGCTGAAAGCTGCGACCAGCAATCCAAGATCGATTGCCGATCGATTGCTCTTCTGACCGCTGTGCTCCTGCGTTCCGCCGACGAGAGGCAGACCGAAGACCAATCCGGCAATCACGCCTCCGAGCAGGGCGTCACCAGCGCCGGCGGAAGAGATCACCTCACCGGGCAAAGCGGCATGATGCGACCACGCGCCCCGATCGCAGACATCCACGCCGTCGGGCCCGGAGCTAACGATCAAGTGGATCGCGGGATTGGCGTCAATCGCCACGCGCAGGCAGGCATCCAGCACCTGCTGCAGCTCCGCGCTGCTCTCCACGCCACCCAGCGCCGCTGCTTCTTCACGGTTGAGGGCGAGCAGGTCGACCCGCGCGAGCAGCTGAAGGCTGCGCACCGCCTCCATCTCGCCAGCGAGAAACGATGCGATGCGATAGTTGCGACAGCCGGTGGCGATGCGCAGGAATTCGTTGCGCGCCTCCAGCGGAACCTCGGGGAGGCAAAGAGCGACGGCCCTGGGTCCCGCGGCGGCGAGTTCGGTGCGGCACCGATCGAGCTGCGCGCTTCCCAGTTCTGCAGCGGCAGAATTGGAGATAGTGATGTTTCCGCCCGACTTGTCGGGATAAAGGAAGCTCAGACTGAAGAGAGTTTTGCGCTCCGGCTCAACGCGAACGCAGGCGGTGTCGATGCCGGCGTCCGCCATTTCGCGCAGCAGGGCCGTGCCCGCATCGTCGCAGCCGACATTGCCAACCGCCATGACGCGGCAGGCGCCGCCGCCACCCTCGCCGCCCAGGAGCAGGGCGACGTAGTGTTCGACAATGTGCAGTTTGCAGTAGTCCCGCGCATCGAGAAGACGTCCCATCCTGCTTTCGGTTCGTCCCAGCGTATCGTCGCCATCGAGCTCGACGATGGTACCGGTGCCGATGCCGCCCACACCGATCACATGGGAGAAGCGGGTGCGGCAGGGATGGGACTGCGCTCTGTCGCTCACAGGAGCTCCCAGTCTGCGTTTTCGCTGATGGGATGACGCGCTGTTTCACGCGTGGCCGTGATGCGGGCATCGGGATGCGTCTGCAACAGGGTCATCGGGTATTCGGCAACCGGGTCGCTGAAGAGCGCGACGCGCAGAGCGGTCTGCTTCCACGCGCCAGTATCGCTGTACACGCGCACCCGCTTAGCGGAGAGGCATTCGCGAATGCCAAGCGTGATCGACATGGGAGGCACGAACTGGTATGCCGCGCCAAAGCTGCGCTGCGCAAGCGTAACAATGGTGTCGATATTGTTGTCCTGAATGCGGATGGTACTGTCGGCGATCTCACGGATGGTGGGGTGATGGAAAGGATGGCGTCGCGCCTGGTTATACGCGATATGCCCATCCTGCCCCCAGCCGCCGACCGTAATGTCGATCGGAGCAGCCTCGATCGCCGCTTTCACCCGCTGCATCGTGGCCGGCGTCAGCCAGTAGCGCAGTTCTTCCGGAACCGCAAGATCCGGGTGAATATCTCCGTAGAAATACTTTTCCATAAAGGTGCGGAAATTATACGGATGGTTGTGCGGCAGCAGCTGTCCCTGCCAGTCCAGGCACTCATCCATGTGGAACACATGCAGTTGGCGCAGCGAGAGGGAGCGCCGATTGACCAGGTCCGCAAAGAGCGCGTACCAGCATTTGGGCCCACAGGGGATGATGGCACGCGTCGGCAGGCCTTTGCGCGTATTGTCCTCGATGACCTCGGCGAGCTCTTCCGCCATGAGCTGCCCCATCTCCTCGGAGTCGACAACCTGCCGATAGGGCACCCGCAGGGCAGGATGGGAGGGCAGTTCGTCGACCGGAATCCTGCACCACTCGAAGAAGTTGGGCCCGGTCGACAAAGTCGCTGCCTTGCAGGGGGGTAACTGTTGAATGCGTCATATCTATAGATCCAGCACCTTGTAGATTTCCGTGTGTGACTTGAGCAGATACGGAGATTGCTGCTCGAAAAGAGCTGTGTGCATCGGGTCATCGGCCAGCCTGGTGAGAGCCGCCTGGACCTCTGCGAGAGAAGCGCACTCGCACTCCCAGATCAGCGTGTTGGTTGGCTCGCCTCCGGACACCGGCTGATAACGCCTTCCCTGGGGAAGGTGGGGCGAGTTGCGTTCCAGCTCCTGAAAGCGGGCTTCGAGTTCCAGGAACGCCCGGCCAGCGGACGGCTGGTATTGCTGGATGAACCTCAACAGGTAAGACATGCTTTGCGTTTGACCTTTCAGCAGACGTGGCTGGCTAACAGGGCTTCTCTCCTCGAAGGAGGGGAGCTGGTACCTGTTGGGTTAAATGTTTAACCTCGGGCCCGGGTCCTGTCAAGGACCGTCTTGTGCGGCCCGTGTTCGCAGACCGTCAACCGTCGCCTCAGCGCGGCGGCGCCGTGCTGAGGCGCACGATCAGATGCGGCTCCACCGTCTCGTGCAGGCGCTCGAGGGTTCGCTCCGCCTTCTCGGGCAGCAGCAGCGTCCGCATCATCTCGGCCCCGAGAACGCCCTGCTTCTCAAGGTGCTGGCAAACCGTGGTGAGCGGCGGGTTATAGAAGGCGGCGCCCGGTATGTCGTCGAAACCAACCACCGAGCAGTCCTCGGGCACACGGCGGCCGGCACGGCTGAGAGCACCGATGGCGGCGAACGCGGTCAGGTCGTCGAAGGCCAGCAGTGCGGTGAACCGCTTCTTCTGCTCCAGCAGGCGCTCGGTCAGCTGATAGCCCTGCTCATAACTCGAGTTATGCCCCTGGATCTGCACGACCAACTCACGATCGATGCGGATTCCCCTTTCACGAGCACTCTGCCGGATTCCCTCCCAGCGCGGGGTGCTGTCACTCATCGAGCGCGGACCTTTGATGATGGCAATCTCCCGATGCCCGAAGGCATACAGATGCTCGAAGGCCGCGCGCGTTCCTGCCTGGTTATCGACCACTACCGAAGCGTAACCGTCGCTGGTCCCTTCACTGCCAATGATCACCGCCGGAACCCTGAAGCGCTGGATCACCGTCGACAGGTCGCTGCCCAGATGGACGGGATTGGCAATCGCGATCAGGCCCTCCACGCGCCGCTCCATCAGCATCTGCATGCACTGATGGACCCGCCGCGGTGTGTTTTGCAGGTCGGCAAGGACCGGCATGTAACCCGCATCCCCGAGAGAATTCTCGATGCCCCGGATCATCAGCGAGCAATAGGGATCGGTGATGTCGAAGACCAGCACGCCGATGCTGCGGGTCCGCCGGCTCCGGAGCGAGCGGGCTTGCAGGTTCGGTGAATAGCCGAGTTTCTGAGCCGTCTCCTCGACCAGACGATGCGTGGCCGGAGGGATGCGGCGGCCCACCCCGTTGAGCACCATGGAAACGGTAGCGACCGATAACCCTGTCGCCTCAGCAACATCGCGAATGGTGACGACTCTATCGTGCCGTCGCAGTTGAGTCCTGGAGATACGTGCCATGGCTGCTTTTGTCACAGGGCCGGCCGCAATTGATCCTGCGCTCGACTTCCAATCAGCATAACTGAGGAGGCGGCGGTTTCAGGCGGTCCGCGGTGGACTACCTGCGGGAGCCGGCGGGGAGTATTTGACAGAATCGCACAATCGCAGTAGTGTTCCTCTTATTTAGGTGAACCGTTTAACCCTCGCACCTCCCCAGCTCTCCCACCCCTTCCGCGGAGGATCCATGACGACCTTTCTTAAGTCTTTCACCCTTCTCTCTGCAGTTTTCACCGCCCTGCTGCCGCTCACAGGAGTGCCGGCACGCCAGGCCGATGCCGGTGTCAATGCAGCTACCGCCAGTGATGACGAGGCGCTGAAGATGCTGGCCACCATCCACCCCATCGACGCACATGTCCATATTTTCCGCACTGCTCCGGAATTTCAGAAGATGCTCGAAGACGAACAACTGACCCTCCTCAACATCCTGGTGGTCGACGATACGTGGGGCCCAAGGAAGGAGCTTCAGCCCCAGATCGACGCTGCATGGGCCCTGGTCCACGGAAGCGGGGGCCATATCAGGCTCTGCACGACTTTCGATCCTTTCGAGTTCAACGCGCCTGGCTTCCCCGCACAGAGCATCCGTCAGGTCAATCGCGACTTCCACGACGGAGCGATCGCGGTGAAGATCTGGAAGAACGTCGGCATGGAGCTGAAGAATAGTCAGGGAAAGTACGTTTTGCCCGATGACCCGAAGCTGCAGCCGATCTTCGAGGACATCGCCAGACACGATAAGACTCTGCTCACCCATCTCGCTGAACCGGATCTTGCCTGGCAGGCGCTCGACGTGAAGAAGGATCCGCTCGCCGAATACTACATCCGGAACCCGCAGTGGCACATGCTGAACAAACCGGGAGTTCCTTCGAAGCAGGCCATCCTCGCGGCCCGCGACCACATTCTCGAACGCAATCCGCACCTGCGGGTGGTGGGTGTCCACCTCGGCAGCATGGAGAAAGACCTCGATGATCTGGCCCGGCATTTCGACCGCTATCCCAACTTCGCCGTCGACACCGCCGCTCGTATGGAGTACCTCGAGTTCGGCGACCCGGACAAAGTCCGCGCCCTTCTAACGAAGTACCAGGATCGCATCATCTATGGCACCGACCTCGACATAAATCCGGATGCCAATGTTCAGCAGGCGGTTCGGGAATGGAAACAGATGTACGCCAGCGACTGGAAGTTTTTTGCGACAAGCGACACCTTTCAGGTCGATGGCCGTACCGTTCACGGCCTGAATCTGCCAAAAGCCGTCCTGCAGAAGATCTACCGGACCAACGCACAGCACTGGATCAAAGGTCTCTAGCACGAGTTATTCGGTCATGCAATCGGACTAACAAGATATCTGAATCGAGGATACTTTCATGAAAAAGCTATATATATTTTACCGGGCCAGTTTTCTGCTCGCACTTCTTCTCCAGGTCTGCTGTTATGGGCAAAGAACTGCCGCGAACATCTCCGGGGTTGTCAGTGACCCGGCAGGTGCTGTCATCGCGGGCGCGCACGCCGTCGCCACCGACTCCGAGACGGGAACCACCACGGGGGCAGTGGCCAATGCCCAGGGCTTCTATGTCATTGCTAATCTCTCTCCCGGCACCTATCGGCTCCGGGTTGAAGCTGCTGGATTTCAGGCCGTCGAGCAGACAGGAATCGTGATCCAGGTCGGCCAGTCGATGACCGTGAACGTCGACATGAAAGTGGGTTCCCAGACCGAGCAGGTCGTCGTCACCACCCAGCCCGCACTGGTTGACACAACCAGCCAGACCGTTAGTTACGCGATCACCCCGCAACTGACCGAACAGCTGCCCCTTAACGGACGCAACGTGCTCCAGCTGCTCGCTTTGGCTCCTGACGCCAGCGCGCACAATCCTTCCGCCGACAACTATTCGAATGAGCTGGCTACCCGCCCGGAGACAGCCGACAGCGGTTTCGTAACTGCAAGCGGCGAAGCCCGGGAGAACTCGACCACCTATTACCTCGACGGCGGACTCGACGAAGACACCTATACCGATGTCGCCAATGTCTTCCCCAATCCGGATGCGGTCGAGGAGTTCACCATTGATACCAACTCCTACAATGCGAAGTTTGGCGGGCGCGGCGGCGCAGTCGTCAATGCTGTCACGCGCGGCGGCACGAATGCGATCCACGGAACGCTCTTCGAATATCTGCGCAATGGCTACGTCAACGCCAGCAACTATTTCGCGACAGCGCCCGACACGCTCAAACGCAATCAATTCGGCTTCAGCGCCGGCGGGCCCATCCTGCGAGACAAGCTTTTCTGGTTCGGATCGTATCAGCGCACGACCTTCCGCTACGGCAGCGACTCCAATATCGCTTTCGGCCCGACGGCTGCTGAGATGAACGGCGACTGGTCCGGGTCAGTAACTCCGGGTACGCAGCTCACAAATCCTCTCACCGGTCAGGCCTTCCCCGGCAATCAGATCCCTGTTGCGGATTACAACCCAATCTCCCTCAAGGTCCTCACACTGGTGCCCCAGGGCGATCCGGTAACTGGCCAGTTCAACTACCTGGTGAAGCAGCTCCAGAACGACAATCAGTATGTCGCGCGCGCTGACTACCACATCGGGGACCGCGCCACGGTGTCGGCCAGCTATCTGTGGGATCAATTCACCCAGCCTAATCTCGCCGATCCGCATGACATTGCCACCGGCGGCGCGAATGAAACCTGGACCAGTCAGCACCCGGCACTAAACCTCGCCTATCGCTTCAGCAATAACCTGCTGACCACCGTCAGTGCGACCCTCAGCCGCGTGCTGCTGCAATACACCGGATCATCTCAGTTTCCCGGCCTGGCGCAGCTTGGGGCCAACTATCCTGTCTGGGATCCGGCCGGTGTACATGAAGTAGGGCTCGATATCAGCGGCTGGTTTTCCGCCTACTGGCTTGGAGCGCAAAATGTCACGCGCAATCAGGAAGACCTGGTGAATAACTGGACGTGGACCCATGGCGGTCACACTCTCGACTTCGGCGGCGAGATGCCCTTCTATCAAAGCGTGCTGTATCAGGCCTACGTATCTTCCGGCTATCAGGGATGGTGGTGTGCCAACTCCGGCTCCGCCTCGCTCGACTTTATGCTGGGAGCTAACTGCTTTTACGAGCAATACGCGCCTTCTTATGTCGCACCGCGTGGGAATGCGCCGGGCCTTTACGGCAACGACTCCTGGCGCATGAATCATCGCCTCACTTTGAACCTCGGCGTTCGCTGGGAGCCGTGGCTTCCATGGCCCGACGCCAGTGCCGGCAAAATTGGCGGCCAGATCAATCTCGCCGACTTCGCAGCCGGCGTACATTCCAACCGCTATCCCAACCTGCCTCCCGGCTTCCTGGTTCGCGGCGATCCGGGTGTGCCCTCCGGCCTGGCCCAGTCCGACTGGAAGCTGATCGATCCGCGCGTCGGCCTGGCCTGGGATGTCCAGGGCGATGGCAAAACCAGCGTCCGTGCCGGGTTTGGTATCTACCACGACCAGCCCTTCGGTCGTATGTATAACGAGATGACCAGCACCGAGCCCTTCACAGAAGGGACGGTGATCGAGCAGTCGAACGTCAGCGCCTACGATCCCTACTCGGCGCCTCCCTACAACGGAGTCATTCCGCTGCTCCAGAATCCACCTGCGTCGGATACCACATTTATCCTGCCCCTCACCAATGCAGTAGGCTTCGACCCGAACTTCAAGGCACCGGCCACCATGCAGTGGAATCTGACTGTCGAGCATCAGCTTCCCTACGGCGTCCTGCTGCGAACTGGCTATGAAGCCGCCAGAAGCTATCACATGTACGATTCCCGCGACGTCAACTCGGCAACGAATTTCGTGCGTCCCATGACCGCAGGAGGCTATGGAGGCACCGTCATCATGGACGAGAGCCGGGGCAGTTCCTCCTACAACGCGCTGGCGATTTCTGCGGAGAAGCGCATGACCCACAATTTGTCGTTTCTCGGCGGATACAGGTGGGCCAAATGCCTGGATATCGCCGGCTCTGTCGCCAGCTTTGCATTCAACGAATTTACCGACGCGAAGCACCCCAACCTCGATTACGGACGGTGCGATTCCGATCTCGCACAGCAGTACAAGGTCGCAGCAGTCTGGCAGACGCCCGCGGTGAACTCCCTTGGATTCGCCGGCCGCGAGGTGCTGGGCGGCTGGCTGGTGAGTGGAATCATGTCGAGCTACGATGGATTCCCGTTCTCGGTTATCGCGGTGGGCGATGCAAACGAAGACGGCACGGTCAACGACCGCGCGAATGTGATTGCCGATCCCAATCTCGGCGGTGGGCGTTCTCACAGCCAGCAACTGGCGGAATGGTTCAATACCTCCGCCTTCCAAACTCCGATCGATGCAGACGGCAGTTCCGGGCGCAATATCCTTCGCGGCCCAGGGTTCTTCGATCTCGACATGGCCTTAGTCAAGTCCTTCGCGGTTCCATTCCGGATACCGTCCGACGCGCAGAAGATAGAATTTCGCGCGGAAGCCTTCAACTTGCCTAACCACCCTAACTTCGGGAACCCCGATAACGCGATGGGGGATGGACTGCTCTTTGGCACGATCCACAGTGCTCAATCGCCTCGTGTGCTTCAGTTCGCGCTGAAGTACAGCTTTTAGAGACCGTTGCATGCCTGCGTCAGAGTGGAGGCGGCTGCGTAATGGCTGGAGCCTCCACGTCTGGTGGAGGCTCTGGGAGAACGCTCCTCTCATCATCACAGCTGGCGTTGGGTTTGCCGCTAAGCATCGCTGGTGGCGTAATCGTACTCGCGTGTATCGGAGCAGCCATCCATTTCGCGCTCCATCCCGAGGCGGTGGCGAAATAATCTACTTTTGAAGGCCACCCGCCTTCGCCAGCTTTTTCTCCCCGTATCGCAAATTGCTCATCCAGGCATCGGGCTTGTGGAACAATTGGCTTTGTGGGAATGCGGAGAAAGCTCGAATGCGTAGACAACCGCTCAATTGCCCAAGGTGTTTGGACACCAGCAACCTTCGCCGATCGCACACTCGCTGGCTCGATATTCCACTACGCCTGATTGGCATCAGGCCCTACCGGTGTCTCGGTTGCAACGGGCGCTTCTACAGCTGGAAGCGGCTGGCAATTCGTTAATTTCTGTCCTGGCTCACAATATTCCGGTGTGACCTCACCGATCGGCCAGCTCTCGGAGGTATTCGACTCTCATTCGCAGACAATGACCGTCCAGGAAGCTGCGGAACCGTGGTCCGGTGCCGGACGGCAGCTTTCTGTGTGGGCGATTTCGCGTTACTTGTCACAAAAACGGCCCGCCGATCTGACCGCGACATCACCCGCATGCGATCATAGCTCGCATAACCTCGCACGAAGAGGGGTGGTATGTCGACGCTTCTCCAGGATTTCCGCTACGCATTCCGGCAGCTCATCAAGAATCCCGGCATCTCGCTGACAGCGATTTTCTCTCTGGCCCTGGGCATTGGCGCGACGGTCTCTGTCTTCAGCATCGTTTATGCCGTCATCATGAATCCATGGCCCTACCACGGAGCCGATCGGATTGCGAACGTCGGGCTGCTGGACAAGTCGGGCGAGGAGCAGGGCTATGGGTTGAATGGCCCCCAGACGCGCGAGCTCGAAAAGGCCCGCTCACTCGAATATGTGGTGGCTTTCAATGGCTGGTCACTGACTGTAACCGGAAGCGACGTGCCGGAAAATGTTGAGGCAATGTATTTCACCGGCAATGTGTTTCAGATGCTCGGAGTGCCGGCCATGCTCGGACGGTACTTTCTTCCGTCGGACGCTCCGGAGGGTCAGGACCCGCAACCTGTGGTGGTGCTGAACTACAAGTTCTGGATGCGCCATTACAACGGTGACCGCTCGATCGTCGGCAAGACCATTCAACTGGTCCACAAGGATTACGGGGTGATCGGCGTGATGCCGCCGCATTTTGGGTTCATGGGTCCGGATGTCTATCTGCCGCTGAAGCTCTCAGGCTCCCCGAACGAACAATACGGCACGACCATCAAGCTGAAACCAGGAATCACGCAGGAAGCCGCAGCTGCGGAACTGCAGCCTTACTTCCAGGCATTCGCGAAGCAGACCCCCGACCACTTTCCAAAGGCTTACAGGACGCTCAAGATTGAGAACCTCAGCTACTGGGTTCTGCACTCGATCAGCAAGACCCTCTATCTGCTGTTTGGCGCCGTGGGATTGTTGCTGGCGATTGGGTGCGCCAATGTCTCGATTCTGCTGCTGGCACGCGGCGCGGCCCGCCAGCATGAGTTTGCCGTCCGCTCCGCGGTGGGAGCCAGTGCCTTTCGCATCATTCGCCAGCTCCTCACTGAATCGGTGATCCTGGCTTCCACCGGTGCCGGTCTTGGCGTTCTGCTCGCCTACTGGAGCCTCGGATTTATCGTGGCGCGGCTGCCCGAAGGCTCTTTTCCCAATGAAGCCGACTTTCACGTGCATGTGCCCGTGCTGGTGTTCAGCGTCGTGCTTGCCCTGGCTACGGGAGTTCTTTTCGGGCTCTTTCCTGCGTTACAGTTTGCACGCCCAGAGATCAGTCAGGTCATGCAATCGAGCACGCGAAAAGTGGCCGGAAGCGTGCGCGGAAAGCGGCTGCACTCGGTACTGATCGCGGGTCAAATCGCGCTGACGTTGCTTTTGCTCACAGCCGCCGGGGCCGCCATCGAGGCGTTTGTGCGCATGATGCATGTGAATCTGGGGTACGATCCGCACAACGTGATGGCGGTTGGAATTCCGGTCCATGAACATGCCTTCACTACATGGACCGAGCGGGCCAATTACTTCACACGCCTGCGCGACCAGATCGCGACACTGCCCGATGTCGTCTCGACAGGAATTTCAACCAACGCAACCCCACCCGACAGCGGCTGGAACCAGCCTTTCGAACTCCAGGGCAAGCCGCCGCTGGAAGACCGAAAGGCCAGCGTTAACTTTGTCGATTCGCGCTATTTCAGCACGCTGGGAATCCCGCTCAGGAGCGGCAGGCTATGGGACCAGACGGAACTCGCGCGCGGCGCTCTGATGGCCGTAGTCAATCAGTCCTTCGTCAGGCATTACTTTCCTGACAGCAGCGTCCTCGGCCGCTCGATCAGGATTCCCGCAATGAAGAGCACCTCCGCGGAGACGCTCGACGTGCCCGGCAGCGACGGCTGGCTGCAGATCATCGGCGTGACGGAGGACGCGCTCGACGACGGTCTCGATAAACCGGTGAAGCCCGCGATCTACGTGCCGTACACGGTCAACATGTGGGTGTGGACACAGATCCTGGTGCGCAGCCGCGTGGACCCGCACGCCATCACGCACAGCGTGAGGCAGCAGATCGTGGCCGTGAATCCCGATCAGCAGGCCAACATGTGGGATGACGGCTTGCTGGAGTCGTGGATCCATAATCAGCCGGTCTTTGCCAGGGGGCGCCTGGTTTCAGTGTTATTCGCAACCTTCTCGGTACTGGCGCTGGTGCTGGCCGCAGTGGGGCTTTACAGTGTCGTCTCCTATTCGGTTGTGCAGCGCACCAATGAATTCGGCATCCGCATGGCGCTCGGCGCAAAGAGTTCGCATGTTCTGAAGATCGTTTTCGCGTCGGCGGGAGTTAGTGTTGGATTCGGAATCGTCGCAGGTCTGGGACTAAGTTTCGTCCTCAATCGTTTCATTGCGCAATGGATCGAAAACGGTTCGGCGAGCCCACTCATACTATTGGGTGTCTCTCTCCTGCTGCTGGCGGTTGCGGCATTGGCATGCCTGCTCCCCGCCAGGCGCGCCTCTGCGGTGAATCCGATGACCGCACTCCGCTGTGAATGAATTCCCCTCGATCGAATTTATTTATCGAATTTATTTATCGAGGAGGACCATTCACTCATACCTTAGCGCTTCCAGGGGATCGACCTTCCCCGCCCGCCGCACCGGCACCCAGCATGCCAGGAGCGCCACTCCTGCGAATAAAGCTCCGACAACGATTAAGGTCGCAGGATCGCCGGGCTGCACTTCGAAGAGGAATGACCTCAACACTCGCGACACGACGATCGCCAGCGCTGCGCCTGCGAGCACTCCACCTGCGATTAATCGAAATCCTTCGCCGAAGATCAACCTGCGAATGTCCTTTTGTTGTGCTCCGACCGCACTGCGAATGGCCAGCTCCCGGCGCCGCGATGCCACTGACAATGAAAGAACGCCGTAAATTCCCACCAGCGTGAGCACGCTTCCCACTATCGAAAACCCCGTGAGCAGGTGCATCGCGAATGTCCGCGACGCCAGTGATTCGTCGCGAATCTGCTCCAGCGTCTTCACGTTTTCGATCGCTGCCGTCGGATCCACGGAGCGCAGTTCGCGTTCCACAGCAACCACCACCGCGCGCGGATCCGCCGTTGTCCGCACTACAAGATGCTTTGAGAACGCGCCCGCCTGCCACAGCGGCAGATATATCTCAGGCGACGCCTCCCGGGTCAAATCGTCCGTCCGCCCGTTCGCGATCTCCCCGACGATTGCAGTGCCCGGCTTATCTCGCCCGTTGAGCCAGAATCTTCTGCCAATTGCGTCGCCATGTGGAAAGTAGCGGCGAACAAATGATTGGTTCACGATGGCCACGCTGGGTGCTTTATCGTCATCCGTCGATCGAAATTCCCGCCCTTCCGCCAGGGCGCATTCCCATCAACTTGAAATAATCAGGGGTCACCGCGCGCAGCGGGAGCGCTATTTTGTCGCTCTCTTTCACGGCCGGCGGCTGGCCTTCAATCTCCAAAGTCGCCGGCCAGTTATTTCCCGTCAGGGGCACTCCCCAGGCGAAAGCCGCATACTGCACACCTGGGATCGCCGCAACGCGCTCCAACGCCTGCCGGTGAAAGCTGCCCCAGGTCGACCAGCTTTGCACGTCGGTCACGCTCATCGTCAGTATTCGTCCCGTGTTGAACCCGGACGGCACCTGTGCGATTTTCATCATGGTACGAATAAGCAATCCGGCACCTACCAGCAGCGCCAGCGTCAGCGCTGTCTGCAGCATCGTGACTCCGCGCAGCAACCGCCTCTCCCCGATACCCGCCGTCCCTTTCGGCCCGGCGTTTTTCAGCACCTCCATCGGATCTAACTGAAACACTCGCAGAGCCGGAAAAGCTGCTGCGCAAAAGGCTGCGAGGATTGCCGCCCCAAGTCCCCATCCCAAAACCGCCCAGCCTGCTGTCACGCCGTCCAGGCGGGGAACGGCATGTCCCGCAATCACCTTGAACAGTTTTACAGCGCCAAAGGCGAGCCCGACTCCAAATGCCCCGCCGAAGAGCGCCAGCAGCAAGCTTTCCGTCAAAACCTGCCTCAGGAGAGCCATGCGGCCCATGCCCATCGCGCTTCGCACTGCGTATTCCTGTTGCCTTTGCAGTCCGCGCACCAGCA
>CAWGSD010000003.1:0-13499 GCA_963825195.1 uncultured Acidobacteriota bacterium
CCCGGTGCGACAAACGGGGTGGTTCTGTATGTCGAGAAGGAGGCCGCTGAACATCCGTCTGTTCGTAGCAAATGAAAATGTCCGGTTTTGTTAGCAGGTGAAATGTCCGGTTTATATTTCATCCAGCCGCCGCCGTCGTAGCTGTTGGAAAGTGGGAATCCCGCGCCGTTTGCGGGATTTCCAAGCGAGGTGGAAAAGTCGGCTTTTGGACTTTCCCACGGAGCGGCTTTTCAACAGCTTGCTTAATTGCCGTCTGCGTGATCGGTGTGCCCTGGCTGGAGTAGCGTCCGAGGCGGCGTGGCCCGTGGGTCATGCTGAGAGTGCCGTCCAGATGCTGGTGCACGATGACGTTGCAGTCGGCGAGGGTGCCGCGCCAGCTTACCTTGTCGATCTGCAAGGCCAGGTTCTGGAAGCTGACGGTGTTGTCGCGACTGACCGTACGCTCGAACTGGAGCGAGAAGATCAAGTCGAGGTCGCGGCGCGGGCAGGCGGTGAAGGCGGTGCCGCGCTGCGCCGCAGGCACCTGGAAGCGGCGGTTGAACTCGTCCACGTAGTGCTCGCGCAGAAAGCGGTTGGCTTCCGCAAGGGTGCTGATCCCGTGCAACCGGAGCTCCTGCGGCAGCCGTCCCTGCCAGGTCCCGAAGTTGCGTTCCGAGCGGCCCCGCGCCTGAGGCGAGTAAGCCGGAATCATCTGCACGCCCAGATCGCGCAGCGCACGGCCCACCTGGGTCAAACGATGCGGGTCCACCTTGCCGCCAGCCTTCGGTGTCAGCCAGAAATGACTGCCTCGATCCGAGTACAAGGCGCAGAACAGCCCCTTGCGCTCGATGACTTCTCGCAGCGCGGCCATCACCGTAATCGTCGATTCTTCTTCCACCAACTGGGCGTAATAGATTTCACTGGTAGCGTCGTCCAGAATCACGATCAGGTCATACCAGCGCTCATCCTGAAACCACTGGTGGCGGCTGCCGTCGATGTGCAGCAACATGCCCGGCAGCGGGCGCCGTTCGCGCCGCTTGCGGTGTATGCCGCGCTTGCGGGCCTTGGCCACCAATCCCGCTCCCTGCAAGGCCAACTTTACCCAGGTATAGCTCAGATGGATCCCGTGCTCGGCGCCGAGCTTCTCGTGAAAATGGCGCACGTTCAGGTCAAAGTACTTCTCCCGGTAAAGCCCCAGCACCTGCTCGGCCTGCGCCAGTGGCACACGCTTTTGGCTTGGCCGGCCGCGCCGCCGGTCGATCAGTCCGTCGTAGCCGTGTTCTTCATAGCGCTCTCGCCAACGCCGCATCTGTCGCTCGCTGATGCCGATGATCTCCGCCGCCTGCCACCAGTTGATCTTCTTCCCCATCGCTCGCAAGATTACTTCCTGCACCTTCATCGCCCGCTCCACTGCGGCCCTCGGATACGTACCCACGCTCTCTCGCATGGACATATCCTCGCCGCCCGCTAAGCGGACATTTCACCTGCTAACTTCACTGGACATATCATGTGCTAACGACACCGCTGAACATCCGTCTTGACGACGCTTTTCGAAGAGAGTAAGTTTCGAGTTATGAGCGAAGAAAAAGCGAAAACGCCATCTCTCTTCCATATTCTCAATACCAGCGAGCGGGAGCAGGAGGCGGAGCCTCTTCAGGGCATTGCCCGGCTCGCGGCGAGCGGCTGTTCGGCCGGTAAGGGGCATCTGGTCGAATTTCGTACGCTACCGGTTCGGTCGCTCTTGAACAGGTGCGTCTCCCGGCGCGGATTCCCGTTTCGGTGGACGATCAATCCGTACCGCGGCTGCGAGTTCGGATGCCGCTACTGCTACGCGCGGTATACCCACGAGTTCATGGAGCTGCGCGATCCCGCCGACTTCGAGCGGAAGATCTACGTCAAGCAGAGCGCAGCCTGGCTGCTTAACCAGGAACTCCGCTCGCTGAAGCGCGGCGAGGCGGTTGCACTGGGCACGGCGACCGATCCTTACCAGCCTATTGAGAGACAGGCCCAGGTCACGCGCAGCATCCTTGAAGTCTTTGCCGCTCATCGCGGATTGGGGCTGAGTATCGTAACCAAGTCCACGCTTATCGAGCGGGATATCGACCTGCTACAGCAGATTTCTGTTCACAATGAGCTGACCGTCAACATCACTATCACGACGCATGATGCCCGCCTGGCGCGGATCCTCGAGCCGCGTGCTCCGCGGCCCGATCTACGCTTCCGCACGGTTCGCCGGCTGCGCGAGGCGGGGCTGCTCACGGGTGTGATGTGTTCGCCGCTGATGCCGGGGATCACCGACAACGTCCGGGTGCTCGACACGATGGCTCGCAAGGCGCGGGAGGCGGATGCGAACTTCTTCCATGCCAACGCGCTGTTTCTCAAGCCGTGCTCGAAGGCGACTTTCCTGGCTTTTGTGCATGAGCATTTTCCGCAGCTTGATGCGAGCTACGCGAAACGCTATGAGGAGGCTTTTGCATCCCGGGCGTACCAGAAGCGGATTGGCGACCTGGTCACCGCGGTCAAGAGGAAGTATCAGTTGGGGCTCAGGTACGCGGGCACTGAGCCGGGGATCGAAGAGAACGCGGGAGGAATCGCGGGCGACGAGCAGCAAAGTCTATGGCCGGTGGAGTCAGAACCGCGCAGGCCGGCGTCGGCCAGGCCCGCTGCTCAGCGAGTGATGATGACTTCGTAGATGTTGTCCTTGGCGAGGAAGAAGCGGTAGTTGCTGAATTGCGAGAACAGCTTCTCAATGTTGCGGTTGGTGTAGACGCGCAAGACCGGATACGGCTCCGACTCCTGCATCTCGATGGAGTCGCCATCTGTCAGGTGGTAGCGGCAATAAACGGTGTTCGGTCCCGAGCTCTTCGAGTGAAAGATGGCGAGAACCCGGCCACCCGGATGCATGGCCGAGTAGAGGTGCTGGATAAAGGGCTCCACCAACGGCTGCGGGATATAGTCGAGGGTTGTCCAGAGAAGGACGACGTCGAATCTACGTCCGGCAAAGTCGAGGGTCTGGTCGAAGAAGCGGGCCGTATCGAATCCTGGTTCGCCGCCTTCCTCGGTTGGGGGTATCGACCAGTCGCCGGTCAAGGCTTCGTGGACCACGTCGGCCATATAGCAACTGTGGCCGAGCCCGGTAAGGAAGTTGATATTGCTGGGCGAAGTCGGCCCGATGTCAAGCACACGCAGGCTCTGTTCTTCCTTGAGGTGCTTCAGCATCGCGGCCCAGCCGCTCGAATGGCGGGGAATCCGCGGCCCGGATAGCACGGTGCGGCCGCTACGCTCAGGCCGCGATGGCTCTCGATTGAACAGGCTGCGCAGCACAGTGCCGGGTCGACCTCTTTCAGGGAGTCGTCAATGGAGTCCTCTTGGACCCAAAGCAGTTACCGTGCCGTTCTCCCGCCGGACACGATTAGCAGGCGCTCACCAGGGCAAGTTCGGAAAATCTTTTGCTCTCTAATTTTGACAATGCCAAGTCACCGCTCCCTGCTGATCGCGCTGACTTTGCGGTGCTGGCTTCACACTACACTGTTTTCCGAAAATTGCCTTAATTGGGGGCGCTGAACATTGTCCCGGTTTTACCTGCGCCTACCGGGGTCTGCGCGGCGGCGGCGCGATCGGAGCCAGCTTGCGCGGCAGACTGCACCAGATCGACTTTGCCGGAGAACATCGCATTCTCTTCGATGGAGAGGCGCGCGGCGTGGATATCGCCTTTCAGGTTGGCGCCGGCCCGTAGTTCGACCCGGCCGGTCGCCTGGATATCGCCATCAAGAGTGCCGATCACCACGACATCGCGCGCGGAAACGTTGGCCTGCACTTTCGCGTGCGGGCCAATCGTCAGGCGGCTCTCGGTTAATGTGATTGTGCCCTCCACCACGCCATCGACCAGAAGATCTTCACTTCCTTTGACTTCGCCGCGAATCTGAACTGACTTGCCGATACTTGCTGGTGCGCCGATGGTTTCTGCTGGGGGCATTTACCGCTCCTGTGAGGTTTCTGGGCTTTGATCGCACTATACGCAAGGACTACGCCGCGCCGCAACCCTAGGAAGATGAACTGGTCCGGAACGACGCGTGACTTCGCGGCAATTTCCCCGGATTCACCGTTAGTATGGGACTCGCCTGTTCCTTCAGGAGGGAAGTTTTGAAAGCTGACGTCCGTCTGGTCCGGCTCGCTCTCGCGGTATTGCTCGCCGTCAATCTGAACGCGCAGTCTGTCCAGGCTCACATCGTCTCGCAGGTTCCCGAGCCGCCCAACCTCGGCCTGCTGAAGACACAGCTGAAGGCCTATCACGATTGCACCTGCACCTGCGGTTGCTACACCAAGGCGCTGGAGCTTCAGGAGGGGCGCGCGATGGCATTTCTGGAACGTGCAGCGGCCCACAAGAAGGCCGGCGAGAAGCTGGCCCTGGTCCTCGACATTGACGATACTTCGCTCTCGACGTGGCCGGAGATTTCCGCGAACGACTTTGGGTTCGTGAGCGATGTATGGAAGGCGTGGGCCGAGAGTTCGAGCGCCCCGGTCATTCCCGGCACGCTACGCCTGTTCAAACGCGCGCAGGAACTCGGCGTTGCTGTGTTCTTCATCACCGGCCGGGCGGATACGCTGCGCGATGCCACGGAGAAGAATCTGCACAATGCCGGCTACGACAAGTGGGACGGCCTGACGTTGCGCACAAAGGATCAGCTGACGGAGAAGACGATTCCTTACAAATCGGCGGCGCGCGCCGAAATTGTGCAGCAGGGCTATCACATCATCCTCAGCGTCGGGGACCAGTTCAGCGATCTAAGAGGGAAGCCTGCGGCCGACTATTCCGTAAAGCTCCCCAACCCGTTTTATTACATTCCCTGAAAGATTTTCAGTGGCTGCACCCTCGACGGCCCGAGCGCATCATTTAGTCATGGAATACAGACAGCTTGGCCATTCAGGACTGAAGGTTTCTGCCCTCAGCTTCGGCGCGGGGACTTTCGGTGGCGGTAACGAATTCTTCAAAGCGTGGGGCAGTTCGACTGGAGACGAGGCAGCGCGCCTTGTCGATCTGTGCCTCGATGCCGGGGTGAACCTCTTTGACGTAGCCGATATTTACTCCGACGGACTTGCGGAAGAGGTGCTAGGCAAGGCGATTGCGGGCAAGCGCAACCGGCTGCTCATCTCGACCAAGGCTACTTTTCGCGTCGGAAAGGGACCGAACGACGTTGGCTCCTCGCGTTATCACCTGATCGAGTCGGTGCACGGCAGCCTTAAGCGGCTGGGCGTCGACCACATCGACATTTACCACATGCACGGGTTCGACGCGACCACACCGATCGACGAGACGATTGAAACTCTCGACACCCTGGTGCGCACCGGGAAGATCCGCTACATCGCCTGTTCGAATTTTTCCGGGTGGCACCTGATGAAGTCGCTGGCCATCTCCGAGCGCTATGGATGGGCGCGCTATGTCGCGCATCAAGCCTATTACTCGCTGGTCAGCCGGGAGTTTGAGTGGGAACTGATGCCGCTGGGTATCGACCAGAAGGTGGCCACGCTGGTCTGGAGTCCGCTCGGGTGGGGCCGCCTCACGGGCAAGATCCGCCGCGGGCATCCTCTACCGGAAACCAGCCGCCTGCATAAGACGGCCGAGTATGGGCCTCCGATCGAGAATGAATTCCTCTACAAGATCGTGGACGTCATCGACGAAATCGCGAAGGAGACCGGCAAGACCGTTCCCCAGATTGCGCTGAACTGGCAGCTGCAGCGGCCCACGGTTGCCAGCATCATCCTGGGTGCGCGCAACGAGCAGCAGCTCAAGCAGAACCTGGCCTCTGAAGGATGGAATCTGACTGCGGAGCAAGTGGCAAAGCTCGACGCCGCGAGCGCGGTGACGCCTATCTATCCCTACTGGCACCAGCGGCAGTTTGTGGAGAGGAATCCGCTGCCGGTATAAGCCCTGCGATAATCACCCCGTATGTGTACGGGCGAAGAATTTCTGGAGGATTCAGACGGAGCTACCCCCGTCCGCGGATTTCTGCACGGTACGAATGGCGGCAGCTCCGACGGGCTTGTTCTGACGCATGGCGCGGGAGCGAACTGTGATGCCCCGCTGCTGGTGACGCTGGCTGAGGCGTTCTGCGCGGTGGGGGTTACGGTGCTGCGCTGCGATCTTCCTTTTCGCCAGGCACGCCCCCAGGGGCCTCCGCCGCGGGGAAGCGCCGAGCGGGACCAGCAGGGGCTGCGGGCGGCGGTGGAGTCGATGCGGCGCCGGGCGACGGGCAGGGTGTTTCTGGGTGGGCACTCCTATGGGGCCGGCAGGCGTCGATGCTCGCTGCCGTTGAGCCCGGGGTTGCCGAGGCGCTCCTGCTGTTCTCCTACCCGCTGCATCCCCCGCAGCGGCCGGATGAGTTGCGTACGGCGCACTTTCCGCGGCTTGAGACGCCGGCGCTGTTCGTCAGCGGCGCACGAGATGGATTCGGCACGATCGCGGAGATGGAAGCGGCGCTGAAGCTCATTCCTGCGCGAACGGAGCTGGTTACGATTGCGGGCGCGGGACACGAGTTGGCGACCAAGAAGAATCGAGACGCAGTGGCGCAACGGGTGGTAGAGGCGTTCCGGTTGTTTGCTGAGATTTAGATTTCGACGACGATCTTGCCGAGCGAGCCGGAGGCAACGAGTGCGTGGGCGGCGGCTATGTATGCAGTCGAGAAGGTTCGCTCGTTGAGAAGCGGGCGGAGCTTGCCGGCCTCGGCGAGGGCGGCGGCCCGGGTGAGAATCTCGCCGTGGTGGGCGCGGCCTTCGCCGGTGAGCAACGGGAGCAGGGTGAAGACTCCGGAGTAGGTGGCTCCGCGGAAGGACAGGGGAGCCAGGGCGTGCGATCCCCATCCCAGGCAGCTAAGGGCGTGGCCGGTGTAGCGCTTCACGGCGGCGAAGGAGGCGTCGAGCGTCGCGCCTCCCACGGTGTCGTAGACGATGTCGAAGCCCCGGCCGCCGGTGTGAGCAGCGACATATTCGTTGACTGACATGGAGCGGTAGTCGATGGGAGTGGCGCCGAAGTCTGCGACGATTTGCTTTTTGTCCGGCGAGACGGTGGCGAAGACGTCGGCTCCGAAGGCGCGGGCGATCTGGACCGCGATGTGGCCGACGCCGCCGGCCCCGGCGTGGATGAGGACCTTCTGGCCGGCGTGGACCTTTGCGCGGTCGACGAGGCCTTCCCAGGCGGTGATCACGCTGAGCGGGAGCGCCGCGGCCTCGCGCATGGTGAGCTTCTTCGGCTTGTGCGCGAGCAGGTCGGCGTCGGCGGGGATCTTGTCGGCGAGGGTGCCCTGGTGGCCGCCGACTCCGCCGACCATCCCGTAGACTTCATCGCTGGGCCTGAAGGCAGTGACACCGGGACCGACTGCTTCCACGGTTCCGGCCATGTCCACGCCGATGACCGCGGGCAAGGGTTGCTTTGCGTGGGCTGCCTTGGCGCCACGGATCTTCGTGTCGAGGGGATTGACGCCGCTGGCGGCGATGCGGACGAGGACCTGGTTCGCGGCGAGGTCAGGTTGTGAGACCTCTGTTTCCCGAAATTCTCCATCGGGTGATTCAACCAGCCATGCTTGGTATCCCATCGCACACGCTCCTCGAAACCGGAGTTCAGTGTAGCGGAGCCGTGTACCCCCTCCCCCTCGAATGCTACTTCATAGATTCCATGGGACTTAGCGGGTAACGTTACGTGCTAGTTCATAGATTTTAAAGGATTTGCGAGTTTGGCCTTTGTTTTCTATGAACTGGAAACGGAAAAGCCCGCCAGTTTGCGCGGGCCTTTTGCGTCTCTATTTCTATTCTACGAGATTGGGAGAAATTGTCGGCCAGATATCCCTGGAGGCATTCGCGTGGCGCCATCGGTCGTCGTCTTGGCGATTTCTTGAAAGAGACCGGCACAACGAGCGTCGCCGTACTCCAGATAGACGGGGATAATGGATGCAATGGGCGAGATATCCACAATGTATGGGCTTGCGAAGGCGTATGGTCCAAGATATAGTGGGTTCGTTCCAAGGTCCCTCCGATGTGGAGAGTGAAAAAGGGAATCCGGTGAGAATCCGGAACTGCCCCGCAGCGGTAAGCAGGTACGAACGCCCAAGATGACACTGGATTCGCAAGAGTCTGGGAAGTCCGGCAAGTAGGCCCGAACCTGCAGAGTCCGAAGACCTGCCTGGGAAATATTCGCTTACGCCTCCGAGGGGAGGCGAGGTGGCAGCGGCTTTCTCTCTTCGCCGGGCGGATTACCGCTGTTTCTTCGCAAGCTTCTTGGGGCCAGGAGTTCTATGGCCACGATATCCGATTCGATCAGCGTTCAGACCAGCCTCTCCGACCTCACGCCCGATTTTCCGGTGCGTGAAGAGATGCCCATCATGCACGTCCGCAAGCGCAACGGAGCGCTGGAACCTGTGGACGTTAACAAGATCGTCCGCGCGGTGCAGCGTTGCTGCTACGGTCTCGCGCATGTGGACGCCATTCGAGTCGCGTCCAAGACGATAGGTGGCCTTTACGATGGCGCGACGACTCGCGAGCTCGATACGATCTCGATCGATACGGCGGCGTCGCTGATCGCTGAAGAGCCTCAGTATTCGCGGCTCGCCGCACGGCTCTTGCTGGGAACCATCGTCAAGGAGATTGCCAGACACAACCTTTATTCGTTTTCGCAGGCGATTGCTTATGGAAGCCAGGAGGGCGTGGTCAATCCTGCGACTGCCGAGTTTGTACAGACCCACGCCCGCAAGCTGAACCACGCGATCGACGACACGCTGTCGGACCGCTTCGAGTATTTTGGGCTTCGCACCGTTTACGATCGGTATCTTCTTCGTGATCCAATCTCACGAACGGTGATTGAGAGCCCGCAATACTTCTTTCTACGGGTTGCCTGCGGCCTTGCAGTAACGCCCCATGAAGCGATTGAGTTTTACCGATTGATCGCGTCGCTGGACTACATGCCTTCTTCCCCGACGCTGTTCAATTCCGGTACGAAGCACGCGCAGATGTCATCGTGCTATCTGCATGACTCTCCTTCCGATTCGCTTGAGAGCATCTACGACACCTATAAGAATGTCGCGATGCTCTCGAAGTTCTCCGGTGGCATCGGTCTCGCTTTCCATCGCGTTCGATCGGAGGGTTCGCTGATTCGTGCGACCAATGGACTGTCGAATGGAATTGTTCCCTGGCTGCGGACGCTCGATAGTTCCGTCGCCGCAGTCAACCAGGGCGGCAAACGAAAGGGTGCCTGCTGTGTCTACCTGGAACCCTGGCACGCGGACATTGAGCAGTTTCTTGAATTGCGCGAAAACACGGGCGACCTTTCCCGCCGGACCTATAACCTCAACCTTGCCAACTGGATTCCCGATCTCTTCATGCAGCGCGTGGAGGGAGATGGTATGTGGTCGCTCTTCGATCCCAAAGACGTTCCTCACCTGCCTGACTTGTTCGGCAACGAGTTTGCCGAAGCCTACGTGAAAGCAGAGACTGAGAAACTTTATCGCCGCCAAATCAAAGCCCGTGACCTCTACGCCCGGATGATGCGCTCGCTCGCCGAGACCGGCAACGGGTGGATGACCTTCAAGGACTCCACGAACCTGAAATGCAACCAGACCGGAAAACCAGGCAATATTGTCCACTTGTCGAACCTGTGCACGGAAATCACAGAGGTCACTTCTAAAGACCAGACTGCGGTCTGCAATCTGGGTTCGATTAACCTGGCGCAGCATGTCTCGACGGATAACGGTGCGCCTCGTTTCAACTTCGACCAACTCGCGGCCACCGTGCGCACCGCAATTCCCATGCTCGATCGGGTGATTGACATTAATTACTACCCGATACCGCAGGCGGCAGGTTCGAATGCACAGTGGCGTCCGGTAGGCCTGGGCATTATGGGGCTGCAGGATGTCTTCTTTCAGCTTCGCTTGCCCTTCGACTCGCAGGAGGCGCAGGTACTTTCGACCAAAATTCAGGAAGAGATTTACTACAACGCTCTGCTCGCCTCCTGTGAGTTGGCGGAGAAAGAAGGGGCGCACCCAACCTTTGGCGATACCCGGCTGGCCTCGGGGAACTTTCAATTTGATCTTTGGGGCGTCAAGCCTTCAGAAACAGAACGCTGGGACAGGTTGCGCGAGCGCATCCTCCAGAGCGGAGTGCGGAACTCTCTGGTCATTGCCATTGCTCCGACTGCGACGATTGCCTCGATCGTCGGCTGCTACGAGTGCATCGAGCCACAGATATCGAACCTCTTTAAGCGAGAGACGCTCTCGGGCGAGTTCCTTCAGGTCAACCGGTACTTAATCGATGATCTCCGGACGCGAGGTCTGTGGACAGAAGAGATGCGTATGCGGCTGAAGCTCGCGGAGGGATCGGTGCAGGGAATTGCCGAGTTGCCTGAGGACCTGAAGCTGCTCTATCGCACAGTGTGGGAAGTGCCGATGCGCGAGCTGATCGACATGGCCCGCGATCGCAATGCCTACATCGACCAATCGCAGTCGCTCAATCTCTTTGCCGAGTCTCCCAACATCGGCAAGCTCTCGTCGATGTACATGTATGCGTGGAAGCAGGGACTGAAGACGACTTACTACCTGCGTTCCCGCCCGGCGACGCGCATCGCGAAGACCACTGTTCAGAGTCAGGGCCACACGCGCGAATCGGCAACGGTTGATTCAGCCAGCGAAATCTCAACGGCAGCGGCGGTCGCCTGCTCTCTGGAAAACCCGGGGAGCTGCGAGGCCTGCCAGTAATAGCAACACGGCGCCCTTTGCCCTGCGCTAACGCAACAAGGCTTTTGCAAAATCGCATTAGGAGTCTTCATGGCCACTACCGCCGTCTCGCACACGCCCCTTTCTCCCGTCATTGCTTCTGAGAAAATTCTCGACCCGGGTCTTTGCCTCACACTTCGTCCCATGCGCTATCCGGTCTTCTACGATATGTTTCGCGACGGCATCAAGAACACCTGGACGGTCGAAGAAGTCGACTTTCAGACCGATCTTTCCGATCTGAAGCAGCGCCTCTCGCCCGCGGAGGTTCACCTCATCCAGCGCCTGGTCGCCTTCTTCGCCACCGGCGACAGCATCGTCTCCAACAACCTGGTGCTCAACCTCTACAAGCACATCAACTCGCCCGAGGCGCGGCTCTATCTATCCCGGCAGCTCTTTGAAGAGGCCGTGCATGTGCAGTTCTACCTGACGCTGCTCGATAACTACGTGCCCGATCACGGCGGAGCGCGCGGCAGCCTTCGCGGCCGTTGAGAACATTCCCTCGATCGCCAAGAAGGCCGAATTTCTGCATGAAGTGGATGGACTCCATTCAGGAGCTCGACAACTGGAAACCCGTGAGCATCGCCGCCAGTTCCTGCTCAATCTGATCTGCTTCGCCGCCTGCATCGAAGGACTCTTCTTCTTCGCCGCCTTCGCCTACGTCTACTTTCTCCGCTCCAAAGGTCTGCTGCATGGGCTGGCCGTCGGGCACCAACTGGGTCTTCCGCGACGAGAGCTGCCATCTGGAGTTCGCCTTTGAAGTCGTCAACGTCGTTCGTGCCCAAGAGCCCGATCTTTGGGATGCGGAGCTTGAGAGGCAGATCGTTGAGATGCTGCACGAGGCGGTAGACGCGGAGACGCAGTTTGCCGAAGACCTGCTCTCCGGCGGGGTGGCGGGGCTTTCGGTGCGCGACATGCGCCAGTATCTCGGGTACGTTGCCGACTCGCGATTGCAGCGGCTTGGGTATTGCGCCTGCTTTCCATGCGAAGAACCCGTTCTCCTTTATGGATCTGCAGGACGTGCAGGAGCTGACCAACTTTTTCGAGCGCCGCGTCTCGGCTTATCAGAGTGCAGTCGCGGGCGAAGTGGCGTTTCATGAGGAATTCTGATTGCAAAGAAATGTCAAAAGGCCGGTGAATGGGGAGAACGCTGAATCATCGTGACGATGAAGCTTGATTTTTAGCGCCGTTGATTGGATCCAGCTCTAGTTGTGTAAATCACTCATCAAATGCGAACGAGCTCGAAGTCGACTTCGCCGGCAAGGAAAAGGCGGCCACGCATATGCGAGTCCGCCTCGTCTTCAAAAAAAACCCGGGTTACTGCTTCAGCGCGGACTCGACTGCTGCGACGACTTCAGGCGATTCGGGAGTGACGTTGGGCTCGAAGCGGGCGACCGGGTTGCCGTTGCGGTCGAAGAGGAATTTGGTGAAGTTCCACTTGATTTCTCCGCCGAGCCTGGGGTCGGTCGACTTGTCGGTGAGATACACATAGAGCGGTGTGATGTCGTCACCCTTGACCGAGACCTTGGACATCATGGGGAAGCTCACGTTGTACTTGTTGGTGCAGAACTTCTTAATCTCTTCGTTGGTGCCGGGTTCCTGGCTGGCGAAGTTGTTGGCGGGGATGCCGACGATGACCAGGCCCTTGTCTTTGTAGGTCTCGTAGAGTTTTTCGAGGCCGGCGTATTGCGGGGTGAATCCGCACTTGCTGGCGACGTTGACAAGCATGACGACCTTGCCGTGGTACTCCTTGAGGCTTACGGGCTGCCCGTCGATGGATTTCAGCGTGAAGTCATAGATGCTTTTGACAGCGGCAGACATGCTACCTCCGGCTACACAAAGCGCAAGGATGAAAACTGCTTTCAAATAAGTTGCTGATGCGAACTTTCTCACGGCGTCCTCCAGATCTTGACGGCCATGATACCTGAAGGGTGTCTCGGGATCGTCAATCGAGGCTAGCCGCGGGCGGGAAGATTCTGCAGCAGGCGTCGTTTCAGGCCGGGTTGCGGATTCAGGCTGATGCCAGCGTCTTACTGTTGAGGAGCTGATTGCAGCTGCTGTTGCTGCTGCAACTGCTGTTGCTGGCGCATCTGCTGCATCTCCTGGAGCATCTGCTGCGGAGTGCGCACGCCGTTGTTCGGCTGCCGGGGTTGTTCTTCCTGCGGCGGTTGCGGGGCGCCGGGCGGCTCGATCGGTTGCTGAGCCTCGTCGTCGTTGTCTTCGTCCTGAGCCATCTGCTGCGGGCGGCTGGGGCCGCTGCCGGGCAGTCCCGCACCGCGCGGTGTCAAGGAAATCTGCCTGGGGGTTCCGGTTTCGGTGCGGCCGACCATCACCACGTTGTATCCGGAGCCGTCGAGCAGGGCCGAAAGCACTTCCTGCGGATCGCCGGGGCCGTAGCTGCCGAAGATGCGCTGATCTCCGCCCAGACCGTCGACGGTCATGCCGCTGTCGCTGGTGAGGCGGTGGAGAATGTCGGCGAGGCTGGAGTTGTCGGCGTGAATGGTGAGACGGCCGGGGGCAAGTTCGATCCTGGGCGGCTCTGCCGGCTTGTCGAGTAAAGAAGGCGGAACAGCGGCGGAGGCGACGTTCACCGGGGGCGTCTGCGGCGCGGGCGCCGGGGCTGATGCTGCTGGTGCGGAAGGCGATGGCTGGTCGGCGCGGTTTTCAGAGCCCTGCAGGCGGTGATGCCGCGGAGGCGTGTTGGTGTCCGGCGGGAAGACCACCTGGTCGAGAGCTGGGGTGGAGAGCGCGAGCGCGGCGCAGCCGGTG
>CAWGSD010000004.1:0-145877 GCA_963825195.1 uncultured Acidobacteriota bacterium
ACGAAGTCCAGAGCGAGACCGGCAAGCCGGTGACCGTCACCATCGACCACGTGCCCGACCCCAACACGACCAAGATCGCCGAGTACCTCCAACAGCAGTTGCTGACGGCCGGCATGAAGGTGACCCTCAACCGCTACCCAGCAGGCCGACGAGATCAACACCGCCCTCCTCGGCACCTTCGAGGCCATCGTCTGGCGCCAGTTCGGCGCCGTCGATCCCGACCTCAACTACATCTTCTGGAGCCCGACCAACATCAACCCGGCGTTCTCCATCAACATGGCCCGCAACATCGACCCCAACATGCAGGCCGCGCTGATCAAGGGCCGCCAATCAGCCAACCCGGCCGACCGGGGGTCCGCCTACCAGGAGGTGGGCAAGCTCATGGGCTCGGACATCCCCTACATCTGGACCGACCGCACGGTGTGGTCGATCGGGGCCCAGCCCAGGCGGAACCTCCAACAATCCCACCACGCCGGCCGGCGGCAAGGCCTTCGGCATGATCACCGGGGCCGTCTGGCCCACCCAGATCTGGCTGAACACCTGACCGGAGTCGCCCTCCCTGGTCTCACCGGACGGGGCGGCCATGCCATGATCGGGGGATGAATGCATCCTGGTCGTCGAGGACGACGAGCGGATCCGCTCATCCATGCGTCTGGCCCTGGAGGACGAGGGCTACACCGTGGAGGACGTGGCCAGCGGCGAGGACGCGGTCAGCCGCTTCGCCGAGGGGCCCAGGCTGAAGCCCGGCGCTCCTCCCGACGCTGCAAGCTCTTGAGCGTCAGTTCCGCAAGCTCGCCGCGACGCATTCCGCAACCGAGCAGCATGGCCAGAATCACTCGATTGCGCTTTCCGGTCAGAGTTTGTCCATCGGGTACCTGCCAGAGCGCCGCCGCCTCGCCGGCTGCAAGCAGCTGCCCAAAGGTGAGCTCAGCTTGCGAACACGTTTAACGCGATGGATGCCGGCGCCTGATTCAGGGCACAGGAGTCCCGGGTCAGCCGCCTCGTAAGCCAACCGTCGCACGGCCGCCATTCGTACGCTGATCGTCCCGGGGCGCGAGGCCGCGCTCCTCCAGATGAAACCGATACCGCAAAAGGCCAGTTGAGGTTCAGAACAGTACCAGGCAACGAACTCATCGATAGCATGCTGGGCCTGCGGTCTGATTTCGTAAAGGTTATAAGTTTGAAGTGCCCCCTTCTATTTTGCTTTCAATGGTCATAGAGCGCTAACAATGTTCAGTCCGATCACTGACCACCGTGTTCTTTGGGTGACATAGCGTCTTGTCGAACTGTTGCGCCATTACACGTTTATTTCGCAGGATGCAGACCGTAATCCGGCCAAACTCCAGCCGGAGTGGCGGTTATCTGTGTCTGTCGAGTTGAGGCGTGTTGCTCCGCGCACTCTGCAAGATATCGATGTACGAGATGTACCGCCATAGATCCCTCACCGACTGCGGAAGCAACCCGCTTTATGCTGCCTGCTCGGATATCACCAACTGCGAAAATGCCAGGAACGCTCGTTTCGAGGAGGAGAGGCGCTTGAGATAACGGCCACTGATTGCCAGCTGGAAAGCCCGCAAGATCGGGGCCCGTAACGATAAATCCTTTATTGTCCAGTACGATGGAATCCTCAAGCCACTCCGTACTGGGAACCGCTCCGGCCATCACAAAAACATAGCGAACAGGAATGGACTTTGTTTCTCCAAGCGCGTCGTCTCGCCACTCGACGTGTTCGAGGTGACTGGCGCCGCGGAGCCCTGTGATCCGTGTTCGATAGTGGATTTCAATTCTGGGGTGAGCTTCAATACGTCCAATCAGGTACTGAGACATCGAATCGGAGAGCTTCTGTGAGCGCACGAAGAGATGCACCTTTGCCGACGACTGGGCAAGAAAGACTGCGGCCTGGCCGGCTGAGTTACCTCCCCCCACCACAATGACTTCTTCGGAGTTGCACAACTGTGCCTCCATGTGCGTCGCGTTGTAATAGATACCTCTGCCTGTGAACGGTTTTGCGTCTTCCAGGGGAAGTCGTGCGTACTGCGCTCCGGTCGCGATCACGACAGCGTGGGCGTTGAATTTGTGCCCGGATTCCAGGATGATTTTATAGGGCTGTCGACTTGTGTCGATGTGGACGACTGACTGCGCAACCATGATCTGCGCACCGAATTTCTGCGCCTGCGCGATGGATCGGTTGGCCAGCTCCTGTCCCGAGATTCCCGTGGGAAAACCCAGATAGTTTTCGATCCTGGAGCTTGAGCCCGCCTGGCCTCCCGGCGCAGATTTTTCGATGACAAGTGTTCTTAGCCCTTCAGAGGCGGCATAGACCGCTGCCGCAAGTCCCGCCGGGCCGGCGCCGACTACGACAACGTCACGTACGCTTTTGTCGGCATTGATGTTCAGATCCAGGCATTGCGTCAGTTCGGCAATCGAGGGGTTGCGCAGGACGTAGCGGTCATTGCAATACACAACCGGAATTTCGCTGTTTCGAACAGCAAGCTTTTCCATCAATTTGCTGGCAAGGGAGTCTGAATCGATGTCCACATAGGTAAATGGGTGTGCATTCCGCGTAAGGAATTGCCTAAGTGCGAGGGTACGGGCGGAACTCTTGGCGCCGAATAGGACGACATTTCCTTCGCCTAATCGGATCATCCGTAAACGCCGGGCGACGAAGGCCTCCATGAAGATCTCGCCCAACTCGGCGTCTTTCGCCATCAGGGAAAGTACCGTATCCCGACTGATTTCCAGGACGCTGCCATCGCCGGTGACGCGCGCCTTGAAGAGCGAGCGCTTGCCGGAAACGACCGACATCTCGCCGGTGAACTGATTTGCTTCTCGGACCGCGAGAATCTTGTCGTCCTCGCCGGTCCTGCTAATCGATACACTGCCTTCCAGCACGACGAAGAGAGGTACATCGGGCTGCGAGGGCTCATAGAGAACTTCACCAGCTTGTACCGACCGCAACTGGGCGACGGACCGAATGCGGTCAATCTGCTCCGAGGTCAAATTGGGATTGTCCCGCATTGCACCAGCTCCTTTTATCCCGCGCGTACGCAGGGACACAGCAGGATTTCAACCGAGAGGACGCAAAGTCTATCGGGCCCGGAAGAGCCGATGGAAATGGAACTGCTTATTCGTTCTTTTCCAGGGTTCGGTCGCCTGCTAACAGTACGATATCCAATCGCATCCGGGCCAGCCCATTACATCATTATGTAGATTCCCTGGATTCTCGGAGTGAAAAGTCAACAGCTGCCGGCGCCGGTGTGCCACTTCGATTTTGGACTCCGAATGGAGGAAAGCCGATCTTGATATTTTCCCCTTTGCGCTGTGCAAAGGAGATTTGGCTTTATGTCTATTTGCTCTGCGAGGTGTAAGCGTTCTGCGCTTTACGATCAACTTGCCTTTCCTGACAGGCACGTCACCGCTGTCCCTCGTACGCTTCGAATAGGAATGGTCGCATCGCTTGGCATCATTATGTGTATAAGGCGACTTATGGGTATGGGCGGCTAGTGGCTTTACATCGTCACTTGTCGATGGTCTGTTTCTATCCAGTTTGTCCTAATGGGAACATGTGATTTCGACTCGCTCATTCAGTTGCTATTATCACTTTGTCAGACGCACCCTAAGTTGTCTTCCTTTGCTGGCTGCTACTTTGCTCTCGTCGACACGGCAGTCAGTATTGCCACAACCCTCGACGGCAGGCAAGGAGTTGCCGTCAGATGGCGGCTGTCCGAATTAATCTCATTTTTAATGGTCGTCGCAGATGACCGGAGGATTCAAATGAAACTGAATGGTTGGAGAAGTACAGGTATCATATATTTCTCGGTGGTCTGCCTTTGCCTGGCCGCAGGAATGACACGTGCTGCAGCGCAGGATGCAGGCCAAATACCAGATGGCAAAAATGCAAAAGTCAAGGGCATAATCATTTCACGTTCCGGAAACCTGGTAAAGATCCAGGACAAAAAGTCAGGTCATGCCGAGTTCGTCAAATTGGAGGAAACCACGAGCATCGAGCGCGAGAAGAGCAGGGTCGGGTTGTTCTTCCCCTGTCTCGCAAATGTGGATGTCACGGCGATGGTGCCCGGCCTGACTATCGAGGCAAGAGGCAAGGGAAACGCCGATGGCCAACTCGAGGCCACCAAGGTCAAGTTCAATTCCGATGACTTTGCGATCGACGTGGCCGAGGAGCAACAGGTGATGGCCAATGCGGATGCGGCCAGCAAGGCGCAGACTACGGCGGATCAGGGGGTGGTAAGCGCGACCGCAGCGCAAACTTCCGCAAACCAGGCGCAGTCTACAGCCGATCAGGGAGTGCTGGCAGCCCAGGCAGCGGGCGTCGCAGCCGCTGCGGATGCCACGGCCGTGCAGACGGTGAACCAGCGTGTTTCGGACCTGGCAAATTACACGACAGTAGCCGTGGATTCGGTCTACTTCCCAGTGAACGGCAGCACGCTTGACGCCGATGGCAAGGCGGGTCTCGACAAGCTGGCTTCGTTTATCGCAAGCACTACGGGGTACCGGATCGAAATTGCAGGATATGCCTCGAGCAGCGGCACATCGGAGTACAACCAACGGCTCAGCGAGGAGCGCGCGGCCTCGGTCGTCCACTATCTGACCGAAGTTGGCAACGTTCCCGTGCAGCAAATCGTTCTGCCGGCCGGATATGGCGCAACGCATCCTGTAGCCGACAACACCGTTAGGGATGGACGCGCCCTGAATCAGCGGGTAGAAGTCAAGGTCCTGGTCAACAAAGGGCTGCAGGAAGGCTCCCCGGTCACAGCAGCTTTGCTTAATTAGTGGGTAACGCACAAATTGCCGATGCCCGTGATTCAACTCGGGCATCGGTTGGTTGGCGATGTTTCGTGACCTCTCCTAAGCCTGCCAATTTATCGGGATCATGGTCTGGATCCTGACCAAATCACTAAAATCGAAGATCTTTTTGCAGAAAGTTGCGGCTGACCGTGACCTTCCTGGACAATTCCAAAACAACGGCTCGAAGACTCAAGCGACCTTCCAGAACTCACGGGAATTACCGCGGCAGTAATCGCCCTCTTCATAGCGGCCATCGCCAAACCATCCGCTAGCCTCACACTGGCTTGCGCAATGCCAGGCCGTAGTTTTCGGGCTGACGGTGATACCCGGAACCCGCAGATTGTCTTTCCCAAAGTTTCCGATTGGCGTATTGCCGATTTGGCATATATCCAGGAATGGTCATGCAGTATCTGCGAATCTGAGCAGCAACTCTCCCGGTTCTCGAACGTCTCCTCTTCAGGACCTGACACGTTCACCCGGAGATTATGAGCCGCAAAAGCGATACCCAATGTAGCCGTCGGTCTCGATATAGGTTGGATTTGTCGAATCGTCCCCAAGCTTGCGGCGCAACTGCCCGATCAGTACGCGCAGGTACGCACGGTCCGTAATATCGTCCCCCGGTCGCAGGAGGGCATGAAACTTTGCGTGCATCACCGGCCTGCCTGCGTGCGACATCAGGAGCTTCAGGGCATCGAATTCATGCGGGGTCAGATGCATTTTCACTCCCGCTTTCTCCACATGTCGGCGAACCGGGTCGAGTGTGATGTCGGCAATGGTAATCGGGATTTCCACCGGCACTTCCGGAGCGTGGTAGCGCCGGATCGCAGAGCGAAGACGGGCCGTAAGTTCCCGCATTTGAAAGGGCTTGGTGATGTAATCGTCGGCTCCGGATTCCAGAGCCTGCACTTTGTCATCTTCGTTGCCGCGCACGGTCAACATCAGGATGGGAAGTCGCGTGAAGATGCGGCGCATGCGGGTGCAGGTCTCCATGCCGCCCATGCCCGGCATATTGATATCGAGCAGCACCGCATCGTATTCGACCATGCGGAGCCGCATGAGAGCCTCCTCTCCATTCCCAGCCTCGCCGATTTCGAAGCCGATCATGCCGAGCGTGGAGCGAAGACTGCGCCGCAGCGCCGTGTCGTCCTCCACAATCAGAACTGTGCCTTGCACCGTATCCATATCAAGCCTTTCTATGTATTTGTGGCAGAGCGAAGAAGAAGGTCGTCGTTGCCTCGGGTGTGCTGTCCACCCAGACCCGTCCGCGGTGCGCCTCGGCGATTCTCCTGGTCACGGTGAGGCCAATGCCGGTTCCGGAGGCCTTGTGGTGGGTATCAGCCGAGCGATAGAAGCGATCGAAGATGCGCAGCCTCTCTTCCGGAGCAACGTAAGAGCCTTCATTCTGAACACTAAAAACCACTTCGGAATCCGTCGATCCGACGGACAATGTGATTGCCGATTCGGGACGGGCATATTTCGAAGCGTTATCGACCATCTGCAACAGGGCCATCTGCAGCAGCCGCCGATCCGCCCAGAGGTAAGTGAGTGCGCTCTTTTGGGGAAGAAGCAACTGCTCGTCTAACACAACGGGACGAACAAGCTTCAGCGCACTCCTCGAGAAACTCATCGAGCTCGATCTTCTCGTAGTCGAGGCGGAAATCCGCTTCGTCCAGTTCGGCAGTCTCCAGCACCTTGTTCGTCAGATTCGCCAGTCGCACTGCCTCTCCTTCGATCAGAGAGGCCAGCTCCTTTTCGGCCGCTCCCACGGACGAACTCTCCATCATGCCGGCGCTGGCCGTCTGGATGGTCGCCAGCGGAGTTTTGAAGGCGTGGGCCAGTCCGTCGAGAACCGTCGACCGCAGTTGACCGCTTCTGCGTGCTGCCTCGGCATTGGTTTCGGCGAGGAACGAATGCGCTCGTTCCAGCGCGAGCGCCGCCAGGGAGGCAATCGCGTCCGCCGAGCGTGAATCGAGATAGCTGCCCTGGTCGCCGACCCGCTCAGATAAAGCGCGCCGACGGCGCGAGTCCCCAGCCGCAGCACGCGCTTGAATCGGCAGGAGGACAGATCGCTTTCTGAAAGCTCGTCAAAGTAGATCGAGCGGACCTCATCGTTCGGCGACCAATTCTTTCCAACTTTGTCCATCCGTACTTCGCGCGCGTCCCACAGCGCCACTGCATCGGCCTTGAAGACTTCTGCGATCAGGCGAGTCAGTTGTGCGCCAATCTCCCGAGCCTCGATCCATCAGAAGAATGTCGCGGCTGGTAAGGTAGAGACGCTCCAGACGCGCTCTTTCGAGGTCGGTATGCGATGGCCTGCCGGTGCAGCGTGTCGGCAAATCGGCTCAGAAAAAGCGCAATCAGAACAAAGACGCGCGGTGGCAATCCAGTCCTGAGGTTCTGTTTCGTAGAACGAAAGCAGCGGCGGCATGAAGAAGAAGTCCAGAGAAGCCACGCGCCTGCTGCCGAGGCAACGGCTGCTTCCACAAATCCCCAGCGAAACGCCAGAGCAGGATGATAACGAGATCGACAACGCCGGTTGTGAGCACACTGGCGTGGCATTCATACCCGACGAATGTGACCAGCACCAGAATGGGAATGGTCGCGGCGCTTCGCAGCGTGCGCCCCTGGCTATCGCATACCCTTCATCCCCGAAGATGACGATAGTTGGCGAGTTGTAAGGATGGAGTAAGGAATCTCGTGGCGAAGATACGCCTGAACTGAGCTGTTTCTTCTCAGAACGGAGGACCTCTGCTCCAGAAAGTTGCAAACAACCCGTAAAGGCGGCCTTCGTCGTTATCGTCGATCGTTACAGGCACGCATTTTGACTGAGAGATGAATGGAGCCAGTTGCGGAAATGGACTGGCATTTGGGAGGCACCAAATTGAAAAGTACATCGACAAGCCTGAGAGGCGGCAAAGCCTCTGTTTCACCGATCGTCGGTCACACCGTGATGTGTCTGCATCTGGAGACGGCGCTGCTTTCCGCCAATTGGAGGCCACATCCCGGAAAAAGAATGCGGAAGCACACAGCGCGACCTGTCGCGCGTTTGCTTCGTATCGCCGGAATTGTTCTGGGACTCTGCTCGCGTTCCTGCTGATAATCGCGCCACACCTCTGTCGGCGCAGTCCACCTTCGGCAGCATTCGCGGAACCGTGCAGGACGCTTCCGGACGCTGCGATCCCAGGTGCGCAGGTGACTTTGCACAGCATCGACGAGAATACCGATCGCACCATCACCTCGGACGATGCACGGAAACTTCGTCCTCGAGAACGTTCAAGGCCGGCAAATACAGTCTCAACGCTGACCACACTGGATTTGCCGATTCCGCAACTCGACGGAATCACGCTGGCAGCCCGTCAGGATCTGCGGCTTCGCCTCTGACCATGCAGATAGCCGCGCAGACGACTACCGTTCAGGTGACTGCAGCGGCAGCGGAGATCAATACCGAGAACGCGACCCTGGGAGACATGAAGGGCACCGCCTCCATCGCGCAGCTCCCGCTGAATTATCGCGCAGCGACAACCAGTCCGGTGGCTGCGCTCGCCAGCTCGGCGAATGTGCAGCAGGACAGCCAGGGCAATTTCGCCATCGGAGGAGCAACCAGCAACATGATCGGCTTCTCCGTCGACGGCATCTCCACGGTGAACGTCTTCAACAGCGGTGTCTCGCTGGCCGCGAATGCCGCCGGCGCCAATCCTTATCCCTCGTCCGAAGGGATCGCAGAACTCAAGGTAACGGCCTTCAACAACAACGCTGAGTTCTCGCAGGTGGGCGACGTCACCTTCACCACTAAGGCCGGAACCGATAACTATCCACGGAAGCCTGTTCGAGTATCTGCAGAACGACGTCCTGAACGCGAATGTTTATAACTTCCCGGAGAAGGCTCCGGAGCGGTTCAATACCTTCGGTGGCAGCCTGGGCGGACCCCTGTCCGTGCCGCATCTCTATAACGGCCATGGCAAGACATTCTTCTTCTTCGACTACGAAGGCAATCGCCGCCGCACCTCTCAACCCGAGCTCTATGCAGTCCCGACCGTGCAGGACAGAACCGGGAACCTGAGCGATCTCGCATCGACCATTCCGATCAACAACGCCAACCCAAATTGTCCGAAGGATGCGGGGTGCCTCATTAATCCTGCTACAGGATCGTCGACCACCGGTCGGCCGTTTCCGAACTACACCGTCACGACGCCGCTCAGCCAGTCAGCGCTGACCCTGCTGAACGACTACTATCCGCTCCCCAACGCAACGAATCTCGGCGGCGGCCTCAACTACCAGACGCTGGTGCCGGTTCCCTCCAACACGAATGGCGTCGATGGACGGATCGACTACGTCATTTCCCAGAAGCAGCAGATGTTTGCTCGCTACAACTGGAAGAACCTGCATGGTGAACACATCAATCCGTTGCTGCCCAACGACATGGATACGGAGCATGACCGCAGCTTTCTGGTCTCGCATAATTACGAGTTCAGTCCGACATTGATGAACGAATTCCGCTTTGGATTTACGCACACCATTCTCTCGCCGGCGTTTCCGATCGAGGGCGCCGCAGCCATCAATCAGCTTGGACTGCAGGGAGTCAATGTCTCGCACCACCCCACCGACGGCGGCTTTCCCAGCATCGTCTTTACCGACGGCACGAACTTTACGCCCATCGGACGAGATCACGTCGGTCCGACCCAGTCCAGCACCAATGAACTGGCCGACAACGTGACCTGGACCCGTGGCAGACACACGATGCGCGGCGGCATCGACGTGCGCTGGGTGCGCTTTGCGGTTCCGGAAATCGAGACCCCGTCCGACGATTACGGCCTCTTCACCTTTAACCAGAACATCTTCACCGGCAGCTCGTTCGGCGACTTGCTGCTGGGCTATCCCGAACACCACTTACTTTGCCGTTACGGGTCCCAGAGACAATGCCGGGCGGCCCCCAGATCGGAATCTATGGGCAGGACGAATGGCAGATCAACAGTCGCCTGACGATGAAGCTACGGGCTGCGCTGGGAATTGCTTCCACCCTTCGTCGACGCCAACGGCATCCAGGCCAACTTCGACCCAGAGACGAATGCGGTCATCGTTAACGACACTCTCTATCGCAAACTGGGCGGACCTGTGCTAGCTTTTCTGCAGTCCTTCAACGCCTGCAATGCTGCGCCTGTGGGATTGTCGGCTCCAGCCGATGCGGGCTATGCCCCGTCGCCCTCTTATCCCTGCACCAAGGTCGTGTCCAACGAGCAGGAAGGACTCGCAAAGGGTCTCCGCCAAACCTACCCCGCAACTTCGACCCCCGCATCAGCTTCGCCTGTCGTCCATTCGCGAATGACAAGACGGTGTTGCGCGCCGGGTTCGGTATCTTCACCGTAACTGCTCTCGGCCAGTTGCAGAACAATAACGAGAGCAATCCGCAGGCTTCGGTTTACACCTACACCAATATGAACCCCGCCGGGACGCCGGCTGCCGGGATGCCGTCCTTCGCGTTTCCACAGGTCGTCACCTCCGGGCGTTGCGGGCCAGGCGCAGATCAGCGGCGGCGAACTCGAGCAGGCCACCGATCCACGTTATCGCGATGCGCAGTCGGCGCAGTGGAACGTCACCCTCGAGCGCCAGGTCACCTCCAACACCGCTGCTCGCATCAGTTACGTGGGCATGAGCTCGTATCGGTTGAACGTGACGGTCAACCTGAACCAGCCGCAGCCCACCACCGTTCCGGCGCCGCAGTCCAACCCCAATCCGATTCCCTTTCCAAACTGGGGCACGATCTTCTCCACAGAGAACCTGGGTCATCAGAACTACCAGGCCATGGAACTCCAGGCTACTCACAGAACAGGCCGCGGCCTGACCTATCAGGCCAATTACACGTGGGCCCATGACCTGAGCGACGCGCAGGGCGATGCTCCAACGGCATTCCAGGGCGAGACTCGCTACGGTCTGGCCGATGAAGATCGGTTCGACATCGACGCCAACCGCGGCAATGTTGTTGGAACGCGCCGTGATCGCTTCCTGCTGACGGGTACTTATGAATTGCCCTTCGGAACAGGAAGGCAGTGGTCGAGCGGCTCATCGATCGTCAACCACGCCCTCGGCGGCTGGAACGTGAATACCATCACGCTGCTCGAAACAGGTCCGTGGCTTACGCCAACGATGAGCGTCAGCCAGGATCAGACCAACACCAATCCGGCCGCCGCGGATGTCACCGTGGTTCGCCCGGACCGCGTCGGCAACCCGACTCCCTCCCACCGGACGAACGCCAACTACTTCAACCTCGCCGCCTTTGCGCCGCCCCCAGTCGGAGCGGGACGCGTCGGCAATGCCAGCGTCGGCAGCCTGGAGGGGCCGGGAACGATCGCGGTCAATGCAGGATTGTCCAAGACAACGTCCATCCATGAGAACTGGAACCTGCGCTTCGAGGCGACGTTCACCAATGTTATCAACCACACCAACTTCGCCCCGCCGGTGACGGATATCAGCAACCCCGCTTCCTTTGGCGCACTCACCACGGCACAGACGGCGGAGAGTGCCGGAAACCGCACCGGGCAACTCGCGTTGCGAATTGATTTCTGAAGTCAATCGCCGACGAGGCGGGACCCGGCTGGCGAAAGCACGCCGGATCCCGCCTCGTCGCAGCAATTGCCGAAAGTTATCGGACTCACAATCTGGGCACGATGAAGGCAGAGATCACTTCGACTGAACCGAGCTCAGCCCCCCACCGGCAACCACGTGACCGGATGCAACTCCACTTTGTCGATACCTATCCTGCCCAATGCACAAAGCTCGCTCGACGAACGCTTTGCCTCGCTGGCGTCATTCGAAGATTACTTCCGGACAGCTCACAAAATCGAAACGTTGCGTCTCAATTGCTGAGTTGATGGCTGGAGTTGCGGGTTCCGGCCCCGCTCGAAAATCCCTCCTGACTACTGGTGCCTTTAACGGGTCCTTTTGAATATGCGGCTATTTCGCTTTCCTCCGAGTGCCACCGTGTGTCCGAGCAGCCTTTCCTCGGGTCCCGGTCAATGCCGATGATCTGTCCAGCCCTCCAAACAATATCGATACCATCTCATCTGCCATCTTGTCTTCAAGGGGGGCATGCCCAACCATCAAACGGTAGATCGCTGGGCCATGGATCAGGTCGAGCACGAGTTCCCGGTCTAAATTGCGGTCGATTTCTCCTCGTCTAACGCCGCGATCAAAAATGACTCCGGTCGCGTCACGTCTCGGCTTAAGAAACCGCTCGCGAAAAAGAGACGCAAATTCTTCATCGCTCTGAGCTTCCGCGACAAACTGGCCCATGATATGCCCAGCGGGACTCTTGTAGAAAACCACCAATGAGCGAATCCGTTCCAGGATATCTCTCCTGACAGAGCCCGTGTCCGGCGTTGGCACCATTCGATTTGTCGTTCTCAGGAATGCGTCCAAAGCGACATATGCCTTACTCGGCCACCATTTATAGATGGTGGCCTTTCCCACTCCAGCTTCTCGAGCTATCTCTTCCATCGAAATATCGCGTAAAGGTTTTTCGGTAAGAAGTTGCAGCGTTGCCGCCAAAATCGCCTCCTCGGACTCCTCACTACGAGGGCGACCGCGAGATTCCGATTGGATGCTTCGGTCTCCGGGGTCTTTCGGAACCACTATAGAGCCCGAAGCAGGTTGCGTTGCAGACTGGAGCATCGCTGTCTCCTTGAAAACAATCATCCTAAATTCCCGCGAAAGTTCCTTCTACAGAAAGCTGGGTCGATGGCAAAACGATCGATCCGCCATCGTTCTGGACAGTTTTTGAATCCTCGGACCCCCGTGATAATCATACTATACGTCGCGTTTCGTAATTAGCCAATCGGACTGCTGTTGGTCCTGACTACCAGAGGGTTGCTGAATGTGGATTGTCAGAGTCGCGCTGAACCGCCCCTACACGTTTATCGTACTCGCGTTGCTCATACTCATACTGAGCCCGGTTGTGATTCTGCGGACACCGACCGACATCTTCCCGAGTATCAATATTCCAGTGGTTGCTGTGGCCTGGACCTACACCGGTCTCAACCCTGAGGAGATGGAAGGGCGAGTCACGACCGTCTATGAGCGGGTGCTCACTACCACAGTCGACAATATCGAGCACATCGAATCGACGACGGTAAACGGGACTGCGATCGTAAAGATCTATCTTCAGCCGAATGCGAGTATTGACCGCGCGAACGCGCAGATAACCGCCGTCTCCCAGACCATTCTCAAACAATTGCCTCCCGGATCGCTCCCTCCGCTGATCGTCAATTACAACGCGTCCACCGTTCCCATTCTGCAGCTCAGTCTCTCCGGGAATGAACTGACTGAACCCCAGCTGAACGACATCGCACTGAACTTTCTGCGTACACAGCTTGTAACAGTTCCTGGCGCCGCAGTTCCCTTTCCCTATGGAGGCAAAACGCGTCAGGTGATGGTGAACATCAATCCCAATCGCTTGCAGGCCAAGGGGCTTTCGCCCAGTGACGTGCTGACGGCGCTTGGCAATGAGCAGCTCATCCTGCCGGGCGGCACAGCCAAAATAGGCCAGTTCGAGTATGACGTTGACGTCAACGCAGATCTGAAGAAGGTATCGGAGTTTAACACTCTACCGATCAAGAGGGTGGGGAATACCATCATCTATCTTCGCGACGTAGCCACGGTAAGCGATGGTTTTGCACCGCAGACGAATATCGTTCGACAGGATGGCAAGCGCGGTGTGCTGGTAACGGTTTACAAGGCCGGAGATGCATCCACGATCGATGTCGTTAAGGGAATCCGGCAGATCCTTCCAAGAATTGCCCAAACCCTTCCCCCTGAACTCAGGATTAAACCCCTTGCCGATCAATCCATCTTCGTGCGAGGAGCAGTCAACGGGGTAATTCGTGAAGCTGTTATCGCTGCGGCGCTTACCGGTCTGATGATTCTCATCTTTCTGGGCAGCTGGCGCAGCACCTTGATCATCGCCGTCTCCATTCCGTTATCCATTCTGACTTCTGTTATCGTATTGAGCTTCCTGCACGAAACCATTAACATCATGACGCTCGGCGGACTGGCTCTGGCTGTTGGCATCCTCGTAGATGATGCGACGGTGACCATCGAGAACATCGAACGGCACCTTGAAGAGGGCGCCGAACTGCATGACGGCATCCTGGAAGGCGCAGCGCAGATCGCCGTTCCTGCTCTTGTGTCGACCTTGTGCATCTGCATCGTCTTTTTGCCGATGTTTTTCCTGAGTGGTGTGGCACGTTATCTTTTTGTTCCGCTCGCTGAGGCGGTCATCTTTGCCATGATTGCCTCCTATATCCTGTCCCGCACGCTGGTGCCTACCCTGGCGATGTATCTTTTAAAGGCTCACAAGCACGGAGGCGCGCCTTCAAGTAATATCTTCGCCCGTTTTCAAAAAGGATTTGAGCGGCTCTTTGAGACAATCCGCTCGTCCTATTCCTCTCTGCTGGCACAGCTTGTTTCGGTTCGGCTCACCTTCATTCCGTGCTTTGTTATTGTCTGTCTTCTGGCGTTCGCTCTGGTTCCGTTTCTTGGCCAGGATTTTTTCCCGGATACCGACAGCGGTCAGTTCATTTTGCATGTGCGCGCGAAGACAGGGACCCGTATTGAGGAAACGGCGCGTTTGGTGGATCTGGTTGAGGGCAGCATTCGCCAAACGATTCCTTCCTCCGAAATGGATAATATCCTCGATAATGTTGGTCTTCCCTACAGCAACATCAACTACATCTATAGCCACTCAGGCCTGACCGGAGCGGCGGATGCTGACGTCCTGGTTTCACTCAGGGAGAAGCACCACCGCACCGCCGATTATGTCCGTACTCTTCGAGCCAAACTGCCACAGGAATATCCTGGCGTCACGTTTTACTTCCTCCCGGCCGACATTGCGACCCAGACTTTGAACTTCGGGTTGCCGGCACCCATCGATATCCAGATTGACGGCGCGGACATCACGGCAAATGCCCGCGTTGCCGACAAGATGCTCAAAGAACTCAGTCATGTTCGCGGGATCGCCGATCTGCGCATTCAACAGCAGGCTGATTATCCAAAACTTCACATTGATGTCGACCGCACGAAGGCACTGGAGGCCGGATATACGGAGCAGGACGTTGCCGACAGCATGCTGGTCTCATTGAGCGGGAGTTTCCAGGTAACGCCTATGTTCTATCTGAATCCCAAAAACGGCGTTAACTACAACCTCGTGACCCAAACGCCTCAATACGACATTCAGTCTGGCCAGGATCTGCAGAATATTCCGTTAACCGCCGCCAATCAAAGGCAGCCTGGGATTCTCGCTGACGTCGCGTCGATCCAGCGAACCAGTGAGCCGGTTTCTATCAACCACTACAACATTCGGCGTGTAGTCGACATCTATGCGTCGGTTCAGGGCAGGGATCTGGGCGCCGTGGGACGTGAGGTGACCAGCATCGTCGACGCTAACCGCAAACTGCTTCCCCGCGGCAGCTTCGTTACCGTTCGCGGTCAATACGGTACGATGCGGACCTCCTACATTGGACTGATTGGCGGTCTGGGTTTTGCGATCGTTCTGGTGTACCTGCTGATCGTCGTAAATTTCCAATCGTGGCTCGACCCATTCATCATTATCACCGCATTGCCCGCGGCCCTTGCCGGAATCATCCTGTTCCTCTTCATTACGCATACGACTCTCAGCGTCCCCGCACTAATGGGAGCCATCATGTGCATGGGCGTAGCTACGGCCAACAGCATCCTCGTTGTTTCCTTTGCCAAAGAACGGCTGCAGCATCACGGCGACGCAATGCTGGCGGCGCTTGAAGCTGGCGCGACGCGCTTTCGCCCTGTGATCATGACCGCACTGGCGATGGTCATCGGCATGATTCCAATGGCGCTCGGATTGGGCGATGGTGGCGAACAGAACGCACCTCTGGGAAGAGCGGTGATCGGAGGACTCCTTTGCGCGACCGTCGCCACTCTGATTTTTGTACCTTCTGTTTTTGCACTCCTGCACGGCCGGTCTCGCCATGCAGATTCGCAACCGGCCGGGAAAGCAGAAGATGAGCCACTTCACGCGTAATCGTGTCCATAGCAACGGAGGCAAGCGATGAGCAGCACTGAAATCGATTTGAATCAAGCTTCGCAAAACAATTCCGGCCAACGCCCCCAGCCCGAGAGGCAGCCGCTATCCCGCTCTCTGTTCGCCGGATTGGGCGTCGCTGCCCTGCTGCTTGGTGTAGTTATCTACTCAGGCATTCACCAGCGTGCAATGGCAGCAAACAATCTTGGAGCAGTGACGGAACGCGCTGCCATAGCAACGGTAAACGTGGTAGAGCCCAAATCTGGAGCCACCCTCGAGGAGATTGTTCTGCCGGGCACCACGCAGGCGTTCATCGACACCCCCATCTTTGCTCGTACCAATGGCTATCTCAAAAAGTGGTACTTCGACATCGGCGCACATGTGGAGCAGGGTCAATTGCTCGCTGTGATCGAGACTCCTGAACTGGATCAGCAACTGGACCAGGCACGGGCGAATTTGAAAACCGCGCAGGCAAACGAGAAACTCGCTGAGATCACGGCGGCACGCTGGCAAATCTTGCTCAAAACAGACAGCGTTTCAAAACAGGAGACCGATCAGGCAGTCCAGGATTTAAGCGCAAGACAAGCGACCGTAGAGTCGATGACCGCCGACGTTCAGCGTTTGGAGCAATTGCAGTCCTATGAGAAGGTCTACGCCCCTTTTTCGGGCGTGATCACAGCGAGAAATACGGACATCGGCGCACTCATTAACGAGGGGGCTGGCGGTGCGCAGGGGCAGTCGGTGGTGCCACAGGAACTGTTCCATATGGCGGCTGTGGAACGCTTGCGCATCTTTGTCTCTGTGCCGGAAGTTGACTCCGCGGCAGCGCAGAATGGAGCAAAAGTACCGCTCACGCTGGATGAATTCCCTGGAGAAACAATTCAGGGAACCATTGTGCGCAACTCTGACGCGATCGATCTCAACTCCAGAACATTGAACGTGGAAGTTGATATCGGCAATCGCGATGGACGCATCAAGCCAGGAGCCTATGTTTTTGTGCATCTCCGGCTTCCGGACAATTCAAAGAAAGCAAGCTCCTCACTGATCATCCCTGCAAACACTCTGCTGTTCAGGTCTGAAGGACTTCGGGTTGGACTTGTGCGGGGTAATCATGCGGAACTGGTGCCGATAACGATCGGGCGTGACTACGGCTCGACTGTCGAGGTGATCCACGGGCTCACGTCAACGGATCAGGTGATCGTCAATCCCTCGGACTCGCTCACCACGGGAACCCCGGTTCGAATCAGTGCACCAATGGCCGGAGATTCGAAATGAAGGCAAGGCTGATTTTGTCTCTGTTATCGATCGTGACTATCCTTCCTGCTGGCTGCATGGTCGGGCCTAACTATGCGAAACCGTCAACGCCTATGGCACCAGCCTTCAAAGAAGAGGCGCCCGCTCCATCTCAGGCGAGCGACGGCTGGAAGCTTGCTCAACCGGGCGATCAGGCACCTCGAGGAAACTGGTGGGAGATTTACGGTGATCCTCAGTTGAACGCGTTGGAGGCACAGATAGATTCGGCGAATCAGACACTCAGGATTGCCGAAGCCAGTTATCGCGAAGCGCGCGCTGCCATTCGCTTCAATCGTTCATACGAGGCGCCGACCATCGGGACTGCACCGAACATCTCCACAGTGCGTGACTCTGCGAACCAGCCCTACTTTCCGTCGAGCCAGCTCAACAACGGAAGCGGCGATTTCGTTCTTCCGGTCGATTTGTCATGGGAGATCGATCTTTGGGGCCGTATTCGGCGAAGCGTCACCGCCGCGAGGGAACAGACTCAGGTGAGCGCGGCAGACATGGCTGCGGTCCAATTAAGCTTACAGGCGGATCTGGCATACGACTACTTCGAGCTGCGGAGTGCCGATGCGGAGAAAAAGCTGCTCGATGATACGGTGCAGGCCTATAGCAAAGCGCTGGGGCTTACTAACAACAGGTTCGAAGGCGGAGCTGCACCTAAATCGGATGTAGCGCAGGCTCGTACGCAGCTGGAGGATGCTCAGGTTCTTGATACGGACATTACGGTCGAGCGCGCTGAGTATGAGCATGCGATCGCCATCCTGATCGGCAAGCCCCCTGCAAATTTCAGCCTTCGCCCCAGTCCCATCGATCTCCATACACCGGCGATTCCCGCGATCCCACAGATATTGCCGTCCGAGTTGCTGGAGCGCCGACCTGACATCGCGGCCGTCGAACGGCGAATGGCCGCCGCCAATGAACAAATTGGTATCGCTCAGGCTGCTTACTATCCCACGTTGAACCTAAGCGCCCTGGCAGGATTTGAGGGGACCTCGGCCCTCAACTGGCTTAACTGGCCCAGCCGCTTTTGGGCAGTCGGTCCAGGTCTCTCCGAAACGCTGTTTGATGCCGGCCGGCGGCGGGCGACTAAGGAGTCAGCAATTGCCGCCTATGATGCGAACGTGGCGAATTACCGCCAGACGACGCTCACCGCCTTTCAGCAGGTAGAGGATAACCTCGCCGTCCTGCGCATCCTCGCGGGGGAATCGCAGCAGCAGCACAGTGCAACCGCTGCGGCCGATGAAACACTTCGCTTATTTATGAACCGCTACGCCGGGGGCGTAGATACCTATCTTCAGGTTGTGACGTCGCAAACCACTGCTCTCAGCAACGAACGGAATGACATCGATATCCGACGGCGCCAACTCGATGCGAGTGTTCTGCTGATCAAGGCCCTCGGAGGAGACTGGAACGTCGGCAAATTGCCTAAGGTCTAACTCGCCAGTGACAAAGCGATCTCGCATGCCTGGTGCAACTCTATAAGCCCCATTTCCAGGCCGGGAGCGGCGTTCCGGGTGTAAAACCCGGGATTGTGCCGCTCCAGACCGACGGATATCAAAGTGCGCTGACGCGGTATAACGCGACCCCATGCGATGGGACAACCGCGGTGATGGTTTTTCCTGTTTTCTCCATCTGCCCTGTCCACAGGTTGTGTGTGGAATAGCCGCGGTCATTCCCGGGGAGGCCCACAGCAGACGTCTGTATGGAGACTTTTTCCGCCGTCGCGCCGGTGTTGAACAAACCGACGATCGCGTCCCCGTTCGATTCCATCTTGGCGAACACCTGCTGGCTGCCGGTATTGACAATCCTCTTAGCAGCGATCGAATCCTGGTCAACAGCGAGGAGTGCGGTGTTTTTAAGGTATTTCTCCAGATCCGCCTGATCGAGGTTGGTAAGATCGACGCCGAGGATAAAGGGCGCCGATCCAAGGGCCCACAGACTCATCTGCGTCTGGCGCTCGATTGGAGTAAGCCCGTTATTGTCGCCATTCCCGACCTCGATGGAGTCATAGTCGTTGAATCTCCCCGAACCCGAGTAAGGCTGCCAGTCGGCCACATAGTTGAAGCGCTTCTCAATATCTTTCCAGCTTGTCAGCGGATAGCTGCTGCCGCCCTTTTCGCACTTATAGCATTCAACGTCGGGCGCGAATTCCCATTGATCGGCGTACTTCATCAGTGTCGGGGCGAGGGCTTGTGTAAAGCTCCCCTGCGTGACGTCGAGCATCATCGGCCGCCCGCTTTGCCGTATGGCTTTCGACCATGCCTCAACGTCACCGGCGTTGCTGTTTTGCATCCCGTCGATTTTGATGTAATCAATGCCCCATGCCGCGAGCATATCGGCCCACGAATTGATATACTCCTGTGCTCCGGACTTACTGTAGTCAATGCGAACCATCCCCTTGCAGTTGTAGTTGTTCTCCACTACAGAGGGTTCGGCTATCTGGGCGGCCGTGTACGAGGTGCCCTGAATCGGCGTGTTCTTACTAACTGCCTGCTTCGAGATACCTGGTGTGACGTAGATTCCGAACTTCATCCCGAGACTATGGAGGTAGTCCGCGACGACCTTAATGCCATTGGTATCTCCCTGGGCCGGGAATCTCGATGAGTCTGTCACCCAGCGGCCATAAGAGTCGACGTTGGGACCCTGACTGCCCGGGCACTGGTACCAAAAGTCGTCGAGGTTTACGTATCGGTAACCGATTTTCTGTAAGCCGGAGTCCTCGAGTGCGCGCGCCTGAGCTTCCATCTTCGCTGCTGTGGGATGCTCGCGGAGGAAGCTCCAGCTGCTCCAGCCGAGAACGGGTGTGTGCGGGAGACCATTATCCTCTGCTCTGGCGCTCTGCAGGCCGCCCACAGGGGGCACACCTGCCAACAACAGGATCACCAGGGCAGCCGTTAAGGCATATGTCAACTTCCTCATAGAAATCATTCCTCTTCTCTATCACAAGACGGCGAAAATCGCTAACCTGTTTTGCGGCTGGGGGCTTTCGGACAATCGGTCCTCCAAACTGCTCGGATTCGCGGAGCCACCATCATCCGCTCATGTGTGATACAGAAAGACCCTTCCACGCGTTCAGAAACGCAGCGAATAAAGGAATGATTACAATTGTGTTTCGGTCTTCAGCGGAGAATCTGCCGGGTTTGGCGATCTTTGCGGCGCGACTGAAGACGTGCCCTGATACAAAGCCAAAGAACAATTCTTCAACGAACCTCAGACTCAGGACACGAGTTTTCCGTGCAGACGCAGTTACGGCCCAGCCGCTTCGCGCGATACAGTGCCTCGTCTGCGCGGCGGATCAATTCCTCAGGCGGCATCGCGTTGTCATGAGCGGCCACACCGATACTGCAGGTTACCGCGAGCGCGCCAAGAGCCGTCGGAACGGGCCTGTCCGCGATGGCGCGGCGGAAATCTTCTGCGCGCCGCACCCCGCTGTGCGCAGAACAACTGGGTAAAACAACCAGGAACTCTTCGCCGCCATAGCGCCCCGCGAAATCGTAAGAACGCATTACTTCGATGAGGCGACTGGCTGTTTCCCGAAGCACCTCGTCGCCGGTCGGATGGCCATAGGTGTCATTGATGCTCTTAAAATGGTCCAGGTCGATCATCACCAGAGTGATGGGGAATCGATCGCGCTGCGCTCGGCACACTTCCCTTTCCAGCATGGCGCAAATCGCCCTTCGATTCCACAGGCCCGTCAGGCCGTCTTTCAGTGCCTGCTCTTTTAGAGCCTCATGCGCGTCAGCCGCTATCCTGCCGGCAAGAGTCAGTTCCGCCTTCGCCTGGTTCACCGTCTCTTCGAGTTTGCGGGTATGTCGCACGAGGTATAGAACGCGCAGCTTGTGGAGCGCAAGGACGAGGAGCAGCAGCAGGATCACGCACAGGCTTCGGAACCACCCCGATTGCCAATAAGGCGCGGTCACTGTGATGGAGATGCTCTCCACGGCGGAGTTCTTCAAACTACCGCTCTTTGCCAGTTGGTAATCGAACTCATACCGGCCCGGCGCCAGCTGACGGTAGAGGATCTCGCGCTCTTTTCCCACTTCCTTCCAATCCGGATCGAAACCAAAGAGCCGGTAACGCAGACGATCGGGATTGCCGGTTGCTGGAGCCGCGAATTGTATCTCCAGACTGCCTGTGCCCGGCCCCGCAGTCACTCCTTGTTCGAAGGAGACTGCCCGTTGATTGAATCGCACCTGCTCGATCAGTGACCGAACAGGAGTTGTTTGCATCACGCTATGCGAACGATGCACGCCTGCAGTCCGAGCCGTGCTGACCAGCCGAAGATAGGTGTTCCGATTCGTCGCTTCAGGCCGGTCGAAAGCGGAACCGTCCGTTGTCAGAACAACCGACAAAACGCCAATCAGGAGAAGACTCAGGAGGATGTGCGGTTTGGGGAGCAAGCGTCCTCGTTCGCGCTCCGGAGGCGATCCGGAGGATATCCATGGTCGTCGTTCCGGACGGGTCCGGCACCTAGTATCGTCAGGCCGTGCCAATCCACAGAGCATGGCTTTTGCACGGCTCATGATCCCACTCCGGTCCCTGCCAGGGGTCGCGTGATCCTCCACGAGCCTGTGGCCGTGGATCAATACTGGACTGACACGTCGGTGTCGCCGGGATCCGACTTACCCCACAGTGCTGTCTGGGCATCCGGCGTGTCCTTGCCCCACAGAGCCGTCTCCGCCTGGGGACTGCTCTTGCCCCACAGCGCCGTCTTGCCCCACAAGGCAGTGTAGCCGGCGGGATCGCTCTTACCCCAGAGGGCGGTTGAACCCCACACGGCACTGCTTCCGCTGCCGGAACTAAGAAAGGCGCGGCTGCCATAAACGCTGGCGGCAGACCAGAGCCCCGAAGAAGTCCAGAGCGCGCTGGAGTCGATGACGGCCGTCGTATTCCCGCTCGCTTCGTCGTAGTTGGCAACAGGAGACATGGCGGTCCCGGTGGGCATCGATAGACCAGGAACCAGAGCCGCACTCGTCGTCCTGGCAATATCCAGATAGCCCGCGCCAATTGTGAAGACATCGTAGTTGGCCTTATACACGATCCCTTCGTCCGTGACGCTGCTGGATACAGGGAAATATGTGCGGTCAGCATTGACCATCACCAGGGCTTTCACCTGATCCGGAGTCAGCTTTGGCGCGGCCTGCAACAGATCGGCGATGGCGCCGCTGGTGACGCCTGTGGCCATGCTGGTGCCGCTCAGCGGAAAGTAATTCTGCGACGGCGCTTCTGCTCCGTTGGTACGGTAGAAGGAGTACAGCGTGTAGAACGAAGGATTGTTCAGGGCCAGCGAGTCCTGCGAATACTGCAAACTGGTGACCAGGTTGCCGGGAGCAACCACATCCGGCTTGATCACGTCATCGATGAAGGACGGTCCCTTCGAACTGTAGCTGCCAATGATGTCGTCCTGGATGGACGCGGTCTCCATGGTGTTCATTGCCCCGACTGTCAGAGCGTAGGGATCGTTTCCGGGTGCATCGATCGTTCCGTATCCTTCCGGATTCAGATTCAGATCGCGGCCATCATTTCCCGCTGCGACCACCACGACGATTCCGGCTTTCCATGCCTTTTCGACCGCCTGGCAAAGCGGGTCGAGCGTGTAGCTCTCATAGATAGGACGGCCCAGGGAAAGATTGATGATCCGGATGTTGTATTTGCTCTTGAGAGAAATGGCCTCCCCGATGGCGGCAATCACCGCTGAGTCGGTGCCGGCGCCATTCTCATCCAGAACTCGCAGGTTAATCAGGTTCGCGTTGGGAGCGGACCCCATGAAGGTGCGGAAGTACTGCTGTCCTGTTGACTGAGTGCCGTTTCCGGCGATCAAACCGGCAACATGGGTTCCGTGTCCAAAGTGGTCGAGAGCGTCGTTCTCATTGGGAACGAAGTTCTGGCTGTAAACGATCCGCCCGGTCGCGGCGGGGGCTACTTCGGTCAGCGCCGCAAGCAGATCCGTGACCGCGCTCAGAGAAAGGCCCGGGCTGGCGGCGAGATCCGGAACCGGAGTGATTCCGCTGTCAATAACGGCGACCCCGATGTTTGTCCCTTTATAACCATTTTGCCAGACCGCGGGTGCGTTGATGGGCTCGCTGGTGAACTCAGCCGCCGTAATGCTGCCAGCCTGCCGTGCGGCAAGAGGCCGATCGGGCGAGATGTACTTCACATTGGGATCGGCAGCGACCAGGCTGAGCTGTCCCGGCGCGAGGTTGGCGACGATCGCGTCGATGGGGCTCAGAACTGCCTTTAACAGACCACCCAACAGCCCGAGCAACCCGGTCTCCACCGGAGTTGGGGCGGTGTAGTACTGAACGATCACCGGTTGAGCTGTAGTGGAGGATGATGCTGCGAGATCGGGGGCAATCTTGCTGTTCGGGGTCGCGGCAAACGCCGTACCGGTTAAAGCAACGAGAGAACCAAGGGCGATAGGCAGGCGAACAGTGAAACGAGACATGCTTGCGATCTCCGGGTCACCGAAATGATTTTTCGATTCGACCGCGCGGACCGCATCCGCCTCTGGGAAGGCTACGAAGGATGCGCGCCCTGCGCATCTCGTAAGATAGGTCCGTCCGTGCAGACGAACAATGACAAGGTGGTTGTAAGTGCGCCGGACTTCCGTTATCTCTCGAGGTAATCAAGTGCCTGTGGTAACTCGTCTGCGCCGGAATTGTCGCGAAAACGTAACAAAGTCTCGGCGGGAACAGGCAGAGCATTCAGGAGGGCCAACGACGCCCCCTGCCGCGCTTCGCTGAGTTGTCCCACCGGCAGGTTCTCGACGATCGCCCCCTGATGAAGTACCGCAACGCGATCGCAGAGCTGGATCACCGAGATCAGATCGTGGGAGATGTACAGGAGCGTCATGCCGTGCCTGCGATTCAGGGCTCTCAACAAATCGACGATCTGGGACTGGGTCACCGGATCCAGAGCGCTGGTAGGCTCGTCGGCGATGATGAGCGCGGGGCGATGCAGTAGCGCGAGCGCGATGAGAACGCGCTGTGCCTGCCCCACGCTGATTTCGCGGGGCCGACGACGCAGGAATTCTGCATCGGCGGGCAACTGCACTTCCGCCATCAGTTCGCGCACTCTCTCGCCCAGAGCGGCGCGGCCCTGTTTGTCATGAGCCCTCCATGCCTCCTCAAAATGGCTCCGGAGGCTGATGACTCCATTAAGGGCGGTCATCGGGCTTTGCGGAATGAGCGCGATTTCCCTGCCGCGGAGGCTGCGCATCTGCTTCTCAGGGAGCACCAGCAGGTTCTGCCCACGCAGCAGCACTTCGCCGGAGACGCGCCCGCCCCGCCAGGGCAGCAATCCCAGCAGAGAAAGGACAAGGGTGCTCTTCCCGGCGCCACTGGAACCGACCAGGCCGAGAATCTCGCCCTGCTGTAATTCAAAGTGAATCCCGGAGAGAGTTGGCTTTCCGGAATAGCTCGCAGAAATGCGAACGCGCAGGAGAGTTTCGTCGTTCATCGAGCCCCCTGCAGGCGAAGCTGCTCGACGTTCCATGTAAGACGCGGCTCGAGAACTGCCGGCTGCACACCCTGCAGCTTTGGCGAAACCGCAACCAGAGCATTGGGGTAGACCAGATAGATAAAGGGCTCCTGCTCGGCAACGATCTGCTGCACGCGATCGATGGCCTTCTTTCGTTCCGCATCCACCGTGCTGACAGCCTGCTGCTGCATCAGCCGGTCCATCTCCGCCTCCCACGGCGTGGCCGGCGTCTTTTCGGATGGATTCCACTGGTGATTCGGAGAGGAGCTCAGCCAGATATTCATCATCGAGTTTGGTTCGGGATCGACGTTTTCGAGGCCAAGCAGGCACGCTTCGTAGTCCTGCGTGTGCATCAGGCGCTCGATGAGCGCAGGAAAATCGAGGGTGACAACAGTAATCTGCATACCGAGCGCCGCAAGATCCTGCTGGATGAGGGTTGCCATCTTCTCGCGGGCCGCATTGCCGGAATTGGTGAGGATCGAGAACTTCACCGGATGGCCTTCAACGTCCGTCAATACCGATCCATGCAACCGGAAGCCCGCCGCCGCCAGTCCAGCTTTGGCCGCGCCGACGTCGGTGTGCGGAGCGGACAGCGAGCGGTTGTACCACATTGCGTTTGCGGGGGAGATAAACGAATAAGCCGGCGTGGCATGGCCCAGATAGGCAATTCGCGCCAGGTCGGAACGATGGATAGCCTGCGAAACGGAAACCCGAAAGGCTCGATTCTGGAACCAGGCCTTCTCCCACGCCGGCAAGGGCGAGGAGGGCGCCTGATTGAACCACATTTGCTCAGTATTCAGCGAGGCGCCCAGGTCGCGCACCAGTGCCGGTGCTCTCTTCCGCAGAAGCTCGAAGTAGTCCGGCGGAAGGCTGTCGATCAGGTCGTAGTCGCCACGCTCAAGCAGCCTGACCTGCTGCTCCATGTTCTCCACAATGTCCAGTCGTATCCCGGCGGCGAGAGGAAAATTGTTGCCGGCGGCGTTTTCCTCCGCGAAGTGAGGATTGCGGCGCAGGCGAACATAGAGCGAGCGGCGATAGTCGGCGACGAAGAAGGGTCCGGAGGTGACGCGTCCCTCGGAAGGACGGTTGGCGGGCTCGATCGCGATCTCGTCGAAGACTTTGCCGATGGCGATCACCCGCTGGGGAAGATGGACGACCACGGTTCTGTCGCTGGGCGCATCCACAGTAACGCCGGCCGGCGAAACAAATTCCTCAGCCACCGGTGCGGCCGTCGCCGAGGAAAGAATGCGATTCAGCGACCAGACCACATCGCGCGCCGTCAGGCTGCTGCCATCTGAAAACTCAAGGCCGGGGCGAAGGGTGAAGATAATCGTCTTTCCGTCGTGCGAAAGGCTCCAGCTTTGTGCCAGCTCCGGTTCCACTTTTTGGGTCAGGCGATTGAAGCGCAGCAGCACACCCGCAGTGAGGTACCGCACCGTTTCCGATTCCTCATCGTCCACCCTGGCCGGATCGAAGGTTTTCGGATCGTAGCCGATCGTCCACGCCAGTTCTCCCGGCTGGCGCGGTGCTGCCTGTGCCGCGCTGATGGCGGTCGGCGCGATCGGCGCCAACGCGGCGAGAACGATCAGGATGCGGCGAGCGGAGTGCATGCGGTCAGGCCTCAACGGCCACTCCTTCCAGAAGCAGCAACACGAGCACGAGCAGAATTACGGGAAAGTAGACCCACCGCGTTTGCATCAGCACCGGCGAGTTATTGAGCTCGAACAGCATCCCGCCCCACGACGGCAGCGGTTCGCCGACCCCGAGGCCCAGCGCTCCGAGATTCGCCTCAGCCATCACAAAGGCAGGAATGCTGATCAGGAACTGGGGCAACAGCAGAGGAAACAGGCTCGGAATCACATGACGGACGACTCCCGCACCGTTCAGGCCCGCGGCACGCGTATACAGCATCCAGTCCGACGTCCGCAGCTGCACAGCACCGCGATAAACAGCTCGCGCGCAGGCCGGCCATCCCAGTGCTGCCAGCACCAGAAACGTAATCGCCGCTGATCGCACCGGCGACACCGTGAGCGGCAACGCCGACCGCACCATCATCAGCAGAAACATCCAGGGCAACGCGAGAAACACATCGCACACCAGCATCAGGAACCATCCCATGGAGGGGCGTCCAAACGCCGCCAGCGTTCCCACTCCCGCCGCCGCTGCCGTGGTCAGCGCAGAGGCCACAATTGCGCCGGCGAGACTCAGCAGGAAAGCGGCAGCGACCCGCACCAGCCGGTCGCGGCCCAGCGCATCGGTTCCCGCCGGATGGCTCGCCGATGCTGCTGCCAGCGTTGCCTCGCGATCCTGCCGGGCGTAGCTTGCGCTCGGCCTCGACACGATGACCGATGCCGCCACAATTAGTCCCGCCAGCAGCCAGAGAATCGAACGACGGAGCTTCATGCGCTCTTCCATTCAGCAGTGCGCGGCGTTGCCATGCCACTGCAGGTCACGGCCACGGCCATCACCATCATCACCGCCAGCAGCACCGGCAGATCCCGGTTCAGAGCGGCGTTCCACGCCAGTTCGCCGACCCCCGGCACATTGAAGATCACTTCCACGGGGACGAGCGCGCTCAAAGCCGTGACGACGGAGAGCGAAGCCAAAGCGCCGAGCTGAGGTGCCAGGGCGGGAACGATATGCCCCAGCAGCAGACGTCTCGTATGAATACCCTGCGCCCTTGCCTGTAAAACATGAGGTTCGAGCCATGCCGTGCGCAGAGCGCGATCGAGAAACTTGAAATCCCGCGCTGCCAGCAACAGGGCCATCACCAGCACCGGCCCTCCGCAATCGGCAAGCAGGCAGAATGTCGCCAGCGCAGCGGTGGGAATGGCCAGCAGAACGGTTGCCGGTGCTTGCCGCAGCGGCGAAGGATTCCGTCCCGCGCTGGAGAGGAGGGCGGCACACAATGCCATCAGCCACGCGAGCCCGATTCCTCGTGCGAGAAGCGCACCGCTGACCGCCAGCCGCGTCCCCATCAGCTCGCTAACGGGAATGCCAAACTGGCGCGAGGTGCCGAAGTTGCCGCGGACGGCATCGCCCATTTCAGTCAGAAACATCTGAGAAATCGACCGACTGCGGACAGCTTCCGCTGAAAGTTCGGACCGTGCTGCGGCCGCGTAGCGACTGTCCATCTCGCGCGCATCGCTGAGATAGCCGGGCGCGAAACGCACCAGAATCGTCGAGCCAAAAACCACCAGCAGCACGATGGCGATCGCTCTCCCCACCCAGCGGAGACCGGTGACGGCGCTCTTCATGACGCCGACAACCCCGCAAAAAATGGACCAGGTTGCTCGGAAATGCCCTCGTGGCATTCCTGAGCCGGTGTCGGCACGCCGGCAATCGCATTCAGCAGCGCCAGCGAAAAGTTAGGCTCGATCGCCTGCAGCAGCTGCAGGTGCTCGCTCGAAAAAGCTGCCTGATTGCGGGAGTAGAGCGTAAGAGCGCCAAAGGCAGACCCACTCGCATCAGAGAGAGGAATCGAGAGCGCGGAACTGCTCGGCGTGAACGGCCCTGCCCCCGGGCGCAGACTCGTCTCGACCGTCGGATTCCCGTTCACGATCGGGCGTCCGCTCTCGACCACCCAACCCGAAAGTCCCGCGCCCAGCGGAAGCGGTTCATCAGAGAACGCTTCGGCACAGGGGCCACCCTTATAGAGGAGAACCGCGCTTTTGTCGCTCTTGCCGAATACTGCAAAGCAGTCGAAGACAATCGGCGGCCGCAGCGCCGCCGACACCCTGGCACACAGATCGCCGGCACTTACTAATCCGGTGCCGTTGCGGCAGTCTTCGAAGAGAGTACTTAGTCTGCGGATGAGCACGGAACGCGAATCGGGGCACGACTGAAAGGAAGCGACTGAAGCGGCCGGGAAGTCCCCAGATGCGCCAGGTGTGCTCTCTTGACCGGCCTCGAATCCCGCCCCTGGGGCCGCGCCGCGCTCGATGAAGATATTCGTCTTCAGTGGCTCTATCTCACTGCTTTGCTGGCGAGCTCGCTTCTCGAGTTCCGGATAATGCGTCTCCAGCAGCTGAACAATCGCCGGATCGAACTGGGTTCCGGCCTTGCTCTTCAAGAGGGCCATCGCATCCTCAATCGGCATCGCTTTCCGATAGGGACGCTCAGATGCAAGCGCATCGAAGCAGTCGACCACAGTCAGGATGCGCGCGCCAATGGGAATTTCCTCGCCCTTGAGCCCATCGGGATACCCGCTGCCGTCCCATGCTTCGTGGTGTGACCGAACAATCGGAACGACCGGATACGGGAATTTCACCCGCTCCAGAATGTCGGCTCCTACAACTGGATGGATCTTCATTTTTTCGAATTCTTCCGGAGTCAGCTTGCCCGGTTTGTTGATGATGTGTTCCGGAACCGCCAATTTGCCGATGTCGTGAAGAAAGGCGGCCGTACGCAGCGCCTGCATCAGCGACGGCTCGAGGTTCACGATCCTGCCGAGTTCTTCAACGTAGACGCGGACCCGCATCAGGTGATCGTGTGTGCCCTCATCCTTCGCCTCGATGGCCATCGAAAGACCCTCGATGGTTCGCATGTGCAGCGCTTCTACTTCCCGAATATGCCGCTCGCGGTCGCGCACCATCGCCGTCTGAGCGCAATAAGCGCGATACACCGTATAGACCATGGGGATCAGGAGCAGCGAAGTGAGCCAGCCGAAGCGGACGCCGATGAAATCTGCCAGCACCGCCAGCATGGCGCCGACTAAATAGAAAGGCAGATACCAAAGGAATTCCTGCCGCCAATGCATGAAAGGCGAAGTATCCGATACCCAACCCAGCACCAGGGCTAATGGAATCGTATTCGCCAGAAAGTAGACGGTCGCGGCCAGCGCCAGCACGGGCGCACTCTCCGGATGTACTCGGATGGCGCCGGCAAACGTCCACCAGGCGAGAACAGTCGCCGTTGTGACGTTGGCAACGTTAAACAAAATCTGAACGATCGTGAACGGCTTTATGACCTTAAACCGGCACTGCGCAATAACGCTGCAAACCGCAAGACAGACCGCCTGCTGCGGAGACAGCTGCATGATCCCCAGAAAAATGAAGGGAAAATTAACCGACATGGTCCCTTCGCTCTTCGGCATAGCGACTTTCATGCCGGAGCTGAGAAGGATCACCGCGAGATAGACGGAGAAATAGATCCAGTGCTGGGCGGGGTGCCCGCGTATGACAGACACACTCGCGACAGCCACAGCCACGACAATCCCGACAAGAGCCCTGACACGGGTCGGCACGATTCTCTTCTCAATAGGCTCAAGCTGCGCGAAGTGCGCAGCGAAGAATTGCTCGCGCGTTTCCTGGGGGTCACGCGGAGTCACGTTCACGCGAATGTTACCGAGGACGAGGTGTTATTCCCAATGCGTCTTTAGTTGCAGTGAAATGGCGCAGACGATACCTGGGGAGCAAAATGGATGCGCTGATCCTGAACGAAGCGAACGTCCCGCAACTGCAGCGCGGCCGCCTCGAGCACCAATTTCTTATTGCGTTCCAGTATGACTCGGTAGTCATCTCTGATTTCCCCTCCTCGACAAATTTGCGCGGCACACCTTCGATCCGGCATCGACGGGAATGCTCGCCCCGGTGACAATCAGCATCCGACCAGTCGGCGAACTGCTCCTTCCGTCGGAAAGTGCCATGATTTCCCTCCCTGGCCAGGTTCAAAACCCCTGCCTGCGATTCGGGCGGCACAACAGCACCGGAGCCGGTCAGGACAAGCCGCCCGGCAGGCGTGGGGCCAACACTAAATCCTGAGACGCGACTGCGACCGAAGCCATTTCCACCCGGCCAGTGCGCGGGGAAGAACGCCCGGGAGTGATGCGTCGGGCTGTTCGTGCCGTTCCAGGGAACCCTGCCCCAGGTATGTCGTACTTGCGGTTCGCGTCTTCCCTTGACACTGACGCCGGCTTCTCTTTACCCTCGGTGGGTCGTAGAAATGAAAGCTTTCATGTTGCTGGCCCTGCCCGGGCATTTGAATTTCGCAATACTCGGGCGGGCATTCAGCACAGAAGAAAACCAGGCGTCTTCGGCGCGAACCTACAGCCGCCGAGGCATGGAGGATCCGGAATCATGGCCAGCAAGACCTTGGCGAAGTATGTTTTCGGCAGCCTAGTTGCTGCATGTGGATTGGCCCTTTCAGTGGCTGCGCAGGATACGAAATATCAGCCATCCCGTCAGCAGATCCCGCCTCCCGCGTGTCTTACCCTGAAAGGTGCATGGGAGGGTGGCTACACGCCCTGCACCGAAGAAACCCATCAGGAGTGGCTCAGGGATGTGACGCACTGGAGGATGGAGCGCCGCATTCGCGTGGGCCTCACTGGACCGAGCTACGAGGGTATTCCGGATTTTTATCAGTTGCCGGCTCTCCAGTGGACCCGCTCAGCGTTCATTCAGCCGCAGATGATGGTACATGATCGCTATTTCTACGATCCGGTCGCGCACAAGTACACCGTCGATCGGTATCTTGACGACTTACAAAAGCGCTACGGCGGCATTGATGCCGTACTGATCTGGGCTACTTATCCGAACATGGGCATCGACGCGCGCAACCAGTTGGAGATGGTTCGCTCGATGCCTGGCGGACTGGCTGGAGTGCGCCAGATGGTGGAGGACTTCCATCGGCGCGGCGTAAAGGTGCTCTTTCCCATGATGCTGTGGGATCAGGGGACGCATGATCCGGGCGAGCCCTGGCCGACGGCGCTGGCTGAGCAGTTGAAGGAAATTGACGCAGACGGCGTGAATGGCGATACACAGGACGGAGTACCGCTCGTCTTCTCGCTCGCGGCCCTGAAAGCTGGACATCCGCTGGCCTTTGAGCCGGAAGGCGGACCTTCGGATGAGGCAGAAGCCTGGGATGTCCTGACCTGGGGCCAGTACAAATTCCAGTTTGTGCCCACCGTTGATCGTTATCGCTGGCTCAACCCACAACACCAGGTCAACATCCAGGGGCGCTGGAACCGCGACAAGACCGACGATCTGCAATTCGCGTTCTTCAACGGCGAGGGGTGGGAGAGCTGGGAAAACGTCTGGGGCATCTGGAATGGTGTGACCCCTCGAGACGGAGAAGCTACGCGACGGATGGCTACGATCGAGCGCGCGGTGGCGCCTTTCTTCGCCAGTGCGGGATGGGAGCCTTTCTACCCAATGCATTTCTACGGCGTCTTTGCGAGCCGCTGGCCTATGGGAGACCGTACCGTCTGGACGATCGTGAATCGCAATGAGTACGACGAGGCCGGCAACCAGATGACGGTTGCGGCCGAGGAAGGCGTACGTTACTTCGACCTGTATCACGGTGTGGAGCTAACGCCCGAACACCAGGGCGCAAAAGATGTTCTGTCCTTCCCCCTCGAGGCGCACGCCTTTGGTGCGGTCATGGCGATCCATGGTGCGCCCGATGTGCAACTGCAGGACCTGCTGGCGCGCATGAAGAAGATGACAACCGAACCGCTCTCCTCGTTCTCGCACGAGTGGAAGGCGCTGCCTCAGAAGATCGTCGAGATTCCGAAGACTTCGCCCGCAACTGCAGAGCCCGAAGGAATGGTGAAAATTGCGGGTGGAGATTACCTGTTCAGGGTGCAGGGCATCGAGATTGAAGGCTCCGATGACGTTGGCGTCGACGTCCAGTTCCCCTGGGAAGATTCGGCGCGCCGCTTCCACGAGCACCGGATGCACATCGATCCGTTCTACATCGACAAATTTCCCGTAACCAACGCGCAATTCAAAACGTTCATGGATGCGACCCACTATCATCCGCAGGACGATCTGAACTTTCTGGCGGACTGGAAGGACGGTACGTATCCGCAGGGATGGGGCAATAAGCCCGTCACGTGGGTTTCTCTCGAAGATGCCCGTGCCTATGCCCACTGGGCGGGCAAGCGGCTGCCACATGAGTGGGAGTGGCAGTATGCGGCCCAGGGTGGTGACGAAAACCGGCTGTACCCGTGGGGCGAACCATGGAATCCAGCCAACGTGCCGGCTCCTGACCAGGGACGCCAGCTCACGCAGCCGGACGATGTCGATGCGCATCCGGCTGGCGCCAGCCCATCGGGCGTAATGGATCTGGTTGGGAATGTATGGCAGTGGACGGATGAATTCGTCGACGAACACACCCGCGCGGCCATTCTGCGTGGAGGAAGCTACTATCAGCCGCAGGGATCGATCTGGTACTTCCCGCAGGCCTACCGTAACGATCAGCACGGCAAGCTGCTGCTCATGGCCCCGAGCTACGACCGATCGGGAACCCTGGGCTTTCGCTGCGTGAAAGATGCTGCGCAATAGCTGTGAGAACAGGCCCAGGAGAAGGCGGCTTGCCAACCGAATACCCAGGTGAACAGCATGGACTGCGGAACGCTCGAACCTCTCCTCAGGCCATGAGATTGATAACTCCGAAACTTACGCTTCTCCTGACCGCGGGTATCTTCGGCGCCCTGCAGATTACCGCTGCAGCGCAGACGCCGCAACAGAACGAGTCGAAGCTGCCCTGGTATGTCACCGCGCCAGCGATTCACCGAGTCACGCTGAAGCCCACCACGAAGTACCGGCGCTTTGAGCATTTATCCCTCGATCCCCAGGTGGCGACGCGGCAGATGATGTCCTGGAAGGCGGAGGGTATCTCCGCGCTGGAGATCTTCGCGCCTGAGGCAGGCGGCAACAGCTATGACGGGCTGGATGCGAAAGATCGCTTCCATCTCGATCCGGGGCTTGGCTCGATTGCCGATTTTCGTCGTGTAGTGGCGCTGGCTCATTCGCTCGGATTGCGGGTCATCACTTTCCAAAATTTGGGCTACAGCAGCGTCGATGCCCTCGTGTTTGAACAGGCGGAGGATGAAGTGCGGCAAGGCCGGACGGCTCCGGAACGTGAATACTTCAACTGGAGCAAGCAGGCCGATGCCCCGCCTCCGGCCTCCAGCGACAGCTACTTTTTTGTTCGTCCGTCTCTGCCTGGCTATGAGCCGGCCAGGAACGAATTCTGGCAATGGAGCGACCGGGCGCAGGCGTATTACTGGACACGCTGGCCAGGTAAGGATGTGGATGGCAATACGATCCATCTGCCCCAATACAGCTGGAGCGCGGAGGCGTGGCCGGATGAAGCGGGCCGCACTGTCCGCTTCTGGATGAATACTGGTATCGATGGCATGGTGCTCGACGCCGTGAACTGGTACTCCGGAGCTGGCTGGCAGAAGATCAATGCGGACATCACGCAGGTCATCGCCAGTTACGGTCAGGAGTTCAGCCAGCCGGAGGGCGGCGGCGGATTCGGCGATGACCCTGTCGGTTGGGTGAAAGAAGGAAAGTTTACCAACATCTTCGACTATGGACTGGGGATTTGGTGGGAGAAGAATAATCGTCCCCTGGTGACCAGCGTCGAGCAGGATAAGCCGGAGATACTGGAGAAGGCGCTCCGCGACTATCACGATCGGGTCGTCGCCGCAGGTGGCACCCTCTATTATCCTGTTCCGCAACTTGACAATTCCGATGATCAGAGCTTTGCCGAGGCCCTGATTGCGACCTCCGGCGACATGCCTTGTTATTGCGATCCGCCTGGACGCATCATTGCCCCGGCTCCCGGCATTTCTGAGTTGTTAAAGCTCAAGCCGGACCATCCAGCGCTCTTCCAGAACAGTCTCCGCAGGCGCATAGCTACAGACAACGACACCAACGTCTATGCGGTCGAACGATATGCAGCGGATGACTCAGAACGTCTGCTTCTGATCTTCAATTTCAGTCATGAAGCGGTGAATACCACGGTAGATGTTGGTGCGATGGACGGTCAGCGTTTCTCAGATCTGATGACGGGAAAGGAGCCGCAGCCAATGGTGGGAAACAGGCTGGCGGTCCATCTGGATTCCCACGGGTACAGGATTTTTGAAGTCAGTGGGTACTCCGGCGGCAGCCTTGCGAAACGAAAGGCGAGGTAACTCCTGATCGGGAAACCGTCTGCCCCGTTCTGCGCTGCAGACGCTTATGGCGGAAACTGGTCTTCTTTCCGTCAGGGCGAACTTATGCGGTTGCACGCTGACGGGTGCGCCTGTGGGATCGACCCTTTCCAGCTGTCGCTGGTGCGGAAGCCGCTTCCTTCTCTCGCGGCGGCGCGACTGAGTTCCTGATCCGCAATTCGGTGGGGAGCACCATGTGCCTGGCCGGCCCGTCTTCGCCGCTGACGCGGTCGAGGAGAATCCGCGCCGCCGTCGCTCCAAGCTGATAGCCAGGCTGATATACGGAAGCGAGTGGCGGATCGATAAGAGACGAGACGGCCAGATCGTCAAATCCGATGACGGAGACGTCCGCGGGGCAGTGGAGGCCCAGTTCCCGAATGGCCTCGATCACGCCCAGAGCAATCAGGTCATTTGCGGCGAATACGGCTGTGGGCCGCGGAAGCATGCGCAACAGCAGCAGTGCTTTGGCGCGGCCGCTGGCGACGTCGAACTGAGATTCCTGCCGATACTCCGGCGTCACCGGCAGGTGCGCTTCCGCCATGGCGCGACGGAAGCCCCGCAGACGCTGCTCCGAGTTGGTCAGATGCAGCGGTCCAGTGATGACGGCGATGTGCCGATGGCCGAGATCGATGAGGTGCCGCACCGCGGCGTGCGATCCTTCCTCGTTGGCAACGGTTACGCTGTCTCCCTGCCACCGCTTCGGAAGCCGATCGACGCACACGACGGCGGCTCCGGCTTTTTTGTAGGACTCCGCCTGCGCGGTAAGATCGCTGAAATTAGAAGGAATGACAATGAGGCCGGAGGGCAGGTAAGTCCGAAGCTCATTCAGGTGCACGAGTTCCTTGGCGTGATCGTTATCCGTGTTACAGAGTACGAGCCGATAGCCGTGAGCGAAAGCGACGTCTTCGGCTCCTCGCACCACTGCCGGAAAGAACGGGTTCGTGACATCGGGGATCACCATCCCGATCATGTTCGTCTTTTCCCGGCGCATGCCCCGGGCCAGCGCGCTGGGCTGGTAGCCAATGGCCTGAACAGCCTCTTCCACGCGCCGTCGAAGCGGTTCGCGCACGCGTACCGATCCGTTGAGCACGTTCGATACCGTCCCCAGCGAAACGCTGGCCATGCGTGCGATCTCTTTCATGTTCGCCATCTGGGTTCCTGATCGTTCGGGGCGAGAGTTCACGACCCGCGCTGAGTGCAGTATAGCGACAGATGAAAGCATCCCGTCTGAGGAGCCAGGCCGCACTCGTCTGCCGGTTGCTCCGAGGTCACGATTGCCCCGCTAATTCGTCCGTCTCATCGCGAAAATGCTCTGCCGGCGCGGATTTACCGCGACATGAAGGCATTGCAGAGAAGTCGTTGACAACTCTGTTGCCGAATGATTAGCATCCTCCTGCAAATATGAAAGCTTTCATTTGGCGCCTGAGAAACGCCGAAGGAGTGACGGTATGAAAGTCGGATTTCGCGCCTGGCTGGTGACTTTGCTTCTCCCCTTCTTCGCCTCGCCTGCCTTTGCCCAGTTCGCGCAGCGCGGCGGGATCGCAGGAACAGTCTTCGACTCCTCCGGAGCGGTCGTTCCCGGAGCAACCATCACGCTGCTGGATCTGGCACAAAGACAAAGCCGCGAGGTCGTGACCGACAGCGCGGGACATTTCGAGTTCGATAACCTCACCGCCGGCCAATATCAGCTGACGGCCACGAGCAACGGGTTCGAAACCGAGAAAACGGAAGCGATTGCGGTGAATATCGGCGCGATCTCGACCTACGACTTCAGGCTCCACACGGGCGCGGTGCAGGAAACCGTTACAGTTTCGGCTGAGTCGGGCGGTCTCGAGACGAACCAGGTCAGCGTCAACACCGATGTTTCCACGCGTCAGATGGAGGACCTGCCCCTGAACGGGCGAAATTTCACCGCTATCGCAGCTCTGGCGCCAGGAATTGCAACCTATCCGCAGGCGAACATCAATCCGGGTGGGACCTATTCCGTGGGCGCCATGTTCGCGATGGGCGGAACCCAATTTACTACCGGCGGCTCGTTTGAAGGTTCACGCGACAACGGCTATTACGTCAACGGCGTGAATATCAACGATAACTACGAGAGCTACATCAGCTATGAGCCGTCGACTGAGGCGCTGGGCACGGGGACCGTTCAGGTTGCGAATTTCTCCGCTGCCGTCGGTCACGATATCGCCGCGCTGACCATGCAGACCAAGGGAGGATCCAGCCAGTTCCATGGCGAAGCCTACGACTTCATGGAGAACACGGATCTAAACGCCACCAACCCCTACAACAAGCTGGTTCAGGTGATCACGGCTACCCCCTTCACGAAACCGACCCTGATCCGCAACCAGTTCGGCGGTAACCTGGGGGGGCCCGTCTATATTCCCAAACTTCTGCCCCGGCTGAAGAACAAGCTTTTCTTCTTTGGGAACTACGAGAACTTCATCGAGCACGATGGCAATCAGCTGGTCACAGCTTCGGTGCCTTCGGCTGCGGAACGGACGGGAGATTTCAGCGAGTTACTGGACGGCAATCCCGACCCCGTGCAGCTTTATAACCCGTTCTATACCACGTATGACGCGAGCGGAAACAGTTCGCGGCCGGCGATTTCAAACAACCGCCTGGATCTGGCGACGCGCCCCGGCGGATCGGCGCTGATCGATCCGTCATCGGCGGCGATTATGACAGCCCTCTGGCCGTTGCCCAATGTTCCAAACGTACCGAGCAATGAAACGAACTATGTTGGATACCAGACGCCGGGTATCAGCAATTATCACATTGACACGCGCTTTGATGCGAGAATCGACGCCAGCGACTCCGTGTTCGTGACCTGGTCGACGCAGAAAGGGTCGACCACCCTGACCGGCGGTATTCCTCCGGGGCAGCTGCATGACTTCCCCGTACAGGACAATGGATATCTGGTGACGGTGAACTACGTTCATATCTTCACACCGCGTTTGACCAATGAACTTATCTTTGGCGCGGGCGACAGCGCGCTGGTGACTCTTAGCTCGGGCGAGGGAAGCTACCTCAACAGCGGCAGCAATCCGCTCAATACGGTCTTTCAAAACACCGGAAGCGGCTTTACCAAAGGCGTGCTGGGCCTGTTTGCCGGCAACTACGCCCAGCCCGGCGCCGGCGAGGTGTTTCGCGCCGAGAATGAATCCTGGCAGGTCTCCGACAACCTCGACTGGACGAAGGGGCGGCACACGCTGAGCTTCGGCATGAACTACTTCCGCAAGAGCGAGATTGACTGGGACGTGCAGCGGCAGGTTTATTTCGGAGCGAGTTCCGGCGGTGGTTTTGGCACTGATTCGGAGAACGCCTTCAGTTCGAGCGGCAGCGTGCAGGGGTACGTCGGCGGGGACAGTATTGCCGATCTGGAGATGGGAATCCCATCCGATATGTGGGTACGCTATACGATCAATGGCGGCAATGCCACCTCGCCCGATTACGACATCATCTTTCCAAACTGGGGCTTTTATGTGAACGACCAGTTCCGGATGAGCCCCAAACTAACTCTCAGTGCAGGGCTGCGCTACGAACTGAGCGTTCCTGGCTATACGCCCAATCCGTCGATTGCGCCCTGTTGTGCGATCTACACGGCCACCGGGGATGGTGGCATCCTGGAGTATCCGGGGATCGCAGCGGGGTTGCCCGAGCATTATCTTTCGGCTCCCAAACTGGACTTTGCCCCGCGCCTGAGCGTCACCTATAGCTTCAACCCGCAAACGGTGCTGCGCGCCGGCTACGGCATCTTCTACGACACCGGAGCCACGCAGGTGTCCACGGCCCTCGGGTATCTGATTTACGGAACTTCCTCGGCGGTGAACTATAACGTCGACAACACCACCCTGGGAGTCCCGGTGGATACGCCGACGTTGTCTTTGGCGAATGTCTTCCCGGTTCCGTTGACGACCACCCTGGGCTCCTTCCCGGTTCCAACCGGCAAGGGCCAGGGATACGACGGAGACGGCCAGTTCGCGCAAATTACGTACTACGACCAGAAATCGGAGCCACTGCCCTACTATCAGCGAATGCTTCTTGATGTACAGCGCCAGGTCGGAACTCATGATGTCTTTACGCTGTCGTATGCGGGCGTGCAGGGGCGTAAGGGAACCAACGAAATCAACATGAATCTGCCTCTGTATCAAACGGGATGGATTTATGGGGGTGGCAACGGCGATCCGACGTTTAACGCAGCGAGGCCGAACAGTGCGGGGCGGTTTGGCGATATATACGTAGTCCGGCCGAACCTGAATTCTTTCTACAACGCGCTGATCGCGCAGTACCAGCATCAATTCAGCAGAGGCTTCCAGTTCATGAGCAATTACTCCTGGGGGAAAACGGTGTCGGATTATCCCTGGTCCAACACTTTGGGAGCCAACGGAAGCCCCGGTGCCGGTGGAGGCGGATTTCAATACCCGAATCTTTATGACCGCGGTGAAACCACCGGATCCCATCGGCAACGGTTTGTTTACAGCGGAATCTGGAGCCCACAGTATGGCGCCAACTGGCCGCGCTGGACGCGGTTGCCGTTGACCGGATGGCGGATCAGCGGGATTGGCACCATGGAGTCGGGCGACGCTCTCACGGTTATGAACGGCGGTCCGGCTGTACCTTGCCCCACGACCGATGCCGGCACCGGCACCTGTCCCACAGGTTATGGTTCAAGCGCGCAGGACGGCGCGGGTTTTGACGAATTGTTCGTTTCCGGCAATCCAAACGATGTCGGTCATTTCAGCAAGACGCCCTACCGGCAATTCGATACATCGAAATTCTCGGTGCCGTCGATGAACGTCCGCGGCAACTCGGGCCTGGGGACGGTGAGGGGTCCTGGACAGAACAACGTGGACTTATCCATCGCCAAGACATTCCCGCTGGGTGAAAAGTTTCACCTGGACTTCCGGGGGGACGCGTTCAACGCCTTCAATCACACCCAGTGGACGGGCGTGAATACAACTTATCCGAGCGGCAGCTCCCAATTCCCATTCGGCATGGTAAACGGGGCACGAGAGGCACGCATCGGCCAGGTGGCAGCCAAGCTGGTTTTCTGACGATGCGGTAGCATGCTGTGGGGATCAAGGTTCCGTTGAGTTGCCATCGCTCCGCCTATACGGAAGATGATTCCAGCTGCAATTCATTGCGGGAAGCTAAGGAGCGATCTTCCGCAAGGCCAGGAGACCTGCGTGTACCAGCCCGAGACGTATGCGATTGCACTTACATTCATGGTCCTCAGCATGCTCTGCTGGGGATCATGGGCCAACACCATCAAACTTTGCCCCGGCTATCGCTTTCAGTTGTTCTACTGGGACTATGTGATCGGGCTCTTTGTGGGCGCGTTGGCGTGGGGTATAACTCTGGGCGCCATGGGCAGTGCGGGCCAGCCTTTCTTTGCTGATATCGCTCATGCCGATGCGCATCATGTGTGGCTGGCGATCGCTGGCGGAGCCATATTCAATGTCGCCAATCTGCTGCTCGTCGCCGCCATCGACATAGCCGGGCTGGCGGTTGCTTTTCCCGTCGGCATTGGACTGGCGCTGGTCGTAGGTGCGGTGAGCAGCTACGTCATCGCTCCCGCCGGTAATCCCGCTCTCCTCTTCGGGGGGATCGCGATTGTAATCGTGGCCATCGTGCTGGACGCCGCAGCTTACCGTCTTCGGGAGCAGAAGAGGAGCGTCACGACGCGGGGCGTAGTCCTGAGTCTCGTCTCGGGTGTGCTCATGGGCAGCTTCTATCCTTTCGTCTCGCGCGCGATGAGCGGGGCCCGTGCGCCGGGTCCGTATGCCACTTCGTTCTATTTTGTCCTGGGTGTCGGCTTGTGCTCCATCATCGCCAATTCCATCCTGATGCGCCGTCCTCTCGACGGCCGCGCGCCGGTTCCCTTCCGCGATTACTTCCATGCCAGGGGATCGTGGCATATCTGGGGCATCATCGGCGGAGCTATCTGGTGCACGGGAGCTATCCTGAACTTTGTGGCTTCGCGAGCGCATATCGTCGGGCCGGCAGTATCTTATTCGATTGGCCAGGGAGCTACGATGATTTCAGCCAGCTGGGGCGTCTTCATCTGGCACGAGTTTTCGGCAGCCCCGCCCCGTGCAAAGACCCTGCTCGCCTGGATGTTCGTCTTCTTCCTATGCGGTCTCACGGCGGTCGCCCTGGCCCCTGTCTTCTAGACGCAAAACTCAAACCCGGAATGAGGCAGTCTGTGAGCAGCGTTCAGAAACCGATTGTGGTTGTAGGCAGCATCAACGTGGATTTCGTCGCCACTGCGGCGAGAATCCCTGTTGCCGGGGAGACGATTACAGGAGAAGATTTTCAACTCCATTTTGGGGGAAAGGGCGCCAATCAGGCGGTAGCGGTGGCGCGCCTGGGTTATCCGGTCCAGATGATCGGAATGGTGGGCTCTGACAGTTTTGGGTCTCAGGTTCGGACAGGGCTCCAGCAGGCAGGCGTAGGCGTCGGTGCGGTTCAAACGGTGGAAGGTTCCTCCGGGGTTGCGACGATCACGGTCTCTCATGCTGGAGAAAATGCGATCGTCGTCATCCCCGGCGCGAATGCGCATGTTACGCCGGAATATCTCGATCAGCATCAGGGACTCATCCAGGGTGCGGGAGTGGTGCTCGCGCAACTCGAGATTCCGATGGCGGCCATTGCCCATCTCACCGAGTTATGCCAGCGATACGGAGTCCACCTCATTCTGGATCCTGCGCCAGCCGTGCCGATCAGCCCGGAAATCCTCTCGCGTGTCAGCTGGTTCACACCTAACGAGACGGAAGCAGAGTTCTTCGCAGCGCAGATCGATTCCGGACTATCGGGCGCAAGTCCCCAACGTGTGGCCCGCGCATTTGTGGACGCAGGCGCTGGCGCCGTCGCGCTCAAGCGTGGATCGCGAGGCGCGTTGCTGCTCGTCGATGGGAGAGCACCGGAGATGTTGCCGGCGCCGCAGGTCGCTGCAGTCGATACCACAGCTGCTGGTGACGCGTTCAATGGAGCCTTCGCTGCCGGACTAATGCTCGGAATGGATCCGTACGAAGCCGGTCGCTTCGCCTGTGCCGCCGCCGCCCTATCGGTCACCCGGCGGGGAGCGCAGTCTTCCATGCCGGCTCGGGCAGAGGTCGAAGACCTGCTGCGCGAAAGTGAAGACGCAACGCCGAAGGTTTGACGACCGCAACCAGTTCTACACCCCCTTGATCCAGTCCGGATCGCTCCCCTTCTTGAGCCTGATGACCAGCGCGCCTTCCGCCGTCGTTGGCTCAAAACACGCCCAGCGAACGGGCCGCCGCACGCCCTTCACTTCAATCTCGGCGCGCAGTCGAACCTGCTGCCCATCCATGCCCTTCGGCAGAAGGATCGACGCCTGACGCATCTGCCCCGCATACGGCTGCCCGGCATCCAGATTGCCTCCCACTTTCACGCTCCCGTCCATGCTCTCCGCATAGATACCGAGAATCCCCGGCACCCCGGCGACACCATCGTTGAATACACCGACTATTAACTCCATCGTGTCGTAGCGCTTCCTCTGCCAGATCAGCGATGGACGCACGCGATAGCCGAGCCTCTGCTCCATAGCGCGCAACGAATCGGGATACTTGTCGTAATAACGTCGAATGTTATCCGCTTCAGTCCACAAACCGAAATAGTTCGTAGCGATATCGAGCGCATGATAGCCGGCGCTCTCGCGGTACGGCCGATCCATCGGTCCGCCCACCCGGTGAGGATAATCATCCCCGGGTGCTGCTTCGTTGTCCTCGCCGACAAAGGTGAGCTTCGAACCCGGCAGCTTGTCCAGGCAGGCCCGCTCTTCTGCGGCTAACTCGGGCAGCACGTAATGCCGGTTCTCACCGTCCTCCATCACGATCGCCAGCCACGGCGGCCGATGGCCGAGCTCTTCGATCTGGATCGGTTCGTCCATGATCAGGCTGTCGGAGCGCAGCCAGCATCCGCCTCGAACCGCAATATCCCGCACCTGACGATTGCCCACGCTGCTGATGTCCGGCTCCGTATTGACGGCGAGCGGCGTCTTCTTCCACACGTTCATCTGCAGCTCGGTCATTTTGACGAAGGTCCTCTCGCCCGTCAGATAATCCGGAAACGGATTGGGCAGATCGTTGGTGTGCCCCTCGCCCCAGAATCCGTACATCATCAGATCCATGTACTCCAGCTGCGGATTGCCGTCGAAGCGCTCCGCCAACAATTCGTTCAGCTCCGCAAAGGCCTTCTGGAACGCCGGAGCATCGTACCGCGGCTCGTAAAAATCAAAGTTCGTATGATGCACCACCGATTTGTGGCCGATGTTGACCAGCGGCACCTGGTCGTGCAGAAAATCCGGCATCGATACATGCTGCGGCTGGATGTTGGGACTGGACATCTGGATGCGAAAGGCGACGCCCAGATTGTGGCGCCGCGCCGCATCGAAGGTCGCCTCCCACACTGGCGAAAGCTGCAGCTTGCCCGGCGTGGTCTGGATGTCTCTCCAGTCGCAGCGGATGTACAGCACGTCGACGAACGGGCAGCGACGCCATCTTCTCCGCGCTCTCCTCCAGCGTCTCTCTTCCGCACTGCACGCCCAGCGCCGGCCCGTTTTCCTCCCACGTGTAGCCCACCAGCCCGCAACCGAAGTTGCGGATGTGGTTGCGCGACGGCAGCGTAGTAAAAATCGTGAACCAGCCCTGATCCTGGCTGATGCCGAACGGACCCTGATCGAGACGATTGCTGACCGCAGGGCAACCGAAATCGTAGCCTGACCACAGGTGATCGGGAACATCCGCCCGTATGCGCGGCGGCATGAGAGTCCCCACCGCGCCCGCAGCCGCGCCCGCCTTCAGAAAATCCCGCCTTCGCATCCCACCCTCCCACAACGTTGTCGAATCCCGGCCACACTACGCCGATCATGATGTTAATTAGTCACTGTTACATTTACCCGCTGACCTTCTCACCGCCCAACCGCGCTCAAACCTCCTGACGAAGGTTTGGACGCAGCGTGAGGGAGCCATCCTCATTGAGTTGCTGGTGACAGGCCCAGCGCACCGGATAGCGCATGCCCTTCACCTCGATCTCCGCCTTCAGCTTCAGGCCCTGCCATTTTGTTCCCTTCGGCAGCACAAATTGCGCCTGCCGGATTTTGCCAGGCAGCGGATAACCCGGCATCGAGGCAGCCGCTCGCGAGCGGTTTGCCGTCTCGCTCTCCACCGTGACCCGCAGCACACCGGGAACACCGGCAATGCCATCGTTCGCGAAGCCGACAATCAGCCCCACATAGCCGTCATCCTCATAGCTCCAGATGAAGGACGGCCTCACCCGATAACCAATGCGGCGATTGATCCGATCGAACCACGCCGGATAAGCCTGGTAATAGTTCGCGAGATTTTTGGCGCTGATCTGGTGGAAGTTCCAAAGCGACCAGTAATTCGCTCCGATGTCCATCACGTGAGCGATCATGTTCTCCGCCGGAGAGATCCCCTCGACCACGGCGTGCGGGTCAGGCGGTTTGCCCGGAAGCGGCTGCTCGAGCAGCGCTCCGATCCATGGCGGCCGATTGCTGAGCGCTTCGATCTGCTCGTTCTCGATGAAGATGGTGTCGCTGCGAATCCAGTTGTTGCTGCGGACCGTGCGGTCCAGAAGTTCGGAGTTGCCCACGCGACTGAAGTCCGGCTGCGTGTTGGTCAGCAACGGAGTCTTTGTAAAATGCTCCAACTGCACTTCGAGCATGTCGATCCAGGTGCGCTCCGCTGTCTGGTAGTCGGGGAACGGGTTGTTGCTGAAGGGCCATGTATGACCTTCGCCCCAGAATCCATACATGAACGTATCGATGAATTCGATGATAGGATTGCCGTTGAACTCCGCTGCCAGCAGGCCCACCAGCTCTCGAAAGGCCTGCTGAAAGAATGGATCGTCGAAGCGCGGCTGATACCGCGCATTGGGATTCTGCAGATAGCGCTGGGCCGCCGCCGCATCCTTCTGGTCCGTGAGGACCAGATCGACCTTGGGCACGCGCTCAAGTACAAAATCGGGAAGCGCCGGTGCGTGCGTGTAGTCCGGTGCACTCATCTGAATGCGCAACCCGACCCGCTTGTCGTTCTTTCTTGGCCAGGTCGAATACCAGCTTGAGATAGTCGGGCATCTCCAGCCGTCCGGGGCGAGGCTGCACCTCGCGCCAGGTCGGGCGAACATAGAGCTGCTGCCCCAGCGGAAAGTGAACCAGATCCTCGATCGCCTGGGAGACGTTGTCCGACTTGATTTCCTCGGTTCCCATGTCGGCGGTGATGTAGGTGACCAGCCCTTTGCCGTAGTTCGGCACCACCTCGTCCGACGGCGTAGTGCGTCATCACCACGTCATCGCCGGGAATCGCCGCGTCCGGCGGATACTGCGGAAAGGGGCCCTGATTCAGCCGATCAGTGACCGGCGGCCCGGAGCCAAAATCATACTTTCCCCAGTTATGGGCGCGCACCATTCCCTGCGCTGTGCCGGCGCCAATCTTCAGGGCGCCGGCGGCGGCAAGACTGCTCTTCAGAAAATCTCTGCGCTGCATCGAGACTGTTTCCCTCCCCTTCCGGTTCGAATCGCGATAGTTGCGCAGGGGGCGTGCGCCTGATCTTCAACTCCCGTAGATTAACGCCTGCTAAAATTGCAGCTTCGCAGCGAACTGAATCTGTCGTTGCGGCAGCACCGTCGAAGTAATCACGCCCGCGGCGCCCGGCCCATCGGTGATGTACGGATCCGGCTGCGCAAAGACGGCATGATTGAAGGCGTTGAAGAATTCCGCGCGGAATTCGAGGCGGGCGCGCTCCGTGATGTCAAAAAACTTGCGCGCCGACAGGTCAGCCGATTTCTCGCCCGGGCCTTCCAGGATGTTCTTTCCCGCATTGCCAAAGCAATAACAGGTAGGCACAGGAAAATCATTGACGTTGAACCACAGGTTCGGACTGCGATGCGCAAGATCGCCGTTGCCGATCCGATCAGTCCGCATCAGCCCCTGCGACCCGGTGTTAGTCGGGTCGTATCCCATCTCCGGCGAGAAAGCGAACCCGCTGCGGAACGTAACGATGCCGCCGACGTGCCACCCTCCCAGCGCCAGATCCAGAGCGCGCCCGTTCGGCAGGAACTTCTGCCCCTTTCCCACCGGCAGCGCATAATCGACGCTATTGACCCAACGCTGGCGATTGTCGAAATCGGAGAGCCCCTTTTCCGCGGGCAGATCGTAGCTGTTCTGCGGCCATGGCGCGTTGCAGCAGATTTCCGGCTGGTCGTCAATGGACTTGCTGAACGTATAGGCGCTGAGAAAATACAAACCGGTGTTCGATCGCTTCTCTGCCTTGAGCTGGAATGCGTGATAGGTCGAGTTCCCGCGGTTCTCAATCGAAGCAAAGGGACCGTACTCCGGATACGGGCGCAGCGATTGATCGAAGGTCGCCGACGGCGTGGCAATCTGATTGCGGTCCACCAGCACCTGCAGATGCGTCCCTTTGGTGCCGACATACGCCGGTGAAATCAGGATCTCATGCGGCAGCTGGAATTCCAGATCCAGATTCCACTCGTCATACACAGCGGTGCTTGGATTCCAGTCCTGGCTGGTCACGCCGGCATCCGGAGCCTGGCTGGCATTCAGAGAAGGAAAGCCGGTCGCCAGCGTGATCGCCGGCGTCAGGCCGTCGCTGGTAAACGTCGGCTCGTAGAAGAACGGCAGGTTGTAGTCGATCTGCAGCGGATCGCCCGTGCGGATTTCCTGAAACACAAAGAAGCGTCCGTACCCGGCACGCACGACAAACGATTGCGAGGAGAGAGGACTGTAGGTCAGGCCGATGCGCGGCGCGAAGTTGTCGTGTGCCGTCGTGGCCAGATTCTCCGGATAGCCCGGCGTCCCGGCGGGAATGATCTTGCCCGTCGTGTAATCGAAATTGCTCTGCCGGTGATGCGCCTCATACATCGGCGTCGCGTAGTCGTAGCGCAACCCAAGATCGAAGGTGAGATTCGTCCTGGCCTTATAAACGTCCTCACCAAAGGCCCCATAGACATGCTGGCGATTGCCGAAGTATGTGACGGTCGAAATCTTCGATGAAACCGGAAGCCCCAGCAGCATGTCAGCAACCGCATTGCCGCTGCCCTGTTGGTTGCCAGGATCGCTGGCCGTAAACTGCCCGCTGAACTCCATATTGCCGCGCGGCTGGCCGATCTGCAGCAGGTTGAACTGTTCCCAGTGAATCTGCGGACCCGCCTTGATCATGTGTTTGCCGTGCACCCAGCTCAGCGTGTCGTTGATCTGGATATCCTGGCTGGTCACTTTGGTAGGCGTGAAGAGCGGCTCGCCCAGCCCGTTATACCCATCGATCGAGAACCAGGTCAGGCCGTTGACCATTGGGTTGTTGGGCACGCCCGGCACCTGCAGCCCTGAAGGCGCGTAATTCTGTCCATAGGTTGGATTGTTGGAGACGTAATGGATGCGGTTAAATCCCAGCCTCAGCGCATTCACCGTATTGGGAGTGAGGATGTGGGTATACCCCAGCACCGCGCCGTTCACGTTCAGCGGCCGATTGCCCGTGTTATAGCTTCCCCCGTCCGCGATGCCCGCGAACACCGGAGCCTGGAAACGCGAGTCTTCGTCCAGAGAATAGCGCTCAAAGATCTGCACCTTCGATGTCAGGTTTTCATCGACGCGCGCATCCATCTGATTCACGTTCTCGTCGCCGGGTGCATTGACCCGGTAATTGTTGGCGAACGACCCGGGAATGTTCGGCGCAGGATACAGCGCGGCATAGTTCAGGCCGATCGACGTTCAGCCCCTGATTGATGATGTTGGCCTGCCCGGGGATGGGCAAACCGCTGGCTGGATCGAATCCAAACCCGTCCCGCACCGTCTGGCCGTTGACCGAGCGAGTGGTGGCCGGATTGTAAATCTCATTTGTATAGACCGGCCGGCCCAGCGCATCGACGCCGCTCTGCGCCCCAAGAATGTCGCTGAAATCTCCCGTCTGCTCGGCCATCGTCGGCACCGTGGCGAAATCCGTATCCGCGGAACCGATCCGCGTACCCTCGTAGTCGAGGAAGTAAAACACCTTCCCTTTCACGATCGGGCCGCCCACCGTCCCCCCAAACTGGTTTTGCCTGTACGGAGCTTTGGGCTGATCCGGCGATTCGAAGTAACCCCGGGCATCGAGGGCATCGTTGCGCAAAAATTCCCATGCGCTCCCGTGAATGTCATTGCTCCCCGATTTTGTCGTCGCGTTAATTACCGCGCCGCCGCTGCGACCGAACTCGGCGGAGTAGTTTGATGTCTGCACTTTGAACTCGGCGATCGCATCGACGCTCGTAGTAAAGGCAAGACTGCCGTTATCGTTGGAGTTGTTATCAACACCGTCGAGAATGAAGTTGTTCTGGTCGCCGCGGGTGCCGTTCACGGCGAAGTCTCCGCCGGCATTCCCGTTCGTCGGCGTGGCGGCGCCGTTGACCGGACCTTCCGTGATCTTGGCAACGCCCGAGGTCAGCGTCGCGAGGTCGGTATAGCGCCGGCCATTGAGAGGCAGTTCTTCCACCTGCTGGCTGGTGATTACGTCGCCCAGAGAAGCGCTTTCCGTCTCCAGCAGCGGCTCCGCTCCGGTCACCACCGTCGTTTGTGCGACCGAACCGACTTTCAGCGTGAAATCGAGCCGGATGTTCTGCTGCACGTTGAGAACAAGGCCGGCGCGCACTTCCTTCTGGAATCCGGGCGCCTCGACGGAGAGCGACCAGGTGCCGATCTTCAGCGGCGTAAGGACGTAATCGCCATCAGATCCCGTCTTCACCGCAAGGCTCACCCCAGTGTCCACGTTGGTCGCGGTCACCGAGGCATTGGGAAGCATGGCTCCCGATGAATCCCTGACCGTCCCAACCAGCGAGCCCGTATCCACCTGTGCCCCTGCGATCCCCGCTGCGCTGGCCAGCCAAACCAGGACGAGGAGTAACGAAATCTTTCTCATGGGTGGATCTCTCCTCAATGCATATGTATCGTTGGTTTTCCCTTGTATATCGTTTTCTTTCGTTTGTCCAGGGAAAAAGCGCGGCCCTGTGACCGGCTGCGGCTGAGAACCCTCTTTCAGCCGCTGTTGCATCGTTACTGACCCGTGGATTTGCACCCTTCCAGCGATCAGGCCGAGACAGGAGAGTGAGTCGAAAGCAAACGATACCGGCGACAGGATCGCGGGGCGCGAAGGCGAGCCATCGCAGGACCTCTGGTTCGGCTCAGTGCCCGGTCGCCGATCCGTCCTTCACAAAACGGAGCACACCAAACGAGGCTGGCTGATGAAAGGAGTGTTCAGCAAGCTTCTCCGGCAGCGCTCCCCAGCTCATTTGTCTTCTCGTGGCGTCACTCCCGGGTCCGTCACAGCGGTAAAAGTTGATTCTCCATTCCGCATCCGCGCGTGGCGCGGTCTGTGTGATGGAGTCCATGGGAATCCGCCACTCCGACGTCCAGATATGGTGAACCGCATCCACCCGGGTCGCGTGCTGAAAGCCGGAATTCCACTGGGCGTTGCCGAATGGACGCCGCGTCAAATCGATTTCGAGATCCACCCACTGATTGTTCGGAGCCACCTCGAATTCGTAATAGTGCTGCGCGCGCGCGGGTTCCGGATTGATAAATGCCTCGACGACATCCTTTTCCCATAACTGCAGGCGTTCGGGACCAGGATCTTCGCCCTCGTAGATATTCAGACTGCGATAGTCACACCAGAAGGCCAGATACAGGTATTTCGCCGTCCAGCGGCTGGCGACCGTGGTGGCCGACTCTGGATAAGTCGTCCGCACAAAGGCAGCCTCGTCGAAGCGGACGCGCTTTGCGCCGGACCACAGCGCCTTTCCCAGATCTCCATCCGGAACCACATCGACAGCGGAAAACTCCGAAACAATCAGCGGGTGTTCCGGATGCACAGGACCCCCTTTGTCTTCTTCCTGACTGCCGGCCGTTCCTGCACTACTGCTCGCAGAAGCGGATGGCGCCTGAGCGGGTTGCTGCCAACGTTCACCGGCCGCCTCCGCCGCGCCCTGCTGCGGGCAAAGTCCACACAGCAACAGGCAAACGAAGAGAAAATAGGCCGCGACAAAACACCGCGGTGTGCCCGGACAGGAGCCGCCGCTCACGTCATATGAATCGGCATGCAGACGCAATCGCAATCACCTTTCTCCGGACTCACCCGGCATAGGGTTCCGGAACCGCATCAGAACGAAGGCTGCTTTACCTCGATCGACCCCACGTCATACCATCCATCAGGCTGCCGTCCCTGGATCGCCAGGCGTATGGCCGGCTCTCCGGTTCGCGGATCGAGTAATCCGACTCGAACATGATACTGTCCTGCCGGCAGCCCGCTCGGAATATACAGCGGCTCATCCACGACGGAATCTCCCGGAAGCCATTGCATCACATCCGCGGGCACCCGCAAAACTACCTGCTTGCCCTGGGACTGTAACTGGATGGCCAGCCAATATTCCCGATAAATGGGAGCAACCCCGGCATTGAACCACCACATATGCAACGGCATCGTAGAACCCGAAGTTACATTCTTAGGATATTCCAGTCGCCGCAGGATGAACCTGTACCCTATGCGCTTCTCAAACTCCTCAAACTGCGCACGCCATTCGGCAGGAATCGGCGATGACTTCACGTTCACCGAAGTGACGTGCCATCGCAGCGCCTGGTCCAGGATGTAATTGAGATCGTACTTGTCGCGCAGCCAGGCCGCAGGCGTTCCGCACGTCTCCAGCGATACCGGATGCTGTTTCCACACATCCTGAATGCCCGTCTGCGCCACTTCCTCCGGATACTGATCCAGCATCTCGGAATAACCGTGCCGCATATCTCCCCAGCAATCCAGCCGCCATCCGGCCCCATGCTGAGTGCCATACGCCAGCGCTTCCGGCTCATCGAAGTTCATCAGCAGAGTCGTATGCGGAAATGCCTTCAGCCATATGTCAATCAGCGGCCGCTGATAGTCAAATGCCGGCATGTAATGGCTCCAGCCTTCGCCCCAGTAACCTACCGATGAGATATCGACACTGTCCAGAACGGGATTGCCATCGTATCGTTCGCCGGCCGCGGCAACCAGTTCACCCCAGTCCTTCAGAAACAGCGGGTCGCTGAAATCAGGCTGCCATATCGCTCCATCCTTATCGGTGGGCTTGTTCGCGCGCCGCGCTCCCGAATTGCGATACCACTCCGGCAGCGGATCGCGATCCGAATACGGCATCAGCCTGATGGCCAGCCTCTGTCCATGCTGCTGCGCCTCGGCCAGCGCCCTGTCAATAATGTCCCAGTGGTATTGTCCCGGCTCCGGCTCGATCGCGCTCCAGTACCACCGCAGATAGGCGATCGACGTATCCGGAAAATCCGGCTTCGCAGCCGCATCCTGCAACGCATCCACCGGTCCGCGCTCCGACCAGGTATACGGCGGATTTATTGCTTGCCCGTTGAATCGCTGAAACGTCGTGATGCCCATGCCCGGATTGGTCAGGACGTCCTGAATTTCGACCGGGCGAACGATCACCGTGTCCTTTTGGCCATATCCCCTGAGGATCGCACTTACCACAAGCAGAAAAACCAACCTACCTTTGAACTTCACGCAGAGCTCCATCTGGCTGTCTAAGCCCGGTTTGGTTCCTGTAATCTTACGACTCGCTGTGTCCAGCCATTACATTACACGGTAATATTCAGGAGACGAGCGGCGTTCTGGTTATACACCTTGTGCAGAATGTCATCCGGTAAGTCAATTCCTGAGATTCGCCACCGTCCCTGAGGAGGCACGGAGGCGGGTGCATAGTCGAAATACTCATCGTCTGTTTCCAGGAATCGGAAGTATATCTGATACAAAGCATCGCCAAATACCTGCTGCGGGAACTTATCCCCATGGGGCGTCGCATCCGTCCCAAAAACAATGCGGTCCTGATAGCGATCGAAGAACCTGCGCGCCGCTCGCGGCTGCCGCCCCAGTTCGTTGAGCCGAGCGGCAATGTCGACATGCATATTCGGGAAGCGGTCGAGATTGGCCGAGACGTCTTCCAGGTTCTCCGCGAAGTTCCCGACATGCAGACCAACGAACTGTGTCTTCGGATGGCGCGCAAACACGCGGTTCCGTGCCTCCAGTAGTTCGGCATTCGACGGGTACTCCGGCGCGGCAAACGACCAGTCCGGGTGGTTGCTCAGCTCTTCATACCGCTCGTTGAACCGGTCGGTCGGACGAAAGAACGCCACCGGATCGGAGACGTGAATAGCAACCGGCATATTCAGACCGCCGCAGGTCTCCCACATGGGGTCAAAGCGCGGATCGTCAATTTTGACAAGGCTTCCCGTTGTCGTCTGCTCGCGCAGGAACAGCCCCAGCGTCTTTAAGATCTTCAAGCCGCGCGAGCCATCCCGATGCGCCTGCTCGATTGCCTCAGCCTGCAACTGTGGGTAATTTGCCTGTCCGAACAGGTTATAAGAAGGTTCTGTCAGTGAATAGAACCTTCCTTCATAACTCCGGTCCAGCTTACTTATCGAGTCGCGCAGTCCTGCTCCAAAGCCTCCCGTCAAATTCACCAGCGCGTGTAGATTCCTGCGATCCATCACCGGGAGCAGTTCCTGCGGCGTGCCGTTGTAAACTCGTGCCTCCCCGATTGCGACGCCGTGTACTTCATGCGCCGATTCGGTCACATGCGTATGGAAGTCGATAACCGGATATCGCCCCCGCTCGACCTTCGTTTCCTTCACGTGCAGCATCGATTGCGGCTCATACTCCGCGAGCGCCAGCGGACGCCGGCCGGAGCCAACGTCACCAATCCCACCGGCACCGCTGGCGTCCTCGCCCCATCCTGCCGGCATTGCCGCCGACAACATTCCGAAACCTGTGGTCGCCAGCATCCCTCGACGACTGATCTGCCTCATCTCAACTCCCCGTGGTCCATTGGTTTCTTCCTGCTCTCTTTCTCGATCCGCAGGTGCGCAGACCAGCGCTCGGGCCGAAAGCCGCTCTCGCACCTCGGCATCCGCCCGCTGCTTTCACTACCGTGCTCTCGAATCCGCTTTTCTGCTGTGGCATAACACTATGCTACGTATCGGGAACAAAACGCAACCTCGCCTGGTTGCGTATGATTACGTTTTCGATGGGGGATGGATCGCTTTTATCGCCGGGCGCCACTGAAAAAGCGAGCCGCTGAGGCGGTTCACGGGTCTCAGTTGGAAATCCAGTGTCGGGCCGATGGCGCCGGTCGAAAACTTGGAACATCCGGGATGATTGGTCCCCTGCGCAAGGGTCCAGCGCGGGCAGGATGGCGCACGAACCCCCTGCCTTCAGGAACTCTACCTGGATCACCGCAGTCATGACATCAGCCAAACTGCGGTTTCCTTTTCCAGCGCACCGAAGCCGCGACCAGGCAGTGCAGCAACCGGAGAAGCATGGTCTACCAGGCGATCGTCTTCGGGAAAAACTCCGCAAACAAATCGTCGTAATACGGCTTCAGTTCCGCCATATTGGGCTTGGCGTTTCCCTTGGAATACAGATCGTACTTATTGAATTCATTCACCCACGGAAACATCGCCACATCCTGCTCGTTCATCAGGTACCGGTACGCTCCATGCTTGTGCGCCGGGTAGAACGAGTGATAGCGCAGCATGTAGAGAGCCTCGGTCGGCAAATAGTTCTTCATCACCTCGTAGATATAGCCGTCATGTCCGAACGACATGTGCACCTTATCCAGTCCGCAGTTCGGTTCATAAACACCGTACTTCGTGGAATACACCGGATGATGCAGATCGGGATTGCGCTCGAAATATTCGGGAAAAACAATGTCCGGCGAGAAAGCGCAGCCCACCGGAAACGTATCGCCCACCACCCCCCACTGCGGCTCGCCCCATAGACACAGGACCTTCCCCAGGTCGTGAACAAAGCCGGTCAGAACGAACCAGCGCGGATGCCCGTCGGCGCGGATGGCCTCCGAGGTCTGCAGCAGATGCTCGATCTGGGTCAGATCGGTATCCGGATCGCTGTCGTCGACCAGCGTATTCAGGAACTCCGCCGCTTCCCAAATCGTCTTCTGGCCCTTGTTCAGACCGAAGTATTCCTTCTCCTTCGCCAGCACATAGTCGAAGGTCTGGTTCTCGTGATTCAACCGGTAAAACTCAGCGACGCCGGGGTTGGCTTCCTTGTCGTACTGCCGGAATTCCTCCTGCGACTTCCCCTCCCGGTAACGCCCCTTCAAAAACTCATCCCACTCTTCCATATCGGCTTTGAGAGGATTCTGCTGCTTTGCTGCCACTGAAGTCGCCATATTCCTGCCTCCTCCGACGAAGACGCTCCCCGAATTACGTTACCGCTTACGATAAGCCGTTTATGCGGCCTTTGACAAGGGACGATTGCTGTCTGCGAACCGGCCGGGGCGATCCTGGGCTAATGCTCGCGCGCAGTCTTTCGTGGCAGTCTCGATCGTTTCCCCGGCTCGCGGCGAACAAGCAAGCTTTCGTCGGAACCAACCGTAGATGCGCGCACCACCAGCTTCGGCCTCAGCATCACCTTCTTCGGCGGCTGATTGTTCCCCCCATCCAGCCCCAGCGCCAGAGCTCCCGCCACGCGTCCCTGCTCCGGAATCGACTGGTCGATGCTGGTGAGCGGATAGCGCAGGTACCTGGAATAGCCGACGTTGCCGCACCCGACAAACGCGATATCCTCCGGGATCCGGAGCGCCGCCTCGTGTACCGCGTACATGGCCCCGATTGCCGCGACATCGTTGTAGCAGAAGACCGCATCGGGTCGCTCTTTGAGCCGCAACAGTTGCTTCATGCATTGGTAGCCCGCGACGTCGCCTTCCATCTCGAGCTTCTCCCGCTCCAGCACATAGCCCTCAGGCAGCACCAGACCGTGGCTTTCCAGCGCGCTCCTGTAGCCCCGCGTGCGCTCGCGCGAAGGACCAATGCCCTTCCCTGCTATATGCGCGATGCGCTTTCTGCCCAGCTCGATCAGGTGTTCCGTCGCCAGCTCGCCCGCACGGAAATCGTCGATGCCCACGAAGTTCGCCTCCAGATGCGGGAAGTTGCGATCCAGCAGAATATATGGCGTCCGCTCATCTTCCGCGCCATATACATTCTTCAGGCTTTTCTGGCACGATGCGAGCAGCAGCACATCGATGCCACGCGCGAGGAGCGCGCGAATTTCGTCCTGCTCGATGCGTGGATCATCTTCAGAAGAGGCGAGAATCAGCGCCCGGTTTGCGGCCCGCAAGACCCCGGCAAGGTATTTGGCCAGCTCTGCGAAGTAGGGCTGCACCAGGTCGGGCACAACCAGGCCAACGGTATACGTGCGCCCGCTCGCCAGGCCGCGCGCCATCATATTCGGCTGGTAATTCAGCTCCCGCATCCGCTTCAGGACGCGGTTCCTGGTCTTTTCTCCGATGTCTCTCCGCCCGCGGACCACCTTCGAGACGGTGACAACCGAGACGCCGACATCTTTCGCAATGTCCTTTAAACGGATAGCCACCGGATTTCTTCTCCCCGACTGCCCGAGTTATTCAGCGCTTTTCACGGCAGGCTCTTCCAAAGCGGCAGCTTCAGCCCCTTCTCCCGCGGAGCCGGTGGTTGCATCCCGAAGATAGGCGAGCGACGCATCCCGCCTCGCCATCTCGCGCAGCAATTCCTCCGAGGGCTCCCACTCCCCGATCGCCGGATACAGCAGCATCGCTTTGCGCGCCAACGCCTGCGAGCCGGAACAGGCCGCCTCTATCGCCGCATGCTCGTAGGCTTTCACGCTCAGCACCAGCCCGCGCACCGCCTCCGGCAGGGAGCCGCATGCCTCCCGATGAATCGCGTTCCGCGCAATCCTGCAGGGAACCTCGACGACGTCTTCATCGGCGATATCGGCGATGGCCCCGCGGTTCGGCACGTTGACCACGATGCGCTGCGGCGCCGACCCCCTCAGCGCCTTCATGACGTTAATGGCAATGCGATGGTAGCCCGTTGCCGCACGAAAGGGATCCTGATCCGGAATGACTTCTTCGTTGAAGGCGGACCCTCCGCGCGCTTCGAGTTTCATATACGAATTCGACCGCTGATTGAGATAGGCGGTGTAGACCTTCAGGCCTGCACCTACATCTCCCAACTGGACGTGTTTGGCCAGCGCGGCGATCAGACTATCGTTCAGCCGAACGATTTCCTCTCCGCGCGTAGCGCCCGCCGCGCGCTGATTAGCCAGAGCACGCCGCCGGCAGTAGTAGAAGTAGAGATACTCTGTTGGAATCAGCCTCAGGCAGCGCAGTAACTGAGGCTCAAAGAGTCCACTCGAATAGAGCTTCGCCAGCCTGCTGTCATCCTCCAGCAGAGCCGCCGTCACATCGGCTCCGTCCAGCAGTACGCGCCGCACCCAGCCCAGATGGTTCAGCCCCAGATACTCGCAGTAGACGCGATCGGGCGCAGCCCCCAGCGCCTCTGCGATGCGATGAAACAGCTCGTCCGGCGTATCGCATATCCCCACGACGCGAGCTCGCGTGTGCTGCGCAATGGCCTGCGTCACCAGGCCCGCCGGATTGGTGAAGTTGATCAGCCAGGCATCCGGACTCAGCCTCTCCACCATGCGTGCATAAGCGAGCGCCGCCGGCACCGTGCGCAGCGCCATCGCGACGCCACCGGGGCCGGTCGTCTCCTGTCCGGGGTACCCGTGCGCCATCGCCGTTCGCTCATCGCGAGCGCGCGAGGCGATGCCGCCCACGCGGATGCTGTTCAGCACAAACGAAGCGCCGTCGATCGCGTCTTCGGCCGACGCGGCGACCCGGATCTTCAACTGGCCGCCCAGGCGCGCAACGATTGCGCGGCCCAGTTCGGCCATAATGCGTACCCGCCCCGCATCCGGATCATAGAGCGCCAGTTCTCCGGCGCCGAGTAGCTGCTCCGCTTCTGCAATCCCAAAGATAAGCAGCGGGGTGCGAACTCCGCCTCCGCCGATCAGCGCGATTTTGATACTACCGGTTTGCGACGTCATACGATTTCAACTCCTCTCGATCAGGAAGAGCGGCCAGCGCGCCCATGCTGCGCGTCGATAAAGAGCCGCAGACACAGGCCCGCTGCAGCATCGCAGGCATCGGCAATCCATCCAGCAAAGCGTCGATCAGTCCTGCATCGAACGCGTCGCCGGCTCCGGTCGAATCCACCGCCTCGACCGGCGGAGCTGCTGCTCGATCCATTGCATTCTCTCCACACGCCACCGCTCCTTTGCGTCCAAGCTTCAACACCACGCCGCGAATCCCCATGGCCCGAAAGGCCGCGATCATCTGCTCCGGCTCCTCGGCTCCCGTGACGATCCGCCCCTCCACCTCATTCGGCAGAAAGAAATCCACTTCCCGGCACGTCTGCTGGTTCTCCTCATCCCCGAGCCACTGCGGCTGATGCCCCGTGTCCAGCGAGAGCGTGCATCCCGCCGCGCGCAACACGGGAAATAACTCCAGCGCCAGCCGCCGTTCGATCGGCATGGCCAGATGAACGTGGCGCGCCTCCGTCAGACGAGTCTGCGTGGCGGGCTGCCGCAGGTACACCGGCAACGCGCGATTCGCTCCCGGCCATGTGAGAAACGAGCGGTCTTTGCGCGTCGAAATGCTCACTGACACCGCGGTGCCCCCCTGTGTCGTCCGCAAGCCGTCCAGGTGCACGCCAAAACTGCGCAACCGCTGCGCGAGCCAGTGGTCTTCTTCACCGGCCACTCCAAACAGCGCCACCCTGCGCCCCAGCAGAGCCAGCGCGCACGACGTAATCGCCGCGCCGCCACCCACTTCGCGAACGTAGTCATTGGTAAAGTGCTCTTCTCCCGGCTCGGGCCAACGCTCAAACCCGGAAAACACATGATCGGCGAAAATCTCGCCGGCTACCGCGACATCCCACTTCTTGCTCATGCAGCTTTGAACGGCCATTGCTCTGCCCGCCACGATCGGATCAGCCACGCTGCGATGCCCAGTACCAGCAGCACGATGCCCAGCCCGATATAGCGCGCTCCGCTGGTCACCACGATATACGTCCACCCCGCCAGCGCGATCAGTGCTGGAAGAGGAAAGAAGGGCATGCGAAATGCTTCCGAGCCGCCGATGCCGCGCTTGCGCAGCACGATAACCGCAACGCATTGCAGCATGAACTGCAGCATGGTCTGCACCACAATCAGCATACTGATCAGGTCGCTGAGCGAAAAAATGCACGCCACCGCCGACAGCACGCCCATCATGACCACCGCCACCACCGGATAGCCACCGCGCGGATGCAGCCGGGCGAAGATGCGAAAAAAGTGTCCGTTGGCGGCTGCCGCATAGGGCACCCGCGAGAAGCCCAGCAGGATCGCGAACACCGATCCGAACGTAGCGACCAGAATCAATACCGAGCTGATCTTCGCGCCCAGCGGCCCATAAAGCCGGTCAATGAACAGCGCCACGATCGCGTCCGAGTGCATCGCCTCCCGCCACGGAATCACTCCCAGAATCGATATGTTCATCGCCAGGTACAGCACAGCGACCAGCACAATCGAAATGAGAATCGAGCGCGGAATGGTCCGCTGCGCCTCGCGCACTTCTTCTCCGATCATGCACACGTTGTAGTAGCCGCCGTAGTCGTACACCGCAATCAGGGTGGCCGCGCCCAGTCCAACAAAAAACGGATGCGTCAGATGGAACGCACCGGCCGGAAAGTCGAACGCCCGCGACGCATGGAAATGAATCACGCCGCTCACCAGAATCCACGCCGTAGTCGCCAGCACGATCGCGCTGATTACGATCGAAAGTCCGTTGATGGACTGAATGCGGCGCAGCAGAAGAACCATGTTGACGAGGCATACCACCGCCGCCAGCGCCGGCAATTGCCAGCCATGCATCGCGGGAATCAGATACCGCGAGTATTGCGCAAACCCCACCGCTCCCGACGCTATCGAAATCGGCCCGATCAACACCGTCTGCCACAGGAACAAAAAGCTCGCGAGACTGCCCAGACGCAGCGGCCCGAATGCCTCCCGCAGATAGTAATACGGTCCGCCCGAGCGCGGCATTGATGATCCCAGCTCGGCCCACACCAGGCCGTCACATAAGGAGATCAGTGCGCCGGCAATCCAGCCCAGCATGGCCTGCGGTCCGCCCATCGCCGCCAGCGCCAGCGGGATGGTCAGAAACGGACCGATGCCCACCATATTCAGGATGTTGGCGGAGATGGCTCCGCGGAGATCGACGCCCTGTTCCATCGTGGGAGCGAGCTCCCCCGAGGCCGTCTCCACGGCAGAAGTGATCCGCGTACCGCTCACGCACGCTTCCGTGAAAGCCGCTTCGCAATGGCAGGCGTGGTCTTCGGCACGACTTCTTCTCCTGAATCAGAACTCACGTCAGCACTGACTGCCTGGCCGGATCGCATGCGCAAGCCCAAAGCGGAGACAAAATAAAACTCGACGGGCATCGACAGCCTTCGAGCAAACTCTAGCACGACGCGAAGTGTTGTCTCCACACAGACCACAGTCTCCGCCGAGATTCCGCGCCTGACAGTTGCAATTGGGTAAGCGTTAACGTAATATTCGTCCTCAATCCGGCTGAAGCAGTTCCACACGGTTATTAGTTCATAGATGAATGGTCTTCCCGAGATCCTGAGGCTGGGGGCTCAGCTGCCCAACGCCCAGGTTCATTCTCCGCTGAATCGGGATGCCCTCAAAACAGATCGGCAGTTCTCGCTCAGGAGGCATTGAGATGCAGGTCGTTCCCCAGTCTGCTTCCCTGATCCGCCCGCACCGCAGGGCTCGGATTCTGATCGTCCTCACCGCACTGCTGGCCCTGGCCGCTCTGCCGGGCTTCGCGCAAATCGACACCGGATCCATCGTGGGGACCGCTCGTGATGCAAGCGGCGCGGTCATCCCGGGCGTCGAAATCCAGATCACGAACGTTGCCACCAATGTCGCCCAGTCCTTTGTCACCAATGGCTCCGGCGAGTATCAGGCCCTGCAGCTCATCCCCGGCACCTACAGCGTCAAAGCCACCCACTCCGGCTATGCCGCGGAGATTCGACCCAACGTCAATGTGAATGTACAGAGCAGAATTCAGGTCGACTTTGCCCTCAAGGTAGGAGCGGTCCAGGAGATTGTCCGCGTAAGCTCCGCCGCGGAAAATCTACAGACCCAGTCGGCGGAGGTGGGGGCTGTCCTCAGCAGCCAGGCGATCAATCAGCTCCCGCTCAACGGCCGCGATTACGATCAGCTCGTCCTGCTCGCTCCCGGTGTCTACCACGATCCCAGTAATGAAGTCGCTAATGCGGCGGAGGGGCGTTTCAGCGCCAACGGCAACCTTGAGCTGCAGAATTACTTCTCTCTCGATGGCATCGACAACAATACCGGATCGGAAAACCTGCAGGAGCAATCAGTCCAGGCGGTTATCCCGCCGCCTGACGCACTCCAGGAATTCGCCGTCCAGACCAGAACTTACTCGGCTGAGTTTGGAACCTCGGCAGGCGCAGTAGTCAACGTCTCCACGAAGTCAGGAACTAACGCCTTCCATGGCGATGGGTGGGACTACATCCAGAACAGCGCGTTCGACGCCAACACCTGGTTTAATAACTACGGCGGTCTGCCCAAAGGCCATTTCAGTCAGAATCAGTTTGGCGCTACCGTCGGGGGCCCCATCGTCCGCAACCACACCTTCTTCTTCGCTTCCTACGAATACCTCATCAGCAGCCAGGCGCAGACGGTAACCTCCACCGTGCCCACGCCGGGCATGAAGACGGGCGACTTCAGCAGCGTCGCCTCTACGCATCCCATGACCGCACTGGCCGGCAATCAGGCAGGCTGCATCACCAATAACATCGTCTCTCCGTCCTGTATCGATCCGGTAGGTCAGGCGATCATGAATCTCTATCCTGATCCCAGCCCGCAACTGGGCGATATCAATGTCTTCACCGGCTCACCCAACTATCAGTTCGTCACCACGGTTCCCAACGACACGCGCACGCTGGACGTGCGCATCGACCATACGCTCAACGCGCGCAATCAGCTCTTCGGCCGCTATGCCAACGACATCTCGGATTATGAGTCCCCGCTCTGGACTGGCAATCCGATCGCCGGCAACGGAGATTTCTCCACCCAGTACATCCTGCACGATCAGTCTCTCGCGCTCGGCTGGACCTACACGCCCTCCTCGTCTCTGGTCAACACCGCTCACTTCGGTTACCTGCGGAGTTATTCGCACAGCGACCCTGTTGGGCTCAAGCTCGGAGTCTCCGATGCTCCCCAGTTCGGCCTCACCGGCGTGCCCATCACCCCGGAAACCGCGGGCATTCCGCCCAATTACCTTTTCGGACTGACGACGATCGGCTCCTCGATCTACAGGCCGCAGTTCCAGGTCTCGCAGGTCTTTCAGGCCATCGACGATTTCTACCGGCTCGTCGGAAAACACAGCCTCCAGTTCGGTTACGAATTCCACGAGAACTCCCTGAACTTCTTCGATCTCGAAGCTCCCCAGGGGGCAATCCTGGCTGAGGGCATCTACACCAATACTCCCGGCTTTGGCGTCGCCGACTATCTCCTCGGGGATATCACCGAGGCTTTGTACGAGACCGCCCTCGAAGTGAACAACTACATGCGAGGAAACGCTGTGTACGGCCAGGATACCTGGCGAGTAACTCCGAACCTCACCGTCAACTATGGCCTGAGATACGAGTTATACCCTCCCTTCTGGCTGAATCGCCGCGACCAAACCTCTAACTTCAGCCCGGCGAACGGCGGCGAGATCGTCACCGCCAATGCAAGCCAGGGCGTGTATGGCCGCACCCTGATTCACCCGGATGACCTCGATTTGGCCCCGCGCTTCGGCTTTGCTTATCACATGTCGAAGCCACTGGTGTGGCGCGGCGGCTACGGCATCTTCCACCAGTTCATCAACCGCATCGGCTCTGAGTCCATGCTCCAGCTCAATCCACCCTTCCTGCTCGATGATTCTCTCTCCCAGTCGCTGGGCAGCACTACGCCCGTCTTCCAGCTTCGTGACGGATTCCCGGCTGCCACCCTGCAGGCCCAGGGCATTAGCCTGCCCTCTTTGCAGATTCGCGCGCAGGACCCTAACGAACGCACTACCTATGTGGAACAGGCCAGCTTCGGACCGCAGATACAGGTGGGCAACAGCACCGTGCTGAATCTCACCTGGATCGGCAATTGGGGCCGCAAGATGAATCGCCTGCGCAATGCCAATCAGGGAATCGTCACCGGCTTCAGCGGTACGAATCCCATCGTCACCTTCCCCTACGCGAACCTGAACACGCAATTGCAGGCCGTGAGCGGCGCGGGCCAGCATGCCTTCCTCGAACTCGCCACCAACGATGGCAACACCGACTTCAACGCTCTTGAGGTCAACCTGCAGCGCCAGCTCAGCCACGGCCTTATGTATCAGGCCAGTTATACCTGGTCGCATAATATGGCCGACTTTGTCGATAACCTCACCGGCGGATCCACCCCGCAGAATGCTTACGACTACGGCCATGAAATGAGTAACTCGGCCCAGGATGTTCGCCACCGCTTTGTCGGAGGCGCCACCTGGGAGTTACCCATTGGCGAAGGTGGATGGATCATGAAGAACGGCGGCACGGTTTCGAATCTCATTGGCCACTGGCAGGCCAACGCCATCGTCAGCCTGCAAACCGGAATCCCCTTCGACGTCACCGGTCCCGATGAGAGCGACACCGGCTCCAACCACGCCTCTTACGCGGACTGCGTCGGTAATCCCTTTGTGAATACGACGAAGGACTACCACCAGTACGCCGGCAGTCAGGCCCCCGGCGCGTTCATCAACGTTGCCGGATTCGCGACTCCTGCCCTGGGTTCCTTCGGCTCGTGCCGTCCGCGCATGTTCCATGGTCCCGGCATCGAGCAGGAAGATCTGAGCCTCTTTAAGAGTTTCCCGCTCGGTGAAGCCCGCAGCATCGAGTTCCGCGCTGAGTTCTTCAGTGCCTTCAATCATCCCAGCTTCGCTAATCCTTCGGCCAACGTCTCCCTGCCTGGCGCCTTTGGCAGAAGCACCTCGACTACAACCAATCCCCGAGAAATTCAGTTCGTCGGGAAATTTCACTTCTAGTGCCCGTGCTTCGTAGATGTCTTCAACGGTTGTCATCACGAGCGGAGCGGAGGAGAGGCTGCTTTTGGCGATATGGTGCTGCTGCTCCTTCGCCAGCGGTTGTACCCCGACCTGCTAGTGCCCTGAGTCTGAAGTTCGTTGAAGGATTGTTCTTTGGCTTTGTATCAGGGCACACTTCAGTCGTGCCGTAGAGATCGCCCAACAGATGGGCTACAACCCCTGAGGGATGCTGGTCGAACCCCTTCAATTCGTCAAATTGCTCAATAAACTACAGATTCACCACAGTAGATTAGTCTCAACCTGGATGATTACTACCCGAATAAGCGAGTCACCGACAAGGAAGGCGTGATGGTCATCGAGAAACAAGCTGGTTGTATCGCTGTATGTGCGGTGACTGCGGCTCTTCTCACCGGCATAGCCCCGGCATCGTATGCGCAGTCGCCGTGCCTGGCGCAGCCCCCGGCCCGCCAGGATGCGCGGCCCATTGCCGAAAATCGTGGTGCCGCCGCCCTGGCGGTAGCGCTGCGGCAGTTACACACCCGCACCAGCATGCTGATGATCACCGCTCATCCGGACGACGAGGACGGTGGCACGCTGGCCTGGGCGTCACGTACCATGGGCGCGCGCGTGGGGCTGTTGACCCTCAATCGCGGCGAGGGCGGAGCCAACGAGATGTCCTCCGACCTGTGGGACTCGCTCGGCTTGGTGCGCACCGAGGAGTTGCTGCAGGCGGATCGCTATTATTGCGACTCGCAGTACTTCACCGCCGCCGCCGATTACGGATTCTCGAAATCTCTCGAAGAGGCGCTGCAGAAATGGCCCTCCGATCGCGTCTTCTACGATGTGGTGCGCGTCGTCCGCCTCACGCGTCCGCTGGTAATTACCTCTGTCTTTGTAGGCGGTCCCTCCGACGGCCACGGCAATCACGCGGCTGCGGGCATGTGGGCCCAGAAGGTCTTCCTCGCCGCCGGCGATCCAACCGTCTTTCCCGATCAGATTCGCGACGGGCTGCGTCCCTGGAATCCGCTGAAGGAATATGCCCATGTCCCCTTCTCTCTCGAAGAAGGAAGTGTCTCTCCGAAAGGTCTCTATGATTACGCAACCCACCATTGGTTAACCGCCGGCGTACAGAACTATATCTCCGGTAAGTTCGAGCCTGGAGCAGTCCATGCCAATGTGGAGATACCCGTCGGCACTTACAGCAGCATCGACGGTCTGAGCGATCAGCAAATCTCCCGCACCGGCCTCGGCTACCAGGCCTCGCAGAATGGCGGCGCGGCCATTCCTGCCGACGGACCCGAAGATTCCGCCTATCATCGTTTCGGCTCGCGCATCCATGCTGCCGACCAGGAAAAGACCTTCTTCGACGGCATCGACATATCGCTCGCCGGCATCGCCGATCTCGCCGGCAATCAGGAACACGCATTCCTGACCCAGGGACTAAGCAGCATCAATGACCTCGTGGAAGCCGCCACCCGCACGTATTCCGCCGAGGATCCCAGCGGCATCGCGCCCACCCTGGCCAGAGGATTGGCAGCGACCAACGATTTGATCGAGAAGGTGAATAGCAGTTCGCTCACCGCCGAAGCAAAATACGATGTGCTCCACGAACTGAAAATTAAGCAGACTCAGTTCAACAACGCGCTCGCGCTCTCCCTGGGACTGTCCCTGTCCGCCAACGTCACCCAGGAACACCCGCCCACCGGCCCCTTCGCCCGCTTTATGCGCGATCAGCCGACATTCCAGATGGCCATTCCGGGCCAGCATTTCCCCGTCAACGTGCACCTGGCAGAAAACAGCCCCGTCGCAGTCAAAATCGATAAGATATCGCTTCAGTTACAAGGCGGCGACGACTCAGATATCCAGGCGCAGGGCAATAACAGCGGTGATCTCAGCGGCGGTTCCGTTTTGGACGCCCGCTTCGAAGTGCAGATCCCCGACAATGCCGGCTATACCCGGCCCTACTTCGATCGTCCAGGCATCGAGCAGCCTTATTATGATCTGCGCGACGCGAAAGATCGCAACCTGCCGCTGGCCCCCTATCCCCTCGTCGCGCATGTTGTCGTGACTTATAACGATGTCCCGATCGAGTTAGACGAAGTCGTGCAAACCATCCAGCGCGAAGTCGGACCTGGATTGGTCTTTCACCCTATGCCGATCGGGCCGGCCATCTCCGTAACTATGCCCGAGAGTGCCGGAATTACCCCGCTGGGCACGGCCTCCTTCCCCGTGAGCGTCCGCATTCACAGCAACGTCAAAGGCCCGGCTCAGGGCGGCCTGCGCCTTGATATGCCCTCCGGCTGGAAATCGGATCCCGCCACGCAGTCCTTCTCTTTGAGCGATGATGGACAGGAGCAGATCGTCACCTTCCAGGTTTCCCCTAACGATCTGACCGAGCAGGTCTACCATCTCACCGCCGTCGCCAGCTATAACAGTCACGAATACCGCGAGGGATATATTCAGGTCGGCTATCCCGGTCTTCGGCCTTACTTCCTGTACAGCAAGGCGGATTATCAGACCAGCGGAACCAATGTGAAGGTGGCTCACGATCTGCAGGTCGGCTATGTCACCGGCAGCGGCGACGATGTGCCGGCTTCCCTCGCGAACCTTGGCATCCACGTCCACTTCCTCGCCCAGGAAGATCTCGCCGGCGGCGACCTGAGCAAATACAACGTCATCCTCATTGGCGTTCGTGCTTATGCCGTGCGTCCCGATCTGCGCACCTACAATGGCCGCATCCTCGACTACGTGAAAAATGGCGGCACGGTCGTCGTGCAGTATCAAACGCCTGAGTACGACCATAACTTCGGACCGTATCCCTACACCATGACATCGGACCCCGAAGAGGTCACCGACGAAAGCTCTGCGATGACCTTTACCGAGCCGTCCAGTCCGGTGCTGAACTGGCCGAATAAAATCGATACCAAAGATTTTCAGGGATGGATCGAAGAGCGCGGCTCCAAATTCATGGAGTCCTGGGATTCGCACTATCAGGCGCCCCTCGAAACCCACGATCCCGGACAGGCCCCGCAGAAAGGCGGCCTGTTGCTGGCCCGCTATGGATCCGGGGTGTATGTCTACACCGCCTACGCCTTCTACCGTGAGCTTCCTCTGGGTGTAGCCGGTGCCTATCGCCTTTTTGCCAACCTCATCAGCCTGCCGCAAAATCCGGCCTACGCTGCCGGTAAGGGGCAGTAAGTCGCAGCCAGCCCGGCGCGTTGGGCCCTACGCCAGAATGCAGTCGACGCTGTGGTCCTTCAGCATCTGCTGAAATTCCGGCCCCAGAGAGCTGTCGCTGACGATCTGATCGATGTCACTCAGGGCGGCCACATGGGTCATAGCGTCGTGGCCGAATTTCGAATGATCCGCCACCAGGATCACCCGCCGCGCTGCCCGGATCATCGCGCGCAGCGACTCCACGATCAAACTGTTGGAATCGCTGATCCCCTTCGGACTAATGCCGCGGATGCCCATGATCAAAGCGTCCGCGGAAACTCCGTTCAGCATGTTTTCGCAGATGGGGCCCAATTGCACGCCGAGGCGGGGATACAGATAGCCGCCCGTCAGCGTGACCTCGACCTGCTTGCTGTCCCAAAAAACTTGAGCAACCGGAATAGAATTCGTGACAACCTGAATCGCCTTTCCGGAAAGATGCTTCGCGACCTCGACGGTGGTGGACCCGCCCCCCAGGATGATCGTTTGCCCCTCCGATACAAGCGATGCCGCCAGCTTGCCGATGCGGCTCTTCTCGTCGTGGGAACTGCCGGAAAGACGCGTGAAATCCATCACTTCATCGCGCGCCTGCAGCGAAATAGCGCCGCCATGCACGCGGCGCAGAACGCCGTTGCTCTCCAGTTCCATCAGGTCCCGGCGGATGCTGGACTTGGAGGCGGAAAAAAGTTGGCACAACTCTTCAAAACTGACGAACTCCTGCTTCGCAAATACTTCCTGTACCTTCAGGAGCCGCTGGGCTTGTCGCATAGAGCTGCGCATTAATTTCGATCATTATGCATCGCATTGCTCACTTTCTACAAATTGTTACCAACGGAGCATTATGATTGACCGTGAAACAAAGGCTCCATATAGTGGCAACGGCGGTCGATCATGCCCATGCCAAACCCCAATCGTGACCCCAACCCGGATCGGATCTCTGCGGTGGTTCGCCGCATGATCCTGGAGTGCTGTTCCCTCCCGCGCCGCGCGGAACCTCTGCCTGAATCTCCTGTCCAGTTGTTTCACTCTCCTGCCGCGAAGGCCATCAAGCAGGAAATCGTCGAGGTAGGCAGGAAACTCTGGCAGCGTCAGTATGTGGATGGCAACGGTGGGAATATTTCCGCCAGAATCTCGCCCCACTACGTCATCTGCACGCCGACGCTGTGCAGCAAGGGCGATCTGCAGGAGGATGAGCTATCCCTGGTCGACCTCGACAACCGCCAGATCGTCGGCAGCCGCCCCCATACCAGCGAAATGCTCCTGCATCTGGAAATCTACAAGACCGTTCCCCGGGCCCGCGCGGTCGTCCATTGCCATCCCGTTCATGCCACGGCTCACGCTGTCGCGGGCGTCATTCCCCAGGGCAATCTCGTCCCGGAGCAGGAGGTCTTCATTGGCCCGGTAGCTCTGGCCCCCTATGAAACGCCCGGAACCCCCGCCTTTGCGCGAACCGTTCGCCCCTTTGCCAAACGGCACAACACCATCCTTCTCGCCAATCATGGCATCGTCTGCTGGGCCGACACCGTGACCCACGCCGAGTGGTATGCCGAAGTCATTGAAACCTACTGCAGGACAATTATGATGGCTTCGCAGTTGCGCTCTCCGTTGCCCGTGATTCCTCCGGAGAAAATCGCCGACCTGCTGGCGATCAAAAAGAAGTGGGGCCTTCCCGATGCGCGGTTGCACGAGGATCCGGCAGCCGGCGAATTCGTCTCCAGCCCCAAATCCGCTACGACCGATGGGCTGCCTCCGGGTTTGAACGAGGCCGCTCTGGAAGAGTTAGTCTCAAAGATTACGGCGCAGATGGCGGAGTTCCTGGATCACAAGCATGAGAAATGCCGCTGATTTCATTGCAGTCGATCTGGGAGCTTCCAGTGGCAGGGTCATGGCGGGTCGATATGACGCGCGGATTTTTTCGCTCCGGGAGGTTCACCGGTTTCCCAACGCAGGCGTCGCCGCTGCCGGTAGTCTTTACTGGGACGTTTTGGGGATCTGGTCGCAGATGCAGGTCGGCTTTGCGAAATACCATGCCGCTTTTCAGGATTCTCCCGCGGGCATCGGCATCGATGCATGGGGCGTGGACTTCGGCCTGCTCGACAATGACGGCAGGCTGCTCGGCAATCCGCTCCATTATCGCGATACCCGAACCGACGGCGTAATCCAGCAGCTCTTCGCAAAGCTTCCCGAACGGGAAATCTTTGCCGAGACCGGCATCCAGACCCTGCAGATCAACACGTTGCTTCAGCTGTACAGCATGGTCCTCCACCAGGATCGGCAACTCGGCTGCGCCGCCACTCTGCTGACGATCCCCGATTTGTTTCTCTACTTTCTCAGCGGCACCCGCGGCGTCGAATTCACCGAGGCCACCACCACCCAGATATATTCCCCTGCCCGGCGCGACTGGGCGCGTGGCATGCTCGAGCAGTTAGGCATTCCCCTCCGCCTTCTGCCCGAAGTCCTTCAGCCCGGTACGGTCGTGGGCTGTGTGCACCGCAGCATCCTGCGCAGCTGTGGGTTCGAGAAGGAAATTCCGGCCATCGCCGTGGCCAGCCACGACACCGCCAGCGCCGTTGCCGCGATTCCGCATATGGACGACTGCAGCGCCTTCATCAGCAGCGGCACCTGGAGCCTCATGGGCGTTGAAGTGGATCAGCCCAATACCTCGGAGCTGGCGCGCCGCCTGCAGTTCACCAACGAGGGCAGCGTCACCGGCGGCTTTTTCCTCATGAAGAATCTGACCGGCCTCTGGCTTCTCCAGGAATGTTTGCAGCACTGGGCGCTGCAGGGCCGCACCTATAGCTGGACCGAGGTCATGGAAGCCGCCGCCGGCGCTGTACCCTTCCGTGCTGTCTGCGATCCCAACGATAAACGCCTGCAGGTGCAGAGCAACATGCCCGAGGCGATCCAGAGCTATTGCCGTGACACCGGCCAGCCGCTCCCCGAGTCTCTGGGTGAGTTTGCCCGCTTTGCCTTCGAGAGCCTCAGCCTCAAATACCGCTCCGTCCTTCATGCCCTGGAGTTGCTTACCGGCAGAGACCTGCATACAGTGAGGATCGTCGGAGGTGGATCGCTGAATGGCTGCCTCTGCCAGATGATCGCCGATGCGTTGGGCTGCACGGTGGTCAGCGGGCCCGCGGAGGCGTCTGCGCTCGGCAATGTCATGATGCAGGCCATCGCCACCGGCTGCCTCTCCGATCTGCAGGCGGGCCGGGCGGCTATTGCAGAGTCCGTTGCCTGCACCACATTTCATCCTTGCCCCAGCTGTGCCTGGGTCGAGGCGTTTGCCCGCTTCCGGGATCTGGAAGTGGGTTGATATTCCAACCGTCTCTCGCCGAACGAGGGGCAGAGAGCAGAGTGAAGTCGATGGCAACGTATCAGATTCCTGAACCCGTCGCGCCCGCACCCCTCGCAGCCGATGAAGTGCTGCTGGTCGCGAGCGGCGATCTGCGACAATCGGCCAACGAAGTCTGCTGGCCAGCTCAGGCCGCCATGGAAGCGAAGCTGACCGAGGCATTTGCTGCCGAAGGTATGCGTCTGCGCCGCGCCCACCCCTACGACGAAAAGCTGCAGCATGGCTTCATCTACAACCAGCGCATGGGCATGGACGTCTTCGCCACCATCCCAGCCGACGCTCCGCTGGTCATCGCCGAAGCGGTCTGGCAGTACAGCAATCACGTGCTGGCAGGATTGCAGACCCATCGCGGTCCCGTCCTCACCATCGCCAACTGGTCGGGCGAGTGGCCAGGACTGGTCGGCATGCTCAACCTGAATGGCTGTCTCTATAAAGCCGGCGTGCCCTTCAGCACCCTGTGGAGCGAGAAGTTCGAAGACGACTTCTTCCGCACCGGCTTACGGCAGTGGCTGCGACAGCACACCATTCAGCACGACCAGAGCCACGTCCGCGACCTCGATCCTGCGCAGTTACCGCCCGCGGAACGGCAGCTGGGCGAATCCCTCGCCCGGGCCCTCAAAGCCCGCAAGGCCATCATCGGCGTCTTCGACGAAGGCTGCATGGGCATGTACAACGCCATCGTCGAGGACTTTCTGCTCAATCCTGCAGGCGTCTACAAGGAGCGGCTCAGCCAGGCAGCCCTGGTCGCTGCTATGCGCGAAGTTTCGGACGAAGAAGCGCAGCAGGTTCGCCGCTGGCTCGATGCCAGCGGCATGACCTTCAAAACCGGCCCGAACCCGGATACGGATCTCACTGATAGTCAGATCCTCGAGCAATGCAGGATGTACATCGCCGCCCTGCGCATGGCCGACGACTTCGGCTGCGACGCCATCGGCATTCAGTATCAGCAGGGCCTCAAGGATATGGCTCCCGCATCCGATCTGGTCGAAGGTCTCCTGAACAACGTGGAGCGGCCGCCTGCCTTCGCGAAGAGCGGCAAAGAGCTTTACGCCGGACAGCCGCTGCCGCACTTCAATGAAGTGGACGAGTGCGCGGGCCTCGACGCCATCGTCACCAATCGCGTTTGGAATGCCCTCCGCCTCAATCCTGCCACCACCCTGCACGACGTGCGCTGGGGCGAACACTACACAGGCGACGGCATCGACGATTTCGTCTGGCTCTTTCAGATCTCCGGCGCAGTCCCCGCGTCGCACCTCAACGGCGGCTACCGCGGAGCGATCAGCGAGCGCCAGCCTTCGATGTATTTCCGCCTTGGCGGAGGAACGCTGAAAGGTGTCTGCAAACCGGGCCCCATCGTCTGGAGCCGCATCTTTGTCGAAGGCGGCGCCCTGCATGCCGATATAGGCAGGGCCACTGCCATCGAATTGCCGCCCGAGGAAACCGCGCGGCGCTGGCAATCCGTTACGCTGCAGTGGCCCATCATGCATGTGCTGCTGCACGGCATCAGCCGCGACCAGTTCATGGCGCGGCACCATGCCAATCACCTGAACGTCGCCTACGCCCCCACACCCGAAGCTGCACACAAGGCTTTCGCCGCCAAAGCCGCCATGCTGGCCGAACTCGGGATCCACGTACACATCTGCGGCAATTAAGGCTGCCCAGGCTCTATGCACGACAGCAGGAAAATCGGAGAGGACCGGAAGAGGATGGCTGCATGTTAGGTGCGATACCACGCGAAACCACAGTAACCAGGGGTGAAACGCCCAGACTAATTCCGGCGGGAATGACGCTGCAGTTCCTTCTGGTCACCGCTCTCTTTTTTCTGTGGGGCGTGCCTAACAACCTCAATGACGTCCTGATTCGCCAGTTCATGACGTCGTTTGCCATCTCCCGCTTTCAGGCGGGACTGGTGCAGTCCGCCTTCTACATGGGCTACTTTCTGCTGGCCACCCCCGCTGCGCTGCTCATGCGCCGCTTCGGCTATAAATTCGGATTCATCGCCGGCCTTCTGCTCTTCGGCACCGGCGCGTTTCTCTTCTGGCCCGCAGCCCTCATCGGCCGCTATGGCTTCTTCCTCGCCGCGCTGTTTGTCATCGCCAGCGGCCTGTCGTTTCTGGAGACGGCCTCCAATCCCTGGGTCGCGCAGATGGGACATCCCGGCAGCGCGGCCCGCCGCCTCAATCTGGCCCAGGCCTTCAATCCCATCGGATCCATCTGCGGCGTCCTGGCCGGCACCATCTTCATCTTCTCCGGCGTTGAACTTTCCCATGCGCAGGTGGCCGCCATGCAGGCGGCGCATACCTACCGAGCCTATCTGCGCCACGAAACCATGCGCGTGGTCGCTCCCTACATGGTCATCGGAGCCATCGCCATCGCCTGGGCCCTCCTCATCGGGCTGACCAAATTTCCCAAAATTGCCAGCGAGCACGAAGGCGCTGGCGAGAATCACGGCAGCTTTCGCGAACTCCTCGGCTATCCTTCCTTCCTGCTGGCCATCGTCGCCCAGTTCATGTATGTCGGCGCTCAGGTCGGTACCTGGAGTTTCTTCATCCAGTACGTTCAGGACTCCACCCACCAGCACGAAAAATTCGCCGGCTACCTGCTCACCGGAACCCTGGCTGCCTTCGGCGTGGGCCGATTCGCCTCCTCCGCCATCATGCGTTCCGTCCAGCCGAGCCGGCTCATGGCCCTCTATGGCCTCGCCAATATCTTCCTGGTTGCGGTGGGCGTTGTCTTTCCCGGCTGGGTCGGCCTGTGGGCCATCTTCCTCACCAGCTTCTTTATGTCCGTGATGTATCCAACCATCTTCGCCCTCGGCATCGAGGGCCTGGGCCGCAATACCAAGATCGGCGGCTCCCTCATCGTCATGGCCATCGTGGGCGGAGCCGTGCTCACTCCCCTCATGGGCTGGATTGCCGAAACCACGCACAGGATCGCCCTGTCCTACCTGGTGCCTCTGGTCTGCTATGCCTTCGTTGCGCTCTATGCCATGCTCTGGCCGTCTCTGCAGCGCCGAAGCCCACACCTTGATCTGAGCCCTGCACCCGGTGAATAAGCAGCGGGCGAGAAATCTTTGAGATTGGCTATTCCCAATGCGGCTTTCTTCGTTCATCAGGACGCAGACTGCTCCACGACGGTTCTTGACAGTTCATTTTGTCAGCCCGCATAGTAGGTACCGATTTGGATTCCACATTCATGAAGCAATTAGCGCGACGGTTCTTCGCCCCCCTGTTCACGGCCATCATTCTCTGTGGCGCTTCTGCCCCGGCCCAAACACCCGCTGAGTCGCAGACCGACTGGCAGGGCAAACTCAGTCAGATGCTGCCTCTTCTGGGCCACAGAAACTGGATCCTCATCGTGGATTCCGCCTATCCTCTCCAGACCACCTCGGGCGTCCAGACCATCGAGACCGGAGCCGGCGAGCTCGACGTCGTGAAGGATGTGCTCGACGCCGTCGACCACTCCATCCATGTGCGCCCCATCGTCTACATGGATGCAGAACTTCCCTTCGTCCCTGAGCGCGATGCCCCCGGCGTGACCGAATACCGCCGGCAGATCAAAGCCGTTCTCGGCGATCGCCCCGTCCATGCGCTGCCGCATGAGGATCTCCTGCGCAAAGTCGATGAGGTGGGCAAATCCTTCAACATCCTCATCCTGAAGACGAACCTGACCGTCCCCTATACCTCTGTCTTTCTGCAGCTCAATTGCAAATACTGGAGCGACGATGCCGAGGTTCGCCTCCGCAAAGCCATGAAACAGGCTGCTCCCGGCCACCCATAACCATCCGGCCCCGAATTCATGCCGGATATTCAGTTTCGGATGCACTGTCGTGATTCGTTCACAGCATGTCGAAGTCCAGCTTTCCCCGTGTGAGGTGTCAATGATTGGGTTGGCGGTTCTCAGGCTCTCCGCTTGTCTCCGGCTTGGCGGCTGGATTGCGGCGCTCTCGGTCCTCACCGCGTCCCTCGCGTTTTCCCAAAGCGGCGGGGCCAGCGACACCGGCCTCGGCTCGCTCGCCAACCTGAATCCCGACTCACAGTCGCGCATGATCTCGCCGGAAAATCCCACTGGCGAGAAAGGCAAGGGAGCGATGGCCGTTCCCAATCCTGCCGATCCCGACCTCGCCTTCTCCGCAGCCGCATCGGACCTCGGCCAGGGCTGGAAGGTGCGGCCCTTCATCAAGGTGCAGCCGCACAGCACCGTCACCATCATGGACGTCGATGGCCCCGGCACCATCGAGCACATCTGGATGGCCACCATGCCCGATTTCTTCGCCAACGGCCGCGCCACCGTCCTGCGCTTCTATTGGGATGGCGAAGACACTCCGTCGGTCGAAGTCCCCATGACCGACTTCTTCGCCATCGGCAACGATCGCTTTGCCCCCGTCAACTCGCTGCCCGTCATCGATGTACCCGCCGCCGCGATGAACTGCTACTGGCCCATGCCCTTCCGCAAACATGCACACATCACGGTTACAAATGATGCGGACAAGGTTCTTCCCCTCCTCACGTACCAGATCGATTACCGCCTGGGCTCCGTTCCCGCCGAAGCCGCCTACTTCCATGCGCAGTGGCGCAGAGCTACCGTCAATCCCGCCGACTCCGTCTACACCATCCTCGACGGCGTCCAGGGAGCAGGCCGCTATGTCGGCACCTTTCTGGCATGGGCGCAGTCCTCCACCGGCTGGTTCGGCGAAGGCGAAGTCAAGTTCTATATCGATGGCGATAGCAAATTCCCCACCCTCGCCGGAACCGGCACGGAAGACTATTTCGGCGCTGACTATGGCTTCCCTGCCCTCTACTCCACGGCGTACATCGGCAACGTCCTCGATCCGAAAAGCACCAATCCCAACGGCGGTCCACCGCTGCACAGCCTGTATCGCTGGCACATTATGGATCCCATCAGCTTCCACCAGGATTTGAAGGTGACCATTCAGGACCTGGGCTGGTATCCCGACGGCAAGTACCAGCCAGAAGGCGATAACATCGCCTCCGTCGCCTACTGGTATCAGAAAGAGCCGCACGCGCCCTTTCCGCCCTTCCCGCCCTTATCGAAACGCTGGCCTCAATAAGGATCCACCGCTGACGCCAGGAACCCCGGTGATTGGGTGCTCCCCGCAGGGGCAGGATTTTCGCCACCGCCGGACGTTGAGTTCGTCTCCGCCCGCATCGCTCTTGCGTCAGGGCACGACTCACAGGCTTCGCTAAAGCTCAGGTTTGTATCAAGGCATGGCTTCAGTCGTGCCGATACCGATGCAAAGTGACAGGGCTTCAGCCCCTGCGAGAGTTTTTCTTTCCAATCCAGCTCAGAGAACCAGCACAGGCTGCATGCCCTCGCGCCCGCGGCTGACCCGCCGTTCCGGCTGCGGAGGCGCGGGATGAAAGCATGCGATCGCGAGCCCGCTCAGCTCCGCATCCATCCGCAGCAGATTGCTCTCCACAATCTCTCGCACCTGTGCGGCGTCGCCCACCGCGCGCAGGTTCAGCAGCAGCTCATGCACTCCCGCCGGCGATGCGTCCAGCATGCCCTCCACCACCGGCGGCTGCCTATTGGCGCAGAGCGCCGCCTTGAGAAATCCAGTCTCCGCATGGTCGATCGCCTTGAGGTGCGCAATGACAATCCCCGCAGCGGTGAACTCCGCATCCAGCCGGTCCAGCAGCGGCCCCAGCATCACGGCAGGCGAGGTGGGAACCAACGGTCGAACCGTGACCTGCGCATTCAGCCACGCCAGCGCCGCCTCCGCCCGCGCGTACTGCTCGTAATCGATGTCGAGGATGCGCGACCCGGCAGAGAGCTTACCGTACAGCACTTCATCCAGCCACGCCGCCACGCCCTGACCGGTCTTTGCGCTGATCTGCCGCACCGTCACATTCGCGAACGCCGGAACTTCCGGACTGATATCCGACTTCGTCGCGCAGATCAGATCCGCTTCCTGCAATTGTTTCTTAAACAGGAAGGCCAGGTTCGCATCGGCTCCATCGCGAAGTAAATCCTCAGCCCGCTCCGGGTCCACCAGCACCGTGTACGGAGCGATGCGAAACGTCTCGCTCAGTTCGTGCAGCGGATGCAGCGTGGTCGCCGAAATATCCGTGCAGCTCCCCACCGGTTCCGCGAAGATCACATCCGGCGCATGCGCGCGCAGCCGATCGATCACCTCCACCAATTCCGAAAACCGGCAGCAGAAGCATCCTCCCGTCACCTCTCCGCTGCGGATTCCGTGCCTCTCCGCCCACGCCGTATCGACCAGCGCTTCACCCTGATCGTTGAGGATCAGAGCGCTGCGCATCCCGCGCCGTTCCAGTTCCTGCGCGGCAGCCAGCAGCAGAGTGGTCTTCCCTGCGCCCAGAAATCCGCCCACCAGAGCAATCCACGGCTTGTCGCTCACGCGCGTACCTCGAGTTGCAGACTTTGTCCCTGGGTCACAGTGACGGGCTCGCTGAACCGGAAGATCGTTCGCCCGCTGGCCGCCTCGATGGTGTGTTCCTGCCTGCCGCCGTTGATCTGCGCCGATGTGGTCCGGCCCGCGCCCGTAATTTCGCACGAGCGGCAATTCAGCTTCCCAGCCATCACCCGCAGCGTAAACCGCGTCCCTCCGCCAACCGCCGCGTACGAAAAGGTTCCCCACCCGGTCCCATTCGACCAGAAACACTGGAACGTGCTGTGCGGAATCCGCGGCACCGCCACCACCGCCGCCTGCCGCCCGTCGTAGTCAAATCCGCTGATCGCCACTACGCTCGACCACGACGCCATGGCGCGCGCGTAGTGGTGCCCGCACTCCGCCTCATCCCACGGATTGCGCTTCTCGCCGTCGTAGCGGGCGCGAATGTTCCGGATACACTCCACTCCCTGCTGCACCATCCCCGAGTACACCATCAGCGCCGCCGTCGAATGCTCAAACCCCGTCATCACCTCGGCAAAATATGGAAACGGTATGCGCGGCCTGGCAGCCTTCCCGTAATCGCAGATCACCATCGCCGCCTCGTCGTTCAGCGCAAACGTGCGCTCCACGTTGTCGTGATCCACCAGCGTGCGCTTGTAGTTGTATTGGTAAATCGAGTTGAGCGTATCCCGCACGTGCTCCGGCCGGACCAGATAGCCGAGGTTCATTACGTGCGCCAGGTATTGCCCCATCAGCTGGTCAATCAGGCATCCCTTCCCCAGCTGAAACTGCGGGTCCTCCGGGTTGAATCCGCTGGTCCCAATGCGCAGGCTCGGATCGATCTGGTCCAGCGCAAATCCCTTGATCTGCTGGATGTAAAACTCGCTGTTGAACAGGTTCGCGTCGATCCATTGCCGCCCTTGTTCGAAGAGCTTTTTGTATTCCTCTGCCGACGCGGTATCGCCCGCAGCGCGCGCCATCTCTTCGCCCGCCCGCAGCGCGCCCAGATAGTAGATGCCACACAGAGGATTGGGCCCGAAGAAAGCTACATCGTAGGTGTTGTTCTGCACGCCCACAGCCACGCCGCTTTTCGCCGGATCCCAGCCGCCCTTGATCCACGCAAACGAGATGGCCAGCCGCACCCGCGGCCACATCGCCTGGAGCCATTCGTTGTCTCCGGAAAGCCTCCAGTCCAGATAGGCGTGCATGATCTGCCCCATGTGCCCATCGGCGGCGATGATCGAATCCCGCGTCTCCCCGTCGGGCAGAACCTGGCGCGCATGGATCCCTCCCGCATCATCCTCGGAGAATCCGAACGCCGCCTTGCGCAGCGAGTGCGCGAACGATGGAAAGAGGAACGCCGTGGCCGTCTCGTAATTCCACACATGCGTGCAGTTGCCATAGCAGCAGCCCAGCTCATCGTTGCTGCCCTCGAATCCGTGAAACTCGCCATCCGCGGTGCGAAAGCAGGTCGTCGATGCCAGCGTGGAAAGATTCGCGCTCGCCGCTTCCTTCACCGCCGCCGGAATGCTGCTCTCGCGGAATGCCTTCGCGAACTGCCGCGTCCTCTGCTCCAGATCTTCCAGATGGTTCGCAGCATAGAGCGCCGCGTCCCACGCATCCTTAAACCGCGTTGAGTAGAAATTTCCGATCTGCGTCTTCTCTTTGCCGTGAGGCGAAGACCATCCACACCATTCCGGCGTGCGATTCGGAAAATGCCACGCCAGCACAAAAGTGAACGTGCCGAATTGCCCCGGAGCAATCGATCGTGACTGGCAGAGTGCTCCCACTCCGTTACGATCCGCGGGTTCGTTGTTCAGCGCACCATCGTGAGAGAAAGCGTCCCAGAACAGCAGCGGCGAATTCCACCACGAACCGTTAGGCCAGCCACGCCAGTAGGTCAGCCGAATATTCGTGTCCGGAATCGCCCCCAGCACAAAAGTCCCCTGCATCGGATCATCGGCTGCCAGTCCCGGATTGCTCATCGACAGCCCGGCAAGATGATCGTCCGTGCGGTATTCGTTAACCCGTTTCGCCTGGATGCCGTCGTGGGCAAACATCGCGGTTGCGCCGTGCAGCACCGGATTGTCGATCGAGAACACGATGCCCACCTTCGCCGTCGCGCGACCGGGATTCTCCACCCGATAGCGCAGAATCCCCACCGGCAACCCCGAGTCATCCGGATCATGCGGGATGAACGGCGAGAATGCGTCGAGGCTGACTTTCACCGGAAGATGCGGGTCTTCAAAATCGATATGCGCCAGCGGATACTCGCCGGTAAACGTCGCTGCCTTCAACCGGCTCAGCCCCGGAGAGTTTTGCCATCCAAGCCCATCCTCTCCCTGATACGGCGGCAGGATGCGCGCCTCCAGCACACGAGCGATGGGCTCCGCGTTGCCCGACTGTACCCACACCGCCGGAAACGCATAAGTCGGCGAGAATCCCTGGTTCGGTCGGTTAAAAATCTCCCAGTCGCGCAGTTGACCGCGGCCACCCAGTCCCAGACTGCCGGCGCCCACACCTCCCAGTGGAAACGAGATCACCTTCAGCTTCGGTCCGCGAAACACGCGAGGATATTCAACGTCGGTCGCCGCAGGCGCCGCAGTCTGCTCATGCGCGGCCGAGCCCGCCGCCACTTCCCTGGCTTCTCCCTGGAGCGACCAATGCCCTACCTGCGTGGCTGCCCCTACCGCGCCGGCCGCCTGCTTCAGAAATGTGCGCCGCGGTAGTCTGTTCATCGTGCTGGCCGGCTGATCCCCTGGATCCACTGGATCATTTTCCTTCATTCGTCATGCTCCTCGGGTGAGTGGGTTCGTGCGTCATGAATCGTTCAGGGCGATTCGATTAAATAAATTCCACGCTGCAGCATCCTACGTCATGCCCTCCCTGCACGGCAAGGCAAGCCCATTTCGACTCCGGCGCAGGCCTCCCTGCAAGCCTCGTCGCTATGAATCGCTCCTGTCTCAGGATGGATTGTTCTGCCCCTGCGTCCTTCCTTTATCCTCTCTTCGTTGCTTTGATAATGAAGAACCGAGTCCACTTTGATTCATAATGCGCCTTGACAATGCATCTCGGACTGCATTAGAAAGAGGGCCGGCCTGTAATACAGGTTTCCCATAACAGTTTCCCTCCCCACCCACCCAGGGAAACTCACCGATCTGTCCCATTTGGAGGATTTATGTTTCTCGAGACCAGTTCGCGCACGTTCCGTCTCCTTCTGCTCAGTTGCCTGATAGCCGGCTCGCTCCTCGCGGGAACCGACCTGGTCGCCCAGTCGGCTACCGGCTCTATCGTGGGTATCGTGCAGGATTCTTCCGGCGGCGTCGTGGTCGGCGCCCAGGCAAATCTGCTCAATGTCGACAAGAACCAGAGCGCCACCGCCGTCACCAATAAGCTCGGCTATTATTCCTTCCCGGTTCTCCAGCCCGGTCTCTATCGCCTCACCGTCCAGGCGCCCGGCTTCAAGGCATACGTCCAGGAGAATATCCATCTCGACGTCGCCACCACGCTGAGCATCAATGCCACCCTGACCGTCGGTCAGGTCTCGCAGTCGGTCGTGGTCACCGGCGCCCCTCCCCTGCTCGAGACCCAAACCTCCTCCCTGGGCCAGGTCATCGGCAACGAATCCATTGAGAACCTGCCTCTCGATGGCCGCAACGCTTACGGCTTTGCCGCGCTCGTCCCCGGCGTCATCGCTCCCTATGGATTCACCCAGACCGCCTTCGACGAGTACAACGACCAGTTCATCTCCATCAATGGATCGCGCCCCAACCAGAACATGTTCCTGCTCGACGGAGGCATCAACTCCGAGCCCGCCTTCACCGGCCCGGGCTACTTCCCCAGCGTCGACATGGTGCAGCAGTACAAGGTGCAGACCAGCAACTTCAGCGCCGAGTATTCACACACCGGCGGCGGCCTCATCAACGTCATCACCAAGTCCGGCACCAACGAACTGCACGGCTCCGCCTGGGAGTTCTTCCGCACCACCGGTCTCGAAGCCAACGACTTCTTCTCCAACAGCGCGGGCCTGCCCCGCGCCAACTTCCGCTTCAACCAGTTCGGCGCAACCTTCGGCGGTCCCATCCGCCGCAACAAGACCTTCTTCTTCGCCACCTATGAAGGTCTCCGCTGGGTGCAGAGTGGATCGGCGGTCGGCACGCTGCCCACCGCGGCGCAGCGCAGCGGCGACTTCTCTTCGACCTATAACACCCAGGGCCAGGTCATTCCCATTTACAACCCGTTTACCACGCGCCCCGACCCCAATAATCCGGGACAGTTTATTCGCGACCAATACGCCGGCAATATCATTCCCTCCACCGATATCAACCCCGTTGCCCAGCAGCTGCTCGCTTATTTGCCTCCTCCCAACCAGGCGGGAGATCCGGTAACCGGAAACAACAACTACGTCACTAACTTCAGTTCGCCCATTGAGGAGAATTCCTTCTCCCTCCGCATCGATCAGTCCCTCCCCGGTGCTCAGAAACTCTTTGTCCGCTACTCCATCAACGACACCACGCAGACCCGCCCCAACCTCTACGGCTCCAGCGATCCCAACTATCTGATCAGCAATCCGACCGCGGGCAACGACTTCCTCCGCCAGCAGCAGGCCACTGTCGATTACACCAACGCTTTCAGCGCGAATCTTCTGCTCGATCTCAACAGCAGCTACATTCGCTACTGGATCGGCCGCACCTTACCCGGCATCGGTGTCAATCCCACCGTGGTCGGCCTGCCCTCCTACTTCACCACCCTGGCCCAGTCCTATACTCCCTGCTTCCCGTCGGTCGGCGTCTCCGGCATGGGACTCAACCTCTCCCTGGGCAACATCGGCGGCGGCTTCATGGGAGGCGGCTGCTATAACCTCGGCGACGCCTATCCCGACCTTCACGAATTCGGCAATCTGACTATTGTGCACGGCCGTCACACCTTCACCACCGGCGGCGATTTTGGCGTCGCCTGGCTCTCCACCACCCGCTATACCCCCGCGGGTCCGAGCTTCAACTTCGGCCCTAACTTCACCCAGGGACCCAATCCTGAAATCGGCAATGGCTCGGGCCTCGGCTTTGCCTCCTTCCTGGCAGGCACCGGTTCGGGCAACACCGGCAGCGGCGGCCCGGACCAGATTCTATCCAGCAAGTACTACGGCGCCTATTTTCAGGATGACTGGCGCCTGACCCAGAAGCTCACGCTCAACCTCGGCGTACGCTACGATTTCGACGCGCCCTGGACCGAGCGCCACAATCGCTTCACTGACTGGACCTCCTCACCGCAATCGCCGCTCCAGGCCAACGGACTGGCCCCGCTCAAGGGTGGCCTCGAATTTCCCGGGACCAACGGCCTCTCCCGTTATGAGTTCGATCCCTTCTGGAAAGAATTCGCGCCGCGCTTCGGTCTCGCCTACGCTCCCACCGACAAGACCGCAATCCGCGGCGGGTATGGCCTCTTCTTCGCACCCCTGGGCGGCGCGGGGTTCAACGGCTATTCGGTGCCGAATTCCGGATATGTCGCCAGCACCAACTGGATCAGCACGCTTGACGGCGTCACGCCCCTCAACACGCTCTCCAATCCCTTCCCCCAGGGCTTTGTCCTCCCCACCAACAGCTCCCAGGGACTGGCCACCCAGCTCGGCCAGTCCGTGGTCGGCATGGACCGCCATCGCCCCGTCTCCTATGCCGCTGAGTGGAACATCGATGTCCAGGAAACCTTGCCCGGCAACATGCTGTTCGACGTGGCCTACGCCGGCAGCCGTGGCGTCCATCTCTATGGCGACTACGTCAGCGATCAGCTGCCCGATCAGTACCTGTCCATGGGCACCGCTCTGCTCCAGCAGGTCAACAACCCGTTCTACGGCAAAGTCAGCTCGGGCGTGCTCAGTAACTCAACCGTCGCTGCCAGCCAGCTCCTTCTCCCCTACCCGCAGTTTCAAAGTGTGACCCTCGGCAACAGCTCCTTCTTCGGCGCATCCTCCTACAACGCTTTGCAGGTGAAGCTGGAGAAGCGCTATTCGCACGGCTTCAACCTCCTCGCCGCGTATACCTGGTCGAAGCTGATGGATAACATCCCGGCATCCGAAACCGGCTTCCCGGGAGGCTCCTTCGGCGGTACCGGCATTCAGGACTGGGATAACCTGCACGCCGAACGCGCTATCTCCTCCTTTGATACCCCGCAGTATCTTGCCATTAATGGCATCTATGAACTCCCCTTCGGTGAGGGTCGCCGCTTCTTCAGTCACGGTAAGCTTGCTAACTACCTCATCGGAGGCTGGCAGCTCAACGGCATCACTTCCGTGGTCAGCGGAACCCCGCAGGAAGTCTTCGTTGCCGCGAATACCCTGTACAACAATGGAGGCACCCAGCGGGCCAACTGGAACGGACAAAATCCGACCCTGCACGGTCCAATTCCCAAGCGCCTCAATCAGTTCTTCGATGTGAGCGACTTCAGCGAGCCCGCGCCCTTCACCTACGGCAACTCACCGCGCATGCTCAGCGATCTGCGCGCGCCGCGCTTTGTGGATACCGACCTCTCCGGCATCAAGATGATTCCCATCCATGACCGCATCAAGGCCGAATTCCGTGCCGAGGCGTTCAACCTCTTCAACCATCCAACCTTTGGCCCTCCCGACACCACCCTGGGCGACGGAACGACCGGCATCGTCAACAGCCAGGTCAATCTGCCCCGCCAGATTCAGTTAGCGGCCAAAGTCCTGTGGTAAGGGCCTGCCTCATCAGTACGGATAAGTTCTGCTAAGTGTTGTTGTCCCTCTGTTAAACCCCTGTACCCTTGATCCTGCGTTGTAACCAGACTGCTGAGCGAGCGACAACAGTCGCCGCTCAGCAGCGTCTCCCGTGGCGCAGCATTATCCGCCGGCCACAAAACCCTCCGGCCGCAGTTCGCCCACCATCATCTCGTCCACATAGCACCACACCCAATACTCGCCCCTCTCGATCGAGCGCATCAGCGGATGCTTCGTCTCGTGGAAGTGCCTGGTCGCGTGTTTGTTCTTCGACGAGTCGCAGCAGCCCACATGCCCGCATTCCAGGCAGAGCCGCAGGTGCACCCAGCGGTCTCCCGTCTTCACACAGTCTTCGCAGACGTGCTTGTCAGGGTTGCTGATCCGGATCTGGTTCAGATGCGTGCATTCCGCCGCCATAATCTCCTCCACTCGTTTCGCTTCGACTCTTCAGGCTGTGCGCTCCAGCCCGCTCCGGTCCCAGTGGCCCAGCGTGGCTCCGGCCTCATAGGTGCTCCGGCAAAAAGCCAGCAGCGCCGTACTCGGACTTTCGCTGTTGCGCACATCGTCGTACATCATCAGAAATTCGCTCAGTTGCCGATCGTATCCCGCCCGCTCCGGCCGCACCCGCGCCTCGCGAAATCCCTGCGGCTCAGGAGCGGCATACGAATAGAATGCCGGCCCCGCCATGTTGCCGCTGCCCGGCCAGAATCCCACGCTGCTCACCTCATGCGAATACGCCTCGCGCGTCACCGCATCGGCCCCGGGGCGCTCCGGCGCGCGCCGCCCTGAAAACCGTGTCACCGCGAGATCAAAACTTCCCCAGAAAAAATGTACCGGGCTGGCCTTGCCGATGAACTCCGAACGGAATTCCTGGAACACCGCATCCACCGACAACAAAATACGCCAGAAGGTCTCCACCCGCTCCCGGTCATACGCGGCATGCACGCGATCCTGATCGAAAGGAATCGGATCGGGCACCTCCGCCGGCATCTTCCAGATGCTCACCTCGATGTCTGCGGACCGCAGCATCGCCATGCAGTCGTGATAAAAATCGGCAACCGAGCGAGGCTGCAGCGGCAGAGTCTTTACCGTCCCATCGCTGGTCTCGAGCACCAGCTGATGCTCGAGAAAATCGAACCGCAGCTCAAATGGTCTCTCCGGATAAGGTATCCGCGATGTAGTCAGTCCCCGCGCGGTCACGTAGAGCGGAACATTCCACCAGTGATTGACCAGCGGAGTCAGCCGCAACCGCACCTTGCCCACAATCTGCGTCCACATGTGCAGAGTGGCGCAGGTATCCTTCCACGAGGCCAGCGGCAACGCCGGCCAGCACTCCGGCACATCTGCAAGCGCATCCTTCGTCATCGCCACCTCATTTACATCGGTCGTTTGGACGGTCTTTACGCTAACCGGCTCCTAGCTGACCGCTTTTTAGCTAACCGCAGTATCAGCTGACCGCTTCTTAGCTGACCACTAACTTCAGCTGCCCCCGTAAAACCCTTCCAGATCGTGCTTCAGTTCCTTCAGCGCTTCAACATTCAGATACACCATGTGCCCCGACGGGTAATAGCCGAACTCCACATTCTTCTCCAGCTCCGGAGCCAGCATCATGTGGCTCAGATCCATCTCGGTCAGAAAGAATGGTGTGGCCAGGTCGAAATACCCGTTGGCCGAGAAGACCTTCAGCTTCGGATCCTTGCGCAGGGCATCGGCCAGATCGCCGGCCACATACGGCATCTGCTGCGTGCCGCCAAATCCGCGCTCCGGCGCGCCCGGCGGATGATGATGCCAGTCCCAATCCCGAATAATCTCAGTCATCGGCCGATACGTATCGGTCGTTTCGTACTTCAGCTCGCGCTCCAGATAATCGTGAAACGCCGCGGTAAACGCGCCCGAGATGCCGGTGTCCGACGGATCGTAGCCCGGGTACTCGCCGGCATTATCCACATCGCTGCCCTCGAAGCGCGCATCGTAGCGCCCCAGAATATCGCCCTGATCGCGCAGCAACTCCTTGCGAAAGCGCGCCGCATTCACGCGCAGATTCGCCTCTTTCACGTACTGCACGCTCAGCCCGGTATATTGCGCCATCTTCTGCGCCACCGCGTCGAAGCGCTCGGGAGGCAACTGGTCGCCCTGCGCCAGCGCCTCGGCATATTCGCCGCGGGCAAACGCGCGCACTTCATTGAGAAAACCCTTTAGATCGGCAGGCTTGTTCTGCAGTTTGTTGTAGTACCACGCGATCGCTGCGTACGACGGCAGGTTTCCGATGTAGTCGATGTCCAGCCCCGGCGCCATCACGTAGTAATTCAAAATCGACGAGAGCAGGATCACCCCGTTCAGCGGCATGCCGTCATTCTGCAGCGCATCCGAGAGTCCCGCCGACCGCGTCGTCCCATACGATTCGCCAAACAGATACTTCGGAGAATTCCAGCGCTGGTTCACCGTCACCCAGCGCACGATGAACTTATCGAAGGCCTTCAGATCCTGATCGACGCCGGTAAAATCCTTCGGCGTGCCCTTGCCCACGGCCCGCGAAAATCCCGTGAGCGGCGCGTCGATAAACACCAGATCCGATTTGTCCAGCAGGCTGTACTGATTCGGAACCAGATGATACGGCGCCGGCCCCGTCGCCTTCGGGCTGTCAGTTTCCACCCGCACCGGCCCCACCGACCCCATGTGCAGCCAGATCGTCGACGATCCCGGCCCGCCGTTATACAGAAACGTCACCGGTCGCGAGTTTGGATCGGCGCCGTCCAGCGTGTAGGCCACATAGAATATGCTGCCGTACGGATGCTCGTCCTCGCCATCCCGGATCAGCAGCGTTCCCGCTGTCGCCGTGTAGCGCAGGCTTTTGCCCTCGATGTTCAGATCGTGATGCGTGGCCACCGTTCTCTCCGGCGGAATCGCCGGCTGCGCTTCGGGTTTGGCGTCCCCGGCATGCGGTTCGTCCGGACGCCGTGGCGGCTCCTGCCCGTGAACCATGTAAGCACTACCGCAGACCAACAGCGCACCCAGCAGGGCGCAGGACCGGCGCTGCAAGCGTCTCAACGTGACCTCCCGGAGTTCGTAATGCTCTGGTGGAGAGAACGGACGCGTGCCGTTCATCTGCCTGGGAACTTCGGATTCAGTCTCACGCAGATGGGGATGCGATGGCAAGCGCAGGCCGCCAGCCCCTGGTTCGGAAGAGGCAGAGTTTAACGAAGGAACAGACGGAGCAGGTCTACGCGCCGGTGCCGCGCAGCACCACAGTCGCCGTCTGCAACAGGATCTTCAGGTCCAGCCAGAAGCTCCAGTTCTCGACATACGCCGTATCCAGCGCGATGTACTTGGCAAACGAGGGATCGTGCCGCGCCTGCACCTGCCAAAGTCCCGTCAGCCCCGGCAGCACTTCCAGGCGCCGGAAATGCTCCAGGTCGTACTGCTCCACTTCGGAAGCAATGGGCGGCCGCGGCCCCACGATGCTCATCTCCCCACGCAGCACATTCAGAAACTGCGGCAGCTCATCCAGGCTGTACTTGCGCATGAAGCGCCCCAGCCGCGTAATGCGTGGATCGTTGGTCACTTTGAACAGAATCCCGTCCCGCTCATTCAGCGCGGCCAACTCATTCTTCATCTTCTCCGCATTCCTTACCATGGTGCGGAACTTATAGCAGGAAAACACGCGCCCGCGTTTCCCGATACGATCCGAAACGTAGAGGACCGGACCCTCGCTGTCCAGCTTCACGGCAATCACGATCGCCAGCAGCAGCGGCGCGGTGATGACCAGCGCCATCAGCGACAGCACAATGTCCACCAGCCGCTTGCAGAACAGCCCAATCGCCCGCGGCTCACGGCGGTGCAGCGCGGCCACTGGAAAGATTCCCAGATAATCCACTGGCGCGTTCGAAGTCAGATCTCCGTAGTACCCCGCAATCGCGCGCACATCGATATCCAGATCGCGTGCATCTTCCACCAGACGAATCGCCTTGTCGGTGGGATAAAACTCCGCGATCACCACCTCGTCGACAAAATGCTGCCGCGTCAGCTGCCGGATCTTTTCAACCCCGCCCACAATCTGGTTCTGTTCGATCTCTGGAATCACCTGCGCCCCCGGCGCGGCGATAAAGCCGATAAACCGATATCCCAGCCGCCGATTGTTACGAATCTGCCGGCTCAGCGCATAACTGAGCTGATTGGTGCCCAGAACCACGACATTGCGCAGTTCAATGCCCTGCTCAAACTGACGATACCGCGAATAGCGCCACACCACCCGCCGCACGCAGAGCGCGCACGTCGCCGTCACCACCAGCAGCATCACCAGAATGCGCGAAATCGCCACACCATGAAACATGTACAGAGCGCCGCACAGCAGCAGCCCCGCATTCAGCGAGCCCTGCACCACCAGCCGAATCTCGTGCGTTCCGGAGGCAATCGGCGAACCTGTATATAACCCGTAGCGCCGGGCCACCAGCACGTAGGCCAGGACGAACCAGCCCAGATAGAACAGGTCGATCGGCGCCGCCCAGTAATCCGGACCGCGGTCCAGCACCGGCGCCACTCGGGTCACCACGATCGTGCGCAGCACCAGAGCCATACCAAAGGCCAGCAGGATCACCAGGATGTCATTCATGACCATCACCGCCGACGCTGCTGCTGCCGGGCCGATCACCGGTCGCCGCGCCGGGGACGCAAGCGTCCCTGCCGGCGCGTGCGCTCCGCGTGCCGAATTCCCGTTCCTCAGATATTCAGAGGTAGCCATATTCCTGACCTGTGCTGATGTGCTCCGGCAGCATAGACAACCGTTCCTCAGGCCTTCTGCTGGTTATCCATCGAAGATGGCAAAATCCTGAATTCGTGCAGAAATTGCTGGGATTTTTCGCAACTCATTGGAACCGCTCGAACTGACTGTGTTTTCCGGCGGAGCGTACTCAGTGCACAACCTGAATTGCGGAAGAAAGAAACTGATTTGTTCTTCTCTTAGTCTGAACAATACAACAACCTGCTTCTCTTTGCAGCGTTAATTTCTGCACAATACCCTTTACGGCAATTCCCGGCTTCCTTCTGATCGGGTCACTCCCCCTGCATCGGCTCTGCGAACGACGCCCGGCAAGAAGCCCTTTTGGGATGGCGCCGATCTTAGATCGTGACTGTAATCGTGTCAATTACCTTCTGCCGCCCACGATTCATTTTCGTACACTCATTACGATTTTCCAGTCTGCCCCGTTTTGCGCTACAACCATTTCATGCCTGTGGATTACTTTCAGACCCTTTACGACCTCATTCGGGAACAGGCTCTCCCCGTCGACAAATTTGGCCATCAGCCCCGCCTCGACCGTCTGACCCAGCTGGTCGGAACCGGCCTTGAATACGACCGCGACATCGTCCGTGCCGCTGCCTGGCTGCACGATCTCGGCGTCTTCATCGGCAACCGCCCCGAAAATCCCGAAGAGCTCAGCCACTGGGATCACGTCGCTTACGCCTGCTCGCATGCACCCACTATCCTGCGCAGTGCGGGCTTTCCGGAAGATAAAATTCCCGCTGTCCTCGATGTCATCCGCCAGCACCAGCCGCACGATGAGCCCACCACCCTTGAGGCCACCATTCTGCGTGACGCCGACATCCTCGAGCAGCTCGGCGCCATCGGCATTCTGCGGACGGTCAGCAAAGTCGGCCGCGACACCCGCTTCCTCTGCTTTTCGGATGCCATAGCCGCGCTGAGGCGCAATTTGGCGTCTCTTCCCGGCAGCATCCGTCTGGATACCACGCGGCGCCTCGCTGCGACCCGAATCGCCTTCCTCGATGCCTTCCTCCAGGCCGCTGATGACGAAAGTGGTCCCAACCTCTTTTAGGCCCTCGCGCAAGCGCCGCTCCTGGGATTTAATAGGAGAAACAAGCCGGAGATCCATTACCCAGCCTCCGCTGCCGTTTTCACTCAGACGAGAAATCCTGTGCACGAGTTTCCCCGCATCCGCCGACTTCCTGCTTATGTCTTCAACATTACGGGCGAATTAAAAGCCGCTGCCCGCCGCCGCGGCGAAGACATTATCGACTTCGGGATGGGCAACCCCGACGGCGCCACCCCCCAGCACATCGTCGACAAGATGATCGAGGCCGCGCGCCGCCCGGAGACGCACCGCTATTCGCTCTCCAAAGGCATTCCTCGCCTGCGCCGTGCCATCACCCGCTGGTACGACACCCGCTATGGCGTCACCCTCGACCCCGACACCGAAGCCATTGTCACCATTGGCTCCAAAGAGGGCATCGCCCACCTCTGCCTCGCCACCCTCGATCAGGGCGACGTGGTCATGGTCCCCAACCCCAGCTACCCCATTCACATCTACGGGCCGGTCATCGCCGGGGCCACCATCCGCAGCGTTCCCATCCACGAATCTACCGCGTTCCTTGCCGAGTTGGAGCACGCCATCCCGCTCATGGTCCCGCGCCCGAAGATGCTCATCCTCAACTTTCCGGCCAACCCCACCACTCAGTGTGTCGACCTCAGTTTCTTCGAGCGCGTCGTCGCGCTCTGTAAGCAGCATGAAATCTGGCTGGTCCACGATCTCGCCTACGCCGACATCGTCTTCGATGGCTATCGTGCCCCTTCCATCCTCGAAGTGCCCGGCGCCAAAGATATCGCCGTTGAGTTTTTCACCCTCTCCAAGAGCTACAACATGCCCGGCTGGCGCGTAGGTTTCATGGTCGGCAATCCGGAGCTGGTGGCTGCCCTCGCCCGCCTCAAGAGCTATTTCGACTACGGCACCTTTACCCCCATCCAGGTCGCTTCGATTCTCGCCCTCGAAGGCCCCCAGGATTGTGTCGCCGAGATCCGCGACAACTACCACCGTCGCCGCGACTGCCTCGTCTCCGGTCTCAACAAAGCCGGCTGGGAATTGCCCTCCCCCAAAGCCACCATGTTCGTCTGGGCCCCCATCCCTGAGCCCTGGCGTTCCATGGGTTCGCTGGACTTTTCCACCATGCTGCTGCGCGAAGCCAAAGTCGCCGTCAGCCCCGGCATCGGCTTCGGCGAATACGGCGACGGTCACGTCCGCTTCGCCCTCATCGAGAATGAGGAACGCACCCGCCAGGCCTTGCGCGGCATCCGCCAGATGTTCCAGCGGAACAGCGTCGCCGCGTCCAGCCGAATTTGAGGTCATAGGCACGGTCCCTTTCCCAAAACCTCCGCGCAGCACCGGGGCAAAACTGCGCCCTGCCGCTTCACCGGGAAACCGTGCACGCTCATCGCCGGCACCCGCCGCATTTCTCCCTGCGCGGTCGTCACGGTAACCTGTCCTTTGCGGAGGTTTTTTTATGGCACGCACCGAATCGGCCATGCTCGCCCTGGGCACAACCGCACCTTCTTTCTCCCTCAGCGATGTGCGCGACGGCGCCCCCCACACGCGCGACTCGCTCATGGGCTCCAAAGGCCTGCTCGTCATGTTCATCTGTGCCCACTGCCCCTTTGTGCGCCATGTCGAACAGCAGCTGGCCCGCCTCGGCGTCGATTACCAGAACTCCGGCGTCGGCATCGCCGCCATCAGCAGCAACGACGCCATCGCCTACCCTGACGACGCACCGCCCGCCCTCGCCCGCCAGGCCGAGCGCCTTGGCTTCCCTTTTCCCTATCTTTACGACGAAACCCAGCAGGTCGCCCGCGCCTTCGACGCCACCTGCACCCCCGACTTCTTCCTCTTCAACGCTGCGGGCCAGCTCGTCTACCGCGGCCAACTCGACAACAGCCGTCCCGGCACCCCCATACCCATCACCGGCGAGGACCTCCGCGCCGCTCTCGACGCCCTCATCGCCGGCCAGCCCCTCCCCGGGAACCAGCGTCCCAGCCTCGGCTGCAATATCAAGTGGAAGAGCGAATAGATACAGCTCAGCAGGGCCGGCGCGAACGCTGAGGCTCCGCCATGATCAGCGGAACCCCAGCCTTGCGCGCCGCACGGATCAGTTCGGAGTCCAGGGTCGCCAGCCCCAGTCCATTGCGCACCGCGAGCTCAAGATATGCAGCGTCGTAAACCGTCAGGCTATGTCTGCGTGCCGTTTCCAGAATGGGCAGGTCACCCGCCGATAGCGCCTCAATTCTGATCGGCAGGCCTGCAAGCTTCGTCAGGAATTCCGCGACCTCCGCTTCGGTGAGCCGCTTTCGCCGCTCATTGACCAGCAGAACATTTCGGATCTCGAACCACCACAAGGCAGGCACCAGCGCCTCTTCCCCCTGTAGGCGCGTCAAAGCGGCAAACGCATCTGGATTTCGCTCGTCGGAAAAAGCCCAGCACGCCGTAACCGCAGCGTCAAGAACGAACGCCATCAGCGCTTTCTTCCCTCATCGCGTGCAGAGAGAATCTCCTCCACTGTGATCGGCCCATTGCGGCGCCCAAAAGCCCGCAATGCGGAGATAGCCTTGTCGATTTCCTCTTGTCGACGACCCCTCTCCGGTTCTATCCGCGCAACGGCCTGGCCGTGCCGCGTGATCACCACCGTCTCTCCACGCTCCACGTCATCCAGCAACTGGAGAAATCGGGTTTTCGCCTCCGAAGCCTGAATCTGCCGCATGCTGCAAGTATTGACCAGTCAATTCGACCAGTCAACAACAGCCATCAATCCATCCCTCGCCACTCCCCCAGAAAAGAAAAAGGCTGGCGGAAACCTCCGCAGCCTTCAACTGTGCCCTGTGCTCTGTGCTCTGTTTACGCCTGCCCGATCGCCACGTGCCCTTCCAGCGGAATCCCCGCCCGGCTCACGACTTCGAAGTGCAGCGCACCCCGCTTCTTGTCCGCGTCGATCCGCACATGGTCGCCATGCAGGATTTCTCCGTCCAGGATCTTCATCGCCAGCGGATCCTGCACCATCCTCTGGATCGCCCGCTTCAGCGGCCGCGCGCCATACGCCCGGTCGTATCCCGCCGTGAACAGCTGGTACCGCGCCTCCGGCGTGAGTTCGATGGTGATGTGCCGGTCGGCCAGCAGCTTCTCCACATCCTTCAGCCGCATATCGACAATGTGCGTCAGCTGCTCCTCGTTGAGCGGCCGGAAGATCACAATATCGTCCACGCGGTTCAGGAACTCCGGCCGGAAGTGGTCCCGCAGCACCTTCATCACGCTCTCCTGTGCATGCGCAAACGCCGTCTCGCTGGCCAGCGACTCCGCCTGCAGAAACGCCGCGCCCAGGTTCGACGTCATGATCAACACCGTATTCCGGAAGTCCACCGTCCGCCCCCGGGAGTCCGTCAGCCGCCCATCGTCCAGCAACTGCAGCAGCACGTTGAACACATCGGGATGTGCCTTCTCGATCTCATCCAGCAGGATCACCGAATAGGGCCGCCGCCGCACCGCCTCCGTCAGCTGTCCCCCCTCGTCGTACCCGACATATCCCGGAGGTGCGCCGATCAGCCGCGCCACGGAGTGCTTCTCCATGTACTCCGACATATCCAGCCGCACCATGGCCTGCTCATCGTCGAACAGGAACTCCGCCAGAGCCCGCGCCGTCTCCGTCTTGCCCACGCCCGTCGGCCCCAGAAAGATAAACGAGCCGATCGGCCGCTTCGGATCGCTCAACCCGGCGCGCGAACGCCGGATCGCATTCGCCACAATGCTCAGTGCCAGATCCTGCCCAACCACCCGATCGCGCAGCCGCTCTTCCATGTGGACCAGCTTGCGCACCTCGCCCTCCAGCATTCGCGAAACCGGAATCCCGGTCCACTTGCTCACAATTCGGGCGATGTCTTCTTCGTCCACCTCTTCTTCAGCATGCGCGGCGACCCAGCCGCCCCGTCCTGCGCCGCATTCAGTGAGCGCAACTCCGTCTCCAGCTTTGGCAGCTCGCCGTACTGGATCTGCGCCGCCCGCTCCAGATTGCCCCGCCGCGTCTGCTCGTCGGCCTCGAACCGCAGGGATTCGATCTGCTTCTTCAGTTCGCTGAGCCGCGTAATCGCATCGCGCTCCTTCTCCCAGCGTGCCCGCAGCGCGGTCGCCCGCTCGCGCAGCTGCGCAACCTCGCGTTCCACATGCTCGAGGCGCTCCTTCGAATTCTGGTCGTTCTCCCGCTTCAGCGCCGCACGCTCGATCTCCAGCGATGTCGCCTCGCGCTCCAGCTCGTCGATCTCCGTCGGCACACTCCCAATCTGGATCGCCAGCGAAGCGGCCGCCTCATCCACCAGATCGATGGCCTTATCCGGCAAAAACCGGTCCGAAATATACCGGTGCGACAGCGTTGCCGCTGCCACAATGGCCGAGTCGCGGATCCGCACTTTGTGGTGCGCCTCGTACCGCTCTTTCAGGCCGCGCAGAATCGCGATGGTGTCCTCGACGTTGGGCTCGCCCACGTACACCACCTGGAACCGCCGCTCAAACGCCGGGTCCTTCTCGATGTACTTGCGATACTCATTGAGCGTGGTTGCCCCAATCGCCCGCAGCTCCCCGCGCGCCAGCGGCGGCTTCAGCATGTTCGAAGCGTCAATCGCTCCCTCCGCCGCGCCTGCGCCGATAATCGTGTGCAGCTCGTCGATGAACAGAATGATCTGCCCGTTCGCCTCCTCGATATCCTTCAGCACCGCCTTCAGCCGGTCCTCAAACTCGCCGCGATACTTCGCGCCTGCCAGCATCGAGCCCAGATCCAGAGACACCACCCGCTTATCGCGCAGTATGTCCGGCACGTCGCCATGCACGATCCGCCGCGCCAGTCCTTCCACGATGGCCGTCTTGCCCACGCCCGGCTCGCCGATCAGCACTGGATTGTTCTTCGTCCGCCGCGACAGCACCTGGATCACACGCCGGATCTCCTCGTCGCGCCCGATCACCGGATCCAGCTTGCCGCGCCGCGCCAGCTCCGTCAGATCCTTCGCATATTTCTCCAGCGCCTGATACTTGGCTTCCGGATTCTGATCCGTCACGCGCTGATTGCCGCGTACGCTGGCCAGGCTCTTCAGCACCGCATCGTGCGTCGCCCCCACCGAGGCCAGCAGCAGCTGCGCTCCGTCATTCTTCAGCCGCGTCAGCGCCAGCAGCAGATGCTCCGTCGAAACGTACTCGTCCTTAAACTGTTCCGCCTCTTTGAACGCCAGGTCCAGCGCCTGATTCAGCGCCTGCGAAACGCCCGGCTGCGCCGCCGATCCGCTCACCTTGGGCAGCTGCGCCACAGCCTCATTGGCCTTTGCCGCCAGCTGTGCCGCCGGCACGCCTACCTTCTCCAGCACCGGCCAGATCACACCTTCTTTATCCGCCAGCAACGCCGCCAGCAGATGCAGCGGCAGCATCTCCGGATTGCCGTTCTCCGCCGCAAGCTGGCTGGCATTCTGCACAGCCTCCTGCGCCTTCACCGTAAACTTATCCCAACGTATTGCCATAAACACCTCAAAAACAGCTAAAGGCCGGTTAGCTAAACACCGGTCAGCTAAGAGACGGTTAGCTCAGAACCGGTTAGCGTGCTCCACTTCCGCTCACTGATCCCTGCTTTCCCTGGATACAAACCTGAACCATGAAAAATCCCTTGGAAACCCCGGAACCCTGCATTAGCAGAAGCTGTCCGCATATCCAGGTATAAACCTCTCCGCTGACCGCTTCACCAGCCAACCAGCCCCTGGCTAACCGGCTTTTAGCTAACCGGACTTTGGCTAACCGGACTTTAGCTGACCGCCTCTTAGCTGCCCGGCCTCCAGCTGAAAAAGCGGTCAGCGTACCCAGCTATATAAGCCTCTCCGCTAACCGCTTCATCAACTAACCGGCCTTTACCTGAACGCTTTTCACCTGACCGGTTTTTACCCAACCGCCTGCCTTAAGCCGCGTGCGGTTCCTTCTTCCCTGTCTCAATCGGCTTCGGAGCAGCGTTGCTGCCCACCGCCACCTTGATCTGCTTCGGCTTCGCTTCGGCCCGTTTCTCCAGCTCGATCTTCAGCACGCCGGCGTCGTAGCTGGCCTTCACGCTCTCCGGATTAACCGTGTTCGGAATCGTGAAAGACCGGAAGAAGCTGCCATAGCGCCGCTCAATCCGATGGAAGTTCTCTTCCCTCTCTTCCTTCTCGAACTTGCGCTCGCCCTTCACCGTCAGCAGGTTGTTTTCCAGCTGAATGTCGAGATCGCTCTCCTTCAGTCCCGGAACCTCGAGCTTGAGCACGACCTTGTGCTCGTCCTCATACACATCCACCGGCGGTACAAACGCTGCCGTGATGACCGCATCGCCCTCGCCCTGACCGCGACTGTAATCCTGGAACAGCGAGTTCATACGGTTCTGCAGCGCCAACACATCGCGAAATGGATCCCAGCGAGTAATAGCCATGGAATACCTCCGTCCACATAGATTGTCAGAATTGCTGCCAGCCCAAAGCGGGCCTGCACACCATCTGATGACGACTATAGCACAGACGTCGCATAAAATATGAGTGCTTTCATATCACATTATAGAGTCAACATCTATATAGCTGATAAAAAGCAGTTTATGCCGGAGTTCTCCGCCTTCTGGCGCACGCGCTCGCGTGCGCTGGACTCCAGACGTTCAGTGAAGAGGTGCTCTGTGATGGGGTGTTCCGTGGAAGGGGTAGGTCAGTGAAGGTATTTCCGTGCTCGCTGAGCCCTGTGCCCTCTGCCCTGAGCTCTGTGCTCTGTGCTCTGTGAAGGATCGCTTCGGCGCGCCAGCCGGGCCTGGCGCGGGCGCGCCTCGGCCGGCCAGCACGGAAAGTCAGCGCAGGCAAGCCACCGTAAGCGGCTCATACTCCCACGCGTAAAGCGTCTCCAGATACTCGATCTCGCGCTCCGCCCGCAGCGTCAGCAGACACGCTTCCGCTGTCGGATCGGTGCACCGCCCAATATGGCCATCCAGCACTGCCATCGCTGCGGCGATGGTGGAGAAACGAGCCCGCGCCTCATCATTCGTCAGCGCTGGCTGTGTTTCCGGTGAATACGTCTCTTCCTGATTCTGGACTGCGATTGTGCTGTTCATGACCAAACCTCGCTTTCGGCGAAAGACTTGCGGAGTTAATGCCCCTTCTGACCGCTGGCTGACTGCAGCAGAAGAACAAAATCAGCCGGCAGCTCCGGTACATACGGAAGCGGCAAATGCTGAATCGGAACTGCGTTCGTGCTCTTCATTACCAAACCTCGCTGACTGAAATCTGTGGCCCTTACTTCAGAAAGCGCCAAAATCCCGCGCCGGCCCTCATGCAGGGCTCCACAATCTTCCGCCCTGCTGTTCCTTCAATCACCGCGATGCCGCTGCACCGCTGTCCTTGTCCATTCCGCGATTCATCGAGCGGCTCGCACCACTCAGCCATGGTCAGGCGTGTGACATCGTTGCAAGTTTGATCGGCAATCTTCCCGCGCCCCTCCATTGCTCTCCTCGCTTCCTGTTCCCAATCGTGATAACCCCGAAATTGCCGGCCTGTTTTGGAACCGGGTGCCTTACCTTTGTGCAAATTGGATGCCAAATCGTCCGCCCTGCTCGCTGGCGCGTCCAATAGTCGACAACCCCTTGGCCTGCCCCACATACCCCACATCGCCGCGTCCGGCCCTGCCCATTTCCTTTCCATATTCCTTCGTCACCCTGTCAACTGCGCGACATCACCTGGCTCGCTGCGTTCCCTGGCGCAGTTTCCCGCACCTGCTCTCGATTCCCCGGTGAGCTGATTCGTTCCCGCTCCGCGACCCGCTCCGCTCCCAAAACCCCGTGTGATTGCCGTCACAAATTCACGCCTGTGACGGGAGACACATACGATCCCTCGTCCTCAGTCCGACAATCGCCTGTTTTTCAGATTGCGGATGGCCGCCCTGCTCTCTAGTCCGTTCCCACGACCGCCATCACCGCAACGCACTCATCCGAACCTATCCAATAACGCCCGTGCGGCGGCAGAACGGAGAATCTTTATGAATGCGAGCACCCTGGACTACCAGCAGGTAGTCGAAGCCTCGAAAGTCGAAGCCCCTTCTCAATACGTCTTTTTCTTCGGCGCAGGAGTCGCCGAAGGCAACGGCAAGATGCGCGACATCCTCGGCGGTAAAGGCGCCGGCCTGGCGGAAATGACCAACGCCGGCCTGCCCGTGCCTCCCGGCTTCACCATCCAGACCGAGGCCTGCCGTGAATACATGCGCGGCGCCCTCTCGCCCCAGGTCACCGAGCAGATGGAGCTCGCCCTCGACCGCCTCGAAAAACTCCAGGGCCAGCGCCTCGGCGCCGGTGACCATCCCCTCCTCGTCAGCGTTCGTTCCGGCGCCAAGTTCTCCATGCCCGGCATGATGGACACCATCCTCAACCTCGGCCTCAACGACATCTCCGTCGAAGTCATCGCCAAAAAGACCAACAATCCCCGCTTTGCCTACGATTCGTATCGCCGCCTGATACAAATGTTCGGCGACGTCGTTCTCGATATCCCCAAGGCCGACTTCGAGCACATCTTCGACGAGACCAAAAAGAAATACAGTGCCCGGCTCGATACCGAGCTCATCCCCGCCGGCCTCAAAGAAGTCATCGCCGGTTACAAAAAGCTGGTTCTCCGCCACACCGGCGCAGAGTTCCCCCAGGATCCCGACCGCCAGCTCACTATGGCCCGGGATGCTGTTTTCAGATCCTGGAACAATGAGCGCGCCAAGACCTACCGCCGCCTGAACAACATCGACGACTGGCTCGGTACCGCCGTCAACGTGCAGGCCATGGTCTTCGGCAATCTCAACGAGTCCAGCGGCACCGGCGTCGGCTTCACCCGCAACCCCGCCAGCGGCGAAAAAGAGTTCTACGGCGAGTTCCTCATGAACGCCCAGGGCGAAGACGTGGTCGCCGGCATTCGCACCCCGGTGCACATCAGCGAACTACAGAAGCTCATGCCCCATGTCTACGACCAGCTCCGCGATCTCACTTCGCGGCTCGAAAAGCATTACCGCGACATGCAGGACTTCGAGTTCACCATCCAGGATGGGCGCCTTTACATGCTGCAGACCCGCAACGCCAAGCGCACCGGCCTGGCCGCGGTCCGCATTGCCATCGATATGGTGCGCGAGAGCCTCATCACCATCGATGAAGCCGTGCTGCGTGTCGAGCCTAACCAGCTCTTCGACTTCCTCGTGCCCCGTCTCGACGAAAAGGGCGCCATCGAAGTCCTCGCCACCGGCCTGCCTGCCTCTCCCGGAGCCGCCGTCGGCCAGATCGTCTTCACCGCCGCCGACGCCGTGAAATACCACGAGAAGGGCGTCCACAAATCCATGATCCTTGTCCGCAGCGAGACCTCGCCCGAGGACATCGCCGGCATGAACGTCGCCGCCGGCATCCTCACCTCCCGCGGCGGCATGACGTCGCACGCGGCGCTGGTCACCCGCGGCATGGGCAAATGCTGTGTGGCCGGCGCCGGCGACGTCACCATCGACGAAAAGAAGAAGGAGATGCGCGTCAAAGGCAGGATCTTCCACGAAGGTGACTGGATCTCCCTCGACGGCACCACCGGTCGCGTCATCGCCGGCCAACTCGCCACCCTCCCCGTCAATCCCGATAACCCCGACCTCGTCCAGTTCATGGGCTGGGTCGATCAGCGCCGCCGGCTGCGCGTGCTCGCCAACGCGGATATCCCCCGCGACGCGAAACAAGCTCAGCTCTTCGGCGCCGAAGGCATCGGCCTCTGCCGCACCGAGCACATGTTCTTCGCCGAAGACCGCCTGCCCCACATGCAGGCCATGATCCTCGCCAAAACCGAAGAAGAACGCCGCGCCGCCCTCCACCACCTCCTGCCCATGCAGCGCGCCGACTTCATCGGTTTGCTCAAGGCTATGGGCTCCCTGCCCGTGGTCATTCGCCTGCTCGATCCGCCGCTGCACGAATTCCTGCCCAAGCGGGAAGAGCTGCAGCTGCAGATCCAGAAGCTCGAGCTGACCAAACCGAAGTCGCCGAAGCTCAAAGAGCTGCACGCCATCCTCGAGCGCGTCGAAGAGCTGCATGAGCTCAACCCCATGCTCGCCCTGCGCGGCTGCCGCCTCGGCATCACCTATCCCGAGATCACCGAAATGCAGGCCCACGCCATCTTCGAAGCCGCAGCCACGGTGAAGAAGAGCGGCGGCGACCCGCACGTCGAGGTCATGATCCCGCTCACCGCCGGCCCCGAGGAGATGAAGCACCAGGCTGCCATCGTGCGCGGTGTCGCCCACGACGTCTTCATCAAAAAGGGAGTCGTCGTCGACTACAAGGTCGGCACCATGATCGAGCTGCCCCGCGCCTGCGTAGTCGCCGACAAAATTGCCGCCGAGGCCGAGTTCTTCAGCTTCGGCACCAACGACCTCACGCAGACTACCTTCGGTATCTCCCGCGACGACGTCAACAAGTTCCTGCCGGCGTATCTCCAGCAGGGCATCTTCAAACAGGACCCCTTTGCCGTGCTCGATCAGGAAGGTGTCGGCACCCTGGTCCGCATGGCCACCAACAAAGGCCGCTCCGCCCGCCGCGATCTCGAAGTCGGCATCTGCGGCGAACATGGCGGCGAGCCGGAGTCGGTGAAATTCTGTCACCGCGCCGGACTCGACTACGTCTCCTGCTCTCCCTTCCGTCTGCTGACGGCGCGGTTAGCAGCAGCGCAGGCAGCCATCGAAGAACAGAAAGTCTTTAATCCCGATCTGCGTACCGGCAGCTCGAAGTAGCTGCCCATCCCGGCGCGTCGTCCATCGCCGCGCCGGGGCAACCTCCCTGCCCACCCGCGGCGTGCACGCTGGAAGCAACCCTCGAGATTCTGCCGCATGTGTATTTCATTTGGCGTACTTGCTGTAAATCCCCGCCGCGCTCCTCAATCGGGAACACGGCGGGTTTTCCCTTTTTCGGCTGCCGGGTGTCGGTGCGGGTGCCCCATGTCTCACTTTTGAGACATGGGAATACATGGGGTGACCCCCTTGAGTGAGACAGTCTTCCGAAGACACAGTTGCCGTTTAGTGTGATTGTCTTCTCAAGGTGTTGCTTCTCCTTGAGCATAGTCGATAGCCGGTGAAGCGGAGTCGGGCTCTGCTGGAGAGCAACCCGCCAAGGAATAGCCGGTGGGAGACTCATCCGTACCGATGAGCGCCGGGAGCGGAGCACCAGGACCGCTCCCGGTTTTTCTGCGCACATCGGGTGGATAGATTTCCCCATGCCTGAAAAAACTCATGCTGGCAGCACCGCGACTGTCTGCCTGAGCAGGTGGTGCGGCAGTCTGTTCGAACTCCTCCGGCGACAGGTAGCCAAGCGCCGAGTGCAGCCGGATGCGATTGTAATAGCGCTCGATGAACTCCTCGATGTGCGCGCGCAGATCGTCCAGATCGCGGTAAGTGTTGGCGTAGATCTCTTCCCGCTTGAGGGTGCGCATGAAGCTCTCGCAACTGGCGTTGTCGTAAGGGTTGGCGGGCCGGCTCATGCTGGGCAACATTCCCTGGCTCGCGAGCAGGCTCACGTACTCCCGGCAGGCATACTGCACGCCGCGATCGGAGTGGTGCACCAGACCGGCCAGCGGCTGCCGTTGCGCGATGGCCTGCTTCAACGCGGCCACCGTCAGCTGTGCTGCCAGGCTGCGCCCCAGCGCCCAGCCCACCACCTTGCGCGACCAGGCGTCCAGCACCACGGCCAGGTAGACGAACTCGGTCCGCAACCGGATATAGGTGATGTCGGCTATCCATAACTGGTTGATCCCGGTTAATTGCATGCGCGCGGCCAGATTCAGATAGACCGTGAGTTCATGGCTGGAGTCGGTGGTCTGAACCCAGGCCCGCGGCTGGACCGCAAGCAGGTTGTCTTCGCGCATCAGACGCGCCACGCGCTTGTGGTTCACAACCAGGCCGCGGCGGCGAAGTTCCCGGCTTACTCGCCGATAGCCGTAGCGGCCGCGATGCTCCAGCGCCACCTCGTGAATCGCCGCGCGCACTTCCATCTCTTCCTCCGTCGGCGCCTCGGCCGTAAGCCAGCGATAAAATCCCGCCCGGCTTACCCGCGCCAGCATGCACATCCGCTCGATCGTCAAACCGCCTTGCAGCGACATCACTGACCGCATTTGGTCGTAGATGCCGTCTCGCCAGCGCCGTCGTTCTGCTGGCGTCGAGCCGCTATCTTTTGCAAGGCACCTTTGAAAAAATCCACCTCCAGCGTCCGCTCCGCCAGAAGCTGCTTCAGAAGCCGGTTCTCTTCCTCAAGCCCCGAAGATCGAGCCTCAATAGGTATAACCGGGCCCTCCAGCCGCATCTGCCACCGATACAGCAAGCGCCGCGGAACTTCAAGTTCCCTGGCCAATGCAGAGATGTTGTGGCAGCCCTGCATCCGCGCCACCGCAAGCCGCCGGAATTCCTCCGTGTAACTCCTATTCCTTCGCATTTGCAGCCCCCCATTCGCTGCAAACTGTGACTTTCTAAAATGTCTCACTTTGGGGGTTCACTCCATACATTCCCCCTGCGCACCGCCAACCGCAATTACCCCAGCCTCACTGCAAAGCAAAGCAGTCCAGGTCGTTGGCAAAGGCGATCGGCCCAGCATAGTGCTGCCTGATGGCGGCCTGCGTCTCGCTCTCCTTCCCCAAAGTCCGCAGCATGCGATGCGACAGCACCAGGCTCTTCACATGAGCATTCCCGGCAGTCGTCCCGATCACCGAAGGAGGCATATGCAGGCGTCGTTCCACCCCGGAGGCGCCCTCCGGCACGGCATTATGCGCGATGAACAAATCTGCATTCATCGCCAGCCGCGTCAGTCCCTCGCCCTCCCCATTCGTGTCTCCACTGAAGACGATCCGCTTGCCGCCGATTTCCACCCTCCACGCCAGGGAAGGAAAAGCGCCATGAATGACGCGCACTGCGTACACGGCCATATCGGCGTTATGCACCGCCAGGACCGGCATCGAGCCGGCCGCCACATCATGCGGCTGCAGTTTGTAGCTTCCCTGCTCGGCTGGATCAACCAGCTCGCTCAGGTAACGCCAGGCCCCATGCGGCTCGCCGAAAAGGTCGCGTACAAACTCCGTGGCCGACGGCATATATTCGTTGCCCGGAGGCCCAAACACCGGCAGCGGCCGCGCGCGATCTTCAAACCACGACGAAAAAATCAGAGCCGGAAAATCGCCGCTGTGATCGATATGAAAATGGCTGAACAGAACCATGTCCAGCTGCGACATCTGCGCTCCGCTCTCCCCAAAGCGCAGGGCGCTGCCCCCTCCCGCATCGACCAGCACCCGCGCCCTGCCATGATCCCAGATCAGATAGCTGGTCGACGCGCGCTTGTCCTGCAGCTCCGGGCCGCCCGAGCCCAGTACCTGCACGGCCAGTCCCGCGGAGCCGCAGGATTGCGCAGCTAAAACCGCATATCCGGAAAAGAGGACCGCCAGGCTGAGTGCGGCTTTGAACGACGGCCTTCGGGCCGGAGTCAGGATTCGGTTGCTTCCCATCGCACACCACCAATCCGCTTCACCGCATCCACGATAGCCGAATCGGTCAGAGGAAGCCGGACGGACGCCAGCCAATCACCCACGCATCCGCATTTCCCTGCCCGCTCGCGAACTGCAGCTCTCCAGCCCTCGTTTCCCGCGCAGGAAAGCGGGATTCGTGCTTGTGCATTCGTGCTATGCTTGCGGCCCACGATACGGGAGTACGTGCACGCATGCGAAATCTCCTGTCCCTGATCTGCGTCCTCGCTATGTCCGGCGCCGCATTGGCTCAAACTCCAGCGTCCTGGGGAAACCTCAGCGTGCTGCGCGCCGGCCAGGATATTCAGGTCGTCGAAGTCACCTCGAAGAAACATCTGGGCTCGTTCGTCAATGTTTCCGACACTGCGATCTCCTTCCGGGAGACGGCCGGCGACCGGACCCTGCAGAAGCAGGATGTCCGCAGCGTCAGGCTGAGGAAAGGCAGCCGCCGCCTGCGTCACACGCTCATCGGCGCAGCCATCGGTGCCGGGGCCGGAGCCGGCATCGGCGCGGGCGCGTGGGAGTCCAGCGGATTTCTCGGCGGCAAAGGAGCCGGAGCCGCCGTCGGAGCAGTCATAGGCCTCGCAGGGGGCGCCGTCGTCGGAGCCTTATTGCCCTCCCACGAAACCATCTACAGCGCGGCTCCGCGCTAAGGTCCCATCCCCGAAATTCGTAACGACTGCTGTCGTCCTGACTGTGTCATCCTGAGCAAGTTTGGCCGGAACTCGGCCAACTCAGGCGAAGAATCCGCCGTTGCCTGGCACTTTGGGCCGCACACATCTGAGATACCACGCGGGTATCACAGACATGTGTCATCCCATCCCTGAGCGAGCGCAACGAGTCGAGGGGGAAGTGGAGGGACTTGGCTTCCTGCAATTTCGCGGGCGCAGCCGGCGGCCGGTCCCCAAGCAAAGCAAAACCATCAGCCGCCCCGCCCGCTGAGGTCACGGGCGCCGGCCCTGGGCTCACGCCGGTTTCGTGACGCAGTATTGCCGGCCTACGTAGCCCGACCGTGGCGGCTGCTGAAGATAGACCAGCTTCCCATTGAAGTCCTTCGCCGCGGTGTTGGTATAGCGAATATCAGCGATGATCGCGCTCCCCAACGCCTTCCGGACGACCGGCTCGGGCAGACAGTGCATCTGCATGTCACCGCTGGAACCCCTGAACCAGGCTCTTGCGCGCGAGCGCAGATGCAGAATGTGGCGGAAGCGTGTCAGTGAGGAAGCAAGGTCCGGAGTGGCAAAGGAGTCCTGCACACCGAAGACCAGCACTCCCCCGGGAGCGAGCACTCGCGTGAACTCGCGCAGGTAGTTCACGGCAATAGGCCGGGCCACGTGCTGCAGGACAATATTGCTGTAAATGAGGGAGAAGCTCGCGTCTGCGAAAGGCAGCCCCGGCGTCACACTGACCACGTACCGGCAGTGCCCGTAGTGATTCAGTGCATTGGCCTGCGTAATCATCTCCTGCGAGATATCAATGCCGACACACGACTGGAAGCGTCGGGCCAGGGCTTGCGTCAGCCGTCCCACGCCACATCCGAAATCCAGAACGGCACCATTCGCGTCCGGACGCAATCCCACGATTTCCAGATGCTGGAGAACAGTTTCGATCTCCGCATCTCCGGTGGCCATGAATTCCGTAACATCCCACTTACCGCCCGACTTACTCTCGTCGGTAAGAATGGCGGCCAGTGCATCCTTCTGCGCGAGCGACTCCCAGTCGCTCTTCAGACGGCTCAACCCGCTCATAAAGAAACTCCCACTTACTTCCGGATCCACTTAACTGCAGGTATATGAGTCCAATGAACCCACGGCCGTAGCGCAGTAACCGATCGCCACGGCGGTCCGGAAGACTTGATGCACGCCGCATGAGCCCCCGGGCGGCGACCCACTTTGAGGCGCCGGAGTGGAGGATCTGATCACCATCCCGGTGCCGTTCCATCGGACAACAAATACGCGCTCCGAGGGTGATCTTCGAGCACGACCCAGTACACCGTGGAACGGGCAGCAGTGTGTCAGGAAAGTGTCAGCGCTTCGTCACATGAATGTCACGCCCCTCCCTGCGACAACGCAGCCGGTACCCGGATGTTGGCTGGTCGCAACCTTTCACGAACCGCTGGTCGCGTTTTTTCAGAATCCTGGATCGTCGCGAACCATTGATCGCCGGATAGGTGCCGCTTCGAGACAACCGGCGGCACAGCGCCGAAACAATACCTTCCCCTTACCTCCGTAACTCGACGCCCCACTTTTTGCTTGCCCTCCGATCCCTCCCCGCGGCACTCTAATTACAGTAAGGAAAGCCCGGCCCTGCCAGCCCTCCCGCCGGCAGGGCTTTTCCATGGATAACTACCCTGCAAACGCCACAATTGCCGCCAACCCGCAACCGGGACCGGAGACAAAACGAGCTGAGAGGGAGGATAACCAGACAGATAAGGGGAGTTGTCGAGCTAGCCAACTTCCTCTAAGTCGCTGAATCGGAACAACTAAAAAAATCGACCCCCAGGGGGTGGGGTAGCCCGGGGCATCGGCCCGAAGAAACAGACCTAAAAGAGGCCCGTCTGCCGCCCCGGCATCGGCAGCCCAAAATGCTCATAAGCCAGCCGCGTCGCCACGCGACCCCGCGGCGTCCGGTCCAGGAACCCGATCTGGATCAGGAACGGCTCGTACACTTCTTCGAGCGCGTCCTCTTCCTCGGCCAGCGTCGCCGCCAGCGTGCCCAGCCCCACCGGGCCGCCATCGTATTTCTCGATGATGGTCAGCAGCAGCCGCCGGTCCAGTTCGTCGAAGCCGTGCGCGTCCACCTCCAGCATCGTCAGCGCCTCGCACGCGGTCGCCCGGTCGATCCGTCCCGGCCCGCGCACCTGCGCATAGTCCCGCACCCGCCGCAGCAGCCGGTTGGCAATGCGCGGCGTGCCCCGCGACCGCATCGCAATCTCCGCCGCACCGTCGCGATCGATGGGCATGCCCAGCACCTCCGCCGACCGCTCCACGATGAAGCGCAGATCGTCGTCGGTATAAAACTCCAGCCGCAGCAGGATCCCGAACCGCGACCGCAGCGGCGACGACAGCAGCCCCGGCCGCGTCGTCGCCGCCACAAACGTGAACGGCTTGATCTCCATCACGTGCGTGCGCGCCGCCGGCCCCTGCCCGATGATGATGTCCAGCTTGTAGTCCTCGAGCGCCGTGTACAGCTTCTCTTCGAGCACCGGCTGCAGCCGGTGAATCTCGTCCAGAAACAGCACCTGCCGCTCGCGCAGATTGGTCAGGATCGCCGTCAGGTCGCCCTGGATCTGCAGCGCCGGCCCCGACGTCTGCTGGAAGCCCACGTCCAGCTCGTTGGCAATGATCGTCGCCAGCGTCGTCTTGCCCAGCCCCGGCGGCCCAAACAGCAGCACGTGGTCCAGCGCCTCGCCGCGCGACTTCGCCGCCTCCAGCGCAATCGCCAGCTGTTCCTTCGCCTTCTCCTGGCCGATGAACTCGCGCAGCCACCGCGGCCGCAGCTTCAGCTCAAAAGAATTCTCTTCGTCGGCGCGAGCCGCACTCACCAGGCGCTCGGAGTCTTCACGCTGCGGGGCATTTGATCGGAGTCTATAGGAAAAATTCGCCGCGGCCCAGCGCCCGCGCAGAACGGGTTAAACTACCTGCATATATGCCCCGCGAACTCACTGAAGTGCTGGAAACCCTGCGCGCTCACGAGCAGGAGCTGCGGCGATTGGGGGTTCGTCACGCGGCCGTCTTCGGCTCGGTGGCACGAGGAGAAGCCACGGCCGGCAGCGACATCGACATCCTCATCGATCTGGACGAGCAGCACCCCATCGGAATCTTCGAATACTCGCGGCTCAGGCTCTATGTCGGCGATCTTCTCGGCGGCGCTGGCGACGTGGTAAACCGAAGAACCCTGAAATCCATGCTGCGAGAGAATATCCTGCACGACGCCGTCCATGCGTTCTAAGAATCCAGACGTTCGCCTGCGCGACATTCTGGATAAACATTGATTTCATCTGCGAATTCACGGCGGGATTGGATCTCGGACAGTTCGCGTCTGACCGCAAAACTGTATATGCCGTAGTCCGCGCTCTGGAGATCATTTCCGAAGCCACCCGACGCCTTCCGGATGCGCTCAAAGATCGCCATTCCGAAATTGACTGGGTGGCGATCGCCGCTGCCGGTAATATCTATCGCCACGAGTACGAAGGTGTGGACGAGAAGTTGATCTGGAAGACCATTCAGGATGACCTGGACGAGCTCCGCGAGATCATCGCATTCGAACTGGAGCGCCCTAATTCCGACTAGCCGCCCGCGCCTCCATCACCGCTTCACCGCCCGATGCCCAATGTCTCGCCGATAGACCATCCTCTCAAACGAAATCCGCCCCATCGCCTCGTACGCCGAACGCAACGCATCCCCCAGCGTCGCGCCCGTAGCCGTCCCCCCCAGCACGCGACCGCCGCTCGTCCGGTATTCCGACCCATCAAACGATGTCCCCGCGTGAAAGATCTCCACCCCCGGAACCTCCGCCGCCGCATCCAGCCCGGAGATCACGTGCCCCACGCTGTAGCTGCCCGGATAGCCCTCCGACGCCGCCACCACGCAGGCGGAAGCGCCCGGCTTCCAGCGAAACCCCGTCTCGCTCAGTCTTCCTTCCACGCAGGCCTCCAGAGCTTCCACCAGATCGCTCTCCAGCCGCACCAGAATCGCCTGCGTCTCCGGATCCCCAAAGCGCGCGTTGAACTCCAGCACCATCGGCCCCTTCGCCGTCATCATCAGCCCGCAGTAGAGCACGCCCACGAACGGAGTCTCCTCGGCTGCCATCCCGTCAATCGCCTTCTGCGCGATGTGGTGCAGAATCCACTCCCGCATTTGCGCATCGAGCATCGCGTCCGTCGAATACACGCCCATGCCGCCGGTATTGGGCCCCGTATCGCCCTCGCCCAGCCGCTTATGGTCCTGCGCCGGAACCAGTGCCGCCGCATGCTTGCCATCGCTCAGCACCAGAAACGAAAGCTCCTCGCCCGTCAGATGCTCCTCGACGATCACACTCGTCTCGACCGCCCCCAGCAGCTGCCCGCTGAACAGCCCGGCAATCGCCTGCTCCGCCTCCTGTTTGCGCTCGCAGATCAGCACACCCTTTCCCGAGGCCAGCCCGTCGGCCTTGATCACCACCGGGTAATGGAACAGTTCCAGCGCATCGAGCGACTCCTGGCGCGAGCAGCACACGGCGTAATTAGCGGTCGGGATATTATGTCGCTGCATGAAGCGCTTGGCATACGCCTTGCTGCTTTCCAGCATCGCCGCTTCGCGCGTCGGACCAAAAACCGCCAGCCCCCGCCGCTTCATCTCATCTGCAAAACCCAGCGACAGCGGCAGCTCCGGCCCCACCACCGTCAGGTCCGGCTTCTCTTCGCTGACCACGCGCAGCAGATCGCCGAGGTCCTTCTGACTCGCCGGCACACACCGCGCCACCGATGCAATCCCGCCGTTGCCCGGCGCGCAAACCAGTTCGCTCACCCGTGGCGAGCGGCGAATCGCCGCGCACAGCGCGTGTTCGCGCCCACCCCCACCAATCACCAATACCTTCATCGTTTCGCTCGGCTTCCCTGTTTCCTGGTCTGTGCTCCAGTCCGAGCCTATCGCAGCCGTGCGCCCAGCGCTACTTCAGCGCGTCGCCGTCCACGCCTGCCAGAACACCACCACCATCATGAAGACCAGATAGATCCGCAGCGCCCACAGCAGCAGCAACTCCCCGCCCTTCAGTCGCCGCCGCGGCACGGGCGTGATCTTCGCCTCCACCAGCTGGTCCTCTTCCAGTTCGGAGAGAACCCACTCCGCCTCCGTGGAGCCGGCGACCCGTTCGTGTTGGTGTTCCTGTGTCACTCGTTTCTGCCTGTCAACGTCCCAGCCATGCGAAGGCGTTGGGCGCCACCACGCTCAGGCCATAGAGCACGCCCGCCAGCGTCAGCAGCACCACGACGGCGGCAGCCAGCGCATTGGCCCAGCCCGGGCTGCGTACGCCGCCCATAATCTCTTTGTCATTCACCAGCAGATACAAAAACACCAGCGCCGGCGGCATCGCCAGCACCGCAACGACGTTCACCACCAGCACCACAAACACCAGCGGCAATCCAGGAATCAGCACAATCCCCGCCGCCGCCGCCGCGCACAGCGCCAGCACCGAATAGAACGACTTGCCTTCCCGCATGGGCAGATTCAGGCTGTGCGGACGTCCCGCGACCTCGCCGAACGCATACGCAGACGAGGTGGAAATCGTGATCGAAGCCACAATGCCCGCCTCCACCATCCCCAGCGCAAACAATCCCGCGCCGAAGCGTCCGATGATCGGCTTCAACGCCTCCGCAAACTGCGCTGCCTCAAAGTTGTCCGCGCTGATGTGATGGAATAACGGCGCCGTCGCCAAAATCGTCGCCAACGCCGCCAGCGCCGCCAGCGTCGCCCCCAGCAGCGTGTCGAGACGGCCAAAATGGATGTCCTTAATCGTCAGTCCCTTGTCCACCGTGGCGCTCTGCTGGAAGAACAGCATCCACGGCGTGACCGTAGCGCCGATATCCGACAGGATGATGAGCAGCATGTCTTTGCTCATTGAGGGCAGCGGTTTCCAGGTCACCAGCGCATGACCCACGGCGCCCCAGTGGGGGTGAGCCATCAGTGCCACCGGGATAAAAATCAGGTTAAACGCCGCGGCCGCCAGCGTCACCCGTTCCCACGTCCAGTAGCGGTGGCTCAGCAGCGCCGAATACAGGACCGCCAGGGCGATCAGCACCGCCGCCCACGGCGGAATGCCGAAGAATCCCAGCCCCGCGCGAATCGCAATAAACTCCGTGATCAGCGTGAGAAAGTTGCCGATCCCGAGGTCGATCATCGAAAACCAGCCCCAGAACGGTCCGAAGCGCTCGAAGATCAGCTCGGCATGCCCGCGATGCGTCGCCGCTCCCAGGCGGACGGTCATCTCCTGCACCACCAGCGCCATAGCAAAAGTCAGCACCACGAAGGGCACGAAGAACCCGATGCCGAACCTCGCCCCGGTCGCCGCATAGGAGAGCATGCTGGGGCCATCGTTCTCACCCAGCATTACCAGAATGCCCGGACCGATCAGCAGCCACAGCAGCCACGCGCGCGAGCGAAGGCCGTGCCGGCTGCGCGCCGCCGATACCCGGGCGCGATCGAACGCGCGGTCCAGATCCTCGTGCGTGACCACCACATCGTGTCCGGCCGTGGCGCTGGCCGTGACGCTCCTGGGCTCTCCGGGTTGTGCGCTCACACTCATCCTTGGGTTTTCCGGGGTCTGCGTCGTCTTACCGCTGTGCGAGGATCCGATCCCGGCGGAAGAACCGGGCGGAGCGTTGTCTTGAGTGTAACCAGGTGTTCAGCAGATGTAAACCATAGTTAACTAGAAATTATTAAGAGATGTTCACAGTCTCGGCATCGCCATCCACGCCTCACTCGCCGCCGGTGCGCTCCCCGCCCAAATGGTTCTAAAATACAAGCCGGTGACGATGCAGCCAGCAGTCTCGTTTCCGCCCCTTCTGCGGCGCTTTCGGCGCGGTCGCCCGGATCGCGGCCGACGTACTGCCGCCTGATTCACTGTTGTCTCCCGCTCCGCCGCCCGGCCCTGAGGCTCCGGCGAGTCCACTCGCTGCGGCTGGCGTGAGCGGCCCCCCATGCGCATCAGCTTCGACCGTGAGTATCACCTCTGAAAGGACTCCTCATGAACAGCTTCGGCAGTCAGTCCGAATTGAAAGCCGGCGGCAAAACCTGGCAGATCTTCCGCCTCAGCGCGCTCGAGAAAAAAGGCATCCGTCTCAGCCGCCTCCCCTTCAGCCTGCGCATCCTGCTTGAAAACCTCCTCCGCTACGAAGACGGCAAATCCGTCACCGCCGACGACATCGAGTTCCTCGCCAGGTGGGATCCTAAAGCCGAGCCCTCCCGCGAAATCTCCTGGATGCCCGCGCGCGTTCTTATGCAGGACTTCACCGGCGTCCCCGCCGTCGTCGACCTCGCTGCCATGCGTGATGCCATGAAGCAGCTCGGCGGCGATCCGCAGAAGATCAACCCCCTGCAGCCCGCCGAGTTGGTCATCGATCACTCCGTCCAGGTCGACGAATATGGCACTGGCAACGCTTACTCCCTCAATGCAGCTCTCGAATTTCAGCGCAACCGCGAGCGCTACGCCTTCCTCAAGTGGGGCCAGACCGCCTTCCGCAACTTTTCCGCGGTCCCTCCCGGCATGGGCATCTGCCACCAGGTCAACCTCGAGCACCTGGCCCGCGTCGTCTTCACCACTTCCGGGGACAAGCCTCGGGCCTACCCCGACACCCTCGTCGGCACCGACTCCCACACCACCATGATCAATGGCCTCGGCGTCCTCGGCTGGGGCGTGGGCGGCATCGAAGCTGAAGCCGCCATGCTCGGCCAACCCGTCTCCATGCTTATCCCCCAGGTCGTCGGCTTCAAACTCACCGGCAAGCTGCGGGAAGGCGCCACCGCTACCGACCTTGTCCTCACCGTCACTGAGATGCTGCGCAAGCTCGGCGTCGTCGGCAAGTTCGTCGAGTTCTACGGCCCCGGCGTCGCTGAATTGCCCCTCGCCGATCGCGCCACCATCGGCAACATGGCGCCGGAGTACGGCGCGACCTGCGGCATCTTCCCCGTAGATGCTGAAACGCTGCGCTACCTCCGCCTCACCGGCCGCAGCCAGGAGCAGATCGCTCTCGTCGAAGCCTATTTCAAGGAACAGGGACTGTTCCATACTCCCGACGCCCCTGAAGCCGAGTACTCGCAGACCATTGCTCTCGACCTCGCGCAGGTCGAGCCCAGCGTCGCCGGACCCAAGCGCCCGCAGGATCGCGTCCTCCTCCGTGAAGCCGGCGCCAGCTTCAAAAAGCAGCTGCCCTCGCTCCTCGGCCCCAACGCCGGCAAGCTCGGCGAGCGCCAGGCCCAGCGATGGGAGGGCGAAGGCGGCCACATGTCCGCGAACGGCAACGTGCAGTCCACGCATGCAGCGCCCGAGCCAGGGGGCAACGGCCACATCGCCCACACCGTGAAAGAGCGTTTCGGAGTGGATGTCGATCCTTATCTCGACCACGGCTCCATCGTCATCGCCGCCATCACCAGCTGCACCAATACCTCGAACCCCTCCGTCATGGTCGCCGCCGGCCTGCTCGCGAAGAAAGCCGTCGAGAAGGGCCTCAGCGTACCGCCGTGGGTCAAGACTTCGCTCGCTCCCGGCTCCCGCGTAGTCACCGACTACTACGACAAGGCCGGTCTCACGCAGTGGCTCGACAAGCTCCGCTTCAACACCGTCGGCTACGGATGCACCACCTGCATCGGCAACTCCGGTCCGCTGCCCTCCGACATTGCGAAGAGCATCGAAGACCACTCGCTCGTCGCCGTCTCCGTCCTCAGCGGCAATCGCAACTTCGAAGGCCGCATCAACTCCGAGGTCCGCGCCAACTACCTCATGTCGCCGCCGCTGGTCGTCGCCTACGCCCTCGCCGGCCGCATCGATCACGACTTCGACGCGGCGCCCCTGGGCAAAGACAAGTCCGGCGAGCCCGTCTTCCTCAAGGACATCTGGCCCTCCCAGCAGGAAGTCTCCGAGGTGATCGCGTCCTCCATCACCTCCGACAGCTACACAAAGGAATACGCGACGGTGACCCAGGGCGACGCCAACTGGCAGAAGCTCAGCTTCCCCACCGGCGACGTCTACCAGTGGGAGCCTGACTCCACCTACATCCGTCAGGCCCCCTACTTCGATGGCATGCCCGCCCGGCCGGCCGCCGTCACCGACATCACCGGCGCGCGCGTCCTCGCTGTTCTCGGCGACAGTGTGACCACGGATCACATCTCACCCGCAGGCTCCATTAAGCTCAACGGCCCGGCAGGCAAATATCTCACCGAACACGGCGTCAAACCCGCGGACTTCAACTCCTACGGCTCGCGCCGCGGCAATCATGAAGTCATGGTCCGCGGGACGTTTGCCAATGTGAGGCTGCGCAACAAGCTCGCGCCCGGAACCGAAGGCGGCGTCACTCGCCTGCTCCCCGAAGGCGAACCGATGTCCATCTTCGACGCCTCAGTGAAATACGCCGAGCGCGGTACTCCGCTCGTCATCCTCGCCGGCAAGGAATACGGCTCCGGCTCCTCCCGCGACTGGGCCGCCAAAGGACCGCGCCTCCTCGGCGTCCGCGCCGTCATCGCCGAAAGCTTCGAGCGCATCCACCGGTCGAATTTAGTGGGGATGGGCATCCTGCCCCTGCAATTCGTCTCGAGCCAGAACGTCGAATCCCTCGGCCTCACCGGCGAAGAGATCTACGACTTCCCCGGCCTCCGCAAACTGCTCGATGAGAAACTCGCAAGCGGCCGCACGTTAAAGGTCCGCGCCACAGCCAACGGCAAGATAAAGGAGTTCGAAGCAAAGATCCGCATCGACACTCCCCAGGAGATCCTCTACTTCCAGAACGGAGGGATCCTGCAATACGTCCTGCGCCAACTGGCAGCGAAGTAATCCTATTTAGCCCAGGCAAAATGGCCACCCGCTAGGGTGGCCATTTGTTCGTTGCGACATCACGAAAAAGAAAGAGGATCAGCCTCCGCCTACGAACCGGTTACGCACGACGAGGAAAAATGGATACTCCGGAATCATCACCAGGAACCACGTCAGCTGCCACTCCTCAACGTGCGTAAGCACGATCCAAAAGATCGCCAAGTGCCCAGCCAGAAGAATTGCCGTTACTACCCAGAACCGCACCGTTCGAAGCAGTTTTTCGCTGTCGCCTATGAGAAGCCCGAAGAGCGCTAGCGTGAAACCGGTAAATCCGCCCCACCGGATAAATGCGTCATGACCCCACCGCTCTTTCACAACGCTGGTTATTGCTAAACCTGCAAACGCGATCAACACACATAGCAGGACATAGAAGAAGCAGAAGAGACATTTCTTCGCAAGACGGCGGTTACGAGAAGTTCGTTGGGTGGCGGAGGTCACAAGGGCTGGGATCTAAACCCTAAGCAGCCATCCTGTGCGCCCGCGACTCCGCCAGCTTCCGCGCCAGCATCGGCACACCGAACGCCAGCCCCGTCACCAGCACCGTCGACAGCACATCGTTCCGATAAAAAGCCAGCCCCGCCGTGTAGCACGTCCCCAACCCCGCCAGCGTGTGCGGATACATCGTTCCGCCGGCCCACACTGCATAATTGCTCAAAAGGAAGAACGACGTCGACGCCAGCACCGGCGCCCCAATCACCCGCCCCACCGTCACCTGCCGTCGCAGCAGGATGCTTCCCAGCACCACCACCGCCGCGTACCACGCCCACGTGATCAGGTACGCGCTGCTGTGCCACGGATAGCCATACGCAAAAACCGTCAGGTAATAATCCGTTGCCATCAGCGCCAGCACCGGCAGCGCCATCTCCCGCAGCGGACGCCGCGCGCCGAAATACAGCAGCCCCGCCCCCACCGCCGTGAAATTCAGCCACGCATGCGGCACCACCCGGCTCAGAACCGCCACCACGATCAGCAAATATGCGGCCATTGTCTCCTCATCTGCCCAAAGTCAATCTGCTTCCATTCTGCGGACCCGCACACTCCCGGTCAAGCCTCGAATGTTTGGCCCATCCCTGAGTTCCTTTCACCCTGCCAACATGGCGGTCAACCCCGATCGGGATCCAAGGGTCAGCGCTGTTCCCGCCCACTCATATACATCCCCTCGATCTCCTGCCCACGTCCCACATACACCCATCCACTCAGCGGCGGATCGCCCGCCCCGCGTGCCTGGCTGCCGGTCAGCGGCGAGTACCCAAACCGCAGATCCTGGAACTGCACAGTATGCCAGCCCGGCTGCGGCGGATACTCCGACCCCGGTGCTGGCACAGTCCCGCGGTCTTCCACTACCGGCCACTGCGACCAGTCGAGATACACCCGCCCCAGGTACGACTGCTTTGCCGCTGCCACAGCCGACGTTATCGGCGGCTTATAGAGCACATCGGCGAATTCGTCCGTGTCGACCCGGTCCTCGATCGTACTCACCTGGGCGGTCTGGAAGTAGTCCCGCGTCTCCATGATCGCGTGCCAGCGAAACGGGTCCAGCATGTGCGGCTGCGCGGCCGTGCGGATCACCGGTTCCTTCGTATGGCTGCCGCTATTCACCAGTTCCAGCGCATGCGCGCGCTCTGCATTGCGCAGCCCCCACCACAGCACCATGAAACTCAGCGCTGCAATCGCCCATCCTCTCCCCCGAAACGGCTTCTTTCGCGCGCCGATCTCCCGATCCGCCAAACCCAGAATCGCCGGAATCACCAACGCCCCCAGCAGTGCCAGAAACATCCACGGATCGACAATGAAGACGATGCTCCACGCGTACCAGTGCGGATTAAAAGGGAAAAACGGTCGCAGCCCGTAGTTATTGGTGAAATCCAGCAGCAGGTGGCTCAGGTCCGCGATCAGCGCGAACAGCCAGATCAGTGCCCATCGAGGTGGGATGACCGGACCCTTTCGACGAAACCGGTGCACCAGCCACACGAAGCCCGTGGTCACCAGAGCAACCGCCGGCGCGGCCACCAGCGTATGCGTGATCCCGCGATGGTGCTGGAATGCGGCCACCGGCCCGCGAAAGCCCCAGAGAATGTCCAGATCCGGCGCCTCCGCCGCCAGGGTCATCGCCAGCGTGGCATAGGCAGTCTTTCGGTTAAAACCGGAACGCCCCAGGCACGCCCCGGTCAGAAAATGCGTGACAGGTTCCATTGAGCCTGCCATCGAGTGTACAACCTGATCGTCTTGCTGCTTTCGGGCCTGCGACGATCAACTCACGGTACCGGCATGCCCGTATTAACCGTCGGTCCGATCGGGTGCACACCACGAATCACCCACTTCCTACCCAGTCCTGTCCGCGTATAGGGCGGCTTGCCAAAGAGTGCCGCCGCCTTCTGATGCGTCGTGCGCGAGGCGGGCGGCACCAAAGTGTGGTGATAGAAGCGCACCAGCACACGCTTTTGGTTGCACCGACTCCGCCCAATTGTACGACCGGATATTCATCGAAAAACTGTGTGGCAGCCATTCCAGTGAAGGTCGCATTGTTGAACATTAGGACTTCCTCGGTGAGATGGGGACGAGACGATTTGCGTTTCAATGGTGAGCTCGTCAGTCGCCACGATGCCCTTCGCGCGCCGCCAAACACAACTCCTGAAACCAGCACGAAGCAATGTCATTCGGCGTACTGCCCACCCCGTCGACCGGGCAACATGCGAGGCAAATTCTGCCTGCCGCCGCAGCTCGTCTTTCCCGGCCAATCGTGATCCGGGTACAGCAAAACGCCGCGGCGAACCGCGGCGTTTTGCCCTCCGTCCGGAATGAACCTAGACAAGCTTGGCGTCCAGTGTGATCTGCGTGTTTCCCTTGAACAGCCGTGAAATCGGACAGCCGTTCTTGGCATTCTGTGCCGCCGTCTCGAAACTGGATTCGGTCGCGCCCGGAACCTTCGCCCGCGTGGTCAGATGGATCGCCGTGATCCCGAATCCCTCGTCTGTCTTCTCGAACTTCAGCTCCGCCGTGGTCTCCAGCGATTCCGGTGTGAGATTGGCATTCCCCAGTTGCGCGCTCAGCGCCATCGTGAAGCAGCCCGCATGCGCTGCCGCAATCAGCTCCTCAGGGTTGGTCCCGATTCCGTTCTCGAATCGCGTCCCGAACGAATACTGCGTATCCTTCAACACGCCGCTCTGGCTGGAAATGGTCCCTTTGCCGTCCTTCAGGCCACCGCGCCATACGGCGCTCGCCGTGCGTTGCATAGATATCTCCTTGGTATTTTTGTTGGAATCTTAGACTGAATATCCCTTATTTCCCAGGACTACTTTCCCCAGTTCTTTCCGGATGCTCCCTGCCCCTCCTCTCCTGTGGCAGCAGGGAACGCGGAGCATCACCGGCACTCATCATAAAAGAATGCGGCTACCGGTGCCCGCCCAGCGGCGCCCTGCAACATTAACCACTGCGCCAACATCAGGTTCGGTCGCGTGTTTTTCCTGCTCAACCGGGGCACCGCCTCCACGCCCGTCGCGTATGATGAGATTTCTGTCCGTTATGACTTCTTTTGCCATCGGCGTTGACCTCGGAGGTACCAACCTCCGCATCGCCGCCGTCACGCCGAACGGCACGCGCCTCGATACCATCGCGCTGCCCACCCGCCTCGCTGCCGGGCCCCAGGCCGTTCTCGACGACATGGCGGCCGCCATCCGCCGCCTCATTGACAGCCAGGGCGGCCGTCGCGAGCTCCTCGGCATCGGTGTTGGTAGTCCCGGCCCCCTCGAACTTCCCGCCGGCGTCCTACATCATCCGCCCAATCTCACTGGCTTCGATGGCCTCAACCTCCGCGCCGAGCTCCAGCGTCGCCTCGACCGCCCCGTCCAGGTTGACTCGGATGCTAACCTCGCCGCTTACGGAGAATACCTCCTCGGGGCTGGCCGCGCTTATTCCGCCGATTCCCTGCTGATGCTCACGCTCGGCACCGGCGTCGGCTGCGGTATCATCCTCGAAAGCAAAATCTGGCACGGGATGAAAGGAGCTGCCGGAGAATCCGGCCACGGCCCGCTCGATCCAGAAGGCCCTGTCTGTCCCTGCGGTGCCCGCGGCTGTCTCGAGATGTATGCCTCCGCGACCTCCATCGTGCGTCGCGCGCGCGAGTTGGGCCTCGACCTCGATCATCCTTCCGGCAACGGAGCCGCCGCGCCCCTTACCGCCTCCGTCGTCGCCCGTCTCGCCACCGAAGGCGACCGTCGCGCCGTCCAGGTCTTCGACGAAGTCGGCCGTGCCCTCGGTCTCTCCCTCGCCCACCTGATCAATGCACTCGACCTGCCCCTCTACGTCATCGGCGGAGGCGCAGCCGCCGCCTGGCCGCTCTTTGCCCCACGTCTCTTCACAACCGTCCGTGAGATGAGCTACGTTTACCGCATGTCTATGCCGGGCGACCCTGCCGTCTTCGAGCCGGGCAAGACGAACATCGCCCCCGCGCAACTCGGCAGTGATGCCGGCCTCCTCGGTGCCGCACTTCTCGCCATCCCCACCCCCGCGCTAACCCCCGCATAGACCGCAGCAACCTGCAGCCGCAGATTTGCGTTTACGCCATCCCCTCCTCTACGCCTTCGGCTGGACGCTTCTCCACTTCCTCTGGCAGGGAGCGCTGGTCGGCATCCTGCTCGCCTGCCTTCTCGGCCTGCTGCATCGCCACTCGCCGCGGGTGCGCTACGCCGTGGCCTGCCTCGCGCTCGCCGTTATGATCGCGCTGCCTCTTGTCACCTTCGTGCGCCTCGCGAACGCCGCGCAAGCCACAGTTCCCCTCATCACGCTCGCCACCTAACCGTCCCTCGCCCTCTCCATCCATGCCGGCCTTGCCGAACCAGCCCAGTCGTGGCTTACTGAGACCGTCCGCCTCTTCGATCCCTTCCTTCCCTGGATTACCGCCGCATGGTTCGCAGGCGTCCTACTGCTCCTCAGCCGGTCAGGCCGCGGTCAAGCCCCGCGTCCCGAGCTTCCTGTCCCACGAAACGGGCGCCCAAATCCCATAGCCACCCGCTTTCCGCGTGTGCTATAAGGCTGGTCACGCCCGACCATTCTCCCTCAGGAAAACCCGCCATGACTCATCGCCGGTCCGTCATCCTAACGCTTCCGCTGTCGCTGGTGGTGGGCGCCCCCATCCCCGGCGGCGCCGCTCAAACCGACACCATGGCTCCGCCTCCCATCAAAATGGGCCTGTGGCAATCGGAGGTGACCGTTACTACGGCCAGGATGGAGAACCCTGCGGCGGACAACGACGCCCATACTGTGCATACCACTGTCCGCCGCTCCTGTATGACCTCCGATACCTGGAAAAAGAACATGCAGGCGATGCACGAACAGCAACACCAACAAGAGGTAAACTGCACCACGACCAACATGCAGCAGGACGCCCACAAAATGTCCTTCGACCAGCAGTGCACCGCCGATCAGGGCTACAACACCAGCGTTCATGTCAAGATGCAACTCGACAATGAGGAGGGCATGCACGGAACCCCTGACATCAAAATGAGCGGGCCTGTCTTTCCTCAGGGCATCTCGATGCACTCGGCGATCAAATCCAAATACCTGAGCGCCGACTGCGGGGAGATCCGGCCCGGTGAGCAACGGGACGTCAAGCCATGAGAGTCCCTGGCCCGGGAACTCGTCGCTCTCGGCTTCCTCCGGCCCGCTTTGTTATCCTGGCTCCATGCTGCCCCGGCTCAAAACCGAGCGTCTCATTTTGCGGCCACTTGAGCTCTCCGACGCTGAGCAGACCCAGCAGTTGTTCCCTCACTGGGAAATCGTGCGCTACCTCAACATCATCGTCCCCTGGCCCTATCCGCCGGACGGCGCCCTCACCTACTACCGCGACGTTGCCCTTCCCGCCATGGAACGCGGCGAGCAATGGCACTGGACTCTGCGCCGCCGGGACGCTCCTCAGCAGCTCATTGGGGCCATTGGGCTGTTTCGCGGGGATTTCGACAACCGAGGCTTCTGGCTTGGCCTTCCCTGGCAGCATCAGGGCTTCATGATGGAAGCGGTAATCGCCGTCAACGACTACTGGTTCGATGTTCTGAACTTCGCCGTTCTTCGCGCTCCCAAGGCATCGGCGAACCTCGCCTCGCGCCGCATCTCCGAAAAAACCGGCATGCGCCTGGTCGGTCTCACGGAACGAGATTACGTCTCGGGTCACCTGCCCGGCGAGATCTGGGAGACCAGCGCCGAAGAATGGCGCACGATCCGGCCAAAATTCCCGCGCTCGCCCAGCCCGGCGGCGAAATGAGCGAAAGTTCGTTCCCGCTCCCCATAATCCCGCGCGCAGTCCTGCTGGACTCGTAGTCCCGCGCAGTCCCTATTCCTGATCGCCCACGGCAAAGTAGCCCTTGCGCGCCGCCACCTTCAGATCGCCGTCCTGCTGATCCTTGCAGAAGATGTCCACCCGCCGGAACCGGCCGTCCATTTCTTTGTTGGCGGGTACGTACTGCGCGACGTACTGCGTCCGCAACTCCTGTTCGATCTGATCGAAAGCGTCTTCGAGCTTCTTGCCGTTGTTCCCTACGTTGATCACGCGCCCGCCGGTCGCTTCAGTCAGCTGCCGCATCTGCATGTCGCCCGAGTACCCACCCAGCGGATAGCCGTTGCTGAAGTAGAACCCGCGGTCGGCGATCAGGATTACATAAATGATGGCGTTCGCATTCTGCGCCGCTTCGATGGCAGCCTTGGGTTTGGTGTCGCTGCCCTCGTCTTCTCCGTCCGTCAGCAGAATCAGCGCCTTGCGTCCCGTCTCCGAGCGCATCTTGTTGTTCGACGCCAAGTACACCGCGTCATACAGCAGCGTGCCCTTGGGGGCGCCCTGCGTCGGCACCGGGCCCTGCCCGATCCCCGGCACGCCCATCGATCCGCCTCCGCCGGCGGTATTGATCTGCACCTTATTGATAGCCTGGTCCAGCTCACGCGTGTTGTTTGTGTAGTCCTGCTCGAGGTTCACGCCTACGTCGAAGCTCAGCAGAAACGCCTCATCCTTCTGCCTCAAAATCCTCTTCAGAAACGCTGAGCCCGACTGCTGCTCCAACGGCAGGACGTTCTGCTGGCTGCCGCTCGTGTCGATGAGGATTCCCAGCGTAAGCGGCTGGTTCGCCTCGGCCGCAAAACTGGTCAGCTTCTGCGGTTCTTTATCCTCGAAAACGTTGCAGTCGTTCTTGGTCAGATACGGGATCAGCGCGTTGTGCTTATCGCGCACCGTGAAGTACTCGCTGACGAGGTTCGAGGTCACCTTCAACGTCTCGCGCGGAGCCTCGGTCGCCGAATTGTCGGCCGGGACAGTGCTCACTGGCGGCGCGTCAGGTGACGGAGCCGACTGGCCCCACGTCAGAGGAATAGCGGTCAACAGGCAAAATGCCGGAATTCCGAGAAGTCGCAGCCAGCGCAAAGCCATGCCCCTTAGACGGACCGCCGCACGGTTGGGTTATAAGAACCGTACGGCGGCCGCTCTGTTACTCTTGAGCATACGCCTTGTAGTCCGTCCACCCGTCGAAGCATCTTACACGGTAGATGTTCCGCGCAGGGTTCCGGGAGACACCGAATATGGACAGGCGGCTTTCAGGTAGCGATCGAATTGGGGGTTTCAGGTTGATGCGGGGAGTTTGGCTCGGTGCTCTTTCGCTCTGTTTTCTCGGAGTGGCCTTTGGACAACAGCAGCAGCAGAGCGTGCCCGATGCTCCCTCCCCCCAGTCCCAGTCGGCCCCTCCCGATGCTCCTGCGCCCCAAACGCAGTCGTTCCCCGATCTTAAAAGCCAGGTAGCTCCCGGCAAGGGAACCGGCCAGCCGCCCCTCGATGATGCTTCGGGCGCAGCCGCCGCCGGCCAGACCGCTCCTAAAATCAGTAACGGAACCGTCCAAGCTCCGGCCGACCAGCAGGCCCCGCCGCCCGACAGCGTCCAGAAAGCGCCACCCGAAATCCCGCCGCCCGGCCAGGGCCCCGTTGCCACCATCCGCATTCCCGTTACCGCGGTCGAAGTCCCGGTCACGGTACGGGACAAGCACGGCGCTTTCGTGGCCGGCCTGCCGTGGTGGCGCTTCCGCGTCTTTGAAGACGGCGTCCGCCAGCGAATCGCCTTCTTCTCCGACGATGCCTACCCACTCTCCGTGGCCTTTGTCATCGATGCCACCCTCCCGGCCGACATCATGCAGAAGGTGAACCAGAGCCTCGCCGCGGTTACCGGCGCACTCACTCCGGCCGACAGCGTCGCGGTCATCACCTACGCGGGCACATCGCCGCAGCTCATCACCAGCTTCACCGGTGCGGCAGGAGCGCGCCTGCCCGCTGCTCTTGAAATGGCCAAGAAACCCGGCTCGCCCATGGGTGTTCCCATCGTCGATGGACCTTTCGCTCTTGGCCCCATGGTCAACGGCCAGCCCGCCGACCCCACGCTGGAGCCGCAGCACGGCAACGCCGGCAACTTCCTCGTGCCCCCCAAAGAAGCGCATCCGCTGAACGACGCGATTCTCTACGCCGCCGAGCAACTGGCCAGCCAGCCGCGCGGTCACCGCCGGATCATTTATGTCGTCAGTGACGGCAAGAACGTCCGCAGCAAAGCCAGCTTCAAGGAAGTCGTTCAGTACCTGCTCACCAACAACGTCTCCGTCTACGGAACCGAGGTGGGGGACTCCGCCCTGTGGGGCATCGGCTATCTTGACCGCCTCAAGCTGCCTCTCATTCAGCCGGATGACCTGCTGCCGCGCTATGTGCTTGCCACCGGTGGCGAGGTCGAGCATCAGGTTTCTGAAAACGGCATCCAGACCGCCTTCGTTCACATCACCCAGTCGGTGCGCACCGCCTACACCATCGTTTATATGAGCCATCAGTTGTCCATCAGCGGCAAATACCATTCCATCGAGGTGCGCCTCGAGGGTCTGCCAGGCTACTCTGTGGACGCCAAGCAGGGCTATTGGCCCACCGCTTCGGACAGCTATTAGAACTGGTCAACTGGTCTCATATGTAGCCTTATGGCTTCGGTCAGAAGCATGAGGCCCGCTTCGGCAGCGGGTCTCATACGCGGGTATTGCCGGGTGTATTGGATTTATGAGACCAGTTCCAGCGCCTTGCCCGGCTGGAGTGCCTGCTCACCCGCAGCCAAGCCCAAACCCCACCCGCACAGCCTGTTATCCTGTGCATGGTTCTGAACGAACCCGGATCCGCACCGGTTTGGCGCCGACGGCGCAGATGCCTGGAACGCTAGTTCTCTTACATGCCTGACGCAAAATTACAAATCATTCCTCTTGGAGGCCTCGGCGAGTTCGGCATGAACTGCCTCGCCGTCCGCTATCAGGACGACATCATCGTCATTGACGCCGGTCTCATGTTCCCCGAGTCCGAGCTCCTCGGCGTCGACATCGTTGTCCCCGACATCTCCTACCTCGTCGAGAACCGGCAGCACGTCCGCGGCATCATCCTCACCCACGGCCACGAGGACCACATCGGCGGCCTGCCCTGGATCCTCTCCGAGCTCAACGTTCCCGTCTATGGCACCGAGTTCACCCTCGCCTACGTCGAAGGCAAGCTCGAAGAGCATGCGCTGCTCGACGACGCCGAGCTCATCGAGATCACTCCCGGCTCCAAATTCTCGCTCGGCCCGTTCACCATCGAGCCCATCCGCGTCACCCACTCGCTGGTCGACTGCGTTGCCCTCGCTATCGAAACGCCGGTGGGCATCATCGTCCACACCGGCGACTTCAAGATCGATCTCTCCCCGCCCGACGGCAAGGCCTTCGACCTGCACCGCTTCGCCGAATACGGCAAGCGCGGTGTTCTCGCCCTGCTGCAGGACTCCACAAACGTCGACCGCCCTGGCTACACGCCCAGCGAATGGGCGGTCAAGCCGCGCCTCGACGAGATCTTTTCCCGCACGAAGAAGAAGCTCTTCTTCAGCTGTTTCTCCTCATCGATCTACCGCATCCGCATCGCGACGGAACTCGCGCGCCTGCATGGCCGCAAGGTCGCCATCGTTGGCCGCTCCATGCTCGAATCCTCAGAGATCGCCCAAGACCTCGGCTACCTCGATCTGCCCGCCGGCCTCATCATCCATCCTGGCCAGATCAACGACTATGCTCCTGAAGAAATCATGGTGCTCATCAGCGGCACCCAGGGCGAGCCCATGAGCGCGCTCAGCCGCGCCGCTGTCGACAATCATAAGCACGCGCGCATCGCCGCCGGCGACACCGTCATCCTCAGTTCCCGTGTCATTCCGGGCAACGAGAAAAGCATCTTCCGCGTCATCGACCATCTCTGCCGCCGCGATGCCCACGTCATCTTCGACGACGGCTCCGCCGGCCTCATCCACGTCAGCGGCCACGCCAGCCAGGAAGAACAGCGGCTGATGATCAACCTGCTCCGCCCCAAGTTCTTCATCCCCATTCACGGCGATTACCGCCACCTCAAAAAGCATGCCGAAATTGCGCAGCGCCTCGGCGTCATCGACCTCGCCCTCACTATCGAAAACGGCGAAGTCCTCGAGCTCGATCGCGACAACGCGCGCAAAGCCGGCAAAGTCACCGCCGGCCGCGTCTGCATCGACTCCGGCTCAACTGCCGATGTCGTCGAAGACCTCGTTATCCGCGACCGCCGCCATCTCTCCGAGGACGGCTTCGTCCTCCCCATCCTCACCATCAACAAGCTCAGCGGCAAAGTAGAACGCCAGCCGGAGCTGGTCAGCCGCGGCTTCGTTGGCGGCGAGCCCGGGCTGATGGAAGGCGCGCGCCAGGTCGTGACCCAGACCCTCGATTCTTCCAGCGACGAAGAGAAAGCCGACTACGGCGTCATCAAGGAAAAGATCCGCATCGACCTCAAACGCTACATCCAGAAAAACACCAGCCGCCGCCCCCTGATCATGCCGGTGATCCTGGAAATTTAGGGTGCTGTTTCAGGGATCCCCCTTGACTTTTGTCATTCCGACCGAAGCGAAGTGGAGGGACGTGCTTTTGCACGGGCAGACAGGGAACATCAGAGACTAACCCCGCCCCTTCCGCTTCGCCGCCAGCCGCGGCCAGTACGGAAACTCCTCGGCGTACAACTCCCCCTCCAAATCCGTCATGCGCTGCAGCACCCGCGCCTGCGCGTCCGCAATCGCCCGGTTATAAATCGCCGGCCCAATCTCCTCGAGGAAAAAATTGAGCAGGAGCCCCGCCGCCAGTTCACCAACCGGATCCGGCATGTTCTCCTCGAAATACTGTTGGATCGAGGCAACCGCCTGCACCCGTGCCTGCTTCGTCAGCTCAATCGTTCCCATAGCAAGTCTCCCTGTGATACCTTCGCGCCCGGCAACTAACCCCTTCTTCCTTAGGCTATGCGTTACACATATCCGGCCCGCGCGCACAGACCCCTCCCGGACCGGCGACAGGCATCTCATAACCCGAGGTACCCCCCATGCGGAGAACGCCCCAGTCTCCCGCTTCTGCCGTCGAGAAGCGCTCGGCTTTGGATGCCTGGCTGGATCTTGAGGACCTGGCCGCTGTCCATGTGACCTCCGAACACCCCGCCCATCGCTTCGAAGACGCGCTCCGCGGCGAAGCCAGCGAGGGCTGGCGAGCCGCAGCACCCGGGCCCCAGGCTATTCAGATCCACTTCGACCATCCCCGCCCCATCCGTCGCATTCGTCTTGAATTTCGCGAAGGCCGGGGCGACCGCTCCCAGGAATTCCGCCTCTCAGCGATCACATGCAAAGGAGAAAGGCACGAGATCGCCCACCAGCAGTGGAACTTCAGCCCCGGCGACTCAACCATCGAGGTCGAAGACTACACCGTCCAACTGACCGACATAGAAATCGTGGAGCTCGCCATCGATCCCGGTCGTCACGACCGCCAGGCCATTGCGACTTTGCAATCTATCGCGGTCGCCTGAGAATTCCCGCACCCCCGCGCCCATGACCGCAAGCCCCGGCTGCCGGCTTCTCTGTTCAGCTTAACGTGGTGTTTCTGAGGTTTCTTTAGTCGTTGCCATCCTGACCGGAGCGAAGCGGAGTGGAGAAGCATGCTCTTGCAGGCTGAAACCAGCACAGGAATTTCGGAAATGCGATATTAGTGCTTCGATATTGGAGCCCCGTCATTTGCGTCTCGTTGCCTGCATAACTATCTCTCCGCATAGAACGTATACGTCGCCGTGTAAGGGACCCGCGTTGTCTTACCAGCATCGCCGGCGCTGCTGCATCCCGAAGGGTCCGCCATCCCGCCGTGCGTTCCCGTCCGCCGGATGAAGACCACGTCTCCCAGCTTTCCGGTCGCCGATCCGCTCTTTGCGCGCAGCAGCAGCCACGCCACCGCATGTGCGTCCGGAGAGGCCTTGCTGCCCATCGGCTCGCCGATCACCTGGCTTCCGTCCGTCAGCTTCCAGGTCGGACCGGCAAAATGCCTTCCAATCTGCAGTCCGGCATCGTCCAGCAGTCGCGCATCGGGACCCGTCAGCACCCATTTATATCCGCCCGGCGCCTCGCTGCACCTGTAGATCTGCACACCGTCGCCCCGCGCCGCGAGCACCACCCGCGTCCCCGACGGCACTTCAATCGACCCGCTCGCCTGCTGCCCCATCATAGGCAACAGCGCAAGCGCAGCAGGAATTAAGCAGCTCACCACCCAACGCATCCCGCGAGCATACCAGAGCCCTGTTAACACTGAGCCTTGAGCCCTGTGCCCTGAGCTCTGAGTCTCACCGACAACTTCCCGCCTCCGCCCTGCTTCCTACCCACAGGAGGGGTACCCATGAATGCATCCGATGTTCTGGTTGAGCGCCTGATTGCATGGGGAGTCGACACCATATTCGGCATCCCCGGAGACGGGATCAATGGCGTCTTCGAATCGCTGCGTCAAAACAAGGACCGCATCCGCTTCGTCCATATGCGCCACGAAGAGTCGGCCGCGTTTGCCGCCTGCGCCTACGCAAAATTCACCGGCCGCCTCGGCGTCTGCATCGCCACCTCCGGACCCGGCGGTATTCACCTCCTCAACGGCCTCTACGACGCCAAAATGGACCACGCGCCCGTGCTCGCCATCACCGGGCTGCAGCATTCGGACCTCATCGGGACCTTCACCCAGCAGGACGTCGCCCTCGACAAGCTCTACATTGACGTCGCCAACTACAACGAGCGGGTGATGAATGGTGCGCATATGGAATCGGTTGCTGACCTTGCCATCCGCACAGCCATCGAGACCCGCGGCGTCTCCCACATCACCATCCCCGTTGACGTCCAGGTGCAGCCGATGAAGAGAGGCCGCTCCGAGCGCAACCCTCCGCATCACAGCTCCGCCACGCCGGCCTTCTCCGATCATCTGCCCTCGCGGGTCGATCTTGAACACGCCGCCGACATTCTCAATCGCGGCAAGCGTATCGCCATCCTCGCCGGCCAGGGAGCTCTCGGCGCTACCGACGAACTTGAAAAAATCGCTGACCTCCTCGGCGCGCCCATCATCAAGGCCCTCCTCGGCAAAGCCGCCGTCCCCGACGACAGCCCTTTTACTACTGGCGGCATCGGCCTGCTCGGCACCGAGCCGTCTCAGGACGCCCTCAAGGATTGCGACACCCTCTTCATCATCGGCTCGTCCTTCCCCTACATCGAATTCCTCCCCGAGCCCGGATCCGCCAAATGCGTCCAGATCGACATCGACCCGCAGCGCATCAGCCTGCGCTATCCCGCCGATGTCGGCCTCGTCGGCAGCACCAAAGCCTGTTTGCGCGCGCTCATGCCCCTGCTCAAACAGCACGACCGGGGCTTCCTCAAAAAAGCCCAGCGCGGCAAAAAAGATTGGCAAGAGCTTATTGAAGAGCGTGGCACTTTCATGGAAAAACCAATGAAACCGCAGGTGGTCGGCTGGGAACTCGGCAAGCGCATCCCCCCCAATGCCATCGTTACTTCAGATTCCGGCACCATTACCACCTGGTGGGCGCGCTACGTCCCCGCGCTCCGCGGCCAGATGCACAGCTGCTCCGGCAACCTCGCCACCATGGCCTGCGGACTGCCCTACGCCATCGGTGCGGCGGTCGCTTATCCCGATCGCCCCGTCTACTGCATCATCGGCGACGGCGGCCTCAGCATGCTGATGGGCGAACTCATCACCGTTGCCGCTTATCACCTCAACATCAAAATCATCGTCATCAAAAACAACACCCTCGGCCAGATTAAGTGGGAGCAGATGGTCTTCCTAGGCAATCCCGAATACGCCTGCGACCTCTATCCTGCCGACTTCGTCACCATCGCCCGCGGAGCTGGCCTCGACGCGATCCAGATCTCCGAGCCCACCGAGTGCGCACAGCAGCTGAGCGTGGCAGCCAATCGTGTCGGCCCCGTGCTCATCGAAGCCGTCGTCGATCAGTTCACGCCGCCCATGCCCGCGAAGATCAAAGCTGGCCAGGCCGCCAAATTTGCCGAAGCCCTGGCGCGCGGTGAACCCAACCGCACGAAGATCGTCCTCACCCAAATGCACGAGCGCGTCCGCGAATTGATCTAACGATTCGCCCCGCGATGCCGATAAAGACGCTGCCGACAAAGGATAGGCCGGGCGATTCCTCAGGGCAGTATCGGAGTGGCAGTATCAGGGCGCTCTCTAATTTCAACGCGGTGACCTGACGTCTGCGTTGCTGCGTTTTTCCCGTCTGGCCGGAGCCGAATCTCCGGCCAGCACGGGATCTCTCACGCCGGCCTCCCACCTAACCGCGGCACAATGCTCAACCATCAGGCGCCACTCCCCTACTCTCTAATCCCACTCCCTACTCGCCAACCCCCTGTTCCCCACTTCCTAATTCCCTAATCCCTCTCTCCCTGGCCTCTTGACTTCCCTCCTGCTCCCCCCTTACCTTCATCTCCAGCGCACAGGGCGCATCCAGTCCGCGGAAAGGGCCGTGCCCACCTGCAGTCGTTCCCAATCTGACGAATCTTCTTTCAGCCTCTTTTGTGCGGACTCCGGAGGCACACCCGAAAGGAGCTTCGTATGCCCGACCGCACCCTTCCTGACCACCCCCGCCTCGATCAATACAAAAAGCAGGCTAAAGAACTGGCCCGCGACGCAGCGCAACATTTGCCTGGCGCCTTAGCTCGCTTCCGCAAACACCATCCCCGCCATCGCCGCCTGCCTGAGGCGCAACTCTCCGCCATCACCCTCACCGACGCGCAGTTTGTACTCGCCCGCGAGCATGGCTTCGACTCGTGGCCGCAGTTCGCCGCTCACATCGAAACCCTCCGAGTCATCCGCTCCGCCGAACCCCTCGCCAACCCTATCGACCTCTTTATCGACCTCGCCTGCGTCGATCGTCACGGCTGGCATGCCTCCGGCACTCTGGAGCACGCCGACCTCATCTTCGCCCGCTACGGCCACCGCCTGCAGACCAACATCTACAGCGCCGCCGTCCTCGGCGACGAGCCGGCCGTCCGCGCCTTCCTCGCGCGCGACCCCTCCCTTGCCACCGCCACCGGCGGACCGCATAACTGGGATGCCCTCACCTATCTCTGCTTCTCCCGCTATCTCCGTATCGATAAGTCCCGATCCGATGCCTTCGTCGCCACCGCCCGCGCTCTTCTCGAAGCTGGAGCCAGCGCCAACACCGGCTGGACCGAGTACATCGACGATCCGCCCCGCCCCGTCCCTGAAACCGTCATCTACGCGGCCGCCGGTCTCGCTCAAAATTCCGGCCTCACCCGCCTCCTCCTCGAATACGGCGCCGATCCCAACGACGAAGAAACCCCGTATCACGTCCCCGAAACCCGCGACAACACTGTCCTCCAGATCCTCCTCGACTCCGGCCGCTTCAACGAGCAGTCCCTCGCCACCATCCTCGCCCGCAAAGCCGACTGGCACGACGAGCACGGCCTGCAACTCGCCCTCGACCACGGCGCCAATCCCAACTACCTCACCACCTGGAAGTACACGCCCTTCCAGCACGCCATCCGCCGCGACAACGGCCTCATCATGATTGAAATGTTCCTCGACCACGGCGCCGACCCATACATCCGCAACAATCAGGGCGGCCGCAACGCCATCCAGATGGCTGCGTATCACGGACGCGGCGACATCCTCGAACTGCTTGAACGCCGCGGCTTCGCCTTCCGCTTCGACCAGCCGCTCGATCCCCTCGTCGCCGCCTGCGCCCGCGGAGACCTGCCCCGCGCCCAGGCCCTCATCGCCGAAAATCCTTTTCTGTTATCGCAACTGTTACAAATCGGCGGAACCCTCCTCGCCCGCTTCTCCGGTGCCGGCAATCTGGAAGGCGTACGCTGCCTGCTTGACCTCGGCGTCTCCGCCGACGCGCTCTGGCCCGAGGGCGATCCCTACTGGGAGCTCACCAGAGACTCCACCTCCCTCCATGTCGCCGCCTGGCGCGCCCATCACGATGTGGTCCGCGAACTCATCGCTCGCGGCGCCCCCGTACAGGCAACCGACGTCCGTGGCCGCACCGCGCTCGCTCTGGCCATCAAAGCCTGCACCGACTCATACTGGAAGTACCGTCGCCAGCCCGACTCCGTCGCCGCCCTGCTCGTCGCCGGAGCCACCCTTGAAGGCATCGAAGTGCCCACCGGCTACGACGCCATCGACCAGCTTCTGAGGCGGCATCAGCAGCCAAAGGATCCCGAGAACACCTAACCGTCCATTCCCGAAGAAGATAATCCGCGGCTATTCCGTTTCCCGCGCAAAAGCCCGATGATGAAAACATGCTCTTCATCGAATGGGGGCTGATCGGGCGCGTCTGCCTCTGCCTGGCAGTCGTCGCCGCGACGGTTCTGGTCTTTTGGCTTGCTCGCAAACGGCTCTTGGTCCCCCAGGCCCTGCACGGACTCCTCCGCTCGCTCACCTGGCCGCTGGCGGTCTTTGCCCTGTTGTTCGTCGCAACGAATCTGCTCGCCATGGGCTGCCAGACCTACACCGCGCCGCTCTACTCCCCCGACCACAAAATGGCCGTCCGAGTCCGCTCTGCCGACGAGGGATGGCTGGGAGAATGGAGCCACGTAGAGCTCTTCCGTGACCACGGACTGCGCCATGTCCTGATCTTCCGCGGTCCCTGGCAGTCCGTCGATGCCTCCAGCCTTCGCTGGATCAATAACTCCATGCTCGAGATCGACTACCAGGACAATGTCTTTCGCTGTGGACATGCCTGGGGCATCAGCGTCCATTGCGTCGCCCGCCCCGAGCCTCCTGACGAGTAGCACTAAAACTGTCAACCCCGCACTCTTTCACCAAAGTAAACCGCTTCTGATTCCGGTTCCCCGTCAATTCGACTCATAAAATTTCCATCTCCCGTACCCCAACCCGAAGCTTCTCATTTCGTGAAGCTGGGCATAGGGACGACCACTGCGGTTTTCAGCGTTATGTACGCGATTCTGATGTATCCATTCCCGTAGAGAGCATCGGACCGGATGATTCATCTGCGGCTGCCCATGCCAAACGGGGATGTCCAGGGATACCTCGGTGTGATCGGAGCTCAGTGACAACTGATTCGCAAATCGCTGGTGGTCGCCAAAAATTCTGTAGGACTTTAAGAATGAATGGCAGGGACGACGGGGAACTTATTGAAATCAGGGGGAACGGATGGCTTCTTTCAGCGCCCTGAGGAACGATTGGGAGCACCTATTGCACCCTTATCGCACCCGCGACCTCTGCCCTATGGAACTCTGCCCAAGGGCCGGACTTCTATCCCACAGTCCGGGTGGATCATGGCGCAGCCCCATACATTTACAAAGAGCGCCAGCAACGCCCAAATCTCGTTTGATCAACGAGACCCGCGCACGCACATCTCCAAACATCGCCAGCCGGTCCGTCAGATCTTCGATTGATACCTTCACCTTGGGATCACCGCTTGAAATAAGCGCTGCAATTTTGCTCTTCCGCTCCGGCCGAATCGCTCAAAGTCAGCCGACCGGTGTCACTCCACTCCTGGATCCGCTGCTCCAATCGGGTACCTCGACGCGGATCTTCGCCCGCAGGAACGCTTTGCAGGTCTCCAGCACCGGACGGATAATACGTCCTCAACACAGCGTGCCCACCCGACAGGGAGCAAGCATGTCTGGAGTGTTCCCGACGCTTCCCAGCGGGCCGCTTTGGGCGCACGACGCGAAAATGGAGAGAACGATGGTTGCAGCGCCGCTCCCGACCGCAACGGCATCGCCGACATTTTGCGTAGTGCTGCTCAGGCTCGTGAACTGTGTCGCACTGGTACCTGCACCCGAGCGGGAAGAAGGTGAAGAGGTGATTCGGCCCCATTCTCGTTTGGCATCATGATTCGTCGTCTTCATGAGTCCTGCCAGCCGGATCAGAATCGGTGTTCCTGCCCTTGTGCCGCCCCGGGGAATCGAGGCAGGGTGCGCCCCGTGGCTCGCGCTTGCGTCGAGCGGAGCGTGTAGTCAACCCCGCTTCATTGTTTTGCCTCGCCTGCGCCGGTGGGTCGACCCGCGGCAATCACGCTCCGGCACCTTTCTCAAAGATGAAGAGCCGACGCCGCCGGCATCGGCTCTCGTGATCCTGATTCCCCGGCTCGCTTTACTCTGTCCCGGTCGAGCCGACGGAGATCTTCGGCTGGGTCTGCTGCGTACATATCCCCGATCCGTTCGCCGTTTGCACCAGCAGGTTGTAGCTCTTGTTCCTCACCGCGTCTGCAGGGATCTGCGCGTGAATGCGGGTGTGTGGCTCGACCGTGTAGGACTGCGCCGGCAGGGGCCAGAAATCGGCATTCGACGGATCGGGTGTGATCACGACCGTGTTGGCCGTGTCGTTCTCCCAGATAAAGTAATCTCCGCGGTTGACCAGCACCTCGTCGCATAAGCCGAACGGCGTATGGCAGGCCACGACAATCGTCTGCGATCCGACATTCGGTGCCGCGGGGCTGCACTGGAAGCCGGCTTGTACGCGCCCGTTCACCGTGGCCTGAGTTGGCGTCCCGGGCACTACCGTATAGGAGGACGCGCTGAGCGGCCAGCTCGAACCGGTGGGTGAGATGGTCACAGATGTAGACCCTGGAGGCAGTTCAGACTGATTCACAACCCATTCGAAGGTTTCGTTCGGATGCGTAACCACAAGCTCACTGAACACGTTGAACTGGTGCATAGCGGTTCCTTTCTTGCTGGGGATCGGAGGGTGGATGGGCCTATTTGACGAGAGCCCGGCTGAGAAGTTGCTGGAACTGGGGGTCATTCCGCAAGTTATCGAATTCCGGCGAATCCCGAACGATCGACGCCGAGTAGCCCGCGACAAGAGACTTTTGCAGCCACTCCAGTGCGTCACCGGTTTCGCCCAGATCGTTATACACCACGGCAGCGTTGAACAGCAGGTCCTTGTCTCCACGCCCCAGCTCCAGCGAGCGGGCCAGGTGCTGCATCGAGTCCGGCTTGTCTCCCAGAGCGGCATACACGCTGGCCGCGTCTCCCTGCCGCTCGGCATCCTTTGGATTCACCTGTAGCTGCTCATTAATGAGCGCCAGTTGCTTTCGATAAGCTTCCATGGCCTTCGTCTGCTGCCCGCTGAAGTGGTAGGCGCTGGCCAAATTGCCCCACATATCCGAATCATGGTCGTTATATCGCAGTGCCGCCTGATAATTGCGTGCAGCATCGGCAAACTTCCGTCCCTGGTAATATGCCGTCCCCAGATTAGCGTAAGCATTGGCCGTCGGCCGCAACTTCAGAGACTGTTCCATGGCCTTGATGGCCTCGCCGTAATTTCCTAAATAGAGATAAGCTGCGCCCAGATTGCTATAGTCGATATAGCTCTCCGGTGTCAGAGCGATAGTCTGCTTAAAGAGGTCCGCGGCCTTTGCGTACTCGGCCTGCTGTAAGTAGAAGTTACCCAGCTGCTCATGCGCGAAACCGGAGCCGGGATTGGCGCTGATCGCCTGACGGTATGCATTCTCCGCGTTCCCCAGCCGGTTCAGCTTCGCATACGCATTGGCCAGTCCCACATAAGCCCTCTCCGCCGTTGGTTCCAGATCGATGGCCTTCTGATAGTCGCTGGCCGCGTCCTCATACTTACCCGTTCCTGCGTCCACTAATCCCAGACAGTAGTGCCCATCGGCTCCTGCGTTTCCCAGGCCGATCGCCTTCTCGCAGTCCTCTTTTGCTTTGTCTACCCACGCGCTCTGCCTGTTAATCGTGTAAGTGAACCACTCAGCTTCTCCCCGCTGCGCCAGCGCCCGGCCGAAGTTTGCATCCAGAGCCAGCGCGCGATCCAGAACCGCAATCGCATTCGTCAGGTTCTCCGGCCTCGATCGATCTTCCAGATAGCCTCGTCCCTGCAGATAATAGTCATAGGCCGCCGGCTCCGTGGTCCCATGCACTGCGAGCGCCGCCTGTTCCTCCGGCCGCAGCGTGATCTGCAGTGCATGCACTACGCCATCCGCTACCTGGTCCTGCAGCGAGAACGGGTCGCCGATCGGGGCAGTCAGCGTCTGCACTGCCAGCATCTGCCCCTTCTGCGCGCCGGCCAGCGTGTACGTTACACGATTCATGCCCTGCGCCTGCTGCACCACGAGCTGCAGTGTCATATTTGCGCCCAGCGCCTTCATCACCTGCTCCGGAGCTGCCGCCTGTACCTTCTTCACCCGTGATGAGTCGATCACCTGCACATCGTGGTTCTGCGAAAGCGTCTCGATCTTCGCCGCCACCGCCTCCGACAGCCCATCCGCAAACGCGCTCAGCTGCGCGCTCTGTCCGTCGATGCGCGGAGGCAGGACTGCCAGCCTCGGCGCCGCAGCCGGTGTGATCACCGCGCCCGCCTGGCGCCGATGCGTCCACCAATGTCGCACCCCGGCGCGAACTCCGGGCAGCGCCGCGATCACCCCCAGCACCAACACCGCCGCGGCGGCCAAAGTCCATGGCCACCACGGCCCGGCAACGACCTTCGCCGGCCGGCCACCCTCCCGCACTGCCTCGAGATCTGCATGCAGCGCCACCATTTCCGGATACCGCTGCGCCGGATCCTTCATCAGCGCCCGCGCCACCACAGCGGCCAGCCGCGGAGAAACCTTCAGCGGCGTCCGATCCAGCACCGTTGCTTCGCGTTCGCTGAGAATCTGCGCCGTCGTCACCGTCACGTTTGTGCCCGCGAAAGGATGTTTTCCCGCGAGCATCTCGTACAGCACGATTCCTAGCGCAAAGATGTCCGCCCGCGCATCCGGCATCTCGCCCTTCAGCACCTCCGGCGCCATGTACACGGGCGTGCCTGCCATCACTCCGGGGGCCGAGAGCGTATGCGTTGCCACGGTTGCTCCAAACGGATCCGCTCCCCCCAGCCGCCGTGCCACGCCGAAATCCAGCAGTTTCACCTGCCCCGCCGGCGTCAGCATGATATTTTCCGGTTTCACATCGCCGTGCAGAATGCCCTTCTCATGCGCCGCTGCCAGCGCATCCGCGCACTGCGTCGCAATCGAGAAGAACCGTTCCGCCGGAATCGGCGGCCCCAGTTCCGCCCGCAGCGTCGACCCCTCCACATACTCCATCACCAGCAGAAGGTCATCCTGCTCCTCGATCACGTCGTAAATGCCGGCGATATTCGGATGGTTGAGCGCCGAGGCGCGCTGTCCCTCGCGCAGAAACAGAGCCCGGTCCGCAGGCGTCATCTCTTCCCGCCATACCATGCGCTTGATGGCTACCGTCCGCTGCAGCTTCGTATCGAAGGCACGATACACCTCGCCCATGCCGCCGGCGCCCAGCCGCGCCTCCACTCGGAAGCGGCCCACACTGCGCCCTGTCAGTTCGTCGCGAACCGGCGGCTTCGTGACTGGAGGCGTCTTAACCTGATCGGAGAAATCCGGCATGGCGAGAGCGAACTCCTCGTGCCCGTTTCGCCTCATCCTACATGGAACCAAAACGCGTCAACAATAGATCGGCCAGGCAGGTGGTAACTCTGATTTGAAATCCGCCAGTCTCACGCCCCGATTTCGGCAGCGAGCGTGCTGCGGACCCTGCGCCTTTCGAACCGAAGTCTGACACCGAAACGCTGCTCTGTGGCCTTGAACAGGTCATCTCCCTCATCCCCGGCCATGCCGAGACATCGTTGGCCCATATCTGGATCCGCCTCATCATGCCCTGGTGCCTCTGTGTGGACGAGAAGTCACAGATGCAGGCAATGAGCCGCACCCAGCCGGTGCTGCTCATGTGGGTCGGACAACTGGAGCGCCGCACCCACGATTATAAACGCCACGATGTCACGAGTTTGTTTGCAGCTCTGGATGTCGCCAGAGGCAACGTCCTCGGAAAGTGTAATCCTCGGCATCGTTCCGTCGAGTCCCTCGATTTTCTGAAGAAGATCGACACAGCTGTGCCCCCGGACATCGATCTTCATCTGGTGCCGGATAACTATAGAACCCACAAAATCGCGCTGGTCCGGCAGTAGCTACAGAAAAGGCCACGCTATTGTCTGCACTTCACCCCTACACATGCTTCATGGCTCAATCAGGTCGAATGCTGGTTCGCGCTGCTTACCCAGAGGCAGATCACGCGTGGATCATACCGCAGTGTTTAGGAACTGGAAGCTGTCATCCGCGAGTTCATCGCCGTACACAACCAGCAACCAAAACCCTTTTGCTGGACCAAGTCTGCCGATCAAATCCTGGCTTCGATTGCACGCTTCGCTACCGCCACCCTCGCTGTTCAATCATCAGCTGATAATGCAGAAATCAATGACTCAGGAGATCTAAATGAAATCAGGGTATGAAGGCGTTGAACGTAATGACGACGTTCCCGTTCGAAGTGCCCGCATGGAAGAAGCTTCGGTTTGGCAGGCACTGCTGGGAACCGAGGACCAGGCGTCACTGATCGCGAAGTTGCGGGCAAGTGCGGAGATGACCGGAACCTGATCGGGGCTGAACGGTTCCATAATCTGTATCGGAATGTTCGTGCCGGTCACCTTCGCATAATTGATGACGAAGCCCAGATTTGGCCATTTGGGACTCTGGGTCGGACCTTCCGGCCCGAATAGCTGATAATTCACATTCGGGTAATCCTCTTCCGGATCAGGGTTCGGCATATTGGCTGCGTTCGCTCGATCGAAGGTCGGATATGTTGTACCGGACCATCCGTGAAAATATGTTTCCTGCTCCGGGTGAGCAGCCCTGCACGCAAACCGTCGAACGGAATCGAGGCAGAGCTTGCCGGAAGGTAAAGGCTCGGCTGGGGCGCATCTCTGTAGAGCCAGCCGCACATATTGTCGAATGATCGGTTCTCCAGCATCACGACGACAATGTGGCGAATCTGAGAAAGAATCCTGGTCCTGGTCATCGAACTCCTCTCTTCCTGACCTGCGAGAGTATAGCTTACTTACCCGACCCGAGGTCGTAGTGTGGTGACTGGCACAGCGGAGCTGTGCCAGTCACGTCAGGTTATACTCTGGGTAACCCTACGATTTGCTCTATGGGCACGGGGCGCCGATGAACTTATCTGTCGGGTCGTTATCCAGGACGGAGAACCTATGAGTACAGAAGACATTCTTTTACAGATCGAGGCTGAGATTTCAGGGCTGCAACAGGTGAAAGCGCTCTTGACTAATGCCGGTACTAATAGGAGTCGGAACCCCGGCAGGCCGGTGACTGCCAGCTTGCTCGACAGTCATCGAAAGAGACCTGGATTGAGCGCCGATGCGCGTGAGAGGATTGCCACCGCTCAAAGCGCCCGTTGGGCGAAATCCAAGAGGGCAGCGAGGAAAGCAGCGCGTAACACCGCTGCAGCGTCATCCGCTCAGAAAGCCGCCACCGACAGTGTATCTGTAAAGAGCACGAACAAGCGCACCATGAGCCCTGAGGCGCGTGGCAGGATGGCGGCCGGGCAAAGGGCACGCTGGGCCAAGGCAAAGAAGGCCGCGAAGAAGGCGATACGTGGCACCGCTGCTTCGTCAGCCGCAAAGAAAGCCATTCAGGCTAAAGCTGCCAGGAATCTGTTCCGGAGAAGAAGGCTCCTTCCGCAACAAGCGCTGATGCATCGAAGACTCCACTGGCTCCAACTGCCTCAGCCACGCCAGTAATCCCCGCTTCGTGAAGCTCTGGCTGCGGGAGCTAGTTGGGGCACAGACGATCCTCCGGCAGCGCACTCGAAACTGGGGTGTTCAATTCGGGTTCAGGCGGGCCGCTGCGGCATCTCGCGCTTCCATCGGACTCTCGGACTCGTGTGGGGAGCGACTCTGTCCCAGTAGGCCAGCGTCGAGAGTTTGTCTGTTTCAAGCCACACTCACCGTGTGGGGAGCGACCGTGCGGAATAATTCACAATACATTTTTACCGTGTGGTTTCAATCCACGCTCCCCGTGTGCGGTATCTGGTTCCAAACAGAAGCTCCTTCCGTGAAGCCTGGCAGTTGACGCTGTGCGACCTGAGTTTGGGCAAACCATGTCTCTGCAGCCGCAAATACAATGGTGCCCAGCAGATTGCCTACCGCGCTGTCATTCTCATGGGCGCAGGATCACTCCTGACTGGCCTTGCTATCTACAGGCCAACCCAGGCACACCTGCTGACGAGCGTGCTCGGGTATGAGACCGCGCGCTGGCACTTCTGGCTGACCATGGGATACTGCGTCTTTCTTGTCATCCCGCCCAGGTGGCGCGCGCCGACTGGAACAGGCAAAATGGCCAACGGCACAGGTCGGGGAATTGGCAGGATATTCCACCATCACTATAAGACGCCGACGGCCCCGGCCCTTTCCGAACCACAAGACTAAGGCGATTAGATCGGTATTGCCTGACTCAGGTGCCCGGCACACAGCCGCCGCAAGGGCGCGAGCTATTGAATTGCAAAGTTCGACTAGCTGTAGCCCTTATGCATGAAGCTGATTGACTGCCCCAGAGCGCCCAGCACAGGCCGCTCAAGAGCAAGGTATGTGCGACTTCTGGCGGCTGCGTTCTCTCTAACGCAGAGAGCATGGCCGATGATCGAAAAAAATGCGACTCGGAAAGGCGCAGGGGGAATCAAACTATCGGATCGAAGCGGGGGGTGAGTGTCCGATGGTTGAGGCCGTTTTACGATGATGCGAGCGACGGCGTTGTTTCGCACATTGCTGGTGCATCTGTCTCTGGTTTGCGGTGCCGCGGCACAGCAGGTCTCGGCGCCGGTACCACAGCCGGGAACTGTAATCGGCACGGTGACAGATGTGCGGGACGATGCAGTGCCAGGAGCGGCGGTGACGCTGGAGAGTGTGGATGCGGGCGATCCGCGCACCCTGACGGCGAACGACAACGGTTTCTTCACCTTCGCGAATGTGGAGGCGCGGATTCCGTATCGCATCAGGGTGAAGGCCGCGGGATTCGCGGACTGGACTTCGCCAACGTTCACTCTGACACCGGGGCAGTATCTGGAACTGAGCGGCGTGAAGCTGCAGATTGCGGTGGTGGTGACGACGGTGGTCGCAGTGCCGCCGCCAGAGGAAGTGGCGACCCAGCAGGTGCATGAGGAGGAGAAGCAGCGAGCGCTGGGGTTTATCCCTGCTTTTTATGCCGTGTACGATCCGCATCCGGAACCGCTGACGACGAAGCTGAAGTTCCAGCTGGCGTTCCGCACCACTTTCGATCCAATCACCTTTCTGGGCTCGGCTTTTATTGCCGGCGTGGACCAGGCGGGCGATACGCCGCACTATCAGCAGGGGCTGGCGGGCTACGGGCAGAGGTTCGGCGCAAATTATGCTAACGGGCTCTCGGACATTTTGATTGGCGGAGCGATTTTGCCGTCGCTGCTGCGCCAGGATCCGCGCTATTACGTGCAGGGGACGGGGACGACGCGGTCGCGGGTGATGCATGCGATTCTGAATCCCTTTGTGTGCAAGGGTGACGACGGGCACTGGCAGGCCAATGTGTCGAGCATGGGCGGATATCTGGGGTCGGGAGCGCTGGCAAATACGTACTACCCAGAGAGGGATCGCGGCGCGGGGCTGGCGCTCGGCGTTACCGGAGTGGATGTGGGGGCGAACATTGCCAACTCGATCATCCAGGAATTCATCGTGCACAGGGCGGGGGGAAAGAGTCACTGAGCCCGCACTGGACGGTTGACCGTATATCGGAATGTATGGTCCCCCGCCGTATTGCAAGCGAATATTGAAGATGGTGTAAATGGTCTGCGCGAATGTATTCGGCCTTTGCCGGAGTAGCGAGCTCCTGGCCTGAATGGGATGCGCTGCGCCCTCGTCCTTTTTAGTTTCGCTGCCTCAGTAGACAGTTCCGAGATTCAGGTTCCGAGAGAGCCGGGTTCGACCGTTGTGCTACTTCCTTTGTTCACCAGCAAACCCGGCAGGAATCTTCATCTCCGATTCGTCGTTGCTGGTCTGCCGGATGTGGGAATCGCGTGAGCGATTTCCAAGCCAGGCGTCATCTGCAGGTCATCAGGCTGCGACTGCTTCAGGTGAGAGCGGCGGGCAATATACCTCACCCTTGAACAGAACTGCCCAGACCATGCGTGCCATCTTATTGGCTACTGCCACGACTGCCACCTGGGTGCGCTTACGTGCTACCAGACTGGGCCAGCCATGTGCTCAGGGCCGCCGACTGCTTCGTCCCCCTTTGCAGCACGGTATGGGCTCCCAGCACGAAGAGCTTGCGGAGGTATTTGTTGCCTCGCCTGCTGGTGCCGGTCAGCCGCTGCTTGCCGCCGGGGGAGTGTTGGCCAGGCACTACTCCGAGCCACGCGGCCCTTTTTGAACGCCGCCCCCTTGCCGATAGCGACGATCGTCGGTGTGGCGATGGTAAGTCCGATTCCGGGGACCGCCATCGGGCGCCGCCTCGGATTGCCGAGAATCCGCCCCGAATGCGAAGGTGCGCCTCTCAATTCACTCCCTCTCGAATATCAGTACGTTCGGCTCGCTCTGTCGCGGGGTGTGGATTCTCATCGTCAGGGTCTTCCCGTCCTCGGAAGCGCTGATTTCGGTCGTACTCACGGTCTTCCCGCCGATCTTATTTGTAAGCACGACTGTCCTTGCGTCTACCCGCTGACCCGACGACATAAAATTTCGGCCCCGAGCCACATTTGGATAATCCCTGCCGTCGAGTTTTACGTTCGTCGTGGTCCCTTCCGCAGGATGAATGATTGAAAGTCCATCTCCTTCATACGCCTGCACCTGCACGACGTATGAGGTCTTCATCTGCGCGCTCTTGCTTACCCAGTCACCCGCAAACCCCTCTCCACTACCCCTGCGGTCGTAGAGGTATAGGACATGCATCGTCTTGCCGTTGTCTCTGAATTCGGTGTAATCGTCGTGCAGCACGGTGCCCTCGTTCGAGAGCGTCCAGTTCCCCACAATTTCCACGCGACCATCTTTCTTGCGCACTACCTTCCACGCGTCCGGGCTCACGGCCGTCACGGCCAGCGTCGTCCCGGCAAGTCCCGGCTGATCGGTCCCATCGGCAACAATGATCGCCGGCGTGCCGCCTCCGAAATCAAAGGAGTATTTGTTCCCGCCCAGGCTCGCCACCTTCATCTCGTCGATCAATGTGCTCTTTTCCGGATTGAGCTTCCAGTTACCCAACATCGGATCGTCCACCGCCCAGGCCACGTTCGCTGTAAGACAAGCAAGGGGAAGCAACAGAAATGCACGTTTGAACATGGGAGTGCCCTCTTGCCCCGGGGCAGCACGTTGGCGGCCACTTGCGGCACCTCACGGGATACGAGGCGATCACCGCCGCCCGTCGCTCATTAGCCCCTGAATCTAACTGATTCGCCTCGTTCATTCGCTGGTTCGCCGCGTTCGGCCATCCGTTGTCCGCCGTCTGCCACAACAAAATACTGCGTTCGCAATTGAACAGCCCTGCCCAAAAGCGGGCAAAGCACCGGCCACCGAGCGTCCTCATAAGGTCTGATGAGTCACCGGCAACCCCTGACACTAAATATCCCCCGGCAGAGCCGGGGGATTACGATGTGAGCCGCTCGAAGCGGCTATGCGGGGTCGCTAACGCGGCCCCGGTTGTTTTCGCCACCTGAAGGTGGCCTTCAGCGCCACAGGTTCATCTGGTCCAGGCGTTCGTCTTCCTTCTCCTGATTCCGGATGTAATCCCGAATCGCCTGCTCGTCCCGACCCACCGTAGACACGAAGTATCCTCGCGCCCAGAAATGCTGCCCCACGAAGTTCTGCTTCCGCTCCCCGTACACCCGCGCCAGGTGAATCGCGCTCTTGCCCTTGATCAATCCCACTACCTGCGACACCGCGTATTGGGCGGAATCGAGATCATGATGTGCACGTGGTCCGGCAGCAGATGACCCTCTTCGATCCGGCATTCCTTCTGTTCGGCCAGCTTTCGGAACACTTCTCCCAAATGCTTTCGCAATGCCCCGTACAGCGTCTTCCTCCGACACTTCGGGATGAAAACCACGTGGTATTTGCACTCCCATTTCGCGTGGCTTAAGCTTTCATACTCGTCCATCCGGATTCTCCTCCTCGTGTGCTTGGCGGCTCACGTTCTGGAGTTTCCTGGATGGACTCCTGTATCTGTCAAACTTCTGCTGCCTCCCCGGCGGAGCCGGGGGGCCTCCCATGATTAGCTAGATAGGTAACCGGCTGACTGGCGATGCCGACACGGGCGTTGGGTGGTGCGTGGCCGACATCCATGTGAGTCTTCTGATTGCATAACGACGTCGGCTCCCGCCGGCGGGTAAGCTCGTGGCAGTTGTCGACGGCCAGGGCTCCCGCATGGAGGAAGGAGCCAACGTCATGATCATGATAGGTTGCGATTATCATCCCGGGTTACAGGAAATCGCTGTGCTGGATACGGAGACAGGCCGGCGGCGAGAGCAGTGGCTGAGCCATGTCTTCGGTGCGGAGCCGGTGCGGCAGTTTTACGCGAGCCTGCCGCGGCCGGTGCGGGTCGGCCTCGAGGCCAGCGGCTACAGCCAGTGGTTCGAGGAGCTGCTGGAGGAACTGGGCATCGAGCTGTGGGTGGGCGATCCGGCGCGGATCCGCAAGGCAGCGCCGCGCAAGCAGAAGACCGACCGCAACGATGCACGTCTGCTGCTGGAGCTTCTGGAAGAGGACCGCTTCCCCCGCATATGGGTGCCGGACCGGGCAACGCGCGATCTGCGCCAGTTGCTCATGCACCGCCACAAGCTGGTGCGCATGCGCGGCGCCATCGGCAATCAGCTGCAGGCCATCGCGCTGAACCGAGGCATCCAGAAGAAGAAGGCGCTGTGGAGCCAGGAGGGCCGAGAGCAGCTGCGGTCGCTGCAACTGCCGCACTGGACAACAAGCGCCGCGACGAACTGCTGACCTGCGCGAACAGTGGGACCGGGAGATCGCCGAGCTGGACAAGGTGGTGGAGCGCGGCCGAAGGCAACGCCGAGGCCCACTATCTGATGCGCCATCAGCCCGGGGTGGGTCCATCACCGCGCTGGCGGTGGTGCTCACCTGGGGCCGGTGGAACGGTTCCCCTCCGCCGAAGGTCGCCAGCTACGGGCCTGATCCCGGCCGAGTACTCCAGCGGTGAACGGCAGCGCCTCGGCCACATCAGCAAACAGGGCAGCCCGTTCCTGCGCTGGGCGCTGGTGGAGGCGGCCACGGTCACGGTTCGTTATGACCCGGAAATGAAACGAGCGTACTGGAGACTGGTGGAACGCAGAGGCAAGCCGGTGGCCAGGATCGCCATGGCGCGCAAGCTGCTCACCCGCCTCTACTGGTTGTTGCGCCGCCGTGCGGAGAACTCGGCCGCCCGCCGACGCGACCGCGTCGCAGAGAAGCCCGAGGCTTGACATGGTCGCTGTAAGTGACCGCTTTTCTGAATGAGCACTCTGCCTCCCGCGCAGGCGGGAGTTCGACTCGGTCATCCTGGTCGCTGTTCCGGACCGAAGACAGATGGATGGGGACGCGCAACATGCCCCCGATGGATGGATAAGAACGACGCAGTAAAACGAGACACTCCATGCAGTCCCTGGCCGGACTTCAACAACACGCCGCCAGGGAACGAAGCTCAGCAAAAGACAGCTGCGCTTCGTTCCCGGCTCAATCCTGCCGGCGTGGGGAGCGGCCTCAAGGGTCACGATGAACGCCGCTCCGCGGCGCCCTTGACCCCGCTCCCCACGCAAAAAGTCAAACTATGCCTTGACACCGCCGACGTCGTTAGAGATGTCAAGAGCAGGCACAGGTGTCCCGGGCGCGCTCGCGAGAACGTGCAGTCTCCGATGTCAGGTTTCGCCGTGCGCACGAGTGCCTCTCGGCTGGGTGGTTCCTGCTCTTCGCAGAACCGGACATCCATTTGCTGCCTCGGGCCGCGAGGGCCATCGCAGAAGATTGAGTTAGTGTTCTCTGCCAGTCCCGAAACAATACGCAGGAGCCTCGGGAGCGCTTGTCTCCTTCGCTCAGTCGGCCATTCGGCAGGACCTGGCAGTCTGCGCATCGATGATCCTGTTTTTGTCTAATCAGGGCAGTTTTATGCTGCCCTGATCTCCCGCTGTTCCGCGGGAATAAACTCGCGCCTCTCCCGATCTACAGCCAGCAGCCAGGCCACCATCTTGCGGGCTACGGCCAGCGTCGCCCTGTTCCTGTTGCCCTTTTCCATCGCCTTCTGATGGATCAGCGCCAGCTTCGCCGCTTCGATCAGCACATGCTGGATATGCTTGTTGCGTTGCCTCGACAGCGGCATGCGCATCACCTTGTCCGCCGAGCTGTGCTCGTCCCCGCACAGCCCGCAATAACTAACCGCCTGTTTGATGGAGCGGAACCGGGAGATATCACCCATCTCCAGAGCCCAGTTCAGCGCCGTGATCGGCCCCACTCCCGGGACCGTTCGCAGTCGCCTGATTCGCTCCTTCAGCAGCGGATCACGCTCCAGTGAACTGACCAGCGCGTATTCGGTCTTCTGGCATCGCTCGATGTTCTCGCGGCTGATCCGGAGCAGCGGCCGGATGCTGTCATCGATGGCGCTGTTCATCGCCATCAGCCTGCGAAAATAACCCACCTTATGCAGCCGGCTCTTGTTGTGCTCGACACCGGTCTCCATCAGCAGACCCGATACCCGATTCTTCGTCTGCACCATCTGTCTGACCACCAGATGCCGGTAGCGCTGCACCCTCCGCCGGTCGCGGATCTCTGTCGAGGCCATGTGGCACTCGGGCAGGAAATCGCAGCGCAGGCAGTCGGCGATCTTGCTGGCGTCTATCTTGTCGTTCTTCTTTTTGGCCAGAGCGATGGCCCGCAGCATCAGCGGATGAGCCACCTTCACCTTCTCGGCATGCGGAAGCAGGTGGTCGTAAATCCAGCCCGTGAAGATCGTCGCTTCCATCGCGATGGTGCGGGGCTGAGGAAGTGTCGTGATCCACGCATCCAGTTCGCAGCGCGTGGAGCCAATCTTGTCTTGCTGATGTACACGGCCAGCCGCGTCCTTCACGCAGTAGCTGATCGTCTTCTTGTGCACGTCCAGTCCGATGTAGTACATGTCGTCTCTGAGGAGCCTCCGAGGTTGTTCTCTGAATCAGCTTCCCGCTGAGTTCAGCCTTTGTAACACCTCGTGCTCCTCCTCGACTCCTGATGAACACAACCGTCAAGCTGTCTCGGCAATGGGTGCGAGTTGGAAGCCCAGTTCGGCAGCCTGTTTTGCGCAAACGCTTTTCGGCACGAATATTGGCCTGTTGATCACATCGAGCGAAGACCTCGTCTGAATATGGCTGCCCGGTGGAAAGCATGTGGTAGAGGATGCGAGCCAGCTTATGCGCAGTGGCCGTTACGGCAGCTGGTGCTCCGAGTCTCCACTTCATCTTGCGGTAGAAATCTCCCAGGTAGTTGTGAGCGTGATAGAGGCACTGCGCCCCGAGGCGCAGTGCAATGGCTGCTCTGTTCTTCACCTTGCGAGTGCGGGTGTAGAGGACCTTTCCTCCACTTACCTGCTTCTCCGGACAGAGCCCCAGCCAGGATGCGAAGGCAGAGGCGTTGCGGAAGCGCGAAACATCTGGCCCAACCTCCATCATGATGGTATGCGCGGTCAAGGTACTGATACCCGGCACGTCGGTAAGATCGACACCCGTGATGCGAAACAGTTCTTCCTTAAGATCGAAGCTGGGCTCGTTGCCAGCGCGCTGATAGATCCTCTTCTTGGTGCCCGCTGGTCGTTTGTCCGACGCGTGCTCGGCACGCGGAAGCTTCCGCATCTTCTGCGCAAGTTCCAGATCCACCTCGGCCATCAGGTGCTTATAGAACCGATATGCTGTCAGGGACTGGCGAAGCGTGAACAAATGCTCCGGACGATAGTCTCCTTCCAGAGACTTCGCGACGGTCTGGCGTGAACTGCGGATGCGCCGATTACACAAGCTGGCTAGCCTGGCTGGATCCCGTTGTCCAGCCAGAATGGCATCCAGAATCGCCATTCCGCTGACGCCAACGATGTCGCTCAGGACATGATGTGGCTGGAGGTTCATCTGGCTTAGAGCCTTCTGCATGTGCTGAATATGCTCGGCTGCCATCTGAATAAGACTCTCTCGATGACGCCAAAGGGAGCGCAATACGCAAATCTCGTCGGGTGGCCGAAAACTCGCCTTCAGCAATCCCACCGAATGCAAATACTGGATCCACTGACAGTCCGAAACGTCGCTCTTGCGCCCAGGAACGTTCTTCACGTGATGTGCGTTAACCAGGAAGACTTCGAACCTGTGCGTTTCCAGGATCTGATATATCGGGATCCAGTAAACGCCAGTCGACTCCATGGCTACCGACCGGATGTTGCACTGGCGCAGCCAATCGGCCAGATCGATCAGATCTCGAGTGAAGGTACCGAACCGACGGACCGAATCGATGTCACGATCCGACGGAACAGCAACAAATATCTCTTCGGCGCCGATATCAATCCCCGCAGCATCGGGGTGCATGATCGGCAGCATCCGTCCACTCAGCTTGCTCCTGGACCTGCTGGTCATCGTTGGCTCCTTCTGCTGGAACCTGCGGCCCGAGGTTACGTCACGAACAAACTCCTGAACGGGATCGCCGCACAAAACGGACGTCACCACCGACCTCTACGCGACCTTGGACCCACGCTCAACAACGGGCTCTGTGTCAGCACCAATGTCGACGCCGGGCTGTAGCTGTCGCATGCTCCAGCGCATCCAGTATGGTCTAAACCTGTTCATCCCGTCCCTCCTGGGAGACCCCATCCGATGCTCAGCATTCAAACAATCCTACCGAAACTCGGAATCGCTGGCCGCAGTCGGGTTGGAAACGCGCGGCAGTCTCCAGAGGATGGTGAGCTCGCGTGTACCGAGAGCTGCACGTATCGGGTCATCATCCTTGACGACGAACACTGTGCGAGGGCCTGCCGGCGTCATTGATGTCCTCGACTGCAGCCGGCAGGGTAAGGTGAAAGCTCGCGCCCCGTGGAGAGTTATGAACAGACCACAAGCGACCGCCATGCGATTCAACGATGGAACGGCTGATCCTAAGTCCCATGCCGGTCCCCTGGGGCTTGGTGGTAAAGAACGCATTGAAGATCTGCTCCTCCTGCTGCGGCGGGAGCCCTACTCCGGTATCGCTGATCGAGACCATCAGCTGGCCGTCTTCGGCTTGCTGCGAACGGATGATGAGCTCGCGCGTCCCATCTACATCTTTCATCGCGTCGATCGCGTTCGTCACCAGGTTCATCAACACCTGCTGCAACTGGATGTGATCTGCCATGACCTGCGGTAGATCTTCCGGTTGCCGTCCGAACCAATACAGAGTACCGAGTTACTTCACTGTGCAGCAGGACGACCATCTCCCGAACGACTTCGTTTACATCGACCAACTCTCGTTGCGGAGTAAC
>CAWGSD010000005.1:0-2527500 GCA_963825195.1 uncultured Acidobacteriota bacterium
CCGATTGCCGGCCGCAGGTATCTCACGCCGCTGTCAGAGGGACGCACCAAAAACGCACTTCCGGCACTTTCGGACATCAAGCGGTGCGAATCAGGACGTCATCCGCTTGAATCTCTGGATATATTCCCCCGCCGTAATACCGATAACACGCTGAAAGGTACGGCGCATCGAGTCAGTCGATCCGAAGCCACATGCGTCTGCTATCTCTTTCAGTCCCATGGAGGAGCTGTCAATCATCTGTTGTGCAGCTTCCACGCGAAGCCGATCAACAAATTGGCCTGGGTTCATCTTCATCTCGCGCAGACATACGCGCGAGAAGTGGCGAGGACTCATTCCGATGCGCTCAGCCAACACTTCGACCGAAAGATTCGCTTTGAGGTTTTCAAGCATGTAGACCTGCAACTCGCGCAGCGGTTCCGAAGTAGTTGCCTGCCGAGAGAGCATGTGGCTGTACTGAGCCTGGCCTCCCGGGCGAACGAGGAACATGACAAGTTGTCGCGCCACCGTTAGCGCTGTCTGGTGCCCGTGGTCCTCTTCGACGAGAGCAAGGGAAAGATCAATTCCCGCCGTGATGCCGGCAGACGTATAGATCGATCCATCCCGCAGAAAGATGGGATTTGGAAAGACATTGACTTGTGGGAACTCAGTCGCCAGCCGGTCGCAAAACTTCCAGTGAGTCACTGCGTTCTTACCATCGAGCAGGCCCGCAGCGGCAAGCAGAAAGGCCCCCGTGCAGATGGAGGCAACGCGACGCGATCTGCCTGCTGCATCCGCGATCCAACCAAGATAGTCTTCGTTATATTCGCCACTCTCCGCGCCGGGACCACCTGCGATAACGAGCGTGTCGATATGACCGGAGACGCGGTCGCGCGGCACTGCGCCACCGAGTGTGATGCCGCGATTGGTCAGAAGTTGATTCGAGCCATCCGAGGCAACTACCTCCGCCCGATAGTCAGGGACATTCGAGAAGACCTCGAGCGGACCCGTCACATCGAGGACCTGGACCGGCGGCGGACCGCTGATCACGACCTTACGCATGTCCCCCATTTTAGAGGGCGGACAGGCGCTCTCGTGTCATCTCGGATGTCCAGATTCGCCGGAATTGTGTCATGGAGAATCCGAGCTGACCACTGATTCCCTCCACCCTTCACTTACGCCATTCAACCCGTTGGCCTACACTTCGAGTACTCACCAGGGCCGCCTGGCGGAGTAAAGAGGAAACCACGATTTCGGGGATCTGGATCGAGCCGCGCCCCTCCTTACCCCGGAAGATCGGATCATGGGCACCGACACATACTGTCTCGCAATTCTAATTCCCGGGCAGCCGTCTAAAGAACAACGATCGTAAACGTCTGCGTACTTTTAACTCCGGCGGAATTGGTGTAGGTAGCGACGTAAAGATCAATACCGAAACTAAGCGGAATGTTATTGATCTGACGCGAGGTGGATGTGTACCCTTTGGGGCCCGTCCAACTCCATGAGCCGCCGGTGAGCGGTTGGGGACTTAGATTCACTGAGGAGCCCAATGCAACAATGACCGTCGCGGTCGACTGCCAGCTGCCACCATTGACCTGAAGATAAGGAACGATGGGGGTAGGCATGTTGATCGTGAACGTCTGCGTGCTCCTGACCCCGGCAGGATTGGTGTAGGTCGCCATAAAAACATTGCTCGGCAAAGTCAGCGGAACATTGTTGATTTGCCGCGAAGTCGAAGTGTACCCGTTGGGCCCGCTCCAACTCCACGAACCGCCGCTCGTGGTCACTTGCGGATTAAGGTTCACCGATGAGCCGGTGCTGATTGTGATCGTTGCAGTCTGCTGCCAGGCGCCGCCGCTGACCTGGATGTAGGGAGTAATGGGAGTGGGGGCGATCGCGATGGTAAATGTCTGCGTCGTTTTAAATCCCGCGGGATTGGTATAAGTGGCGACGTAGATATTGGTGGGCGAGGTTAGCGGAATACTGTTGATCTGTCGCGCTGTAGAGGTGTACCCGTTGGGCCCGCTCCACTTCCATGAGCCGCCCGTGAGTGGTTGCGGGCCAAGGTTGACGATGTCGCCGTAGTTCACAGTAATGGTGGCGGTGGTTTGCCAACTGCCGTTGTTCACCTGGATGTAGGGAATAATCGGTGTCCCGACATTGTTCACCACCAGAATTACCGTTGCGGTCGCAAGGTTGTAATCCTTGCTGTCGCTGGGCGTGAAGGTGACCGACAGGGTGTCCGACCCAACAGCCGGGATTGTGCCGGCGACCGGAGAGTAGACGAAAGTGCCGGCCACGGTGCATGTGGCATCCAACTGCGCGGAACCAAGTGCCGTTCCGTAGTTAATGGGAGCGGGCGTGGGCCAGGTAATGACTGGCGTGGCCTTGCTGACCATCACGCTCGCTGTCCCGGTCACGGTGCTGTAATCTGCACTGTCGGAAGGTGTGAAGGTGACACTCTGCTGGGCTGTTCCCGCAGATGGCATGGTCGCTGGGTTAGTAAACGCAAAGGTGCCCGCTACCGAAGCGGTGCCTCCCGTCAGCATCGACGAAGACAACGACTGACCATACGTGATCGCGCTGGCCGCCGGCCAAACGGAAACCGAGGGTGCGGTTTTGGTGATCGCCAATTGACCACTGGCCGTGGCTGTATTGAAAGATCCATCAAGGTCTGTGTAGGTCGCGGCGATCGTGTAGGAGTTGACAGGCAGATGCGCCGGCAGTGGATAGGACACGCTGGCGATACCGTTGCTCACCGTGCCGGTTATGGAGGGCCCCCCGCCGGCGTAGGCGACCGTGAAGATCATCTGGCCCTCATTCACCGGTTTTCCGTTGCCGGTGACGCTGGCGGAAAGGGTCACACTGGTGGAGAGCGTAGTGGCGGAGGCTTTGCTGACAGCAACTGTCGAGGTGGCCCCGCTTTGCGAATTCACAACCAGATCAACCGGGCCGGCGGCGAGCGTGACGGCACCCACGACGGGAATGTTCACGGACAGCGTATCGGGCGATGCACCTGACGGCTGATTGACTTCAAGATTCGCGAAATTCGCGCCCGTACCCCCGACGGTGGTGGCCGTGAGGCCCGAGGCGGTTCCGGTTCCGGCAAAGGTCAGCGTTACCGGCACTCCGCCGATGCTCTGGCCGTTCTCCGTTACGGAGACGATCACGGGCGGCAACTGCGCCGGCGTGTTCACTGCCGTCACATAGGGCGGCGTGCCCACAAACTGGGCAGAGGTGTAATTGGTCTGAACGGCACCGGCGTCGATGCAGGGGGATGCGCTCGAATAACCGGAATAGGTGATGTTCTGGTTCGGGAAGCCACGCTGATCGGTGGTGGCTCCGAGCGGGATCAGGGCGGCCGAGCCCTGGCAAAGAGCGCTGCTGCCCGGCTGGGGCAGCACGGTCATGGTTCCACCGCCGTAATTGCCGAGCGAGGCAAGATTGGTCGCGCCCACCACGTTACCGTTGCCGTTGCCGGGAGGGCATCCGGTACCGACGCACTCGGAGCCGGAATCGAGCAGGCTGTTCGCCAGGCTCAGAGTACCGAGGTTGTAGATACCGGGGTCGGGACCGCTGTTGCCGGCAAACGTGCTGTCGGTGGCGGTCAGGGTGCCGCCGTTGTAGACGCCTCCCGTAGCCACAGCGCTGTTCGCGGCGACGGTGCTGTAGGTCATGCTCATCGCACCGGTGTTATAGACCGCGCTGCCACTGCCGGAGATATTCCCCGCAAAGGTGCTGTCAATGACCTGCAGAGTGCTGGCGTTATTGACGGCGCCGCCCCCGGAAGCGGCCGAGTTGCCGTTCAGAGCAGCGTTGCTGAGGATCAGCGTGCCGCCCGTATTATCGACGGCACCGCCATAGCCGACCGTCTTCCCATTCGCAAGGGTCAAGCCTGAGATGTTGAGGGTGCCGGAGGAGAGGCCGAAGATCTGGTACGCGCCGGCGCCGGAGAGCGTAAGCTGATTTGCTCCGGGACCGACGATGTCGATGGCGCCTGTGGCATTAATGGTTGGCAACGGCGCGGCGAGGGCGAGAGTGCTGCCGATGAGTGCAGGGGCGAAGGCAATATCTGCGTTGCCGCCGGAAGTCGCCATGGCGGTGGTCACGGCATCGCGCAGGGAGCAGTTGGGACCGGGGCAGTTGGATTCTGCACCGGGCGGATCATCGCCGGCCGCGGTCACGGTGAGATAGTTCGTCTGCACGGCACCCGCGTCCACAGCGCCACCGGGGCACGACGAGGGGAAAAGCACGAAGCCGCGCTGATCGACGTTATTGGCCGAGGTGGGGACGAGCGACGCATTCCCCGCGCAGATGGCCGAGCTGCCGGTCAGGGGAAGAATCGTCGGTGTGGGGCCGCCCCAATTACCGAGTGCGCTCAGGTTGAGGTTGGCATGTCCCACGACGTTGCCGTTAGTGCCGTCGATGGGGCATCCGAGGCCGTCGCAGTCCGTGGCGCCGGTAACGATGGTGTTATTTACGGTCAGGGTTCCGTTGTTTACGATGGCCGCGCCGCCACCCACCGCGACGTTGTGAGAGAAGGTGCTGTCGCTGATGGTGAACGTCGCGCCGGTATTGTTGTCGATGGCCCCACCATAGCTCGCGGACGCATTCCCGACGAACGTGCTGTTGATCACGGTCGCCGGTGTCGTGGTGCTGTTGTCGTAGATCGCTCCGCCAGCCTGCGCCGCGTTGTTCTGAAAGGTGCTGCCGGTGACGCTGAGCGTTCCGCCGGATTCGTTGTAAATGGCCCCGCCGAGATTGGCAGAGTTGCCAATAAAAGTGCTGTCGATCACCTGAACGGCGCCGGCGATGTTGTAGATGGCGCCGCCCGATCCGCCGGTGCCTGAGGAGTTATTCACAAAAACGCAATTCACGACCTGCAGGGTGCCGATGCGCGTATTGATGGCTCCGCCATTTAGATAAGCGATGTCGTTGCCGTCGACGAAAGTAAGGCCGGAGATAACTACTGTGGCAGAGGCGGGAATCGGGATCCCCAGCGGCGTGATGCCGTTGCCGCCCGAGATGGAGAGAAGATTCGCGCCGGGACCGCTGATGTTCATCGACGTCGTGATCTCAGCCAGGGTGTAGGCCGGGTACATGGTTCCGGTCACCGCAAAAACGATGGTGCTGCCGGTGTCGTTATCCGCCGCCGTGATGGCGTCACGCAGAGAGCATTGCGAGCCGGTGCCATTGGCAGGACAGTTGGCCGCGTTGCCGGTAAAGATATTGGGATTGCCGCTCCACGTGTTGTCCGTGAGGACGGTCACGGTGTAGGTGCTGGCCGCGCGTGCGGCTGTAGCCGGAAAGAACAGGGCAGGAATCATCCAGAGGCCGGCGACGACCGCCAGAGCCTGCAGGCGGGAAGGCAGGGCCCGCCCAGCGGAGTCCAGAGAAGATTTCGCAAACATGGGACGCACCTCAGGTCAATCGAGCTTGTTCGCCACGGTTTTTAATGAGACAGACTTTGCACTTCGTTCCCGTATGAGGGAGAGAAAGCAGTTACTGGGCAGAAATGCGACCGGGTAGATGCCAGTTCATACTGATGGCTCGTCAGTTACGCGTCAACAAAACTTTGGTGGCGTTTTAGGGGGCACGCTGGAACCCCGGGACAGGAACTTTAGTAAGAGTAGCTACAACGCTAATGATCGGATGATGAATCCGTACCCACAACCGTCCTGTCAGCATCGGGGACCGCTGCCAGCGCGCGCTGCACCCACAACTTCAGGAGGTTCCCTGGCGCGTGGGGTTGGTCCGGATGCATGGAACGCCGTGTAACGACAGAGATTGAGCACCATTGACAAAGCAGGCACTCCCGAGCCTGTGCCCGGTATAATCAGAGGACAGAAAGAGGTTGATTTCTTTCACTTTCGATTCTGAAGGGAACACCGCCACATGGCGACCACCAACGCGGGCGCCCCGTCCGCCGCGACCCCGTCACGCGACAAAGAGCATGCCGGGGGCCCCGCAGCGCAGGGCGAGCCAGCAGAACAAGCGGCCTCTTCCAGGCCGGTCATCAACGACTTCAGCATCCAGATAGCTACCGTAAACGGGTCCGGCTCGCAGTCGGCCAACAGCGTGCTGCTTCGCAGCATTTTTGCGATGGGCGTGCCGGTGAGCGGCAAGAACCTGTTCCCGTCGAATATCGCCGGATTGCCGACCTGGTACACCATCCGCGCCAGCAAATATGGATACGTCGCACGCAAGAAGGATATCGACATCCTGATTGCGATGAACGCCGAGACGGCGAAGGACGACATGCTGTCGCTGCGGCCGGGCTCGGTGGCTATCTACGAAGAATCGGCGAACCTGAAGCAGTATCGCGACGACGTGATCTGCTATCCGGTGCCGTTCGACAAGCTGACGGCGGCGGTTTGCCCCGAGGCGAAGCTGCGCAAACTGGTCAGGAACATGATCTACGTGGGGGTCGCGGCGCAATTGCTTTCGATGGATATGGCGGTGGTCGAGAAGACCGTGCGCAAGCAGTTTGCGAAGAAGCAGAAGGCTGCCGATCTGAACTGGGCCGCCGTCGAAGCCGGTGCTAATTATGCCGCGCAGTCGCTGACCAAGCAGGATCCCTTCGCTCTGGAGCGGATGCACGCGACCGATGGCAAGATCATCATTGACGGCAATGCCGCATGTGCGCTGGGGGCCATGTTTGCGGGCGTGACGGTGGTGACGTGGTACCCGATCACGCCGTCCTCGTCGGTGGTCGAGCAACTCATCGATTACCTGAAGAAGTACCGCATCGAGCAGGACGGCAAGGCGAATTTCGCCGTCGTGCAGGCGGAAGATGAACTCGCGGCGATCGGCATGGTGCTGGGCGCAGGCTGGGCGGGGGCGCGCTCGATGACGGCGACCTCGGGACCCGGTATCTCGCTGATGTCGGAATTCGCCGGACTCGGCTACTTCGCTGAATTGCCGGGCGTCATCTTCGATATTCAGCGCGTGGGGCCGTCGACGGGCTTGCCGACGCGCACGGCGCAGGCTGACCTGCTGTCGATCGCCTTCCTCTCCCACGGCGACACGAAGCATGTGATGCTGCTCCCAGGCAGCGTGAAGGAATGCTTCGAGTTTGCCGGCGCTGCCTTTGATCTGGCTGAGCGTTTGCAGACGCCGGTCTTCGTGGTTTCGGATCTCGATCTGGGCATGAACAACTGGATGTCGGAGCCCTTCGACTATCCGGAAAAGCCGCTGGATCGGGGCAAAGTGCTTTCGGCCGAGGATCTGACGAAGCTGGGTGAGTGGGGCCGTTACAAGGATGTGGACGGCGACGGGATTCCGTATCGCACGCTGCCGGGAACCGATCACCCCAAGGCGGCGTACTTCACCCGCGGCAGCGGCCACAACGAAAAGGCTCTCTACTCGGAGCGGCCGGAAGACTACCAAAATCTCATGGAGCGGCTGGCGCGGAAGTTCGAAACCGCCCGCACCCTGGTTCCGGCCCCAATTGTGGTGCAGACCGGCAAGTCGAAGATCGGCATCATCGCCTACGGTACATCGGACTTCGCGGTCACCGAGAGCCGCGATCAGCTGAAGAAGGAATACGGCTTGGAGGTGGATTACCTCCGCATCCGGGCGTACCCCATCAGCCGCGAAGTGCGCGACTTTGTCGCCGCGCACGAGCGCGTCTACGTGGTGGAGCAGAACCGCGACGCGCAGATGCTGAGCCTGCTGAAGCTGGATCTGCCCGCAGAGCAGACGCCGAGACTGCGCAGCGTGCGCCACTTCAACGGGCTGCCCATCGATGCGCGCTCGGTCACCGACGAAATTGTGATGCAGGAGGAGATTTAATGGCAGCGACGGTTACAAATCCAGCTCCGAAGACAAACCGGATCGGGCTGCCGGTGCTCGAATACCGCGGCGGTAAGACTACGCTCTGCGCGGGATGCGGGCACAATGCCATCTCCGAACGCATCATCGATGCGATGTACGAGATGGGCGTACAGCCGGAACGGGTGATGAAGCTGTCGGGGATCGGCTGCTCCTCCAAGAGCCCGGCGTATTTCCTGTCGCGGGCGCACAGCTTCAACAGCGTGCACGGCCGCATGCCCTCGGTGGCGACGGGCGCGCTGCTGGCGAACAAGACCATGCTGGGCCTCGGCGTCTCCGGCGACGGCGATACCGCCTCCATCGGCATGGGACAGTTCGTGCACCTGATGCGGCGCAATCTGCCGATGATCTACATCATCGAAGACAACGGCGTCTACGGGCTCACCAAGGGTCAGTTTTCCGCGACCGCCGACATCGGCTCCAAGCTGAAGACCGGCGTGATCAACGACCTGCCGGCCATCGACACCTGCTCGCTGGCCATTCAGCTGGGCGCCACGTTTGTCGGCCGCTCCTTCTCCGGGGACAAGAAGCAGCTGCTGACCATGCTCAAGGCGGCCCTCGCCCATAAAGGCACGGTGATGCTCGATGTGATCTCTCCCTGCGTGACCTTCAACGACCACGAAGGCTCGACGCGCAGCTATAAGTACATGCAGGAGCACGAAGAGGCGATCAGCGAAGTGGGATTTGTGCCCCACTTTGAGGAGATCGATGTGGCCTACGATCCGGGCACGACCATCGACGTGACCATGCACGACGGATCGAGCCTGCGTCTCAAAAAGCTGCACGAAGACTACGACCCGACGGATCGCGCCCACGCCGTCAAAACGCTGATGGAAGCGCACGAGAAGGGCGACGTTCTGACCGGCGTGTTTTACATCGATACGAAAAAGCCGGCCTTCACGGAGCTGCTGAACATCGTGGACGAGCCACTGGCCACTCTGCCGCAGGAGCGCACTCGGCCGACGAAGCAGGTGCTCGAAGAAGTGATGGCGCGCCTGAAGTAAACAGATCAATACGCATCTAACCGGGAGCGGAGTCGCTGCACTCCGCTCCTTTTGTTTGTTCATTTTTGGAGGAGATTAGTCTCGTGAAGAAGCTGCTGTTCCTGTTCGTTGTGCTTGCAGCTGTTCCGCGCTCTGCCCGTGCACAGACCGGCATCTATGCGGCATTCAGCGCGTCTGACTTTCACAAACCCAATGTCGGGTGGCAATCCGGGCCGATGTTCGGCCTTTATTACGATCACTGGGGCGTGCCTTTTGTGAGGGCCGGGGTTGATGTGCGCGCCTCGTTCCTCGGCTCCGGGTCTACCGAGGAGGATGTCGGCCTGATCGGGCCACGCGTGCAGCTGCATCCCCATGTGGTCCCCCTGATGCCCTATGCCGAAGTGCTGGGGGGCGTGGCCCATGTGCAGATTGGTCAGGGATCCGCGCAGACGAACGGGACACAATTCGCCTACCAGGCGGTGGTCGGCCTCGACCTGACCATTTTTCCCCGCCTCGACTGGCGGGTGGCGGAGTACTCCTGGGGCGGGGTGCAGAGCCTGAACCAAAGCTTTAATCCAACCACTGTCAGCACCGGACTGGTGCTGCGGCTACCCTGAGCCAAGGGGGCGCCCGCGGGCGCCCCCTGCTTGCAGTCTGACCGAAATCCGTGTTAAAAACAAAGAACTGCATGAACCGCGATTTCCAATTCGCGTCCCGTTTCGTGCCCTGCAGCCTCTCCGGCTGTTGTTGTCGCTAGTTTTCCGCTCTCCCGCGCCTTAGCAGGGCAATTCTCCTCATCAATTTCAGGCGATTCCCGTTCGCCACCCTCTCAGGAGTATTCGTTATGACCCCATCATCGTCACGCCGCATTACGCTGGATGGCTGGGCCGTACTGCTTGGCCTGGCTGCTGCTCTGATCGTCCGCATCGGTCTGGTCAGGACCATTCCCTGGTAAGTCGGACGCTCATGGCCGGTTCGCTTGCACTGCCCCAGCCCCGCAGCGTCTCGCTGCCGCGGCGTTTCCTCGAGATGGTTCCGGGGATTCTACTGCTGGGTGCGGTGGGATATGCGGGCAAGCTGATCGAGCACACCATTGCCGTATTCGGAAAGGCGCATCACCTGGTGCTGCCGAATATCGAATATGTCCTGTGGGCCATTCTGCTGGGTCTGGCCATTTCCAATACCGTGGGCGTGCCGGCGGTGTTTCGCGCAGGCGCGGCTACTTACGAGTTCTGGCTCAAGGCCGGAATCGTGCTGCTCGGGGCACGCTTCCTGATGGGCGACCTCATGCACCTGGGCGGCATTTCGCTGGGGCTGGTCTTCATCGAGGTGGTCTTCTCGCTGATCTTTATGACCTTGCTGGGGCGCGGCTTTAAACTCCGACCCAAGCTGGTTTCCCTGCTGGCCATTGGCTCCTCGATCTGCGGGGTATCCGCCATCCTGGCATCGCACAGCGCCATCGACGCCGACGAGGACGATGTTTCTTACGCCATTGCGGCGATCCTGGCCCTGGGCGCTATCTCCCTGGTGGCCTTCCCGCTCATCGGGCATACCCTGCACCTGAGCGACCGCGCCTATGGTCTCTGGGCCGGGCTGGCCGTCGACAATACCGCGGAGTCCACGGCGGCAGGAGCCATCTACTCCGACGCGGCCGGCAGGATGGCGGTGCTGGCGAAGACCTGCCGTAATGCGCTGATCGGGTTTGTGGTGCTGGGGTATGCGGCCTACTGGGCGTCGAAGGGGCAGGCTGAGCGGGTGACCAACAAAGCAGCCTTCCTGTGGCGGAAGTTTCCCAAGTTCGTGCTGGGCTTTCTGTTAATTTCCCTGCTCGCTTCGATTGGCTTCTTCACCAAAGCCCAGGCGAATTCGATCGGCAACCTGTCGCGCTGGGCCTTTTTGCTGGCGTTTGCCGGGGTGGGATTACGCAGCAATCTGCGCGAGCTGGGCAGACAGGGGGCTCGGCCCTTTGTGGTGGGGCTGATCGGGGAAATCGCGATTGCCACGATTACCCTGGGATTGGTTTACGGAGCGGCCCACCTGTTTCATTTATAGGTGCGGCAGGGCCTCATCTGTCGTGGGTCTCTGCCCCGCCGTCCGCTTACGATTTCGCGATCGCCTCGTCGATTGAGAGCGCGCCAGCCCCTTCACGGCCCTGCCTGAACATGGCCAGGCTAGCCAGGGCCACCAACCAACCCAGAACCAGCTGAACGCCAAGCGCGAATACACGATCCCAGGCACCAGCCGAGCGAAGGCGAGGGTAAAGTCGTGGGAGTTGCAAAGAGGCTCTTCAAGTACTACTCCTGAAAGGAAATGGGACAACCGGGAAGGGTTTGGAGCTGAACTCGCTGCTGCACCACCGACGATGCGAATCGGTCCGCGGCTGTAGAAAATTCCGGGCCGCGGCGAGCCGAATCGCACAAAGCAGAATTGGCGCACCTCGACTACACTTATAGAGGACCCTCTCTTTTGAGCGGAATAGGCGGCCTCCGGCGCCAGCGTACGTTTTTCCGGGTACAGCATTTGCCGAGGCAACTGCCAAAGGATTCGACTTTGAGCACCAAAATTCTCACAAAGATATTTGGAACCAGCAATGAGCGGGCGGTGAAGCGCCTGCTGCCCAGGGTGCAGGACATCAATGCTCTGGAGCCGCAGATCAGGGCTCTGAGCGACGAGCAGTTACGTGCCAAAACGGCCGAGTTCCGCGCGCGCATCGCAGCGGCTCTCGAAGGCATCAGCGAGGAAGAGGCCCGTAAGGCAGCCGAGAAGCAGGTTCTGGACGACATTCTGCCGGAAGCTTTTGCGATCGTGCGCGAGGCGGGCTGGCGTGCCGTGAACATGCGCCATTTCGACGTGCAGCTGGTCGGCGGCATGGTGCTGCACCAGGGCAAGATCGCCGAAATGAAAACCGGCGAAGGTAAAACGCTGGTCGCCACCCTTCCCTGCTATCTGAATGCCCTGGCCGGACATGGCGTTCACGTGGTCACGGTCAACGACTATCTGGCCAAACGCGACGCCGAGTGGATGGGAAAAATTTACGAGTTCCTGGGGCTAACCGTTGGCGTCATCGTCCACGATCTCGACGACAACCAGCGACGCAAAGCCTACGCCGCGGACATCACCTACGGAACCAACAACGAGTTCGGCTTCGACTACCTGCGCGACAACATGAAGTTCGAGCTGGCCGATTGCGTGCAGCGCGGGCACTACTACGGCATCGTCGACGAAGTGGACTCGATCCTGATCGACGAGGCGCGGACGCCGCTCATCATCTCCGGCCCCACGGATCAAACCACCGACAAATATGTCCGGGTGAACCGCATCATTCCCTCGCTGGAGCAGGGCGAGGAGATCGAGAAGAGCCCGGAAGAGAAAATCCTGACCGGCGACTACGTGGTTGACGAGAAGCATAAGACCATCTCCGTCACCGACGAAGGCTGGGAAAAGATCGAAGGTCTTCTGGGCATCGGCAACATTGCCGATCCGGAAAACTGGGAGCTGAAGCACCACGTCGAGACGGCTATCAAAGCGCACACGCTCTACAAGCGCGATGTGCAGTATGTCGTGAAAGACGGCGAGGTCATCATCGTCGACGAGTTCACGGGACGCATGATGCCGGGACGCCGCTGGTCCGACGGGCTGCACCAGGCGGTCGAGGCCAAGGAAGGTGTGAACATCCGCCGCGAAGACCAGACGCTGGCGACCATCACCTTCCAGAACTACTTCCGCCTCTACAAAAAACTCGCCGGCATGACCGGCACCGCGGAGACTGAAGCGGCTGAGTTCGACAACATCTACAAGCTGGACATCGTGGTGATTCCCACGAATAAGCCGATGCTGCGCATCGAGAATCCTGACGTGGTCTACCGGACCGCGAAGGAAAAGTACTTCGCCGTAGCTGACGAGATTGCGCAGCTGCACGAGAAGCAGCAGCCGGTGCTGGTAGGCACCACCTCCATTGAGAAATCGGAGCTGCTGTCGCAGATTTTGGCGCGCAAGGGCGTGCGCCACGTAGTGCTGAACGCGAAGTACCACGAGCGCGAGGCCGAAATCGTTGCCCAGGCGGGCCGGATTGGCATGGTAACGATCGCCACCAACATGGCCGGACGCGGTACGGACATTCTGCTGGGCGGCAATCCCGACTTCGTCGCTCGTCAGGAACTGGTCAAAAAGAGCCTGGCGCGCGCCATCAGCCCGGCCGAAGGCGCCATCAGTCCCATGGCTGCCCCGGGCATGCTTCGCTTCTACTACCAGGGCCAGGAGTTCGAGACCTCGCAGGAGAACTGGGACCGCGTCTACGCCGGACACGCCGCCGCCGCGGCAGAGGAACACGTGGCCGTGGTCGCGGCCGGCGGCCTGCACATTCTCGGCACGGAGCGGCACGAATCGCGGCGCGTCGATAACCAGCTCCGCGGCCGCGCCGGACGCCAGGGCGATCCGGGGGCATCGCGTTTCTACCTCTCGCTCGAAGACGATCTGATGCGCATCTTCGCGCGCGAGTGGGTTTCCACTTTGCTGCAGAAGATGGGCATGGAAGAAGGCATGCCGATCGAGTCGCGGATGATCTCCAACCGGATCGAAGCGGCGCAGAAAGCCGTTGAGGGCCAGAACTTCGAGGCCCGCAAACACCTGCTCGAGTACGACGACGTGATGAACAAGCAGCGTGAGGCCGTCTACGGACTGCGCCACCAGCTGCTGGAAGGCCTCGACCAGAAAGAGCTGATTGTCGAGGATTATGTTCCCAACATCATGAGCGAGACGCTGGACGAATTTGCCAGCGAGAAGGTTCACCCGGACCAGTGGGACTGGAAGGGGCTCAACGAGAAACTCGTCTCGCATTTCGGCTTCGACCTGAACGCCGAGGGCGTCGACACATCGCGCATGACACGCCACGAGCTCGGTGAGACGCTCTTCGAGCGGCTCAAGGATAAGTACGACGCCAAGCAGCAGCTCATCGGCGACCAGGCCATGCGCTTCCACGAGCGCATGATCATGCTGAGCGTGCTCGACGGCCTGTGGAAGGACCACCTGCTGAATATGGACCACCTCAAGGAAGGGATCGGTCTGCGCGGTTATGGGCAGCAGGATCCTCTGGTGGCCTACAAAAAGGAATCCTTCGAGATGTTCGAAGCGATGATGGAGCGGTTCCAGGAAGACACCGTCCGCTTCCTCTTCCTGATGCGGATTGTGGGTCCGGACGGGCAGCCGGTAGAGATTCCGTCGCACCCGCGGCCGGCGATTCCGGCTCCGCCCGCTGTGGCGTCTGCCGATGGATCGGCCAGCGCGGCCCGGCCCGGATTACCGGCGGCCGTGGGAGACGGCAACGGTCATCGCCAGCCGGCGGCGCCGCCCATTCCGATTCCCACGCGCGCCCCCTCCACAACGATCGATGAGCTGGAGCGCGAGTTCGAGCGCAAAAAGAAGCGCGAACTGGAGCACGCACGGATGGCCGGCAGTGGCGATGGGTCACTTCCGGCGCAGCGCCGAACCGGAGAGAAGGTAGGACGCAACGACCCCTGTCCCTGCGGCTCAGGCAAAAAGTACAAGAAGTGTCACGGGGCAGGCGAAGCATAGGTCCGGGTCCGGTCGACACAGCGAGGGGTACAGGGGAGCTTCCCTGTACCCCTTTTCTCTTTTTGCCTGGTTGCCTTGCCTGGCGCCGCCTTCCTACTGTCGCGACACGGTCGAGTGCGCAATCCACTCCAGATACGCCTTGCTCCCGGCTTCCGGGTGCAGGACTAAAAGCTCCGGAACCTCATACGAATGCAGCCGGCGCAGTGCGGCGTCCACCGCCTCCAGATTGCCGATGGTGGTTTTGATGACCAGCAGGGTCTCCTCTGCGGTTTCCACTTCGCCCTGCCAACGGTAAACGGAGGTGAGGCCGGGCAACAGATTTACACAAGCGGCAATTTGCTCCTCGACAAGGAGCCGCGCGATGCGCTCGGCTTCTTCGCGCGAGGCTGTGGTGGTGATCACAATACGGGCGTCGGTGGCAGGTACAATCATCGGTGCAGATTGGGAATACGACTGAGACTCAGGATGGCAGCATCATAAGCCCAGCGACTGACGAGGAAAATGCAATGACCGCCGAGATTAAGTTTGGAACATCGGGTTGGCGCGCAATTGTCGCGGAAGATTTCACCCTGAGCAATATTAGGCGCGCGGTGGCGGGTATCGCGCAATATGTGGCTTCGCAATCCGGACCGAAAACGGTATTGGTCGGACGCGATCCGCGTTTCCTCGGCGAAATGTTCGTGGCCGAAGCGGCGAAGCTGCTGGCTGCGAACGGGGTCAAGCCGCTGGTAATCCCCGATCCGGCGCCGACCCCGGCGATTGCTTATGCGGTGCGCCAGCGGAAGACGGGGGGATCGATCAATTTCACCGCCTCGCACAATCCGCCGGAGTACAACGGCATCAAGTACTCGACGCCAGACGGCGCACCGGCCCTGCCCGAGGTCACGAAGCAAATTGAGGCCAGGGTGAAGGCGCTGGGCGACGTGGACGCGCCGGCCGATTCTAACGTGAAATACGAACAGGTCGACGTCAAACCGGATTATCTGAAGCGCCTCGGCGAGCTGGTGGACTTCAAGGCCATCAAAAAGTCCGGACTGAAGGTGGTTTTCGATCCCTTCTGGGGGGCGGCACGCGGATACAGCTGCCACATTCTGCGCGAGCACGGTGTGGAGACCGCGACGGTCCACGATTACCGCGACGTGCTGTTTGGCGGCCATGCGCCCGAGCCCGACGATCATCTGCTGGGCGACTGCAAAGCAAAGATGAAGGAGACGGGCGCGGCTATCGGGATCGCCACAGACGGCGACGCGGATCGCTTCGGCATTGTGGACAGGGATGGGACGTTCATTCAGCCGAATTACATCATCGCACTGCTCTTCGATTACCTCGTGGAGACGCGCGGCTGGAGAAATGGCGTGGCCAAATCGGTGGCGACTACAAATCTGATCAACGCGCTGGCTGAAGAATACAAGATTCCGCTGTACGAGACGCCGGTGGGGTTCAAGTACATCGGTGAGCTCATCAACGAGGACAAGATCGTGATTGGTGGCGAGGAGAGCGCCGGCCTGACCATCCGCGGCCATGTTCCGGAGAAAGACGGCGTGATAGCGGGCCTGCTCGCGACCGAAATGGTGGCGGTCCGGGGCAGGAGCCTCGGCGAACAATTGCAGCAGCTGTTTACCAGAGTTGGTTCCTATTATCCGAATCGTGAGAATTTTCGCTTGACTCCCGAGGCAAAGGAAAAGTTCACTGAGAAGATAAGGACCGATCCGACCGAGCTGGGCGGTCGCAAGGTGGCGGAGGTGGTGCGGACCGATGGCCTCAAGCTGATTCTGGCGGACGGATCGTGGGTCGCCTACCGGCTGAGCGGAACCGAGCCCGTGGTTCGGGTGTATTCCGAAGCGCGGAAGGAAAGCGACCGGGAGCCGCTGAGCCAGGCGGCGAAAGATTGGGTGATGGCGTAGAACCGGGCGTGATCCGGACCGGTGGGCAGCGTTCGAGGCAGCAGAAGGGACAAAGAAGTGAGCAGTGCCAACATTCCTCCGAAAACGTCGATTGCGTGGCGGACACTGGGCCGCGGAGCCAGAGTGCTGTACCGTATGCGGCGGCGCCTGGCCACCGGTATCGCTATCCTGGCAGCGCTGTTTTTTGGCTATCACGGCTTCTTCGGTGAAAATGGCGTCAACATGTACGAACAAAAGCGCGCCGAAGGACGGGCCGTCGAGAAGAAAATTGTTGATCTCCAGCAAGATAATGCCCGTCTGCAGCAGCACGTCCAGCAGCTGAAAAATGACCCTGACGCCATCGAGCATGAGGCACGGGAGCGGCTGCATTACGCGCGTCCCGGCGAAGTGATCTGGACCGAAGACGACGCGCAAAGCGCACCGGCGGCGCAGCCACAAAAGAAATAACCCTCCGGCAGAGAAATAAGCGCCGCTATCCTCGCGTAATTCCGACCGGCGGCTGCATCTTTTTCCCCAGGCAGCGCATTTAAACTGAAGGTACAGCCATGGACAAATTTGTGATTCGCGGCGGCAATCCGCTCCTCGGCACCATCCGGGTCAGCGGCTCGAAGAACTCCGCACTGCCCTGCATGGCAGCGGCGATTCTCACCGAAGACGAAGTCGTGCTGGAGAACATTCCGCAGGTACGCGACATCGAGACAGAGCGCAAGCTGCTGACCTCAATGGGTGCCGAAGTGGAGCTCGGCTACGGCCGGGCGCAACACCGGACGACGATCAGCTGCCGTGTCCTGTCGGATCCGACGGCGAAGTACGAAATTGTGAAGACGATGCGCGCCTCGTCCCTGGTGCTGGGGCCGCTGGTGGCGCGCACCGGATTGGCGCGGGTATCGATGCCCGGCGGATGCGCCATCGGCGCGCGTCCTATCGATCTGCACATCAAGGGTCTCGAAACCATGGGCGCGCAGATCGGCTACGAGCACGGCTACATCGAGGCCCGCGCAGAGCGCCTGAAGGGTGCGCACATTGTCTTCGACAAGATCACTGTCACCGGGACCGAAGACCTGCTGATGGCCGCAGTGCTCGCCGAGGGCGAGACCGTGATGGAGAACTGCGCGCGGGAGCCCGAGGTGACCGACCTCGCCGCTCTGCTCACCGCCATGGGCGCCCGGATCGAAGGCGCGGGTACTTCAACGATCCGTGTTCAGGGCGTCGAGAAGCTGCATGGCGCCCGGCACCGGATCAACCCCGATCGCATCGAGGCGGGAACGTTCCTGGTGGCCGGCGCCATCAGCGGCGGCGACCTGTGCCTCAGCCACTGCAACCCGGCGCACCTGGCTGCAGTGATCGGGAAACTGCAGGAGGCCGGAGCGCGCGTCGACATCCTGGGGCGCGACCAGATCCGCGTGCGCAGCGAAGGGCAGCTGAAAGCCGCCGACATTTCCACCGAGGAATATCCGGGCTTTCCCACCGACATGCAGGCGCAGTACATGGCCCTGGCTACGCAGGCTGAAGGCGCGTCGCTGGTGAAAGAGAATATCTTCGAAAACCGCTTCATGCATGTGCAGGAACTGGTGCGCATGGGCGCCAATATTCGCGTGGACGGACGAACCGCTACGGTGCGGGGCAAGACACCGCTTTCCGCCGCCGCAGTGATGTGTTCCGACCTGCGCGCTTCGGCATCTCTGGTGCTGGCGGCCCTGGTGGCCGACGGCGAATCGATCCTCGACCGCGTCTACAACATCGATCGCGGCTACGAGCACATCGAGGAGAAGCTGCGCGGAGTTGGTGCACAGATTCGCCGCATTGGCAATCTGTTCGCGGAAAAGCGCGAGCATGAGATGGCTGAGGCGCTACCGGCTGCCAGCTCCTGACGTGCGCTCTCCTGTGTACTTGCATTCGTGAAAATATAGCGTCTGCACGAGATCAGGCATGCGGAAATACGTCGGAGCCGCGCCTCTGCGCATCCTACCGCAAAGAGGAGAACTCTGATGAGCACTGCCGAGGATCGCGCACTGCGCGACCAGCTGATTGAGTTTCTGCGTGGAGGCAGCGCCCACGCGGATTTGAAAGCTGTATTGGACGATTTTCCCGCAAAGCTGCGCGGAGCCAAACCAAAAGGCGCTGCGCACACTCCGTGGCAACTCCTGGAGCATATTCGCATCGCGCTCCACGATCTCCTGGATTTCTCCACCAATCCCAACTACGTTCAGCCGGAGTGGCCGAAACACTACTGGCCTGAAGAAGAGGCGCCGGAAGACGCGTCCGGCTGGGATACCTCCGTAGCAGCTCTCAAGAAAGACATCGCGGATTTCGTCAAATTAGTGGGAAATCCAGATTCCAATCTGTACGCAACGATTCCGTGGGGTGAAGGACAGACGCTGCTGCGAGAGGTATTGCTGGCCGGTCAACACACCAGCTATCACCTCGGGCAGATAGTGCTGCTGCGCCGCGAGCTGGGCGCCTGGAAGGGATAGCCGACATTATGACAACTCTAGTTCCCATGTCTGGCCGATGAGGTCCTTACCGAAGCTGTGGTGCGGCTCCTCATGCACCAGTCGAAAGCCGGCCTGCTCATAAATCCGGTGCGCCGCCGCAAGAATGCTTTGCGTCCAAAGCGTAATGCGGCGGTAGCCGGCCTCGCGGGCGAAGCGGATACACTCGGTCACCAGCGTTTGCCCCAGGCCCAAGCCGCGCGCCGAGGGGTCGACATAGAGCAACCGCAGCTTGCCGGTATCCGGCCTCTCGGGATGCCGCACGAGGAAGACATGGCCTGCGTGCCGGCCATCGATCTCCGCGATCCAGCAGCGCTCCCGCGGGGGATCGAAGTTCGCAATGAACTCCGCCACGATCTTCGCCACCAGCGCCTCGAAGGTGCCGTCCCAACCGAATTGCTCGACGTACCCGGCTCCCTCCAGCGCGACAACCATCCCCATGTCGCCGGGTCGGTGCGTGCGTAATGTGAAGGTCTTCCCTTCCTTCGCCTTCTCCAGAGCAATCTGTTCGATCGTCTGCAGGGCGCCCATGAATCGGGCGCGTTCGGCAGAAGTAAGGTCTTTCAGAACGGCTCGGGCCTCGTTTTCCGCGCGCATGTTCAGGGTGCGAAAGGCCGCTCGACCCCTGGCTGTCAAAAGCAGATCGGCAGCGCGGCTGTCTCGCTTTGAAGTTCTCCGTTCCGCCAGACCCGATTTCTCAAACTTACTCAGAATGCGGCTGAGATACCCCGCATCCATGCCCAGAGCTTCGCTGATCTCTTTCGCCTGCGGTTTTTTTCGATTCGCCATCTCGTACAGCACGCGCCCTTCCGCCAGGCTGTACTCCGTGCGCAGGAAGCTGTCATTCAGGGTGCCGAGGAAGCGTGTATAGCTCCGATTGAATTGCCGGAAAGCGGCGGCATCCGCGGCCAGATTTGCGGCCTGCCCGGAATCATTGTCCATGAGCAACAGCATGCACGGATATAGTTGACTTTGTCAACTATCATGAGCTTGTCTCCTCATGAGAGTTCGACGAAACTTCTGCCGAGAGCCACTTCGGGCCTCCTGCCTGGGGCTGCCAGGCTGTCCTGCGGCGGACGATCCGAATCCCCCGCATCCTGACCGTAAACGCGAGCATCATTAAAGGAACGTGGAGGACTGCCAAATGAGCCAGGCAAAGCTGCTGATGATCGTCGGCGATTACGCAGAAGATTATGAAACCATGGTCCCTTTTCAGGCGCTGCAGATGGTTGGTCACACTGTGCATGCCGTGTGCCCCGGCAAGAAGGCCGGCCAGTCGGTGCGGACCGCCATTCACGACTTCGAGGACGACCAGACCTACTCCGAAAAGCGTGGCCACAACTTCACTCTCAACGCCACCTTCGCGGAGATTCAGCCGGACGACTACGACGGTCTTGTGCTGCCCGGTGGCCGCGCACCCGAATACCTGCGCCTCGAGCCGCGGGTGCTGGAGATCGTCCGCTACTTCACCGAAGAAAACAAGCCCATCGCCGCCATCTGCCATGCCGCCCAGCTGCTGGCGGCGGCCCGCGTGCTGAAAGGCCGCAAGGTGAGCGCATATCCCGCCTGCGCGCCTGAAGTGGAACTGGCGGGAGGTACCTACCTGCCGGTCGAAATGAACGCGGCGGTGGTAGACGGCAATCTGGTCACGGCTCCCGCGTGGCCCGCGCATCCACAGTGGCTGGCAAAATTTCTGCCGGTGCTGGACAAGTACGTCGCCGCGAAATCTGAACCGGCGGTCGCAGCACGCTGACCCACGGTCGACAGAGCCGAAGTGGTCAGACATCTCCTCCCTGTACCACTTCGGCGCAAATTCCGGAGATATTCAAAGAATCCCCATTGACTGCGGCAGAAACCCGGGCTACTCTGGCGGCAATATTACTAATTTGGCGCCGATTGCCAACCCGATTCGTTCACACGGTCTGGAGCATCCAACCGTTGTGGGGCGACATCGGATTCGGCCAGTGCCGGTTCCCCCTACAGTGCACTTTCAACCGCGTGGCTTTCGCACCGCCACGTCCGGAGGTCCATTCCTCGCCTGATGAGAAAACATCTCGAGATCACTCCAAATCTTGAGCCCCTGTTCGGGACCCGTGACGAAAACCTGAGACTCATGGAGGATGCTCTCCATGCGCGCATCGACCTGCAATCCGATGCCGTGCTGGTGGAGGGCTCGGACGACGCCATTACGCGCGTCCAGCGCATTTTTCAGGATTACGAAGCGCTGCGCCGGCAGGGCATCCTGCTGCAAAACGGCGAGCTCAACGGCATGCTGCGCCTCGTCACCGCTGATCCGTCCGTCTCGCTGCGCAGCCTCGCCGAGAGCGGCAAGCAGCGCTCCGCCGGCATCAAGCGCATGGTGCAGCCCCGCTCGCTGAACCAGCGCCGCTACGTCGAAGCCATCGAGCAGAACGACATGGTCTTCGGCATCGGCCCGGCGGGCACCGGCAAAACCTATCTTGCCGTGGCCATGGCCGCTGCCGCGCTGTTGGCCAAGAAGATCAGCCGGATCGTCCTGGTGCGTCCTGCCGTCGAGGCAGGCGAACGCCTCGGCTTCCTGCCCGGCAGCCTGCAGGAGAAGGTCGATCCCTATCTCCGCCCGCTCTACGACGCTCTCTACGACCTGCTCGAGCCGGAGCGCGTCGACAAAATGCTGGAGCGCAACGTGATCGAGGTAGCTCCGCTGGCCTTCATGCGCGGCCGCACCCTCAACGACGCGTTCATCATCATGGACGAGGCACAAAACACCACCAGTGAGCAGATGAAGATGTTCCTGACGCGCATGGGCAACAATGCCAAAGCCGTCATTACCGGCGACGTCACGCAAATCGACCTGCCCAATCCCCGCAAGTCCGGGCTGGTGGAGGCTATGAACGTCCTCGACGGAGTTGAAGGCATCCGCTTCGTCCGTTTCGAAGACAGCGACGTCGTGCGTCATCACCTCGTCCAGCGCATCATCCGCGCTTACGAGGGTTTTGGGCGCGCGCGGCAGGAGGAACTCCCGCTCGCCCTCGTCGAACAGGAAAACGACCGAGACGAAGTCCGCGTCCCCCCGACCCAATAACCCGCCGACAGCGAAGTTGGCTCTGCCGAACGCCGTTAGCGTTACCATGAAGACAGGAGGGCGCAAGCCCTCCTGCGTTGTTTGTGCGCCGGAGGAGATGCTCACGCGCCGCCGCACCCGATCATGATCGTCATTGAACCTGCGATACAAACCCAATTCGGCCGCAGATTACGGCGGCGGTTCCTTACAGCATTTCTGAAAGAGACCGTCCAGGCCGTCAGACTGCGTGGCCAGGTTTCCATCCTGCTCACCACTGATCGGCATATTCGCCAGATGAATCGGACCTGGCGTCGCAAAGACAAGGCGACCGACGTGCTATCCTTCCCTGCCCCCGCGTCTTTCGACGGGCAGGAGGCGCTGGCGGGGGACCTGGCCATATCCGTAGAAACCGCCGCGCGCCAGGCAGAGGAAGCGGCTCACCCGCTCTCAGCCGAATTGCAGGTACTGATTCTTCATGGCCTCCTCCACCTTGCCGGCTACGACCACGAAACCGACTCCGGCCAGATGGCCCGCAAAGAGGCCGCGCTGCGCCGCCGCTTCGGCCTCCATGCTGGTCTGATCGAGCGCAGTGCGAAACCGGCAACACGACGAACCTGGTCGCAGCGGAGCCAGTCATGAGCATCGGCCCCGCCATCCTCATCATGCTGCTGCTGGTCGCGCTCACCTTCGCCTCCTACATTGACCGCCTTTACTCCGAAATGGGGAAATTCCTCGCCCGCGAATTTCAGGAGAACATCGACGTCTGGGAGCAGCGCGTGGAGCCGCGCCTGGGCATGAACCGCGACCGCGTCGCGCTCTCCGCGGCCATCCTCATGCACCTCTCGCTGGCCTTTCTCACGCTTATTTTCGGGATGCTGCTCTTCGACCGGGACCGGGCGGTCGACCATGTCACGACCCCGGAGATCGCGCAGGTCATTCTTGGGATTGTCGTGGTCATCGTGCTGTTTAACCGGTTGCTGCCCTTTGCCATCTTCACGCGCACCCGGGGCGAATGGATCGTCCGCTGGCGATGGCTGCTGCGCATCCTGTTGTGGCTGGTTTTGCCCATCACCCTCTTCGTTCAGTTTCTGCTGTCGATAGCCGCGCTGGCTGAGCAGCACCCCACAACTAACAGCGAATCACCCGTTGCCGAGGCCGTCGACGCGCTCATCGAAGCGGGTGAAGAAGAGGGCATTCTGGAAGAAAGCGACCGCGAATTAGTGCGATCCGCAGTGGAGTTTGGGGATAAAGTCGTGCGTGAAGTGATGACCCCGCGTCCCGCTATCTTCGCCGTGCCCGATACGCTTACCCTTGAGCAGTTTCTCGATCAAATCCGCGCCCATCCCTTTTCACGTGTGCCGGTTTACAGCGGAACCCTGGATAACATCACGGGCATTGCCTTCTCCCATGACCTGCTGCAGATCACAGACGCGGAAGCGCACGCCCAGACTATTGCCGACATCGAGCGCTCCGCCACCTTCACGCCCGAGACCAAGAAGGTGAACGAGCTGCTGCGCGAGATGCAGCGCGAGAAGCAGCACATGCGCCTCGTCATTGACGAGTACGGCGGCGTGGCCGGGCTGGTGACCATCGAGGACCTGCTCGAAGAGATCGTGGGCGCCATCAGCGACGAGCACGAGGACGAGGACAGCTCGGCCGTGACCAAAGAGCCCGGCGGCGCGTGGGTGGTGCCGGGCGATCTCGAAATCGATCGCGTTGAGGACATCCTGGGTGGAGTCGATCTGCCTGAAGACGTGGAGGCCACAACCGTAGGCGGACTGGTCAGTGAAGCCGCCGGCCGCATCCCGCAACCCGGCGAAGTCGTCGAGGGCTATGGGCTGCGCTTCGAAATCCTCGCCTCGTCCGACCGCCGCGTAAATCGCCTGCGCATTTCCCGTCTGCCGCAACCCCAGTTAATCTGAATGCATCCGCTATGAAACTGCGCTCCGGCTTCGTCTCCATTATTGGCCGACCCAATGCGGGCAAATCGACGCTGCTGAATGCGCTCATTGGCGAAAAGGTGGCGATCGTCACCGCCAAACCCCAAACCACGCGCACCCGCATTCACGGCATCGCGGAGGTGCCCGAACGCAAGGGCGTCCACCCTGCCGCACAAATCGTCTTTGTCGATACCCCCGGCATTCATAGGCCGGCCTCGCAGCTCGACCGCAGCATGATGCACGAAATTCATGAAGCCCTCGAGACACGCGATGTCGTCCTGCTGGTCATCGATGCGGTCCGTCGCCAGGCGCAGGCCCATGCACATACCAAAGATGCTGACCCGGACCCAGGCGAGGTTGGGGCTCAGAATCCACCCGAATCCGAGGCCGCACCCCTCCGCCTCGACCGCGCCAGTGAAGAAGCGCTTGCCTTCGAGATGATCCGCAAGGTCGACTGCCCCGTGTTCCTCGTCATCACGAAGATCGATCTCGTTCCCAAAGACCGCCTGTTGCCGCTGATTGACGGCCTCCGCACCCTGCACTCCTTCGCCGAAGTCATTCCGGTCTCCGCAAAGAAGGGTGACGGACTCAGGCTGCTCCTGCACAAGCTCGCCGAGTATCTGCCGGAAGGCCAGCGCTGGTTCCCCAGAGACCAGTTCACAGACCAGCCGGAGCGCTTCCTCGTCGCTGAACTCATTCGCGAGCGCATCCTGGTGGAAACCGGCGAAGAAGTCCCTTACGCCTCCGCCGTCGTCGTCGAGCGATTCGAAGAACCTCCTCCTCCACCCTCCGGAAAGACCCGCCCGGACGGCAAGCTCCCGGTCACGCGCATCTCCGCCGCCATCTACTGCGAGCGCCAGGGACAAAAAGCCATCCTCATCGGCAAAGGTGGCAGCAAACTAAAAGAAATCGGTGCCGAAGCGCGCCGCGCCATCGAGAAGCTGCTCGGTACTCGCGTCTATCTCGAACTCCACGTCCTCGTCCGCGAGCACTGGCGCGAATCACGCGTCTTCGTTGATTCCCTCGACTGGCGCAGGCAACTTCAGGAACTGTCAAAGAAAGAGGAGCCGAGCAGCGAGGAGTAACTCTCTCTGCCATCAGGCGTTCTGCTGCGCCGTCTCTCTCGCCATGCGCGTGCGCAGAGCCTGCACCTGCTCCCGTAATTGCATCGCGGCGGCTTTTCGTTCTCCATAGATATTACGGCTCGGATAAAACTCTACCTCCGCCGCAATATGTCTCCGCGTCATGGTCCGCACCAGGTGGGGCGTGAAGGCCGCGTCTCCATACCAGCACATGTCCTGCTCCGGTGCGCCCTGCACACGGTAACCAATCGCCGCCGCAGTCGTCTCTGCACCCAGCTGCACCGCCGGTTCCAGCAGCGAAGGATGAAAGCGGTGCACATTGTTCCCATCGGTGCTCGTTCCTTCCGGAAACAGCAGCACCGGGATACCTCTCTCCAGCACCGACGCGATCTGCTGAGCTACGCGGTCGGTGCCGACGCGGCTCTGCCGATCTACAAAGATCGTTCCACCCGCCCGCGCAAAAAATCCGATACCGGGCCAGCGCGCCACTTCGCGCTTGGAGACAAACACACACGGCAGCGCGGCCGCATAAACCAGGATATCGAGATAGCTGAGGTGATTGGAGCAGATCAGCCCCTGGGCAGGACGCGTTCCCCTGGAAACCGTCTGTATTCCCAAACGCCGCAGGATCATGGCGCAGGACGCATGCAGCCACTGGGCGCGGTCCTGCAGTTGCAACTGCGACCCGCGCCGCACGCGCAGCGCAGCGAATCGCACTGCGATTTCAGTCAGACTGAAAAACAGGATCAGGAGGCGCAGACCGGCTCGGCAGGCGCCGGCGATGCCTCCGACCCCGGCAGGAAGCGGCTTCGCGCCGCCGGTGACAGCTGGGTCAGATCCAGCAGCGTCAGAAAATCGATCGTCCCGAATTCGCGGTCCCATGCAGGCGCTGCGCAGATTCTCGCTCCCACTGCAATATACGTCTTCAGCAGCTTCGGTATTTTTACTTCTTCGGTCGCCCCTACATGCTCATCCGGCAATTCGAACCGGCGTGTGGGCTGGGTGCAAAGCGGCGCGGATGCAAGAAAGCCGCTGAGTTGCCGGTACATCGACCAGCCCGCTCGCGGGTCCTGGGAATTGAGAGAGGAGCAGCCGATCAGATAGCGGAGCCGGTAGAAGCGCGCGTACTGTGTAATGCCGCGCCACAGCAGGGTCAGGACTTCGCTGCTGCGATGATCGCGATCGATGGAGGCTCGGCCCAGCTCCAGCACTTCACCGCGCATACCCTCATAGGGAGCAAAGTCGAACTCCTGCTCACTGTAATAACCGAGATTCTGTCCCGCCGTCCATCCCGACTGCATTCGATAAGTGCCTACTACTTCCCCGCGCGAACTATCCTCGACGATCAGATGATCGCAAAATAAGTCGAAGCGGTCCTGGTCCATACCGCTTCCGTAAGAGGCAGCCAATCCCTCGCCCAGTTCGAGATTGAACACCTTGAATCGCAGGCGGCAGGCGGCCTCGCGCTCGGCCATTGTCTCAGCGAGCCGTATCTGATACTTTCCCAGTTCTATGAGGATATGCGGGGCACAAGCGGCCCATCCGCGCTGCAAGGCGACCCCGGGGCCGGTTTGTACATCCACTGCAGTAACTCCGCCCGTAGCCAGCCGGCGTGGTACTTCCACTCGTTTCAGGGTGAGCACGCATCCATCGTGGTTCAGGACGGAAAATGGGGCCTTACAATAGCGAGAAAAATCCGCAAATTGTTAGTTACTGCTTCATTTCTGATCAGTAACACTCGCTTTTTTCACTAAGAGAGCTGATTTTTGAGAGGTCTTGACATCGAGAAAATTCTGTGACAATTCACCACATTTTGTTATGGTAGTAATGCTGGATCCGTTCCCCGGATACATTCAAACCGAAGATAAGAGAGAAAAAATGTCCCGCGAAGAATTGATAGCCGCAGTTGACGAAGAGATCAGCCGCCTCGAAAAGGTTCGTAGTTTGCTGCAAAGCGCAGGCGGATCCCGCATTACTACCACTACTTCCTTTGGCAACCGGCCGCGCAAGAAACGGGTGCTGAGCCCGGAAGCGCGGGCTCGCATCGCCGCCGCGCAGAAGAGGCGCTGGGCCAAGCAGAAATCCGCGCAGAAGTAATTCTCTGCCTGGTTTTACATGGATGAAATATCGTTTCGTGAAGGCATTGACCTGAGTCGCCGGTTACTCCCGGTGACTCAGGCTCAAAAGTTTATATTCCTGCGCAAGTCGTTTCTTACAGAGCGGCGAATATTGAGCCCGGACCTGCCTCCAGCCACGGCAGGTTACTGTCGCAGATAGGCGTCCGTCTTCGCGATCCAGTCAGCGCGCGGCGGCGTGAATACATCCAGATCCAATGTATCCTCGAGCGCCTCGGCCGAGTGCGGCAAGTTGGATGGAATCACCAGTACCTCGCCGGCTCGCACCGTGATGACCTGGCTATCGCCCATCGTGAACCGCAGCGCACCTTCCAGGATGTAGGTAATCTGCTCGTTCTCGTGGCTGTGCTTCGGCACAATAGCGCCTTTGCGCAATAGCAGTCGCGCCAACATCGTCCGCTCTCCATAGACGAATTGCCGGTCGATCAGCGGGTTCAGCGTTTCGACAGGAATCCTGTCGAAGCCGGTGTACTGCAGGTCCTTATTATCTGACAAGATTGACGCCTCCATTCGCGGTCCTGTCACTCTGCCTGGCGGACCGTCTGGAATATCATAGGGCGCATGGAAACAGGACTGAAAGACCGGGTTGCTATCGTTGCCGGATCAAGCTCCGGCATTGGCCGCGCCACTGCTCTTGCCTTCGCCGCCGAAGGTGCCGGCGTCGCCCTCTGCGCCCGTCGTCAAATGGAGCTCGACCGCGTGGCGGAAGAAGCCCGAAGCCGCTTTGGTGTGCCAACCTTCACCCGTGCCTTCGACGTCTCGGACGACGCTGCCGTTCGTTTATTTGTTGAAGAGACCTACGCCCAGCTGGGACGCGTGGACATCTGTGTCCCAAATGCCGGAGGGCCGCCCGCCAAGTCCTTCCTCGAAACCACCATGGACGAATGGGAGCGCGCCTGGCAGCTGAACCTTCGTTCCGCAATCAGTTTCGCGCAGGCCGTTCTGCCTCTCATGCAGCGCCGGCACTGGGGCCGCATCGTCACGCTTACGTCTTATACAGTCAAGCAACCCGTGCCTGAACTGGTTCTGTCGAATGCAATCCGCGCCGGCATGATGGGTCTGGTCCGCTCCCTCGCCGGCCAGTTTGGACGCGACGGAATTACGGTCAACAATGTCGGCCCCGGATTTACCTCCACCGATCGCTCGCGCAGCTTGCTGGAAACGCGCGCGAAGAATCGGAATCTGCCTCTCGAGCAGGTGCAGGCTGAGTTAGAGAAGGAGATCCCCATTGGCCGGATGGCCACGCCGGAAGAGGTGGCCGCAACCATTGTCTGGCTGGCTTCTGAGCCAGCGGCCAGTATTACAGGGCAAACGATCCTCGTCGATGGGGGAAGTTACAAAGGACTCTAGAACTGGTCTCATCAACCCGGAAAGCTCTGAGCACCAACGGATGAGACCCGCCCACGAAGCGGGGCTCACGCAGTAGGCCACAAACCTATAGAGGAGACCAGTTCTGGTCGGAAGCAGGAAGCGGATCGTGTAGTTCAGAAGCCCCGGAATGGATTGCGAATCCGGATTGACTCGATCAGTTGTCCGTCCTGCATGTCTTCTGAATAAAGCACGGCGCAGCCGGCCTCGAGGGCAGCGGCAATCACCAGAGAATCGTAGATGTGGTATTTGTATCGCTGGGAAATCCTGAGCGCCTCATCGTGCATGGCAACCGTGAGCGCAACCGGCGCTTCGCACAGCGATCGGATCGCCGCAGTTGCCGCCAGGATATCCTCCCAGTGCATGTGAAGTTTGCGCCGGGCGACGGCAACAAGCTCGTTCAGAACCTGAACGCTGATATAACCGCCGGACAGCAAAAGCTTGTCAACTGCATCGGAGCGCCGGTCCCTTTGAGCCAGCGCGTACATGAGGATGCTCGTGTCAAAAAACGAATCAGCGGGCATGCGCTTCTTCGCGGTCAAACTTAAAACCGGGCGGCATAGGACGACGCAGCTTCCGGAGGCGCTCGATGGCTTCCTCGCGGCTGCGATCACGGCTGACTTCAAATCGCCTCGTGCCGGCAACGCGAATCTCGATCTGATCTCCTTCTTTCAGATCCAGAGCTTCGGTCACCGCAGTCGGCAGTCGGACCGCCAGGCTATTGCCCCACTTTGCAACCCGCATCGCGCCCTCCTGGATATACGTCGAGTTCAGTATATCCTGACGGGACGGGGTTCCTCACCCCTGCTCAATCCGTATCCGGCCGTTTATACGCGGTCTGGATCCAGTGCCGCGCCTCGTTCAGCGCGCCTGCTGTATTGTCGTTGGTCTGCAGGGCTTCGCGGTATTCCGTTATGGCCCGATCCCGCTGGCCGGTCAAATCGAAGATCTTGCCGACGGCGATATGGCTCCAGACCTCTGTCCAGCGCGGCTCGTCGTCGCCCCGCAGCGCATCACGATACGAATTGACCGCGGCCTGATAGTTTCGCATCCCGAAGAGCAGCTCTCCGATGCGGTAGCTGGCCAGCGAGCTCTGCGGATTCGCCTTCAGCGCCTTCTGATATTCCGCCAGGGCTCCGCCGGTATCGCCCTGCGCAGCCAGTTGCTGGCCACGCAGGATCGCGACGCGCACCTGCATATCCGGCGTAGTCTTCAGCACCCAGTCATCGGGATCGATCAGGATGCGCCGCGGCCGTCCGAAGGTATCGATCACATATTGTGAATCCGTGCCGACTACCTCAATGCGCTTGTCTTCCGTCTTGCCTTCCGTCTCCACGCGCAGGTCCATCGGCATGTTGAACAGGTCCATATCCTGCTGAATCTCGCCGATAGTGCGGAACCCCTTGTTGTTGCCGAGACGGTAAACGGCGTACTTATTGCTGAATTCAGGCGCACCCGTGCCATCCAGCCACTCCGAAAAGAACGGTGTCAGCTGCTGCTGGCACTGCTCCTCGGCGACACGCTCAAATTCGCCGGTTCGGATGCCTTTGTCCTTAAACTGGCTCACCGCCGCCCGCAGGATCTTGTCGAAGCACTCGTCGCCCACCTCCCAGCGCAGCATGTGGTAGACAAGCGCGCCCTTCTCGAGCGTCATCGACTGGAACTGCGGCGAATAGGGGGGCAGCGTGCCCGCGCTCGACAACGGAATCGTGTCGTAGGCCAGAGCGCCCGCTGAAACGTCCTGAATGGCGGTATCCAGTGCACCGTGGCCCGCGTCGTCTTCCAGGTACATCAGCTCGCCATAGCGCGACATGCCGTTGGTAATCCAGGCGTCGTTCAGCGCCGCCGGACTTACCTCGCTGCCCCACCACTGGTGTGCAATGGTATTCGCCAGCAACCGAAATTCGTTCCTGCCCCCGATGCGCGACCCGGCCACCGCTGCGATCTCCGGCGCCCAGAACGACGGTACGGTATCGTCCGGCAGCTCCACAACGTTCAGCTGCGTCGACTCGGGAATGCCGAAGGTGCTGGTGAAGTAAGCGAACTCGCGCAGCGCCGTGCCGGCGTAATCGGCGGCCGCCGCCTTATGGGCAGCCGTCGTATAAATCCGAATGTTCGTCGCGCCCTGGACGGAAACCGGCGGATCGAACTTACCTGCGATGATGGTTCCCGGAAACCCCGGCTTATCCCAGTTAAAGTCCCACTCCTGCTCGCCGTTGCCTGCGGCTTTCGGCTTGCCCGTGCTGCCGCTGCCGATCACGCGGTAATCCGCCGGTGCCTTGACATGAATCTGCGCCGTGAACCGGTCCGTCGTGTAGCCGGTCATGGGAAACCATCGCGCCGCATACAGCAGATAGCTAATGGGGTCGCCTACGTAGGCCAGTTTCAGCCCTTCCACCGGACCGCCATTGCCACTCTCCAGTTCTCCGGAGTAATGAAATGTCCAGGTGGCTGACTGTCCTTTAGGCAGCGGCGTTTGCGGAGTCACCACCAGGGTCGCATTCGGACCACGCTCCCCGTTCAGCGCCGCGCCTCCTGCGTCGGACACTTTGTCGACGCGCAGCGCGCCATGCAGGTCAAAGGCCACCTGCGGCAAATCCTCCAGCGCGGTGAAAGCCACCTGCGTCGTGGCGTCCAGGGTATGGTCCTGCGGATGGATCTCAGCGTCAATAGTGTAGGCGGTGATGTTGATCAGAGGCTTCGGTGGAACCGTCTGGGCGAAGCACAAAGGGGCGGCCGGGAAGAGACCGGCAACCACGACTGCCATGCCGGCGCCAAGTCTGCCGATCAGTCCGCCCATCAGATGCCTGCGCAAGAGATCACTGCGCCACGCTCCGCCGCGGAGGATCAGGGTGTTCGTTCGCAACGTCATCATGGATCCGGATTCTGTCTTTCTCAAGCGTGGATTCTTTCCCTCAGCATCTCGCACGTCACGTGGGCCACTCGCCCGATGGCGCTCTCTTCGCCGCGCAGCATCTGCCCCACCCTTCGCAGGTTAGCCTGCATGTGTCCCCGCGCCTGTTCATTGTCCAGCAGCGGTCTGAGGTGTGAGACGACTTCCTGGGCCGTAAAGTCACCCTGAATCAGTTCCGGTACGATGCGTTTTCCCGCGATCAGGTTCACCATGGCCACGTGGGGTACATTCACCACCCGCTTCGCCACCGCATAGCTCAGGGGCGAAATCCGGTATACCACGACGAACGGATTGCCGATCAGCGCCGCCTCCACCGTGGCCGTACCGCTGGCTACCACGCTGGCCCGCGCATGCTCGAGCACCGCCCGCGCATCCTCCACGAAGACGATCCGTGGCGGCGGCGCTTCGGCCGCCAGCAGTTCCAAGAGCAGCAGACGGATGTGGTCCCGCTGCGGAGCGGTCAGGGTGGGGGCGAGGGGCAGCAAAAACTCATAGTCCGACCCCAGCATGCCCGCCGCGCGGACCATCTCCGGCAGGTTCTGCCGTATCTCCTTGCCCCGGCTCCCCGGCAGCAGGCCAACCCATGGTTTGAAAGCATCCACCCCGGCCTGGCAAGCAAAATCAGCCCGGCTGACAGAGGGCGGGTCCATCTCGGCCAGAGGATGGCCGACGAATTCTACCTGCACATGATGGTCATCGTAAAAGCGCTCCTCGAAGGGAAAGATCACCAGCATCCGGTCCACGTACCGCTGCACCGTGCGGATGCGGTATTTCTTCCACGCCCACAGCTGGGGACTCACAAAATAGATCACCGGCACTCCCTGGCGCTTCAGGTGCCGTGCCAGCGACAGATTCACGTCGGGAAAGTCGATCAGGATGGCCGCCTCCGGCTTCTCCACAGCAATCGATCCCTTCAGCCGCCGATACTCCCCATAAATGCGCGGCATGTGCCGAATTACCTCGGTGATGCCCATGACGGCGACGTCCTCAGAACGGACGACGGGGCGAAAGCCCAGCGCCTCCATGCGCCGCCCTCCCAGGCCAAGAAACTCCGCCTCGGGAATCAGACGCCGCAGTGCGGGAATCAGCAGCGTCCCGTAGTGTTCGCCGCTCGCTTCCCCCGCCGACAGAAAAATCTTTGGCGCGCCGTTCGCTTCCATTTCCTTATCTCGCCAGGACTCGGTCGCCCGCTCGGTGCATTATGCTTCCCCCATGCTGACACGCCCCGATCTGGTTTTGCGCCTGGAAGCGTTCACCGTGCTGCTCGCAGGCATTATCTGCTATTCGGTTGCGCTGCACGGGCATTGGCCCCTCTTCACCGCTTTATTTCTCGCCCCGGACCTTGCACTCCTCGGATATCTCGTCAAAGGCTACCCTCGCTTCGCGGCCACCCTCTATAACTCAGCGCACACCTATGTGGTTCCGGCACTGCTGGCCCTCGCCGCCTGGAAAGCGTCTACCCCTTACGGCGCCCGGATCGCCGTCATCTGGATCATTCACATCGCCTTCGACCGGCTGCTCGGCTTCGGCCTCAAATACCCCGAAGCCTTCAAACCCACCCATATCCAAACCGTGGCCGTCTTCCACCAATCGAATCGCTGACCGATTCTTAGCTAACCGCCTCTTAGCCAACCGAAGCTAAGCTAACCGGTTTCCAGCTATCCGCTGTTTAGCTGGTTACGCCAGCGTCGGTGTAAGCCCGCTTGCCGGCTCGCCCAGTTCCTGATCCTTGTATTGCAGCTGATACAGCTTCCAGTAAATTCCCTTTACTGCCAGCAGTTCCTGGTGCGAGCCCATCTCGCGGAGCTGCCCCCGATGCATCACCAGAATCACGTCCGCCCTCTGCACGGTTGAAAGCCGGTGTGCGATGACTACCGAGGTTCGGCCCTCCACCATGCGCTCCAGCGCGGCCCGCACACGAAACTCCGTATCGGTATCCACGCTGGAGGTCGCCTCGTCCAGAATCAGAATCCCCGGCCGATGGGCCAGCGCCCGCGCAAAGTTAATCAGCTGCTTCTGTCCCGTCGACAGCCCCGCGCCGCGTTCCCGCAGCGGCTCGTGATACCCGTTGGGCAGAGTGCGGATGAAGTCATCGACATTCACCTGCTCCGCCGCCTCGTGCATGTCCTCGTCGGTAATGCTCTTCGTGCCCAGCCGGATGTTCTCCGCCACCGTGCCGCTGAACAGGAATGGATCCTGCAGCACCACGCCAAAACGCTTCCGCAGCCTCGTCAGATCCTGCTCCCGGACGTCCACGCCATCCACCAGCACCTGCCCCTGCTGCACATCGTAGAAGCGCATCATCAGGCTGATGATCGTGGTCTTCCCGGCGCCCGTGTGCCCCACAATCGCCGCCGTCTGCCCTGGCTCGATTACAAAGGAAACGCCCCGCATCACCCACTCGACGTCCATCATTGCTGCCAAATCAGCTGGCTTGGCCACCGCAATGCGCGCCCGCAGCTCCGCATCAAGTCGCTGGTAGGTAAACCAGACATCGCGGAACTCGATCCGCCCCGAGCCATCCCCCGCGCGAGGCTGCGCGGGCGATACTATTTCCGGCGCGGTATCCAGCAGCTTGAAGACCCGCTCGCTCGCTGCCATGGCCGCCTGCAGGATGTTGTACTTCTCGCTCAGATCCTGAATGGGCCGGAAGAACCGCTGCGCGTACTGCATAAACCCCACCAGCGTGCCCAGCATCACCGTATGCCGGAGCACGCCGCCGCCGCCCAGCCAGATAATCAGCGCAATCGCCACCGAGCTCAGCAGCTCTACCGCCGGGTAGTAGAGCGCGTAGGCCATGATGTTGTCCTTGAACGCCTCCAGATGCGTGTGGTTGATGGCCGAGAAGTCGCGGAATGCCCGATCCTGCCGGTTGAACAGCTGCACCAGCGACATCCCCGTCACGTACTCCTGGGTGAACGCATTGATGCGCGCAATCGCCACACGAATCCGCCGGTAGGACTCCCGCACATATTTGCGGAAGATCCGCGTCACCAGCAGGATCAGCGGCAGGACAGAAAAGGCCATCAGGGCCAGCCACCACTGCATGCGCAGCATGACGAAAACGATCCCCGCCAGCACAAAGACGTCCTCGAAAATGGCGAACACGCCCGACGTGAACATCTCGTTCAGCGCGTCCACGTCCGTCGTCAGCCGCGTCACCAGCCGTCCCACTGGATTCCGGTCGTAAAAGCCGATATGCATCCGCTGCAGGTGGCGAAAGATCTGGCTGCGCAGATCGAACATGACCTTCTGCCCCGTCCACTGCATCAGCCACGTCTGCAGCGCCTCCAGCCCGTAGCTGAAGATCAGTGCGCCCAGCCATATGCTCGCCAGCTCCGTAATGCCGGTCCATGCTCCGCCGTTCGCGTACGGACTGAGCCACCGTGCCGCCCACGGGTGCCCCTGCACGCCTCGCGCCGCTGCCGCGGCCACTGCTGCCGGCGTCTTCTGCGTGGCCGGCGTCAGGTACAGATCCACGGCCACCATGGTCAGATAGGGGCCCAGAATATCCGCGCCCGCCTTCAGAAAAATGGCAACAATCGACATAATCGCCGGCCATTTGTAGGGATACAGATAGGTGATCAGCCGCCGCATCAGCCGGCTGTCATAGGCCTTGCCGAGAATCTCCTCGTCCTGCGAGCCCTGCTTCGGTGCAGCAGCCGCAGCAGGCTGCTTTGCCCCCTGTTCGCGTTTTTCGCCGTGGGAATTGGACTCAGGAGCGGCCATCGTTTCTATCTTACCGGGACGGGCTGGTCAGTCCTCGGTGGCCCATCTTTTCGCCCCGTCTAGGTCTGCGGCGCGGGCTGTTCCTCCACGGCTCCCGGGAACAGATTCTTCAGCGGAGCATTCTGTTGCTCGCGCAATTCCGGATGCGGCAGCGGCTTGCGCGGCAGCATCTGGTCGCGCATGGCGGCGTTATAGACGAAGATGGCCTCCACAACAGCCGCCTGCTTCAGATCGGCGGCCTGGAGTTCCTCATACACGTCCATGTTGGAGTGGTGGGTGCGGGTCTCGTAATCCAGGGGGTCCTGGATGAACTGGAATCCCGGAATGCCGACCGCGTCGAACGACAGGTGATCCGTCCCGCCCGTATTGCGCAGGGTCAGAGTCGTGACGCCCAGGTCCTTCAGAGGAGCGATCCACTGCGCGAAGATGGGCCCGACAGCGGCGTTTTCCTGCAGATACACACCACGAACCTTTCCTGACCCGTTATCCAGGTTGAAGTAACCGGAGATCAGGCGCTGCTCCGGCTTCAGTTCCAGCGGGCCGGCGGCGCGGCGCAGGAATTCGGGAAGTGCCAGCTGGTCGGGCGCCGTCGAGGGCGGCGCAAAACCGAAGTGCTCCTTCACGTAGCCGCGCGAGCCAAACAGCCCTTCTTCCTCGCCGCTCCACAGGGCAACGCGAATCGTCCGGCGCGGTTGGACGTGCAGCGCGCTCAGGATGCGCATCACTTCCATGGCCACCACCGAGCCTGCACCGTTATCGGTCGCACCGGTACCGGCGATCCAGCTGTCGAGATGGCCGCCAACCATCACCACCTGGTCCTTCAGCTGCGGGTCGGTGCCGGGGATCTCCGCGATGGTGTCGAAGCCGTGCTCATGGTCGCCGCTGAATTGAGCCTCGACGTCCATCTCGATCGTGACGGGAACATGCTGCTCGAGCAGCCGGTAAACGCGCCCGCAGTTCTCGATGGCCATGACCACGACCGGCACTTTGACCTCATGCCCGCGGATGTAGGGTGTGCGGCCCAGCGCCGCGCCGTTGTCGTCGAAGAACGTGCCGCCGGAACCCCCGCCGTCGGGGGCGCCGCGGCTCGGCCGGATCACCCCCGCGACCTTCTCATCAGCCAGAAACTGCGCGATCTTGTCCGCCATGCTCATGCGCTGGCGATAGGCTGCGAGGCGCTGCTGCATCGCGGGCGATTCGCCGTTGGCTGCATTGACGGGATACTGGGCAAGCTCCTCAAGATCCTTGTCCGTATAGCGCGTAAAGAGGGGCTTATCAACCGGCGGAACCGCGCGCATTTCACCCAGCAGCACGATTTTGCCGGCCAGCTTGCCCCGATACTGATCGAAATCCTTGTCGTCCTGGATATTGACGTAGGTTGCCTGGGCGGTGACTGGACCACTGGTTGCGGGCGACCAGGGCGTGGCCTGGGCGATGAAGACCGCAGCATCCGGCGAGGTCATGCGCACCCAGGTGTTGAGCTGCTGCCAGCCCATGCCGAATTCGCCCCAGTCGTCGAGGTGAGCGTTCGCGCAGCCCATCGCCGTGAACTGGTCGCGCGTCCAGGCATTGGCTTTGGCCATGTTCGGCGAGCCGGTGAGGCGCGGGCCGATGTCGTCGGAGAGCGCCGAGGCGTACTCCATCACATGCGAGTGCAGCAGACCCTCCTCGCGAATCCGCGCGTACATGGTGAGATCCAGCTTTTCGACTGCGGGCTGCGGCTCGTCCCAAGGGCCCTGGTCCGAATTGGCAACAGCCGCCGCAGGCGCGGGCGTCGGCTTCTTATGCTTGTCGGCAGCGAAGAGTGGCAGAGTGGCGAAAAGGATCAGGGCAGGTAAGCGGCGGGAGCGTGCGAGCAAGTGTCAGGTTCCTCCACAGGAATGCAGGAAACCGGAAGCATAGCATTCGCCGCGCCGTCACGCCATACAGCAGGGCCTGAGGGTAACCCTGGTTACTGCAGCGCGTTCTGTTCCTGCTGGTTGGCCGCTTCGGAGGGCTGGGCAGGGGTCTGGAGGCCTTCGGAGGGGAAAAAGACGGTGAAAACGGTGCCGGTCGAGCTGCCGGAGGCTCGGCTGCGGAAGCGAACCGTACCCTGATGCTTCTGGATGATCTGCTCGCTGACCCAGAGTCCCAGGCCGGTCCCGGTGGCCTCTTTGGTGGTAAAGAAAGGCTCGAAGATGTGACGCCTGGCCTCGGGGGCAATACCAGTCCCCGTGTCCGCCACCGAGACCCGCAACCCGCTCCCGCCCGGCTCGCGTACAGCGCGGGCCCGCACGATAAGCCGGCCGCCCCCGGGAGTCATGGCATCGAGCGCATTGCCGATCAGATTCGCGAAAACCTGGCGCAGCTCGCCCGCAAAACAAAAGAGCGGGACATCTTCGGGGAAATCGCGATGCAACTCCACCTGCAGTGACTGGATGCGGCCCATATGGAGGCGGATGACGGACTCGAGGATTTCGCGCACGTTGGTGCGCGCCGGCAACGTGGTTTGCCGGTAGAAACGCAACGTCTGCTGCGTAATCTCGGAGACCCGCGAGATTTCCTGGCTGGCCAGTTCAGCAAAGCGGGCCGTGGTGGGACTCAGGCGATCCTGCCGAATCAGGAAGAGCAGGTTCATCACCGCTTCCAGGGGATTATTGATCTCGTGCGCAATCGAGGCGGCGAGGCGGCCGGCAGCAGCAAGCTTTTCTGTGCGGCGCAGCGCTTCTTCGGCGCGTTTTTGCTCTGTAGTATCGACCAGGATCGCGCCCACCCAGCGGGTCGTCTCCGGATCGGTGTGCACCGGGTAGAGATGTGCCAGCCAGCTTCGGTTTGCACCCGGCTCTGTCTCCCAGGCGAGTTCCAGGTCGCGCATCGGCTCGCCGTCCTGGAAAACGCTTTCGATGGCCCGCTCCAGTTCTTCTGCCGCACCAGGCGGCAGAATGCCGCGCACATCCCGGCCCAGATGCAGCGCGAAGGAGTATCCGTTCATCTCCGCTAAGAACTGGTTGACCCGGACAAACCGGTATTTGCGATCGAAGAAGGCAAAGCCGATGGGGGCGTTCGCCAGCATGGAGTCGAGCAGAGCCAGAGTTTCAGTCAGGCCGGCGCGCTGGTCCTGCATGGCAGCTACCATCCGATTGAAGGCCAGCGTCAGCTCACCGGCTTCATTCTCAGCGTTTACCGGCAGCGGGAAGGCGCCCGAATCCTCCGGATCGCGAATAAGCCGGCGCGTGGCCCGAGTCAGCGAATCGAGCTGCCCGGTGATCGAGCGCGCGAGGATCACCGCGATCACCGTACATCCGGCAAGTACGATGAGCGCCCACAGCCCGGCCACGCTCATCAGGGCCCTCAGATCGCGACGGTCCTGGGCGCCGTTGGGATAGATCCACACCAGATCGGTGATTGTGCCGTGATCACTGATGGGAGCTACCGCTTCCCAGGTACCGGGTTTGGCGGAAAAGATAACCGGCTTGCTGAGCTTCCGCAGCATCAACTTTTCCGGAGCCGACAGGGCCAGTTTGTCCTTCATGGTGGGGTCCGTGCTGGCCAGGGTACGTCCCTGCATGTCCGTGATCTGCACGGCACTCACGCTCGGTGCCTCTCCGGCGTCGGCAACGACCCGATCGAAGGCGTTTGAATGACCACTTTCGACGGCCATCCGGCCCAGTGCCGCCACCAGCAGCGCCTGACTCTCCAGCCTACGGCGCAGACGCTGCGATAGATCGCTGCGCTGCTGGTGCAGCAGCACCAGGCCGAAAATGCCGAAGGCGATAATTTCGAAGAGAACCAGCGCAGCCAGCAACTGGCCGCGAATCGTGCGTGGTCTCGGCAGGCGCATGATCAAAGTACTCACCCGGTGCGGCCACAGCCGCACGGAAAAACTCTCCTCAACTCCGGCAGTCAGGGGACCTGGCCTCTAAATGCCAGCGAACGCCGAAAGCCGTTGCTTGAGATCCTCAGCGATCTGACGGCCATGAAACCGGCCGTTCTCAATAAAGATCTCGTTGGTGCGATCCCCCGCAATAATAACCCCAGCGAGATAAATGCCCGGGATATTGCTTTCCAGGCTGTGCGGATCGCAGGCAGGGCAGCGAAATTCGCCCTCGATACGCACGCCCAGCGATTCCAGAAACTCGAAGTCGGGCCGATAGCCGGTGAGGGCAAAGACGAACTGGTTGGGCAAAACGCGCGGGCCTTCCGGCGTGTCGAGCGTGATCGTGTCGGGATCGATCCGGGTCACCGAGGTTCTGAAGAACGCCTGGATTTCGCCGTTCTTGATCCGGTTCTCGACGTCGGGCAGGATCCAGTACTTCACATGGCGATGCATCGACGGGCCGCGATGGACCAGTGTGACTCGAGCGCCATGCCGCCAAAGTTCCAGGGCGGCGATGGCTGCCGAATTCTTACCCCCCACCACCAGGACATCCAGGCCGTAATACGGATGCGGATCGTTGTAATAGTGGGCGACCTTGGGCAGATTCTCACCCGGAATGTTCATCAGATTGGGCAGGTCGTAGTATCCCGTAGCCACGATCACTTTGCGTGTCGTATAGACGTGCGGCCGATCGAAGGTGTCGCTCGTGCGCACCTCAAAGTTTAGATCTTCGCCGGAAACCGATTCCACCTTCTCATACGCGCGCACGTCCAGCCGGTAATGCTGCGCCACCTTGCGGTAGTATTCCAGCGCTTCGTTCCGCGCGGGCTTCGCATTTGGGCTGGGGAATGGAATGTCGCCGATCTCCAGCAATTCCGACGTGGTAAAGAACGTCATGTGCGACGGGTAGTGGAAGAGCGAGTTGCACAGGCAGCCTTTGTCGACCAGCACCGTGCGGAAGCCGGCGCGCTGCGCTTCGATGGCACAGGACATGCCGGTGGGCCCGGCTCCGATGACCAGCACATCAAATTGGTCCCCTGCGGGGGCGGGATTTCCCATGCTCTTAGCTTAGACGATGGTAATCGCACAACGGAGTGCGCGAGTCCGCGTTCGGTTAACCTGAATACAGGAAAATCTCATGGCGACGATTCGGCAGGAAGACTTTATCCTGAGCATTGCGGATGCTCTGCAGTACATCAGCTACTACCACCCGGTCGACTACATCACCAGCCTGGCGCGCGCGTATGAGCGCGAGGAGTCGCCCGCGGCCAAGGATGCCATCGCCCAAATTCTGATTAATTCGCGCATGTGCGCGGAGGGACATCGCCCCATCTGCCAGGACACCGGCATCGTCACCGTCTTCCTGAAGGTCGGTATGGACGTGCGCTGGGACGCTGCCATGACGGTACAGGAAATGGCCGACGAGGGGGTGCGCCGGGCCTACCTGAATCCGGACAACACGCTGCGGGCTTCCATTCTGGCCGACCCCGCTGGAGCACGCAGGAATACCCGCGACAATACCCCGTCCGTCGTCAGCATCGAGATGGTCCGCGGCGGCGAGGTCGAGGTCACGGTCGCGGCCAAGGGTGGCGGGTCGGAGGCCAAATCGAAGTTCGTCATGCTGAACCCGTCGGACTCCGTCGTCGATTGGGTCCTGAAGACCGTGCCAACCATGGGCGCCGGATGGTGCCCGCCAGGCATGCTGGGAATCGGCATCGGCGGGACGGCCGAAAAGGCCATGCTGCTGGCCAAAGAAGCGCTGATGGACCCCATCGACATGCGCGACCTGCTGGAACGGGGACCCCAAAATCGCCTCGAGGAACTCCGCGTCGAGCTCTACGAAAAGGTGAATCAGCTGGGCATCGGCGCGCAGGGGCTGGGCGGGCTGACGACCGTCCTCGATGTGAAAATCCGGGATTATCCGACCCATGCAGCGAACCTGCCGGTGGCCATGATTCCCAACTGCGCAGCGACGCGCCACGCGCATTTCGTCCTGGACGGCTCGGGCCCGGCCGTCCTGGAACCGCCTTCGCTCGAAGATTGGCCCACGTTAACTCACGACGTCTCTTCGGCGCGGCGGGTCAACCTGGACACGGTGACGCGCGAGGAAGCCGCCACCTGGAAGCCCGGAGAAGTGCTCCTGCTCCGCGGAAAATTGCTCACCGGGCGCGATGCCGCCCATAAGCGCATGACCGATATGCTGAGCCGCGGCGAAAAGCTGCCAGTGGACTTCACCAATCGCTTCATCTACTACGTCGGCCCGGTCGATCCGGTGCGCGACGAAGTGATGGGGCCGGCCGGTCCCACGACTGCGACCCGTATGGACAAGTTCACGCGCCAGATGCTGGAGCAGACCGGGCTCCTGGGCATGGTAGGCAAGGCGGAGCGCGGCCCGACAGCGATTGAGGCCATTCGCGACAACCACGCCGTGTATCTGATGGCGGTCGGCGGTGCCGCGTATCTGGTCTCAAAGGCTATCCGCGCGGCGCGGGTGCTGGCCTTCGAAGACCTCGGGATGGAAGCCATCTATGAATTTGAGGTTGAGGATATGCCGGTGACGGTCGCCGTCGATGCACAGGGGACGTCGGTGCACGAGACTGGCCCCAGGGAGTGGAAGGCGCGGATCCAGTCGGAGTTCGCCGGCGTCCCGATCCTTGCGTAAGCAAAGCGTCCTCATTGCGGCTTCCCCGCACACGCTGGCCTGCCGGATCTTCGCCAGTGACCGGCATCTCTTCGATCTGCAGGTGGAGAGGTGCGAAAACCCCGCCAACCCTGAGGGCCACGCGTACCTGTGATTAAGGCATGAAGTCTTCGGTTTCCGATATCGAGGCCATCGGCGTTGCTGTCGCCGGATTCACCTTCTGGGTGCTGGCCGACACCAGCATCAAACTGGTAGGTAGGTCCATCCTCCCCGCCTATGAAATTGTCGCTTTCCTCGGCCTCTTCATTGCAGCCTTTCTCATTGTGTATGCAGCATGTCGGCATCAGCTGGCCTCGCTTTGGCCTAAGAACGTGGGCCGGCAGACGGTACGGTCCTGCCTCGATCTGGTCAACAATCTGTGCGTAGTCGTTGCCCTGCGCCATCTGAGCCTCACGCTGTTTTACATCCTGGTATTCATGGCTCCGATGGTCATCGCCGTCCTGTCCACGATCTTTCTCCGTGAAGGCCTTCCCTGGCGGAAAGCCGTAGCCATCGTCACCGGCTTCGCGGGGGTGGTCGTCGCCGTCGATCCCTTTGGTTCTTCCCGGCAGGGTGACTGGATCGGCGTCACCGCCTGCATGATCTGCGTGGCCTGCTTCTCTGTCAACATGGTCTGGTCGCGCGTCCTGACCCGCACAGAGCACCCCGAAAGTCTGACGTTTTTCTCCGGAGTCGTGATGGTCGTAGCCGGTTTCGGCCTGATGCTCTGGCATGCCGCGCCGCTGACGCCGCGCCTCACCGCCGGGCTCTGTGCCATGGGTGTGTTTTGCGCGCTGGGCAGCCTGTGCTTCTTCATCGCAGTCAAGCACACCTCCGCCGCCAATGTCTCTCAGTATCACTACACGCAGCTTCTCACCGGTACGCTGGTGTCTTATCTGATTTGGCGTGACAAGCCGACGCCCTCGATGCTCCTCGGCGGAGCGCTCATCATCGCTGCGGGCCTCTACATCGCCGTCGCCGCGTCGCGCGAACGATTCAGAGCAGTCTCGATTTCCCCGGTCGTTCCGGATTAGCGTTCCCTGCTGACTGCCGGACTGTGGCCGGGGTTAGGATGGGTTGTGGAGCGGCATAGCGCTGCGGTGGGTTACGATTTGCCGTGGGCGCCGGGCGTTGGACGTCGTCCGAAGAGCCGGTTCTTACGCAGCACCCACAGAGCGCAGGAGAGCCCCGTCCAGACAATCATCGCTGCGATCATGACCAGCCAGGAATTATGCTTCGGCAGCAGGCGCCACAGCGCAAACGCGAATCCAACCAGGCCCACGCAGCCCAACGCGGCACCGGCAGAGTCGATGCTGGCCGCCATGCGCCCGCGGCTGGTACCATCATGCCCGATCCTGGCCATGCGCTCTTTCTCATGACTCTCGATCAGTGTGACGCTCGCAGGATAGATTGCGGGAAACGCCAGAAACAGCCCGCCGACTCCCGGCCCGAAGCGTTTGGCAATCAGCCCTGCCAGCACAGTCGCCGCTCCGCCAAACAAAAAGCGGATGAGATACTCGTGCGGCCTGGTTCCTTTCAGTGCGGACAACCTGATCTCGATCACGTCAGAACTTTCCAGTTACAGCTTTCCGGAAATCAAAACCCAGAGCCCCAGTGAGAGGCCAAACCATACCGGCATTAATGCGACCGTGGTCAGCAGCGCACTCACTTTGCGCCGCCGCAGGATGAAACTGGCGAGCGCGGCATAGATCAGAAAGGACAGAGCCCCCAGCAGCATCGATCGCGCTTCCTGCGCCGCGTACAGCGTGCCTTCCTTGTGGATGGTTAAGCCGACCGTGGCCAGCGCGATCGACGGCGCCGCGGCGAAGAGGCCGGCGAAGCTTTTGGGCCGCAGGATGTCGCCCAGAATCGCGAACAGGCTCACCACCATGCCACCCACGAGAAATCGAACCACCAGTTGCATCATGAGCGTGGTGCGCTTTCTCAGGCGGCCTTGCGGGCCTTCCGGATCAGAGTCATGGCGGCATTGGCTCCTCTGCATTCGAGCAGCCGGTATCGTTTGCCTTCCAGGCTGTGATAGTTCACGAAGAAGTCCTCAAGTTCCTTCACCCACTTGCCGGGTAGATCTTTCAGCTTGCGGACTTTCGCATAGAAATGGGTCGCCTCGGCGACGGCGACTAGGCGATCGTTGCGGATCTTTTTCTTTCCCTCGATCTGCTCGCCTTCAATCACGCCGATCAGGCGGGCGCGGACGGCGATCCCTGGAAATGCAGGCTGATCCATAAGCAGCAGAACATCGATCGGGTCACCGTCACCGCCAACGGTGCGGGGCAGGAAACCAAAATCCCATGGGAAGACCATGCCGACAGGCAGTACCTTCTTCAACGTGAAAATTCCCTGCTCCGGGTCGTAGGCAAACTTGTTGCGACTGCCGGCAGGAGTTTCGACGATGACCTGCAGCAGTCCTTCCTTTTTGTCGATGGGTTGCAGCTGTGTTGGATCGGCAAGAGATTTCATGGATGTTTCGTTCCTGTTTTTCCTCGCCGGCCCCCTGCTGAAACGCACGTGGCCTGGCAATGTGAATAGGAGGTGAATTCACGAATAAGTGTTGTCTGCTCTGAAGCTTTGCCCTTGCTACACTGGTCCGGCTCCTAAGGAGGAAGAGATGAACCGCAGTCGCGCTGCGCTGCTGATTGCCCTTGCTTTGCCCCTTGCCGGGTGGTCGCAAACTGAAGCACCTGCCGCAAAGCTGGATGATTCCGTCACCACGGCCCTCGTCCGGCTGGGCGGCCAGCTGATGTTGGCTGGCAAAACCTACGAGTACGACCGCGTTCTGGCAGACGACATCGGGCCGCGGTTGACCGGCTCAGGTAATTACGTCAAGGCGTCGGACTGGGCCGCGGCAGAATTCACCCGCATGGGCCTGCACAATGTGCATCGCGAAAGCTGGGAGATCACCGACGCGTGGGAGCCGGAGACGTGGGCAACCGGCCGCATCCTCGTCCCGCACGAGCAGCGGCTGCATATCGAAAGCGATGGCTGGAGTGTTTCCACACCACCGGGTGGCGTGCGCGGAAAAGTCTTTTACCTGAACAGCCTCACTCCCGAGGCAGTCACTGCGCAGGCCGCGCAGATCAAAGGCGCAATCGTGCTCGTCGACCGCAGTTCGCTGCTCGCAGGTGGCCACCTGCTCATTGGCAAACTTCTTGACACCGTAGCAATGATCGCCAAAGACGGAGCGCAGGCTCTCATCCTGGGCATCGGTGCAACCAATGACGTTTCCAGCATGGCCGGTCTCGCATGCTGCAACGGCACGGTCAGCAGCCTGCCCGTCGGCAACCTCGGCAGCGAGGACACATTGTTGCTGCGGCGTCTGCTCGCGCGCGGCCCTGTCGAAGTGGAGTTCAGCTTTGCCAATCATGTTCGCTCGCATGTGAAGGTCGACAACGTGGTGGCGGAGATCCCCGGCACCGACCCTGGCGGTGAATTCGTTTTGATCGGGGCGCATCTCGATTCATGGCAGCTTGGCACCGGTGCAGAGGATAACGGCACCGGTGCGGCATCAGTGCTGAGCATTGCCCAGGCGGTCATGGCCAGCGGCGTCAAGCCCCGGCGCACCATGCGCTTTGTTCTCTTCGGCGGCGAAGAGGAGGGCCTGCTCGGATCGCTTCATTACGCGCGCGAGCACGCAGCCGAAATGGCGAAATGCGCAGGCGACTTCGTGACCGACTCCGGCTCCGAGCCGCCTGAGGGCTGGTACACCTTCGGCAGCCACGAGGAACAGCAGGCTCTGGCTCCAGTTGAGCCTCTTCTCGCGTCGCTGGGCGCCGGCGGCATGTCCAATGAGGGAACGCACACCTTCTCTACCGACGAAGCGCCATTTTTGGTTCAGGGCGTGCCCTCCTATGTGTTGTGGACGCAGGTCGAGAAGTACATGCAGCTCCACCACAAGCCCAGCGACACCTTTGACAAGGTCAATCAACGCGACCTGGATTTAGGCGCTACGGTGGTTGGCGTCACAGCTCTGGCCTTCGCCGATGCGCCGGAGATGCTGAAGCATCCGTCAACTGCAGAGATCGAAAGTGAGCTGAAGGCCATCCAGGCCTTCGACGAATATCAGGACATGCAGGCGCACCATGAGTTTTGAGCGGCTCGGCGTGCGGTAGGGTACATTCGATTAAATTTGGCCGGCCCACCGGGAACCGTTTCCCTGCTGCGCTCGTAATCAGCAGCATGAGATGGTTACGCTCCGGAGTTGCCGCAGCTTTGCTTGGGTGCGGCATCGCTGGATTTGCTGACGATTCAGGTAGCTGCGGGCATCCGCTCGAGGCGGCACTGCGTTCGCGCTCCGAACTGTCGATTGACTCGCGGCCAGCCGGTATCGAGGTCGTTGGCACCGACGCCCAATCTCTCCGCGTCTCCTGCACGGTGGACCATACCGAGCACGCTCAGGACATCGAGCTCCGGTTTACCGGAGGCGACGACTATGGCACGCTGACGGTCACCGGGGCCCCCATCGAGCACGGCAACGTTCAGGTCCGCATCGAAGTCCCGCGCAAAACCAATCTGAGAATTCACGCCCCTGCCGGCGAGGTGAAGGTGGAAGGAGTCGCCGGGGATAAGGACATCGATCTTTATGCGGGGCAGATTACGATTTCCTCGACCGAGGCCTGGAATTACCGCCTAGTCGACGCTTCTGTCCTCATCGGGGAGGTGCGGGCTTCAGCCTACGGCATAGACAAGGGTGGCTTCTTCAGAAGCTTCACCAGAAAAGAGGCGGAGGGAGAATATCGAGTCCGCGCTCACCTGATCACGGGGGAGATTGATCTGAAGTAGATTAGCGGGACAGATCGCATCTCCTGTTTCTCGCATTTCTGTAATCTGAGAATTTGCTGCGGGAAGTTCAGTTTAAAAACATCGTCCGGTACAGCGTATCCCGCTGCACGGGTTTGAATCCGGCGTCGCGAATGACGCGGCGCAGCTCTTCTTCGGTGGTGCAATTCGACGTGCCCGCAGCCTTCACCACATTTTCTTCCAGCATCACCGAGCCTACGTCATTGCCGCCGAAGCGCAGGCCCATCTGCAGAACCTTGAGCCCCTGCGTCACCCAGCTCGACTGCACATTTTCGATGTTATCCAGATACAACCGGGAGATAGCCAGCACCTTCAGGTATTCGACTGCCGTCGCCTCATCCCAGCCGCGTCCGCCCAGCGCTGTATGTTTTGGCTGAAAGCTCCATGGGATAAACGCGGTGAATCCGCCCGTCTCCTCCTGCAGGCGGTGAACCACATCGAAGTGATTTACTCGCTGCTCCAGCGTTTCTCCCACACCGAACATCATGGTTGCCGTGGTGCGCATACCCAGCTGATGCGCTGTGCGGTGGACGAGCACCCAATCATCGGTCCGGCACTTCAGGCGGGCGATGCGATGACGAACTTCGTCGTCGAGAATCTCCGCACCGCCGCCAGGGATCGAGTCAAGGCCCGCATCGCGCAGCCGCTGGATCGTATCGCGCACGGAAAGCTCACTGTACTCGGCAATCGCGAGAATCTCCGAAGCGGAAAAACAGTGCAGCCATATCTCGGGGAAACGCTGCTTAATTCCGCGCAGCAGCCGCTCGAACCATTCGATCTTCAGATCAGGATGCAGCCCTCCCTGCATCAGTACACCAGTGCCACCCATTTCCAGCGTCTCGGCAATTTTGGAGTAAATCGTCTCGAAGTCGAGAATGTAACCTTCGCTGGCTAATTTGCCTTTAAGGGGACGATAAAAGGCGCAGAATGTACAGTATTCTGTGCAGAAATTTGTATAGTTGATGTTACGGTCAATGATGTACGTGACGACGCCTTCCGGGTGCAGCCGTTTGCGCACGGCATCGGCTTCCATGCCCAAACCGATAAGATCGTCGGAACGGAAATAATCCAGGGCCAGTTCTCGGGTCAGCGTCATAGTTTTATTCTCAGGAAAAAGTGGCGGCGCGTCCAGCGGGTCCAGCAACGCTGTCGCGCAGGGAGCGCATCGCACTCCAGAGCCGAACGCAACCAGAATCCCCAGCTGTCTCCACCCGGAGAGGACTTTTCTATGAGCCCACTTCTGATGAATATCCGCAATTTTGTCCTGACGGTTTCCATTTTGGTCGTTACCGCTCCCGCCACACGGTGCGTGGCGCAGAGTAAGCCCAATCCCGCAACGGCCAATTCGGCGCCCGATGTGCTCGTCCTGAGCGACGGCGATACGCTGCACGGAAAGTTCGTTAAGGAAATGGGGGGCACAGTTACCTTCCACACAGAATCACTCGGCGACATCGATTTGTCATGGGACAAGGTCAAAGAGTTGCACACCGCCCAGAGTTTTGCGGTACTGAGCACGCAGGATAAGGCACGCGGGAAGAAGGCAGCACAGAATCTTCCTGAAGGGACCCTGGAGGTGACGAACAACGCGGTCGCCGTACACCCGTCGAACCAGCAGCCGGCTCAGCAGCCTATTCCCGTCAAGAACGCCCAGTTCATCATCGATCGAGCCACACTGGACAAGCAGCTCTACCACGAGCCGGGCTTCTTTGCCGGATGGAACGGCTCGGCGACTGCGGGAGCTACGTTAGTGAGCGCCACCCAGAACCAGTACACGGTTTCCGGCAGCATGGGGCTGGTGCGGGTCGTGCCGACCGTCAGCTGGCTCGATCCGCGCAACCGCACGTCGACGGATTTCAGCGGTTCGTTTGGTAAGATCACGCAGCCGGCCTACGTAAGCGCGGGCGTCTATACACCCGCCACCTCCACCAAGAGTTCGATCCTGCACTACGATGCGGAGCGCGACCAATACCTCTCGCCGCGATTTTTCGCGCTGGCTCAAACGGCTTTCGATCACAACTACAGCCAGGACCTGGATCTGCAGCAGATCTATGGCGGAGGCCTGGGCTGGACGGCGCTCAAAACACCCAAGCAGGAAGCTGATCTGAAGGCCACCGTGCAGTACGAAAAACAAAGTTTCATCGCAGGCACAGGGTCGACCAACCAGAATCTGATCGGATCGACCTTCTCGGCCAGTTATCTGCTGAAGCTCAAGCTGGTCACCTACACCCAGGCTCTGTCATTTGTGCCTGCCTATAACAACGAGCGTGCCTATTCGGCGCTGGAAACGGACACGCTCGCGTTCCCGACGTATAAAAACTTCGGCTTCTCTGTGGGAACCATCGACAGTTATCTGAACGATCCGCCGGTCACCGCTCCCCCCACCAAGCGGAACTCGTTTCAGTTCACCATGGGGGTGACCTATGCGATCAAGTCGAAGTACTAAGCCCAGCGTCAGCCGGCTTGCCGGGCCTGTCCCGGCGAGCTGGTCGTTGCCGGCGCCCCCGAACCCCGAATGCGCTGTTCGATCCGGTGCAGCTGCCTCAGATGATGCCGCCCGTGAATGCCATGGAAGCGCCGCCACTCCTCGGCACTGAGCGGCCCCAGCTGGAAATGGGTTGCTATTCGCTGCGCTCCAAACCGCAGCGCACACGTCTCGATCACCTGATCCATCTGCGCTAACTCCTGGCGCAGCCGTTCGGCCAGTTCAGCACCGCTAAGGCCCGGCCAGTGGGTCTGCCCCGGACAGGTAAATGGAGGTGCAGTTACGCCTCGCGGCATCCGCCGCAACGAGAGCACAGCAAGCCGGCGAAGATGCTCGACCAGCGCAGGACGGCGGCGAGTCGCCCTGCCGCGTTCCAGCCGCATCTCCAGCAACTGCCGCGTGTTGCGCATCGTCAGCACCAGATGCTCGATCAGATCCTGCGCACTCCAGGCACTCTGATCTCCCTGCGGATGCAGCTGGCACCAGGCCGCGGGCCTGGGGGCCAGGGCGGCACCGTAAGCATCGCAGACCTGTTGCAGGACGGGATTCATCAATGTGCCCACTACGATCGCAGGAAACTATAGCATCGCCGGTAACAGACACGCCGCCGGGCTCCGGCAATGCTACTCTGTCGAGCAATGCTCATCCTGCCCACTTCCCGTAGGGAGTCACCGCCGCTTGCCCTGGCGTGGCACCATACGGGAATCTTCTGGGCGCAGACGGTCGCAGTGATCGAGCATCATCCGGTTGCCGTGCTGATCTGCGCGGCTTTGCCGGCGATCCTGCGCGGCTACGTTCTGGTGCGCGGAAATTCCGTCTCGCGGGGACGCGCAGCCTGGATGGACATCATCGTTACCTTTTGGCGCGTTCTGTTGCTGGCCGTTGCCATCTGGGCTGCGTGCTCGGGACGAGAGTGGCGGGCGCTGCGCGCACAGGTTGGCACCGCGGCGGCCTGGCAGCTCGCACTGGGTCAGTTAGGAGCTCAGTTCGCGTACCACCTGCGCCTGGTGCTCTGGGAATTGCTGTTCTTTGTCCTCGCCTTTGTATTGCTGCACTGGGCTCTGCGCCGGGCCGTGCGGGCGCTCGGCCAAAAGAATGCATGGATTCGAGAGTCGCGGCACCGCGTCGCCATGGACAGCGTGCTGCGCAACTTTGTTCTTGCTCCCCTGCTCGTGATCTATCTTGTGGAGATGGCGCGGCCCGCCTTCCAGTAACAGCGCCCCAGTTCCCGGCTGTATGACAAGGTTCCGGCTCGCACGGCAGGTTCCGGGCTGCTCAGGAGTTGGGCCGGACGCCCAGATCCTTGAGTGCCTTGCGGGCGTCTTTGGAGCGAGGACCATCCGGAACCGCACTGAGATACAGCTGGTAATTGCGGACAGCCTCGGCGCGATTGTTCAGGTGGCGCGCCGCCTCGGCCAGATCAAACACAGCCTGGGCGTTCCCGGGATCCACCTTCGTGGCTTCGACAAAGCGGTCGTAAGCGCCCTTATAGTCGCCGGTATGCAGATAGAACTCACCGACCTTCGTGTCCTTGCGCCCGACTTCCGGGCTCAGGATTGTGCCGCCGGCCCCATCGGCAATGCGCGCATCGTGAGCGCCCGGCAGATCGAGTCCCTTGAGCTTCTCCTGGCTGGAACTGTAGTCCTGATCGGGCTGTGCGCTGCCGCTCGGAGCTGATGACGGAGACGGTTGCGCCGTCTGATGGGCGGCCTTCTCGGACTCCGACTCGGGAAATGGATTCTCCTCGGCTGCTGAGGGCTTCTTCTGCTGGCCGTTCGCTGCCGGTGCATCCTGCGCGGGTGCGGAACTGTCCTTCTGCTGGTCCTGTTGCGCGGCCTGCTCCGACTGGCCCTCGGGAAAGGGATTTTCCTGAGCCGCGGAGCCCTTCTTCTGTTGGCCCGCCTTCTGCTGATCGGCTTTCTGCTGGTCCGCCTTTTGCTGGTCCGGCTTCCTCTGATCGCCCGCGTTGCTCTGATTCTGCTGCTGAGGCGGCGCAGCGTTGTTGTCCTGCTGCTGCGCTGCAAGGGACACGGCAAGCAGCAACGCACAACTCGCCGTAATGGATGCGCGCACCATCTTTCTCAATTTTAGACGCGTCGGCACATAGAAAGGGCCTGCAGAAGCAGATTCTGTCCAGCGTCCATGGCCGGACATTGCCGTCCCCCGGCAGGTCCGGGTCAGTCAGGACACTCATCCGATGCACACGGTTCCCGGAAATGGCGGTTTGGAGTCGTGCTTTCATGTCACTCTGATAGTGCTGATGTCATTGCTATCAACGAACTCCCTCAAGCCGGAGAGCGCGTTCCGAGCAGGACTCGCCGCCGTTCTCGCGCTATGCTGCGTTCTGTTTGTCTTCTTCTCCCGCCATTGGCCGCTGATCGGCGACGCTACCCTGGTGCACTACCTCGTATTACTGCTCGACCATGGATTCTCTCCGTATCGCACCATCGTAGATGCCCAAATGCCGGGCACCTATCTGCTGGACTGGGGGGTCGTGCATTTCTTCGGCGGCGGCGCCGTGGGTCTTCGGGTTTTCGATTTCACCCTGCTGGCCCTTGCGGCGCTGGCCATGCTCTGGATCACGTGGCCCTGGGATCGTTTTGCCGGCTTTTTTGCTGCCGCCCTCTTTGCTTTGCTCCACGGACGCGATGGCATCCCGCAGACCTCGCAGCGGGACCTGATCATGGCGGTCCTCATGCTGCTCGCGGTGGCCGCCGCATTTCATGCGGTGCGGCGCAGCCAGTCCGGCTGGATGTTTCTCTTTGGCTTCTGCACGGCAACCGCCACCAGCATTAAACCCACTGCGGCGCCAGTGGCCCTCCTTCTGATCCTGGCGGCCATCGTTCTGCGGCGAAACGGCCGGCCGCTGTTTTGGTATATGGCGTGGGGCATCGTCGGGCTCATCCTTCCCTGTCTGGCTGTCGCGCTTTTTCTGATCAAAGAGCGTTCCATCCCTGCTTTCCTCCAGGCGATACGCGGCATGTGGCCGTATTACGCCACGCTCGACAATCGGCCCTGGGGCTACCTGCTGCGGCACAGCATCTCACCGCTGCTCTTCCTCGTCCTGCTGTGGATGATGCTGCTCCTCCTCAAAGGGATCCGGTGGCGCAAGGAGCCGGCCGCCCCATGGCACTGGGAGCGCTTTGCGCTCTGGATGGGACTCGCCCTCGGCTTCTTTTCCTATCTGAGCCAGCGGAAGGGCTATCCCTATCACCGCTATCCGGTGCTGGCATTTCTGCTGCTCCTCATGGCGCTGGACTTCAGCGATGCACTGCGCCGGCACGGTGTGCTTCGCCTTTGTGGAATAATCGGGCTGGCGGCGGGCGCACTCATCATCGCGCCCATGTCCGTCTATAAGATCAGCACCTACGACTGGCGCTATGACCAGCTCTTCACCATGCTGCGCAGCGACCTGCAGCACGAGGGCGGTGCCAGCCTTTCCGGCCACGTGCAGTGTCTGGACACCTCCGCCGGATGCATCAATGCGCTCTATCGGATGAAGCTGGTGGAGAGCACAGGGTTTCTCGTGGACTTCTATTTCTGGGCTCCGCGCCAGACCCCGGTCACGGAGCAGATGCGCCGGCGCTTCTGGACTGCCCTTCAGGAAAACCCTCCAAAGGTCTTCGTCGTGATGAAGCAGGATTTTCCCAATGGGCCGGATACCTATGACAAAATCACCCGCTGGCCTGAGTTTGCGAATTATCTCAGCCAGGACTACACCCTGGCGGCCGATCGAGTTGCAGGAACGTGGGTGAAGCGCGAAAGCCGTTCCTATCCGCCCACCTCGTACAGAATCTACGTGCGAAAAACCGAAGCTGCACCTCCAGCATGAGGAACGCGGTATTCTGCAATCGATATGGGGCTGATGATTCGCTCTTCCGCAATTCATGCCGCGGGTTGCTACACCACGGCGCGCATTCCCAAAGGCAGGCAGATCGTGGAGTACACCGGGCCGCGCATCTCCAAAGAAGAAGCTGACGAGAAGTATGCCAACTCTCCCACCACCTATCTCTTCGGCGTGGGCGACGGTTCCACGGTTATCGATGGACACGGCACCGCCATGTTCATCAACCATTCCTGCGATCCGAACTGTGAAACGGAGGAGATCGATGGCCGCGTGTGGATCATGGCCATTCGCAACATCCCTCCCGGCGAAGAGCTGACCTACGATTACTACCTCTACGACGGCGACGACGACGAAGCCGCCTGCAACTGCGGCTCAGCCAACTGCCGCAGGAGCATGTACTCCCCGGAAGAGATTCGGAGACGGGCGCGGGCAGCGAAGAAGGCCAATCGAAAAAACTCTGCGAACCGCGCAGCGAAGCCACGTCGTAAGGCCAGGCTCTGAGCGGCCTCCCGCAGCGGTATTCAGATTTCCTTCGTCATTCGCACAATCGGCAGCACCCCGCCGTTCGCCAGCGGCAGTTCAATGCGCTCCCGCTCCACGTAGCCATGCCTCCGGTAGAGCGGGATGCCCGTCAGCGTCGCTCCCATCTCAAAACGGCTGAATCCCTCCGCCTGCGCCGCCTGTTCACACAACTCCAGGATCCGGCTGCCAATCCCCCGCCGCGCCCATGCTGGGTGAACGAAGAAGGCGCGAATTTTAGCTGCGTCAATGCGGGGATCAAGCAGGGCGTCGTCGCGGTTCGGACGATGGTCGCTGCCGTACGGCGTCCGTCGCCGCGACCAGCCCCCACACGCCGCCCGCCCCCCGCAGGCATCCAGTTCCGGCGCTGACTCCACATCCGGCTCGACAACGAAGTAAGTCTGGTCCGCGATGAGCTGGGTATCCAGTCCCAGCCATGTCCCGAGAGCCTGATCCATCTGCGAGGGCGAATAATCCTGCGCCTGCAAGCCGCGAACCGACGCCTCAATGAGCGCCGGTAGCCACCCAATATCCGCAGCGGTAGCGAGGCGGCAGCGAAAATGGCTGGGCTGGAGCATCATCAGACCTTACAATTGATGCTATTTTAGCCGAGTTGACATCAAGCTTTCCCCATGACATCATTTCAGTATTATGAGGACGACCCTCGCTATTGATGACGATGTCCTGGAGCAGGTAAAGGAGTACGCCGCTCAGCGCAGGGTGAGCATGGGCAAGGCGGCCAGCGACTTAATCCGGAAAGGCATTTCGCGCCCGCTGGAGCTCCGGTGTGTTGACGGTATATACCTGCCTGTCCTGCCCGAGGATACGCCGATCCTGACCACGAAACGGCTGCTCGAAGTCGAAGATGAATGGTAGAGCCTGCTTACCTTCTCGACGTGAACGCGTTGCTGGCGCTCCTGTGGCCACGCCAGGAACATCATTCCATCGTTCGCACATGGTTTTTGGAAACCGGCAGGCGCCACTGGGCTACCTGTCCTCTTACTCAAGCGGGTTGCGTACGTCTGTTATCCAACCCGAGCGTTACCCCCGGGGCATTGAAGGTCGATGAAGCTCTCCAGGTTCTTGCCTCGAACCTGATGGAGCCGGGTCACGTCTTCTGGCCAGACGGCATCGACCTGCTCTCAGCCTTATCGTCGTGCAGCGGCCGCCTTCAGGGGTATCGGCAGATCACGGATGCTTACCTGCTGGGACTCGCGCTGCATCATAAGGCGCACCTGGTGACTCTGGACGGTGGTATCGGCTCCCTGGCATCAGCGAGTCTTCTGAATCCCACCCCCGTCATCAACCTTCTGGACAAAGCACCGCGAAATCCCGGAGCTCCTTAGCGGTCTGCGGCGAGGTCTCTGGGATCTGCTGCTGCGTCCTGGTTCTGGAAAATCAACACCGGCGTTCAGGCGATACAATCAGCTTTCGATGGCTTATCAGGTTCTGGCTCGGAAGTACCGCCCGCAGCGCTTCGCCGACGTTGCCGGGCAGGAGCACGTGACGCGCACCATGCTGAACGCGCTCGAACAGGGACGCATCGCGCACGGCTACATCTTTTCCGGACATCGCGGCATCGGCAAGACAACGATTGCCCGCATCCTCGCCCAGGCGCTTAACTGCCGCACCGCCGTCGGTACGGCGGAACGCCCCACTCCCGAGCCCTGCGGCATCTGCGATTCCTGCACCGAAATTCGCGCCGGCAACTCGGTCGACGTCCTCGAAATCGATGCGGCCACCAACCGCGGCATCGATGAGATTCGCGAACTCCGCGAGGCGGCCCGCTACCGCCCGGCGCGCGACAAGTACAAGATCTGGATCCTCGACGAAGCGCACCAGATCACCGACGCTGCCTTTAACGCCCTGCTGAAGACACTGGAAGAGCCGCCCGAGCACGTGGTCTTCATGATGGCAACCACGCAGCCGGAGGACATTCCGCAGACCATCCGCTCGCGCTGCCAGCACTTCAGCTTCCACGCGGTCCGCTTCGACGACATCCTGGCGCAGCTCCAGACCATCGCGGTCCAGGAAGCACTCGATGCGGAGCCCGCGGCCTTATCCCTGCTCGCAGAGGCTGGCGACGGGTCGATGCGCGATGCGCTTTCCATCATGGATCAGGCCATCGCTTCGGCCCCGATGGTCGCCGGCAAGGCCCACCTCGCCGCCGAGCAGATTCGCGAGCTGATGGGCACCGTGCCCAACACTGTCTTCGAGCGTCTGATGGAAGCTATCAGCGCCGGGCAGACGGCAGTCGTCATCGAAGAGATCAATACGCTGCTGAATGCCGGCAACAGCCCGGCAGCGCTGGCGCGGCAGTTCGTGCGCTACCTGCGCAACGCTCTTATAGCGCAGATCGGCGGCGAGAACTCCGATGTGCTGCAGATTTCCGCCGATGAGCGGGCCCGGGCCGCGCGTTCCGCCATGCTCTTCTCCGAAGAGGACCTGACGCGCTTCCTGCAGGTCATGCTGCGGACCTTCGATGATCTCAATTACCGCCAGGAGCAACGATTCCATCTCGAACTGGGCCTGATCAAGCTGGTCCATCTGCAGCGGCTCCTCCCCGTGGAAGAATTGTTGAGCCAGTTGCCCACTGCCGGGAATACGGGCAGCAGTTCACCGCTACCCGGGAGCGGAAGCCGCGGCTCCGTCGCAGGCATGTCCGCCGCCGGTTCAGGACTGGGACAGCGCACCGCAGCTCCGTCGCCACGTCCGGCTTCCTCGCCCGCCCCCCAGCCACCTGCATCACCCGAGCGTCCCTCGCCGCCAGCCCGCCCTTCACCCTTTGAGGCAGATCGCGAGCGGAAGACCGTCGGTGAAATCGGTTCCGATTCCACGCCCCGCGCGCTGTCTCCGGCAGAGAGTGTCGGCCGTGCCGTTGCGGATGTTCCGCTCCGAACCCCCGTTGCGCTCGCCGACGCTCCGGTCAGCACAGCAAGCGCCGTGGCCGACCCTGCATTCGAAACCACCGAAACCGCGGTGGCCACCGTCACTGCAGCAAGCCCGTCGGACGAGTCGAACTTCGATCGCATCCGTGAAGCAGTCTGCGCGGCCCTTGACAGCGCCGGACACAACACTGCGGCTGCGCTGATGAACGCCGGCGCCTGGACCATGCAGGGTACTGGCATTCAGGTTGAGCTGGCCATGCGCAAAACCATGCTCTCGCTGACCGTCAACGCAGAGGCCGAGGCTATCTGCAGGAAGACTCTGCGCGAACTGGGAGCGACCCAGAAGATCGCCTTTGTGCCAGGCGAAAACGGGTCAGGCTCGGCTGCCCCAGCCAGGGTGGCCGCGCCGCCCTCAGCGGGCAGTGTGCAGTCCGCGGCTCTCGAGAACCCGATGGTTCGCAAGGCGCAGGAACTTTTTAAGGCGGAAATTCGCAGCGTTCTCGACCTGCGGGAGAACAACTGAATCTGAGTAATTGAGGACCCATGGTAAACCCTCTGAAGCTTCAGGAAATGCTGGGCCAGGCAAAGCAGATGCAGGAGCAGATGCAGCAAAAGCTGGCCGCAACGGTTGTGGAGGCCTCCTCAGGCGGGGGCGCCATCACTGTCAAAATGAACGGGAAAAAAGAGGTCCTGAAAGTGACGATCGATCCGGCAGCGGTAGCGAGCCTCACTGGCCCCCATCCAGATGTCGAGATGCTGGAGGATCTGGTGGCGGCCGCGGTGAACGAGGCCGGACGTCGCGCCGAAGAGATTCTGAAGTCGAGCGTGCAGGGTATGCTCGGCGGCCTCGATCTGCCGCCGGGTCTCCTGTAAAGCTCGAACCGGCCCTATGAGAACACGCCGCGAATTCTTAGCGCAGTCCGGCATGGCGACGGCAGCGGTTCTGCTGGCGAGGCGCGATCTTCTGGCGCAGGCGACTGGCCAGAACCCCACATCGCCGCCATCGCCTGCCACCTCGCCCAATCCCGCGGCCACCCAGAACACGCCGCAAACGCCGCCCCAGAACACCAACCCCGCCGTCCAGCCGAATCCAACTCTGCCGCAGCAGCTTCGCACGGCGGCGGCCACCGAGACTATTAAGACCACAAAGCTCACCGACACCATCTTTCTGCTGCAGGGTGTCGGCGGCAACATCGTCTGCCAGATCGGCCCCGACGGCAAGCTGCTCATCGACTCCGGCATCTCCACCGGAACCCAGAGACTGCTGGACGTCCTCAACAAGCTCGACGCCCACAAGCTCAAACTTCTGGTGAACACTCACTGGCACTTTGACCATACCGACGGGAATGCCGCTCTGCACCTGGAGGGAGCGTTCATCGTCGCGCAGGCAAACACCCGCGTGCGGCTCTCGTCGCCTCAGTACATGCAGGTCTACGACGTGCATTTCACTGCCGCCCCCGACGCGGGCCTGCCGCAGGAGACCTTCTCCGATACCAGCACACTTTGGGTGAACAACGATCAGGTGGATATGGTCTATACGCCCGATGCGCACACTGACTCCGACATCTTCATCCACTTCAATAAGGGCAACGTCATCCATACCGGCGATCTGTGGTTCAACGGTATGTATCCGCTAATCGATCTCTCCAGCGGCGGCACCATCAACGGCATGATTAAGGGCGTGGATCAGGTCCTGGCCCTCGCTGACGACCGTACGAAGATCGTCCCGGGTCATGGCCCGCTGGGCGACAAGGGCGCGCTCAAGACCTACCGGGCCATGCTGGTCACCGTGGCCGATCGCGTGGAAAAGCTGAAAGCGGGCGGCAATACGGTGGAGCAGGCCATTGCGGCGCATCCAACATCGGACCTGGATGCGGCCTGGGCAAAGGGGAATATTAAGCCAGACACGTTTGTCGCGCTGGTGTATGACTCGCTCTAATTAGCCGTTCCTCGGCATAGGAAAGACTCGCTACTCCCCTTCCGCCGCCGGAGTCCCCGATGACGGCGCACCTTTCACCCGCACCACCGTAATTTTCGAAAAGCCTTCCTTGAAGTCCGGCGCGCGCAGACGCTCCGCCATCTTCTTCATCGCGTCGTCGCTCACCGTCCGCTCACGCCGCCGGTTTCGCTCCATGCAAACTTCAAGTGGAACATCAAAGAAGACCGCCTGGACGTCGTAGCCAAAGCTCTTCGCCATCTTGATCCACTGCCGGCGTTCGTGCGGCGACAGGTTCGTCGCGTCCACATAATTCCAGGGCATTTTGGCAATGAGCCGCGCGCGCAGCAGCGAGCGCAGCGTAGAGAACACCAGGCCCTGCCAGCGCTGCTCGGTAATGTCATCGAAGAGCAGCGTGCGCAGCAAGTCGCTCGACAGCGGGGTTACGCCGCGGCGTTTGAACCAGGTCGTCTTGCCGGAGCCTGGCAGTCCAATCGTCAGCACCACATAGCCCCTGGCGCCCTTCGCCGCGCCCGGTGCAGGCGGCGGCGTCGAGAGAGACTCTGGCTGCGTTTCGACGACCATTTTGCCCGCAGGCGGCTCAGCAGCAGCCGGGGACTCGGGCGGTTGGGCAGGAGCCTCAGCCTCAGCACTGCTGGCAGCTTCGAGAGCGCTGACAGGTTCAGCTTCAGGGATGTCGGGCTCATATTCAGGCAATCCTGACTCGGGCTCCGGCTCGCTGACGGGCTCGTCGTCAGTTTCAGGCGCTGCGGTCGCGCGGGCGCCGCCGTGGTAGGAGGGCTGCAGAGGAGCCGGCTGATTCTGGGGTAGCTCCTGGCCGATTTTACCCGTGGACTCCGAAGTATTGGGCCCACGCTTCGAACGTCTTCTCATGCGTTCGCGCATCCATTCGCGCATATCCAGGATGTAACACAGACGACGGCGGGCGGCAAACGCATCGCCGCCTTCGGTACCAGACTCAGCATCATTTCGGGAGCTTTCCCGAAGTAATGTCGCCACAGAAAAAAGCCGCTGATTTCCCTGAGGAAAGCACTTTTGCCTTGACTACGGTGCTAGCATCGGAAATTGGGTGGTTCCGGGCGTTTTGGACAGTTGCCCCACTTTGTAAATGGGGCACGGTGATCCGGATCACAGAGAGTACAGAGACGCAAACAAGATCATTTACGTAAGGAGACGATTTTCATGTCCGTCAAGGTTGGAATTAATGGGTTCGGGCGCATCGGTCGCAACGTGCTGCGTGCCTCGCTCGGCAATCCTGAACTCGAATTTGTCGCCGTCAACGACCTCACCAGCCCCGCCACGCTCGCTCACCTGTTGAAGTATGACTCCATCCTTGGCAATCTGAAGAACGACATCAAGGCCGGCGAGGATTTCATCTCTATCGACGGCAAGAAGATCAAAGTCTTTGCGGAAAAAGATCCTGCCCTGCTGCCCTGGGATTCCGTGGGTGCGCAGGTGGTCGTCGAGTCGACCGGCCGCTTTACCGATGCCACCAAGGCGAAGGCCCATCTGCGCGGTCCCGTGAAGAAGGTCATCATCTCCGCTCCCGCCACCAATGAGGATCTCACCGTCGTCCTCGGCGTGAACGACAATAAGTACGATCCGGCGAAGCACAGCATCATCTCCAACGCTTCCTGCACCACGAATTGCCTCGCGCCCGTGGTCAAGGTCCTGGTCGAGAAGTTCGGCATCGTTTCCGGCATCATGACCACGATCCACAGCTACACCAACGATCAGGTCATCCTCGACTTCCCGCACAAGGACCTGCGCCGCGCGCGCGCTGCGGCTCTGTCGATGATCCCGACCTCGACCGGTGCGGCCAAGGCGCTCAAGCTGGTCATTCCCGAAGTCGAAGGCAAGCTCGACGGCTTCGCCATCCGCGTCCCAACACCGAACGTCTCGGTCGTCGATCTCACCTTCGTCGCCGAGAAGCCGGTCACCAAAGACGCCGTCAACGGCGCGCTCAAGGCCGCGGCCGACGGCGAGCTGAAGGGCATCCTCGGCTACGACACCAACGAGCTGGTCTCCAGCGATTTCAAGGGCGATGACCGCTCCTCCATCGTGGACGGACCGCTGACCAAGGTTGTGGGCAACATGGCCAAAGTGATCAGCTGGTACGACAACGAGTGGGGCTACTCCAACCGCGTTCGCGATCTGATCCTCTTCCTGGCGAAGAAGGGTCTCTAATCCACTCCTGCTGCTTTACGTCGGGCCCGGCTCTGTCCGGGCCCGAAGCACGGAGGTTCCATGCGGCTGAATATTCCAGGCACTTCTCCCTTTGAACCCATCATCGGCTTCTCGCGCGCCGTGCGCGTCGGCCAGGATGTCCACGTCTCGGGCACCGGACCGGTCGGCGCTGAGCCTACCGACGCCGCCACCCAAACACGGCACACCCTCGAGATCATCCGCAGCGCTCTTGAACAGGCCGGAGCCCGCCTTGAGGACGTAGTGCGGACCCGCATGTATCTCACCCACGTCGAAGACTGGGAGGCCATCGGCCGCGCCCACGGCGAGTTCTTCGGCGCGATCCGTCCCGCGGCAACCATGGTGGTGGTCGCTGCCCTGCTCAATCCCTCCTGGCGCGTGGAGATCGAGGCGGACGCGGTCGTTCATTCTGCGCCACACGAGTGACGGAGTTTTTATGGCAAAACTTTCGATTCGCGATCTTGACCTGGCGCACAAGCACGTCTTCATGCGCGTGGACTTCAACGTTCCTCTTACCGAAGACGGCTCGGAAATCACCGACGATACCCGCATCAAAGAGACGCTGCCCAGCATTGAGTACGCGCTGCGCCACAAGGCCAAGCTGATCCTCGCCTCGCACCTCGGGCGCCCCAAAGGCAAAGTGAATTTGAAGTACAGCCTGCGCCCCGTCGTCGATCGCCTGCGCACGCTGCTCGACCACCAGCTCGGCTCGAAGACAAACGTTGCCTTTGCCCCCGACTGCATCGGCGACATCGCGAAGGAGATGGCTCGCCAGCTTGAGTCCGGCCAGGTCCTCCTGCTCGAGAACCTCCGCTTCCATGCCGAGGAAGAGAAGAACGATGCCGAATTTTCGAAGCAGCTGGCCGCACTCTGCGATGTGTATGTCAACGACGCCTTTGGCAGCGCTCACCGCGCCCATGCTTCCACCGAAGGCATCACGCATTTCGTAAAACAATCAGCCGCCGGCCTGCTCATGGAGAAAGAGCTGAACTACCTCGGCAAGGCGCTCGAAGATCCCGCGAAGCCCTTCGTCGCCATCATTGGCGGATCCAAAATCTCCGGCAAGATCGATGTGATCAATAACCTGCTCGACAAAGTCGACACCCTGGTCATCGCCGGCGGCATGGCCTACACCTTTGCCCGCGCCAAAGGCGTCACCACCGGCAAGTCTCTCGTAGAAGAAGATAAGATCGACGTCGCAAAGCAGGCGCTGGAGAAGGCAAAGGCCCGGGGCGTCAACCTGCTGCTGCCGGTCGACAACATCCTCGCCGACTCCTTCTCCGCCGACGCAAAGACGCAGACGTGGGATTCGAGCGTGAACTTCCCCGACGACTGGCAGGGTCTCGATATCGGCCCGAAGACCATCGCCGCCATTGAAGATGTCGTCGCCAGCGCCCGCACCATTGTCTGGAACGGCCCCGCCGGCGTCTTCGAATTTCCGCGCTTTGCGGTGGGCACCAACGCCATCGCCGAAGCCGTGGCCGCTAACAAGGACGCCATCTCCATCATCGGTGGCGGCGATTCAGTGGCTGCTATCCGCCAGGCAGGCGTAGCCGACCAGATCAAGCACATCTCCACCGGCGGCGGAGCATCGCTGGAATTCCTCGAGGGCAAAAAGCTCCCCGGCGTAGAAGCCCTGACCGACAAGTAGCCGATTGCCCCTCCCATGTGTGCGATGCATTGCGCGCGCCGTAGTGCGTTGTTCGTGTCACAGTCCGCAATAAAAAGAAGGCCCATCCTTTGTGGATGGGCCTTTTCGTCGAAGACCATGTGTGAGCCTCACCCCTGGCTGCCTCCAGAAAGTTCACGGGCCACCCAGCCTGGTGGCGTAGAACGATACTTCCGACGTGCCATTAATCGGGGAACGCCGCACTACAGGTGAGTCACACCTGGATCACGCGTACGTGACAGGAGTGCAAGAAAACTTCAGGTGGGAGAGACTTTTCATCGGGCATTCATTCGGTTAACGGAATTTTCATCGGGGTTCCGTGGAGGGGCCAGCATAATCGGGAAAGCCGTTCCACCCCGGCACACATTTGTTGCGCCCCAGGTTTGTCCCACCTCTCGATGGCGATGAAGCGAATTCATAGAAAGCAGCTAACTCTGGCGCTGCCCATGTTGGGCGCTATGGTGCTGGCTGCGGCGGTCTTCGTGTGGGGCTCGCAATACAAGTGCTCGCTGTATCACAGGCATCCGGAGAAGCATGCGCGGATTCCGGTGGCGAAGCTGCTGTCGGAACGGGAACGGCCAGTGGCGGCGCAGGAAACTGCCTCGACACACGCGCCTCTGCTCCAGGCAGTGTTCCCCGCGTTCGGGTTGCTGCTGTCTGCGCTCTTCCGCACCGTGCGGCCTGGCTTTGACCGGGTTGTTCTAGCCATACAGAGCGATATCTGGCCGCGCAGAACGCCTTCTCTGATTCACTTCTCCTTCCGTCCTCCGCCGGCGACCGTCCTCTAAGCCGCTCTCCGTTTGCTCTCGGGAATTTGCAGGCATCAGCCGCTCAGAAATGAGCGGGGTGACTTCTCATGTCCAGCATCGCGCCGCCTCTATGCGACCGGTTCTGCGGCACGAACCTGAAGTGTGCGTGTGAGCGAGGTTTTCGATTGAGCGAGCCGCGGGGCCGCTCTTCCGATCAGGCGATCACCTCATCTGAAGGAGACCAGAAAACGTGCGCAGGATTGTTTTTGCAATTGCATTACTTTGCTCCAGTCTGTTGGCCGCATCGGCGGCCCAGGCGCAGAACGCAGGCAGAATCGACGGAAAAGTCGTTGACCCTGCCGGAGCGGCCATCCCCAATGCGGCCGTTACCATGACCGACCTGACGAGGAACGTTGCAACGCATACCATCTCGGAAGCAGACGGCCAGTTCGTCTTCAGCGACGTCGCTCCCGGGCCGAAGGTCGTCTCGATTGAGAAGTCGGGGTTCGAGTCTTTCAGCCAGCAGATCTCGGTGTCCGCCCATCAGTCGGCGACCCTGCAGGCAACGCTGAAAATAGCGAGCATGGCGGAAAGCGTGGTGGTCCGAGGCACCGTGAACCCGGAAGCCAAACCCGTGCCCAGCCGCGAAGATGTGATGGTCTCTCCGGAGACGCTGCGCGTGCTGGACCGCAAACAGATCGAAGCCGCGGGACCGGTGGCAGGCGGCGCACAAATGATGTCGTTTACGCCGGGCGCGAACGTGGTGGGCTATGGAGAAACCGGCGCAACGAAATACACCATTCTGTTGAACGGCGCCCAGCAGGGCTGGGCGGGCGAGGCAACCAGTTTTACCGGGCCGGGCTCGCTGGGGATTACCTACGACGGCGTTCCGGTCGTCGATGCGGCCACCGGCTTGTGGCAGTCGGCGACCATGCCGCAGAACCTCATCATCCAGGATGAGGCGGTGACGTACGGACCGGGTCAGCCGATGAACCGCTGGTACTCCGACGTGGGCGGACGCGTGGAGTTCACGCCGGTCCAGCCCACCGTGGACCGCCATCTGAGTGTGGAGGGAACGCAGGGTCCCTACGGGCAGCAGAACTTCGCCCTCGTCGGCAACACCGGCAGCTTCAAAGGATGGTCCACGGTCGTGGGCGGCGGCCTGGGACGCGGCGACGATTACCGCGCGGGCCCGGATGGCTTCGCGAACCCGGCCAAAGACGGCTCGGTCTTCGGCAAGTCGCTGAAGACCTTCAACGCAGGCAGCCTTGCCTTCGCCGCCTTCTATTCGAAGGCCGGAGGCTATCGCGCCCAGGTGATTCCCACCACCGACATTGGATTAGTCGAACCGGGCACCAATACACACTACAGCGAGCCAACCAGCGGCTTCTACAGCTCGCTGCCCTTCGCCGACTACAACAAGTACGACACCAACGAAATGTTCATGACCTACGCACGGCAACACCTGTTCCTGGGCCCGAAGACGACGCTGCAAAATACGACCTGGTACACGCACATTCGGCGCTTTCACCGGCGCGACAGCGACGCGCTGAGCCAGGGCGCACAGGTGGACGAATGGAACAACCCGCACAGCGATATCTTTGGCGACCAGGCGGGGATGACCGAGGTCCTGCCGTACAACACGGTGGATTTCGGCGGCTATCTGCTGCACGAGATCTATAACGCGCACAACCTTTTCTATAACCCGGCCGATGGAGGAGATGGTCAACGACAAGTTGTCGGCGCCGGATCGAAGTTCCGATCCGGCTACTTCCAGCAGGACAACGTAACGTTTTACGCGCAGGACGATTTCCATCCGATCCCGCAGATTCATATCATTCCAGGCGTGCGCGTGGATGGATTTTCGACCAGTTACAGCGACCAGGCGGCGCGTGACTTTACCTTCGCCTCCAGCACCTACTTCGACGCAAAACGCCGATGGCACGATCTCGCCCACTCATGCCCCTGTCTATGAAACCCATTGCTCGCTGTATCCGCAGACGGGCAGCAATGCGACCGATCCGTATCACAACATTTTCGGAAATCCCGTTGCTACCCCCGACGGCAGCATAGCCGAGGACCAGGGCTCTCTCTGCGGTGCGCACGAGAGCCGCTCGGCGGTCGAGCCCTCCGTCGATGGTTCGGTGATGCCTCGTCCGTGGCTGACCCTCTATGGCGGGTATGACACGCTCTATCGCTCCCCCGCGCTGGGCGGCGGCGGGGGTATGTTCCAGGCTGTCGATCCGGCCTATTACATGCTGGCGAAAAGCGCCTACAGCCAGGGCGGGGTGAAGGTGCATTTCGTGAACGCCCCCGGCCTCGGGAACTTCATCGCAGGCGTCAATTACTACCACTACAACTACACCAACCAGGAAATCGACGTAGAAACAGCCACGGGCGTTGAATTAACCAGCGGCGGCAACTCTACCTACCACGGCGTGGACCTGTTCTTCGACGCCGATCCGAAGAGCAACATTCACTTCTTCCTGAATTTCGCGGGTGAAGCGTCGAACTTCACCAACTACGTTACCGGCGGCACCGAAGCTTCGTGCGGCACGCCCTCGAATCCCGCATCCGGTTGTTCGTTTTACAACAACATTCCCGTCTCTTACGTTCCCGACGTGACGCTGAACACCGGGATCTACTACGGCATCCAGCTCCATCACCGCGAGGTGATCGAGCCCCGCTTCTGGGTGGAGACCATCGGCTCGCAGCACTTGTGGTCGAACAATACCGGCGAACCGACAACGCAGACGATGCCGTCCTATACTACGGCGAACCTGTCGTTCGTCGCTCCCGTCAAGCTCGAGAGGCAGTCCATCAACTTGAGGCTGGATATGAAGAACCTCACCAACTCCAGGTACAACGAGTGGGAGTACATCTCGAGCGGCGGCTACTTTGCGGCGCTTTTCCCAACGTCGAACTATCCTACGGGTTACATCAATGCGTACCCCGGGGCTCCGCTCTCTGTTTACGGGACGATCTCGTATCAGTTCTGATCGGGGCCAGTCGGTGTCCAGAGCGGCGCACCCCCGCCGCTCTGGGCTCGCTCCCCCGCCAGTGCATCACTTCGGGGCCTTTGGCAAAACGGGACGGCTCGCAGACAAGCGGCAACTTCCTGATTACCTTAGAATCGCATACAGTTAGGTCGCCTATAGAGGCTCCGGGCACCCGCTTCGCTCCCGGTCTCGTGTTTCGGAAGTTCCTTTACGTGGTCACCCCGACTGGAGCGAAGCGGATTGGAGGGTGCTTTTCCCGAGGGCCCGAATAATAAAGAAATCTCCGACACACCACACTAACTTCTAAACAAATCCCAACCGTGGCCTGGATATCTGCCTTAGGTGACTCCCTCAAGCCTCACACCCCGGCCCACCAGCCCACCCGCACTCCTTCCATAGCCTTTCCCAATTCCAGAGTCCCGATCCCACTTCGACTGGAAGCGGGAACCCGAGCTGATGCGCCAGCATGCACACCTGGCCGCGATGATGGGCTTCATGCGCCAGTATGTAACACAGCATCTCCGGGCCCACCGGCCACGGCCGCGCCCAGCCGTCCCTGCGGAAGGTCTGCACTCGCCCACCGCCGCCCAGCGCTTCAGCCAGCATCTCAGTGCAGCGATTCGCACTCTCCGCCAATCCCGCACGGGCCTGTTGTGGTGTGCAGTGCACGCGGCTGAGCTGGGCTGGAACCTGCAGGTGCGGAGCCGTGAGCCGGATCCATTTGCACCGCGCATTGTGCATATGCGTGAAGATCGCCCCGATGGTCCGCACCCTGCCCGGAGGCTGGGCTTTCCAGGCCGCGGGGTCCAAATGCTCGATCAGCATCTGATTTATGCGATCGTTCACGGCAAAGATCTGCGCAGCGGCTCGGCCCAGGTCCGCAGGAACCTTCTCCAGCTGGGGCTGAAACTTCTCAGGTGAAGTGCGAACCTTCTGTGGACGTGCAGTCACGGCTCCTGCTCCTCCTTGCTGCTCGTTGACCGATCATACTGCCGCTGCACGATACCGTTGAGGTCCGTCGCGACGCAATAGAGCCCACAGTCCAGTGCATCACCTTCGTACTCGACTTCAGGCTCGATCAGAAGTTATCCAATTGATTAACCCGGGGCAAGAGACTGAAAACACGCCAAGGCAGAGGGGTCCCTCAGCCGTTCGGCGCGCGTTCCGCCCGCTGCTAAACTGGATCTTGCCATGGCCTCTGCCGTAACCATCTCGCCGGAAGTGCGCGCGAAGTACGAAGCCGTCATCGGCCTCGAAGTTCACGTCCAGCTCCTCACTGAAACCAAGGCGTTCTGCTCCTGCCCCAACCGCTTCGGCGCGCCGCCCAACACCAACGTGTGCCCCGTCTGCCTCGGACTGCCCGGAGCCCTGCCGGTCCTCAACCGCCTCGCCGTGGAGTTTGCCACCCTGGCCTCGCTGGCCCTAAACTGCCAGGTCCGCGAGCGCTCCATTTTCGCCCGCAAAAACTACTTCTACCCCGACCTGCCCAAGGGTTACCAGATCTCCCAGTACGACAAGCCCCTCGCCGAGCACGGCTTCATCGAAGTCCCCGGCAACGGCGCTCCCAAAAGAATCGGCATCACCCGCCTGCACATGGAAGAGGACGCTGGCAAGAGCATCCACGACGGCTTCTTTGACTCCGCCACGCGCACTTACGTCGACCTCAACCGCTGCGGCACCCCACTGATTGAAATCGTAAGCGAGCCCGACATGCGTACCCCCGACGAGGCCTTCGACTACCTCACCCGCCTCAAAGAAATCATCGTCTACACCGGCGTCAGCGACGGCAACATGGAAGAGGGCTCGCTCCGCTGCGATGCCAACGTCAGCGTAATGCTGAAAGGCGCGGAGCGCTTTGGGACTAAAGCTGAAGTTAAAAACGTCAACAGCTTCCGCTTCATCCGCGCTGCTCTCGAATACGAGATCGAGCGCCAGATCGAAATCGTCGAATCCGGTGGCCGCGTCGTCCAGGAAACCCGGCTTTATAACGCCACCGAGGGCCGCACCTACTCCATGCGCTCCAAGGAGCAGGCTCACGACTACCGGTATTTCCCTGAACCGGACCTCCCGCCGCTCATCGTCAGCGAAGTGTGGAAATCCGAGATCGCTGCGCGCATGCCCGAGTTGCCCGAGGCTCGCCGCGCCCGCATGATCGCCGAATACGGCATCCCCGAGCAGGACGCGCACACCCTCACGGCCACCCGCGCCTTCGCCGACCAGTTCGAGGCCGCTGCCCGCGCTGCGAAAAATCCGCGCCGCGTCGCCAACCTCGTGCAGAGCGAGCTCACCATGCGCCTCAAAGCCGTCGGCCTCGAACTCGAGCAGTCGCCCGTCTCCATGTCGGGCATCGCCCAGGCCGCCGACCTCGCTGAAGACGGCAAGCTCTCCTCGAAACAGCTCAAGCAGCTCTTTGACCTGTGCTTCGAGCGCAACGAGGACTTCGGCCCCGTCTACCAACGCGAAAAGCCGCAGCAAATCACCGACGCCTCCACGCTCGAAAAGATGATTGACGACGTCATCGCCGCCAATCCCGCCCAGGTGGAGCAGTATCGCAAAGGCAAGAAGACCGTTGCCGCCTTCTTCGTCGGCCAGGTCATGAAAGCGTCAAAAGGCCAGGCCAACCCGGCCCTGCTCAATGAGTTGGTGACGAAAAAACTCGACGGCTAATCCGCGAGTTGCGGGCGGCGCCACTCAACGTGGTCCTCTATTTGTCACCGCGACTGTCCCAATTCGGAACGCGGGTTACTTAGGTCACGCGAAATTACCGGAACTTCGCCTGACTCCTCGTGTTCACGCTGGTAACGGCGCTCCTCCAGCCGAATACTGGCAACACGTGCGGTTCGCTCGCGCCCGCCCGGCTGCGGCTCTCCGCTCCCCCGAGAATATCGCTCGCCCGCATCCGGCGGCGCATCAGACGGTGGTGTTCTTCCTGTGCTCGGACACTCTCTCCGGCAGCGGAAGCGCTCCTGCCAGTCCGTTCCGGCGGACCGCGGAGAGAGATCGAACCATGCACGACTATGGCCTCGCCCGCATCCGCCTCCTCTTCCCTGCCGCTGCCCCGCTTGCCCTGGGTGTTTTGCTTCTCGCCGGCTGCGGCAGTGATGTCAGGCCTTCCAAACCACGCAGCACCACCACCAGCAAGACCACCGGCTCTGCTCTCGTCATCGTCGCCCATGCTCCGGTGGCCGGGGTGGTCTCTTTCAGCACCGTCATCCAGTCCATCGACGCCATCGACGCTGGCGGCAAATCCGTCTCCCTCATCAGCGACACGCCCACAGTCGACTTGGCCCGCTGCAACGGCCTGCCAACCGTGCTCGACCTCAACGACCTTCCCACCGGCACCTACACTCAGATCGCTGTCACCTTTGGGAGCGCCACCATCGGCTATCTGCAGGCCCAATCCGAATCAGCCCAGCCCGGATCGGCTCCGTCCTTCCGGACCATGCCGGCGGTATTCACTACCTCTACCGTTACAGATACCCTGGCTAGGCCCCTCGTCGTCGCGCAGACTGGCCGCGTCGGCGTTCGCCTCGACTTCCGGCTCGATAAATCCATCCAGGTCGACGGAGATGGCCACGTCACCGGCCAGGTCAGCCCAACGATTGAAATCAAAGCCGTGGGACCCGGTAATCCTCCCCAGCTGCATTGACGATATGAATCAATAGAAATGCCGAAGGAACCAGGACGGCGTGCTCCAACCAGAGCCGCCACCCGCGGAACTGCCGTCGCGCATCGGAAATGTTCTGACTGGTTGTCATCCCGACCGTAGCGAAGCGGAGCGGAGGGACCTGCTTCGTCCCAATTTCAGGCGGGAACCATCGGAACCAGCACACTACCGCCGTTCACTCTTCCCGGCTCCGCGGCCGGTGCTCAATTCCCGGTATACGCGGACTTCATGTACTTGCGCGCCTGTTCACCCTGTACGGTATCGCTGCCCGCGTTCACCACCGCCTGATATTCCTGCACGGCCTTCGCACGCTCGCGCATCAGGTCGTAAGTCTTCCCTGTCTCCAGCAAGCAGCGCCGCTTCAGCTCCACGCTGGTGGTTGGCTGATCGGCCCCATCCTGATACGCCTGGACAGCCCTGGCATACAGTTTTTGTCCGCGGAGGGTGTCGCCCAGCCCGAAGTACGCCAGTTCCAGATGTGCGCTCGGATAGTAGCCCGGCCGCTTCGCCGCATCGATCAGCCGCTCGTAGGTATCGACCGCCAACATACCATCACCGCCGTCCTTCTGCAGGTTGGCCTCTTCGAGCTTGAACAAATAATCGTGCGGATACTCCTGCGCCAGCCCCTGCGCGATCCGCGCTGCCTCCTGGTACTTCCCTTCCCGCCGCAGAAAGAGCATCATCGAGGTCTTCGCTTCCACCTGCGTAATGACGCCGTGCGCGGCATCGTCGCGGAGCAGCGCCATACCCTCGCCTTTGGATCCGTGAATCCCCACAAAGCCAACCAGCAGCTTGAACGCAAAGGGCAGAGCGCCGACGACGTACTGATAGACACCGGAAACCAGCTTGGCATCCACGTAGTTCCGGTCCAGTTGCAGCACCTTGTCGCAGTCCGACCGCGCTCCGAAAGCCTGCTTCAATCCGGCCCCGAAGGACCGCTCGACCATCGCGTCATACGTCGCGGCAAGACTCCTGGCCCATCCTCTTGCAAACAGCGCATCGGAATCGTTTGGATTGGTCTTCAGCTCGGCGTTCGCCTCGTTGACCGCTTCATCCGTCAGTTCCCGGATACGGTCCCGCGCCTTCGGATCCTCAACCACGGTGTGCTTTCCCGTCAGGAATCCGTCATTGGCGTAAAAAGTCGTGTCCAGCAGATCCAGCCGGTTGAGTTCCCGGAACAGCACCGCATCCAGCAAATAATCCGTCGCCATCGGATTCCCCGGATGCTCGCGCTGGATGTTGCGGAAGCGCGCCAGCGCGTCGTCGTAATTCATGTTGTAAAACAGCTCAAACGCGTCACGGACTTCAGGCGTTCGATTCAGCGGATTCGTGTCCGTCGTCTCCGCGGAGACACGCGCCACGACTCCCGCCAACAGGAGTGCACACCACACCGTCAGCGTTCGGACGCGACCGTCGGAGCGAAACATGATCTCAGGGATTGTAGACGGATGTCCCCAGCCTCTGGACGCATTCGGCCCCGGCTGATCCCATGCCACGAACCGGAGACATGGGATCACCGGAGAATCGATATCCCGACTGGGAAGTTACAGCGCGACCGTTACTGCCTTGGTCTCGAGGTAGTTATTGAGCACCTCTTCGCCCATCTCGCGCCCCCAGCCCGACTGCTTGTAGCCGCCGAAGGGCAGCGACGCGTCGAAGACGTTATGGCAGTTCACCCAGACGGTACCGGACCGGATCGCGCGCGAGACCTTGTGCGCCAGACCCAGGTTCTGCGTCCAGACTGAAGCTGCCAGCCCATAGACCGTGTCGTTGGCCCTTTTCACGATGCGATCAACGTCTTCATCCGAGAACGGCACTGCGCAGACCACGGGGCCGAAGATCTCCTCCTGCACGACTTTCATTCTCGGATTCGTGTTCGTCAGCACCGTAGGCCGCACGAAATAACCGCGCTCAACTCCGGAGACCGGACCGCCCGCGGTAATCTTCGCTCCTTCCTCAATGCCCGACTCGATGTAGCCAACCACCTTCCGGTACTGCTCGTCGCTGACCAGCGGACCCATCTGGCAGGAAGGATCTAATCCAGGCGCCAGCTTGATGTCTTCGGCCACATGGCTCACGCCCTCGACAACCTGATCGAAGACCTTCTCGTGAATGTAGAGTCGCGACCCCGCGCAGCAGCACTGACCATGGTTAAAGAAGATCGCGCTTGCCGTCCCCGAGATTGCCTGATCGAGCTTCGCGTCAGGGAACACCAGCGCCGGCGATTTTCCGCCCAGCTCCAGCGTCACTTTCTTCAGGTTCCCTGCCGCAGCCTTCACAATCAGCTTGCCCACCTCCGTCGAACCGGTAAACGCCACCTTGTCGACCATCTCGTGCGCAGCCAGCGGTGCACCGGCGCCTTCGCCATAGCCGGTCAGAACATTCACCACGCCCGCCGGGAAGCCCGCCTCATCGATCAGCTGCGCCAGGCGCAGGCCGCTGAGCGGCGTCTGCTCCGCCAGTTTCAGCACCACCGTACAGCCGCATGCCAGAGCCGGCGCGAGCTTCCAGGCCGCCATCAGCAGCGGAAAATTCCACGGAATGATCTGCGCGACCACCCCAATCGGCTCGCGCAGCGTGTACGAGTGAAAGTCGCGCCCCGCCGAGAGCGGGAGCGTCTTTCCGGAGATCTTGGTCGCCCACCCCGCCATGTAGCGGAACATATCCACTGCCAGCGGAACATCGGCCACACGTGCCACCGACCGCGGCTTTCCGTTATCCAGCGATTCAATTTCCGCAAACTCCTCCAGATGCTGCTCCAGGAGATCAGCCAGCTTCCACAGCATCCGTCCTCGTTCCGAAGGCGACATGCGCGACCACGGTCCGTCATCGAAGGCACGCCGTGCGGCCAGAACCGCCCGATTGACATCTTCCTCTTCGGCCTCCGGAACTTCCGTGATTACGTCGCCCGTGGCGGGGTTATACACGGGGAAATTCTTGCCCGATGCCGCCGTCGCAAAACGGCCATCGATATACATCTGGTGACGCTGCGCCACGAAATCGGCGGTCACTCCGCTGACGCGGGGATCGATCGTCAGTGTTGCCATAGCATTGAACCTCGAGTGCAAACGGTCACGGCCGGGCGCGCGAGAGGGCCGCCCAGGCAGGGCGAACCGCGCAACGATCTGCTTTTCCCTGAGCCGGCACGCGCCGGATTTTGCACCCAGGAAACATACCACTGCACCCTGTGCATTGACCAGCAGCATGCCTCTCGTGCTCTTGCCTCCTGACGGCTTTATCTGTACCGTGGGAGTCATCGAGGGCTCTGAGGACAGTAGGCGTCCCCCGCTTTCGCTGGATTCACGATGACTCGCCGAGAACTGATCCGGATGCTGATCGCCCGAGCTCGCGCCCACGGGTTCGAGTTTCGCCGCTGGTTTCAAGCCAACATCGAACCTGGCTGGAAAGATCTGGACCACGCAATTGCCACCCTCGAGCATGGCCACCGTTATTACGCGCTCCTTTTTTCCCATGATTTTGCCCGTAACTTCTGGAAAAAAGGAGCCCAGATCACATTTGTCCTTCCTTCCCGCGAGTACACGCGCCTCAACCGCAATGGCCAGACGGTCACCGTCCGGCGCCGCGCCTTTACCCGCCGCACTTCTCGCTCCACTTCGAACTCGATCTGGCAATATCACCTGGAGCAGATGGCCCTGTGGGAAGAACCTCTACGCTATATTCGCCGCTTCGTCCTCACCGAAGAGGAGCTGGAGGCAGCTGAGAATCCAGGGGCAGCAGAGACTCCTGATACGGGTTCTCCCGATGGAACGACCCCTGCTGAGCCAGCAGCACGCAGACACCTCGCTCGCCGACCTGTCAATTGGTGCTGAAGCAGCCAATTCAGGTCCTTGTCGTGATGATCCGCGGCTAAGTTCCGCCGTTGCCCGCTCAGAACAGAACTGTTATTCTCGAAGCAGTCCGGAAGCGCGCCCTTAGCTCAGTTGGATAGAGCGACTGACTACGAATCAGTAGGTCGGGAGTTCGAATCTCTCAGGGCGCGCCATACAAACCCCACAAAACAAGATAGTTACAGCCACTCAGCAGAATGAGCGGGCGATCCGGCATTCCCCCTGGTGGCTGTTTTGGTGGCTGTTGGCCTCTCCAGCGGCTGTTGGCTCAATCCCCTGCTGCCGGCTTCCACTGAGCCATGCGCTCAGACGCGGTGCTCTTGTGCGAGGGCGACAGGTGCATGTAACGCGCTGCCTGGGAAATGGTGAGATGACCGCCGAGGTCCTGGATCTCCTTCATCGTCGCCCCGCTCATCGCCGCCCATGAAAGGCAGGTATGCCGTAGCGAATGCCAGACGACATCCTTAATGCCCGTCTCCTTGAGGGCGGGCTTGAGCCACCAATCCCAGTCGGCGAATTCCCCCTTCTTCGGGAACACGATGTCATCAGGCTTGGTGTTAGGTGCATCGAGCCGCTTCTGGTCCTGCAGTGCCGCGATCGAAACAGAATTGAGCGGGACCTCTCTGTATCGAGGCTTGATGGAACTCGTTTTGGTATGAACGCGGGTGATCAGCTTCCGTTTGAAGTCAACTTGCCGCCATGTGATCGAGAACTGCTCGGACCAGCGCATCGCACTGTAAGCAGCGACGATGAGGCTCGGCGCCTGGGCAGGATTGTCCCGCTTGACAATTCCGAGGAGTTTGTCGAACTCCTCCCGGCTAAGGAACCTCTCCCGCGCATTGTTCTCTGTAAATGACTTCACCAAACGTGCAGGGTTGACCGATACCTTTCCGTTCTCCATCCCGATTCGGTAGGCAGTCGACATGAAGGCCCTGTACCTGTTGGCCGTCGCGGGAGTCCATGCGTCCTTCCTTCTCCCTATGCGTTCCTTGAGGAAATCCCTGATCTCATTGGGGGTGATCTCCGCAGCCGGCCGGGTCCCGAACGGATGGGCCAACACCTTGACCTTGCAGGTGTAATCCTCGGGGGTGCGAAGGTGTGCCTTCGCATACTCCTCAGCATCGAGGGCGAGTTCGCCGAAGGTCACGATATCCGGCTTCTTCAGCTCTGGCAGTTTGTAGTCGCGCCACGCATCGGCTTTCCTGGCCTTATAAAGGTTGATGGCGTCTGACCGGCGCCCCACCTTTTCTCGGCGCCTTTTGCCGCCTACGTAATACACGATCCACCACACGCCCGAACCTGCCGGCCGCTCGAAAACACCGCGCTCTTTCTTTGACTCCTTCTTCGGCACATCTCCTCCCAGTGGCTGTTTTATCGGATTTATACACTGATCACGTCAGATTTTACAGCCACGACGGATAATATCTGCGATATCTTCAGCCTATCAATGCCTTACGAAATAGATTGCTCGTTGAAGCGTGCCTTGTTATTTTAGGGACCAGCGTTCCCTTTACTTGGACCTATGGAAAGCCAAGTAGCAATTCCGGCACTGGTGACGGTATCCATTAGCGTAGTCGGAGTTCTCGTCTCTGTTCTGCAACTCAAAGAACATCCGAGAGCGCGGCAAAGTCTTCTTCTGGTGCTGCTCATAATGGTCGGCGGAATGATTTGGTACGGGTATTCATCGATTAAATCCGGCGATCTGAACCTAAATCGCATACAAGCCGACAAAAAGCAAAGAAAGGACTTGGACGCAAAGATCGCCGCGGAAGCCCAAGATATCGTAGAAAATCAGCACAAAATCGACGAAGCCAAACAACAAGCAGAATTGTTTGAAGCCCAAAGGCGCGCCGAAGAAGCGGAACGTCAAAGAGATCTCGCTGCGGAGGAAAGACTTCAAGAGCAACAACACGTAGAGGCTCTTCAGCAGGCATCGAAGCAGCAGACTATTGAAGATGTCAAGAGAGCCATTGTGGGAAACTGGAATTGCGGCCCTCTCAAATACAAATGGGTATTTCGTGCCGACGGAACAGTATCATTGCCACTAGGATCAGCGCGATTCGAAGTTATGGATGCAACTCACGTCAACGTCATTCAAATGGGCATTCCGAACGTATATCAACTCGACCTGAGCGGCTCTCAACCATATCTATCATGGCATTCAATTTTCTCGTGCCGGAAGCAACAATAAGCAGAATCCCCTTGTTGGGCCGTGGCGTAGCAGTCAATGAGCCGGCCGGCGTCCTATCTCGCCGCGGCGAAAGAGAAAAGCCTCCGGTTCCACCCGGAGGCCATCGCTATTGAACTGAAGGGGCGAACGTTCAGCAAGGGTCCGCAATGACGGTCATCCACCCGCGGCTCAATGACGTCCCATGCGTGATCTTTGGACTGAAGGCCGTTTGCGGGGACATACCCCACTCAGAAGCATTCAGGCAGTCTCTGCAATGGCTTCCGTTGTAGAATTCGCGAAGTTCCGGTCCACACCGACCGCGGTCGTCTATGCCCGAATGGAAGACCTGGAGTGAGATGCACACGGAGTCCCTAGGCAGAGGAGAACACGATGGACGAAATGCCGAGTCTGGTTGCAGATTCCGGCCTGTTCCGGAGGCTTCAGCTGGACCAACAGCTGCTCAACGGTGTTCAGTCTCTGCGCGCGAATGCCGAAAGTCTAGCCGAGACCATCTCGAGAACTGTGCCAACTTTCACCGACCACACTATTAGGCACATGGACTCACTGTGGCAGGTCACGGATCGTGTCCTGACTCCCGACGAGATGGCCAAGATATCCGTCGGCGAGGCGTTTATTCTCGCGTGCAGCTTTTACCTGCACGACATCGGCATGGCGTACGCGTGCACGGAAGATGGGCTGAGACGGATTCAATCGTCACCGCAATACCAAAGCCTGATCGCTCAGGCGCCCGCGGGCGAGCGTGACCATCCTGACACGCTGGCCAAGGCCTTAGCACACGCGGTGAGGGCCCTCCATGCCAATGCCGCTGTTGAACTGTCAACCAAGCCAGTGCCTGGTACGAGCATTTATCTGATGGAACCGATGCAACTCCGCGAGGCGTGGGGTGGGACATGTGGCGATGTCGCCGCCAGTCACAACTGGAGCATCGAGGAGGTGGATCGCAAGTTTGGCTCGTTGGGGAACACCGCGATGCCCGGTGGCCGCAGTGGCGATCTCGGATATGTTGCGTCGATTCTCCGGCTCGCGGACTACGCGCATTTCGGCAGGGGCAGAGCGCGATCAATTGATCGCGCCCTCAGAGGTCCGATCGAAGCTGAAAGTATCGTCCACTGGCAGGCTCAAGAGCAGATTGATGGCCCTGAGCGCGATGGTGCGGACTTGGTTTACCGAGCCGCTGCACCGATCGCCAGTGTTGACGCCTGGTGGCTGCAATACGAGATGCTCAAGGGGCTTGACGATGAGATCCGCATGGTCAGAAGATATTTGGACCGACGCAGGTCGAGCGAGGGTAAGCTTTCGCTCCAAGGTGTACGCGGAATCACCTCGCCAGAAGAGGCGGCAGCATTTGTGCCAACCTCTGGATTTCTTCCGATAGAGATCAACCTGCGCACAGGATCGATCGAGCGCCTCGTGCAACTGCTCGCAGGGGAGTCGTTGTACGGCCCTGAACCAATGGCTGCTGTGCGCGAGCTCATCCAAAACGCGCGCGATGCAGTGATGCTAAAAGCCGCAACGGCCTCTTCCGACTTCGAAAGAGCATCTCTTTCGATTCCAATTCGAGTTGAATTGAGTACATCACCCGCAGGCTCAAGGCTCGAAGTAACAGATCCTGGGATCGGGATGACTCGTAGGGTAATGACGGACTTCCTTATCTCGATTGCCTCTGACTACTGGTCGACTCAGTTCCACTCCGATTTCCCCAACGTGGCGAGTAAAGATTTCGAGCCCGCTGGCAGATTCGGAATTGGCTTTCTGTCTGTTTTCATGCTCGGGGACAGCGTAACGGTGGAGTCGAACCGCTCTGGCGGCGAGCGTCATAGCCTCCAACTCCGCGGAGTGGGTCGCAGGGGCGAGATACGTACGAACGCTGCCACCTCCGGCAGTGGAACTGCCGTTCGAGTGCAGTTGCGACAATCCGTCGTTCCGGCTCTAAAGTCGCTTGATGGCCTTGTCCGCGCCTTCGCTCCTATGCTTCAGCACGAGATAGCAGTCGAAGAAGACGGCAAATCCACGACGATTAAGCCCGGATGGTTAGATGGCTTGACCCCGGATGAGTTCGGCGTATGGACGCAGAGGGCCTCGGGATACCTTTTACGTGGGCAGAAGGGCCGTCGAGCCCGGAGGTCTTCCTCCTATGATTTCGACCTGCCAATAGATATGCTTCCGCATTTCCTCTCGTCAGAGTTGGTGCGGAGACGTTCTCAAATGTCCCTTTCGCCGTGGCCAACATGGTGGCCAGAGTACCGCGAGAAGGGCGTTCGCCTGCTTGCCACATTCCACGGTGTCACTATCCTCTCCCTGAAGGGGATTGCCGTCCAATCCCTACCAACTCCGGGGTTCTCGGGGATTATTGACATCCAATCCGCATCTCCGGACGTGAGCCGCCGCGAGCTTGCAGACGCCGATATCTTCGAGCGTCCTAGAACGGGCTCGGCATGGGGTGAGGCCTCAAATTACTAAAAACCTCGAGGAGCTTGGGAGTGGTCTACTCGTGGATAAGCATGATTTTATCGCGACTTGCGTGAGTGTATATGGTCGCGGAACTGTGCTAGAGGCCTCTTTGCGCTGGATCAGCCTGCTCAAGCTACCTGGCGACTTAGAACTGGTGAATTGCACGACTCTGAGGGAGAAGCTTTCCAAGGCGAAGTCGCTCTTCATCGCATACGGAACGGGCCCCTGGACGGCAATGAAGCGGTGGGTGGCAATCCGGCAGCCCACACCAGATCTTGATCTCGCCGTCGTTGTTGACGATACGTCTGGTAACGGCCCTACTTACGGGAAGTACGATGAAGAAAAGATCGGAAGTCTCGCATCGCTTTGGAGTGGGGGTCAGAATTCTCCTCTATTCGGAACGATACTCGATGTTGCTGCGGAAGCGTGGCAGATGAACTTGGAGGATTTAACAGCCCAGAATGGGTGGCACCATAAGGGCGACGACGTTTGGGGCCTATTCGAGCGTCAGTAGGCTGCTATCAGCCGCGCAATCCAGCTCGTTCGAGCTTCGACTGTGTCCAACCGGGCAAAGCGCTCATCGAGGAGAACAGGCCGCGCAGTCGCCATATCGGAAGTTGACATTTGGGGCAACAAACCCCCGTGGCGCGTCCTTAACCGCGCCTCAGCAGCTTCTCTGCATACTCCTGCGTGATCTCCAACTCCCGGCACATCTCACGAAGTACCTTCTTCGTGGGTGCCTTCTGGCTCCGCAGGAACAGCATGACGTCTTCCTCTTTCCAGCCGTACTTTTGCGTGAGGTGGTAGAGCGTGCCGCCGGTTTTCCGGCGGACGCAGCATTCCGACACGTATCGGACCAGGTGATGCACGGGCATGAGGATGATCCACAGGATACATGCTGGACTAACCCCAACGCCTGCGCGCCAGGGGCAAAGCCGATCCGTTCTAAAACAGGCAGGAACCGGAGGTTGCCGCGGTTGTAGTTGTCGGTCAGCGTTGTAGGGTTGCAGCACTCTCAGTAAGACTGCGGATGGTCCAATAGGAACTGTTCGACCTCTTTCTGTACTTCGAGCAGTGACGATTTGGTGAGATGCTGCGCGGCGGAGTTGCGGGCGGAGACTACGTTTCTCTCCAGTGAGCCCTCACTCTTATCGGAGTATGCACTCGAAGCCAGATTCAGCCAGAAATATGCCTTCCGATAGTCCTGCGGCACCCCTTGGTTATGCAGGTACAACAGTCCAAGCGAATATTGTGCTGCTGCATATCCCTGGTCCGCGGCCTTGCGGTATAAAGCGGCCGCTTTTGAGTAGCTTTGAGCAACGTTCAAGCCTGTCTCATAGCGATAGCCAAGCATGTATTCGCCGAATGGATCTCCGCGCTCAGCCATTACACGAAGACTCTGAATGCTTGGAGTGGTCGGCGCATGTCCGACTACCTGCGCCTCATTGCGACTGCAGGACAACAGCAGTGGAGCTGCAGTCACAATCCATAAAGTCAATTCATGCTTTCTCATCGGAGGATACTTCCTGGTCAGGAACCTTCTGTCTTCACACGCCGTCTCACTGCCGGCGGTGATTGACAGAATACATGCTGGATCTTTCGCCGTTCCTTCGTCTAAACTGATCGGAAGCTGAGACGAATCTTACCGGGGTGCCGGACCTGAGGAGATCTATAATTCCAGTCATGCCTAATCCGGCCAACATCTTCGACCCCGACCCCGGCATTCCTCCCTTTCTGTTCGAAACAAGCTTCAGGTTGGCCAGGATTTGTCTTGAGATCGCTGCTGAGTACATTCAATACCGCAGCCTGATACATAGTTATGCCTCCACCCGGCACAGAGGAATCCCGCCACAGGATGAGTTGGCCGCGGAGGCAGCATCATCAATATCGGATACGGGCCAGATGTTACCTCAATGGTTATTGACGGGTGCCCAATCATTGGCCCAGAACCGCGCTCCGTCAAATGCCGCCGAGAAGTCGATTTATAAGGACTAACCGGCCGCCTAGTTGACATTAATATTGCTAGACGACGTGCCGTTTCGTCATAGTAGGCACATGCTAAACGCGCATTATTCGCTTGCAACTTCGGAGAAGTGATTTGCTGATCGATATACGTCCGCCATCACCACAACACCTCAAGCAAATGGACACTCTTTTCGCTCTCCAGCAAGACAACTGGAACGATTACAGCTTTCACACCCTTTATCACCTCTACTACCGCAAAAGCGCGGTTGAGCCTGATGTGGTCTACGTCGGCCCTGTAAAGATTCTCCGCAGAGGGCAGACAGATGACGACCCCATTTTGATTCAATATCCCTTTGAATCATTGAGTGAAGAGTTTGTGTCGGTCGGAAACAGCTTGGAATATTATCAGCGGCTCAATGAGATACCTAGCTCAGACCGCAACGCTATCTTGGACGCACTCAACGACGCGGTCGTCCACCCAGAACTGATTGCTGGGTTTCAGGATGAACCTGGGTGGGAGACTTCAGTTTTTCGGGGCAATAGTGATTGGCGGTCCTACATGGTGGACGCCCAGATTCTTGTTGAAGGAAACTTTAGTGCTCTCCCAGACATCGAGCAGAGTTTTAGGTACACGCTCGCCGATTCTGAGGAGACGATTCACTTTGATTTCAGCGCACCCAAGCCAGCGGGCTATTTTGGCCCCTACCGTTCACTTGGTCCTCAACATAAGAACACTTTGCTTCCGGAACGCATCATCGTCTTGATAGGAAGAAACGGTTCGGGAAAGAGCACGCTCTTATCGAGGCTCGCGCACCTGGCATTCGCCTCCCCGACAGACCGCGCCACAAAGCGACTCAAGAGCTTGGGCCAGCTATCTCCCCCGTCGATAGGATTCATGCGAGTGATCACGATCTCTTACAGCGCATTCGATAGCTTTGTAGTGCCGGGCGTTGCAGCGAGAGACATTGAGCAGACGACAAAGGACATTGGAAGCGGAGAAAGCAGATTCGTTTTCTGTGGGTTGCGTGACCTTGTAGCGGAAAGCCACGCGGATGTTGAAGAGGCTGAGAGGCAATTTGGTGCCGGCTCAAATATGTCGGGCGAAGTGCTCGTTGAACGGCGCAACTCCACTCGACTAAAGTCAGTGGAGACTCTGGCGCAGGAGTTCTCGGAGCTCATCGCGCGTATTGAGCAAGCCGGCAGCATGGCACTGTTGCTGTCTGCCCTTCGCCCTTTGGCCGCTGATCCTTCCTTCGCCGAACTCCAAGGTCAGCTCACCGATCTCATTGATTCTGCCGAGTCGAGGGTGCCTCTATTCCTCAGTTGGAGTACGGGGCACAAGATTGCACTTCACGTAGTAGTGCAGCTTGTTGCCAGCGCCAGACCGCGATCACTGGTACTTTTCGACGAACCAGAAGCTCACTTGCATCCTCCCCTGATGGCTGCCCTCATGCACGCTGTTCGGGTCATTCTCACTCAGATAAACGCTTTCTGTATCGTCGCCACGCACTCTCCGGTCCTTCTTCAGGAAACCCTAGCCCAACATGTTCGGATTGTTCGTCGAGTGGGTCAAGTCTTGGAGATCAGAATTCCTAGCCTCGAAACCTTCGGTGAAAACCTCGGTATACTCACCTACGATTCGTTTGGCCTAACCTCGAGAAGTACGGACTTTCATGAAGCATTAGACCTTCTGGTTGAGGGATGTGCTTCGCCAGAAGCAGTTGAAGAACTATTCACACCTGGATTAAGCGGGCAGGCTCGCGCCTGTGTACTGTCCCGCTTTGCAGCTAAAGCATGAGAAACCTTCCCCTTCCCTCGCGCGATGACGACCGCATCCACCTGGAGAAAGCAATCCGTACATATGCCTACAAGGGCATCGTACGGGGACACGACATCACCGCAGTTGAACTGAACGAGGTTATAGCTATATACGATCGCTACGACCTCGATCTGGCTCAACCGTATGATCTCCTAAAGGGCGCAAATCTGCCTGAAACACTACGCCAAGCCATTTACGCGGCATACGACACAACCCAAGTGGGGAGGCGTCTTGAAGATATTCGTACACTGGTAAGCAAAGGTGTCGATCTCTGTCCAGTGTGCGGTATAGATCCTGCGGTGGAGCTTGATCACTTCCTTCCCAGGTCGGTCTTTTCACCTTTGGCGATCTTTACGCACAACCTTGTCCCAATGTGCCATGCTTGCAACAACGCTAAACTGGCCGGCTTTGCTGCCGAAGCTGACAGTGGGTTTCTGCATCCCTACTACGACGCTCTGCCTGATGTACAGTTTGTGCACGCGGAAGTAGAAATCAAGAACAATGGGCTGTTGGTCCGATTCGCGATTGATCTGAACGCGGCGTTACCAGAAGGTTTTGCCGATCGTCTCCACTCTCAGATGACGACACTAGCCCTCAATGCGCGATATCAAAAGGAATTAAACAACTACATCTCAGGACACGCAATTTCGCTGCATGAGAGTGCTTCGTCAGGCGGTTCCGCGGCTGTAAGCAAGTTCCTCCAGTTGCAAGCTCGGTACGAGTCAGTACGGTTCTATCGCAACCACTGGCGTCCAGTGCTCCTTCGCGCACTTGCAGCACATGCACCATTCGTCGATGGAGGCTTCGCAACTGTGCTACCCATTCCTCAAGACATTCGGGATGACATGTTTGCTCCTAAGACCGTAACGACACCAGGATAGTCGGCTTCTTTGCTCATTTCGCCACATAAACTTCCTCCGAGCCCTGGCGAAACGAATCGCCCAAACGGATTGGTCTCGATAAGTCGGCCCGTGTCCAGAGATCGGCGTACGCCGCAAGAAAGGAAAAAGCAGCGTACCTGTCAACAGTGTTGCGGTCGTATTGTCGGCCGAACCGTCAGTAACTCTAAGGTAAACAGCATAGATCCGGCAGGGTGCGTCTGTATGGGCACTATGTGCAAAAGTGTACCGAAACTGAGCCACACGGCAGCATAACGTAGCATCCGGCGGCAGCATTCCATTGCATTCAGCAGAGATCGCCAACCGTGAAAGCCACCTGGACTTGTGTATGCCCTGGTCCGACTGATCGGCGGACTGGTGCCAGGGTGATCGGCGGGTTCGTCGCCCTGGCTTTACAGGGCCGCGCCGCGGCGACCGGCGTCTTGCTGGAGACCAGCGCTGCCATGATGATCTCCGGTTCATTCAGGCCCGTCTGCGCCGTCCCCACTATGACTGAGCGAGAGATAGACATTCGCCAGTTGTTCGCCTATGCTGATTGGGGGAGAATTCGGCAATGTGGGATCCGTTCGCGGAGACGCCGCGCCCAAACCGCACGCTGATCTACCTGGGGGCCTGTGTCATCGCAGGCCTTCGTCTGGCGAGGGAGAAGCAGGTCAATGTCCGCGTGGTTCCCACCAGCCAGGTGATAGAGGAGTCGACGGAGCTCTCCCATGAGATCTTCAATCGGGTGTTTCGCAGGATGCCGGAGAGGATGGAGAAGACCTAAGGCAAAATCAATTGGTTACCTTAGTTGTATACGCTTAATATTGCTGTGACCCCGGTCACCCAACGTCCGGGCCGAAAGACAGGACGCTCAATGACATGCAAGCCCAATCGATTCTCCTCTTCCGCATGTTCATTACCGTGCTGCTCTGTGCCGTTTCGATACACGTCATTCTGTCAAGAAGATTCACGCCTACCCAGAAGCACTGGGCCTATGGCACAATCGGCACCCTGATTGGGTACTGGCTCAAGTTGTAACCGTATGTTATCTCCTGCGCTAACTCAAAGAGATGTCGTTGACACCCAAGGATGCATCGGTGGATGATGCGGCATGGCCCAAGACAGATCACAGCGCGGATTTAATCTGGTTTACCCATCAATCGCGATCGCTGTCGGGATTCTGATGTTTGCAGCGATGTTTGCCTTCCAGTTCTTCAGCGTGTATATGACTGCCGTTCTGGCTCATTGGGTAGCGCTTATGAGCGGCGGCGTGTCGGTTTTGATCGCTTTCTATCAGCAAATTAGAAAGAAGGCGGGTCCTTATGTTCTCTATGTCGTTGCGGCGATGTGCATTTTCTTCGCCGGTTTCCAGGCATGGCAGGACGAGTACAGGATGTACGCCGCTGAGCAGATACAGGCCGGGGCACCTCAGCTATCGGCTGAGATAGTTCAGTACGGATTTGCTCCCGGACGGACTCCGGATGAAAGCATCGTCACGGTATTTCCGACTATCTACAATACGGGTGCCGATAGCATAATCAAACATTTGGCGTTGCAGGTCAGGACTTCAAACGGGAAGCTTTTTGGCACGCAGTTTATTCCAGCGCCATCTCGCGAAGGCGATCTACGGATGTCTATCCCAAGGGACACGGGGCGAGGTCTGCAGCTTACGCGGGATGATTCGCTTGTTAAATACATGACGCAACCTATTCCGCATAACGGTGCCGGGAGTGGCTTCGCAATGTATTACGTCGAGGTTCCAATGGAGGAGCTAAAGAGTCCTGGGTGGGACCTAATGCTGTCCTTCGCGGATATCAAGGACAAGTCGTATTTAGTCACCTATCGCGTGAACGGTCAAGAGCACGCTACTCCCGATTTGAGTAACCTGCAGGGGGCCTCGAAAAGTTAATGCTTCAGCAGCCAAGCGACCCCCGAGATCACTCCCGATGAGATGACCCCAGCCCCCGTGGCGAGGCCAGCCATCCTCCAGCGCCACCGCTGGAGTTCTTTCAACTCATCCTGAAGCTTGCTGATGAGTCCGGGCTGCCCATTTCCGATCAGTGACTTCATGCTCGTTTCCAACGAAGCGAGCCTTTCGCCAGTGGTTCTGGAGTTGTCGTTCAACTCGCGGAGCTGATCGAGGATCAGTTGCAGGGTGTCTTGCATGTATGGCCTTTTGTGATGTGAGGGGGATTGGCCGGCAACTGCGGCTCAAATTAGCTGCTCGACAACGTGCCAGCCGGAAGCTTGCCATCGGCGATCAGCTTTGCGAATACCGCAGCAGTGACGGTGTCCCCGAGGACGCCAGTCGGTGCCATAGCGCACGTTGCGGCCCAGAAGGCAGGCACGGAACTGTCCAGATAGCTAATCGTCTCCTGAAAGCCACTGTGGGGATCGGTCAGGGTGATTACCAAACTGCCTGAACCCAGCGGAGCCAGGCGCGGCGTAGAGGTGTACGATATGCCGGTGATCTGAAGGGAGCTGACCGTTGTGGATTTGGCGAGAGAACCTGTCTGCAGCGGAGTGGTGAGGGTGTAAGTTTGCATTGTCGCTCCTAAAAAACCAGCTGACATGTCGCGGTCGATTCGCCTTGGTATCCACCGCCCTTCAGCGTGCACTGGCCGGTGCTGTTGCACTCTGCGTATAGCTGAAGAGTGTGCTGGCCGGGGGTAATGCCCGTCAGGTAAATCGTGCCGTAGCCTGCCTGATAGTTAGCCACTGACGCAGGGACCACACTGATCGTCGCAGTGTTTCCGGCGGAGGTTTCGTATTGCACACCATCTACTGCCGGCGAGACATCAATGACGACTCCAGAAGTTTCAGAGGCGAGGCTATAGAACCAGAGCGAGAGCTGTATGGCGATCTGGTCTGTCAGCGAGCTGATCGTCAGCGTCCAGGCCATGCCTGGAATCGGGACCGAGCCGGCCTCAAGGGTTATATCGCCGGTTTCACTCACCTGGGATGTGAGTACGTGGTTGCGCGTCACATCCGCGCCGGCTTCGGCTGGCTCGAGCGTGTCGAGTGTCCTGCCTCCCTGGAAACGCAGGATCGGCCCCGACCCAGAGCCACCTCCAGCGGCGCCGATAGGCAGAATGGGCTGGGTGAACAGAAGTGTGCGATTGGTGACCAGAACCCACTCCGAGGCCGCGCCGCTGGAGCGGACTGCGCGAATCTGGACATTGATGTTCTGGAACTGCGTCTGGTTAACGCCCTCGATGTACATGTAAGTGGCGTCGCCGCTGACGGAGCCAGCGTCGATCCACGGTCCCATCCAGTAGGGTTGCCCCTGTTCGTTCTCCATCTGCGTTGCGCCGAAGGCGGCGAGAGGCTGAGGGGCGGCCGGGTTGGTAAAGAATTGGTACTGGACTTCGATCTTGCCACCGTTATTCACGTAGGTGTCGCTCGGCGGAGTCCAGGAGACCAACATCCGCGGCATGGTGGTGCCGTCCAGCAAGATCGTCTGCGTCGAGGTGTCGTCCTCGACAGTCAGATTGGTGGGCTGCGGCACGATGTACGGCACAGCGTCGGGCGCAGCCGGCACGTCGTACATCGTCAACTCTTCCGCCATTGACCATTCGTAGACGCTCCGGTCCGTCTCCTGGACAGAGCACTCCACATAGAGCCGCTGGACAGAGTTACCGTTGCTGTCGTCCGCTCGCTCACAGCGGAAGCGGGTACCGGAGATTTCCAGGTACTTGTTGACCCAGTTCTGTGACGACATCGAGAACTGCATCACGTCGCACGACTGCATCTGCCATGCGGCCAGGCTCATGGGGAAAGTGCCACTCCCCTGCTGGCGGTTCCGCATCAGGTAGATTTTGGCGATGCGCTGCGCTTCGGAAACGCTAAGCGTACAGGCCTGGGTCAGTTCCCTGGGGTGCCGAATGCCGTTGTCGGCGGTGAGATAGACATCGATGCCCTCACCGTAGCCGTGCAATTGATCGCAGGCATACATCGGAAAGCTGGTCGGCTGGAAGGCATACGGGAAGTTATCCTGGATCGTGCCGTTATACCAGCCGTTCGAGTCGTACAGGTTGCCCGCCACGTTGTAGGGGTAGTTGGGAGCAATAAAGGTCCCGGTCACTCGGTTCACAAGTTCAGTGACCGATCGATTCGGAATCCAGGTCGGCTCCGCCACGAGTGCGTTCTCGTCCAGGCTGAAGCTAGGGCCCTGCCAGTATGGCGGGAAGATCAGCCACTCACCTCCGACATAGGACAGGCGACCACACTTCGACTCCATCATCGTCTGGAGCACATCACCGACGGAAGTCGAGGTGTCGTAGTGGAAGTGACAGGTGAACTGCGCCTCGCTGAGCGTGCTCGTCTCGCCGGCGGAGATGACCGGGACGCCAATCTCGGGAGGCGCGGTCCAGTTCTCCGTTTGGATCGTCGCCGTCGCATGCGTGTAGCCGCTGCCTCCGCTGACGTTAATCCCGGAAAGCTGGTACTGCGGCGGAACGGTGTTCGGCACCTGAGTGATGACAGGAGTCGCGGACGCGCCGGTCCCGTCACCGCTGATCGTGATTTGCATCGATGGCTGCACACTACCGACAGCAATACCGGCGAACTCAATCGGAATGCTGGTGATCTCTCCGGCTGCTGAAGCCGTCAGACCCGCGGCCAGCGGAATCTGCTCGTCGCAGACGTTGGCGGCTGCGATTAACTGCTGCTCGTTCACCTGGTCGCCCAATCCCCAGGTGGGATCCGTGAGCACATCACCGACGACAAGAGCCCAGTTGCTCGTGAATCCCCTCGCGCTGGTGCGCGGATCGTAGACGTCATTCTTCCCGTCGATCGTGAACCGGATTTCCGGCTCCTGAGGGAACATCGCGGCGTCGTACTCGACTTTAAGATACACATAGGCACAACCGCCCAGGTATGGGCTGCCGTTCGCGCTCGATGTCCAGTTCGGATCGTTGGCTGTCAGGCCGGAGATGACATCGCCGGAAAGCTGATCACCAAAACGGGCCTCACAGTAGACGAGGGTCCCAAAGTTGTAATGCTGACCATCAGGGCCGATATAGTCGTTGCCATCGGCGCTGCCACCGAAGTTATAACCACCCCGTGTGACATTGCCGCCGGAACCCTCCTGCCAATAGACCCGCCGGCCGTCGAGATACAGGTTTTGGATCGCGTTGATTTCGTGCGTGGCCAATACGATGACGTAGTTGTATTGGTCAAAGTGCGAGCCGGTCGTGCTGCGGTAGACGATGACACCGCCGACGCGTTGTGTCCCATAGATGATCTGCCTAAACGAGGCCGGTTGCCGGGTAGTGATGCCCATGCCCCGGTTCTGCGTGAGGGCATCGGCGATCGCACCAGCTTCCATGCTGACGCCCGACATGGCAAGCCCGAGCGCAGCGCTGGACAGTAAGCCACCACCCTGTAGCGTTGCGAGAGCGAGGATTCCGCCGACACCTCCAGTAACAGCGGCGAGTCCGACCGCTGCTCCGATTTCGACTGCTCCGACGACCGCCTTACTCATAGTGCCAGGCCCTTTGAACCGACGTGATGGGGAGACCGATCCAGCCTTTGGTGTTCACCGACACAACGTCGCGGCCGTTGAGGTGGACGAGGCCAGCAATCAATTCACCGGTGTTGTTCGGCACGATGACGAGGTCGCCCCGTCGCGCCATGCGCGGGTGAGCTAGTTCGACGAGTCCGTACTTTTGGGCGCAGTACGCTGCAGCGTCGGCGACTGTGGCGCCGTTGCAGATGGACTTGATCGCCGCCACCGCGCTGGGCTGGTCCGTGTACTTCCCTCGAAAGTCGACAGCGATGTCCACGCCGGTGATGGCCTGAATGCCATCGGCGGCAAACGTGGCGCAATCGTGCGTCCCCCACGTAAAGGGAGTCTTCGCGCGAGACAGCAGGAAGTCGTTGAACAAGCGAGTGTCCCAATGGGGACGGATCTTCTTGATAGCCATAGATGTCGAGGCGAGTTAGCCACCCCAGCGAAGGGCGATGTCGTTGAGGACCTCAACCCACTGGAAGCCGATGTCGTCGGGGTAGTAGTAGCGCTGGTCTGCCGACGTGTATCGGCGCGAGGTAGGCCGCTGCAGCATAGCCATGCGGTTTTCAAGGTTGAGGCTGATCGCGATCGTGTTAGTGCCGACGTGGACCGTGGCCTTATCGACCGTGCCGACGTACAGCGGATAAGGAGTGCCGAGTATCTGCCCGTTGCCGAGAAGCGCGAACCAGATCGTTGCAGGACCTCCGTTCTGAATGTCGGAGAGGCAGTCGTTTAGGAGCGTGGTGTCGATGCCGGACAGCGTGACGGTCGTGCCTTCTGCCTTTACTTCCGTGCTTTCGGAAACGTCGCCAACGGAGCCGAGAGAGCCCACTCCCGCGTAGGTGTTTCCGTTCCAGGCGAGATTGCCGACGCCGCTCCACACGTGCGCTGGACCACTCGTGAACGTCAGATCGACGAAGAAACAGGGCGAGATTTCATTGCTCAGCAAACCGCTGAGCATTGTCGAGTCGATGCTTCGTGGCATACGGAGACTTACCTGTACCCGAGAGGATCGGGACTTGAGCGGGAGTTAGCGGACTTCGAGGAGTTGGAGGCTGAGTGTCGTCAGCCGCTGTGGCGATGCCTGGAGGGAGCGCCGGTTGGACGCAAGGCGGAAGAGCGCATTCGGACTGTTCACCACAAGTGCCGTTCCTGCTGTGGGCTGCTCACGGAGCGAAGGCCAGATAGTGATCTGAGCGTTCCCATTCGCGTCGGAGTTCACCATCTCACAGACCATGTGATACCGGTAGCCGATCTGGAAACGATCGCCGGGAAGCAGGACGCGGGCTGTATTCTTCCGCCAGCCGCTCGTGCCGAGCGTCGTTGTCATCGGTGCGTTCGGACTCGTGGAGTCCACGATCGGCGCAGAGCCGATGACATTGCCGAGTGGATGGATACAGCGCCAGTCAGGGGCCTGGAAGACGTTCAGTTGACCGCGAAGTTCGCCGAGGAAGGCTTCCCAGGGAGCGGATTGCTCGCGAGTCATCGGCGGAAGAGTCATCGACCCCGACCACCAGTCTGCACCCGGCCAGTTCTGCGTCTGGAGTTGCTTAGTGAACGGCGACTCCACGGTCGCGACCGAGTCGTTCATCACGATCTCGATCTGCGACGGGACCACGGACGTGGGAAGCGTCACGAGGTTATAGCTCTGGTTGTTGACTGTGATTTGCTGCATAGATTCCCGGCAGGGTTCGATTCAATAGAAATGCCGCCCCGGAGAGCGGCCCTGTGATGAAGAAGCAGGGTCAGTACGTCAGTAAGTCTTCAGCGAATAGCACACCTTGCTGGTGTCCGTGCTGGATGAAGAGGTGACGGTGAAACTCGTGCCAACCACCACGTTTGCAGGATTCACCTCAAGAAACCCCGGCGTACCAGCAGGACCGCAGTCGCTCACCTCGTACACACAGGTGTTAGACGGAGTGCAGGCTGCTGGTGAACTGATCGTCACCGATCCGGCCACCATCGCTGCCGACAGTCCTTTGGTTGCGTTTGTGGAGAGGATGCCATACCAGGTCGCGCCATTGTAGGTCGTGAGCAGCACAGCATCATTCTTCTGAAGCACCATCGTCGTGACGTTTCCAACTGTCGCCCCCGCGATAGTCACTGAAGCCGTGCCGAGGTTGGCTATAAAAAACATCTTACCAATCGCACAAGTGGTGGGCACTGTCATCACGATGGGGGTAGTGTTCGAGTCCGCGAAGTAGGTGTCCTGGTTGCAGGACATGGTTGCACTGGAAAAGGCGATGCCAGCATTCCAGGTGCCTATGTCCTGACCTCCAGTTGCTATAGGCTCCCAAGTATTGGTGTACTGGTACTCAAATTGAGCACTCTGATTCTTGTTCATGTACATCTCAACAGCCCCAGCAGGAGAGTACACAGTGATCAGGCTGTTGCCCAGGTTGAGGATTGAGACACGCTTGCCCAAATTTACCTTGGCAGGCAGATAGATGCTGCCGTTGGTGGTGCCATTGTTCACTACGATCAACCCGTCAGTCGGGCTCATGTAGTAGGGCAGCGTTATCGAACCTCCGCTGGAGGACCCGATCAAGCCGGTGTAGGGCATCGCCTGAAACAGGTTGCTCACGGCAGCCGGGTTGGTGGCCGAAGGAACGATGCCGGTGGGGGCCATGAAGGCTTCCGCCAGTTCTGTGTGACCGAGGTTATTCGGGTGAACGGTGTCATACATCTCGGCGGGCGTCGAAAACCAATAGCTTCGAGTCGGCGCGGCGTACACGTTCAACCCAGCGTTGTCGAGCAATGCGATATCTGCCGTCGCGTCATTCCAGTACTGCTGCGTCGAAAGCTGGTTGTAGTCGTTGATATTGCGCGGCGGTCCCGATGCCCAGACAGAGGGATTCGTGGAGGCTCCGAAGGTGTTGGGAGACGTTCCCACCCCGAGGATAGAGACGACGTTGCCCGCTCCAGTAGCGGAGGTGACCGTAACGGTAAGCGTGTAGCTGCCGGGACCACGATCCCATGTCCACGGAATGAGTACTCCGATACCCTGCGTGTTACTATTCAGAGTCTTAATCGGTACGCTGCCGAAGTTGTTGGCCCACCAGGTTCCCTGCTGCGAGCTATCGGTGACCTTAAACGTGCCTCCGTTGCCATCCCAGATGCGGTACCACAGAAACACCTGCTGGCCGGTGTAGGTGATCGTGTAGTTGAACGTCGCAACCGCGCCATTCGTGGTGCTCTGAATGCCAGTGACCTGCGAGTAGGTGGTGTCCGTGTTCCAGTTGGTGGGAAGCGTGCCGAAACTGGCCCCGGTGTACTTCTGCGTGGACTGGGTGGCGAGCCACGACAGGGCGGCTGTAAAGCAGTTGTTGTAATTGTCCTCGTATGGACCCTGGTGATAGGCCGCGCTGCCGGAGTCATTGGTGCCGATCATCACCGTGTACAGGGTGGTCGAGGTCGCGCCGGGATTCTCGTCATTGAACACATGGGTTGCGGTGTCGCAGGCCATGTCACCCGGGACACCGTAATTGGTCAGCGTGCTCTGCGTGCCGGTGGCGATGGCGATCTGCTGAACGTAGCAGGCCGGGTCGGACACCGTGCAGCCCTCGCCGTCCGGATAAGCTCCGAGCCCGTATGTGATCGAATCTCCGAACGAGTGGTAAGCTGTCCAGCCGGTGAGGGGCATCTGCACACCCTGCTGCGGGCGCACCACCCCCACAAGAGCAGCGTTCACCGTAGGTGCGTTCAGGGTGCCCAGGAGGGTCTGAGGTGCGGTCGTATTGTTGTGGATCGCAGCCGAGTCGGTTCCGGCCTGCGCGGCGGCGAAGACTCTGGAGTTCTCTGTATCTGTTACGCCGAAGGTGGTGCCAGAGGTATACGTGGTGTTCACCACATAAGCCGTGTTGTTGTAGGTGAACACGTCATACGGTGAGTAGGCGGTCGAGGCAGTCCACGCGTCGCGTTCGCGAAATCCCTGGCCGGTTGGTCCCACTGCTCCCTGTGGAATGGTCAGATTCAGTTGATAGTTAGGGGCGGAACCCGTAACCGAACCGGAGGCCTGGCCGCCCGGTGTACCGGTCGTAACGTTGACTCCCGTAATTGCAGGCGCCACGCTCACCTGGAGGTTGGTTCCGGTCGGCAGGTAGTCATCGAAATTGCAAGCACCATTCGCGCACCAGTTATTGGGGGCGCTCGTGTTGTAGGCCGGTTGGACGCAGCCGTAGCCCGGACCGAGCAGCGAGTTCCCGCTGGTATTGTCCGTCGCTGTGACATTGAAGCACACGTTTTGTGGGTAGGTGAGATTCGTGTCCGCCAGTGTCAGTGTCCATGCACCGGCGGTCACCTGGGCACAGACGGGCGTGAAGACAGCCTGGCCGTTCCCGTTGACACGGTAGCTGATGGCCTTGCCAGTCGCGTTCGTTGGAGCAAAGCAGACCGTCGCATTGGTGACCTTATTGCCGGAGGAATCCTGGAGGTTTGATCCGCTGACGGTGACGGAGCCCGTTTGAGCGTGCGCGAACGCGCAGCCCAGCGAGAGGCAGAGAACGAGAAACAGAGATCTCAGAGACTTCATGGATGCTCCACGAGCTGTGGGAAATGAGAGGAGGGGGGTTAGCGGCTGCGGGACGGCGGCAGACTGGCGCGATGCTTTGCCTGCGCAGCGCTTGTCATGCGGGCGATGTGCGGGGCTGCGTCGGTGATTGCCTGGTAGACCATCGCTTTTGTCGCTGCCGGGTCCGTAGCGCCACGCGCGTCGATGCTGATCGGCATGTGCGTTGTGCTTCCTGTCGCGATCCGGTGATTCGGTGTTACGTGACCGGCGACACCGGGGTTGAAGATTTCCGGACCGTCTTCACCGACGATCATCGGCATGTTGGACGGAGTGTCGCCGCCGGAGGCGAAGCCCGGTAGACCGGCGACGATGCTGTTGAGGCCGCTCATGGGATTGCCCATCGAAGCTGCCCAGTCCGCGACATCGACGCCGGGGATGTTCAGTCCGAGGGGATCAGTGAGACCAGAGACGCCGCCGTCACTGCCGACCACCTTGACATACATCGGGTTCGAAGCAGTTCCATCCGGCTTCTTCTTCGGGCCGAGCCCGAACTTCGACAGAACTGAGCCCTCGACCGTCTCCAGACCCTTGTTGACCCCGCTGGCCCCAAGCTGGCGGAACTGGCCGCTTAGGCCATTGACCATATTCCGGCGATATTCGACGCCGTTGTAAGCGTGAGCGGTCACGGACTGCGCGAAGGTCTGATTGAAGCCGGTGACGGCCTGCGTCATGAGGTCGCTGATCTGAGCACCGGCGTCGGTGAATCGTGTCGCAAGCTGGCTGGCCGCTTCGCGCAACTGCCCGAGCGCGGTCGCAGACTCAATCGCCTGCTGATCCTGGTTGCTCTGGAGCTCGCGCTGGCCATTCAGCGACGCGATCTGGTTGTCGATCGCGGAGGTCTGCTGCTTCTTTTCGAGGTCCGATAGATCGCTGCGGCCCATCATCGCCGCCCGAGTGTCCTGAAGCTGGTGCAGCGCCTCGGTGTACTCCTGGGTGTGCAGTTGGGCCTGTGCCTGGGCGGCGTCGAGGCGGGAGATTTGCCCCGTCGCGACGGCCATCTGCAGCGACTGCTCGGCGAGCGCATCGGCGTTGTGCTTCTGGATCGCTACGCCCTGATTCAGATTTCTGAGCCAGTCGGCCGCAGCTTTACCCTGCTCGCTGGCTGGCTTGGTTTCGTCGGAGTCTTTGGACAGATCACTGCGGCTTGCCGTGTATGAGGAGGTATCACGGAACTTCGCGTTGTCCAGCACCTGATCGATGAACTGATTCTGGTAGTCCTTCACCGCCTGAGCGCGCGCGGTATTCGCCTTCGCCAGTGCATCCTTGTAGAGGTCCGAGCCCTTAGTGGCGCTATCGGCGAGTTTCTGCCAGTAGGACGCTTCCTCATCGGCGGAGACGGTATGCTCCGCCTTCATCTGTTCAAGTTCATCCTGAGCGTCGCGGATGCGCTGCGTCGCGAGCTCCCGCTGTTCTCCAGCGAGTTCCTTCGCATGCGCCAGAGCCTGCTGCTTATCCGTCAGAGCCTTGTTGTCCGCCTGAAGCTGCTCCTGATCATCCTGCTGCTCGAGCATGGTCAGGTAGCCGCGAGCGATGTTGAGGTTTCCGGTTTGATCGCCGGTGACGTTGGCCGCCCGGTTTGGTCCGGGCGTGCGAGTGTCAATCTCCATCTGCATCGCCGCTTCGGCATCCTTGCGACGCTGATCGAGCGCGGCCTGTGCGGCCTTCGCCTGGTCCGAGTCAGGACCGTACTGGTGTACAGCCAGGTTGTAGTCGTGACCCCGGTTGGCAAGCTCCTGGTTCCAGTAATTGACCGCCCCGGACACCGCCGTGGTGGAGTCATTACCGGTGACCAGAGACTGCAGCCATCCGATCTGATTCGTTTTCAGGAGGTCGGCGACCTGCTTGTTGTCGCGCATCAGCGACTGGGCGAGCTTGTCGGCGGCGATCCGCGCGTCATCGATCGCGAGGGCGAGGTTGTTCTGCTGCTTACCCTCCAGCTTCGCGATCTGATTCGCGAGTTCGTCATTGGTCCGGCGCAGTTCGTCGTTCGCAAGCTGACCACTCGTCGAAAGCTCCTGGAAGCCGGTGGCAAGAGCCTGCGGCATCTTGCGGGCGGTCTCGATGAACTTCACCGCTTCCTGCGTGCCGCGAGCGATGACACCAGCAATGGCGATCGCACCGATCACAGGGAATGCAGTCTTTAGTACACCGGACAGGACTTTCGACTGTGCAACAAACCGCTCGGCAGCGCGGACCAGGTTCGTGACATCGCCTTCCATCAGGCGTATGGCGGCGGATGCGGCCTGCGTGGAGGAGACGGTCGAGTGCCCTGCGCTGCGCGATGCACCCGCAAGCTGGTTGAGTTGCTGCTTCGCCTTTTCGAGGGCGGCGCTGTAACTGGAGGCATCCGCGGCGAGGATGACTTTTACGGAACCCGCGGCTTCACTCATTTCTTCGTTGCTTCCTCGACGCCTTTTGCAATCGTGGTGATCGTGGCCTGGACAGCAGCCTCGCGGGCTGCTTCATATCCAGGCCGGATAAACGGATGTTCCTCGACGGCGCCGACTTCAGTGCCCGGTCCGCGATACTTGCCGGCATGGCGCCCGGATTTGATGAGCCGCGAGTAACCGTCCCGCACGAGCCGGTGACCGTACTCGACCCACCGCGCGACATGTGACGTGAACTTGCCGGGACCCACGACGACGGCCGGCAGACCGGTATCATCCCTTGTCAGCTTGACTTCAATGTCCTTCTTTAGTGCGCCGGGTGGGAGCGCGTCTCCGCTCGGCAGATCAGGACGCTCAGGCGCACGCTCGGCGATCGCCTCCTGGAAGACAGCGCCGCCGGCCTTGAGACCATCATTGATGATCCTCTTCGCCCGCGTCGTGCTGAGTTCAGAGAGCCTCCGATCCAGTTCCTGCAGTCCGTCGATGTGTACGCTGAATCCGGCCATGTTAGACCTTTGGAAAGAATGTGCGAAGCGCGTTCACGATTTCCCGGCGGCGCTTCGGCGTCATGCGCGTCGGCTTTGTCTCTGTCTGACCCTTCGCCCGCTGGCTGGGCATGAAGTCCTTCGGCGTCGTCTGCTTTCTCGGTGAACGGAAGCCGAAGTTCACGATGTAGCTGGTAAGTTGCGCCAGCATGAACTCGTCGTGATCACGAGTGCGATCGTGGCGCTTGAGGAGCGCGTGAAGCTGACGCAGCGTCAGAGAGTAGAACTCTTCGGAGGTCAGTCTGAGGTCATACCGAGCACGCGTCCAGTAATGAAGCCAGGACTGCTCTCGGGTCGGGGCGGCCCGGCCTACGCGCCGGGCTGAGGAGGGGGCGCTGACGGGTCGGCCTCCGGAGTGGCGGCGGCCCAGGCCTTCTGGATTGCGAGCGCCACCGTATACAGCGAATCGAAGGTCAGCAGGCCCATCGCGTCCTCGAATGGAATCTCTGGATGGAACTTGCGGAGCGCAGCGGCGAACACGATCCGTGTGTTGCCCAGATTCTGGTTCGGAAGCGCGTACAGCAGATTGACTTCGGTATGGCCTTCCGCGATCAGCGCGGTCTCGGCTTCAGCTAGAGCGCCGAGGTCCAGACAGAGATTGTAGGTGATGCCCTTGATCGTGACCGGCGTCTTGGGAAGAGTGGGGTCCGCCGGGGTACCGACGACTTTGCGAGCCTTGCTCATGCGGAGTTATCTCCTGTTATCTGCGTTCAAAGGATGGGGCAGGACATACGTTTCCTGCACCCGGAAGAAACTTTAGCTGCCAGGGGTGATGGTGTACGGACCGTCAAACTCCACCGTGAAGGTGAACTCGGTCGCCTTCGTCAGCGAAACATCGAAGTTGACCTCGGTCACGATGGCTGAGGCGGCGATTTCGTCACCGGTCGTCGTCTGACTCGCCTGCTTATCGATCGGCAACTGGAACTGCAAGTCGTAAGCGACACCCGCGAGATTGGCGGCCACGACTGCAAGCTGACCGGCGTCGTTCGGCACTCGGGTGACGGTGATGGTCGCCGATCCCCAGTCGAGCACACCACCGAGGATCCGCTTGTTCCCACCGGACCCGAAGTTGGTCGCGTCTACGGTCGCGCGCTTCCGGCCTGCGAATTTGAGATCGGTGATTTCGCCGATGGCGGTGAAGGTTTCAGTGCCTGAGGTACCGGTCGCAGAGCCGATGCTGACGGTTGCGCCGATCCCGGCGACCTGGCCCTTAGAGCCGGTGTAAGTCGAACCGGACATAGGTTGTCTCCTGTGATTTCTCCTGTGGTGATCACAGGAGAGAAGTGATTAGCTGGTGAAGATCAGAGCGCGAACCAGACGTAAAACTCGCACATCGCGCGATACTGGAGAAGTTCGTAATCGAAGAAGTCCTGCGGCTGCAGGAAGAGGATTGAGAGCGTACCGTCGCTGTAGCCATCGATTGCCTGGACTACCGCTGTGCGCAACGTGACGGCATCGCCGTAGGTCTCGCCCCAGCAGTTGACTTCCATGCGGGCGCGAAACATCCCACGGGTGTTGAAGCTCGGCTTACCTGATCCGCCGACAACTTTGTAGTCGATGGCCGGAAGCGGCGCATCCGTCGGGACCACGATCGGATAGATCGAGGTCGCAGAGGCGAGCAGAGACGTCACGCTGGTCGCTGCCGCGAGGACAGCCTGAAATTCCTGTTCCATCAGGCCTCGCCGTTAATCTCGTGAGCGAGGAATGTGATCTGCCGGAAGTCCGACTTGTCGTTCCAGATCGCTTTCACGACATAGGTGTGCGTGATGTTCTTCCATCCGTCGATCCAGACCACGCGCATGCTGGGCAGGATCGTGAACGATGGATCGTAGCGGACAGTGATCCGATAGAGGACGTTCTCGGCAAACTCGCTCGGTTCGAAGAGCAGAGCGCCGCCCTGGATGTCGATCGAAGCAAAGCACGTGTAAACAGTGGTCCAGGTATTCTGCGGTTGGCCCCAGGCATCCTGCGTTGAGGTCTGCGTCTGGATGTTGATCTGCCGGTTAAGTTCGCCTGCCTGCATCAGCGGTACTCGATCACGTTGACTTTGTGAATCCCGAGCAGCGCATCAACTGCCAGGGGAATGTTTTTGAGCGGGAGTTCCGATGCCGCCTCGCGGTGCTCGTACCAGTGACCGATAAGCAGGAGCATCGCCTGCATGATGGACTTGGGGCAGTTGTTCGTCTCGACGCCGTCGCCATAGCTTCCTGCGACGAAGGTGATCTTCACGGAGCCCGGGATGTAGTTGTTCAGGATCGGCCAAAACAGTCCCTGGGCCGGGGCGATGCGAGCGGGAACAGAAGTGGTATCGACGTTGTACGCGGTCGTCGGGAGCGTCTGCTCGTCGGCGTTGTTGTCGAGGTACGTAATGCTGGTGACGCTCACCGTGCGTGGATATGGCAGATCGATAGTGACCTTGTCCCAGTACCAGGTACCGTAGGGCCAGTTGTCGCGCTCGGTCGGCGTCCGCGTGGCCTTTGCGTGGCCGTAGAGCGGGAAGAAGTCGAGAGTCCGCACCCAGGTTTGATTGAAGAACGCGCGGTTCGTCTTTCGCTCGCAGTACTCCCGGGCTGCAGAAATGAGTGCAGTCACCAGCGAGTCATCGACGGTATAAGTCGGGGGCAGACGGAGATGCAGCTTTGCCTGGGCAAGGCTTACCGGCTCCACGGCGGGCGGAGTCACAAGTTGGGTGGATAGGATCATTCAGACTCGGAGAAGGGCGACAGGGTCTCGGTTACCTTCAAGATGCCGCGCGATCTGCACGGGCGAATCCTGCACAGCCTGGTCAACCACGGCATGACGCTGACCGACCTGCTGCTCCTGCACGCGACCCAGGTGCTTCCGGTGCTCCAGAGCGCGACGCCGGTCGAGGTGCCGGGATGGAAGATCGACAAGCGGACGAAGCGGCCGCGACGCCGATAACGTTTCCCGCGTCTAAGAAAAGTAGAGTAGTATGGCGGGAATGTCAGCAATCGGTGTCACGCTCGATTCGTTCCTTGACGGCTTCAGCGGAGCCGGTCTCTTCGGCCGCCTGCGCCGTCCTGGTGCTCCGGATGTGTTCTTCGGAGAGCCAGGAGCGTTTACGGGCAGCCAGGCAGCGGACACGTACCGGCACACTTATTACGAGGCGAGGTGCCGGGTCGATGAGGCGAGACAGCGGCGGCAACGGCGGCAGCCGAAAGCGGACAAGGAGCCTCATGACGATCATCGGACTCCGCACCAGAGCCGCTGAAGCCACTGCGCATGCCCCAGCGAAACCCCGCGTCAAGCGAGAGCCCAGAGAGGTTGGGAGGAGCAGCGGCAGCGCTGCTCCTCACGGTGGATGACTCAGGGTTACTGAATCTTGATCGAGACGATCGGGTGAGTTCCGGCGTCGGTCACGACACCGCCCACGCGGGCGAAACCGACGAAGCCGGTCTCGTACCCCGCTGCAAACAGTTCGTTCAGACGCAGGATGCCGATGCCAGGGTTCTGCTGACGGAAGGTGTACCCAGCCTTGAAATCCCCGAAGAGCACCGGGTAGTTACCGGTCGCGACGTTGGAAAGCTGGGTGACAAGCTTCACCGGGAACCCGAGGATGGTACCGACGAAACCGAGCGAAGCGTTGCCGTAGTTCGGGAGGAACAGCGGACGACCGTTGGCGTCTGCCATCTGGGCGATAACGCCCAAGGTCGCGTTGTTCATGGCCCACACAGCTCCGGCATGGTACGCGGGGTCCAGGGTCGCGATCGCCGCACCGAAGTCTGGATAGGTCAGCTTGTTCACGGTCGCAGAGGTGACAAAGGTCGCCTCGGCATTGGTGAGCAGCGACTGGACGTTACCACCGTCACCGGCAACGATCAGGCCCGATGCGCCACGATAGAAACGCTTCAGGAACTTGTCACGAATCCAGGCTTCCACGTCGAACCCGGCATCGGTCAGGAAGCCGTTATCGACCTTGATCACGCCGGTCGTGAAGTTATCGACCTGCAGCGTGACGCCGGACAGCGTCGGGTCCACTTCCCCGGCATTCGTGCCCACGGTGACGGAAACCAGGCTGTTCGACGTGTCGTTGTCGAGGACCAGCTTGATCGGCTGGCCGTTGTCGGTCTTGATGACCGTGACGACGTCGTAGATTTCCCCGTACGACTTCTGGGCCTCGATCACGGTCTTGTCGAAGCCGACCGGGATGGCGACACCAGAGCCCGCAACGGTAAGATCGCGAGCCTCGACCTGGCCGGTGCGCATGTAGGAGCGAAGCGATTCCTTCTGGCGAGCTGCGCGAACTTCGGCACGCTCCTCCGGATCATTCGACTCCGACGGGTTGGGCCGCGGCTGGTTCACGGGATTCCGCAGGCTGGAGCGGTGTTCCTCGACTGCTTTCACGCGTGCGATGTCACCGTCAAGAACGGCAACCTCCGCAGTGATGGCATCGAACTGAGTCCGCTGCTCGGCGGTGATAGAATCACCGGCCACAATGACCGACAGGTCGGCCATGAGTTTGTTGCGCTTCTCCTGAAGCTGAGAGAGGATCATAACTTCGTCCTTTGGCGCGCGATGATTGCTGCGCCGAGGTTGGATTGGTGTTCTGGAGGACGAGCCGACACTGCGGCGGGCAGGGGCTCTCCTTGCGGCAGGAGCGCAACCATCGAAGGCAGCACCGGAAGGTGCCGCTCGCTGCAAAACCTTTGTGTTACGTCAAGCTCAGATAAGTGAGCCTCATGCGCATGGAACGCACGGCGCCATCACACTGCGGATCGGCGGAGCAGATGCCGCAGGCGCCGGCCTGGCACTGGGCGCAGTCGCACTCGCACAGATCGTTGTCCGTGCCGTTGGTGTTCGGATCCTCACCATCGGCGCATCTTGTCGTCGGCTCATCATCAGAGCGAGGTTCGAAACGGGAGCGAATCTCAGCCGGCATGGATGCCGGCAGAGAGCGAACGCCAGAGTTCGCTGCATCGTAGGCCGGGAAGGTGACAACAGAAACGTCGATCAGCTCGGCGATTTCCAGGATGCGGCGGGTCACGGTGCCATCCGGCTGATCAGTCCACTGATCACGCGCGCAGATAAAGCCGAACGAAGACTGATTGATGTCGCCGCGTTTCATGGATACGATCAGGTCCTTCGCCAGCGTGGTATCCGGCGGCGTGATGTTGTAGGCCAGGCCGCGGGCATCGATGCTGAGCTTGAGGGTGTTGGAACTCGTGCGGCCAAGGACATGGTCCGGGTGGTGGTTGAACAACGCTCTCACGTCAGGGTTTGTAACCATCACGGCATCGAAAGCATGCGGGTCGATTTCCTCTGTCCAGCCCAGATCATTCGACGGCGTATCAAAGACAGCAGCATGACCTGAGATGGTCGGAGTCTGATCCCCCGAGACGCGGAACTCCTGTGTAATGTTGCGGCGCTCAATCTTCATCAGTAATGGTTCCCAGCGTCGGCGGATTTACCAGCGCGATTGCCGCGCCTGCCTCGCGGTAGGTATTGAAGTGAATCGACCGGATTGCCTTATTGAGTTCGAGCGAGGCGATCTGTGCTTTGTCGTCAGCTTTCCAGTCATTGGCCCGTGATGCGACGGACTTAATGCAGTCGCGAATGATCTTGTCCGCCGGGTTCCAGTTATCAGGCAGATGAAACTGACTCCGTGCCTCGTCGAGGACGAGGGCGCTAATCGACTCCAGAATGGGAGCGAAGATCGGTGTCAGGGTCTCCGCGTCGCGCGTGCTGCGCTGCGCGGCCCGTCCTACGGCATCGACGAACAGACGAGAGAAGTCCGGGACGTAGGCGCCGAAGAGTCTCCGCTGCGTCTCTGTCGGCTGTGCTGCCGACGTAGTATCGATCGGTTGATCCTGAATGCTTTCGGTGTCGAGCAGGCGGGCGGCATTCTGCATATTGACCGGAGCCCAGAAGATATCCCCTTCGGGGCCGATTGGGTTCTCGCCTAGCTTCTCCAGAATCATGTTGGTGCTATAAAAGCCCCATTGTTTGCCTACGGCAAAACCCTGCATCGTTGTGGCAAAGTCACCGCGCAGCCTCTCGCTGACGTCGAATTCGACGAAAAGGTCGTTCGACAGCATCTTCCGCTGCACCTCCCGCTCAATCCGGACCAAGTATGGCCGGAGGCAGTCGGTGACATAGCTGAGGTTTTCCTGTTCGGCGCTCGCCTTGCTCTGTTTTGTGAGGTCGCCGATCTTGCCAGGCGGAACGCGGAACATTGCTGCGATGTCAGTCCGGCTGAACTCGCGTGTCGCCAGGAACTGGCTCTCTTCGGGCGACAGTGAAAGCTGAGTGTAGGTCCACTCCAGCGGGAGCACGCTCACGCGCCCGGCGTTCTCGGCTGAGTTCGCCTTCTCCCAGAAGAGGCGCATGTTGTGTAGGTCCTCATCGGACACGTCGCCCTTCGGTGTGAGGATTCCGCCTGGTTTTGAGGAGTTCCCGAAGAACCTTGCACCGAATTTTGTCGCGGCGATCGCCAGGCCGATATCATTCCTGCATGCAGCGACCGGAGACAGGCCCTTCAGGCCATCCCAGGACCAGAGTGGGAAATGCAGCATGTCCTTCGCGGCAATGTACCGATACTGACCATCTTTCGTTCCTACTCGAGTCCGGAATGCCAGATCACCATTAGGCATGCGGACCGGTTCCGTCTGGCGGGGATCGAGTGGGTATAAACCGACAGGGTCATTGAACTTATTCCGCAGGATCTCCAGATAGGCATTGCCGCTGATCGCCATGCAGCCGGCGACTTGTTCCCACACGGTCGACGCCGACATTTCATCATTCGGCTCGACGGCGAAGACCCTCCACAGCGGATTGTCGAGTGCCTCCTGGCGCCCCTTCGGCTGCCGTTTGAACAGCCTGACTGTCATCGAGCCGACGTCTTCGGCGATCGTCCTGATGCAGGCGTAGACAGACAGATGCTGGCTCGCGATCGTTTCGCTGATGGGCTCGCCGGAGACTGTGCCGTGCGTGTTCGACAGCACGTCCCAGGCGGCCGAAAATAGGCCGGCGGGGTTCGCCGTGCTGCTGTCGCGCCGTTCGCGGCGCAGGATGTTAGACCAAAAGCCCAAAGGTGTGTCCCTTAGAGAAGGAAAGGTTTGAACGTGCTCTTTTTGACCAACGGGGCGACGGAGGCGCGGCCCAGCGCCATGATCAATGCGACCGCGGGGTCAATCTTTTGCGAGGGCTTTTCCTTGTCCGGCTGCACAAGATTCCCGAATCGCTTGGGGACCACGTTGCTGATGCCGAACTGCAGGACCGGATCACCCGAATGGCGGATCCGACGGTTGTAGGTGAGTTCCTCGAGCAGCCGCATCGGAACAGACAGGTGCGACGCTCGCTGCGGGATCTCGACCATCTGTGTCCCTGACAGTTTTGGCGTCAGAGACTGAACGAAGAAGTCACCGCCCCACATGGGGTCGTAGGCAATCTGCTGGACCTTGAACCGCTGCGCGTAGCCGAGGATCAGTTCCTCGACGGCCGCATAGTCAATCGTGTTTCCTTCGGTCACATGCAGCAGTCCGCGCGCGGCCCACTGCGCATACAGCGGGTTATTTGCGACGGCCTCTTCCGGCACGAAGCAATCAACGAAGCCAAAGAAGTGCAGATTCTCGTCGATCACCCGGCGGAAGACTGTCGCGACGGCGGTCAAGTCCAGCTTCGATGACAAGTCCACGCCGATCCAGCATTCCTGACCTTCGAACTGATTAAGTGCGATGGCATCGGAGCAGGACTTCCATTTCTCGAGGGAATAGAACGCCTTTGCCGCCGCGACCGTCACATCCAGGTGTTTGGTGGCGAAGCTCGCGTACTTCTCCGGATTGGTTATCGCGCTCCGCTGCTGGGCCCGGAGGTAATCCATCGAAACGGACACGCCGGCGTTCGGATTAGCTGTGAGCAGCGCGAGATCGGACTTCCAGTCGACGCCCTGATCGATCGTGTAGATCGCGACGAACAACTCTTCATCCGTAGCCGTTCCGTTCAGAACCTTTTCGCCTTCGAGCTGAAGCTGCCGGCATGGATTCTCGGTGCCGAAGCCGGCAGTCGAGACGCTGATAACCAGAGGCTGCTCGCGAGCGCCGGTTCCGGTCTGGAACGAATCGTACAGGGAAAGATCCTTACACTGATGGGTCTCATCCAGAACGGCAAAGGAGACATTGCTGCCGTCCTTCGGTCGCCCAATTACCGGGAGCGACTTGCTGTTTGTGTCCGGTACAACGATTGAAGCGGCATTGACTTCGCAGCTGGTGACCTCACGAAGATCCTCGGCGTCGATCAGCATCTTCTGCGCCGCCGAGAAGATCTCTTTCGCTTGGTTCAGATTGCTGGCGCCACAGTAGCACTCAGCACCGTGCTCTCCATCGAACAGCAGGTGGTAAATCAGCAGCGCGGCCGCGAGCAGGCTCTTGCCTTGCTTTCGCGGAATGACCAGGGTGGCACGACGATACTTGCGCGTGCGATCAGTCTTGCGTTTCCATCCGTACAGTGAGCAGACGATCCAGCACTGCCAGGGCTCGAGGACCAGGCGCTTTCCCTGTGCCGCCCACTTGCCCTTCACGTGCCTGAACATCTGGATGATCTGGCACACGCGGTCGGCCTGAGCGTCGTCGTAATAGAACGGGAAGCTCGGATCTGCCTGGCGTTCGAAATCAGCTACGGTGCGACGGCAGCCAAGCGTAATCTGCTCGCACGCCGGGATTTCACCCTTCAGGACCGCCTGGAGATACTGATTGGACTTCTGGGAGGGTGTCATTCGGAATACACACGGCGGTCAGGATCGGCGGCGCCGGCGGCCGAAGCAGAGCTGCCCAGTCGCCCTTGGTTTCTTTTTTCAGCGGGACGGCAATCCGCGATCGCGCCAGCGGCGTCATGCCCAACTGCTGGAGTGACGCCAGCAGCAGGTTCTGTTCCATAGCGCGGATGGTGCCGGCGCGCAGCTTCTCGACCAGGCGGCAAATCAGCTCGAGGGTGATCCTGTCCGAAGAGAACAAGACATCCGGCGCAACCTGACCAGCGATCTCCTTCCAGATAGCCCGCTGCTCTTTGGTGAAGTACCGAGGCGGGTTTCCCAGCTGCTCAGCCGGCTTTGGCTCTGCCAGCCGATTGCCGTAACGACCAGGCTTTGCGTCGAAGGCGCCGGTAAGCATCAGTTCGGCGGTTGTTTTGCGCGTCGCGCCTTTGACATTTGGCATTTGACTGGAAGTTCCATTAACGGTTGCGTGGAAGTTTGACCGGCTGCTGGTCTATACGGGCTCAACAACTTACAAATCGAGACCCCATATCCCGGCATGCTTGACAGGGGAACCGCTGTTTGAGACCATTCGACCGCCATGAAAACACCAGCTAACTTCACCGTCGGCGGTAAGAAGAAGATCCTGTCACCCGATGAAGCTGCTGCATTGAACGAGAAGCGCGGCTCGTGTCCTAACTGTCACCAGGACGTTCGCCTTCACCGTAAGGGGAGGAACGGCCAGGCGGCTCATTTCGAGCATCTGCATCATGACAAATGCTGCAAGTTGGCCGATCAGGGCTACGGCGATTAACTACTCGCCTCGCGCAGTCCTGACTTGATGACACGGACGGCAGAGCGGCATCAGGTTCTGCTCGTCATACTTCGCCTCGGGGTGATCTCGAAGCTTAATTACGTGATGGATCTCAGACGCTGCTGTTATTCGCTTTGCAGCCTGACAGTCCGCACATAATGGATGCCGGCGAAGGTAGGCCAGGCGGAAGACGCGCCAGCGGTGGTCGTATCCTCGCTGATGGGCTGTACCACGCCATTGATCTGGTTGCCGTCCATTCTCGACGTGCCTTGCACAGTAGCCTTGTTCGACCAGTTCGGGACAGCTGGGAACTTTGCAGGGACGTTTAGGTCGAGTGGGCAATGGTTTGTGTTTCTGTTCCTACGCGGTCGGCGTCGATGGCGCCGGCGTGCTGACATTAGCTTGAAGTTCTTTGTACGCGGCCTCAACTAGGGGAAGAAAGCTGCCAGCGAAGTACTTGAAGAAAGCCTGAGCATCAGCGATCGTCTTCACATCACTCACCAGGTTCAAGCCCTTCGATGCCACGTCAGCGCCGCCGTCGGCGATGACCACCTCAGCGGCCTGCACCAGACCCTCGATTGCTGTGCGAACGGCGGGTTCATCCTTCATGGCAGTGCCGAGCACTGCGATGAAGTGGGCGGTATGAGTAAAAGGGTAGACGACGACCTTTGCTACATCTTCAGCCGCGGTCTTCAGAACATTCGTCATGGAATGGAATCCTCTGGTAGATACACCGGGGTCATTGATAGCAGATAGAACGCTTCACTCTCTGAGCACCGGCCTGCAATCCCTGAGTGCCCAGTTATCTTTGCCAGTGACACGATGCCGGCTCTGAAGGCCTGCTGGCGGTTGCCCATTCTCCATCCGCGTGATCTCCGGAGTGCCGATTACTCAGGCTCTGCCCGTGCGACGGTGCTGGCCGTCTGAACGCGTGATGATGCGAAGTGCTGCCGGCACTTCGCTCCCTCAGATCCCCGGTGTGGTCTGAAGTGCATAGGTCGCCTGTGACGAGGTCGTGAACCACGCCCCACCCTGGAGGTGGACATCAACACCGGGACCATCTGCTGGTGACCTCGGTGTCGATGTGGCGGCCCGGTCTTCTTTTCGCATCCCTCGGCGGGATACTGATAACCGATCTGGCGAGATCGGCCGCGAGAAGGCTGACGCCGACGGCTACCATCACGATGATCGAGTGCTTGTCGGGCCGCTATTAGCTACTCGCCACCGTCCGCTGTGGGATGCGGATCTGATGTGTCAATTAGATCGTGGAACGCATCAAATGCCAAAGTCATGAACTCCAGGATTCCACTTAGAAGCCTTGGGATTTAACCCTGATGCTGCTCGATTGATTTGCCTGATGTGCGGCGTCCTTGAGTCGTGTGATGAGCCTGTTCAGCGTGGCTTCAACGCGTTCCCCTGCGAGGAGGACTCTTTGCCATGTTTCCTCGGACTTGCTGGATGGTGTGTCCATGCTGATCTTTTGGTCCCGCGACCGGGCGGCCGGGAAGGGCCGCCGCGAGGTCGCCATGCGCTCGTGCTTCTGCCGGCCAATTGGCCACCGCCGAGCGGCTGGGCGGGAAGACTACTTTGCTGCACCTGTTACCTACAACACCAGGAACATGAGAATGTAACGTTCTCACGCTGCTAACTTCCATGTCCGTCTTCGATAACGGTACAAGCGCATCCGCAGAGCTGTAGGGCTGAGCCCGAGCTCGCCGGCGATGCTTTCCTGTGTTCGCCCCCGCAGGAGTAGCTCGGCAGTCCTGCGGATCACCGAATCATCGATGAGGCCGAGGTTGGGTGGTTCACGCTCATCTTCGAAGTCGCCTGCATCTTCTCCGGTGCTCCGATGCCAGCGGTACATTAGCAGGTCCAGAGAGTCTTCGATTGAGATGAGGTCGCCGTCTTCGTCAGATAACTCCGGCGCCGGTTGTATAACTTCAGCTTCCCGCTCAGCCTGACGGTGGTGATTCTTCGAACGCCATTCGAGACGTGTGCGGATCCACGCCGAGAAGTTATTGGACCGAATTGGCAGGGCGTGCCAAACACCGATGACGAAATCCTGCACCCAATCCTCGTCAGACATAAATCGATATGCCCGGGTACGGACTGCGGAGAGCAGAGGTTCCAATCCGGCTTGGGTATTGCGCAGGTAATCTTCATACAGTCTGTTTAGTTGTCCGGATATCATCGGAGCTCCGACGCAGATCCGGTGAAGAGGACGGTGCATCGATCAGAGAGTTGCTTCAGTTGCTCAGGGGACATCATCGTCACCGGAAACCGGAACTTCCATGCTTCGACAATTGCGTTGGCTCGCAGACTGCCCTTAGGGACGCCGGCGAGCAAACGGGAATCCGGTCGGAGGGACTGCGGCGTCCCGCGGGAAGTGGCAGGCGTGACGATTCCACTGGCGATCGCATCGAGGACTGCATTCTGCGCTTGGCGGCGCTGGTCAACAGCTGCAGGAGTGGTCATCCGGGATGTGGCCTTTCTGTATCGGCCGCGCTAGGCCGTCGTGCGGCCCCAGCGGCAGGTGGTGGGGAAGCCTTTGTGGGAGGGCAGTGCTGTTAGAACGGCAGGTCTGCCTGATCGTTCGCAGTGTGGCGTTCGATGGAGGCCCGCAGGAAGCTGATCATCCGACGTTGGGCGTCGATTTCTATCCGGAGCGCTCTGATGCTGTCATTGACTAGCCGAATCTCGTTGATGAGCTCGGCATGGCGCTCATCGAAGATCGCGAGGAGAGATGCTGGTACGATTCGTGCCTGAAGGGAGGTTCGCATATTGAAATGGCCGTGTTGGGACTTGGAACGGATTCGTGCGAGAAGGGACCGCGGCCGAGAGGCGCTTGTGATAACTGCTGATAGCGGCCAGTGCGGCGGCTTGGCGCTGTGCAGTAACGGCCGAAACGCGCAAGTTCATTCCATCAGCCGACAATGGGGGAGTCAGTGGCTGGTTCAGGGGGGAAATTGGTCTGTGCGAACTCGCCATGGTGTTCTCGGGCAGCCCGGTCGTACGCCTTCGCCGCTTCGATCGGGTCTGAGAAGCGACCGACTGTGTGATTCGTGCCGCCGTACCAGATCTGGACGCGCCACTTGCCCACCCTCGACACGATTGGATCCCAGCTGACGCCCTTGAAAGTGGACCTGTTGTCGGAGCGCTTGCGGCGATTCCGACAGTTCTCCTTGCGCGTCGCAATGCGGAGATTGCTCCGGCGATGGTCGAGAGTGTCGTGATTTCTGTGATCGACCTGCCGCAGGTCGCCAGACTCAAGGCCTAGGATCTGGCGACCCATCTGTATGGGGACCGTCTGCGGCTTGCCGTCACGCACGACGCGCGCTGTGCGAACGACGTACCAAGACCGAGTGCAGGTGTTGAATCTCGCCCTCCATCGGAATTGGCTGAGGGCCTCGAACTCTTCGGCGTCCACGATGGCCACGAAGCCTCGAGACAGCGGAATACGGCGAGTTGCTTCTGTCATTTGCATCTCCGGCCCGCGTAGGTGGCGGTCGACTCGGACGCTCAGAATTTGGCGCTCTTTGCTGGGTTGCCGGAGCCAGGCGGCTCGACGGCGAAGGGCGCGTTTTGCTGCTGATTGAGCCCTACATACCTCTAATATAAGAAAATTCGGCTCAGTTGCCGGAAGTGCTCCAGAAATGGTGCTATTCCGCCGTAATTAGGTTTCTTCAGGGGCACAAAGCGAGTTCAGCCACGGACACGAAGGGCGCGAACCTGATCAACGGCCAGGCGATCACATCGCTCGTTGTCGAGGTGTCCAGAGTGGCCTTTGACGCATAACGTTTCAACTTCATGCTTCGCCGCCTCAGCATCCAAAGCCATCCACAGGTCCGTGTTCGCGACCGGGTAAACTTTCTTCCTTCGGCTGCGGCGCCAGCCTTGCGCTTTCCAGGTGTGACGCCAGGTTGACAGGCCTTTGAGGAGGTATTGGCTATCGGACACGACGACGACGCGGCAGGGCTGACGCAGGGCGCGCAACCCAGCCAACGCGGCTTGGATCTCCATGCGATTGTTGGTCGTGTCGCGCTCACCACCGGCACCTTCCATCTCGTGAGTGCCATACCTCAACACGTAAGCCCATCCGCCCACACCAGCAGAACATGCGCCATCAGCGATCAGAGTTGACGTCTTCATCATGCCCAGGGTACCAGGAGGCCGCGCTTCCTGCAAAGGGATGCAGACCATCTTGAGCAGCTGCTGATGTGCCGCGGGCCTGTCAGTCGCTGAGGCGACCTGATCGGCCCGCTGAACTAAGGCTCATCTCAGCATTCCTGAGTTCTAGAGATCCAGAGTGTCTCAACACGCCGGTGGAGAAGTGAAGTAATCCCTGGAACTCACCGTTTTCTGGTAAGTATGACGATCTTCAATTCCCGATAGCTGGCCACCGGTTCCATTATGAACAGCCGAGGAGGCTGCACGCCGTATGGAGCCCGCTTGCCCCTACTCCTGATCCGAAGATCAACACGAGGGGATGTGCCTGCAGGGGTACCCAGTCAACCGTGTCGGACGGCCATCATCGCCGTGCGGGTCGGATTTAACGCGCTGACTGGCGGGATCCCTGATGCTGAACGCTATCGGCCGTTCAGCGTCGCGCCCGGTGTTCTCCGGGGTCCGCAACCGCTCACCACGCGCCCCGGATCACCGGGGACCTCATGCCGGGCTGATCACCACCGCTCGACGTGATGATACGAGGAGCGTCTAAGCTGACCTGGCGTGAGGGCACTTCTTGTGTGAATTGTCTCAAGTGAGGTGACGCCAGCCAATCGGGTCTATCCCCGAGGCCGGCGAGCCGGCCCGATCCATCGGTCGGCTCACATGTCCCCTACTAACTATGACGTCAGTTTCCCGGGATTGTTACAGCTGCTCGAGAAACACATCTCCCCGTTCGATGCACGAGTACGCCAAAAGACTCAATTTATTATCATGCGCATTCACCGGCCTCCCCGTCACGACGACGGGCGCCCTTCACGAGTCGCAGACCCCGCTTCGAACGCGGCCAATACGATCTGAATGGCCCGGGGTCGCTCCTGAAGCTGCCTGAGCTCCCGTTCGGTCTCAGCCAGCTTCCGCTGAAGCACGGCGACGACGATGGCATCGCGAGAGGCCTGTGGGTCGTGCCGGGGACGACCTTCAGATTGCGTGACTCTGCTCGCATCACTCATCATTTTATCTAGCCTCCCCGAGCACAAACTGTTCGACTTCAGCCCGGCTCATCGTGCGGCGATCGAGCAGTTCCAAGCCGAGGAGTAGGATGGTGGGTTCGTGCTGCCGGACAAACCGTTCTGTCCGGCGCAGAGTACGCCCAATCACGAGATCAGCGTCGATGCCGCTGCTCTTCAGTGGAGCTAACATGCGGTGCACATCATCCAGATCTCCCCGGCAGGTGTTCTGGAACACATCGCGATAGCTGACACGAAAGTAGTGTTTCTCAAATGCAGCGGGGGCGAGCAGCATCGTCAGGAACCGGTATCCGCTGCGATCTAGGTCAGGCAGGAAGAGTCCTGATATCCTCTCTTCTCGGTAGCGCGTCACGACAGACTCAGGGGCATAAACCTCGATACGTCCACCTTCGGCCCAGCAATGTACGGATGGAACCCGGAGCATCCGCCTGCGGAGGAAAACGCGGCGGAAGTCAATGCCATACTGCACAGCCGCCACCGCGTGAGCGGCCTCATGCATAGACGAGACCAAAAGGCGCACCCCGGAATCTGAAGTGACGCCTTGAGAGCGCTCCACGATCAGCTTCTTAAGGCCCCGACCTGCTCGATTTAGAACACTGGCAGGCCTCATGCTGTCTCCGCTTGCGGCCGGATGTCAAAATGGTCAGCAGCTGCGAAGCGAGTTAACTCGGCACGTGGGATCAGGACCTTCTTGCCGATGCGGCGCGTGCGGAACTCGCCTCGGGCTAACAGGTAATCCAAGCTTCGGATAGAAATAGAAAGGGCTGCGGCCGCGCTCCGGCGGTCGTAGAGGAGTTTCTCGATGTGCTGAGGCACGGTTGGGTTGAGGACGAGGTTGAAGGTGGGAATGTTACGGGCTAAAGAGCCGGGCCGGCCCCGGAATATGCGGGAACGGAACACGATGCCGGCACGATCACCGGGCGCAGTCAGATTTTACAGTGCGACGCGAGTTCTCGCAAAGCGCTGAACTTTGAACCCCGTGAACAAGGTGATCTCGGTGGCTGTTTTGGTGGCTGTTATACCCGGCATTCTGTGCATATCCGTGCAGTGTAGTGCAAACTGCGCTTTCACATCATCTAGTTTATTATGTGCAGTTTACACAGGTTATTGCGCCCAGATGCAGTGCTATGCGAAACAGCCATTATCTGACTACGAATCAGTAGGTCGGGAGTTCGAATCTCTCAGGGCGCGCCATAAAATCAATGACTTAGCTACTGGACGCTTCCCCGACTGTGCCGTAAAATCTCGCTTGCGTGCTCCGCATTGCGCTCGTGCACGAGTTCGGCAATCCCCTTCATCTCCGGGTGCAGGTACTTCTGGGTGGTCACATTGTTGCGCCTCGGCAGCCGCTGTACCAGGTTAAGGTTTCCGGACCTTGTCCAGCATGTCAGTCTCGCGATCGCAGAGAGCGTACACCGGTCACTCAGAGGCGCGTAGCGCGGGATTTATCTGTCCCACAGCACATTGTCCCAGCGCATCCGAATGACTTCATCGGGGCGCAGGCCGCGGTCATCGCCAGCGCAGGCCGCGTCGCTGTCGTCATGGCACTCGCGGGTACTGGTGTCTAAGCCGGGCGGGCTCTGTCGTAGATCGCCAATAGCTCTCAATGGCTGTTCTGATCGGATGTTCCTGCAGCCGACGAAACAGAAGCCTCCTGCCCCGCTGCGTCGGGGGCGAGATCAAGGAAGTTGAAGATACGGCTGACCGCGTTAAGAGGAGAAGGTTCGCGATTGAGGACGACCTCGACCATAGTTGTGGTGAAGGGGTGGAATAGTGAATCCTGGTTATTCTGGCCGAAGCCGGTGAGGTCGATCTCGACGGGCTTTGCTTCTGCCTCCATCGTAGTCCGCACGTCGTCGCTCCCGTACCCCTGATAGGCGATGAGTTCTGTGCCGCTTGAGGCATGAATGCGCACGTGGAGCGGTGTTTTGCCGCTGGTGATGCCTTCAGGCAGGCGGATGTGGAAGCAACGGAAACTGGGATCGGCTGCGTATGCGTGAACGTCGGTGTACATCTCCTGGAAAGGCACCCAGTTATCGCCATCTTTGCGCAGCACTTCAATGAGGTAGTCGGTGACGGCATCGCCCCGCTCATCCCGTGCGTGAACAACCAACTGCTGCCAACCTTCCATGGGCTTCCCATCAAGGTTGAGGAGGTGGCCGACCCAGGTTTTAAGTTCGCCTGTCAGACCGGCGGCGTCTTTGCCGGGATCGATGAGCATCTTCTGCTTCGCGTCATCAGACCAGGTCTTCGCTTCGGCAAGCCATTGGTCGTGGCCATCGGAGTCTGAAACGGCGAGGAAGGACCTGATCCTGTCTACCATGCCGGGATCGGGATTGCTGATCAGTGTGGCGTGATTTCTCCCTTCGACGGGGATGATAGGAACGTCTAGGCGATCGTCGGCCCAGGGCGTGATCGTGGCGCGAGAGGTGGGCTTGCCGTCTGTCCCGATCGGCGTACGGGTGAGGTCAATGCTGATCATGCGAGTGTTGAGCCCGCAGCCCGCCCAGCGCACAGTGCCGTCCGTTCCGGGGTCGTTGGCTACGCTGGAAAGACCCTGATACGGCACATTGCCGATGAAGACGGCGACGTAAGGTGTCTCGGGCCCCCGGGCGTAGTAGGGCGCGGGTCCGACGAGGTCCGTAAGGGCGAGGTCCCAGGTGAAGCGGCTGCCGAGTTCGAGTCCGTCGAGAACTTCGTCACCCGCGTTGAGGAAATCCGGCCCGGGAGTCCTGTTGCCTTTGACGAGAGCGCCGAGCCAGGTGCGGCCTTTGTGAGCTTGCGGTGAGCCCCACGTGGCGGGGGCGACGCCGATGAGATGCTTGAGTTTCCTGAGGCGGGTGTTGCTGCCGACGGCGGCTCCATAGTTGGTCAGCCAGGAGCGGATGACCAGCATGCCGGTCGAGTGGACGATGGCATCGAATTCCTGAGAGTCGCTGAGGCCGGGACGCATGCGGAACGCGCGGTCGAGGCCTTCGGCGATGTCCTTGATAGTGATCTCGTTATTCAGGGAGATGTAATTGCCGACGTTGAGGTCAATGGGATTGACACCGCGCTGTTGGAGCGCTTTGCAAAGGGGGCCGAAATCAAGCCCCTGGGCTGAATAACCATGCAGCAAAAGAAGTGGGCGGCTCATGTTTCCCCCGGGGAAGTGGAATGGTTCTCGGAGTCCGCGCGGCTCCAGGACTTGCGATAACGTCAGACGAGGTGCGGAGGGGGAGCCCGGAACGCGCCGGAGACGGAAAGACCCGGCGTTGTATGTCTACCATCGTTGCAGGATTATGTCGAATCCAGATTTATCTCAGCTTCGTGATCCAGATTATTGTGGGCGACGACGACCCCATTATTTGGGAGCACCCGCAAGGCAAAGTGCGAGGCCGGCTGAATGCGTCTATCTTGGAACAATCGGCAGCACCAGGGCGCTTGGATGATCTGGATCGTGCAGTATCGTTGTGGTCGCCTTCACAAACTCTGCGCTGTTGGCCGCGTCCTTGCCGGTATTCAGGTTGCGGTCAAATCGCGGGAAGTTGCTGCTGGATACTTCCAGGCGGATGCGATGGCCCGCCTTGAACACATTGCTCGTTGACCAGAGATCAATGCGGTACTCGTACACCTTACCTGGCTCGATGGGCTTCGGTTCGCCAGTCGTGGAGTCGCGATAGCGCGCCCGCAGAATGCCCTCGGTGAGGTTTTGCGCGAAGCCGTTGGGCCATACGTCAACCAGCTTAGCCGTAAAGTCCGTATCGGCGGCGGTGGTCTTCGCGAAGAGTTCCAGCGTGACTGGTCCCGTCACCTCCATATCCCTTTCCAAGGGGGCGGCCGAATAGACCAGCACGTCATCCCGCTTTTCCACCTCGGTCTGATCGCGCGGCCCAGCGGGATTGTGGATTGAATCGCAGCATAACGGCCCACCTTGCGTCGGAACCGGGTTCGCGGGGTCGTAGGTGAAGGCGTCGGCCGCGTGACCGGGCTTGTCCACAGTCAGCACACCGTCGCCAGCGGCACTATTGGCCTTGCCACCCGACTCCAGAAAATACTTCGTCGCCTGCGCGCGCGTCAGCGGCCAATCGGCCTCGTCGCGCCATTGGTTCGCACCCATCACAAACAGGCGTACTCGCTTGTCGCTGGCCCAGCGATTCTGTTTGCCTTGCAGCAGGTAGTCATACCACTCCAGCGTCACCTCGTCCTCATCGAATTCAGCAGCGGCTTCGCCGAAGTCTACTGCCCCGATCTTCCGTCCTGTGCCCGCGTGCCCGCCGATCGCGATAAGCAGCCGCTGCCCATTGCGCGCAGCTTCAGTCCCGGCATGCTCTTTTAAGCCCACGTAGTTCCGCAATGATCCGCCCTGAAATATGTCATACCAGGCCGCAACGGTCAGTGCCGGCGTCTGGATATTGGCGAAGTTCTCCTCGATCGACCATTGCTTCCAATACGCGTCATAAGTCGGATGCGCCAACCAATCCAGGAAATACGGCGCAATCTCCGCCGTTGCGGCCGGCGAACCCGCGTCAAGGTGCATATTAAACAGCGGAAAATGGATAAGCGGCAGCGCAGTAGCCCCGACCATCGCATTCGACGCATTCGTCACCGCACGACGCATTGTGTCCTGCGCCAGGCCTGCCGTCCACGACTCGTTGAACCATTGCTCGAACGCACCACCCTGATAGGTCCAGTTCTCGTGATAGTTCGAGGCGGTCACTATCGGGCAGATTCCTGCCAGATGCGGCGGATGTGCGATGGCCGCCAGCATTTGTGTTGCCCCCACATACGATCCGCCGAACATCCCGACCTTGCCGTTAGACCTGGGCAGTTTGGCTGCCCACTCGACTGTGTCGAAACCGTCATTGCTCTCATACCTGAATGGGTACCAGTCGCCTTCCGAAGCATACCGACCTCGCACGTCCTGCACGACTACCATGTAGCCGCGTTCCACGGCCTTCTGTGCAAACGTGGGCTCATTCGACTTGTCATATGGCGTGCGCTGGAGCAACACCGGGAACGGCCCTTCGCCGGCCGGCCGGTAGACATCCGCGCGCAGGGTTACGCCATCGCGGGTTTTCATCGTGACGTTGTGTTCGATGCTCATGCCCGCCTGCACTGGCGAGGTCTGGGCAGACGATGGAGCAGGCAACGCAACAGCAGCAAGGCCAACGACAGCACAAACCAGGTATTTCCGCATGATCTGTTCTCCGGTCACAGCTCGAAGTAATTTAATGATCGGCGAGATTGCAAATAGGTATCGGGCGAATATTGTCGGTGATGGAAGCTGGCGCGAATTTTAAGGTCACCTGCTGACGACGGCCTCAGCACCTGGGCGTCCATCATCAGTTCGAAGGCCGCCCACTCCAACCGCAGGTTAGGGTTGCCACTCCGCCACTATAATTCAGAACATGGAAGTCGACGTTGCCCCAGGTGTCAGCGTCACGCTGAACGTCGGCAAGTATCAAATCGAGCAGCCAAAGCTGTTTTCCGCCTTGAGCAGCCCATCGTCCGCAAGCCAACACAACAATTGATGCCGATTCGTGACATTGCTCATCGGATCGATCGAGATACGTCCCGCCTTTGTTTCTCGGGCACGATGACGATATAAAGAACCCATCCTGTGATGCCCGGAAGGTTTTGCAGATGACATCTCTGGCTGATCTTCGTCATGCCCTGCGGCGGTTGAAGCTGGCCCCCGTCTTCACGGCCACCGTGGTGCTCACGCTCGCACTGGGCATTGGTGCGTGCACGGCCATCTTCTCACTGATCGACGCGGTGATGCTGAAATCCTTGCCGGTAACGGATCCTTCGCGCCTCTACCAGATCGGCATCGGTAAGGCGTGCTGTCTGATGAACAGCATGGAGGGTGACTGGGACCTCTATTCGTTCAAGCTTTACAAACGGCTCGCCCCGGACATGCAGCCGGAGTTTGATCAGGTGGCCGCCTTCCAGGCGGAACCGGGCGTGCTGAGCGTCCGCTACGGCAACGACCGGGCCCAGGCGCGCGCGCTGATGGGTGAGTATGTGAGCGGCAACTACTTTCAGACGCTCGGAGTGAGCGCGGTCGCCGGGCGCATGTTCACACCGGAAGAAGACAGGCGCGGGGCTCCGGCGGTCGCTGTCATGAGCTATCGCACGTGGCAGCAGGATTATGGCGGTGATCCAAAGATCATCGGCTCAACCTTTCAGATTGAGACGTTTCCCTTTACGATCGTGGGCGTAGCGCCGCCCGGCTTCTTCGGCGATACGCTCACCGGGAATCCTATGGATCTGTGGGTGCCACTCTCGGTCGACTACCTGACCGATGCGGAGGCTCCATATTGCGACGTGCCTTCGATGGCATGGCTGCGCATGATCGGTCGATTGAGGCCCGGTGCCAGCAACGCAGGCGTGGCAGAACGTCTGACCGCCGATCTGCGGCACTGGCTCACGAGCGAAGACGCGCTGGCGCCACAGTACCAGTCCCAGCTGAAAGACCAGCTGTCGCAGCAAATCATTCGCCTTGGCCCCGGCGGACAGGGCATCGGCGAGATGCGCAATGCCTATGGCCGCAGCCTGCGGATCCTGCTGGGCATTTGCGTGGCGATGTTACTGGTCGGCTGTGCAAATGTCACCAATCTGCTGTTGGCGCGAGGCATGGCGGCACGCCCTCAGATCGCACTGCAACGGGCTCTGGGAGCGTCTACCGGACGGATTCTGCGGCAATCCTTTACTGAAAGTCTGCTGCTCGCCGTGATGGGGGGCGCCCTCGGTGTGGGCATCGCGTGGGCCGGAACAGGATTCGTTGAGCATCTGGCCTTTCGTTACGCGTTGGTGGTTCCGGTGCATGTTGCCCCGTCGCTGCCGGTGCTCGGTTTCTGCGTGGGATTATCGATCATCACTGGACTGATCGCAGGAACGCTGCCGGCGTGGTTCGCTTCGCACACCGACCCGATGGTTACGATGCGTGGGGCTACCCGCACCATGGGCGCCGGCGCAGGCCTGCCGCAGAAGACGATGGTCGTCCTGCAGACGACGATCTCGCTCGTGCTGGTGGCCGTCGCAGGTATGCTCACGCACAGTATCGAGAACCTGCGCAATCAGGATTTCGGCTTTGATGTCAGCAATCGCGAAATTATAACCATTGAGCCACCTCTGGCGAAGTACACAGTGGCCGACCTCGACAGGATTTATCGGGAGTTGAAGATAAGGCTGGAGGCTCTCCCCGGCGTACGCAGTGCGAGCGTGGCTCTCGACAGCCCGATGAGCGGTCACTGGATTGACTATGTAGTGAAACCAGGCGAAGGCGTGCCGCCCAGCGACAGCACGCACCGTGTGGATTTCGATCGGGTTGGACCTGGCTACTTCGCGACGATCGGTCAGCCGGTACTGGAGGGCCGTGGCATCCAGCTTTCTGACCGGGAAGATACCCAGCATGTTGCCGTGGTAAACCAGGGCTTCGTGCGCCGGTTCTTCCCGAACGAAGACCCGATTGGCCGCCACTTCGGCTTTGACCTGCCTGCTTACAGCGACAGCTTCGAGATTGTGGGTGTCGTTCGCGATGCGAAATATGCCGACCCCGCGCTGCCGCCCGAGCCTATGGTCTTCGGTGCGCTCTCACAGAGTATTCATTACACTGATTCCGCGCTCCGGGAAAACGAGAAATGGGCGCACTTCATCAACGGTGCCCAACTGTGGATCACTGGCAACACGAGCCGCCTGGAACCACAAATTCGAAGAGTCTTCGCTGACGTCGATCCCAACCTGGCCATCATCAGCATGCATCCTCTGCAACAACAAATCGAGGTGCATTACGACCAGCAGCGAACTGTGGCTGAGCTGAGCAGGCTCTTCGGCGCTCTTGCCAACCTGCTGGCATCCATCGGTCTCTATGGCGTGATGGCTTACGCGGTGGCACGGCGGACGGTTGAGATTGGGGTGCGCATGGCCGTAGGAGCAACGCGGGTTAACGTGGTCCTGCTGATGCTGTGGGCCGCCTTTGCGCAGGTAACAATCGGCCTGGCACTGGGGCTGACTCTGTCTCTCGTTGCCAGCCGCATGCTGCATTCCAGCCTGTACGAAGAGGGGAAAGTCGATCTTGCGGCGCTGGGCATTGCGACAGCCATTTTGCTTCTCAGCGCGCTGATCGCGAGCTGGATTCCCGCACAGCGGGCGGCAAGCGTGAATCCGGTGACGGCTCTGCGCGCGGATTGACCTCAGTTGGCGCATAATCGCCCAGTGTCAATCTGAGCGACTGCAGACAGCCGCCAGGGAATGGGTACGTCGTACAAACAAGCCTCAGGTTCCACATAGACGGGCTCGCTGCCCTTGTCGTGGGCGAAAATCAGATCCTGGCTGGAACCGATTGAGATGACATTATATTGTCATTATGCCTGCTTCAACGCTGTATGCCAGTATCGAGGAAACCATTGCCACGGAAATCGCCCAGGGCGAGTATCGCCCCGGAGATCAATTGCCGACCGAAGATGCATTGCTGGAGCGATTTCAGGTGAGCCGCATCACTGTTCGTCGCGCAATCCAGAATTTGGTTCGTCGAGGCCTGCTCGAGATTCGCCGTGGACTTGGAACCTTTGTGCTGTCGCCGCGGATTGAAGCGGAGCTCACAAGGCTAACGGGTTTCGTCGAGGACATGAATGCGGCGGGGCGAAAAGCCACTGCCCGTGTGGTCAGTCAGGGTGTGGTTGCCGCCTCGGCACGCGTCGCGGAACGCCTTCAGCTGACGAAAGGGACAAAGGTGATGCAGGTTAAGCGGGTGCGGCTTGCTGATGCCACGCCGATCTCCTTCGATGAGACATATCTGCCCCTACTGCTCGGGAAGAAAATTGTGGACAACGATCTGCGAGTTCATCCGATCTTTACTCTCCTTGAAGAGGAATATGGAGTTCCTCTGGTCGAAGCAGACTATGAGCTGGAGGCTGTGGTCGCAAGCAAAGCCGTCGCCGACGCCCTTAAGGTAACGGTCGGTTCGCCGATCTTCCAGATCGAACGAACCTCGATGACCGCCGGCAATCAGCCGGTTGACTATGAGGTGCTGTCGTATCGAGGCGATCTCGTCCGCTTCATCACGAAGCTTCGTCGTCCGGGAAACGTGGCTGGAACTCAGGCGTTACGCTCCCGCAAGCGATAGCTGTCGATGGACCACGGGCCCGGACTGAGCAGCATGAGAGTCGCGATGCACGCGATATAGAGAAGGTCGCACTCGTACCCTGGAGGGCCGAATTGCGCTCGACCATCCACGACCGCTGTTAGTTTGATGGAACTGAAGCCATAGGGGAGATGGACCGTAAACATGGCGGTTAACAGAACCACGATCGCCGGAATGCCTGCCCATGCGATAAACGCGCCGAAAAGAAGTGCTGCTCCTCCCAGCAATTCTACCGAAATCGTGAGGTACGCCAACAGATGCGGAAGGGGAACGTGCAGGGACTGCAGAATCGCCGCGAAGGCTTCCGGGCCCTTGATCATCTTCGCCCAACCATGTTCCACAAAGCCGCCTCCGGCGATTGCGCGAAGTGGGATTGCCGCGTAGCGCCGCATGGTTAAAGAATTGCGAGCTGCCGCGGCAGGATTGGATCGCGGTGGCACAGATTCCTCCTTCTGAGTCGAACATGGATCTGAGGTGAGTGCGTGTTATTATGATGTTATAATGTCTCTGTGGTTGCAAAGATTTTCTTACCTGAAAATCGATCGGGAACGAAAGCCTCTCCTTCCCTGGGTGAGGCGCTCCGATTCTGGTGGAAACTGGGCTGGATCAGCTTCGGAGGAACGGCAGCTCATCTCGCGACCATGCAGTCCGAGCTGGTTGAGAAGAGACACTGGATCGACTCCGACGATTTCTTCCACGGACTAAGTCACTGCATGTTGCTGCCGGGACCTGAAGCGCAGCAACTCGCCATTTACATCGGCTGGAAGCTGCATGGAAAGGCAGGCGGGTTTCTCGCTGGCACCCTGTTTGTACTTCCCTCGACCGCTATCCTCCTAGGGCTCAGTTTGCTTTATGCCCGATACGGAACGGTCTGGTGGGTGAGCTTCCTGTTTCACATGCTGAAGCCGATTGTCGTCGCTTTGGTTGTGCGCGCTCTCTTTCAAATCGGCCGTCGCGCTCTCAGGTCCCGTCTGCAGTGGTTTGCTGCCATCGCATCATTTCTCGGTCTCAGCCTCCTGCATATTCCGCTGCCCCTGGTGATGGGAACGATTGTTGTCATGGGTGTCGTTCCGGGGCTTCTCAGGAGCCTGAGAGGGATCGACCGCACCCCATCGGAGAAGAGGAAGGCAGCTCATGCATCTGTCGCCGTGCCCTGGCGGATCCTGCGCATCGTGGGTGCATACGCCATGATCGGAAGCCTTCCACTGCTCCTGTTAAGGATCTTCGGGCGTGATTTTCCCTTCTGGATCAGGCTGTCCGCCTTTTTCACTCGGACAGCATTTGTGACCATCGGCGGCTCCTATACCGTGATTCCGTACGTGGCGCAGGTAGCCGTAATGAAATTCTCCTGGCTCAGTCATACGGAAATGCTCGATGGATTTGCGTTGGCGGAGACAACGCCGGGACCACTGATTATTGTTGTCGGATTTGTCGGGTTTATGGCTGGATTTCATCATTTTCACGGGTCCAGTCTCATGGGAACGATCGCCCTGTTGGTAACGATCTTCTACACTTTCCTCCCGTGTTTCCTGTTTGTTTTTCTTGGGGCGCCGTGGATTGCGAGATCAGGCGAAAGCCAGTTCGTCCGATCGATGCTGCATCTTATCCCGGCCGCCGTTGTGGCAGCCATCCTGCAGCTCACCGTCTTTCTGGCTCGCGAAGTGATATTCCCGACCGGTTTTAGGCACCCGGACCTCGGGGCCGGGATCTCGATTATCAGTGGACTCTTCCTGCTCCACCTGAACTTCCGACGTTTGTCTCACAAGCCAGACTTTCAGAGGGACAGTGCCCGGAAAGCAGTAATCGCCTCATCCGGCTGAGATTCGCGCATTTCTGTTCGCAACGAGCGCAATCATCGCCCCGGCGGTCACCGAGAACTATGGGACGGCAGTCTGCGGTTCCGGGCGTTCACTGGCGAGCCGGTCAGGCCGCCCATTACCTTCTGGTTTACAGTTGCCCTCGACATAGCCGGACTGGCGACGATCCGGCAATAACATCGGTTAATGCTTTGTTGGAATCAGAAGGTCCACCGCTCATGGTTCAGAAGATGATCGATGGCAGCCACGCGCCGGCAGGATCGTTATAGAGTCCCGTGCTCATGAGAGTCATTGGCTGGACAACGCGCAGGCCGTTCGCCAGGCACCAGCGCAACAGCACGTTGTTACGTGAAGGCACAAGAATGCCCGGACCCGCAAAAGATTCTGCCGATGCAAGCAGCGATTGCATATCGACGTTGGTCTCCGCCGTGGCATGCCCGAAGAAACCGAGATCCGTCGCGTAACCGGTCACGCTGCCTGCACGCTCGACCACGCGCGCAGTGCCCTGCTGGATCGCCTGTGCCAGCTCAGCTGCTCGATCGAATCCGTGTACGCGACGTGACAGAGCGTTGCAGGCGCCCTCATTCTGAGAATTGGGCCGCCCGCACGATGCATCCCGGGATGCTCCGTTCGCGCGTCCGTCCCTGCATGCAGGAAAGAGACTCGCGGATGTCGAAGCCGAGCGATGTGTAGAGTGAGAGCGAACGATTGTGGTAGGCAGCCTGCACCAGCCGCGCCCCGGCAGCCCCGTTCCTGTTCACTCGATCCATCACAGCCTGCATGAGCTTCCGCCCAATCCCGAGATTTTGTGCGTCAGGGGCGATGGTGATCGGACCCACGCCCTGGATGGCAGCCTGCTCAATGAGGACATTGCTGCCCATGATCCGGCCATCAAGTTCCGCTACTACACAATAGAAGCCTGGAGTGGAAAACATCATCGAAAGCACCCCGATACTGGCCTCTGGCCCGGGAAAATCGCAGGGAAACCCGTGAGCCGCGCTGATTGTGGAGAAGGCGTCGTAGCAAATCTGCCCGCACGCTGGGCCGTCCTCTGGTATGGCAGTTCGAATCACCACATCCGCTTGTCCAGTCGAGGACATAATCTGGCTCCTCTCAAGATTTGTGTTGAAGGCGGTTTTTCATATCGCGGCGCCACGGTGATTCAGTCCGAAGACGAGGAAGATCACACCGGATAGGTAACGGGCAACTGCAGACGCAATTTTCATAACAGCTTCTCCTTTGGCTGAGATCATCACGCTTGACGTCAATAATATTGACGTCAATGCAACAGATGAAGTAGCCTTCGAGGAGATTCAGGATTTATGGTCCAGAACCTTCACGATCCCGATCACGTCTGGCTTGTATGATCAAAGCGAGGCGCTCCCTGACCCGCCACGCAGCCGCCGGCATTGAAGACACCGGTCTCGGCGACTCGGATTTCCAGGTACGGGAAGTCCTGCTGCACAAGGGGCCATTGCCAGTCAATATACCAGGCCCAATCGTCGATCTGACCCAGGTTCGATCAGTATTGCCGTCGATCGCCTCGTCGAGAAAGGCCTGGTCAGCCGGGTCGAGGGCGCTGAGGACCGCCGGGTGCGGATCGTCGCTCTCGCCCCGCGCGGCAGAGACCTCATCGTTCCAGCCTTTCGAAAGCATGCCGGGCAGATGCGGAGAGTGTTCTCGGAACTGAACCCGGAGGAGCTTTGCGGCCTCGAAATAGCGCTTAAGAAAGTCGGCAGGCGCGCTGCCGCACTCATCGAGCAACGCTGAACGGAACGATGGAATTGTTGCCAATGTGAGCGCTCGATTGATGTCGCTAAATGCCGTGCTCCCGCAGCCATGCCGGAACTTGTATTAGCAGATAGTCGATCAGGCTACGTACCGATGGCAGCATTCCCCGCGGCGTTGGATAAACCAGGTGCAGAATATTCTTCGCCCCGGACCATTCCGGCAACACCCGTTCAACAAGTCCCTCTTTAAGGGGAGCGGAAATCACTTGTTCCGGCAGCAATGCGATGCCAATGTCGTGAATTGCAGCCTGAAGTCTCGTACGCAGATCACTCGATACCAGCCTCGGCTTCAGCTCGATTTGCACAGTCTGCTCGTCGAGGCTGATTAAGTTCCATCGCGCCCCACTGTCAAAAATGTCGTCGGTGCTGGCGACCGTATCGTACCTTGGCAAGTCGGCCGGACTCGACGGACGGCCATACCGATCGAGAAAAGAGGGACTGACGACTGGCACCCGTTGGGAATGGCCAAGAGTTTTCGCGACCAGTCCCGCTAAGTCGTCGATGGAGGGTTTCGCCCGAATCGCGATATCGAATCTTTCCTCAATCACATTGACCGTCCGGTCGGTTGCCTCGACGAAGACAGAAACTTTTGGATTCTCCCTCATGTAGCCGGGAAGTGCATGAGCCAGACATCTTTGCGCCAGCAATACCGGGCTGCTCAGACGAACGAGTCCCGCAGGTTCTCTCCGCAATTGCGCCACGCTGTCATAGGCTTCCTGCGCTTCTTCTACGGTCGTAACACACCGCTCGAAAAAACGCTGTCCTGCTTCCGTCAGAGCCAGAGCCCGAGTTGTGCGCTGAAGCAAGCGAACTCCCAGGCGCTTCTCCAGGGCTGCGATCCGTCGACTCAGGCGCGTTTTCTCAACTCCAATTTTGCGTGCGGCGGCAGAGAAGCCGCCGTATCGCACGACCGAGGCAAAGAAGTAGATGTCGTTTAAGTCTTCCATCGGCGTTTGTTGCTTACGCGCACCAATCTATCCCAATTAGCAGGACTATTCGCCGGATTGTTTCTTGCGTAAGGTTAATCCGCAAGGGAATCCATTGGAATCTGGGCGATTGAAGGAGAGCGTCATGACCAATCAAATCCCCCGTTACGAGGCGCTGACATCTCAAAACGCGGCCCTCGTCCTCGTCGATCATCAAGTAGGCCTGATGACGGGCGTCCGCGACTATTCGACTGGTGAGTTGAAGCACAACGTGCTGGCGCTGGCCCAGGCGGCGCGAGCGCTGAAGCTGCCGATCGTTGTTACGACGACGGCACGCGACAGCATGTGGGGGCCGACGATCCCCGAGCTTGTTCAGGCGCTGCCGGACATCGAAATTATTGATCGCTCATCAGTCAATGCATTCGACGACGCCCGCGTAGCCCGCGCCATCGCGACGACCAACCGCAAAAAGCTTATTTTTGCCGGCATCTCGCTCGAAGTCTGCGCGGCTTTTCCGGCGATGACAGCCGTGAGCAGAGGGCTCGACGCCTATGTGGCAGTCGACGCTTCAGGAACCTTCAGCGAGACCAAGCGGCAAGTTGGGCTTCTACGCATGCTTCAAGCGGGTGTTATTGTCTCGGACTACGCAACCTTAATGGTAGAAATCCTCGGGGACAATGCGCGACCGGAGGCCGGCGAGGTCTACGCGGCCATGGATATGGGCTGGGCCAAGCTCGTAGGCCAGATCGCCCAGTCCTATGGAAAATAATGCAATCTGCGAGCCCCTGACTGGATTGGATCGCGGAACTCCTGACGTTGAGCGCAAAATCGATGAGGCACATTATCAGAGGGAAGCGCCTGGGCCCGAAGCATGTGAGGAAACCGACCTCCAGCATTCGTTTGGGCAGTAGGCTCGGGCCTATGACCTGCGACCACACCATCATGATCGGCGACAGGCTCAGGGTTTCGCTTGCAATGGGAGCTCGAAGAGAACCTTGTTGTAAACCATTGCTCAACGCGAGCCGTATTTATTCACGTTATTGAAAATGCAAAGCTTACGGTCATCTCTTCGTATAACAACGAATCAGCACGGTCACGCCGGATGCCCTCAGGGATGGAGTGTTTCGGTGGCCTTGGCCGTGAGTGGCTTAAGGCCGTCGGGAGACGCGAAGCTCCAGGATTCGGTGACACCTGATCCGGAGGCGGCGGACTCCTGAACGGAGCCGGCCGCAATCTTCGTCTTCTTGCCGGCGACGACGTCGAAGCTGCTCTGGCTGCCAGGAGCGAGGGCCGGCGAGAACTGCAGCGTAACGATGTGATCGCGCTTACCTCCTGCGGGGCCGAAGGTGACGTGGCTGATAGCTCCGCTGGCGAGAGCGTAGGAGGCGGACACCGCGAGCGCTTTGTCCGTCATGGTCGTGCTGTCGCCGGCGGCAGCCAGGGAGAGAGAGCGGCCATTGGCGTCGGTGAGCGACTGCGCGTCGGATTTCCAGGTGACGTCGCCAGGGACGAAGGTGAGGATGTGAACGCCGGTCGAGAGCGCGCCGCGATAGGGGACGAAGTACGGCGGCTGCGCAATTTCCTTCCACACGTCAGCCGTACTGGTGACCCCGCCGACCTGGAGAGCGGTGCCTTCTCCGGCCAGTCCGCCCTGTTCGCGATACATGAGGATGGGGATGGGTGCGGGGACGGGCGAGACGCCGCTGCCCTGTTCGCTGACGTCCGTGCCAAGAACAAACTGCCAGACCACGGGCGTGCCTTTCTCCGTGTTGAAGCGGAGCATATACTGCGCGCCCTTTTCCGGATCGGAGGGTCCGTCGAACTGCATGGCAACCTGATGGGCTTCAAGACCGGAGTGCTCATCGATGGTAAGTTCTTCAGCCGAGTTGGTGTAGTGGACCGGCCGCCCGGCGGCCCGGGGAATGAGCTGGACATCGTAAATGGGCTGCTTGCCGCGGTCGTCGACGCTGAGCACGATCATGGAGTAGGGGAGCTCCGGGCCCACCCACTGAACAATCTGCTCCGGCCAGTAGCGGTAGTAAACGCCGGCCAGCGGCAGGGTGGTGGAGGAAGCGGTCTGCGCGCCGAGCGCGAGCGGAAGCAAGGCGAGTGCGGCTGTGGAGAGAGCTTTGGACAACATGACGCAGTTCCTTTCGCGAATGAAGATCAGAAGGTGAAGCGCGCGCCGAGCTCGAGGCGGCGGGCGCTCTCGGCGGCGAGGGTATCGGAAAAATTGGGCGAGCCGAGCACGGTGCTGACGGCAGTAGCGTTGGTGTGATTCAGCAGATTGGCGGCGCGGGCGTTCAGCGTGAGGGTGCGGGCATTGTCGGTTTTGGCGCGGCCGATTTTCCAGGCTCGGCTCAGGTTGGTGTCGAGATGGACGAGCGAGGGCATGGTGCCCAGGTTGCGGCGCACGTCGCCATTAACGGTATCGGGCGTGAGCAGGCCGAAACGTGTGGAGTAGACGCCGGATCCCGCGGCGGGTGCGTACGAAGGCCGGTCGTTGAAGACCCCATCGCCATTGTTGTCGGTACCGGTAGTGACGTTGTACGGCGCGCCCGACTGCGCGTCCATCTGCGCGGAGAGCGAGATCTTTTCGGGCAGGTTGTAGTTGCCGAAGAAGAAGAGGCGCTGGCGAGCCTCCCAGTCAGGCGGACCGGCCTCGCCCCGGTTGGAGTAGGCCGATTGCGCGAAGCCCGCATTGGCAGGCGCGTCCGTCGTGAAGTTGAAGTTGAGGTATCCGAGAAAGAAGGCGAAGCGCTTGTAGCTGTGCTGATCGAGGCCGAGGAAAACGACCTTACCGCTGAGGTGCCCGGTGGACTCGAACTGGAAGATATTTTTGTTGGGCACCAGAGGACGGGGCGCGGCCAGAGCGCCAGCGATGGTGGGCGGCGTTGCATCGGTGATCAAAGGCGCATTGATGTTGCGGGAGCGCAGCTGGTTCCACGACTCGCCGGAGTAGAAATTGGCCTGCGCGTGCCAGTGGTGCGGAAAGTCGTGCTCGATGCCGATGCCGCTCTGGAAGGACGGAATCTCGGCGAGGCTGCCGAGAGGAGCGCGGACAGTCGTGATATCGAGCGAGCCGCTGGTGGGGACCGTGGGCGCGGTGAACGAGGGTGCGTAAATGATGGATTCCGTCTGGCGGATGCCGTTCAGTCGGTAAGCCTCGGTGGCGACGGCCTCGGGAACGACGCTGGAGAAGAGGCCGGCATGGACATGAAGGACCGTCTTTGAGCGCTTGTCGAGGGCCCACGCCAGCCCGGTGCGCGGCGCGAAGTTAGCGTAGCTGGAGGGCGAGGTCTCGAGCGCATAGCGCAGTCCGCCGGAGAGCGAGAGACGGCGGCTCACCTTGGCGGTGTCCTGGGCGTAGAGCGCGAGCTGCCATTGAGTGAAAGGCACCAGCGCGATGCCCGCAGTGATCTGATAGCTCGTGGGCGTGCCGCCGGGAAGGTTAAGCAGCGCGCGGCGGTACTGCTCGAGGCCGGTGATGGTGGTGGTAGCGCCAGTCGGACTGTTGGTGGCGTCGAGGACCGGCGCCGTGCCGCCTCCGAAGGTGAACGCACCGTTAAAAGTGTTGGGATCGGTCTCATGCACGAAGATGCCGAGCGACTGCGCACCGATCTTCCAGGTTTGCCTCTTGTGCGTGTAGAGAAAATCTTCATCGACTTCGAGGTTGCGCTCGCGGTCGTTGAGCTGTTGTGCGGCGCTGCCGCCGCCGAGGAAGAATCCCGCCACTTGCAGCGACGGTGCGGTGGAGAGCGGGGATTGCTCAGTGTCTTTCCAGGTGAACGCGGCGCGAGTTTCGTGCAGGAGATTGATGCTGACTGTTTGAGTGTTAGTGGCGCGCAGATCGTATTCGCCGACCGTGGAATCGTAGCCAGCATTTTCGAGAACCAGACCGCCGATGCCCTGATTGGTGAGGTTGTTCGTGTTAGCCGAAAAGGAAAGAGTGAAGACATCGGACTTGGCGGCTTGCCAGTCCGCACGGGCGGAGGCGATCCAGAGACGCTGCGGTGCGGAAACGGTTTGGTGGAGCGAGGTCTCGTTCGCGTCGGCGTCGAGGGTGATGGCGTTAACGACGTTGTACTCGTTAATGTCGCGCTTCTCCAGTGCCATGAAAAAGTCACTGCGGGTTTTGGTAATGGGGCCGCTGAGTTCAAAACCGTAGCGGCGCTTGCTGGCCGGAGTGGCGATCGTGGAGAAAGGATCCGTGGCGTTGAAGCTGCCGTCGCTGTCGGTGAGGAAGAGCGCGCCGTGGAAGGCGGAGGCGCCGGGTTTGGTGAAGATCTCGACGCGGCCGCCCGCATAGGGAGGCGTATCGTACTCAGCGGCAAAAAGATCAGGCGCAGTTACGATACGCGCGATGGAGCTCTTGGGCGGAAGTGCGCTGGAGTTCTGAAAGCCGTCGACGGTGATGCGGGCTGCGCCGGGCGCGCCGCCATTGGCCGCGGCCAGCACCTGGAGCTCCCGCTGGAAGTCGTCGGGATCGTCGGCCAGCTGCTGAATGTCTTTCTGCGAAAGGGTGTGCGTGCCTATACCCTTGTCGGCGTCGAGGCTGGTGGCGTCGTCTCCACTGACAGCGACGTCGGTGGTGACGGTGGCAAGGGCGAGATGGAAATCGATGTGAACAGATTCTCCGGCGCGACCGTGAGCGGAGAGATTGCCGGGGGAGAATCCGGGAGCGGTCGCAGTCAAGTGTGAAGTTCCGGCCGCCGCACACGGGACAACGTAGTGACCCGCGCCATCGGTGGTGGTAGCTGGTCCGCCGGTCGCGGCGACGCGTGCGTTGGGGATCGCGGCGCCGGTGGGATCGAGCACGACGCCTTCGACCCGAAGCCCGCCAGCACAGTGTTGCGCGTGCGCGAGTACGGGAGTAAAGAGAGACACTGCCGTAATAAGCGATGCGACGATCCGGCGGCGGCTTGTGCTTTTCTTGCTCATGATCATCCTGACTGCACCTATAGTGAGCGCTGGAGGTGGTCGAACCGCAGTGCCGATTGTCAGGAATCGTTTATGACAATCGTCATGCGGCAGGACAAGCAGGGGCCAATGACCATCGATACGACGCGACAGGAGGATTTGTTCCGGGATGCGCAACGAGAATACTCTGGCGACCACCCTCTGCCCCGGAGGGCCAGGAGCGGATACCGAGCCGCTGGTCAACGGCTCAGGAATAAACACAACAGCAAGTTATTGCCACGAGGCAGACGCTTCCCCTTAAGGCCTTTGCGCAAATCGGATGGCGCAACCGTATGGCGCAAATTCTTCTTTGAATCTGGGTCTCAACATCTCAGGGCAACACAGCCTACCCATGGCCCTATACTGGAACGGGCATTGGATTTTCGCGGGACTGCAGATCCGTTCCGAGCCAGTCGTAAGGATGATTATGAACGACTGGACGGTTATGTTCCCCTGAGGCGGGGCTGGTGGTTAACCGCCGCAGTTTCCCTCAGCGCGTGCTCGCTTCTATAGAAGAATCTGCCTGATCTTCGATGTCAGCGAGGGAATTATGCTCGACTCAGATTTGCGGCAACGCTCCACTACCGTGCCGCCAGGACACAAGCTGATTGCTGTAATCATCGCCGTGGCTGCAGGCTGGGGCGTCTATTCCTGGTTCAGTTACAAGGCGATGCAATCTGCACGAACTGCCGAGTTGTCGTTCGATGCCGCTACCGCAAGGACCATCGATCCGGGATTAGGGGACGCCAAAGAGCCGGCCGTTGCGTTGGCGCAGTCGATTCTGGACGACCAGGCTGTCGTGGGACTGTCGAAGCAGGCGTATCTTGCTTCCTCGGCGATGAATAGCCGCATCGGCGAGTTCCGCTCGCGCCTGGACCTGGCGCAGCCGTCGGCTCGGGTGCTGGATGTTCGATTTCACGATGCCGATCCGGCGCGCTCGCAGGCAACAGCGAACGCCATAGCCAATGCTCTGGCAGCCTGGAAACCTTCTGCGGCCACAACAACCGCACCGGCTGGCGCTTCGCAGCCTGCGGCACCATCCGCACCGCCCTCCACTCCCGCCGAAGCACCACCCGCAGCGGCAACTAACGCACCGAGCGTCCGGCGTACGGTCCAGCCGGATCATTCGCTCTCCGATGCGCTCGGTGCATTGGAGGCAGAACTGGCGGCCACGAATCGGCAATTGGACAGGCTAAGCGAGAACAGCGAGAGAACGAGAAGCGGGCGCAGGCCGCATTCGGGTAGCCCCTCATCCTATAACGAATCGAAGCAGCAACAGCTGCTGAGGGCTGAGGTCAAAACAGCACAGAAGAAGCTGGATCATCTGCAGGTGCAGTACGCAAACTATGATCCAGCCGCCGGCATAGAAGCACGGTTTGCAGAAATTCGACAGGCCCTCGCTTCTGTGTGGCCGGCGAGCCATGCGGGCACCCGCGGCTTCAACGCAGCCGGAGTCAGTGCCAGCCAGTTGAGACGGGAACGGGCTGAGCTGTCCCACGTAGTCGCGGTCGTGGAGCGGGAGCGTCATGCGATTCAGCGCGCAGAATCCGCGCAGGGTGTCAGTGAATCGGATGTGGCCGTACCGAAATCATCCCCATCGGGCAACGGTTCGACGGCAGGCTCCGCGGTCCCATCGCCGTCCGCATCGACATCGGGCTCGGCAGCGCCGACGCCTGCCACTGTCCCATCCCAACCGACGCCGAGCCAGGCAGCGGTGTTGCCATTGAAGAATCCGCTGCAACTCGCACGGCTGGCGCTTCCCGTGTCGCCAGTCTCTCCATGGCCTGCGGTCGCTGCAGGGGTTCTCTGCGGTCTGCTCTATCTCGGCGCAGCGAAGTGGCGTTACCGTTCCGCTCCCTACGAGGATTACCTTGTCGAGAACACAGTGGTGAGCGCGCCGCACCCGCAGAGATTCATTACACCGGATGCGCCCGTGCAGGCGGCTGATACATCGGTGACCAAAGCAGATTCGTCCGAAAACAGGAGCGAAGCCGCTCCTGCTGCGAGTTCTCCGCGCCAGCGGGCTTTCTTTACCTTCGATCCGGCTCCCCTGGAGAATGCCCCTTCGCGCCTGGAAACTGCCCCTTCGCGGAGTGTTCTTTCCGAAGAGGATGAGCAACTCTCGCCAGGACATGCGGAGAAACCTCTCGTTGCAAGCCAGGAACGGATCACGCTGGAGGAATGTGCCATCGAGACAGGAGATCCGGTCGCGGATAGAATCAGGAAGGCATTTTCGGAGGGATCGATTCGCACTCTTTTCGAAGAAGCCGCCATACGAAATGCCGAAGATACCGCCCGTGCCGACGAGGACAGCCCGGAGCATTCGGCACCTCCTGATCGCCTGGCGGGTTAGAACGGCAGCACTTGTGCAATTCGACGTTCGAATGGGGGTGTACGCCAACCCCGCAACTCGCCACGACGTTACCGGGACGACAGAAGTCAGAATAATTTTGCTCAAGTAAGGCAGGAGCAGGAAAGCAGCGACTTAGCACATTTCGATGCAGGAAGGCATTCGATAGGAACGTACCCAGCGACAATCACCGCTGAACCTAATTGCCTTCCTGATCGATTCGTAAAAATCTGTCGGCCGCCGCTAGCCACAAGCCACTTGATTTCGACCGGACAACTTAGCCAAATACAGCGCCTGATCCGCTAACCGTATCAGGTCGATCGAAGCCTGGCTGCTCGATGGTATACGCGTTGCAACTCCGAGACTGACGGTTTGTAAGCCGCATACAGTGGCGGGGTGAGGCAGAGCGAGATTCAGTACGGAGAGCCGGATCTTCTCAGCAATCCCTCGAGCACGCGTCAGCGTAGTTTCGGGCAGAATGACGGCAAACTCCTCGCCCCCAATGCGCGCCGGAATCCCATGGGCCGCTTCTGCGATTCCGGCAACCACCTGCGCAATCGAGCGAAGGCACGCATCGCCGCCAGGGTGACCGGCGATGTCATTGTATTGCTTGAACTGATCGACATCGAGTATCAGCAGACCGAGCAATGCGCCGCCGGCAGAGCCCTCTTCCCATGCGCGTTCGAACTGAAGATTAAATGCACGGCGATTCGGCAGGCCCGTCAGTTCGTCCGTGAGGGCAAGATTGCGGAATCTCGCCTCGCTGGCTGCGAGCGAACTCTTGAGGTTCTCTTTCTCTTCAAGAATCGCTGCGACGGGGAACATGGTAAAGATGGCGACACCCGCAAAGATCTGAGCAATGACGATCCGATGCAACAGCATGTGACTGCCGGTGATGAGCATTAGTGGACCATGGCCTTTTACCGTAAAACCGATGGCCATCAGAGTGACCAGCAGGATATTGACCACGGTGCCGGGCAAGCCCAGTCGAAACGCCACCAGTAGAAAAGCCGGAAATATGAAGAAGCTCAAAGGATCCTGGTTATGAGTGAAGACTAATGAGGTCACAACCACCGGAGCGGACAGAACCAGCAGGGTGTGGGGCAAATGCCGGCGGTCGAACATGGAGAAGAACGCCGGCCGCTGCACCATGATGACTACCGGCGCCAACACCGCCATGCCCAACATGTCGCCGAGATACCAGGTACGAAACATCTGCCACCACGACGGTCCGGGAACAAGGAGCAGGGTCCATCCGGCACCCAGCGCGCTGGTCAGCGCAGTTGCACCGAGAACTGATATGAGGAGAAAGCCAATGAGGGATCTCCGTCTGGATAGATCCAGCGGGGAACCGAACCAGAGGGTGAGCAACAGCGTCGAGCTGACAACCTCAACCGAATTCGCAAGCGAAACGCCAAATGCGAGCCGAAAAGGATCTCCGTAGATCATGTCGGCCATGGTGTCCGCGGTCAGCCCGGCTAAGAAGTAGGCCAGCCATCGGTGTTTCGGTTGGGTAATCAGCAGGCCAAAGATCAGGCCATTGGAGATCCATATAGTAGCGACTCCCTCTGACTGGTGGGAGAGCACGATGCCCAGCCACGAACAAACAGTCGCCAGCGGAAAGACCCACGCCAGTCGAACGAGAGCGGCGCGCGTCCAGGAGTCACGCTTCTGAAATCCCTGCCCGATTTCTCTGAGCAGAGCAACAAGGCTGCCCGGCCCGGCGGCGGAGCCAGCCAAAGGACTAGGGGCGGGAATCTGACCTTTGGCCGCGGTTGCCGGGCTGGCGGAGAGAGTGACCATCGGTCCTGTCTTCGTTTGGTCGGACGCAGGCATTTCTCGGTTGTCGGGAAAAGTACAAGTCAGAGTCTACAGTTGCTGCTGTCACGTGCAAAGGGACAATTGACGGCTCATCAGCAGGTTGTTGGTCTCCACTAAGACAACCCGTCTTTCGAGCCCTCCCGCCTGGCGTCAGCCAGGGCGAACACCCCTGTGGGATGGAGGCCAGAGCCCTGATTGTGGGTCCGAGCCTTCGCAACTTGTCTATGATCGAAATAAGCCTAAGCAAGCATATCAGTGATTGAAATGGCGATTCTCGCTTGACACTCGCGCGCGCCGGGGAGCTAAATCTTAGTTGCTTACGAGTACGCCTCCGGCCATTTCCTCTAAGGCGCTGTCCTCGCGACCCAGGAGCCGGTGGAGTGCCAGGGCAATCTTGGGGGGACGTTCACGGAATGCAATCTCAGCCTGTTCTTCAGCACGTGCGCAGGGCCGTCAGGCTTGCTCTGTCTCTGTTTGTCGCTGCTCTGCTTCTGCAGATCGCGGCCTCGGCTCAGGTCACGACCGCCGACATTGTCGGAACTGTTAATGACCCCAGCGGTGGCGTGATCCCAGGCGCTGCCGTGACCGCAACCGATGTCGGCACCGGCGTGAAAACTACCACCAAATCCAGCAGCAGCGGCGAATTCGATTTTCCGCTGCTGCAGGTGGGTGCCTATACGGTCGAGGTGCAGGCGCCGGGCTACAAGGCCTACAGAACGCGCGTCACCCTCGCCGCAGGGGACCGAGCCCGGGTCGATGTGGCGCTCACAGTCGGCTCTGTGAGCGAAACGGTCGAGGTGACGGCAACCACCCCCGCTCTCCAGTCTGATACTTCAACCGTAGGAACGCTCATCACCACGGAAGAGACGCAGAACCTTCCCCTCAATGGCCGCAACGTTCTCAATCTGATCACAACATCGGCCGGCGTCACCGGAGGCCTCGGCAACGCCATGTCCAGCGGGACGCGGCCAGATGATCGGCGCCAGGGCTCCAACTTCGCGGCAAACGGCCAGAGCGATGAGAACAACAACAACCTGATCGACGGCATGGATAATAACGAGCGCTTCATCGGCAGCGTCGGCGTGCGTCCGTCCATTGATGCCATTCAGGAAGTCAGGGTCCTGACGAATCTCTATACCGCCGAGATCGGCCGCACCGACGGCGGCGTTGTGGATCTGATTACCCGTTCCGGCTCCAACCATTTCCATGGCACGCTCTACGAGTTCCTGCGCAACGATGTGCTCGATGCACGCGACTACTTTGCCACAATCGGGCCCAAGCCTGAGCTGCGGCAGAACCAGTTCGGCGGCAGCCTCGGCGGTCCCATTGTCAAAGACAAGGCCTTCTTCTTCTTCGACTACGAGGGATTTCGTCTGGTCAAGGGCGTCACGCAAACCTCCACCGTACCCACTTTGTTTGAAGAGCAGAATCCGGGCAACTTCACCGACCTCGGCGCCGGCTGCACCGACATCCCTGCCTCGGCGATCCAGCAAATCGGCCTGAATTACTTCAAGCTCTACCCGACGCCTACCTCTGCACCCACGATTCCCGGTAACTGCGCCCCGCCGACCAATAACTTCACTTATACGGCCGGACAGACACAGTACACGACCACCTATGATGCCAAGGTCGACTATCACTTCTCCGGCAGAGACAGCGCCTTCGCACGCTACACCTATAACAACGCTAACTCCTATATCCCGGGCAATTATCCGGAGGTGAATGGCATCAATCCGGGAGCAGGGCCATATGGCACCTTCGCCGGTCCCGCAGTCGATCAGGAGCAGAACGCGGCGCTCTCCTATACGCACGTTTTTACCCCCTCCCTCATCATGCAGTTGCAGGCCTCTTATCTGCGCCTCAACAATGATTCGAATCCGGTGAATGCAGGTAAGGACGTAGCCACGCAGTTCGGATTTCCCTGCACCGCAACCACCTGCGTCAACCTTCCTGGCGATATAGTAAGTTCCGGTCTGCCGAATATCTCCTTCTCGCAGCCCTATGGCGCGCTGGGCGACGCCGACTATGTACCTCTGCTGGACCAGAACAATACTTTCCAATACATGGACTCGATTTCATGGCTGAAGGGCGCGCACAGTATCAAGCTGGGAGCCGGGCTCATTCGCAGGCAGGTTTCTGAGTCGCAGAGTGCCCATCCGCGCGGTTCGATCAGCATTCAGGGGAACTACACGGGTAACTCGCTGGGCGATCTGCTCACCGACCAGGCCGCCAATGTAACCAGAAACTATACCGTCGATACCCCTGCATTCCGATCCTGGGAGGCTTCCGCCTATGTGCAGGACGACTGGCGCGTCCGTTCCACACTGACCCTGAATCTGGGTGTTCGCTACGACGTCTATACCCCGTTCACCGCCGCCAACAGCGCTTTCACCAACTTCGATCCGGCCCTGAATCTTCTGGTCGGCCCCTCGCTCCCGGGTGTCCAGAAGTCCAGCCCGACCGGCGATGTGCAGACCGACTATGGCGACGTGGCGCCGCGTCTTGGATTTGCCTATACGGTTCGCCCCCGTCTGGTGGTACGCGGCGGCTACGGCCTGACCTTCTTCCCCGGCAACTCTACGTCCGGCGCCTTCATGAAGAATGCGCCCTTCACGTTCAGCTTCGGCTGCGGGACAACGGCATCGACCACCGCCGGACCCTGCCCGGCCTCCTTTGCTGATCCGGCGGACGGTCAGGGCTATCTCCTTAGCGACGGACTTCCGCTTCCCTCCGCGAACATGGCTCTGGCCACCAATCCGGCCAATTATGCGGGCACCACCATCTACTCCACGGCCTTCGACTATAAGAACTCGTATCTGCAGCAGTACAGTCTCAACATCGAGAAGGACGTCCAGGGCAATGTCCTCACTCTGGCCTATGTTGGCAATCACGGCTCCCGGCTGGTGCTGGCCAATGTCAACATGAATCAGCGTCCGTACGCCGGCGCTCCCGTACCCATTCCAACGCTTCCCAATGTAACGATCGATGAGCGCAACAGCGTTCTCAACTCCAATTACAACGCATTTCAGGTGACGCTCGAACGCCGCCTCAAAGGTGGCCTCGCTGCCAATGCGAACTACACGCTGGCGCGCAACCTGACCAATGCACAGGTCATCGATGAAGGCCAGGCGGTCGGTAACTGTGTCGGCCCCTGCCATGTCGACAACGGCAGCGGCCAGCCTGTCACCTACAACAGCTTCTATCAGTACGATTACGGCAACGCAGACATCGATACGCGGCACCGCATCGCCGTCACTATGACCTATAACCTTCCCTTCGGGGAGCATGCCAATGGTTGGCTGGGACAGGCGGAGAAAGGTTGGTCCGTCAACTCCATCTATTACTGGCAAACCGGCAATCCCTTCACCGTGCAGAATCAGAACGGCGATCAGAGCGGTATTGGCCTCGGCAATGACCGTCCGAACCTGGTGCGATCCTCGCAGCCTGGCTTTCATCAGAGCATCGCGCAGTGGTTCGATGTAACGCGATTCAAGCTGCAGGGAACGGGTCTGCTCGGGAATGAACCGCGCAACCCGATTTACGGCCCGGGCACACAGGCGCTGGCCCTGTCTCTGTTCAAAGCATTTCCCCTCCACGAAGCGACGGAACTGCAGTTCCGCGCCGAGGCGTTCAACCTGCTCAATACGCCCACATTCGCCAATCCGAACGCAACCATCACCTCTTACAACACGAATGGCGCAGGAGTTCCAGGCGTGAGTGCCGGCCAGATCAGCAGCACAAACGCAGTCGCCACTCCCAGACAGATTCAATTCGCGTTGAAGCTACTCTTCTAGCCGTGAACCCTGTAGTCCTGTGCGGGAGGAGACGCGATCGCTGTCCTCCTTCTGCTGCCTCGCCCCCTCGACCAGCGGCTGGCGGCGCCACGATGAAGATCCAGCCACAACAGTTGATTCCATTTTCACGCTCAGGAGAAGCCATGCGTAACGGTGTACGGTTGTGGGCCTGTCTGATAACTGCAACGGCGATTCTGTGCGGATCGACAGCATCAACGCAGGTAAGCGCGCGGCGCACATGGGAGGACAAAGCCATCTCTCCTGAGCAGCGCGCCGGCCTTCTCATCAAAGCCATGACGCTGGACGAAAAGATCACGCTGATGCATGGCGTCGATCCGATGCCGCAGAAGGCTTACGTTGGCTATGTCCCCGCCATTCCCCGGTTGGGCATCCCTTCGCTTCATCTGGCCGACGGCCGCGCAGGAGTGGGCAACGGCGCGACCAACATTACCCTCTTGCCCGCCCCCATTGCTGCGGCGTCCAGCTGGGATCCGCGCCTGCTCAATCAATTCGGGAAGGTCCTTGGTGAGGAACAATGGATCAAAGGCACGAATGTTGAACTCGGCCCGTCGATCGACGTCGTGCGGGTGCCGGAGTGGGGAAGAACCTTCGAAAGCTACGGAGAGGATCCGTATCTGAATGGCACCATGGCGGCCGCCGAGATTCAGGGTATTCAGAGTGAGGGTCCCATTGCTGACGCCAACATGTACGTGACCATGAACCAGGAGAGTAATCGGTTTAAGGAAGACTCCGTCGTCGATGACCGCACGCTGCATGAAATCTATCTGCCTCCCTTCGCAGCTGCGGTCCGGCAGGGGCACGTCGGCACCTTCATGTGCGCCTATGTCAAAACGAACGGAACCTATTCCTGCGAGAACTCCGATCTGCTGAACACCATGCTGCGGTCGGAGCTAAAGTTCGATGGCTGGGTAATGAGCGACTGGGGCGCCACCCACTCGACCCTCGCATCGGTCAGGAACGGCCTCGACCAGGAGATGCCGGGCAGCAAGTATTATGGCGATTCATTGAAGGCAGCGGTGGGCGGTGGTCAGGTAAGCGTGAGCATCATCGATGAGCATGTGCGCCACATTCTGGTTCCCATGTTCCGTCAGGGCCTCTTCGATCGCGCGCCCGCCGGCAGCTGGACGGCGAACGCCCGCAATCCGCAGCACGATGCTTTCTCGCGCGAGGTGGCCGAAGAGGGAACCGTTCTCCTCAAGAATGCCGGCAATCTCCTTCCTCTCCGCCCGGACGCGAGCATCGCCGTGCTCGGCGCACCTGGCGGTACCGCTCCCCGCGTCGAAGGCGGCGGAAGCTCCGGTGTGATTCCGCCCTATAAAGTCAGCCCCCTTGATGGAATCCGCAAGCGTGTGCACGATGTCTCCCGAATTACCTATACCGATGGCAGCAATCTTCAGGCCGACGGGGCAGCGGCGAAAGCCGCAGACGTCGCCATCGTCTTTGTCCAGACCGAGGAAACCGAAGGGAAGGACCGGCCTGACCTGACCCTGCCCGGTAATCAGGATGCCCTGATCGAAGCCGTGGCCGCTGCCAACCGGAAGACCATCGTCGTCCTCGATACTGGCGGTCCGGTGCTCATGCCCTGGATCAACCAGGTGGCCGGAGTAATTGAAGCGTGGTATCCCGGACAGGAGGACGGCAACGCGATTGCCGCGATTCTCTATGGCGACTTCAATCCCTCCGCGAAGCTGCCACTCACCTTTCCGCGAACCGCATCCGGCATCCCCACGAGCAGTCGGCAGCAGTGGCCTGGCATTGACGGAGAATCGAAATATTTGGAGCGGCTGAATATAGGCTATCGCTGGTACGACGCGACCAATACCGCACCTTTATTTCCCTTTGGCTTCGGCCTTTCCTATACCAGTTTTCAGCTCAGCCACCTGCTGGTAACCCCGACAATCGTCCGCTCCGGGAATGGATCCGAGGGCAGCCTGCTCACAGTGAAGGTCGATGTCAGCAACACCGGCAGGCGTGACGGCGCAGAAGTCGTGCAGGTGTATGTCGGCCAACCGGCTGCGAACGGCGAGCCGCCACACCAACTGCGCGCCTTCGCCAAAGTGCAATTGAAAGCGCGCGAAACCCGGACTGTGTCGTTGTCGCTGGATCCGCATTCCTTTTCCATCTACGACACGGCAGAGCAAAGATGGATATCGCCCATCGGCACATACGATATTCTCGTGGGTACCTCGTCGCGGGACCTGCCGCTGAGCAGCAAGATAGTCGTGGGGCAGTGAGGGATTTGCTGCCTCAGGCATTCCGCTGGTCAGGGGCTCTCCGGGAATGGGACAGCGTCGCATAAGCCTGGGGTGATGGAACGGCCTCGCGCCGCAAACAAGCCGGTCCCATGCAAGACGGACCATAGAAAGAAAGATGACCGAACGAAACGACAAGCATTCCGGCCGAGCCGCGATCATCCTGCGGGAGCTCCGCCAGTCAGGGAGCGCTTCAGTCGAAGCACTGCGCGATCGACTGGGAGTCTCCCTCGCCACCGTGCGCCGAGACCTGCAGGAGTTGGAAGAGCGGGGACTGCTGCGCCGAACCCACGGGGGAGCCGTGCCGATCGAGCCGCTCTTCTACGAGGCTTTCCGGCACGACCGCTCGTTTCAGGATCAGGTCGGTAGTTTCGCACAGGAGAAGCGGCGCATCGCTCAGGCGGCCTCTGAACTGATTTCACCGGCTGATACGATTGCTCTGACCGCCGGAACTACCACGACCGAAGTCATTCGCTGCCTCCATACTCTCAGCGGCATTACGGTGGTGACCAACACGGTGAACGTGGCTATGGAACTCTGTAATCGCAAAGACATTCACGTTTTTGTCACCGGTGGTCATCTGCGGGGCGACTGGTTTTCGATGGTCGGCCCCACTGCGGTAGCGAGCATGGGTGGCTTATTCGTGGACATCCTCTTCGTGGGTGTGAATGGGATCGATGCACGTCACGGCCTTACCTGTTTCCACTCGGACGAGGCTGACATCAACGCGGCGATGGTCCGCCAGGCAAAGCGCAAAGTGGTGCTGGCCGACCACAGTAAGCTGGGCGTCATCGCGAAGTGGCTCATCTGCCCCACCGAATCGGTCGACATGCTGATTACCGACACCGGCGCCACCGACCTCGCAATCGCGCCGTTCCGCGAACGCGGTTTGGAAGTTCGCCGCGTTTAGCCCTGAATCACGGCACAAACCCGGGCCAGACCTCCACCGCACGCTGTGGCTCCGCAACAAACATCACCGAATTCGGATCGTCGATAAACTGGCAATACAGCGGACGATGGGCGTCCAGCCCGAGTTCGCTGTACTCGCGCGGGCCACGCGTCTCGAGTCTCGATGGACCATAGTGAGGATTGGGCTCCCACTCCATGGATTCCGCCTCGTTCAGTACCGGGAACCATGCAAGACCGTGTCGTGCACGGACGGCTGCGTATTCAAATCCATACTGGCGGTCGCACCACGCCCCAAATGCCATGCGGCAGGTTGGATCGGCATTGATGACGCAGTGGGCCCACCCCGGAGGAACCACCACCTGATCGCCGGGTCTCGCCACGACGGCAATGCAGCGGCCCGGATCGTCCGCCACGCGCTGCTGCGCGTAAACAATTGCCGTTCCGCTCCAGATCTCGAAGATTTCCGGCGGAGACCAGCCGCTGTGCGCAGCAATGGCGTGCAGGTGCCCCTGGGATCGCACCGGTTCGCGCCCCAATTGTCCGCTTGCGTAGACCACCGCGCCGAAGAGAAGCATACGTTCCTGTAACAGCTGCAGATCTGTCTCGCGGCGAATATCCATCGCGATCCCGTAAACGGGATCCGGCCCACTGCATCCAGGGTCGCGCAGGCTTGGACGAATGGCATCGAGGCGGCGCATCTCCGGCGGAGGACCGGCCATCCCTGGCCCGTAATCGAACGAGAGTTCGTCTGCTGACAGGCGGAGCGAGATTCCGGGATCGAACTCAAGCCGGATCGACATGATCTTCTCCGCGGACATAGGCCTTGATCGTGGCCAGCGGCTGTTGCGTCGGCTGCGCCGGGCGAATCGTGTAGGGCCCCACGGTCGCGGGAACAATGAACGTCTCCGCATAATGGATCGTCAGCGGTGGGAAAGCGCTGCCGGGGCTCTCCACAATGGCCGCTTCTCCCTCCACCAGATTCAGCACATGCAGGTTTCCGCGGGTGTCATGCTGCACGGGTCCCGTGAACCAGTGCCTTCGCGTTTCGATGAATTCCAGCGAGTGCAGCCCCGTACGCTCTTCCCGCCAGTGCTCTCCGGCCGCGAGGGTCTGCTCCTGGTCGATCAGGTGTTTTTGGACCCACGGAGTGGTGCGATTCCACTGGATATTGCGCAGTCCGTGTTCCAGATGGATCGGGCGTGGCTGCCCATTGAGACCGAGCCGTCCCCAGTCCCACAGCTTGAAGGTGAAGATGTACGGCGTCGCACTGATCTCCAGCACCATCGAGTTGCGTCCTGAACAATGAATGGTGCCGGCGGGAATCAGAAAATGATCGTGTTTGCGGGCAGGCCAGATGTTCACGTACTGCTCGGCCGGAAACGCGGCCCTGTCTTCCTGAGCGACTCGCAGGTCGGCAGCCATGGCGGAGCGGTCCACGTCTTCGCGCAATCCGAGATAGACCGTCGCGTCGGGGCCGGCGTCGAGCAGGTAATAGCTTTCGTCCTGCGTATAGCCGAGCCCGAACTGCTCCTCAATGTAGCTGCGCAGCGGATGCACCTGCAGCGAAAGATTCCCGCCCTCCATCGTGTCCAGCATGTCGAAACGGATGGGGAACTCCGCGCCAAACTGATCGACGATGGCACGTCCAAGCAGTTCCACCGGATGTTGGCGTACCAGGGTGAGCGCCGGCAATTCGAATTCCCTGCTTCCGAACCGCAGGATCAGACTGTTTTCCTCGGGCACGCAGTCAAAACACCAGGCGTAATTGGGCGGCCCGTCGGGCAGGTCAAAATGCCGGCGCATCCATTGGCCACCCCACGGCCCGGGATCAAAGAACGGAACGACGCGGAAGGGCCTCTGGGTCACCGTAGCCAGCGCCGCGCGAAACACTTTCGCCGAGAGCATGGCTGGCTGGTTCGGTTGATTGCCATCAATCCAGTAATCCACCCGATCGTAAAGTGCGTCCTTGTGTCGATCGGCCACTCGCCAGTCCAGAAAGAAGGCGCGCTTGTAAAGCTGTCCTGGCGGGGCGCCGGCATTCGAAAGGCCCAGGTTAGGAATCTCTCCTCTGCGCTGTCGCTGCTGGATCTCCCAGCGCGTGACGTCGGCAAAGATGAGCAAGTCCCACTCCGGCAGCAGGAGGGTCGCCCCGGTTCCGAGAGCAACGACGCGGCCCTCCGCCTCGCTGACCTGTTGTCGGGCCCGGTTGAGTTGGACGGGATCGAAGAAGCTTTCGAGACCGTCGCCGGAGAGCCGACCAAATACCGGATCGCTGGTCAGACCCGGTGCGAATTTCTCTTCCAGTACCTCTGGCGGGAGCATCGCACTGGCGGATTCCAGAGCAATCGCAGGAGCCAGCTTTCCAACCAGTTCACGGCGCAGTGTTTCAAGTTGCACACCCGGATAGCATTCGATGGCAATCCTGCGGGCGCGGGAATCGGCCTGCAGAATCGACAGAATCTCATCCCAGCCCTGCGCGCACTCCTTTGCATCGGGAGAGACCAGCACCGCGGGCCGCTTGTCGTAGCAGGAGGGTTTCTTCACCGGTTTGACTCGATCAGTGGTATGGCTCCCAGTAGCGCGGCATCCGCACCCAGAGCCGCCGGGTGGAGCATTACGGTCCGCCCAGGCGTCCAGGCGTAGGTGCGCACGTACTCCTGCAGCCTGGGCAGGATGTCGCTCGCCCGCTTCATAACACCTCCGCCAAAGACCACGATTTCCGGATCGTAGGCGTGAATGAGCGCGACCGTAAGCGCCGACCACACATCCAGGCAGTGTTCGAGAACGGCCGCAGCCGGCCAGTCGCCCCCAGCAGCCGCGGCAAAGAGTTCTGCGAAACCGATTTTCGGTTTACCGTGAAGCAGTCCGGTGTCGCTTCCCGCCTGCCGCGCATACATCGCCGGCAAGACCATCGTTGAAGCTTCCGCGTCCGCACACCCACGATTGCCGCAGGAGCAGAGGCTTCCGTGGAGCACAACCGGGAGGTGTCCTCCAATCGTGCCGGCGAGCCCGTGGCGGCTCTGCAGCAAGCGGCCGTTCAGCAGCGCGGCGCCCCCGATTCCGCTGCCCAGCGTCACCATTACTACGTCGGAAACGCCTCGGGCTGCGCCCAGGGCATACTCACCCAGCAGGGCCAGTCGGGCATCATTCTCTATCAGAAAGGGCAGTCCAAATTCACCAGCGCACCACGCGGACAGGTCCAGACCGGGTGCGTCTTCAAACTTGCCATTCGTCGCCAGCACCCGACGCTCCTGCACATTCACGATCCCGCAAAAACCAAGAACCAGGGCCGATAGATCGGCAATTCTCACCGAGCTGGAATCGATCAGCTCATGCAGGATCTGGCTAAGAATGGGAAGAACACTTTCGAGCGATCTCCGGCCGTCCAGGAACACATCCTGGCGTGCCACGATGGTTCCCTCCCGGACCAATGCGCAGGCTGCATGGGAGCCGCCAAGATCGATGGCGAGCGCGATCATGTCAGGCAGGGCGCGCCGTTGCGCAGAACCATGCGCTTGCCGAAACCCATTGAGCGGATCTGTGCATAATCGTGGCCGGCATCACTGGGCCAGCTCGCCAGAAACGTGAGTGGCTCGATGCCGGTGTTCGCTACGCGGTGGGCGATGCCTCCGTGAATATAGTGCACGCTGCCTGGATTCATGGTCTCACTCCAGGTCTCGCCATTCTCCCGCATCAGCAGCAGCGCGCCGGTGCCCTTCACGGTTGCGTAGTATTCGCCGCGGTCGCGGATCGTATGGAAGTGTCCATGGGTCATGAAGAACTCATCGCCGACGCGGCCCGGCTGAATCACCGTAGCACCCCAGAACAACCCGCCAGTTGTGCCCTCAACAACCGGCCGCCAGAAGCGAACGCGGTAGACCTCCGTATCTGGATCCAGCTTTTGCCTGGCTTCCTCGTCGCGAAAGATCCCGGCAAGCGCGCCGAGGGTTTTCACGGATTCCTCAATACCGGTTCCGGTGATCTCACCCGAGCTCCAGTCGACGAAAGCAGGGCCTGGGGGACAAAGCTGGAAATTCATCAGCACCAATATAGGGCCCTCTGCCCGTCTCCAGCAAGAGAAAAGGAGCAGAAAAATGCACTTTTAAGCATAAACCAATCATTAACAGTGATGGAAACACCTGGAAATGCTTGACAAGCCTGCTGCGCACACAGTAAACAATGGGCCGAACACTACCAGCAGGGTGGGCGCAGGATGGCATGGAAATAGCAACCCAACGAAAGGGAAAAGTCTCACTTCCTGTCGTGGTGATTGCGAGCAGCGCCGCTATTTCCGGCCTGCTCTTCGGCTATGACACTGCAGTCATTAACGGCGCCCTCATTTATCTGAAATCGTATTTCCATCTGACCTCGGTCCAGACCGAGCTTGTGGCGACGGTGCTGCTCTGGGGCTGTGCCGTAGGAGCGATGCTCGCCGGCTTCACCAGCGATCGCTACGGCCGCCGGCCGGTGCTCTTTGGGGCGGGGTTTCTGTTTTGGGTTTCGGCGCTCGGCGCGGCATTTCCCTCCCATCTGTGGCAATTGCTCCTTGCGCGTGCTCTGGGTGGTCTGGCCATCGGATCGGCCTCGCTCATCGCTCCTCTCTATATTGCGGAGATCGCTCCGGCTGGGTTACGTGGGCGCCTGGTCACCCTCAACCAACTCGCAATCGTCGTTGGTATTCTTGGCGCGTTCGTCAGCAACTACGAACTGGCTGTGTTTACCAGCAACAACTGGCGCTGGATGTTCGGCCTCGGAGCCGTGCCCGCGGTGGCGTTATGCTTGTCGCTGCTCTGGATTCCGGAGAGCCCGCGCTGGTTATTGCAGCGCGGCCGGCAGCAGCGCGCCCGCGCCGTGCTGCTGCGGCTGCTGCCGGTGGCTGATGTGGAGGAAGCGACGGCAGAGATCAGCCGGGCCCTGGCGGAGGAGACGGGGACGTATCGCGAACTGCTGAGCCGGTCGCTGCGCGAACCGCTGATACTCACGATCATGTTGGCCGTCATCCAGCAGATCACCGGGATCAACACCGTTCTCTATTACGGAGCCATCCTCTTCGCCGACCGCACCGGCGCCAGTAATTCGCAGGCCATCGGTATGAATGTCGCAGTGGGCATAGTGAACGTGGTGTTTACGGTTGTAGCTCTGGCCACCATCGACCGGCTCGGACGGCGACCTCTGCTGCTGACTGCTACCGCAGGCATGGGTGTGTGCCTGATCGCATTTGCGGCCACGCTGCAATGGCTTCCTGGACATTGGATCCTTTTGCTCCTGCCGCTGCTGGGCTATGTGGCTTGCTTCGCCTTCGGTCTGGGTTCCGGAGTTTGGGTATGTCTGGCAGAACTCTTCCCTAACCGGATTCGCGGGCGTGCCATGTCCGTCGCGACCACCGTACTCTGGCTCGCTGTGTCACTGGTGACCGCCACGTTCCTCACCCTCATCCATCGATTCAGCGCGCCGCGAGTGTTTCTGGGCTATGCGGCCATCTGCGGCGCTTCTTTTTTCTATATCTATCGGAGTCTGCCCGAGACCAGAAACCGTACTCTCGAGGAGATTCAATCCCTGTGGCTGCGCGAGGAATTCTAAGTCATGAATGGAACATGCCGAACCGGTTTACATCGGCTGATGAGATCAATCCCTAGCCCCTGCCGACATAGGGCATCTTCGTTGCCATCACGGTCATGAACTGCACATTGGTATCGAGAGGAAGGTTGGCCATAAACACGATAGCTCGCGCCACATCCACCGGATCAATCGTGGGCTCCGCCGCAATTTCGCCATTGGCCTGGAGCACTCCCGTTTTCATGGCCTCGGTAGCTGCCGTCGCCGCATTGCCGATGTCGATTTGGCCGCAGGCAATGTCAAAAGCCCGCCCGTCCAGAGAAATCGATTTCGTCAATCCCGTGATGCCATGCTTCGAAACGGTATAGGCGACTGAGTTCGGCCGCGGCACGTGAGCGGAAACTGAACCGTTGTTAATAATCCGGCCGCCACGAGGAGTCTGTTCTTTCATAATCCTGAAGGCCTGCTGTGCGCAAAGGAAAGCTCCGGTCAAATTAGTGTTGATCACCGAACTCCACTGTTCCCAACTCAGATCTTCCAGGGGCACACCCCGCGGCAGGAGCCCTGCATTGTTGAAAAGTAAATCGAGCCTTCCGAAGGCGATGCTTGTCTTCGCAAACAGCGCAGCCACGGACTTCGGATCGGCGACATCAGCCTGCACCGTCAGCAACACCGCGTCCCTCACTTCTGCCTGGATTGCCTGCGCTGACTGAAGCAGACGCTCCTCCGTTCTTCCGGTCAGCACAACAGCAAACCCCTCTTTAGCAAGCGCAAAAGCGGCACACTTCCCAATCCCCGTTCCTGCTCCCGTGACCAATGCAACCTTATTTGAGGGCGGCATGCATTCCTTCGTCATGACAAGAATTACCGAAACCAGATGATCCTGCTCTCCGGATCAGCCAGTCAGAGCACTCATCATACAGGACACCCGCCTCCACGATCTCCACCGCACTGCGTCGTTTCACAGGAGCACACTGCCGCTTGCCCGCGGCGCCGCGTCGTCGGACACTATGGAAGTAACTGCTTCTATGGTATGGTCACCGAAAACTCGTTGGATGGCTGGCTTTCTACACCATACTTATCTACGCTGGTCACTTCGTATTCGTAGTTACCACCACTCGCGGCTGTGCCATCCGTGTAGGCAGTGGATTGATCAGGAGACGAGTTTAGCAGCGTAAATAGAGAACTGCCTCCGGAAGCGCGATACACGTTATAGCCAGCGACCGGATCGCTGGAAGTTGCGGGCGCGTCCCATGTAAGGTCCACCTGATACCCCGCCGCGGTTTGTCCGGTCCCGGTGAGCGCGATTGTGGATATACCCGGCGAACCGTTACTGGTGAGCGTCACCAGCCCGGCGGCCGCGCCGGTAGCAGTTGGATCGAACTGGATATTCACAGTCGCCGTTTTCCCTGGACTCAAAGTCACCGGGAAGCTAACTCCCGACATACTAAATCCCGCGCCCGAAATTGCTCCGGTATTAATGGTCACCGGCGCTGTTCCAATCGAGGTCAGCGTCACGGATTGCGTTGCCGGAGCCTTCAAATCGACATTTCCAAAGGCGATGCTGCTCGCGCTCAACTTGAGAGCCGCCGTGCCTACATTCAACTGCAGCACAAACGTCGTTGAGATACCACCGAAAGTGGCTGTCAGAGTAACAGCGCGCGATGATGTTACCGCTGAATAATCCGCGGTGAAGCCCGCCGTAGTTGCGCCTGCCGCTATGTTCACGCTGGCCGGCACGGTGACCGCCGTGTTATTGCTGACCAGACCTACACTGACTCCGCCACTCGGTGCCGCTCCCGTCAATGATACGGTGCACGAGTCCGTACCCGTCCCGACCAGGGCAGCGCTGCTGCACGAAAGGGCACCCAGCGTCGCGGAGACTGATGTGTTATTCGATGCCTCTGTATAAGTGTAGTCCACCGACGCCCAGCTTCCGGTTGAGCTGTTATAGGTATAGAGCCGCACATAGACCTTCGCCCCGGATGTAGGTATTCCAGCGACAGTAGCCGACATGGTGCCGGCGCTCGTCGCACCCAGGGTATCAATTCCGAGATTGCCCGACCCCACTCCCATAGTACCCACCCACAACTGGTACTCGGTTATTCCGCTGCCCGCGGTCCAGGTGAATGTCGTGGAAGATCCATACAACACGCTGCCTGGAGCGGGGCTGGTCATGCCAGCCTTCGTACTGCTTCCCGAACCGCCGCTTCCACTGCCGCCGCTTCCACTACCGCCGCTTCCACTGCCACCACTGCTTCCGCCGGTGCCCGTACCGCTGAGGCCGATCGTAGCCGTGCTGCCCGAAGAAGCATTACTCCTGATCGTCAGCGTTCCCGTCACACCGCCTGCGGCCGCGGGGTCGAAGCCCACGGAGAGCGTCACCGACTGCCCAGGATTCAGCGTTACCGGGAACGTCGCTCCTGAAAGAGTGAAGCCCGCGCCGCTCACCGACGCCGCGCTGATCGTCAGGGCGCCAGTTCCGGACGAGACCAGCGTAACTGACTGCGGGCTTGCAGCAGTATTCACGGCCACAGAACCGAAGGCCAGGCCGCTGGTGCTCAAAGTCAGTGACGGAGTTGCCGTTACACTCGCACTCAGTCGCAGGGTGTACGGCTTGGAGACGCCCGACGCCGTTGCTGTGATCGTCGCGGTCTGGTTGGAACTGACGGCGGCGACGTTTGCCGTAAAACTCGCACTCGTCGCATTCGCCGGTATTGTTACTGCAGCGGGTACAGTCACCGCCGGATTATCGCTGCTCACGGTAACGACTTGCGCTGTGCTGCTCGACGCTGTCAGTGTTACGGTGCACGAATCGGTTCCTGCTCCCGTAAAGGACTGACTATCGCAGTAGAGAGAACTGGGCAAGCCCAATGTTGCCGCCGTCGGGCTCCCGCCGGGGGCCCGACTTCCCGTCGGAGTGGCGGCGGCGCTCACTGCCGATCCGCATCCGGACAACATAACCGACAGACAAGAGGACAACAAGAGGCACGTACCTGCGCATTGCACCGGTCTTCGTGTCCACATCCTCGTGCCGTCTGCGTCCAATTCAACTTTACTTTTTGGATTGGATCCACCGACTTCAGTACTGCACAAAACACAACCCAGCAAATGGCGACTTGAATTTGCGCACACTATACTTCACCTCTTGCAGACACTTACGGACTTCGACGACGGATGCAGCCGTTTCGAGGAGGAAATGAAGCGAAGGATCGGCTCAGGGAGCTGGACGAAAAGCCGGTGCTGCCGACAGTCCGTGGTGTCAGATAGTCAAACGTACTGCGAGTTTACTGATGCGTGTGGCAACCGCTGCAGCACGCGGACCGCCATTTTCACTTGTGGCACGCTGTTCTTCGTATCTGTTGCATCGCTTTCTACTTCCTCGGCGGTGCCGTTTGCCTGTTTGCCCTGGCCATACGCCTTTACCTTTGCCGATGGCGTAAAAACTGCCCACCAGCAAGAAATTTCTTCCGCATCTGTAACAGTCGTACTGTTACTTTCCTCTTTAGTTCCGGCAGAAGACGCAGACTACTCCACTCGATTCGTGACAAAATCCCTCCATGGCGCAACTAGTTCTTCAGGAAATTGGTAATTGTTGTAAGTCGTATCAATTTGTTTTGATATTCGCTTAATTTTGGCCACGGAGACGCAAATCGAGCAGGTCCTGCTCCGGAACTTACGAAATCATTCGCGAGTTGGACTGCGAGTTGCTTCACTCGTCACGGTACAATCAAACAATGCTTCCCCCATTTTTTAGCCGCAAAGTCGAGGTGGCGCTTATGCACCCAGTACGCCGTTCTCTTATTCATGTTCTATTCACGTCCGGATTGTTAGTCACGTGTTGCGCATCCGCGCAGACAATCTCGAGCCTCACGCCTTCGAGCGTCAGTGCCGGATCCGGTGGATTCGTCCTGTCAGTATTTGGCAACAGCTTTAATTCCGGCTCTGTAGTGCGTCTGTATACACCGGGCGGTACGGTACAGACATTGCCGTCTTACTTTGTGAATTCCGGGCTCATGATGGCTGTAGTTCCAACGACCGATCTCAAGGCTGCTGCCGGCCTGAACGTGGATGTCGCCAATCTCTCGAGCCATACCTCATCCAACCTTGCAGCACTGGAAGTGACTGGCTCCGGTTCCACGTCGTCAGGCTCTTCGGGTTCAGGCTCCTCAGGATCAGGTTCCTCGGGATCTTCCTCTTCTGGATCAGGATCAGGCACTTCCTCCGGATCTGGTTCGGGAAGCAGTTCTGGTTCCGGTTCGGGTTCCGGAGGCAGCGGTGGATGCTATGACTGCTACGGCTCTACCGGCGGCGGATCCACTTCGGGCTCGGGATCGTCCTCGGGTTCGTCTGGATCCGGCTCAAGTTCCGGCAGCGGGTCTTCAGGAGCCTCGACTACCAGTGCTGCGGGATCCCCATTGCTCGTCACTGTGACGGCGCCGTCGGCCAAAGCATCGGTCAGCGGGTCGGTTACCGTGAAGGCCAGCGCACAACAGACCAGCAATACCGACGGTTCCATCTATAGCTGGGCAATCTACGACGGCAGCAACTTACTCTGGGTCGATCTCAATCCGGATTCTTCCATCGATGTCCCGCTGGCGCTTTCCAGCGGTGGGCACACGCTGAAGGTCGTCGCGTATGACGATTCATTCACGCCGTCAACAGCGACGGTCCCTGTAACTGCCACCAGTTCCGGTCTCGCAGTCACGTGGAAAGCCTGCACGTATACGACGGGAGGGCAACAATATCAGGCAATGCAAATCTCTCCCAGCCAGCAGCTGACCGGCGTTTTGCAGTCCCAGATGTTTATGGGTTCCAACTGCAACCCGACACAATGGACAGATCAACTGAACGATGTGGGCCAAACCATGACCTTTGGTGCCGGCACCAGCTATATTTTCTGGTTCATCCATCGTGCCAATATGCCGAATACCTCAGCCGTGTGGACGATGGGAAATCAGAGTTCCGGTTGCGTAAATTATGCCTCGGCTCCAAGCTGCAACTGAACAAGGGGCAGGCAAGAAATCGTGAAGTTGAGACAAGGCCGGATCTCTCTACGCAGATCCGGCCTTGACGACAGCTAACGCTGCTCAACCGGCGGGTGAGAAGCGGGCGCCGGTCTCACCACCCGGCTCCTATTGTTGCTCCAATGCCTTGATCGCCTCGCCTGCAAGTGGATTACCGTGTTGACTGGACCGCTGGTACCAGGCAATCGCCTGATCCCGGTTCTTGGCCACACCATAACCGTGCTCGTAGTAATCCCCCACTTTGAACTCAGCCTCAGCGCGATTTTGGGCGGCGGCCTGCATGTACCAGTTCATAGCCTGACGATAATCCTGCGGCACTCCCTGCCCTGTTTCGTACATTACCCCCAGCCGATACTGTGCCTCGGGTCTCCCCTGTTCGGCGGCTTTCACATACCACTTCGCTGCCTCAGCATAGCTCTGTTCCACCCCGCGGCCCTGATCGTACATCACGCCCAGCCGATACTGCGCGTCTTTGAACCCCTGCTTAGCGGCCAGCGTGTACCATTTGACCGCTTCGGCTGGATTTTGCGGCTGAATACCAACGTCAAGCATTCCTCCCAGCCGGTATTCGCCGTCGGGATAGCCCTGATCCGCCGCCATCCTGAGCCACCGTATAGCCTCCCTGGAGTTACGCGGATAAGTCAGCGCGTAGGACATGCCGACCTTCACCTGAGCTGCTGGGTCGCCGGCCAGCGCCTTTTGCCTGAGTTCTGCTCCATCGGTTTGAGCCATTGCGCCCAGCGCAAGAGTTCCGCCAGTTATGATCGACAGAATTGCCAACGTGTACTTCATGATCTTCCTTTCTCCCAACGACTGATCTCAAGATAGTCTCCCTCTCACCCGGTCACCGCTACTGCTCAAAGTGCAGGATGACCGGTTGGGTCACCGTAGAGTTAAGATCGAGCCCAACGACCTCTGACGTGCCGGCCACCCAAACGGCGATCGTGGCTGAGGATGGCGATGTCAGCAGGATGGCTCCACGCCCATTGTTGGATACAGCCGACACGCTGTAGGTGCCTGCGATTACCTGATTTGTACTGAGTGAGCTGCTCTTGCTGGTATCCTCTGCGCCAGTGATGCTTCCCTGTCCACCAACACTACTGCCCCCATCAAAACTGCTCACTCCTGACGAAATCGGGGTTCCCTGAATAATCGGATCGTCAGGCCCCATGAAGTAAGATCCGAGAATGTCGGAGTTCGAGTAGGGCGGCACAATCCCTTCGGCATAGACCTGGCCAATACCCGCGGCAGATGTCGACGCATCCATCACGAATCCCTGGTTGGGTCCGGTCGCGTACACGTACCACACCAGTGCTCCCCCTGTGGTCGTGTCCAGATTCAGTGTGCCCCGGCCATTCAGTTCCAGGTCGTAGGCGCCGGTCATGGAGCCTGCCACCGTGATATTGCCGCCGTTGTTTTCATCGAAGTTGACACTGACCGTGCCACCTCCATTGAAATTGAACCGGCCCACCTTATCATCAGGCGTGCTTCCGTTGGTTCCGGTCAGACTGAAGATCGAGCCGCCCGCAAAGGATCCTGTAGTAAACGGGGCGCCGTTCTGCATCAGCGCCGGTCCGCTCAGGATCAGGTTATTCAGCGTGATCGGATCAGTAGAGACCATGAGCAGTTCATTCGCCGACACCACATAAAAGGCGAAGTCCAGCACTCCGCTGCCTAACCCAGGCACGATTAGAGTCGCAGTGCCGCGCCCCGTGGCGTCAACGCTGTAAATCCCCGAGAATGCCGCAAAGGTCGACGGCACTGACCCGGCATCGTTCACGTCCAGGGTGCTGCCCGAGATGAAATCTGCTCCGTCCGGGAAGATCAGCCCCAAAGCGGCTGCCCGTCCTCCATAGGAATCCTGACCGCTTAGCGCCATCACATAGCCATTTGCGAAGACTGCAGGATCGAAGGCCGTGGAGTCCTCCAGTTCCAGCACACCGGAGCCGCGCACACCGCTCTGATCAAAGCTGACAAAGCGACCCTTCTTGCCCAGAGCATTCATTGCAATCTTATAGGTGTAGGTCCCGAGGGAACTGTGCATCGTCATCGTCCCGCGGTTATCGCTGTTGATCTGGTACGTTCCTGTTATGGTTACGTGCGCCGGTCCGGCGATGTCATCGACGTCTTCTTGTCCAGCAGTGAAGTTTCCCTTTCCGTCCGCCGTCAGGGAACCAGCGGCGAGATAAGATCCGTTCCCGTCGTATCCCGTGAACGAGAAAGCGTATTGCCCTGCAAGCTTGGAATTGTTGGTTGCCACCAGCGAAACCGTTGCCGATGCAGAAGCCGTGGCCAGTGCCTGCGATGTCGCCTTCACGATAACTGTCGCTGTGCTGGGCAGGCCCGGAGGCGCCGTGTACACGCCCGCGCTGCTAATCGTCCCGCATGCACTCCCCGAGCAGCCGGAGCCACTCACGGACCAGCTGACAGCCTTGTTGGTTGTTCCGGCTACGTTGACCTGGAAGGTCTGTTGCGCACCGACAGCAACAATCGCGCTCGTCGGGGAAAGCGTAACGACCACCGGAGCCAGAATTGTTACCGCCGCTGTGGCGGATTCGCTGTCATCAGCCACCGACGTTGCTGTTATGACAACCTTTGACGGGATGCTTTCCGGAGCCGTGTAGAGGCCGCTCGAGCTGATGCTTCCGCATCCTGACCCCGAGCATCCGGTCCCACTGACGGTCCAGGTCACGGCTGTGTCCGTCGTGCCCGTCACAGCCGCAGTGAACTGCTTCGTCTGTCCCTCGACGACCTGAGCGGATGCCGGGGAGATGGTCACTCCGACCTTCTGTACCACCTGGACGGATGCACTGCCCGACTTGCTCGGATCAGCCTGGGAAGTCGCAGTGATGGTCGCAAAGGGTGGAACGGGAAGCACCGATGGCGCGGTGTACAGGCCGGTGGTGGAGATTGTACCGCAGGTCGTGCCCGCACAGTCGTATCCGCTGATGCTCCAGGTGACGGCTGTATTGCTCGTTCCTGTAACCGTTGACGTGAACTGCTGCCGGGCACCAACGTCAACAGACACCGAGCCAGGTGAGACACTCACGCTGACGTTTGTGGAAGAAATCGTTACCGTAGTCGAACCCGTGACTGCCGGATTCACGAGCGATGTCGCAGTTATCCTCACCGTGTTCGGGTTCGGCGCAGATGCCGGAGCCGTGTAGAGTCCGGTAGAAGTAATAGAGCCGCAGGTGATTCCTGTGCAGCCGCTGCCCGTAGCGCTCCAGACCACGATTCCACTACCGGGTCCGCTTGCCGAGAACTGAATCTGTGCCTGGGGCTTCACTGTGGGCGAAGATGGGGATAGGGTCAGACCCGACGCTGCGGTGATTGTTATCGTTGCTGAACCCGAGGCGCTCGGATCGGCAACGGATGTTGCGATGACCTTCACCGTCGCCGGCGACGGCACTGATCCCGGCGCTGTATACAAGCCGCTGACCGAGATGCTCCCACAGGTCGCGCCGCTGCAGCCCGCGCCCGAGAGACTCCATTTAACTGCGGTATTCGTCGCTCCGGTTACTCCGGCCGTGAATTGCTGCTGGCCGCCCGCAGGGACCTGGGCGCTGGCGGGTGACACACTCACCGTAACCGCCGTTGCAGCTTCTATGACAACGCTGGCCGAAGCCGATTTGGAAGGATCCGCCGCAGAAGTTGCCTTTACTGTAGCGACGGCAGGAACAGGCACCGTCGCCGGCGCTGTATACAATCCGGATGATGTAACAGTGCCGCAGGACCCTGACACGCAGCCCGTCCCCGATACTGTCCATGTGACAGCCGTATTGGAGCTGCCACTGACGGTCGCCGTGAACTGCTGCTGTCCTTTCACCGCGAGCGTCACGGAAGCGGGCGATATGGAAACCCCCACCGTGGTCGCAGATCCGATGGTGACGGCGGCTGTTCCGACCTCTGACAGGTCGGCGAGAGAGGTTGCGGTCACCGTGACGGCTGACGGACTCGGCGCTGTCGCCGGAGCGGTATACAGACCATCGGCGGTTATCGCGCCGCAGCCGATACCAACGCAGCCCGCTCCTGAGACACCCCAGATCACTACACCGTCTGCGGAGCCCGTTGCGTTGAATTGCACCTGCGCACCGGGCTTCACTTGTATCGAGGAGGGAGAGATTGTAACGGACGCGTTTGCGATCCCTGTCAGACCAACAACCGCACCCATGCATGCTGCCCATAGCCTCTTCTGAATCCGCTTCATCTCTCCCCTCCCCTGTACGTTCCAAACAGCGATTGCTGTCTGTCGAGGGAAATGAAACATCTACTTTTGGGAAACCTGTGCAGAGGCATGAGTGGCCGCAGCAAGATTGAGCTGTTGGTTCACCATGTCTTTCAATGTCCCGTAGTCGATGACCCCGCTGAAGAAATGTCCATTCACAAAAAAGCTGGGTGTCCCGGTAAGCCCGAGGTCCTTGCCTTCCTCCAGGTCTTTCTTCACTGCGGCTGCTTCATTTCCGCTGTCCAGACATTCGTCGAACTTGGCGCCGTCCAGGTTCAGGACGCGCGCATGCTCCTTCAACTCGTCGACGTCGAGTTGCCGGCTGTAAAACAGAACGTCGTGGTATTCCCAGAATTTCCCCTGCTCTCCAGCGCACCGAGCAGCCTCAGCAGCCTTCTCCGAGCTGTGATGCATTGGCAGAGGAAAGTCCTTGTACACAATGGCGACCTTATCGCCATATTCTTTTTTCAACTGCTGTATCTGCGGATTTACCTTTTGGCAGTAAGGGCATTCGTAATCCGCGAACTCTACGAAGACGACCGGAGCGCTCGGCGAACCTTTGGTGTATGCCTTAGCCAAATCGAGGTCGGCAGACGGCGGCATCAGCAGAACATTGATGTTGGCCTGCTTGCGCAGATTCTCGACAAAAGCCGTGCGCGCCTTGGTGCGACGCAGCTCCCGTATATGTTCCAGCACGTCAGCGCGGACCGCCTCATAGGGCTCCTGAGTGTCCAGGCCTTCGTAATAGACCTCCAGCTGATCCTCTGTCGGATCTTTTACGTCCTTGTAGACTTCCGTGTTCAGAAGCTGATCCAGGGAGATGTTGCGCCGGTGCGCTTCGTCCGCAAGCAACTGATTGTCGATCAGCTCTTCCAGCGCCTTCCGCTCGTTCAGATAGTACTGATACTCAGCCTGAAGCAGCTTGCCACCCTCTTTCCGCTGCAGATCGGCCATCGTGAGATTACTGCCGCTGACCTTTGCTAACACCAGCGCAGGGTCGGGCTCGCTTTGTCCGAGCGAGGACGGTACTACCACTCCGCACATTCCGGCAAACAGCAGGCATGCACACCGTGCGTTCCAGGTCATAGTGAATTTCCTTCCGTTCGAGAGAAACCAATCATCGGTAAGTTGCGCCGGGCTTGCACCGTTGCAAATCCCGGCGCCGAAATCACACACACACATTTGTCACGCCATTGGCCGGCAAGCGGACACGACGTGATCGTTCCTTCCACGCACCCGTGCTCAGTCGCCAGTACCGCAGCTGCAAGTGCCCTGACCGCTCCCCAGAATGCCGACGAACGCGCACTGCGCCTGCAGGTTTGCAAGCTCCGTGGCGCCCAGTGTGGAATCAGAGGACTCGGTTTCCGTGATCGGATACGAAGTTCCAACCGGGTTCTGGATGTGGGTAACCCAGGCCCGCAGGTTCGCCGTCGCTTTCACGTTTGAGGTCGGATCGCACGGAGAGTTGTTGACCGCCGCAGAAACGATCTTGATCATGCCGTTGCGCGAAACTACACCGGTCAACGGATTCGAAGTGAGGTTGCTGCGAACCGAGATAGTGCGCAGGCCATTATGTGTCTCGAGGCATCCGCAGCATTCCGTCAGCTGCTGATCCGCATCGAACACGTAAATCATGGCGCAGAGGTTCCCATAGGTCAGGCCCGGATTGTCGATCCGAACTGTGGCGTCTGGGGCCGGGGCAGCATTGTTAGAGAAATAGTTAACCTTGTAAACATCTTGAGCCGACGCTAGGCCGGCAGCGATTGCGAAGCCAGCGATGGCAGCGAGTACAAGGAATGTCTTACGGAGCGGTTCTTTCATTCTGGATTCCTCCTGGGCGCCTGGTCGCTGTGGAAACCAGCACGCAGCGCTTGGGCACAACTGTAAGCGTTCGCCATCGCAAAACAATTACCCAAGTGAATTAGTCTCCGCCGCTATACAACGCCGACTAATACTTTGGGATAGTAAAGACCCTGTGACCACGATGTTATCTGCCTTTTCCGTCATGACACATACTCGAAAAACAGCCCTGGACGGCCTCTTTCACCGAATCCGTTCACACGACTTTATTCGGAGGTTCACAAAGGAAGTTCCTCCGGTGTCCGTGAACATCGGACACCGCGATTGTCAGCGGCGTACACGATGAATCTAACCCGGCGTCGTTAAGCCACCGCTCGTTCCGACGCATTCGACGTGTGCCGGAACGATCGAACTTATGGCATGCAACGCAGCCATGCCCCTCCCGCTGGAAGGGTTCTGCTTACTCTTTATGGGGGAGACTGGAATTACTGGGGGGGAGACTGAGATTGCGCTGCTGCTGTTGCGGCCGCCTGCTGGTCCAGCACCTCCAGCTGACGCTTCTGCAGTTCATCCAGAACTTGTCCTGGACTCTTGTTCTCCTGGGCCGCTAACTGCTGAATGTTGACTCCGGCAGGCACTGAGGTCGGGACCTCTGTTGGTTGAGTCGGCGGATTGGGTATGGCAGGCTCTGTGGTCTCCGCATCCGTATCCGCACGGAATCCTTGTCCTCCGTACAGTGTGGCCTGTACGCTCGGAGTGCCATCGGCAGACGCTACAGCTGATCCCCCGTCGGACCTGCTGCGTATACTCAGAATGACCTCACTTACTCGTTCCGAGTCCGTCGGAGAGCCCACAATCATGTAATTGAACCTGGTGCCGTCTACCAAGGCAACTAACGCGTCCCGCACCGACGTGGGTCCCAGATTCATGAACACGGCCTCCGAGTCTCCGTCAGGCGGCACGTTGATTGCGACTCCTGTCGCTGTGCGGACCGCTTCGAGAACCGCTGCCAGCGGCTCACCATTGGCGTGGATGGTCACCTTCCCGTTATCTACCGTGGCAATCGGAACAACTGGGGCTGGCTGGCCGGTTTCGGCTATCTGGGATTCAGGAGGATTGGGGGCCGGGGGGCGCGGCTCCGATGCCTGGGCAATCGCCAGTGGCAAAGTGGGCAGGTCGGGCACCGTCAATACGGCCACCGGTGGCTTCGGATGGGGCTGACCCGATCCAGCCGATTGGTTCGTTCGCGAGGGCGGTGCAACCGTATGCGAGACAGCCTGGCTCGGGCGCTCTCGCCTGCAAAGCTCTCCCTGCGCCTCCGATCTGTTATCCGATGCTGTAGTATGGATCGACAGTTTGAGACGGTCTGCTGCATCGGTGCCGCTCTGCGACTCGACTGAGCTGTCAATCGCCGTGGCTTCCTGGCCGGACGGACCCGCATGATGGATGCTGAGTTGCCGCCCGGATTTCTCCGCCGCGGGGATGCCGGCACATTGCTGTGCCGGCTGAGCGGGATCTGGAATTGTCGCCGGGCTCTGGCCTCTGACCGCCAGCGAGGTGATGCATAGCGCCAGAACAGGAAAGGTCCCACAGATTAACTGTGACATCGTGAAAAAAGGATGTTGTTTAAGCCAGCATCCATGCCGATCTGCTGGTTCATGCCTCTGTAACATCTCGTTGCCCCCACCCATTGGCATTTGGCATTGCACCACATCGGGTTGAGCGCAGCAATAATGCATCTGGACTAGTCACATGAGGTATTGCATGCGTACTGATCCGATCCGGTTTAGTGTGAAAGCATGACTCCAAAAGATGCAACACTTAGCGCTTGACACCAGGAAGCACTATGCCCTATGCTCCGGGCGGATTGAGAGCAGAACTAGCCCGTCTATTCGAACGGTTTAGTTAACTCCCCCGAGGAAGTGAAAGCTCCGTTGCTGCGCGGTGCACTTCTGGCGAAGCGATTCAATCTCTACAGTCGGGCCCGTTCCTTTTGCCAGGAAGCGTAAGTGTAAGGAGATCGTCGTGCTCACACCCACGAATTCCAATCAGGGGTTCATCCTTCTTGATTCCAGACTGAGGCCCGTGGCCTACAACTCGGAAGCAGTGCAGATCCTTTCCTTCCCCACGAAGCCGGACAGTATCAGGCAGATATCGCAATTTCTATCCGACAAGATCCGCTCGACCCTCGTAAATGGCGGGTCGCCGCAAACTCCGGTGTTTGTCAGAGAGTGCAAGGCGGGTCGACGGACCTACACCTGCAGGGCCTTTCGCATCGACTTTAATGGCGCCAACGATACTCGAGCTCCCATAACCTTTGCCATTCTGCTGGAGCGCCAGATTTCAGGGGGCGCCGCCCTGGACGTTCTTGCCCGCCAGTTTGATCTCACGGCGCGCGAGTGCGAGACCGTGGCTCTCCTGCTTGAAGGTCTTACCAGCAAGGAGATCGCGAACCGCATGCAGATCAGCCCCAATACCGTTAAGGCCTTTCTCCGCCTTGTCATGCTGAAGATGGACGTTTCGACCAGATCGGGCATTGTCGGCAAGGCTGTACGGCCCGTTCAGTTTGGTTGAACCGTGAAACTTCCCCTGTTTCATAGCCATCTGGGATTACTCCATCTGAGCAATGTACTTATCTCCCTCGAGCGCGCAATCATAGCCTTGCGTGAAAACTGAACGCAAAGGCGATCGACGCAGTCAGCCCCGGTTCCCACAGAACCTCAGAGTCTCCATCAGTGAATTGCCGGCTCTGGGCCCCAAAAGAAGCAGGGCCGACTCCATCTCCGGCTACATTCACAACATGAGCCAGGGCGGTCTGTGCGTCATAACCCCCCGTGCGCTGGCCCCCGCGTCGGTCCTGCGCTGTGAAATCGCGATCGGCGAGGCTCCCATCAAAATCGGTACTCTGATGCAGGTGCGCTGGACCGAGCCTCAGAAGCTCCGCCGGAACAAATTCGTTTCCGGGTTGTCATTTCTCCTCTGAAAAGCGAAGCGCCTTCTTACAAGGCTGGTTCTGCCAACGCCGTCCGCGCGGGGGTAGCTGGATAAGGTCTCGGGCATCCAATCCCGGATAGAACTCCCCTGTGCCCTCTCATGCTACCTCGCAGTTCTACTACCTGAGAACTAGACCACAGGTTCTACCGCTGTCGCCGTAGAACATCCTGTCTAGTCATGAAGAAGAATTGCATTCCCGAAGCCGCAGTGGTCTAGTGGCTCCGGGAAAATTGGCGACTAGTCCACAAAGACTAATAAGTACACAGTAGTAAACTCCCCCGATCTGGTGACTAACTCGCCCGCGAGGAGCCCCGCACAATGTATTCGCGGAATCATTCTGAGAAAGCCTCGGTTTATGTCTTTGCTGGCGCTGCGCTGCTGTTTTCTGCCCTGGTCTCCGTTGGGTGCGGTGCTCCGTATGCTTCGACCATCTCGGTGACGCCCGGAACATCGAAGATCGCCCTCGGTGAAACGGCTCAGTTCAAGGTAGTGGCTCATTACAGCGATGGATCCACCGAGGACGTGACCCACTTCGCTCGATGGATGACGCTAAACTCCCGTGTCGCAGCAGTGGATGCGACGGGAGTAGCTTCCTCCGTGCAGCCTGGCACCGCCACCATTGTTGCAGACGCACTGGGTATGACCGGAAACGCTACACTCACGGTGTCGAACGCCGCACTGACAGGAATCTCGATCGCAGCGCCCGCTGATCCACTGGCTGTGGGGCTGAGCGCACAGCTCAGAGCCACAGGGACCTATACAGATCAGAGCAACTCCGACATCACAAGCCTCGTGCAGTGGACGACCGCACAGTCCAGCGTATTGTCACTCAACGCCACCGGTTTGGCGGTTGCAACTGCTGCCGGAAGCGCTCAGGTTACGGCGTCCCTCAACGGCATCAGTGCTAATGCCAGGATTACGGTCTCTCCGGCGGTGCTCGCCACGATTGGGATCCAGGGTAAAGCTGCGTCTCTGCCGCTCGGCACCCAGGAACAACTCAGCGCCGTCGGAGTCTACACCGACGGCAGCACAACTGACCTTACCAGGAAAGTAATCTGGACCAGCACGGTTCCCAATGTGCTGAGCGTTACATCGGCCGGCATGGCCTCGACGAAGGCAGTCGGCACAGCATCGGTTTCTGCCACTCTGGCCTCAACCAGCGGCTCCACCAATCTCACTGTTTCACCGGCTGCATTGGTCTCTCTTGCGGTGAATGCCGTCCATCCCTCGGTGCCCCTGGGCAGCTCTGAACAGCTAACTGCCACCGGCTCGTTTACTGACGCGACAACCAGGGACCTGACCGCCTCGGCGGCCTGGACCAGTGCGGCTCCCGGCGTGATCGGTGTCAGCAGTGGCGGATCGATTCTGACGAAAGGCGTCGGGTCTGCATTGGTCTCCGCAACCGTCTCCGGAATTACCGGCAGCGCGACCCTGAGTGTCTCCGCCGCAGCGCTCGTGTCTATCGCAATCTCTCCCGGAACGGCGAGACTTCCCGTTGGTCAAACCATACAACTGACCGCAATGGGGACATTTACTGACGGTAGTACGCAGGATCTGACCAACTCGTCTGCCTGGACGAGTTCCTCTCCTGCAGTCCTCACCGTCCGCAGCCAGGGGGTTGTCGCCGGTCTCAGCACAGGCGCTGCCGATGTGACGGCAACCTCCGGCGGTATCAGCGGCGTGCAGAGCCTAACCGTCTCCGCTCCCGCACTGACTTCGATCAGCCTCGCGCCGGTCGCTCCAACCGTTTCCCTGGGCAGCAGCCTGCAGCTGTCCGTAACAGGCACTTTCAGCGACGGCAGTACTCAGGACGTGACCTCCCAGGCAGTCTGGAATCTTGATTCGGCAGTCATCGCGAATATCAGCCCAACCGGTCTGGCGACGGGGCTGCAGGCTGGTTCCACCGGGATCGAGGCCGCGGTCGGTGATTTGCAGACCTCCGACACGCTGACAGTCCAGCCACTGCTTGCCGTCAGCTACTTCGACAATACTACCGGTGCTGACTCTACCATCCGTGTCACGAATCCCGGCACTACCGGCCAGGATCTCTGCACCATGATCTACGTGTTCGACCAGGATCAACAGATGAGCGAGTGCTGTGGGTGTCTGGTTTCCCAGGATGGTTTGCTGACTCTCTCCCTGAAAACGAACCTGCTCAACAATCCCCTGACCGGTGTCACCAGCAAGCGCGGGACGGTCATGCTCATCCCGGCGGTCCAGGCCGCGACCGGCGGGTGTAATCCATCCTCTTTTACCTCCGCGGGGACAGTAATCGCCTGGTCAACGCATCTGCCTGCACCTCAATCGGGGCAATCGTCGACTGCGGAGGACCCTTTTTCCAGTTCTCCGCTGAACACAACTTCGTCAGCCGCGCTCCAGGCGCAATGCGCCTTCATTCAGCAGTTGGGCAGCGGCCAGGGAATCTGCGGTTGTGGGGGTAGCCAATAACGATTTGGAATTGTCAGGTTCTCCGCGACTGCGGCACTGGTGGACGGCGTCCTGAACGCAATATCGCGATCAACTGCAGAAGTTCAGGAAATAGCCGAGAAACTATGGCCGACGCCCATTAGTGCGCCCCAAAGTGGACTAAGCCAATTGCATCATTGCGCCTCGACCGCCCGCATGGTGCAATTGTGTCCCGCAAGGGCCGTGGGATGGATTCACCCACGTCGCGCGATCGGTGGTTCGGTGAGTTCATCTCGCTCACAGCGCTGCACCGGCAGCTCTTGCGTCGCAATGAGGCTTGGTTACAGATATCTTTCACTCGTCGCAGATACGACCAACCGGGGCAGTCCAGGCGGAGACCAGATGAAGCGCATCTTGACCGTCGCGTGCGCAATCCTTTCAGCATTCCTTTCTCCAATCGTTAGCCATGCATCGGTTTCTGTCTCGCTTTCTCCTGCTACCGTGCATGTACAGCCCGGGGGACAGACTCAGTTCACCGCGACCGTCAATGGAACCACCAACAACGTAGTGATCTGGGGCCTCACGGGGGTTAACTGCGTCGGCATCGCCTGCGGCCAAATCACCAGCGGGGGCCTTTATTTGGCCCCCGCCACCGCTCCTGCTCCTAATGTTGTCACGGTAACGGCAACGTCATTAGCAGATCTCTCTGCGTCTGCAAGCGCTGCCGTCATCGTCGGGACATCCTCCGATGTTGCCGTCAGTGTTTCTCCGTCCACGGCGAAAATCCTTATCGGCCGACAGCAGCAGTTTGTCGCTTTCGTCTCCGGGACAACCATCACCGGTGTTACCTGGAAGCTGAGCGGCTCGTCCTGCTCCAGTTCCGACTGCGGAACGATTACATCAACCGGTTTGTATACCGCGCCGGCAAACCTGCCGAGTTCCTCCCAGGTCACAGTCCAAGCCGTCTCCCTCGCCGATCCCACAAGGTCAGGCTCCGCTACAGTGACGATCGTATTGCCGGTAGCTGTCAGTGTCTCCCCGACCTCTGCAAACGTCGTCGCCGGGAAGCAGCAGCAATTCATTGCCACGGTAACCAATAGTTCCAATACTGCTGTCACCTGGAGCCTAAGCGGCTCCGGCTGCAGTGGGTCTGCCTGCGGCAGCATCACCAGTGGAGGTCTGTATACTGCGCCATCCTCCGTTCCCAAACCCGCTCAGGTTCTGATCACCGCAACCTCGGTAGCTGACTCGACAAAATCAGCGACGGCCACGGTCACCGTCGTAGCGCCAGTCACAGTCAGCATTTCTCCCACCACCGCGCAGCTGCTCACCGGTGGGCACCAGCAGTTCACGGCGATCGTCAGCAACACGACAAATACCGCTGTCACCTGGAGCCTGGCCGGTTCCGGCTGCAGTGGGTCTGCCTGCGGCGCCATCACTGCCGGCGGTCTCTACACCGCGCCATCGTCGGTTCCATCCCCGCCCCAGGTCTCCGTCACCGCGACTTCGGTGGCCGATCCCACCAAATCCGCTACAGCCACTGTGACGGTCCTTCCGCCCGTCGCGGTCACCATCGTGCCCGCTATCGTCGATGTCGTTACCGGAGCCCACCAGCAGTTCACCGCGACCGTCGCGAATACGACGAATACCGCCGTCACCTGGACCGTCTCCGGCTCAGGTTGCAGTGGATCCGCGTGCGGGACCATTAGTACCGGCGGGCTGTATACGGCACCTTCAGCCGTTCCGAATCCAGCCAAAATCTCGGTCACCGCGACTTCGGTTGCTGATGCCTCAAAGTCCGCAACGGCCTCAGTAACGATCGTTCCGCCGCTGGGGATCACCATCTCGCCCACCGCGGTCCAGCTCCTCCCCGGAGCTCACCAGCAGTTCACCGCGACGGTTGCGAACACGACGAACACCGCCGTCACCTGGAGCGTCTCCGGTTCCGCCTGCAGCGGTTCTGCCTGCGGCACCATCACGACGGCCGGCCTCTATACCGCGCCATCTGCCGTTCCAACGGCAGAGACCGTGTTTGTCACCGTGACATCGGTTGCCGACGCCACCAAATCCGCAACTGCTTCGGTGACCCTCATTCCCCCGGTTGCCGTCACCATTGCTCCCAGCGCCGTCCAGCTTATTACCGGAGCTCACCAGCAGTTCACCGCGACGGTCGCAAACGCGACCAATACCGCCGTTACCTGGACCATCTCCGGTACCGGCTGCAGCGGATCAGCCTGTGGCACCATCACCACCAGTGGCCTGTACACCGCTCCCGCCACTGTGCCGAAACCCGATCTGGTTACCGTTAGAGCGACCTCGATTGCTGACACCTCTAAATCCGCCCAGGCACAGGTGACGATCGTCGGGCCTATCCAGGTTGGTATTTCCCCGGCCTCCGCAACAGTGACTCTCGGGTCAAGTCAGCAATTCACAGCCACGGTCACCGGCACCACCAACACAGGGGTCTCGTGGAGCGTGGCTGGCAGCGGATGCACGGGTGCTGCCTGCGGCACCATCACGTCCAGTGGGCTCTTCACGGCTCCCTTTGTCGTTCCCAGCCCCGCGCAGGTTTTCGTCACAGTAACTTCAAGCGCCGATCCGACGAAATCGAGCACAGCGGTGGTAACCCTCGTTCCGCCTATAGGCGTAACGATCTCGCCGACTGGCATCACACTCACCACCGGCCAGCACCAACAGTTCACCGCTACGGTCAGCGGCACCTCGAACAACAGCGTCACGTGGAGTGTCAGCGGCAGCGGTTGCAGTGGCAGCGCCTGCGGCACCATCACCTCGACGGGCCTGTACACAGCGCCCTCCTCCGTTCCGTCCCCCGCCCAGGTCACGGTTAGAGTGGCCTCGACTGCTGATTCCAGCCGATCTGCGGCAGCCACGGTAACCATCATCCCGCCAGTCGCGGTGACTATCTCGCCCACGAGCACCAGTGTCGTGGCCGGCGCCCACCAGCAGTTCAGCGCCACCGTGACCGGCAATACTAATACCAGCGTTACCTGGAGCGTCTCCGGGGCCGGCTGCACCGGGGCTGCGTGCGGCGTCATCAGTTCCAGCGGCCTCTACAACGCTCCCGGCGTCGTTCCCAATCCTGCCGAGGTAACGGTGAAAGCGACATCCGTTGCTGATCCCAGCAAGTCAGCGGGCGCCACAGTGACCATCCTGCCGTCCGTCTCCGTTAAGATTTCACCCTCAGCCGCGCAGGTGGTTGGAGGCGAGCATCAGCAGTTCACGGCAACGGTCACTAACGCTCAGAACACCAGCGTGATCTGGACTCTCTCGGGCGCCGGCTGCTCCGGGAGTGCCTGCGGCACCATCACATCCGCCGGCCTCTATACCGCTCCGGCTGCCATTCCCAATCCGCCTCAGGTCACGATCACTGCTACCGCAGACGCCGACACGACCAAATCTGCTTCGGCGACTGTAACGGTTATCTCCCCGGTGCACGTGAACATCTCGCCCGCCAGTGCCATCATCGCTGTTAATGGTCAGCAGCAATTCGAGGCCATTGTGGCTGGCAGCACGAACACTGCGGTCGACTGGAGCGTCAGTGGCTCCGGTTGTTCCGGGTCCACCTGCGGAACTATCACTTCGGCAGGTCTGTACACGGCACCTGCAGCACTTCCAACTCCAGCGACCGTCATCGTCAAGGCGTCCGCTCAGATCGATGCAAACGAGTCTGCTTCCGCCACCATCACGCTGACCTCCAGTGAGAACGCGAGGCTGCTGGGCAAGTATGCCTTCCAGTTCAATGGCCTCGACAGCAATAGCATCTATCAGGCTGCCGGGACCTTCACTGCCGATGGAGACGGGCACCTTGTGGCGGGCCTTGAGGACACCAACAGCAACGCCGGCCCTGCAACGGACGTCTCGTTCACCGGCACGTATCAGCTTGCCAGCGGTAACCGCGGTACGATGACCTTCTCCACCGCCACGGGCAGCCAAACTTACCGCTTTGCGCTCAACGTCACCGCGACCGGCGGACGCCTGATTGAATTCGACAGCACCGGAATTCATGGTTCGGGTCAGTTCGAGATACAGGATCCCTCCGCATTCACCGTTTCTGCGCTGAAGGGCGCTTACGTACTCAGTCTGGCCGGTAAAGACAGCGCGGGTAATCGCATCGGAGCTCTGGGCATTGTCGATCTGGACGGCTCCGGCTCCATCTTCGGCGGTAGTATGGATGTGAACGACGGCGGCATTGTCGCTCCCACCTACGCGTCCTTCGATGGAATCGATCGTGTCGACGGCACCAGCCGCGGAATCCTCGATCTCAGTATCCCGGGCTTCGACGGAGGCGAGTTCCGTTTTGCGTTCTACGTCGTCTCAGCGCAAAAGCTGTTCCTGGTTTCCATCGACCCGTTGAGTTCAAGCAATCCTGTCTTTAGTGGTCCCGTTGAACTGCAATCGGGTGCACCGTTCCTGACCTCGACCTTCAGCGGTCCAACTGTGTTCGGTATCAGCGGAGAGCAGGGCGGTGTTCCGAAAGTCACAGCAGGACGTATTGTCTTCAACAGCAGTACTTCTCAGCCGCTGGTCGAATTCGACGAAAACACTGGAGGAACGGTTACCACGGGCAATGTGCTTACTGGAGGCTATGCTGTCGAAGTCAATGGTCCCGGGGCGCTGAATCTCGACGATTCCAATGGCCACGGGAGAAACTGGGACCTGTACGCGATCGCGCCCAACCATGCCTTCCTGATGGATGTCTCTTCGGCCGACGTCGAGATGGGCGAACTGAATCCACAATCCGCAACGGCGCCCTTCTCGAGCGCTGACATTCTCGGGACCTATGTGCTGGGTTCAGGCGAACCGCTCGTCACCTCCTCGACACTCTACTCGGGTGTAACGAATTTCGATGGCAAGAGCACGATGAAGGGGACAGAGGACATCAGCCAAAGCTCGGCCTTACTACCCGCACAGCCCCTGGCTGGCACTTACAGCGTGTCCGGCTCTCTGAACAATGGCCGCGGAACCTTGACCCTGACCGCACCCTCCGGCAAAACGATCGCTCTCTGGGTCACCAGCTCGTCTCAGGTCATCGCTCTTGAGGTAGACTCCACGAACGCTCAGCCTGTGCTCCTGTACCTCGAACAGTGAGCCTCCCGCAAGCCGCGATGTGCACACTGAGGGGTGCACATCGCGGCTCGACTGTGGTCCCTGCCCTTGGGTAACAATCGAAGTTGATCCGACTGCTCCGACCCTCCCTCAATCACCCATCCGTTACTCTGTCCTTCATGGCTCTGGATCGCAGGAAGTTCCTGTCCATCACCGGCCGCTTCGGCCTTGCCTCCACCCTTTTTCCCGGCGCGCTGTACACGCTGGCGGCGCAGGCCCAGGCTCCGGCTTCCGCGCAGGCGAGCGACGGTGCCGCTCCCCCTCTGCCTAAGATCACGCCGGAAATGATCGATCAGGCCGCAGCTCTCGCCGGCGTCACCATCGCTCCGGAGCACGTGCAGGCCATGCTCGACGGCCTCAATGAGCAGCGCTCAGGTTATGCGCAGATCCGTGAGCTGCACCTGCCCAACAGCATACCTCCGGCATTTGTCTTCGATCCTCTGCCACCCGGCGCCGCGATCGCCACGCAGCGCGAGAAGCTCGTCTACAGCCGCGCTACAGCCGCGCTCACCGTGCCCCCGGACCTTGAAGACCTGGCCTTTGCCTCGGCTATGGAGCTTGGCGATCTGGTGCGGCGCCGCAAGGTTTCGTCTACAGCCCTGACGCAGATGTATCTCGCCCGCCTCAGGCGCTATGATCCGCTCCTGCATTTCGTCATCAGGCTGACCGAAGAGCGCGCCCTCGCGCAGGCTCGCGAAGCCGACGCCGACATCGCCCGCGGAAAGTATCGTGGGCCCCTGCATGGGTTGCCATGGGGCGCGAAAGATCTGCTCGCTGTCAAAGGTTACCCAACCACCTGGGGCGCGGGCGGTTTTGAGAAGCAGACCATCGACGAGGACGCTGCTGTTGTGAAGCGCCTCGACGCGGCCGGAGCCGTGCTGGTCGCGAAGCTCACCCTTGGGGCGCTCGCCATGGGCGATAAGTGGTTCGGGGGCCGCACGCGTAATCCATGGAACCCAAAACAAGGCTCGAGCGGCTCCTCGGCCGGACCGGCCTCAGCCACTTCCGCCGGTTGCGTCGCCTTCTCCATCGGATCTGAAACACTCGGCTCCATTTCATCACCCTCCACTCGCTGCGGCGTGACCGGACTCCGTCCCACGTTCGGCTACGTTCCTCGCACCGGCGCCATGGCGCTGAGCTGGACTATGGACAAGCTCGGCCCGATCTGCCGCGCAGTGGAGGATTGCGCCGCTGTCCTCGAAGCCATCTGCGGTCCCGACGGCAAGGACCTGTCCGTCCGCGACGCTGCGTTCAACTGGAACGCCGACCTCGACTGGAAGGCTCTCCGCGTCGGTTACCTCAAACAGGGCTTCGAGCCTGACCCGCCGCCTGCGCCCGAGAAAACCACCGCCGATGAAACCGCAGAAGAGAAGAAGCAGCGCGAACACCACGAGCAACAGCGTTCCGCTTACCGCGCTCGCCGTGCTTACGATCGCAAATACGACCTCGCCGCGCTCGACAAACTTCGTTCCATGGGAATCGATCTGATCCCGCTCGAGCTGCCCCGGCTGCCGTACGGAGCCATGACGCCGCTCCTCACCGCCGAAGCCGCCGCAGCCTTCGACGACCTCACCACCACCGGCCGCGACCAACTGCTTACTGAGCAGGGACCTGAAGACTGGCCTAATGCCTTCCGGGTTGCCCGCTTCTATCCTGCTGTCGAATACATTCAGGCGAACCGCGCGCGCTCCCTCGCCATCCGCGAGATGTCGAAGCTCTTCGAAAAGGCAGACGTTATCGTCGCCTCCACCAACAGCGAGCAATTGGTGGTGACCAACCTCACCGGCCATCCCGCCGTGATCGTACCCAATGGCCTGCGCGGCAACGATGCACCACTGCCGCCTGCCGTGGATACGGGAGATGACGATCAGATCGGCGGTCCGGGCACGCCGGTCAGCATCACCTTCCTTGCCGGGCATTATCAGGATGCGAAACTCTGCGCCTTCGCACGCACCTACCAGCAGGCTACTGGATTCGAGAAGCTGCACCCGAAGCTGCCAGGTTAAACAGTCGGGTCAGTCGGCGGAGAGCTTCTCTTCCGCACCCTGCAGCCACCCGCGGGTGCCGCGAAACCGGCAGGACTCGCTCGCCGCCACCGCCGCTGCTCGCAGCGACTCCACAAAACCGTGCCCACCTGCGGTGTAATAGCAAAACGCGCCGTGCAGAATATCGCCCGCGCCCGTCGTGTCGACCAGCTCCACCTGTGGCACCTCCACCGAACCCTGAAATCCCTCATTGAGGAATTGGATCGGCGCAGCCCCCTGACTCACCGCGATCCTCGTCACCCCCTGCGATCGCACGTATTCCAACACATCTTTGGGACTGGAGCACCCCGGCGGCCGGAAATCTGCCGAGCAGATCACCGTATCCACCATCCCCAGTAATTCTTCCGTTCCAGGTTTCCAGCTTCCGCCGTCGAAGACCACCTGCTTGCCGCGAGCCTGCGCTGTGCGTGCCCAGAACTGACAGGCCTGCATGTAGTGACCGTCCACCAGCAGGACCGCCGCCTCTTCGCAGATCGCGTCATCCACCGAAACCGGAATCTCACCCATGCGAACGGCGTTGGCCGAAACCACATTCCGCTCTCCTGCGCTGTTCACAAATATCGACGAAATCACCGGGACCTCATCGAACGCCGGATGAAGGTCAGTCACCCGAACAGAATATTTCCGAAGCTCTCCGCGCACCAGGCTGGCCAGCGGATGCCGCCCCAGCGCCGTTACCAGTGTCGCCTGGCCGCCCAGATGAGCAAACGTAATAGCTGCATTTGTAGCGGGGCCGCCCACGAATACATTCTGCGATTGCGCCGTAACTTTGGAGTTCGGCTCAGGGAAGCTCTTCAGGCTATAGATAACATCGATTGTCGACAGTCCCACAAATACGCCGTGGTTCACAACCACTCCCCCTGGTTTGCAACGACATCCAGGTTCATTCTAGCGACGCGCTCCACGATTGAATGAGGTGAGATGAATCGAAATGGCACAACGTCTGTGCCAAATTCACAAATGGAATCGGGGCTCTGCAAGGGCTGTGGGACTGAACTCGGCACGTAAATCTGGCGGCATCATGAAGAAACCGGCAGACCAAACGTGAAGATCCGGACCGCAATGGCCTGGGTCTTCCGTTTTTCTCCTTTAGCGATGATGGCCACCGCCATGTCCACCGCCGCCGAAATGGCTGCCACCGCCGTGACTGAAGTGTCCGCCGCCACCACCAAAATGGCCGCCGCCAGAATGACCGCCGAAGCCGCCGGAATGCCCACCTCCGAAGGAGCTTCCCGAGTGCCCCGAACCTCCGGAGAACCCGCCAAATCCATGAGACGACGAGCGTGTCCCGAAGCCACCGCCTGAGAAGTTCGGTTGCCTGAAGCCTGGGGCAGAAGCCCGGTAGCTCTGGCTAAGGCCTCCGTAAGAACTTCCCCGATACGGCTGCACAGTCCCTCGGAAGCTGCTCCCCATCCGCTGCTGCCCCGTCATACCGAACCCGCGGTTCGCCGTGGCCCATCCGCTGCGCCCATAGCTTCCGGACCCATAAGTTGTTCCAGGCCGGCCATTCAACCCTGAAGCAACACCCGGTCGTCCATATATCCCCGAGCCGTAGCCGGTATTCGACCTTCCATAGCTTCCGGAGCCATAGGTGCCAGTGGACCGGCCATAGTTGCCGGCGCCATAGGCTTCGCCCGGACGGGCATAGCCGCTGCGGGAATTGAACGCTGGCATGTGGTTATAGGCCTGTACATTTCGGCCGTACCCGCCATACTGGCCATCGCGGAACCCTTCCGTTCCACGATTGGCAGCGAAGCCGCGCCCATACTGTCCGACACCAGTCCTGCCGTATGCAGCCCCACCGCGGCCGTACGCATTACCGTACCCACCACGTGCATACTCGCCGCCGCGTGCGTATCCGCCGCGCCCGTAATTACCACCCCGACCGTCATAACTTCCGGCTCTTTCAAACCGCCCAAAATACCGCGGCCCTCCATGCGCAAGCCCCCAGTCCCGGACTGTCCAGCTATGAGGACAATAGCCGGCACCATGGAAGAACACCGCCCCGGTTCCCCAGCCAAGGCCCCATCCAAAGAATCCCCATGCCATGTGAGCAAACGCGCTCATCACCATCCCGACCCCGAAGACTACCGGCGCGACCAGTCCGCCTACGACTGCTCCGGCAGCGAAGGATCCAAACGCAGCGCCGGCCGAGAATCCCGGATACGGCGCGACAGGCTGTCCGTACACCGCCCACGGGTTGTACTCCGGCACATATACGATCTGCGGATTCGCAGGGGCCACTTCCACATACCCCTGATCCTGGGTCACCGTCTCCTGCGGAGTGTTCTCGAGCGTACCCGCCGCCATCGCGCGCTGCCGCATGGTCTGCACAGCCGACATAACATCCTGCGGCTGGTTGTAATAGGCGTTGCCCAGTTCCGTCGTCCACTGCAGGTTCTGCGCCATCCCTGCCAGCACCTGCGGAAACGCCACCAGCGACTTCACGCTCGGATCCCAGTTCTGCATATTGGCGCCGGCAGCGATCTGGTCAGGAGGTGCATTGCCCTGCGCCTGCCGCCACTGGTTCGCCTCGCTGATCTGCAGTGGATAAGTCGATGCGGCCAGTACCTGCGCCAACAATCCATCTGGATACAGAGCAATCGGCGCGACCATCTGCTGCAATTGCTCCGCGCTCAGTGGTTGTTGTGGCGCGTATTGCGGCTGGGGATAATCCTGTCCTCCGTTCGGAGAAGCCGGAGCTTGACCGTAGCCCTGCGGCGGATAATCCTGCGCCTCGTCCGGATACATGGGTTCCTGTTGCTGCGGATTCGCTTGTTCCGGAGTGTAAGGCTGTTGCTGCGGATTGGGTTGCTGCTGGCTCGGGTACGGTTGCTGGGGATACGCCTGCTGTTGGGGGTAATTCGGTTGTTGCTGCTGGGAAGAATCCTGTTGTTGACCGTAATCTGAATATTCCTGAGCCGGCGGTGGCGCCTGCTGTGCAAACAGATCGGCTTCAGACAACGGCACCAGCAGCAAACCCAGCCCCACCGTCAGTCCGCCGCGCATGACCCGGGCGAGCACTCCGCGCAAGCGGCTCTTTTGCGATTCTGGTTGTTCCTGACCCGACTGGTCCTGACTGGCTCCGGCCGAGCGCCGTGGGTATTGGAACGCGCGAGACCTCATACTTCCCCTCCCTGGCTCCAGCGGCCTGGTCGAGCCCCGTGCATCCGGTTCCCTGGATCCCTTTCTCCATCGCCATCTTGCTGAATATCACGTGTTTAGCGGCGAGCACTACGTACGGGCAATGGAGGACTGAACGATAAAACCCCAATTGCACCGATTCGTTCCGGCCAACCTTATATATTTCCGGCTCGTCTCGGGATTCGGCTTTCCAGGCCCGTCCGCCCCGCCCTGCAGAGGAAGATCAACGGTTCCCCTAACGCTACGCGCGCCCCTAAGCCCACCAGCCCTCAGCCGGCCCGCAGTGTATCCAGCGGATCGACATCCGTAGCCCGCCGCGCCGGCAAATAGCTGGCCAGCCACGCGATTCCAAAAAGCGCGAGGGGTGCAATCGCAAACGTGCTCAGGTCCCGTGCGCTCGTCTTGTACAGCACGCTCGACATCAGTCGTGTCACCATCAATCCGGCAACAATCCCCATCGCGATGCCGCTCCCCGCCAGCACCAGCCCATCGCGCACCACCAGCCACCGAATATCCCGCCGGTCCGCGCCCAGCGCCAGGCGAATCGCCATCTCATGCTGCCGCTGCACTACACTCCACGCCAGCACCGCGGCCAGCCCAATCGCTGCCAGCACCAGCGCCGTCCCCGAAAAGCCCGCCAGCAGCAACATCGTGAACCGAGGTTGCGCCCGCGAGATGTCCATCAGTTCATCGACCGTGCGCACCGCCGTTACCGGCTGATCGGGATCAACCGCTGCGATCTGTGCCCGCACCGCCCCGGCCACGCTCATGGGCGGCACCGCCGTCCGCACCAGCAGGTTCATATCGCCCCACGGCAATTGCGGAAACGGCAAATAAATTTGCGCCAGCGGCTCCTGCGCCAGTCCCCGATTGTGCACATCCGCCGCTATCCCCACCACTTCCGACGGCTCCGGCCATCGCCCTATCGTGACGTGCTTACCCACCGCGTTCTGCCCCGGCCAAAACCGCCGCGCAAATGTCTCGTTCACGATCACGACCTTCGGGGCATGCTCGTCATCTGCATCGGCGAACCCACGCCCACTCAGCAGCGGAACCCGCATCGTCGTGAACCACTGCGGGCTCACTGCCTCAATGTCAAGAAACGGACGCTGCGCCAGCGGCGCCTCCGGCTGCCCTTCCGGCAGCATCGGCGTTATCCGCTTGATGCTCAGCGGCGCCGCCGCCGAGATCGCCGCGCCCCGCACTCCCGGCAGAGACGAAATCCTGCGCAGCATCTCGTCGAAAAAAGCAATCTGCTGCTCCGGCTTCGCATATTTCTCCGTCGGCAGCGAGACTTCCATCGTCAACACGTTGCCCGCATCGAAGCCAGGATCCACCCGCAGCAGCCGCCCAAAGCTGCGCACCAGCAGACCTGCGCAAATCAGCAGCAGCAGTGAGAGTGCCACCTGCCCGACTACCAGCACACTCCCAATTCGTCCCCGCCTCCGGCTCACCGAGAAGCCACGCCCTTCGTCCCGCAGGGTTGCGTTCGGATCCTCCCGCGTCACCTGCACCGCCGGCAAGATCCCGGTCAGGAGCGCTGTCAGCAGCGATGCCCCCAGCGCGAACATTACCACCCGCCAGTCCATCCCCACCGGGATGCCATCCGGGAGCTGCACCGATCCCCACGCAGCCAACGCCTGAATGCCGGCCCAGCCCAGCAGGATGCCCAATCCTCCCGCCACCAGGGCCAGCACCAGGCTCTCCGTCAACAGCTGCCGCACGATCGCCTGCCGTCCCGCCCCCAGAGCCGCGCGCACCGCCAGTTCCCGCCGCCGCGCCAGCGCCCGCGACAGCATCAGACTCGCCACGTTCGCGCAGCCCACCAGCAGCAGTACCGCTACGGCTCCGGTCAGGACCCACAACTTGCCCCGCAGATCCCCCACCACCGAATCACGCAGCGGAACCGCAGTCATGGCGATCGTCGGCGACGCATCCGGGATCGTCGCTGAGTTCTGCTTAAGGTATTGCTCGTTCAGCACCGCCAGCTCCGCATTGGCAGCCGCCAAGGTCGCGCCTGGACGCAGCCGCGCAAGATAGCTCAGATATCCCACTCCCATGCGCAGCCGCTGCTGTGGCATCAGCGTGATCTCGAAGTACCGTGGACTCCAGATATCTGCCTGTCCTACAAACGGAAACCGCGCCCCTGCCGGCAGCACTCCGATAATTGTGGTCGGCGAGCCATCCAGATCCACGGTCCTGCCCACGATTCCCGGATTGCTGTTGAAACGGCTCTGCCACAGCGCGTAGCTCAGCATCGCCACCGGCTTGCCAGTTACACGCCCCTCATCCACGGAAAAGCTCCGTCCCAGCTCCGGTTGTACCCCCAGCAGCGAAAAGAAATTCGGCGTCACTCGCGCCACAGCCACCTGCACCGGCTCTCCTATGCCGGTCAGGTTGAAGTTGTCGTTGGTGTAGGCGGCGATTTCGAGCGTGCGCGCTCGGTCGCGAATCAGCTCATACCGCATCAGCGTCCCGCCCGCGTCGCGGTCGTCATCATGAACGCTGATGCTCGCCAACTGATCCGGCTGCCGATAAGGAAAGGGCTGCAGCAAAAGCGCGCTTGTCACGGAAAAGATCGCTGTATTCGCTCCGATCGCCAGTGCCAGCGTCACCAGCGCCGCCGCCGTGAAACCCCTGTTCCTGCCCAGCATGCGCGCGCCATAGCGAAGATCCCGAAGGAAGCTCTGCATGTGCGACATTATAGGTTTTCGAAAGCAGACCCCGAATCAGAAGCCCGCTGGCCGCTCGCCCGCCACGCCAAAGGCCTTTTCCAGCGCGATTCCGGCCGATCCCAGCCGCCCTTCCTCGAACGGACGCCCGATCAGCGTTACCCCATGCGGCACCCGTCGCGGCGGAGAAAATCTCGGCAGCGGATGCGCCGGATCCGGCGCCCAATCGCTGCGGGCCTCCGACACCTCCACAAAGCCTGCCCTCAGCGTCAAAGAAGGGTGCCCGGTGAAGTTCGTCAGCGTCAGCATCTCATCGCGCAGCGAAGGCACCAGCAGCAGGTCCACCTGCGTGAATACACGCGCCATCTCATCCGCCACCCTTCGCCGCAGCCGGTCCGACTGCACATAATCGACCGCGGATAAGAATCGCGATTGCCGGAAGGTGTTTGGCCACGCGTCCGGTACCTGCACCTTCAGCTGATCGATTCCGTGGCTCAGCGTCAGGCCCTCGAAGGCCGCCGCCGACTCTGCGAACAGAATCACATCAAGGCAGTCATAGGGCCAGTCTGGAATCGAGACCTCCACCGGCACCATTCCCAGCCGTTCCACCATTTGCAGGGCCGCCCGATCTACTTCGGTCGCCGGCGCCTCCTGCATCCACTTCGGGAAGTACCCCACCCGCAGCCCGCGCACCGCTGCGTTTGCATCGAAATTTAGCCGGCTTGGTACCGAATCCAGATCGCCCGCATCCGGCCCTGAGATCGCCTGCAACACCAGCAACGTGTCCTCGACACCGCGAGCCATCGGCCCAAGCTTGTCGAGCGACCAGCACAGCGTCATGGCTCCGGTGCGCGGCACCCGTCCAAACGTCGGACGCAGCCCCGTAACCCCGCAGCGCATCGACGGACTGACGATACTTCCACCCGTCTCGCTCCCAATCGCAAATCCCACCAGCCCCGCAGCCGTCGCCGCGCCCGGCCCCGCGCTCGAGCCCGACGACCCCTCCTCCAGCAACCACGGATTCATCGTCTGTCCGCCGAACCAAATATCGTTCAGAGCCAGAGCCCCCATGCTCAGCTTCGCCACCAGCACCGCGCCGGCCGCATTCAGCCGCTCCACCACCGCTGCGTTCTTCGCCGGTACTCGATGCTGAAACGGCTCCGCTCCGTATGTCGTCGCAATTCCCGCCGTATCCAGCAAATCCTTCGCGCCCCACGGAATCCCATGCAGCGGCCCGCGATAATGACCCGCCGCGATCTCCGCGTCCACGCGCCGCGCCTGTTCCAGAGCTGGCTCCGGGGTCAGCGTGATCACACATCGCAGCCTGGGATCGAACCTTCGTAACCGGTCCAGATAAATCTGCGTCAGCCGCTCGGACGTGATCTGCCGCTTCTCGATCCATCGCGACAACCGGCTCACTGTTGCGAACGCAATGTCTTCCTCGTTCCCCGGCAACGGCCCCGGATCTGCATCACCGCGTGCAAAGCGGTCCTGCTCCGGGCCCTCCGAGACACCCGGCTGCACGGTGCGAATCAGAGACCACGGAGCCACATCCGGACCCAGGTCTACCTTCCGCGGTCCCGTGCGACGCTCATACAGCGGCGCCATCGCCTGACGCCAGCTCAGCGCGGCCTCGGCGCGCTCGACCTCGTTCATCTCCACGCGCACCAGCTTTTCCGCCTCAGCAAACGTGCCTGCGGAAACCTCCGGCCCCACAGCCGGTGCCGTCGCAAACGCAGGTGGCTGCCCCGGCGGAGGACCTGGTGAAGAACCAGACGGAGTTTGCTGTGCATCCAGATTGGCAGCTGCGGCAGCCGACAGCGCGCTCAGCGTGGACTGAACTAAAAATTCCCTGCGTGACGATTTCATCCGCCTCCAGAGCGACTGCGAATCAACTCACAAAGTTACTCTGGAATATATCGCAACGGTCAGGGCCGCTTGCCAGCCAGTTTTTGAATCACCGAGCCTTCTGCTTCACCATCGACTCATGGAAATTCACCAAACCACCTCCGTGCCAGCGCAATTGCTTCTTCGGGATCGATCCGCGCTCCTGCTAACTTTCTCAGGCCATCAATGAACCGGATGTATTTGCAAACGCCCACCCACTCTGACATTGCGGCAGACCCACCCGCCTCTCCTGTGGCTGCGATCGAATAACTGGGGGGAGCTGAACGCGCCTGATCTGACGGCGGCAAACATCACGAGTCAGACTAAGTGACAGCCGTTTTCGGCAATTTGGCGGTGAAGTAAGTGGCGGTCATCACAGTTACACCGGGATGCTTAGACCAATCGCGTTACCATTGAGGATGCGGGCATGATCGGCCAGTTTTCGCTGCACCACGAAAGTTATTGCCCACTAACACAAACGGGTAAGTTCCAGGCGCTGCCCGGAGTTACACTGGCCAGCAACAACACTGAACGAAATCATCTGCCAGATTGGTAACCGCCGTCCCGCTCAGCACGCCTGTCATGAATCTTCACAATGAAAACCCGCAGGCTGCTGCGCCGCCGCCGCCGCGCCTTCTGCGTACTTGCCTCTTGTGGCGTCTGGCCAGCGTCCTGTACGGTTGTCTCGCGCTCTCCGGCTGCGGGGCACTCACCCCCTCGCTCCCTGCCCACACTTCCGGCAGTCCGGCTCCGACGCCTTCTCCCTCCTATGAGGTTGACCTGTCGTGGGATATTCCCGACAGCAGCAGTGATCCGATCGTCGGCTACAACGTCTACCGCTCCGCCACCGGCGCTTCTCAGTATCAGGTATTGAACGGCACCCTCGATCCGGATCCCAGCTGGATCGACACCACGGTAAAGAGCGGCACCGTCTACGACTACATCGTGACCAGCGTCGATAAGTCGGGGCTGGAGAGCAGCCCTTCCAATACTGTCAATCTAACCATCCCCTGATCCAGTTCATTCTGCCGAGAGAGCGCAGCCAGGTTCCGAGTCCGCGCCTCGGCCGCAGCGTCTCCGCGCGGACAGTGACGGTGCATTCCTGTTGTTTTGGTGTTTCGTGTCGCTCGTTCTGACCGCACTGCTCCTCCGCCAACTCCGCAGTGAGCATCCGGATTAGTTCCAGTTTGCGCGGCACCACGTTGTGAAAGCGAAACCCTATTCCGTTGTGCCGCCGGACAACCAGGTTTGCGGCCAGGCGGAGCGGCAGTCCTCGTGTGCTCATCCACAGCTCAACAGATGTGCCTCGCTCCAGTCGGCAGGTCGTCTCGACAAAGCAGCCCCCGGCGCTCAGGTCCACGATCCGCCCGGTATAGTGCAGGCCTCGTCCCGGCACCACGATCTCCGCATCGCCGGCGCAGCTGTAGCGAGTGGCCTGTCTCTTTTCCGCTCCTGTGGCCGCGTCGCTCATCCTCACCGGTCTTATCGGCACGGCAGTCCGGCAGATGAGTGCAGACCCGCTCGGCAGGATCGGCTTCAACTTTCGGGTGCACTGCGGGAAAACCGCCAGGCCAAAACGTTACAATCCTCTTTCCGCATCCTCATGACTCGATCCCCCATTCTCCTGATTCACGGCGGCGCCTGGGATATTCCGGCCGACCTGCTCGATGCCCACGAACAGGGCGTTTTCGACGCCCTCCAGGAAGGCTGGCAGCTCCTCGAGAGAGGTGCGTCGGCCCTCGATGCCATTGAGGCCGCTATTACTACCCTTGAGAATGACCCGGCCTTCGATGCCGGCCGCGGCAGCTTTCTCACCCGCGATGGCCGGGTTCAGCTGGATGCCCTGCTCATGGATGGCGCTACCCTGCGCACCGGGGGGGTGGCGTGCGTCGAGCGCATCCGCAACCCCATCCAGGCCGCTCGCCTGGTCCTCGACCAGAGCCCGCACTGCTATTTCGTCGCCGAAGGCGCGGAGCGCTTCGCCCAGGAACACGGCATTTCGCTCATCGACAACGCCGAGTTGATCCTGGAACGCGAGCGCCAACGCCTGGCCGAAGCTCAGGCCCGCGCCGAAGCCGGCTGGCCTGACCTCACCTTCTCCGGCGATGCCACGCAGGACTACGACCCTCGCCGGGCCTCCCACGACACAGTGGGCGCGGTCGCCCTCGACAGCCAGGGCCGTATTGCCGCTGGCACCTCCACCGGAGGCACCCTCAATAAAGCTCCGGGCCGTGTCGGCGACTCCTCGCTCATCGGATGCGGCTGCTATGCCGACAATGCCAGCGCCGCCGTCTCCCTCACCGGCTGGGGAGAGCCCATCATGAAGCTGGTTCTCGGCAAGTGGGCCTGCGACCGCGTGCAGACCGGCGGTTCCCCCGAACAGGTCGCCCCCGAAGCGATGGCCTATCTTTATCGCCGCCTCGGCGGCCATGGCGGCATTATCCTGCTCGCGCCCGACGGCCGCTTTGGGCTTGCCCACAACACGCCGCGCATGGCGTGGGGCCTCCACACCTCCGATGGGCCCCGTGTCGGCACCGTCATCAAAGAGGATGAGGAGCTTTCCTTCTAAGCACATCCCCACAGCCAGCCTCTCCCTCCTGCTCCTGGCAACGCCATCTATAATCCTGACCAACCCAGGCAGAGGAGACCCACCGTGCTGAAAGGCTTTCGCGATTTCATCCTTCGCGGCAATGTCGTCGATCTCGCCGTTGCAGTCATCATTGGCGCCGCCTTCGGCGCCATCACAGCTTCGATCACCGCCGACGTCATCACACCCGTCATATCAGCCATCGTTGGCGCTCCCGACTTCTCTTCTTTAGTGATCCATGTCCCGGTGCTGCATCACGTTCCTCCGCCGCCCAACCCGCGTCCCGCAAACTACATTCCTCCGGGTGAAATCCACATTGGCAAGTTCCTCAATGCCCTCATCAACTTTCTGCTTGTGGCCGCTGCCATCTACTTCTGTATCGTGATGCCGATGCAAATGCTCCTGAAGAAGTTCAAACCTTCGGAGGCGGAGCCGCCCAAAACGCGCCCCTGCCCCGAGTGCCTGTCTGACATCCCGCTCGCAGCTAAGCGCTGCTCCCACTGCGGCCAGCCGGTTGAGCCGGCTCCCACCCCGCAAATCGCTTAATCTCGCGTTTATCAATCCCTCGCCGGCGGCGCAGGTCCAATCTGCGCCGCCCTGAATGGTAATCTGGGTCTTCCAATCTCCAGCGCCCATCTCGGGACTCTGGTCCCCACTTTAAGGAGCAGCCTGTTGATTCCATCGCGCGGTCCTCTCCTTTTCACTTCCTTCTTTGCTGCCGCCATCGCCATCCTCACCGCCGAGACCGCCTCCCAGACGGCTGCGCCCCCCTCGGAGGTCTTTGGCTATAAGAATTTCGCTGCCGAAGAAGCAAAGACGGACCAGACCTTTCTGGCGGTGCCCGACGCGAAACTCGCCGGCGAAGAACTAAAGATCCTGACCGCCGAGCCGCACATCGCCGCCTCGCCCGAGGACTACAAGACCGCTGAGTACGTCGCCTCCAAATTCAGGGAGGCCGGCCTCGAAACGGACATCGTCCCCTACAAAGCCTGGCTCAACCTGCCCAAAGAAGTCAGCGTGAAGGCTTACGACGCCGACGGCAAGCTGCTCATGAGCGGACCCGTGCCCGAGCACGTCTCGAACGATCCCTTTCAGGACGACAAGCGCGTTACTCCTGCCTTCAACGGCTCCTCACCCTCCGCAGACGTTACCGGTGAGGTCGTCTATGGCAACTACTGCGGCCCGCAGGACTTCGATAAGCTCGCCGAAATGAGTGTCGACGTTAAGGGCAAAATCGTCATCTGCCGCTACGGCGGCAATTTCCGCGGTGTCAAAGTCTACATCGCGCAGTTGCGCGGAGCCGCCGGCGTTCTCATCTACTCCGATCCTGCCGACGATGGCTACTACCGCGGCGATGCTTATCCCAAAGGCCCGTGGCGTCCCGCTACGGCAGTCCAGCGCGGAGCCGTGCAGTACCTCTTCAAATATCCTGGCGACGCTCTCACCCCTGGGGTCGCCTCGCGCCCTGACCTGCCTGCCTCCCAGTTGCTGCAACCGGACCAGGCGGCCAATATGCCGAAGATTCCCTCGGAGCCGTTGTCGTACCACGATGCAGCGCCCATCCTCGAAAACCTCGGCGGCCCCGACGCTCCCCGTGATTGGCAAGGGGCATTGCCCTTCACCTACCACATTGGGCCCGGCGTGAAGGTCCATATGGTCCTGAAAATGGACTACCAGTACCGCACCATCTGGGATGTCACCGGGAAAATCACCGGGACCGATTTCCCCAATGAGTGGGTGATTGCCGGGAATCACCGCGACGCCTGGGTCTATGGCGCCGTCGATCCCAACAGCGGTACCGCGGCGATGCTCGAAGCTGTGCACGGCATCGGCACTCTGCTTCAACAGGGCTGGAAGCCGAAGCGCACTATCTTCTTCTGCAGCTGGGACGCTGAAGAAGAAGGCCTGATTGGTTCCACCGAATGGGCGGAAGACCACGCCGACCAGCTGGCTCATGCCGTCGCTTACTTCAACACCGATGTGGGCGTCTCCGGCCCCAACTTCGGCGCCTCCGCCGTGCCCTCGCTGAAGGAATTCGTCCGCCAGGTCACTAAAGAGGTCCCCAATCCTAAAGGCGGCACCGTTTACGAGCAGTGGAAGAAACACGACGCGGAAGAAGCCGCCCATCACCACGGCCCTCAGGAAGAACATACCGCACGCGTGAACGCCGACATCGGCAACGATGTGCGCATCGGCGACCTGGGCAGCGGCTCCGACTACACGCCTTTTATCCAGCACCTGGGCGTGCCCTCTACCGACGTCGGCTCTGACGGCCCCTACGGGGTCTATCACTCGGTCTTCGACAACTACGCCTGGTTCGTCATGAATGCCGATCCCACTTTCGTCTATGAGCAGGAGATGGCGCGCGTCTTCGGCCTCGAAGTCCTGCACATGGCCGACACCGATGTGCTGCCCTACGACTATGTAACCTACGGCAAAGAGCTCTCGATCTACCTCGACAATGCGCAGAAAAAGGCGCAGGAGGCCGGCCTTACCGGCATCGATTTCGGGCGGGCGAAGGCCGCCGCTGAGAAGTTCACCCACCTCGCCGAGCAGGTAAAGCGAAAACAGCAGGACTCCGCCGGCGCTTCCTCCGAGGACCTGCGCGCCTTCAATAACCAGTTGCGCGATGTCGAAGGCGACTTCCTCTCCCAGCAGGGCCTGCCCAACCGTCCCTGGTTCAAACACACCATCTACGCACCTGGGGAGTACACCGGCTATGCCGCGGTCGTCATCCCGGGCGTGAATGAAGCGATCGATGCCAAAGATCTGAGCCGCGCGCAATCCCAGATGACCATCCTCACCCAGGCCATCGATCGCGCCGACTCCACTCTCGAGGAGATCGCGAAATAGAAGCCCGAGGCACTATGACCATCGCCGATGAGCAGCGGGACGTCGGGAGAGTGCTTCTCGCAGGGTTTCCGGGCCAGTGTCTGGTTCATGTCCGCTGCGCCGCAACTTCTGAGCAGACGCCCTGATCCGTCAGCTTACGCCTGCGGCCACGCGAGGGCGCTCTCGTAATGCTCGACCACCGGAGGCGACGCGAAGAACGGCCCGATGATCGCCCGCCAGGCGGGAAACGCCGGCGATTCCCGGAATCCTATCGTGTGTGCCTCCAGCGTCTCCCAGCGAACCAGGAGCACATACCGCCCTTTTGTTTCGATACACCGCCGCAGTTCGTGAGAAACATATCCGGGTGAGCGCACAATGATCGGCGAGCCTTTGGCCACGGCTTCTTCAAATGCGGCTTCTTCTCCCGCGCGAATGTTCAGGATGGCAATCTCGAGAATCATTCCAGCAGTTTAGCTGGCGACGACGTCCTGGCCGGAACAATTTCCTCGTCCGCAGCGCGCCTCTCCGCCCGTGCCGCCCGATACGCCTTAACCCCCGACCGCGCACCGTCGATCGAAATCGCCCCCAGCCCCGCGATCAGCAGGAAAAGCAACCCCAGCAGCATACTGAAGTCCACCCGCGCCTCATGCAACATTGGCCATACGCCCTGATGCAGCATCGGTATCTTGGTGGTGGCAATCGCCGTCAGAATAACCGCCAGCAGGGGAATCGCCGCCAGCCGCGTAAACAGCCCCACAATCACCAGCGTTCCGAAGATGATCTCCACGAAGCCGACCAGCGGCGCCGCCATTTGCGGCAGCGGAATCCCGATCTTCGCGAACCGGCCCGCGCCCAGCGCGTCCGGAAAGAGAAACTTCTGTATCCCCTCCGAAACGAAGACCCATCCGACCAGGATCCGAATCAGAATCACGGCGCGCATGGATCATCCTCCGCCACGCCATCGTAGCTGAAGGTTTGCTTATTTCGCTTCCTGCTCGACGGTATCGCCCTCACCTGGCGCCAGGAACAGATTTTCCTCCAGCCCGTGCTGCCGGGTGTACAGGTCGTAATAGCGCCCGCCGAGCGCATACAGACTGGCGTGCGTGCCACGCTCTACGATCCGGCCAGCCTCAACCACCAGGATCTGATCGGCCCGCCGAATGGTGGACAGCCGGTGTGCAATGACGAACGTCGTCCGCCCCTGCATCAGGTAGCTCAGGCCATGCTGAATCATGGCCTCCGACTCCGAATCGAGGGAGGAGGTCGCCTCGTCGAGAATCAGAATGCGCGGGCTCGCCAGAATGGCGCGGGCAATCGACAAGCGCTGCCGCTGTCCGCCGGAGAGCTTCACGCCGCGTTCTCCCACAATCGTGTCGTACCCCTCCGGGAATCGTTCCGCGAATTCATCCACGCGCGCGATCCTGCAGGCCGCAAGAAAGTCCTCCTCCGTCGCGTCGGGATGCGAAAACATCACGTTCTCCCGGATCGTCCCATCGAACAGGAACGACTCCTGCAGCACCACGCCCAGTTGGGAGCGATAACTGTCCAGCCGGACCGTGGATAGATCGATACCATCGACCATCACGCGCCCGGTATCCGGCGTATGAAACGCGCAAATCAGACTGATGATCGTCGATTTGCCCGAGCCGGACGAGCCAACCAGCGCCGTCACCGTCCCCGGCTGCGCCTCAAAGGAAATCCCATGCAGCACGGGCTTCTCCGGATCGTAGGAGAAACGCACATCGTCGAATCGCACCTCGCCCAGGATCTCCGTCAGCGCATTCACCCGCGCCGGATCGGCGAATTCGTCCCGCTCCCCCAGAATCTCCATGGTGCGATCGAGGCCGGCTACCGCTTCCGTCAGTTGCGTCCCGATATTCACCACCTGAAAGACCGGTGCAATCATGAAGGCCAGAAACATCGTGTACTGGATGTAGTCGCCGACATCCATCCGGCCCTGCAGCGAGAGATGCCCGCTCAGCAGCATTACCAGGCCGCCCACGATCCCCAGCACGGTAGTCGCCGCCATGGAGAGCAGGCTGGTCGCCGTCAGCGACTTCATCACGTTGTCGAGCAGCCGCAGCACACCCACCGTAAAGACGCTGGCTTCACGCTCCTCGGCGTGATACCCCTTCACCACCCGAACGCCGCCGAGGGACTCCGTCAGCCGCCCCGTGACCTCGGCATTGATCTTCGCCCGCTCGCGAAAGATGGGACGAATCGTCTTGAATGCCTTCTGCAGGACGAATACGAAGACGGTGATTACCGAAAACACGATCAGCGTCATGCGCGAACTGCGGTGCAGCAGGAAGACAAACGCCATGATCGCCGTCATGATGCCGCCCACGAACTCCACCAGCCCTGTCCCGATCAGGTTGCGCACGCCCTCCACGTCGCTCATGATGCGCGAGACGAGTACCCCGGTCCGGTTCGCGTCGTAGAAGCTCACTGCCAGCCGGCCGATATGCTGCTGTACCTGCTGCCGCAGCTCGGCGATCATCCGCTGCGCTGCCTTCGACAGCAGCTGCGTGTTGGAAAACGAGGTAATCGCCTGGATCAGGGTCGCCACAAATACCGCGATCACCAGCGGCACCAGCTTAGTTGCCTGGTGTTTGCGCAGGACCAAATCGACGAAGGGCTTGGACAGGAAGGGCAGCACCAGCCCGGCAACGCGGTTGATGGCGACCAGCAGCAGTCCCAGCAGCAGCAGCCAGCGCCGCGGCCGCACCAGCTTCCAGATCTCCGGCATGACCTTCTTCAGATCGGCCTTTTTCTTCGCAGGCTCTCCGGCGTGCGCCCGGACGGCACGGCTGGTGCTGCGCTCCGCATTCATCGATGGCACTGCTCCCATTCGCATGCTGTCTCGTTGCCCGCTACTGGCTTCCCGCTGACGGCTGCCTCCTTGCGTTGATGAACGAGCGTACACAAAGAAGCACATAAATGAACATCAGGACAGCCAGCAATGCCTTGGAGGTCTCCGCCGAAATCAAAAAATCGCCGACCGGAGGCTTGCCTGCCCCCCGGATTGCCTCCACCAGACCGCCGATAAACCCCAGCAGCCCAATCGTCACGTTGATATGCATGAACAGCTTGCGGCGCCCTTCGCTGGGGCTGATGGCCAGGAATCCGAAGATGCCCAGCGCAATCCCAAACCACGCGGGAATCAGCGCCGTCGGATACTGGCTGCCGCTGCCTGCATACCCTGCCAGTCCCAAAGCGACCAAAAGAACTGCAAAAATCAGGGTCACCTTCGCCATGCCACTCCACTCCTTTACACGCGTCGCTTTGGTCGAATCTACTCAGCCAACGCACTAATCCATGTTGCCAGAGCGCGCGAGTTGTGGGAAATGGAACTGCCCAGCGATGAAGGGAGAAGGCCACCGCCAGCAGTGCGCGGCAGCTTACTTCGTCGGCTGGGGAGCAACTGAGTCGAAGATGTGGCCCATCTTTTCCTGCTTCACCCGGAGGTAGTGCTCGAAGGTCTCCTCGGCAGGCACTTCGGCCGAGACGCGCTCGACAACGCGCACGCCCGCAGCTTCGAGAGCGGCCACCTTGTCGGGATTATTGGTGATCAGCCGCACCGCGGTGACGCCCATCTGCCGCAGGATCTCCGCCGGAAGCTCGAATTCCCGGCAATCCGCCTGGAAGCCAAGCTTCAGGTTCGCCTCCACCGTATCCAGGCCCTGATCCTGCAGTTCGTAGGCGCGCAGCTTGGCCATCAGCCCAATACCGCGGCCCTCCTGCTGTTCGTAGATCACGATGCCCGCTCCGGCCTCGGTAATCTTGCTCAGCGCGAGCTCCAGCTGCAGCCGGCAATCGCAGCGCAGGGAATGAAACACGTCGCCGGTGAGGCACTGCGAATGAATGCGCACCAGCGGCGGGGCCGAGCGGATGTCGCCCATCACCAGCGCAACCGCCTCTTCCTTTTCCGCCGCAGGCTTACAGCCCTCGGTCTTCGCGGCCGGCGCGTACAGGCCCTCGAACCCGAGGATGCGGAACTGTCCCCAGCGGGAGGGGAAATCGGCATCAGCGACCTTGCGAACCGAATCAATCGGCATACTTCAATTATAGAAGGCCCTCCCCTTTCGGCCTTTAGTCGCGGTCATCGGAATATCGTTCCGCGCCACCTCAGGTAACCACACGCAGCTATCGCCGTTCCGCTATCCGCGTTACGCTTAAACCGTGCTCGAGCCGCGGCTGATCCTGATTACGCTGTTGATTAAGCTGGGCATTGCTGCGGCTATTTCGGCTGCACTGGCCCGCTCGCGGGTGTTCAAGAGCCTCCTTTTTCGCGAAGACCGGACGATGGCGCAGACGCTGGGCCTGCTGGCGTTCATCTGTATTCCGCTGGCCCTCGGTGTATGGGTTCGCGTTACCGTGCCGAATTTCTACGCGGCGGACATCTCGTTCGAGACCACGATCCTGCTGGGAATCCTGATGGGACCCGTCGCCGCAATGGTCGGGGCGATAGTGCTGTCTTTGCCGGCGATCCTGCACCGCGAGTTCTTTGCTCTGCCTTTCCTGCTGTTCGTTGCCGTAACCGCGGGCATCTTCGGTGGTTTCGTGGAAAGAGACGAAGTCTGGTCCTTTTCGCCCTTCATCGACCTCAGCCTCTACCGCTGGGTGCGCCGCACGCTGCGCCAACCCCGCGTGGACCGGCAGATCCTGCTGATTGTTCTGATCGCGGCCATGGAAGCGCTCCGCGAGTGGACAGCGGGTATGTATCCGCACCGGTTGTTTGCGCTGTTGTCTAACCGGTGGATCATCCGCATCGCCATTTGGGCATGTTCAGCCATGGTGGTGGGCATTCCTCTCAAGATATGGAACGCGATCCGCATCGAGCAGTCGCTGGAGGAGCAGAAGCGTCTCCTGCTGGAGGCCCGGCTCGACGCCCTGCAGCGCCAGATCAATCCGCACTTCCTCTTCAACACACTCAATTCCATCGCCTCGCTGGTGCGCTTCAGGCCGGAGCAGGCTCGGGAGCTGATCGTAAAGCTCGCCAACATCCTGCGCAAGATGCTCCGGGAGCACGATTCGTTCGTGCCCTTCCGCGAGGAACTCTCCACAACCGAGGACTACCTCAGCATTGAGGTTGTTCGCTTTGGGGTCGACAAGCTGCGCGTGGTGAAGGAGATCGATCCGGAGACGCTGGACATTCCGGTTCCCAGCATGCTGTTGCAGCCGCTGGTCGAAAACAGCATCAAGCATGGGCTGGAGCCGCGCATCGCCGGCGGCGCCATCACGCTGCGCAGCCGGCTGCTTGAGCGGCGCCTGGTGATCGAGGTCGAAGATGACGGTGTGGGCATCGCGCCCGGGCGCCCGCACAGCAGCGGCGTGCTGCAGGGGACGGGCATTGGTATGAAGAATGTGCGGGAGCGGCTCGAAGTTCTCTATGGAGACGCTGCGCTCTTCGATGTCACCAGCCGTCCGGGCCGGGGCACGAAAGTGACAATAGAATTCCCTGCGCAGTCCGGGGACGAGCAGGGTCTGCGCAGCGCACTGACCGCCTCGGAGGCTGGCCGCTCCGGATCTACTGGACTTCGCCCTGGGGGCGGAGGCGCTTCAGTTCGAGAGCGCAGGCCAAGGCGTTAAGCGCGCCAAAGCGGAGATTATCCAGACCGGCCCAAATCCAGTAATGGGTGGTTTCGCTTGCCCGGGCGCTGTGCGGACGGACCCGCACCAGGATGTCGGGTTGTCCGGCGACGCTCAGGTTAGTCGGCGGGTCCGACTCCGCGGTCACCACATCCACATGCTCACCCGCCAGCGCTGCTTCCACCTGGCTAAGGGATATCGGCGCGGCGAGCTCGAGCGCCAGCGAAATTCCGTGGCCGTGAAACACAGGTGCATGCAGCAGCTGAATCCCGATTTCCGGGAGGCGGTCTGCCGTGAGAAGCGCGAAGTGCCGCCGAATCCGTGATTCTCCGGCAGCGAGATTGAATTTGGCTGCCTCCCCGAATGCCGGAGTGACATTGAAGGCGACCTGCGTGTCGTAAACCTGCCTCGGCAGGTCCTGAAAGCTGAGCAGCTTGACGGTTTGCTGATGGAGCTCGTCCATGGCGGAACGGCCGTACTCGGAGGCCGGCTCGATCACTGTCGCGGAGGCGCCTCGAACTTCCACCATCTGGCTGATGCGGTCGAGCAGGAGGGCCAGCGCTACTGCCACCACGTGTGCGGGAACGACGGCCGGGGTTTCGAGATTAGGACTCGATTGGCCGGAGGCGGTTTGGAATTCGTCGCTGACCCATGGGGCACGGACCAGAACGCCCGGCTCCCCCTCCAGAGCACCGGATTGATCAATGATACTGGCTCCGGCGCGATGGGCATTCTGCCAGTGCTTGTGCGTGAGCTGCTCGTCGCCGGTGAAAAAGACGAAGTCCGTATGGTTGAAGGAAGACGGCTCGATACGCTGGACGAAGGTGACTTCGTCGCCCACCGCTTCGAGCGAACCGATCTCGGCCTCGTCGTCCATGAGCAGAAAATCAGCATCGGCAAAGGGGGAATCCGAGAGAGCGTCGTTGAGCTCGCGGCCGCGCAGCGAACCTGCGCCGACAATGGCAATTTTTGAGTGGTCAGTCATCCGTTCCGGCTTTCGGTGGTCGGTAAGGCCTGCGGCACTGCCTTGCGATGCCGCCGCCAGGAATAGGCAAGCCGCGCGAGCACGCCCGAGAACATGTAAGCAAGGGCCAGCATGAGCAGTACTTCGCGCGAGAAAAAGATGAGCAGATAGATGCTCAGGCCCAGAAAGACGATCCAGCGAAAGGGCTGCCGGCCGGTGAGATTAATCTCCTTACCGCTCCAGAAGCGCCACGTGCTGACCATCAGGAAGCCGACGAAGGCGACCAGAAGACCCCAGATCGCGGCAATCCAAAGGTTAAAGATGGGCCACCCGACGAATCCGTGAACCACGGCGGCGACGATACCAGCCGCAGCCGGAATGGGCATGCCGACGAAATACTTGCGGTCGGGACGGCCGGGGTTCTTGGGGGTTGGATTGACGCTGATGTTAAAGCGGGCGAGGCGGCTGGCGCCGCACAGCAGAAAGACGAAGCAGACAAACGCCCCAAGCTGCACCAGCTTGAGGCGCAGATCGGGATTCATGGTGGCGGGCAGCGAGCGAAATCCCCAGGCGAAGGCGAGGATGCTGGGCGCAACGCCGAAGGTGATGACGTCGGCCAGCGAATCGAGCTCGCGGCCGAATTCGCTTTCGGTATTGGTGAGGCGGGCAATGCGGCCGTCGAGAGCGTCGAAGGGAATGGCGAAGCCAATCGCCAGCGCGGCATAGTCGAAGTGATGCGGCTGGGATGCCGAGCCTTCGAGGCTCTGCATAATCGCGAAAAAGCCTGCGGCGATATTCACAGCGGTGAACGTCGAGGGCAGGATGTACATACCGCGCGGGCGGCGCCTGCGGCGCACAGTCGGGGCAGGCATGCCCGCCGGTGCGCTGGTGCGGAGGTTCAGGGGCTCGCCGGCGCTCAAACCAGCAACTCCGCGCCGGAGTGGGCGAAGAGAAGCTCCGGGTCTGGCTCAGGAATGCGGGCGATCACGCTGGCGCCGCCGCGAACGCGTTCGCCGACCTTCACGAACAATTCGGCGCTGCCGGGGAGCAACAGGTCGGTGCGCGAACCAAACTTGATGAGCCCGACGCGTTCTCCGCGAGCCAGTAAGTCGCCGGGGCGCTTATTGAAGACGATGCGGCGAGCGAGCAGGCCGGCGATCTGGATAAACGATACCTGGTAACCTTCGGGACAATCGATGACGGCCAGGTTCTGCTCATTGCGTTGGGCGCAAACCGGATTCATCGCGTTGAGAAACTCACCTTTGCGGTAGCGTACTTCGCGCAGCACACCGGCGACGGGAGAGCGGTTCACGTGGACGTCGAACACACTGAGAAAGATGCTGACACGCAGGCGCTCGCCGTCCGGAGTCGTGATCCGAGCGACTTCGGTGACCTTGCCGTCAGCGGGCGAAACAACCAGTCCCGGATCCTGAGGAATGGCTCTTTCCGGGTCGCGGAAAAACCACAGGAAAAATGCCGCGAGCAGGAGGGGCAGCACGGCCCAGCCCCAGGTTCCTGTGAAGAACCAGAGAAGAATGGCTACACCGATCAGGCCAAGCCCGTAGAAATATCCGTCGCGCACCATGAGGGAAATCAGAAAACAGAGACCTTCGGGAAGGTTCGGTACTCTTCACCTTCGCGGCGAAGCCAGAACCAGCAAGATTCCGGCCGCGAAAACGGAACGGTGGTCGTCCGAAAGCCTAACTCATTCTACGGCAAAACCTACAACGGCTCTGCTAAACAGGCAACGGCTCTGCTGGGCAGGGTTTATACCCGAACCGGGCGAACTCCGGGCGTCGACCGGAGCGAGGAGACACTCTCACTCCGGCGATGGCGGCGTGTCGCAGCGGGACGCAGGTTGTAAGACTACGCGACGGATCAGGCGGCGGTGTAGGCCCGAGCGTGGCTATGACGCATCGCCAACTGATCTTTGATATGCAATTTGAGTTTTTTCAGGCGGACTTCTTCGAGTTGTTCGTCCTCGGACAGCCAGGGTTTTTGGAGCAGTGCTTCCAACTTCTCCGAATAGTGACGATGTTCAGCTTCCAGGCGGCTAATTTCCTCACTATCCGGCTGACCGTTTGCTTCCAGATCCATGGACGACACCTCCGTATCGGGTTTTCCCGGCGGAGCCGGCTGCGCTTCGCCGGGCGGATTGACTCACATAGGTGAGACGTACCACGCTAGCACCGCGGAGGTCTGCCTTCAACCAAATTCCCGGTGGAAAAACCGGCGCAACGTGACACTTGGGTAACCTCCCTGGCCAGAAGCAGGGCATCCTCTTCAGGATCACGATAGTAGCGGGGGCGCCGGCCCTGGATGCGGAAGCCGAAGCGCTGGTACAGCGCAAGGGCAGGTGCGTTGGCCTCCCGGACTTCCAGGGCCAGTTGCCTGGCTCCCTGATTTCCCGCCCACAGCAGAATGGCCTGGAGCAGGGCGGATGCTGTACCCCGGCGCCGGGCACCGGGGGCGACGGCCATGGATTCCAGTTCGCAGCGATTCTCCTGGCCATCGAGCAGGGCGGAGACCGCGGCAAAGCCCAGGATTACCGCCTCGGACTCGGCAACCAGGCAGGTCCGGAGCAGCGGCGGCGCAGCGGAGGCAGGGGGATCGATAAAAGTAGTCCAGGCCGCAGCGGTCCACTGCGGCGCCTCCGGCGATTGCCGCGCTATGGAGAGGATGGCGTCCAGATCGGCAGCCTGGGCGCGACGGACGATCATGAACGGCCAGCCAGATTGAGTTTTGGTTGGGAGAAGATCTCGGCGTCGGAGCGGCGCAGATAACGGCCATCGAGGGTCACAGGATCGTCAAAGTCGCGGGCACGGAGACGCGGAAGAGCGAACTGCAGCACATCGGCGGCGGCGGGGAGTTCGACAAAGGCGGCTGCGGGCGCGGCGGCCAAAAGGGATTCTTCGCCAATGGCCAGCTGCGGGCCGAGACGAGCAGCTTCTTCGCTAAAGAGGTTGCGTGTCAGCAGGGATTCGCGAGGGTCCGGGCCGGAGTAGTCGCCAAAATAGAACTCGCCGCGGCTGGCATCGAGGGCGGCCGCTGTGGTTCCAGCTTTGTGCGCCAGCACGGCGAGGCGTGAGACGGCGAGGATGGGCGTGGCATGGACTTCAGCCAGACCTTTGGCGGCGCTGAGGCCGATGCGGATGCCCGTAAAGCTGCCGGGGCCGCTGGCGACGAGGATGGCGTCCAGATGCGCGACGGTGCCGCGGTGCGTGGCGAGGAGTTCATGAATCGCGGGGATGAGCTGGGCAGAATAGGTTTTGCCGGGAAGCTCGAGTTCGGCGAGGACTCTGAGGTCATCTTCACCGCTGAGGCGGGCGAGGGCGACGGTGCCGATAGAGCCGCAGGTGTCGATGGCGAGGAGCATGGGGGAAGAACAGTTGCTGGTTGCTGGTGGCTGGTGGCTGGTTGCTGGTTGCTGGTTGCTGGTTACTTGCTACACATCGGCAGATCCTTCGGCTGGTCGACGCAGGGACTGCGCCAACCCTGGCTCAGGATGACCTTACGATCGCCGATGCTACACATCGGCGATCGCGTCCTGGCAGATTTCCAGCAGAACGCCTCCGGCGCTGGAGGGGTGGACGAAGAAGTAGAGGTGGCCGCCGGCGCCGATCTGAATATCTTCGGAGATGAGGCGCGCGCCCTGCTGCTTCAGGGTTTCGAGCGCGGCGGAGATGTTCTCGACGTGGAGGGCGATGTGGTGGAGGCCCTCGCCCCGTTTGGCAAGAAAGCGGGCGACGGGCGAGTCCGCTGCGGTGGGCTCCAGAAGCTCGATGCGGGAGTCGCCGGCCGGGATCAGGGCGGTGCGGACCTGTTCACCCTCGATGGTCTCTTCGTGGACGACGCGCAGGCCCAGCGCTTCATAGAGACCGCGCGCCTGGGCGATGCTTTTTACGGCGATGCCGATGTGGTCGAGGGTGGGCATGGATACAGGGTACAGGGATCAGGGGCGAGCCTGAAGCTTGAAGCCGTAGCGTCAGCATCCAGCGGCTGGCGGCTGGCGTTCTGATGCTGGCTTCGCTTTCTGTTGCTGCTCGAAGAGTTGCTGGCCGAGGTCGGCGATGAGACGCCAGGGGTCTTCGCGGCCGGAAGCGACGAGAGCCGCGAACTGGTTGAGTTGATCGTCGGCGAGGCCGTTGCGGCGAGCGCGGCGCATGAGCTCGGTTCGGAGCATGGTGTGAAGGCGAAGCTTCCAGTGGCGGGCGCGGCGCTCAGCGAGGCGGTCGTCGGCGCGCAGCCATTGTTCCATGGAGCCGATGGCCGCTATGAGCGCGTCGATGCCTTCGCCGGCAGTGGCGATGGTGCGGACGATGGAGGCAGACCAGGCAGTGTTCCGGGCAGCGGGTGCGAGGGACTGGAGGGCGCGGATTTCCTGCTCGACGCGGTCGGCGCCGTCGCGGTCGGACTTGTTGATGACGAAGATGTCGGCGATTTCCATGACGCCGGCTTTGAGGCTCTGGACATCGTCGCCCATGCCGGGAACAAGGACGACGAGGGTGATGTCGGCGAGGCGGGCGATCTCGATTTCATCCTGGCCGACGCCGACGGTTTCGACAAGGATGATGTCTTTGCCGCTGGCTTCGAGGACGAGTGCGACGTCGGCGGTAGTTTGGGCGAGGCCGCCGAGGGAGCCGCGGGTGGCCATGGAGCGGGCGTAAAAGCCGGGATCGCCGTGGCGCTCCTGAAAGCGGATACGATCGCCGAGAACCGCGCCGCCGGTGAAGGGGCTGGTGGGGTCCACGGCAACGACGCCGACGGACTTGCCCCGTTCGCCCCCGGCATTCTCACTTCCGGCACGCTCGCTTCCGGCATTCTGGCTTCCGGCATTCTGGCGCCCCTGCGGGGCTTCACGAAACGCGCGGGCGAGGCGGTCGACGAGGGTGCTTTTGCCGGCTCCGGGGGCGCCGGTGACACCGATGCGGAGAGCGGATCCGGTATGGGGAAAGCAGGCGGAGAGCAGCTCGCGGGCTTCGGGCGCTTCGTTTTCGACGAGGGAGATGGCGCGGGCCAGAGCGCGGGTGTCGCCGTGGCGGAGGCGGTCGACGAGAGCCTGTATTTTGCCGGCTTCGGTCACGGATACAAGGGTACCCCCCGAGAGCCCGGGTTCGCGCTATGTATTTGATTCCATTTGCCGGGGTTCTTTGGATCGAGAGCTATCCATTTGATTGCGCGATGGCTACGGTTATCCATTGTGTTTTCTGATGCCTGCGCCTGGGGTGGAAAGAAGGAGAACGGATCTGTTTGCATCGGCGTACGTTGCGGCGTTTCATCGCACTTTGAGAACGCTCAGCAGCGAGTCGCACAGCGTATTCAGGTCCTCGGGGGAAAGTTGCCGGGGGAGCCCCTGAGGCAGGCTGGCGATCGTAGCGGGTGGTGCGGGAGCAGGTTGGGCGGCGACGCGGCTGGCCTGCGCACGGAAGCCGGCCATGAACTCCGCGACGCGATCGAGGGTTACGGTGAGGGCGATGGTGGCCCGGTAAAAGGCCAGGCGGGAGCGCCGGGAAGCCTTGCTCTGGATGATGCTGTCGATGGCGGCGAGCGCGCCGCTGAGAGCATAGAGCATCGCCTGCAGATCCATCTGCTGCAGCTGCTGGACCCACGCGCTCATTTCCTGGTGGAAGGCGGCTTCCTGCTCGAGTTGCGGACGGTGAGCGGAACGGCGGTGGCCGGGGCAAAGTTGCTGGCCGCGTCCGGCGATGCGGCGGCATTTGCGGCCGGTGTCGTAGATCCAGGCACATTCCTGGACGCCGGCGCAGGGCTTGGCGGCCGGCACAGCGACAGTTGCTTGCGAGGCTGGCATGGATGGGCTCCCTCAGGCAGAGAAAAAGCCCAGCCGAGGGCTGAGCCTGGGTTCCGACGTGGAATTTTCTACCTAAGTTCAGGATAGCAGGTTGAGGCAGAAAGACTGCCAACTATGTTGGCTTGTAAGTGGCTTGCTTTTAGAGGTTTGCACTTTGGTAATGGGGCAAAAAGCTTGACAGTTTTGGGGGGGAGAGTAGTGGGCGGATTTACGGGATCATTTGTACGGAGTTCTTCGGGATCGGAACTTTCGGGGCCTGAAGGACAGCCGCGCCAGATTCTCGAATTCTCGCCCGCTTTTGCGGCCCTTCGTGGTATTCGTGTTTCATCCGTCCTCATTATCCTCCGAAAAAGCTGAGTGCTCGAATGTGGTTTCCATGGTTGAAAAAGCTGCGGCAGGATTCGCATGAAACCCAGGAAATGCTTAAAGAGCAGGAACGTACCATACGTGATGCAAGCCAAGCCTGGGATCAAAAACAAACCGAAATAGGATCCGCCATTGCCGCTGCCATAAAAACAGCGGCTGAAACCGTACCCGATTACGAGAGGACCCAACGCAACAAAGAATATGGCGCGCAATGGGCCATGTTTTGTGTGACGGCGCTTGGTACCCTCTTCGCCGCCGCTGCTGCATTAGGCGCTTGGTATTACGCCGGTATCGCTGCCCGCCAGCTCTGCACGATGAATCAAGCGGCTGAAACCTCTCGTCGGGAATTGCTGAATACCATCAATTCCTTCCGCGAAGACGAGAGGGCATGGGTAGAGATTGGCAATATTCGCCAAGCACCGCAGCGCATGATTCCGAAGGTTGGATTGATTTTTAGGTATGAATTGACCTTGAGAAACGTTGGAAAGACGGTAGCAAGAGATGTTCGGCTCACCGTGCTTGTACCGCAAGGTTCTTATGCGGGCATCACCAGCAAATCCGCAATCGCCGCCTATCTCGAACCTAAGCCGCCGAAGGGGATGGAATTAAGCCGATGGAAGCCTGAGATACCCGGGGCTCAATCTCTCGCTCCCGCAGCCGATGCTCCTGTCCCCGCTATCGTCTTTGCCGCCGAACCCCACGGAAAGCCAGCGGAGGGAGGTCCAATTAACAGCGAGTTATTGGGGGAAGTGACCTATCTCGATGCTTTCGGTGCGAACCACTGGATGCACTTTTGCTATCTCGTTTTTGAGGGGGGTAAGCTCTTTAATTGTCCCTATGGCAACGAAGAAGACAAGAATCCAGAACCAAAAGCAACTGCGAATCAGACTTTTTAGGTTCTTGGTCTTCTTCTGGTCGGCGCAAATGTGCGTCAGCCGTTTTGTTGCCTTTGCACTTTGGTAACGGGGCAAAAAGCTTGACAAGTTTTCGGAGTAAGCCCCTGCAGGTTATAAAAACGCCGATTTGATTCTAAGAGGTCGTCCCTCAGGGGCTGAAGCCCCGCTTTATTTCCGACCTGTACGGCACAGCTGAAGCTGTGCCCTGATACAAGAGCCAAAGCGTGGTTTACGGCACGACTGAAGAGGCGCGGAAAGGTCACTTTGAGGCCGAAAGTCGCTCCTCAGGGGCTGAAGCCCCGCTTTATTTCCGACCTGTACGGCACAGCTGAAGCTGTGCCCTGATACAAGAGCCAAAGCGTGGTTTACGGCACGACTGAAGAGGCCGCGGAAAAGTCACTTTGAGGCCGAAAGTCGCTCCTCAGGGGCTGAAAGCCCGCCTGTTTGGCGATCTTTTCGGCACGACTGAAGCTGTGCCCTGATACAAGAGCCAAAGCGTGGTTTTCCAGGTTGCGCTTCGCGCAATTTCCCATGTCTCAGAATCGAGACCCTTCGGCAGGCTCAGGGCAGGCTATGGGACACCCACATTTGTTTGTCTCAGGGTTTTTGGGCGACGGCGAGCGCGAGGCGGCCGGCGCTGGCGGGAGTGCGGGTCTCGAGGCCGGCGGCGGTGAGCTCGGCAGCGACCCAGAGCGGGGAGAGTCGGAGTTTGGGGTAGCTGCTGGTGGCGAGGGTCCAGAGAGGCGCGGTGGAGGCGGGGTTGCTGGTCGGGTTGCGGGTGTAGATGAGGTCGTGGACCTGGACGGTGGTGGAGCTGGTGGTTTCGAGGAAGCAGGTCATGATGGTGTCCTCGTCGGAGCGGACGGGAATAAAGCGGTCCCTGCCGGTGAGTTCAGGGGTGAGGTCGCGCCAGGTGAGGATGAAGAGGCCCGCGGGCGCGAGGGCCGAGGCGACGGCGGTGAAGAGGGTGCGGACGGAGTCGCGGCCGGGGAGGTGGGTGAGGGTGTCGCCCATGCAGACGATGACGGCGGCCGAGGCGGGAGGCACGTGGTCGGGGAGGGTGAGGATGTCGGCCTGGATGGGGCGGATGTTGAGGCCGGCGGCGTGGGATTCGAGCTCGGCGAGGAGTTCGGCGCTGGTGTCGAGGGCGAGGATGGGGGAGAAGCCGAGCTGGGCGAGGGCGAGGGTCTGGAAACCCGGGCCGCTGCCTAAATCGACAGCGGGGCCGCGCGGGGCGGCGGCGAGGAGGGGCTCGAGAATTGTGCGCTGCTCGGTTACTTTTTCTGCGAAGGGAAGGTTGAACATCCAGGAATAGTGGCGGGCGAGGAGGGTTGCATAGTGGGCGGTGTAGTCGTTCACGTGCATTTGGGGAGATTGTAGCGGGGCGGCGTTCGGCCTGTACGGGCGATCCGTGGCGCGCTCGGTTTACCGAGTATGGGCGAGGACCAATCCGATTCGCGGAGCGTGCCGCAACGGCGCAACAGGGCGGCCAGGGATGGAAGGACCACGGATGGAAGCACCACGGACGGAAGGACCGGCGGGATGAGATTTTGGGAGCGCGGCGTGGATGGAAGTCTGTAGAATGCGCGCATGCAAGGCAATGCCGCAGTCATCGACCAGCTGAATCGGGCGCTTCGCGACGAATTAACCGCGGTCAACCAGTATTTCCTTCACGCGGAGATGGCAGAGAACTGGGGCTACGAGAGGTATGCGAAGTCGATCAAAAAGCAGTCGATCGACGAGATGCGCCACGCGGAAGCGCTGATGGAGCGGATTCTGTTTCTGGATGGCATGCCCAGCATGGAGACGCTCTCGCTGTCGATTGGGCAGAGCGTGAAGGACATGATCGAATCGGATCTGAAGCTGGAGCTGGGCGCGGTCGCGTCGTACAACGAGGCTATCCGGATCTGCGTGGAGAACCGGGACAACGGATCGCGGGACCTTTTTGTGAAGCTGCTGAAGGACGAAGAGGGCCATGTGGACTGGCTGGAGGCGCAGACCCACAAGATTGGGGAGATCGGGTACGAGCGGTATTTGATTACGCAGGCGGAAGACGAGGAGTAGCGCCGGCCAGGGAAGTACGCCGCTGCAGCGGCTCTGTCTCCGCGGGCGAGCAGGTAGTTCCAGGGGCAAAACATCCTTCAGGGGATGAAAGCCCAATTTATTTTCGGCCACTTTCGGCACAGTTAAAGCTGTGCCCTTTCAAAACAGCGAGTTTTCGGAGATCTGTAATACTCGCGCCCCATGAGGACAGCGGTTTCTCCGCAGGCTGGAAATTCTCCACAATCGGTAAGCTTGTGCGCTTTCGAAACGGCGAGTTTCCGGGCCGGCGCCGCGGCGTGAACGGGGCCGGGCAGGCGAACCGACGATGGATGTGGATGCTGCTTTTGTGGGGTTCCAAAGCGGCGGGGCTTTGGTAGGCTGGCGGCGATGAACGCAGGTTTGGGCGAGAACCAGATCGGCTACGCCGGCGACAACGCGGCGCTGGCGGAAGGCGTTGCTGCAAGCTCTGACAGCGCGGCGAACGCCGGCCTGACGGACGGCGCTGCGGCAGGCGCCGACGGCGGGGCGGGTTTTGGTGCGCACCCAGGTGCGATTCCGGGTGCAATTTCGGGTGGGCAGGCCACGGCGGCCGAGACCAAGGCTTCGGCCATCATCCTGACCGCAGTAGCGTGCGCGGTGGCGGCGTGGACGATCTTCGATCCCAGGCCGTATGCGATGGCGGTGGCGATGTCGGCGATTCTGCCATGGTTTGCGGTGATGCTGGCGCGGCGGTCCCGCGGCATGGTGGGAATTCTGCCGTTTAAAGGCGATCTGCGACCGAAGGTGGGGTTCGCTCTGATCGCGCCAGCGTTTGCGGTGGGCATGCGGGCGATGCAGGACTATCACGTGCTGGACTGGCCGCGCATGCTGGTGATGGTGTTGGTGGTGGGCGGAGTGCTGGCGGCGGTGACGGCATTCGCCGATGTATCGCTGCTGACGAATGCGCGGAAGCTGTGGCTGCTGGTGTTTCTCTGCGGCTCCTGGGGATATGGAACGGTCCAGGAGGCGAATGCTCTGCTGGATGGGTCGCCAACGGCGGTGTATACGGCCGAGGTGGTGGGCAAGCACGTCTCGCATGGGCGGAGCACGAGCTACTATCTGGCGCTGGCGCCCTGGGGGCCGGCCGGAGCGGAGGGCGGCGATGTTTCGGTGGCGGCGAAGCTGTTCGCGTCGGTGGCGGTGGGGGACGCGGTGCGGCTGACGGTGCGGAGCGGCGCGCTGGGGGTGCGGTGGTATGTGCTGGAGGCGGAGCGGTAGGGGCGTCGGGTGTTCGGCTACGCCAGCGATGTCGGATAGAGGTTCGGGCACGCGGCGTAGTTGAGTAACGTTACCGGGTCGGCTGCGGTGCTGCGCACCTGCGCCGACGGCCTGCGGCAGCAAGGAAGGCGCTTCGCGCGGCTCTTTTTCTCCGGCCTGAAGGCTGGAGCTTTCTCGGCCACCCTGCTGCGGGACACGCTGCGCCTGGAGGTTAGGGCGCCATGCTTCAGGTTGCAATCGGAGCGGATTTTCGACGTCACCCGGATTTCATTCAGCGCATGAAGACCGCAGGCCTGGAGACCTGAGGGTCGGCAAGCTGGTGCGGGTTTCAGTACATTTCCGGCCCGGGACCCCGGCGTCGCCAGCCACCAATTCGGACTAAAGTTGTCGTATATTGAGGGAGGCCGCCGGCGAACACGGTGGCGCTTCCGGTTTCTGCAGGCTCCACAAGCCAAATTGAGGTGTTTGGGTGTGACGGGGGTCACGGAGGGAATTCCTTCTGCGGGTTTAAATCGGACCAACTGAGTCGGATATTGAGGTGGGCCGTGAATGTGAGTTCGAAGATGCTGCGAGCGGCATGGATAGCGGCGATGACAGCCATGGCCGCGTTTTCCTTTGCGCGAGCGACTGCACAGCAGACAACGGCGCTGGCGGGGGTGGTGGCCGACGCTTCGGGAGCGGTGATTTCGGGGGCGACGGTGACGGTGCAACCGCTGGGCGGCGGAGCAGCGGGCGCAGTGAAAGCGACGGCCGATGCGGGAGGGACGTTTCGCTTTGCCGCACTGACAGCGCGCACGTATGTGCTGACGGCGAGTGCGCGAGGATTTGCGACCGCGGAAGAGACGGTGACGGTGGGGACGCAACCGGTTTCGGTAACGCTGACGCTGCAGGTGGGAGCGATGAACCAGACGGTGGCGGTGAGTGCGACAGCCGAAACGCTGGCAACGAGCGACACCTCGACGGGCGGGACGCTGGACGCGAAGAGGATGCAGACGGTTCCGCTGAACGGGCGAAGCTTTACGGATGCGCTGGCCGTCGAGCCGGGGGTGGCTCCGGCGAGCTCGGCGCAGCCCAACGGGATCGTGATGAGCGGGGTGGCGTCGACGCCGCCGTCAGGCGAACTGGATGCGGGGACGCTTTCAATCGGCGGCCAGCGCGAGACGGCAAACAGTTTCCGCGTGAATGGAGCCGATGCGCAGGAAGACGTGAGTATGGGCGTGGCGATCGTGCCGGTGCTGGACTCGATTGCGGAGCTGAATGTGGTGACGGGCAACGACGCTCCGGAGTACGGGACGGCGAGCGGCGGGCAGATCGCGGTGGTGACGAAGAGCGGGACGAATGAGTGGCACGGCTCGGCGTTCGAGTATCTGCGGAACACGAATCTGGACGCGCGCAATTACTTTTCGTCGAAGCGGGCAGGCTTCCATCAGAACCAGTTCGGCACAACGCTGGGCGGCCCGGTGAAGAAGGACCGGCTGTTCTTTTTCGCGGATTATCAGGGGACACGAGTGGCGGAGGGAATCGACACGGGCCTGATTGCCGTGCCGACAGCGGCGGAGCGAAGCGGGAATTTCTCAGGGAACGCGAGCGCGCTGACGGGACAGGTGAGCGGGCCGTATCTGGCGGGGCTGCTCTCGCAGAAGCTGGGATACACGGTGACGCAGGGCGAGCCGTACTACACGGCGGGCTGCGCGAGCGCGGCGCAGTGCGTCTTTCCCAATGCGAAGATCCCGGCGGCTGCGTGGTCGACGGCGGCGAGTCATCTGCTGGCTTATGTGCCGCAGGCGAACGGACTCGGAAACCAGGGCTCCGGAACGTTTTCGACGTCGGCAGCCGAGCAGTCGATACGGGATGACAAAGGCGCGCTGCGGCTGGACGGGAATACGCGGATGGGTTCGCTGAGCGGCTACTACTTTTTCGACGATTACAACGTGGACAATCCATACCCGACGGGCGCGGGGGGAGCGAACGTGCCGGGCTACGATGCGCTGAATTTTGGGCGCGCGCAGTTGCTGGCGCTGAGCGACACGAAGACCTTCGGGGCCAACACGGTGAACCTGGCGCGGGTGAGCATCATGCGGAACGCGGCCAACTCAGGGGTGCCGCGGGGCGGGCTGGGGCCGACGGTGGCGTCGCAGGGATTTACGGGGATTGCGCCGCTGGACCCGAAGATCGAGGGCGTGGAGAACACGATCTTCAATGACTTCACCATGGGCATCGACGTGACGGCGCTGTTCCAGGCAGAAAACATCGTGGAGGCGAGCGACGATTTCTCGCACGTGGTGGGAAAACACAACCTGAAGTTTGGCGCGGATGTCCATGGAGACCAGATCAACAACCATCCCGACGTGTACTTCAACGGAAGCTTCGCGTTCACGGGGAGCGAGACGGGGTTGGACTTTGCGGATTTCCTGCTGGGGGTGGACTCGAATTACACGCAGGGAGATGCACAGCACTTCTATAACCGGAATCTGCTCACTGGCGTGTATGCGCAGGATGCATGGCAGGTGCGGCCGGGGTTGACGCTGAATTACGGGCTGCGCTGGGACCGGCTGCCCTTCTGGCATGAGAAATACAACCAGCTGCAGACAGTGGTGCCCGGCGAGCAGAGCGTGGTGTTTCCGAATGCGCCGGCGGGGATCGTGTTTCCGGGCGATCCGGGGGTGCCGCGATCGCTGGCGGCGACGAAGGGAACGGATTTTGGGCCGCGGGTGGGTGTGGCGTGGACACCTGCATTTCTGGGCGCTGGGAAAACCAGCCTGCGGGCCAGCTGGGGGCAGTTCTACACGCCGGTGGAGGGTTTGTCGCCGGCGATTATGAGCGCGAATCCGCCGTACGGGTACACGTATACGAGCGCGGTGCCGACACTGTTCGATACGCCGTGGACGGCGGCAGGGGATGGATCTAGCCTGGAGCCGAATGGACCGCGCTTTCCCCTGGCGAAGGTGCCGTTTGGGGCATCGCGGGCGCATCCGGTGACGAGCGTGGACTGGGCGGAGTTCGAGCCGTTCACAGGGATACCGGCGGTGGCGCCGGGGAATGTGACGCCGTATGCCGAGGATTATCTGGTGAGCGTGGAGCGCGAGCTGGGCAAAGGGACGGTGCTGGACGTGAGCTATGCGGGGACGCAGGCGCATCATCTGCTGACGCTGATGGAGGCGAACCCGGGCGATCCTGCACTGTGTCTGGGCTTGAGCCAGGTCAGCGAGGTCGCGGCGGGCTCAGCGACGTGCGGGCCGTTTGGGGAGAGCGGAACCTACACGCGGGCCAATGGACAGCTGGTGCAGGGGACGCGGACGCGGTTTTCGCCGGCCTTTGGCAGCGTGACATGGCAGAAGACGCTGGGAAACTCGCACGATAATGCGCTGGAAGTGAGCCTGAAGCACGATGCGGAGCCGCTGGGATTTTCGCTGGCGTACACGTGGAGCCAGTCGATCGATCAGGCGTCCAGTTTGTCGGACCCGGTGAATCCCGTCGATCCGAGCGTAAGCCGGGGGCTCTCGGCGTTCGATCTGACGCAGAATTTCGTGGCGAACTATCACTATCGGCTGCCGGGGCTGCGGGCGGCGTGGGGTGGTCCTGGGTGGGCGCGGACGATGACAGCGGGCTGGCAGGTGTTCGGGCTGACGCGGCTAACGACGGGGTTCCCGGTGACGCTGGTGAACGACAACGACACTTCCCTGCTGGGGACGCAGCCGAACGGGGTGAACACGGTGGGCGCGGATCAGCTGAACTTTGCGCGGGGGCCACTGCGGCTGCAGGGGCGGCCGGAGGCAGGGCCGGGGTTCAACACTTCCCTCTTCACCCTGCCGACGCTGGGCACGTTTGGGAATGCGCGGCGGCGATTCTTCCACGGGCCAGGCTCGAACGATACGGACCTGGCGCTGGAGAAGTCGACGACGGTGCTGGACGGCAAAGAGCTGGAGCTGCGCGCGGAGGGGTTCAACGTCTTCAACCATGCGCAGTTCTTTGGGCCGGCATCGGAGGAGGGCAATGTGGGGAGTACGGCGTTTGGACAGATTGTGTCGGCGGCGGCTCCGCGGCTGATGCAGGTGAGCGCACGACTGCGGTTCTGATGGCTGGTGAAGCCTCTACCCCATGTACAGGCCGCCGTTGACGTCGAGGACGTGGCCGGTGATGTAGGCGGCCTCTTCGGAGGCGAGGAAGCGGACGGCGGCGGCGATTTCGGCATCGGTGCCGGGGCGGCCCAGGGGGATGTGGGCGAGCATGGCGCCGCGCTGCTTCTCGTCGAGGACGGCGGTCATGGCGGTCTCGATGTAGCCAGGGGCGATGGCATTCACGGTAATGCTGCGCGAGGCCACTTCGCGCGCGAGGGATTTGGTGAGGCCGATAAGGCCGGCTTTGCTGGCGGCGTAATTCGCCTGGCCCGCCTGGCCGGTTTCGCCGACGACACTGGAGATGTTGATGATGCGTCCCCAGCGCGCTTTGAGCATGGGGCGGAGGAGGGCCTGGGTCATGAGGAAGGTGCCGGTGAGGTTGGTCTGCAGGACGTCGTCCCACTCGGCGCGCTTCATGGTGAGGGCCAGGGTGTCGCGGGTGATGCCGGCGTTGTTGATCAGGATTTCGATGCTGCCGAAGTGAGCGATGGCGGCTTTGGCGCAGCTCTTAATGGATTCCTCGCTGGCGAGGTCGAGGGTAAAGACGGCCGCCGCGCCGCCCTGCGATGCGATTTCGGCGGCCACCTCGTTCAATTTTGCTTCGTTGCGAGCGGCGAGGGCCACGCGCGCGCCGGTTTGGGCGAGCGCCAGAGCACAGGCGCGACCGATCCCCTGCGAGGCTCCGGTGACCAGAGCTGTTTTTCCCTGAAATGAGGACATGGGTATAGCCTACCGCAGCGAAGGCCCAACACTGGAGCGGGTCTGATGAGAGCGGTTCGGGTGGGTGCAGCGAGAGGTTTGCGGCATGACTCGCAACAGGCAACCGCGGATCCTTCGGCAAGTCTGGCCGGAAAGCGGCGAGACTTTGGCTCAGGCTTCATTCTTCAGCGCACGTTGAGAACAGGACGCTATGAGCCGGCGGCGGGGACGGGGGCGGCGGCGGTGCGGGCGGTGCGGGCGGGCAGGCCTTCGAGAGCCCAGATGTAGACGACGAGCTCGCGGCTGTACTGCAGGAGCGGCTTGGTATCGGGCAGGCGGATGCCATGGGCCTGGGGGAGATCGTTGAGCTCGAATTCAGCCTCGGCGAGTTCGAGCGGCCAGGGCAGGTGGTGGATCTGGGCGCGGGCGATACCGCCGCGGCGGGTCGCTGTGAAGAGCGCGTAGCGGTCGGTGAGGAAGCTTTCGAGGCCACCCTTGATGCAGGGCTTGCCGAGACTGCGATAGCGGACCTGGAGGCGGGCCGGAGTGCGGGTGAGGAGACGTTCACTGGAGTAGTGGAATTCGCGCTCGCCGGCCGGCTGGATTTTCATTTTCGCCCAGTAGTAGGGGAGGCGGAAGAACATGCGGGCGGCGGAAACAGCAAAAGGGTTGGCGGCATCGAGGGAGAAGAAGTAGACGCCCGGCTGGTTGGAGTGACGTTCGCGGACATAGGTGCGGAGGTTGAGCTCGGGAAAGCGGCTGGCGCCGGGGATGGAAGGCATCCAGCGAAAGCGGATGTTGTCCATCCAGAAGGGGACGACGCCGACCCAGGCCGAGCCGTCGAAGGTGTCGATGGCGAGGCCTTCGGGCAGGAGGTGGGTGAGCTCGGCGGCGGGCAGGGGCCAGTGCGCGAAGAGCAGGTCGTTCCAGCGCTGAGTCATCACCCAGGGGGATTTGGGCATGGGCCAGGGACGGTGTTCGGTGGTGGAGAGGATTTTATTCATGCACCAGGGTGCCCGGGAGCTCGAATCTTCGCGTTCGAGGCAAAACACTCCCTATGGTACTCGTTCCTGCTTTCGGCAGAGGTTACACGACAGTGGCAAACAGAGCCGAGGGATAGCCACGAATTCCGCAAGCCCAGGGTTTAGGATGCGTGCATGCCCTCGATGACCGAGACGGATGCCGTTCTGCAGGATGCCGACGCCCGCAAGCCAAGTCAGACCGAAGTTTTTGCGGTGCACGGGGCCGATCCCGAAGTGCTGGCGTACGCGATGGCGAAGTATTCGCGCTCGGCTCTGTCGATGAAGGAATCGCTCCGGGAGATCAGCAGCCAGAGGGCGGAGCAGTTCCTGAACACGTTTTATTTCCAGTATGGGCACCGGTCGATTGCCGATTTGGCCCATGTGGCGTTTGCCGTGGAGAAGCTCTCGCTGCTGGCGGCGATAGTCCTGGTGGATGAGCAGCGCTGGGACGGGCAGGAGCGGTCGACGCGGTATCAGAACTTCCGCAAGAGCGGCTGGCACATGGCGGATTTCGGGAAGGATGCGGGTGCGGCAGCGCTCTACCGGGAGACGATTGAGGGGCTGTTTGGCGCGTATCACACGGTTTCGGAGGCAGTGTTCGCGTCGCTGAAGAACCAGGTGCCGCGACCGGAGACGTTGAAGCAGGAAAGCTACGAGCGCACGCTGCGGGCTCGGGCGTTCGACGTGTCGCGGTATCTGCTGCCGCTGGCGACCAATACGTCGCTGGGACAGATTGTGAATGCGCGCACCCTGGAGAATCAGATCTCGCGGCTGCTGTCGAGCGACTTTGCCGAGGTACGGCGGCTGGGAGAACGGCTGCAGGCGGCGGCCTCGGGACCGGCCTGGAATGTGCACGCCGAGGAGCTGGCGGGGCTGCAGCGGGAGATCGCAGCGCTGGATCCGGCGCTGGGCGAACGCGCGGCTGCGCTGCTGACGCGCGAGGTGAAGACCGCGCCCACGCTGGTGAAGTACGCGGCGCGCAATGAATACCAGACGAAGACGCGGCAGGATCTGCGCCAGGCGGCGGCGGAGCTGATGGGCAACGAAGCCATCAAGCCGGCTCCGCTGGTGGATCTGGTGGACGACGTGGAGCCGCTGGAGACGGAGCTGGCCACAACGCTGCTGTACGGACACTGCCACTATTCGTATCGGCAGATTCGGCGGCATGTGGCAGCGCTGAGCGAGTCGCGTCGCAACGAGATTATCGATGTGGGGCTGCGGCATCGCGGACGGCACGATGAGCTGCTGCGGGAGTTTGCCGCGGGGCAGTCGCTGCGCTTCGACATTCTGATGGATATTGGCGGCTTTCGCGATATGCACCGGCATCGGCGCTGCGTGCAGGTGCTGCAGCCGTTCACGCAGCTGCATGGGTATGCGATTCCGGAGGGCGTGCCGGAGGCCGGCATGCAGCCGCAGTACGAAGAGGCAATGCGGGCGGCGCATGCGGCCTGCGTGCAGCTGACAGCGGGATCGGCGGCGGAGGCTGCGGAGTCGGCGCGGTATGTGCTGCCGCTGGGAACGCGGAACCGCGCGCTCTTCAAGATGGATTTTGCGGAGGCGCTGTATATTGCGGAGCTGCGCTCGGCGCCGCAGGGACATTTCTCGTACCGGCGGGTGGCGTGGGAGATGTTTCAGGCGGTGCAACGGCGGCATCCAGCGCTGGCGCCTTATTTCCGGGCGACGGATGCTGATGTGCCGGTGGATTTGCTGACGCGGTGAAGAAGCGGCCAGCAGCCAGTAATGGAACGGCCAGCCGTCAGCAGCCAGGCATGAAGCGGCCGGGGATAAGACGGCCAGCACTCGGTGATTAAAACCGCGTGCCGCGCTTGCTCTGCATACTGTTAACCGCCATTCCGGAAGAGGTGGGGGACGAAGCGGCTGGCGTTGGTGGTGACGTAGCTGTCGGGCTCGCGGATACCCATGCCGCAGGGCTCGCCGTCGACGAGCCAGCTGCCGAGGACCAGGCGCGCGGGGCCGGAGGCGGCGAGGTCGATGTATTGCTGCCAGACGAAGCCTCCCTCGGCGTAGCGGCCCGGGGTGTCTTCAACGGTGATGCCCTGGAGCTTCACGGTGACGTTGGCGCCTTCGCGGCCCAGCAGCGGCTTGCGCACCCAGGCATCGAGGTCGCGGGGGCCGTCGAGATACGCGGGCAGGAGCAGCTCGTGACCGGGATACATCTCCCACAGGATGGCCAGCAGAGCTTTGTTGGACCAGAGCATCTTCCAGATGGGTTCGATCCACTGGACGGTGTTCATGCTGTCGAGGGCGCGGTCGCCGAAGCGGTCGGCGAGCATGGACTCCCATGGGTAGAGCTTGAAGATGGTTTCGATGGGGCGATCGGCGAGATCGACGAAGCGGTGGCGAGCGCGGTCCCATCCGATGTCGCGCATGGCGATCGCCGAAGTTGTCAGTCCGGCCTGCTGGGCGGTATCGCGGAGATAGGTGATGGTCATCCAGTCTTCGTCCGAGGACTCGCAGGCGAAGTAAACAGGCTGACGGACGCTGGCGGCGAGGTCCTTCCATTTGGCGACCAGGTGTTCGTGGATGGAGTTGAACTGGTCGGCTTCAGGGAAGCGCTCCTCAAGCCAGTACCACTGGGCGACGGCGGCTTCGACGAGGGAGGTAGGGGTGTCGGCGTTGTACTCGAGCAGCTTGAGGTCGCTGCCGTTGTATGCGAGGTCCATGCGTCCGTAGAGGGCGGGCGGCTCGGCGTTCCAGGTTTCGCGGATGCGGGCGGCAGCGGTCGGCGGAATACGCAGATCGGCGAAGCGATTGCCGTCGAGGATGAAGTCGCCGGCAGCGAGACACATGGTCTGGAGCTCGGCGGTGGCGGCTTCGATGCGGTCGATTTCGGCGGCAGTGAATTCCCAGTAGACGGATTCATCCCAGTAGGTCTGGCCATTGGGGGTGTGGTAACTGAGGCCGACCTGCTCGACTTTGCTTTGCCAGTCAGGACGGGCCAGGATGCGATGGCGCTGCACGCCTACTCGCCTCCGCTGAAGCGTACGAACATGGCAAGTAAGAGGGGCGCAACGAATCCGAGGGGCCAATAGTCAAGGACTCTGTCCGCAAACCCACCGCGTTCGACACTGTTGGTCGACTGCGACACGATCGTAGCGGCTTCCACTGGGGTGGCGCCGATATGGATCTCGCCGCCCGATGCCGCAGTCATGGCAGCTGCCGCGAGCAGCGTTATAGGAACATGCGTCGATTTACGCACGCCTACTCGCCTCCGCCTTCGCCGCCGCCGTGGGCGCCTTCGGCTTCGCCGCCGAATCCGCCGCGCACGACGCCGGTTTCTCCGTCGACGATGCGGGCGCCGGCTTCGGGCTCATAAAAGCCGCCGACGACGGTGTCGCCGGAGCGCCCGCCGCTGCGGCCGCCGTAGAGATAGTGATAACCGCCGCCTCCATAGAGGGCGGGATGATCGCAGCGATCATCGGAGGCGATGTGGTTCTGGCTGTCGACGCAGTTGCGGACTTCGGTGGGGCGGCTGTCGCAGCCCGGGGGCCCGGCAAGCGTAGTGACGGCCAGCAGCGTAAGAGGAACCGTTGTTGACTTGCGCATGTGAAATTGTCGGTCCATCTTTACGAAACGAAGCGGGCAAAGGCAAGCAGAATTTTGGGCGAGTTACCAAAGCCTCCCCGACGGTTTTATGAGCAGGGGAAAAGCGGCCGGGCTAGAAACGGCCGGTAATAAAACGGTTTGGGAAGAAGCCGTTGAGTCGGCAAGCGGTCAGGGAAAAGGCGGCCAGGCGTAAAACGGCCAGCGCAAGGGTTCATTGAGCGGGTTCGCTGCGCTAAGTTCGGTGGCTCAAAACGAGATCGTTCGGCAAGTTCAGGGCAGGCTATGGGGGGCCTTGCAGGCGGGGATACAATGCAGCTTCAGCCCTGAATTTCGAGGAAGACTGCGTTGACCAGCAAAACCGCATTGCCAGCCGCGTGCTTTCTCGCTGCGGCTTCCTTATTCATGAGTGAAATGCCAGTGATTGCCCAGAGCGCGGCCTTCGGGCCGGAGAATCCTTTTTACGCGCCGAGTTCCCTGCCCTTTCATGCGCCGCCCTTCGACCACATCAAGGATTCCGATTACCAGCCGGCGATCGAGGCGGGGATGGCCGAGCAGGAGAAGGAGATGCAGGCGATCGCGGATAATCCCGAGCCGGCGACGTTTGAGAATACCTACGTCGCGATGGAGAAGACGGGGCTGCTGCTGCATCGGGCGCAGACGGCGCTGGACTGTGTCTCGGGTGCGAATACCAATCCTTACCTGCAGAAGGTGGAGCAGGAACTGGCCCCCAAACAGGCGGCGCATGAGGACGCGATTTATCTGAACACGAAGCTGTTTGCGCGCGTCCAGAGCGTGTATCAGAACCGGGCGAACCTGCATCTCGATCCAGAGAGCCTGCGGCTGGTGGAGATCGTTCACGACCAGTTCGTGCACGCGGGCGCGGCGCTGAGCGAGGCCGACAAGACGAAGCTGAAGAAGCTGAACGAGGAGATGTCGACGCTGGAGGACCAGTTCAGCCGCGAGCTGCTGGAGGCGGCGAAGAAGGCGGCTTACACGACGACGGATAAGTCGGCTCTGGCCGGACTGAGCGACGCGCAGATTGCCGCGGCGGCGCAGGCAGCAGAGGGGCGCAAGGTACCGGGGTATGTGATCCCGCTGCAGAACACGACGCAGCAGCCGGTTCTGGCGGAGCTGAGCCAGCGCGCGACGCGGGAGGCGATCTTCGAGAAGAGCTGGACGCGCGGAGAGCAGCCGGGGACCGATCTGCGGCCGGTGGTGCAAAGGCTGGCACAGCTGCGGGCGGAGAAGGCGCAGCTGCTGGGATTCCCCAACTACGCCGCGTGGACGCTGGAAGACCAGATGGCGAAGACGCCGGCGAACGTGCTGCACTTTCTCAACGAGCTGATTCCGCCGGCGACGGCCAAGGCGCGCGGGGAGGGCCAGGAGATCCAGTCGGTGATCGACGCGCAGCATGGAGGGTTCACGCTCGAGCCGTGGGACTGGGAGTTCTACGGCGAGCAGGTGCGGAAGGCGAAGTACGATCTGGATGAGTCGCAGGTGAAGCCGTACTTCGAGATCAACAACGTGCTGGAGAACGGCGTCTTCTACGCGGCGAACCAGCTCTACGGGCTGACGTTCACGGAGCGGAAGGATATTCCGGTGTGGCAGCCGGACGTGCGGGTGTTTGAAGTGCACGACGCCGACGGCAAGCCGCTGGCGCTGTTCTACTGCGACTACTTCAAGCGCGACAACAAGAACGGCGGAGCGTGGATGTCGAGCTTCGTGGACCAGAGCCGGCTGCTGGGGAATTTGCCGGTGGTGTTCAACGTGGCGAACTTCCAGAAGCCGGCACCAGGGCAGCCGGCGCTGATCAGCGACGACGATGTTCGCACGATGTTTCACGAATTCGGCCACGCGCTGCACGGGATGCTGAGCAGCGTGGAGTATCCGACGCTGTCGGGTACGTCGGTGCCGCGCGACTTCGTCGAGTTCCCTTCCCAGTTCAACGAGCACTGGGCAACGTATCCGGCGGTCTTCCAGCATTACGCGAAGCACTACCAGACGGGCGCGCCGATGCCGGCGGAGCTGGCGGAGAAGATTCGGAAGGCTCATGACTTCAACCAGGGATATTCGCTGACCGAGCTGCTGGCCGCGTCGATGCTGGACATGCAGTGGCACACGCTGGCGCCGGGAACGCCGGTGGAGAATGTGGATGCGTTTGAGAAGGCGGCGCTGGAGAAGTCGAAGGTGGATTTGCCGGCAGTGCCGCCGCGGTACCGGTCGACGTATTTTCTGCACATCTGGTCGAACGATTATGCCGCGGGGTATTACGCGTATCAGTGGACGGAGATGCTGGACGATGACGCGTATCAGTGGTTCGAGGAGAACGGCGGGCTGACGCGCGCGAACGGGGATCGCTTTCGGCGGATGGTGCTGTCGCGCGGCAACACCGAGGATCTGGAGAAGCTGTACGAGAGCTGGCGCGGGCGGGCTCCGGAGATCGGGGCGATGCTCAAGGATCGGGAACTGACGCAGAAGTAGGGGCGGGTGGGAACCGTCCCTCAGGGGCTGAAGCCCGAGTCATGTTGCGGCACTGATGGCACGAGTAAACTCGTGCCCTTTCAAAGCAGCGAGTTTTTCGGCGGCCGGTAACAGGTCAATGCGAGTCTCAGCGGCGTTTCCCAAAGCCTGGAGCGGAGGTAAGCAGAAAAGCAACCGCGGATCCTTCCGTCTCGCCACACTCGACGTCAGGATGACAGCGCTGAAGGGAATTGCAGAGTTAATAAATAACTGATTTGTTCTCAAGGTGCCCCCTGAATCGTGCGCTGATACAAACGCCAAAGACAATTCTTCCGCGAAGAGTCAGGGCCAGGCCATGCATTCGGCGAAAAGGAAAAGGGCTGCCGCGGGGGGCAGCCCTTTTTCTGAATCCGCTGCGCTTCAGGCGCGGGAATACGAAGCGATGGCGCTGGCTTCGTCGTCCTTCACATCGAAGACGGTGTAGAGCTTGGTGATCTGCAGCAGATCATGCACCTTGCGGGTGAGGTTCAGCAGTTTGAGTTCGCCGCCCTGGTTGCGGACGGTGGTGTAGGCGCTGACCAGTTCGCCGATGCCGGAGCTGTCGATGTAATTGACGTCGCCCAGATTCAGCAGGATCTTCTTTTGTCCCTTGGACAGCAGATCCCGGACGGAATCGCGCAATTGCACGCTGCCCTCGCCGAGGGTGATGCGTCCGCCGAGATCCAGAATCGTAACCCCGTCAACCTGGCGGGTGCTTATCTTCATGCTCACGAGTAGTTCCTCCTTGGAAACTGATGGTGCGGAAATCTAAGCGGTTGGAGCGGCCCCGAGGTGCTTGATGAGCGTGAGCTCGGTTCCGGGATGAAGTTGCCTGAAGTGTACCTCATCCATAAACGAGCGAATGAGGAAGATGCCGCGGCCGGAGCCGCGCAAAAGGTTCTCGGGCGCGAGAGGATCGGGAAGCGTGGAAGGGTCGAGGCCTTTGCCTTCGTCGGTGATGCGAATGACCAGGGAGGAGCCGGTATTTTCGAAGGAGGCAGTCATGCGCTTCTCGGGATCGTAGGCATTGCCGTGCAGCACCGCATTGACGGCGGCTTCGCGCACGGCCATAGAAATGCGAAAGATCTCATCTTCATCGACGCCGGCTTTGCGGGCCAGCTGTTCGGCGGTTTGTTCAACCTTGTTGACGCTGTCCAGCGAGGAATCCAGAGTGTAGGTGATGCGGCTTGCCTGCTGTCCTGTCAAATGCTCTTCCTCACTTTGGAAATGGCGCGCGTTCGCGGTTCACATTACCCGTAGGCGAAGTTTGCTTGCTGGTGCCGCGTTATGTCAAGCATCTGCCGCAGGATCAACGGCGCGGCGCTGCGGAGCAGATGGACGCGCTCGGCCCGGCGCAACAATTTTCCGGGGTTCGCGTTCATTGGTGCAGAGACGGTCAAGGATGGTTCCGAAGCCGAGAGAAGCTGGAAACGGAGCCATTCGAGAAACAGGAGGTCTCAGATGAAACGGATGCTTCGCACACTCGCATTTACCGGCATTCTTGGTCTTGCCGCCGCTGGAGCGCAGGCTCAGGTACGGGCCTATATCGGCTTCGGCGGACCGGCCGCGGTGGTCGCGGTTCCTCCCTGCCCGGGCGTGGGTTATGTATGGACCGCCGGGTATTACAACGGGCCGGTGTGGGTGCCGGGCCGCTGGGCGTATCGCGGCTACGACCGCTATGACGCGCATCGCGTGGTCCGGCCTGACTACCACTACGATTACCGTGCGTACGACCGAGATCATTTCCGCGGCCGCCGCTAATGAAGATGTAGCACAGGGCGTAGTCCGAACCTGCGCCTTACACGCACCCGTAGAAGCTCCCCGCTTCCGGGTGCGTTCTCTTTTGGGAGAACGGGGTGTATGCTGCTGGGCGGGAAGCACTGGAACTGCCTGCCGGTTTTCTGCGTATGTAGGCTCAGGTTGGACAGCTGGAGAGCTTCCTGGAGGCCGCCCATGGCGGGACTGATTGGTGTTGGAATCTATTTTGTGCCGTCGCTCATTGCTGTGGCACGCCACACCCACAATGCGACGGGGATCTTCCTCTTCAATTTGTTTCTGGGCTGGACAGGCATCGGGTGGTTCATCGCGCTGCTGATAGCGATCTGCTCGACGCCGTACTCGCGTTATTGGTACTACCCGCCGCCGCCTCCTCCGCCGCGGGTTTGGTATTGAGCCGGTAGCTGGAAGCCGATAGCCGGAAGCGGGTAGCTGCCTGGCCGCTGACAGGAGAATCGCAGCAACTTTTTGCCGCGTCTAAGGTTAGTAGGAATAGAAAAGGCGCTCCGGGAAAGAGAAACCGGAGGGCCGGTCAGATCAAGCGGAAGTGAAAGGGCGATCTGACGGGAGGTTTCATCATGCGCACTCTGCGCTATGGATTATTGGTTGCACTGCTGGCGGTGCCGTTCGCACTGGCAAAGCCGGCACAGGCCCAGGTCGCCGTCGGTATCGGCATCGGCCCGGAGGTTGCTTATCCTGCTCCTTACGACGTGGGCGTTGCCCCGGTCTGCGAATGGGGCTACTACTCGTATTATCCGTATTCCTGTGCTCCTTATGGCTACTACGGCCCTGACTGGTTTTTGGGCGGGGTGTTTATCGGCGCCGGTCCGTGGTACCACGGCTGGTATGGACGCCCGTGGGGCTACGGCTACGGCCACGTAGGCTATGGCTGGGGCGGTGGTTATGGCTGGGGCCGCGGCGGATACGGCTATGGGTATCGTGGCGGCTACGGAGGATACCGCGGCGGCTATGCGGGCGGATATCGCGGCTATGGCAACGGGGTTCGCGGCGCCTATACCGGCGGATATCACGGCTATGCCGGCGGATACCGCGGCGGCTACTCGGGTGGCTTCCATGGCGGAGCGGTGGGCGGATTCCACGGCGGAGCCGCCGGAGGCTTCCATGGCGGTGGCGGTGGTGGGTTCCACGGTGGTGGTGGTGGACACCGGTAATTGCAGCCTGCTTATGCAGCGAAAAGCCCGCTCTTCGGAGCGGGCTTTGGTTTTTGTGGCGCGGCTGATTCTTAGTGCTCGCCGGCCAGTTCCACGGTGGTGCGAGCGATCTGCTCGGCGGCATCGGGATGGGCGAGGGAGCGCGCTTTTTCCGACATGGCGGTGAGTTGGGCGGACTGAACGAGTAATTCGGCGAGGGTGGATTGGAGGGAGTCCGGCGTGAGGCCGGCTTCGATGAGCAGACGCGCCGCTCCGGCCTGGGCCATGACCTCGGCGTTGCGGCGCTGATGATCGTCGGCGGCCTGGGGGAACGGAATCAGCACAGCTGGTTTGCCGGCGGCGCAGAGCTCGGCGACAGTAGAGGCTCCGCTGCGGGAGAGGACCAGATCGGCGGCTTCGAAGCGGCGGGGCATGTCGTCGAGAAAGGCCTCGACCTGCCAGCGTTCGGGTGGAGCTCCGGTGGCCTGGTATGCGGCGCGGGTGGTGTCGGCGTGACGGGCTCCGGCCTGGTGGAGAATGGTGAGGCCGGGGACGGCGGCGAGCAGACCAGCGGCGATTTTCGGCATCAGGGTGTTGAGAATGCGAGCGCCCTGGCTGCCGCCGAAGATGAGCAGATGGGGGGCTGATCCTGCAGGGCGCGGCGCGAGGTGGAAAAACTCTGAGCGGACGGGGATTCCGGTGACACGGGCGTTGCGGAAATACCCGGCGGCGGGCTGGAAGTTGACGGCGGCGGCGGAGACGTAGCGGCCGACGAGGCGATTGGCGAGGCCGGGCACGGCGTTGGGCTCGAAGACGAGGGTGGGAATCCTGAGCAGTATGGCTGCGACCATGACCGGACCCGACGCGTAACCGCCGACTCCGATGACGGTGTTGGGCCGGAAGGTACGCAGCAGGCGGACACATTGCAGAAGGCCGAGGGGCAGGTCGAGGGCAGTGCGGGCGCGGGTGGCGAGGGAGACATTGTTGAGCTGGCCGACACGGATGAGCTCGAGGGGGTAGCCGGCCTGGGGGACGAGGCGCGATTCGAGACCGCGGGCGGTGCCGACCATGAGGAGTTCGGCGGAGTAGCGCGCTTTGAGCTGATCGGCAATGGCCAGAGCGGGGATGATGTGGCCGCCGGTGCCGCCGCCGGCGATGAGCACGCGCAGACTGGATTGCATTCTGCAGTCATTCTATGGGCTGAGGCGATGGTCTTCTCGGTGGACGATGACGCCGAGGTTAGCTAAGCTGGAGTTAGCTAATGTCAGGCCAGGGGGAGGTTCTATGGCCATCAGCAGCATTCATGAGGCGAAGACGAATCTGTCCCGGCTTATTCAGCGGGCGGAGCGCGGCGAAGAGATTCTGATCGCGCGCGGAAAGCAGCCGGTGGTGCGGCTGACGCCGCTGAAAAAGCCGGGGAAGAAGAGAGAGCTGGGACTTTTCCAGGGAGAGTTTGAGGTGGGGCCTGCATTCTTCGAGCCGCTTCCCTCTGAAGAGCTGGCAGGATGGGAGTAGATGCGGGTCCTGCTGGATACGCATGTGCTGCTGTGGGCTGCGCTGGAGCCCGCAAGACTTTCCGGCAAAGCACGGTCCTTGCTGGAGTCATTCTCAACCGAGGTGCTGATAAGCGCCGCGAGCGCATGGGAGATCGCGACCAAAGTGCGGATCGGCAAGCTGCCCGGAGCAGCGGCGTTTTCTGCGGAGTTGTCCGTCAGGCTGGAGCGCCTGGGGTTTGAGCCGTTGGCTGTATCGCTCGAGCATGGGCAGCGCGCGGGATCGTTGCCCGGTCCTCACCGCGATCCTTTCGATCGCATGCTGATCGCGCAAGCGCAGGCGGAGAATATTGCGCTGATCAGCAATGAAGCGATCTTCGATACATTCGGGATTCGCCGGATCTGGTAGACGGCGGGCCCACTGCTGGGTGCCCCCCTGGCGTCACGAGATGTTCGTGGCACAAATGGCAGGAAAACAACCGCGGATCCTGATAAGAACTAAGCGGATGGGACCTCGGCGGCGACGATGGCTACGGGAACGGAGAAATGGATTTTGCCGTTTTCGCGGCGAGGCTCGACGTTCAGGAAGTCGTCGTCGAGGGCACGGTCGAAGAGGGCGCGTATGCGGGCCTCGTCGCCTTCGCGGGGATAGGAGCGCGCGAGAAACGAATCGAGATCGAGGGCGAGACGGGTGTGCTCTGCCTCGGGGTGGGGCAATCCGGCTGCGGCGAAGAGGGACTGCAGGTTTTCGACAGGCAGCGCGCGGGTGTGGGAGGGATCGCGCAGCTTCTCCATGGCGTTGAAGGCGTCGGCTTTGTGTGCTGCGGGGGCGCTGTCGGCGACGACGATGCGGCCAGCGGGGCGGCAGACACGGCGCATTTCGCGAAGGACGGCGAGCGGATCGGGAAAATGATGGAAGGCGAAGCGGCAGGTGACGATGTCGAAGCGTGCGGCCGGATACGGCAGGGCGGTCACGTCACCCTGATCCCAGGAGATGTTGGCGAGGCCCTGTTCCTGCTGGGTTTTGCGGGCCTGCTCCAGCATGGCGGGAGTGAGGTCAATGCCGGTGGCATGGCACACGACGCGGGCCAGGGCGCAGGCGAGGAGTCCGGGACCGCAGGCGACGTCGAGGGCTTCATGAACGGGTGCAGCGTGGGCCATGCGCAGGATGCGCTCCTGGATGTCTTCGCTGCGGGCGGTCGGGGACTGGGCGAACTGCGCGGCCTGGCGAGTGAACTGATCGAGGATGGATTCGCTGTGTTTCATGGGAGTTTGTAGTGTGAGGATTTGCCCTCAGGGGCTAAAGCCCTGAACCGTGCTGTTGTAATGGCCCGGCTGAAGCCGTGCCCTACCTGGAAGACCTGCTTTTCCGCAGGCTGCAAAGCCACGCTTCTCGCAGCTGAAGTCCTGACACGAAGCTGAATCTTCAAGGGCACTGCGACAACAGGGACCGCAATCACTCCACTTCTCGGGTGATGTTGAGAAGGACGCCGACCAGCGCCAGCATGATGAACAGCGAGGTTCCGCCATAGGAGACGAAGGGCAGCGTGATACCTTTCGTCGGCACGAGGGCGAGGACGACGCTGATGTTGAAGAAGGCCTGGATGAGGATGGTGGCGGTGATGCCGAAGGCGAGGAAGCGCGCGAATGGATCTTTGGAAAGGATGGCCGCGCGCATGCCGCGCCATCCGATGAAGATGAAGAGGCCGACGACGATGAGCGCGCCGATGAGGCCGAGCTCTTCAGAGATGTTGGCGAAGATGTAGTCGGTGTGCGGCTCAGGGAGGTAGAAAAGCTTCTGATGGCCGTCCATGTAACCGACGCCGCGAATGCCGCCGGAGCCGACGGCGATAAGCGACTGGATGATGTGGAAGCCCTTGCCCAGCGGATCGGATTCAGGATTGAGAAAGGCGAGCAGGCGATCGCGGCGCCACGCGACGCGGAAGAGCATCATGTAAAGCACGGGGAGGGACGCGAGGGCGGCATAGCCGAGATATTTGAAGTTCATGCCGGCGAGCCAGAGCATGAGCGCGGTGACGCCGGCGCAGACCATCGCTGTACCGAGGTCGGGCTCTTTCAAGATGAGCGCGATGAAAATGAGGCTGGGCAGCGCGGCGGGCAGCAGGGTTTGGCGCACATTCTCCATGGCGTGCATGCGATTCTGCAGGAACCACGCGAGGAAGAGCACCAGGGCCGGCTTGGCGATTTCGGATGGCTGGAAGGAGAGGATACCGAAGCGGATCCAGCGGTGGGTATTGTGCGAGTCGCGCATGAGGAACGCGGCCAGCAGCAGGATGATGGTCGTTCCGACCATGGGAAAGACAACGTTGGGCTTGTTGTATTTGCGGTAGTCGATCTGCATCAGCAGAGTCATGACGGCAAGGCCAAAGGCGGCCCACAGAGCCTGGCGGATGAGGAAGGTGTAGGGCGAGCTGAAGCGCTCGCGGGCCATGACGGCCGAGGCGCTGAAGACCATGGCCAGCCCGATCACCACCAGCACCAGCGTGGCACAGTACAGCCACTTGTCGACGCCTACCCGTTTCGCCATAGGTTAGTTCCTGGTTGCTGGTTGCTGGTTCCTGGTTGCTGGTTGCTGGCTAGTTTCTGGTTGCTGGTCTCTGGTTCGATTCTGAGGGGGGACTTTCATCGGTCATGGACTGGCGCAACCGATTCAGCATTCGCCCCACTTCATTCGCGATCAACTCAACGTCGGACAATTTATCCGGGAGCGCAAACGCAAGGTTCCCGGCAATGATCAACTGCGTCTGCACTTCACATATCGAACCACGAGCCACATTCAGAAACTGACGAAATTCCCGCTTGCTGCCTCGCCCAGCACCCTCCGCGATATTACTGGGTACGGAGACCGCTGCACGTCGCATCTGCGACGTGAGTCCATAGATTTCTGTTTTGGGGAAACTCTCCGTCAGCCGATAGATCTCCGTGGTGAGATCAATCGCGCGCTGCCAGACAATCAGATCTCTGTATGAGCTTCCCATTTGCACCCGCAGTTGCGGAACGAAAACCAACAACAGCAACCAGTGTGGTGAGTCTGATGTTTAGTGAACAACTGGACGAGTTGAAGTGGTTCGGACAACAGCCCTCAGGGGCTGAAGCCCGACTGTTTGGCGATCTTTACGGCACGACTGAAGTCGTGCCCTGATACAAAGCCAACGAACAATTCTTTGACGAACCTCAGACTCAGGACACCAGTGCGTGACGGCATGATTCAATCCATCTTCCCCTCTAACGAACAACCGGCAACGAACAACCAGCAACTCGACTACCCTGCAAGCGCGGCCAGATTGCGCCGCGCCATGACTAACTCTTTGAACACCCGTCCGCGGTGCTCGTAACTCTGAAACTGATCGAAGCTGGAACAGGCCGGAGCGAGGAGGATGATTTCGCCCGGCTGGGCGGCTTCGCCAGCGCGGGCCACCGCTTCGTCCAGTGTGCCCGCGGGGACGATACGCACCGATCCTTCGAGGTGAGTATGAATCTTCTCGGCCGCGGCTCCGATGGTGTAGACGGTCTTCACACGGTCCAGCAGGAGCGACCGCATCTGGCGGTAGTCGGAGTTCTTGTCTTTGCCACCGAGGATGAGGTGAATGCCGCCGGGGAAGGCTTCGATGGCCTTGACGGAGGCATCGACGTTGGTGGCCTTGGAATCGTTGTAGTAGTCGACGCCGTTGATCTTCGCGACGAATTCCAGGCGGTGTTCGACGGCGTGGAAGTTCATCACCGCCTGGCGAATGGCGGCGGCATCGATGCCGGCGAGACGTGAGGCGCAGACGGCGGCGAGGACGTTCTCGACGTTGTGGGCACCCTTAAGGGAAATTTCGTCGACGCGCAGAACCGGCTCGGCCGCGGCCTGCTCTGAGGCGCGGAAGTGGATGATGCCTTCGTGAACGAAGGCACCCTGGCGCACCACGCGGGCACGGCTGAACCAGAAGACACGCGTGTTCGTGGCACGCGCCGCCGCGCTCCTCGCGGCATCGTCATCGGCGTTGAGAACCAGGGCATCTTCGGCAGCCTGGCGGGCGAAGATGCGCTGCTTGGCGGCGGCGTAGTTTTCGAAGCTGCCGTGGCGGTCGAGGTGATCGGGCGTGATGTTGAGGATGACGGCGATCTGCGGATGGAAGTCGTAGGTGGTTTCGAGCTGAAAGCTGGAGACTTCGAGGACGGACCAGCCATCGTCGCGCGAGTCCTCGACGAGAGCGATGACGGGGACGCCGATGTTGCCGCCCACCTGCACGGGCACATGGCCGGCCTCAAGGATTTCGCCGCAGAGGGAGGTAGTGGTGGTTTTGCCGTTGGAGCCGGTGATGGCGAGGATCTTGCCGCGGAGGTAATGAGCGGCCAGTTCCAGTTCGCCGATGATGGGCAGGCCGAACTTCTGCACCTGGACCAGCTCGGGCGTATCGACGGGAACGCCGGGGCTGACGACGATCAGGTCCTGGCGGCGGAAGGTGAGCAGGCCGTGGCCGCCAGCTTCGACGGCGATGCCCTCTTCGATGAGGGCGGGGATCTCTTTCGCAAGCGCCTCAGCGCTGCGGACATCGGAAACGGTGACCTGCGCGCCCTGGCGGCGCAAAAACAGGGCCGCCGCCAGTCCCGACTTGCCCAGACCGACGACCAGTACTTTTTTCCCTTTGAGTTCCATTCAATCTCGCGCGCCGGACCCTTCATTCTCCCACGCCGGCTCTCTTCTTTATCGCAGCTTCAGGGTAGTGAGTGCAAAGAGTGCAAACACCAGCGCGCCGATCCAGAAACGGGTGATGACTTTGGACTCGGACCAGCCGACCAGCTCGAAGTGATGATGCAGGGGCGCCATGCGGAAAATCCGTTTGCCGCCGCGGAGTTTATAGCTGCCGACCTGGAGGATAACGGACAGGGCTTCGAGGACGAAGATGCCGCCGATGAAGGGCAGAAGGAGCTCCTGCTTGATGACCACCGCGACCGTCGCAATGGCTCCGCCCAGCGCCAGCGAACCCACGTCGCCCATAAAAATTTCGGCGGGATGGGCGTTGTACCAGAGAAATCCGATGCTGGCTCCGGTCATGGACCCGCAGAAGACGGTCACCTCCCCAACCAGCGGATTGCGCTGCAGCTCCAGATAATCGGCAAAGACCGCGTTGCCGCTCACATAGGTCAGCGCCGTGAGCGCACCGGCGGCGATGATGGTGCAGCCGATGGCCAGGCCGTCGAGGCCGTCCGTGAGGTTGACGGCGTTGCTGGAGCCGACGATGACCAGCACGACGAAGAGGATGAAGGGGAGAAAGGCCACGAGACCGAGATGAGGAATGTGGAGGAGGACGGGAATGGAGAGGCGCGGGCGCAGGAACTTGGCGAAGGGCACCATCAGCCGCGTCGAATAGCTGCCCTCCAGATCCATCAGCACCAGCACCACGGCGATCACAGCCGACGCCAGGAACTGGTATCCGAGCTTGGCGCGCGCCGTGAGTCCCAGATTTCGGCGGTGGATGACCTTAATGTAATCGTCTGCGAAGCCGATCGCCCCAAAGGCGACGGTGGCAAACATCACCAGCCATATATAAGGATCCGACAGATCCGCCCACAGAAACGTCGGCAGCAGGATGGCAATGCAGATGAGCACGCCGCCCATGGTGGGAGTGCCAGCTTTTTTCTGATGGGCCTTGGGGCCTTCTTCGCGGATGTATTGGCCGATCTGGAACTCGCGCAGCTTTTCGATGACGAAGGGGCCGATGATCAGCGCGATCAGCAGCGCGGTGAGCGAAGCAAAGGCAGTGCGAAAGGTCAGATACCGGAAGATGCGGAAGGGTCTGAAGTAGAGATACAGCTTCTGATAAAGGAGCCAGTAGAGCAAACTTCCTCCGGCGACGGGTGGGGGTTGCGGTTATCTTATCGCGCCGGGCTGTGCGGACCGGCGTCTTTTTCCGGCGGCGTGAGTACGTCCAGAGCACGCTCGAGGCGTACGCCGCGCGAGGCTTTAAGCAGGACGGCGTCGCCGGGCTGAAGATGATCGCGGAGCCAGGCGCCGGCCGCCTCGGGGGATTCGACGAACAGGGCTTCGGAACCATGGGCGCGGGCAGCGTCGACGATGTGCGAGGCGTTGCCGCGCACGCCGAGGACGATGTCGATACTGGCCTCAGCCGCAGCTTTCCCACAGGCGGCGTGGAGAGCTGCAGCTTCGCGGCCCAGCTCGAGCATTTCGCCGGCGACGAGGATGCGACGCGAGGCGGGGGTTCCCCGCAGCATGGCGATCATGGACTGAAGGGCTTCAGGGTTGGAGTTATAAGAGTCATTGATGATGGTGGCTCCATTGATCTGGAGCATCTGGCCGCGTTTGTCTTCGGGACGCAGCTGCTCAAGGGCGGCACAGCAGGCGGCAGGCGGAATGCCGGCTTCGAGGCCAACGGCGATCGCAGCGAGCGCATTGGCGGCGTTGTGCTCGCCGGGCAGACGGAGATGCAGATCGGCATACTGCTCGCCGGCGCGAATGTGCATGCGGAGGCCGCCGGCGCCGAGGACCTGCACGTCGTCCGCACGCGGGTCGGCGCAGGGACCGCGACCGAAGTAGACGGCTCTGCCTTCGAAATCGCGGCCGAACTGCGAGACGTAGGGATCGTCGCAATTGAGGAAGGCCGCTCCGTGGCGAGGGAGCGCGGCGACCAGTTCATATTTGGCGCGGGCGATGCCGGCTACGCCGTCGGGGAAACTTTCGGCGTGGGCGTGGCCAACGTTGGTGACGACGCCCCAGTCGGGCGCGGCGATGCGGCAGAGGGCGGCGATTTCACCGGCGGCGGACATACCCATCTCGACGACGGCGATTTCGTGCTCGGGCTCGAGGCGAAGGATCTGCAGGGGCAGTCCATAGCCGTTGTTGCGATTGCCCTGGGATTTGAGGACCTGGAAACGGGCGCTGAGCACGGCAGCAACGGCTTCCTTGGTCGTGGTCTTGCCGGCCGATCCGGTAATGCCGATGACGCGCTTGCCCCAGTGGCGGCGGACGGCGGCGGCGAGGCGCTGCAGGGCTGCAAGCGGATCGTCGACGGCGAGGATAGGTTTGGCTTTCGCTGCTTCGGGGAGGGCGGCGAGGCGGGAACGAGCCACGATGGCGGAGGAGGCTCCACGTTCGAAGGCGACGGCGAGGAAATCGTGGCCGTCGAAGCGCTCGCCGTGGATGGCGAAGAAGAGATCGCCGGGATGGAGGGTACGCGAATCGATGGAGTAGCCGGTGGCGGCTATGGAGTCTGCGGCGGGGCCGGGGTCCGCGGCCAGCCAGCGGGCAATTTGGGTCAAAGTGAGCTTCACGCGTGGGCTCCGGTCTGGAGGGCGCGGAGGGCGGCGGCAGCGACTGCGGCGTCGTCGAAGGGGACGGGACCGGTGCGGAGGACCTGTTCCTTTTCGTGGCCCTTGCCGGCAAGCAGGACGATGTCGCCGGCATGGGCAGCTTCGACGGCGAGGCGGATGGCGCGGGCGCGGTCGACGACGGCAATGAATTTAGCGCCTGTGGCGACGAGGCCAGGGAGCGCGTCGGCCATGATGGCTTCGGGATCTTCGCTGCGCGGATTGTCGGAGGTGAGCACAACGTAGTCGCTGCCTTCACCGGCGGCGCGGCCCATCTTCGGGCGCTTGGCGCGGTCGCGATCGCCGCCGCAGCCGAAGAGGGTGATGACGCGATGGCTGGCGCCGACGAAGTCGCGGGCGAGGGCGATGAGATTGCGGAGGGCGTCGTCGGTGTGGGCATAGTCGACGACGACGGTAAAGGGCTGGCTGGCATCGACAGTCTGAAAGCGTCCGGGCACACAGGGAACCGAGGCGGCGCCCTGGGCGATTTCGTCCAGGGTAAGGCCGCGCGCGGAGGCGGCCCCTGCGGCGGCGAGCAGGTTATAAAGGTTGACCTTGCCGGTGAGGCGGGTGCGCATTTCGACAGCGCCGTGGGGAGCGACGAGGCGGAAGGTCATGCCGGATGGGCTGAGGCAGGCATCCTCTGCACGAAAGTCGGCGTTGCGCAGACCGTAGGAATGCGTCTCGGCGCCGGCGTTGCGGGCGATGACAGCGAGCTCCGCTCCATACGGGTCGTCGATGTTGACGATGGCGACGCGGGGGGGCGTGCCGTTTTCACCATCAAAGAGGGCGCGCTTGGCGGCGAAGTAGTTTTCCATAGTGCCGTGGAAGTCGAGATGATCCTGAGTGAGGTTGGTGAAGATAGCGACGTCGTAGGGCAGGCCGTAGACGCGGCCCTGGGCCAGGGCGTGGGAGGAGACTTCCATCACGACTTCGGTGGCGCCGGCATCGACGCCTTCGCGGAAGAGCGCCAGCAGATCGCGGGATTCGGGCGTGGTGTGAAGAGCGGGACGGATGGCGCCGACGACGTGGTTCTCAATGGTGCCGAGCAGGACGGTTTTGCGGCCGTGGGCGTTGAGCATGGCATCGAGGACAAACGCGGTGGTGGTTTTGCCGTTGGTACCGGTGACGCCGCTGAGGGCCATCCGGCGCTCGGGATGAGCGAAGAAATTGGCCGCGATGGCGGACATGGCGCGACGGCCTGAGCCGGCGGGCACTTCGGCGATGGCGAACTCGGGATGGCAGCGGGCCGCCTCGGCAAAGGCTGTGGCGGAGTCAGTGACGACGGCGGCCGCACCCTGTTCCATGGCTTTGCCGATGTAGCGATTGCCGTCGGTAGTGCCACCCTGCATGGCGAGGAAGAGAGAACCGGCGACGACGCGACGGGAGTCGTACTCGACCCCGGCGATGTCGACATTGGGGCCTGCGCGCCGTACCAGCTCGGTTCCGCTCAGCAGCTCCTCAAAGCGCATACTGGCTTGATTGTAAGCGCGCATGGGGGGGCGAGGCTTCGCGCGCTCACTGGGCGGCAGGTTGCTGGCGGGTGAAGCGCACCACGATTTCGGTGCCGGCGGGCACCATGGTTCCGGCGGCAGGAGCCTGCTGGCGCGCGATGCCGTTGCCCACCACCTGCACGGCCAGGCCTGCAGCGCTGGCCTGAACGACCACATCGCGGAGGGACTTGCCGGTGAAGGACGGGACGGAGACGCGCTGATTGGGAATCGAGACGGAGCCTCGCGCGAGCGGCGGGGCGGCGGCAGGGGGCAAAGCCTTCGGCGCGGAGGGTGCGGTTGGAGCTGGGTGTTCCTGTTTTGCCACTTCGCCAGGGGTAGCGCGGGCGGCTTCGCTGCCTGACGGCGGAGGTGCGAAGGATGCATCCGGCGATTCATCCGTGACCGCTGCATCGGGTGCGCCGGCGCTGGGATTCCGCAGCGGATCGTCGGCGGGCAGATGATTCACTTCAGCAAAGAGCGACTGCAGGTCGGCCGTTTCTTCCTGCGGATTATCGTCTTCGGCGGCCGGCTTCTTGTCTTTCGCGATGTCCTTTACGGCCTGCACTGGCTTCAGATCCTGATCGTGCGGGACGCCGAGGTATTCGAGGATCTGCTGGGCCAGATCGTGAAAGACAGGGGCGCTGACGGCGGTGCCGAAGTGCGAACCTTTCGACGGCGAATCCATAATGACGGCGATGGTGACGGCCGGATTGTTCACGGGCGCGAAGCCGACGAAGGACGCGACGTATTTCGTCCTGGAGTAGGTATGAGTGCGGGGATCGATCTTCTGCGCAGTGCCGGTCTTGCCTCCCGCGCTGTATCCATCGAGCTGCGCAGGACGACCGGTTCCGTAGAGGACTACACCCTCCATGATCTGGCGCATCTCAGCGGCCGTCATCTCCGAGATGACACGATGCGCGCCGGACGGCAGCGGACTGGGCAGCTCCTCTTCCGGACGAAATGCCGCCGGCTTCAGTTCTCCGGTTCCTTTCGTCTTCTGTGTGCTTTCCAGCAGGATATGCGGCGGCAGATACACACCACCGTTCGCGATCGTCGAAGCCATGGTGACGAGCTGGATGGGCGTGACGGCAATTTCCTGGCCCATGGGGATGGAGCCGATGGTGGTCGGCTGCCAGCGCTGCACCGGTTTGAGCAGCCCGCGGGTTTCGCCGGGAAGCTCGATGCCGGAGCGCATCCCGAACCCGTAATCGCGAATGTATTGATAAAAGCGGTCGGCGCCCATGCGCTGGGCAAGCTCGATGGCGGCGACGTCGCTCGACTCCCACAACGCTTCCTTCGCGCTCAGCACATTGCCGTGATGACTCTCGTAGATGATGGCGTCGCGGTCATCGTGGACGAGACGGCCAGCCACATTGATCACGCCTCCGAGCGTAGGAATCATCGAGTCCGGCGTGATGATCTTCTGGTTCAGTGCCGCCGAATATGCCACCAGCTTGAAGGTCGATCCGGGCTCGTAGACATCACTAACGGCGTGGTCGCGCAGCAGCGAGGGGTCGGTGTGGCGGAAATCGTTGGGGTTGAAGGTGGGGCGAATGGCGAGCGCGAGGATCTGGCCGGTGTGGGGATCCTGCACGACGACGGTTCCGTTGACGGCGCCGGTGCGCTCCATATTGGCCTGAAGCGCCTGCTCGGCCATGAACTGGATATTGGCGTCGATGGAGAGGACGAGGTTTTCGCCTGGGAGCGGCTGGCGCTCTTCACTGTCGAGCACGTGGCGGCGGGCATCGATGTCGGTGAGCATGCGGCCGGGAGTGCCGTGCAGCTGCTTTTCATCTTCCTGCTCCACGCCGGCGAGGCCGTCGTCGTCCATGCCAACGTAGCCAAGGACCTGGGCGGCGAGCTGCTGATCGGGATAGAAGCGCTTGAATTCCTTTTGCAGGTAGACGCCTTTGAGGCCCAGGGCCTTGACCTGGGCGATAACAGCGGGCGGCTGCTTGCGCGCGACCCAGGCGAAGTTACGGGAGTCGCGAAGACGGGCGAGGATCTGTTTCTCGGAGGTGAAGCGATCTTCGGGATTGGTGTGGACGATTTTGGCCAGGGTCTCAGCGGTCTGCTCCCTTGCCTGGTCGGAGCCGATTTCGGAGGGGACCGCGTAGACCGAGTCTGCCAGGACGGTCATGGCCAGCTCGTGGAGATTGCGGTCGTAGAGGATGCCGCGACGCGGCGCTACTTTAAAGGTGCGCTCCTGCTGACGCTCGGCGCGCTCCGTCCACTCGCTGTGGCGGATGACCTGCAGCCAGACGAGGCGTCCAGTGATCATGACCGCCCAGACCATGAAGATGCCGAGCACCCAGAGGATGCGCAGCCGGCGCATGGGCGTGACCAGGGGCGCTGTTCTTACGCGGGCGGTGTGGATGCCGGCAGCACCGGACTCAAAAGAAAAATCCCCTTCACGCCTCTTTCCGGCGTGAAGGGGTGTGGGCTCCCCGCCGCGCTGCGGTGCAGCGTGCCGGGGTCTCTCGGAGGAGAATGCAAGACGACTCACAGCAGAACCCGTCTCCTCCCTGGGGGAATCTTAGTGGATAGCGGGGATGGCGGGGGTGACCTGCGCCATCACGGGAGCGCCGCCGTCCGTCAGACCCGCGTTGGGGTGAACAACCTGTCCCGGATGCGGCGTGGTCAGACCCAGATTGCGGGCCATGGTGTCGATGCGGGAGGGCTCGGAGAGCTGCGCTTCAGTGAGCCGCAGCTGGCGGTTCTGCTCTTCGAGCTGCTGCAGCTGCTGCTTCTGCGCTTCCATGCGATAACCGTATTCGATAGCGCTGAAGTGCTGCCATCCGTAGACCAGAGCCAGCGACAGCAGAAACGCCATGGCGCAGGCGAAGCTGCGCATCTCGCGCACGCGCTGCGGATCGTCGGCCTTGACGAGGCGGGAGTTGTCGAGGCGCTTGGCGAACAACGCTTCAGGCGTAGGACCACGCCGGCTGCGCCGCTGCGCCGCCAGCAACATCGTGTTGTGCTCCGCGACGCACTCTGTGTCGCGGCTGACGCCCATCATTCCCTGCGCCGCTATCGCCTGTGTCGCCATGATTGATCTCCCTCAGCGCCCGATTGCCTTTCTGAATTGCTTTGCCTGCATTGCTTTCCCCGTGTCCTGCTGCTGCTAATTCCCTGTTCTTCATCCTTCCAACGACCGGGCCAGAGCCGCTGATTTCAGGAAGGAGGTAGTGCGTAGTGGTCGTCCGAAGTACTTTCGCCTTGTAATGCGGTGGGACGGCACTGGCCCGATCTCATCCAGCAGCCAGCAGCCAGCTGCCGGCTGTCAGCTCTTCCTTTCCGCTGCGCGCAGCTTCGCGCTGCGTGCTCGCGGGTTGCGATCCGTTTCCTCTGCTTCCGCCGTGACCGGCTTCTTCGTCAGCACTTCGTAAATTCCCTGCCGCGCTCCCTCGCGCAGCGCATCTTTGACGCGCCGGTCTTCGAGGGAGTGGAAGCTGATGGCAACCAGCCTTCCGCCCGGCTTGAGCAGCTGCGGCGCTGCTGCGAGCAGCGAGTCAATCTCGCTCAGCTCGGCATTCACATAAATTCGAAGAGCCTGAAAGGTACGCGTCGCCGGATGAATGCGCTCGGATTTCATTGCCGGGGCCGCGGCCGCAACGATTCGGGCTAATTGCGCCGTCGTCGTCACTGGCCGCGCCCTGACAATGGCTCTGGCGATTCTCCGCGACCTCCTTTCCTCTCCGAATTCGTAAATCAGATTGGCGAGTTCGTTTTCGTCCATCTGATTTACCACCTGTTCGGCGGTGACACCTGCGCGCGTATTCATGCGCATGTCCAGGGGTCCTTCCGCCTGAAAACTAAAACCTCGATGCGGCTGATCGAACTGCATCGAGCTGACGCCGAAATCCGCCAGCAGGCCATCGACGGTGAGCCCGGCCAGCACTTCGGCGGCCTCGGAAAACTCCACGTCGTGCAGGACGACTTGCGGCATCGCCGGACCAAGCTCCTCACGGAGGGTATCGAGCCGCTGCCGTGCCAGCGCCAGGGCCTCGGGGTCGCGATCGAAGCCGATCAGTTTGCCTTCGGGGCCAAGCTGCCGGGCGATCTCGCTCGCGTGCCCTGCGTAGCCGAGGGTGGCGTCCATGACCACGCCCCCGCGGCGGATATTCAGGTATCGGATCGCAGGTTGTAAAAGAACCGGCACATGCCTTGTTGCTTCCGGCCTGTGCTCCCCCTGAGGGGTCTTCATCGCTTACAAACCAAACTCAGCCAGCGCCTGCTCGTCGTTCTCGGTCATCGGCGCTTCCTGCATCTCGCGTTCGTAATCCGCGCGGTTGGCGACTTTCAGGTGCGTCTCCGATCCGTACACGATCACTTCGCCGGTCAGCTTCGCCTTCTCCCGCAGGATCTGGGGGAGAAGCACTCTTCCCTGTCCGTCCATCTCGGTCTGCTGCCCGAAGTAGTTCAGCCACTTCAGGAGCTTCTTTTTCGCCGCATTGAAGGTGGGAATCGCGGCCAGCTTCGCTTCGAACTTTTCCCACTCCGGAAGCGGGTGAACCTCCGCCTCTTTGCCATCCCGGCTGGTGATGTAGAACTGGGTCCCATACTGCTCGTCGATCTGGCGCTTGAACTCCGCCGGGAGCTTGAGCCGTCCCTTTTCATCAACCCGAGCTGGATGGTTGCCCCTGAACATCGTTGTGCCCGTGTCGAAGGTGGAACGCCCTGGGGAAAACGGCTGCTTACTGATCCGATTGGTGCTATCTTCGGGTCTGAAAGCTTCCGGATCTGAGTTTTGGTCCACTCCTGACCACTTTCGACCACTTGATCGTAACCGAGTAGATGCCCTCTGCAAAGTGGAAAATCATTGAGACTCAAGAAGTTTTTCGGGGCCTGGGAACGGCCGCCGGAAGCGGCAGATGAAAACCTCACGCCTTGGGCTTTCCGGAACATCCGACCACAACAGGTTGTGTTGCTGAATTGGGTTCTCCCCTTCTACAACTTCGGTCGCAAGCTCTTGTCAGGGCGGAGAAGAGGGAGTAGACCGGTGCGGCCGGAAGCTGGTTGCTGGTTGCTGGTTGCTGGTTGCTGGTTGCTGGAAGCGGGAAGACGGAAGCGGCGGATGAGGCTGCTTCGCACCTCGTCTTTTCGCTAGCATGAAGTTGTGACCGGCACACGCATGGATAAATGGCTGTGGGCGGCGCGCTTCTTCAAGACGCGCACGCTGGCGGCGAAGGCGTGTGAACTGGGCCGGGTGCAGTCAAACCATCAGCCGGCGCGGGCTGCGCGCGAGGTGCGGGTGGGCGATCTGCTGAAGATCACGACCGAAGGCGGCGACTTCGAAGTGGAGGTGCTGGCGCTCAGCGAAATGCGCGGACCGGCGGCAGTGGCGCAGACGCTCTACCAGGAAACCGAGGCCAGCCGCGAAGCACGGCGCAGGTTTGCGGAGGAACGAAAGGCCGGGATGCATTTCATGCCGGCGCCGGCGGGGCGTCCTTCGAAGCGGGACCGGCGGCGGATTGTTCGCTTTCGCAGCGGGGATTCGTGATGCGAGAAGTCTGTGGCATTACGCGCAACGGGCAAATTCCCGCGGCTTAAAAGCCGGGGCTTCTACCGCCTTCCGCTCACGCAGGCGCCATCCTGCGCCAGGGGGCACGATCTGCCGGGCAGAGCAGTTGTGGGGTTGTTCGAGTTCGTGGCGCAACTTACAAGGGGGCACCGCCGATCCTTCAGCTGAGTTAGGCAAAAAAGCCGCCGAACCCGGCTTCAGGATGGCCGTGGTAGTCGTCGGGCGAGCTGCTGGCCCTGCTGAAAAAAAAGGCCAGCGGCAAATCCCGGACCCCAGTGGGATTTGCTTCGCTGGCCTGCAATGCACGCTGCGGAAGCGCCCGGCGGGCCCTTCCGCAGCGAACCTTAATTAATTGGGAATGGTTGCGGAGAAGACGTTCGAGGGCTGGCTTTCTACGCCTGACCCATCGACGCTTTCCACCTCGTAATTGTAGGCCGATCCAGCCTGGGCGGTACTGTCGGTGTAGCTGGTCGAGCTGGTGGGGGAGGAGTTCAGCAGCGAGTACAGCGAGCTGCCGCTGGGCGCCCGGTAGACGTTATAGCCGGAGACGCCGGATGAATTGCTGGGCGCGTCCCAGTTGAGGTCGACAGAGTGCCCGGAGGAGGCAGACTGGCCGGTGCCGCTGAGAGCGATCTTCATCGTGCTGCCGTTGGAGGCGTTGCTGGAGATGGTGACGGTTCCGGAGAACGAGCCAGTGGTGGTGGGATCGAACTGGACCTGCAGGCTTGCCGACTGTTTGGAACTGAGGGTCATCGGTGTGGAGACGCCGGAGGTGGTGAAGCCGGTGCCACTGATGCTGATGCCGCTGATGGTGACAGATCCAGTGCCGGAGGAGGTCAGGGTAACGGTTTGGGTGGCCGGCGACTTCACGTCAACATCGCCGAATGCCACGCTGGTCGAGCCCAGAGCCAGGGAGCCGCTGTCGGAGGAAGATCCGGAGGAGGAAGATCCGCTTGCCTCCTTATAGGCGGACTGGCTGGATCCCCAGGAGCCGTTGTTGTTCCAGTAGAGGGTGGCATAAACGGTGCCGCCGCTGGTGGGCAGGCCGGTTGCGGTGAAGGAAATGGAACTGGCCGAGGTGGAACCGGAGTTGTAAAGGCCGAGGTTATCGCTGCCCGCGGTGGTACCGAGCCAGAGCTGATACTGCGAGACGCTGCTTTCGGCGCCGACGGTGAAGGTTGCCGTGGCTCCCGGCAAAACGCTGCCCGAGGCAGGGCTGGTGATAGCCAGAGAGGACGCAAACAGGGCAACGGGCAGACAGGAAGCAGCCAGCATCAGGACGGCTGCACGTACGACGATCCGCCGGAAGCAGGGACCACGATGGGAAGCCTGGACGGGGGGCAAACAGAAGAGAGAGTTGGAAGAAGGGCGATCGGACGACGCGGAAACGCGGCCGAAGGGGGGAGTATTGCAACTGAACAGCATCAACGGCTCCTCATGGAGCGCCGGGACACACGTCTCCTGTTCGCGCGCCATCCCCTCAGTGGCGCAACGCTTCCGCAAGCATTGAATGGAGATACAGGTTCCGGGCGCTGACCTTGTGACAACCAGCGACTACTAAAAACGTGGCTACTTCAGTCACAAAAGGTCAGCATGAGGAATTGCCTTTGTGACAAGTCAGGCACGAACGGCGACCAACGGACAACACAGCTACTCAGGACACACGGCATCCTCCTGCTGGGCTGACAGCAGCCCAGAACATAGGCCAGGGAGATTATTGGCAAATCAGCGCTCTGCCGGGCAAATGAGCAGTTGAGAGCGCCTCAGGTTGAACCCATGATCCCGTCGGCTGAGGTTGTGTGGCTATTCAGCTACGGTAATTGGGAACACAGTTACTTAGGTATGGTTGCCTGTACGACCCCGTCCCCGAATTTGTTTGAATCTGAATTGATTTTAAACGATCGAGGGCAATTACCCAAATGCAATTGCTCTTATGAAAATGAGAGATGGCCCGGAAAGTCCTGTAACAGTAACCAGTACGTATTAGTGCTATACACCACAGTTCTACGACAGGCTGGATGGAAGCATGCAGCGAGCCCGCTGGGGACGCGGGTTTCAGCTCTCCTGCGGAGGGCCGGCGGGCGCGGCGCACCCCGGGCTGCGGGGCCGGATGACGCCGGAAAAGCCGCTGGGAGGGCATGAATTTTGCAGCCGGAATTTTGCAGACCGGGCGCGGATGGTTGCGGTACCATGTTGCTCCATGCAAAACCGCATCATTGGAACCACCATGCCGGTGCTCGAGTTTCTGCTCGAGCCGAACGACGCGATCATCTCGGAGGCCGGGGAGCTTTCGTGGATGTCGGCCAACGTGCAGATGACCACCCACACGCAGTTTGCGGGCGGCGGCGGGATTTTCGGCGCATTCAAGCGGGTGGTGGGCGGGGGAAGCCTGTTCATGACCGAATACCGGGCGGTGAGCGGTGCGGGCGAGGTAGCATTCGCGACGCGGGTTCCGGGACATATTGTGCCGGTGGAGGTGGCGCCGGGCTACGAATATATGGTGCACCGCCATGGATTCCTGTGCGCGACGGCGGCAGTGCAGATCGGCGTGGGATTCCAGCAGTCTCTGGGCGCGGGCATATTCGGCGGGGATGGCTTTCTGCTGCAGAAGATCAGCGGCCAGGGAACGGCGTGGCTGGAGCTGTCGGGCGAGCTGGTGACGCGGGATCTGCGGCCGGGCGAGACGCTGCTGGTGCATCCGGGGCACGTGGGCGCGTTCCAGACCAGCGTGGCGTTTCAGATCACGATGATCCGGGGCGTACGGAATTTAATTTTTGGCGGCGACGGGATCTTTCTGGCGGCGATGACCGGGCCCGGGCGAGTGTGGCTGCAGACGCTGCCGATCTCGCGGCTCGCGCATCAGCTGGCGGAATATATGCCGGGTGCGGAGCGGCGGCAAACCACGCAGGCCGGCGTGCTGGGCGGGATCGTGGGTTCGGTGCTGGACAACATGAACAACCGTTAGAGACAAAGGGCTAAAGCTCTTTTTTCCCCTGGCGGCGGTTTTCGCGCCGGGGAGGCGCATCTTTCCGCGGCGAAGCATCGTGGCGGCACTTCGCTCAGCCTGACAGCAGGTTGATTTGAACGACCGTGGCGGCGCTTCGCTCAAAATGACATTCGTTACTTTGATGGCCGTCCTCGCGAGGCGAAGCGTCAGGATGGCAGTCATAGCCAGCGTTGATCCTCATTGCTTCTGCACGGTGATGATGTCGAGGGCGTCGGGGGTGAGGGTGAGTTTGAGACGGCCGCTGCTGAGGTGGGTTTCCTCAGGCGCGGGCAGGGAGGTTTCGCGATTGAGCTGCTCGACCTGCGCGGGCGTTGGATCGAGGGGCTTGCCCATCGCCGCATATTTCGGCAGCACGTTGCCGTGATCGCTGTCGACGCGCTGGATGGTGCCCCGCGCAGCGGCGGGGACTCCCTGAAAGACCAGATCGATGGTGTGTGTGGCGCCCTGCTGGCCGGGATCGACGAGATTCCAGGCCGCGACGACCAGGGAGCCATCGGGACGCTTCGTCACTATGACGCTTTTGGAGTCGTTGGCGAGACGCGCGTCGCCGAGGTTATGCAGTAATCCAAAGGCGTAATAGCTGGGCTTGTCGATGCCGCCCTTGGCGCGCAGGCCGAAGCCGCCTTCGAAGGGCCTGGGGATGGGACCTCCTTCTTCGAAGACATCGGAGAAGGTCCAGAAAGACATCTCGTGGACTTTGCCGTCACATGCGCGGATGGTATTGGCGAGGGCGGGCCCGACGAAGATGGTGTCGCGGGACTGATCCATGCCCTGCACGTTCCACTCGGTCCACAGCAGCGGCAGATCGGGATTGGCGGAGGCGTGAATCTGGTCGTGGACCTTCCCGATGGCGGCGCAGACGCGATCGTCCATGGAGATGTTGTCGTTGGTGTGGAAGAGATTCTCGACGGTGTCGTCGGCGTAGCCATGGGTGGAGACGAAGTCGACAGGGACGTGGTTGTCGGCGACGTGTTTGAGGAAGGCGGGAATCCAGGAGGCTGCGGCGGTGGCGGGACCGCCGACACGCAGGCGCGGGCTGACGGATTTCAGGTCGCGCGCGGTGTGGTCGTATAAGTCGAAGTAGGAACCCTGGCGAGGAATGCCGCCCCAGAAGTCGATGTTTGGCTCGTTCCAGACTTCGAAGTACCACTGCGAGACTTCGTCCTCACCGTAGCGCTCGATCAGGTGGCGCGCGAAATGGGCCATGAGATCGTCCCACTCTTCCCAACTGCGCGGCGGGGAGACGTTGGGGTGGTACCAGAAGACATGCAGGGCGAGGGGGTTGAAGGCCAGCTGGGTGGGCATGAAGCTGATTTCGACGAACGGGCGGATGCCGTTCTGCAGGAGGCCATCGTAGATCTGGTCGACGTAGGCGAAGTTGTAGACGGCGTTGCCGTGCTCATCGCGGGTGTAGACGCCCACTTCGTCGTCGAGAATGCCGTGGAAGCGCACCCACTGGAAGGCGGTGACCTGCTTCACAGCGCGCGCATCCTGGCGCCAGGAGTCGCGCAGAGAGAGGATCGCGTGGCCGGAGCCGAACATCTGCTCCCAGAAATGGGGGAAGGGGGTTGTGGGCGCGGCGGCGTCGATGGCCACAGTCTCGCTGGAATGCTGGCTGGACTGCGCGTGCAGCGGAGGCGCGGCCAGCGGCGTGAGGTTTGCGATCAAGACAAGGCTGCCCAGGACAGAAAATCTTCGTCCGATGCTCACGATGCGCACTCCTTTGCGGGACAGCGAAATTTTGTCAGGATGCCGGAATTCGGCTCGGTAATTTGGCCCAGTCAGCCTGCTCGAGCGCTCCTCAGGGGCTAAAGCCCTGAACCTTGCTGTTGTAAACGGCACGGCTGAAGCCGTGCCCCTTCAAGACGAACCCGGTAGCTACAGCCCAATTTATTTTCGAGTTTCTTACGGCACGGCTAAACAGCTGCACCCTTTCAAAGAATTGCGGTTTTTTCGCGGCCTGTAAACTCGTGGCCCTTCAAAACAGCGAGTCTTTCACCAGGGGGTTCGAAGCCCCGGGAATTGGATTCGCCCGACAGAGCGGGCGTTGTCGGCGCGGCAGTGAGGGGACAGGGCGCACGATTTACCACTTCCGCAGCATACCTTCCCCGACTCTGCCATTACGAAAGTGAAGGAAACAGCCGAGCGTAATCTGTCGCGCAGGCGGATTCCTTTCTAAGCTCGAAAGAGTCCTTCCACTCTTCTGAAGTTAATGGCTGGCACGTGCCAGGCGGGAGCTATGTCCGACTGCTCTTCATCTGCGGATCGCCCACTGGTCTCTGCCGTGATTCCCACGCGCAACCGGCCGGAGCTGCTCGCCGGTGCGATCCGCAGCGCGCTGCGGCAGACGTGGACGCACCTCGAGGTGATTGTGGTGGTGGACGGGCCGGATGAGGGGACAATCTCCTTTCTGAACCGACTGACCGATGCACGGGTGCGCATGGTGCTGCTGCCGGAACCTGGCGGCGGCTCGGCTGCGCGGAATGCCGGGGTGCGGGCCGCGCGCGGCGAGTGGATCGCATTTCTGGACGATGACGATGAATGGCTGCCGAAGAAAATCGAACGGCAGATGCGCGCGGCGCGGGACGCCATTGTGTGGTTCCCCATTATTTCCAGCCGACTGATTGCGCAGTCGCCGGCGATCAGCCGGGTGCTGCCGCCGCGGCTGTACGAGACTCCGCAGCCGGTAGCGGATTATTTATTCTGCCGGAGCAGTCTGGGCGACCCGGGCGGGCTGATGCAGACCTCGACGCTGCTGGCTCCGCGGGAACTGCTGCTGGCGGTTCCCTTCAACGAAGGCCTGGCCATGCACCAGGACTGGGACTGGCTGATTCGGACAGCCTCGTTCGAAGGCGTTGCGATCACGATGGTTGCGGAACCGCTTTCTCTGTGGCGGGTGGACGATGGGCGCGCTACGGTGGGGCGGTCGGACCGCTGGCAGTTTTCGCTGGCATGGATCCGGGAGATGCGCAGCCTGATTTCGCCGCGCGCCTTCTCCTGGTTTTTGGCGGTGCAGTGCGCGTGGCGGGCGCGCAACGGCCATGCGAGCGCAGGCGCGCGCGCCGGATTGCTGTGGGCGTTTCTGTTTCAGGGGAAGCCGGAGTGGCGATCGTTTGTGCACTCGCTGATCTTTGCCGCGATTCCGGCCGGCGTGCGCCAGAGGATTCGCGACCGGCTGTGGAGAAATTCGGGGCGGCTGAATCCCGCGCCCGGTCTGCACCTGGCCTTTGTACGGCCGGCGGCGCCGCCGGCGCTGCGCAAAACCTCACTGTGATCCGGGAGCCCATTGTGCCTGCAGCCGACTACACCCGCAGTTACCTGAATGAAGTTTCGAAAATCGCAGGCGAACTGGACCCCTGCGCGATCGACCGCGTGATCGAGCTGCTGGTGGAGACGCGGGAGCGGGGTGGGCGGGTATTTTTTCTGGGCTGCGGGGGCGGCGCGGGCAATGCCGGCCACGCGGTGAACGACTTCCGCAAAATCGCAGGCATCGAGAGCTACGCGCCGACCGACAATGTTGCGGAGCTGACCGCCCGCATCAACGACGATGGATGGGAATCGTGCTATGCGCACTGGCTGCAGGGCTGCCGTTTGCTCGATCGCGATGCGGTCTTTATCTTCTCGGTGGGCGGCGGCAATCCGGAGCACGGCGTCAGCATGAATCTGGTCGCCAGCCTGACGCTGGCGCAGCACATCGGGGCACGGATCCTCGGCGTAGTGGGACGGGACGGCGGATTCACAGCGCAGGTGGCGGATGCATGCGTCATCGTCCCTGCAGCGACGCCCGATACGGTGACGCCGCACACCGAAGAGTTCCAGGCAGTGGTGTGGCATCTGATCGTTTCTCATCCCCGCCTGCGCGCGAACGAGATGAAATGGGAAGCGGAGAAATAGGGACGCCGCCTGGCTGGTTCCTTGCAGAGGGTGGGGCCGGCCACGGGGGAACGGTGGATGCGGCGGCCCGGGCAGGCGCGGAAGCGCAGAACCAGGCAGAAGCAGGACATGAAGTGATCCGGCATCCCGAAGGCCGGCAGGTCAGAGAAGCGCAGCCGAGACCGGCGATTTTTCTCGACCGCGACGGGGTAATCAATCCCACGGTGCTGAACCCGGCGACCGGACGGATGGAATCACCGCTGAGCCCCGCGGACTTTCTCTTCCACGAGGGAGTGCTGGATTCGCTGTCGCTTCTTCGCGACGAAGGGTACCCTCTGGTGCTGGTGTCGAACCAGCCGAATTACGCATTGGGCAAGTCAACGCTCAACGGGCTGTCGGACATCCATCACAAGTTTGTTTATGAATTGGTGCGTTCGGGGATCGCCTTCGCTCGCTTTTGCTACTGTCTGCATCATCCCCGGGGAGTGACGCCCGGGTACTCCGGCTTGTGCTTGTGCCGCAAGCCGTCGCCGTGGTTTCTGCTGCGCGCGCGGGACGATTTCGGGTTCTCGCTGGGCGATTCGTGGATGATCGGCGATCAGCCGACCGACACGCAGTGCGGGAGGGCCGCGGGGGCCAGAACCATTCGCATCGAGGCAGAGCCGGGGGCGTCAGATCCGGTGAGCCTGTCCCGCGCTCTCGCTGCCCGCCCCGACTACTCCGTGCGCAACCTCGCTGAAGCCGTGGACATCATCCTCACACACCGCGCGGTCTGAGGCCGCCACATTCCAGGTGCGGTTCAGGCGACTGGTATCGATGGTATAGGCCGCCGCCTCGGCATCGCGATGGAACATCTCCACGGTCTCGCGGGAATACTCGTCAAGATCCTTACCCACCAGCGGCAGCTTGCGCAGGATTTCAGGAGGCACGGTGATGATGTCGCAGCCGGCATCGTCGGCCTGAAAGACATTGAGGAGTTCGCGGGGGCTGGCCCAGAGCAGCTGTGCATGCGGACGGCGGCGCAGCAGGTGTTTGGCTTCGGCCATGAAAGGGACGGGATCGACGCCGGTATCGGCAATGCGCCCGGCGAAGACGGAAATGATGGCCGGGGCCTCGGGCGTGAGCGACTGGGCGACCAGTTCGACCTGCTCGAGGGTGAGGATGGCGGTGACGTTGAGGGCGACACCGTCCTTCGCGAGCCTGCGAATCAGCGATCCCAGAAAAGCGCCGGAGCGATTTGTAACGGGTATCTTTACATTTACGTTAGCAGCCCAGGTAGCGATGGTGAGCGCCTGCATCTCCATGGCCAGCTCGTCTTCGGCAAAAACCTCAAAGGAAATCGGGCGGTCGGGAATGGCGCGCAGCAGGGTGCGGGCGAAGTACTCATAGTCGAGGACACCGGCTTTGCGCATAAGAGTGGGATTGGTGGTGAAGCCGCGGACCCAGGGGCGCTCATACATTTCGAGGATGCTCTTCAGGTCGGCGCCGTCGCTGAACAGACGGATCCCCAGCGTGTCGATGGAACGGATCATTGGATTCTGTCCTCCGGAGCGGGCTCGGACGCCGCGAGGTCGAAGAGCCTGGCGCGGAGGGTGGCGAGCGACTGCCGCAACCACTGGCGCAGGACCAGCAGCACGAACTCGGCGTTGCCGATGAGGTAGCGGCGCCAGAGGCGATGCGGCTCCATGAGCAGGCGGAAGAGCCACTCGAGGGCGATGCGCTGCATCCAGCGAGGGGCGCGGCGGCGCAGGCCTGACTGGGTATCGAAAGCTGCACCAACGGGCAGGATGGCGCCCACGGGCAGGCTGGAGGCGTTCTCGTGCATCCAGATTTCCTGTTTCGGCGCACCGAAGGCGACGCAGAGCAGGTCGGGCCGGACATTGGCGATGGTCTGACGCATGCGGGCCTGCTCCTGGGGGTCGTTTTCAAAGCCTGGAGGTGGGCACCAGGTGCCGCAGATCCGGAGGCCGGGGTAGCGCTGCTCGAGGTTCCATGCGGCCATGATGGCGGCGCCAGGCAGTCCGCCGAGGAAGAAGACGCGGAAGCCGTAATGGGCGGCCTCAGCGCACATGCGCTCCATGAGATCGCCGCCGGTCACGCGCTCGGGAATGGGGACACCGAGCAGGCGTGAGGCCATCACCACCGAAATGCCGTCGGGGACGGCAAGGTCGGCGGCCTGCATGGCCTCGGCAAAGCGGGGATGGTGCTCGGCCAGGGTGACCAGATGCGCGTTGGGACCGACGATTTTCAGCGGAGGAAGCTGGCCGCGATGGAGGAGGGCTTCGGTGAGCAGGACGGCCGCGTAATCCATGGAAATGCGGTCGATGGGAGCGCGGCCCAGGACAAAGCGCGGGGGGCGCGGCAAAGGGATGGAGGCGGGTTCTTCTTCAGCAATCAATACGCCCGAATCTTCGTTCTCTCTCACCACAAGGCTTCCTTTCTTTCTAAAAACAGGCGCGGGGCAACGCCATTGGCGATGGCGCCGCGTCCCAACTCGTCCCACACGCGGGTGAGGACATAGCGCGGCGATTCCCACAGGGCGCGGGCGAGGGCGGCAGCAGCGCGCACCCACTCGCCGTCGGCAAGATACATGTTGAAGCGGCGCAGCCAGTCCTTGGCAGCGATGCCGGCGGGACGCAGCAAGGCCAGCAGGGTATGCGCCACGTCGGGGAGCGGCCGGGGCTGATGACCCCACAGCTCCGACAGCAGGAGATACTGCACGTAGACAGCGGCCAGCTGCTGTTTCTCGAGGTAGCGCGAACTGACGCTGTTCGCGTTAATGCGAAAGCCGACCAGAGCTTCGGGAATGAAATGGATGGGGTAACGGCGGGCCATGCGCCACCACAGATCAGCGTCCTCGGCGTGGAGATCCATGCGGTAGCCGCCGGCGGCGAGGGCCTTGCCCACGCTGAGGGTTACGGTGGAGTGACAGATGGACAGCAGATAGCCGTTTTCGACAATGGCGCGCAGCTGCTGCGGGGTTCCGCGCGAGCAGCGAAAGCGCCCGGCACATTTCTCGCGCGGATGATAGTCGGCGAGAGAGTAGAGGAGCCCCGCGTCGGGATGGCGATGAATCGCGGCCAGCAGTGTCTCCATGCGCGCCGGATAGGAGACGTCGTCGGCATCCTGACGAACCAGCCACGGGGTGCGGGTCTCACGCAGGATGCGGTTGAGGGTCGCGGTCACACCCGCATTGGGCTGCGCGAGGACGCGCAGGCGAGGATGCCGCAGACTTTTGAGGTAGCGAAGACTGTCGTCGGTTCCGCCATCGACGATGGCCAGGATTTCGAAGCCATCGATGGTCTGGCGAAGCAGGCTTTCCATGGCTTCGGGTAAGAACGGCATGGCGTTGGAGACCGGAATTCCGACGGTGAGGATGGCTGGTGAATCTAACATAAGTAACTATTTCCGGATTCCGAAGTAATGCAAGACCAGGGCAACACAAATTTCCGCGCAGAGATGACTTATATCCTCCCCGCGAGGGGCATAGCGATCCCGCGAAGGGTGCAGCGCCATAACTCAGGTAATGCTCCCTTACCTGAGTAACTACATTCGCGCCGGGAGGGGATTGCTAACTGCAGCGCGCCTCGTGAGCATAGAAGCGAGCAGGCAGAATGCTCGGCGGGGCCTCTGAGTCTTTCTGCAGCGAATGCCATTCTCTGGAAGGGAATCCATGCTTCTGTGTGAAGGAAGTTACTTCATTGTTGGAGGTGCGGGCTTTATCGGCAGCCATTTCGTCGATGCCCTGCTCGCATCGACGCTGACGCGAAGAGTTACGATCTTCGATAACTTCTCAACGGGCCGCGAATGGCACTTCGAAAGGCATCAGGCGGACCCGCGTCTCAACGTGGTGCGCGCGGATGCCAGCGACGTGCAAGCCCTGAGGGCGACGATGGAGGGGCACGACTGGGTGCTGCATCTGGCGTCGAACCCGGATATCGCGCGCGCGGTGGAATGCCCGGAGATCGACTTCTATCGCGGCACGCTGCTGACGAATAACGTGGTTGAGGCGATGCGGCGGTCCGGGCTGCGACGTCTGCTCTATGCGTCGGGAAGCGGCGTCTATGGCGACGCGGGGGACACCGCGACCGACGAGGATTACGCGCCGCTGGTGCCGGTTTCGACTTACGGAGCCAGCAAGCTGGCGGGCGAAGCGCTGATTGCCAGCTACTGCTCGATGTTCGGGCTGCGGGCGTGCGCGTTCCGCTTCGGCAACGTGGTGGGGGCGCGCCAGACGCATGGCGTGGGCTACGATTTTCTGCGCCGGCTGACGACGAAGCCCAACCGGCTGAAGATCCTCGGCGACGGGGAGCAGAGCAAGCCGTACATCCATGTTTCGGATGTGGTAGCGGCGGTGCTGTGCGCGGCGAAGCGGGCCACGGGGCCGTTTTCCGTCTTCAATGTCGCCACCGACGATGCGGTGAGCGTAACCGAGATCGCGCAGCTGGCCGTTGAGTGCCTGGCACTGCCGGCGCCGCCGGTCCTCGAATACACGGGCGGCCGCGGTGGGTGGCGGGGCGACGTGCCGGTGGTCCGCCTCGATTCCTCGCGCATGCGCGCTCTGGGCTGGTTCCCAAAACGGAACAGCCGGGAAGCGGTGCGCCAATCCCTGCAGGAGCTTTCGGCCGATGACCGCACACTCCACAACTGACTGGCCTCCTTGTCTGGCGCTGCTGGCCGGCGGTCTTGCCACGCGGCTGCGTCCTTTGACGGCAACGATTCCCAAATCCCTGGTGCAGGTGGCGGGGGAGCCATTTCTGGCGCACCAGCTAAGGATGCTGCGCACCGGGGGCCTGCGGGAAGTGGTGATCTGCTGCGGGTATCTCGGCGATCAGATCGAAGCGTTTGCCGGCGACGGGAGCCGCTTTGGCCTGTCGATCCGATACAGCCACGACGGCGAACAGCCTTTGGGCACGGGAGGCGCACTGCGCGCGGCGCTTTCCCTGCTGGGGCCGCGCTTCCTGGTGATGTATGGCGACAGTTGGCTGACGGAGCCGATTGAGCCGGTATGGCGGGCGTTCCGGGAGTCGCACCGGCCCGCACTGATGACGGTGTTCCGCAACAAGAACCGGCTGGGAGCCAGCAATGCGGAGTTTCGCCAGGGCTCGGTTGTGCGCTACGACAAGCGGCAGCGATCGACGGCGATGCGCCATATCGACTACGGACTGGACGCGCTGGAAGCCAGCGTTCTGGCGCACTGGTCGGTGCCGGTCTTCGATCTGGCGGAGGTGTGGTCGGCGCTGGCCGAATACGGAATGCTGGCCGGGTACGAGACCGCTGAGCGCTTCTATGAGATCGGATCGCCGACGGGGTTGCTGGAAACGGAATCCGCGGTGGCCGCCACTTTGCCGCCGGTTCCGGCCCGGTACACCCTGAAGGAGTGGGCTCAGTCTGAAGCCGATGACGGCGGTGTTTGGCCATGATCATGACACGCACGCCTCTGCGGATCTCGATCGGCGGAGGCGGCACCGACCTGCCCTCGTATTACCGCGAGTTCGGCGGGGGCTTTGTCATCTCGGCGGCCATCAATAAATACGTCTACATCACGGTGAATCGAAGTTTCCTGCCCGGGTATTTCCTAAAGTATTCGGAGAACGAACATGCCGACAGCTGCGAGGAGATCCGCCATCCGCTGATGCGGGAGGCGATTCGCATGCACCATGCAGCCTCGCCGCTGGAGGTGGTGAGCGTGGCCGATGTGCCGGCGGGCACAGGCCTGGGATCGTCGGGAACGTTTCTGGTGGGGCTGCTGCACGCGCTCTACGCATGGCGCCGGGAGCCGGTGACAGCGGAAATGCTGGCACGCGAGGCGGTGGAGATTGAAATGAACCGGCTGGGAGAGCCGGTGGGCAAACAGGACCAGTACATCGCGGCGTATGGCGGCCTGCTGTGCCAGGAGTATCTGCCGGATGGGGCGGTGCAGGTGACTCCACTGCAGATGACGGACGAGTCGCTGCGCGAGCTGCGCGACTCGCTGATGCTGTTTTTCGTGGGGAACACACGCAACGCCTCGACGCTGCTGGGCGAACAGAAGCGGCTGTCAGAGGCGCACGATCCCGCGATGATCGACAGCCTGCACTTCGCACGCGCGCTGGGGCGCGAGATTCGCGATGCGCTGGAGGACGGCAAGGTGACGGAGTTCGGGCGGCTGATGCACGAGCACTGGATGCGCAAGCGGTCGCGGTGCTGCCGCATGTCGAGTTCGCACATCGACGCGCTGTACGAACTGGCGCGGGGACGGGGCGGGGCCACGGGGGGCAAGCTGGTGGGCGCCGGGGGCAGCGGATTTCTGCTGCTGCACACGCAGGACCGGCGGCGGCTGCGGGACACGATGCTGGGCGCGGGGCTGAGCGAGATGGACTTCAGCTTCGACTTCGACGGATCGGTGGTGCTGCTGCGCAATGCCTGAAGAAGAGGGGTCCAGCGGCGGAGTGCGGCGATGACCCGCGCAGTCTATTCCGGCGAGCCGCCGGCAGAGTGGACCTTATCCGACTTGTTTGCGGTGCTGGTGCGACGGCGCGCGTGGATTCTCTCCGCCCTGGCGGTGAGCTGTGCAATGGCACTGGTGTATGGCCTGTGCTCTACGCCGCGCTACCGCGCTCAGGCGGAGATCGAGGTGCAGAAGGAATCGCAGGGCGGGTTCGGCCTCGAAAACACCACGAGCGACAAGGAATCGGCGGCGGCTACCGACACATTCGATCTGAACCTGACGCTGCAGACCGAAGCCAGTGTTCTCGCATCCGACTCGCTGGCGCTGGCTGTGATCCGCAGGGCCGGCCTCGAAACTACTCCGGACTACTTTGCGCCGCGGGCTGGGCGCTTCCCGTGGCTGCGCCGGATTTATTTTTGGCGCAAGCCTCTGGAGCCGCTGTCTACGCCGCTTGCCGAGGCGCCGAATCGGCGCTATGTGGCGCTGAAGATTTTTGCCAGTCATCTGAAGGTGACGCCGGTGGCGGGAACGCGAATTATCCGCGTTGCATACTCGGATCCCGATCCGGAGCGCGCGGCCGCGGTGGTGAACGATGTGGTGCAGGCGCTCGCAGACTATACGTCTGAGTCGCGATCTTCGGCGGCGGCGCAGTCGGCCGGGTGGCTGGCGGCGCAGCTGGCGGGGCTGAAGCAGCAGGCAGAGACGCTGGATGCGCGCGCGGCCGGGCTCCAGAGCGCCACCGGCTCGTACGGGGACGATGCGTCGCACAATGTGGTGCTGGCGCGGCTCGACGAGCTGAATGCACAGTTGGGAGCGGCGGAGTCGAGCCGCATCGTGCGCGAGGCGGTGTGGCGGGCGGTGGAGTCGGGAGACCCGGAGGTGATCTCGGGGCTGAGCGGCACGGCTCCCGGGAGCATGAACACGCAGAATTCTTTTGCGCTGCTGCAATCGCTGCGTGCCCAGGAGACGACGGCGAAGGCGCAGCTGGCGGAATCGGCCAATCGCTATGGGGAGAACTGGCCCGCGGTGTCGGAGCAGCGCGCGCGCCTGGGTACGATTCAGAAGTCCATCCAGGAGGAGATTCATCGGCTGAGCGATCGCGCGCGCAGCGATTACGAGATTGCACTCGCGTCAGAGAACTCGGCGCGAGGCGCATTCAATCAGCAGAAGGAGCTGGCCACGCAGACGACGGGGAGCGCGGTTGCGTGGCGGATGGCGCGGCAGGAGGCGGACGAGAGCCGCGCGCTCTATACGAATCTGCTGGGGCGGTTGCAGCAGACGGGGGTGCTGGAGGGGCTGCACTCCGGCAACTTTACGATTGTCAACCCGGCGCGGGTTCCGCCGCCGGACCATCCCGACAGTCCTAACCTGCCGCTGCTGGCTGCGGTTGCGGTGGCGGGGGGCAGCCTGCTGGGGTCGGTTGCAGCAATCGCGCGCGAGCTGAGCGATCACGCTGTTCACAGCGCCGTCGATCTGGAAATGCTGCTGGACGCGCCGGTGTTTGCAGCGCTGCCGGCGGCAGAGACTGAGCAACGGTGGTTTACTCCGGCCTGGCTGCAGTCTTCGTGGCTGGGGCGGCTGCTGCCTGAGCCGTGGTCGGGGCCCTCGTCGGCGGCGCTGACGCTGGAGGCGGCTGCCGGCTCGGATTATGCTCTCGCTGCACCGGAGTCGGGGTATGTGGAGGCTCTGCATTGCCTGCGGGCGTCGCTGCTGCTTTCACACAGCGGGCGGGCTCCGCAGGTGATCCTGATCGCCGCGGCGCGGCCAGAGCCGGAGCTCGGAAAGAGCGGTCATGCGCAGGGGATGGCGCAGGCTTACGCGGAAGAAGAAAAGCCCTCGCTGGCGCTGAACCTCGCTGCGGTGCTGGCGCAGCATGGTGCTCCTGTGCTCTACGTGGATGCGGATCTGCGTGGCGCCGCGCAGGGAGGACTCTTCTCTGCCGAGGCTGGACTGAGCGATCTGCTGACGAGCGAGGGTGTGCCGGAGTTTGAACATCCGGAGTACGCACATCCGGAGTACGCACATCCGGAATACGATCATCCGGAATACGATCATCCGGAATACGAACATCGTGGCCCGGCGCTGTTGTCGGTCATTCATACGGGGCCGCGTCCGCCGAGCGCGTCGGAGCTGATTGCGTCGCCATGCATGAGGACTTTGCTGGCGCGCTGGCGGCAGGAATTCAGCTTTATCGTCATCGCGGGACCGGCGGCGGTTTATTCCGATGCGCTGGTGCTGGCGCAGATGGCGGATGCGGTTCTGCTGACCGCGCGTGCGGGGAGAACGCAGAAACAGGAAGTGCTGGCCGCCTTTCATGCCTTCAGCCGGCAGGAGGCGGAGCACGCGGTGCTGGGGGTGATCCTCGAAGACGCGCGCGAGGGAGTTGCCTATGCGCATGCGTGAGCTCGCTGCCTGGGTGGGACTACTGTGCTGCGCCGTGGGCGCGTGGGCGCAGAGTTCACTGCCCGCTGCGGCGGCGCAGAGCGGGGCGGTGGTGGTTTCTGCGGGGGCGAGTGCCGGGGCTGCCAGCGCTGCTCAGGGTTCGGCAACCCAAGGCGGCGGGCCTGCAGCGGAGAGTCTGCTGATCGGGCCAGGCGATCTGCTGCACATCACGGTTTTGCGCGAAGGCGAGCTGGAGCAGCGAACACGGGTGCTGGATTCGGGAGAGATCACACTGGCGCTGGCGGGGAAGGTTTTGGTGCAGGGACTAACGCCTGCGCAGGCGGCGGATCGGATCGCCGACAAGTATCGCGAAGGGAAATTCCTGATGCATCCGGAAGCTTCGGTTTTCGTGGAGGAATATGCCACCGAGACGGTTACGATTCTGGGAGAGGTTGCGCATCCGGGCACGGTGCACGTGGCGGCTCCGCGGACGCTGATCGACGTGCTTTCACTGGCGGGAGGGCTGACGGAGCTGGCCGACCGGCACATCGTGGTGGAGCGGAAGGGCAAGGACGGCGAAGCAGGCGAGAGGATTCGGGCCTATCTGCCGAACCGCGCCGATGACGCACTGAACGCGGATGTTCTGGTGCGGCCTGGCGACACGGTGATCGTGCCCAAGGCAGGCATTGTTTATGTTCTGGGCGACGTGGCGCGGCCGGGCGGCTATGTGATGCAGAACGACTCGAAGCTGACGGTGCTGCAGGCCATTGCGCTGGCGGCCGGGGCATCGAAGACGGCGAGCGAGCGGCGCGTGCGTCTGGTGCGCAACGTGGACGGGCAGACGCAGTCGCTGGATCTGCCGTTGCGCGACATGGAGCGGGGACGGCAACCGGATGTGCCTCTCCAGGCCAACGATATTCTCTACGTCCCCTTTAGTCTGGTGAAGAACATTTCGCTGGGCATTGCGAACATCACAGCGGCTGCCAGTTCGGCGCTGATTTATGCCGCAAAGTGATGGTCGAGCGCGGATGCCGCTGCGTAGTGCCGCTGCCCGGCTCACGCCGGTGACGGGGCCGGGTGCACGGCTCGGCGCGGCGGATCGCTCAAAGATTTCGGGCGCGCCTGCACGCTGGTGGCCGGCGCGGATGTCGCTCGAGGAGATTGCCTGCGCGGCGCTGCTGGCGTTTCTTGCGATGCAGGGGTCGATCCCGGGCATCGCGCCCAGCGCTGCACTGGAAATTACCGGCTCCGCCCCGAGCGCGTGGACTACGGTGGGAGGCATCGGCTCGCAGGCAGCAGCGGACGCGGTGATCCTGATATTGCTGCTGCGGCACCCCCGGCTGGTGCTGCGGCGCATGACATGGGTGCCCTGGGCAGGGGCACTGGCGATGCTCGCGGTTGCATCAACGATATGGTCGCTCGACCCGATGCTGACGGTGCGGAGGTCGCTTCCCTTTGCGCTGGCAGGGCTGTTTGGGGTCTGGTTTGCTTCGCGATTTTCCGTAGCACGACAGCTGACCATCCTGCGCGGGGCTCTGTTGGCCACGGCGCTTGGGACCATTGCCCTGGTGGCTCTTGCGCCGTCGATGGCGCTCGACCACACACCGGGTCATGCCGCGGATTGGCAGGGTGTGTTTACGCAGAAGAATGCCTGCGGAAGGATCATGGTGCTGGCCAGCGCCGCAGTTCTGTTCGGCGGAAAGCTCAGGCGCGGGAGGCTGCTGCTGCTCGCGCTGTTTCTCTTCGTGCTGACGATGAGCGGCTCGCGGGGCGCGTGGGTGGTCGAGGGCGCGGTACTTCTGCTGTATTTGATGCTGGCGTTTGCGCGGAAAACCGGAGGCCGAGGGCGAGTGGTTCTGGCGGTAGCTGCTCCGATGTTGCTCGCGGCGGCTGCATGCGCCGCTGTGCTGCTCTTCCCGCCAATGATGCGCCTGCTGGGCCGGGATCCGACGCTTTCGGGGCGGATGGCGATTTGGGCGCAGGTCGCTCACGCCATCGGGCAGCGACCCTGGTTCGGCTACGGCTATGACGCCTTCTGGCGCGGGATGGCGGGGCCATCGCTGCAGATCGACGCAGCGGTGCACTTCGTGGTGCTGCACGCCCACAACGGCTTTCTGGAGATTTGCCTGGAGCTGGGAGTGGCGGGCCTGGTGCTGTTTCTGCTGAGCTGGTTGCGGGCGTGGCGGAAGCTGTGGCCGCTGTGGCGAGAAGGGGCCATCGATGGCATCGTCTGGCCGATGGCGGTACTGACCCTGATCGTCCTCTATGACATCGACGAGAACACGCTGCTGATCTACAACGGGCTGTTCTGGGTGCTGTACGTCGCAGCGCTGGTCACGATCGAAGAGGCCTGGCGTGACTCCCATCACAAGCACTTCCCTGCCCCGCGTGCCATGCTGAAGCTGCGGCGCGAAGCTCCTGCCCGTTCGGTTGCGGGAGATGCGATAGGGAGCGCGTGCAGGCCGCAGGAGCGATGAACCCGACCGTCCTCATTTTTCGTGCCGATCTGCTTCCGCCGTCGGAGACCTTTATCGCGGCGCAGGCACGAGCGCTGCGACGATACTCGCGCTGTTTTGCGGGACTGCGCCTCGTTTCGTGCGGGCTGCCGCTCGATCCGTGCGAGACGGTGGCGCTGACCTGCGGCGACGGGCTGGCGGACAAACTGCGGCGGCGCCTGTTTATGGAATCGGGCGTTTCGGCTCCCGACTTCCTGCGGGCACTGGAGCGGCGCGGGCCGGTGCTGCTGCACGCACACTTTGCCGTGGATGCGGCGCTGGCACTTCCGTTGCACAAGCAGCTTAACCTGCCGCTGCTGGTCACGCTGCATGGATACGACATCACCTCCATGCCGCAGTCATTGCACCACTTTGCGGCGGGGCGAGTCTTTCTGCGGCGGCGGTCCGAACTGATCGAGCGGGCCAGCTATTTCGTCTGCGTATCCGAGCACATACGACAGCAGGCGCTGGAACACGGATTTCCGGAAGCAAAGCTGCGGACGCTGCCGATCGGGGTGGACCTGGATTTCTTCCATCCCGATCCGCTGCACTCGCGGTCGCGCGATCCCATTGTGTTGTTCGTTGGGCGGCTGGTGGAAAAGAAGGGCTGCTCGCATCTGATCCGCGCGATGTCGTTTGTGCAGAAGGAGCACCCGACGGCAAAACTGGTGATGGTCGGCGACGGGCCGCTGATGGAAGAGCTGCAGGTGCAGGCGCGCACGGAACTGGGTTATCCAGCCAACAATGGGCAACAGGGCACACGGTATGTGTTTCTGGGATCGCAGCCTTCCAGCGTGGTGCGGGATCTGATGTACCGCGCCAGTCTGCTGGCAGCACCCAGCATTGTGGCGCCCAGCGGCGATACCGAGGGGCTGCCGATTAACTTATGCGAAGCGCAGGCGATTGGGCTGCCCATCGTGGCGTTTCGCGGCCCTGGGGTGGCGGAGGCGATTGTCGAAAACGAGACCGCCCTGCTGGCGGATCCGGACCGTGACGCGGAACTGGCGCAGGCGATCTGCGCGGTTCTCGACGATCCGGCTCTCGCGGTATGCCTGGCCGCAGCGGGAAGGCGTCGCGCTGAAGAGCACTTCAGTCTGGCCGCGCAGACTGCGCGGCTCGAGGAGTTGTACACGGAAGCACTGGGATGAACGCGCCGGGCGGCGAAGGATCGCTGCGGCGAGCCTCGCTGTGGATGATCTCCGGCCAGGGCGTCGCCCTCGCAGCACAGGCTGTCTACTTCGTACTGATTGGGCGTGCCCTGGGCAGCCGGGAATACGGGGCCTTTGTGGGCGTGGCCGCGCTGGTGGCGGCGCTGGGGCAATTCTCCAGCCTGGGCATGGAAATGATCCTGGTGCGCAACCTGAGCCGGGATCGCGCCTCGTTTGGGCGCACCTGGGGGCACGCGCTGCTGATTTCCGGGAGCGGATTTCTGCTGCTGCTGGGGGCAGCCATGCTCTTCGCGCACTTTGCGCTGCGGCCGGAGCTGCGCCCACTGGTGCCCTGGATTGCTTTCTCCGATGCGTTCCTGGGACGGCTGCTGCAGCTGAGCGCCCGCGCTTTTCAGGGCGTGGATCAGATGGCGTGGACAGCGCGGCTCACTGCTGCGGCCGCCATTGCACGGGCGGTTACGGCAGCGGCGGTGTGGTGGTTCACGCGGCATTTCACGATTCACGCGGGCGCGCTGCTGTGGGCGAAGGTGTACTGGCTCGCGACTCTCGCAGTCGCAGTGCCGGCGCTGGTGCTGGTGACGCGGCGTCTGGGTCGACCGCGCTTGGTGCGGATGAGGCGCGCCGATCTTAGCGAGGGGCTCAGCTTTTCGCTCGCCGGGTCTTCGGTGTCGATTTACAACGACATCGACAAGACGTTTCTCGTCAGCTACGGACAGATGCAGGCTGCGGGGATTTACTCCGCCGCTTATCGGGTGGTCGATGCGGCCAGCGCTCCGATCTTTGCGGTCTATGCGGCTGCGGCGCCGCGTTTCTTTCGGGAGGGAGCGCGAGGGGTTGGTTCCGCGCGGGCCTTTGCGCGCACCACACTGGCGCGAACACTGCCCTACTCGCTGGGAGTGGGGGTTCTGCTGGCGCTGGCTGCACCGGTGATGCCGGCGCTGTTCGGGCCGTCGTTTCGTGAATCGGCGGCGGTCCTGCGCTGGCTCTGCCTGCTGCCGTTGCTGCGGGCGCTGCACTACGCGTGGGGATCGGCGATCACGGGGTCGGCGTCGCAGTGGAACCGCACCGCGACGCAGTTCGGAGCGGCGGCGCTGAATTTGTGCCTGAACTTTGCACTGATTCCGCGCTGGTCGTGGCGGGGAGCTGCGGCGGCGAGCCTGCTGACGGATGGAGCACTGGCGGCCGCGAGTTTGTTTGTGCTGTCGCGGCTGGCACGGCGGGAAACGCCCGCGACTCACGCAGGGCTGGGGTTGATGGGTCCCGAGCCAGCGGTCAGCACGCCCAGCTCTTTCAGCAGGAATACGTAGTCGAGGGCGATTTCCTTCAGGTAGTCGTAGCGGCCGGAAGCGCCGCCGTGGCCGGCGGTGAGATTCGTATGCAGAACGAGCGGCAAGCTGCCGGTGTTCAGAGTACGCAGCTTCGCCATGTACTTGGCGGGCTCCCAGTACATCACCTGGCTGTCGTGCAGCGAGGTTTTCACCAGCATGGACGGGAAGGGCTTCGCTTCGAGGTTGTCGTAGGGAGAATAGCTGAGCATGTACTCGAAGGCGGGCTTCTGGTTGGGGTCGCCCCACTCTTCGTATTCGGGAACGGTGAGCGGCAGAGTGGGATCGAGCATGGTGTTCATCACGTCGACAAACGGGACGTGGGAGACGATGGCGCGGTAGAGGTCGGGACGCAGGTTGGCGATGGCGCCCATGAGCAGACCGCCGGCGCTGCCGCCTTCGGCTGCGACGCGATCAGGCGCGCCATAGCCGTGGGCGACGAGGTGTTCGGTGACGGCGATGAAATCGGTAAAGGTGTTGCGCTTGTGCATGAGGCGCCCGGCATCGTGCCAGGCCTTGCCCATTTCGCCGCCGCCGCGGACGTGCGCATAGGCGAGGACAAAGCCGCGATCCAGCAGGGTGAGACGGGTGCTGCTGAAGCCGAGCGGGAGCGAGTACCCATAGGCGCCGTATCCATAGACCCAGAGCGGATTTTTGGCGGGCTCACCGGCTACGTGCGCGGCGCGCATGTCTTTGCGCCAGACGAGGGAGACGGGGATCTGGACGCCGTCGGGAGCGGGGACGAAGATGCGCGCCGACTCGTAACGGGTGCGGTCGAAGCCGCCGGGAATTTCGACCTGCTTCAACAGCTTTGAGTCGCCGGTTTCGACGTCGTATTCGAAGACGGAGCTGGGCGTGACCAGGGATTGATAGGCGTAGCGATACTTGCGGGTGTCGTAGATGCGATTGGCGTGGGGATGCGTGCTGTACACCGGTTCGGGAAAGGCAATTTCGCGCTCCGCACCGAGTTGGGGTCCGGCACCCGGAAAGTGAGCGACGCGGACATGCTGCAAACCTTCGCGGCGCTCCCAGATGGTGCAGAAAGCGGCGAAGAGATCGACTTCCTCCAGCATGGCTTCGGGGCGGTGCGGGATGAGCTCGGTCCAGTTCGCGCGGCCGGGAGTTTCGATGGGGGTGGTGACGAGGCGGAAGTTGCGTCCGGTGTCGTTCACGCGCAGGTAGAGAAGGCCGTTGCGATGATCGGCGTAATACTCGATGTCGTCGCGACGCGGCTCGATGAGCGTCCACGTGCCGCGGGGCGTGTCGGCGGGGAGAAAGCGGTTTTCGGTGGTGGTGTGGCTGGAGGATTCGAGGATGATGTAGCGGTCGTCGCGGGTACGGCCGGAGCCGATGTTGAAGCGCTCATCGGCTTCTTCGTAGACCAGCTCATCGTTTTCGACGGGCGTGCCCAGCATGTGACGGTAGAAGCGGAACTGCCGCTTCTGCACCTCGTCCTCGACGGTGTAGAACAGAGTGCGGTTGTCGGCGGCCCAGACCACGGAGCCGACTCGTTCCATGCGCTCGGGAAGAACTTCGCCGGTGCGGAGATCTTTAATGCGCAGCGTGTACTGGCGGAAGCCGCGGTTGTCGCAGGAGTAGGCGAGGAGGTTGGCATCGTCGGAAACGACCATGGTGCCAAGGGCGAGGAAGCTTTCGCCTTCCGCGAGCGCGTTCACGTCGAGGAGAATCTCTTCATTAGCCTGCGGACCGTCTTCGTTGCCACGCTTGCGGCAGAAGTATTCATACTGCTTACCCTGCTCGGTGCGGGAGTAGTACCAGTAATCGCCGTCGCGAAAGGGGACGGAGACGTCGGTCTCCTGGATGTGGCTGAGCATTTCGTCGTAGAGCTGCTTTTGCAGATCCTCGGTGCCGGCGAAGACAGAGGCGCAGTACGCGTTCTCGGCTTCGAGATAAGCGAGGACTTCGGGATTTTCCTTCTCGCGCAGCCAGGCGTAATCGTCGACCAGGGTGTGACCGTGTATGGTTCGCTCGGTATGTTTGCGCGCCGCCACCGGCGGCTGTGCGATTGCTACTTCAGTACCCATTGAAAGCTGTCTCCATTGGCGGGATTCCTGGCTGGGGCCGTACTTCCAGCATATGATGCCGGGGGGAGCGGACGGACGCGCCCGCCCGGTCAGCAGTGCCCCTCGATGGGCCTCCAGGCAGTATTCTCTAAACGGCTGCTGCGTCGGCCGACATTTGCGAACATGGACGTTGTCGAGGGCGCGTGCCCTGCCCCATGAGCGACCGGGGCGATTGGTCGCTCGTGGAGCGCTCGCCCAGCCTTCGAATCGCGGGTCAGTGCGCAGCTTGCGGGGCCGGCGTGCCGTCTGACCAGTGGCCAGCCAAAACCATAAAGATGGTCATCCGGTCTTCGGGATCGTCCGTCGCAAGCACGGGCGAGCCGGACAGATTCGCTCCCCAGCTTTTAGCTGCGTCGCCCGGAATGAACCACATCAGGTGTGGATGCCAGCTTTTACCCTGGTCGTTTAAGTACTGCTGCTTTGACATCATGTAGCACATCGCGCCCGGCTCCAGCGGTGGCAATTCCTTCGTGTCCAGTGCCGATTTGAGCGTCTGAGCGATTTGTGTCTCTGATCTTCCTGCCAGCACCAGTTTGGTCTTCATCCGCACAGTGGGCAGATAGGTCCGGGCGGCTGGCGCATTCACGCAGATGGGGGAGCGGATTTTGGGATTCCAGAACTCCGGATCATCTGTGTTGGCGCCCCATGATCGTTCCACCAGACAGACAAAGCCGTTCGCGCCTTTCACCGCAGTCGTATATCCGTCCCGTCGCAGCACCAGCACTTCGGCTCCATTCGCAATGGATGCTGGAGCGCCACTGCGAGCCAGGGCGATTTCAGAATCCTCGTCCGGTATCAGGTACTGATCGAGAGAGGCCATAGCCGGATAGGGAGACTTCTCCGCCCGGGCCTGACAGATTCCGCCGGGAAGGACAATCTGCACAAGGAAGGCTAAAGCGAGGAGCCTGATCGTTTTGGTCTGCACGGAACTCTCCGGGACCTGCGCTCTCCGCTCAAGGATTGGGGAATGCCTGTCCCGAAAACAGCGGAGAGTCGCGGTGCCGACATTAGATCACGGAGGGCACGCATGCAGCGCATTCACCGACGAATCGGGTGGATTCCGCAACTCGGCCCAGGGGGCTGGGCACAGGGGGCGTCGGCTCGGCACCTTCGACACCGGCGCAGCGAAAAGCGTGCTCTGCGCCCCCTGAAACCTACTGCCCATCAGCCTGGTCGAGCATCTGGTAGAGCTTCGAGTAGTCCATGATCTGCTTGTAGCCATGGCCGGTGACCACCCATGCGGTCGGGGTCGCGTTGACGCCCATGCGCTGGGCGAGAGATGCGTCGGCTTTGACCTCAGCCGTCAGCTTGCCCTGGGGATCCATGACGAAGGGCAGCGCGACACCATTCTGGTGGGCGAACTTCTCGGTCCAGGTCTGCAGATCGGCTTTGGTCTCGATGCTGGGCTGGTTGGCAAAGATATAGTTGCGGTAATCGTCGCCCAGCTTCTTCGATTTGGTGTCGAACCAGCGGGCGTTGACCGCAGCCTGGAAGCTCCAGTTGTGCATCGGCAGGGGGAAATCGTGGCGTTCCCAGGGGATGTGGTACTGATTCACGGCCTGCTGGAGGACGGGATTCTCGCGGGCGCACATGGGGCACTCGAGGTCGGCAAACTCAACGATGGCGACCTTCGCGCCGGCGGGCGGGTGCAGGGCGGAGGTGTCTTTGGGATGGATGGGCTGTTCCTGGGCAGAGGCGCCCAGGGCAATGAAAACGGCTGCCGCCAAAACGAGCAATCTGTGGAATCCGACCATAGTTCTTACTGTAACTTCTCCTTCGTGCTGAACAAAAGTGTTGGACGCGGAGGGGATGACAGTGGTCATCATGGATGGGCCTGACCTGCGGGGGGTGATGACTTTAACATTTCCCTGCCCTCGCGGCGGCTATGGAGGCTGAGGACGCCCCACGGAGGCCAACGCTATGGAAAAGAATGGCGTTCATGCCCGGCTGATCATCGTCTGCGGCTTGCCGGGCTCGGGCAAAACCACCTACGCCGGGGGTCTGGAGGACCGCCTGGGCGGCATTCGCTTCTCGCCGGACGAGTGGATGGACGCGCTCTCCCTGGACCTGTGGGACGAAGACAGGCGGGCGAGGATCGAGGCCCTGCAGTGGAGGTTGGCACAGACGCTTTTGCCGATGGGGGCGACGGTCATCCTTGAATGGGGGACATGGGGCAGGCCGGAGCGAGATAGGCTGCGTTTGGGCGCGAGAGCTCTGGGCGCGGCGGTGGAACTGCACTATCTTTCTGCGCCGGTGGATGTTTTGTTCGAGAGAATACGGGATCGCCAGCGGGAGGATCCCCCGATTACCCGGGAGGACCTGCTGCACTGGTCGGAGATCTTCCAGGAGCCCACGCCGGAAGAAGCGGATCTTTTCGATGTTTTTTGTGCGGTCCGGAGTTAAGGCAGAAGGATCGAGGGGCGAAGCCGGCTCGCCAAAACGAAAACGCCCGGCGCGGGGCCGGGCGTTGCAAGGGGTGCCGGAGCTCAGGCCGTAACCGGCTGTTCCGCGCTGACCCGCACGGGCGTGAGCCAGCCGAAGCGGTCAGGCTTGAGGCCGTTGGCGATGCCCAGGAACTCATCGCGCAACTGTTTCGTGATGATGCCGGGCTCGCCGTCGGCGATGGGGATGCGGTCGACGGAGCGGATGGGGGTGACTTCGGCCGCGGTGCCGGTGAAGAAGACCTCGTCGGCAATGTAGATCATTTCGCGGGGCAGCTGCTGCTCGACCACCGGGATGCCGATGTGGCGGGCCAGGGTGAGCACCGAGTCGCGGGTGATGCCGGAGAGGACGGAGTTGCCGAGCGGCGTGGTGTACAGAACGCCGTTGCGGACCAGGAAGAGGTTTTCGCCGGAGCCTTCGGAGAGATAGCCGTTGACGTCGAGGGCAATGCCTTCGGCGTAGCCGTTAATGTCGGCTTCCATGCGGATAAGCTGCGAATTCATATAGTTGGCGCCAGCCTTGGCGAGCGAAGGCATGGTATTGGGGGCGAGGCGATTCCACGAGGAGATGCAGACATCGGCGGCATCGCCGGCGACGTACTTGCCCCACGGATAATTCGCGATGTAGACCTCGATGGGGCAGTTTTTGGGATTGACGCCAATTTCGCCATAACCGCGCAGGGCGATGGGCCGGACATAGCAGGGGGCAACGCCGTTGGCTTCGATCAGCTCGACGACGGCCGAGGAAAGCTGGTCGAGGGACCAGGGCAGGTTCATGCGGTAGATGCGGGCGGAGTCGAGCAGGCGCTGCATGTGCTCGGGCAGCCGAAAGACCGCGGCGCCCTCCGGCTGCGCGTAGCAGCGGATGCCTTCAAAAACGGAAGAGCCATAGTGAACCACGTGGCTCATGACGTGAATCTGGGCCTTCTCCCATGGGATGAGGTTGCCGTTATGCCAGATTTTGGCGGTGGTCTGGATGGGCATGGAAATGCCTGCTCCTTTCGGCTCGGAAAAGATGATTATAGCTGTGGGGTGCGCATTCCAGAACACGGAATCGAGGATGGAGGCGCTCCACAGTACTAAGATTCGGCGCGGAGGGCGAAGGGATTGAAATCTGTTTCGCGGTCGAAGGCATCGACGTCTTCGGCGCGCTTGAGCCAGGCAACAACCGCATAGGTGAGGGGCGTGGCGAGGGTTTCGTAGACCACCTTGGTGAGATAGGAAGAGAGGATCATGATGCCGATGGTGCTCCACGCGGTGTAGCCGCCAAAGGCAATGAGGATGACCAGCGCGGTGTCGATGGCCTGGCCGGTAATGGTGGAACCGATGGTGCGGGTCCAGAGCCAGCGCCCGCGGGTGAGGAGCTTGAGTTTGGCGAGGGTGAAGGAGTTGGTGAACTCGCCGGCCCAGTAGGCGACGAGGCTGGCGACGGCGAAACGGGGGACGAGTCCAAAGACGGTGGCGAAGGCCTGCTGATTGGGCCAGCCGGGGGCGGGCGGCAGCGCGACGGCCAGTTCGCCCATGACGGCCAGCAGGCCCATGGCGAAGAAGCCGATCCAGATGGCGCGGCGCGAGGCAGCGTAGCCGTAGACCTCGGTAAAGACGTCGCCACAGATATAGGCGATGGGAAAGAGGAGTTGCGCGCCGCTGACGCGGAGTGGGCCGATCTGGCAGATCTTCTGGCCGACGAGGTTCGAGACGAGCAGAACGACGACGAAGCCGATGGTGAGCAGATCGAGATAACGAAATCGGCGCATGAGAAGACGAGGATAGCGCAGGGGGAGTTTGGGGTCGAAGCGGGAGCGGGGCAGGCGCTGGCAGGGCGCGGGAAGCCGGAATTTTTGGCTATACCGAACGCATCCCGCCTAACATTGCGGGACGCGCCTGGGTGCAGGCTTTTTGACTTTGCGGGACGCGCCTGGTAGAGTCGGAGATGGCTGCCTGCGGCGATACGCCGCGTTTGCGCGTCCGCCTACCAGCGTCCCCGTCGTCTAGCCCGGCCCAGGACACCGCCCTTTCACGGCGATAACACGGGTTCAAATCCCGTCGGGGACGCCAATTGAGCCAGAGGTTTGGCCGCAGCTTCGCAGGCACAATTCAGGCACAAAATCTGCGCTCCATCGCGTCGCAAGCTACCCATCCTCAATTGCTTATCTGAGCTATCGCCACAGGCACCCAATCTGGTCCGTCGTTGCGGTTAAACGGCACAAATCAGATCAACGACACCACTCTGCGCTTCCCGCTTCTGGTCCGTAATCGCCTGGCGTGCAGGTCTCGAGAGTGAACCGGTTGGATGTATGGCGGAGAAGTTCCTGCATCACCTTTACGTCCGCTCGGTTGGCTCGTAAGAGAGTCGAGTAGGTATGCCGGAACGTGTGCCGTCCGCAGGCTCGATTGATGCCGATGCCTTCGGCCCGCCCGTCGATGCGACCACACGGTATCCGAGGCTGGACAGTAGCAAAATCGCGATCGATCCGACCCCGGCATTAGCACACGTGATGAGGATGTCGCCCCGGTCGGGAGTAATGCCGCCATGTTCGAGAGCCAGCACCGACCGCATCGCGGTGAAGCCTGCGGTGCCGACAGCCATCGCATCCCAGTTCGAGAGCGGTGCCGGAATCTTAACGAGCCAGTCGCCGCTCAGCCGAGCTTTTTGCGCGTAGCCGCCGTGATGGTCCTGGCTGAGACCCCAGCCATTGGCAACAACCGTATCCCCTACTTCGATGCCCGGGTAAGAAGAGGCTTCGACAGTGCCGGAGAGGTCGATGCCCGGAATCAGCGGAAATGTTCGGATGATCGGTGCTCGACCCGTAAGGGCTAATCCGTCCTTGATGGCGGAGCAATGCCGCGATCCCTTTGCAAAGTGAAAAGCTGTTGACGTGCTCTCGATAAGCGGGATTTCACGGCTGCCTCAGTGATATTCAGAGCTCGGCTGATCTCCCTAACCGACCATCCGCGCATTACTTGCATCCGAAGTGGCGTTCGCAGCCGCGGATTCAGGCGGTGGATCGCGCGCAAAGTCCTGTATCTATGCTGACTGAGAACACAAAGATCCTCGGGATTCGGCGCAGAGTCCTTGACCTCAAAGGGGATCGCTTCAGATCGATCATCAGGCTGGGGATCAAACAAGACTTCGGGACGGGTACGCCGCCTGCGAAGAGTCATAAGGGCGGAGTTGATGGCGATTCGTGTTAGCCAAGAGTAGACCTTGGACTTTCCTTCAAATGTCCTGATTGCCGAATAGGCTCGTAGAAACGTGTCCTGAAGCGCTTCCTCAGCATCGTGCGGGTGTTTGGTAATGGATAGGATGGTTTTATAGAGGCGTCCTGAATAGATCGAATACAGCTTTTCGAAGGCATCAGTCGAGCCTGCCTGCGCTGACGCAACGACATCGTCGACCACTTGCTCTACCGTGTGATTGAAAGGGGCGGACGGCCCAGCAAGTCCTTTGGCGCCTTCTGCCTGAATGTTCTTAACAATTTGCATCGAGATAATCCTTACGTCACGGTTCCATTGAAAGCGAACGCGCAGCGAACAGTCACTGAATACCGCGTTGTGTTGTTGGAAAGACCGCCGTTGGGCGGACCTGGGCAAGCAAGCTGGTTAGAGCCGATAGATCCAGGATGTCAAGCATCTTTACTGTTGTAATTACTCTGCTCCGCAGTTCTTCATCGGCGAAAGCCTGTGTTAGCCAGTGAAATTTCTCGACTGTCCGTTCCCACGACAATGGGTTTGTCAGGCCCCCCTCGTAGCCGTTCTGCTCTTTCACATAGACGCGTTGGTCTTTTGTGCGAATAGAGACGCGGGCGCTTAGCTCCTGTGGGTAACGAGCACTAAAGCGCTCGTCGGGGCAAATTTCAACGCGCTTCAGCAGAGCCTGAGCGTCTGGCGCTTGAATCCTGGCCTCCTCCAGTTGCGCCGGCCCGAGTTGATCGTCGAGCAACGCGGCCGCGATGAGGTATTTCAGGTTGTAGTCGCCCTGCTCTTTCACCTGTGGATGATCCTTCGGACCGAATCCCCCGCCGCCTGCGAATTCGAAGGCCCCCTGGAAAGCGTCGCAGCGCACATTCTCAATATCGTCCGCACTCAGGTGGTTGCTGCGTTTTAGATCCAATACAGCCTCCAGTACGGGTTGGCCATGAATCAGCGAACAATATTTCTTCATGACAGTCTGTGTGACGGCGTCCAGTGAGGGAGCCTCCCAATCCACTGGGATCGACTGCGAGAACATGAGTTCAAGCCCAAACGGGCCTTCGAACAAACCCTTTGGCCCTGTGAAACCCCGCCTGGCCAACGAGGCCGCATAGACGGCGCGCATCCCCGTCATGCCTGGCGAGAAACCTTTCCATTGCGAAACCGGCTCGGCATGCACGCATGCGAGCGAGATGTTATCGACGGTTGCAATCGCGATCGCATTGGCAATTTCGCCGGCGGTGAGTCCGAAGAGTCTTCCCGCGCCCGCAGCTGCGGAGATCGCGAGTTGCGTAGCGTGGTTGAAGCCCTTCGCCATTACCGGGACGGCGGCCGTGAACCTGCACTGAATTTCGTAGGCCACAGCGAGCGCCAGCATGAATTCCTCACCTGACGCCCCCACTTGTTCGGCGGCTGCGAGGATGGTTCCAAAGTTGTCGCTCGGGTGACAAAGGCCGCCAATCGCCATATAGCTATCCAACAAATCCACATAGCGCACCAGGCCTGAATTAAAGAACGCCGCTTGATCAGGTGACGTCTTGCCTCCTCCGATCAGCGTGCAGCGACCGGGAGCACGATATTCCTCCAGCTGTCCCCGCAGCGCGCGAAAGGGCGTTCCCCGGAGCCCGGCGATCGCACACCCGAGGCTGTCAAGGATGTTGCGCTTGAAGAGTTGCCGGACGTCGGATTTCAAATGTTCGGGTCGAGCCGAAGCGGCAAAGGCGCCGATGTGTTCGACTGCTGAGCTTACTTCTACCTCGCGCTGACCAGGCATGAGTTGCGGCATAGTTCGTTCTCCTCGATAAAAAGCTGTGTGCTGGTTCGATTAACCTGGGTAGCTTAGGCGCCTGGTCGCACGGCCCTCATAAACGCTCGGACTAACTCCGCAATCTCGTCTGCCCTGGTGTCCAGTGCGAAGTGTCCGGCGTTGAGTACGACGACCTTTGCATTCGGGACGTCGGTGCGGTAGCGCTCCGGCTCGCCGGAATCAAAGGAGAGATCATGCCTGCCCCATATGACGAGGAGCTTTGGCTGCGTTCTCCTCATCCACGCCTGCCACGTTGTATAGGCATCGACGTTGGTACGGTAGTCATAAAAGAGATCGCTTTGAATCTGCGCCTGCCCGGGAGCATTTAGAAATGCATACTCGTCTGTCCAAAGATCCGGATCGTAGAGTTCTACGTTCGGGTCGTCTCCGATGTGGCGTGTCTTCGTGGTTGCGAGTGACAGAAGATTCTTGCGCAACTCTTCTTCATGAGCAGGCCGGTCCGCCCAAAATGATCGCCGTGTGGCCCAATTCGCCCCCAGGCCTTCGTTATGGGCTACCGCATCCTGCACGATGAGAGCCTGCACCTGCTCCGGATGGGCCAGGGCCATGCGAAAGCCGACCGGGCCGCCGTAATCCTGCATATAAAGTGTGTAGTGCGATAAGCCGAGCGCCTGCGTGAAGCCGTTCATCACCTGAGCGATATGGTCGAAGGTGTAAGCGAACTGTTTGGGGTCGGGCCAGTCGCTGTGGCCAAATCCAGGATAGTCGGGCGCGACCAGATGGTAGTTGTCTGCAAGCCGTGTCAGCAGCGGCTGAAACATCCGCGATGACGATGGAAGGCCGTGCAGCAAAAGAATGGTGGGTGCTCCCTTCGGCCCCGCTTCTCGGTAGAAGATGGAAACGCCTTCGACCATCACTGTGCGATAAGTCACCTGCTGTTCCACTGATCCCGTCCTTCTTTGTGCATCCATGCTGTGAGTTGCGACGAGCGCGATCATGACGGCCGCCATGGCTTGAAAGGTAGATCTTGTCATCGATTCACGGCTCACTCGTCGTTCTATCGTTGCGATCAACGATCGCCTCCCCACTTTTTGGGGACGGAGAGGCGAATGTTGTTTCCTGCGGCCGCTCACTTAGGGAGTTCGCGGCCCGGCGCCCGCTGCGTGATTTCCTGGACGATCCACGCGTTGCCATCGGGGTCCTGGAAGGCAACGTAGGAGCTGTAGCTCTTGTGCTCGGGGTCCGGACCGCTGATGCGCGCGTCCGGAGAGAACGGTGAGCCGTGGAAGACCTCGGTGGCCTTGATACCGCTGGCCACGATATGCTTGTGAGCCGCCACGATATCGGAGACGATCAGCCCGCCACGGAACGAGCCGGGCTGGGCGTCCGTGACTCCTTTGCCAAACGTAATCGAGGCCGCTGAGTTCGGCGGGGTGAGCTGAACGGCGCGAAAATCGTCGCCGTTAACGATATCGTCATCGACTCGCCACCCGAGCTTCGTGTAAAACGCCTTTGCGCGATCGACGTCCGCGACGGGAACAATAGCGACTTCGAACTTCATATTCATATGAAACTCCCTTTTCCTGGTCATTCCGACCCACGAGGCTATGCGGCTTGTGGGGTTACTTGAACCGCGCAGGCAGCCTCTTTACGGCATGCTTGCAAGGATTTCAATCTGTTTTGCTGCGCAGGAACCGACACATCACCCGCAGGTCCAGCGCCTTGCGCGGCGAATGACTACGCCTTGATAAAGTCGAGCAACAGGGCGTTGATCTGGTCCGCGTACGTGGTGCACAGGCCATGGGGAGCGCCTGGGATCACCTTCAACGTCGCATTCTTCACAATCTTGGCGGAAAGATATGCCGAGTCAGCGATGGGAACAATCTGATCCGCGTCCCCATGAATAATCAGTGTCGGTACTTCAATCTTCTTCAGATCTTCAGTGAAATCTGTCTCCGAAAAAGCCTTGATGCATTCGTACGAGGCGACGATCGAGGACTGCATTCCCTGGAGCCAGAACGAATCGCGAACACCCTGCGAGGGCTTTGCGTCTGGCTTGTTGTAGCCGTAAAAGGGCATGGATACGTCCTTGTAAAACTGTGAACGATCCGCCACAAGGCCGGCGCGGATTCCATCGAACACCGACATGGGCAAGCCGCCGGGATTCTTGTCGCTCTTCAACATAACCGGCGGGATTCCTCCGATGATCACAGCCTTCTTCACGCGACCATTACCGTGACGTCCAATGTACCGGGTGATTTCACCACCGCCCATGGAATGGCCGACCAATGTGACATCCTTCAGGTTGAGCCTCTCCATTAGTTCCGCGAGATCGTCTGCGAACGTGTCGTACTCATTGCCAGTCCACGTTTGTTCAGAACGGCCGTGGCCACGCCTGTCATGGGCAACCAGGCGGTAGCCATGCTGACCGAGGAAGAGCATCTGCGCATCCCAGGCATCAGCGCTCAGCGGCCAGCCGTGGGAAAAGACGATCGTGGGGCCGGTGCCCCAATCTTTATAGAAAATTGAAGTTCCGTCCTTCGTTGTGATCCTGTTCATTTGAAACTCTCCTCGAATTTGTTTCTGCGGCGCGAGAACGCTCGCAGGCTTGGGTTGACCCGCAGTAGCGGGTAGGGGGAGCACCGCGACGACCACCGCGGCGGCGCCGCCGATCAAAACTTCCCGGCGTGAGAAAGGCCTCACCGTCTTTTTCATTTGCTGTCTTTCCTCTTTCAAATCCACCTTCAATTCGTCGTCACGTCATCCCAACACTGACTTTCACATCGTCCGTTCACTTCATCGTTCCTGTGTCAAAGCCTGTCGGCGATGAGCGCTCCAACTTGTGACGGCGCCGCCAATCTCAGAAATCTCCTTCACCAGCATGTCGAGCAGTGCACGGACATCTGTACACCGCGACAGGCTGGCACTCTGTCCCGCCCAGAGAGCCAGCAAGTCGGGCCTTCCCGCTTTCTCTGCAGCGACCGACAAGTGCCGAACGAGCCCGCGTTGCAGTGGATAGGGCAGTATCTCCGAATGTCCGTGGTTGAACTCGTCGAGCAGTCGGTTCCTGATGCCGCGAGCCAGTCTTCCGGTGAACCCGCGAGTCAGAGCTGTCTGCTTAGCCTGACCGCTGAGGATCGCCTTACGATGAAGCGGGCTCGCTCCCGACTCCTCGCACGCAAGGAATGCGGTGCCCATCTGCGCGCCTTCAGCTCCGAGAGCGAAGGCTGCAACAACTCCGCGCGCGTCCCCAATTCCGCCGGCTGCGACCACGGGAAGTCTCACGGCATCGACGACCTGCGGCACGAGCGCCATCGTTCCGATCAGGGATTCTTCGGGCCGCAGCAGGAAGGAGCCGCGATGACCGCCCGCCTCAAAACCGGAGGCCGCAATCGCGTCTACTCCCGCGTGCTCCAGGGCAACCGCTTCGTCCACGGTGGTTGCCGTTCCAAGCAGTGCGATCCCCCGGCGGCGGAATTCATCCAAAATCTCTTTGGAAGGGATGCCATAGATAAAGCTGAATACGGAAATCCCTTCCTCCAGAAGAACCTGAACCTGATCCTCGAAACGAATCGGCTCGTACGCGCGGTACGACGGTCTGGCTCCTCCGAGGCTTGCGATATGTTCTGCCAAAGGGGTCAGGCAGCGATCAAAGTCCTCCTCCGTCGCGGTCAGGACTCCCTCGTCTTCCATCGATACCCACAAATTCATCGCAAACGGCTCTGACGTAAGGCTCCTGATCTCGCGAATGACATCGCGAATCTCCTCCGGCTTTAGGCCGTGAGCGCCGAACGAGCCGAGTCCTCCGTAATTCGAAACGGCCGCCGTAAGCCTCTGCGAGGACAAGCCTCCCAACGGCCCCTGAATGATCGGGTATTGCAGCCCCAAACGCGAGGTAAGGCGATTTTTTGCCCACGTCTCTGAGCTCACGCAATTTGCCATCTTATTGTCCTCATCTGTTCTGAGGTAACGCGGGAGCTTGGGATCCCGCGTCCTGGTTGCCGACTTCGAAGATCACCTCAAGCATGACCGGCGCCCCGAGAGGCAAGGCGCTCACTCCCAGTACGGACCGCACAGACATCCTGTCCTCACCAAACAGATCGCGGAGCAGTTCCGATGCTGCGTCCGCAACGCCAGGCTGGTTGTAAAAGTCCCCTTCAGTCGCCAGGTAAACCTTCACGCTCACAACCCTGATCACGCGGTCGAGGGACCCGATGTGCGCCTTCGCAGCAGAAAGCGCATTCAGCGTCGCAGTCCGCAATGCATCCCTGCCAGCCACTTCATCGAGCTCTTTGCCCAGTCGTCCAACGAATTGAAGCTTGCCATCCTTGACCGGCAGCATTCCGCTCAGGTACAGCAGACTGCCGGACTGCACCGCCTCGACATACGCACCGAGCGGATGGGGCGGATTGGGAAGCGCGATTCCGAGGTCCAGCAACCGGCGCTCCGCGCTGGCCGGTTGTGCGACCCTCAGGCTTACCATTTGCCGTTGTGCGCACCGCCGTCCACGTGCAGCACCTCCCCTGTAACATTGTGAGATTCGGTGAGATAGGCCACGGCGTCCGCAATATCCTCCGCAGTGGAGATCGTGCCCATCGGCGACAGGGTCTTCAGGAATTCCTTTGGGTTGTTTTTGTGAAGAGGAGTGTCAACGACTCCGGGCGCGACCGCATTGAAGCGGATGTGTTCCTTCGAATACTCCGAGGCCAGGCTCCGGGTGATTGCTTCGAGACCGCCCTTCGTGATCATGGGCAGGGACACCGGCAGACCACCGATGGGATTGTCAACCAGCGATGACGTGATGCTCACGACGCTTCCACCTGACTTCTGCGCGAGCATCTGCCTGACCGCGAGCTGGGTGACGAAGATGTAGCCTTCGAGATTCGTCGAGACGAGGGCGCGGAAATCATCAGCGCTGTAGTCAGTGAAGGGCTTCGCCGAGAAGATGCCGGCATTATTGACTACGGCATGAACCGAACCAAACTTCTGAACAGCGGTATCGACCACCTTCTTTGCGGTCTCCGCCTGCCCAATGTCTCCGTCCACCAACACCAGCTTGTCGGAAACCTTCAATTCCGCCGACTGGGTCGCATTGCGCGAGGTGCCCACGACGTTATAGCCGCGTTCGAGGAACGTTTTGACTACTGCAGCGCCGATTCCCTGGGAGGCGCCCGTCACGATTGCTGTTTTTTGAGTGTTTGCCATGTATTGCTCCTTTTTCAAATCAACGTTGAAATGACATCCGACATTCCGCACCTAAATTCCGTCGTACGACGAATACCCATACCGGACCCAGTAATCCCGTGGCTCTTCCGCGGAATAGGTAATGCGGGTAATGGCCTTCACGTTCTTCAAGCCAAGTTTTACGGGCGCCAGCAGACGCAGTGGTGCTCCATGTTCCACCGTGAGCGGCCGACCATTATGGTGTGTGACGAGAAGCGTCTGCGGATGGCGTGCAGTCGCCAGGTCAATTGAGACAAAGTAAGGGTCGGGATTTCCCGAGTTGTCGAGGTTGACCGATGACTCCACGCGGGCCCATTTCGCCTGCGATTGCGGCGGATAGGCACGAAGCAGGTCATCGAATTTTAGACCCGCCCACCACGCGATCGCGCTCCAGCCCTCTACACAAACAAATCGAGTAATTTGATCGTGCAATGAGAAACGACTCACGAGCTTCCGAATATCCAGACCGACCGTTAAGCCGGAAGCGAGCCCATCCAGAGTCAACTTCCATCCGGCGATGTAGCCTGGGTCTGGAGTAACCCCGTTGTAATTGTTCTTGATCGGGGTAATCTGTGACCTGGCGTAGATGGGCACCATACGATTTTGCGAGTAGAGTGCTTCAGCCACGTCATCATCGATTCGAATAGCTTTGTTGAGCAACCAATCCTTTCCACGAAAGCTCATGTGTCTACCCAGACCGAGGCGGTGGAGTGTATCGGGCGGCAAAAGAGATCCAGCACCTGCTGCCACCGCGAATGCGCCGATTCCAAACGCCAACACGTCGCGCCGGGTTCGATAGCGCATTGTGTGGGAAGCCATCTCAGTTACGGAAGGAGGTCGCTCTTCAATGAAACTGTGGTGCTTGATCGCCACCACGGGGGCCGCTGCAACGTGCGGCGCCACCTCGTCTGCACACGTCCCAGAATTCGCCGATGAAGACGTTGAATCGTCTGTATTCGGGAGTCGTTCCGCCGGTTCAGCGCTCTCGGGCTTCGCAAGGGCCGTAGAGAGGGGACAATTCGTGTTCTCCGGGTCAGCCTCCGGAGACGTTGTCAATCCTCGCTTCGATTCAGAATCGGTCGAGGCAATTTGTTCCGGCTCTAGCGGCTTATCGTTTTTCTCACTGTTCATTTGCCGTGTTCTCCGGCCGGACTACTTTGGTTGACCAACCCACGATCATGCCGCGCAATGTGTTCCACCCGTCGGCGAAGACCAGAATCACGTGCGGTACAACAAAGAGCACGAAGATCACCATGAGCCAGAAATGCCATACACGCGCTGTGTCGAAGCCACCGAAAAGCGCAGCCAGCCAAGGGAGTTGCATCGGCTTATGAATCGCCCACCCTGTCGCAACAGAAAGACACCCGGCGACCGGAACTGAAAAATACGCTGCACGCTGGAGAGCGTTGTACTTCGTGCAGAAAGCAGGATGCGGCCATGACCGACGGGTGAGTTTGGCGATGGGAACTCCAAGGTAGTAGCGAAACATCCTGAGCGCGTCAACCAAATCCGGTCGGCGGGGCAAGAGCGAACGCCAGCCTCCCCCCATCAGCAGTCCTGCAAGGTACACCGCTCCGTTCAGCATGAATAAGTACGCGCACAACCAATGCAGGCGCAGCGCCGGCGCTAACATTCCCGGCCCCAGACTCATGTGGTTGTAGAGCCAATCGGGCGGGCTGGCGTAATGGCGTTGACCGGGGACATGAGCGCAGATCCAGATTCCGATATCCGCCGCCACATCGAAGTTCCCCGTAACCGGATCTGACCTGTGTTGAAAGATCGGCGAAGACCAATAAATAGAGATTCCGCTCAGAATGAGACCAAGAAGAAGCGGCACGTTCAACCAGTGGCTCCAGCGCACCAGGACATGGTGTCGCTTAACCACGAGCACGGCTGGTTCTGCCAGTAACGTGCTCGTGGACTTCGGGTCATGATGATGTGCTGATGAAGGAGTCACTTCTTTGAAACCTCGACTGCACCGTCTAGTTGGAGGCCGCCGCCGGAATGAACTGAAAGATTTTGTCCGTCGCAAGTGATCCGTCCGGGAGCTTCTCGGTCGTTGCGTAAACAACATCGCCCGGGCTAAACGTAACCTGCTGAGGCGCGACTTGTGTTACGGGAACCCCCGGTGGCACGGAGATGGCTTGCGAACCGTCCTGGTAGTTGACCACCAGCGTGGTACCACCGCTTCTCTGGACCGTTCCGTTCGTCATTCGTGAGTGGGAAGGGCGAGCGACTGTGCCGTTGGTCATTCTGCTGTGAGAGGTTGCGCCCGGGGGATCGGTCAGGACACTACCCTCTGCAGCCCCGCGCAGCTCCGCGGGAAATATGAAGATCTGTTTCGCGACCTGCTTCCCGTCCGGACCCTCGGCCGACGCGACGCCGATATAAGGCGCAGATGCAACGTGGCTCAGATCGGAGGGTATCTGTTTATAGGTGGTGAGCGGCTGCTTGACAACCACCTGGACAACCCCTGAAGGAGTCTGGACGTCGAGCGCTTTTCCATCAAATGACTGGAGCTTTCCGATGACGCCGTCAATCGGTGGCGCGGCTTGCGCCTGCGTCCGGACTGTGAATGATGTCGTCAGTGCAGCCAGCAAGCTGGCATAGACGAAATATCGCAGCGAATGTCGATTCATCTCAAATCTCCTCGTTATTCCGGCACGGAGGAATCAAGTGATCCTGACCGGTGGTTGGGCGTTCCTGAGTCTCACGGCATTCTCCGCACAATTCAGGGAACTGCTGGTGAAAGGTCGCAGAGGCCGGGGGCGCTTGGTGCAGACCTTCTGCGGAGTGGGCTCTAATACCGCAATTACAAAGCACCGCGGTTAGAGCCGATCCTGCCTAGGGTTTCAACGGTGTCGTTGCGAGGATTTCCACTTTTTCGATCTGCGGGGGACGCGCAAACAATTCGTTGGCCCGCGCACCCAACGCCTTCGCAATCTCGCCACTCAGGTGGGCGTCGCGACCACCTTCATTTGCAAAGGTGTCGAAGATGACGAACTTCGCCGGTCCAGCCTTGATCGCATACCATTTCAGGGTTCCATTTTCATTGAGGGCGAGGGGCTGAGCCGACTTCAGAAATGCTTCGGCATCGGCTTCCTTGCCTGGGCGTGCTTCGAGCATGACCATCAATCCGATTGCTTCCATTGAATTACTCTCCTGTGTTGAGTTATTCCCGACTGGTTGATCGCGTGGACTGCCTGGCTCCAGCCCACGCTTGCCTCTCTACGACTTCGTCAGCACACCCAAATGCCTGCACAGATATGAGAGTGAGCGCAATTGTTTTATTGCAACACCCAGGACTCAGCAGGTTTCGCCCTGTGTTTTTGCATAGGGAGACAGATCCAACCTGCGTGCATCGCAGGGTGTTCATGGCGAATTCAAAACGCAAGCAGGTCGCCGCCTCGCGGTTCGCGAGCTCGTGTCCCCGCACCAAAAACGTAGTGAGTCAGTTTTCCGCGTTCGAGTTCGATTTCAGGTTGGCCAAAACGCTTACCTGAATTAGCTGATCGCTCCCACAGCCAAATCTAGGCGCAGGCGCGTGAATTGACCATTGGCATAATTGCCATATTTGATACCATATGTGCCATGCGCATTTATGTGCTTGCACTCGATGGCGTCTTCGATCTGGGCCTGTCGGCCATTCTGGATGCGTTCCAGACCGCGAACGAACTGATCGAGATGAGGGGACTGGACGTTCCACAGTTCGAAGTCAAGATCGTAGGTATGCGAAAGACAGTTCGAACCGCACACGGCCTGAAGGTCCCGATTCAGCCGGCTGGAAAGCGAACGCCCGAATACGTGATTGTCCCGGCAATCGCATGCAAGACACCCGATACCCTGAAAGCGGCTCTGGCCAGGCCTGACGTCCGCGATGCCGTGAAGGCATTTCAAATGTGGGCAGGCCATGGAGCAACATTGAGCGCTGCCTGCGCTGGAACCTTTGTGCTGGCGGAGTCGGGATTGCTGAACGAGCAGCGTGCAACCACCACCTGGTGGCTGGCGCCTATTTTTCGCGAGCGATACCCTCAGGTCCTGCTGGACGAGTCGGACATGGTGGTGAAATCAGGAAATGTTGTGACCGCCGGAGCCGCTCTGGGTCACATGGATCTGGCGTTATGGCTGATTCGCAGCGTGAGTCCCGAACTCGCCTCGCTCACGGGAAAATATCTCATTGTGGATTCAAGGCCGTCTCAGACTGCTTACGCTCTTACCGATCACCTGGTCCACTCCGACCCGGTTGTGCAGCACTTTGAACGATGGGCGCGTGGCAGGCTCGCACGGAGATTTTCCCTCGACAATGCTGCAAGGGCGGTGGGCGCAAGCAAGAGAACGCTTAGCCGGCGACTGCAGAGTGTACTCGGAAAATCCCCCATGTCCTATTTCCAGAGCCTGCGCGTGGAACGCGCCGTTCATCTGCTGAAGACCAGCAATGCAAGTGTCGAAGAGATTGCTTCTAAAGTCGGGTACATGAACGCTGGAACGTTGCGGCTTCTACTGCGGCGGCGGCTCAAGCTCGGAGTGAAGGAAATAAGGAGAAGTTCCTGAAGCAGGCTGGTTCCGGTGTTAAGCGACATTCCGCTCAATATCTCGCATGCGGCCACAAACTCAGAGTCAGTCCAGATTGGTTTTGCGTGTGCCCCGTCGAACGAAATTGCGCACTCTTGCCAGAATAGTCTGACGAAGCGGCGGCTGCGTCCGGAAGATAATGCTGCCAGGCACAACCAGACCAATTTCAGTTCCCGCGTCGGAAGAGCTCGTGAGGGTGAAGGTGCCTCCTATTCGGGCCGCCCGCTCGCGCATCCCTTGTAGTCCGAAGTGTCCAGGCTTCCCATGATTTGCGAAGGCGGAGTCAATGCCTGCGCCGTTGTCCTTCACACACAGCGAGAGGTTTCGCCCGTATATGAGTTGAATCTCTAATCTGCTGGCTGAAGAGTGAACAGATGCGTTGAGAATAGCTTCATATCCAATCCTGTAAACCTCATCGCGGACAATTGGGTGCATTTCTCGTGCGTCTCCGACTACCAGAAACTTGAGCGCCATCGAGTGGGGGATTGAGCAGTTGTCAGTCGCGCGCCTGAGCGCCTGGGCGAGACAGTTAGTCTCCGTGGTAGAGATGCGCAGCGAGTTAAGTGCTGCTCGTCCCTCAAGCGTCGCCTGAGCAAGCCAACGGGAAACCTTCTCCATCGCTTGGCGCATATGCGCCGGATCGTCCTCCCCATCCAGGGCATCATCGGCAACCAGCTTGCTTCCCTGGATAGTCTGGATGAACGTATCGTGGAGATCTCGTGCGATTCGCGTCCGTTCGGATAGTCGCTCATCAAAACGCGCACCCATAGCCTTCGAAACCTGCCGCACACGTATCCGATAGAAACCCCACACGATGAGAGATGCAGCCACAGCACAAAGCGCAAGAAACCAGCTGGTCTGGAACCAGGCAGGCACGATCGCGAATTCCAGCGCCGCATTCGAAGGGCTCCAGTCTCCGCCTTCGTTGCGGGCGCTGACATGAAATCGGTACTTGCCCGGTCCCAGATTCAGGTAAAAGGCTGATCGCCGGCCATCGTCATCCTCCCACTCTTTGTCTGCACCCTCCAATCTGTACCGGATGCGGACTCTATGAGGCTCTGATAAATCAAGCACGGAATAGTTGAAGCGAAGATTCCTGGCCAGGGGCGGAAGCGTCAGGCCCGCCACCGGGGCAAAATACTTGCCGTCGGAAATGATCGCGTGGATCGAAGCCGTCGGTGGGAGACCGACCGAGACATTGGCTGGATTGAGCCAGGCGATGCCACGACTCGCTCCAACCCAGAGGCGGCCATCGCTTCCCTGAATCAGCTTCCTTCCTACATTATGAAAATCTCCCGGAAGGCCGTTGAGAGAATCGAAGACCTCATAATGCACGCGGTAGGACGGCGTTTCCAGAGCTTTCTGCACCTCCATCCTATCGATGAAGATGACGCCTCGCGACGCGCAAAGCCACAAGCTGCCGTCGGCCCGTTCTGTGATTCCGGAAACGCCGGAAAATTGCGCCTGATCCACTGGGATCACCGCGCGAAACTTACTCCCGTCGAATAACGCCAGCCCTGAGTCTCCTCCAATCCAGATATGTCCGCTGCGGCCGTTGATCGCCCAGACATTCCCAACTGGAGGACCCAGGCGCGCAGAGAGGTTTTCTATCTTGCCCTCATTCACACAGGCGACTGTACCTCCGGCATAACCGAACCATACTCGCCCGCGCCCATCCGCAAAAGCAGTTTCCGGGATCAGCTTTGCAATCTCCGTCGGGGTGGAGAAACGGCTCCAAACGCCGTTATCCCAGGTAAACAAGCCCTCGTGCTCTGCGGCGATCCAAAGGATACCTGAACGATCCAGCGTCGCGCGAATGTTGTAAACGAAGGGTTTCGGGAGTTCCCCTGGCAGAGGATATCTGGAGATGCTTCCATTCCGAGATCGAAACAGACCCTCCCCAGTGATCCACCACAGTACGCCGGCCGGGTCAACGTATGCGTCGGCGATGTCGCCACCGGGGTTCTTAACTTCATCTGTCCGCGATTCACCGATGTGGAAGACTCGATTGCGAAGGAAGGCCCACACCCCACCGCCGTGATCGGGTACCAGGATTGCATTGCGATCTGCGAAGGGTAAGCTGACAGGAATCAGGGAGTTTTTTCGAAACTGATCAAGGCCGAGTGCCGTTCCAACCCAAATATCTCCCTCGCGGTCCTGAAGGATAGATTCGGCGACATCGTCAGTCAGCCCGTCCTTTGCTGTAAAGCGTTGCACAATTTCGCTAAACTGCACACGCCTACCCATCATCGAGCGACGAGCCGAGCCAGTGAACCGGACGGGATTTCCTTTTAATTGTTCGGGCGCCGAAATATGAGCTAACCCATCGCCTAGAGTTGTCACCCACATATCGCCATCTCGGGCAAAGAGAATTCCCTGGGACCCGACGGCAATTTCCGCGTTATCGGACGGAGGCAGCTTGTTGCCGAGTGGAACGGGCCGAATCGACCGCGTCGTCTCGGCCATCCACAACTTGCCATTCTCCGATTCAGTAAGCTGGAGCACCTGGCCGATATGGATAGTTGTTGTTTGAAAGCTTCTGGCGCCGGAAGGCAGAAAGACGATCGAATCTTCTGTTGCGACCCAAAGAGTTCCTCTGCGATCGAGAAAAAGCGCACTTGTGGATTTTCCGTTGAAGTTCCAGTCTCTACCGACCTCCTCCCACCGCCCACCTGCGAACCTTGCAAGCCCTGTACTTGTCCCGGCCCAAATGGCACCCTGCGAATCCTGCGTCAGGCAGCATACTTTTCCTTCCGGGATCCCGTCACGCCTCGAGTAAGTTTTGGCCTGACCGTTTCGCAAGCGACTAATTGTTCCAGAATAAGAGCCGATCCAAAGATCGCCATTCGGGAGCGCGAGCAGGGCGCGCACGGAACCGGGAGGAAGTGCCGGCCCTGATTGTGGTTCATAGCGTTCGAAGGTGATCCCATCAAACCGAAAGAGGCCGTCGGCAGAGGCGAGCCAAAGGTACCCGTCCCTGGTCTGCGCGATCGCTCGAATGTCTTTCGGAGCGCCTTCCTTCTCACCCCACGCCGTATGGGTAAATTGCGTTATCGTCCGCTGGGGCAACTCGGCGAGTGCCGCCCTGCAGGGGACTGCACCGAGCAAGCACATCAAAACGGCTTGTGCGAAGATTGTGAGCTTCATCGCCAATCTCAGCCGCGAGGTTGCTGATGCAATCGGTATGCAGTGATTCTGGAGAAAGGCCGACAACTGCATGCGTCTTCTCAGAGCCACTCCTGACTCTATCGCCCTAATGGCACTTACAACACATCGAAACCTATAGCCGGCTTCCTGTAGTTTTCGGCAGGCGAAGCGCGCTCAGATTTGCAAGAGGCCCCGCCGCAGCGCGATTGTAACTGCATGCGTTCGGTCGTTTGCCCCCAGTTTACTCACGATGTTCTTGATGTGGAAGTTGACTGTTGTCTCAGCAATCGCCAATTCGTCGGCAATTTGCTTATTGCGATGACCATCGCGAATGAGTCGAAGCACTTCCAGCTCCCGGCTGGTTAGATCATCGTCGCCCAGGTGTTCGGCGAGACGAGCAGCCACGTCCGGAGGAATATGGCGCCGCCCCGAGTGGACCGCTCGTATGACGTTGAGCAAGTCACCCTTTGGCATGCTCTTCAGGATGTAGCCCGAAGCGCCGGCTTGCATGGCGCGCCGGATCTCGCCATCGCTGTCTGAGGTCGACAGCATGATGATGTGAGCGGATGGAAACTCCCCACGAATGGCGATGAGAGCATCAGTGCCGTTGGCGCCCGGGAGCCGGAGGTCCATCAGGGTTATGTCCGGCCGATGATGGCGGAACTCAGTAATAGCCTCCACTGCATTCGCCGCATGGGCTACAAGAAGCATGTCCCGCTGAGAGCCGATGATCGTTGCCAGGCCCTCGCGGAAGACCGGATGGTCTTCAACGCTCAGGATACGAATTGGCTCAGCCTGAACCATCGGGAAGACCTTTCATGCTATTGTAACGCCCTGCTTTCACCCGGCCTGAGGGCCCGTCGCACGCATCGAATGCGGGAAACAGCGGCGAACACTCCAAGGACTTGCACGAAAGCAGGGTAAGCCGACAAGTATCGCAACAGCGTCCGGCATGATTATTTCCTGTCCGAAAATACAGGGCGGAGGCTAGCGAGTTTAGGGTGGCGAAAGACCAAACGCGCATTCAATCTTGAACCTGTACAGCCTGGAGCACAGCATGTTTGCACAACGTCTACTGCCGGAGCCGTTTGACCGTCTGCCGGGTTTCAAACGAGTTCGCTGCAGCGATTGTGAGCGGCACATTGTCGCTGCGGAAGAAGAGCTCAGCGCCCTGGTGACAGCTGTGAGCGTTCTCTACGGAGACGAAGAAGCGCACCGTGTCGCGAAAGATTGGATCGGACTTGCGGGGGATCGAAACGTCCCGTTGGCAATTGGATGTCCAGCACTACGGCAGTTAACGGCCGCAGCGATTCAGCTACTCGCGCAAAGACGGGTTCAGAGACAGCAACAGCAGCAGTAAGAGGGACAACATGCCACATCGGATGAGCGACATTGTGATCGTTGACGACAATACGACAATCCTTGACCTATTCGCTGAGGTTCTCTCCGAGCATGGCTATAGGGTCCGAACAGCCTGCGATGGTTATGAGGCCCTGGCAGCGATCAGAGATCGAGTACCTGACATTCTGATCTCCGACCTGAACATGCCTCGCATGTCAGGGTTTGAGCTACTGTCAATTGTGCGCTGCCACTTTCCAGTAATCGCGGTCATTGCAATGAGCGCGGAGTATTCAGGCGCGGCCGTTCCTCAAGGCGTTGCAGCTGACGCCTTCCATGCGAAGGGTTCAAGCGGAATTGATCGTTTGTTTGAGATTCTCCTCACAATCCAGGACCAGGAGGTGCGACAGTCCTTGCGTGTCGGGGTATGCGTATGAATTACTGGGTAGTCTCCCATGAAATGGGTCGCGCCGCGCCTCACCGCTGCCCGACTATTCGCCGTGAACAGCGGGTGCGCGAGGAGCCGCCTTAATTGCATGCAGACGGCAACGGGACTGGCATCGCCTGACCCGTTCAGTTCCTTCTCGGATTGATGCGACGGCAGCATGCTCAACTCAGCCGGCGATACTCGTAGTCTGTCGCGCATCCTCAATCGCTGAGATCATGGCCTCCATTGGTGTTGAGGCGGCGCGCCCCGGGGATCTGCCTTACGGCCGGCACGGTTGGACGGATCTTCCTCGTGTGAAATGTCATTCTGCCAACAGTGCAAAGCGCATTCACTGATCGGACTATGCGCAGTTTGCGCCCTCTGACCAACTCGGGTTCGACAACGGCTCCCGAGGGAGCCAAAACGGACGATTTGGGCCAATCGTGCTCTTTAGTTTCAATCGGTTGCGGCTTTCACGGCGATAACACGGGTTCAAATCCCGTCGGGGACGCCAATCAAAATCAAGTGAGACACGCAAGCTTCCACCCTGCATTCGTGGGTGCAAAGGGGGCACGCTTCGGTGTCCCTTTTGCACCCTCAAATCCATCGCCCTGATGCGTCTATCGGATGAACGGGCACTGGCTTCTGCGACACCTCCGTCTCGTACCGGCCAACGATGCCATAAGGCGATCGAACGCGTCACGTTCATGGTGCCCTGCGAAAAGTCGATGTCGCCCCACTTGAGGGCAAACAACTCACTTTGGCGTAAGCCGGTTGATGCTGCCACGAGAGCCAAAGTTCGTTTTCGCTGATCAGGAAGATCCAACAGGAGCTTGATTTCAGTGGGTGTGAGGACAGTGGGGGCGGCTGATTTGGAAACGCAGAATCCAGTCGAAGAGCCGACACTGCCGCCCAGACCTGCTGCGCATCGAGTGTCCATTACTCAGACGCGCTCCCGGAGCGGTGGAGTGCCACATCTCGGCAGAGAAGTCGTCACGGGCACCCCTGTTTCCCGGCAGCTCCATTGGGGACGGACCTTGGGGAAGCGGCTGACGAAAAGCTCTGTTTTCCTGTAGTTCTATAGGTATATAGTTTCTGGGCGTTGCTATTGGAGGTTCCGGGATGCCTGGGAGTTGGGCTAAGGTTCGCTGGGCGCTTGTGTCCGGTACGGTGGCGGTCGTGTCGGTGGTGCATGTTGGACGGTTTGTGCATGCGGGCCAGGCTCCTCCTGCCCTTGTGAAGGACATCAGGCTGAGTGTGGCTGAGCCGGGGACGAAGTATGCCGTCACGGTCGCGGTGAAAGATCCAGCCAAGGTGCAAGGCAGCGATGCCGTACTGGCCACGATCAGGGATGGCCAGGGGGTTATCGATTCCAAGTGGCTGCATACGGCGGATCTGGACCTGTATCTGACGGTACAGCCGAGGGCCGCGGGACCGGTCACGGTGAGTTTGTCCTCGCCCGGAACGATTCCCGAAATCAGCGCCAGTTCGCGAAAAATCATCGAGGAGGGCGGTGCGCCCGCGGTGATCGCGGCGGCTCCCAACGGTACCTGGCAGAACGCACAGTCCTTTGAGTTAGGGCAGACCATTTATGGCAGCGACGACGAACGCCCCTACGCCCCGTCTCGCAAGGAGGACGGGTACGCGGCCATGGTCAGGGGTTTCCAGTGGTTCAAGTTCACCTTTAAGGGCGACAAGTCGCGGCTGGTTTACTTCACGCTGAACGTGATCGATCGCGATGTTCCGCTCGATGTCGATATCTTCCAGAAGGCTCAAGACGGGTCCGATGTGGTCCCGTTCACCACCGGCGAGTTTGTCTACCAGGTGGAGGCGACGCAGAACTATCCGGGACTTTACAAGTTTCGCACGCGGATTTTGCAGCCGGGGCAGGAGTATTACATTCGCGTGGCTGGGAACCATCCTGCGTACCAGCTGCATACTTCGGATTTTCCTGTTCCGCCTTATGCCGATCCTCACCTGGCGGTGCGAGCGGGAATGGATTTCCTGGTCAACATGGGCGATTCGTGGCTTTCGAATACGCCTCGGCGGGGCGCGGTCGCGCTGCGCACCACCATGCAGCACTCCGAGACGCAGCTGTGTATTGCCTGCCATCCGGCGCAGTTCACGACGCGCGGATACCTGACTGCGGTGCAGAAAGGCTATGCGCCGACACAGCGGGCGAGCCTGGAGTTTTTGACGGATCGGATTTATAACAACGCCCGGCCCTTATATGGGGAGGCCAACACGAACTGGGTGCGGGTGATTTACTCGGCGCGCACGGTGTCCAGCCGGCTGCCGCTGATTACCAACCTATATGAGCAGAACGTCACCCATGATCCTCCGCGGAAGAACTTCAATCTGCCGTATGCCGAGTATCTCGGGATCCATTACAAGGGCCTGAAGGAGATGCCCGGCGACGAAACCGACGGATGCGAGCCCGACGTCAGCCCGTTTGAGATTGCAACTCAAAGCTGGCAGACGTTCGACATGGTCTATTGGCAGACGAAGGACGCAAAGTGGCTGGCGGAACGGGATCATGTAGAACAGCTGGCTGTGCCCTATGTGCCGAAGAACGTGATCGATTTGAACTGGAAGATCATGATGCTGGTCGCTATCGACCGGGCGAAGTATTCTTCGCAGATCGATGAGCTTATCCATCAGCTTTACGAATATGAGACGCCGCAGGGTGGGTGGCCTTATCCGTTCGACAAAAAGGCCAAGACGGCGGATTTTGTTTCGTATAACTCGGTGCTGGCGTTGGCCCAGGCGGGGCGGCGTCCGGAGAGCGATGAGCACTTAGCAGTGGCGGTGAAAGCCATGCTGGGCGCCCAGCGGCAGGAGGGTAGTTGGGAAGGAGATCCGGTATACCAGGGCTTCAACACTCCGTTCCGCGCTACGCAGTTTGCGGTGATGGCGCTCTCCACGCTTTACCCGGGAACCACCGAGGCGAAGAATTGGGATGCGGGTTTCCCGGCTCCTCCGACGAGGCTTGCGAAGAATAACCTGCCGCTGCTGCTGTCGCAGCTGGACCAGTACTGGGACCCGGCTCCTGAGCCGGTGCTGAAACAAATCCGCGAAGTGCTGACCCAAAGCGATCAGCCACTGGCGCGTGAAGCGGCCGCGCGCGCGATCGGCCACATGGCGGATGCCGGATCCCTGCCGGAGTTGATGAAAGCCCTCGGCGACCAGACAAAGATGGTCCAGTCGAGCGCGGCTTATGCGGTCAGGATGATTCTGTCTCGGCGGCAGGAGGCCGCTCCTCAGGGGCGCACGCTGCTGATCGCCGCCCTGGGCTCGCTGAACGCGCGTGTCCGATGGGGTGCGGCGCGTGTGTTCAACCAGCACTTTAGAGATTTGACGGGGGATAAAGAGCTCCTCGCTGCTCTCGAACGCGACATTAACGATCCTGTCCCCTACGTGCGCTTTGAGGCGGCTTCAGGATTATGGCGCTGGTACTACTGGCAAGTGGACCAGCCGGATGTGCGCCGCAGTACGCTTGAAACTTTGGCCACACGCCTGAACATCGAGACCGATGGAATGGTCCGCAGGGGTCTCGAGGAGAGCATCTACGACCTGCTCGACGAGAACACCGGGTACCTGACCGCGTGGGTGCGGGCCAGCGCCACGGACGATGACAAAGACCGTATTGGCGCGGGCTACGAAGCGGTGGTGCGCGACCAGGCACAGGTGCTGGCAAAGGTGCTGCGCGAGGGTACCCCATTGGGGCGGGAAGGGATCCTCAATGCGCTTTGGGATTTTCATGTGCGGCACTACGCTCTGCCTGCGCTCAAAGAGAACACGGTCTCCATTGGTCTGCCGGCGGTGCTGACGAAGTACGTCAGCGGCGTACCCGACCTGCATCGTGCGGGTTATGAATATCCGCCGTATCGCGAGGCGGTCGATTTCAAATACGACGTACACAACGGATTTTTCCAGACTCGGGTAGGCAACGACAGCGACTTGATCCATTTCTTCAAGAGCTCCGGTCCGGAGCTGGAGAATGCCCTGCTGGCGTGCCTGGAAGACGCCAACGACAGCATGAAGATCGAAGTGCTGAAGGCGGGGAGCACGCTGAGCGGGGCCGGCGATGAGCGGTTTACCCTGGCGGCACTGAACTTATCCGAGGATCCGAATGTCGAGGTGCGGCAGACGGTGCGGTATGTCTACGAGGATGGGCAGCGCGGAATCCTGAATCTGGATGCGCCGTCGGCTCCCGATCCGCATCTGGTCAGCAAGGTGGTCGAGATTGTGAAGCAGGGCAATCCTGATAGCCAGGCGGTGGTGCTGCCCTTGCTGGCAGCGCTGCCGGGCGATTCCCCCTGGGGGCGACAGCCGGAGGTGTTGGCAGCGCTGCGGGGGCTGCTGGAACAACAACCGCGGCCGGCGAATTATGCGCAGGTGCTGAATGCGGCTTCGTCGTTCCAGCGGTTGATGCAGGAGCCGGCAATCCGGGACCAGGTGCTAGCTGGATTGAATGATACGAATCCCGAGGTGCAGCGAGCGGCGGTTCGGGTTTGCCTCGAGCATTTCCTGGGAGACGCGCAGACAGCGCCGCTGGTGAAGATGGCATTTGCGAATTTGAATCCTCAGGGAATGGGTGTGTTTGTAGAGGAAGTGGGGGATCCTAAGTTTCTAAGCCGGCATTTGGGAGTTGCGGGTGGCGCGGTGTCGCAGGATCAGGCTTACTTCCTGAATAAGAACCTGGTGGCGGTGAAGAAGCCCACGGATTTACTGGATAACAAACTGGTGCTGGATACCGTGCTGGCTAGTTTGCGCAGCCCCGACAACAATGTGCGGGCGGCGGGGCTGGATGTGTTGCGCAAAGTGAACGGGGTGGAGCAGCTGCCGGAGTTTCACGCCGCGATGAAGCAGTTACAGAATGACAGCAATCCGCGGTTAAAGCTGATTGCGTCGAGCGTGCTGGAAGGAAAGAAGCTGAGCGAGGCACTGAAGGATGTTCAGCCCGGGTCGGTGCTGGACTTTAACTACTTCGTAGCGAAGATTGAGCCGATTCTGGCGACGCAGGGCGCGGATGGGAAGGCTTGTGTGTTCTGCCATGCCAGTCATGTGATCTTCAAGTTGCGTCCGCCCAACGATCAGGGAGTCTTCTCGGATCAGGACAGCGAAGAGAACTATAAGTACGCGATGCATGTGGTGAATATCAGCGATCCAACCAAGAGCCTGATGCTGATCAAGCCGACGCGGCCTACGGATAGTGCGGGAAATGTGGGAGATTATCTGGCTACGCATAATGGAGGCCAGCGGTGGAAGGGAAACGAGCAGAGCTGGCAGTACCGGACAATTCTGGAGTGGATCCGGGGTGGCCGATTGGATACTGCGTCGGTTGCTAAGTAGTCCGACATGGGTGAAACGCAAAGCCTCTCTCGCGATGCTTCACAACAAACCCTCAGCCTTGTTGATACAGCGAAGGGCTCACGATTGAAAGCACAAATTTGATTGAAATGGTTGTACACCGGTCCTGCGGCATTCAATGTCAGGCGGTCTCGATCAGTAGATAAGCTTGAGCGACAATTGAATCTGCCGCGAAGTGCCGGCCGTCCTGGAAATTTCGCCGAAACCAGATCCAGTCAGGATGTTCGAGGGAAGCCCCATGTTGACGATGTTGAACAGATTGAAGAACTCTCCGCGGAACTGGACATCCATGCGTTCCGGGCCGGAGGCTCTCCTTCCGAAGGGCGTGTCCTTGATCATTGCGAAGTCGTAATCGTAATACGCGGGCCCACGAAAGGTATTGCGGCCCAGCGTGCCAAAGCGTCCCTGGTTCGGCCCAATGTCGCCGGCGATGTGAATCGGAATGTCAAAATAGGTGCTTGCATTCGCGGCTCCCATGCCGAAGTAATCCTGACGGTTCCTGCGCGCCGTGGAAAGCTGCGGCACAGCGATCTGGTCCGGACGATCCACGCCGTTGCTACCTGCTCCGGTCTGTTGGACTCCCGAGTAAACCGTGAAGGGTGCGCCGGAGGAGATGGATGAGATCGAGAGCAGTTCCCAACCGTAGGTAATGCTGCGGGGAACAGCACTTAAGAAATTTGTATTTTGCAGATGTAAGTCCTGCGCCACACTCAGCCCAAAGCTGTGGCTCACGTCGAAAGAAGAGGGTCCCTTCTCTGCGCGAAGATTGAACGGGTCCTGTGACGCTCCGGAGGTAGTAGCACCCGTTGAACCCGTACCACTCAGCACTATCGAAGTAGTGTCGATCGACTTACCCCACGTGTACGAGGCCTGCATGCCGGGTCCGCCGTGACCCACGGTACCGAATAGCGAAGCCTGCAGCGCGTTGTAGTTGGAGTGCACATCATTGGTCATCACGTTCATCACCCCAAAGCCGCCGGTTACGTCGCCCGCGGAGTTGAATTGCGTGTAGGGTGCGAACCCAGGGGTAGCGCCGGGATAGGCGTTTGGAAAAGAGATGCGCGGAAGCTTCTGAGCCGCAGTTCCCACGTAGCCCAGGTCCGCAGTCAGGTTGGCGATCCTGCGCTCGAGGCCGAGTGTCCAGGTATAGAGTGTGCCGTTGCCAAACCTGGCATCGATCCCGGAGAGATTCAGAGCACTCACCGCACCCGAGGAGGTCACGTTGGCCAAATCCTTCTCGTAGCGGTCCACGTCCATCGGCGTGTTGGCAGGAATATTCTTAGTTCCCTTCGCCAGAATGTCATTGCCGCTCAGGTCGTAGGCAATGGGCAGCATCGATGGGGTGATTGTGAACCCATACGCAAGTGGCGCGCTCGATGAGGATTGACGCCGCGGGTAGATCGCGAAAGGTGTAGAACCAGTGAGCATGTTATCTTGCCAGATGTTAGGCGGGATTACCGTCACCGCTCCACCTGCGTGCGCGGTAAGGTTCTTAAGCGGCGCCCAGGAGATTTGTACCCTCGGGCCCCATCCATTCCAGCTGGTTGAATATCCGGGCTGAGGGTTGACAACATAGTCCAGGGTTCCATTCAGTGTGCGGAAGGAGCCACTGCGATGTGCACGCTCGGTGATCGGGGTGTAGAACTCCCAGCGCAGACCGTAGTCCAGCGTCAGTTTTGGAGTAACCTTCCAGGTGTCTTCGACATAGGCGTTGTAGTCGCTGCGGTTGATAGCAGCCGGACCGATGTGTGCACCACCTGAAACACCTGGAGGCGCGACGGATACGATATAGGCAAATGGCGAACCTGAGAGCAAACCAGAGAGCGTATCCGGTAGAGGATCACCTACGTTGATGTTGTGCTTGCCACTGGCGGACGCGATCGCTTCCGTTGCGTAGGCGGTACCGCCGCCGAAATCGTACTCCCCGTTCGGCGAAATGCCGAAATAGGTGCTGTCCACATTCTTCCTGACCTCGAAGCCCGCTTTCAGAGCGTGTTGTCCGGCGGTGTAGCTGATGTTCTCCTGTTCCTGGAACAGGTTGCCGTAGGCCTGCATCACTGATCCGCCGGCGCTGTTGAAGGCTTCGAAGAGACCGTCTTCAAACTTCACCGCGGGGTCCGTGTAATCGGGGGTAGGAAAACCAGGGGTGGATCGGGTTATCGAGAGCGAGGACTCGAGCACGAGCTTTGGCGTGAACGTCGTCGTTAGCGTCCCGACGACGTTGCGCTGCCGATCGAGGTACTCGACGGCGAAGGCGGGATCGATCGCTGTCTGATCCGGGTTGGTCGTCGGCCCCGTCAGGTTGTCCATCGTGAAGCGCGCGAAGAACTGGTTCCTTGCTGACAGCTTGTGGTCGATGCGCAACGAGAACTGATCGGCGTTGGTGGTCACCTTCGAAGCGGTTGCATAGGTATTCGCACCGAAGGAACCAGTAGGAAGATTCGGCAGCGGATATCGAGCCAGTATCGCAGCGATGGACGGATTCACGGGAATGGCCAATGAATCTGTTGTGCCGTCGGGAAAACTCACCGTGTCGGAGACGATATTTGAGCCTGCTGAAGGCCGTTGTGCAGCGGTGGGCAGCGGCATGACCTGAGTGGTGCCCAGCACCTGACGAAAGCCCTGGTACTCAGTAAAGTAGAAGGTGCGCTTACGCCCGTCATAGAGATGAGGGATGTAAGCGGGGCCGCCATTGGTGAATCCGAATTCGTTACGACGGAACGGGGGAATGCGTCCCGGGTATGCAGGCGTCGGATGATCGAAGAAATTGCGCGCGTCAAACGCTGAGTTGCGCACGAACTCAAAAAATGAGCCGTGGAAGCCAGCCGCTCCGGAGCGAGTGATGATGATTGTGAAACCGGATGCTCCACGGCCGATATCAGCCGGCATCCAACCCGAACTCGATTGCAGTTCCTGAATGGCGTCTACGTTGAAGTTCGGCATGATACTGCCACCCATCTCGGGATCGCTGATGTCCGCGCCATCCATGGCAAATGTCGCCTCCACGCCGCGTTGGCCGTTGATTGCAAACTGCTGGGTAAAATTCGTCGCGCCGTTTGTATCGGTCATAGTGCCTGCTGCCAGGAGCAACAAAGTACTGAAGTCACGGCCGTTCAGAGGTAGAGAACTCACTGCCTGGCCGGAAAGTGCTTCGCCGCCCGTTGCACCTGTGCCCTGCTGCGCCGCCACAGTAATTTCGCCCCGGCTCGACAACGTGATCACAACAGGCGGAGCGTCGGAAGCCAGAGTAATAGCCTGGGCGTAGGCGGCGGTCTTGCCCTCGGCGATGATTGCGAGCCTGTATTGCCCGCCACGTAGTCCGGAAAGCGTGAAGCTTCCGTCGGCATCAGTGTAGGTTTCGGCCGTGGCCGCACCCGTCAGCTTCACTTTGGCATCTGCGATCGGCGCGCCAGCACTGTCGCGCAAAAGACCATGCCAGCCAAAAGCGGCTTGCTCCTGCGCAAGGAGTGGTGTTGTGAGCACCAATCCAAGTGTAAGTAATGGGCCTGCAGAACGTACGAGCCTCTTCAATATCGACATCATCGTGCTTCTCCTGCCTGTCCGGGAACCTTGAATGTCGCCCGCTCGATCCCGTAACGCCGGCTCAGCCAGGAGCGGACGGGCCCGTCGTAATACTTCAAGACAAGCCATGCGACAAAAAATCACGAATGGAATAAGTAGAGAAATCAATGTCCACAGTTCAGTCTCGGAGCCGCATTCCCGCGCATCTTCGTTGGGATCCAGTTCACGTTCAGAGGGAAACAACGATCACACGAATTCAGCGAATTACGAGAGTCCCTGTCAACGGCGTGTTGTCCGACGATCCACCGACCAGGACTTGATAATTCCCCGGTGTTGCATTCCAGGCATTCTTCTCCTCATCGAATGTCTTCAATACGCGGTCGTCAATCGCAACAGAAACTGCTTTCGATTCGCCGGGTGCGAGTGCGACCCGCGTCCATCCCACCAGCCGCTTGTAAGGTTCGTCTGTGCCCCTCGGAAGCCGTGCGTAGACCTCGGCGATCTCGGTCCCGGGTCGTATTCCAGTGTTCCCGACAGTGAAGCGCACCGTCTTCGTGCCTGAGTCGACACTCAGGCCGGAGTATGCGTAGGTCGTGTAAGACAAACCGAAGCCGAAGGCAAACAGCGGTTTCTTGTGCTGCTCTTCGAACCACTTGTAACCAACTGCGCCACCTTCGTCGTAGTGGACAGCGTAGCCTGTGTGCGCAGAAGCGTTCGAAGAAGGAGCTCCGTTGTCCGCTACATCTCCAGCATGAGCCTGACTCGCAGGGGGAATCTCGGGACGATCTGGGTGCGGCAGGTCCGCTTCGCTGCTGGTGAACGTCAGCGGAAGTTTGCCGGATGGATTGACGTCCCCAACAAGTACGTCCGCCAACGCCTTGTGTCCCGAGCTGCCGGCGTACCAAGCCTCGACAACACCGGCCACCTCGTCGATCCAAGGCATAGTCACAGCAGTTCCGGTCTCCAGCACGACGATGGTGTGCGGATTCGCCGACGCTACCTGCTCGATCAACGCATCCTGATTGTCAGGAAGCGAGAGGCTCGGCACATCCATGTCCTCCGACAGCCACTGATACGCAAACACAATCGCTAAATCGGTGCTCCTGGCCAAACTCGCTGCCGACCTCGCATCTGTTCCCGGATCGAATTCAATGTTTGTGTTCGGCAGTTTCGCCTGGAGCGCTTTCAAAGGAGAGGTTGGGAACCATACGGGTTTTTGCCAGATTGTCGCGCCTTTGCCCGGAGGCATAATCGCGTTTCCGCCCGGCGGATCCACTTGCGCTGACCCTCCGCCGGAAATCATCCCGACATCTGCGTGCCCGCCAATGATCGCAATGCTGTGAACCGTCGACGGCACAATCGGAAGGACTGTCGAACTATTCTTCAGCAGGACGATGCTCTTTTCCTCAACACGTTGCGCGACTTCGAAGCCCTTCTCCACATCGACGACGCTCTTCTGAGGCGGGAAGTCGACGATGCCAGACAGAAATTCAGCGTAGAGAACTCTCCGAGCATGGTCGTCAATTTCTGAAATCGGCACTCTTCCGGCTTCCACTGCTTCTTTTAGCTTCGGACCAAAGAAGTCTGCCATCGGTTGTTCCTGATCGAGACCTGCTGCAGACGCCTTCGCTGTGCTGTGAGTTCCTCCCCAGTCGGAGATGACGAATCCTTTGAAGCCCCAATCTTTCTTGAGTACGTCGTGAAGCGTGTACGGGTTCTCGCAACCGAAGTCACCATTGATCCGGTTGTAGGAACACATCACTGCACCAGGATTCGCGATGGAGATGGCGATATGAAAGGCGAGCAGATCGGACTCCTGCATCGCTCGCCTGGAGATGACCGAGTTGACAAAGAAGCGTCCCGTCTCCTGGTCGTTCATCACGTAGTGCTTGATGTCACCGACCACATGCTGCTCCTGTTCGCATTTCATCAGGTTGCCTACCACGGTGCCGGCAAGGAGCGGATCTTCCCCCGCATATTCAAAATTGCGGCCATTGCGGGGTTCGCGGGTCAGATCGACTCCGCCTCCCAGCGTCATATTGAACCCTTGCGCTCGAAGCTCCCTGCCGATCACAGTTCCAAACTCGCAGGCTGAATCCGGATCCCAACTCGCTGCCGCACCCAGGCTCGACGGCATAGCCGTCGAATATCTACCGTTCGCACCGCTGTCTCTCACTCCATAACCCGCATCAGAGATAACCAAAGGCGGGATGCCGAGGCGTTTTACACCTTCCACATATCCCGCGCCGCCATTCGAAAGGGATGAAAGCGGCATCTGCCATTGGGGCGCATGGGCCATGCCATTCCCATGTAGCAGCGCCAGCTTTTCCTCGAGAGTGAGCTGTTTCAGAACCAGCTCGGCCCGCTCTTCCGGCGAAAGGCTGGGATTCATCCACGGCCGGTCATTGTTCTGAGCCGCTGCGATGGATGCTGCAGAGATGAGCGCGAGAACCGCAATAACGGCGAGAAGAAGGTAAGAACCAGACTTGCAATTCTGCATGGGTCTCCAAAGCTCTTCACACGAGGGTAATGAAAAAATTCGTTCCTGCCCGATCGGCTACATAAACGCTATTCCGCCGTGTGCTGGGCACCGACGAAACTCATTTCGACGCATCTGCGCCGTTTCCAAAGACGAACTTGGCATTCCTGGTGCGAAGTTCGACCAGGTATGTAACGCCGTTCACAACCGAAGTGACCACACCGGCTCTGTCTTCCTTTCCCTCGACCACCAGGGCGGGAACGGTAACAGTCTTCCTGTCATCCGTCTTGATGGTCAACTGCACTCGGGATCCTGAGGGTGTATTCCAGGTCACTTCGCATATTCCGCGAGGTAGCTGAACGTTTCCCGCCCGGACATCGGAACTCAGGTAAAACGTCTGCGAGTTCTTCGCGGCCATCAGCGTGACCGAGGACAAGATGAATAGGAGCGCGAACCCAGGGATGCGGCTCATAGAAGGCCTCCTTCCGTCCATGGCGGAAATCCTGCGGACTTCCGCAGGTAGTCAGGCTAGGCGCAGCTTATGCAGTTTTTTAGGTGCATCGTGCATCAGACATGGCAAGAGGACGACAAATCTCGCATTTACAACAGGATAGATTTCAAGTGGGACCAGATTTCCGGGGAGGTATGATACAGGTTTCTGAGGTAGAAACGATTCACCAGGTCTCGACGGCGATGACCGCTGGCGGCCCCGGATGGCCATCAATAACATTCGCTTGTATTACGGCTTCGAGATTCAGCTGGTCCCAGTTCTTCGGAGCCTTTTGCAGCATTGCATCCAGGTACGCCGGATTCGAAACGACCTCGCTTGCTGCTTCGGTCCCTTCTCCCAGGATGCCGGCCAGGATGATGACGGGCTCACCGGTAACCGTGTCATGAAGTCGGGCGACTATGGCGTAGTCGCGCGCGAGACTCTTGCCGGGAACCTGCCATTGAAGTGTCCAGATCTTTTTAGGCGCACTCTTGCGATCCACTACCTTGCGGACATGATTGTCATATTCAAACCCCATCGGTAAATCCTGCGTTATGCGCATCGTCCAGGGATTATCGAATGCACCAATCAGGACGAATGGACCTTCTCGCAATTGAGCAAAGCCAGTATCCGAAGCCGCTAACACGCGAAATTGGCCATTCTTCGGAACAAGAGGCGCAAGGGATCGGGCGAGTGTGATGACATCGTACGTATTAAGACTGCCACCCTCCGAAACGGGGAACTCCCGAATTTGGAGATCCACAGAGTCGGTTGGTACGCCAAGACAATACGTAATTCGGCTCGAAGTTGCGGTAATCGGCTGCCAGAAGCGCGACATGTTCGAGGGTTCACCGGCACCTGCTGCCCGGCTCGGAAGTCTCACGCGACCAACGCTAAATCCGATCAGCGCGGCGACGAGCAATGCGATGGTAATCGGAATCCAGTGGCGGGTCACGAGCCGTGAATGTGCCGGTTCGGCTTTGGCGTGCGTGAGCGACTGGAAAACAGAATCCTTTGGAAGCGACTCCACTTTCTGGTCGACTAGAGGCTCCGCGGCGGAGCCCATCTGGGAGGCGGCTGGCTCCCGAAACGTCGGGACATAGGAGCCGATCGGCAGTTCGATTACCAATTCCCCGGCGTGATCAGGGTTGTAATAGTATTGGCTGAGCCTTTTCCGAACCTCGGCTGCCGCAGTGCGAACCACCGGATCCAGATTGACGTCGTAGACGGGCTCGCGCCCAAAGGCCTCGATGCCAATTGTCCTTTCCTTCAATTCGCTCGCATTGCCAAGAAGCGTTTGCTCGACAGTGTAGGTGAGCAATACCGGGTATCGCTTGCTGTTCGTGAACAATGGGTGGGCAACGAGCCGCCTCAGTTGTTCGCGAACGAGCGCTGGATCCGGCACAAACTGCACACCGTTCTGTCCATTCACAGAATGTGACGAAGACGCCATATCAAACGACCGCTGAAGAACTGTTCCGCCACGTCCAAGCCGATCTCATCCTCGCTTGACCCTACTTACCGGGGCAGGCTGCCCATACTCGTCGGCGGTCGCGATAAGCGCCCCGCCATCGCGTACCTCGGTGTCTCCGTCGTTAATATCTGCAGCGGGAAGAACATTTCCATGCGCCCCGGAGAGACTCCGAGGCTACGCTTGATTTCATTAAGCGCCTTCTTCGAGGCCGGCACGCGCACGGTAGTGTTCGCTGACATCCATTGCGGTACCTTTCCACTCGACGAGGTCACGTACTGTGAGCTCCTGCCCAATGGATTCGCACTCCTATGGATTTGAAGGTTGAGATAAGGGGCCTCGGCGCATCGGCTTCGACGACGAGATCCGCTACCGCATCGGCCGAGCTAACATGGAAAGGTGCTGACGCAGACAATTTCTCATTCAACACTGCCATAGCGACTGAGCCGGACTGCTCTATGAGCGAGCGTTTCATCTGCGCGTCCTCATTATAGAATGCCGCGATGCCGTTGTCTGCGTCCAGCGCGCACAGTCCAAGAAAGAGAAGATCGGGGCGCATGCCAAGAATCACGCGGAGGGCTTGTCCGTCGACCGCGGCGCCGATGAGAGGATTGACCTGCCCTCCTATGGTAATGAGCGTCAGGTCCGTCCGGCCTGCAAGGACAGAGGCGATGGTCGGGTCATGCGTAGCCACCGTTGCTCCAATGCCTTCGGGCAGGGAACGGGCAGCGGCCAGGTTGGTCGAACCTGCGTCGATAAAGAGGAGTTGACCAGGTCGCACCATCGAAGCCATCTTTTTCCCCAGAGCGAGTTTCCGGTCGGTGGATTCTACCCTTCGCCGCAGTGCGGAACCGGAGGCTGGAGACATGGCCAGGGCGCCCCCATAGACACGCGTGCATAGTCCCTGCGCTGCCAGATCGCGCAGAGCACGGCGAATCGTATCTTCGGAGGTTTGAAACTCCTGAGCCAGGTCGATTGCCAGAACCCGACCATCCTTTCGGATACGCTCCAGGATCTCTTTCTGCCGTTCCGCGGGCATGAGAGTCTTTGCAGACATGGTCACCTCGACGCGAAAAACACTCCAGAAGATCATGCAATAACCGGCATAAACATGCAACATCGTGTACCATCAGTACACCGGCGGGACGGTGTGAGAACCGACCTGGCCCGACGCCCCTCATGATCGATAACAAGTTTCTGACCATCTCGACCAGTTCAGTTTCGGTGGCGAATGCTGTCCTTAGCCGGAAGGGGCTCAAATTCCTTATGGTCGGCGCGGCAGAAGCTGATCTGGCCGAGTGCATCGATGCCGAGACTGTTCTCGCCGTGCAGAAAATGAATATCGATCGCTGCTTTCGTGGCGCCGGCGCAGTTTATTCGAAATTAGGGCTTCGAAGATTCAATCCTGCAGATTCTCACTTCAAACGTGTCCCGCTATCCCATAGCCAGAAAGTAACTGCCCTCGTGACGCTCGACAAGCTTGAGACCCGAGCACCGCACGTCATCGGCCCGCCATGAGTTGGTTGTTCCACACGATACCTGCTCCCCTCTTTTAGCGACACTCGGAAAGGCCGGTACCACCGTTCTGACTGCCGACGAGCCACTTCAATCCGTCGCAACGGGAGTATGACATGTTACCCGTCGCTGATCACTCAAAATCACGTCTGGCCACGCGGCTCTGTTTTGCCGCGGCCGGCTTCGGGGTGGCCTGTTGGGCTCCTCTTGTTCCTTTCGCCAAGGCCCGCCTCGGGATTGGAGACGGCACCCTGGGATTCCTGCTTCTTTGCCTTGGAGCGGGCTCAGTTGCCGCAATGCCAATTACTGGAATCCTCGCGACGAAATTTGGCAGCAAGCCCATCATCCTTGCTGGTGGCTATGGCGTATCGTTCTTTCTTCCGCTTCTGGCGGTCATGGATCGTCCAGCCTCTCTCGCGGCAGCGCTTATGGTGTTTGGCGCGTCCCTCGGTTCTTTGGATGTCGCCATGAATCTCCATGCGGTGGAAGTGGAACGGGCTTTATCGCGCCCGCTGATGTCGGGATTCCATGCGCTGTTCAGTATCGGAGGATTCGCAGGGTCGGGATTTATGACGCTCATGCTATCCAGCCATATCTCCCCGCTCCACAGTTCCATCATCGGTTCCATCGTGGTCGCATCCGCTCTCAGTGCGGCGGCTCCGCATCTGCTGCGAACAAGCGATGGAACCGCAGGTCCCTTGTTTGTCCTGCCCCGCGGTATTGTTCTGGTGATTGCCCTACTTGCGTTTGTCTCATTTCTGGTCGAGGGAGCGCTGCTCGACTGGAGTGCTCTATTGCTGGTGACCACCAGGATGGTCGTGGCTGCCAGAGGGGGAGTCGGCTACATGCTGTTTTCGATAGCCATGACAACAGGACGTCTCACCGGGGATCGCGCGGTAACGCGGCTGGGCGATCGCAAGGTATTCCTGTTCAGTGGACTGACGGCGGTCTGTGGCTTTGTGCTCCTGCTTGCTTCGCAATACACTCCGCTCGCTCTGGCCGGGTTCGTCCTTATCGGTCTTGGAGCAGCAAACATAGTGCCAACTCTGTTTCGGCGAGCGGGAAATCAACGGGAAATGCCTGCCCCGCTTGCTCTTGCCGCTGCGACCGGTGCGGGATATGCAGGCATGCTTGCAGGGCCGGCGTTGGTGGGCTTTATAGCCCATTCCGTTGGGTTGCGGGGAGCGTTTATCTCTCTCGCACTTCTTATGTGCCTCGTCCCAGCCCTGAACAAGAGCGTGAATGGGTCATAGAGGCGGCTCCGCGCGCCCGAATGGAGACGACATAGGGATTTATTGGCCATCACGCCGCGCGGACGCCAGCTACTTCACCATCGATGGGCCAGCGCCAACTGCGGCGACGGGGGATGGACCATGACGGAGGGCGAGCAGCGTCAGGTCGTCCAGGCCGGGAGCGGCGCCGGCGAATCGGCGCAGGTCATCGAGACAGGCGGAGATGACGGCGGCCGCGCAGGACGCGGTTTGCCGGCCGAGGAGAAGCTGCAGACGATCGATGCCGTATTCGCCGCTGTCGCCCGTGGCTTCGGAAAGGCCATCGGTGTAGAGGAACAGGAGATCGCCGGCACCTAACTGAAGGATGGCGGAGGTGAACAAAGCGTCGTGAAACATTCCCAGGGGAAACGCAGTCGACTCCATCAGCCGCACCCCGCCCCGCTCGACGGCCATCACGGGCAGATGGCCCGCGTTAAAGAGCTCACCTGGCCGTTCGGCTGGGCACACCCGCAAACCAGGGTGGCGTATCGCCCGGCCAACCCGCTGTCGCACAGAAAGCGGTTGATCTGCGCCACGATCTCCGCCAGGGGGAGCCCGATGCCGATGAGGCTGCGGAAGAGCGCGTGGAGCTGGGTCATGCGCATGGATGCCGCCACGCCCTTGCCGGAGACATCGCCGAGCATGAAGAAGAGGCGTCCGTGGCATGGATAAAGGTCGCAATAGTCGCCGCTGACCGGTCCGAGGGGGGCGTAGTGATAGCTGGTTTCCCATCCGTGCACAGTGAGATCGGCAGGCGGCAGGAGACCTCGCTGCAGTTCAGAGGCAAGGTCGAGATCGCGCTGCAGCGCGGCGCGCTCGCCCTCGGTGAGATGGTCGAGGCAGTAGCGAAGGAGGGGATCGGCCAGGAGTCGATCGCGTTCGACGGTGTCGTGGCAGACTTCGCACAGGCCGTAGGTGCCGGCGGCGAATCGATCCAGCGCGGAATCCACTTCCCGCAACAGGGCTTCCAGGTTCGGCTCACCCGGCGTACGCGCGAGGACGGCCTCAAGGCGGCTTTTTCGCTCCTCCAATTCGCCGCGCAGAAAATCCATTTCGACGGTTGCCATTCCGGTCCCTTCGTTTGCTGGTAGAAGTTGGGCCTTTTAGATTCGGCAGAGCGGGTCGCGGCGTCAGGAGTTTTCGCGTTCCGGTGAGTTTGTTGACAGCGAGGGGCAGAAAAAAGATCACCGGTTGGCGGGGACCCTCCAGGACAGGGTCGGTTGAGGGTATGCCGGATAACCGGCCGGGCGGGAATCACGGGAGGCCGCGGCTGGATCGGGGTAATTCGGTCACGCGGCTCGGATCTGCGCCGGCCTCATTGCGGGCCATCCTCCACGGCTGAACAGAACATGCGAGCCGAACCAGACCGGGCAGACATCCCTGGAGGTCGTTTCCGCATCCGATTCCTGTTCAACAGCACATGGCTACGAAGACGCTCGTATCTGAGTCTGCAAGGGGCACAACATGGGCACAGCCGCAACCGAGCCGATAACCACCGGGTCTGTCACTCCGCTACCTCGGTTCCTCCGCAATTGGTCTCCTGAGAATACGCAGCTTGCTTCGTGCGAAATCCACGATCATCTTGCGCTCATCTACGACAATCAGGAAGAGCAACTCGACATCATCGTTCCGTTTCTTCGCCTCGGCATGGAGCGGGGCGAGAAGAGCGTGTTCATCGTCGACGACAGCAACCCTGAGACGGTTATTGCTGCCATGGAGCATCACGGCGTCGATGTCGATGCGGCCACGGCCACCGGCGCGCTCGCCATCATCACCAAGCACGACGCCTACCTGAAGAACGGCGACTTCGATCCGGACTGGATGATCGGCTTCCTTGCTGAGGCGGTGGAGGATGCGAAAAAAGAAGGCTTCCACGCCCTACGCGCGTCGGGCGAGATGACCTGGGCCCTCGGCCCGGCAGGCAACGCCGACGGCCGCCTGATCGAGTACGAGTGCAAGGTGAACACGTTCTTCGCCGGCTACAACATGGCCGGTATCTGCCAGTACAACCGCCGCCGCTTCCGTCCCGAAACCCTGATGCACGTGATCCACACCCATCCGCGGCTCGTCTTCAAAGGGGAGGTGTGCGAGAACCCTTATTACATACCGACGGAGATTTTCCAGGGCTTCAGCGATGGCATGGATGACCCTGTCGGGCGTCTGCTCGACAGCATGGCTGAGAACACGCGGCTGCGGCGCCGGCTCAGTGCGGAAACGGAGGCGTTGCGCCGCTCCGAGAAACTGGCAGCCGCGGGGCGAATGGCGGCGACGATTGCGCACGAGATCAATAATCCCCTCGAGGCAATTGTCAACCTCTGGTACCTGCTGAAACAGGAGAACCTCTCACACGAGGGACGCGCACACGTGGAAATGATGGGGAAAGAGATCAACCGGGTCTCCCACATTGCCAAACAGACGCTTGAGTTCTACCGCGTGGATGCGACGGCGGCTCATGTTGATCTCGTCCAGGTAATCGACGAGGCCGCGCGACTTTTCTCGCACCGGGCGGAGTTACAGGGCACCGCTGTTGAAGTGGAGAGCCGCGCCCGGGCCGGCATTTGCGGCTTCGCCGGCGAGTTGCGTCAGCTTTTCGCGAACCTGATCGTCAACGCGCTGGAAGCGGGGGCTGGTAAGATCCGCATTCGCATTTCGGACAGCCGCGACTGGAAGAAGTCGGCGCGCCGCGGGGTGCGCATCATGATGGCCGACAATGGCCCCGGCATTCCCCCCGCCGTCGCGGTCAAGATTTTCGAGCCCTTCTTCACAACGAAGAAGGAGAAAGGTACCGGCCTCGGCCTCTGGGTGAGCAAGGGAATCGTTCAGAAGCACGAAGGCTCTATCTCGATGCGCACCAGCACCCGCCCTGGCCACAGCGGAACTGCATTTTCGATCTTCCTGCCGACCGACTGACCAGATCCGGCGAACGAGAATCCCGCGAAGAGAGGGGCGGGCGCCGGGGAATTCCAGAACCGCAGATTGATCAAAGAGTGCATCGTCGTCACTGCCCCCATTGAGTGCTGATGAATTGCGGATCTCCGGGGCGTGGATGATTAACCGGCAAACCGGCATCACCACTTCGTTACGAACGTCCAGCCGACGAACCAGACACTCCCTGAAAGAGCTTAGACGAGCGCAACGGGCTGATATCCATCACGGGCCGCACCTGTCTGGTTTGCATCTAAATTATTCGCGGAGCTTCTATGCACTTTGTCATCAATGGCAAGCGCGTCGAGCTGGAATTTGACACGCGAACCTCTCTGCTGGATCTGTTGCGCGATCACCTCCAGCTGCATGGTTCGAAAAAGGGATGCAACCAGGGCGCCTGCGGCGCGTGTACTGTTCTCGTCGACGGCGAGCGCATCCTTTCCTGTCTTGCACTGGCTGTGCAATACCAGGGGCGAGAGATCACTACGGTGGAAGGGCTCGCCTCTGAGGATGGGCTGCATCCGCTCCAGCAGTCGTTCATCGACCACGATGGATTTCAGTGCGGCTACTGCACGCCAGGCCAGATTTGTTCGGCTATCGGGATGGTGCGCGAGATCAGGCGCGGCGTGCCCAGCCACGTCAGCGCCGATCTTTCCGAGAAAAATATATCTCTCAGCCACGACGAACTGCGCGAGCGGATGAGCGGGAACCTTTGCCGCTGCGGGGCGTACAACGGCATCGTCGACGCCATCACCGAGGTCTATGGTGAGGCAGCGGAATGAATCCCTTTGGCTACGAACGCGCCAACGACACCGCCGAAGCGCTGCGGCTGATCGGTGAGAGCGGCGCAAAATATCTTGGCGGCGGCACCAACCTCGTGGACCTGATGCGCGAGACGCTCGAAAAGCCGTCGACGCTGGTCGATGTAACCGGACTGTCGCAATCGATCGAGGAGAGTGAAGGCGGGGGTCTGCTGATTGGAGCTGGCGCGCGCAATACCGCCGTCGCCGAGCACTTTGCCGTGAGGACGCGCTACCCGGTTCTCGCCCGCGCAATCCTGGCCGGCGCTTCTGCGCAGATTCGCAACATGGCGACGGTGGGCGGCAATCTGCTGCAGCGAACGCGCTGCGCATATTTCTATGATGACGACGGATCGCGGTGCAACAAGCGATCGCCGGGGCAGGGCTGCGACGCTATCGATGGGTTCAACCGGATGCATGCCATCCTCGGCGCTTCGCCGGCATGCGTGGCCACGCATCCCTCCGACATGTGTGTCGCGCTCGCGGCGCTGGACGCCATCGTGCACCTCAAAGGCAGCGGCGGAGAACGAACGCTTCCGCTGACGGAATTTCACCAGTTGCCAGGAGAGCATCCTGAAGTGGAGACGGCCCTCGAGCCCGGCGAGCTGATCACGGCCGTCGAGATCCGCCCCTTCCCGTTTTCGCAGCGGTCCACCTACCGCAAAGTACGGGATCGCTCGAGCTATGCCTTTGCTCTGGTGTCGGTCGCGGCAGCCATCGAGGTCGACAACGGCAAAGTGAAGGATGTCCGCCTGGCGCTGGGTGGGGTCGCTCACAAACCGTGGCGCGCATGGGCTGCCGAAGCAGCACTCAAAGGCAAGCCCGCCACAGAGCAGAACTTCCGCGCAGCGGCTGAGGCCGAGCTATCGATAGCAAAGGCACTGCGCGATAACGCATTCAAGATTGAGCTCGCAAAGCGCACCATCGTGGCGGTGCTCGGGGAGCTGAGTGAGGATCGGGCATGAGCGCCATCAAGAAAGCAGCGCAGGCCGTGATGAAGAAGGCCATCGAGGTCGCGCCGGACAGCTGGCTTCCCGGAGGCAAACCCGATCCATTGATCGGCCAAAAGCACGGCCTGATCGGTAATCCTGTCTCACGCCTCGACGGCCAACTGAAGGTGAAGGGCGAGGCTCCCTTTGCCGCCGAGTTCGAAGCCGACCGCATGGTCTTCGCCGCGCTCGCGTACAGCACCATTGCCAGAGGCCGCATTCGAGTCCTCGATACAACGGACGCGGAGGCCGCGCCCGGCGTCGTGCTGGTAATGACGTATCGCAACGCGCCGAAGATGAAGCCAACGCCGCTCTTCAACACCAGTCCCCGGGCTGCGGGGCCGAGCGATCTGCCGATCATGCAGGACGACTCCATCCACTGGAACGGAGAGACCGTCGCGGTCATTCTCGCGGAAACCCAGGAACAGGCAGATTATGCAAAGTCACTCATCTGCGTGAGCTACGAGCCGGAAAGGGCGATGGTGGAATTCGCCGAAGCGAAGACTCATGCCCGCTTCCCGGAGTCCGTTCTGGGCGAGCCTCCCAAGGTAGAGATTGGGGACGCAGAAGCAGCCCTGGCGGCGGCTCCGTTCAAGGTGGATGCTATGTACCGCACGCCGCGTCACAACCACAACGCGATTGAACTGCATGCGGTGACGCTCGACTGGAAGGCAGAGGAACTGTTCATCCACGATGCATCCCAGGCGGTGAAACAGACGGCGTGGACGCTGGCCCAGGTCTTCGGGTTGAAGGAAGAACAGGTCCACATTTCTTCTCCCTACGTGGGCGGTGGCTTTGGGGGAAAGACTCTTTGGCAGTGTCATGTGCTGGCGGCAGCCGCCGCAAGACTCGCCGGACGCCCGGTGCGGATGGTTCTCTCGCGCGAGGGCGTTTATCGCACCGTCGGAGGCCGCACCACGACTGAACAGCGCGTCGCGATTGGTGCTGACGCAGACGGCAAATTCGCCGCCTTGATTCACACCGGTATAGCGGCCATGACCGCGCACAATGACTGTCCGGAGCAGTTCACCTTTCCCGCCCGCCATGCTTATGCCGCCCGCAGCTTCAAGCTCGCGCAGCAGGTCGCCGACATGGACATGATCGCGAACACGTTCATGCGGGCACCGGGCGAATCCATTGGGACCTTCGCTTTGGAATGCGCCGTAGACGAGCTTGCGGAGAAGCTGGGCCTCGACCCGATTGAGCTGAGGACGAGAAACGAACCGGAAAAGGATCCCACCTCAGACAAACCGTTTTCCTCGCGGCATATCGTTGAGGCTTATCGTGCAGGCGCCGAGAAGTTCGGGTGGAACAGACGAAACCCTGTTCCCGGAACGCATCGCGAAGGAGAATGGCTCATCGGGATGGGTTGTGCCACGGCTACCTATCCTTATTACCGCATGCCCGGTGGTGGAGCTCGCATCACTCTCAGCAGTAGCGGCTGCGCGACGGTCGATGTCGCCGCCCACGAGATGGGCATGGGAACGGCCACCACACAAACCATGGCTGCCGCCGAGCGGCTTGGGCTGGCGATGGAGTGCGTTCGGGTCAACTATGGCGATTCGGACTTCGCGGGTACCTTCCTCGCGGGCGGATCGTCACAGACCGCATCCATCGGTGCGTCCGTCATCGCCGCGCATCGTGAACTGGTCAGGCAGTTGCTGGAGTTGGCCAGTGAGAAGTCTCCGCTGCACGGCCTGTCGCCGGATGAAATCGCCAGCCGCGATGGCGGCCTGTGCAAAGTCGACGATCCCCGGCGGTGGGAGAGCTATGCTGCGATTCTGGCCCACGCAAAGCGCAATGAAGTTGTCGCCGAAGCGCAGGCATCGGCGCCGCTCGAGGTTGGCCACTGGTCCATGCACTCGTTCGGTGCTATGTTCGCCGAAGTCAAAGTGAATGCGATTACCGGGGAGACACGCGTGAATCGCTTTCTCGGTTCCTTCGACTGCGGACGGATTCTGAATCCAAAAACTGCGGCGAGTCAGTTCCGCGGGGGCATCATCATGGGTCTCGGCCTTGCCCTGATGGAAGAAACGCAGTTTGACGAGCGCAACGGCCGCATCATGAATCCCAGCCTCTCTGACTATCACCTGCCGGTTCACATGGATGTCCCTGCGATTGAAATCATCTGGACCAACATTCCTGATCCACACGCGCCGCTGGGGGCGCGGGGCATCGGAGAAATTGGCATCACGGGGACCGGCGCGGCCGTGGCGAATGCAATTTATAACGCATGCGGCAGGCGCATTCGCGATCTGCCTGTGACACTGGACAAGCTGATGGCCTGACGGACGTGATGAAAACGGACAACGATCAGCAGAGCTCAGGACTTCACGATTTCTGGGTTGTGGATGGTTAATCGGCATTCCCAGTCGTTATTTCAACATTGCCCCGCATCGACTAAGCCAGGTATGTTGTCGTGAGCACCAGCTTTAACTTTGCTAACGGGAGTAGCTATGCCTGCCGAAGCCGATCTACTGGGAGAATTCGAGGTGCACTCGCCGGACGGCATCCGGCGTGTGCTTGCTGCCGGTGTCAGCCCAACGAAACTGATCAATGGCAAACGACCGATTGATATCCTGATTGAGCCGGGATTTCTTCGAATTTGCTCAGACTGCAGGGTGTCCCCTCGGGCACCATTTCGATGATCCCCTTCAAAGCGGGCAGTGGCAACCGTGTTCGCTGGGCGGGTGTGGACAAATCCTGCGATACGGTCGCGTCTCTCATGGATCATGGACTCGGAGATCCAGCGGAGTCCGCCTGGAACAGCAGCGATCTGCATGAATTGACTCTCAGGGCTGCCGATACCATGCAGCAGTTGACAACCATCACCAAATCGTTTTATTGTCGCGCAATTCGAAACTAGTGGTACCCACCAGCATCGAGCGTTGTCCCGCCGCATTCAGTCCCCGGAACTCCGAAAGGATGATAGGCTATGACGCGAACTGCATCGGGTCACTGTGTGAATTGCGACCTGAACCCTGGCTTCCACGCCCCTCAAATCGCGGAGAGAGGCACTGCCGCGTTCCTCGCTCATGTGCCACGCTCCAAACGGAGCATCCTCGATTTAGGTCTAATCCTGCGGCTCGGTCTGGCGGTCCTGGCCCTGGCCGCGCTCTCCGCCATCAGCGTGCAGGCTCAGACCGGCAGCATCAACGGGACCATTGTCGACCCTTCCGGAAACGTTATGCCGCAGGCACAGGTTCGGGTTACCAACACTGCAACCGGAAACGTAACCCGGACCACGGTGACCAACTCCGAGGGAACATTCCAGCTGCTGGCCCTGCCTCCAGGCACCTATAGTGTCCGGATTACTGCTCCCAACATGCAGACACTGGACCGCGATGGCCTGATCCTCGATCAGGATCAGACACTCGGACTGGGCCAGTTGCGGATGGCGATCGGGCAAGCCTCCCAAACGGTCGTTGTCTCCTCCCAGACCCCCGTGATCGACACCACCAGTTCCAACAACTCCGCGGTCATCGACGAGCGCCAGGTCCTTGAACAACCTCTCAACGGACGGGACTTCGAATCCTTGCTGACGACCACAGCCGGCGTGGTGACTAATAACAGCTCTCAATTCCGGCTGGTCTTCAACCAGACAGACGATTTCTATGTCAACGGGATGCGCGGTACCGACAATAACTTCTTCCTCGATGGAGTTATCAACACGGACATCGGCGCCAACGATGGAGAGTACACCGACCTGAGCATCGATGCGGTGGGCCAGTTCAAGACACTTACCGGCAACTATAACGCCGAATACGGACGCAGTCCCGGTGTAATGATTCTGGTTGATACGAAGAGTGGAACGGATCACTTCCACGGCACCCTCTATGAATTCGACCGGAATACCGACTTCGACGCCAACGACTGGTTCAGCAACCATGAGGGACTAGCTCGCGGCATTCTGAGGTTCAACCAGTTCGGCGCCAATATCGGCGGCTACATTCCCATTCCGAAAATCTCGCCGCGCAGCAATAAGAAGCTCTTCTTCTTCTTTAACTACGAGGGCACCCGGGCCAGCCATCCTACGGGGGGCACCTATTACACCATGCCCAACCCTGAGATGCTGGGTCTCGATACATCGGGCAATCAAGTTGGATTTGCAAATCTCGCGCCCATATACCGCACCGGGGCCATGTGCACCTACTACAACGGCGGCCCAGCAGGCGTCTGCACGCCGATCGCCGTTCCAGGCTATCAGAGCGACCCACAGTCCAATGCGCCGGCGCTGCCGGCGGGCGAGGTGCAAAACGGCCAGGCGTTTGTGCCTGGAACCGTCACCTATGATTCCGCCGGGGAAATCACGGGCGGTACGCCCATCAAGGACAACATCATTCCGTCTTCGCAGTTCAACTCGCAGTACAGCGCGATGATCAATGACTTCTCGCCCGGATACAAGGGCAATTTCAACCGGCCGCTCTTCAACAATGGCTATGGCGACGAAGAACAGGTTAATTACCAGGATACATACACTTTCTATAAGAACCAGTATGCTCTGCGCGTTGACTATAACTTCAGTTCGAAAGCCAATGCTTTCTTCCGCTATGTGGACGACCGGCAGCAGGAGCAGCAGAACTTTGGCATCTTCTCCGGTCCCAGCTTCCCGGTGACTCCGCTGTTCCGTCGGAAGCCGGGCAAGAGTTGGGCGTGGGAACTGGCCAACGTCATCTCTCCGACTTTGACCAACGAGGTCTCGGTTGGCTGGCTGCACCTTACACAGATCGTGGATATCGTACCTGGTACTCCCAAATCGGCATATGACAAGACTACCCAGGGCTGGACGTTCTCCGATCTATATCCGGCTACCAACGTGAATAACCTCGCCCCCGCCATCAGCGACGGCGGGGGGTATATCAATACCGGCATATTTCCGGCAGGATGGACCTCCACCGGCAATACCGTTGTCGCCAACGATGACATTACCAAGACATGGAAAGATCACGTCTTCAAGTTCGGCGTCATGGCCGATCTGAACGAGAATGGTCAGGAAGGAAGCTGGCAGGAAAATGTCTCGCTGAATTTTGGGCCCAGCAACGAGAACCCAAGCAACTCCAACAACAGCATGGCAAACCTGCTTTTCGGGAACGCAACCACAACCAGTCAGACCAACGCTTTCGTGTTTGGTGCGTTTCACATGTTTCAGTACGAAGGTTATGGGCAGGATGAGTGGCGCATAACGCCGCGGTTTACGCTTGATTACGGGCTGCGGTACCAATTTCTTGGTCCCACTTACACGGCCGGAAGGTACCACCAATACTACTTTGAACCCAATATGTATGTTCCGGCTCAGGCAGTTGCCATCAACACCTCACCCAATGTTCCCGGACAGCCGCCCACGCAGGGCTCGATTGTTTCCAACAGTGGGAATCCTTATAACGGCATGGTACGTGAAGGGACCGATGGTCTGCCGAAGGGCGGCATGGATTACCGCTGGGATAATCTCGGCCCGCGTCTCGGCTTTGCCTGGGACATTTTCGGCAACGGCAAGACCGCTTTTCGCGCCGGATACGGGATCTTCTACGAACGGTACCAGCAGAATACCTTCAACTTCGGGGGCATCAGCAACCCGCCCAACGTTTACACGCCTACGATCTACGGGGGCAATATCGGCAGCATTTCGACATCCGAAGTTACCGGGGCTCCGCTGACTCCCTCGGGCGGTGTACTGACCGTTCTCCAGAAGGGGATGATTCCCACGACCACGGGATACGACGTCGGAATCCAGCAGGCTCTGCCCTTCAAGATGGCTCTGGATGCTTCGTACATTGGAAACACGTCGCGGCATCAGATCTATCTGCACGAGCTCGAGCAGTTGCCTCTCGGATATACGAACGTCATCAATCCCGGCGCCCTCGGAGCAGTCAACAATGTCCTGGCTGCCATTCTGCCGTACAAAGGCTATACCTCAATCATTCAGACCGATATGGGAGCGAGCTCCCATTACAATGGCCTGCAGTTCGTGCTTAGCCGCCGATTCAGTAACACTCTCACCTTCCACGCCGACTATACCTGGAGCAAAGCCATCGATCTCGAGGATGTGGATGGCGACCAGAACACGATTCCCGACTACAGCAATCTGAAGGCCTTCTATGCCCCCGCGGGCTATGACCGCCGCAATGTCGTCAATCTGCAATATATCTATGACCTGCCCATGTTCCGGCAGTACAACCGGCTCCTGCAGGAATCCATCGGCGGATGGGAGATTTCCGGTACGACTCAATTCTGGAGCGGGACGCCCTGCCTCTCCGGCGCGAGTCCCAGCGATGATGCCTGCGACCTGAGTTCCAGCGGCAATTTAGGTGACGGTGGCTTTGGCCATATCAGGCCCGACTATGTTGGCGGTTCGTGGTCGGAACCGCACCTGCACAACCTGCCCCGCGGCCAGTTTCCCATGTGGTATAACCCGGCGGTCTTTGCTGTTCCGGCCAACGGAAGTTATGGTAACTTCCCGCGGAACACAATTTACGGCCCGGGCGTGAACAACTGGAACTTCTCACTCTTCAAAAACTTCAGCATCACGGAGGGCGGCGCACATCTGCAGCTGCGCTTCGAGGGCTACAACGTCTTCAATCACACGCAGTGGGCGAATGTAAACAACAGCCTGTCCACATCAGGACCTGCGGGTACTACTTACTCCGGCCCCAATGCAGGTTCATCCGGCCAGATCACCTCCGTGCGTGATCCCCGCCAGCTGCAGCTGGGCGGGAAGTTCTATTTCTGACCGGCTGCACCGATCCGAGTGCCTGGCGCTGCCATGCGGCCGGCCACTCGGGTCTGTGGCATACTTGCAGGAACCCGGGCGCCGAAATCCTGCAGGGGTGAGTATCAGGGCCAGGTCATGAAGTGTCGTCATGTCGCCGTTGCGGTCGCTTTGCTGGTGTTGCCTGCCCCTTGTATCTGCAGGGCTGCAGACACGGCAAGACAGGCCTTCGATTCGGCGATGCAGGCCATGCAGGCTGGTGATTACACGCAGGCCGAACGCGGTTTCAAGCTGGTGCTGCAGCTCGATCCTCGAAACGTCGGCGCCCTTGCTGACCTTGGGATCGTGTATGCCAGAACTCATCGCTACAGCGAAGCCATCGACGAATATAAGAAGGTTCTGAGTCTGATGCCGGGACAGTCGGAAACGGAACTGAACATCGGTCTCGCCTATCTGAAGCAGGACGACTACACAGGGGCGCTACCCTGGTTTCGCGAACTGCACGAACGGGATCCGGCAAACCAGAAGGTAACCATGCTGCTGGCGACCTCGCTCACCTTTTCCGGCGATCCGAAGCGCGGCATCGCGCTGCTCAGGCCTCTGGCGCAGGCCGGCGGCGGCGATCCTGCCGCGCTCTATTTGCTGGGAGTGGCGAACGCCCGGGCCGGTGAGGCAGAACAGGCGAAGGGGGTTTTTGCCCGGCTCTTTTCGGGCGCTGCCACACCTGCTCAGACTAATTTTCTGGTGGGAAAGGCCTATGCCGACGCGACCGATTATCCAACGGCCGAACAGGCCTTCCAGTCTGCCCTCAAGGCTGACCCTTCGTTCCCCGGAGCTCATCGCGAACTCGGCAAGGCCTACCTTGGCGAGCACAGGAACGCCGATGCAGAAAAGGAACTAAGACAAGCGGTGAGCGAGGACGCGGCCGATGGGGATGCGTGGTACTACCTGGGCGCGATGCTGGTGCAGTCGGAACGATATGAAACTGGACTTCCCTGCCTGCGCAAGGCCCAGAATTTGCTCCCGGATTCGTGGGCGATCTACTTCTACATGGGTAAGGCTGAGCTTCTGCTTGGTCATACTCAAGCGGCGGTGCCGCTGTTACAAAATGCGACCAGACTGAATCCCGACGATACCGGTTCGTACTATCTGCTGGCGCGCGCGTTCCGATCAGAGGGCCGGGCGAAGGACGCGGCTGTGGCACTCCAGCGTGTGGCTGCTCTGCATAACAACGCACTCGATGTGGAAAGGCGTGCGTTGAAGGATGCCGGCATCGTGAAAAACGCGGGGATCACGGATCAGCCGTAAAGCTCTGCGCCCGGAATTCGGCAGCGATTTGGCCGCCTCGGAACGTTGTCGCAATGCGCGCTTCTGAGGGCCTGGGCCTTTCGTTCCTCGTGCGGGAGGGCACGTAACATAGATCCGAACGCGAAAATGGAGCGACGATGAGAACGGAATTGCTGCGATTCAAGGGCACTGTCGAACGCGATCCCGCCATCGACGCCTGGATGAAAGAGCATAGAGGTGAGTTGGGAGCCATCGCGCATGAGTGGTTCGAGGTCATGCGAAAATGCGGGGACGAAGTCCGGGAGATCCTGCACGACGGCTGTCCGGTTGCATGTCCTGGCGATGCGCCGTTCGGCTACGTCAATGTATATACTTCGCACGTAAACGTGGGGTTCTTTCACGGCGCAGCGCTGCCCGATCCGGCCGGCTTGTTGCAAGGCAACGGCAGGTTCATGCGCCATGTGAAGCTGAGACCGGCAACGATCCCAGATGCCGCATCGCTCAGCAGGCTCATCAAGATGGCGTACTCGGATATAAAGGCGCGGGTAGAAAGCGGCTGGAGCCGGAATTATTTGTCCCCGTAATTATTCCGGTTCTTATCCGTTCTCTTCGTCACGCCCAGTGCAGCCCTGCAGTGCAGCGATGTGCGACCTGAGGAGCGCGAGACCGCGATAAAGACGAGCTGGCTTCGCGGTGGCGTTTGCGTTCCTGATGATCTGGATGCGTCTTCTGCCGATTGCGATCGATGGTGCGATCAAAACCCGGCGGAGGGCGGTATCGTGCTCATCATTCTGGATGTCATGCTGCCTGACCGTGACAGTTTCAGCGTGCTCGAAGAAATCCGTCAGAAGAGTCGCGTACCGATCATCATGCTCACTACCAGAGCAGCAGGGGGCACCCGTCACTCATCGCGTAACAGGGTCAGCGGATCAATCGAAAGCGCCCGTTGCGCGGGAATCCACGTGGCTACCAGGCCGAGCAGAGCCATGGCAAAGACCACGCCGGCCAGGACCAGGGGATCGCGCGGCGTTGCCTGATAGACGATAAAGGCCAGGATGCGGGTGGCCAGGAGCCCCAGGCCGAGACCGACGGCCGATCCAATGGCGAGCAATTTTACTGCGCGTCCCAGGGCAGCCTGCAGCACTTCTCTGTGCTGTGCGCCGAGGGCGACGCGAATTCCCAGCTCGCGCAGGCGCCTGCTGACCGAGTACGCGGCCATGCCGAAGATGCCGGTGATAGAGAGCATGGCGCCTATGAGGCCGAGGACGCCGAGAGAGACGGTGGCCATGCGGGGACCGAACAACGCGATTTCGAGGGGCTTCTCGCGGGTTTCGACGACGACTGGCATGCCTGCATCCAGCCGGCGCAGGGTATTCCTCATAGCTGCGGCGAGGTCTGCGGGGTTGACCAGGCCGCGACTGACGCGCACCACCAGCGTGGTGGCAGCGGATGGCGATTGCAGGATGGGAAGAAACTCGGTGGATTCAGGCTCTTCCGTGATGCGGTTGTATATACCGTCCTCGGCGACACCGATGATCTGGGTGCGGGTTCCGTCGCGCAGCCTGTAATAACGGCCGATGGCGGCGTTGGCGGAGCCGAAGAGGCGGCGAGCCAACTCTCCATTGATGACGGCGACACGCGGAGCGTTCTGGTCGTCCTGCCAGGAGAAGTCATGGCCGGATAACAGGGTGGTGCCGGCGGACCGAAAATATCCTGGAGAAACGCGGAAAACATTGGCGTCGGCGGCCGCGTTGACGGGGCGCAGGTCAGGCGCGTCGTCGCGGAAGACGTTGGCGTCGGCTGCTCCCACCCCGAGGGGGAGGGCGTCGGCAAGTCCCACAGCTTCGACGCCGGGAATGGCCTGCATAGCCAGGATCATTCGCTTTTGCATGGGCGGCACGCGATCGGTACTGTAACCAGCCATCTTCAGGTCGGTCTGCGCGAGCATGGTGTGCTGGACATCGAATCCGAAGTGAGCCTGGAGGGAGCGCCGCAGTCCGCGCACGGCCACCAGAGACGAGGTGACGAGTACTGCACAAATGGCGATCTGCGTGACCAGCAGAATCTCGCGTGCAGCAACGCGTTTGCCAGCCCTGGCGCCCGATGCCGCCTTGATGACTTCGTACGGGTTGGTGTGGAGAACCTGGCGGACCGGGACGGCGCCGAAGAGGAGTCCGCTGAGAAGCGCCAGCAGCAGTGCGGCCACATAGACCTTCGCGTCGGGGTTGACAGCGATGTGGATCGCGCCAACGTCGAAGGGCCGCCACGCGCTGAGTGCGCGCAGGAGAGCGACGCTGGCGCATAACCCGATGCCGCCGCCGGTGAGGGAGATGAAGACGGCTTCGGTGAACAGTGCGCGCAGGATGCGCCTGCGCGGGGATCCGAGCGCGAGGCGCAGAGCCATTTCGCGAGAGCGATCGGCGGCACGCGCAGCAAAGAGGCTGCCAAGATTGGCGCAGGCGGCGAGCAGGATGAGCATGGTGAGAAGCATCAATCCGGCCATGAAGGCGCGCACCGGCCGGCCCAGATAGTCTCCGTAAAGGCCAGGGCGTACCAGCTTGAAATTGATCCTGCCCTCGTCTTTGGGATAGGTCTTCTCGATGTAACTTCCGATGGAGTTGAGGTCGCCAACCGCCTGGGCGGCAGTGACGCCGGATTTGAGACGGCCGATCAGGTCAAAGACCCAGTGATCGCCGCGCGTGGTTAGATCGTCTCCTCCCAGCTCCGGATGCTGGACGAGTGGGATGAAGGCGGCGGGATTGAAGAACAGGAGGGTTCCGTTGAAGTTGGGCGGCGCCACGCCGAGGATGGTGAAGGGATGGCGGTTGAGACGGACGACGCGACCAACCACGCTGCGATCGTCCTGAAAATGGGTGTGCCAGTAGTCGTAGCTGAGCACGATGTACGGCGCACTGTTCACGCCATGCTCGTCGGAGGCGTGGAAGAAGTGGCCCAGATACGGCTGGAGTCCGAGCATGTCGAAGTAGTTTCCGGTGGCGTCTTCGATCCACACCTGCGATGGATCTCTCGCCAGTATCGAGCCCCACCTGGTCGGCGGTGTACGCGAGGATGTCATCGAAGCTGTGGTTGCGGTCGCGAAGATCGAGGTAGTCGGGGTAGGACTGGTAGGCTGAGGCTTCGTTGCCGTGCTGGAGTTCGTAGAGGCTGTTGGGACGCGGGACGTTGAGCGGGCGCAGCAGGAAGGCGTTGAGCACGCTGAACACGACGGCGTTGGCACCGATGGCGAGAGCAAGGGTGAGAACGGCGGCGACGGTGAATCCGGGAGAACGGCGCAACTGGCGAAGCGCGAATCGGATGTCGGCGCGATGGACTCGAGCGTGGGCCACTGCCACACTTCGCGGCTGCGCTCTTCGAGGAGAGTGGGATTGCCGAAGGCGCGGCGCGCGCCTGCGCTCGGCTTCCTGCGGACTCATGCCTTCGCGTATGAGCTGCTCGACGCGCTCTTCAATATGGAGGCGCATCTCTTCGGAGAGCTCGTTGAAGAGCTGGCGGCGACGGAAGAAGCTGGGTATCCAGTTCATGGGAAACTCCTTTTAACTGGCTGGAGATTTACCCGGATGGAGGACGAGCGCAATGCCCTCGAACATGCGTTCGAAGCTGGATCTCTGCTTGCTCGAGGCGGCGAAGACCCGCGGACGGTGATCTGGTAGGTTCTCACGCGGCGATTGGTGGAGGAGAGGCCCCACTCGGCTTTGACCAGCTTCGCTTTGAGCAGCCGTTGCAGGGCCGGGTAGAGAGAACCCTCTTCCACCTGCAGCAGGTTGTTCGATCGCTGCTGGATGTGCTGGACGAGAGCGTATCCGTGAGCCGGCTGGCGGCGCAGGGACTCGAGGATCATCATTTCGAGTGCGCCGGGGAACAGATCGCGAGAGGTGTCGGTCATAGGCATGGTTGCTACAGGCCTAGAGTAAACAAGTATAAGCCGAGATTGTCAAGAGGATTATTGCCGGCAGCGGTTTCAGGGAGGCGAGTTCAGCAATTTGCGAGAACAGCCCAAACCGCGTTTCGAGCCCTTCGTTCAGGAAAAGGCTGGTCGGCTGCAGCCCATTCCTCAAGGTTGAATCTGCTCACGAACCGATAGCTCGGCGGCGAGCCTTCGAATAATACTGCGAAACGTTTTACCGGCAATACTCACCATCTCCTCATAGCGGTCGGCGCCAGGAACTTAGAACTGGTGCCATATAGACTGCGATGGCACCGGTCAAGAGCATGAGCCCCGCTTCGGCGGCGGGTCTCACACTTGGCATCGAGGGGAATTGGATTTATGAGATCAGTTCCAGGGTTTCTATCCGATCAAACACGGTTGCAAATTCCTTAACAGCCGGAGCCCGGGAAGAGTAGCGTGCGGCGATCAGCCCGTAAAAAGCATCCAGGCCGCACCTTCGTGCAGGCGAAGGAGGAGCGACATGATTTCCAGATTCTCCGCCGCCATACAGTCCGTTAGCAGACGCATCTTCGCCGGTCCGGGGAAAGATAAACCTGCCGACCTGATGGTGACCAATAACCTGGCGGACCCGGCTGAGGTGACGAACTTATGTTCCGCAAAGCCGTTTTAGGGCACGAATACCGAGGTATGCATCTGCCCAGGAAAAGGAGGGTCTCCATGCGTAGATTTGCGTTCGCACTTCTTCCGCTCGTCTTCCCATTGTCCAGCGGCCTCGCGCAGAGCAGCGGCTGCAGCGTTCCTGAAAACATGACGAAGGATCAGAAGCTGCCCTGTCTGAAGGCCGGCGTCGTCATGCTCGACCAGCCCACCCTGACTGCCTCGCAGATTCAGAACGGGCCGGACTTCGACTCCACGGACCCCGGGCCGAACCACTTCTCCTGGTTTAACGCCAACGACACCATCTCCTGCTACTTCCGCCCGCACTACGCCTTCTCCAAAGTGCCCGGGGACAGCATGAAATTTCAGTGTTGGCACATGACTCCGCAGGGCGGTTTCTATAGCAGCAAGGGCGATCCTGTTCAGGCCGCTGGCGTAAAGGTTGTCATCAGCAGAGATAAGAGCGGACAAAGAACAGCGGCGCTCTTTCCCGCGGATGACACAGCCAATCAGCACGAGATCAAAGCGGACCACTTCAAGATCAAATATCTGAAGCCGCCATTCCCGGCGCATAATCCTCGCTTCAACGAAGTCTTCACGGGGGTCGCAACTACCCGCCTCATGTGGGTCCTCGGTTTCCCCGCCGATCGCATTTACCCTGCCGGCGCAGCCAGTTGCATCGGTTGCTCCGACGACCCCTTCGGGAACAAGCTGAAGGAGAACAAAGCCTCTCTCCAGGATCCGCCCGCAGTCTTCAAAATCGTCAGCGCCGAACGGGAGCTGCCATGGGATGAGATCAACCCCGATGACGATGAAACCTGGTCGTGGGCTGACGCCGCGCGCTTCTACTCCGATAGTGAATGGACGCACGAGCAGAAAGTGGGATTTGATGCCTACCGTCTGGCTCTGGGACTGCTCCATTACTTCAACGCGCTCCCGCAGCAGAACCGCCTCGATTGCGCGGAGTGGGCTGCGGATCATTCCGCGAATGGCAAGACCTGCCTCAAGCCCGTTTTCTATGTGCATGACCTGGGCTCTACGTTCGGCAAAAAGCGCAGCGCCCTTGATCTGCTGGGAACAAATCCGCGCGGCGTTTACAGCGCCTATGCGCAGCAGACTGTCTTTGCGAATGCTGCCAGCTGCCAGCTTCGGGATTCGCTGCTTGGGGACAAGCAGGTTCTCCGTGAAGCACAGGAGATGATGATCCAGCGGCTTACCAGGCTCGACCACGACACCGTGAAAAGCATCTTTCGCACTGCACGATTCGACATGATGGATCAGGAACAGATCAGGCGCCTCCGCGCCAAAGGAGTTCCCGACACCGGCGAGGCCGCTCTCGATGAGTGGACAGACGCCTTCATGAAGAGGATTGAGGAGATCCGTGCGGCACAGAACTGCAAGGTAAGCTAAGTCTGGGCTTTCAGCCGCAGGTGCCGAGGCACGCGCACGCGGACCAGGGGGTCTACACAAGGAGCTATCGAGCGGCATGGCTCGACTACTGTCGGTGAACGTCGGACTTCCGCGCGACATCGAGTGGAAAGGCCGAACTGTGCACACCGGGATATGGAAGGAACCGGTGCGTGGCCGCTGTCACGTCGGCCAATTGAATCTCGACGGAGACGGTCAAGGCGATCTTGCCGGGCATGGCGGTGAGCAGCGAGCCATCTTCGTCTACCAGATCGAATCCTATCGCTACTGGCAACAGCAACTGAACAGGAGTGATTTCGCCCACGGACAGTTCGGCGAGAACTTCACGATAGACGGGTTGTCTGACAATGCCGTATACATCGGCGACCGTTTTCAGATCGGCAGCGCAGTGTTCGAGGTCACTCAACCTCGAGTTACCTGTTATCGCGTAGGAATTCGAACCAATGAGCCCCGCATGCCTGCATTGCTGACATCGAGCGGAAGGCCGGGCTTCTACTTCCGCGTTTTGCAGGAAGGTGAGGCCGGGGCCGGCGACGGTATCGTTAAGGTGGGAGAGGCACGCGAGCGAATGACGGTCGCAGAGATCAACGGACTTCTTTATTCGCCGAATCATCCGCAAGATCGACTGGAGCGCGCATTGCGGATCGAGGCGCTTTCACCGGGATGGCGCAGGTCGTTTGAGGCGTTATTGAGGAGCCAGGCAGCTGGCGTAGCGAGTGGAAACGCCGGGCTCGCGCCGGCAACCGCAGCCCATCCGGCTGCACCAGGATTTCGGCCGCTTGCGGTATCAGCAATCGACGATGAATCCGCAGACGTCCTTTCGCTGACAATGCAGAGCCCGGATGGTCAGCCGCTGCCAGCGGCCCTGCCAGGCCAGTACGTGGTCCTGCGTCTTCAGCGGACCACCGGAAGCTCGCCGCTTTTTCGCAGTTACTCGCTCTCCGGTCCACTTTCGACAGAACGCTATCGAATCAGCGTGAAGATCGAGCCAAATGGTGCGGCTGGAAGTTACCTCCGGGAGAATGTCCGCGTGGGCGATGCTCTCGACGTAAGCGCACCGCGCGGAAGTTTCATTCTGCAGACCGGAGAGCGTCCGGTGGTGCTGCTCAGCGCGGGAATCGGAGCGACGCCTGTTCTGGCAATGCTGTACGCGCTGGCTGGAAGCCACTCGACACGGGAGGTTTTATGGCTGCATGCGGCTCGCGATCAGCAGCATCATCCGTTTGCCGCCGAAGTCCGCCGCCTGATGCTCGCGCTCGCGCGCGGGCGGAGCTACGTGTGTTACAGCAGGCCGGGCTCGCGGGACAAGATGGGCGAGAATTTCGACGTTGCGGGTCACCTGTCGCGAGCGGTTTTCGACGAGGTTGATCTCCCCCGCGAGGCGGATGTTTACATCTGCGGACCGGCTCGCTTCATGGCAGCGATGAAAGTGGCCCTCGCAAGCCTGGGCGTGGCGCCGGAGCGGATTCACGTCGAGATCTTTAATGGCGGCGAGTCCATGACGCCCGGTATCGTTCCCGCAGCGACGCGAGACCCGCATCCCCCAAGGGACGATATCAACACCGGTCCGCTTGTGTCGTTCGCACGCAGTGGTGTCGCCGCACACTGGAACGCATCGGCCTATCAGAACATTTTGGAGCTTGCCGAAGCATGCGAGGTCCCGGTCCGCTGGTCGTGCCGGACTGGTGTTTGTCACAACTGCGAGAGCGGTTTAATTTCGGGGGCGGTCGTCTATGGACCGCAGCCACTCGATAAGCCCGCCGACGGCAACCTTCTCGTTTGTTGCTCACAGCCGATACGCGACATCGCCATCGATTTGTGAGGCCCGACCGGATTCGATTTCCGATGCGGCGGACTCGATCCTTCACAAGCAGTTACGAACTACATACCAAACCCCACTTTCGGAGACTCCTTTGACCCATGCGGTTCCGTGCCGGCCGACTGCCCGGAAGATTCGGCGGCGCGAGCCGGCATCGAGGCTGCCCCGCTCATGGCAATAGCTGGCGCGCTGAGGTCCCCTGCTACACGGAGAGCGTCCAGCACGTGAGAAGGACCAACAGCCAAAGGAGTTCACCTCGGCGCTGACTTATTGTCCCGAACCAAAGGTCCGGTGCGTGTTTCCGCGTGAAGTCTGGTTCCTCATTCTGCTCACCGGAACTCTGCTTTTCTTCTCTTTTCGCCCGCTGCTTACTTTTCGTAGACGAAACGGACGCTGCGGGTTTTCAACACGGCTGCGCGATCACGGCTCAGATCCCGCTCATCGCGCGCGACGGGATAAGGCATCCCGCCTGTCAGCCCCTTCCAGAGGATTCGATTGAAGAGCACTGGCGGCACACGATCCTCTTTGCTCCAGTCGAAGCCTGCGGTCTGCTGTGCCCAGTAAGCAGCCGGGTGAGCATCGTGAAACTCCAGTTCGCTCTGTCGCGTGGGCTCGCCGAGATTCGCTGCGACCGGGGCGGGCGTGACGGCATTGTAAGTCCAGTTCGCCTGATGCAGATCGAAGACCGCGGTCATCGGACGCTGGTAGGCATCGTTCAGGTTGAGATGACCGATGCCCAGCACGTCTTCGATGGTGCGGACAATGTTCACCGTCGAATAGCGCTCATGCACCACGCGGTTCTGACGAACGTAAGGCCCCGCCACAAAAGCGATGCTGCGGTGTGCATCCACATGGTCCGGACCAGCCTGCGCATCATCCTCGATGATGAAGATCAGAGTCGAGTTCCGGTAGGGACTGTGCGCAATCTTGTCGATCAGCTTGCCGACCGCATAGTCGTTATCGGCAGTCTCCTTCTCAGGCGTATTGATGCCGTCAATCGCTGTTGAGAAATTGCCCTCGTGATCATGCATGAAGCGGACCAGTTCGAGGCTGGGCAGATTATGGTGGGCGACATACTGATCAAACTCCCGCTCCCACTCCTTCTCGCGGCGAAAATCCGGATAAGCGTTGTCGAAGGCGCGGAAGTAAGGATCGGTGCGGCCTATCAGCTGGGGCCGGATCGGCACATCGACGACGGTTCGCGTCGCATAGGGGTCGGGAACTTCGGGAGTTCCCCGCGGGATGCCGGACTCAAAGCCGTAGTTGCGCACCGAGAGACCGTGACGCAGAGCTGAGCTCCACAGATAGCCCTGCTGCTTCTCTCCATCGGGTCCGTCCGGCGCATCGTCGTCATTCAGACCAGGCAGCAGGTTGGGATCGTTGGGATAGTCGCGGTTGCTCATCTGCCGCTCCGCCACCGTTGGCATATCCACGTTGACGCCGCGAGGCGAACCGCGGCCGGCATAACTCAGGGGAACCGTCTTAACATTGATGTCCATTTCCCGCGCCGCGGTGCTCCAGGGCCAGCCGTTGCCGCTGACCTCGCCGGTGCAGTAGAAGTTATCGAGATCGACAAACTGATCGGCCAGCCGGTGCTGGTTGGGCGTGATGATCTTCCCGAATTCGGCGACTGCGGGATCGCCGTTGCCGCGGTCGAGATCCCCAAGCACCTGATCGTAAGTGCGATTCTCTTTGACGATGTAGATCACGTGCCGGATGCGCTGCCGCAGCGCATCCATCACCAGGGTATCCTCGGGGTCCGGCACCGTGTGGAGGTAGTCGTTGGCGGCGACCGTTCGGGTTAGCCGCGCCAGTTCCCCCCGATCGGGCACGGGAATCGACTGCAGCCCGGCCTTCTCCAGCTGCAGGATGTACTGATTAGCGACCTGGTGAGCGCGGAATCTCTCAACGGGCTGCGGAGTTCCATCATACAAAATGTTCGGCCCCGGGTTGCTCTTGCTGTTGACGTCATAGAGCATCCTGCCGTCGCGGCTGATGGTGATGGACTGCGGATACCAGCCGGTGGGGATCAGCCCCACGACCTGGTGCGGCTCGTCGGCATCAAGCGAGATCACCGCGATCGCATTCATGCCGCCGTTGGTGACATAGAGGGTCCGCTCATCGGGAGACAGGACCAGGCTGTTGGGAGCGGCGCCGGGCAATTGTTTCGGGCCGCGCAGCACACCAGCGGGCGCCGTCGTGTGGATGGTCTCAACCACCAGTTTCGTCGCAGTGTCGATGACAGAAATGCGGTCGCTGTTGTCTGCGGCAACGAAAAGGCGAGTCCCGCCAGCATTCAGGACCATGCTGTTGGGATTTCCATCAACGAGAATGCGCGCCACCAGCCACGGACTGGCCCGATCGACAATGTCGACAACATCGACTTCCCGATCGCGCAGGCTCGAAATGTAAGCAGTGTTGTTTCCCTTGACGACGACGCCGAAGGGTGACTCCCCTCCCGCCACCCCGTCCCGCGCCGGATTAATGATGCCCGGCCGCAGATCGAGCTCACCGATTTTGCTCCGGCTGCTGAGATCGACGACGGAGATCGCATCGTTATAAATGTCGGCGGCCACCAGGCTCCTGCCGTCGGCGGTAACAGCCAGACTGGCCACCGTCGGCCGCTGCCGAATCCCAACCCCCTGCTGATGGCTTAGCGCAACCGGGGCGCCGCTCTCGGCCCATTCTCCATTGCTGCGAGCGAAGATATGTACATCGTCGTCGACCCCGCCCGAAACATAGAACTCGCTGCCATCCGGCGAAAACGCCAGCCCGCAGAACGTATTGGGCACCTGCAGCGCCTGCGTTTGCTCCGGAGCACCATGGCTCAGATCGAAGACGAAGACGTACTCGTTGGAATCTGCGCGCTCGCGCAGACCCTGCGCATTGTTGAGACGGTTGTATCCGCTGGTCAGCACCAGCAGGGTCCTGCCGTCGGGGCTGATGACTGTCTTTACGGCCTGCCCCGCCGTGTACTCGGGGAAGTCTTTGAGGCCGGGATTGAGGCGCGAAAACGTCGCACCCGTCGGAGCCAGAGGAGTAATTACCTGACCCGAAGAGACCACCTGCCGTCCTGAGGAATCGCTCTGCGCGCCGGCCCATATGGCGGGGGCAATCAGCATAACGATGGTGGCGAGGAAAGGGATTCGGGGGCTTCGGGTCATCCTGCAGTTCTCCTGTTGCGTCTGCTGTAGACGCACTTTTTTTGAGTCAAGGACTCGGTGATTCCAGAAAGTCCCGGATCCCGCGATCCGGGACTTTGGCTGATGCCTTGCCAGCGAAGCCGGTTAGAAGAGAACCTTGAGCGACAGCTGCACGCGCCGCGGAAAGTTCTGTTGGGTTGAGCCGATTGTGCCGTAGCCGGACCATGCGCCTGGCTGATTGGGATTGAGGACGCTGGTGCGGGCGATGGGCGTCTGCGGGTTGGAAGTGCTGGGCCCCGCAAAGATGGGCGTATTGGTCACATTGAACGACTCCGCCTTGAACTGCAGGTTGACCCGTTCGCTCACCGCAAATTTCCTCTCGATTCCGAGCGCTGTCTGCTGCGCCCATGGATTGCGGACCGCGGTGACCAGCGATTTCTGCGTGATAGTCGTATACTCCGGCATCGTGGACCAGCATGAAGGATCCGCATTATTGAGATAACTCGAATAACTGCGGTGAGACGGCTGAATATTGTATGTTCCGCAGCCATAGATGTTCCCATTCGGATATCCGGCCGGCGTTCCGCCATCGTTGCTGAAGATCCATTCGAGCTGCCAGCCGTTGATGCCTGCACCCAACAGGCCGTGCGCATCCGGAGCGATCCACCCTCCGCGGCCGACAGGCAATCCGTAGAGGCCGCTGAAGGCGAAATCCCAGGGCCGGTCCGATCCGTAGATCTGATAGTTCGGATTGGCATCGACCAGGCCGGCGGCGTTGTTGTTCAGAAATCCCGTGGCCGCCATCGATTTCGACCAGGTAAACGAGCTCAGAAAGCTCAGTCCGTTGCTGAGCACTCCACTGCCATTGAATCGCTTTTCGGCTTTCAGCAGCAGGCCATTGTAATTGTCATATCCCTGCGAGTTGTCGGTGATGGTGAGATTGCCGTCATATTGGGGATAGGGAACCATCAGATACCTGGCCGCAATCGTCGGATTGGCTCCCAGCGGCAATGTGCCGGGAAGGACGCCATAGAAAGGATTGGGCACGAGCTGGTCGAGATAGTTCGGGGTGGCGTGGCCCTGTGCCCACTCCGCCGGTGTGAGGGCATTCATCTGTTTCGAGGTTGGCAGGTAGGTGGCGTGCACGCCCAGATAAGTGATCTCGCCGACGATCCGCGCCGGGAGCGCCATCTGCACACCCAGCGTGTACTGCCGGACCAGCGGAATTTTCCGGTTGCGGAGATCGACGCTGAGGCCCTGGCCGACCAGAGTGGCCAGCCCCTGCGCCGTGCCCGGCGGCGAGGCATAGCCATTGGAGAAGGGCACGCCGTTATAGAAGCTCATCGATGGATGGAGTCCGTCATCCGGCGATGAGTTATATTCCGTGGTCTGGCTCCAGGCATTCTCATCGCCCAGCTCTGTGCCGACGGCCGAGCTCCAGGTTACGCCGCCGCGCACCACCAGGTTGTTTCTGGCGCCCCAGGCGAAACCCATCTTCGGCAGCACACGCCCGAAGGTGTTCTGGTACGCAGAGAGACTGCTGCCGGCAAACTGCACGCCACCCACAATCGGGTTCACCATGGACGCGCCATTGGCCAGCTGATTGCCTGCAGGAAGCACAATCTGGCTGGTGATGGGATTGGTGCAGGTGAAGCACATGCCCGCCAGCAGGCGGTTGTGGCGCTCGCGCGGCGAGGTTTCCGTCTCCCAGCGCAGGCCGAGGTTAAAGGTCAGATTGCTTCTCGCTTTCCAGTCGTCCTGAATGTAACCGGCATAGTAGTTGTACGACTCGTAGGGAGCTGTCTGGTATTGCACGCTGCCCGAGCTCGGATAGCCGAGCAGCAGATCAGCCAGCACCGAACCGTCGTTCGAAGCCTGAAAGGGGTTCTTCTGCGTGAATCCGGTGGTGAAGCTGAAGGCCCCATTCGGCTGCCCCAGGCCGGCGTCCACATCGTGGAACAGCATGAACTCCGCTCCATAGTGGATGTTGTGCCGCCCAATCACCTGCAGCATTGAGGGACTGAGGTCGTAGGTCTCGTAGACCGTAGGATCGCCCTCGTTACCGATCATAGAGGAATAACCATCGCCAAGATTGATCACCGGCGCCCATTGCCGCGTGGTCGTGGGAATCTGCGGCATAGTCAGACCCAGATCGCCGGCCGTGAGATTGTCGATGCCTGCCGCCACCGTTCCCGAAGGATCGCGCGCCCACATGCGATTAAAAGAGACCCGCAGGTCGGCCATGCGTCGTGCGCTGAAGGTGTGCGTCAGGTCGACCACCTGCGTCAGGCTGGAACGATAGCTGTCCGTTCCTCCCTCCGCCGCGGCCCCGGGCAACCCGTTGGAGTTGCGTGTCGTAAGACCCGACCACCAGGTGAAGATGCCATACAGTCGCGTTGCATCACTGATATCGTAATCGACGCGCGCGATGGGCATGTTATAGGCGTAGGGGGTGCTCGTGTTGAAGACGTAGTTGTCGACGTAGCCGCCGCGGTTGGGCGCGGGGAAGAGACCCATCATCTTCACGCCGATGGCGCTTACCCGCGCAGCGGGGATGGTGTCGCCGGGAAACAGCGAGCGCGTGTAGGTATCGCATCCGCCCGTCGGAGTAGGCGCCGCGCAGCTGGTCGTTTCCGGATCGTAGATGCCCTTCTTGTGAACGGCGGCCAGGTATCCGGTCAGGTTCACATTGCCGGAGGAGTCCGGGTACATATCGGGTGTGGGGACGCTGGTCACAATCCCGTCAGGCAATACCTCGCGCCAGCCTTCGTAACTGGAGAAGAAATACCCCTTCTTCTTCAGGAAGGGACCGCCCAGGGTGCCGCCAAACTGGTGCTGGTTGTGATACTCCTTGGGCGTGCTCTGCTGGTCCAGCTGGTAGCTGTTGGCCTCCATAATGGAATTTTCCCAGAAGTCGTATAACGTTCCGTGAAAGGTCGGACTGCCGCTCTTAAGAATGATATTCATGATTCCGGCGCCGGCGCGGCCGTACTGTGCGTCGAAGGTCGTAGTCATGACCTTGAATTCCTGTATGGCATCGATGCTGGGCGCGATGTTCCAGGTGCCGGCGGCGCTTCCGCCCTGCTGGGTGATGGGAGCGCCATTGAGCAGGAACTGGTTGAAGGTCCCCGGCTGTCCGCTGATGGAGTAGGCATTCGTCTCATCCCAACCCCGGGTACCCGAGTTGCTGGTCGCGCCAAAGGTGGTGGTTGTGAACCGCAGGCCCGGCGTCATTGACATCAGCATGTAGGCCTGGCGGCCGTTCAGCGGCAGGTTCTGCACCTTTTCCGGGTCCATCACCGTGCCCCCGGAGGCATCGGCCGTGTTGATGCCCACCTCGTTGGCCTGTACGGTAACGGTTTCCGCGCGTGCCCCCACCTGCAGCACGAAGTTCAGATTGACCTTGCCCGAGACATCGATGATGACGTCGTGCTCGATTTCTTTTCCGAAGCCCGGGGCCTCTGCCGTAACCACATAGGTGCCGGGCTGAATGAACGGCAGAATGTAGTTGCCATCGGCAGAGCTTTTGGCCGTATATGTCTGCTGCGGGCCAACTGCGGTAATGGTGGCCTGCCGCACGACGCCTCCCGTTGAATCCGTTACCTGACCGAGAATGGTGCCGCGGTATTCCTGCGCAGGGGCCAGCGGGCCGGCCAACATCGGCAGAAGGCAGATTAAAAAAACGATTAATTTGTGGGTGGATCGCTTCGTCAAAAATCTTCGGTTCAACATGTGCGCGCAAAGGCTCCTGAGGGTCGATAGGTCAGCTAAGTCGGCCTCGGTGGCCGGCTTTGTAGTTAGTCGGGTGTCGCGGTTGTCCAGTACTTTTGACCCGGCATGAGCCTGCACCATGGCACACACACGCCGGACCACCGTCGGTCATTTCAAATCCTTGCCGGAATCAGAACCAGCGGAATGCCGGCAGTCCCGAAATATGTAAGGCACTCGAAGTGAATCTGCAGATCACCGGCGTGACAGGCCTGCGTCGTCGTCGGCCGACGCGCGGAATCCCTCACGGGGCATTCTGCCAGGCAGCTCCGGATGCCTCCCAATTAGGCTGGCGCAGGGCTGGCGATCCCTCGCAGTCTTATCTTCCCCGTCGCGCCTGGCTCATGCCCAGTCAATTCGCGGCAACGGAGACGATAAAGCGACAAGCCCCAGCGCCCTGTAGAGTTTGCCTCTCCGTTACACGGCACGACTCACGACCGACTGAACAGCGAAAGCTGCCGGATTTAACGGCTGGGAAGATGATGTGGCAGGGGTACGAGTCGCGAAGAAGAATCGAAACCCATTCATGAAGGATTCATGCACATTTTGTTTACTGTTACTGATCCCCTGATTCTGCCTGTTGCCTGATGAGTTCCGACCCTCCCCGTACCAAAGCCGCACCTCCCTTCACCGAAGATCCCCGGTGGGAGCTGGTGCAGCGAATCGTTGCCTCGCAACGCTTCGCAAAATCGGAGCGGCTGTGCCAGCTTCTCCTCTATATATGTGAGCTCTCTCTCGAAGGGCGCGATGATGAGATCAACGAGCTCAGGATCGGAGAGACGCTCTTCGGCCGGGCTCCGAATTATGACTCGTCGGCCGACGGGATCGTTCGTTCCCACGCCAGCCGTCTGCGTCACAAGCTGGAGCAATATTTCAGTGAGGAGGGCACGAACGAACCGCTCTGCCTGCAGATTCCCAAGGGCGGTTACCTGCCGGTCTTTGAAACGCGGCCTTCTCTGCAGGCTCCCATCGCCGAACCAGATACCGCCGGTACTGCCGAAGCAAAGCTTTCGCCGGCGCGCCCCATGCAGCAGCAGCCCACGTTCTGGATAGCTGTGAGTCTCGCGCTCACGGTGATCTGCGCGGTCCTGGTCTTCCTCCTGATTCATCCCCGGGTGAGCGCCAGCGCGCGTGAGGCCACGGTTGCCGAACATCCGCTGTGGGAATATTTCTTTGCCGCCGGTCAGTCCACGCTCGTCGTCTGCTCCGATTCCGGCCTGACGACTCTCCAGCAGATCTCCGGACACGGCATGGACCTCGACCGGTATCTCGAGATGGACTACCGCGTTCACGTGACGGCATCACCCGCCATGGCTACCGAGGCGCTTCAGGATATGGTGATACGCCGCTACACCCCCATCATCGATCTGCTGACCATCACGCGGCTCTTTCGCCTCCCCGGCGTCCATCCCCCGCAAATCCGGGTACGGTATGCGCGAGATGTTCGCCCCGACGATCTCAAGAGCAGCTCGGTGATCCTCCTCGGCTCCAGCCAGACCGATCCCTGGGTGCAGATGTTCGAACAGGGGATGAATTTCACGATCGAGGACGAACTGAGCCGCGGGGTCTCGGCGGTGATCAACCATGCGCCGCGCGCCAGCGAACTGCCGCGCTACGAGTCGACCTCCACGGACCCGCTGAGGACGGTCTATGCGATCGTCGTCCTGCGCCGCAATCCCGCAGGCTCTCGGTTTGTCCTGATGCTCGAGGGCACATCGATGGCCGGGACCGAGGCGGCTGCCGATTTTGTATTCGACGACGTACAGCTCATGCCCTTCCTCAGCCACATCCGTAAAGCCGACGGCTCGATTCCGGGTTTCGAGGTTCTGCTCCAGTCGAGCAATGTGGGCGGTTATTCTCCGCAATCAAAAATCGTCGCCTATCGCACGACGCCGAGTTAACCCCCGGTTCGACAACAGGCCGTCGGTTCGGCTCGCCAGGCCCAGTCGACCAAAGTAACAGCGTCGCTGACATTCGCAAGGTCAGATCTGATGGGTGGAAGGGGCCGCAGGCCCTGCAATTCCACCCTGCCATTGACCATAATCAGGAGTCACTCCACTACAAACAGTCCTGAGCCCTCGAATGCCGACTTCAGGCCAGCGCGCTCATCGACCTCGGATGGAGTTCATATGACATCCGGCGCGTCAATCAGGTATTTGCTCTCAAACAGACCGCGGGGGAGTCCTGCGATTCGGCGGTTCGCTTACCAGATGCGGAGGCTGGAATGAAGGACCCTATGTAATGCAGGTCCCTGGGCGAGATCGCTCTTTAGCGGAAAAGCGACAGGTATATGGCGTCGGCGATCGCGCGATGTCCCGCATCGTTCGGGTGCAGATGATCGCCGCTGTCATAGGCTGGCAGGAATCGGGTGGGATGAGCGGGGTCATGGGTAATCTCATCCTGATCAATCACAGCGTCGCAGCCGCTGCTCCTGCCCCGAATGAAGTCGTTGTACTGCTCGCGGGTGGCCTCTTCCGCGGGTGTCCAGTAATTTGCACCTTCAAAAGGCGTCAGGGTCGAACAATAGAAGCGAATGTGGTTCTTGTGGGCCGCAGCCAACAACTGTTCGGTGCCTCCGATCAGTGCCTGCAGAGTCGGCGGAGGCCGGGTGGAGCCGAGGTCGTTGATGGGGTCATCGGCAAAGACCACCCATCGGACGCCGGGCTGCTCGACCACATCGCGTTGAAATCGGCTCTCGGCACTCGGCCCCGCACCAGGGTGCAGTATTCGATTGCCGCTGATGCCTTCATTCAGCACACCGACCCTAATTCCCCGGCTGGCCAGACGCTGCGCCAGAACCTCCGGCCACCGGTCGTTTGCCTCATCCGTCGCTTTGTAGCCTTCGGTGATCGAGGCGCCCAGTGTCACGACCGCGCCCGACAGCTCATTTCCCTGCACGTCGACATTGGTCAGGAAATAGTACGATCCGGTGATGGCGGCATTCGGTAATACTATTCGGCCGCTTACGTCGCCCTGGGCGCGATAGTTGGTCTGGTGTGCTGACGGATGCCAGGTGATGGGGCCCGGATCCTTTGGCAGATAGAAGCTCACGGCTACTTCCGTCAACGCCGGCAACTTCATCCGGACCGGATCGCTGACCAGCGAGGACCCCGGCGCTACAACCGCAAAGGTCCGATGCGCGAACCTGACGGGGTGGTCTGTGCCGGCCACGATTGCGCTGCCGGTCGACGCGATCGCCAGATGCACATCTTCGATCCGGAGGGGCTGTGCTCCGAACAAATTGGAGACGCGAATTCGAACTTCCGAACCGGCAACGCTGGTGCGCACGACCTGTCGCAGCGTTTGGGCAGCAAGAGCCGGCGATGCCTTCCCCGCCATTGGTGCCGACGCCCAGGTTCCAATCCATGCGCTGTTCCCTCCGCGCTGCGCTGTCGCCGAGAGCGCCGAGCCCGCGATAAGCAGCACTAGAAGAAGGCCGGATTTCTGGCGAAGTGCAGCGCCTCGCTGTGCAGAGCGAAGAGTCATAACTTTCCGTGGCCGCCCTCCGGCACACATTCCGCGAATTCCCCAATCGCCTATCCGTCGCAGCCAGACCCGTCCGCCCGCATTACTCCGCAGGCGTGTCCGTCGACATGGAAGGGGGGGCATCGCCGGGAGCGCTGCCCCATTGCGGATTGGGCGCCGGTCCCATTTCCAGGGTCAGCGTTCCTCCGTTGGCAATATCGCTGTGCCGAAACCAGGGCCTGTCGAGCGGCCGCCCATTCAGTTGGGCCGACTGGATATATTTGTTCTGCGCCGAAACGTGATCCGCAACGATGGTGAACACCCGGTCATTCCCCATGCGGATCGTCGTCTTTGCGAAAATGGGGCTGCCAATCTCGTAGGCCGGGCTTCCCGGACAGACCGGATAGAAGCCCATCGCGCTGAACACATACCAGGAAGACGTCTCGCCGCCGTCGTCATCACCCGGAACACCCAGCGGACCATCCCCATACCAGATATCCATCAGCTGGCGCACCCGCTGCTGTGTCTTCCAGGGCTGCCCCGAGAAATCGTACAGGTAAGGAATATGGAAGCTTGGCTCGTTGCCCTGCGCGTACAGTCCAACCAAACCCGTGGCATCCGGGAACTGATCGAGGAAGTGGAACTTCGAGGTTCCATACTGCTCCACGAACAGCCGGTCCAGCTTCTGATTGAAGGCATCGCGGCTGCCGAAGAGATGGATCAGGCCTGCCACATCGTATTGCACCCCGAAGGTGTAGAGCCACGAGTCGACCTCAGTAAAGTAGTCGCGGCCGCCCTGTCCCCCGCCGAGCTTTGGATCGAAGGGTTCCACCCACTGACCGTCAGCGCTCTTCGGCGCCATGAAGTCGGTCGTGGGATTGAAGAGGTTCTGATAATTGTGTGCCAGGCGGGTAAAGTATGCGGCATCCTCGGTTTTGCCCAGCGCATGGGCTAACTGGGCGGCACACCAGTCGTCGTAGCTGTTTTCAATCGTCACCGAAACGGCCTGGCGGCGCTCGGGGGTCACTTCAGGGATCGTTTCCTTCTCGCCATACGCCAGTGCCGGGAAGAATCCCTTGTCAAAATAAGTCTTATCCAGAGACGTCAGCGGAGCGCGGCTCCAGGGAAGCAGTGTGGCCTCCGTGGCGTTTTTCCGAATACCCGCATACGCCTGCTCGACATCGAAATCCCGGTAGCCCTTCTGGTAGAGATCGAGGATGAACTCCGCTGCGTGATGTCCGATCATTACCGCCTGCTCGCCGGCGACCGAGGGAAAAGATGGCATCCATCCGCTCTGCTGATACATGCGGACATAGGAACGCGCCATATCCTGCTGCCGATGGGCATCGAGCAGCGTCTGCAGCGGATGGAGGGAACGGAAGGTGTCCCACAGCCCATCATCGACATAGAAATCGTGGCCTTCCGAGGCGTGCACCTGGTGATCGTAGCCGCTGTAGTAGCGCCCATCTTCGGTGATATCGGTCATGCGGCCCAGAGAGTGATAGAGCGCCGTATAGAAGATGGTACGCTGCCGTTCCGTCCCTCCCACCGCCGCCACCGCGCCCAGCGCGCGATTCCACTCGGCGCGCGCCTGATCCTTCACCGCAGCGAACCCCCACCGCGGGATCTCTCGCTCAAGATTGCGCCGCGCCTGATCCGTGCTGATGTAGGACAATCCAACCCGCACCTCGATCGTCTCTCCGGCATTCGTCGCCGTGTCGGTGACAAAGCCGATATTGTCGCCGCTGATTTTTGCCTCGTGGCCCAGCGCACCGTTCTGCCATGTTTGCCAGGAGTGCTGCGGAGAGGAGAACTCGATATAGAAGTATTCCCGGGTTTCGCCGTGCGAATCGGCAAGAGCAGCGACGTCCCCGCCCGCCTGCTCGCTGCCTTCCACAGCTTCCGGGCCTGCGACGGTCAACTCCGCATGATTGTGCAGGCTCAGTACGAGGTGGCTGTGCCGGCCCGCCGGATAAGTAAACCGGTAATATGCGGCTTCCTGAGTCGTGGTGGCCTCGGCCCTGATCTTCCACGTCTGCAGATCGGCTTCGTAATAATACGGGGTCGAAGTCTCGAAGTCGTGATCGAAGTCCGAAGCGTAATCCGCCGGCTTCGTCCCTACCGGTCCCTCGGACGCCATCAGCAGGGCCGGGCCCGCGGGAAATCCATAGATCTTGTCGGCCAGATAGCGGTCCGTGATGCCCGGTGTCGTCAGGGGAGCCACGCGCGCCATGCCGTACGGATACTGCACGTACGGAACCGTCGCTGTCAGCAGCTGGCCGATGCCTCCAATGTTGGGGTCGACGTAGTCCACCGGCTGCTTCGCTGCCTGTGCTGCCGCCCCTGCCACGCCGATTCCCAGAATGCCCGCAAGAGCCAGACCGCCTGCACAATTCATCCTCATCTCACCCCTGATGCATCGTTGCTGAAGCTGTTGATCGTTTCCATCCCGACCGTCCCGACGGACGCGTTATGGCTGCAGATTGAACTCCGTGCTCAGACTGGCTTGCGAAGATCCTCCTGCCCAAACCGTATAGCGGCCCGGTTCCACCACCCATTTCCTGTCCGCATTCCATACCGCAAGCTGTTCCTGGGGAACCAGAAAGGTCAACGCGCGAGTCTCGCCCGGCTGCAGATGAATACGCGAGAAGCCCTTCAGAGCACGCTCCGGCGTCTCCACGCTGCTCACGTTCTCCCGCACATACAGCTGAGCTACCTCATCTCCGGCCCGATCGCCGGTATTCGTCACATGCACTGTGACACGAATGTCGTCGTGGGCGCCCGGTGCAGAAGGCTGAACCACCAGCCGGTTATAGCGGAAAGCGGTGTAGCTCAGGCCGAATCCAAAGGGGAAGAGGGGCTGGCCGCTGCTGTCGGCATACTTCCAGATCCGCGACGGATCGGCATTATAGAAATCCGGCAACTGTCCTACACCGCGAGGAAAGGTGATCGTCAGTTTGCCGCCAGGATTGTTGTCGCCGAAGAGTGCTTCCGCAACGGCCTTCCCACCGAATTCGCCTGGGTACCACGCCTCGAGAATGGCTGGAATGTGCTGCTGCGCCCAGCCGATCGTCAGCGGCCGCCCGTTCTCCAGTACCAGCACCACGGGCTTTCCTGTGCTCTCCACCGCCTCCAGCAGCTGTTCCTGATTGCCGGGCAGATCGAGGCAGGATCGGTCGAAGCCTTCGCCAGAGATGCCCAACCGCTCGCCCAGCGCCAAAATTACGACATCCGCGCGGGCAGCTGTTTCCACGGCAGCCGGGATATTGCTGCCGGGATCGAAAGTGACAGTCGAGCCCGGCAAAAGGTCGCGAATGCCCTGCAGGATGCTGATGTGCTCTCCGTTTTTCTCGTCCTCGTAATCGCCGTAGCGCGCCACAACCGCGTTGGGACCGATCACTGCAATCGCCTTCGTGGATTTCGAGAGCGGCAGCAGCCGACCGTCGTTCTTCAGCAGGGTCATCGACTCGCGAGCCGATTGCAGAGAGAGCGCGAGGTGGGGGGCGGAGCGGTACACCTTCGCCCTCAGGGCCGGGTCGACAAAGGGGTGGTCGAAAAGCCCAAGCTCAAACTTTACCCGGAGAACCGACCGCACCGCGCGATCCAGGTCGGCAAGAGGCAGAGTATGGTTATGCACGCAGCCGATGAGCGCGTCCTGAAAGACCGCGTGATCGAAATCGTAGAACTGCATGTCCACGCCGGAGTGGATCGCCATGCAGGCGGCATCCTGGGGGCTGGCGGCCACATGGTGCACCGTGTAGAGCCGCTTGATTGCGCCCAGGTCGGAAAGCACAAATCCCTGAAAGCCCCACTCCTGACGCAGGATGGTCTTCAGCAGGAAGGGATCGTCCGTGATCGGGATGCCGTCGATTTCGTGATAGGCGGCCATTACCGCCATGGCGTGCCCCTCGTGAATCGCTTCGCCAAAGGGGGGCAGCATCATGGTCCGCAGTTCCCTCTCGCCCATATGAACCGGCGACGTGTTGGTGCCGCCCTCGGGCGAACCGTGACCCGCGAAATGTTTGGGCTCGGCCACGACCGTATGGTCGCTGGCCAGGCTCTCCCCCTGCGCACCCTGCACATACGCGAGGCCCATCTGCCCGGTCAGATAAGGGTCCTCGCCGAAATCCTCTTCGACCCTTCCCCAGCGCGGATCGCGGGCCAGATCGAGGACGGGAGCGAGGATCATGGCGACGCCGGAAGCGCGCGCCTCGGACGCGATGACTGCGCCAGTCTGCTGCGCAATGCCGAGATCCCAGGTGGCAGCCAGGCCAATCGGAGCCGGAAAAACCGTGCCATTGTTGAAGCCGTGCAGTCCTTCTTCGATGAATAGTGCGGGAATTCCCAGTCGATCGTGAGCAATCACCCATTTCTGGATCGCGTTGTACTGCTCAGGGGCAGGATTAAGGTCGTGGATGGAGCCGACGCCCAGGGAGCCCCAGAGCTGCTCTGCTTTTTCGGGGACAAAGACGGCGGCCGGTGCCGCATGGGTGGGGTCGGTATGGGCGCTCATGATACCGATCGCTCCGGAATACATGTCGAGCTGGCGAACCTTCTCCTCCAGCGTCATCCGGCGCAGCAGGTCATCGAGGCGCTGTTCGGTCGGAGCGCCGGCCTGGCGGTAGAAGACTGAGCCCTGCTCCTGCGCAAAAGCGGCAGGGTTCAGCAAGAAGAGAAGGCCGCAAAAAAGAAGGCAGGCCGTTACGAACCCCGCCTGCCGGGAGGCACTGTTATTACACCTGTCGAGGCGCCGGCAGGCTGACACTGGGAGGCTGGCGGGGCTCGGCAATGATGAGTTTTCGCCGAATTGGCATTTCCAATCCCAATCGGATGATGCGTTCACGCAGAGCAAACCTTCCATCCCGAGGTGAAATTCAGCAGAACCTCGAGTCGCCTTATCCGGCTGGTGAAGAAACCACGGTACAGCCTCAAGTTGGGAATAGCAACGTTAGGCTGATGTCCTAACGGCCTGGCAATTAATTGAAAACAGGCCAGTTGCGATGGCCCTGGGAATCTAACCGTAGTTACTCCCGTGGACATACTCCACGAAGAGGCAGAGAGACAGGCTGAGGGCCAGCCGCCGGGGGACGAAGACCGCAGGAGGCGAAGAGTGCTACCATTTGGCTTCCTCCCGTGGCAACGCGCTCCTCATTTTCCGCTGAAGAACGGCCAGCTCAGGCCAAAACTGCAGAGAAAGAGTCCGATACTGCCGCGGTCCGACACCACCTCGCAGAAGTTACAGAAGGAACTGCCTTCAAAGGAAGTCATCGCAGCGCGCAGTTTCTCCGCTATGTCGTGGAACAGGCAATCGAAGGTCATTTGGACAGTCTCAAGGAGCGGGTGATTGGGGTGGAGTTGTTCGGCAGATCGCCGTCCTACGATACAAGCGAAGACGCGATCGTCCGAGTCACGGCCAGTGACGTGCGTAAGCGGCTGCTGCAGCACTATGGACAATATGGCGCGACTTCGGGATTGCGCATCACGCTTCCTCTGGGATCCTACGTTCCTGTCATCACGCATGAAAATGGGCAGTTGGTGGCCGGAGCGTCGGCAGCGGGGACGGCGGATTCATCACATTTGCCGCCGACGGGGAAGAGAACGGATCTGGAACCAGGCCACGCAGCAGCGTCTGTTTCCAGTGAGGAGAAAGAAGAGAGAGAGGAGCACCGGAGTCCGCGACGGAGATTCTGGTTGATTGCTGCGGCCACGATTCTCTGCGCTGCAGGCCTGTTCGCCGGAGGGCAGCTGCTGGGACGCTACAATGCGCTAATCCCTAATCCCCTGCTGACCCGCTCGCCGTGGCGGGCTTTCGTGAATTCACCCCACCTCACTCATATCGTTTTCAGCGATCCGGCGATGGTGGAGGTTCAGGAGCTCACGGGACATCAGATTTCGGCTTCCGATTATGCGAACCGGCAGTATCTGCCCGATCCGAAAACGCTGTCACCCGACGTGAGCCGCGCCTGCAATGTGATTCTTCGCGATGGCATTTCGGCAGCGGTGGATCCCCCGATCGCGGTGGAGATTGCGGCACTGGGACAGGGCCTCGCGAGAAAGCTGCGGGTAGACTCGGCTCGCGATCTGCGCATGCCAGACCTGCAGACAGATGACAACTTTGTCTTTTTCGGCAGCCCTCGCTCCGATCCCTGGACGGCGCTCTTCAGCGATCAGCTGGACTTTCGGTTTGTCTTCAACAACGACGCCGGGCAGGAGATCATCCATAATTATCGGCCCCGCGCTCCTGAGGTGTCGGATTATTTACCCACCGCTCTGGGGGGTGGGACGGGGGAGTCGTACGCGATTGTCGCGCTGGTGCAGAATCTGGATCAGAACGGCCAGGTCTTGCTTCTTGCCGGAGCAGATGCGGAAGGCACAGAAGCGGCGGGACGTTTTGTGACCGACCTGCCACGCTTCACCAGGGCTCTGAATCAGTGCGGAGAGACGCGTCCGGGGGGATCGAGCCATTTCGAATTCCTGCTGCGCCTGAATACGATGGCGGGTTCGCCCCACAACACGGACGTGGTGGCCTGCCATTTTCTGGCCGGGGCTTCCGCGCATTAACCCGCCGCAGGAACAGCCGCGTGGTTTTCAACTCTTTTCGGTCTGATTGCTGCGGCGCCGCAGGCACAACTCACCTGGGTGCTGCCTGTTGAGCTGCCTGAAATTTTTCCAGATGTTCCCTGGCCAAAGCAGCTTGATTCAACTTCCGATAGACGGTTGCCAGAATGAAATGAATCTGGGCATCGCTGGTATCGAGCTCCGGCAGCTTCAGAGCCCGTTCTCCTTCGAGCGCGGCATCTCTGAAATCTCCTTCATGGTCTAATCCCTTTGCCAATTCATAGTGCGCATCGCGGGACTGGGGATCTATCTCGATGGCCCGTCTTTCTTTTTCGATACTCTCTCTGGCCCGGCCCAGGGAAAGCAGGAACCTGCCGTCTGCAACAAGAATCTCCGCGCCTACCGCCGACTTGCGCGCGGACAACTCCTCTGCCTGCTGGTAGAGTTCCAGTGCCGTGGCTTCATCTCCCAGAGCTTCGTCGGTCATCGCAAGATAGAACACCGGCAGTGGGTTCTCAGGCGAAAGCGTCCGGGCCTTCTGAAGTGGCGACATCGCCAATTTGAATCTGTTTTGCTGGTAGAACAGTACTCCCAGATAAAGCTGCGCCTCCTCGGATGCCGGATCTACTGTGATGGCGGTGATGAGACAACTCCTGGCAATATCCGGACGCCGCGCGAAGGTGGCCAGTCGAGCCTTGAGCACAAGAGCCGGAACCAGGGACGGATTCTCGTGCAGCGCGGCATCGACTTCCGTGACGGCTTCGGAAAAGTTGCGCCGCGCAAAGTCGGCCTTTGCTCTTTCGTAGTGTTGCGGCGCCCCGATGGCGAGTTGCAGTGCGAGAAGCCAAATCATAGGCGGTTGCTATCAGCCGCGCGAGACCAGCGCAGGCAGAGTTTCGATGAACAGGCCGGATGAATTCGTCTGGCCTGTTCATCGAAGTGTAAATAAGCTTGTGCCTAAAATTCGATCCTCGCAACAAATTCGCCACTTCTCGGGGCAAAGTTTCCGCCTGCGCCGGAGATACCGTCGCCCAGGAATCCGAAGCCGTTGACAATGCTTCCGTCGCCGCCATACTGAGGGGTAGAAAATGGACTCCCCATATTCAGGCCGGGGTAGGCCCAGCGGTTAAAGACATTGAAAAAATCTGCGCGGAGCGAGAATTTGAGCCCCTCCCTGATCGGGATGATTTTGCCAACGCCCAACTGTTCATTGGGATATCTCGGGGCACGGAAATCACCATAGTATGGCTTGGAATTGGCGTATTGGCCGAGAGCGGGATTGGCCCACGCCGCGGGATTAAGGAAGAACGTGGTGCGGGGATTGACGTTGTGGCTATTGAGACTATGCAGGAAGAGCTTCTGGCCCGGGACACGATTCGCCCAAACTGCGTCAGCAAACGTAACCGACGTCAGCGTGCTCGTCGAACCAGGCACCTGCATTGGAAAACCGCTCTGGTAATGGAAGATACCGTCGGTTGTCCAGCCGGAAAAGAGTGCGCGCTTCCAGCCGTGCTGATCAAAGCCGAATGCCGGTACCTCATAGTTGAAGTAGAAATTGAGCATCTGCGGCTCGTCGATGGCTACATAGGATTTCTGGCTCTGGGGCGGAAGGGCCGGATCCTGAATCGGTGTCGCGGTGGTATAGGTTCCTGTGCTGGAGATGGTTCCCAGATTCTTCGACCACGAATAACCGAGGCCGCCGGACAGTCCATTGCTGAGCCGCTTGGTGACCTTGATTTGGAACGCGTCGTACCACCAGTTGCCATTGTGTTCGTAGTAGTCGCCGATGTTGCCGAATTGCGGAAACGGCCGCAATGCCTGAGCCAGGGTGGCTCCGGACGGGAAGGTGGAGTACGGCAGCGTGAAGCCTCTGGCCGCCACGCTGGGTGAAGAGATCGATTGCGTCAGCAGGTTGAAGTCGGCTGGGTTGGTAACGTCTAAACCGTATTTCTTTGAGAGGACCGAGGGAGTAAGTTCGTTGGTAGTATCCGTGAGCCCGTCGGAATTGAGCCAAACACCACGGTCGTCGATGAAGGATATATTGACCGTCAGATTGTTCATGATCTCGCGCTCAATGCCAATAGTTGATTGCAGGAAGCGCGGCGGCCGGCCATTGTTGGGAACGATGAACGATGGGGGCGAGTTGAGTTGTCCAGGATTCGGGTAAGCGCCAGGGTCGAAATCGGTCGCAATCAGAGCGCCCGGAGAGTACGGTATGCCATTCGATAACTGGCCGGCGGCAATGCCATACGAAGGACTGGTCAGAAAGACCTGGTTGAAGCCAAATCCCTGGTTGCCATAGATTTCTTCATTCATGAAAAGTTGCGGGCCGGAGTAGAACCCGGCAGCCGCGTGGAGCACGGTCTTCTCCTGCAGTTGATAGCTGATCCCGAGACGAGGCTGAATCATCCAGGGATAGAATCTCTCGAAGCTGCAGTTGCAGCGCCCTTGCCCATACCCCTCGTATTCAGTTCCACCCAGGAGACCGCCAGCTGACGGATTCACAACCGTGGGACTGAATTGGGTTTCCCGGTCGTACTGTTCGTGTTGCATCTGTTCCAGATCCCACCGCAATCCGTAGTTCACCGTGAGTTTATTCGTCAGTTTCCAGGTATCCAGTGCGTAAAACCCGCCCTCCATGCGGTGAAACCATTGAATGTTATCGTTGCCGATACTTGCGCCGGACAATTGGCCCAGAACGAAGCTGGCGAAACCATCGCCGATGCTGGCTCCATAAAGGTTTTGGCCCTGCGAGGATGGCAGAGACGTCTGAGCGGTACCGAATCCGTAAGATCCGGCCGACAGATCGTTGTGAGTGCCGAACAACTGATGACGGAAGTCGCCGCCAAATTCGAAGGTATGGCGGCCGTGGACCCAGATCGCGGATTCGGTGTCATACCAGTTATCGTCAATGAACGGAGCGTTGTTGACTCCCAGTTGCGGAACATTCTGCCGGTTGACCGTGAGTCCGGAGAAGATCGGAAACGTGTTCGCGGCACCACCCGGCATACCTGCCGCCGTGTTCAGTCCGAGAGTCGACGCCTTGAAGTTCTGGACGGCCGAATCCTGCAGGGCATCGTGGCGCGTAAAATCCATTCCGGCGTGGAGGACAAGATTCGGAGTGGCCGTATAGTCCGCATTCAGATACAACTGCGGAGCAGGGGTCAGGTTCCAGCGAGTCGAACCTCCCACCCCGTTAATGCCATCATCGGCATTGTCCTTGTCTGAATACTCGGCAATATAGTAGCCCGAAAGGTGCCATTTCTGACCGATGTAGTGGTCGAGCTGGATGCTGGTCAGATATTGGTATTTGTTGTTGGGCTGCAGATTTGGATAGTTGTTGGTGAGCTGGCCCGCAGTTGGCCCCGAAGGAGCAGGCATGTAGGTAAGAACCTTCTGCGCCACCGGATCCCACGAGCTGGGCGGCCCGATATAGTTGTTGGGGAACGGATCGCGGACCACGGCCGTCGAACCATCCGTGCAGGTTGCCGTTCTGGTCGTCGCCGGGTTGTAAACTGCGCCATTGATCATGGGCCGGCCCAGGCAATCCAGGACCGGCGCCCCATTGGAATCCACAATGGGACCCAGCAACAGAGAGCTCAGATCCCCATTACGGTAGGCTGCCGTGGGAACCGTGATGGTTCCGTTGTTGAGGGTTTGCGCGTTGTGGTACTCCTCGTAGGCGAAGAAGAAGAAAGTCTTGTTGTGGCCGTTGTAGAGGTGAGGAATGACCACCGGTCCACCGAGAGAGCCGCCAAAATCAAGCTGCCGCTGTACGGGCAGATACTTCTGGCCGCTGGGGGTGTAGTTGAAGGGCTGTCCGGCGTCCAGGTCTTCATTCTCCAGGTAGTTGAAGGCCGTACCGTGCAGCCGGTTGGTGCCGGATTTTGAGGTGTAGTTGAAGATTCCGCCCCCGGACTCGCCAAATTGAGCGGAATAATCGTTAATCATGAGCGATTCCGAACCAAGCGATTCCACCGAAGGCTGCTGCTCATCGGAGATGGCGCCCTTGACCGCCGAGGTGTCGTCCAGACCGTCCATGAAGACGCGGTACGTAGTCGCCGGGGAGCCCTGGATGTGAATGTCGTTCCAGCCACCCGAGATGGTTCCCGGCAGCAAGGCGGCAAAACCCATCGGGTCGCGCACAGCTCCGATGCCGTTGATATTGATCGGGAGCTCATTCAGGTCCCTCGTGGTGACCTCGACATTGTTCTGTGCGCTGTCGGTTTGGAGCAGAGGAGCATTCGCCGTGACGGTAATCGAGGTCGTGGCGTGCCCCACAGCAAGTTTCAGGTCGACACTCGCCGTCTCTCCAACAGAAACGGTGATTCCATTGCGGATCAGCTCGTTGAAGCCCGGCGCCAAAACCGTAACCGAATACTGGCCCGCGATCAGCTCCGGAATCGTATATGCTCCCGCGTCAGTCGTAACGGTAGAGTTCTGCGTGGCCGTCGCGGTGTTGGTGACGGTTACCCTGGCTCCCGTTATTACAGAGCCTGATGGATCGGTGACTACTCCCGATATCGTGCCACGGTCGAGTTGTGCAAGGCACAAACGGCTCGCGCAACACAGAAGAGCGAACATCAAACCCAGTTTGACGTACTTGAGCCAGCCTCTTTGCGTCATCGTTTCCTCCAGGTGATCCTGCCTATTACTGACAGCTTGTATCCGCTGTTTTATTTCGCCCGATCACCGTACGCCTGCGGGATGATGCTTTGGCAAGGTTACAAGCGTTCTTAACAACGCCGTATCTATTTGAAATTGCAGGGCAAATTCGGGCGGGACGCGTGTAACGGTAGCCACCTGGGCTCAAAGGGGCATAATTTAAGCCTGACGACGGGAGGAGGGGCAGCAGCGCGAGATCTCTGGAGTTCAGCATGGCAAACAGGCTGCGCCCATGATGCGAGCGGCGGACACAGAGCAAGGCTGGCCAGCTTTTGGACCGGAGAGAGTGGCAGGATCAGATCCCGACGCGGCCCGGATAGAAGGTCGCCTTCCAGGGCGGGACAGCAGGGTCAGGGAAAGAGCTTCCCCTGACGAACGGCCAGGGCGGCTATGCCATGAGCAAACCGAAGGAGGAGTGCGTGCGGGCCACGTAGCTTCCAGGCATACTCATCATCAGTAACCTGCGTTGAATCCTAATTGTATGTTGCCGCCGGAGGTGTGGGCGATCCGGGGCGTGCCGCGGAAGAGATTGCCGGTGATGACAGCGCTGCGGACTCCCTCAGCGAGGGCGATGTGCTGCTTGTCCTGGCGGAACTCGCATCCGCGGATGAGAACGGCTCCTGAACTTGCCTGAATAGCGGCGCGATCTCCGTCCCGCCCCCACTGCACGAAGGTGCAGTCGCTGAAACCGACGGTGCCGTTCCCGGCGATCTTTGCGATCTGGTCGCAAGGACCCCAGAAGGCGCTGTTGCTGATGCGGACGACGCCGTGATGCGCGGGACCAACCTCCACCATGGTGGGATCGGGTCCGTGGAAGGAAGTAAATTCCGCATTGGCGATGAGCAGGGCATACTCGGCGCTCTGCTCGACGAAGACTGCGCGGTTGCAATCGTCTGCTCCGATACCGAGGAAGTTGCCGTTGCATTCTCCGGTATCGGTGGGGATGAACTTATAGCCGATATGGTAGCCGAAGCAAAAGGTATTCAGGACGTACTCCCAGTCGGCGCGACCGAAGATGAAGGCTTCGCCGTTCTGCATCTGCCAGTCGTAGACCGGGCTGTGCGAATTCCACCAGGGATTGAAGTGGACGTTTTCGATGCGGCCGATGTCGTAGATGGCATCGACGAAGATACCGCGCCGGATGGGCTGACCGGTGATGTTCCGGATATTGTGGCGCTCGTTCTTGCTGGCGTCGATGCCCTGATAAGGATTGAGCAATTCGACGTCGAAGATGGCGGGATTCTTGCCTCGCATGGTCACCGTCCACGGATAGGGCACGGGCGCGGAGCTGGTGACCTGCTCGGGGTAATAGATGGTGAATCCGGTGGCCGAGCTGTTGGTATTCAGCGCGAGGAATGGAACACCCTCCTCACTTCCCTTGCCTGCCGTAACGAACAAGGCAGTGCCATCGTCGCCGGGTTTGGCGGCTCCCGGATTGCGAAGGCCGACGTGTGACGGCACGCAGGCGTAGGAACCCCGCAGGGTGACGCCGTCGGGGATGCTGATTGTTCCCCGAAAGAGATAGCGGCCGGGAGGGGCGTAGACGCACCCTCCGCCGGCATGGAACGCGGCGTCGAGCGCGCGCTGGAAGGAGGCGGTGTCATCGGTAACCGCATCACCCGCCGCCCCGTAGTCCCTGACGTTATGCGCGCCGAACTCCGGATGAGGGACACCTGCCGCGCTCGCGATCGAGGGTGCGCCGAGCATGCTCATCATGCCGGCCGCAGCTCCTCGCGAGAGTAACCGGCGGCGTGGCACCAACGTTTCGCGGGGATCCATCTCCGTTCCTCCTTTGAGTCTGCTGACGTCAACGATTAACTTGTGGCCGAGACACGAAAAGCCGCCGGCACAGGGAGCCTGCCTTTTGGCGATTACATTTGCCGAATGGACATCAGAGAATGACTCTACCCTCGCACAAGCCGATCCTGGCAACGTTAGAGACAGTGCTTAACGGCGCCACCTGGGGATCTGCCGCCGCGCGCAGGCGATCGCCTGACCGCTGAGACCCATCCCCGCGCTCCGGCAATCCGGCCGACGAAATTCAGTAGTCGAGGAGTTTAGTGCCCGGGTCAGGACAGCAGATGGCACGCAGCCATCTCCACGGTGCTCGGCGATCCGGCCATCGTGTGGAGGCGCAGAAGCAGTTCGAAATCCTGGGCCCGGGTGCGCGGCGAAATGCGGCAGAACTCCAGGGCGGTCAACAGACGCTCGCGGTCGGAGACGATATGTCCCGCTGCTTCGGTGCCCTCTCCATTCGCTCCGGCCAGGAGCAACACCTGTCCGGTCTGATTAGGATTGTGAACGAGAGCCAGGATCGCAAACGATTCACCCGTCGCGAATCCCCGGGCGGTTGGTATATAGGTGGCCTGCTCTCCAGGCCGGAGACGAACGTCGCGGATGATCTCCTGGTTCGTTTCTTTGCTGAAGACGAACTGAAAATCCAGCTGATTCTGAAAGATCTGGAACCACGGATTCGAACGGGGACTGCCGATCAGGATCAGGTTGTCGTCCGTCTCCAGGTCGGTGATGCGCAGGTTGCGCGCCGAACGGACCAGAATTCGCGCATTCGCCGGAGCCAACCGTCCGATGCTGAAGGCCAGGGGCGTGTCCACCGACGCCGCATTGTCCGCGTGCCGATAAAAGAGGTAGAACGTCCGCTGCGTCGCCGAAAGCGCATCGAAATCCGGAACATAATGCTGGTTCGCATAGTCGGAAACCGAGATGTCGGTCCCGGTCAGTTCCTGGAGTTGCTCGATATTGGGATCGCTCGTGATCAGTTGGGTGGCGTGTCCGGTACGAAACACAGCGCTCCACGGCAGCAGAGATGCCGTGGTCGCCACCCGCTTCCAGCCGACGACCATCGCTACAGCCACAATCAGGACCGCAGCGGCCAAGAAACAAACCATCGGCACACGCCAGCGAGTTTGGAGTGACACCGGCGGCGGACCCACCTTCAACTCCGGCTCGGGCGCTACCTCTATTGGCAGGGGCGTGATTGGCGGGGACGTGGAAATTGCGGAGGCCGGGGCGGCGAGAGACAGGGCCTCGATCTCGGGAACGTAGGAGCCCGGCTGGAGACGGATACGGAATTGCGATGCATCGCCGTAACGCCCGTAGTGCTGCAGAAGGCGTCGGCGCACGTCACTGGCGGTTACCCGAACGATCGCGTCCTCGCCAGTATCGTAGGTGGGGAGGCGGTGAAAGAGCTCTATGCCGATGGTTCGCTCCTTCAGCTGATCGACGGCCCCATCGAGAACTCTTTCGACAACAAACCGAAGGAACTGCTGACTGCGGTGGCTTCCTTTGAAGGCGGCAGCCTGGGTCAGGTCGTCAAGGTGCCGTCGCAGAGCTTCAATTTGCTCTTCGCTCTTTTCCACGTCGGCAAATGGAGCGGGCCGGATAGCGATGTGCGTGCCCGATGACATTCGAAGCCAGATTGTAGCACTTCCGTGCGCGGCCGGAGTCCGGTCCCAGCCGCTCACTCGAAAGCCCATCGGCTTCTGACTTCCAACCTTCCGCGCAGGCAAGACCACGCCACAAAACTTGCACCAATCGGAAACCGTGTTTGGCTGTTCCCGAAGGCGGTGATGGTCGATGACCATCCCATCGACGCCCTGCCGCTGCGCTGGCAGAACCTCTGTGTGCGCGGAGGTTCCGTTGTCGACCGTGATCAGAAGGTGCGTGCCACTCGGTGAGACTAATCCACTTACAAGACCAACCGCCAGGCACGGCACCATCACACCGAACCATAGCAGGCAGCGGCCGGTCCCAGACCTCTGGTTCTTCGACGCGGTTACGGAGTTGTGAAGTGGAGCTCGGGACTCTTCACATGGTCGTCGACTCCATCTCCGCCCATCGAATCCACGGTGTAGTAATAGGTCGTCTTCGGTTTGAGACCCGTAAGCATCACCCGAAAGACCGTTTCCGGGTGATTCCGGTTCAGCCGAATATGAGACCTCGCGGCCTGATTGAGTTGTTGTGGGTCTGTCCCGTAATGAGCAATTGCAAAATGCTCGTCCGCGCCGCCGGGATTGTTACTGGTCCATCGCAGAATGGCCCAGCCGGTCTCGACCCGCTCCGGTGCGGGACCGTCGGTGATGTGTACGCGCGAAGTTTTTGCGGCAGGTGGGAGCACCTGCGCTGGAGAAGGGTTCATCGGCGCAGCGGCGCTAACGAAACACAGGCTGCCGGCCGCAGCCAGAAGCGCAAGCCAAAATCTCTGCATGACGGATCTCCGTAACCGATACAGTGCTGACGGACGCGGTCAGAGGCCGCATGCGGAGTACCCGCATGCGACCTCTGTTTCTTGCCCGGTTCAGTTCGGTGCTGCTTCAGTTCACTGGCTGGAAGTTCAAACTTCTTGCCCTCTTTGCAAACTGAGCGGAAACGATCGCCGAATTGCCCTGGGTAGCAGCGCTGCCGCCGGTCATGCAGGCGCCGGTGTAAGTGCCGATATCCGGATAGGGGGTTGTATAACCGTCGGTGAGAGTTTCGAGGAACGCGACAATCTCGTTCTCCTCCGTATCCGTCAACCCAAGATCCCCCACAGTCATATCCTCATTTTGAGGAACCTCGGGTTCGGGCCAGCAGTTCACCTTCTCTGTAGTGCCGGTCGGGCACTCTCCTGACTCCACAGACATTTTGTAAACGTCGCGGGTGTTATAGAAGTGCACCAGCTGTTTCAGGCTCTTGATGTAGCCGTTGTGGAAGAACTCCTTCTGGAAATACGGTCCTGGCGCATCCGTGGACTTGCACTGCGACGGCACCATGGCCACATTCCGAGCTGTACTCACCTGGAACTGACCGTCCGAGGTGGGAGCGTACTGTTTCCAGCTTGCGTTGGGACTGGGCCACGAGCCAAAACCACCTCTCAGGAAAGTGCCCAATCCGTAATCGGTGTAGTCAAAGCCCTCGGGGTTCACCGTAAAGCCCGAATAATCCGGAGTGGCTTCATAAAAGAAGGCGATCGCCGGATTCTTTGGGAGCCCCAGGTTTGCCGAGCCGAAGCAGGTGAACAGAGGGGCGGTGCTTGCTGCCGCTCCCGTATCCTCGCTGTCGGGAGCTGTCCCCTCGGGCGGTGGCGGAGTAGGCGCTGTCGATCTGCCGTCCAGATGGCAGGAGTTGCAGTTCCCCTTGCCCCGGAAGAGCGCATAGCCGGCCGCTTCCTTTGCCGTCAGCGTGTACTTGCCTGCCAGGTAAGCGTCGAACTTCGAAGTAAAAGCGCTGACGGATACGGATTGTTCGTAGGCGTCAATGGACAGGCCCCAGTCGTCGTAGTCCGCATCCGCCTTCGTCCGATCGGAAGGACTCAGATCGAGCGGAGTGGCACTCGATCCAAATACCGAGGCGCCGCCGGGGGTTGAGCAGACCTGAGCCGTATTCGCCGGCCAGCTGATTTCCAGCGAATCGGCGCCCCATACAGCTTCGAACAGAGACTTATACGGTGCCAGTGAGAGCCGGTACACGATACAGGCTGTGTCCGGCGCGGCCATCTCGTCCGGATCGACGGGCGGACCCTGCGCCTGATTGGCGTCCGGATTCCGGATCTTATAACCCGTCGCACGGGAGTCCCAGAAGTTTCCTCCGAAGAAGGCTCCCTGCGTAGCGTTGTATTGCAGCACAGGGAAGAAGGGCGCATAGGTATAGCGCTGCGCCGTTCGTTTGGCGGCTCGATAATGCACCGATCCAGGATAAGCCACCATGGTCAGATTTACCGAGGGGATCGGTCCGCTGAAGGCAACGTACGGCATGTGGCAGGAAGCACAGGCATAATTTTTGTTGACCGAGATGGTCGAATCGAAGTTCATCAGCTTGCCCAGAGTTTCGATAAGCTGTGTTCCTGAGTTCTCCAGTATCGGCGGATTGCCGGCCAGGGTGGGGGCAGGCAGCGCCTTCCACTGTTTGACGGCTTCAGCTTCTATGCCATTGACCTCTCGCAGCACTCTCGCCAGTTCTGTATTGATATTGGTCGGCAGGATACCGGGAGGATAGGGATTATAGACTGTTGGGGTGGGTACGCTCTGAGCGCGCACTGGATTGAAGGGGAGCATCGAAGCGGTTGCAAACGCAGCCGCCGTCACAGCAGTTGTTACAATTACGCGTTGAAGCCGCATGCACGGTTTCTCCGTTCCGGGCATCTCGCCGGGGATGGCTGTGCCCATCAAGCTGTAAGGAGAAAAAGACTCGCGAGCGTGACACACACCTCCTCGCTCGTGGGGGGGTTGCGCTGATAGGTGCGGGGCGAACGATCACGCCCCATAACTGCCGGGGCTAATCTGCTGCCCGCCGAGGATGGGCGGGCTGAACCGAGAATGAACGCAATCTTGCGCTATTCATGCACGGGCTGTCAATACGATCCACGTTCTGGATATTACAATTCGTTAATCACTTAATAATGGTTCTGCATGCCTGACTTACCGATTGCGACTTATAGCCGCTGCAGATCACGAACCAGGATCTTCTAACATTCAATCTACTAATGATATGGAGAAGGTTGCTCTCCCTCAGTCGTCATACTCTCAGGACGGGCAGCGGCTTACGCACTGTCGAACCACAGGGAGTCGCCGAGTGGAGGAGAGCGGTTCGCATCTGATGGTGGGCCCACCTTCACCGGCCGATCCAGCCTGCAGTTACAGCTAACCCCTGCTGGCAGATCAAACCGCTCTTCAGTATTCCCAACCAGGTGAAAGATTCGCTCGCCCGGCTTTCCAGTCTGCTTCGTCCTGGCGAGTGTTCCCTGCATGCCCCTTACGATGCAGTGAAAAAATCGTGGTTTCAGGAGAATGCGTTCCGATTCAGGTAAAGCGTTGCAGCGAATTTGTAACTAACGGCAGGCATCCAGCGAATGATCACTGGAATTCGAGGTGTCAAAAATTTGACACAGAATTGGCATGGAGGAGCCGCGAAATGGACCTTCTCCTTCTCAGGCCGCCTGATCCTGGCCGTCCGGCCCGAGCCGGATTTCGTTTTTTCCTGAGTCCTGTTTTTCTGCCCGCGCTTTCAGACGGTCGTTTCCTTTAAAAGAGAGTCTGGATTCCAGCTTCCGGCGAAGGGCTGCCCGACCACGGAATCGGCGAGATTTGACTGCATTTACGCCGATTCCCAACAGAAGCGAGGCTGTGATTGTCGATTGCTCTTCCAGATCACAGAGTTGCAGAGCCTCACGCATTCCCGGATTCAAACGTTCCATCGCCGAAGACAACAGCTGGTTCCATTCCTTTTGCGAATAGCTGGCCTCTGGATCCGGGCCCAGGTCGGGGAACTCCAAAGCCACTTCTGAATCCTCCAGTGTGACCAGACCGGTCATGGAAACTACGCGGGAGTTGCGTCTCTTTCGGTTCCACATTCGCGCCTCATTGACGGCGATGCTGACCAGCCAGGTGCAAAATGAACAGCTGCCCCGGAATCTGGATAAATGGACAAATGCCTTCATAAAAGTTTGTTGAGTCAGATCCTCTGCATCCACCGGGCTGCCAGTCATTCGCCGGGTAATGGAAAAGACGATGCCCTTGTGGCGGGCGACCAGCGCCTCGAAAGCTGCCGAGTTCCCGCTCGCGGCCTCCGCAACGAGCATGCCATCGCCTCGGGCCGTCACACTGGTCTCGTTACTGTTCAGATCGTTCAGCACAACCGGTTCGTTCATCGAGGGTTCCTCATGGTCCTGCGAGTCCGCCGCCCTGCGGGTCAACCAGCGGACTGGCTGGCGAAGTAGTAAAGCCGAGACGTGCCGTCCCTGTTTCAGCAGCCGGTTTGAGCCGGTATGAGAAACGCGTGCTTACGACCGAGGGGCGCGAACGCCGAAAATGCTCTTGAGATCCTGACCCGGCAGCGCGGAAAATGATCTCGGGAGCCGCTGGAGAGTTTTACCGTAACGTTCGTCAGTCGAGAGCTAAGAGTAACTTGCGCGTTCCCCACGACCGATGTCTTCAGGGATGTGCAATGCGAGGGCCAGAGTGCGCGGCCATGTGGTTGTTATCCAGGTTCGCACCGTTTCGCCGAAGATGGACGGCCTTGCCAAGCCAAAACCGTTCTGAAGTTCGACCAGAAAGGTTGAGGTTTGCGAACCCAATGATCGCCAAAGCTGACGGGTGCGTGTCAGTATCGTGCCGTAATCCTGACGCTTTCGGTTCAGGTGCGAGCCGCGCGCCCGTAGTCTGTGCCGCGCGTCGGCTCATCGTGGCGCGCGCGTTCTCCGGCTGTTCCGGGGTTGTGGCTCGACTGCGTTTGGGGCTAAGCTTGCCGGTATCGGCCTCTGAGGTGCGGGTAAGTACTCAACCGGAGAGTCACGACAATGGCAACGCCTCCGACCGTATTTGTTATTGACGACGATGCGGGTATTCGGGCATCCATGCAGGAATTTTTGAATGCTGCCGGTTTCCGCGCGGAAGCTTTTGAGAAGGCAGAAGACTTTCTGCGCGCCCGGGGATCGGACGTGCCAGGCTGTATTGTCCTGGACGTCAGCCTCCCGGGGATCAGCGGCCTGGAGTTTCAGCAGGAGCTGCGGAAGGCGGGTCTTCGTATCCCGATCATCTTTCTCACGGCCCACGGCAGCATACCGATGACCGTAGCGGCAATGAAATCGGGAGCAGTGGAGTTCTTCACCAAGCCCTTCGACGATGAGGCGCTGGTCCAGGCGATTCAACGGGCGATAGATCGAGATCACGCGATCCGCAAACAGATGACAGAGGTTTCTGAGTTGCAGCGCCGTTATAACTTGTTAACGGTTCGGGAACATCAGGTTATGCAGTTGGTTGTTATGGGTTTACTCAACAAGGAGATCGCCTCAAAGCTTGGTACCAGCGTGATCACGATCAAGGTCCACCGGGCTCAGGTGATGCATAAGATGCAGGCCCGTTCACTGCTGGAACTCGCCAGGATGGCGGAAAAGCTCCACAAGTCCGGGCAGATGTAGCATTCCGTTTGTTTTCCTGCCCGGGATCATCTACTTCACCTTTCGGCATTCTCCTCCCGCGGCGCCTGCGTCCACGCCGGTTTTCCGTGCCCATGGAACCCGGAATCGCGGATCTCAACCGAATCGCGCCCGTTTCGAGAGCACGGCATGGCATAAAAGATGCATCTAGATGAATATGGAAAGTACGGCGCTGAAGCCCGGGACATCAGGGGCACACCCTCCTCTGCCTATACCTATGCCCGGGGATAATTGCGCCGATGAATGACCAAATATTATGTTCATTGACATGCCGATTCAGCATAAGCCGAGATTGGTTGCCATTGTGGACGATGACGATTCAATCCGGAGCGCACTCAAGGACCTGATGGAAGAATCAGGTTTGACCGCTTTTGCATGTGCTTCAGCAGAGGAGTTCCTGAAGTCCGGCAATAAGCGAGACACCGGCTGCCTGGTAGCCGATATTCGCATGCCGGGGATATCCGGCCTGGAGTTGCAATCGAGGCTAAACGCCGAGCGGCAAAGGATTCCCATCATTTTTCTGACCGCGCACGGCGATGAAGATATGCGCCTCCAGGCCTTGAGAGCGGGTGCGGTGGAATTTATGTCCAAGCCCTTTGACGATGAGGCTCTGCTCGAATGCGTCCGCGAAGCACTGAACAGATGACCAATGGGCACCGTGACTGCGGTCAGACGCCGTGCCGATTCGAGCAAATCACAGGCGGGCGCAGCCTGATCCGGAAGGGCTCAGCCGTTGGCGATCGCGGCAGGGTACCCGCAACCGCCATGGGGTGACTCTCTGGTCAGATCGTTGCCGGCGTCCCAGGTGGGCCGCTGAATCCCGAACTTCTTCATCCTGGCCATCAGAGTCGTACGTTTCACGCCCAGTCTGGCCGCGGCGCCACCGGGACCGCCGATGACCCAATCCGCTTCGTTCAGAGCCTGGACGATCAACGCGCGTTCAATATCCTTCAATTTATCTGGTGCGGCGCTGCGCGCAGTGCCAGTGGACGCCAGCGGGTTGGCCAGAGTGCCGTCATTGGAAAGAATGATTGCGCGCTCAATGATGTTCTGCAGTTCCCGAATGTTCCCCGGCCAGTCGTAGGCAATGAGGGCAGCCAGAGCTTCCTGTGGGATACGAGTGATCTTCTTGCCGACACGGCAGGAGAACGTCTCGACGAAATGCCACACCAGAGGAACAATGTCCTGGCGGCGCTCGCGCAGGGGCGGGAGGTGAATGGGAAAGACGTTGAGACGGTAGTAGAGATCGCTGCGAAATTCGTTGCGCCGGACCATCTCGCCGAGGTCGCGGTGTGTGGCTGCGACGACCCTGACGTCAGCGTGATGGGTCTGACAGCTTCCCAGACGCTCGAATTCCTGTTCCTGCAGGACACGCAGCAATTTGGGCTGTGAAGCCAGCGGGATATCGCCGATTTCGTCGAGAAAGAGGGTGCCGGTATGCGCCATCTCGAAACGGCCAATCTTCTGCGCGATCGCGCCGGTGAAGGCGCCTTTCTCATGCCCAAACATTTCGCTCTCGAGCAGGTCGAAAGGTATCGCGGCACAATTCAGACGAACGAAGGGGCGTCCGCAGCGATCGCTGATGGAATGAATGCTGCGGGCGATCAGTTCCTTGCCAGTACCGGTTTCCCCCAGGATCAGGACGGTCGAATCGGTCGGCGCAACACGCCGCACCTGCTCCAGCACACACTCGAGCGCAGGGCTGCTGCCGATGATCTGTTCGAATCGCCGCTCGCCATTGTTGGCTGACGCAACTCGCTCCGAAATACTCACCTCAAAACCTCCGCTGACGTGCCGTGCATGGTTGCGCGATGCCTCATCCACTCAGTGCGGCGCGAACGCACTCGAGCAGAGCTTCGTCGTCAAAAGGCTTCGTCATGAACTCGACCGCACCCGCCCGCATAGCCTGCAAACGAATCTCTTCGTCACCATGCGCGGTGATAAAGATGATGGGGATTGCGGGGCAGTCGGCATTCAGTTTCGACTGGAGTTCTAAACCGGACATTCCCGGCATACGGATATCGGTGACCAGGCAGGCAGTATTCCGCTTGTCGCGCGACTGGAGGAACTCTTCTGCTGAGGCGCATGCAAACGTGGCGAAGCCGGACTCTTCCATCAAGTCCATGAGGGCGCTTCGGACCGAATGATCATCATCGACAATGGCAACAAATCGAGCTACGTACTGAACCGACATACTGAGAACGTAAGCCCCTGCCACAAAACGCGCAATTATGCTCGAGTATAGGTCACGTCGGACGCCGCCGGGGAGCCGAGTTCAGTCTGGGAAATCCGGCCAACGAAAGCTTCTCAGCCATTTTTCGACAGTTGGAACAGTAACTCGGCCTCCATCCTGCGCATCATCCGGAGGCAGTGGGCCTGAATGGTGATGCGCCGGTGCCAGGCTGTGCGGCGACCTGGCCTGATCAAACATGTTGGGAAGGAAGCACTAATGATTGAAAATTTTCGGATACGCGTATTTCGGGCAGTTGCGCAGCACCTGAATTTCAGCCGCGCCGCGGAGGAACTTCTCCTTACTCAACCTGCCGTGACTCAGCAGATCAAGGCATTGGAGGACGAGTTGGGTGTGCCACTCTTTGAACGAGGAGGTGGTCATATCGCCCTGAGCGCGGGGGGGAAGGCTTTGCTTCCCTATGCGGAGAAGATGAAGGAGCTTTCCGAGGAAGCTGCCGAGGCGGTTGCCGGCGCCTTCGGGCAACGGGCAGGTGAACTCGCGCTGGGTGCTTCGCAGACGATTGGCCAATATCTATTGCCCAACTTCATCGCCGGCTTTCGACGCACAAATCCCAGGGTAAGGGTCACGGCTCGCAGTGGTAACAGCGACCAAATGCTGGAGGCTCTCCTTGCTCGAGACATTCATATAGCCCTCATTGAAGGACCAAACCGACGGAAGGACGTTCACATCGAGCCGTTCATGGAAGACCACATGGTTCTGGTCGTTCCCGCAGCCCATGAGTGGGCCAACGGCGAAGTCGCTCCTGAGGATCTGAAAGGGCAACCCTTGCTCATGCGCGAGTTCGGATCGGGGTCTCGCCGTGTGGTGGAACAAGCGCTCGCCGCGGCAGGCCTGAAGACGAAAGATCTCACGGTTTCTATGGAACTGGACTCCACCGAGGGGCTTCTCAGCGCAGTCGAAGCCGGCCTTGGAGTAACCTTTGTTTCTCGATGGGCTGTGCGCAACCAACTCTCTCTGGGCACGCTCAAACTGGCCCGCGTGCGCAGTCTCAAACTCGCTCGCCGATTTTCGATGGCTTATCCTGCCGGTCCGGAACCCACCGGAAACGTCGGCGCTTTCCGGGCCTTTCTCCGCAGCAGCGCGTCCGATATCGCACCACGCGGACCGAAGCACTCCGCGATCCAGAAGAGCTAATCCATCTTTCCGCCCAGATACTTCAGCCCGGCCGCGGTCATGCGACGCTATTCAATCTACGAAAAATGGGTTGTTCGATCCTTTGTGTCCCTGAGGGCTGGTTATTGGCATCTATTAGCTCAGAAACGACCTTCTCGTTTCCGGCGGTGCCGCGGCAATGGTGGGCTCTCGGTATCCGGTTTGAAGCAGAAAGTTTTGCGCGGCATGAGTGAAGCTATGAGACAAGTATCGGTACCGTCGGATCACCGACCGGTGACTGCGATGCTGGACAACGACAACGACTCGCAGCCCTTAGCGTATGACGAAGCGCTTAATCTGGCTGAGGACTCCGTCGCTCATTCCGTCCGCCCCCCTGGAATCAACCCTGAAATAATAAGTCGTTCCCTCCTGCAGGCCGTTGATCCTGACACGGAAACGAGACGTCGCGTGGTTCGGATTCAGTCTGATGGGGGATGAGGCCGACTCACTCAGGCGGTCGGGGCGGGTGCCGTAATGAACGACCCCGTAATGTACAGGCGAGCCACCCGGGGTGGTAGTGTTCCATCGAATAATCGTCAGGTACTGCGTCGCCCTCTCGATCTGAGGTTCAGCGAGGATCCGCCCCGAAACGGCGCGTTGCTTCGATGATTTTTGCCGCTCTGTCTGGCCGGAGTCCAAAGCCGAAATCGCTTTAGGACTCGGAAGAGGTTCAGCACCACAAATATCTGATGCGCACGCTGGCAGAGGCGGAGTCGGGATCAGCGTCTCGTTGCCCTGTGTTGCGGCCGAACCGCCCTTCATGCACTGGCCCGTAAACGTGTCCCTGTTGGAGTAAGTCCGTGTGAAACCGTCGGACAATGTCTCAAGAAAAGCTACGATCTGATCTTCCTCTTTATCTGTCAGGCCAAGATTGCCCGAGGTCGTGTCGATATTGTTCGGCACTTCCGGTATAGGCCAACAGTCCACTTTTTCGGTAGTTCCGGCCGGGCAATGTCCTGAAGTTACCGGGTACGCATACTTGTCGCGTGTGTTGTAGAAATGAACGACCTGTTTCAGACTCTTGAAATAGCCATTGTGAAAGAACTCCTTCTGAAAGTACGGGCCGGGAGCCTCGGTCGTCGGACACTGCGGCGGCGCCAGCGCAACGTCCCGCACAGAAGAAACCTGCATCTGACCATCCGCAGTGGGCGCGTACTGTCTCCAATTCCTGTTCGGATTGGGTCCGGAACCGAACCCGCTCCTGAGAAAAGTCCCGAGCCCCAGGTCCCGGTAGGCAAAGCCATATGGATTGGGAGTGAAGCCACCGGAATCTGGTTTGGTTTCATAGTAGAAAGAATCGCGGGGGTTGAGCGGTACTCCTTCATTCGCAGATCCGAAGCAGGTGAAAAGCGGATTCACCAGAGCAGTTGAGCTGTTGTCGCTCTGTCCGGACTTCAGAACGGTTCCCCTTCCATCCAGGTGGCAGGAATTGCAGTTGCCCTTGCCGTCGAACAGCTTGTATCCCGCCGTTTCGTCTGCTGTGAGCTTGTACTTGCCGGCGAGGTAAGCATCGAACTTCGAGGAGAAGGCACTGACCTGAACCGATTGCTCGTACGAGTCGATGGATTGAGCCCAGTGGTCATAAACATCGTTCGCATGAGTTCGTGCTTCCGCGCTCAGCCTGACCGGAACCGGATTCGATCCAAATACCGACGCGCCTCCCGGAGTCTGACAGATTTCCTTTGCGTCGTCCGGAAACCTGATATCCAGCGACCCTTTTCCCCACACCTCCTCAAACAGAGGTTTGTATACAGCCGTGGAAAGCCGAAGCGCAATGCAGGCAGTGTCCGGAAATCCCATTTCCAGATGATCGACAGGAGGACCCTGCGCCTGTTCAGCGTCCGGCACACGCAGCTTGTATCCCGTCGCACGTGAGTCCCAAAAATTCCCGCCAAAAAACAACCCCTGTGCCTGGTTGTATTGAAGTACAGGAAAGAATGGCGAATACGGATGTCGCTGTGCTGTCCGCTTTCCCGCCCGGAAGTGGGCCGTCCCCGGATACGCAATCATGGTTAGATTCACTGACGGAATCGGTCCACTAAAACCGGCATATGGCATGTGACATAAGGAGCATGATTCATTTCGGCCTGGCGACATGTTCCTGTCAAACAGCATCAGCTCTCCCAGTGTCTCCATTGCCTCGGTACCGATATCCTGAAATACGGGCGGCTGACCTTCCGGCGTTGGTGGTTTCAGGGCATGCCACCGTGCGAGGGCACGGGCTTCGATCACATCCGTTTCCCTCAAAATTCGAGCTATCTCTGAATCCAGATTTGACGGCAGAATTCCCGGAGGGTAGGGATTGTAGGTGGATGCTGTTTGCTGGTTGCTTTCGTGCTGTGGTCCGGCACTGAATGACGGCGGCTGGAAACATAACTCAAGAACGGTTACGGCCACGGCGGACAGGGCAACCAATGCGATTGAGCGTTTTCCTTCTGCCACCGTCCTACCTCCCGCGCGGCAATTGTACCTCCATACCAGGTCACGCTGCGCTGGCCCAGTTTTTTGAGTCCGCAGATCTGAGACGCCACGGGTATCCCGCAGAGAGCGAATGAAATGATTGCTATGAATCGATCCCCATTTTCGGCCCGTGCGGTTTAACGACCATAACGAGCAATGGCTAAGACGTCGAGGTCACCGCTCTCGACGAACGACCGCTCAAAGACGTAACCGGCACCACTGAGAGACTGCCGGCGCTCAAAACGCCGTGCTCCCTCAGGTCGCAATTCAAAAACAGGAAGGACGAACAGGCGTAATGCGATTAGTGAAGAGGCTGAGAAATCCGCGGCGTGCACCGGGACCGTTCGATGACAGCTGCTCACAATCTAATTGCCCGCGTATTGGAGCTGGCCAGTAAGTAGCTCACCTATCCACTGCATGCAGCGGATAGGTGGAAGATAGAGTTATTCAGGTTACATCATACCTACGACGATGCATCCTGCCAAAGCCCAGAGCCGCAAGCGCAGAACACAGGCTTCCAGCGCTATCCCTTCAATCACCGATATGGGCGATACTGGCGATGAAGGCCGATATTTCCGTTAGCACTATGCCTCCAACGCTCCAAGCTGCAATGCACGATGCTTCGGCGTGTGCCTGCAATCACGGCCTCGGGCGGCGTCACGCCCGCGCAGGCGCAGATATGCCCGGTTGAGGCGCGATTTGACCGCTGATTCGCTGATTCCCAACGTTTCCGCGATCTGCTTTCCCGAGTAGCCGTTCTTAATTCGCAGTTCGACCACGGCACGAAGCGAGCGCGGCAGGCGACGGATCGCGCTTGCGAGATACTCTTCTCTCTGCCCCTGAATCAACTGCCACTCCGCATCCGGTCTCCCATCCTGCAGAACAGAACTCAGCGCCAGGCCGTTGTCTTCTCCCACATCATCGATTGACAGAGTCACGCGTTGCTTTTCGCGCAGACGCGAAAGGGCAGCATTGATCGCGATCCTCGTCATCCAGGTCGAGACACTGGATCTGCCCTCGAAGCTTTTCAGGTGAATGTATACGCTCAGAAGTGTTTCCTGAAGCACATCTTCCGCGTCCCACCGGTTTCCCAGGACGCGACGAATGTTTTTCAGCAGTCTTACCGAATAACGCCGGCACAGCTCTTCAAACGCAGTGTGGCTTCCGGTCTTCGCTTCTGAAATGAGGGCTGTATCACACATCGGCCTGTTAGCCATCTCGCCTATAGTTCGCACAGATCTCTCCTTAGTGGCCGCGGCGGTCCGGAGGCATAAGTCGTGAAGCTTGCTCTCCAGCAGCAGTTCCTTAGCCGCAGGGAACGTTCTCCAGGCCGGCGCCGCCCCTTTGATTCCGTTGATAGTGGAGGTGGGCTCGGCAGACCATCTTGCCGTGATTCCTGCCGAACTCTCTCGAAGTACCGTGGACTGGTGTTATTCCTCATGCCTCAGGAAGTGGTCCGCGGGGGAAACTCTTTAAACATTTTCTGTACGTCTGAATCGAGCTTCTTCGTGTTTTTCTCCGGATTGCCGGTAAGATCCCCGCTCGAGCTTCCCTTCCAGATCAGCTGCCTGGAGTGTTCATCGAACATGCACACAATCAGGGTGCCAACCTTGTAGTTGTCGACGGAAAGGGTCGACTCTCCCATCCCACCCCAGCGCCGACCTCCAAAGCCGTCGTAGGTTTCGTCGTACTGTTGCTGGATAGCAACCTTCTCAACGGCTACCAGCTCGACATCGCCATTGGCAGGCACCTGGACCCAGCCCCTCGCTGCCAATTGCCGGGAGATTGCGTCCTTTACGCGAGCATCCCAAATAGCGTCCGTCGTATGAACGGCCGACCATGAATAGGTTTTGATGGTGGTGAAGTGTGCGGCGTGGTTGTAATCGACACTTATGTGATCCGCATAGGCCGGCAGGATCGTTGCCGCACCGAGCAGAGGAATCATTAATAGTGACCGGAGTCTCATTGTGTAATCTCCTTCTAATTGCCGTCGGTAAGTCAGCGCAGCACTCTTCGCGTCGGGGCCCGGTACAAGCTGGGTGCGGGCGTGCGCTCCTCCGATCAGCTCTGTTTGTAGATTAGGGAAATCAACACCCGGGCAAAACGCGAAAGTGAGTGTGCCGCCTGTAACCCATTCGGGTGCGTTTACCTGGGATCACTTCCCTCGCATGCCGGAATGTAGCCAGTGGGAAGCCAAGCCGGATAACGTGCGATGTTTCGGAGGGGGCCGTGCGTGATCTATTTGCGTAGCGTCGAATGATCATGACGACACTCGCAACAGACACGTAGCGGGCAGGCATGAGAAGTCGGGTGAAGATCACGCGCGCCCCTGCCTAAACGTGGCAGAATCAACCCCGCGCGACCTGGGTTGCCGCAAGGTGGGTCTCGGAATGAAGACATCCAACCTGTGGAACCCGAATTGACCCGCTCAGCGCTGTTAGCCGCCAGCTTGCAGACAGATGATCAGGGCTTCTCGGTTGGACGTGTAATACCTTCTCTGAAGCTTCGCAGACCTTCTCCTAATCCCTTTCCTAATTCCGGCAGCTTCTTTCCGCCGAAGAAAAGCAGGGCTGCCGCAAACAGAACCAGGAGGTGGCCTGGGGTGAATAGAGTGTCAAGCATGACATTTCTCCTTTCGAGGCGCATTGTGTGCTATTCGAGACAAAGGGGAATGCGGACGGTGGATATCTTTTCGTGTAATGCGCGACCGCACTTCCGGAAGAATGGATATGTGGGTGTATGGCGTTTCTAAACCTCAGGGACGAAAGCGAGGAATGCGGCTGCGGGTCGCATTCCTCACCAAGGAGAAAGGCTAGCCTGCGATGATCTCCTGCTTCTCGGCAGGAATCCTCTTCAGGGCTGAATCATCCAGATTCAGGTGAGCCATTGCCATTTCCGGTGGCATGCGCCCGATCCAGTTATTGAGCGAAAAATCCATGAACTGGGGGGCCTTGAACATCTCCAGGAAAACGACATCCGAGGTGCCCGTATTCTCGATGTAGTGCCCGGCCACCGGCGGGACATACCCCACGTCGTCGGCATTGAAATCCATCGTCCGGGCCCGGCCATCGGGCATGACGATGGTCATTCTTCCCGTCCCTGCCAGCCAGAACTGCCATTCGGAAGCATTCGGATGCCAGTGCAGTTCGCGCATTCCACCGGGCCTGAGTCGAACAAGACCTGCTGCGATGCTCATGTTGACCGGGAAGTTGCGCGAATCCACAATGCGAACTTCGCCGCCGGCACTGCTGACTGTGGGTTTCATCGAACCCATTTTGAAGGTGTATTGTTGCGATGCCTGCACGCTGCGGCCGCCAATGGCTGCGCGATCTGCAGCCAGCGAGCCGGGGAGGGCAGCCGGAAAGATGTACAACTGCTCTTTCGGTAGTTTTGCAATGTCACTCGACGTGAGCCGGGAGTTCTTCCGAAGCACCTCAGGCGGAACGTGCGCGACAAATTCGGAGATCAGAAAGGTGTCGTCTTCGGAGAACATGCCATCGTTGAACACAAGGAGGAACTGGCATCCATCGGGGCCGAGTCCCTGGATGGAATGGGGGAAACCGGCGGGGAAAAACCAGAGGTCACCTTCGCTCACGTCATCGATGAACATGGTGCCATCGGGGTTCATCACCGTGACACGGGCATTGCCGTATTCCATGAATGCCCATTCGTCGGCAGTGTGCCAATGCAGTTCCCGGAAGCTGCCGGCGGTCAGCCGCATGTTCACGCCAGCCAGATCCCTCGATGGAGGCAGTTCTCGCTGCGTTACCTGGTGCGTCCAGCCGCCCTCTTCAACGCGCTTGCGCGCGAGATCGAAGGAATACCAGATGGGACCAATGTCGCCATGATCGGTGGGAGGCGGCATGTTCGTGTTCCGGTTTTCATTGAGTAATGGCTGATTTTCCGGTCCTGGATCACTCGACGAATGGTCGCCCTCGGCCCTCGCGGTGTTTTCGCGTTCCTGCGCACGGGCCGTGAGCGCGGAGATCGCGGCTGTAGCAATAGCTGCAGAGCCATATCCAAGAAAGTTCCTCCTTGAAGGGTTCTCGAGTATGGCAAAAGGTTCTTTATCGGGTTCCATTGTTTCTTCCTTTCTCAGGTGTGTTTTTGATACGCATCCCGCATGAGCCTGCCGGGGATAAGAGGACCGCGAAGCAACATCAGGGATGAGCCCGGCCTTCCCAGCCCCCGCCGAGGGCTTTGACCAGGACCACAGAGGCGATCAGCTGTTGTCCACTGACCTGTGCGTCGGATTGTTCGTTCTGTAACAGTGTTTGTTCCGAATAGACGACGTTGAGATAGCTCACCAAACCGGCCTGATACCGGTTCGCGGCGATGCGCTCCTCGTCGCGTGCGCTGGCAACGGCGCTCGCCGCGTCCTGTTGCTGCTGAGCCAGAAAATGCAGAGCGGCCAGCTGATCCTCGACCTCCTGACAGGCGGTCAGGACCGTCTTCTCGTACTCTGAAACGGAAGCACGGTACCCCGCGCGCGCCTGTTCGAGGTTTGCCCGCAGGCGTCCGCCGGTGAAGATGGGCGCGGTCGCAGAGGCGACGAGCGAAGCGATGGCGTCCTGCCAGTTCATGATGGCGGGGGGATAGGTGCTCTCGTATCCGGCAAAACCGGTGATAGAGAGTTGCGGGAAGTAGGCGGCTTTGGCCACGCCAATCTGAGCGCTGGCCGCTGCCATCGACCGTTCCGCGGCGATGATGTCCGGCCGGCGCTGCAAAAGCTGCGAGGGGACGCCTGCGGGGATGACCGGAGGTGTTTCCGGAGCGGGATCGACGGCGATGTGGAAGCCTTCCGGGGTGCGACCCAGCAACTCGGAGATGGCGTGCTCGAGCTGATCACGCTGGATATGCATGGCGTCGCGCTGGCTGCGCACCTGGGAGAGCAGTGTTTGCGCCTGCTTCACATCCAGTTCACTGACCAGCCCGTGCCGGAACTGGTTGTCCACGATTTGATATCCATGCTGCAAGACATCCACGGTGGCATCGAGGATGCTGAGTTCCGCGTCGGTCTCGCGCAGGCTGAAGTAATCCACTGCTACCGAGGCGCTGACGGACAACTCGACAAAGCGCAGATCAGCGGCTGACGCCTGAGCTGTGGCGTTCGCAGACTGGACCATGCGCCGAATCTGTCCCCACGCATCAATTTCATAGTCCAGCGTGAGCGGCAGCAGCAGATCGTTAAAGGTAGTGGCTGGCGAAGGCGTCACAACGTTGGCTCCGCTGTACTGAGCTCTTCTGGTACGCGAGACCGAGGGAGATGCGCCGATGGTGGGCAGCTGATAGGAATGCACCGATCGCGCCATCGCGTTTGCCTGGTCAACATGGGCCAGCGCAATCCGAATATCGCGGTTGGCGATCGCCGCCTGGCTCTCCAGATTGTTCAGAACGGGATCGTGGAACACCGTCCACCAGTCGGTCCACGCAATGTCCGGGACCCCTGACGCGGGCGGATTTGCGTGCGGCTCCTCATAGCCGGGCGCCGTCGGCACCGGAGGCCGATGGTACGTCGGTCCGACGGTGCAGCCTGCCAGCAGTCCCATGCAGGCGGACGCCACAAGATACCGGATTTGAGTTGCGCTTTTCATGGTTCCCTTCGAATCCTCAGTTAGCTTGCTGGATGGAGACAGCCATACCGTCGACGAGATCGTCAGGCGGATTCGCGACAATCCGATCCTGCGTAGTGATGCCACCGGTGATCTCCATCGTTCCTCCGAGGTCTTTGCCCAGCGCGACCTTGCGCAGTTCGATCTGGTTCTCTGCGTTCACGACCGCCACCTGCGGGCCTGCGGCCTGGAAAAGAATTGCTCCGGAAGGGACGATCAGCGGACGAACCGCAGCCTGCAACGCGAAATGGACCTGAGCGTAGGCCCCAGGCATGAGCCTTCCCGCGGGATTGGGAACGTCGACCTCGACCAGCAGCGTGCGCGATTGAGAATTGATGGCATGATCGGTGCGCGTAACGCTACCCGAGAAGAACTGGCCGGGTAGAGCGGTCAGCTCCACCCTCACGGTCATCCCGGTGGCAATCTGCTCGCTGTACGTTTCGGGGACGGCCACAAAGATGCGCATGGTCGAGATGCGGGAAACCCGGAAGAGTTCCGACCCCACGCCACCATTGCCCGCGTTGACCAGGTCACCGATGTCGGTACTGCGTTCGGTGATCACTCCATCGAAAGGCGCGATAATCTTTTCGTATTGCTGCTCCTGTTCGAGCCAGGCCACCTGAGCAATTGCCGACTGAACATTGGCTTTCTGTACGGCCTGGTTCTGCACGTTGTTATCCAGCTCCTGCTGGGAGACCGAATTACTCCCAATCAGATCCTGATACCGTTTCGTGGTCACGTTGGCGAGGCTCAGGCTTGCGCGCGCCTGGTTGAGTGAAGCGCGGGCCTGAGTCAGCTGCTGATCCACCTGGGGAGCATCGATCACCGCAAGCAGCTGACCGGCGTGCACATGCGTGCCAATATCGGTAAACCACTTCGCAACGTATCCGTTGACGCGCGCGTAGACGGGAGATTCATTGAACGCCTGCAGCATGGCGGGCATGACCAGGTCCTCGGTGGCTGCACCCGTTGTGGCATGAAAGACGGCAACGGGCTCGGCAACCGCAGCGCGGGTCTCCGCTGCGAGGGCCTCTGCCGTGCGTGCACGCACCAGGAGCGTCAGCAGGCCACCGGCGCACAGCACTGCCGGAAGAATGAGGAAGAGGAGCAGAATTCTGCCTCCGCGGACCCGTGCATTGTGATGGGCTTCAATCGACTGGTTCATATGCTTCCTTCCGCGTTAGCGGTGCTTTCTCATCACACGATCGACAATGTCTGATATCTGCTCGACAAGACCGGTTTTGGCGCAATGCTCCCGGAGCGTACTCGTCCTCGCCGCGTCCTCCGATTCAGAGCCGGTCGGGATTGCGCATGTGCACTGCTGTTTTTGGCGCAGGATGGTAAACACCGCAGGCACGAAGAACAGCGTGGCGATGGTGGCGAAGAGGAGACCGCCAATAACGGCACGGCCCAGCGGAGCATTCTGCTCTCCGCCCTCACCAAGACCGAAGGCCATAGGGATCATGCCGATGATCATCGCGCTCGCCGTCATCATCACCGGGCGCAGGCGGGTAGCGCCCGCTTCCAGCGCTGCGCGGGCGGCGTCCTTCGTCTCCTGCAAGCGCTGGTTGGCGAAGCTAATAACCAGAATGCTGTTGGCTGTAGCGACGCCCACGCTCATGATGGCTCCCATCAGCGCCGGGACGCTGAGCGAGGTGCGCGTCAGGAACAACATCCAGCAGATACCGCAAAGTGCCCCGGGCAGCGCCGTGATGATGATGAAGGCCTCACTCCACGACTGGAAATTGACGACGAGCAGCAGATAGGCGAGTGCGACGGCAAACGCGAGACCGGCGAGCAGTCCGACAAACGAGGAATGCATGGTGGCCACCTGTCCCCGGGTCACGAGATGGCTTCCCCGCGGCAGTTGTTTCGCTGCCTGATCCGTAATTTTTGCAATTTCTCCGGCCACCGAGCCGAGGTCGCGCCCCTGGACGCTGGCAAAAATGTCGATCACCGGCGCTACGTTATAGTGGCTGACATCAGCAGGCTCTTCCGTCGGCTGCATCGAACTCACGTTCTCAAGAAGCTGCGGCGTCGGAGCGGCCGGCGAGCTGATCGGGATCGTGCGCACCGCATCCAGCGACCTGATCCGATACTGAGGCGTCTGCACCACAAGGTAGTAGGAGACGCCGTTCCTGGGGTTGAGCCAGAGATTTGGGCTCGTCTGCAGGCTGGAGCTGAGCGAGACAAGAACGCTGTTTGCGACGTCCTGCTCGGTCAGGCCCATTTGCTGGGCCCGCACTCGATCCACGTTGAACTGCAGCCGCGGCTCGTCCATCTGCTGGCCGATGTACACATCAACAGCGCCTGGGACGGTGCGGATCTTTTCGGCAATCTGCTTCGCAACCACGAAATTTCCCTGAAGGTTTTGGCCGACAATCTGAATATCGATGGGCGCAGGGACGCCAACGTTCAGCGTCTGGCTGACAATGTCGGCCGGTTCGAAGAAAAAGGTCGTACCAGGATATTGCTTCTGCAGAACGGTACGCAGGCGCGCGACATACTCGTCCGTTGGGCGATGCTTCGCCTGGAGCGAGCCGAGAATCTCCGCGTCGGCATTGCCGATAGTGCCGCTGTTACTGTACGAAAGATTGATTCCGCTCACCGGCAGGCCAATGTTATCGAGCAGGCCGCCCAGCTCCCGCGGCGGAATCACCGTACGAATCGTGCGTTCCACCTCGCTGACCAGCCGAGCCGTCTCCTCGATGCGGGTGCCTGTCTGCGCGCGCACGTGCAGACGAAACTGACCCGAATCCACCGCCGGGAAAAAGTCACGGCCGAGGAAGGGCGCCAGTGCAAGGCTCGACAGGCAGAAGATCAGAAAGCCGCCCGCGAACAGGTTCCTCTGACCAAGGCACGCCTGCAGGATCCCTGTATATCGATCCTGCAGGCGCATAAAGGCGCGCTCAAACCGCTGATGAACGCGCGCAAATCGCCCTGTATGCGGAGAACCGGAGTTACGGTGCGCGAGCTCGCTGCGCATCAGGAACTTCACAAGGGTGGGGACAATGGTACGAGAAAAGAAATACGACGCCAGCAGCGCGAAGATCACGGCCTCGGCCAGCGGGATGAACAGGTAGCCGGGAACACCCCGCAACAGAAACATCGGCACGAAAACGATGCAGATGCACAGGGTCGAGACGAAAGCAGGCATGGCAATCTCCTGCGCGCTGTCGAGGATCGCCTGTTCCAGAGGCTTGCCGCCGGCCATCTGCCGCTCGGCATTTTCGATCTCGACGGTGGCATCGTCCACGAGGATGCCGACCGCCAGCGCAAGCCCTCCAAGGGTCATGATGTTGATGGTCTGGCCGGTCAGGCTCAGGACCAGCAGAGACGTAAGGATGGAGAGCGGGATCGATACGCAGATGATCAGGGTGGCGCGCCAGCTCCCGAGAAACATCAGGATGAGCAGCGAGGTAAGCGCAGCGGCAATGGTACCTTCACGGATGACGCCGTTCAGCGAGGCGCGCACGAAGATCGATTGGTCGAAGAGCGGCCGCATGACAAGCGAGGGCGGAAGCGTCGATGCAATCCCGGGCAACGCAGCCCGCACAGCAGAGACTACCGACAGCGTAGAGGCATTGCCGGATTTCATTACCGTGAGCAGAACGCCGCGATGGCCATCCTGGTCGACAATGTTGGTCTGCACCGCGAATCCATCGTGCACATGTGCCACATCGCCCAGGTGGACGGTGGCGTTGCTGACGGTCTTCACGGGGATGTCGTTGAGTTCCTGGATTGTCCCGGGCGTGCCGTTCAGACCGACGTTGTACTCCCTAACGCCGATTTTCGCTGTGCCCGAGGGCAAAGCAATGTTCTGGGCGTTGATCACGTTCACGATGTCCTGCGGCGAAAGACCGTTGGCCAGCAGCTTCTGCGAATCGATATCGACCATGATCTGCCGCACCTTGCCGCCGTACGGCAGGGGCAGGGCGGCTCCGGGAACGGTGGCCAGCTGTGGACGAATGAAGTTCGTCGCATAGTCGTTCAGCTGCTGTTCGCTGAGGTTCTTTCCGCTCAGGCCGATCTGAATAATCGGCACTGTCGACGCGCTGTAGCGAATGACCAGCGGCGGCTGGATGCCGGGAGGCAGCTGCTTCATCGTCGCCTGCGCCTCGGCAATCACCTCGGCGATGGCGCCGTCCACATTGGCCTGCGGTTGCAGGTAGACTTTCACGACCGAGACGCCGTAGAGCGACTGCGACTCGATGTGCTCGATGTTATCGACCGTCGTGGTCAGCGCGCGTTCGTAAACCGAGGTGATGCGGTTTCCCATTTCCGACGGCGATAGTCCGCTGTAGGTCCAGATGATGCTGACTACAGGCACGTTGATCGAAGGAAAGATATCGACGGGCGTACGCATCAGCATTACCGGCGCAAACAGGAACAGGACGAGCGCCAGGACGATAAACGTGTAAGGTCGAGAAAGGGCGACGCGGACAATCCACATAAATGGGCTCAGGCACTGTAAGGAAATTAATCAATGGGAGGGCTTTCTCTGTGCCTGAACACAGAGTAGGAAAACGCCGGGAAATTCAAAACGCGAAACTGGGCGTTTCCTCGCTACCTATTTCGGGTGTACCGGCTACTCGAGATGAAGAATGCCGCGGCGCAGCGCAACGGTGACGGCTTCGGTGCGATCGTTGACCTGAAGCTTCTCGAGGATGTTCTTGACGTGCATCTTGACTGTGTCCTCAGCGATGGCAAGAGAGGCACCGATTTCCTTGTTGCGCTTGCCAGCGGCCATTTCGCGCAGCACCTGCAGTTCCCGTTGGCTCAGCTTTTCTGAGGCCAGATGCTCGGCGAGCTTCTCTGCCAGTGGACCAGGAATGTGTTTCTTCCCGGCATGGACCGCGCGGATTGCACCGAGCAACTCTTCCCGGACAATGCCTTTGACGACATAGCCGCGCGCTCCCGCAGCGAGAGCCCGCTCGATATCGGCATCGCCTTCGAACGAGGTAAGGATGATCACACGGGCCTGAGGCGACTCAGCAAGAAGCTGCCGGGTCAGCTCATGGCCGCTCATATCCGGCAGTCGAAGATCGACGAGGGTAATATCAGGCTGCATCCTTCGGAAGACTTCAAGAGCGCGGCGACCGGAATCGGCTTCGCCGATCATTTCCATATCCGGCTGCAGGCCGATGATGCTCGTCAGGCCCTCGCGGACGATCGGGTGATCGTCCACGCACAGGATTCGGATTTTGCTTTTAGCATTCACTTCGCTTTCTCCTGGCGGACCAGCCCACGCGGAGCCCTTCGACCATCTTCGGATTGGCGCAGATCCTGATACGCGCGTGAAGCCGGAACGGACAGATGAACGATGGTTCCCCGCTCGGGCGCACTGACAATCGAGAACTGTCCTCCGATCCGAGCGGCGCGCTCGCGCATCCCCTCCAGCCCGTAATGACCGGGGATCCCTTCCCGCAGAACCTGATCCGATACCCCGTGTCCCTCATCCCGGACCCTCAGTTCGAACGCAGAGGATCCATAATGCAGCCCGACCTGGATCGTGCCCCGGCCCGCATATTTGAGGGCATTGCGCAGGGCTTCCTGGCCCAGCTCGCTCAGGTCCTCGGCGATGTCCGGGCGCAGGAGCCGCTCATCGCCCTCGACCCGATACTGCACGGCGGTCCGGTTTTCGTCGGGATATGCGTCTGCAGTATGCCGCAGGGCCTCGACGAGTGCCGAACGGGTTACCGGGCGCCGACGCAGCGACTGCAATGTGAGTCGCCCATTGGCGATGGCGGAACGCGCAAGCAGGAGGGCCCGCTGCAGCGAACTCTTTGCCCCGGAGCTGCCCGGCGTGAGTTCATCCGCAACCTCAAGCTGCATACTGATTCCCACCATCTCCTGGATCAGGTGATCGTGCAGGTCCCGCGCGATGCGCGTACGCTCCTCCATTCTCTCCTCAAATCGCAGCCGCATGATGCGCTGCGCAGAGCGCAACCGCAAGCGAAAGAGAGTGAGAACGCCGAGGACGACTGCAACAGCACACAGCAGACGAAACCACAGCGTCTGGAACCATGCGGGAATCAAAACAAATGTCAGCGCTGCGCCCGTATCGTTCCAGATGCCGTCGTTGTTGGCAGCGCATACGCGAAAGGTATAGGAGCCCGGAGTCAGATTTGTGTAAGAAGCCTCACGGGTCGTTCCGCCATCGTGCCACTCGTGATCGAATCCCTCCAGCCGATACCGAAAGCGCACTTTGCGCGGGACGGTGAGGCTGACACCGGTGAACGAGAACTGAAGGTTGCGCGTCAACGGGCGCAGTTTGACTGGCAGCATAAGATCGATGCGGCGCCCGTCAGCCTGCAGGCCGAGTATATGCACGGGCGGCGGCAAAGGGTTACTTTCCAGGTGATCCGGATCGAGTACGGCAACGCCCTGTGACGTCGTCAGCCACAACCGCCCATCCTGAGCCAGTACAGCAGGAGCGTTACCGATCAGGTCAGGACTGTTGGCGATTCCGTCTGCATCATCGAAGAATCTCAGGTTTGGCGTTGCGGAATCATTGCCTGCGGATTGCTGCAACTGTTGCGCATTCACGCGCGCAACGCCGATATTGTAGCCGAGCCAGAGATTTCCATGGGCATCGGGCACCGCCCACAGAACTCTGTTGCCGGGAAGGCCGCTCATCGTATTATGGCAGGCGAATCGCGTGCCGGCGAGGAAGCAGAGACCCCGTTCGGTAGCCACCCACAATTGGCCATCGGGTCCGATCGACAAGTGATGAATCAAACCGCCGGGCAATCCGTCGCTCGAAGACCAGGTGCGAAACTGACCCCCCTGGTCCTGGATGATGCGGCCATCGGCCAGCCCGAACCACACCGTATCTCCCGAGCCCCCGGCCATTGCGGTGACGGTCTGATGCCGGAGAATGGGGTTCGTCACCGCCGCAGGATCGTGGCCCTCTGATTCCCGAAAGATCCCCTTTTGCGCGTCAAGGAACCAGAGCACCCCGGCGTCATCCTGAGCGAGCTCGGTGACAGCAGGGAACGCTGCATTGATGTGCGGTGCGACCTCACGCCGGCTGCTCCACCGCAGAAGGCCGGCGCTTGTTCCCGCCCACAGTTGCTGATCGCGGCCAATCAGCAGCGAGAGTACACCGGTGCCGCGTCGATAAACCGTGCTCTGGCCGTGGAGCAGCCGCTCGAGACCATCTGGAGTCGCCAGCCACACGGAGCCATCTCGTCCGGTGGCAATCGACGTCACAGTGTCGCTGAGTAGCCCCTCGTGCCGGGAGAGTGACAGAACTTTGTTGCGTCGCAGGCGGTCGAGGCCGTTTTCTGTCGCAACCCAGAGATTCTGCTCTCTGTCTTCGAAGATCGAACGGACAAAGTCGCTGGAAAGTCCATCGCTGCGCGTGTAACGTTGCACGCTGACGCGCCCGTCGATATTCGAAATGCGAAGAATGCCGTTCCCCTGGGTGCCGATCCAGATACATCCGCGGCTGTCCGTGATTACCGTGCGGATGGCGGAAGCGAAATGCAGGAGTTCTCTGCCTTCGCCAACCACGTCGCGATGGATCAGCCCATGAAGATGACCCTGCTGATCCAGCCAAGCGGTATGATTGCCGGGCGCAATCATCAGCCATGCCGGCCCCGGCGCGATCTGCACGAGTCGACCTGCTGCCACGCGGAACAACCCGTTTCGCGTGGCAATCCATTCTCGTCCATCGCTGCTTTGCAGGGGACCGGAGATCCATCCGCCGGGCAAACGGATTGGCGGTGCGGTTGGGTCCAGTGTCTCGACAGAGAGATGCCAGAGGGACGCTTCAGTCGCGACCCATAATGAGCCGTCGGCGTCCTCCTGGATGGACTCGACGGCCGAATCCAGTTGCGTCGCCTCCAGCTCACGATTCCTCAAGCTGCCCACCAGGCCTGTTGCGGTGCCCAGCAGCAATTCTCCCTGTCTCGATTCATGCAGGACACGCACCTGTCCCGGCAGTTGACCGTTCGGCATAGGAGGGCGCCACGGAGTGAATTGGATTCCGTCAAAGCGCACAAGGCCGTCCTCAGTCCCCAGCCAGAGAAATCCATCTCTGGTTTGCGCGACCGAATAGATGAAGGTGGACGGCAGGCCATCTTTATGGCCCCAGAATGCCACTGAGTACTGCGCCGTCGTCTGTTCCGCTCGAACCAGCACGCTGAGCGAAAGCAGGGCAATCGCGACTGTGACCCACAGGAATCGATTAGTCGATTTCACTTGTCATTCGACCAGACACTTCCATTGTAAGATCATCCCGGTAAGTGGCGGGAGTGACTGTCCGTTACGGGCATCACTATTCCGGCAATCACGTTGAAGCGCCGGGACTCCGGGGAGGCAGAGCTCAGGGAATCGGGCGGCAGATCACCTTCCACTCCGAACTCTCGTGCGCCTGCAGTTGCCCATGGGCGGTAGCTGGTCCAGGAACGGGTTCATCCACTGTGCGCGCTCGAAGGGCCGGGAAGCAATCTGCGCCGGCATTGAACGATCACGAATTTGTGAAGCCTCGTTGCCGGTTTTGGCGTCTTTATCCATAGGAAAGCGACAACGACGGTGGCAGACCGGAAGCTCATTAAGACGGTCAGCGCGGATCGCAATTGCAGAAAAGTGAGTAAGTCCGTGACTCGGGATGCAAACCGCTGAACGCGTTACCTCCGGAGTGCGTTCATCATGGTCAGAGGTGTCACTGCGGGACCAATATCCTTCGTTGGATGAATAGAGACTGTCATGGACAGATCGCTAGCTTCACTGATGACAAGTCCGCATCATCGGAGATAAATGTCCTGAAGTTCCGATCGTAGAGCTGGGCGCGTTGTACCCAAAGGCATTTGGAGTCGACCTTTGTTCGTCGCCATACAGTTTTCCAGGTCATCCACTGAGGAGTGGTACACATGCCCACAGTCACTCGCAGGTTCTTCTTTTCCCGAACTACCGCCGCTGTTGCGGCAATCAAGCTATCTGGTGGGACGGCTCGCTCCGAGGAAGCACAGCTTGTCTGGGAGACTTCCGAGTGGAATATCGGGGACTTTCGCAAGCTTGCCAGCATTCCCGTCCGAGTAAAGCAGGTTTTTGACATCACTCGGATCGGCGAGGGGCACTTCCTGAACAATGTCAAAAATTCTCTGAACGGGCTGCAGTTCGGATTCGGTGTTCCGGATCGTCAGATCAAGATTGCTGTTGCCATGCACGGCGCGGCTAATCTGCTGAATTACGATGACTATGTTTGGGAGAAATACCAGGTCGGAGAATGGCTCGATGTGACCGATCCCACCACTGGCAAGCCGGCCACCAGGAACATCTTTTATCCCGCGAAAACCCAGTCCGATAAGACCCGTGCGTCACACGATCCGGACAATCCCAACTCGGTGGAGCAGGATGCAAGCGTTCAGACCCTCCAGCGCCGCGGGGTTCAGTTCTTGAGTTGCCACACCGCGCTGGAAGAACAGGTCCGCGACCTGGTCCGTCGCCGCCAACTAAACGAGCCACCCGAAGATGTGGTGCGTGACATGCTGTCCCATATTCTGCCGGGAGTTCTGGTAGTGGCCTCGATGGTTGCCGCAATCGCGCTGCTCCAGGCTGCAGGCCACTACACCTATATCACCATTTAGTTTTCTGAGCCGCGCAAAGCGCAAGCCTTTGAGTCCCCCGGCGGCCTGTTGGAGGTCCACATCCGCCAATTTAGGTTCCTGGCCAGACCCTGGGAAGCTGGCTGCGGTTCCAGTTGCCGCCCAGCGCCTTGATCAGCAGAACACTGGCAGCCAGTTGCCGCCGCCGGATGTCGATATCGTTGCGTTCGTTGTTCAGCGCCGTCGTCTGCGAGGTTACAACCTGCAGATATGTATCGACACCGCCCTGATATCGGTTCATGAAGAGCTGCAAAGTCTGTTCAGCCGCTGCGGTGGCCTCGTGCTGCTGCTGCGACTCGGTGGAGAGAACATGCAGCACCACCAGGTTGTCCTCCACCTGCTGGAACGCGTCGAGTGTGGTCTCTCGATAGGAAGCCACCGAGCTGTCGTACCCGGCCAGCGCTGCCTCTTTCTCTGCATGCCGCCGGCCCGCATCGAACAACGTCTCTGAGAACGTCGGTCCCACCGCCCAAAAGCGGCTCGGCCAGCTGACCCAGTTCAGCGCCGAAGTACTCTGGAAACCGGCCAGTGCAGAAAGGCTCAGCGTCGGATACCAGGCTGCCTGGGCAATCCCGATCTGCTCGTTGGCGGCAGCCATGCGGCGTTCCGCCGCAGCAATATCCGGCCTGCGCTCCAGCAGGGCCGACGGCAGCACGCGCGGAATCGCGGGCAGCGCCGGCGGATCGACATTCAGCGGAACGGGCGCAAGCGTGAACTCTGCAGGCGGCTTGCCGATCAGGATCGCAATGGCATGCTCATACTGTTGCCGCATCGCCGTGATGTCGGAGTCAATCACCTGCGCATCCCGCAACTGTGTCTTTGCCTGCCCGACATCCGTCATCGGAGCCGCTCCGCCTTCGAAGCGGTTCTGTGTCAGCTGCAGCGCTTCGCTGTACGCCTTCACCGTGTCATCGAGCAGCTTCTTGTCCGCATCCGCGCTGCGCAGCTCGAAATAGTCTATTGCCAGCTCGGCATGCAGGCTCAGGCGTACTGCGGCCACATCGCCGGCGCTCGCCTGGGTTTCCTCTTTCGCCGCCGCGACGCTGCGGCGAATCCGTCCCCAGAGGTCGATCTCCCAGGAAGCTTCGACTGGTAGTGTGAAATCACCTTCACCGCCGTTGGCCAGTGTCGGCGCAAAGTACGGCTGATGCGCCGAGTCACGTACCACGCCAACCCCGGGAGCAACTCCTACGGTGGGCGCTTCGAACGACCGGTTGTATTGAATGGCTGTCCGCGCCTGGCGGAAATTTGCCTCCGCCATCTTCAGAGTCTGATTCGCAGGGTCGATCTGCTCCTCCAAAGCGTTCAGCTGCACATCGCCATAGTCCTGCCACCACGGCCCGCGCGGTGTGGAGTCACCAGGCTGCGCCAGCTTCCAGCCATCCACCGGCTGTGTATCCGCTGTTGGACTCTCTTTAAACGCAGGCGCAGTCGGTGCTGCCGGCACATTATATTTCGGCCCTACCATGCAGCCGGTCATCGTCAGCAGCATCACTCCTGCGAGTGCGGCATCCAGCGCTTTCATCGCCGCGCACTCCTCACGATCTCTACCGCTTGTCCGCTTTCGAGCGAATCGGCTGGATCGAGGATGACCGCATCGGAAGGATGCAGCCCGGACAAAACCTCCACACTGCTGCCGTAATCGTGGCCGATTATGATCGGCACAAGCTGCGCATGGCCGTTGCGCACCACGCCAGCGCGCAATCCCTCCGCGCGAAAGAGCAGCGTATTCGACGGGATCGTGACGGCGCCTGCAACAGGAGGCACGGTGAGATGCACAAACACATAGGCGCCAGGACGCAGCTTGCCGTCAGGATTCGCGACATCGACCTCGACATTCAGGGTGCGCGTGGCCGGATCGATCGCATCGGAGTTGCGCACCAGGGTCCCCGTGAAGGTCTGCCCCGGGTATTCATCGAGGGTGAGTGTGACCTTCTCGCCGGTTCTCACCGCGTCCGTGTATACCTCGGGAACCGGAATATAGACTCGCAGCGTGCTGACGGAGGCGAGATGGAATAGTTCGCGTGGAGGCGTATTCTCCCCAGCCTGGATAAGATCGCCGATGTCCGTGTTGCGCTGGGTGATGACGCCGTCAAACGGGGCATAGATGTTTTCGTACGACTGGAGCTGATCGAGACGGCGCACGTTTGCCTCGTTCGACCCGACCAGTGCCTCCTTCGAAGCCAGATCGCTCACCGCCTGATCGGTCTCCTGTTGGGAAACCGAGTTGGTCTCCAGCAGGTGCTGCCAGCGTGCCGCGGTAATCTGCGCCAGTTGCAGGTTGGCCTGCGCATTCTTCAGCTGCGCGTTCGCCTGCTGCAGTTGCTCATCCAGTTCCGGTGTCTCGATCACGGCCAGCAACTGCCCCTTTTTCACGTGCGCGCCGATATCGAAGTACCACTTACGCAGGTACCCACTGGTGCGGGCGTAGACCGGCGTATCGATGTACGGCTCCGTGTTGCCGGGAAGAGAAATCTCCTGGCTCGCCGAGCCCAGCTTCGGATAGACCACGCTGACCGAAGGCACAGCAGCCGCCTCAGTCGCGTGCACCAGGCGCGTCTCCGCCCGTACCCGCGACTGAATTCCTGCATCGATGGCAATGCCTGCTGTCGCTGCCAGAACAACCGCGATCAGGACGGCACGTTTCCGGCTGCCGGACGTCTGCTGCTTCGCAGTCTCGTCCGTCGGAGCAGCGGACGTCTGAACCTCGGTTTCGGCAATCTTCTTCTCTTCGGTCCTCATAGCAATCTCCATCGTCTACGCCTGCGTCGGGTGTCCTTCGGCGTGGAGCGCATCTTTGGCGTCAGCTGCCGATCGTCCGCTGTGCAGCAGCGCGAATACTGCAGGCACGAAGATCAGCGTCGCCACTGTCGCACACAGCAGCCCGCCGATCACAGCGCGGCCCAGCGGAGCGTTCTGCTCCCCGCCGTCACCCAGTCCGAGTGCCATGGGAACCATGCCGATAATCATGGCCAGCGCTGTCATCATCACCGGACGGAATCGTGTGGCGCCTGCCTCGATCGCCGCCTGAACCGCGCTGCCATGAACCAGCAGCCGGTCGCGCGCGAAGGAAACCACCAGGATGCTGTTGGCTGTGGCTACTCCCATGCACATGATGGCTCCCATCAGCGCAGGCACGCTCAGCGTGGTGTGCGTAAAGAACAGGAACAGCACAATGCCTGCCAGCGCCGCAGGCAATGCCGTGATGATGATGAATGGATCGAGCCACGACTGGAAGTTCACCACGATCAGCATGTAGACCAGAACGATCGCAAATCCGAGGCCGGTGACCAGCCCCAAATAGGAGTTCCGCATCGTATCCACCTGTCCGCGCACGGTGATGAAGGTTCCACGCGGCAGGCTCCTGCGGTTTTGAGCCACGATGCTGTCGACGGCCCGCGCCACCGAACCCAGGTCGCGATCCTGCACCGCGCCGTAAACATCGACCACGCGGCGGATGTTGTACTCCGAAACGATCGCCATCTCATGCCCGCGGTGAATCGACGCCACGTCGCCGAGAATCTCCGGCGCATGGGTGCCGGCGGCGGTGATGGGAATGTTCTGCAGATCTTCGATCGACTGCATCCGGTACTGCGGCGTCTGCGCAACGAGGTTGTAATTGACGCCATTCCTGTAGTTCAGGAAAAACATCGGCGTAATTTGCAGGCTGCCGCTCAGCGTATTGAGCACGCTGCTCGCCACATCGCGCTCGCTGTATCCGCCCTGCGAAGCTTTGGTCCGGTCCACAGCCACGTTCATGGTGGGATAGTCGAACGGCTGCTGCACGCGGAGATCCACGAGTCCCGGCACCCGACGCAACTGCGTCAGCATTCGATCGGCAATCGCATGGCTCGCCTCGACGTCGTTGCCTTCAATCTGCACATCGATCGGCGCCGGCAAACCGAAGTTCAGAATCTGGGTCACCATGTCTGCCGGCAGAAAATAGAAGGTGGTCCCGGGGAAGTCCCGCGGCAGTTCCCGGCGCAGGTCGCGGACATAGTTCGCCGTCGGGCGATGATGTTCCTTCAGCGACACCAGCACATCTGCGCCATTCGCCCCGATTACTCCTGAAGTGAGGTGCATCGTATTCATGCCGCTGTAGGGCAGCCCGATGTTGTCGAGGATGTTATCGATCTCCTGAGCGGGAATTTCCCTCCGGATCGCGCCCTCCACCTGATCGCATAATTGCGCCGTGTCTTCGATACGCGTCCCGGTCGCGGCGTTTACATGCAGAATGAACTGGCCGCTGTCCGTATTGGGGAAAAAGTCCTGGCCGAGCCAGGGCACCAGCGCGAAAACCGAAACGCAGCCCAGCAGGAAGAGCGGGATGAACATTTTCCGGTTGATCACCAGGCCGGAGAGCAGCTGTCTGTACTTCTCGCGGATGCGCTCAAACACACGCTCGAACCCGCGCTGAAAAGCAACCAGGAGATTGCGCGAGTTCTGCGTGCGATCCTTCTCGCGCAGCAGATACATTGCCAGGGTGGGCACCAGCGTGCGCGACAAGATGTATGACGCCAGCATGGCGAACACCACGGCCTCGGCCAGCGGTACAAACAGATAGCGCGCCACGCCGCTCAGCAGGAACATGGGCAGGAACACGATGCAGATGCAGAGCGTCGAAACCAGGGCCGGCACCGCAATCTGCGCCGCGCCTTCCAGAATCGCCGTCTCCAGCGGCAGCCCCTCTTCGAGATAGCGTTCAATGTTCTCGATCGTCACCGTCGCGTCGTCCACAAGGATGCCAACCGCGAGCGCCAGTCCGCCCAGTGTCATGATGTTGATCGTCTGGCCCAGCAGGCTCAGCACGATGACTGACGTCAGAATCGAGAGCGGAATCGAAATTGCGATGATGAGCGTACTGCGCCAGCTGCCCAGGAAGAGCAGGATCATCAGTCCCGTGAGGACGGCGGCGATGATGGCTTCGCGAATGACGCCGTTCACCGCTCCACGTACAAACACCGACTGATCGGCCAGCGGGGTAATCTTCAGCTCCGGCGGAATAATGGTTGCAATGCGCGGCAACATGGCGCGCACACCCTTCACCACATCCAGCGTGGAGGCAGTACCCGATTTGATGATCGTGATCAATACGCCGCGGCGGCCATCCTGGCGAACGATATTTGTCTGCACGGCGAACCCGTTACTCACCGTCGCCACGTCGTGCATGTAAATCGTGGTGCCGCCGACCTGCCTGATCGGCAGGTCATTGAGCGTCTCCACCGTGCGCGGAGCAGTGTTCATGCGCACGTCGTATTCGTCCGGACCGATCTTGGCCGTGCCCACGGGCAGCACCACGTTTTCCGCATTGACCGCATTCAACACGTCGGTGGGCGAGATACCCCTGGCCTGCATCAGGTTCTGATTCATGTTGATCATCACCTGAGGCGTCTTGCCGCCATACGGCGAAGGCACTACGGCTCCGGGAACCGTGATCAGCTGCGGACGTATATAGTTTGTGGCGTAATCCTGCAATTGCTGTTCGGAGAGACCTTTTCCGGACAGGCTGAGCTGGAGAATTGGAACGCTCGAAGCGCTGAAATTGATGATTTCCGGCGGCAGTGTGCCCGGCGGCAGCTGGCGCAGCATGAACTGCGAAGCTGCGGTTACCTGCGAATTCGCCAACTCGAGACTGGCTCCCGGCTGCAGGTAAACCTTCACCACCGACTGGCCGTTATAATTCGTCGATTCAATGTGCTGAATGTTATCGACCAGCGACGTCAGGGCCTTCTCATAAGGCTGCGTCAGGCGCCCCTCAATTTCCTCGGGGTCGAGGCCTGTATACGTCCAGTTCACCGCGATGACGGGAATATTGATTGCGGGAAAAATGTCCGTCGGCGTACGGAGAATTACCACCGGGCTCAGAAAGAGAATGAGCAGAGCCAGGATAATAAAGGTGTAGGGGCGAGAGAGGGCTACACGGACAATCCACATAATGAGACTCAGGTACTTGCGAAAGACGGATGTAAGCGAAGGTTCTTATCCCAGGGCCTGATCAAAGGATAGGAACACCCGAAGAATTCAAAAACGCGAAACTGGGTAGTTCGCCAGTAACTCTTTCAGGTGTACCGGGTGATTGAGCAAGAGATGCCGCACCACTGCGTCGACTTCCGTTATCGCTTTACGAGGGGGCCTTCACGAGGACACATCGGCCACGTTTCTCACGTCGAGATCCGTGAACGGATTCCATGTCCCGCTTCTGACCGGCGACGAGGGCAGCTCTCCGGCAGAGTTCACACTTCGGGACGGTATGGTCTTAGAGGGCGTGCTCCCGTCGGGACAGACGTCGATTCGAGCCGGCTATTGGGTGGCCCGCAACCAAGGGCACGATGGCGGAAACGTCCAGGTCTCCGTCGGAAGCGGCGTTCTCAGCAAACGATTGCTGGGCAGCGGTCGTCGCCCTGAGGCCCGCCCCCAGAGGGCCAGCAGCTTCCAGGACCAGGTTGAGATCCTTGCTCATGAGGCGAAGAGGAAATTCCGGAGCGTAGTCGCCATCTTTGATTTTCGCAATCTTCCCCAGCAACGCAGGAGCAATGACGGCTGTCCTGGAAAGAACATCGAGTAAGACTTTCTCGTCGATCTCCAGATCCTCGCCGAGGGAAACGGCCTCGGCGAGCCCCTGCATTCCAACGCCCAGAAGCAGATTCACGACCAGCTTCATCCGGACACCGGAAGATCCGGGACCGATGAAGAACCATTGTCTGGCGATGGACTCAAAGAGCGGGATCGACTGCTCAAAGGTGGTGCAGTGACCGCCGGCAAGAAGCGTGATGGTCCCAGCCTCCACCGCTGGAGTAGACCCTGAAATCGCGACGTCGAGGGCATGAAGACCGCGCCGCCTGGCTGCACGATGAATCTCAAAAGACAGGTCGGGCGAGATCGTGCTCATTTCAAGGACGACGGTCTCCGGCTTAGCGATCGATAACACGCCCTCCTCGTTGAGATAGACCGAGCGCACGGCATCATCATCGGCGAGGCAGGAAAGGATGACGTCGGAATCGGATATCAGCGCAGAGAGGGAGGCGGCAACGGGGACACCAGCTCGAGCGACCTCCTGTGCCGGCTCGGGACTGCGGTTCCACGCCTGCACGTTCCATCCGGCCCCATGAAGACGCCGCGTGAGGTGTCTGCCCATCAGGCCAAGACCGATAAATCCAAGTTTGGCTGACTGTTTGTTCAGTGGGACGGCTGCCTGACTCATTGAATCTCCATTCCGAAGCTACTGCTCTCGTGCTCGCCCAACTCCAGTCTGATTCTCAGGTGCCCGGAGAGTGCATCGCCAGCAGTATTCTTCTGTTAGATTCACTACCTGTCGCTTCAGATACACGACAGGTAGTTTGTGGAACACATGAAAAGCGGAAGGCTTCCTCAGCGTTCGCTGAAACACCCTTATGCCTATCATGCCTTTGTCTTCATGGCTCGGCAGATGCCAATGAAATACGGATATGCCGCGGAACAGCGGACTCGCTGTCAGAATTCGGCAGATAACGTGTGGTCAATCGAGACAGCGCCGGCTCCCTCGATAAGAAGGTAGATTGCGATCGCGATCACCAGGAGGTGGTACTCATACCCCTCTCCCTTCTGGAGACCGTACCAGTTCATAAAGAAACCAAAATGCCTGTGAACCATGAGAATGGCAACGATCATGTCAATTCCAATCCCAACGGCTGCAAGCCGGGTACAAAAACCCAGAATCAGACCCAGGCCACCGAAGAACTCCGTCGCTATTGCCAGGAGAGCGAGTGGAACAGGAATGTGAAGGGTCGCGGTAAAAACCTGCATGCTGGCACGCATCCCGAAGCCGCCGAACCATCCGAGCATCAACTGCGCGCCGTGTGCGAAAAACACGACGCCGAGTACGAGACGAAGCAGCGTCGTGCCGTGGTAATTGTCGGTTTCGACGATCTTGCGAATGATGCGTCTCATTTCTCCCCTGAGTGGCACGGTATGCCGTAGCCTGCTGGACGGATCTGCCCTGCTGGATGAAATGCGAACTACGGGGAAGATCGAGTGACGCCAGCCGGTATATCGGCGTTCGTTGGCTTCGTCGCAATTGAATTGCCACGCAGAGCAGGTTCCGATAACTCGGCAGGAATAAAGATCAAAGCAGGAGCGTCAGCCGATTCAAGGCGAGGAACATGGCCCGACGTGTCACAGAAGTGACGACACTGGTTCGGCAGAAGGTCATGCGGCTGGCCATCTTGCCTCGAGGATGACAGTGCTGGTCTTCACGGGTTGCTCTCTGCAGAGGGGCGCCGTCGTCCATGACGCTGATGAAGGATTGGTCATCCACTTGCACTCTACTGGAGAAACGGGCGAAGCACTCGTCACTAAGTACGACGAGGGGGCTTTCGGCTAATAGTCAGCTACCGAAAGGCAGACAGATCATGCAGACGAGCGTTTCATTCGACTTCGACAATCCGCCGCAGAAACGTGGAAGCGGCAGCGGTTGCGCAGACGACTTTATCGAGCAGATGAACTGCCTGTATCTGCTTTCTTTTCTGGTTACCGCGGACAGGCGGATCGCGGAGAAGTGTTTCTCCGAATCTCTTGACGAGTACATCGACTCCTGCGGCGGCTTCACGGACTGGGCCAGGCAGGAGGGCCGGCGCGCGGTGCTGAGGCATGCGGTCCAGATCATCCAGCCGATACCGAAACAGTCGTATACCTGGTCTATAGTTGACCTTGCGCCGCCCACAGTCCTGGCAGTCAACCAGCCTTTCGCGGCCATTACCTCGCTCAGCGCATTCGAACGGTTCGTCTTCGTGATGTCAGTCCTCGAAGGACTCTCTGACGAGGAATGCGCTGCTCTGCTGAACTGCACCCTCCACGATGTCGGCATTGGCCGCGAACTGGCGCGCACCATCATCGCAGCGGAAGACATCAGCTGCGATTCGACAATGGAGACGCATCCGTATTTCATTTCGACGCTGCTGGGCCACCAGCGCTGCGGTATCTGCTAACGCGCCTGCTCCCGCCCGCAACAGCGAACTGCCCACATATTGACAGGGCCGCGCGCCTCCACGTCGGCGGCTCGACATGCGTCGCGTGCTGCGTATCCAGCCCTGCACGCTTTTAGGGGAGTGCCGATCACGGCACGGCTGTCTCACTTACATCGGAATCACATTGCCTAAGCCGAATTAGAGCATTTCTAATTTAAGTGTCTACATTTGATGGGATAATCATCCTGTCCCTCGAAGGGAGGGTTCGGATGCAGTCGTATTCCCAGGATTTGCGTGATCGTGTGCTGCGCGCGCTGGCCCGCGGGGATGGCCCGTCGGCGGTGGCGCGGCGCTTTGAGGTGAGCCGCTTCTATGTCTATCAGGTGCGGGACCGGGAGCAGCAGACCGGGGTGCGCAACAGTTATCAGATTGGCGGCCATCGCCGATCCCGGCTGGAGGAAGCGGAACCGACTTTGCGCGCCTGGATTGCAGCCGAGCCTGGCCTGACCCTGGCGGAGCTGCAGGAGCGGCTGGCGGCTGAGGGTGTTGCGATCAAAATCGGCGCGCTCTGGCACCAGCTGAACAACTGGAATCTGACCTTCAAAAAAAACGCTGCACGCCAGCGAGCAAGAGCGCGAGGACGTGCAGGCGGCACGACGCGCATGGGCTGATGCGCAGCCAGGGATGGACGTCGAGAAGCTGGTATTTATTGACGAAACCTGGGCTGCGACCAACATGACGCGAAGCCATGGCCGTGCTCCCCGGGGCTGCCGATGCGTCGCTGCAGCGCCTCTCGGCGACTGGCAAACAACGACCTTTGTCGCCGCCCTGCGCCGCTCTCAGCTGACCGCTCCCATGGTGGTGGACGGACCCATGGACGGGGAGTTGTTTCTGGCCTGGGTGGAGCAGTTCCTGTGCCCCACACTGCACACAGGCGACCTCGTCATCCTCGACAACCTCAGCAGCCATAAAGTGGACGGTGTCCGGCAGGCCATCGCTCTGGCTGGCGCCACCGTGCTCTATCTGCCGCCCTATTCGCCCGATCTGAACCCCATAGAAAAGCTCTTCTCGAAACTCAAGACCCTGCTCCGAAAAGCTGCCAAACGATCCACCGAAGACCTGTGGGAACAGATCGGCCAGTTGCTCCCCACCGTCTCGCCAGGCGAGTGCACCAACTACTTCGCCTCCTCCGGATATGTAAGCACTTAAATTAGAAACGCTTTAGTTCTACAGGCCGACTGGATATGCGACGCGGGTTGTTCGATTTTTAGACCCACATGGTGGCACCGAGGGCAAGGTCAACAGTGATGGCGTACGTGCAGTACATCAGCCAGATCCCCGTGACAAGCTGGAAAAAACCCACGAGGCGGACGCCGGGTTCCCAGGAGAACAGCCGCGCAGGAATCTCGATAGCGTAGATCAGGGTCAGGCCGATGAAGATGATCATCACCGGGATGTCGCCGGCACGCCCGAAAACCTCTGCACCCAGAATGCTGATGAAGAGGAACGCGATCGCCATCCAGCCGTCCGGTTGCACGCTGGAACCAATGTAGCGGCGGTGCGCCATCGCAAACCAGTGAATCCCGTACGCCGTGAAGGCCAGACCGGCCATATACAGTGGGGCCGCATTTCTGAAGACGCTGAACCAGGTAAGTCCAACCAGGAGATACGTGCCGGTGATGAACTGCATGAATCCCGGCATCCAGAACCCCCACATCGCCATGGTTCTGTCGACTTCCGGGCTGGCTTTGGGAAAACCAAACAGCGCGTGGCCGCCCCAGATGAAATAGCCGGTGCCGAGGCCAAAGAAGCCGACAGCAACCGGGACAAACTTAGAGGCGGCGAAAGTAAATGTCTGTGTGTCCATCTCTCTTTGGCTCCTGCTCTGAAGTTATTGCAAGTGCCTTTCCACTCGACGAAAAGTGCATGCCGCACAGCTATGCCGGTGGATTCCCCCGAAATTTCCGCAAGCGGCCGCAGGGTGCCCCCGATCCCTCCGTCAGGAGACGGACACACCGTCAATAGGTCGCGGCATGCGATTGACATAGAGAAGGTGGTTTGGGCGTTCGAAGCCCGCAATCCCTTCGCCGTCACCGAGAGGTTGGGGGGAAACTGCTTTCTGCGATTGGCAAGCGTATTGCAGAGGACCGATTGCGGATGCACAGAGGAAAAACATTTTGGAGGGCATGATGCAAATCAGAAAACGCCCGCTCGGTTCGAGCGGCCTGGAGATTACGACGGTAGGCTTTGGAGCCTGGGCGATTGGCGGGGGCGGGTGGTCGTTCGGATGGGGGCCGCAGGATGACAAAGCGTCGGAACGCGCGATGCGCCGCGCCATCGAGTTGGGCATCAACTGGATCGATACGGCCGCGGTTTACGGCCTGGGGCACTCCGAAGAGGTTGTCGGAGGCCTGCTCCGGTCGATCCCATGGTCGGAGCGGCCCTTTGTCTTCACAAAGTGCGGATTGATCTGGGATGAACTGCATCCGATGCAGGAACCCCGGCAGGTTCTCCGACCGGAATCGATCCGCGCCGAATGCGAGGCCTCCCTGCGGCGGCTTGGCATTGAGCGAATCGATCTATACCAATTCCATTGGCCAGATGAGACCGGCACCCGCGTCGAAGATTCGTGGGCGGAAATGCAGCGACTGATCGAAGAGGGCAAAGTGAGGCTCGGCGGCGTCTCCAATTTCGGAGTTGACCTGCTGACTCGCTGTGCAGCTCTTCACCACGTGGATTCTCTGCAGCCACCCTTTTCTCTGATTCGCCGCGAGTACGCTGCCCAGGAGATCCCGTGGTGCCGCCAACACGGAACCGGTGTGATTTGCTACAGCCCGATGCAATCCGGATTGCTGACCGACGGCTTCAGCGCGGAAAGAGTTGCCCGTATGGCCGACGACGATTGGCGGCGCCGCTCACCGGAGTTCAATGCCCCCAACCTGGAACGCAATCTGGCTTTGCGCGATGCATTGCGGCCGATTGCGCAGCGCTATGAAACCTCCGTCTCAGCGATTGCCATCGCATGGACACTAAGTTGGCCTGGGGTGACGGCTGCGATTGTCGGAGCACGCAGCCCGGAACAGGTGGATGGCTGGATCGACGGCTCCAGTCTGGAGTTGAGTTCAGCCGATCTTGACGAGATCGCGACGGCGATCGGACAAACCGGCGCGGGAGAAGGTCCCCCTGCGCCGGAGAACCTGAAACTGGAAGCTGCTTGAGATCGCCAGGCCGGGCACAACGAGAAGGATCCTGAGTTTTCTCCGGGCACTGTCGTTGCAGCGAAAGGAGGCGTCACCTGCTGGAAACGACTACAAACAAAACGCATCCGGCCATCTCTGGTCCGATGTTCGCCGTGTGTCTGTCAGTTTTGTTCGGCTTACCCGCACTGCTTACGGCGTATATCGGATCGCAGACGGTTCCGGTGGCCCCTTCGCCGAATCAGCCGTCAGGGCAGATGCCTGGCGACTTCGATGGTGGGGTCGTTCAGGTCGTTGCGGAAATCGAACCCAGCGAGACGCACACGCTGCTCGATATGAATCGCACCGCGCTCGATCGCCAGGGCCAGATGCGCACACTCGGTAGGCTGTTGCTGTTTGACAAGCATCTTCCCGTCAGTCACAACCAGGCGTGCAGCTTCTGTCACATGCCCGAGACGGGGCCTACCGGTCGTAAATGAGTCGCCGAGCCGGATTGTAGTTTCCTGGCTGCTCCTCGAGACTGCACAGGCGCCAGCTCTCGCGTTCGCGAAGGCAGCGCATTCTTCATGTGTCACAGGAATGAGCACATATCAGGCTCTCCTTTGCGGAGCGCATCCCGCCGCGCCCGGCCTGCAACCATCAGGTCTCCGACCAACGCGGAGGTGATCCGGCTCAGCTTGCGCGTCGAAGTTCGGGTCTGGTCAATGAGGAGGATGTGGGTCTAAGTGCAATGGGATTCCTGGTGCTGAACCGCCGCAGTACATCGTTGGTGGTGTCCGCGATGCGTGAATTTGGCCGGTGAAAGGCTCGGATCGCTTTCGCGGCCACGCGAGTCAACAAAAACCGGTTGGGAACATGTTGCAAAGCGCCCGTCACAAGCTCAGATCGCATTGTGCCTCCTTCTGGTCCTTGACTGCCGCTCTGTAAGGCACGGCAATTGCCAAAACGCGGACTCCGCTGGAGCATCACCCCGGGCGACGTTTTCCGCGGATTTAGGGGCAAAATCCCGCCTCGTTGGGGGTCCGGCAAATGCGCGGGGGAGCCTCCGTCCCGCTTTGCCGGGTTCATGTCCCAAAGAATTGCCACGCAGGTGTCAATGCAACGACAGAAAGCTGACCGGTCATTCTCATGTGCCGGACTGGCTAAAACTCCGCTGCGGCCCGGGAGTTGCCAGGTCAATATCCGGAGAATTTTCTCCATCGCAGCGAATCAGACACGGCGTCCGGCAGCGATCCGACCCCGGATTCATGCTCGCCGATCCCCGGTCCGCATCCTCTCCTGGAATGCCGCATCTTTAGCCTGTACTCTCAACATGGCCTCTTATGAAGATAGGAATTACGTGTTACCCCACCTACGGCGGCAGCGGCGTCGTCGCCACCGAGCTTGGCATCGAACTGGCAGCCGCGGGGCATCAGGTCCATTTCATTGCGTACTCGCAGCCATTTCGGCTGCGTGGCCGCGAGCAGGACATCGCCTTTCACGAGGTTTCTGTTTCGAATTACCCGCTTTTTGAATATCCGCCCTACGACCTCGCCCTGGCCACCCGCCAGGCCGAAGTCGCCGCCTATTATGAACTCGACCTGCTGCACGTACACTACGCGATCCCGCACTCCATCTCGGCCTTCCTCGCGAGGGAGATGCTGGTCCGGCAGCACCGGCGCCTTCCCTTTATCACCACGCTGCACGGAACCGATATCACTCTGGTTGGGCTGGACCATTCCTACCTGCCGATTACTCGCTTCGGCATCGAGCAGAGCGACGGCGTCACCGCGATCTCAAATTACCTGCGCGAAAAGACCATTCAGGAGTTTCACCCGGAGCGTGCGATCGAGGTCATTCCCAATTTCGTCAACTGTGACGTCTATACGCCGCTCGATGCGCAGCAGCGCGCAGCCGGCCGCGCCCGCTATGCCGATCCCGGCGAGAAAATTCTCGTGCATCTTTCGAACTTCCGTCCCGTCAAGCGCACCGCGGACGTCGTGCGCATCTTTGCGCGAGTCGCCAAGGAGGTGCCCTCGCGACTTCTGATGATCGGCGATGGCCCCGATCGATCCGCCGCGGAGTGGCTCGCCCACCGCAAGGGTATTCAGGATCGCGTCCACTTCCTGGGCAAACAGGGCAGCGTTTCAGAGATCCTGCCCCTGGCCGACCTGCTGCTGATGCCCAGTGAACTGGAATCCTTCGGCCTGGCCGCACTGGAGGCCATGGCCTGCCGCGTTCCCTCCATTGCAACGCGGGTGGGAGGAGTGTCCGAGCTGATCGAGGATGGCGTAAGCGGCCGCCTCTTCCCGGTTGGCGACGTGGAAGGCATGGCCGAAGCCGCCGTTGAACTGCTGCACGACCCCGACCGTTATGAGGCCATGGCCGAAGCCGCGCGCGGCATCGCTCAGACTCGCTTCTGCGCTTCGAAGATCCTGCCCCTGTACGAGCGATTCTACGAACGCATTCTCAGCCAGCAGCCGGACCAGCCGGCCTAATGAATCATGTTGATCGTCTCCTGAGAGATGGAGTCAAACGTGGTGATGGCTTTGGAACTGGCCTCGAAGGCTTGCTGCGCCACAATCAGATCGGAGAACTGCGTGGAGATGTCCACGTTGGATCCTTCGAGCGATTCGTCCTGCAGGGTGCCCCTTCCGGCGGTGCCGGCAACGCCAACCGTCGCCGAACCCGAGGCCAGCGTGGTCTCGTAGTTCCCGGAACCGGCGCGCACCAGCCCCTGCTCGTTGACGATCGAGGCAATGCCAATCTGGCCGATCGGTGCGGTCTGGCCGTTGTCGAATTTGGCGGAGACCACTCCGGAAGTATCTACCGTGAAGGTCTCGTACTGGCCGCCCGCATAGCCATCCTGGGTAATCGCCCCGATGCCGGCGGAGGACTGCACCTGACTGATGGTCGGCAGATTGTTGGATCCAACGAAATCCCACCGGAAATTTAGATTGGCAGCGCCGTCCGTCAACCCCGAGAAGCTGATGGCGGCATTGGTGGCGTTTCCCCCGGCCAGCGGGGTTGCGTTTCCATTAATGGACAGCAGATTGCCGCTGCTGTCGAATCCCAGGCTCACCGTGGCCGAGGTAGACGTACCGTCGGCGGCGGGGATGGAAACGGTGCCGGACCACTCGCTCACGACATTCGCCACCGTGTCAGAAGCCGGAACAGCGGCATCGCGGCTGAATGCGATGGTCGCGGTATGGCTTACACCGAGCGAGTCATAGACCTGGGTTCCTGCCTGTTCCGCGGCGGAGGCCGAGGTGGCGGAAGCGTCCAGTGTGGCAGTCACATTCAGATTGGCAGTCTGAGCAGGTTTCTCCACCTGGCCGATCGGGAGCGTGATAGGTTGCAGGACCCCATTGGAGTTGACAACTCCGTTCACCGCCGGATATCCCATGACCTGAGCGCCGTCCTGGGTGGTCAGGTCACCGTTGGCGTCGGTAGTAAAGTTGCCGGCGCGCGTGTATTCCGTGTTCCCGCCGGATTTCACAACAAAGAAACCGTCTCCGTTGATGGCAATGTCGGTGGCATTGCCCGTGGACGTGATCGAGCCGCCGGCAAAGTCCGTCGCCGTGGCGCCCACCTGCGTACCCGCACCGACCTGCAGCGGATTGCCCGCACCCGTGCTGCCGATCTGCTGGTAAAAAAGATCGCTGAATGTCACACTCTGGCTCTTGAATGCGGTCGTGTTCATGTTCGAAAGGTTGTTGGCGATAGTGTTGAGGGCGGTCGACGATGCCTCCAGCCCGGTCAGCGGGATTGAGAACGATGACATGATTCCTCCAGGAAGAACCGCGCGCGCTTTCAGCGCGCCGGGTTGGACTGTGAAGCGCGAGCCCTGAGGGCGCCGATAGCGGAGTTGAACGGGCTCGACGATGCGCCCGGTGCGAGCGTGTGTGCGGCAGTACCCAGTGCCGTGGCCAGACGCGAGCCTTGCCGGCCCGTGTCCGTCACGCTCAGATTGCCCGGTACATGGGCCGTCGCAGGTGAAGCGCCTGCTGGCGGTACCGCGGTTCCGGCAGGATTGCCTGGTAAGGTGGAAGTGCTCGGCGATGCTGAGTTGCTCCCCGAAGTTGTGCTGCCTCCCAGATCCTGATTGATCTGCACCAGCTGTTCGAGGCTGTTCACCCCCACCAGCTGATTGATGTACTCGTTCGGATCGCTGTTCGACGTGGGATCCTGATTCTTCATCTCGGTCACCAGCAGCTGGAGAAAGTCGTTCGCCGTGATGGTCGCAGAACTCGAATCGGACGATGAAGACGAACCATTCGTCGATCCTGTGGCCAGTGGCTGCGCCGCACTGAACGGGGAGGCTGTTTGTATTGGAGGTAGCTGCATCACTGTTCCTTTCACCGGGTATCGATTGGATCAGACCCGGACGCTGATGTAGGACATGGTCTCCTCTTCAGGATCGGCGGCGGCAGCCTGTATGCCGGCTCCGACGCGCTCCGATGACTCTCCGCCGCGATCCCCGCCGGGTTTACCGCGCGAAGCCTCCTCCTGCCCGGACGGTGAAGAAAACTGCTGGGTTCCCAGGGTATCGACGCGAACATGCTGCGCGGCAAGGTATTCCCGCATTGCCGGCAGTTCTGCGGAGAGCGCGGTGTGCGCTTCCGCGGAAGTCGTCGCCACCACTGCAGATACCTGCCCTGCCGCCGTGTGAGTGCGAACCTCGACCCAGCCCAGACCGGCATCGCGCACTCCCACTGCCAGCCGTTGCGGGCCGCCGGTCAGCATCTGAGGCGGCGGAGCGGCATCCATTCGCTCGAAGGTATTGTGGTCCCCCGCCGTGCCCGTTCCCGTCGTGTTCGCCGTCGCAGTGCTCACCCCCGTGTGCAGTGTTGAAAAAGTTGCCGGGAACCCGTGCAGCAGCACTCCGCCGGCAACATTCGGTGTCTCGGCGTCCGACGGGCCGATGTGCTGTGCCGGAGTTTCCCCCTCTGCTGCTGCGACGCTGCGCGAGGGCTCAGCGACCATCACTGGCCGCGGCCCCGCCGGCTGCCCATCCGGCAGAGGATTCGCCCGGTTCCCCGAAAGGGAGTGCGCCGGATCCTGCGCAGCCGATCCCGCGGATCCGCCCCGGGATGGGACCCGCTCATGACCGGCGGATGCGGCCTTGCCTGCCGATGGTGTCCCGGTTTCTGCCGCGCTCGCTGCCATCGCGGTGACGGCTGTATTCGCGGCCGGCGCCGGCGATGCGGCATTCGGGCCCGTGGAGACAGGTACATTCCGGTTGCTTTCGCTGTCCGGCAACGCCGGGGAAGAAACCGCAGAGACTCCATCGGTTGAAGCGCGATGTGAAGGGGCCGTAGTTTTCGCGGTTTTGCCCGCAGATATACCGAGGGTTCCGCCGCTCGCCGGCGGCTGGACGGCCACTCCGGCTCCGCGACCCAAAGGGACACAAACGGCTCTGGCAGAGACTGGATTTTCTTTCCCGGCCTGCGGCCCGGATGCGGAATGCAAGCTCGTCGCTCCCCCGTTCATTTGTTGGGGCGACGCTTCGGGAGTACTCTGAGCAGCTCTGGAAAGATCCGATACCGTCGGCGTCTCGGCATCGTTCATACGGCCGTCTGCTCCAGCAGTTGCGCTGATCCCGCGGCCGAATTCCTGCGCCAGCTCCTGCTTCAGGTTCTGCTTCAGGTCCTGCTTCAGGTCGTGCCCGATTTCCTGCCCGGGTCCGAGCGTGGATCCGAGCCCGATTTCCTGCCCGGCTTCCCCCGCTGCGGCTTCACCGCCTGCTTTCATCCGGGAGGGTTGCAGGCTGGTCGTCAGCTGCGCCAGCATCAGCTGGCCAAAGCCGGATCTGACGCCGGAGTTGCCTCGGGCCCCGGCCGATAAAACCGCCGTGGGTTCAGAAGGCGACGCGGAAATGGAAGGTGAAGCGAGTTGCAAGGACCATAACCTCTGCTGTCCGGATATAGTGCAGGAGGATTGCCCTTCAGGTTCGGGAAAGATGAGAGAAGTCTCATCTGGAGTTTTTGCGCTTTGCGCTGCGGTTCTGGAACCATTCATCGAGCCGCTTCTGGTCGCGGCGCCCCTGCTCTTCCTTTTCCGCTTCCGCCGCGGAGGACAGAAGGCTCTCCACCTGCCGCCGCTCCACCCGGCGAGCCAGCAGCTCCTGGCGCGCCTCCTCTACAGCCGGCTGCCGCGCCCGGGCCAGAGCACCGAGCCGGCCGCTGTTCCATCCCAGTATTTCCGCATCCGCGATGTCCGTCAGCCACCCATCCGCCGCCTCTTCGCTGGTCAACGCCGCGCAGGCATCGACGCGGGCCGCGAACGCCATGCGCTCGAGCCGCTCCGCCCCTTTCCCGATCCGAAGCATCTCTCCTTCTCTCTTCGCAAATTCCAGCTGCGAGCGCTCCTCGAGAAGCGCCCGGATACGCAGCAGCCGATCGAGAGGACGTCTCACGCGGCGCCGCTTTCGATCGTCCGGGCCAGGCGCAGCAGGCGGGTTCGGGCTTCTGCGAAAGTCTCATGCTCGCGCGAGCCCTGCACAAGAAATTCGCGGATCGCCGGCCGAAAGCGGATCGCACGATCGAGCGTTTCATCGGTGCCCGGTTTATATGCGCCGATCCGCACCAGGTCCTCGGAGCGCGCCCAGGTACAGAGCATCCGTTTCAGTGAGGACCCGGCCCGGGCATGATCGTCGCTCACCACCACCGGCATCAGGCGGCTGATCGATTCGACCACGTCGATGGGCGGATACCAGCCTTCGGCGGCCAGCGAGCGGGAGAGCACTACATGCCCGTCGAGAAACGAGCGCACCGCGTCGACCAGCGGATCCTGCAGGTCGTCGCCTTCCATCAGCACGGTGTAGAACGCCGTGATGCTGCCGGTGCGGAAGCGCCCGGCGCGCTCCACCAGACGGGCCAGCCGGCTGAAGACCGATGGAGTATAGCCGCGGGTGGTTGGAGGCTCTCCTGCCGCCAGTCCCACTTCCCGCGCCGCCATAGCGAAACGGGTGAGCGAGTCGAGCACCAGAAGCACATCTTTGCCCGTTCCGGCGAAGTATTCGGCTACGCTGGTGGCGGCCAGCGCAGCCCGCATGCGCAGCAGCGGCGACTGGTCGGACGTCGAGACCAGCACCACCGCGCGCTTGCGCCCTTCCACTCCCAGGCTCTCTTCGAGGAACTCCCCCACCTCGCGGCCGCGCTCGCCCACCAGTCCCACCACGATCACTTCAGCATCGCTGTTGCGGGTCATCATCCCGATCAGCGTGCTCTTTCCCACGCCCGATCCGCCGAAGATTCCGACGCGCTGCCCCCGGCCGACGGTCAGCACACCATCGATGGCGCGGATGCCCGTGCCCAGGGCTTCGCGGATCGGTTCGCGCTCCAGCGGGGGCGGAGCCGGCCGTTCCAGAGGAACGCTGGCGTGCAGGACCGGGCGGCGGCTGCCGTCCAGGGACTGTCCCATGGCGTTGAGAACGCGGCCGATCAGGTTCTCCCCAACCTCGATGCGCGGGGTAATGGCCAGAGCCGAAACCGGGTCCCCGTACCGGATTCCATCCGCTGCCTCCAGCGTCATCGAGATCACGCTGGAGCCGCGAAAGCCGATCACCTCCGCCGCATGCACTCCCCCGGCGGCGTCGTGAATCTCGCAGCACTCGCCGACAGAACAGGGCGGCCCCTCAGATTCGATGGTCTGGCCCGTTGCCTCCACCACGCGCCCCTGCCAGCGCAGCGGCGAACGCTGACTCAGTCGCGAGAAATAGGTCCCCAGCAGTTCCATCCATTCCTGCCTGTTATTCCGGTCTGACAGAGTCTGCCGGCCGCCTGGTGTCTCCGCGCGCGTCCAGCAGATCGAAAAACCCGCGTTCAATTTCTCCAATCTGCGCGCGCACGCCCAGATCCACCCGGCCCAGATTCGTTTCGAGCATCGCCTCGCAGGCCCTGAGTTCGGGATCGGCGACGACCTCCGGTCGCAGCGGCAGGCCAGGCATCAGCCGCAGCATTTCGGACCACATCTCCCGCTGCTCGGCGGGGACCCGCAATCGCACCTGGGTCGAGTCGGCCAGCTGTCCCAGAGCCACGCGCACCGCGCCGGCCAGCAGCAGGGGATCCATATTGGCTTCGCGGTGCAGGATGCGCTCGGCAATCGCCAGAGCCAGGTGCACCACCTCCTGCTCCACGCGGGCCAGATAGTCATCGCGGCGAGCGCGAAAATCCGCCAGAGCTTCCGCGAGCTGCCCGGCGCACTGCGTGCGCCAGGCAGCCTCCTCGCCCCGCGCCATCTCCCGGCTCTTTTCGAGCGCCTCCCGGGTGGCCGCTTCCAGTTGGCGGGAAAACTGCTTCTCCCGCTGCTCCAGTTTGGCCTCCAGTTCGCGAGCCCGTATCGCCAGATCCGGCAGCGATTCCAGTTCCATAACCGGGAGCGTTCCCCCCGCAAGGATCGGGTATTCCATCGGACGGATCGTAGCTTCAGACTGCCCCAGCATCGCGTTTCCTCTCTCTACACAATGAAGTCATCTCCCTGCTCGAGCTTCAGGATGACTTTGCCTTCGGCCTCCAGATTGCGCGCCAGCGCCAGAATCTCCTGCTGCGCTCCGGCCACTTCGCGTGCGCGTACCGGACCCATCACCTCCATGTCTTCCTTCAGCATGTCGGCCGCGCGCGAGGACATGGCGGCGAAGGCATGTGCGCGCAAATCATCGCGGCCACCGCGCAGCGCGAGAGCCAGCTGCCGCTTGTCGGCGACCGACACGATCTCCCGCATGCTGGCCGGCGGAATCGTCACCAGATCCTCAAACGTAAACATCAGGTTGCGAATGCTGAGGGCCATCGCCGTGTCAGCCGCCTCGATCTCGTCGAGGATCTTCTTTGCCTGCTCGGATTCCATCCGGTTAAGCAGGTCGGCGACCGCCTTGAATCCCGAATACGAGCGCCTGCCCGTATCCCCCATGCTCTCCAGCCGCCGGTGCAGGATCATGGCCACGCGCTGCACCATCTCCGGCGAAAACTGGCGCATCGCGGCCAGCCGCCGGATCGCTTCCACCCGCCGCTCCTCGCTCAGGCTGTCGATGAGAATCGAGCCGCGCCGGGCATCCAGATGCGCCAGCACCACGGCGATGGTCTGCGGATGCTCACTCTCCAGGAACTTCCCCAGATGCTGCGGATCGGCCCTCTGCAGCATGGTCAGATCGCTCTGACTGGCCTCCTGAGCACGGCGGACCAGAGCCAGCAGATCCTCGGCCCGTTGTTTGCCAAAGGTATCGACCAGCAGTTTGGTGGCGAAATCCAGGCCTCCGTGGATCATGTACTGCTGGGTGCCCAGCATCTCGCCAAACTCTTCCACCACCTGCAGCGAGAGCTCCGGCGCGACATTGCGCAACTCCGCCAGCTCTTCGGTCAGCCGCTGCACGTCGGGCTCGGAAAGGTTCTGCAGAATCTTTTTGCCCAGTTCGTCGCCGATCGCCACCAGGAAGATCGCTGCCTTGCGCACGCCGGTCAGCGGCTGCCGATCGAGGTCGGCGCTCGCGGGAAGACGCAGGTTTGGGGAGGCCATCGCGTCACTCCGAGCGGATCCAGCTCTCCAGCAGCCGGGTACTCTGCGCGGGTTCGCGCTTTACGTGTTCAGAAACCTGTTCGAAGACGTTCTGGGCACGCACTTTCTGTTCGTCGGCGGCGCGATCTTCCGGAGAAAGCTCCCGCGGGGGAGCCGCGGACGGCAGGTGCGGAGCCGCCGGTGGGCTGGGGAGCCTGACTGACGGCGGCGAAGCCAGGAACCGCAGCGCGGGCCGTGCCACAAAGAGGAAAAATGCCAGCAGCGCCGCCACGATGGTCCCATAGCGGAGCAGTCCCTGCGCCTGTGCGGCCGTGGACAGCAGGCGATCGGCGAGAGCCGGCGCGGGTGCTGCCGCGTCCTCCTCAAAGGGCAGTTCCTCGACCGTCACCTGATCGCCGCGGGTTGCATCGAACCCGACCGCCGACTGCGCCAGATCGGTAAGCCGCTTCATATCCTCGGCGCTGCGGGGCTGCCAGCTCACCTGTTTGCCCTGCGCAACGCGGTGGTAATTGATCACCACGGCGGCGGTCAGGCGGCGCACCCGGCCCGGCGCCTGCAGCGTGTGGCGCGTCTTCTTCGAGACGCCGTAAGTAGCGCTCTCCTGTTTGCTGTTTTGCTGCGCCTCGTTTGCCGCCGGATAGAGCGGAGGCTTCACGTTGGGCGCGTTGCTGGCCGTACCGGGAATCCCGGAAGCCGCGGGCTGCCCGGACGTCTGTTCGTTACGCTGCATGGAGAGAGTGGCCGACTGCGCCGGATCGTAGCTTTCATCCACTTCATCGGCGGAACTGGAGTCATAGTCCACGTTGACCGACGCCCGGACATTTCCCACCCCGGCCACCGGCTCCAGCGTGTCCACCAGCCGCGCCGCCATTTGCTGCTCCCGCGCCGCGAGGTCTGCATCGCCTCCCCGGCGCCCAAGCAGTCCATGACCGTCGGCGTCGACCAGCACCACCTTCTCCGGGCGCAGATCGTCGACGGCACTGGCGACCAGATTGGCGATGGCCTCGGCCTCATCGTCCGAAAGCGTAGGATGCCGCAGGCGCAGCACCACCGATGCCTTCGCCTCCCGCTGATCGGCGGTAAAGAGCGAATCGTGCGGCAGCACCAGATGCACCCGCGCTGACTGGACCGATGCCAGGGTTCCGATGGTGTGCTCCAGCTCGCCTTCGAGCGCCCGCTGGTAGTTCACCTTCTCGTCGAACTCCGAACCCATCCAGTTCGGCTTGTCGAAAAGCTCAAAGCCCATGCGCCCGCTCTTCGGACCGCCCTTCGCCGTGGTCGCCAGCCGCGCCTTGTCGAGGTTGGGCGCGGCCACGCGCAGCGAGGAACCATCCGGCGAGACGTCGAAGGGAATGCCTGCTGCCGTGAGTGTCTGCGCCATCTGCCGCGCATCGTCGGGATCAAGTCCCGCATACAATGTCCGCCAGTCCGTGCGCCCCGCATACCAGATGAGCCCGGCAAAGCAGGCGAGCACGAAGAGGGCCATGACGCCAAGCCGGCTCCGCTGCGCCGGCTCCATTTTCCGCACACGCTCCATCGCATCCCGGGCCAGCGTGCCGGCGCGCTGCTGCACGGTCAGCGCGCTCTGCGATCTGTCAGCTTTGTCGCTCATCGATCGTCATCACCGCCTCAGAACTGCATTCCCATCACCTGCTGATAGGCAGCTACCGCCTTGTTGCGTACGGCCAGCGCCAGTTCGAAGGACATATCCGCCTTCTGGGTCGCGATCATCGCGTCATGAATATCGACGCCCGATCCCGCTAACAGACCGGTGACCGCGTTCGAGGCCTGCTGCCCGAGGCCGTCGATGTTGTCGATGGCGCTCTTCAGGGCATTGCCAAACGGAGCCTCTGCCACCTCGCCCGCATCGCCGCTCAGGCCAGCCTGCGGCACAGTACCTGACACCGTTCCCGATACGGTCCGTGGCGCCAGGCCCGGCACCACGGCAGCAGCTGAACTGGAAGCAAGCGTTGATATCTGCATCGCCATCTCCTGTTTCAGAAGTGTTCTATTTCAGAATGTCCAGGGAGGCCGTGACCATCCCCTTCTCGGCCTGCACCGCCGAACTGTTCAGCCCGTAAGCGCGGGTTGCGCCCATCAGATCCACCATCTCGGTCAATGGATTGATATCCGGATATGCGACATAGCCGTCCTTGTCCGCATCCGGATGGCCGGGATCGAAACGCCGCAGGGGATCGCCCTGGTCGGAAACCACTGCCGACACGCGGACGCCGCCCGCGTCGAAACCCGATCCGCTCGCCGCGCCGGCTGACTGGCCAAGCAGCTGGCCGGCAAACGTCGAGGCCTCTGATGTGAAAACGACATGCTGTCGCCGGTACGGTCCGCCCTCGGCCGTACGCGTGGTCTCGGCGTTCGCCATATTCGCGGCCACCACCTCCGCCCGGATGCGCTCGGCCTCGAGCGCCGATCCACTCACTTCCATCACACCGAAGAGATTCATGCCCTCGCCTTTTCTGGCCGATCCCATAGTTTTGGCCCCTACTTCTGGTCTTCGTGGATCGCGTCCATTACCCGCGTATATTCGCGCTTCAGCAATTCGGTGCCGGTCCGGAACTCGAGCTGGGCCTCGGCCATTTTCAGTCCCTCGCGATCGAGCGAGACGTCGTTGCCGTCCGGCCGCTCCAGCAGTCCCCCCACCTGGCTCACCGCCGGCGCCGCAGCAGCGGCTGTCCCCGTCTCCTGCAAATGGGCGAGCGAACGGGTCATCTCTGCCGCGAAATCGAAGCCGACGGTGCGGTAGCCCGGAGTATCGATGTTCGCCATGTTCTGCGCGGTAACCTTCAGCTCCAGCGTCGACAGGTCCAGATACCTGCCCAGCGCTTCGGCTAACGGCGTTGTAATCTCCATGGTCTGCCCCTCGCGCGATCGGTTCCTCAGAAAACCCCTGCAGGAAGCCGTCCCCAGCCGGCGGCCCCGGGTTAGAAAGCTCTCATATCTCTGCATCGAATTCGATCTCCTGCTCAGCGATCCGTGGCCGATTTTCGGCCAGAATCCACGCCCGCTCCAGCACATGCTGCAGCTCCCGCACGTTGCCAGGCCAGCCGTGCGCTGTCAGCTTCGCCATCGCCTCCGGGGAGATCCGCTTGGCGGGGCTGTCCTTCGCGAGTTTCTCCAGAAAGTGTCCGATCAGCGCCTCGATATCCTCCGTCCTCCCGGTCAGCGCCGGCATGCGGATCAGGAACACGGCCAGCCGATAGTAGAGATCGGCGCGAAAGTTCCCCTCCGCCGCCAGCCGCGCCAGCGGACGGTGGGTCGCGGCGACGATGCGCACATCGACCCGGACCGGCTCGTTCTCGCCGACCCGCTGCAGCTCTCCGGTTTCGAGAAACCGCAGCATCTTGGCCTGCAGCGCCAGCGGCATTTCCCCGATCTCGTCGAGGAAGAGTGTGCCGCCGTGGGCAGCCTCGATGCGCCCGGTACGCCCCTGCACCGCACCCGTAAAGGCGCCCCGCGTATGTCCGAAGAGCTCGGCTTCGAGCAGAGCTTCGGGAATCGCTGCGCAGTTGAGTGCCACAACGGAATGTTTCGAGCGCGGGCTCAGCCGGTGCAGAGCGCGCGCCACCAGTTCCTTGCCACTGCCGGTCGGCCCCTCGATCAGCACCGGCGTCGTGCGCGGCGCCACCAGGCGGATACGCCGGCTGACCTCGAGGATGGCGGGATCGGAGCCGATGAATTCAGGCAGACGGACGGCGCCGGCAATCGAGCAGGCCGCAGCCTGAGTCGCTGGCCCGAACTCGGACAGTTCCGGAGACGGACGCCTGGCCGGGAAGCTGATCGGTGCGACGGAGTCTTCGAGCATTGGCGCCGTGCTCCATGCCGGTCCATCGGAAGCCTGCGCCTGCCGGAGGGCATACAGAACCTCGTTGCGGCGCGGGCTGCGGCACGAGCCGGTGGTCAGCGAGGCGTCAGCCATCACCAGATCGACTCCGGGGTGCAGGCGCTCGAACTCAGAGACAAATTCCCGGATCTCCAGATCGGGCAGCCAGGAGTCAAGAACCACTGCCTCGGCCGGCGATGTCTCGATACAGGCCAGCGCCTCGGCCCCACCGGCGGCCTCGCGGACCTGCCACCGCAGTTCGGTCAGGGCATCGCGCACGCGGCGGCGGAAGGCGATATCGGCGCTGGCCAGAATGGCGGTGCGCGCGGTTGCTGAAGGTCTTGCCTGAGCTGTGGCAGCCATGATGTCCCTCCTCGTTTTCGCTGATCCGGTCAGCACTCCTGTCCAATCGTGTATCCCAGGCCGCGTACGGTCTGAATCAGCGGGGCAGCCCCATTGTCCGTGCCCGTGCCACCGGAGACGCGCTGTGGCATCGAGTCCCCCAGCTTATGGCGCAGATAGTTGATGTAAACGTCGACCACATTCGTGCCGGCATCCCGACTCATGTTCCACACCTTCTCCAGCAGATCCGCCCGTGAAACCGGACATCCGCGGTGCAGCATGAGGTACTCGAGCAGTGCGAATTCTTTGTTCGTGAGCACCACCGGTTCACCGTTGCGGGTGACCGAGCGCTCTACCCGATTCAGTTCCACGTCGCCGTGCCGCAGGATCAGCCCGGGAGAGCGCCGCCGCAACAGAGCGCGGCAGCGGGCGCGCAGTTCGGCAAACGAAAACGGCTTCTGCATGAAATCGTCGGCGCCCATCTCGAGGCAGCGCAGCCGGGTCTCCGGTTCGGCGCGGGCGGTGAGGATGAGAATGGGCACATCCTCGGTTAGGGAGCGCACGAATTCCAGGACTTCGGCTCCGTCGCGCCGCGGCAGGTTCAGGTCGAGAACTGCCATGTCCGGAATATCTCTGCGCACCGCGTCCATCGCCATTTCTCCGTCGGTGACCAGCAGGACATCGTGCCCGTCCTTCTCCAGGCCGCGCGCCAGGAAGCTCCCCAGCGCCTTGTCATCATCTGCAACCAACATGCGCATCGCAATGTCTCCAGCACCACCATGAGGCAGGAGGAGAAAGGAATCCAGAGACCAGATAAGAAAAATCCAGGAGCTGTTTCAGAACGGAAAGCTCTCATCGGGTGTTCCCAATTTGGCAACAGAATCTTCAAATATATCTGCGCGCGGTTCGCTTTTTATTCGCTATAATGCCCGCATGGCCATTACCCGGCGCCAGAAGGAAGTGTTGGACTTCATCTCCTCATTCGTTCAACGCAATGGCTATTCCCCGTCCTTCGAGGAGATTGCGCATGGCCTCGATCTGCGCTCGCTGGCCACGGTGCACAAACACATTACGAATCTGCAGAACAAGGGAATGCTGGCGCGCGCCCACAACCGCAGCCGATCCATCGACGTGCTGCCGCCGCGTATCAAGGGCCGGAGTGTCGAACGTCTGCCGCTCGCCGGGCGCATTGCCGCCGGCTATCCGGTCGAGGCCATGGAATCTTCCGAGAGCATTTCGCTGGGCGACATCATCGGCAACCGCGAGGTCTTCGCGCTCCAGGTCCGGGGCGAATCGATGCGCGACGAGCACATTCTCGACGGCGACTTCGTGCTGGTGGAAAGAACCAGCACGGCGCGCTCCGGAGAGATCGTGGTAGCGCTGGTCCGCGGGGCGGAGACGACCCTGAAGCGCTACTTCCCCGAAGGATCGCTGGTCCGGCTCCAGCCGGCCAACGCCGAGATGGAGCCGATCTTTGTCCCTGCAGCCCAGGTCGCCATCCAGGGTCGGGTGCTGGGCATGCTGCGCAAGTACTGAGGCCCGGCAACAAGCACGCTCAGCGCGGCTCGCCGACGTCGAGCCCCACAGCCTGCATCAGCTTCAGCGCATTGCTGGTGCGTACCACGCCAGGCTTCAGCCGATAGTCGAACTGCAATCTGCCATTCTCGATGCGGTCTTCGAAGTGGCAATTGCGCGCCAGGCCGTCCATCGTCTCCGGAATCCCGGTGAGCGCAAGATCGTGCGTAGTCACCAGGCCGACAGCGCCACGCCGCAAAAGCGCCTGCACCACAAAGCGCGTCCCGTCCAGCCGGTCGTGGGAATTGGTCCCGGAAAGCAACTCATCCAGCAGGAACAAGAGCGGAGCCGGCCCCTCCGCGAGATCCGAAAGCAGCTTCAGCCGCCGAATCTCCGCGTAGAAACGCGACACGCCGCCCTGCAGCGAATCCAGCACGCAGATGGAGGCACCGACGGCCAGCTGCGACAGCCTCAGCCGGCGGGCCCGGACCGGCGCACCACACTGCGCCAGCACCGCATTCAACCCCACCGCACGCAGAAACGTGCTCTTGCCGGCCATGTTCGGTCCGCTGATCACGATCAGCCGCATGTCGTGGCTCAGCTGCAGATCGTTGCCCACCGCGCCGGCCGCAGGCAGCAGGGGATGCGCCAGGGCTTCCGCTTCGAAGAACGGCTGCTCGTCGGTAAACTCCGGCACAACGTCGTCGGGATGTTCCCAGGCGTAACCAGCCAGCGCAGAGAGCGTTTCAAACTCCCCCACCGCTGAAACCCAGCCGCGAATCGAAGGCCCAAACTTCAGCTGCCACCGGCCAGCCGCCGTCACCAGCCACGGAGTATAAAATGTGAATCCCTCGAAGAGCCGGACAAACATGTTGTGCCGCGACTCGAGCCAGTCGACGATCCTCCCCAGCTTCTTCACTGCGACGGACGGCGCCATGTGCCCCATCGTCAGCGAAGCCTGGAGGGAGTTGAGCCGCGCCGATCGAAAACGTTCCTGTTCGATCAGCGCCAGCACCTCTGCTAAGACGCGGAGATCGTTCGTCGCCTTTTCGATTGCATCCCCGGCTTCCGTCACGCGCCGGTGCATCGCGTAGCTGACAGAAAAATTCACCGCGGAAATGAAGAGCAGCGGGTGCCAGGACCCTCCACTGAGCCAATAGCCCACGCCGGCCAGCCACACCGCAGCCAATCCAGTCCACATCCCAAGCCGCCATCGCGAGACGATGGCTGGTGCCTGTTCTCCCCAGCCCGCCAGCGCTTCAGGATGAACCCCGGCCTGGACGCTTTCCCCAGTAGCAAACAACCGCTCCCGGAATTCCAGGCGCTCCTTCATATCGGCCACCGCCGCCTGACGTTCCAGCACCTCGTCGGGAGGCGCAGGATGCAGCAGCCAGCGCGCCAGGGTCTCTTCACCGGCCCGGGTGCGCACGGTATTCAGCAGCTCGAACAGGGAAGCCTTGCCGAACAGATCAAGATCGCGCGCATACGGATGATTGGGATCGAGGAAGCGTTCGCCGGTTTCGCCGGTTCCCGCCCAGTTGTCCTGCAGGCGGGCCACGCCGCGCGCGTAGAACTCGACGGCGCGCTCAGAGTCTCGCACCCGCCGGAGGACGCGATCGTGGGCCACGGCCAGGACGACAAAGACGGCAACCGGAATCAGCAGCAGCCAGAGCAGCGACGGAGAGTGCAGCAGCAGCACGGCCGCCAGCGCGCCAGTGAGAAACACCGCAACCTTGCCGTAGCCCAGCCGTCTGTCCCATTTCTGCTCGTGCGCCAGGCGGGTTCGGCTCTCCACAAGCAGGCGGCTGTACACAGCTGCGGGCGATTCCATAGGCAGGCTTCTGGATTCTACTCAGACGGCTGCAGACAAGCTTTGCCGCCCGGACTTCCGCCGACAAGACAAAGGCCCGGAACGCTCCGGGCCTTTGTCTGATCCTGTCAATTTATCCGCTCGATCAATTTGCTTCAGCCCTGGAAACTATCTCAATCGAGAAGTTTCTCAGCCGAGGATGCGCGTGATGCTCCGCTCAATCGTCTCTTTCGGCACATAGCCCACTATTTGCTCGGCTACCTTGCCGCCCTTGAAGATCAGCAGCGCCGGAATTCCGCGAATCCCGTAGCGCATCGGTGTGGACTGGTTACGGTCCACATCCATCTTCGCGACCTTCAGACGGCCGCTGTATGCGTTGGCCACCTCATCGACGATGGGCGCCAGCGCCCGGCAGGGCCCGCACCACGTAGCCCAAAAATCCACCAGAACCGGCTGCTCCGACTGCAGCACTTCCTGTTCGAAAGTCGCGTCGCTTACCTCAGCTATACCCACTGCGGCCATGTTGATTCTGTTCCCCCCCGTGCGCCAGCATGCGCACGCTTTAGTTTACCTGAAGCAATAGATGCGCTCAGGCACAGATGGTCGCAAATGGGGAGGACCAAGGCAGACCTGCAAAAATTAAGGCGCCCGGATCCTGTTAAGAATCACGGACGCCGGAGCAGCCCTCCCCCAGAACTGCCCACGCATGCGAACATAGGTCTTTTCACCGGAGCCTGGCAAGCAATCTCTGGTAATTTCGGTAATGCTGTGTAGGAGTTACGCTCGATGGCGTAATTCGCATTACCAACGGGGCACGAAGGAAATGAGTCCTCCGCTGCACGTTTCTGCCCTCGACTTTCTCCTCAATCCACGGTGAAGTGCGCGGATTCGTGCTCCATTTCGCAGATCAGAACCTCGACCTCTCCTGAATCCCGCAACTTCTCCTCCACGCTTCGCCGCGCCGTCATGGCCGCCTGCTCCGATGCAGCCAGCAGCAGCATCGCAGGCCCGGCTCCGCTGAGGGCCGCTCCGAGGACCCCGTCCCTCCCCGCCATCGGCAGCAGGCTGGGCAGCAACGGACAAACCTTTGCGCGGTAAGGCTGGTGCAGCCAGTCCTGCATCGCAGTCGCTATCAGTTCAGAGCGCCCGGCTGCAAAAGCAGCCGTAAGCAGCGCCACCCGCTGCAGATTGTGGACTGCATCGCTGCGCGAATAGCTCTCCGGCAGCGCGGCCCGCGAGGCTGTCGTCGCCAGCGGGCGATCCGGCATCACAATCAGCGCTCTCCATTCTGCAGGCGGAGCAAACGAGACAGCGTGTACCTGATCTCCATCGGCCGCGCTGGCGACGAATCCGCCCAGCCAGCAGGCTGCCGCGTTGTCGGGATGGCCCTCCAGACGGGCTGCCTCCGCAAGGATGCGGCTACGGTCCCAGGCCAGTGTCCCGAAATGCGACGCCAGCGCCACCGCGGCCAGCCGCACTGCCGCCGACGAGCCGCAACCCATGCCCAGTGGAATTTCGTTGCACACCTGAAGCCGCAGCGGAACGAAAGGTCTGCCCTGCGCGGCCAGCGTTGCTCGATACGTCTCCACGAGAAGGTTGTTATCCACTGCGCCGCAGATTTCCGGACTCCGCCCCGAGGCTTCAATTGAGACAGCGGCCGACGTTTCGGCCTCGACATGCAGATGCAGCCGGAGGGCCAACGCCAGTGTGTCGAAGCCAGGGCCCAGATTCGCCGAAGTGGCCGGCAGCCGCAGACGCACGCGGCTCATGCTCCCGCCCGCTCGAGAACGCGCAGAACCTCATCCGGTGAAGCGTCCATCTCGATCGGATTGCGCCTTGCCGCTTCGATCTCCTCGACCAGGCCGGACGATTCCGCTTCGCTCAGCAGCTCTCCGCGATGAAATTGAATCGTGTACTCGGAATCTTTCAGCGTGTGGCCGGTCAGTAACAGCACTATCGATTCGCTGGCACCCACTTTTCCCTGCCGCACAAGCTTCTTTAACCCCGCCAGGGTGACCGCGGAAGCAGGCTCGCAGCCGATGCCCTCGGATCCGACCTCCGCTTTAGCCAACGCGATCTCCGCCTCGGAAACCTGCTCGGCCCATCCCCCGGTCAGCTGCAGCACACGCGCCGCCTTGCGCCACGAAGCCGGATTGCCGATGCGGATGGCGCTGGCTCGGGTGTGCGCGCGCACTGGCTCGAGGCGTTCGCCACCCGAGTCTGCCATCGCGCGCACCAGCGGGTTCGCACCCTCCGCCTGAATGACGGAAATGCGCGGCACGCGCGTCGTCAGACCCAGTTCCTTCATCTCCAGAAAGCCCTTGCCCAGCGCGGAACTGTTCGCAAGATTGCCGCCCGGCACGATCACATGATCGGGAACTTCCCACTCCATCTGCTCCGCAATCTCCAGCGCCGGCGTCTTCTGCCCCTCAATGCGGTAGGGATTGACTGAGTTGAGCAGGTAAACAGGCGCGCGCTGCACGACGTCTGACAGCACGCGCACGCATCCATCGAAATCGGTGCGCAACTGCAGCGTCAGCGCGCCATAATCGATGGCCTGGGCCAGTTTGCCCCACGCAATCTTCCCTTCCGGCAGCAGCACCAGACTGCGCAGGCCTGCGCGCGCAGCATAGGCCGCCATCGCCGCCGAAGTATTTCCGGTCGAAGCGCAGGCGACCCAGTTGAATCCACGTTCGCGGGCCACCGACAAAGCCGCAGTCATCCCCGTATCTTTAAAGGAGCCGGTTGGGTTCATGCCCTGATGTTTGGCCCATAACTGCGTGAGACCCAGCCGCCGCGCCGACTGCGGCAAATCGTAGAGCGGCGTGTTGCCTTCGCCGAGCGAAACAATGCCCTGCTCGTCGCGCACGATCGGCAGCATCTCACGAAAGCGCCACACGCCGCTGCGGTCTGCCGCTGCCAGCGACGAACGCCGCTCCCGCCACAGCCAGCGCAACGCGCTGGGATTGGGCCGCGTCTGCTTTGGCCCGCTCCATCCCGGATAAAGGACTTCGTACAACTCCGCGCACTCCGCACAGCGGAAATTGCCGATCAGCGCTTCCTGCGCGATGATCCGCGAGCAGCCGGTGCACCGTAGCTGATGGGTTTCGCTGAACATAAAAGGGTTATTGCCAGCGTAACACTCGGCTTTGTCCGATGAAGAATCGTATCGTTTCGTAGAGTGCCTGCTTCGGTTTTGGATAAAATCGTTGCATGGCCTCTCTCCTCACTCCGCGCGATGCTGCGATGCGCCTCGGTATCTCCTACCCGGCCATCAAGCAGTGGATCTACCGCGGCAAAATGAAGGCCATCAGGACACCCGGCGGTCACTACCGCATTCCCGAGTCGGAACTGGATGCTCTGCTTCACAAGGCAAAGCGGCCTGAGACTCCAAAGCGGCAGATGATGCGCACCGTCAGCGGACGCAATCAGTTGGTGGGCCGCATCGTCGACCTGAAGATTGAAGGGCTGCTGGCCCAGGTACGCCTCTCCATCGGCGGACAGATCATCACCTCGATTATCACCGCCGACGCAGCCCGCGAGATGCAGCTGAAAAAGGGAGAGACGGTCGCCGCGCTCATCAAATCCACTGAGGTGATGGTGCTTCGTGTCTGAACGCCGACGATTCGCCCCGGCACTTCCTGCCCTGGCTCTCCTGATCCTCTTTGTGTTTCTCGGCGCAGGCGCGCGCCACAGCCAGGCGCAGAACCATTCCGCTGCCGGCCAAACCCTGCGCATCGCCGCCGCCGCCGATCTGCAGCCGGTCCTTCCCGCGGTGCTCAGCACGTTCGAAAAGCGGACCGGCATCCACACCGAAGCCTCCTACCAGTCCTCGGCCACGCTGGCCACACAGATCATCAACGGCGCTCCCTTCGATATTTTCCTCGCGGCCGACCTCTCGTTTCCGCAGCGCGTAATCGATGCCGGGCGCGCGGTGCAAAGCCGTCCGATCCCCTATGCGAAGGGAACGCTGGTCCTGTGGACGCGCAATGATTCGGGAGCCACCAGCCTTTCGCTCGATGCTTTGCGGAGCCCAGCGATCAAATCGATCGCCATCGCCAATCCGGAGCATGCGCCGTATGGCCGCGCCGCGCAGGCCGCGCTGGAACATGCCGGGCTGCTCAGCGCGGTGCACGCGAAGCTCGTGATCGCTGAGAACATCGCGCAGACTGCGCAGTATGCCGAATCCGGCAACGCGCAGGTGGCCTTCGTCTCGTTCACCGCGGCGCTCACGCCGCGCTTGCGCGCCGAAGGGCATTACATCCTCGTGCCCGCGGAGGATTATCCGCCGATCCTGCAGGGAGCGGTTCTCATCCGCGGAAGCGCGGGGGCCGCTGCCGCCAGCCAATTCCTCGAGTTTTTCGATAGTCCGGAAATCGCTCGAATCCTCTCGGCGGAGGGTCTGGAGCCCATTCAGCAGGTGCCGGCCCAGCCCTGATGGACATCCAGGCGCTCTGGCTCACTCTGCGTCTTGCCGCCATTACCACCCTGTTGCTGCTGGTGATCGGCGTGCCCCTTGCCTACTGGATCGTCTCCACACGCGCGCGCTGGCGGCCGGTGGTGGAGGCTGTCACAACGCTGCCCATCCTGCTGCCGCCGACGGTGCTCGGCTTTTACTTGCTGGTGCTGCTGGGGCCGCGCACCGCCTTTGGCCGCCTGGCATCGCATCTGCTCGGACATCCGCTCGCGTTCTCCTTCGCCGGCCTCGTGATTGGCTCTGTAATCTACAGCCTGCCCTTTGCAGTGCAGCCGCTCACCACCGGGTTTCACGCGGTCGACCCGGCCTTCGTCGAACAGGCGCGCCTGCTGGGCGCTGGTCCAATCCGTGTTCTGCGCGAGATCCTGCTGCCGCTCTCTGCACGTTCGGTTCTCGCTGCGGCCGCGCTCTGCTTTACGCATACCGTCGGCGAATTCGGCGTCGTGCTCATGATTGGCGGCGATATTCCCGGCGCGACCCGCACTCTCTCCATCGCCATCTACGATCAGGTCCAGGATTTCTCCTACGTCGCGGCGAATCGTACCTCGTTCCTCCTGCTCGGCATCTCTCTGGTGGGGCTCGTCCTGCTCTACGCGCGCCGAAGCCGCGAAGGCGCCCCGTATGTTTGACGTGATCCTTCGTCATCGCCAGGGCGGCTTCTGTCTCGAGGCCGCGTTCTCGCTGCAGAACCGCTGGACCGTCCTCTTCGGGCCGTCGGGCGCTGGCAAGAGTACTGTGCTTCGTATCCTCGCCGGCCTCCTCTCACCGCAAAATGGCCGCATCCGAATTGCCCAGAAAACCCTTCTCGATACCGATAAGCGGCTCTCCGTGCCCGCGGGGCGTCGAGGCGTCGGATTTGTCACGCAGCAGGCTGCCTTGTTTCCGCACCTCACTGTGCGCGAGAATGTCGCCTTCGGCATTCGTCATATGAGCCGCGAAGTCCGCTCGCAGCGCGTGGTCGAGATGCTCACGCTCTTCGGTGCGGAGCGGCTGGCCGATCGCAGTCCGAAGAACCTGTCCGGAGGAGAGAGGCAACGCGTCGCGCTGGCGCGTGCATTGGCCCCCACGCCGCAGCTGCTGCTGCTCGATGAACCACTCGGAGCACTCGACGCTGCATCCGCCGACGACATCCTCGCGCGACTGCTGGCGCTTGATGTGCGCGTGCTCTATGTCTCGCACGACCTCACCGAAATCTGGCGGATGCCGGCGGAAGTCGTATTGCTCGATGGCGGCCGCGTCACAGCAACGGGACCGCTGCAGCAGGTGCTCGCCGCACATCGCGATCGCCTGCTGCAGCAGCTGAAGTTTTGATTTACTCCTGCGGCTTTGACCACACACTCTGCAGGAAGAGGTATCGATCGCGGTGCTGTGCCGGTCCTGCTTCCGAGTGCACGTCCAGGTGCATTACCTCCCAGCCATCCGACGCGTTATAGGGAGGCCACGGCGGCGTATCCACTCCGGCGGGATTGCCGGTGCGCGCGAAGTTGGTCCAGTACGTCTCGATCAGATCGCTGAGCTTGTAGTCCTCCGGCTGCCATTTAGCATCGCCGCGCGAATCCAGCATGCCGAATACGTACTCAATCTCGTCGGAATGGAACGCGCCCGATCCGGCAGGGTGATACTTATCCGCCGGCGCCGGACGCTCGAAGTGATAGCGATAAACGGGCACGCCTCCGCCGGTCGTCACCTGGGCCTCCAGCCATTCCCACGTGGAGAAGGCGATGAACGAGTCCCCGGCAAAGTCAATCGCAGAGCGAACCGCGTCGGCATCCGTTTGTGCCTGGTAGACACGCAGAAAATCATCCGCGCGCGGGCCAAAGTCCTTCTGCGCCTGTTCCTGGAAGGTCTGCACCGTCGGTGGCTGCGGCCGGTCCACCTCCAGCGCGCTGGGCTCGTCGCGATTCCATCCCGCAATCAGCGGCACATGCGCCTGCTTCCCCTCCTTGTAAATCTGCGGAACCGGCTCAGGCAGGAACCACCCATCCACGTCGGGGCCGAAGCTGTGATGCGTCTGCGCCATCAGCTTCTGCAACAGATCCTGCGCGCTCATCGCCCGCAGGGCCGCCAAATCCGATGTGCCAAACGCCGTAGTGGCAAAAGTCGTGTCGGTGTTCTCCCGCTCGGTAAGCGGCCGGAACGACAGCCCGCGGCTGTAGAACGCCGCGCCGCTCTCGCCGATCGCCTGCCTGAAGAGCCCCCGCGCGAGCGGAGATGCCATCTGCGCGCTCACCGAGAATGAGCCCGCCGATTCACCGAAGATGGTCACGTTGCCCGGATCGCCGCCAAACTCAGCGATGTTGCGCCTCACCCATTGGAGCGCCGCCGTCTGATCCATCAGGCCATAGTTGCCTGCCGCGTGCTCAGGGGATTCCGCCGCCAGCGCCGGCGAAACAAAGAACCCGAAGAGGCCGAGCCGGTAGTTCATCGAGACCACCACCACGCCCTTGTGCGCAAGATGTTCGCCGTCCTGACGCGGCTCCGACGTGGCGCCGCCGACAAACCCCCCACCGAAAATCCAAACCATCACCGGCAGCTTTTCGTGCTTCTTCGCGGGCGTCCAGACATTCAGGGTGAGGCAGTCTTCGCTTTCGCCGGGGTCGCGGAAGACCATGTCGTCGAACACACTGCCCTGCATGCAGCGATGGCCGAAGTTGGTGGCGTCGCGCGCTCCCGACCATTTCTCAGCGGGCTGCGGCGGCTTCCAGCGCAGCGGCCCCACCGGCGGCGCAGCAAACGGGATCCCCAGAAAATCGCGGATCTTGCCATCAGCGCTCAGCTTGCCCTGCACCTTGCCTTTGTCGGTCCTGACTTTCAAATCATCGGCCCGCGCCGACACCACCAGGATCAGGCAGCAGACGCACGCCGCGATCCAGCCGCATTTCCCGAAAATTCGCATCTTCGCCTCCAGCATTCGAACGGGTTGAAACAGAAGACACCCCAAAATATCAGAGCACCGGATTACTGCGTCGGGGTTATCGCTCGACAGCCAGCAGATCCTCGATCGTCTCACGGCGCCGAATCACCCGCGCGCTGCGGCCTTCGACCAAAACCTCCGCCGGACGCGGCCGCGAATTGTAATTCGACGCCAGCGACATTCCATACGCGCCAGCATCGAGAATCGCCACCAGATCACCGGGCACAAGCGGCGGCAGTTCGCGATCGCGTGCGAAGAAGTCTCCCGTCTCGCACACCGGACCGACCACATCCGCGACCATCCGGCGTGACGAACGCCGCGGCGCTACCGGCACGATCTCGTGGTAGGCCTGATACAGCGCGGGGCGGATCAGATCGTTCATGGCGGCATCGGTGATAACGAAGGTCTTCCTGCCGTTCTTCTTGACGTAAAGCACGCGCGCCAGCAGCGCTCCAGCCTGCGCCACCAGAAAGCGGCCCGGCTCCAGCAGCAGCTTAAGATTGCCGGCGGCTGTAGCAGCCGCGATCAGCGCCGCGGCATACTCGCGCACGTTCTCTTCGGGATTGAAGGCGCGGCCCGGATGGTATTCGATGCCAAGGCCGCCGCCGGCATCCATGAAGCGAATCGCGTGGCCGTCTTTCCGCAGATCGGCAATCAAATCCGCGACCCGTTGCGCTGCCGCGCCGAACGGCTCAGCGCTGCGGATCTGTGAACCGATGTGCACGCTCACACCGCTGGGTTCGAGGTACTTGCCGGCCTTGCAATACACTGCCCGCGCGCGGCCTATGTCGATGCCGAACTTATGCTCGCGCATGCCGGTGGAGATGTACGGGTGCGTCTCCGCAAACACGTCCGGGTTCACGCGCAGCGCGATGCGCGCGCGCTTGCGGAGCTTCGCCGCCCGCTCCGAGAGCAGTTCCAGTTCGCCCTCGCTCTCCACGTTAAAAAGCAGAATCCCTGAGCGCAATGCGAGGTCCAGTTCCCCGGCGGTCTTGCCGATCCCTGAGAAGACCACGCGCTCGGCCAGGCTTCGCTGCACGGCGAGAACCCGCTCCAGCTCGCCCCCGGAGACCACGTCGAAGCCGGCGCCGTGTCGCGCGAACAGATCGAGAATCCCCAGAGTGGAGTTGGCCTTGACCGCGTAGCACACCAGATGGGGGACAGCGCTGAATGCGTCCTGGAACAGGCCCAGCCGCTCCAGCATGTGATTGGCCGAGTAAACGTACAGCGGCGTTCCATATTTGCGCGCCAGCGATTCCAGACTGGCTCCGTCGCAGTGAAGCGGCGCTTTCGCAGCCGGATGGATGAACGGGCGGGGAGAAATCGAGCGAGAACGAGGGGGCATTTTCTCTGAGACTATCGGGGCGCAGCCTTCATCGTAAAGCGGCGGACGGAACCACGATGCTTACACGCGGGTGTCTGCCTACTCACATTCTACGGATGCGCGTCGAGTTCAAAATTCAGCGTGGCCGTACCTCCCGTGGTCGCCGTTACCAGCAGACGTCCGGGCTGGCCACTTGCAGAGAGCGGGGTTAGAACCATCGTCCCATCCATGCCAGACGTGCCCTGAACCATTTGCTGCGCAAGAACGGGAGGCGTCGGACAGCGTCCCTGTGTGGGACACGGTTCGGTCCAGCCTTCGAACATCTCAACAAACGTCACCATCGCACCGGCCAGCGGATGCGAAAACGCATCAGTCACCCGCAACACGACAGGGGCAAACATCTGGCCTGCGGGAATGTACTGCGACGTGCCACTCCACGCCGCCAGGACAGCGGTAGCGGGATGCACTGGAGTGACGGTGAACGTCGCGCAGTTGCTGGTGCCCGTAACACACGCATTGAGGGAAGCGGCGACACTCGCGTTAAAAGGACCAGCGGCGATCTGATTCACAGTTGTCCCGGTCGCGGCGCTGACATTCTGGCTCGCCGTCACTGTGATGCCGGCTGTGACTGCCGACCAGGTCACACTTTGGCCTGCCAATGGTGCGCCTGCAGGACTCAGCAGCAGCGCCTGCACTGGCCACTGGGCCGTCGCTCCCATTGCCAGATAGAGATTGGGAGTCAGAGCCGCGATCGACGGCGGAGCCGTGCCGCTGAACTCGGCCATCACCTGGCTTCCGTTCGTGAGTGAAGCAGTGATCTGTGTAAGTGCGGTCGCATTCGCCGTAACCGAGAGGCTCGCTGTGCCATCGCCGGCCGTCATCGCGCTGCACGTGCTCTGTCCGCAGCCCAGCGTCGCAGTGCCTTCGGTTACGGAGAAGATCACAGTAATTCCCGCCGCAGGGCTTTGGCTGCTGGTGTCGATTGCGCGCACACTGAACGGCTCCGGCACTCCAATGGGCACGGTCCCCATCGGCGCGGTAAGCAGCGAGATCGCGTCGCTTCCCTGCGCATCGTAGCTTAGCGCGCCGGCCATGAGGGCCACTCCCAGAGTCGCAGGATCCTGGACCTGCAGCATCACGTACCCGGTTACTCCGCCCGAGGCCGGGGCCACTGCCACAATGGTGTTGGGCGCTACGCCGACCACCTGCGCCGCCACGTTATTCACTGCAACCGTCATCCCTGGACGAAAGCCCATCCCACGAATCACGATCTGCCCGCCGGCCGGCGGCAGACGGGCAGGCGTGACCGTGTCTGCATAGAGAATGCGGCCGCGATAGGCGTAATCAGGCCGTCCATCCCCACGAAAATCCGCCAGACCGATGCGCACGTCGCTGTCGGCAACAGTCAGCACCGGCAGGCTCGCCAACCCTGGTACGCTGCCATTGAAGGGCTGTACAGTTCCGGTGACGGGCGCAACGCCCCGCGCATCGCTGCCGTTCCATACACCCACCACGACCTGTGCCTTGTTGAGCGTAGTGGCGCCGTTCGCGTCCAGGGCCTGCCCCTCTACGGTGAATTCGCGTCCGCCCCGCGCCCAAAACTGAAACCATCCGCTATGCCCATAACCCGTGATGCGCCCGGTCCATTCTCCTGTCGCAGGTACATTGGCAGGAGCCGACTCGTTTCCATCGGCCCCGCTCTGCATCTCGTCCGCCGAGTCCGGAATGACCACGGTCTGCGTCACTGTCGACCCCGCGCTGAGGCTGCCCAAAGCGATCACTGGCATAGTTCCTGATGGAGTGGTCTGCCCAGTCGTGTACGGGCCCACCGACGATCCACCACTGTAGAGCGGGTTGATGGGCTCGAAGGTCAGTTGATATTGCGCAGCAGTTACGCCAGCGGGCAGAGGAACGCCGCTCAGATCGAAATACCCTTCCAGCGATTGATCGTCGCTGCCGAAGCGGTTCAGCGGATTCCCACTGCCATCCACGGTGCCGGTAACTCGGTTCCCCACATTCCCCTGAAAGAAAACCCCGCTCACTGCCGTCGCCGTGTAGCGGATCTCCGGAATGTCGTTGACCAGCGGCTGCAGCACCACATTCACGCCCTGCATGCCCTGTCCCGTCGCGAACTGAATCGTTCCCTGCACCGAAATCGTGGCTGCCGCCGTGATCGTCTTTCCGGTGAAGCTGCTGATATTCGACTCCGTCACCGGATACAGCCGGTTCAGCGCGGCAATGTCGTCCGTGCGCAGCTGGGTGGGGTTAGGAATGCATTGCCTTCCGCTCCCGTTGCAGAGCCGCTCGACCGGATGCATGATGGGCCAGCCCTGCAGGCCGATCGTGGTCGGCTGCGCGTTCGCGAACATCTCCTCATTGGTCTGCGACCAGTCCAGTCCGAGCACACGGCCGAAGGCGCGAATGAGCTGATACTGGATCGTCGCAATCTGGCTGGCCGTATTGGCACAAAGGCCGTTGACCAGGATCAGGGCATGCGCAACGTTGCCGGCCACCGCAAAGTTATCGACTGTGGTCAGCACTCCGGTGTTCTGGCAGGCCAGCGCAGAGCTTGCCCCCGATCCGTAGATCGCGTTGATCACGGAACCGTCCTGGTCGTAGACCACCGCGACAGGTTTGCTGGACGCACTCGGCTGAATGTCCGCCGGCATCGTGACGCCGCCTGCGCCGGCGACGACATTGGTGCCGTTCACGTCCTCACTCAGGCTGCCACCGCGCTGGATGGAAACCGCCGCTGTGCTGACGCCGCTCCACACTGCTGCCGCAGCCGCGACCATGGTGTTCGCCTGGGACTGATTTACCTGACCGCTCAGAGCGCCCAGATCTGTGTAGTACAAAACCTTTCCGTTTGCCCAGACGACGGGCTGGCCCCTGACTGAAGGATTGAAGTAGCTGGAGCCGGCGACCCAGCGCGGTCCTCCGGCATGCGCCATCTGAACCGTGAGCAACAGCAGCAACAACAGCATGGCGAGCAGACCGGCGATTCTGAAAAACCAGTACTTCCTCTTCCCGGCTGGGATGGTACGGCTCACGGCGGAGGCCCTCCGGAGCAGCCGCAAAACCCACTGCAGCTGCATCCGGCTTCATTTCGACACACCCCGGGCAGATTGCAGAATGAATCTGTGGTGGGTCGAAGGGCATCATTTCAGATCGGGACAATCGCCGGCGGTGGTTTCAAACTGAAACTGCTGCGCCTTGTCAGGTGGTCCTTTTTGTTGACAGCCGCGAGGCGCGCCCGGCGGGTACAATCGGAATTTCAGGCAAATGACAGAAAATATTCGCGACACAGTGATCCTCGGCTCCGGCTGCGCCGGACTTACGGCGGCTATCTACACAGCACGGGCCAATCTGAAACCGCTGCTGCTGGAAGGCCATGAGCCGGGCGGACAGCTGTCGATCACCACCCTGGTCGAAAACTTTCCCGGCTGGCCGGACGGAATCCAGGGACCGGAGCTGATCGAGAACATGCGGAAGCAGGCCTCTCGCTTCGGCGCAGATTTCCGCCTCGGCCATCTCGCCACCGCCGACCTCACCAGGCATCCCTTCGCGCTCAACCTCGGCCACGAGATCATCTACGCCCGCACGCTGATCATTGCCAGTGGAGCCTCAGCGCGCTGGCTCGGCCTGCCCTCCGAACAGGCCCTCATCGGCCACGGCGTGAGTTCCTGCGCCACCTGCGATGGCTTCTTCTTCTCCGGACGGGAGATCGCTGTCGTCGGCGGCGGCGATTCCGCCATGGAAGAAGCGCTGTTTCTCACCCGCTTCGCCGCCAAAGTGACCCTGATCCACCGACGCGAGCACTTCCGTGCCTCCCGCATCATGCTGGACCGCGCTATCGCTCACCCGAAGATCGCATTCCTCACCAACACCACAATCGAGGAAGTCCTTGGCGTGGAAGCGAAGGAAGTCACCGGTGTTCGCCTCAAAGACACGAAGACCGGCGTGGAATCGGTGCTCAATCTCAGCGGCCTCTTCCTCGGCATCGGCCACATCCCCAACGCTGCCATGTTCGCCGGCCAGCTCGATCTGGATGAGGACGGCTATATCAAGACCCACAACAATGTCTTCACCCGCGTTCCCGGCGTCTTCGCCTGTGGCGACGTGCAGGATCGCCGCTACCGCCAGGCGATCACAGCGGCGGGAACCGGATGCATGGCCGCTCTCGAGGTGGAAAAGTATCTCGAAGAGCACGGTCGCTGAGGTCCTCGCATCGGCTGAACGAAGCACTCATTTGTCCAAGCGAATACACAATGGTGATCGTGGTGTTCACCTCGATCGGTTCCCCGTTCAGCAGAAACGGTTCCCATCTCCACTGTCCGGTCTCAGGCGCGGAGTGTACAGGACAGAAGTTCGTATGCGCCTGGCTGTTGCCCCTTGATCTTTCTCAGCAGTGTCATCGAAACGGGCTTCACCGTTACCTGCGACTCCAGGCCGGCGATCGTTTCAGTGGTCGTGAGAATCACATTGCGATCGCGGGGCGCGCCGGAGCAAAGATTACTGGCCAGGATCACCGGCTCACCCACCACGGTAAGGCTCTGAAATTGCGGATGTCCCATGATGGCTTCGCGCACAGGTCCGGATGCAATGCCGATGCGTGTGAACAGCGAGTTGGCGGGCATGCCGGCCTTTAACCAGGCCTCTTTCTGAGCTTCGAATGCCTCCCGCATGGTGATCGCGGCGCGCAGCGCCTGCATCCGCGAATCGGGGATCTCGTGCGGCACATTGAAGCGAAACATGCCGCCATCCCCGAGAAGCTTATCGATGGTGCCGCCGTACCGCATAACGATGTCGCAGCTTCTCTCCAGGTACGCATTAATGAGGCTGATTGCGGAAGAGAAGTTCATTGCATCGATGAGGAGGGAGGATGCGGTGAGGTCGCAGAACACGATCGTCCCTTCCCGAATCAGCTCTGCCCGAGCGAATCCGAGGAGTTCAAAGTTTTGTGGATCTGCGAGGAAGAGGGCAACGCGGTCCGAGAGCGGCTCCGCCAGCCTTTGCGCGATCTCCAGGTCCTGCTCCGTGAACGAGCCCCCTTCCTTGTTGAGGAACTGCAGCACGCCGATCGTAGCACCGGCCGCGACGATCGGGACGCACAGCAGATCCGTCGTGGTGTAGGAGGAAAGAATATCCACCCCTTTGAAGAATTCCTTATCCTGCCGGGCGTCGGTAGCGAGGTAAGGGCGGGCAGAGAGGAAGACATGGGCAGCGATTCCCTTGTTCAGCGGAACTGTCGTCCTGCGAAGCTGATGAGCAACAGGTCCCAGGGCTGCGAGAAAGACGAGGTTCTGTGGATTCTTTCCCGGGAGCGGCACTAATATCGAGCTGGCTGTGGCGTGCAACGCTCGGGTTGCGAGTTCCAGCTGGTTATCGATTTCCGTCTTGAGCAGCAACGCGGCCGATCCGGAGATTCTGACCTTACCGATAACCTCCACCGCCTCTTTGTAGCGATTCTCCAGGTCGGTGTAGCGGTCCTGAATGCGCTGGACATCGCCCTCCAGCTGCTCTTTTTTAGCGAAGTACCGAATCGCCGCAAGCGCGGACGCCGCCAGCCCGGCCACTCCGGCTGCAATACCAATGACTTCCTTCGGGTCCATGGCCATCGTGCGGCAATTCTATCCCGGCGCTGCAAGCGAGACAGGGGATCGCCCTTGCCATGAGTACAGGGATACCGGTTCCGCCTGCGGGCAAGGTTCGCAGAACCGGATGACAAATCACATCAGTGCCCCATCAGCGTGAACATCAGTGATGCGGTGTACTTACGCCGCCTCCGCTCGGATGGGGCGCTGCTCCGCCGCCCCCGCCGCTGGGATGCGGTGCGGGACTGGCCGCCGGCGCTGGACGGGGACCGGTATAGACGCCGCGCCCCGACGGCGGCTGTCCGACGTGCGGAACAACATAACCCGGCGACGGACCAAAGGTCCGCACCCCGTTGGAGGGTTGGGTGTAGGGACCTCGATAGCCGGGCGTTGCCGGAGTGCGCAGCGCAGGCGGCACCATCTCCGGATGGGTGCGCACCAGTGTCGCCGTGAAGGACTCTCCCATCGGCCCCTTCTGTTGCGGATGTACCTCGGCCTCGAGCGGAGCGATCGTCTTGCCTTCAAACTGCAGCGAGCGCGGCATCGGACGCGGCCCATTGACGCTGCGGAACGGCGCCGTGAACTCGGGGCCTCGGTTCACCGCGATCAACGGCTGCGGGCGCGGTCCCGGGTAATGACCCGGTCCACGGCGGGGACGCGGTGGCAGCGCATAGCCGGGCGGGACCCGCCACACCGTCGCATACGGGTACCAGCCCGCACCCCACAATCCCCAGCCGCAGTTGCCAGGAACCCATACCCAGCCCCAGCTGCTGAGGAAATCCCACGCACCGCAGTGATACGGCCACCAGCCCCACGGGTAGCTCGAGATCCACGTGTAGCCAAACGTCGGATAGTAGCCCCAGTAACCGCTGCCGAAGGGATCCCAGCTGGCATCGACGCCGTTGGGCGACCACACCTGGCCGTAGCCGGGCAGGTTGTACCAGCTGCCGTAGTAGTCGAGATCGTTCCACGCGGCATCGTCGGGATCGCCGGAACTGGAGCGCGCCGTAGTTTCGCTGGATTCCAGTTCCCCCAGCGCCTGGTCGCGATCGGAGTTCCACTGATCCCAGGAATCCGACGTGACGCTCTGTGCAACCGTGAACTGGCCAGCCTGCTGAGGATCAGTCTGGAACGTCTGGTTGGGATGAACGTCGCTGTCGACGCTCTGTCCGTCGCTCACGTGGACGGAGCCATGCATCACCGCCAGTTCGTTCGGCACCGTATCTTCGCCGATGCGGAAAACGGCGCTGCCGTCAGGCGTCGCCATGTCGCGTCCGAAACGGACGAAGACCTGGCCGGCGCGGTCATTCAGCTCGTAATAGGTGAGACCCGCCAGCGCATCGATTTCCGTAACCGTGCTGCCGTCAGGATTGTGCCGTAACTGGGCCAGGCGAACAGAACTGTTCGGCGTGACCCTCGCCACGCTGCCGTCCTCAAACTCGATCTCCAGCCGCCCGTTATCTCCCGTGACGAAGCGCATGCCTTCCACCGCGGGCATGTTGGGCTCGGCCTGATTAAAATCCACCTCGTCGCCCTGGTAGACCTGCACCTGTCCCTCAACGTCGCTGAGCCGCACCGCGCGGACCGAGCTTTGGGATGGGGGCTCCGTTGCACTCGAACTCTGATCGGGAGCGGCGGCCTGCCCTGCGGACTGATCATCGGGCGGAGGAGGCGGAGTCGTATCCTGCGAATAAACGGCCAGTGCGCTGAGAGCCAGAGCGAGAACCGCAGAAATAACGATCAGACGTACACGCGGCCGCGGCGAGCGATGTCTCCATCCGCGACCCCTTGCTTGCTTGCGGCGCCACATACTGGCACCTCCTGAAAACCCGGCACAACCCATCTGTCCCTTTTATTAAACGCACCAGGGGTGTAATTAGTTTCTTTCATTGTTGCACGGACAGAAAGGGAGGCCCGGGGGTGGGCCCTGGTGTGGTGAGTCTGAAGTTTATTGAACAATTTGACGAATTGAAGTGGTTCGAACAGCAGCCCTCAGGGGCTGAAGCCCATCGGTCTGGCAATCTTTGCGGCACGACTGAAGTCGTGTCCTGATACAAAAGCCCAAAGAACTATTCTCTAACGAACTTCAGACTCAGGGCCCTAGTTGCGATTCGGCGGGTTATCGCACTTGCTCAGCAGCCCCAGCGCGCGCTTGCGCGCCCGTTCCATCACGTCCTGATCGGTGGCGATCATCTGCAGCTCGGCGGCAATATTCGGCAGATCGACAGCGCGCCGGTCCTTCACCGCATCCTCCAGCGATTCCAGTTCGGCATCGAGCCCCAGGCGGTCGTGGCGTACCTCCACGCTCAGGCGGCGGCCGATTTCCAGGGTCAGGGCAACCGAGCCGAGATCGTCGGAGAGCCGCTGCAGCACCGGGTCGCCCGCCCAGACGAACGAACAGGACCCCTGGCCTTCCGATCCCGTATAAGAAAGCGTCTTGTTCCCGGTGAACGCCAGGTTGCCCTTCCCGCGGTCGCACGCACCCTGGAAGAACTTGTGACTTCTTGCATAGCTGAAAAGCTCGCCTCGCAGCGACTCATCCAGACGAATCTCCCGGTCGATGGGAGCGGGAAATACATCATCGGTGCTGTCCGCCGGCTGCGTGCCCGGCTGCGAAACAAAATGCCCGGTCCCGTTCTCCTGGATGGTGATGGAATAGCGGGCAGGCTGCAGCTGCGGGTTATCGAAGGTATAAACAATGCGGGCCTGGGTCGCGGTCTGGATGGCGGCCGGGGTCTGGACCTGAGCGGCGGCCGACAGCGTGCAGCCCGCCAGCAGGACCGAAAGGAGAGGAAGCGAAAGCTGGATCCGCATGGCTAAATCGCGCGAGCCTCCTGAAGCGAGAGCGTCTGAGCGTGATGGATGTGGCAAATAGCGATGGCCAGCGCGTCAGCCGCGTCAGCGGGTTCGGGCGAGCAGGGCAGCGCCAGCAGACGCGCGACCATGAACTGCACCTGCTCCTTGGCCGCCAGCCCATAGCCGGTCACGGTGGACTTGATGGTCAGCGGGGCGTATTCCGCGATGGGGATGCCCGCCGTAGCCGCGGCCAGCAGCGCGACCCCGCGCACATGGCCGAGCTTGAGGGCCGACTTGGCGTTGACGGAATAAAAGACTTCCTCGATCGCAACGATGTCCGGCCGATAGCTCTCGAGCACCGCGAGCAGTTCGTTGTAGACAACGGCCAGGCGCTGGGGCATGAGGGCCTTTCGCGGCGGGCAGATGCCCCCGGCGCCCAGCGACACCAGTCGCGGCTCACGGGAGCCGTTGTCGGACTCGACGATACCGTAGCCGGTGGTTTCCGTTCCGCAGTCGATGCCGCAGACACGCATAGCTGAACCTCAGCCGAGCAGAAAACGCAGGAGAACGCTGCGCACCAGTCTACCCCAGGATCACAACAGCAAGGGAGAGGAATTGCGTTGCTCTGGGTGAGTCCAAATCAGGATGAGCCCAAATTCAGCGTGAGCCCAAATCAGGGTGAGTCCAAATCAGACCCGCCTGGGACGAAATGGAGGACTCTCTGGCGCAAATGTGGCGCCAGTCGCCGCTGAGAGCCTCCATCACAGGCTCGCAGACGCATTCGAAGAGCATGGCAGTGGAGAAGTTCGTCCACGCCGGGGTTACCGCGAAACGCCCTCCAGGGGCGAACTCGCCGTCGCGTACAGCTTGCGCGGCATGCGTCCTGCGACGTACGCCTGCCGGCCGGCCAGCACGGCATGCTGCATCGCTTCCGCCATCAGGATCGGGTTCGACGCGGCCGCAATCGCCGTATTCATCAGCACCCCGTCCGCGCCCATCTCCATCGCCAGCGCCGCATCGGAGGCGGTACCGACCCCGGCATCGACAATCAGCGGAACCTCGGTGATCTTCTCGCGAAGGATCTGCAGCGTCGCCCGGTTCTGTATGCCGAGCCCGCTGCCGATCGGAGCGGCCAGCGGCATCACGGCCGCGGCTCCCGCATCGATGAGCCGATGCGCGTAAACAATGTCGTCAGACGTATAAGGCAGCACGGTGAAACCCTCCCTGACCAGAGTGCGGGTCGCTTCCAGCGTCGCCTGCACATCGGGATACAGCGTCGCCTGGTCGCCGATCACCTCGATCTTGACCCAGTCCGACAGCCCCACTTCGCGCGCCAGCCTGGCAGCACGAACCGCCTCGTCTGCCGTGTAGCAGCCAGCGGTATTCGGCAGCAGGAAGTAGCGGCGCGGATCAATGAAATCGAGCAGCGACTCGCGCGACCGATCGAGATTCACCCGGCGCACCGCCACCGTGACCATCTCGGCGCCGGAGGCTTCGATGGCCGCCTGGGTTTCCGGGCCGTCCTTGTACTTGCCGGTACCGACGATAAGGCGCGACTGGAAGGCTTTGCCTGCAATAACGAGGGGTTCCATGGGGGTATTGTAAGTCGGGATCGCAAACCTCGCAGATGACTACCAAATCGTCCGAACGGCGCCTGAATTGCGGATGCGCTCGTCAGCAGTGATCAGTTGCAGGTCTTCTACCATGGCCGTCGCGGCAATGATGCGATCACAGGGATCGGAGGGGAAGGAGGCAGGGAGTTGGGCCGCCACGGCGGCGACTTCCACCGTCAGAGGCCTCACATCAAAGCGAACGGCCATCGCCCGAAGAAAATCCTGCAGCGGTTCATTGGCGATGACTCGCCCCCGCACAATAAGCCACGCGGCCTCATAGAGGGATTGTCCACTGATGGCCAGGCCCTCTTCAACGCCCTGCCTGATCGCGTCCATCGATCGGCGCGACAGACGCTGCGGTTCAAGAGCCAGCCAGATGGCCACGTGCGTATCGAGCAGCGTCATTTGTTGAGTTCATCCCACTCGCGATCCGCTTCTGCCCAGTCCTCAGGACTCACAACGGGTTCCACCAGATTGCCAACGATTTTCGCTCGACCCCTCAAAAAGCCGAAAATGCTCTCCGGCTTCCTTTCCTCGACCGGCACGACTTTGGCGACGGGTTTACCCCGTTTGGTAATGACAACCTCTTCGCCGTTTTCATGCACCTCATCGAGAATCGCGAGGCAGTGTGTCTTAAAAGCACCCGCACCCATCGTTTTCATGGCGACCCTCTAATGTGACCATGGTCATTTTACCATGGTCATGAGATCGAATCGGCTCCGTGGCCTCACCATCCCCCAAAACGTGAAAGGCCCGCTGCCAGATTGGGCATGCGGGCCTTGATCACCGGTGGACTGTGGAGTTTGACCTGAGGCGCCTTCGCTTGCTGGGCGGGCCTCGGCGGTTGTTGACGCCAGGACTTAGGTTTCCGGCGAAGTGCGGCTCTAAGCCTCAGTCACCTCACGTGTTGTCGTACAACTACTACCGTCGGAATTTTTCATTGGCTGGATCATCCTCCTTTCCCGTGTACCGACAAGTTAACCCGGGCACCCCCAACCACGCAAGTGCCCTACCAGGAGTACCAAAAGCCGTCATGCTCGATGAGGCTGACTTCAACCCCGAACAGGTCACGCAGCTTCTCCGTGCTGAGCAGCTCCGCCTTGGGGCCATCGGCAAAAATGCGGCCCTGACGCATCATGATCACGCGGTCGATTTCCGGCAGAATGTCGGCAAGGTGGTGCGTGACCATCAAAATCCCGACCCCCTGCTGCGCGACCCGCCGCAGCGCTTCCCGCAGTTCCCGCTGGGCCGCCAAATCCAGCGCATTCGACGGCTCATCCAGCAGCAGCATCTCCGGCTGATGCACCAGGGCGCGGGCGATCATAATGCGACGTTGCTCCCCGGCTGACATCTCTCCGACCAGCTTCGCTTCAAGGTGAATCGCCTGCATCAGGTGCAGCGCCTCGCGGGCGCTCTCCCGCATCTCCGCTGTCACATGCAGATTGGGCCAGAGCGTCGATGCCGAGAAGAATCCGGCAACCACGGCATCGAGACCCCGCGTGACCGGCGTACGCTCGCCGGGCAGTTCGGCCGAGACCACCCCCAGATGCGTCCGCAATTGCGAAACATCCCAGCGTTCGCGGTCCAGCAGGCGCAGGTCCATGCCGGGTGTGACGATGGGATAGCACTGGCAGGTGATGGTTTTGATCAGCGTCGATTTGCCGCAGCCATTGGGGCCGAGGATGGCGACGTGTTCGCCGCTCCTGATACGCAGGGAAATGTCGTGCAGAACAACGTTGTCGCCGCGCGCGACGCTGACATCGCGCATGAAAAGAAAATCCGAGGTAGAGGACGTAACTGGATTGTTCACTGCCAAAATTATTGCAAATGGCGACCGGAGCCTCGGTGAACCGATCAGCAGCATCGGCTACGATGGGCGTGTGCGTCAGGACGCTCGCGTTCACCTGAATCTGTGGAAGCAAAAGCTGGGTCAGGTGCCCGCCTGGGTGTGGGATCGCACTGACGCCGAGTCGCTGGTCCTGGCTGACAACGGGCTGACGGAATTACCCGCGCAGATCGGCCTGCTGAAGAATCTCCGTATGCTCGATCTGGGACACAACCAGCTGACGGAGCTTCCGAATGCGTTCGGCGGACTGGAAGGACTGACTGATTTTCTCTATCTGCACGACAACCGCCTCCGCACATTGCCTCCGTCGCTGGGATCTCTCAGGAGGCTGCGCTACCTTAACATCAGCGAAAACCCCTTCGCCGAGTTGCCCCCGGTGATTTGCGAGCTCGAGGGTCTGATGGAACTGCGCGCAACGGACGGCGGGTTTGAGAGATTACCGGCGTGTATCGGGCAGCTTGTGAACCTCCGCGAGCTCCACCTGAGAAATAATCGACTGATGCAATTGCCCGAGACCATCGGCGACCTGCAGGATCTGCGCCACCTCGATCTGCGCGGCAATCCGCTGGAATCGCTGCCCGATGCGATCGCCAATCTGCCGCGGCTGGAGAAACTCGACCTCCGCTGGGTGACCACGCTGTCTCTGCCCGCCTGGATCGGGAATCTCGAAATGCACGGCTGCCTGGTTTACTGGTAGCGTTCAATGGGATTGAATGATTACTGTGAGTCAAACTCCCCTGATCTCTTCTGAGGCGCTGCCGCGCGGCTTTCGATTTGCGGCAGTCAAGGCTGGTCTTAAACCAAGCGGCAAGCCGGATTTCGCCGTTGCGGTCCCGGATCGAGTCGCCAGCGCCGCCGCCATGTTCACGACGAACCGTGTGCAGGCGGCTCCCATCACCGTCGGACGCCGGCATCTGGAGCGTGGCAACGGTCTGCTGCGCGTACTCGCGGTGAACGCGGGCAACGCCAACTGCGCGACCGGCGCAGTCGGTCTCGAAGCGTGCGAGAAAGTATGCGCGGCCGCCGCCAAGACATTCGGATGCGAGGGCCACGAAATTCTCCCTTCCTCGACCGGCATCATCGGGGTCCCGCTGCCCGCAGACAAGCTGGTCAACGCCTTGCCGGAGGTGCAGCGTCTGCTGGCGGCGACGCCAGACGCCCTGCTGCAGTTCGCACAGGCCATCATGACCACCGACACGCGCGCGAAGATCGCCCACGCCACCCTCGATGTCGGTGGCAGGCAGGTGCGGATCGCCGGCGTAGCCAAAGGCGCGGGCATGATCCATCCGCAGCTGGCGTCGGCCAGCGCGCCAGGCGGATCGCCCCTGCACGCCACCATGCTGGTGTATCTGTTCACAGACGCAGCGGTGCATCCCACGGCGCTTGATCGCTATCTGCGCTCGGCCACGGAGGTCAGTTTCAATCGCATCTCCATCGACGGCGACACCTCGACGAACGACACGGTGCTGCTGCTGGCCTCGGGCGAGTCAGGCGCGGATATTTGGGCCGAAGACGCCGCCTTCGCACAGGCTCTCACGGAAGTCTGCACCTCACTGGCAAAACAGATTGTGGCAGACGGCGAAGGAATCTCGCACGTCGTACAACTGGACATCGAGGGCGCGCCCAGCGATGCCGACGCGGTTAGGATTGCCCGCGCCATCGCGAATTCCCCGCTGGTCAAGACAGCGTGGGCCGGCACCGATCCGAACTGGGGACGCCTGATGGCAGCCGCAGGATACGCGGGCGTTGACTTCGATCCCGCAAAGATCGCTATCTGGTTTGGTCATCAGCAGATCTGCGTGAATGGCGGCCGATCGCCGCAATATGACGAGAAGGCCGCGCACGCGTATCTTCAGCAGCCGGAATATTCGATCCGCATCAGCGTCGGTGATGGCAACGGCGCCTGCCGCTTCTGGACCTGCGATCTGAGCGCGGAGTATGTCCGCATCAACGCGGAGTATTCCACGTAAATGCAGCTGAAGGTGCGTTACGGCACACCTCAGCCTTTTCGCGCGCATCGTGCGAAAAGGAAATGTGTGCTCCGGCGCAGCGGGGGCGGCGATAAACGAGGACGCCCGCCAGTGTGCCTCATCCATCCATCATTTTCAAGAACGTTTTCACGACAGATTCGAGCACGCCGCGACTGCATCGCAGAGAGTGCAGATTGGTAAAAAGCCCGTGCTTTCGCAGCTTCGTGGCGATGCGAACAGGAAATGCACAGGCTTTTTCACAAAGCTGTTGAAATCGCGAGCACGCCGCACGCGGTTTTGATCATCGCTTTTGCTTTGTTTCTGCGAACCAGCATTCTCAAGCGCGGCGCAACCTGGTGACCGCAGCACCTCTGCGCGCCGAATACACCCGATAGCGAGACATGCTCTCTTCTCGCTTGTCTCCAGGTGGAAATCAAGTACTCACACAGACTCAGTGCGGGCTCAGCTCGCCTTCGGCTGCTCGGCAGCCTCGGCGGCTTCACGCGCCCCGATGGGATGCTCCTCCACCGGAGGCGCCTCGGGCGGACCTGCTGCCACCAGCCCGAGGACAATGATCAGCGCCACGGCCAGGAGCCCGAATTCCACGATCTTCAGCATCCCTTCATCCTCTCCCGCCATCCCGCAAAGCGGTCGTGCAGATCATCTCAGCCAGCAGCGCCGTTCTGGGTACCAGGTCCTTCAGCAGCACCGATTCGTGAGATGCATGAGCGCCCTCGCCGACTGCGCCCATCCCATCCAGCGTGGGTACGCCCAAAGCCGCTGTGAAGTTCCCGTCCGAACCGCCGCCGGTCGCCGCCTCTGTGAGCGAGAAACCCAACTCCGCGGCCAGAGTCGCGGCGTGCCGGAAGAGCGTTGCCGTGGCGCGACTCCGCTCCATGGGTGGACGGTTCATCCCGCCCTCCACATGCAGGACGCAGCCGCGGTCGCGAACGCGCAGACTGTGAAAGCGCCGCTCGATGCGAGTCGCGTCCTTCGCGCGTGCGATCCGCACATCGATCTCCGCTTCTGCTTCGGCAGCCACCACATTGGTGCGCGTGCCGCCGCGAATCACACCCGCATTCACCGTCAGCCCTCGATCCAGCTCAGTAAATTCGCGAACTCTTTCCATTTGATATGCCAGCTCGTGGATCGCGCTGTGCCCACGCTCAAAGTCCACTCCGGCGTGAGCGGCCTTCCCGGCCACGCGCAGCGTGTAATCGCCCACCCCTTTGCGGGCTGTCTTGTAGGCTCCGCCGAGGCCCTGTGCCGGCTCCAGCACGAAGACCGCATCGCACTTGCGGGCGAGTTTCTCGATAATTGGCCGCGACACCGTGCTGCCTACCTCCTCGTCACTGTTCAACAGGAGGACGACAGGCCGGTTGAGGCGCTCCGTCTCCCGTAAATATTCGACGGCCGTCAAAGCCATCGCCACCCCTGCCTTCATATCGAGCACACCGGGACCCCAGGCCCGTCCCTGTGCGATTCGAAACGGCATACTCGATAGTGTGCCGAGCGGCCAAACCGTATCGAGATGGCCCAAAAGCATCAGCGGAGCTCCAGCATCCCTCCGTCGGCCCGGGCCGAAGCGAACCTCCAGAACATCGCCGAAGGCGGCCTGACGATGGCGCCGACTCTGACCGCCGAGAGAGGCAACCATAGCGACGACCGCCTCCACACACTGGTTGACCGCTTTCCTGTCGTCGCTGGGAGATTCAATCTCCACCAGGTGGCGCAGCCGCTCGAGCAGGCTTGATTCGAAAGGTACGATCTCGTGCGCAAACGGCTTGTCTGGGTAAGCTGCGCGTTTTGCTGGCTTTGGCATGATGGTAACCAAGAAGAGTACCGTGACTTTTGACACCCCGTCTGTGGCAAATTTGCAACACAACAACTTTTGCCGCTCCGCGATAGTCTATGTCTTCGACGAGGGAAATACTTGGCCGATTCATCGCAACTGGAACACACGATTACTGCACCTCTTCAATTTTCCGGGATCGGTTTGCATAGCGGAGCTCCGGTACGGATGCGGCTGCTGCCCGCGCCAGCCGGCTGCGGCGTTGTTTTCCGGCGCACCGACCTGGACGGATTCGAAATCTCGGCCACCAGCCGCAATATCGCCAAAGTGAGCTACGCCACCAGCCTGATGCGCCAAGGTGTGCTCATCTCCACCACCGAGCATCTGCTCTCGGCCCTGCTGGGCATGGGTATCGATAACGTTATTGTTGAACTAGATAACTTGGAACTGCCAATTCTTGATGGAAGCGCTCTCCCTTACACGCGCGCCTTCTCCGAAGTGGGAGTGAAAACCCAGCGGCGTCGGCGTGAGTACCTGCGGATCCTGAAGAGCGTGGAAGTACGCGAAGGCGATAAATTCATCGGCGTCTATCCGGGCGACGGCTATTCCGTCTCCTACCAGATCGACTTCCCCGCCCCCATCGGACGGCAGGGCTATGTCGTCGACCTGGCTACCGGCGCATACGAACGGGAAATCGCGCCCGCCCGCACCTTCGGCTTCCGCGAAGATGAGCAGAAGCTGCGCGATATGGGATTGATTCGCGGCGCTTCAGAAGAAAGTGTGATCGTGCTGACCCGCCGTGGGGTGCAGAACGGGTCGCTGCGTTTCCACGATGAGTTCGCGCGGCACAAGGTTCTCGACCTGATTGGCGATCTCGCCCTGGCCGGCCACCACATCCTCGGCCACATCGTGGCTGAACGCGCCGGGCACGCCATGCACACGGCGCTTGTCTCGCGGCTTTTGCGCGATCGCTCCGCCTGGCAACTCGTCACTCTGGCATCGGAAAAGCCGAAGGCGAAGACAGCTCCCGCTGCCGCTCCCCGGCTGGTCACTGCCTGACGCTGCTTTCAGGATTACTTCTGCTTCATCGGCTCGCCCGTCGGCAGGAATCTCACGCCAGCCAGCATCGTGCCTGATGCAAGCACTGCGCGCAACCGCTCCGGATTGTTATCACTCGCCCGCGACGCTTCGGCCAGCAGACGAACTGCTTCCGTCGCGCCTGCGTCAGGAGACAAGCGAAAGATCCAGGGCACATTGGTTGAAGTGAGCGTGGTGTCGCTGGAGAGCGCCACCACCGGCACAAAGGCCTTGAGCGCAAGCTGCTCCCCCAGGTGAGCTGCGTTGCGATCAAGCGCAATGATCGCCAGCGCGTGATCGTCCATCAGCGCATGCACCAGCTGGGTTGAAGCAGCCCCCCAGTTCTGATCGCTGTCCACGGTGATGATGGACAACTGGCCACGTGCCGGGGCCAGCGCCGCGCGCACCTCGGCATTCGCAGCGATTTGCGCTGCGCGCGGACCGAACATCACAATCTTTGCCTCGCCCTGTGAAGTCCCGTCCTGGTGAGGACCGGCATAGTCCACACCATCCTCGCCCACACGCGCATAGGGAACAGCTACGGCTGCTGGAACGGCATCGGCATTCGCGCTGATCTTCTGCCCGGGAGCATCCATCGAAGTTAACCGGTAAACGATCCTGCCGTCGCGAACGGCACCCAGATACATCGGGCTGACATTTTTGTTGTTGGGGTCGAACACCATGTGCCCGGTGACGCCGTCGTACTCATAAATCTGCGAGAGCGCATCGTGAATCCGCGCGCGGTTCAGCCCCGCCCTGCAAATGGAATCCAGCAGAGCATTCATCGCGTCGTACGCGAGCGCCGCAAACTGCTCGGGCTTCTCCTGAAACTTCGCCTCGTACCGCTGTTGAAATCCCGACCACTTCGGATTCGTCCGCGTAGGATCGTATGGGAATACCGCCTCGAAACCTTCCGCCGCCGGTCCCGCCTGCGCCAGCAGCTCATCCCCCAGCGTTCGATAGCTCCCGAACACCCGCTGCTTCATCCCCAGCTCGCGCATCTGCAGCAGAATCCCCGCCGCCTGCGCCTCGTCCGCCCACACCACAATCCCGTCCGCCCGCGAATCCTGAATGATGTGCAGGGCGCGCCGATAGTCCGTGTCCCCGGGCAAGAATTTCTGCTCGATCACCACCGGATGCCCCAGCCGCCGCGCCGCATCGCGAAACTTGATCACCCCAAACCGTCCGTAGCGGTTGTTCACCCGCAGCAGCGCCACGCGCTTCAGCCCCATCTCGGTGAAGATGCGCCGCGCCAGGCTATAACACTGCACCCGATCGTCCTGAATATCCGTGAAGTACCAGGGGATATAAGTCTCCGGAATCGTCGGATCGGTGGATGCCGAATTGACGATGGGAATCTCGGCGCGCAGCGCCACGCGCAGGATGATGTGGGTGCTCTCTGAATTGATGCTTCCGAAGATTGCCCAGTCCTTCTCGTCATAGATCATCTTCACCGCTTCGTCCGCAGGAGAGCCCCAGATCGCGGAAGCGGTGGGCCGTTCGGAGCCATATTCGGCGCCGAACTGCCAGTTGTTGTAGTCGTCGTGGATCATTAGGCGAAAGGGCGTGCCGCCATACCCGCCGCGCGCGTTGGCATCGTCGATCGCCAACTGTGCCCCATGCAGCATGCGCAGCCCGAACACCTGGTCCGCCTGCTTGGCAATCGGCCCGATAAACCCGATCCGCACTTCGCTGATGTCCGTCGGATCGGGAATGTCGCGTCCCGCCCCAAAATACCGGTTTGGCTGCACGTAGTTCACGTCATAGGGCTGTGAGAATTTCGCATACGGCTGCAGATCCTGCGGCTCTCCTGCATATGGAGCCACCGTCCGGTCCGGGGTCTGCCCCGGCGGATGTTTCCCGCACTCGCATCCCGTACCCGGAGCGGGCGCGCCAGGACCAGAGTTGCTTTGCGCGCACGCGCCCACCGCCATCGCCAGCGCAACAACCAGCGCGTTCACTGCGCTCTTGATAACACCAACAGCCACGAATGCCCCTTTCCGGTCTGGGAACTAACGAGCGGCAACTCCGCTCCATGACCTCCGCCGCCGGCTAGGCCTTCGGCGTGCGGAACATCGCGATCGCCTCAATCTCCACCAGCAGCTCCGACCGGCACAGCTTTGCCTGGATCCCCGTCGAAGCCGGCAACGGATCAAGACCCTGTTCACGGAAGAACGCCGTCCGCTCCTCGTTGAACGCTTCATAGTCGCGGTCGATGTCGCGCAGATAGCAGCTCGTCCGTACGATGTCCTTCCAGGTTGCGCCTTCGCTCTCCAGCAAGCCGGTGATGTTCTCGAAGGTCCGCCGCGTCTGTGCCCGAAAATCGCCGATATGCACACTCTTCCCGGCGTCATCGATGCTGGCTGTCCCCGAGATCAACAGAATCGTCAGCCCATTCAGGTCGATCCGCATGCCCCGCGAAAACGAACTCGGCCTCGCATAGGCATAAGCCTCGTTCAGTACTCCGTGGTTGGTCATCGCATGCTTCTCAATCGGCGTATGCGCCAGTCCGGCCAGCAGCTCAGCAATTGCACTCATAAAACTCCCCCCCTTATGGTTGATAAATTCCGTGACTTAATCCCCTTGCCGTAGCAACCCACAAATCACGCCCCTGAAAATCGAGCCCGAGAATATAGTTGTGTGCAGGCGCCGTCTCCACCGGAACCTCCGTAACATGTCCCTGCGCATCCCGCACCGTCATCTCCGGCTTGCCGGTATCGAGCGCTGGCCGATACACCGCCCAATTCGTCCCGTCGTAATAGGCCAGTCCTTTATCCGTTCCAAACCATGCACGATTACGATCAATTCCCCTCACGGTGTTCGTGAAGTTACTCGGCAACCCACTGTCCTTAGTCAGAAAGTTATGCCAGTACCGGCCGTCATAGTGACTATCTCCGAAATAAGTGGCCACCCACACTACCCCGTCGACATAACTTACTGATGTTACGATCTCGTGGATCAATCCCTGATCCTTCAGCAGTACAATTTCGTTTTCGCCATCGGGGTCATCGTACTTATCCCACACACCGGTCTTTTGGTTCAGCTCCAGCAACCCGCTTCCCCAAACAGCGAAGTAGACCTTGTCCGCCGCCGCCGAAACCCCATACACCCAAATCTCATTCATGGGAGTATTGCGTTCGTTGTAGAGCGACCACTCCCCCGTTCTCGTATTCAGCCGGCACGCGCCCGCCGCCGTCGCCAGCCAGACATTCTCGCCCTCGACGGCAACTCCGTACACCACGTCATTACTCAGTCCCGAATTCAGCTGCGTGTAGGTATCAATCCGTCCCGCCGAAATGCGGCTCAACCCGGCCATCGTCCCCGCCCACACATCGCCGGTGCGCTTATCGAGCGCCAGCGATAACACCGCGCGATGTGCCAGTCCATCGGCCGTCGTATAGGTCTTCCAGTTCCCGTGGTCGTAGACAGCCAGCCCATTCTCCGTCCCCGCCCAAACGCGCTCGCCGTCCACCAGCACCGAGAACACATGGTTATCCGGCAAACCATTCGCGGTCGTGAAGTTTTCAAACCGGAACCGCGGCATCGCCGGTACGTCCTGCGATTGCGTGGCCGCATGAATTCTTCGTGCAGGCCGGGCACTGGATTGACCCATCAGTCCGGCGGCTCCCGCCATCAGGAGAATCCCGATGCAAACTGCATTCTTCATCGCGTCCTCAGATACTCAATCAAATCGTTCAGCTCGTCCTTGGTCAGGTCGTTGGTGCGGCCGTGCCGGTCGTGCGGATTGTCAACGGTCCATATTTCTTCGAGCGATCGTGCCGAACCGTCGTGCAGATAAGGCGCGGTGAGCGCGATATTCATGAGCTGCGGCGTGTCGAAAACGCTGCTGTTGTCTGTCGCCCTGCCGGTGCCGACATCAAACGATTGCTGGCTCGTCCCTTTGCTGCCGCTGTGACAATATGCACACCGGTTGCGCTCGGGAATCGGCTGGCCCAGTTTGTCGACGGTTCGACTGAAGATCACCCTTCCCCGCTCCTGCGCCGGCGTCAGTTGCCCATCCGCCGCCAGCCAGCGGTTCGGCCGCCGGGGCAGGTGCCGGATGTACATGGCGAGATCCGCCAGCGTCAGATCGTCGAAGGTCTGCGATCTCCAGAAGTATTTCTCGGTCCTCGGCCCGCACTCCACCGCAATCGTAGGATTGCCGCCATTCCACTTGAACGGTTCTGTTCCCCGCAGGTCTTCGAGCAGGCGGTTGTCGACAATATCTCTGCCAAACCCATCCGGCTCCAGATCCCACTGCAGCCCGTCAAAGGTGGAATCGATGTGGCAGCTGGAACACCCGAACTGCCCCTGGAACGCAAACCTCGCCGTATAGAACGTCTGCTCGCCGCGGCGCAGCGCCGACACCTTCGCCGGGCCCGCAAGCCGGAGAGTCTGCACCACACGCCCGGCCCTGGTATCGATCACACTGATCGTGTCGTCGAGCCGATTTGCCACGTAAAGCCGCGACCCGTCCTGCGACAAAACCACACCTCGCGGATTCTTTCCCACAGCGATCCGCGCCACGACGTAATGCCCGCTCGCTGAAAGATCTTCTGCAAAGGACTGCTGATGCGCATGGATATAGGCCAACATCCGGTGCACATCGATCACCGTTACACAGTCCGAACCGGCATTGGTGACATAGATCCGCGACTTATCCGGTGCGATCGCCACTCCGAAGGGCAGCGCAAAATAACGGTCGAGTTCATCCAGGGGTACCTCGACCATCCGGCCTACGTCCGCACCAAACACCGTCAGCGTGTTGCCCAGTATCCATCCGTGTTCCACGTGGGCCATGGGCACAAGGTTCTTCGGATGTAACTCCGCCGCGACGCCGAGGCGGCCATCGCGTGAGACCGCAACATGAAATACCCCCGCGATGTCTGGAAGCGGCAACCGCTCCAGCAGCCGAGCATGGGCGGGATCGATGACGGTAATTTCGGACCGTGGAGGTGTTCGGGGCGGCCCAGGGTTCGGATAGATGTGCGTGGCATAGAGTCGGCTTCCGTCCGCTGCCAGAGTCAGATAGCTGGCACCGCGTCCCGCCGGTAGCGTCGCCTCTTCGGTCCCCGTGGCTGCGTTCAGCACGGCAACATCGTTTCCAATCCGATCGGCAACGTAGAGCAGCTTTCCCGCACGATCTTCCACCACACTCGAAGGCTCGAAGCCCGCCTTCCAGGTGGCGACAGCGCGCTGGGTTTTCGTATCAATGACTGTGACCGTATCGTCCCAGGAGTTGGCGACAAACAGCCGCCCCCCGTTCGGCGAGAACGAGAAGCCCCGTGGCTCGCGACCCACTGGAATCGTGCTCAACACCCGGCCGGATGCGGCGTCCAGGACCCGCACTTCTCCCGTACCCTGGCACAAGACGTAGAGTCGCGCTCCATCCGGAGACAGCAGCAGTTCCAGCGGAGACGCATACCGTTCTTCGGGAGGGTCTGAGACCGTCGCCCTGGCCGATGACGACAGCGCCGCTACGCATAAGCCGAGAGCGCAGGCGGCGATACGCCGCTTCATTTCGGCTCCTCAATAGTTAGAACCCGGTCCGTCTGCTGGTTCTCGAATGTCTGCTCGCGGCCGCTCGGCCAGTGGACAACGATCTTGTCCACCTTCGCCGCCGATCCGAGTCCAAAATGCAATCGGGCATCGTTCTGGGAGAGATACCCAGATTCAGCCACCCGCTCAGCTACCTGCTTTCGTCCACCTACCCACACTTCAACCCGTGCGCCGATGCCGTCGCGATTGCTTTTCGTCCCCTTCAGGCGAATCGCGATCCAGTGACCTGTACCAGTCGAAGCGTTGCGCAGCAGCATACCCCGCCCACCCAGGTTCACGACAAACGCATCCACCTTCCCGTCGTTGTCGTAATCCGCGAAGCATGCTCCGCGCGCCACCGTCTTCGTCCCCAGCACGTCGGCCGACAGTTCCGATACATCCTCAAACCGCCCGCCGCCCAGCCCGCGAAACACCGAGTGCTCCTGCGGAATCATCTGAATCAGGCCGCCGTGAAACACCATGATGTCGAGCCACCCATCGTTGTCGAAGTCGTAGACCCCCGTGCCCCAGCTCACATACTGCGCGTTGGCCTGCGACAATCCCGACGCGATCCCGATGTCGTCAAACCCACCCTTGCCGTTGTTCTTCACCAGGCGGTTGTAGTGCGCATCGCTCACCCACAGGTCGAGCATCCCACTGCCCGTGATATCAGCGAATACCGGTCCCATCGATGAAGTCGCCTCGCCGTTTTGGCCATACGCCACACCCGCGTCGCTCGCAATCTCTTCGAAAGTTCCATCGTGCTTGTTATGGAACAGAAAATTCTCCGTCCGGTCGTTGGCGACGTAGATATCCGGCCACCCATCGCCATCGAAATCAGCCGCGGTGACGCCCATCGTTCGCCCGATATAAGCGCCGATGCCGGACTTATCCGTCACGTCGGTAAATGTGCCGTCGCAGTTATTGTGGTAGAGCCGGTTGGTTTCTCCCTCATAGTCCAGAGGTCCAGGGTAGTTATCCGCTGCGTAATAATTGTGGTACTTCGGATCGAACTTAACGTACCGGCCAACAAACAAATCCACGCACCCGTCTTTGTCGTAATCGAGCCAGGTCGAACTAATCGTCCATCCATCCACCTGAATGCCGGCCCTTGCGGTTACATCCGTAAAGGTGCCATTGCCATTGTTGTGATAGAGAATGGTCTTGCCGTAGCCGGTCACCAACAGGTCTTCATAGCCGTCGTTGTCGTAATCTGCAGCTGTCACTGCAACGGCATACATGTCCGGATTGAGGCCGGCCTTGTCCGTCACATCGGTGAGGGTGCCGTCGCCATTATTGCGATAGAGATGGTTGTGGGGCGGCGGGCTCGGCTTATCCTTCAGCGGATACGGGTGCATGGAGTCGTCGAGCGGGCGGCCGTTGACGACGTAAAGATCCGGCAGGCCGTCATTGTTGTAATCGAACCAGATGCATCCCGCGCCGGTGCCCTCGAGCAGCGACCCCAGCTTCGCCGACCCAAAGCTGTGCGTGAAGTCGATGCCGGACTTAGCGGTCGCATCTTCGAAGCGAATCGTGGACTTCGCGGCCTGCGGATGCTGGGACGCATGCGGCACCGGCTGCCCCATCGCAACAGGAGCTGCCGCCAGAAGGACCAGAGCGCGCAGGTTCATTTCAGCGACCTCCCGTAGTTCCTGGAATTACAGGTCCTGTCGCGCCTGTGGGCGTAGTAGAACGCAGCAGAATTAGCGGCACGCGATTCTCCGGAGCGCGCTCGGGGCCTGTATGGCAGCCGACACAGATGCGCTGTTCGCCGCGGCGGATCCACATCCAGCCGTGCTGTTCGCGCAATGTTTTGCCCTGCGCATCGAGCAGGATGAAACGCAACGGCCGATCTGCGGCTGCCTGCACAAAGAAAGAGCCGTCCTTCTCGACAGGGGCTGTGCCGAGCACAATCGACTGGCCCGTCGCGCTGGTGGTTTCGACGCGCACCGCAGACGGTGTTGTGGTCAGATCTCCTTCTCGGGACTGCCGCACATCGAGCGCCAGCAGGTTGCCGGTGCTCCAGTCGTGCAGCGCGGATGGATGCCGGTTAGGAACGGTACGCGGCGCAACCACGACCGGCTCGACCAGATCCCGCCCAGCATCTTCCGCCAGAGTTTCCATGGCACCGGAGCCCGGCTTCCAGGCGCGGATGGAGTAGTGCTTTTCTCCCCGAACTCGCACCGCCAGAAGCCATCGGCCGTCCGGCATCTCGCTAACATCGCCTGCATAGTCCCCGGACGGCGCCGCGACTGGAGTCTCATCCGCGAGCGCGGAGGTAAAGCGAGCCAGGCGGTGTCCATGCGTAAAAGCAATATCCCCGCTCTGCAGTTGGCGCCCATGCTCGCGCGGCGCACCATGGTCGCAGCGGACAGACTCTACCCCGCTCCCATCGGCATATACCAGATACATTTCGGGAGCCTGCCCCACACCAGGGGGAAAGCCGGACTCGAACAGCACCCGTCCATCGCGGAGCACATCGTCGGGAATGTAATTCCCTGGACCGTAGCTCAAACGCAGCTTGTCTTTCCCGTCCAGTCCGGACGTCTCCAGCACAAAACCGGTCGCCGTTTTCCGCGCGAACGCCACTCGCCCAGCGGGCATCCACAGCGGACGAATCAAATCCGAATCGGCAGCGAGCAGCCGCCGCGGCGCGCCGCCATCCATCCCGACTTGCCAGATCTGCCAGGGATCTTCGGCTGTCTGCTTCGCCGCAAACAAGACTGTCGTCGCGTCGAAAGAAACGCTGGGATCCGCGCTGGCCGCGAATCCCGGCACCAGCGGTTCAGGTCTGCCCCTGCGCAGCACCATTACCTGCGCTCCCTGAGGAAAGCGCTCGTCTCCCTGCAATGCGGCCAGAGATTCGTAAACCGGCGCGGCGGTGAAGAGGATGACGGGCTGATGAGACTCAGGTGCGGACGGACGGCTTGCCGAGATGACCGGCTGCAGGGGAAGCACAGACCACATCAGCAGCGGGACAGCAATACAGAGCAGAATCGCAGTGGGGGGTCCTGGCCTCATGCAACCGTCTCCAGCGCGGCACAGTGCGCATCTCGCAGTTCGCACCAGCGAGCCAGGTCAGCCATCATCGCGTCGAATTCCTCGAACGTGAGCGACTGTTCCCCATCGCTCCACGCCTTGTCAGGATGTGGATGCACCTCAATGATTAGTCCATCCGCGCCCGCCGCGACTGCAGCGCGCGCCAGCGCCGGAACAAACTGCCTCCGGCCCGCCGCATGGCTGGGATCGGCAATAACCGGCAAACGAGCGATCTCTTCGAGTACCACAATGGCGGCTATATCGAAGGTGTTGCGCAGGGACGTCTCGAAGGTACGAATGCCACGCTCGCAGAGAATGATGTTGGGATTGCCGTGGCTGCCGATACACTGCGCTGAGCGCAGCAGGTCAGCGATCGTGGCCACCATGCCGCGCTTGAGCAGGATGGGCCGCCCGGTGTGCGCCGCGGCTTCGAGCAGAGCATAGTTTTCCATGCTCCGCGAGCCGATCTGCAGAATGTCGGCGTACTCGGCAACCAACGGCGCGTCGGCCGCTGCCATCACTTCAGTGACGACAGCCAGTCCTGTCGCCGCCCGCGCCTTTGCCAGCAAGCGCAGGCCCTCGAAGGCCCAGCCCCTGAAAAGCATAAGGAGAAGTGCGCGGCTTAAAGGCGCCCCCGCGCAGGATTTTCGCGCCCGCTGCTGCGACCCGCTCGGCTGTCTCCATCAGCTGGCGTTCGGTCTCCACCGAACACGGACCAGCCATGGTTACAAATTCTCCGCCGCCGATCAGAGCACTGCCGGCGCGTACCACGGTCTTCTGGTCAGGTGCGGTTTTCAGTACATCCGGCGCATCCGCAAACTGATCGTTCCAACCTCCGCCCACCTCCGCTCCACTTCTCCGGGGAACAGTCGAGGCTAGTCCGCCAGGCGCCAGGCCGCCTCCATCGAAAGATGGAATTCCCACGTGCCTTTGGTTTGCTGCTGTATGGGTACCTTCCGGTACCTCTCGGCTGAGGCAGGGTTGCGTCTCGATGGCAGGATCACCTTGCATGTACCTTGCGCCCTCTTTCAGCCCCGCTCCGGCGACACACTGCATCCCCTGGGCTGCTCACGCGCTTTCTTCCTGATTTCGCGGCAAAGGCAGGGTGCGCCCGGGGAATGTCGCGCGTTCGAGCCGGATTTCTATCGGAACTCTATCGGGGCGAATGAGGGCTGGCTGTGAGCCTCATCACAATTTGGGACGACGGGGTCGATCGAATCGATCCTGTTACGAGACTTTTGGATGGCCTGGCAGAGTCGGACCTTGCCGCGGCAAATTACGGCTTCGCCGCATCGGGCCTGGCCAGCTGGCGAGCGAGGGTTGCATCATCTTTCCTGTGGAGCGCGCTGGCTTTTGCGAACTCAGCCTGCGCCTCCTGTTTCTTTCCTTCCGCCAGGTACAACCGCGCCAGACGCCAGTGAGCGTCCACCTCATCGGGATCAAGTTCGATGGCATGACGGAAATCTCCCGCTGCCTCTTCGTTCTTTCCCTCCCCGGCCAGTTCGATACCGAGGTCGACCCACGCCATTCGCAGTGCGCCCGGCGCCTGCACGGCTCGCTGCAGATCCGCGGCCGCCTGCGCCTGCTGATCCAGCTTGATCTCCGCGTCGCCGAGGTACGCGAGGGCCTGCGCCTGATTCGGCACATTCTGCAATTCCAGCCGAAATTCCGCCGCTGCCTCCTCATACCGATGCTGCTTCCAGTAGAGATAGCCGAGGCCGAAGTGAACATTCGGCTCCCCGGGAGCAGCTCTCGCCGCTGCCTGAAATTCGGCGATAGCGTCGGCGGTGCGATTCAGCCCGTCCATGGCCTCGCCGGCCAGCATGTGAGCCTGCGCAGAATCCGGATGGGTCAATATGATCTGCCGATACTGTTCGAGGGTGCAGTTGTACTGCTTCGCGTACAGGCAGGCCTGCGCCAGCACCCCGCGTATCTCCGGGTTCTGCGGAGATTTGTCCACCGCGAAGCGCAGATACGGAACGGCCTCTGCAAATCGCCCGCTGCCGTAGTAACTCATTCCCAGCAGAACCCGCGGCTGCACGGCGCCCGGCTCCGCGGCGGCCGCCGCTTTCAGCGGAACGACAGCTTCGTTCAGCTTGCCCTGCTTGAAAAGGGCCAGGCCGAGGTCCAGTTGCAGGCCTTCCACATGAGCATTTAGTTGCAACGCGTGCCGGTAGGCGTCCACGGCGCCGGGGTAATCGCCCTCCCGCGCCAGAGTCAGGCCGAGATGCGCGCAGGCGGCTCCATCCCCCGGATTCTGCTCCAGCACCTGGCGCCACGCCGCTGCCGCATTCTTCCAGTCCCCCTGGCGCTCGAAAGCCAGCGCCTGCTGCGTGCCACCTGCCTGCGCCACAAGTGTGCCTGTCTGCGAGCAGAGCAGGATAACGGCCAGCCGCCTGGCCCATGGTGAAAACCGGAACATCGAGGCCTCAGTCGAAGATCAGCTCTCATTACACCATCCCGCAGGATGCGAGGCGCCGGAAGGCACGCAAAAGAAAAGCGCAGTGGAACTTTCGCTCCACTGCGCAGAGAGGAAATACGCAAACTAAAAGACGAACTTGCCTCCAAACTGGAACACGCGTGGATCGTTCGCGCTCGTCACCTGGCCGAAGTTTCCATCGGTGAAGCCCAGGTCGAGCCCGCTGAACTGCGTGTGATTGAAGGTGTTGTAAGATTCAGCCCGGATCTCCAGCTTTGTCCCCTCCCTCTGTGTCAGCACAAAGGACTTAAACAAGCTGAGGTTCCAGTTATCCAGCCCCGGTCCGGTCACGGCATTTCTGCCGGCGGTGCCAAAGCCGTTGTTGCCGCCCCCATTCCACGGAGCTGTCGGCGCCGCAAACGCAGACGTGTTGAACCATGCCTTCTGCGTCTTCGGCCCGCTTACCTTGCCAACCAGGTTCGGACGGTTCGTCGTGCCGCCGCCCAGACCCAGTGTGTCCGTTCCATAGGTTACGTTCTGTGGCAGTCCGGTCTCAAACGTTGTTACGCCCGAGAATACCCAGCCACCCAGCAGGCTCCGTTCCGCCATGCTGCCGGCATGCATAAAGAACGGAAGGTTGTACACGTAGTTGGCTTCGAAGTTGTGACGCCGGTCGTACGTTCCCGACGCCCGATCGTACCTCAGATTGAACGGATCCGATACGCTGCTCAGATCGTCGCCCTGCACGTCGATCTCATGCGCCCATGTGTAGGCAAACTGCGCTGTCAGGCCGTGCTTGTTCTCCATGCGCAGCGCGGCCTGCAGGCTGTTGTAGCTGGTGTTGGTGGCATTCTCGTCCTGCGTAATGCCGGCAAACCCCGGGAACTGCCGGAACAGATTGGCATTCGCTCCCGTGGTCACTGCCTGCCGATCCGTCAGATCGTTCAGCGGCAGCGTGTTGATCGCCCGCTGATCGTCCTGGTTCCAGCCACCCGATCCGACATACTGCACCATCGCCATAATTGCCGGAGCGATCTGATGCTGCACTCCCAGGCTGTACTGCGCTGTGCCCGGGTTCGGGTAGTAGTAAGCCAGCGTTCCCATACCTGCCGGGAGTACCGGATTAGTTGCCACCGAGCCATCGATAGCGCTCACGTGAGGGTTCGTGAACTGAACCGAGTTCGCCGTCGGCTGGTAAGCAAACGGCGGGTTGGTGTCTGTCCCGTATATATCGTTCCCCTGAATCCGCTCGTAGAACGTGCCCGATTCCCCCGCGCACAATCGTCTTGCCGTTGCCCATCAGGTCATACGCAAATCCCAGCCGCGGTTCCAGTGTCCAGAAGTCGTTCTTCACCAGTCCGCGCGGGAAGCCGTTAACCCCCGGCCGTCCGATTCCGTTTAAATAGAAAGGAACCGGAGCATTGGTTGGATTCGAGAACCCCGGACCGTTCGGATTCAATGTCCCGGTCTTCGGATCCGGTATCTGCTCGTTGGCGGTGCTGAACAGCGATGGAACAAAGTTCGCCGTCTGGTTGAACTTCTCGTACACGTGCGGCAGCAGCGTCGTAGCGCAACCCCAGGTTCAGAGTCAACCGCGTTGTCGCGTGCCAGTTATCCATTCCATAGAACGAATACGTGTTGTTTAGCCAGTGGAACATGTCAATGATCTGCAGCTGCTTGAAGCTGTCTGCAGAGCCCAGCAGGAAGTTTACATAGGAGTCGCCCGAGAAATCGGTCCCGAACGTGTAGTCGCCCTGGGTATCGGCCTGCTGCTGCTGGTTCTTATCCACTCTCATGTAAGCAAAGCCGAACTTCAGGCTGTGCTTGCCTCGGGTCCACGAAACATCGTCACGCGGCTGCCAGCTCAGGAAGGCGTTCCTCCACGGCCAGTAGTTGATCGTCCAGTTCGTCCCCAGGGGCGCGCCCAGATCGACCGACGGCATCCGGTTCAGCAGGTTGTTCGCCGCCGGAAAGTATCCCGTCTGCGTCCATCCGGATGGCTGCGCATAGATACCCGCCGGCGTGATGTTAATGCTGTTGCCGTTCACGTTGATCGACGTCTCGTTCAGCAACGTCGGAGAGATGCTCTGCGTCAGCTTGATCACCGATCCCCACGAGGGATTGCCGAACACGTTGCCCGTGGTCGGATAGGTGTCGTTGCTCCACATATCCGGGTAGTACGTCTGCGACATCTGATCGTGAATCCAGTGGCCCATCAGGTGCAGTCGGTCCGTGATGTCATGGTCGATGCGCACCACGTCTTCCCGTACATAGGTCGGCTGTGTTGGCGAAGCCAGGTACTGCGGCGATCCGCTGGCTGACGTCGAGTTGGCCGCGGGAATCGCTCCCGTCTTCATGAACAGCACCGCGTTCGGATCCATCAGGCTCGATGGAATCACGCCCCCGGGGAACGAATTCCCAGGAACCAGGCCAAGGCTCACTGCCTTGGCTGTTATCGCCGAGTTGAGGGGTACACACGGCGCCGTCTGCCCCGTATTGCAGATTCCTGCATTCGGCGACTCCTTGAAGCCGGTCGGCACCGTGTAGGTCAGGTTCGATCCAGCCGTTGGAATATCGTTGGCCGGAAATGCATTGGCGGCGCTCGGATTAGCTCCCTGGATATACCGGCGCCATTCCTCGCTGTAGAAGAAGAAAGTATGGCTCTTATCCTTCGGATAGACTCCGGGGATAAAGGCGGGGCCACCGATATCTCCACCGAAGATGTTCAGACGCAGCTCCGGTGTTGCCTGGTGCGCCTGCTTCGTGAAGTAATTCTGCGCGTCGAAATCGTCGTTCCGGTTGAATTCCCACACTCCACCGTGGAAGCTCCTCGTGCCCGATTTCAGAGCCATCACCATGGTGCCGCCCGAGGCGATCCCATAGTCCGGCTGATAATTGCTGTCCAGCGTCTGGAACTCCGCCAATACGTCCGGTGAAGGCATGACGCCCGGGCGGCCGCCGCTGCCGCGGTCGTACACTTCGCCGCCGTCAATCAGCCAGTTGTTGTGGCCCGGGCGCATGCCGTTGAAGCTGATGCTCTCATTGCTGCCCTGCGCCGAGACGCCGTTGAACGACGGGATACTGGCAGATACGCCCGTGCCCAGCGTGGCCAGCGAGATCATGCTGCGACCGTTGGTGCCCAGCTGGGTCAGTTGCTCGCCGGTAATCAGGTTGCTGACTTCGTTGGTTTCCGTTTGCAGATGCAGCGCGTTGGCCTGCACCATCACGGTCGTGGTGCCCGCGCCGACCGCGAGTTTCACATCCTCTCGCACCGTCGCCGCTACGTTCATGACGATGCCGGTTTTCTCGTACGTCTCAAAACCTGAGGCCACGACCTTCATACTGTAGGTTCCGATATGCAATGCCGGGAAATCATACAGTCCGGCGTCATTGGTCGTCCCCGACCGCACTTCACCGGTGAGTGGATTGGTGAGAATTACCTTTACATTCGCAACTACCGCGCCGCTTGGATCGGTCACTGATCCGGACAGCTCCGCATTCTCCTGCGCCGAGACGGTGAAAGCCGTGCACAGGGCGACGGTAGTCAGGCATAATAGCCGCTTCCAACAAGTCACTGAACACCTCCCTGCGTTCCTGTGACTCCTGCGAGCCGCGAACAGTCCGGAAGCGCCAGTCTTGATTTGTCCCTGTAGTAAAGTGTTTTAGCTGGCGGTCGCCTGTTCGCATCGGAGCGCGTTCAGTGATGTAGCACCTGGTGGTGGGCATGTCAAGGAAGATTTGCGCGGACATCTCCGTCGGGATAACGCCCAAAATAATACAAAATAATATAGGTGCCTCATCGGCTAATAGCCTTGCGGCTATAAATCATGCCCTCCAGATACAGCCAGCTGAGGGAAATACGGGCCCTATCTCTGCGCGGGGCACGAAGATGCAGGTTTCACGCCAAAGCCGGCATTCAGGAAAAAGCAGTTCGTTTTATGTTTGCATCAGAGCAAAACAATGCCGCGATAAATGTAACTTAAGTAACAGGGAATTTCTCGACCACCACCCTCGGAAATCGCAGCCATCTCACTTAAAACATGTGACTGTGCTCGTCCCTGTCATGCAGCAGCGTCGTCTCCGGCGGGGGGCCTTGCTGTTCGGCCTGGGCGCGTACTTTGGCGACTGAAAGCCAGTTGTCCTTCTTCGGGTGCTCGAGGAAGAAGGGGGGCAGCGGCATCTCCAGATAACGGCTGAGAGCCTCCGCATAGCTTTCATAGAGACTGCGCATTTCTGCCAGGCGCACGCTGGACTGCTCGTCGCGGCAAACGCGGACACCCGCCTGGCAGAGCTGATCGTAAATCAAGCGGAAGCGCTCCGGAGGCAGCCGATCGGGAGCATTGGCGACAGGGCGGAGGGACAGAATCTGCGACAGATCCACCAGCGCATGCCGAGCCATGGCAAAAGTCAGCTGCGCCTGGCGGGCACTCTGCTCCTGAACGCCCGCGATCAGCAGAGCACAGGTGTCGAGAATCGCCGTGAGCGCACCCAGCCAGCTCTGGCTGGTGTGCTGCGAGCGGAAGAGGCAGAGCAGCGGGTAGGAAATATGGCTCTCCAGCAGTTCCGCCGACCAGCGCTCCCATTCCTCCAGCAGTATCACCAGCGCCGCGCTTCCGCCCGGAAAAGAATGGCGATGGATCAGTTCGAAGGCCGTGGGGGGCGATCCCGCCCGGGCATCGAGGAGGGCAATGCTCACCTCGCGCCGCGAGAAAGCGCCGTAGAGCACAGGAAAATAGCCGATGACCAGCGCCACAAATCCCAGGCCGATGCCGGATTCCGTGACCAGCAGCACGCGGATTGCCTCTGTCCGCGGTACCACGTCGCCAAGCCCGAGGGTGAAAATTGTAGTGCCGCTCACATAGAGATCGGTCAGCAGCCGATACGCTGGCGCTCGCGGATCAAGGAACGGCGTGGGAAGGGCGAAATAGATCAGGGAGAAGCCCACAATCAGGCCGACTGCCCACGCTGCGATCAGAAAGACCAGGGATAATGGCCCGTAAAAACTGAGCATGGTCTCGCGCTTGCGCGGGGTGCGCACGCGCCGGGCTACCCATCCCCACGGGATCCACGTGAGCCGATAGAACAAACGTGTAAGCCGAAAGCGCCCGGTTGCGCGGCGAGGCAGAATCACAGTCTCGAAGGCGTCGAGCAGCACCGAAAACAGACACGCAACACCGACGATGAGGGGCAGAGGGTGCATCACCGCCAGCAGAGCAGGAAATGCGGGCTTCGTCAACGGAAAGCTGCCTGCAGCCGAAAGCCGTCGGCAGGGCGCGGAACCGGTAAGCCGTCGGTCGGGCCCGGACCGGTTTCGACCCGCCACGGCAAATTCGTGAGCCCTGGGACCGTCGCGTCAGGCCCGGACGGCGCGTCAGGTTCATAACGCCCGCTAAGCACCGGCCCCATGAAACCTCACCCGGGGATGAGTTTCATGGGTTCGATGAACTTTTGTGAGCTGCGAGGAGTTCAGGCAGCCGCGGCCTGCGCCCAGGGATCCATGACGACCTTAATGCACTGGTCCTGCTTATCACGGAACATACGGTACGCCTCGGGTGCGCTGTCGAGCGGCAGCCGGTGACTCACCACAAAGGCCGGATTGATATCCCCGCGCTGCACCCGTTCCAGCAGAGGCTGCATGTAGCGCATCATGTGCGTCTGACCGGTCTTCATGGTCAGGCCCTTGTTGACGAATGCGCCCAGAGGAATCTTGTCATCGAAGCCGCCATAGACGCCGGGCACGGAGACCGTCCCGCCTTTTTTGCAGGCCTGAATGCATTGCCGCAGGACCAGCGGCCGATCCATCTCCACCCGCATCGCCTGCTTCAGGCGGTCGTACATGAACAGGGCGCCGTGTCCCCAGGCCTCCATGCCTACTGCGTCCATGCACGAGTCCGGCCCGCGATTGCCAGTCATTTCGCGCAACGCATCCATCACATCGACTTCCTCGAAATTCAGCGTCTCGGCGCCGCCCGCCAGCGCCATCTGCAGCCGCTCCGGTACACGATCGATGGCAATCACTCGTCCTGCGCCAAGCATGAACGCACTGCGGATCGCGAACTGCCCCACCGGGCCGCATCCCCAGATCGCGACCGTATCACCCGGCCGAATATCGCAGTTCTCCGCACCCATATATCCGGTCGGAAAGATATCGGTGAGGAAGACCACCTGTTCATCGGCCAGTCCCTCTGGAATTTTCAGCGGGCCGACATCGGCGAAGGGTACGCGCACATACTGCGCCTGTCCACCGGCATAGCCGCCCATCATATGGGTGTAACCGAACAGGCCGGAGGGCGAATAGCCCATCAGCTTTTCTGCCACCCACGCATTTGGATTGGAGTTATCGCACAACGACCAAAGCTGGTCTTCGCAGGAAAAGCAATGGCCGCAGGCGATGGTGAATGGAACCACGACGCGCTCGCCCGCCTTTAGCTTCTCTTTGTTGACTGCCGGTCCGGTTTCCACCACCTCGCCCATAAATTCATGGCCGAGGATGTCTCCCTGCTCCAGGGTGGGGATGTAACCGTCATAAAGGTGCAGATCGGACCCGCAAATGCAGGTACTGGTGACGCGAATAATGGCGTCGCGCGGATTGAGGATCTTCGGGTCGGGGACTTCGTGCACTTCCATCTTTTCCTTGCCCATCCAACACACAGCTTTCATGGCAAACTCCTCTTTTCGTCGATTGGGCGGCGCACAAAATGCGCGTTGCTAAGCGATGCGCTTCTCCTGAATCGGCACAACTTCCCGCGCAGTCTCCACCTGTGGCTCTGAGGCATTCTGTCTCTCGCGCAGGAGCGTCCGGTACACGTGCCCGTGCAGCCCGCGCGGTCCGTGCGGCTGACCCGTAACCGTGGGGATTTCCCCGGCCTCGAGCATCGCTTTGAACCGGCGCAGGTCCTCACGCAGCGTGAACTCGGGATTGCGGCCCATCAGCATGGCGACGGCTCTGACAGCCGCGCTCGCCGGCGGTGCATATTCAAGCGTGGCGGTCACATTGATGCCACGGCCGGCGGTTCGTGGACGGAACTCGACCGCGCCCTGCATCTCGATCTCAGAACCCGGCATCGATCGCCACGCGATCCTTTCATTGGGCTCATCCTGCACAATCTCAGCCACCCATCGCACTCTCTTGCCGAACGGGCCGCGGGCGACCCACTCAGAGTGCTGATTGTCCAGGATCTTCACCGAATCAATATGGTGGAGAAAGCGGGAGAGCCCTTCAAAATCGCGCCAGAGACTGTAGGCCTGCTCGGCTGAACAGTTGATGGCAAAAGTCGCTCTGGCTTCATAGCGTTGTGGGGTTGCGGCTCGGCCCGATCGCTGCAGCGCCCAAACGCCCGCCGCAGCCAGAACTGCGCTGGTTTTGGTTCGCCGCATCAGTGCGTATCCGCCCAGCGCACTGGCCGCCGCTATGAACGGCCAGCGGGACTGCGATACCTGCTCAGAGAAGTTGTTGGATCGCGACCAGTCTTGTCTCACGAAAATGCTCCCTGGAATGGAAAGAGTGCGGTTACTCGCGCCGCTTCAGGACGTGCGGCGGCGACCTGCGAAAACCGAGCTGCAAGGCTCGCTGAAAACGCGTTCTCTTGTACGATTGCCTTTCGCGTCGCTGCTGTTGCCATTTCGCAGGACAATTCGGTGGGTGCCTGCTGCGGCGCCGCGTCGCGATTCAGGAAGGACGCGGGGAAAAAACAGAGTGAGATCGGACAGGGTCGATCCGATTCGACAACCACTTGCAGGTCAAACCACTTGCGTCATCCGAGTTGGTTGTAACGCCGCGCGGCGCGTGACCCCAGACGGGCAGCGGGCATCACCTCCAGGTCACGCACGTCGGCTCCGCGCTGCAGCCCCGACGCGGCCGCCACCGGCGAAGGCAACAACCGGTTGACCACCGACATCGCTTGCGCCACCACCTCAGGCGCGAGCGGGGCGAGCCGTGACGCTGCGATTGCCTGCGGCGTAATGGCAATCTCCATCGCACCGGCAACTACCGCGCGCACGATCTTCCGCGCCGCTGCCGCCGCACTGATGGAAATCCCCGGCAGGGTTGCGGACAAACTGAACCAGCGGTACTCCCGCGCCGCATCGCCGGAGAAGAGTGCGTTCAGGTGCGAGCCGGTGCGCATCAAACCCGGACACACGGTCAGGACATGTACACCCTTTGAACGCAGCTCCGCATGCAGGCCTTCAGAGAAGCCCACCGCGGCAAACTTGCTGGCCGTATAAGGCAGCAGATGCGGCACCGGAATCTTGCCGCCGATGGACGTGATGTTCACGATGGTGCCGCTGCGGCGCGCCAGCATCTCCGGCAGAACCGCCAGCGTGCTGTGAACACCGGTGAAGAAATTCGATTCCATCACGTCGTGGAAGTCCTGCACGGTCTGGTTTTCTACGGGTCCCACGGTAATGACCCCCGCGTTGTTGACCAGCACGTCGACCTCGCCGAAATGTTCGGTTGCCCGGGTGACGACATATTCCGCCTCTTCGGGCTTGCGCAGATCGGCCGGAACCACCAGGACGTCGCCGGGATCATGAAACGATCGGCGCTCCAGCAAAAAGGTGCGAGCGCGCTCCAGTTCTTCCGCATCGCGCGCGGTCAGAACCAGCTTTGCGCCCTGCCGGCTGAACTCCCGCGCCATCGCCAGGCCCAGGCCGCGCGATGCACCGGTGATCAGCACGACTTTCCCGCGCAGACGCAGCGCCCGTTTGCCTCTCACCGCCGAGCAGATGGCGACGGCCCCGGCGCAGGCGCACAGCAATCCGGTTCCGGCCAGAGCTGCTCCCGCCGTTAGAGCTACTTTCGCTGGTTTCATGGAACAATCTCCGCGAGGAAATAAACTTGCCCGTTTCTGCTACGGACGAGCGGGACCATACTCAGGGCACTGCTGACCGGTCTCGCTGTCGCAACCCACGCCTTCCAAATCGCAGTCAGGACACTGTAGAGGGGGATGCTCTAAAACATCCTGAGGTCGCCTTCAGTGCGCGGCCCATGCACCAGAAGTCCCATTTCTCCGGCCAGCCGTTCCAGATACGCCCGGGTCGTGGCAGTGACGGGAACCATCGGCAGCCGATAGTACTCGCCCATCCTGCCCATCATAGCCAGTATCGCCTTCGCCGGGCCGGGGCTGGTTTCGCGGAAGATCCCCTGCATCAGCCGAAAATATTTGCGGTTGATCCGCCGCGCCGCGGCCCAGTCATTCGTCAGCGCTGCGCGCACCATCTCCGCCAGCTCGCCGGGAATCAAATTGGATGCAACCGAGATCAACCCGGTGCCCCCCACTCCAAGCACACCCAGCGCCATGGTGTCGTCACCGGAGTAGACGCGGAAGCTGCGCGGCGCCTGCGTGATTAGTTCCGTGATCTGCACCAGGTTTCCGCTGGACTCCTTGATGCCTTCAATGTTCGGGGCGGCTTCGATCAGCCGCAGCACCGTCGCGGGCTCCAGATTCACCCCCGATCGGCTGGGGATGTTATAGAGCACGACCGGCAATTGGACGGCTTGCGCGACCGCCCTGAAATGTTGAAACTGCCCCTCCTGAGTCGGCTTGTTATACCAGGGATTAGCCGTCAGAATCGCGCTGACCCCCGGGATCTGCGCTGCCGCGCTTGCCCTGGCAATCGCCTGGCGCGTCGCATTGTGCGAGCACCCGGCCCACACCGGCACGCGGCGTCCGGCGGCCTCGGCCACGATGCGGATCACCTGCAGCCATTCTGCTTCATCCAGCGTTGGAGTTTCAGCGGTGGTGCCGCAGGCGAGCAGCCAGTCGATCCCGCTCTCCACCTGCCAGCGCGCCAGGTCATAGAGCGCCCTTTCGTCCAGGCTTCCATCCGCGCGAAAAGGCGTGACCAGTGCCGTTCCACAGCCTTGCAGGTCCATCACAAGTCGAGTTTACACCGGTGCCGCAGCGCAGCACGCCGCATTCAGCACGGCCTCTGCGCTGCGGCCGAGATCGGAGACAAAGACCAGGTCAAAGGGTAAAGCGGGACGCGATACACTACGCTGACAATGCCCGCGCGCGTTCAGGATCTGGAACATTTTGTTCTGCCCCGGAATTTTCGCGGCCGTCCGGCGTGGTTCGTACAGCTGTGGTGGATTATTCAGGCGACGCTTTTTCGCTGCTCTCCGCAGGCACTGTACGGCTGGCGACGCTTCCTGCTGCGCCTCTTCGGCGCAAAGATCGGGCGCGGCGTGATCATCCGTCCTACTGCGGAGGTCACCTATCCATGGAAGTTGAAGATCGGCGACTACTGCTGGGTGGGCGATTACGCCACCCTCTATACGCTGGGCGAGATCGAAATCGGCGACAATGCCTGCGTGTCACAGCATTGCTATCTGGCCGCCGCCGTTCACGATTACACCAGACCCACATTCGACATGATGGCGAAGAAAATCACGATCGAACCAGAGGTCTGGCTGGCAACGCGCGTCTTCGTGGCGCCTGGCGTCACCGTCGGACGCGGCGCCGTGGTGGGCGCGTGCAGTGTCGTTCTGAAGGATGTGCCGTCGATGATGGTCTGCGCCGGCAATCCGGCCCGAGTGCTGCGTGAGCGGCTCGTCCAGCAAGCCGCGGCCGAGCTCGCATCCGAACGCGCTGTTCTATAACTGAGAAACGATCTCCTGAAAATCCCAGCATCCGGAGCGGCCGACGATCCACTCCGCCGCGCGCACTGCCCCATCCGCGAATCCGCGGCGCGAGAAGGCCTCGTGCCTTAACTCGATGCAGTCGTTGGCGGAGCGTGCCTCAAGAACATGCGTGCCCGGAACTTCTCCCTCGCGTTTCGATTCAATGTCCGCGACCACTCCGGGCTGAGCGGCCTCCACAATCTGCTTCAGAGTAAGCGCCGTTCCCGAGGGAGCATCGATCTTGCCCGTATGGTGTGTCTCCGTGATGCGGAACTCGTAATGCGGAGCGGCCGCGGCCAGTTCCCGCGCCACCCGGAACAGCGCCTGCACACCAATCGAAAAATTGGCGCTGTAGAGCAGCGCTGCCCCGCGACGCCTGCACAGATCCCGCATATCGGGGAGATGATGATGCCAGCCGGTGGTACCGACCACGACATGCGCGCCGTTAGCCAGGCAGGCGCGGATATTCTGGACCGCGGACTCCGGGGTGGTGAAGTCGATCACCGCGTCAAAACCCGCCAGAAACGGGGCCGTCAGCGCAGCCGCATTGCGGTTTTCCTCTTCGCCTACGACGCGCACGCCGTGCCCGCGCTCGTGCGCCACCTGAGCCACGACGCTGCCCGTTTTACCTCGCCCGAGAACCAGAAAGAGCATGTTGTTTGTCTCCCGATTGCCGAAATTTACCCCTGGCTCTGCGTCGTCTGCCGCACCGCTTCCACATCGAAGATGGCCGGATCCGGGTCGCCGAAGAATTCAGCATGCAGCGAACGCACCGCCTCCTCCGCATCATCCTCTTCAATCATGAAGCTCATGTTGATCTCCGATGCGCCCTGGGAAATCATGCGCACATTGACGTGACGGATGGCCTGGAATACACGTGCGGCAATGCCGTTCTGGCCGCGGATGTTCTCGCCAACCATACACACCAGCGCCTTGCGGCCCTCATACTTCACATCGGCCAGCCTGCTGAGGTCGGCGGCAATCGCCGGCAGTTTCTCGTTGGAGTCGAGGCTCAGCGAAACACTGACCTCCGAGGTCGACACCATGTCCACCGGACACTGATGCCGGTCGAAGACGTCAAAGATGGCGCGCAGATAGCCATGCGACATCAGCATGCGGCTCGCGACCACATCCATAATAGTCAGGCGCTTTTTCACCGCGATGGATTTAAACGGACTGCGGCAATGCGCCGCCAGTGCCGTGATGCGGGTTCCGCCGTTCTCGGGGTTTTTCGAATTCAGCACGAAGACGGGGATGTTCTTCTTCACCGCGGGCAGAATGGTCGCCGGGTGCAGCACCTTTGCGCCGAAGTAGGCCAGTTCCGCAGCCTCTTCAAAGCTGATGGTCTTCACGCGCAGCGCATCGGGGCAAACGCGCGGGTCGGCGGTCATGATGCCATTCACATCGGTCCAGATTTCGATCGCGGCGGCATCGATGCCTCCGCCCACCAGGGCCGCGGTGAAATCGGAGCCGCCACGCCCCAGAGTCGTCGTCACTCCCTGCTCGGTCGCGCCGATAAAACCGCCCATCACGGGGACATCGCCGTCGCGCAGGCGCGGCACAACCTGTTCCCGCAGCCGCTGCTCGATCGCCGTATCCTGCGGAATCGCCTTACCATGCTGCGCATCCGTGACGATGCACCTGCGCGCGTCGACGTGCACGGCGTTGAGCCCGGCGCGCGAGAACGCCTCGGCGATCATGCGGCTCGACAGCCGCTCGCCATACGAGACCACCATATCGGAGATTCGCGGCGTCAGCTCACCTACCGCCGCCAGGCCGCGCAGGATCTCTTCGAGGCCGTCGAACTCAGCGTCCATCCAGGCATGCGTTGCCCGCAGCCCAGAATCGCAGCCGTTGTTCGCGGCGTCCACGGCTCCGGCCAGTTGCCCTGCGGTGTCGCGATGCCGGATGCGCAGCCGCTCGGTGATGGCAAGAGCGCTGGCACGATCGCCGCGCGCCGCCGTGGTCGCGGCGGAGATGAGCAGATCCGTCACCCTGGCCATGGCGCTGACCACCACCACCGGCTGCTGTCCTTTGCTTACGCGTCCGGCAACGATCTTCGCCGTGCGCAGAATGGCCGCAGCGTCCTCGACGGAAGTCCCGCCGAATTTCATCACCACCAGTCGGTTCATGCGGGCACAGCCACCGGATCGAGCTTGCCGAGAGAGACCAGCATTTCCGCGTTGAGCAGAGCCGCGCCGGCCGCTCCTCGAATCGTATTGTGCGAGAGAACCGTGAACTTCCAGTCGAGCAGGCCGCAGGGGCGCACCCGTCCGACAGTCGCCGCCATGCCCGCGCCGCGCATCCGATCCAACCGCGGCTGCGGCCGATCGTCCGCGGTCACAAATTCGATAGGCTGCGCCGGAGCTGTCGGCAAATCCTTGCCCGCCAGCGGCGCGAACTCCGTCCACGCCGCAATCAGATCCTCACGCGTGGCCTTCTTTCCCAGCTTGATGCTGACGCTCTCGGTGTGACCATCCTCGACCGCGACGCGATTGCAGTGCGCCGTCATCTTTGCCGGCAGGGGCTCGACCGCCCGGCCGCTGAGCCGCCCCAGCAACTTGAGCGTCTCCTCCTGCATCTTTTCTTCTTCATTCCTGATGAAAGGAATGACATTGCCGAGAATATCGAGCGAGGGCACACCGGGATACCCCGCTCCGCTGACGGCCTGCATGGTGCTCACGAAGATGGCTTCGACCCCAAATCGCTCCACCAGCGGCTTCAGCGCCAGTACCAGTCCAATCGCCGAGCAGTTGGGATTGGTGACGATGTATCCACCCGACGCTTTGCGCCAGCTCTGGTTTTCGAGCAGCTGCAGGTGATCGGCATTGACTTCAGGAATCACCAGCGGCACGTCCTGCTGCATACGGAAGGCGCTTGAGTTGGAAATGACGGCGCAGCCTGCAGCCGCAAATTTCGGTTCCATGTCACGAGCGATGTCGGCGTCCAGCGCCGCAAAGATCACCCTGGGAGCGCCTTCGGGCGTCGCCGGCGAAACCGGCATCGCAGCAATGCGCGCGGGCAATGGCGTATCCAGCTTCCAGCGCACCGCCTCGCCATACGCTTTGCCGCTGGAACGGTCGCTCGCCGCGAGCCAGGCCACTTCGAACCAGGGATGGTTTTCCAGAAGCTGAATAAAACGCTGCCCGACCATACCTGTCGCACCGAGGATGCCGATCTTCTGCCGCATATTTTCTGCCTTCGTGAGGTACACCGCAGGCACAGCACACCGCACAGCCAGCCTGCTGGAGCGTATGTCGTTAGTGTAAATGCTGTCGGGAAGAATGGTCCGCACCCGACAGCGCCCGCGGATCATCTCTGATAACGTAAGGAGCTCTCGCCATGGCCCCCCATCAGCCGCTGTCCGTCATCCAACCGCTCTCCGTCATCCGGCCGGACGCTTTCGATGCTGCAACTGCCCAGACGCCGGGCGCGCTTCGTCTCGCCGCCATCTCGCGCAATCACGGCATCGGTACTGCGCTGTGGGGCGGCCTTTTTGTCGTCGAACCAGGCGCCCGCACCGGCATCCATCATCACGGCGAGCAGGAAACCGCGGTTTACGTCCTTGAAGGCGAGTCGCTGGTCCGCTGGGGCGAGCGGGGCGAATCGGATGCGCTGGTCCGCGCTGGAGACTTTTTGCATGTCCCCGCCTGGACGCCCCATATGGAGATCAATCCCTCGCCGGAACGGCCTTTTCGCTGGGTCGTTGTACGCAGCACACCGGAGCCCATTGTCGTGAATCTGCCGGACAACTACTGGGGCTGAACTGAACTCTTCAGAACCATGATTTCAGCCCCTATTGCCGTTGTGTCTCGGAGTAGGTGAAGTCCTGAGTCGCGGTCTGCTTCGGGCTCACGATAACCGTCGCAGATTTCTGCCCCAGCTGCTCCTGATCGGCAACCACGGTGTAGTTTCCCGGCGGCAGGCCGCGAATTACGAAATGCCCTGACTGATCTGAGACCGAAAAGAACGGGTTCGCCGCAACGTTGATGAAAGCCTGCATCCAGGGATGGTTATTGCAGCGAACCGGGATCATCAGCTCCGGCGTGTGGAAGGTACGCTGGTCCCCGCCCTGCTGATTCGGCGCCTGCGAAATGTCCACAGCCTGATTGCCGGCGACCGTGGGCATCATGTGCACGTTGTGCATGGTCGGATCGCTGTTAATGAAGCGCACCGGCTGCCCTGGCATCACTCCGACGACATGCGGGACGTAACGGCAGCCCTTCTGATCGACGGTGACCGGCTGACTGGGGGCCGCATAGACGCGGTTGCCGAGACCGTCCTTCACATAGACAAACACATTCGCCAAATCGCCGTTGTTGACTACATACCCTTCGGTGTAATTCGCGGGTCCCAGCGAGCAGGCGGGATCCTGCGACATGTCAATCTGGATGGGCTTCGGAGCCGTCCCTGAGAAATGCACTGTGCCCTCAATCGTCCCCGCAGTGCTCCAGTCGATGCTGGTGTAGTTCGGCTGCGGGCCGGCTGGCGAGGTCTGCTTTTTGCACCCGGCCGCCAGCAGCACCACGCATGCTGCGACTGCAGCGGTTCGCTCCCATCTCATCATTCTGTGCTTCCCCCCTGCCCGCGCTCTCCGCTTATCTTCCCTGCTCCAGGTTCTGGATCACGGCGTCGGCAAAAGCCCGCGTCCCCGCCGTTCCGCCCACGTCGCGCGTCAGCGACTGCTTCGCTGTATAGGTCTTCTCCAAAGCAGCCTGTAGCCGATCGGCCGCGTCACCCTCGTCAATATGCCGCAACATCAGGATTGCGGATTGCAGCAGAGCCGTCGGGTTCGCCATATCCTTGCCCGCGATGTCCGGCGCCGAGCCGTGCACTGCTTCGAAGATCGCCGCCTCCGCGCCCAGGTTAGCGCCCGGCACCAGCCCGAGGCCGCCCACAAACGCGGCGCACAGATCGCTGACGATATCGCCGTAGAGGTTCTCCAGCAAAAGCGTGTCGTACTGATACGGATTCATCACCAGCTGCATGCAGGTGTTATCGATGATGTGCTCGCCGTACGTGATATCGGGATAATGCTTGCCCACTTCGCGGGCGCACTTCAGAAAGAGCCCGTCGGACATCTTCATGATGTTGGCTTTATGAATGGCGTGAATATTCTTGCGCCCGTGCTTGTGGGCATATTCGAAGGCAAACTTCGCGATGCGCGTCGAGCCCTTCTTCGTGATCACCTTCAGGGATTCCACTACGCCGGGCACCACCTCGTGCTCCAGGCCTACGTATTCGCCCTCGGTGTTTTCGCGGATGATGATCAGGTCCACTCCCGGATAGCGGGTTTCGAGGCCAGGCAGGTTTTTGATTGGCCGGAAGTTGGCAAACAATTCGAATTTCTGCCGCAGCGTGACGTTGATCGATGCAAAGCCGCCTGCGACCGGGGTGGTCACCGGACCTTTAAGGGCGACCCGGTTGCGCTCGATCGAGTGGTACAGATCTTTCGGAATGTACTCGCCGTGCAGTTCATACGCTCCCGCGCCCGCCGCAAATCGCTCCCACGTAAACTGCACACCCGTCGCTTCCAAAATCCGCACCACGGCGTCGGTAACTTCAGGGCCGATCCCATCGCCCGGAATCAGCGTAATCGTATGTGTCTTTGCCACGTTTCTCCTCTGTTGGTTGCCGGTTCCTGGCCCACTCCACCGGCACGGCGGACTTTCAGGCCTGCTTCTTCCGGTTCTGCTTGTCGGTATGGCCGCTCAGCAGCTGTTCCAGCTCTTCCTTGAATTCCCGCACGTCTTTGAAGTCCCGATACACGCTGGCGAATCGGATATACGCAACCGTGTCCAGTGCCTTCAGCCGGTCCATGATCAGTTCGCCGATCTCGGCCGTCGTGCGCTCGCGCTCGGTGGATTCGGTAACGAAGGCCTCGGTCTCATCCACCAGCTGTTCCATCTTTACCGCTGAAATCGGACGCTTTTCGCATGCGTGCAACAGGCCGCTGAGCACCTTCTGCCGTTCAAACTTCTCCCGCCGCCCGTCCTTCTTCACCACCATGTAGGGAATTTCATCGATGCGCTCGTAAGTAGTAAAACGCCGGTTGCAGCGCTCACATTCACGGCGCCTGCGGATAGAATCGGCCTCTCTGCTTTCACGCGAGTCGATGACGCGGTCCTGGGCGAACCCGCAATAAGGGCATTTCATCTGGCTTTTTCGATTTTAGCAGCGCGGTTCCCGGAAACCGGACAGCACAAATCTGACCATTGCCAGAGCGCTCTGCGGGCGCTAAGGTGATGGACGCAGCATCCTATCCCACCATGACCCGCGTGAACTCGAACCATCCGAACTCGCAACGCTCCCTCTTCAAAGGCGCTTTGGCCGGTCTGATTGGCGGCCTGGCAGGATCGGGCGCCAAAATCATCGCCGAGCAGTTCCTTCCGCCTCGTGTCCGGGGCCAGACGCCCCCGCCTGTGATTCTGGCCGAACAGGTCGCCGGACGCGAGCTGTCCGGCAGTGAGCGTCAGCTCGCCATGCAGAGCGTCCACTGGATTTTCGGAGCCCTGGCAGGTGCCGCTTATGGAGCCCTGGTCGAGTACGAGCCGTCGCTGGGAGCATGGCGCGGCGCGGCCTTCGGCATTACGCTGAACCGGATCACGCACGAATCGGTCCTGCCCCGCCTGGGCCTCGCTGCTCCTACCGGCGAGCAGCCAGCTCAGGAACGCATCAGCGAATGGGTGACCCACGCGGCGTACGGTGTGACGACGGATCTGGTTCGGCGCAAGGTGCGGAAGGGGCTGTAGGCGGTTCGTCACCGCACTTGGCAGCTCAGCTGCCGCTAACCGGTTTTTAGCTAACCGGACCTTAGCTATCCGGACTTTAGCTAACCGCTTCTCAGCTAACCGGCTCCTGGCTGCTGCTAAGCTTCCTGGGCCGAGGCCTCGCCGCGATGCGCGAGTTCCTCGCCGGCCTGTTCGCTCTCTCGCGTGATTCCTTTCAGAGAGATGTGATCGAACCGCGACCAAACCAGGCCGATGGGCACGATGCCCAGAAACGTGACCAGCAGCAGCGTCGCGGAGCACCCGGTAGCCGGTTCAGCCGCAACGCCAAAGAGGCTCGACATCGCGGCGGCCACCAGGCCGATCTGCGTAAACCAGCCAATAACGGGAAGCTGAAATCCGCTCGCCACCAGGCTGGAAGCCATGAGCAGCATGCATTCGGCGATGGAGATGTGCCCCAGCTGAGGGCTGGCCACGAACGCCCGCGCCGTCTCCAGATACGCCAGAGCAATCAGCACCCACATCGAGAGAGACAGGGTCAGCGTCACGCCGAAGTCGGTCACTGAGCGAAGCGTGCTCAGACCCGTGCGGAAGGTGCGGATTTTGTCTCCTACACTTTTGCCGAGGCGTTGCGAAGCCAGCCCGAACATCTTCTCCGCCCACAACGCAACCACCCCCCCTGCAAGGCGCACAGCCAGCAGAAAGAGGCCGCCGGCGAGCGTGGTCGCCAGCGCTGTGTAACTTGCCTTGCGGACGATTTCCGGGTGCGGAATGGAACCAGCCGGAGCGAGCAGAACGATGGAGCAGAAGATCAGAGCCGTCGATCCGGCATCGAACAGCCGTTCGACAACGTAAACCGCAAACTGGGAACTGAGAGGAAGGCCGGTTTTCCTTGCCACCAGATAGGGCCGTACCGGGTCCGCCACGCGGCCGATCAGCGCCACTGCAGTAAATCCGATGACCTGCGTACCCAGAAGCGAAAAGAGCGGAACCTTCTTCAGGTGCCGAATGAGGAGCGCCCAGCGTGCCGCGCGAAACGCATAGGCGAGATAAATGCTGGCCAGCGCCAGCGCGATTCGACGCCAGTCCGCCTGGCGCAACTGCTCGAGGAAGACATTCCAGTTGAAATGAATGCGGTTGCGGCCGAACCAAACCAGAGCCACCATCGCCGCGATGACGATGATCAGGACAATCCGGTTTCTGGATGAATTCAATCGAGGCTCCGTCTGCAGAGATAGTGCGGCCTGAGTACAGTTACTCCGCGGAATGCTGAGTCACGCTCGCCACCTGCTGTCGGGACCGCTGTTCTTCCTGGCGGCGCAGCGCGTAGCGGCGGTTGTATTCGTGAATCACCCGCGCGACATAAGCACGGGTCTCAGGATACGGAGGAATGCCGTGCCAGCGATCCACGGCGGCGGGACCGGCATTGTAGGCGGCCAGCGCCTGCGGCAGATTGTCGTGATACTTCTTCAGCAGCGCGTTGAGATACGCCGTTCCGCCCGCGACGTTCTGGCCAGGAGCAAAGCTGTTCGTCACACCGAGTTCCGACGCAGTCCCGGGCATCAGCTGCATCAGTCCCTGCGCTCCGACACGGCTCACGGCGCGCGCGTGGCCGCCGCTCTCCTGGCGCACCACGCTGGCCAGCAGGTCGGCATCGAGATCGTAGGCGGCTCCGGCTTTCGCCAGCATGGGCCGCAGCTCGGCATCGCTCAGCTTCTCCGGGCCTGCAGCCGGCACCGCCGCAGCCTTTGGCGTGGCTGGAGCAGATTGCGGAAGCGTCACCTGCTCGTCCGAAACGATATCCGCCGCGTCGACCTCAAGAAAACTGCCGTGATCGAGGTAAAGGCGGATCTTGGTGCCATCCGTCTCGCGGCGATCACAGATCAGGTCGAATCCGTTCTTCAGGGTGACATGGTCGGCCGCGTGCGCGGTCCCACCCACGCTGGCCACAGCCAGCAGGGTGCACCAAAACCTCCCCTGAAAACGCGACATTCCTACCTACTCTACCATCCTCAGACGCGCCGACCCCGGCGAGCGCTCAGTTTCCGGTCACGACCTGCCGGAGCACCCCTCCAGGCTCCCCGCTGGGGTCAGAGCCACGGGGGTAAGTCGCCAGTACGCTTTCGATTATCTGGGCCACACCGTCCTGGTCGTTGGCCGGCGCAATCTCCCAGCCCCGTGTCCGCGCCACGGCGACCAGATCGGGTGCGCCGTTCGCCATCACCACCGGCCGCCCGGCCGATTCCAGCATTTCCAGATCGTTCCAGTTATCGCCAACGGCGAGGATCTCTTCGCGGCCGATTCCCAGCCGCTCCGCGTGGCGGCGCAGCGCCGCGCCTTTGGAGCAGCCCGGCGGCAAAATGTCGAGGATGGTCAGATCGCGCACAGGATACTCCGTCCGATGCAATTCGATCTGCGCGGCCAGGGCGCTGGCTGCCAGCCAATCCTCCGCGTCGCGCATAGTATCGGCGGACCCGCAAACCATTCCCTGTACCGGGGCCTCGCCTGAATCAAAGGCGCGCTCCAGCGGCCGCACCTCACGAATCCAGGGACGATTGGCCTCGACCCACAGCGAAACCCGGCCATGCAGGGTCTCCAGCGATTCAACCACCAGCTCGCCCGGCCCCTCCCGGTCAAAAGTGAAAACCGCTGTACCGCCGAACTGCCGCAGCATCGGGCACAGCGCGCGCGCCGTCTCCACCAGCAACAGATGACGATCGATCGGCTCGCCGCTGAGGGTCCGGGTGATCGTTCCATTGGACGTAATCATTACGGTTTCCGGCCGCAGCCGGACCGGTTCAATCAGCGGCGTGGCATACGCCTGCCGCCTCCCGGTGGCAATGACAATCTCAACGCCGGCCGTCTCTGCTTCCCGCAGCGCCCGGCAATTGCGCGCGCTGATCGCCGTCCCGGCCGAGGGGAGCAGCGTGCCGTCGATGTCGACGACGATCATCCGAATCTGTGGTGGCATCTGGTTTCAGTCTATGGGATAGCGGCTTTGCACTTCGGTCCTTCAGCGGCGCTCGCGAAAGAAGCTCCGCAGCAGCTCACCGCATTCCTCTCCCAGTACCCCGTCTGTTACCTGCATCTGGTGATTCAGCCGTGGGTGGTTCACCACCTCCAACACCGACCCCACAGCTCCCGCCTTGGGATCAGCGGCGCCAAAGATCAACCGCCGCAGGCGCGCGTGGATCATGGCCCCGGAACACATGGCGCACGGCTCCAGGGTCACATACAGTTCGCAGCCCGGAAGGCGGTAATTCCCTGTCGCCTCAGCCGCCGCACGCAAGGCCACCATCTCCGCGTGCGCTGTGGGATCGCAGTTACGCAGCACGCGATTCTGCCCCCGGCCCACGATGGCGCCGCCGGCCACCACCACAGCGCCGATGGGAACCTCGCCCGCCTCCCCCGCTGCCCGTGCTTCCGCCAGCGCGGCCCGCATCAGGCCTTCATCCACTTCGGTCATGGAATGGCAGTCGGGATCAGGACCGTGTTTCGCGCGGTGCTTCCACCCAGCGGCGAAAGACTCCGATGATTTGTTCGAGCCGCCGGGGATCGCCGGCCCCCTCGAATCGCTGGCCGGTGATGGTGCAGTCGATCCATTCGTCGCCACTGGTGCCCAGGTTGAGCCGGTTCGGGGCGGCGTTCTCTGCCGAGGTGCCTTCCAGGCTGATCGTCAGCCGCCATCCGCGCTGCCGCAGGCTCTCCAGGCGAATGCCCTGATCGTGTTCCCACGCGCCGTCACACTGGCGCTGGTACCACTCTTCCAGCCATTCAAGATTGTCCGGCATCAAGGCTCCACAGCAGCCGCTGGTTGCTGTTGCGTCATACAGTGCAGAGCGCCCAGTCCCCAGATCAAATCGCCGCAGTAAATACCCACCACCTCACGAGACGGAAATATCTCCGCAATGATGTTGAGAGCCCGGCGATCGGCGGTTTGATTAAAGGTTGGCACGAGCACCAGGTGGTTGGCAATGTAAAAGTTCGCGTAACTGGCCGGAAGCCGCTGCCCTTCGAATGCAACCGGAACTGGCATGGGCAACTCGATGATATCGAAAGGCTTGCCAGCCGTATTGCGCGCCGATCGCAGCCGCTCGAGGTTCTCGGCCAGGAGCAGATGATTTTCGTCGTCGTGATTCGGTTCCACAACCGTCACGATGGTATTCGTTCCCACGAAGCGGGTGATGTCGTCCACGTGACCGTGCGTATCGTCGCCGGCGATGCCGCGGTTCATCCACAATACCTGGTCGATTCCCAGATAATCATGGAAAGCACGCTCAAGCAATTCGCGGCTGACTCCGGGGTTCCGCTGCTGGACCTCGCTGAGCAGGCACTCTTCGGTCGTGATCAGCGTCCCCGCCCCGTTCACATCAATGGAACCCCCCTCGAGCACCACGCGATGGGGGCCGGTCGCGCTCTCGATCACCGGCATCCACTGCGGCAGATGCAGCAGATCGGCGACGCACGCGGGAATCCTGTCATCGTGATGCCAGTTCGGGTACTTTGCCCACGCATTGAATTTCCAGTTGGTGACCGCAACCGATGCCGAGGCGTCCGGAGCGCTCGCTGAAGTTTGCTCCCGAAGTTGCCTCTGAGCGGCCTTCCGAAGAAAGATGGGGCCCGAATCTCGCGTCCAGACCCGGTCCGTGGGCCAGTGATGAAAGTGAACCCGCGCCAGATTCGCCCCCGAGCGCTTCAGGATGCCGCGCGCGCGCTTTTCCGCTGCCGCATCGTTCACCAGAATGTGGACGTCCTCGACGCGCGCCAGGTGTCCCACGATCTCCGCATACACCCAGGGGACAGGTTGAAACTTCCCTGGCCAGTCTTCTGCATTGTGCGGCCAGGCCAGCCAGGTCGCCTCGTGCGGCTCCCACTCTGCGGGCATACGATAGCCGTGCTCGCGGGGTGTGCCCGCCGGCTGGAGATTCGGTTCGTTCATTCTTTATCCAGAAAACGGTTCACGATCGGCGCGTAGGCGTCGATGCGGCGGTCGCGCAGAAACGGCCAGTTTCTTCGCGTGTCCTCCATCTTTGCCAAATCGATCTCGCCGATCAGAATTTCCTCGCGATCGTGCGCCGCCTTGGCAATCACCCGTCCAAAGGAATCGGCCAGGAACGATCCTCCCCAGAATTCCAGCCCCGGCCCTTCCACGCGGTTGCCGCGGATGTCGCCGTGTTCCAGCCCCACACGATTCACCGCTGCGACATACACACCGTTGGCGATGGCATGCGCCCGCTGGATCGTCTGCCAGGCATCGTACTGCGCCGTGCCGAATTCCTCTTTCTCGTGCGGATGCCATCCGATGGCCGTCGGATAGAACAGGACGCTGGCGCCCTTCAGCGCCGTGATGCGCGCGCCCTCCGGATACCACTGATCCCAGCACACCAGGGTGCCGATTCGCCCCGCCGACGTGTCGAACGCTCGAAATCCCAGATCCCCGGGCGTGAAGTAGAACTTCTCGTAATAGAGCGGGTCATCCGGAATGTGCATTTTGCGGTACAGTCCTGCAACGCGTCCATCCTTCTCCAGCACCGCTGCCGTGTTGTGATACAGTCCCGGCGCCCGCCGCTCGAACAAGGACGCCACCACGACTACTTTTTCCTCGCGCGCCACCGCGCCCAGTCTCTCGGTGCTCGGTCCGGGGATCGTCTCCGCCAGGTCAAAGAGCGCAATGTCTTCGCGCTGACAGAAATACTGTGCCCGGAACAATTCCGGCAGGCAAATCACCTCGGCTCCCTGCCGCGCTGCCTCGCGCACCCGCTCCGCCGCCTTGTCCAGATTTGCGTCCGGGTCCGGCCCGCAGCTCATCTGGATCAGTCCGACGCGAAATTTGTTCTCAGTCGTCACTTTTGTTCCTGTTGCTGTTACAGAATTGCGTGGAGCAAGCAAAAGGCGCAGGCCGCAATGGCCCACGCCCCGTGCCCGTTTCTTCGCTTACTCGAAAATCAGAATCGCTGCCGCAATCGTCGTCGTCCACAGACCGCGTTTATCGCCGATCGCCGACTGCGTCACGTTTGCCGTCCGCACAATCTTGTTGGAGATGCGATAGATTTCCTTCTTCTCGTCCCAGCTCTTGTCCGGATCGAAGTCGACGTCCAGGGTGGTGGCCAGCATCTCCGCCGCCAGCTCTTCCGCATATTCGCCGGCCTGCTCTTCCGTCTCTCCGAAGCTGTGATGTTCGCTTAAGTAACCGTAAGTGTTACGATCGCTCGGAATGGCCACGCCGATGCTCGACGCCACCAGCCGGTGCGGCTCGCGCGTGGAATTTTCGGCCACCACCGCAAAGACCACTTCGCCGGGGCTCAGGTAGGTCAGCCCGTCCTTGCGCGTAATCAACTTGGCCTGCGGAGGAAATATGGACGATACCCGCACCAGGTTCTGGGCCGCGATGCCGGCGTCGCGCAGCGCCAGCTCGAATGAGGTCAGACGCTCCTTATGCTTCCCGACGCCCTTGGTAAAAAAGAGCCGCTTCGGGACCATGCTTTTTCCCAATTCTCTACTCCTTCGGTGATCTGCTTTGCAGGGGCAGTATTCCGCTCAACGGCAAAAAATTTCGTATGCGCCCCGATGAACCCTATCACATTAGAGATGCCGGCGCGGACGCTGCGATTGTGAATTTATGCCCTATTCATCATACGGCACCACGGCCCCCTGCGGAGACCGCTTCGTGCTCGCGCTTGCCGCCGGCTTGCTTCGCGATTTCCAGAAATTCCCGCGCCGCCCGGGAAAGCTGCCGGTCTTTGCGGAAGATCAGCGCCAGGTCGCGCGCCAGGCGCACGCCCTCCAGCGACAGCGGGCAAAGAGTGCCGCTGCGCTCCTCCTCGGCAATGTTGGTGCGCGGCAGAAATCCCAGCCCCAGCCCGACGCCAATGTAGCGCTTGAGCATCTCGCTCGACTCCACCTCCATGGCCACGCGAGGCGCAATCTCATTCACCCGGAAAAGCTCGTCCAGCTGCTCGCGCCGGCGGCCGTGAGCAGGCAGCAGCAGCGGATACTTCGCCACCTCCGGCAGCCGCACCGTGGAGCGCCCGGCCAGAGGATGCCCTTTCGGGGCAACCAGGGCCAGCTCATCGCGATGGATAGGCTCGACCGCCAGACGCGTGTCCCGGACCGGCAGCGAAACCACGCCGAAGTCTACTTCCCGGTTGGCGACGTTCTCCAGCGTCCGCAGACGTTCTGCCCGCACCGCGCTCAGAACCACCCGCGGATACTGCCGCCGAAAATGCGCGAAAACCTGCGGCAGCACGTACAGATGCGTCGCCTCATTCGCGCTGATCGCCACCTCGCCGCGCGGCGCGCGCTCCTGCTCCGCAATGGCCAGCAGAATGTGCTTTTGCCGCTCCACGCAATATTCGGCGAAGGGCTCGAAAAGCCTGCCCGCAGAGGTAAACGTGACCTTCCCTCCGTCGCGCTCGAACAGCCGCGCTCCCACTTCCTGCTCCAGAGAGCGGATCTGCGCGGAAATCGCCGGCTGCGTCCGCAAAAGTTTCTGCGCGGCGCGCGAGAAGCTCTTCAGCCGACTGACTTCCAGAAACGTGCGCAGATTTTCAAAATCCATTGCTGTGTGACAGAATATGCGGCGCACGCGCGCGCCACAAGCGCATTCCGTGGCGGCCGATCATTCGGCGACGTGCGCCGCGGCCCGTTCGGTGCGAGGAGGCCTGCGCATAATGAACGGCAGCGGGATCAGACACGCGATAATCAGGCTCAGTCCCCAGAACGCATTTTGGTAACTCAGCATCTGCGCCTGCCGGTTGAGCATCTGCCATGCATTACCCAGGGCGATCTGTGCAGCGCTTTCGGCGCTCTGGCCCAGGCGCATCAGGCTGTCGCGCGTCATGTCGAGAAACCGTGAGTACTGGATTCCTCCATCCACCACATGCGTGCTGAGGCTCGAGATATGCGTCTGCTGGGTTCGCTCCAGAAACGTGGTCAGCATGGCCGTGCCGACCGAGCCGCCCATATTCCGCGCAAAGTTCGAGAAGCTCGAAGATTTGATTGTTCTTATTGCGGGGCACGCCCAGATAGTTCAGCGTGCTGATGGGAATGAAGACAAACGAAAGCCCCATCACCTGGTAGGCGCGCCACAGAGTGATCTGGCCGAACGAGACGTTCAGATCGAGCCGCGTCAGGTTAAACAGCCCGGCTGCGGTGATCGCGTATCCAATAGCGACCAGCAGCCGTGGATCGAATTTATTGCTGCTGACGATCCGCCCCGCAAGGGGCATCGTGCACATCAGTACCAGGGCCCCCGGCGACAGAACCATGCCCGCCCGCTCCGCCGTGTACCCCAGCAGCACCTGCAGGAACTGCGGAATGAGCACCGTCGTCCCAAAGAGCACCATCCCCAGCACAAATTGCAGGAATACCGCAGTGCCGAAGTTACGATTCTTCAGGAGGCGTATATCGACGATCGGATCTTCATGCCGCCACTCCCACCACACGAAGAGAATCAGCGTGGTCGCCGCAATCAGCGAGAAGGCCACGATCCTGGGATCGCCGAACCAGTCTTTCTCCTGGCCCTTGTCGAGCACGAACTCCAGACAGCCGACTCCGATCGAGATCAGCCCCAGGCCCATGAAATCGATCCGGCCGGAGATCGACTTCTCCTCTTTCAGGTACGGAGGATCCTCCACCATGCGCTGGGTCAGGAACAGCGACAGCAATCCGACCGGCAGGTTGATGAAGAAAATCCAGTGCCAGTTGAAATTGTCGGTGATCCAGCCGCCCAGCGTGGGGCCAATGGCTGGCGCCACCACCACCGCCATTCCATACAACGCGAAGGCCTGTCCGCGCTTGCTCACCGGAAAGGTGTCGGCCAGAATCGCCTGCTCGCTGGGAGCCAAACCTCCGCCGCCTACTCCCTGCAGTACGCGAAAGAAGACCAGCAGCGGCAGCGACGGGGCAAAGCCGCACAGCAGCGAGCATGCGGTGAACAGAGCGACGCAGGTCATGTAGAAACGCTTGCGCCCCATGCGGGCCATCAGCCAGCCGGAAATCGGCAGCACCACGGCGCTCGACACCAGGTAGCTGGTCAGAACCCAGGTTGCTTCTTCCTGGCTCGCGCCGAGCGACCCGGCCATGTGCGGCAGCGCGACATTAGCGATGGAGGTGTCCAGTACCTCCATAAACGTCGCCATCGTGACGGTCAGCGCCACCAGCCAGGGGTTGTGGCTCGGCTTCCAGTTAGCCTGGTCGTAGTGCAGTTCCGCCAAAATACCTTCCGTACTGAGTGGTGATCCAGCCGCGATCTGACCACGAGCCAGGATTGTCCAGGATGTCTGTCGCGGCCGCGCCGAGCTGCTCCGCTGCGGGAAGTGGCTTATCTAAATCGATGAATGAGATTAGATTAGCAGCAGCCGCGCACGCTGCTGCCCGGACCGCTGCCGGCATACCTGTCCTCGACTATCGCTCTGGATCAGAACGGAATTTCCGGCGAGCTCAGGAGGCCGCGGATCCCGCGCGGAAAATGCGCTGCCTGCTCCCGGCAGCCGCGCGGACGGGCCGATCACCTGACCAGATTTTTGCGATGAGCGGCCCTACTGGGCCCCGTTTTTGAAGACTTCCTCGGCGTAGTAGTTGACGACGCGCGCCTGGTCCCGCAGCATTTCGAGATAAGCGTTCTTCAGCAGCTGCTCGCGGCTGTCGCGCAACTGGCCTCGGATCGCCTGCTGCACTCGCGGATCGTTCAGCTCCCGCTGTCCCGCTGCCTCGCGGTCGATGAGCTTGTAGATTGCATAACCGGCGGGCTGCCTGTTGTTGTTGCCCGTATACACCGGAAGGATGTCCGTGACCTGTCCAGGCTTCAGCTTCGACAGCGCCGCGTAGACCTGCGGATCGCCTTTCAGGTTCGACTCGGAGACAAATCCCATGTCGCCGCCGTTCCCTGCCGTGTTGGGGCTTTCAGAGAAGTTCATCGCCAGCGCGCCGAAATCCTCGCCGCTCTCCAGGCGGTTGTGCAGCATCTGGATCTTCCGCTTTGCGTCGGCGTCGTTCATCGCCTTGCTGTTCTGCAGATTGCCCACCTGCTGCGGCGGCATCGGCGTCGACGTCACCACGATCTGGGCCAGGTGATACTGCGGCTCGATCAGGTTGAACTCCGCCTTGTGCTGGTTGTAATAGTTGGTGATATCCGCGTCGGTGATGTTGATCCGCGACGTGATCTCCTTGTTGAACAGCTTTTCCTCGGTGCGGTTGCGCCGGATTTCGCGCTTCAGATCGTCGAGCGTCAGGTGCTGCGAATCGAGCCGTTTCTGGAACTCTTCTTTGGTAAACGGCGCCTTGATCTCATTCAGACGATCTGTGACTTCCTCGTCGGTCGCCACCAGATTTTGCTTGGCCGCCCGCTGCATCACAATTTCCTCATCGATCAGCTGGCGCAGGATGTTCAGCCGCATGATGTCGCTCTGCACCACCGAGGGCTGCTGATGCGACTCTCCGAGGTTGTTCTGGTACAGGGTCTCGACCTCCGAGCGCAGAATGGGCTTGCCGTTCACCGTGGCAACCGTGTTGGCATCGTGCGGATGCTCGCAGCCGACACACACCACCAGCGCCAGAGCCAGCCCTGCGAGCCTGAAATTTTTCCTGGAAAAATAAGCGCCCCGGGCGCCGGATGAAAGCGATCGAAATCCCAAAAATCTTCTCCCTGCTGCCGTGCCGCAAATCGGGGCCCGGCAATCACGTTTCAGGATAATGCGGTCCCCGCAGCCTGCATAGAGTCCTTTGGTGCCATCTCACTGCCCGGGCTTTGCAGCCGCCGGCTGCGCTGCGGGCGGCGCGGAGTCTGACGGGGGCGTAATGCCCTCCGCGCGCAGGGCGCGGTCGATCATCACCCAAAGCTGGTGCTCCTCCAGCTGGCCCGCCCAGCGCTCTCCGTTGACAAAGAAGGTCGGCGTCGCATTCACGCCCAGCTTGTCCCCTTCCTTCACCTCCGCCTGCACTTTGTTTTCATCCTGTTTGGCAAGGCACGCATCCAGCTTGCCCGAGTCCACGTGCTGTTGCTCGCCCTGCTGCCGCGCCAGCTTGTCCAGGGTGGCCGCTGCTTTGGCCGGATCGTTGTCCGGCCCGCTCACATCCTGCCCGTGCGTGTGCAGATAATCCACGTAATCCCAGTAGGCCGTCGGGTTTTCCTGCGCCAGGCAGTTCGCGTCCACGGCGGCATGCATCGCCCACGGATGGATTTCCACCAGCGGGTAATCGAGATAGACGAATTTCACCAGCCCCTTATAGCGGTCCAGCGTATCCGGGAAAAATTCGGCGTTCATGCGCGCGCAGTACGGGCACTCCAGGTCGTCGAAATTCACGATCGTGACCTTCGCGCTCGCTTCGCCTCGTACCGGGCGTCCCTGGGTCGGCAGCGAGGCCACCGGATCGGGCCCGATATTCCATTTCGAGAGTCGCGCCAGGGTGTTGCCGTCCTTCGACAGCAGAAAATCCACCGTCTGGTTGTGATCCGGATGGCTCGGCAGGGAAAAGGTGACCGCGATCGTGTCATAACCCGATACGTCGCTCTTCTGTCGGGGCCCAATGCTCACCTGATAGTCGGGGGGAACACTCAGCTCCGCCCGGATCATCACTTCGATCTTGCGATTGAGCGCCGCGCTCGCCGGAGGATCGGCTGCGGGAGGGGTCTGCGCAATGGAGCTGGCTGCCAGCGCCACCAACGCAAAGCCGCTGAGTAAAAACCTTCTGAACAAGAAAATCCGCCTTTTCGGCCTGAAGCCGTTCCTTCGATGCGATTGCCACCCTATTATCGCAGTTTGGCCCGCGGGCGACGCAGAACCCGCGATCGGTCAGAACAGCGAGATCCGGTGCGTCAGGTCGCCGACGTTGCCGAATCCGGCGAAATTCAGGCTGTAGAAATATTCCTTGTCGTCGCGGATCGACCCGAGAGAAAAGCGCCGGTACTGAAAATCGAAGCCGCAGCAGTTCCAGTTGTACGCTCCCTGCACCGCCCCGTACTGCAGCTGCTGATGAACCAGGTCATACGCCATGTTCACACCGGCACTGGGCCCCAGCTTGTTGGCGGCGCCATACAGTGCCGCCAGGTGGATCTGGTTGTAGGGATTCGCCGCGTCCGGCGACTGGGGTGTACTGCGAGCCGTGGTCAGCGGTGTGTAACCCAGCGGCACGTTGACATACGAATCGCCGAACTGGAGGCGATACAAGCCGTGCTGATATCCGGCAAACACGTTACTGGAGGTGACTTTTCCCTCCTTCACGTCGTAGTCGAGGTCCCATTCCACATCGGTCGCGTGTGTGGTTCGCATGCGCAGCCGGGAAATGACGGGAGTGTTGTGGCGCGGACTGGTCAGAAAATCGACGCCGGTAAAATCCAGCGTTGTTTCCAGGGGGTTGGGCGTGCCCCGGGTAATGGCGCGATCGAAGTCCGGCTCAAAGTAATATTTTTGGGCGACCAGCCAGGTGATCCAGTCGGTCGTGCCGCCGCCGCACATCGAATCCGGGCCGAGGGCTTCATCCCCTTTGCAGGGGTGCGGATGCAAATGACGCAGGAACAGCCTCTGCGTCAGTCCGTACTGTAGTTCGTTGGTGTTGCTGGCGACGTCCGTCTCGTCGAAGCGGAGAATCTGCCGGAAGCCGTTGATGCCCGTCACATAGCGGTACTGAAGATCCGGCTCGATGGTGTGGCGCAAATCGCCTCCCAGCAGGTGAAGGAGCCACGGAGAGGCAAAATCCCGTTCCAGCGCCGGTGGTCGCAGCTCAAATCCCGCCTCCACGTCGGTGCGGGAAATCCCCTCCCTCTGCACCACTGGAATCTGCTCCAGATCCGCCGGCTCCTGGCTCTTGCCATACCAGGTTTCGCGAAATGCGGCATCCGGCCTGAAGGTCCAGCCATCGAAATGCAGCGGCATCCCGAGCCGCGGATAGAAGTCCACGCGCGGCACTTCCGCCGACGTGCGGAAGCTGGGATAGTCATACCGCGAAAGCGCCGCTGCCGATCCGCTGAAACCCCAGGTCAGCGGCGAAACGCTGTCTGCTCCTCCCAGCCGCCGGTCTGCCGCCTCCACGTCGATCTGCGGCAGGTGGAGAATGCGAACCTCGTCGCCCACGATGTTGGCATTCTGGAAGTTTTGGTACCGGTTGATGCGCAGGCTGGCCCACATGTCCCGATCCTCGTGGGTCACATAGGCCTGGGACTTCACCTCGGAGTTGATGGCGATGGCATAAATTTCCTCGAATGCCAGCCGGTACACATAGGAGCTCAAATATTCCGCGTCAATAATCCCGCGGGTGTGGTCGGTCCAGTCATAGCGCCCGTCGCCCACCAGATCGATGCCGCCCTGGTTTACCCTGGTTCCGTTCGGCTCCAGCAAGCCGTGATCCAGAAGACTGTGAAAGTGGAAGGTTGCGAAATCCTCGCCCCTTCCCTTGTATCGAAACAGCCCATTCGGAGCGAAGCCGCGCTTCGAGTAGTACTGCGTCGCCAGGGTGAGATCGGCGCTGCGGCCCAGGGTCAGATAAAACCCCGTGCCCACCACCTGTCCATAGGTGTTGTTGAAACCGTAATACGGCAGCAGGATGCCCGACTGCCGCTGTTCTGCTACCGGGTGGCTGATATAGGGCAGATAAAACACCGGCACCCGAAAGACCTCGAAGAAGCCGTTGCTGGTCTTCGCGACACCGTTATTCAGCTCGATTGCATGCGACAGGATCCTCCAGTCCGGCTTGGGCAACCGGCAGGAGGTCATCGTGCCGTGGATCACTTTGTAGTGGCCGCGGCCCTCCTGCAGCACCTCTTTCCCGGTCAGCGCGAAGGGATTCGGTGCCGTAAACACCATCCTTCCCCGCGCATTCCGCTCCGCGCCGATGGTGCCTTCCACATCAAAGAAATCCCCCGTCTCCTTCTGGGCGTTCATGGTGCCATGGCTGGCGACGAAATGTTCATCGTCGGGGCCGCCATCGATCATCATGTTGCCCCGCGCGTCGATTTCCCCGGTCCCGTCGTCATAGGTCGCATGATCCGCATGCACGATGTAGTGCCGGTAATAAATGACGACATTGCCGTCCAGGGTGTAGAGGTTACCCGTCTTCGATTCCTGCCGTGTCTGCCTGTCGGCGATGATCCGGACCGGTACCCCTGGCGGCGGCTGGGGCACCACGTGCGCCTCGGGAAGCGAACTTTGCTGGCTGGGATCGTCCGGCAGCTCTGCGGGGCTGGAATCGACCGGCTGCGGGGCTGAATTGCCGGGGGGAAACTGCGTGGTTACCGTCTGTGCCCCAAGCCGCGGATGACACAGCAGATACAGCGTGATACACCAAAGCAAGCGGGTTCTCATCGCGCGGGGCATCTCCAGCATAGCAAAGCAGGATGCTGATTCTCCGGCGCGTACGGACCCCGCCGCTCTGGCTCGAAAATTCGGTCACCCTCGCGCTGCTGTTCCTGGTGCGACGGGCGATTTTCTCCCGATCTCACGCTCATTGGAGGTTGGCCAGTGATCGGTAGATGCGCATCCGCGGCGTCTTCGCCGGATTTCCGGCAGGCTCTGCGGATCCAGTCTTCGCCGCCTTCTTTTCTCTTTTTGCTGTCTGTCCCGATACCGACACAGACGGCCTTTCGCCGGCATAGTTGCGCCGGTGCTTTTGAGCAGCAACTCCGCGAGGATTGATTTTGAGTACTTCCACTCTGCCGTCCCGACCTGCACCGGCTTCCGGCCATGAGAGCGCACCGGCCGTCGCCCCCGCCTGGAAGAACGAGGTGAGCGAGCGGCTCCGCGCTCATCGTACCCGCCGGCCGCGCGCGACCGAAAACCAGCCGGCCCTGCCGGGTATGGAGGCCGCGGCCTCTTCCACGATTGCTGCGCGTGTCGCCGAACGCTACTCCCGGGTTCCCTCCTATCGCGAAATGCTGGCTGCCCAGGCTGCCGCGAAAGCAGCTGCCGAAGCCGCCGCGTACGCCGCGGCGGAAGCTGCAGCCAAAGCTGCTGCGCAGATTGCCGTCCAGGCCGTCGCTGAAGCCGCCGCCAGAGCGGCCCTCGAGTCGCATGATGCCGGCGAGCTTCTCTGGGATAACCACCCCTCTTCTGATGTCGACTACGCTGCATCGGATCATGCTCCGGCACCCGCTCCCGAACCCTGGCAGCCGGACCTCATCCGCTATTCGGTCAGTACCGACTCCCTGCCCGCTCCGCGCTCTACGCCCGCGGAGGCGCGCGTGCCCATCCGCGCACGAAACGACGCGTCCCTGTCGCCAGCCGCCGTCGGCCTGCTCGACCCCTTCCAGGAAGCCCTCGTGGAACCCGCCAGGGCACTTCCCGCGCGCGTCATCGAATTTCCACGCGAGCTGATCGCACCCCGCAAAGCACGTCCTCGTCTCGCCGAAGGGCCACTGCGCGAAGAGTCATCTGCAGATTCCTCGGCGTCCAGCACGCCTTCCGGTACCCTCGAATCCGCCTCTGGCGACCTCTTCAGCGGCTCGCCTCTGCGCATCTTCGAAGCAGAGCCCGACAGGGCGCTGCCTGCAGCGTCTGCCGCCCGTGCGGAGGACGCGCCCCCCCGGCAATCTGTGCAAGAATGGCATTCTATCCAGCTGGACGCGGAGGGGCCCCTGCCACAGTCAAAGTCCGGTTCCAGCGCTTCCCTGCTCGACGGCGTTCAATTGCACGTCGCCCCGCTGGAGGACCGCGCCATGGCCGGCGTCGTCGATGTGGCCCTCACCCTCGCCGCTTTTCTCGTCTTCGTCGCGGTATTTGCCGTCTGCACGACTCATTTCCCGGGGGGGCGGATCGCCGCGGCCGGCGCCGCCATCACTCTGCTGGCGATGTGGATCCTGTATCAGCTCGTCTTCTTCGGGCTCTCCGATGCCACACCCGGCATGCGCTACGCAAAAATCGCCTTGTGCACCTTCGACGACGAGAACCCCACCCGCGGAGCTATGCGGGGCCGCATCGGCGCACAGATGCTCTCCGCTCTTCCGCTCGGCCTCGGTTTTCTGTGGGCGCTCTTCGACGAGGACTCCCTCGGCTGGCACGACCGCATTACCCAGACCTATCAGCGCAGCTATCGCGATCTTTGATCCCGCAAGGGAGATCTGCTTTGCAGCTCAGCCGTCGCGCGCGCTGGCTCTCCGCAAATTTGCGGCATGAATGGCCGCCACGATCTGCCGTAACCATCTTCTCTAACTTGAGGTAACTCAACGGAATAACCACGGTAACCAGTTCGAGTGAGCCGAGCACGTGACCTGCAGAAACTCCCTCAATGCACGAGTTGTGCACTTTGTCTGTAACGAATAGAGCCCGCCGCATCATCTCACTATTGCAAATGCAATTCGAAGGCGCCACAGGCAGATCCGCGTCTCCACTTCTATTAAAATTGCATCAAATTTTCCCATGAATACGGTAGCTACGATGGCAACCCCTGCAGCGGCGTTTGGACCTTACCACGGGCAGTTCGAGGGTCATGCCCGAGTTTTTATGTTTTTTGCCCTGGTTGAAGCTGGTGGTCTGATCGTGTTTCCCTGGCTTTTCCGGTGGATCATGCTTCGTCATCCGCCGGCAGACGTCTATGCGCGGGCACTGCCCATGTCTCCTTTCTGGCTCGCCCTGATCGACCTTCTTGGTATCGTCCTGGCCTACTCCTGGTATTCGCTCTACCGGCGTCTCAGCCTGAAAATCGCCGCCGGGGCCCCCGGATTCGCCTTTCTTGACCGGGTCCGCCTCAGTATCGTGCTGATGGCGCAGACCGCTGCCGCGCTGCTGATTTTGGTCGCTCTCCGGGTGCGCTGAACCCGCCCTCGTCTGCCCCAGTGCATTTCCTGCACCGCCAGTCCTGCCTACCCTGAACACCTCTCCCCCAATCGGGCATCTCTCCCGGATCTGCGCGAGCTCAATTCAGCTGCGGAGCGACTCGATCCGTCCCTGCCGATCCGTGATCTGACCTGGCTACTGAATCGGTCTTTCCTCCGCTCGCCGATAATCGAAATCCCAGCGCTGCAGTTTCGCTCCTGATTCAAAGCGGTCGTTCCAGTTCAGCATGTAGCGGTCCGTCAGCGAAGTCTCCGGATAATGTTCTCCTCCGGGGTACGGGTAGCGGGTCATGCCATGGAACGGCATCTGGGCAACGGTGAACGGCGATGCCTCCCAGAAGTCCATGTCCTTCACAAAGCCATTCGCATAAAAGAAATAATCCCGCTGCCAACCCGCCGGGAGTGGCGGCAATGCGCCCGCGCTGAACTCTGCATCCACCTCTTCACCGGTGCCGAAGATGACATACTGGTTGTCCACTCGCCTGAGCAGCGGCGTCACATCCCCGTAGCGCGTATAGACACCGCGCGCCCACAGGAATGGCCCCGTCTGGCTGATGCGGTTGTAATCATAGGTCAGATCCCCTGGAGTGGCTCCTTCGATCTGCTGCGGATACCCGCGAAACGCCAGATGCGCCATCGCCAGCGGCACTTCCGTCTGCCGAACCCCTGAAGCCACCTCCGGTCCGTTATCCACCCGCACCCGATCCCAATAAATCTGCAGGTTGGTGCTGATGCGAATCCGTCGCGTGTCGGGGGGCAGCTTGCCGGTCAGATCTACAACGATGGTCCGCTGCAGCCCCGCCGGGAAGCCCATGTCCTCGATGACTCGCTTCCAGCTTCCATCCGGCATCTGCACATCCACCCTTGGCGGAATCGGCTGGAGACCCGCCTGCCACGCCGCATACATCGAACTGGCGCTGAAGTACTCGATGTAGCCATCCAGCAGCAGTCGCAGCGGATGTTCCGGGCTCCAGGCGCCCAGATCGAGGGTCAGCGTGTGCAAATTGGCGAAACCCGCATAGCTGAGATTTGTGAAGTCTCGCACATACCGGTGATCCTCGCCGGCCAGCAAATTCCTTACATCCCGCCCATCGTTGTCCCAGGCGCCGGCAACAGGCCGCGGTGCCGCAGCTGCCACCATCTTTCCCGAAGCAAAGGGCCGCTCACTCAGGAACCGCTCGTCGGGATAAACCTCTGTCCCCGCAGGATGATCGACCGCGACGAGCCGCAGCTGATCGATGTAGTTGACCTCCTCCATCGGTTCGCCAAAGCGCAGGCTCAGCAGGCCATTGCGAGGCTGCAGCTTCTCCCCATCCACCTTGACCCACTCGTCGGGATCGTTCTGGTTGGTCGCCGTCGGCGAAACCCAGTGCCCGACGACCGCTGCGCCAATCACGTCAGAAATGAACTGATACTGCTTCCCATCCCAGGCAAACAGCGTTGGACAGGAACTGCCACGCCGATCCAGTTCCTTCAACGCCAGCTCCTTGCCCGCGGTAATGTCGATCTCATCCTGCGGCACGCCTGTCGGCCACAGCAGCCGGACAACATCCACTTTCTCCGCCTGTCCCAGTCCGGCTTCGATCTCTCCCGATCCCTGGCTCAAATAGCCCGACCCGCCGGCAACCTCAAATTTCTGCCAATGACCACCGGCGAAAACCTCGACCTTGGTGCCGATCGCCGTCTTGTTATCGGCGAGCCCGCTCAGCGCGATGCGCAGGGAGTGGTTGCGGTTCCCGCCCACATTGCGCAATACCACAGGAGGCCCATCGAGTTGAGTGACAATCAAGTCCGGCGCTCCGTCGCCGTCAACGTCGGCTGCAATCACGGAGCGCGGCTCGTGCAGCTGAAGCTTGTCCAGGCCCAGTTCCGCGCTCACATCTTCAAAGCCCTTCGACCCGCCGTCCGCTCCAAGATTGCGATAGACATGCAGTTCGGCTTTTTCCCCGATCTGCAGCACAGCAGCCAGATCGATCCAGCCGTCGTTATCGAAGTCAATGGGTGTCACGCCCCACGCTCCAGTCGCGTCTTTGACCGGCAACGGCACGCGCTCAAACCGCTCGCCATCCACGTTCCGCCACAGGCTCAGTCCCGGCGCGCCGGCGTGAGTTACAGCTGCGTCCATCCATCCGTCTTTGTCGAAGTCGAAAACGGCCAGGCCCTGGGACGGCGCGAGGCTCGCGTCGCTGTAGAGCGGCATCGGCTTGAACGCTCCCTCACGCTGGTTCAGGTAGATGGTCGGCGCCCCTGTGGAACCCGTCACCACCAGATCGACGGCGCGATCGTTGTTGATGTCCGACAGCACCGCCTGCAGGGTGCTTCCCTGTCCCGCCAACCCCGTCGGTCCCGTCCACTCGGTGAACGTGGAGTTGCCGTTGTTGCGCCACATCACGTTCGCTCCCGACTTTCCTTCAATCGCCGTTCCGGTTACAAACAAATCCACGTCCCCGTCGTGATCAAAATCTACAAACGTCAGGCCGGCCGGCCGGTTCAGCTGCTGAATACCCACCTTCGCCGTCACATCCTCAAACTTCCCGCCCCCCAGGTTGCGGAAGAGAATGAGGCGGTCCCTGAGCGCGACGGCCAGATCCGGCAGGCCATCGTTGTCGAAGTCGCCCACCGCACACGCGATACCCTCACCGCTCGCATCCAGTCCCGTCTGGCTGGAGGGAATGGGCTCGAAGGATCCGTTTTTCAGGTTCCGATATCCCTGGATGGCCTGCGGACCACTGCCCATCACCACCAGGTCCTGCGAGCCCGCGCCCTCGATGTCCAGAATGCACGCCCCTCCGCCCAGCCCTCGCCCTGCAACGCTTTGCCGTGCCGCCCCCATCTGGTAATGCGACGGAACAAAACGCATCACCCTCTCTTCTTCGAAATGCACCGGGATCATTGGGACAGCCGGCTGGGGCGGCACCGCCATGTCCTGCATGGAGGAGTAATGCCCGCGCTCACCATAGCCGACGCTCAGCGGAGCGGAAATCTTCGTCTGCGTCAGGTGCTGGAAGACCTTCAGGTGCTGGTGCGCCTCCTCCGTCTTCCCCGCGCGCTGCAGAGCCCGCGCCAGCCCGAACTCCGCCGAGGCATGCAGCGGCCTGAGCTTCAGCGCGCTTTGAAATGCAGCGATGGCCGCATTGAAGTCCCCGAGACTCAGATACAGCGAGCCCACGAAGTAATGCGCATCGGCGTCACTGGCATCAATCGTCAGCACGTGCTGCATGTCCTCAAGAGCCTGCTTCTGATCGGCCGAGTCCATCTCCGCCAGCGCCAGGTTGTACCATCCCCGCGGATTATCAGGCGCCATCCTGGTCGCCTGCTGCAACTGCTGCTCCGCCTCGGGCAGCTTCTGCATGTACAGCAGCGCAATGCCGCGGTTGAGCACGGGAATCGCCGATTCCGGATCGACAGTGTGCGCCTCCTCCAGTTTTGCTGCCGCCTTTTCGGTCAGCTGCTGGTTCATCAGCGCCACGCCTACATCGTTCAGCCGCGCGGCCTCGATCAGGTTGTGCGGTTCATCGGCGGAATGGGCGTTGAGGCTGGCTACCCCAGCAATCAACGCCACCAAAGGCAGCAGAAAAATGCTGGCTTGTATCGGAACTTTTATCCGTGGCATGGTTCGCCGTCAATTATAGAGACAGCGTCCGATGCCAGGCTCCCCCGGCACGCGGCCTCTTACGTCCGGCGCAAAAGATGGAAGAAAAGCGGAAGCATTGTGCAAAACTCGCTGGCGAAGAGAGGTGCCTGGCGCCCTCACCCCCCGATGTGCACCATGCTGCGTGACGGCTTCAGGAATCCCGGCTCGCCGATATGGTGCCTGGCTTCTTTCTGATCGATCGTCCGGCGGATGAACGCCGCCATGTCGTCGTCGCTGCCGCCTCGGCGCATCACGCCATACAGATCGTGATCCGACTGCGAAAACAGACAGGTACGAATCTTGCCGTCGGAGGTCAGCCGCACCCGGCTGCAGTGTCCGCAAAAGGCCTGCGTCACCGGCGCGATCACGCCGATTTCCCCCCGGCCGTCGTCAAAGGTATAGCGAATCGCTGTCTCGCTCGCTGCATTCGGCGGCAGTTGCACCACCGGGCGGAAGCTCCGCAGCGATTCGACAATCTCCCTCAGCGAAACCACCGACTCCGGCGTCCACAGCCGGTCTTCCTCCAGCGGCATGAACTCGATGAAGCGGACGATCACACCCTCATCCCGCGAGAAGCGCGCAAAAGCAACAATCTGGTCTTCGTTAAATCCGCGCAACAGAACGCAATTCACCTTGACCGGTGCGAGCCCCGCGCGGATGGCGGCCCGGACTCCACGCAGCACCCGCCCATAGCTGCCCGGGACGCGGGTAATGCGGGCGAACTTCTCTGCATCCACTGCGTCCATGCTGACGGTAATGCGGCTCAGCCCCGCGTCGCGCAGCGGCTCGGCCAACTCCTCCAGCAGATGCCCGTTGGTGGTCAGCGCCAGATCCAGCGGCGCATCGTCGAGTGTCCGCAGGCGGCTCAGCTCCCGCACCAGATCTGCGAGCCCCCGGCGCAGCAGCGGCTCGCCGCCGGTCAGCCGGATCTTCTCGATGCCCAGGGACACAAACACCCGCGCGATGCGCAGGTAGTCCTCGATCGGCAATTCAGAGTACAAGGCGCCGTCATTGCCGGTCCGGCAGTAGACGCACTTATAGTTACAGCGGTCCGTAATGGAAACGCGCAGGTCGGTAATCGCCCGCCCAAACTTGTCCTTCAGTCGCTGGTTCGCGTCTTCAGGGCGAGCGACCTTCGTGCTGGGAATAACGGCGGTCGCCATGGGTTACAACTCTATTAGATGCCGCCCAGCGGCGCCAGCTTCACGCTACTTTCGAACCTATCGCCTGATTCTCGCGCACTCGTATCGGGTGTTTCCACGCATAAAAACGCCGGTAACACTGCAGACAGCGATACGCGCGCAGGCCCAGCAGGCGAAAAGGAATATCGCGCAAACGAGAATGCGACCGCCGAATCGCATCCACGTCAAAGCAGCCCGGACACCTCAATGTTTTCCTGCCCATACCAGTCTCTTCCCGATTCCTCAATCCGGCCGGCGTTCAAACTCATCGCTCCGGCAGGAGCATTTGCCTTCAGTCGTGAAGCCAATACACAGGACGTCGCCCGCGGGGAAGGGAGACCAGGGTTAAAGAACGCCACATACGAACGGAAGAACACCCGTGCGTTTGCAACACGAATACTTCAGGGCCTCTTCACTCCCAGGGCAGGACGGAAAAGAATCAGCAAAACACTGCTCCGAATCGCATGTTCGACTTTTGATCTGGAGCCTGTGGATTCGGAGAAAATTTGATCTAACTATCTCACGCCGGTCTGGCGCACGCAAGTGTTCGCGCTTACATGCCGTCGTAATTTGGACCACCTCCGCCTTCCGGCGGAACCCACGTGATGATCTGGTAGGGATCCATGATGTCGCAGGTTTTGCAGTGCACGCAGTTGGTGAAGTTGATTCGCAATTCCCTGCCCGCGCCTGCCGTACCCCCGTCGGTCTCGACCATCTCGTACACCGCTGCCGGACAGAAATACTGACATGGGTTGCCGTACTCCTGCGTGCAGCGCTCAGTACAGATATTCAGGTCCTCGACCACCAGATGCGTCGGCTGATCCTCATCGTGCCGCGTGCCGGAATGGAAAACGTCCGTGAGGCGATCGAAGGTTAGCTTCCCGTCCCCTCGCGCGTTGCCGGCCATCTGCTCCCGATGCAGATCAACCGGGCCGGTCGCGTCCAGCCGCTCCATCCGCGTGTAACCCGCGCGGTTTTTGCTGTCGGGTCCCAGATTCCCGCCGCGCGACACCTGCTGGATCGCCGCCCCGATCATCCCTTCCAGCAGCCCGTGCTCGAATCCCTGGTGGAAATTGCGCACCGGCCACAGTTCCTCCCGTATCCAGCTCGCATCCACGGCAGCCTTGTACTCGCTCAGTGTATCGGCCGAGCTGTCCCCTGAAAGCATCGCATCGAACGCCGTCTCCGCCGCCAGCATCCCGCTCTTGATGGCGAGATGAATCCCCTTCAGCCGCTGCGAATTCAGAAAGCTGGCCGAATCTCCCAGCAGCATCCACCCATTCCCATAGATCCGCGGCATGGTCAGCCAGCCGCCATAGGGGAGGCTCTTCGCGCCGTAGCGGATCATCTTGCCACCCTCCAGAATCCGCCGGGCGAACGGGTGCTCCTTGAAGCTCTGGAAGACATGATGGGGGTCGGTCCGGGCGTCCTGGTAGTCGAGTCCGGTTACGTAGCCGACTGAAACCAGCGTGTCGGTAATCCCATAAACCCACGCTCCGCCGTACTCCCGGGTCGTCAGCGGATACCCCAGCGTGTAGATCACCTCGCCCTTCGCGACCCGTCCTGCCGGAATCTCCCATAATTCCTTGATCCCAACGCCGTAGGTCTGCGCGTGCTCCGGATCTTCGAGTCCCAGCCGCGTAATCAGCTGCTTCGCACAGTTGCCGCGCGTTCCCTCCGCCAAGATGGTGATCTTTGCCCGCAGATCGTAACCGGGCTCGAAGTTTCCCTTCGGCCGGCCTTCCTTATCCACGCCCTTATCGTCAGTCCGCACACCGGCAACCCGCGCGGTCTCGACGTTAGCAGCCCGGTCCTCAAACAACAATTCGGAGCCGGCGAATCCTGTGAAGATGGTGATGCCGGCCTCTTCCACCTTCTGGCCCATCCACTTCACGAACTTGTTCAGTGAGATGACGTAGTTGCCGTGATCCCGCAGCGGAGGCGGCACGATGGGAAATTTATGCTGGCCTTTCCTCGTCAGGAACCAGACCGACTCCTTCGTGACCTCGGCATCCAGCGGCGCTTCCCTCTCGAAGCCAGGCAAAAGCTCGCGCATGGAGCGGGGATCGAGCAGCGCGCCGGAGAGGCAGTGCTGGCCGACCTCCCGGGACTTTTCGAGAACGTAGATGTTCTCTTTGGAGAGCGGAGCTTCGACGCCGGAGGCGTTGTGTGCGTCGATCAGCTGCGCCAGCCGCAGCGCGCAGGCCATTCCGGCAGGACCGCCGCCGACGATGACGACATCGGCTTCCATCTGCGGCCGCTCGATGCCCTCGATGGGTTTGCGGAAATGAATCATAAGGAGCACTTGCCGTCCAGGCGTACGCGCTTCGCGCAGAACCGGACCTTTAGTTCTATGGGAGAATCATCGTCCTGCGCAACCCGCGAAACCGGTTTTTAGCTGACCGGCTTTTAGCTAACCGATTTTTGGCCCCTTCTTCGCCACCTGGCTCTCAGCTGTGAGCTGCCAGCTACCGGCTGCTCTTGGCTTTCTTCACTTCTTCGGTCAGCGCTGGAACCACCTGAAACAAATCGCCCACCACGCCGACGTCGGCAATTTCAAAGATCGGCGCTTCCGGGTCTTTGTTGATAGCCACAATCGTCCGCGCGCCCTTCATGCCCACGATGTGCTGGATCGCCCCGCTCACACCCAGCGCGATATACAGCTTCGGCGCGACCGTTTGCCCCGATGACCCAATCTGTCGATCCAGCGGCAGCCATCCGTTGTCGCAGATGGGGCGTGAAGCGGCCACCTCGCCGCCCAACGCCGCTGCCAGATTCTCCGCCAGCGCCAGGTTCTTCTGTTCCTTAATGCCCCGCCCGACGGCCACGATGACCTCCGCCTGGGAGAGATCGACGGTCTGCTTTGCTTCCTGGAAGACTTCGTGCGGGGTCACGCGGGGTGCACCGTCGGCTACGGCTGCGGCCACCGTCTCCACCGAAGCCGATCCGGATTCGACCTGGTCGCCTCGAAAGGCACCGATCTGCACCGTCGCCATCCAGGGAGCGTCACCGCCAAAGGAAACATCGGCGGCAAACTTGCCCTGAAACATTTGCCGCGTAAACAGCAGCGCTCCGCTTTCATACTTGTACCCGGTAGCATCCGAAATCAGCGTCCGATCGAGCGCGAGCGCCAGCCGCGGGGCGAAGTCGCGGACCTGGTAGGTATGCGGAAACAACACCAGCTTCGGCTGCTTCTCTGCAATGAACTGCTTCAGCGCATACACGTACGCGTCCGACGTGTAGGCCGCTAATGCGTCCGCATCCAGCGCATAGACTTTCGCAACTGCCTTCGCGGCAAGCTCCTGCCCCAGCGCTGCGATGCCGCTCCCCGGCACCACGACCTCTACTGCCCAGCCGGTTTGCTTCGCGATGGCCTGTGCCGCCGCAATGGTTTCGAAGGAAACGCGGTTCAGTTTTCCATCCCGCTGCTCTGCCACTACCAGAATCGAATCCGCCATACACGCGTCAGGGGAGCCGCAGCTCCCCTTTCATCCTTCCGAATAATGTCGATTCGTTGCTCGCCTGACTGTTGCCTGGACGGCCAGTCCTCAGTATTCGTGCAGACGACCACGCCGCAGCCATGTCCCGTACGTGCCGAAAGCTATCGCCGCTAAACCGGCCAGCACGTTGTAATAAAACATCGGATGCACCCATCCGGGCGAATAAGTCAGATCCTGCCCCGTCCACAACAGCAGCAGCACGGCGAAGAACGCAAACTGCCCCGCGATCACCTGCATCGTCAGCCCCCAGCGCCGCCGCTTATCCAGCTGCTCGACCTGGGCCGGCGTCAGATTCCGTTCTTCCGGCGGGATGTTCAGATTGGCCATCGTAAATCTGTCTCCTTAACGCAATGGATGGTAACCATATTAGACTACGCGAGCTTCGTTTTTCAGGTACTCCACCACCTGCTTCGCCGCTTCCGCCGCCGGAGCCTCGATGCGCCGTGTCTGCTTCTGGCTTCCCGGCACATACAGCCGCTCGATGCGCTGCATGCTCTTGCTCAGCCGACCCTCCACATCCGCCCAGGCCACCTTGCGCAGCGGCTTCATCTTCGCCTGTTTGATGCCGATCAGGGTGGCATACCGCAGCTTGTTGATGCCGCTTTGAATGGTCAGCACCGCCGGCATCGGCATCTCGATGTGCTGATAATGGCCGGCCTCCAGCTCCCGCTTCAGTCGCAGCCCGCCGTCTGTCTTCTCAATCCCGATAATGATGGTCGCGTGAGGAAGCCCCAGGATTTCCGCCAGCAGTACGCCCGTCTGCGCGGCGCCGAAATCATCGGACTGCAGTCCGGTCACGATCAGGTCGAAGTTCTCGCCCTCGATCGCCGCAGCGATCGCCCGCGCCGTGTTGGCCGCGTCCAGCTGCGCAAAACGGTCATCCTCGAGGTGAATCGCTCGGTCCGCTCCCTTGGCCAGGGCTTCCCGGAGGACCTGTTGCGCCCGTGCCGGCCCGGCGGTGATCACTGCCACTTCCCCGCCGTGCTTTTCCTTCTGTCGCAGCGCCTCTTCCAGTGCGTAGGCGTCCGGCTCGTTGGTCTCCCACGATACGTCGTCCCGAATCCACTTCGCGCTCTCGTTGAGCCGCAGCGGGGCGTCCTTCTGCGGAACCTGCTTGATGCAGACAAGAATCTTCATTGCCACCGCAAAGTATAACCAACCAGCCGCCTTGCATGAAAACGCCCGCCGGCGACCACCCGCGCCGGGGCGCATCTTATATCCTTGAAGTATCCCCATTTTCTGAGAGCAGAATGATTTCCGTCAGCAATGTCACCATGCGCTACGGCGCAAAAGTCCTCTTCGAGGACGTCGCCACGACCTTCACCCCTGGCCGACGCTACGGCCTCACCGGGCCCAACGGCTCCGGCAAAACCACGTTCATGAAGATCCTCTCCGGCGATCTGGATCCGCAGAAGGGCACGGTTGTCCGTCCCAAAAAGCTTTCCGTCCTCCGCCAGGATCAGTTCGCTTTCGACGCCTTCCGTGTCATCGATACCGTCATCATGGGCAACAAGCCGCTCTGGGCCGCCCTCGAAGAGCGTGACAAAATTTACGAAAAGGCTGAGCTCACCGACGACGATGGCATGCGTCTTGCCGAACTCAAGGGCGTAGTCGGCGAAGAGGACGGCTACACCGCTGAATCCGACGCCGCCGTGCTGCTCCAGGGGCTCGACATCCCCGACGAGTTGCACGAGCGCAAAATGGGCGAGTTGCAGGGTGGCCAAAAGGTCCGCGTCCTGCTGGCGCAGGCGCTGTTCGGTAAACCCCGGGCTCTGCTGCTCGATGAGCCCACCAACTATCTTGATCTCGACTCGATCCACTGGCTGCAGGACTTCCTCGGACGCTTCGAGGGGACGCTGATCACCATCTCCCACGATCGGCACTTCCTCAACAGCGTCTGCACCCATATCGCCGACATCGATTACCAAACGATCATCACCTACACCGGCGGGTACGATGACATGGTTCTGGCTAAAACCCAGATCCGCTCGCGCCTCGAATCGGAAAACGCACAGCGTGAAAAGAAGATCGCGCAGCTGAATGAATTCATTGCCCGCTTCTCTGCCGGAACCCGCTCCAGCCAGGTCACCAGCCGCAAAAAGGAAGTGGAGCGGCTGCAGACTACCGAGCTGGCCCGCTCCAACATCGCGCGCCCCTACATTCGCTTTGACCAGAACCGCCCCTCCGGCAAATACGTGGTCGACTTCGAGGGCATCCGGAAGACCTACGGCGACCTGACGGTCATCGACGGCTTCACCGCCGGCATCATGCGTGGTGAAAAAATCGGCCTCATGGGCCGCAACGGCCAGGGCAAGACCACCATGCTCAAGTCCCTGCTGGCCAATGTTCCCGACCAGGCAGAGAAAGGTTTCTCCATCGACGCCGGCACGGTGAAATGGGGCCACGAAGTCCAGATCGGGTACTTCCCGCAGGATCACACCGGCGTCATCGAACCCGGCACGACGGTGGTGGACTGGCTGCGTCAGTTCGACGCCAAGGCCACCACCGAAGACATTCGCGGCATCCTCGGCCAAATGCTCTTCCGCGGCGAAGAAGGCCTCAAGCCCACCGCTGCGCTCTCCGGGGGTGAAGCCGCTCGCCTGCTCTTCTGCAAGCTCATGCTGCTCAAGCCCAACCTGCTCATCCTGGACGAGCCGACCAATCACCTCGACCTCGAGTCCATCAACGCACTCAATATTGCGTTGCAGAAGTACGAGGGCACGGTCCTGCTCGTAACCCATGACCACGACCTCATCGATGAAGTCGCGACGCGCATCTGGCACTTCGAGCAGGGTGCCATCGAAGACTTCAAGGGCCCCTACGAGGAATATCAGCAGGCAGCCGCCACAGCCCGATAACTTCTTCTGCGGGCCGCTCCGGCGGTCCGCAGGATGAACCAACCTTCATTTCCCGTTTATCCGCTCCCGTGCATCTCAATTCGGGGAGCAGGAGCTTGAACACTCACCACGCGTCTGCCCTGGTGGCTCTTTCGTTCCTCGCCGCGATCACCGCCTGCGGAGGAGCAGGCCCTGGCAGTTCCTCTTCCTCCCCTGGGTCGTCGACCATCACCTCGGTCGCCGTAGCCTGCACGCCGGCAACGCTGGCTCCCAGCGCAACTTCGCAGTGCACTGCGACAGTACAGGGCACAGGCAGCTACAGCTCCGCCGTCACCTGGTCGGCCAGCGCGGGCAGCATCAATGGGAACGGGCTGTTCACGGCGCCCGGGTCGGCTGCGAATGTAACCGTCACCGCCACCAGCACCCAGGACTCAACAAAATCTGGCACCACCAAAATCACGGTGCAGTCCGCTGCCTCCACCATCACCTCCGTTGCTGTAAGCTGCGCACCCGCCACAGTCGCTCCCAACGGCACCTCCCAATGCACGGCAACCGTGCAGGGCACGGGCAGCTACAGCTCCGCCGTCACCTGGTCTGCCAGCGCGGGCTCAATCAGTTCCACTGGCCTGTTCACCGCACCCGCATCCGCCGGCACCGTGACGGCAACCGCAACCAGCACCCAGGATGCATCAAAATCCGGCTCTGCCTCGATCGCCATCCAGTTCCAGGTTCCGGCCAGCAAACACGTAGTCATGGTGATGGAAGAGAACCAGAGCTATTCCACCATCGTCGGCAATACCAGCGACTGGCCCGCGCTGAACAGCCTCATCACCAGCGGCGCTCTGCCCACCAACTACTACGCCGATACGCATCCCTCCATCGGCAACTACTTCATGCTGACTACTGGTCAGCTACTGACCAACGACGACAATTCCACCACAGTATGGAACGTCGATAACATCGCGCGACGCATGCTCTCCGACGGCATTACCTTCCGCGTCTATGCCGAAGGCATTTCCCAGGGATACCTCGGCGGCAATACCGGCCTCTATCTGATCCGCCACAATCCGTTCGCGATGCTCTCCGATGTTGCCGACAGCGCGCAGCTGGCGAACGCAGTGATCTGGCCCTTTACGGAGTTCGCCGCCGACCTTGCCGACGGAACCCTGCCGGAATTCTCTTTCATCGTCCCGAACATCGACGACGACGCGCACACCGGCACGCCACACCAGGCAGATACCTGGTTGCAGACCAACGTTGTGAGTCCACTGTCCAACAATTCTGCGTTTCAGCCGGGAGGCGACGGCGTGCTGATCGTGGACTTCGATGAAGCTGCCACCAGCGACACCAGCCATGGTGGTGGGCATGTCGCTCCGGTTTTCTGGGGACCTGCTGTCCAGAGCGGCTATCAACAGGCTTCTGCCACGCTCTATCAGCACGAAAGCATGCTGCGCACGGTGATGGAGATGCTTGGGTTGCCCAATCCGCCGGGCGCCGCCGCGAAGGCGCCCGATATGTCCGAGTTCTTCGTGCAGAAATAGCGATCAGCCGGCGAGATCTTTTCCGCCGGTTGCGCTACGCAGCTCGTACTACAGCGAGGTCCTCCACCTCTTTTCCCGCGTTCTCAATTCTCAGCAGGTCGAGGATCGGCGTAGTGATCATGGTCGTCACCAGCGCCATGACCACCAGCATGGTGAACAGCGTGGGCGAAAAGACGTGTTTGTTGTAGGCAATATTCAGCACAACCAGTTCCACCAGGCCGCGCGTGTTGAGCAGCGCTCCGAGAGCCAAAGCATCGCGCCACGATTGCCCGGTCCACCGCGCCGCCAGAGCTGCCCCCCCTAACTTTCCGCACACCGCCGCCAGGAGCACGATTGCGGTCCACAGCCAGATCCTCTCGCCACTAAGAAGGTCGAGGCGGGTGCGCATGCCGGTGAGCGCAAAGAACAGCGGAAGCAGGAGGATGGACACAATCATATCGAGTCGTGTGCGAATTGCGGTCTGCCACTGCTCGATTCGCGGGAAGCACACTCCCGCCAGAAAAGCGCCGAAGAGCGGATGCACTCCGATGGCTTCGGTCGCGGCCGCGGAAGCGAGTACCACCGCAACCACAATGCCCAAAAGCTCATACGAGAGGATCGGAGTCTTGCGCCGAGAAACCAGCCACGCACCGAGGGGCCGAATGACGAACAGCATGATGACCAGGTATCCGCCCAGCCCCAGCAGACGGTAACCGAGCGAGGCCGAATCTTCGCCGTGCGGCAGCAGCGTCAGTCCAATGGCGAGCAGGGACCACGCGCAGACATCATCGACGGCGGCGCACATCAAAGCCGTGGTGCCCAGCGACGTACCCTGCAGCCGCCTCTCCTCCAGAATGCGGGCCAGTACCGGAAAGGCGGTGATGCTCATCGATATGCCCAGGAAAAGCACGAACGGAAAGCTGCCAATGCCATTCGGCGCAAATCGAATACGCAGAGAGTGGGCCACGCATATCGCGATGACGAACGGGAACAGGATGCTCATCAGGCTGGCCAGCGTCGCTGTACCTTTCTGCTGGCGAAGGTGTTCGTAGTCCAGTTCGGCGCCGATCAGGAAAAGAAAGAGCACCAGCCCGATGGTGCTGATGGTTTCAAAGGATCCCAGAGAGGCGGGCGGAAACAGCATGCCGGACGCATGGGGCGCAAACCTGCCGAAAACGGACGGGCCCAGAATGATTCCGCCGATGATTTCTCCCACCACCCGTGACTGGCCCAGCTTTCTGGCGACCCAGCCGCAGAAGAGCGCGGTGAGCAGAACCGTGGTCATCTGAACGAGGAGGAGTGTCATCGGTCGTTCAATACCTCACGCTTAGCTTTGGATGCAGCCTGCAACAGGGTGCTTCTGTGCTCATCTGGATGATCGGCACACCCGCCGGAATTTTAATTCTCCCATAACACCTCTGCTGACCTGTAAATGCCGCGAAGATTGAACCGGGATAAGGGGCCGGAGAAGTGCTCCGGATCCTGCGGGGGCCCCTGAAGTTCGCGAAAAGTCCAATGCTCAATCGATTCAGCTTGACGCTTATTCAAGCGTGAAGATAGCATTTGCATTCGACACGAGGAGCCCATGAGCCTGTTCGGTAAATTTCCGAAGCGCGTGCTGCTTTGCTCGAGCGCTGCGGTTTTCTTCGCCGGTCTTTCTGCCTTTCCACAAAATCAGCCTGCGGCGGCCAACCGTCCCTGGATGAATCGCTCCCTCACCCCCGACCAGCGTGCCGATCTCGTCATGAAGGAAATGACCCTCGACGAGAAGATGAATTTCGTCCACGGTACTGGCTGGAACGGCCTGCGCGCCGACGCGGAGATTCCGAAGGGTTCCCTCGGCGGCGCCGGCTATGTGCAGGGTGTACCGCGTCTCGGCGTCCCCGGCATCAATATGGCCGACTCCGCCGTGGGCATTCGCCTCGCCGCACAGGGCAGCCACTATGCCACGCTGCTGCCTTCCGTTCTCGGCGCCGCCTGCAGCTGGGATAAGGATGCCCTTTTTCTCTACGGCTCCGTCATCGGCCGCGAGCTGCGCGAAACCGGCTACAACATGTCCATCGGCGGTGGCGTCGACCTGGCGCGCGATCCGCGCAACGGCCGCAACTTCGAATACGCCGGGGAAGATCCGCTGCTCGCCGGCACCATGGTCGGTGAACTGGCGATGGGCGTGCAGTCCAACCAGGTGATGGGCGACATTAAGCACTACGCCTTCAACGACCAGGAAACCGGCCGCAACATCGTCAACGAAATCATCGACGAGCGAGCGGCGCGGGAAAGCGACCTGCTCGCCTTTCAGATCGCCATCGACCTCGCGCATCCTGCCGGCGTGATGTGCGCCTACAACAAAGTCACGGTGAAAGGCGCGCCCAACGCCAACGACGACTGGGCCTGTGAAAACGACTATCTCCTGAATGATGTACTGAAAAAGGACTTCGACTTTAAGGGTTTTGTGTTGTCCGACTGGGGTGGTACGCACTCCACCGTGAAGGCCGCCAACGCCGGCCTCGATCAGGAGGAGCCCGGATCGCAGTATTTCGGCGCGCCCCTGAAGCAAGCCGTTCAGAACAGTCAGGTTGCACAGGCGCGTCTCGATGACATGGTGCACCGCGTCCTGCGCAGCATGTTTGCCACTGGCGTCATCGACAATCCGCCCCAAACCGAAGTCGTGGATCCCTTTCGCGGCCGCGATGATGCCGAGCACATCGCCGACGAAAGCATCGTGCTGCTGAAGAACGCGGAGCACATTCTCCCGCTCTCCGCCAATGTTCAGTCCATCGCCCTCATCGGCTCGCATGCCGACGCAGGTGTGCTCAGCGGCGGCGGCTCGGCACAGGTCGACGCGCCCGGCGGCAACGCCATTAACCAGCATCCCGGCAGTGCGTACTGGGGCGAAACCGTCTACTTCCCCTCTTCGCCGCTCAAAGAAATCCGCGCCCACGCTCCCAACGCGCATATCGAGTTCAACGAAGGCACCGATCCCGCCGCCGCCGCGAAGCTCGCCGGCAGTTCCCAGATTGCCATCGTCTTCGTGAATCAGCCCATGCGCGAAGGCATGGACGCGGCCACGATTGCGCTGCCTGGTAAGCAGGACGCTTTAGTCGACGCCGTCGTCGCCGCGAACCCCCGTACCATCGTCGTCCTCGAGAACGGCGGCCCGGTTGCCATGCCCTGGGCCGATCACGTGCAGGGTATCGTGGAGACCTGGTTTCCCGGCATTGGCGGCGCCCAGTCTCTCGCCAGCATTCTCTTCGGCGACGTCGATCCTTCCGGCCGCCTCGCCATCACCTTCGCGAAAAGCGACGATCAGCTTCCGCGGCCGCAGGTTCCCGGCATGAACCTCGAAGCCGGACCCGGCGGCATGCCCGAAGCCAAACATCATCGCGAAGAGCTTCCGCCCTTCGATGCCAACCTCACCGAGGGTGTCCGGGTTGGCTACAAGTGGTTCGAGTCAGAGCACATTACGCCGCTCTTCCCTTTCGGCTTCGGCCTCTCCTACACAACGTTTGATTTCTCCGGCCTCAGCGTCGACGAATCGGACCGCTCCGTTACTTTCACTGTCCGCAACAGTGGCGACCGTGCCGGCACCGAAGTCGCGCAGGTCTATGCCGTCCTGCCCACTTCCACCGGGGAATCGACCTTCAGGCGCCTGGTCGGCTGGGAACGCGTGGATCTCGGCGCAGGCGAATCGAAGACGGTGCACCTCAAACTCGATCCGACGCTTCTCTCTATCTTCGATGTCGCGAAGAATGGCTGGACCCTCTCGCCCGGCGACTACCAGATCCTCGCAGGAGCCTCCTCGGCCGACACCCCCCTCAACGCGACACTCCACGTATCGGAGTAGCCCAGCACGAGTTGAACGCAGGAAAAAGGCTCCGTACCCAACCAGGTGCGGAGCCGCTGCTTCTTGGCGAGTTGTGGGCGAAACGATGCGGTCTTAACGAGCCGCTGGAGTTCCTGCAGCAGCCGATGCGTTTAATTCCACCTTCCCGGAAAAGAACGCGTTCTCCTCGATCGACAGCCGAGCCGCGTGGATATCCCCGGTCATATTGCTGCCCGCTCGCAGATCCACTCTGCCGGTTGCGTTAATGTCGCCCTGCAATCCGCCCTGCACCACGACATCGCGGGCCGTCACATTGGCCTTCACATTCGCCTTCGAGCCGATCGTCAGCCGGCTGTCGCTCAACGTGATCGTGCCTTCTACCAGACCCTCCACCAACAGGTCTTCGTTGCCCTTCACTTCGCCCCGTATCTGCACCGATTTCCCGATCACAGCTGCGGCGTCTCCACCTGGCATCCTCTTCGATCCCCTCTCTGCGTTGCACTTCCTTCTTTGCTCGCACTATACGCAACGCAGCCTGTAACCGCAACCATGGGAACATGAAATGCGATGGCCCATGCGGGCCATGCGCCCATCAGGCAGACCGTGCCCGCGTACCTGCCTTCGGCCATAATTCGTTCTGCAGCGGCCATGCCGGCTGCGGCATTTTGCCTGGTTCCATCGTCAGCGATTCAGCGAAGCGAGGCTCCAGGCCATGCTTGCGCACCGTAGCCCGCACCAGCGCCGCCACTCGCTCCTGATACGCCTTCGAGACAAACGCCTGCTGTCCATACCGCGCTGCGTATTCCTTCTCCAGCTGCGGAAAATGCTCCTGGATGAACCGCATGAATACCGGCCGCGAGCACGGCTTCAAAAACAGCGGCTGGGCTGCAAAAAAATTCGCTCCTGCCTTCTTCGCCCGCCGCGCCATCCCCTCCAGAGCCTCCGCCCTGTCAGTGATCCCCGGCAGCAGCGGCGAACACAGGATACCGGTGCGCAGCCCCGCCGACCTCAGCCGCGATACGGTGCGAAACCGAAGATCCGGTCGTGGAGCCCGCGGCTCCAGGATCCGCGCCAGCTTCGCATCGGGCGTGGTGATGGTCAGATGCAGCGTCAGCCGATTACGCGCCGCAATCCGCACCAGCAGGTCGATGTCCCTGTCGATCAGCGTCGACTTCGTCACAATACCCAGGCGGAGTCCCTCATACTCCGCGAAGACCTCCAGCAGGCTCCGCGTCACCTTCGCCCGCCGCTCGATCGGCTGATAAGGATCGGTTGCCGTTCCCAATGCGATATATTCACCGGGCTGGACCCTGCGCAGCTCCTGCCGCAGCAGCCAGGCCGCGTGCTGCTTGATGTAAATCTCGCGTTCGAACTGCTCGGGGTCGCGCTTTTCCATGAACTCGTGCGTATAGCGCGCGTAGCAGTAGCGGCAGCCAAACTCACATCCGCGATAGGGATTGATACTCCACGTGAAATATAGCTTTCGCTTCGACTCGCAGCGGTTCAGGATGGATCGCGTCTCGATGGTTCGAAACTCGATCAGATGCCCCTGGTCGGCGGCGCACCCCTCCGCCGCCAGCCGTGCGATGCCGACGGGGCCGGAAGGGAGGATGGGAAAGAGCGTATTCGCCTTTTCTTCGCTCATGGCGACAACGGTACCCCCCCCACCCCCCGCTGTCAATCCGGTCTCTCCGGCCAAAAAAAGCGCCGCACCCGCAGTCGGGTCCGGCGCGCTGGCGACATCAATCAATTCTGCTATTTAGGCTGAACGATGATGGCGTTGGGGCTGCTGATGCTGTATGGCGAACCGGGCGCCTGACTGTAGCCGGTTGGCGTCACAGTGAAGACGAACAGCTTTCCAGCGGAGGAGCTGATTGCATAGAGGTGGTTGTTGTTGTCCCAGAAGAATTGCGAAATGGCGTCCTTCGTCAGCAGGCCCGTGTATTGGGTGATGGGATTCGCGCCGTTGAAGTGAAAGATCTGCAGTCCGCCTGAACCGCCCACCGCCAGCAGTTTGCCGGAAGGCGCCATGTTGATATCCGCTACGCTCCCGACCGCCGTCGTGGGCATATTCGCTACCGTGCTGCTGGTTGTCAGGGTTCCGTCGCCTGCGGCGGTATAGGTGGCAAGTTGTGTGGGACCATCGGCGGTGAATTCCTGGCCGTTGACCGCCTGCATGGTGATTGCTACATGATTTGTCGGATCGGCAGCAGCCTGCGCAGGACAATAAAAGTCCCCTTGCTTCGGTGTGGGAGTCTTGCTGTTGCCGATCTCGGTAAGCAGTCCGTTGCTGCCTCGCTTAAAGCCAAAGATCCCCCAGTACATATCGCCGATACACGATGCCGAATAGGCATACACGTTATTACCGATAAAGGAGGCAGGGAGGGTAATCCAGTCGTTCACCGCGCCGCTGCCGAGATTCCCAAGCTTCCCCGTAGCCTTCTGCACGTCAAAAGACTGGTATTCGTTGTTCGCGCAGTTATTGCCGTCGTATTCCATCACGTACAGCGATGCGCCGGTGTGATCGAGAAACACTGGGCCGGCCGAGCCGCAATCACCCGAGTTGTATTGCGCGTAGTCGGTAGACGATGAATAGCGCAGCGCGCCGTTGACCTCAATGGTGTATGCGTCGATATCCGTGGAGTGGCCGTTGGCGCCGAAAAGATATTTGCCATTCACGGCCATGGCTCTCACATCATCCTGGAAAGGCGAACCGGGAATGGGCGTCAGCTTTCCATTGAACGCTGCTGCCCAGGCCTCAATTTCGTTGTTGCTGCTGTTCTTTGGAGTGCTGGAGACATAGATGTATGCGACCGGCGCCGTGCTGATTACCGCAGCATCGGCCGGGCCTGCATTCACTTCGGCAGAGGCAAACTGAACTGACACCGTTGCCGCACACAGCGCCACGCTCAGCGAAAGGAAGCTAAGTCTGCAAGTCATGAGGTTCCCCCATTCGGCAGCCCCATGACCAGGCATCCGCTCCGATCAGCGACAGGCCCACGACTACTGCCTCGAGCATCTGCAGCGGGATGGATCAGGGAGCAGCCTGTGTCCAGTTGGATGCACCCTCACCGAGAGAATCGCTGGAGCGAGGAAAATATTCACACTCCGGATCATCTGCCGTCGGCGCGTGGTGACGCGAGGCTGCACCACGCGTGCGATTCGATTTGCTGCAGGAACGGCGATCCCACCCTCCTGGGGATCCCGCTCCGTGCTGACTACGGCTCAGAACATCATCGACCGTGGTTAGCTGTCGTTCTTAGCGTCGGATCTGCGGGTCGAAGGTGACTCGCAGATTGTTATACGTGCCGTTATCCAGATAGATTCATCCCCGACCTCGGCGCGCCAACCGATGGGTCCAACGAATGCCAGGATCCCGCCTGGGTAAGCCGCAAAGTGTGTCCCTGAACCTGAAGAGCAAGCCCGAACCTGGCGACCTACCCACTTATCAGTAAGTGTCTGGTAAACAATAGAAAGCGACACCGCGGCATTCTCATCGCCCTGCGCGGGCGGCCCTTTCCCTGGCGCTGGCAACGGACCGGCCAAAATGCGATTCTGAAGGTCGGAGGAATCTCAATGCCCGATTTCAAAGGCGCTTCTGTCACCTGGCTCGGACACGCCACCGTCCTGATTGCCACGCCCAAAGGAACCACCATCCTGGTCGATCCCTTCATCGAGCACAACCCGAAATATCCGAAGGGTTTCAAGCTTCCCGAGAAAATTGATCTCCTGCTCCTGACCCACGGCCACATGGATCACATCGCCGACGCCGTGCCGGTCGCAAAGAAACACCACCCCACTGCCGTCGGCATGGTCGAATTGATTATGTGGCTGCACTCGAAAGGCGTGAAGGAAGAGCAGGGTGTCGGCATCAACATCGGCGGCTCATACAAGCACGGCGACGTCACGGTCACTCTTACCGAGGCGCGTCACTCCTCAGGCATTCAGGACGGCGACCGGGTGATCTACGGCGGCGAACCAGCCGGCTTTGTCATCACCATTGAGAATGGCCCTGTGCTTTATCACGCTGGCGACACCAGCGTTTTCTCCGACATGCAGCTCATCCGCGATCTGCACCATCCTGAGATTGCGATGTTGCCGATCGGCGATCACTACACGATGGGGCCGAAGGGCGGCGCCGTCGCTGCCAAATATGTTGGCGCAAAGGCCGTTCTCCCCATTCACTTCGGAACTTTCCCGGCGCTCACCGGCACGCCCGCCGCGCTCGAACAGGAACTCGCCGGAAGTGGAGTGGAAGTTATCCACACCGAACCAGGCAAAACCCTTTCGTGACGCCGCGGCTCGCGGCCGCAGCCAGCCTCAGAGCGCGGTCGCGACCTGCTCGATGACCTCTTCGCCGTAACGCGCCCGGTCCTCCGGAACCATCAGCACCGGCGCCGATACCTCGGCGATCACCCTCACTACTGTGCTGGCTTCCGGGTCCATCGCCCGATGCTCCGGCGAAGGGGCTCCCAAAACGATCAGATCCGGCTCGAGGTGCGCCGCCGCCTGGATGATCGCCTTCGCCGGATCGCCTCCCGTTACCACATGATCGACCGGAAGCCCGTGCACTTCGTTGAAGGGAGCGAGAAAGCGCAGCCGCTCCAGGCAGTTCGGGCATTCTTCATGGCGGCCGCAGCGCGCAGAATGCAGCACGATCAGGTGCCGGCCTGCTACACGTTGCGCATAATGCAGAGCGCTCAGCGAAGCCGGAGAGAAGTCCGTTGCTGAAAGCACATTGTTCCATTGCCCGAAGTGGCGCGGGTTTTTCGGGTCATCCGCGGGCACCGTCAGGATCGGACAGGGTGAATGCACCATGAGCTGCCGCGTTACGGTTCCCAGCGCGGCGCGCCCCGCTCCGGTGACGGCCCGGGTGCCCAGCACCAGCAGCGCAGCGCGATGGTCCCGCAGCGACAGCAGAATGCGTTCACAGACAATTCCCGTCTCCACGCGCGAATGCACGGCAATGCCCTGCTGCCGCACCTCCGATTCAATCCGATTCAGCTCTTCGCGCGCCGCGGCGTCGCGGTCCAGCGATGCCGGCACACCGGCTGGAAACGCGTAGCCCACCGGATCGATGACATGCACCAGCAACAGCATCGCCTTCTGCGTGCGGGCAAGGACCTGTGCGCACCGCAGAGCCGCGGAAGATTCATCCGACAGATCCGTGGCCACCACGATGGTCCGAAAAGGAAACTGCTTCGGCGCCGACAGAATGCTGGTTTTGCCGTCCGCATGCGGCACTGGACTGTGAGAAATCGTCATGACCGAAGAGCCCTCGCTTTCCGCTGATTGGGCTTTTATGACCCTACGCCCGGCCTGAACTGTGAGCCGTGACAAGGGTCACGGGAAATTGTGACCCTGAACACAACAATTACAATGTCGTGAAAAAGTCCCGTCTCGGAAAACAATCTGCGCCTCAACCGACCAGATGTTCCATCTCGGTCGGACTCAGGATCACGATCGACGCACCATGCCGGATGATCAGCTCTTCGCGCTCAAATTGATTCAGCAGCCTGGTCACCGTCTCCCGCGAAGTTCCGGCCATATTGGCCAGTTCCTCATGCGTCAGCGCCATAGTGAAACGCAGCTCAGGCTTGCCGCAGGAACTGGTTCGAGCCCAGTCCAGCAGCAATTGCGCCAGACGCCCCGCCGCTGATCCGGACAGCGCCAGACGCCGCGCGTCCAAAAATACCTCGTGGTACTCGCGTGCGATCACCTGCGCCGCCTGCCGGCTCACCTGCCCAAACTGCGCCAGAAAATCCAGAAAGTCACGCCGCCGCACACTGCGGATTCGACATGGCTCGAGCGTCTCCGCCGTGACTTCATAGGGCAGGTCATTCAGCGTCGCAGTCAGTCCCAGCACGTCTCCGGGGACCGCGATCTTCAGAATCATGGTCCTGCCATCGCGCGATGTAGACGACAGCTTGATCTGGCCGCTGCACACAATAAAGATCCCCGCCGCGCGCTGCCCCTCTTCGAACACAATTGATCGGCTCGGATAAGAGATCTGCATGGCGATCTCATCAAACCGCTCGATGGCTTCGTCCGGCAGATTGCAGAAAATCCGGTCGGCTCGCTCGGTGCATTGTGCGCAGCGATCGGGCGCCTGCCGCAGGGCGGCCGCGGATGTCTTCAAAGGACTGGACATTCCTGCCATCCCTTCCGCCACCCACCCTGGCTCAGCACACGCCCCGCGCCGCGGCCGAAACTCCTGGAGGGCCGCACTTGCATTGCCGGCGGCCCCCAGGTCTCGACAATATGGGAACCGGCGCAGGTGTCGCACAGCCAGACGACCCTCCGCTGAATAATCTGGCATTCACCTGTTTTCCCGGTCCCGCCGAGGAAATCAACGGCATCGCCTCCGCCACTCCGCCCATCGGGCGTCTTCGCGCTATACACTGCGTTCGCACACTTCATGCCCGCTCCCGGAACGTGGATTTTCTACAGCGAGGCCCGTCTGTATCTCAGCCAAAAATTGCCGGCGCTTCTTCTTCCCTGTGCTCGGCCCTCTCCCCCACCGGCGCATTCACCCGAAGGGACAGCACCGGGCACGGCGCCGAGACCAGAATCTTGTACGCGGCCGGCTCCGTTCCCGGCAGCCAGCTGTGGGCGGGAGCATGCACTCCCAGCACAATCAAACCAGCCTGAATCTCCTCCGCTACCGCGAGTATTTCGGAGACCACCGTTCCCAGAGCCACACGGGCCTGCACCCGCGTCCACGGCATCGCCTCTTCCGGAATCAGCCGGTACAGCTCCTCATGCGCCGCCGTCACCGCTCGCCCCGGTTCCCGTGCTGTGCCAGGACCCGGCGTAATCACATGCAGGAGCATCACCTGCGCCCCGAATTGCTTGCCCAGACTGAGGGACAACTCCGCGCTGATCTCATGCAGCCCCGCCAGCGATACCGGGTGCAGGATGATCCCCGGCGCTCCGGTTGCGCCTTTGTGGGCCCGCGGACCCACCGTGCATACCGGGACATCCACCGTCTCCAGCAGTTGCCGCGCCATCGATCCCAGCACGAACTTCTTCAGGCCCCGCCGTCCGTGGGTGCCCAGAATCAGCCGGCCCGCGCCGCTGTTCTTCACCACTTCCGCGACCACGTCCGGGACAAAGCCGTGGCGCACTGCCGTCGCGCACTCCATGCCCTGCTCCCGGATCTCGCGGGCCAGGTTTTCGAGCAGCAGCCGCGCATCGCGATCCATCCGCAGCGGATCGTAATAAGGGATCGCTCCCGTCTCGACCGGCATCGATTCGTGGGGCAGAACCGCATGCACCAGAATCAGCGCCGCGTGGCTTGCCTTCGCCTGCGCGATCGCGTGGGGCAGCAGGTACTCGGTATCGGTCAGATCCGTGGCGACCACAATCCTGGCCGGCGCCGCAAACTCCTTTGCAATGGTGTTGATCTGGAGGGTCATTCCGTCTCCTCGCAGCGTTGCGAGCGCTGAACAACCCTAGTTTCGGAGTGGAGACGTGGGAGCGGCTGTGTTCCCGCTCACATACCCGTGTGACGCGCATCACACCCGCCCTGCTCATTACCTGCATCGCAGGCGGACCGGTTTGCGTTCGCCGCAGGATCGAAGCACCGGAATTCCCGCTTCAGGGCCGCCCGGACTGATCGCAGTCGCTGCCCCATCGATGTTTCTCCCCATGGCGAAGTTGCCGCAAAGCGGTGGCCGCTCCGCACCCGCATCGTTTGGGCGAGTCTCTTCCGTCTCATGAACAGGCAGGAGAACGCCGGGTTTGACCCACCGCGCGCCGATTGTTACGATGAAGTTGCGGGGTGGAGCAGCCTGGTAGCTCGTTGGGCTCATAACCCAAAGGTCGGTGGTTCAAATCCACCCCCCGCAACCATCAGTGGACCCCGAACGCCGATCAGGTCCCATTGCCCAGAAGCCAAGTAAGAACCATCGTCTTGCGGAATCATTATGATCTCGCTTAAGTGCTGTGCCAGCTTTGTCTTGGCTTGTTCCGGGGACTTGCGAAGGTGCTTGGGGATGTCAGACAGCGCTTCCCGAACCGTTGTTCGGATGTCGTGCTCCGAAAAACCTGCGCTCGCGATTTTGGCCGCCGTCAGGCTCCTGATTTCGGCCTTTCGATCGTTTAGGGCGGCGATCATCTCATCCGGGTCGTCGACCTTGGCGATCGCCGCTACCAGCCTCTTCACCTCGGATTTTCGCTTCACGCTGGTCCTTCGCCTCGCGCTTCCGCGCAGCGTCAAGCATATGATCCACTACGAAGTCCACCGCGTCATCGGTCAGCACCTCGTTCTGAAGGCCCACCAGAAGTTGGGCCTCCACTTCGGTGCTGCGAATGGTGATTCGGTTCGAGCATGCTTTGCGATTCCAGTGCTGGGGACACCCATAGCGGGCTCCTTTGCCGCCGCCGGACACGATGATCAGATTCGCGCCACATGAACCGCAGCGGAGGAACCCGGAGAAGAGGTATGCAGACGATGCAGCACGGTTCACGGGTTTCCTGCCGCTGGCGGCGTAAATCTCTTTCAATGCGTTCTGACGTGCCTGGACCCGGGTCCACAACTCGTCACTGATGATCCGAAGCTCCGGGATCTCCTGGACTTTCCATTCACTTCGAGGACGAGGTCGCGAAACGCGCTTGTTTGTCCCCGGTGTCTTTATAAATTTCCGCTGGTTCCAAATCCGCTGTCCGATGTAGAGTTCTCTGCGCAGAATCTCGCGGATGGCCGTAGGGCACCACGTGGCATGCGGGCGATCCTTACGTTTCTGAGGCGGTGGAACACGCCGTTCATTCAGCAACCCAGCGATGCCCTTCAACGAGTAGCCTGCTGCACTCGATTCAAAAATTTCAATGACGACCTCGGCCTCCTCGTCATTGATGACCCACTTCACGCCTCCACCTTCCTGCGGAGTTGACGCGTACCCGAAGCATCGCCCTCCCGCCGATAAGCCATGGAGGACTCTGCCTTCGAGTCCCCGGTGGGTCTTCTTTGCAAGTTCTTTTACGTAGAGGCTGTCCGTGATGCCGTGCATCGCGATCAGGATTTCGCTTTGCTCGTGATCGGTGTCAATGCCCTGCGAGACAGCAATGACGCGAACACCGTGGTGGGCTAGCTTCTGGTAGAGATTTACAACTTCCGGAAGGGAGCGTGAAACCCTGGAGGTGTCGTCGGTGACGATAATGTCAAAATCCCTGGCCGGGCTACAGGCGAGAGTGATGAGCTTCTGGAACTCAGCGCGATCCGACCCGACGCCGGACTGAGCTTTGTCCGCGTATGCCCTCACCTCGTGCCAGCCTTCACGGTTCGCGTACTCGCGGCACTTCCGCTGCTGATCCGCGATCGACGCCTTCGACTGTCCATCCGACGAATACCGGGAATACGTGACGTATCTAATCACCGAGCACTTCCTTCATCAGGATCGGAATAATGACTTGTTCCAGCCACGAACGAACGACCGGAGAGAGGGACCCGGATTTCCGCTGCCGCTCCGGCGTATGATGGTCCGTTTTAAGCTCTCCGGGTTTTGATTCTGCCGCCACATAGGGTAATACGGCAAAGTGGGTGTCTCTCCTAATTAATAATTCAGACCTGCCACCGGAACTTCAGACGCAGATCAGGCCCCGAGATGGAAAAATGATGTTGCGCGAAAGGAACTCCGGCGCGGCCTGCGCACGCCTCTCCTCGATGGGGATGACTAGCACCCAAGGAACTTCCTCCAGATCAGCGGCAGCATCCCACTCGACTATAAGGCAGTAATTTGGTTTGGCGATCCAGGCAGGAGCGGGGATATTGAACTCATGGCAGAGAAATTCCGCGACTGCGGCAAGGAAGGCCCGATACTCCGGAGCAAAGCCGAGTGGCGGCTCGAATTCCAGAGCCTCGGGGCGCTTCCACCAGTAAAAGCGATCCAAGAAGCCATTCAGCATCTCGCTGAACTCAGGTCCCTCGCATGGTCGGAGTTCACTGAAATTTCGCGGCGGAGTCGGCTCGCCTTTGGGACGCCGACGGTCGTGGATGGTACGCCAGGCGATGGCATCGAGACGAGCTTGGGGATCGCGGCGATGTTTCAGCGGGTCCATTCCATTTCCATTTCTTTCTGGATTTCGGGCGATGCTGTTTTAGTGCGCTCAGTCATGACGGTCCTATCAGTCGGCTCGCTAAGGAACTCCTCCGTCCACGCGCTATCGGGCAGACCGACCACGATAACCTCCTGCTCACGTCCCCGGAGTTTCACCGCAGCCACTCTGCTCTTGCTGACCTTGGCGGTCAAGAGCATCGGGCAGTCCGTGGGGTGGCGGGCCAAGAACGGGAACCGCGCTGCGGCATCGCGGTCCAAACTCCAGGAGAAGCCTCCCTTGGAAATTGGGCCACACCCTCTATAGACTGTGAATTCCTCAGGAAGAGCGTCGTATGTAGCCCGCTCTTCCGCGTCCATCAGTTCCGGAATTATGGTTTCCGGGGCGTCGAGCCACTCCCGGAAAATCCAGAGCAGGTCATCCGCGTGGACGCCGATATAGTCGGAACCCGTCCAGAATTTGCCGAGCAGCCGAAGCCAATCGGCGAAATCGATCTGCCCATGGAGATGAAGCAATGCCGGGATTGTGTCCCAGGAGTTGCAATTGTGAGCGATCCATTCGTCGGCAAGGTTGAAATCCGTCGGCATCTCGGTTTCAAACAACTCCTCCATGCGGTCGAAGTATTCCTCCACGTCCTCCGCCCTCATGGGCAGGCGTGGACGCGTCGCCGTGGCCGGTTTCTCCGGCGAGGCATTGGATTGGCTCTGACTGATCGGCGTTTTTCTCATGACTCTCCCTGCTGGGCGAATTGGTTCTCATCCGTCGTGGTCGTGGCTCGATCAGGAAAACACTCGCTCCCGAAGGCCTTTTGTCGCTACAGCATGGGGTCCCCCCTCTGAGGTAATTACAAATCAAAATGATCGAGCGCAATATTGAGTCATGTTTTCACATGCTCTCCGGTCTACCGCATATCGCGGCCTGCCCCATGATGGGCGGAAAGCTGGCAGGCCGCATTGGCTCCGTTACTCTTTATCCGAGGAGACGTCAGGCATTGCCCCGGAGTTGTCGATGCTCGATTCATCGCATTCGGCGGTGCCGGACATTGCGGCCAGCCGTTTCTGCACCGACTTTGCGAGGTCTGCATCAACGATCCGCAATTGGGGCGCAGCGACCCGCACCATCTCGTCCACAGGAGCCTGATGGCGTTCGAGTTTGCCGGTCTCGGGGTTCCTCACCATCTGAGTGCGCCCCCACACCATTTCGCCCTTGTAGCGGTGGCAGCGGAGGATTGAGCAGATATGCCGGGTCTGCCAGCAGGGGTCCCCGTTGCGGTGACGACGCGAGCCGCGCGGAGCGGGCACCTGGGCTTTGTTCAGCGCCCGGGCGATCGCGGGAGCGCTCAGGCCAAGGGCAAAGTCGCCGTAAATTTGCTGAACAACGGCGGCCTCAGACGGAACGATCCGCGAGGCTTGCACAGCGGAATACAAGGGGTAATACTTCCCCGGAACCGGGTCCCTGAATTTCGGCTGAAAAATTCCTTTGTGCGGCCATTTCAACTTGCCCCCTCACCTTCAATCTGCCGAGTTGCCGTGAAATCGGCGAAGTTTCCTGGTGGTTGGTGAGCAAAGCCTGGCCAGAGCACTGTGACTACAAGGCGCTCTCTACGTTGGCCGGTGTCGCGAGAAGAGCCAACTGATACAGCGGATACTTCGTATAGGGGTCCGGGACCTCTACTACTTTCAGGCGCTGCTCCAGGATCGTCCTGTGGTTGTTGAGGCACCACCCGACCGCGCCTGAGCGCAACGGACGCCCTGAGTTTGGGTTATTGGGCATCATCCCCCGGAGCAGGCCAGCCCAGTCCTTGGGCCGCCGAGGCTGATCTGTCAACTCCGGCTGGCTCTGCAGAAGCTGACAAAAAGGTTCCAGAAGGGGACACTCCAGATCGAGGTGCGGGTCAATCTGAAAGTGGAATCGATACATCCGATCCGTGTGTTGCTGGGGTGTTTGGGTACCCGAACATCCCAGCAACACACCACCTTTTTCGGGGTCACTGGGGCCGTCAAAGAAGTCGATTTCACCCAAAACCTCGAAAACGGGCCCGTCCTCGGTCTCAGAGGGATACAGGGACAGCTTTTTGACGTGGCGCTGCAGTACCTGCCTCGCGACCGGGATGTCTGCCCGGAGTACCTCCAGAAGATTTGCCACGTTCTCGCGCACTAACGTCGCCAACTCCTGCCGAGTGATGTTTTTCGTCATCGTGCCCTTAAGCGCGGCGATTTTAACTGCGAAACGCTCCTGCTCGGATTCCAGGGCATCCAGAGTCACAGTGAGCGAACGGGAACCGGTATCCGCAATAACATCCTTGAGATTGTCAATTTTTCGCTGGCGCTCGGTTGCAGCGGCTTCAAGCTCCTTCAGTGACTGCGCCGTGTCGTTCTCACGCTGCTTCTTGAGGATTGACTTAAGTTCCTCGTGAACCACGGAGATAAAGTAGTCGAGAAATTCGGATTCGGCGAGTTGGCGCGCCACGAAGCCCGTAATCTGGGCAGCGGCACGATCCTGCCGAATCCGGAGTGCGTTTTCGCAACCCCGCCGATAACGATGATTCGGACACTCGTAGACGGCATTCTGCCCCTTCCCACCGATCTTCATCCTCGACTGGCAGACCCCGCAAAAGATGAGACCGGAGTAGAGGTATGGCTTGTTTTGGGCGCGATTGAAGCCACCCGTTAACCGCGCTTGCTTCTGCTCATCCTGCTCAAGCTCCTTTAGCCGCGCTTCGACACGACCCCACAATTCGGGGCTAACGATCTCAAGATGCGGTGCCGGTACTTCCACGTGATCGTGCACAGGCTTATATTCTTTCCGGATTTGTCCCGTTCGGGGATGCTCCGTCTGCTGGGTGGCATTCCAGACAAAGACTCCCTGGTACTTCCGGTTGTGAAGGATGCGTTTAACGGCATCCCGACTCCATGCAGCGTCGGTTTTGCCGAGTTGCAGGCTCCTCGGCGATGGGATTTTGTCAAGGTTGAGAGCGATACCGATGCCCCACATGCTGTGTCCATCCGCGAACATTTGGAAGATGCGGCGGATGACCTTCGCCTCGCTTTCCTCAATGGTCAATTTTGTCCCCACAGTAGTCGCGCGACCGATAGCATCAGGATCGTCGGTATTCTTCACAACGACCGGGCGGTAGCCGTAAGGCCAGCTACCGGCAATGAATCCTGCCAACACTCGTCCCTTTTGCGCCTGCCATACCTTTGCGCTGACCTTTGTGATGTACTGCGCATCCATCATGCTGTAGAAGTTCAGGAGCATGTCGAATGCCTGATCGGTTGAATCCAGTTTCTGGCTTACGAAATAGACGTTGATATGAAAATGCCGCAGCAGCTTGACGAACATCAGGATGTCTGCCTGATCGCGCGACACTCGTGAAGTGTCGTCTACGAGAACATAGTCGAAGGAGCGAGGATTTTGCTCGGCTGCCGCCTCCAATGCCTGGAACTGAATCCGCTTGAGTTTCGATGTTCCCGAAAGAGCCTTATCCTTATAGATGTGTTCGTCGAGAATTTGCCAGCCTTTCGACGCCGCGAACTCACGGCAGGCACGTTCCTGATCTTCAAGAGTTGCCAGACGCTGCATCTTTGTCGAATACCGTCCATAAAATGCGCACCGCATGAAGCGGGGCTGCACCAAGTTGTTGTCGCTCATCATTCTTTCCTTTCTCTCGCTTATCCTTTTGTGGCACCGGGCGACCTTTGTAAAGATCGGTCACCTTTCCGTGCGCTGACGGAGGCGCACGTACACATAGCCGTCCGCCATGGTCGTCTGGAACTTCACGCCTTCGTGATATGCCGCAGAATGCAGGTTCGATGCCTTGGCTGATCTATTTGCACCGGCAAGATCGTTCAAGTTCATCTGGACCCAGTCGCCAGCTGCTGCGATCACTGCATCCACGATCTGCTTGCGACTACGGCGAAGAATCCGTGGTGGTGCTGCCCGTTCGATGATCATGTGGAGCCTCCTGCTTAGGTATTACCGCGTCAAGACATTGGACCCGGGATATTCTGTTTAGAAAAACGAAGCCGGTTTGCCGGCACAGTCGGTGATTCCCTGCCTGTTAATACCGTGCAAAGTATGTGGAACCTGCTATCGAAGGCAGCCCTTTTAAGTACCCAAAGACGTTTCGAGGGGTGCGGGTGCAAGCGCCTGACCATTGCGACTCTGACCGTGCACGTTGCCGCCGTTGCGCATCCGCACATAAATGAACCCGTCCACAATTGACGTCTGGAAGTCGAGGCCACGCTGATAGCCCACCTGGAGGACGACGCTGCGTTTAGTCGTGTTGTTAGAGCCGCTGATCTCATCCAGGCTGACCCGGACCCATTCGCCATTTGCTGTAATGACTGCCTCAAGAAGTTTTTTGTAGCTACGCCGCCGATTGAGCGTCGGCGCGATGTATTCAGTCATGATGACCATCTCCTTATTTAGGTATTACTGCGTTGAGGGGTGCCGCTCGAATATGAACTACGAAGAATCCGTTTGAGATTCCCGTGTGATCCGAGCGGGTATAAGAGGTAGTACTCCGGGCCGAGCAAAAACCCGAAAAAAAGACCGAGAATGTTGTCCCAGCCAAACCGCGACCGATGATCAACCAGGAGCGACGCGTAGAGGATCGGGTGACTGGCCCGCTGACAGGGAAGCGAGTAAATATATTGGTTGGCTGGTTCGGTAAACGTAACCCGGGGAGCTTCCTGTGCCACTGCGTCGCCCGTCCTCAGCACCTCCTCGAACGACTCCCGCTCCTCGGCGATGGCCGAAGGGCGAGGCTGTAGCAAAGACGTAGCGGAAAACTTTGCGCAAATGACGCGCTTCTTCTTTGGCTCGGCAGTCAAAATGTCGAATTTCATGGCATTCTCCGTCGATTGTGCCTTGTCCTAGCCCTCCGAATCGGGAGGCTTCAATGGTCTATACCGCCGTTGACCGTCCACAGTTAATTATTCGGTGAGAGCTTTTTCAATTTCGCGTCGAGCACGACTTTGTCTGGCGTACGCACTGGATCGCGCCTGGCTTTGATGCTTCTGGCGATGGATTCCGCCATGAGTCGCGCCAGCCCGCCGGAGATGAGCGCTCGAACAGCATCATCTCGTCCGGCCAAAATGGGCCTCAGGAAGACCAGTCTCACGGGAACCCGCCTCTTTGACTGCCCTGCTGAACGCGACCGGTCGACGATCTTCCCCTTCGCTGTCATGCCATTTCGCTGTTTCCCCATCTCGCCTGCCCTCCTACTGAAAATCTGCCGAGGCCAACGCAAATCGGCGAACATTCACGACGCAAATCGACACGCCAACCGGCGACGCGAGGTGACAGCCGACGCCTGAACCGCCCGATTACGGCGGGAGCGAGCCCTCAGCCAACCTGCCATATCTCCGGGGTCAACACCCCGTAGGTCCCGTTACAGCTTGCGCAGCCAGGCCCCGGCGCGAAGGAGGTGTTTCCGCAGTCGGCCCGGTGCAGACTCGGTTCGGACCCCCTGCTCCGACAAAAGGCTCCGGCGCTCACGCTGAAGTTCGTCCGCCTGCCGCGCTATTGCCGCAAGCTGCTTCTCGATCGAGCGAAGCCTCTTCCTGACGGCGCGCGCCCGTTTGGTCGCCTCGCTATTTGGGTCGTGCCCGACGTGAAGTCCGTAATGACAGTGCTCGCACGGATATACCTGCAGGCCGGGACTTCCGAGCCTACGAGCGTGCAACATCGCGGAAAGGAAGTGCGGATGACGGTATTTCCGTTTGCAGGTTGCAGGATTCGTGGTGACTGGCACCTCAACCCAGCTAATGGGCGCTTCCACCAGGACCGACCCGGCTGATTTCTGAGCCGAGGGGTTCGCCCTGCTGACCTGCTTCCGCTGAGCCCGCGTGGGTACTGGCAGGAGATCGGCGACTATCGACGAAAGCCCTTCTCTCCTGATCAGCGCCCGCCCACGTACCCGAGCGGCCTGGCCTGCTTCTGTTCCCAGAGTTGCACGAAGCGTCTGGTACTGCTTCTGGAGTCCTCTTTCCCAAGATCGATAGTCAGTCCCCCGCAGGTGGACTGGATCAGCACCGAGTTGCCTGATGTACACCGCGAGGCGCATCGCGCGCCGCTTTATTTCGTCCACCTCTGGATGCCTCCGTTTAGTCTCACCGAGGGAAAAGGCCGGTCCGGTCACGACTGGCACCGGACCCGGTTGCGTATCACCCACCTCGGTTCACGGGAATCCCCGCTACCTTAATCTGCCGAGCAGGAACAAAAACGGCGAAGTTTCATGCGTTACATTCGGCGGGAGCGGAGCGCAGCATGGTCAGGCCGGAGACTTCGTCGGATCGGGAACTGGAGAAGACGGTCTCAGTTCAAGTTCGGTCGGAGATTCTCCGAGATCGGATGGTCACCGATCTCGCTGAGTCCCCACGCTCCACGCCCCAGCGTCGTCACGGCCCGAATTTGTTCACCGTTTATCGGGCGACTCGCCAGAGTAAGGTAGGAGGAAATCACATTGATCGACCACATCATGGATCATCTGGTTCGAGCCGACGAATTTGAGGCCAATGCCATTCGCCTGAAAGGGGGTACCCGCCTGCGATGCGGTCAGTTCGAGGATGGACTCGCACAGAGGGCCGAAGGTTTGCTTCACGTTCCCACCGTTGACAACATTGCGCACAGCGTTTGTGAACAGAGGGAGGTATGCCCTGCCGTACTGCCGCAGTACCGCCCTCTCCTGTATCGGGTCCGGGCCGCCGTCCGCATCCGGCAGCGCCAGAGGTTCGTCATCTGCCGTCGGGTCGTTCGGCGACGCTGTCGGGTTCTGCATCACGGGTCTGGTTTGACCGATGAACACAGCCGCATTCTGGTAGTTCACGGGGATGCGGTAGACATTGAGCCCCGCCGCTGCAGGCGCAGGGTTACAGCCAATCTGGTGACGAAACTCTGCCGGGTTCATCCACCCACCGCTCTCGTTCGGTTACGAACTCAGGGACGAAGGCACCTACGTCCTCGTATGAAAGCGAAAGATCGAAGTGTGCCACCTCGACAGGGTGGCGATCAATGAACGTCGATGGTGCCAAGAGTATGGTCTGGAAGTCAGCGTAGCGCCAGGGACGCATTCGGTTTGTCGCTCTCTTGCGGTAATTCTCTGCCTGATAGGTTCCCACGCCCTATGGGCTGGCTTATTTTCGATGTGTAAGGCGTACCGTTCAGCGTTCGCGGTGTCTCGGAATATCAAGAGAATATCGGTCTCCGAGTCCTTCTTTGTTTCAGGGTCTTTGTACCACCGCTGATGCCATTTTTCGTTGTACTCGTTGGAAACGAGTTCAAGAGTCCGGCCCGCGAACTTGGTCTTTCCGAGCAACCAATTCCGGAATGACGCGGAGGTGCTGACTTCGCGCCAGAAGCAGCGATCCAAGGCTACTTCTTCCATACACGCCTCCTGGGACACTCCCCGTCCGCTAGTATTTGTTATCGACTGCAGCGTTGAAATAGTCGACGTCCCTCTGGAGTTGCGTCGACATGGCCCTACAGTGATCAGCCTGGGTCTTCTCATCGCACGCCGATAACTCTGTGCTCATTGCTTCTGCTGACTTCAAATGCTTCAGGACAAGTCGGTCACGGAAAGTGTTCGCGTGCGACGGAAGTGCCGCGTAAACGACTGCCGAGGATGGTTGTCCCGCCCCCAGCGCGTTTGAGATGGCATCCGAATCGTTTTCAACACCGACAACCATTTCTGACGTGCTCAACTTCTGTTCTGCGATCTGCAGCTTATTTAGTGCAGCGGCGGGGTTCTGACCTTTTATCTCAGCCAACTGCACATCCAGGCGAGCGCCTTCGACTTCAAGGCGGTCGTTTGTGACTTCCTGCCGTTGTAGATACTCGTCCATCCGTCGCTTCTGTTCAGCCTGTTCTGCGTCGGTTGATTTCTGGAGTTGAATCAATTGCGCATGGAACTCCGGGGACAGGTGTCTCTCATGATTCCCATATGCTGCGGCGGCACCGATCAGCACCGCGACTGCCGTTACCAAAATGATCCTTTTCATGTCTTCCTCTTGGTCGCTCCAGCAGGGTGACTCCAGCGGGCGCTTTGAGGAAAACATAGCGAGTCTCGGCGTGAGGGGTCACTCACACATTCGGGTCAGTCGGTACCAAAGACGATCATGCCAAAAAGCAAGAAACTGCCACCCATCGAAACAAGAGGGAGCCGGAGGAACTATGAACTACTTCGAAAACAGCGGTAAGCTGGTCGGCGAAATCAATTAGTTTCGCACCATGACGGAAAGTTCATCACGACGAGCACCCAGTACAACAACTACAACGGTCGGGTGGCCAGTCAAACGGTCAGTGTGGCCGAGCCCACCGGGAAAATGAGCACCACGACGACCATCGGCAGGAAGCGGAGCTGCTCCCCTAGTGCCGTGACCGGATGATTCAGTACATTTCCGGCCCTGAAGGCCCCGATCTCATGCTCCCCATTTCCCCGACCTGAAGGCCGGGGCTTTCACCGCCGTCCCGCTCACGCCGGACCATCTTGCGCAAGGAACCCATGATCGGAAGCATTGCCGCCTTCGACGGGGTTTAGCTGTGACCTGATGTGCTTTGGAGGGCGAGCGCCTTGCGCCCTCAACATCTTATGTGACCGTCCACGCTCTGACCTTAATCGCACCGACCGAACAGAAGGCTTCGCGAATCTTCGCCGTTTTTCTTCCTGCTCGCCAGATTCAGAGTAGGAGGAAATTAAAACGTTGCTCGATCACATTCTCGAACACCTGGAATTGGCAGACGCCTTTGATGCCAACGCGGCTCGCGTCGCGGCGCAGAGGCGACCCTCAAAACATTCATGTGACCTAATGCGCTGCTGCCGTGAGCAAGCAGAACGCGAGCATGCCGAAGCCGCCGCCCACGCTGCGGAATTCGGCATTCACCCGCTGGTTCTGGCGCAGGAGCTTGCCACATGGCGTCGGCTCCGGCAACATCCCCTGGACCGGCTCGAAGTCTTGACGGTGGCCGACGTGCGCTGGTTGCGATCATTGGTTCGACACGGAGGTTCCGACAGCCGGAACGTCAGGCGGGCCGCCGAACTTCTCTGTCTCGCTGAGACGTTTCTCGGACACGGGCGCGAGGACGATCCTCCGCCCTCGTCGGCGAGAACCAATGGCGCTGGCGCAAGCCGTGCTGGTGGCCGCGCAGATGCGAAGGAAAGCGACCCGCAACCGTAAGTGGCGATACGCGCACTGACGATTTCTCCGCCAGGCGTCACCGCACGACGTGAATTTTCGAAAGAGAGGAAAGAGAGAGCTTATGAAGTGGCCTTTTCGTCCAAAATGCCCGGAATGCGACGTTCGCATTTTTCGTGATCCCAAGTCCGGCAAGCTGACCCTGCGCCTTTACGGAGATGTGGGCGTTCCCTTTAAATGGGAAGAACCGATTCTGCTGCTCGAAGTTAAGTTGGATGCACCAATGTCCGATGACGTCGCGGCGCAGGTGCGCGACCAGCTCATCGCGCTGCTGCCGCCTCCGGATCGAGAGGAGTGATTGCGATGGATCAGGAAGGGGCGGTTGTTGATCGCCCCTTTATCCCGCGAAGACCAGTAACGGGATGGTGGAAGACATGAAATAGCCGCCCTCCTCGCCTCCATGGACAAAGGAAAGTTCGCCGATCACAGCCTTCTTCCAAATACTCCGGAATGATGCCAACACATCCAAAGCCGCTGATAGAGTTGCTCCCGGAACTCACTGTAGAACTTGAGAAGCTTCTGCTTGATCAGGGGGAATCGGAGTTGGCGCGACAAGTCTCAACCTGTCGGTGGTCGACCGCTGTCGTTGCGGAGATGAATTCTGTGCATGTTCTACGTGTTGCCCAAACCAAAAGGAGCCTACCGCACGGGGCCACCGCAAAGTGGACCCGGTTGGAACCCACTGCCAATCAACTCAAGCGCAGGCAATCAGAGATAGAAGCACTGAATTGTCGTTCTTAGTCATTGCAACCCGGAGCACGCGGGTCAAGGGCATGATCGTCGCATCTTGCTCCATTGGTAATCGCGTACGGTTCGCCCAGGACGGCATGTATCTGAGTCCACGTATCGTCATTGCAGTTGTGCCCGTGCTGCCACGGAAAAGGAAATCCGCCGTTCAGGTGATAGGGCGTCTTATAGCAGGAGTGATAACCGCTCGGAGGGGTAGGAGGCGGCGCGGTTATCGCGTGATGTGGCGGGTTGTGGTATGACGTCGCCCAATTCCCCTTGCAGGTAGCTGCATGGTTCATGGGTTTGTCGCCAGGGCAGGTTCCGTGATTGCAGAAGAGTGTCGTATATTCGAGCACAGGAAAACGAGACGGGTTGTTGTCGTTGTAGTGAAGGACGATGGTTCCAGAGTGCTGTGCAGCTCCGGCAAGACCTTTATTCCACACTTGAATTTCGGTTCGATAGCAGGCGCCGCATGTGTCGGACGAGGATTCGGGCGAAGACAAAGGGATGTCCACGTCGGGGTTGGGAAACATACCTTGATTACGCAGTTGCGCAGCAAGGCGGCCAATAGCGGCGGTTTCCTCCGGCATTGCCGAAGCGTACCTCACTGTCACAGCCGCGGCGCGAATCGCCATGCCGGTCTCAATGCCGGCTTGTATGGGATCGACCGGACTTAGAGGAGCAGTCGCGTCCGGGTCCCATCCCTCAGGTACTTCGTCTCCGCCAAATTGCAGGATTATCGCCTTAGCCTGGGAGGACAATATCTGGGCGCTCACCTCTGTGCGGCCCATCACACCGGCTGGATTGTCCTCGCTTTCACCATCTGCGAAATAACGGACAGCGGTCATTATCCTGGTGTCGCCGAATGCGATGCTGAGGTTTCCATCGGGGTTCCGGCTGGATTTCAGCTTAGCTGCATCTCTCTCTTCGTACCTGCTGATTCCAGCTTCGCGATCACCTTCCGTGGCAGAGAATTGGTCGGACGGATTCGCATCGATTCGTAACGCTTCTGAGTCCGGGGATGCGCCCATCACACCAGTTGCCAGAGTTGACACGAGGGCGATCTCATTGGAAAAGGCGGTGCTGTCGAATGCCCCGGCGAGTGCGGCGGGCAGTCCGTCGGCCAAACGGAGACTCCGGGTTGCACTGGCATAATCGACAGGGGTTTTCGGCAACCACTCGACATCCATCGAATGACCGGAGATCGCGATGGTTCTCCCGGCAGCGTCGAGCAACCGCGCACTCATCTCTGTTGACTCGTCAGGAGTTCGTGCTTCGAAGTAGAGTGTGGCATCGCCGATTTGATATGCTCCCGCAATGCCTAGTTGAGGGTCAGCCAGAAAGACCGTGGTCTTTGGAATTGAGAGTGGTTCGATCAATAGCGTTTGCGCCCGAGCCGACGCCGGCAGCATAACGGCGACCGACGAAACGACAAGCGCGCCGAACACGAGACATCGGGAAGTCTCTCCGAGAATTCGGATGAACAGACGGGAGCAGAAACAAAGGGTTCCTTTGCTCAGCATGATCGCCCTCCTTTTTTCAAGCCGGTGCTGCAGACGGGATATCCGACCCGTAAGCAGATTGCGCGCGTCCCCCCACGATTAGACAAGGCCGCAATCGTCATCTTTAAACCGGCCGGGGGAGTTGGCCGTCATGCCGACAACGCTTCGTGTGCTCCCTCTATTGCTTAGCTGCCTAAGGCGTGAATTCTACCTTCCGAGCAGCTCGGGAGAGTTCGAATGGGGTCGTAGTTCACCTTGTGAGAACTACTCCACTGCATCTGCGACTTTGGATGCCATATACCGAGCAGGCCATCGATTGTACAGTAGGCGGTCTGTTGTCAATTGCAAAATTTCATCCGATCGTTCCTTGTTCCAGCGGGCCCGGGACCGAATTCATTCCGTACCGCCGGTAATACGCCCAGAAATCGTCGATGATTACATTGGCACACTCCCATGTCCGATCGAGTTCCGGGTGGATGGTTTGGAGGCCGAGTCGAGGAGGAGCACGAGGTGTTACAAAGGCTGAACTCCTGATGAACACAACCGTCAAGCTGTCTCGGCAATGGGTGCGAGTTGGAAGCCCAGTTCGGCAGCCTGTTTGCGCAAACGCTTTTCGGCACGAATATCGGCCTGTTGATCACATCGAGCGAAGACCTCGTCTGAATATGGCTGCCTGGTGGAAAGCATGTGGTAGAGGATGCGAGCCAGCTTATGCGCAGTGGCCGTTACGGCAGCTGGTGCTCCGAGTCTCCACTTCATCTTGCGGTAGAAATCTCCCAGGTAGTTCTGAGCGTGATAGAGGCACTGCGCCCCGAGGCGCAGTGCAATGGCTGCTCTGTTCTTCACCTTGCGAGTGCGGGTGTAGAGGACCTTTCCTCCACTTACCTGCTTCTCCGGACAGAGCCCCAGCCAGGATGCGAAGGCAGAGGCGTTGCGGAAGCGCGAAACATCTGGCCCAACCTCCATCATGATGGTATGCGCGGTCAAGGTACTGATACCCGGCACGTCGGTAAGATCGACACCCGTGATGCGAAACAGTTCTTCCTTAAGATCGAAGCTGGGCTCGTTGCCAGCGCGCTGATAGATCCTCTTCTTGGTGCCCGCTGGTCGTTTGTCCGACGCGTGCTCGGCACGCGGAAGCTTCCGCATCTTCTGCGCAAGTTCCAGATCCACCTCGGCCATCAGGTGCTTATAGAACCGATATGCTGTCAGGGACTGGCGAAGCGTGAACAAATGCTCCGGACGATAGTCTCCTTCCAGAGACTTCGCGACGGTCTGGCGTGAACTGCGGATGCGCCGATTACACAAGCTGGCTAGCCTGGCTGGATCCCGTTGGCCAGCCAGAATGGCATCCGGAATCGCCATTCCGCTGACGCCAACGATGTCGCTCAGGACATGATGTAGCTGGAGGTTCATCTGGCTTAGAGCCTTCTGCATGTGCTGAATATGCTCGGCTGCCATCTGAATAAGACTCTCTCGATGACGCCAAAGGGAGCGCAATACGCAAATCTCGTCGGGTGGCCGAAAACTCGCCTTCAGCAATCCCACCGAATGCAAATACTGGATCCACTGACAGTCCGAAACGTCGCTCTTGCGCCCAGGAACGTTCTTCACGTGATGTGCGTTAACCAGGAAGACTTCGAACCTGTGCGTTCCAGGATCTGATATATCGGGATCCAGTAAACGCCAGTCGACTCCATGGCTACCGACCGGATGTTGCACTGGCGCAGCCAATCGGCCAGATCGATCGGATCTCGAGTGAAGGTACCGAACCGACGGACCGAATCGATGTCACGATCCGACGGAACAGCAACAAATATCTCTTCGGCGCCGATATCAATCCCCGCAGCATCGGGGTGCATGATCGGCAGCATCCGTCCACTCAGCTTGCTCCTGGACTTGCTCGTCATCGTTGGCTCCTTCTGCTGGAACCTGCGGCCCGAGGTTAAGTCACGAACAAACTCCTGAACGGGATCGCCGCACAAAACGGACGTCACCACCCACCTCTACGCGACCTTGGACCCACGCTCAACAACGGGCTCTGTGTCAGCACCAATGTCGACGCCGGGCTGTAGCTGTCGCATGCTCCAGCGCATCCAGTATGGTCTAAACCTGTTCATCCCGTCCCTCTTGGGAGACCCCATCCGATGCTCAGCATTGAAACATTACGGCAATTGGCAGGTAGTGTTTCACTTTGAAATCAATAGGAAGCCGCCTACCCTCTTGGAGAGAAAGACGGCTGGCCCACCCGCGAAGCATTCGATACGCACTGGGCGCAAGGGAGACGCGGGTGCGCCTGGGACGAATGAACTCTCTGCGAGAGTGAGCGTCAATCAGCGACTTGCTCCGTTCGACGGCTCTCTTGGCGAGACCCTTCGCCGATTCCGTGAAAAGAGAGGCTATGCCCAAAGCGCGTGTATGCCTTGAGTCCCCGCTTCGATTCCCGCACCAGCCTCGCTGTTTGTTCCACAGTAGCGCGAGATTCACGAATGAGTCGTTCGGACACGAGGAAGGACAGATGCAGCGACACCATCCCGGAAAGCATCGGCCCTCTATCGCCTCCGGTTCGAGCACATAGACGGGTCCGGTGGAACGCAGCTTCTCGAATGCCTTCCCCAGCAGCAGGTTGTTGATCAGCGTGGTCGCCAGCAGCAGGTGATGTCCATCGCCGCTCAATCGCCGCTGTCGGCAGCACCAGCAGAGTCTTCTGCTTCGGCATAGTCGGGCGCGAACTACCAGCACGCTTCTCATCGTCCACATTAGCTTTGGTGATCCTCATGGTCTGCCGACAGTGCCTACAAAACAATTCATTGGCGGCATTATTGAGAATCCCGAGCTGACCGACCAAAATGGTCTTCTCAACGCTGTATGCGACACAGTGGCTGTTAACGCACCTGGCTCGGACATGCACGTGAAATTGTCCTCCGCACCCTGGTCACAGGGCTGTCAGCGCGTGACAACAGGCAATTCTCTGATCGCAAGCGTCATTGAACGTCACCAGAGAGTCGCCGCAGACTCCGCCTTTCGACCTCGGTCAGCTAATGCGTCCATTCACGACTATGCGCGAACCCTAAGCCGCCTTTTGGTAAAGCCCGAACACACGCTGTCCGGTAGAAGCTCTGCTCTGGCTTACCTGATAAAGGCGAATGGGATCGCAGACGTGCGCTGATTCCTCTCGGTAGAGCTGTTCTTCGCGTCGAACCGTGGCCACCGTCGCAAGACATGTGGTGCAGATGGAATCGTAGCTGCCATCCAGGTTGTGCCTGTGGGGGAACTTCTGGCTTGTCGTTGGAAGCATCGTGCGCCTCTTTCGTTCACCGAAAACGGAGAAATATTGAGGATGAGCCTACCTACAGCCATCAGCCCAGTCTGTGCAATACCGCTCACTCCGCGTCAAAAACTCATCATTACCGCTCCTTTTTGGGAGACCCCTCCAGCGCCATTTGCTGCCAACCTTCCCCAAGTCGGCGGCCCAATGAGGCAGCGGCGGGGCCGAGGCCCCGGAAGACTAAGCGGCCCCTGCTGCAAATTAGGACACTACCCTGCCAACGTCTCCAAGAAGCGGAAGCGCCGGAAAGTCGTTGGAGTTAGCTAGCAGGTTCGTGGGATGAATGGACAACTGCGTACTGAATTGGGTAAGAGCAGTAGACGCACACGGTATCGAGTATCGCCGTAACGCTTTCGTCCAAGACCTGTGGAAACGCCCTGAGGCACTCAGGGCACGAAATTATCACATACGCTCTCCCGAAGGATTGTGCCCGTTAGTGGGAATCCAGATGGGCGCAATGGAACGCGGACGAAAATTAATTGCTATTGAGTTCCGTGGGCGGATCATCGCTTCCACGATCCGTAACAGAGTGCCCGTGCGGCTTCCTTTTTCATAAAATGCGTCCGCCGCAACGCCCGGCGGTATTTCCTTACCGGCGAATGCACCGCTCATGGCGATCACCCGAATTGAGGGAAAGCGGCGTCGGATCACCGAAAACAGCTCAAAACCGGACATTCCCGGCATATTCAAGTCAGAGAGAATCAGATCGGGAATCTCATTCCTTATAGCTTCTAAGGAGAAGCCATTCGGGACGCTTCGCACGGCATAGCCCAGAGCGGTGAACACTATCGAAAGCGTTCTGCGAACCGGTGCTTCATCATCCACTACCAGAAGCGTTGCCCTAAGGTCGTGCATCGTTCACCTGCGCGGCGGCATCCAATTGCGTCCAGACCGAAAGTGTGACACCACTTCGATTCCGAAGCTGTTCAAATTTGCACAGATTCGCAGGCCAGTCCGAGCGCAAAATCATCTTTTACCGGGCCAAATGGTTCCCGCATGCGGAGGCCAATTCATGACTTCAGGCCAGCCCTGGAAGGAATTGCTGGAACGCTTGAATCAGGCGAGTGTCCAGTTTGCCTTGACAGAGTTGGATGTGACGTTGTCGATAATGGACAGAGCAGACCTGTTTTCCGATGCCGGGCAAAGGAAACAAGCGTACAGCACCGCGAGGCATTCTTATGAGACCGCGTCCCGGTGTTTGGTCCATCTGACCTTCACCGATTTAGAACAACTCGAAATATCCGCCAAAGTTCGCCGAATTGAACAACGACTCCATGAGGGACCTGATTAAATTCGGCAAGCCACAAACAGTTTCGGCAGCGTTGTGGGGCTTGTCGTCAGGCAAGCGCCAGAGTGTTCGCCGCTGCTGCCTGCGTGAAACTCACTATCGTCTGCTTTAGTTGTGAATCAACTTCGTCCGCGATGGTCATCACATCAATCAGGAGCAGGCTGAAATCCACAACGCTTAGGTTGGTCTGCAATGTCTGGAATATGCTGACCTGCAACATCCGTGATTCCTCGATAATCATCGGAACCGAATAACCCTGAGAACAACGAACTCTCCCGTGCTCGACAGCCGCTTCCGACGCCTGTTTTGTTCCGAGGCTCCGTGGGACACGCAATCGCTGGATAAGCTCCCGAATCAGTTGTGGGAGGTGTCCGGTGCGCTGCTCGTCGCTGAGTGCTATCTGGGTCAGCTCGTCATCGCGTTCAACCCGCGATAGCCAATCGGCGATGGTATTTAGGGCGTCACGCTCCAATATGGAAGCTACTCGCTCGGTATCTGACGCACGACGCGTCCCGCGCTTCTCCAATCTCTCACGGATTAGTGCGACCAAGTCAGGGATCGGCATCGGTTTTACCATGATCTCGTCGGCCTGCAAAAGGATCGCGTCCATTGCCTCTTTCAATGCGGGATATGCGGTAAACAGCAGCGTGATCGCCTCCGGGTGCTTATGCCGCATCGCACTGACCACGGTAAAACCGTCGCCCGCTCCGGGCATGTGCAAATCAGAAAGCAGTACGTCGAACGAGTCCATATTGATCAGATCAAGAGCCTCGCCCACGTTGGCTGCTACCGTAACTATAAATTGGTTGCTTTCCAACACGGCTTTTAGGGTTAGACGCACCACTTTGTTATCGTCCACCACCAGAATCTTTGGCTGCGCTTTCTTACCAATATCTATCGACATTCCGCCATCTCATCATTGGAACGCTTATTTCGGTCCCTGACTCCAGCTTATGCACATTCTCGATAAGGGACTGATCAAAACTGCTCACCCTTACCGACGGAGATACCATCGCGGCGGGGGTATTGGTACGGTCCGTGATCGGCAATGGGAAGGGCGCTCAGACGGGAGTTCACAGATTCGCTTCAGGGCATAGAGTTCCAATGACGGGGTTACCATCTCGCTACACCATCCCGTTCATACTATTGGGTGATGTCACAAGACCGAGATGACGCCCATGCTCTAGTGGGGGCCTCCCCTTATTCAGCGCTGAGCACGCCTCTGATGACGATGATTGCCGAAATCCTGCTGGGGAAGTTACTGGAGATCGAAAAGGCAGTTGGGCGTGCAGACTAGACGTGTCCAGTGCGTTTGCTTTTCGCAACCGACAACTCGACCAGCCTTGCCGTTAACGAGATCGTTTTCAATTCCTGCTGAGGAGCCCAAGATCGCTTCGCGTGCTGTATCGAAGGCAGGCGTTCCGTCACATGCTCTCCACTGATTCCTTACAGCGTCCCACAAGTCGAGGGGCGAGTCGCCTGCCACGCGGAACATTCGAGGTCCAGACACCTTTACCACACCGGCAAGCCGTCCAAATTGCCGGGTTGCCGACGACACGTCCACAACGTGCCAAAACTGGCGGAACGCGAGAAGGGTTCGTTCAAATTCGTCCGCGCACCTTGGGATACTCAGTCTCAGAGAAGGCCGCATCGAGTGCGGTCAAATGTTGGCGGAGCATGGCCGCAGCAGCCTCTATGTCCCCGTATGTGTAAGCCGCTGAATAGTGTCTGCCCTCAAGTGCGGCGAGCACTGCGCCGAGTTCATAAGAATCGTTCGGATGCTGCCGTGGCGCCAGGGACACGCTCGTTTCGTCACGGCCACGAGTGACGGTTACGAGCAGATTCTGCCAACGAACCGTCACCGAAGCGTAATCGAACGGGAGAGGTTTCCGATCATGGGAACTGATGAACTGCCCATCAGAAACGATGAAGGGGAGATTCGCCGTCACATCCCTCGCGAGCGCTCTGCCTTTGCCTTTTTCAAGGATCCGTCAAGCCACCATCCGAACGCGATGTAATAGGCCGCCATGATTGCAGATCCCAAGGCGACGAGACCCGCACTACGGATTCCAGATTTGACTCGTCGCTGCATGCCTTCCAACAGGGCAGCGCAATTGTACAGCGCCGCCTCTGCTCCGAATTGAGTGGAAAGTCGGCGGCTCGGCAAGTTCGCGCCGCGGGGCAGCACCTAAGGAGTCACTGCCATCAGGCCGGGACTCGCGCTGATTGTCGAAGCTGCTGCATCATGCTCGCACCTGGCAATACCATTCGGCACCGGCACGGAGCCTTTGTCGTCGTTTTAAACGCCGAGATCCTGTACGCCAGGAGGAGTGGGCCCCCCCGCGCCAGGCTTCCGCTGAAAAGGCTGCGCCGGAGGCGGTAGAAGCGAAGATTATCCACCCCATCGACCGCTTCGCATCCGCTGCGCAGATGTGAAGAAACCGCCCGAAATCCGAATCGACAATTCGTGCCATCGTTCGGATCAACGTGTGGTCCAGAGCTATTGTGGCTCTGGGTCTGGCGTCCGGCTGCTTTCCGCGTGCTGGTCGCCGTATCACGCGTTTTAATCTGGTACGCCCAGCGGTATTGCTGTTCCGGTGGCGGCCTTTCGCTGAAAATCCTGCAGAAACGAGTCGTCTGCCGTTCGAACAATCGCGTAACGAATAACGCCGGAACAATAAACGCAATTCGCTGCACGGATGGGATCGGGCGATTCGCCAAGAGACTGCGGAAACGTCCTCAGGCACTCCGGGCAGGTGACGATGGCATATAGCTCCCCCGCATGGTCCTGTCCGTTTCTCGGAATCCAGATCGGAGCCAGGACGTTTGGCGGTTCGAGAACTGGACCCTTGTCCACCCAGGTTATCGCTGCCATGATGCGCATGAGTGATTCGAGGTCGGTTCCTTTCTCAAAGAAGGCGTCGGCAGCGACACCGGGTGGCATGTCGTTGCCCGAAAACTCTCCGCTCATCGCAATCACGCGGACTGCGGGAAAGCGGCGACGGACCAGGGAAAGGAATTCGAAGCTGGACAGGCCCGGCACGTTCAGATCGGAAAGCAGGATATCGGGGATCTCCCGCTGGATTTCCTGCAATGCCGAGACCCCATCTTCCGCGGATCGCGCCTGATATCCGGACTCACTGAACAATTCGCAGAGGGCCGCGCGCAGCGGCTCATAATCGTCAACGATCAAAAGCGTGTTGTGATGCGAGTGCATCATGGGTTCCTCCGGAGGATCGCAATAACCCTTCGACTCGCATCATGCCGCTGCGCCATTCCTGATACTGTGCAATTTTGACCACTCCCGTCCGGGATCGCCCGCGATTACGACTCGGGCGGCGGGGCAATGAGGAGGGACGGCCTGGCGGCGTTGCGATCGGGTAGCTGATCGAGCAGAACCACATTCAGGAGTGATTTGTGAACGCGAATGCGGCCGTTGTATTCAATGAATCCCAGCTTGCGGAATCGATTCATGAAGAAGCTGACGCGGGACCGCGTCGTCCCGATCATGTCCGCCAGCGTTTCCTGCGAAATCGTCGGAATCAGTGTTTCCGGTTCGCCGGGCTTGCCAAATTCGGCCATCAGCAGCAGGATTCTCGCAAGACGCTTTTCACTGGAATTGAATAGCTGATCGACGAGATCGGCCTGTGTGCGCATGCTGCGGGCCAGCAGAAACTTTAGGAACAGATCGGAGAAGGTATGTTCCTCGTGCATCACGCGGACCATCTCCTCCCTTTCTATTTGCAGTGCCACGCAGGCAGTGGTCGCCGTAGCCGTCGCCATGCGCAACCCGCCTACGCTTGCGAGCGTCTCCTCCCCAATGAAGTCTCCTGCGGAGAGCAGCGTAATAGTGGCTTCTTTCCCCTTCTGCGAGACGACGGTGAGTCTCGCGCGGCCCTTCTGAAGATAAAATATAGCGTCGGCCGGATCTCCCTGCGAAAAGAAAGACTCTTTCGATTTCACCTGAACGATTTTTCGCCCCAGACCGACGTTCGCCAGAAATGCTTCCGCATCGAAGCAGATCATCCTAAATTCACTCATTGAGTTGGCTCCTTCCCCCTCTACCCTGTTGGGGACAGTTCAGCGATTAGCAGAGGCGGATTTGTGCTCCAAAAGGGAAGACGGAAAGACTTCACGCCTGGATAGCCTGACAATCCCTTAGAGCAGCAGATGATAAGGAATTGAAGAAGTCACCCGCTCTGCAGGGACGGCCCACGCTTTCTGTTTGCTAAGTGAATTGCATCGCAGCGTACCTCTCCAGATCACACGAGTTCCCGATGGATTTTTCCTTCGCTCCGGCACTGCATGCTGCGACGGTCATCCGCAACGATATAAGTCTGACCTGCAGGCAAGGCATCAAGGGTTTGCCGGACTATCTGGGGAGAGCCGGTTTCAGGAGTATTCCACCGCGTCCAATTCGATTACTGTGCAATTGTGCTCACATTCGAGCGCCGCAGGTTGCAGCGCGCGGGAATACCACGATGCAACTCCCCTATTCGATTGCAGAAGTGTTGCAGGAGCACGATTATCGCTTACCTTGCTTGCCTGGGGGGCCCTGATTCGTGGCACGCCGATCATCCAGTCATTTGGCCAACAACGAGATAAAAGCATTCGCTGGGGAGCGGACCCGCGGAGGCACAGACAGAATCCCACGATGGGGGCGCAATAGTCTGTATAGTTTTGCTCACTCTGACCGATATTCAGGAAACCAATTTATTATGTTCCCTGCCGGCGTGTGAAAACTCAGGGGCTCTTAACAATTCTCACGAATGGGGCGGGGCAGATACTCTTTAAGGCCTATCCTTGGTAACAGTAGGTCGAATTCTTCTTCCTCGCCTTCAGCCACCCAGATTCCGCTCCAGACGAGCACCTTTCAGCCAGTCAACGGAACCAATGGAGCGGCTAATGAGTCTGATCAAAAAATCCGATGTGAAGCATCGTCTTTCCACCCGAGCGAATGGGATTCTGCTGTTCAGGTCGTCGAACAAGACCGATGTTACTGGTCAGGCGGAGGATCGCAGCACAGGGGCGAAGGCGACTGTACCGATTCCTTTTGCAGATCACTGCAAACAGGCGCCTCCTGCGGTGCTGTCGACTCTTCCGACCGACGTCGCTAACGAGCGTAAGGCATCGGCCCCTTCAACGAGGTTCGGAGAATCGACGCCATGAAATCCCATTCGATGTTTCTCCGCAATGGCTGTCTGTTGCCGGATTGGCTGAGGCTCGAACAGGCGCGCTTCAATAAGGCCTGGATGTCCGCGGACGATATTTCGTCCTCGGGGCTCGATGTTGTCGTGCGCAGTGCGGGCTGGCATTTTATGTGGATCGAGGACGCCTTCTCCCGCTTCGGCTGCGGCAGAACCGAGGAATTGGCTGCTGACCGGGCAATTACTCGCGCTTTGCGCCACGTCAGCAGCAAATTCAATGCTGCTGAGGCAGACTCGGTAAAGTTTTCGACCTTTCCCGGCTTTCGAATCGCCAAAGCTACCGTGCATTCCCGCCAAATCCAGCAGGATTGTACCCTCAGCGCCGTCGATCAGGCGACGATTCGGCAGATCTCCGCGCAATAAGCTAATCCCCATCAGACAACCATAGTTCGTCGTTACACGGGAGTCTGAGCGTCAGGGGATAATTTCGCTCGGGCATATCGTTTTCCGGGTGACGCGGGAAGGCAGGGATCCTTGTCCGTATCAAAGAGTAATCGTGACTTCTATGGAGGACCGCCCCAATGACTATCGCAGGCCTCAACTGGCCGTCTGTATTCCCACGGTTTCTTTGGATGGGCCGCACTTGTCCTCGTTGCAGTTCCATCGAATTTCGATCCGCCGAGCCGGAGCTTCCGGATCGTCTCTTCGAGTTGGTCTCGCTTCGCCCTGTTCGCTGCGTGAATTGCTGGCGGCGTTATTACTGGTTTGGCACAGCGATGGCTGATTGACAAATAGCCGACTGTTCGGAGATGCAGAGTTTGCAGTGTTGCCGGATACCGAAGGGGAGCGATCATGAAAGAGTCACGAACTTCCCCCAACGCTCCTTCGAATGATTTACCAGCCCAACTCAGCGGGGATGTCTCCCGGGGAATGCTGAACTACGAGACCGTTGCTTAATGGCGGTTCGATTCCTCCAGTTGGGTAATAATCCCAGCGTCTGTTGTGCGGCCGTCCCGGCAGCGCGTCCCACAATGCCGGAAGAACCAATCAGCACCAGCGTGCTCCACGATAAATTGGGTAAGGATAATGCCGCGAGAGTTCAACGGGCGCGGGCGAAAACGACGGTCACATCATCTGGCCGCTCCGCGTCGCCGATCCACTCCGCCACGGCGCCAGTAATGACATCACCAATGTCGGCGAGCGGCTGATGGCGATGGTCCTGGATCAGCGCAATCAAGCGCTCCTCGCCGAATTCGCCTGAGTCGTTCTCCGGTTCAGTGACGCCGTCGCTAAATGCGACGAGGAGGTCCCCAGGCAGCATCGCGATCGTGGATTCTTCGTAGGTCGCGGCGTCAAAGAGACCGACAACTGTACTTGACACTTCAAGTCGGGAGATCCTGCCATTCCGGCGCAACATGATTGGCGGCAGATGGCCGGCATTGCAATACGTCAACTCGCACAGCGTCGCGTCGTAGCAGCCCAGGAACAGGGTCGCGTACTTCTCCGGCGGAGTGCAGCGAAAGAGTTGATAGTTCAACGTGGTCATCAACATGGCAGGGGAGAGTTGCGCTACGGCGGTACTTCCTCCCCGGTAGTACATGCCGCCCCCCGGGGCCGCCAATACCATCTCCGGCTCCAGCGAATAAGCACGAACGAAGGCGTGCACCGTGGCCATCAACAAAGCGGCAGAAATTCCTTTGCCACTGATGTCGCCCATCGCCAGCACAAGCCGGTCGCTGCCGAGGGGAATGAAGTCGTAGTAGTCGCCGCTCACCGAACGCGCAGGGCGGCAGACGCCGTGAATCTCCAGTGAGGCGAGTTGGGTCACCAGGTGGGGAAAGAGTAAGTCCTGTACCTCATAGGCGATCGCGAGTTCGCTTTCCAGCCGCTGTTTCTGCTTCTGCTCAGCAACCAGCGTAACCAATGATTCCGACATGGAGTTGAACGACTGCTCCAGCGCCCCCAGCTGGTCGCGCTTGCGCACCCGGATGCGATGACTCAGATCGCCACGATTGACATGCTGCGTGCCGCTGTAGAGTTCCGCCACAGCTCGTGTCATGCTGCGAGACAGCCGTATGCCGACAAAGAGGGCGGCCAGCTCAATCAGTCCGAAGAGAATCGCGATTCCGAGCACTCCATACAGCAGGACTTTCGTATTGTCGCCCAGCGTCACGAACAGTGTGCCGTAAAGTATCGATGGCCGGGTGACGACACCAATCGCAGCGGTTTGCGTTGCTCCATTTTTCCACTCAACGACATTGAACAGCGTGTAGAACCGAAGCGTCGGATCGAAGCGGCTGGAAGGCGGCGGTACGCGCCCGGCCTCCACACGCCTGCGAGCGGCTGGACCGATGTTTGCCGGAGGCGGGACCTGAACGTCGCCCCGTCGATCGGGCGACAATAAGGTCACCGACCCCAGGTGCGGAGTCGCCGACCCAAGGAGTTCCGGCGTGACAGGGACTTCGGAGATTACGGTGAGCCGAAGCTCACGCTGGTTGTAGCGCTTCACGGCGCTCAGATGCAGGCGGTCGTCATCCATCACGAATCCGCTGAAATCTCCCTTGATACCGTCAGGCACTTTCCTGGGACGCGCCTTGAGAGGTGTCCCGTCGGTGGAGAGTATGAAGCCTTTCTCCCCTCGCCACACGGTGACGGTCCGCTGCGGGAAGTTCTCGCCCGAGACGGTGGCAAGCTTCCCGGCGATCCGTTCATCGAGCTTTCCTGACCGCTCCAGAGTCAACAATTGAGCTGCCATGCCATCGTTGGCTGCGGCGAGGTGCGCCGATGCTGACTGCAGATCGGAGAGCGCGATATACGTGGCAAATTGCCCGGCAAACAGATAGCCGGCCACCCCAACCATGAGCAGCAGCAGCACGATGGGAATGACCCCGATGAAGATAAAGGTGACGATCAGTCGATGGCGTAGCCGCCACATGAGCTTCTCGCGGGTCCAGCGAAAGGCAAGCCACGAGGCACAGAACGCGAAAACAAGGGTAATAAAGGTCGCCCAACCGCTCAGCTTCGATCCTGATGGAGAGTCGGTAATCCAGCGCAAAGCGATAAGGAGCACGCTCAATCCACCAGACCACAGAGTGGTTCTTCCCCACCTCGTGCGCGGCCGCAGCGCTCGCATCACGAGCGCCTTGAAAGGTCTAGACCGTTGAAGCTTGATCATCGTTGCGTCCGCAGCATGTTGCTCGTTGGCGACTATTTATCAGCGTCATCGCGACCCTCCTTTGTTGTCATTGGAAACTGAGATTTGGAACGCCAAGAGGAGTCGCTGTCCCCGAGCCGGGCTTCCGCCGAAAAGTCTGTGGCAACGGTAGACTCTCCGGATGAACAATTGCATAGTGAATCGGACTGGAGCAGTAGACGCACTCCGTCTCGTGGATCACCTCGAGGCCTCTGCAGAGAACCTGCGCGAACGTTCTCAGGCACTCCGTACAGGTGACCATGACGTATGGCTCGCCAGCGTGGTCGTGTCCGTTCCTCGGAATCCAGATCGGCGCTAATGCACTCGGGCGGTCCGATGAGGGCAGCGTCTCGGTCTGTATCATGGCTTCCACAATCCGGAACAGAAATCCGGGATGGGTGCCCTTTTCATAGAAAGCGTCGGCAGCAACTCCGGGCGGTACACCGTCGCCGGAAAATGAGCCGCTCATGGCGATCACCTGGATCGTGGGAAAGCGGCGGCGAACGACCGACAGCAATTCGAAACCGGACATCCCCGACATGTTGAGGTCGGAGAGAATCAGATCCGGGACCTCCCGGCGAACCTCGATCAACGCGGAGAATCCGTCATGAGCGGTCCGTACACCATATCCGAGTTGTGCGAAAACGGCCGACAGGGACATGCGAACCGATGTTTCGTCGTCTACTACAAGGAGTCTCGGACTTACGATGGGCACCGTTCACCTCACCTGGCGGCATCGTATCGCCATCCAGACGGAGTATCGCATGGCTCCCTGGCCCTCACTGTTCAATTCTGCTCACGCCAACCAGGCATTCAGAAGGCTTGCTTTCAGCGGCTTGCGGACAAGCCCACTGACGTGCCGGGACTGATTGCGAATATCGGACGAGACGCATCAGCCTCAGGTGAGGCCATCATTTATTGATGGCACTATAGAGTCCTGCTAAGTTCTCCAGTTTTAATAGACATACTCACGGCTTTCAGGTAGGGTTGGAGATGAGGTTGTTACTACACTTCCTCCTCTTTCAGGTTTCCTGAACTAAGTCAGCCCATCTGAAGTTCCCCCCTCTTAGCTAACAATGGCCTCCTAAGGAGGACCTATGTTCGCACGCAATGTTTCTGTTCACTTGAAATCCAACATGCTTTCCGAGTACGGGCACGTATTTGACAGCCAGATTCTCCCCTTACTTCGCAAACAAAGAGGCTTCAGGGACGAGATCACGATCGCCAGTTCCAACGGATTGGATGTCACGGCGATCAGTCTGTGGGACAACAAAGCGGATGCAGAAGCTTACAACACCAATACTTACCCCGAAGTGGTGAAGACCCTCTCCAAACTGATCGATGGAACTCCCAGGGTTCAGACCTGTGAGGTTGTCAACTCGACCTTCCATAAGATCGGTGCTCCGGTCCACGTATAAGAGCCATAAGAATCATGAGGGAGGCGGTTAACGCCGTTTCCCGGGGTCGCCAGTGACGTGTCCTTGCCGTATCGGAGGATGAGTTGGGGAGAACCGCTTTCCCGCAACTCACTCCGACGGTGAATGAATGCCGCGGCTGAAAAACTCGGAATGCGATAGCAATGTTCCGGAGATCTTCCTCGAAAGGCCCCACACCCGCATCTTTTTCGGGCTGGAACTGGTCTCACAAACCCAAAATACTCAGACCGCCAACGGATGAGCCCCGTCGACGAATTGGGCTCACGTTGCCGGCCGAGGCAGCAAACGCATGTATGAAACCAGTTTCTACGCTTCAGAAGCCCTTACGAGATCCCTGTCCGGCAATTGGTCGAGCAGCACCACATTCAGCAGGGACTTGTGAACGTGGATGCCGTCGTTGTATTCAATAAATCCGAGCTTCCGAAAGCGGTTCATGAAGAAGTTGACGCGGGATCGGGTAGTACCAACCATCTCCGCCAGAGTCTCCTGCGAGATCTTTGGAATCAGCGATTCCGGCTGGCCCGACTGGCCAAACTGCGCCATCAACAGGAGAATGCGTGCGAGGCGCTTTTCGCTCGAGTTGAACAGCTGATCCACAAGGTCTGCCTGGATTCGCATGCTTCGTGCCAGCAGAAACGACAGGAACCGATCGGAAAAGGTCTGCTCCTGGTGCATCACGCGAATCATCTCTTCCCTCTCTATCCTGAGAGCCACACACGAGGTGATGGCAGTGGCCGTTGCCAGACGCAAACCAGCTACGGCCGCGATCGACTCCTCCCCCACGAAGTCGCCGGCGGAGAGAAGCGTGATGGTAGCTTCTTTACCGCTCTTTGAGACGACCGTCAGTTTTGCGCGGCCCTCCCGAAGATAGAAGATCGAGTCGGCGAGATCTCCCTGGGAAAAAAAGGCCTGCTTCGCCTCCACTTGCAAGATTTTTCGTCCCAGACCAGCGGTCGTCAGAAAGATTTCGGCGTCGAACGGGATCTTAATAAGCTCAATCATTCGAGTAGCCCTTTCCAAATGCGGCCCGGTAGACAGTGGAGCCCGGGCGCGGGAGCGCTTCCGATTCGAAGTAACTTGGGGAGCTGCAATCATTATAGATCCAGCGCAACAACTCCTGAGAACCCAGTCACGTCTATAACGCGGTGGTGCCGGAATTTCTCCGCATTTGGGCTGCTGGTGTTGTGACGATTATTCCACGCGCCATCCCCAGGCGAAGTGCTTCATTGCTGTATCGAATTGCACAGCGTCTCCTTTCCATCAATTACTGGGCCGAATCGCACGGCGCGTTTTCTGGGCCGCACCGCCCTCGCTCCCACGGCCCAGATTGGCGCCGGGGCCCAGGCCATGTTTAGCTACCTCCGTTACCGGAATCCGGTCCAACCTTGCTGGTCCCCTCCACCCGTGCGCTGGCTCCCCGCGCCGGCCGAGCCTCCCGGGCGGCATTCCCTTCAAGAATACAGTGTCCAGGGCGGACCCAGTATCGACACTGCGATCCGGATGGCGATTCATGGCCGCGGACAGCGCTGTCGCACTTGCCTATCGAGTACGTCCGCAATGCCGATTCAGAATGGCACTCGCGCAAGCGCAGGCGAGCCGCTCGTCTCCCGATACAACTCAAGGTTGGTGCATTACTCCCTGCTTCAGGCGGTAACGCCCCCCTGAAACCGCCACTGCCTTGTCCTCGCCATGAATGAGCTTCTGCACTTTGACATCCCGAGCAAGGCCGAGCATCCTCAGCGCGGAAATACCATACCAGTTGACATCGAGTTCGTACCACGTCAGGCCATGGCGGGCAGCCTGGGGATGGGCGTGATGATTATTGTGCCAGCCCTCGCCAAACGTCAGCAGTGCAACCCAGAAACTGTTTCGGGAAGTATCGTTGGTAGGAAAGCGTTGCCTCCCCCACATGTGGGTAGCCGAGTTCACCAGCCACGTGGAATGCAGGCCAATGACCGTGCGGAAGAAGATGCCCCAGAAGAGGAAAGGCCAGCCGCCGACCACGAGAAGGATGGCGCCCAGCGCGGTAATGGGGATCCAATGCCACCGGCTGATCCACACGTGAAACTTGTCTTTGCGCAGGTCAGGCACATAAGGCAGAAGATCTGCCGCGTTGTTGTGCATGGTCTGGCCCGTCAGGATCCAGCCCATGTGAGCCCATAAACCGCCGTCGCGCGGAGAATGCGGATCGCCTTCCTTGTCGGTATTCTGGTGATGCATACGATGGATTGCCACCCAGAAAATCGGACCGCCTTCCAAAGCCAATGTGCCGCAGACGACGAGAAAATATTCCACCCATTTCGGAGTCTTGAATCCACGATGCGTAAGCAGTCGATGGTACCCGATGCCAATGCCGAGCCCCCCCGCGATCCACCATAAAACCATCGTGAGCACGAATGCCTTCCAGGTAAACAGGAATAATGCAGCCAGCGCTCCAATATGAAATGCCACCATAACCACAGCAGTAACCCACACGATGGGCTGGGTGAACGTCCGATCATTCCCGAAGATTCGCAGCATCCGCATATTCTCCATCTTCATTCACCATGTTATGGCGAAGATATCCCCCGTGGCATCCGCGGATAAGTAATACTTGTGTCGCTGCATGCACTCTGTTCCTGTGGTGGAAACGCGCTTCTCGAAACAGGTAAAAAACGAGACGCGGGTCGTCGCGTGGCCGGCTTCCGGCAGTAATTCCAACTCGACTTTCGGCTTAACAATATCTCCGTCCAGCATATGGCCTCTCGGGGACTAGAAACTGTGCAATTGGATACAGTCAGGGGCCCATCTGGCGACCAACAATCAGGCCCTCAGTACCTGAGAAGCACCCCATGCGGCCACCGATCCGAATGCGGAATCATGACGGCGAAGAGTGCAGTCGCCCTTGCGTCACCGGAAGCGTCCACAACGCCGGTTTAGGGTTCCACACCGAACGGGCCCACGAGCTGTGAAGCAGGTAGGTAGCCAGGTAGCCGTCCTGCAAGGGACGGACCCAATTCGACGCCGGATATGTCTGCCCATCCGATTCGCAACCCACTGACGAAGGTCTGGGCGCTGTCCCCTGGCTGCTCAAGTCGCTGGTTCGTTTCATGGCAAGGGAAATTCGACCTCGTCAAGGCACTCCAGAAGAACGGGAACACAAACCGTGACGACCGCAGCAAGGCGCTCGATAAGAAATAAGTCCACTTTTCAGTGGACCCGGTAGAGAGGCTCAGTTGGAACATTCGAGGAGTAACTGCGAGGCTTCATGAATCGTAGAATCGCGGCCCAAAAATGCGCCGCAAAGGGCGGATTGTAATGGCGGGTATGTAGCGTGGACCAGCCTCTTTTTTCGAGCATGCCACCAGCGCCCTTTGAATACTGGTCAATCCTGCTCACAATTAGCGCTATTTGGCTTCCGGTCAATCCCAGCGGGAGCGCCATCAGCGTGCAGGACCAACCTTACCCAATTTCCTGAAACCCTGAAGATAGCGCGAAGTTCAGGCCGACTGACTTAGCTCAGCCTGAACCGCGATTTGCAGCCGGTGTCAGAGTTGGCGCAGGGCGCTGAAGTCGCCACAAGGCGTTCTACCGAAAAGCGCCTAGGAGATAGCACACCAGCAGGATCACCAGCACCGTACCGAGCCCTATCCCTCCGCCCCCGCGATAACCCCAGCGGTTGTAACCGAAATATCCCCCGCCGAGGCCAAAGACCAGCAACAAAAGGATGATGATTATAAGCATTTCCCTACCCCCTTCACTCCAGATTGCGATACGCGTTTATGCCACGGCTGTGCCGACTCCAGGCGTCTGCACCTCGACCAGCCCATCGAACAGGGATCGATACTGGATCATCGCGGTGCGCAGATCTTCCGTGCTGGCCGCGTCTCTGCCCACCCACACCGCCACGCCGTGTGCGGAACGATAAAACTCTGCCAGGCGCGGATGGTTGACTGAGATGTCGGCGACGCGCTGATCGAAGTCGACTGCGGGATAGCCGCGGGCTTGCATGAGCGCAGTTATCAGCTCATCCGCCCCCGTCACGGCGCCCTTGGGGTGATCGACAAAGTGGGATTCCACCATTTGCCAGTCCGCGATATAGCTTCAATGGGTTGCGTCTTAACTGGCCCGGCCTGACAGGTGGCTATACATCCTTCTACATCGACGATGACTCGTTATCGGAATTGCAGGTAGTTACAGACAGTGCCCCTGCGGAAGTAGCTGTTGGCGGCGTCTATATGAACATGGTGCCGAAATCGGGCGCCAACCAGATGCACGGCCTGGCCGCGGCGTACTACCAGTCCGCCGGCACGCAGGCTACGATCTCCGATCCGGTTTACGACGGTGTTCCCGTGCCCTCCGGTACCCCCTTCATCATGGCCAAAGACCTTGCCACGAATCTCGGCGGCCCCTTGCTCATGGACAAGTGGTGGCTGTTCGGCTCCTGGCGTCTCTACGATCTCAAGGAGAGCGTGCTCTCCATCACCAATCCCGACGGCACTCCCACCACCGATCCGAATCACCAGAGCAACACCACCCTGCGCACTGACTATGCCATCTCCACCAATAATCGCCTCGACTTTGTGTGGTGGTTCAATGAGCAGAACAGGTTCTTCCGTCGGGATACTTCGTATGCTTTCGTGGATACTGATGCCTCCTGGCGCCAGATTGAACCGGCCTACATCCTCCAGGCAGAGTGGACCAGCGCTGTCCGCAGCAATCTTCTCTTCGACACGCGCTTCGGCTACTTGCACCAGGTCTTCCCGCTTGAGAATCAGGCAGGCACACCGGTCACGGCGCTGAACCGCCAGGATGTCACCTTGTCCACCGAAACGGGCGCCCCTCCATATTCCTTCGTCAATCCCGCCAGCGTGCTGGCGTTTGCCGAAGGCGCCTCATGGTACAACGGACATCTCTGGGGCGGATCCCACAACTTCAAATTTGGCGTTGATACCTCCACCAACCACAATGGTTATAACTACACCGTCGACCAGGGTATCAATGCGATTTACAACGACGGCACCCCGATCGAAGTCTATGCCTACAACACGCCGGTTGATGTGCGCAGCATCTATCACGAGACTGCCGCTTACGCACAGGACTCCGTGACGCTGAAGCGCAAGTTGACGCTCAACCTGGGAGTGCGATACGACCACTTCAATACGTTTTATCCGTCGCAGACCAGCCCAGCCGCGTCCTTCCCCGCTCTCTTTCCGCAGCGCACCTTCGCGCAATCTCCCAACATTGCAACGTGGAACACATTTCGGCCGCGCCTTGGTGTGGCTTATGACATTACCGGCAAAGGCCGCTCCGTTGTCCGCGCCTATTTTGGACAATTCGACATTATCGAAGGAGCCGGCCTCGCCGAGCAAATCAACCCCAACGGCCTCAGCACGCAGGTCTATAAATGGACCGACACCAATGGCGACGGCATACCCCAGCCTGACGAATGGGATTCCCCGGCCAACCTGCTGGCCGCCTCAGGCGGTGTCGTCACCACCATCGACAAGAATCTGAAGCGGCCGTATACCAACGAGGTTAACGTCGGCTACGAACAGCAGATCTTCTCCTCGATCATGGTCGGCGCGAATTACTATTTCCGAAACATCAAGAACCAGGTCGCTGGCGTGAACCTGGCAAACCCGGCTCAGGACTATTCCCCGACCACGGTCGACGACCAGGGAAATCCCCTCATCAACTCGATCACAGGTCAGCCGATGACTCTGTATGACCTCAACCCGGCCGATGTCGGCTTATCGAACTATCTCATCACCAACATTTCAGAGCTGAACACGAATCACTATAACGGGCTGGAGTTAACCGCCACCAAACGGATGAGCAGGGGATGGCAGCTTCTCGCTGGATATACCCTGCAGCAGCAAAAGGGCACCTACACCCGGGGGCTGACGGATGACTTCAACAATCCGAATGATGAGATCAATCGCAAAGATGCAGTGCTGAACTACGACGCTACGCAAATGTTCAAAGTCCTCAGCAACTACACGCTTCCGAAAGCGATTGCTTTTGGTCTTAACTATCAGCACTACACCGGCTATCCGCTCGACCCGAATAACGGACCACCGACTGCCGTCTTCGAGAACCTGAATCAGGGGCAGGTCTCCGTTATCGGCGAGCAGATCGGCAAGATACGACTTCCGAATGTAGATATCGTCAATCTGCGCTTGTCCCGCCCAACCCATCTGGGCGACCGATTCAATCTCGAACCGATCGTGGACCTCTTCAACATCAGCAACGCAAGTACCGTGATCAGCGAGGTGCCCACCGGCGGCAGCAATTTCGAAAAACCAACGAACCAGCTCAACCCCTTCATCGCTCGTTTTGGACTGCGCTTCAGTTTTTAGTGCGGTATATCAGAGATTCCTTTACCGTTTCGGCGATGGCGAAAAGCAGGTCCATCCACTCCGCTTCGCTCCCGCTGGGATGTCAGCGTGAAGGAAATTTATGCTCCGGAGCAGAAGCCCGCCCAAACTCCCGTCCGCTAAATCGACGGGCCGCCGTTCCGCATGCGAATGTGCAGGATCGCTGATGATACAGTGGCTGGCGAGCCATTTTCACCGGGACAGCCCGCACGAAACGCCGGGGCGCGCCGGATCGTGGCTCAGCGGCTCAGTGAATATTCATTAGCGGAGAGAGTGCATGGGAGTATCACGGCGGGAGTTTTCGAAGGGCCTGGTCTTTGCTGCATCGGGTCTGGCGGTCGGCGCGAAAGCGGCGCCGGGTTGGGCGCAGATTCAGGGCGAACACATTCAGACGTCGCCGCAACATCCGGTTCCGTCGATCCAGGATACCGAGACGCCGGCCGAGAAAGACGCGCGCATGCACTGGTTCCGCCAGGCGCGTTTCGGAATGTTTATTCACTGGGGGCTTTATTCCATTCCAGCGGGCCGCTGGGACGGGAAAGAAATCCCGGGAATCGGGGAATGGATCATGAACTCGGCTTCGATTCCTGTGGCTCAATATAAAGCGCTGGCTGCCCAGTTTAATCCGACGGAGTTCAGCGCCGGAGAGATCGTCGGTCTCGCCAAGTCGGCAGGCATGAAATACATCGTGATTACGTCGAAACACCACGATGGCTTCGCGATGTTCGACTCCAAAGCGAATCCATTCAATATCGTCCAGGCGACCCCGTTTAAGCGCGATCCTCTGAAGGAATTGGCAGCGGAGTGCCGGAAGCAGGACATCCGACTCGGCTTTTATTACTCTCAGGATCAGGACTGGACTGCGCCCGGAGGAGCGGCGTACAAGCGCGACGATCACCAGCCGCCCAGCTATCACTGGGATCCCGCGCAGGATGGTAACTTCGCGAATTATCTGCACCAGAAGGCGATCCCTCAGATTCGTGAGTTGCTCGCCAACTACGGCAACTATCCTGCCATTGTCTGGTTCGACACGCCTACTAAAGATATGACGCCCGAACTGGCCGGCGAAATCGTGCAGGTCCTCAACGAGCATCCAAAGCTGATCTGGAACAATCGGCTGGGCGGCGACTACAGCGGTGATACAGAGACGCCCGAGCAGTACATCCCGGCGCAGGGCTATCCCGGACGCGACTGGGAATCCTGCATGACGATGAACGATACCTGGGGCTATAAGAAGGAGGACACGAACTTCAAAAGCACAGAGACCCTTCTGCGAAACCTCATCGATATTGCCAGCAAGGGGGGAAACTACCTGCTCAACATCGGCCCCATGGCCACGGGCGAAGTTCCCGCTCCGGAGATCGAGCGTCTGCAACAGATGGGCAAATGGCTCACGGTCAACGGCGAGTCGATTTATGCCACGCAGCCCACGCTCTTTGGCGCTGAGGCCGGATCGTTTTCGCCCACCGAAAAGGATAAGCAGGGCAAGCCAAAATTCATTCCCAGCTGGAAATGGCGCTCGACCACGGCGTCGGACAAGGTTTATATCCAGTTCTTTGAATGGCCGGGCACCAGCTTCCATCTCGACGGGATGCCCAGGCAGGTTAGCGGCGCTTATCTGCTTGCCGACCCATCCAGAAAGCCATTGAAGGTAGCGCAGAATGGCAAGTCTCTCGATGTAACCCTGCCTGCGCAGGCGCTGGATCCGGTGGCCACCGTGCTGGTGCTGGAGACGGCATAGGATCGGCCGCCGGACCTATGCCGGCCTCGCGCCGCAATCATTCTTCACCCGTCGCAGGTGACTGCGGCCCCACGCGCAGATCACCTCCAGAACCGGGACCAGAGTCCATCCATATTTCGAAATCGAATAGCGAACGCAGGGAGGCACACTGTTCTCCTGGTGCCTGAGCAGGATACCGTCGCGCACCAGCTCCTGCAGGTGCCGGATCAGCATTCTCTCGGTAATACCCGGGATACTGCGGCGCAGTTCTCCGGTTCGCATCGGCCCATTGGAAAGCCGCCACAGGATCGTCCCCTTCCACCGCCCATCGATCACCGACAACATTGCATCGATCGGACACTCTGACGTTTCCTTCTTGGAAACCGGCATGACAGCTCACCTCGTTGGCGCGTTTCACTGACATATTTGTCAGTACATCCATCTGAATCAGTATAGCGATCAACCGCGTCTTGAATCTCAGGAGTGAACGATGACCTTCTTTCTGAACCTGACAACCATCCTGTGTACCGGCCTGCTCATCGGCACCGAATTTTCCGTTTCCGCTTTCATCAACCCGATCCTGCGGAAACTCGACGACCGCGCGCAGGCTGAAGCCATTCAGCTCTTTGCCCGCAAGCTCGGATTCGTCATGCCCTTCTGGTACGCAGGCAGCCTTTTGTTGCTGATTCTCAAGACACTCGCGCGTCGTCATCAGGCAGGGGCTCTGCTGCTCGGCGCCGCATGCGGCATCTGGATTGCCGTGATCGTCCTGACGCTTCTCCTCTTGGTTCCGATCAACAATCGCATGGCCCGCATGGTTCCCGGAGAATTTCGCGGAGCAGCGCAGCAGGAGCATCAGCGATGGGATTTTCTGCATCGCCTGCGAGTGGCCGCTCTGAGCGCGGCGATGGTCCTCCTGCTGATTGGCATTCGGCCATAATCGAGAGCACGGCACATCGAGCATCACTCACGAGGAAGAGGCGGCCGCTCGAACCCCATCGTCTCGAAAATAAACTGCACACGCTCAGCAACAGATACCAGTGGCAGTGGCAGCAGGGTATAGCCAAGCTCCGTGTAGACATCGACCATTGTGCGCCACGTCGCCTCAGCCTCTTCGATCGTCTGCTTGCGCTCCGCATCCTGAGCAAAGATTGCCGGCCACGGCGGAGCGACTAAGACCCGCGGACTATAGTGAAACGTGCGCGCCGCAGTGAGGATGTGCGGTGGACTCGGCAATCCGCACAGCCGCAGATATCCAACCACATCGGCGACACCGCGGTCGAAAAATACAGGGCCCTCGAGAGCATGTGCCGCTCGCCACGATGCGGCGTCGCGCTGGAACATCTGCTCAGCAAAGGCGAGGCGATCGTCCCATGGAAGCGCCTTTCCCCCGCAGGCGACCTGCTCCTGAATGACCGCTCTTCCCGCTTCAGGCATGGCATGCAAGCCATATTCCTGCAGTGCCGCCAGCAACGTGCTCTTGCCGGACCCGGGACCCCCAGTGAGGATATAGAAGCGGTCCGTTTTCGGCGCAATCTCCTCACTCGACTCGGGAATCAGAGACTCAGGCGGCACCGCGATCTCCACGACGTCCCCGTCGTTCAAGTGGAAATAATCGCGCAGCCTGATGTCGGTTGCGACCTCGACGATGGTCCTGGGATGATGCTTTTCTTCTTTCTCATTTGCGTCGGTCCGGAGGATGAATGCATGCTTGCCAAAGATCGAGCAGGGCACAAGATTCACCGAAACTGTACCCCCATATTCAGCGCTCTCCAGTCGAAGCACCTCCTTCGGCAATGCATACGGTTGTGGCAACTCAATGTTCAGTGTTCCGGGAAATAATCGCATTCCGGTCTTGCGCAGATAGTGCTCCTGCAACTTCGCGATCCAATACGAAAAGTTCCCCATGCCCGAGACCACCCTGCCACACAGTCGAGACACACGCACCTCCCTCGATTCATTGTTCATGGTACCTGGAGGGAGGAACCATCCATCACTACTCTCCGTTGAATCGTCACTGATAAATGGGACTTCCAAACTTGTTCAGGGAATTCGTCGCAATTAGTGAACGGAGTTTATCTTGTCTGCGTCTGTAGACAGTGTCGTCAATATCCTGAAGGGGTTTGCCACTTGAAAAGGAAATGGATCAGGTTCAGCGAAGTCGGCATGCTGCTGTTAGCTGGGGTGGCTGGCAACGTACTGGGCCGCATGCGGACACCGAACATCACCGTGCACGCTCAGGAGAGATTCAGCGGAATTACCAACTGCGTTACGGTGGTCCCCAAATCGTGGGGTGAATTTAAAGGCGGCTCCGATTACGGACTGGCTTTTCAGGATGACAATGGCGTCCTGCGCTTCGTGCTGCACCCAACCTGCGGAAGCGTCAACTCACCCGCGGAGCCGCCTCCGGCGCCGATCGATCTGGAAGTTCAACGCCGATAACATCGATCAGAGCGACGACGGCCACTCCAGCATCGTGGATTCCCTGCCGGACAGCGCCGGGGCGAAGAACGCTCCGGCTCTGCCATGCGTTGCATGGGCTCGGCTCCATCGGCGCTTTGGATTCCTGCTGCGTCTGAAAGATGCAGCGCATCTCCGCATCGAGAACAGACTCGCTGCCGCCGGCAATTTTCCGCAGCAATTGTTCCTCGATGATCATCAGCATCAGTGTTAACAACTCTCCGCGAGGATGTTCGATGACGGCTGCCGTTGGTTTAAGTCCGCTGTCCCGTGTCCAGGCCTTCGCCGGCCGCCTGGGTATCCGCCTCCCCATTCTGCTCGCTCCCATGTCCGGAGCTTGTCCCGCCGCGCTCTCGGCCGCTGTGGCCAATGCGGGCGGCATGGGCGGCTGCGGCGCGCTGCTCATGAATCCTGAGGCGGTCGCGGCGTGGGTTGACGATTTTCGCCGGCATAGCAAAGGATCTTTTCAGCTCAACCTTTGGACTCCCGATCCTCCACCTGCACGGAATGTTGAGGCAGAGAAGCGGCAGCGCGATTTTCTGGGCGCGTGGGGGCCTGTTCCAGCCGGCGCACTCGATCCAATGCTGCCCGATTTCGCAGCGCAGTGCGAAGCCTTGCTGGCCGCGAAGCCAAGAGTCATTTCCTCTATCATGGGTCTCTATTCTGCTGCATTCGTCGCAGAGATGAAGGCGCGCGGGATCCTGTGGTTCGCCACAGCTACAACCGTCGCCGAAGCCCGCGCCGCCGCGGCCGCAGGGGCCGATGCCGTCATCGCGCAGGGAATGGAGGCGGGCGGTCATCGTGGCGCTTTCGTCGCTGAAGATGCCGAACGCCGCATGGTCGGCCTCTTCGCGCTGCTGCCACAGGTGGCCGACGCGGTTTCCGTGCCGGTGATCGCGGCAGGCGGCATTGCCGACGCGCGCGGAGTAGCCGCGGCCATCATTCTCGGCGCCAGCGCCGTGCAGATTGGCACCGCATTTCTCCGATCTGCGGAATCCAGCATTCCTGCCGCTTATGCAGACAGGCTGTCTCGCGCGGAAGCGCACGAGACCACGGTCACCCGCTCGTTCAGCGGCCGCGCGGGCCGCGCCCTCGAGAACCGCTACGTTGCGGCATGCGCCGCTGCGGATGCGCCACCGCCGGTTCCCTATCCGCTGCAGCGCGCGCTTACCCGCGCGATGCGTGAGGATGCGATACGGGCGGGCGACGCCGAACGCATGCAAATGTGGGCGGGCCAGGCTGCAAAATTCGCGCAGCCCGCGCCGGCGGCACTGATTGCAGAACAACTGTGGACGAACGCCTTACGCTATCTGTCCTGATCCGAACCCAGCGCCGCATGCACCACAGCCGCGCCCCCGCATCGCATCGCTATCCAGGAGGACGAGAAATGGCAAATCGAACCGTAACGCGAACCATGGAAGCCGATGTTGACCCGGACGCACTCCTGCGCCTCCTGGCGAATCCCGCACGAATTCCCGAATGGGCGCCGGCCTTCGCGGATACGGTGAAGCCGGATACTCCCACAAGGTGGCTGGTGACAAAAGGTAGAGTCACCTTTGCGCTTGACCTGGTGGTTGCGCTCGCGACCCGAACTGTCGATTATCTGCGCGAGATCGCTCCCGGCCGCGTGGGCGGCGCCTACATCCGCGTCGTGCCGCGCCCAGGCGGGGGCAGTGTAATCATCATGACGCTGGCTGTGTCGCCGGGCAGCGCGGCGGGAAGCGTGGGCGCCGTTCTGGACCAGGAACTGCACGCGCTGGTGAACCTCAGTGAGGCCGGAATCAGTACACAAAGGGCATGAGCTTCCTGCCTGCATAGTCGCCCAAGCTACGGGACGATGGCGCAAGCATACGGGATGCTCAATCAATATTGAGTTTAATGTCGCACGCTCGTGCGGGGCTGCGTCGCTCTTAGCGCAGCACTTCTACATGAGCAGCATCTTCCATCGCTCCTGACCTTGCGGCAGAACGCGCTCCTGCTGTTGAGGCTGCAGCCAGCCGCTTCAGCCGTGGTACGCCGTGAGTGTGGCAGTCCACGCATCTCATCCAGTGAATGTTGTGCTTGCTGGACGCACTGGCGTAAGTGGTGTCCATCTTCTCCACATCCAGCCCGCAGTTGGACATCTCCGGGTGGCACGTCTTGCACGAAGCCCGCGCATTTTCGTTGTGGCCGTTGTGGCAGGCGAAGCAACTCAGTCCTTCATGAACGCCCATCGGCGTGCGATCGTCGCCTGAGCCCGCCTGAACGCCCCACCCGTGCAGAGCAGCCGGCGTTCCGGCATCCGGTAAACGCGGCGCGTGGCACTGATAACAAATCGCCTGGCGCTGGTCCGGACTGACTTTCACCGGCGTAGAGCCATCGTAGACTTGGGGGATCGGCAAAGCTGCTGCGGCAAAATGCATGCGCTCGCGGCGATCGAAGAAAGCCAGCGAGTCGTGCAAAGGCACACCGGCAACAGAGATGCGCTCGGCGGGTTTGGTTTGCGGCGAGCCTTCTCCATGAATCCAGTGACAGGAGGAGCAGGGCATGGTGGGCTGGTCGGCAAATCCCGGGCGCACTATGTGCCACGGCCCGCTCCGGGCCTGAGGCTGCACGAGGTCGCGCAGCGCGCCGTCGTAATCCATGCCGTGGCAGCGGAAGCAGTCATCCATCAGGCGGCGCTGCGTGTTCTGCTTCGGATCGGCAAAGATCTGCTGATACGTTGCGCTGTGCGGACCTGCATGCCACCCGGCATATTCCTGCTGATGACATTTCTGGCAGCTCGAGGTGATGGCCAGCACGTCCACATCGCGCAGGCGAATGGCATCGGGCACGCGCCGCGTCAGATGTATGCGAATATGACGAAGCTTCGCGGCCGTAGTATCTTCGTGGCATTCCTGGCAATTCAGGTTGCGGTGCGGTGAGCCGTGAGCGTCTCCGACGTACTCCGCCATCTCGTGGCAGTTCGCGCAGCCGGCGCCGCGCTGCGAGGTGTAATACGCAGACGCTCCCCAGACACCGCCGGCCATCAGCAGGGCTGCGCCGCACAGACCCACCGCAAGCCACCCCAGAAGGCGCATCATGACCGGAATGCCGTTCCCTTCCAGTCGCGGACCAGACCAGCCGACGCATAGTACGCGACGGCCATAATGGTCAGCACCGGGTTAAAGCCGCCATTGTTGACATGCACGCTGCCATCGATAACAAAAACGTTGTCGACATCGTGCAGCCGGCAGTGACGATCGACCACCGAACTGCGCGGATCGTCACCCATGCGGCAGGTTCCAGCCTGGTGCTGTCCTGCCTGGATCAGGTCTGGCCGGCCAGCTGTGAGCGATGTGTGGATCGCGCCAGCCTCTTTCAGCCAGGCCTCGGCACGCTTCGCCTGCACCGCTCCGATCTCGAAGGTGTGCGGATGGCTGTTGCCCTGCAAACGCGCTACCGGAAGTCCCCAGTTGTCCTCGACGACCGGATCAAGAACCACCCGCGCATCTGCCGTGGGAATCTGCTGCGTCGGCCCCATCACGACAATGGAGCGCCGGTGCCAGGCGCGCATCGCCTGCTTGTGCCCGATCCCCCAGCGCGAAGTGCCTGGCGGCATGCGGTCGATCATGTGGATGGGCAGGCGGATGAATTCGTTCGCCAGCAGACCGCCGCCGCACAATCCCGGTGTGCCGTGGTTGTAATCGCTAACGCCTATGCTCGCTCCCGGGCCGACGTCGTCATAGGTGTCGTAATCGAAAAACCCAATTGCTCCGGTGTAATGGTGACCCTGCAGATTTCTGCCCACCTGGTCGTAACGGTTTCCCAGCCCCTGGGGGAAAAGGCGGCTCTTCGAGAGCAGCAGCAGCCGCGCCGATTCGATAGCGCAGGCGGAGACAATCACGACATCGGCGGCCTGCTCCTGCCGTCGGCCACTCCCATCGAAATAGGCGACGCCTGTGGCTCGACCCTGCGCGTCGGTGAGGATTTCGCTGGCCACACAGCGGGTGCGCAGTTCGCAGTTGCCGGATGCCAGTGCAGTCGGAATGACCGTATTCTGCGATCCGTTCTTTGCATCCACTTCGCACGCGAAGCCCACGCACCACCGGCAACGCATACAGGGCCCCCGCCCGTTATACGGCACGCTGTTGCGCAACATGGGCAGGTGATACGGGTGCAAGCCCAGGCGCTTCGCGGCGGGTTCGAGGATTTCGAACTCCCGATTCGGCGGCAGCGGCGGCATGGGCAGATCCCTCCGCCGCGGGGCGTGAAACGGCGTTGAAGAATAGTCTCCGGAAACGCCGATTTCATATTCAGCCTTGTCGTAGAAGGGCTCCAGATCGTCGTAGGTGACAGGCCAGTCTTCCAGCGACGATCCCGGCGGCGCACCATAGGTGGATTTCATCCGGAAATCCTGAGGCAGAAAGCGAAAGGCCATCGCTCCGTAGGAAAGCGTTCCGCCCCCCACGCAGGCAGCGTTGTTGGAATAGCGGCCCTCGCTGGGAAGCACTCTCTCCACGGCTCCCGCGGCATTGACACATACGCGCGGATTGCCGTCATCTTCAGGCCCGAAGGCCGCGCCCAGCACCGTAACCCGCTGGTTGCGCAGATCGTCTTTGCGGCAGTCGTTTGCGGTATACCATGGACCCCGCTCCAGCAGCACCACGCTGAGGCCGGCGGTCGCGAGTTCCTTGGCGACAATGCCGCCCGCCGCGCCGGCTCCAATCACGACAACGTTCACCCGCTTCATGAGCGCATGCTCAGGTCATACTGCGCCCGCCCCCGCACCGGAGGCTCCGCAAGGCCCAGCATGCGCCAGCTCGCCGCATCGCGATTGCCGCCATGCCGCGGCGAGCCGTAGTAGCCCTCCATAGTGTGGCTGCGCACCAGTTCGAAGAAAGTGCGGCTCTGCTCTTCGAGAGCGCGCACCGTCCACAGCTTCTGCTCAGATGCAGCGTCGGTCAGACGAATCCCGAAGCGACTCCGGCACAGGTTATCGACCTGGCGCAGGCCCGCGGTGTAGGTCTTCTGGTGGCGGCGATAGGGACCCGTGAGCTGATGATCGATGTATCGAACCACGCCCGCCTGCGATGCGCCGGGATAGTCATCGGCAGGAAGGATCTGGTCGCAGACAGCGGCTAGATTAGCTGCCTGCCCTTCGCTGAGAAACTCCCACTCGTCTTTTCGCGATGAACAGCCAGCAGCCAGAGCGGCGCCGGCCAGCGTACTGGCCGCCACGAAGTGCCTCCGCGTCATGCGCTGGCTTCCGGGCTGCGGTCGCACCTGGACCTCCCCGGCGGCGATCCGGCCACACAAGAAGGCGCGTGGTCATGAATCCCGCTGTATTGATGTGAATCCAGGACTTATGCTCCGGCTCCCGGAATTGCCTGTCAGTGATCAGGGTCACGGCTGCGCCGGAGGGTGTGCCGCTGCGGCAATCATGAAGGGCAAAATTTCTCAGCGCGGCAGCGGGGTGGATGAGCCACCATTCTCCGGGTCAGATTGCCGCCGTCATCGCTGGCTGCATCTCTCCAAGGTCGCGAGCGGCGTCTGCTGCCGGTTCCGCAGGCATGGATATGGTGAAAGTACTGCCCCGTCCAGGCGTGCTCTCCACGGTGATATCGCCGCCCATCAGCCGGCAAAGGCGCTGGCTGATCGCCAGGCCGAGCCCCGTGCCTCCATGGCGGCGTGTGACCGAGGCATCGACTTGGGAGAACGGGCGGAACAGACGCTTCATGTCGTCCGGTTCGATGCCGATGCCGTTGTCGCTCACCCGCCAGAGGATGAACTCCCGATCTCCCTCCCGGCTTCGCTCCACGGAGAGCGAGATGATCCCGCTCTCGGTGAACTTGCAGGCGTTGCTGAGCAGATTGAGAAGACTCTGCCGGAATTTGACCAGATCCACGTGTACCACTGCGCCGCCTTCCCCCGCGTGCACGATCAGCTGATTGTCGTTCCTTCTGGCCAGGGGCTCGATGGTCGCAACCACCCCGTCGGTCAGTTCTGCCACCTCGACCGCCTCGAGCCGCACCTCCAGCGCGCCGGCCTCTATCTTGGAGATGTCGAGGACGTCGTTAACCAGAGCCAGCAGATGGCGGCCCGCTGCCTCGATTTTCTGCAGATCTTTCTGGTAATCCGTCAGACCCATCTCGCCGGCATCCTCTTCGAGCATTTCGCTGTATCCGAGGATGGCGTTGAGCGGCGTACGCAACTCGTGGCTCATGTTGGCGAGAAACGCGCTCTTGGCGGCATTGGCCTCTTCGGCGGCCAGTTTTGCATTCACCAGAGAGTGCTCGATCGACTTGCGCTCCGTGATCTCGTTCTGCAAACTGAGGGTTCGCTCCTCCACGCGCATTTCCAGTTCATCCTGTGCGCGCTTCAACTGCAGATCGCGCTCATTGATCGTTTCCATCATGGCGTTGAACTGGTCAATGAGGATGCCGGTTTCATCCTCGAAGGTCTTAACAGCGCGCAGATCGTAGCTGCCGCCGCCGGACACTTCGCTGGCCACGTGAGTCAGATGAAGGATGGGATCGGAGATCATGCGCTGCAGCCGGGCGGAAAGCAGCAGGGCGAAGAGCGATGCCAGACACAACACGATGGCGCTGATCAAGCCATACCGCAGAGAGCGCGTGTAGAGCTCCGCCAGCCCAATCTTGAGGAATAACGCTCCCACTACCTCGCCGTTGACCGCCACAGGATAGAAAACCCACAGGTGCTGCCGGGAATAATGAAGGCTCTTAACGGTGCTGGCAGGCGGACAGGGATCGTGCTCACGGTCGCGGCGGTAGCTGGCCACCACATTGCCGTCCTGGTCATAAAAGCAGGCCTCGGCCACGCGCGGCTCGGCGCGCAGCGTGTTCGCGGTTTCGCGGGCAGCCTGGACATCATGAAAGGTCAGGGCGGCCGCACTGCTGTCAGCCAGCATCTGGGCAATGGTCACCGACTCGCGCCGCAGCGTCTGCAGATACAGGGCGGTTTCATAACTCCAGAACGCAAGACACGCCAGCAGCAAAGCACAGGTCGAGGTGGCGGTAAACAGCACCATGAGGCGCACGCGAATGGGCTGTTTACGCAGCAGGCGGCTGATCAGTTTTTTCATCATTGGCTTACAACCGTCGCCAGGTGCAGCAGCCGGCTGCTGATGGTCAGCCCGCTGCGCTGCGCCTGGGCAAGATTGATCTGAATTTCGATATGATCCCCGGCCACCGGCAGGCCCACGACCCCTCCGTTGAGCACGAACCGCTCGTCGTCGCTCACCGTGAGCACTCCGTCTTTGGCCATCTGGGCGTCGAGGTCTTCGTAGTGCTTCCGTTCCGGCGACGCGACATAGATCAGGAAGCAGTCGTCCGTGCGGTCGCCCCGCGTTAGGCGGCGCACCGCGACCGGCCGCCCTTCCACGGAGCGCCCGCCGAGGAACTTCTCCAGCGCCGCTCCCTGCTGGTCATAGCCCAGCAGGCCCACCACAAACGGCGCGTGAGGATTCGCGGCTTTCCCCTGCGGCCAGGTCACAAACTTCGCGAGGTTCAACACGATGGCCGCACGCACCTCGTATTCGTCCGGCATGGTCGCCTGCGCGTTCACAGTCAGGCCCGCCATCCATCCCGCGATCAACACGGACTGCAGGCAGATTCGATATGTTGCTGCACATCTCAAGGATTCCATCGCAGACCGACATGCACGCTGCGCGGTATGAGGGAGTTCATCGTGTAATCTTCGGGATAGAATTCGGCGTGGCTGCGATGCACCAGGTTGGTCGCGCCCACGCTCAGCTCGGCGCCTTCGCCCAGATGGTGTGCCAGCCGCAGATCCACCCGCACATGACCAGGAATCACCGCCGCCGGCACCGGCAGCGACGAAGGAACCGTCGTGTTACCGTCCAACATCGCGCTCAGGTTCCAGTTCGGCGCCACGCTCCAGAATCCGCGCGCGTCCAGCGTGTTGCGCGGTGCGCTCCAGTCCTGGCCGCCCGAAGGCTCGACGGCGACGTTTCCATGGCTGAGCAGGTGCGCCTGCATCCACGCGTAGCTCGCCTGGAAATGCAGCGTCCGCGCGGGGGTCCAGGTCAGAGCCCCTTCCGTTCCCTGACTGTTCGCAGAGAATCCGTTGACGTACAGGAAAGGCTGCACGACCGCAGGAGATGGCGCGAACGCCAGATAGGGCATGCCCACCGAGGTCGCCTCGAGGTCCGAATAGTGATTGACGAACCCGGCTCCATCGATCGACAGCTGGTTGCCGAATCTGTGCCGGTAGCCGCCTTCGTAGGCCAGCAGTACCTCCGAGGCCAGACGCGCATTACCGAGAATCAGACCCTCCAGAGGCAGCCCCCCGGCGCTGCCCAGGGGGTACAGAAAGTCCACATCGTGATCCTGATCCGAAGGCGTCCGCACCGCGCGCGAGACCGCCGCCCACACCGTTTGCGTGGAGTTCGGCGTCCACAGCAGCCGCGCCCCCGGTTGTACCTCGAAATGCGTATAGGTGTTCCACTGCACTTTGGTTCCGACCATCAGCGCCAGCGTCGCAGGCACCAGTGTCAGGCTGTCCTGGACAAACGTACTGTACAGATCGACCACGTGATCGGTATGGGCGAAATAGGTCTGGCCGCCGCCGGTGTGATCGGAGGTCCAGCGGAATCCAGCGCCCCAGACGAGGTCGTTCCAGGTCCCGGCCATCAGATGATGCTGGAAATCCAGATCCGCGATCTGCATGTTCAGATTCATGCCGATCTCATAGCGCCGGTCGTCGCTGTACCAGGCCTGGAGAGCCGTGTCCGATGAGCCATTTCCACGCTCCCAGCGTCCCATCAGGAAGCCGCCGGCTCCGTACACCGGGCTGACCGTAAAATCCGTTGGTGAATAACTGAAGTTGACCCTCTGATGCTCCGGATTCCGGAACAAATCTCCCTGGAAGCTCAGCAGGTTGTTACCGGGCCGCTTCCAGTCCAGACGGCCTCCGGCGCGCTCCGAACTCCCGCCATCCTGCGCGGAAAAGCCGTCGGCGGACAGCAGATCGCTGCGGTGCACATATTTCGTATAAGCGCGATAGCTGGTGTTGCCGTTCCAGGAAGACCCCCAGCGCGCGCCCACGCCCTGGTCCACCCGGCCTGCTTCGCTGACCACCAGGCGGCCCTGCGTATCGCGCGCCTTCATGGTCACGATGTTGATCACGCCGTTGACCGCGTTGGCGCCCCACATGGTTCCCCCCGGCCCGCGCACCACCTCGATCCGCTCGATATCTTCAAGGAACAAATCGTTCTGGTCCCACAAAGTGCCGGAGAAGACCGGGTTGTAGATGCTCCGGTTATCGATCATGATCAGCATCTTGTTGGCGAAGCGACTGTTGAAACCGCGCGCGCTCACCGCCCAGGTATTGGCATCGATCTGCGCCACCTCCACGCCCGGAACCATGCGCAGGACTTCAGGGACGCTGGTCGCTCCGGAACGCAAAATGTCCTCCCTGGTGATGACGTAGACGGCGGCCGGGGTCTCGAAGAGCTTCTGCTCGCGCCGCGAGACGGTGTTCACGTCGAGATGCGTTAATTGTTCGAGGCTGAGCGACGACAGGTCCGGATTGCCCGCGCTTTGCCCAATCGCTGTCCCTTCCCATCCGAGGACCAGCAGAACCGCCGTGATTGCACGCTTTCTCATCGTTCAGCCCTTGTGCGTCATCCCACTGGCCGCGCATACGACCCCGGCCGGGCTAAGGCTGGGCTCCCGCGCGCCCTGGTTTTGTAGGTCCTGGTTTTGTATCAGCAACTGTTCGCTCGCACCGGCATTCACAGGCCGCGAAAAGTAATAGCCCTGCCCGAATCTGCATCCCATGGCGAGCAGACGCCCCACCTGCTCGACGGTCTCGATGCCTTCGGCAATCACGCCCATCCTGAGGTTTTCTGCCATGGCCACGATGGTGCGTACGATAGTGGCCTCCGGCGACTCTTCCCCGTGCGCTTCCATTTCGAGGGTGAAGGAGCGGTCGATCTTCAGCGAATCGAAGGGCAGACCGGACAAATAGCGCAGGCAGGAATATCCGGTGCCGAAATCGTCGATCTTCAGCCCAATGCCAAGAGACTTGAGTTCGACCAGGAATCCGCGCGCCTGCTCCATGTTTTCGAGCAGCAGACTCTCGGTGAGCTCCAGGTGGAGGCATTCCGGGGGCAGACCTGTCTCCTCAAGGATCGCGGCGATCTGCCGCACCGTGTCCTTTTCCCGGCATTGCCTCACCGAAAGATTCACCGCGACGTCCAGAGGAGGGGTACGCGGAAAGCGTTCGTGCCAGATCCGCATCTGCCGGCAGGCTTCGCGGAGCACCCACAGGCCGATGTTGACGATCAGCCCGGTCTCTTCTGCCAGGGGAATGAATTCGGCGGGCTCGACCAGCCCGCGCGTCGGATGCTCCCACCGCACCAGCGCTTCGAATCCGCAGATGGTGCCGGACTCGAGCAAAACCCTCGGCTGGTAATAAACGCGAAATTCCTGGCGCTCCACGGCCCGCCGCAGATCGCTTTCGGTCTGCAGACGCTGGCGCAGCAGATCCTGCATGGCCGGCTGGAAGACCGCCCAGTGGCCTCCGCCAATCGACTTCGCCGCATACATCGCCGTGTCCGCATCGCGCACCATCTCCTCGGCGGACTGACCGGCAGGCGACGACATCACAATGCCCAGGCTGACCGAACAGTAAATCTCGTTCTCGCAGGAACGAAACACCGGACGCATCGCGCGCACGATGCGGTCGCAGGTGCGTTCTGCGGCCGAGCGGTCAGGAATTCCCTCGAGGAGAATCGCGAACTCATCGCCGCCCAGGCGAGCGAGCAGCGAGTCACCCTGACTGCGCCCGGATGCGCTGCTGTCGCGCACTGAATGCCGGATGCGGTGCGCCACTTCCCGCAGCAGACGGTCGCCGGTTACGTGGCCCATGCTGTCGTTGATCAGCTTGAAGCGATCCACGTCCAGGTACACCACCGCAAAACACCGCTGCGGGTCCCGCGCGAGCCCTTCCAGCGCCGATACCAGACGGTCCTGAAACAGGATGCGATTGGGCAGGCCGGTCAGCACGTCCCGCGTGATCTTCTCGGTAATGTCGCTCTGCGAGCCCGCCATGCGTACCGGCGTGCCCGCAGCATTGCGCACCGCCAGGCCGCGGGTCGACATCCAGCGGCAGGAGCCATCGCGATGGCGCATGCGGTATTCGCATTCGAAGGCCGGGCTGCCGCGGGTCAGATGAGCCTCTATGGCGGCTTCGAAGGCGGCACGGTCTCCTTCAAGGATCAGCGCAGTCCAGGCGGCCTGCGTCCCGCAAATCTCCCCTTCCCCATAGCCCAGCATCTCCGTCCAGCGGGGCGAGTAGTAGATCTCTCCGCTCTCCAGATTCCAGTCCCACAATCCGTCGTTGGCCCCGCGCGCCGCCAGCGCGTAGCGCTCCTCACTGTGTCGCAGCGCCGTCTCGGCGTGCTTGCGCGAAAGCTGCGACCGGATCCGCGCCATCGCCACCGAGAAATCAATCGGCTTGGTCACGTAATCGTTGGCGCCCAGATCCAGTGCCTCGGCAATGCTGCCGCTGTCGGCAACCGCGGTAACCATGATGATCGGCAGTTCCTGCGGCGACCACGTCGCGCGCAGTTGCCGGAGGACGTCGAGGCCGCTGAGGCCCGGCATCATATGGTCCAGCAGAATCAGATCGAAGCGGGTGTCGTCGAGCATGGCCAGCGCTTCCGGTCCTGACTGCGCCGCCACCGCACGGAATCCCCTGCGCTCCAGCCGCCGCACGCAGAGATCCCGGTTCATCTCCTCGTCGTCCACTACGAGGATCCGGTTATGCATGGCAGATTCCTGCGCCGGCGACACTGCCGTTCGTGCCTGTTGTTCTGCTTGCTCCATCCAGATTCAACCTTCCCGCCGGGATTTATTCTTCCCATCGGCAGAAGGCTGGGGAAACTTGAAAGGCAGAAGGGAATGGGCCGGGGATCGGAGCGGCACCGGGACCTGCGGGTGCTCAGGACGGCAGGCTCAGCACGCCCACCCAGAAGATCCCTTCGCTGCACTCGAAAGACATATGGTGCTGGTGGCTGGCTCCGGGCCGGCGCGCACCGCCGTCCTCGGTCACCCATGGACTGGAAAGCAATATGCCGCTGGTCAGCGCGCATTTCAGGTTGCCGCCGATCATGTTGATCAGTTCCCCAAGCACATCGCGCGTTATGCTGCAGGGATCGACCGGGTCATCGTCGCCCAAAAAGCGTGCCGCGAATCGGCAGGCCTGGCGCTGGTCGCACTCAAGGTCCACCACACCGGTCCATGCTCCCGCCAGATGAACGCTGGCAATCACGCGGTCCGGGCCCGGCTTCCATGCGGCTTCGCCGGGAGCCACTTCGATGTCCAGCATGGTCTCGAACACTGCGGAAACAATGGGGGCCATCTCGTTCAGCAGAATCTCGGTGCCGCTTGCACAATCCATCTCGCAGTCCTTTCAGCGGGCGACATAGAGGGCGGCGGAGCCCGCGATCTGCCGCTCAAACCACTTCTCCACACCGAACACCGTCTCCGCCCCGCCCAGCAGCAGCCATCCACCCCGAAAGAGGGTGCCGTGCAGTTCCTGAATGATCTTTCTTTTGGTCTCCGGATCGAAGTAGATGAGCACGTTGCGGCAGAAGACCAGATCGAAGGGACCCAGCGTGCGCATGCTGGCGCGCAGATCGCCGATCTCGAACTCCACCATGCGCCGCACCGTGTCGTTCAGCTGCCAGTTGACGCCGGAGCGGCGGAAATACTTCACCAGCATCGGAGTCGGCAGGCCGCGGTTCACTTCGATCTGCTGGTATTGCGCCGCCCGCGCCCGCTCCAGCGTCGCCGTGGAAAAATCGGTGCCGAGGATCCGAATCTTCCAGTCCCCCAGCCCCTCTTCAAGCAGCAGCATCGCCAGGCTGTAGGCTTCCTGTCCCGTGGATGCGGCGGCGGACCAGAAGCGCAGGGTGCGCGTATCGTTCCTGAGCTGCTTCAGCCGGGGCAGCAAGACCGTCCGTATCGCGTCATAGTGGCTGGCATCGCGGAAGAAGTAGGTCTCGTTGGTGGTCATGGCTTCGGCCACCTGTCGGCCGATCTCCGCTTCACCAGGCTTCTTCAGCAGAAAGCAAAGATCGTTGATCGAAGCCAGCCCCAGCTGGTGCACGATCGGGGACAGCCGCGTCTCGAAGAGGTAGTGCTTGCCCTCGTCGAGAACAATGCCGGTGCGGGCATAGACGTGCTCCTGCAGAAAACGGTAGTTGTCGGTATGAATGCCCGCTGCCGCAAACTCATTCGCCATCCGAACCCCTTTCACCCGCCATGGGCCAGCCGCAGGATTTCCGGCACGATCTGATCGAGCGGCAGCACGCGGTCGGCCAGCCCGGCGGACGTCACGGACCCCGGCATCCCCCACACCACGCTGGTGGCTTCATCCTGGGCCAGAACGGTCGCTCCTCTGGCCCTGAGCAACCGCGCGCCGTTGAGCCCGTCCTGCCCCATGCCGGTCAGAACAGCCGCCACCACAGCGCCGCCGTAGATCTCCGCGGCCGAAGCAAAGAGAGCATCCGCCGCCGGGCGGCAGGAATTCTGGGGGGGCAACTGATCCAGCAGCAGCCGCTCCGCCCCGTTGCGGCCGATGACCTTCATATGAAAATCACCTGGCGCGATCCATATTTTGCCTGCGCCCACCGGCTCGCCGCTGCTTCCCTCGCTGACCCCCAGCGCGCAGATGCGATGGAGCCGCTCGGCCAGCAGCCGCGTAAACAGCGGCGGCATATGCCGCACGATGAGAACCGGCAGGGGAAAGTCCGCGGGGAACTCGGGCAGAATCGCCGCCAGCGCCGCAGGCCCTCCTGTTGAAACTCCGACCACGACCGCCCGGGGCCTGGCTCCGGAGCCGTTCGTCCGGACCGGCCGCGTCGCTTCCGGCCGCTCCTGCTCCCTTTTCGGCCGCTCGCCTTCGCCCGGCGTGAGGAAGAACTGCCGGATTTTTGGCACCAGCTGCTCGCGCAGCCGCAGCAACGAGCGATCGAGCGAGCCCTCGTTCGAAACTTTGGGCACATAATCGTCGGCTCCGAGGCTCAGCGCTTCGAGGGTGATGGCGGCGCCGCGCTCGGTAAGGGTGCTGAACATGATCGCGCGCAGTTGCGGATACTCGCGGCGCACCCTGCGCAGCAGTTCCAGACCATTCATCTCCGGCATCTCGATGTCGACGGTCAGGACATCGGGATTGAGATGTGGAATGCGCTCGAGGGCGATTGAGCCGTTGGAGGCAGCACCCACTACCTCGATCAGGGGGTCTTCCTCGAGCGCATGCGTAAGCAGCCGGCGAATCACCACCGAATCATCCACCACCAGCACCCGGATGCGCTCGCCGGGCTGCAGAATTCGCCGCAATACCGCTGTCATTGCCAATCCCCTCAGAGGTGCATTGCTGCCAGCTGAAGCTTTTCCACCAGGATTTCGCGCGTGAAGGGCTTCATGACATATTCATTCGCGCCGGCCTCGAGCGCGGCAGTCATATGCTCGATCTCGGTTTCAGTGGTAACCATCACCACCGTCGGCGCCGCCAGCTCCGGATCGCGCCGCACCGCGCAGAGCAGCTCAAAGCCGTTGACCACCGGCATGTTCCAGTCGGCGAGCATGAGGCTGAATCCCCGCTTGTCCCTGCCGATCAGATCGAGGGCCTCCCTGCCGTCGGCCGCCTCTCCCACTTCGTATCCCAGCTCCCTGAGCGTCTTCGACAGGATCATCCGAACGGCCCGTGAATCGTCCACGACCAGTGCCTTTGCCATTTCCACCTCTGGGGCTCGCCCGGCCGCGGCCGGCTCGCGCCGGCTGCGGCCCGGATCGAGGCTGCCGTCAGACCGTGAACTTAGAAAGGGCCGTCTGCAGGCGCGCCGCCATGCGGCTCAGCTCCTCGGAAGCCTTCTGCGTTTCGGCAGCCCCCTCGGTCGTGCTCTTCGCCGCCACCGCCACGCCGCTGATGTTCTTTGCAATGTCGCCGACACCTTTGGCGGCCTCGGCCACGCTGCGCCCGATCTCGTTGGTGGTTACCGTCTGTTCTTCGACTGCCGAGGCGATGCTGTTGGAGATCTCGTTGATCTGATCGATGATCGACCCGATCTCACCGATCGCCTTCACCGCTCCGGTGGTATCGCCCTGGATGGTTTCGATCTTCTTGCCGATCTCCTCCGTGGCTTTGGCGGTCTGCTTGGCCAGCTCCTTTACCTCATTGGCCACCACCGCAAAGCCCTTGCCCGCTTCTCCGGCGCGTGCCGCTTCGATGGTCGCGTTGAGGGCCAGCAGGTTGGTCTGCTGCGCGATCGAGGTGATGACCTTGATCACGTTGCCGATCTCCTGGCTGGAATCGCCCAGCTTCTTCATCGTTTCATTGGTTGCATGCGCCGCGCCGACCGCGTTCTTGGCCACCCGCGCCGACTCGTTGGCGTTTTTCGCAATCTCCCGGATCGAAGCCTGCATCTGCTCCGACGACGAAGCCACCGTCGCCACGTTCCGCGAAATCTGCTCGCTGGCCGCCGAAACCACGTTCGCCTGCGTTGCCGTCTCTTCGGCCGTGCCTGCCATCTGATGGCTGACCGCGGTCAGCTCTTCGGCGGAGCTGGCGAGCGTCGAGGAGTTCTCCGAGGTCTCGGAGATCAGCGCGGTGAGATTGCGCCGCATCTCTTCAATCGCGTCGTTGATGAAGGCCTTTTTGCCCGGGAACCGCTCCAGCGGAGCCTTGAAGTTGCCTTTCCCGAACTCCGCCACGCAGGCCATGGCCTTTCTCTTCACCGCGATGTGACCGGCCACCATGTCGTTCACGCCCTGCGCCATGGTTTTATAATCGCCCTCGAACTTCTCCGCCGGGATGGCGACGTCGATATCGCCCTTGTTGTGCTCCTCCGACATGTGCTTCATCTCCGCGATGAAGCTCTGCAGGTTCGTACGCAGCCGCTCGATGGTTTCGTTGATGAAGGCCTTCTTGCCCGGGAACCGCTCCAGTGGCGCTTCGAAGTTGCCCTTCCCGAACTCCGCCACGCAGGCCATGGCCTTTCTCTTCACCGCGATGTGACCGGCCACCATGTCGTTCACGCCCTGCGCCATAGTCTTGTATTCACCCTCGAACTTCTCCACCGGGATAGAAACGTCGATGTCGCCCTTGTTATGCTCCTCCGACATGCGCTTCATCTCGACGATGAAGCTCTGCAGGTTCGCACGCAGGCGCTCTGCTTCTTCATTGATGAAGGCCTTCTTACCCGGAAATCTCTCCAGCGGCGCATCGAAATTGCCGCGCGCAAACTCGGCAACGCACGCCATGATCTTTCTCACGATCAGGATGTGCTGCGCCTGCATGGCATTGACCTTCTCGGCCAGGGTACGGAAGGAGCCCACAAAGCTCTCCACCGGCAGGGCGGCGTCGAGATCGCCCTTTTCCTGCTCCTCGACCATATGCTGCATCGACGAACTCAGCTGCACGATCTGGTCGCCGATCAGCTTCTTCAGTGCCTCTGCCTGTTCGGTCTTGTCGCCTTCCCGCCCCGCATCGTTCAGTCCCAGACCCATCGCCTTCAGCACACTTTCCAGCGTATTCAGAATGGCGGCATCGGCGACCGACTGCTGGTCCAGATCGAAGACCTTCCTCATCGCCTCCATAACGCGGCGTCTCGTCTCATGATCCGTGATGTCGTGGCGCAGATGAACGCTGACCAGCCGCGACAGCTCCGCATACCCACCCGCATACCATTTGAAGGGAAGCGCGATCCGGTCGTGCACAGTCTGGATCCGCAGCCGCTTCTCAAAATAACGGATGTCCCATCCGATCGCGGCTCCGGCGAATACCTCGATCAGATAGGTCGCCTGGGTGGATTCGAGGTGCTCGCGCAGCGCCGCCAGGGGTGTCCCGCGGCTCCGCGCGAAGTTCTCGAAGAACTCGCGCGTGGGGGGAAACGACAGCTGCCAGTCATAGAACTCCTTCGCAATCGCCGGCGCCGCCGATCGGGCCCACGGCACCATGGCCGTCATGATCTCCCGATCCTCTTCGCCGAAGCGAAGATATTCACGCCGCTGAGCGTAGTTACGCTCGTCGATGCCGAAGTGCCGCGCCAGGCTTTCGCCGGGCACTTCCCAGCTGAACGGAGGAGAATCCACGGGGACGGGTCCGCCGCGCGGATGAGAAAGTGTTGGGCGTGTGCTCTCGCGATGAGTGCGCCGACTACCGATTGCATGACTTGCCATGGACTTCACTCCTTTTTCTGCCTATGCGTTCGCCGGAACAACGGCCGGCACGTTCCTGCGCGCAGCAGGGTTCCCGCTGCGCTGATAGTCACACCCAACGTCAACCGCCCGATCCACTTCGAGCAGCAGCAGCAGGCGGTCCTTCAGCTTGTACACGCCGCTGATCAGCTCGCGCGCAATCGGGCTGAGATTCTCCGGCGGCCGCTCCCACGTCGATGCCTCGACGTCCGCGCCATCCCCGATCTCATCCACCAGCAGGCTGACGGCCCCGCCCTCGGTGCGGACCACCATGTTCATGGGGTGCTGGCCCCCGGCGCGTGGCGGCAGTTCCAGCCGCCGCCGCATGTCGATGGCGGTCACGATCTGCCCGCGCAGGTTGATCAGCCCTTCGATCACCTCCGGCGCCTGCGGTACCCGCGTCATCAGCTGGTAGCGCAGCACCTCCTGCACCCGCTCCACGTTCACTCCGAACAGCAGATTCCCCAGCATGAATGTGGAGAGCTGAATGCTCGAGTTTTCCCGAACCTCTTTGCCGCACTTCTTCTCACCTGCCATAGCCTCGTCCTTCACATCCGCACCAGCGGCTTCTGCCCGGCCAGTCGGGCCAGCGCTGCCAGCACCGCCTCGCCATCGCATTTTTTCTGGCAATCGTCGATCTCCGCGCCTTCACTCCGCTCACCCTCGCTACCCTCCGCGGTCAGTGCCAGCACCGGAACCCGCTTCCCGCCGCTGCGCATCGCCTCTGCCAGCGACCGCGCTCCTGCCGGCGGCAGATCCTGCGCAGCCAGCACCACGTCGGCTTCGGTCTCCTCCAGCTGGCGCAGCGCTTCGTCCCGGCTCGCGGCTTCCACCACCCGGTAGCCGCTCATCTCCAGGCTGCTGCGCATCACCCCGCGCGCAAAGGCCGAACCATCGGCCAGCACCACCGTCCTGCCCAGCCCGGCCTCGCGTTTGCCCCCGAAACTATCGCCCAGCGCCGCGCGCAGGATGTGCTGCAGGTCGAGGAAGTCCGCCACTTGTTTTCCCACGATCGCCGATCCCAGGATGCCCGCACGGTCTCCCTTCTCGCGAACCGTCGCCGTCTCTTCCACGATGTCGATGATTCGATCGATCAGCAGGCCCGCGCTGCGCTCGCCCATGTTGAAGACGATCACCTGCGCCGGGTCCGCCGGCAGTTCCTCCCCGCTCGCAGCGCCCGGCTCCAGAACCGCCCGCAGGGAGATCAAAGGCAAAATGCGGTTGCGGTACTGCACCACGTATCCGCCTGCCGCCCGCTCGATGGCGGCATGAGGAAACCGTTCCAGTCGCGCCACCAGAGAAAGCGGCACCACCAGACGCTCGAACGATCCGGCTCCAAACAGCAGCAGCCTCTGTTGTTCGCGCTGCTGCTGCGTCTGTTGCTCGCCGCCGCCGCGCGCGCGTTCCCGGGTACTCGCCAGCACTCCGGAGTGCCTCCCCACCCCCAGCACGTCCAGAATCAGCGCGACCCGGCCGTCGCCCATGATCGTCGCTCCCGCATACACTTCCAACCCCTTCAGTTGCTTGCCCAGCGGCTTCACCACGATCTCCTGGGTGTCGCTGATCGAATCCACCACCAGCCCGAACTGCCGATCCTCGGCCTGCAGCACGATGATGTTCACTGTTTCCGTTTGCTCCGGCGCGGGGAGGTTCAGCACCTGGTTCAGATGGGCCAGAGGCAGCAGGCTGCCGCGGCGCCGGTACACCGGGGTGCCGTGCACGTCCTCAATGCTCCGGCTGGTCGAGTCTCCTTCCAGCCGCACCAGTTCCAGCAGGCTCACCTGGGGGATGACAAAACGCTCGCCTCCGCTCGAAACCACCAACCCCGGAATAATCGCCAGCGTGAGCGGGATCTTGAGCCGGATCACGGTACCCTCGCCCGGTCGGCTGGAGAGATCCACCACCCCGCCGATGCGGTCCACGTGCGCCTTCACCACGTCCATGCCCACGCCCCGGCCGGAAACATTGGTGATGGTCTGCGCGGTCGAAAAGCCCGGATGAAAGATCAGGTTCAGCGCTTCCCGCTCGCTCAGCTTTTCCACCTGATCGGAGCGCAGCAGCCCCTTCTCCACGGCCTTTTCCTTCACCCGCTGCACGTTGACGCCGGCCCCGTCGTCGGCGATCTCGATGTTCACCTGGCCGCCTTCGTGATAGGCGCGCAGCGTCAGCGTTCCCTCCGCCGCTTTGCCCGCCGCCACCCGCACCGCCGCCGCCTCAATGCCGTGGTCGCAGGCATTGCGCACCAGATGCACCAGCGGGTCACGGATCGCCTCAATGATGCTGCGGTCCAGCTCCGTCTCTTCGCCCTCCAGCTCCAGACGGATCTGCTTGCCCAGCGCCACCGACATATCCCGCACCACGCGCGGCAGCTGGTTCCACACTACCCGGATGGGCTGCATGCGCGTCTTCATCACGCCTTCCTGCAGCTCGGTTGTAATCAGGTTCAGCCGCTGCGAGGTCGCATTCAGCGCCGCATCTTCGCGCTCTGAATTGCACTGCAGAATCTGATTGCGGGTGAGCACCAGTTCCCCGACCAGATCCATGAGTTTGTCCAGCAGCGCTACACCCACGCGGATGTTGGCGTCGGCCACCTGCGAAACCCGTGCCGCCGTTTCCTCCGGCGGCGCGGCTTTGCTCTCCTCGCCAGAAGCCGGCGCTTTTTGGCTCTCTCCTGGTCCGGCAACCGGCTCCTGCTGCGGATCGGAAGCCGCGATCGTCCGCAGCCGCCCAATCAGCTCTTCGAATTTCTCCGTGCCTTCCCCGCCGTTCTCCTCGATCGAGGCCAGCACCCTGCGCGTGGCGTCGACCGTCTCCAGAATCAGCGATCCCAGCCGTGGGCTGAAGCGCCGCTTGCCGTCGCGCAGCTGGCTCAGCAGATTCTCCGCCTCGTGGCTGATCCCCTCCAGCGTCGAAAACGCCAGGAAGCCACAGGTTCCCTTGATGGTGTGCATGGTGCGAAATATGCTCGCCAGCAGCTCCGCGTCCTGCGGCTCCTTCTCCAGTGCAACCAGTTCCTGGTCGAGTCGCGCAAGGTTCTCATGGCTCTCCACCAGAAATTCCCGAACTACTTCCTGATCCACCTCTTGCATGCCCGCTTCTCCGTCTTGGCGCCCAGGTGTCTCGATGGGTACACCCTGCTTATCGACGGGAGAATCGCGCACTTGAAGCCCGGGACGGGAATTTCCTGGCAAGGAGGCGCCGGCAGCTCTGTTGGTTCTGTTCCTGAACTGTTCCTGAAACGGAACAGGCCGCTGTTTGAACGCTTTTCGGGACTTCAGTCTGAGCCGGCGTCTGCAGAGGACGCGAAGAAACGGCGGCACAGCCTCAGGGGAGAGCGGCGGCCGTGGGGGAATCGGGCGCTTACTCTGCCCGCAGAGCCCGCACCGGATCCACGGCCGAAGCCCGCCGCGCCGGCAGCCACGTCCCCGCCACCGCCAGCAGCGGCAGCACGCAGATCGCGGCAATCATCACCAGAGGATCGTGCTGCGAAGTCCCCACCAGCTCCTCCTTCGCCAGCCGTCCCGCCAGCCAGGCCAGCGGCAATCCGACCAACGTCCCCAGCAGCGCCAGCATGCAGGCCTGCCGCAGCACCATGCGCATCACCCTGCCGCGATCGGCTCCCAGCGCCATCCGCACTCCGATTTCCTGGGTGCGCTGCGAGGTCACGAACGAGAGCACGCCGTAAATCCCCACCAGCGACAGCAGCAGCGCCGCTCCGGCAAAGGTTCCAAACAGCGCCAGCGTGAAGCGCGGTCCGGCATAGCCATAGCGATCCAGCAGCTCACGCACCGTCATCTCTTCCGCAATCGGCTGCTCCTTGTCGATCGACCCGATGATTTGCCGCACCGGGTTCACCATGCCGGCTGCTGGCAGCGGCGTGTCGACCACCAGCGTCTCCATAGAGGGCATCGCGGAGTACGGGACCAGAATGTGCGGCCTCTGCTGGTCGCCCGGAAATGGCGGCATCGCGCTGACGACGCCGACAATCGTGAACGCGTCATTCTTCATCGCCGGCTCGTCCCTGAGCTGATCGGGGAGGTGGATGGTCTGCCCCAGAACATCGTGCTCGTTGAAATACTTCTTCGCCAGATCCTCGGTCACCACCGCCTCGTGCGCTGCTGCCGTCACTTCACGCTGATCGATAAAGTGCCCCTGCAGCAGTCTCCGGCCGCTGATGGCGAGATACGCGGGATCGACGGCGTGCACGAAAACGAAGTCGCGGCTCGGATCGATCCGCTGTCCGCTGACCTGTACGTGGCCCCCCACACCCATCAGCCCGAAATCCACTGTCGCACCCCGCACGCCCGGAGCATGCGCGATAGTTTCCAGCGCCTCGCGGTAAAAGCGAATACGGTCCTCGGGCTCTGGATAGCGAGCCCGATCCAGCGGCACGCGCACCAGCAGCGTGTGCTCGGGCGAAAACACCACCGGCGTTCCCTCCGCGGCCATCAGTGAACGAACCATCAGCCCGGCCAGCATCAGCAGCGCCAGAGACAGAGCAATTTCCGTCACCACAAATCCGCTCAGCAGGCGCCGCTCGGCGCGGCTGCCGGTGGTGCGCGTCGCGTTCAGCGCCGACGTCAGCCGTGGCTTCGCGCTGTGCCACGCCGGGGCCAGCCCGAACACTACAACCGTGCACAGCGCGATGCCCAGCGAGATCAGCAGCACCGGCACATTCAGCGTCACCACCGCCTCATCCGGGATCGTCTCTGCCGGCACGATGCGAAGCATCGCCTGCAGGCCGGCCCACGCGAACGCGATCGACACCGGGGCTGCGGCCAGAGCCAGCAGCAGCGACTCGGTCAGCGCCGCACGCGCCAGCCGCCCCGGCGAAGCTCCAATCGCCGTGCGCACCACGATGTCGTGCTCGCGATGCACCGCGCGCGCCAGCAACAGGCTCGAGACGTTCACGCACGCAATCAGCAGCAGCACGAAGACGGAGCCCAGCAGCAGATACAGCGTGCTGGCGAGATCCGACTGAAACATCTGGTCGAAGGGCATGATGCCCACCCGCAGATCGCGTGGAAAATCGCCCGGATTCGACTTGGCGAAATCCTGGAACACCGGTGTCAGCCCGGCGCTCGCCCGTGCGTCCGTCACGCCCGGCTTCAGCCGCCCCACCAGCGTGAAATAGTGCGGCATCTCCGCATCCTTCGTCGCGCTCAGGTCGATGGGCAGATACACATCGCCCCCGCGCCACAGAAACCGCGGCGGCATCACCCCGATAATTGTCCGCGGCCGATGATTGAAGTCCAGCACCCGCCCCAGCACCGACCGGCTGCCGCCGAAATGCGCCTGCCAGTAGCGATAGCTGATCAGCGCCACTTCCTCGTGGCCCGGCTGCACATCGCTCGCCGTCGAAGCGCGTCCCAGCATCGGCTGCACGCCCAGAACGTCGAAGGTATTCGCCGTGATGTAATTGCCCCGCACCCGCTCCGGCTCGGGGCCTCCGGTGAGCGTGACGTACGTGATGGTGGAAGCGGTCACGCCGCTGTAGATATCCGTGCTTCTCTCGATCTCCCGAAACTGCTCCGACGTATAAACGTTCCAATAGCAGCGGGGAAACTGTGACGAGCATAGCCTCGGCGTCGCCAGCGTGTGCACATCCTTATAAGGAAAGGGATTGATCAACACCCCGTACGCCACGCTGAAGACGGCAACGGCCGCCCCAATCCCGAGGGCCAGCGTGAACACTGCCGTCAGCGCGAAACCCGGATTCCTGCGCAACTGGCGGAAAGCCTGACGAAGATCCTGTCGAAGAACCTGCATGTGCGTTCCTCCTGCGGGCCCTGCCACTCGCCACAGCGCAGAAAAGCATGCGAACTCAATTCGGCGTATAGGGATTGGGCGTGTTCATCGAAGAATGCGTGCTGTTCAGCTTCGCACAAATCGCGAACTCCTGCTCAGCTTTGTCCCGCATCCCCTCTCGCCGATAAATCTGTCCCAGCTTGAAGTGCAGCCCCGAGGCATTCGGCGCCAGCGCTGCGGCCTGCTCCAGTTCGTGCTGTGCCTGCGGCAGCTCATTGCGGAGATCGTACGCGCGGCCCAACTCTTCATGGATCTTGGGATTCTTCGGCGCCAGCCGCTGCGCCGTCTCGAGATAGGCCAGCCCCTGCTCTGGCTGGTTCTGATCCGACAACAGCGCTCCCAGATTCAGATACGGCTGAGCATCCACCGGATGATTCTGCTGCCATTCCACCGCGGTGCGAAAGGCCGCCGTCGCCCGCGCCGGGTCGTTCAGCCCCTGATACGCCAGCCCCAGGTTGTTCTCCGCCTCAATATATTGCGGCCGCAGTTCGAGCGCCCGCTCAAAACTCGCAATCGCCGTCGTGAAATGGTCCTCGTTATACTGAGCCCGCCCCAGCAGATACCATGCCGCCGGGTCGTCCTGCCGCTCCTTCGTCACTTCCGCAAACCACTTCTCCGCATCGGCGTAATCGGCCAGCAGCACATAGTCCGAGGCAATCACCCGGAAATCATCCGCATCCGGACGCCGCACCTGCGCCCCCGCGGTAAACTCGGCCAGCGACTCCTTCGCTTTCAGTTCGCGAAACAACACATAGCCCAGCAGAAAATGCGCATCCGCCGACTTCGGATCGCGCTGAACCGCCTGGCGCAACAGGCTCTCCGCCTCCGCTACCTTGCCCGCGTCCACCAGCGCACGCGCCTGCGCTGCCTCATCGTTCGCGGCCTGACCCCACCCGGCCTGTGCGCAAACCAGCGCCACCAACAGAAGCGCCCACCCCATCCGCCCCTTCACGGCTTCAGGTCCTCGAGTCGGGCTCCACCGCATGCACTTGCCCGATCCATCAGGTGCCGCATTTCCGGAACATCGGGGTTATAGATCATCGCCGACTGCAGCGTTGCGCGCACCCCCGCCGCATCGCCGGTCATGCACTCCACGCGCGCCAGATTCATCGCCAGGCCGGCCACATCGCGGTTCCGGTCGAACGCCTTGCGCAGCATTCCCGCAGCTTCGGTCAACTTTCCCTGCTTCGCCAGCAGCGTTCCCAGATTCGACAACGCCGTCAGATCCGTTGCATCCAGCGTAAGCGCCCGCCGAAATTCTGTCTCCGCCTGTGTCTCATCGCCACGCTCCACACTCAAAATCCCCAGCGCATCCAGTGCCGCCTTATCCTTGCCCAGTTCCTGCCGCCGCACGTCGAGCAGCGACCAAGCCTCCGGCTCCACAGCCCGATTCCCCTCGAGAAGTGCCAGATAGTAGGCCATCCCCAAATCCCGCTCCGTCGCGCCCGGCGAGAAGATCGCCGCCAGCTTATTCTGCGCTGCCTCGGCAGTTTCCGCCGCCTCCGGCACCCGCAAAATCCGATGATCTGTCCACGCTACATGAGGAATGTTCTGCGCCCCGTTGTGCGGCATATGGCAGCTCGTGCAGTCGGGATTCTCCGCATGATGCGAGCGCGCAAACTCCGCGCCGGTATGACAAGCGAGGCATTTGGCGCGATAGAACGCCACGCGCTCAGCCGGCCCAGGCATGTAGTGCGGATCGTGACAGCTCATGCACGACATCCTGTCCCCGCTCATCCGCTTGCACGTGCTCTGGCTGAGTTGTTCCACTTCGCTCACGCCCCGCGCGGTGATGTTATTTTTTGCGTAAACATAGTAGGCCAGATACTCCGAGATAGCCTGCCCCGGCCGATAGTCAAGCGCCGCGTGTCCCGCCCGCTCGACCGAAATATCCCCCTCCAGATGACAGCTGATGCAAACCGAATCCCGCAGTGCCGCATCCAGTCGCGCTGGATTCACCACCGCGGCCTTACCGCCGGACACTACGTGTCGCTCCGCATCCCCGTGGCACGCCTCGCACGTGATGCCCGTATGCAGAAACGCTGGTCCGCTGTAGCGGTTGATGGTCCCCGCATCGCTCGCCTGCACTGCGCTCATGTGGCAGCGCAGGCAGCCGCTCTGCATCGGCAGCGACGCCGGCATGCTGGTCGCATTCTCCAGACCCGGTTTCATGTCATACCCGTGCGACGCCGCATACCACGCCACCGGCGACTCGAATAAATACTGATCGACCGAGTAAACCCACGTTGTTCCCAGATGCCCTGAGCCCAAAAAATAACTCGGCTGGAACTGACCGGATGCTCCCCCCGCCCGCAGATTCCGCCATGTGATCGTCGGTTTTCCTTCCTGCTCTCCGATCGTGTAAACGACGCCCGACGCCTGATGCGTGAAAGTTCCCGGCACCAGCTTCTCTCCGGCTGCGCCGCTCGCATTGGCCATGGGCGTCGTCAGATAACTCCGGTAGATCTTCTCATGGCATCGCTCGCACGACGCATCGGTCACCCGCACGGGAGTCGCCTGAGGAACCGTTGCATGCAGCGCCAGCACAACCAGCGGAACTATCAACATAGCCGCGTTACTTACTCTTCCCCGCCGTGCCCGGACACATTTGGCCGGTCACTCCGTGTCTCTGTTCCACCGTGTAGATACAATCCGGAAGCGGAGGGGCAAGCTTCTCCACCGCTGCTCCGGGCCACCGAATCACCAGTGCGTCGATTGATGTCGCGTCGCCCAATCCAAAATGCACACGAAGATCGTTCGACGATGCAAAGCTCCCCCGCTCAGCACATCGCCGCGCTGTGTCATGCCACCGGCCGTCAGCAAAATCGACGCCCCCGCCGCGTCCCGCGGTCCCCTGGCGCCGCCCACCAGCCGGAATTCCGCCCAGTGGTGGTGATCCGCGCTCACGTTCCGCAACAACGTCGGCGTCCCATCCAGATTGTTGATCACCACATCGATGTGCCCATCGTTGAACAGATCACCAAACGCCGCGCCCCGCGCCGTCAGCAGCGTCGCCAGGCCGGTGCCCTTCACCGCCGGCACCAGTGCAAATTTCCCATCCCGCGTGTTGCGGAATAACAAAGGCCGCTGGGCAAAGCTCGTTCCCCAGTCATGCTGAGCCACCTGCGGATACACGTGACCGTTGGCGATAAACAGGTCCCTCCATCCGTCATTGTCGAAATCGATGAACCCCGTGCCCCATCCCAGGAACGGAATCGTCTCCTTCGCAATCCCCGCCTCATAACTCACATCGTTAAAAGAAAGTGCCCCGTCATTCCGATACAGCACCTTGTAATCATCCGAAAAATCCGTGTCCGCAATATCCAATTCACCATTATTCCGATAATCCCCGATAGCAATCCCCATCGTCGCCGTCGGCCGCCCGTCGCGGTTCACGGCATATCCCGACTCGAAGCTCACATCCTCAAAGGTCCCGTCGCCCTTGTTGCGGTAAAGATAGTTTGGCGTCGAATCGTTGGCCACCAGCAGATCCGGCTTGCCGTCCCCATCCAGATCCACAAAGAGGCCTGTCAAACCGTAGTATCCTGGCGCATCGTCCACACCAGCCTTGCGGCTTACATCCGTAAACGTCCCATCTCCGTTGTTGTGAAACAGATGATCGTGCTCCCCACGCAGCCCGCGTGGCCCGCAGAACACGCTCACGCCCCGAAAGCGGCAATTGTTCGACGCCACCTGGTCCGACCCTGGCTTCGGCGGATTGTCGAAGTCATAGGCCACATAGCCCGGCACAAATAAGTCCAGCAGCCCATCGCCGTCGTAATCTCCAAAGGTCGGGCCCGTCGACCACGTCCCCAGCGCTACGCCCGCCTTCTCCGCTACATCTGTAAACGTTCCGTCGTGGTTGTTGTGATACAGCCGGTTTCTGCCCACGTTCGTGACATAGAGATCCGGCCAGCCGTCATTGTCGTAGTCGCCCACCGCCACGCCCACGCCCCAGCGGTCGTTGATCACGCCCGCCTTTGCGGCCACATTCGTAAACGTTCCATCGTGATTATTGTGGAACAAAGCTGCGTGTGGTGGCTCCGCCTTACCCGACATCGCGTCGTAGGTCATGCCATTCACCAGATAGATGTCCAGCCAGCCGTCGTTGTCGTAATCCAGCAGCGCTACCCCGCCGCCCAGCGATTCGACAATGTACTCCTTCGCCGGTGTCCCGCCCACATACCGCCATGCCGTCAGCCCCGCCTGCCGCGATACATCCTCAAACACGACCGGCCCCTCAGAGACAAACCCACCCGCTGTAATCGGCCGGTTCTCCGCATCGTGAACCGGGGCGAACACACCGGCCGTGCTCATCCCGCCCTGCGGAGCCTGCGCGGGCTCCGTTTGCGCACACGCCAGCGCGGCTGCACCCAGACAAGCCAGCGCCGCCGGCCAGCGCGCCAGCCGCTTAGTGCGCGGCGCTCTTGAGCGTCAATCGCTTCATTGGCCTGTTGCGCTACGGCTTCGCTTGCCGCCCGCTGCAGTTCTCCATATACGTGCAGCTCCTGTTTGGCCTCTGCGGTCCTTCCCTGCGACTTGTACACCGAAGCGAGAAAGAAGTGAATCGAGGGCTCGTCGGGACTGTCCTTCTCTGCCAGCAGCAGATCCGGCAGCGCATCGTTCTGCCGGCTCAGCTTGATCAGCGCCCGCGCGCGATCCACACGTGCCTGCATCAGCTTCGGGACAGCGGCTCGATCGACTGGTTCAAATGCGCCAGCGCCTCATCCGGCTCGATCCATTCGCCTCCAGAATCGAGTTCGCCAGCTTCCAGCGCGCCGTGCAGTCGTTCGGATCGATGCGCCAGCTCCGCTGCGAAACTCCGTCTCGCGCCGTATCCCATTTGCCGATCGACCCAATAGACATTCGCCATGCGCAGATGCGTCCCGGCTGCTGCGGTGCCTGATCGATCGCCTTCTTATATTCGACCAGCGCGCCATCGTAGTTATGCATGCTCTCGTCGATCTCGCCCGCGACTTCATGCGCCACATACGAGTTCGGATCGATCTGGTTGATCTTGCCCAGCGCCTCTTCCGAAAGCTGCAGGTACGTCTTGCCCAGCAGATACAATGCCTCTTGGTCCTTCGGATTCGGCTCAGATACGCATTCAGGCACCGCGTCGCCTCGTCGCTCTTGCCCAGATTCAGCAGCACGTGGGCCAGCGCCCATCTGTACGTTGTCATCGGTGGGATTGGCGCGCGCCGCGCGTTCCAGCAGTGGCTCCGCCTTTTCATCCTCGCCCAGTTCGAAATAGCTCAGCCCCAGCAGCGCCGAGGCGGTGGGCATATTGGGATTCAGCTTCAGTCCGTGCTCCAGCACTGTGGACGCCTGCGCATAATCGTGCTGGTTGAAGTAGAGCATGCCCAGATTGTTGTAGGCCGCCGCCAGATGTGGCGCCAGCCGGATCATCTCGCGATACTTCGCAATCGCCGCCGCCGCATCGCCCTGCTGCTGGGCGGCCTGCGCCTGCGCATACAGCTGCTGCACCTGCGGGGCTGCTTCATTGTCTGAGGATTGCGCAACCAGCGGCGCGGTCGGCGCAAGAATAAGCAAAATGCCCGTTGCCAGCCTTCTCCAGCCGCGGAATACGAGGGGCCGTGCCATTGTCATGGAACCGTATTATAGAAGCCGTCTGATGCAGCGAATCCTGGTTTCGCTCGAGGACATGAGCCTCGCTTCGGCGACACATTTCATCCGTGGCATCACCAGGCGTATCTGATTCATGAGACTGCTTCGGGGGCTGCAAAAACGCCACAGCGGCGCACTGTGTATGCGCCGCTGTGGGTAAGAGAAATGAGCGCAGCGAAGACCTGATTCCTTCTTCGCTGCAAGGTTCAGAATTCTAATCGGAACATAACCTGTCCCTGTCGAGTCCGTTCTGTTCACCCTGGCTGTTCACCTGGCCAAAGGTGCCATCGCTGATGTTGGTGTCGGGCCCCTCGAATTGGGTCCGATTGAGGATGTTGAAGTAATCGACCTGCAGAATCCCCTGGAAACGCTCCCCTAAGTAGAAGTGCTTCCTCACGTTCGCGCTCTTCGTTGTAATAGCCAGGCTCATTCATCTGGCTATAGTTGCGATAAGCGTTGCCTAGCGTATAAGGTCCGACAGGGGTGAACGCCGTCGGCGAGAACATCTGCGCCACAGAAATCTCTTGCTGAAGTACTTCGCTACGCGGCTGTAGCCGGCGGTGCTCAAGCCGACCGAGGGGTTGCGGTCCGGACGATTACAGTCAGCGTTCGGGAATGGGAAGCTCAGGTTCTGAGAAGGTCCGGTGGTGTACCGCTCTCCTCGTCGAGAATCCAGCCCACCTGCCATCCACCCAGCGAGTTGCCCAGTGAGGCCCTGGTTGTTAAAGTGCGCCTTTCCGGGCCCAATCGGCAGCATCATACGTGCCGCTCAGCTTAAACGTCTCGGAGGCGCATTGCTGGTCGAGCGGCCCATTCGACCTTCTGGTTGTACTTGTTGACAGCAGTGGCCGTGAAGCTGGTGAAACCGCTGTTGGTGTTGTTGTATTCACTGGCCAGCGTGTAACCGGCCAGGAACGAGAGCCCGCCAGTGAAGCGCTTCTCGAGCTGTAGCTGCATGCTTTCGTAGTACGTGGTTCCCGATCCTTCGAAGTTGTTGAAGATATATCCATACTGCGGGTAGGGGGTCAGCGCCTGCGCCACCGTCGCCGAGCCACCCCACTGGCTCACAAAGTTCGCATAGGGCACCGTGTAGCCGGCTGCCTGCGCAGAGCCGGGACCACCCGTCGGCGTAAACGTGAGTCCCAGATTGCCCTGCAGCGCCAGATACATTGGGGTTCATCTGGTTCATGGAATTCAGTTTGCTGGGAAGATGGATCACCCTGTTTCCGACAAACGCAGCCTGGGTGAACAGGTTCGAAGGCAATTCCCGCTGCACGTTGACGTTCCACTGCTCGCTGTAGGGGGCGAACCCATCGTTCTTGTTGAAGGCATCGATCTGAATACCGCCCACGCCCAGTCCCGGATTGAACGGAGTTGGTGCGGGATTCGGCATAAGGTTCGTGTCCCAGCTTCCGAACGACGAGACATTGGTACCGGTGGCGGTCGGGTATAGGTACCGATGAGCAGGTTGCCGTAGTTCACGGCAACCTTGTTGGTTCCGTACTCGTAGGCGCCGCCGTTCAGGAAGGCAATGGAGAAGCCCCCCTGGACCACCGTCTTGGGGTTGACCTGATAGGCAAAGCCGAGGCGCGGACCGAAGTGCTTCCAGTGGATATCTGCGCGGTTATAGCCCGCGCAGCCGGGGCAGTTGCCGAATTGCGTGGCTCGCATCGAGCCATTGGCGGCCGGGTTCTTCACCGTCGGGTCGAAGAACACAATCAGGTTGTTCACTTCGGTGAAGGGCACCTGGATGTCCCACCGCAAGCCGACGTTGAGGGTCAGCTTGGGCGACAACTTGATGTCGTCCTGGACGTACGGCGATAAATCCAGGTTGCGCAGACGCAATTCCTGCGAGTTGCTGCGGTTGGCCGCATCCGGCAGCCCGAACAGGTAGCTGGCAAACGCACTTCCGTAGGGGCCGAAGTTCGGATCGTGGGTCAGGGGTCGAGGTCTCTTTGTGGCTGAACTTGAACTGACCACCCTCGGTCTGGTCTTCGTTGTCGTCCTGGTAGCTACGGCGGATTTCGATGCCGATGTTGAAGGTATTTCGACCCTTCGTCCAGAGCAGGTTTTCGACGATCGCGATGCCCAGCTTGCGGTTGATCGACTGCAGCCATGAACCCTGAGTTCCCCAGTTCGTGAGCGAATGCTGCCCGTCCCAGATGATGTACGGTGGGATGATGCCACCCGAAATCGCCGGGAAGCTGTACTTGGTCTGGTTGAACTGATTGTTGATCTCGCCGATCCAGCCAAAGCCTGCGGTCATGATCATGTTCGGGCTGATTGAGTAATTGTAGTTCAGCAGGAAGCCGCTGCCAAGTGCAGGTTCCCACTTCATGCTGTTCAGCGGATTGGGAGCAATCACAAACGGGTTGTTATCGAAGCTGTAGTTGGTAAAGCTGTTCCGCCACTGAGTGTAGTGCAGACTCTGCGCAGCAGTTAGGTTCTGGTCGACGGTGAAGCCCCACACGTGCTGGATGTGCGGGTTGATGAACGGCGCGTAGCTCTTGTTGCTGTCCAGCCCCCCGATGCCGCTGCCCGGACGATCCGGGTTGGGCAGATATTGCAGCAGGGTTGCTGAAGTCGGACTGATACAGCCAGCCGGAATGATATTCCCGGGGAACTGTTGTCCAGGGGTTAAACCATTGCAATTGAATCCCGGTGGAACATAGATCGGGATCAGCTGGCCGGTGCTGCCGTTCACGAAATCGCTGAAGTTGCCGGTCTTTTCCAGCGCCGTCGGTACCGTTGAAACAGCGGTGTTTTCGTTGTTTTGTTTGTACCACTCCTGGCTGTAGTGACCGAAGGTGCGGTCGCGGCCGTTGTAGAGGTGGGGAATGCTGATCGGGCCGCCGATGGTGAACCCGTAGTTATTCTCGCGATCGGTCGGCGGAGTCGATGAGCCGCCAAACGCAGGTCCGTTAAAGAAACCTACAGAATCAAAGAAGCTGTTGCGGTTGATTTCAAAGAGATCGCCGTGATAGTGGTTCGTGCCGGTGGCCATCTGATACGACAATGCGCCCTGGCCCAGTCCGAACTGCGCGGCAAAGGTAGTGCGCTCAGTGCGCAGTTCCTGCACCATTTCGAACGGCGGATTGAAGTTGACCGTGTAGCCTTCGGTTTCCGGCTGCGGCGCCGGAATGCCGTTGTAGACAATTTCCTGCTCGAAGTCCACGCCGCCATCCACGCGGTGCGAGAAGGTGTTGCCTGTTACGCCGGGGGCGAGGAACTGCAGTCCGTCCACCTGGCGGCCGCGCCCGGACACTTCTGTAGGCAGCGACGCCACAACGGCCGGCTCGATGGTACTGCCCAGCTGCGGCTGCGTCGTATCCAGGGCGACCGCACTCGCCGTCACCTGGACCGTCTGCGTCGCGGCTCCCGCCGTCAGCGTGATGTTGATGGTATCCGCCTTGCTGACCTCAACCACTACGCCCGTCGCACTGAAGTTCTGGAACCCGGTGGCTTCCGCCCTCACCGTGTAACTTCCCGGGGTCAGACCCGTAACTGCGTAGGTTCCGGAGCTGCCTGTCACAGCTTTGTTTACAACCCCGGTACCTTCGTTTTTGATGCTGATGTTGGCGCCCTGCACCACTGCGCCCGAGGAGTCCGTTACAGTCCCTGTGATCCCGGCGACAGCCTGAGCGGAGAGAGTCCGCGCGGTGAACGCGAGGAAGATGAATGTAAATGCGAGTCCGGAGATACGAGTCGCCATCCGCAGCCAACTGGCGCGATGCGGCGCAAGTTCAGATGTCATTGCCTGCTCTCCTGTGTAAATGTCACTGCCTCTACGTTTTACAGCTCTGCCAAGCCTTTGGTTTCCGTCAAATCTTCGGCCTGATCTGCTTGTTTGCGGTTCATGGTCTGCCCTGATCCTTGCCGCATGCAACGTCTGATCCAGGGAATCCGTCCCGCTATGTTTTGCTGCTTGCCCGGACCGCCTCTTTGAACAGCATTGGGTTTCTGGTGGTATCGTTTCCAGGCAGCCAGCACTATAGGTCGCTCGATTTTCGGTTGTCAATGAAAAAGTTCAGCCCGCCACTTTTTGATCACTTTTGGGGCGGTTTGCCGATCGGCTTTGCTCGGTCTGGCGGCGGCCCGCGCTTCTCCACGCCCGGCGGCGAAGTTTTCCCCGTGGGGCGCTCACTGGGATCCCGCCAGGTTGACAAGACCGCTGCTGTGAGGCAAGGTGTTAACCGATCCTGATGGTATCGTTTCCACCTGCTTCTCCGGGCCATCGCGGATTCCCACAACCAGCTTTGCTGTGAACGATCGGAGCTACGCCATGCCACGTCTTCTGAAGAGCTTGACGGTGATCGCCGCCGGCGCCGCTTTCCTGCTGAATTGCCCGGCCCAGACCATGGATGCTCCGGACATAACGAGGGACCCCACGCTTTACGTCGTTCCCTACGCCCACCTCGATACCCAGTGGCGCTGGGAGTTCCCCCAGGTCATCAGCGAATACCTGCTCAAAACCATGCGGGTGAACTTTTACTACATCGACAAATACCCGCACTACGTCTTCAACTGGACCGGCGCCAATCGCTACCGCCTGATGAAGGAGTATTACCCCGACGACTATGCGCGCCTGAAGCAGTACGTCGCCAAAGGAAACTGGTACCCCGCCGGTTCCTCCGTTGAAGAAGGCGACGTGAATCTCCCCAGCGCGGAATCGATCATTCGCCAGGTTCTCTACGGCAACACCTACTTTCGCCAGGAGTTCGGCAAGGCCAGCGCGGAATACATGCTGCCCGACTGCTTCGGCTTTCCCGCTTCCCTGCCCACCATCCTCGCCCATGCTGGCGTCAAAGGCTTCTCCACGCAAAAGCTCAACGCCGCATGGCAACCCGCGCCCAAAGTCGGCGGCCCGGATTCTTCCGAACAAACACCCGAAGGCATTCCCTTCAACGTCGGAGTGTGGGAAGGTCCCGACGGCGAGACCATCCTCGCTGCTCTGAACCCCGGCGGCTATGGCAGCGAAATCCGCAGCGACCTCAGCAAAGAGCCTCCTCCGATTCCCGCTGAAGAAGCCAACAGCCGTCCCTACTTCCGCCGCATGGAGCAGGAGCCCGACTGGGTGAAGCGGATCGCCCTCGATGGCAAAGTCACCGGCGTCTACGCCGACTACCACTACATCGGTACCGGTGACATCGGCGGCGCCGTCGACGAGGAATCCGTAAGGCTTCTCGAAGCCATGGTTACCAAAGGCGATGCGGTCCTTCCCGCACTCGGATCCAGCACCAGCAGCTTTAGTCCCGACGCAGCCTCGAACTCCGCACCGACAGGAACGCCTGTGCAGTTAGGCGATGGTCCCGTCCACGTCATCTCCTCCGCCGCCGATCAGATGTTCCTCGACATCAAGCCATCCATGACCTCGTCGATGCCAAGGTACAAGGGCGACCTTGAGCTCATCAATCACTCCGCCGGCTCGCTCACTTCGGAGGCCTACCACAAGCGCTGGAACCGCAAAAACGAGATCCTCGCTGATGCTGCCGAAAAAGCTTCTGTCGCAGCCGAGTGGATGGGTGGCCGCCCCTATCCGCAGAAGCGCCTCAACGACGCCTGGACGCTCGTCATGGGCGGCCAGTTCCACGACACCGGTGCCGGCACCGCGACACCGCGCGCCTACGAATTTGCCTGGAACGATGACGTCATCGCAATGAACCAGTTTGCGGGCGTCCTGAGCAGCGCGACAGAATCCGTTGCCTCCGTCCTCAACACCCAGGCGCAGGGCGTCCCCGTCGTTGTTTACAACCCGCTCAACATCGCGCGCCAGGATGTAGTCGAAGCTCAGGTCAACTTCCCCGGCAAAACTCCTGACGCCGTCGAAGTTATCGCCCCGGACGGTCAGCCGGTGCCTTCGCAATTCGAAAACGGCAAGGTTCTCTTTCTCGCCAGCACCCCTTCTGTGGGCTATGCCGTCTACGACATCCGCCGCGGCAACGCCTCCCCGCCGTCCACCGATCTCAAAGTCTCGCAGTTGTCGATGGAAAATGCGCGCTACCGCGTGGAACTCAACGAAGAGGGCGACGTCACCAGCATCTTCGATAAATCCCTTAACAAAGAACTCCTCTCCGCTCCCGTGCGCCTCGCCATCTCCAACGATGCGCCCCGTCAGTGGCCAGCATGGAACATGGACTTCGACCAGGAGCAGGCTCCGCCCCGTACGTACGTCGGTGGTCCGGCCAAAATTCGCATCGCCGAAAAGGGCCCCGTTCGCGTCGCCATCGAAGTCTCCCGCGAAGCCGAAGGATCGAAGTTCGTGCAGACGGTGCGGCTCTCCGCCGGGGATCCCGGCAACCATGTCGAGTTCAGCGACGCTATCGACTGGAAGACGCTCTCCGGTAATCTCAAGGCAGTCTTCCCGCTCTCGGCTGCCAACGATAACGCGACATACAACTGGGAAGTTGGAACCATCCAGCGGCCCACCGCCAGCGAGCGCCAGTTTGAAGTTGCATCGCACCACTGGATCGATCTCACCGATCAGAGCGGTTCATACGGCGCCACCATCCTCACCGACGTGAAGAACGGTTCCGATAAGCGCGACGAACACACTATCCGCCTCACTCTGATCCGTACCCCCGGATTCCCTGATGCAGCCCCTGGCCAGCCCGCGCGCCGCCGCGGCTACAGCGATCAGCTCAATCAGGACTGGGGCCATCACGACATCCTCTACGGAATCGCCGGCCACGCCGGTGACTGGCGCGAAGGCAAAACCGAGTGGCAGGCCTATCGCCTCAGCACACCCCTCATCGCCTTCCAGACCGAGAAACATACTGGCGCTCTGGGCAAGACCTTCTCGCTGATGACCGTGGACAGCCCGCACGTTCGCGTTCTTGCCCTCAAGAAAGCAGAGCTCAGCAACGAAGTTGTCCTGCGTATGGTGGAGACCGACGGCGTCGCCGCACCCAATGTCCATGTCAAATTCGCCGGTCCCATCGCTGAGGCTCGCGAAATGAACGGTCAGGAGCAACCCGTCGGTTCTGCTTCCGTCGCCGACGGCCAGCTTGAAACTTCGTTCCGTCCCTACCAGCCTCGCACCTTCGCTCTGAAACTCGGCTCTGCGCCCGCTCAGGCCAACGCCGTCGCCTCCCAGCCAGTTACGCTTCAGTACGATCTCGCTGCCGCCACCAACGACGACAGCCCCTCCACTGAAGGCTTCGACGGCAAAGGCGATGCCCTTCCCGCCGAAATGCTCCCCGCCACGCTGGCCTTCCACGGCGTGGACTTCAAACTTGCGCCCTCCGGCAATGGCAAGCTCAACGCCGTGGTCGCCAAAGGCCAGAGCATCGAGCTGCCCGCCGGCGACTTTAACCGTGTCTATGTGCTGGCCGCCTCCGATGACGGGGACCAGAGCGCTGACTTCCGTCTCGGTAAACACTCCGACGAAGTCACTGTTGAGAACTGGGGCGGCTTCATCGGCCAGTGGGACACACGCCTATGGAAGCCTGAGCCCGACACCACCACCGTCTATGGCCGCGGTGGTGCCGCACCGCATGAAGTCGCGCTTCGCAAAGACTGGGCCGTCTCCGCCAATCACGCCACCTGGGATCTCGAAAATCGCGGCTCGCCGGATTGGTCGCCCCGCTACCCCGAGGATTACCTCGGTCTGCGCCCTGGCTACATTAAGCGCGCCGACCTTGCGTGGTTCGCGTCCCATCACCACACGCCCGCGGGGCTCAACGAGCCGTACAGTTATAGCTATCTCTTTGCATATTCAATGGACTTACCGGCGCACACCCGCACCCTGACCTTGCCTGTCAACGATAAGATCCGCGTGCTGGCTGTCTCCGTGGCGCACGAGTCTCCACAGGTCACTCCCGTGCAACCGCTCTACGACGTCATCGAGAATCACGCCGCGTCCGACTCCAGCACGCAGGCTGCCGCGAACAACACAGCGAAAGCGGGTAACTAATATTCCGTCCCCGAATTCGTTTCATAACTACTTCTGTCATCCTGAGCGAGTTTGGCCGAGAATTCGGCCAAACTCAGTCGAAGGATCTGCGGTTGCTACGTGCGATTTACGCCACAAACTTCCGGGACATAACACCTGACTCGAAATTGTCGCTGCCCATCCCAAAGGCTCAAACCCCAAAGGTGGGCACTGCACTTTGCGTGGACTGCCCATGCGCCTGAGGCTGCGGATGCATCGGCGAACATCCGCACGAACTGCGCGGCACTAACCGTGTATCCAGCCGGATCTGCTGCGGCTTGCCCACGCGCGCACCTCGTCCCGCATCGGGTGAGCCCAGCAGTTGCTCGAAGAGAGCCTCGCCGGCCAGCCGCGCAATTTCTTCAATCGGCTGTTCCACCACGCTGATCGACGGCCGCACCGTCGCCGCCAGCTGAAAATCGTCAAAACCCAGTAGCGCCACCGATCCCGGAATGTCCACGTTGAGCTTCTGCAGCGCCTCAAAAGCAAATATGGTCGTGCTGTTCTTGAGCGTAAAGATGGCGTCCGGGGGATGCGCCGTCGAGAGAAAACTCTCAATGGCATACTCCGCCGACTTATAGTCCTTTACCGAAGTATCCAGCAATACTTCCACCCCCGCCGCTTCCGCCGCTTTGCGATACCCGCCCAGCCGCTCGCGGATCGTGTATAAGGTGCTTTCTCCGGTAAGGCACAGAATTCTCTTGTATCCATGATCGATCAGGTGTTGCGTCGCCAGTTGTGCACCGGCAAAGTTATCCGCCACCACCGAAGTAATTGGAAGGTTGGGAATCGGCCGGTCGATCGCCACCACCGGGATCGGAATCCTTTCCAGCATCGGCCGCAGCATCTGGCTCTGCGAATTCGCTGGCGCAATGATCAGCCCGTCGGCCCGATGCCGCATCAGGATGTTCAGATTCTCCACTTCGGTCCGCGGATCGTTCTGTGTCGTGGTCACGATCAGCAGCGAATCGTTCGCGCGCGCCACCGCCTGGATCGTCTCCGCGCATGTTGAGAAGAACGAATCCGCGATGCTGGGGACCACCAGCCCGATGGTCCTCGTGCGATAGCCCTTCAGGATCCGCGCCGCTTCATTCGGCATGTAGCCGAGCGTCTCGATCACGCGGCGCACCTTCGCCAGAGTATCCGGACTAACCCGCTGGCCCCCGTTAATGACCCGAGAAACCGTCGTTGTGCCGACGCCCGCTCGTTTGGCGACTTCGCTCAGCGTCGGATGCGTCGTCCTCTTCTTCATGCCATCACAGGGTAGCAGAGCAATTCAATCCCTCCTCCCTATCCAGATTGGGTAGTCGCTCGCTAATCAATCTTTTCAATCGGTGATGCCTGTGTACTCCGGTTGCTGACGCAGCCGCCTACTCCGCCCGCAAAGCCTCTACCGGATTGACCCCCGCCGTCCGCCGCGATGGCACATAACTGGCCAGCGCCGCCGCTCCGCACAAGGCCACACACGCACCCACGTACGTCACCGGGTCCATCGGGCTCACGTGAAAGAGCAGCGATGACAGCAGCCGCGTCACGGCAATCGCGACCACCAGTCCGCACCCTACCCCGCACCCGGCCAGCAGCAAACCCTGCCGCAGGAACATCCCGGTGATGTCGTTGCGCTGCGCTCCCAGCGCAATCCGGATCCCGATCTCCCGGCGCCGCTGCGAAGCCGAGTAGGCAATCACCCCATACAGCCCCACAATCCCCAGTAGCAGCGCGATGCCCGCCGCCAGCCCCAGCATCACCAGCGTGAACGAAGTCCGCGCCATCGAGCGTGAGTAGTAGTAGCCTTCCGTGCGTACATCGGTGAGCGGCAGGTTTGCATCCACCGTCCATATCGCCCGTCGCACGTCATTCATCAGGCTCTCCGATCCTGCGCGCGAACTGCGGATGGCAAACACCACCCAGCGCCGCACATTCACATCATCGCTCTCAAAGTGATTCATGATCAGAGGCCAGTAAGCCGTCGGCGGCGCCTCTTTGTTCATCCCGTCGTCGTGGACACTTCCCACCACGCCCACGATCTCCCGCCAGTCATCCTTCGTGCCGACGCGGATCCGCTTCCCAAGTGCCTGCACCGGCCCACCCCAGTACTCCCGCGCAAAATTTGCCGACACGATCGCCACCGGAAGCTTCTGATACGTCTCCGCCCACGTGAAATCGCGCCCCGCGATCAGCGGAATGCCCAGCGTGCCAAAGAATCCCGGCGACACAAACTTGAAGCGCCGCAACGGCGGCATCGATCCATCCGCGTAGTTATGATCCTGCGCGAACAGCGGATCGCTCCACTGCCCTCCATCCATGGGAACGGAATTCGCGATCGCCGCCGAGGTCACGCCCGGTATCGCTTCGATCCGGTGCAGCATCGCTTCCTGGAGCCGTATCACCTGGTTCGCATCCGGAACCTCGGCGTCAGGAATGGCCAGCCGTACCGTCTGGATTTCCGCACTGCTGTCGAACCCCGGATTCACCTGGGTCAGCGCGCGAAACGTCCGGATCATAAGCCCCGAGCAGATCAGCAGCACAAAGGCCAGGCTTACCTGAATCACCACCAGCGTGTTTCGCGTCCGATGGCGCTCGCGTCCCTGACTCGCCGTACGCCCGCCTTCCCGCAGCCCGGTGCCCATCCGCGCTCCCGCATAACGCAGCGCTGGAATCGAGCCAAACACTAAGCTGCAGGCCAGCGCGATGAGCAGCGTGAACCCCAGCACCGGCGCATCGATTCCGATATCGTGCAACCGCGGCAGACCCTGCGGCGCAACGGCAATCAGCAACCGCAGCCCGCCCCACGCCAATACCAGTCCCAGCACGCTGCCCGCTGCGCCAATGACCAGACTCTCCAGCAGGAACTCCCGCGCGATCCGCCACCGGCTCGCGCCCAGCGCCGCGCACACCGCCAGCTCCTGATGCCTCCCCTCGGCGCGTACCAGCAGCAGATTCGCCACGTTCGCGCACGCAATCAGCAGCACAATCCCGATGCTGCCCATCAGCACCCACAGCAGCTGGTTAATATCGCCCACCACCACCTGCCGCAGCGGCTTCACCTTTGGGCCCATGCGCGCTTTTTTAAAAAGCTCCACACTGAAGCCCGGTGGCGCCGGAAAGCTTGCCCACACCGTCGGCAGCATGCGGGCCACATCGGCGTTGGCCTGCACGAGGGTCATCCCTGGCCGCAGCCGGGCAATGCCGTCGTAGCTGAATTGCCCGAGCGTCGTCTTCGCGCGATCGAGCTGCAGCGGCAGAAACATGTCCGGCTGGTCCCCATCGAAGAACCTGAAACTCTGCGGCATCACCCCAATCACCAGCCGCGGCTTGCCGTCGACGGTGATGGTCCGCCCCAGAATCGACCGGTCGCCGCCCATCCGCCGTATCCAGTACCCATAATCCAGGATCACCGTGTCGGGACTGCCGGGCTTGCCATCGCCTCGGTTGAATGTGCGCCCCAGCATCGGCGCAATTCCCAATATCGGCAGCACCCCGTCCGTCACATCCATCGCCTGCACCTGCTCCGGCGTGCCTCGGCCAGTCACGCTCACCGAGTCGCCCTCGTACATCCCTACATCCTCGAAAACCCGGCTCTGTTCGCGATAGATAAAGTAGTTGGACGGAGCGATATTCACGTCGTCGAGATTGAGCCCTGGCGCCGTGTGCCACACCCCCACCAGGGCCTCCGGATGCGGATACGGCAACGGCTTCAACAGCACGCCCTCGACCACGCTGAAGACCGCGATGTTCGCGCCCACACCGGCAGCCAGCGTGATCAGCGTGACAAACGTAAACATGGGCGCGCGCAGAAGCCGCCGCACCACCTGCCTGAGCTGGTTGCTGAAATCCACCGCGTATCTCCTGTGCGCGTGCGTCCCCGCTCCTGGGGAGTACGGCAGCCCCCGCACAGAAGTTCCCGGCCCTGCGGCAACCCGTCACAGAACCGCAACGGTTCGTCCCTGGCCGCCGCCGAGCATTGAATCTGAAAATGAACCGAATAGAAAGCTAACTTAGTGGCCCGAAATTCGTCTCATAACTAATTCTGTCAAGTTTGGCCGAAAATTCGGCCAACTAAGGCGAAGGATCGGCGCTTGCTTCGTGCGAGTTATACCACGAAGTTCTCCCGACACCACACTTAGTAAATCGCTCCGCCCGGTTGTGTCGAATGAATCGTTCCGCGCTCTACTGACAACGCATAGCGCGAGCCGTCGCCGCTCCACCTCGCCGTATCGAACTGCATTCCCGCCCGTGCCTTCACCACCGCGATTCCCGTAAAAGTCAGCGGCGTTCCCGGCCTGCACACGGACGGCTTCGCCGAGGCCTTTAAAAAATACGCAAACCCGGTTCCAGCCACCCTGGACTTCCCGTCCCGCTCCAAAAGCACAGCCGTGTGCTCATCGACGGCAATCGCGCGAATCGCCCGCACCTGTCCGGCCTCCAGAATCCGCGCCATAAACACCAGCAACCGCCCCATCCGGTCGCGCCGCGAAAAATGTGTATCCGTGATAGTGCCTTGCAGCGGCGCAATCGCCAGAAAATTCCGCACGATGGTCACGCGATCCAGAAACGGATCGGCCAGCGCCATTGCCGAGTTCAGATCAGGACCATCCGCTGGATCGTTCCGCGCCGAATACATGAACTCGCCCTGCACCGCCAGTCCCGCGCTGGTTCCTCCTACCGGAACCCCACGCCGGATAGCATCATCGATCGCCGCTTCCACCGGCGTGTGCATCCAGAAGTTCACATATTTCGCCTGATCGCCGCCGGAAATGAAGATCGCCTCCGCAGCCTCAATCTTCTTTCGCACCACAGGATCGAACGCAGCCTTCCGGTCCGGGATCAGCAGCGTCGCCACGGAATTCTCGTGGCACAGGCCCTGTACGTATGAGTTATAAGCATCGGTGCCCGTCGCCCGCAGCACCAGAAAATCTCCTCCTCCGGAGCGCTCGCAGAGCCACGCAAATGCCTCATCCAGATCAGTCCCGCCACCGATCAGCGCAAACCCTGGCTGTGTCTTTGTGCGAAGATCCTGCGCGTGGCCCACGCGCCAATACTGAAAATCGGCAGCCGCAGCCTGCGTCACCTCCGGACCTGTGACGCGTATCCCCAGCAGGAGCGCGGAAATGCTCACGAGCGCCAGACCCACCGGAATCGCGAACCGTCCAAACAGCCTCCGCGTCCCCCTGAGTCTGCCTTTCACCCACTCGTCCTCATCCGTTCGTCCACATCAGGGTACTCGCCAGCAGCACCTCGGCGGTCTCGATCACCGAGTCGAACTCCACATATTCATCGGGATTATGTGCGCCCGCCCCGCACGGCCCGAACAGCAGCGTTGGGATCCCAAAATCTCTCTGGATCAGCCCTGCGTCGCAGGGATACGGCGCTGCTGTTGTCACAACCGGCCGCCGCAGCACGCCTGCAGCGCTCTCCTCCATGCACCGCAGCCACGGATGATCCGCCGCCACCTCCGTCCCATACAATGGTCCCCCGATCAGCGGCAGCCACTGCACCGGATACTTCTTGAAAAACCCATCCGCCACGCAAAACTTCTCCAGCTGTCCCTTCAGATCGGCGATCGCCGCGTCCACATCTTCTTCCGGCAGAAACTGTATGTACACCCGCACCGTCGCCCGCGAAGGCACGCTCAGCGGCACGTCTGCATCGAGCCGATTCGACTCAACCGCCAGCACCTGCACCGGTGCCGGATCCGAGAAGCTCGCATACGCTCCCTTGTTCCGCACTTTGCTGCGCTTCTTCGCACAGCTCTCCACCCACCCCAGCAACCGCCCGAGCGGCAACGCCGGGCTCACCACTTCGGCCTTCGAGAAATAAGCGGTCGGATCGCCCGCATCCACCACCAGATCGACGACAAATCCGCCTCGCGTCGCGCGATAGATCTCAAGCTGCGTTCCTTCGGGGATCACGCACGCATCCGCCGTCCCCCCGCGCTGCCGCGCCGCAATTGTGCCCCCGCCGCCGCCCCACTCCTCATCCACCACCGACTCAAACAGTACGTCGCCGCCGGTCCGAATCCCCGCCCGATGCAGGGCGCAAATTACCGCCGCATTCGCGACCAGCCCGCCCTTCATGTCGAACGAGCCCAGCCCGTGCACCCGCCCTTTGAGAAATTCCCCCGACCACGGCGAGCGCGACCACTCTCCTCTGCCCGCTGGCACGGTATCGATGTGCCCGTTCAGCAGCAGACTCCTCCCGCGCCCCGATCCTTCCAGCCGTACGCTCAGGTTCTTCCGTCCCACGTAGGGCTTGTAGCGTCGCACATGCACGAAGTCCGAATCGAGGATGAACCCTGTGTCGTATAACTCCGTCCGAACCCCCTGCTCGCGAAAGAATCGCTGCAGCACCCGCTGCGCGGGCGTCTCATTGCCGCCCGCCAGTACGGCCGCGCTGTTCGTCCTCACCAGTTCCAGCAACAGCTGCTTCAGCCTGCTCTTCAGCGGCCGGATCAGCTTCCCCACATCGGCCGCAGCCCCATTCCCCTTCACTCCCATCCCTCCTTGCTCATCGCGCTCAGCTGGCCGACTCCTGCGGATGTGGCTGCGCTCCCGCGAAATGCATCTCGATCTGTTCGAGCGTCTTGCCCCGCGTTTCCGGAATCAAAAACGCCGCCGTCAGAAAATACAGCGCCGTGCACACCGCCCAGAAAAAGAACATCGCCGAGTAGCCCCAGTTCCCCACCACCGGCAAAAACACCGCGGCAATTCCCGTCGAGATTCCCTGATTGAGCAGCAGTGCAATCCCCATTCCCGTCGACCGGATGCGCGTCGGCATCAGCTCCGAGAGCACCAGCCACACCACCACGCCCGGCCCAAACGCATATGACGCGATAAACACCCCCATGCACAGCGCCACCAGCCAGCCCGTTGACGGGCCCGGCACCGGCCCATACATCGCCCGCTCGATGCGCAGCGGCGCATTCGATCCCGCCGTCGAAGGCTCAATCTTCAGCACCGGATCCGGGTCGTTGCTCAGCACCGTCGCCATCCGGCTCCCGTCGCCGTAGGAATACAGAACGTTCAGCGCCATCGGCGGCCCCTCCGGCCCAGAACCGAGCGCATTCACCGGCAGTGTTACCGTGTTCCCGGTCTCTGCCGCCACAATCCTGCTCATCACATCGGTGCGTTTGGCTTCCACAACCCAAAAAATCGTCCCGGCCGCAATAAATGCCAGCGTCACCCCGCCCGTGCCCAGCTTCAGCAGAAACTTCCGCCCTTTGCGCTCCACCAGTGCGACCGCCACCAGCGTCATCACGCAGTTCAACACCTTCACTGCCACATCGCCCTGCGTGGCGCGTGTCGCCACCATCCCCGCCTGCTTCAGGATGATGACCAGAAAAGCCAGCACAGAATTGATCCCCGTCGTCTGGTTGAGCGACAGCACAATGCAGGCCAGCACAAACGGGATGACATACTTCCTCTGCAGCAGCGAGCCGTCTTTCCGCGCGGCCGTCTTCCCGTTGGGCTCCAGCGCTACCGCCTTCATCTCGCGCATCTCGCGCTCGGCCTCCGGCGGCGCCAGCGAACGCAGCAACGCCTGCAGCGCCTGGCTCTCTCTTCCCTTCCGCACCAGCCAGCGCGGCGATTCACTCAGAAAGAAGGCGCCCAGAAAGAACAGCAGTCCCGGATAAATAACCGCCAGGAACATGCTCCGCCACGCATGATTCTGCGCCGCGTGAATCAGCGCCACATTCCCCGCTGCATGCGCAATAGTCGACTCCGCCTGGCGCGTGTAGTACCACCCCACCGCGGCCGCGACCACAATTCCAAACGTCAGCATGAACTGGAAGATCGCTGTGCCCCGGCCCCGATTCTCCGGCCCCAGGCACTCCGCCAGATAAAGCGGTACAACCACGGCAATCACGCCACCGCTCATCCCCTGCAGCAGCCGTCCCAGAAACAGGGAGACGAAGCCCTGCGAGAGCACAATCAGTCCCACGCTGGCTACAAACATCAGCCCGCTCACGATCATCATTCGCTTGCGGCCGCACCAGTCTGCCAGCAGCCCGGCCACCGGAGAAGACACCATGCTTCCCCCCAGCACCGCCGCAACGATAATCGATGTCTGCCCCACCGTAAGATCGATCGTCCTGCTCAGATAAAGAAGCGCCGCTGCAATAATGCCGACATCGATGCCATACAGCAGACCACCAAGTCCGGCAATCAGGATGAGGTACTTCGTATAGAACCCGCTCGGCATGCTCACAAAAACAGCTGTGCTCCTCTCGGGGAATATCCGATCAATAGAAACCAGGTGAAACCGTTATGCTTGCGCGATCAATCGCCAGCATACAGGGGAGCCTGCGAACATGCGAACCGCACTCCAAATTCGCTCCGGATGACCTTGGCCGCCACGATAGTACACTCGTCCTGATCGAACCTGTTCGCTTCGGCGCACTTTTGCTGCATCCCCAGGGAGAACTCAGCTTGCTTGCAGATGAGAGACGGTTTCGCATCACCGAAATCCTCACCCGGCAGCGAACCGTCACCGCCGCCGACCTTACCACCATGCTCGGCGTTACCGCCGCGACCATTCGCCGAGATCTCGCCGCCCTCGAAAGCAAAGGTCTGCTGGTTCGCTCCCATGGCGGCGCCGTCTCCAAATCCTCGACTACCAGCTTCCAGCCTTCGTACGAGGTTCAGGGCCGCTCCCATCCTGAAGAAAAGCGCTGGATCGCCGCCGAGGCCGTTAAGCTGATCCTCGATGGCGAAACCGTCTTCTTTGAGGGCAGCACCACCGTCGCCGAGATGGCCTCGCGTCTCCAGGGCCGCTCCCGCCTCACCGTGGTCACCAACTCCCCGCTCATCCTCTGCCAGTTGCAACACTTCCCCGGCGTCAGCGTAATGTGCACCGGGGGTGAGTTACGCCGCGATATCTTCTATCTTTCCGGAACCTGGACCCAGCGCTCCCTCAGCGAGATTCGCGTCGACAAAGCCTTCCTCGGCATCAGCGCCATCGATCCCGCTTACGGCATCTCCACCGCGAGTCAGGCCGAAGCCTCCATCAAACAGTCCATCGCCCGATCGGCAAAAGTTCGCATCGGCCTCGCCGATCACAGCAAGTTCGGCAATCAAAGTTTTGCGTACGTCGGACCCGTCACCGATCTCAATACTCTCATTACCGATACCGCCACGCCGCAGCCTTACGTTCAGGCTCTCAGAGACGCCGGCGTCCAGGTCATTCGCGCGGGCGGGTCCGACAAAACAGGCCAGAGCCACCCTGCGCACACCAAACGCTGAGTTAACTTAGAACGACACCTTCGCCGCAAACTGCAGAATTCGCGGTTGCGCCGTCCCGTATGTATTCGACGATGAAGCACCAGCCAGCCCCGTGATCTGCCCGAATCCCGAGTCGGTCAGAATGTTGTCCGGGTTCCCGAAGTTCACATTGTTGAAAGCGTTATAAGCCTCTGCCCGCAATTCCAGCGATGTCTGCTCCGTCAGTTTCGTCGTCTTCACCGCCGCCAGATCCGCATCGAAGTATCGCGGCCCGCGCAGCACATTCTTTCCGGTGTCGCCGAAGGTCCCGATCGCATTCGGCTGAAACGCATTCACATTAAACCACTGGTTGATCTCCTGGGTGTGCGAGCGTCCTGTGCTCAGCACCGCATCCTTCAGCGCCGGCACCGCCAGATCGGCGCGATCCGCCCCCATAGCGCTGAATGAATTGTCGTATCCGCTGAAAAGGGTGAAGGGATAGCCGGTGTTCCAATCCGCGATGGCCGTTAGTTCCCACCCGTTCACGACCCTGTCGGCAAACGATTTAACCTTGAAATGCGGGATCGTGTAATCGCCGTTAATTTTGAACGTCTTGTTCAGATCGTCATCCGACGGTCCGTAATCGAAATAGCGGCCGCAGCTGCAGCTGTTGGTCAGGTTCGGAGAGCCGATCGGCGCAAAGTCGTCGAGCGCCCGCGCCCACGTGAAGTTGGTCAGGAACGAGAAGCCTCGGGTGAAGCGCTTCTCCAGCGTTACTTGTCCCGCGTTGTAATTGCTGTTGATGCCCGAGTTGATCATCCCAATGGACCCATAGGTGGGATACACGCGCCGTTGCTGCGTATTGTTCTCCGTCGATTGCCCCGGGATGTAAATCGCCGGATTGACCTGCAGCAATCCGTTCTCCTGATCGCCGGTTCCGCTCAACCGATGTCCATCGTTGCCAACATAGGCCAGCCGCAGCATCCAGTCGCGCCCTATGCCCTGCTCGAAGGTGAGGTTATAGGACAGCACCATCGGCAGCCGGAAGTGCCGGTCGAAGATCTGCGTAAACGAGATATCGGTCGGAAAGGTTGCATTCGATCCTGGATTGGTCGGCCCAAACTCTGTCGGAAACGGATCCGCCACGCCAGCGCTTCCATAAGGATCGGCCAGGCTGACATCGGTCAGGTTAATAATTCCCGCGAACGGCGGAACACCGACCACATCCTCGAACGACACGGTACTCGGCGGTTCGTAATAATAACCAGCCCCTCCGCGAATACTGCTCTTGCCGTTCTCCGTCAGCTGATAAGCAAATCCCAGCCGCGGCCCGAAGTTCCAGGGGTTGTTATAGACCGATGAATTGGGGCAGCCCCGATCGTGGTTCTTGCCGCCGAACAGCATACCCACCGGCGCATTGGGAAAGCGCACCGACTGAGCCCCCGGAACGAAGCAGGCCACGCGGCCCTCGCTGTCGGTGTACGGGAAGAAAGGATCCCAGCGAAACCCCGCGTTCACCGTCAGCCGCGGTGTCGCCTTCCAGTTATCCTGCGCAAACAAGCTTTCTTTCCACCCGGTAACATTCAGATACAGACCGCCCCCCTGGGTGAAATTGGATATCGCCCCCACTTCAAAATCCGCCAGATCATTCCCCGTCAGGCTGTTGGAGAAGTCAAAGATCCCGCTCTCCTGATACTGATTCCCCATCGGCAGCCGCACCCGCACAATCTCGCCGCCGAACTGCAGTTCGTTGTTTCCCTTCGTCCAGGTGGCAATCTCACGCAGCGACTGGTCGCCGCGGTTCCATACCCCATACGGCACGCTGGGCAGATCGAAATCGCCTCCCACCGAAACCGCCAGCACCGGCCCTTTGCCCCCGCCCAGATTTGGCGGCTGCGGAATATTCACGCCCGCCTGCGTCATGTTGAACGGAGCCGACGACAGCGTGTCCCCATTTTCGCTGTTATAGCCAAAGTAGCTGCTCAGGAGGAAGCGCGGGGAGATGGTGTAGATATCCACGATGCCCACGTTCTTCAGCACCAGATGCTCGGCATTGCTGCGCAGCTGCAGCAGGTTGGTCGATGGTGGAATGAACACCGGATCCGTGAAGTTCATCTGAAAATACCGCCCGCTCAGATGGTGCTTCCCGATATTGAAGTCCAGTTTGCCCAGATACTCGTCCGTGTTCTGACGGTCCGGACCGCCATTGAAGGTTAGCTGATCATTCGGCCCGTTCGGCAGCGGAATCTGGTTCAGGACATAGGTCGCGATGGGGCTCACCGGCACCTGGTTGTTCGGATAATTGGCCCCGGTGTTGGGATCGACCAGCTGAGTGCCCGGCAGCAAATCCGAAAAGTCTCCGGAACGTTCCGCGGCGTTCGGCACAAAGGCGATCTGCCCATTGTTCTGTGTACTGAAGCGCGTGCCCTGATAACTGCCGAAGTAGAATAGCCGATCCTTTAGAATCGGCCCTCCCAGACTGCCGCCGAACTGATTCTGATGCAGCGGGTTCACGATCGGCGAGAAATAGTCGGCCGCATCGAACACATTGTTGCGGATAAATTCGAATGCGTCTCCGTGAATCTTGTTTGCCCCCGACCGGGTGACGACGTTCACCACGCCCCCGATCGCATTGCCGTAGTTAGCGCTCATGTTCCCCGTCAGCAGATTGAATTCCTCGATCGCATCCGGGTTTGGGAAAGGAACATTCGAATTAATGTAGGTGTCGTTGTAATCTACCCCGTCCATCTGGTAGTTCACGCCATTGGCCCCGGCGCCGTTCACCTTGGCATACTGCTCGCTGGGAAAGACGCCGCCTTCGCAATTGGCCGCGCAGTAATGGGATGTCACGTTGGTCGCGCCCGGCGCCAGAAACACTAACTGCTGGACGTCGCGCCCGTTCAGCGGCAGCCCGATCACATCTTTCTGCGCAATCAGCTGACCCACCATTGAGGAATCGGTCGTGACCAGCTGCGAATTGGCGGTGACCACCACCTGCTGCGAAACCGTGCCGACGCCCAGCTTCACGTTCTGGGTCGCCGCCTGCCCCACCGCCAGGACTATCCCGTTCTGGATATAGGTGGAGTAGCCCTGCATTTTCACCGTCAGCTGGTAGGTCCCCACCGGCAGGCTGGGAAAGAGATACTCGCCGCCGTCGCCGGTCTGCACCGTTTGCTTATACGCCGTATCCAGATCCTGCACCGTCACCGTGGCCCCGGGCACGACGCTCCCCGAAGCATCCGTAACACTCCCGCTCATCCGTGCCGTAGTGAACTGCGCCTGCAGCGACGTCACCAGTCCGGCGAGGAGCAGCGGCACGAGCCAGATCCGCCTTCGCGCGACCTCCAAAGGTCCTTCACGCCTGGCACTGCATCTCATGCGCCTACCTCCGAGATAAATCCTGCAGGTTGCGTTTTGCTATTCTTTACGTTGAAAAATTACGTTTTAGCGCCCTTGATATCGCGAATGTCAAGTTGACGACGCCCGCGGATGGGTCCCGTCCGTGCTCGCCAGCTTTGCAAGTGAGCGCGTGCCCGCTTGTGATCGAACATAATCGAATTTGACTGAATTGGTCAATCCGCCGGGCGGTTTTCGCCTGGGGCGCCACGCACCTGAGCTGGGCAGAGGGCAGCCACTACGGCAGCATGCCAGGCTCCGCGGCCCTCTGCCGCTTTGCCCGGCTCCGCATCACGAAGTAGATCACCAGCCCGACGGCGATCCAGCACACACCGAGGATCTGCGCGCTTCGCGTTAGGTTCAGCCAGATGAAGCAGCACACCAGGAAACCCAGCAACGGAATCGTCGCGGGCAGCAGCACCTTCTCCTTCGAGCGGAACTTGTAGTGCACCAGCGCAGCAATATTCACGCCCATAAAGGCGATGAACGCGCCGAAGTTCAGCAACTCCGCCCCGCGCTCGAAGGTCAGCAGAAACGCGCCGATCAGCGTAACCAGCCCCAGCAGCAGCACATTATTTCGCGGGATCGCCGTCTTCGCGCTCACCGTTCCGAAGAAGCGCCGTGGCAACGCATTCTCACGGCCCATACCGTACAGCACGCGTGCAGCACCGAACTGTGCCGCGATGCCCGATCCCAGGTTGGCCACCAGCAGCGTTCCATTCAGCAGCAGGAACAGGAATCGTCCGCCCACCCGCAGCGCCACGTGCACAAAGGCCGTGTCCTCAATCGGTGCCGGAAACGGGACGCGCGCCGGCCATGAAAGCTGTGCCGCATAGACTTCAATCGCCGACAGCACGCCAATCGCCAGGCAGGTGAACACCGTCCCCAGCATCACGTTCCGCTGCGGATTCTCCACTTCCTCCGACATGGTGGAGATTCCATCGAACCCGATATACGTCAACACGGCGATGGAAGTACCGTGGAAGAGCCGCGACGCCGAGAATGTTGACGGATCGTAAAACGGCAGCAGCCATGCTCCGCCCACCGGCCGCATGACACCGGCAATATAGCGAATCGCGTACGCCAGAAAAATCACCACCACGAGGCTCATCGCCAGCGCCAGAAACGCATTCACCCGCGCCGACGTCTGTACCCCGCGCAGGTTCAACGCCGTGAAGAGAATCACGAACGCCAGCGCCCACGCCGCGTACGGAATCCGCGGCAGCACCTCATTCGCCGCAACGCTGCACCAGACCACACAGATGATCGGGTTGAGCATGTAGTCCATCAGCATCGCCCAGCCCACGATGTACCCGCCCATCGGATGCAGTTCCCTGCCGACGTACGTGTAGGCCGACCCGGCGCTGGGATACACACGCGCCATACGCCCATAGCTCACCGCGGTGAACAGCATCGCCACCATGGCGATCAGGATGGTGGTCACCACGTGGCCGCCTGCGGCGTTGCTCACCACCCCGTAAATGCTCATCGGAGCCGTGGGCTGGATGATGATGATGCCGTAAACGATCAGGTGCCACAGCTTCAGCGAACGCCGAAGTCCGGGCGCGCCCGCCTGCCGGTCGACTTCTACAGAGGGAACCGCAGCTTCCACTACCGACTCCTCGGGCTTCCGTCCCTGGACCTTCTGGCGTGACGGCCAGTCTCGGCGCCCGCCATGGATTCCGTATTATTACCAGTCCTTACGCTTCAGCTGCAAATACACTTCTCCTGGTTCCCCGCATGGCTGGCACCTCCAGCCATCCCGGGGCCAATACGGTCTTCGAAGCCTCTCAGGATCAACCGCCCCATTGACGGATCGTGCTTGACATTGATCGTCGCTCATTCTAGCCTTTCGCTCTTAAAGGTAAGTAAACGAAATATCGACCGCTATGCTTCGCGCATTGCCTTCTGCCGCCGAACCCGCGCGAGAAGATCCTGCCCCGTCTTCTCGCGCGCCATCGTCTGCATCTTGTCTCATCAATTCTGCTGGAACGGGATCCCGGCGCGCAGAGGGGGCCGATATGATCATCCTTCGCTCTGCACAACCGATCGATAACCGCACAACCAATCAACAGCGTAGTAATCAAGCCTGATTATTCTAGGGAGGAACGGTGAGTAAGACGCTTCGGCACACAATCAGCAGGACTCTGGCATGCGCTGTTATCGCAGCCTTCGCTCCGGTACTAACCTGCCTGCACGCTCAGTCAACGTCGCTGCACATCTCGGTCGGCGCCGATGGGCGATACAGCATCGGCGCTGCCGGATCGAGTGCTGCTGCCCTCCAATCCGGAGTCGCTGCCGAAATTGACGATCACTGGGTCCACGCGGCCGACTATCCCACCCATACCATCCACCGCTCCCAGGCCCAGGGTTACTTAGGCGGCGCCGAAGAATATGAGATCACTTATTCCGGCCTGAAAGGTGAACCGGATCTGACTTATCGCCTCCGCGCTTACTCCTCTGAACCCTTCGCCGACATCCTGGTCACCGTCCATAACACCACCGGCAAGACCATCAACGTCGAGGCTATCCGCTCGGTCGACGCTTCCGGTGGCGACATCGCTGCTCTCGACGGTCCAGCCTCTGCCGATCGCGTTCTCTCCGACAGCTTCAGCGAAGACCGCCCCGCGATGAAGCTCCACGATCTCGGCGACGCTCTCCACGACATGCACCGCGGCGTTGGCGTCCAGCTCATCTATAACCGCGAGAGTCACGAGAGCCTCTTCCTCGGAGCTCTCAGCTCCGACAAATTCCTTACCATTCTTCGTCTTCACCTCGATGCCACCGGCAATAATCCGCACATCGCCGGTTACGAAGTCGAAGCCACCGGCACCACGGAGATGGAGAAGGAAAATTCCCTCGAACATTCCCCCGCCGAAGATCAGATCGAGCTCAGCCTTCCGGTCGCACCCGGCGCCGATCTTCCCTCCGAATGCGTCGCGATCAGCGTCAGCAAGGATTATCACCATCAGTTAGACACCTATGGATCTCTGATTCACACCATCCACCACGCCCGCGTCTCCGCCCCTCCTCTTCTCGGATGGTGGAGTTGGACCGCGTATTACTTCGGCCTCAATCAGGGTGCTGCGCTCACCAATGCCGAATGGTTATCCGAACACCTGAAGCAATACGGCTATAACGTTTTCCACATCGACGAAGGCTACCAGTACGCCCGCGGAGAATACGTTACTCCCGACGCGAGCCTTTTCCCTGAGGGCCTCACGCCCATGGAGTACAAGATCCGCGGACTCGGGCTGGTCCCCGGCATCTGGACCGCCCCCTTCGAGGTCTCGGAACGCTCCTCCGTCTACCAGCAGCATCCTGACTGGCTGGTAAAGAACGCGCAGGGAAAGCCAATTCCCGCAGGCAATGTTACCCGCCGCAAAGACCAGCTTTACATGCTTGACACCACCAATCCCGGCGCCCAGCAATATCTGCGCGAGACTTACTCCAAGTTAGTTCGTCAGTGGGATCTCCATTACATCAAGATGGACTTCATGGATGACAGTGCGATCGAAGGCTATCGCTACAAACCCCACACCACAGCGATGGAGGCCCAGCGCATCGGCCTCCAGATCATCCGCGATACCGTGGGCAACGACGTCTACCTCGACAAAGACGGCAGCGTCATGCTGAACCCTGTCGGCATCGTCGACTACGGACGCATCTCCCAGGATACCGGCCACAGTTTCGACGCCAGCAAAGATGCGGGCACCGGCGTCGCCGCGCGCTACTACATGAATCGCAACTACTTCGTCGCCGATCCTGACGCCTTTACCGTCTCCACACAGCGCATCACCGACCAGTCATGGCACGAAGGCAAACAGCCGCTCACCCTCGACGAAGCCAAAGTCTCCATCGCCCTCTCGGCGGTGTCCGGCGGCATGCTCGAAATCGGCGACAACCTGCCCTCGCTCCAGAGTGAACCCGACCGCACCGCTCTGATCGAGAACCGCGACCTCATCGACATGGTGCGCCTCGGCCAGGCCGCCAAACCCATCGACCTCATGACATACAGCGAGTCCGATGGCCAGCCCAGCATCTTCTATCTCAAAGAGTCGGAGCGCCAGAGTATCCTCACCGTCTTCAACTGGACCGAACATCCCACCCAGCACGCCATCTCCCTCGCTGACCTCGGCCTCTCCGCATCGGGCAATTACACCATCACCAGCGTCCTCGATCAGAACACCCCCATCTCCGCCTCGTCCGGAAGCGTTCCGGTCGATCTCCCCGCGCATTCCGTTCGCGTGCTGAAGATCATCGACCAGTCTCATCCCGTGGAAGAACTCGACCTCAACGCTGATTGCCCCACCACCGGTAAAGCTGGTGACTCTCTCGCCCTCTCCGCACACACCCAGGCCGCCAATCCGGCACTCTCGTATACGTGGGACTTCGGCGATGGCGTGCGCATCGATGGTCAGCAGGTGACCCATGCCTGGACGGAGCCGGGTGACTATGATGTCCATCTCATCGCCACTGGTCTCGACGACAGCCACGCGGACAAGACCTTCCACATCCACGTTACCGGCTATATTCCCACGGCCTTCACTCCGCAGCGCAACCAGCGCTTCGAACAGAAGTAGCCGCATCCGCGCCCGGGCGCCTCACCGCAGCCCGGGCGCATCCTCTCCCCACGTCTCAGCATTGTGTCCTCGGATGGGTCCCAGTAAAATTCGCTCATCTTCGCTCACAAACGATTGACAACGAGCGCGACCCCCGCTACCCTCATCTTTCACTGGAGGAGATTTGAGCGACTTCGGCAAGAAGATCCGCCTGAACCGCATTCTCAGCGCGCCCGGACGTGGAACCCTCGTTGTAGCCTTTGACCACGCCCTCGTTCTCGGCCCCATCCCCGGCACGGAAAACCCCTGCGGTCAGATCTCCCGCTTCGTCGCGGCTGGTGTCGATGCCCTGCTCCTCAATCTGGGCCTCATCCAGCGCTGCATTGGGTGCTTCCAGCGCGCTGCCACGCCCGGCCTCATCGCCCGCATCGACTGGACCACCGTCTGGAATTCCCTCAGCCAGGGTGAAGGCGGCGCGCTTCTCAGCTGCATGCTCGCCACCCCCGAAGAGGCCATGCGCCAGGGCGCCGACGCAGTCCTCACCTACCTCGTTATCGGTACCGGCGATGCCAACTTCGAGACCAAAGAGATTGCTCGCAACGCCCAGGTGGCGCGCGAATGTGAGCGATTGGGGATTCCTCTGATTGTCGAGACCCTCGCCCGCGGCAAACATGTGCAGAACCTCGGCGATCCCAAATGGCTTGCGACACATACGCGCATCGCTGTCGAACTCGGCGCCGACGTCATCAAGACCGACTACACCGGCGACTCCGCTACCATGCGCGCTGTCGTCGACGGTTGCCCCATCCCCATCCTCGTCCTGGGAGGCAGCCGCAACGATGCCGCCCTCGACGTCGTCCGCGGCGTGACCGAATCCGGTGCCGCCGGCGTCTTCTTTGGCCGCAATGTCTTTCAATCAGAGGACATGGAAGGCTTCCTCGCGAAAGCGCGCGCCATCCTCAACGGCCGGCAGCCGCTTATCGGTCAGTGAGCCCAGGTATGCCGCCCGTCACCGTCGAAACCGTCCCCGGCCTTCTCGACGGCCGCGCCGGCCTGCGCCTCCACGCACAATGGGGCCATGTCTCCGTGCTCCTCGGCGGCGGCCACATCTGCGAACTTACGGCCCACACGCATCCCGGCGTCAATCCTCTCTGGCGCCCTCAGTGGACCACCATCGACCCCGGCCAATACCACCCCGAGCGCCATCACCCCACCTACGGGCCGCTACCGGATGGCCGCCTCCTCGCCGGCATCGCCGGGCATAATATCAGCTTCGATCACTTCGGTCCGCCATCGGCGGAAGAAACTGCCGCGGGCCTCAGCACCCACGGCGAAGGCCCCGCGGTCGCCTGGCAACTGCAGCGCGAACTTGACTTCGGCATCGAGTATGGAGCCACCCTTCCCGTTGCCCAAATCGATTTCCGCCGCACTCTGCGCCTCGATCCCGGCCATCCGGTTGTTTATTGCGGGGAAACGGCGCGCAATCTCAGCGCCGCCGACCGCCCCATCTGCTGGAATGAGCACGTCACCGTCGGGCCGCCCTTTCTCGAATGCGGCGCCACCTTCGTCGATATGCCCGCCACGCGCGCCCAGGTCATTCAGGCCAGCTACAGCGATGCCATGGTCCTCGTCCCCGATGCCCAGTTCGACTGGCCCATCGCTCCAACCCAATCAGGGAGCACGCACGATCTGCGTACCACCCCCGAAGGCCGCTACTGCCGTTACACCATCCAACTCCTCGACCCTGCCCTCGAATTCGCCTGGACCGCCATCGCCAATCCCTCAAAAAATCTCCTTCTCCTCTACGTCTTTCGCCGTGCCGATTTCCCCTGGGTCGGCAACTGGGAAGAGCGCTTCCACCACACCAACCCTCCCTGGGGCGGCAAAACCTTCTGTCGCGGCGTTGAATTCAGCACCACTCCCTGGGCCATCCCCAAACGCGAGACCGTCACCGCCGGTCCCGTCTTCGGCGAGCGCACATATCGCTGGCTCCCGGCGCAATCACAGCGCAGCGTCCGCTACCTCGCTCTCCTGCTCACCATCCCGCGTGACTTCGCCGGCGTAGACCGTCTCTCGTTGGCCTCCACAGCTGTGCACGTCGAGGAGCGCGGCACCGGCCGCATTTTCTCTCAGCCCGTCGACGCCTCCTTTCTGGCCCGCCCGCATGAGCATCCTCTCGATTGACGTAGGGTCCAGCCGCTGTAAAGCTGCGCTGGTCGGCGCTCGCGGAGAAATCCTCGCCCTGCGCACCGCTGGCTACGCGCCGCAGCACCCCCAACCTGGATACGCCGAGCTCGACTCCGAAATCTTCTTCCACGTCGTCACCACCCTCAGTCGCGAAGTCAGCCGTGACGCCACTGAACCCGTCCAGGCTGTCTGCTTCAGCTCGCACGGAGAAACCTTCATCCCCATCGGAGGCGATGGCCGCGCCCTCCGCCCCGCCATCCTCAACAGCGACATGCGCGCCACCGCCCAAGCCGCCTGGTGCGAGCAGCAATGTGGTCGCGAACACCTCTTCTCCCTCACCGGCCACACCAGCCACGCGATGTATCCAGTGCCCAAGCTCCTCTGGCTTCGCGAGCATGAACCGGAAATATTCGCCGCCTCCGCGCACTTCCTCGGCGTAACCACCTACCTCCTCTTCCGCCTTGGCCTCGAGCCCCTCATCGACTACTCCCACGCCGCGCGCTTCATGGTCCTCGACGTCCGCACCCGCGCATGGTCCGACGAAATCCTTGACCTCGCCGGCATCGCAGAGCAAAAGCTCCCCACGCCCGTTCAGGCTGGAACCATCGCCGGCCACCTCAACCGCGAAGCCGCCGCGTCGCTGGGAATCCCTGAAAACACCCCCGTCATCGTTGGCGGTCACGATCAGGTCATTGGCGCAGTTGGCATGGGTGTCATCGCCGCGGGCCGCGCTGCCGGTTCCCTCGGCACCTGGGAGTGCATCCTCGTCGCCTCCGAACAGCCGCAGCTCAATCCCGCCGCCCTCGCCGCCAGCCTCAACTCCTACCCCCACGCCGTACCCGGTCAGTACGCCACCATCGCCTACTTCCCGGCAGGCATCATGCTCTCCTGGCTGCACGAACTCCTCTACGCCTCTGCAGCTGAGGAGGCCCAGGAGCACTGGCTGGCACTCGAAAGGACCGCGCCCACCGCGCCCACCGGACTTCTCGTCACCCCGCACCTCATCGGCAGCTGCAATCCGGAATTCGATTCCGCCGCCACCGCAGCCATCAGCGGGCTTACCCCGGCGATCACCCGCGCCCACCTCTTCAAAGGCGCTCTCGAAGGCATCGCCTGCGAACTCGCTCTCATCAACGAGTGCTTCGAATCGACGGACTCCACCTTCAGCCACATCAATCTCTCCGGCGGGGGCACCCGGTCGCCGCTCGGCATACAACTGCGCGCGGCGCTCACCGGCAAGCTTCTCCACATCATGCAGTCCGAGGAATCCGTCTGCCTCGGCGGCGCCATGCTGGCCGCCGTCGCCATCGGCCTCTATCCCGATCTCGCCGCGGCGGCAGAAGCCATGGTTCACGAAAAGGACTGCATCTCCCCCGATCCGCTCCTCGCCGCCGAATATCGTCCGCAGCTCGCGCGCTATCGCAGCTTCCGATCCACCCTCGTTCATCCGCACCAGTAAGGAGAGCAATCGTGATTCAGCCGACCGTTGGTTTCATCGTCTATGGCGTCCACAAAGACGGCTTGCAGGACCCGATGGGCACGCCCTTCATCGACGATGCGCTTATCGCCGAAGCCAAAGCCGCCCTCCACAAGGCCGGCCTGCAGCTCGTCGAACACGACGTCATCATCGCCAGCAAGCAGGAAGCCATCGAAGCCCTCGGCAAGATGAAGAACCACCCAGGCGTCGACGCGGTCGTGCTCTTCTCCGGAACCTGGATCTGGGCCGCGCATCTCGTCGGCGCCATCCGAGACTTCGCCGCCTCCGGCAAAGCCGTTCTGCTCTGGACCCATCCCCGCTCCCAGGGATGGCGCCCCGTCGGCGGCCTCGTCCTCCACGGCGGCCTCCTCGAAATCGGCGTGCCCCACCGCTTCGTCTACGGCGACATCAACGATGCCGACACTGTCCCTCGCATCCTCAGCTACGCTCGCGCCGCACACCTCAAAAACCACCTCAACCTCGCCACCCTCGGCACCTTCGGCGGTCGTGGCATGGGCCAAACCTGCGGCGCCGCCGACCCCTCCCAGTGGATGCGTGTCTTCGGCATCGACATTGATTCGCGCGACACCTCCGAACTCATCCGCATCGCCGAGCGCATCTCCGACGCGCAAATCGCCGCCCTCGCTCCCCGCCTCAAAGAGCTCTTCGGCGCAGCGCCCGATCGCAATCCCGTCAACGACCGCTCCATCCGCCTCTATCTCGCCATCAAAGAAATCGTCGCGAGCGAAAACTTCGACTTCTACACCATCCAGTCCTTCCCTGGCCTCGCCGACGACTACGCCGCCACCTGTTTCGCCCAGAGCATGATGCTCGAAGACGGTTACGGCACCTCCACCCTCGGCGACTTCAACACCGCCCTCACTGTGCTCCTGCTCACCCGCCTCAGCCGCGAGCGTGTCTACTACGGCGACCTTCAGCACATCGACCGTAAGACGCGCGAGATCAAAATCATCGGCGACGGCGCCTGTCCGCCCTCGCTCGCCGGAAAACTCGGTCCCGCCGGCTTCGCCATCCACGGCATTCCTACCGAAGGCGGCGCGGGCGGCCTCTCCGTCAAACTCATCTGCAAGGTCGGCGAAGGCGTCCTCGCCCGCCTCGGCCGCGTCAATGGCGAATTCCAGATGATCGTCACTCGCGCGTCGATCTTCGAGCCGCCTCGCGATCAGGTCGAACAGCGTCTCAACGAGTGCGGCATTCCCTTCTGGCCGCACGGCTTTGTCACTGCCCACTGCGACATCGATGCCCTGCTCCAGCACTGGACCAACGAATACGCCTGCCTCGGCTACGGCGAAGATCTGTATCCCGCGCTTGCCGACTTCTGCGAGCTCACCGGCATCAAGCCCATCCTTCTCTGAACCGCGAGCCAGCATGCGCACCCACAGGATTTCGCCCTTCGTCGCAGCCCACGCCGTCGGGCTCTGCGGCCTCTTCTCCCTCATTACGCAGGCCCGCGCCGCCGATCTCACCCTGCGCAATCAACAGCAGGAAGTCATCGTCCACGCCAGCGACGGCTCATACGAAATCCGCGACAACGCGCTGCATCACGCCGTGCTCCACGCCCGCGTCGGCGCGCAGCTCGATCATCACTGGACCACCTGCAGCGACTACCCCGACCACCAGCCCCAGTCTTCCTCGTTCAGCGACGCCCTCGGCGCCGGCCATCAGATCGCCGTCAGTTGCACCGGCCTGGCCGGCAAACCTGACCTGAGCTACACCCTCCGCCTCTACGATGCCCTCCCCGCCGGAACCATCACAACAGACATTCACAACACCACCACAAGCGGAGTCACGGTGCAGACCATCCGCCCGGTTGAAGCCACCGGCGCCAGCCGGCCGATCTACACCGGCGCTTCCGAATCGGACGACCGCGTCCTCGACGACAGCTTCAGCGAAGACTGGCCCCCGCTCCAGATCTACGACTACAACCAGGCGCCCAACGGCATCTTCCGCGCCGTCGGCAGCCAGCTCATCTACAACCGCACCAGCAAAACCTCGCTCTTCTTCGGAGCGCTCAGCTCCGATCGCTTCCTCACCATCATGCACTGGCGCACCAGCCCTGCCTCGAATGCCGCCGCCTACACCATCGACTCGACCGGCACAACGGAGATCCAGGCGACCGATCCCGAATCCGGCCTCAAAGACGGCTCGCAAAAGAACCTGATCGAGCTCAGCCTTCCGCTCGCGCCCGGCGCATCCATGCACTCCGAGCCGCTGATGTTCGCCACGTCGCAGGATTACTACGCGACGCTCGACCGCTACGCCGCCGCCATCCGAACTCTCCACCACAGCCGCAGCTCCGCGCCCATGCTCGGCTGGTGGAGCTGGACCGCTTTCTACTCCGACATCACCCAGGCCAACACCTCCACCAATGCCGAATGGCTCGCGCAGCACCTCAAACGCCTCGGCTACGACTACTTCCACCTCGACCTCGGCTATGCCTACGCCCGCGGCGAATACGCCACCCCCAACGCGGCACAGTTTCCCCAGGGCCTGCTGCCGCTCAGCCGCGAAGTGTGCCGCCTCGGCCTGCGCCTCGGCTTCTGGACCGCCCCTTTCGAAGTCAGCGATCGCTCCTGGGTCTATGAGCACCACAAAGACTGGCTCGTCCACAACGCGGCAGGCGAACCCATCCAGATTGGCGAAGGCGACGAGGCCGGCAAAGAAATCCTCTTCGTGCTCGACGCCACCAACCCCGCGGCCCAGCAGTATCTGCGCGACACCTACCGCACCCTCACCCGGATTGGAACGCGCAATACATCAAGCTCGACTTCATGGACAACACCGCCATCGAAGGCTACTACTACCGCCCCAACACGACGGCCCTCGAAGCCCAGCGCATCGGCCTCGAAGTCATCCGTCAGGCCGTCGGCGACCGCGTCCTCCTCGACAAAGACGGCAGTCCCATGCTCAATCCCGTCGGCCTCGTCGACGAAGGCCGCCTCTCGCAGGACACCGGCCACACCTTCCAGCGCAGCAAAGAAGCCGCGCCCGGCATCGCCGCGCGCTATTACATGAATCACAACTTCTTCCTCAGCGATCCCGACGCCTTCACCGTCTCGAAACAGTTGATCGAAGAGCGCAAAATCCAGGCGCCCCTTACACTCGCCGAGGCGCAGGTCTCCATCGCCCTCGCAGCCGTCTCCGGCGGCATGTTCGAAATCGGAGACGATCTCCCCACCCTTGGCAAAGATGCCGACCGCCTCGCCCTCGTCGAGAATCCCGACCTCATCCAGATGATTCAGCTCAGCCGCGCCGCGCGGCCGCTCGACCTGCTCACGTATCGCCCCGAAGATCAGCAGCCCAGCGTCTTCCTGCTCCGCGAAGACCCGCGCCAGTCCATACTTGCCGTCTTCAACTGGACCGATCAGACCCGCACTCACACTTTTTCGTTAGCCGATCTATCGCTGGCTGCCGGGAATCGTTACCGTGCCAGTGACGTATTCGATCCGCATGCGCAGCTATCGATGACCGCCGGTCAACTCAGCATCGGCAATCAGCCGCCCCACACCGTGCGCCTGCTCAAAATCATCGACGACTCTGTTCCGCCGCAGCCGCCCTCGATCATCGCGGACCTGCCCAGCCACGCCAAAATCGGCGAAAGCATTCAGTTCTCCGCGTCCGCAGCCGCCAACAGCGTTCCCGCTCTCACCTGGATCTGGGATTTCGGCGATGGTGTAACCGCCACCGGCACAAATCCAACGCACGCCTGGACGCACGCCGGTACTTTCCACGTCCAGCTCACCGTGAATGGAGTCGATGGAGTCCCCTACCGTACCAGCCAAGCCGTAAACGTCACAGGAACCGTGACAATTCCCGTCCCGGAACGCTGGAGTCCCGAGTCTGTAGTTCGCTAAAATTACTCTTTGCCTTTGTATCAGGGCACGGCTTCAACCGTGCAATACGTGCCGCGGAATCTATGGGCTTCAGCCCCTGAGGGATGCTGTTTTCCCTGAAACAACATCCCGCAGCGCCATAGCCCCCCGCCGGAAATACGGCAGGTGCCTTCATAACCCGCCCTCACACCAGCACCAGCTCGATATTCTGCGACCGCAGCGCTTCCGCCGTTTCCGGCGCCAGCCCCTTGTCCGTGATCACGCAGTGAATCGCCGTGGGCGGCACAATCCGCGACAAACTCCGCCGCCCGAACTTCGTCGAGTCGCATACCGCCACCACCTGTCGCGCCGCCTTCACCATCGCCCGATTCACCCGCGACTCCGGAAGGTTCGGCGTCGTCACCCCAATCTCCGAATCGAACCCGTCCACGCCCAGAAACAAAATGTCTGCGTGCATCTCCTCCAGCACGTCCTCTGCCAGCGGCCCCACCAGCGAAAATGAGTTCTTCCTCATCGTCCCGCCAATCAGGATCACCTCGAAGTTCGTGTTCGCCAGCTCCGCCGCAATATTCACCGCATTCGTGATCACCGTCAGCTGCGCGAACCGCTTCAGCGCATGCGCAACCGCCGCCGTCGTCGTGCCGGAGTCCAGCATTACGCACTGCCCCTCCTCCACCATCTCCGCCGCTGCTGCTGCAATCCGCTGCTTCTCTGCCGAATGCTGCTTCTGCTTCTCCTGCAGCGACGGATCGAACAGCGCCCCCGACTGTAGCCGCAACGCCCCGCCATGCGTGCGCTGCACCAACCCTTTCGACTGCAGATATTCCAAATCTTTGCGGATGGTGATCTGCGAGATGCCCAGATCCCGCGAAAGTTCGCCGACCAGCACGCGTCCGTGGCTCTGGATCAGCGACAGAATATGCTGCCGCCGTTCATCGATCAGCATCTGCGAAGGCTCAGGCGAAGAGGGCGTCGGTTCAGAGGATTTGCGTGACATGGTTTCGGTTTTCTTTCCTTCGAAACAGTACACGAAACGGCAATCGCCGTCACCCATATCCCGGTAAAAACCTGCTCTGTCTGTCGTTTCACGCCACGCTCAGGACGTCACAGGCTGTCCCTCGGTCCGTCGCGATTGCTGGCGATTAGCAAGCAGTGGTAATAATACGGAAGCCTCGCCCGTTTCCACAGATGGTGCAGACCGAAGCCGGGATCTCGACGCTGCTAATCCACCCATGATTCGCTGCTCGGAACGATTCATCATCAGGACACAGTATCTGTGGAAACGGGCTAAGCAGCGGGATGCGCACCGCGGTCCGCCCGCATCGCATCCCGCTGCACTTGCAAAGGAGCACCACTGCCCTCATGGCCGATTTCGATCTGACCATCGCTGGCGAGGTCAATCTCGATCTCATCCTCTACGGCTTCGACCAGAACATCCCTGTCGACCGCGAAATCCTCGCCACCAACTTCGAAATGACCCTCGGCAGTTCCTCCGCGATCCTCGCGCATAACATCGCCGTTCTCGGCAGCCGGGTTGGTTTCATCACCCGCACCGGCGACGATGAGATGGGCCGTATTGCTTTGGAGCGACTCGCCGAAAGCCAGGTTGATCTTTCCCGCTGCACCCAGGGCCCAGCCGGCAGCAAAACCGGCGTCACGTTCCTGCTTCCCCACGGCCGCTCCCGCCGCATCCTCACCTACCCCGGAATCATGTTCGAAATGACCGTCGCCGACCTCGACCTCGACTATCTCGCCTCCGCCCGCCACTTCCATCTCTCCTCGCTCTTCCTGCAAAAGGGTCTGCACGAAGGCTTGCCCGGCCTTTTCCGCGAGCTGAAGCGCCGCGGCCTCACCCTTTCCATGGATACCAACGACGATCCCGAGGATCGCTGGGATGGCGTCCTCCACGAACTTCTCCCGATGCTCGACATCCTGCTCCCCAACGACGACGAGCTCCTCCGCATCGCCCGCCGCAATACTGTCGACGACGCTCTGGCTGCGCTGTCCTCTCAGATTCCGCTCATCGCGGTCAAATGCGGGGCGCACGGAGCCGTCATCCAGCAGGGCTCCCGCCGCTCGAAAGTTCCGCCGGTATCTGTTACTCCTGTGGATACCATTGGCGCCGGCGACAGCTTCAACGCCGGCTTTCTTGCCGCGTGGCTCACCGGAGCCTCCCCTGAAGTCTGTGCCGAGGCCGGTAACATCACCGGCGCTCTCTCCACGCAAAGGCCCGGCGGCACCGAGGCCTTCCGCGACGCAACCCAGCGCGAAAGCTTCCTCCGTGACCATGGTTACCCGCTTGCTGCAAAAATTCCCTGATCCCTAAATTTCGAATTGCGTGGATCGGTTACGTTTTGTTACGATATCGTTGCCTCAGCACCCTGCGTCCATGTCGACGATTTTGGGAAGGAGCGTTTCACGTGAACCCACTAGCCGCGTTGCTCAACCTCTCTGCCTCGCAAAAATTAGATCGCGGGCTGTCGCACACCCCCCACGAGATCGCGCAGCAGTCCCGGACCTGGTCTGCGACTCTCGCGCTGCTGAAAAGCCGAGAGCAGCAAATTCAGGAGTTCCTCGCCGCCGCCGGCCTGCGCGGTCCGGCCGAACAACGCCCCACCGTCTTCCTCATCGGCGCAGGAACCTCCGACTACATTGGCCGTTCGCTCCATCACCTGCTGCGAACCCAGTGGCAGTGCGAAGTCATCCCCGTCGCAAGCACTGAACTGCTTCCCGACTTCTCTGAATTCGTGCTCCCCGACCGCCGCTATCTCTGGATCTCCTTCTCCCGCTCCGGCGACAGCCCCGAAGGCGTCGCTGTTCTCGAGCGCGCTCTCGCCGAGTGTCCCAACGTCGACCATCTGATCGTCACCTGCAATGCCGAAGGTCGCATGAACAAAGCCGTGCAGGGACGCGCTAACACCCTGGCTCTCGTGCTGGACGATGCAGTGAACGACCGCGGCCTCGCCATGACCAGTTCCTTCACCAACATGGTGGTCACCGGCCAGTTTCTCGCGCATGTCTGGACCACCGACGCCTACGCGCCCATCCTCGACGCACTGGCAGCGGCCGCCGAAGATCTCCTGCCGCGTGCCGCCTCTCTGGCCTCCTCGCTCGCCGACGGTACCTACACGCGCGCCTGCTTCGTCGGCTCCGGGGTCCTCGCCGGCACCGCCATGGAATCCGCGCTCAAGGTCCTCGAACTCACCGCCGGCAACGTGCAGACCATGTCGCAGCCTACCCTGGCCCTGCGCCACGGACCCATGGCTGCGCTCAACCGCGATACCCTCTTCGTCAGCCTCGTCTCCAGCCAGCCGCAGCGCCGCAAATACGAACTCGATCTGCTCCGCGAAATCGGCAGCAAAGGCCTGGTGCGCACGCGCGTCGCCATCACCTCGGCTGACGCAGCCTCGCTGCACGGCGAAGCGGAATACGTCCTCGCGCCTGATACCCAGGCTGCCATCCCCGACCTCTACCGGCCGCCTCTGGATGTTCTCTTCGGCCAGTTGCTCGGCCTCTTCTCCTCCATGCACTTCGGCCTCAAACCCGACGTCCCCAGCCCTAACGGCGCGATCAGCCGAGTCGTGCAGAATGTCGGCATCTATTAGCTGATATTTTTAGAAAGTCCGGGGCGCTTCGGCGTAGGATTTCGGTTACGAGCCGCGCCCCATGGCCCGCAAGCGCAAAATCATCGTTTCCGTCGCCATCAGTGCCGACGGCTTCATAGCCCGCCCGGACGGCGCGGTCGACTGGCTCGACCGTCCCGATCCGAAGGACGGCTATGGCATGGTTGCGTTCTATCGATCGATCGACACGATTCTGTGGGGCCGGAAGACCTGTGACATGGCGCTGGAATTTCAAAGGAAGGGCATCCCTGGCTCCGCCTTCGATCCAGGACTGAAGAACTATGTCTTCACCCGCACTCTGCCCTCATCCGCAGCGCCGAAGGGCGTGGAGTTCGTGAACGAACCGGTCAGGACCTTCGCCGCCCGCCTGCGGGCTGAGCCGGGCAAAAACATCTGGATGATGGGCGGCGCAAGCATCATTGCCTCGTTTCTCGACGAGGGGGCGATCGATGAATTCATCCTTAACGTGATTCCGACTTTCATTGGCGAAGGCATCCCGCTGATTGCACCGCGCCACCGCACCGTGCCGCTGACCCTGATCGCGAGTATGCCGTTCCCGGACAGCGTGGTTCAGCTCCACTACGCCGTTGGCCAATGATCCTCAGAGCAGACAGCCGGATGCCAGCCCTCTTTTCTGGGGAAGATTTCAGCAGAGTCCATCCGCGTTTGGTTTCCCACCCGCAAATCATGTAGAAAGGACGGCAGTTGTTCCAGTCGCCCGCCGGGAGAATTGATGAAGAAGTCCTTCGCGCTGCCTGCATCCACTCTGCTGTCCGGTTTCGTTCTCGTTCTGCTCCTCGCCCCTGCCCTGCACGCGCAGTCAACCCACTGGGTCGGCACCTGGGCGGCGTCGCCCATGGGTGAGACTGTCAATCCAGGGCAGCCGGCTCCAGGTAACTCTACCTATCGCGACATTGTCCACATCAGCGTCGGCGGACCCGCGGTGCGCGTGCAGCTCACCAATGAGTTCGGCACCCGCTCCCTCACCGTCGCCGCGGCTCACATCGCGCTCAGTGACGGAAATGGATCCATCCAGTCCGGAACCGACCACCCCCTCACCTTTTCCGGGCAGCCCTCCGTGACCATCCCTGCCGGCGCCCTCGTCTTCAGCGACCCCGTCCCACTGGAGGTTGCTCCCATGGCCAACGTGGCCGTCAGCGTTTTCCTCCCCGAGCAGCCCATCAACGACACCACCTGCCACGAAGACGCGCAATCCACCAACTTCATCACCCAGGGCGACTCCACCTCAGCCGCCACCCTCACTGATCCGCGACCCATTCACTCCTGGTGCTTCGTTAAGGGCATCGACATCAGCACGACGAGCGAGAAAGGCGCCGCCATCGTGACCTATGGCGACTCCATCACCGACGGCGCGCTGTCTACGCCCGACGCTAACCGCCGCTGGCCCGACGTGCTCGCCCAGCGGCTGCAGGCCGATCCCAAAACCGCCAGCTTGTCCGTCCTCAATGAAGGCATCAGCGGCAATCGTCTCCTCCACGACGGCGCCGGACCCAACGCTGTCGCCCGCTTCGATCGCGACGTCCTTGCCCAAAGCGGCGTCCGCTACCTCATCATCCTCGAGGGCATCAACGACATCGGCGCGATTGCTCGCCCCCGCGGGCCCGGAGACGTGATTACAACGCAGGACCTCACCTTCGCGCTCTCGCAGCTGGTCACCCGCGCCCACCAGCACGGCATCAAGGTCTTCGGAGCTACCCTCACCCCCTACGTCGGCGCCGGCTACGCTTCAGACGCCGGCGAGCAGATCCGCCAGGCCTTCAATCAGTGGATCCGCACCAGCGGCGTCTTCGATGGCGTCATCGACTTCGACAAAGTTGCCCGCGACCCCGCCAAACCCTCCATGTTCCTGCCCAGCGTCGACTCCGGCGATCACCTTCATCCCGGCGATTCGGGCTACGAAGTCATGGGCTCCTCCATTGACCTCTCGCTGTTCCACTAACCCGCATCAACCAACTGCGTCCATCTGAACGACGATCGGCTGCGTTTTTCCGGTTCCCCGCCGCACCGGCCCGGGGAACCGGCTCCGCCCGAAAAGAAATTCGTAACGTTCTGACCCTTGCCGTCACTAGTGGGTAAGTGGCCTTGCAGGGAACCATAATGCCCCGCCTGTGCAGCCCACGGCTGCCGGCCAACACAAGTTTGGCGCACTCCCGGCGACTCTGCTGCCTCATGGGAGACGGCAACAGGGTCGACCGGGAGTCATTTTTGTTCCTCCCAGTCCACGACCGGGAGTCATTTTTGTTCCTCCCAGTCCACCCCGTTCCCTGAAAATTCCCCTGAAACGCCCGACTTCCTCGCCACACTATCTCTCCGTGATCAGCTTTGCCGGGACACAGCCGATGCAGAGAACGATGGCCATCCAACCAGATCCTCCGACTCTGTGCCCAATCAGCAACCTGCCCAGCCGGCTGATCGCTGGCCTCCATGATTTCTGCCTCTGGATCTCTCTGCCCCTTGCGGTCTGGCTCAGCAGCGGCTGGATCGGACTTCTCCTCCACTGGCGGGCCGACCTGGACGCGGTCTGCCCGTGGAAGGTCGTCAACGGAAAGCTGGATCGATAAGGAGCCCATGATTTCCGAATCTTTACCATCCTCGCCCCGTCGCCGCCGGCACCTCCGCCCCGCCTCCCGCGACCATCGCCCGCAGCCGGTTCCGGTCAGCCCGATGCTATACTTGCGGCCTCTCGGATTTGCGGGGACGTCTTTGCAATTTCATACATTCGATGCGACTTACATCGAAGGTCTGTGCGCTGGAGACCTTCGCACTCAGGAGCACTTCGTCGGGTACTTCACTCAGCTGCTCCACCTCAAGCTTCGCTCGCGGCTTCAATCCAGGCAGGCCATCGAAGACGTGCGCCAGGAGACCTTTGCCCGCGTCTTCGCCGCCCTCCGCAAGGAAGGCACTCTGCGCCAGCCCGAACGCCTCGGCGCTTTCGTCAATACCGTCTGCAACCACGTTCTCTTCGAGCACTACCGCTCGTCGCACCGCAGCCAGTCCCTCGACGCCGAGGACCAGCCGGAGTTGCCCGCGACCGGTTCCAGCGCCCATGACATCGTCGCGGCTCGTCAGCTGAAGGACAAAGTCCGCGAAATTCTCACCGATATGCCCGCCCGCGATCGCACTCTCCTGCAGGCCATCTTTCTCGATGAGCGCGACCGTGACGAAGTTTGCCGTGAATTTGGTGTCGACGCCGACTACCTGCGCGTCCTGCTCTTTCGCGCCAAACAGCATTTCAAGACCGAATACATAAAAAGGATGGGTCCAGGCCTGCATGCAACGAACGACTAAACCGTCCGGGCGACCGGAATCGACATCACCTCCGGCGCCGGACCCAGGGAGCTGTCCGATGAACCACAGTGAAGCGGTACAGCAGATGGCAGCCGAACGCTACCTTCTCGGCGAGCTCACGTCCGAACAGCGCGACGCCTTCGAGGAACATTATTTCGATTGTCCCGAATGCGCCCTCGACCTGCGGGCCGGAGGCGCCTTCGTCGACGAAGCCAGGCGCCAGTTGCCCCAGATGAACGCGGCGCAGCCTGCGCCGAAGCCTGCGCGCAAGCAGGCGGCACGCAGCGACTGGTTCGCCTGGCTGCGGCCCGCTTTTGCCGCGCCCGTCTTTGCCATGCTGCTCGCGGTCGTGGCCTGGCAGAACTTCGCCACCATCCCGCACCTCCGCTCAGCCGCAGCCGAGCCGCGCCTCGGGCCATGGATGACGCTCCACCTCGGCACCCGCGGCGCTGCGCCCATGCCCGTCCAGGTGACCCGCGGTGAAGGATTCGTGCTGGTTCTCGACGTCCCGCCCGAGACTGCCTGGGCCTCGTATGCCTTCGTCCTCGATAACCCCCAGGGACGGCCTTTCTGGACCCGCACCATCACACCCGCGCCCGACCAAACTGTCCAGACGCCCCTGTCGCTCACCATCCCAGGAACAGGCTTGCAGCAAGGCACATATACGCTTACTATCTCCGGCATCACCCCACAAGGCAGCCGGACTGAGCTTGACCGGCGCGTCCTCGACGTCCACTTCAACTAATTGTGGTGTTGCGCAGGTCCCCTGACGATTGAATGAGCGCGGTCGAAGAGGCCGCGCTGAGCCCGTCGGAATGACCTCGGAACCACACCCCGGGCCCGGCACCACCCACTTCCCTGATGAAGCGAGCGCGCAAAGTTATGTCCGGAGACACCGAACGCTGGCACCGTTACCACGCCACTGCCCACATCCTCGCAGGCCACCTGCAACTCCCTCTGCAGCAGCCCATCCAGCCCCAGGAGATGGCGACCCTCTCAGAGGAAGGCGGCTATCTCTCCCAGCACTCCGTCCGCTACAACGTGGAGGGGGTTATCTCTTTCCGCAAGGCCTACACGCAGGTTGCCGGCCATCGCGATGTAAAACCCGGCCACGGATGGACCACCGTCGCCACCTCGGTCATCGAACGACTAAACATCCTCGAAGTCGTGACCGCCGATCGGGTAGTCGCGCAGGTCTCCACCGAGCATCCGCTCGACGGCTATGTGCCCATCGTCACCTTCCTCGGCACTCGCTTTGATAACCTCCGCATCGCCGGCCACCCCGTTAAACTGGAGCTCAATCCCTTTCTCCTCGGCGACAAGCCGGAAAGTGACGGCGCCTATGGCTCCGATCCCGGCTTTCAGCAGCGCGTCACCACCCAGTACGAGAAGATCCGCAGCCAGGGCGACGTTCCGGGCGAAATCAGCGAGCGCTACAATCGACATCCATCCAGTCTGGGGCCCGAGGAGCCGATTGAATGTTCGCTGGTCACCCACGTGGAGGGATCTTTTCCGGGGCGCTGCTTTGGCCACGTGATCGACATTCCCCACTTCGGCAAGCTCTATCTGGCCACCCTGCGCCTGGAGCACTCGGACTATCGCCCCGAGAGCAAGACCCCGAAGAAAACCCTGCTGAACCTGACCATGGTGGAGGCCAACATGGGCTGCCTGGCCCACGGCAAAGTCTCGGCGGGGAACACCATCGTCAACGGCACTACGCAGCCGTAGCCTGGGCGTTCATCCTCTTTCTTTTGCTCGTTCCAATCGAGGATGCGGCGCCCGCGCATCCACAGGAACAATATGAGCATGCACGACAGCTCTTTTTTCAGGGCTATCTTGAACGGAGTCAGCAGGAGGCCGATCAGGGCTATCGCCAGTTCAGGACTTCTGAACCGCGCTGGGCGTCGAAATTCCGGTTGCTGGAGACCCGGGCCATGGTATGGCGGGGAGTGTATGAACCTGCGCTCCGCATTCTCAGCGAGGAAATCCGAGCACCCGCGGGTGTGGAAGAAAGAATCGAAGAGCTCACCCTTCAGGCCGTTGCCTTAACTCACCTCCAGCAGCTGTCCGTCGCAAACGACAAGCTCGCGCAAGCCGAAAATCTTTGCGGCGGCTCCAGTTCCGCGGCCTGCGGCGGGGTGCTCAGAGCGCGCGGCATTTTGGCGATGGAGCGTGGTCAGGTCAGGGAAGCCCGCCAGTTGTTTCTCTCCAGCCTCTCCTTTGCTCGCACTCATCAGGACCAGTCGCTGGAAACCACCGCCCTTCTCAATCTCGGTACGGCCTCATTGCAGATCGAGCATTATGACGAAGCTCTTGAATGGTCGACTGCCGCCTATCAGGCTGGCATTCAGTCACGCGATGAAAACCGGGCCCAGGGCGCTCTCGGCAATATGGGATGGGCTTACGTCGAGTTGGGCGACACCGACAAGGCGTTGCAACTATTCAGCGAAGCCGAAAAGGCCGCCGCGCAGTTAGGAAACGCGCGTGATGATCTCAAGTGGCTCACCACCGCCGGCTACGTCTACGAATCTTCCGGCGATTTCTCCCGAGCCGCCGGCGCTTATCACCGCGCCCTCACCCTCGCCCAGCAGATCAACAGCAAAGAAGACATCGTCAACTCCCTCGAAAGCCTCGCCCACCTCGCCATCGACGACGGTAACCCCGACGAAGCCGCCGGCTACCTCCAGCAACTCGATCCCCTCATCCGCGCCAACGGTAATCGTCTCGACGCCCTCGACCTCACCCTTGCCCAGGCCCGCATCGCCGCAGCCCGTCATCAGGATCAGCAGGCCGAAACCCTCTTCCGCGCCGTCGACACCGATCCCGCCAGCCAGATCACCATGCGCCTGGCCGCGGAGCACTTTCTCGCCAACCTTTACGAGCGTCAGGGCCGCCTCGACGCCGCCAGGGCTGAATATGTCACCGCCCTCGCCACCTTCGAATCCGAACGCAACCAGCTGAAGAACGAGAACTCCCGCCTCCCCTTCTTCGCCAATGCCACGCCCATTTACGACGACTACATCCACCTCCTCATCCAGCAGGGAGAAGTGAAACAGGCCCTCGCCGTTGCCGATCAGAGCCGCGCCCGCACCCTCGCCCAGGGCCTTGGCCTCACCACTAAAACAGCTGACCCCGTCGCCGCCCATCCCACCGCCATCGCGCGCAGCGCCGATGCCATTCTGCTCTTCTACTGGTTAGGCGAGAAGCAGTCGTACCTCTGGGCCGTCACGCCGCAAACCACCGCCGTCTTTACGCTCCCCACCCGCAGTGCCATCGCGCCCTGGCTGGACCGCTACCGTCAGACCCTCCTCGGCCCCGACGATCCCAGCCGCGATCCCGACGGCCAGGCTCTCTACCGTATCCTCGTCGCGCCTGCCGCGCGCCTGCTCCGCCCCAACGCCCGCATTGTGGTTCTCACCGATGGCATCCTCAGCCAGCTCAACTTCGAGACGCTGATCGTGCCCGGCCCCACTCCCCACTACTTCATCGAAGACGCCGACATCCTCTCCGCCCCCTCGCTCCACATGCTCGCCGCCGCCCACACGGCCAGCCACAGCGCCACCCGCAAGCTGCTGCTCCTCGGCAACGCTGTCTCTCCCTCTCCCGACTACCCGCAGCTTCCCAACGCTGCCGTTGAAATGCAGGAGATCCGCAGGCATTTCCCCCCCCACGACCAAACCGTCTTCGCCGGACCCCGCGCCACGCCCGCTGCCTACCTCGCCAGCGCGCCCCGCCAGTTCTCCGACATTGATTTCGTCGCGCATGGCGTCGCTAGCCGCACTGACCCCCTCGACTCCGCCATCATCCTCTCCCGCCCCGGCGCCAACGGCCTTACCGTCTCCCAGACCGCATCCCGGGCCGCATCGGAGGACACCTTCAAGCTCTACGCCCGCGACATCATTCAGCACCCCATCGATGCTCGCCTCGTCACCATCTCCACCTGCTCCGGCAGCGGCTCGCGCTCCTACGCCGGCGAAGGGCTGGTGGGACTTTCCTGGGCCTTCCTCCGCGCCGGAGCCCACAACGTCATCGCGGCTCTCTGGGAAGCCAGCGACGCCTCCACGCCCCGCCTCATGAACGCCCTCTACAACGGCCTCGAACAGGGCCTCTCTCCCTCCGCCGCCCTGCGCCAGGCCAAGCTCGCCCTGCTCCACTCCAATTCCGCCTTCCGCCGCCCCTTTTACTGGGCGCCCTTCCAGCTCTACACCGGACTCTGAAATCGGACTCTGACACTGCGCTCCCATCGACGTGCCAGCCCATCCTTCACAAGACGCCTCATTCCTGAGAGCCTGAAAGAAACCGTCACGCTCCGATGAACTCACCCCGGTCGAGCCCCATCCCGCCCACCACCGCAGCGGTCACGCCCTCCTCCAAAGGCCTGCTCCCCTGGCTCGTCGCCGTCGCCTTCTTCATGGAGTCGCTCGACACCACCATCCTCAACACCGCCGTCCCCGTCGTCGCCAAAGCCCTCGACGTCACGCCCCTGGCCATGAAATCCGTGCTCGCCAGCTACACGCTTGCGCTGGCCGTCTTCATTCCTATCAGCGGCTGGATGGCCGACCGCTTCGGAACCCGCCGCGTCTTCGCCTTCGCCATCGGCATCTTCACCCTCGGCTCCCTGCTCTGCGGATTGTGCTCGAACATCCACGCACTGGTTCTCTGCCGCGTCCTGCAGGGCTTCGGAGGGGCCATGATGGTTCCCGTCGGCCGGCTCACGCTTGTCCGCGCCTTCGCCAAATTCGAGCTTGTCCAGGTGATGAGCTTTGTCTCCATCCCCGCCACGGTCGGCCCTATGCTCGGTCCTATTGCCGGCGGCCTCATCGTCGACTACCTTCACTGGCGCATCATCTTTTTCCTCAACATCCCCATTGGTATCCTCGGCCTCATCTTCGTCTATATCCACCTGCCCGATTACAGCGAAGAGGACACGCCTCCCCTCGACCTCGTCGGCCTCATCCTCTTCGGCTCGGGCGTAGCCCTGCTGTCCTATGTTCTGGAAGTCTTCGGCGACCACACTCTGAGCGCCCGCGAGATTGCCGGCCTGCTGGTGATGTCGTTTGCCCTGCTCGCCGGCTACTGGCTGCACGCCCGCAGCACGCTCTTCCCGCTGCTCAAGCTCTCGCTCTTTCGCCTCCGGACCTTCAGCGCCTCGGTCGGCGGCGGCTTCATCACCCGTCTCGGCATCGGCGGTGTACCCTTCCTGCTGCCTCTTCTGTATCAGGTAGGACTCGGCTACACCCCCGTCGAGTCCGGACTGCTCATCATGCCCCAGGCTTTGGCGGCCATGTTCATGAAGTTCTTTATGACCGGCCTCCTGAACCGGCTGGGCTACCGCGGCGTCCTGGTTTCGAACACCATCATCATCGGCATCCTGCTGCTGCTCTTCGCTGCCATCGGCCTGCACACGCCCGTCTGGATCATCGTGCTGCTCGCCTTTCTCTACGGCGCTTTCACGTCGCTGCAGTACACCAGCATGAACACCCTGGTCTACGCAGACGTGAACGAAGAGGACACCAGCGCCGCCAGTTCCATCTTCGGCACCATGCAACAGATGGCGCTCAGCTTCGGCGTGGCTCTCGCCGGCCTGGCGACCGCCTGGTTTCTCCCCGCGCGTGTCTGGACGAGCCCCGTGGTCTTCATTCACGGCATCCACAAGGCATTCATCGCCCTCGGCGCCATGACAGTCGTTTCCACCATCGTCTTCCGCAACCTGCGCGCCAACGACGGCACCAGCGTCAGCCAGCACAAAGCCCTCGACGCCGGCTAGAAGAAAGCATGCCCACGCCCAGCGCCGTACGCTGACCGCCTGTCGCCTGGCCGCTTTACCACTGGCCGCTTCATCCCTGACCGCTTCTCAGCTAACCGGCTTTTTAGCTATACAGATTCACCTCTACATACTCATTCCGGAACTTCCCCTCCGGATCGTACTCGCGCGCCAGTGCCTTGAAGTCGCCCAGCCGCGTGTACTGCGCCTCGAGATACTCGGGCCTGACGGTGAACAATTTTGCCCAGTGCGGGCGCGCTTTGAACGGCTCCAGCTTCGCCTCGATGTGCGGCAGAATCGCGCGCACCTCCGGCCACTCCGGCTTCCACGTGAAGTGAATCGCCAGCGATCGGCGCTGATACGCCGTGCTCATCCACAGGTCATCGGCATCGATGGTGCGCAGCTCGGTTACAAATAGATGCGATGTGATCTGGTCGCGCAGCTCCTCCACCGCTCGGATCGCCGCATACCCGTGCTCCAGCGGCAGCAGATACTCCGTCTGCAACTCATGACCGCTCGAAGGCGTAAAATTCATGCGAAAGTGCGGCAGGCGCTCGTACCAGGGTCCAGGAATACCCAGCTGCTCGGTGCACGCCTCAGCCGGATGCCCCATAATCGGGTGCATCTTCACCGTTGCGCGCGTGGCCCCATAAAACTCCGCCCCCAGCGCCGCCTCCTTCCGGTCGGTCCGCTGCTTGATCCACACCTGGGTTGCGCGCCCCTTCTGCCAGTCGGTGAACAGGCTCACGCTGTACCCGCTCCCAAACACGTCTTCGAGATGATGCTCCAGCACCGCGAACGGCAGATCCAGATAAACCGTCTGCGCTACCTGATAGGTCGGCTGCACGTCGAGCGTCACGTGCGTCAACACGCCCAGCGCGCCCAGATGCACGGCCGCGCCTTTGAGCTTGTCGCCGCTGAGATGCACCACCCGTCCATCGGCCGCGACAAACTCCATGCCCGACACCACCGTCGCCAGGTTGCCGTTGTGCAGCCCCGACCCGTGCGTCGCCGTCGCAATTGCCCCCGCTACCGAAATATGCGGCAGTGACGCCAGGTTGTGCAGCGCAAATCCCTTCCCATCGATCACCGGCGCCAGATCGCCGTAGCGCACGCCCGCGCCCACCGTCACCGTCTTCGCCGTCGCATCCAGTTCGATTGACTTCATTGCTGCCGGCGCAACCTGGTTCTGCGTACTGTCTGCGATCCCGTTAAAGGAGTGCCGCGACCCCAGCGCCCGCAGGTGCGCGCACTTCCGCACCACAGCCTGCAACTCTTCTGTGGTCGCCGGCTGAAACAAATTGTCCGTCGAGTATTTGTAATTTCCCGACCAGTTCGTGCGCGCCTCCGGCTCTCCCTGTGCATGCAAAACCCGCGACAGCATGCTGCCGGTCAGCGCCGCGCCCGACGCCTTCAGAAATTCCCGTTTATCCACCAATTCGTCCTCGTCCATCGGAGTGACTGCGACCCTGCCTGTATAGCCCCGCGGCGCGTTCCAGCGCAAGCTCCGGATGCCCCCCGTCAATCCGCCCATCCAGTACACTGCAGGATCAGGCAATCTCCATGGACCCCCGCGAATTCCACTCCCTCGGCCACCACATGGTCGATCTGCTCACCGAGTACTTCGAGCACATCGAAGAAAAGCCCGTCTTCCCCGACGTCGAGCCGCAGCACCTGCAGCAGCTCTTCGACGAGCCCCTGCCCCAGGACCCCACCCCGCCCGAAGCTGTCCTGCGCCAGATTGAAGAAAAGCTCCTCCCCTACTGCACCCACGTCGGCCATCCCGGCTACATGGGCCTCATCACGCCGTCACCCAGTCCCACCGGCGTCATCGCCGATTTCCTCTGCTCCGCGCTCAACCAGAACCTCGGCACATACTCCATCGGTCCCGCCGCTGTTGTTATGGAGCGCCGCACCATCCGCTGGCTCACCGACCTCATCGGCTACGGCCCGCATGCCGGCGGCAATCTCACCAGTGGCGGCATGATGGCCAACTTCATCGGCCTCAAGCTCGCCCGCGACTGGGCCTCCGGTGATCGTGCTCAGCTCGACGGCGTCCAGGAACGCTCGGCCGTCTATGTCTCCGAAGAGCGCCACGTTTCCGTCGACAAGTCCGTCGACGCCATCGGCCTCGGCCGCCATGCCCTTCGCGCGCTGCCCACTGACGCCAAATTCCAGCTCCGCCTCGATGCCCTCGAGTCCGCCATCGAGTCCGACAAAAAACGCGGCATTCGCCCCATGTGCATCGTGGGTATCTTCGGCACCACCAACACCGGCGCCGTCGATTCCATCCGTGAACTCCGCGACCTCGCCGACCGCGAACACATGTGGCTCCACGCCGACGCAGCCTACGGCGGAGGCATGCTCCTCTCCACCGCATCCCCCATGCGTGATCAGGGCCTCGAGCTCGCCGATTCCGTCACCATCGACCCGCACAAATGGTTCTACGCGCCGCTCGATGCCGGAGCCATCCTCGTCAAAGACGAGCGCCGCCTCACCGCGTCCTTCGGCATGAAGCCGTCGTACCTCACCGACCAGTTCGACACCGAACACGAACGCTACCAGTACTACGTGCACGGCTTCGAGCAGTCGCGCCGCTTCCGCAGTCTCAAGGTGTGGATGAGTTTTAAGCGTTATGGCACCCGTCAGATCGGCGAGTGGATCGACAACAACGTCCGCCAGGCGCGGCATCTGTATGCCCGCGTCGCAGACCACCCCGAATTCGAGGCCGCCTCCGAGCCGCCCATGTCCGCCATCTGTATCCGCTACAAGTCCCCGGACAAAGAAATGGACCTCAGCGAACCCGACGCGAAAGCTCTCCACGCCCGCGTCGTCGAAAACATCGAGAAGAGCGGCAAATTCTGGATCTCCACCACGGAATTGAAGGGCCGCACCTGGTTCCGCATCAACCCCGTTAACTTCCGCACCCGCACCGAGCACATGGACCAGCTGCTGGCCCTGCTCGAAACCGAGTGCCGTGCTGAGCTCAGTCGCGTCTCCGCGGCCACTCGATGAGTTTCCCGCGCCGCGGCTGATTCATCTGCCCTGCCCGGTTTGCATCGGTGTGGCCCGCAGCCGTCGACGCTGCCACCGGCCTGCGCCCCTCGCGAATGCAGGTCACGCCGCGTGGCCTGCCTGCGCTCATCTGCATGCCGAACCGCGCACTGGCTTCGGTTTTCGGCAACGACCCGCTGCGATCCACCTCGATCACCACAACTCCTCCTGCCATCGCAGGCACTCCGGCCCCCACCTGCCCTCGTGCCCGTCCGATGGTATTGGGATAGTGTTGCGCCCCTGACCCGCGTTTCAGAATTTTCCTGGCATGTTGCTCGTCGCCGACCTACTCGCCGTGCGACAGGTTCCATCGCACTTCGACGCCGCGCCCCAGCGGCGTCTGCACCGTCGAGACGTCCACCAAATTTCCGTGCTCCAGCGAGCGATGATGCAGCACGTAGCCCCCTGCCAGCCATCCCAGCGTGCTGCCCACAAATACGTCCGTGGGAAAATGTTCGCGCGCAATCACCCGCGAGGCTGACACCGTCCCCGCCAGTCCGTACACGATCGCCTGCGTCGCAATCCCGTTGTACTGCCCCGCCACCACGTGCGCGAAGGCCCACACGTTCATCGCATGCTCCGAGGGCATCGACGGATTGTTCGGCCACGCCTTCGGTCCACCCGGCCAGAATCCTCCCCGCGCGTTGTCCGCCCGCGGATACTCCCGGTCCAGCGCGTACTTCAGCCCCTCATCCAGAATCCCCGCATCGGCCATCGCCTCGGCCGACAGCACCGCCGTCTCGGTAAGGTAATCGTCCTGCTTCACCGACCCCAGCACATACCCTGCGCCCGCCGCCGCAAACGGCCCGTACAATCCGCCGTAGTCCGAAATCTTGTTGAAGTGATCCTCCCGCGTCGGATCCACTCCCAGATCCCGAATCGCATTCGGATCGTTATGAATCCCTACCCCCGTCGCTACTCCAAACGGAATGACCCACAGCAGTTGCGGAATCGGCGCCCGCAGCGGGCTCTCGACGATTCCCTTCTCATCCTGCAGCACGTCCTTTACGCAAACCTGCAGCCGACTCACCCGGCACGTCGCCGGCTCCGGACTGGAGGGAAGCGTCTGCGCCTGCACCGCCGCCCCGTACGCCAGCAGCCCCACCAGCAGAAGCCAGACTCCGAACCGCGCCGCCGCTCTTCTCACCGGCGATTGCACCGCCTCTCCCCATGTCCCTTCCCGCTCGCGATTCCCGCTCCCGCGCCGCTTCTCGTCCCACCTGTCCAGCACCCTCACTCCTTCCTCATCCTTCTTCTCCTGGTCAGTTCCCGGTTAGCTTGACCCGGTCACCTTGTTCAGGTCAGTGTCCCGGTCCGTTCAGGATTTAATTCGTCGCTCCGCCGCCTCCGCTGCGTCGCCACTCACTCCTGCCATTCTCGCATCCGGTTTACGGATCCTTTTGGGCCCCCTCCCAAGGCGTATGGCGGTTCACCTATAGAACAAGTCCTATAGGAAAGCCTAATAGGTAACCAAAAAGTGTTACTAAGTGCCCCAATCAGGCACACACATGCCCATCTTTCGTTGTAGCGTTACCTTTGTTTGCCATCTGTTTTATCCGCTAAACCGAAACAGGAAAAGGACTTAACCTTAGTCACGCAGGTAATCACAATTTTGGTGACCCTGTGACCACCGTCACTAATGATTTCCCCTCTCTTAGCCGATCCTGCATTCACCGACAGCGCTAAGCACGGGCTCCTGTAGCCGCCGCATGACTCCATGCGCGCCTCCGGACTCCTGCGCCCAGACGCTTTCTCAGGGGTGCTATTCATGTCGATTTGGCCTTTTCCCTCCCTCACTTGCCGCCCCGTCGCGGCACTGACCGCCTCCACAGCTAACCCCGGCCCGCAGTCCACTGTTCGTCCCGCCTCGCGGCGCCTTGTCTTCCTTCGTCACAGCCTGGTCGCCCTCTTCCTCGGCTGTCTGCCCCTCTTCCTGCATGCGGCTGCCACACCCGCCATGTCCAGTCCCGCTTCCGGCAGTGTTCTTCCTGGCTCCTCGGCCACCTTTACCTGGACCACCGAAAGCGGCGTCGCCCAATACCAGCTCTGGCTGGGCACCACTGCAAACTCCTACAACATCGCCACCTTCTCCCAGGGGTCAACCACCGCCGGTACCCTCTCCGTTTCGGCTACGGGGCTGCCGACAGCCGGCGCCACCCTCTATGCCACGCTCTACTACGACCTCAACGGCAGCTGGAGCTCAGTTAGCTCTACCTATAAAGAAGCCTCGTCCGGCGCGCAGGTCTCTCCTGCCCTGAGCAGTCTCTCCTGCGCCACCTCATCCTTCACCGGCGCCGCCACCGATCTCTGCACCGCGACCCTGGCCGCCGTCGCTGCCAGCGGGGGATCCGCCGTCTCCCTGGCCAGCAACGATCCCGCCGTCACCGTTCCGGCCTCCGTCACCATCCCGGCCGCCTCCACCAGCGCTACCTTCACCGCGACCATCGCTGCTGTCGCCACTACCCAAACTGCTACCCTGACCGCCAGCGCCGCCGGCGTGTCGAAAACTGCCGCCCTCACCCTGAACGCAGGAACGCCGGCCATCACTCTCAGCGCCACCAGCGTGGCCTTCGGCAGCGTCCAGACCAACACGGCCACTACCAAAGCGGTGACCCTCACCTCCACCGGCACGGCTCCGGTAACGATCAATGCGCTCAGCGTCAGCGGCTCCGGCTTCAGCACTTCGGGTGTCAGCGCGCCGATGACTCTGGCTGCCGGCCAGTCCGCGACTCTCACCCTCCAGTTCGATCCCACTGCGGCGGGCGCCGCCACTGGTCAGGTCAGCCTTACTACCAATTGCGCTTCAGGGGGAACCAAAACCATCGCCCTCTCCGGAACCGGCGCCGTTGCCTCAACGCCCACGCTCACCAGCCCTGCCCCTGGCAGCGTGCTGCCCGGCTCCTCGGCCACATTTACCTGGACCACCGAAAGCGGTGTCTCCGAATATCAGCTCTGGATCGGTTCCAGCGCAAACTCCTATAACATCGGCACCTTCACTCAGGGCTCAACCACCGCCGGCACCCTCTCCGTTACGGCCACGGGATTGCCAACAGCCGGCGCCACCCTTTATGCCACGCTCTACTACGACCTCAACGGCACCTGGGATTCTGTTAGCTCCACCTATACTGAAGCCTCATCCTCGTCGGCCGCGCTCAGTGCCCTCTCCTGCACCAGCACTTCCCTCACCGGCGCAGCTTCCGATGCCTGCACCGTGACCCTCTCCGCAGCAGCACCCACCGGAGGCATGGCCGTCAGCCTGGCCAGCAGCAGCTCCTCGGTGACGGTTCCCGCCAGCATCACCATCGCTGCCGGAGCTACCAGCGTCAGCTTTACCGCCACGGCCGTGGCCGTGACCACAACCCAAACCGCCACCCTCACCGCTACTGCCGCCGGCGTTTCCAAAACTGCCGCTCTGCAGCTCAACCCCTGCACATCTGCTCTGACCATCAGTGCGGCCAGCGTAGCCTTCGGTAGCGTTCAGCTGAATACACCCGCAACCCAGTCGGTGACGCTTACCTCTTCGGGCGCTGCTTCACTGACCATCTCCGCGATATCGCTGAGCGGAACGGGCTTCAGCGCATCCGGCATCAGCACACCGCTCACCCTCGCTGCCGGCAAATCGGCAACGCTCAGCCTCCAGTTCGATCCCACCACCGCAGGCGCCGTCACCGGACAGATCATCATCACCAGCAACGCCACCTCCGGCGCCACCCAGGCCATCGCGCTCAGCGGCACCGGATCCTCCACCACCTACAGCGTCGATCTCACCTGGGACGCTCCTTCGACGTCGAGCGATCCGGTTGCTGGTTATAACGTCTATCGGGCCGCTGCGAACAGCTCCACCTATCAGCTGCTTAACTCGTCCGTGAGCTCTTCCACCACTTATACCGACACGACGGTGCAGGTTTCGCAGAGTTACACCTACATCGTCACAAGCGTCGACAGCACGGGCATCGAGAGCCTGCCGTCCAACTCCATCGAACTCAGCATTCCCTGATTCGTTGGCCTTTGGGTTGTAATTGCCAGAATCGGTTACAGCCTCCTCGAGCTTGATGGGGGACCGCTCTCGCGCGGTCACCCATCAGGAAACCTGCCAACGCGCAAAGCGCGAATCACTTCCCCTGGTTCTCCGCCGCCAGAATTTGTCCCAGCCTTGCCGCGAGGCGCAGCAGCCGCCGATCGTCGTCGCGCGCCGCCATCAGCTGCACTCCGCACGCCCCCGGCAGAACCACCGCCGGCAATCCGCCCAGGCTTGCCGGAGCCGTGTGCGGCAAAATCCGCGCCCGCGATTCCCTGTGATCCGCTCCCGCCAGCAGCCGGCTCACCGGCGTCACCGGCGCGAGCACGCAATCGAACTCCGCAAAAACACCCCTGAGCTTCTCCCGATACTCTGCATGCCTCTGGCGAAAACCGTTTGCACTGCGGCTTTCAGGCGATGATGCGGCGATGCTCGCAGCCATGCTGACCGGCGACCGGACGCTGCTCGGCCATCGGTTACGCGTAGGGTTTGAACGTACGGGGTCGTTTCACCTGCTTGTCGTTTCGGGGATGCACCTGGCGATCTTCTCCGGGCTTATCTTCTGGATTGCCCGGCAACTGCGGCTCCCGCGCATCGGGGCATCGCTCACGACCATCGCGCTGTCACTCGCCTACGCACTGTTCACCGGCTTTGGACAGCCGGTGCAGCGCGCCTTCTGGATGGTCACTCTCTATTTGATGGGGCGCATCCTGTGGCGCGAGCGGCGTCCATTGAACGCCATCGGATTTGCCGGGCTTGTGATGCTGGCAGCGCATCCAGCGGCGCTGTTCGACGCGGGGTTCCAGATGACGCTGCTCTCCGTATTCGCGGTGGCGGGCATCGCCGTACCCTTCGCGGAGAAGACCTTCGGACCTTATCTGCATGCGGCCGGAAATCTTTCACTGCTGCCGCTGGATCCAACCCTTGCGCCGCGAGCGGCACAGTTTCGCGTGAGCCTCCGCATGATTGCCGATGCGCTGCAGCCATGGACCGGCAGGTGGCTCGCGCAACGAGTCTTGCCGTACACAGTGCGGCTGGGTTTGCGGATTGTCGAGCTGCTTGCGACCTCGCTGGCAATCGAACTGCTGATGGCGCTGCCGATGGCGCTTTATTTTCACCGCATCACAGCGGTGGCTCTGCCCGTCAACATCCTGATTGTGCCGCTGCTCTGCATTCTTCTGCCCCTGGCCCTGACCACCATGCTGGTGGTGGTGATGGTCCCGAGGGCAGCGTTCGTTCCCGGCGCAGCGGTGGCTTTGTTGTTGCATGGCGTCAGCGCCCTGGTGCGCCTCTTTGGCGCGATGCGCTTCGGCGATGTGCGGATTCCTGCCCCCGTGGCCCCGCTCATTGCGGCCGCCATCGCACTGACGGTGGCGGCGCTGGTCCTGATCCGAAAGCGGCGATTCGGGATGCCGGCAGCAGCTGTGCTGCTCGCTGTCGCCGCCGCCGTAACCGTCTGCCCACGCGCCGTGACACATCGCGCCGGCGTGTTGCAGATATCCACGATCGACGTCGGCCAGGGGGATTCCCTGCTGGTGATTTCGCCCCACGGGAAAACCCTGCTGATCGATGCGGGCGGCATTGTGGGACCAGCAGGGCTGAGCGGAAATACGCTGAACCCCCGCGCGTCGAATTTCGACATCGGCGAGGACGTGGTGTCGCCGGTGCTGTGGTCCCGCGGTATCCGGCGGCTGGACGCAGTAGCGATCACCCATGCCCACGCAGACCATATCGGCGGAATGTCCGCTGTGCTGGCGAATTTCCATCCCCGCGAATTGTGGATCGGCATCAATCCGCACTCGGTGATGTACGACTCGGTGCTGAATGAAGCGCAAAACACACACACCCAGGTAATAAGCCACACCGCCGGTGACGTTTTTGAGTTCGATGGGGTGCGCGTGCGCGTACTCGCGCCGGAACCGGATTACCATCCGGCAGCGACGCCCGGAAATAACGACTCGCTGGTGTTACAAATGTGCTATGGAAGCTCGACGGCTCTGCTCGAGGGAGACGCCGAAGCGCCCAGCGAAGCGCGTATGCTGCACGAAGGCGCCCTCCATGCCGACTTTCTGAAGGTGGGGCACCATGGCAGCAGGACCTCCACGACGCCCGATTTTCTCGCCGCGGTCTCGCCATCGTGGGCGGCCATTTCCGTAGGGCACCGAAACTTCTACGGACATCCGCGCCATGAGGTGCTGGAGCAATTGCAGTCCGCCCACGTCCGCACCTACCGCACCGACATGCTCGGGCTGACTACCTTCTATCTCGATGGAAAAAATGTGCAGGCTGGGGTGTGGGCCGATCAGCAGGAGTAACTCAGGCGCGGCGAGCCGCCGATTCCAGCGCATCGCAGGCGGCGACGACCCCGTTTTCCGCGGCAATCTGCGCCGCAACCGCGCGGGCGCGAACCAGACAGGCACTGTCCGCCAGCAGTTTCTCGATGAGTTGTGCGGCCGGTTTCGCCTGGTAGCGATTGCGGCCCAGCACTTCGGCTACCCCGAGGCGGCGAACGCGGCGAGCATTGTCGGGCTGGTCGTGACTGTAAGGCATCACCAGCATGGGACGTCCGGCGCGCAGGGCCTGCGCCGTGGTGCCGATCCCACCCTGGTGAACGATGACCGAAGCACGCGGAAAGATTTTCGAGTAGGGAGCGTAACGCGCGACGCAAATGCTCTCCGGTAAGGTGCGCTTCGGCAGATTGCGATCGTCGGCGCCTACCAGCAGCACAGCGCGCTGCCCCAGCATCTCCGCGGCGTGCGCACTCTGCTCGTAGAAATCGCCGGCATGCATCACGGCCGCCGAGCCGAGCGTGAAGACCAGCGGAGCCGGTCCGGAATCAAGAAAATGAGCCAGCTCCGCCGGCAACTTCGCCTGATCGCCGGCGCCGTCGTGGAAGACAAAGCCGGTGATCTTTGCGGAGCCTGGCCAATCCGGCTGCGCGGCGCCCATCACCGCCGAGTAAAGGGCAAGCACCAGGCGCTCGGAATGCTTGGCGTCGAAAATGGGATCTTTCCCGCGGGGGAGGCCCAGCTCCCGCCGTAACGAGTAGATGGGCTCCGGCCATTTGCGCGTCACAATCCGGGCAAAGCGGGCGACGACGTGGCCCAGCGCCGGGACGACCTCCTGTGCGCGCGCCAGCATGGGATAGGGCGGCAGCACCGGAGGATCATAGGCCGAGAAAAATGAAAAAGGGGCAAGGACGTAAGAGGCCCAGGGAATCCCGGTCTTCTCGGCCACGATCGGCCCGGCATAAGCAAGCTCTCCCGTGACCAGAAGATCCGCCCCCCCGTCCGCTTCGGCAGCCGCCAGCAGATCGGCATAGCTGTCGCGCAGCGAGGGAAAGAGAAACTCACGCAGGCCGGTCTCGGTGCCATGCTTGATGTCGTAGATCATCGCGATCAGGCGCGTGTCCATAGGATCCTGATAGGGCCGCACGCGCGCGAAGCCAATGCCCAGAGGCTCAATTTTGTCGCGGAACATGTCAGGAACCGCGAGCACGGGACGATGCCCGCGCCGCTTCAGTTCCAGAGCCAGGGCGACGAGCGGATTCACATCGCCGAAGGTACCGTAGGTTGAGAAAACGATTCTCATCGGGCTGCGTTCAAAAGCTGCTCTCAAAAGTGTGGAAGCGGCGTTCCAGCTCCCACTCCTGTTGTGCCTTCTGGCTGGCGTGGACCAGTGTGGCGCAGGCGCCGGAAGGTTCGTCAGAGCCGAGCTGAGCCCGACAGGCGCTCGCCGCCACATCCAGCTTCTCCGGCGTGGTGCGCTCCCACAGGCTCACTCCGGGCAGAAAGCTGTGTTCGACAGAAGTGCGGACCATCAGCTTGAAATCGTGATACGTCAGCGGATACGTATCGGCCGCACGCACATATTCATGCGTCAGGTCGATGCGCGAGACGCCTTCGTCGTCCGTGGAAAGCGCAACCGGCACACCGGCCTTGCGGTAGAGCATGAAGGGATGCTCGTTTCCCCTGATGTTGAGGATCGCGTCGTTGCTGGTCAGGTTGATTTCGACCATCACGTGCCGGTCCGCCATTTCCTTCATCAATTCCCAGGGCCGGTCCTCGTACATCACGTCGACGCCATGACCGATTCTCTCGGCATGCCCCTGTTCGACGGCAGAGCGAATGTGGAACGTCAGCCCCTCCGGAGGCACCAGGCCGGGCGCCAGTTCCCCGGCATGCAAAGAGATGTGCACCTGCGGATACTGGCTGTGCAGGTAATCGAGCATGCGCATCTGCAGCGAATAATCGCGCATCGAGACGTAGCCATCCTCGGGCATGACGAAGTTGATGGCGACCACATCCGAATCCGCAGACGCTGCTTCAAAGCCGAGCAGCGCCTGCGCGAAGACCTGCTCCGGCGGAAAGCCGCGCAGCACCTGATAGAGAAAGCGCACAGTGAGGCGGCACGCCGGCATCGCATCCGGCTGGCCGCAGTGCTCGATGCGGCCTCGCTGCTGCAGCGCTTCGGTGAAATGCCGGCGTGCGCCTTCCGCCGCTGCTCGGAATTCCTCAGAGGCCAGCAGCCTGCGGCGCAGCTCCGGCATATCGGTGCTCCAGCCGATGCGCGTCGCCAGCCCGCGAACGCTGCCCATGGAGGGGGTATCCATCAGCTCCAGGTACTGTTCGTTCTGCGCCGCGGCCCTGGCAGCGATCTCGTCGATCCAGTCGCCGGTATGGCGATTGTCGTCGCCGAAGCGTCCGAAGGTGTTGAAGAAATGATCGTGGCCGGAGTCGCCCGTGACCGGCACAAAGCTCCGCATCGAGAAGGCATCGATCAGTTCGTCGTACAGGTGCTGATCGCCGTGAACCGCGGCCGCGGCCTTCTCGCCCGGGGGGCAATTGGGCGCGTGGCTGCCGTCATCGAAGCGAAGCTGCGCCGCGTCGACGCAGATGCCGTCCTCCACCGCCTCGCGAATCCAGGTCTCGGCATAGACCGCGCCGCTGATATGGACGTGCAGGTCGGCCCCCTTGGGCATGCGGTACAGGAAGGCGCGGAGCGCCAGTGGACCTTCTCGGCGGGCCTGGTCGAAGGCGCGGGCAGCGCGTACTTCGCCGGGGGATGCCGCCTGGGCGACAAGCCGTGCCGAACAGCAGCTGAGCAGCAGCAACAGCACAGAGACGGCGCAGGAACGTCGGGGCAGGAGCATGAGCATCGTTTCGTGAAGGCAGAGCAGCGGTGCGACAAGTGTATCCGACACTCGTACGAGAGAGGGTGAATGTTCGCCGAATGCGGCGCCGCGGGCACACCGGGCACGTTTGTTATACTGGCTGAGGTTGATTGACGAGCGCGGTTCTTGTCCTTCCGCAGTTTCTGTTCGATCCCCCTCAGCGCTGGTTTCCTCCGGCGGCCAGGTAGCTCAGTGGTAGAGCGCGGCCCTGAAAAGGCCGGCGTCGGCGGTTCGATCCCGTCCCTGGCCACCATCTAAAATCAACAATTTAGCAGCCATCCTGGGAAGATCTCCATCCCGCATTCCACCCGCAACTCACTGCACCGTCGTCGGCTCGAAAAAAAGCCGGCCCCATACATGCGTGCTTGTGAAAGCTGAACTCTTCTCGAGCCGGCACAGCGTGACCTGACTACATACCTCGCAGCCGGAGCGAGCCTTATCCACGGGACGGCGATACTTTCAGGATCTCTCTGCCGATGACCATGCGCTGGATTTCGCTGGTGCCTTCGCCGATGGTGCAGAGCTTGACGTCGCGGTAGAACTTCTCGACCGGGTAGTCCTTGATGAAGCCGTAGCCGCCGTGGAGCTGGACAGCTTCGTTGCAAATCTTGACGGCGACTTCAGAGGCATACAGTTTCGCCATGGCGGATTCCTGGGTGACGCGCTGGCCTGCGTCTTTGAGGACCGCCGCGCGCAGGGTGAGCAGGCGGGCGGCGTCGAGCTCGGTGGCCATGTCGGCGAGCTTCCACTGAATGCCCTGGAATTCGGCGATGGCCTTGCCGAATTGACGGCGCTCTTTCACATATCTCACGCTGGCGTCGAGGGCGCCTCTTGCAATTCCCAGAGATAGGGCAGCGATCGAGATGCGGCCACCGTCGAGGGTGCGCATGGCGTCGATGAAGCCTTCGCCTTCGCCGCCCAGAAGATTCTCTGCGGGGATCTCGCAGTCTTCGAAGATGAGCTCGCTCGTGTCGCTCGCGCGGAGGCCCAGCTTGTTTTCTTTTTTGCCGGGGCGGAAGCCGGGTGTGCCTTTTTCGACGACGAAAGCGGAGAGGCCGTGGGTGCCCTGCGATTTATCTGTAACCGCGATGATTACGGATATGTCGGCGTAGTGGCCGTTGGTGATGAAGGTCTTGTTGCCGTTGAGGACCCAGCGGTCGCCTTTGCGGACGGCGGTGGTTCGGGCGGCGGAGGCGTCGGAGCCGGAGCCGGGCTCGGTGAGCCCCCAGGCGCCGAGGGCCTGGCCGGAGGCGAGGCGTGGGAGGTACTTCTGCTTCTGGGCCTCGTTGCCGGCGAGAAAGATGTGGTTGGTGCAGAGCGAATTATGCGCGGCGACGATGATGCCGATGGAGCCGTCGACAGCGGAGAGCTCTTCGATGGCCAGCATGTAGTCGGTGTAGCCGAGGCCGGCGCCGCCGTATTCGGGGGGAAAGATGACGCCGAGCAGGCCCATCTGGCCGAGCTGGCTCACTACGTCGGCGGGAAATTCGGAGGCTTCGTCCCAGCGCAGGACGTTGGGGGCGATTTCGCGGGCGGCGAAGTCGCGGATCTCGCGCTGGAGGGCCTGCTGGTCCTCAGTGAGGGTGAAGGGGAAGGTAGCGGTCTGCTCGGCGGCGGGGACGGGATTGGTGGCAGTGGACATTGGGCTCCGAGAGGAGAGATGCGAAAACCAGGTAGGGTAGCAGGGGGCGCTCAGAGGTAGCAAGGGGACTTGCCGTCCAGGCGATTGCGCTTCGCGCCGGGTTTACCACGGAGAACACAGAACGGCCTTGGCGCTCAGGCGCCGGATCTCCGCACCGCGTTGAGGAAACCGGCGCGATTTGCGAGTGCGGATGAGAGAGTGGGGCGCTATAATTCCGGTGCTTTTCCGGAACATTGAGGAGGGCGCCGATGAAGCGATCACTGGTTTGCGCGGTGACGTTTTTGCTGAGTGCCGCGCCGCTGCTGATCGGGCAGTCTCCGGGCTCGGCAGCCCCCGCCGGGGTGCCCGCCACGGGTCCGGTTCCGACCCCGACAGCACCTGCGCCCGATGCTATGGCCTCGGTAAGACAGCAGCTGGAATTAGCGGGACAGGATAATGCGGCACAGAAGTACGCGGATGCGCTGGCGATCTACAAGTCCATCTTTGCCACATATCCCAATGTCCACGTTCCACTTCTGGAAAAGCTTGCTGCCGAAGCAGCGATCAACGCCGGGGACATGCAGTACGCGACCGGACTTCTCGCGCCGCTGGAGGCGGCGAATCCGGATGACTGGCAGGCCGCGGCGCTGATGGCGCGTATCTATGCCGAAGGCGGGGACCAGGCGCATCGCGATGCGGAGATGGCGCGGCTGAACGATCTGCACGCAAAAGGAAGCATCCCGGCGGGCGTGCAGCAATATCTGCTGGAGAAGATTCATGAGCCGGACAGGGCGATCTGGGTTTCGCACTCGCTGACGCCGTGGGGAGGCTATCACGTCTACGACTATGCCCGGGTCTTTGACGGGAACGGGCAGCTGCTTTTTCGCCTGACTCTGGAAAGCGACGACTTCGATCAGCCTTCGTTTGCGAAGCAGCATCCGGCGGACGCAGCGGCCGGCAAAAGAGCCTTCTCCTTCGATGGCTACCGGGAAGGTCCCACGAACGGGACGCAGCGAACCGAGGTGCACATGACGTATGCCCTGCTGCCCGGGGAGCCCAGCTACGATGAGGTGCGCGCGGCGTTTATCAGGATCGCCACCGGAGAGATGCGGCCGATCAGCAATAACACGCACAACATCCAGTGATGCGCGGCCTTGTTCGTTCAGGGGTGGCACGTGGGCCATCGTGTTAAGGGGCTCGCTGCGCGAATCCGGTTTTTCGAGCGGTCCCAGTGCTGAAGCGCTGGGTGATCTACGCTGCGCCTGGTTTTCGGCGCTGGCCATTCCTGGCCGTCGCGCGTACACCGGATTGACCACAGAGCACAACAGAGGGCACAGAGCCCGTTTCGGATTGTGGGCGGAGCCTGTTTGCGCAAGGGGTTTTCGGGAATGCAAGGTTTGTCAATTTTTGCCAATGGGCGCAGGATGATGGGCAGGAGCCCTCAGCATGCCGACACGTAATGTGAACCTGACGGATGAGCTGGATCGGTTTGTCAATTCCCGGATCGAGAGTGGACGGTATGAGAGCGCGAGCGAGGTGATTCGGGCGGCTCTGCGGACGCTTGAACGCGAAGAGCAGGAGTACGAGGCGAAGATGGCCGCGCTGAGGAAGGCGATCGATGAAGGAATGGCCAGCGGCGTGGCAAAAGGCGATGTACTTGCCCGTATTCGCAGGAAGCTGAATCTGCCAAAGGTCGGGGAGTAGTGGGGCAACCTCGCTTCTCACGGCAGGCTGTGGAGGATATGTTCGGCATCGCAGGATGCTCTCTCGGCCAGTGGGGCGAGATGCAGGCCGCACAGTATCTTGCACAACCGGAGGGATGTTGTCAGCGCGTTGCCGATCATCCACTGATCGGCCGCTCCTGCTCTCGAATTCTGTCGGGATTGCGCAGAATCGAGCAGGGAAGTCATGTGGTCTTTTTCCTGGTGGAAGACAGTGACGTCCTGATCGTGCGCGTTCTTCACAACAGCATGCAGCCCGAGCGACGAATTCAACCGGAGGAGTAGCGGCTCCGCTTAGCCTGATCCGCGTATGTATGCGGCCGGAAGCCCGGATCCAAAATCCGGACCCGGGATTCCGACTTTTGCGACGCTTACCTACCGCAGGCTCGCTGGTGGGGCGTCGAAGGCCGTGAGCTGCTGGAAGGCCTTGTCGGGGAGTTTGAGCGCGGCGGCGGCGATGTTCTCTTCGACATGGTCAGGCGAGCTGGTGCCGGGGATGGGCAGGGTGACGGGTGAGCGCCGCAGGAGCCAGGCCAAGGCGGTCTGAAGTGGTGTCGCGCCGAGGTCCTTGGCGATCTTTTCGAGCAGGTCATGCGCTTCGCGCACCTGGCCCAGAGGGGCCCACGGAATGAAGGCGATGCCGTTTTTTTCGCAGTGGTCGACGAGGTAATCCCACTCGCGGTCGGCGAAGCTGTAACGGTTCTGCACGGAAACAATCGGGACGATTTTGCGGGCGCGCTCCAGGTGTTCCAGCGTCACATTGGAGAGGGCGACGTGGCGGATCTTGCCCTGCTGCTGCAGGCGCGCCAGGGTCTCCATCGAGGCGTCAAAGGAGACGGCGGGGTCCGGGATGTGCAACTGGTAGACGTCGATGCGGTCGAGTTTGAGGCGCTTCAGGCTGCCTTCGACGGCCTGCTCGAGGTGTTTGGGGCTGGCGTTGTGGATCCATTGGCCAGGGCCGACCCGCTCCCATCCGCCCTTGGTGGCGATCACGAGGCCCTGGGGGTAGGGGTGAAGGGCTTCGGCGATGAGCTCTTCGGAGACGTTCGGGCCGTAGGAATCGGCGGTGTCGATGAAGTTGACGCCCAGTTCAGTGGCACGGCGCAGGGTTTTAATCGCGGCATCGTGGTTGGCGGGCGGTCCCCAAACGCCTTTGCCGGTGATGCGCATGGCACCGTAGCCGAGGCGGTGGACGGTCAGGTCGCCGAGGTTGATGGTTCCGGCTGCGGCGGCATTGGGGGTGGTCTGGGTGGTAGTGGTCATCAGTTCTCCTGTTTGTTCGATGGTGGCAGCGGACTATTAGTTCCGGGGACTGGCCGTCCAGGCAACCGCGCTGCGCGCCACAGCTAAGGCCCCGGAGCGCAGAGCTCAGGAGTTACCGGCATCCGGACCAAAAAACTGGAAAGGTCAGAATAGTCGTTTTTGCTGAATCCAATTCAGGCTCCCTCCCCTCCCCTGAAAATCGTATGTTGAGGTGCTGGGTTGCTGGGCCGGAAGGAGGGTGACGTCATGGAAGGATACTGGCTCACACACTATGACGCCGGTGCCACGCATGGCGACGGGATCGCGATGCTGCATGCGGGAGAATTTCTGGGCGGCGACCTCGAACATGTGTGGAGCGGCACCTATGAGGAGGAAGGCGCGAAGGTGTATGCACGCATTCGCATTGCGCCGTTTGTGTCGCGGCTGGAAGAAGTCACGATGGCGCGCGAGAAACCGATGATCCTGTCGCTGCGGGGTTATTGCACAGAGCACTTTGCGCGGCTCGAGGGGCATCCGGATCAGCGGGAGGATCTGCCGTTTCAGGTTACGATGCGGAAGTGCCGGGCCTCGCGGGCGGCTCAGGCGCTGACGGGGGGCTTGCCGTCCAGTCAACCTGCGGGAAGGTGACATCGGAAAATCCCGCATCTGCCAACTGCAGGCAGATTCGGGGCACCCGGCAGATAGGGGGGCACCCCTATTCGGCGGTGCGCAGAGTCTGTGGTGAATCATGTCTCGGTGTCGATCGGTTTGTCGGGCTGGGAGTTGTAGATTTCTTCGACGCGCGCGAGGGTGTCGATTTCGTCGACTGGCTTGTCGTTTCTGATTCTCAGGATGCGGGGGAGGCGGAGGGCAAATCCGCTGGCGTGGCGGGTGGAGCGCATGACGTTGTTGAAGGCGACTTCGAGGACCACGATCGGTTCGACGGTGCGGAAGTGGCCGGTGTCCACGAGAGTGTTGGCCTTGAAGAAGGCAGTCATCTCGGCAATTTCCTGATCGGTGAGGCCGGAGTAGGCTTTACCGACATTCTTGAGCGGCTGATCGGGATCGTCGGGATCGCGGATCGCGAAGGTGTAGTCGCTGAGGACTGCGGCGCGGCGTCCGTTGCCGTATTCAACGCCGGTCACCACAACATCCAGCGTGGCCAGTTCCCTTTTCAATTTGAGCCAGGCCAGCCCGCGGCGGCCCGGCTGGTACGTGGACGCGAGGGACTTGATCATGACGCCTTCGTTGCCGCGGGCGCGAGCGTCGAGGTAGGCCTGGTCGAGTTGCTGCGCTGCTGCGCCGGGAGCCGGGGGTTCATTGGAGACTCCGGACTGAGCGGCGCTCTCGAGGCGGGTGGCCGGGGCGAGGATGAGGCGGGGAAAGGCCGTCTCCGGTTGAGCAAAGAGGCTGGCCTGGCGGGTTGGCTGGCTGGAAGCCGTGGAGGGGGACCAGCGGGCGGCGAAGTCTTCGAGGACGGAGCGGCGGTGGGCGAGGGGCTCGTCAAGGAGGAGCGTTTCGCCGCGGTAGAGGATGTCGAAGACAACGAAGACGGCGGGGATCTCGCGCAGCATTTCCGGGGTGACCCGTTTGCGGCCGAGGCGCTGCTGGAGGGTGGAAAACGAGAGAGCGCGGCTGGTTGCGGGATTCCAGGCGAGGATTTCCCCGTCGAGGATGACAGGCTCGGTGATAGCGGAGAAGGCCTCCACAAGGTCGGGGAAAGATGCGCTGAGGTCTTCGCGGTTGCGGGAGTAAAGGGCCACTCGGGTGTTGTCGACGTGGAGTTGCGCGCGGATGCCGTCGTATTTGTCTTCAAGCTGGGCGGCGCGTAGGGGTGTCGAGGCTGAGAGGGGCTGAAATGCAGGTCCCTCCGCTTCGCTTCGCTTCGGTCGGGATGACAACTCTTTCTTTTCATCCTCGATTTCTTCGCTGAAGCGGGCGATGGCTTCTTCGGTGGTTTGGACGGGGCTGGCGAGCATGAAGCCGAGGGGGTGGAAGAGCTTCATCCGGGCCTGGTCGAGGCGGCCGGCGGCAGCGAGGGCGACGACTTCGGGCAAGCTGCCGAGCAGCATGCTGGCGCGGCGCACTGCCTGGCCGGCAGGGGCGGACGCCTTCGGCGCTTTGACCGGAGAATCGTCGTCAGGATGAAGGGGCCAGGCCTCGGCAATAGCTTCCTCGACCAGGGCCTGTTTGACGCCGGTGCGCATATCGCCGGTGACGAGCTTGATGAGGTACTTCGCTTCGACGGGGGTGGCGCGGGCGAGGAGGTCGAGGAGCAGGCGCAGTTTGGGTGCGGGTCCACGAGCTGCGGCGAGGTTGGAGAGGGCGGCGTCGATGTCGCCCAGGGTGAGGCTGGCGGTGGATGGGGTGTGGCCTGGTTTTTCAGCCCCGAGCAGGTCAGCAGCGGCCGCACCAAAGTCGCCATGGCGGCGATAAGCGGCGGACATGGTTTCCGGTGAAGCTGCGGTGAGCTGGGCTACGGCTTTGCTGAGCAGGCTGCCGCCCACGTTGAGGACGCGGGGGTCAGTTTCCGCAAAGGGCGTGCCGGAGAACCAGAGAGCGGCGCGGCCGGCGTCCTCCGCGGGTACCGAACGGAGGTATTCGGCAATGAGGGCACGTTTTTCCAGCTTTTTGGTCGTCGCGGCAAGGGCGTCGTTGAGCTCGGCAAAGTGGAGGAAGAGGGACACGATAGGGTTTAGGGTGTAGCGTGTAGCGTATAGGGTTTAGCGGGTAGCTGGTAGCCGGAAGCTGGTGGCTGGCGGGCTGCCGGGATCGATCCAGAGTGTCCCAGTTCCCGGGGGGCATTCATCGTCCGGGACGATCCAGGGGGAGAATCCGAAATTTGCGCTTGCCTTCGATGCGGTACGTGGAGAAGTCCGCGTGGTCGACGGTGAAGATGGTGGAGATGGATTCACGTTTGGCCAGGTAGACCAGAGTCGCGTCGGCGAAATCCATAGGGCGGTCGGAGTAGCGCGTCATCAACTCGTGCAGGCGGGGGAGTTCGTCTTCGGCGATGGTGGCGAGGGCGAGCGCGCCGGAGCGGATGAAGGTCCACGCAGCTTCCATCTCATGGCGAGCGCTGCCGGCCAGGTGGAACAACTCCGTCAGCACCGCCTCGGAGGTGAGGAGGGGAAGAGGGAGCTGCCGGATGGTATCGATACACAGCCTGTGCCAGGGGTCCCTTGCGTTCAGGATGGCCAGGATGGCCCCCGTATCGATCAGAGCCTGGGGTGTAGACACGTCACCGGCCATAGCGCCTGTTCACGCGGCGGCGGACGGTTTCGCGCATGATTTCGGGCGAATACGGAATGGGTCTGCTTATGGCGCCGAAAGAGGCCTCAGCGGCAGCGTGCAGGCGCTGCTGTTCCTCGTCCTCGGTCACGCTGGCGGCACTTTTCTTCAGCCACTCGCGGGCAGCGATGTCGAGTATTGAAGAAACAGAAACTCTGCGCCTGCGCGCTTCGCGCTCGAGATCCTGCTTCAGTTCGCGGGAAACGCGCCAGCTGTAGACGTCCGTAGCCATGCACTACAGTGTAGTGCGCGCCGCTGCACCGGGGCAATGTAATTGACAGCGGGCTTATACTGAAGGGGATGATGCAGCTTTTTCCCATCGGCGTTCTTCTCTAGCGGCTCCCGCCGCCTTCGCCCCGCTGCGTATTCTTCCTATTGAGAAATCAGGTGATTGGAACCGGTTGGCTGCCGGGAGGGTTTTATGTTTGAGCGTCTGGAGCAGATTGAAGCGCGTTTTCAGGACCTGGGACAGCAGATGGCCGATCCCGAGGTGCTGGGCGATCACGAAAAATATCAGAAGATTGCGAAACAGCATCGCGAGCTGGAGCCGGTGGTGGACAAGTTTCGCGAGTATCGCCAGGTGAAGACCGGCATTGCCGATGCGCGGGCGATGCTGGCGGAGCCGGATCCCGAGATTCGGGCAATGGCGCAGGAGGAGCTGGCGCAGCTCGAGGAGCGCGAGCCGAAGATCGAGGAGGACCTGAAGCTGCTGTTGCTGCCAAAGGATCCCAACGACGAGAAGAACGTTGTCGTGGAGATCCGCGCGGGGACAGGCGGCGATGAGGCGTCGTTGTTTGCCGCGGAAATCTTCAGGATGTACACGCGCTTTGCCGAGCAGCACCGCTGGAAGGTGGAAGTGCTGTCGTCGTCGGAGTCATCGGTCGGCGGCCTCAAGGAAGTCATCGCCATCATCGAAGGCGATCGCGTGTACTCGCAGATGAAATACGAAAGCGGCGTGCATCGGGTGCAGCGGGTTCCGGCAACGGAGACGCAGGGGCGCGTGCACACCAGCGCGATCACCGTGGCAGTTTTGCCGGAGGCCGAGGACGTTGATGTGAAGATTGAGGCGAAGGATCTGCGCATCGATACCTTCTGCTCTTCGGGGCCGGGCGGCCAGAGCGTGAACACGACCTATTCCGCGGTGCGCATTACGCATCTCCCCACCAATACGGTGGTGAGCTGCCAGGACGAAAAATCGCAGATCAAGAACCGGGAAAAGGGCATGCGTGTACTGCGGGCACGGCTCTACGAGATGGAGATGGAGAAGCAGCAGGCGGCGCTGGCGAAGGAGCGCAAGCAGCAGGTGGGTACAGGCGACCGCAGCGAGAAGATTCGGACGTATAACTTCCCGCAAAACCGGTTGACGGATCACCGCATCGGGCTGACCATTCATCAGCTGGCCGAGATTATGGAGGGCAAGCTGCAGCCGGTGGTCGATGCGCTGATTGCGCACTTCAATTCGGAGCGGCTGAAGGCAGAGGCGGAGGCGGTGGCCTGAGGGACCAGCCGGGACTGGCCGTCCAGGCGATCGGGACCACAGCTGCGTGAGCCATTCATGATGACGATCCGAAGCGCTGTGCAGGACGATGCGGCGGCGATTGCGCGCGTGCATCTCGAGAGCTGGAAGACGACCTATCCGGGGATCGTTCCGCAGGCGTATATCGACGGGTTAGAGGTTGAGAACGGAATCCGGAATTGGCAGGAGCGGCTGGCGCAGGACGGCGCCCCGCTGGTGTTTGTGGCCGAGGAAGAGGCGGGGATTTTCGGGTTCGCGGCCGGCGGCAGGATGATGCATCCGGTGGAGGGGTTTGACGGGGAGTTGGGCGCAATTTATCTCCTCGCGTCGCATCAGAAGCGGGGCGCGGGCGCGGCTTTGGTGCGCCGCATGGCCGGCGCGCTGCGAGAGCGCGGGTTTCAAAGCATGGTGGTGTGGGTGCTGAAGGCGAATCCCTCGCGCCGGTTTTACGAGCGGATGGGTGGCGTGCTGGTAGGCGAGCAGGAGATTGAGATTGGCGGCGTGACGCTGCCGGAGGTAGCGTACGGGTGGAGGAATGTGGGGGAGTTGTGTGCGTGAAGACCGCGCGTAAAGGACGGTTTTTTGCGGCTTGTTTTTCCGCGGGCTAAAGCCTGTGGCTTCTGCCGTAATCATGCTGATGCACGACGCGCTCCGCAGAAACGCCGATTCTTCGACTGCGTTCGTTCGCGGGCGAACGAACTTCGCTCCAGATGACACGTTTCTCTTTCCATGCAATGCAACGCGAGGACTTAAATTCGATGCCGCAGGCCAGGGTGAGAACGATCCTGAACGAAGCAGGGGCGAGGCTGACCCCTTCGACTTCGGCTCGGCGAGATGCGGAGCTGCTGCTGATGCGAGCGGCGGGGCGGGATCGAGTGTGGCTGATCACCCATCCCGATGCAGAGATTTCGCCGGAGCAGCTGGCCGTTTTTGAAAGCTGGATGGCGCGGCGTGCGCAGCACGAGCCGATGCAATACATCCTGGGCCAGCAGGAGTTTTACGGGTTGACGCTGAACGTCACGCCGGACGTGCTGATTCCGCGGCCGGAGACGGAACTTTTGGTGGAGGGGCTGCTGGAGCGAGTTCCGCGCGAGGCGGCACTGCGGATCGCAGATGTGGGGACAGGCTCGGGGGCGATTGCTGTGGCCCTGGCATACACCCTGCCGCGTGCCTCGGTAACGGCGCTCGATATTTCTCCGGCGGCGCTGGCGGTTGCACAGCAGAACGCGGAGCGGCATGGCGTCGCGGGCCGCATGCGCTTCCTCGAATCGGATCTGCTGGAGGCGGTGCAGGGCGAGCGCTTCGATGCGGTGTTGTCGAACCCGCCCTATGTGGCCGACTCGGAGGTGCTGGAGGCGCAGGTGGCGGAGTATGAGCCGCACGCGGCGCTGTTTGCGGGGCCCACGGGGCTGGAGGTGGTTCGGCGGCTGATTCCCCAGGCAGGCTCGGCGCTTGTGCAGGGCGGATGGCTGTTGATGGAGATCGGGCATGGGCAGCGGGAGGCCCTGGCGGGTCTGCTTTCAGCCCAGGAGGCCGGTGCCGGATGGGAGCAGGTCGAGTTCGTGGAGGACCTGCAGCGGATTCCGCGCGTTGCCATCGCACGGCGCGGGCAGGAGAATAGGAAGGCGGGAGAATAAAAAGTATGAGCGCAAATCAAGCCACGACTGCTGCCGGCGCTGTCGCCGAAGCGCCTTCGACACAGGACTTTGAACTGAAACTGGACCGGCTGGCCGAGGTCGCGATCCGCTCCGGACTGGGGCTGGCGCCCGGACAGGAGCTGGTGATGACGGCCGGCATCGATGCACTGCCGCTGGCGCGGCGGATCACCGAGCATGCCTACAAAGCGGGCGCGTCCCTGGTAACGACCCTGTTTACCGATGAGGAATCGGCGCTGCTGCGTTACAAGTTTGGCGGCGATGCCACCTTCGACACGGCGGCGGCGTGGCTGTATGAGGGGATGGCGGCGGCCTACAAGGGCGGGGCGGCGCGGCTGGCGATCACGGGTGGCAATCCGGGGCTGCTGTCACAGCAGGATCCGGAGAAGGTGAGCCGGGCGAATCGGGCGATGTCGAAGGCCTACCGGCCGGCTCTTGAGCTGATCACCCGCCACGACATCAACTGGACGATTGTGGCGGCAGCGACGCCGGCATGGGCGGCGGCGGTGTTTCCGGGATTGCCGCAGGACGAGGCGCTGGCGAAGCTCTGGGACGCGATTTTTGCGGCCAGCCGCGCGGATCAGCCCGATCCGGTAGCGGCATGGAAGAAGCACGATGACGGGCTGCATAAGCGGGCCGGATACCTGAACGAAAAGCGATTCTCCGCGCTGCACTTCAAGGGGCCTGGAACGGATCTCAAAGTCGGGCTGGCGGACGATCATCTGTGGCTGGGCGGCGGGACGAAGGCGGGCAATGGGCGGTACTGCATCCCCAATATGCCGACCGAGGAGGTCTTCACCACGCCGCACAAGGATCGGGTCGAGGGGACGGTGCGAAGCACCAAGCCGCTTTCGCACCAGGGAACCATGATTGAGGAGATTTCGGTGCGCTTCGAGGGCGGAAAGATCGTCGAGGCGCATGCGGCGAAGGGTGAGCAGGTGCTGCGGCGGATGATTGAGACGGATGAGGGAGCGCGGCGGCTGGGCGAGGTTTCGCTGGTGCCGAATTCGTCGCCCATCTCGGCGAGCGGGATGCTGTTCCTGAATACCCTGTTCGATGAGAATGCCGCGTGCCATGTTGCGCTGGGGCAGGCGTACTCGACATGCCTGATCAACGGCGACAAGCTGAGCGCGGAGGAGTTGGCGGCGCGGGGAGCGAACGACAGCCTAATCCATGTGGACTGGATGATCGGGTCGGGCCGGATTGACGTGGATGGGATTACGGCGGCGGGGGACGCGGAACCGCTGCTGCGCTCGGGGGAGTGGGTCGACTAGCCGTCGGAGGCGGGCGCGGGACTGGCCGTCCAGGCAAGGGATGAGTAGCGGGTCAGCGCCACTTTTTCGAGAGGAGTGCGTCTGAGTGGAGTATGGTATTCCGTCTGCTTGCCCTCTTTGCCGGCTTATTGATCTTCCTGGCGCCAGTGGCCCGGGCGCAGGATGCCAACGCGGTGCCGCAGGGGGTCGATGCCCTGGCGGCTCATGCCACCCTCGCCACCAACTTCACCTTTAACAAGACCATGCTGGACGCGATGAGCCAGACGCTGCCCGATGACGAGCGGCGGATTGTGGCGCAGCTGAACAGCATCACGGTGCACAACTTCCGCTATTCGGGACCGGGGATGTACGATCCGGCCACGCTCGACGCGGTGCGGGCGCAATACGCGCAGCAGGGCTGGAATCATCTGGTGACGAAGCAGGCGCATGCCGCAGCGCAGCCAGCCGCCCCCCAGGGCGGGACGTCTGCACCCGTGGCCGCACCGATGCCGGCTGCACCGCGGGATCCGGCGCGGACGGATTTGTATGTCCGGATGGCACACGCGAATGTCGAGGGGATTGTGGTGCTGGTCGCCAACCAGCGCAATGTGACGCTGGTGACGGTGGACGGAACCATCAGCCCGCTGGATCTGCTGCACCTGCGCGGGCACTTCGGGATTCCGCGCTTCAGCGGGGACGATGTAGAAGACGCGAAGTAAATCCAGCGAGGAGCAGCGCGGCCAGGATCACCAGGCAGCAGAGGTACGCGAAGACGTCTCCGTAGCGGGTGTAGAAGGTCAGGTCGGAGCGGTAGCCGTAGCGAACCACCAGCGACGTGAGGGTGTGGCGCGGAACCGAGAGGGTAACGCGGCCGCGCGGATCAATCGCGGTGGTGACGCCGGAGTTGGTGTCGAGCAGCAGCCAGCGGTGGTTTTCGATGGCCCGCATACGGGTCATGTTGAGGTGCTGCCAGGGAGCGCTGGTGTCGCCATACCAGCCATCGTCGGAGAGGTTGACGAGGACCTGAGCCCCGTTCTTCGTGAATTGCCGCACTTCGTCGGCAAAGACCGATTCGTAACAGATAAAAGCCCCGAAAGTCCGGCCGTCGGCGTGGAAGACGGTACGGATGTGGCCGCGCTGGAGGTCCGCGAGCTGGTGCGTGATCTGGTGGGCGAAGAAAAGCAGGTTGCGGTAGGGGATGTATTCGCCGAAGGGGACGAGGTGGATCTTGTCGTAGCGGCCGCCGACGGCGCCGTTGGCCTGGGTGAAGACGGCGGAGTTATAGGTTCCGTGGGCATCCTGGCCGAGCATGCCGGCGATGAAGGGAGCGTGCACGCTGGTGGCGACGGCGGCCAGCGCGCGGGCGGTGCGGGGATCGCTCGAGAGGAACCAGGAAGCGGTTTCGGGCCACAGAATCACGCCGGGCGGGGGCGTGTTCCGGCTGCAGTCGGGGGTGCGGAGGGGGACGCCATCCTCGGGGACTCCGGCATAGGCGCGGGTACAGGTTTGCTCGCTTTGCTGGAGGATCCAGGAGATTTGGCCGTTCCACTGAGCGCCGGGCCAGGCGGTGTCCTCGGCGGCGACGTTGATGTTGGGCTGCAGCAGGACGGCGTAGCTGGAGGTGGCGGAGGGCGTTGCTGAGATGAAGGAGCCGGACTGGAGGATGGCCGCGAGCAGGAGGGCTGCGGCTGCGGCCCGCAGGCGGCCGCGCCGGGTGGGGACGAGCAGGGCGGCGACGACGAGGGCGCTGACGGCAACGAGGACAAACGAGATTCCGTAGACGCCGGTCCAGGGCGCGAGCCGGGTGAGCCAGAGATTATCAACCTGGGAGTAGCCGAGCTGATCCCAGGGAACGCTGGTGATGCGGGAGGCGGCGAGCTCGAGAGCGGCCCAGAGCGGCGGCGCGAGGGCGAGGGCCGGGATGAGGCCGAAGCGGCGGCGGAAGAAGGCGATCAGGAGGCCAAAGAGGCCAAAGTAGAGGCCGAGGATGGCGCTGTAGAGGACGACGATGCCCGCGGAGCCGAGGGGCGGGATGTGTCCGTAGAGCAGCATGGTCTGGTAGATCCAGTAGCAGTTGAGGATGTACCAGAGGACTCCGCAAAGATAGCCGGTGAGCGCGGCGCGGCGGAGATAGCGGGGATGGTCGGCGTTCGATTCGGAGAGCAGCGCGAAGAGCAGCGGGACGACGGCGATCCAGGAGAGGATGGCGCGCCACGGCGGCAGAGGTCCGGCGACGGGAAAGCAAAAATCGAGGAGAACCGCGGAGACCAGGCCGAAGAGGATGGAGCGCGGGAGGGAGGCGGCTGCGGAACTTGGCGGGCGGGCGGAGCGGGTTTCGATGGCTGGGGGCACTGCCGAGGGCTACTCTTTGCCGAGGAGTTCGTTGAGGTCCTCGAAGAAGCTGATGACGATGACGAGCATGGAGCCTGCGCTTCCGATGAGGAAGAGCCAGGTGAGGACCGTCAGGAAGCCGTTGAAAAGAGCGGTCACAAGGGAATTGTAGCCGAAGCGGCCGGCGGGTAGCCGATAGCGGGAAGCTGACAGCTGGTGGCTGGTGGCTGGCGGCTGGTGGCTGGCGGCTGGCAACCGGCGGCGGGGGCTGGAATTCAGCTGGAATTCATAGGGTGCGTGGTAGGATGATGCATCGGAAAGGCCAGCCGGGGGTTTGAGGCGATGCGGGGCGGCCCGGATCTTCGGTGTCGTGTCTTTCCTGGCGGCCGGGTGGGACCTGCGCAGACTGTCAAAGCAGAGGGATTATGAGCAAGAGCGTTTCCATTGCAGTGGTGGGTTCGGGGTACGTGGGGCTGGTGGCGGCGGCTTGTTTCGCGGAGATCGGGCATCGCGTTGTCTGCGTGGACAATGACGAGGCCAAGGTCAAAACGCTGCAGGACGGGGGAATTCCGATCCACGAGGAGTACCTGCCGGAGCTGCTGAGCCGGCATCGGGCGAACCAGGTGGAGTTCACCACCGATCTGCGCGCGGCGACGCATGGCGCCGAGGCGATTTTCATTGCCGTGGGCACGCCGCAGAGCAAGACGGGCAGCGCGGATCTGTCGTTTGTGGATGCGGTCGCCAGCGAGATTGCGCGCAATATCGACAGCTACAAGATCATCGTGGAGAAAAGCACGGTGCCGGTGTACACGAATGAGTGGATCCGGCGGGTGATCGAGCGCAACGGGGTGTCGCGGGAATTGTTCGATGTAACGTCGAATCCGGAGTTTCTGCGCGAGGGCACGGCGGTGGTGGATTTTCTGCACGCCGACCGGATCGTGCTGGGCGCGGAGACGGAGCGGGCGGCTGAATTGCTGCAACGGATTTATGCGCCGCTGAGCTCCGGGGAATATTACCGGTCGGAGCATGCGGTCCCGGGACCGCGGCGGGAGAGCGATCCTCCACCGGTGCTGCTGACCTCGACCAAGGCCGCGGAGATTATCAAGCACGCGTCAAATGCGTTTCTGGCTACGAAGATTTCGTTCATCAACGTGGTGGCGAATATCTGCGAGGCGGCGGGCGCGGATGTGGAAGAAGTGGCGCGGGGCATCGGGATGGATACGCGCATCGGGCCGAAGTTTCTGCGCGCCGGAGTAGGTTACGGCGGATCGTGCTTCCCCAAAGACGTGGCGGCGTTCCGCTACGTGGCGGAGCAGATGGGCGTGGATTTCTGCCTGCTGAAGGAAGTGGAAAAGATCAACGAGGAGCAGAAGCGGCGCTTCTTTCATAAAGTGCGGTCGGCGCTGTGGACCTTCCGCGGCAAGAAGATCGGCGTGCTGGGGCTGGCGTTCAAGGGCGGGACGGACGATATTCGCGAGTCGCCGGCGCTGGATATTGTGCAGCAGCTGATCCACGAGGGCTCGTTTGTGAGCGCGTACGATCCGGCCGCCGAGGCACGGGCGAAAGAAGTGATTCCGGCGGGGCCGCAGATGCGGTACGTGGACGATCCGTACGCAGCGGCGCAGGATGCGGATGCACTGCTGATCCTGAATGACTGGCAGGAATTCGCCGATCTGGATTTGAAGAAGCTGCACTACACGCTGCGCTATCCGATCATTATTGACGGGCGCAATCTGTACGATCCGGAACCGATGCTGGAGCAGGGATTCACCTACCTCAGCGTGGGACGGCCGGGGCTGTCGCACACGCGCGATGCCGCGGTGGGCCAGCGTCTGCCGTAGGCGGCGCGCGTTGCTCGGAGCACGGCCAGGGCCGCATGGGCGAATCGCGAAGCGGCCGATCCCGATGCGGCCTGCGCAGGGAATGGCCCGTCCATGAAGATTGTTCTGATCTCCACTTACCTGCCCGATCGCTCTTCGAGCATGATCCGCTATGCGCTGATGCTGGAGCGGCATCTGGCGGCGCGCGGTTTCCAGCTAAAGCGGGTGCATCCGCCGGCGGTTCTGGGCAGTCTGCTGCGGGGCGGCGTGGCGAAGTGGCTTGGCTATATCGATAAGTACCTGATTGCCCCGTTGTATCTGCGCTGGCAGTGCCGGGCGGCGGATGTGGTCCATGTCTGCGACCATTCCAGCTCGATGTATCTGTGGTGCGCGGGCAGAATTCCCGCTGTGCTCACCTGTCATGATCTGCTGGCGATCCGGGCGGCGCGCGGAATGTATGACGGAATCAGCGTGAAGGGGACGGGACGGATGCAGCAGCGGTGGATCGCTGCAGGAATCCGGGCGGCGCGGCACGTGATCTGCGTTTCCGAAAAGACGAAGCAGGATGTGCTGGAGCTGGGGCCGGACCGCGGCGCGGAGATCCGGGTGATTCACCATCCGCTGCACCGGAAGTATCGGCGATCGGGCGAGGCGGAGATAACGCGGGTGCTCGAGAAGCTGCATCTGCCCGAGGACACGGAATACCTGTTTCATGTCGGCGCGAATCAGTGGTACAAGAACCGGCTGGCGGTGTTGCGCATTTTTTCTGAGCTCAGGCGGTTCTCCCGTTTCCGGGGGGTGAAGCTGATCATGGCCGGGGAAGCCTGGTCCGGGGAGATGCGCAGCTTTCATGCCTGCATGCCCGCGAAGGACGATGTGCTGGAGGCGGGGAAGGTTTCGGACGAGGATCTCGAGGCGCTTTATTCGGGAGCGGCGGCGCTGCTCTTTCCGTCGCGCGAGGAGGGATTCGGCTGGCCGATTCTCGAGGCGCAGGCCTGCGGGTGCCCCGTGATCACCAGCAATCGCGCTCCGATGACGGAGGTGGCGGGAGAGGCGGCGATCTTTATCGACCCTGCGCAGCCGGAGGCGGCCGCCCGGCGCATTGCAGAGGAATGGGATCGGCGCGAGACGCTGCGAGCGGCGGGCTTCAGAAACCTGGAGCGGTTTGACGAAGCGCGTGCGATCGAGGCGTACTGCGATCTGTATGAAGCGCTGGCCGGGGCGCGGGAGATGGCGCCGGCCGGCGAGCCGGTGGAGCGTGTCTGAACCTGCGGCGGTCAGGATGGGCGCGGGTCGGCGGGCACGCTGTGTGGCGGCGACGGCCAGCTGTGTGGCGGATCGACCGCACCGGCTTCGCGCTTCCATCGTTCCTCAATTCCGCCTGAATTCGACGATTCCCATAGACTGGGGAGTAATGATGAAGAACTTTTTCCTCTTCCCTGCCCTTCTGGCCGGTGCCGCGGCGCTGGCTGCGCAGACGGGCACGACTCCTGCGCACCGCACCACAACCGGCACGACCACGACGCACCATGCGGTCGCGCATGTGTCGCACTGCGCGGTGCCGGCGCCGGCGCTTTCGCCGAAGATTCCGGCGACCGCCGCTGCGCTGGGCTGCCCGAAGGTGGAGTACGCGCTCACCTATGTCGACACGAAGATCGGCACGGGGGAGCTGGCGCAGCCGCGCAAGTTCTATACGGTGCACTACACCGGCTATCTGACCGATGGGACAAAATTCGACTCGTCGTTCGACCATCCGGGCGGGCAGCCGATTACGTTTCCCTACGGGGCGCACCGCGTGATTCCGGGCTGGGACACCGGCTTCGAGGGCATGCATGTAGGCGGCAAGCGGCGGCTGTTTATTCCGTATGAGCTGGCCTATGGCGAGGCGGGGCGGCCGCCGGTGATTCCGCCGAAGGCTGAACTGGTCTTCGACGTGGAGCTGGTGAGCCAGAGCGACACGCCTCCCGCGCAGCAGCCGGCGCCTCCGGCGGCCAGGCCCGGAGATTCAGGGACGACACCTCCGGCGGGGAGTGCCGGGACACCGCCGGCCGGATCGCCTCCGCCGACAGGCAAGCCGCAGTAGCGGTCAGGGGCGAGACGGTCGGGGGAGAAGCGGTCAGGGGTGAAGCGGCCAGGAATGAAGCGGTCAGGATTGAGACGGTCAGGGATGATACCGGGCCAGCCACGAACCGCTGATCCCTGATCGCTGACCCCCAACGCTCCCGCCGCAAAAAATTGTCAAGCCTTTTGCCCCTGTTACTTTCGTGTTTCTACTGATTCCAGGCCGCTTCCACGCCAGGATAATTGGCAGTTATTTCATCTCAATCTGGTATTCTGGACTTATAGAGAGGAAATGGAAAAGCCTCCCCTGAAAAGGGAGGCTTTTCCATTTGCGGCTGCCGGAGGGCAGGCCTGTAACTGAGCGCCCCAGCACTTAGTAGCTGTCGAATAAGTCGCTGTTTTGAAAGGACACAGCCCGAAACGAATGCGGTTGCCCCATGTCTCGATTCTGAGACATGGGAAATTGCGCGAAGCGCAACCTGAAGGCTGACCCAAAGCACCACGATCAGGGCACGACTTACAGCTGTCGAATAACTCGCTGTTTTGAAAGAACACAGCCCGAAACGAATGCGGGTTGGAGTGAACCCCCAAAGTGAGACATTTTAGGAAGTCACAGTTTGCAGCGAATGGGGGGCTGCAAATGCGAAGGAATAGGAGTTACACGGAGGAATTCCGGCGGCTTGCGGTGGCGCGGATGCAGGGCTGCCACAACATCTCTGCATTGGCCAGGGAACTTGAAGTTCCGCGGCGCTTGCTGTATCGGTGGCAGATGCGGCTGGAGGGCCCGGTTATACCTGTTGAGGCTCGATCTTCGGGGCTTGAGGAAGAGAACCGGCTTCTGAAGCAGCTTCTGGCGGAGCGGACGCTGGAAGTGGATTTTTTCAAAGGTGCCTTGCAAAAGATAGCGGCTCGGCGCCAGCAGAACGACGGCGCTGGCGAGACGGCATCTACGACCAAATGCGGTCAGTGATGTCGCAGCAAGGCGGTTTGACGATCGAGCGGATGTGCATGCTGGCGGGGGTAAGCCGGGCGGGATTTTATCGCTGGCTTACGGCCGAGGCGCCAAGGGAAGAAGAGATGGAAGTGCGCGCGGCGATTCACCAGGTGGCGTTGGAGCATCGCGGCCGCTACGGCTATCGGCGAGTAAGCCGGGAACTTCGCCGCCGCGGCCTGGTGGTGAACCACAAGCGCGTGGCGCGTCTGATGCGGGAGGACAACCTGCTTGCGGTCCAGCCGCGGGCCTGGGTTCAGACCACCGACTCCAGCCATGAACTCACGGTCTATCTGAATCTGGCCGCGCGCATGCAATTAACCGGGATCAACCAGTTATGGATAGCCGACATCACCTATATCCGGTTGCGGACCGAGTTCGTCTACCTGGCTGTGGTGCTGGACGCCTGGTCGCGCAAGGTGGTGGGCTGGGCGCTGGGGCGCAGCTTGGCAGCACAGCTGACGGTGGCTGCGTTGAAGCAGGCCATCGCGCAACGGCAGCCGCTGGCCGGTCTGGTGCACCACTCCGATCGCGGCGTGCAGTATGCCTGCCGGGAGTACGTGAGCCTGCTCGCGAGCCAGGGAATGTTGCCCAGCATGAGCCGGCCCGCCAACCCTTACGACAACGCCAGTTGCGAGAGCTTCATGCGCACCCTCAAGCGGGAAGAGATCTACGCCAACACTTACCGCGATCTGGACGATCTGCGCGCGCGCATCGAGGAGTTTATCGAGCGCTATTACAATCGCATTCGGCTGCACTCGGCGCTTGGTTACCTGCCGCCGGAGGAGTTCGAACAGACTGCCGCACCACCTGCTCAGGCAGACAGTCGCGGTGCTGCCAGCATGAGTTTTTTCAGGCATGGGGAAATCTATCCACCCGATGTGCGCAGAAAAACCGGGAGCGGTCCTGGTGCTCCGCTCCCGGCGCTCATCGGTACGGATGAGTCTCCCACCGGCTATTCCTTGGCGGCTTGCTCTCCAGCAGAGCCCGACTCCGCTTCACCGGCTATCGACTATGCTCAAGGAGAAGCAACACCTTGAGAAGACAATCACAATAAACGGCAACTGTGTCTTCGGAAGACTGTCTCACTCAAGGGGGTCACCCCAGCGTGCCCCATGTCTCGATTCTGAGACATGGGAACTTGCGCGAAGCGCAACCTGAAGGCTGACCCAAAGCACCACGATCAGGGCACGACTTATAGCCCTCGAATAACTCGCCGCCTTGAAAGCGCGCAGCTTGAGACAAACGAATGTGGCTGCCCCATAGCCTGCCCTGAGCTTGCGAAGGGTCTCGATTCTGAGACATGGGAAATTGCGCGCAGCGCAACCTGAAGGTTGATCCAAAGCAGCAGATCAGGGCACGACTTACAGCTCTTGAATAACTCGCTGTTTTGAAGGGGCGCAGCATGAGCTGTGCCATAAGTGACAAGAAGACTCACCCTTTTGAAAGGGCACAGCTTTAGCTGTGCCGTAAGAGGCCAAAAATAACTGGGCTTTAGCCCCTGAGGGGCGATTTCTCGGCCTTAAATCGACGGTTCCGCAGCCTCTTCAGGCCGGGGAATACCAGCATAAGATCGCGGTCCTTTAGACCCGGGAATGGACTGAATCATGGGTCAAGGTACTCATGAGTGCAGGCATAGACAGCGAAGGGACGCACGCACTCCTCGCTCCCCCGCTAACTAGCCAACTCGCTACCAGCTACAAGCTACCGACTACCAGCTAACTCGCTAACCTCGCCCCCGAAAGGATCTCGCATGTCCGACCAGCCCGCCGCCGCAACCACGGCCGCCTCCACCCCGGACTCGCCCAACCCCGAAGCCCTCCTGCAGTGCCGCTCCCTCACCGTCGACGGCATGCAGTGCCGCAACCGCGCGCTCCGCGGCAAGGACTTCTGCTACTCCCACCTCCGGTACCGCAACTCCCCCAACCTGCCCCCGCCCGACAAAATGGTGGTGCCCCTCCTCGAAAATCACGCCTCCATCCGCCTCGTCCTCTCCCAGATCCTCAACGGCATCCTTGCCCGCGAAATTCCGCCCGACATCGGCGGCAAGTCCATCTACTGTTGTCAGGTCGCGCTCTCCAGTCTGCCGCGGCCTGCTGCCCCCGCCGCCCAGGCTGCCGCGGCCGCGCCGGAAACAAGCCCCGAACCGGTGGCCGATGTCGCGACCGACGACCAGGGCAACCCCATCGGCCCGCTCCAGCCCTGGTTCGGACCCACCGGCGCCTTCGAGCCCGTCTGGTCCATGGCCAAATACATGTACGAGCAGCAGTGCGAGCAACTCGGCAAGCCCAAACCCACCTGCGCCGCCGACATGCCCCCTTCCGGCTGGCTCACTCCCGCAGAAGCCAAAGAGGATCCCGAGGCCTTCAACGCCCGCTACCACGCCCGCATCAACGAATTAATAAAGAAGAATCCGCCCCCGCCCCGGCCCCCCGACTGCCCCTTCAGCTTCGACTGGTGTGGAGGCCCCACCTGCAGCCACCACTGCAACCGCTGCGAGACCCTCATCCAGGAAAAGTTGCAGAAAGCCGCGTCGTCTGCGCCGTGTGCTCCAGGCACTGAGCCCTGTACAGGCCCGCCCGCTTCCGGCACCGTCAATCTCCAGGCCGTATCGGCTGAGCCCTGTGCTCTGTATTCTAAGCCCTGTCCCGCCAGTGCCCTGAATCGTCGGCGGTGGAAATCCGGAAATCTCCAGCCACAGAGATTTCCCGATTCCCACCGCCGCGGCTGCGACCAACAACCAATCCGTCCGGCAACTACAAAACTTCAACCCCGGCGAAAAAGTGTTACCCATCTGCCCGGTCTACACTGTTACCCATCTCCCGGTTTGTATAAGTCAGCAAAAGCTATTGGGCTTTAGCCCCCGAGGGGCGACTTGCCGCCTCAAATCGACTTTTCCGCGGCCTGCACGTCGGGGGAACCAAACCCGGAGATCGGGGAGCCTTCAGGCGCAGAACAAGACACACCATTAGTGCAGCCACTGCTTCGCCCAGTCCAGAAAATACGGATAGTTGGGCAACGGCGTGTGACCTTCGCTGTGCTGGCGGAAGGCGAGCGCGCCGCTGGTCAGCGCAGTGCCCATCGGCGGGAACTGCGTGGTGCCGAGGCCGGGTGCGCCGAGCAGTTCGTAGACGGGACTGGCGCCGGCTTCCGCGAGGAACGAGCCTTTGGCGTCAGCCCAGCCATCGCCCTCGGTGGCGCCGGCTCCGATGAAGACAGGGCCGGGTGCGCAAAGGGCAATCAGCTCATTGGCGTCGACGGGCAGGTCTTTGGTGGTGAGCGGGCCGGCATATTTGAGGAAGTTTCCCGCCATCCAGTGATATTCGTTGGCAGCGGCGACGTTTTCTAACTGCTCGCCGAAGATATGCCGGTATAACTTGGCGCCGCTCTCGCCGGAGGAGCTGATATAAGCGACGGCGAAGCGGGAGTCATAGGCCATCGCAACTAAAGATGCCTTGCCGTAGCGCGAGTGGCCGGCGATGCCAACGTGTTTCGCGTCGACGGCTTTATCGGTCTCGAAGTAGTCGAGAGCGCGGCTGGCTCCCCAGGCCCACGCTTTCAGTGCTCCCCAGTCGTCGAGCGAGCGCGGCTGGCCTTTGTTCGCGAGGCCGATGATGCCTTCGGTGAGGCCCGTGCCGTTGTCAGGCTGCACGCTGGTGGGGATGTAGCTGGCGTAGCCCCAGCCGTGGGCCAGCACCTGCTGCTGCCAGGTGGGCCCGTTGGGCTTCACCATCTCGGGGAAGCGCTTCGCAATGGCGGCCATCACTTCCGGCGGAAAGTCGAGCTGCATGATGATCGGGACGGGGCCCCTGGCATCGGCCGGGGTAGACAGCGTGACCTCGATATCGACTTTGATGGCGGTGCAGCCGGAGTTATCGACGTGGCCATCGAGCTTCTTCGTGATGATGGGTACGTCGCCGTTCTTCTCCTGCGTGGTACTGACCACGTACCAGTGAACGGGCGGGATGACCCTCGGATCGCGGCCAAGAATGTTCTCATCGAAAAGCTCGACGATCTGCGGACGGCGCTTCTTCCACCATTCTTTGTCGGAGGTGACCAGCTTGCCGTTGCTCAGGACCAGCGGAAGAGGCGGCGGCGGGAAAGGATTGGCTTTCGCCTCGTCGTAGTTGGTCGCATTGGCAGCATTAGCTTCGCCGGAGAATCCGGGGCGCAGCGACTGGATGTGGAGCAGGTCCATCATGCGCTGATGATCCTGCTCCGAGGTGAGATGAACGGGCGAGCACTGCGGGCGGGCGAAGGGGGCGAGCAGCAGGACAAAGAGCAGGCACAGGAAACTTCGCGGCGCGGGCATCCAGAATTTCTCCGATGGCGATGACTATATCGCACCGGAGAGAGTCCTGGCCGCGCGCGGGTTACTGAGCCCTGAAGAGGACGGCCTGCTTCGGCGCAAGCGACAGCGTGAGCTGCGAGCCGGCGGCATGGGCGGTCGCTCCGGTTCCAACTTCGGCGGTGAATTGGGTGCACCCCTGGAGGGCGGTGCGGCCGGTGTCGAGGGTCAGTGTGCGCGGCTGGTCAGAGTCGTTGATGGCGACAACGATGTGCTCGCCGGCTCCACAGCCCTGATGGAGATCGGCCGTGCGGACGTAGACGAAGGCGGAGGCGTCGTAGAGCAGGTCCTGCTGCTGGCCAGTAGCGAGGACTGGATGCCGGCGACGGAACTGGAAGAGCGAGGTGACCCAGTCATGCACGTCGGCCTGCTCCGGGGTGCGGCCGGAAGAGCTGAAGGCGTTCTGCGTGTCGCCGGGAAATCCGCCCGGAAAGTCGTGGCGGTTGTCGGGGTCGTCGCCGCCGCGCATGGCGATTTCGTCTCCGGAGTAGATCTGGGGCATGTCGCGCAGGGTGGCGAGCAGCGCAAAGGCGAGCTTCAGATCGGCCACGGTAACTCCGGGCTGCGAAAGAAAGCGCATGGTGTCGTGATTGCCGATGAAGGTGACCAGGCGCTCAGGGTGGGGATAGAGCCAGTCGTCGCGCAGAACCTCTTCGAGCGCGGACAAATCGTTGTGGCGAACCGGACCGCCGGCGACGGGATCGTGATGGGAGAGTGCAGCGCGGATCGCAAAGTAGGTGGGGAAATCGAAGGGTGTGCCGAGGCCGGTGTCGATGCCGTCGTGGGCCACGCCTCCGGCGAAGTACGAGGTGATGACGGGATTGGAATTGAAGACTTCGCCGACGGTGGTGAGGTGCGGATAGAGCGTTTGTAACTCGCTGTTGAGATCGTGCCAGAAGCCGCGGCCGACGTAGGGGAAGGTGTCGTAGCGGAGGCCATCGGCGCCGGCGGTCTCGACCCACCAGATCACGTTCTGGATGAGGTACTGGCGGACGAGGGGGTTCTCGGTGTTCATGTCGGGCAGCACGTTGGCGAACCAGCCCTGGGTGACATCGCGGCTCTGTTCCCAGGTGGCGTGGGGATCGATGACGGTCTCGAAGCCGCTGCTGGCGACGGTGTGATCGGCGCGGGTGCCGTGGAACCAGTCGGGCGCGGGCGGGTCGGCGGCCCAGGGATTGGCGGCGCCGACGTGATTTGGCACAGTGTCGAGCACAAATTTCATGCCGCGGCGGTGAAGGGCGTCGGAGAGGCTGCGCAGATCGGCCAGGGTGCCGAAGTGGGGGTCGGTGTTGTAGAGATTCGTAGCGCTGTAGCCGTGGTAGGCCTGCGCGGCGCCGCTGTTGTCGTAGACCGGGGTGGTCCAGAGAGTGGTGACGCCGAGTTGCTGGAGATAGTCGAGGTGCTGTTCGATGCCGTGGAAGTCGCCGCCGTGCCAGCCGCGGGGAAGGCTGCGCTGAGAAGGCTGCGGGTCGTTGGCGGGATCGCCGTCGGCGAAGCGGTCGGTCATGACCAGGTACATGACATCGGTTGCCGAGAAGCCGCTGTGGGCCGCGGGCGTACGGCGATCGAGACGGAAGGGAGCGGTCGCGGAGCCGGAGTTGGTGGTGATGCGGATCTCAATCTTTTGCGCCGCGGCGTTGGCGGTATCGAGCCAGAGGAAGGCGTAGTGGCCGTTGGCGGAAACCTGCGATTTGTCGATGGAAACGCGTTTGGCGGAGAGGGAGAACTTTGCGCCGTCGAGATGATCGCCGTGGAGCAGGAGCATGGGCGAGGGCAGGCTCGGCCACCAGTTCGGCGGATCGACTTTATCGATGCAGGGGGCCGTGGTGGTTTGCGCAGAGCAGGAAGGAAGACGATCCTGCGCGAGCGAGGAGGCGGCGCAGGCGAAGAGCAACGCAGCGAGAGTGAGCAGGCTCCCGTAGGTCTTCATGGTATGACCTTTCCTGTGGTTCGGGGAATCGTAGCAGGACAGCAAAAATTACCGCCACGGAGGGAGCCCTCCGTGGCGCATCAGGACAAACAACGTCAGAAGACGAAGCGAGCAGCGAGCTGGATCTGACGGTTGGTGAACTGCTGGACCCCGGTGACCTTGCCAAACGTTCCGGTATTGTTCATGCCGGCGTTGGGGTTGGTGAACTGCGGGGTGTTGAGGACGTTGAAGGCATCGCCGTGCAGTTCGAGGGTGTACTTCTCGTTCAGGTGGACGTCCTTCTGCGTGCTGAAGTCGACGGTCCGAGTGCCCGGGCCGAAGATCTGATTGCGCGCCAGCGTGCCGAGGCGATCGTAAACAACGGTGCCGTTAGCGGCTGTCGTGGTGGGGATGTTGCTGGAGAAGGACGAGGGATCGAACCAGTAGCCGGTGATACTCTTCGGATACCGGAGCGCCGCGACCTGGTCGGGCCGGTTGCCGGGATTGTCCTGACCGGTGGAGAGATCGATCGGCGTGCCCGTCTGCAGCAGGGCGATCAGGTTAAGCTGCCATCCGCCGATGGCCCAGTCCACCGGACGCGAGACACCGCCGCCGAAGCGCTGGCCGCGGCCGAAGGGCAGGTAGTAGATGATCGACGAGCTGAAGACCTGACGCTGGTCCTGCGCCGAGTTGCCGTAGCCGGCGCCCGGATTGTAGTAGAGCGCGGCGGTCTGGCTCTGGAAGGCGCCGGGCGAATCGTCGAGCGTGTGGGACCACGCATAGGAGCCGGTCATCATCAGGCCGTTGGTGGCCCGATGCTCGGCGTGGATCTGCAGGCCGTTGTAGTTGGAGTCGCCGTTATAGGCGTTGTAGTTGATGCCGCCCAGCGTGGGGAAGTTCTGCGCGCCGGTTCCGAACTGATAGAGGTTGTACGGGTAGTAGGAGGAGAGATGCTCGCCGCGGGTGCCCACGTAGGCGACATCCACGACGTTCTTCTGTCCCAGCTGGTGCTCCACCTGCAGGTTCCACTCCTGCACCATGCTGTCCGGGTTGTTGCGGTCGACAGCGATCATGCTCAGGCCGGCAGCCGGGTGGGCAGGGTCGAAGTTGGGGAAGCCGCGAGCCGGCAGCGCGTTCGTCACCGCACCGGGGCTGGTGTAGCTTCCGCAGTTATAGGAACCGGCCTGCGATGCCGTCTGACCGGTGAAGGTGATGCAGTAGCCGTTGCTGGCGAGATAGCTGTAGCTGCCGCCAAACGGGGGCTGTTCGCCCAGCTGGTTGTTGATGCCGCCGTAGTCGAGGAAGTAGAAGATGCCGTAGCCGCCGCGGACTACAGTCTTGCCGTCGCCGCGCAGGTCATAGGCGAAGCCCAGACGCGGGCCAAAGGCGTGGTAGTCCTGGTTGACGATGCTGCGGGAGACGCCATTGCGATCGGCCAGCAGCACCGTGCCGTTGGTCACGTCGAAGGCCGACATGTTGTTGTGCGACTCGTAGGGACGGGTGAGCAGATCCCAGCGAACGCCGAGGTTCACGGTCAGGCGATTGTTGACGCGCCAGTCATCCTGCGCGAAGATGCCGTCTTCCTGGCCGATGTTGGAGAAGAAACCCGACTGCGATCCGATTTGATAGGTATCGACGCCGCCGGCCAGCAGCTCGGAGGTTTCATAGCCGGTGAAGTCGACGGTGCCGCTGTCGATCCAGAAGTAGCCCTTGCCTTCCTGGGGGTTGAAGTACTCCACCTGGCGCCGGAGCCAGGTGGCGCCGAATTTGAAGGAGTGCCTGCCGTGGTCCCAGTTGACGCTGTCGTTAACCTCATACGTGTTCTGGGGTACGGCGTAAAGGCCATAGTCGCCGGTGTATTCGAGGTCGCCTGCCCAGCCGCCGATGAGGGCGCCGCCCGAGGTTTCCTGGTTGATGTTGGCGTTGACGATGCCCAGGTTCTTCGAAACCGGATCGCCGTACATGGGCGGCTGGTAGCCGTACATGTCGCGGTTGTAGGCGATGTGCGCTTCATTCACTACATAAGAGGAGAATTCGTGCGTGTAGCCGAGGTCGTAGCCGCGGGCATGGGTCGGGTTTGAGCCCGATCCGTAGCCGGCGGGCAGATTCGGGAATTCTGAGGTCTTCTCGTTGACGCTGTTGTCGTAGCTGAAGCGGAAGAAGGCCTGATCCTTCGGGGTGGCGTCCCAGTCGAGGCGCGTGTCGAAGGTGTTGTAGCGGTTGGAGCCGGACTGGTGGATCAGGTAGTTCTGCAGAACGCGATCCGTGCGGGTGGGCATGGGGAATGCGTTCAGGTAGTTGACGGCGGCAGGGTTCAGGCGGCCGGCCGGGATGATGTTGCCCGCAAAGGGGGTGCAGGTGGTGGGATCGTAGACGAGGCCGGGGCTGGTCTTGCCGGCAAGGCCTCCGGGAACGCAGAGCGGGTAGTTGGTTTTGTAGGTGCCGTAGGTATTGTTGGGGTCGAGCAGCTCCGTGAAGTTGCCCTGGCGCATGAGAGCCGTCGGCACCGTGACGTAGCTCGGGCTGGTGGGAACCACTTCGCGATACGCCTGGTAGTCGCCGAAGAGGAACAGCTTGTTCCTGATGATGGGCAGTCCGGCCGAGCCGCCCCACTGATTCCGGTTATAAGCCGGGTTGGGGCTCGCCGGAGCGCCGAGGAAACGGTAGTCGGGGTTTGAGTCGAATTTGCCGCTGCGGTAGAACTCGAAAGCCGAGCCGTGGATCTGGTTGGTGCCGGACTTGATGGAGCTGACGACGATGGCGCCGCCGGCGCGGCCGAATTCAGCCGGGGCCACACTGGTGTCGACCTTGAATTCCTGGGTCGCGTCGATGGGCGGGAAGAAGAGGATGGTGTTGACCAGGCCGTCGTTATTGTCCACGCCATCGAGGATGTAGTTGTTGGCCTGGGGCCGGAGTCCGTTGACGGAAAGCGCCGCGCCGCCGCTCTCGTTATAGCGCAGGGTTTCGGTGTTGCCATTGACGCCGCTGGCGCCATCGCCGTAGGCGCCACGAGTGACGCCGGGGGCCAGCAGGGCGAGGTTGGTGAAGTTGCGGCCGTTCAGCGGCAGCTCCGTAACCTGCTCGCCGGAGATGGTTTCGCCCATGGTGGGGTCGGTGGTGTTGACCAGCGGGGCGGCGCTGCTGACTTGGACGGTGGTGGTCGAACCGGCCGGCTTGAGCTGGATGATCAGCGTCTGTTCCGCCGTTACGTTGATGGTGACGGCGACCTTCTGCACTTCAAAGCCGGCTGCCGTCACGGTCACGGTGTAGTTGCCGCGGGGCACGGCGGGGATCGTGAAGTCGCCGGAAGCGTCGGAGGTGGCTGTGAGGGTCAGGCCGGTGTCGACGTTCGCGGCGATGGCGCTTGCGCCCTTGACGACGGCTCCCGTGGCATCGGTCACGGTGCCGACGATGGTGCCGTTGTCGCTCTGCGCCGAGAGGCGGGGAGCGAGCAGGGTAAGAGAGGTGACAGCCAGGACCAGCAGTGCCAGCCAGGGTTTGGCCGGCAGCGGTCTTCTCATTCTTGTGATTGCTGACATCAGTGTTGCCTCCTGAAACGTCCCTCCCCGCTATTGCGCAGAAAGGAACCAGCGTGAACTAAACGCGCCGCCGAATACGACCGGCAATGCACAGCGCATCTTTTTTTGCTCAAATGTTAATCAACAGACAAGTCGTTTATAAAGTGAAAGATAAACGGGGTATTCAACTGCCGGGAGCGCCGGGACATCCATTGACCGCAGGGTATCGAGGGCGGTACAACAGAGTGTCCCCGTCCCTGCGGGCGCTCCGATGTTGACCCCCACCGAACAACCAGAGAAGGCCACGGTGAAATTCCGCTTTGGCCTGTTTGAGGCAGATCCGGAGAGCGGAGAGCTGCGGCGGTCCGGCATTCGGGTCCGTCTGCAGGCGCAGCCCTTCCGGGTGCTGATCTGTCTCCTGGAACGGCCAGGCGAGGTGGTGAACCGGGAGGAGATCCAGCAGCGGCTGTGGGGCTCGGACACCATCGTCGACTTCGACCACAGCCTCGGTACCGCGGTGAACAAGCTGCGCGAGGCGCTGGGGGATTCGGCGGAGAATCCGCGGTTTATCGAGACCCTCGCGCGGAGGGGGTATCGATTCATTGCCCCCGTGACTCCCGTTGCGCCTGGATCGCCCGTTGCGCCAGGAGCGCCGGTCGTGCCGGGAGCGCCGGCCGTGGCGGGATCGCCGGTCGTGGCGGGATCGCCCGTTGCGCCAGGAGTGGCAGAGGCGGATCGAACGCCGGAAGTGCCCGCATCGCCTCCGGCGGCTGAAGCGGCTGGATCGGTGCCGCCGGATGTGGCTCCGGCGGTTTCGCTTCGGCGAGCCACGCGCCTGCACATTGTCGCGACCGCGGCCGCAGCGGTTTTGCTGGTAGCCGGTGGATTCGTGGTGGGGATGCGGAGCGGGCGGTCGTATACGCCGCCGCCGCGGATCGACCCGATCACCTTTTCGGGCAGGGTGTCCCCGGGCGATCCGCTGTTCGAGAGCTTTCCCGGAACCGTCACGGACGGGTCACGCATTTACTTTCCCCAGATCGAGAACGGCCGCGCGGTGCTGGCCCAGGCGCTGATTGCCGATGGGGAGACCAGCACACTGGCACTGCCGGACGAACTGGCAGCGCCATCGCTGGGAGATATCTCGCCGGATGGATCGCGGCTGCTCCTGCGGAATCACCTGGCGACCGAGCCGGAGCAGGCGCTGTGGATTGTCTCGACGATCGGGGGCTCGGCGCGCCGCATCCCGGGAATCCTGGCCCATGACGCGACGTGGATGCCCGATGGGCAGCGGATTCTGTATGCCAGCGGCGACGACCTCTATATAGCGCGCGACAACGGGGCCGAAAGCCGCAGGCTGACGACCCTGCCGGGGCGGGCCTTCTGGCTGCGCTGGTCTCCGGACGGAAAGAAGCTGCGGCTGACCCTGCTGAACAGCGAGACGCACACCTCCGCACTGTGGGAGGTGGCGGCGGACGGCTCGGGCGCTCACATGCTGCTGGATGGGTGGGACGGCCAGCCACCGGCGGAGTGCTGCGGGAGCTGGACCGGGGATGGGCGGTACTACGTCTTCCAGTCGGCGCGAAGCGGGGATAGCAATATCTGGGTGATTCCGGAGCATGGCGGGTTGCTGGGCGGACCCGGGGCGCCGTTTCCCATCACCAACGGGCCCCTCGATTACCAGGCCCCGATCACCGAACGCGGCGGGCGGCGAACGTTTTTCATCGGGTTGAATACGCAGTCGGAACTGCTGCGCTACGACCGTTCCGCCACTCTGTTTGTGCCCTTCGGGGCCGGCCTGAGCACGGCACGGCGGGTGGAGTTTTCGCGCAACGGCGCCTGGGTGGCGTGGATTCGTCAGGATGACGGCTCGCTGTGGCGCAGCCGGAGTGATGGCGCAGCGCGGCTGCAGGTGACGGGGCGGCCGATGCAGGTATTCATGATGCACTGGTCGCCGGATGGACGGCGGCTGGTGCTGATGGGGCGGCAGCCGGGCAAGCCGTGGAAGCTCTACACCATGGACAGCGATGGCGGTCACCTCGAGGAAGTGCTGAATGAGCAACGCAGCGAGGCCGATCCGGACTGGTCGCCGGACGGGAAGACGCTGGTCTTTGGCCGTCTGCCCGATCTGATGGCGGAGGCCTCGCAGCCCAAGGCGATCTATCTGGTGGATCTGAAGACGAAGCAGATGACCAGACTGCCGGGGTCGGACGGGCTGTTCAGCCCGCGCTGGTCGGCGGACGGCAAACACATTGCGGCGCTCTCCATCGACCAGAAGAAGCTGATGCTGTACGACGTGGCGGCGAAGACCTGGCGGGTACTGGCGCAGCAGAACATCGCCGACCCCAACTGGTCGCACGACGACAGCGCGATTTACTTCCACGACTTCGCGCAGGCCGATCAGCCGATCTACCGCGCGATTCTGGCCACGGGCAAGGTGGAGCGGGTGGCGGACCTGCACGATCTGCGTTCGGCCAACGTCGTGGATTACCGCTTTGCGGGGCTGGCTCCGGGCGACGTGCCGCTGGTGAGCGCGCGGCTCTCGACGGCGAATATCTACGCGGCGGACTTGCCGAAGTAGGCGCTGGCTCAGAAATCTTTGCCTCGAATCCGTTCAGCAGGATGCCGCCGCATGGGCGCCACGACAGCGAAAGCCCGGCTTTCCCAGCTTGCGGAATAACTTGCTGGTTGAAGGGACACAGCCTGAGCTGTGCCGAAAGGGACAGAAAATAACCTGGGCTTTCAGCTCTGAGGGCTGTTTTCACCAGGCCACCGGTAGTGCTCTGACCTCCTCGCAAAACCACAGTGCCGGCGGCGCCGTCACGAATCCAGGGCTCAGCCAGCGGTCCATGATCCCTGGCAGCTTTCTGATCTGCAGGCGGGCGAAGACGGTTTTCCCAGTCTCACCTCGAGCCCGGAAGCCGTGGTAACCGGCAAATGAGCAAAGAGCAGAGCACGCTCCATCGGCGCAGCCAGCGGCGATGGCATCCGCACGTTCGTAACGCCGCGCTGTGATTCGCATCACTGAGTCGCCTGCTTTTACGCGGCTATCCTCCAGCAGTACGTCAGCAGTGAATTCGGCAGGGCCGAGGTACCGTAAGCGATTGGTTACTCCCCCCAGCTGTGCGAGGTATATGGGCATGCGTCGAGCGTTGACCAGCATGGCGTGTCTTTTCTTCCTGATCGGGCTCGCGGGGACCAGACCGGCGCGAGCCTCCGGCCAGGGACAACAGCAGGCGTCGACTTTCACAAAGAAAGCGGCGGCCTCCCCGGCGGATTATGTCGGGCAGGAGACCTGCGCCACGTGCCACGAAAACGTGGTGAAGAACTTTGGCACAAATCCACACTCTCGTCTCACCCTCGAGCACGCCGGTAAAGGCGTGACCTGCGAGAGCTGCCACGGACCGGGCAAAGCCCACGTGGACGGCGGCGGCGATGTGACGAAGATTTTCCGCTTCGACAAGGCCAGCCAGAAGCAGATCGACGAGACCTGCCTCGGCTGCCACGGCGGGGCGCACGCGAACTTCGAGCGCTCGGCGCATGCTGAACAGGGCGTCGGCTGCACCAGCTGCCACAGCGTGCACACCGGCGATACCGAGGCGCATCTGCTCAAGGCCAGCCAGCCGCAGCTCTGCTACCAGTGCCACAGCGACGTGAAGCCGGCCTTCTCGCAGCCCTTCCACCATCGCGTGGATGAAGGGCTGATGCGCTGCAGCGACTGCCACGATCCGCACGGGACCTTCGGGAAGAACAATCTGAGGGCCACGGCCGATCAGAACGCGGTCTGCACCAAATGCCACAGCGAGACGGCAGGGCCGTTCGCCTACGAGCACCCGGTGGTGAAGACGGAAGGCTGCGTGAGCTGCCACTCTCCGCACGGCTCGCCCAATGCCCGGCTGCTGAACGTGAGCAGCGTGAACACCCTCTGCCTGCAGTGCCACTCGGCGACGAATGCGGCGGCGTTTCCCCACTCGGTCTCGCCGACCGGGCCGGTGCATAACCAGGCGGCCCAGTACGTGGCCTGCACCACCTGCCACACGCAGATCCACGGCTCCAACGCCAGCAACATTTACTTCAAGTGACGGAAAGGAAGAGAGACATGAAACGCAATCGCCTGCTCGCGACCGTTCTTCAGGCCGCTCCTCGGGTTTCCGTCGTGCTGCTGATCGGAAGCCTTGCCTTGGTGTTGAACGCCGGGGCGCAGAATCTGAATTCCGGCGGAGACAAGGCCGGTAGCCAGAACGCCGCCCCGATCGAAGAGAACGTGAAGTACGGCTACACGGTCCATCAGTCGGTCGATCTGGGAGGCCACATCGCCAGCTACTCGGGAAGCGAAGCGGTATACGACACCATGGTCAACCTGCAGACCGGGCCGCGGATTCTGAACCAGATGCTGGATATGCGCGCGGTTGAAGGCTCGCAGCACCTGCTCTTTGACTCGCTGTTTACGGGCAGCACCGGCTACGGCGGCGACCCCAACAACTTCACCACGTTCCGGATGTCGAAGGGAAGGCTCTACGACTTCACCGGGCTCTTCCGCCGCGACCGGCAGTATTTCGACTACAACCTGTTCGGGAACCCGTTGATTCCGTCGGGAGTGGTCTCCAACGGTTACACCTTCCCGCAGGTCACGAACAGCGAACACCTCTTCAACACCGTGCGGCGGATGACCGATACCAACCTGACGCTGTTCCCGCTGTCGAGCTTCCACGTGCGCGCGGGCTACTCGCAGAACATCGCGCAGGGGCCGACCTACAGCTCGATCCACATGGGAACCGAGGCGCTGCTGCTGCAGAACTGGCGCAACTCCACCGATACGTGGATGGGAGCCGTCGACTACAGGCCGTTCCCCCACACGCTGCTGACTTATGAACAGCACTTCAACAGTTACAAAGGGAACAGCAGCTGGCAGCTGGCCGGGCTGAACCTGCAGCTGCAGAACGGGACACCGGTCTCGCTGGGCTTCGACAATGTGACCGCGCCGGCGGCCACCAAAGCCAGCAGCGCGTGCGGAGCTAACCCGGCAATTCTGAGCCCGGGCAGCGCCACCTCCGCGCCGATCGCCAATGCCTGCGAAAACGGCTATCTCCAATATTCGCGGACTACGCCGACGCGCACGCTGTTTCCGACCGAGGAATTCCGCTTCCAGAGCGCGGATATCAAAAACTTCGAGACGTATGGGCGGATTCTTTATTCCGACGCGAACATGCATCTGCCCAGCTACAACGAATACTTCAATGGCAACGAGAGCCGGACGACGCTGCGTGCGGCCACCATCACCGGCAATGCGTGGGCGGCACGATTCAATGTATCGGCCGATTACGGATTCGTCTGGCAACTGGCGGAGAAGGTCAGCCTGGTCGAGCAGTACGACTTCCAGAACTTCCGGCAGCCGGCGGTGAGCTTCCTCTCTGAAGTGGATCAAAAGGGCACGTCGATGCTGTCAGCTCCGGGGCCGGCGCTGGCGCCCGCGAACACGCTGGCCAACAACTTCCTCGGCCAGAAGACGAACACGAACACCATTTCGGTGGATTATCAGGTGTCGCCGCGGGGCAGCATCTCGATCGGCTATCGCTATCGCGACCGCAGGCTGGGCTTTGTGCAATCGGTGCCGACGGATGCTCTGGCCGATGGGCGGAACTACACCTACAACGATCGTCAAAATGCGCTGCTGCTGGGCGCAGTGCTGCGGCCCACTCCTAACTGGAAGGTGAACGGGACGGTGGAAATCGGCCATGCCGATCAGGTCTACGTTCCGATCGAGCCGACCAATTTCGAACATTACCAGCTGCGCACAGCCTATAAGCCGCGCGCCTGGGCGACGCTGTCGGGCACCTTCAACGACACGGAGCGGAAAGATAACCAGCTGAACGTTGGCTATCTGGCGCACAACCGGAGCGGATCAGTGGGCGCGTCGCTGGCTCCTTCGGAGCGCTACAGCCTCGATCTGAGCTACGGCTACAGCGACGTGTTCTCGCGGACGCAGAACTGCTTCGACGACACGGCGCCACCGGCGGATGCAACGCCGATGCCGGTGGGCGTGGCCTGCGGCAACGCGGTCAATACAGCCACCAGCACGGCGGCCTACTACGGCACCAGCTACTACGATGCGCCGACCCAGTACGGTTCGATCGGCATCGTGTACACGCCGGTACGCAGGATGATGACGGCGGTGGGCTATCGGATGACGGCAATCGACGGGCACTACGAGATGCTGAATCCGCTGGCGGTGCCGGGATCGCTGCAGTCGCAGTATCAGTCTCCCTATGGAAGCGTTGGCTACACGGTAGCGAAGGGCTGGGCGTTCAGGGGCGACTGGAACTACTACGGATACGGCGAGGGCTCGCCGATTGGGCCGACGCTGCCGCGCAGTTTCCGCGGGAACGTAACCACGCTTGGGATGCACTACGAATTCTGAGCGTAAGCAGCAGGAAGCGATGGCCGGGGCTCGCCCCGGCCATCGGTACGAGGAGCAGAACGTGAAACAACAAAGCCGTATTGCAGCACTGACTCTGCTGGGGGCCATCCTCGCGATTCCGGCCATGGCGCAGCAGACCGGAGCAGCCGATTACAAGGCCAAATGCGCGATGTGCCATGGAGCCGACGGGATCGGCGATACGCCGGTGGGCAAAAGCATGAAGGTGCATTCGCTGAAGTCGGATGAGGATGTGAAGGCCACGGACGCTGTGTTGTTCAAGCAGACCAAAGAGGGCGTGGGCAAGATGCCGGCCTATGCCGGCAAGCTGACGGACGCCCAGATCCAGGACGTGGTGACGTACATCCGCAGCCTGCAGCAGCAGAAGTAGGGGCCCTTAAAGCCGGAAGGCATACGGCCTCGACGAGGATGAGGCCGGCAGGAGAGCCTTACGCCCCGATTCGAAAGCGCCGGGACAGGCGCGCAGGACGAGGTGTGAGAAACCCGCAGGGCTGGATGTTCAGCGGCAGAGACCTGCGGGGGCGGTTTGGAAGAAGGTAAGCACGATGGGGACCCGCGCAGGAGGTTCGTCTGCGAAACGAGGTTGCGACGGGCATTACGACAGGCATCGGATCAGCAGGCTGATTGTCTGCACAGCGCTGTTAGCGGCTGCCTGGCTGGGCGCGCCGGCCGCGGCGCAAAAGGCGGCGGATTGTCTGGTCTGCCATGGCGCATCGGTGGGGCTGAAGAACTCCACAGGCAAAGACATCAGCGTCAACCCTGCAGCCCACATGAAGGGTGCGCACGGCAGCTTCGGGTGCCTCGATTGCCATGCGGGGGCCGCTGCCGAGACCCACAATGCGAAGACTGCGGCGGCCTCCTGCGTGAGCTGCCATGCCGATGCGGCGAAGGCTCTGAGCACCGGTGTTCATGCAGCGCTGGGGACGGCAGCCAGTTCAGACGGCTGCATCGCGTGCCACGGCACCAACAATGTGACCAAAGCGGTGGCGGGGACGCAGTTCTGCGCCGGCTGCCATGCCACCGAGGTGCAGCAGTATAAGGCCAGTATTCATGGGCGCGCGCACGATCACGGCAACGACGATGTGCCTACCTGCGTGAGCTGTCATGGGTCGACCCATACGGCGCTGGCGGCGAGCGATCCGCATTCGCCGGTCAGCAAGGCGCATCTGCCGGAGACCTGTGGCGCGTGCCACTCGAATCCGCAACTGGCCGCGAAGTACATGTTCGCCGAGGTGCGTCCGGTAGAAGCGTATCGGCAGAGCGTGCACGGGCGGGCGATCCAGAACGGCAATCTGCAGGCGGCATCGTGCGGCGACTGCCACGGGACGCATGACATTCTGCCGGTTTCCGATCCGCACTCGAAGATCTGGAAACAGAACGTCGGGGCGACGTGCGGACAGTGTCATAACGCTGTCTACAACACCTACGCGCAGAGTATTCACGGCCAGGCGGTGGCGCGGGGCGTGCTGCAGGCGGCGACCTGCACGGATTGCCACAGCGAGCATAAGATTCTGGCGCCGGGGGATCCCGGATCGCCGGTGTACATGGCCAATGTGTCGCAGGAGGCCTGCTCGCGCTGCCACGCCGATGCGCAGCTGATGGCGGGTTTTGCCCTGCCCCAGGATCGCGTGCCGACCTACCAGGACAGTTATCACGGGCTTGCGGCGCATGAGGGGCGGCAGACGGTAGCGAACTGCGCAAGCTGTCACGGCGTGCACAACATTTATCCATCGAGCGATCCACGGTCGACGGTCAATCACGCGAATCTGAGCAGGACCTGCGGACAGTGCCACCTCGACGCCGGGAGACGGTTTGCGATTGGGCCGGTGCACGTCATGGCGTCGACCACGCCAGGCGGCCGCATTCTCGACTTCGTGAAGATTTTCTACTTCGTCGTGATCCCCGTAACCCTCGGGCTGATGCTGCTGCACAATCTGCTGGACTGGCGGCGCAAGACGAAGGCCGCCCTGGCGCATTACCGCGCCGCGCCGGGGCAGCTACGGCTGACGGTGAACGAGCGCGTGCAGCACGCGGTGCTGGTGTTGAGCTTCGTGGTGCTGGTGATTACCGGGTTCGCGCTGAAGTTTCCGCACGCGTTCTGGGCGATGCCCATCGTGCACCTGGAACATGCGTTTCCGGTGCGCGGATGGCTGCACCGCATCGCCGGCGTGGTGATGATCGGCGCGGCGGTGTACCACATCGTGTATCTGTCGGCAAAGAAGAGCGGACGGCGCTGGCTGAAGGACATGGTGCCGGACCTGCGCGATGCCAAAGAGGCGGTCGAGACGGTCGAGTATAACCTCGGGCATCGCGAGAAACTGCCGCGCTACCGGCGCTTCAACTATGCGGAGAAGGCGGAATACTGGGCGCTGGTGTGGGGCACGGCGGTGATGGCGGTGACGGGCGTGCTGCTGTGGCTCAACGACTGGATCCTGGCGCATCTGCCGCATCCGGCCTCGATCCTCGCCATCAGCACCGCCATTCATTTTTACGAGGCGATTCTGGCCACGCTGGCGATCCTGGTCTGGCACATCTACGCGGTGATCTTCGATCCCGATATTTACCCGATGAAGTGGACATTCCTCACCGGCCGCGCGCCGGAGCATGAAGTGCGGGAAACAGGCGAGGAGCCAGGCGGAAAGCCTGCTCCGAAACCCGACGCTGGCGTGCCGGCGGAGGGAGACTGATGGCTGCCTGCGGCCGTGACCCGGCGTCCTGCATGGACTCACGACCGGAATCGGCCCTCTGTCTGTGGCAAATATCACAGACCGGCGCACTGCGCGGCATGTATCAGAGGGAAGGGTTTGGGCCCCAGATTCAACGTTGGACTCGGAAAGACGGACAAAATCCGAACCACCGACCAAAGGAGCAATACTCATGAACCATCGCATCAGAAACGCGGCTATGATCGTGCTGGCCGCTACGATTGCGGCGCCTGCCTTTGCGCAGAGCGCCGGCGCCGACACCTACAAAGCCAAGTGCCAGATGTGCCATGGTCCGGACGGGACCGCGTCCACGCCAACCGGGAAAGCGATGAAGGTCCCGTCGTTCAAGGATCCCGACTCGGTGAAGAAATCGGATGCCGACCTGATTGGAATTACCAAGGACGGCAAAGGCAAGATGCCGTCCTACAGCGGCAAACTGACCGATTCCCAGATCAAGGACGTTGTTTCCTACATCCGCACGCTGCAAAAGTAGCGGACGAGGAACGCCGGCCATTCAGAGCGATGGTGCGGAAGAGGCAGGCGCCAGCCTGCTTCTCCCCGCCGCCGCGGCGAACGGCCACAGTACGGGGGCTCGAATGAAGACCTTTTCTTCCCTTGGCCTGGCTCTCTTTGTGTCAGGGCTGCTGTTGATGGGCCCGGTGCGGCCATTGTATGCCGACGCGGATTGTCTTTCGTGTCACGGCGACGCCAGCATGCAGGATGCCTCCGGCCACAGCATTGCGGTCAACGCCGACAAATTCCACGCGAGTATCCACGGCAGCCTGCAGTGCAACGATTGCCACACGGCGATCCACGATTATCCGCATCCCGATAAGCCCGCGGCGGTCGAGTGCCAGACCTGCCACAGCGAGGAAGCGGCGGGCCTCTCCGGCAGCGTACACGCGAAGGCCGGCGCTCATCCCTGCACCAGCTGCCATGGCGACGCCCATGTGATCGTGACGAAGAGCGATCCCGCGTCGCCGGTGTATCCGCTGAACATTCCGAAAACCTGCGGAACGTGCCACAGCAACGAGGCGATGGCGAAGAAGTACGGGCTGTCCAACGTGTACGCGCTGTACACCGATTCGATTCATGGCTTCGCGGTGGGTAAGGAAGGCCTGCTGGTGGCGGCGAACTGCACCAGCTGCCACGGGAGCCACAAGATCCTGAGCCATAAGGACCCGCAAAGCTCCACCTATCGCGCGAACATTCCCGGAACCTGCGGCAGCTGCCACACCGGCATCAACGCCCAGTATCAGAACGGCGTGCATGGGAAGGCGGTCGCGGCCGGCGATCCGCATGCGCCAGTCTGCACCGACTGCCACACGGCGCACGGGATCGTGGAGCCGACGTCGTCGGATTTCCGCATGCAGTCGACGCCCATCTGCGGCTCGTGCCATCGGGATAAGTTCTCGACGTATCGCGACACTTTCCATTCGCAGCTTGGGCTGCTGGGCGGCTACACCCAGACGGCGCGCTGCTGGGACTGCCACGCGGCGCATGAAGTGCTGCCGGCATCCGATCCGCGCTCGCCGGTGGCGCGGGCCAATCTTGTCGTGACCTGCGGACGCTGCCACGCGGGCGCGAATGCCAGCTTCGTGCAGTATCAGCCGCATGCCAACGCGCGCAATCGCAAAATGAACCCGGCGCTTTACTACATCCGGCTGTTTATGAATCTGCTGCTGACCAGCGTGCTGACCTTCTTCCTGCTGCACACCGTGTTGTGGCTGGTGCGCTCGCGGTTTCACCAGGTGAAGAGCAAATCGGGAGGAAGACATGTCTGAGCCAACCGAAAGTGTCGCAGTGGCCGATATAAAAGAGGCCGCGGTCGCCGCAGTGCCGGAATTGCAGACGATCCCGCCGCAGCCCCAGGAGCGATACTTCCTGCGTTTCACGCTGGCCCAGCGGTATCTGCACGCGGTATTGTTCACGACGTTTCTGGGGCTGGCGGGGACCGGGCTGACGCTCCGCTTCAGCGGAACGCTATGGGCGATTCGATTTGCGAAGGCGGTTGGCGGGTTCGGCGCCATTCTCTTCTTTCATAAATTCTTTGCGCTGGTGCTGACAGGGGCGTTTCTGATCCACGTGAAGGAGATTGTGACGCGCGGCCTGGTGCGGCGGGAGAAGGGAATCTTCTGGGGGCCGACCTCGATGGTGGGCAACTGGAAGGACGTGAAGGATCTGTTCGCGCATTTCCGGTGGTTCCTCGGGCTGGGGCCGAAGCCGGAGTTCGAGCGCTACGCCTACTGGGAGAAGTTCGACTACTGGGCCGTGTTCTGGGGGATGGTGGTCATCGGCTTCTCGGGATACGCGATGTGGTTTGCGCCGTTCTTCGCGCGCTTCCTGCCGGGATGGGCGCTGAATGCGGCACTGGTGATCCACAGCGAAGAGGGGCTGCTGGCCATTCTGTTCATCTTCTCCATCCACTTCGTGAACACGCATCTCAGACCCGACAGCTTTCCCATGGACATGGTGATCTTCACCGGCCGGGAGAGCGAGGAGGAGTTCAAAGCCCGGCGGCCGCAGGAATACGAGCGCATGGTCAACGAACGCAGAGCTGCGACAAGGATCACAGACGCCCCTCCTAAGTGGCTGATAAATTTCAGCCGGGTGGTGGGGTTCACGGCTATTCTGATCGGCCTCATCCTCCTGGTGTTGACCTTAAGCGCGTATATCGCCGGATAAGAGGCCTGCATGTCCCTGTTGAGCAGACTGAAGGAAAACTGGCTCCAGCCCTTCTTCTTCTTTGGCAATAACCTGTTAAGCCTGATCGGCGGAGCGCTGACCACGGCTTCGGCATTTGTCCTGATCGGCTTCTGGATCGTCTCGATCTTTGGCCATGGTGGCTCGGCCAATCCCTATCTCGGCATCATTCTCGATCTGTTTCTGCCGGGCCTTTTTGTTTTCGGGCTGATCCTGATTCCCATCGGAATCTGGCTGCGCCGGCGGCAGCTGATCGCGGCCGGTCAGGTGCCTGCCATTTATCCCCAGATCGACCTGCGCAACCCGGCTTTCCGACGCGGGATCGAGATCGTCCTTCTGATCACCTTCATCAACTTTGTAATCCTGGGTACGGCGACCTATCGCGGCGTTGCGTATATGGATTCACCACACTTCTGCGGGCAATCCTGCCACGTGATGGCGCCGCAGTGGGCGGCTTATCAGGAATCGCCGCACTCGCATGTGGACTGCGTGGAATGCCACGTTGGATCGGGCATGAAGTCGTACGTGCAGGCCAAGGTGAACGGGACCAAACAGCTGATTGAGGTGACGACGCATACCTGGCCCACGCCGATCCGGGCCACGCTCAACGGGCTGCGGCCGGCGCGGGAAACCTGCGAGGAGTGCCACACACCGGCGAAGTTTATCGGCGAGAAGCTGCTGGTCAAGAGCACCTTTGGCGATGATGAGAAGAACTCCCTGACGCGAACGGTGCTGGTGCTCCATCTGGGCGGGATCGACTCAGTGTCCCATCTCACCGGCATCCACGGCGCGCACCTGAACAATTTCGAATATGTGGCCACCGATCCCGCCGCGCAGACCATCATCGCGGTGAGCAAGCCCAACGGCGACGGCTCGACCACGCAGTATGTCAGCTCCGACTGGAAGGGGCCGGTGAAGGGCGTGCGGCGCACCATGGATTGCATGGACTGCCACAATCAGGCGACCCATGTCTTCCAGACCGCCGAGGACGCTGTCGATGAAGCCATGCTGGACGGCAGCCCCAGCCCCGATCTGCCCTTCGTGCATAAACAAGCGCTGCAGCTGATCCAGGCGACGTACGGTTCGCAGGCGGAGGCAGGGACGAAGATTGTCGCCGGACTGGATGACTTTTACCGCGCGAAATATCCGGACGTCTGGAACTCGCAGCGGGGCAAGATCGACGCGGCGGCCAGGAGGCTGGTGGCGATCTACGACCGGAACGTGTTCCCGGAGATGAAGGTGACCTGGGGGACGTATCCGAACAACATCGGGCATATGGCGTATCCGGGATGCTTCCGCTGCCACGACGGGAATCACACCACGAAAGGCGGCAAGACGCTGAGCAACGACTGCAGTTTGTGCCATAACCTGCTGGCCACGGACGAGACGCATCCAGGAGTGCTGAACGATCTGGGGCTGCAGAACGAGCTGCATCTGCAGTAGGAGTGTCGGCCGTGAACGGTGATGCACCATGATGCAACCCTGCCGCCTGCCCGGTCCGGATGTGCCGGGCTGTCCGTGCCGGGATGTTGTGACATCGGTCACAGAGCTGCCGCACCGGCCCCGGTTACTGTGAGGCTTGTATGAACGCCCTCCTGCTCGACCGTATCCACTTTGCTTTCACCGTTACGTATCACTATTTATTTCCGCAGCTGACCATGGGCCTGGCGCTGCTGATGGTGGTGATGAAGCTGATCGCGCTGCGCGGCGGCGATGAGCGCTGGAACCAGGCTGCCCGCTTCTGGGCGAAGATCTTCGCCATCAATTTCATGCTGGGCGTGGTGACCGGCATTCCGATGGAGTTCCAGTTCGGCACCAACTGGTCGGAGTTCGCGCGGCGCACCGGCGGCGTAATCGGCCAACCGCTGGCGATGGAGGGAGTCTTCGCGTTTTTCCTCGAATCGACCTTCCTGGGATTGTTTCTGTTCGGAGAAAAACGGCTGTCGAAGCTGGCCCATTTCGGCGCGGCGACCATGGTGTGGGTGGGTTCGTGGATCTCTGGCTTCTTCATCATCGTGACCGATGCGTGGATGCAGCACCCGGTAGCCCAGCGCCTGCTGCCCAACGGCACATACGAGGTGGCAAGCTTCTGGAAATTCATGCTGAACCCGTGGGCGTGGCTGCAATACGCGCATAATATGTGCGGCGCAGTGGTTACGGCGTCGTTTGTGGTGGCGGCGACGGGCGCCTTCTACCTGCTGGAGAAGAAGCACGAGGAGTTTGGGCGGCTCTTTCTGAAGATCGGCGTGATGGCCGGGCTGATCTCCTGCATCGTGCAGATCTTTCCTACCGGCGACTTACACGGACGTTACGTGGCACGCTATCAGCCGGCGGCGATTGCCGGCATGGAAGGCTTGTTCCACACACAGAAAGGTGCGCCGGTCGTGCTCATCGGGCAGCCCGATGAACAGGCCCAGAAAATCGATAATCCGCTGGCGGTGAACGATGTGCTCAGCTTCCTGATTTACGGGACAACGTCGGCCGAGGTGAAGGGGCTGAATGATTTTCCGCGCGACCAGTGGCCATCGGCATTGCCCCTGCTGTATTACAGCTACCACATCATGGCGGGGCTGGGGACATGGTTCGTGCTGCTGATGGTGGCTGCGGCGTTCCTGCTGTGGCGGGGCAAGCTCTATCAGGCGCGCTGGATCCTGTGGCCGCTTCTGCTCAGCTTCCCGCTGCCGTATGTCGCGAACACAGCAGGCTGGATGACGGCGGAGATCGGGCGGCAGCCATGGCTGGTCTATGGGCTGATCCGCACCAGCGAAGGGTACTCGACGCATGTCTCGGCGGGCAACACGCTGTTTACGCTGCTGGGCTTTCTGGGCATGTATTCAGTGCTCTCGATTCTGTGGATCGTCGTGGTGTACCGCTTCATCCGCACCGGACCGGCGGCGGCAGCCCACGCCGTGCCGGAGCCGGAAACGCCAATGCTGACGACGGTCTAGAGAGGAAAACGCGATGGGATTTATCTGGTTCTGGATCGTTGCGGTGATGATCGCCGCCTATGTCGTGCTGGACGGCTTCGACCTGGGTGTCGGCATCCTCTCTCCGTTCCTCGCGCGCACCGACGAGGATCGGCGCACGCTGGTGCGCTCCATCGGGCCGGTGTGGGACGGGAACGAAGTCTGGCTGCTGGCCGGCGGGGGAACGCTCTATTTCGCCTTTCCGCTGCTGTATGCCTCGTCGTTCAGCGGATTTTATCTGCCGCTGATGATTGTGCTGTGGCTGCTGATCATGCGCGGTGCGAGCATCGAGCTGCGGATGCACATCGATCACGCGGTGTGGCGCAGCTTCTTCGACGGGTTGTTCTTCATTTCGAGCGCGCTGCTGGCCATCTTCTTCGGCGCGGCGCTGGCGAACGTGATCCGCGGCGTGCCGCTGGGCGCGGACAACTACTTCTTCCTGCCGCTGTGGACGAACTGGCGCGTGAGCGCGCAGCCCGGCATTCTGGACTGGTATACGGTGATTGGCGGGGTCGTCGCTCTGGTGGCGCTCGCTCTGCATGGCGCGCTGTGGCTCGTGCTCAAAGCGCCGGGCGAACTGGAAACCCGCGCGCGCCGCGCCGCGCTGATCCTGTGGGCGGTGCTGCTGCTGGTGACGCTGATCAGCCTGCCAGCAACGGTCGCGGTGCGGCCTTCGGCTCTGGCGAACTACGAAGCATATCCCGTGCTCTTCGCCATTCCGGCGCTGGTGGTGGCGACCTTGATCGGCATCCTGAGCTTTACCGAACAGCGCAAGCCGCTGGCGGCCTTTCTATCCTCGTGTCTGTATCTGGTGCTGATGCTGGTGGGCGCGGCGGCGGGACTCTATCCCACGCTGCTGCCCTCCTCGACCGATCCGGCGCGGGACATCACCATCGGCGAAGCGCTGGCCGGCTCTCACTCGCTGCACGTCGGGCTGGTCTGGTGGTCTTTCGGACTGGCGCTGGCTCTGGTCTATTTCATTACTTCGTATCGGCTGTTCCGCGGCAAAGTGACCGCGGAGGCGGGTTACGGTCACTGAAAACGGGATCCAAAGGAGACCCTTCCCCATGGCATTATTCCCGGCTGCTCTTGAAAACGACAAGGCTGTCATCATCGATCCGGCGCACGACCTGGTGGGCTTTAAGCGCCAGTCACTCGCGCCCATCTTCATGCCGAAGTCCGTTGCGGTGATTGGGGCGTCGGAGCGTGCCGGCAGCGTTGGCTGCACGGTGCTCAGCAACCTGATCTCCAGCCCGTTTGGCGGTCCGGTGTGGCCGGTGAATCCGAAGCGGCCCATGGTGCTGGGACTAACGGCGTATCCATCGATTGCCCAGTTGCCCGGCATCCCCGATCTGATCGTCGTGACCACGCCGGCGGCCACGGTGCACGGCATCATTCAGGAAGCTGTTGACGCAGGCGTGCCTTCGGGAATCGTGATCTCGGCGGGTTTCAAGGAAGTCGGCGAGGCGGGCAAGGAACTGGAGCGCCAGATCGCGAAGACCATCCACGGGAAGATGCGGCTGATCGGGCCAAACTGCCTGGGCGTGATGAACCCCGTGGGTGGCGTCAACGCCAACTTCGCCAAGGCCATGGTGGCTCCGGGTCGGCTGGCTTTCATTAGCCAGAGCGGCGCGCTGGGAACGGCGGTGCTCGACTGGTGCATCCGCGAGCGAGTGGGACTGAGCGGGTTTGTGTCGGCAGGCTCGATGCTCGACGTCACCTTCGGCGAGCTGATCGACCACTACGGCGAAGATCCCAACACCGACTCGATCGTGATCTACATGGAGTCGATTGGCGACGCACGCAGCTTCCTTTCTGCCGCACGCGAAGTAGCCATGACCAAGCCAATCCTGGTGATCAAGGCAGGGCGCACGGCGGCTGCCGCGAAGGCGGCGGCTTCGCATACCGGTTCGCTGACCGGCAGCGATGAAGTGCTGGATGCGGCCTTCCAGCGTGCCGGCGTGCTGCGCGTGAATTCCATCAGCGAGCTGTTCTATGTAGCGGAGGTGCTGGCGAAGCAGCCCCGCCCGCGGGGCCCGAGGCTGACCATTCTGACCAATGCCGGCGGCCCAGGCGTGCTGGCAACCGATGCGCTGATCGCCGCCGGTGGCGAGCTCACGGAAATTTCGACGGAGACCGTCGAGACCTACAACAGCTTCCTGCCCGACGCGTGGAGTCACAATAACCCGGTCGACATTTTGGGGGATGCAGAGTCGGATCGGTACTCGAAGGCGCTGGAGATTGCCTCGAAGGACGTCAATACCGACGGGATGCTGGTGATCCTGACGCCGCAGGGCATGACCAACCCGACCGAAGTGGCCGAGCACCTCGCGCCCTACGCGCATGCCACCGGCAAGCCGGTAATCGCCAGCTGGATGGGCGGCGATGTGGTGGCGGAGGGCGAGGCGATTCTGAAGCGCGCCGGGATTCCGGTCTTTCCCTATCCGGATGCGGCGGCGGAGGCCTTTGTCGCAACGTGGAAGTATGCGAGCAAGCTGCGTGATCTGTATGAGACGCCGGCGGTGCGGCGCGATTCTTTGCCGGATGATAAGCGCGACGTAGCTCTGGGCATCCTTAACCGGGTGCGCGCGGGGCGGCGCACCATTCTGACCGAGTACGAATCGAAGCAGCTGCTCTCGGCGTACGGGATACCGACGGTGCGCACCGAGCTGGCGACGACCGCTGCGGAAGCCGTTCACAAAGCAGCGGAGATCGGCTATCCCGTGGTGCTGAAGCTGCACTCGGAGACGATCACGCACAAGACGGATGTAGGCGGCGTGAAGCTGAACCTGCGGACCGTGACCCAGGTGGCGGAGGCCTTCGACGAGATTCGCGCATCGGTGACGGCCAAGGTAGGCGCGGAGCACTTCCTCGGAGTGACAGTGCAGCCGATGTGCGAAGCTCGACGGCTACGAGCTGATCATCGGCAGCAGCATCGATCCGCAATTCGGGCCGGTGCTGCTGTTCGGCACCGGCGGGCAGCTGGTGGAAGTGTTGAAGGACCGGGCGCTGGCCTGCCGCCGCTGAACGGCGACTCTCGCCCGGCGCATGATGGAGCAGACGAAGATCTTCACCGCACTGAAGGGTGTGCGCGGACGCAAGCCCGTCGATCTGGATGCGCTCGATGCTCTGGTGGTGCGCTTCAGCCAGCTGGTCGTCGAGCAGCGCTGGATTCAAGGAGATCGACATCAACCCGCTGCTGGCTTCGCCGGACGGTCTGGTGGCGCTCGATGCGCGCATCGTTCTCTTCGATCCGGAGACGACAGAGGCGCAATTGCCGCGATCGGCGATCCGGCCTTATCCCGTCGCAGTATGTCGGAGCCGTGGATGGCAAAGACGGTGCGGAGCTGCTGATCCGGCCGATCCGGCCGGAGGACGAGACCGCTGCTGGTGCGGCATTCCACGAGCCGTCTGTCGGAGCGCACCGTAATGCTCCGCTACTTCCACTTCGATGGACCTGAACGCGCGAATCGCGCACGAGCGCCTGATTCGCATCTGTTTCATCGACTACGACCGGGAGCTGGCGCTGGTGGCGGAGAAGAAAGATCCCGAGGGCGGACCGGTGATTGCGGGAGTCAGCCGCATGATCCACAACGAAGACGGGACTTCGGGCATCCTGGCAGTGGTAGTCGCGGATGAGTTCCAGGGACAGGGGCTGGGTGAAGAGCTCACGCGGCGGGCTCTGAAGGCGGCGCAGACAGAAGGCATCCAGCGGGTGCTGACCCATTTCCTGCCGGAGAACGCGCGCATGCGCCAGCTGTCGCAAAAGCTGGGCTTCACTCTCACCGAGGAGAGGGATCTGGTGCGGGGAGAGCTGTCGCTTTCCATTTGAACGAGCTTTCGCACACGCAGGCGGGTGGTCTTCACCCGCCTCTTTTTGCAGAAAACCAGCTGTCCCGCCTCTGCCTGCAGTGTCCCGCGTCTGGTGTCCTGAGTCTGAAGTTCGTCAAAGAACTGTTCCTGTATCAGGGCAGGATTCTAGCGGCTTTTACAACAAAATAAGTTACCAATTCTTGAATGCTCTGGACGCTCAGGAAGCACCAGAAGCACAGGTTGGCCGCACAAAAACGCACAATTACCGGCAACGAACTGCTGCGTGCCGACAGGCCGAAACTTCCGGATGGCGGACAACACGCCCACAAACTCCTCTGTATGATTCGCAGTGAGGTGAAATAGGGAGAACGTGTATGGCAAGAGACATCATCCGAACACCTAATGCCGCATCCCCACCGCCGACATACAGCCAGGCGGTACGGGCGGCGGGTCTCGTGTTCGTTTCGGGGACGGGGCCGCATGATCCCATAACCGGGAAGATTGTTGGGGATACGATCCAAGAGCAGACCAGACAGTGCCTGGAGAATGTCTCTGCCATCCTCGGAGCCGCAGGCAGTTCCCTCGAACGAGTCGTGAGTGCCACGGTCATCCTTCTTGAAGAAGCGGACTTCGCCGGAATGAATGAAGAGTGGATCAAGTGGTTCCCGGCGAATCCGCCTGCGCGTCAAGGTGCGAAGCTGCCTGTCCGTATCCCCGGCATGAGAATCTCCATCGCGGCCATTGCCGAAGCATGAGAGAGAGCAGAGCGGAAGCCCTGCCCTATTGGGAATTTCCGTCTCCTCAAGGGCTGCCGGGTCCTTTTCGCACGTCCAGTGGAGACGATGCTGCAATCTGGGCGGTTAACCGGCAATCCGGAACATTCAGGGCGCGAAACTGCCGGGATGCTACAGAATCCATTTTTAAGCAGCGAGCGGCAAGGGTTAAGGCTCTGACAGAAAGCGCACGATCTCCTGCATCACGCGGGCGTTCTGGTCCGTTTGAAAGAGAAACTGAGCGTGCGCAGAACCGTCCAGCACCATCAACTGCTTTGGCTGAGGAGCTCTTTCGTACTGTGCCTGAATTCCGGGAAGCCGCAAACCACTATCGTTTCGGTCATCGCGCGCGACGATGAACAACGTTCGCGACGTTAACCCATCCGCGGGAAGGTTCGGGGCCGCGCCGAGAAATACAATGCGGTCAATTTCACCTGGCGCTCTGATCGACGCATCGCCCGCCGCCGCGCCCCCAAAGCTCCCACCTACGATCGACACCGACCTTGCTCCGTGGGCCTTAAGGTAACGGACGGCGGCAAGCACGTCTTTGTCAAACGGAGCGGTGTCGAAATCCTTCTGGCCGGGACCTTTCGAACAGCCAAAACCCCTGAAGTCAATTGCCAGCACGCGGAATCCTGCCGCTGCGAGGGACGATGCCTGGTTCCGCCAACTCTCCTTGTTGAATTGGCCGCCGTGCGCGAGCACTACGGCCTTTTTCCCGTGACCATAGAGGTCGGCACAGACCTGGCCGCCATCGTCAGCCGCAAACGAGATTGTGTGCTGAGCAGGCGCGACCACTGCCAGCGCGAAGACGAGAGGAAGCAAACGAAGCGCAGACATGCGGGGATTATAGGGTGAGTGCTGACGCTCATGAGCGTAACACCGGCTTTCCCGAAGGTACCTTTGCCGGAAACCGTAACTCGCCGTCTCGGCCCTGGCGATATTCGTCGCTCCTCGCTTCTCGAACTGAGAAAAACTGGCTCCCGGCGCCACCCGCGGGAAAATTAATAACAGGCTCCAGGTCTCCGAGGGGCGACTTCTCCCCTTCAAAATCGACTTTTTCCGCACCTCAGGTGGCGGGATTTCGCCGGCTGAATCCTGATGTGTCCGGCGTGCTGCGCCGCTACAATGGAAAGATGCGACGCATTTACATGGACGCCAACGCCACCACGCCTCTTCTGCCCGAGGTGTTCGATGCGATGCGGCCATTCTTCATCGATTCGCTTCGGCAACGCCTCCTCGATTCACCAGCACGGCCAACACGCGCGCGCCGCGGTCGAGCGTGCGCGCGAGCACGTGGCCGCGCTGCTGCATTGCCGCCCCGACCGAGATCGTCTTCACCTCCGGCGGCACGGAGAGCGACAACACGGCGATTTTTGGCGTGCTGCGTCCCGGCGATCACCTGATCACCTCGTCGATCGAACATCATGCCGTGCTGCATTCGGCGCAGAAGGCGCAGCAGCGCGGGATTGACGTCACGTTTCTGCCGGTTTCGGCGGCGGGCGTGGTCGATCCCTTTGACGTGTATCGCGCGCTGAAGCCGAACACGAAGCTGATCAGCGTGATGATGGCCAACAACGAGACGGGCGTGATTCAGCCGGTCGAGCACATCGGCAAAATCGCGGCCGAGGCCGAGGTCGCACTTCCACACCGACGCCGTGCAGGCAGCCGGCAAAATTCCCATCAATGTGACGGCGATTGGCTGCCACCTGCTCAGCCTCTCCGGCCACAAGCTGCATGCGCCGCAGGGAATCGGGATTCTTTATGTGCGGCGCGGCACGCGCTTTGAGCCGCTGTTCTTCGGCGGAGCCCACGAGCGCCAGCGGCGCGCGGGGACCGAGAACGTTGCCGGCATCGTGGGGCTGGGCAGGGCGGCGGAGCTGGCGCTGGCCGGTCTCGAGGATGGAACGGTCGAGACGATGGGGGTGCGGCGTGACCGCCTGGAGCAGGGACTGCTCGCGAAGATCGATGAATGCGTGGTGAACGGGGCAGCCCAGCCGCGCGTGCCCAACACCACGAATCTCTGCTTCCGCCATCTGGAAGGCGAGGCGCTGGTGATCGCGCTGGATCTCAAGGGGCTGGCCGTTTCGGGCGGGTCGGCGTGCTCCTCCGGATCGACCGAGCCTTCGCACGTGATGAAGGCGATGGGGCTGTCGAACCACGACGCCCGCGCAAGTCTGCGCTTCAGCCTGACGAAGCAGAATACCGATGCGGATATCGACACCGCGCTGGAGATGGTGCCGGCCGCGGTGGCGCGGCTGCGGGAACTGTCGCCGGTCTACAAAAAGGTGCTGGCCGAAGCGGCGCAGTGACGATCGTGCCCTGATCACGGTGCTCTGGATCAGCTTTCCGGGTTGCGCTTCGCGCAATTCCCATGTCTCGGAATCGCACCCGCATTGGTTTGTCTCAGGCTGTGCCCCTGCCAACAGCGATTTCTTCTCCGCGCTCTGCTTATGCGGACACCGTCAGGGCGAGGCTCTGGCACAGGCGCAGTGTCGGTTCGGCCTGGTTGATGGTGTAGAAGTGCAGGCCCGGGGCTCCATTGCGCAGCAGGGTTTCGCAGAGGCGGGTGACCACGCCGATGCCGAAGTCGAGCAGGGCCACCTTGTCATCCTGCAGCTGCTCCAGGCGCACGCGCACCCAGCGCGGCAGATCGGCGCCGCAGCCTCCGCAGAAGCGCACCGTGTTGGCGAAGCCGGTGATGGGCATAATGCCAGGCACAATGGGAATGCGAATGCGGGCCTTCTCGCAGCGAGCCATGAAATCGAAGTAGGCCTCGGCGTTGAAGAAGAGCTGGGTCAGAGCGCCATCCGCGCCGGCATCCACCTTGCGCTGGAAGTTGTCGAAGTCGGCGCAGGGATCGGACGCCTGCGGATGCATCTCGGGATAGGCCGCGACTTCAATCCTGAAGAAGTCGCCATGGGTCTCGCGAATGAAGCTGACCAGTTCGTTGGCGTAGTGAAAATCGCCTGGCGCGGCGGCCGTCATCGCGGTGGCGGGCAGATCCCCGCGCAGCGCAACGATGCGCTTCACGCCCGCCTCGCGATAGCGATCGAGCAGGGCAGCGATGTGCGAGCGCGTGGAACCGACGCAGGTCAGGTGCGGCGCGGCCTCTATGCCGGTGTGACGGACCACCGTCATCATGGTCTCGTAGGTGCCTTCCTGATCGGAACCCCCGGCGCCGTAGGTGATGGAGAAGTAGTCGGGCTGCACTTCGGCGAGCCGCCCGATGACCGCAGGCAGCTTCGCGACGCCTTCGGGCGTACGCGGCGGGAACAACTCAAACGAGAGACCTGGCGAGGAATCCATAGGGTGTTGAGCCTGTGGTGCCGTCTGAAGGCGGAAGACCTGTTTCCGGGTTCCCGCCTGCAGCGGCAAAGTGGATTCAGTAGCGGTAGTGCTCCGACTTGTAGGGCCCGTCGGGGGAGACGCCGATGTACTCGGCCTGGGCGGGTGTGAGTTTCGTCAGCTTCACGCCGATTTTTTCGAGGTGCAGCCGCGCCACTTCTTCGTCGAGCCGCTTGGGCAGCGTGTAGACGTCGATGGTGTAGGTATCGCGGTTCTTCCAGAGATCGAGCTGCGCCAGGGTCTGGTTGGCGAAGCTGTTGCTCATCACGAAGCTGGGGTGGCCGGTGGCGCAGCCCAGGTTCACCAGGCGGCCTTCGGCGAGGATGAAGATGCTGTGCTCCGGCTTCTTGCCCTCGGCCGGGAACGTGTACTGATCGACCTGCGGCTTGATGTTGATCTTCTTCACGCCCGCAGCCTGATTCAGACGATCCATCTGGATCTCGTTATCGAAGTGCCCGATGTTGCAGACGATGGCCTGATCCTTCATCTGCTTCATGTGGTCGAAGGTGATGATGTCGACGTTGCCGGTGCAGGTGACGTAAATGTCGCCACGGCCCAGGGTGTCCTCGATGGTCGTGACCTCGAAGCCTTCCATGGCGGCCTGCAGCGCATTGATGGGATCGATTTCGGTGACGATAACGCGCGCGCCCATGCCACGCAGCGAGTGCGCCGAGCCCTTGCCCACATCGCCGTAACCGCAGATGACGGCGACCTTGCCCGCAACCATGACGTCGGTGGCACGCTTGATGCCGTCGGCCAGCGATTCGCGGCAGCCGTAGAGGTTGTCGAACTTCGATTTCGTGACCGAGTCGTTGACGTTGATGGCCGGGATCAGCAGCTTGCCCTGCTCCTTCATCTTGTAGAGACGGTGTACGCCGGTGGTGGTCTCTTCGGAGACGCCGCGCCACTCGCGCACCACCTTATGCCAGTGCTGCGGATCCTCCGCGTGAACCTCCTTCATGAGGTTCTTGATGACCTGCTCTTCCTCGTTGGAGGAGGGGGTGTTGACCCAGGTGTCGCCGTCTTCGAGCTCATAGCCTTTGTGGATGAGCAGGGTGGCGTCGCCGCCGTCGTCGACGATGAGCTGGGGGCCTTTGCCATCGGTGTGGGTAAGCGCCTGCAGGGTGCACCACCAGTATTCCTCGAGGCTCTCGCCCTTCCACGCAAAGACGGGAACGCCGGCGGCGGCAATGGCGGCCGCAGCGTGGTCCTGGGTGGAGAAGATGTTACAGCTGGCCCAGCGGACGGTGGCGCCGAGGTCGGCCAGCGTCTCGATCAGGACAGCGGTCTGAATAGTCATGTGCAGCGAACCCGAGACGCGCACGCCCGCGAGCGGCTTTTCCGCGGCGTACTTGCGTCGAATGGCCATGAGGCCAGGCATCTCGTGCTCGGCAATGGAAATTTCTTTGCGGCCCCAGTCGGCGAGCGAGAGGTCAGCGACTTTATAGGCGGCGGCGTTGCGTTCCAGGGTGGCTGTAGCCATCGTGGGGAGTCTCCTGAGTAGGGTATCCCTTCGATTGTACCTGGGGAGGCGGAGGGGCCACTGTAAATTCAGCGGGCGGCTACGGAGCAAGGTTGAACGGCGGCTGAGCGGGGCCTGAGCGCACCCGCGTCGGAATCGAATATCAGGGGCGGGTGTAGACGGTCCTGCCGCCGACCACGGTGCGGAGCACGGCGGCGCCGAGGATCTGCCGGGGAGCAATCGCCGTCAGGTCGCGGTCGAGCACGACGAAATCGGCGACGAAGCCGGGGGCGAGCTGGCCCTTCCATCCTTCGGCAAACTCGGCGAAGGCCGAACCCTGAGTGTAGGCGTAGAGCGTTTGCCAGATGGTCAGCGTCTGCTCCGGATGGAAGCTCATGGTGCCCGCTTCGTTCATGCGCGTGACCGCGGCGTAGACGCCACGGAAGGGGGTAATCGGCTCGACGGGGTAGTCTGTGCCGAAGGCCAGGGGCACACCCGCATCGAGGAAGGACTTCCAGGCGTAGGCGTACGGAGAGCGCTCGGGGCCGAGGCGCTGGCCGGCCCAGGCCATATCGGTCAGCAGATGGTTGGGCTGCATGGAGGCGATGACGCCCAGCTGCCGGTAACGGGCAAAGTCGCCGGGGCCAACCACCTGGCTGTGCTCGATGCGGTAGCGCAGATTGCGCCACGGCGCCCGGATGGCCATTTTGACCTCGGGCTCGGGCCGGGGCTGGCCGCCGTGGTGGAAGGTCGGGGGATGCGGGCCCGGAGCTGGCGGCGGCGGCTGGAGGGCGGCCTCGGCGGCAGCGAAGGCGTTCAGCGCCATCTCCACGGCGCGATCCCCAATGGCGTGGAAGCCCATCTGGAACCCGGCTTTGGCGCGCTCGATGGACATGGCGTTGAGCTGGTCCTGCCGAAAGCGCGGAATGCCGGAGTTGCCGGGATCGTCGGCGTAGGGCGCGTTCATGGCGGCGGTGCGGGAGCCGAGCGAGCCATCCATAAAGCCCTTCAGCATGGTGGTGTGCAGCATGCGGTCGGTCTTCGCGTGCTCGGCCTGCTGCTGCAGTTCCTGCGCTACGGGCTCCGCGAAGGGGATCCATTCCGAGATGCGCACCGGCAGCTTGCCTTCGCGTTCCATTTGCTCGAAGACGAGGAAGTCGTCCCAGTCAGAGAAATCCTGTACGGTGGTCACCCCGTGGGAGATGGCGTCCTGGAGGGCGAGTTCGAGGCCGCGGCGGCGCTGCCGGGGTGATGGCGGAGGCACCTTGACCAGCGACTGTGCAGTCTCGCGCAGGATGCCGGTGGGCTGGCCGTCCAGGCCATGATCGATTTCGCCGCCCTGCGGCGGCTGCGTCGATGCGATGATGCCGGCCGCGGCCAGAGCGGCGGAGTCGGCGATGGCGATGTGGCCGTCGACGCGGGTGAAGAGCGCCGGGTGCCCCTGGGCGGCTGCGTCGATGTCGTGGCGATCCGGGAGCCGGGCGCCGGGCCACAGCGTGTGATCCCATCCTCCCCCGCTGAGCCACTGTCCGGACGGCGCTTTTTCCGCGGCGGCGCGGATGCGCGCCTGCATTTCGGCCAGGGATTTCACTCCGAGGAGATCGACCGAGAGAAGGATCCGGCCGCCCATGCCGAGGTGGGCGTGGGCGTCGTTGAATCCCGGCATGACGAACGCGCCGTGCAGGTCGATCAGCTTTGTGCCCTCAGCCTTATATTGCGCAATCAAGCTGGAGTCCGACCCGGCCGCGAGGATCTCTCCGTGGGCGACGGCGAGAGCGGAGACGCGCTGGGGATGGGGCGACTCGAGATCGACGCCGGTGAGGATGTTGCCGTGGTAGTAGATGGCGTCGGCTGCGGGATGCGGCTGCGCGGGTGCGAAGGGGGCGGTCGTCAGCATGGCGAGCAGGAGGGAGGCGGCTTTCACGAGGGCTCAGTCCAACGGTCCGGCGAGACCGAGCAGGAGAAGGAGGATGCGGCGCAGCCCGAGGTCGCGTCCGCGGCTGTCGTACCACTCCGCGAAGGTGTGGATGCCGCCGCCCTCCCCGCCGGCGCCGATGCTGACTGCGGGGACGCCCAGGGAGAGCGGGATATTCGCATCGGTCGACGCGACCCGCGCCTCATGGCGGATGGCGAGATGGCGATCGACGGCGCGCAGCGTCTCCAGCAGCCGGGAGCCAGGCGTGAGCTGACCCGCAGGCCGGTCGCCGATCTTGTCGATGCTGAAGCGAATGCCGAGGACGTCGGGACGCGCTCCGTTGCCGGCGGCCAGCACCGCATCTTCAACCGCGCGGTGCAGCTGCACCTCCAGGCGGATCAATTGCTCCGGCTGCGTGGAGCGCAGATCGAAGCGCGCTGTGGCCTGTTCAGGAATGGCATTGATGGCCGTGCCGCCTTCGATGGTGCCCACGTTGACCGTGGTGCGTGGGTGGTCGGGCAGAGGGACTTCAGAGAATCGCTGGATGGCATGGCTGAGGATGACGATGGGATTGGGGCGGCCTGCGTCCGTCCACGAATGGCCTCCCGGCCCCTGGATGGTGACGAGATAACGCTGGCTGCCGAGCGCATGCGTGACCGCGGACTCGTGGCCCGCGCCGTCGAGAACCACATGGGCGGCAATCGTTTCGCGTGCGCCGAACTCCCCGTCCTCGCGGTAGATGTGCCGCATGCCGCGCAGATCGCCTTCGCCCTCTTCGCCCACGTTGCCGATGAAGAGCACATTGCAGGCGGTGGAAACCTGTGCCTGGCGCATGGCGGCTGCCACGGCCAGCACCGCCGCTACCCCCGCACCGTTGTCGCAGGCTCCCGGAGCCTCGAGCCGCGAGCCGCGCAGCACCGGCTCAATGGGCGTGCCGGCGGGGAAGACGGTATCGATGTGCGCCGACACCAGCACACTCGGGGATGCCGCATCCATGCCCGTATACACAGCCAGGACATTGCCGGCCTCGTCGATGCGGGGATCCTCGAGGCCCAGTTCGCGAAAGCGCGCGAGCAGCCAGGCTGCGCGGGGACCTTCGCCGAAGGGGGGCGCGGGCACGCGCACCAGATCCGCCTGCCATTGCATGATCCGCTGCTCCTGCAGGTGCAGCCACTGGAAGGCCTGGTGCACACGCCGGTCGGCGGCGAGCCGAGCGATGAGTGCGGATGCAGGCGCAGTCGATGCCATGGAATTTCAGCGTAGCACTCGGATTAATATTCGACGCTGTCGAGGAAGAGGCCGCGCGCGGGGGCGGTCGCTCCGGCTGCGGAGCGCGAGCGCTCGGCGAGAATGCGGAGCATATCTTCGGGCCCGATCTGGCCTCGCCCCGCATCCACGAAGGTGCCGACCAGATTGCGCACCATGTGGTGGAGGAAGCCGTTGCCGCGGACGCGGTAGACCAACAGATCGGCCTCCTCGCGCCATTGCGACTGGTAGATCGTGCGGATGTTTCCTTCGACCTTCGGCGCGTCGAAGTCTTCGGCTGAGGCGCGGGTCGTCAGGTCGGGATCGCTGGCGGCAAAGGAAGAGAAGTCGTGGGTTCCGATGATAAGTTCCGCTGCTGCCTGCATGCGCGCAAAATCGAGAGGCCAGTGCAGCGCCCAGGCAAAGCGCGCGCTCCACGGTGGACAGACCTCTCCACGGTAGAGGCGATACTCATACGTCTTGGCCTGCGCGGAGTGGCGCGCGTGGAATTCCCGAGCAGCATGGTGCGCGCTGAGCACGCGGATCGCCTCCGGCAAGGTGCGGTTGAGAGCCCGCGGCAAATTCGCTTCGGGGATACCCGCGTTCAGAAAGAAGGAAGCCACCTGGCCGCGCGCATGGACCCCGGCATCGGTGCGGCCGCTGCCCTGCGGCAAAACGCGCTCGCCGGTGACGCGCTCGATCGCGTCCGCCAACTCACCCTGAATGGTGACGCGATCCGGCTGCACCTGCCAGCCATAGAAATCGGTGCCGTCATAGGCGAGGACGAGCTTCCAGTTGGTTCCGGTATGTAATGGACTGCCTGCGTGCATAAATTAACTTTTTTGGCGCACTTTTTTACTTAGGTTACCGATACCTTTTCGCATCAGCGGAAACTCCGGGAACATCAGAAGTGCTGCGATATACTCAGCTTTCCTGATCGTGTGTATGAGTTTACGGAACCAGGCCCGGACCTGCCGCGTATAGCAGAGGAGCCAAAGCGGTACTCGAGCCTGCAGTGCGCATGTGTGTGAAGTGTGCCTGAATGTGTGCACCACGTTGTTCAGAGGAGTGGAGACGGTCCATGTTAGTTTCCCGTAACTGTCGCGAGAAAAATCAAAGTACCCTGTTTGCGAAGCTGAAAGCGGCGGCGGCGATTGGCTGTGTGCTGGCCGGCACAGCGCCCTCCTATGGGCAGGTGCCGCAGCAGAACGCGCCCGCGGCGCCGGGCCTGCCGCCGGAGCCGACGCCAAACTTCACGCAGCCGCTTTATATGCGCGACACGCCGCGCGATTTCTCGAAGCCGCGCGGTTACTGGCGCAATCCCCTGGCGCCCTATTCGCCAACCACTGTGCAGGCGCCGAATTTTGCGAACTCGCTGCAGCTCGATCAGCTGGTGAAAAACGGAAAGATCTATCTCAGCCTCGGCGACGCGGTTCTGCTGGCGCTGCAGAATAATTACGACATCGCCATTCAGCGGCTGAATCTGGATGTCGCGGATGTGGATCTGTTGCGCGCGAAGTCAGGCGCGATCATCACCGGCATCAACAGCGGCCTGATTACCGCAACCCAGGGCGGGTCGACAGCCTCGGTCAGTTCGGTCGGCGGCGGCCCGGGTACGACCACGGGCACTTCCAGCGTGGCAGGAACTGGCCCGGGTGGTCTTGCGCTGACCACCAATGGCGCCGGTCCCACGCCGGAAAATCGCGACCCGGTCCTTACCGGAACCATCGAATTGAACCGCCAGATCATTCCCGAGCAGAGTCCGATCTTCTCCGGAGGCCTGCCGGCAATCAATCAGAACACCGACACTTATAACTTCACCTACACCGAGGGCTTCGCTTCCGGAACCGCTCTGCAGATCGGGTTCCAGAATTCCCGCCTGACCACCGACAACCTCTTCAGCTTTTTCAGTCCCGCGCTGCAATCGAGCTTCACGGCCACGCTGACCCAGCATTTGCTGCAGGGATTTGGCTGGGGAGTGAATGGACGCTTTATCGTGCAGGCCAAGAACGATCGCCGCATTGCAGACTCCATCTTTCGCGCGCAGCTGCTGTACACCATCAACCAGGTGGAGAACATTTACTGGGGCCTGGTCAGCGCCTACGAGGACGTGCAGTCGAAGCAGCACGCGCTCGACCAATCCACACGCATCGAGCAGGACAACGAGAAGCAACTGCAGATCGGCAGCATGGCGCCCCTCGACGTGGTCAATGCCAGGAGCCAGATGGCCACCGATCAGCAGGCGCTGATCCAGGCGCAGAATACGCTCGAATACCAGCAGCTTACGATGAAACAGGCCATCGCCCGGAATCTTGACGATCCCAGTCTGGCGAATGCTCCCGTAATTCCCACCGATCGCATCAGCCTGGCGGAGACGCCTGAAGAGCACATGGCGGTGGACGATCTGGTGCGCGAGGCGGACGCCAACAGCCCGTCGATCGAGCAGGCCATGCTCACTCTGAAAAACGATCAGATCACGCTGAAGGGGACAAAAAATGCGCTGCTGCCGGTCCTCGATCTGCAGGCGTTCTATGGCGCTACGGCGCTGGGCGGTGCGGTGAGCCCAAGTTGCCCGACAGCGCTGGCGAGCTTCGGCCTTCCGCCGACGGATTGCTCCATGTTCGGCACCACCGGTTACAGCACCGTATTCAGCAATCTCTTCAACAGCACCGGACCCAACAAGGGCGTGGTGGTGAACCTGAGCGTTCCCATCCGCAACCGCGCCGCACAGGCCACCCAGGCGCAGTCGCAGATCGAGTATCGCCAGGAAGAAATGCGCCTGCAGCAGCTCTACATTCAGATTCGGATGAATGTGATCAGCCAGCAGTACGCGCTGACCAACGACCGCGCAGCGGTGACTTCGCTGACGGCGAATCAGTATTACAACCAGCAGAGCCTGGATGCGGAGGTCAAGAAGCTGCATCTGGGAGCGTCGACGACGGCGAACGTCCTGCAGCAGCAGCGCAGTCTGGCAGCGGCGGACGCGCAACTGATCGCGGCCCGCGCCCGCTACGCCACCGATCGCGCGGCGCTGGAGGAGACCCTGGCCAGCACCCTCGACCGTTACGGCATTTCGATTGTCGATGCCGCAACCGGACAGATTCACACCGCGCCGGTGATTCCCGGCCTCGAGCCGGCAAAGCAGGAGCCGGAAGTGGCGGCTCCAACCCAGCAGCAGCAACTCGAGAAACAGGAGCAGGGACAGCCGCCGCAGCCGGGACAGCCTCAACCGCCGCCGTCGCAGCAGCCACAACCGCACAATTGAGGACGCGGTGTCGTGACAGAGGGTCCGCTGCGGCGGACCTTCTTTTTTTCCAGGCAGAGATTTGCGGAATTCACGATCCGTGAGGGCAATTGAGCGGCCACTCCCTGATAGAATCAGAAGAATCCACTCGATGGAGTGTCCATGCAGGCAATCCTTGCGCTCGAAGATGGGCGCATCTTCAGGGGCGACGGCTACGGCGCCCAGGGCGAATGCCGCGGAGAAGTTGTTTTTAATACATCGCTGACCGGCTATCAGGAAATCTTCACTGACCCTTCGTATGCCGGGCAGATCGTCGTTCTCACCAATCCTCAGATCGGCAACTACGGCACCAACGACGCCGATAACGAAGCCCGCAGACCCTATATCGAAGGGCTGGTGACGCGGGAATTCTCGCCCATCAGCTCCAACTGGCGCTCGCAGCAGGTCGCCGACGAGTATCTGGAGCGCTGGCAGGTCCCCGTCATTTCCGAGATCGATACGCGCGCGCTGGTGCGGCACCTGCGCAACCACGGCGTGATGCGCGGCGTGATCTCGACAGTGGAGACGAATCCCGACGTGCTGATCGAGAAGGCTCGGTCCATCCGCAAGATGGACGGCACGGATCTCGCCACCGCGGTCTCGACGAAGGACCGCTACGAGTGGGAGCAGGATGGTCCCGATCCGCTGCGGCCGGATGCCCCGAAAATCGCGCGTCCTGATCTGCACGTGGTGGCGTACGACTACGGCATCAAGAAAAATATCCTGCGCATGCTTTCGCAGGAGGGCTGCCGGGTGACGGTGGTTCCGGCGCAGACCTCGGCCGAAGATGTGCTGGCGCTGAAGCCGGACGGCATTTTTCTCTCCAACGGCCCGGGCGATCCGGAGCCGGTGACCTACGCGCAGGAGAGCATCCGCAAGCTGGCCGGGCGCAAGCCGATCTTCGGCATCTGCCTGGGGCATCAGCTGATCGGCCTGGCGCTGGGCGGCAAGACCTACAAGCTGAAGTTCGGCCATCACGGCGGAAATCATCCGGTGAAGAGCAACGATACGGGCAAGGTGGAGATCACCTGCCACAATCACAACTTCGCCGTCGATCCGGACTCGATCAACACCAACGAAGTGGACCTGACGCACATCGACCTGAACGACAACACGCTCGAAGGTCTGCGCCACCGGACGCTGCCGCTGTTCAGCGTTCAGTACCACCCCGAAGCCAGCCCCGGCCCCCACGATTCGCATTACCTCTTCCGCGACTTCCGCAAGATGATGGAGGAGTGGAAGGGGTGAACGCAGAATTTTCGGTGCCTGGAAGCTGCCCACGATGAAAAGCATGATGCCCAGGCTTCGATCCCGGACTAAGGGCGTGGACGATGAAAGCATGATGCCCAGGCCTTCGATCCCGGATAAAGGGCTCGATCCCGCGGACTAAGGGTGTGAATGTTTTGAAGGGGCACGGCTTCAGCCGTGCCGTTAGGGTCAACGAGGGAAATGGGCTTTAGCCCCTGAGGGAAGGTTTTGAAACCCGCGCGCGAGCACGTGACCCACAACTCGCAGACTTATTTTGTCACGTCTGAAACGTGGCAAAGGCGCGCTTTATTCCACGCGCAGCCGTGGGCCAGGCTCTTCTTTCAAACGCTCCTCTCCTATCGCGGCAAAGCATATCTTCTCCACGAATTCGTCCTGATGCCAGACCATTTTCATTTGTTGATCACGCCGCTGACCGCCCTGGAGCGCGCGATACAGCTGATCAAGGGTAGTTTTTCCTATCGAGCCAGGGTTGAACTCGGGTCAAGTATGGAAATCTGGCAACGGGGATTCTCCGACCATCGCATTCGCGATTGCGATGATTGCGACATACATATCCACTACATTCATTTGAATGCGGTTAAGAGAAGCCTCTGCAATACTCCAACCGATTATCCCTATTCATCTGCGCACGCTGGCTGGAAAGTGGATTCCATCCCTCAGGGGCTAAAGCCCGCTTCAAAGTTCAATACTGTCGGCACGGCTGAAGCCGTGCCCCTTCAACACAATTTGAAACGACCAGGTGCGGCTAAAGTCCAGCCACGTCACGACGCCGACGCCGAGATCCCATTCATAACAAGAGGGCGCCACAGCTAAATGCCACGCCGCAACGACATCAGCAAAATTCTTGTGATCGGATCCGGTCCGATCGTGATCGGCCAGTCCGCCGAATTCGACTATTCCGGCACGCAGGCCTGCAAAGCCCTCAAGGCTGAGGGCTATGAGGTCGTGCTGGTGAACTCGAACCCGGCCACCATCATGACCGATCCCGAGCTTGCCGACCGCACCTACATCGAGCCGCTGACGAAGGATTATCTCGAAGAGGTGATCCGCATCGAGTCGGAGATGCTGAAGGGTGACGGTCGCGGCGGCAAATTCGCCGTGCTGCCGACGGTTGGTGGCCAGACGGCGCTGAACCTTGCCGTTGAATTGGCGGACGCCGGCATCCTCGACCGCTATGGCGTGGAGTTGATCGGCGCCAAGCTCGAAGCCATTAAGAAGGCCGAAGACCGCCTGCTCTTCAAGGACGCGATGACGCGCATTGGCCTCGACGTGCCGCGTTCGGCGCTGGTGAACAACCTGCGCGACGGGCTCGATTTCGCCACCAAGATCGGATTCCCGGTGATCATCCGCCCATCGTTCACGCTGGGCGGCTCGGGCGGCGGAATTGGCTACAACCGCGAAGAGCTGATGGAGATTCTGGCGCGCGGGCTCGATCTTTCGCCGGTGCACGAATGTCTCATCGAAGAGTCGGTCCTCGGCTGGAAAGAATTCGAGCTGGAGGTGATGCGCGACCTCGCCGACAACGTCATCGTCATCTGCTCCATCGAGAACATGGATCCTATGGGCGTGCACACCGGCGATTCCATCACCGTCGCGCCGGCGCAGACGCTGACCGACCGCGAATACCAGTCCATGCGCGATGCGGCGATTCGCGTGATGCGGGAAATCGGCGTTGAGACCGGCGGCTCGAACGTGCAGTTCGCGGTGCATCCGAACACCGGACGCATGACCGTGATCGAGATGAACCCGCGCGTCTCGCGCTCTTCGGCGCTGGCTTCGAAGGCGACGGGATTTCCGATCGCGAAGATTGCGGCCCGGCTGGCGGTGGGCTACACGCTCGATGAGATTCCCAACGACATCACGAAGATGACGCCGGCCTGCTTCGAGCCGACCATCGACTACGTGGTGGTGAAAATACCCAAGTGGCAGTTCGAGAAGTTTCCCGGAGCGGATGAAAACCTGGGGCCGCAGATGAAGTCGGTAGGCGAAGTGATGGCCATCGGCCGCACCTTCAAGGAAGCGCTGATGAAGGCAATGCGTTCGCTGGAGACGGGGAAGAAAGCCGGCGCGGAGGTACTGGAGCGGCGGCGCCTGACGCAGAAGCTGGTGACGCCGCAGCCGGAGCGGCTCAGCTACATTCGTTTCGCGTTTCAGCAGGGTCTCTCGGTGCGGGACGTGGCGCGCCTGACGTCGATGGATCCGTGGTTTCTGTTCCAGATCAAGGAAATTGTCGACAACACGACGGCGATCGAGCAGGGCGGCCCGGCGAATACGTCACCGGAACAGTTACGAAAGGCGAAGCGTCTCGGCATCTCCGACGAACGCCTGGCGGAAGTGTGGTCGCTGCCGGGCAATGAAGGTGTCGAGGAGGTGCGCAATCTGCGCAGCCGGCTTGGATTGCGGCCGGTCTTCAAGCTGGTGGATACCTGCGCGGCGGAGTTTGAAAGCTTCACGCCGTATCTCTACTCCAGCTACGACGAAGAGGACGAGGCGCCTCCGACAGCGAATCGCAAAATAATCATCCTGGGCAGCGGACCCAATCGCATCGGGCAGGGCATCGAGTTTGACTACTGCTGCTGCCACGCTGCCTTCGCGCTCAAGGAAGACGGCTACGAGACCATCATGGTCAACTGCAATCCGGAGACGGTTTCGACGGACTACGACACCAGCGACCGGCTTTACTTCGAGCCGCTGACGCTCGAAGATGTGCTGGCCGTGTATGAGCACGAGGCTTCCGGCGGGGCCGAGGTGGGCATGATTGTGCAGTTTGGCGGGCAGACACCGCTGAACCTTGCGCTGCGGCTGAAGGCGGCCGGTGTGCCGATCCTGGGAACGTCGCCGGAGTCGATCGATCTCGCGGAAGACCGCAAGCGCTTCGGAAAGTTACTGGAGGAGTTACAAATTCCGCAGCCGCCCGGCGTGATCGCGACCAGCGTCGAAGAAGCGCTGGAGGGCGCGGAGCGCATCGGGTATCCGGTGCTGGTGCGGCCGTCGTATGTGCTGGGCGGACGGGCTATGGTTATCGCCTTCGACCGCGAAAGCGTCTCGCGCTACATGAAGGAAGCGGTGGAGTATTCGCAGGAGCGGCCGGTGCTGGTCGATCACTTCCTCGAGGACGCTGTCGAAGTCGATGTGGATGCGCTGTGCGACGGCAAGGACGTGGTGATCGCCGGCATCATGCAGCACATCGAGGAAGCCGGCATCCACTCCGGCGATTCGTCGTGCGTGCTGCCCGCCGTCGATCTGGCTGCGGCGACGCTGGAGACGATCCGCGGCTACACGCGGCGGCTGGCGCTGGCCCTCAATGTGATCGGCCTGGTCAACCTGCAGTTTGCGATTCAGCGCAGAGCGGGGCAGCCGGATAAGGTGTTCGTCATCGAAGTGAACCCGCGCGCCTCGCGCACCGTGCCCTACGTTTCGAAGGCGACGGGCGTCCCGCTGGCCAAGATCGCCTCGCGGCTGATGACCGGGCGGCGGCTGCGGGAGTTTCTGGACGTGGACGACAAAGATCTGGGCACCGGAACGCATTATTACGTGAAGTCGCCGGTCTTCCCGTGGAGCAAATTTCCCGGTGTCGATACGGTGCTGGGCCCGGAGATGAAGTCCACCGGCGAAGTGATGGGCGTGGCGGATAACTTCGGCGAAGCTTTTGCCAAAGCGCAGCTCTCCGCCGGCCAGCAGTTGCCGCTGAAAGGGACGGTCTTCTTCAGCGTGAGCGACCGCGACAAGTCCGGCCTGGTCAATCTCGCGCGCCAGTACGTCGAGCTGGGATTTCATCTGGTGGCCACGGAAGGCACGGCCAACGCCATCGAGAAGGCCGGCATGATGGTGGAGCGGGTTTACAAGGTGAAGGAAGGCCGGCCCAACGTCGTCGATCTGATCAAGGGCGACCGCATTCAGCTGATCGTGAACACGCCGCGCGGACAGGATCCTTTCTTCGACGAGAAGGCGATTCGCCGGGCTGCGGTGCTGGCGCGGGTTCCGACCATTACTACCATGGCGGCGGCGCGGGCGGCGGCGGAAGGTATCGGTGCGCTGCAGCAGAGGAAGCTGACGGTGAATCCGCTGCAGCGGCTGCACGCCGAGCACGCCGTCTCACGCTGAGCTTCACTCGTCGTAGCGCCACAGCGCCACGCCGCCCAACAGGCCGTCGAGGTTGGAGACGATGGAGATGTTGGGGCGGGCCTTCATCCTCACCAGCTTGGTGTTGCCGCCGCCGAGGTAGAGGTGGTCCCAGTTGAAGGTGGCCTCGGTCTGGGCAATCGCCAGCTGCAGCAGCTTGTTCCACTTCTTCTTGCCGAATTTCTCCAGGCCGCGGCGCCCGAGGTAATCCTCGTAGGTTTTTTTGAGCCAGGGATGGTGTCCCAGCTCGAGGCCGGGACATAAATGGCCGCCGGTGAAGATGGCCGAGCCCATGCCGGTGCCGAGGGTGATGATCATTTCGACGCCGTGGCCCTGGATGGCTCCGTAACCCTGCACCGCGGCATCGTTGGCGACGCGCACCGGTTTTTCCCAGCGCTTGAAAAGGACGGCCCGCAGCGGATACCCGATCCATTTCGGGTGCAGATTCGCGGCCGTGAGCACAACGCCCTGTTTGATGACTCCGGGGTAGCCGACGCTGACGCGGTCGAAGGCCGGCATCTGTTTGCGCAGCGCATCGAGCGCGCTCAGCAGGCGAGAGGGCGTAGCCGGGCTGGGTGTGGGAACACGCAGGCGGTCCGTGAGAGGCTTGCCTTCCTGGTCCAGGGCGAGCATCTTGAGGCCGGTGCCGCCAATGTCGACTGCGAGTGTGACCAGTTCCTTCGAGCTCATCGTTGATTGAAAATTCCAGCGCTTTCTGCGCCCATCGGGAGCAGGAAACAGCAGTGTATCGTGCTGGTCACTGGCCCTGCATCACGATGGGCAGCGACGGTGTTTCCGACCCGTGGCCCGGCTCGATGGTGACGAGAAAACTCTTCGCCTCGGTGTTCGCGGGCAGCGCCGGCAGCACCACCGTGGCGCCATTGTCGCGGTCGGGACGAAACAGCCCGGCCGGGACAGGCGCCTTGCCGTGCGCCGGAATCAGCCACAGTTCGTAGATCCTGCCCGCCGGAATGGGGCGCAGGCCTCCGGCGACGAAGACCAGCGCGCCTTTGCCGGCCAGCCAGCTGACCTGGCCAACCGGATGCGGCGGCTGCCGCGTCTCCGTCAGCACGATGTGCGCGGACTCCGGCGAGGTGAGCACCGCGACGATCTGGTTGGCGTGGTTGAGCTGCACGCGCAACAGCGAGGCATCGCCCTCCGACAGGTTGAGCTGCTGCCGGAGGAAGGCGACGTGATGCGCGAGGACCAGAGCGGCGATGAGAGAGAGCACGGCCAGGATCCAGCCGATCCAGGCCCATGGGTGGAAGCGGCGAATATGATCAGCGTCGTCTTTCATAATTTCGGAAGCCATCGAAAGAGATAATGGTATGAAGCAATCCCGCCGTCAACAATTTGGATGCGGCTCGCTGGATGCGGCTTGCTTCGCGAATGAAGATTCGTCTCGATAAATTGCTGGTGGAGCGCGGCCTCGCGGCGACACGGGAACGGGCGCAGGCGCTCATTTTGGCCGGACGCGTGCTCGTGAAGGAGCAGAAAGTCGATAAGCCTGGCTCTGCGGTTGTCGCCGACGCGCCGGTGCGTCTGCTGGGCGGCGACCTGCGGTATGTCAGCCGCGGCGGCCTCAAACTGGAGGCGGCGCTGGCGCACTGGAACGTGGATCTGGGCCGGCGATTTTGCCTCGACGTAGGCGCATCGACCGGAGGGTTCACCGACTGCATGCTGCAACATGGCGCAACGCGCGTGCTGGCTGTCGATACCGGATACGGCCAGATCGCCCAGGCACTGCGCGACGATGCGCGCGTGACCCTGTTGGAGCGGACGAATGCGCGGCTGCTGAGCCCCGGCGATCTGCCGAGTGGCATTTCTTTCCTGGCGGTCGATGTTTCTTTCATTTCAGCGACCCTGGTGCTGCCGGCGGTGGTGGCTGCGTTGGGTCCGGGCAGCGCGCCGAAGCTGGAAGCCGTCATTCTCATCAAGCCGCAATTTGAAGCCGGCCGGGAGCACGTTGGCAAGGGCGGCATCGTGCGCGATGCGCAGGCGCATCAGCTGGCCGTGGAGCGGGTGCGCCGTTGCGTGGATGAACTGGGAGGCACTGCCATCGAAATCATCGACTCGCCCACCACGGGAGCGGAAGGGAATCGCGAGTTCCTGCTGCACGCACTCTGGCCGTAGTCACGCGTATGCCGGGCGGCCGCCAGGCGTGATAGGCTGCGCCCCATGCGGACTCTTCTTCTGCTCGCCGCTCTCAGCGCAACGGCCCTGAGCCAGCAAATGCCGCCCCCCGCATCTCCGGCGGTTCCGCCCGCCCCATCCACGCTGCCGCCTGCGTCGGGTCCGGCGGCCGAGAGCGGGGCGTCGGCGACGGCAGCCGCACCCTCACCCTCACCCTCAACGCCTCCCTCCATGAGTCCTGAGGATGCCTATATCTACGCGATGCAGCCCTTTACCAACGCGCGCAACGCGCCCGATGATCTGACCGAAGCCGACAGGTGGGCGCTGAGCGTCGGCATTGTGCGCGCCAGGCAGCAGTGCGCGCGGCTGGCGCAGCAGAGCCTCGAAGGCGAAGACCTGCTGGCCATGGGGAAGCTGTGCGTCTTCGGGCAGGAGTTCGAGGCGGCTCGCGAGGCGCTGATCGACTACATCGGGCTGCCGCAGACCAAGGCTCCGGAGGTGGGACGTCTGCTGCTGATCCGCGCGTTTCTCGGTCTGCACTCCCCTACTTCTGCGGAGAGCCAGATCGATTCGCTGCTGAGCCTGTACCCCTATGACGCCAGCATCCACCTGGGCATCGATATGATCGTCGACGCCGCGGAAGCCGGCGACGCGACGGACGATCTCAAGGTGGTCGAGCGCATGAACGAGCAGCAGCTGCCGCACATTCTCGATGCCCTGGCGCATAGCGGCTCGCTGCACAGCAATGGCGACGCGGTGGACGCGGCAATGCTGGTGCGCGACGCGCTGCGCTGTGCCGATGCCCAGCGGCAGGCCTATCAGCCGGAGGCCGCGGAGAGAATTGTCGCGCAGGTGAAAGCGCTGGTGGCTGTCGACGCGATCGCCCACAGCCCGGACTACACGGCGATTGAAGATGCGCTGACACGGTACGCGATGATTCAGACGGCGAGCCCGGTTCGCGCCCTGCACGGGACCGAACTGCTGCCCTCCGGCGCGATGGTGGCGCGTTCGGTTCTGCTCTACGATGCCGATCCGGCGGCGCACCGCATCGTTCGCGGCTCAGGTAATCACACGACCATCCACATGCTCGACGACCGGACGCTGGTGCTGGTATTTTCGCTGGCGGGACCCGCGTCGGCGGGAGCGATTCAGAAGACCATCGATCGTCTGGCGCACGATCAGGTGACACCGGGGTTGAAAGTGGTGGCGGTGACCTCGTATGCCGCCAACATCGGCGAAGACGCTCCGAACCCGACGGTCCTCGCGGCGCTGCGAACCTTCCGCGCGCAACTGCCGCCGAAACTGCCGGTGATGATTGTGCCCGACACATCGCTGAAGCCATTCACCATCGACCGCTGGCCGGCGGCGATTCTCTTCGACGGGCTTGGCCGCATTCTTTGGCTGAATACAATTTCCGGATCGGAGGGCAGCGTGCGCCAGATGGCGCGCGAGATGGAGTCGTGGACCGCGCTGTCCCTGGACCGTTGAGGATCGACGTTTCGGCGACGGAGACGTCAAAACGGAAGAGGGGTTTCGCCGCAGGAGTCCGCCCTCTGTCGAATCGTTCGTTCCGGGGTGTATGCTGGTTCGCACTTCAGGAAGCGGGAGTCCTCGGCACGCAGGATTTTCGCGTAAAGGGGCAAGACGCCCCCGCCTGAATCCTGACAATTTCCGGAGCGGATAATGACGCCTACGTTTTCGATCGGCATTGGAGGCGCCGCCGGCCAGGGTGTTGCCACCCCCGGCGACATCTTCGCCAAGATTTTCAGCCGCCGCGGCCTGCACCTGAACGCCTACAACGCCTATCAGTCGATCATTCGCGGCGGACATACCTTTCTGACCATCCGCACGGGCGTCGAGCCGGTCACCAACATGGGCGACGGAATCGACCTGCTGATCCCGCTGAACAGGACACGATGGAGCGGCACCTGAGCTTGCTCGGACCGCGGGGGCGCGTGCATCTACAACGCCGATACCATCCGGCCGGGCCAGGCGGCGCGAGGGCGTACAGCTTTGCCCGCTGCCGGTCTCCACCCTGGCCGACATCACGCGCAACAAAGTGGCGCAGAATACGCTGGCCATGGGAGCGGCGCTCAGCATGATGGGCGTCGGCTTTCAGTCGCTGGAGAGCGTGATTCGCGAGCAGTTCGGCAGGAAGGCAGAGTCGGTGGCCGAGGAAAATATCGCGGTCGCGCGCGCCGGCTACGATTACGCCACGCAGAATTTCCAGCCCTTCGCCATGCCCTTGCCCATGACCGACAACCGCTATGCCGTGCTCAGCGGGAACACCGCGCTGGCCATGGGCGGAGCGGCCGCGGGCGTTAAGTTCTACAGCGCCTATCCCATGAGCCCTTCGACCGGCGTGCTGCACTGGATGGCGGCAAATGGACGCAAGGCCGGGATCATGGTGCGCCAGGTGGAAGACGAGATTGGCGTGGTCAACATGGCCATCGGCGCGGCCCATGCGGGTGTACGCGCGATGTGCGCGACCTCCGGCGGCGGCTTTGCGCTGATGAGCGAAGGCGCTGGGACTGTCAGCCATGGCGGAGATCCCGATCGTGGTCATCGACTGCCAGCGCGCGGGCCCGTCGACCGGTGTGCCGACCAAGACGGAGCAGGGCGACCTGTGGCAGATGCTGGGCGCGGCCTTCGGCGATTATCCGCGCGTGATCGCGGCGCCGCTGGATATCGGCGACTGCTTCACGCTGATTCCGGAGATTTTCAATATCGTCGATCAGTTCCAGGTGCCGGGTCTGGTGCTGTGCGATCTGCTGCTTTCTGAAGGACGGCTGAGCGTCGATCCAAAGGTGCTGGACTTCGCGCCCGCCGATCGATCGCGGCGAGATGATTACTTCGCCCAACGGGCATGCGGAGAACGGCGGCTACAAGCGCTATCTCATTACCGAGAGCGGCGTGTCTCCGCGGGCCATTCCCGGCGTGCCCGGCTACACGCACGTGGTCTCCAGCGACGAGCATGACGAAGACGGCGTGCTCATCAGCGACGAGTACACGAACGCGACCAAGCGCCGCGCGATGATGGAAAAGCGCATGCGGAAAGAGGCTGGGATCGAGGCGTGCCGTTGCGCCTCCCCGGCTGCAGGGTCCGCGCGATGCCGACGTGACGCTGATCGGCTGGGGCTCGACGCAGGGCGTGATCGAAGAGGCGCGGGCGATGCTGGCGGAGCAGGGCATCACGGCGAATCAGCTGCAGATTCGCTGGCTGGTTCCGCTGCACGGCGAAGCGATCGTCGATCAGCTGCGCGACGCGAAGCACACCATCATTGTCGAGAACAACTACAGCGGCCAGTTTGCGCGCTACCTGCGCAGCGAGACCAGCTTTGTCGCGGATGGACATATCCGCAAGTACGACGGCGAGCCTTTTATGCCGCACCACATCGTGGAAGCGGTGCGGGAACAACTGGCCGGGGAGACGACGCTTTCGGTTCCGGCGCACGAGATCATGGTTTAGGAAGAACCCGGTTTAGGAGACGAGCAATGGCGACAATTGTTGAGAACCCGAAGCCGCTCACCATGGCGGATCTCAAGGGCAGGGTCGATCCCGACTGGTGCCCCGGCTGCGGCGACTTCGGCGTGCTGGCCGCGGTGCAGAAGGCGCTGGTCGAGTTGCAGATTCCCAACCATCAGGTGGTAACGATCAGCGGCATCGGCTGCTCGTCGAACTTCCCCGGCTTTATCGAGACCTATGGCATGCATACGCTGCATGGCCGGTCGCTTCCTGTGGCGACAGGCGTGAAGATGGCCAACCACGAGCTCACCGTGCTGGTGACGGGCGGCGATGGCGATGGGTTCGGCATCGGGGGCAATCACTTCACGCATACCATCCGCCGCAACGTGGATTTGATGTACATCGTGATGGACAACCAGATCTACGGTTTGACCACGGGGCAGACATCGCCCACCAGCCGCCTGGGGATGAAGACCAAGAGCTCGCCGCATGGGAATATTGAAGGGCCTATCAATCCCATCACCATGGCGCTGGCAGCGGGAGCGACCTTCGTTGCCCGCGGATTCTCGGGCGAGCAGAAGCACCTGACCGACCTGATCAAGCAGGGTATCCAGCACAAGGGATTCTCGTTCCTGGATGTATTCAGCCCCTGCGTGACCTATAACCACGACAACACGTATCAGTGGTTCCGGCCGCGCGTGAAGAAACTCGAGGATGACGCGAGCTACGACGCGTCCAACTGGTTAGGCGCCGTGGAGAAGTCAACCATGTGGGGCGAGGAGATTCCCATCGGCAAATTCTTCGAGCGCACCGATCTGCCCTCGCTGGATCAGGCTGAGCCGGTATTGAAGGATGGACCGATGGTGGGACGGCCGGAGCACATCGATCCGGCGGTGGCGCGAGCATTTATCGAGGAGCTGATGTAGCGGCGGCCACAGGGCCGCCTCATCCTCCACAACCTCATCCTCCACAACATCGATGGGCTGCGTGCACGCCCGTCCGCGTCGCCAACTATCTCGCCGGGCTGCTCAGCGAATCCGTGCGGTCAGCTCTGTCGCTTCACGCGTGACCCCGGCCAGCGGAATCTCCACCGCGATCTGCGCCCCGCCGTGCGGCGATAGATTCGTTCCCCGATTCCGCGCCACCGCCTGCCCGCCATGCGCCATCGCCACCGCACTCACAAACGCCAGCCCCAGCCCATGCCCCTGCGAGTCTGCGCCCTTCACAAAGCGGTGGAACAGCCGCGGCGCCGCCATTCCCTGGCCGTTCTCCGCCGGCACGGCGGATTCCAGCAGCTCCGCCGCGAACCCCGGCCCATCGTCCTCCACCGTAATGCACGCCAGCTCTGCGGTGGCCGATACCTTCAGCCGCACCTGCGCCCCCGCCCCGGCATACCGCAGCTCGTTCTCCATCAGGTTCGACAGCATCCGCGAACACAGCCCCACATCGATGCGGCAATGCACCGGACTGATCACCGTCACCGTCAGCTTCTGATGATTCTCCGCAAAGGCCGGCGCATACAGCTCCGCCACCCGTCCCGCCAGCTCCCCGATATCCGTGTCCTTCAGCCGCAGCCGCAGCGCGCCTCCATCCGCCTCCGCCAGATCCAGCGACGTCGTGATCACCTCCGACAGTCTGTCCAGCTGCTCGATCGCGCCCGCCACTAACTCCGCACTCTGCTCCCGGTCCTCCAGCGACAGCGCAATCTCCAGGCTCCCCCGCACCGACGTGATCGGGCTCTTCAGATCGTGTGCCATCGAATCCGTCAGCGTCCGCAGCTGGTTCACCGACGACGAAATCCGGTCCAGCATGTTGTTGAACGTTCGCGCCAGCCGCGCAACCTCGTCGCGCTGATTCTCTACCGGAACCCGCGTGCTCAAATCGTCGGAGCGGATGCTCGCCGCCGCTCCCGTAATCGCGTCCACCCTCCGCAGCATGCGCCGCAGCCCCAGCAGCGTGATGAAAAATCCGAACGCGACCATGAACATCCAGCCCAGCACAAACCGCGCCAGCAGCCGCCGCATCAGCATCGCCGCGCCCGCATCCAGCAGCCCCAGATAGATCCGCCCGCCGCCCGGCTTCATCTCCACCGCCACCACCCGGAACGGCTCCCGCCACCCGTCCACGCGCAGCGAAGCCGGCGAGTCCTCTGCGGAATGCAGCTCGCTCAGCGCGCTCAGAAATTTTGCGCTGTCCTTCGGCCCCACCCACACCGGCGTGTGTCCTGCCCCATCCGTCTCCGCAAAGAACGCCGTGTTGCCCTGGATCTGGTGCCCGCGCCCGTCATACGACGATTCCGTCGACGCCAGCTCTGCCACCTCTTCCAGCGTGTGGTCGTAGAGCGCGCCCCGCGGCGTGTTCAGCGCCACCTGGCGCAGCGTTTCGCTCTCCCGCATCAGCCACGAATCGCTGCGCTCCTGCACCGCCCGCGCCACCACGATGTACATCGCCAGGAAAATCGCGGCGCTCGCCGCCGCAAACACCAGCGTGCTGCGCAGCGCCAGCCGCCACGCCGACGTCCGGTAAAAGCTCCGGCTAATCCTTGAGAACATACCCCACTCCGCGAATCGTCCGGATCAGCGGCTGCTGCGCATCGCGATCCACCTTGCTGCGCAGCCGGTGGATATGCACGTCCACAATATTCGTCGACGTATCGATGCGCATCTTCCACACGTGATCCAGCACCATCGCCCGCGTCACCACCCGGCCCGCGTTGCGGCAAAGATACTCCAGCAGAGCAAACTCCTGCTGCGTGAGCTGGATTTCCTGGCCGCCGCGCTTCGCCTCGCGCCGGATCAGATCGATTTCCAGATCCGCCACCCGCAGCCGCGTCGCCTCCGACTGTCCCGGTGTGCTTCGCCGCAGCAGCGCCCGCACCCGCGCGAGCAGCTCCGCCACTGCAAACGGTTTGGTCATGTAATCGTCGCCGCCGCGCTCCAGGCCCAGCACCCGCTCATCCACCGACCGCCGCGCCGACAAGATCAGCACCGGCGAGCTCACCCCCTGCGCCCGCAGCCGCTGGATCAGCTCCAGCCCATCCATATCCGGCAGCGTCAAATCCACGATCAGCGCGTCATGCACGCCTTCCAGCGCCATCTTCTCCGCCTGAGAGCCCTGCGATGAAGAATCTACGCTGAACCCCGACTCAGCCAGCGCTCGCGTCAGAAAATCACGAATCGTATTATCGTCCTCCACGACCAGGAGCCGCATGTGTCTCGCTTTCCGTTTCGTTTTGCTCTTCGGTTGGACGCAAGCCTGCGCGCTTCGCATCGCGCTGACTACAAAGAACCAACGGCAAAAATAATTTCTCTCTCTTGTACAGGCATCCGAGGCGTGCGCAGAACGTCGCTAACTGGGCGCACGGGTGACCTGAATCAATCAACTTAGTTCTATCTGGAGACTACTCCGCCCTTGAAATCTGCAAGCTTGCGCGCGCATTACAAAGTCTTCATCCTTCGCTGGTGTCGCGAGGTTTAGATAAGGATTAGATAAGACCCAACTTTCATCGTCATTCTAAGCAGCGCGCGCAGCGCGGAGGCGAAGCACCCCGGCGATCTCGCCTCCACCACTCCCGCCTCAGGTTCCCCTCGCCACACTGTTGCTTTTCGCTGCATTCGCTCCGCATCTCTTTTGCCCTATTCTTGAATCTATTCAACAGGAGATCTACGAGGCTTGTTCAATTCGTATCCGACCCGAACCTCATTCCTGCTCTTCGGGCTCGCCTTGCTCGGCTTTTATCCCGCTGCGGCGCAGAATAACTACGAGATCCAGGTCTACGGCGCCGACACCGTCGCTCCCCAATCCACCATGGTGGAGCTCCACAGTAACTTCACCGTCGATGGATCAAAACCGCTGCCTGGTTCTGTCTTCGCCGCCGATCGTCTCTACCCCACGAATCACGTCGAGCATGAAACCCTCGAAGTCACCACCGGCCTCAACGACTGGTCCGAAGTTGGCTTCTACGTCTTCACCGCCGAGCGCGACGGCCAGGGAGCGCAGTGGGTCGGCGATCACATCCGCCCCCGCGTCCGCGTCCCCGATTCGTGGCACTGGCCCGTCGGCGCCAGCCTCTCCATGGAATTCGGATACCAGCGCCGCACTTTCTCCACCGATACCTGGACCCTGGAACTCCGCCCCATCATCGACAAGTCCTTCGGACGCTGGTATCTCGCCACCAACCTCGCCGTCGACCGCTCCTTCCACGGCCAGAGCGTCAATCAGGGCGTGACCTTCGCACCCGCCGGTAAAGTGAGTTACGATTTCAGCCGCGTCGTCTCCGCGGGCCTCGAGTATTACGCCGACTACGGCACCTTCTTCGATCCCGACACCCTGCACAACCAGCAGCAGCAGCTCTTCGTCGTCTCTGACCTCAATGTCTCCCCGCAATGGGAGATCAACTTCGGCGTCGGTGTTGGCCCCACTTCCGCTACCGACCACCTCATCGTCAAGGGCATCCTCGGCCGCCACTTCGACTGGACCCACCACCACGCCGGCACCTCGGACAGCATGCAATGAGACGCAAGCCCACTCGCCGCGAATTCCTCGCCGCCGCCGGTGCCGCCGGTGCCGCGGGCCTGGCCACCGCCGCTCTCCGTCGTACCGCGCTGGCCCAGCCCGACACTCCTCCCGACTACCGCCTCGACATCGCGCCCCTCAACCTCGAAATCGCGCCGCACAAGATCATCAAGACTGTCGCTTACAACGGCCATGTTCCCGGCCCCCTCATCCGCTGGCCCGAAGGCAAGCCCATCCACATCCAGGTCACCAACCGCACCGATATCCCCGAAATCGTGCACTGGCACGGCCTCTTCACGCCTTCCCCAATGGACGGCGCCATGGAAGAAGGCTCGCCCATGATCGCCCCCGGCGCTACCTTCGACTACCGCTTCATCCCGCGCCCCTCCGGCTTTCGCTGGTATCACACCCACACCTTCGCCGGACACAACCTCACCCGCGGCCAATACAGCGGCCAGTTCGGCTGCTTCTGTCTCGAGCCCAAATCCCACCCCGGCGCATACGACCAGGAACTCTTCCTCACTCTCCACGACTGGAACGCATACATGGGCGGCGGCGGCGACGCTTCCATGGACGCCCTCTACGACTACTCCACCATCAACGACCGCATGCTCGGCCACGCGGATCCCATCCGCGTCCAGCAGGGCCAGCGCGTCCTCCTCCATCTCCTCAACTCGAGCGCCACTCTCACGCACTGGATCGCCCTCGCCGGCCACTCCGTCCAGGTCGTCGCCATGGACGGCAACCCCGTGCCGCGCCCGCAATCCGTCCCCGCCGTCCGCATCGCTCCCGCCGAGCGCCTCGACCTCCTCGTCGAAATGAACCATCCCGGCGTATGGATCTTCGGCGAAACCCGCGAGCCCATCCGCAGCGCCGGCATGGGCATCGTCGTCGAGTACGCCAACCAGAGCGGCCCTCCCCAGTGGATCGATCCCGCCGAAACTGTCTGGGACTACACGCAATTCGCCAATGCCGCCCCCGCAGCGCAGCAGCCCGACGTCAATGTCCCCATGCGCTTCGAATCCAGATTCGAAGGTCACGGCGAGTTCGACTACTGGATGATCAACGGCAAATCGTATCCCCACACCGACAACATCCCTCTACAGACCGGCAAACGCCATCGCCTCGTCATGACCAACCACAGCATGGACGATCACCCCGTCCACCTGCATCGCCACACCTTCGAAGTCACCAGCCTCGCCGGCAAGCCGCTCTCCGGCCTCATGAAAGATGTAGTCGTCGTGCAGTCCAATACCACTGCCACCGTCGACTTCACCGCCGACCACCCCGGCCCCACCCTCTTCCACTGCCACCAGCAAACCCACATGGACTTCGGCTTCATGACCCTCATGGACTACCGCTGACTCCCGGTCCAGCGTCCCGTCCGCAAATACCGGCTGCCCCCTGGCCTGCCCTGAGCTTGCGAAGGGTCTCGATCCTGAGACATGGGAAAAGCCCTCTGTGCCCTGAGCCCCGTGCTCTGCCTTCTGCGCGGAACCATCCGCCTCCCACTTCCGTATCCTTCCCGCATGGCCCATGACCTGCGATTTGCCCTGCGCATGATCCTCACCCATCGCTGGTTCTCCCTGGCCGTCATCGCCACCCTGGCGCTCGGCATCGGCCTCAACACGATGGTCTTCACCCTCGTCAACGCCGTGCTCTTCAAGGCGGTTCCCGTGCCCGGCGGCGCGCGCCTGGTCTCGGTCCTCGGACGCAATCTTCAGCAGACCGACCGCGATACCCCCATCTCCTTTCCCGATTTCGAGGACTACCGCGCCCAGGCTGCGTCCTTCGAATCCATCCAGGCCGCCAGCGACGAGTGGGGCGTGCTCAGCGAGCGCGGCAATCCGCCTCAGCGCTATCGCTATCAGCGCGCCACCGCCGGCCTCTTCACCATGCTGCGCACCAGCCCTGTCCTCGGCCGCGCCTTCCTGCCCACCGACGACCAGCCCGGAGCCCCGCCCGTCGTCGTGCTCGGCTACCGCGTCTGGAAAGAACGCTACGGCAGCAACCCTGCCGTCCTTGGCCGTCAGGTCCGCGTCGACAGCAAGCCGGCCACCATCGTCGGCGTCATGCCCAAAGGCTTCCGCTTTCCCGCCAACATCGATTTCTGGTTGCCCCTGGTCCCCACACCTGACCTCGCCAGGCGCGACAGCCGCACCCTCCAGGCATTCGCCATCCTCAAACCCGGTGTCACCCTCCGCCAGGCGCGCATGCAGCTCGACGGCATCGCCCTCCGCCTCGCGAAGCAATACCCCGTCGCCGATAAGGACCAGGGCGTCAGCGTCCTCACCTTCCAGCAGCGCTATAACGGCGGCAACATCCGCACCGTCTTCCTGCTCATGCTCGCCGCGGTGGGCTTCGTTCTCCTCATCGCCTGCGCCGACGTCGCCAACATGATGCTCAGCCGCTCCCTCGGCCGCCAGCGCGAAATGTCCATCCGCACCGCGCTCGGCGCCTCCCGCTGGCGCGTCATCCGCCAGCTGCTCCTCGAAAGCCTGCTGCTCAGCGTGGTCGGCGGCCTCCTCGGCCTCGCTCTCGCCCGGCTCGGCGTCTACTGGTTCGATCTGCAAACCCAGGACGTCGGCCGCCCCTACTGGATCCAGTTCACGATGGACTACTCCGTCTTCGCCTGGTTCGCCGCCCTCTGCATCCTCAGCGGCCTGCTCTTCGGCATCGCCCCGGCCTTGCGCGCCAGCCGCCCCGACCTCAATACCGTGCTCAAAGACGGAGCCCGCAGCGTCGGCGCCCACCGCGGCGGATGGCTCTCCGCCACTCTCGTGGTCTTTCAGTTCGCCCTCACCCTCGTCCTGCTCACCGGAGCCGGCATCTTCGTCCACAGCCTCCTGACCAGCCTCGCCGTGAACCCGTCCGTGCCCGCCCGCCAGCTCACCAAAGCCAACATCGATCTGCCCGACGAGCGCTACAAGGACACTGACGCGCGCCAGCGCTTCTACGATCAGCTGCTGCCGCGGCTCCGCGCCATTCCCGGCGTGACGCATGCCGCCATCGTCTCCGATCCGCCCGCCCTCGGCGCCGCCCGTCAACAGATCGAACTCGAGCACGCGCCTGTTCAGAATCCCGCGCAGCGCCCGTGGGTCGCCTTCGTCGCTCAGTCACCCGGCTACCTCGAGACCATCCACCTGCCCCTGCTCGTCGGCCGCCCTTTCAACGAAACCGACGGCACCCCGGATCACAACGTCGCCATCCTTACCCGCGCCGCCGCCGCGCACTTCTGGCCCGGCCAAAACGCCATGGGCCAACGCTTTCGCCTCTTCGACGACAAGAACAAGCCCACCCCGTGGATCACCGTCATCGGCATCTCCGCCAACCTCGTCCAGGAACTGGAGGAAAACGATCCCAGGCCGCTGCTCTTTGTTCCCTGGCGCCAGGAGGGCTGGTCCGGCGTGAACCTGATGGTCGAGTCCAATACCAATCCCACCGCCGCCATGCGCGCCGCCGTCCAAAGCCTCGATCAGGATCTCCCGCTGCAGGACGTCAACCAGCTCGATCGCGCCATCGCGCACCAGCTCTGGTTTTTTAATCTCTTCGGAAAAATCTTCGCGGGCTTCGCGCTCATCGCCCTGCTCATGGCGTCGATCGGCATCTACGCCGTCATCGCCTGGGCCACCGGCAGCCGCACCCGGGAGATCGGCGTGCGCATCGCCCTCGGCGCCAGCGTGCGCAATATCCTGCTGCTCATCATGACGCGCGGCCTCTGGCAGATCGCCGCCGGCCTCGTCCTCGGAGCCGCTGTCGCTCTTCCCGTCGCCCACCTCATGGCGTCGCTGCCCCTCGGCGTTCGCGCCTCCGACCCCAGCGTCTTCCTCATCGTTGCGCTCATCCTCGTCTCGGTGGGAGTCTTCGCCTGCTGGCTGCCCGCACGCCGTGCCGCTGCTCTCGACCCCGTTCAGGCGATTCGCTACGAATGACGGAAGCTGGAAGCTGGAAGCTGGAAGCTGGAAGCTGGAGGCTGGAAGCTGGAGGCTGGTAGCTGGTAGCTGGTAGCTGCTGCCTGGAAGCTGGAAGCCTCCGGATGCCCCATGTCTCGCCTTTGAGACGTGGGAAATTGCGCGTAGCGCAACCCGCCGTGCGGACTGCAGGCCGCACGGCTCCTGGCTGCTTCACTCCTGTTTTCGCAACCAGCAACCAGCAACCAGCTACCAGCTACGAGCTACCAGCTCTCGGCTACCCGCTTCCTCACAGCGTCTTCAAATATGCCTTCGCCCGCTCCAGTTCCGGAAACAGCCTCTCATCTTCCTGGAACGCGCGCGAGTGCACACACCGCCGCCCGTTCTTGTGCCGCACCGGATGCCGCAGGTGCAGCATCTCGTGGTACATCAGATATTCGATCGCGTACCGCGGCGTGTCTTTGCGGTCGAAGACGCGGCTGACCATGATGGTGTTGTGCGCCGGATCGTAATGCCCCAGCAGCCGCCGCGCCGTGATCTCGCTCCACGTCAGCTGCGGCCGCCCCATCAGCCCGTGAAAGAAACGCCCGTTCAGTGCCTCGAATACTTCATCCAGATCGTAGTGTTGCCCGCGCGCCGTCACGATCCGCTTGCGCCCCCGCGTCTGCCGGATGCGCTCGCTCTGCCGCACCACCGCCTCGCTGGTGGTGTAGCGCCGGTAGCGCCGCGCCTGATTCGCGTCAATCGGCTTGCGATACAGCTTGGCCAGCAGGATATGCGCGATCGCCCGCAGAATCGGCTCCGGCGCTCCCTCCAGCAGATCCGAAAGGCTGGCCCGGATCTGCCCCTCGCGCAGGCGGATGGTCGTGTTCAGCGACGTGAAACGGCGGAAGCGGACTTCAATGGGAGGAATCGGCGCGCGCGGGCGCAGCGCGCGATACTCCTCGGCAAACAGAGCATCCAGCTGGGGGTTCACTCGATTTCGAGCGTCGCATACGCGAAAGCGGAAATCAAGGAGCCACGCAGGCTGCGACCCAGCTGTTTCCGGTGCGCCGCGGCAAAGCCTGCAGAGTGTCTTCAACTCTCTTCATCTTTTGTAATCGCGACCGAACCCGGAGCGGGCGGAGCGAATCGAAGGGGAAGTGGAGGAACCTGCTTTTGGTGATGCTCGATCGGGCGAGAAACGTCGGAAACGCCACACGACCAGCCATCCGCCGGCCGCCACCTTAACCGGCTGCCAGCTACCCGCTCAAGCGGGCAGCCATCCTGAAGCAAAGTCTTGGCCTGTTTTCGGCCTGACCCATGCCGATCGATCCGCGGTTGCCTGTTGCGCGTCATGCCACCAGCGTCCGGGATACCACAGGGCTGCCTCCGGCCGGATGCCGGGGCCGCTGTGCAGGATGGTTGCGCGCGCGCCAAACCGGGCGCGATGCTGCGGTTGTATCCTGAGTGTGCATCGCCACCGGCTCCTTGCCTTCACCATTCCCCCGGGCTTCCGACAAGGCCAACCGGGTTGCCGGCGAATCCCTGCGGGGGTGCCGGAGTGAGTGGGCGCGAGGGTAAGGGGACTCGGCTCAATCGACCTGTACGGAAGGCCCCTTGTGAAGCTGCGATCCGCCACCACCCCTGGTGAACCCCGGCGTCTGATCATTCTTCTCAGGCAGCTTTGCGGATACCTCGGCGCGGCAGTGATCCCGTGGGTCTGCATCACCATCAGCGTCGAGAGCCAGGTGCTGCACACCACGCCGGTAGCGCTGAGCCTCGCGGCGGTGGCGGCGGTGACGATCTTCGCGGGCATGGGGCCGGGCCTCTTCAGCGCCATTTCAACGAGCCTGATCTTCAACAACGCGGTGCTGGCACCTCCGCACTTCTTCGCGTCGACGGGGCCGGACCTGCTGCACACCGTGATCATTCTGGTGATCGCGCTGCTGATCGTGACCATTTGCCAGCGGCAGCGGCTGATTGGGTCGCGGCTGCGCGCGGCGCTGGCTTCGCTGGAGGCGCGCACCGATTCGCTGATCCAGGCGCAGCAGGGCAGCAACTCAGCGGCGTGGATGTACAACGCGGAGAGCCGGCATCTGTATTGGGCGGAGGGCGGGTCCGAGGTTTTCGGGCGTCCGTTCATCGGCTTCGAATCGGCGGATGGGTTTATGCGCCGGATTGTGGAGGAGGACCGCGCGCGGGTGCTGAGCAAGGTGGAAGCAGCGACCCTGCTGGGGCACAAGTTCCAGGTGGAATTCCGGGTGCGCTGGCCGAACGGCGAACTGCACTGGCTGGAAAGCCGGGGGACGCCGGCGCCGGACAATCCGCGCATCTGGCATGGAGTGACGATCGATATTACGGAGCGGAAGAGTGCGGAGTCGGTGCTGGTGCGCTCGGAAAAGCTGGCAGCGATCGGTCGGCTCTCGGCAACAGTGGCGCACGAAATCAACAATCCGCTGGAGGCAGTGACCAATCTGTTGTATCTGGCCAGGACGGAGTCGACCCTGCCGCCGGAGACGCGCGAATATCTGGAGCGTGCGGATCAGGAGCTGGCGCGGCTGGGATCAATTGCGCGGCGCACGCTGACCTTCGTGCGGCCGAAGACGTCGAAGGGGCCGTCGGACGTGAATGAGGTGGTGGAGAGCGTGGTGGCGATGTTCCAGCCGAGGTGCACAGCGCGCGGCGGGGAGATTCGCGTGATGCAGAATGGGCGGCTGATTTTGCCGGTGCCCGCGGACGACCTGCGGCAGATCCTGACCAACATTGTTTCAAATGCCTGCGACGCCCTGCCCGCGAAGGGCGGCCTGATTGAAGTGGAAGTCGCGCACGAGGCGAATGTGGCGGCCATCTCGATCCGGGATAACGGCAGCGGGATCTCTCCGGAAAACGTGGGGCGAGTGTTCGATCCCTTTTTCACGACCAAGGAAGATACGGGCACGGGCATTGGGTTGTGGGTGACGCGCGACTTAGTGGATAAAAACGGCGGCCGGATTCACCTGACGGATGAGCTGCCGCCAGGGTTCCGAACACAGTTCCGGGTGGAGTTCTCGGTGAGCTGAGCACTTGCGGTGCCCGTGTTCTCATCGTCCGCCAGGAAGCAGACCGTAGACACCCACTTCTCGTTTGGCCGCGGCATAGACGTGCCCGTTGACGACGAGGGGCATGTTGAAGCGAAGCGCGACGCCGGCGCGATCGCGCGTAGCATTCTGCTCGGAGTTGTAAAGCTCGTGCGCAACATTGGACGCATCCACGGCGTGCAGCACCGCGTTCCGGTCGGGTGAGTCCCATCCCTTCGAGCTGAGCACCCAGACAATGCCGTCCGCTCTGCCGTTGGCGGAGACCACGGGCGTCGCCGCATGGTCCTCGAGGCGAAAGCTGCTGGCGGCCCTGAACGTAAGCTTCCCGGCGGTGACCTGATAATCGCGCAGCGCGTCGCTGTCGCTCAGCACATAGACGTTGTGGTTCCAGTACGCCATCGACCCGAAGATGCCGCCTTTGGTGGCAATGGTCTGAACGGCGTTACTGTTGCTGCCGGGGTGAAAGTGTCCCAGACGATCGCGGTCGAGCACATAGAGAAGCGGCGCCTTGCCGCCCACGACCAGGAGATGCGGATGTGGCCCGGGCTGATCGGGCAGCAGCATGGGGCCTCCCGATCCCAGATCGTTGTCCTTGGCATTCAGCTCAGCGGCGTTGAAAGGCGTGAAGTAGTCGGCGAGTTGCAGGCCGCCGCCGTCCAGCTTCAGCAGGGTATCACCGTAGTCCCTGCCGCCTTTGGCGGCATCGAAGCGCCCGTTGCCGGTGGCCGCATAGACGTTCCCGGCCTGGTCGGCGGCGATGCCGGTATCGCTGGCCCAGATGCCGCCGTCATCGCCGTCGGGCGAATCGTTGAAGAGCCCCTTCTGCCTCAGGGTGCGGGCATCGTAGGCCATGACCCAGCCGTGATACGGGCCCACATCGCAGGAAGACGCCCACGACAGATAGACGGTGCCGTTGGCGAGCAGCAGGGCGGCCCGCGGGTTTTCCGTCTGGGGGTTGAAGGCCACCATGCCGTGGCTGCTGCCATCGCCACGGCCACGCACGGAAGCCCGAATCTCGACGGGACCGCCGAATTTCTCAGCGCCTGTGGTCACGGCCAGCGCATGCAGCTGCTGGTGAAATTCATTGGCGTCGTTCTCTTTTTTCGTGCGCGCCAGGACGTACAGCGTGCCGGAGCGCGGATCGATGACCGGCGTGGAGGTGATGCCGACCTCGGGTCGGATGAAGAAACAATCCGTGTCGCTCTCCGCCACGGGGGTTGCGCCATCGCGCAGAAGGCTGACCTGCCACAGCGGCGTTCGCGGGTTGCCGCCGGCATCGAAGGCATAGACGCTGTCGTGCTCGGTGGCCACGATGAGCAGGTCGTGTCTACCCTTTCCGGGAATCTGGACGCCGCGCAGGAAGAGGGGCTGGGCGTAGACATCTCCATCCACCGTCAGCCTGAACAGCTTGCCAAACTGGCGCGGATTCACGTTCCGCGGCGTCAGGGTTGTCTCGCTGAGCCACGCGCCGGTGCGTTGATTGTCGTATTGCGACGTCGTGACCTGGGCTCCGGAGCCAGCTCCGACGAGAAAAGCCAGCCAGCATCCGGCAAAGACTCTGCAAGCAACCAGCCTCATATATCCCTCACGCCTGGAATATCGATGCGCGCCAGCGGTTCCCACTTCCGAGCATACGCATCGCACCAGCTCCGGTTATGACTCGGTTATCACTTTTGCAGCAGGAGAGCTGTTTCCTGCAGGAAAAGCGCCGAGCAGTGCAGCCAGTTCGGGCAGCCAGTTACGCCAGCCACCATCAGCACCGGGAAATACCCAGGCCGGTTACTGCGCCCGTACGAATTCAAATTCGCGGCGATTCTCAGGCTTGGTGGAATAAGTATTCACCACCAGAACGTGCAGCTGACCGTTCGCCGGCGCCATGGTGACGGTGGCCACGCGGCCGTTGGCGCGTCCTTTCTCCATCTCGCCGAAGTTCCAAACCGCGGTGGCCCTGTTCCCCGCGAGAGTGGCTGACTTCTCGCCCCAGTCGCAGTCTTCCGGCTCGCATTTGCCCCACGCGTGGATGGTGAGCTGATCGCCCGCCGCGGAGATTTGCAGTCTGGTGACGCCGTTGGTGCCAACGCCGATGGAGTTGGTCCAGGTGCCCGCCATGGCGTTGGCCGCGGTTCCACCACCGTCGACCACGGGCGCGGGGGCGGGCGGATTCACCGGCTGAGCGGAGTGATGGAACATGACGAAAAGCGCCGCCGCCACCACCACCAGCACCACCGCGATGCCGGCGATGAGCGGCGTCTGCGATTTCTTTTGTGGCGATGCGGCGTGGGGTGCGGTGTTGGGGGCGGGCAACTGCACCGGCACATTCGCATGGACGGGCTCCGTGCTGCCCGGGCTCGTCGGCCGCACATACTGCGCCAGGGCCTGCGTGAGCAGCTGCACGTCGGAGTTCCAGCGGGCGTGCGTGATCTCCACGCTGTTCCGGTAAGCCAGGTCTTTGAGGTTGTCGGGGAGATCGTCGGGCTTCGGCATGCGGGCCTCATGCACCAGCACCGGAATGACGGGGATGTCGCGGTGGAGGGCGGAGGCGATCTCCAGGCGGACGAAGTCGTTTTCGTCGTCGAGCCGCCGCTTGCCGGAGCCGTTCGCGATGGTGGTCCAGGTGGGACCGATCATGGCCAGCAGCACGCCGCAGCTGGAGACGTTGTCGTCGATGGCCTTGCGGAAGTCGAGCCCCGGGCTGATGCCGGCCACATCCATGAAGACGGATTTTTCGCCGTAGGCGCGGACCAGGTCGTCGAAGAGCCGACCGGCTTCGCCCTCTGAGTCGTCTCTGCGATAGCTGATAAAGATTGCGCGTCCCATGGCATCCTCGAGCACAGTGCAGTTCGGGGTGTTACAGCCGATACCAGGAAGGATAGCGCAACAGCGTAACGGGGCAACAGGATGGCACACAGGCAGTAACTGTTTTTGTTGACCGCAGGGCCTCCGTAGTGGGAGGATGACATCCGCTTACAAATATAAAAATCTGGCACAGGCGGAAGGAGTATCCCCCATGGGCGCGAATAACCTCACTTACAGCGGGACCGGTCTGGCGCTGACCGAACAGTTTGAAGGCCTGCGGCTCTCGGCGTATCAGGATCAGGTGGGCGTGTGGACGATCGGCTACGGCCACACCGGCCCGGATGTGACCCCGGAGCTGACCATCACCCAGGCCCAGGCGGAGCAGTTGCTGCAGAACGATGTGGCGTCGGCATGCGGGTGCGTGAACAACAACGTTACGGTGGAGCTGACGCAGGATGAGTTCAACGCGCTGGTGGATTTCGTGTTCAACCTGGGCGCGGGCGCGTTCGAGGGATCGACGCTGCTGCGCGATTTGAACGCGGGGAACTTTACCGGAGCGGCCGCGCAGTTCGACGCGTGGGATCACGCCGGAGGCGTAGTGGTGGCCGGGCTGCTGCGGCGCCGCCAGGCGGAGACCACGCTCTTCCAGCAGGGAGCGGCGACGGCGCAGACGGCGTAATCACGCCGGTCTGCAGTGGAGCGAACGCCAGGCCTCTCGTTTAGGAGAGGTCGTTGCGTAATTCAATTGTGAGGAGAGGATTGATGTCCACGACCGCTGACGCCATTGCCGCCAACGGCGCGCTGACTGCCAGGACGGAACCCAACGATGCGATCCTGGAGCGGCTGGAGGACCAGATCAACTGGTACGACAACGAGAGCCGCTCCAACCGCCGCTGGTTCAAGCGCATTAAGGTGATCGAGATTCTGGGAGCGGCGATGATTCCCTTCCTCGCGGCGATCACGTTCCACTACGACAAGCTGGTGACGGCGGGGATTGGCGTGATGATCACCATCCTCGAAGGGCTGCTGCACCTGAACCAGTACCAGCAGCTGTGGAACGATTACCGCTCGACCTGCGAGGCGCTGCGGCACGAGAAGTATCTGTATCTGGGGAGCGCCGGACCCTATGCCGACGCGACGAATCCGCATGCGCTGCTGGCGGAACGCATCGAGTCGACGGTGTCGCAGGAGCATGCGCAGTGGAGCACGATCCAGCAGCAGTCGGCCAAGACGAGCGGGCAGACGTAAAATTCGGGAGGGTGGTTGCGCGAGCTGCCTCGTCCAGCGACTCCCGCGAGCCAACATGCACGCTCCGGATTCAGACCTTCAACAAGCCGCGGAATGCCCTGCCGCTGTAAAAACAGGGCGCGGTATTGTGGTAGACGAAGACGTGGCCGAAGCGCCGATCGGCGAAGAGTGCGCCACCGAGTTTCCTGATATCGGCGGGTGTCTTCAGCCAGCTCTGCGTCTTCGTGTCGAACTCGCCGAGCTTCTGCAATTCCCGGTATTGTTCCTCCGCTAACGGCTCGATACCCATGGCTGCGGCCATATCGATGACGTTGCCTTTGGGATGCAGCCCCTCTTTCTCCCTTTTCTGCTGTCCTTCGCGGTCGTAACAAACGTTCCTGCGGTCTTTAGGAGTTTCCGCCGAGCAATCACAAAAAGTGCATTGCCCGCTCTTGCAGTCATGACCGATAACATCCGGTTCACCGCCGGTCCTCTCCATTTCATTCAGCGACCAAAGTGCTCGAAGGATTCGCCTCGAGCCTGGCCTGCACTTCGGCCCACGCGAGGCCCTGATGGCGGTTCATGTTCCTGTCAAAACGGGCTTGCAGTGTTTTGAGCAGTTCTTCGCGCTGCTTTTTGGGAAGGGTCGCGTTGGGCATAGGTTCTTATGCTAAGAGAGAGGATGCGGGGAAACAACGTCGAATCTATGACCATCCCAATTCGGATTAGAACTGGCCTCATACATAGGTTTGGGGCTTCGGCTTATCGCGGGAGCCCCGCTTCGCTGGCGGGTCTCATCCGTTGGTGTTGAGAACGATTTGGGCTGATGAGACCAGTTCCAGCGTCGGAGCGGAGTGGTGTTGCGAGAAGTCGGTGGCATGACTGGCAGGACGCAACCGTTGATCCCGAAGCTCCGTTTCAACGTAACCTCAGGATGACAGGAATAAGTTCCTGACTCGGTCAATGCGGCAAAATTCCTGCAGGTCAGCCACGATAGAATGTCACGCGTGGCCGTACTGTGCTGAAGAAGGAACTGCCATGCCCTTTGTGGATGTGAACGGCCTGAAGGTTATTGAACGCCTGCCGGGGTGGAAGGGACGCTATTTTCATTCTGCCGGCATGACGGTTGCACATTACGAATTCACTGCCGGTTCATCGATTCACGAGCACTTCCATCCCGAAGAAGAGATTTACGAAGTCATTGAGGGGGAGTTGGAAGTGACGATTGATGGAATATCTGAGATTGCGAGGCCCGGCGTGGCTGCGATCGTGCCGCCGAACGCCCGTCACTCCGTCAAAGCGCTTACGGACGGGCGCCTGATTGTCATAGATCACCCGGCCCGTCCGGATTTCGGCTAGAGCCTGTTATTAACTTTCGCGCGGGTGGCGCTGGGAGCCAGTTTTTCTCAGTTCGAGAAGCGAGGAGCGACGAATATCGGGAATCTTCTAGCGACGAGCGACGACGAAATGGGGAAAATTGGCCCCAGCCCGAAGGGTTGCGGCGAAAATCGGGCCATACTTCGTTGTCGTCCTCGACCGTGGACCCGCCAAAGCCGTCGTCCTCCGCCTCGTCTGGCCCGATTTTCTCTCGCAACGCCACCCACGGGAAAGTTAATAACAGGCTCTAGGGCACACGCAACCGCCGATCCTTCGGCTCCGTTTCAACGAAACCTCAGGATGACAGCCTTGTTCCAGCACACTGCAGGGACGGGATGCGGGTTGCGCTTCGCGCAATTTCCCACGTCTCAGAATCGAGACCCTTCGCAGGCTCTGGGCAGGCTATGGGGCACCCGGCTTATTGCACCGCCGCGAGGATAGCGTCGAGGCGGTCGGGGGTGCCCGCGACCCGCTCCAGATGCGGGTAGCGCAGGCCTCCGTGATAATTCACGTCGATGTTGACGACGCGGTCTCCGCTTTTCAGCACGAGGTCAATCGGATCCGTGTTCTTTTCGGCGGCGAGGATCGCGTCGCGGAGTTTCGCGTCAGGGCGCCCGCCTGATTCCGCATACGCGTTGCCGTTGACGGCGATCAGCTGCATGCCAGGGGTAATGCCGGCTTTGAAGGCGGGGCTGTCCCACTCGACATTGCCGATGGTGCCGTCCTTCATGATGCTGAAGCCGATGGAGGTGGCAAAGCTGTTGCCGTAACGGGAGGTTTCGGCGTGCTTGGCCCAGCCCGGCTCGGTGTCGTTGTAGACGAGGCGGTAACCGCCCTGGGTGAAGCCGGCCTCGGGGACATCGGGGTGCAGTTCGTAGACGCGGCTGCGCAGGAAGCCGGTCCAGTCGTACGGCTGCACTTTGTTGAGCGCGGCCGCGACGTCTTCAAAGGTGTAGGGGTGGGTGATGAAGCTGCCGTTGTCGACGCCGAAGAAGAGCTTCGCGAAGTCGTCGAGGGATTTCTGGCCGTTGCTCAGCTCGCGGATTTTGGTGTCGGCGTCGAGCCAGATGAGCAGGCCTTCCTCGTAGTAGTCCTCCGGCCGCTGCCAGCTGACCCAGCTGACAGGGCGGCGCTGGGAGACGATGGGCTGATTGGTGGTGTCGACGAGAGGACGCCACTGGCGGCCGGCGTCCCCTTCAAAACCGGCGGCGATGCCGGCCATCAGGTCGCGCGTGTCTTCGGGTGAGCGCATGCCGGAGCGCGCGGTAAGCACGAAGCCCCAGTACTGGGTGAGGCCTTCGTAGACCCAGAGCAGATCGTTGCGCATGGGGACGTTGAAGTTGGGAGTCCAGAGGTCGGCGGGGCGGCGGAATTTTCCGTTCCAGGAGTGGGTGTACTCGTGGGCCAGCAGGTCGCGGTCGCGGACGCCCGCGGCCCAGTCGGTGAAGTAGTTGGCGTGAGTTGCGTCTTCGCTGGACTGGTGGTGCTCGAGGCCCTGGCCGCCGACGACGTCGGTGATCATAAAGAGGAAATCGTAGTGGTCGTAGTGATGCGACGCGAAGAGCTTCTGCGCCTGGATGGCGAGGTTCTTGTGGCCCTGCAGCTCGTCGGGAGTGATGTCGAGGTCCTTCGCCTCGTCGGCGAAGACGTCGAGGTAGACGGGGTTATCGGGGCCGGTGGAGAGGTCGATGCGTTTAAAGTTGACGCCGGCGTAGAGGGGCGAGTCGACCAGGGTGTTCAGCGTCGTTTCTTTGAAATGGACGGTGTCGCCGTCTTTGGAACTGGTATCAAGCGCGGTTGCGTATTGCCAGCCCTGCGGCAGAACGATGCTGGGCGCAAAATGGATGTCGCGTGAGAAATGGCCGGCGGGATAGAGGACCACGGTGTCCCAGGCGAGGTCGGCGAGGTTGGAGCAGAACTCGATGCGGCCGTCCTGCGGGCGGATGGGCGAGAGGTAGTCGAAGTCCACCTCGAGGCTGGTGACGCCCGGCGGCACCAGGATGTGGAAGGCGTACATGTTGACGCGGTCGCGGACCCAGGGAATGTGTTTGCCGTCCACGGAGACGAAGAGGCCGGCGAGCGCCTGGATGGGCCCTGTCGGCGAGTGATTGCCGGGAATCCACTCCGGATAGAGCAGCGTCAGCTCCCCGGCGCGGACGGGGATGGATTCGTGCACGTGCGCGACGCGGTCGGTGGTGTTGGTGAGGTTCACGAGCAGCGCGATGGTGCCGGGATAGGGCGTATCGGCGGGGGCCGCAATCGGTGGCGGCATGGGCACGGGCTCGGGGCCGGCGGATGTCTGGGCGTTGATTTGCGGGGCGAAGAATAGGGTGGGGCAGAGCACGGCGCCGAGCGAGGCGCAAAGGAAGAAGCGGCAAAAGCGCATGAAGGGCGATCTCCGAGAGGGCGTGCGTGGGGACGCGCAGGGACTGTGACAAATTTTACAGGAGCGGGGGCGGGCGGTGTTGACCTGGAGATGTAGGCGCGGCACGGCGGTAGAAGCCCTGGCCTGCAGGCCAGGGAACACCAGGGAATAGAAGCACGAGATTAAGCGCCTTCAGGCCTGGACAAATCCGGCCTCGCCTCCGCTGTCATCCGGACGCGCAGCGGAAGGATCTGCGGTTGCTGCTATGAATTCAGGCGATCCAGCGCGCGCTTGTAATCGGCGAGCTATCACCTGATTGTCGCTTGACGGGCCAGGCAAAAGTAACTACTTCGCCGCCCACAGCCCGTTCACCGACCGCGAACCCTACAATGGAATTCTCAAATTATCCGCAGGGAGACCGTAATGGCGACAGTATCGAGAAGAGAATTCATCAGGACCGCATCGGCGAGCGCCGTGTTGGGCGGTGTCCTTGCATCGGGAACGCGCGTGGCCTACGCCAATCCTCTTGGCCTGCCCATTGGGTGTCAGACATGGCCGGTGCGGGAGATGATCGCCAAAGACTTCCGCGGCACGCTGCACCAGCTGGCCTCCGCCGGATTCCAGACGATCGAGTTGTGCTCGCCCGTAGGCTATGCCGACTCCGGATTCGCCGGGCTCAGCAAGTACAGCGGGGCCGAGCTGCGGAGCATCGTGCACGATGCGGGCCTTACCTGCGTCAGCAGTCACTTCTCCATTGAGGAGCTGAGGAAGAATCAGGCTGGCCGGATTGCGTGGGCAAAGGACGTCGGGCTGACGCAGATGCTGCGTGCCCAGCCTCGATGGCCCGAAGAATCCCACCATGGACGACGTGAAGCGCGCCGCCGACGAATACAACCGAATGGGTGAGCGGGCAGCGGCGGCCGGAATCGTGCAGGGCCTGCACAACGAGGATTTCGAGCTTACGAAGGTCGACGGCAAGCGGACCTATGACGTTCTGTTTCGACTGCTCGACCCGAAGTATGTGAAGTTTCAGTTCCAGGTGTCCACCATCAGCGATGGATACGATGCAGCCGAGTACTTCACCAAATATCCGGGCCGCTTCATTTCGATGCACGTACAGGGCTGGTCGGCCACGACGCGGCAAATCGTGCCGGTGGGTCAGGGCACTCTCGACTGGAAGAAAATCTTCAGCGCGGCCAAAACCGGCGGCATTCACAATTACTTCGTGGAGATGGACCTGCCGATGATGAAGGCCAGCGTTCCCTACCTGCGCCATCTGCAGGTGGCGTGAAGGCGCCCTTCACCATAATCCCGGAAGAGACGGCGATGTTGCTGCCTGGCGCTGGTTGACAGGATAGTTCGATAGGGCTGTGCCATGTCCATCCTTTGGCCTCGGGGCGAACTTGCCTTTCCCTTTCTCCGCTACACTTTTCATCGATGGGAAGACAGAGCCGCGCGGTCTGTGCACATTCGTATCTCCGCTCCGGAATGCGAGCCTTCACCATCGTCCTCTGCATGGTGGTGACCGGGCCGGAATGTTACTTGATGGCCGCTCCGGCGTATGCGGAATCAGATGCACAGCCACAGCTTCAGCGCAATCCACACGCCGGCTACGTCGGCGATGATGCCTGCCGATCCTGCCACGCGGAGAAGGTCGATTCATTTCATCAGACTGCCCACTACCTGACCTCCCGGTTGCCGGATGAGCAGTCCATTCTGGGCAGTTTTGCGCCTGGACAGAATCTTCTCAGAACCGGGAATCCCAGGTTGTTTTTCCGGATGGATGAGCGCCGCGCTGACGGGAAGCCTGAATTTTTCGAGACGGCCGTGGCGGGAGCGCCTCCGCATACCACAGAGCGGTCAGAACAGATTGCCTTTGTGATTGGCTCAGGCGAAAAAGGGCAAACGTATTTGTACTGGGACGTCGATCAGCTTTTTCAACTGCCCGTGTCGTACTGGAAGGATCTGGGGTGGGTGAACAGCCCCGGTTATCAGGACGGATTCGCCAATTTCGACCGCCCGGCCATCCCCCGCTGCCTGGAGTGCCACGCTACCTGGATTGAAACTCTGTCGCTGCCGAACCTCTATAGCCACACCGGCTTTGTTCCCGGCATCCAGTGCGAAAAGTGCCATGGGCCGGGTAAAGAACATGTACAACGGGAGACAGCCAATCCGGGAGCCCCTGCGGGCAGCGCCATTCTGAACCCCGCGCGATTCCCGCGAGAGCGGCAGATGGATCTTTGCGGCTGGTGCCACGCAGGCCAGGGCGACGCGCTGCGGGCCGCCTTTTCGTACCTGCCTGGCGAGCCGCTGGAGAAATACATCCGTCAGCCGCCCCCCGATCCGCACGCTCCGCCCGACGTGCACGACAACCAGGTGGAGATGCTGCGGAACAGTCGCTGCTTCCAGGCATCCGACATGACCTGCCTCACCTGTCATGATTCCCATCTTCCGCAGCACGATCTGGCGAAGTTCTCCGAGCGCTGCATGACCTGCCACAAGCCGGACTCCGCGACATTTCAGAAGCGCGACCACCCTGTAACGAACAACTGCATTGATTGTCATATGCCGAGACTGGAGACGAATCTCATCGTCTTCAATTCGGAGGGCAAGAGCCTGAGGCCGCAGATGAGGATGCACTGGATCAAGGTGTACGCGCCCACCTCCAACCGTTAACGCATAGTCATCAGGGCGCTGCTGAGTGTCGCTGCGCGCCTCTTCAGGGCGATTGCCCGGGCTAGACTCCGGCGGTGATCAGCTCCCGCTTTTGTTTCTCGCGCTCGAAGAAGCGCTCCATGAATTTCGTGTCGAAGTGGCCGCGGCGGAAGTCTTCGTCCTCGAAGATGCGCTGGTGGAGCGGGATGCTGGTGAAGATGCCCTCGACGATGAACATCTCGAGCGCGCGCCGCATGCGGGCCATAGCCTCTTCGCGGTCGGCGCCGTGCGTGATGAGCTTGGCGATGAGCGAGTCGTAGTAGGGCGGCACCACGCCTTCGGAATACTGGGCGGTATCGACGCGCACGCCGTTGCCCCCGGGCAGTTGAAGGCCGTGATTTTGCCGGCGGAGGGCGTGAACTTCTCCGGGTGCTCGGCGTTGACACGGCACTCGATGGCATGGCCGCGCATGGCGGATGACTTCGGGCACAATGCTGGAGAGCTTTTCGCCCCGGCGATGCGCAACTGCGCCTTCACCAGGTCGATGCCGGTGATCATCTCGGTCACCGGATGCTCGACCTGAATGCGCGTGTTCATCTCGATGAAGTAGAGCTTGCCGTCCTCGTCCATGAGGAACTCGATGGTGCCGGCGTTCTGGTAGCCGACGGCTTCGAGAGAGCGCTTGAGCGTGCGGGCGATCTCTTCGCGCAGCTTCGGCGTGACCTTGAGCGACGGCGCTTCTTCGATGAGCTTCTGATGGCGGCGCTGGATGGAGCATTCGCGCTCGCCGAGGGAGAGCGACGGTGCCGTGCTCGTCGGCGAGGATCTGGAACTCGATGTGGCGCGGGCGCTCGATGAACTTCTCCATGTAGAGGTCGCCGTTGCCGAAGGCGTTGGCGGCTTCGCTCTGCGCGGCCTGGAAGAGGCCGGGGAGTTCTTCGGGGGAGCGGACGACGCGCATGCCGCGGCCGCCGCCTCCTGCTGACGCTTTGAGGATGACGGGGTAGCCGACGGTCTTTGCCCATTCGAGGGCTTCGCCTTCTGACTGGATGACGCCGTCGGAGCCGGGCAGGATGGGCACCTTCGCCTTTTTCATCGCCTGGCGGGCTTTTTCCTTTTCGCCCATGAGGCGCGTGACTTCGGGCGGAGGGCCGATGAACTTGATATTCGACGCGCGGCAGACTTCGGCGAAGTTGGCGTTCTCGCTGAGCAGGCCGTAGCCGGGATGGATGGCGTCGACATCGGCAATTTCGGCGGCGCTGATCACGGCGGGCACGTTGAGATAGCTTTCGGCGGAGCGGGGCGGACCGATGCAGATGGCTTCGTCGGCGAAGCGGACGTGGAGGGAATGGCGGTCGGCTTCGCTGTAGACGGCAACGGTGCGAATGCCCATTTCCTTGCAGGCGCAGATGACGCGCAGCGCGATTTCGCCGCGATTGGCGATGAGGACTTTACGCATATTTACGAAATTCGCACCTGATCAGGAGATTCGCAATGCAAAGAGCTGCTGGCCGTATTCGACCGGCTGGCCGTTCTGGACGAGGCGTTTGACGACTTCGCCGGAGGCATCGCTCTCGATCTCGTTCATGAGCTTCATGGCTTCGACGATGCAGAGGACCTGGCCGGCATCGACGTGGTCGCCGATTTTGACGAAGGCGGGCGAGCCGGGCGAGGGGGATTCATAGAAGGTGCCGACGATGGGCGACTTGACGATGTGCAGCGACTCCTCTTCAGCGGCGACGGCCGGGGCCACCGGCGCGGGCGCCGCGGCCGCCGCCTGGACGGCAGGCAGCAAGCCGGTCGAGGGCAGAGGCGCGGAGGCGGGCTGCACCGGCTGGGAGGCAATCATGCGCGCCAGGCCGGCGAGCTCGGCGCCGCCCTCCTGAGCAAACTTGATGCGCACCTTGAGCTCGCCGCGCTCCAGATCGAATTCGCCGATCTTGTTTTCTTTGAGGAACTCGATCAGTTCCTTCAGTTCTTTCATGTCGTCCGCATTCATCGTCACGCTCTCGGGCTACAGCTCAATCCAGCTCTTCGTAACCGGCGTCAGGACGCGATGGCCGTCTGCCGTCACCGCGACCATATCTTCAATCCGAACGCCGAATTTTCCCGGCAGATAAACGCCGGGTTCAATAGTAATCACCATGCCTGGCGCAAGCCGGGCCTCCTGCGCCGCCGCGATGCGCGGCTGCTCATGAATCTCCAGCCCGACGCCGTGCCCGGTGGAATGCGTGAAGTACTGGGCGAGCCCGGCGTTGCGCAGGACACTGCGCGCTGCTTCATCCACCTCACCGCAGGTGGCATTGGGTTGGACAGCATCGACGGCGGCCTGCTGTGCGGCCAGGACGGCGTCGAAGGCGATGCGTTCTTCTTCCGTGGCCCGACCGAGACGCACGGTGCGCGTCATGTCGGAACAATAACCCTTGAGGATAACACCGAAGTCCAGCGTGATGAAGCCGTTGCGCGGCAGGGTAGCAGATGTGGCACGGCCATGCGGGAGCGCGGAGCGAGGGCCGGAGGCCACGATGGTTTCGAACGACATGCCTTCCGCGCCCATGCCGCGGGCCAGAAACTCGAGCTCGGCGGCGAGGGCCATTTCGGTCATGCCGGCGTCGATGCGGGGGAGCATGGATTCGAAGAGCACGCAGCCGAGGTTGGCTGCTTCCTCGATGAGGGCCAGCTCGGCCTGGTCCTTGACCATCCGCAACGCGGAGACCAGCGGAGCTTTGAGCGGGGTGAAGAAGCTGCGGCGGATTTTCGCGCTCAGGCCGGAGCGCATGCGTTCAAGGTCCGCGACCGTGGTGTGCTCCGGATCGAAGCAGGCCTTTGGAGCAGCGCCGGCAAGGAAGGCGCAGGCCTCAAGCAGCGCGGACTTTTTCGCGATCACCACCCGCGCGCCGCGGACCTCTTCGCGCGCCTGGACGGTGTAGCGCCCATCTGTGAACAGAGCGGCCTTGCCGGGAGTGATGGCGAGCGCCGCATTGGAGCCGGTAAAGCCGGAGAGCCAGCGGACGTCGGGGAGATGCGTGACGAGCAGCGCTTCGATCTGGCGGGCGGCCATGGCGCGGCGCAGCGCCGGCCAGCGCCGGGTGGGTTGGGTACGCACAGGTTGCACAGGTTGATAGTACCCGGGAAGGGGCATGGTTCGCAGCAACTCGCCGTACCAGCCACTACAGGCAACGGTGGCTGTAACAAAATGCGGCGAGGCGGGGCAGGCGTCCGCGGAGCCGGCCGTCCAAAACAGGCGAATGCTTTGTTGACTTTTCTGCTAACAGCAATGTACAAATTAGCGAGCCCGGCCGAATAGTCTGCGATGCAACTGCTGAAGGTAACCATCGCTCGTGGTTACCAAGGATCAAACCATTAAGAGCTGGTTAAATTCGAGTTGCGGACAACCAATAGGCCGGAAGATTCGACAAAGTAACTGGCACAAATTGGCGCGGAGAATTCGCAGCCAAACCATGGATGACTCGAAGACCTAAGAATGGGTGCTGCTGGTTAGTCGACTTACTTGTGGGTATTAATGAGGTCGTTCTGATATAAGCCTGCTTTTTTTTACTGCCAGACCTCTCACATTCGCCAGACCGAAAGTTAATCGTGCCCCCGGCATAAGCCCGGGCGGCATAGCCGGTGGTGCATCCTCTATGAGTTACATTGCTGCGGTTGTTCCAGGAGAAGCGATGGGCTTCACCCGTCGTCGCTCTAACTGGATTATCTGCCTGTGTCTTCTGTCCTCCCTCCTGCTGATCATGGCGGGCACGGGTTGCGGTTCCTCGGCGGGAACCGCCCCCCCGAACACACTGGTCTCGATCAGTGCAGCGCCGGCCACGGCCAGCATTGGCGTGGGCGCGACGCAGCAGTTCACAGCAACGGCAACGTACAGCAACGGCTCGACGGCGGATGTGACGTCGTCGGCGGTGTGGACGTCGTCGAGCACCGCGGTGGCGACGGTGAGCACCGGCGGCATGGCGACGGCCGTAGCGGCGGGATCGGCGACGGTGACCGCCTCGCTGAGCGGACAGAGCGCGAGCGCGGCGCTCACGGTTTCGGCGAGCGCGAAGACGGTGAGCTCGATTGCCGTCACCCCGGCAACAGCGAGCCTCGCAGCCGGAGCGACCCAGCAGTTCACGGCGACCGCGACCTACAGCGACGGCTCGACGGGCAACGTAACAGCGACGGCGACGTGGAGTTCGTCCAGCACCGCGGTGGCGAGCATAAACGCAGCGGGACTGGCAACCGGCGTTGCAGCCGGATCGACGACGGTGACGGCGACACTGAGCGGGGTGAGCGGCACGGCAACCCTGACGGTGACGGCGGCGGCGGCTCCGACACTGACCACAATCACGGTGGCGCCGGCGACGGCCAGCATTGCAGCTGGAGCGACGCAGCAGTTCACGGCGACGGGAACGTATAGTGACGGGTCGACGAAGAACATCACGACGACTGCGACCTGGACGAGCTCGAGCATGGCGACGGCGACCGTGAGCGCGGGCGGCCTGGCGACAGGTGTGGCCGCGGGTACGACCACGATTACAGCGTCGGTGGGCACGATCAGCGGCACAGCGGCGCTGACGGTGACGGCAAAGACCGTGACGAAGATTACGGTGACACCGGCAACCGCCAGCATTGCAGCGGGCGCAACGCAGCAGTTTGCAGCGACGGCAACCTATAGCGACGGATCGACAGGGAATGTAACAACCACGGCGACGTGGACCTCTTCGAGCGCCGCGACGGCGACCATCGGCGCTGGCGGGCTGGCAACCGGCGTGGCCGCGGGCTCGACGACGATTACAGCAACGGTGAGCGGCGTAAGCGGATCCGCGGCGCTGACGGTGACGGCGAAGACCGTGACGAAGATTGCCGTGACGCCGGCGACTGCCGGCATTACAGCTGGCGCGACCCAGCAGTTCGCGGCGACGGCGACCTACAGCGACGGGTCGACAGGAAATGTAACAACCACGGCGACGTGGACCTCTTCGAGCACAGCGACGGCGACCATCAGCGCAGGCGGCCTGGCGACGGGGGTGGCTGCGGGCTCGACGACCATTACAGCAACGGTGAGCGGCGTAAGCGGAACCGCGGCGCTGACGGTGACGGCGAAGACGGTATCGTCCATCACGGTGACTCCGCCGACACCGAGCATTGCGGTGGGATCGACGCAGCAGTTCACGGCGACGGCGACCTACAGCGATGGAACGACCGCAAATGTAACAACCACGGCGACGTGGGCAAGCTCCGACCCGAGCGTCACTACCGTGAATGCGAGCGGTCTGGCGACGGCAGTGGCCTCCGGTTCGGCGACGATCATGGCCTCGCTCAGCAAGGGCGGCGGGGGCACCGGGACCATCAGCGGCAGCGCTACGATGACGGTGACGGTCCAAACTCCCAGATCGATTGCGGTCACGCCGACGACGGCCAGCATAGCGGTGGGCGCGACGCAGCAGTTCACGGCCACGGCTACGTACAGCAACGGGACCACGGCAAACGTAACCACCACGGCGACGTGGACTTCGTCGAGCACGGCAACGGCGACGGTCAATGCGAGCGGCCTGGCAACCGGCGTGGCCGCGGGCTCCACGACGATTACGGCGACGGTCAGCGGCGTGAGCGGAACGGCAACCGCGACGGTGACGGCTGCGACGACGGGCGGCGTGAGCGTGACCACCTGGCACTTCGATACGAATCGCAGCGGCCTGAATCCGGATGAGACGACGCTGACGCCAACCAGCGTGAGCGGAGGGACATTCGGAAAACTGTTCTCGTACAGCGTGGACGGATACGTCTACGGTTCGCCGCTGATCATGTCGAATGTGAGCATCGGCGGCGGGACACACGACGTGTTGTACGCGGCGACGGAGAAGGACAGCGTGTACGCCTTCGACGCGGACAGCTACGGAACCGGGGCGCCGCTGTGGCAGGTTTCACTGCTCCAGTCGGGCGAGACGCCGCTCACCGACGGGCCGATTCAGCCCTACGAGGGGGTGACGTCAACGCCGGTGATCGATCCGAAGACGGGCACACTGTATGTAGTGTCGACGCAGAAGAATGCGAGCGGTACGGGCTTCTTCCGCCTGCATGCTCTGGATATCACGACGGGCGCGGAGAAGTTTGGCGGCCCGGTGACGTTGAATGTATCGGTCGCAGCTACTAATTCGGCGTCGGTGGGCGGCGTGCAGACGCTGGATACATCCTGCATCCAGCGGGCAGCGCTGCTGCTGGCGAACGGCAATGTCTACATGGGCTTCGGTGGCTGCCACAGCGGCTGGCTGGTGGCCTACAACGCGTCCAGCCTGGCGCAGGTGGGCGTCTTCAACTCGAGCACAGTGCTGAACGGCGAAGGTCAGTATGCCAGCGCCGGCGGCGTGTGGATGGGCGGCGGCGGCCCGGTCGCGGACAGCGACGGCAACGTGTACATCACGACCGGCAACGGTCCGTGGAACGGGACCAATGCATTCGCGGATTCGGTGCTGAAGTTCGGACCGACGCCAGTTGCGGGTCCCAACGGGAGCATGCAGCCGATCGACTACTTCACGCCGTCGATCTACCAGTACATGGACTGCAACGACGCCGATCTGGCGGCGGGCGGGCTCATCCTGATCCCCGGCACCACGACGCTGATCGCCGGGGGCAAGACGGGCACGATGTTCCTGGTCAACAGCAGCAACCTGGGCCACGAAACGTCAAACGACGCAGGCGCGATCCAGGAGCAGGTATGGGGCGCGGGGCTGCCCAGCGGTAACACCTATCCCAGTAGCTGCACGGACGCCACGGTCAACAATGCGAATATAACTTCGTATGAGATCTTCGGGACATCCGCCTATTACAACAACTATGTTTACCTGGGAGTTACACCAACGTCGAGCACGGCGCCGGGAGGGGTGCGGCAGTTCACCTACTCCGGCACGCTGACGCCCGACGCGATGAGCGACCCGACGATCGCTCAGGGCACCCGGGGAACGAGCCCGTTCATCTCCTCGAATGGCGGTCAGGACGGCATCGTGTGGATGATCGATCAGGGCAATCCGCTGCAGAATACCAGCGGAGCCGCCCCGAGCAGCGCGATCCTGTATGCCTACAACGCGGACCAATATCCGACGGAGCTGTGGGACAGCAGTAAGAACGCCGCGGATACACCGGGCTACGGGATCAAGTTCAGTTCGCCGGTGGCGGCCAACGGGAAGGTGTATATCTCGACCGGACACGATCTGACCACGGTTACGAATCCGACGGGTGAGATCGATGTCTATGGACTGAAGTAAGGTTCGCTGGCTTGCTCTGTAAGCCGCCGCGTCGCGCCGGTCGTTCCTCGACGAAGCTGTCGGGGAAGGGCTGGCGCGATTTCTTCTGACTGACCCCATTCGACCTCGCTCCGCTCGCACAATTCCAGTGATAGAACGTCGAATAGAAATTCACCGCGAGATGCACAACTACTCGTCTTGCCCGCGCATCACGACACCAGGTTCAGAAATCCGACGATTGAAAGGAATTTTGCATGGGGAAACCTGGTCGGCTTTTGCTTGCATCAGCCTTGATGATTCCGCTTTTCAGCATGGGTTGCGCCGAGCATCGGCAGGTCTATGCGTGGGGGCCGGGTGAGACTACGTATTACGTTCAGTGGGAGCACGAAACGCATCGGGACCACGTCGATTATGAGCGGCGCAACGACGCCGACCACAACGCATATTGGAAGTGGCGGAAGCACCACCACGATTAAGTTTGAAGGCTTCGCGGTTAAACGATCCGGGGACGTTTTTCCGTAGAGCTGTGGCAACCAGCAGCCGCGGATCCTTCAGAAAGTTTGGCCGGACCAAACTTTGCCGGGGAATCCGCGTTCGCCGGTTGCGAGTCGTGCCATGAACTTCTCGCGACGCCACGCCAGCCGCTGATCGCCTCACCTGAACGGCCGGTCCCTACACATCGCAAATCTCCACCGCCTCCCGCAATTGCGTCAGCGGATCCGCCGTCGGCAAAAATTCATGCGCGACATACATCGAGTACCCCGCATCCGCAATCGCCGCCATCACCGCGCCGTACTGGATCTCCTGCGTCCCGTCGATCTCATGCCGCCCCGGCACGCCCCCGGTATGGAAATGCCCCAGGATCCCGATGTTCGCGCGGATGGTGTCGATCAGATCCCCTTCCATGATTTGCATGTGGTAGATGTCGTAGAGCAGTTTCACGTGCGGCGAGTTCACCTCGTGCATCACCCGCGCGCCCCACTCCGTGTGGTCGCACATGTAATCGTGGTGATTCACCTTGCTGTTCAGCAACTCCATGCAGATCGTCACGCCGTTGTCCTCGGCGATCTTCTTCACGCGGTTCAGCCCGAGGATGGTGTTCTGCGCTCCCTCCTCGTCCGACATCCCGCGCCGGTTTCCCGAGAACGTGATCACGTTGGGCACTCCGGCCTTCGCTGCCAGCGGAATATTCTTCCGGAACGCGGCCTCGATCGCCGCATGATTCTCCACGCGATTCAGCGCATCGGGAATCGTGCCTCCGCCCGCGTAGCCCATCGTGCAAATCAGGCCGTACTTGCGCGGCACATCCCACTCGTCGACCTCCAGCAGGTCGACACCTTTTAATCCCAGGCTCTGCGCCCACTGGCAAAGCTCGTCGAGCGGCGTCTTCTGATAACACCACCGGCATACCGACTGGTGAATGCGGCCTTTGCGCACCGTTGCCTCCGCAGCGATTGAAACTCCGGGCAGAGCCGCTGCAATTCCCACAGCTCCGCCAGCCTTCAGAAACGAACGTCGTGAAGCGGACATTGCACCAGCCTATCGCGAACACCGCAGGCCGTGCCCGGAAAAATCTCCCCACTCCACTTTCCCCCGCCCATTCGCCACGCCGCCCACCATGGCGCCGAGACCCGGCATACGCTCAGGCCGGGCTCTCCACGCCATCTTCGCGTCGTCCGGGGCCCAGCCTGCCAGCTTCCAGCTGCCGGCTGCTCTATCATGACCCCATGGAGAAGGTTCGCTGGGGAGTTTTGTCCACTGCCAATATTGGCGTAAAAAAAGTGATTCCGGGGATGCAGCGGGGCGAGCGCACCACCGTCACCGCCATTGCGTCGCGCGATCTGAGCAGGGCGAAGAAGGCCGCGGAGGCGCTGGGAATTCCGACGGCGTATGGATCGTATGAAGAGCTGCTGGCCGATCCGAACATCGATGCGATTTACAATCCGCTGCCCAATCAGCTGCACGTGCCGTGGACCGCGAAGGCCGCGGAGGCGGGCAAGCACGTGCTGTGCGAGAAGCCGCTGAGCCTCACGGTGGCCGAGGCGCGGTCGCTCGTCGCGGTGCGGGAGCGGACCGGCGTGCTGATCGGGGAGGCATTCATGATTCGTTGCCACCCGCAGTGGCTGCGGGCGCGGCAGCTGATCGACGAGGGGCGCATTGGGACGCTGCGCGCGGTGGCGGCCTTCTTCAGCTACTTCAACATCGATCCGGCGAACATCCGCAACCAGCCGGAGAGCGGCGGCGGAGCCCTCTACGACATCGGCTGCTACTGCATCCAGGCCGCGCGCTGTGGATTCAAGCAGGAGCCAACGCGCGTGGCGGGGCTGATCGATCGCGATCCGCAGATGAAGACCGACCGGCTGACATCGGCGCTGCTGGATTTTCCCGACGGCCAGGCGATCTTCACCTGCAGCACGCAGCTGGTTCCGTATCAGCGGGTGCAGTTTCTCGGTACGAAGGGGCGCATCGAGATCGAGATTCCCTTCAACGCGCCGCCGGATCGTCCGACGCGTCTGTTCATCGACGATGGGCGCGACGTCTTCGGCACCGGCATCGCCACCGATACGTTTCCGGTGGTCGATCAGTACACGCTGCAGGGAGACGCGTTTTCGCGGGCGGTCGAGGAAGGGACGCCGGTTCCGGTGAGCCTGGAAGAAGGCATCGCGAACATGGCGGTGATCGACGCAGTCTTCCGGGCCGCGGAGACGGGGCAGTGGGTGTCGGTGGACAGTAGCCGGTAGCTGCGCTTCGCGCAATTTCCCATGTCGCAGCAGAGAGACCCTTTGGCGGGCTATGGGACATTCGGCCCTGCGAGGTTGCTCAGGTGACGCGAGGCTCGTCAGGTGCGGGGTTGCGTCTCCCTCGAAGGGGTGATTGTTCGAAGGCAGTGGAGACAGCAATCTGTAGCTGAGACCGGCACGAATGCCCCGGTCGATGCTCGGGCCCTTGCAAATGAAGATCACGCGCCAGACCGGCACAGAACTGGTCCTCGAGGACAGCACGCTTTGGATCGCAGTGGTGTGTTTTCTCGGCTCGCTGCCGTTCTGCGGCCTGGCTCTGGTGCACCGCCAGCCGCGCATGGTGGGCGGAGCGATTCTCTGCTGGCTCTTCGCCGTAGTGTGGCTGCGGAAGACCACGATGATCTTCGACGCGGGGCGGCAGACGTTCTCGTGGCGGCGTCTGCGCTACTTCAAACATGCGTCGGGCAGCATCCCGCTGAGCCGGATCTCGGCCGTGAATGTTGAAACCAGCTTTGGCGGCAACCGGGGTGCCAGCGCCTATCGGCTGGCGCTGGCTACGCCGCAGGGCAGCTTCCCTCTCTGCGACGAGTACAACGGCGGGCGCATGCGCTGTGAGCAGCTGCGCGACGCGATTCTGGAGTTTCTCACCGCCGGTCCGGGCGGTGCGGGCGCGGTCCCCACGACCTCCAGCGCGAACGAGACCGAATCGTCGCTGCGTGCGCTGGTGGCCGAGGGGCGCCGTGTCGAGGCCGTCGGGCTGCTGCGGCGCAGCCAGGGAGCGAGCCTCAGCGAAGCCATGACGCGGGTCAACCAGATTGCCGCAGCCATCCGTCCTAAGTAGTCCTGGAAGCATCGATCGGGCGTGAGGGGCGCGGGCGGCTCAAAGTAGTGGCCGGGCTACTCGAAGCAGTGCGGTCGGATTCGTTTTCTCAGGCGCGCCCATGGAAAGAGCGGCAGAGCGGCGCGGTGCGGAGGCGGTTTGGTTCCATGGTTCATTTGAATTGAACTATGGAACTTAGTCTTACATCCCGGTATCATCAGTACAGTGCGCCCTCTCTTTCACCCCTCGATTGAAGACGTAACGGTGGAGGCAATTCTGCATGCGCTGTCGGACCCGGTGCGGGTTTCGATCCTGGCGGAACTGGCCGCGGCGCAGTGTTCGCACACCTGCTCGGATTTTCTGCGCCTGGACGAGAAGCAGATTCCCAAGTCGACGTTGTCGCAGCACTTCCGCATCCTGCGCGAGGCGGGCCTGGTGCGCGCGGAGCGCCGGGGCGTGGAGATGCTGAACACCTCGCGGTGCGCCGAAATCGAGCACCGCTTCCCGGGGCTGATCGCGGCGATCGTCAACGCGCACCAGATCCAGGGGGGATCTGCCCGGAAAACGGGACGCCTGGGAAAGCGGAAGGGGAAGGCGGCCAGCTAAGCAGCGGCCAGCCGGTCACACCACTTACCCGCCATCCCCGGGCGTGGCCCTTTGGATTAAGCAATCCGGAGAATTGTGGTTTTCAGAATTACCCGTAAAGTCATTAACCAGTTAAGGATCACCTGCGTTCATCCCGACGCTCTCGAGCGGGAGCCGTTCCAGCAGGCCTCACCAGATCCGCAATGCCCGGCTGTCCCCGTGTATTCCCAGATCACGGCGATTCGAAAAATGGCCCGGTAGTTCTGCGTTCGACTTCAGACTGAGGTGATTCCATGAGATTCGGTGAGACATACGCGCGTCTGCGGCAAGGTCATAGCCTCGAGCGGCTTCCGTCCCCGGGGCTTCGATCGAAGGTAATCCGCTGTGTCGGAGTCGCAGCAGTTCTCAGTCTCGCTGTGGCCGCGGCGCAGTCTGTTTTCGTCAAGACGATCACTGTGACTCCCGGAGTTAAAGTCCAGGCCATTGCCACCTGGAGCATTACCAATTGCAACGCTGTCAACGGAGTTGGCAGTTATACGGTGACGGTTGCACCTGCGCATGGCGTGCTGGCTTTCGGCACGGCCAACGAGGTGATTGTCGGATGCCCGTCGACAAGTATCCCTCAGCCTGCTGCCGTCGGGTATTACACGTGGACCGGGGGTACTGGTGCGACATCGGATTATTTTCAGCTTTACTATTCCGGTCCCAATGGCACTCAATATGACGATATAACCGTGAACCTGGCCGGCCCGCCGCCCGACGTGTTTAAGGTCAATTACTTTTCCAACAACATAGCCGCCGCGCCCGATGCGACCGTGCGCATCGACAATCCGGGGCTCACCTACGGCAACCTGTGCGCTCTGATTTATGTCTTCGATGCGGACCAGCAGCTGAGTGAGTGCTGCGGCTGCATGGAGACGCACAACGGCCTGCGCACGCTTTCTGTTCGCTCCAATCTCACCAGCAATCCGCTGACCGGCGTCTTGTCGACCAACGGGATGATCAAGATTGTGTCGTCGCTGCCGGGCTCAACCGGGTGCGACCCAACCGGCAACGTCGCGCCCACAGCGAACCTGCGCGCGTGGGTGACGCACATCGGCAACCCGGTTGGATCGGCCTATCCCATGACAGAAACTGAGTCGTCGGATTCCACGCTGGGAGCCGGCGAGTTGTCGGGCCTCGAGTCCCAGTGCGCGTTCGTGCGCATCCTGGGGAGCGGGCATGGAACCTGCAGTTGCGGAACCGGTGATTGACGCCAGCCCAGCCAACGGTACAGACCGGGGAGAAGGGTAACAGACTGGACCGGGGACATGGGTAACACTTCGCGCGGACAGCAGGGGCATGTAGAAGTCGGAGATGCCCTGGAGAGTGAGCGGAGTGGTGGAAGAGCGAGCCCGGTTCGTTATGTCTCAGAATCGAGACCCTTCGCAAGGTCAGGGCAGGCTATGGGGCAACTGCATTTGTTTGCCGCAAGCTGTGCTCCTCCGTCAAAACAGGAAGTCGCGATCAGCGCTCTGCTCCTCACATGGAACTTCGATGCAGGAAGAAATAAATCGCAATCACGAAGCCCAGCACGATGATGAACGGCCGCAGAATCCGGTCGCTGATCCTCCGTGAATTCCGCGCGCCGGTATATCCGCCCACCGCGCAGGCAATCATCATCAGCCAGCAGTAGCGCCACTCCACGGCGCCGCCAATCATGAAGGTGATCACCGCGACGCCGTTGGCCGTCGTCGTGATTACAGTCTTCAGCGCGTTGATCTCGGCAATGCGTTCCACCCCGCACAGCGCCAGCGCCGTCATGGTCAGCAGCCCCGCGCCCGCGCCAAAGTAGCCGATGTAATAGCAGATCGCCAGCAACGCCAGCAGCAGGGGCACCAGCGCCACCGGCCGCCGATGCTCCGGATGCAGCTCGTGATCCTCGATCCGCCGCAGCATCATCTTGCGAATCGGACCGCTCAGCGCAAAGCTCGTCGATCCCAGCAGGAACAGATACGGCACCAGGCGCAAAAACGATCCCTGCGTCCCCCGCAGCAGCGTGAGCGCCCCGGCCAGCCCGCCCGCCAGCGCCACCAGCACCACCGGAATCACCAGCCGATGGTTCTTTTTGAGATCTTCGCGGTAGCCGGCAATCGAGGTGAATTGCCCCGGCCACAGGGCAACGGTCCCGGTCGCGTTGGCCTGAATCGGGAGCAGGCCCGCCTTCAGCAGCGAAGGAAACACGAGGAATCCCCCGCCGCCTGCGACGGAATTCACCAGCCCGCCCAGCAACGCCGCGCCTGCCAAAAAAAGATAATGAAGAAAGGTAGGGTGCACAGTACCAATTTTACGGGTGAAGGTGCAACCCACCCGCTAAGCCGGGGCGCCTCATTCCGGCAGGCGCAGGCTCCCATCGTCGGCAATGGCGAACGATGGGTTCCACGCAACCTCCCACGCATAGCCATCGGGATCGGCGAAGTATCCGGAATACCCGCCCCAGAAAGCTTCTTCCGCCGGCTTCAGGAGCTGCGCACCCGCTGCTACCGCCTCACGAAGAATGGAGTCGACCTCATCGCGGCTGCGCGCGTTATAGGCAAGGGTGAATCCCGCAAATCCGCGGCCCTCCGCCATCCCACCTGCATCCTTCGCCAGTTCCGCGCGCGGATACAGCGCCAGAGCCATACCTCCAGCCTGAAAGAAGACGATGCCCTCGGCCTGTTTCACCGACCGCCGCCATCCCAGTCGTTCATAAAACGTGCGGCTGCGCTCCAGATTCGCAACGCCCAGAGTGATGATGCTGATCCGCTGTTCCATGCTACCTGCCTCCGCCCCGTGCGCCCTCAGTTCGCCCGCATCTCCGGCGTCGCCGCCACCAGGTTCCGGGTGTACGGCTCGCGCGGCGCTTCGCAGACCTGATCGCGGCTTCCAAACTCCACCAGTTTGCCGCCCCGCAGCACGGCAATGTTCGTCGACAGGTACCGCACCAGCGGCATGGAATGCGAGATAAACAGATACGTCAACGCAAACTCCTGCTGCAGGTCCCGCAGCAGGTTCACAATCTGCGCGCCCACGCTCACGTCCAGCGCCGACACCGGCTCGTCCAGCACCAGCAGCTCCGGCCTGAGCGCCAGTGCCCGCGCAATGTTGATCCGCTGCCGCTGCCCACCCGAAAACTCATGCGGATACCGCCGCAGCGCCGAACCGTCCAGCCCCACCTGGCGCAGCAGTTCCTGACATCGCCGCCGCCGCTCCGCGCGCCCATGACGCTCATGAATCACCAGCGGCTCGGCGACGATATCCTCCACGCGCATCCGCGGATTCAGGGCCGCGTATGGGTCCTGAAAGACCGGCTGCATCCGCCGGCGCAGCGGCCGCAGTTTCCTCTGCGCCACTCCCGTCACCGGCTGTCCGTCAAAGCTCACCGTGCCGCTGCTCGGCTCAAGCAGCCCCAGCACCATCCGCGCAACCGTGCTTTTGCCCGAGCCCGATTCGCCCACGAGGCCCAGCGTCTCGCCCCGCTCGATGGCGAACGATACCCCGTCCACCACCCGGGAGGCGTCATTCCCGTGACCCCAGGTTTTGCTCAAATCCGTGACGGCCAGCAGAGCCATATTTCGCTAAACGGATTTTAGCCGACCGCTTCTGCGCTAACCGCTTCTTCGCTAACCGCTTTTTAGCTGCCCGGATCTTAGCTGCCCTTCTCCGCTGACCGCGTCTTCGCTGGCCTTAAAATAGAAGCAGGCCACCCCTTGCAGCATCTTCTCGACAAACTGAATCCGCAACAGCGTGAAGGCGTCGAAGCCGTCGACGGCCCGGTGCTTATCCTTGCCGGCGCCGGCTCCGGCAAGACGCGCGTCATCACCCACCGCATCGCGTACCTCATCGACCAGCGCGGCGTCGCGCCGGATTCCATCCTCGCCGTCACCTTCACCAACAAAGCCGCCGCCGAAATGGCGGAGCGCGTCGACAAGCTCATTGGCCACAGCTCGCTGGCCAGGCCGCTCATCTCCACGTTTCACTCCTTCTGCGTGCGCATGCTCCGCCGCGACATCGAAGCGCTGCGCGTGAACAACGAAGGCCTCACCCGCAGCTTCGCCATCTACGACGAGTCCGACCAGCAGGCGGTGGTCAAAGCCGTCATGCGGCGCATGGGCCTCGACGACAAGCAGCTCACGCCGCGCGTCGTCCTCTCCAAAATCTCCTGGGCCAAGAACCACATGATCGATCCGCAGGAGTTCTACCTGCAGTCCTCCGACCCGATCAGCGAGAAGGTCGCGCACATCTTCGAGGGCTACCGCAAGGAGCTGCGGAAGGCCAACGCCCTCGACTTCGACGACCTCCTGCTCGAGGCCGTGCGGCTGCTCAAGGTCTCGTCCGAAGTGCGCGAGCGTTACAACCGCCGCTACCGCTATCTCCTCATCGACGAATACCAGGACACCAACCGCCCCCAGTACGAGCTGATGAAGCTGCTCGGCGGCGAGCACCAGAACGTCTGCGTGGTGGGCGACGAGGACCAGAGCATCTACTCCTGGCGCGGCGCCGACATCCGCAACATCCTCGAGTTCGAGAAGGATTTCCCCAACGCCAAAACCGTCCGCCTCGAGCAGAATTACCGCTCCACGCAGGTCATCCTCGAAGCTGCTTCGGTCGTCGTCGCGCAACAACGCGCAGCGCAAGGGCAAGCGCCTCTGGACCTCCCGCGAGGGCGGCTCGCTCATCGGCTACTACGAAGCTCCGGACGGCGAAAACGAAGCGCTCTTCATCGCCGACAGCATCCAGAAATATCTGCGCAAAGCCGGCGAAGACCAAGCCGAGCCGAAAGCCGCCGTCCTCTACCGCACCAATTCGCAGTCGCGCCTGGTGGAAGAGGCGATGCGCCGCTACGGCATCGCGTACACCATGGTCGGCGGCTTCTCCTTCTACGAGCGCGCCGAAATCAAGGACCTGCTGAGCTACCTCAAGCTGGTGCAGAACCCCCACGACTCGATCGCTCTGCAGCGCGTCGTCAACACACCGGCGCGCGGCATCGGCAAGACCACCATGGAGACGCTGGAGCGCATCGCGCTCGAAACCGGCACCAGCCTCTGGACCGGCATCGGCCGCACACTCGCTGCCAGGCTCCTGCCCGCCCGCGCGCTCTCCGCTCTCGACAGCTTCCAGCGCATCATCGACGACGCCCGCGCCATGCTCGGTTCGGAATCGGGTGCGGGCTTCGCCGAGAAACTGGCATCCGACGTGGCGCCGGCTTCGGAAGGCAGTGAAGCCGTCCCCGAGCTGGCGGCCGCATCTGCCGACGCCGATACCAGCTTCGACACCAGTTTCGATACCAGCTTCGACTTCGGCAGCGCCGCCCAGGGCACCCTCGCGCTCACCCACGATGACCGCGCGGACAACTTCAACGCGGAAGACGAGGCCTCTTTCACTCCTGCCAGCTTCAGCATCTTTGCCGAGGAGCCGCAGGTCCAGCATGCCGCGCCGCTCGCGTCATCCTCGCCAGCTGAAACGAGCGCGCCGCCCGCATCAGAAGCCTCCGAGCGCGTCGAGGGCTTCCGCGCCCCCGGCGACCCCGCCACGCTACCCGAGCTGATCAAGTTCCTCATCGACCGCACCGGCTACATCCGCTCGCTCGAAGAGGAAGGCACGCCCGAAGCCTTCTCCCGCATCGAGAACCTGAAGGAACTGGCCAACGCCGCGCAGGATGCGCAGGAGCGCGGCGAAACGCTGGCCGAGTTTCTCGACCACGCCGCGCTGGTCAGCGACGCCGACCAGTACGATCCCGCGGCGCGCGTCACGCTGATGACCCTCCACGCCGCCAAGGGCCTCGAGTTCCCCCTGCGTCGTGCTCGCCGGCATGGAAGAAGGCCTCTTTCCCCACTCCCGCACGCTCACCGATCCCACGCAGATGGAAGAGGAGCGCCGTCTCTGCTACGTCGGCATCACCCGCGCCATGGACGCGCTCGTGCTCACGCGCGCCCGCTATCGCCGCCGTTACGGCAACGACATGCCCGAACCCAGCATGCCCTCGCGCTTCCTTGAAGAGATCCCGCAGCATCTGCTCGAAGACCTCAGCGGCGGCCGCACCCGTCCCTCTTCGTGGGGAGGCTACGCCGCCGACTACTCCGAAACACCCTCACGATTTGGTCGCAGCAGAGGTGACGATTTCAGCACCCGCCATTACAGCTACGAAGACGAGGACCAGAGCGCGTCTTCCAGATCCGCCGCCTCATCGCGCTACGGCGGCCGTAGCAACGAAGCGCCACGCAACAATCGCCTCGTCAACCCGCCCGCTGCGGGGAAGGGCGACTCCGTCGACAACATCGCCCGCTTTTTCTCCGGCCGCGGCAGCGTTCCCGCCAAATCGACCCGCCCCAAACTCGACGTCCCCGAGCCCACCGGCGCGAAGGGATTCAAGAGCGGCCAGCGCGTCCGCCATCCCAAATACGGTGAGGGCATCGTCTTTCGCCGCGAAGGGGACGGAGAAGACGCCAAGATTACGGTACAATTTTCAGGATTCGGAGTGAAAAAGCTGGTAGAAAAATTCGCCCAGCTCGAACGGCTCTAGCTGACATGATGCGGAGGCGAATCAGTCGCTCGACACACGTCTGGTTTTGTATCAGGGCACGGCTTTAGCCGTTCCATATCGGACCAGCTTTTGAACGGGGCTTCAGCCCCTGAATTTTTGCAAAGGATTTTCATGGCAAACACAAAGTCCGTCGAAGGTAAGGCAGAACGCAAAAAGGTGAAACGCGCGGCCCGCAAAAAGGCTGCCCCCAAAGCCAAACGCACCACACCGCGTGGCTCCAACAAGAAGAAGGTCCGCAAACTCGTCCGCGGCCAGAGCAAGCGATAAGACTTTCGGCAGAATTGTTCTGCGGTTGCGGACCGGCGAATTGTCTCGTCGCCGGTCCCTCCCACCCGCTACACTCTCTGCATTCCACCCTCTCCGCAGGAGCCGTCGTTGCCGGATCACCCCGTGCTCCCATCCCGCCCCCAGGCAACCGAGCCGCAGGACCAGGCCGGCACGCGCACCCAGATCTTCGCCTGCAAGTCCATCGATAAGCTCATCACCGACTCGGAGAACCCCGAGAATTGCCTGAAGAAAACTCTGGGCCCTGTTTCGCTCACGGCCCTCGGCATCGGGGCGGTCATCGGCTCGGGCATCTTCACGGTCATCGGCACCGCCATCTCCGGCGAAAAGTTCGATACCTCCTCCATCTTCAACACGCCGCTGCTCGATTACCTCATCCACCACACTGCACTGGTGGGACGCCCCGGCGCCGGCCCTGCGCTCGCGCTCTCGCTGGTGCTGGTTGCCATCGTTTGCGCCTTCACCGGCCTCTGCTATGCCGAGCTGGCCTCCATGATCCCCATCGCCGGCTCCGCCTACACCTACACCTACGCCACCATGGGCGAGCTGATCGCCTGGATCATTGGCTGGGATCTCATCCTCGAATACGCCTTCTCCAACATGGCCGTCTCGGTAGGCTTCGCCGAACACATGGTCGCTCTGCTCGACTGGTTCGGCATCCACCCTGCCCTGCGCTGGATCTCCCCCGCCTATCTGCCCAGCGGCATGACCGACCTGCAGGGACACGTTCTCTACCAGCCAGGCTGGCACTTCGGCTTCAACTTCCCCGCCTTCCTCATCGTCATGCTGCTCACCGTGGTGCTGGTGCGCGGCATTCGCGAATCGGCGGAGACCAACAACGTCATGGTGCTGCTCAAGGTCGCGGCCATCCTCATCTTCGTCGCCGCCGGCGCCCACTTCGTCAAGCCCACCAACTGGCATCCCTTCTATCCCAACGGCTGGTCCGGCGTGCTGACCGGCGGATCCATCATCTTCTTCACCTACATTGGCTTCGACTCCGTCTCCACCGCGGCCGAAGAATGCCGGCACCCGCAGCGCGACGTGCCCATCGGCATCATCGCCACGCTCATCGTCTGCACCATCCTCTACATCGGCGTGGCCGTCATTCTGACCGGCATCACCAAATGGAACCTGATGGTCGATGACGCTGCTCCGGTCGTCAATTCCCTCAAGCGCCTCTCGCTCACCGACCACAGCGCCACGCTCCACTGGGTGCGCCTCGCGGTCCTGATCGGCGCTATCCTGGGCATGATCTCGTCCATCCTGGTCTTCCAGATCGGCCAGGCGCGCGTGTGGTTCGCCATGTCGCGCGACCGCCTGCTGCCCACCATCTTCTCCCACGTCCATCCGCGGTACCGCACGCCGGCCGTCGCTACATGGGTCGCGGGCTTTGTCGTCGGCCTCCCTTCCGGCCTGCTGGACATCGGAACCTTCTCCGATCTCTCCAACATCGGCACCCTGTTCGCCTTCGTCCTCGTCTCCGGAGGTGTGCTGATCCTCCGCTACAAGGACCCGCACCGCCGCCGCGGCTTCCGCGCGCCCTTTGGCCCGGTCTTCCCCATTCTCAGCATCGGCTTCTGCGTGCTGCTGATGGCCGGACTGCCCATCATGACCTGGCTGCGCTTCTTCATCTGGCTGGCCATCGGCCTCATCATCTACTTCAGCTACAGCCGCCATCGCAGCGAATTCGCCGGCAAACGCATTTGAAACTCACCGCTCTATCGTCGTCGTTAATCGCCTCTCGCTGACCGCTTTTTCGCTAACCGGTTCCTGGCTATCCGCTTTTTAGCTGCCTTACACTGGTCCCATGAGCGATCTCGGGCGCCTTCTGATCGGCTTGGGACTCCTCGTCGCCGCCATCGGGGCGGTCATCCTGCTGCTGGGCAAGACCGGTCTGCCCCTGGGTCGCCTCCCCGGCGACTTCACCTGGCGCGGCCGGCACTCCACCGTCTACTTCCCTCTGGGCACATCCATCCTGCTCAGCGTCGTGCTGTCGCTGATCTTTTACATCCTTTCGCGCTTCCACCGATAGGACTGCTCAGGTGGATTTGCGGTGGCTTCGTGTGCGTTACGGCACGAGCCTCCGGGACAACACGCTCACGAGCAGGCCTCCGTGCTCACGAGCAGGCCTCCGTGCTTATGAGCAGGCCTCCGTAGTGCGGCGAATGCTGAGGACCGGTGATTTGGCGCCGGCGATGATGCTGTAGACGGTGTGGTCGCCGCGGATCGGCCAGAAAGAAATGTCGGCGTTCACTCCCAGCACGATGAGGTCGGCGGCCATCTCGGCCGCGACATTCAGCACCTCTTCGACCACATCGCCGGTTTCCACCTGCACGGTGGCGTGCGTCCAGAGCGGCGCTTCGTCGGGAACGACGCGCTTCAGTTCGGCCTCGGTCCAGGCGATGATGCGCTCGGCCTCCTGCTGGTGCTCGGCATCGAACTTGAGCACGTGGAGCAGGGTGATGTCGGCGCGATAGAACTGCGCCAGTTCCATGGCGATGGTGGCGCTGTCTTCATAGCCTTCACAGAGCGAGACGGGGTGCAGGATTTTGCGTGGGGCGCCGAAGGCAGAGGCTTCGTGGGCGTGGGGGCCGATGGTGCAGACCGGGACCGGGGAGGTGCGCAGGATCTCGTGGGCGACCGAGCCGAGCAGGATGCGCTTGAGGTGGCGGCGCCCATGGGTGCCGGTGAGGACGCGGCCGGCCTGGATTTCTTTGGCGACCGCCGCAACCCGGTCGCGGGGATAGCCGGCGAGGACGAGGACGTCACAGGGAATGCCGCAGTCGCGGACCCGGGTGGCGGCGGATTCCAGCATCTGGCGAGCCTCCTCGTGCATGGCGGCCTCGTCCATGTAGGGAATGGCGCTGGCGTCGAGGGGAATGGCTTCGGCGGGCGGAATGACGTGCAGCAGGGTGAGCGCGGCACCGCAGGCGCGAGCCTGCGCCATGGCATGCGGGATCAGGTAGTCGGTATCGGCCAGATCGGTGGCGACCAGAATCTTATCCGGCACTACGAAGGCCCGATTGTGGGCGGCGTGTTCCTCGAGGGTTTTCATGAAGAAAAACCTCCTGCCGGAGAGTCTGCGGCTGGGCTCCGCAAGCCGCTGTGACTGCAGGCACAAACCGGTGTGACGGCGGTCACGATTTTCACCCCGCCGAAGGCGCGCAGGAGGAAGGCCGGACCAGCGGTACCCGGAAATCGCTTGAGTGTGATGGCAGTCACATACAGGTGCTTTTCACCGCAGGTAAGTTCTGGACTGCATCGAGACGCAGGTCGGCGGCGGCCGCGTCATCGACGCTTGAAGTTCCGGCACGAGGTTCCGCGGGATCGAGCTGAACCTGCGGGGAGCGATCCGCGCGAGGCGCGGATCCGGGCACAAAGAATTTGCGGCGTCTGCACCACGGTGCACGCGCCGGCTTCGGTACGGGCGGTCGAGAACGCGCTGGGCATTGAAGCCCGACGCGCGACTGGTCCGCAACATTATCGCGGGTGCGCAGAACGTGCACGATCACGTGGTGCACTTCTATCACCTGCATGCGCTCGACTGGGTGGATGTAACGCTGGCCCGGAAGGCCGATCCGGCAAAGACTTCGCAGCTGGCGCAGTCGATCCCGGAGTGGCCGAAGTCGAGCCACAACGAATTTTAAGGGAGTCCAGGACCGCGTCAAGGCCCTTGTGGCCAGCCCGGCAGTTGAATCTCTTTAGCAGTGGTGACTGGGGACATCCTGCTTATCAACTGCCGCCGGAAGCGAACCTGCTTGCTGTCGCGCATTACATCGACGCGCTTGATATGCAGCGGGGATCTTATTCGCATCCACGCGGTCCTGGGCGGTAAAAATCCACACCTGCAGACCTGTCTGACAGGTGGGATAACGACCGCCATCGATGCAAACGAGCCGGAGAGCGTGATCCGGAGCGAATCACGCTGTTCGACGAACCGGCGGCGCGGGCGGCGAACGGCCCTCCAGGGAAACACCGTCTTTGAGACACGACCTCCAGCCCCAGGACCAGGACCCATTCGCCTTACGATTCAGCAAAGCACGTTATTGGCGGGATACGTGGCTGCCTCCGACACCCAGGTCCGCACCGTTACAATGGCATCGCTTCCGCTTTCGAATCGGACCGTACAGGGAAATGCAGCTGCGTTGTGTAAAGCGGCGGGAGTGCGGCTGCACGCAAGTCATTCGGCGAAGGGGGACGATGACCAGGCAATTTGCGGGAGAACTGATCTCCGAAGCGGTGGCGATGCTGATCATCATCGGTTTTGGGGATTCGGTGGCGGCAATGTACAGCCTTTATGAACCAAGCCCCTACCAGCATGCGTACTGGGGCGTATGCATCTCGTGGGGACTGGCAGTGACGATCGCGATCTATACAACGGGGTCGGTGAGCGGGTGTCATGCGAATCCGGCGGTGACTCTGGCGCTGGCCTTGTACAGGAAGTTCTCGTGGGCCAAGGTTCTGCCCTACTGCGTGGCGCAGACGGTGGGAGCCCTGCTGGGGGCGGGGATCGTGTACCGGCTGTTCGGGCCGGTGATCGATCAGTTCAACGCGGCCCATCAGCTGACCCGGGCGGGGGGCGGAGCGGCGGGTGTGTTCTTCACCCATCCGGCACTGGGGATCACGCCGATGCATGCGCTGAGCGATCAGGTCATCCTGACGGCGTTTCTGATCTTCGGGATCTTCGCGATCACGGAGCGATACAACGAGATGGCGCCGGGGGCGAACTTCGGGGCGCTGATCATCGGCTTCCTGGTGGCGCTGATTGGGTCGTCGATGGGGTATCTGGAGGCATGGGCCATCAATCCGGCGCGCGATCTGGGACCGCGGATGTTCTGCTTCCTGACGGGGTGGGGGAGCGCGGCGTTCCCGTCCCCGCAGAATTACTGGTGGGTGCCGATCGTGGGACCACTGATCGGCGGGGCGCTGGGCGGCGCAGCGTATCAGGTGCTGATTCATCCCTTCCTGCCGGCGCGCAAGCGCGCGCTGCTGGAGTCGGGGCAGGGATGAAGGCGTATCCCGGCATGCCGTATCGCGACGGAGGAGGCCGGATGGACCGCGGCGCGATGTGGTCCTCGCTCGCGGAAAGCTTCGATGTGCTGGTGATCGGCGGAGGCGCGACCGGGCTGGGCATCGCGGTGGACGCGGTAACCCGCGGCTACCGGACAGCTCTGGTGGAGGCAGGGGACTTTGCGCAGGCCACGTCGAGCCGCGCGACCAAGCTGATTCACGGCGGGGTGCGCTACCTGGCCAGCGGGCAGCTCCACCTGGTGTGGGAGGCGCTGCGGGAGCGGGCGATTCTGGTGCGCGCTGCGCCGCATGTGGTGCGGCCGCTGGGCTTCGTGCTGCCGGTGTATCGGCGCTGGGAGCTGCCATACTACGGCGCCGGTTTGCTGACGTATGACCTGATGTCAGGCAAGTCGAGCATGGGGTCGACGCGGATTCTGGGCGCGCGGGGCACGGCGGAGCGGGTACCCGGGATTGCGCGGGCCGGCCTGGCGGGCAGCATTCTGTATCACGATGCGCAGTTCAACGATGCGCGGCTGGCGCTGGTGCTGGCGCGGACGGCGGCGGATCACGGCGCGTCGGTTCTCAATTACGTGCGCTGCGAGCGGCTGGTGCACGAAGGCGGACAGCTGGCCGGGGCGGTGGTGCGCGATGCCGAGACGGGGGCTGAGGCGACGGTGCGCGCGCGGGTGGTGATGAATGCGGCGGGGATCTTCAGCGACGCGATCAGGAGGATGGATCAGCCGGGAATCCCGAACCTTCTTTCGCTGAGCCGCGGGACGCATATTGTGGTGCGCGCGGATGTGCTGGGGGATCATCACGCGATCATGGTGCCCAGGACGCGGGATGGCCGGGTGATCTTCGCGATTCCGTGGGAAGGCCGGGTGGTCGTAGGCACGACCGACGTCGCGGTGGCAGAGGCGGCGATGGAACCGGGACATACGGAGGCCGAGATTGAATATCTGCTGGAGCACATCGGACCGTATCTGGAAAAACCGATTGCCAGGGGAGATATTCTGTCGGTCTTTTCGGGGCTGCGGCCGCTGGTGACAGGAAAGGCGGCGAAGACGTCGCAGCTGTCGCGGGAGCACCACATCGACGCATCGCCAACAGGACTGATCACGGTGGCGGGCGGGAAGTGGACGACGTATCGGCGGATGGCCCAGGACACGCTGGATTTTGCGATCCGGCACCGGATGCTGCAGCCCGCAGCCTGTATGACGCGGGATCTGGCGATCCATGGTGCGGGCGATGGAGTGGGGAGCCTCGATCCAGTCCTGCGCGAGTATGGCAGCGATGTTGAGGCGGTGCGGGCGCTGATGGCGGCGGATGCGGGACTGGCGCGGCGGATCGAGCCTGGACTGCCGTACAGCTTTGCGCAGGTTGCGTATGCGGTGCGTGCGGAGATGGCGCGGAGCCTGGAAGATGTGCTGGCGCGCCGGACGCGCGCGCTGCTGCTCGATGCGCAGGCGGCGGTGCGAGCGGCTCCCGGAGTGGCGGCGGTGATGGCTCGGGAGCTGGGGCGGGATGAAGCGTGGGCTGGAGAGCAGGTGCGCGGATTTTCGCAGTTGGTCAGGAAGAACTATTCGCTTCGCTGATGGGGCGTCGAGAGTGGCAGCAAAGCGACCCCTCAGCTCAAGTCACGCGGCCCCTGATCAGAAACCGGTCTGCCGAACCCCCACCACGGAGAACATCCGCCCCGTAAATCCGTGCTCGGCGCGGTAAGAAAAATAGCGGTTGCTCTGGCAGTTGGTACAGTCGCCGATGGCGGTGACCGCTTCCGCCCGCAGCCCCGCGGCCAGCAGCTGCCGCCGGTTCGCCTCCATCAGATCCAGGTGCAGCGACGGCCCCAGCTTGCTGTGCCCCGGCGCGCGCTGCGTCAGAAACAGGAGCGGATACTTTTCCCGGACGGGATCGGAATTCGTCACCTCGCGGAACAGCTCCGCCGCGTACGCGAATTGGGACAGAAATTCGCTCCGCACCTCTTCGCCGACCGCATAGCAGCAGGCGGCGATCCCCGGACCGATGGCCGCGACCAGGTCTTCCGGCCGGCTGCCGAACTCCAGCCGCATCCGCCCCACGCCGTTCTCGACGATGCGCTTCAGCGTTCCGCGCCAGCCGGCATGAAACGCCGCCACCGCCTTTCTCTTCGTATCGGCTATCAGAACCGGAATGCAGTCCGCGGTCTGGATCGCCAGCACCACGCCCGGCTCATTGGTCATCATGCCGTCGCCCTTCCACGCAGGCTCCCGCGCGGCATCTTCGCGTCCTACCCGCCGGATCAGCGACGAGTGAATCTGCCGCAGCGTCACCAGGGCCACTGCTGTCTCGACGCCCAGCGCCCCCACAAAGCGCCGCCGGTTCTCGAGCACGTTCTCCCGCGTGTCCCGCGCGCTGAAGCCCAGATTCAGCTCGCCCGCCCGCTGCGCCGGCCGGTAGGCCGTCGTCGCGCCACCCGTCCGGGTGCTGAACCCATGCAGCAGCCACGGCCAGGCCTTCCACGCCGGAGCCTGCACGACCTCGACCTGCGATTTGATCACGCGCTTCGGCGTCTGGCGCGGAACCTCCTCCGGATTTGTTCCCCGGCGCCGCCGCTCCCATCCCTCGCCGCGCAGCAGCCGCCGCCCGCGCACCAGTCCCCCGGCAGCGAGCAGTTTGTCAATCGCCTGAATATTGGAAGAAGAGGGCATCGTAGCTTCATTTTAAGGGTGGATTGTACCCGCGATTTCCGGCTGGTACCGTTGACCGTCAATTTGAGCCGGGGACCGCTCTCCAGGGGCCCAGCGCTCCTGAGAGCTATGGGCACGGACCAATCGGTTCCCTTTCAGGACGTCGCCGGAAGGTAAATAGCCCCCTGAAACTTCAGAACCTTGATGTATGATGATTGATGCGTGATGACAGATGAGAACTACTCTGGCCATTGACGATGACGTGCTCGCAGCCGCCCGAAGTCTGGCCGAGCATCAGGGCAAAAGCATTGGCGAGGTCATCTCCTCGCTGGCGAGGGAGAGCCTGCTGCCTCGGAATCCGCCCGCGCAGACCCGCAACGGCATACCCCTGTTGCCTGTTCGCCCCGGCGCAAAGCCAGTGACCCTTGAAATCGTGAATCGTTTACGCGATGAACTCCCATGACCGCGTTCCTGCCTGATGTCAATGTTCTGATCGCGCTCATGGACCCGATCCATATTCACCACGACACCGCCCACCACTGGTTCGCGGCAGCCGGCCATCGGCAATGGGCGACCTGCCCCATGACAGAGAACGCCGTTCTGCGGATCATGGGAAGCGCCGATTATCCAAATTCCCTCGGCTCGCCCGCGATGGTGGCCCGCCTGTTGGTCAATTTGATTGCGCTGCCGGGGCATATTTTCTGGGCCGATGACGTAAGCCTGCTGAATTCTTCCCTCGTTGACCTTGATCGGCTTCTACACTCGCGTCAGGTCACCGACAGCTACTTACTCGCCCTTGCGTCCGCCCGTGGAGGAAGACTCGCCACGCTGGACCGGCGCCTTATAACGGACGCCGTGGCCGATGGACCGCAGGCGCTTTGTCTCATCCACTGACGCATCAGGGCAAAAAAAAGGGCCCCTCGGGTGAGGGGCCAATCTGCCTTGGTTCTCTCGTTGTGTGAGAGCTTGGTTGGGCCTGCCTTACTGTTGAGGCTGGGCGGTTGGCTGCGACGCAGCACCCTGAGGGGAGGGCTGCGCGGAATTCTGCTGCGTCGCGCCAATCGGTGAACCGCCATTAGGCGAGTTCAAGGCCGCTAAACTGTTTTGCATCAGGCTAACGCGTACCACGCTGCCGGTCGATCCTGTCTGACCGTTCTGACCGTTGTCGTCCAGAGGCGCGTTGCCCATGGCTACTTCATGAATCCGCCAGACGGGAACCTGGTGTTCGGCCAGGTACCGCACCACGGCTTCCGCCATGTGCTGCGAATTCTCTACGCCCGCCATGCCGCGCGTGCGCGAATATCCTGCCACTTCCACGACGTAACCCTTTTGTCCCTGCAACTGGGTAACGACCTGATCCAGCGCATCCTTGGCCTTCTGGTTCAGGATCGTCTGCCCGCGGCGAAACTGAATATCGGTGTTGTTCACCGGGCGATACTGATCGATGCCGCTGACGGTCTGATCCAGCGCGGCTGTCTTCGCGCTCGCCGTCTGCGCGAGCTGCTGCGCCTGACCGGCCGTCTGGTTGGCCTGCGTGGCCGTCTGGTTCGCCTGATCAGCGGTCGACTGCGCGGCGTGAATCCCATTCTGCGCCCGCTGATCGACGTCCTTGATGTCTGCCGCGTTCTTGGCCTGGAGCTGGTCGAGCTCGTTTACCCGCTGCTTGACTGGCTCCAGTTGCCGATTCACCCACTTTTTGCGGGCGAATGGGTTTACTTTACCCCAAAATCCCTCGTTTGTCTTCACGGGCAGGGGCGCCTGACCAGTCCCAGTCTGCTGGATGGTCGTTTGATTCTGCGTTTCGCTCGTCGGGTTTGTCGACGTGCCGGTCTGCACCTGAGGCTGCTGCGAACCATTCGATTGTGCTATCGCCGGGATACCCAGGCTGACAGCAAGGAGCAGCACCGTAATAGATCCGGGCTTCAGAAGTGTTTTCATATCTCTTTTCTCTTTAACATCCAAGGCTTCGGCAGTGCGCAGTGCCCGTTCTGCGTTGCTTAGTGCATCCGTGCTGCCAAACTATTGACCCGTCCTGCGAGCTGTCGTTAATCCAAACTAAATCCATTTATTTCTGCTACTTGTTCTGCTTCTGGCTACCCCTGCACCGGCAGGCAACCCGCTGGACGCCAGGCATTTTCGGCGGGTGTCGAGCAAAATCTACACTATCCGGCCAAACCCAGGCCTGTACTATTTGCCCGAAACCGCAATGATCCGAATCTCCGGGTAGTTCTGATTCCAGTCCTGCGCCATGTGATCGAAGATCAGCCGGAACTCCCGGCTCTGCCCGGGCAGGATGGGCGCCGCTCCCACTGGCTGCGTGTCGACGTAAGGCTCCCGGGTCCGGACCAGATTCAGAGGCATCGTCTCCTTCTGCACGATCTGGTTGCCGAGATCCCGGAACGCTACCTGCACGGTAATGGCCGTCACCGTCTCATTCCCGCGATTCGCAATTTCTCCGTCGATATAGGTAGCCTGGGCCCCGGCCACGCTGTTCGCCTGGCTCATCTTCAGATTGGAGACCGGCAGGCTCGCCGCATAGGGATCGGCCGGCGCCAGGCCCGCGCCGCCCGGATTGCTGGGCTGAGCCCGGTGGCCGAGCGCCACGATGACGCCCAGCACCACCAGCACCACTCCGCCGGCGATCACCCACGGCAGAGTCGAGCGGGCCTCGCGAGTCTCCGTGGGAGGCGGCTGAAACATGCCGGGCTGCGGACCGGGTGAGCTCATGCCCGCGATTGTACAACCGCGGCTCACGCCCCGCCTCGCATGACCGGCGTAGGCCAAAGTAATAGCCGCTTTGTCACTGAGGGGTGAGGGACGCGCTCCCTGAAAGCGCTATGGTGCGAAATTCATCTCAGCTTCAGCATCTTCTCTGCCGATAGAGTGTCTAACCGGACAGCAGTCTCTTCTTACCAGTGAGGCCGTGTATGAAGATTGCAGAAGCCAACCGCAAGCCGGAGTATGCGTACCGCATTGCAGCGATCGCGGCCGCACTCCTGCTGATCCTGACCTGGCTGAGCGCCTGATCGTCAGCGGGTGACGGTGTCGCGCGCCAGCGCGCGCCGCAGCAGCGTTTCCAGCGCTGCCTTGTGTTCTGCATATTCCCCTTCGCTGATCTTTCCTTCCAGCCGTTCGGTCTCCAGCGCAAACAGCTCATCTTTGAGCGCCGCCAGCGTTCCTGCATTGCCGCTGCGCTGTGCTGTTCCATTCACCGGCGCGACCGGCTTGTGGGCAGCGCCCATTTTCGCTCCGGGCAATGCGGTCGGCGTCAGCGGAGAAGGCGCCGGCGTCGCTGCCAGCGGCTGCTGTCCCGGCTTCGCCCGCAGCATGAACGCTGCCGCAATTACCAGAGCCAGACCGATGCCGCTGAGGATCCACCATTTGTACTTCTGGAGAGGATCGGGCGTATCGATCGGGTTCGCCAGCCCGCCGCCTGGCCGGGCCGGCTGCGCCGACTGATCCGCGCCGCCCGCCGCACCCTGATCCGGAGTACCCATGCCCGCGCCGCCCGCGGCATTCTCGCCACCCTGCGCACCCTGTTGCTCGCGCGGCATCGATCCCGTTCCCGACACGGTGAACGCCAGCGGCGTATCCGGCTGTACGTTGGTCGCCAGATACGTCTGCGTCCCCGGCCCGCTGGCATCGCCCTGCAGCGCCTGGAATTTGCTGCCCACGAAGCTCATGCTCTTCGGCAGCATCACGGCTACGTTGTCGGTGGGCAGCGAAACCTGCGCGTGCAGCCCGAGGCTGCCGCTGTACGGCAGCCGATAGCCGATCTGGAGACGCGTCTCTCCTGGCCGCAGGGGGAAGACAAACGCATAGTGTCCCTTGTCGCCCATGGGCACCGGCGAACTCGACACCGCCATCCCACCCGGGCTGGCTGCGGTTGCGCCTTCGAGCTTCGCGCCTTCCGGCAGGTAGAACTCAAAGCTGTGCGCGCTGAGCTGCGTCTTCGGCGGCTTCGATTCGTTGCGCACGAAGTAGCTTTCGGTCACGCTCAGCCCCTGCTGGTCGGTCTCCATCCGCGTCACGTCCGCATAGATGTGTACCGCGTCCAACTTCGGCACCACGTCATACACATCCACGTTGACCGTGGTGGTATTCGGCGGCACCGCCCCGTAGTACGAGGCCTTCTGATGCTCTACCTGTACGAGGTGCATGCCCCCGTTATCGGGCACGGTGAACGAGTAGTGACCCTTCGCATCAATCGTGGTCCGAGCCGATTCCTGCATGCTCTGGGTCAGATCGAGCAGCACCGCCGTATCGCCCGCCGCGGGCTTGTTCGTGGTCCTGTCCATGACCGTGCCGGAGATGGTGGCGGCCGCCATGGTCAGCGGGAGCGCGAGAGCAGCCAGAGGGGTGAGTGTTGCGAGCAGCTTCATGGGGATTCCAGTCTTTGACGTGAGTTCAGATGTGCTGCGCCGCCGCAAACTCGGGCGACTCCAGCAGGTCGATCTCGGCCACCACTTCCGCGGCCTCGTTCTCCAGCGTAGCCCGCTGCGCCGCATAATCCTCCTGCGGATACTTCCCGGCGCGGTACTCGAAATTCAGGTCCCGCAGGTTGTCGTACACCATGTCGCGGCGCTCCCGCAGATACTCGAGCCGCGTCTTGGTGTGCTGTGTCTCCACCTGCCGGTCGGGCCAGAAGACATACAGAAACGTTCCAATCAGCAACAGCCCACAAGCAATGGTGCTCATATCAAATCTCCGTCTGTTCCTGAATCCTGTCGGCCCCGGTCCCCAGGGACATCAAAGGAGCAAGCAGCGAGTCCACCGGGATGGCGAGCCCTTTGTATGCCTGGACGGCCAGTCCCCTGGACGGGCAGTCGCTCATAGTTCGGTCTCCCGGCGAATCCGCGCCCGCAACTCCTGCGACGCCGGATCCTGGGCCACCACCGGCATCGAAGCCGTCCGCAGCCGCCATTTCTTCACCAGAAGAATGGTCCCCAGCAGTCCCAGCAGCAGCAGCGCCGGAGGCACGACCCACGCCACGATGTTGAACCTGGTGAGCATCGGCGCAGCCAGCGCGGTTGGCCCGTACTTGTCCTGGAACGCCGCCAGGATTACATCGTTGCCGTCGCCGCGATCGATGGCCGCCCGCAGCTCCCCAATCATCCGTGCCGAATCCGGACACCCCACGTGATTGCACTCGAGCAAAATCTCGCTGCACCCGCAGATGCACATCAGCTTGTGGCCGACGTCGTTGTAGCGGGCCTCGGTGTCGGCCGATCCCAGCGTGACCACGCAGAGCACCACCAGCAGCGGCAGCAAGGCGAGTTGGCTCAGGCGGCGCATCAGTCGGCTCCGCTTCCCGCCGCAACCGGTTCCCGGTCACTCACCGCGCCAACTTTGCTCCGCTGCGCCGCCAGCGCCGCGCTCATGTTCGGAACCAGCGCTATGCCTGTGCCCAGAATCGTGATCAGCACCCCGATCCAGATCCACGCCACCAGCGGGTTCAGGAAAGCCTTGATCACCGGCTGCCCCGTCGCCGTATCTTTGCCCGCGTAGATCACGTAGAGATCCCAGGCCAGCGTCGAGTGGTTCGCCACGATCGTCGAAGGCTGCTGGCTTGCCGTGTAGAAGCGCAGCTCGGGCGACAACTGCGTCACCTTATGCCCGCCGCGGTACACATCGAGCATCGCAAATTCGGTATCGTAATTCGGATTGGAATCCTGCGAGTAATCCAGGCACTCGATCCGGTACGGCCCAATCGTCATGCTCTGCTTGAAATTCAGCGTCTGCTCTTTGCTCTGGTTAAATGCCGAGCCCGCGATCCCGATAAAGATCACCACCACGCCGAAGTGGACGATGTAGCCGCCGTAACGCCGCGTGTTGCGCCGCGTCAGCTGGATCACCGAGCCCAGCAGGCTCTGCCGCGTGTGCCGCTGGATCACTCGCGCGCCCTGCAGAAACTCCGAAAAGATCGCCGTCGCCACGAACGCCGCCATCGCGAACGTGATCCACGCATAGAACGCACCCTGCTCATCGGTGGTGAAGATGGTCCATGGATGGACGCCCAGCGGAATGATCGCAATCGCGACCACCAGCGCCACGATGCCGGGCACCACAAAGTTTTTCCGGATGCTCCGCATCGACGTCGAGCGCCACGCCAGCAGCGGTCCGATGCCGGTCAGGAAGAGCAGAAACACGCCAATCGGCACGGCGACCCGGTTATAGAACGGAGCGCTCACCGTCACCCGATTGCCCTGCACGTATTCCGAGAGCACCGGGAACAGCGTCCCCCACAGCACGGTGAAGCAGGCCGCGAGCAGCACGAGGTTGTTGAACAGGAAGCTCGACTCGCGCGAGACCAGCGACTCCAGCTTGTGATCCGTCTTCAGATGATCGCGGTTCAGGATGTACACGAACGTGCACACCGCGAGGGTGATCACCAGGAATACCCAGAACCATGTCCCGATCGACGACTGCGCGAACGCATGCACCGAGCTGACCAGTCCCGACCGCGTGAGCAACGTGCCCAGAATCGCCAGCATGAAGGTCGAGAAGATGAGCCACACGTTCCAGCTCTTCATCATGCCGCGCTTTTCCTGCATCATCACGGAGTGCAGGAAGGCGGTGCCGGTGAGCCACGGCATCAGCGAAGCGTTCTCCACCGGATCCCAGCCCCAGTAGCCGCCCCAGCCCAGCACGGAATACGCCCAGTGCGCGCCCAGGAAGACGCCGACGGTCAGGAACAGCCAGGTCACCATGGTCCAGCGCCGCGTGATGTGAATCCACTTCTCGCCCGGGTACCGCATCATCAGCGCGCCCAGCGCAAAGGCAAACGGCACCGCGAATCCCACGTATCCCAGGTAGAGCATCGGCGGATGGATCACCATCTCCGGATACTGCAGCAGCGGATTCAGACCGTTTCCATCGGCCGGCACCGCACCCCGCACCAGCGAAAACGGAGTTGCCGCCACGTTCACCAGCAGCAGGAAGAAGACCTGCACGCCGGCCAGAATCGTCGAGGCATACGCCGTCAGCTTCACGTCCACCTTGTGCCGCACCCGCAGCACGAAGCCATAGGCCGACAGCAGGAACGCCCACAGCAGCAGCGATCCTTCCTGCCCCGACCACAGCGCGGCGAACTTGTACTTCCAGTCCAGCGCCCGGTTGGAATGCTCGGCGATGTAGGCAACCGAGAAGTCGTTGGTGAAGGCGGCCCACACCAGCGCAAACGCCGCGCAGGCTGTGGCGGCGAAGCCGGCGATGCCGGCACGCCGCGCGGTTTCGGCCAGCCGCTCGGGCGCTATCGCACCCCGCGCCCCGGTTGCAAGCTGCCGCAACGCGATCGCGCCGGCCAGCAGGTTGTATCCGCTGAGTGCCAGTGCGACCAGGAGTGCGAAACTGCCAAATGCAGGCATAGCGATATCCCCTCTGATTGTCGCACTTTCTGGCGGTCCATGACGGCCGTGCGGCAACGAGGCTCAACCCGATTTTCGGGGTACCCTCCGCCTGGCTGCTGTGACGAATCTCACACCGGCCGGGCACATTCCCTTTGCCGGGAAGTCAGCGAAGCCATGGGGAGGAGGCGTTGGCGGGTCGTTGCAGCCGCCGGCTGATCGGCCTGTTAAGAAATGTAACGACGGAGGAAAAAGGTCGCGACCAGGGCGTTTCCCCGTGTGGTGAGTCCGAAGTTGAAGTGGCTCGAGCAGCAGGCCTCAGGGGCTGAAGCCCATCTGTTTTGGGATCTTTACGGCACGACTGAAAGTCGCGCCCTGAAACAAGAGCCAAAGAACAATTCTTTAGCGAGGAGCTGGACACTAAACCGTGATCGCTGTTCCCTACGCCGTACGGCCGATCGGCTGCATCAGCGAGTGCACCAGCGCCAGCAATTCCTCAGGCGGCAGCGGCTTGAGCCGGAAAATGACATCCAGGTCGACGTATTCGTCTTCGGCTTCCGGCAGCCCGCTCAGCACCAGCACCGGCATCCCCGGATAGCGCTCGCGCAGCGCGGTAACGAACTCGGGTCCGTTCATGCCCGGCATCAGGTGGTCGGTGACCACCAAACCTACGGGACGGCTCTTTTCCGCAAGGCTCAACATCTCCAGCGCCTGCCGCGCGTTAGATGCCACCGTTACGCCGCGGCTGGTACGGCTAAGGATTGCCTTGCGGGTGGCGGCCTGGATAGCGTTGTCGTCCACCAGCAGTATGTCGGTCATTGGTTTGGCTGATTCCTTCAATGGAGTAAAGGTTGCCTTACGGAGGCCTGAATGTTTCTTAACCAAGGCGAGGGTGGAATTCCCCCGGCAAACCGTTTTACTCGGTTCTCTCCCCAAAATGCAAGCGCAAAGTTACTTTTGTAGCCGACTTTCGTCACCTTATCCCACCAAAGTGGTAACCGATCCCATGTTTCGTACCGTTGGTCTCAAACGGTTCGGGGGCTGAATGCGGAAGCCGTCAGGCTCCCTCACCCAGCCCCCGAGGTTTTGCCTCGATGTGTCGAGAAGCTCAGATCCTGGAACTCAGTTCCTGGAAGCTCAGATCTAGAAACTCAGATCCAGCCCGAACTCCAGTGCCCGCGGCGATCCCAGACCGAAGACCCCCGTGCCCACGCCCACGCGGTCCGTGACCCGGTCCCCGTAGGTGGTGCTGTTCACGTAGCCCGGTGTCACGGACGATCCGGCCGGAGCAGCGTTCTGCAGCTGCCCGCCCATCACCGTCGGACCCGGCAGGTCGAAGTTGGCGAAGTTGAAGAGGTTGTAGTAGCCGATCGAAGGCGTCAGGTTGATCCGCTCGTGGTAGAACGTGCCTACCCAGGACAGCTTCGCATCCAGGGTGCGCAGCGGCGCCATGTTCACCTGGGTCGCCGGAGCATTTGCGATCGGTTGCACCGTCGCGCCCAGTTGCTGCAGTTGCTGAACGTTCATCAGCCCGCTCGCAACCAGCTGCTTGCCTGCCGGAGTTGGGTAGTTCGCATAGGTGCTGTTGAAGTCGTTGATCCGCTTGTTCAGCCCCGATGCGCTGAAATCACGGTCGAACGAGCCCATCTTTGTGCCCGGCAGAATATCCTGCGTGGTGCCGTCGCCGGTCATGTCGGTGCGGAAAATCTCACCGCCGCTGCCGTTGGACTGCAGGTTGAGCGTCTGCGGCAGGCTGGAGTAGAAGTGCGCCGTCGAGCTGAGCTGGAAGTGCGCCGGGACGTCCGCCACGAAACCGAACGAGAGCTGATGCGTCCGGTCGAGCAGCGACGGGCCAGCGAAGCCCAGCGGATTGCGGTTATCCACGGCGGCGATCACGAAGTCCTGATCGGAGTTTCCCGTGCTCCCGCCGGCATTCCAGCCGCCGGTGTTGACGAACCGCGAGAACGAATAGCTCACCTGCGAATTCAGCCGGTTCAGGCCCTTGAACGGATGGCCCATGTTGCCCACCAGTTTCGCGTCCAGGCCGTTGTAGACCGAACGGCCCATCGACTTCATCACGTAGAACGTACCCAGCGCGGGATTGATGCCCCCGAAGGCGCATGCCCCGTTGGGGCATCCTGCCGCCCCGCCGAGTTCCTCCGCAGACGTCAGGCCGTTCCCCGCATAATCCGAGATGGAAGCACCGGCGGCAATAGCGCAGTTCACGTCCGCACAGCCGAATTTGTTGTTGGTCGCGGCAATCGCAGACTGCGCAGCCGCCAGGTTGAAGTTATTCACATCGCCCACGTGGTTAATGTCCTGGTTCAGCAGCGAGTGCGTCTCCACGTTGCGCAGATAATCCACGCTGAGCACCAGCCCCTGCTTCAGCTGGCGCTGCACGCCGATGTTCATCTGCAGCGAACGCGGCGTCTTGTAGTCGGGATCGAAGAATCCGCTGGGGTTGGTCTCGCTGCCGATATCGAAGCCTGCCGGCATATTCGCTCCGATAAAATCGCCGTTTGCAGCACTGGGATCGGCCGGATTGTCCTGCTGGAACTCGGTCTCAAAGGCCGCGAGCTGGCTCGCTACGCTGCCAATCGGTGCACCGCAAACTCCGGCCGGCAGTTCGATGGTGCCCCCCTTCGACGTGGGCAGGGGGCTCGCGGTTGAGCCACTGCAGGGATACTGCACGTTGAGGAACGCGCCTTGCGTCAGCCGCAGCGGCCGATCGAACAGCACGTTGTTGTAAATAACATTCTCGTAGTAGAGGCCCGCTCCGGCGCGTATCACCGTCTTGCCCGTCTTGAACGGATCCCACACCAACCCAAACTGAGGCGCCAGGTTCAAATTTGGCTGCTGCACCCTGTCGCCGTATCCAGGATAGAGCGCATTGACCTGCGGAATGGCCGGCATGTCCGAGTCCTGCCGCCCGGTATCGCGCACGTAGCGCAGCGCCAGCTCGATCGTCATATTCGATATGGGCTTGTACGAATCGCCAAGGTAGATTCCGATCCGGTTATCCGGTCCCAGCAGACCACCCGCAAATCCCAGGCCCGGCTTCTCTGTCGAGAACCCGACGCCGTTCGAAATGATCACCGTCTCCGCGGGATAGTTCAGCGGGTTCGCCGATCCGCCCGGAAACGGCCCTGTAGCCGCCGCAGCGATCTCGCTGGCGCCCGGAGTAGCCTGCACCGTCGGGTCAATTCCGAAGAAGTCCGCCGTGCCCCCGGCCTCGTTGCGGTTCCAGGCAATCCCGTACCGCAGCATGTTGTTGCCCTTCATCCAGCTGCCGTCGTACTTCACCACCTTGTCGCTCTGCGGCGTCGCCTGCGGAGCAAGGTAGTTCGGCCCGGCATAGAGGCTGCCGATCTGGATGCTGACCGGCGAACTCGCGAAGGGCAGGCTGCTGCCGCGTACGGCATCGACAATCTGGTTCTCGAATTTCAGATAGCTGACGCGGAAGCTGTGGCTGAAATGCCCCGTCACTGCATCCAGGCCGCCAACATGTTCTAAGGTCTGGTTCTTGGTCGTGTACGCCTGAAAGCCGAAACCGAAGGTCGCATCCGTTGCGCTGTGGTAGAGGTTGTAGCGATAGAACCCGTGCATCCCGTGCGGCAGATTCGCGTCCAGCCGCCCCAGCCCAATGCCCTCGCGGAACGGGGAGGTGTAGCTGCCGGAGTAGCTCGAGAACGGAGCCGTCACCTGCACCGGGCTCGCCTCATCCTGCTTGGTCCGCTCGCCGTCGCCGAAGAGGAACAGCTTGTCCCGCCACAGCGGGCCGCCCAGGTTGCCGCCGAATTGGCTGCGCTGGGTGTAGGGGTCGGGGAAACCTTCGGGATGGGGCAGCGCGGCCGCCTGGTTGTAGTCGCGGAAGAATCCAAAGGCGTCGCCGTGGAGCCGGTTCGAGCCCGATTTAGTGGTTACGTTCACCGTGCCCGACGAGGTCAGCTCGGTCGAGATGTCCAGGCTCGACTGCGCCACCTGGAATTCCTGAATTGCGCTGGAGGGAATGTCGGTGGTGGTCGTGCCCACCGTCTCGTCCGACACGTCGACGCCATCCACCTCGATGCGCGCCGTGCGGCCGAAGCGGCCGCCAAACGAAATCGAAGAGTATCCGGCCTTGGTCGGATCGAAGTTCTGGCCGTCCTGAATCTGTACACCCGGCTCCAGCTGGGCCAGATCGAGGAAATTCCGCCCGTTGATCGGCAGCTGCTGGATCTGCTGCGCGCTGAGCACGCCCTGCACTTCGGCCTGCTCGGTATTCACCTGCACCGCCGAACTCTGCACTTCGATCGTCGTGCTCGACTGCCCCACCGACAGGTGCATATTCGTCGTCAGCGTATTGCCCACCTGCACCGTCACTACCTGCGTCTCGGTGCTGAACCCCGGGGCAGTTACCTCGACCTTGTAGGTCCCCGGAATCAGCGCGCCCGAGTTGTAATACCCCGAGGAGTTCGTGGTCAGATGGGTCGCCTCGTTGGTGCCCGTATTGATGATCGTTACCTTAGCGTCACCGACAATGGCGCCGGACGGATCCGTAATCGTGCCGACGATCGAGCCGGTGGCAATTGTGGTCTGCGCCATCACCGCAACCGGATTTCCCAATCCAGTCATGAGGGTCATAGCAAGCAGCGGAAACAGAACAAACAACCAGGATACCCGCGCGCGTCTTGCGATATGCATCAGGTGGAACCTCCAAAAGTCTTTAAACTGGAGAAACTCGAGAGCTTTGAAAATGCCGGATAATGCGGGCTAATGAAGCAATTCACCTGCCATTTACAAGACACAGAAAGCGTTAGAGATAGGCTACTTTGGTGGTACTTAGGTCATGATGCAATACTGAAATTCATAGGCATTTTTGTTACATTCCCATTTTTGGTACGAGAGGGGACACCACGCTCCCACCAACAAAAAAGGGCGGGCATCCGCAGATGCCCGCCTTTTTTCGACCCTTTCAGGCCGGCCTAGAAATCGAACTTCAATGCAAATTGGCCGAAGCGCCGCTCGTCATGATTCTCGCCCAGAGCATAGGTGTTGAGGCCACCTTTCAGAGCGTTGACCGGCAGCGTGCTGCCGATCGTCCCCGGAACGTTCGAGACGTCCAGTTGGTATTCCGCCGTATAGAGGTTGTGGTGGTTGAGGAAGTCGAAACCCTCAGCGCGGAAATCCATCCCGACCCGTTCGGTAAGTTGGAACCGCTTGCTGACCGCCGCATCGGTGTTCCAGGCTCCAGGCCCGCGCAGCGAGTTACGGCGCATCATGGTGGAGGGAAACGGTCCAAAGTCCGAAATCCCCAGCGTGGAGTTGAACGGCGCCAGGTCGTTCGCTCCCGGGATGGTCAGGATCTGGAACTGGTTAGGGCCGGTTTGCACCGCATGGCCTGCTTTATACCGCGTGAGCGGAGCGGAAGGCACGATTCTGGACACGCCCGCGTAGCCGTTGAGGTTATAGGTATAGTCGAACGCAGAAAATGGGGTGCCGCTGCGCGTGGAGAAGATGCCGGACACGGTCCACCCGCCTCCGACTTCACCCCACCCGCGTTTGTTCTTCAGCCATGGAGTCTCCCAGATCGGCGACAACACCAGGCGGTTGGGAACGTCGTAATCCGAACTGCCCCAGTCCAGCATGGGGTTGGCCCCATCCAGATATCCCAGGTTGCCGATGTAACCGGAGCCACCCTGGGAACTGTCGGAGAACGTGGAGCTCAGATCGTCGAGAGAATGCGACCAGGTGTAATTCCCGATCAGGCCCACCCCGGTTCGATGAAAGTCCGCCGTCTGGAATTTCACGTTCAGGGCGTCATACGCGCTCGATCCGCCGCTGCCCCGCACGTTCACCCCGGCATACTGGGCGTTGGGACGGGTCAGGCACAGGCCGGGAACCGTGTAGCTGGAGTAGCCGCTGCCTGTGCCGTTAGCCCACGCGCAGGCGGGATTGGCGGGCGTGGTGAAGGCCAAAGGAGCGCCCAGGTAGTACTGTGCGCCGCCGATCGGATTGCCCACGATGATGTCGTAGAGGTGAACGCCGTGGGCACCGCTGTACGAGACTTCAAGCAGGGAGTTGTGGGCTACCTGGCGCTGCAGCGCCAGGCTCCAGAACTGGCTCTGCGCCACATTGATGTTCTGGTTGACGTTGCGCAGCTCGGTCGGGGGCAGCGCCTGCGGTGGCCCCGCTGTCCCCAGCGGACCTACATCGCTGTTGGTCACCGGCGTGCTGAAGATCTGCAGCGTGGCGTAGGCCGGCACGTTCTGGATCATGTTGAAGGTTACGTTGCCGAAGTTCCGCTCGTAGCTGATGCCCCATCCGCCGCGCAGGCTGGTGCTCCCGTTGCCTAAGATGTCCCAGGCAAAACCGATCCGCGGGGAGACTGTCCCCCACCGCGGCGCCCAAAGCTGGCCGACTGAACTCTGGGGAGCGATCTGGACCTGGCCAGTGGCGATCTGCTCGAAGATCGTTTGCCCCGGACCGTAGTAGAGGTTTGAATCGAGACTCTGGTTGTCGTTATGCTGGACGCCATAATGCTCGTAACGTATCCCGTAATTGAAGGTGAACCTCGGCGTTACCCTGAAGCTGTCCTGGCCGTAAGCCGCCCAGTCCTTGTACCGGTAGCTGCGGGCGAAACCGGGTGAAGATGCCGGGGGTGTCACCTCGCAGGACGGAGTAACCGTGGCATTCCCGTAAGCGTCTACCGGGCAAGGCAGCTTCCCACCCGGATTCACGGCTGCCTCGTAATACTGCAGGCCGCCGGTCATCATCCCCTGCAGTCCGGTTTGCAGTCCCGTTCCCAGATATTCCACCGCCTGGGCGTAGGCGCCGTAAGCAATGTTCATCTGGATGTAAGTCCACTGCCCCCCGAACTGCATCGAGTGCTTTCCTTTGGTCCAGGTCACATCGTGCTGTAGTTGCACCGTGTTCTGAGGACCGCCGTAGGGTTCCCCGCCCGCCCCGGGCTCATCCAGGTTGAACAGTCCCGGGAACTGCACCGGCAGGCTGGTGGACGCGCCTGCGAACATCAGCATCGGCGTGTTTTGCTGGGCGGTGTCGTAGGTCTGAGGGTTGGCAAATCGCGAGAAGCTGATTTTGCTGTTGCTGAACAGCGCGGGTCCGAAGCTGTGGCTCAGCGAGTAAAGATACATATCGTTCGACACGCCTTCGCCGATATCGAATTGGGGATACGCGCTGTAGAACTGCGTGCCGCTGAACTCGTCCTCCCGTTCCCTCCCATAGCGGAAGAACATCTGCGTGTTCTGGCTCAGGTTGTAATCCACGCGCCCCACCAGCCGGTAGGTGTTCTGCGGAAAATCGCCGCCGGCATCGGCGTTGGTCGTAAAGTTGACCTGCCCGAGGATGGGCGTGGCAGCCGGAACGCCCGCCAGCGAGACTCCTAGGTCCGACTGATTCAGCGTATTGGTGATGGCATAAGGAGTGCTCCCGAACGCGCTGAAATAGGACTGAACGTTCGGCGCTGTATAGGACAGGAACTGCGGGGTCGCGATCAGCTCCGACTCGACCGCTGCGCTGCGCACCCGCGTCCACTCCGTGCTTTCGAAGAAGAACAGCTTGTCGCGCTTGATGGGGCCGCCACCCATAAATCCAAACTGGTTGCGCGTGTAGACACCCTTGGGCAGACCGTTGGCCACGTTGTTGTAGGTATTCGAGGTGTAGTCGGAAAGACGGTTGAACTCCCAGGCTCCGCCGTGGAAAGCATTTGTCCCCGACTTAGTCGACAGGTTGACCACCCCGCCCGATGCGCGTCCGTACTGCGCAGCGAAGTTGTTAGTGACGATGCTGTACTCCTGCACCGCGTCGATCGGAATCTGCTCACCCACCTCGTCGGAGAACACGCTCAGGTTCTCCACACCGTCGAGCAGAACCTCCGTGCCCGATTCCCGCTGCCCGTTGATGGCGTAGCCCACCCCGCGCGTGGAGAGGTTCTGTCCGCTGTTCATATTGGGCGAGGTGTTGTCGCCGTTGCTGACGTTCCCCGACAGCAGGACAAAGTCATAGGGGTTGCGCGTCAGGCTGGGCAGGTTCGACAACTGCTGGGTGTCGACCACCTGCGACATCTCCTGCGTCTGCGTATTCACCGCCGCTCCGCCCGCTCCGATCACCTGGACTTCGGTGATGCTGGAGTTGACCGACAGCTTCGCATCGACCGTCACATGGCCGCCGACCGTCACTTCCGCCGTAGCTTCAAAAGGCTTAAAGCTCGCCGAGGTGACAGCCACCTTATAGTTGCCGGGCTCCAGACCCGTGACCTGATAGGCGCCCGTGGTCGAACTCTGCGTCTGCCGGCGCGCGCTGGTGGCCACATTGGTTACGGTGACCGTCGCACCCGCGATCACAGCGTCTGACTGATCGGTCACCGTCCCGGCAATCTGGCCCTGTTCAATCTGCGCCTGCAGCGATCCGGTGATGGCCGCCAAAGCCAGGGCTATGCCCAAGGCCGCCGGGCTCAACAGCCGCCGAAGCGCGTTTCGCAATGAAAGGGCTGGGGTAGGAGACCATAGCATCTCGCCTGATGACTGCGTCATAGCTTCCTCCAGAACAAAACTACACAGGGTTGAAAAGCTCCGCCGGTCCGGTCGAGACTACTGGGTCCCCGTCACTCTATTGCCATGCGGAAGCATTCGTGCAGCGGTGCCGGCAAGAGAGCCGCAACCAGCGCGACGACTCGGAAATGGCTAACCGCACACACCGCATTTCCGAGCTGCGAAGAGGCTTAAATCATGTGCCATCTTTCCTTCCGCCGTCAAACCATCTGTGACCAGTGACAGAAGATGACATCCCTGGAAAAAGCAAAGGGCGCCCGAAGGCGCCCCTTATGATTTTTCGTACCTCTTATCTCTTGCTTTCTAAAAACAGGACTTATCCGGACGCTTTGCCGATGACGCCGAATTGCGCCTCGCCGCCGTAGTGTGGGGAGTGTGCATTTGTTCAGGAATTTGTGGTCCGAACAGCAGGCCCTCGGGGGCCGAAGCCCACCGACTCCTGAGCGGCTTGCGGCACGGATCAATCCGTGCCCTTTCAAAAATTCGCCCGCAGGTAAACAATCTCCTGAAACTTCACACCTACAGGCCCCGATCTCATGCTTGCAATTTCCCCGGTCTGAAGGCTGGGGCTTTCACCGCGGGACCATCCTGCTTAGGGAACCCAATCATCCGGTCAGGACACTAGTTATACCCAACTAATCGAAGTGATTGAACAAATTGTCAGGTTCCGGTCATGCTCCGCTGTTAGCTATATATCTCTCCTTCCCGTTTACTAAATTCTTATGGACCGTCGCGCTCGGGAAGTTATTGACTAATCGCAGTTTCGTTCTCACACGCAGAAATCGAGGATGATTTTGCGACAAGAAAGAGGGGCACCCGCAGGCGCCCCTCTCTCCTGAATGACCCGGGTTAGAAGTAAACCTTCGCCCCCAGCTGCACCGCACGTCCGGGCTGCGGATCGCCATTGCCGCCATCCGCTACCGGCTGCACCACGTTGGTGATTTCTCCGAAGTTCGAGCCATCCAGAATACTGCCGTCCGGAGGCGCGAAGTTCGGATGGTTGAAGAGGTTGAATGACTCCAGCCTGACTTCGATATACCGGGCGCTGTCGGAACGGCCCAGCGGGAAGTCCTTGAACAGCGTCATATCCGTGTAGTTGAAGCCCGGCCCGCGCAGGAAGTTCCGCTTCACATTGCCGAAGGTTCCCACCGGCTCGAGCGAAAACGGCGTCGTATCGAACCAGTAGTGACCCGACTTGCGCGGATTGAAAATCGCCGGGTGGAAGTTGCTGGTCTGCGGCGTATCCGGACACTCGTAGAAGAAGAACGCGTTCGAGTTGCACCACAATGAGCGGTTATCGTCCGGTTCGCCGACCGATGCCGGGTTGCCCGACTGCAGCACCGTGTAACCAGACACATGCCATCCGCCCAGCGCTTCGTTCACGATGTAGTTCTGCCGCATCGCCGATGTCAGCGGCACGACATATTGATACACCGCGAAGAACCGGTTCCGCGCGTCGTATTCCGAGTTGCCGTAGCTCAGCTGCTGGTAGCCCGGCACCCAGTTCGTGCCGGTCAGGTCGTTCGAGTTGCCGAAGCCTGCGCTCTCGAAGCTCGAACCGTTATCCAGCGCATGGCTCCACGTGTAGCCGATGTTGAAGTAGAGCCCGTGGCTCATCTGTTTCTCGAGGCTCGCCTGCAGCGCGTGATAGCTCGAGGAGCCGTCGGTGTAGACACGGCCCACCGACAGATAGTTACCGGTCGTATCGGTGTAGTCCTGCGGCTGGTCGAAGGGGAGGAAGGTAGCCAGGCTGTCGCAGAAGCCACCGCCGGCCGCTGCGATATCCGCCTGGCAGGTCGCCACCGCGTTCGCATGGCCGGCGGCCGTTAGTTTGTTCGCCTCGTACGCCCGGATCAGTTTGCGGCCCAGCGAACCAACATAGGCAACCTGCAGCAGCTCGTTGCCCGGCAGCTGCCGCTGGACGTTCAGGTTGAAGTTGTAGGCGTAGGGCACGTCATACGTCGGAGAAATGGTGCTCAGAATATACGGCGCCAGGGCCGAAAAATCGATGGTTTGCCCTGGCGTTGGGAAGGCGTAAGGGAAGGGGTTCGCTTCCGATTTGGCCGCGTTTCCTGATACATCCTGGAACGGATTCGCAAAGCTCGGATTGCCGCCGACACTGCCCGCGCCCTGGCTGTTCAGTCCATACGGTGGATCTTCCAGGTTCTGCAGCTGCGCCTCTTCGGAATCCCGGTTGTAATAGAGGCCGATGCCGCCGCGGACCGCGAAAAGGTGCTGCCCTGCCGGCCCGGTCATCCAGCCAAGGCCGCTCTCCGGCGACCAGTCAAAGCCCATGCGCGGTGCGAAATGATCGTACTTGGTGGTCGGCCCGCCATGGCTGTTGCAGCCGTGATCCGTCGGATAGAGCAGACCCGGCTGCGCCCCGGGATACACCTTCGACTGCGCCCCCGGCACCCAGCAAATGATTCCCTCCCCGCCGAACTGTTCGTTGGAGAAAGGCGTCTGCACATCCCAGCCGATGCCGTAATTCAGGCTGAAGGATCTCGATATCTTCCAGTTGTCCTGTCCATAGATGTAATCCTCCCACGCGTGAGCGAGAATGATCGCTCCCGAGCCCTGAGCGTAGGAGTCCGGAATCCCCACCAGAAAGTCCAGCAGCGGATCGCCCGAGGAGTAGGATCCCGTACCGCCAAAGCCGAAGTTGCCGTTCAGATTGTTGAAGAAGGGGTTATGCACCGCGAAGCGCTCCAGGTGCGCCCCGAACATGAAGTTGTGGCTGCCCGCCACCTTGGTGAAGTTGTCGGCGAAATCCTCGTTCGCGTCAATGCGGGGCTGCGGTCCGTTGTTGCTGAATCCAAGGACAAAGTAACCGGCAACCGTCATCTTCGGTATCGACGCCGCTGCCGCGTCCTCCGGCGTGATAGCGAACCCCAGCGAAGAGGGGGGCTGTATCTGCGCCGGCTCCACCGCCGCAAAGTTGAAGCGGAAGTACCCGACACGCAGGCTGTTCAGCGTGTTCGAGTTGAACATGTGCGTCCACGAACTATCGAACACCTTGAAGTGACGCGCCGAATTCTCTCCAAACCCAGGCAACGTCGCTCCCGTAAAAGGCAGACCGGCGAAGCTGGGCTCCGACTGGAAGATGCTCTCAGCCCACACCGCGTCGCTCTGCGTGATGTGAGCGTCCACACGCATCACGCCCTGATCTTCCTTGGTTGTGTTCGGAGAGTTGAAATTATATTTGTTGCCCTGGTTCGGCGAGGGTACAAATTTGCTCAGCAGCGTGTTCGAAACGCTGCCGAAGTCCGAGATCGGGACATCGACCGTTCCGCCTGAAAAGCACGCCGCCCAGGTCTTCGAAGCCGTCCCCGGCCCGCAGGCCCCATTCGGCCCGGTAATCGCGAAGGGAATACTGTTGGTGCTCAGCCCCGCCGAGTTCGCGGCGCCGGTCGCGTTATTGGAATCCCCGGTCAAATCGGCGAACCCCGAGCCGTTCCTCCCCAGCTGCGCATCGGTGGGAACCGTGGTCAGCTGGTTCGTGCCGCTGGCGTTATGGAAACCCTGATACGCCGCGAAGAAGAAGAGCCGGTTCTTCAGCACCGGACCGCCCAGGGTGCCACCGAAGAGGTTCTGGTGGAACACCGGCCGCGTCGTCGAAAAATAGCTCCCATTGTTCAGGAAGGTGTCGCGGTAAAACTCGAACCCGCCCCCATGAAACTGATTCGTGCCGCTCTTCACGCTCTCGTTGATGATCGCGCCGGAGTTGCGGCTGTACTCGGGGTTTTGCGTGCTGGTCAGCAGCGTGATCTCGCCCAGTGAGTCCGGATTGATGATGAAACCCTGTGTCTGCAGCGGGGCATCGTTGATGTCGGCGCCGTCCACCAGGTAGCTGTTCTCCTGCGTCTGCGAGCCGTTGGACGAATAGTTGCCGAAGCGGTCCGATGACTCCACCGAGCCCGGCGTCAGCTTCTGCACGATCGAGGCATCCCGTCCCAGCAGCGGCAACTGCTCGATCTGCGTCGCCCCGAAGGTCGCCTTCAGCTGCGTATCCGAAGTATCTACCTGGACGGCATTGGCGCTCACTTCCACCGTCTGCGAGACAGCGCCGGCCTCCAGCCTGGCGTCCTGCTCGTAGTTCTGGTTCAGCGTCAGGTTGAGTCCGGTGGTCTGGACGCTCTTGAATCCCTGCTTCTCCACCGTTACCGTGTACGGCCCGCCGGTGGCCAGTTGCGGGAACACGTAATAGCCTTTATCGTCGGTGGTCTGCGCCGACGATTGGCCCGTGCCGGTATTAAGAACTGTGACCTTCGCGCCTGGAACGACTGCGCCGCTCGAGTCGGTGACCGTTCCGTGGATCGCTGCGTAAATGTCCTGCGCTGCCGCGCGCGGGGCGCCGCAGCACAACAGAAACGCCGCCAACAGACCGGCCAGAGCCAGCGCGCGCTTCCTGCGTGGGGTTTCAAAGTAGTTGTGCAGGGGGAACTTCGATGACAGCAACGTCCGACTCAGAGACGACTCCTTCATTGCTTCCTCCGGATACCAACTAGCGGTACAAGAACGGGGAACAGAAAAGAGCAGCTGCAGGAACGATGATGCCGACGTAGTTGCAATCGACGTTCCATTCAATTCACTCTGGAATCAGCAACTTCCACACCGGCCAGAGGCAAGTCACGCTTAATACTCCTGAAATTCATAGACATTTCATGACTTCCTTCAAAAAAAGGAAGATGCATTTTGACTTTGCCCAACATCGAAACAGTGGCCCCGGAGGTAACGGACCTGCGGCCGGGTGTGTGAAAGGATAAAGACAGGTCCAGCCTCAAAGAGGAGGCCCTGTATGAACACTCTCAAGACCGCTTTTCTGCTGACGGCTCTCACCCTGCTTCTGGTACTCATCGGCAGCCACTGGGGCGAAAACGGGGCCATCCTGGCCTTCGTCGTCGCCGCCGGCATGAACTTCTTCAGCTACTTCTATTCGGATAAGCTGGCGCTCGCCATGTACCGGGCCCAGCCCGTGACCCGCGAGCAGCTGCCGCGGGCCTATGCAGTCGTGGAGCGGATGACCCAGCGGCTCGGCCTGCCGATGCCGAAGATTTACGTCATCCCCACGGACTCGCCCAATGCCTTCGCCACCGGGCGCAACCCGCAGCATGCCTCGGTCGCCGTCACCCATGGCATCCTAGAACTCCTCAACGATGAAGAGCTTGAGGGGGTCCTCGCCCACGAACTGGGCCACGTGAAGAACCGCGACATCCTCACCAGCTCCATCGCCGCCACTCTCGCCGGCGCCATCACCCTGCTCGCCCGCATGGGCTGGTGGGCGGAGATGTTCGGCGGAGGGGGCGGGCGCGATCGCCGCGGCGGTGGCCTGAGCGCGCTGTTTATGCTGATCCTCGCGCCCATCGCCGCCATGCTGATCCAGCTGGCCGTCTCGCGTTCCCGCGAATACGAGGCAGATGCCACCGGCGCGCATATCACCGGCAATCCCTACGCCCTGGCCAGCGCCCTCGAGAAGCTCGATGCCTGGTCGAAGCGCGTTCCTATGCCTGGCTCACCGACCACCGCGCATCTCTTCATCGTGCAGCCGCTGCTCAGCGGCGGCGATTTCGCGAATCTGTTCTCGACGCACCCGCCCATAAAGAAGCGCATCGAGCGGCTGATCGGGCGCCCCAGCGTCTACGGCGCCCCGCAGCGCTGAGCGGGTGGCGGCCAGCGGCCAGTTCCCCGCCCAAGCACCAGCATCTGGCTCCGGGCTGCTAACCGCTGGCTGCTGACCGCTGGTCTACCTCGCCCACCCCAGCCCATCCGCAAACGCGCCCGCCTGAATCAGCTTCGCCACCTTCCAGCTGTCCAGATCGATCACCGCCACCTGTCCGCTGCCTGCGCAGGAAACATAGGCTGCGCGGTCATCCGGCTGCACCAGGACCTCCTGCGGCGACTTCGCCACATTGATGGTGCGCGCCACCTGCATGGTTCCCAAATCCACCACCGCCACCGCATCCTGCGAAGGCATCGCCACCAGCAGCCACTTCCCGTCGCGCGTCGGCGCTGTCCCGTACCCCTTTCCCGGCAGCGGCACCCACGTCTTCACCTTGCGCGTCGCTGTATCGATGACCGCCAGCCGCGGCTGGGTCACGTCCGACGTGAACACCCACCGGTCGTCCGGCGTAATCGAGATCCGCTGCACCTCGCCGGACACCGGAATGACCGCCAGCGTCTTCCGCCCCGGCATATCCAGCACCGACACCGTGCCCGGTCCTACATTCGCCGTGTACCCCAGCCGCCCGTCATGCGACAGCGCCAGCATGTGCGACTCCTTCTGGCCGGTGGGCACTTCGCCCAGAATCTTCAGTGTCTTCGGATCGATCACCGTCACCGCATCGTCCAGCTCCGTGGTCACATAGAGCACACCGTGCGCCGCATCCAGCACCGGCAGATGCGGCCGCACTCCATGCCCGAAATCAACCTCGTGAATCACCTTGCGCGAGGCCAGATCGATGACCAGCATCTTCGATCCGTCGATTCCCGGCCGGCCCACGCCGGAGTCGCCATAGATCGGCAGATACGCCAGGTTTCCGGTCGCCGAAGCGGCAATCTCGTGACCCCACTGCCCGGGCACCCCTTCGGTGACCAGCCCAACCTGCCGCCCCGCCACGGGGTCGATGATGCTCACCGTATGGTCGTGCTGATTCGCCACCAGCAGCGTTTGCGCCCCCGCATTCCAGGCGAACAATCCGGCTCCCGCCGTCAGCACGACACACCAGCTCAGGGTTTTCTTCATAGCCGCCAATATATCCTGGGTATGTGCTGGGGCTTTGCCCCCGAGTGCCGCGTCTATAGCTCAGGCTGCCTGCCCGTCAGGCGCTGCCCGTCACGAGGGCCTCATGAAGCAAGCGTTGCTGTACGCGGCCGTTCTTCTTCTCCTCGCAGGTTTTCCCGCAACCGCCCAAACCCCGCAGCCACCGCAGCCATCGCCACCTTCCGCCGCCATCCCCACCATCCGCGTAACCTCGCGCCTCGTCTTCCTCGACGTCACGGTTCTCGACAAAAAGGGACGCCCGGTCGTCACCGGCCTCACCCAAGACGACTTCCTTATCACCGAGGAGAAGAAGCCGCAGCGCATCTTCTCCTTCGAGCCGCCCGAGGTCCACACCCTCGATCTGCACCCTGGCGCTCCCAACGCCGACGGCGAAGCGCCCCGCACCATCCTGGTCCTCGACCTTCTCAACTCCAGCTTCGAAGACTTCGCCTACATCCGCTACGAGGTCCACCGCTACCTCGTCTCGAGCCCGGCGCAACTCCGCTCACCCACCGAGCTCATGCTGGTGGGCAATGAATCCCTCGAGCTGCTGCAAAGCTGGACCCGCAGCCGCGAGGATCTCCTCGACGCCCTCGCCCACATCCCCGCCATCCTTCCCTACAAAATGATGAACGGCTCCTTCTGGATCGAGCGCCTGCCCCAGTCCGTCGATGCCCTGCAGCAGATCGCCATTCAGACCCAGGGCGTCCCCGGCCGCAAGAACATCATCTGGGTGGGCCACGGCATGCCGAGTCTCGATCCCATCCGCTTCCCCGGTGATGAGTTGTACGCTGTCCAGCAGTATCTGCACGCCACCACCAATCTGCTGGTCGACTCCCGCATCAGCCTCTTCGTCATCTATCCTGGCCTGAAGGCAGGGGCTCCGGGCCTCAGCTTCAGCACCCAGGATGCCGACGCCGACCTCGGCGACAACGATCCCTTCATGCAGGGCATCAACTTCGGCGTCCTCACCAACGAAACCGGCGGCAAGCTCTACTTCGACCGCAACGACGTCGACCAGGAGATGCGCGAAGCCAGGACCCTGGGCTCCGAGTACTACACCCTCACCTACCAGCCCCACGATGGCAACGACAACGGCCGCTTCCGCCGCATCCGCGTCACCCTGCGCAACCCCAACCTCCGCGCCCTGACCAAGACCGGCTACTTCGCTCCCGACAAAAACGCCGCCGCCAATCCTCACCTGCAGACCATTGCCGCCCTCAGCGAGGCCGTCTACTCCACCATTCCCCTCAAATCCGTTGACATGTTCATCGGGAACGTCGTTCGCCATCCCGACACGCAGACCGCACAGTTCAGCGTCTTCATCCGCGGCAAAGATCTTGGCTGGATCGCCAATGCCGACGGTCTTCCCTCCGTCGATCTCGCCCTCGCCGCCGCCAGCCTCAACGCCGACGGCAAGATGCTCGCCTCCAGAATCTTCTCCACCACCGCCACCTCCCGCCTGCAGAATCCCGATCAGCTCAGCCCGTGGCCCATTCGCATCCCCGTCACCATCCGCACTCCGCGGAAAACCCGCACCATCCGTGTCGTGGTTGAGGCCCAGCCCGCGAACCGGATCGGCAGTGCCGATCTCGACCGCAAAGCCCTCGATGCCGCACCCGCCCAGCCTACCGCCCAGCCGCAGCTCTCGCCCGGCCGTTCCACGCCACCCGCCCCGTAGCGTCCTGAATTAACTCCGTCATCCACTGGGTGGATCCCTCTCCACCTCAGCAAAACCGGCTGCCCCGGGGTCTCGCTTCTGAGACCCGGGATAGCGCGAAGCGCCCTGCTTCTCTCAACGACAAGCGTGCAGGAAATATCAGACCAGCCACCAGACGCTGCCCGCCAACCGCTTCCTGGCTGACCGCTTCTTAGCTAACTGCCTTTTAGCTGACCGTTTCTTAGCTGACCGCTTTTTAGCTACCCTAGCCTTGTCATGAAAACCGTTCTGCGCACCTTCACCTGGCTGGCGCTTGTCGTTTGGCTGGGCGCTTTGCTCTTCTTTCCGGTCACCGCCTGGGCCGCCTTCAGCACCATCGCCGACACCCATGCGGCCGGCACCATCGTTGCCAAATGCCTCGCCGTGCTCCATCACGAAGGGCTCGTCGCCGGCTGCATCATCGTTCTGCTGCTCGCCATTGGCCGCGCTGCCCGCCTCTTCACCAACCTGTCGGTGATCGGCATCGTGCTCGCGCTCCTCATGATGGGCCTCACCGCCTTCTCCCAGTTCTGGATCATCCCCAAAATGGAGAGCGACCGCATCGCTGCCGGGGGCGCCATCGACAGCGTTCCCAAATCCGATCCCCGCCACGCCGACTTCGACCGCCTGCACAACACCTCGGAGCGCGTCGAAGAACTGGTGATGCTGGGCGGCGTCCTGCTGGTCGTCGTGCTCGCCAAAGAGCCCTGACGAAAGAGCATGACACCTGCGGACAGTCGGCCAGCTCGCAGCACCTCCGGCTGGGGTGAAACCCGGGTTCCATGCCGCAGTTTTGGCGCGCTATGGCGCTTCAGCCGGCGAGCCGGCCGCCGCACAATAGCTCCACTATGCCGGTGCACATCCCCCTGTACCAGCGCGTTCGCGCGCTGGGCACCCCGTTCCCGGAAGCTCCGCCCAGCCCCGACCGCAAGCCCAAAATCCTCATCGCCGACGACGAGGCCGTCATCGCCGATACACTCGCGCTCATCCTCAATCAGAGCGGCTTCGTCGCCGCTGCTGTTCCCAATGGACAAGCCGCCGTCCGCCTCGCCGCAGACTGGTCCCCGGACATTCTTCTCACCGACCTCGTCATGCCGCGCCTGAACGGCTTCGAAGCTGCGAAGCGCATCTGCGCGCGCCATCCGCGCTGCCGCGTCTTCCTCTTGTCCGCGCAGCTTCCCGCCCGGGAACTCCTCGAAGACCCCTGCGCCGAGTTCTACGGATTCCAGTTTCTCGCCAAGCCCATACACCCGTCCCTGCTGCTCGGTCGTCTGCGCGCTTCCCTGCAGCCCGTGCACCCGCTCACGCTCGTCCCGTGGTATGGCCCCCGCGCCTCCTGACCTCCGCCGTTCAGCCGCACCGGTCCTCGCTAACCGGCTCTCAGCGAACCGGCTCTCAGCTAACCGGCTCTCAGCTAACCGGCTTTTAGCTAACCTCTTTAGCTGACTGTTTCTTAACTGCCCTGTCAGTGCGTCATGGGCGGCTCAGACCCTTCGCTTTTGGGCCGCTCGCTCATCAGCCCCAGCGTGTTGCCTGCCGGATCCTTCACGAACGCCAGCCATAAATCGTGTCCCTTCATCCGCGCCACCAGATGCGGCTCCTGGACGATCTCCACCCCCTCCCGCTGGAGCGCCACAAAGCTCACATCCAGATCCGCTACCCGGAAATACAGCAGCGTTCCCGCACCCGACGCCGGTTTCTCCGCGCTCCCCAGCATCACCCGCACCTCCCCGCACCGGTAAAACGCCATGTTGCCCGACTCAAACGAAAACCGCATACCCAGCACATCTCCGTAGAAGCGCTTCGCCGCATCCAGATCCGTCACCGTCAGCGCTACCTGGGCAATGCCCTCCACCTGAATCACCCCGTTCGCCATCCGTCCCGTTCCCCCCCTGAACTCAGCTAACGATGTATCACAGACGAACTGTCTGTCGCACAAAACCCGGTGCCGGCGCGTGCTCCCCCCGGTCCCCGCGGCCCGCCACGGCGAACCGCACACCTTCCGCGGCACTTCGTACAATTCATCGAATTTTGACGCTGTGCGATAGCCCCCGCCATTGTCTTCCCGGTAAACAGGTGCACCAGGAGGTAATCACCCCTGTGAAAGTACCCACAACTTTTCTTCTGGGATTGTGCGTCGCGCTCGCCCCGGCGTCGCAGGCACAGAACAATGACGGCCACGCCATCCGTCACGTCCTGTTGATCAGCATCGACGGCATGCACGCTGTCGATCTTCTCAATTGTTCGCGCGGCATTGCCGGCGTCAACAACGGCAACCCCTACTGCCCCAACCTCACCGCGCTCACTTCGAACGGCATTAACTTCGTGAACGCCAGCACCTCCAAACCCTCCGACTCCTTTCCCGGCCTGATGGCCATCATGACAGGCGCCTCGCCGCGCACCATGGGCATCTATTACGACGTTGCCTACGACCGTTCCCTCGACGCGCCTGCCAAAACCACCGGGAACGGCCTTGCTGCCGGACCGTGTAAAGCCGGCGCCGCACCCTCCGGCACCACCACCGAATATGAAGAGGGCATCGACATCGATCAGGCCAAACTCAACGGTGGAGCGCCCGGCGCCGGCCTCTCCGATGGCGGCATCACCTCCATCGATCCCAAACGCCTCGTTCGCGATCCCGCCAACGGCTGCTCCCCCGTCTATCCGTGGAATTTCGTCCGCGTCAACACCATCTTCGGCGTCATCCACAAGGCCGGCGGTTACACCGCGTGGTCGGACAAGCATCCCGCCTACTCCGCCGTGGCCGGCCCGGGCGGCGGCGCGCTTGACGACTTCTACGCTCCCGAAATCAACTCCAATGTCATTCCCCTGCCCGGCGTCTCCACGCCCGACGGCCTCAGTTGCTCCACGGTGCCCGACTCCGGCGCCGATCTGACCGCGTGGACCAACAGCTTTGCGAACATCCAGTGCTACGACACCCTCAAAGTCAACGCCATTCTCAATGAGATCCGCGGCCGCAATCACGACGGCGGCGCGGGCAAAGTCCCGACCATCTTCGGCATGAACTTCCAGGCGGTCAGCGTCGGACAAAAGCTCATCGAGAAATCCAGCGGCCAGACCGGCGGCTACACCGACGCACAGGGCACGCCCACCGATCCCCTGCTCAGCGAGATTCGTTTTGTCGACGACTCCATCGGCGAAATGGTCTCCGAGCTGATCGACCGCGGCCTCTACGACCAGACCCTGATCGTCATCACCGCCAAGCACGGGCAGTCGCCCATCGATCCCAACCTCTATCTCCCGGTGCCCGGACACAGCGGCACCAACGGCACCACGCCGGCCACCGTCCTTGCCAACGCCGGCCTGATCCCCTTCTCCGAATCGCCGCTCAACCCCACCGGCATCGGCGCAACCGAGGATGACGTCTCCCTGCTCTGGCTCAACAACTCCGCCAAAACGCAGTCGGCTGCCGGCATCCTCGAAAGCAGCGCCTCCACAATCCACCTCGGCCAGCTCTATTACGGCCCCTCGCTCTGGCTCAATTACAACAAGCCCGGCCTGCCGCCTTATGGCGACCCGCGCACGCCCGACATCATCGTTACCCCCAACGTCGGGGTCACCTATACCGGCAGCAGCGCCAAGCTCGAAGAGCACGGCGGTTTCGCGCATGACGACACCAACGTGATGATGCTGCTCGCCAATCCCCACTTCCGCGAGCGGCTCATCTCTGCCGGGGTCGGGACGAATCAGGTCGCGCCCACCATCCTCAAAGCGCTCGGCCTCAACCCCGCGAGCCTCGACGCCGTTCGCCTCGAAGGCACACCGGTCCTCCCCGGAGTACCGCTTCCGTAATTTTGTTGTTGGATCAGCGCCTGTTGGCGGGCGTGCCGGGATGCACGCCCGCGTTTTTTCTGCCTACAGCTACTGCCCGCCCGGCGCCCGGGTCCAGACCACATCCATCGCGCTTGCCTTCCCCTGCGCGTCCACCAGGTCCGCGTGCGAGCTCATCTGATTGTGCCCGGTCCGCCGCACAGACTCGCGCTTTGGCTGGGTCCCGGTGGGATTCTCAAACACCACCTCATCGTCGGTCGCGCTCTTCAGCCGCAGCTGCACCGCCACCGGATCGGCCGGCTGCTGATCCCCGGTGTAGAAGCGCGTATCCAGCACCACCCCGCTGTCCGTCTCGCGCATGACGGAAAATTCCAGCCAGACCAGCTTCTTTTCCGCAACCACCCGCATCATGCACATCATCGAACCGCCCGCCGGCGCGGAGCAGGTGCGCTCCACCGTGTTCCCCTCCATCGCCGCCGTCCACGTTCCCGCCAGCCAGCCCAGGCTGCTCACTCTGGGGCGGTCCTGCGCGGACCCACCCACCGCCAGCGCCGCCATCAATCCCAGCCACGCCACTCCTCGAACCATACCGTCTCTCCCGTTGCAGTTTTTTTGTTTACTCTGCAGCCTTCTGCGCCAACCCTTCCGCCGCCCCCAGCACCTTCAGCAACTCCGCCGGAACCCCGTGCCGCTGCCCAAGATACTCCGCGCTGTTCCACGAAAGCCACGCCTGGCCGTCGCCGTCCTCCCACACCAGAATCTTCAGCGGCAAATCGATGGCGATGCTCGGCGCCGCCAGCATCACGGGCGTCCCCGCCGCCGGATTCCCGAAGATCACGAGCTTCGTCGGACGCATCGTCATCCCCGCCTTTGCCGCCTCGCCGCTGTGATCCACCAGCGCAAACACCTTCACGCCCTTCGCCGCCAGTAATCCCTCGAGCCGCTCTACCGTCTCATCCACTGTGTGCCGGCTCTTCCGGCTCACCATGCCCTGCGCCATTGGCTCTGCCATTCAACTCCCCTCCCGGTTGCACACAGGATGCTCTACCGCTCCCGCCAAATCAAATCAATCCTCGACCTAATCCGCATCGAAGGCGATCCGGCCTTCGCCGATCCCCTCCCCGACCTGACGGCGATCATTGGCGGACCTGGTGTCCTGAGTTTGAAGTTCGCTAAAGAATTGTTTGGCTTTGTATCAGGGCAAGGGTCTTTGTGTCAGGGCACGACTTCCAGTCGTGCCGTAAAGATCGCCAAACCGCTGGGCTTCAGCCCCTGAGGGCTGCTGTTCGAACCACTCGATTCATCAAATTGTTCTATAAACTTCGGACTCACCACACTGGTTATCCTCGCCTGCGAACCGCTGCTACAATCCCCCTCCATGGACAGCGGCAGAGCCAGCGAGGAGCCCCTCGCCCTCGAAAGCTTCTCTGCAATTCGCGGCTGTCCTGTCGACATGGGTTTCGATTTACCCTGCGGCCGGCCACTGCACAGTGCGCCCCAGGGAGTCGACGAAGTGCCTGTCTGCCTCATGCACTCCAAAGATCCCGCCAAGCAGGAAGGCCCCCTGTTCGATCAGTTCTGGATCGAGGCCGACAGTATTATGGAACGTGCGGGAAGCGGAGAAGCATACTTCAGAAGGTTCGTCTTCCCGCGCGTCGATTTGCAGAAAACAGAGATTAAGCCCCTCTGCCACTTCGACTGGGCTGTCTTCAGCCAGTACGTCGATTTCAGTGAAAGCACCTTCGCCCGCACCGTAAGTTTCCGGAAAGCGACCTTCGCGCGCAAAGCCGATTTCTCCCGGACGGTCTTCCGGCAGGATGCCGGTTTTGCCGAATCGACGTTTTTCGAGGAAGCCAATTTCCATCCTGTCGCCTTTCACCAGGCGGCACAGTTTTCCGGAGCCAGCTTTGTCCGGGACGCATACTTCGATGGCGCGTCCTTCGGACAGCGGGCCGACTTCACCCGCGCGAAGTTCGCGCAGCGGGCTTCCTTTGCGACAGCGAACTTCGCCGAGACCGCGCATTTTTGGGAAGTGAGTTTTCTGCAGGAGGCGAACTTCTGGAAAACGACCTTCGCGGCGATGGCCGATTTTGGCGATTCCACCTTTGCGGATATGGCGTATTTCCCCAGGACAAACTTCCACGACCTGGCCGACTGGCGAGGCTGCCGCTTCCTCGATAAAGCCGCCTTCCGCGGCACTCTGTTTCAAGCTGAGAACCCTGACCAAACTCAGGACCCACATGCTGAGGATCCACATGCTGACGACCTGCATGCTGAGGACCCACCTGCTCAGGATCCACCTACTCGCGACCGGAGCCAGCCCAGCGCCCTCTTCTCCTTCGCCACTTTCGCCAACCCCGGAGAAGTGGTCTTCGATGATGTGGATCTCAGCCGCGTCTTCTTCCACAACTGCGATGTCAGCGGGGTCTGGTTCACCTCCTCCGCCCGCTGGGCCGAGTCATCGGGACGCAAAGCCGTCATCCTCGAAGAGACCATCCCGCTCCACGACGGCTACGGCAAGCAGCTGCAGAGAGACGGTGAACGCGACTACCGCGCCATCGCCCAGATCTACCAGCAGCTCAAAAAGAATTACGACGCCCGCCTCGACTACTGGACCGCCAACGAGTTCCACTACGGCGAAATGGAGATGAAGCGCCTCGCCGCGCCCACCGCCGGGCCGCTCCTGCCCCTGCGCCGCTGGTGGCACCGCCGCCTCGGCCTGGTGGCGCTCTATCGCTCTGCCAGCGACTACGGCAACAGCTACCGCAAGCCCATGCTCTGGCTCGTCGGCATCCTCGTCCTCTTCGCGCTGCTCTTCCCGCTGCCCGAAGCCGGAGTCCAGCGTAACGGGCGCGTCGCCACCTGGCCGTCCACCTGGCAGCCGCAAAATGGAGCGCGGCACAACCTCGCTGCCGAGGCCAGGCTCTTCGGCAACAGCCTGCTCGCCTCCATCGATACCGCCATGTTTCAGAAGACTCCGGAGTACGCCCCCGCCTATCCCTGGGGACGCGTGCTGGCGATCGCCGAAGTCTCCCTCACCTCGACCCTCTTCGCCCTGTTTCTTTTGGCCATCCGCCGCCAATTCCGCCGCTGAGTACAGACCGAAAAACCAGGCCCCCCGACCGAACGGAGGGATTCGGTCGCGAAGCGGCCGAGAAAACGCTGAGGCGGCCAGCGGAACCGACAGCTATATGTCGACGCACCCTAATCCCTGAGTCCGAAGTTCGCTGAGGTGGCTTTGTATCAGGGCATGACTTTCAGTCGTGGTGTAAAGATCCTTTTGGTTTTGTATCAGGGCACGACTTCCAGTCGTGCTGTAAAGATCCTTTTGGTTTTGTATCAGGGCACGACTTCCAGTCGTGCCGTAAAAGACCGCCAAACCAATGGGCTTCAGCCCCTGAAGGATGCTGTTCGCACCACCCCAATTCATCAAATTGCTCAATAATCTTCGGCGTCAGCACCCTAATCCCTACCTTCCTGTTTTTCCCTGTCAAGCTTTTCGCCCCTATTACCAAAGTGTTTCCCATGATTCCAAATCACTTCCACGCCAACATTTTTGGCAGTCGAACCTTCCCGGCTTGATATACTGAACTTATAGAGGGAAAACAAAAGCCCGGCCTCCGCGCCGGGCTTTCTCTTTTTGAGCCCCGGCAGACTCGGGGAGCCATTACCACTGGGCCGCCCATCGAACCGGAGCCCGTCTTTGTGGGGTTCGTTCACGAGCGTGGGTACATCATTCACGCGCGTGACCGAGGCATCCACGCTCGCCAGTGCATCATGCACGAGCGTGAAGCAAGTGACCGCGCAGCAATCATCTGCGTCCTTCACGTACGTGAGTTTGATCCATTGCGAGCGTGAGGGATGCACGTGCGAGCGTCACCGAAGTGACCTGTTCTGAATCAGATGCCTGTTGTCGAATCCGTTACCAGTCGCTAACCTGCTGAAAACAAGTCACCGGCAACCAGCGCGGACGGGGGGGAGGGGGGACCCGCCCGAGGCTTTATCATCGAAGATTGGCGTTCATCGCCCACTTCAACTCAGGATCCTCATGAAAACCGGCATCATCGGCCTGCCGCAGGTCGGCAAAACCTCGCTCTTCAAAATCCTTACCCGCGCCAAAGTCGAAGACCGCGGCTATACCCGCGAAGCCCACCTCGGCGTCGCAAAAGTCCCTGACGACCGCCTCGATCGCCTCGCCGCGCAGTACAACCCCAAAAAGCTCATCCACGCCACCGTCGAATACGCCGACGTCGCCGCCATCGGCCAGGAAGCCCTGAAGGAAACCAACTTCCTTGCCAGCCTCCGCAACGTCGACGCATTGATCCATGTGCTGCGCGCCTTCGAGGACGACTCCATCGCCCACACCGGCCCCATCGATCCGCTGCGCGACGCCAAATCGGTCGAGTTCGACCTCATGCTCTCGGACCTCACCCAGGTCGAAAAGCGCCTCGAGCGCCTCGAAAAAGATCTGAAAAAGATGCGCACTGCGGAGCTCGAGAAAGAGCACGCGCTGCTGCTCCGCTCCAAAGCCGCGCTCGAAGCAGAGCAGCCTTTACGCGAGCTGGACATGACCCCGGAAGAGCGCAAGCTCATCCGCGGCTTCATGTTCCTTTCGCAGAAGCCGATCCTTTATGCAGTCAACGTCTCGGAAAGTACGACGCTCGGAACGGACCTCGAAAACGCCGGGGCGCAATACAGGCTCACCGAACTCGCCGCGCGCCCCAACTCCGGCCTCACCGCCTTCTGCGGCAAGGTCGAAGCCGAGCTGGCCGAGATGGATGACGAAGAAGCCCAGGAATTTCTCGGCTCCTATGGACTAACGGAGAGCGGTCTGGTGCGCCTCATCCGCCGCAGCTATGAGCTACTCGGCCTGATCAGCTTCTTCACCGTGGGCGAAGATGAGTGCCGCGCCTGGACCGTCCCTGCCAACTCCCGCGCTCAGGAGGCCGCCGGAGCCATCCACTCCGACCTCAAGAAACACTTCATCCGCGCCGAGACCATTCATTGGGATACGCTGCTCGCCGCCGGATCGGAAGCCGTCGCCCGCTCCCAGGGCACCCTCCGCCTCGAAGGCAAAGATTATTTAGTGCAGGACGGCGACGTCCTCCACATCCGGCACAGCGGATAACAGCAGCCAGCTAAGGTCCGGTTAGCGAAGAAGCGGTCAGCTAAAGTCCGGTTAGCTATGGTCCGGTCAGCTAAGAGGGCGGTCAGCTAAAAGGCGGTTAGCCAGAAATCGGTTGGCTACAAATGAATACGGGTGCCCCGTATCTGCCCGGGTTTGGCAGATGCGGGAAAATGCGCGCAGCGCATCCCGATACAACGTTGCATGAGAAAGAGAAATCGATGAACGACTGTCGTGTGAAGTGCGCTAACCGCTTCTTGGCGAACCGGATCTTAGCTAACCGCTTTACCAGCTAGCCGCACCACCAGCTAACCATGCTCCTCTCCCTCATCCTCGGAACCCTCGCCGCCGTCGCCGACATCCTCGGCGGCGTCATCCTGGTGCGCCGCAACTGGTCCCACCAGTACCTGCGCTACTTCATCGCGCTCGGCGCAGGTTTCATGATGGCCGTGGCCATCCTCGACATGATTCCGGAGAGCCTGAAGTTCTCCGCGCACTGGGCCCCGGCACTGGTGCTCGCCGGCTACTGCGCCATCCATCTGCTCGAACACACCATCACGCCCCACTTTCACTTCGGCGAAGAAACCCATTCCCACGAATTCCTCCACCGCCGCACCGGCTGGTCTGTGCTGTGCGGCCTCGCCGCCCACGCCTTCTTCGACGGCGTCGCCATCGCCTCCGGCTTCGTGCTCTCCACCACCCTCGGCTGGCTCATCTTCTTCGCGATCTTCCTGCACAAGGTGCCCGAGGGATTCACCATCGCCTCCGTGATGCTCGCCTCCGGCCAGACGCGCCGCACCGCCGTGATCTCGGCCATCGCCCTCGCCGCCGCTACCATCGCCGGCGTGCTTATCATTGGACTTCTCCCGCGCTGGGTCGAAGCCGGCCTGCCGCTCTCCGCCGGCGTGGCGATCTACGTGGCTGCCACCGACCTCGTCCCCGAAGTCAACCGCGAACCGGGCATCCGCATGGCGCTGGTCTTCTTTTTGGGAGTCACCCTCTTCGTCCTGGTCCGCATGCTTGCGCCGATTTAGTATCAGTTACGGTTACTTATGTAGAAAAAGGCTGTAGAGCAAAATCACCAGCACCACGCTGCTCACCGTCACATACATCCGGTCCCCCTCCAGCAGGAAACCCGCGATGCACATGCCCACCCGCGCCACGGGCGTGGCAATCAGAATCAGCAGCCCCAGCATGATGATGCTGCGCGGATCGTGCCAGCCGAGGTTGTGCACCACACCGCTCAGGCTCGCATACTGCGCAGGCTCGCCATGGAAGTGCCGGTAGTCGTTGCGCGGCTGGCCGCCATGCTGGGCCAGATAGAGTACGCCCCCAATCAGCACGATGGCCGCGGCCAGCATCACCCCCGTGCGCAGCATCGCGCCTACCCACGTCTCGATCCGCTTATCATCCCAGGCCATCGTCTCAGTACCCCGTCAGGCTATTCACGATCATCTCCACGCCCATCGCCATAATCAGCAGGGAGAAGACAATCTTCAGCGTATGCACCCGCGCCTTCACCAGAAGCCGCGATCCGATCAGCGATCCCGCCAGCACCCCCAGCATCACCGGCATCACCAGCACCGGAGCCAGATACCCGCTGCGCAGATACAGCCCCGCGCTCGCCGCCGCCGTCACCCCGATCATGAAGTTGCTGGTCGTGGTCGACACTTTGAACGGCAGGCGCATCGCCTGATCCATGGCGATCACCTTCACCGCGCCCGACCCGATGCCCAGCAGCCCGGACAGCGCGCCGGCCAGCCACATCAGGCTGAAGCCCGCCGGCACCCGCTGCGCTACATACTCCCGCGCGCCATCATCCGTCGGAAAACTTCCCTGCAGCTTCAGCCGCAGCGCCAGCGCATCGGGATTGCGCGAGATGTCCTCATGCTTCTTCCTGAGCGAGGCGTAGGCCGAGTACAGCAGCACCAGCCCAAAGACAAATCCAATCGCCTCGACCGGCACTTTCGTCGTCAGCCACGCGCCCAGCAGCGCGCCCAGCGTGGTCGCAATCTCCAGAAACATGCCGACGCGGATGTTGGAGAAACCTTCGCGCACGTAGGCCGCAGCCGCGCCCGACGAGGTCGCGATCACCGAGACCAGCGACGCCCCGATCGCATAGTGGATGTCGACGTGAAAAACGACGGTGAGCAGCGGGACGATCACCACTCCGCCGCCCAGACCGCTGAGCGCGCCCAGCAATCCCGCTCCGAGCGAGCTGACAAAGAGGATCATTGAGAACCAGAGCTCGGTCATCGTCTCCTACTGTACGTTGTCCTCTGCTCCGCTCCTGAGAATCCCCACAGAATCCGGCGGCAGAGTCAGTTGGCTGCCTCGCAGCACAATCTCCGCCGAAGATCCCAGCGCAATCTCCGACTCGCGACGCACCTCCAGCGTTACCGGTTGCTGCGCCAGCGAAAACGCCACCGTCCACGGTCCGCGCTCCATCACCATCCAATGCTCGCCCTCGCTGAACCGCGCCTGGACCTCAGCCAGATCGCCATCCGTCAATTCCGGGGCCGACCGCCGCAGCGCAATCAGCCTGCGATACCAATCCAGCATCTCCGCATGCTGCCCCTGGCTGCGCTCTGCCCAGTTCAGCTTCGATCGCTCAAAGGTGGCGCGCGCCTGCGGATCCGGCACATCTGCCGGATCCCACCCAAACGCCGCGAACTCCTTCTTCCTTCCTTCTGAGACCAGCTTTCCCAGTTCCGTCTTCATGATCGGTGAAGTACTGGAACGGCGGCGGACGCCGCCCACTCCTCACCCTGAAAGATCATTGGCACGAACGGCGCCGTCAGCACCAGCGCCGCGGCAATCTTCGCCCGCCCCGTGCTCACGAGGTGCGCCAGCCGTTCGCCCTTCGCGCGATTCCCTACCTGATCGTGGTTCTGCGAGAAGCCCAGAAATCTCCATCCCGGCAGCCCCCGCACCGGCCGCCCATGCACGCGGTCCCGATACTTCGAGTACCGGCCGTCGTACACAAACACTTCGCGCAGCGACTTCGCCAGATCCGCCAGCGAGCCAAAATCGGAGTAGTAGCCGCCGCCCCCCGCGCACAGCACCGTCACCAGCGCATGATGAAAATCGTCGCTCCACTGGGCGTCCATGCCGTATCCGCCAGCCTCGCGCGCCGTCACCAGGCGCGGATCGTTCAGGTCGCTCTCCGCGATCACCACATAGTCCCGCCCGGTGTGCGCCTCCAGCGCGCGCACCTCCGCAGTCAGCTGCTCCATGAAGTTGATCGCGGAGCGATCCATGTACGCGTGCACGGCGTCCAGGCGCAGCCCGTCGAAGTGATAATCGCGCAGCCACATCAGCGCGTTGTCGCAGAAGAACCGCCGCACCTCATGGCTGCCCGCGTCTTCCAGATTCACCGCGTCGCCCCACGGCGTGTGATGCGGCATCGGTGAAATACGGCCCAAACTTCCCGACATAATTCCCGGCCGGCCCAAAGTGGTTGTAGACCACATCCAGCAGCACCGCGAGGCCCTTCGCATGACACGCATCGACAAACTGCTTCAGCGCCTCCGGTCCGCCGTAGGGTTCATGCGGCGCAAACAGATCGACTCCGTCATACCCCCATCCCTGCTTGCCGGGAAACGCCGCCACCGGCATCAGCTCCACATGCGTGATGCCCAGCTCCTTCAGCGCATCCAGCTTTCCCTCGGCGGCGGCCAGGGTACCCTCCGGCGTGAAGGTCCCGATGTGCAGCTCGTAGACAATTCCGCTCGCCAGCGGAGGCGCCTGCCATCCCGCATCCTTCCACGCATAGGCGCTGTGATCCACAATGCGCGACGGTCCCTGCACGCCCTCCGGCTGCCAGGGCGACCGCGGATCGGGGAGCGGCATATCTTCATCATTCAGGAAGTAAGCGTAGTCCGTGCCCGGCACGGCAGCCTCCACGTCGGCTTCCCACCAGCCACCCTCGCGCTGCTCCAGCGGATACTTCCTGCCCTGCACTTCGACGCGCACCGAGCCGGCACTCGGCGCCCACAGGCGAAAACGATGCATGCGGCGTTCCCCTTCAACGGAAAATAATTTGTAATCCTGAGGATTACTGATTCCGAACCGTACCGATTCGGCCTGGGCTGATTGTGTGTCCGTGTTCACCTTCCGTCAGCGCGTCGTGGCCTCCGCCACCGACTCATGACGCCGATGCGCCCGCTGCCGCGCGCCGTCCTGTCCTTCCAGATCGAAAGCGGCATTCACCAGCGCAATATGCGAGAACGCCTGCGGAAAATTTCCCACCAGCCGCTTGTGCTCCACGTCGTACTCCTCGGAGAGCAGCCCCAGATCGTTAGTCAATCCCAGCAGCCGGTTAAACAGCTGCCGCGCGTCATTTTCCCGGCCAATCGCCTTGAGGCAGCTCACCATCCAGAAGCTGCAGGCCAGAAACGCGCCCTCTCCGGCCGGCAACCCGTCCTTCACCTGGCCGGTGTCGTAGCGCATCACAAAACCGTCCCGCATCAGGTTTCTTTCAATCGCCTCAACGGTGCTGCGCATCCGGCCATCGGTTGCGGGCAAAAAGCCCACCAGGGGCAGCAGCAGCAGGGCCGCATCCAGGTGCCTGGCGCCGTAAAACTGCACGAAGCTGTCCCTCTCCCTGCTGAAGGCTTTGCGGCAGATCTCCTCGTGAATCGTGTCGCGCAGTTTCTTCCACTTCTCTATCGGCGCCTCCGCGCCCAGCTTTTGCGCGATCAGGATGGCGCGGTCGAAGGCCACCCACGCCATCACCTTCGAGTACGTGAACTGCTCCCGTCCGCCGCGCGTCTCCCAGATGCCCTCATCCGGCCGCTGCCAGATTTCTTCGAGGTGTTCGAGCAACGACATCAATACATGGAAATCGTCGTTGGTGTGCTTGCCCAGTCCGTGCAGTGCATGAAAGAAGGTGTCCAGCATCTCGCCGTAAATATCCAGCTGCACCTGCTCGGACGCGGCGTTGCCGATGCGCACCGGCGTCGAGCCCTCGTAACCGGGAAGCCACTTCGCTTCCCATTCCGTGAGCGCGCGCTCGCCCTTGAGGCCATACATGATCTGCACCTGATCCGGACTGCCCGCCACCGCTCGCAGCAGCCAGTCCTGCCATTCACTGGCCTCGTCGAAATAACCCGCCGTGGTCATCGCCAGCAGAGTGAAGGTGGTATCGCGCAGCCAGCAATAGCGGTAATCCCAATTGCGCCGGCCACCGATCTTCTCCGGCAGCGACGTAGTAATCGAGGCCACCAGGCCACCCGTGGGACGGAACGTCATCGCCTTCAGCGTAATCAGCGATCGCTCCACCGCATTGCGGTACTCGCCCTCGTACTTCAGGCGCGAAATCCATTTCCTCCAGAACTTTTCCGTATCCTCCAGCGCCTGCTTCGCGTCGATGGGCTCGGGATCGGGCCGCCACGATCGTCCATAGGTCAGCGTGAACCACACCCGCTCCCCGTGTTTCACCGTGAACTCTGCTTCCGTGTTCAAATGCTCGCCATGCACCGGCACGGACGCGTGCAGCACCGCGACTCCTGGTCCGGCCACCGCCCGAATTCCGTCTTCGATGGCTGTCACCCACGGCACGGTGCGCCCATAGTCGAAGCGCAGGGAGAGCCGCATCTGCATATTCACCTGGCCGCGCACACCTTCCACGATGCGCACCACATCCGAATTGCGCTCGCGAATGGGCATGAAGTCGATTATCCGGACCGCTCCTTCCCCATTCTCGAAGGTCGTCTCCAGCACCAGGGTGTGCTCGCGGTAGCGCCGGCTCGACTTCCATCCCTCGCCCGCAGGACAGAGTTCCCAACACCCGTTCTTCTCCGTACCCAGCAGCGAGGCAAAACAGGCAGGAGACGAGAAGTCCGGCCAGCAAAGCCACTCGATCGCGCCCGAACGATTCACCAGCGCGGCCGTCTCGCAATCGCCAATCAGCGCGTAATCTTCAATCTTCGATGGCATAGCTTCTTCCCATCCCCAACTCCTTCACCAGCTGCCAGCTTCCTGCTTCCTTCACTGCTCGTGATAGTTCCGCATCAGGCCGCCATCCACCAGGAAGGTCGCGCCTGTCACATACGATGCATCGTCGGAAGCGAGAAATGCCACGATGCCCGCCACGTCCTCGGGCGTGCCCAACCGCCCCAGGGGAATATTCTTCAGCAGTGCGTTGAGCTTCGGCTTGTCTTCCAGCAGTGCCTTGTTGATGGGCGTGGCAATCGCACCGGGCGCGACATTGTTGATGGTGATTCCCAGCGGCCCCAGTTCCACCGTGAGATCGCGCATCAGCATGCGCATCCCGCCTTTGCTGCAGCAATACGTCGCAAATCCCGGAAAAGCCATGTCCTCGTGCACCGAACTGATGTTGATGATCTTTCCCGGCTTCTTCGCATCGCGCAGCCGGCGTACGAATGCCTGGGTCAGGAAAAACGGCCCGCGCAGGTTGACGGCCATCACTTTGTCGTAGTCCTCTTCCGGCGTCTCCCAGAAATCCGACCGCTTCTCCATTCCCGCGTTATTCACCAGAATGTCGGCGCCGCCGAAGCGCTCCCACGCCGTATCCACCAGGCAGCGGACGTCCTCCATATTTGTCACATCGGCGCGCACAATCTCGCCCTCGCTGCCGCACGACTCGATCTCCTTCCGCGTTTCGTCGGCGCCGCCTTCGCTGCCGACATAGTCGATGATGACCTTCGCGCCCTCGCACCCCAGCCGCTTCGCGATTCCCTGCCCGATCCCCGAACCGCCGCCAGTCACGATCGCGATCTTTCCCTGCAAACGCTGCATGGCCATGCCCCTCCAGCCCATTCTGCTGCTGTTCACACCATTGGATGCGTAAAGCCCCGGCTTCCGCTCCGACCTGCATGGCGGCCCACCCGTTTCCGGGCGGTTGGAGCATCATGATCTATGCCATGATCCCCACCCACGACATGTTTCGCACCCACGACACAATTCGCATTCACGACACGATTCGCCGCCTCGTCCGCGGCCTGCGCCCGCTCGCCTGCCTCGCCTGCTTCTTCGGCCTGATCGCCCAGGCGCAGAAATCGCCCGTCTTCTACAACCCGCTCCTGCTCTCCGGGGCCGATCCGTGGGTCATCTTCCACGATGGGTTTTACTACTACATGAACACGACGGGCGCGAACCTCACGATCTGGAAGACGCGCGACATCACCGACCTCGCCCACGCCGAAAAGCGCGTGGTCTGGACCCCGCCTGCGCACGGTCCCTACTCCAAAGAGGTCTGGGCGCCCGAACTCCATCTCCTCGACGGGAAATGGTTCATCTATTTCGCCGCTGACGACGGCCCCAATGCCCACCACCGCGTTTATGTCGTAGAGAACGACGCGCCCGATCCGCTCCAGGGCACCTTTACCTTCAAGGGCAAGGTCGCCGATTCCACCGACAAATGGGCCATCGACCCCACCATCCTCGAGAAGGACGGCGTCCATTACCTGATCTGGTCCGGCTGGGAGGGCGATAGCGACGGCACGCAGAGCATCTACATCGCCCGCCTCAAAAATCCCTGGACCATCGAAGGCCCGCGCGTCCGCCTCTCTACGCCACAATATCCCTGGGAGAAGGTCGGCGACTTCGGTGACTACGGCCCCATCCGCCCCATCCCGCACGTGGAGGTGAACGAGGGCCCGGAGATTCTGAAGCACGGCGGCCACATCTTCCTGGTCTACTCCGCCAGTGGCTGCTGGACCAACTACTACGAGCTGGGCATGCTCAGCATGCCGGAGTCGGCGGATCCCATGAATCCTGCCTCGTGGACCAAATCGTCCTCGCCGGTGTTCTGGCAGAATCCCGAAGGCGGCGCTTACGGCACCGGCCACAATGGCTTCTTCCCCTCGCCCGACGGCCGCCAGGAATGGATCATCTACCACGCCAATCCCGGCCCCAACCAGGGCTGCGGCGGTCTCCGCTCGCCGCGCATTCAGCCCTTTACCTGGAATCCCGACGGCTCTCCGGACTTCGGCCGGCCCGTCCCCCTCGGTCAGCTGATGCCGAAGCCTTCAGGGACCCCGCAGTAAGGGCCGGGGCACGGAACTCAATGGCCGCGCTGCGCGTATCTTCCCATGTGCGCCAATGCGGCGTAAGATCACACGCCGGAAGCGCCGCAGACAGCGTTATTCTTAGGTTTTGCATCGGAGCGGAAGCGGCTCCGGGGAGGAATGGGCCATGGCCATCTATTGCAGGAATTGCGGAAATGCTCTCGCTGACGAGGCACGCTTTTGCTCGGCGTGCGGAACGCCGATCTACCCTGCCGCTCCTTACCCCTCCTCCGTTTCGCGCCTGGTGCGCCCCCGTACCGGCCGCATGATTGCCGGCGTCTGCCAGGGCCTGGCGAACGCCTATGCCTGGGATGTCGTATGGGTCCGCGTCATCACCGTCCTGCTCACCGTCTTCGGTGGCGGCGCCGGGTTGCTCGCCTATATCATCTTCTGGATCGTCATGCCGGAAGAGCCGCTGATGCTTCCGCCCACGCCCTTCCCGCCGCCCAGCTAGTGTGGTGAATCTGAAGTTTATTGAAATTGAAGTGGTGCGAACGACAGCCCTCAGGGGCTGATGCCCACCGGTTCGGCGATTTTTACGGCACGACTGAAGCCGTGTCCTGATACAACGCCAAAGAACAATTTCTTTAACGAACTTCAGACTCAGTACACTAATCGGGAGAATCCTCCCCGCGCGATGGACTTCTACTCCGACGGCACGAAGCTCTTCTGCACTACGCTCGGCTCCGGGCCCGACGTGGTGCTGCTCCATCCCACCCCCGTCGATCACCGTTTCTGGCTGCCGGTTGCGAAAATCCTCTCCACCCGCTACCGCGTGATCCTTCCCGATCTGCGCGGTCACGGCCAGTCCGCAGCGGGCCCTGATTCTGTAGCGGCGGCCATCACCGTGGAGAAACTGGCCGCCGACGCCGGCCGCCTTCTCGATCATCTGCAGATCGGTAAAGCCATCTTCGCCGGCTGCTCCATCGGCGGCTACACGCTCTATGAGATCTGGCGCAGCATGCCCGATCGGGCCACGGCCTTCGCCTTCTGCTGCTCCCGGCCCCAGGCCGACAGCGATGCGGCGCGCACCAAACGCCTCGAGAACATCGAAAGCATCCGCCAGCGCGGCTCCTCAGCATTCATCGAATCCCTGCTCGAATCGCTCATCGGCCCTACCGCGCGCCGCCGCTGGCCGCAGAAGATCGCCGAAGCTCGCGAGATGATGCAGGCCATTCCGCCCGAAGCGCTCATTGCCGTGCAGCAGGGACTCGCCGCTCGTCCCGACTCTGTCGCAACCGCGCGTACCCTCCGCCTCCCCTGCTGCGTCATCGCGGCCGGCGAAGACACCGGCAGCCCGCCCGCCGACATGCGCCTGCTCGCCGAACAGATTCGCAACGGGGGCTACGGCGCGGAGTACAACGAAATCCCCGACGCCGGTCATTTCGCTCCCTTCGAGCAGCCGGAATTGGTTGCCCGCATCCTGCGCCGCTTCTTCGATTCTATGGCTGGTTAAGCATGTTTACGGCGTTTGGCGCAACTTAACGGCCAGCTTCGGTGTCCCATACAGCAGAGCGCGTATTCATCAGGCGCTCGCGAACTGGAATGAGAGGAAGACCATGAACGACCTTTCCGAGCTTCACCTAACCCACGGCGCACGCAGCCGGATGCGTAGTCTCGCCGCCGGCTCGTTCGAGCTGGCGAAACGTGCTGTTGCACTGGCGCTGGTTTGGCTCATGATCCCCCTCGGCGTCGCGGACATGACCGCCTTTGCGCAGGAAGCTCCTCCGCCTCCGCCCGATCAGGCCCAGCCCGCGCCGGATCAGGGCGCGCCTCCGCCGGATCAGGGTGCGGACCAGGGGCAGCCGCCCCAGGCGTACAACGCTCTCAACCCCGAGCAGCTGAATCAGCTGGTCGCGCCCATTGCGCTCTATCCGGACTCTCTGGTGGCGCAGGTGCTCGCGGCTGCAACCTATCCCACCCAGATCGTCGATGCCGACCGCTTCGTACAGGCCAATCAGGGTGCCCCGCCCGACCAGATAGCTCAGATGGTCAACGGCCAGGCCTGGGATCCCAGCGTGAAGGCGCTGGCGGCGTTCCCGTCGGTGCTCTCCAACATGGATAAGAACCTTGACTGGACGACGCAGCTGGGTAACGCCTATTACAACCAGCCGCAGGATGTGATGAGCGCCGTGCAGAACGACCGCCAGCAGGCGTATCAGTCCGGTCATCTCCGCTCCACTCCGCAGCTCAACGTGCAGTACCAGCCTGGCGACGTGGTCATTGAACCGGCCAACCCCGCCGTTGTCTATGTTCCCTACTACAATCCCTGGTCTGTCTGGGGCTGGGGGCGTCCGTGGTTCGCGTGGTACGCGCCTCCGCCGCCTCCGGGATACTTCATCGGCGCCGGCCTGGCTTTCGGCTTCGGCATCGGCATCGCCATTGGCGCCTGGGGCCACTGGGGATGGGGATGGGGCCACTGGGGAATGGGCTGGGGACCGCATCCATTTGTCGCCTATAACCACGGCGCCTATTTCTCTCGCAGCGTGACCGTCGTCAACCATGGCTACTACGGCCACTTCGATCGCAACCCGGGCGCACGCGCGTGGAACATGCATGCCGCTGCCCAGGCCCGCGCTGCCGGCTACAACCGTGGCTACAATGCCGGAGCCCGCGCCGGGTTCAATCACGGTGCTGCCGCCGGCTACAACCGTGGCGCCGCTGCAGGCTACAACCGCGGAGCGGCCGCTGGTTTCAACCGTGGAGTGCAAGCCAATCACGGTGCAGTGAACAACTACAACCGCGGCGCCGTCAATCGCCCGGGACAGAGCTACAACCGCCCTGCCCAGAACTACAACCGGCCGGCCCAGAACTATAGCAGGCCGGCTCAGAACAACAGCCATCCGTCCGGAGGTCATCCGGAAAGCCACCCCTCCGGTGGTGGTGGTCATCCGGAAAGCCACCCGGCGCCCCACGGGGGCGGGGGTCATCCTGGCGGAGGTCACGGCCACGGCCGCTGATCCTGGCAGGTAGCTCCAGCAGGTAAATCCCACGCACAAGGAGGATGGCAACCGCCATCCTCCTTTTTTATGCCTTGAGCACCTTCGTTACCGCACACACTCCCGCCGGCACTGCATGTCCGCTGATGCCCTGTGATGAGACGGTTTGTTGCCGCGCCGGTTTGTTAGTGCGCCGGTTTGTTAGCGCACAGGGGATGCTCGCCATGCATACGACCCACAACCGCCGTGCCTTTCTGAAAGGCAGCACCGCAGCTGCCGCTGCCGGGCTCAGCTTCGTCTGGCCCGATTTCCCTTCGCAACGCCGACCGCGCGAAAGTTAATAACAGCCTCTAGCTGATGTACTCCCGGATAAACGGATCCTCCGAGTGCACCAGCTCCGCTGTGGTTCCGTCGAAGACCAGCTTCCCCTGATGCAGGAGCAGAAAGCTGGTGTGGGGATCCGTGGTGTGTTCCGGCAGCGGTACCATGCCATTCTTCTCGCGGCTGAAGTGATGGGTCGCGAGCACAAAGGCATCCTGCAGCCGGTGCGTGATCAGCAGCGAACTGGTGTGGGACACGTCCCGCTGCTTCATTACCAGCTCGATGATGGTCGTCGAGGTAATCGGATCGAGGCCTCCGGTCGGCGAGTCGTACAACAGCAGCTTTGGATTCGTAACAATGGCCCGCGCAATGGCCACGCGCCGCCGCATTCCGCCCGACAGCTCGGAGGGAAACTTATCGAGCGTATGTTCCAGCTCGACGAAGCGCAGCGCCTCGGTTACCCGCCGCGTGATCTCCTCCTCGGGCAAATGCTCCTCGATCAGCCGATACCCGACGTTGTCGCGCACCGTCAGCGAATCGAAGAGCGCGCCCTCCTGAAACACCGTTCCGATGGCCCCGCGCAGCTGGAAGAGGTCCTCCTCCCGCATCGCGCTGATCTCTTCACCAAAGACAAAAATCCGGCCGGAATCGGGGCGCAGCAGGCCGTTGGTCAGCTTCAGCAGAACGCTCTTGCCCACACCCGCGGGTCCGAGCAGAATCCGCGTTTCCCCGGGGCGGATCTGGAAGGAAATGTTCTCGAGCACCGGCTTCCGCTCGAAGCCGATCGATACGTTATCGAACACCACCACCGGCTGGCCGGCTGAACCAGCCGCAGCCGGCGCGGTCGCGCCATTCGACCCCACCTCAGTCACCGCCCGAAGATGCCGATCATGAATCGGCTGATGATGAAGTCCGTCGCAATGATCAGAATCGACGACATCACCACCGCCTGCGTCGTCGATCGTCCCACGCCCTGCGTCCCGCCGCGCGTCTTCATCCCGTAGAAACAGCCGATGGTGGCGATGATGAAGCCGAAGAACACCGGTTTGACCAGCCCCTGCAGGATGTCCGCGTATTCCAGCGACTGATACGCGGTATGGAAATACTGCGAGCCGTCCTGCCCCAGCATAATGACTGAGACAAACCCGCCGCCGAAGATGCCGACCGTGTCGGACATGATGACCAGGAAAAACAGCATGACCACGGTCGCGACGATACGGGGCATCACCAGCTTCTTCAGCGGATCGGTGCCCAGCGCCCGCATCGCGTCGATCTGCTCGGTCACGATCATCGAGCCCAGCTCGCTGGCCATGCCCGATGCGTTGCGGCCGGAAACCATCAGCGCCGTCACCACCGGCCCGATCTCCTTGATCATGGAGAAGCTGACCAGCTGCCCGGTAAACGCAGCCGCGCCGAACTGAGTCAGCGTCGCGGCCGATTGCAGCGCCAGCACGCCGCCCAGAAAAAACCCGGTCAGGATGACGATGGGCAGCGAGCCGACCCCAATAATGTCCGCCTGCTGGTACAGGTCCGCTGAATAAAACGGCCTGCGGAACAGATTACCCAGCGCCCGTCCCGAAAGCACGGCGTATTCCTGCACCGCCAGAACGCCTCGCTTCGTGGCTGCATCGATGGTGGATAAGGCCATAGCTTGGTTGACTGCGGATTGGATGCGAAAGGCTTCACTTCCGCTCCGAAGTTTGAGCCTAGCACACGGGAAGAGCGCAGGGCTCAGGGAACAGGGCCCTCGACAGCAGAGCACAGGGCCCAGGGTGCAGGGCCAGGGTGCAGGGCCCGGGGGGCCGCTGTTCAGCATACGGAAAGTGCGGAACCTTGTGCAGCCTCCAGCAGAGGTGGAAGCGCAATGGGCGGGTACAATCCGAGCGGAGGGTTGAGGCGATGAAGGGGACAAAGCTCTGGATTGCAGCCGGATTGTTGCTGGGTGCAACGATGGCCTCCGCGCAGACGATTCAGGTCAACAAAGACAACCGCAGCATCGCGATCACCGCGGAGGACAAAGCCTCGGCCGCGGCCGACATCGCTACCGTCTCCATCGGCTTTACCGTCTATGCTCCGGATGCGGACTCGGCCTATCGCCAGGGCTCGCAGCACTCCAACGCGATTCTCGACGCCGTGAAGAAGGCGGGCGTTGCGGAAAGGGACACCGAGAGCCGCGCGCAGAACCTGGCCCGCACCGAATTCCCCTTCAATAACCAGACCACGCCCGCGGAACGCGCCGAGAAACAATTCACGCTCTCGCAGAGCTGGGCGGTGCATACAGCGGCGAAAGATGCGGCAAATATCCTGCATGTCGCCATCGAGGCCGGCGCGAACGACAGCGGCAACATCGACTGGGATGTCGCCGACCGCAACGCGCTGCAGGCACAAGCTGCCGGGAAAGCCCTGCTCCGCGCGCACGCCGTCGCCGCGCAGATGGCGGAAGGCCTGGGCGTGCACCTGGGCCCGCTGCTTTACGCCAGCAATCAGACCCCGGAGCGGCCCGTCCCGCTTCGCTTCGCTGCGAAAGGTGTTGTTTCCGCTCAGGCTGTCGAGGCCACAATAGCCCCGCTCGCCATCGCCCCGCAGCAGGTCGAAGAGTCGGCCACTGTCTACGCTGTCTTCTCCATCGAGTAGGGCTCTGCGTTCAGTGGGGTGAGTCTGCAGTTTATTGAACGATTTGACGGACTGAAGTGTTCGATCAACAGTCCTCAGGGGCTGAAGCCCCAATTGTTGGGCGACTTATACAAACCGGGAGATGGGTAACAGTTTAGACCGGGCAGATGGGTAACACTTTTTCGCCGGGGTTGAAGTTTTGTAGTTGCCGGACGGATTGGTTGTTGGTCGCAGCCGCGGCGGTGGGAATCGGGGAATCTCTGTGGTTGGAGATTTCCGGATTTCCACCGCCGACGACCTCGGCTGGAGGCAGGTTGCCGGTGATGAGCTGGAGACTGTCGAACCAGGCAATCGGAAAAGGGCCGAAGCAGACGCACCAGTAGCGGTCGTCGATCGGCTCCAGACCGATGCGTTCTCCGGCCAGCACCTTGCTGAGAAACACATCGTGGCCCTTCCAGAAGAACTGCCCGTGCGGATATACACAGCGCACCACCATGCCGGTGTCGTACTCCGGCTCCGGCACTCTGGCCGGATAAGGACGCGGCGAAGATGTGTAGAGCGCCGCAGGAGGCCTCTGGCCCAGCGCTTCATGCGGCCGCTCGTGGTTGTACTCCGAGCGGAAACGGTCGAAGGTCTGCTGCTGGCGGCGCCGATTGGCTTGCGGCGGCGCGGCCGTCTCCGCCGCCAGCGTCCGGTGCATGCGCTCGTGGCGGCCGTTCTGTTCCGGATGCCCCGCCTGGATGCGTTCCGCCACGATGCCCAGCTTCATCCAGTACAGCGACAGGGGCGAGAGTCCGGCCACGGCGCGGGAGGCAAACGGCGGCCCGTTGTCGGTGCGGATGGCCAGCGGCAGTCCGTACTCGCGAAAGGCTGCTTCGGTGATCGAACGCACGGCTGCGGTGTCGGTCTTCTCCACCGCCTGGCAGCGCAGCAGATAACGGCTGGCTGCATCGGTCATGGTGAACGGATCGATGCGCTCTCCGTCCCGGGTGCGGAACCAGCCCTTGAAGTCGGCGCACCAGACGGCGTTGGGCTCAGCGGCCTGGGCGAACGGCTGGGTGAAGGGCGGCGTCCTGCGCCGCAGCCGTCGCGCATGCACCAGGCCGGCGCGGCGGAGCAGCGCGCCGATGGTGCTGGCCGCAGGCCACGCCCGCTCAGGATGGCGCGCCGCCAGCCCGGCCCGCAGCTTGCGCGGCCCGCAGCTCATGTGCGCACGCCGCAGCGCCAGCACCGCTGCCTCCACTGCCTCCGCCGTCTGGTTGGGATGATGGAGCGGCGCCCGGCTGAGGTCCTTCAGACCCTCGGCGCCCTGCTGTTCCCAGCGCGCCAGGATCTTATAGCCTGTCCTGCGACTGATTCCGTAATGGCGACACAGCTCCGCCATCGTCCACTCTCCGCTCTCGTACTCCACCGCGAACCGGGCTCGCTCTTCCACCACTCCGCTCACTCTCCAGGGCATCTCCGACTTCTACATGCCCCTGCTGTCCGCGCGAAGTGTTACCCATGTCCCCGGTCCAGTCTGTTACCTGTCTGCCCGGTCTGTACCTGGAGTATTCGTCGTATTTGCCGTGTGCTGCTTTGTTCCGCAAGTCTAACGATCCTGTGACCGATTTTTGATCCAATTTCGAGTAAACACCCTGACCAGCAAGGTCCGCATTCAGTTGATCTGCCCTTTTGGGCTTTCCGCCGGGGGCATTTACATCCAGCCCATTTTTGGTACAAAGTTGCCGAATATGTTCCTCAAGGACACTTCCGATTATGACCGCGGCCGGGTCTTTGAAACCCTCCGTCAGCAGATATTCGGACATTTCGAGAAAGTCACTGAACAGTTCGGCGTGGACGAGTTCGGCGAAACGCTTCATAAAGCCAGAGTGATATGCCTCTCGCAGAGCGCTTAAGATTCCGGCAGCATGAGAGATGCCATTGCAATTAGTGGGACCATACTCTTGCAGGAGGAGACTCACGGATTTGTAATATTGGCTTTCTGGAGGAGCAAACCTCCGAACGGTGTCACACATCAACGTGAGGATCGATGTGGCCTCCCCCTCATCTTGGAGATCGCTCAAATCCGAATACCGGGAGCGTGACCGCACGCCTCTGTACCTGCTGAGAACCGCGTCTATCTGAGCAATGCAGTCGTCATCGAGTGCCATCCGAGTATCTCGCCTCTCTAAATCAGGGTTTCCTGTTTCAAGTGTAGGACCTGTCCGTCATGCAGACAGCGCATTGCTCTGTATGTTCGGCGTTGGAGCAACGTACTACCCACAACCTCGGCACAGCTGAGATAGCACGCGCCTGTTCTGGCTGTCTTGTCGGCCTTCCGGGAAGTTTCGGCCTGTCGGCGCAGCCGCTCTGTCCCGAAATTTGTGCGTTTTTGTGCGGCCGACCTGTGATTCTGGTGCTTTCTGAGCTTCCAGAGCATTTAATAATCAGCAGCTTGTTTATTTTCTGGTACAAGGCAACGAACAATTCCTGAATGAACTGCAGGACTCAGGACTCAGGACTCAGGACTCAGGACTCAGGACTCAGGTGGGGTGACCCCCTTGAGTGAGACAGTCTTCCGAAGACACAGTTGCCGTTTATTGTGATTGTCTTCTCAAGGTGTTGCTTCTCCTTGAGCATAGTCGATAGCCGGTGAAGCGGAGTCGGGCTCTGCTGGAGAGCAACCCGCCAAGGAATAGCCGGTGGGAGACTCATCCGTACCGATGAGCGCCGGGAGCGGAGCACCAGGACCGCTCCCGGTTTTTCTGCGCACATCGGGTGGATAGATTTCCCCATGCCTGAAAAAACTCATGCTGGCAGCACCGCGACTGTCTGCCTGAGCAGGTGGTGCGGCAGTCTGTTCGAACTCCTCCGGCGACAAGTAACCAAGCGCCGAGTGCAGGCGAATGCGATTGTAATAGCACTCGATAAACTCCTCGATGCGCGAGCGCAGATCGTCCATATCGCGGTAAGTGTTGGCGTAGATCTCTTCCCGCTTGAGGGTGCGCATGAAGCTCTCGCAACTGGCGTTGTCGTAAGGGTTGGCGGGCCGGCTCATGCTGGGCAACATTCCCTGGCTCGCGAGCAGGCTCACGTACTCCCGGCAGGCATACTGCACGCCGCGATCGGAGTGGTGCACCAGACCGGCCAGCGGCTGCCGTTGCGCGATGGCCTGCTTCAACGCAGCCACCGTCAGCTGTGCTGCCAAGCTGCGCCCCAGCGCCCAGCCCACCACCTTGCGCGACCAGGCGTCCAGCACCACAGCCAGGTAGACGAACTCGGTCCGCAACCGGATATAGGTGATGTCGGCTATCCATAACTGGTTGATCCCGGTTAATTGCATGCGCGCGGCCAGATTCAGATAGACCGTGAGTTCATGGCTGGAGTCGGTGGTCTGAACCCAGGCCCGCGGCTGGACCGCAAGCAGGTTGTCCTCCCGCATCAGACGCGCCACGCGCTTGTGGTTCACCACCAGGCCGCGGCGGCGAAGTTCCCGGCTTACTCGCCGATAGCCGTAGCGGCCGCGATGCTCCAACGCCACCTGGTGAATCGCCGCGCGCACTTCCATCTCTTCTTCCCTTGGCGCCTCGGCCGTAAGCCAGCGATAAAATCCCGCCCGGCTTACCCCCGCCAGCATGCACATCCGCTCGATCGTCAAACCGCCTTGCTGCGACATCACTGACCGCATTTGGTCGTAGATGCCGTCTCGCCAGCGCCGTCGTTCTGCTGGCGCCGAGCCGCTATCTTTTGCAAGGCACCTTTGAAAAAATCCACTTCCAGCGTCCGCTCCGCCAGAAGCTGCTTCAGAAGCCGGTTCTCTTCCTCAAGCCCCGAAGATCGAGCCTCAACAGGTATAACCGGGCCCTCCAGCCGCATCTGCCACCGATACAGCAAGCGCCGCGGAACTTCAAGTTCCCTGGCCAATGCAGAGATGTTGTGGCAGCCCTGCATCCGCGCCACCGCAAGCCGCCGGAATTCCTCCGTGTAACTCCTATTCCTTCGCATTTGCAGCCCCCCATTCGCTGCAAACTGTGACTTCCTAAAATGTCTCACTTTGGGGGTTCACTCCACAGGACTCAGGACTCAGGACTCAGGACTCAGGACTCAGGCTCTGAGCTCTGTGCTCTGTCTTACTCCCGCGCCCGCTTGCGAATCTCGATGTTCAGCCGCTTGATCTTCTGATTCAGCGTCGAAAGCGGGATACGGAACTGCTCCGCCGCCTCGGTTTGATTGCCGTTGCAGCGCTCCAGCTTGTCCACGATGATGCGCCGCTCGATGTCTTCCATGATGTCGAACAGCGATGCATCCGGACTGTGCTCGAGCAGGCTGCTCGAGTAACTCGCCCCGGTCAGATGTCCCGGCAGCAGATCGGCGCCGATCGTCGTGCCTGACGACAGCACCACCCCGCGCTCGATGACGTTCTCGAGCTCGCGCACATTGCCCGGCCACTCATAATCCACCAGCGCACGCATGGCATCCGGTGAAATGGAGCGCACCGAGAGCCCATTTTCCTCGGAGTAGCGCTTCAGAAAATGCGTGGCCAGCGCCGGGATATCTTCACGCCGGCTGCGCAGCGGCGGCAGCTCAATCGCAATCACGTTCAGCCGGTAAAACAAATCTTCGCGGAATTTGCCCTCACGCACCGCCTGGCGCAGATCCACGTTGGTGGCGGCGATGATGCGAACGTCCACCTGGATCTCCTGCACGCCGCCCAGGTGCATGAAGCGCCGGTCCTGCAGCACGCGCAGGATCTTGGCCTGGGTGTCCATCCCCATGGTGCCGATCTCGTCCAGGAACAGCGTGCCGCCGTTGGCGACCTCGAACAGACCTTTCTTCGCGGCAATGGCCGACGTAAACGCGCCCTTCACGTGGCCGAACAGCGTCGACTCCAGCAGATCGGTCGGCATCGCCCCGGTATTGACTGGAACGAAGGCCCTGTCTTTGCGCGGGGAGTTTGCGTGGAGCGCCTTCGCGATCAGCTCCTTGCCGGTGCCGCTTTCGCCCTGGATCAGCACCGTGGACCGGGTGGGCGCCACCTGCGCCACGAGATCGAAGATGCGCAGCATCACATCGCTCTTGCCCACGATGTTGGGGAAGCTGTACCGCTGCCGCAGCGCGCGTTTGAGCTGGACGTTCTCTTCTTCCGCCCGGAACCGCGCAATCGCTGCCCGGATATCCGCCAGCAGCTTCTCGTTGTCCCATGGCTTCTGGACGAAGTTCTGCGCTCCGCCGCGCATTGCGTCCACGACATTGTCCACCGTGCCGTAGGCAGTAATCATGATCACCGGCAGGGTGGCATGCCGCTCGCGGATTGTTCCCAGGATCTCGATGCCGTTGCGTCCGGGCAGCGCCAGATCCAGCAGCACCAGGTCGAACGGCTGCTCCCCGATGCGCTCCAGCCCCTGCTCGCCGTTCTCCGCCGTCTCCACCGCGAAGCCTTCCAGGGTGAGCAGCGTCTCCAGCGACTCGCGAATCGCCGCCTCGTCGTCGATGATCAGGATGCGTTGGTCTGCTTCCGCGCCCGCACCCGATGCAGGACCGGGGGCCGTGATGGTTGCTTCAGACATGTGCGGGTTTCCTCAACATGGGGAACTCCAGATAAAATGTTGTGCCCTGCCCCACCTGGCTCTCCACGTGGATTTTGCCCGAGTGCTCCTGGATGATGCCGTAGGTTACCGCCAGGCCCAGGCCGGTGCCGCGCGGCTGCCCATCCCGGCGCGCCGTTTTTGTGGTGAAGAATGGATCGTAGATGCGCCGCAGGTGCTCCGGCGCAATGCCCAAACCGCTGTCGGCAATCGAGATGCTCACGTGCCCGTTCACCTCCGTGGCGATGCGCAGCCTTCGCTCCTCGCCTGTGCCGGCCATCGCATCCTTCGCGTTCAGGAACAGGTTGAGGAACACCTGCTGCAGCTTGTCTGAATTTCCCAGGATCGGCGGCAGCTCCGGCATCAGGTCGGTTTCCACGCTGATCTGCGCCGTCTTGAACTGGTGTTCCAGCAGCGTAAGGGTTTCGCGAATGATAGAGTTCACATCGGTCTCGCGATACTCCGCCCCGCTGGTGCGTGAGAAGTTCAGCAGCCCGTTGACGATTTTCGACGCCCGGAAGGTCTGCTGCGTGATCTTCTCCAGCAGTGGCGCCAGCCGCTCGTCGCCGCGCAACTGCCGCGCCAGCATCTGCGCGTAGGAGGAAATCACCGCCAGCGGGGTGTTCACTTCGTGCGCCACGCCCGCGGCCAGCAATCCAATCGAAGAGAGCTTCTCCGCCTGGGCCAGCTGGCCTTCCATCTCGGTCTGATCGGTAATGTCGTCGACCAGGATGATCCGTCCCACCGTCCGGAAATCCCTGGACACCAGGGGCGCAATCGCGATGTTCGCAATCCGCATCTCCTGGGCCCGGGTCTCGAGGCGGAACTTATAGAGGTTGTGCACGCCTGGCTGGTCCTTCACCCGCCGGAACTCCTCCACCAGCTCCTGTGGAAACACCGTTTCCAGCGGCTGGCGCAGGGCATCTTTGCGCGGCAGCGCGAACATGACCTCCATCTGCGAGTTCCAGCTCTCGATCTTCTCCTCCGGATCGACCGCCAGGATCCCCACATTGATGGACTCGACGATGTTCTCGTTGAACTCCTTGAGCCGCTCGTACTCGCTGATCTTCTCCTCGAGGCTCGCATAGAGCCGCGCATTCTGCAGCGCGATCCCGATATACCCGGCGAGGGATTCCAGCAGCTCCATGTCTTCGCTCGACAGGAAATCGCCGCCCTCGCGGCGCCCCAGCCCGATGACTGCAATGGTCCGGTCCTGCATCTGCCAGTCGCGCGCTCCGGGCACGCCGACGCGGCAGGGCAGGAAATAATTCATGTCGAGCAGCGCTGCCGTCGCCTGCTCCGAGGACTTCAGATACAGAGCCTGCTGCGGGTTCTCAAGGAACATGTGGGTCCCCGCGCCCGGCGTATCGAAGTCGAAGAAGCCCAGGTCCAGCCTGCGCTTCACCACCGATTCCGGCAGCCCATGCTGCGCCGCCAGCGAATAGCGCCCAGGGGTGTCGGAGAGAAACACCGCTACCCGCTCCACCAGCAAGGTCCGCGGGAGCCGCTCCACAATCGCGTTCAGCAGCGCCTCCAGATTGGTGAAGGAACTCAGTCCCCGTCCGAAGTCGATCAGCGTCGTCCGGTAGTCATAACTCTGGCGGTCAAAGACGCGGTCGACCCTTCCCTGAATGATCCGTTTGAGCGGGTCGAAGAGCAGCGCGGTAATAATGATGGCGGCAAACAAGCCCCACACGCCCGCGCCGGGCAGCTTGGTATGCACGACCTCGGCTGAGACCGCCACCAGCGCGAAGTAAACGCCAACCAGAGCCGCCGTGGCCAGGGTGTAGGTAACGCCCCGCTTGAAGATCAGATCGACGTCCATCATGCGGTAACGCACGATCGCCCAGCTGAAGGTCAGCGGCAAAAAGATCATGCAGATGCACGCGATCTTCGCCGCGGCGCCGGGCATCGGAAAATCTGCCATGAACGGAATCGCCGACAGCACCGTGAACGGCAGCACTGCCAGCACCGTACCCCGCGTCAGCCATCTGAGCTGCTGCCGCTCCAGCGGAGCTTCCGTCTGCCGGTAATGGACGTAGAACACAGCGGCGGCCAGCACATAGAAGAGCGCCTGGCACCCGGTCGCCGTTTGGTCCAGCCGATGCCGCAGCAACTCGGTGGCCGACCACAGCTCAATGGCCATCACCTGCAGCGCCACCAGTATCGCCCCGGGCAGGTAGGTCAGGGCCACCAGCCATCCATGGCGCCTGCGGCGCTCGCCCGAAAACGCCAGGGCGAAGTGCAGGAACAGCGCAGGCTGCAGCGCGTTCGCGGCAATCCCGCCCCAGTACACGATCCAGTCAAACTCGTTCAGCTTCCCGGTGAACCAGAACGAGTAAAGAACGAAGGAGACGAGGCAGAAGATATAAAAGTGGGTCGAATGCGGCGCGGTCCAGCGTCGCAGCAGAACGTACAACCCGATTCCCAGGTAGACCAGAGCGATGAATCGGAATCCCTGATTTACGCTCCGATCCTGCGCATCCAGGTCCAGCGGGACGTCGGGCAGCCGAATTCCGTGCCGCACCAGCGTGTAATGGATGATGTTGTAGGAGCCCGTCCGCACCATCTGCCGCACCAGGGAGGCGGCCCGCAGCGTCGGCCTCCCGTTCGCGGCCACCAGCAGATCCCCGGCCTTGATGCCCGCCCGCTCGCCAGGACTATTGTGCGGGACCCGCTGTGCCTCCAGACCGCCCGGCGTTTCCAGCCACCAGACTCCGTCGGTGGGCTCCTGATAACGGTTCTCCTGATAGAGGTTGAAGCCCGCGCACAGCATCGCGGCTGCTGTAAACAGAGCCAGCAGGATCGCGGTGATACGGGTTTGCGAGGACCGTTCCATGGTGCGGAATCAACATTGCGGACGCGAACATCCTTGGGGACCCCGAACCGCTGGCTAACCCAAGCGCGCTCGCGCTGGGATGAAATACTTCTGTCTCATCCTGTTTTGCAAACGGACTGCCACCGGTCATGCAAAAATCAGAATTTTTCAGCGAAGTGGCATGTAACTGATTATGCTATAGATATTCCGCTGACCAACAACGGCTCTCGGAAGGTCGGCCCATTCGCCGTGGTCAGGCCTCTTAAAAGACGGGAGTATCTATGAAAACTCATATCATCGCGACCCGGGGCTTTCGCCCTCAGACCATGGGTTTTATCAGTGGCCGCTTCCGGCGCGACGGCTGGTTGCCCAGATGATTCCGCTCAGGAAGATAACGGCAAAGCTTACGACTACCAGCAATTCCAAAATCGTCTCTCCTTACCCAAAACGGCTTGATTTTGCTCCCGCATCAGCATACCCGATCCATCCCCCTCACGTTCCCGTTCTGCTCCGCAGCTGAAATCTCTCCCCTCCGCCCGCATCTCGACCAATGCGATACAGACCCGCCGAACGCGATACAGTGGTCAGGACACCTTGATGAAGCTGGTTTCCGCAACCCTCTCTCCGGCCCTCCTGCTCTGCCTCAGCACTGTCCCGTCGGCGCTCGTTGCCCAGAGCCCGGCTCCCTCACCGGCTCAGGGGCCCACGTCCGCGACTCCTGGGTTGCCAGCCAGCTCGTCCGCGAATCCGGCTCCCGTCAATTCGGCCTCCGCCGCCTCGGCCGTCAACCAGGGTTTGACGGCGCTCCAGGCGAATCAGCCGCGTGCAGCGCTCACTAATTTTCAACAGGCCCTCCAGGCCGATCCGCAGAACGCCACCGCTGCCCAGCTCGCCGCGACCGCCGCCCTCGAACTCTACCAGGCTCCCCTGGCGGTTCAGTACGCGGAAAAGGCGCATCAGCTCGATCCGCAAAGCTGGAAGATCCACACCACCCTGGTTGCCGCCTATGCCGCCGCCGGTAATAAGCAGCAGCGCGAGCAGGAACGCGCGCTGCTCCGCCAGCTGCACACCACCGGTCCGCCCGACGCTCGGCAGGCCACCGGCTTTCTCCTCGAAATGTTTCCAGCCGGCTCCAATCGTGTCGATGCCGTCGAGTACTTCGAGCCGGTCGGCAAATTCCACACGTATTACCGCTTCCTCGTCCGCCAGCCCGACGGTCGCCGCATCCGGGAAATCGACGTCCAGAGCAACGACTTCGATCAGAAGTCCTGGGCCCAGGCCCATCCCACCCAGGCGGCCGCTGGCCAGCGCCAGTTCCAGCTCACCGGCCGCGGCGACGACGATAAGGAGACGGATTACCGCATGTTCTCCGGCCAGCCGGACTACGACGGGATCCGCGCCATGGTGGTCGGCATCCTGCAGGCGCAGCCGCCGGTGCCAACTCCCTGACGGCACCCGCAATGAATCCCGCAGCTAGTTCAGCTTCAGAGAAGTCAGGCCGGAGGCCTTCTCCACCCGGTCGGCAAGGATCTCGTCCTTCTCATCCTGCGTCAGCGGCGTGGGATGAAAGATCCCCTCCCGTTCCTCATGACTGGCCCTGGGCAACACCATCGTCGCGCAAAGCAGGCCGCTCACGAATCCCCCAACATGGGCCCAGAAGGCGACTCCGCCGACCGCAGATCCCGACGCCGTCGTGATCAAGCCCAGGAGCAGTTGCTCGCCGATCCAGGTGCCGACAGCCCCGCGTGTCTGTGCAGCAAAGCTCTTAACCCGCCACCAGCCAAGATACAGTTGCAGATCGAACGGCGAGCGCGGAAATAGCAGGAAATACATACCCGCCACACCCGAAATCGCCCCTGAAGCCCCGATGCAGGGCACCATCGACCCGTGCGAAAGGAGCGTATGCAATCCGGCGCCGCCCAGTCCGCAGATCAGGTATGCAGCCAGGAACCACAGACTTCCCAGCCGGTCCTCGATCTTCGGCGCAAACATCCACAGGAACCACATGTTTCCCGCCACATGCAGCAATCCACTATGCAGAAACATCGAGGCAAAGAGCGTCAGGATCGAAGGATGTCCTGGCCGGTAGCCGTAGGTCTGGACAAGCTGATGGTTGATTCCCATCAACGCCGGCACAACCCACAACACTGAGTTAAGGGCGATAAGACCGCAGCTAGCCCACGGAGTGCGGGGAGGTCGCACATCCCGGTTGACGGGAAGGATGAACATGGAGGCCCCTTGCTGGAACGAGCTGTTAGTGGGAGAGCGAGGCCAAGTCTACCAGTCGAATCCGGGCTGATATAGAGACTCTTTGGTCACATGCAGAACCGAATCTTCCTTGGCGAAATCCACGCTGACCGGTGCTCTGCGCTCCGCTATATCCCTTCGCCCATGCTCACGAATCCGTTCCGCGCCTGCTCGCTCCGGTACGCAGCTCGCTCCTCTTCCTCGCTGACCAGCGAGAGCACCTCGTCCGGCTCACGCACCGCCTGCAATTCCCCATCGAGGCAGTCCACGCGCGCGCTCAGCCGCTTCACCTCTTCGGCCAGGGCGATGATCACGTTCGAAAGCGGATCCTTCACGTCCCGGGGATCGGTAATCAGCACCCGCTCGCCGTTCTGGTACACAATGTGGGCCGGGACGCCCACCACGGTCGAGTTCGGCGGCACGTCGCGCAGCACCACCGAACCCGCGCCCACCCGCGAGTTTTCCCCGATGCAGATATTGCCGAGGACCTTCGCGTTGTTGCCCACAAAGACGCCATCGCGCAGCGTGGGGTGCCGCTTGCCGCGCTCGTGCCCCGTGCCGCCGAGGGTCACGCCCTGGTAGAGCGTCACGTCGTTGCCGACGATCGCCGTCTCGCCGATCACCACGCCCATGCCGTGATCGATGAAGACCCGCCGCCCCATGGCCGCGCCGGGATGAAGCTCAATGCCGGTGCAGAAGCGCGCGATCTGCGAGAGCATCCGCGCGGCCAGCCGCAGCTCAGCCCGCCACAGTCGCGAACTGAGACCGATGCGCCCACACCGCGTGCAGTCCCGGATAGCACAGGACCACCATGGCCCACGAACTGGCGGCCGGGTCGCGCTCCAGCACCGAACCGATGTCTTCGCGAATCCTGGCAAAGAAGGACATGGCAGGAATGCAGAATACAACCAGCGTGCTCGCGGCAGCGGATCAACTTGCGGTGCACGCCGGCTGCCGTGCAAGGTTTTGTGTCCCTGACATTCGTGGCGTCGGCCAATATCAGCCGAAGGATGCGGATTTCACCGACCGGATATTAAATCTCTACAGCCTTCATCTGCTGCGCTTCATTCCGCAGGTTCTCGAACAGGATCGTCGACAGATAGCGTTCGCCGAAGCTGGGAATAATCGACCACAATCAGCTTGCCCGCGTTCTCCGGCCGCTTCGCTACCTGCACCGCCGCATGCACCGCCGCGCCGGAAGAGATGCCCACCAGCAGCCCCTCTTCCAGCGGCAGGCGCCGCGCCATGGCGATGGCCTCGTCATTCGAGACCTGGATGACCTCGTCGATCAGCTTCGTGTCCAGCACCTTCGGCACAAAGCCCGCGCCGATCCCCTGGATCTTGTGCGGCCCCGGCTTACCTCCGGAAAGCACCGGGCTGTCGGTCGGCTCGACCGCAATGGCCTTAAACGAGGGCTTCTTCGGCTTGATGTATTCCGCCACGCCGGTCAGCGTGCCGCCGGTCCCGACGCCCGACACGAGGATATCCGCCTGGCCCGTCCGTGTCGCTCCAGATCTCCGGCCCGGTCGTCTCGAAGTGGATCTTCGGATTCGCCGGGTTCTCGAACTGCTGCAGCATGTAGCCGTTCGGCGTCTGCTGCCAGGATTTGCTTCGCCTTGGCGATTGCGCCGTTCATGCCGTTCGGACCCGGGGTGAGCACGATCTGCGCGCCGAAGGCCAACAGCAGCATGCGCCGCTCCAGACTCATCGTCTCCGGCATGGTCAGGATCAGCCTGTAGCCCTTCACCGCCGCCACAAAGGCCAGCCCGATGCCGGTGTTGCCGCTGGTCGGCTCGATCAGCACCGTCTCGCCGGGCTTGATCCTTGCCCTCCCGCTCGGCGGCTTCAATCATGGCGAAGCCGATGCGGTCCTTCACGCTGTTTACGGGGTTTGCGCTTTCCAGCTTCGCAACCACGCGTCCATGCGCGCCTTTCGTGACCCGGTTCAACTGCACAAGTGGCGTGTTTCCGATCAGATCCGTAACGCTGGCTGCAATCTTCATGCACTCATCCTTAAATATCTCCTGAGTTTCCGCCTAATGAATATGTCTCGAAATTCCGCCCAACCAGTGTAGCCCGGCCCTCTTCTGCTGTGAGTGCGCTGGTTGCAGCCTGTTGCCGCGCTCACCCGGCCAATTTCCCCAGCGCAGCCGCGGCGTGCAGCCGCCTCTCCAGATGCCGCTCCAGCGCCTGAATCGCAAACCGCCGCAGATCCGCCGCGCGGCCGGACGGCCACTCCTCGTCAGCCAGCGCCGCGATGGGCGACTGAAAGATGCGCCGCGCCAGCGCCAGCGATTCCCCCGACAGCTTCCGGCTGCCCGGCTTTTTGTGCTGTGCGCAGATGAGCCCATCCGCGTATGCATCGAACCACGCGCCTTCCGATCCAAACGCCTGGCCACAAACAGAGCACTGCGCCAGCCCCGGCATCCAGCCCAGCAGGCGCGTGATCCACAGAGCAAAATACGTTACCGGCATCCACACGTCCGCACCGCGCGTGTGCTCCAGAACCACCAGCACCAGGCGAAACACTGCCTCCTGCGGATCATGATCCGGCAAGGCTTCTTCCAGCACCTCCGCATAAAAGGCCAGTGCCGCTGCCCGCACGTAATCCACCCGATCCGACAGCGGCGACGACGATCACCTCGCATGAATCCAGCCGCACCAGTTCCTGCTTCGGGTTCTCCACATAGCTCGCTGCAACCCAGGTCATCGGCTCCAGCGCTCCGCCGAATCTCCGCCGCGACTTCGCCGCGGCCTTGGCTACTCCGCGAATCCGCCCCTGTGCGCGGGTGAACAGCGACACGATCTGGTCGGCTTCATGGACTGGCCATGTGCGAAGAATCACCGCTTCTGCCTGATGCGCGCTCACAGAGTTTCCGGATCAGATTAGCTTGCCCGCCGCGGGAACCAAAACAGGAAGGAGAGACGCCGGCATGCCAATCCGCAATAAGCAGGGCAAATGCCGCCCATCAGTCATTTTTATACGGAGACTTCCCTGTGCCCTGCGCGATACCCTAAACGTGAACCGCCAAACCCTTCTCCGCACTCGCAATCCCGCCTCTCCGGCGCGGGTTCCAGTGGCGTTCTGAGCGCGGGCGCGGCAGCAGATACAAATCCATCTCGAGGAGAAGCATGTCCACTGACTATCGCAATTTCCTGGCGCTCTCGTATGAGGAGCTGGAGGAACTCAATCTCAAAGCAAAAGAGCAGCGCCGGAAGCGTGTGGCCGCCGACAAGATCCAGGAAGAACGGCTGAAGTACCTCACGGACCAGAAGGGCATCAAGGCGGTGACGGTCCTGTTTTCCGACCTCGAAGGCCGCCTCCACATGCTGGATTACGACAAGAAATTCCTGGTCAAGAGCTACGACAATCTCACCTTCGACGGCTCCTCCATCCGCGGCTTTACCGCGCAGCGCGAGAGCGATCTGCGTCTCGGTATCGACTGGGGCTCTTTCTACTTCGCTCCCGCGGATATCTTTGGCCCCGGCAAAGTTCTGGTCTTCGGCGACGTCATCGACAAGGGTGGCTCGCCTTACACCGGTGACACCCGCGGGGTGCTCAAGACCTTCGCGCAGGAGCAGTTCGACAAGAAAGGCTACACCCTCAACGCGGCCAACGAAATCGAAGGCTTTCTCTTCGCAGGTGTGGATGCAGAACGCAACTTCCCCACCACCGGCAAATTCGACTACGTCAACACCGGCGGCTACTACCACTCCCTGCCCAGCGATCCGCTGCGCAGCTTCATCGACACCACTGCCGAAGTGCAGCGCGCCATGGGCTTCGAGAACGAGAAGGACCACCCCGAAGTCGCGCCCTCGCAGTTCGAGATCAACTACAGCTACGGCGAAGTCGTCGCCGCCGCCGATCAGATTCAGCTGTACAAGCTCATCTGCCGCGAAGTCGCGACCAAACAGGGCATGACTGCTTCCTTCCTGCCCAAGCCGGTGGTCGGCGTCAACGGCAGCGGCATGCACACCAACGTCTCCATCAGCAAGGACGGCAAGAATCTTTTCTGGGATCCGAAGGGTCAGGAGAAGCTCTCGCCCCTCGGCTGGGAATTCGTCGACCGCATCCTCACGCATGGCAACGACACGTGCCTGCTGCTCAATTCCAGCGTGAATGCCTATCGCCGCCTCGATCCGCACTTCGAAGCGCCGAATCAGATCAAGGCGTCGGCCGTCGATCGCGGATCCATGATCCGCATTCCCATCGGCAACGAGCGCTCCATGCGCGTCGAAGTGCGCTCGGTCGCGCCGGACTCCAACCCCTACCTCGTCATGCTCTCGGTCTTCAAGACCGGCATCGACGGCGACACCGCGAAGATCGACAACCTTCGCCAGGCCGAGCGCTATCTGCCCGACAACATCTACACCGCGCTCGAAGATTTCCGTAACGCCGCCTGGACCACGAAACTTCTCGGCGAAGACGTCAAGGGCCGCTACGCCGATCTCAAGCAGGCATCGGCCGACCGCTGTCCGCGTCTGCTCGGCACCTTTGTCAAGCCCTCGGAGGTCCAGTTCCACCACGAGGTCTACAACCAGTTCCTCTGGAACCAGTTCTGAACTGGCCGTTCAGGCGGGCGCGCCTCTGGCGCAGGCATGAAAGCAAAGCCGCGGTGATGGAGGCTGTTACGAAACTTTTTCGGAGCATTCAGACCCGCCGTAATAGTGCAAATTTATCCATACTGAACCGTATCGAATGACTCTTCGAAACCGAGTTTCGTAACAGCCTCGATGAGCCGGGGCTTCGCTTTCTCACCCTAAGTTGACCAGTCCTGAGGAATCGGCGGGTTGCGCTCCCGGCCCGCCGGCACTTTTGGGAATCCACTCGGGATCCTGAATGGGAATTTTCAGTTCTTCTCCATCAAGGGAAGCCGCTATGTATCGCAGCGCGTATTCATCCCGAATAACCGCCAGATCGGCGGCAGTGATCTCCCGATACACTCGCGCTGTTCCGGAATGCAGGTAGCCAAAGCAGCGATAGCGGTACTTCCACAGAATCTCAAGCACCTCGGCCGCCACCGGCCCATTGTGCAGCTCGATCACCCAACGAGGCTTCCGTTCCTCCAGCAAACGCGGGGCACCCCTGAGCGCCATAGCCTCGGCACCCTCGATGTCGAGCTTGACCACGTCCGGTGTGGCAAGACCGCGGTCCGGAATCACCGTGTCCAGCCGGGCCACGCGGACCTTCTCCACCTGCGGCGGCAAATGATACTGCACCCGGTTACGGCTGGCGTTTCCATGATTCACCGCGTCGAGAGCGCCGGTAAGCGCCGACATGTCGTCCGACTGAAAGTCCACCAGGCCGTCTTCGTCGCCAATGGCCAGCTGCAGCGCCTCGGCCCGGTCGGCGCAACCTCCCATCTCCAGATTCCTCACCAGCCGCGGGTAGTTTCCGGCGACCGGTTCAAATGCGTAGACCCTTCCTGCGCCAAATTGCTGCGCCATGAAGCGGCTGTAGATGCCGATATTCGCCCCGATATCGTAGACAACATCTCCGGGATGAATGAGCCGTTGCAGCGCTCCCAGCATGAAGCCATCACTGAGGATCGGCGAGCGAAGCCAGCTGTTCCGGTCGCGCCGCAGCCGGATCTCCAGGCGTCCGATGGGATGGACGTTGATCTTCCAGCGCATATCGGGAAGAGCGCGCAACGCCCAGCGGCCCAGCCAGGGCGTAGTCCTGACGACACCAATGCCTCGTGAAAAAAAGCTCATGGATTCCCCCGGTTGCCACTCTTCGGAAGCAGGTTCACCAGCATTCCTCCAGTTTCAATGTAACGTCAGCGATCGGACAGCAACCCTCAGGGGCTGAAGCCCAACTTACTTTTCTGTCACTCACGGCACAGCTAAAGCTGTACCCCTTCAAAACAACGAATTTTTCTGCAAGCTCTGAAGTCGTGCCCTGATACAAGAACAATTCTTTAACGAACTTCAGACACGGGACTCGGGGTCAAACCCAGCATCAGGCAGCGGGCGGCATAATAATCTGCGGCGCACGCATCGAAGACTTCATTATTCTTTTCCATCTCGGCGGAGATTTTCTCAGGGCGTCGCGTAGGGAACTTCATGCCGACGCGGTCATGGGTCGGTGGGCGCGCGGCCTTTTCGAGATAGTCCTCTTCGCTCTTGCAGTAGTAGTGATTGATCCAGGCTTCGTCGGCGGTGGCGTTGGGGTCGACGCTTCCGTAGAGCGGCCGGCCGTGCTCGTCGACCGCGACGCCGATGGGGTGATAGAACCAGGAATGCGGATTGCGGCACTGCGCCGCGCGCTGCGGACGAACGAAGGTCTTGATGTGGCGGTTCGGCCCCGGAGCCCGGCGCTGATACGCGGCGATCACCGGCAGGTCCGGCCGGCTGCGGTGGCCGGACGAACCGAACATGCGCCAGTGCAGACCCACCCCCGGCGCGCGGCGAAACTCCTCCAGGAAATCCGCAATGCTGCGCCCGTCGCGAATCACGACAAATTCGTCGGCGTCCAGAAACCCCACCCACGCGAAGCGCCCCAGCGCTCGGCGGATGCAATCCTCCTCCGCCGCCGGAGATGCGGGCGTTCTCGGCCAGTCCACCAGCGTCACCCGGCCCGCATTGACCCACGGCTGGAGGACCGAAGCATAATCGTCGGCGCTGAAGTTGTTATAGAGAAAGAAGTGCTCCACTCCGGCAGCGGTGTGATACTCCAGCCACTCGGCCAAATAGCGCGCCTCGTCCCGGAAGCGCAGGCAAAGAGCCACACCCTGGCCCTTGTTGCCGGCACGGGCGGGTCGAACATCGCGCACCAGCCGCCCAAAGCGGGAGAACCAGAGGCTCTGCGCGAGGTACACGGTCTTATTGAATGCGGGACTGAAGCGCAGCCTCTCACGGACCCGGAAGTACAGTCCCATTCCTGCCCTCGTGAGGCGAGTATAGCAACCGGTCCGGGCGTCTTCGCCTGATGACGGCCGCGGAAAACAGAACGAACGCCGGCCGCCAGGCGTCCGCCCTTTCACACCCTGCGACCCTACATGCGCGTATTACGACCCTACAAAGCGGGCATACAGGCTGCGGGCCACGCCCGGATCGGTGGTCCCCTGGATAATTGCGCGGCCGTCGGCAAACAGGGTCATGGTCTGCTCGCCCCGCTCGAAGCGCAGCAGCATCTCATTCCGCCGCACCTGCCCGTGCGGACGCAGGCGCGCTTCCATCTCGGCGAGGTCCACGGGCCGCGACCGCTCATGGATCTGCACCGAGTTGCGCCCGCACAGGGTGATGTGCGGCCGTCCTTCACCGCGCAGATGCGCGAAGTTCCGCTCCCCGCACACCGCGCATTCCGCGCGTGGCCGTCCCGCCGCAATCTCCGTCCACTGGTTGTTCCACACGTCGCAGGAGAGCAGCGTGCGCCGCATCTTCCGCCCGGCGCCCACCATCCATTTCAGGGCCTCCGTCGCTTCGATCGACGCCGCCAGATTCACCGCCGTATTCAGAATCCCCGCCGTATCGCAGGTTTCCACCGTGCCGCCCGGAGCCTCAGGAAAGATGCAGGCCAGGCAGGCCGTCTCGCCCGGCACGATATTCATCGTTACCGCATAGGCGCCGACTGCGGCCGTATAAATCCACGGCTTGCCCTGCTCCATCGCGTAATCGTTCAGCAGATAGCGCGTCTCGAAATTGTCGGTTGCATCGAGAACGATTTGGGCATCCCGCAGCAGCTCGTGCACGTTGCCCGGTCCCAGATCGGCCACGTGGGCCCGCACTTCGATTTCGCTGTTGAAGCCCGCAATCTTCCGCCGCGCCGCCTCCGCTTTGGCCCGCGACTCGCGCGCGTCCTCCTCGTCAAAGAGCACCTGCCGCTGCAGGTTGCTCTCCTCGACGAAGTCGCGATCGATCACGGTCAGCGTGCCCACGCCGGCCCGCGCCAGCAGGCTCGCCGCGGCCGCGCCGGTCGCTCCCATGCCGACCACCGCAGCGTGCGCCCGCGCGATCCGCTCCTGGCCCTCGGCGCCGATGCCCGCGAAGAGAACCTGCCGCGAGTACCTTTCCCGCATTGTTTGCGACGAAGCCATCCTGTCTCAGTAGTATAGAAACTTGCTGCGCCCGCGTTGCCGGCTCCTCGCGGGCGCTGTGTCCTTGCCCGTCGCATCTTCGCATCTCATGGTTCGACGAGCGAAACCGCGAAACCCTGGGATTCGGGCCAGCGAACGGGTTGGCGGAATGTCCCTCCATCGATCAGAGCCTGGGATCCGGGGTCTTGCGACGAGTCACCAGCTTTTGGGGTTCAGCACGAGGATGGTCTTGGGCGTTTTTCCCGGATTCCGCGACAGCATGCGATACGCAGCAACTTGCGCAGCAATGAAATTTGTGGCGAGCCGCCGTCCTCGCCTCGCTGGCGGTCCCGCCTGCGCACTGGTCCTGATTGTCGCGCTGCTGGCGGCTCGGCCGCTCCGCGCCCAGCAGCAGCCCGTTATTCCCGGCACCCCCCCGCCCCAGACAACGCCCCCCGAACAGCAGCGGCAAAAGACGCCGCCCATCCCCCCCGGCAGTGTTCTTCCGTCTTACAACAGCGTGCAGCAACAATCCCATGAGACCGTCCAGCCCGTCCCGGAAGCCATGACGCTGGAAGGGTGGGCCGGCCTCCAGGTGCTGGAGATTCGCTTTGAGGGCGTAGGCCGCGACACCCTCGAGCCGCTGCCCGGGACGATCCCGCAGCAGCCGCACACCGCTCTTGACCCCGGCAAAGTGCGCTCCAGTCTCCGCCGCCTCTATGCCACCGGCCTCTACCGCACCATCGAAATCGCGGGGCTGAAGCAGCAGGACGGCGTCATCCTGATCTTCCGCGGCACCCCCACGGTTTTCATCGGCCGCGTCTCCGTCAAAGGCGTGAAGAACACCCGCCTCAGCAATCAGCTCAGTTACTCCACGCGACTGCGCCCGGGCACGCCTTTTACCTCACAGAAATTGAGCCGATCGGCCACCGTGCTGGAGCAGACGCTCCAGGAAAACGGCTACTACCAGGGCAAAGTGGCGTCCCGCACCTTCCCGGATAAAAACAACGCTGAGATGAACGTGGAGTTCGACGTAAATCCCGGCAAGCAGGCCCGCGTCGGCGACGTCGCCGTGCATGGCGACAGCGGCATGAGCATTCCCACCTTCCGCAAGAAGGCAAAACTGAAGGCCGGTTCCAAAGTCAATTCCGACACCGTCAACCGCGCCCTGAGCCGCCTGCGGAGGAATTATCAGAAGCAGCAGCGCCTCGAAGCCAGCGTCAGCGTCGCGTCCAAACAATACCAGGCGCCTGCCAATCATCTGAACTACGGCTTCCAGGCGGATCGCGGTCCCATCGTCCGAATCGTGGTGGAGGGGGCCAAGCTCAGCAAAGGCAAAGTACACACGCTGGTCCCTGTCTACGCTGAAGGCACCCTCGACGAGGACCTGCTCAACGCCGGGAGCAAGCGCATCCGGGACTACTTCCAGCGCCAGGGCTATTTCAACTGCAAGGTCGCGCACAGCACCACCGCCAACGATGGCCTTACCCACATCACCTACGACGTAAGCCTCGGTCCGCGCGACCGCATCGTCTCGGTGACCATTACCGGCAACCACTACTTCGGTGACTGGCTGATTCGCCAGCGGCTGAGCGTTCAGGCCGCCTCCTGGTTTGTCCCCCACGGCTCCTATAGTCTCGCCCTGCAGCAGGCCGACGTCGACGCCATCACCGCCCTTTACCAGAGCAACGGCTTCATTAACGTGAAAGTCACTCCGGAGGTCCGCGAAGCCGGACCCGCGAACAAGGGGGGAGAGCGCCATCTCGCCGTCACCTACCGCATTGAAGAGGAGACGCAGCAGAAGGTCGGCATTTACAAGATCACGGGCGTGACGCCGGCCCAGCTCGGCGAGATCCAGCCCCGGCTCAGCCTGCAGGCGGGGCAGCCCTATGCCGGCAATAATCTAACCGCCGACCGCGACGCTATCCTCGGCTATTTCCTCGATCACGGCTACGACCATGCCCAGGTCAACCTCCAGCAAAACCCCTCAGCCCAGGACCCCAATCTGATCGATGTGTACCTGAATGTCGTTCCCGGCGACCAGATTTTCATCCGTCATGTGCTGATGAGCGGCCTGCGCTATACGCGACCCTCCACCGTCCAGAGCCAGATCCTGGTCCACGACGGCGAGCCCCTCGACCAGTCCAAACTGCTCGAAACCCAGCGCCAGCTCTACAACCTCACCCTCTTTAACCAGGTCAACACCGCGGTCGAAAACCCGGGCGGCGACGAACTCCGCAAAAACGTTCTGCTGCAGTTCGACGAGGCCCGCCGCTGGGACGTCGTTTACGGCGGAGGGTTCCAGGCGCAAACCGGAACCCTCAGCACCAACTGCCCCAACGCGGTCAGCCTGATCCAGCTTGGCATTAATCCCGCCACCTACTCCTGCTCGCCCAACGGCCGCTTTGGCGTCAGCGCGCTGGTGGAGCTGGACATCTCCCGCATCAACCTCTTCGGCAAAAATCAGTCCCTCACCTTCCGCTCCGAATACGGCAGCCTCGAACAGCAGATCACGGCGCAATATAATGCCCCGCGTTTCCTGAGCCACCCCACCCTCGATTTCTCGTTCGGCGGCGGCTATATCAACGCGCAGAACGTCGTCACCTTCGCTTCTTCCACCGAGGAAGCCGACGTGCGCCTCACCCAGCACCCGAGCCTTCCCCAGACGTTCATTTACCAGATCACCTACCGACGCGTGAAGGTCGACCCCGACACCATTCAGGTCGCCCCCAACCTGATTCCGCTGCTCTCCGAGCCGGTGCGCGTCGGCGGTCCTGAAGTCACGTGGATTCGCGATACCCGACGCCCCGAGCCCCTCGATGCCCGCACCGGGATGTACAACAGCATCCAGGAGTTCGCCACCGATAACGTCTTCCTCGGCTCGCAGGCCAACTTCGACCACTTCGACTGGAGCAACTCCACCTATTACCAGGTCGGCAGGCACAAGCAATTCGTCATGGCGCGCAACACCCGGTTCGGCCTGGAGCGGGTCTTCGGCGAGTCCAAATTCGAATCCATTCCTCTGCCCGAACGCCTCTACGCCGGCGGTCCGGAATCCCTGCGGGGCTTTCCTCTCAACTCCGCCGGCCCCCGCGATTCGCTGACCGGCTTTCCCATCGGGGGGGCGGGTGTCTTTGTCAATCAGTTCGAATTCCGCATGCCGCCGCCACAGCTGCCCTGGGTCGGCCGTTCCGTGAGCTTCGTGCTCTTCCACGACATGGGGAACGTCTTCAACAACTCCTCCGACATCTGGCCCTCGGCCCTGCGCATCAAGCAGCCGCACAGCTATACCTGCACCGCGCCCCAATATCTGCTGGCTCCGGTGCAGGAGCGGGTCACGCGCTCCTCCAGCACCAACCCCACCGGCACCTGCGATTTCAACGACTTCTCCCACGCAGTGGGCGTCGGCGCCCGCTACCATACGCCGATCGGCCCCATCCGCATCGATCTCAGCTACAATCTCAATCCGCCCGTCTATCCGGTCATCGTCACCTACGGCACACCCAGCTCCGGTACCTGCGTTCACGGAGACATATCGCCCTGCTACGGTCAGGCCGGCCATTTCAACTTCTTCTTCAGCATCGGGCAGGCATTCTGATGAGAGCGGCCCCCTCCATTCCGGTTCTGCTGGCGTTTCTCCTGGCCGCCGCCGCGGTGCACCCGCAGACACAGCCGCCGCCGGCCGTACCGCCGCCGGCCGCCAGCGGGCAGCCCGTCGAACTCGATCACGTCGTCGCCATCATCGGCTCCAACGTCATTCTCCAGAGCGATGTCCAGCAGGAGACGCGCCTCTCCGCGCTCGAGCCTCTCCAGGTACTTCCCGGGCAAAATACTCCCGGGCGTGCGCTCCGCCGCCTCATCGACCGCACTCTCATCCTGCAGCAGATGAAGGAGCAACAACAGCCCGTCAGCACCCCCCTGCCGGCCGTGCGCAAGGCCATCGACGATCTGCGCCGCCAGATCCCCGCCTGCACAAAATTCGATTGCTCTTCCGACCAGGGCTGGGAGACCTTTCTCGCTTCCCACGACCTTTCCCCCGACATGGTGGAGCAGCGCTGGAGCCAGCGCATCGCCATGCTCCGCTTCATCGATCTCCGCTTCCAGAGCGGCATCCGGATCGCGCCCGACCAGATCTCCGCTTACTACAACAAGACCCTTGTCCCGGCCCTCGAGAAAGATCACGAGACTGCGCCACTGCTCGGTGAAGTGACCGATCGCATCCGCGAGATCCTGCTCCAGCAGCAGGTCAGCGGGCTCTTTCAGGACTGGCTCGGCAGCCTGCACGATCAGGGAAACATTCAGGTTGTCGATCCGGCGTATAACGCAGACTTCGACTCCAAAACCACTGATGAGGCCACCCAATGAACGCCGCGCCGAACCCCGGGTCCGGTGCGACCCCGGAGAGCGTCGTGGAAGCCGGCGCGCCGCGCCCGGTCAGGCGGCGCCGCAACTTCGGCCGCCTCGCGCTCTGGATTCTTCTGTGGACGCTCGGCGTCGTCGCCATCCTCTTCATCGGTGCGGCGTGGTACGCCAGCACGCCTTCGTTCCAGAACCGCGTGCGCCAGGCCGTCATCGCACAACTCGAGGATGCCACCGGCGGCCGCGTCGAGCTGAAACACTTTGGCTGGCAGCTGACCCACCTTGAATTCGAAGCCGACGATCTCACCATCCATGGCCTCGAAGCACCCGGAGAGGTTCCCTACGCGCATCTCGACCGTCTCTTCATACGGCTGCAGATACTCTCCTTCTTCCGCGCCAAAATCGGACTCAATCTGCTCGAAGCCGACCACCCTGTCCTGCACCTCATCGTCTATCCCAACGGCACCACCAACCAGCCGCAGCCGAAACACCCATCCACCGGCAGCACCAAAGACGAGATCTTCGATCTGGCCGTCAATCGCACCGTCCTCAACAATGGCCTCGCTATCCTGAACGAGCGGAAGATCCCCTTCAATCTCGCCGCCAATAACCTCGCCGCCCAGGTGAGCTACGTTCCCGCGCGCGGGCATTACACGGGAAGCCTGCACGCCGAAGACATTGTCCTCGAGCGCGGCGCGCTGCCACCGGTTCATTCAGTACTCGACGCCTCGCTCGACGTGGGCCGCAATACGGCCGATCTTGTCTCCCTCACCCTGCAAAGCGGCCCCGCAAACGCGGCGCAGAAAACGGTGGTTCGCCTTGCCGGGACCCTCGACAACTTCAGCGATCCCCACTGGCAGTTCACGATCAAAGGCGCGGTCGATGCGCTGGAGATCCGCGCCCTCACCGGCATGCCCGGCCTCGATGGCGGCATCGCTCAGCTCACCGCCGCCGGCCGCGGCACCGAGGCGCAATTCACCATCGATGGAAACGCCCGCATCTCCGGCGGCGCCTACTCCACCGGCACCGTGCATGCTGCCGGCGTGACCGCGGACGCCGTCGCCCACGTGACCCAGGACCTGATCTCCCTTCCCTCGATGCACGCGCGGCTGGCCACCGGTGGCACCATCGCGGGCAGCCTTCGCATCACCAACTGGCAAACCCCTGCGCCTCTGCGGTCCGGCGCGCCCCAGGCTGCTCCCCAGCAGGGCACCATCCGTACCAATATCGCCGGCTTCACCGTCGACTCGGTCCTCGACACTGTGGCTCCGCGCGGCTACCGCCGCCTCGGCTTCGACGGCTCCGCATCCGGCACCGCCAACGTCGACTGGACCGGTTCCCTCGACAACGTCGTCGGCACGGTCGACGTCACCCTCGCCCCGCCGCACCCCGCTACCCCGAACGAGGTTCCGCTGAACGGCGTGGTTCAGGCCGCCTACGTCAATCGCACCGGCTCGGTCGACATCCGCACCTTCGACATCCGTACCCCCGCTTCGCAGATCCAGGTCAGCGGATCGCTGGGTGTTTATCCGGTCACCCGCCATTCCGAGATCAACGCCAGCTTCACCACCACCAACCTCGGCGAATTCAATCCCGCGCTGGCTACCCTCGGCCTCGGCAAACCCGGCCAGGGCAGCCCCATCCCGGCGCAGCTCCATGGGGAGGCGCAGTTCCACGGCGTCGTCTCCGGCACCCTCGATTCCCCCGATTTCCGCGGGCACCTGGAGGCGACAAATTTCGACATCATCCCGCCCCGCTCCGCGCAGATGGCAGGCAACGTCCACTTCGACAGCCTCACCTCCGATGCCGACTACGCTGCCGGCTCGCTCTCCATTTCCGCCGCCACGCTGGTCCAGGGCAAGACCACCATTCAGATTTCGGGCCAGGTGCACGGCCGCCGTGACTCACCCAAAGATCTTTTTGCCGACTCATCGACGGTTGAGGGCAAGGCTCGTATAACCAGCGTCGACATTGCCCAATGGATCGCACTCACCGGGAAGAGCTACCCGGTCTCCGGCACCCTCGATCTTGACGCCCAGGCCGGCGGCACCATCGGCAACCTCAACAGCAGCGGCCATCTCAGCGTCGCCGACGGCGCCGTGTACGGCGAGAAGTACCAGTCCCTGACCACGGACTTCCACCTGCAGGGCAAGGACATGCAGGCATCGAATCTGGTTTTCGCTCTGGACGGCGGACGGATCGCCGGCAGCGGCGGCTATGACCTGGCCAGCAAACAAACCCAGTTCGCCATTCAGGGCAGCGGATTCGAGCTCAGCCGCATTCCCCGTCTCCACAACGCGCAGTATCCCGTGACCGGAGCCGTGGTCTTCGATGCTCGCGGCAGCGGCACCCTCGAGAACCCGACGCTGCAGTCGAGTCTCCACCTCCGCAACCTCAGCGTCGCCCGCGAGTCCTTTGGCTTCGTCGATGCCGACGCGCATACCCTGGGACACGCGCTGCTCCTCAACCTCACGGCCCATCTCAACACCGCATCCGTCGACCTGAAGAGCGAGACTCAGCTCAGCGGCGATTACCCGACGCGGGCCAGCCTCAACATCGCGAAATTCGACATCGATCCGCTGCTGCGCACCTTCAGCGTCACCGGCATACGGGGCAGTTCCTCCATCGCCGCGGCCGTCACCGTTGCCGGCCCGCTGCGCCGGCCCAAAGAGCTCAACGGCGATGCCCGGGTCAGCGAACTCAATCTCACCCTTGAAGACGTTCCCATCCACAGCGACGGCACCCTGCACGCCACGCTGCGCGACGGCACCCTCCAGGTCGATCCCATTCACATCGTGGGACCCGATACCGATCTCCACACCCAGGGCACCATCGCCCTCTTCGCCGATGAGCGCGTCATTCACGGCTCCGCCCAGGGATCCATCAACATGGCCCTGGCGCAGACTCTCGACACCGACATCATCTCCTCCGGCCACGTCGACTTCAATGTGGCGGCCGAAGGCTCGACCGCATCGCCTCAATTCACCGGCCAGGTCAGATTCACCAACGTCAATGTCGCGCTGGAGGACTACATCAACGGCCTCAGCCGCATGAACGGCTCGCTGGTCTTCGATCAGAACCGCCTCGAGTTCAAAGACGTCACCGCCTACAGCGGCGGCGGCCTGATCCGGGTCGGCGGCTTCGTCAGCTACCAGCACGGCCTCTACGCCGACCTCACCGCTACGGCTAAGGAGGTCCGCATCCGCTATCCCCAGGGAGTCACCTCCACCGCCGACGCCACCCTGCGCTTTCAGGGCAGCCAGACCAGCATGGTCCTCGGGGGCAGGGTCACCATCACCGGTTTTTCCGTCAGCCCGGATCTGGATCTGGCCTCGGTGGCTTCCAGTTCCACGAGCGTCACTCTCCCGCCCAATCCCAGTTCCCCCTCCAACCGCGTCCGCCTCGACATCCGTATCAACTCAGCCCCGTCGCTCAACTTCCAGAACTCCTTCGCCAAGCTGGCGGGCAACGTCGACCTCGCCATCCGCGGCACCCTCGCCCAGCCCACCGTCCTCGGCCGGGTCACCATCACCGATGGCAGCGCTACCTTCAATGGAGAGAAGTTCGACCTCCAGCACGGTGAAATCTACTTCAGCAATCCTGTCCGCATTCAGCCCGTCATCGATCTTGTCGCCACCACCAACGTCGAGGACTACACCATCACCATCAGCCTGCAGGGCACCACTTCCAAGCTCAACCCCACCTTCCGCTCCGAACCGCCGCTCTCCGAGCAGGACATCTTTTCTCTCCTCGCGATGGGCCGCACCCAGGAAGAACAGCAGATCTACTCCACGGAAGAATCCCAGGCAGGGGTCAACTCCACGGCAGACTCGCTGCTCGGCGGCGCGCTCAACGCCACCATCAGCAACCGCATCCAGAAACTCTTCGGCGGCGGTTCTGTGCGCATCGACCCGACGTTTGTCTCCGGCGTCGGCAACGCCACCGCCCGCATCACCATTCAGGAGCCCATCTCCAAGCAGGCCACCCTGACCTACGCCACCAACGTCAACTCCACCGCCGAACAGCTCATCCAGGGAGAATGGCGTGTCACCGAGGACTTCTCGGTGCTCGCGGTTCGCGACGAGGCGGGCGTCTTCAGCCTCATCTTCCGACTGCATCGCCACTACCACTAATCCCTCCCTTCACGCGCGCGCAACCCTCTTCCCATCACCCGCTTCGATGAGGTCAAAATGTGCCATTCGCCTCGATTTTCCGGGGTAATCGCGCATCCAAAGGCAGGCAATCCGTGTCTGAATAGAACGGATGCCGTCTCCCCGGCGAATTCCTGACCTTCCGCTCGGCTCGTCGAATTCAGCCGGATAAGACCAAATTCCAGGAGACGGACAGGAGCGTATTTCCATGAAAGTCATGAAAGCTGTATCAGCTTTTGCTCTTACCGCGGCTCTCGCCATGCCCGCGGCGTTTGCTCAAAACGACGATGCCCATCTCCAGCAGGAGGTCCAGAAAGCCCTCAGTTCCTCCCGCTTCAAAGGCATTCAGCCCTCTGTACAGAACGGCGTCGTCACCCTCAACGGCACCGTCGATCTCTTCGCGACCAAAATGGCTGCCGATCAGAAGGTTCGCCACGTCAAAGGCATGAAAGCCCTGCAGGATGACATTCAGGTCTCCGGCCCTGAGATCCCCGACCAGCAGTTGCAGGCCAAGCTCCAGCAGGCCATCGCTTACGGTCTCCTCGGTTATGTCCCCGTCGCCTTTCAGGCCATTACCGTCCAGGTCCAGAACGGCGTGGTGACCCTCGGTGGCCATGCCGCGGGGCCCATCGCTGCCAACGACGCCGTCGGCATCGTTGAAAATACCAAGGGTGTCAAAGATGTCGTCGACAACATCCAGGTTGATCCTCTCTCGCCCATGGATGATGGGATCCGGGTGCGGGTCTTCCGCGCCGTTTACGGCAATCCAATGCTGAGCCGGTATGCGATTGACCCGGAGAAGCCCATCCGCATCCAGGTAGCGAACGGCCACGTCACCCTGCTCGGTGTAGTCGACCGCCAGTCGGAGAAGGACGCAGCCGGGATCGCGGCCAATACTGTCCCCGGCGTTTTCAGCGTTACTAACGACATTCAGGTCGCCAACGCCCCGAACGAAAAGCCCTCAAAGTAAGCCGGAGCGCCCGGTCCGGGTACTTCCTGGCCTCGGTTCATCCATCCTGTTGTGCGAAGACAGAACCGCACAACAGGATGGATTGTTGTTTTCTGAACTTTGAGCCATGAGCCTGTGCTCTGTGCTCTGTGCTCTGTGCTCTGTGCTCTGTGCTCTGTGCTCTGTAAACTAAATCCATGCCCCTCCTGCGCAGCATCGGCGCGACCCTCGAGATGATCAAGTGGGAGCACTCCGTCTTCGCGCTTCCCTTCGCGCTCACCGGAGCCATGCTTGCCGCGCACGGCTGGCCCTCCGCCGCAAAGCTCCTGTGGATCGTCGTCTGCATGATCGACGGCGCGCTCGGCTGCGATGGCCTTCAATCGCTGGGCCGATGCCGACCTCGATGCCGCCAATCCGCGCACCCGCGCGCGCGCCATTCCCGCCGGGCATGCTCACGCGCGGCTTTGCCGCCGGCTTCACCATCGTTATGTCGGCGCTGTTTTTCGTCGCGGCTGCGCGGCTCAACCGGCTCACCCTCCAGCTGCTCCCGTCGCGCTGCGGTCTGCTTCTTCTACTCCTATACCAAGCGCTTCACCCGCTGGTCCCATCTGTTTCTCGGGCTCGCCCTCGGCATCGCTCCCTCGGCGGCATGGATCGCCATACGCGGCTCGCTCGATCCGCGCATCCTCGTCCTGACCGCGGCCGTCCTCTTCTGGGTCGCCGGCTTCGACGTCCTCTACGCCTGCCAGGACGAAGTCCACGACCGCGCCTGCGGCTGTTCAGCCTGCCCGGCCGCCATCGGGACCGCACCGGCCTTCCTCATCGCCCGCATCATGCATCTGCTCATGCTGGCTCTGCTGGTCTGGCTGGTCTTCCTCTTCCACCTCGGCCCGATCGCCGGCGTGGGCATCGCCGCGGTCGCCGCGCTGCTCTTCTGGGAGCATCTGCTGGTCTCGCCACGCGACCTCTCTCGCCTCAACGCCGCCTTCTTCACCATGAACGGCGTCATCTCCGTCATCTTCTTCGCCTTCGTCGCCGCCGACCTGCTCCTCCACCGTCGCGGCTGAGTCAAGGCAGAACGAGAGCGAAACGCGCTACCGCAGCAACTCCTCCAGCGCCGCGACAGCTCCGTCTTCTCGTCGCGATACTTCACGATCACCGGCGTATACACGCTCAGCCCCCATCTCCTTGCCATGGCCGCTCGTCACCGCGCGCGATCCCGGCACCACCACCGCGCCCTCCGGAATAATCAGCGGCGTCTCCGCCGTCGCCTTCAGCATCGTCGCCGATTCACCACGTCATACACCGGCGTCCCCCGCGTCAGGATCGTCCCCGCCGCCAGCACCGCCCGCTGCCGCACGATCGTGCCCTCATAGACGCCCGTATTCCCGCCCACCAGCACATCGTCTTCGATGATCACCGGGCTCGCGTTCACCGGCTCCAGCACGCCGCCGATCTGCGCCGCGGCCGACAGATGCACTCGCTTGCCAATCTGCGCGCAGAGCCCACCAGCGCGTGCGAGTCCACCATCGTCCCCTCGTCCACATACGCGCCCACGTTGACGTACGCCGGCGGCATCGCTCACCACGCCGCGCGCAAGATACGCCCCGACCGCACCGAGCTCCCACCCGGCACCATCGCGCATCCCCTGCTCCGGCGCAAAGCGGCGCGAAGGATACGTGTGTTTGTCTATATACGGAAAACCGCCTGGCATTTGCGGCTTCGACAAACTGACGTGTGCGCCACCTGGACTGTTGGCTGAATGTTGGGATTCACCCACGCCGCCGGCATCAGGTCCGCTGCCCGTCAGCTGCGCCCAGGCGAAACCCCAGCAGGATCCCCTGCTTCACCCACGCATTGACGCGCCAACCCGTCGCCGCAGCCGCATCCGGCTCCGCCGCGCGCAGCGTGCCCGCCTCCAGCGCTGCACGCAGCTCCAGGAAAGCATCCATTGCCGCGGCATCTCCCGCCGCAGCCGCACCGGCCGCAAAAAAATTCTCTATTCTCGATTGCAGACTCATGCCTGAGCCGAGTTTATCAATGCCCTCGGCAGGACTTCGGCATGATCCTCGGGACCTTCAGCTCTTCAAAGTGATCGCCTTGGTAAGACATAAGGGCGCAGGCGCTCCTTCGGTAATACTGCCCCGTGTAGTGGTAAAGGCTCAGATCCATGTCCGACGCTGAATCATGACTTCCAGAATTACGTCGAAGTAGCCATTTGATGGGGGTTTTCTCAATTGCGAAGGTCTGAACTCCTCGAGTCTCCAAAACGACCTCGAACCCGCTCGATTTCTCCGCAATCAGCCAAAAATCGCAGTTGCCCACCGCTCCACACATGCAATCGCCAGGAAGCCTGCACCACCAGGCCCTGTAATCCGATGCTGTCGAGGCGTCCCGTTCGATTCGAAAACTGTTGAAGTCCCTGGCAAACGTCGTCGGATCGCCCGACCCCGATAACACCGCGCGGATTGCCGGGCCAGTGATTTGCCTCAACTCCGCCACTTCTGCCGGAGAAAGTGGTGTTCTCCCGCTGCCGATCTGGTCAGCGCGGGCGAGTTCCTGCAGGTCGGGAACAGCCCACTTCGTTTGCGCAATGCCCGCGACCGCCGCCATCAGGCCGATCAGACGAAGGACAACTCTGATCGTTCTCGAACTTGTCATAGCGGCTCTAAGTATAGGGCGGACGATGTCTCGACGATGAATCTTCACTATGCTGGTGCAAGGCCCGCTCATGCCACGCCCCGCCACATCCAGCGCTCGGAAATCCCGCACCATTCCCGGCGAACTCGCGCTCATCGAAGCCATCCGGCGCCGGGCCGGCGCTCGCTCCCGCACCCTCCGGCTCGGCATCGGCGACGACTGCGCGATCCTCCGGCCCTTCGCCGGCCACGACATCTGTGTGACCACCGACTTCTCCCTCAAGAATGTCCACTTCCGGCGCGACTGGCACCCGCCCCAGTCCGCCGGACACCGCTGCCTCGCGCGCGGCCTCAGCGATCTCGCGGCCATGGGCGCTAAACCCCTCGCTGTCTTTCTCTCGCTCGCCGTCCCGGCCCGACTGCCTGCCGCCTGGCTCGACGGGTTTCTCGAGGGACTGCTCGCGCTCGCCGCACGCCATCGCGTCCCCCTCGCCGGGGGCGACACCGCGCAATCTCCCTCGAGCAGCCCCGGCCAGCCCGGACCCATCGCAGCCGACATTCTCGGCCTTGGCGAGGTCCCCGAGGGATCAGCCCGACTGCGCTCCACTGCCCAGCCCGGCGACCTCCTCTACGTCACCGGCGCGCTGGGTGGGGCCGCCGCCGAACTCCTCGCCCTCTCCCGGCATCCCCGCAAATTCCGCAACCTCAGCAAAGCCGTTCCAGGCCATCCCCATCTCTACCCCGAGCCGCGCCTCGACGCGGGGACGCCGCCTCCGCCCGCTCGTCCACGCCATGATCGACATCAGCGACGGCCTCTCCACCGACCTCACTCATATGTGTCAGGAGTCCCGCGTTGCGGCTGTCCTCGACGAAGCCGCTCTCCCGATCCACCCGCTGGCCAGCGCCGAGGCGAAATCCCCCGCCGAAGCGCTTCACCTCGCCCTCCACGGCGGCGAGGACTACGAGCTGCTGTTCACGGCCTCTCCCGCCGCCAAAATTCCGCGCAGCCTCGCCGGAGTGCCGATCCACCGCATCGGGGCGCTCCGCCGTCCCGCCCGCAACCGGCCTCGCATCCTCCTCAACACCCGTGCAGGCGCACCAATCACCATCGCCCCGCAGGGGTGGGAGCACTTCCGCCAGTCCCAATTGTCCCCATAGGCCGCGCCCGGCTTCGGCTCTCGCCGCTATCGGCTAAATCGCTGTGCGGGCTAAGGTCGATGGCAAGTCTCGAGCTGTCGGTACCGATCGCAGCGATCGGATGAGTCGCTGCGGCAGAAGCTGGTGGCCCGCTTAGAAAGCGGGTGTGGTGCGGGCGGAGGGACTTGAACCCTCACGGGGCTTGCGCCCCAACGGATTTTCTTACCATCGACGACTTTCGCCGCCCTGCCGGAAAGCGCGTCCAAGGGACGCTCCGGCGGGTTTGTGGTCTGGACTATACCTTCACCGTGACCGTTCGGTCTGTCGCCGTTCGGCGGTAGGTGCTGCCCGTCTAGTCTCTACACCTTCCCCTCCGGAGTTCTCCGTCGGGGCTTGGCTCGGGATCGCCATTTCACAGGGTTCCCCGAATTTGAGCAGTTCTGCATCGCCGGTTTCCCGGCGAGCACTCAAGTTGCGCTTAAGTCCGATGCGTCTGCCGATTCCGCCACGCCCGCGGGAATTGGCAACCAGCCTCATCATAATGCAAACAGCGGTGATCTACGTTTGGCCAGCCAGGCGGCTGCCCTCTGCACGGCCGGAGACTTTCGCTTCGATTTCCAGAATGGTCTGGCCGCTGCTGCCGTCGTCTTCGGCCGCGATGCGCGAGCACTATGTCGAGATCGAAGTTCACCTCCGCACTGCGTGCGGGGCGGGCTTCGCGGCCGAGTCCTGACCTGCTGCAGTTGGGTGGAACTGACAATATGGTTATCCTGGCTGTTCTGCGCCGGCTGCTGCGCGTGGAGCGCGGGCGAAAAAGAAAAGACGCAACCAGCGCGCCGAGAACCAGGCTGGTGCTGAAGATAGAAAAAGACCGCCCCAACGACATAGCGACTCCAGAATGGAAGTTGTCCCGTATTTGTAAGGGATACCTGGCTAGTGCCAGCGCGCCAGGAGCCAGTTGTACTTTTTCTGCTCTGGCTGTAATGCTTCTGCAACATTCCCGCAACCGCATGGGCGCGCCTGACCCGAAAGTGGGATGAGTGCCTTCGCCTGTTTACCGATTTTTTCCTTGCTTCCGCGCGGCGGCGGAAATTACCATTCCCGCAATTCTCTCCAGGGAGAACCGCCTGTCTGCGCATTCCTGCCGAGCACGACCTCCCAGTCACACTCTCACACCCGGACAAAGGGCAATGAAACTGACAAAGATTCGCACCCTCCTCCTCGCTGTAGCGGGCGCCTGCACTGCCTTGCCGATGATGGCGCAAAGCAGCCAGCCGTCCCTGGTGACCAACCGCATCGTCGCGCCGGTTGATGAGACCAACCTGGTCTCGCTCAAAGGCAACATTCATCCGCTGGCACAGGCGCGCTTCGATCGCGGAGCGGCGCCGGGCTCGACGCCGACCGGACGGCTCAGCCTGGTGCTGCAGCCCAGCGCCGCGCAGCAGCAGGCGCTGACCCAGTATCTGGCGGATCTTCAGAACCCTTCGTCGCCTTCCTTCCACAAGTGGCTGACACCGGCGCAGTACGGCGCACTCTATGGAATCTCCGATACCGATCTGCAGACCGTGGAGGGCTGGCTGGAGTCGCGCGGCTTCAAAATCGAGAAGGTACCCGCGGCGCGCAACCTGATTCAGTTTTCGGGCAGCTTCGACGCGGTGCAGAACGCTTTCCATACCTCGATCCACACCTTTGCCGTCAACGGCGAAACCCACTTCGCGAACGTGAGCGATCCGGAGATCCCGGAGGCGCTGGCCGCGGTGGTCGCGGGGGTGACGCCGCTGAACGATTTCCGGCCGAAGCCGATGGTGCAGATGGGGCCAAAGGGGCATTTCGATGAGTCGACGAAGACCATCCAGCCCAACCTTACGCTGGGTGGCTCCCTGTATGTCGATCCTGCCGACGCGGCGACGATCTACGACACGCCCAACAAGAATCTCAACGCCAATTTTTCCGGCACCACCTATGACGGCACCGGCGTGAATATCGGCATCGCCGGCGACTCGAACATCAAGATGCAGGACATCGAGAATTACCGCACGGGCTTTCTGGGCGCAAGTACATCGTCGCCCAACGATCCGACGGTCGTGATCGACGGCAACGATCCTGGGCCGACGGGCACTACCGATGAGATCGAGGCTCTGCTGGATAATGAGATCGCAGGCGGCATCGCCCCCGGCGCACAGATTTACTTCTACACCAGCGCCGACAGCCGATCTCTCCTCCGGCCTGTTCAACGCCATCCTGCGAGCCATCGGAGATAACACGGTCAGCATCCTGAACATCAGCTTCGGCGCACTGCGAAGCCGCCGAGGGCAGCAGCGGGAATGCCTACCTGAACGCGGTATTCGAAGAGGCAGCGGCCCAGGGCATCAGCGTCACGGTTTCCTCGGGCGACAGCGGCTCGGCGGGGTGCGACAACAGCAGCGAAACCTCGCGACGCAGGGATTCGGCGTAAACGGCTTCGCATCGACGCCCATACACCATCGCGGTTGGCGGCACCGATTACGACACACTGGGGACCAGCCTCGGCTCCTATGTCAGCTCCAGCCAGGGGAGTGCTCCCTACTATCGCACCGCGAACAAGTACATCCCGGAAAATCCCTGGAACAATTCGACGGATATCAACACGACCTACGCCAACAACGTTGCCGATACCAGTCAGGGAAGCACGGATATCGTGGCCGCGGGTGGCGGGAAGAGCATCGTCTACAGCAAACCGGCTTTCAAAGCTCGGTCACGCTGAACGACAGCGTTCGCGATGTCCCCGACGTTTCGTTTCTGGCGGCCAACGGCTTTTATAACGCCTCCTGGGCGCTCTGCGGCGACAGCCAGGCATATGGCGAGACGAGCACTCCATCGTCGGTCGATTGCCAGAACACGAGCGGGATCTTCACGGCCGGTACCACGATCAGCGGAGTAGGCGGCACTTCGGCGGCAGCTCCGGCGTTTGCCGGTATGCTGGCGCTGGTGTCGCAGGCACAGGGTCGGCTTCCGACAACTATCGTCTCGGGCAGGCGGACTACGTTCTGTATCAGCTGGCCAAATCGAAATACTCGACGGTCTTTCACGACGTCACGACCGGGAACAACTCCGTGGTGTGCACCAGCGGCGCGGATTGCGGCACGAACCACTTCCTCACCGGATATAACGCGGGCACGGGCTACGACTATGCATCGGGCCTGGGCAGCGTCGATGTCTCCGCGCTGGTCAGCAACTGGACGAATGCCACGCTGACCTCGACATCGACGTCGCTGGAGATCAATAACTCGACAGCGGCGGTCAATGTGGCACACGGTACGGCGCTGACATTCAAAGTCGGTGTCACGCCAACCTCGGCGACGGGTCCGGTGGCGATCATCGACACAGCAAATGAAACCTCTGGCGGAACGACCAGCGGTCCGCAGAACAATGGACAACTGGCGATTACCCTGAGTGGCGGAAGCGGGACAGGCACTTACAACGGGTTGCCTGGCGGTTCCTACTCGGTGATGGCGCGGTACGGCGGAGATGCATCGGACGCATCCAGCACCTCGTCTCCGATCAGCGTCACGATTTCGAAGGAGAATAGCAGCACCGCGCTGCAGGTGAATGCATACAGCGCGATCAGCGGCAACCAGATTTCAACTACGAGTATTCCTTATGGTTCGCAGATCAACCTGGACGCCACCATCTCCGGCACCAGTTCGGACGAAGCCACTAACGGTACGGAAGGGACAGCCACCGGTTCTGTGACCTTTAAGAACAGCAGCACGACGCTCGGCTCCGCTACAGTCACCAGCCAGGGCAATGAGGCTTCGTGGCCGCCCATCAGTAACAAATTTACCGTGCTGGCGGCGGGCTCTTACAGCGCGACCGCCTCCTACTCCGGCGATCCGAGCTTCAATGCCAGCACCAGCTCGGCAGTGACATTCTCTATCGCCAAAGCGACGACCACCATGGCGGCCTCGGCTAACCCCACAACGGTCAGCGCGACGGGAACTTCGACGGTCACCGTGACCATCACGACGCCGTTCAACTATGGCGCGGCCGGATACGGCTCCGCTCCCACCGGCACCGTAACGTTGACCGGGAATGGTACGACGCTGGGCACAGTCACCACCTTCACGACCACCGAGCAATCCTCGACCGGTAACTTCCTTTCCACCGGCACGGCGACGATCCAGGGCAGCGCACTCGCTTCGGGCTCCGATACCATCACGGCGACCTACAGCGGCGATACCAACTATGCCGGTGCGAGCGGCACCTTCACCGTGACCGGCAGTGGCGGCGGAAGCGGCGGCGGTGCAGCCATCGCGCTCAGCAACAGCGGCAACATCACGGTGAGCCCGGGCGCGACGACCGGCAACACTTCCACCATTACCGTCACGCCTTCGGGCGGCTTCACCGGCCCGGTGAATCTCACCTGCGCCGTAACCACGACGATTACCAATCCAACCGATGCGCCGACCTGCAGTCTGGGAGCGGGCAGTTCCGTCACTATCAGCGGCACAAAGGCGGCGACGGGTACTCTCACTGTCTCAACCACGGCAGCCAGCAGCAGCGCTCTCGACCAGCCGCTGAAGAAGTTCTTCATACCGGCAGGAGGAGCGGCTCTGGCCATGGTGCTGCTCTTCGGGATTCCGGCGCGGCGGCGCGCCTGGAGGACGCTGTTCAGTCTGCTGGCGGTGATCGTCGTGATCTCCGCGGTGGGCTGCGGAGGCGGCAGCAGCGGTGGCGGCGGCGGAGGTGGCAACCCGGGAACCACGGCGGGCGCTTATACCGTTACCGTCACTGGAACGGATGCGGCGACGGGCAAGATCACCAACAGCACCGCGGTGACGCTGACCGTGAACTGACGCAGCGGTTCTGCAATCGAAAGGGCGCGGCGAGCGAAGGCTTCCGCCCCCCTTCTTCCTGCCCTAAGCGGCCGCGTATTTCTCGGCGTCGGCGCGGCGCAGTTCGAGGCCGTTGCCGGGCCGCGACAGATCGGGGCGCAGTTCTCCGTGCACCAGTTGCGGCAGGCCGTCAAAGAACATGCGTTCGATGCGAACGTGGTCGTGGAAGTATTCCATCTCGGTAAACGGGATGGCCGCGCAGGCAGCGTGGGCGTGCAGCGCCGGGGCAGTATGCGATGAAAGCGGCACGTTGTTGGCCTGGCAGAGAGCCCCAACCTGCATGAAGGCGGTGATGCCGCCGCAGCGGGTCATATCGGCCTGCAGGACGTCCACGGCGCTGGCAGCCAGCATGCGCTGGAAATCGAAAATCTTGTAGCCGTACTCGCCGGCCGCGATCTCCATGCGGGCGGGAGCGCGCTCGCGGACAAAGCGCAGGCCATCCAGATTATCCGAGGAGACCGGCTCCTCAAACCAGCGCACGTCGTGGTGCGCCAGCATATCGGTTTGTTCCAGGGCCTGGCGCGCGGTGTAGGAGCCATTGGCGTCGACATAGAGCCGGACCTCCGGCCCGATGGCTTCGCGCGCCACCCGCACCCTCTCCTTATCCCGGTGCGGGTCGCGGCCGATCTTCATCTTCACGGCGCACATGCCTTCGCGCGCCCATCCGCCTAACTGGTCGGCCAGCTGACGGTCGGTGTAGGAGGTAAAGCCGCCGCTGCCGTAAACGGGGGCGGAGTCGCGCACCTGTCCCAGAAGGGAGACGAGAGGAAGGCCGAGCAGCCGCGCCTTCAGGTCCCAGATGGCGGTATCCACGGCGGAGATGGCCATGGAGCAGATCCCGGGGCGGCCCAGGTTGCGAATGCGCCGCCACATCGCCATATAAGCGCCCTGAGGCGAGAATGCGTCCATGCCCAGCACCACTTCGCGCAGCAGATCCTGGACCAGCGACGCGGTGGGTGTGTCGGCATAGGTGTAGCCAAGGCCGCGCTGGCCGGCAGCCTGCACGGTGGCGATGACAATCGTGGTTCGATCCCACTCCATGGTGCCGTCGGACTCCGGCGCATCGGTGGGAACGGTGTAGCTGGCAACGGTAACGTCGTCGATCGGCGCCTCGCCGGAATGACGCGCGCGTGCGGGTGGTGTCGATTTCTGACGAGAAGAGAAGAAGGGCATGTTGTGCGCGGCTCTCCCCAAAGCCCCCAACAGGGTTCGATGTGCGGCAGCCCGGCGCGGTTATCCCTGCGGTAATTGCTCCCCGATTATCCCCTTGTTGCCGCATTGGGTCACTAAATTTCTCGCGCCCGACCCGCTTTTGCTGTACGAGTGCTCATACCGACGGCATTAACACCCGGGAAGTTTCGCCCTGCCGCGCAATCTGTCCGCGTACTCCCCCCGCTCCGAGGTCCGGCTTCGAAGTTCAATGCGCGGGCATTTGTTCCGCGGGGTCCGCTCATCCTACTGAAAAGAGCGAATTTTGGATGCAGGACGGTAACGCGGGCCGGCAACACGTGACGGAAAGGACAATCGTGAAAAAACCTGAAATTGTTGTGATAACCGGAGCCTCGGCAGGCGCCGGCCGCGCCACGGTAAGAGAGTTTGCCCGCCATGGCGCGTGGATTGGGCTGATTGCGCGCGGCCAGGACGGCCTCGAAGCCGCGCGGCGCGAAGTGGAATGGCTCGGAGGCCGGGCCCTGGTGCTACCCGTCGACGTCGCAGATGCAGCCCAGGTGGAGGCGGCCGCCGACCGCGTGGAGCGCGAGCTGGGGCCCATCGACATCTGGATCAACGACGCCATGACTTCGGTCTTTTCGCCCATCAGGGAGATGACGGCGGAGGAGTTCCGGCGCGTAACCGAGGTGACATATCTGGGCTATGTGTACGGCACGCTGGCGGCGCTCAAATACATGCTGCCTCGGGACCGGGGCGTAATCGTCCACGTAGGCTCGGCACTGGCGTATCGCAGCATCCCGCTGCAGGCAGCTTACTGCGCCTCGAAACACGCGGTTCTCGGGTTCTTCGCGTCGCTGCGAACAGAGCTGATCCACGACCAGAGCCATGTGCAGACGACCATGGTGCAGATGCCGGCGCTGAATACTCCGCAGTTCGGCTGGGTGCGCAGCAAGCTGCCGCGCAAGGCGCAGCCGGTGCCCCCGATCTTTCAGCCGGAAGTCGCGGCGCGGGCCATTTACCACGCCGCACATCATCCGCGCCGCCGCGAATACTTCGTTGGAGGATCGACGGTGAAGGCGATCTTCGGCAACAAGCTGGCACCGTCCTTCGGCGATCGCTACCTGGCGCGCAACGGCTATGAGTCGCAGCAATACGACGGCCACCGGGACCCAACCCGCCCCGATAACCTCTACAATCCCGTGCCTGGAGATCACGGTGCGCATGGCAGCTTCGACGACCGGGCGAAGCCGCGCAGCTGGGAAGCCTGGGCGGAAGCGCATCTGCCGTGGCTGCCGGCGGCTGTGGGACTGGGGATTGCCGCGGGGGTGGGCAGCCTGGTCTGGAAGGTTGTCAGCGGCAGCTCACCCGCACGGAAGGGCTCGCGGAGTTCCCTGCCAGGCTCAGGGATGCGGTGCGGAAGGCGGCCTGAGCGGGCCGCCTCTGGCTGGGAAGGCACTGAATTTTCGGCGTCGTGATTCGGGGGTGGGATAGCATTCTATTGGCGGTCCCCGGACTGTTTCCGGGGGCGCGGCACCCACGCATGATCCACATTGTTCTCTACCTCGGCCTCTTCGGCCTGCTCACCTCTACCATCTTTACTTTGCTGGCGATCGCCGGATTGCGGCGGTTTCTGGGGGATCCTGTTCCGGGGTCGGGCAAGTCATTCACGCCGCCGGTGAGCCTGCTAAAGCCGCTCCATGGAGCCGAGCCGAATCTGGAGGCCCATCTCGAAAGCTTTTTCGAGCAGGATTACCCGCGCTTTGAAATTCTCTTTTGTACCCGGTCGCCGCAGGATCCCGGTCTCGCCATCGCCCGCCGCGTGGCTGCGCGGTATCCCCGAATTTCGGCGCATTTCCTGGCGACGGGAGACGAGACTTATATCAATGCCAAGGTTTCATCGCTCGAACTGATGCATGCTGCCGCCGAGCACGACATCTTCATCATCAGCGACAGCGATGTCCGGGTCACTCCCAATTACATTCGGGAAGTAGCGGCACCGTTCTCCGATGATGCGGTGGGGGCCGTGACCTGCCTGTACCGCGGCGTAGCCGACCGCAGCTTCTGGTCGAAACTGGAAGCCGCCGGAATGTCGGTGGAGATGACCTCGGGGGTGTTGACGGCCAATCTTCTGGAGGGCATGAAGTTCGCCCTGGGTCCGACCATGGCCATTCGGCGCCGCTGCGTGGAGCGCATGGGCGGCTTCGGTGTCCTCGGCCCCTATTGCTCCGACGACTTTTTGCTGGGCGCTAAGGTCGCGGAGGGAGGGGAGACGGTGGTGTTGTCGCGCCACGTTATCGATCACATCATTCTGAACCTCAGCTTCATGACCTCGCTGCGGCACCAGACGCGGTGGATGAAGTCCACACGCTTTTCGCGGCCGCTGGGGCATCTGGGCACCGCGCTCACCTTCGCTGTGCCTTTCGGCCTGCTGGCCTGCTTTGCAGGAATCGCCATGCACCGGCCGGGGCTGGGACTGTCACTGCTGGCGTACAGCATCGCGCAACGCATGCTGCTGGCCGGGTTGCTCGGCGCCTGGGCCGTCGAAGAGCGGCACCTTCTTCGGACGATCCTGCTTTATCCCATCCGCGACCTTCTCGGCTTCTGCTGCTGGGCAGCAAGTTACGCGGGCAGCACCATCCTGTGGCGGGGGCGGCGCTACCGGCTGACCCGCGGCGGCCTGATGCATCCGGTGGGGCCAAGCCAGCCGGAGAATCGGAATTCCGCCGTCCCCGCCTCATAGCCCGTGCCGGCAGCCAGCCGTCACCCCAAGTTGGTATTGCTCCGGACGGGCCCGAGGCTTGAACATAGAAAAGTTATGGTTTCCCCCGCAGTTCTCTCCGGTGGTCTGCCGCGCGCATGAAGACCGCCGTCATCATTGGAGCCGGGCCCGCCGGTCTGACCGCCGCGCTGGAAATGCTGCGCCGCTCCGACGTTCGCCCCATCGTCCTCGAAGCCACGCGAGCGCATCGGGGGCATCTCCTGCACCATCCGTCATAACGGCAACCGCATGGATATCGGCGGTCACCGCTTCTTTTCCAAGGCCGACCGGGTGATGGACTGGTGGACGGAGCTGATGCCGATTGCTTCGACGGAGAACGGCTCCGGGCTGCACGCCATCCATTATCAGAGCAAGGAGCGCCTGGTGTCGGCGGGCGACAGATACGCGGCTACCGATCCGGATCTGGTCATGCTGGTGCGTCCGCGCAAGAGCCGCATCTATTTCCTGCGCAGCTTCTTCGACTACCCGCTGGCGCTCAATGGGCAGACGCTGCGGCAGCTGGGCCTCTGGCGCATGCTGAAGATCGGCATGGGCTATCTGCGGGCCAGGATCTTCCCGCGCCGCGACGAAAAGACGCTCGAAGATTTTCTGATCAACCGCTTCGGCACGGAGCTGTATCTGACGTTCTTCAAGTCCTATACGGAAAAGGTGTGGGGCGTGCCCTGCGACCAGATCAGCGCCGAGTGGGGCGCGCAGCGCATCAAGGGGCTCTCGCTGCGCACGGCGATCGCCCACTTTCTGAAGAAGACCTTCTCGCGCAAAAAGTCGTCGGGAATTGCACAGAAAGGGACGGAGACGTCGCTGATCGAGCGGTTTCTCTATCCGAAGACTGGGCCCGGGGCAGCTGTGGGAACATGTCGCCGACCTGGTGACACAAAAGGGCGGCGAGGTGCGGATGGGCTGGCGCGTCCGGCGGCTGCACATCGAAGGGGAGCGTGTGGTTGCAGTGGAAGCCACCGATCCGCAGGGCGTAGTGCACACGCTGCCCGCCGATTACGTTTTCTCCACGATGCCGGTGCGCGAGCTGGTGCACAGCCTGGACGTCGAGGTTCCCGAAGAGATTCGCACCGTCGCCGACGGGCTGATCTACCGCGACTTCATCACCGTGGGCCTGCTGGTCGATCGCCTCAGCGTAACCGAGCCCGACGGCAGCCCGCTGAAGGACACCTGGATTTACATTCAGGAGCCGGATGTGCTGGTGGGGCGGCTGCAGATCTTCAATAACTGGAGCCCGTACATGGTGGCCGATCCGACGAAGATCTGGATCGGGCTGGAGTATTTCTGCTACGAGACGGACGAATTGTGGAAGATGCCCGACGAGGAAATCGCCCGCTTCGCGATTGCCGAGGTGGAGAAGATCGGCATCCTGCGCGGGACCGACGTGCGCGATACGCATGTGGTGCGCGTGCCGAAGACTTATCCGGCCTACTTCGGAACGTACGACCGTTTCGACGAGATCGTCCGCTATATGGACCGCTTCGAGAATCTCTTCCTGGTGGGGCGCAACGGCATGCATAAATACAACAACCAGGACCACTCCATGCTGACGGCCATGACAGCCGTCGATCAGATTGTCGCCGGCACCATCAACAAGCAGGCGCTATGGGAGATCAATACCGAGCAGGAGTATCACGAGGAGAAGAAGTAGCCCTCACTCCCACTGCGTTGTATGCCGCCGCACCCACCAGCAGGGCTGCGCGCCCGCGTGGGGGAATAATGCCCGTGCGCAGGTGACCTGCTCGGTGCCCATATAGTCGTACTCTTCCTTATTGCCCTTGAGAGCGGTGGAGAGGTACTCCTGCACCTGGACGGTATCGAAGCCCCCTCCGTGGGCGGCGCGAAGGTGAAAGACGGCCCAGTCGCCCACCCACAGCACCACGGCGATCGCCAGCAGTACCTTGCCCAGTTGCTCCAGAATCACGAGGATCTTTTTCATAGCAGTCGCCGGTCATGCGCCCCGTAACCCGGTTCGTAACCGGGTCCCGATCTCCGCAGGGCTATTCCACGCTCCACCTTTTGTTTCTACACGGTAGCGCATCCACCCTATACCCTGTAGTTATGAATCTCACGGCTATCCAGTCGGCGCTGCGCGAAGCGGGCCTTGACGCCTGGCTATTTTACGATCATCACCACCGCGACCCCATCGCCGCCGAAATTCTGGGCCTGCCGCAGACCGGCCTGGTCAGCCGGCGGTGGTATTACGTCATCCCCGCCGAGGGCGATCCGCGCAAGCTGGTGCACCGCATTGAATCCGGCAAGCTGGACACGCTGCCAGGATCGAAGGGCGTGTACTCCTCATGGCAGGAGCTGGAGGCCGGGCTGGAGGCGATGCTCGGCCCCTGGCGCCGCATCGCCATGCAGTATTCTCCGCGCAACGCGATTATGTACGTCTCGATGGTGGATGCGGGCACCATCGAACTGCTGCGTGCGCTGGACAAGGAGATCGTCAGCTCCGCCGATCTGGTCAGCAAGTTTCAGGCGGTCCTGAACCAGGAGCAGATCGCCAGCCATTACGAGGCGCAGGCCGCACTTGACGAGATTCTGCTGCAGGGATTCCAGACCATCGGCAACCGCTCGCGTTCGGCCTCTCCGGCTACAGAATACGAGATGATGCAGTGGTTTCTCGAGGCGATGCAGCGCGCGGGACTGACCACCGATCACGGCCCCAACGTCTCGGTGAACCAGAACAGCTCCGATTCGCATTACGAACCCACAGCCGAGAAAAGCCAGCCGATCCGGTCGGGGGATTTCCTGCTCATCGATATTTGGGCGCGCACAGACCGGCCGGGCTCCTGCTGGTACGACATCACGTGGACGGGCGTGGTGAATCGCGAACCCACCGATCGGGAACGGGTCATCTTCGCGATTGTGCGCGATGCGCGGAACGCGGCCATTGAAGCGGTGAAGGACGCGTTCTCGCATAGCCGCCCCATCGCCGGATTCGAGGCCGATGATGCCGCGCGCGGGCTGATCCAGCGCGCCGGTTACGGTCAATACTTTACCCACCGCACCGGCCACAATATCGGCACCGTGCTGCATGGCAACGGGGCGCACCTCGACAATCTTGAAACCCACGATGAGCGCCGCATTCTGCCCTACACCTGTTTTTCAGTCGAGCCGGGCATTTATCTGCCAGAGTTCGGGGTCCGGAGCGAGATCAACATGATCACCCAGGACCACCATGCCGCGGTGACCGGCCGGATGCAGAACGATCTGGTGCGTATCTGAAACTGGGCGGCAGGGCCGGAAGCTGGTTATTGGGCGAGCGCCGTCAAAGCCGCAGTTTCCGGCCAGAACCGGGCTGTTCCGGGGTGGCGCAGAGTGGTACTCGATGAAATAGAAGTCTTTCTCGTCAGTGGTTCCGCGTCCGTGCTAGCATAATGGCCACAAATGAGCCCCGGCCGGCAGTCGATTCCCCGACCGAGTGCCCCTCGCTTGTAGGTTCTACAACCTTAAGGAGGCGGACATGCATAGGACTTCTGCTCGTGCCGCAACAGCTTTCCTGTCAATCCTGTTTTTGGGCGCCGCACTTCCAGCCCAGACGCCGGACTCGCCCTCTACGCCCGTCGCAGTTTCGAAAGTGCGCATCGTCCGCCTGAGTGAGATGAAGGGCATCGTGCAGGTGGACCGCGGGGCTGGCAGCGGCTATGAGACGGCCATGACCAACCTGCCCATCGTGGAAGGGACCTGGCTGCAGACCGGACAAGGCGTGGCTGAGGTCGAATTCGAAGACAACAGCACCGTGCGGCTCGTCCCGGGCTCCATCGTGAAGTTCGGGGAGCTCGATCGCCTCGCAACCGGCGCCACGGTCTCTTCGATCGACGTCCTGAAGGGAACCGTCTACGCAAGCCTGGTCAAAGAAAAAGGCGCTAACCAGTTCAATCTGGTCTTCGGGCAGCAGAAGCTCGCGCTTGCGCCGGGCACCCACGTTCGCCTCGAAATGGAGCCGAACGACGCGCAAGTGGCGGTGCTCGACGGCACGGTAAGCGTCAACGGACCTGCCGGTGCAATCGAGGTTTCGCACAAGAAGACGGTAACCCTGGCGCTCGCAGGCAACAGCGAACCGACGGTCGAGAAGAAGATCGCCGAGGAACCCACCGACGAATGGGATCAGAATTCTACGTCCTACCATGCGCGGGTCGCGACCGTTTCGGCGCTCAACAGCACGCCGTATTCTTACGGCCTCAATGACCTGTCGTATTACGGCAACTTTATGGATGCGGGCGGCTGCGGCATGATGTGGCGGCCGTACTTCGCCAGCGCAGCGTGGGATCCCTTCTCCAACGGCGCGTATGCGTGGTATCCGGGGGCGGGGTATTCCTGGGTATCGCCTTATCCGTGGGCCTGGACTCCCTATCACTCGGGCAGCTGGTCCTATTGCCAGGGCATGGGCTGGGGCTGGCAGCCGGGCGGTTCGTGGTATGGGCTGAACAATGCCACCGCTACGGGGCCGGTGGGCGTTCGGACTACGGGAACCACTGGACGACTGCCGCGTCCTCCTGGCCCGCCGCTCCGCGGCCAGCCAACCCTGGTTGAGGTGAACCTGAAGCCACTGGTGGCATCGCAGCTGTCTTCGGCGAATGCCTTTGAGTTCCGGAAAGATTCGGCTGGCATGGGCGTTCCCCGCAATGAGCTTGGCAAGCTGGACAAGCTTTCGCGGGAGGCCGATCAGCACGGCATGGCGAGAGCCGAGGTATACATGACGGTGCCTTCGTCGGCGATGGAGCACGGGCGTCTTGCCCCATCAGCGGGCGCGACCATGTCCATTCACCGCGGATCGGCTCCTGCCTATGCGGGTGGCTCGCCTTCGGGCTCGCGAGGCGGAAATTCAGGGAGCAGCAGCCAGGCAAGCTCGATGCCGGCTGCCACATCGACCTCTATGTCCAGCGCGGCGCACGGGTCGACCAGCAGCGGCGGCGGCGCACGCGGACACTGAGTCAGGAACCGGGGAACGGATCTCCGCACCGCGGGGATCCGTTTTTCTGCGCCGGATTCCGTGTTCCAACCGACAGCTGCCTGCATTCCCTGAGCGGCATTTTTCGGCCCCCTGACCGGTATTTTTCGTTCAGGCAGGCATGGCCGCAGCTCCGCGCCGCGCGCCCTGACCTTGTATATTCGTAAAGAGATGGCCTCGAAAGCGCAGACTCCCACTCAACCGCAGACCCAGGGCTTTGGCTATACGGCGCTGATCCTCGGCTGGCTGATTCCCGGCGCCGGCCATCTGCTGACGCGCCACTGGATTCGCGCCCTGCTGCTGTTTGCGGCTATTACGTTGATGTTTGTGCTGGGACTGGCCATGCAGGCCAAGGTCTACGTCCCCAATACCGGCGATCCGCTGGATATGCTGGGCTTTGCCGGCGATCTGGGGACCGGCATCCTTTACTTCATCGCGCGCATTTTCTCGCTCGGCCAGACCACAGTCCAGCTGGCCACCGCTGATTACGGAACCAAGTTTGTGGTGGTTGCCGGGCTGCTGAACTTCATCGCTGCCGTGGACGCGCATAACCTGCGCATCGGGAGGAAAGTCTAGGTGCTGGCACCCTCCCACTTCAGCGCTGTCCTGCTCTTCGCCACCTTCGCTTCCGTCGTTTTCGGCATCACCCAGCGCTCCACGCCGCGTGCCATGGTGCGCTACGGCCTCTACTGCTGGGTTCTGTTCGTCGGTTCCGTCATTGCGGCCAGCTGGCTGATGTGGCTGATCCGCCGCTGATCGCCGCCACGGACCCGTTTTCCGCGGACGGCGCGCAGCGGATTCTCAGTACCCAATCGTGAATCGCTGCCGGATGTGCTGCGGATGCTCCAGCTCATCCACCAGAGCAATCGCATAGTCCTCGGCGGAGATGCGGCTCTGCCCCTGAGCATCGCTCACGAGCTGATCGCCTCCGACGCGGAATTTGCCGGTACGTTCTCCGGGCTGAATGAAGGCCGCCGGGCTGAGGTACGTCCAGTCCAGATCTGCAACTTCCTTCGTGGTGCGCAGCCACTCCAGCGCGTCGCGATGTGCGATGGCAATCGCCAGCCATTCCTTCGGCAAATGCCCGGAGTCGATGATCGTTACGCCCGGCGCGACTTCGAGGCTGCCCGCACCGCCGACGACGATCACCCGGCGCACACCGGCCTGCTTCGCTCCGGCCACGAGCGCTCGCATTGCATCGAGCAGCCGTTCCTCGGTTCCCTGCCCCGGACTGTAGGCGCTGATGATTGCATCGGCGCCGCGTGCCTTCGCAGCCACATCCGAGGCATCGAGCAGATCGCCCTGCACCGCGGTGACGCCAGGCTCCTGCGGCACACGCGCAGGGTCACGCACCACCGCCGTTACCTGATGCCCGCGCCGGACCAGCTCTTTCAAAAGGCGGCTCCCGACCATGCCGCTGGCGCCATACAAAACTACCTTCATCTCGTCGTTCCTCCTCAGCAGTGGATGGCCGGCACCCAGGAAGGATTCGCCAAAAGCAAAAGGCCTGGCGAAATCCCCCTTCGCCAGGCCTCTTGTCGTTAGCAGCGGTGATTAAAAGTGCCAGTGAGCCTGACATCCCTGCCCGTCCGTCACCGCAGTCAGCTTCTGAGCAGCAGCGGTAATCGTACGGCTGTAGCACTGACCCAGCGAATTCTTCCAGACATAGGACTGGGACGCCGTGCTGTTCATTGGCCCGAGGAAGTTACCGCTTGCGTCAAACGGCAGCGTGTCGGTCGAATTCTCCTGCTCGTTCACGCTGCTGTTGTAGATCGGAAAGCCGTTCAGACTGGTGCGGTCGTTTTTTTGATAGCCCTGAGCAACCGTCGTGGTGTCGTCGGAACTGCCGTCCGAATTAGTAACGGCGGAGAAATCCACGGTCAGCGGATAGCGGAAGTTGCGCTGCGTGGTGGTGGTCAGAAAGCCATCCCGGGTCATGGTGGTCGAGTCGACGGTGCTGGTCTGCTGAATATTCTGCACATAGGTCGATGCGTTGATGTTGAAAGTCTGATCGTTGACGAAGCCGGCGTTCTGGGTCACGGTCGTTACCACCCGGCCATGCGAAGTGTTCACATAGCCGCTGATGGTGAAGTTGCGCCTCGAGCTGACGTCGACCGTTCCTGCGTAGGTGGGGCTGGCGGTCGTGCCGCCCTGCGTGATGTTCTCTTTCACCACCGGGGCAGGTGAGTCGGAGAGCGTGTTGCCGATCAGGCCGCCGGTCACCTTCCTCGATCCGCGATCGGTGAAGACGAGCAGGTTGGCTGTGGCGAGGAAGTAGCCGTTCGCGTTATACACGCTCACCGCTACGGTATGGGTAGCGCCGTCGCCCAGCACGCCTGCGAAGGGCGTCAGATCGACGCGATACGGTTTGAAGTCCAGAGTCTGGACGCCCGGGATCGGCTCCCACAGATAAGGATCGATGCCGCCGGTATAGATCCACGGATAAACGGGGGCGACTCCTGCGGGCTTGCCATCGACCCAGATCTCCGTCTCGCGAAAGGCGGTGTTGCCGCAGCTCTGGAGCGGGCCGGTTTCATCGTTCGGCACGCAGGTATACCAGAATTCATCGCCGATCTGGCTTTGCGCGATCACGTCCAGATAGACGCTCTCGACGTTCTGCGGCAAGTCGAGCGATTGCGTGATCTGGTCCGAGCTGGTGTTCAGCGTGCCGGCGTCACCGCCCGATCCATTCACTGGGACGACGATGTCCGGCGTGCGCGCCGCGGGATTGCGGAAATCCGCCGGATAGAACTCCAGCTCGGCATTGGCATAAATGATGCCGGTGTAATCCACACCTCCGGAAACTCCCACGAAGTTGCCGAGGTTGGCTTCTCCGACCTGAGAAGACTTAAAGATTGCGGACAGATCCGTAACGTCGTTCTCGACGTGCCAGGAGGGGCTCAGCGTGCTGCGCGGCTCCGCGGTGGTTCCGTAATAGATGTTGGCGTGTCCCAGATAGAAGGCCGCGGTGCGATCAAATTGCCTGCCGGCGGTTACGGTGAAGTCAGCGGTGAAGACGACCTTCGACCAGGGCCCCGGGCAGTTTGCCGGCGGCGTGTAGTCGAAACTCTTCAGATTGAAGTCGGCAAATTCGAGGTTCTGGAATAACTGCACGACGCAAGGCCTGGTGGTGGGCCGCGGCACCAGCGGCGCCGCAGTGGCCGGATTCGAGGAGCCGACCTGCGGCGTGGTGGGCGTTATAACGACCTGGGCGCCGAGAGTGCCTGCGGAACCGATCAGGAGAAGAGCCATGGAACACCTGATGCCGACGAGAAAAGATGAATCTGGCATACTGATCCTCCTTGTTGCTGGATGGTTTTTTGCGCGACGGAGAAGATCGAGGACGTGACTGCGAGTTTCGTAGCGTACCCCGACCACTGGCCATTAGCTGCGTTTCATCGTTCGTGAAAACGCTCATTAAAAAGCGCCGGAATGATAGCACATGATCATAAAATTTGCGGAAAACTGCTCGCATGGAGCGGACCGGCCGGGGAACCGGAGTGATTCGGGTGGCTCGGTAGCGGGAGCCAGAGACTTCCGGCCGGTTGCGAACGGCGTGCGCGCCAGGAGTATTGACCAGGAGACGAACCGATGGAACGAGTCGCATTTCTTTTGCGGTTGAAGCCGGGCATGGGTCAGGCGTATGACGAGAGCCACCAACACGTCTGGCCGGAGATGCTGGCGCTGCTGAAGCGAGCGGGCATTACCGAGTATTCGATCTTTCGACGCGATGAACTGCTGGTGCTGTCCATGCGCGTCGAGCAGGATTTCGAGACGACCTGGCGGCAGATCGAGAACGATCCCGTGAACACGCGCTGGCAGGAAGCGATGGCTGCCTACTTTGCGCCCATGGAAGGAACCCGGCCCGGTGAGCGGTTCCCCATGATGCGGGAGGTCTTCTATCTGCGGTGATGCCGAGAAACGTGGCGCTTACCGCGCGACTTCCAGTTCGCCGACTTCCGGCTCGCTGGCAGCGGCGTGCTCAGCGGGCACATTGGCGGGAGTCACGACGCGATGCTGTACGTAGTTGTAGGGGGGAACCGTATTTCCGCGGAGCAGCGTTACACCCAGCTGGATAAGACGCGGCCCGTATGTGTGCGCTTCATGGGAGATCGATCCGATGAGCGGCCCTTTCTTCTTCTGCATCTCTTCGAGCACTTCGGGAATGCAGTCCTGTCCAACAATGGCAACGTATTTTTCGCGGCTCAGTTCGCGGGTCACCTGCAGCGCTCCTAACGCGCTGGTATCGGTGGCCGCGGCGATCAGGATGCGGTCGGTGCGACCGTGGCGCTGCATGAAATCGGAGACAATCTGCGCGCTGGTCTGGCGCATGCCGCGGCCGTCCATGCGCACGTAGCAGCGCTGCGGAATGGCGGGCAGCAACGACCGGATGCCTTCGAAGGCGCCGGAGATGCGGCTCTGCACGAAAGTGCCGGCCTCCGCCACGTCGAGGCCCAGCACCCAGTCAACTTTGCCCTTCCATACCTGCAGCGCATGGTGGGCCAACAGTTCTCCGGCTTCGAAGCCAACCTGGAAGTTATCGACGCCGAAATAGACGGCACTGGGGTGAGGGATATCGACGGCAATCAACGGGATACCAGCCCGCGAGATGGTGTGCGCGATTAGAGGCGCGATGCGTTCCTCGATCTGGAACTCGATGACCAGATCGACGCCTTCGGTCACAAACTCGCGCGCGTTTTTGAGCGCCGTGTCGGCATCGTAGCGGTTGTCGCGAACGATCAACTCCACGCCGGAAGCCGCGGCGGCTGCCTGCAGACTGCTGCTCACCGCTTCAGAAAACGGCATCTCTGCGCTCTCGCCGGCGAAGCCGAAGCGGATCTTTCTGGGCTTGGAGACCAGCCGGTAGGACCCATCCGGCGTCTGCGCGACATAGCCGCGATGCACGAAGGTCTTGAGGATGCGATAGATGCTGGTCTTGGAGATGTGGGAGCGCTGGAAGATAGCCTCAAGGGTCAGCGGCTGATTTTCCGTCTGCAGCAGTTCCAGGATGTCGAGCGCCTTGGAGAGGATGGGGATGAGGTACAGGCGCTTGATCTTGGGCTGTGGCAACGGGTTACCTCACGCTTGCAGAGTATCACAATCATGTTTCCCTATTGGAAATCTTCATCGCTGCACCCTCCGGGCAGTCAGCACTGGCGCAGCGCGGTGAGGATGTGCGCCCAGTGGGCAATTCTCTTCGGCTCATTCGGATTTCCTTCCAGTGTCGCGAGCTGAATCGCGAAGTTGCCGATGGTGGAGCTTTCGGCGACCCCGCAGAAAACTTCCAGGCCAGTCGCCTGCTCCGTCAGCCGGTTGAGAAAGCGATTCAGGCTGCCACCGCCGACAATGGCAACGCGTCGAAAGGTCTTGCCGGTGAGCCGCTCCGCGTTGCGCAGCACTTCGGCATAGCGCGCGGCGAGGCTGTGAAAGATGAGGCTCGCGAAACGAGGCATGGCCGCAGCATTCTCCGGCAGAGCTGGAAGGCCACGGCTGACGCGCTGCGCGTTGATGCGTGAGGCCATCGCACCGGGCAGCAGAAGATCCGGTTCGTCGACGTCGAGCAGAGCATCGGGAGCCGGCAGAGCTTCGGCAGCGGCCACGAGTTCCGCCATCGGCCACTGCGAGTCGCCGGCACAGAGCTGCTCCATCGTCTGCTTCAGCAGCCACATCCCATTCACATTTTTGTGGAAACAGATGCGGTTCCCAGCTGCACCCTGGTTGGTGAATCCTGCGGCACACGCGTCCGGCGTGGTCACAGGCGTCTCAAGCAGTGTTCCTACCAGCGACCAGGTGCCGGAGCTGATATAGGCCCAGTCGTCGCTGTCGAGCGGAATCGCCGCAACCGCGGACGCCGTATCGTGGCAGGCCGTGGCAATCAGCCGCGTGTCTAGGAATGCACCGCCTCCCGCAGACAGCTTGCCTGGCTGGCCGACCTCTGTGCCGGTTGCAACCAGTTCGGGAGCAGCTTCGATATCGAGGCCGCAGCGGCGAAAGATCTCCGGGCTCCAGCTTCGGTTGTGAATGTCCACGAGCCCTGTATGCGTGGCGTTGGTGTATTCGGCCACAGCGCGGCCGCCGAGTCTGCGTCAGCAGATACTCCGGCAAATTGATCCACGGCGCAGAATCGGGCACGCCTGCGCGCGCGTCGGCCATCAGCTGATAGACGGTGTTGATGCGGAGCGGCTGGGCCCCGCTAAGAGCGTAGAGTTCCGCCGGCGAACAGCGCTCCTCCATTTCCCGCATGGTTGCTTCGGTGCGCGGATCGCGATAGCAAGAGGGAGGGTGCAGCGGCAGTCCCTCTTCATTCACCCGCACGTAGTCGACGGCCCAGCCATCCACGCCGATGGAGGCGATGGGAGCAGCGGCGGCTCGTCCGCATCGTGCCAGCCCTTTCTGTGTCTCCACGAGGATTCTGTCGAAATCCCAGTGCAGCGAATCGCCGTTCGCGACGGGAGCATTGCTGAAGCGATGAATCAGCTCGATGCGCGGCTCATCGCCCATCCCACTGCAAAAGAGATACTCGGCAGCTCTCCGCACCTAAGTCGATGGCGACGATGATCGGGAGTGGGCTGCCGGGCATGGAGGAAATTTGTCCTCAGCGCAGGAAGGCATCGGTGAGGCCGCCATCGACGGGAATGAGATGGCCCGTAGTGCAGGGCGTTTTGGGGCCGGCGAGAAACAGGATGGCCTCGGCGCAGATGCGTGGGTCGATGGGTTGATGCGTCAGCGTACGCTCCGCATAGAAAGCAGCGAGCGCGCCGCGCAGCTCATCGTCGTTCATCGACTCCTCGAAAGGGATGTTGTACTTGCGCAGCGAGGCGAGGACGCGATCGCGCGGGAACATCGTCGAGCCTTTGACGACGGTCGCGGGGCTGATGCCATTGACGCGCACCAGCGGCGCCTGGGAGACAGCCAGTTCGCGGATGAGATGGCTCAGTGCCGCTTTGCTGACGTCGTAGGCCTCAGAACCACGCTTGGGCACAACGGCGTTCGCAGAGCTGGTGAGGACGATGCTGGCCCCAAGGTTTTGATCGCGCAGCAGCCTGCCGATTTCTTCGACGAGCAGGAAGTTGGCCGTGACATTCACTTCCAGGGTAAGCGCCCACTGCTCCTCGGAAATGACGCCGCTCGGCGAGGAAGGAAAGAGCGCCGCAGTGTTCACCAGAATGTCGAGTCCGCCAAACTGCTCTACCGTCGCCCGCATCGCCTCGCGTATCGAATCGCGGCTGCGAATGTCGACCGGCGAAGCCAGCACCGTTTCTTTTCCGGAGGATTTCCTGATTTCGTCGGCGACCTGAGCGGCGCTGGCATGATCGCGATCGGCTACAACGACGTGCGCGCCGCGCTCAGCGGCGAGCAGCGCAACCTCGCGGCCGATGCCGCTGCCTCCCCCGACCACCAGAGCGATCTGGCGGCTCAGTTCTTTTTCGGGAGGCTGGCGGCGAATCTTGGCCTCTTCGAGCGCCCAGTACTCGATGCGGAAGGCTTCGCGCGACGGCAGCGCAACGTAATTACTGTAAGTCTCAAAGGCTTCGGCCAGCGCATCGGATCCGCACTGCGGCAGGAGCGACGGGATACTCTCGCCCTGCAGCCCCGCTGCTCCTTTCATCACGTGGATGGCATTGACGTAAAACTCGCCGGCGATGCGCGATTCAGGCTTGCTCTTGCCGAAGCTGAACATGCCAATGCCAGGGATGAGCACGATGGCCGGATTAGGATCGCGCATCGCGGGAGACGCGGGCTCGACATGCTTCCTGTAGTACTCCGCGTACTCCTGGCGGTAAGTCGCAAGACGCGCTTCGATATGCTTCTTCAGCTCAGCGGTGCCGGTCGCGGGATCCCACGGAACGAACATAGGCCGAATCTTGGTGCGGACGAAGTGATCCGGACAACTCGTGCCCAGATACGCCAGCCTCTCCACGTCGGCTGAGTTCACGAACTCCAGCACCTCGGGCAAATCGGTAAAGGTGCCGATGAGGCGCTTATTCTGCCCTACGCGGCCGCGAAGACAGGGCAGAACTTCGACGGCGACCGCGCGGCGGTTGGGCAGCGAGGCGTACTGCTGTCCGCCAAAGATGCCACTGCCCTTCTGCTGAAGATGCTCTTCAATAAAACTGGTGAGCTGGTCGATGATGGTCAGCGTATTCAGATAGCATTCACGCTGCGTGTCGCCCCAGGTGAACAAACCGTGGCCGCCAAGCACGATGCCATCGCACGACGGCTCTTTTTCGACGGCGTGTTTGAGCATCATGGCCAGTTCAAAGCCGGGCCGCTGCCACGGTACCCAGATCAGCTTGTGGCCGAATTTCTGATTGAACTCCTCCATCTTGTCGCGGCCATTGGCAGCCGCGGCCAGCGCAATGGCGCAGTCGGGATGCAGGTGATCGACATGAGCGAAAGGCAGGAACCCGTGCAGGGGAGTGTCGATGGAGGCCGCGACCGGGTTTACCCCAAAGGTGCAGAGCGGGTAGAAGTCGACCATCTCGTCTTCGCGCTCGGCGCCACCATAGAGGGATTCGAGGGCCAGCAGCTTATCCAGGTAGAGGGTCGCGAAACCGGAACGCTTGATGCTGCCCAAATCGCCGCCGCTTCCCTTCACCCAAAGCACCGGGACATTCCCGCGCGTCAGCGGATCCGGCATGGCGATCTTGGAACTGGTATTACCGCCGCCAAAGTTGGTAATGCGCAGATCGGAACCGAGCAGGTTGGAACGATAACGCAGCAGCTCCGGCTCATCCATTCCGCGAGCCACGGTGTCGTCCCACCGGTCCTCCAGATGGACCAGCTTCGTGCGCGTTTCGGCTATGGATGTGGACATAATTTCCCTGCTTTCCCTTCTCCGCGTATCACGGATATCACAGTGTATATCTATATGGCAATATATTTACCTATCGAAAATGCGGCGAAATCGGCTCACGAAAAGCCGCACAAGGAAGGTTCATGAACGGACGGCAATTCTGTGGTTTCTGGTCGGCACGATTCCATCCTGTTACTCTCGCAGCCATGCCCCGCATGCTGCTGCTGGTTGTGCTTAGTTGCTCTCTGGTTGCCGGCGCACAAACTCAGCGCCCGCTCGACCCTCATCTCATCGCTTCGCAATGGCCTGCATCCTGGATCGCGAGCCCGGCAGTTCTCCCCAGGGCGCCCGGAGTCTTCTATTTTCGCAGAGAACTTACCCTGGACAGCGTGCCCGCCCACTACTGGGTCCACGTAAGCGCCGACAACCGGTATCTGCTGCATGTGAACGGTAAGTATGCCGCCGAGGGACCGGCCCGGGGAGATCTGTTTCACTGGCGCTTCGAGACGGTCGACCTTGCGCCGTTATTGCAGCCGGGCCGGAACGTCATCGCCGCGGTGGTGTGGGACTTTGGCGAGCTTGCCCCCGTGGCGCAGATGAGCGACCGCACCGGATTTCTGATGCAGGGAGACACCGACGCTGAAGCCGCGGTGAATACCGGAAAGGACTGGCAGGTACGCGACGAGCCCGGCCGGGGCGCGCTGGGCCACAAGGGCGCGCAGGGATACTATGCCGCCGGTCCCGCAGAGAGAATCGACGGGCGAGTGGTGGACTGGGCCTGGGACCAGCCCGGCGACGATACGGGCTGGGTGACACCGCAACCAATCGGCCGCGCTGCCACGCGCGAGGCACAGGACGCCGACAACAACTGGGAGATGGTGCAGGACTTGCTCCCGCCGATGGAGCATCGCCTGGTCGATGCCGGCAAGCCAGTACGTGCGGAGGGCCTGCCTTCGCTGCCGCCTTTCCCTGCCGAGCCCCTGGAGATTCCGGCGAACTCGCACGTTACTCTGCTCCTGGATCATGGTGTGTTGCAGACCGCGTATCCCGAGTTGACAGTGAGCGGAGGCAAAGACGCGCAGATTTCCGTCACCTACTCCGAGGCGCTTTATGACGCGCAGGGGGAGAAGGGTAATCGGAACGAGATCGAGGGGCGGCATATCGAAGGCATCACCGATCAGTTCGTCGCGGGCGGCGGCGATGCGGAGCAGTTCCAGCCGCTGTGGTGGCGGACCTGGCGCTACCTGCAGATCGAGGTGACCACGAAGGACGCGCCCTTGCGCCTGGACGGACTGCGCGCCTGGTTCTCCGCGTATCCGTTTGAAGCGAAGGCCGCCATCAGCGGCGACATACCGAAGCTGGACCGCCTGTGGAGCACAGGCTGGCGCACGGCTCGTCTCTGCGCGCACGAGACGTATATGGATGCGCCCTACTGGGAGCAGCTGCAGTATGTGGGCGACACGCGCATCCAGGCCCTGATCTCGTATGCAATGGCGGGTGACAGCCGGCTGGCGCGACAGGCCATCACTAATATCGACGACTCGCGGACTCCGGAAGGGATCACGCAGAGCCGCTACCCCTCGGCCCTGCCGCAGTTCATTCCTACTTTCTCACTGCTTTGGGTGGGCATGGTGCACGACTACTGGATGTATGTCGACGATCTGCCGCTGGTCAGGGAGACGCTGCCCCATACGCGCACGGTGCTGGATTGGTTCGCGGCGCAGCAGCGTCCTGACGGATTGCTGGGCCGCATGCACTGGTGGGAGTTCGGCGACTGGACCGCGGATTATCCCGATGGTGTGCCGCCACAGGAGGCGGATGGAGGATCGACGTTCCTGACGCTGCAGTTTATTGAAGCGCTGCACGGTGCGGAGGACCTGGAGTCACGCTACGGCAGCCAGGAGCGTGCGCAGGCGTATCAGGCAATGATTCGGAAAGCCAGCGAAGCGCTGAATCGCGAGAACTGGGACTCTAAGTACGGGCTCTATGCAGATACACCGGCGAAGAAAAGCTACAGTCAGGAAGCAAACATGCTGGCGGTGTGGCTCGATGTGGCGCCGCACGACCAGCAGGCCCCGATTCTGCGGCGGCTGCTGGCTTCGAACGAAAAGACCGAGACGACGCTCGATGGCAAAGCGGTACCGCCTATGTCGGCCCCGACTTATTACTTCCGCTTCTATCTCAGCCGCGCGCTGGAGCACGCGGGCCTGGCTGACTTATATCTCGACCAGCTTGGACCGTGGTATAACATGCTCCGTCTGGGCCTGAGCACGTGGGCGGAGAACCCGGAGCCGACGCGGTCCGACTGCCATGCGTGGAGCGCAAGCCCTAATTACGACCTGCTGACGCTGGTGGCCGGCATTCGTCCCGCAGAACCGGGATTTAAAAAAGTGCTGATCGAGCCACACCTGGGCAAGCTGCAACATCTGGATGCATCCATGCCCCATGCAGGCGGAGTGATCCACGCGGTCTATCAGCGCGACGGTGCGCAGTGGACGGCTACTATTACTTTGCCGGCCGGGTTAGATGGCCAGCTTAGCTGGAAAAACCACCAGTACCCGCTGCATGCTGGGGCGCAGACCCTGCAGCTGCCGGTCTCGCAGCAGTAACAAGCAGACCATCAGCAGATCTGCACGAAGGGGATTTCCAGCAGCCGGGACAGCTTCTCGATGCGCGATGCGATGTGCCCAACGCCCACCGCACAATGGTGGGCGGGGCCCTGCTGGTTCCAGCGCTCGACAAACTGCCGCGCACCGGTCGAGAAACGGTAGCGTGAGTTGGTATTGCCGATGGCCAGCGTCGGTCCGGCTTCCGAAGTGCCTTCAGCGGCGAGCAGGCGGAAGCCGCGCTCCCGGTCGTCGACCACGGAGAGCAGCGTTACCGGACCGTAGCGCACCGACATCTCGACAGACAGGCCGCGTCCGACCTTGCCGTGATAGACGTCAAGCGGGCGTACGCGCGTCTTGCCTTCCGCAATGGCGATGTGGCCCGGCCCATCGTGCCCCATCAATACAATGTCGTTGGCGAAGTCGAGGGCATAGTACTCGGTAAAGGAACCACCGGCGTCGAAGCTGTCCAGGATCTTCATGGCGAGTACGTTCTTGACCTCATACTCGCCGGCGACCGGAATGTGGCGCGCGGTGAGCAGTGAGGTGCCGAGGATGATGGAACTCATGGTGTCCTCGTTGGCTTCGACCCCGCTGCCCTTGTAGTAGTAGGCAAGGGACTGTAAGTCGCGCTCCTCAACCAGGAGATCGAGTGCCAGCGAGGTGCGCGCGGCGCGATCTAACTCGGCACCAGAGCAATCCGGCTGGATATCGAAGTGCTGCTCGAAATCACGCACGCGCCGCGCGATCTCCTGGTCGCTGAAATTTGCTCGCAGAGCGCTAAGTTCGTCGGCTTCCAACATTTCAATGTGACTGCCGAAGGTGATGGAAACCTGAGTGGTATCCGTCGCAACGTCGAGCATGCCTCCGTAGTAATGGCCGAATAAGCCGAGGCGGTTATTCGCGAGTACCGAACGAACCTTTGCCGCGGCAATCCACTCGTCGATCGTGCGCCAGGTCGGTTCATCGTCGAGGGCGCCCGTCACCTGATGAAACGGTATCCGCGCCCGTCGCAGCACATTGGCGATTTCCGGTACCGGACAGGCGGAACACCAGGCGAGCCACGCTCCGGTCATCGCAGTCCGATTGGGCAGGCGATTGAACGCCTCGTAATCGATGGCGGGGCCTGGCTGCAGGTTCAGCACGATGACCGGCACTCTGGCTCGCTGCACCAGCGGCAGCACGGTGCTGGAGAGCGCATAGGTCGTGACATAGAGGAACAAAACGTCGATGTCGGCGCGTCGGCACGCTCTGCCGGCCTCGACGCTGCGCTGCGGTGTATCCACAAGCCCCAGCGGCACCACCTCGACGTCCATCTTGCCGATGCGCTCCTGCACCTTGCCCAGGTAGCCCTCAAGTTGATCGCGCAGGCCTGCGAACTGCGGCCAGTAGGCATCCAGGCCAATGCCGCAGAGTCCCACGCGCAGCCCGTTTACCGCCATCGTGCCTCGCCTTCTGAGTGCGTCTTCAGCACCGTAACCGCAAAGGGCGCCAATGTCAGCTCCGTCCCACTGATCGACCCCGATTGCGGAGGATCGTCGCCCGTATCGCCATCGACGGTGAGGAAATCCGCATTGGCAAAATCCTGCGGAACCGTCACCTTCTTCTCGGTGTTGGTCTTGTTTGCAAGCAGAATCTTATGACCCTCAGGCGTGACGAAACCTTGTACAACTACATCTTCCGGGGCGTCACCATGCGGCCCGGCCGCTACCAGACGATCGCCGGGATGGAAGTTATCCCTGATAACCTTGAGGACCCAGTAGCGAGCGTTGGGCTTGCCATTGTTATAGTCGATCATCGAGACGCTGGGAAACTGCGAAGGATACCCCACCAGCTGCGATTCGCCGATCACATCCACACCTAACTTCGATAACTCGACAAATAAGTAAGCGTAAAGAGAACCAGCTGCGTTCCAGTAAATATGCGGGATGTGATCCGGGAGAGCTTTCTTTGCCCGGATCTCCTGTCCATCCGTAGGCAAAATCACCCCCAGTTCGTCGGTGTCGATCTTTGTTTCGGGCGAGAGGCGGTCGCGAATCGCAAGAATGAAGCGAGTCGTGGCCAGAAAGCCGTTGGCCTGATCGAAGAAGGTGTGCTGCCAGCTGTCCGGCCCCTCATCGAGGGCCGGCGAGGCATAAAAGTGAAAGGAGATGAAGTCCAGCGGCGTACCGGGCTGATGGTTCTTCGGGTTCAGGAAATATTCGTAATAACGAGGGTTTCCGCCGGCTTCCGCCAGCGCAAGGCCCATGAACTTCGTCTCAGGGCTTACCTTGTGGATGGCAGAGACAATCGCGTCGTAACGCTTCGTGTATTGCTCCGGCGTAGTATGGTGCTCGAAGTCGACTTCGTTCAGGACTTCCCAGTAAGGGACATGATAGTGGTATCCGGAATCGTGCCGCTTGCCGTTCTCATCGGTAAAGCCGCCACGGGTGAACCAGCTGACCAGGCGCGCATAGTAGTCGCCCAGCTCCCTGAAGGTCGCATCGCGCAGTTCCGTTCCCTGCGTGTAATCCCAGAACACCTGGTTCGGATCGTCGGGATAGGCGACGGGCTTATCGGTCTTGAACATCCACGCGGGAATGGTGCTGAAGTTGATGATGGTGGAATGCCCCTCCGTTGCGGCCAGAAAGTCCTTTGTCACCGGATCGATATAAGTGAAATCCCACGAGGTGTGATCCGGGGTCGGGGGCTGTAACTCCGCTACGGCAACCTTCGGATACGGCAGCCACGGAACATAGCGCACATAGTCCGCCCCCAGGGCTTTCAGCGCGGAGAAGGCACCGTCGTGGATGGGCGAGCCAGGGTTCAGCATGGGGTTGGTCACGACCTGCAGAGTCGGCGTCGATTTCGAAACAAGAATGGTCTTGTTCCAGTCGATCTCGATCGAGCCCGACGGCGCATTTTGGCCCAGGGCCTCTGACACTATGAGCAGGCACGCTGCAACCACTGCCAGCCCTGTCGTTCTGCATAGCATACTGAGCCTCCGGGTCTTCAATCCGAAACCTGCCGCCGCCCTTACCTTCATGGATGAGCTTCCGCGTCGAGCTTCTGCGGCGTAATCTCATTCACGGCATTCGGACTGCGCAAGGTAACAGGAATGGTGCTGTGAATCTTTTGAAATTCCGCCAGCGCCTGCGCCTGTCCTTCTTTGTTGCCCAGGGCACGGTCGGCCTGCGCCAGACGCCACCATGCAACTTCATCATCGGGACGGAGGCGCGTGGCGTGCTGCAGCAGAGGCACGGCCGCCTGCGGCTGCCGATTGGCGAGATCAATACCGGCCAGGCCCACCAGCGCTTCTTCAAAGTCAGGAAAGTGCGCGAGAAGCGCCTCGAACTGCCGCTGCGCCTCATCGTTGTTGCCGTTCTCAGCGTTCAGATTGGCGAGTTCATAGGCGGCGTTGTCGTTCTGCGGATCGACACTCAGCTCTGCGGAAAATTCGCGGATGGCGGCTTCCTGGTCCTCTGTCTTACGCGTATCGCGAAAGCGCGCCAGGTAGACGCGCCCGAGCCTGTAGTGAATACCCGGACGCTTTGGATCGAGCTCAAGAACGTGGTTGAAGGCGATGATAGCAGCGTCGTAGTCTTTTTGGCTCTCGTTGGCTTCGCCCTGCGCCTGCAGCATCCAGATGGAGTTGGGCGCGTTGTCGTGCAGCTTCTCCATCACCAGGTAAGCAAAGTTTCCATAGATGCGGCCGGTGTTATAGAGGACCTCGGGATCGTCGGGATAGAAGCGGTTGAGGGCTAGTGCCGTTTCCACCGCGTCAGCATCGCGGCCCAGGCCAGTGTAGGCGCGAAGGAGCTGCAACCCGCACATGCGCCTGGTCTGGGAATCTCCGGATTGCCTGAATCCTTTCTCGAGCAGCGGCAGTGCTTCCTGGTACCGGCCCAGTTCGGATAATGACAGACCCAGGAGGGTGTCGAGTCGAGGCAGGCCAGGTTTGATCTTTTGCGCGGTGCGAACCTCGCGCACGGAGAGCTGATACTCACGCAGCTTGAAGTAAATGGCGGCCAGGGTCGCGTGAACCTCGGCGACCTCAGGATGGAGTTTCGCGAGCTGTTCGAAGTCGGCGCCCGCCTCGGCAAAATGGCCGGCGGCGAGGGCCTGTTGGCCGTCGTTGGCCAATCGATCGGGGTCGTCGCCGGCACTGGTCTGCGTTCGCGCTGCCGGCGGAGAAAGACAGATGAGCGCCAGCAGCAGGCTAAGGCCCCACCGGGTACAAATCATGGCTGGAGTGTAACTCCCGGATGAAAACGGCCGCCACGCCGCAAGGGCGTGGCGGGGGTCTGAAGTGTTGTAAACAGCCGACAAGTCAGAATGTGATCTTTCCGGCGAACTGAAGGATGCGGGCGGAGGATGTGCCCGTGATCAGCCCGAAGTTGGATGCGCCTATGCCCGCCGAGACTGGTTCGTTGCCGCTCGATCCAGCTACGAGCAGGCCGCCGACATCCTGCGCGTACTGATGATGGTTAAAGGCATTGAACGCATCCATCTTGATCCCAAATTTGGCTCTTTCGGTGATCGAAAAGTTCTTGGCTAGTCCCAGGTCCCAGTTGTTGATGCCAGGCTGCGTCAGGAAATTGCGGCCGCTGTTTCCGTAGGTGCCGAGCTCGGGCTGGGTGAAGCAGTTCGGATTGAGACGGCCGAACTGCCCCAGCACCCCTGTGTAAGTATTTTGGTGAATGTGGCAGCCCGGCACGAGGTTGGCGCGGTTGCCGCCGGTTCCGGTGATGCCATCGATATCCCCGGCGGACACGCTGTAGGGGAATCCCCTCTGCAGAGTGGTAATTCCGGTCAGTTCCCATCCGCCGACGGCTTCATTGGCTACGCGGTTGACTCCGGAGGCAAGCCTTTGACCGCGTCCAAACGGCAGGTTGTAGACGTAGCTGGCCACAAACCGGGTGGGGACGTCGAAGTCCGAGGGGCCATAATCCAGGTTCGGCCTGTGGTTGTCCATGTAGCCCTCGTATCCGGTCAGGCTGGCACCCGCTCCGGCGGTCGCGGACTTGTCATCGAGGCTCTTGGCCCACGTGAAGGCTGCGGTCAGGGCCAGATTGCTGGCGCGATGCTCAAACTTGATGTTACCCGCGTTGTAGTTAGAGTAGCCGTGGAAGTCGCTGTCGATGTAAGTGCCGTTGAAGTTTGGATAAGGCAGCCGGCTGGAGTAGAGGCAAGGAGCAACCGTCAGGTTCACGTAGTTGCCGCTGGAATCTGTCTGATTGCAGAACGCCACCTGCGGGGGCGTCAGGTCGTTTGCCTGGGCGATGTTGTGCCGATCGAGCAGGTGGACGGAGTGACTTCCGATGTAGTTCACCTCGAGCGTCGAGTTCCTTGCCATCTCGCGCTCTACCGACAAAGTCCACTGCTGGACGTAAGGATCGAGGGGATTTTCCGACTCGATGACGGCGATGAACGACAGCGAGGCTTCGGGGAAGGGCCCCAGGTTGGTGTAGGGAACGAACAACTGGTTGCTTAGTTTGGGATCGAGCGAGGGAATCGGAGTCGAAGCGGGGCTGAGATTGTTGCGGATGCTGTAGGGATAGATGTCCGCGGAGTCGTCGATTTCGCGGCCCTCATAGGAGGTGTAGAAGATCCCGTATCCGCCGCGAACGACCGTCTTGTCGGTCAGGCGATAGTCAACACCGAATCGCGGCGCAAAGGGTGTCTTCTGGCCGGGCCGCGGCACGGAGCCACAGTAGCGAAGGACAGGGTCGGGTGTCGAGAGAATGCCCTGGCCGGGAGCAACCCCATCGGTGGATAACTGCGGGTCGGCATAGCACAAACCGCCGTTCGGGTTGGTCGTGTCCAGCCAGAAGAAGTGGTTCTGCGCCGCAGTGGTTGCGGCCCGGAAATCCCACCGCAGGCCGTAATTGATGGTTAGCTTTTTGCTGACTTTCCAGTCGTCTTCGAAGTAAGGCCCCAGATAGTTGTAGATGTGGGTCTGCGGGTTGCCAGCCTGGTTGGTCGGGCTCAGCGGGCCGGGAACGAATCCGCCGACACCGCTGTAGTAGCCGAGCATCATGTCCGCCACAGCGTTGCCGGTGCCGCAAAGCGGAGCCGGTGCTCCGCCGTTGACAGATACCGGCGCGTTGGGGCAGCTCGAGGTTCCGGCGCCGGGATAGCCGGCCGGGATTGGCGCGCTGTTGGTCGTGACGTTGGACGAACTGAAGCTCCAGTCGCCGTAGAAATCGTCATCCAGGTTGCGAGTGATGGTCCAGTGGCGATAATCGATACCCAGACCGATGGTGTGTCGGCCCTTTATCCATGTGTACGAATCGGCGAACTCCCACTGAGGACTATATGAGCCGCTATAGGAGTTCACCGGTCCACCGCCGCTCGAGTAGGTTGTCAAACCAACATTGGGCCACGTCTGCTGCAGTGCCGCGAACTTGGTAAATGTCCCGGTTTCGCCGAGGGCCGAAATGACGGAGGCAGGCGGCGCTGCGGAGCCCTCCGGCGCATTCGCCGAGAGATATCCGAAGCGGAAGTTATTCACCTGCGACTGGCCCAGGTTGATGGTGTGCGAGACCTCCCAGGATATACCTTTCTCGAAATACTGCTCGAGTCCAAGCACGGACGAGCCGGAGTTGTAGTTGGCCTGGTTTACGTAATTGGAATAGGTGTACCGGCCCATGAGGTGGCCCACTCTCCCCAGGTCCTGATCGCCGCGATAGGTCTGCTGGTTCATGTGCAGCGGGCCGGGAATGGTTACGATGTAGTTCGTGACACCCTCCGGCTGGTTGGCCACCGTGGGCGCGCCCCAATAGCCGTTAGCGACTGCAACCTGTCCGATTCTGGAGGTAAAGCGAGCGGAAGGAATCTTGTTGCCGGGGAAGGGGTCGCCGGTGAGCGGATCGACGGGCATGCAGTTATAGCCCAGCCCGAGCAGAGCCGTACACTGCGGCGTACCGTAATTCGGCAGCGGACCGCCAGGCAGGGCAATACCGTTGGTTGTTCCCAGGTTCGGATAAGTCTCGCCGGAGAAATCGCCCTGCAACACCGCCGGGTTGGGGACAGTGTCTCCCAGAACCGTGCCGTTGTTCATACGCCAGCCTTCGTAATTGGCCATCCAGAAGGTGCGATTGCGCCCGTTGTACAGTTTGGGAAAGTAGACCGGCCCGCTGGCCACGAACCCAAACTGATTCAGCCTCAGAGGAGCGAGCGTGGTGGGCGTGGTGGTGATGTAATTCTCTGCCGAAGGAAAGGGCTGCGCGTCGAAGGTGTTGTCGCGGTACGATTCGAAAATCGATCCGTGGATCGAATTGGTGCCGCCCTTGCTGACAATGTTCACCTGGGTAGCAGAGAATCCGTATTCGGCCGGATAAACGCCGCTCTGTACCTGGAATTCCTGGATTGCGTCCTGGGAAAGGATAATGGCCGGAGTTTCCATGGCGGTGTCGGTGTTCACCAGCCCGTCGAGGGTGAAGTTGTTGCCTTCGGGCCGGCCGCCGTTCACGCTGATGGCATTTCCTTCGCCCTGGCGCATGGTGCCCTGCTCGCCGCCGATGGTTACGGCGCCGGCGCCGATAAACAGCAACTGGACGAAGTTGCGTCCATCCAGCGGAAGTTCTTCCACCTGGCGCTGGCTCACTAATTGCGAGAGCGCGGCGCTGTCGGTATCGAGCGTCAGCGCCTGTGCCGTGACCTGCATGGTCTGTGTCACGGCGCCGGGCTTAAGACTGAAATCAATGCGGATATGCTGGTCCACCGCCAGGGTGATGCCGGTCGTCACCGACTTCTGGAAGCCTGGCGCCTCCGCCACTACCTCGTAAGAGCCGGGGTTCAGTGTAGGCGCCACATAGTCCCCGGCAGTGCTGGTCACCGTACGGAAAGGCACACCCGTTGCGGTATTGGTGATCGTGACCTTTACTTTGGGAATCACGGCGCCGGTACTGTCGGTCACGGTGCCGAGGATGGTGCCCGTTGCTCCCGCCTGAGCGAACAGCGTGCCGGTGGCAGCCAGCAGAAACAGTAGCCCGAAGCTGATACGCAGTACTCGCATTTCCGGTCTCCTCAAAATCGCTTGCTGAATGGCTGATGGGGCCGCAGCACAGGTCACGGGGAAGCTTTGCAGCGCGTCGGCGAATCCGCTCTGCCCCAATGGGCCGCAACAATAGCCATTTCAAACTGGAAATGTCAACAGAAACTTTGTTCCGTATTTGAAATTTTGACGCGCCGTCTTCCACGACGGTCGATCCACCTCAGGAAGACCTTACCAGGCGGAGGCCATGGGCATAACTGCAGCCGTTGGGATAACCGCTAACCGAAGGGCCCGCAACCTAAGTACTCGGCAGTGACCGGATATCGCTCGACGGCTCCAGATTCATATCGGCCTGGCGTGTAGTTCAAACCAGAAATATTTTCCTTCCCGACATAAACACCCATGTGCTAAGGTTTTTGGGCGTTTTGGAAATCGCCACCTCTTTGCGCCACAGGCGCGATTGAAATCCGGGTTGCGGCTGTGCTCCGCATCCCCATTGCACGACAAGGAGAACGCATGAACCACCGTCAGAAGAAGCTGGTTGTGGCCGCCCTGGCACTCGCCTCGCTCGGCGCCGCATCAGCACAGAATCCCGCGGGCGACTCGTTGCAAAGCGGGTTTGAGAATCCGCCGCAAAGCGCGCGGCCCCGGGTGTGGTGGCATTGGATGAACGGCAACATCACCAAAGAAGGCATTCAAGCTCGACCTGGACTGGATGCACCGGGTTGGCATTGTCGGCTTTCAGAATTTCGACGCTGCGCTGTCGACGCCGCAGGTGGTGCCGAAGCGCCTTGCCTACATGACGCCCGAATGGAAGGATGCTTTCAAATATGCAACGACGCTGGCGGATCAGTTCGGCATGGAAGAAGCCATTGCCGGTTCGCCGGGATGGAGCGAGTCGGGCGGTCCGTGGGTCCCGCCCTCCGAGGGCATGAAGAAGTATGTGTGGAGCGAGACCGATGTGGAAGGCGGCAAGCCGTTCACCGGCAGGCTCACTCATCCGCCCGACAATACCGGCGCATTTCAGGATATCGGCATTCACGACCTGCTGAATGCGCCTCCGGGCGCGAAGCCGATTCCGCAGTTCTACGCCGACTCCGTTGTCATCGCCTATCGCAGACCGGACAGCGACGTGTCCCTCGACTCACTGCATCCGAAGATGACAGCCAGCGGCGGCGCGCCGGATGAGGCGGTGCTCACGGACGGCGATCTCGAAAAGACAACAGAGCTGCCCATTCCCGCTGCCGGCCAGAAGGCCTGGATCCAATACGAATTCTCCGAGCCGCAGACGATCCGCGCCATCACCATAGTGGCGAAGAATCCGAATCGCATCACTGCCATGCTCACCGGCATTGCCGCACCCGAAAAGGCTCTGGAAGCCAGCGATGACGGGCAGAATTTCCGGGTGATCACGAAGCTGCCCGAAGGCGAAGCTCCGGAGCATACCGTCTCCTTTCCGGCGGTCACGGCGAAATATTTTCGCGTGACGTTTCAGCGCACGCCGCCTCCGCCGCCTCCCGCGTGGGCTGCCGGCATCGATCCTGCGTCGCTGGGCATCAAGGTGGGACCGCCGCCGACCAACTATGAGATTGCCGAACTGGATCTTTATCCCGGAGCGCGCGTCAACCGCTTCGAGGAGAAGGCGGCCTTCACGCCTGAACCGGACCTTTACGGCTTTGCCACCGCTGCCGTCCCGCCCGAAGACGCGATTAAGAAATCCGACGTGATCGATCTGACCTCAAAGATGCATCCCGACGGCACGCTCGACTGGACGCCGCCTCCCGGCCACTGGGTCGTGCTGCGCTTCGGCTACTCGCTGCTGGGCATCACCAATCATCCTGCCACCGCGGAGGCCACCGGCCTCGAAGTCGACAAGCTCGATCGCCGCGATGTGAAGAAGTACATGGAGACTTATCTGGACAGCTACAAGCAGACGGTCGGTCCGGATCTGATGGGCAAGCGCGGCATTCGTTACGTGATCAACGACAGCTGGGAGGCCGGCTCGCAGAACTGGACCGACAACATGATCGCACAGTTCACGCAGGCGGCGCGGCTACGATCCCGTGCCGTGGATGCCGGTGCTCACCGGCCAGATCGTCGAAAGCGCGGAGGCCAGCGACCGGTTTCTCTGGGACTTCCGCAAGACCATCGCCGACCTGATCGCCGATGAGCACTATGGCCAGTTGGAGGCCACGCTGCACGAGTGGCACATGGGCCACTACGGCGAATCGCACGAGAGCGGGCGCGCCTTCGTTGCCGACGGCATGGAGGTGAAGAAGTTCAACGAAGTCCCGATGAGCGCCATGTGGACGCAGATGCCTGGCGTCAACAAGGAGCAGCTACGGTTACAACGCCGACGACCGCGAATCGGCATCCGTGGCTCATATCTACGGCCAGAACCTCGCCGCGGCCGAGTCGATGACCGCGGCCGCCGCGCCGTGGGCGTGGTCGCCGGCGACGCTGAAGCCCACCGCCGATCAGGAGTTCCTGAACGGCATCAACCGCATTCGTGCATTCACGAGTCGGCGCACCAGCCGCTGGTCGACAAGACGCCGGGGCTTACGCTCGGACCCTTCGGCCAGTGGTTCAACCGCAATGAAACCTGGGCCGAGCGAGGCCGGTCCCTGGATCGACTACATCGCGCGCAGCAGCTACCTGCTGCAGCAGGGCCACTTCGCCGCGGACCTGGTGTACTTCTACGGCGAAGACTCGAACCTCACCGCGATCTTCGCAGAATAAGTCGCCGAATGTGCCGGCGGGCTATGGCTTCGACTACATCAATGCCGACGGGCTGATCCACGAACTAAGCGTGGCGGATGGACGCATCACCACGCCGGGCGGCATGAGTTATCAGCTGCTGGGACTCGACCCTTACAGCCAGCATATGTCGCTGCCGGTGTTGCGCGCCATTCACAAGCTGGTCGAGGATGGCGCCGTAGTTGCCGGTCCCAAGCCCACCGACGATCCGAGCCTCGCCGATGACCAGGCGGAGTTCCACAAGCTGAACGATGAGCTGTTTGGCGATGGCACCGGCGTACATCAGGTGGGCAAAGGCACAGTCTATGCGGGACAAACGCCGGCCCAGGCATTAACCGCGATGCACGAAGTTCCGGACTTCGATTACACGAAGCCGGACAGCGATAATCATCTCGAATTTGTGCATCGCAGGCTGGCGGATGGCGACCTCTACTTCGTCGATAACCGCAGCGATCACGGCGAAAAAGTGGATGCGACCTTCCGCGTCAGCGGCAAAGCGCCTGAGCTTTGGTATGCCGAAACGGGCACCATGAAGCCCGTCTCCTTTAAAATCGCCGATGGACGCACCACGGTCCCGCTCGATCTCGAAGCCTGGGGCACCGTCTTCGTGGTCTTCCGCAAATCGACACGGGAGACGTCTCACACGGTTTCCCCCGAGGTTCAGACTCAGCTGGCCACGGTGAGCGGCCCGTGGAAGGTCAGCTTCCCGCCGAACTGGGGCGCCCCACCATCTATTACTCTGGATGAATTAGCTTCCTGGAGCGCTAACCAGGATCCGGGGGTGAAGTATTTCTCCGGTATCGGGACCTATACGAAGACCGTCGACGCTCCAGCCGCCTGGTTCAAGAAGGGCGCGCACGTCTGGATCGATCTGGGCGACGTAAAGAATCTCGCGGAGGTCGATGTGAACGGAAAGCAGCTCGGAATCGTGTGGCACGCTCCCTACCGTGTCGACGCCAGCACCGCGCTGCAGCCGGGTAAGAACGAAATTGCCATCAAGGTCACCAACGCATGGGTGAACCGGATGATTGGCGACCAACAGCCGAATATTGCGACCCAATACACCTTTACCGCCGTCAAACCGTATAAGGCAGGTTCGCCCCTGTTGCCGTCGGGCCTGCTCGGACCCGTTACTCTGTACTCCGTGGTGCAGGGTCGATGAAGAGAGAAGAGACCGGCAGAGTTGGTCCGCAACGTTGTACACGGTCGAAAGCGCCAGGTGCAATGCATCGCCTGACTCGTAGCGACCAGGAACGTTGGATCACATCTGCTTCACAGGAGCGCTGCTTTGCCTACCCATGAAGATCGCATTAACCGGGCACTCGATTCTTTTCGCATCGAGCTTCCCTCGTGGGGCTTTGCCAACACCGGCACCCGCTTTGGAAAATTCCTGCAGGCCGAGGCAGCGACCTCCATCGAAGAGAAGTTCGCGGATGCGGCCGAGGTGCACTCGCTGACGGGCGCCTGCCCCACTCTGGCGTTGCACGTGCTGTGGGACCTGCCCAACGGCATGAGCGATGTGGCGAAGATCCGCAAGCTGGAAGACCGTTACGGCGTGCGCGCCGGCTCCATCAATCCGAATCTCTTCGAGCGCCAGGAATACAAGTATGGATCGATCTGCAATCCGGATGCGGGTGTGCGCCGGCTGGCCATCGATCATCTGCTGGAGTCGGTGAAGATCGCCAGTGCTTTGCATTCACGCGACGTGTCGCTGTGGGTTGCGGATGGATCGAATTATCCGGGCACGCAGAGCATTCGGAAGCGGATCGACTGGATGGAGGAGGCATTAGGCACGACCCACGCCGCCCTCAGTCCTGACCAACGCATGCTGGTGGAGTACAAGCCGTTTGAGCCTGCCTTCTATCACACGGATATCGCCGACTGGGGCATGGCTCTGCTGCTGGCGCGGCATGCGGGCCCGCAGGCCGTGGTGCTGGTCGACACCGGCCACCACTATCAGAGCCAGAACATCGAGCAAATCGTGGTGTGGCTGCTGCGCGAAGAGATGCTGGGCGGCTTCCACTTCAACGATCGCCGGTATGCCGACGACGATCTGACGCTGGGCTCCATCGACCCCTACCAAGTCTTCCGCATCTTCCATGAGCTGCTCTCGGCCGAACGCGGCTTCGAGCAGGTGGCCTTCATGGTGGACCAGAGCCACAACCTCAAGGGCAAGATGGAAGCGATGGTGCAGACCGTGTGCACCGCGCAGGAATTGTTCGCGCGGGCGGCGCTGGTGGATCGCGAGGAACTGACAGAACTGCAGCAGTCCTGCCGGCTGGTCGAGGCCGAGGAGTGTTTCCGCCGCGCCTTCTGGCACGACGTGCGCCCCGCAGTACGCGAATGGAGGAAACAGCACGGGCTCGCCGAGGATCCCCTGCAGGCCCTGCGCGAGAACGGCTATCTTACTCGCATTCGCGCCGAGCGCGCGGAGGCGAATGCCAAATCGTTTTCGTCTTACGCCTGATCGCCGCCGGCACGGCAGCAAAATCCAGCGCAGAGAGAGGATGGCAGCGCTCAGCGTCCGGCTGAGCCAGAGGTCCGTGCCGGTGCCGCGGCAAATCCCGCCCCGGCACAGGAATCTGCCCTCACGCGGCCGTTCCATATATAACAAGCAGGGGGTACTCCAGTGTCCGGCACGCTTCCTCATGAGCTTGTCCGGGAAACTCCCGGGAGGAAACGCGAATGCATCGTGCGATGTGTGCTGTTCTGCTGGCCTTCGGCATGGTCGGAACCGCTGGTCAGATTCAGGCCCAGACCCAGCCCATCATCATGAACCAGCTCAGTTCCTTCCAGCCGCTGCCGAGCGGCATCGATATCCAGAGCGGTCCGGGAATGGTCAGAATAGTGGCGCTGCGCAAAGACGTTATACGCGTGACCATGGCTTCCACGCATACGCTGCCCGAAGATGCATCCTGGGCCGTACTGCCGGACGCACGTACTGCGCGGGTGAACGTCACTCCACAGCAGGATGCATCTTCCGTCGGCTTCGATACAGGGACGCTGCGTGTGCACGTCAGCCGCGACGGTCTCAGGATCACGGTTCTCGACGAAGCGGGCAAAACAATCGTCAGCGATGCGCGGCCGGTCGAGTTCCACCAGGACGACGGCAGCGGCAGCACTGGTTTTCGCGTGTGGAAGCAGATGCCCGAAGATGAGCACTATTTTGGTTTGGGGGATAAGACCGGCCCGCTCGACCGGCGCAACACCGCATGGACGATGTGGAACACCGACGCCTATCGCTTTCAGGAAGGAACCGACCCGCTCTACAAGAGCATCCCGTTCTTCCTGACCGACCGCGCCGGCGTAAGCTATGGTTTGTTCCTCGACAACACGTGGCGCAGTTCGTTCGATTTCGGCAAGGCCCTGCGCAACGTTTATTCATTCGGCTCCGAAGGCGGCCCGCTGGATTACTACATTCTCTACGGGCCCGCGCCTAAAAAAGTCGTGGAGGATTACGCATGGCTCACCGGAATTACACCGCTCCCGCCACTCTGGTCGCTCGGCTTTCAGCAGTCGCGCTATAGCTATGGAACCGAAGAGGAGCTAAGAGGCATCGCAGATCGTCTGCGCGCGGATCGCATTCCGGCGGACGCGCTGTACATGGACATCGATTACCAGGTGAAGAACCGTCCCTTCACCCTGGACGCAGAGAAGTTCCCGAATTTTCCCGACTTCGTGCAGGAACTCGCGAAAGAGCAGTATCACCTGGTCATGATCACGGACCTGCACATCGCCGATCTGCCCAACCACGGCTATGCGCCGTTTGATTCCGGCGTGGCGGGCGATCACTTCGTCAAGAACCCCGACGGAACGCTGTATGTGGGAACCGTGTGGCCTGGACCGTCAGTCTTTCCCGATTTCACGCAGCAGAGCACGCGCCGCTGGTGGGGCACGCTCTACAAGACCTTCTATGGCGAAGGCGTGGCCGGCTTCTGGAACGACATGAATGAGCCTTCGGTCTTCGATTCTCCGACGAAGACCATCCCGGTCGATGCGGTGGATCGCATCAGCGAGCCGGGCTTTGCTCCGCGCACGACCACACAGCGCGAGGTTCACGACATTATGGGCATGCAGAACGCACGCGGCACCTGGGACGGCCTGCTAACGCTCAAGCCCGACCAGCGGCCCTTTGTGCTGACCCGTGCCACTTACGTCGGCGGCCAGCGCTATGGGGCGACATGGACGGGGGACAACTCCAGTTCCTGGTCGCATCTGCGGCTCAGCACGCCGATGCTGGAAAGCCTCGGACTCTGCGGCTACTACCTGGTGGGTGACGACCTTGGCGGCTATGCCGGCTCGCCATCGATGGATCTGCTGACCAAATGGCTGGAGGTCGGCGCCTTCAACCCCATCATGCGCGACCACACCGAGAAAGGCACCAATCCCCAGGAGCCCTGGGTCGGCGGTCCGGCGATGGAGGCGGTGCGGCGCCACTACATCGAAGAGCGCTACCGGCTCATGCCATATCTCTACACCACAGCAGAGACCGCTTCGCGCACCGGGATTCCCATCATGCGGCCGCTGTTCCTCGAATTCCCAGATGCCACGCCCGATCGGCATCCGCTGGATATCGATGCGGGTAATGAGTTCCTCTTCGGGCCAAATCTGCTGGTCGCGCCCCCGCCTTATCCCGATGAAGTGGACGATTATGCCGTGATATTTCCGCCGGTCCCCTGGTACGACTACTGGACCGGGCAGAGAGTCACGCACAACCAGCCTCCGCAACCGCTGAGCAAGACGGCCGCGCAGGGCGCGGAGGCGCAGGCGGGAAGCACGGAGTCGGTGGGATCGCTGGAGACGGTCACCGTCCGGCCGCAGACGGATCTGCTCCCGGTCTATGTGCGGGGCGGCTCCATCATTCCTGCCGAGCCGTTGGTCCAGAGCACCGAAGAGACGCCGAAGGGCCCACTGGAGCTGCGCGTGTATCCCGGCCCCGACTGCAAAGGATCGCTCTATCAGGATGACGGCACCACGATGAACTACCGCAAGGGCGACTATCTGCGCGTGGAATACACCTGCGAATCGCAGCCGGATCGGCTGCAACTGCATATTGGCGCGCAGAGCGGCACTGCGCAACCGTGGTGGCATGCGGTGCAGGTGTCCGTCTACGACTGGCCTTCGGAACAAGCCGCCGCTACTCTGAATGGCCAGCCGGTTTCAAAGCTGAGCTATGATGCGGGCCGGCACGTGCTCCATGTCGAGATTCCGCAAAGTGCCGCAGCCGCAGATCTCACCGTCACGGCCGGCGGGCATTAACCTCATCTCGACAACACAAGTTGACGGTGTACGACTCAGGGCCTGAGTAAGCCTGTCCCGTACGTGTTCCGCCATTGAAGCTCAGTTTCTGCCGTACCTGCTCGGAATTATTGCGAATGTCCTGCCTGCTGCGCCCGCAGGAAATCATCGACGTTATTGGAGTTGACCAGCGTCGTCCCGGTATCGATAAAGGAGGGTATTGGCGAAAACGGATCCACATCGTAATCCCGGGTCAGCGACGGTAAAGGGGCGTGGTACAGATCGTCCAGCATCTTGACGCCGAAATAAGCCATGGTGAAAGGCTTCTGCGCAACGGTGGCCGCGATGGTGCCGTCCTTCACCAGGTCGAGTGTGTCCTTATCGACGTCCATGGCAATTACGACGCGATCTTTTACGTTGCCACGCCGCAAAACCTCGCCCACCTCCTTGCCCGCGGAAGCTTCGAGGCAGACAAAGGCATCCACCCGGTCCTTGCCCGTTTTAGGCAACAGTTGCTCGGTCCTGTCGAAGGCGACGGTGGCCTGTCCATGGATGTCGACGATGTCGGAGACGTGGATACCCGGCGAGGTCGACAGCGCATCTTCGTAGCCCGCCAGGCGCTCATCGAGATTGGGCTGGCCGGTGATGGTATAGATCACCACATTGCCCTTCCCGTTGAGTTTCTGGGCCAGCGTTCGACCGCCCAGCCGCCCGGCCTCGCGGTTGTTGGTGCCGATGAAGAAGAGCCGGCGGCTGTTCGGCGCGTCGGAGTCGATGGTGATCACCGGAATGCCTGCGGCGATGGCGTTGTCGATCTCCGGCTGCATCAGCTTCGCATCCGTGACCGATACCAGGATACCGGCGGGCTTCAGCGCTTCCACCGAGCGGAACTCGTCGACCTCACCCTGAGGATCGAAGTTCTGCGGCCCACGCACGGCGGTCTGTACGCCATATTCCTGGCTGATCTTGTCCAGCCCGGCGGCCGCGGACTGCCAGTAGGCCAGCTTGGTGTTGGAGGCTACCAGGTAGAAGTGCTCAGCGGCGCTGTGCCGCTTGCAGCCTGCAACAGATACCACGCAGGCCGTTCCCATCAGAAGAAGGATGCATCGGTTCGTCCACTGCATACCGCACCTCCTGCGCGCGCGGGCGCGTTCCGGTGAGTACCGATCGGATTCAGAACCTGCTGATCCGAAGACGTATAGCGGCCAGAATTGTACTCCCCTTCAACAGCGGGTGCCCCGGCATTTCGATGAAAACACAGCAGCCGGGGATGGACTGCGCCACGAAGAGGAAAAGCGGATTCCGGAACCCGGAATCCGCTCCTGATCTGCTGAATTACTGGCCGGCCGTCGGGGAAACGTACTGGGTGGCATGGTTCCCGTGCGGAACCGCGGCTACACAGGTCGGCTTGCCAACCGCCGGGTAGGGAGCGCCCTGAGTGGTGCTGAGAGCGCCCGTGTTCGGATTCAGGACCGTGCCCCCAATGTAGGAGCCCACGTAATCGGAGGTGTAGACGTAGCGGCCGAGAGCCGGATCGACCAGCAGACAGGTGGGCCCAGGCGCTCCGGTACTGATGGCCGATGCCGCCCCGGCCGACGGCGCCCCGGTCGACTGTGCGATGGAATACTCGCTGATGGTCGCTCCGTTGTAGTTGGCGACGTACAGATACTGATCGCGGGGATCGACCACAACCGCCACCGGGAAGGTGCCAGTGGTGAAGGGGCCATTGTTCAGCGGATTGAGAACGCCGGTGGAGAGAATGGTGTAGACGATCAGCTGGTTCTGGGCGCTGTCAGTGGCGTAAAGGAAACGGCTGGTGGGATCGACGGCGAGGCCGGTGGGTGTGGACCCAGCGGCGTAGGGGCTGCCCGCCAGCGATGACAGCGCGCCGCCGGAAGCGATGGAGAACCCGGAGATAGTTCCCTGCGTGGGGCAGCCGGCCGGAGTCGCCGGAGTGGTGGTCGGCGTTGCGACGGTAACGATCACCGAGTTGGTATTGGTCACGTAGACGAAGTCGCCGTTGGGCGAGACAACTACGCCCGTTGGGAAGCACTGCAGGCCGGAGTAGGGCGTGGCGCCGCTGGTCACCGGGCTGCCGAGGCTGCCGTCCGAATTAATGGGGTAAACGATCAGAATGCCCGGTCCGGGAGTCGTGTCGCTGTAGCCCGGTCCGTAATAATCCAGCACGAAGAGCAGGGTTCCGGCAGGATTGATGGCCAGCGCCACGGGTTCGCTTCCCGCCGTGGTGTAGTTGTTGCCCGCCACCAGATTTCCGTTCGTGCCGATCACGAATTCGGAGATGTTGTTGCTGTCGTGATTCGCGACATAGAGATTGCGCTGGTTGGGCGAAGCCACCTCAGCGACCGGATTGTCGCCACCGGAGGGAAACGGCGAGCCGGAAACCTCGCTGAGCGCGCCGGAAAAAGAATCGACGTGATACGAGGTGATCTCGCCCTGCGGGCTGTTGGAGGTGACAAAGAGATAGTCGATGGTGTCGCTGGGGCTGCAGGACGTAATGCCCAGCCCAAGGCCCAGACTCGCAGCGGCGACCAGAAAGCCCTGGCCGATTTTCGTCAACTTCATGCTTTTCCTTCGTCCCTCGCGGGAGCCTCGTTGCCGGTCGCTCCCGCTTGATTCTGAATTCCGTGCTGTATGTCTTGAGACACGTCGATCCTCAGAGCCCGCTGCGATTGCCGGCGTGCGGGACCGCCGCCACGCAGGTCGGCTGTCCGGCCGTGCTGTAGGGAGAGCCCAGGTTGGCGACCAGGCTCCCGGTGCTGGGGTTCAGCTGGGAGCCGCCCACCGATCCCCCGATGTAATCGGCAGTGTAAAGAAACCGTCCGAGGTTCGGATCGGCCAGCAGGCAAAGCGGCCCCGAGCCTCCCGCGTTGCTGGTGGAAACCAGCGCCGGCGTACCCGAAGCCAGCGAGTAAACACCCAGCGAGCCATCGATGTAATTCGAGATGTACAGAAACTTGCCCGAGGAGTTCGCTACCACTGTGCCGTTCATCGGCATGGTGCCGGTGGCCGCACTGGCCGTCAGAGCCAGCGTACCGCCCGACCCGATTCCGAAGGTATAGAGCTGGTTCAGCGCACTGTCAGTCACGTAAATCGATCCGCTGGAGGGATCCGCAACGATGCCCGTGGGCTGGGATCCGGCACCGGTGCTGAAGGGGCTGCCTCCGACGGCGGTCAGCCCGGTCACCGTCTGCGACGACCCGCTGCCCGAAGACGTGACCGCAAACCCGGAAACTGTGCCGTAGGCAGGGCACGAAGCCGGCAGGGTGGGAACCGTGCCGGTAACCGGCGGCGATGTGGTGACCACCACCGCGTTGGTATTCGTTACATAGACATAGTTGCCATCGGCGGTCGCCGAGATACCGCTGGGGAAGCACTGCACGGACTCATAATTGGCTGTCCCCTGGGTCAGCGGCGAGCCGAGCTCTCCGGAGGTAGCGTCGATGGAATAAGCGATCACCGCTCCCGGCCCGGGATTCAGATCGGTATACGAAGGCTGTCCGGGCGCGGCCGGCGCGTAGTAGTCCAGCACATACAAAGTCGATCCGGAGGGGCTGAGAGCCAGCGCCACCGGCTCGGTGCCAGGGGTGGTCACCGTCTGCAGGGGATAGAGCTTGCCGTCCGTCCCGATAGCGAACATCACGACCGTGTTGTCATCGTGGTTAACCACGTACAGGAACTTCCCGTTGGGCGAGGCCACTTCATACACCGGATTGCGCCCACCCGAAGGATAGGGCGAATCGGCGATCTGACGGAGTCCGCCCGATTCCGAGTCGACCACGTACACGTTGATCTGGCCGGGATTCGCTTTGTTGCTGGTCACGTACAGAAAATCGACGGTGTTGCTGGCGCCGCACGAGCTGATCATGAGCGCAACGCCCGCGCAGGATGCGGCGGCCAGCAGCCGCTTGCCGAAATTACTGAACTTCATGTGCATCCTATCCGCAGGCCTCAATCGGTAGTGGGGCTGTAGAGGCACCACGTCGGCGTTCCCACTGTCTTGAAGGTCGAGCCTCGGCGCAGGTTGGTCAGGATGCCCGTGTTCGGATCGATCAGGCTGCCGGTGACCGTGCTGCTGCCCGCATCCGCCGTGTACAGGTACTGGTGCGACGGATCCTCAAAGATGCACACCGGAACCGAGCCGCTGCCGAAGGGCTGACCCGACAGCAACTGGAGTACACCGGAGCTGGCCGTTATCGTGAAGGCTGAGATTTCGCTGCCCGGCTGGCCCAGGCCGGTGGACTGCGCATTCGCAACGTAAAGGAACTTGGTGGCGCTGTCGGTTGTCAGCGCGGTCATGCCGGTCGTGCCGGAGTAATTCGGCACCGCTCCGCCCGAAGCAGCCGACAGCAGGCCGTTGCTGCCCGCCGTATAGGTGTAAATCGTGTTGGTAGCCGAATCGAGTACGTAGATCCAGCTGCCGCTGGCGCTGGCTCCGATGACGCTGATGCCCACAGCTCCGGTCACCGGCTGCGATCCGCCGGGCACCTGGATCAGCTGTCCATTGGTGGCGCTCGCCTGATAGGCGTAGATGACCTGGTTATTACCGGTCGCCGGGTCGCTGGTCTCGGCGGAATAGAGGTACCCCGATCCCATATGGAAGTCGATCGGCCCGCAGCCCAGCGGGAAGTAATTCAGATCCGTTCCCTGGCTGTTCTGCTGCTGCTGGTTTTGCACCAGGAACAGCCGGCCTGTGGAACCGTCAATCGAGAAAACAGTAATGTCGCCCGCCGGATAATACAGGCCGTTGCTGGTATTCAGGCAGGGATTGGTGGCCGTCGGCGTGGGCGAGGCCGACGAAACGTTCGGCGTGCTTCCCGGCTGATACTGATCGAGGACGTACAGGTAGGTCCCGCTGGCATTCAACGCCAGGCGCAGCGACCCCAGTCCCTGGCTGGCATACGACAGCTGATACGACAGGCCCCCATCACCCCCGATGCTGAACAGCGAAACATTGCCCCCGCTCCAGGTGATGTTGCCCGATGCATCCGCGGTCGGCTTGCCCTGGTTCAGTACATATACGTAGCGTCCGCCATTGAGCAGAATGGCGCGGATCGGATTCGTCCCGCCTGAGCTGAGCGGATTCCCCGGCGCAGGATTCAGATAGCCCGTCTCGTTGTCTTCCCGGTAAGAAGCGACCTGATTGTACTGGGAACCGGTGACGATGACGTACGCCTCGGTGTAATCGTAGACACAGGAATCAGTCCCTAACGCTAGAACAAGGGACGCCACCAGAGCCAGGGCGACCCGGCCGTATTTACTAAACTTCATGCGCTTCCTTCATGCCTGGCCGCCGCGGGGACGGCCCGGACAGATCTTTAGGGATAATCCTGAGCAATTGTAAATGGAAACCGCTGGTTTGCGGTGAAGGGTCCCGGCCCCGCACCATGACAGGCGCCCGAGCCGGGATATCGAAGCTGCGCCGGAGGTTACCAGACGCGGCAGGCGTTGTCCGGCATCATCGGCTGACCCTGGTGGCAGCCAAAGGCCTTGCCGAATTCGTCGAAGTTACGCACCACCCCGTCCACGCGAAACTCGCCTGGAGAATGCGGATCGGTCTTGGCGGCCACGCGCGAGTATTGATCGGTCACATTCTGGCACCAGATCTGCGCGAAGGAGATGAAGTAGCGCTGCGCTTCGGTATAGCCGTCGATCTTCTCGTCGACGCTCTTGCCCTGCTGCGCCAGGGTGGCCAACAAAGCCTGCCAGGCAATGTGGATCCCCCCGTTATCGGCGGTGTTCTCGCCCAGGGTCAGCTTGCCGTTGAGGTTTACGCCCGGGACCGGCTGGAAGCCGCCATACTCCTTCACCTCGCAGTCCGTCCGCTCGTCGAAGGCCTTCCGGTCCGCATCGGTCCACCAGTTCTTCACGTTTCCCTGTCCGTCGTATTTGCTGCCTTCGTCGTCAAAGCCGTGGGTCATCTCGTGGCCGATGACCACCCCGATGCCGCCGAAGTTGACCGCTGGATCCTTGCTGAAGTCGTAGAACGGAGGCTGCAGGATGCCCGCCGGGAAATTGATGTCGTTCATCGAGGGGTCGTAGTAGGCATTCACCGTGGGCGGCGTCATGCCCCATTCCTTCTCATCGACGGGCTTGCCAACCTTGTGCAGGTCGTAATCGAAGTCGAAGGCTGAGGCATCATAGAGGTCGGCGATGAAGTCGGTGCGCGTGACCTTCATCTTCGAGTAGTCCCGCCACTTATCCGGATAGCCGATCTTTTGCCGGAAATCGTCGAGCTTCGCCTCCGCCTGCTTCTTCGTATCGTCCGTCATCCAGGGCAGCTGCTGGATATCCTCCGCGAGCGCCTTCTTCAGAGCGGCGACCAGCTGCTCCATGTTCTGCTTGGCCTGGGGCGGGAAGTTCTCCTTCACCCAGTTCTGCCCCACCGCCTCGCCCATGGCGCGGTCGGTGATCGCGGTGCAGCGCTTCCAGCGGGCGGACTGCTCGGCCTGGCCGTGCAGGGTCTTCTCGAAGAAATCGAAGTTCGCGTCCTCGTAGGGCTTCGAGAGCCACGGGGCGACGGAGTTGATCACGTGGAATTTCAGATAAGCCTTCAGAGCATCGAGGCTCTGATCGCCCAGCACCGTGTTTTCGGCTTCAAAGAAGCCGGGCTGCCCCACGTTCAGGGTCGCCACCTTCGGCGCCCGGATTCCGGCGAAATACGCGCTCCAGTCGAAATTCGGCTCCGTACCGTCGAGCTGCGCGAGGGTCATGATGTGATAGCGCTTGTCGGGATCGCGCAGATCGACCCGCGGCAGCGCTCCTTTGGCCAGCGCGGTCTCGATGTCTATCACCTGACCAGCCTCGGTACCGGCCTGCTCGTCCGAATCCCCCGTCAGCTTCAGAACCGCCACGATGTAGTCGTGGTACTGCTGGCGGATCGTCTGCATGTGCGGGTTGTCTTCGAGATAGTAGTCGCGGTCGGGCAGCGTGAGCCCCCCCTGCGCGATGCCCTCAATCTGCTTCGTCGAATCCTTCTGATCCTGCTGGACGTCGAAGCGGAAGAAGGCCGGGGCGCCGTCCTTCGCCTGCAGCGACGCGACCACGGCAGCAATCTGTTTCTTGTCCTGAATCGCCTGAATGTGTGCGATCTGCGGCAGGATCGGCTTGTCGCCGAGCTGGTCGGCCAGATCCGAGTTCATGCAGGCTGCGAAGAAGTCGCCGTATTTATGCTCGAGCGGTGTCGACGGCGAGTCGGCGGCCTTCTTCAGATCGACGTACAGCAGATAGCGGTTGCGCTCCGTCAGCTCGTTGAAGCGTCCCCACCGCGCCTGATCGCCGGGGATCGGATTGTTCTTCCGCCAGTTGCCGCAGGAGTACTGATAGAAATCGACGCAGGGGTCGACGGACTTGTCGATCGCGTTCAGATCGAAGCTGTGCAGGGCCTTCGGCTCGACCGGAGTCTGGCTCGACGCGGTATCGGAAGCAGCGATGGCCTGGGCAGACAGAACAGGGACGCTCACCAGCAGCGGGGTGAGGATCCAGAAGGATCGAAGTGCGCGCATGAAACTCCTCGGCGGCAGGTGCGTCGTGGGAAACCGTGCACCGCATTTTTCGTGGCTACGACCCCAAACGATAACACGCAGGGCCTGCCGAAGCGAAGCAAAACCGGGGTTCCGGGCGCAGCAGCCCCCCTCGAGCCGGTCTCATAAATTCAATCACCCCGGTGATGTTTCGGATGAGACCGGTTCTCAGAAGACCTTGAGGTGGATGGTCAGGTATTTCTTGGGGTCTTTGCGGATGGCCAAAACCAGGTCGTTGGTGCTCTTCATCACCTCGTCGGCATGATCATAGAGATCGCGGCTCTTGAAGAGCTGGCCGACGGTCCCTTCGCCGTTATCGATCCGCGTCAGCAGGGAATCCATTTTCGTCACTGAATCGTTGAGCTTCTCGGCGAAGCGAGGATCTTTGGCCAGGATGCCCAGGCTGCCCTTCCCGGCATTGATGTTCGCCAGGATGTCGTTCAAGTTTTGCGTGGACTGCTTCAGCTGTTTGGCGATGGTATCGTCCTTGAGGAGTTCGCCAATGGAGCCTTTGCCCTCATCGATCTCAGTAGTGATGTGGTCGGCGTGGTCCACCATGTCGTTGAGGCGGTTGTACATGGTGTCGTCCTTGAGGAGTTTGCCGACGGAGCCCTGGCCGCTGTTGATCTGATCGATGATGGTGGAGATCTGATTGACGTCTGTGAGGGCCTTCTTGTAGAGCGTCGGGTCGTTGATGAGCATGCCGATGGACCCTTTATCGCTGGTGAGCGCATCGGCGAGGGTGTTTACCTTGCCGAGAATCGTGTCCAGCTGTTCGATGGTGCCCTGGCTGGCACGGATCACGTCCTGCAGATCCGGCGTTTCCGTGGTCGACAGAACCGCGTTATTCTGCACTGGCGGCCCCGTCGCTACAGCGCTGCTGATATCCACCACGGTATCGCCGAGCACGCCCACTGTCTCCAGGCTGCTCTTTGAATCGGTGCGGATATCGCTCTGGTAGCGCCTGTTCACCTTCATGACGACTTCAACTGGGGTAAGCCTTTGCCGCCGGTCGATGCGAATCTCGGTGACGTTGCCGACGGTGACCCCCTGCAGGTTCACCGGCGCGCCTACCTTCAATCCCGAGGAATTATCGAAGAAAGAGCGCAGGACCAGGTGCCCGGACCAGAACCCTCCGGTGCTGCCCGACATGAGAAAGATGAGCGCGGTCAGAGCACAAAGCGCTACGATGACCAGCACGCCCACCTTCAGTTGTGACCATCGGACTTCCTGCTGACCAGGCAACCCAATCCCCTTGTCGCGTCTTCACTATGTCTGGGTGTGCCGAAGGCAATACTCTGCGCCCGGTGGCAACTGAACTACGCTGAGTTTGCCTGCAACCCTGCCCGGAAAATGAGAACGCTCAAACCTATAAGAGTCGATGCGCAGAGGATACCACCCCCAGCGCGCACAGTGGCTTCGATGATGCAAATCAGCGTTTCGTTGCAGAGAGTTACATTTCCATCATGAACCGGTCACACTGCAACGCCTTCGGTATTCTTTCACCGCCCTGATACAGACTTCCCACCCGACGCCATGGTTCCGTAATCCCTGGTCGCGCCGGTCCGCGGATTCGTAACCGAGAAGCTGCCGTTCGGCGACGCCGTCAGCTCCAGTCCGTTGCCGGTGTCCGGCCCCTGCAGATTAGCCAGATCCTGGGCCGGTGGATTCCCGGGCCCGGCTTCTTCAGAATAGTGCAACTGCCACAGGGTCTCGAGCCCCGGGATTTTGCGGATGGTCTCGATGGTCGGCTTCGATCCTCCCTTGGTCGCGCCGTTGTCCATAATGGCCACGCGGGGGCTGATGGCGTCCACCAGCGCCGGGCTGGAGCTTTGATTCCAGCCATGGTGCGAGACGATGAGCACGTCCACGCGCCCAATGCGGTTGTCCGGGCACATCATGTCCATCTCTTTGTCCCAGGTCAGATCGCCGAGGTCCAGAATACGCAGCCTGCCGAAGGTGATCAGCACCCCGACGGAGCGGGAGTTCTCCGTCTGATCGGGCGGCCGCGTCTGGGAGTCTTTGCAGTACATATCAGGCTGACCCGCGCCGGGCAGCGGATGCTGGATGAACTGGCCATCGCTGGTGAGCACCTGCACCTTTATGCCGCGGATGGGGAGCTGTTCCCCCGGCTTTGCGACGATGTGGCCGTATTTTCCTGAAGCCAGCACCTTCTGATAGCCCTCGAAGCTGCCCTCCGTCGCCTTGTCCGCCGGCTCCTGATTGCGCGGGCCATGATCGATGAACGTCCCGACCGGCATGCGCGCGACCAGCTGCGGCACGCCTCCGGTGTGGTCGATATGATAGTGCGTCAGCAGCACGTAATCGATGCGGCTGATCCCGGCGCTCTTCGCCGCCGCAACGATGCGATCCGCATCGCGTCCCTGATTGCCCGGCCAGCCCGTGTCGATGAGCAGGGACTGATGCTCCGGCGTGACGAAGAGAGTCGATTGGCCGCCCTCCACGTCGATGAAGTAGATGCGCAGCTTTCCGCTGGAATCGCCGCTCGGCATCTGCGCTGTAGCCCAACTACCGGCGAGGGGCGTTATGCCCAGCAGGCAAAGGAGCGTGGGCCGCAACCAACGCAGCACCGCGGCAGGGGCAAGACGGAAACAGCTGCTTTTCATCGTGGAGACTCCCTAAGTCCAGGGCCTGTTAACACTATTGGATAGAGGGGGCTAATTTCCCTCATTTCTTCGTCGGTCGTCCGCTAAGGTACACCCGGTATCTGTCACTCGCTCTTCGAACTGAGAGAAATTGCTCCCGTCGCCGCCATTCCAATAGTGTTAGCAGGCCCTAGCGGATCGTAAATCCAATCGCCGCGACGATCAGCCCGGCGACGCCGAAACCCATGCCCATATACCAGTACCCTCGCTGGCGCGTGAGCAGGGTGATGGAGGTGACGACCAGACCGATTTCCAGAAGCGCTTCGCCCAGGTCAAATCGGTCTGCTCGCCGCTCTGCTGTGCGTACGTCCGCCTCCTTTTCACGGGCGGTGTTCTCCGTCTCCGCCAGATCCTGATCCCATTTCTGCATGTGGCTCTTATAACCGTCGAGAACCTTGCTGGCGGATGACGGGTCGCGCAGCGGCATGGTGCCCAGCAGGTCCATAGTGAGCTGTGTATCGTACTGGCGAAGCCGGCGCGCCTGATAAAAGTTCCACTGATCGCTGGCCCGGGCCTGGCTGAGCACCGCCTCGGTATGCGAGCGGTGGCCGAGTACCGTCACGATAGCGACCAGCACCGCCAGCACGCTCATGGTGAAGCTGACCGGACGCAGGCTGCGATCCCTGGCCGCGTGCTCGTGCTGCTCCTCGAGTTCCTGGGCTTCGCTGGCTTCCATTCGTTCTGTATACAACAGAACCGCGAAGGCTGCTCGGATGATTGCCGGATGCCCGGGAACCAGGGCGCTCCGGGCCGAACGCTCCGTTTCCGGTGGCCTATCGCGGAACGATCTTGATCACGGTGAGCTGATCGGAGACGGTCAGCGGAATGGAGCCGGATGCGCTCGCGCTGCTCCAGCTCAGGTTACCGCTGCTGGCCAGGGTGCCGATGTCCGAAGCCACATACGTCGAATCCAGCTGCAGCGTCGCCTGCTCAGAGGCGACCGGCGTGGAGGCATACGTTGCCGGGTTAAAGCTGCTCTGTTCCAGCCAGAGGATCAGCCAGAAACTGCCGTCCCTCTTCTGGAAGAGAATCTGGTTCAGCGAGGAGCCGCCGCCCTGGATGGCATAACCCAGCTTGCCGGGGCTGAAACCAGCGCCCGGGTCCGACAGGTTTGCAATCAGGTTCTGCAACGCTGTGTACGCTGCCTTCGGAGTAAGGTCGCTGTGCAGCAGCCCGTAGCCGGGCGAGGAAATCTCATCGAGCAGCTCGTAGATGTACGTCCTTGGAATGCCTGCCTTGTACGCCAGCAGCAGTGTTCGCGGAATGTAGGAAGCCTCCACATTCTCCGGGATCGTCCAGGGAATGGGCAAACCCGGAAACGACATGTAGCCGGTTTCTGTAACCATTGCCGGCACATTTGGCGCGTCGATGTCTCCCTGATTGACCCAAAAGGCGAGGCTGCCATACTGATTGCCCTCGACGTCCGGCGCACCCCAGCCGGCGCTGCCTGGATTCCGCCCGCCGAAGTAGACATGCAGGTTGTTGTACTGCATTTCGGATGACAGATTGCCGAGCGTGGGATACGTGGAGGGCTGGGTCAGGGCCGGCCCCAGCACCGGCACGCCCAGCTGCTTCCCGGCTCTGTCCAGCGCGGGCAGGAACGCCAGCATATTGTCGACGCTGCTGCTCACCGAGCTTCCGCAGTTGCCGGCGACATCGCATTCATTGGGCGCCTCGATCGCTTCCATATCCCCGGCCTGGGGCGCGAATTGTTCGATGTTCTCCGGCGTGGTCGCCTCGCTGAAAGGGACCACATAGTCCGTCCGGATGCCGGCCCGATTCAGCTGCTGATGCTCCGCATAGAACGGAGAACCCGCCGGCCAGTCATAGAAGCCATCGCGGATGTGGCGCACGCCAAGGTTCTCAAGAGCGCTGAGGATCCGCGGCCACGCCGTGAAATAAGGCGTGTTCGTGTAGCTCAGGTGCGTGACCACTCCGATGGAATTCACAAACGAGTCCGCCTGGTACGCCTGGACCAGCGGATACGTGCCGCTGCTTTGGCCGGGATCGGCGGTCGCGCCGCCCGCGGCCGGGCCTGCTGTGGTGTGCGACGGCGTGGAGCCGCAGCCGAGAACTGTGCACAGGATGACAACCAGAAGAGCGACGAGGCCTGCTCGTGTCACTCGAAACGAGGCTGACAAAAACTGTAGAGGGAAGAAGAATTCGCATCCTTCTTCCGCAGAAGCACATGCGCGCGCGCACGTCCGCGAACGCACGGCCGGGTGAAACAACTTCACGGGACCGTCCTTACGACACGGAGCTGCATGCGCAAATCGGGGTAGACCCCCGTCGAGCCGCTCCTGTCTTGTTTTAGGAATTTTTCAGATTATAGGGGAGGTAACGAAAGATAAAACCAGCGGGAAGTGATATTGACCTTCTTTTATCTGTGGAAGCTTGTGGAATCGGAAAACTCAGCCGGAGCGAAGTGTCGAATTTACAGGATGCTTCGTTGAAAATGTAATTTTGACGCGCACAAATGGCGACGCCGCGCCGGTTAGAGGCCGGAGCGCGGCGCCTGACAGCTGAGTACTGATCCTCACAAGTGCAACGGCTACGCGGCGCTGTCGCAGAAGACGCGCAGCGATCGCCCACCGACGATAACCTTCTCGCCAATCTCTGCCGGGGCAAAGGGATCGTCGATATTCTCCGTCGCCAGCACTTGTTTCCAGGTACGCTGGGCCGGCGCCGACGGCAGCGTGAACTCCACGCCTTCGGCCGCAGCATTGACCAGGATGAGAAAGCTGTCGTCCACGATGGGGTGACCGTCCTCATCGGTGATGGCCAGCGTTTTGCCGTTAAAGAGCACCGCCAGCGCGCGGTTCCATTCCGTGCTCCAGGCGTCATCCGGAAACTCGTTGCCGTCGGTGTTGTACCAGGCGATGTCGCGTACCAGCGAACCGCGAATCACACGGTCCTGGAAAAATTTGCGGCGGTGCAGGTTGGGATGTTCGCGTCGCAAATGAATCAGCCTGCGTGCGAACTCCAGCAGGCGCTGGCGCGAATCGTCCAGCTCCCAGTGGGAACCAGGTCAGCTCGTTGTCCTGGCAGTAGCCATTGTTGTTGCCCTGCTGCGAACGCGCAAACTCGTCGCCGCCGCAGATCATCGGCACGCCCTGGGAGAGGATCAGCGTCGCCAGGAAATTGCGCATCTGGCGCTCGCGCAATTCGTTGATGGCGGGGTCGTCGGTCGGTCCTTCCGCACCCATGTTCCACGAATTGTTATCGTTGGCACCATCGGAATTGTTGTCGCCATTGGCTTCGTTGTGCTTCTCGTTGTAGCTCACCAGATCGCAGAGCGTGAAGCCATCGTGCGCGGTGACGAAGTTGATGGAGGCATAGGGCCTGCGCCCATCCATCTGATAGAGATCGGACGAGCCGGTCAGCCGGTACGCAAAATCAGACAGCAGCCCGCTGTCGCCCTTCCAGAAGCGGCGCACCGTGTCGCGGTATTTGCCGTTCCACTCCGCCCACAGCACCGGGAAATTGCCGACCTGATAGCCGCCCTCGCCCACATCCCACGGCTCGGCGATCAGCTTTACGTCGGCGATGGTGGGGTCCTGATGGATGGTGTCGAAGAAGCTCGACAGCTTCGAGACCTCGTGCAGCTCGCGCGCCAGCGTGCTGGCCAGATCGAAGCGGAAACCGTCGACATGCATCTCCGTCACCCAGTAGCGCAGCGAATCCATCACCAGCTTCAGCACCTGCGGGTTCATCACGTTCAGCGTGTTGCCGGTGCCGGTGTAATCCATGTAGTAGCGGGGATTGTCGTTGACCTGCCGGTAATAGGTCGGTGTTGTCGATGCCCTTCATGGAAAGCATCGGGTCCCATGCGATTTCCTTCGCAGGTGTGGTTGTAAACCACGTCGAGGATGACTTCGATGCCGGCCCTGTGCAGCGCCTTCACCATCTCCTTGAACTCGCTCGACCTGGCCGCCCAGATCCCCGGAGGAACTATAGCGCGACATCGGGGCAAAGTAGCTGAGCGTGTTGTAGCCCCAGTAGTCGCGCAGCCCGCGGTCGACCAGGTGGCCTTCGTCGATGAAATGATGGACCGGCAGCAGCTCAACTGCGGTGATGCCCAGCTTCTTCAGGTACTCAATACTCGCGTCGCAGGCCAGGCCCGCATAGGTGCCGCGCAGATTCTCCGGCACCGCTGGGTTCAGCTTCGAGAATCCCCGGACGTGCACCTCATAAATGATGGAGTCGGCCAGCGGCGTCTCCGGCGGACAGTCGCCTTCCCAGTCGAACGTTGGATCGATGACGATCGCCTTCGGTACACCCGCGGCCGAATCGCGGTCGTCGCGGGCCAGATCGTCGCCGGTGCTCACGTCGTAGGGGAAGATTGGAGCCTTCCAGTCCACGTCGCCCGTCAGCGCTTTGGCGTAGGGATCGACCAGCAGCTTGTTCGTGTTGAAGCGCAGTCCGTTCTCCGGCTCCCACGGACCGTCGACGCGATAGCCATAACGCTGGCCCGCCTTGATGTTGCGGATGAGCCCGTGCCAGACAAAGCGCGGTGCGCTCGCGCAGAGCCACGCAGTCGGTCTGATTGCCGGCCTCATCGAAGAGGCAAACAGAAACGGCGGTTGCATTCTCGGAAAAAAGCGCGAAGTTGGTGCCTTTGGCTGTCGGTGTTGCTCCCAGAGGGTAGGGCGTTCCAGGTAATAAGGTTCGATCCATTCGTCTCGTCTCACGTCGTAGTTGCGGGTGCCTCTGTTCAGATGCACAAATCACATCCGCTGGCACCTTCGGTGTGAGACAAACTCGATTCCGTTAGACCTGCGGCGCCTCGGGGCCCCGCTCAGACCGGCAGAGAGGCGCGTCCGATTCTGAAAAAGTTTTCCTGCACTCTGTCAGCAATTTTTTGTGGTTATCTGCCAGCCACGCCAGCTCTGCTCCCGCCCCTTCCCGGAAGCGCTGAATATTCCTCTTGCCAAGCCACAAACACGTGTAGTAGAAACTATGACACCCATAGGAGACCGCCCTTTGGCTATCGCGAAGTTATCGAAGCTTGAATTCCGGATCATGGAAGCCCTGTGGAGCCGCGGAGCCTTATCCATCCGCGAAATCCAGGAAAGTTTCCCGCCCCGGAAGATGCCCGCCTACACCACCATCCAGACAACTGTGTACCGTATGGAAGCCAAGGATCTGGTGCGAAGAGCCAGGAAGGTTGGGAACTTCCACGTCTTTGAGGCCGTAGTCTCCCGTGCCGCCGCTCAGCGCGGCATCCTCGACGATCTGCTGAGCTATTTTGGCGGCCGAAGCCAGCCGTTGATGGCGCACCTGATCGAGTCGGGTAAGTTGTCCCTCGACGACGTAAAAGAGGCAGAACAGGCCCTGATCAAGCTGACGGGAAAGGGACAAAGGTGATGCTCGAGTCAATGTTCTGGTCCTCGCCGGCAGCAGCTGCGCTGGCCAATCATCTGTGGCAGTCCACGCTCTTCGCGCTGGCGGTGTGGCTGTTGTCGCTGGCCCTTCGCCGCAACCAGGCGAGGACTCGCTACCGTTTGTGGATGGCCGCCTCTCTGAAATTTTTCGTGCCCTTTTCGCTGCTGATCGCGGTCGGCGGGCACCTCCCGTGGCACGGCAACAGTCAGCTCGCGCAACCGGCCTTCTCCACCTTCGTTGAAGGCGTGGCACAGCCCCTGTTTGTGACCGCGTCGTCCCAGCCGCCGCATGCTGCCGCAAGCCATGCCCTGGCGGCGGCTCCCGCTCCAGGTCATACCGCGGACTGGTTGCCGCTTCTGCTGATCGCGATATGGGCGGGTGGCTCTGTTTTCCTGCTGGTGCGCTGGACCGCGCAGTGGTGGCAATTGCGCAGCACCCTGTGCGCGGCCACACCGCTGCGTCTCTCCCGGGAAATTCCTGTGCTGCTGACGCGCGAAAACCTTGAGCCCGGCGTCTTGGGCATAGCGCGGCCCGTACTGCTGCTTCCCCAGGGCATCATGGAGCGCCTGACCTTATCGCAACTGGACGCCATCGTCGCGCATGAGCTTTGCCACGTGCGGCGGCGCGACAATTTCACCGCGGCTCTGCACATGGGTGTGGAAGCGCTGTTCTGGTTTCACCCCGTGGTCTGGTGGATTCGCACGCGGCTGATGGAAGAGCGTGAGCGGGCCTGTGATGAGGCCGTGCTTGCGTCCAGCCGCGAAGCGGTTGTTTATGCCGAAGGAATTCTGAACGTCTGCAAATTCTGTGTGGAGGCGCCCTTGCACTGTGTATCGGGAGTGACCGGATCGGACCTGAAGAAGCGCATCGCCCGCATCATGGCGGAACAGGTAGCCCGCAAACTGGATTTGGGCCGCAAGCTGTTGCTGGCTGCCGCGGCCGCGCTCGCCGTGGCGCTGCCGGTCACGTTTGGCTTTATCCACGAAATCCAGGTTCATGCGCAGACCCAAGCACCTGCAGCACAGGCGCCCGCGTCGAAGACCGGCATCGAGGGCACCTGGCAGGGCACGCTGAAAGTTCCCAACGGTCCCAGCCTCCGCATCGTCAACAAGATTTCCAAAGCCCCCAACGGCGCGCTGACCGTGCAGGATTACAGCATCGATCAGGGCGCGCAGCCCATGGCGTCGACCTCCGCGAGCTTTGACAACGGCGACTTCAAGTACGCGATTCAGTTCATCGATGGCAGCTATGAAGGCAAGATATCCAGCGACGGCAACTCCATCGCCGGCACATGGACACAGGGCGGCCACTCGCTGGCTTTGGTCTTCGAGCGCGCCACGCCGGAGACAGAATGGACCATCCCGGCGCCCCCTCCGAAGCTTCCCCCGATGGATGCCGACGCCCATCCCGGGATTGAAGTCGCAACGATTAAGCCGACTAAACCGGACCAGCAGGGGAAAATTATTACCGTTCGCGGAGCTGAGCTGGTCACCGTCGGCTTCACGCTCGGCGACCTGGTCAAGTTCGCTTACACCCTGCAGGACAAGCAGATTGTCAATGCGCCGGATTGGCTGGGCTCCGACCGCTTCGACATCAACGCCAAGCCCGATCAGCCGGGCATGCCCAACGGCGACCAACTGAAAGGTATTGTGCAAAAGCTGCTGGCCGATCGCTTCGCTTTGAAATTCCACAATGAGTCGAAGGAGATGTCAGCCTATGTGCTCTCCGTCGGCAAGGACGGTCCGAAGATGACGAAGAGCGATGCCGATCCGAAAGGCCTGCCCGGATTGTTCTTCGGCCCCATCGGCACGCTGCACGTCCGCAATGCCACCATGGCTGATTTCACCGGCCTGATGCAGTCGGCGGTGCTCGATCGGCCGGTTGTTGACCGGACTCAACTGCCGGGGAAATGGGACTTCGTTCTGAAGTGGACCCCGGATGAAACACAGTTCGTCGGGCTCGGGGTTAAGGTTCCCCCACCCACCGACGCGGCCGACGCGCCTCCGCCGCTGTTCACGGCAATACAGGAACAACTGGATCTGAAGCTGGAGGCAACGAAAACCCAGGTTCCGGTCCTTGTAATCGACCACGTGGATCACCCCTCTCCAAACTAAAGCTATGCAGCGGCTGAACAGAACAGGACTCCGGCCGCTGCGCTTCCTCTGCGTCTGGCTGATGCTGTGGGCCTGCCTGTCCGCTCACGCAGCGGAATACCACGGGCAGGTCTTTTATGGTGGCTATCCGGTGCCCGGAGCCACGGTGACTGTTAGTCAGGGTGCAAAGCAGTTCTCGACCGTCACCGATGAGCAGGGTCTCTACGAGTTTCCCAACCTTGCCGACGGCAGCTGGAAAGTCGAAATCCAGATGCGCGGCTTCGCCACCCTCCACGGCACGGTTACCGTCGCCCCGAACCTGGCCCAGGGAAAATGGGAGCTGCAGCAGCTCAACCTCGCGCAGATGCTCGCGCAAACCAAAATCAGTAAGCCGATGGTTGAGCCACGGCTCACAGAACGAGCTGAGGACAAACCCGCCAGTCCGGAGTTGGTCGCTCCGGCAGCGCCCCCCGAAGATACCGACGACAAATCCGCAGACGGCCTGCTGATCAATGGCAGCCAGAACAACGCGGCCACCTCGCAATACTCACTCTCCTCGGCGTTCGGCAATCGCCGGCCTGGCGCGCGGGGCCTCTATAACGGCGGACTCGGCGCAATCGCCAATAACTCCATCTTCGATGCGCGGCCCTATTCGGTCACCGGCTTTGCGCTGCCGAAGGATCAATACAGCCGCATCACCATGCTGGCTAGCCTGGGCGGCCCGTTCAGGATTCCCCACCTCTGGTATCGGGGTCCGAACTTCTTCGTGGCGTATCAGTGGACGCGCGATCGCACCGCCGCCACCGAGCCCGGCCTGGTGCCCGACGCGGCCGAGCGCGGCGGCGATCTCTCCGGTCTGCTCAATGCTCTGGGGCAGCCCGTCAACGTCTACAACCCAGCCACCGGACTTCCCTTCACCGGTCCCATTCCGGTCAGTCCGCAGGCCCAGGCTCTGCTCGATCTCTATCCACTGCCCAATCTCGCCGGCAATACGCGCTATAACTACGAAACCGAGGTGCTGAACAACAATCACGCGGACGCTCTCGAATCGCGCCTCGACAAAACCCTGGGCCGCCGCGATCAGCTCTATGGCGGTTTTGGCTTCAGCAGCGTGCGCGCCGACAGCGCCAATCTGTTCAACTTCCGCGATGCGACCGACACGCTCGGCATCGACACCAACGTGAACTGGGCCCATCAGTATCACCACCAGATTCTCGCCGTGCTCGGCTATCACTTCACGCGGATGCGCACCGAGATTCGGCCGCAGTTCGAAAACATCGAGAACATCTCCGGCCAGGCCGGCATCAGCGGCAACGATCAGAACCCGCATGAATGGGGCCCTCCCGCGCTGGCCTTCGCCGGCGGCATCGCTGCCCTCAGCGACAGCAACAGCGAATTCAACCGCAACCGCACGGATGCCTTTTCGCTGAAGCTGACCAAGACCCACCGCCGCCACACCATTACCTTCGGCGGCGACTTCCGTAAGCAGGAGCTCAATGAATTCGCAGAGCAGATGCCGCGCGGCACGTTCACCTTCACCGGCGCCGCCACCAGCGCCCCTGGCAGCACTGGCTCCGGAGCCTCCGCAAACACCACGGGATCCGATCTCGCCGATTTCCTCCTCGGCATCCCCGACGCCAGCGCCGTCGCCTTCGGCAATCCGGAAAAATATTTTCGCGAACCGGTCTACGATGCCTACGCCACCGATGATTTTCGCGTGGAATCGAATCTGACCATCAATGCCGGCATGCGCTGGGAATATGGAGCGCCCATGTCCGAACTCTACGGCCGCATCGCCAACCTCGACATCGCTCCTGGCTTCACAGCAGCTGCCCCGGTTGTGGCCGGCGATCCAACTGGCACCGTGACCGGCACAAAATATCCAGCTTCGCTCATTCGCCCCGACCGGCATGGATTCGAGCCACGCGTGGGCATCTCCTGGCGCCCCATTCCTGCATCGACCCTCCTGGTCAAAGCCGGCTATGGCATTTACGACGACACGTCGATCTATCTTTCGAGCGCCGAACTCATGGCCCAGCAGGCGCCGCTTTCCACCAGCGTCACCGTTGCCAACAGCCCCGCCTGCACGCTTACGCTGGCCAATGGATTTCGCAACTGCTCGGGCACCACAGCCGATCTGTACGCTGTCGATCCCAACCTGCGCGTCGGCTACGCGCAGAACTGGCAGCTTTCTGTGCAGCGCGATCTGCCGGCGGCGCTGGTGATGACCGCGACCTACCTCGGCACCAAGGGCACGCACGGCATGCAGGAGTTCCTGCCCAACACCTGGGCCATTGGCGCTGCGAATCCCTGCCCCACATGTCCGGTCGGCTTCGCTCTATCGCAGTTCGAACGGCAACTCCACGCGTGAGGCCGCCGAGCTGCAACTGCGCCGCCGTCTGCGCAGCGGCTTCACGGCAAGCCTCGACTACACATGGGCCAAGGCTCTGGACGACGATGCCGAAGTCGGACAGCCGGGCCATGAGGAGACGCAGGCCGTCACCGCGCTGCCCACCGAGATCAGCACTCCGACGCCATCGCCGATGGTCGCGCAGGACTGGCCCAATCTCTCCGCCGAGCGTGGCCTTTCCACCTTCGACCAGCGCAATCTGCTCAAGGCATCCTTTCAATTCACCACCGGCATGGGACTCGGCGGCGAGACGCTCATGAGCGGACGCAAAGGCCGGTACCTGAAGGAGTGGACGCGTGATGAGCCAGCTCACCGCCGGCAGCGGCTTGCCGGAGACCCCGGTCTTCCTGGCGACCGTTCCCGGCACCGGCGTCACCGGCTCCATCCGTCCTGACCGCACCGGCGCCCCGCTCTACACCGGTCGGTCCGGCTACTTTCTCAATGCCGCTGCCTACACCGCTCCTGCACCGGGCCAGTGGGGCACGGCGCGCCGCAATTCCATCACCGGACCGGATCAGTTCAGTCTCGACAGCTTCCCTCGCACGCAGCTTTCACGTTCGCATCCACATGGAACCTCGACGTGCGCGCGGATGCCACCAACGTGCTGAATCACGCCACCTGGACCGGCTGGAACACGACCGTGAACGGCACCACGTTCGGCTTGCCGGCCAGCGCCAATCCGATGCGCAGCCTGCAGCTCACCGGAAGGCTGAGGTTCTGACCATGCGCCGCCGACCAGCACTCCTGCTTCTCGCAATTCTCGCTGCTCGGATTAGTGCGCGCACAGCAGGTCGGCACCAATGCGCACGGCTCAGAACGGCACGTTCACGCTCACGGTCAATTCGCAGTTGGTGATTGAAACCGTTGTCGTCAAAGACAAGAAGGGCAACTTCATTCCCGGCCTCACCGCCAAAGATTTCACCGTCACCGAAGACGGCGAGCCGCAGACCATCCGCATCTTCGAGCACCAGGCGCTCTCGACCGAAAGCGACGCCTCTGCCGGTCACGCCGCGCGACGACGAGCAGATCACCATCTATAAGAAGCTCACGCGCACGCAGATCGCATCCGAAAATCCCGAGCATCCGCAGTACAACGGCCATCGTCTGCTGGCGCTTGTACTTCGACATGACCGCCATGCCGCCCGAAGATCAGCAGCGCGCGCTGGCCGCCGCGGAGAAGTTCGTGCGCACGCAGATGACCTCTGCCGACTTAGTCGCGATCATGCGCTTCCAGGGCGGATCCGTCGATGTGCTGCAGGACTTCACCGCCGACCGCAATCGCCTGCTGAGCATCCTCGACACGCATGGTGGTGGGCGAAGGCCAGGGCTCCGTCGAGTCCATCGACGACGCCAGCAGCGCCGACACCGGCGCGGCCTTCGGACAGGACGACAGCGAGTTCAACATCTTCAACAACGACCGCCAGCTCTCCGCGCTGCAGACCGCGGCGAAGATGCTGGCCAGCCTGAGCGAGAAAGAAGTCGCTCATCTACTTCGCCAGCGGCATGCGCCTCAGCGGCCTCGACAATCTGGCGCAGCTGCACGCCACCGTCGACGCGGCTGTGCGCGCCGGCGTGTCCTTCTGGGCCGTCGATGCGCGCGGCCTGGTCGCCGCGGCGCCGCTGGGCGATGCCACCCAGGGCTCGCCGGGTAATGTGAGCATGTATTCCGGCGCAGCGGCGCAGGCGGTCAACGACCAGTTCCAGCAGTCGCAGGACACCATGTACTCGCTCTCCGCCGACACCGGCGGCAAGGCCCTCTTCGACAACAACGACCTCACCCGCGGCATCGTGCAGGCGCAGCACGCCATCGAGGACTACTACATCATCGGCTACTACACCACGAATACAGCGCAGAACGGGCACTTCCGCCGCGTGAAGATCACCGTCGACTCCGCGCTCGCCGCCAGCCTCGATTACCGCCAGGGTTATTACGCGGACAAGACCTTCAATCGCTTCACCGACGCCGATAAAGAACGCCAGCTCGAAGATGCGCTGATGCTAGGTGATCCCATCACCGATCTCACCATCGCCATGGAGATCGATTACTTCCAGCTCAACCGCGCCGAATACTTCGTGCCGATTATCGTCAAGATACCGGGCCGCGAGCTGGCCCTGGCCAAGCGCTTCGGCGCAGAGCATACGCTGATCGACTTTGTCTGCGAGGTGAAGGACGAAGTAAGCGGCATGACGATGACCAATGTCCGCGACTTCGTAAACATCAAGCTCAGCGACGCGACGGCAGCGGAGTTAGCCCATCGCCCGGTCGAATACGATTCCGGCTTCACGCTGTTTCCCGGCCGCTACTCGATCAAGTTCCTGGCGCGCGACGACGAGACCGGACGCATCGGCACCTTCCAGACATCGTTTGTCATTCCCGATCTCAATAAGGTAGTCCAGCGGGTGCCCATCAGCTCGGTCGTGCTCAGCAGCCAGCGTGTTTCTCTCAACGACGCACTCTATAACTCCACCCGCGGCAAGGAAGCCGCCAAAGACGACGCGGCCAATCCTCTGGTCGCCGAACGGACAGAAGCTAATTCCCAGCGTCAATCGCGTCTTCAGCCGCGATCGCCAGATGTACGTCTACCTGCAGGCGTATGAGCATCCCGCGCCGCCGGCCTCGGGCCCCCCCTCCTCCACCCCCCCGGCTGCACCGCAGACGCCGCCGCTCTTCGCCTATGTAAGTCTGTATCGCGATCAGAAACTCGCCATGGAAACAGCGCCGATCGCCATAACTCCGCTGCCGAACACCCGCCTCGGCATCGTCCCCCTCAGCTTCCAGGTAGCGCTGGGCGACCTGCAGCCTGGTCCTTATCAGTGCCAGATCAGCGTCCTCGACCCAGCCGGCAACCGCGCGGCGTTCTGGCAGGGCTCCGTGATGCTGGTGCAGTGAACCGGCGCCGCCAGGTCGCGCAGTTCTCCGGAACACCACATCCGCAAGCTGAATTTTCAGGGAATTTCAATGGTCGGGACGGGCAGATTTGAACTGCGGGCTCGGCTGCGCCTCGCACCCCTCGCAGGCCAAAGCTCGAATGTGGCTTGGGGCGCTCCGCGGTCGGTAGTTCTCCGGGAGCGCTTGCAGCCGCAAGCTGAATTTTCAGGGAATTTCAATGGTCGGGACGGGCAGATTTGAACTGCCGACCCCTCGCACCCCAAGCGAGTGCTCTACCAGGCTGAGCCTAACCCATTCTGGATAAATAACTTACATGATTCTCTTCCGATTTTTACCCCTCGCGGAGGAAGATCATGCAAGCCCGTTTCGAGCAGTTCATTCAGGAGCGGAAGTACCTCACAAACGTCACGGAAGCCACAGCGCAGTGGTACACACACGCCTTCAAGTGGCTGGACACCGATGCACCCACACAGGAAGACCTCAAGGCCGCCGTGCTACGGATGCGAGAGAAGGGGCTGAAGGCCACAGGCTGCAACAGCGCAATCCGCGCCCTCAATTCCTACGTGCATTGGGCCAGCGCCGGGCCGGATGTGAAGTGCAGCCCCGCGTGCAGGCACCCTAAGATTGCCCAGCTCAAGGAGCCGCAATGCGTGCTGCCCACGTTCTCCGACAAGCAAATCCGTCTGCTGGTGGAGTGGAAGCCAAAGGGGTCGATTGAGCGCCGACTCCATTTGATCGTCCTGTGTCTGCTGGACACCGGGGCGCGCATCGGGGAGGTGCTGAAGCTGCGGGTCTCCGACCTCAACCTTGATGACCTGCTTGTGACGCTGGACGGCAAGGGGCGCAAGCAGCGAATCGTGCCTTTTAGTTTCGAGCTGCGCAAAGCTCTCCACCGCTACATCACCGAGTACAACCGCAAACCGGATTCCCTGCTTTTCGCAACGTCCGGGGAGACGGAGTTAGGCCGCCGCAACACTCTGCGAGACGTGAAGGCCTTGTGCAACTCGCTGGGATTCGCTCCACCACGACGCACGCTCCACGCAACCCGGCACACGTTCGCCACGGGGTACTTGCGCCGGGGCGGGAACGTCTTCGCATTGCAGAGGGTCATGGGCCACTCAGACCTGGAGACCACGAAGCGATACGCGCACATGACCACGGCGGACCTTCAGGCCGTGCATGAGCGGGTGAGCCTACTCACAAAATAACCAAAGGGTGGCGCAGGTCGTCCGAGGCGAAGGGAAAGAAGTCCGCCTCCACGTCCTCCGGTCGGGCGTGAAAAGTACATTTCCTGGAGAGCGTTCAAAACTGGCGCACGTTCTGGGTTGAGTCGTTTGCCGAGGTTATTGGGAACCCTTATTTCCTTCGGATTCTCGCGCGCCGCTTCAGGAACGCAACTGGCTGCCCGTAATCACCACCAGCCAAATCCTCAAGGCGGTGGGTGATCGTCTCCAATTGCCCCAGTTTGCTGGACCAAAGCCCCGGACTGACCTGCCGAGAAGCATGTGTCGGTTGATTATCGAGTGAAAATAGCGCTACCTTCTCGGTTTCGACTTCAAAAGCGCCATTGGAACATTCGGAATAGCCAAGCGTGGAAAACGCACGCATGAATTCAGGAACGCCGTCGCCGAGAGGAGCGAGCGGCCAATATTGGTAGACGCTCTTGGGCCACCAGAGGCGCTTGGTATCAGCGGCCGCCCACGATACAGAATTGAATTCATGGCTCGCCGGTGACACAATCGCGAAATCTCTCAACAGAGGAAAGAACCGACGAATTCTGCGATGCCTTTCGTCATCGGGAACGAAAGGGTGCGATTCGGGCTCAGCAATCGGCATCACCAAGAGTTGGAATGCGGCTGCAGGTCGCCTGCCGCGCAATAGCTGTGAATCGCGCCCTATCCAGTTCCGAATCGTGTCGAATCCTTTTGCAAGCTCGTTCAACGATTCGAACTGCATAACCGGCTGCCCCTCGCAACTCACGATGAGTTTTTCCCCGTCTGTGAGTATTCCGAATTCACAGTCGGCGACAATCTGCTCAATGATCAATTGGTCGAAGTAGTTGTGGTAGAGAATGTCGGCATCTGGAGTCTTTTTCTTCGCCTCGATGGCTGCTACAACTTTCTTGTCGAAGTCGGGAACAATCAGGAAGTCAGGCCTCACGCGAGTCTGGCCCGGGCGTAGTCGCTGTGCGATCAGATTTCGCTCTTGTCCAGTCACTGTGAAGTTAATCTCGGAGACGATTTCATGCTCCCTGTATCCGAGTCCATGAATGAGCAGAGGTCGGATTAGTGCCTCGCGTCTCCACGTCTCGTTGTCATATTCGGGGTAAACGCTCCCCGCAGTTCGCTTCAGATGCTCGAAAAGAGATGCCAATTCCCCCGGATTATCGCCTCGAACCAAACGCGCATCCCCCTCGTTCGAATTCTAAAAGCCCAGGCAAGGAACGCGCGATTATGGAAACAAAGACGGATGAAGACTGACCCCGATCCATCGGCCTCATCTCATAGGGCGAAGGGTAGCCGACTCGAGCGGTCACTGATCCACTGAACGACAGCGCGAAGGCATTGCCGTTGCGAAGAAGGTCGGGCGCATCCCGCTGGCGGAAGCCGTCGCTGACACCGGAAAGTGTGGGTGAGCTTCGCAAACCGGTTCTAAGAGGCGAGAAGAAAGCGGGGCTCGCGCGTGCATTCGGCATCAGTCGCGACACCCTATTGCTACCTTCGCGGGCCGGAGGTCTCCGCGCGGGCTAAGACCTCTGGCGGGGAGACTGCACTTTGAGGAAGCGGGGAAGCCGGTGGTCGGCGGCTCAGGAGGAGCAAGTTTTCGCCCGGGGGTGTGCTCTCTCGCCTCGGTTGCGGATGTCCCTGTTGGCGTACGGGACTCCCTTGACGGTTTTGGACTGTTCAACGCTGATGGGCGAATGGTCTAATGTTAGATAAATGGCTCGATTCACGGTAGATACGCATCTGTTTCGCGAACTGGGGGCGCTGCTCGTCGGTCGCGATTCGACCGCACTACTCGAGCTAATAAAAAATGCCTACGACGCCGACGCCGAAGAAGTAGTCGTGTATGGAGAGAATCTCGAGGACGTAAAGCGAGGATTCATTCGAATCACTGATGACGGCATCGGGATGACCACGGAGCTGTTCGAAGATGGATTTTTGCGGATTGCCTCGCGGGTGAAAGAGCAAGGAGACCGCAAGTCTGCAAAATTCAAGCGTCGCTACACCGGTGCAAAGGGCATAGGACGACTCGCGGCCCACAAGCTTGCCAAGAGGCTGTCTGTTGTATCAATACCGAATCCGGCCTATCGGGATGGAGCTAGCGAAGGTGTCGAGGCAGCCATCGATTGGGACGAAGTCGAGCGCTACCAGACTTTGGAAGAGCTTGGTCGCGAAGATCAGGGCCAAGCCGTTTCCTTGATCAGCAAACCCGTTCCAAAGAAAACTCGGTCTGGCACCACTATTACGTTGTCTTCGCTGCGGAGGCGTTGGACTGAGAGAGAACGAGCAAGATTCATAGACGAAATCCAGAACTTCACACCGCCATCCGTACTAACTCAACTTCCGGCAAAAGTCGTAGATCAACCGCTGCTCTTCGATACTCCCCTAATTCTCGATCCAGCATCCCAAAAGTCCACTTTCCTAACCAAGCTTGAGGGTTCCTTCTTTCCATCCGAAGACTACTGGATCACGTTAGCGCAGAACGCAGATTGGCTGATCGAAGTGGATGCCTCAGCGCTCGAAAAAACTGTCCGCTACAATGTGCTACCGACTAGGCACTTCGTTCAAGCCTTTGCTGGCGACTCAAAGCCCAGTGGGACAACCATCAAAACAGATCACCCCAATCCATCGAGCAAAATCTCACTACAGGCCCGCATTCTGGTTAAAGAAGGATCGTCAGGGTCACGTCAAATGAAAACCTGGGCTGGGTCTTCCTATGGCGTGCGGGTGTTTCTTGAGGGGTTTCGGGTTCTTCCATATGGCGAAAAGAGTAACGATTGGCTCTCCCTCGATCTCGATTATGCAAGGCGGTCGCGCGCTACGTCCTCTTGGCTAGATCAATTGGACCTACCAGGAGAAAGAGACGAGGACGATTTCTTAACAGTCCTACCTAATCGCAGTTATTTCGGAGCCGTCTTTCTTACTCAAAGTAACGCCCCATCGCTTCAAATGCTTGTCAATCGGGAAGGGTTCATTCCCGACGCGAATTATGACGCAATGGTGGAGATAGTCAAGAACGGGATTGATCTTGCAATAAGAACACGAGCTGCCGCCAACTTGCCGTTACGAGAGAAGCGTCGGCAAGCCAGAACGGCGAGTCGTATTCAGGTTGAGAGGGAACGTACCACTTCTCAGCGAGAGATGAAGACGACGCCCATTCGCGACGTGGTCGCCAGTGCACAGTCTTTGGTGTCTGAAGCTCGACGATTGGTCGTTGGTGGGAACATCTCGGACGCGGCTAAGCGGATCGAAACTGCGGAATCCACTTTCTCTGAGATAAACGACCGGCTAATCGAGGAATCCTCAATGTTGCGAGTCCTTGCGTCGGTGGGAACGCAGATGGCGGCCTTCATTCACGAAATCAATGCCTTATTGGGTATGTCGGCAACAGTGGAAACATCGCTCGAAAAGATTCAGGAAGATGTTGCTCTACCGAAAAAACTTCGCGCCGATTTGAACGCAGTGTTGCGGAAGATTGGGGATCTCAGGCGCGCCCTAGAAAGACAAGCTTCTTATCTGATGGATGTGGTTACACCCGACTCCCGGCGCAGAAGAAGGCATATGTCATTTGCGGAAAGGTTCGATTCTGGTCGGCGCTTGGTGGAGCATGTAGCAGATCAAAGAAGTATATTCATAGCTAACGGCATTCCGCCGAGCCTGAAGTCGCCGCCCATGTATCCTGCCGAACTCACAACTGTATTCTCAAATTTGCTTACCAATGCCGTCAAAGCCGCAGGTCCAGGAGGCAGGATACGGGCATCTGCTCGCTCAGAATCCTCTGGTGGGATCGAGATTACAATTGAAAACAGCGGCGCAAAAGTGACTCCGTCCGATGGCGAACATTGGTTCGAGCCGTTCGCGTCAACCACGACATCGGTTGATCCAGTTCTTGGCCAAGGCATGGGCCTTGGGCTTCCAATTACTCGCACTATCCTTGAACAATATGGTGCTCAGATAAGCTTTGTCGAGCCATCGTCCGGGTTTTCCACGGCTGTCCGGCTGCACTTTCCTCCGGAGTAAGAATGCCTCTGATCTTGTTTATTGACGACAATCCCTCAGAGATTGCAGGTATCGTGGAGCAAGTGCGTCAATGCCATACTTGTATCGCTGAACACCCTAATGACGTCACTATCGATCTGCTACGTGACGCCGACTTAGTACTTCTCGACCAACGACTCGAGAACTGGGATGAAAGGGATGGGGTCGCTGCCGTGGCCCTTCAGCCGCTCGATGGCGTTGCCTTAGCTAGCGTTCTACGGAGCCACCTCGCGAAACAAACAGATTCACCCACAGCTTTCGCCATCCTCTCCAATCACGTCGCTGAACTGGCTGGAAATCTACCGCCCGAGTATCGGGCACAGGCTATTGCAAGAACTCACAACCTGGAGTGGGTGTTCCAAAAGCACACAAAGGCTTCGATTCTTGCCGATCAGATTTGTGATTTGGCTGCAGCCGTTACCGCGCTGCCACAAAGATGGCCGGTGGACTCTGAGGAGGCGCTTGAGAACAGCCTGGTCAAGCTCTTGAATCTACCGGAGTCTGAATGGCAGGCGAGAGCACTGCGCGACGTAGCGAGTTGCCATCCGCCTGTTCACGAACTCTCGCTGTGGAGCCATGGCATTGCATTTCTGAGGTGGTTCTTGCAACGAATATTACCGTACCCGACGTTTCTCTGGGACTCGTTTTATTTGGCAGCAAGGCTGCGCTGCGACGCGGCACAGATCGATTCCCTGATCGACACACCAGGATTTGCGAAGTTGTTCCATCCCGCGAGGTATTCAGGGATACTTTCGAGTTTTCTCGGTCCTCGCTGGTGGCGATCAGGAGTCGAGTCTATTCTTTGGGAACATACCAACAAAGAACCGTTTGGTAGCAGTTCAATCGGAAAATTACTGCACTCGGCGACAGGGGAGACCATTCTCACGACCAGCGCCAAGTCACCGGTTGTAACGCGAGATGTGAACCTGGGAAGACCCGTTGGGCTGCTCGATTCCCAAATGGCCGTCCGCGTCATGCTCGATGATTGGCCTCCGTATGCTGAGGAAGCATGGGTGTCCTTAGAAGTGGCCAATTCTGATCCCCTAGTGGCTGCGCTTGTAGTCGAGTCTGATCGGGAACGCCTCGAGGAAAACAGATAGATGTCGGTCAAATTTCGGTTTTCAGAGGTGCGCGAGGAGATTCGGGCAATGTCGGAAATCGCCGATGGGTTCATAGCTCCAGGTTCGAAACTAGTCCTGGATCGGCTGGCAATATCACTGGATAACATCCGAGCATCTCGTGGTGCCGCGCTTGAGAATTGGGGCATACCGGCTGACGCTCCACTTGTGACTGTGCCGAGTGAGGGTGGATATGAGCCGGGAGGCGGGGGCGGACACGTTGTGTTCGCAGAACTTTCGAGCACGTGGGAGATTCGATGTATTCCGGCGCTAAAGAAGTCACGGGAGCCCGACTACTTCGCAGTGGAAGGTATAGCATCCACCCGCGTGCGGGTCTGCACGGAGGACAGCGGTGAGCGTCGAGAATTAGCCATGTGGCGAATGGAGATGGGCGATGAAAACAGCCCAGGCTGCCATTTCCATGTTCAGATACTCGGGGAAACTGACGATGTTCCCTTCCCGCATTCCCTGAGCATTCCCCGGTTACCGAGCATTGTTCTGACCCCAGCCAGCGTGCTCGAATTCGTCCTTGGCGAGATGTTCCAAGATGAATGGAAGCAGGAGGCTGCTCGTGAGACCGGCGCCATGAACCGGTGGCGGCCGATTCAAACCCGACGCTTGAGGGCCTTGTTTGAGTGGTATGCAGCCAAGGTTGAATCGTCTTTCGGCTCACCTTGGACGTTTTTAAAGGGCGTGAAACCTATCGAAGGAGAATTATTTTAGCGATGCCTGCGCTGCTTCCGCCTGAGACATGCAAGGTCTATACGCCCCATGGCTTGGCATCAGCAATGGTTCGTGCTCTGGGCATTGAACGCGGCCACAAATGGCTAGAGCCAGCTGTTGGGCGGGGCGTCTTCTTGGATGTTTTGAACTCTAACGGCATCGCGCCAAGCGACATCGTGGCAATCGATCTTGATACTGCGCGCTACCCAAGCCATCTTCAGGCAAGGGTATTTCGTGGAATTGATTTCCTGAAATGGTCTTCAACTACTTTGGAGCGATTTGACCGTATTGTTGGCAATCCTCCATACATTCCGCTGACGAGAGTCCACTCCTCGATCAGAAGGATCGCTATTCAGAATCTAGCGCTCGATGGCAATCGATCTGGAACAGCCAACACTTGGGCAGCTTTCCTTTCGTGCAGCCTGAACTTGTTAAGTGAGGGTGGTTCAATGGCGTTCGTTCTGCCGTCATCTTGGGACTATGCCGATTACGCCGAAGGCATTCGGAAGCAGATATACCGATCTTTTCGCAGCGTGGAGGTTTATCGCAGCCTTCGGCCACTCTTTACTGAAGTCAAAGAGGGATCGGTCGTCCTAGTCTGTCGCGAATTCGGAGCGCCTACGCGCGATGTCATTAGGCGTGAATATGAGGATGGAGACGCACTCGTCGCGGCACTCAAGAAGCGTACTATCGGCAAAACCCTATCAGTAGGCAACCAAACGAAGTCTTCGGAGAGAAAAACAGTCAGGTTTCGTGATCTTTTCGATTTGAGGATTGGCGCAGTGACGGGTGACTCGCGTTTCTTTCTTTTAGATCAAACCCATGCGAAACAGCATCGCCTTCCTAGAGAAGCGCTCACGCCGATTCTGACGAAGAGCCGCCAATTGAAATGGGCAAGTATCACGAACTCGCGGTACAAATCGCTGGTCAAAGAAGATGAACGGATATGGCTATTTCGCCCCACCCATGAGGTGCTCCATGTCCGAAGCGTTCGGAAGTATTTGGCGCTCGACCCGAAAGTGGGCGGTTGCAACCGTGCGGCTTTCAAAGTGAGTCAGCGGGAGAAGTGGCATCAGGTTGCGTTGGTTCCGCAGGCAGCGGCCTTCTTAAGCGGAATGAGCAAGGTCGGTCCTTGGATTTGCATCAACCGGTGCGGAGAGCTAACTGCCAGCAACACCCTCTATGTGTTACAAGCGAAAAAACCACTCGGACCGCAGAAATTGGCCGCGTGGGCCATCTCTTTCCTAAGCAGTTTCTCTCGTAATCAACTCAACGACCGTGGCAGACGCTACGCGCAGGGTTTATTGAAATACGAGCCCAGTGACATTGCCGACGTTATGTTGATCGTGCCCAAGAAATTTAGAGGGGCGCTGGCGGTCTACGAAAAATGTATCGAGATGTTAACAAGCCGAACGCCAGAGCGTGGGGTGGCGGCAGCGGACGAGTGGCTAGAGCTGAATTGACCGCCGCCCGAGCCGACGCGGATGGTCTCACTGTGCTCGGATTCGATTGTGCAAGGTAGTTGGCGCGCCTGTAATTAGGCGGATTCTGCACTTCATGCGCCAACTCTCACAAACCCATGCCGGGTTGGGTCGTAGCCCGAGAATTCCGCGATGCTCCTACCGGCGTCTGTGCACGATGGTGAGTCATCTCTGAGCACACGCGACCTTGGGAAGCATCAGTGGGATCCATTTGCTCTGGCTGACCTAATGCGGCGAGGGGAATGCTCCCACGGCCCGGTGCGGGATAGGGGGTCAAAATCTTAAACGCTACCCAATATGAGACCACCGCAACCCTTTTTTCTACATGAGTGAAAATAGATCTGAATCGAAGAAAGAGCCGTCCCGAAGTTACTGTAATCGGGTCCTGCAGCCCGTGGCCGCGTCCGCGAAAAATGACGGTGGGGAGGTAACGGCGAATTCAGTGCATTGGCGCGACCACTCCCGCTTGTGCGTCTGCGGGGATCACTCGGGGTTCGTCTCGCAAGCGTTTAGTTTGTCCTCAAGTTCGGCAATTTTTGGTTCGAGGAAGGAAAGGACTTCACTTGCGGTGTGGAATTGGCGCTGACCCCGGAACAACCAGAGGCCAGCTAAGCTTTCAACCTCAACCGGATAAACACCTCGAAAAGCTTTAGCAATTAATTCGCTGGCCAGATCGATTAAATGGGTTCCGGAGTAGCCGTCTTCACCAACGTCGGGCCTGAGACCGTCTTTAATTCTTTTCTCTTTAGAAATATCCCAGTACCGTTCCCTGCATGCTTCGACTCGGTCGTAAAGTTCTCTCAGGCGTATTGACATAATTTCTGCAAATGCGCTCTCGCGAAGATTAGCCAGCGAACTGACATGAACATTAGTTAGTTTCGCTGCCTCAACGGCACCACTCTGGAAGCCCACTTCCGAGAGCAGAATGCCCCGATCTGCGCCTAGATCGGTAACTATCTCTCGAAGGGCTAACACGTGCAATTTGGTGACCCGTCTTTCCCAATGCTTGCATTCGATAACCCACACAACATCAAATCCGACACGGTGTGACTTCACGTAGACATCAATGTCGTGGGTGGTACGTATGCCCTGTAGGGTGAGATTTGTCGTGGCTTCGAGTCCTAGGCCACGAAAGAACGTTGCGACCTCCTCCTGATAAGTTTGCCAACTATCGGCCATAAAGTCAGCTCCGGTTGAGGTGATTCGCGGCGCGAGGTCGGTGTTTAGACGCTCGACGCTCACTGAGACCCGAGGTTCAGGCTGCCATTTCGGCACCGCGATTGCAAGTTGAACCCTTATTCACGGGGCTTGAACCACGCATAGACTCGAAAGTATTTTTGTCTGTCGAGTTTTTTCCCTACTGGCGTGCTCTCCCAAGCAATCTTTTTAAGATTTGACCAATCAACGGGACATCGCAAACGGAGGCCGCGCACCACTTTTTGGGAATTGTTTGTCTATAGGAATTTATGGATTGCGGCGCTCTACGAGAGGACCATCGCCGAGATCTGAACCAGCCCCTGGAGGTTTCTGCCGCAGAGAGCTTCGGTACGCCCGCACGAGCCGGGCGTTGCCATCCCGGCCCGTGCTGACATTCCGTGTCCCGTACATCACATCACCCCCACACACTACGTGTGGGAGTGGTGTGTATCCCATTCTTTTCTCTATAGGGATGGGGATGCGGGATGGGCTAAGCTGACGACAAAACGGTGCCGCCGCCCCGCATCTCCACCAGCCGGGCTGTTACCCACTTGTTGCCCTTGCCGTGACCCTTAGCCCTGAGCACCTCCCGCAGCTTGTTTATACCCATCTGCGGGTGCTCGTGCAGGATTGCGGTCAGCGCCTCACGCGCCGCCGCTTCCTTCTTGCTGGCAACGACAGCTTCCGGTGCCGGTTCCTCTGCCATTGTGAGGTAATACTCACCTGGCTTCGGCCTCAGCTGGAATGGGTCAGACTCAAAGTCGCGCTGTTTTACGTTCCGCATTTTGGACAGAGAATCGTAAGGGCGCTTGGTATCTTCCAGCTCCGTAATCCAGCATGAGTCCACAAATGCGGCCAGCTCAGAGCTGCCGCGCAAGCCATCATCCAAGGTTCCTGTTGAGCCTTTCTTGCTGTGGTGGAGGAGCACCACTGTTGCACCAGCATTCACAAGCCGGAACACCTTCTGCGCAAATTTCCGCATGTCATCCGACTTGCTCTCATCACCCTCAAGGAAACGGGTAATGGTATCCACAATCACAACCGCGCCGAGTAGTTCACCATCCAGTTCATCCAGTGCCGTGCTGTGCTCATTCATGGTTTGGATGAACAAGGTTTTCCCCACATACGCGCCTAGTCCTATTTGCTTAATGCGCTTCACAAATGAGGCCGCGCCCATCTCCGGGCACAGGTAAACGGTGCGGGTCGGTTTCTCCGTCACGTCAAAGTAGCCAAACAGCGGCTCTCCCGTGCATAGAGCATGAGCAATGTTTAGCGCAATGATGCTCTTCCTCTGCGCCACGGGACCGCCAAGCATCGCAATTGACCCCTTCACCAGAAAGCCGTCAATCAGGAACTCGGGCGGCTTCACATTCAGGTATTGCTCTTCCGTCATGTAGCGTGTCCGCCAGTCCACCGGCCCTTGCGGTGCGGGCTTGCCGAAGGTGACCTTCGGCTCTGGTCCAGGCAATGCGTATTTGGCCGCGCTCTCTGCTATGTGCAGAAGGTCCGTGTCCGATACCGGAGGCTCACACATTGCCTCGTTGATCGGCACCAAGGTCGCATACAGAGCATCCGCGTCCAGTCCACGGTTGCGGAGTCCACCCGCTACCGAGATGAGCGCATCATGCCGTCCTTCTCCTTCCCGGACTTTCTGTCCCGGCTCATTCACCCGGTTGTCCCGGATGGGTTTGAGATCACTCACCCACAAAGGCACGGGCGCGAGCGGCACATTTACAAGCGTGGCGTATGGCTCACCGCTATCCGGGTGAATGCTTCCCTCAGCCATGACGTATCCGCCTTGTGCCCGCACGTCTCCTGTGCAACCGTCCAGCTCCCATCCGCCCAAGCTCCTTCCACTACCGTCATCCTCAAAATAGAGCTGGACGCCAAACTCTGGGCGGCGTCCGGTGCGGACGGTGTATGTTTCTCCGCCGCGCTCGTCCAGCCACGTCCGGAAGGTGGACTCATTTAGGCCGTGATCAACGTCCACAACCCGCAACCGGCTTGGGCCGGTGGCAATGGCAACATTCGCATCCGGCTTGCCTTCCCACCAGGCCCTAACCTGTGCCTCGTCTGTTGTGGCATCTTTCCACCCGTGGCTGGTCATTGGTTTCTTGCTCCTGGGCCAGCATGGGAAGACGTGCCATCCGCGCTTGCTGCACTTAAGTGCTACTGAGAGCAAAGAGGCGGTCATTGCGCATCCTCCTCTATGCTGCATCCCTCGTAGCGGATGGAATCGGAATGTTCCCGCGCGAAGTCGCGCCAACTCCGCCCATCTTCAAGTACCAAGGTATCCGCCGCGCTGTTGTGCATCACAAACAAACCGCAGAGCGAGGGATCGACCATTTGGAGCTTGCGCACGTAGAGGGATTGAAAGTTGTTGGGAATCTTGAATCCGTCAACGCGATTCGTGGGTGAGCTGGAGTACCGAATCTCACACACAAGCAGGTCTATGCCGCAAGTCTCGCGCCCCTCATCGCGGAAGGAACGCGCCCGTTGCAGCATCTCCGCAAACAGTTCGGTATTCTTGCGGTCAAACGCGTGGAATTTTGTTTGGGTCTCTGCGTCTGAAGAGACCTTTTCCCCCAGAATTCGACGTGCCCGTTTCGGATTAGTGAAGGCGCTCGTGATGCCCGCTTGACGCTTCCAATCGCTCGTTAAGATGTCCCGACGGAACCGCAGGGACCACTTGACGCGGCAAACTTCAGGGCGGGCGTCGACAGTTTGAAGGATCACAATCTGCGGAGAAGCTGGTGCAAGAGCATTTACTCGATCTGCGGCGGCCTTAGGCAGCCCTATCAGTTGCGGTTCGGCATCTTTTGTGCATCCGACGTAAAAGACGCGGTGGTTGCCTGGATCGATCAAGCCAAAAACTGAATACATAGCCCGTTCTCCTTTTCCTACCGTTGCTGTTTGCTGTTCGCCGCACACCGAGTTCTGTGGCCCGCGAACCCCGAGACTGTGTGGGAATGAACCCCGCGCCTTGTCCACCGTGACTAGCCCAAGGAGCTCGGATTCGCGCACCCGCGTGAGACGGCCCACCTTCACGCGCGTCAGTCTTCCCTCAGTGAGCCACGACCTGATTGTGGATGGCGACACGGATCCCAAAAGTTCCGCCGCGCTCTCAACGGTGTGTAGCCGTTCCTGAATATTCCGCTCAGTACTCATTAACGTTTCCTTCCGGCGGCCAGCGTGCACCGCCACATACTTACTTAGACGGCTCCGTTGGTACATTTATCTATATGCAAAAAATGTCACCCATCTCCACCTTTGAGATCGCATTGGATATTCGGGCTGGACGCATCCCGGTCCGCTGGACCGTGCGTGAGAGTCATAGGCCCGAGGAACGTGATTCGTCGGGCAAGGTGATTTGGAAAAGCGAAGTCGAACGGGTGTTTTGGCCTCAAGTCGAATTGAACAAATGGGGAGAGGCGGTGGTGACCGAGATAGAGGGACCACTGGACCTGCGCGCGCACCTCTTCAAAGCGGTCAATACGAATTGGAGTGAGAAGGCAGTCCTGGCTTTCCTGGACCGGGCGGGTGCGTGGAAAATTTTGCCTGCTGAACGGAAAGAGGAATGGGCAAAGGGCACCTACGCAAATGTGGAGTTCTTGCATCGGTGTCGCAGTGCAGTGCAGATTCTTGCCGTCTCGGTCAAAGAGCTGCGGGAAGACGCGGAGTATTGGTATCGGCTTCTCCAATGCCTAGGCGACCCGGCGAAGCTGAAGAAGGCATTCAGGCCTCCACCAGGTGCGGAAGCGCGGATCAGCGACGTAATCATGTTTGGAGTGGAGACACAGTCGAAAAACACCTTGCCCGTTTCGCTCGAATGGCTAGGGCGAGACCCTCGCGCGGTGATCGAAACCATTACAGCTTCCGAACTTTTGGCAGCGGCGGCTTGGGCGGATGTCGCGAGCCACACCGGCAGCCAGGTTTGCGGCCACTGCATGACGCGATTTGCAAGTTCACGAAAGAAAAAATACTGCGGCCCGGATTGTGGGCACGCTGTAGCGGTTCGCAACTACAAAAGAAAACTCGCCGAAAAGAAGAAGCAGGGAGTGGGCGCGAGATAGAGCATCTCGAAATCCCGTTGACCGGCCCGCGTCCCGCCCAAACTGCAAGTCACATGAAGGGGCGAAAAGTCGTTGTAAATTTTGACCCCTCGCCTTAGGATTCTCCTTGGGATGGAGAATCGTGCAAGTGGTTGATTCCAGAAATGGTCGGGACGGGCAGATTTGAACTGCCGACCCCTCGCACCCCAAGCGAGTGCTCTACCAGGCTGAGCCACGTCCCGACGACAGCAGAGGTCTGCCTTCCAAGTCTACCACCAGCCCCGGGTTCGGGACTGTCCGTCACTCTGTGCTCCCTCGGAGCGAGCACTGCCCATTCTGCTCCCCGCATTTCCTTTACCATTGAACCTGGCCTGTGCTGATCAACTGAACCTGTGCGGGTGGAGGCTTTGTCTTGAACCTGAAGCGCGTTTTGTCCCTCTTCCCTGTTTTGTTTTTCCTGCTGGCCAGCTCAGCTCGCCTCCACGCCAGTGCCGAACCGCCGACGCGCGCCACCCTGCCGAATGGCATGCGGGTCGTGATTATCCGCAACCCGCTGGCGCCGGTGGTCACGGTCGAGGCGAATTTCCTGGTGGGCGGCGATGAGACGCCGGAGGATTTCCCGGGCATGGCGCACGCGCAGGAGCACATGGCCTTCCGCGGCTGCACCGGGATGACCGCGGATCAGACGGCGGCGATCTATGCCCTGCTGGGCGGCGAAAACAACGCCGACACGCAGCAGAACATCACGCAGTACTTCGCGACCGTGCCCTCGGCCGACCTGGATGTGGCGCTGCAGGCGCAGGCCACCTGCCTGCATGGCATCGACGACGCGCAGGCCGAGTGGGACCACGAGCGCGGCGCCATCGAGCAGGAGGTGCGCGCGATCTCTCCAACCCGACCTACAAGTTCATCGACCGCCTGAACGGCGCCATGTTTGCGGGCACGCCCTATGCGCACGATCCGCTGGGCACCAGGGAGTCGTTCGATGCGACGACCGGCGCGATGCTGAAGTCGTTTTACGAAAAGTGGTACTCGCCGTCGAACATGATTCTGGTCATTGTGGGCGATGTCGATCCGGCGGCCACGCTGACGAAGATCAAGGAGCTGTATGCCGACATCCCCAGCCATCCGCTGCCAGCGCATCCGCCGGTGAACCTGCAGCCGTTCAAGTCGGAGACCTTCACGATCGACAGCAATCTGCCCTACGTGCTCGGCTTCATCGCCTATCGCATGCCGGGGACCGATTCGCCGGACTATGCGGCGATGCAGATCCTGAGCGACGTGCTGGCCAGCCAGCGCGCGGATCTCTACGGCATGGTGCCGGCGGGCAAAGCGCTGGCAGCGGAGTTCGGACTGGCGGAGACCTATCCGAAGGCCAGCGTGGGCTTCGGACTGGTAGCGCTGCCTGCGGGGCAGGACGCCAATCCTGCGATCGCCGAGATGCGGGGAATCATCGATCGCTATGCGACCAGCGGAGTGCCGGCCGATCTGGTGGATGCGGCTAAGCAAAGCGAGATTGCGCAGGCGGAATTCCAGCGCAATTCGATTCCCGGGCTCGCGGATGTGTGGTCGGACGCGCTGGCGGCGGAAGGACGCAATTCGCCGGAAGAGGATATCGACGCGATCCGCAAGGTCACGCTGGCCGATGTGAACCGCGTGGCAAAGCAGTATCTGCTGAATGCACCGACCATTACGGCGACTCTGAAGCCGGTGCCCAGCGGCGGTCCGGTCTCCGCGAAAGGCTTTGGCGGCAGCGAGCAGGTGACCTCTGCACCCACCAAGCCGGTCGAACTGCCGGCGTGGGCTGCCAGCCAGCTGAGTGCGCTGAAGGTTCCCGCAGTGTACCTGCCGGTTTCCGACACCACGCTGCCCAACGGCATCCGGCTGATTGTGCGGACCGACACGACCAGCCCGACGGTCACGGTGTTGGGATCGGTAAAGCATAACGCCGACCTGCAGACGCCGCCGGGCCAGGAAGGGGTGGGCAGCGTTCTCGACGGCTCTACTCCTATGGCACGCAAAGCGCTCGACCGGCTCGCGTTCCAGAAGGCGCTGGACGATATTGCCGCCAACGAAAGCGCCGGCTATAACTTCTCAGTCAGGGTGCTGAAGGAGTACTTCTCGCGCGGCGTGCAGCTGCTGGCCGACAACGAACTGCATCCGGCGCTGCCCGAGCAGGCCTTCAAGGTCACGCAGCAGCAGACGGCGCAGTTTGTGGCCGGCAACCTGCAGAGCCCCGGCTACCGTACATCGCGCGCGCTGGATCTCGCGCTGCTGCCGACGGGCGACCCGATCCTGCGCGAGACCACTCCCGAGACGGTGACCAAGCTGACGCTCGATGAGGTGAAGCAGTATCACGATCAGACGGTGCGGCCCGATCTGACGACGATCGTGGTCATCGGCGACGTGTCGCCTGACGAGGCGAAGACCGTCATCGAGAAATGGTTTGGAGACTGGAAGGCGACCGGCGCCAAGCCGAACACCACTGTTGCCGGCGGTTCCGGTGAATAAAGCCTCAGCCGCCAACGTGCCCGATCCGGAGGCGGTGCAGGACCAGGTGACGCTGGCGGAGCAGATCGACCTCAACCGCTTCGATCCCGATTACTATCCGCTGCAGCTGGGCAATCACGTGCTGGGCGGCGGGTTTTACGCAACGCGGCTCTATCACGATCTGCGCCAGGTGACGGGCTACGTCTACAACGTGGATGTCGCGCTGGAAGCCTCGAAGACGCGAGCCAGCTACTCGGTGAACTACGGGTGCGATCCGCAGAATGTGTCGAAGGCGCGGGCGCTGATCGTGCGCGATCTGGACCAGATGCGGACGCAGGATGTGTCCGACGCCGAGCTGCAACAGGCCAAGGCTCTGCTGCTGCGGCAGATCCCGCTGAGCGAGGCGAGCGAAGATGCTCTGGCCACCGGCCTGCTGCGTCGGGCGGAGATCGGGCTGCCGCTCGACGAGCCGATCATTGCGGCGAAAAAATACTATGCGCTGACGGCCGATGACGTGAAGGCGGCCTTCGCGAAGCACGTTCAGCCGGATCATCTGGTACAGATTGTGCGCGGCCCCGCGCCGCAGTAGCATATGTGCGGATTGGCTCAGGCGCCGCTCGGCTCGGGCGGCGCCTCTGTTTTTATGAGCTGGAAGCCATCGGGACTACCGTTTTACTCGGCTTTCAAAGCACCATGCCACCGGACGCTTCGATTCGCTGTCCGTTGACCCAGCGATTCTCGTCCGAAAGAAGCGCAGCAATCATGGGACCGATATCGTCGGCCACGCCCGCACGCCCCAGGGCAGTCATCTCCGCCACACGCTTGTTGACTTCGGGATTGTCGCGAACCATGCCGCCACTGAAGTCGGTCTGGATCGCGCCCGGTGCGACGACATTGGCGGTGATCCCGCGTGGGCCGAGTTCTTTGGCCAGATAGCGAGTCAGTACCTCGACCGCGCCCTTCGCCGCGCCGTACGCGGAGCTGCCGGGCAGAGAAAACCGCGCCAGCCCTGACGAAACGTTCACGATGCGGCCACCGTCGTTCATCAGCGGAAGCAGCTTCTGCGTCAAAAAATAAACCCCTTTGACGTGGACATTGAAGATCGCATCGAATTGGGCTTCCGTCGTCTCCGCAAACCCGGCATGCAGTGAATTGCCTGCGTTGTTCACAAGGTAGTCAAACCGCTCGCGCCGCCAACTCTTGAGCGTCCTGCGAACTTCACCGGCGAACGCATCGAACGCGCGCGTGTCCGCAGTATCGAGGCGAAATCCTGCCGCTTTCCGGCCTATCCCCTCTAGTTCACGGATGAGACTCCCGGCTTCTTTCTCGTTCGCGCGAAAGGTAAAAATCACATCTACGCCGCGCTGCGCAAGATTGACGGCGGTGTTGCAGCCCAGGCCCCGGCTGCCACCGGTAACGATGGCAATTTTGTCCGTCATACTTTCAACTCCCTTTTCTTTGTAGAGATGTTTCTTCGCCCCGGCTCGATCCAACCATTGGCCTTTGCAGCAGCGTGACCGAGGCTGTTCCTGCCTCGGGTCACGGTCTGCGCGTTAAGAGATGTGAGCTGTCAGGACTGGGAATACTGCATGTTCTCCAGATCGGACATCAGACTGGGCCCGGTCGGATTCCAGCCCAGCTTTTCTCGTGTTTGCGCGCTGGAAGCCGGTAGATCGAAGCCTACGAACGCTGCGAGCCAGCCAAAATGTCCGGCAGCTTCTTCCGGTGCAAGCGAGACAACGGGCACGTTCAAACCCCGGCCGATCACCGTGGCAATGTCGCGGACGGGCACGCCCTCCTCAGCGACCGCATGATAGCGAGCGCCTGGCTCCTGCTTTTCCAGGGCCAGCCTGTAAAGACGAGCGACATCGAGCACATGCGCCGCTGGCCAGCGATTGAGTCCATCGCCCACATAGGCGGAGACACCCTTCTCGCGGGCCAGTTTGATCGCGTAGGTGATAAGGCCCTGCTTGACCGTGTCGTGTACCTGCGGAAGGCGCATCACCGAAACATTGACACCGCGCGCTGCCATTGAAGCTGCTGCTGCTTCCGAAGCTTTACGGGGATTGGGGTGGTTGGAATCGAAGCTCTCTTCGGTCGCGACCTGACCAGGCAACGCGTTCGCCAACGCCGTCCCGGAAGTGACAATCAGAAGCCTGTCCGACCCTGCAAGCGCAGCCCCGAGAGCCTCGATGGCCCTCGTGTCGATTTCGCAGTTCTCCTGAAATTTCGAAAAGTCATGGATGAAGGCAGTGTGAATCACAGCATCCGACCTGGCTGCCCCGCTGCGCAGGCTGTCCAGATCCTCAAGATCACCCCGATGCACCTGGGCGCCGGCGGCGCGAAGGGACGCAGCACCCGCATCGCTGCGCGCCAGGCCGAGAACCTGATGGCCGGCGTCCGTCAGTTCCCGAACCACAGCCGAACCTATAAATCCTGTAGCGCCCGTGACGAAAACTCGCATGTTCTTCTCCTCCTGTAGCGGTCGGTTTGCATCCCGCCGGGGTTGACGCCCCCTCGGCGGCATCAAATGAAACGGAGACAATCTCCGAATGAATAGATAATCGGAGACTGTCTCCGGTTGCAAGTAATTTTACCCATGGCGAAGAAGCACTTAAACCCCATCCCCGCAAGCCGCGCACCGATGCGCAGCGGAACCGCGAGCTCATCCTGGAAGTGGCGAAGCAGGCGTTCACCCGTTTTGGCGCGGACTCAAGCCTCGACGATATTGCCAAACAGGCAGGCGTTGAGCCGGAACACTCTATCGTCACTTTCCCACCCGGGGCGGTTGGAGCTTTGAGAATCCTGACAAAGAAGTATCACAAGGGCTTCGAACCGGCGATTGCCGACCTCAACGTTGAGCGCACTCTGGCACACCTCGCTGAATGGAAGCAACCTGAGACAAGCAGACCTGTGCTTTTGCCAGGTGAGGATGAATGAAACCATGCAATCGGTGGGGTCGCCTCACCTCTGTTTGGACACCCCACCGTACTTATTAGATCTGGATCATGCCACCATCAGCAAAGAGCTCGATGCCGTTCACGAAGCTCGAATCGTCTGAGGCCAGGAACAGCGCGACCTTCGCGATCTCTTCAGGCTGTCCAACGCGGCCGAGAGGGATTTGCTTTCCCATATCGAGGTTATATTGCCTGGCTTCAGCTTCGGTCTTGAAGAGACCGGTGGCGCCGGGTGTCTCGATCGGTCCCGGGCTCACGACATTGACGCGGATCTTCCGCTCCTTCAGTTCGCTTGCCCATGTGCGAGCAAACGACCGAACAGCGGCCTTCGTCGAACTGTAGACCCCGAGCGCGGCCATTCCTTTCGCCGAAGTGATGGATCCGTTAATCACGATCGTGGCGCCATCGGTCAGCAGCGGAAGAGCTTTTTGAACGGTAAAGAATGTGCCCTTCACGTTGGTAGCGAACGTCTTGTCGAACTGCTCTTCTGTCACGTGCTCGATCGTGCCGAATTCTCCTCCGCCGGCATTCGCAAAGACGATGTCGAGCCGACCGAACTTCTGCCTGATCTCAGCATAGAGCCGATCGAGGTCCGTTAACTTTCCCGCATCAGCCTGAACACCGGTAGCACCTGCACCGATTTCCTTCAGGGCGGCTTCCAGAACCTCATTCCGGCGTCCGGTGATCACAACACTTGCGCCCTCGCTGACGAACAGTTTCGCCGTCGATAGTCCGATGCCACTCGTGCCACCGGTGACAAGGGCAACTTTACCCTGCAACTTTTTCATCTCTTCTCCTTTGCTCTTCCCCTGTAGTGGACGGAACGGTCCACTATAAGAGATGATGGACCATACGGTCAAGAATCATAAATAAAACGACTCCCATTCCCTCGAGAACCTGTCCCCCAAAAAGCAGCGCCACACCTCGGAATCGGTCCTGACTGGAGAATTATGTTTGTTGACTGTTTGGTCCATAACGAGCGATAATGTTGACGCAGCATGACGGCTGGCTTTTATGGCAAGACCAAGACAGTTCGATGAGGAAAAGATCCTCGCAGCAGTGCGGGATGAGTTCTGGAAAAACGGTTATACAGCAACGTCGCTGGATGACCTGATGCGTGCGACTGGCCTCGGCAAAGGCAGTATTTACGCTGCCTTCGGGGACAAGAGACAGCTGTTCCTCACCGCGCTGAAGGTCTATGCCGACGCGACCCTGACCAATGTGCGCGTGGCGCTTTCAAGTGACAGGCCGGCGATTGAGCGGTTGCGGATGTTGTTTGAGCGGTCCGACTGCGCGCCGCGTGGGAATGGATGCTATCGCGGGTGCTTCCTCGCGAACAGTACCACGGAGCTTGCTTCCATCGATAAAGATGTGACCGCTCTCGCCCGTGGAATTTATCACGCCGTCGAGGAGTTGGTTGTCGAGGTGGTGCGTGAGGCACAGGGTGACGGTGCTCTTTCCAGGGAGATCCGCGCGGAGGATCTCGGGCGGCTCATGCTCGCGATTATGCAGGGTGAAGAGTTCCTGCAAAAGAGCGGAATGCCGCTCTCTGATCTCAGGAGCATCGGGCGCGCCGTCGAAAAACTACTGTTTTCGGGTGTCACCGGGAAGAGGCGCCGATCCCATGCAGCTCGGCGGTGACGGGCCTCTGGCCGCATATGTTGTGCCGATAGGTTGCTGGCCCGAAGATCCGGAACCGGTCGCTCGTCCGACGAGGCGCTCTCGGCGACCCGGTTCCATTGCATTCCTCGCGTTGCCGCCTAAAGCTTCGAACCGCCATCGACGGGAATACTGGCGCCGGTGATCCAGCGCGCCGCATCGGACGCGACAAATGTAACTACGTCGGCAACATCCTCGGGCTTGCCAATTCGCTTCAATGCCTGCATTCCCAGCGCGACCTCGCGTCCCGCGTCTGTCTTCGTGAAGTTCGACATATCCGTGTCGATGATGCCTGGAGCGACAGCGTTTACGCGTATGCCGCTCGGCCCCAGAATGGCAGCCCAGTTCCTGACCAGAGCCTCAAGTGCGCCCTTGGTAGAGGCATAAGCAAGCATTGAAGGGTTTTCTAAACCGGGCTTACCCACCACCGTCCGGGCTCCGAGAGAAGAGATAACAACAATGCTTGAGCCTTCACCAAGAACCGGCAACAGTTGCTGTACCAGGAAGAACGGACCTCGGACGTTGGTCGCAAAGAGGCTGTCAAAATCGTCTGCCGTATAATCGGCGAGGCGTGCTGACTTACTAATTCCGGCGTTGAGCACCAGCACATCCAATCGATCACCAACGATGGAACGTACTTGTTTGGCGAGCACCGAAGCGCCGTCGGAAGTTCCCAGGTCTGCCGAGATCGCAGTGGCGCGTCCGCCTTTCGTTTTGATCTCAGTCACGAGAGACTCCGCTTCCAGTTTTGAGCGGCCATAGTGAACCAGAACGTTCGCCCCAGCCCGGGCGAGCGCCAGGGCCGTCGCGCGGCCAATTCCTCTCGCTGCGCCCGTTATAAGCGCCGTTTTGTTTTCGAGCTTAGTCATTGTCCTCTCCTGCTCCTGTTGGTCAGGCATTCATTCCGCCATCCACGGTCAGATTCGCCCCCGTGATGTACGAAGATTCAGGACCGGCCACGAACGCCACCATTGCCGCGATCTCCTCTACGTGCCCGTAGCGGTCGAGCGCTGTGGCGGCCTTCTGCGGTACAGCCCAATCGCCCGATGCGGGATTCAAATCCGTATCGATCGGCCCCGGCTGAACGTTGTTGACTGTAATGCCCCGGCTCCCAACTTCCCTGGACAACGCCTGAGTAAACATCTTGACGGCTCCCTTGGTGGCCGCGTAGGGCACAAGCCCGGGCGCAACGGCACGCTCGCCCACCGCCGAACCGACCATGATAATGCGACCACCATCCTTCATATGCTTCAGCGCCGCCTGCGTGGTGGCGAACACGCCGCGGACGTTGATGTCGATTACACGATCCATCTCCTCCAGCGTCGTCTCCTCGAACGGTTTCGGAATGGCGGTGCCGGCATTGTTCACGAGCACATCCAGTCGGCCGAAAGCCGCCACGGCCTTTTCGACCGCGCCCCTGACTGCTTCGACGTCGGCAGCATCCGCCTGGATCGCGATAGCCTTTCCACCGCCGAGTTCAATCGCTTCGACTACGGCCGAGGCGGCGCCTGCGTCCTTCGCGTATGTAATGGCAACGCTCGCTCCATCGGCGGCCAGACGCTTCGCAATCGCTGCACCGATGCCGCGGGAACCGCCGGTAACGAGCGCTACTTTCTTCTCCAGCTTAGACATGGATCTCCTTTGCATTCCGTTGAACGATTCACCACCCTGCTGATTCAACTGACCTCGACCTTCTTCGAGCCTTTGAGGCATTTCTGAACCATTCCGTTCTATACGATGATGAAGACCTGGTGAGGATGCAGAGATATTGAACTATTTAGTTCTTTATCAGATAATGGCTCCATGGGGCGCCCCAGGAGCTTTAGCCGAGAGGAAGTGCTGGAGAAGGCGATGCCCGTCTTCTGGAAGCACGGGTTCGCAGACACGAGCCTCCAGGAGCTGGAACGAGCCACAGGCGTGAACAAGTCCGGGCTGTATACCGAGTTCCGTGACAAGGAAGATCTTTTTGTGGCGTGTCTTCGGCACTACCTCGAGAGCCAGGCGAAGAGAGGGCTTCTCACCAGGGAACCTCCTGGCTGGAAGAATGTCGAGGCTTTTCTGAAGAACGGTCCCCTGAACAAGGGGGACCGGCAAGGATGTTTTTCCGTCAACTCCATGCGGGAGATCGCTATCCTGCCGGATGAGGCTTACGCGGTGGTGACGGAAAATCGGGCGCAGTTGCAGTGCCTTCTCGCCCTGAACATCGAGGCGGAAAATCCCAGGATGGCTCCTTCTGCAATTGCGGAGATGGTGCTGTCCTTCTTCTCCGGATTGTGCATTGAGAGCAACCTCAAGTCCGGCAAAACCTCGTCGACCCGCAAGATCGAAAACTTCATGACAGCCCTTCGCCGTCTCTGATGCAACGATAAGTCCTCTGCAGTCGGCCAGTGGTTCAGGCCCGGATCGTGCGTTTGCTCGTCGCAGTGCGGCTTGCTCTACTTCCTCTTGTTCCAGGCTTAGTCGGGCGCCTGGCTGTAATCCAGCATTCAACGAATGCGCTGATTCCGGCCGCCGTATCCACGCTCCCAGAAGAGCAGCATGGCGGCTTCCAGCGCTGCGTCTTTGTCGAAGCTGATTGGCCGCCCCGTTTTGCCTTTGCCGGTCTTCATACGTTTGGCTCGAGGAAATTGGAGTACAGAATCGTGGATCCGGCTCGCCTCACCACATATCTGTAGTGAATGTTCCACTTATAAACGGGATATGGACGTTCAAGGGAGACGAGAGATGGGCGCGCACAGGAAGGCAAGGTAGCTGTCATCACCGGAGGCAATAGCGGGATAGGGCTGGCGACGGCCGATCGTTTTGTAAAGGAAGGAGCCTACGTCTTCATCACGACCGGCCGGCAGGCAGAACTGGATAAGGCAGTCTCGCTCCAAAGCGCGGTAAGAGTTTGGTCGTGGCCGAGTTTGGCCTGAGCCACCAGATCGGAATGCACCAGTCTCCTGGAACCAGTGCGCCTTCCGGCATTGTTTACTATGGAGGTTCTCGTGCGCTTCACGCAGAGGTTGGCATATCACTTTTGTCGACATTTCTTGCTTTGAGGCTCTTTTGAACAGAGTCCCGCAGGCACTGGACGGCGGGTACGAGACGGCCAAGATGTTTCGAATGTAGAAGCCACACGTTCGCCTTCGGTGCGAAATCCTTTACTTTTACGATCTTCAGGTTCTTGCGCATTGACGATGTACGGTGAAGTTGTTGCATGACCAGCCCGAGCCCTACCCCGTCCGCAATGAGGGAAAATTTGAGGTCGTAGCCTTCGGACTCGACGGCACAGCTTAGAGGCAGGCCCCGCTGCCGAAACGCAGTCTCCAATGTCTGGCGGGTTCCACAGGCTTGCGGATTGAGCAGCCATGAATGGGACGAGATCTCTTCAAGGGTCGAAGGCTGCGAAAGCCTGGTTGATTTTCCCGCCACGACGACGATTGCTTCTGTTGCAATGAGCTCCGACGCGAATGAAGAGGGAGGGGCCTTCTCTTCCGGTAGATTGATCACTGCAGCATCGAGAGCCCCGCCTACGAGCTGATCAAGCAGCGCTCCAGACCATTGGACGAATAGCTGGAGCCGCACCTTGGGGAACTGAGACCGTACACTCCGGATCGGTGCTACGAGTGTCATATCGCCGAGCGCCCGGCTCATACCGAAGCGCAAGTCTCCCGACGTCTCGCCGTTGAGCATGACCGCTGTCTTCAGGTCCCGTACCGAACTCAGTACGGGCTTTCCGAAGGAGTATGTCTCCGAGCCGGCACGAGTCGGCTGGAAAGGCCGCATTTGCCGGTCAAGAAGAGGAACTCCCAGGACATCTTCGAGATTCTGAATGCGCCTTGAGACGGCAGAGGGGGTCAGGTGTAAAGCTGCGGATGCTCCGACGATCGATCCATGGTCGAGCACAGATACAAAGGCCTCCAGATCTGCGAAGTTCATCTTCCCCCCTCTTACGCGACTCCTGTTTGGATGTACCGACAACCCAGGCGGATTCCGTAAGTGTTCATCTGCATGGCGCCAGTTTGCGTGTTGCGCACATTGCACATCAAGACATTTCATGGTCCGTATCGTGCCGAACATGAATCTAGATCGACATGTCACTGGATTGCGTCGTCGCTGGACGCTTTTCGGGCACAGGAGACAAAGAGAGAGTGTGCCTCCGGCGCGCTTCTCAGGAACTCAATTATGTGGATTGTCCGCCTCGCGCTCAACAGGCCTTATACATTCATTGTACTCGCGCTGCTCATTCTGATCATGGGGCCGGTAATGATCCTGAGCACCCCGACCGATATCTTCCCAAACATCAATATTCCGGTGATCGCAGTCGCATGGACGTACACCGGACTTAACGCTGAAGATGTTGAGGCGCGGTTAACCACTCCCTATGAAAAAGTGCTGACGACGCTCGTCGACAATATCCAGCACATCGAATCAACCAGCTATAACGGCGAAGCAATCGTGAAAATCTTCCTGCAGCCCGGCTCCAGCCTGGACACCGCGAACGCTCAGGTGGTTGCTGCGGGCGGATTTGTTCAACGCTTTTTGCCGCCGGGCATTCAGCCCCCGGAGATCATTAACTTCAGCGCTTCCAGCGTGCCGATTCTGCAACTGGGTCTTTCCGGCGAAGGGTTGTCCGAGCAACAACTAAACGACCTTGCCCTCAACTTTCTGCGCACACAGCTAATTACGGTTCCCGGCGCGGTGATTCCGCTGCCCTATGGAGGAAAGCAGCGTCAGGTCATGATCAACATGAATCAGAACCTGATGCAGTCAAAGGGCGTCTCGCCTTCGGACGTGCTCAATGCCGTAAACGCACAGAATCTGATACTGCCATCCGGCACAGCGAAAGTGGCGGACAGTGAACTGGATGTTCGCATGAATGTTTACCCACGCACGATCGCAGAACTGAATGATATTCCAATTAAGCAGGTGGCTAACACAACGACCTACTTACGGGAGGTCGCCACAGTAAGTGACGGTTTCGCAGTTCAGACTAACGTCGTACGCCAGGATGGTCACCGAGGGGTCCTGATGAGCATCCTCAAGGCCGGTAACGCGTCCACATTGGACGTTGTCTCTGGCATCAGGAAGTTGCTGCCGCGCGCTGCGTCGACGCTGCCCCCAGAACTCAAGATCACGCCGATCGCAGACCAGTCTGTATTTGTCCGTGGTGCGATCGGCGGAGTGGTTCGCGAGGCTCTGATTGCCGGCTGCCTGACTGGTGTCATGATTTTGCTATTCATTGGCAGTTGGCGCAGCACTATCATCATTGCCATCTCCATCCCTCTTTCAATCCTGACCTCAATTATAATTTTGAGTTTTTTGCACGAGACGATAAACATTATGACGTTGGGAGGCCTGGCACTGGCAGTCGGCATCCTCGTCGATGATGCGACGGTGGAGATCGAAAATATAAACCGCATTCTCGAAGAGGGACACGAAACCGATATCAAACAGGCAATCCTGGATGGCGCGCAGCAGATCGCGGTTCCCGCCCTGGTGTCAACGCTCTGCATCTGCATCGTTTTCATGCCGCTATTTCTGCTGGGCGGTGTCGCGCGCTATCTCTTCGTTCCTCTTGCCGAGGCAGTCGTTTTCGCCATGCTCGCGTCCTATCTTCTCTCGCGAACTCTTGTGCCGACTCTGGTGATGTTCATGCTTCGCCTCAACGAGGATACTAAAAATCGCAGGAACGTATTTTCGAGGTTTCAAAAAGCATTCGAGCGGCGCTTTGAGCGGTTGCGAAGTGCCTATCGCGATCTGTTAACCCGGCTGGTACTGAATCGCAAGATCTTTATCCCTGCCTTTCTTGCCGTCTGCGTGTGCGCGTTTGTTTTGGTTCCCTGGCTGGGGCAGGATTTTTTTCCGCAGACGGACAGTGGGCAATTCATCCTGCATGTCCGCACAAAGACCGGAATGCGTATTGAAGAGACTGCACGTCTTTCGGATCTTGTCGAGGAATTCATTCGCCAACGGGTACCGCCGGCGGAGATGGACAATATCCTCGACAACATCGGACTCCCATACAGCCCATTGAACACTATGCACTCAACCGATGGTGTTCTTGGGTCCAATGACGTAGATGTTTTAGTATCCCTGCACGAAAAGCATCACCCGACCGCAGATTACATACGGACTCTGCGGCAGCGGCTTCCGGGAGAATTCCCTGGCACCACCTTCTATTTTCTGCCTGCGGATATGGTGACCCAGATCCTCAACTTTGGTCTTCCTTCGCCAATCGATGTGCAAATTGAAGGCAACAATGTTCAGGCCAGTCATCAGATCGCGGAAAAGATGATGGCCGACATGCACAGTGTAGCCGGTGTGACTGACCTGCATATCCAACAGCCGCTGGACTATCCAACGCTGGAGGTCAATGTTGACCGGACCAAGGCCTCCCAGGCGGGTTACACAGAGCAGCAGGTTGCGCAAAGCGCACTAAACACACTAAGTGGCAGCTTTCAGGTTACGCCGATGTTCCTGGTCAATTGGAAGAACGGCGTCAACTACAACCTGGTCGCCCAAACTCCCCAATACGGAATTCAGTCGGTAACGGACATTCAAAACATTCCTATTGCAGGAGGTAGTCAAGGGAATCCCGAGATTCTCGCTGATGTCGCCACCATGAAGCGGTCTAATGAGATGGCGATTGTCTCTCACTACAGTATCCGCCGAGTCATCGATATATACGGATCTGTCCAGGATCGCGATTTAGGCGCGACTAGCCGAGATGTTGAGCGCATTGTCGATCGCTACAGGAGGCAGCTTCCCCGCGGGACGTTCATTACCATACGCGGTCAGGTGGAAACAATGCGCAAATCGTATGTCGGACTCATTGCCGGACTCCTGGCCGCCGTGGTTCTTGTCTACATGCTCATCGTAGTGAACTTTCAGTCGTGGCTCGATCCATTCATCATCATCACTGCACTTCCTGCCGCAATGGCCGGTATTGTGCTCATCTTGTTCTTCACGCACACGACGTTGAGTGTGCCTGCACTCATGGGAGCCCTGATGTGCGTGGGAGTCGCGACGGCAAACAGCATTCTGGTCGTGTCGTTCGCGAAAGAAAGACTGGCGATACACGGCGACGCGATAAGAGCCGCAATTGAAGCGGGGAGTACAAGATTCCGGCCTGTCATCATGACAGCGCTCGCAATGATCATTGGTATGGTTCCGATGGCGCTCGGGCTTGGAGATGGCGGCGAAGAGAATGCGCCGCTGGGACGCGCAGTCATCGGCGGGTTAATTTGCGCGACGATGGCAACACTGGTATTCGTGCCGTCCGTCTTTACCTTCCTTCACTCGAAACCCACGCATCCAGGGTATCCCCAAGAACATGCGGAGGTGCAGAAATGAACCAGACAGCCGATTTACCAAAGATAAAGTGCGATTCTGCGCCAGAGGTGCCCAGCGCGAAAAATGATGGCAATGCGCGACGCCTCCTAGTCGCCGCGTCGGTCGTCGCGGTCGTCACTGCGTTTGCAATTTTTCGCGGGATTCATTCGCGGGCTGAGGCCGAAGCGAAACTACAGGGGCTCGCGCAGGCATCCGCGATCCCTGTGGTGGAGGTTGTGCACCCAGGGGTGGGAGCTGACGGCCAGGAAATTGCACTACCTGGAAATGCCCAGGCGTTCAACGATACTCCGATCTACGCGCGAACGAGCGGCTATGTGGACCACTGGTACGTCGATATCGGTGCGCATGTAAGACAAGGGCAGTTGTTAGCGCTGATCCAGACTCCCGAACTCGATCAGCAGTTGGAACAGGCCCGAGCTGATCTGAAGACTGCCCAGGCAAATCTTGAAATAGCCCAGATTACAGCGACTCGCTGGGAGGATTTGGTCAGGACAAATTCTGTTTCGCAGCAGGAGACCGATCAGGCAGTGAGCGATCTCAATGCGAAACGAGCGCTTGTCGACTCCAACAAGGCAAATGTCGACCGCCTGGAGCAGTTGCAGGCATTCGAGCGAGTCATCGCGCCCTTTGAGGGCGTCATCACTGTGCGCAACACCGACGTCGGCGACTTGATCCAGGCCGGTGACAATTCGGCGCCTAAGGAGCTTTTTCGCCTCGCTTCCATCCGGAAGTTACGGATCTACATTCCTGTTCCAGAGGTTTATGCCGCTGATGTCACGAATGGGCAATCGGGAAAGGTCACACTTGATGCTTTTCCCAATAAAGAGTTCGCAGGGACTGTAGTGCGTAACTCCGATGCCATCGACTTGAATACCCGTACGCTCAACGTTGAGGTCGACGTGGAGAATCCCACAGGCAAGTTGTTTCCGGGCGCCTACGCATTTGTTCACCTCAAGGTTCCAGCCAGTACGGGGTCAGTTACGCTTCCCTCGAATGCCTTGCTCTTTCGCTCTGAGGGCTTACGTGCAGGCGTGGTCCGCGATAGTCACGTTGTGCTTACACCGATTACCATCGGTCAGGACTACGGAAGCGCGGTTGAGGTTCTCTCCGGGTTGACGCCCAACGACGCGGTCATCGTGAACCCGTCCGATTCTCTCGCGAACGGAGCCGCTGTCCATGTTCACACGAAACCTGTAGGAACGGTGCGGCCATGACACGGTGGGGATTAATCTCGGCGAGCGCATCTGTTCTTCTGCTGACCGGGTGCATGGTCGGTCCGAAGTACACGAAGCCCGACACTCCGCTTGCACCTGCGTTTAAGGAAATCTCAGAACCGCAAGCAGGCGATGGTTGGAAGGTTGCTCAGCCGAGCGACGGGGTGCTCCGCAAGAAGTGGTGGGAAACGTATGACGACGCAAAGCTCAACGAACTTGAGAACGAGGTCGAGCCGGCGAACCAGACGGTGAAGATCGCCGAGACGAATTTTCGGCAGGCCGGACTGCGATTCGTTTCAATCGCTCCGCGGAGGCGCCCACGATCGGAACCTCGCCCAGTATTGCGTCTATTCGAGCCTCGACAAACCAACCCTACTTTCCGGACAATCTCGCGAACGGTGGCACAGGGGACTTCACCTTACCACTTGATCTGTCTTACGAGGTCGATTTGTGGGGACGAATCCGTCGCTCGGTGACCGCAGCCAGGGAAAGTGCTCAGGCAAGTGCAGCCGATCTTGCAACTGTTCTCCTAAGTATTCACGCAGAAGTTGCCATCGATTGCTTTGAGATTCGCAGTGCAGATGCACAGGAAAAGCTTCTCAACGATACCGTGAGTGCCTATCAGGAAGCCCAGGAATTGACTCAGAACCGTTTCCAGGGTGGGGTTGCTCCGAAGTCCGACGTCGTACAAGCACAAACTCAGCTTGATGCCGCCCGCGTCCTCGCATCCGACATCAGAATCCAACGAGCGCAGTACGAGCATGCCCTGGCAATTCTTCTCGGTCTGCCGCCAGCCAAATTCAGCCTTCCCGAGTCACCGTTGAACGCCCACATACCTACCCTTCCAGACTCCCCCGTCTCTCTGCCGACCCAGTTGCTTGAGCGCCGGCCCGACATCGCGGCTGCAGAACGTCGTATGGCCGCAGCCAACGAACAGATAGGAATCGCCAAGGCCGCATACTACCCAACGCTGGACCTTTCGGCGGCTGTCGGTCTCGAGGGGACATCTCTTCTGAATTGGTTCAATTGGCCCAGTCGCCTCTGGGCCGTAGGCCCTTCACTCTCAGAGACCCTATTCGACGCCGGCCGACGCAGAGCCACGACTGAATCGGCTCGGGCCAACTACGACAGAACTATTGCGACCTACCGTCAAACCTCGCTCAACGCTTTCCAGGAGGTGGAAGATAACCTGGTCGTCCTTCACGTCCTTAATACGGAGGCATCCCAACAGCACGAGGCAACCGATGCGGCAGAAGAGTCACTCCGGCTATTTCAGAATCGATATATGGGAGGAGTTGACACCTATCTTCAGGTTGTGACCTCGCAGACGACCGCTCTGGCCAACGAAAGAAATGACATCGATATTTTGAGGCGCCGCCTGGACTCAAGCGTTCTCCTGGTGAAAGCTCTGGGCGGAGGCTGGGATGTCAGCGAGTTGCCGAGACTCTGAGCTGTGCGTCAACCGGATCGCGAGGGTACGAAATGAAGGTATCAACGACCGCACGCAAGAAAGAAGCCCCGAATAAGGCGTTCATTGGGTTCATTCACCACAGCTTCAACTTGAAAACGGAGTTTTGAAGTGGCAAACAACTGCCTGATCACCTGAGCGTCAGTATGGCCCAGGAATCAGGAGACGTTCCATTTACGGCGATTAGGTGCTTTCATGGTCGGGGTGGTGTCTGCTAATAGGGAGATCTCATGGAATTCCGTCACATTCGTTCATTCTTGTCCGTTGCTGAAACCCTTCACTTCGGCCGAAGCGCTCGGCTCCTCAACGTGAGCCAGCCCGCGCTTAGCCTTCAAGTCAAGGCGCTTGAGGACGAATTGGGTATTACGCTCTTAAGTCGAAACCGACAAGGAACGGTGCTTACGGAGGCGGGGCAGGCGTTTCGGGGAGACGCGGCAGCTGCTCTGGAGAGACTCGAATTTGCAAAGCGGAAGGCTCAGTGGGCGTCGGCCGGCAAGCTCGGCCATATTCGTATTGGTTTTATATCGACTGCCGGTTTTGAAATCATCCCCAACCTGATGCGGCGATTCCGAAAGAGCTACCCCGATGTTGAATTTTCGATAAGAAACATCCTGACAGGCGTCCAGCTGGAAATGATTGGCGATGGTTTGTTAGACGTAGGCTTTCTTCGCCTTCCCCTCGAAAATCGCAGAGAGATCGAGGTGACAACAGTTCACCGGGAGCCATTTGTCGCGGTCCTGCCTTCATGGCACTCCCTTTCCGCAAAGAAAGAGATTCACCTGCGCGAACTCAAAGGGAATCCCTTTGTCATGTATGAGCGGGAGTATGCTCCTGGATTTCACGATCTCCTGATTGGAATTCTGAGCAAGGCTGGAGTCGTCCCCAGGGTGGTCCAAACAGCGGGAGAGATGCCTACACTCATCTCGCTGGTCGATGCCGGGGTGGGCGTTTCGATTGTTCCGGCATCTGCCGCCAGAAGGATCGTCTCCAACGGTGGCCGTGTGCTCGATTATTGATCAATTGCCGGAGTCCGAGATTGGCCTGGCCCTCGCACGTCATAACTCTGCGGCTGTTGTCCGCCGATTTTGCGAATTCGCCTGCAAATCCCTGAATCATTGATGCGGGATTGACCCATCGCCAATCTTGTTCCGTTGCTTGGGTTGATGACACGACTCTTCGGACCCCAATGTCCTGAATTAGGGCTTTGGAACCGTATTCCTCTCTCGTGGAACTTTGAGTCCCTCCCGGGTTGAGGAGAAGCGCGAAGCGGCATGGGCGAGTCCTCCGCCACAGGGCCCTGTCAATGGGAACATTTCATTCGCAGCCAATTTCGTTTGGCGAATTGGTTCGGACCCCTGATGAGTCGTCCATATCACGGTCATAAGAACAAACAAAAATCGGGAATCGCCCTCGAAGTGTCGAACGAGTGTGGGCAGCAAGTATCCGCTGCTACAGCGAAATGCGAAACAGACCTGGCGTTTGTGGAGTTCGGCACGTTCAGAATCGACGCCGCATGCGAGCTAAACAACCCTGAGCGACAGAGAGGACTTAAGAGTTGAAATCCAGTTTATTGCAGAAGCAAACCTCACGCCGCGACATTTTGCGCGGTTCAGTCACGTTAGCTGGCAGTGCCCTTCTGGCGCCGCTGTTTCCTGCAACGTTGCGTGGCGCTTCCGCGGCGGTCCGCGCCCAGGAGCCGTCGGCGGCCGACCTGCTCGCGAGTATGCGCGCCAAGTTCAACGCCGCTCCCCTCAAAACGCAACAGCTTGCTGACAATGTCACTATGCTGTCCGGCCCCGGGGGAAGCGTGGCAGTCCTCAACGGCCCCGACGGCAAATTCGTCGTGGACACTTTCGTTGCGCCTGCATGGCCGAGGCTCAAAGAGGCCCTCGATGGCCTGGGCAACGCGCCAGTGAAATGCGTCATTGACACCCATTGGCACTTCGACCACACCGACAACAACGCCCCTCTTCACGCCGCCGGCGCCATGGTCCTTGCGCACGAAAACACAAAACAGCGCATGGCAGAGCCACACGATCTGCCGGTCTTATATCGAGGACCAGACGGCGCGCTGGCCGGCTTGCATTTCGACCCCTCGCCCGCGGAGTCGTTGCCACAACAGACCTTCCGCACCACCTACAAGTTGCAGGCAAATGGCGAAAGCCTCGTGCTCCAACATGTTCCTCCCGCGCATACAGACACGGACATCTACGTTCATTTTGAAGGGTCCAACGTGATTCAGATGGGCGACCTGTTTTTCAACTGGATGTATCCCTACATCGATCCTGGTACGGGTGGCAAAATCGCCGGTAATATTGCCGCCTGCGAAAACATTCTCTCGCTCGCCGACAATTCCACCAAGATTATTCCGGGGCACGGCCCGCTCGGCAATAAAGCGGAGCTCGCGAAATTTCGTGACATGCTGGTCACTTCGCGCGATCGGGTTGAGAAATTGAAGTCCGCAGGAAAATCCGCCCAGGAGGCCGTCGCGGAAAAGCCCTTCGCCGATCTCGACCCTGTATGGGGCAATGGCATCATCAACAGCGAGCAGTGGGTTCAGATCGTCTATCTGACGCTCTGAGTCCCTGCTGTACAAACTACTATTTCGGTTCGATGAACCGAGATGCGAAATTGGACAGGCTCGGATGGCAAGCCTTACCTACGCTGTCATAGTAAACGCGGGCTACCGGCCAACCAAACGTAACAAAAGGAGTAACGCAATGAGTCATTCTATGAAGCCTGGACGAGTCGTACGAGAAATCCTCCAGTCCGTGTGCGTCCTTCTATTACTGTTGACCTGCGGCGCGCTCTCAGCGCAGAACCCGGAACGTGGCGTCCGGAACATTGTTCTGGTGCATGGAGCCTGGGCAGATGGCTCCGGCTGGAAAGGCGTGTACACCATTCTTGTTAAGGACGGCTACAACGTCAGCATCGTCCAGGAACCGGAAACGTCCTTCCAGGATGATGTGACCGCCGTGAAGCGGATCCTTGCACTGCAGGACGGACCGAGCATCCTTGTCGCGCACAGTTATGGGGGAGCCGTAATCACGGAAGCTGGCACCGATCCATCGGTGGCCGGCCTGGTCTATATGGCGGCTCACATGCCGGATTCCGGCGAGAAAGAGTCAGAGGACGGAAAGCGCTTCCCGAGCGACCTCGCCAAATCGGGCGCCATAAAGAAAACGCCCGACGGGTTCACATATATCGATCCGGCGCAATTTCATGAGTTATTCGCGGCTGACCTTCCCAGCGAACAGGCCGCAATCATGGCGCGGTCGCAGGTGTTCAACTTTGCGGACAATTTCTCAGCGACGATCACCACGGCTGCCTGGAGAACCAAACCGAGTTGGATGCTGGTGGCGGGAAATGATCGAACCATCAACCCGGACCTGGAGCGTTGGTATGCCAAGCGGGCCGGAAGCCACACCGTCGAAGTTGCAGGCGCCAGCCACTCAGTCTACGTTTCGCACCCGAAGGAGGTTTCGGACCTGATTGAGAGTGCGGCACGTGCCGTCTCGAGGTAGCTCGGAAATTCGCGAAGAACTATCACATGCGGAGGGACCAGATGAGACTTCTCGATATTCAGTCGTCGCCACGAGGCGAATCTTCCGATTCGATCGCCCTTACCAAATCATTCATCGTGGCATGCAAATCCAGGAGCAGCTCGGTAGATGTGGATACCTTGAACGTCTGGCATGAACGGTTACCGGATTTCGACTCCGAGACGATTGGAGCGAAGTATAAGGCAGTGAAGCACGAGGCGATGAGTGAGCCGGAGTCCAAGGTATGGGAACGTATTCAATCGTTAATCCAGCGCTTTCAGAACGCCGACCGAATTGTCTTAGAAACTCCAATGTGGAACTTTGGCCTGCCTTACAAACTCAAGCACTTGATTGATCTTGTAGCGCAGCGAAATTATCTCTTTGTCTACGACGGCAAACAGTACGGCCCTCTCTTGAACGTGAAAAAGGCAGTCGTCGTCTATACACGCGGCTCACGGTTCCTGGAGGGCAGTCCCATTCCTCCCTCGCAATTCGATCACCAGACAACCTACCTGGACTTTTGGTTACAGCTTATAGGTGTTCGAGATCTTCGGAGCGTGATTGTTGACAATGCGTGGAATCGAGATCGTCATGAATCAGAAGTGAGCCTGATGGAGGGCAGAGCGACTCTGGAAAGCCTCGTTGAGTGGTTTCTTCACTAGCAGCAGCGGCAGCGGAAGCGTGCTGTGCCTGCGATCTGCGACGGCCCCGCCTATCCTACTTGCAATCGGCGTCATCCAGGAGGTCGGTCGCTTGTCGGTACGTTTCCGCTCTCGATGAGGCAAAACGAGCATACCCGAGACCGAATGTCTGGTCTTCGGGCGCTTAAGCCTCCCGGTTCCCACTTGCCACAAGTTCTGCAATTACCGATGTTAGGCTGGTCGTGCCTTTGACATGCTCTGTGCCAGGCACACCAAAATGAATCCAGCCTGAGTTAAACCCATCGACCATTTCGGCGCGAGGTTCGGTCCGGCCTTCCGGCATGCCTTGGCCGACGAAGAATTCGGTCCACTTCTCACGTGGGATGGCAACCGCTTCGACAGCGCGTCCGAGAGCACTGCTCAATGCCCGTGCGATATCGTTGGGGGAATACTGCTCGGGACCGGCCACCTCAATATACCGGGTACCGGTCCACTCCTGGCGCAGGACGTCCGCCCCGGCCTTACCAATGTCAGCCGTGGCGACCAGCGGGAGTTTGCGATCCAGAGGATAAAGGTTTGAGAAGATTTTGCCCTCTGACCGCGCGGTGGTGACGTCCCATGCGTGATTTTCCATGAACCAACCAGCCCTCAGGAACGCCTGGGGAATCGGCAGATCTCCCAGGGTTTTCTCGAGCAGGTGCAAACTGGTGATAAGACCCAACCCGCTGGTCTGTTCGGCTCCGATCGAAGAGAGGTATACAGCCTTCCTGGGCAGGGCCTTTTCAAGAGCCGCATAGTAGGACGTCAGCGTCTTGCGCGTTTCCGGAAAGCCGGGCGCGGGCGCAAAATTCGGCGGGATCATGAGAAACACTCCATCCGTTCCGTCGAAAGCGGATGCCAGTGCATTCGGATCGTCGACGTCGGCAACCGCAATCTCTGCTCCGCGATCCCTCCATCGCGCCGCTTTTTCGGGATTTCGGACGATCGCGCGAATTTGTGCGCCCTGCTCCAAAAGGCTCTCGGCGACAGCACCGCCAACTCTCCCAGTAATTCCCACGATTGCGTACATTTTGCGCCTCCCTGGACTGCGATTGGATGTCGAAATACTACAACCTGTACATCTGACTCAGCCAGCAAAGACGAGGCGTCAGAACCTACCGCATTTTGCTCATGACTGCGTATCATTAATCCATGAGGGTCGATGATCGCATTTTGAATGGACTAGGCGTTCTGGTCGCTGTAGTGAGAGGCGGAAGCTTCGCGATCGCTGGCAAATCGCTGAACATGTCGCAGTCGGGAGTGAGTCGCGCAATCGCGCGCCTAGAGGCGCGCCTCGGCGTACGCCTGCTTGAGCGCACCACTCGCACCGTGACATTAAGCGAAGAGGGGCGGCGGCTCTACGAACAGATCCTTCCGTTGCTTGCGGGACTGGAAGAAGCCGCGGCTTCGGTAGCGGGCTCAAAAGATGCCGTGCGTGGAACCCTGCGGGTCAATATGGACCCATTCATTTCACAACTCATTCTCGGACCACAATTGAGCCGATTTTTGCAAAAGTTTCCAAGCCTCAAGCTTGAACTGATTACGCGAGACCGGCTGGGCGATTTGGTTACAGAGGGATTCGATCTTGCCATCCGTTTCGGCGAGCCTCGCCCGTCGGCACTTGTTGCTCGAAAACTCCTTGACACCAGGGTCGTTACAGTAGCCGCTCCGGCCTATCTGAAGAAGGCGGGGCGCCCGGTTCATCCCTCCGAACTCGAGGAAGGAACCCATCGCCTGATTGACTTTCGAGACCCCGAAACCGGCCGCGCCTACGGCTGGGCTTTCCGCCAAGGCCGCAAGGAGATCGAGATCAGCTCGAACGCGCAGTTGCTGCTGAGCGATGTTGCCACCATTCATGCAGTCTGCCTTGCCGGTTACGGCATTGCACAACTCCTGGAGCTTGGAATCGAATCGCTGATTGAGAGCGGGCGCCTGGAGGTGATCTTCCCCGACTGGCTCGATGAACGGTTCCCCCTCTACGCGCTACATCCATCGCGCAACTATCTTCCCCCTAAGACGCGCGCATTTCTCGACTTTGTGATCGCAACGGTACAATCGCTGACCTGACTCCCGGCTTTGCCGGAGAGCGGGACGTTCTGCCATCTGCTGTGGATTGATTACATGCCTTCCGCAGCTACCGCTTGACCCCAGGTGCCGATAAAAAAGGAACGAGGTAGTTGCAGATGGCCTTCGGCGCAATGCAAGCAAGCCGTTTCATTCCCTGTACCATCCCCATTCGAGGGTAATGAAGTTGTGACGGCTTTGCTGTCGAGCGTTCGACTCAGGGTCTTCCGCTTCCCGGACCCCGAGGAAGATGTTGCGGCCATCCGCCTGCAAGCGATTTGTACAGAAGAACAGCAGACACGGCGCTGCTGGAATGGCTTTCCGCATAAGCATCTTCGGCCTGCAGTTCAACTCTCTGCGCGTCCAGGAGGTCCAGTAAGCTGGTTGCTCCATCCCTGTAACGAACACTGGCGAGATCGGCTGCGCGCATACTATCCCTGGCAGCGAGCTGGAGTTGAGCGTCACGGTCCTGTGACCGCGCATAGCTCACCAAAGCATTCTCAACGTCCTCAAGAGCAAGGAGCACCGACTGCTGGTACCTGGCGAGTTGCGCATCGCCATCGGCCCGGCTGGCCACGATTCGAGCCCGAACTCTTCCTCGGTCAAGGAAAGACCAATCGATGTTCAATGCCGCCAGGTTCACAGCGCTGACCCCGTCAAACGGTGTATTCCCATGAAACTCGTTCAGTCCAAGTAGGCCAGCGAAGTTGACGCGCGGGAAAAGGTCGGCAGTGGCAATACCGATTTCTTCTGTCGCGGCATGCAGCCGTTCCTCCGACGCGCTTATGTCGGGGCGACGGCGAACAAGATCAGCAGGCGTCCCGGGATCGATACGTTGAGGAAGATCGGGCAGTGGCCTTGCCACTTCAAGCTCAGTGACGAGAGCATCCGGAGAAAGAGCGCATAGCACGGCAAGGCGATGTTCGTCGAGCGTGATCGCGGAGAGCAGGTCCGGAATCCGCGAAGTTGTTGTCTCTAGAAGGGTGCGTGTTCTCGCCGTATCGAACTGAGTTCCCCTACCCGCCGAGTAAGCCGCCTCGACCAGCCGTACAGTCTCCCGTTCGTTCTCAACATTCTTCCGCGCGATCCGAAGAAGTTCCTGCCGTCCTCGGAGGTCTATATAAGTACCCGCAACTTCCCCAACCACGGTAACCTGCATTGCAGCAAGATCGTTTGCATCCGCAAGAGTCTGTTGGCGGTGGGCCTCTATGTTGTGACGAACGCGACCAAAGAGATCGAGTTCCCAACTCGCATTGATCCCCGGGTCGAAAAAGCGATCATTCCGCGGATAATCGAACGCCTGGAAAGCGCTCAGTTTCTGTCTTCCCACGCTCGTACTCATCGTCACCGTGGGAATGCGGTCGAACTTTGCTTCGTGCAACAAAGCATTGGCGCTGTCGTAATGGGCCAGAGCCGCGCGCAGATCGTTGTTAGCGGTGAGCGCACGCTGCACAAGCGAGTTGAGTTCCGGGTCATTGAAACTATGCCAGAACTCCGGATCGCTCGCGTCCGCGTGGGAAATGACGTCAACGGTCGTTGTTGCGGGAATGGTGAACTGCTGCGGAAGCGCGAGCGTTGGCTGTTTGTAGCGGGGACCAACGGCACATGCGGTGAGTCCAAGAGAGAGCGCTGTTGCCAGAATCGATTTGCGATTAAGCATTGCTCTCCTCCAATTCTTCGCGAGCCTCTTCCCATTCTTCGCGAAACTCTTTCTTCGTCCATGTACGCAGGGCTACGTAGAACACAGGTGTCAGAAAGAGACCGAACAATGTCACACCCAGCATCCCGGAGAAGACAGTGATACCGGTCGCGGCTCGAACCTCGCTGCCGGCGCCGTGCCCCAGGAGCAGCGGGATCGAACCGCCGATAAAGGCGATCGACGTCATCACGATTGGACGCAGACGCATGCGACAGGCTTCGAGCGCAGCTTCGACGATGCTTTTGCCCTGAAGCTCCAGTTCTCGAGCGAACTCCACGATGAGGATTGCGTTCTTGCAGGCCAGGCCCATCAAAACCACTAAGCCCACCTGCACGAACACATTGTTGTCGCCGCCCGAGAGCCACACGCCAAGAAGCGCCGCGCACATGCACACGGGCACAATCAGAATGACTGCAAGCGGCAGCGTCCAGCTCTCATAAAGAGCTGCAAGCACGAGGAAAGCCAGCATTACGGCGAGCGGAAATACCACGGCAGCTGCATGACTTTGCGTCACCTGCTGATAGCTCAAGTCTGTCCACTCAGAGAACGATGCCGCGGGGCAGCACCTTGTGGGCGATCTCCGTTAGTTTGGTGACCACCTGTCCGGAGGACAGCATTTTGGGATCGGAATCGCCGATCAGATCGGCGGCCGGGTAGCCGTTATAGCGCATAACGGGATCAGGTCCATAGCTCGGAACTACCGTCACGATCGAGCCTATAGGCACCATCTCGCCGCGCGAATTGCGCACGCGTAGATCGCCGATGTCCTCCACTCGCTGGCGATAGGCGGTATCCGCCTGCGCCATCACCCGGTAGACGCGTCCGAATATATTGAAGTCGTTGATATAGACCGAGCCGAGATAGGTCTGCAAAGTCTCGAAGAGATCGGTTAACGCAACCCCCTGCGCCTTGGCCTTCACCCGATCCACCTTGATTTCGAGTTGTGGGATGTTGGCCTGATAGGAGCTAACGGGATAGGTCATCCCTGGCGTTTGCGCGACTGCGCTCTGGAACGCGCTCAACGCATTCTGCAGGGCGCCATACCCGAGCCCGGCTCGGTCTTCCAGATAGAGCGAATAACCCGAGCCGTTGCCGAGTCCCTGAATGGGTGGCGGCATTAACGCATAGGTGAAGCCACTCTGGATGTTCGCAAACCTGGCGTTAAGTTCTGCGTTGATCTGCGCCGCGCTGTGATGGCGCTCATCAAACGGCTTGAGGATAACATAGGCCACTGTGAGATTGGGCGTATTGACTTGCTGCAGGGCGCTAAAGCCTGACAGGGCGGCCACCATATCGACACCATCCACACTGTGCGCCACTCGGATCATCTCGCGTGTCACCGCGCCGGTGCGGGCGTGCGAAGCACCTTCAGGCAGCTTGGCCCCGCAGAAAAGATAAAGTTTGTCCTGGGTTGGAATAAATCCTCCCGGCACCTTGTTGAACAACACCGCAGTCGCGGCTAACAGAACCGCATAAGCGGCGAATACGACTCCCCGGTGACGGAGTGTGCGCCCCACGGTACCGTGATAACTTTCCGAACTACGCTCAAAGAAACGATTAAAGGGATGAAACAGCCAGCCGAACGTGCGCTCGATGCCGCGCGCCAGCACATCTTTGGGCGCATCGTGCCCTCTGAGTAACTTTGCCGCGAGCGCTGGCGACAAGGTCAGTGAGTTGACCGCGGATATGACGGTCGAGATCGCGATGGTTACCGCGAACTGTCTGTAGAACTGGCCGGTGACGCCGGAGAGAAACGCCATAGGCACGAACACCGCGCAGAGCACCAGCGCGATCGCAATGATGGGACCGGATACTTCTCTCATCGCCCGATGGGCAGCGTCACGCGGACTCAGGCCCTCCTGGATATTGCGCTCGACATTCTCGACCACAACAATGGCGTCGTCGACGACGATGCCGATCGCCAGTACCAGGCCGAACAGAGTCAGCGTGTTGATCGAGTAACCCAATAGGTATAGCCACGCAAATGTGCCAACTATGGAGACCGGTACGGCAATGAGCGGAATGATCGAAGCGCGCCACGTCTGCAAGAAGAGAATCACCACCAGCACCACCAGCACCACGGCCTCTATCAACGTATGCTCAACCGCACGGATCGATTCGCGGACAAACACGGTTGGGTCCCAAATCGGCCTGTATGCAACCCCGGCAGGAAAATCCGCCGACAGTTCGTGCATCCGTGTATACACCGTATTGGCAACCCCTAAAGCGTTGGCTCCGGGAGTAAGGAATATCCCGATCGCCACAGCTTTTTGGTTGTCGGAATACATATCCATGGTGTAGTCGCCGGAGCCGAGTTCCACCCGTGCCACATCGCGGAGATGCACGATCTGGCCGTCCGCGCCATCTTTGAGCACGATGTTCCCAAACTCCTGCGCACTGCGTAGGCGGCCTCGCACGTTGAGCGAGATCAGAAAGTCGGTTGTGTTCGGCGAGGGCTCGGCGCCGAGTTGACCTGCTGACACTTGCACGTTCTGCTCGCGCACAGCGTTGATTACGTCGGCGGCGGTAAGACCACGCGAGGCGAGTTGGTTCGGATCAAGCCAAAGACGCATCGCATAATCGCCGGAACCTATCATCTGGACATCACCGATACCGGGCAGGCGCGACAGTTCGTCCTTAATATGCAGGACAGCGTAGTTGCGCAGGTAGAGTGAGTCGTAACGATTGTCGGGGGAATACAAGCTCACGTACATGAGCGGCGTGGGAGATTGTTTCTGGGTGGTTACACCGTATTGACGCACTTCGTCGGGCAGCCGTGAGAGTGCCTCGCTGACCCTGTTTTGGACGCGTACGGCCGCAGTATCGGGATCGACCCCAGGCCGAAAGGTAACCACGACCTGAAGGCTGCCATCGGATCCCGCGACAGACTTCATGTACATAATGCCTTCGACACCGTTAATCGCCTCTTCAAGCGGCTCTGCCACCGATTCGGCGATCTCCTTCGGATTGGCGCCCGGATAGGTAGCACGGACGACCACACTCGGCGGGACCACCTCGGGATATTCCCCGGATGGAAGCATAGGAATGGCAATCAGTCCGAGAGAAAAGATGATGATCGATAGGACGATGGCGAATATTGGGCGGTCAATAAAGAACCTTGAGAAATCCATGATCTGCCTCTTCCTTACTTCCGGGTTTCTTGAACGGGAGGGGCGGTACTACTGGCAGTCACAGATCCCATCGCGACTTGTGTGGGAGTGACAGGCGTACCGGCGACATAGATCTGTTGCAATCCGCCGACGATCACTTTGTCTCCCGGGGCAACGCCGGATTGAATCACACGCAGGCCATCTGCCATGGCGCCAGTTAAGACATCTTTGCGCTGTGCCACATTCCCAGGGCCAACCACGTATACATACTTCTGGTCCTGATCGGTAAGAATCGCTTTGTCATCAACCAGGAGCGCCTGTACGGTGCGAGTGCTTTCAAGCTGAACGCGCGCATAGAGACCCGGTGCGAAAAGATGGGCAGGATTGGCAAGTACGACGCGGGCACGGATCGTTCCGGTCGATGGATTGAGCTCATTGTCGAGAAAATCAATCCTGCCGGCATGAGGAAAGCCAGTCTCATTCGCCAGCTCGACGCGCACGGGGTTCGCCGAACTCACTCCGCTGCCGTGATGTACTCTCTCCTGGAAACGCAAATAACTCTGCTCATCGCAATCGAAGTACACATAGATGGGGTCTTGTGATACGACCGTGGTCAGGACCGTTTGATCGGCTTGGGCAAGATTTCCACGTGTGAGGAGTGCCCGGCTAGTCCGTCCATCAATTGGGGATCGTACTTCCGTAAAGGATAGATTGAGTTCTGCGGTTGCAACCGTAGATTCTGCCTCATGCACGCGAGCAGTGCTCTGAGACAGATCGGAGTCACGATTCTGATATTCTTCCTGCGAAATCGCCTCGGAAGCATTCAGCCTTTGCGCTCTTTTCTCCTGAATATTCGCAAATGCCGCCGCTGCCTGCTCTTGTTCCAGGTTTGCCTTTGCGTTGTCGAGAGCATCGCGGAAGGGTCGTGGATCAATGACGAACAGCAAGTCGCCACGCTTTACGCTGTCTCCCTCTCGATAAGCAACCTCATCCACGTAGCCTGTTACCCTGGCTCGTACATCTACGGAATTGATGGATGCGACACGGCCGTTGAATTCGTCAGACTGACGAATTGGCGTGGGCTCTACCGTCGCAAATTCTACTGCCGCGGGTGAAGATGATTTTTTGTCGGGTGCTAGCTTACATCCCGCAAGAGGGATTGCCAAAGTCACCGCACACATGCAGACAAGCAGAAAGTGCCTGGACAGTGTTCGACGTACGAAGAAAGCCGACTTCACCAAACGTCTTGCTGTGTCGTAGGCAGTTCCCGGCGAAATGCCTGTAACGATCGCGGTTCCTTGCTGTTGTGCATTCGACTGGCTCATGGCCCGCCTCCTCGGGAGAATCGATCCCGGCGATATACAAGTAGATACTTGTATTTAAGAAAGGATGCAAGTATTTACTAGGAAAATGTGAGAACATCAAGACATGTCAGTTTTTGCCCCGGATCGAAAGCGAAACGCGCGGGGAGAACGCCGTGTAGTCAGTCTGCTCGATGCGGCCGGCCGAGTTTTCGGAGAAGTTGGTTACCACGCGGCAACCACGAACGCCATTGCTGCTGAAGCAGAGGTTTCCCCAGCTACGCTGTATCAGTTCTTTCCAAACAAGGAAGCCATCGCCGACGCGCTCGTAATCCGTTACGCGAGGGATCTGGCGAAAGAGGAGCGAGCTGCGGACGTACAGGAACTCGCGTCGGCACCTTTGGAAGAGGCAATTCGGAGGGTCACTGGGGTTGTGATCGAGTTTCATCTGAAGCATCCTGCATTCTGTACTCTGTATGCAGAGGCTCCTCTTTCGAAGGATACCCTCGAACAAAAGCACCTCCTCTCTCGAACCTTCATCGACCACCTCTCCGAGGTGCTGCGTGCGCGAAATCCAAAACTCGATAAGCAGGACGCTCTCTGGAGCGCCGAAATTGTCCAGACCGCCTTAATAGGTTTCCTGCCTACTCTGGCGGGCCGCAAGACAGCTGCCCGGTCACGAACAATCGACGCGTTGAATCAAATGGTGGCGCGCTACCTGGAGCCCGTGCTCAAGCCGTCTAAACGTTAGAGGCCGTTGACCCGCTCAATTGATTTCTATGACGACCTTGCCAAACGGACCGCGATCGAGGTGATCGAGAGCATCGGGCAGAGCGGCGAAGCTGTATATGGCATCGATGATCGGTGAAATTCGATGATTTTCGACGAATGCCAGCATTTCTTCCATATCGGCTCGCGAGCCGTGGCTGACGCCCTGAATTCGCGAATTCCTGACCATCACATTCGGAATCGAAATCGTCGCGGTAGGACGATCCATGATTTCGATCAAGGCAATATGCCCTCTCCACGCTGCTGCCTGAATGGACATGGGCACAGCGTCCCCTCCGATGACATCAAGGACGTGGTCGGCGCCCCGTCCATCGGTAAGCCGGAGTACGGCCTCATCCCATGCCGCGTTCGTACTCGTATCGATAACTTCTGCGGCTCCCAATTGTTTCAGGCGCGCGATCTTGCCTGGACTTGTCGAAGTTACGAATACGCGAGCGCCATGCGCCACCGCCAGTTGCAGGGCGAACAGCGAGACACCGCCGCTTCCCTGAAGCAGGACTGTCTCTCCCGGCTTCAGGTTGCCGTGCGTGAACAACGCAACCCACGCAGTAACCGCAGCCACCGGCAATGTTGACGCTTCTGCCGGTGTCAGATAATTGGGATAGGCGAGCGCGCCTTGATCGGAGAGCAAGACATATTCCGCGAGCACGCCTGGAAGTGGACCACCGAGGGTTTCGCGGGTCGCCTCGCGCGAAGGCACTCCTTGAAGCCACTTTGGCCTGAAGTGGGAAACCACCTGGTCGCCCCCCCTAAAGCGAGAAACCCCAGAACCGACAGCGACCACTTCGCCCGCGAGGTCCGATCCGGGCACCAGAGGAGATGAGACAGGCAGCGGATACTTGTCTTCAATAACGAGTTTGTCGCGATAGTTCAGCGATACGGCCCTGGTACGAACTAGAATTTCGCCGGCCCCCGGTTGGGGCGTCGGACTCTCGACAATGTGAAGGTTTTCCCTTCCGCTTTTCTTCAACTGCCAACTCTTCATTCCGTTCTCCGATGATGAATGTCTCTGTTCGATTGGTCCGGTGGATGTGCGCGCAGGCATCACCTGGATGTCCAGGCTGAGCGCGTGGTGCCACCCGGGCAACGGGACCGGTTATTTGGCCTAGTTACTCGAACGCGGGGTATTGGGCCCGAGTCGGCTGGCGCCCTGGACGGGAAGCATCCAGCCAGGGTATTCCGGTGGTAGCTGGCTGACCCGGTCAAGCTGCTGGAGTTCCTCCGGGCTGAGCTTGACGTCTACCGAGGCAAGGTTGTCCTGGAGCTGATCGGTGCGCTTGGCGCCGATGATGACCGAAGTGACGGCTGGTTGATGTAGAAGCCAGGCGAGCGCGATGCGGGCGGGCGAACAAGCGTGAGCCTCGCCGATAGAACGCATGACGGAGCCGCCGTCAAATGTCATGCAGCCGAAGCAGATGGTCGAAATGAGGAGGCCTGTATCGCCTGGTGTTCTATATTGCATGAGGGCATCCCTTCGATAGTGGGAGAGCGCATTGAATGAGTGCTGCGATCTCCGTTCTGGCACGACCTTTAAATCTGACGCAGTCAGCAATGACGAAGCGTCAGAACTTTCCGCATTTTGCTCATGACCGTTCATCATGAATCGATGGGCACTCAATGATCGAATCCTCAAGGAGTCCGGGTGTTTTAGCTGCCGTTGTGAGAGGCCGAAACTTCCCATGGCCGTCACATCCTTGAACATGGCGCTGATCCCATCCTGCATTCATGCATTTTTCGCATAAGCCAATTGCTAATCGTGTTGGATCAGGAGCGCGCCTTCTTGAAGCAGCTGCTACTGGAAAGCGCAGAGAGGTGCTGTGAGAGGAAATGAGGTTTGAATGACCCTGTGAAAAGCCCCGCTTCAACTACCCATGCAACTATCCCGGACTTCGTGCCCGAGCTCCACGGCGAGACCATCGCGATCTTGGGAGGGGGTTCTGGTATTGGCTTTCTCTTGAGCACTAATGCTATTGCGAAAGAGGCGATCTCAATCTGGGCGAAATGGTTCAGACCCCTGATTAGTTATCCATATCACGATCATGAGAACAAATAAGAAGCCGGAATCACCCTCGAGATGTCAAACGGGTGTGACAAGAAAGTATCCGATGCTACAGCGAGGTGTGAAGCAGACTTGGCGTTCGTGGAGAACGGGTTGCTCAGAAAGGACGCAGCCAGCAAACCAGCAAGCCCTGAGCGGTAGAGGGAGTCAAAAACTGAAAGCCAGTTTCTTGCAGATGTAAATCTTACGCCGTGACACTTTGCGCGTCTCAGTCAAGCTAGCCGGCAACGACTCCAGGACTGCTACGCGGCACGGCATGTTTGGCAACAAAGCTATCGCCGAAAGGACTTCCGCATGACAGACCCGCAAGCGAATGAGATGAAAGGAGTAGAAAATGAGTGAGCAGACCCAGGAGCAACGACCGGTCTCCTGGACGACCCGACGCGATGAGAAAGCGCGGCGCATGCAGACAGTCGAGCCGTGGTTGAAGGGACCGGTGCTGGCACGGGAAAAGATCGTTGAAACCCTTGAGTCGGTCATAGTACAGGGTGACCGGATCGTGATGGAAGGCGACAACCAGAAGCAGGCCGACTTTCTGTCGCGTGCCTTAGTGCAGGTCAACGCAAAGAAGGTTCACGACCTTCACCTCATCATTTCAAGCATCAGCCGGCCTGAGCATCTGACACTGTTTGAGCTCGGCATCGCGAAGAAAGTGGACTTCGCTTTTGCTGGTCCCCAGAGTCTTCGTGTAGCCCAGCTTCTGGAGGATGGCGTCCTCGAGATCGGTGCAGTTCACACTTATGTTGAGCTTTATGCCCGACTACTCGTCGACCTTGTTCCTAACGTCGTATTGGTTTGCGCCGAACAAGCCGACCACGAAGGCAACCTGTTTACAGGGCCAAACACTGAAGATACTCCCGTGATTGTGGAGGCCGCAGCTTTTCACGATGCGATCGTAATCGTTCAGGTGAACCAGATCGTTGACAGGCTTCCTCGGGTCGATATTCCGGCGTCCTGGGTGGACATTGTGGTGGAGGCCGACCAGCCCTTTGCAGTGGAGCCGCTCTTTACCCGTGACCCCCGTCACATCACCGAGCTTCAAATTCTTACCGGAATGATGGTCATTCGTGGTGTCTATGAACGGCACCATGTCGAGTCGCTCAATCACGGAATCGGGTTCGATACCGCTGCGATCGAACTATTGCTGCCGACGTATGGAGAGTCGTTGAGGCTTCGCGGAAAGATATGCAGGCATTTTGCTCTCAACCCTCATCCCACGCTGATCCCGGCCATCGAGAGCGGCTGGGTCCAGAGCATTCATTCGTTTGGCAGCGAGGTGGGCATGGAGGCCTACATTCGCGCCAGACCCGATATCTTCTTTAACGGCCGCGACGGAAGTCTCCGGTCCAACCGTGTGTTGTGCCAGCTTGCCGGCCAGTACGCGGTCGATGCCTTTGTCGGTGCAACCCTGCAGATGGATGGCGATGCCAATTCATCGACGGTGACAACTGGCCGTCTGGCCGGGTTCGGCGGCGCGCCTAACATGGGACATGACCCGCATGGGCGTCGCCATTCAACGCCCGCTTGGCTCGACCTCAAGACGGACCCAAGCCCAAATGCGCGCGGCAGAAAGCTCGTCGTCCAAACGCTCGAGACGTTTTCCAAAGGTGGCGTTCCTGCCTTCGTCGAGACGCTCGATGCAGTTGAAGTCGGAAAGAAAGCTGGTATGCCCATCACGCCGATCATGATCTACGGCGATGATGTCAGCCACGTAGTCACTGAGGAAGGAATCGCTTACCTCTACAAGACGGAAGGAATCGAGGAGCGCCGTCGGGCACTGGCAGCCGTTGCAGGCATTAGTCCCGTGGGCCTGAGAGCGAAGCCGGCCGAGACAGCAGAACTTCGCCGCAAAGGGATCGTGGCCTACCCGGAAGATATCGGAGTGCAGCGGCTCCAGGCGAATCGCTCCCTGCTTGCGGCGCGCAGCATGGAAGACCTGGTCGCGTGGTCCGGTGGTCTGTATCAACCTCCCGCCAGGTTCAGGAACTGGTGATGGCAAACACGCTCCTAAATTTGAGACATGTCACGCCTGTTCGAAGCGTGTCTGCCGCCGAACAGCTCGCGGAGTTGGCACGCCAGGCTCTGGTCGCCGAAGCGGAGCTGACACCGAAGCCGGGCCTGGTTGATCGGAGGGGATCCGGTTCGCACAACGATCTTTCCCTGGATCTTATGCGGCGATCTGCCTCCGCGCTCGCTCCCTACTTCGCGGCGATGGCGGCGGCCGCGCAATCCAAGCCGTTCGCAGACGCACTGCGGACTGAGGTTGCTGCAATCGGGAGAGCTGCTGAATCGGCGATGCTTCAGGTAACAAATGGAAGCAACGCGCATAAAGGAGCGATCTGGATTCTGGGTCTTCTGGTAACGGCTGCAAGCCGGGGTAAAGATCGGAATCCGGAGGCTATCGCAGCGGATGCCGGCGCTCTGGCTTGTCTGCCGGATCGTGCTCAACCTCTGCTTGTATCGCACGGCGACACGGTTCGAGCCCGTTATGGTGTGAGCGGAGCACGCGGCGAAGCGGTCTCTGGCTTCCCTCACGTGATTCAGGTTGGCCTTCCAGCCCTGCGTGCGGCGAGAAATAATGGCTACACAGAAACGAATAGTCGATTGTCGGTGCTTTTCAACATCATGGCTCGCCTCGAAGATACCTGCGTGCTATATCGTGCCGGGCCGGAGGGATTGGCATTCGTTCGGAAGGGCGCTTCAAACGTCCTTCTCGCTGGTGGTCCCGGAAGTGTCGCCGGAAATCAGGCGATGCTCCGGCTCGACCAGGAGTTCTTGATCAGGAACATCTCGCCTGGGGGCAGCGCGGATCTTTTGGCTGCCACTCTTTTTCTGGAAGCCCTGGAACGAGATCAATACCAAGTGGAAAAGGACAACAGTCTTTCGGAGGAAGGCACCTATGGAGCGAATTGAATTCGACTATCCGGCGGCGAGACGCCGCATCACTAAGAGAGCTCATGTTGGAGTCGTAGGCTCTGGCGATATGGAAGTGCTCATGGAACCTGCAAAAGGCGAAGGCGCCCACGTCTCGATCACAACCAGCGTGGATGGATTTCAGAATTCCTGGAAAGCCGTATTCGATCGCTTCTTCTCAAAGTTTGACGGTGCCGTACGCGTCCAGATCAACGATGCTGGCGCAACTCCAGGAAGCGTCCTGCTGCGGCTGGAACAGGCAGTGGAGGTGATCAACCAATGAGCCAGACAACTTTGATTCCGGAATTCGTATCGCGTCAAGGCTTCATCGAGCTTGACGGACGCAGACGGGCCCAGAGCCTGTTCGACGAGGGCACCTGGAAGGAACTGGTCTGTCCCTTCGACAGAATGGAGTCTCCCTGGCTGCCTCTGCAAGGTGTCGCTCCACAGTTTGACGATGGTTGCGTCGTGATCAAAGGCGAGATCAGCGGCATGGCTGCCGTGGCGATCGCTCTTGAAGGAGCCTTTCAGGGCGGCAGTATCGGAGAGGTTTCCGGTGCCAAGATGACCGCAGCCCTTGATCTCGCTGCCAAAGACTCCCAGGCAGGCAAGAGGACAGCGGCCATTCTCCTGCTCGAGACTGGTGGTGTTCGTCTGCAGGAAGCCAATCTTGGATTGGCGGCCGTCGCCGAAGTGATTTCGTCCGTGCTCGCCCTACGCCCGCATGCTCCAGTGATCACCTTGATTGCCGGTACAGTGGGCTGCTTCGGGGGCATGTCTCTTGCCGCCGGAGTATCGAGCTACGTTGTGATGACCAGAGAGGCGCGACTCGGTCTCAATGGACCAGAAGTCATCGAGCAGGAATCGGGAATCGACGAATTCGATTCCTCGGATCGCGCGCTCATCTGGGCTATTCACGGCGGAGAACAGCGCGTTGGAATGGGTTTGGCCGATGCCCTCGTCGAAGATGACGCCGAAAAAATCAAAGCAACCATTCGTCGATACGTCCAGGCGGAACTTCGCCCCGAATACAGAAGTCAACAGGTGGAGCTCTACCGTGACCGAATCGCTGCCCTGGATACATCGGAGCAGATCGATCCAATGAGCCTGCGCCGGCGATGGAACAGCAGAGAAACAGGAGAGCAGCGATGAGTGAACACATTGGTTTGCGTGGAAGGGCATGGTTCGAGGCGCTGACGGGAAATAATCAACCGTCGTCCGGCGATCCCGGCACCGTTCTCGCCTCCGAGGCTCAGATCGGCGATGAGACCGCACTATTCCTTTGTGTCGTACCCAATCCGTCCAGCCGCTTTCCGTGCGTGCGCGATGGTCAGGTGGGCCTCGAGGAAGCGTTCACCCTGGCGCATCACTTGCGTCGGGTCATCGCTGAAGATCGTGAAAAGCCAAAGGCAAAGAAGCGTCCGGTGATCGCAATCGTCGATGTCAAAAGCCAGGCCTACGGGCGCCGCGAAGAGACAGCCGGAATATTCTTTGCTGCGGCAGTGTCGGCCGATGCCTACGCGTCGGCGCGGATGGCAGGACACCCGATGATTTCGCTTATCGCGGGACATGCCTTCTCCGGTGGATTCCTCACGCATGGCTATCAGGCGAATCGCATTCTGGCTTTTGATGACGCGGGCATCGTGATTCATGCGATGCACAAGGAAGCGGCAGCGAGAATCACTCGCCGTTCTGTGGCCGAACTGGAAGAGCTTGGGCATGAGATTGCTCCCATGTCGTATAACGTCCGCGACTATGCAAAGCTTGGACTGCTCTACAAACTGCTTCACGTGGACGACCCTCTGCATCCCACGACCGCAGATATCGAAGCCATCCGGCACGATCTGATCGATGCCATTCAGGATGCGCGTCGCGGGGCAACCGACCTCAGTAATCGTCTTCAGTCCGATGCTGCGAAGCAGACACGGAAAGCGGGCATTGCCGTTCGGGCCGCGCTCGAAGCGCAGTGGCGGAACGCCTAAGGAGCAGTCGTGGCGCAGGTCCTTCTGAATACGCTTTTCCCCATCTTCGCCGGTCTGCTTCTGGGATATATTGCCGGCCGGCGTGGCACGATGGACAATCTCAATGTCCGCAATCTGATCGTGCTGGTGATGAGCTTTGCGATTCCCTGCGCTCTGTTCTCAACGATTATCGGCTCATCACGTGCTGATTTGCTACGCCATATCCCCGCCGCCCTGATGATCACGCTGGTCTTCTGTGCTCTATACCTGATCAGCTTCATCTGGGCACGCAGGCGGCGCGGCTTGTCCCTTTCCGATGCATCCGTACTGGCTCTAACGATTGGCTTCCCAAATTCGGCCGCAATCGCTCTTCCCTTATTCCGGGGAGCCTATGGTCCTGAAGCGACTGTCACGGCTGCATTGTCGATTGTGATCGGATCGATCACAATCTCGCCCCTCACCCTGGCGCTTCTTGAAGCCGACAAGCACTCCGGAGTAAGTGATATTTCCGCAACGCTGATCCTGCGCAGCTGTCCTCGTGCTCTGCTGCGTCCGGTTGTCTGGGCGCCGCCTGTGGCTCTGGTTGGAGTCTTCTTCGATCTTCATCTGCCGTCTTTCGTGGCAGGCACTCTCACGACTCTGGGGAGTGCTGCGACCGGCTCCGCTCTTGTCCTTACAGGTCTGGTCGTCTCTGCGCAGAGCTTCCGATTCACGGGCGGTGTCGCCATCACCACACTTCTCAAGCTGGTGGGACAGCCATTCTTCGCTCTATGCGTGATGCTGCTATTTCGGATGGATCACAATGATATACGGAACATCACCGTGATCAGCGCAATTCCTGGCGGTTTCTTCGGCATGGTCTTCGGCAAGGGGTTCAATGCCACGCCGGAAATTGCCAGCTCGGGATTGATCGGGACCTATCTCTTCGGCTGGGCTACCCTGGCACTCTGGATGCTGTTTGCGGCAAAGTTCTTCTGAGGCGCCTAATGCTTCCGATCGGTCAATATTCGCCTCGGGTACACGATCTTCTTCTATTACGATCTGGCGTTGTACGCTCCGCAGGCGTGGCCAAACCGGCATGGGTTAGCTCATCCCGACCCGGCAATCTCTGGGTGGTGGTACGTCGAGCAAACGCTCCGGACGGACTCGTCGCTGCAGGGATTCGCGGCATCCACCGCCACCAGCGTTGGGGCGGCTTCATTCACCTCGCGGACGTAAAGCAGAGACTCTGCCCTTCGCAGCTTTCCTCTCGCATGGCGCGTCCCGCCCGCCTTGCTCTTCCCGTCCTCGCTGCTCTGTCCTGGCTCGAGCGGCAACTCGGTAGATCGGAGCTGGATTGGGGTCCGGTAGGCAGCGTCGGTTTTGAGCTCGCAACCGGGCGGCAGGTGATAACCACAACCAGCGACCTCGACCTGGTTCTGTTCTCTCCGATGCGATTCACCCGAGCCACCGCACGCGATCTTTGGAGTGTCATGAGTACGCCTCCGGCAAAAGTTGATGTACGTGTTGAGACGCCTCATTGTGGGTTCTCTCTGGAAGAATTCGCGAGAGAGGGGACGGAGCAAGTCCTTGTGCGATTGCCAACAATCCGCCGGCTCGCAGCAGACCCGTGGTCGATTTCTGCCATCGAGGATACGGAATGAAGACCGGACTACTCTTTCCCGGCCAAGGTTCGCAGCAACCCCAAATGCTCCACGATCTTGTCCGCCACTCCGCGGTCGACGAAACTTTATCCGAAGTCAGCGCCGTCCTGAATCTCGATGTACGCTCGTTGGACAGCGCCCGAAGCTCTCCAATCAGCCGTCTCAGTTCAACTGGCCATACTGACGGCAAGCGTCGCCACCGCAAGAGCACTTGAACAGAGTGGACTTGCGACCGCTGGCTGTCGCAGGTCTGTCGGTCGGAGCATTCTCGGCGGCAGTTGCCGCAGATTCGATATCTCTCTCGGATGCGGTACGCCTGGTGCGTTCGAGGGCGGAGCAAATGGAGCAGCTGTATCCGGTTGGATATGGCCTCTCTGCGATCGTTGGACTCAGTGAAACGCAGGTCGCAAATTTGGTTGATGCTGTAAGCACCGAAGAGCATCCTGTGTTCGTAGGCAACATCAACGCACCACGACAGATCGTTATCGCCGGTACGAATAAGGGAATGGAGCGGGTTCTACAACAGGCGCGTAGACGTGGAGCCCGCAAAGCAGAGCAACTGGATGTAGCGGTTCCTTCCCATTGTTCTCTACTGCAGCCCGTAGCCGACTCTCTTCGCAGCCAGCTTCAGTCGATCTCCGTGAAAGATCCGAAGCCGATCTACCTCGCCAATGTCAATGCAAGAGCTGTGCGGAGCGCTCAGGGTGTCGCCAGAGATCTCGCCGACAACATAGCTCATGGGGTTCGATGGCACGATGCAACCACTGTTGCATATGAGCTTGGTTGCGAGCTATTTCTCGAAGTTCCGCCCGGGCACGCTCTGAGTGACCTGGCCCGCGAGAACCTGCCAGGGATTCAGGCTCATGCGATCACTCCTGGGACATTCGATAGACTCCTAAATCTTGCGAGGAGCTAAGGAGTGCAAATAATTTTCCGCAAAGCTGGAGATCTGGGCGCGTATTGGTTTACCGAATTGACTGTTTTAGATCGGGCGAGGAAGTGTTAGCCCATGCGATACTGCGTATTCCTCTGCTCACCCGTTTTTCGACCTCGATTAAGGCATTATCTCCGAGGCACTCATCGACAGGCTTGAGCGAGTGCCCCAATTTCTGGCGGGAGCGACCGGACTCGAACCCCCTGCTCTCTGGGCGGCAGACAGGCCGTTCTACCAAGTGAGCAGTTCCGCGCGGGCGAATACCTAAATCCGCCACCCTGCGGGATCGCATGCAGCGCAGGCTCTGGACCCTGGCCGGCCGCCGCATTTACGCCGAACGCAAGGTCATCGTCGAGCCCGTCTACGGCCAGCTCAAACAGGCACGCGGCTTCCGCCGGTTCCTCTTACGCGGAATCGACAAAGTGCAGGGCGAATGGTCCCTGATCTGCACCGGACACAACCTGCTCAAGCTGCACGTGCCTGCACGGCGTAGCCACGCCCCAAACACTTCTGCAGGCAACAACCACTTCATCACCGACATGCCCCCCTGCCGCCCGTCAGCAGGCGTTACTCAGACGAACTCCCAGGCAAAAGCGGTCTGATGCAATTTGTCGAATTCGATCACGGGATGATTGTCCGCAAAGGGACGGAGCATCACACATCCAGAATCATTTCGCCAGAACTGACAAGAATCACTGCAACAGCAATCGCTCTCTTCGTATCAAATCATCGTCAATCCGTTTACTAACCTATGCTCGACGCCTTGCATCGTCGGTATAGATCTCCTCGATCGCCGCGCGTCTGCGCTCCGGGTTGCCTTCACCAAAGACGTCCTGAAGGTTCCGTTTCAGCAGTGTCGAAATGCTGTACGACATATCTGTCTCCTCCTTTGAAACAGTTTGGTCCATATAGCGACTGCGGCGAACGAGGAACTTGCTTTACAAAAGCAGCACTTGTCTTAGCCAATTATCTAGCCAATGCGATATTGGCCACCGTCAACGACAATTGCCTGCCCAGTGATCCCTCCTTGGATTCTCTCGTTTCAGCGCCCATCTGGCCGCGCATGGAGCCGTGCCCAGTCAGGGAGCTTCGTGAGCGGGCGGCCGAACTCGCGTTCCAGACCAGCGATGCTGGCGCTGTAGCCGACGTTCTCGAACCACTGAAGCATCAGCGCCATCTCCTTGCTGTACTGCTGGACCTGTTCGATTGGCGTCTGCGCAAACGCAATCGGCCGCCCCAGCGCCTCCGTCAGGATCTCCGCAGCCTCCGCCATCGTTCGTACGTCACCGGCGAGGTCGATTTCGCGGCCGTTCAAGGCGGCGGCATCGGTGAACGCGCGCGCGCCGAACCAGCCAATGTCGTCCACCGCAATCATCTGTAGCTTCGTGGCTGGTCCCAGCGCCCAGGCCAACGTGGAGCCCTGGAGGCTGAAGGGCGCCAGCAGATTCTCCATGAAGAACACGGGACGCAGGATCACCTGCGAGGGGAAGCGGAGACCGCGCACGGTTTCCTCGATACGCCACTTGTTGTCAAAGTGCGGGACGCCCGTTTGCTTGTCGGCCGATCCCACAGACGTATAGACGTAGTGTTCGACGCCGGCCTCGCGCGCCAGCGTCGCAAGACGCTTGCCTTGCGCCTCTTCCCGCTCGACGCCCGCCTCCCCCGCGTTCTGTACGCTGAAGACACCCCACGCACCAGCCAAGGCACGACGCAGTGATGCCTCGTCATCAAGATCGCCCTTGACCAGGTCGACGCCTTGACGCGCCAGCGCTGCCGCCGGCTCGCTGTCCGGCTTGCGCGTCAGACCGCGCAGATGGAACCCGGCGCCCTCAAGCGCCCGCGCGACCGCACCGCCCTGCTTGCCTGTCACTCCGGTGATGAGAATCGTTCGATTGCCTGTCATAGGTTTCCCTCGCTTCTGGATGATGGCTCATGCGAATCACGCTGGGTCAATCAAGCCCGTGCCGGCAAGCGCGATTCGAACAAGCCGGTAAATGCCGACCGCACATGGACGAAGACCAGGACCCAAAGCACCGTCACGAAAAGGGCGAGCGGGAGACCGCTCGGGGCCATCAGAGCGTGAAAGGAAAGGATGTTGACGATTACCGGCGCGAGAATGGCAAGTGCCAGGGGCACGTACCGATTCGCCAGAAGCAGCACCGCCCCAATCACCTGAAGCGCGAAGATGAGAGTGAGGTAATGTGAGACAAACAGGGCTCCCATGAACTGTCCCGCGACGCCACCTGGGGGTGGGAGCGGAATAAAGTGCAGGAAACCATTCAGGCCGAAGATCAGGAAGATCACTCCTGCCAGGTATCGGGCGATTGTAGATGCGGTTTTCATACGGGTTCTCCTCCGCTTGATGATGGTTACTATCGACGACAACTATCTTGACGTCAATACACTTGATGGAATATTCTTTTGGAAGATTCAGGTTATTTATGCCCCAGGGCGCTCAAAAGACGGACCACGTCTGGCTCGTCATGATCAAAGCGATGCATGCGCTTACCCGCTACGCAGCCGCCGGGATTGAAGGTACGGGGCTCGGCAACTCGGATTTCCGGGTGCTGGAAGTGCTACTCCACAAGGGACCATTACCTGTGAATACGATAGGCCCGATTGTCAATCTGACCCCGGGTTCGATCAGTATTGCGGTGGAGCGCCTCGTTGAAAAAGGCCTGGTCAGCCGGGTCGAAAGCGCCGAAGACCGGCGCGTTCGGATGGTTGCACTCACCCCGGCTGGCAAGAACCTGATTGTTGCTGCCTTTCAAAAGCATGCCGCTCAGATGAGACGAGTATTTTCTGAGCTGAGCCCAGGGGAACTTCGTGACTTCGAAATGGCGCTCAAGAGAATCGGCAAACGCGCTGCCGGTCTGATGGAGAAAGGCTCAGCCGTGTCTCGGGTCGAAGAAGGAGGCCAGCAATGAGTAAACACACCACCGTCTCCCCGCAGGAGGCAGCGGATCGTCTCGCGATTCGCGAGCTCGTCGAAGCCTATGCCCACTGCGCCGATCGTCGCGATGCGAAGGGTCAGATGTCTCTCTTTACCGAAGACACTCGCTTCGTGGTTTTTATGAACGCAAAGGATCCAAAGCCCTCACAAGAGCTGCACTCGCGAGACGAACTCGCTCCTGTCTTTGCCGACCTGAACAAGTACGACGCCACAACGCATTTCATTGGACAGAGCACACTTTTCACGCTGGAGGGCGACCACGCGACAGGCGAAGCATACTGCCTGGCGCATCACGTCACTGTCGACGGCGGAAAGAAACGCTTGATGGTCGCCTCGCTCCGATACTCCGACACCTTCGCGAAGATCGATGGCACCTGGTTCTTTGCCGAGCGCCTGCTGTGCGTCGACTGGCTGGAGGAGCGGCCATTGTCGTGACAGGTCGCACGGCGTGGTACGAAGCGATTCATCACGACGGCAAGCCGGTTGCGCATAGGATCCTTGATGAAATCCTCATCGGAAACTGGGGTGTGCTTTTGCAGCCAGTCTTCCAATGTGAACCCTTCGAAGGCTCGAGTGAGTTTGTCATTGGCTTCGGCCCATGCTCTCCTAAGTTCGGTTGCCGAGAGTGGATCGGCCAGCACGCGGTCCGGATTCGCGATATACGGCTTGTCCAACTCAGGGCGAAGTCTATCCCTGAGACCGAGCAGGGGAAAGATGCGATCGTGCATCGCGGTCAGATGGCCGAGTAGATAGAAAACGCGGTTCCTCCCTGGAGCGAGCTGTAGTTGAAGTTGTTCATCACTCAGCTCAGAAAGGGTCTTGTTAAAACGGTTAATCACGAGCCTCCATGAGTTGAGAACTGTAACGTCCAGAATCTCTTCGTTCGTCATTCTGGTGTGCTCTCCTTTCTTGTTTGAAACTCAGTAAGTTGCTGCCGAGCTGCCGAAGGAGTGCGAACGCCGAAATACCAAGGGCGACTGCATCTTCAAGTAGAGCAGCCGGCAGATCACGTCCAAACGTCCTTGCTAAAAGGCTCCTCGCCTTAGCTCCTCCGAATGTTCCGGCCACAGCTCCTGTAATTCCCGCTACCAGCCCGATGATCATTCCATGGCCAGAAAGCCCAATCGCAAGACCGTACAGAGCACTCGTAACGATTCTGGTGATGAACTGAGGAGGCACCAATCGGCTTGGAGTCCTCGGAAGCTTGTCGTTGACCAGCTCTCCGATCGCCATGAGTGTCAAGATGTACGGGGTGAACTCATAGCCCAGGAAAGCAAGCCAGGTGTGGTCGAGAGGCAAGAAGCCGAGGTGAGCGGCCCAACTGACAGCGGCGAGTCCAATCAGCGCTCGTAGCCCGGTGGCGGTCCCAATAAGAAATGCGTTGATGAAGATAAACATCGAAGATCGAAAGCGATCCTGACGTTCAGTGCTCTCGTCGGAGCGATGTCTCTCGCCCGCGCTGTTTCGGATGAGGCGCTTTCGCGGGAGATCTTGAAGACAGTGGCAGAGCTTCTCAAGAAAGGCCGCCTGACAAACGTCGAATCAAGATCTACAAACTGACATCATCTGGCATCGCGGCAATTTCGACTCGCTTGCGGGTGCGGAACCCCGGTCGTGCCGGACATGGCGGTTGACAGCACTATTGAATGAGAACCTGCCTACCGCGGTGGCCAGTGCCATTTTGGCGTATTAAACAATGTGAAACCATTCAGCTTCGTCTCCCCAAAATCCTTCTCCAGATGAAGGTGAGCGCAAATGGGTGAGGACTTCAGTTCGGCAATCAGCGCTGTGGAATGTGAGACGGCGATGATCTGGGCGTTCTGTGCTGCCCTGAGGATCAATCTCGCAAGCGCAGGGATTAGGTCTGGATGCAGACTGGTCTCTGGTTCATTCAGCACCATCAGTTCGGGCGGGCGCGGCGTCAGCAGCGCGGCAGCCCACAACAGGTATCGCAGGGTACCATCGGAAAGCTCGGCTACGGAAAGCGGACGAAGCAATCCGTGTTGCTGCAACCGTAGTTCGAATCGCCCATTCTGAGCCTCAATGTATAGCTGACTGCCGGGGAACGCGTCTTTGAGCGTTTCACTGAGTGTATCGTCTGAGCGAATCTCGATGATGGTCTGAAGTGCCGCCGCGAGATTGCTGCCGTCATGATGGAGCACAGGTGTGAAGGTCCCAACCTGCGCCGCTCGTGCCGGTGAATCTGAATCGGTACGGAAATTGTCATAGAACCGCCAGCCACGAACAGCTTCCCGAAGTGCCAACATTTCCGGCGCACGTTGCGGGTCGGCGACGCTGGCGAGCATGCTGTCAGTGTCGGCGAGATGTTGAGTCAGGAATACCGGCTCCTCGTCGCGAGTAGTTGCGATCCAGACGAAATTATTCCTGCGATCGACCAGAGCGGAGGCTTTGCGGTATATCGGTCCATGCCAAATGCACTCACGCTTTACGTGCGGATCCAGTTGGAACATGGTGGCCAAGGGCGGTTTAAGCGGTTGAGGGTAACCCAGGTCGATGCTGTACCCGTACTCGTCGCCACCGAAGCCAAGCTTCACGCTGGCGGCGTTGCGCTTTGCGAGCGGCTCGACCTCGTGCTCTCCCTGACGAACACTGCGCGCGATGGTCTCCGGACCGGCCCAGAACGTTGATGGCAGGCCGCCTTCCCTGGCGAGGGAGGTCACAACCGAATTGAGTGCCGCATCGGCCAGCAGGCGCAACGACCTGTAGACGCTGGACTTACCGCTGCCATTCGCACCAGTGATCAAGCTGAGTTGCCCCAGCGGTAAAACCAAATCGCGAAGCGAACGGTAGCCGTGGATAGCCACAGTGCGGATCATGAGGGACAGCATAAACTGTCATTTCGACCCCGTCGTCAGCTTCCCCGGAACATTCGCGTTTTTCCCGTCGGCGAGCCGATCGCGGCCATCGAAAGTTCTGGAAAGATGGTCATCCGCCCGTAATCACTGCCAACAACCCCGTTTCGGGATTAGTTCTCTAAATCACAGCAAATCGAACTCTAAGGAGACATGAGCCGCGTAGGGTTAACATCCACAGGGTATGACATCGCCAGAATTGAAACAGTACTCCGATCTGACTCAAGCCGATTTTCATCGGTACTCGCAGATTTCTGGCGCAGCGAAGGTCGACATCCAGTGTGTTTTAAGCAGGTGATTAGCAGAGAATGGATGCACAGAGCGCGGACAAGCAGAAGCTTCGTGGTGATAGCGCTGGTTGCGGCTCTGGGCTTGAGCGCCCAGACGCAGAAGAAAGAGCCCGCGATTCCCATAGGCCTGGATGCCTACCGCCAATGGGATCGCTGGCCGGAGCAGCGCATCGGCATGCGAACCTACATGCTGAGCACCTACGACCGGAGCGGAGCCAACGAGGGTGCCGATGCCTCGCACTTCCTCTATCAACTGTCCGACAACTTCAACGTCTCGATGGATATCGAAGGTGCCGGCATGCTCGTCTTCGCGCGGTTCAACCACTGGCACGGCAGCCCGTGGCATTTCGTGGTGGACGGCAGGGACCACATCGTGCAAGAGAGCAGTACGCACGATTCTTTATATCCTCTGCCGGACTCGACGTTCCTGCCGCAATCCGCGTTTCCGGCGCCGCTGAATGAAACGTGGGCGACTACAAAGGGGGCGGATCTGGTGTGGTCTCCAGTGCCCTTTGAGCGCAGTTTCCAGATGGCCTATTCGCGCACGCACTACGGAACCGGCTACTACATTGTTGACCGCTTCGTTCCCGGCATAGCGCTCTCGCACCCACTCAGGAGCTGGACTGAGCAAACGGCGCCGAATCCGGATGTACTCAACCTGATCCGACAGGCCGGTTCAGACATCGCTCCAGAGAAGGGCTTGACCGAGAGACATGGCGCGGTCGACGTGCCCGCATCCGGAGCCGCGACGGTCGCGGAGCTACACGGCAAGGCTGAAGTGCGTACTTTGAGTTTCACTATCTCGCGCGAGCAGGCCCTGGCATTTTCACGCGTGCATCTGCGCGTCACGTGGGACGGCCGCGCCGAGCCGTCCATCGATGCTCCGGTCGCGCTGTTCTATGGCGCGGGCATCCTCTATAACCGTGACAATCGCGAATACCTGGTGAAGGCTTTTCCGGTGAGTATTCGCTATTCGGCCAACAAGGTCTCTCTCGCATGCTACTTCCCGATGCCGTTTTTCCGGTCGGCCAGAATTGAGTTGGTGGGCGATGGCCAGCCGTTTCACGACGTCACCTGGCAGGTCCGGTATGAGCCGCTGCGCACACCGTTGGAGCGCTCGTCTTATTTCCACGCCACGTACCGCGATGTGCCGAGACCCGTCGCCGGTGAGGACCTCACGCTGCTGGACACCCGCCAGGAAGAGGGAGGAGGGAACTGGTCCGGCAATTTCGTCGGGACATCCTTCATTTTCTCGTATGACGCACAGCTCACCACGCTGGAAGGCGATCCGCGATTCTTCTTCGACGACAGCCTGACGCCCCAGGCGCAGGGTACAGGCACCGAGGAATGGGGCGGTGGCGGAGACTATTGGGGCGGCAGCAACATGACGCTGGCTTTTGCCGGGCACCCGGTGGGAGCACGTGATGCGAAGACTGCGGTGAACGAGGATGACAAGATCGAGTCAGCCTACCGCTTCCTGTTGGGCGACCTGTTTCCTTTCGGCAGGAACGCGGTGATTCGCCTGGAGCATGGCGGTACCGATGAATCGACAGAGCATTATGAGACCGTTGCCTTCTGGTACGGACTGCCGTCGGCTTCTCTCATCAAGACCGACGAATTGCAGATTGGCGATGCCGCCGCAGAGCAGGCGCACGGCTACCAATCGCCGGAAGCCTCAGAACCTTACAGCATTACTTCGCGCTATGAGTGGGGCGTAGACACGCTCGATGGTCAGTCGGTTTATCCGCCGCAGGAAGACCGCGGGCGCGTGACGACTGGGACGTCGGAGTTTCGCATGCAGCTGAATAGCGACAATCAGGGAGTGCTCCTGCGCCGTAAGCTCGACTACAAGTTCGCCAACCAGCGCGCGGAGGTTTCCATCGAGGATGAAGCGACCAGGAAATGGACGTCGGCGGGTATCTGGTACCTGGCCGGGTCCAATACCTGCGTATATTCGAACCCGAAGGGCGAACTGGGCGCGACAGAACACATCGTGCAGACTTCCAACCGCCGCTTCCGCGACGACGAGTTTCTGATTTCGCGCAAACTCACCGCGGGACGCAGGAGCATCCGGATCCGCATTCGCTACACGCCGGTCAACCGGCCACTCTATCCTGGCTATCCGCCGGGCGACCAGGGCTGGAGCGAGATCAAGTACACGGCGTACTCGTTCGTTGTGCCAGGCAAAACATGGTGACAGCGATGTAGCCTCGGTCCACCCAGGTGCAGGTCATTTGCACCTATCCATGGAGTCTCGCGTTCCGAACCCCGACTTGCATTATCACGTGGAGTTAATTCCGCATCTGGATGGGCAAGCCCACATTGCGTTCATCCTGAAGCATCCGGAGTATGCCAGGTTGCGGGAATATCCAGAGAGCAACTACGAAATTTGTTCTACGAATCCGGAGTCTTACAAGCTACTGGAAGGCATGTATCAGGCCCCTGCTGGATGCAAATCGGGGCGTCAGGCATTTTCTTTCTGTCTACGGATGAACCATCCTTCGTGGGCGTGGCACACATTGCACAGTGCAACGAAGCCGACATGGCGAAGAGCAAGGGCTCGGTTGGTCGGGTCTTTGCTTACTTTGTGAATCGGACTGCGGCTCACCTGCATGATCACGGTCGGACGGCTCAGCCTTGGTGATTCTGCACGCGTCTATACAAGGTTCACTTTTAGAATTGTGGCTACGGGGTCCCCGTCAATACGGGGCTGGTCAACCAATCGGTAGGCTCGGAGTCAGGCTTCCTCTCCACAGGGCTCAGCACCTTTCCAAAACTGCAGAGCCGGACTAGCGATAGTCCCATGGGGATTGAACGGAATCGGCTCCGAAGTCGTATGGGAATATGGCGGGCAGGTTCTCGGTCGATCATGTTCATTCGCGGACAGAATTGTTTTTCAAGATTGGACAATAATGGTCGCAGCTAGTTTGCCAAATGAGCTTCGGCCATTTATCTCATGAGACTTAAGAGCAACGGTTAGACGTGATAACTGCTTTGAATTTCCTGGATTCAACCTTTCGAGGAATACCCAATGCAGAAGCTGCTTTTCGATCTGCGACTCGCGACCAGGCAAATTGCCAGGTCGCCTTGGTTTGCGATTACGGCGGTGCTGATGCTGGCGTTTGGCATTGGTGCAACGACGGCGATCTTTTCGATAGTCGAAGCAGTGCTTCTACGCCCCCTCCCGTTTCCAGATTCTGAGCGGTTGGTGGTGCTGTCTGACCGGCTCTCTGGGCAGAATGTAGGCGGGAACAATGAAGCAGGCGTAACCGTGCCGGACATCCGGACATACACGCGGGAGACACACGAATTTACCGCGCTGGGCGGATATACGGGCGCCGGGTTTGAGCTCTCAGGAATAGGCGAGCCCTGCGCAGGTGAAAGGCGCGCGGCTCACGGCGGGAGTTTTTTCAGCCCTTGGAGTCAATCCGATCCTGGGCAGAGTCTTCACGGCGGACGAAGAGAGCATAGCCAGCGGGTAGCGGTGCTGAGCTACGCAACGTAGGTAAGCCGGTTTCACCGCGACGCACATATTCTGGGTACGAGTGTCCTGCTCGATCGCAGACAATATGTCGTAATCGGCGTGATGCCGCGCGAATTTGAGTTTCCGCTGGTCCCCGGCCAACTGAACCGCACGGAATTGTGGGTGCCCATGAGCTTCACAGAAGAGGACCTCGCGCCTGCTCACGCGGCAAGCTGGAACTACGAGATGGTGGGGCGGCTGAAGCCGGCCGTTTCAGCCAAACAGGCAGAGAGCGATGCAGGGATGGGGGCGCAGGAGATCATGCGTAACTATCCGGCGATGATGGCGAATCTGCGCATCAGCGCGGTAGTACGGCCGCTGCAGGAAGACAAGACAGAGCAGACCAAGCCGCTGCTTCGAACGCTGTTTCTGGCTGTGGCGGTTGTGCTGCTGATTGCGTGCGTCAACCTGGCAGGGCTGATGCTTGTGCGGGCGATCAAGCAGCGAAGAGAAGTGGCGGTGCGGCTGGCGCTGGGGGCGAGAGCCTCCGCGCTTCTGCGCCACGCAATTTTGGAGAGTCTGGTGCTGAGCGTGAGCGGTGGAATGTTGGGACTGGCTCTGGCTGCGGTGGCACTGCAAGGAGGCAAGAGCATGCTTCCAGAGAGCCTGCCGCGCATCAGCGAGATCGGACTGAACTGGAATGTGGTTTGGTTTGCGCTGCTGCTGGGAGTGGTCACGGGACTGGTGTGCGGGCTGGTTCCGGCGTTTACCGCACTGCGCACCAATGTGAATGCGAACCTCAAAGAGGGCGGCAGAAGCGGCTCGGAAGGCGGTGGCCATGCGCGGTTGCGATCGACGCTGGTCGTGGCGGAGATAGCAATTGCGCTGGTCTTGCTCACGGCATCGTGCCTGCTGCTGCGCAGCGTCGAAAGGATGCGGTCGATGGATCTGGGTTACCGACCTGAGCACGTTACTTCGGCTTCGTATTCACTTCCGCAGAAGCAGTATGAGAAACAGTCGCAGATCGACGAGTTCAATCGCGAGCTGGTGAGACGGTTGAGTGCGTTGCCGGGGGTTAACGCAACGGGGTTGTCCAGCCCGCTGCCCGCTGAAGGCAGCGTTAATAATACGACCTTCGTCGTGGACGGATATAAGCCGCCCAGGGGGGCGAACATGAACCTGGCAACAGCGACGCAGCTGATCGGGAACTTTTCCCGGCGATGGAGATTCCGCTGCTGCGCGGGCGGTAGTTCTCAGAGGGGGACCGGCACGGTTCGCAACTGGTGGTCATTGTGAATCACGGGCTAGCGAACAGTTCTGGCCTGGTCAGGATCCGGTCGGGGAGCGGTTACGCCTCGGTACGCCAGAGACGCAGACGTGGCGCTGGGATCGCAGCGCGGGTCCATTGCGCGGCTGGTCTTCAAGTCGGGCGCCAAACTGGCGGTTGTGGGGTGCATGATAGGTCTGGGTGGGGCCGCGGCGGCTTCTAAACTGCCGCGGTCGCTCCTGTTCGGGGTGAGCCCCTTGGATCCGCTTGTATTGTCGGTTGCTGCGTTGGGGGTGTTACTCCCGGCGGTGGCGGCGTCGGCGCTGCCTGCCCTTCGCGCAGCGTCGATCGAACCCATTCGCGCGCTGCGCGGAGAGTGAATTCGCAGCGAGATTGGCCCCGTCAGCATTCGTGGTATGCAGAGGAAGTTGAACTATCGCTGACAAGCCAACTCACTCATTGAGCTGACTCGATCCTGCACATTCTTGAGCAAACCACCACATGCCTGTATAACCGGCATCGGGGACAAGTGATCTTTGCCAATTGACTCGCTACGATTCTCGACGAGCGGTAGATCTATAGCGCCGTATCGACAGAGCTCCGGGCACGGGGATGTGCGGTTACCGGGCTGCCGACGGGGAGCAGTATGGATACGGCGACTTGGACTAAACCGGATGGGGATTTGCAGGGCAATTTCGAGACTTCAATTCGGCGAAGTTCGATAAATATCGAATTGACCCGTCTTATATTTTATTGATTTTGAATGAGATTGGCTCCTCAGGTAGGACTCGAAGAATCGGTCAAACGCAGTTTCAACAACATGCAGGTCAGCGGATGACACCCAAGACCGTCGAAAACAGCCTAAACCCGGGAAACGGAGCGCAGATGGAGCGCAGTTCCCAAGCCCCATAGGGTGCAGACGACATCATGGTTGGCTGGCCCACACCCTTTTTGCAATTGCCTTGAACGCAGACACGCCAAGAGCGCCACGCTCACGGGCTTTGGAACCAGGCACAGCAAGTCTGGCGGACACGTCGCAAAAACGCGCCTCCCACATCTCGCGGGCTTCGAGGGTGGCGTTATCCAGTAGAACCAGCAAAACGGTATCGCATGGCGCGTCCAGTTTGATGCGGGACATGCGCTGACCAGGCTTCGCCTTTACCCCATAGGCGCGGCCCTTTATCTGAATCCGTTCGGAGCCGCGTAGTGCATCGTATCCGACTGTGCGGGCCGGAACAAGTGTCAGACCGAGAATCTCGGCGGCTACATACTCCGCGACCTCACCCGTGACACCGAGCGGTTTCCCCGTCAACCGATAAAATTCTGCAGCCAGCGGCTTCACTGCCGCCAAAATCTCGCGCACACGCGCCTCTGGAGTGTGGGTCACTGCCGCCTGACCTCGCTACACACGGATTGTAATCACGGGGGCGTGCCTTGAACGGCACATCACAGCCGCTTTCGCTAGACACGACTTGCGCGGCCTCCCCCTAGGCTTCAGGTGCACCGGAGTCAAACAACCTCGGGTAATGACGCCGATACCAGTTTCTGACCTCTTCGCGCTCATCTGGAGTGATCTGATAAATGTCAAAAACGATGTCATCTAATTGGGCGAGCTTCGCACGATAGTCGTAGGCGGGGTTTTTCTTCTGTTCCGCAACGATCTCACCAACCTTCAATTCAAGATTGGAAATCTCCGTTGCATTCGGAATGACAATCGGCAGATCGCCAAGTTGAGCGTGCGCTCCGTGGTTTATGAAAGACTTGACGAAATACTTAATCAGGGTCGAAGACAAGATACCAAGAAGGACCTCCGAAGACATTACATCCGAAAAAATGCATGACCCTGTTTGATCGAACACTGCGCCGTGATTCAGCCGAAATGTTGGGCTGTAGATGCCGGTGTTAGAGAAGCTGATTCCCTTCCTGAAGTAATATGACGATCCTTGAAATCTGGCTCCGGGTAGTTTTTTCATCTCGTCAACCGCCGCCTCCGACCAGTCCACATAGAATTCAACTGGCCTCCAGAATATAGGCAACTGGCCGCCATCGATGTCAGAAACGGCTGGCTTATCCAGAGGTAGGAAATGCCGATCACTGCTCTTGTCGTCGATTTTGATTCCGTTCTTTTTCTGATCATCGGTGAGATTCGACAGCATTTTTTCATCGAGTACGATTTGCATGTCGATTTCCTTATATCCCCCTTTGGCTGCACCACCGGTCACTCCCTTTGCTGCTCTGTAGAAGCGCGTGTTTGCCCCTGACTGAAGTCCAATCTTCACCTGCGCAATCGCAGACAGTTTCACCACATCTCTGCCACGCACCTCATTGGATTTGACGACCAAGGCTTCCCCATCAGCTAAAAGAGTAATTTGCTTGGGCACATTAGCCGGGAAAACGTCCTTCATGAAACCGAAGAGGCTCGCGCGCGCTTCAAAAATGGGGACGCGACTAAAGTCCTCAAGGAGGCCCTGTCTCACCGTGTACCGGGCAGTTCTTGTTGGAGGATCGGGCCAAGGCGTGTGTGCATCCTTATCGCTGCGGACTGCTTTGTACGCTGACTCAAGCTCCTTCATGTCACCAACTGGATGCAACTGCCAGAAATCGTAAAACTGATAGACGTTCGCGTCGCGTGCCTTTGAATTCCCACACTTTTCAAGTTCGATGATGACGGGGAACACGTCGATTCCCGGGAACATAGAACGACTGACCTTTACGACCCTTATGATTTTGGCGCTATTCAGTATGAATCGGCGCAGAAGCGTGTGAGATGTGATGGTCAAAAATGACGAGCTAACGATGAATACGACTCTCCCGCCCTCCGTCAACCTCCGAAGTGCATTGACTATAAAGTAGCCGTAGGAATCCTTACTTCTGAGGTTGTAAACATCCGAGTAGTGATCGCCTTCGACTACCGACACCCCGTAGGGCGGGTTTCCGATGACTAACCGAGGACCATAGGCTCTCTGACACGACGCTCTCCGACTGAGTGCACCAGATAGGTCTGAGGTCTTTTTCATATCAAAATATTGGTCTGGCTCGATGGTTATGGGATCGAGGGAATTCTGGGTATCGATCGAACGATTTGCAGCCCATTGCCGTGTTCTTCCCTTCAACTTTGCGGCCGGTCGAACATTGTCTTTCAGTTGTTCGAGAAACGTCCCCAGCAAAGTTAATTGCACAGCAAACGGATCAACATCTCGTCCAAATATGTGCTGTTGAGCCTCGTTGTGGGCAGCGGTTGGATCGGGAGCAACACCTAGCTTCTCTTGTTGAGCCAGGACCTCATCCACATATTCACGGTAGATCGCGCGGTAGAAATGCCCCGACCCGCAGGAAGGCTCTAGAATCTTGTGCCCTCTAAAAGTCTTTAGATGGTCCCGAGCCAAGTCCACCATGAAACGCATCGTTAGGTCTGGCGTATAGATCGCTCCAATTGAGTTCCGAAGCTCATCATCAATTAACCGCTCATAGATGTTTCCGATGACGTTCAACCGAGTTTGCGAGGTGCCGTAGAGGATGGCAGAGCGGATATCGATCTCAATTAATCTGGTCCGAATGTTGGCAAGTGTATCTTCTGACGGGAGAAACCTGTCATAGTTTTTCGCTTTAAATAATTTTCCGTATTGGGAGGAATGAACGCTGAAACCAAACCGAAAAATATCCTGCCACGAGACATTCGCAATGTCTTGGCCCAAGAGTTTGTAAAATCTCTTTGATTTTGCGAACGTTCGCAAGGCACTAGTTTCTTCCAATTGATTGAGCGCGTTTAGAACTTTGAATCCAAAGAGGCCGCCAATTAGGTCATATTCTGGCCGTGGAAATAGCGTGTGGATAATTCGCGGCGTGTCTGAACCAGCCGACAGGTCCTCAATTAATTTTATAAACAGAATCTTTGACGTGAAATGAAGACTAATCGCTTCGATTGCATAAGTTATATTTAGCTGTTTCTTTTTGGAATCGCCGCCGATAAACGTGAGCCGCTCTTCCACAATGTCCTCAAGAATCTTCGCTTGTTGCGGGCGGCGCTTGGGATCATATTGTCCAGTAGACGGGTCAATGAACAGTGCTGAGATGTCTTTGAAGGTTCGCTGCTTAAACGTCAAGAGGATTTGCAGCAGTTCCTTTTCTCCAAGAACTTTCCTGACCTCACCGGGCTTTTCTGCTTTGAACGCATTCCAGGACGTGGCGGGGATCAGTTTGTAGAATAGTTTTGCGTCACTCGGATCGATGGTCTCTGTGCGCTGATAGAAGCGGTGCTCGCGTCCATTGGAAATGATTAAGAATGGAACTGGATAATCGAACGTGTCACTGGTCGCGTAAGACCGCGCCTGAGCGACATCGGTTTCATCTAGATCGTGGGCGTAACGCTTCGCTTCGAGGACCGCGTAGGGAAAACCGCCAGACAGATACAGTCCGTCATACCGCCCGGTCTGATTCTCGGTCAACTGGGTGACATGTTGCGCTTGATAGTCCAATGAGGAGGGTGCGGGAAAGCCGTGACTTTTCTCCAAGAATGGAAGAATCAGCTTGTCGGCGGTGTCTTGTTCTGAATATGGAACGAAGGCGGGATTTAAGGCTGACACGAGACGACGATCCTCCAAGAGATTTCTGATTGGTTTTGATTCACATCAACAATACATCCTGTCAATCGTGCAGTAAGCCGGGTCATCTATCCGCCACACATCCTAGCTGCCGAGCACCCTCCTGAGAATTTGGCGGGCGAGATTCACGCTGACCGCCACCGCGCACGTGAGCCGTGGGCTGGAGCCGGTGATGTCATCCCGCGCCAGCCGGACGGCGGCAATGGTGGACGCGCATATCGCTACCGTGCTCGCGTACCGGGCGCTCTGCGTTCTCCCAAGTCGCTTGCCGCTTCATATCGTCCATAGCAGCAGTGTAGGCGAATGGAAAGCGAAAGTCATCCACGGAGCGGCGCTCGCGCTTCGCGCTTCTGGATTGCATTACTCGGGCTGAGGTCGTCGCCCTTATTCGGGGTGCTGGACGATGATGAAGTCATGGTCCCCACGGTGAACGCAGCTCACCACGTAGGGGTGGTTGTGCTCCGCGAGGTAACCTTGGATGAATCGCTGGATGGCGCGGCGGTTGCTGATGCCGAAGGCGGCCATGTCAGTCTTGGTGAAGCCAATCTGGAGAGCGTCCCTTGGCTTGAGACCCTTGTCAATATCGGCCTTCATCTGACGCCACTCCTCTGTGGCCTCGAAACGGCTCTCACGTTTTAATTGGCGGCTGGGTAGCTGGCTGACCTTCACTTTGGCGTACATTAGGGACTCCTAAACGGGACGTCTTAACGGTCTCACGAACGGGACGCCACGTCAAGCCCTCTTGCGGTGGTCCCACCCGCCGCTCGGCCCGAGGCCGCCACGTTCCGAAAGTAACGGGATGTGAGTTTGGGCCTTGAAGTATGGATGCCATACAGGTATTTACCTCAGTAGAGGGGAAATATCACAGATGAGCAGCCCGAGCACCCAGCACAAACTTGGGACGCTCGGACATCACAGCTCGCCATCACCTCGGCGGATTTGCCGCACACGAACAAGTTACAGGACGCGAGATTGGTACTTGACATTGGGACCCCACAAAGGTATGTAATCAGATGGAGGGGAATACAGAATTCGGCTGTGCGGCACTCGGCGGCCCGGTACCTCCGTGCTCCCGAATCCAAGGGACGCACATATGGGACTGGACATTGGGATGTCACCCAGGTATGTATGTGAGTAGGAGACGATGGCGCAAGCGTAGCGGGAAAGAGGACAGCAATGGATGCGACGGAACGATTAGTGGTGGATTCGGAAATGAGCACCGCAGTGCTCGGCAGAGGCAGTGAGTTCATCCTGGTAGACCTCAGCGGCGAGACTGACGCGGCCATGGAAGCCGCACGCGCCCGAGGCTTCAGCTATTGCGGATGCCTTGCCGTAGTCAACGGCCAAGCCACCGCTCAGCCAGAGCCAGACGCGGACGCCATGCTGACCATGCTCTACGCGGGCCTCGCCTTCGCACACCTGGTAGCCGACAGGCTGACGCCACCACAGCCGAAGAGTGACAGCGTGGAGTGGCTGACCCGGCTGTATGCGCTGCCCGATACGCGCCCCGAGTCATAAAGGTTTCGGCGCTGGGCGGGTGGTTGGCTCCCTCGTTACGCGCCGCATTGCTGGCCGAGCAAAACGGCTTGGTCCACTCGCGTTAGCGGTCCCCCATGCGGAGACTGGAGACGCGAGAAGTTTAAGTGCTGTCCAGCTAAAAAGGGCTGGGCCATTCGCGTGAGCTGCCCCAATACGGGGACTGGTCAGACGTGAGCAAGCAAGACCGCGTGAGGGGAAGACACGCGGACCTCACAGCACCACGGAGAAAATCAAATGGCAAGCCTTTTTGAGTTGAAAGCACAGCGGGCGCACGCCCTCGACAAGGCGGACGCGATTCTGCGTCTGGCAGAGAACGCGAAACGCTCACTGACCGCAGATGAAGAGCGGGACGTGGAGATGTGTACCACCACGGTTCGCACGCTGACTCCTTCGATTGAGCAGATCGAATCCAAGAACACCCTGTCCACCATGCTCAAGCAGTTCGGCGGCACGGCGCTCATGGGCGGCGGCACACCCACTAACCACGGTGCCTTGTCCCTGGGTGCGCCTCAGCGGGTGCTCTCTTCCGACTATCCAGCGGCGTTCTATCGCCATCTGACCAGCCGTGGCAGCGTGGTAGAGGCGGCGCTGTACGAAGGCGCAAGCGGTGAGGGCGGCTACGCTGTCCCCATCGTCGTGAACGACCAGATTGTGCCGCTCGCCCCGAATGAAATGGCTGTGCGCCAGTTGGCAACGGTCATTCCCACCAGCTCGGACATCAAGGTCCCGACGCAGTTAACTTTCGGCGGCGTGGCTACGAAAGCCGAGTCTGGAGGCACGACCAACACCTTCACCGAATCTGACCCGACCATCGGGCAGTTCACCCTGTCCGCGTTCATGGCGGGCGGCGTGGCGACTCTTTCGTGGGAGCTGGTCCAGGACGTTCCGACGTTCCAGGCCTTCGCCACCACGGACCTCATCCTCGCACAGCAGATGTTCGAGGAAAACCTGTACGTCAACGGCACGGGCACCGCACAGGCTCAGGGCCTCATCGGCAACGTGGGCGCGGGCGTCACAGAGGAGCCGGATTCCCTCGGCAACCTGGTCAGCATCTCGGGGGTTCTGGACCTCATCGCGTCTCTGAAATCCGCCTACCACCCCAACGCCTCGTTCCTGATGAGCCGTGCGACCAGCGTTATCGTCCGCAAGGCACAGGTACAGGCCAACCTCTTCAACCCGGCATGGACTCGGGAAGGCAAGCAAGACTTTCTGTTTGGCTATCCGGTCTTCTTCAGCTCCAACATGCCCACCGCCGCTCGTTCCGCCGCTCCGGTCCTCTTCGGGGACTTCAAGCTGGGCTACGTGATCGGTGACCGTGGCGGAGCTGGCATCAACGTGAAGGTGTTGGACCAGCCGCTCGCGGCCCAGGGCCAGCTCCAGCTCCTCGTCTACCGCCGCACGGATGGCCGTGTGCGCCGTTCGGAAGCAATCCAGCAGTACAACGTGGCCGCCAGCTAACCCACTGCGGCTACAAGACAGAGGCGGCCCTGTTGGGGAGACGGGGCCGCTGCTTGTCAGCACGATCAAATTCTGAAGTTGCGCGGGACAAGTAACAGCCGCGTCCAGACGGTCCCTGCCGAAGACCCCGCACTCCATGCGCGTGGAGTCATATCCCTTCGGCAGGATTCTGGACTCCTTGTGTGACCCGGCTTCGGGGGAGATCGGAGCCGGGATTTTTTCCGGAGAGAAGGTTGTCGCTGATGTCTGACAAGACGACCATAGGCTGGACGGATGGGCGCGGGCACGAAGTAACGCGAAACGTGGCGCTATCTATCGACGTGGAGAAGTTTCGTGGGACGCCAGGGTATGCGTTGCTGGTGGTCGCAGCGAACACGAATCTTTCGGTTGGCGATCTTGAGAGATACCTAACGGATGTCGTGGGCGGCCTGGACGCTCGCAGCAAGAGCTGGATTCAGCGGCGGCGCTGGTTGTTTCAACAGCCGGATACGGATAACTCAAAAGGCCGCACACCAAACGGTGATGGGCAAGCCGCACGCGCCGTCAAGATCATGCACGAGAACCCGACTCTCTCGGTTCGCGGTCTTGTGCGGCTGTTGGGGGAGCACGGAATCAAACGGGAGCGCGAATGGGTACGCAAACACCGCTGTGATCCGACTGGCTGACCGTTTGACTGCCCATATAAGAAACACAGAAACGACAGACAACAGACATTCATTCACCCATCCACCCGTCTACCGTCTGGGGACCCCTTCACCCCTAGAACGGATAGACAGGGATTGGTTTTGGCCAAAGGCGGTACGACAATGAACGAGAATTCCGCAGACAGACAGACGGACGACGCGGTTCTGGTCGTTGACGTTCCGCAATCGCTGAGTGCGGCTGAGGCAAGCCGGATGCTGAGTGCGCCCATATCGCGTGGCTACTACCTCAAGGGCGTGACCACTGGTGAGCCGATGCGGGCCGTGTACGCCCGGTATGCCTCAGACACCAAGGCCCCCGAGGAGCTACAGGCAATGGAACTGGTGGAGGCGCACCCACGCGAGACGCCCACACGCATCGTTAAGCGCCTGTGCGAGCTGGGCATCTATCGAAGTCCTGGTTGGGTCAGCAAGACCAGAGAAGAGCTGCTAGCAGGTCCCATGCGATGAGGGGGCGGGTCTGAATCTTAAAAGAGTGCCTGGGGAGAGCACACCAGTAGGGACAAATCTACACGAACAAAAATAGATCTTAATTCGGACTTCTGCGGTCGCATATCGTTTGAGGTCCCGATTCGTAAGAGTTGTTCATGCCCTTGGTGGCCCACGGCGGGCCAAGATCGCTGTCATGCGTGTTGGCTCCTTTGCGCTGCATCGGTCTCCGTCCGCCCATACTGGCACTGTCCCTTCGCATTTCGAGGTACGGATGGGTCAGTGGGAGTGAATCGCTCAAGGTGTCTGACGAAGCCTCGTTGCTTCAGGTCCTGAGTCGTTTTGCCGCCGCACTTGGGGCATCTGCTGCCCGCATCTTCGGCCTCGCTAGTTTTCATTGAGTGACCCCCCCATGGTGCTCCACGCATGATACGGCGCATACACGGGGGATGGGAGAGATTTTCAATTTGGGATGTGGGGAGACATCCAGAAATGGGACACGAATGTGGAAAGTCAATGGCTCACCGCGAACGAAGCAGCGAAATACTTGAAGGTCAAACCGCGCACCCTCCTGCAATGGGCACGTGAACGAAAGATTCCCGCTCACAAACTTTCGGGCGTGCAGCGATGCGTTTGGAGGTTTCTGAGGCCGGAGCTGGATGCTATTCTGTGCCCGTCATCCGCTGACTCTGCTGACTGGAGGCAGCATTGAGAGTGCAGCGACACACAAATGGGTCTGTGCGTTACGACAAGCGGCGCAAGACCTGGAATTACCTCTGGTACGACGGTGCAATCCGCCGTTCCAAGCGGGTTGGGACGAAACAGGAATTTCCAACCAAAGCAGCCGCGTGGAGAGAAGTAGAGCGGCTTGATATTCAGCCATCGAAGCCACAGAACGGAAGCACGGTGCGTAGCGTGATTGCGAAGTACGAAACCGAGCGGATGCCCACTCGCCACACCACGGCGCGGGTGTATCGCTCCTTCCTCCACAATCACATCATGCCCAAGTGGGGAGACACGGAGATACAGGCCGTGCAGCCCAGGCCCGTTGAGCTGTGGCTCCGCGAGCTGCCCCTGTCGCCAAAGTCCAAGACGCACGTGCGATCACTCATGCACGGGCTTGTGGAGTTTGCGATGTGGGCGGGTCTACTGGACATCAGCCGAAATCCAATCTCTCTCGTAAGGAACACAGGAGCCACGCGAAAGGTACGCAAGGCGCGCAGTCTCACAGCGGAGCAATTCCACGCTCTGCTGAGGGAGCTGCACGAACCATTCGCAACCATGGCGCTGGTCTCTGTATGCTTGGGCCTTCGCATCAGCGAGGCACTCGCACTCAAATGGTCAGACGTGGATTGGGTCGGGTCACGGCTGAGTGTTCGGCGCGGCATCGTTGAGCAAATTGTGGGCGACGTGAAAACGGAAGGCTCGGCCAGGACGTTCAATCTTACGAACGAACTGCTGGAGCGCCTGAAGACGTGGAAACAGCAGTCCGATTTTTCCGGCGCTGAGGACTGGATATTCGCAAGCCCGCTCAAACTCGGAAGACTCCCGTATTCGTACACGGGGGTCTGGCGGGAACTTGTGCGGGCCACCGGAGTCGCCAAAGTCGGACACCTCGGCACGCACGCCTTCCGACACACGCACCGCTCATGGCTGGATGCGGTGGGTACCTCCGTGGCCGTGCAGCAAAAGATGATGCGGCACACGGACATCAGAACCACGATGAACATTTACGGGGATGTTGTAACGGATGAGATGACTACCGCAGGAATCAAGGTCGCTCAACTCGCTTTTCAGAGCGATGGAGCGCAAGCAGAGCGCAGCGTGAGCTAAGTTGTTGAGATTTTGGCTCCTCAGGTAGGACTCGAACCTACAACCCTTCGGTTAACAGCCGAATGCTCTGCCATTGAGCTACTGAGGAGTGTGGACAGCCGATGCTTGCTTGTCTCCCCAAATTATATCAAACCAATCTCCGCATGCGACCGTCCTTTTCCAGCGGGAGCCCGGCAGGCCGGACGAGGCGCGGAATGGTCCTCAGTAGAGCAGGATCGCCACCCGATAGGTCGTAAAGTTACCCTGACTGGCATCGGGCGCACATGCACCCACGGCGGCGCGTGCGAAATGCCCTCCGCGAATCTGTGCTGCAACCTGCGGCGGCAGTTCCTGTAAATTCGGCGTCTGGAAGCGGACCATTGACTTCGCACCTGGCGGGATGCCGCGGCCCGCAGGACATGCCGCCTCCGCCGGTGCCCCGGGCGCCGAGGGATCGATACCCAGGCCGCGCAGCAACTCTCCAACACGCTCCTCCACCTGCTGCGTGCTCAGAGTCTCGGAAGATTGAGAAAAGTCTTCGACCGCGTAGACCGTTCCACCCCGTTCGCCCACACCAACTCCGAGGGCATTCATCTTCGGGTCGAGGATGTTGGTGCGATGAGGCGTCGAGTGCATCCACTCATCTTCGATGGCATCGGCACCGGGGCCGGTGGCAACATTCTCGGCAATCGCCTGGAAATGAGCGCCGGCCTGCGCCGCGCGCGTCAGCAGATCGGGCTCGTTCGGGAAGCGATGAGAGATCGCGCCCTCGCGGACCATCCACTCGGCATGCGCCTGGGCAGCGGCGGCCAGCGCGGCATTCCAGCGCAGCGCCGGCAGCCCGCGAGCAGAACGATCCTGATTCGTGCGATCGAAGATGCGGTGGGCTATCTCCTGCGGCTGCTGCCCCTGAGCCGCAGGGAAAGCCAGGCCGGCAAGGAAAACCAGCGAAGCCAGCAGCTGATTGCGCATACGCATCGTCTTCATCGTCCCTCCCGCCGGAGCGCGGCTCCTCCGGTTATGCGGCAAAGTCTCCAGGCACATCCTGTTTCCAGTCCTCGAAAGCTTCGCGCAGGGTGTACTTCCAGGGATAGCCGAGCCTTCGAAGCCCTTTAGGGTCGATGGAGGTCGAGCGAAAGAGTTTCCGCACGCGTACCGGACTGATCGGTTGCTGAATGCCGAAGGTCCGGGCGATTGTGTCGATGGGATACGATACGCCCAGCAGTAACCATCGCGGCACATTCACTGGCGCCCTCCGGATCCCCGTAACCTGCCGAATCGCGTCCACGTAGCCTTCCAGCGCCGCGGGCGGATCCATAGAAAAATTCAGCAGCGTGGTGCTCTCGCCGGTCCGTGCCTGATAGTCCAGCCCGAACTGAGCCACCTGGCACAGTTCCTTGACGTAGCCACCGGCCTTGCGCGTCTGCCGGTTTCCCATGTAAACAAAATAGCCCTTCACCAGACTGCGCACCAGGCGGGTTACATTGCCTCCCTCGCCCGGTCCGAAAACCACACCTGGGCGCAGGATGAGGAGTTGGCGGCACGTGCATCCGGCCTGCCAGCCCTGGTGGATCTTCTCCGCCGCCAGCTTCGAACTGCCATAAGCCGTCTGCGGAACCGGCAGCGATTCCTCATCTTTCAATACTTCCGAAGGCCCGTAGGGAGAGATGCTGCTGATGAAGACCAGCCGTGAGCACTCCGCTCCCGAAGCCCACGCGCAGACGTTCTCCGCCCCATAGAGGTTGGTTTCGAAGTACTCGTGCGGCTGGTGTCCCGGCTCCCGGTGAATGGCCGCCAGGTTAAAGATCAAATCCGCTTTGGCAGGGAGCAGAGATGGTGGAATCGCCTGCCGGACATCCCACCGTACAAATTCCACCCGGCCGTCTTCGAGGCCCTGCTGCAAAGTGCCGGTGTACGACTCGCACCGGGGTGGGGCCAGATCGACAAGGACGACCTTTGCCGCGAGGCGCTCGCGCAGCCAGTGCTGCGTCAGATGGGTTCCTATGAATCCGGTTCCGCCAAAAATTACAACTGTACTGCTCTGCTTCACCATTTCCGGGGGACAACTCCGCTCTGGGTCTCAGCTACGGCTGGTACTGCCAAGGGCCAGTGCTTCTTCGGCGGCGCTGATCTCCTCGATTCCAGCCGCCGGCAGCAGATTTTCAAGAACAGCAAGAAATCGCTGCGCGATCGTCGTAATCGAGAACGTCTGCTCGGCATACGCCCGTGCCTTGCTCCCATATTCTGCACACAGGGAGCGATTCATAAGAAGCCAATCCGCCGCGTCGGTGATGCCCCGCGCGTCGTCGGGAGAAACCACGAGCCCTGCACGGGCGCGCTCCACCACCCGAGCCGCCTCGTTGGTAGCTGGCGCCGCGACCAGCAGCGCTCGCCCCGCGCACAGGTAGGAAAGCGTCTTGGACGGCACCGCAAACGCGCCTGCATCGGAATCCAGCAGCGTAATCAGCACGTCCGCCGACCCCAGCACTTCGGAGAGTTGCTCGTACGGCTGGTAGGGAAGGACGGTCAGAACGTCACGGCTGACTTCATCAGCCCTGCGCGCCAGCCATTCCGCACCCACCCCTGCGGCAATGACGACCAGCCGCGCCTCCCTTTTCTTCTCCAGATGTTTTGCCAGCTCCAGCAGCAATTCCGGCTTGTGCTTCATCCCCAAAGTGCCGGAATACATGAAGCAAAATCCGTCGGCGAATCCATGTTGCTGCGCCCAGCGGTTGTTACGAGGCATCGGATAGACTTCATTGACCGGCGCCCAGTTGGCAATCACCGTGATCTTCGCTGCGGGAACTCCCCAGCCACACATCAAAGCCGCGAAATCATCAGCGATGCATACGATGGCATCGGAGTCCTGCATCAGCTTCTTTTCCAGGCGCTCGAAATACAGCCCGCCGGCCCATTCCAGCAGCTTCGCTTTCCTGCGAAGCACGAATCGAGCGGCGACGCTGTATACGTCCTGGACCCAGAAAACGAATTTCGCATTGCCGCGACGCGCTGCGGACCGCAGGATCCTCTGCGCATCCAGAGGCATGTTCGCCGAAATCACTACATCCGGGCGGAACCCCTCCACGCGCGAGGCGACGACCTGGCCGTAGTCGATATCCGCCTGCCGCCGGGTAAGCAGCGAGTGCTTCGAGAATTCTCGTTCGATATGCAATCCTTCGATGATGAGATTCTCGGGGTCTTGCGGCCGCCTTTGCGCAGGCCCCTTGGGTGTACCCGTATTGTCCGCAAAATATACATGGCACACCTCATGTCCGATCCGCGCCAGTTCCCTGCTCAACTCCATCTGAAATGGGTGGCCGCAAAATTCGTTTACAAAGATTCTCATGGAGTGTCGATCGACTGCCTTTCGTGAGATCGGCAACTACGAGGGCCCGGAAAATTTAAATACCGCAACCGTGCAGCATGATGTGCGCAAACCCGGCAATGTCATCGACCCATGGCGGCTCTGTACTGTCGCGCGCCGCTCGTTTCAGACCTGCTTTACCCTCAGCCAACCGGGCCAGGCGCATTTCCGCCTGTCGCCGTCGCCCATCCGGCGAAGGAAAATACCGCGGATGCCCTTCCCAACTCCGCGGAAGTTCTCTGGGTCATTAAGATCAGGAACAGGCTTTTCGACGTGATGCAAATTCCAGCGCCGGTCCTCCGGCCTATCGACCAGAGCCCACGCCACGCTGATGGCGCCGGTCGAGAAATGCTGCATCCCGCAACCGCCGATAACTCGGCCTGCGCCGCAAATTGCGACTTCCTGGCCCACGAACCTCATAAAGGTTTGAGCACTCCCACGCCTGCTGGCAAGGCTGGCAGCATCCGATGCCCTGCGGTAACTCTACATCGCGCACTGCAACCGACCGACGCCTGCTCACTGGAATCGATTTGCCGAAACTTCTCTGTGAAACGTGTGACCATTCTCCCGGTGTGTACCATAAATGTCAAGCCAGGCCGGAGGATCTTAACCATTCTCGCTGCAAGGATTTTCACTCCATGAACGCCCCGGAATTCGTCGTGCCCCCACGCGTTTCCACTTCGCCGATTGCCGTTTCCTCCCAGCCCGGAAACCAGTTCCTGAGCACCCTGCGCGGACAGCCGCTGGCGGTCGTCGGTCTCGCCCTGTTCGTCCTCTTCACTGCGATGGCGCTGTTTGCGCCGCTGCTGGCGCCCGCCGATCCTTCGGCACTCGATCTGGTTCACCGCCTGGCCGCGCCCAGTCACGCCCACTGGCTCGGCACCGACGAGCTTGGCCGCGACATCCTCTCCCGCATCATCTGGGGAGCACGCCTCTCCCTCACCGTCGCCGTGTCGGTCGTCGGCCTTTCCTTTTTCCTCGGCCTGATTCTGGGAGGAATCGCCGGCTACTACGGCAGCTGGATCGACGTCGCCGTGAATACTTTCCTGATGAATGCGTTTCTATCGCTGCCCGGCATCCTGCTCGCCATCGCTTTCGTGGCCTTTTTGGGACCCGGGCTGCTGAACCTGATCCTCGCACTTTCGATTGGCGGCTGGGTCGGTTACGCCCGCCTGGTGCGGGCCCAGGTGCTCGCCGTCCGCGAACGCGAATTTGTCGAAGCCGCCCGTGCCATCGGAGCCAGCGACCTGCGCATCTTCGTGCGCCATATCTTTCCCAATATTCTGCAGCCTCTCATCGTGCAGGCCGCCATCGGCATGGCCGGCGCGGTTCTGGCCGAAGCGACGCTCAGCTTCCTGGGACTCGGCGTTCCTCCACCCGCGGCCAGTTGGGGAGCCATGCTCAACGATGCCCGTCCGTTTCTTTTCGACGCTCCGCACCTGGTAGTCTTTCCGGCCATCGCGGTGATGCTCTGCGTGCTCTCCTTCAATTTCCTCGGTGATGCTCTGCGGGACTATCTCGATCCCCGCACCCGCATCGCGATTGGCCTCTGAACCGGACAAAGGAAATCCCGGGCTGTGTGTTGCCCGGGATTGATCCTCTTTGTCTGATCCTGCGAATCGTAATACTCAAGCCCCTAATCGTAGTACTCCAGGCCCAGATGCGTGATCAGCTCCTCGCCCACGATGTAGCGCAGCGTGTTCTTCAGCTTCATCGACTGGATGAAGAGATCGTGTTCGGGATACAAGCCAGGCGCCGACTGCGGCGACTTGAAATAAAAGCTCAGCCACTCCTGGATGCCGAGATGCCGCAGCTCCGGCGTGCGCTGTGCCAGGTCCAGGAAGAGGACCAGATCGAGGGCGATCGGCGCAGCCAGAATGGAATCGCGGCAGAGGAAGTCAACCTTGATCTGCATCGGATAACCGAGCCACCCGAAGATGTCGATGTTATCCCAGCCCTCTTTGTTGTCGCCGCGGGGCGGATAGTAGTTGATTCGGACCTTGTGATAAATGTTGCCGTACAGATCGGGATATAGCTCCGGCTGCAGGATGTAATCCAGCACCCCGAGCTTCGATTCTTCCTTGGTTTTGAAAGACTCCGGATCGTCCAGCACCTCGCCGTCGCGGTTGCCGAGGATGTTGGTGGAGTACCAGCCGCTCACGCCCAGCATCCGCGCCTTGAACGCGGGCGACAAAACCGTCTTGAGCAGCGTCTGCCCGGTCTTGAAATCCTTGCCGCAGATGGGCGCGCCCGTCGCGCGCGACAGCTCGATCATGCAGGGCAGATCGACGGTGAGATTGGGAGCCCCGTTGGCAAACGGCACACCTTCCTTCAGAGCGGCATAGGCGTAGATCTGCGAAGGCGCGATCGCCGGGTCGTTGTCGACCAGCCCCTTCTCAAACGCTGCCACCGACTGATGCACCGCCGTCGGCTCCAGAAAGATCTCCGTCGAGCCGCTCCACAGGACCACCACCCGATCGACCTGAGACCTGAATTTCTGAATGTCGGCGCGCAGCTGCTGCGCCAGATCGCACTTGCTCTTGCCCTGCTTCACGTGCGTGCCGTTGAGGCGCTTCACGTAGTACTGATCGAAGACCGCCGGCATCGGCTGAATCGCTTCAAGAAAAGGCTTGATGCTGTTCAGGTGGTCGCGGTCGAGGACAGCCGCATGGCTGGCCGCTTCGTACATGTTGTCGGGAAAGATGTCCCAGCCGGTAAAGACCACGTCGTTCAAATCGGCCAGCGGCACAAAGTCCTTCACCAGCGGCGTGCGATTATCGGTGCGTTTCCCGAGCCGGATGGTGCCCATCTGCGTGAGCGATCCGATCGGTTTCGCGAGCCCTTTGCGAACCGCTTCCACTCCCGCGATCAGCGTAGTGGCCACGGCTCCCATGCCCACCACCATGACGCCCAGCTTGCCCTGCGCCGGCTGAATCCCCGGCTTCTTCGTTGCTGCCATTCCTTCACTGCCTTTCTTTGCGAGGAAATTGTTGCCAGTCCAAACAGTCAGTCTCTCGCGAGCGCAGGAGATTGGCAAATAACATCAGTTTGAATGGCAGGATTTGCAGGCCGAAGTGTTTTGGAACTCGACAGCATCCGTCAGGCCCGTTCAGGAGACCGCTTCGCTGGGCCGCACCCGATTCCGCCAGTGCGTCCAGACAAACCACACGACGGCCGCAAGCAGCAGCACCTCCACGCCCAGGTGGAAGCGGTGGTAGATCGCCTTGAAACGGGGATCGGTGTCCCAGGCCTGACCGAGCTTCATGCCCGCATAAGCCAAAGCAAAGCACCAGGGCCACGAGCCGAGGAAGGTGTAGAGATGAAAACGAAGCTGCGGCATCTTCGCGATTCCGGCCGGGAGGGCGATGAATGTCCGGATCACCGGCATGAGCCGGGCGAGGAAGACTGTAATGCCGCCAAAGCGCCGGAAGAAGTGCTCCGCACGATCCAGATCGTGCTGGTCCAGCAGCACAAATCGACCGTATTTCGCGATAAAGGGCCGGCCGCCCCACGCCCCGATCCAGTAAGCAACCGCCGAGCCCAGGTTGCAGCCGAGAGCTCCTGCCGTCGCCACCCAGATAAGCTTAAGCTGTCCCACATGAACCAGATAACCGGCAAACGGCATGATGATTTCTGAAGGCAGCGGCACACAGGCCGACTCGATCGCCATCAGCAGCAGAACCCCGGCGTAGCCCGAGATCGAGATGACCGCAATGATGAAATGCGCCAGGACCGCAACGATTTTTTCGCTCATCCGTTTCCGAGTTTACTTGACGGCCTGCCCGATTTCCCTTAATTTCGCTTCATGAGCCTTCGCCGCTCCATGCTCCGCACCTGTTGTCCCTGTCGCCGGAATGTGCGCTGTCGCGGCGGAGTTCGGGTGTAGCTCAACCTCCTGGATTCAGACTTTCTCGCCCGCGCCAGCTTCCCGCAGCGCGGGTTTCGTGTTTTCAGGGCCTCTCTCAGCATCGGATTCGAATGACCCCGCATCCTGACAATTCGCTGTTCCTCCCCGCTGTCGCGCACATGGCCGCCCGGCCGGCGCTTGCTGGCTGTTGTAGCCGCTAAAAATCTCCTGCCCCTGCGCCGTTGCGCCCCGATCCAACGCAGGCCCGAATCGAGGCCCAATTCACCGTCTTTTCAGGAGACCACCGTGACCCGACTGCACAGAATTCTCCGTATCTTCGCATGGCTGCCGCTGCTCCCCGCCGCCATCCTGCACGCTCAGATCGTCGGCGGTGCCATCACCGGCGTAGTGCAGGATTCCACGGGAGCTGCCCTGCCTGGAGCGACCGTCACCGTCCGGAACGCAGAAACCGGCGCGACCCGCACCCTAACTTCGGGTGCCGACGGGCGATTCTCCGCCCCCTCCGTTCCTGTCGGCGAATACTCCATTTCCGTCGCGCGCGACGGCTTTGCAGCACAGCAGCGCACCGGCGTGTCGCTGGTGGTCGGCCAGAGCCTCGACCTGACCTTTCGGCTCAATGTCGGCTCCGTGGCCCAGGAGATCGTTGTCAGCAGCCAGCCACCCTCGGTGAACACCACCACCCAGTCCACCTCCGGACTGATCGATGAGCGCCAGGTGAAAGAGCTTCCCCTCAACGGCAGAAGCTACGACTCGCTGGTCCAGCTCAATCCATCCACCGTGAACTACACCGCCGAGCGTTCCGGCAGTGTCGGAACCTCGAATTCCTCCGTCGGCAACATGTTTGCCGTTGCGGGCCGGCGTCCCCAGGACAATCTATTTCTCCTCAACGGCATCGAGTACACCGGGGCATCGCTGATCAACGTCACGCCGGGAGGAACCAGCGGACAGCTGCTGGGCGTGGACGCAGTCCGCGAATTTAATGTCGTCGCTGATACGTATGGCGCCGGCTACGGCAAGCGCGACGGCGCTCAGGTCAGTATTGTCACCATGTCCGGCACAAATAACCTGCATGGCTCCGCCTTCGAATTCATCCGTAACAGCGCGCTCGATGCCAGGAACTATTTCGACCAGGGCACCATCCCCGAGTTCCAGCGCAATCAGTTCGGCGGAGCCCTGGGCGGCCCCATCCGCCGCAATAAGCTCTTCCTCTTCGGGAGCTATGAAGGCTTCCGCCAGAACTGGGGCCTCAGTGCCGTAACCCTCGTTCCCGATAATCAGGCCAGGCAGGGTTATCTGCCCAACTCGGCTGGAACCGAACAGTACGTGGGCGTCGATCCCGCGGTCGCGCCGCTGCTCGCGCTATGGCCTGCGCAGAATGGCCCCGAGCTGGGCAGCGGCATCGCCGAAGCCTTCAGCCATCCGCCCCAGCACATCCACGAGGATTTCGGCTCGACCCGCTTCGACGCCAACCTCAGCGCCAGCGATCAGCTCTTCGCCGTCTATACCGTCGATGACAGCTCGGCGAATACGCCGACGCAAAATCCTCTGAGCCTGATTGACGAAAGTCTGCGCGAGCAGGTCGCCAGCATCCAGGAGCAGCACGTCTTTTCGCCCGCCCTTCTGAACACCGCCCGTTTCGGATACTCGCGCGCCAGCTACTTCTTTACCGGCTCAACCCCGGTTAACGTACCGGGCTGGGTTGCAGGCCAGCCCATCGGCGCCATTGTCGTCAGCGGCAGCACGGCATCGAATGGAACTTCGCAGATTACCCAGGCAGGGACCAACGTGGGCAGCAACAATCTGACCGCGCGCAATCTGTTTACCTGGGACGATCACGTTTACTGGAATCACCGTGCGCATCAGATCGAGGCCGGCGTATGGCTGCAGCGCATCCAGTCCAACGACCTGCTGGCGCAGGATCAATACGGCCAGGCCTCCTTCAGCACCCTGCAGTCATTCCTGCAGGGTACCGTCGCTACCTTCACCGTGGTCCCCGCGCCCACCGAGCTGGGATGGCGATCCCTCGAGGGCGCAGCCTTTATCGAGGACACATGGAAGGTGACGCCCCGCTTTGAACTGCGCGCCGGCTTCCGTTCCGAATCGACGAACGGCTGGAACGAAGCCCAGGGCCGCGCTGCGAATTATGCCCTTGTCGATGGCGTATTGCAGACCCAACCCGTCGTCGGGAATTCCGCCCTCGCCACGAATCGCGCGAAATTCCTGCCCAATCCGCGGCTGGGGTTTGCCTGGGATGTGCGCGGCAACGGTAAAACCGCGATCCGCGGCGGCGTGGGCCTGTATCATGGCCTGCTTGACACACTCGACTATCGGCTCGACCAGACCGCGCCCTTCAACACCGCGGAGTCCATCAAAAACATCGCCGTAGCTGATCTCAACATCACGCCGGGAACCCCTCCGCCGGCCGGGGCAAAGGTTTCGCCCAGTAACGTACAGCCGGATATTTCCACGCCCGCGGTTATCACGTGGAGCCTGCGCGTGGAGCAGCAGATCGCGCCCCGTACTTCGCTCACCCTCGGATACATCGGCTCTCACAGCTACCACCAGATCCTCTCCGAAGACATGAACGAGCCGGTCCCGACCTTTCTGCCCGACGGCTCGGCTTACTACCCAACCGGGGCGAACGATGCGAATCCCAACCTCGCCAACTCCACTTCCTGGGTGTCGGAGGGGGTGGGACTCTATAACGCCCTGCAGGTGGATGTGCGCCGCAGCTTTGCCAACAGCTTTCAGATTCGCGGCAATTACACCTTCTCCAAAAATCTCGACGACGGGTCGGCCTGGAACACCAGCGTCAGTGGCAACACGCCGGCATTCGTGGAGTTCCCGCTGCGCCCCAGGCTGGACTGGGGGCCGGCCGCTACTGATGTGCGCCATCAGGCGTCCATCGACGGCTCATGGGATCTGCCGCTGGGCCCGGATCATCGTTACCTCGCACACGCTTCCGGACCGGTGCGCATTGCTGCTGCGGGGTGGTCGCTCAGCGGCATCCTCAATGCTCAATCCGGCTTCCCTTTCTCGCCGCAGCTTGGCTATAACCCCACCGGCAACGGCGACACCCGCAACCCGGTGCGGCCCAACTGGAATCCGGCGTTCCACGGACAGCTCTATCCGGGTACGCCTGGCCAATTCTTCAACCCGAACGCTTTCCTGGCGCCGGCGACAGGAACGTATGGCGACGTCTCTCGCGATGCTTTAACCGGACCGGGGCTCACCGATCTCGATTTTTCCGCCGCGAAGAACACTGCGCTCACCGAGAATCTTCATCTGCAGTTCCGCGCTGAATTCTTCAACATCCTCAACCACACGAACCTGCTGACCCCAAATGAGGTGGTCTACACGTCCGCGACGTCGGGAATCTCGCCAACCGCCGGCGTGGTGACAGCAACATCGACCACATCGCGGCAGATTCAGTTTGGAGCCAAGTTGGTCTTTTAGGGCTTTCCCAGCAAGACCGGCTGCGCTCGGCTTCCTCCCCGAGTCAGCCGGTCAAACCGCGGCCCGCACCGTTCGCTTCTCGATCCGCTTTTCGTAGTGCTTCCCCACCACGATGCGCTTCACGTAGACACCGGGAGTTACAACGCGATCGGGATCGATCTCTCCAGGCTCGACCAGCTCTTCCACTTCGGCGATGGTCACCCGCGCCGCCGCCGCCATCATCGGGTTAAAGTTGCGCGCCGTCTTCCGGTAAATGAGATTGCCGGTGCGATCTCCCTTCCATGCCTTGATCAGCGCGAAGTCCGCACGCAGCCAGCGCTCCAGTAAATAGGTGCGGCCGTCGAATTCGCGGCTTTCCTTGCCCTCAGCCACCAGTGTGCCCGCGCCGGCCGGCGTATAGAAGGCCGGAATCCCAGCGCCCCCCGCCCGAATCCGCTCCGCCAGCGTGCCCTGCGGCGTGAGCCGCAGATCGAGGTCGCCCCGGAGCACCTTCTCCTCCAGCAGCCGATTCTCGCCGACATAACTGCCGGTATGCGAGGCGATCATCCCTGCCTCCAGCATCAGCCCCATGCCAAATCCGTCGACACCCATATTGTTGCTGATGGTGTTCAGGCCCGTAACGCCCAGCCGCACCAGCGCGGCAATCAGATTTTCCGGAATCCCGCAGAGCCCGAAGCCCCCCAGCATGATCGTCGCGCCCGACGGAATATCGGCTACCGCCGCATCGGCGCTCTCACAGACCTTATTCACGCAGCCCCTCCCTGCAAGCGAGTCATCCCCGCAAGCGAGAAGAATAGCCAGAATCTGCTGGCCGCGCCAGGAGCGGCTTTCTGCGGGAGTTCTGAGGAAACAGGCCGCTTTCAGGAAAAAGCAACGAGACCACCGGAGCATGGTTCTTCGCAAAACGAATCGGCGGTCTCGTTGTCCGAGGAGGGTTGCTGTGAGAAACCCGCCGGGATTTCTCACCCTCTTTCTGACCCCCCGGGCAAACCGAAGTTGCGGCTTGCCTGCAAAATTTTTCGCGCCCGGTCAATAGCACTTCCGTGGAGCCGCAGGACGCACTGGCCTAAATCCGGACGGCGGAAGTGTTATTTCTTTCCCTCCGGCTTCGGGTGAAACTGCTTACATCAGGCTTTCGCCTGCAGAGTTCTGAATCCCCACTATGCGTGACCTTTTGATTGCCGTGTTCCTCCTGGCTATGGTTCTGACTCCGGCCATCGTCGCCGTGAGCAGCGGCGAGTAGCCGGACGCGGAGCCTCGCCGCTCCTCTCACTCCGCACACATCCCGCAGGTAACCCCCTCGCACGCGCCGGCAGCCGTGTGCCTATACCCCTTTTCTTCGTTTTGCCCACCCCATGCTCTACACTGGAGTCAACTCGAAACGAGGACTCCACGATGCTTGTCGTGATGAAGGCGCAGGCCACAAAAGAAGAAATTCAGGCCGTCTGCGAACAAATTGAGGCCCTTGGCTTCCGCGCCCATCCGCTGCCCGGTGCGCAGCGCACCGCCATCGGCATCACCGGCAACCAGGGCGAAATCGATCGCGGCAACCTGGAGGAGATGTCCGGGGTCGCCGAGGTCATTCGCGTCTCCAAGCCCTATAAGCTGGTCAGCCGCGACGTGAAGGAAGACGACACCGTCATCCGTTTCCCCGGCACTGATGCCACCATTGGCGGCGCAAAGCTGGCCATGATCGCCGGCCCCTGCTCCATTGAATCGCGCGAGCAGGCCTTTGCCATTGCCGAGCAGGTGGCGCTCGCCGGAGCCCAGTTCTTCCGCGGTGGCGCCTATAAGCCTCGCACCTCGCCGTACGCCTTCCAGGGCCTGGGCGAAGAGGCCCTGAAGATCATGGCGGAGATTCGCGACCGCTTCGGCTTGCGGATCGTGACCGAAGCCATCGATCACGAAGCGCTGGAGCTGGTCGCCGAATACGCCGACGTGATCCAGATCGGCGCCCGCAACATGCAGAATTACTCGCTGCTGAAGGCAGCCGGCCGCAAGCGCAAACCGGTGCTGCTCAAGCGCGGCCTGGCCGCTACACTCGACGAATTCCTCATGGCCGCCGAGTACATCATGAGCGAGGGCAACTACGAGGTCGCCCTGTGCGAGCGCGGCATCCGTACCTTCGCGGACCACACGCGCAACACCCTCGACCTGAGCATTGTCCCCGCCGTGCAGCGGCTCAGCCACCTGCCCATCCTGGTCGATCCCAGCCATGGCACCGGCAAGCGCAATAAGGTGCTGCCGCTGGGGCGCGCCGCCGTGGCGGTTGGCGCCGATGGATTGATTGTCGAAGTGCACCATCAGCCTGACAAGGCGCTCTCCGACGGCATGCAGTCCATCGTCCCCGAGCAGTTTGTGCAGCTCATGGACGAGTGTTCGCAGATCGCCGCGGTCCTGCACCGCAGCGTGCCGCGTGGGATTCATCTGGAGCAAACGGCGGGCTCCGCACGATAAAACCCCCGGCACCCATCTCCCGAAACGGGTCCATGCGCTCCGCAGGCACTGCCCGGGAGGATGCGCCTGTCCTGATGGTGATGAAGCACCCGCAGGCGCGGCACCGGCGCACAGCCGGCAGGCGCCTTTCGCGAGATCTTATCCTCATAGGTCTGTTGCTGCCGCTGCTGGTGAGCGGCTGCCGGCGCAAGCGGTTCCCGCATTACGCCTCCAACTTCCGCGAATATGCCTGGGTCACGAATGGCGGCAGCAACTCCGTCACCGTGCTGGACCTGGTGAACATGACGCCCGCGGCCACCATTCCCGTTGGCGCGAATCCCACGGCCATCGCCGTCAATCCCCGCCGCGACGAAGTGTATGTGGTCAACTCCGGCAGCGGCTCGGTCAGCGTTATCGATGCGGTGAAGAACCGCGTGATCGCGACCATTCCCGTGCATCGCGAGCCTGCGTCCATCGACGTGGATGCGGCTGGCGAGCGCGCTTATATCGCCAACTCCGGCTCTAATAATATTTCCGCCCTCGACCTGCTGCAGCGCCGCGAAATCGCCGCTTCCGGCGCCGGCGAATCTCCCGCGGCTCTCCGCCTTTCCCCGGACGGCGCCACGCTGGTCGTCGCCAACCGCCGCTCCGGCAGCGTCAGCGTTCTCGATGCCCATCGCCTCACCCTGCGCGCAGCCTTCAATGGATGCCCCGGGGCCGCGGACGTGGTCGTCCTGCCGGATTCCTCGAAGGCGTTTGTGGCCTGCACCGGCGGCCACCAGGTCATGGCCATTGGCCTGGCGCGTCCCCAGAATCAGATCCCCGAAGACCATCAGGACCGGCTGCTGTCGCTCCTCGACGTGGGCCAGACCCCGGTCCATCTCGCGCTCAAACCCGACGGCGGAGAAATCTTCGTCTCCAACTTCGGTGGCGCCACCGTCTCCGAAATCGCCACCGGCAGCGATGAGGTCGGCGGCGCGTACGTGGTCGGCGATCAACCCTCCGGCGGCATCGTCAGCGCCGATAACTCCCTCCTGTGGGTCAGCAATTTCGCCGCGAACACCGTCGCCGCGTACTCCATCGACGATGGCCAGCTGGAGCATACCGTCCAGGTGGGCACCGGGCCCGGTCCGCTGGCGTTTTCGACGGATGGCTTCCTGCTGCTCGCCGTCGATGCAGTTTCCGGCGACGTATCCGTCGTACGCACCGTCAGCTACACGCCGCGGGGCCAGGTGATCACCGGTTCGCTGTTTACCATGCTCCCCGTCGGCCGACATCCGAATGCCATCGCAGTAAAGGGCTTTCGGGTAGAGTGACCGCGCCGGCGCAAAAACGGCATCGCTCCGAAAAGAAGAATCCCGGGTTGCCCCGGGATTCCTTTGCCTCCGTTGTTTGTGTTCGATTCTGAAGAGTACGCTCAGCGCGTGGTGTGCGCCAGAGCCGTTTTCGCCCGTCGCCAGACAATCTTCAACTGCTCGCGTTCCAGGATTTTTCGCGCCTGCAGACGCGCATGATTCGACCACGGTCCAATTGGATCGAGCCGCGCATAGGCCATCCAGTGGCGCAGCGCACGACGCCGCTCATTGCTCCGTTCGTAGGCCAGCGCCAGGTTATAGTGCGCATCGGCATAGGTGGGCGACAACCGGATCGCTGCTTTGTACGCCTCGACGGCTTCCGGCAGGCGCTGCAGCTCATCCAGCGCATTGCCGAGATCGAAAAACGCCAGCGCGTATTCGGGATTGGCCTTCGTCGCCCGCCGGTAAAACTCTTCAGCCCGTTCGAACTGCCGCTGGTTGTAAAGAATTGTCCCCAGATTAATCGCGGCGGGAGCGTGCTCGGCAATGGCCAGCGTCTCCTCGTAGAGCGCAATGGCCTCGTCGGATTTCCCCTGCTCCTCACAGCGCACTGCGTCGAAGAACAGCGCGTTCACCTGATTCTGGCGCTGGATCGTAGGGACGGGGCCCGCATCGACGGCCGTCAGGCGTGGGCCGCCGGCTTCGAAATCAAATTCGAACTGGCGCGCAATGGGATCCATCGCGGAACCCGAGTGGCGGAAAACCAGCCGCGGGCCGCGCCGCGTCACACCAGCTTCCACCAGCGGGTTCACCATCCCCGAAACAGCTTTCATAGCGCGCACGCTGGCGCTGATCATCGACGCGGAAACCCGCATGGCCCGCAGGTCGCGTAATTTTCGAAGCTGGACGAGATCCTCGAAGCCGTAGTCCGAGGCGGTAGCGATCAGTCCCACCTTCTCCCATGCATGCAGTTGCCGGGAGGAGATGCGCAGTATGCGGAGAACATCCTGGCGGCTGTATCGGTTCACTGTGTGGAGCAACGCTCCTGGTATTGATGCGATTATCCCAGGCCCTTGTTACAAGAGCAAGTGTGCGCGGTAAGAATTCAGTGGATAAGCCGGTACGAAACAGGTTCTTCCATCGCAGGTTGCCTGAGCGATGTATCTCTCTCGGCACCTCTGCGGCAGCCAGGTCGCCAGCGTCTCTCTACTCGTTTCCGCTTCCCGTCGTGCCGCTCGCCGGAGCCGGCGCAGCCGCCGGGGCCGCAGCGGATCAGCACCGCCGTACGCGGAAAGGTGAAGGTGCCGCCCGCATCGTCGATCACGTTGATCTGGCAGATATACGGTCCAGGCTTCAGGCCGTCCAGCGGCACATCGAACTGGAAAGCCACCGCGTCGCGATCGGGCACATTGATCTGCGTCGCCTGCACCAGCGGCGTCTCAAATGCCTTGGCCGAGCCATTCAGAAATTCGATGCTGGTCATCACCCGAACCGGCTCTCCAGCGGGCTTTGTGCCTTTCTCCGGTTTGCTTTCGGCAACCGGCTTTGCAGCGGCCACTGCGCGTGCCGGCTCGTAGACCTCGTACAGCAGATAGCAGGTGCTGATCCTGGCGGAAGACATGCGGCAGGTTCGGCACCAACTGCTGTCCGTCGCGCACCAGCGGGCTGTCCTCTTCTTTACCGGCCGGCATGCGCTGGCTGGCCAGCACGACAGAACTCATCTTCAGCGGAGCCTTGTGCAGATCGGGCACGTTCAGGTCGGTTTCGAACGAACCCATGCGGCCGGTCTCGTTCTCGCGAACCACAAACTTCACGTGATACTTGCCCACCGGCAGCGTGAACCCCGTGGTGTACTGCACGTTCTTCTGCCGCACCTGCTGCGCCTGGTCGATCGCCAGCTTCACCGTGTCGCGCACGTCGCCGATGTCGTGTCCCGCCATGTCGCGAACCTGCCCGATGATGTCCAGCGTCGCCTTGTCGCGGTCGCCGCCCTTCACAAACGGAATCTGCGAGCCCGGCACCACCAGCGAGACCGGCACGTAAAAGCGGCTTTGCCCGGTGCGGAAGTACAGCGCCTGCAGGTACACCGCCATATCGGTGGCCGGCAGATCGCTGGCCAGTTCGTCCTGCAGCTCCCGCTCGCGGTCGTCCTTCGTCGAATGCCTGTAAGTCCGCAGGCGCATAGTAGCCGGGCCGGTACTCGAGCTTGACGTCGTTGCGGTTGACTTTGATGCGAAAGCCGCCGGTAGCGCCCGTCGCGGCGCGGATCGGTCGAGTGGAAGCCGATCACGTAATAGGCCGACGTGTCGTGCTGGATGCGCTCGAAGGCCGGCGAAAAGTCGTTCGAATCGAAGAACGCCTTGCCGCCCGTGTCGGACGAGAGCGTCGACATCACTTCCTGCGTGTTGAAATTCGAATCGCAGATTGTTCTGCAGCGCCGCACCGTTGAATGCGTTCGCCCCGCGCAGGCTGCCCGTCGACGCATCGCCCAGCGGAGAGATCGCCTGCAGGCCGCGCGCGTCCACGCTGTAAATCGACACATTCGCCCGTACCGCCGCGTTGATGGCCGCGTGCATAGACGCCTGGTTCTCAATGCCGTCGCGCTGGATGCCGCCTGAGAAATACAGCAGCGACTTCTTCTCGTTCAGATACGCCAGCGACTTCGAGATATCTTCAATGGCGAACAGCTCGCGATCCGTGTTGATGTCGTTGTATTCCTGCTCATCCGCGGTAAAGGAAGTAGCGTCCTCCACTTGGTTGGTCGTGCTGGTCGCGCCCGCCCCGAAGCCTGCCCCCTGCGTCCCGGAGTAGCTGTTCACCGCCTTCAGCAGCAAATCCTTGCTGGCCGTGAAATCCTGGTCGAGCGACAGCGTCGCGTCCAGCGAGATCACTGCCACCAGGTCCGCCGGATGCATCTGCTTGTTGATGTAATTTCGTGCCGCCTCCTGCGCTCGCTCCACATCTTCCGGCTGCATCGAGGTGATGTCGAAAAACATCACGATCAGCCGGTGATTGCGCAGCTGCTCCTGCGTTGCCGTTCCCGTTTTGGCTCCGAACACGCCGTTGGGCGCGCTGGCATTGATGGTCGCCTCACTCAGCGGCGCTGCCTGATCGACGCTCTCGAAATCGAAGCTCACGATGCGCTGCGGCTTGCCGTCTTCGGTGACGGTGAAGTCCTTCTCGGTGAGGCCGCGCGCAATCTGACCGGTCTTTTTATCGCGCACCACCACGTTGGTCAGCACCAGATCGCTGTTCACCCGCAGGGTGAGGGTGCTCCCGCTCGGCGGCGGCGCCTGATCCTGCACCCACGCAGTGGGGCTCACCAGCGCTGCCCCAGCCACAAGCATGTGGATCAACGTTTTTCTCACTGGCCGCCTCATCCCTGACCGCTTTTCTCCTGGCCGCTTTTGGCCTGGCCGCTTCATCCCTCGCCTTTAAAACCGGTATCGCCCCATAAACGTGAACTGCCGCATCGCCGCGGTCGAAATCACCTGGCCATAGGTGCCGGAGCCCAGCGTCGAGTCCACGCCGGAATACTGGACGGTGTTAAAAACGTTATTTGCCGTCGCGCGCATCTCAAAGTTCTTCGTGTCCCCGAAACGAATGCTCTTCGACAGCGACATATCCACGGAAACCGTGCCCGGACCGGGAATGCTCAGCCGTGAGGCGCTGCCATATAAGCTGTCGGCAGGCAGGGGTGCGAAGGCATTCCTGTTGAACCAGTTATCCACCTTGCCGCCGCCCGCCGTCAGCGACTCCCCGGGGACGCGATTGGGCCGCTGCGATCCTGTCGTGCCGCGCGCCACGTCCTCCGCTGACGCCTCATAATGCGGGGTCAGCGGGTTCCCGGATGCAAACTGATACGTGCCCGAAACATTCATATTGGCCAGGGCATGGCCCATCCATCCCGTGGTCAGCAGGTGCGTGTCCGGACCGAACGGCAGTTCGTAGACCCAGCTCCCCACCACGTTGTGCCGCACATCGAAACTGGAATTCGACTCTTCGGCCAAAATGTTCTGCCAGTTCTGCGCAATGCAGTTCGCGCCGCAGCTGGTCCCGCCGTTCCCGCCGATACTGCTGGCGTCGTCGATAGCATGCGAGTACGTATAGGTCGCCTGCAGCGCGATGCCGCCGCTGATCCGTTTGCGCGCGCTGAAGGTCAGCGCGTTGTAATTGGAAAAAGCTCCTGACTCCTCGAAGTCGTAGGGGACCGTCTGACTCGCGTCGGTGGCGGCGGTGGGCAGCGTGGTGGTGGCTACGCCGTCCACCACCGTGGCATATCGGCCCGGAGCATCGATCACATCCAGATGAGTGCCCTTGGAGCCGTTGTAGCCGATATTGAGGACCACATTCCAGGGGATGGTGCGCTGCACGTTCAGGTTCCACACCTGCACGTAGGGCAGCCGGTAATTCTTGTTCACTGAGTAATTGCCGAATTGCGGATGACTTGGGTCAACCGGAAAACCATTGGCCAGACAGAACGAATCGCACGCGAGCACACCCGATTCCTGGGCCGTCGTGCTCACCAGGTTGGTCTGCACATTAGCGAACGGCGGCTCGAACGCAAAGTTCTGCACGAACTTCACGTACTGCCCAACCGTGTAGTTGATCCCGTAGCCGCCGCGGATCACGGTGTCCTTCCACGGATGCGCAGCGAATCCAAAGCGCGGCGAGAAGTTGTCCTTCTCCGGATAGATCAAATCCCGCGGATACTTGCCGCTGTACATCCCGACCCCATTGGGCAGCACCGTAGCTACGTTTGCGAAACTGCCGCTCGGGTCGAGAGTAGCCAGCCGGTCATGCTCTTCCGAATAGGGCGAGAAATACTCATAGCGCAGTCCTGCGAGGATGGTCAGGTTCTTCATCGCCCGCCAGTCGTCCTGGAAGTATCCGTCCATCGCGATCTGCCGCAGATGCGTTTCCTGATAAGCGGCCTGCAGCGCCGTCTCCTGCGGAAACCCCAGCAACAGGTCGGCCAGGGACGATCCGCTGCTCGCGAAGCCGTTGGTTCCCGTACTCGTGCTCCCCGCAGCAGCCGTGCCGGGATTCTCCGTAAACAGGCCGGTGAAGACGTAGGTGCCCGTGGAGTTTGTATTGCCGATCATATCGAGATACACCCGCCGCAGATCGGCGCCGAAACGCAGGTTGTGCTTGCCATGGATCCACGAACTCGCTTCGCCCAACGACACAGCCTGCTGCAGCTCGAAATTCGGCTGCTGCTCGTTCAGGCCCGTGAACTGGTTCAGAGTCACACTCGGCAGACCCCACAGCTGCGGCGAATCCGGCAGCCCCGTCAGCCCAAGCTGGGGAGCGATGTTGTTCACGTTGCTGAAGTAGTTGCTTACCTGGGTATGGGTGCGATTCCAGTTCGCCGTGAGGTTATTGGTCAGCCGCCCCTTGCCGATCGAATACCCCAGCTGCAGCGAGTACTGATGCGTCTGGCTCTTGCCGCCCAGCTCCGGAAAAATGTTCACGTTGTCCGACGCGGCATGGTTGTAGTTGAAGTTGACGTTGATGTTCTGCGTGATCCCCTGATTGCCCTGGCCCATATACTGCCGCGCCAGGCGTATCAGGGGATTCGTGCCGGAAGTGCTGCCGAAGCTGTGGATGAACCGGAAGCCGAGCACCGTATCGTTGCTCTGCGCTGAGGTGAGGCGCTGATAGTTCTCGTTCTGCCCCGGCAGATTCGGCGCCGGGACATAATTCAGCAGCTTCGTCGCCTGCGGCGAGAGGCAGTTCGCCGGAATCATGTTCCCTGGAAACGGCTTGCCTTTGTTTGGATCGCCCGCCCCGCAACCCGGGTCGTAAATCGGAATCGCGGTACCGCTTTCCGTCGTCAGCCCGCTAAAGTTCCCGCTCCTTTCCGCCAGCGTTGGAACCGTGGCGTACTCGTCGAAGGGCGTCGAGGAACGGGTTCCGGAGAGGGTGAAAAAGATCATGTCATTCTTATCGCTGGTCAGCAGCTTCGGGATATAGGGCGCCGTCATCAGCGTCGCTCCGAAGCGGTTGGAAGCATACGCCGGCTCGACAATGGGCTGCCCGCGCAGCGCGTAATCTTCGGCGTTCAGCGCGCCGTTGCCGCCATTCCAGAACAGGGCTCCGTGAGGCTGATTGGCCTTGAAGTTGCGGAAATTCCCGCGGCCACCGCCAAAGCCGCCCCTGCCTCCGCCTCTGCCCCCGCCGCCCCCGAAGCCGCCACCGCCAAATCCCCCGCCACCACCACCGAACCCGCCGCCTCCCCCGGGACCACCACCCGGTCCGCCCTGGCCGCCCTGGCCGCCCTGGCCGCCATTCAGCGACTGGTTCAGTTCGGCATTCTCCCGCATCTGGCTGAAGTCCACGCCCGCGAATGGATTCGTCGTGCCCGTCTGCCCGGTGACCGCCACCGACTCGCCCGAAGAGAAATCCGAATTACCCGCGAGCGACGGCAGCTGGGCGCCGGCCTCGGCCCCGCCTCCCCCTGCCCCGGCCTGGATCAGATCGCTCGCCGCACCCAGTAGGTTCAGCGCCTGCGTTCCCGCGCCGCCGTACTGCGTGGCTCCGGCGGTTTGCCGCTCCTCCTGCTGCTCCGCGCGCGAAGCCAGCTGCAGAGAGAAGTTTGCCGTCTGGTCGCGCGATGTCGCATTCAGCAGCGCCTGCTGGGTGATCGGCGCGAAGGCAGCCAGCTCCGTCTTCAATACGTACCGGCCATTTTGCGGAACGACCAGTGTGTAACTGCCGGTGACATCGGTTGTGGTGCTGTATTTTTTCCCGGTCAGCGTATTCGAGGCGGTCACACTTACGCCCGGCAGGGGGACCGTCCCGGCCTTGACCACGCCGTGGATGGTTCCACCTGCCTGCACCACGGGAGCGGAAACCGATGGCGCAGCCTGCCCCGCGGCCGGCGCGGCATTCCCGGGCGCAACCTGGCCCGGCAGCAGAGATCCGCCGAGGAAGACAACAAGAGCCACGATCTCGAGCGAATGCTTCATGAGCTTCAGTTCTGAGGGCTGTTCGGCGGCTGCGATGGCGCCGTTCCCGACGGCGCCCCCTCCGGCTGTGGCGACGGCCTGACCTGCGTTCCGGGGCCACCCGGTGCTCCCTGGCCCTGGCCATTGCGGCCCTGCCCGCGCTGGCCCGGCTCCATCACCGCCAGATTCTTCGCCAGAAAGCCCCCGTCCTGCTGTGCCCCGCTGGCGCGCACCATGTCGCCGACCTTGATGTCGGGGAAGGTAATGTCCTCCCGCCGCTTCCGAAACGTCGTGTTCTCATCGACGGTGATGGTCTGGGTCACATGATCCGGGCGCTCGACGGTCAGGGTCAGGTCCTTAATCGCGGTCACTTTGCCCATCGTCCAGGTCTTGCCAAAATCGACGCGCATCTTTTCCATCTGCGCTGCCTGCTGCGGATCGAGGACGACCACAAACACCGCTCCCACCGACTTTGCCTGTTCATCCAGATTGCCCGCAGCCAGAATCACGTCGCCGGAATGGACATCGGCGATCTTTGCCTCCTGCCGGTCCTTGCGAAAGTGGGTATTGGGCCCGATCAGAACCTTCCAGGTTTCTCCCTGCTCATTTTTCACCGTAATTTCATTGCCTGAAATGGCGGTCACGGTACCGTGGGCGCTGTTGCCGCCCATCGCGAACATGCCACCGCCCATGCGCCCGCCACCGGGGCCCTGCTCGCCGGCCTGCGGCGGGCCTTCCTGGGCGCGAATCGCCGGCGCTCCAGCCAACGCGATGGCCAGACCGAGAATGGCGCTTCCTGCAATACGGGAATGCATGATTTTCATTACCGGACCCATGCCCTGCAGAATCAAGACCAGCCTCAGTTTTACTCTTTCTCGCGGGCGTTACAATCTGCCTGATAGACGGGTGCCTCGCCAGAAAGACGCGGCGTCCGCCTGCGCCACACGGATATAGAACAGGTATACGCTGCACCCCGGTTCAGGTTCCCTGCAACCGCGGAGGAGAGATGTTTATGGTGGCCAGTTTTTCCGTGGTTCCGATGGACGTTCCGGGTGGAGTGAAGGCGCTGATCGCCGAGGCGCTTAAGATCGTCGATGCGTCCGGCCTGCCCTACGAGCTGGGCGCAATGCACACCACTGTAGAGGGCGATCTCGATCAGGTAATGGAAGTCATCCTGCGCTGTCATCGGCGCGTGCTGGAGCTGGCGCCTCGCGTGCTCACCAGCATCACCATCGACGACCGGCGCGGCGCCACCGGCCGGCTGCAAGGCAAGGTTCGCGACGTGGAGCAGATCCTCGGGACACCCCTCCGTCGTGAAAAATGAAGCCCCGGCAAAAGATGGCGCATCGGACCACTGTCCGAAGCGCCCACTATCACCCGACCGGGCAACCCCATAGCGGCCAACGCTCTCTTCTGAGGGAAGGAAACAGGACGGGATCATGAGTGTACTCACCGAAACAGTACTCGCCGCGGAATTCTGTCGCGTGCGGCAGCAGAGCCTCCAGCTCTGCGCGCCGCTGACTCCCGAGGACATGATGGTTCAGTCCTCGTCTGACGCCAGTCCTGCCAAATGGCACCTGGCCCACACCACCTGGTTTTTTGAGACCTTCCTGCTGCGCGAATTCGTCCCGGCCTACCGTCCCTTCCATCCCGACTTTGTCTGGCTCTTCAACAGCTACTACAACGCCGTCTCTGCGCAACCGGAGAAAAAGCTCCGCTCGTCGTTCTCCCGGCCGGCGGCGGAAGAGATCCTGGCTTACCGGCATTTCGTCGACGCCGCCATGGAAGACCTTGCCGGAGCGAACAACCTGCCCGACGCCGCCCGGGAGCGGATCGTCCTCGGCCTGAATCATGAGCAGCAGCACCAGGAATTGCTGCTCACCGACATCAAGCACGCCTTCTGGTCGAATCCGCTGCATCCGGTCTATGTCGAAGGCGCCATTCCCGGCACGCGCGATGCCGCCCCTCTCCAATGGGCGGAATTTCCGGGCGGCCTGGTCGAAATCGGCTTCGCCGGCGATGGCTTCTGCTTCGATAACGAGACGCCGCGCCATACCGTCTTTCTTGAGCCCTACCGGCTGGCTTCACGCCCGGTGACCTGTGGCGAGTACCTCGCCTTCATCGAAGACGGAGGATACAGCCGGCCGGAGCTTTGGCTGTCCGAGGGATGGACGACGGTGCAAAGCGAGCGCTGGGAAGCCCCGCTCTACTGGCGCCGCAACGCTGAACGCGGCAATTGGGAGGTCTTCACCCTGCACGGACTGGTCTCCCTGGATCAGTTGCTGGCGACCCCTGTCTGTCACATCAGCTACCTCGAAGCCGACGCATTCGCTCGCTGGTCGGGCAAGCGGTTGCCCACAGAAGCGGAATGGGAAGCAGCCACCACCACCGTGCCGGTATCCGGCCATCTTCTTGAAAGCGGCACTCTGCACCCAACAGCAGCATCCGAATCCCGCACACCATCTGCGGATGCATCCCCTCAACTCCAGCAGGCCTTCGGCGATGTGTGGGAATGGACCGCCAGCGCCTACCTTTCCTATCCGGGCTTTCGGCCGCTCCCCGGCGCTCTGGGCGAGTACAACGGCAAATTCATGTGCAACCAGATGGTGCTGCGCGGCGGGTCGGTGGTCACTCCGGCATCGCATATTCGAGCCAGTTACCGCAACTTCTTCCCGCCTGCGACGCGCTGGCAGTTCTCCGGCGTTCGACTGGCCGACCACTGATCCTTGCGGAGGCACCTCCATTTATGCTGGCTCTGTCGTCCCTTCCCTGTTTGCCCGAGGCCGTTTCTACGCCGGTCGGGGCGGAAGTCTATCGTGGACTGACTTCGAATCCCAAAAACCTGTCGCCCTGGCTCTTTTACGACGCGCGCGGTTCCGAGCTCTTCGAGGCCATCACCGATCTGCCCGAGTACTATCTAACCCGCACCGAGCGCGACCTTTTCGCGCAATACGGCGATGAGATCCTCGCTGCCGCAACCGATCATTCGGGTCTTGCCATTCTCGAACTGGGCGCCGGAACCGCCGCGAAGACCGGCCTTCTCCTCGGTGCGGCGGTGCGGCGAATGGGCAGCGTGACCTACTACCCCATCGACATCTCAGCTTCGGCGCTGGAGGCGGCAGGACGCCGCATCGCCGAGCAATTCCCGCACGTCACGGTCGAGCCGCGGGTCGCGGATTACACCCGCAGCATGGCTGAAATCCCCGCTCCCGGCTGCCGGCGCCTGGTGCTTTACATCGGCTCCAGCATCGGCAACTTCGAGCCATCGGATGCGGCCGCCCTGCTGCGCGATCTGCGGCGCCAACTCGTTCCCGGCGATCTGCTCCTCCTCGGCGTGGACCATGTGAAGGATCGCGGCACGCTGCTGCACGCCTACAACGACAGCTCCGGCGTAACCGCGGAGTTCAATCGCAATATTCTCTTCAGGATCAATCGCGATTTGGGCGCCCGCTTCCGCCCCCGTCTGTTTCGTCACCGGGCGGTGTGGAACGAGCGCGAATGCCGCATCGAGATGCACCTCGAAAGCCTGGTGGCACAGCAGGTCGCCATCCCGAGCCTGGACCTCAAGGTGAATTTTCGCCGTGGTGAGAGTATTCACACCGAGAGCAGCTACAAATTCACGGCGGATTCCGTATCGCGCCTGCTGGAGCGGGCCGGCCTCGCGCCCCGCCGCAACTGGACCGACAGCCGCCACTGGTTCGGCGTATATCTGGCTGAGGCAGTCTGAGCCAGCCTGCAGCCGCCGGTACAAACTTCGCTGTACGCTGGCCGTGAGCTTTTATGGATGCCGAAAGCCTGCGCGCTTACCTGCTCTCCCTGCCGGACGTGGCCGAGACCATGCAGTGGGGCGACAATCTCGTCTACTGGATCCCCGACAAGGCCATCGGGGGCAAGATGTTCGCCCTCGCCAGCCTGTCCCCGGATCACTCCGCAGTCCTCTCCTTCGCTGCCGGGCCGGAACGCTTCGCTGAACTGGTAGAGATCGAAGGCTTGCGCCCCGCCCCGTATCTGGCTCGCGCGCACTGGGTCGCCGTCGAAAGCTGGGATACTCTGCCGGTCGCCGAGTTAAAAGCATTGCTCCGGCATGCGCGCGACCTTGTTTACCAAAGGCTTCCCCGCCGCACCAAAGAAGTTCTGGCAATGTCGGCGCCGGAAAAGAAGAAGCTCATCGCTGCGCGCAGAAAGCTGCTGGCGTCGCAGGGAAAAACGCGCTGACGGTGCGCGGGCCGGCAAGGTCAGCGGCAGGAAAGGTCAGTGGCTCGCCGCGGCATTCATCAAAGCTGTGCGCTTGTCCTGGGTCATCGGTCCCGAGGCGCGCCACAGGACATGCCCCTGGCGATCGACCAGCAGCACTACCACGTGCTTCTCGTCCGGAATCTGTAAATCGTCGAGAAACGGCTTGCGGTCGACAAACAGAGGCACAATCCAGTGCCAGGTTTCCGGATCCGTCTCATCGCTGCGCAGCGACGAGGTCTCCCACCAGCGGAAGAGGATGTTCTCCTTGCTTGAAATGGGCAGCTGATAGTAGCGGAATTTGAAATTCATGTGCTGCAGCGCCTGGGCGGCGGGTAACCAGGTATCAATGTCCTTCTTCTGTTCAGGCTCAAACGAGAGCAGCAACAGATCCGTCTGCCCCTCGAGTCCACCGGGAAGGCTGACCTTCTGCTTGTCGAGGCTATACGAAGTGACAGGAGGAAACACCGCCGTTTTTGGTGGCTGCGCAGCGACAAGGGGCAGCGCGCAGCCGAGGAGCAGCGGAGCAAGCCATGGTGTTCGTTGCCGCAATCGTTGTCCAGGAATGACGATGAAAATTTTAAGAAAACCTGCAGGAATGGTATCACCCGGGAAACGCGCACATGTCACCCCAGCCGCCGCGCGACGCCATTGGTACTGAAAGGCGCGTCCATCGCACTCCTGAGGGCGGCGCATTATCATAAAAGAGCGATGAGCCCGCATGCCTTTCAAACCGACGACCCGCGCCTCGTTTCGATTGCCGAAAGAGTTACAGCCCGCGAACGCCTGAGCGCCGACGACGGCCTCGCCCTCTATCGCTCGCCGGATATTCTCGCGGTCGGCTGGTTGGCCAATTCCGTGCGGGAGCGGATGCACGGCGACGTGACCTACTTCAACGTCAACCGCCACATCAATCCCACCAATGTCTGCGTTGCCGCCTGCCGGCTGTGCGCCTTCGGCCGCAGCAAGGGCGCCGACGGCGCCTACACCATGGCCCTCGAACAGGCATGGGAGACCGCCGCTTCCGGCTACAGCGAAGCGGTGACCGAGTTTCACATCGTCGGCGGACTGCACCCCGACCTGCCCTTCGAATACTTCCTCGACCTTGTGCGCGGCCTCAAGGTGCGCTTCCCCCAGGTGCATATCAAGGCCTTCACCATGGTCGAGGTAGCCTTCCTGGCGAAGCGCGCCAAACTGACCATTCCGCAGACACTGATCCGTCTCAAGGAAGCCGGCGTCGATTCACTCCCCGGCGGCGGTGCCGAAATCTTCGCCGATCGCATTCGCCATATCATCTGCGACCACAAAATCGACGGCGGCGAATGGCTGGAGACCGCCCGCGCGGCTCACCAGCTCGGCCTGAAATCGAACGCGACCATGCTCTACGGCCACATCGAAAACGACGAAGACCGCGTCGATCATCTGCTGAAGCTCCGCGCCCTCCAGGACGATACCGGCGGCTTCCAGACCTTCATCCCGCTGGCCTTTCATCCCGACAACACCGCACTCGATCATCTGCCGCGCACCACCGGCCTCACCGACATCCGCCAGATCGCCGTCAGCCGTCTGCTGCTCGACAACTTCCCGCACGTCAAGGCTTACTGGCAGATGATGACGGCGAAGATCGCGCAGATCGCCCTGCGCTTTGGAGCGGATGACATCGACGGCACCGTGATCGAAGAGAAGATTTACCACGATGCCGGCGCGACCACCCCGCAGGGCATGCGCCGCGACGAGCTCATGCGGCTGATCACCGCGGCCGGCCGTGTCCCGGTGGAGCGCGACACCCTCTACCGGGCCGTAACCAGAACCGAAGAAACCTTTACCGTAGCGGTATAGGCAGGCCCCCGGAGCCCGCCCCTGAAGGTCGCTTAAGACTGAGTTCGCTTAAGAATTGTTCTCTGGTCTTGTATCGGGGCTCGACTTCAGTCGTGCCGCAAATGGCACAAAGTCAAGTGGGCTTCAGCCCCTGCGGGCTGCTGTTCAAATCACTTCTGTTCGTCGAATTGTCATTGTTCAATGAACTTCGGAGACAGCTGGCTGACTTAGTCGGCCTTTCAGCGAACGATCTCGGCGGCAGAGCGCTCCGCCACCAGCTCCGGCGACGGTCCCGACACCGGTTCCTGCACAACCGAGTACGCCACGTTCGGCGGAGTGCGCTCCGGTGTGTTCTTCCCCTTCTTGCGCGCGTGCCGCTTCCGCACCTCATTCGCGGCGATCAGGAACAGGGAGACAAAAGTGACCAGCAGCAGCCCCAGCGCCACCATTCCATGGAGTTGCTCCACTTCTCCGACCAGCAGCGCAAGACCGAAGAAAACGAAAACCAGATGCGCGCAGAAGACCTGCAGCGAAGCCTTGCCCAGGGTCAGGAACGGCTCCCGCGCCACCACGAAGCGCACGTACCTGCGCAGCCAGTAGAAGACCACCGTGAAGCAGACCAGGTTCAGCACGCGCAGCGGCCCGATGCGCCATTTGTCCAGCGCCCAGGCCAGCGCATCCTGATTGAGGTGCGGCCCCAGCCATCCGTGACGCACAGCGATAAAGAAGACGCACACCGCGACGCTCGCGGCAACAGCCCACCGGGGAACGCGGCTGAGCGGCATATCGTGGTGCGCGGAGCGCGATCCCAGCCACAGCCCCACAATCCACACCGCCTGCCACGCGAACAGATTGAAGGCTCCGGTTTCCTGCAGCGGAATCTGCAGATGCGTGAGGTGCACGACCTGGTTATGCACCACGTCGCGCAGCCCAAATTGCGCCAGCAGCCAGATCAGCCCGGTCCCCGCCAGCACCACCTTCCATCCCAGCCGTATCGCGGCCGTCAGAAACAGCGGCGTCAGAAACAGGAACAGCACGTACATGGGCAGGATGTCGAACAGCGGCGGGCAATACAGAAGGAACACCGATCCGGCGATGGCCGTCCCCGGGTGATTCAGATAGAAATTCAGCAGATTCGTGATGGCTGCGCGATGAGCATGCTCGGCCCAGCTGGCCGCCACGGTAAACGCGAACACCAGCAGCAGCATGTGATAGGCATACAGCTTGAGTGATCGCTTCCACAGCCGCATGCGCACGCCAACGGGATTCTCCACCAGCTCGCGAATGTACAGGCGGCCCACCAGCAGCGCGGACAGAAACACGAAGCCTTCGGCCGATGAAAGAAAGCCGATGGGTTGATTCACAAAATCGCTGAAGCGGGTAGGCAGATGCGTCAGCGTCATCCACACCAGAAATAAGCCACGCAGCGCATCCAGTTCCGGCAGCCGCTGAAGTTTGGGTAAATGCATACCGGAATACGCCTCAGAACATTAGACGCACCGCGCCCTGCGGGGTTGCGAAGCCTAAAAAATCAATAAGCTGCGATCCCTGTGACGCTCTGGCCCAGAATCAGCGTGTGAATATCATGGGTGCCCTCGTACGTCTTCACCGATTCGAGGTTCATCATGTGCCGCATCACCGGATAATCGTCCGTGATCCCGTTGGCTCCCAGCACGTCGCGGGCAAGGCGGGCGCACTCCAGAGCCATCCAGACGTTATTGCGTTTCGCCATCGAGATATGTTCGTGGCCCACTTTGCCTGCGTCTTTCAGTCGCCCTACCTGCAGCACCAGCAGCTGCCCTTTGGTGATCTCCGTAATCATCCAGGCCAGCTTTTCCTGCACCAGCTGATGGCTTGCGATCGGCTCGTCGCGAAACTGTTTACGCATGAGGGAATACTGCAGCGCCGTGTCGTAGCACGACATCGCCGCGCCCACCCCGCCCCACGCAATCCCATACCGCGCCTGGTTCAGGCACATCAGCGGTGACTTCAGCCCCTCCGATGCCGGCAGCAGGTTCTTCGCCGGCACACGCACATCCTGCAGAGCCAGTCCTGACGTCACCGAAGCCCGCAGCGACCATTTCCCGTGGACATCCCACGCGCTGAAACCGGGACGATCCGTCTCCACCAGGAAACCACGCACCCGCCCATCTTCGACACCCTCATCACCATAGGTCCGCGCCCAGATCACCGCCACGTCCGCGATGCTGCCCGAGGTGATCCACATCTTCTCGCCATTCAGGATGTACTCGTCCCCGCTCCGTTCGGCGCGGGTGCGCATGCCTCCGGGATTGGAGCCGAAGTCCGGCTCCGTCAACCCAAAACAGCCTAGTTTTTCACCCGTGGCAAGCTTTGGCAGCCAGAATTCCTTCTGCTCCTCCGATCCGAAAGTGTAGATCGGGTACATCACCAGCGCCGACTGCACGCTGACGAAGCTCCGCACCCCCGAATCGCCGCGTTCAAATTCCTGCATCACCAGGCCGTATTCCACGTTCGACATACCGGCGCAACCATATCCCTGCAGGCTGGCTCCGAAGAAGCCGAGTTGCCCCATCTGCGGAACCAGTTCGCGGGGAAAACGCCCTTCGCGATTGCACTCTTCGATAATGGGAACCAGATTGTCTTCAATGAATTGCCGTGCCGTGTCGCGCACCAGACGCTCGTCGTCGTTCAGCAGTTGGTCGAAACCGATGAAATCAATGCCCTTGAAAGCAAACCCCATATCCAGGCTCTCTCCAAAAGGGCAATCATACCGTTTTCGCGCCAGTTCAGGCACAATGGAAGCTCGCCCCCGCGTGCCTGGACCTGCAATTTTCACGCTGCGGAAAGATTCGTTTTGTGCGGGTACCCAACAGACGAAACCGGCGAAGATGACGTACATTGGAAGTGAGGACTCACAATGGCTGGAGATCTGCAACTCACCTGTAGCGACTGCGGACAGGAATTTACCTTTACGAGCGAAGACCAGGCGTTCTTCCAGGAACGCGGCTATTCCGCGCCGAAGCGCTGCAAACCGTGCCGCCAGGCTAAGAAGAACGAGCAGGCGGGGGGCGGAGGAGGATACGCCGGTGGTGGCGGCGGCTACGGTGGTGGGGGCGGATATCCGCGGTCCGAGTCCAGAGGCACCGCTGTCGTCTGCTCCGGCTGCGGTCAGCAGACCACGGTGCCCTTCGAACCGCGCGGTGATCGCCCGGTGTACTGCCGTGACTGCTACCAGGCGCAGAAGGGTGGCAGCGGCGGTGGCCGGAGCGCAAGCCGCGGGCGCGGCCGGTACTAGGATCCCGACAACCGGTTCTGAGAAAACGAGGGCCAAATTGGCCCTCGTCAGCATTTCTGTTGTCTAAAACGCCCCCAGGCGTTCACGCGGCGTGCTCCGAGTTTTTCGGATTGCCGCTCTCTGACGGAGGGCGCCCTACTTCTCCGGGATCGCTGGGGTCTTCCTGTCCGGTCTCTTCCTGCCGCTTCTGCTCCGGATGCTCGCGGACGACCGGATGCCGCTGCTCCTCTCGTCCCTGCCCGTCTTGTCCCAGCCTGTCCTGTCCCAGCGCCATGCAATCTCCTTCTCCCCACGTCTGCTTCTTCCAGGGTGAGATGCCTGATCCGAACCGCTCAGCCGCTCAGGGTTCGGCCAGCCTCAGGATTCGGCCAGCATCGACCGGAGTGTCTCGTAAAGCCGTTCGGTGATCTGCTCCGGGGATTCCCCGGGATCAAATTCCAGCGGCTCGCCCACGCGCACCGTCAGCGCGCCGGAGCGGAACCAGCGCCGCCGCCGCTGTTTCAGTTCGCTCAGCCCCTGCAGCGCTACAGGGATCACCGCTGTCCCTGAATCCCGCACCAGCAGCCCCACACCAGGCCGGAACGGCTGCAAACCTGCCTCCGTCCGATGGCCCTCCGGAAAAACCAGTACGTTATAGCCGCGATCCAGCGCCTCGCCCGCATGCTGGAACGACCGCCGGAACCCCGCGCTGCGCGGCAGCGGAAAGGCGTTGAACAGGCCGGTGACCAGCAGCCAGGTAAGCGGCCCCAGCCAGTTCAGCCCCGGAGCCAGATTCCGCATGCGCCGCCAGTCCCGCAGCAGATCGCCAGCCATCGCTGCCGCCACGTGCCGCCGCATCGGTCCTGGCAGACCATACCAGATCAGCGCCACATCGTAGGCCGTTACATGATTGGCAATCAGCAGCACCGGCCTTTGCGGCTGCCCCTGCAGGCGCCGCTCCACACGCGGAGCAGCCAGGAACCACACCAGCGGCTGCGACACCAGTTCAATAAACGCGTCTCGCGCCAGACGCGCCGCCCACGACCATGGCCAATGCGGATAAATATCCTGCTGCCGCGACGGGCCAGCCTCTGCGGCAACGCGCGCCAGCCCGGCAGCCGATGTCCCTGATCGCGTCCTGGACGCGTCCTTCCCCAATTCGTCCGCCCCTGGACCTGCGTCGGCCATCCCCAAAGCCCGCCGCAGATCGCCCAGCGTGACCACCCGCTCCAGCGTCTCGTCCTCCGGCGTCAGACCGAGACGCTGCTCCAGTTCCGACTGCAACTGCACGCGGCCCAGGCTGTCAAGCCCCAGATCCTCCGCGAGCCGCGCATCGTCTCCCGCATCCACCACAGTCGCGTGGCTGATCGACAAAATCAGCGCCAGCAGCGGATCGGCAACCGATCCCGCCGCGGTGTCGCGCTGTGCATTCACCCACTCCGTCACCCTGGGCCGGCGGATTTTCCCCGTCGACGTGCGCGGCAGATCCAGTTCCGGCCACAAACGCCACTGGCGCACCTGCTGGTATTCGGCCAGCTGCTGGTTGGCGGCCACCACCGCCCGCTGCGCCTCATCGCGCGCAGCCGCGAAACAGCAGCACCGCCACCGGCTCAGTGCCCGCAGGCGTGAGCAGCGGCACCACCGCCGACGCCTGCACACCCCTCTGTGCGTTCAGCGCCGCCTCCACATCTTCCGGGTGGATGTTCAACCCTGCGGACGTCACGATCACCTGGCTCTTGCGCCCCGCGAAATGCAGCTGCCCCTGCTCGTCGCGCTGCGCCAGATCGCCCGTCGCCAGCCACTCCGACTCGTTCTGCCGCAGCGCGCCCTGCTGCCACGTCGCCCGCGAAACCATTTCGCCGCGCACCAGAATCTCGCCCTCGTCGGTAATGCGCACATCGCGCCCCGGCAGCACCTTGCCGATAGTGCCCTTGCCCGGCTTGAAGGGATGATTCAGGCTGATCAGCGCCGAGGTTTCTGTCATCCCGTAGCCCTGCACCAGCGCAAAGCCGAGGGTCGTCCAGAATCCCTCCAGCTCCGGCGACAGCGAAGCGCCGCCGCACACGAATGCCCAGAATTTGTAACCGAAAAGACGATGAATTCTGCGGAAATGCCACCAGCGTTTCCAGACCTTCTCGCCCGTTGCTCGCTCAATCTCTTCAATCAGTGCCGGATGCACAGCCAGCAGATGCGCGCGCAGCAGGTCCAGCACACGGGGGACCGAGCAGACCACTGAAATCCGCTCCCGATGAATGGTCTCGATCAGCCGCTGCGCCTGCAGGCGGTTTTCGAAATGTACCTCAGCCGCCATCAGGGGCGGAATCCAGAGTCCCATGAACTGCCCGAAGACGTGGCTCAGCGGCAGCGTGTGCAGAAAGCGGATGGGGTGAAAGATGCGTTCGTACCTGAGATACTTCTGCATCTCCCGCTCGATCGGCTCGAGGCTGGCCAGCACATTGCGATGCGTGTGGACCACGCCCTTCGGCTCAGCCGTCGTGCCCGAGGTAAAGAGGATCTGAAAGGGCGTGTCCGGTCCCAACCTCGGCTCACGCAGCCCGGAAAACGGCGGCCGCGGCAGCTTCGCCGCGAAATCCTCAAACGCGATGCGAGGGACCTCGCCACTCAGCTCCGTCAGCAGTTCCTCATCGCCTACAACGAGCCGCGGCTTCGTATCGGCAATTACGCGCCGGGCAAAATCGGTGGCTCCCGCGGGATCGAGCGGCACCGCAATCACCCCGCGCTGGATACACCCGAAGAACGCTCCCAGCCACTCGAGCCCGTTTTGTCCCCACAGCACCACGCGCTCGCCGATGGGAATATCCCGCTGCATCAGTTCGGCGGCAAAGCGATCCGCGAGCAAAGCCAGCTGCGCCCACGTGCCCGCCAGCCGCCGATTGCCGCGATACGCCACGATGGCCACGGCATCGCCATGCCGGCGGAAGTCATCGAGAAACGTAGCCAGATCGGAGCGCATAGGCCTGCTCTTAACCTATAAGACGCGGCATGTCCGCGCCGACGCAGCGCGACCATCACGCCCGCGCGAAGTCGATGTACCCCCGCCCCGGATCCGTCCGCACCAGCTGGACGCGCAGCCGATCCCCCACATCCACGCCCTGCTGCCCCCGCACCAGCATCCCGTCCACATGCGGCGCGAGCGTCCGGACAAAGCTGCCGTGCTCGTTGACCCCGGTCACAATGGCATCGAAGTTTTGCCCGATTCGTCCGCTCAGCGCGACCGCGGCAATCCGCTTCTGCATCTCGCGCGAGACCTTCCGCTCCGCGTCTCCCATGCGCGTGCACTGCGCGGCAATCGACGCGAGTTCCTCGTCGGAATACGGCGATCGGCCGCCCGCGATCATCGCCTTCAGCAGCCGCTGCGTCACCAGGTCGGCGTAGCGGCGGTTGGGCGCGGTCGAGTGCGTGTAATCCTCAACGGCCAGCCCAAAGTGTCCTTCCGAGGGCTCTCCCGCGCGGATCAGCACATACTCCCCCGGCCCCAGCAGCTTAATCACCGCCAGCGACAGATCCGGAAAGTGCACCGGGTCCTTCTTCTGCTGCCTGCACAGGAAATCGTGCAGCGGCTTCGGATCGGGATCGGCCGGCAACTGGGTTCCCAGCCGCGCCGCCAGCTCCACGATGCGGTCCCACCGCTTCGGCGTTTTCACCACCCGCCGGATCGACGAATAATGCTTCGCCTCGAGGGTGCGCGCTGCAACACCGTTGGCTGCAATCATGAAATCCTCGATCAGCTGCGTTGCCAGGTTTTTCTGCTGCGCCTCGATTTCAATGTCACCGTCACCCAGCCGGATCGGGTGCGTCTCAATGGTCTCGAGGTTAAGGGCGCCGTGGCTCGCCCGCTCCTGTCGCAGCCGTTGCGCAATGTCGTTTTGCGTCCGCAGTTGCTGCTGCAGCTCCGTCGACGCTGCTACCTTCGCGGGTGCGCTCGCGCCGCCGGCCAGCCATGCCCCCACCGACGGGTAGGCCAGCTGTGCATGGTTCACCACCCGCGCCCGATAAAACTCGCCTCCGGCAACGTGTCCCTGCGCATCCACCGTAAATTCGACGACCATCGCCCCCCGCTCCTGCCCTTCCAGCAGCGACGTCCACCCGGTGGAAAGCTCCTCCGGCAGCATCGGGAAAATATCGACCCCGGTGTACACCGTCGTCGTCTCCCGCAGCGCATGCTCATCGATGGCAGAGCCCTTTGCGACGTACGCATCGACATCCGCAATGCCGATCAGCACACGAGAGCCTCCCGCAGGCAGAGCCTCCACGTACTCGATCTGATCCAGATCGCGCGAGGTATCGTTATCGATCGAGGACCACAACAACCCGCGCAAATCGCGCGCGCCCTCCGCCGCCTGAGGGGGATGTTCCCGCAGCTGTTCCACCTGCGGCGCGACGGCGGGCGGAAAATCCGGCGCAAACCCGCGTTCCAGCATGGTCCGGCGCGCCGCCGCACTCAGATCGAACCGCAGTTGATGGTGATTCATTCTCCTCCCCGTGGCCTGTGCTGGATAAAGACGAAGGCCAAGGCTATCATGGCGGCACGGCGCCAGTTCTTATCCAACCACGCAGTCCCATGCGCCCTCCAAACCCAGCACATGCCATTGCGTGATATCAAGCCGAGTCGTGAGCCTGACAACAACGTTCTGCAATCCAAGCAGCGCGATCTGGATCGGCCCACTGCGAACGAGATCTACGAGCAGGTATCGCGCAATGCGCGCCGCGAACTGCTGCGCCCCAAAAAGTCGCTGGCCGTCTCCGGCATCGTCGGCGGGCTCACCATGGGGCTCACCGGCCTCAGCGTCTCCGTCGTCGGCGCGGCGCTGGGCCACTCGCCGTGGGCTGACTTCGTCTCGCTCCTCTTCTATCCCATGGGATTTATGGCCGTCATCCTCGGACGCGGTCAGCTCTTTACTGAGAACACCCTCTACCCCGTTGCTTTGATCCTCGCGGAACGGGGCCACATCCTGAGCACCCTCCGCCTCTGGTCCATCGTCTTCCCCTGCAACGTCGCCGGAGCTTTTCTCTTCGCCCTGCTCGCCGCGCGCACCAAAGCCCTGCGGCCCGATGCGCTGCACGCGCTGGTGCAACTCGGAGCCGACGCTGCCGCTCCCGGCAGCCGTCACATCTTCTGGAGTGCCGTGGTGGGCGGCTGGATGATCGCCATGGTCGCGTGGCTGGTCAGCGGCAGCCACTCCATCACCGGCTCCATGGCGGTCATCTGGGCGCTCACTTTCATCGTCGGCCTCGGCCACTTCGCGCACTGTATCGCCACCACCGGCGAGATCCTGGCAGCCGTCCTCGGACACGCTGTCTCCCCGTTGGGATTCCTGCGCTGGCTTACCTTTGCTACCCTCGGCAACATCGCCGGCGGAGTTCTCCTCGTCACCCCTGCTCGAATACGGCCAGGTCAAGCTCGACTGACGATCCCCACCTGTGCGGGGAGCTGCGCAGAAACGGAGAATCGACTCAGCTCCGGGCCGGCAACGTCTGCGTGCTTCAGGTCTCCGACCTCAGACTCCGCTCCTTACAACTCCGCGCCCTGATGGACGCTCGTAATTTCAGCGATCGGCGCAGGAGTACCTGATGAAGCGCGGGCAAGAATAGATCCATCGCCTCGGAGGACGTCCCTGCACAACCGTAACGACCCTGTGCCCAATCACGAGTCCGTGCTGATGTGGTTTCGGCTCGACCTGCGTCTCGCCGAGAATCCGGCTCTCCGCGCCGCTGCGGAGACTGGCTTGCCCGTGGTCCCGGTTTTCATTGGGTCGCCGGAAGAGGAAGACCCACCCCCGGGAGCTGCGTCGCGCTGGTGGCTGCATCAGTCTCTCTCCCGCCTCGACGATTCGCTGCATGCCAGAGGGCTGCGGCTCATCATCCGCCGCGGGCCTACCGCCCAAACGCTGGTTTCGCTCGCCAGAGAGACCAGCGCACGCCGCATCTTCTGCAACCGCGTCTACGAACCCGCAGCGCTCGCCCGTGAGGCTGACCTCGCCGCCCAACTCCAGTCCCACGGTATCGCCCTTCATTCCTTCAACGGCAGCCTGCTCTTCGACCCCGGCTCCATCCGCACCACCGCGGGCGGCATGTTTCACGTCTTCACTCCCTTTTGGCGCGCCTGCTGGAACCAGCGCGGCTCCCTGCGCCAACCTCAGCGGCCTCCGAATACCCTGCGGGCTCCCGCTCAGTGGCCGCAGTCGCTGACGATCCGCGATCTCCACCTTGAACCGGAGATCGATTGGGCCGGTGGCATCCGAGCAGCATGGACTCCCGGCGAGGACTCAGCGCGTGCCCGCCTCAGCGTCTTTGCCAAAGAGGCGGTCAGCCGCTACGACAAAGACCGCGACCGCATGGACCACGACGGCACCTCCCGGCTCTCACCCCATCTCCACTTCGGCGAAATCAGCCCGGTGCAGCTCTGGCACGCCCTGATAGAACAACCCGGGTCGGAGCCATATCTGCGGCAGCTGGTCTGGCGGGAGTTTTCCTGGCACCTGCTGGTCGAGCGGCCCGACACCCTCACCCAGCCCTTCAATCCGCAGTTCCGCGACTTCCCCTGGCATACCAATGCCCGCTGGTTAAAAGCCTGGCAGCGTGGCCGTACCGGCTACCCCATCGTCGACGCCGGCATGCGCCAGCTTTGGGCCACCGGCTGGATGCACAACCGCGCTCGCCTCGTCGCGGCGTCCTTCCTCGTCAAGCATCTGCTCATCCCGTGGCAGAAGGGCGCGGCCTGGTTTCTCGACACGCTGGTCGACGCCGACCTGGCCAACAACACCATGGGCTGGCAGTGGACGGCGGGATGCGGGGTCGATGCCGCACCGTATTTCCGCGTCTTCAATCCGGTCCTGCAGGGCGAAAAATTCGATCCCGACGGTGAGTACGTGCGCCGCTGGGTACCCGAACTGCGGGGCCTCCCTACCGAATGGATTCATAAGCCGTGGGCCGCCCCTCCCCTGGCCCTGGCGGCGGCCAATGTGCGGCTGGGCGAAACCTATCCGCACCCTCTGGTCGATCACGTCGAGGCGCGGAAGGCCGCACTGGCTGCCTTTGAAGAAATGAAGTCAGCGGCACGCAAGCGCTGAGAGAACTCAGAAACGAATCAGTTGCGGCTCTTGTCCTTCATCCGCTCCACCACAAAGCGCGGCACCAGACCATCCACCGAACCGCCCAGCCGGAAGACTTCCTTCACCAGCCGCGAGCTAACGAAGGAGTACTTGGCATCCGGCATCAGAAAGATGGTCTCGACGTCAGGCGAGAGCCTGCGGTTCATCAGAGCCATCTGAAATTCGTATTCGTAATCGCTGATGGCACGAATTCCGCGGACCACCGCCTGCGCCCGCTGCTCGCGAGCAAAATCCACCAGCAGTCCGTCGAACGTGGAGACGGAGACGTTGTCGAATTCCGCCGTTCCTTCTGAGAGCATGGCCACGCGCTCCTCCACAGTAAAGAGCGGATTCTTGGCGGAATTGCGCAGGATGGCGACCACCAGATGGTCGAAGATCTTGGCCGCGCGGGCAATGAGATCGAGATGCCCGTTGGTGAGCGGGTCAAAACTTCCTGGATAAATGGCCTTGACGGTGTTCACGCCGATTGCGCCCTCAACTGTTTCATTTGATCACGGCGTGTCGCGGTTGGCTGGGTGCCAAACCGGCCCGCATCGGTCGCTGCGGCGCCGGCCCCGTCGATTCCCGAATGATCAGTTCGGGTTCCATAACGATCTCCGCGGCAGTTTCGCAATCCGGATCGCCGATGCGCTCCATCAGCAATTGTGCTGCCTCCGCGCCCATCGCGCGCAACGGTTGTCGAACGGTCGTCAGGCTTGGCTGGAGAAATGCCGCAGGAATGATATCGTCGAAGCCCATTACCGAAATATCTTCCGGAACCCGCAGCCCCACGTCCCCGATAGCGCGGACCGCGCCAATGGCCGAAATATCGTTGAAGCAGAAGATCGCCGTGAAATCACGGGTTTGCTTCAGCAGATCACGCGTCAGCCGGTAGCCTGCGTCGGGGGACTGGCTTGCCTCCTTCAGGTCCAGACAAAGCTCCAGGGACACCGGTAATCCTGTCTCCGCCGCGACCGCCAGGATGCTCCTCCAGCGAAACTCCGCGTCGGTAATGCCAGGCGGCCCCTTCATAAGCGCGACCCGCTGATGACCGAATTCGCGCAGGTGCGAGAGCGCCAGCCGCGCCGCCCGGTCATGATTCAGAACCACGTTCGCAACTCCAGCCGTGGGATTATGCGACGAAATCGCCACCGCCGGCACCGGAACCTGAATCTGCGCCGGCGTATCCAGCAGCAGCAGCCCGTCCACCGCCCGCTCCAGCAGGCGCTGGCAGCATTCCTCCACCAGTTCAGGCCGCCGATAGTGGCTGGCCGTCACATAGAAATAATGCGAACCCATCAGCTGCTCTTCAATGGCGTTCATCACCACCGGAAAAAATCCATCGCTCACGTCGGGTACCACCACGCCCACCGACATGCTGCGGCTGTTACGCAGCGAGCGTGCAAAGTAGTTAGGCCGATAACGAAACCTGCGCGCCGCCTCGAAAACGCGCTCCCGGGTGTGCTGCGGAATGGAGCTTCCCGCCGGCGAGTTATTCAGAACCAGCGAAATCGTGGTCTGGGAAAGCTGAAGGTATTCAGCCAGCTGTCTCAAATTGAGGGTGGGTCGTGCGAGCGCGGGTTCCTGCTTACCCTGAGTCATCCGTTTGATCGAGACCGGAAGCTGGTCTTCGTGCGATACCGGAACAATACCAGATTCCCTGGCTTCAGGCCTCTTCCCAGGCGCCAAAAACCTGCCGCAACGCCTCGCAAATCTCTCCCAGCGTGGCATAGGCACGCACGCAGTCGAGAATGAAGGGCATCGTATTCGCTGCAGAGAGGGCATCGCCCGCCGCCGCTTCTGGCTGCGCTGCGGCTGCCCGGCGCAATCCATCCAGCGTCCTCGCTACCGCGTCGCCGGAGCGTTCCGCACGCAGCTTCTTCAGCTTGGCAGCCTGCGCATCGCGCACGCTCTCATCGATGTACAGGGTCCGCGGCGGCGGCTCGTCCACCGTGTATTGATTCACGCCGACGATGATCTTCTCCCCGGCTTCCACCGCACTTTGAGAGGCATAGCTGGCCTCGGCAATTTCCTTTTGCGGATAGCCCGCCTCGATGGCCTTCACCATCCCACCCAGGCCGTCCAGCTTTTCGAAATAGCGATACGCGCCCTGCTCCATATCCAGCGTCAGCTTCTCCAGGAAATACGACCCGCCCAGCGCGTCGATCACCTCCGCCACGCCCGACTCGTGCGCCAGGATCTGCTGCGTCCTCAGGGCAATCCGGGCGGCGTCTTCTGTCGGCAGCGCCAGCGCCTCGTCGAAAGCATCGGTGTGCAGCGATTGCGTACCGCCCAGCACGGCCGCTAATGCCTGCAGCGCCACCCGGGCGATATTGTTCATCGGCTGCTGCGCGGTCAGTGAGACACCCGCCGTCTGGGTATGGAAGCGCATCCACTGCGAGCGTGGATTCTTCGCCCCAAAACGCTGCGACATGGTGCGATACCAAACCTTGCGCGCCGCCCGGTACTTGGCGATCTCCTCAAAGAAATCGTTGTGCGCGTTGAAGAAGAAGCTCAGCCGCGGCGCAAAGTCATCCACCGCCAGTCCCCGGCGCATCGCCCAATCCACATACTCAATCCCGTCATAGAGCGTAAAGGCCAGTTCCTGCAAAGCCGTCGATCCCGCCTCGCGAATGTGATATCCGGAGATGGAGATGGGATTGAATCGCGGGGTCCTGCGCGCGCCAAACTCCAGCGTGTCCACCACCAGCCGCATCGAGGGCGCAGGCGGATACAGATACTCCTTCTGCGCGATGTATTCCTTCAGGATGTCGTTCTGCAGCGTGCCGGAGAGCTGCTTCCAGTCCCCTCCCTGTCGCTCCGCAACCGCCAGGTACATCGCCCACAACACCGCCGCCGGCGCATTGATGGTCATGGAGACGGTCGTGCTCGCCAGGGGAATGCCCGAGAAGAGGATCTCCATGTCCTCCAGCGAATCGATGGCGACGCCGCACTTGCCGACCTCGCCTTCGCTGCGCGGATCGTCGGAATCGCAGCCCATCAGCGTCGGCAAATCGAAGGCTACCGACAATCCTCCCGCGCCCCCTGCCAGCAGGTATTTGTAGCGCTCATTGGTCTCTTCAGGCGACGCGAACCCCGAAAACTGGCGCATCGTCCAGAGCTTCCCTCGATAGCCGCTGGGGTGAATGCCGCGGGTATAAGGCGGCTGGCCGGGAGCCGCCAGGTAACCGGCCTGATTGCGGTCCCAGTCTTCGGGCAGATCCGCCTCAGTGTAGAGGCGTCGCACCGGAACGCCCGAAATCGTGGTAAACCGCGCGTTGCCCGCCTCGTCCTGGTTCACGCCTGAATGGGCGCCCACCGGCTGCTCCGGAAACTTCGTCAGAGCCGGCACAAGCGTCTCCTCCGCCCACCGCTCCTCGGCCGCGGACGGATGCCGGCCCGCCGTGAGATCGGTCAGAACACCGTCACGAACCTCGGCCGAGTTGTGCGGAGTCTTCAACCATGCTCCTGGAGTCTTCAACCGTGCTCGTGGCGCCTCTGGCGTACGCTTCTCGAGGACGCTACAGAATAGGAGAGTGCAGGCCCTGCGGGCAAGCAGCGGCCTGGCCGGGTCGAAGTCGCTTGCCGGTTCATCCGCAAGCCTGAGGATCAGCCGTCGCGAGGCGTATCAACTCCGCCCTCGCTCCCACGCCTTCGCATATTTCCAGCTCACATACACCGAGTGGTAGAGGTGCAGCAGCAGTCCTTCGCGGCCATCCAGAAATCCGCCGCGGAGAAAATAGTTGTACTGAAAAGTAGCCACCGGATTCACGTACACATTCCACCAAAACGGCAGCATGCCGCGGCTCGTCCTGCCCCGCGCTGCTACCTGGCCGGCCCCCAGACTGCTGTAGCGGTTCATGTGCTCGATGTAGGCATCCAGGGTGGGATAAGCGTGGTGAATCATGGCCCCGCCCAGCCGTCCCGCCTCGCCGGCACTGCGCATCGTCTCGTGCACGGCGCTTTCCTCGAATTGCGCGCTCCCGCGGCGAAACAACCGCAGCTTGCGATCCGGCCAGTACCCGCCATGACGCATCCAGCGCCCCAGAAACAGATTTCTGCGCGGCAAAAAATACGCGTCATACGGCGGAACGCCCCCCAGCAGGCGCTGGATCTCCGCGCCTAACTCCGCGCTGACCTCCTCATCCGCATCCAGCGACAGCACCCAGTCTCCGCTGCACTTGGCAATCGCAGCGTTCTTCTGCGCACCAAAACCTCTCCAGTCCTGCACCAGGAACTTCGCCCCGAACTGCCGCGCAATCTCCTCCGTCCGATCCGTCGAGCCACAATCGAGAACAACGATTTCGTTCGCCCACCGCACGCTTCTGAGCGTGCGCGCCAGATTCGCTTCCTCATTCCTGGTGATCAGAGCGACGGACAAAGTCAGCGGCATGCAGGTTCCGAAACTTAAACGACGAGCTGCGGTTATGGCCGAAGTGTAACAAGGTGGCTTGCCGATTCCCCCATGACGAACTCTTCACAGCCATTTCATCCCTCCACCAAACAACTCCATCAAGCTGAAGAGGGATCAAACTGCAGAGAAGGCAGGAGGACCGTTGCGCACCGGGAAAGTCTTTTTATGGATCACTGTCTTCGCTCTGCCCGGCCCTCTCTCCGTTACGCTGGGGGCCCAGCAGCCTGCGGAATCGGCCCGCAATCTCGTCCGCGACATCGCTTACAACGAACTGCAGGATCGCGACCGCGACAGCCATTGGCAATATCGCAGCGAACGCGTCTCGCCTGCCCAAAACGTTCTCCGCGAGCAGATCGAAACAACCGACGGCCCGGTCTTCCGCATTCTCGCGGAGAACGGTGCACCCCTCGATCCGGCGCAGCAGCAGCGCGAAGAACGGCGTCTCGATGCATACGTCCATGACCCTGCTGAGATTGCCCGCGTCCAGCGCGACCATGAAGAGGACGAGGCCCGCATGACAACCGTCCTGAAGCTGCTGCCTGATGCGTTTCTGTTCTCTTACCAGGGCTCGCCGGCCGGCGACGTGGTTCGGATTGCCTTCCGCCCCGACCCGGCCTTCGCTCCGTCTGGCTTCGAGGCCCGCGTGCTCCACACCGTAAGCGGCACCCTGACAGCGAATCTCCGCTACAAGCGCCTCATCGACATCCACGGGATGGTCGATCAACGTGTTGATTTCGGATTCGGCCTGCTCGGACACATCGAACAGGGCAGTTCCTTTGAGATCCACCGCGAACAGGTGAGCTCGACCCACTGGAAGGCCGATCTGGTCGCCGCTCACATTCAGGGAAAGCTCCTGCTGTTCAGGACCATCAGCAAAGATCAGCGCGAGGTCCGCTCCGATTTCCGTCCTGTGCCCCTCAACACCACTCCCGCGCAGGCCGAGCAATGGCTGAAACAAAGCCCGGGACCCAGTCTGGCCTCCGGCCGCGACCCGAGCACAAACGGCGATGCAATTCGCACGGCGGAAGCACAGCTGGACCGGCCGGCAGGAACCCAATAACACTCCCCTCGGTCTCGACCCAGGCCGGACTCAGCGCAGCCGCATCAGGCTCGACTAATCCAGCCCCGTAGCTCGATGCTCGTGGCGCTGACCCTCTCCGCCGTTATGCCTTATCCTCTCCCGTGCCGACGGTTGCTGGCCCATGCTTCCCATGGCGCGGAACAGGAAGAACAGACCCACCAGCAACACCAGAATCACTACTCCCGTAATGGCAGCCATGAGGACTCTCCTTGCTGATAGGAGTCATTTCGACGGCTATAGGTTTGCCTCCCCGATTCCATCAGGAGGCTGTCGCGCCAAAGAGCAATGTCTGCCAGAGTGCCCGCTCCACCCCGTAAGCCGCTGAATCCGGACCAGCTCGGAATACCGGGAGCCCCGGTTGACGGCGCTCAGCTATCGGCCTGCGTCGCGGTACTGCAGCGCCTGCACCGGCTTTTTTGTGTTCTTCGCCACATACATCGCTGCATCGGCGGCGCTGAGCAGCGTGTCTCGCGTGGTCCCGTCTTCCGGATAGATGGCCACCCCCACACTGGCCGATCCATCTATCCGGACGCCGCTCAGTGCGAAGGGTCGATCGAAGCATTTTTCCAGCCGGTGAGCAATTTCCCAGACCTCAGCCCTGCCCGGCACGCTCGGCAGCAGCACCGCGAATTCGTCCCCACCCAACCGCGCCAGCACATCCCCCGGGCGCAGCTGCCCCTTCATGCGCAGCGTCGCCTGCTGCAGATAGAGGTCGCCTGCCAGGTGACCGTACTCATCGTTGACTTCTTTGAAATGATCCAGATCGATGTAGATGAGTCCGAAGATACGAGCCTGCCTCGCAGCTTCCTCGATCAGCGCCTGCAAAAGTTTCTCCAGAGCAAACCGGTTATAGACGTCCGTCAGCAGGTCGAACTCCGAGCGATGCAACAGGTCGGTGTAGAGTCCCCGGGTTTCAATGGCCAGGCTCGCCAGCCACGCTCCCATCGCCAGCGCAGTCGAATTCCGTGCGATGTTCTCTGCATCCGCCGCCACTAACCTCCCCAGTTGGGCGCCGGAGTGGGACTGGATCGGCTGCTCAACCATCGGAACCTTCTCCGTGGGCGCGGGGCAGCATCCAAAGCGGCCGCCATCCGCCAGTTCGCACCAGCAATGCGCTCCGTTCAGCCGCGACGAAACCAGGGCGGTAATCAGTTCCAGGGTTTGGCTCAGCGGCCTCCTCGCGTTAATCTCTTCCAGGATCCGGCTGCGCCGCCGCTCAATGTCGGCTTCCGCCTCGATATGAGCGGCCAGCGCGGCTGCCTGACGCCGCATCCGCCGCTCCAGAATCCATCCCCGAATGCCGGTCGCGATTGCGAGCAGCATCAGCAACCCGGAGAGATACATCAGATTGCGAATGTTCAGCCACGAGGGCTTCGCCACCACCGCAATGTCGTCGAACGAACGCAGCAGAATGTCAAAGGCGACCGGGCCGCCCAGCGGATCCGATCCGTACTGCAGCGTACAAATCCCGGTGACCCGGATTTCCGATCCGATGGCCGGCTGTTTCATCGGCGGAAGCGAAGCAGCGATTGCATCCGGATGACGAAAAATCGCCGAGAACAGATGTCCCCTTCCGGACTCCAGCACGTACTCGTCCTGCGCTGCCCCTCTTACCTCCGCCAGCACCTTCCCCGTGACCGAAACCAGATCGAATGCGTGTTCGCCGGCTGCCAGCTGCTTCCAGTCTGCCGCCTGCGGCATCACCTCCGCCCGCACCGGCGTTGTGCTGATCTCGCTGTTGTTCAGGGTCAGATATCCGTTCCGTGCGTCCGGAAATCCGCTGGCGTCCACCACCTGCCCGATGCGCAGCGGGCCTTCGTGCTGCGTGTTGATCCACAGACTCTGTGCGCCATTCTGCAAAACCACGGCCCCGCCTGGCTGGTAATACGTAACGCTTCCGCTGGTCCGTACCCTGCGCGACCGGTCCTGCACCCGGAAGCCGCCCAGCACTTCGCCCATGGGCGTGAGGGGCAGCGACTGCGGGCTCCGGCCGGCTTCACTTAGAATCCTGACGTCCGAGATCGACGGCACTTCAATCAGGATTCCCGTCAGCTGCATCTTGCTGTCGAGCTTCGCGGCGACCACTCCGGTGATCTCGACCGTCGCGTCCAGCAGCTGCCGCAGCACTCCTTCCTGCTGCCCCACCACCATCGCATTGACTAACCCGCCGTCCATTTCAAGGCTCAGGTAAGCGCCACGCTCCCTCTGCACCACCACCAGATCGGCGCTTCGCACCTGGGCCCGCACCGCCACCCGCATACAGTCCAGGTCGCCCCGGATCAGCCTGCCGAAATCAGCCGCTATTGGCCGGGGAGGAGAACCGTGCCGCAGCAGCGTCACATCGTCGCCGATAATATCGGGGCGAAAATCCAGATGCGTCCTGCCCCGCACGAATACACGATCGCCGGGCACGAATCCGGCACCCGGCCTGGCAAACACATAGATCGCCAGTCCGCCATCCTGCACAAACAGGTCGGTCCCGGCGCTGTTATCGTAGTAGACAACGGTGGCCTCAAGCGCGACCGGCATCCCCTCCCTCACCTGGGCAGGCGTGAGATGGTGGATGGCCCGCAGCGACCGGATCGCGGTCCTCTGCGCCTGCGCCCCCAGGCACAGCAGAACCATCAGCGCTGCAGCCACTCGCCTCATTGTTTTCACGACCGCTGAGATCGCGTCCGGAGAGATTTTGTCCCGCTGATCTCCGTCACTTTATCGGCAATCTGGGGGTGTCATATCAGAACCGCCTGAGCCCGGTCTATGGCACTTCCGTCTCTCTCGAGCACTTCCGTCAGCAGGCCGGCAGACCTCGTTGCGATGGGTCAGCTCAGGATCTTCCGTCGGACACGATGCCGGCCCCGGGCATCCAACAGGCAGAACTCCGACTGCCTCGGCCCATAACTGCAATGACATCAACACCACTACCCCGTCAGGAACGCCCGCGATCTCTCGGGAAGCGGGGGATGTGACCTCGGTACCCGCGAGCTACCCATTGGAGGGATTCATTCCAGGGCCGAAGTCGCCGACCATTATGGGAGAAGTCTGCTCACGACTTCTCCCTTCGGGGTTGAAGAAACCATCGATGCGTATACCTGTGACCCGGGCCTGCCTGCCAATCCTCCTGATGATGGCGCTGCGCCTGTGGGGACAGTCTCCGCTTACTACCATCGCCGAAGTTCGTGCCCTTAGTCCGGCCGATGCCGCGCGGGGACTGCCAGTGCGTGTCGAAGGCGTGGTTACCTACAACAATCTCGCCGAGCGCAACCTCTTCGTACAGGACGCAAACAGCTGGATTTTTGTTATGCCGGCTAAGCCCTACTCGATTCAGCCGGGTTCGCGCGTCGAGATCGTCGGCAAAACCTCACCCAGCTACACCAACCAGATTGAATCCGCATCGGTTCGGGTCATCGGCAGCGGCCATTTACCCACGCCCGCATTGCTCGATTACCAGCAGGCCGTCCAGCATCAGAACGACTGCCGCTATGCCTCTATGGAAGGGACCGTCCGGACCGCTTCCTTCCAGACCATCCGCGAATCCAGCGCCTATCTTCTGCAGCTTGAAACCGAAGGAAAAATCGTCGATGTCGCGGTCACCGATTTTCCCAACTTCAACCCCAGTCGTCTGCTGGACGCCAGGGTGCGGGTCACCGGCGTTTTGGGCGGGACCTTCGATGTAACCGACACACGAATCATCGGTCTGCGGCTCAACGTCACCAGCTCTCAGGACGTCGAAATCCTTCGACCAGGAGGATCCCTTCCGGAAGAGGCCCATCCGGTCTCCCTCGCGGCCCTGCTTGGCTCCAACGAAAGCCTCCGGCCCGATCATCGCGTCTCTACCACCGGTGTTGTCACCCTCTACGATCCGGGCGAGATGCTCGCCATCCAGGAGGGCGCAAGCAGTCTGCTGGTGCGAACCCGGCAGATGGACGGTGTATCCATCGGGCGGCGCGTCGAGGTTACCGGATTCGTAACCGTCATGGATGGCGCCGCGGGGCTGGCTCAGGGCCAGTTTTCCGTTGTGCCCGGGGGAACGCCGATCCTGCCCCGCGATATCTCCTTCGCCGATGCCCTTAGCGGCTTCTACAGCAACCGGCTCGTCAGGATCGATGGCGAAGTGGTTTCCCAGATGCGCGAGAATCACCTCGACAGCCTCTTTCTCCGTTCCGGCGATCGCGTCTTCCAGGCCCTGTTTCGCAAGCCCGCGGACGCCCCGGATCCCATTCCGGCGTACGCCCCCGGAACCCGCATCCGGGTCACGGGCGTCTGCACCGTACACATCCGGGGATTCTGGGGTGCGGTGGAGAGCTTTCAGATCCATCTGCGCTCTCCCGACGACATCGTCGTGGTAGCGCCCGCCTCGTGGTGGACGCTCGGGCATCTCTTTCTCGTCACCTCGGCATTCTTCGCTATCGCCGTAATTGCGCTCGCGTGGGGTCTGCGCATGCGCCGCCGCGTTCTGCTCCATGAACAGCTTTTGCGGCAGAAGAGCGAAGTGGAAGCCACACGGCTGAGCACCCTCGCCCGCCTCGAGCGCCAGCGAAGCCATATCCTCGAACTGGTCAACAGCTTTCAGCCTCTCCCCATTGTCCTCACCGCGATTCAGGCCTACGCCAACGAGATGTGGCCGGGGACCGTTGGCTATTCGCACGTGCTGGCGGATCGGAAGCTGGTCCTCATGTGCCGATCCCATCTTTCCGACGAAGCTGTCGCGCGTCTGGAATCCGTCGACCCATCCTCCAGCCCGGAACGCTGCGCCGAGGCGGTGCGCACCCGCCGTCTGGCCGGGCCGGCAGGCAATTGCAATGCGTGGTCGCGCCCCATCTTTTCCAGCCGCGGCGAAATCCTCGGCACTATGACCTTTGAAGGCGTTGCGGAGCCACCGCTGCCCCTCAATCTGGAGGCCTTTGAGTTTGGCTGCAACCTGGCCGCCATTGCCATCGATAACCGCCGTCTGTATGAGGATGTGCTGCATCGTTCCGAACACGACCAGCTCACCGGTCTGCCGAACCGCTCCCTCGTCGAAAACCGGCTGTCCCAGGCTCTGCAAAAAGCCCGAACCGACGGCTGCTGCGTCGCCGTCCTGTATCTCGATCTCGACGACTTCAAGTCCGTCAACGACAGCTACACCCACCGCATCGGAGACTGTTTTCTGATCGAGGTCGCGCAGCGCTTCAGGACCTGCCTGCGCGACTGCGATACCCTGGGCCGCGTCGGCGGAGACGAATTCGTCGCGGTCCTCGCGGATTTGGCCGATCCTCAGCTTGCTTCCACCGTCGCCGAGCGGTTGGTGCGGACCATGGAAGCATCCTTCACCATTGAAGGACACACCATTCGCGGGTCGGTGAGCATTGGCGTAGCCGTCCACCACCCGGCATCCGGCAATGGTGGGAGCATAATCACCCAGCTCGCGGATAACGCGATGTATGTGGCCAAACGCGCGGGCGGCAACCAGGTCGGTTATGCGGACTCAACCCTGATCGCCCCCTAACGAGCATCTCGCTCTTACTGTGTGCATGCGTTTATACCGGAGCAGCGTTGGCTCGCCGCCGGCTGTCCATCCTTCCTCGCGCAAGACTACCGGCCGTACTGCTCGTCGCTCACCTGCTCCAGCCAGTCCACCGTTTTGCCATCGAGCTTTTCCTGAATGGCAATATGGCTCATGGCCGTCTCTGGCGCTGCTCCGTGCCAATGCTTCTCTCCCGGCGGGAACCAGATCACATCTCCCGGCCGGATCTCCTCGATGGCACCTCCCCAGCGCTGCGCCCGGCCCAGGCCCGACGTCACGATCAGCGTCTGACCCAGCGGATGCGTATGCCACGCCGTGCGCGCGCCCGGCTCAAACGTCACGCTGGCGCCCACCACGCGCGCCGGATCCGGCGCTGAGAAGAGCGGATCGACCCGCACCGTGCCGGTGAAATATTCTGCTGGTCCGCGGCCCGAAGGCTTAGAACTATTTCGCTGGATCTCCATCGTCGTTTTCTCCTCGGCTCCGCCTTCCCTGATTGCTTAGAGCCCCGTCATCTTCTCCAGATGCTCCGGATACCGGTTTCCCTGCACCGTGATCTTCGCAGCGGCGTTGTCAATTTGCTGCAGGTCTTCGGACGTAAGCTCCACGGCCGCCGCGCCAAGATTTTCCTCCAGCCGCGACAGCTTCGTCGTGCCGGGAATCGGCGCGATCCACGGCTTCTGCGCCAGCAGCCACGCCAGCGCGATCTGCGCGGGCGTCGCGTTCTTCTGCTTCGCAATAGAGGCCAGCAAATCGACCACCGCCTGATTCGCCTTGCGCGCTTCCGGAGTAAACCGGGGCAGCGTGCTGCGGAAGTCGTTGCTCTTGAGTTCCGTCGTCTCGTCCATCGCCCCGGTCAGGAAACCCTTGCCCAGCGGGCTGTACGGAACCAGTCCGATGCCCAGCTCTTCCAGGGTTGGAATCACCTCCGCTTCCGGCTTCCTCCACCACAGCGAGTACTCGTTTTGCAGCGCCGTTACCGGCTGAACCGCATGCGCACGGCGGATCGTCTGCACTCCTGCCTCCGAAAGACCGAAATGCTTCACCTTGCCCTGCCGGATCAGCTCCTTCACCGCTCCCGCCACCTCTTCGATGGGCACGTCGGGATCGACGCGGTGCTGGTAGTAGAGATCGATCACATCCGTGCGGAGCCGCTTCAGCGACCCTTCCACCGCTTCCCTGATGTGCTCGGGCCGGCTGTTCACCCCCTGCCATCCCGGACTTCCATCGGGGTTGAGATTGAAACCGAACTTGGTCGCGATCACCACCTGATCACGCAGCGGAGCCAGCGCTTCTCCGACCAGTTCCTCGTTGGTGAAGGGACCGTAGACCTCAGCCGTATCGAAGAAGGTGATACCGCGATCCACGGCGGCGCGAATCAGCCCGATCATCTCCTGCTTGTCTTTCGGAGGCCCGTAAGAAAAGCTCATGCCCATGCATCCGAGCCCGAGTGCCGACACTTCCAGCTTGCCCTGTCCCAATGTGCGCTTCTGCATTGTTCTCTCCTGATTTCATTTTGCGGCTGTGCCGGGCGTGATCCCTCGCCTCCGATCGCGAGGGATCACGCACCCCTTACTCAGACTTCAGCGAGGCCATATCGATAGAGAAGCGATACTTCACATCCGATCGGAGCAGCCGGTCGTAGGCTTCATTCACCTTCTGGATCGGAATCACCTCGACATCGGAAGTAATCTTGTGTTGTCCGCAGAAATCGAGCATCTCCTGCGTCTCCGCGATGCCGCCAATCATCGATCCGGATACGCTGTGGCGTCCCATAATAAGCCCGAAGACGCTGAGGGCCAGCGGTTTCTCGGGAGCACCGACCATCGTAAGGTTGCCGTCGCGCCGCAGCAGACTGATGTAGGCGTTGATGTCGTGCTCCGCCGCAACCGCGTCGAGAATGAAGTCGAAGCTGCCGGCGTGCTTCTGCATCTCATCGGCGTTGCGCGAGATGACCACTTCATCGGCGCCCAGGCGCACAGCATCGTCCTTCTTACCCGGTGAAGTCGTAAACACCACCGTTTGCGCGCCAAGGGCATGCGCGAACTTCACGGCCATGTGGCCCAGCCCGCCGAGTCCCACCACCCCGACCTTCTGGCCCTTCGCGACTCCCCAGTGGCGCATCGGTGAGTAAGTCGTAATTCCGGCGCACAGCAGCGGCGCCGCTCCGGCAAGATCGAGCCCCGACGGCACCCGCAGCACAAAACGCTCGTCCACAACGATGCTGTCCGAATAGCCGCCGTAGGTCACGCCGCCCGTGTGCTTGTCGGGAAAGTTATACGTCAGAGTCAGATTCGGGCAGAACTGCTCCAGCCCGGCCTTGCATTCGGGGCAGGTGCCGTCGGAGTCCACCATGCATCCCACGGCGGCCATGTCGCCCGCCTTAAAGCGGGTGACCGCAGAACCCACCTTTTTCACGCGGCCCACGATCTCATGGCCGGGCACGGAGGGGTAGACGGTGGGCATCACGCCGCTCCACTCGTTGCGCACCTGATGCAGATCGGAGTGGCAGATGCCGCAGAACAGGATTTCGATCTGCACATCGTGTTCGGTGGGATCGCGACGCGCGATCGCAGTGGAAGCGAGCGGCGATGTGGCGCTGGCAGCGGAGAAAGCTTTCGCCTGATACATAAGTTCCCTCAGTCTTTCCGGTGAAAGTTCGAATCAGAAATTGCGCGGTGGGCGCGCACTTACGAAGAATTGGGTTGGCTGTCGCTGCGGATGCGCGAATCGTTGAGCACCTGGGCTGCTTCCCAGCTTCTGCCTGATCCAGCATACGAAACTGTGACCCAGGAGCGGTATCCCGATCCTGCCTCTTTATTGCCTGTTCCTGTCGCTCAACCGACTTTTATGCACCCTGCCGTGGCATCCCGCACAACCGCCCGAGGAACTCGAGCCGCTGCCCTCGGTCGCGATCGATCCAACCTTTACGGCTGTTTCGCCTGCCGGGTTTTGCGCGAGCCAAAAGAATAGAACGCGTTCATGCGCTGCGATGAGTTCACGCCGTCGGTCGGCAGTGCGTCGTCGCGCGCGCCCTGGTGTTCGCTCACCCACCATCTCTGCCCGTAGCCGGCCAGATCCACCTTCGTCCAGCCGGTAGCAAACAAGCTCGAAGTCGGTCAGCGAAATATTCGCTGCCACTTCACCGGCCGGCCGGTTCTGATAAAAGAAGAAGCCGAAAACTTCAGCCTCTGCCCCATCCGTCAGCACCAGCGAGGGGCTGGCCTGTTCGGTCTTGTATCCGAGAATCCACAGCCGGCAGCCCGCGCACTCCAGCTTATTCACTCCCGACTGCTCGAGGTTCAGCTGACGAGCCCAGATGTTCTGCGACGAGAAGAATCGCACCGGAATCTGATCCTTCGGCCCGCTGCTCAAAATGGCATCTTCGACATAGAGATCGCCGGCACCCTGCTGAGCGCTGTAGCTGCGCAGCGCTGAATCACGAAGCACCACAGCTCTCTTCCCGCGCTGAACGACCTGGCACGATCCATAAGGACACCCATCGATAACCAGTGGACGAGAAGAATCTCCCCCGACCATCAGCACCAGCTGCGGATCGCTGGTCTCGAATTTCGCCTGGTAAAACTGCAGGTGATTCACCGTCTCCGGCACCACAACCCGCATCGTGCCGCTGGCATGATAGACACCCGGGGCCAGATATAAAGTCGAGGCTCGTGCATGCGCGATCTCCTCCGCCCAGCGCGACGGGTCTGCGCTCAGCGCGGTCCATCCAGCCGGATCGCCATCGCCGGGGTCCGGTGTTTCGTTCACCGGCAGATGCAGAGAGTCTGCCGTCTCGCCGCTGTCGAAGACGGTGCTGGCCGATCCCGTCCACGACTGTGCGATATTTCCAGTGTGACGGGCCGCTGTCCCCGCACCGTTGTCCTCTTCCGTGATGCCGTAGCCGCTGCCGGTCAGTTCTCTGATGTACGCGGACGCGCCCCTGTCCACCTCGATGCCCGTCTGATCCGGCGCGCCATCGAGCAGCGTCGAATCCAGGATGGCCACACTCGCAGCGCCTCCGTAAACGTGCATCGCTCGCACCGGGTTATCGCTGAGCCAGTGACGCAGGCTCACCTTCATCGAACCGACGTCGAAAGCAGTCTCGGTCTGCGCCTCGGTGGTCACGCCCTCCATGGTCACGCTGTACTCATTCTGATTGGACGAGAAAGCTGCCTTGCATCCATAAATCGCAACATCCCGGAACAGCATCGGCCCCGGATAAGCGCGCCGGAGGCTGATGGCGTAAGGACATTGGGAGTCGTCCGCCCAGATCTGCACATTGCGCACCGCTCCCGTGTTGTTCTGGACTGACGTGAAGGGAATCGCATCGGGATTACCCGCTCCGATGCTGAATCCCAGGTTGTAGACATATTCCCGAAAATTCTGATTGCCGTGAACGCTTTCCGGGCTGAAGAACTGAACCGGGCTACCTGTGTTGAACGCCGCGGAGTTGGGCAGCAGGCGAATCACAGAACTCTGCGGTCCCGCTCCCCACAATGCCCAGGTGTTTCCGTAAATCGTTACCGGCTGGCTGGTCGCATAGCATCCGGGCGGGAAGTAGAGATACAGCGGTATGGACCCGCCGTTGGCTGTCCCGGAGTTGCGCCGTCCGTTCTGGCTCAACAGCAGCGAAAATGCCTTCGCATTATCCGTACGGCAATCGCCCACCAGGTTCGCAATCGGATTGTGCGTGACGTCGATCGCTGCATAAGGCGCAGGGCCGTCAAGAAAGCCACGCGGATACACGACATGCGCAGTGAGGTGGGCACCGGCTGGGCCAGCCGGTAGTACCGTCAGATGTCCGCTGACATATTGAATTCGATCCGCTGGGTTAACTGTTTTGAAAGTCCCGGCGGCAACGGTGATGGGATACGTTCCCGGCGCCGAAGCCGAACTCGCCGTCGTTGCAAGGGCCGGTTCGCCATCGAAGTGGCTGGCATAGCTGCCATCGTAGGCAGAGACTCTGAAAATCAGCGGCGGGACAGGGTCACCCGCGTGCATGGTCAGGTTAGGCGCGGTCACTGTAAAGACCGTCGCAGAAGCAGAACATCCGCTCAGCAGCAGAGCGAGCATGCAGCTAAAAGCCAGCGCCGGCCCAATCCGGAGACGTTCTTCGCCGCTCGAACCCAATTCTCCGCTGCCCTCAAAAGCTTCGCGTATCCAATGCACACCCTGAGCGAACCTTCTCAGCTGGTTTCGTAGCATTCCACTGCTTTCATGTCGGATTCCGCTCGCATGCGCCGCACCCGGAGGATCAGCGCCACGCCAATGATGCTCTGGAAGATCAACTGCGTGGCGCACATCCCCAGCAATACGCCGGTCAGCCCCAGGGTGCGCGCAAACGGCCCGGCCAGCGCAGCCGAAAAAGCAATCAGCGCCGGATAGGCCCAGAAGATCGGCGCCGTATATTCAATCGCCTGCAGCGCAGCGCGCAGCGGTCCGGAGACAAACGTGAACAGGTACAGCAGCGCGTAGAGCTGTAGCACCGAAACATCGGCCGCATACTTGTTTCCGTAGGTGATCTTCAGCCAGAACCCCGGAAATGCTGCAATGACCGATGTGAAAGCCAGAGTTACACCGCCCCATTGCAGCAGAATCTTCCTGATGTAGCGCAGCATGCCGTTGGTGCCGTTCACCCGCACCTGGCGTCCGGCCTCCGCCGGCACCACATTATCCAGCCCCAGGAACCAGATGTGCGCCACCGCCACGATATTCTGCGCGGCCCGCAGCAATGCGGAAGCTGCGGCGCCGTAATATACCGGCGCGGCCATCAGAAACAGATTGCCCGCCCCCCACTGCATGAAAGCCGACGGCGCCAGCCAGCGCGACATCCGCCAGTGGCGCATGAATACCTGGCGGAAGGCTGCCGCCTCGAATCGGATCCGCTCCATCCAGCGAATACAGGCCAGGAACCCCAGCAGCGACGTGGCCCCGATGATCCACACCGCGGCCGACAACGTGGCGGTGTGCCGGATCGAGATCCAGAAAAGAATCGGCAGCTGGCTGAGATAGCTCACGATGTCCGTGGCCAGCGCCATCTTGCTCTGCCGGGTGCAGAAGAAGTAGCGGCGCAGGAAATCCTGCAGCAGGTATCCCCCCGTTGCCACGCTGATGGGCAGCGCGAGAAAACCGACTCCCCATTTGGGATAGAAGACCGTGGAAAGCGAAACGCCGGCGTACATCAGTCCCGCCCCCAGCAGCGCGAACACCAGTTCCTGTACAACCACAGAACCGTAGTAGGACGGCCGGTCCGCTGCCTCCTGCTTCGGCCCGATACTCATCATCGGCGTGATGATCAGCGCATACTGCAGGCTGTTGACGAACAGCACCGCGATCCATGCCAGCGCGAAGACGCCGTATTCCCTGATGCCGAAGGCCCGGGCCAGCAGCACGTTGGTGGCAAAGTTCGCGCCGCTCACCAGCGCCTGATCGAAGAGCGCTGCGGGCGTGCGGCCGCCCCCCATCCGCTTCATCAGGCGGGAGACCAAGCCGGATTCATTACCGTAATTCGGGATCGCCAAAATGTGGGCTCGCCTTTTAAAAACTAAACCGCAACCATGCTGCCAGATTCCTCGAAGGCTGGCTCTGCCGGGCGGTGGTGGTCAATCGATGGAATCCACACGGGTTCTTTCTGTGGATCTCTGGATACAGTGGCGATATAGGTCAGCAGAAACGCTGCGCCGGCTCTCGTATAACCAATCGTAAAGTTCGATCCGCCGAGCGATCGCACGAAAAACAGAATCGAGAGCAGAAAGAGAAAGGTGCCGCACGCATCGCGTCTGGATGAGCGCACGGCCGACCACAGCAGCCGCCCATAAATCGCGATCACCAGAACCGCTGCGAAAATACCTCCTGTGATCAGGGCATGCAGATACTCATTGTGAGCGTGCGGAGGAATCCAGTTGGTCTGCTTCCAATAGTCGCGAATTGCATCCCTCGCTCCGACCACAAAGCCGTATCCCAGATACGGTCTTTGCCGCGCCGCCTCCAGACTGGCTTGCCAAACCGCAAGCCGGCCATCGAGCGTTCCCAGTGTCTGCACCGTCTGCCCCCGGGCAAGATAGCCGACAATCGTCTCCCGAAAGATCATCGCCAGTCCGGTCGCAACCCCAACCAACCCCAGCGCCAGAACTCTCAGCGAAACTTTGCGCGACAGGAAAACCGCATAGACAAAGAGCAGGATCAGAAAACTAAGCTGCTCAATTCTGGTATGGGCGAGCACCAGGGTGATAGCTGCGACGAAGCATCCCACTCTGCGCAGCATTCCCGGAGGAACAATCAGCAGCGCATAAAAGAAAGCGGCAATGGCCAGCGTGGCGAGATACGAAGGAGCCAGGAACTGCCCGCCCAGACGCGAAGCCGCCTCCGGCATGCCTTCCGATTCTCCGTAGACCTGCGAGGGCATGATCGGAAGAAAGAGCCATACCATCACCACCCAGGTCCATGCGGCTCGGCCGATCAGATCCACAACCACCTGCGTCCGATACTCCCGCGGAACGCGTCGGCACAGTGCGAGGATCACGCCGAAGCCCACCAGCCATTCGAAGATGCGGTAGAAGCCGATGAGAATATCTTTGCTCGTATGGATGGTCAGGCGGCTCGCCGGCTGCAAAACCGTCGCAACCGCGAAAATCGCGAGCAGCGGCATCCACAGCCCCGCCGTAAACCGCATCTTCCGCAGCGAGCCGGTGCGCTGTTCCAGAATCACCGTCAGGAAGAGTGCGTACGCGGCGGTGAACGCGATCAGAATCTCGCAGGCAGAAGTGATGTTGAACAGTCCGTTCGCGTGCGTCCGGCCCGAGGTGTCGAAGTGCAGGAAGTTAGGAACGCCCACCATGTAGAGAAACGTCGCCCAGTAGAGAAGCGGCATTTCTCTCTGCGGCGCGTATTCTCGGTGCATCATCATGGAGAAGCTTCCATCTTCTGACTCAGGGCTGATGACTAAGGGGCTGGCTCTGCTCGTTGTGCGAGGGAACAGCCCCGTCTTCACTGGGCGCAATCGCAATCATTGCGAGGCCATTGCACGCCCGGATCGCCGCATATTACCGGTAAATCACCGCGGCCGCTACCCCCGTATTTACTAGTCCGGCCGTGATTACCGTCTTCACCTTGCTGATCGGCACGTAGATCACATCCTGTGCCTGCAGCCGCATCGGCGGCACCTTCCCTTTAACCATGTCCCGGTAAGGAATGTGGATCTGCTCCACTTTTCCGTCGTCGGTCTTGCGAATCAGCCGCATGGAGTTCACCGCCGCCGGCATGGTCGTTCCGTACGCCAGCGCGATGGCCTGAGTCACGTCGAGGTTCCCGCCCTCCTGCATCACATAGCCGCCCGGGCGGGCCACGCCTCCCAGCACGTAGACGATCCCTGCCCGCTTCACCGTCACCACATCGCCCGGCTGCACCACCACGTTCTCCGCATCGGCGTCGCTGCCATTCCGGGCGAACTTCACCTCCTGCTGCTGGCCGTTTGTGCCGCCCGGGTGCCGGATCTGCACCGTGCCGCCGGCGTACTCGGTCTCGCCGCCGGCCATCGCGACCACTTCATCGAGACGCCGCGGCGCCAGCATTTCGATGCGCCCCGGGTTGTGAACTTCGCCCAGCACCGTTACTTCGCTGCCCGCATACTCCTCGACATTCAGGTTTACCTGGGGATTGTTGAGGATCTTGCCGTCACGCAGCGACGATGCAATCTTCGCCGATGCCTGCGCCAGCGTCATGCCTGCAACGTGAACCGGCGGCAGCATGGGTATCGCGACATCACCCGCAGGATCGATGCGAATTTCAATCGAGTATTCAGGCGTGTCGTAGACCTCCATGCTGAGCAGAAAGCCCGGAGCCAGTTTGAGCCTGGAGAAATCGTCCGGCACCGGCCCCAGCGGCGTCAGCCGCCGTCTCACCGGCTGGTCGCCGTTCGCGGTTGTGGCGGCTGAGTCGAAGCTGCCTTCCCCGCCAACATGCGGCGCCGGAAGGGTATTCTGCGCGCTCACACGACCCCCTGCCAGCACCACAGGAGTGAGCAGCGCAAGAGCCCACGAAGCGGCGAACCTGAAGCGTAATTTATACGTGTGCGGCAAGCTGGTCCTCCTTCGTTCGTGGGTAGTTGTACGTGTAGAAGCCATCCACCGACGGGTAACGCACGTCGTTCATCACAAACGTGAGTACCGGAGCGCGGCTGCGGCGCAGCACCTTCATCAGCGCCGCCAGCTCCAGCCTGGTCGTACGCCGCGAACGCACCACCGAGATGATGGCCTCGACCTTCGACGCCAGCACCGACGCATCCGTCACGCTCAATATCGGCGGGCTGTCGATGAGGACATAGTTATATCCAGCCGACACATTGTGCAGTACCTGATCGAAGCGAGCACCGCCCAGCAGCTCTGCCGGAAGTTCGGGGTGCGTGCCCGCAGGCAGCAGGAAAAGGTTCGGGAGCGATGCATGAGGCACGATCCTCGGCACCTCCGCCGACACAGCATTCGCGCATGCATCGCTCAGGCCCGGCGCAAGATTGCAGGGGAAGATCCGGTGCAATGTGGGATTGCGCAGATCCGCATCCATCAGCAGAACGCGGTAGCCGTGCTGCGCGAGGGCCACGGCGAGGTTATAAGCTACCGTCGTCTTGCCCGCGCCCCGCAGCGCGCTGGTGATCAGCATGGTGCGCGTGACTGACGAAGGCAGCTGCGTCAACACTTCCGTGCGCAGAGCCCGGAAAGCCTCCGAGAACGGCGACCGTGGAAGATCGATCAGCGGACTTTGGCCGGCGATCGGATCCGAGCCCAGGATCGCCTCCAGCCGTGGGATGTACCCGGGCAGCGCCACCCCGTGCAGACTCTCGATGTCATCCGGCGTGCGGACCGTCTGATCGAAGCTCTCCCTGACAAAGCAGGCCGTCATGCCCAGAAACAGCGACAGAGCAAAGTCCGCAACCAGATAAAGTCCCCATTTCGGCGTGCTCGGAATCCCTGCGGGAATCGCGTCGGAAACCACATCGATCCGCGTGGCCCGGGTTCCCGACGCCAGCGTGGCGCCCTGCAGCTTCGAATACAGGTCTTCGTACAGAGTCTGGTTGGAGAATGCCTCCTGGGCCAGCATCTGCAGCCTCACCGTCTTATCGGCCATATCGTTGGCAGCGGTTTCCTGCTGCTGGAACTTGCCGCGAATGGCGTCCTCGTTCAGCTTTGCGTATTGATAGTTGTTGGCAGCGCGCAGGCGGATGCGATCCATTTCGGACTGGATCTGCCGCGTGATGGAATCAACCTGCTGCTGCAGCTGAATCCGCCGCGGATTCTTCTCGCCATACTTCACTACTGCCGCGGCCAGTTGCCGGTTAAGATCCACCTGCTCCGCGCGCAATGTGCTGATCAGGTTGATACTTTCAGGGGTGATCGCGTTCTGCTCTCCGGCCCGCGTCGCCACCGACATCGAGCCCAGCCCCAGCACCACTTCGGGATTATGCGTGCGCACCAGGCGGTAAATCGCTTCCGCCGAAATGCGATTGGCTTCCGCGGTCGTTAGTTCCTGGTTCAGATCCAGCAGGCGCCCGGTGACCGTATTTTCCGGGGAAACCGAGACCGTCGCATTGCCGTTCCCGGCTGCCGCCCCTGTGACCTGAACGCCCGCCAGCCCTGTGTTGCGCTCGTAATCCACCAGCTTCTGCTGGGAGTCCTGCATCTTCGCCTTCAGATCGGCCAGCTCCTGATGCAGCCACTCCGTCGAGTCGACAATGGAGCGCTGCCGGCGCGAAAGCGTGTCGTCGATGAAGGCCTTCGCGAAGGTGTTCGTGATCTCCGATGCAAGAACAGGATTGGAGCTCTTGTAGATGATCGTGATCAGGCGCGTTCCCACCGGGCTGTCCACCTTGAGATGTGAACGGAAAACCTTCAGCACCTTATCGCGCGTACGAGGCGACTGGCTCAGCGGCCGGCCGGCCTCCGCAGCATCGACAGCCTTGCGGAACGGGCTCACCTTCAGCAGGTGAAGCTTGTCAATCACCGAAAGCGCCAGATTATCGTCCGTCTCCAAAACGTTCAGATCCGTCTGCACCTCCGCCAGAATCTCGTCCGAGGTCAGCGCCGCCCCGTTCGCCATCCCCGGCTGCTGATTGCCCGGATCGTCGCGGTTGATCTCGATAATGGTGGTGGCCGAATAGGAGCGAATCATGAAGCAGATCAGCACCCCGAGCACAAACATGGCCACGCTGGTGCAGACACCCAGCTTCCACCGTGCCCGCAGAATACGCAGCAGGCCTGGAAGAGTCTGCTGCGGCGCAGGGCCGCTGGACATCGGCGTGCCGCTCTGGCCTGAGCCGGTGATCGCGACAGATCGTGCATTGCCGGATGCTGACACCGGTGTTATTTCGCTCATAGCTGCTCCCTCAACCCGTTTTTCCCGACCGCCGGCATCAGCGGAATATTGGCCGCCTGCCTGCTTGTCTTTTCCGCCTCTGTGCCTGTTGCCGCGCTGCGGGGGGACTGCGCGATCCTGCCATCACCCGGAAGCACGCGGCTGAAAATCTCCATCATCGCCGCGTAATTCCGCTCCACCGAATAATCCCTCATATAGCGCTCCCTCGCCCGCGCCCGCATCGCCCTCAGTCTTTGCGCGTCCGCCTGCAATGCGCGAACCGCGCCGGCCAATGCATCCGCGCTTCCCGTCGGATAGAGCAAACCGGTAACCTCGTGCTCGATCATGTCGCGCATCGGCGCCGTATCGGCTGCAATCACCGGAGTTCCCTTCGAGTAGGCTTCAATGATGGTGCGCCCGAACGGCTCCATCCATTCCGAAGGAAAGATCAGAGCAGTGGCACGGCCCAGAGATTCGCAAACCTCAGCGATAGACCGGCGCCCCAGATACTCGACCCCGGGCAACTGCGGCAGCGACGCCCGAATTTCCGCTTCCAGCGGTCCATCGCCGATGATCTTCAGGGGCATCGCTGAGCCGATCTGGCGCCATGCCTCGAGAAGAACGCGGACTCCTTTTTCCGCGGTCAGGCGGCCAACGAAGAGAGCGTAATGCCCGCTTCCATCGCCCATTCCTGTGTCCGCGATGCAGTTGGGCTTCACCGCAATCTTCTCTGCGGGAAATCCTCCCTGGATCAATTGCTCCTTCACGAAGCGGCTCACCGCAATGTATTGATCGATTGACCTCTGCCAGGTTCCGCGCAGATGCGCCCACGTATTGCTCAGGACCACAGCCGCCGATTGCAGAGAGCTGTCCCGATAACAACGGTGTCGGATGGCGGACGTCGCCAGGCGATGGCCGACGCAGTCGGTGCACACATGACCATCGCGATACAGCGTCGCGGCCGGACACACCAGGCGATAATTCCGCACCGACAGAACCGTCGCCACTCCCTCCGCTTTGGCCGCGTCGAAGATAGCCGGAGACAGAAGCGGGAAATAGTTGTCGACTTTCAGGATGTCGGGACGCGCCGAGCGCAGGTATTTCCGCATGCGCTCGTGCTCCACCCCATTCCACACCGACCGCAGACCCGCCGATACATAGCTGCCCTTCGGCACATCGCGGTTGTCCACAACGTATTCCGACACCGTGTGCCCCTGCGCGCGCAGCATCGCCATCTCCTGTTCCCGGGATTCGTCTTCGCCCCCGCGATACAGATAGCGATTGTGCGCAAAGGTGATGTGCAGCGGTCTCATCCTGCTTACTCCAGCCTGTAACGTCTCAGGCCGCTCAGCTGCAGAGACATCAGCCAGAGAAATTTTGGGTTGTTGGTCAGATAGCGCCGGGCGAGGCGCCTCGGTTCCAGGATCATCCGGTGCAGCCACTGCAACCCCATCTTCTTCAGGTAGTCCGGAGCATCCTTCAGATTTCCGCTGTTGATGTCGAAAGCCGCTCCCACTCCGACCATGAGCTTCACCGGCAACCGGCCCGAGTACTGCGCCATAAAACGTTCCTGCTTCGGCGTGCTCAGCCCGCACCACAGGATGTCAGGCCGGACCTCTTCCATCCGCCTGGTAAGTTCAGCCTCTTCCTCCGCATTGAGCGGCCGGAAAGGCGGCGTATAAGTTCCCACAATTTGCAGCCCCGGAAATCTCGCCGTCAGCTTGTCCCGCAGTTGCTCCGCGACGCCGGGCCTGCCCCCGTAGAGGAAGTGCCGATAACCCCGCTCCACCGAGAGCTGGCAGACTTCGAGCATAAAGTCCGGTCCATATACACGGCTCATGTTCCGCAGTCCCTGCCAGTGCCCTACCCACACGGTAGGCATGCCATCGGGCGTGGTCAGAAACGATGAGTTCAGAATCTTGCGGAACTCCGCGTCAGCCTGTGCTTCCATGATCCCGTGCACGCCCGTCACGCAGATGTACCCGCGCCCGCCCTGCTGCAGCAGACGGTCCGTGCAACGGACAGCATCCTGCATGGAGATCGCACTGACCCCGATCCCCAGCACGTTTGCCCGAGTTATCCGATTCGCCTCTTCCATCACTTCCTCACGCTGCTTCTTCCTCCGCGCCCGAGCCTAACGCAGGTAAGCCAGGACAGTCAGACCGCCCCGGTTCCCCGGAACACCGCGGGAATCGTTCGTGCCAGGATGCGAAGATCCAGAGCCAGCGACCACTCATCCACATATTGCAGATCCAGCTTGATCCACTCGTCAAACTTTGTCTCGCTTCTTCCCCCGATCTGCCACAGGCACGTCAGTCCGGGAGGAACACTGAAGCGGCGCAGCAGCCAGGGCTGGTCGAATCGCGCTACATCGCGCAGCGGCAGTGGCCTCGGCCCCACCAGCGACATATCTCCGCGCAGCACGTGGATCAGTTGCGGCAGCTCATCCAGCGAAGTGCGCCGCAGGAATCTGCCGATCTTCGTGATCCGGGGATCGGCTTTAATCTTGAAGACCGGACCTGCGGCCTCGTTGATCGATTCCAGCGCAGCCTGGTGCAGCTCCGCGTCCTCGACCATCGTCCGGAACTTCAGCATCCTGAAACGCCGCCGGTTAAAGCCGTACCGCTGCTGGGCAAACAAAATGGGGCCGGGACTGGTGACCTTGATCGCCAGCGCGATCAGGGCCATCAGCGGCAGCACCAGCAGCAGAATCGGCCCGGCGACCATCACATCGATTCCGCGCTTGATCCAGCGGCGAATGCCGCGCGGTGGATCCCCCAGCACAGCAAAGCCCGACGGCGCGGCTGAGTGCTGCAGCGTCACGCGTGAGGTCACGAAGACATCCGGCATGTACTGGCATTCCACACCGATGCTTTCGCACATCGCTATCACCCGCTGAATACTTTCGTAGTGCGAGCGAATGGGCAGGCCGATCAGCACCAGCTCTACCGGATGCGCCTTCAGCATTTCCGGCAGAACCGACAGCCGCCCCAGATACTTGTCATGCTTTCGGTCCGCTCCCAGATACTGATCGTCGAGGCAGCCGATGATCTCGAGACGCGATTCGCTGCTCTCCGCCACTCTGCGCAGCAGCGATGCGCGGCGGCCGGTGCCAATAATGAGCGCCTTCTTCTGTCTCCCTGGATAGCGCACGATCCCGGCGGAGGCCATCAGGGCGCCCAGCAGCAGAATCAGAGAGCCGCATGCAAGTCCGCCGCCCAGCCAGGCCCCCAGCAGCGCGCTCTCCATATCTCCCAGATGCGTCTTGCATCCGAGAAAAAGAACAAGACCGCACAGGAACGAGGCCAGCAGAGTCGATCGGAACTCCGCCTGCAGCCGATCGCGCAGGCCGCGAAACGGCTCCTTTCCTGGCCGCGCGGCGAACCACCAGACCGCGGCTACCAGCACACCCAGAAGAAGGTGGCGCAGAGTGATGGAACTGTTCGCGAATCCGGCCGTGCTGAAGGCCCGCTTCGCATAAGTTGCGCGAAACCATACAAAGAACAGCGCTGCAAACGGCACAACCGTTCGCAGCCGCGCATACATTCCGTCCTGCAGCAGATGCTGATATCGCAGCCGCTCCAGAACAACGCGAAACCATGGCAACAATTCCCTTTCCTGCGGGAGACTTTCTGACCCAATTGCGGCGATGGTTTCAACTTCGGGAGACTCGGATGCCGTCTCAGGAATAACCTGCCGTAATCCCATAAGGTATTTCCTCGAACAGGAATTCCGCCCAATCTTGCGAGGGCTGTAATCCTGGCGCTAATGCTCGACAAGGCACCAGAAGCTGGATTGCCGGAGCCTTCAGTTCCCACTGCCCGCTGGAGAGCTGTGGTGAACTGTATGAATCGTTCGAGATCCTGCGGAGGGGGACCGCACGCTCATATTAGCCTGAATTTCATTCGAAAGCATCGCCCAACACCACGGAATATATTTTTTTTTCGTGACAAATTACTATTCGATTACGCCAGAGTGAAGACTCGGGTTACTGGATCGCGCGGACCGCCCGACGGGGTGTGCCTATGGTGCCGGGACCAGCCTAAACCTAACATCGGCATCATCAACCGTCCCAAAATCGACACCACGATTTCCGCCGGACCTCCACTGAACAACGCGGGACGCTGATGACTTCAACAGCAAGTTTTCGCTTCGTCCCCGCAAGCGCAGATTATCCAGTTTGCAACCAGCATTCGATCCACCCCGCAAGCAACAGGACAGCTTCCGCGAAAATCCGAAATCCACAGCCCCGCCACTGGAAACGCCGCTTTCCACAGGAATTTTTCGCCCTTTCTCCATGACACTTTTGTGATGTTTCCCTCCCCTCCACTCTGTGGCACGGTAGAGAGATGCAAATCCTCCCCCCTGTTTCAAAAGCTCGCTCCGCGAGCGGACGAGAAGTGTGCCCGCTCACGACCTTCACACGAGCCGTTCCACTGCTCACAACTGTCTGCTTACTCCTCACCGCCTGCGGTACGACCGCGGTTCCCGGCGGCACTCGCCCCGCTACACTCGACACTGAAACCAAAGCGCTCGCCGTTTCAACGACTCCTCTGAGCCTTCCAGCGGGGTTTATGACTTCGGTGAAAACCTACGGCGCGGTGGGCGATGGCGTTACCGACGATACTGCCGCCATCCAGGCTGCGCTTGCCGACGGCAGAAGCTCGACGACACAGGACTACTACGGACTTCCCAAGGCTCTCTACTTTCCGCCCGGGACTTATCTCGTTCATGACACGCTCGAGTGGGTTGGGTGCTGTGTGACGCTGCAGGGCGCCGGACCAGGCGCCAGCGTCATCCGTCTGGAGCCGGCAGCCGCGGGATTCGGCGATTCCACGCAACCGAAGCCGTTGATTCTTACGCCGAATATCTCGGGGAACGAGTCATTCCGGCAGAATATCTGGGACCTGGGCTTCAGCATCGGGCCGGATAATCCTGGTGCGACGGCGTTGAACTACATCTCCAACAACACCGGATCCATTCATGATGTCGTTATCACCAGCGAAGACGGCAAGGCTTATTCCGGCATCGATCTAACCCGCAAATACTCCGGCCCGCTGATGATTCGGGACACCGCCATCCAGGGATTCGATGTCGGCATCGACCTCGCCAACGCCGAGTACAGCGCAACCATGGAGAACATCAGCCTCAAGGGTCAGAGTGTCGCCGGCATTCGCGACCTCAACCAGCCCATCAGCATTCTCGGGCTGACCAGTGTGAACACGGTGCCTGCGGTGACCAACAACAACGGGTTCGTGGTCCTGATCGACGGCACTCTTACTGGAGGCACCAGCGCCAATCCCGCGCTCCAGACCAACAACACCATGTACCTGAGGAACATCACCTCCAGCGGCTACAAGCAGACGCTGTCCAGCACCATGAGCGGATACCCGGCGGCCCTCACCGGTTCCATCTCTCAGCATTTGGTTGGCAACCCGATGACCCTGACCGGTAATGTGGCAGACGGCAGCCTCGGCCTGACTATCAATCCCACCCCATCGTTCGTCAGCAGCAGTCTCAGCGACTGGGCGGCCTTCGTGCCGCGCTGGTATGGAGACACCGCCGGCCTGCAGACGCTGATGAACGGCGGGAAACACACCATCTATTTCCCCTTCGAGCCTTACCTCGCCTACAACGAGGCAGATGTCACCGTTCCCGATTCTGTTGATCGCATCGTCGGCTTCTCGTCCATTATCAACAGCAGTTCATCGGGCACGAACGGCGGAGGCATTCGCCTCATCGTCACCAGCAACAGCACGACACCTCTGGTCGTCGAACAGTTTGGTTACGGGATGAAAATCGATCATCGCGGCAGCCGTCCCGTCGTGATCAAAAACGGGAAGTACACCTACTACAGCTCTCCCGGCGCCGGCAATCTCTATCTGGAGGACGTCGACATCGAAGGCTTCACCATCCAGAAAGGACAGCAGGTATGGGCCCGGCAGCTCGACGATGAAGTCAATGGCACGAAGATCACCAATGCCGGTACGTTGTGGCTGCTGGGGATGAAGACCGAGCGCCCGGGCACGGTCATCAATACCACCGCGGGCGGCAAGACCGAGCTGCTGGGTGCCCTCATCTACCCGTCACAGTCGGTGCCGTCGTCCAATGTGGCGTTTCAGTCCACCGATGCCCAGGTCTCGTATATGTATTCGGAGCAGGCGTACTGCACCGGATGCGGATACGCGATTCAGATCAAAGAGACGCGTTCCGGAACGAGCAAGCAGATTACGTCCTCTGCCAACACCGGGTGGCGTCTGCCGCTCTTCGTCGGCTATCAGCAGTAGGCCGCTGTCGTATGCGGCGCTGACCGCGGTTCTCCGCGGTCAGCGTCTGACGGCTGTCATTTCGAGTGCCGAATCCGATCGAATATAGCCGGCGGTAGCCACCGCCGTGCGATCTTCGAGGCTGTCTGCTTCTGGCGGTAACAGGCCGGCGCGTACAGCGAACTGTGCACGCCCGCATCCTTCCCCAGAATCTCCCCGGCCGTGTTGTAGTAGACCATGAATGAGTGACGCGAGCGCCCATTCGGTTCCGTCACCGGCGCTATGCCGTGGTAGTTCTGATCCGAAATCTCCATCAGCAGCGTCCGGTTAAAGACAGGCTCGATCGCGCCGACCTTCCTCGTCGCGTCCTGGTTCCATAACTCCAGCTGACCGCCGTATTCCGGCTTCCAGTCCCTGTTCAGATAAACAATCAGAACCAGGCGCCGCGTCAGCCCGATCGTCGTATCGGCATTCAGGTCGACATGAACATCGAACTTCCCGTCGCTCGGGATGATGCTGTAGCCGGCGCCGTGCATATACGGATCCGGCAACAGATTCCATATGCCCGTGATCTCCGAGAGAAGATACAGAAAAGGAGCCGAGTGCAGCAGCGAAGCCAGCTCGTATCCCGCAGCGTCCAGAGAGGCGGCCGATTTCTGCCCGAGTTTGTCGCACTCTCTCGTATTGTGGTAAATCCACTTCGCCTGCTCGCTCGGTGACATCTCGGCGAGCAGCCGATCCAGCAGCGCCGCATCGAACATGTTGTCGATTGTGATGTATGGATACGGTTTCGCACGCTGATATTGCTCTTCGAGCTCGGCTGAACTTCGATCCAGCGATAGCTGCTCAAGCAACCTCGACGATTCCCTGATCCCGGTCATTTCTTTGAGCATGATGACTCAGCTCCATCGCGTTGAGAGTATTAGCAGAAAGCGTCTGGTCGTGACTTCATACAGCTTGCAAACTCGTACCGTCCGCTACCAGGCTGATCTCGGGGGAGGAGTTTCTGAGATTTGGCTCAGCAGGTGCGCTATTGTAACATGCGCCCTGAATTGACATAAACAGGTTGACGAAAGGGCCGCGAGAGTTGGATTCTGTCTATCCGGAGTAAGCTGCGCGTGCCGATCGGCCTGCTCATCCCCCCTCGCTGTGGCTCATAATACAAATAACTCCCCGGAAGCCTGCGCTGTGGAGACCCATCTTGCCATGAATGTGCTGCTTTCCGCCTATGCCTGCAAGCCGGACTCAGGATCGGAGCCGGGCAACGGCTGGAACTGGGCGCTCCACCTTGCGCAACGCGGCATGCGCGTAACCGTCCTGACCCGTCGCGAGGGCCAGGCCGCGATTGAGGCTTACCTGCGTCGCAATCCGATGCCGAACCTGTCGTTCGCCTGGGTCACTGTTCCCACCGGACTTCTGCGAACAGGAACCGGCCTCCACTATTTCCTGTGGCAGCTGTGCGCCGTCAGGGTAGCCAGGGAGCTTCATCGGGAACGCAAATTTGACCTGGCACATCACGTGACTTACGAAAGCGTCCACGTCCCGACCCAGCTCTGGCGCCTGGGCCTGCCGACGATCTTCGGCCCGGTGGGCGGCGGGCAGACAGCGCCCCCGGAGATGCTCCGCTACTTCGGCGCGGCACGCTGGCAGGAACGCGCGCGCACGCTGCTGACGGCTTCACTTTCTTACTCTCCCGTGCACAGGCGCTGGCTCTCGCGCATGAGTGTTTTGCTCGCGGCCAATGCCGACACGCTCGCGATTATGCGCAGGCTGGATCGGGCGGACGCGCGCCTGGAGTTCGAGATGGGAGTTACCCCCGACGACATTACTCCTGAACCGCGAAGCTTTAGGGCAGACGCTACGCCTCTGCGCGTCATCTGGGTAGGCAGGATGCTTCCCCGCAAAGCCCTTCCTTTGGCCCTCGACGCCTTCGCGCAGGTGCGTCACCCTGCTGTGCTGACGATCGTGGGCAACGGGCTTCCTGAAGAAGCCGTGCGCGAGATGATCAGGACGCGCAGCCTGACCGACAGGGTCGTCTGGGCGGGACGACGCCTTTCCATGGCCGAGGTCGACGCAGCTTACCGCCAGCACGACCTCCTTCTTTTTACGAGCCTGCGCGAGACGCTGGGGGTGCAGATTCTCGAGGCCATGGCACGCGGCCTGCCTGTCATCGCCCTCGACCTGCACGGAGCCGGCGACGTTATCTCACCGGCCACCGGCATCAAAGTCCCTGTGACCAGCCCGCCCCAGGTCGCGCGCGATCTGGCTGCCGCCATCGACTGCTTTGCTTCGATGACGGTGGAACAGAAGAATGCGATGTCCCGCAGCGCCTGGGAGTTCGCGCAACGGTACGAATGGGCAAAGCGTGCCGCCCGCATGGAGACTGTCTACCGCGGCGTTCTGGAGCGCGGCACCGCCCGCCAGGTCGAGGACTCGGCGGACAAAACGCTCGTGTATTGAAATCTCACCCAGCGAAGCCCAAAAGAGGAATCGATCCTGGAAGCCACATCTTCACCCGCCGGCATCGCCACCCAGGCACTCGAGGTCTGGCTGTTCCTGCTGCGCAACGAAATCAAAGTCACGAAGATCCAGCTGCGCCGCCTGATCCTGCGCAATCGGCGCTCCAGCGCGCCCGTGGTCTCCCCCGGCGGACCCGTGGTCTCCCTCACGACTTATGGAGAACGGCTCAGCAGCGTCCATCTCGTCATCGAATCGATCGCTGCCGGCTCTCTGCTCCCCTCTCACCTCATCCTCTGGCTCGACAATCCCGCCGACATGGAGCGTCTGCCTGCCGGCCTGCGCCGACTCGTGGATCGCGGTCTCGAAGTACGCCTCGCCGATAACTACGGACCGCACACCAAGTACTTTCCATATCTCCTCGCTAACGACGGCTTTTCCGCGCCTCTGGTCACCGCCGACGACGATCTTCTCTACCCCCGCTGGTGGCTTGAAGGTCTGGTGCGCGCTCATCGCGAATACTCCGATGGCATCAACTGCTACCGTGCGCACCAGATTCACACCTCCGGCGGCGCGCTCGCCCCTTATCGCAGCTGGCAGCCCTGCCATTCCACGCAGCCCAGCTTTGCTCACTTCGCCACCGGCGTCTCCGGATGCATCTATCCACCGGCGTTTCTGGCCCATCTGAAACGCGCCGGCGATGCCTTCGTCGCCCTCTGCCCCAAAGCCGACGACGTGTGGCTTCACGTCAATGCGCTGCGCTCCGGATTCAAAGTCCGTCAGATCCGGAATCGCCCCCTGCGCTTCCCCTTCGTCCCGGGAACCCAAAGTTCCGGGCTATATCACCACAACGTCCTGCTCTCCAGAAACGACGACCACATCCGCAGCACGTACACGCGCTCCGACATAGAAATTCTGGAGGCATCCAGCCGGGAGCCTTCCCTGGCAGTATCAGGGTGAGATTCAGGCTGCCGTCGAAGAGAAAAATGGCGGTAAGCTTGTCAGTGTGACCATGAGCGGAAACAGCCCCCAACATGCCGAACAGAAGCTGAAGGCAGCGCAGCGCGCGCTCGAATTCGTTCAGCCTGGCATGACCCTCGGTCTCGGATCCGGCTCAACGGCACAGATCTGGATCCGGCTGCTGGGCGAACAGGTCCGCGACCGCGGTCTGAAGATCCGTGCCGTCGCGAGTTCCATCGACAGCGAACATCTGGGCCGGAGCTACGGCATCCCTTTCATCGGCTTCGAAGAGTGCGAGCAGCTCGATCTCACCATCGACGGCGCTGACGAGGTTGCCCCGGGACTCGAGCTCATCAAGGGAGGTGGCGGCAATCTGCTGCGCGAGAAGATCGTTGCCGGCGCATCGAAGCGCTTCATCGTCGTGGCCGACGACTCGAAAGTCGTGGAGACGCTGGGGCATTTCCCACTGCCCGTCGAAGTCATTCAGATGGCCGCGCCCCTCGTAAGCCGCGCTCTTGAGGAGCTTGGATTTGCGCCCCGCATTCGATTGCACGACGACGGCTCGCGTTTTATCACCGATGAGGGCAATCTCATCCTCGACTGCGCGGGACGCATGATCCACGACCCGTATGAGATTGCCGCCGAGCTGGATGCCATGGTCGGCGTGGTCGAGCATGGCCTCTTCCTCGACATGGCCGATATCGCGCTCATCGCCAGCGATCACGACCTGGTCGAGCGCACAGAGTAAGCAGGCCAGACCCAGGTCACAAGCCGATCCGCTAAATGCTCGCGCGGTGCCCCTGAGGTCTCTTCACATTTTGTCATCCCGACCGAAGCGAAGCGGAGGGGCTTGCTTTCGACAGGGTTGGAACCCGCAAAAGCTCGTAAACGCCCTTTAGAACGGAATGTCGTCGTCCGTAATCTCGGTCGACTGCACCAGCTCGTCGGCGTGCGCCGGCTGCCGCTGATCGTAGGAGGAACCGGAGCGCGCATACCCGCCCGATTCTCCCTCGCCGCGCCCCGACAGCAGCACCAGATCGTTGACCACAATCTCCGTCCGGTAGCGCTTCTGGCCGCTCTGCTGGTCGTCCCACGACCGGGTCTGGATGCGACCCTCCACATACAGCTTTGCGCCCTTTTTAACGTAGTCCCGCACGATCTCCGCCAGCCTCTGATAGGCGACCAGATTGTGCCATTCCGTGCGCTCCTGGAATTCGCCACCCTTGTCTTTGAATCGCTCCGAAGTCGCCAGCGTGAAGTTCGCCACCGCCGAGCCGCTGGGCAAAAACTTCACTTCGGGGTCCTTGCCCACGTTGCCGATCAAGGTCGCTTTGTTCACGCTCTTCGCCATGGCGGTACTCCTGTGTGCTGCCGGATTGATCCAGTCGCTGGACGGTCTTATCCAATCAAGGACGGTTTTATCCAATCCTGGAAGGTTTTATTCAGTCGAGGATAGCAGAACGGCAGCGCCTCAACTGCGCTCGCCCCGGAACCCCACGGTACCCGCGGCATCGCCGCAGCGTGGCGCTGAAAACCCGCTCACAACCCGGCGTTGACCTGCTCGATCAGCTCTTCGGCCGACTGCGCCGGAGGCAGGCACGTGTTCCCCTGGCACACCAGCGCGAAGGTTTTCGTATGTGCCGCGGTCAGTTGCGGAAGATTCGGCAGCGTCTCGGCCAGCGCCGGCGGCAGCGCCCCTGCTTTCACCTGTTCCGGCCGCATCACCACCACCGTCTTGTTCACGGCGTAGCGGGCATTCGCCACGGCGGCCAGCCGGCGTGCGTCCGCCCCCTCACCGATAATCACGACCTGCACGGCAGGCAGCAGCAGCCGCTCCAGCGCCAGGCCATAGCTCCCGGCATATAACCCGTAGTGCTCGATCACGCCACCAAACGCCGCCAGCGTCGCCTCGGCTTTCTCGCGGAAGTCCTGGCGCCCGCTCAGCGCCTCCAGGCGCAGCAGTGCGCCCGCTGCCGTCGCATTGCCGGCCGGGGTCGGCGAATCCTGCATCGGCTTGCGCCGCGCCACCAGCGCGCCCAGCTTATCTCCGCCACCCTGCTCGGTGTCGAAGAATCCCCCGCCCTCGGCGTCGTAGAAGCGGCTCACCATGGTCTCTGCCAGGCGCATTGCCTGTTCGTAATACCGCAGTTGCCCCGTGGCCGCCCAGGCATCGATGCAGGCGTGCGTCAGCAGAGCATAATCGTCGAGCACACCCGGAACCGGTTGGCCTGAGCCCTTACCCTCGGGATAAGCGATAACGTGCAGCAGGCCTGCCTCAGCGCTCCAGCCCTCGGCCAGAACCCGATCCAGCGTGCGCAGCGCGAAGACCCGCGGCGCCTCCAGGTCGAGCACCCGTGCGGCATCCAGATACGCGGAGATCGCCATCGCATTCCAGCCCGTGTAGATCGTTTTGTCGACAAACGGCGTCGGCCGCTGCAGGCGAGTTGCATACAGCTTGCGCTTCGCGCTCTCAATGTCCTGCGCGACCGCCGCGGCATCGCGTCCCAGTCGCTGACCGAGTTCCTCCACCGAAAAACGCCGGTACAGCACGTTCTTTTTTGGATTGTGGTGCATGTCGCCGAGGTCGCCGATGTCGTACCACAGTTCGGCTGCCGCCATCTCTTCCGGCGTCAGGACCTCCGCCGCCTCTTCGCGCGTCCACGTAAAGTAATCGCCGTCGTCGTCAAGGGAGATATCCGCATCCTGCGACGCGTAGAAGCCGCCGCGCTCCTGATCGCTCAGCCACTCGTTCATCCAGCGCATGATGTCCCGCGCCACGGCCGCGAACTCCGGCTCAACAAAAGTCTGGAAAGCGTGCACGTAGTTCGTCAGCAGGCCCGCGTTGTCGTACAGCATTTTTTCGAAGTGCGGTACCACCCAGCGCTCATCCACGGAATAGCGATGGAACCCGCCGGCCAGCTGGTCGTAGACGCCGCCGCGGGCCATCTTGCGCAGCGTCACCGTGGCAGCTTCCTTCGCACCCTCGTTGCCGGTGCGCGCCGCCACATCGATCAGCAGATCGATCGCTACAGGATGAGGAAACTTCGGCTGCGAACCAAATCCGCCGTTGCGCGAATCGAATTGCCCCACCGCGCTCTCGACCAGCTTCGCGACAATGTCCAGCGATAGCGAATCGGCACGAGCCGAGAATGTCTCGCCGTGTTCAATCGCCGCCAGCACGCTCGCTGCCGATTCCAGCACCTCGTCACGCCGCGTCTTCCAGGCGTTCGCCAGGGTTAGCAGCACGCGCTCGAAGCCCGGCCGTCCATAGCGGTCCTCCCGCGGAAAATACGTGCCGGCAAAAAACGGCCGCCCATCCGGAGTAAGAATCGCGGTCAGCGGCCAGCCGCCCTGTCCGCTGATGGCCTGCACCGCGGCCTGGTAGCGCGCGTCCACATCGGGACGCTCATCCCGATCCACCTTGATGGCCACGAAATTTTCGTTGATGGTGCGCGCCAGCGCCTCGTCCTCGTAAGACTCGCGATCCATCACGTGGCACCAGTGGCACCACACCGCGCCCACATCCAGCAGGATAGGCCGATCGACCTGCGCGGCCGTTCCAAAGGCAGCCTCGCCCCATTCCTGCCACCACACCGGCTGATGCATCGCGGAGCGCAGGTACGAGGATGCCGCCCGATCCAGCGTATTGCGTGATTCCAGAACCGCGCTTCCCTGTTGACCCATATCTTCAGGGTATCGCGTTCGGGCGGTTGCTTTCAGGCTGTCGCGTTCAGCGTGCCCCAGCCACGAGCCCCCGCGCCACCTGCACGTAGAGCTCGATGGCCTCCAGCAACTCGCGCTTGGCCAGCCTCTCATGCGGCGTATGCGCAACGTGAATCGAACCCGGCCCGAGCAGCAGCGGCTCACCCCAGTTCCCGAGCCACGGCACATCTGTTGTGAAGGCGGCAATCATCGTCGGCAAACCCTCCACCGCCCGCAGCCGCTTAAACGGAATCTCCAGCGTGAAATCGACCGTCGCCAGTCCCGCCACCGCATCTTCAATCGCCTGCCGCGTCTCTTCCGATGGCCCCACCAGCCGGATCAGAATCTGCGCCTCCGCATAATCCGCAATCACGTTGGGAGCATGCCCGCCGGAAAGCGTGCCGATGTTCGCAGTGCTGGGGCCAACGTCTTCCAGTTCCGGCAGCGGCAGCGCCAGGATGCGATGCAGCGCCTCCACCAGCTTGCGTGTCGCGCTCTCGCCCAACTCCGGATAGGCTGAATGCGCCATCTTGCCGCTGGCCCGCACCACCACCCGCAGCGCGCCCTTCGATGCCAGCGCCAGCCGGTTATCCGTCGGCTCGCCGTTGATCAGAAAGCGACTGCCGCGCGGATGCAGGTTCGCCACCTTCGCTCCCGCCGAATCACGCTCCTCGCCGGCCACGAACAGCAATCCCGCCGCGATCCCTTCCTCGCGCAGCCGCTCCGCCGCGAAGATCTGCGCCGCGATGATGCCTTTCGCATCGCACGCGCCCCGCCCGTAGATGTACGCGTCGTCTTCGCTCGACGGAATAAACGGCGGCACCGTATCCATGTGCGTGGAGAACACCACCAGCGGCGTCTGGCCAGGCGAGCATGCGTAGACGTTGAACCGCTCGCTGCTCGACCGGCTCTCCGCGTGCTGTTCCACCGCCATCTTCTCAACGGCGAACCCGCGCTCCGCCAGCAGTTCAGCCAGATACGCACCCACCGCGCCTTCGTTATAGGTGATGGACTCGATGTCCACGAGACGGCGCGTGAGCTGAACAGGATCGAGAGACATGAAGCATCAGAATACCCGACCAGCCCCGCCTCTCCCTCGAGAACCGCCCATCCTGCGACCGTACAATGAAGCGAGATGACGCAGTCCCACATAGGCTCGGCCATCCTGCGCACGGTGGACGATCTCCGTGGACCAGCGGGCCGCCTCGAAGCCCTTCTCAATGCGGGAGCGCCCGGCGCGCCCTACTCTGCGCTCGTCTGCCATCCGCATCCGCTGGGCGGCGGCACCATGCACAACAAGGTCGTTTACCACACCACAAAGGCCTTTCAGTCCCTCGGTCTTCCCGTGCTGCGTTTCAACTTCCGCGGCACCGGCCTCAGCGAAGGCGAACACGATTACGGTCACGGCGAACAGGATGACGTCCGCGCCGCGCTCGACTGGCTCGATCGCGAATTCAGCCTGCCCATTCTCTTCGCCGGCTTCTCCTTCGGATCGTATGTCGGCCTTCAGGTCTGCTGCAGCGACGCGCGCATTCACGGCCTCGTCGCACTCGGCCTGCCGGTCCACGCGGAGGGTCGCACTTACCGTTATGACTTCCTCGGGGCCTGCGCGCAACCCAAACTCTTCATCAGCGGCGACCACGATCCCTACGGGCCGGTAGCCGAAGTCGAGGCAGCCGTCGCCCGCGCCTCAGAGCCAAAGCAGCTTGTCTGGATCGCCGATGCCGACCACTTCTTTGCCCGCACAACTCCCCCTCAGGCCGGCGAGGCCGCCGGGAGTAAGCTGGATGAGGTACGAAACGCAATTCACGCATGGGCACAACAGAACTTTCCCGCGCTCACCAGGACATGATCGCCCTCGAACAGCTGCACGCAGCCGCCCGCGACATCTTCGAGCATGCGCTCGAGGCGTGCGACATTGGGAGGGCCTTCGATCGTCACCTGCACTTTGAGGACAAAACCCTTGTGCGCCATCCCTCCCCCCACCTGCCCTCCGTCGAGCAGCCGCTGGCCGGATACAAAAACATCTTCGTCATCTCCTTCGGCAAAGCCGGTCTGAGCATGCTCAATGCATTCCTTGCTCGCCTGCCGGAGAAGATGCGCGTGCGCGGAGTCTGCTCGGCCCCGGAAATTCCAAAGAAGCGGCAGCGCGGCATCCGCTATTTTGCCGGAGGCCATCCGCTGCCCAATGAGCATTCGTTCGCAGCGGCCCGCGCCGCTCTGGCGCTGCTGAAACGCGCAAAGAAGGATACCTTCATCTTCTTCCTCATCAGCGGCGGCGGCTCCGCCATGATGGAGCTGCCCAGCGACCGGCACATCTCTCTCGACGACACCATCGCTTTCTACGAAACCCTGGTCGCCAGCGGCGCCACCATCACCGAAATCAATACTGTACGCAAATACTTTTCGTCCATTAAGGGTGGCCGCCTCGCTCAGGCCGCGCCCGAGGCCGGCAAACTCTCTCTCCTCCTGGCCGACGTGCCCTTAAAGGACCTGGCCGCAGTCGCCTCCTCGCCTACCCTGCCCGATTACTCCACGCTCGCCGAATGTGCCGAAATCCTCGACCGCTTCCACCTGCTCGAAAAGTTTCCTTCACTGGTCCGGCGCTATTTCGAGGACCTCAAGCGGCAGCAGCCGCGTCCCGGCGAAAAAGAGGCGGCCGCGAAGGCCTTCGCGAATGCGCAATTCGATACGCTGCTCTCGAATCATGACTTCGTCAACGCCGCCCGCGATTACGCCCAGACCCTCGGCTACAAAGTTGTGATCGATAACTCCTGCGACGACTGGGACTACGCCGACGCCGCGCGCTATCTGCTGGGCCGTTTTCACGAACTGCGCGCGGAGCATCCCCGGCTCTGCCTGCTCTCCAGCGGAGAAGTGACCGTCCAGCTCGCCCCGCATCCCGGCTGTGGCGGGCGCAATCAGCAGTTTGCACTCTACGCCGCGTTCGATCTGGCCAAGTATGAAGACCAGCCCCTCGCCGTGCTCAGTGCCGGTTCCGACGGCATCGACGGCAACAGTCCGGCGGCCGGCGCCATTGCCGATACGACGACGATTGCCCGCGCTCGCAGCTATCAATTCGATCCGGAGACGACCCTCGCCCGCTTCGACGCCTGTACGCTCTTCACCGCGCTCGGCGATACCATCGTCACCGGACCCACCGGCAACAACCTCCGCGACCTGCGCATTCTCCTCGCCGGCTGAACGGCTGCCGTCCAGCTTCGGATGTGTCGTGCCAGTGCAGCTTCTAACTCTTAGCCGTTAGCTACCAGCTTCCGGCTGGCCGCTGGCCGCTGGCCGCTGGCCGCTGGCCGCTGGCCGCTAAAAACTCACCTTGGGTGCATTCTGCGATGCCGGCGTCGCTTCAAAATAGGCATTGTTGGGCTGGAATCCCGCCAGATGCGCCCAGATGTTGTTCGGGATCTGGCGAATAAACGTGTTGTAGTCGCGCAGCGTCTCGTTGTACCGGTGCCGCTCCACCGCAATCCGGTTCTCTGTCCCCTCCAGCTGATCCTGCAGCTCCAGGAAATTCTGATTCGCCTTGAGCTGCGGATAATTCTCTGAGATCGCCAGCAACCGCCCCAGCGCGCCGTCCAGCTGCCCGTTGGCCTGCATCTTGCCCTGCGGATCGTGCGCGGCCAGCAATGCCTCGCGCGCCTTATCCACATCGGCGAAGACCGCCTCTTCATGCTGCGCGTAGCCCTTCACTGTGGCCACCAGGTTCGGGATCAGGTCCGCGCGCCGCTGCAGCACCGCCTGCACGTTGCCCCACTGTTCCTGCACTGCTTCCTGCTTGGCCACCATCTGCTTCTGCGCGCTCACATAGCTGCCAAACACCAGCAGCCCCGCCAACACAATCACCGCCACCACGGCGACGGCAATCCACAGTCCCCGACGCATCATCGTGCCAGTTCTCCCTTACAAAAGTTGATTGTGGAATCCAAACTCTACCAGTCGCCGCCGGCTCCGCCACCACCGGTGCTTCCGCCGCCGAAGCCTTCGAACCCGCTGCCGCTGCCACTGTCACCACCACCACCGCCTCCGCCGAAGCCGCCGCCACCACCCCAGCGGCCGCCGCCGCCAAAGAACATCCCCAGCAAAAACCCCAGCAGTCCCGATCCTCCGGCCCACACCAGAAAGATCACCACCAGGATCAGGAACACGATGCCGCCAATCACCTGGCCGAGACTCGCATGCGCCGGCCGCTGCACGCTCGCGCCCCAGCGTGTCAGCGGCTGGAGCTTTACTCCGGCATCCTGAGCAATGATCTGCGAGATCTCGTCGACGGCCAGGGTTGTGGCGCCATCGAAGTCGTTATTGCGCAGCATCGGCACCATGGCGCGGCCGATCTCGCCCACGCGCCCATCGGGCAGAATGCCCTCCAGCCCATACCCGGTCTCAATGAAACGCCGGCGGTCCTTCACCGCGAGCAGCACGATGACCCCGCGATCGCTGCCCTTCTTACCCACCTTCCACGCGTCTTCCAGCTCCACCGCGTACTGCTGAATGGGCTCGCCGTTCAGTGAGTTGATGGTGACCACCGCGATTTGCGCGTGCGCCTCGTGATCGACCTCGCCGCACAGCCGGTCCAGTTGCACCTGCGTAGCCGGGGAAATCACATGCGCAAGGTCGCTGACGTAATCGGTGGGCCTGGGCAGATCCTTCACCGCCTGCGCATATACCGGCGCTGCGCATACCGCGGCTGCAAGCCACACTGCAAGCTTTGCTCTGATTCGGATCATTACCTAAATTGTAGTCTCGTGAATCTGGATTGTAGTCTCGCCACTCGCCGGGCAGCCGCCCCGCATCCCGAGCTACGTTCCTGTCAAAGCGGCTTCTCCATCACCAGCGCATCGATCTTTCCCAGGTAGTATCCTGGTATACGCCCCGTGCGCACAAATCCGTGCCGTTCGTAGAACCGCTGCGCATTGGCATTGTCCACCGCCACCTCCAGCAGAACCGCCGTAGCTCCAGCCGTCCGCAGCTGCTCCTCGATCGCCGCCAGCAGGGTCCGTCCGATCCCCTGCCGCCGCATAGCGGCAGCCACATCGATGGTAATCAGCCGCCCCACCACGCTGCCCTTCCGCCGCTGCGTCCCCGCGATGGCGAATCCTGCCAGGGTACCGGCCTCATCCTCCACCGCCAGCGCCACATTGCCCGGGTATTTCAGGAAGTACTGCAGCTCCGCCTTCGACCACAAGATGCCTGGCGCGAAGCAGGCCTGATCCAGCGCATACAGCACCGGGAAGTCTTCAGGCCGCACCGCACGCACCGGCAAGGGCACAGCTTACTGCCGCGCATCCTGCACGCCGCCCGCGCCCACCGCTGCCGACTCGGGTTGCGGCTGCGCCACCACGCCGCTGTACATCGACGCTGCCGCCAGCCTGCCCTCGAGCGAAGCCACCGACCGCACCGTCCATCCCGTGTTCCACCACCTCCATGTCTGGTTGTGCGGATCGATCGCAAAGATCACCGTGCCCTGCCACGACGTCACCACCACTCGATTCAGGGCCGGCTCCCACGCAACATTGTTAATCGCCACCAGAGGCAGCTGCCGCAGCGCTTTCCAGCTTTGGCCCTGGTCGGTCGAGTAAAAGAGGCCTTCGCGCCCTCCCGCCCATAATGAACCGTCCCCCGCCGCCGCCAGACTATCCAGCGCCGTCATGCCCTGCGGAAATCCCGCCGCCTGCCACGTCGCCCCGCCGTCCGCGGATGTCATCAGCCCCCGAGATCTCCCGGCAAACACCGTTTTCCCCACCACCGCCAGCGCAACCCAGTTCCCGGCGCTCGCAGCCACCGATCCGGCGACCCCACCCACCGGCATCGCCGCCCACGACTGCCCCTCGTTCCTGCTGCGGAATACACCCTGCGCCGTGGCCGCATACCAGACATCGCCCGCCGCCGCCAGCGCCGTCACGCGTCCCCGGATTTCGTTTGTGTCCGGCCGCTTCTCTGCGTGGCGTTCAGAAGTTCTCCGCGCGTGTGCGCTCACTCTCCGTCTCGATCGGCTTTTCGCTGCCGGAGGCGCCGCCGGCGCATGCCCTTCGATCGCATTCGCCGGCAGCCATGCCAGCCCCTCGCGGCGATAGATCCCGTCGCTGGTGCCGGCCAGCAGCGTTCCATCGCCGGCCTGCGCCAGCACGAATACATCGTGGCCCTTCAGCCCTTCGCTCTCCTGCTGCCAGCTCCTGCCGAAATCGTGCGTGACAAAAACACCGCCGTAAATCTTGTCGTTGATCACGCCCGCGTACATCGTCCCCGCATTCTTCGCATCGGCCAGCAGCGCCGCGACCTGCCGCTGCGAAAAGCCGCTGTTCGAAGGCTCGAAGTCAGCCGCCGCATCTTCGCTCGCCAGCACCCCGCTCCGGTCCGTCGCCAGCAGCACATGCTTCGGGTTGCGCGGATCGACATACACGTCGTTGATGATCACGTCCGGCCCCGTCGTCCGCGTCCAGTTGTCGCCTCCGTCGGTGGTCTTGTACAGACCCTCCGTCGTTCCGGCGTAGACAACATTGTGATCGACCGGATCCATCTTCAGCACCCGCGTCCGCCGCGCCGTGGAGGGAATGCCCTGCACCTTCCGGAAATCGCTGCCCGCGTCGATGCTGCGGTAAATCCCCGAGCAGGCGCTCAGGAACATCACCGTGGGCCGCGACGGATCGATCACCATGGAGAACACGTCGGAGTCGTCGATCACGCCCTGCTTGATGTTGCTCCAGTGTGCTCCGTTATCCATGGTTCTCCATGGCAGATGCCACGTTCCCGCATAAATCGTCTGCGGATCGTAGGGATCGACCGCGACCGACTCCACCTCATGGATCTCTTTGCTGCCGGGGGGGCTGATGCCCCGCCAGTGCGCGCCCCGGTCGTCGCTGCGATACACCCCGCGCAGCGTTCCGGCCAGCAGCACCCGTGGATTCGAAGGTGCCTGCGCCAACGCCCGTACCGACTGCCCCTGCATTCCCGGCGACGCGGCCCATGTCGCTCCCTGGTCGTGGCTGATGTAGATGCCGCCGTCGGGATGGTCCATGACCCACACCCCGGCATACAGCGTGTGCGGATCGGAGCGGTCGACTACCAGGCTGTCCACCACCAGGTCGTCCTGTGTGCTCAGCCGCGCCAGCCGCGACCACGTCGAGCCTCCGTCGGTCGAAACATAAATCCAGCTGTCCGTCGTGCCCAGATAAATCCGGCTGGGATCGCGAGGATCGAGCGCAAAGCGCCGAGCATCGCCCCCGTCCGGCCCGATCGGCCTCCATGCAGGTGTCGCGGCAGAAGCAGCCCGGCTGCAGAGACCAGGCAGGAAGGCGGCCAGCACCGCCAGAAAAAAGCGTAGTTGCGTCCGTTTCATAATTCCAGTGAGTTCGGATGCGGAACTCCCCGGGGAAGTTCGGCGCACCGCAGACCAGCTACTCGTATCCTACGCAATTCCTCGGTCTTTTCCTCCGTTTTCGTCTCTCTCCGTGTCCCAGGCGTACCCAACCCCGCAGCGGACAAAACAACAGGGCCGGCCCCGTAGGGCCGGCCCTGTCTTGTTCAGGCTTCCTTTCGCTTACTGGGCGGAAGGCTTGGCCGCTGCTTTGTGGTGATGGTGACGCACAGGGCGGGTCCGCGGCTGGGCCTTCACGGCGTTCTCGTCGACCGCGGTCGTGCCCTGCACGTCGTTGTCGAAGTTCGCGCCTGCCGGAACCAGGTAATCTTCCACCTCGTCCTGGCCGTTGGTGCCCGTCCGCACCTGGATACGGCTGGCATCGATGCCCTTCTCCGTCACCAGGTAGGCCTTCGTGTTCACCGCACGCTGTGCCGCCAGATCTTCTGACGTCATCTCGTGCCCACGATGGTGTCTGCCGCGCGGAGCCTTCACCGGGCCGGCGTTGCCCACCACCACCAGCGCAGCGTCAGCCTGCTGCTGGGCGTTGAGCGCCACGTCGTCCAGGCACGCCTTGGCTTCGTTGTCCACACGACCCGGGCGCCGCTTGTCCTTCGTGAACTGGATCGAGCACAGCTGCTTCGCGTGCGGGGTCGGCGGTGGCGGCGGCTGCTGCACATCCACGGTCGTGGTGGCAGAGGCCGTCTGTCCCTTGTCGTCCTGCACCGTGCCGGTCACCGTGATCGTTCCCGCCGGTGCGCCGGTCGTCGACAGCGTTGCGGTGTTGCCCGTTCCGTTGATCGAACCTGCCGAGGCCGAGTAGCTGTAGGTCAGCGGACGATTCTGCGGGCTCACGCCGTTGCAGGTAACCGTCGAGCTGTCGCCCGGCTTCACCGTCGTCGGATTCGCCGTGCAGCTGATCGTCGGCGGCTCAAACTGCTTCACCGTGAACTGCGCGGTGCAGTCCGCCGAACGTCCCGGCTTGGTGCCGTCGCTCGCGTGACCCGTCACCGTGTAGGTTCCCGGCTGCAGGCTGGCCGTGTCGATGGTAGCCGTCGAGTTGGTCCCGCCTACGGTCACCCCCTGACCGCTCCAGCTATAGGTGGCGGTCTTCTTGGGCAGCACATTCGATACGTTGCCGGTGATCGTAACCTGCTCGCCGGGGAATACCGATGCCGGACCCGCCGAGCAGCTGTACTGCAGCGGCGGCGGCGGAACGATGCTGCCGAAGTGCACCACGATGCCGGTGCTCAGCCGCGCCGCATTCACATTGGCGCGTCCACCGGTCGCGACCTGCGGACCGAAATCGGCGTGGAAATACTCATAGTCGGCCTGGAACAGCCGCAGCGAAAAGCGGTGGTTGGCGAAGGGCAGATCGTAATCCAGTCCGCCGCCTGCCGTCAGCGCCGGTCCCCACGTGTAAGGATGCGCGGCGTAAGGCTCATCGTTCGGTCCGCCCAGCGACACTCCGCCGGCCAGTCCGTGCACGAACGGCGTCATCCCTTCCACCGGATAGCGGAAGATGATGCCCCCCTGCGCTGTATATGCGCCGTCGTTGGCGCCGTCCGGATGCGCTCCGAACTCAAACTGACCGCCCACGTAACGATTGAAGTAGTAGGCAAAGCTTCCGATTGCGCCTTCGTTAATTGAAGAGTAGTTATCCGGAAACAACGTGCCGCCCGGGCGAGGTGTCTCGACAGTTCCATGGGGCGCCAGGTACGAGAAGCCCATGAAGACATCCATCCGGGATGCCTGATCCGTCTGGGGAGTGGGCGCTGCCGGCGGCGCGCTTGAGGCCTGTCCGAAAGCAATGGACGCGCCCAGGCCTGCAATGCAGCCGACCAGTAACGTTCGGCCCAGTTTACTGAATGGATGAGAATGCATGCGTCTATCCTCCGCAACCAATCCTTAAAACTGCTGATGAGATCTGCGAACTAAGAAAACCGCCGGGACAATCCTGGCGATTAGCCGGACTCCAGCCCCGAAACGTTCCGCGATATCGAAATTATCACAGGTCGACTCGGCTTAGAGCGTCAACTTTTCAATCTCTTGCCCGAAATTGCCCTTCCGGCCCCATGAGGTACCGGAAAGGTTACCGGTTGACAGTCCGTAACGACAGGGGAACTAAAAATAAATCAATTCGAGCGCCTGCAAACCACGCGAGCTTTGTTACAAATTCTCGCAGTCAGTCGGCTGCGGCCGCGATGTGCCCGGGGGACTTCAGCCACCAGGGTTACTGCAGGCATCTGCTTATTGAAGATTCAGTACACGCTTCAGGCTTCCCTGCTCGTGCTGAATCTTTTCCTGTAACAGTGTAATCGCGTAAAGCAGCTGCTCCGGACGCGGCGGACATCCCGGCACATACACGTCCACCGGGATCACCTGATTCACACCCTGTACCAATGCGTAATTATTGAATACGCCGCCTGACGTGGCGCACGCGCCCATGGAGATGACCCACTTAGGCTCCGGCATCTGATCGTAGAGCCGCCGGATCACCGGTGCCATCTTCCACGACACGCGGCCCGCTATCACCATCAGATCCGATTGCCGCGGCGAAGGACGAAACACCTCTGCGCCAAAACGTGCCACGTCGAAACGCGATGCTCCCATCGACATCATTTCAATCGCGCAGCATGCCAGCCCAAACGTCATCGGCCAGATCGAGTTCTTCCGGATCCAGTTGATGGCGGCATCCACCGTCGTCAGAAATATGCCCTCGGGCTGCTCGTACCCGTAGCTCGCCTCCAGAACCTTCTCCTGATTGCGCGCGCTGCTCTCGAGCGTTCCGAAAAGCCGCCGATCCCGATACAGCTCCGTCATACTTCCATCATAACCCGCCTGCGGCGGTGGCTTCCTCTCTCATCTCCCGTCAACAAAACATCCCACTTTCGAGGTAACGCCTCGCTACCTCTCCGCGCAACCTCTCCCCAAGTCGTAATCTCGCGCGACTTACCGTCGAATTGTGAATCCGCGGTTCATCGTTGCTCCCCCGCCGGCCCGCGCCCACAGTAGGGCAAGGGTGCTCTCATGCACGTTCGCGGACTCCTGTTTCTCTCCCTCTGGGCTCCCGTAGTTCTTGCTTCTTCTTCGGGTCAAACCACCGCGTCTGCGCCCTCCGGCGATGGACAACGCGCGGCGCATCCCTTCCCCGCTGCTTCATCGATTGCGCTCAATGCCCTTCCCGACAGTCCCCTGCCCATGCCCCACGCCGTTGTGGAATCTCCCAGGGTTCCCCTCGTTCGCACCACCGTTCACGTCACGGCCAACTCCGGGGAAATCTCCACCGACAACGCCGCGCCGCTGCCCTTCCATGTCGACGCCGCGCAGATCCTCGCCTCCGCCGGTACCTATGGCGATTTCTCCCGCTACCTCCAGCTCTTTCCCGGCGTGGTGTTCAGTTCCGATGTCACCGACGAAATCCTGGTGCGCGGTGGCAATCCTGCTGAGAACCTCTATCTTGTCGACGGCATCGCCATCCCCAACATCAATCACATCGCGACCGAAGGCACCACCGGCGGCCTCGTTTCCATGATCGACACCGCCGCCATGCAGAGCCTCGATTTCTACACCGGCGGTTACGACGCAAGTTATGAGGAACGCCTCTCGTCGGTCGTCGACATCCATACGCGCGAACTGACCGACCGCCGTCCCCGCCTCGAAAGCGACTTCGGCTTCGTCGGCGCCGGCGGCGTCTCCCTCCTTCCTCTCGGGCAGCAGGGTTCCCTGCTGATATCGGCGCACCACAGCATGCTCAATCTCTTTACCAACGACATCGGGCTCAATGGCGTTCCTACCTATACCAACCTCTTGCTCCGCGCTCAGCTCGCGCCCTCCTCCAGCGATCAGCTCACGCTGCTCAGCCTCAGCGGTTTCGATTCCCTCGCCATTACTCCCTGCGATCTCGATGCCGAAGAAACGCTCACCATCAACACGCAATACTCCGGCTGGCGCACCACCAACGCCCTGCGCTGGCGGCACATCTACTCGCCGACGTTTTTTGCTGTTCTCACCGCCAGCGACTCGGAACAGCAACAGAACCTCGTGCAGGAAGATCAGTTCTACCAGGTTCTCCAATCCACCAGACAGGCGGCGCAGAACCTTCCTCTGATCCCCGTCTATTCCGAATTCAGCCACGACGGCCGCGCCACCCTCAAATACGACTTCGTCCTCGCGCCTGGCCGCAGATGGTCGCTCATCGCCGGCACATCCGGCATGCTGAATCGCGTCAATTATCAAATCGCTCAGCCCCTCGGTGAGCAATCGCCTCTGACTATCGATCCCGCCGCCTCCGACGCCGTGACCTTCGCTCCCAACTTCCTCAGCGGCGAATCCGGCTCCTATGCGGAGTTCACCGTCCACCCCGTCGCTCGCTGGAGCATCAGCGGGGGCGGCCGCCTGCAGAGCTTCGCCCTCGGCAGCCACTTCACCGCAACCTCCCGCCTGCACTCAGCCCTGCGTCTCTCCCCGCACACCGGCCTCCACGCCGCATGGGGGGACTACGCGCAGATGCCGCCCACCGTCTACATCACGGCCTGGCCGCAGAATCACGCGTTGCTTCCCATCCGCGTCCGCCACATCGTCGCCGGAGCCGATCTCTACTCCGGACGCTATGCGCGCTTCGCCGTCGAGGCCTATCGCAAGAACTACAGCAACTATCCCGTCTCCACGCAGTTTTCGTCTCTCTCCCTGGCCAACATGGTTGAGACCTTCGGCCAGCAGTCCCTGTGGATTCCTCTCGCCAGCCAGGGAACCGGTCTCGCCCAGGGCGTGGAGCTCTCATCGGCCGCGCACATCGGCTCGCATCTCTCCGGCCAGACCAGCATCGCGTGGTCCCGCGCAAAGTTTGCCGCCCTCGATGGAGTCCTCCGTCCCGGCAACTTCGACTTCCCGCTGGTTGGCAACACGTCGGGCAGCTATAACTCCGGCAAACACTACGAACTGAGCTGGCGTTACGAATACACCACCGGCCGCCCCTACACTCCGTTCCTGCTCGATGCCTCCATGCAGCAGAATCGCCCCATCTACGACCTCTCTCAACTCAACGCGGTTCGCGGCCCGGTCTACTCCCGCTTCGATTTTCAGGCCGACCGTTCCATCTATATGGGCTCGCGCCGCCTCATCCTCTATGGCGGCCTCCAGAACGCATGGAATCGCAAAAACTTCCTCGGCGATTTCTGGATGCCCCGCGTCGACGCGTACGTTTCCTGCGACCACAACCCCGAAACCTGTGTCAGCGTTCAGCACGAGATGTCGCGCTTCCCCGACTTCGGCGCCCGCTATATCTTCTGATCCTTCAGGCCTTGCTGCTGCTGCTGCACGGGAGTTCTCCTCGCCCCGCCGCTGCGCCGCGCCGCGAATTTCCCCGCCCCTCTGTTTGCCAATCGTGAGAAATATGTAAAAGTATTTGCAAGGTCCACTCGCAAAGCAGTGCCCGTCGTGCGGTAACCCTGTCCGTTTCCGCGCCTGCCCCGTCAGCTCGGCGTCGCCGCTATTTCTACAAGTGCCCGCGGAGGGTTATGCGTCTTCGTCTCTCTATCGGTATCTTCGCCAGTCTGCCGTTCTGTCTGCCTGCCTGTGCCATTGCGCAGGCCGCTGCGCCCACCGCCGATCAGATCGCCAAACTGCAGACACAGGTAGCCCAGGCCCAGACCGCCGGCGACAATGCCTGGATGCTCACCAGCGCCGCCCTGGTCCTGCTCATGACCGGCCCCGGCCTGGCGCTCTTCTACGGCGGGCTGGTCCGCCGCAAAAACGTCCTCTCCACCATGATGCAGAGCTTCGCCATGATGTGCATCATCACGGTGCTTTGGGCGATCGTCGGTTACAGCCTCGCCTTCGGCCCCGGAAACCTCTTCATCGGCGGTCTGCATAACGTCTTCCTCCACGGCGTGGGACTCGCGCCCGATCCTGATTACGCTCCAACCATCCCTGCGCAGACGTACATGATTTACCAGCTCATGTTCGCCATCATCACGCCGGCGCTCATCACCGGCGCGTTTGCTGAGCGCATGAAGTTCAGCGCCATGTGCCTCTTCCTTACCCTCTGGGCGCTCGTCGTTTATTCGCCCATGGCCCACATGGTGTGGGGCAAAGGCGGCCTTCTCAACGCTTCCCTCGGCGGCCGCATCCCCTGCCTCGACTTCGCCGGCGGCACCGTGGTCCACGTCACCTCCGGCGTCTCGGCGCTGGTCTGCGCTCTCTATCTCGGCAAGCGCATCGGCTATCCGAAAGAGCCCAGCCCGCCCCACTCCGTCGTCCTCAGCTTCATCGGCGCCTGCCTGCTGTGGGTGGGCTGGTTCGGATTCAACGCCGGCAGCGCCGTCGCCGCCGGAACCCTGGCCACCAGCGCCTTCGTGAATACCCACTTCGCCACCGCTGCCGCGGCGATGGCCTGGAGCATCGGTGAGTGGATCCACAACGGCAAGCCCAGCGCCCTCGGCGCCATATCCGGCGCTGTCGCCGGACTCGTCGCCATCACCCCCGCCTCGGGCTTTGTCCAGCCCATGTCGGCGCTGGTCATCGGAGCCATCGCCGGCTTCTTCTGCTTCTTCATGGTGACTCGCGTCAAGAGCTGGTTCGGCTACGACGACTCCCTCGACGCCTTCGGTGTCCACGGGGCCGGCGGCACCATCGGCGCCATCCTCACCGGCATCTTCGCCTCCAGCACCATCAATCCCATCTTCGGCGCCGGCAAACCCACCGGAGCCGTTGAAGGCAACTGGCATCAGGTGCTCAATCAGCTCGCCGGCGTCGCCATCGCCTGGGTCCTCTCCATCGTCGGCACGCTGGTTCTGCTCAAGCTGGTCGACATGGTCATCGGACTGCGCGTTACCCGTGAACACGAAATCGAGGGTCTCGACGTGACGCAGCACGGCGAGGAAGGCTACGATTTCGCTTCCTAATCGCCACCGTATATTCTGAGTAGCCAGATATTCTGAGTAACCAGGACTATGCAAAAGATTGAAGCTGTCATTCAGCCCTCCAAGCTCGATGCTGTCAAAGATGCGCTCCTCGAAGCAGGTATCGAGGGCATGACCATCCTCGAGGCCCGCGGCCACGGCCGCCAGAAGGGCCACACTGAGTTTTACCGGGGCCGCGAATATACCGTCGACCTGCTCCCCAAGATCAAAATCGAAATGGTCGTGCGCGACGAAATGGCCGACAAAGCCATCCAGGCGATCCTCTCCTCCGCGCGCACCGGCAAAATCGGCGATGGCAAAATCTTCGTCTCCAAAATTGACGACGCCATTCGCATCCGCAATGACGAGCGCGGTTCTTCGGCACTCTGAAGCTTCGCAGCCGGTTCCCCGCCCGTGTTCGAACCCGCTGCCACCGGTGCACGAACGCCGCTCCTCGTCGGCGTAGAGAAGTTCTATCGCTAAGGGGCCTGTTAACAGAGGCCCTGGCTGGCTGGCATGATCTCTGACTCGCTGACCTTGTCGCGCCTGCGCAGTCGCTATCACGACGACTCTGCGCAACTGCGTCAGACCTTCGACCGCAATGGCGACGGCTCTGCCGCCATTCGCCGCCGCGCCCTGATGGTCGGCAATCTGCTGCGCCAGCTTTGGGAAGGCCTTGTCCCTGACTCCGCTAAAGCAGACGTCGCGCTGGTCGCCACCGGCGGCTTCGGTCGCCGCGAGCTCTTTCCCTGCTCCGACGTCGACGTTCTCTTCCTCTGCGCCAACGAGAAAATCGAGCCCCACTACCGCGAGCCCATCCGCGCCTGCACCCAGGCCATGTGGGACATCGGTCTCCGCGCCAGCCCCGTCACCCGCACCCTGAAGGAATGCGAGCGCGTTCATCCCGACAACCTTGAATTTACCGTCTCGCTGCTCGACCGCCGCTTCCTCACCGGCAATCGCGAGCTCTACACCAAATTCGAGAAGGATCTCCTTCCCTCCGTCATCCTGCGCGAGTGGGACACCGTCATTCAGAACCTCGCCGAAATGGCGCGCGCCCGCCACGCCCGTTACGGCAACACCATCTTCCACGTCGAGCCCAACGTGAAGGAATGTCCCGGCGGCCTGCGCGACTATCATCTCGCCCAGTGGCTCACGCTGCTCAACTCCATCCATGCGCACAAAGCCTGGCCCCGCGCCGCTGCCGACGATTTTTATGGCACCCACGACGAACCGGAATCCGCCTACGACTTCCTCTCCGCGGTCCGATGTTTTCTCCACTACCGCTCCGGCCGTGACGACAATACTCTCGACTGGCATGCACAGGACGAGGCCGCGGCCCGCTCCATCGGCCTCGAAACCCGCGGCACCTCCGACCCCGCCTACTGGATGCGTACCTGGTATCGCCAGGCACGCACCGTCTACCGCCGCGCCTCCCTGCTCATTGATGCCGTCCCTCCGCCCCGCCGCTCCTTCTACAAGCAGTTTCGCCGCAAGCGCAGCCCCATTCCCGGGACCGACTTCTTCCTCCAGGATGGCCGCATCGATCTGGCCGAAGGCGTCACCGTCAACGATGCCGACAGCATCCTCCAGATTTTTGGCTTAATCGCGAAACACGGCTACCGCCTCAGCTTCCTTGCTGAAGACCGCATCGCCGATGCCCTGCCGGTGCTCGCCGTGCAGATGCCCGAAGGCCCCTTCCTCTGGAACTGCCTCCGCGAAGTGCTCCTCGGCCCGTGGGCGGCACACGCGCTGCGCACCATGCATGCGCTCGGCATCCTCGAGCTGCTTATTCCCGAATTCCACGGCATCGAATCGCTGGTCATCCGCGATACCTGGCACCGCTACACCGTCGACGAGCATACCTTCCACGTCATCGACAACGTCCATCATCTGCGCCAGCCGCAGCATGACTGGGAGAAGCGCCTCGCCACCCTGCTCCCCGAACTGGACCGTCCCGACCTCTTCTTCCTCGCCCTGCTCATGCACGACACCGGCAAAGCCCGCCGCAATGGCAACCACGCCGTCTCCAGTGTCGAGCTCGCCGAGAGCCTCTTCGCCCGCCTCGAACTCGATCCCGACGAGCGCGAGAGCGTCCGCCGCGTCATTCGCAATCACCTCGAGATGTCCGCCGCCATGCGCCGCGACATTTTCGATGCCGAGACCGTCCGCGCCTTTGCTGAAAAGATCGCCACCCAGTCCCAGCTCAAAATGCTGACGCTGATGACCTACGCGGATATACGCGCCGTCTCGCCCGAAGCCCTCACGCCGTGGAAGGCCGAAAGCCTCTGGCAGCTCTACATGAGCGCGTCCAATTTCCTCGACCGCAGCGTCGATGAAATTCGCTATCACGCCTCCGCCGATCCCGCCCTCTTCAGCCGCATCGTCGCTTTCCTGTCTCCGGCTCCGGCTCCGGCTTCGTCCCCCGCGCCGGCTCAATCCACCTTTGTCCTGCCGGGCACCTCCAAAGGCCCTGCACCTGGAGCTCCTGCTGCAGCCGCAACCCTGCCCCAGCGGTCGCCCCACGAACTCGAAGAACTGCGCGGCTTCCTCGAAGGTTTCCCCCAGCGCTACCTCAGCACCCGGCCTCCGGAGCAGATCGCTACCCACTTCCGCCTGGCCCAGGCGCTGCCCGAGCACGCCGTACAGACCAAGTTCCGCCTCGTCCGCCAGCTCAACGAAATCACACTCGTCACCGCCGACCGCCCCGGCCTTTTCGCCGACATGGCCGGCGTGCTCGCTGCCTGGGGCATGAACATCATCAAAGCCGACGCCTTCTCCAACGCCGCCGGCCTCATCGTCGACACCTTCCAGTTCACCGACACCTACCGCACCCTCGAGCTCAACCACTCCGAAATCGATCGCTTCCTCCAAAGCATCCGCGACACCCTCTGCCACCGAACCTCGGTCGAAGAACTGCTCCGCGCCCGCAATCTCAAGCCCGCTCGCCCTCGCGTCTCCGTCGAAACCCGCATCGAATTCGACAACCAGGCCTCCTCGCACAGCACGCTGCTGCAGATCGTCACCCAGGACACGCCTGGCCTGCTGCGCGCCATCGCCCTTGGCTTTGCCGAAGGGCAGTGCAACATCGAAGTGGCGCTCATCGATACCGAGGGCGAGACCGCCATCGACGTCTTCTACCTCACCGCCGGCGGCCATAAGCTCAACGAAAACCTCCAGCAGTCCCTCAGCCAGTCCCTCGCCGCAGCCCTGCACCACCTCCGGCATTAAATGTCCTGTGTGACGTTTTCTGAATAACAACCGCGGTTGCTGGCGGCTGGACGCTGGTTGCTGGACGCTGGTTGCTGGTTGCTGGACGCTGGTGGCTGGACGCTGGTGGCTGGTTGCGAGTGATGCAATGAATCCCGGCGTCCCCACGATCCACCCAGGGTAACCGCCGTGGTTCGCACCCGTCACGGTTCGTGGCGCACCCCGTCGCGCCAGGCTACGCTGGTAATTGCAGCCCTCGACCGCGCAACAGTTGCGCTCCGCTTGGGTTTATAGAGTCCCGGGCCCCTGCATTGCAGCGAGGAGAAGTCGCTTATGAATCACACCGGACGATTCCTGATCGTCGCCACGCTTGCCGGCGCGTTGTCCACCCCAGCGGTGCTCGCCCAGTCCTCGCAACCCGCACAACCCGACCAGAGCCAGGCCAATCAGGACCAGTACTCCGGCGTCTCCCATCCGCCCTCAGATTCCACGATTCAGGCGGACGAAGACACCCAGCCGACTCCTGCACCGGCTCCCAAACCGAAGCCATCCGCCGCCATTCCCGTGCAGCCTGCTGCCGCCGCGCCCGCCGCCATGCCCGCGCCGGTGGCCGCCGCTGCCGCTCCGGCTTCGCCCTCCGACGACTCCGACTACGGTATTGTGACCGCGGCTTCCATCGCCCGTGCCGATGCCACCGCCAGTGAGGCGAAGCTGCATGCCCGCGCATGGAATCCCGACGATGACATTGTGACCGTCGTCCCGTCGAATCCCAACGAGTTGGCCGAAGGCACCAATATCCAGGTGCGTCTCTCTCAGGATTTGTCCACCTCTCAGACCGTACCTGGCACCGTGTTTCGCGCCAATGTGATGTACAACGTCTACAAAGGTGCCCACGTCATCATCCCCGCAGGCTCGGAGATGCGTGGCCGCGTCGTTGCCGTCTCCCAGGGCCATCACATCGGCCCCCACGCCGCCCTTCGTCTGCGTCCTGATGTCGTGATCCTGCCCGACGGAACCGCCTACCATCTCCACGCCGTGGTGGTTCAGTCGAGGGCGCATGGCACGCGCACCAACGATGAAGGCGCGATCGAGGCCGACAACCACTACAAAAAGGACGCCATTGAGTATGGAGCCGGCGCCGGTACCGCCGCTTTGGTCGGAGCCGAAGTCGCTGGGCCCGTCGGCGCCGCTGCCGGAACCCTGGTCGGTGCCAGCGCAGTCACCGCGCACCTCCTGCTCCAGCAGCCCCAGGCAGCCGATCTGCCCCAGGGTTCGGTGCTCATCTTCAGCCTCACCGAGCCGATGGGCCTGACCCCAACAAAGAACTAGCAACTAGCAACCAGCCACCGGCTACCGGCTTCCAGCTCGCCCCCGGTGGCTACCCGCCGTATAGAATGGGCGGTGCCAGGCCCTGAGCCATGCACCGCCTTTTAATTCCCGGCCCTCCGCTCGCCCCCTTCATCCAGTGTTTCTGGTACTGGGAAGGTGCGCCCCAGTCCCACGCCCGCGAGCGCCTCATGCCCAACGGCGAGTCTGCCATCGTCTTCAATCTGCGCGACGAGCCGATGCGCCTCTACGACGCCGATGACTTCGACCGCTACGACTCCTGCGGTCTGGTTGCCTTCACCGGCATGCGCACCAGTTGCTTTGCCATCGATACCTGCTGCGAAGATCGCGTGATCGGCATCCAGTTCCACGCCGGCGGTACCTTCCCCTTCTTTCGCATGCCCGCATCCGAACTGGCCAACCGCGGCTTCGATCTCGAATGCCTCTGGCGCACGGCCGCGGGAGCAATCCGCGAACAGTTGCTGGCTGCGCCCTCCCCGGACGCTATGTTCGTCCTTCTCGAGCGCAGCCTCCTCGCCCAACTCGCCCGCCCCCTCGAACTGCATCCCGCCATCGAGTACGCCCGCGCCTGCATCTGCCGCGCCCCGCACGTCGCCACCGTCTCCGGCCTGATGGAGAGCATCGGCCTCAGTCATCGCCGCTTCATTCAGCTCTTCCACGATCAGGTGGGTCTCACGCCTAAAGCCTTCTGCCGTGTGCGCCGCTTCCAGCGCGTGCTCCAGTCCGTGCACCGCAAGCCGGCTGTCGACTGGGCCCAGGTCGCCCTCGGCGGCGGCTACTACGATCAGGCCCATTTCATCCACGATTTTCAAAGCTTCTCCGGACTCACCCCCGCCGCCTACCTTGCTCGCGCTACCGAACACCTCAACCACGTCCCCATCGCCTGAGGCCAGGCCTGCGATATTGCTTCCGCAACGAACTGCACGAACAGTCAGTTCAATCCAAACAAGACAAGATTGTCATCCTGAGATTCCGCAGTACGGAACGAAGGATCCGCGGTTGCATTTTGCGAGTTATGCCATGAACTTCTCCCCGCTGACTCCCGGCGCTGCGCTGGAGGCTCGCATCCCTGCGCCGGATGGAGGGTGAAAGCCAGGCCTTCACGGCATGTGAAAGGCTCATTGTTTTGAAAGGGCACAGCTTTAGCTGTGCCTTGAGCGACAGAAAAATCAGTTGGGCTTTAGCCTCTGAGGGACGGCTTCTCGGCCTCAAATTGACTTCTCGGCAGCCTCTCCAGGCCGGGGAAACAGGAAGCACGAGATCTGCGGCCTCCAGGCCCGGAGCTTCGCTGAATCCCAGGCCGCTCCTCCCGTCCGCGCAAGGAGTTCAGATTTTTACAATCCACCCCACCCCGCCGCGCCGCACAATGGAAGCCATCCAAGGGAGGATCCACCCATGTCCCCAGCCAAATCCGTTAAAGCCACCCCCGACGGCTACCACTCCGTCCAGCCTTACCTGCACATTCGCGGCGCCGCGGCCGCCATCGATTTCTACAAAAAGGCCTTCGGCGCCACCGAGCGCTTCCGCATGGACCAGCCCGATGGCAAGATCGGCCATGCCGAGCTCGAGCTCGGCGATTCCGTCATCATGGTCGCCGACGAAGCCCCGGAGCGCGGCATTCACGGCCCTGCCCACTTCGGCGGATCCCCGGTCAGCATCATGTTCTACGTCGAGGATTGCGACACCATCTACCAGCAATCCCTCGCCGCCGGCGCAAAGAGCCTCCGCGAGCCCGCCGACCAGTTCTACGGCGATCGCTCCGCCGGGGTCGAAGATCCCTTTGGATTTCAGTGGTGGCTCGGCACCCACGTCAAAGATGTTTCCATGCAGGAGATGCAGGCAGTCATGGCGGAGCAGAAGGCATGACCGCCGCGCAATTCCGCCGCCTCGCCCTCGCTCTCCCCGAGGCCGAAGAGCGCGAGCACATGCATCATCCCGATTTCCGTGTCGGCGGCAAAATCTTTGCCACCCTCGGCTATCCGGATGCTACATGGGCCATGATCGAGCTCTTTCCCGATCAGCAGCAGGAGTTCGTTGCCGCCGAGCCGCAGGTCTTCGTCCCCGTCAAAGGCGCATGGGGCCGCCAGGGCTGCACCAACGTCCTGCTCAAAGCGGCGACGAAGACAACCGTGTGCACCGCTCTCACCGCCGCATGGGAAAACGCCGCGCAGAAGAAGCAGCGCGCCAAAGCGTCAGCCTGAGTATCGCGAGACGGAAGAGCGTGGCCTGAGCGAGCCGGCGGGATTAAGTTCGACAAGCCGATTTCCCGATTCCACTCCGGACTGTTGTGAAGCGGAAAATCGCAACCCAACACCTGGCACCAGTCTCAAGCCAGCTAAGGATATGACTGGAAATGGTTAGAGAGGCGATCAGTTTTCTCTCGCTGCGGCTTCCAGCGCGGGCAGGTCCATCTTGATCATCCCCATCATGGCTTCCATGGCTTTGGGATGACTGATCAACTCGCCGATATTGCGTGGCACAATCTGCCAGCATAGGCCGAAGCGGTCTGTTAGCCAGCCGCAGGCCATGGGGTTGCCGCCTTCGATCAACTTGTCCCAGTAACTGTCGATCTCTTCCTGGGAGTCGCAGCGGACGAAGAACGAGAAGGCGGGGTTGAGCTGATGCGCGGGACCGCCGTTGAGAAAGACCATTTCCTGACCCTCAAGCTCGATCGTGATCGTGGCAATCTTGCCCACGGGCCACGGACCTACGCCTTTGGAACGCAGCTCATCGAGCCGGCGTGCGTGCGGGAAGACACTCAGGTAGAATTCCGCGGCTTGTTCGGCGTTGTCGTTGAACCAGAGGAATGGCGCAAGTTTGTTCATGGCTGGCATGGTACCAGCCGGAGATCACTTCCGATAAGCCGGCATATCAGCACTTATCTGGGCTGATTGGGGAGCGCCGTTTCAGTTCACCCTGCGGCTTGAGGTGGAAGCGTTGCCTAAGCTTCAGCCGGCGCGTCGATTTGACATTCGAAGGCCGCGGGCTATCATCGGGGATTGTTCGCCGAAGTGGGTGACAGATGGCGTACCCATGCAGAACGCGCGAAAATCGCATCTCCGCCACGTGGCTGGTCCGTGTTCGTCACTTTGCGTACGGCGGGATTTGTGTCCTGGTCTTCCTGGTGATGCAGGCCTGCCATAAGACCAACCCACCTGCACCTGTAATCACGCTCACCCTCATTGACCAGGGCTGGTCGAGCAGCGACTATCAGGGTCGCCTCAACGAGGTAGCAGGGTTCACACGACAAACTGGAATTCGAGTGGAGTTCCTGCCTGGACCCGAAACAGCAGCGGAGCAGCTGGCAACCTATCGCAAACTGTTGGAGGACGGAGCAAAAGTACCAGATGTTTACGGCATCGACGACTCGACGGTGAGGGAAAGATTAGCTATGTTCGACAGCGTACCGCAGGTTGCCGTCACGGTCAGAGTGTAGGTCTCCGGCTGCTGACCTGAGCTGCCACCGCCACCACCACACCCACCAGGACCGGTGAGCAATGCTGCGCCCCCCAGGGATACCAGAAGCACCCACACGATGCTGCCCCGGCGCCACAAGTGCTTGCGCCGAATGAAGGCGCAGGGCAGGAAGAGCAGTGCCAAAGCGTACGCGCGGCCGTTCGGACTGCGCCGGCTCGGTGGGAGCGCCATGGCCGAGGTGCTCGGGATCGAGACCGTCAACGTAACCGTCGTAGCACCCGCGCCGGCTGGGATGTTCGCCGGCGAGAAGGTCGCCGTCGCCCCGGCGGGCAGCCCTGTGACGCTCAGCTTGACGGCCGCCGGAAACGTTTCGCCGCTGGGCGGACTGAACACCAGCGTGTAAACCGCCTGGCCACCGGTTGAAGCAGTCGTCGAAGTAGAGTCCCCAGGGGGCGGGGCGATCGTGAAGTTCTCGATAACTTCGTTCAGTGCTGCGCTGGTCACAGATACATAATTGGGGTCGCCGGAATATAGCGCGGTAATCGTGTGCGTTGATGCCGTCAGCACCGACGTGGTGTAGGTGGCGCTCCCGGAACTGAGTAAGACGACCGCAAGCTGCGTCGTGCCGTCGAAAAACGACACGGATCCTGTGGGCCCCCGGGAGTAATCGCCCGGAAGTAACTTGGAGCGGAGCGGATTGCGGATAGCAACAAAGGAGCGCCCATATAAATTCATTCCCCCCTGGCATGAGTCGGAAACATGCACTCCACGCGGAGTTCCTGCGCGGTGATGCACTGTGGTGTGCCAACGGTGGTGATCAAAGAAAAGTAAGAGAAGCGCTCATCTCCTCGCCGAAAGGTAATGGGCAGCACAGGGCTCTGAGGCGTCGGGGGCGGCTTCAATCCTGCAACCCCGGGATACTCCCGCAACCGCTTCAGCAGTTTTTGGAGTTCCGTATCCAGGACCTGCCCCACCGCTTCCCGTCGAACTCTTTGCAGCAGGCCGGCCGCTGCCTTTTCCCACTCCTCGACGAAGGGCCGCATTCCCGCCGGATCAAACATCAGGTCGAGAAGATTCCGCGGCTTTGGCCTCGCCTCCAGATCGACGAATGAACCGAAGAACCGCGGCGCCGCCTGATTGGTTCGCACGACATTCCAGTGCCGGTCCAGCACCAGCGCCGGATGCGGCTCATGTTGCTGCAGCATCCGGTCGATTGCCCAGGTTACCATCGCCATTGGCTCGGCATCCATTGTTTGCTCGCTGAACTGAGGGGCGTATCCGGACGCGAGCAGCAGAACATTCCGCTCCCGGAGAGGGATGTTCAAAGCATCGGAAACAATGGAAAGAAAATCCCGGCTGGGAGCGCTCCGCCCGCTCTCCACAAAGCTCAGATGACGCTGCGAGATGCCGGTATCCATCGAGAGGTCGAGCTGGCTCTTGCCGCGCTCCCGTCTCCAGTAGCGCAGCAATGGGCCGAGTTGAGGAACTGCGAGAGTCGACTGTGTTCCCATCACGCTTCCTCCTTTCTCAATTGCAACTGGACGAATCCGCACGGCCAGCGGATTAGCAGAAGTTTGATGGTCGTCTCTTATCCTCGCCAGGCGAACTGCTGGAAGGAATCTTCCAGAGGCGGATTCGCGATGGTTCCAGCGTAGTTTGTGATCGTCGAGGCTGCCACTATGGCGATTACTTCCAGGACTTGTTCCTTTGTGAAGCCGGCAGCGAGGATCGAATCGAGTTCCGGGTCGCTCAGGTGCCCGCGTTTCTCAATCAGCGCCGCTGCCAGGGTAGAAAGGGCAGCGAATCGCTGGTCCGTGGGCACGCGCCGCTCGCGAATTGCGTCCGTCTCTTCGGAACTGACCCCTTGCTGGAGCGCCAGCGCGGTATGGAACGCGACAGCGTACGTGCTGGAGTTTGCGACTGCGTCTGTGAGTAGAACGATTTGAATCTCCGGCTCAGTGAGGCTGCTGCTGTGGACCTGCTGAAACACGCCAACGAGAGAGTTGACCAGCTTCGGGGAGTTTGCAATAGCTGCGGCGATGTTGGGCAGAACACCAAACGCCTGCTGCAGTTGTTCGAGCGCCGGCTTCGAGCCCTCGGGCGCCGAGGCAATCGTATGAATCGGATAGTTCGGCATGTGATTCTCCTTTGTCTTCCGTAGCGTCGCAGACAGTCCTGCACAGCTACTTGCCTACTATCGAATGGATCGCGAGGCGCAGCAATTACCTCACAGGTAATCGTTTGGAGCTGCTGTTCAACGACCGCAAAATCTCTGGTGCCGTATCGACAGTGCTCCGCGGAGATAAGTTTGCGGAGGCAGAGAGGCGGGGCGCAGCTGCCTGAAATGCGCCGTGCGGGTTATGAAGGCATGGCCGGCGTTCCTGATCCTCCCCATTCCGCCAACAAGCAACTATCCGCACAGCCCATCCGGTCCCCCGGTGGGGGTCCAGCCAGCTCCAGGCGCGGCCAGGGGTATTTTGTTCTCGCCCTTGACAGCGCCGGTCCGCCCACACGATACTGTTGCGGTTTTTCGAGGAGGTCAGACCTCTTCTCCCTGATTCGCCGGCGCGACAGACTGATTTCCCTGAGTTCCGCTGCGGGATCACATTACCCCGATCCGTTCCCCGAAAACCCGGCAAGCTGTCGCGGCCATCGAGCAGAAAATTCAATGCGCAGTCACTTCGGAGGCATCGATGAAGTGCAACAGCTTCAGCAAAGCGGCCGTGCTCACACTCCTGTTTTCGTTCGCGGTCTGCGGCGTCGCGCAAATCGCGGGAACCGGCAATATCCAGGGAACCGTCCACGATTCATCCGGAGCCGTTATCCAGAACGCGGTCGTCACCATCACCGATGTCTCCACCCAGGTGAAGAACGTCACGCGCAGCGACAGCGCCGGCGTCTATGTCTTTCCCGGGCTTCGCACCGGGGCCTACAGCCTGCGCGTCGCCGCCACCGGCTTTAAGACCTACGAGCAGACCGGCATCGTGCTCGAAGTGGGCAGCAGCATCGCCATCAATGTCTCGCTTCAGGTCGGCTCTGCCAACACCGAAGTCCAGGTGCACGCCGAAGGCCTCGCCCTCCAGACCGAAGATGCCTCCTATAAGCAGACCGTCGACCAGAGGGACATCACCGAATTGCCGCTGAACTCCGCCAGCCGCCAGATCACCGGCCTGCTGGCCATCTCCGGCGGAGCCAACGTCGCGCCCGGCAACGACTTCACCGGCAGCAAATACTCCTACCAGACTATCTCCATTTCCATCGCCGGCGGCAACGGAAACACCACTCTGTGGCGCCTCGATGGCGGTGATAATCAGGACTACATGGGAAACGGGAACCTCCCCTTTCCCTTTCCCGACGCGGTTAGCCAGTTCAGCGTCGAATCCACCGTGCTGGGCGCTCAGGACGGCGAGCACACCGGCGGCCTCGTCAACGTGGTGACCCGCGCCGGGACCAACACCTGGCATGGTTCCGCCTTCGAGTTCATTCGCAATAACTATCTCGACGCCACCAACTTCTATTCTGTCTCCCCCGACACTCTGCACCAGAACCAATACGGTGGCACCTTCGGCGGCAGAATCATCCGCGACAAGCTCTTTGCCTTTGCCGGCTACCAGCACCTCAAAGCCGATCAAAGTCAGGCCAGCACCGAGGCCTTTGTGCCCACGGCGGCCAACCTCGCCGGCGATTTCTCCGTGACCGACGGCCCAACCTGCGAGGCCTCCGGTCAATTCGTCCAACTCGTCGACCCGCTTACCGGCGCCACGCTGCCCGGCGACAAGTATCCTTCCCCGCCTGCCTACATCCCGCAGTCCCTCGCGCTGCAAAAGTATCTGCCCCCCATCAACTCGTCGGTCGACGTCAACAACTGCGGGCTGGTCTCGTATTCCATCCCATCCGAGACTTTCGACAACGAATTTGTCACCCGCGTCGACTACACCATCAACTCGAAAAACAACCTCTATGGCCGCTACTTCATCGACGGCTATCAGGCTCCGGCCTTCTACTCTCCAACCAACATCCTCATCACCACCCAGTCCGGAAACATCGAGCGCACCCAGTCCTTCACCCTTGGCTGGGCAGACTCCATCACGCCCAACCTGGTCAACGCCGCCCACGCCACCGTGCTCAGGCGCGTCGACAATCGCGGCTATGCACCCGATGACATCAACGCCGACACCATCGGCGTCTCCATTTACCAGGCCGAGAAGAACGGCCTGCAAATGTCCGAAGGCAAATTCACCATTGGCGGCGGCACCAACTCCGTCGCCCACTTCAACGACAACACCCTCGCCCTCGACGACGACGTGACCTGGGTGCGCGGCAAGCACCAGATCGTCTTCGGCGGAGAGTGGGTTCAGAACCAGCTCAACATCGGCAATGCCTACGAGTCCAACGGTATCTTCACCTTCAACGGCGAATACAGCGGCAGCGGCCCCAACGGCGGAAACGTCATCGGCGATCAGAACCTCGACTTCCTCTGGGGAACGATGAGCGCCTTCCAGCAGAGCAAGCAGCAGCAGAATGCGCTGCGCGGCCCCATTCCCAGCCTCTATGTGCAGGACACCTATCACGCATCGCCGCGGCTCACCCTGATCGCCGGCGTGCGCTGGGGCCCGAACTTCATGCCCGTCGACTACTTCAACCGCGGCAGCGTCTTCAATATGGCCGACTTTCTGTCTAACACCGTCAGCAGCGTTTATCCCAACGCACCTGCCGGCATTCTGTTCTATGGAGACAAGGGAGTGCCGAGGGCCTTCACCCGGAATTCTCCCTGGCAGTTCTCGCCGAATGTCGGCGCCTCCTTCGATCCGGTCGGCGACGGCAAGTCAGTCGCGCGGGTCGGCATGGAGCTCATCTACGACAAGGCGAATTTCTTCACCGGCCAGCGCACCCAGCAGAATCCCCCCTTTGCCACCGCCGTCAGCAATACCCAGACCTCCGGCAGCGGACCCCTGGCCTTCGCCGCGCCCTGGTCTGTTGGCTCCGTTACGGCCAGCCCCTTTCCTCAGCCAGAAGTTCCCACCCCTGCCGAGGCGCTGTTCTTCCCTCAGTCGCAGTACATCGTCATGCCCAGCCAGTTTCACCCCGCCTACACCGTCCAGTGGACCCTCAGCGTTCAGCATCAGTTCGTCGGCGGCTGGCAGGGCCAGCTCGATTACATTGGCAACGCCACCCGGCATGATCCCATTGGCATCCTGCTCAGTCCCGCGGTGTTCGTTCCCGGAGTCTGGGGAGCCAACGGCACGGGCTGCGCCGGAATCGTCGCCACTGGCATGGCGGCGGTCAATCCGGGCGCGGCGGGAACCAATTGCTCTACCACGAAGAATGAGGCTTCCCGCTTTGCCCTGACCATTGCGAATCCTGCCCAGGGCAACCAGATCGGAGGTGGCAGCAGCGGTTCGGCACTGGTTGGCGATGGAGGCACCGGCAGTTACAACGGCCTGGTCGCCACCCTCCAGCATCGCGTTTCCTCCAGCTTCAGCCTGCTGGCCAACTGGACCTGGTCAAAGTGCATGGACATTGCCGATGGCCAGGGCGATCTTGCCGGCGAAAACGTCGAAGATCCCAACAACCCGCGTCTTGACTGGGGCCCCTGCGGCTTCGATTACCGCGACATAGAAAATGTCGTCGTCGTGGCGCGCAGCAACTTCACCCAGTTCAATCGCGCCGAACGGCTCCTGCTGAACAACTGGGAAATCGCGCCCCTGATCCACATCACCAGCGGAGCCGCGGTCAACGTCACTTCAGGCCAGGACAATTCGCTGACCGACGTGGGCAACGACCGCCCAAACCTGGTGCCTGGAGTCAATCCCTATGCCAAAGTGAAATTCAGAAAAGCTTCCGGCGAGGCCAATCGCGAATACCTCAACCCCAATGCCTTCGCCCAGGTTACGGCCCCGTGTGGCTCCAGCCTCAACGGCTGTCCGAACCTCGGAACCTACGGAGACCTCAGCAAGAACGCTTTCCGTTCGCCGCCCTTCTTCCAGTTCGATTCTCAGGTCTCGCGGATCTTTCCCCTTCACGAAAGGCTGAGTCTCGACCTTCGCCTCGAGGCCTTCAACGTCCTCAATCACCCGAACTTCGCCTTCAGCAGCGCGACCCAGACTCTGACCTCCAGCACCTTCGGCCAGATCTCTTCAACCGCCGGAGGCTCCACAGCTCCGCCCTCCTCCAGCTTCAGCGCCAGAGTCTTTCAGGGGACTGTCAAACTTCTCTTCTAGCCACACCCAAATCCGAGCCATCCCTGACTTCCGCCACGCGGAGGTCAGGGATCGGCACTGAGTCTAACAACGCCAGCTCGTCATGCAGGCCCCGGCGAGCCGTCACCAAAAAATGTACCGTAACCGCACCCCGAACCGGTCCGCACCGCCCGACGGCATCCACCATGAAGCGAGCACCGACAATGTCTTTCTCAATTCCTGGCGCAGGGCAGTACTCCCTGCGTCGCCTTCTCCTGCCTGTTTTGTTTCTCTTTTGCGGCGGCGCTCTCATAAGCCTGCATGCTGCCGTATGCGAAGCGCGCCAATACGGCGCGAAGCCCGATGCCACGACCATGAATACCGCCGCTCTCCAGAAGGCGATCGATGCCTGCGCAGAAAAAGGCGGAGGCACAGTGGTCCTCGATGGCGGCACCTTCCTGAGCGGCCCCATCGTGCTCAAAAGCCACATTGAGTTGCACATCGCCAAAGGCGCGACCCTGCTCGCCTCCAGCGACCACGCTGACTATCCGCCAAAAACGGAATTCCGCAATCCAGGCCGCCAGTCCCTCATCAGCGCAACCAACGCCGCCAATATTTCCATCACCGGCGGCGGGGTCATCGATGGAGCCGGCGAAAGCTGGTGGCAGGAGGCCCGCAGTCAGAAGGAGCATGACGTCATGGGCGTCGGCGTCTTTCGCCCGCGCCTGATCGTCTTCGATCACTGCCGCCACATTCTCATGGAGGGAGTCACCGTCCAGAATTCTCCCTCCTGGCAAATCGTGCCCTATTATTCCGACGACGTCACCCTCCGCAACATCCGCGTGCTCGCCGACCCCCACTCGCCCAACACCGACGCCATCGATCCGTTCTCCTCCACCCACGTCCGCATCGACCACGTTTACGCCGACGTCGGGGACGACAACATCGCCATCAAATCCGGCGCCATCAATTCGCCCGGACCCGACGCTCCCAGCCGCGACATCGTCATCACCGACTGCACCTTCCTGCATGGCCACGGCCTCTCCATCGGCAGCGAGATCGCCGGCGGCGCGCAGAACATCACCGCCACCAACATCCATTTCGACGGAACCGATCAGGGCATTCGCATCAAAGCCAACCGCGATCGCGGCGGCGACGTCAGCCATCTGCTGTTCCGTAACATCGACATGAAAGACGTGCGCACGGCAATCCTGATCAGCGAATACTACCCCAAAGTCCTGCCCGCCCCGGGCGATGGCGCCCCTCAGCCCGTCACCCGCCTGACTCCGCATTTCCACGACATCCGCATCGAAGACCTCACCGCCGCCGGAAGCAATGTGGCTGGCGTAATCGTCGGCCTTCCTGAGGCTCCTGTGCGCGACGTCGTGCTGCGAAATGTCTCCATCAGCGCCAATACAGGCATCACCGTCAGCTACGCCGAAGTTGCCGGAACCCGCGTGTCCATTCAGCCGCAAACCGGTCCGCCGGTTACAAAGGGACCCGCGACCGAGGTCAGTATCGGGAACTAACTCCTGATCAACTCTCTCGTTGAGGAAGAAGAGCTTCGTCAAACCCTTCCGCACTCACGCTGGTTTTGCCTCGAGGATGCCCACATCACTCCCTACCGGGCAGACTCCGGCCAGGCGAAAACCTGCTGGTTCAAGAAGTGTTCTCCATTCAGACTCACTTCGTTCTCTGCCGCCAGTCACAGCAAGCATGTTGAGATCGCTCATCAGGTGGCCTTCCAGATGCTGGTCTGCCTCAGATACCAGCGGAGGCAGGATGAACTCGATGACCAGCAGAGTGCCGTTCTCCGGAATCACGGCGCGGCAATTCCTGAGAATCGTGATCGCGTCCGCGTCCCGGCGACCGTGCAGAACATGCTTGAGCATGTACACATCGGCGCCGGATGGGACAGACTGCGTCAGATCTGCCGCCAGCAGCCTGCACCGGGAGGACACCCTTTCGTCCGCGAAGCGCGCCTTCGCAGCCTCCACACTGGCCTCGAGATCAACCAGCATCCCTCGAAGATGGGGATGGAGTTCCAGCACCGCAAGAATCAGTGCGCCTCCGCCCCCGCCAAGATCGGCGACCACGTTCGCACGGGAAAAGTCCCACCCGCGCGCGATCGGAGCATAATCCTCTGCGGGAGCCGTGCCCATGACGGCACGAAAGATCGAGCCGGCTTCAGGATCCTGAGCCCAGCGGGACGGTATCGCCGGATCGCGCACCTGGGAGGCAGGCTTGCCCGTCCGGACGCACTCGGTCAGCAGGGACCAGCTGTCGGCCAGCAAATCCGCCCAGAAAACGACGGCTGGCCACGCCGATTGAGGCACGTCCCGCCGCAGCGGCCTTCCAAACGGGGTCAGCCGAAAATGTCTCGGCGTCGTCTCCTCCGTAACCCCGATGCTGGCCAGCGCACGCAACAGGCGGTACAAAGCATCGGCATCCGCCTGACACGTTTCGGCCAGGTCATCGACGTTGCGCACTTCATCTCCGAGTGCATCGGCAACCCCAAGGCGCGCGGCCGCGCAGAGCATACGGCTGCGCGAATAAGACATTGCCATCTGCACGAGTTCCGCATTCGGTATCACATTGCCGATGCCGCTATTCGATTGAGCCATGAAACCCCTCAAGATTCGGGGCAAGCATAGCAGACAAGCCAGCTCTGGCACGGAGACGAATCTGGTCCTTTAGCGCTAACAGGGCGATCCACACTTCCGGAAGTTCACCCCCTGGAACGTCTCGGCGATTGTGCGCTCGTTGACAATCGTCCAGCGGGTTCATTTCTGCAATTCATTCTTCACGCAGCAGGATGATCGGATCGACGGTAAGAGCGCGGCGGGCCGGTAGCCAGGCGGCCACCGAACCTACCGTGAGCATGGTAAGAACGACGCCGCAGAGGATGAGCGGGTCCTTTGGCGTGGCCTGATAGACGATGGACGAAAGGACGCGGGTAGCCAGTACACCGAGGATGATACCCGCTGCAGAACCGATGGCGAGCAGCCGGAAGGCACGCCCCACCGCCGCGCCCAGCACCTTGCGTTGATTGGCGCCGAGAGCAATGCGTATGCCGAACTCGCGGAGGCGTTTGCTTACGGTATAGGAGGCCATGCCGAAGATGCCAGTGATGGCAAGCATCGCGCCCAGCAAGCCCAGCACTCCTAAAGCCACCGTGGCTACGCGGGAGGCGAAGAGGGCCGAATCTAACTCGCGGTTCCAGGTCCTGATCTCGAGCGGCAGCGCTGGATCGAGGCCGTGCATCGATCGGTGCAGTGCGGCGGCGATCTCCTGGGGGTCGCGCCGGGATCGAACCAGAATCCAGGTATTTGAGGAGGCCTCCTGGAGGAAGGAGAGGAACATGGCCGGCTTGGGATCTTCGGTGAGGGTTTCGTACTTGCCGTCCTCTACCACGCCTATAATTTCTGCCCGGTTGGCGCCGCCCCAGAACCTGAAATGCTTGCCGATCGCATGATCGACCGACCCGAAAACCTTGCGGGCAAACTCGCGATTGACCACCGCTACCACGGGAGCCTTCGTATCATCGTGCATGGTGAAGGTGCGGCCGGTCAGAAATGCAGTCCCGGCGGCGCGGAAATAATCTGGCGAAACCTCGAAATTCTGGGCGTCGGCTACGGCATTCGTCGGCCGGAAGTCAGTGGTGGCATCGGTAAATACATCCGAATCGCCGCCGCCGATACTGAGAGGAAGCCGATCGGTATATCCCACAGCCGTGACGCCCGGGATCGCCGTGACAGCATCGAGCATGCGCTTCTGCATCTGCACGCGCTGATCGCCGTCGTAACCAGCCATATGCAGATCGGTCTTTACCAGCATCACATCCTTTGGCTGAACCCCGTAGTTGCTCTGGAGCGAACGCGCCAAACCGCGCACCGCAACCAGCGAAGAGGTCACCAGAACAGCACAGATAGCAATCTGCAGCCCGAGCAGCACATCGCGCAGCGCTAAGCGACGCACCCCTCCGGCACTGATGGCGCCCGACCGAATGATCTGCCACGGATCGGAGCGGAGCACCTGGCGAACCGGGACCAGACCGAAGAGCAAACCGCTGAAGACGGCCAGCAGTAAAGCCAGAATGTATGTTTTGCCATCCGGATAGACGGGCACGTTGATGGGGATATTCGGAATTGGCCGCCACGTGCTCAGCACGCGAAGAATGCCCACGGCTCCGGCCATGCCGCAAATACCTCCGGCGACCGAAACCACAAGGGCTTCGGTGAGGAGCTGGCGCAGGATGAACTTCCGCCGAGATCCAAGAGCCACGCGGATCGCGATTTCGCGCGACCGGTCTGCTGCCCGGGCGGCAAACAAACTGCCGAGATTGGCGCAGGCGGCCAGCAGAATGAGACCCGCCAGAAGCATGAGACCGGCCATAAATGCCCGCGTCGGCCGGCCGAGAGAATTTCCTGCAAGCCCCGGATGCGATAACACGAACTTCAGACCGTCATCCGATTTGGGATAGGTCTTCGCCAGCGAAGCTGCAATGGCGTTCAAATTGGAGGTAGCCGAGGCCGGTGTCACTCCGGACCTGAGATGGCCGATGACCCAGTCATTATGGTTGCCGCGCTCTTCCAGTGAGTCCCCACCGGCAATTTGCGGCGCATCGACGATCGGAGCCCAGAGATCGGCCGCGAAGAAGAGCTCAGTTCCGCGGAAGTCCGGCGGCGCAACGCCCACGATTGTGTAGGGGTGCTTATTGATCTGTACGGTGCCCCCCACCGCTGCGGGGTCGCCGTTGAAGCGGCTGTGCCAGAGAGCGTAGCTCAGAACGATTTCCGGCACGCTGTTCTTGCCATGCTCTTCGGAAGCATGGATGAATCGGCCGAGATAGGGCTGAATGCCGAGGGCATCGAAGTAATTGCCGCTAACCATGTAGGGCCAGACCACCGCGGGATTTCCGCTGCCGGTGTCGAGTCCAACTCCGCCCTCAATGTCATAGGCGATCAGGGAATCGAAACTGCGGTTCATGTCGCGCAGGTCACGGTAATCCGGATACGATTGCGACAGAGTGGTATCTGACCCGTAATTTCGTTCCACCATGAACAGGCTGTCGGGGTGAGGTACATTGAGCGGGCGCAGAACCAGTGCATTCAGCACGCTGAAGACAATGGCATTGGCGCCAATGGCAAGCGCCAGCGTGAGCACTGCAATCAACACGAACCCCGGCGCTTTTCGCAATTGCCGCAAAGCAAGTCGTAAATCGGCGTTCATGCCACCCCCTCGCGATCGACAACGAACCTGTTCGTTCCTCGCCGCTTCGGCTTATACCAGTTGTACGCTTGCTCGAGAGTCGCAGTTCCCCTTTGATATCGACCGATTTGCCGCCTGAAGCTGACAGGTTTACCGCAAATCGAGTGTTATGGAGAACAGACATCCAAACCCGCCGTTCACCGCTTCCTCCAGATTTGGCCTGCATCTCAGGTAGCGCCGATCTCGATAGGGAGCCGCTGAAGGTCGGCAGCCCCAACCCGCCTTGGCGAGCCTCCGTTGATCACCAGATCGTATTCTCCCGGCTCCAGGCCGACGATACACAGATCCGCCATGTATCGATCGTTGAACGGATACGGCAACTCGGCCAGTTGATTCTGCAAAGTCAGTTTCAACACACGCCCCGAGACGCTAAAGTCTTTCACCGCGACTCCATCGATTCCAATGGCCAGTTGGTGCGGGACATCAATGTAAACCCCTCCGAATTTGCGGAGCAGTGTGGCTGCCCCGGCCAGCGCCCCGCCCTCGCCCCAGTCGAAGCCGGACCGCAGGGGAACCTGGGGCAACCCTTCGTGGTCGATGTTCTCCGGCTCAAGGCCCACCGGGTATCTCGGAAACCTGAAGACTCCATTCTGCACATTGCGGGGATGATTGATGGCTGCGAAAGCCGATCGCATCGCAGCCACAGCACGTTCCAGCAGGTCTTGCCGGTTTGTCAGTTCTGCCAGCTCGGCAAAGGCTTCTGCAAAGCCCGAGGACCGCATGTCGAGCCATTCGGCGTCCGAGTTCTGGCTGCGGAAGCCGCCAAATGCGTATGCCGTGTTGATGAAGTTAGGCTGCCATGATGCCTGGTAGAAGAGGCTGTAATCCGCAACGGCTTCTGCGGCAGCAATCCAGGTGCGATCGCCGCCGGCCTTTGCCAGCGCTGTCAGACCATGCACCGCCCACATCATGGAAGTGGTGCACTGCGGATATTGCCCGGTGTGCGCATCAAAAACGTTCTCCGGCTTGGAAGCGCAGGAGTAAAAGGTCTCGAAGTCAGCCCACCGCTGCCTGGGCAGCACTTCACGATCGATGAAGGAAGCCATCCGCTCGGCAGCATCCAGATACTTCCTGTTCTTCGTAGCCTGGTATAACTCGCTGAGCACCCAGATATGGACGCCACCCTCTGCGTTGAACTCCATGACCCGATTCGTGCGCAGCTCAGGTGAGAACCACGCCGGCATGCATCCATCGGGGCGCACATGCTCGGCGAGAAAATCCCCATAGCGGGTAACGAAGGGCAGGATGCGCGGGTTCTCCTCGCAATGGCGGCGATAGCGGAGCAGGTGCGCGCAGGTCAGACTGGCAGCCGAAGTCTGATACCAGTTGCTGTTGAAGTCCCAGAACTTCGGGCAGGCCGAAGGCTGCCATTTGTCCGGGAAACGCCAGTCAGGATCGAAGCCGTCCCCGAATTTCCAGTAGCAGCCGACCCAGCGCTTCTCGCTGTAACGGAAGACGGAGGGAAAGATCCCGTTGTTTTGCGGCGCCTCCAGAGCGAGGGAGATCATCCTGCGCGCTTTGTCCATCAGCGTCCGGTCTCCCTGTGTACCCCACCAGTACAGGCCGACGGCGTCGCGCGCATTGTTCCACCAGGCCGAGTATTGAATGTCGGAATACCATTGTGACGGCGTGCCGCGAATGCCGCCCACCCGTGAGTTATTGAGGTCGAACTCCAGCCAGCTGGGCAGCGCTCCCGACCGCGCCGGATCATACGGCTCTTTCTCCGAGTAGCGGTGCGTATCTTCCAGAGTGTCGCCATGATAGGCGAACGCAGCCGGAAGGCACACTTTCGCGTATTCGGCCAGAGGCATGGTTTGCGGACGGGGACGCTGCAGCCAGGCAGAGCCGTACCGCTTCCAGATGTACCGGGACAGGGACTGATAGCCACGGGTCGGCGGAGCATCGGACTGAAGCAATAACTCGAAACCGTATCGAACTCTGTTCGATGACAGTCGTCGGACCATTGCGCCATTGCGGTTTTCATGACGCCAATACACGTGTTGCTCGGTGATGTAGTCGGCGAGACCAAAGGAGAAGATGGGGTTCAGCTTTGCCCCGGGACTAAGTTCCAGATCGAGGATTGCCGGGAACGAAATGCGGTTGGGATCCACCGGAACTCGGAATCCCCGGGGACCATCCACCGGTCTTGCATCCGCGGCGTACACAACGTCGCTGTTGAGAAGAGCCAAATCCGGCACTAATGCGACGAGGTAATCGCCATCCTGAATCAGCAGTACGGGAGTATTAAAGATCCGGTCGCCGATAACGTCATCGGGAGCGCGCTTCATGGCCGGGACATGTGTGAATTCCGGAGATGTCCCACCCAGGAAAGCGTAAGTCGATAACAGATACTCAAGCCGTGCTTTCTCGTCTGCAAAGGAACATGTGACGTCGATGTGAAACTTCTGCTCGCCCGCTCGCAGCGTGACGAGCTGCTCAATCCGATGCGGCCCGATCGATCCCGAAAGCCTGACCATCGCCTCGTCGCCGCTCTGGCGAACGATGGCCACGCGTCGAAGGCCGCTGGATGCGAAGAGGCGAAACTGCTGCCAGTCCCCCTGATCACTATAGAGATAGAGCGGAGCCTCGATTTGATCGCGGTATTGCGCAGGATGGAATTCGCGGATGAGCGGTTGCCATCCATTGCCCGCGTAGACCAGGTATTGCTGCTCCATTCGGCCATCGCCGGGGATAAACCGCGCGCATACTGCCCCATTTTCGATCTGAACTCCGGCCCCGGAGCGACTGGTTCGCACACGGAAACCGGCGCCTGTGGCCGGACTTTTCCCCACGAGTGCGACCTTACTCGCGCTTCCTGAGAGCGCGGTGTATCCAACCACTCCACCGAGCGATTTCAGCAGGCTCCTGCGGCTGAACTCACTCACAGGCTCCTCCGGAACGACAGCTGCGATTCAGGCCTCAAGCGTGACCTCGACGCGATGGGTTCTCCCATCCGTGAATGCGGGCACGATTTTGCCGGAGATGAGTCTGCCATCCACCCTGGAATGGAGCACCCCCATCGACAGGCGATCGGGATTGGCCACAGTGATCTCATAGCGGGCGCCACGATAGGTGCGGGACACAGAAAAGCCGGGCCAGTTGGAAGGAATGCGCGGATCGACCAGAAGACCGTCCGGCACCGGTCGAACGCCAAGGATGTAATACACATAACTGCGCCACATCCAGTTGGTCCCCTCGCCCAGATTCCATTGATACTGACCTCGGCCGGCCATTGGATGATCGGGGCCATTCACATTTTCTGAGTAGACATAGGGTTCGCAGACGTACCGCAGGATGTCTTTGGCCTTTCCGGAGAGGCAGGCCTTGCTGTACATATCGAATGCAAGCTCCGGAAGGTTAGCGAGGCAGGCTGCGATGATAGCCCATCCGGTGGGACGAAAATAGATATTGGCGTTTCGCCAGCCTGGAGCGCTCGCCGATTGAATGCCCGCTCGCGGATCGAAATGAGTATAAGCAGGCGCATACAGCATGGGGCCCTGTGCGCTGACGAGATGCTTCTGCACGGAAAGCATGCACTGCCGCGCTCGCTCTCCCTCGGCGACTCCACTAATCACGGCCATCGACTGAGTATTCAGGAATATCTTCGCTTCCTCGTCCTTTGACGTACCGACGGGGACAAGTTCCGGGCCTCCATCCGCGAACGCACGCACATACCATTGGCCATCCCAGGCATAACGGTTGCAGGCCTCCCGGATGCGCTGGTAAGTGCCCATCCATTCGGCGGTCTGCTCGGTGCGTCCATACCGGCGAGCGAGATCTGCACATTCGCGCAGGTGATAGCAGAGTTCCATCGCCAGCATCACGCTCTCGGCCTTGCCGTCTTTGCACAGACCATTCAGATCGTCGTTCCAGTCTCCGATGCCAGGAGTAAGTTTTGGCAGTCCACGCTCGCTCAGACCCTGCGTGGCATACCGCAGAGCGTTTACGATGTGTTCAAACACGGTGCCATCGCCACCGTCGAGCCACGGAACTTTCTCGTCCAGCAAAGCCAGATCGCCCGATTCGAACACGTACTGCGCAATCGGATAGATGTTGTCAGTTTCGTGAGAGTGGGGATACTGGAAGGGTCCTTTTGTGCGTTTGGGAGGCCAGGGCCGGCCCATGTCTGCCGCCGGCAGTAGCGGAGCCTCATCGTACATCTTGCCCAGGCTCGTATCGCGATACTGCAGGCTCATGAACTGGAGTACGGCATCGCGCATGATCACAAGATCGTGCGGCTGCGCCATCACTTCCGTGAGCGCTCCTCCCGAGGTCGAACTTACGAGGCCATAACTCCAGAATCCGAGTCCATACCGGCCCGTGGTCATGTTGCGGAGCATATTGTTGCGCCACTGATACTTCGCCCAGATGTTCACAGTGCGGTCGATTTCCAGCTCCGGGGTTTTTACCTGTATCGTCTTGTTTCGGAAATCGCTCCAGAAGGTTCTTACCCCAGCCAGATCCTCCTGCGCTGCGCGAATGCTCGCGTGCTGCTGGACAGTGGCGGGAATCGTTCCTGCGTCGCGCGCCATGCCCGTGACAATGACCAGCTCGGCCGGGGCAGCAGCTTCAGGCCGCAGGCGATGGTGGAAGACTCCCCAGGGATATTCGTTATCTGACCACAATTGCTGGTCGGCGCAATGGCCCATCTCCACCTGGCGTGGATTCCTGTATGTGCGGCCCACGCCGAGGAAGTTTTGCTTGACGCACTCATAACTCTCGGGCGCGAGACTGCTGGCCATGAAGCCGGTGTATGGCCAGCGCGGCGCGTTGGCTGCAAGCGTCAGCCATACCGGCTGCTCCGCATACAGAACGCCATCGCGGAAGGAAACTCGCTTGAAGAGGTTGAACTGGCTTCCCCCTGTAAACGCATCGCCGCCGCCGCCATGATTTTTGAAAAGCAGATGCTTGTTCTGATCGCCAAGGTTCCACTCCACTGTGCTGAACACATCGACCTCGCGAGAACGATTACCCTGAGCGGAGATGCGGATGAGCCATGTCACCAGATCGGCATTGCGAGGCACAAAGTAAGTCACTTCGGCGATGAGATCCAGTGCGTGCGCGGTGATGGTGGTGTAGCCGAGGCCGTGACGGCACTGCCAGGGCATCCCAGGGCCGGGAACATTGACGCAGAAATATTCTCCGCTCACTCGATCCCGCACATAGACCAGTCCCGACGTCTCCTGCGGATTGGTGAGGCCGTAGTGACTGCGGTCGAGCAGCGCGCACTCGATGTATCCGCGATGCGTGATCCAGGTAAGAAAGCTGTCATTGGACAGCAGGTTCATCCAGGGGGCGGGTAAGTCGGGCCGATTGATGATGCACTCGTCCCCCTCCTCAGAAAAGTGGAAGTACTCCTCGGGAGATGCGCCCTGTCCAGCGTGTTGCTCCGCATCCTGGCCGGTACCCTCCTCTGCCCGGGGACGAGCGATGCCTCTCATCGGCAGGAAGACTGCGCTGCCCGCAGAACAAAGCCGAACAAAGCTGCGCCTCGTGAATCTCGGACTCATTATTTTCCTTTTCTCACACCGGTGGTAAACGAGGCTGCGAACCGATCCCAGGCGACTTCCCCTGCGCCCACCATCGGTTCGCTTTGGCGCCAATATTCTTTCTAAAGTGTGGGAGGATGCGTCTCCAGCTTCTCAACAGTCGCCAGTTCCTCCTTGCCCCGCGGAATGTCGGGCTCAATCTGGACACAGCGCTTTAGCGCCTCTTCCGCCTTGCGAAACTGGCCATGCTGCGCGTAGATAAGTCCCAGGTTTTGCTGGAGGCTGGCCTCGATAGAGCAGTGCTGGCAGGTATCGATCGCCTGCGACATCTTCGCAACTGCTTCCTCCCACTCGTGGTCGGCCGCAGCGATCATCGCGAGATTTGCCAGCGTCTTTGCCAGATCGGCGTTGTGCTCGCTGCCCTGAATCTCCTTCAACCTGGCCAGATAAGCCGAATGATGCGGATCGGAGACCGGCAGCTCGTGGGCGAGCGCCCAGAGCAGACGAGTGTCTTCCGGGCTGGTCTGCAGTCCCTGCTGCCACGCAGCCATCGCTTCCTGCTTCCTTCCCGCACCCGCAAGCGCACGACCGAGCAGATACACCGCGTCCGTATTTTGCGGCTGCAACTGAATCACGCGGCTCAGATGATGGATCGCGCCTTCGAACTCCCTCTCACGGATCTCAATCTGAGCCAGCAACGTCAGGGCGCTCGGGTAGTCCCTGACCAGCGCGCAGGCCCGCTCCAATTCCAAACGCGCCTTCGCGGCGTCGCCCTGGTCGAAAGCCACTCTCCCGGCGTTGTAGTGCACGATCGGCGAATCGGGAGCCAGTTTCTCGGCCGCAGCGAACTGCTCGCTCGCACCCGGCAGGTCGAATCCGTCGGCGAGGGCAATTCCCAGATTCAGATGCCCGTCCGCGGAGTCCGGGCTCAGAGCCAGCGCTTTCCTGAGATACTCGATCGACTGCGAAGACTCGCCCATCTTGCCATAAACAATTCCAATCAGTGTCAGCGGCTGAGGATTCTTCGGCTCCAGTTGCGCCGCGGCTTCGAGCGGAACGACTGCCTCCTGCCATTTCTTCTCGGAGGAAAGCACCAGTCCGAGGTTTAACTGAGCGGCGAGAGAATCCGGCTCTTCGCCGATAACCTCCCGCAATAAAGTCTCCGCCTGTGCGAATTGCGCTTCCTTGCCGTACACAGTGGCAAGGTTGACTTTAGCGTCGGTCGACCCAGGGTCATATTGCAGCACCGTCTGAAAGTCCTTTGCAGCCTGGTCAAAATGCCCTTCCTGCTCCTCGCACAAGCCGAGGCGGTTATAGGCCCTCGTCATCCTGGGGTCGAGTGCAAGGGCGGTATGAAGCTCGTGCACTTCGCCCTCACGATCGTTCAGGCGCGCGAGTGCAAGGGAAAGGTTGAAGTGATTGTCCGCGTCGCTGGGGTTGCTTTCCAGCACCTGACGATACAGCGCCGCCGCCTTCTCCGCATCGCCCTGGTCAAGGTTCGCATTCGCCTCCGATCCCATCACCTGGATCCTGGCGTCCTGGTCCTCCTGATGATTCAGCCTCTTGAATTCCGCCAGTTCGGCCTGAGCTGCGGCCTGAATGGCCGGAGACTTATCCGCAGCAAGGATCCTGAATATCTGGTAGTGAACCGCCGGCTTCGCGGGCGCGGCACGTTCGGCGGAACGGAAGCTGGCCAGCGCCTCAGCATGACTGCCCGTTCGCGCCAGAGACATTCCAAGCCCGAATAACGTGTCGTAATCGCCGGGTCGCAGTGCAAGGCTCTGCCGATACTCCGCAATGGCATGCGGATCATCGTTCAGCGTCTGGTAGGCACGCGCCAGCGTGGTTAGTCCTTCCGCATCGTTCGGCAGAAGTTTGTGGTACTGAAGTGCGTTGCCAAGCGCCTCTTCCGGACGATTGGCCAGCAGGTCCGCCTGAGCAAGAGCCAGGCGCGCTTCCTTTCTGTTGGCGTCCAGCCTGAGTACCCGGCTGAACTCATCAATCGCGGTGGGGTAATGCTGCAGGTGCATCTCGATGATGCCAAGGTTCATATGCGCATCGACTTTGTCCGGGAATAACTCCGTTACCGCACGAAGAGTTTTATCCGCATTGTCGTAGTCAGCGGCCTGGCCCTGTGCGATTCCCAGGTTCAACTGCAGCTGATACTCGGCAGGCGCAGGCGGATGCAGCGCGAGTGCGCGCCCGGCCCAGTAGGCAGCCGCTTGCGGGCGTCCCCGTGCCAGATTCGCCTGGACCAGGCCCTCTGAAGCCGTCGTCAGGCGTTCGTCCAGGTGGAGGGCAGCCTCGAAGTTCCTGGCAGCCTGTTCGTAATCCTTTTCATCGGCGCAGATTTCGCCCAGTGCCTCATACCCCAGTGCAAAGTCTGGATGCGCCGCAAGCAGGACTTGTAACTCCCCCTTCGCTGCATCGAGCCGCCGTTCGAGACGCAGGGCAAGGGCCAGGTTGTAGCGGGCTTCGCTGGAAGCGGGATCGAGGCCCAGCGCCGAGTGAAATGCCGCTTCAGCACAGGACGGGCGCTCGGCTCGAGCATAGAGCGACCCGAGTGCGTCATAGGCCGCAACCGTGGCATGAACCCGGATGCTCTGCCGAATTTCTGCTGCACGGGCCGAGCCGGTGAGTACGCCATCGCACTTATCCTGCGGTGCCGCCCTCGTTTGCGCAGAGAGGAATGGGGAGAGCGCGAACAGGACCATTGAAGCCCGGCTCAGGGGACTCCCGATCAGCGCACGCCCGAATGAGCCCGTCACGGTTGCCCCTGGCCTCCTCTCTGGCTGGAATGAGCAGGCTACGCCCCTGCTCCTGGCTCAAAATATTATTTTTGCGGAACCCTGCAGAATCCGGTTTCCCGAGGGGTAGGTCACCCCAAAGTTCGGGGTGCCATAAATCGTATCGGGCACGCCGTATTCGTAAAAATTCCCAACATTAAATGCGTCGATACGGAGCTGCAGCCTTCGCTCCTCCGTCCATATCGGAAAATCACGTGCCAGAGATAAGTCGATATTCGTATAGGGATCGGCGGACAGTATGTTTCTCCCCTCATCCCCATGCGACAGAGGAGGCGGAGCCGTGAATGCACCGGTGTTAAACCATGTCACTGATCCGTCGGGATGGTGGATCGGGTGGTCGAGCTTCGGCTTTCCCGTGACATTCGGACGATCCTCCGGCTCCGACGTGCCGATTTCTGCGTTGTCGACTCCCAGGGTTGTCGTGAACGGCTGTCCCGAATGCGCGGTGATAATCCCGCCCAGCGACCACCCGGTCACGATCTGATTGACGAACCGGTTTTCAAATCGGAAATCGGGCCGGTACACGCCGCTGATTGCCAGGTTTTGCGGGACATTGTCGCCGGCCGGACCGCGGTCCAATTCCGGATGATAAGGATCGCGGATGTCATAGCCGGTAAGGAAGTCACCATCGGCGCCAACGTTGATCTCTTTGGACCATGTGTAGGACACAAGGAAATTGAGCCCGTGACTAAAACGATGGCTCACGGTTAGTTCGAGAGCATTGTAGTTACTGCTGCCGGTGAACTGCGTATAGAAGGTTGGAACCAGGTAAGGATAGGGGCGGTCGCTGCCGAGGCTTCCCGGGGTTCTTCCCACGTTATTGAACGCGCCCAGAGCGAGGTTGCTGTCACGCGATCCCGCATAGTCGACGGTGACGACAGTATCCGACACAACCTGCCCCTGGATCCCTATATTCCATTGATCCGAATAAGGCGTCTTTCCCTTGGGATCCGTATACCAGCTCAGCTGTGAGTAGGGATTTGGACCCGGAAGACTGACCGGCGGCGCATAGTTCTCGGCGAGGGTATCGACATCGATCTGATTCGGAGTGGAACCGGAACTCGTTGTGGAAGGCCACTGAGCAGCGATGTTCTGCTCGTGCTGGATCACGTTCGACCAGATGTCCACCATTCTTCCATAGCCGGCGTGTAATACCAGCTTTCGATTGAACTGGTAGATCACTCCAACCCGCGGCTGCACATTGCCGTACTGTGTCGACCATATCCTGCCGTTGTTCTGCGTGGACACGTCAACGTGATCGGGCAGCGCGGTGCCGGGGATACAGGGCGCTTGCCCCACCGCGCTGCACAATCCAGGATTGCGCTGGAGAGTATAGATACCCGTAGCCAGACTCCAGTTTCCCGTTGCGTCGACCTGACCGTTCGTCCTTGTATATCCAAAGACCCCGACATCGTAGCGCAGTCCGAAGTTGGCAGTAAGATGATCGTTGATCTTCCAGGTATCCTGGACATAGCCGCCGTCATTCCAGGTTCCTGGAAGCCCCGTCGTTCTCGATCCGGTCCTTACTGCCTGGTTGGGAAGTCCCATGAAGAAGGACGCCAGCCCGTAGCCTGTGCCCGCCTGACTCTCGAGATTCGCCGTCTGGATGGCCGAGTAGTTAAACACCGCTCCACCATTGGCAAAGTCGGTTACACCCGCGCTCGCGAAGCTGATGCCGCCCTTGATCTGATGGGCCCCGAATACCCATGACACGTCGCCACCGTATTGCCACGTATTCGAGACCCCAAAGACGCTGTCCTCATCGGTCGTGGCCGAGGTCGGGTAGTCGGGAATCCCGAATGCCGGCAGTCCGCATTTCTGCGATCCATACCCGACATCGTAGCCACAGGCAAACGCCGGATCGAAATACTGCGGCATCGTAGATGAATCGACGCGGCTGTCGTGTGCCAGCACCTGCTGGTTCATGTAATTGCGCCCGACGAGACCATGAAGCAGCCCCTTGCTGCCAAACAGGTGCTGATAGCTGAGGCCTGCGTTGTATCCAAATGGATTTTGCTGGATACGCCCGCCTTCCAGACCCGTGGTCGTGGAGTTGTGCTGGCGCTTCTTCGTGTAGCGAACATACATGCTGTCCGCGTGGCCCAGATTCTCATCGATCCGCAGCGTGTACAGCGTCTGGTCGTGAATATTGGGCGATGTGTCGACTCCATTCGCCACTGTGGATGCGTACGGGGTCTGAACCGGGGGTGGGAAGAGAAGTTCGGCGAGGGCTACCGTCTTCTGGTCGAGATAACTTTGAATCTGATTGTTGGGGAATGGGTCGCGGAGATACTGCCCAGGGTTGTTGGGATCGGGCCGCGTAGTGAAAGGATTGTATAGCTGTACCGGGACGGCCTGCGTCAGCAGGCCGCTGAAGTCGCCGCTGAGCTGCTGGGGAGTGGGAACGAGATAGTAAGTCAGGTTTGCGGTGTTGAGCCGGAACTCCTCGAGACTTGCGAAGAGGAAAGTATGATTTCTCCCGTTGTAGAAGGGCAACACCAGAGGCGCCCCCGCATCGAAGCCAAACTGATTCTGATGCAGGGGAGTTTTGGGCGTGATGACGTGCGGGCCTATTGAATCGAGCGCATCGTTGCGAAGGAACTCCCACGCTGCGCCATGTAAATCGTTGGTACCGCCCTTAGTTGCGACATTCACAGTCGCACCCAGCACCTGGCCGCTCGCGGTGTTGTCCGTATGGTGGAGCACATCCACTTCGGCGATGTCGTCGATGATCGGTTCGACATTATCGCCCGCATAGCGGCCGCTGTAGTCGTTCACGCCGTCGATGAAAAACAGGGTGCTGTAGTTCTCCTGTCCGCTGAAAGCCGGATAATCGAACTTGCCTACCGGCTGTGTCGCCCATCCCCCGCCGCTTTGCCCTTCATTGATGGGACTTGCGCCGGGCACCGTGATCAGCAGCGAGGTGAAGTTGCGCCCGTTGGTGGGCGTATCCACGACCTGCGCCTGCGAGATCTCCGTGCTGAGCCCCGAGGTTTGGGTGTCCAGCGTGGTCGCCGCCGAGTGGACAACCACGGTCGAAGTCACTGCGGCCGGCTCCAGAGTGAAATCGAAGCTGATCGACGCTGCTACCGTCAACGGAATGCCCAGCTGCTCCACCGTGCGAAACCCTGGCTTCTTCACCGACAGGGCATAGGTGCCCGGCAGCACAGAGGGGAAGACATAGATACCGACTCCATTGGTCTGGATGGTGCGTATGACTCCGGTCTCGGTGTTGCGTAATTCAACCGCCGCGTCTGGAATCACGGCCCCCGATGATTCCCGAATTGTGCCGTTGATTTCTCCGGTTGCAATCTGTGCATTCGCTGACGTGACGGCGAGCGCTGCTGAGAAGAAGAGGAAGCCTGCAACGGTTCGGCGCTTGAAATTCATGGCCAACCTCCCGACTTTCGAGGTCACAGACATCAGCACCCACCGGTTGCGATTGCACTAAGAAACTTGCTGAGGCAGGATCCTGGGGCGCGAGCGACGCCAATCTCACCACGGGTCGCGAGGAATTGTCAAGAAATTATTTAATGTATTTTGGACTGAATATTCACAATGCACCACCAGCTCGTTGACCGCAGCCTGCCTTCAAGGTTGGTGAAGGTATGCAGATAAAGCACTTTGTTTCTGTTGCTTGCACATCGCTGGAGCGTAGGTCCAGGGCGCACTCCGCTCCTGGGGTCCAGGGGGCTTGAATGCGAAGTTGGGTGACTTCGGGTTCTCTATTGCCCAAAAATCAGGCCTGTACGGGAATCGATGCAATGAGTTCTGTCTCCGGGAAATCAATCCAGCACTCAGTGAACCCCGGTCTCCAGCCACGGCACCAAGGTGCGCTGCAATGATGCGATATGCACTATTCTGGAACTATTGTGGCACAATACCTCATGCCTCACCGGACTGACATCCTCGACAACCAGCTGGTCTCTGAGGCCGTTCGCAGAGCGCTGGAGAAGTGGTTTGCCGCTGTTGAGCCAGTCGATCATCCTCGGGAACTCTTTCATGCGCCCCGCGCCCAGGCTCTGAAAAAGCAGATTGTCCGAGTCGGACGAAAGCTATGGCAGCGGGAATACGTCGACGGTAACGGTGGGAATATCTCCGCCCGGCTCTCCCCGGAACTTGTCATTTGCACGCCCACTCTGGTGAGCAAGGGGGACCTGCGGATCGAGGACCTTTCACTAGTTGACCTGGATAATTGCCTGATCGCTGGAAACCGGCCCCGGACGAGCGAAATTCATTTGCATCTCGAAATTTATAAGCAGGTCGCTCAGGCTCAGGCCATCATCCACTGCCACCCTCCTTACGCGACCGCGCATGCGATTGCAGGTCTTGTCCCCCAGCCCAACCTGTTGCCCGAACAGGAAGTGCTCGTCGGGCCGGTCGCGCTTGCACCCTATGAGACGCCTGGGACACTGGAGTTTGCGAAGACCGTGCTGCCGATGGTGCAGCAACACAATACGATCCTGCTCGCGAATCATGGAATCGTCTGCTGGGCGGACAGCGTGAGTCATGCCGCGTGGCGCGCAGAGGTGATTGAGACCTATTGCAAAACCGTGATGATCGCCTCGCACCTTCGCTCGCCGTTACCTCAGATACCGCCGAATAAGGTCGACGAACTGTTGGCAATTAAGAGGCGCCTGGGATTACCCGATGCCAGGTTGCCGGTGCAGTCGGGAGAACAGAAACCGCGAACCGGCTCGGAAGACTCCTCAGGAGCTGCAAAGCGGAACGGAGACGTGAAACCGCCTCTGGAAAAGCGCGAGATGGAGGCTCTTGTGTCCATCATTACCGCGGAAGTCATACGGGCCACGGAACCGCGCCGATAAGCGCAGGGTTAGGATTTCTCGCGCTCCTCGACGGCGAGTTTGCTTGTGTAACTCGCGATGCATGTCAGGATACGGCCGCTGCGCAGGAGCAACGGGTTTGGATTGAGACGGCGGCGCCACATCGCCGACCGGTTGCCGGTGACAAGTGAGAGACGTTATTATTGTTCGCGGCAGAAGAGGTCTGACCACTCTAATGACGGCAATACGAATTTAGCCAGGCCATGACCTCTCTTCCAGACTCAGGCATTCGCCGCGATAAGTCTGAACGACGGTAACAGCAGTCCACTCTCAATAACCAACTGCAGGCTTCATTGGTGATGGATCACCGCGACATTTGCAAAGGGGAGATCGAACCGACATGGCGGGAGCAGGCACTACGCGCAGGGAGTTTGTGAAAGCAGGAGGCGCCGCGCTGGCTGCCACTGCAGTTTCGTGGAATGCCGAAAGCTACGGGGCCATTGTCGGAGCCAACGATCGCGTGAGGGTCGGCGTTGTGGGCTGCGGCGATCGCATGAAAGGCGCACTGATTCCGGCCTTCCTGCAACACGCCAAAGAGCTGAACTTCGAGTTCGTTGCTGTATCCGACATCTGGAATCGCAGACGTGAAGAGGGCGCGGCCTACGTCGAGAAACTGAGCGGATCCAAAGTGGACCCCGTGCGCAACAACGACGAACTCTATGCGCGCAAAGATGTCGATGCCGTTCTGATCGCTACCGCCGACTTCCAGCACGCACTGCACGGCGTCGAAGCGGTCGAAGCCGGCCGCGATGCCTACGTTGAAAAGCCCACCGCGCACACCATGGACGACGCTCGCAAATTCCTCGCCGCCGTGAAGAAGACGGGCAAGATTGTCCAGGTTGGAACCCAGCGACGCAGCACCCCGAGCTATCAAAAGGCGGCTGAGTACATTAAGTCGGGTCAGTTCGGCGATATCGTCATGGTCGAAATGACCTGGAACGTGAATCAACCCGGCCGGTGGCGCCGCCCCGATGTCGTCCCGCTGCTCAAAGAGGAAGATACCGACTGGAGGCGCTACCTGCTTAATCGCCCGCACGTTCCCTTCGACGCGCGTAAGTATCTTGAGTTCCGCCTCTTCTGGCCTTACTCCTCTGGCATTCCCGATCAGTGGCTCGTCCATCAGATTGATACAGTACATTGGTTCACTGGTCTGCCCCATCCTCGCAGCGTGGTGGCGAACGGCGGCATTTACCTCTGGAAAGACGGCCGCCAAAACTGGGACACCATGACGGCTGTCTTCGATTACGGTCCGCTCGACGACCCCAACAAGGGTTTCCAGGTGCAGTACACCTCGCGTTTCACTAACTCCGCCGGCGGTGTCAAAGAACTTTATTACTCCAACGCCGGCATGATCGACATGGACAAGCAGACCGTCACCCCCACCGGTGGACTGACCGAGAAGTACGCCGCCGAGATGAAGATGAAACCAAATCTGCTGTCGAGTTTCTCGCTCAGCGATCACGTCGAAGAAGTCTCCACCGCCGCAGATACCCACGGCGATCCGCAAACCTCCGCCAACATGCGCAACTGGATGGAGTGCGTGCGCTCCCGCAAAACACCCAATGCCCCCATCGAGGCCGGCTACAGCCACTCCATCGCTCTGTGCATGAATGTGGCTGCGATTCAAACCGGTCAGAAAGTCACATTCGACGACAGGACGCAGCAGGTGATGGTGGGAGGAAAGGTCTATGCGTAGCATGGCCGTGCTCCCTGTTGTTGTTGCAGCCATGTTTGCTTCAACGCCCCAAAAGGACACTGCAAAGCCTTCCGGCGTGCAGGTGGTTGCCGACGATGCGAACCGCCGGGTCGACATCACCATCGACGGCCAGCCGTTCACGTCGTACCTTTGGCCAACCACGCTGAAGAAGCCGGTCCTCTATCCCCTCATCACCGACGAAGGCATCACCGTCACCCGCGGTTATCCGCTCGAGCCGCGGCCCCATGAGCGCGTCGATCATCCCCATCACGCGGGCATGTGGTTCAACTATGGCAACGTCAATGGCTTCGATTTCTGGAATAACTCCGATGCTGTCAAGCCGGAAGATCGCGCCAAAATGGGGACGATCCTGCAAACCAAAATCGTCTCGACAAAAAGCGGAGCCGATAGCGGCGAACTGGTGGTCGACTCGGTCTGGGTAACCGGCAAAGGCGATCAGATCCTCGACCAGACCACGCACTACATCTTTTCCCGTCGTCCCCACGAGCGGGTCATCGACCAGATCATTACTCTCAGGGCTCTCGACCGCGCGGTCTTCAACGACGACAAAGAAGGAGTCCTCGGCATCCGTGTCGCCCACTGGCTCGAATCACCCGACGAGAAGGGTGGAGTCTTCCTCGACGCCAGCGGCCGCCCGACCAAAGTCGAGGCGACTGACACCACGGATGCAACCGGTGTCTATCTCACGAGCGAAGGTGTCAAAGGCGGCGCAGTCTGGAGCACAAGGGGCAAGTGGTGCTCGCTTACCGGACACACCCCAGACCACAACCAGGATCACAACCCGGCTCACACCGTCACCATCGCCATTCTCGATCACCCGCTCAATCCTGGTTACCCGACCTACTGGCATGCGCGCGGCTACGGATTGTTTGCGGCCAATCCGCTGGGCCGCAGTATCTTCGATCCAAAGCAGCCCCCCTTCAGCTACACACTGGAAAAAGGGCAGACAGCAACCTTCCGCTACCGTGTGCTGCTCATCTCGCATGAGGCAACGACGGCGTACTTAAACCAGGAGTCCGACCGGTTCGCCTCCGAATATGCATCAGGGTTTGCTCCATAGATGCTCATCAATAGTTAGTGTGCTTCGGCGGCAGGAAACAGCCTGATGACCTCTGCGACCTCAGTGCAAAGTACTGGCTGGCAGAAGCTGAGATGTATTCCAGCCGCCACCGACGGCCTTGATCAGGAGCACGCTGGCATCCATCTGGCGGCGGAGAATATCGATTTCGTTTCGCTCGTTGAAGAGAAGAGTGGTTTGTGCGGTGACTACCTGCAGATAGGGGTCGGCGCCTCCTTCGTAGAGATCGGTAAACAGCTTCACGTCGTGCTGCGCTTCCTCCACCGCTTGTTGCTCCTGAGTTACTTCCTGCGCGAGAACCCGGAGCGCAACCAAATTGTCTTCTACCTGTTGAAATGCATCGAGCGTTGTCTCGCGATAAGTCGCGACGGTCGCGTCGTAGTTAGCCTGCGCCTGTTCCACACCGGCTCGACGGCGGCCGGCATCGTAGATAATCTCGGATGCCTGCGGGCCGATTGCCCAGACGCGGCTGGGCCAGGTGAATAAGTTAGAAATGTGCCGGGACTGCAACCCGAAATCACCGCCGATGGTCAGGCTGGGGAAATACGCAGCCCGCGCGATACCAATGCCTTCGTTCGCCTCCGCTACCCGTCGCTCCGCGGCTGCTATGTCAGGACGGCGTTCCAACAGTTGCGAGGGCAGGCCAACGGGAATGGCCGGGGGCGCGAACGATTGTGATCGAGGCGCAATGGCGAACTCTGCTGGCGGTTTGCCGATCAGGATGGCGATTGCGTGTTCATATTGAGCGCGCATCACGCTGATATCTGTGTCCTGCACCCGCGTCGTATCGAGCTGTGTTCGTGCCTGCACCACGTCCGGCTCAGGGGCGGCGCCGCCGTTGAACAGCGAGGCGGTGAGATCGACCATATCGGCATAGGCCTTCACGGTTTCGTCCAGTAGCCTCTGTTGTAAGTCGGCGCTGCGCAATTCGAAGTAATCGTACGCGAGTTCCGCCTGCATGCTGAGAGTCATGGTTGCGAGATCGCCGGCGCTGGCCTGTGCTTCCTCGCGGGCAGCTGCAACGGTGCGACGTATGCGGCCCCATAGGTCCACTTCGTAAGAGAGATCAAGAGGAAGGAAGAAGTCACCCGCGGAACTGACGCTGCTGTCGCCGGACGGAAAGTACGGTTGATTGGGGGAGTAGCGCAAAGTCTGAACGCCTGGTGATACCGCGATAGTGGGGAATTCCCCGGCGCGATAGTAACGAACCGTGGCGCGAGCCTGGCGAAAGTGCGCCTCCGCCGCCTTAAGGTTCTGGTTGGAGACAGTAACTTGTTCTTCCAGAGCGTTGAGCTGAGGATCTCCGAACATTTCCCACCAGTTACTGCGCAGCGCGTCCGCATTAGGATGAGCGAGCCGCCATTGGTCCGTTTCCGGTAGCTCCTTGTAAGCAGGGGGCACCGAAGCGGCCGGCTGTTTGTACTTCGGACCGACCATACAACCGGCAAGGAAAATCACGCCGGACGCTGGCAACAGGAAGCGAACCCTCATTGATCGGCACCTGACGCCCCCCGCGTGATGCGGACGGGCGTGCCGCTGACCAGCGAGTCAGACGGGCTTTCGATGACTTCGTCACTTGCACTGAGCCCGGAGGTTACCTGCACACTTTCTCCATAATCAGTGCCGATGGTGACTGGAACAAGTTGTGCGACATTATTGCGGACCACTCCGACCTGTAGGCCTTGTGTACGGAATAGCAGCGTATCGGACGGAATAACGACAGATTGAATCTGCCCAGGCAAAGCAAGGTGAACTCGGACATAGGCTCCGGGTAGAAGCAGGCCTTTGGAATTATCTATATCGACCTCTGTGTTGAGGGTGCGTGAAGCCGTGTCTATAGAGTTTGATGTTCGGGCGATTATGCCCTGAAAGGTCTGATTCGGATATTCGTCGAGAGTAAGGGCTGCCTTTGATCCGACACGCGCAGCGCGCCAATACACCTCGGGAACCGCGACAAAAACACGAAGCGTGCTGATTTGCGCGATCTGAAACAGCTCCTGACCCGGCGTGTTCTGACCGGCGGCAATCAGCCAGCCCTTATCCGTATTGCGCATCGTGATCACCCCGTCAAAGGGTGCATAGATCTTTTCGAATCCAACCATCTCGGCATAATGACCCTCGTTGGCTGTATACGAATTGACGGTTGAGTCCGAGGCTTTCTGATTATCAACCGCCTGGTCTGTCGCTTGTTTGGATACAGAGCGCGTCTTGATCAGTCCCTCCCAGCGGTTGGCGGTAATCCTGGCGATGTCCGAATTGGCCTTCGAGGCTTCCAGATCGGCCTCTGCCTGTGCAAGCTGCTTATCGAGCTCAGGCGCGTCCACGACGGCGAGCAGATCTCCCTTCTTCACGCGCGATCCGATGTCGTAGTACCACTTGACCAGATAGCCGCTGGCGCGAGCATAGACGGGAGAGTTGATGTAAGGCTGAGTGGCGCCGGGCAGCACGACCTCATCGATTGGCGGATTCTGCCTGGGGTGGGTGATCATTACCGCCTGAACGGCAGCCTCGTTCGTGTTTTGCCGCAGTTTCGACTCGGCTCGTTCGCGGGCACGGATACCTACAAGGATCGCGATCACGATGAGGATGAAGATGGTCACGCCGGCCGCACCCAGGAACCGCATGGTGCGCCGCCGGCCGCGCACCTCGCCCGCCGGACAGCCGGGAATCTCAGCGTTTGTTATCTCCTTGTCATCCATTCCGAGCTCCGTTGCGAGACCGATTCAGGCGATGGTGGTGCAGGAGGGCAAATACAGTCGGCACGAAAACCAGCGTGGCCACCGTTGCGCAGAGTAAACCTCCGATCACAGCGCGGCCGAGAGGCGCGTTTTGTTCGCCGCCATCGCCCGCGCCTGTCGCCATTGGGACCATGCCGATGATCATGGCGAGGGCCGTCATCAGAACAGGTCGAAACCGCGTGAACCCTGCCTCTGCCGCGGCCTCGAGGGCATCGCCGTTTTCTACCAGCCGCTCCTTGGCGAAGGCGATTACAAGAATGCTGTTCGCCGTCGCAACCCCCATGCACATGATGGCGCCCATCAATGCGGGCACACTCAGGGACGTGTGAGTAAGGAACAGGAAGACGATAATGCCGGCCAGAGCCGCCGGCAGAGCGGTGATGATGATGAATGGGTCCAGCCAGGATTGAAAATTGACGACGATCAGCAGATATACGAGAACGATGGCAGCAGCCAGGCCTGCCAGCAATCCTTCATAGGAGGTTCGCATCGTTTCAAGCTGGCCGCGTATGCGAAAGAAACTGCCGCGCGGGAGGAGTTTCTGATCTTTATTAACTATGCGGGTGATATCCCGTCCGACGGACGCGAGATCGCGATCCTGGACAGACCCAAAGATGTCAATAACCCGGCGAATATTATAGTGATCGATCGCTTCCATTTCGTTGCCGCGGCGCAGCGAGGCAACCTCCGAAAGGATTTCGGGACGCCCCATGGTTGCCGAGGTGAGGGGTATGTTTCCTACGCCCTGCAGGGACTGAAGGCGATATTGCGGGGTTTGTGAGATTAGTTCGTATTGCACACCGTTTTTCCAGTTCAGAAAGAAAGATGGGATGGTCTGGAAGCTGCCGCTCAGAGCGACAAGCAGGCTGTTGGTGACGTCGCGATCCGTGTAGCCGCCGATTGCTGCCTTGGTTCGATCGACATTGATGTTGAACTTCGGGTAATCGAGCGGCTGTTGAATCCGTAAGTCAGTGAGACCGGGAACGTGACGGAGTTCGCCCAACACCCGAGCAGCCAGTTCATGATTGCTCGCCTGGTCCTGACCTTCTATCTGGACATCCACCGGCGCAGGCAATCCGAAGTTCAGTATTTGCGTGACCATGTCTGCCGGCAGGAAGTAGAAGGTTGTGCCGGAGAACTCGCGGGGCAGGATTCTGCGAAGCGTCCGGACGTAATCGCCCGTCGGGTGGTGTTTGGCGTTCAGCGACACGAGTACGTCGGCATCGGACGCGCCGATCACGCCTGTACTGTTGTACAGAAAGTTCATCTGGCTGTAGGGCAGGCCGATGTTGTCAACGATGCCTTGCACTTCCTGCTTCGGTATCTGCCGGCGGATCGTGTTTTCGATTTGGTCCGCCAGCATGGCGGTATCTTCGATACGGGTTCCGGTTTGGGCCCGGAAATGGAGCAGGAACTGGCCGCTGTCCGTGGCCGGGAAGAAGTCCCGGCCGAGCCAGGGAAGGAGAGCTCCGGCAGAGACGCAGACGAGCAGGAAAATGGGGACGAAGATGATTCGCCAGCGTATAAGTGTTCTCAGCAGATCCGCATAGATGCGCCGGACATGTTCGAATCCCCGGTCAAAGCCTTTCTGCATTCGTACCAGCGGATTACGCGATGGCGCAGCACTATGATTGGGCGCCTTCAGAAGATACATTGCCATGGTAGGCACCAGCGTTCGCGACAGGATATAAGAGGCCAGCATCGCGAAAATGATCGCCTCTGCAAGCGGCGGAAACAGATAATGCGATACGCCCTGTAAGGCAAAGAGGGGCAGAAAAGCGATACAGATGCAGGTTGTGGAGACGAACGCCGGGGTTGCGATCTGCGCGGCCCCCTGCAAAATGCCCTCATAGAAAGGTTGGCCTTCTTCGTGATGGCGGGTGATGTTCTCAATGGTGACAGTAGCGTCATCCACCAGGATGCCTACCGCCAGCGCTAATCCTCCCAGCGTCATCATGTTGATGGTTTCCCCGATGGCGCTCAGGACAATGATGGAAGTAAGAATTGCCAGCGGAATAGAAACGGCGATGATAACCGTGCTGCGCCAGCTGCCGAGAAACAGCAGAATCATCAGCGCCGTCAGGCCGGCAGCAATGGTGGCCTCACGAACGACGCCTTCAATGGCTGCGCGAACGAACACCGATTGATCGGCGAGCGGTTGAATATGCAGTTGCGGCGGAAGGGTCAGCCCGACGCGCGGGAGCAACCGGCGAATTCCATCAACCACCCTGAGCGTAGAGGCGTTTCCGGCCTTGATGATGGTGACCAGAACACCACGGCGGCCGTTGTGACGAACGGTGTTCGTTTGAGGGATGTACCCGTTGGCAACATGCGATATGTCTTTCAGGTAGATGGTTGAGTTCCCCACGACCTTCACGGGAATATTGTTGAGCTCGTCGATGGTCCTGGGCGCCGAGTTGGTCGGGAAGTCATATTCGAATCGACCGATCTTGGCGGTGCCCGACGGCGCAATCACGTTCTGCAGGCTGAGCGCATTAACAACATCCTGCGGTGAGATTCCTTTTGACTGGAGAAGCGTGTCCTGAAGGTTCACCATGATCTCGCGCTGCTTTCCGCCATAGGGGTACGGAACAACCGCGCCGGGAATCGTAACGAGCTGAGGCCGAAGAAAGTTCAGGGCCAGATCGTTCAGGTCGGCTTCGCTCAGTCCCGGGCCGGACAGCGCGAGCTGTAACACAGGCACATTCGAAGCCGTGTAGTTGACGATCTCGGGAGGCAGTGTACCGGGCGGCAGCTGGCGCAGGATACTTTGTGAAGCAGCAGTAACCTGCGCGTTCGCCCGGTCCACGCTGGCGGTCGGCTGCAGAAAGATTTTTACTCTGACCAGGCCGTCAATGCCGACGGTTGTGGATTCAATGTGCTCAATGTTGTCGACCAGCGCCGTCAGAACTTTTTCGTACACTGTCGTGAGCCGGCCTTCCAGCTCTTCCGCGTTCATGCCGGTGTAAATCCAGGAAACGGCGACCACCGGGAGATTAACGGTGGGGAAGATGTCCGTTGGCGTGTTCAGAATGACCAGCGGGCTGATAAGTAGTATCAGCAGAGCCAGAACAACAAAGGTGTAGGGGCGATCGAGCGCAAGTTTAACGATCCACATGGCTGAAGATTTGTCCTGGCAAATTCTTTGGACGGTGACAGACGCGGCAGATCTTTAAAGTACCTTTGAGCCGCAGTATCTGCCTGGTGTAACCAGAGCGTCGTTCGGCTCCATACAGTGCACTTCCGGTGCCAAACGCAATTTCAGGTTCTCAAAGCCGGCTGTGCTCTATTGCGATTCCTCTGACCCGTTTGCCGATCAATGTTCCGGTACGGATTTATAGGGTCCCCGCGTGGGCGTGACGAAATCTGGACAGCAGCATGGCGTGCCCGTGACACTCTGTTAGCAGCTGGACCTTGCGGCGGATCTGACGCGGTCGCAATGATGGGTAATGGTCAGCAGCATGATCCGGTAGTGGGCTGAAGCGGGAATCCTTGACCGCGATCCGTGTGCGGCGTCCCGTCCTCAGAGAACATTGCCGGGTTAAAAATCAACAAAAATTCCGTCCATCCGGACCAGGTCCCTGAATGGAGTGCGGGTGGCCTGCGGGAAAGATCCAAAGATCGCCTTCGCTCACGTCGTCGATGAACCTTTCGCCATCGGGCTGCATGCCTGTAACCCGGGCATTGCCGTAAAGCACATAAGCCCACTCACCCGCGGTGTGCCAGTGCATTGCGCGACAACTGCCTGCGGTGAGCCGCATGTTGACGCCGGCCGTGATCGGTCGGTAGAGGAGTCTCAGCAATAACCTCCTCGATGAGTAACTCGGCGATTTTGCAGCTATCCCCATCTGCAAGTTCGCTATAAGTGGGACTCTGTCCCTCACTCCACGCGCAGGATCTCGGTGGGGTCTGTGCGCAGCGCGCGAAGCACGGCAGGGAGTGTGGCAAGCAGCGCAGTGAGCAGAATGGCACACGTCGGCAGCGCGATCATAGCCGCGTCGGTTGCTTTGACCTGGTAGAAAAGCGACTCGACGTAATGTGCCGCGCCGAATCCGAGCGCGACGCCCGCGCAGCCTCCGAGCGCGATCATCAGGAACACATCGAAAGTCACAATGCGCACGATGCCGGCGCGAGTCGAGCCAATCGCCATGCGGATACCGATCTCGCGACGGCGCTGGAGGACGGAGTAGTTGAGGACAGCGTAGAGTCCGATGCCGGCGAGCAGCAGCGCGACGGCGGCAAAGAAGGCGGCGAGCATGGCGATCAGGCGCTCGCGAATGGTCTGGTCGCGGACCAGGTCGAGCTGCGTGGTGATGTTCGAGACACGAAGGCCGTTGTGGCGCTGCGCGATGAGCTCGCGAAGGGAGTTGGCCAGAGCGAGCGGGTTCTGAGTGTCGGTGTGAATAGTAAAGGTGGCGAAGCTTTCGACCGTGGGGGCGGATTGGTCGTCGATTCCGGCAAAGGGGATGTAGAAGATCGGGCGATTGGGCTCGCGCAGGTCGTGGTAAGGCACGTCAGCGGTGACCCCGACGATCGTGTTGAGTGCTCGATGGCCGCCGTGCGCAAAGGTGCGGCCGATCGGGTCCTGGCCGGGGAAGTAAGTTTTGACGAAGGTTTCATTGACGATGGCGGCTCCCGGTGAAGTGTCCTGAGAGCGAAAGTCGCGGCCGGAGACCAGGGGGATCTTCATCGTCGCGAACCAGCCCGGGGAAACGTTCAGGAACCAGGCGGGAGTCGGACTGGCAGGCGCGCCGTTGATGGAGATGTCGCTGTTGATCATGATCCGCCCGAGAAGCGGCCAGCCCGAGATGGCGACCGAGTTGACGCCGGGGGCAGCACGGAGCGCCTCGGCAGTCTGATTCCAGACCACGGGGAGCTGCCCTTTGCCGGCAACGGTTTCGAGCAGGAGAAGACGGTCGGTGGAGAAACCGAGGGGGCGATTCTCGAGGCGCTGGAAGGATGCGACGAAGAGCGCAGACAGGAAGAGGACGAGGACACAGAAAGCGACCTGAAGAGCGATAGCTCCACGCATGAGGCGGCGTTGCGAGTGCGGATCTTCACCACCTTTGAGGGCGGCGACGGGCCTGACGGCAGAGGCACGGAGAGCAGGCAGAAAACCAAGCAACAGAACGACGAGGATCATGAGCCCGAAGCCGAAGAGAAGCACACGCCAGTCCGCGGGAAGGGCAAGGCGCGCAGGGTTGTCGCGCGGATTGATGAGGCTGAGCACAAAGGGCGCCGACCACGCCGCAAAGAATGCGCCAAGCACGGAAGCGAAGAGGGCGAGCAGCGCGCTCTGGCACAGGATGAGCTGGACGAGGCGACGACGGCCGGCGCCGATCGAGATTCTCAGTGCCATCTCCTGGCCGCGCGCGGCAGCCTGAGCGGTCATCATGTTGGCCACGTTGACGCAGGCGATGAGCAGGACGAGAGCTGCCAGCAGACCGAGGATGCCGAGTGATCGGCGATAGTCCTTCTGGAGGTCGGAGATGCCGGCGCCGGCCGGATGGAAGACGAGCGTCTTATTGAGATAGCGGTCGATCGACGCCTGGGGCACGCCGCGGAAACACGTGGCGCACTCGACCTCGAAAGCATGGCTGACGGCGGAGAGGTGCTGGCGGAGCGGCTCGAGGGCGGTGGACGGGTTTACGCCGGGTTTCAACATCAGGAAGGTGTGGTGCCAGGTGACGCTGTCCCGGGTGGCGAGGCTGTTCATGCTGAGGGGCAGAAAGATGTCGGTGACCGTTCCCTTTTCGGTTCCGGTGAAAGCGCGAGGCCCGACGCCGATGATTTCGAAGGTCTGGTTGCCGATGTGGAGCGAGCGCCCGAGGAGGCGGGGATCGCGGCCGAAGCGGTGATTCCAGTAGTCCCAGGAAAGGACCGCAGAGGGACCCGCGCCGGGGCCGCGGTCGTCGGTGGGGGCGAGCAGGCGCCCGAGCGCGGGCTCGAGGCCGAAGAGCGGGAACATGTTGCCGGAGACATAAACGACGTTGGCCTTCTCCATGTCGTCGTCGGTGGACCAGGTGATGTCTGTGCGGTCGGCGTCGCTGATGGCGATGAGGTCGGCCTGGTCCCTGACGGCATCGCGCATGAGCCTGAAGTCCGGCGTCGCCCAGTAGCTGTCCTCGACAGGTTTGCCGTACAAGCCGGTCATCTTGCGGGAGAGGACATAGAGCTTGCTGGAATTGGATATGGGCAGCGGGCGCCAGAGCAGGGCGTCGATAAGACGGAAGGCCGCGACGCAGGAGCCGATGCCGAGAGCGAGGGAAAGCACAGCGGCCAAGGACGAGATCTTGTTGCGGCACAGCTGGCGCCAGCCGAAACGTACGTCGGCGAGAAGCGACTCGAGCCACTCAGCAGCACGAATGCTGTGGCTCGCCTCGCGCTGGCGCAGGATTGAACCGAAGGTGCGGCGTGCTTCGTTCGGGTCGCGTCCCGAGGCAACAGCTTCTTCAATGTGCGACTGCAGCTCTTCATCGATCTCGCGATTCAGGCGCTCGCTGTGCAGGGCATTCGAGATACGCGACCACAACGACATGTCATGCCTCCCGGAGAACCCGGTTGATGGCCAGGCTCACTGACTGCCAGCGCGACTCTTCTGCGCCCAGTTGCTTTTTGCCGGCAGCGGTCAGTTCGTAGATCCGGGCGCGGCGGCCGGTATCCTTCTTAATCCACTCGGCGCGAATCCAGCCCGCTTCCTCCATCCGATAGAGCGCGGGGTAGAGCGACCCCTCCTCGGCGCGCAGCACTTCGCCGGATGTACTGGCGATGGCAGCCATGATGGCGTATCCGTGAAGCCGCGGGCGCCGCGACAATATCTTGAGCACGAGCAAATCGAGTGAACCCTGCAGGGCGTCGGTCCTGGCCATATTCAGATGTCTTTATATAGATATCTTAGTATGAAGTCAACACGCGTTCAGGTCATCGCCATCTCTGAAGCGCCCAGGTTTCGTCGTTGCCCAGCGGCTGCGGATCGCAACCGGCGCGGCCTAAATTTCCCGCCGCCCTTCGAGAGCGCGTGTCATCGTCACCTCGTCGGCATATTCGATGTCGCTGCCCGCGGGAACCCCGGTGGCAATGCGCGTAATACGAATCCCGGTAGGCCGCAGCAGGTCGGCCAGCCAGTTCGCCGTCGCCTCGCCCTCTACGGTCGGTGAGGTCGCCAGAATCGCCTCGTCCAGCTCGCCCCGCTCGGCGCGTCCGACAAGATTCCCGGTGCGGAGATGTTCTGGTCCGACGCCGTGCAGCGGCGACAGCGTCCCGTGCAGCACGTGGAAGACCCCATTCCACGACCGCGTCTTCTCGATGGTGCCAATGTTGGTCGGCTCCTCCACCACGCACACCAGCCGCTGATTGCGCGTCGGACTGGAGCAGTAGAGGCAGGGATCCACGTCGGTGATGTTGTTGCAGATGGAGCAGAGCCGCAGCCGTTCCTTCACCTGGCGGATCGCGTCCGACAGCGCTTCCGCATCCGTTCCGTCCGATCGCAGGATATGAAACGCCAGCCGCTGCGCCGACTTGGTCCCGATACCCGGTAGTTTGCGCAGCTCTTCGATCAGCCGCGCCATGGGCTCCGCAAATCGCGACACTTCTTAGACTCCGCGGCCCGCGGTGACCCGCCCGGCGGTCACTTGTCCGGCGGCGACCTGTTCCGTCGGACCCGCCGACGACCGGCCTTCGCGCACTGCCTGAGCCAGCTCGGCCAGTAATGCGTGCGTCTCTTCCCAGCCGATGCAGGCATCCGTGATGCTCTGCCCGTACACCAGCTTCTGCCCCGGCACGTGCTTCTGCGCTCCTGCCACCAGGTTGCTCTCCAGCATCACCCCGATAATCCGCCGATCCCCGCCCGCGATCTGCCCCGCAACATCGCGGCACACCGCCGGCTGGCGGGTATGATCCTTGCCGCTGTTGGCGTGGCTGCAGTCGATCATCACTCGCGCCGGCAGCTTCGCCTTCCCCAGCAGCCGGCAGGTCTCTTCGACGGAGTTAGCGTCGTAATTCACCGTCTGCCGTCCGCCGCGCAGGATGATGTGGCAGTCCGCATTGCCCGCCGTGAACAGGATGGCCGACTGCCCGTACTTCGAGTGCCCCAGAAACGTATGCGGATGATTCGCCGACAAAATCGCCTCAATCGCGATCTGCACGTTGCCCGACGTCCCGTTCTTGAACCCCACCGGACAGGAAAGCCCCGACGCCAGCTGGCGATGTCCCTGGCTTTCCGTCGTCCGCGCGCCGATCGCGCCCCAGCTCACCAGCTCCGCCACATACTGCGGCGAAATCATGTCGAGGAACTCCGTGCCCGCCGGCACCCCCATCTCCGCCAGGTCCAGCAGCAGCCGCCGCGCCAGCCGCAGCCCGTCGTTGATCCGGTACGACTCGTCCAGAAACGGATCGTTGATCAGCCCCTTCCATCCCAGCGTCGTGCGCGGCTTCTCAAAATAAACCCGCATCACGATGCGCAGGTCATCCGCGAACTCCCCGGCCGCATCCTTCAGCCGCCGCGCGTACTCCCGCGCGGCATCGGGATCGTGAATGGAGCAGGGCCCGGCGATAACCAGCAGCCGATGGTCGCGCTGATCGAGAATGTCCACGATCTCTCGCCGGGCATGGAAGACCGTTGCCGAAGCGGCTTCGGTGACAGGCAGCTCTTCTTCCAGAAAGACCGGCGGTAAAACAACTTTCGTGGACCGGATGCGGAGGTCGTCAGTACGGTAGAACATTGCTTTTCTTCAGTGTAAGCGACGGTGAGAATCCTGCGCCCCACGGCCGCACTATCATCGCCCCATAAGGCTTCTATGAAGCTGCTCGCCGCCTGTGTGCTGGCCTTTCACCTCGCCTGGATTCTCTGGGTCATCTTCGGTGCGCTCTGCACCCGCGGCCGACCCTGGCTCACCGCGTTTCACATCGCCTCGCTGATCTGGGGCATGATTGCCGAAGCCGGCCCCTGGCCCTGTCCCCTCACCCTCGCCGAGAACTGGTGCGAAACCCAGGCCGGCATCCAGCCTTATTCCGGTGGCTTCCTCGTCCACTACCTCGACCGCATCGTTTACCCAAACATCTCCGTTGCCTTCCTGATCTGGAGCGCCATCGTCGTCTGCGCCATCAACCTGGCCGTCTACCTCACCCGCCTGGTGCGGTCCCTCCGCAATCGCGCACTCCCACGGCCGTCATCCTGACCGAAGCGCCGCCACAACCCTTCCCGCGAAAAGATAAGCGCCCGGCGCGCAGTCGAATGGACCCCCCGAAGGGGATCGGTCGCGCAGCGGCCGGAAAATATCTGAACGGTTAGCTGAACGTGGCAGCAGCCATCTCACCGTGTCTTCTACGGCAGCAATTTCTGCAATAAAAGCGGGGCGCCCTTGGGCGCCCCGCTTCCCTCCACAACCACGCCTACGACGCCTTCAGCTCCCGCGCCTTCCCATGCGCTTTCGCTGTCTTGCCCCGCGCGCCGTTGAGATACTGCCCCACCGGTGTCGAGTCCGCCGGCGAGGTCACCTCCGTCCCCGGCTCCGGATCGTACGGCTTCGTGTTCAGCCCCGTGCCGCCTTCCGCCTTTGGCTGAACGATATGCAGGCCGTTGCCGCTGTTCCACGGCCCCTGCATATCCTTGCCCTCTTCGCCTTCCCCGGTCGAGGCGTTGACGAACTGATCCACCAGCCCTGGCGTCGGCTTGATGATGCCGATCGAGAACGCCGGCTTCTCCATGCTCTCCAGCGCTGCCGAGAAAGCCCGCATGTGCGTGATCTCGCGCGTCATCAGGAACTGCAGCGCCTGCCGCGACCCTTTGTCCTGGGTGAAGCTGATCAGCCGCTCGTAGACAATCTTGGCCCGCGCCTCCGCGGCCACATTGCTCCGCAGATCCACCGCCAGATCGCCCGTCACTTTCAGGTAATTGGCCGTCCAGGCGTTCCCCACGGAATCCTGCAGCGCCACCCCCCCGCCGCCGGCAATCGCCACCAGCGGATCGGCCTCCGCCGCCTCCCGGCTCTCCTTCATCGGCTTCAGGTGCATGCGGATCAGCGCACCCACCACCTCCAGATGGCTCAGCTCCTCCGTGCCGATATCCATCAGCAGGTCTTTGCGCGCCTCGTCCTCGCAGTTCAGTCCCTGAATCGAATACTGCATGGCAGCCGCCAGCTCTCCGTTGGCGCCGCCAAACTGCTCCAGCAGCATCCTGCCAAATCTGGGATCGGGCTCGTCGATCTCAACCGTGTACATCAGCTTCTTTACGTGGTGGTACATAAGAACTCCTGTTCTCGGGGCAAATGCGCCTCGGCTGAAGGGGGACATGGGAATCGCTCAGCGCGCGGGCGACTTTAAGGACGGGCTTATCCCGTAGGAGTCCCCCGCAGCACAACGAGGTTGCTACGCCCACCGCACCATTTCCCGTCGCTTCACATATTGCAGTTCCCGCCCCCAGGTCCTCGAATGGTCGCTGTGTCCTGTCCCCGCAATGCGCTGAATCAAAAAAGCTGTCATCCTGATGCAAAGTTCGGCCGCTTTTAGGCCAAACTTTGTTGAAGGATCTGCGGTTGCCTGTTGCCGCGAGGCCCCCACCGGAGGAGCCCATGTCCGTAATCGTTCACGATCTCCGCTTCGCCTTCCGCCGCCTGCGCAAAGCCCCCGGCTTTAACCTCACGGCCATCCTTACCCTGGCCCTCGGCATCGGCGCCACCGTCTCCATCTTCTCTCTGGTCGAAGGCATCCTCCTCCGGCCGCTCCCTTTTCCCGATCCGGACCGCCTCGTGCTCGTGGGCGACCACGTCGGCAATGGCCCCGGCGTCGGCATCACCGCTCGCGAAATCCGCACCTATACCAGCGCCGCCCGCGCCTTCTCCTCCATCGGAGGCTTCAGCGGCGCCAGCTTTGAGCTTTCCGGCGGTGCCGTTCCTGAACAAATCAACGCCGCCCGTCTCACCGCCTCGGTCTTCCCCACCCTCGGCGTCCAGCCCATCCTCGGCCGCGTCTTCACCCCCCAGGAGGACGACGCGCACCAGCCCCTGGCCGTCATCAGCGATGCCCTCTGGCTCAATCGCTACCACCGCGATCCCCGCGTCCTCGGCGCCACCATTGTTCTGGACCGCAAAGCGTACTCCATCCTCGGCGTCATGCCGCCGTCCTTTGAATTCCCGCTGCAGGCTGGCCGGCTCGATCAGGCCCAGGTCTGGGTTCCCATGAGCCTCACCCCCGACGAGCTTTCCGACCAGAACGCCGGCCGCTGGGGCTACAACCTCGTTGCCCGCCTCCGCGAAGGCGTCAGCCTTCCCCAGGCCGCTCAGGATGCCGACCGCGTGGCCCAGCAGGTCATGCGCGACTTCCCCGCGAACATGGCGGCCATTCACATCCGTGGCGATGTCCGCCTCCTGCACGATCAGCTGGTTGCCGATGCCCGGCCCCTGCTGCGTACGCTCCTCTTCGCCGTCCTCGTCGTGCTGCTCATCGCCTGCGCCAACGTTTCCGGCCTGCTGCTGGTGCGCGCACTGCGCCGCCGCCATGAATACGCCGTACGTGTCGCCCTCGGCGCTCAACCCGCCGCCATCCTGCGCGAGTCCCTCCTCGAAGGCCTCCTGCTCGGACTGGCCGGGGGCGCCGTCGGTCTCGCGCTCGCCGCCGTGGCCATCAGCACCACCCTTCACCTTCTCCCCGAATCCCTGCCGCGTATCGACGCCATCTCCATCAACGCCCCCGTCGTCCTCTTTGCGCTCCTCCTCGCTCTCGTCACCGGAGCCCTCTCCAGCGTCGTCCCCGCCTTCGTCGCCCTCCGCACCAACCTCGTTGAGAGCCTTCGTGAAGGCACCCGCACCGGCACCGGAAGTGCCAGCCACGCATGGCTGCGTTCCTCACTGGTCGTCGCTGAAATCGCCATCGCCCTTGTGCTCCTCACTACCTCCGGCCTGCTGCTGCGCAGCTATCAGCGCATGCTCGCTGTCGATCCCGGCTACCGTCCCAGCCACGTCCTGGTCGCCGCCTACCAGTTGCCGCTCCACCAGTACCCGACCCAATCCGCAGCCGACGTCTTCAACCGCGATGTCATCGACCGCCTCTCCGCCGAACCCGGCGTCGCCTTCGCCGGCATCACCAACTACCTGCCCGCCATCGACAACGGAGGCGCAGCCGCCTACACCGTCGGGGGCCGTCCCGCCGCCGGCTGGAAGCTTACCTTTGCCCGTTTCGCCCTCACCTACGGCGACTACTTCCGAGCCCTCGACATCCCGCTGCTCGCCGGCCGCACCTTCACCACCGACGACCGCAGCACCGCCCCGCTGGTCGTCATCGTGAACCAGTCGATGGCCAAACACTGCTGGCCAGGCGAATCCGCCATCGGCAAGCAGCTCCATGTCGGCAACCCGCAGAAGGGCCTCCCCTGGGCCACCGTGGTCGGGGTCGTCGCCGATACCAAACCCGGAGCCCGCGATCAGCCCAGCGCCGATCAGTGGTACATCCCCGCGGCGCAGCCCGCCATCCTCTACGGATCCGCCGACTCCGGCCAGCTCACCGGTCCCGCCGCCGGCTACATCACCCTCCGCTCCACCCTGCCCCCCGAGCAAATGGAGCACACCCTCCGCTCGGCCATCGCTGCCGTCGATCCCCTGCTCGCCATCGACCAGGTCCGCACCCTGAACGAAGTCCTCGCCAACACCGAAGCGCCCCGCCGCTTCAACACCGGCCTGATGTCTGCCTTTGCCGGAGCCGCTCTCCTGCTCGCGCTCACCGGCATCTATGCCGTCGTCGCCTTCTCCGTCACCCTGCGCACCCAGGAGATCGCCATCCGCATGGCCCTGGGAGCCCGCCGCGCCGCCATCGCCCGCCTCGTCATCGCCTCGGCAATCCGGCTGGCGCTTATCGGATGCGGCATCGGCGTTCTCGCCTCGCTCGCCGTTGCCCGCCTCGTCCACTCGTTCCTCTTCGAAGTCAGCCTCATCGACCCGCTCGTTTACACCAGTGCGATCGCCGCCATGATCCTGCTGGCAGTCCTCGGCGCCGCTGTCCCCGCCAATCGCGCCGCCGCCGCCGATCCCCTCGAAACCCTCCGCTCGGCCTGACCGCTGTGTGATAAACCAAGCCGGGAGGGATCGCCCATGCCCGTCGCGATTGTCCGCCTCGGCTCACCCCGCCGGCCCGGCGAAGGCCTGCGCATCGGAACCGTCCGCCGCCCCCCGCGCGGTGTGCCCAAATCCGAGTTCGCGTCCCGCGACTTCTACGACGTCTGGCTCCCTGCCCTCTCGCCTGCAGCGGAATTAGTCTCCCTCGTCCAGCATTCGTCGGGCGATGACCGCTCCTGGACCATCTTCGAACGCAAATTCCGCTCCGAGATGAAACAGCCCGAGGCCTCCCACCTCCTCGACCTGCTCGCCACGCTCTCCCATCAGACCAGCTTTTCCCTCGGCTGCTACTGCGAGAACGAAGACCGCTGCCACCGCTCCATCCTCAGAAAGCTGCTGACCGAGCGCGGAGCCGTAATCCGGGAATGAGATGGAAAAACTTGCCGTTTTGAATGGGCACAGCTTTAGTTGCGCCGTAAGGGATGCTCGCCGAGTTCCCCATAAGCCTCGGTTGCCCCATGTCTCGATTCTGAGACATGGGAAATTGCGCGAAGCGTAACCCGGAAAACCTCAATCACACCGACGTCAGAACACGACCGGACGAGCTGCTGCACGAGCTGCGGCCAATGGTCCTTCTTTGAAAGGGTAAGAGAGTATTTGAAAGGGCACGGCTTCAGAGCTTGCAGAAAAATTCGTTGTTTTGAGGGGGCACAGCGTTAGCTGTGCCGTAAGTGACAGAAAATAAGTTGCGCTTTAGCGCCTGAGGAACGACTTTTTCAGCCTCAAAGTGACTTTTTCCGCAACCTCTTCGGCCGTGCCAACAGTACCTGCAACGCCAATGGGCTTCAGCCCCCTGAGGGCACGACTGCACAAGCTGCGGCCAATGATCCTTCTTTGAGAGGGTATTTGAAAGGGCACGGCTTCAGCCGTGCCGACAGCGCCTGCAACGCCAATGGGCTTCAGCCCCTGAGGGAAGCTTCAGCGTCAGATTCTCCCCAACCCAACCCACCTCATCCACCGCAACGTCAGGTTTCCCCACCCACTCCGCCAGCGCGCAGCGTTGAGTCACGCCGCCATCCCAGCCGGACCCCCCAAAAACTGTCAAGAGCCAAGCAGCCGCACCGAAGTAACAACCGCTGATTCCAAAACGGCTTACCCGCCAAGTCACGCCCGGAAATTTGGCAGTAAAACTCTCCCCATTTGGTATCCTGAACTTAGAGAGCAAAGAGGCCGCTCCGGATTATTCCCCAAACGGCCTCTTTCTTTAGGTGCATCCATGATCCCGCCAGGGATCATCGCCGGGCCGGAAAGACCCCGGTCAGGCGGGCATGAAGCTGTTATTCACGAGCGTGAATACATCGCCACGGTCGCAACCTAACTAACCTGTTTTGAATCATCTGGCCGTTGTCGAACCAGTTAACACCTGCTAACCCGCTGAAAACAGGCTATCTTCCGACCCGAGCGCCGGGGGGTGCCCCCCGGGGGGCCAGCTGGCCGCGGCATCGCGGCGGGGGCCTGCGGTCTCGCAGACACCGCAGCACCGGCCGCGCTTCGCGCCAATTCCGGAGCCGTAAATGATCGAAAAGAAAAGGATCAAGAAAGGTGTAAGCTGCTGATTCTAAAGATTTGGTGCCGAAGAAGGGACTCGAACCCCCACACCCTTGCGGGTACATGGACCTGAACCATGCGCGTCTGCCAATTCCGCCACTTCGGCACGGAGAGATCCGGCGCTGGAGGCGCTGGACGGGCAGCAATTGCTAGTGTTACAAAGGCTTTCACCTCTGTCAAACGAGCGCCCCAGGCCGGAGACGCGCTATCCTGTCGCAGGAAAACCTTTCAACTATGAGCACAGCCCCCCAGTCGAGACCCATTCCCGAGGCGCAGGCGAAGGAAATTCGCAGGCTGTCGCACGACCTGAGCAATGCTCTCGAAATCATTCTCCAAACCAGCTTTCTGCTGGGAACTGTGCCGCTGGACGAAGACGCGAAAAAGTGGCACGCCATGCTCGATAACGGCGTGCAACAAGCCGCTGAGATCAATCGTTCCCTGCGCGAGTATATTCGCGGAAACAGTTGATCGAAGCCTGGACGCCTGCTCGGGGAGCCAGGTGCCCTTGGCGGCTCTTTTGAAGAGGCAGAGAAATTGCGCGGTTCGCTGAAACCTACGCTCGGCCCGGGCCGCCGGGCATCGCTGTCGGGTCTTCTGGAAAAGTGAGATAATAAATAGGTCACAGGGGTCTTTCTCTGATGTTTGGGGGCGTCACGGTTTCGACGGGATCGCTTGCGGCAAAGAGGCATGCCGGGGTCTGGGCACCCGTAATCGCCTGGAAAACCATAATTGCCAACAATCAACTGGCATACGCAGCTTAATTAGTTAAGTTGCCGTCCTCTGTGGCTTCGCCCGTGGGCTGCAGAAGGACGTCGCACAGCGGGCTGGTTGCTGCCGCTCGGTCCGTGTGGCAGCAATAAGATCATCGGACTAGTTTTTGGCGTTTCTTGTCCGTTCTGAGCGCCGGAAGCGAAACTTTGGAACGCGACTAAGCATGGAGTCTCTCTGCTGACATCGATTTCGGACGCGGGTTCGACTCCCGCCGCCTCCACCAATTCCAAGTTGCTTGTTTTCAGCAGCTTATCTTCCAAGGACAAAACGGCGCGCAATTTTGTACGTGATTTGTACGTTGCGCCCTTTTGATTGACCGACTTACGTTCCGCGGGCAATCTCACCTGAAGAAGTGGGAGCCCGATGCTGCTTTCCGTCTTTTACCCGCCACTCCACCAGCTGCAAATTTTCAAGAGACCGCGCCTGCCGCCGCTGCAACTGCCCCCAGGTGGGTCGGCGGTCAGGTCAACGGATACTACTTTCGCCAGAGCGCCAGGACCTGGCAGTGGGCCGAGGCCGAAGAGGTACGCCTCAAGCTTGAGGAGGCGCTTATCAAAGGCCTGCCGCCTTTCGGCACCGCGGTAGCGGCCGGTGCGGCACCACGGCCAATACCCACTCCGGCCGATCCTCCGCCAGCGTCGCGGATGGAAGTTTCTGAGCCACGCCTTCCAAAACCGCGGCCAAGGGTCACGGTGGCACAAACGGTCGACGCATATCTGGCCGATGCCGGGAATCGCAGCGTCGAATCCTCGAGCCTCCTTCAAAGCCGGTGAATAGGAGCCTCTCTGCTTTCGGCGCTCTTCAGGCTCATCTCGGTCGTGGTATGGCCGTCAGGTCATTGAGCTATTTCGGCACAGCGGTTCTGGTTAGAAGTTGCCGGTAACAGGCCTCGCGATGCCCTGGGTTTTGACGCTTCGTCGAGCGATTTTCCAGCATCCATCGACTCGTTTTAGCTGTTGAGTAATTTCGGAAACATGCAAAACTTGCGGCGGAGCACCTTGTTTCACGATCAGCAACACTGACGTTGCGATTACTTCATCGCTGTCGGTGTTAACCCGATCAATCACCGCGTTAAGGAGTAGATGGAAGGTCGCCAAACCTTCGCCAGCCCAGATGGGTCCAACCGCTTGGCGCAGAGCTTCCTTACCAAGGTGGACGCCTTGCGCCCCGTCCAACACAGCGTCGTCAGTAAATAATTCGACGTATGCATCGGCATCACGAGCAGTGGCGGCAGTCTCGACCCGTGTGAGCACTTCAAGAATGTCGAGTCGATCGGATGCTCCTAAGGTGGAAGTAGTCATTTTTGATTGGGCCGTAGCCAGAGGCCAATGCGTGCAAGAGTCTCTGCTGGAAAGACGCTCTTCGGTATTACGGCATGAATAGCCTTCGGAGGCGTTGCACTATATGCCGATGCAGTTTGATGAGAGTACTGCGTGACTCGAAAGCTGACGCTCATACTCGCAAAAGCATATACCTCCGCTTGCGACATCCCCGAGGCGCTTGATAGCCAGCGGATGACTTCACGCAGACACGCTACCAGAGCATCGTCAAGGTTAGTGCCAAAGCCGATCGAGATCCAAGCCGTGCTGGTTTCCAAAAGAGGCTGGGTGAGCGGGACATTTTTGTGCAGATCATAACGAATGGTCACATTTTCAGCGGCCGTTTCAATTGCCGTCTGGTCAACCACTCCATCCCCCTGCAGAGCGTGAACATCACCGATCCAGATTCGTGCTCCGGGCTTCATCACCGGTAGAAACAGCGAGGTCCCAACAGTGAAGTCACGTAGCACCAGGTTCCCGCCATACGCACCAGCGAGAATAGCGCTGACGATTGCATCGCCGCCGGGTTCCGCGCCCACCACTCCGAGAAATGGAGCCAACGGAAAACGGATACCGTCTACAAACTCGGCTGTCGTTCGTGCATTATCAAAGCGGAAGTAATGCACATACGGCTCTTTGAAGTCAGCGGGTAAGGCGCCAACTCCAAGCGGGAAAGAGTTCCATCCCCAGTCAAGTGTGCGAAGTGTCAGAAGGGTGCACTCCACAATATCGCCAGGCTGAGCTCCCGAAACTTCTACGGGACCGAGCATTGAATATGGACCATGAGGATAGCGATGCCTTAACGGTTCGCGGTCGGCGAAGGTCATGCCGAAGACCGCTTCGTTGCCCCAGTGCGTCCAGGTGTGCGAATAGCTTACTTCATCCCCGGATAGGATCACCGCAACGGGTGGAGCGGTCGGGTCTAGATAGCCCGATCTGACCGTATCTTTTGTGGAGAGGACCGTGTGGGTCGTCATTGAGTTCTCTTCTCTTTAATTCCGAAAACGCGGAGGTTGTCCATCGCTTCTCTCGTGAGAATCACCGCTCTCTGCCTTTTATCTCATAAATCCAGGCCATCCAAAGAATTGATCCGTCGCGGGGGTCAGGTGTCTTAGAGCGTTGGCGCTGTCACGCAATACCAATTTTGATGGAGTGCACCTTGATCCTCGTGTCTGGAGCGTAGGTCGGCTCCCTTTGGTGCAGGCAAGCGCTGCTTCAGCATAATTTCCAGCAATGCAGCGATCTTTTCGTTGGATCTTTAAGTATTGGCGGCCATTTTGTGTTCCCTTTCTGCGACGACTCGAATTCTCTGTTTCGCGCCTCAATGCTGCATGCAGTGTTTGCATACCCGGGCAGTGTTCACCCATGCTTCAGAATTTGTAGCCGATCCACATGGAGGCGTAGTTCAGATTGTGAGAATGTCCACTCTGTTGAAGAAATGGACCGGCGAAAAAGACACCATAGTCTCCCTGAATGTAAAAGTGGGCGTCACGCTGCCAACGGACCTCGATTCCGGGTCGATGCCCAACGAAACGAGCCTGGCTGCTGCTGGAGGGTACAAGAAGATTTCCGGGCACGTTGTATATGCCGTCGCTCAAGCTCTGCCGCCACCAGATCACCCAGTCTGTATCGACATTGATGTTATGCGGGAAATAGGTGCGAATGTTGGGATGAAGATCGTAGAAGTTAATGGGCCCAGGGCCGGTGTCGGAGAGGACGCCGAAGTAGTTGCCGATCGGGAACAACGGATTGAAGGTTCCCAGATTGTCGTTATGCGGGTCGTGGTCGCCGCTGGCCACGTCGGCACGAAGGCCAACACGCGGCCGGGCGGGCAGGCGCTGCAACGTCATACCAAACTCTGAGGCGACGGTCCATGCCTCGATCGATCCTTCACCGAACGAACCGAACTGATACACGGCCTCAATGTCGTAGTGCGGGATCATCAGGCGCAGATCATCGAGTCGCGGAGCTCCCGAGGCGATTCGCGCACCCAGCGTTTGCCGCTGTTCGCGAGCTGTGCCCTTGTCGAAAGTAGCGCTCTTGCGATCGAGTCCAAAATAATAGAAATCCGCCACTCTGGCAGGATCGCCGCCAAGCGCACGCTCTGAATAAATGCCCCAGAAGCTGGTTGTCTGCAGCGGAACATTGTCGAAGAAGCCGGGGTTGTCCTTCGCGGGCCGGGCGGCAAATGCGTCCAGGGTCCAGCGATTCAGCTGCTGAGTAATTCGCGCGGCATAGAATCCTTGTCGCACGTTCGGTCCTTCGCGAACAGCGACCAGCCTTCCGGAGCCGAATTGCAGTTCCTGCCGCCCGATGCGAAAGGCTGTAGGAGTTTTCGAGTTCTTCCCGCGATCCAGCTCAAGAAATGCATTCAGGAAATCGAGGTTCTTTTTGTCGATGGGACGTGGCCCGCCAGGCCGGTCCTGCTCCTGCCCACTTTCCAGCTGAAGAAACAAGCGAACATGTGGATTGAAATGAACATCGGCGTGCAGCTGGAAGCGTTCCAGCCAGAAAGAGTTGGTCGGATAGGGAGTGTTGCTCCAGTTGTCATCCAAAACATCCTCATACACGCCGCGGAATTCGCCACCTAACGACACATAACTGCTTTCTCCCAGCGCTCGCAATGACATGCATTTCAGCGGATCGAGGAAATTCGCTGCGCTCCTTTGGATTGCACAATGAACTCCAATCCTCTTCGTAGCGAATTAGATCAATGGGCGGCCGATTGGGCGCGGTCGCCTCTGAAGGCGGAATGAGGCTTTGCTGCGCAAGAGCCGGTATCGTGTACGTGAGCGACGCCAGACCGAGTGCGAGGGTCAGTCGCACAGGGCCAGGTTTCAGTAGCCGCTGTTGCAGGGGACGCATTACTCACTCGCCGTTGCGTCGGCCACCGCGTGAATCTCCGCAATGTAGCCGCCGGGAAATTGCAGCATTGCGGCCTTGCGGTCACCGGCCACACAGGGGGCAACCAAGACCGTCGCGCTCGCGCTCGTAGCCTTGGCCAGGGTACCGTCGAGATCGGCGACCTCGTATCCGGTCATCTCCCTGCCGTAGGGATACGGCAGATAGCCATCGGTGACGAGCACCGTCAGCTTGCCGAATCCCGATTCGACGCGGATGCGGCGATAGGCTTCATCCGGCCTACCGATCTCGACGTCGGGAGCCTTCGCGTCATCCGAAACTACTTTGCCGTGCGAGAAGGCGAGGAAGCTGTGCGGGAATGCGCTGACCGCGTCGGCAGACACATAGACCCGGTTCCCGGGGACCGTCACGAGCGGCGTGTAATTGGGAGGGGTCGTATGCCAGTATAGCTGCATGTCAACGCCACCTGGCCACTGCATGACCGCGTCGCGCCCGATCGGGTCGGAAAAGGGATCGACAAGAACGTCCGCTCCGGCAGCACGCGCTGCCTTGATCGCCGCATCCATATTCGTGACCAGGTAGCCGGTACGCTCGGCGTCGAAGGGAAATGGAATCGGCGTCTTGAATCCGAAGACCGAGAGATTGCCATCGGGCGAGTAGACCAACTGCGAGATGGTGGAGATGGGAGTCGGCCTCACAGTGAAAACACCCTGCTTCGAGGTTGTGCCTCCAATGGTTGCAGTCCAGTTCGCCACGAAGCGGTCGAAGTCCTCAGGTGCAGGGTAGACGTGCGTGGTGTCATACTGCGGGCCGACTGCAATCGCCGGCGACGTGACCGCTGACTGTGCCAACAGGATCGGCTCAGTGACGTTAATGGATAGGCCGGCGAGGAAGATTGCGGCAACAGTAGCGGCAATCGTGCGATTGATAGCCATGATGGATACTCCTGAAAAGAGTTTCGGCTCAGGGGATCTTCGTCAAAGCAATTTCTCACTCCGCGTGTGAGGTTGATCCCAATGTTTGCCCATAAGGCAGGTTGATGCCGCATGGGCCACGTTCACCTTCCTGGTATGAACACAACCACCAACCTGCTCGCCCAACACCATTCCAAAAAGTCCCAGTAAGGCAATGATGGGCGGCGCGGGGCTCTTCACTTTGATGACTCCATACAGCAAGCCCACAAATGCTCCGACCGCAAATGATACGAGCAGATCTTTCATTGCTCTCCTTCTCAATTCTTGTACTACGGATCCCACAATGCATTAGGTTAAAACGCGAAGCAGTCGCATCCCAGGCCCCAAATCGCTTCACCCACCTTCTGACGTTTAGGCAAGTGGTGCGAGTGCCCTTCGCAGTGATGCGTCCGAAACGCCATGGATGTCGCGACTGCCTGGTGATAGCCCCCGTAGTGCGCAGTCGGTGCCCAATCCCGCGCTGCAGGCAGCGGCGGCGGAGCCAGCGTCTGAAAGTCGTGGCTGGCATGCACAATTTCACCTCCAACGACGGTCAGTTGCGATTCGAGATGCCTAATATCCTCTTCGTGGATCGTGAAGTAGTCGTCGGTGAGAACAGCAAAGTCAGCCAGCTGTCCCGGATACAAACCGCCCTTGCTTCCGTCCTCGGTAGAGAACCAGCTGCTGCCCTGCGTGTAGAGCCGTAAGGCCTCTTCCCGCGACATCCTGTTCTGCTCCGGATATAACTGTAGTCCGCCCACGGTTCTCCCGCTGACCAGCCAGTACAGCGAGACAAACGGATTGAAACTGGCCACGCGTGTGGCATCGGTCCCAGCCCCAACGGGAACACCAAGTTCCAGCATTCTTCGGATTGGGGGTGTCCTTTGCGCGGCCAGGGCGCCGTAACGGTCAACGAAGTACTCGCCTTGGAACGCCATGCGATGCTGCACAGCGATGCCTCCACCCAATGCTGCAACGCGCCCGATGTTCCTGTCGGTAATGGTCTCCGCATGATCGAAGCACCAGTGCAGACCATTGAAGGGGATGTCGCGGTCCACTTTCTCAAAAACATTCAGGAATCGCTCAATGGACTCGTTATAAGTGGCGTGCAGGCGAAATGGCCAACGCTTTTCAGCGAGCAGCCGAACCACACTCTCGAGTTGTGTTTCGAGAGTGTGGTCGAGGTCCGGTCGTGGCTGGAGGAAATCCTCGAAATCCGCTGCTGAGAAGACGAGATTCTCGCCGGCGCCATTGAGCCGCAGGGTATGGTCGCCCTGGTAAAGAGATGCTGAAGACGTCCACTTCCTGAAGTCTTCGATCTCATGCTTTGGATGCTGCGTATACAGGTTGTACGCGACACGCAGTGTCATCTGCCCACGCGTGTGCAGCTCTTCGATGACTTTATAGTCGTCGGGATAGTTTTGGAATCCGCCACCAGCGTCGATTACGCTGGTGATACCGAGCCGGTTTAACTCACGCATGAAGTGGCGGGTTGAAATGAGTTGGTCTTCATAATCAAGGACAGGACCTTTGGCAAGCGTCGAATAGAGGATACTTGCGTTCGGCCTGGCTATCAGCATGCCTGTGGGCGTGCCGCGCTTGTCACGCTGGATTTCGCCTCCCGGTGGGTTGGGTGTGTCCTTGGTATAACCGACTGCTCGAAGAGCAGCCGCGTTCAACAGTGCCCGGTCGTAGAGGTGAAGGACAAATACAGGCGTGTCAGGCGCAACTTCGTTTATCTCTTCAAGAGTCGGCATGCGCCGCTCTGCAAACTGGAACTCTGTCCAGCCGCCGACGACACGAACCCATTGGGGAGCCGGGGTGCGCAGGGCTTGCTCTTTCAACATGCGCATTGCATCGGCAAAGGAGGGAACGCCATCCCAGCGAAGCTCCAGGTTATAGTGCAGCCCCCCGCGGATCACGTGCATATGGGAGTCGTTAAGCCCGGGAATCACTGTGTGGCCGCCCAGGTCCACGAGTTTTGTGCCGGCCTCGCGAGTCTGGAGCAAATTGGAGGAGGTGCCTGTGGCAAGCACCTTTCCATCCCCAACAGCCACGGCTTCGGAGAAGTACGGGGTCGAGTTGGTGGCGATTTTTCCGTTGTGATAAATCGTCTTCTGAGACATAGCATCCTCCGAGGCTTTCGAGTTGGTTTTGGAGAAAGTAAAGCGGGAAGGCGTTCACGCTTCCCCGGCTACTACTTACTTGTGGGCTAGCTCAAGCGGTGGCGTCCAATCGGGAAGTTCCGTTGGCGACGCACCATGCACCATCGTGTAGACATATTCGACGCCGGCGCCGTACGCACCTGCGTGTGTCTTTACTATGTCCATTACTGCGTCATAGGTATCCGTCTGAGCCCAGTCCCGCTGCCACTCGAGCATGACCTGGATCCAGGTGACCGGTTTGGCCCCCGCCTGCTCCACGCGGCGCATTGCGGCATCGTGGATCCTGACATCGAGGTCGCCACAGAGGTCTTCCACCACATACACCTCGTAGCCGTCTGCGATAGTCTGGATCGTAGGAAAAGATACACAGACCTCCGTCCAGAGTCCAGCGAGTAAGATCTTCTTCCGACCTGAGGACCTGATGGCCGCCACGAACTTCGGGTCCTCCCAGGAGTTCATGCTGCTGCGTTCGATGGGCGTGGTGTCGGGAAACTGCGCCTTGAGCTGCGGCCAGATATAGCCGCTGAAGGATTTCGTCTCCACCGTGCTGAGAATAGTGGGCACCTCGAACACTTTGGTCGTCTTTGCGAAACCCACGACGTTGTTGATGAGGGTTTGACGATCGATGCTGGTAACTCCGAAAAGCATCTGTGGTTGGTAATCGATAAGCGCCACGACGCAATTGTCTGGCGTGAGCAATCCCTTTTCACTCCGTTTTTCCAGTGACATAGCTTCATCTCCCTTGGTTCGTGTTGTCTTCGCGTGCTGGTTTGGATTGCGATTGTGTGAGTGAACAGTTCGCTGCGTATCCGAGAACGCCGACGCTCTTTTACCTGTGCATGCCGAGTGCCAGAAAGCGGCGTCGCAGTATCGCCTGATTAAAAAAGGGTTGCGAAGTGGCGAATCTCGGCGTCGCTCGTTTCGTGGCGAATCTCTGACGTCAGGGCAGATAGCAGATTGACGCGACGCGCGTGCGCAATTCCATCACCCGTTCTTCAACTGAAATGTTGAGACAAACCCGGAAAACTCTGGCTCGGAAAGTACCTGCTGATGCTGAACCAGGCGGCGGCATGAGCCAGTTGAGAACTGGAACCAATGAGCAACGAATAGGACTACGAGAGGATCTTATTCATGCTCTCGATAGCTCTATCCTTCGGGCTTGAGGCTTGCTGAGATCAATGTTCGGCAGACTCCAGGTGGTGATCGTTGCCATCAGCGCCAGGATTCCCAGGGTGGAGAACATCCATAGGAAGCCTCTCGACAGCGTGGCGGAGGTATGCAGCCCACTTGCACCTCCAGTGGGGCTGGTCAGCGAGGCGATTTGTCCGCCCGTGTGCAACGCCGCCAGCAGGACCGCCGATGTGATTGCTGCCCCCAATACGCCGCCGATACTGCGGCTGAACGAAAGCGCGGCCGTGGCTTCTCCGAGGTCTCGATCGCCAGCAGCCCACTGCACCATGGTCTGGGCTGCGGGCATCGTCGAGCCCAGACCCGCACCGATGAGCAGCGTAACGATCGCGATGAGAATTGCGCCGGAGTGCAGAACCGCAATAAGAGCTGCGAAGCCAACGCTCACTCCGGCAAGCCCGTATAGCATGGCATTCCGCGGCTTGCCTGTTGAGGAGATCCGCAATCCAGTCGCAGTGGAGATGATCACCTGCGCTGCGGTCAGAGGGATAAGTAACAGCCCTGAGGCCGCGGTGCTGACACCGAGTTCCGATTGGAGAAAGAGAGGGAGTTGCACAATGAGTCCGAACAAAACCGAAGCAAACAGCAAAACGGCTAAGGCAGTGCGCCAGACGACGGGGTTGCCCAGCAGCCTGGGAGGCAGAAGTGGATCGGAACTGCTTCGTTCAACGGCCCAAAGTAGACGGAAGCATACAGCGGACAAGGTCACCAGCCATAGCGATTGAGCAGACATCCAGGCGTGTTCATGGCCACCGAGGCTGAGGGCAAGCAACAAGCTCAATGTCCCCAGAACGAAGAGAAGCATCCCTTTGTAATCGGTCTTGTAGCTGCCGGTGCCGCTTGCTGGTTTCAGGCGCAGCGCGGTCATTGCGGCCAGCGCACTCAATGGAAGGTTGATCCAGAAGATAGAGCGCCAGCCGGTATACTGCGCCATAAAGCCGCCGGCGACTGGGCCTATGGTGCTTGCGAGCGCGAACACCGCTCCGAACCAACCCTGAAAACGGCCGCGCTCCTTGGGCGACACCACCTCGCCAATCAATGCCTGAGCCAGTGTCATCAGGCCACCGCCTCCAAAACCCTGCAGGCAACGGCCGGCGACGAGGATCGGCAGCGAGGCGGCAGCTGCGCAAACCAGCGAACCGGCAAAGAAGAACGCAAGCGACCACAACAGCATCTTGCGGCGGCCATACGCATCACCCAGGCGGCCGTAGATCGGCGCAGCAATGGTTGTTGTCAGAAGATAGCCTGTGACGATCCACGTGACATAACTAAGTCCACCGAAAGAGCGCGCCACAACCGGAAGCGCCGCCGCAATGATCGTCTGGTCGAGGCTTCCCAAAAACATCGCGGGCGCAACGCTGAGGAACGCAGCCCGGAACGCCTTGCGCTGGGCGGCGGCGAGTTCGTTCCCCGCCGACGACACGATCTGCATGTCCATCGCCCTCTCCTGGTTCAGCTCCTGTCTTTATGCGGGGTGAATCATCTCGCGGGCGTAGGCAAGACCCATGCCGTAGCCGCCGCCGTTCTCGATCACGATGGCGCGAGCCGCTTCGTAGGTCCCGTGATGTGTCCAGTCGCGCTGAAACTCGAGCAGCACCTGAATCCAGCTTGTGAGCTGCGCTCCTGCCTGCGCCAATCTCTGTAAGGCAAATTCGTGGTTGGCCGCAGTCAGTCCACCGCACGTATCACCCACAACGAAGACCTCATACCCTTCCTTGCGTGCTGAAAGAACCGGGAACGAGACACAGGCCTCGGTAAGAAGCCCGCCCACCAGTAGGCGCTTGCGGCCGGTAGCCTGTACCGCCCCGCGCGCGGCATCGTCTTCCCAGGCATTCATGCTGCGACGTTCGATCGTCTTTATCTCTGGAAGTGCCGATTGGATCTGCGGGAACAACGGGCCGCTGTAGACCTTTGACGCCGAGGTGGTCGCTATCACTGGTACGCCGAACGCCGTAGCCGTCCTGGCGAGGGCTACGGCATTGTTGAGCAGGACCTGCCGTGGCATTGACTCGGCACCGAAGCCCAACCCAGCCTGCAAATCCACGAGCAACATTGCACATTCCGACGGCTTTAATAACGTATCGCTTCCAGTCATGGAACTCTCCTTGTCAGTGGGTTCTAAGTTTGGTGAAGCGGCCCCGCGCGTACAGGTTGGACAGCTTCGTCGCGATGAAACATCGCTGACACCGCTATCACTACTTCCGATAAGGCCGGGGCAGAACAATCAGTGGGTCGTCGGTGAAGCAATGGAGTGGATCTCGGCGATGTATCCTCCTGGGAACTGCACCATTGCTGAAGTGCGTTCCCCAACAGTAGTGGGTGGTACGAGCACCTCAACCCCAAGCGACTTTGCCTTCTCGAGAGTTGAAGTGAGGTCAGCGACCTCATACCCCGTGGTCTCGCGTCCATAGGGGTAAGGAAGCTTGCCGTCGGTGACGAAGGCCACGAGCTTTCCAAAGGTCGACTCCACCTGAATCCTCCGAAGGGTGGTTTGCGGTCGGCCTATTTCAATGCCTGACGCAGTCGCTTCATCGGACACGACTCGGCCACCCGAGAACGCAAGAAAGCTGTGAAGGAAATCTTCTGCACGGTCAGCCGAAACGTAGACGCGATTCTCCGGCACTTTGACGAAGGGAGTGTACGACGGCGCGGTTGTGTGCCAGTAGATCTGAGTCATCACACCTCCAGGCCACTGGATCACCGCATCCTGTCCGATCGGATCGGGGAATGGTGTCACCACCACATCTGCCCCGGTGGCTCGCGCGGCCCTGATCGCCGCATCCATGTCCGTGACCAGGTAGCCCGTGCGCTCCGCGCCGAAGGGAAATGGGATGGGTGTTTTGAATCCGAACAAGGAGACGGTCCCCACGGGCGTTTGCAGCAGCTGCGAAGTCGTACTGCTGGGGGTTGGCGTCACCGTGGCTACTACCTGCTTCGTGCTCTTGCCGCCGAAGGTGCCGAGAAAACTTGCGACAAATGCATCAACATCGGCAGGTGCTACATAGACGTGTGTGGTGTCGTACTGAGGCGCGACTGCGATGGAAGCCGCAGGGGGAGTACTTGCGGCAGTCTGCGTCCAACAGATTGCTGGGAGGCTTGCGAAGCAGGAAGCGAGGACGGCTGTTGCGATGAGATGGCGAGTTCGATGCATAGGGTACATGCCTCCGGATTACTTCTAAGTCTGGGTTGAGTTGCCGTAGGCCGCCACACCCTTTCGGGTGCCTATGCTACCGGGCCGCCGTTCAAAGAAGCCGCAGAGCTGCACGCAGCAGATAGGTGATAACGGCGAATATCACAACGGAAGTAACATAGATCCCTGCAAACCAGAACAGCCGCCTCCTGCGATACTCATCCATCCCACCCCTTTTCCGGAGTCTTGCCGCGAAACACCCAGTATGCGAAGAACGAGTAAGCCAGGACCATCGGTGTGACGATGACAGCTCCAGCGAGCAGGAATATCTGGCTAAGCCGCGAAGCTGACGCATCCCAGAGGGAAACCCGAAATGGCACAATGTTCGGAAACACGAGGATGGCTAGACCCACGATTCCGGCTGCGATCATCACCACGCCTGCAACCAACGGACGCACGTCGGGACGTTTGCGAATGCTGCCAAAGAGAATGAGTGCAGCCACCAGCATCGTGCCGCTTACCGCTGCGAGCAGCATGGAGTGCATCAGCCATACGGCACGGATGCCGGGCTGTATGGAGAACGAGATCACCGCCGTCGCAGAGAAGGTGGCAACAAAGAGAGGCAATGCAATTCTCAAGGTTCGTTCTGCAAACTCCTGAAGGAGGGCTGTCGCTTTGAACTGAAGCCAGCATCCGCCAAGCACGACATACCCAGCAAGCACACAAACGGCGCAGAGGAATGGGAAGGGCCGGAAACAGTCATAGACGCTTCCGCTAAATGCGATTCCCTGCACCGACACCCCCTGCAGCAGCGCCCCCAGAATAAGGCCTTGCATGGACGCAGCCACGATCGAGCCCATACCGAAAACGATGTCCCACTCGCTGCGGTATTGCTTCATCTGGGCGCGAAACTCGAAAGAAACGCCTCGCAGCCCCAGCGCCAGCAGCATCACGATGATGGGGATATACAGTGCCGGCATGAGGATGCCATAGGCGATCGGAAAGGCCGCCAGCAGTGTCACACCGGTCATGATAAGCCAGGTCTCGTTGCCGTCCCAGGTCGGTGTGATGGAATCGACCATGTGATCTCTGGCGTTCTGATGCGATTGCAGCAACAGCAGGGCGCCGACTCCAACATCGAAGCCGTCGAGAAGAACGTAGAAGGTCAGGGACAGGGCGGCGAAACAGGCGGAAAGCAGGGGCAGATTCATCTCGCTATCTCCCTAACGCCGCATCAGCATTGGCACTGTCGAGCACCTGTGGACGCAGGGCGTTCTTAAGGGAGCCGGAGGCTTCGGCCTGGTCTGGGGCTAACTCCGGTCCTCTGCGGATGATGCGCACCACATAAATGAGAAACGCAGCCATGAAAAACGAATAGATGCATATAAAAGCAATGAGCGTCGCGAGCAGCGTTCGCGCCGGGACCGGCGACACTGCATCGATGGTCCGCAGGAGGCCGAAGATCACCCAGGGTTGACGACCGGTCTCGGCAAGGTACCAACCTCCCAGCGTCGCCACGATTCCGGACGGTGTCATCACCACAAGGCAGCGCAGAAACCATCTCGTTGTAAAGAGCCTGCGTTTCCACCTGAGCCACAGGGATGCAGTCGCCAGGGCGAACATAAGGATAGCGGTGCCGTACATAATGCGAAATCCGTAGAACACCATGCCCATGATGGGCTGCCGATCCGGCGGCGTGTTCTTCAATCCGTTTACGCGACCATGAAGACTGTGCGTGAGCCAGATACTGCCCAGGTGAGGAATTCCCAGAGCGAAGCGATTGCGCTGTCCCTTCTGATCCGGGACGATCACCCAATAGTATGGCGCCGGCGATGGCGACTGCTTCTCCCAGAAGCCCTCGGCGGCCTGCATCTTCGATGGTTGGTGCTTCAACATCGTGCCATAGAGAATGTCGCCGATAAAGACCTGTCCACATATGAGAACGGTCGCGAAGGCAGTACCCAGGGCTACGCTCTTCTTTGCAAAGGCAAGATGCTTGCCGCGCAACAAATACCACGCACCCACGCCAGCCACGAGAAAGGATGCGGTAAGGTAAGCCGCAGTCAGCATATGCGGCAAGTGATACAACCACGATGGGTTGTTAACCACGTGCCACCAGTTCATCACCACCAGCCGGCCGTCACGGACGACTACGCCATCCGGCGTCTGCATCCAGCTATTCGCGGACAGAATCCAGGACGCCGACATGAGAGTGCCCAACGCAACCATGCAGGTTGCGCAATAGTGCAGCTTCGGCCCGACTCGGTGCATACCGAAAAGCATGATCCCGAGGAACCCGGCTTCAAGGAAGAAGGAGGTGAGCACCTCAAGGGCAATCATGGGTCCAATAGCCGGGCCCGCGAGCTGTGAGAAGCGCGCGAAGCCCAGCCCAAACTCGAAGGAGAACACAATGCCGGTCACTACCCCTACGCCGAAACCCATGGCGAAGATACTGAGCCAGAAGCGATAGAGCTGCAGGTAGACAGCATCCCTGGTTTTAAGCCAAAGCCCTTCGAACACGGCCAGGAACATCGCAAGGCCGACCGACATGGTTGGAAAAATAATGTGAAAGCTCACGGTGAACGCGAACTGCACGCGGGACAGAGTAGCGGGATTCAAGCTCACCGTGTCTCTCCTTCCGCAGGAATGCGACTGACGATCACTAAAGCCAGAATCACGGCAATCAGCAGTCCCCCGATGGCGAACCAGAGGCCGAACACTCCAATGATGGTGAAGAAGAACAGCGCCCCTGCCAGCGTAGGGACGAAGAGACCGACCGCGCTTGAAAAGGCAATCGAAAGAGACTTCGACATACCGCGCTTCCTCCCTACTCTTTCAGTCAACCCGTGCTGGAACCTTGATTTTGCACGTTCACGGGCCACGATCATTTCGGGCAGGTTGAAGGCCAGACTATTTTATTCCCACCTATCCATGGACTCGCAATTGATGAGCCAGAAAGGGCGAACGGCGACTTTCAGAGAAGCAGGGCCTTGAACGTAATAATGCGATCCCCTGGCAGACCACGTTGGTGCCAATCGGCTCACAACTTATGGCATTACGGTCTCGCTCGCTTGCAGATAGAGGTGCCCGCCGCGGTGACTCCACATGCCCATCTCTCTCGACTCACTCATAATTTCCCTCGACATACCAATCTCTTTCGATAGCCTCTCGCGAATTTATTTTGTTCGGTGTGAAATTGAGTTGTCTTTCCGGTGGACCTCGCCTGCAAAAAACGGAAGCCCGTAGAACCAGTCTCATAAATACCTGAGCGCTGTTTTCGTGCGATCCTGGGTCTGCTCTGGTATAACCGCGAAGCGCCGTGACAGGACGCTGGGAACTGACCGACGAACAGTGGGCAGTAGTGGAGCCGGTGCTGCGACCGCAGCGGCGTGAGGACAACCGCGGCCGACCCTGGCACGATACGCGGGCTGTACTGAACGGCGTGTTCTGGGTGCTGGGCACCGGTGCGCAGTGGCGCGAACTGCCGGAGAAATATCCGCCGTACCAGACCTGCCACCGCAGATTCCAGCAATGGATCCGGAGCGGGAAGCTGGAGGAGGCATTGAAACTTCTGGCGCGGCACCTGCATGAGCGAGGCCGGCTGAATCTGGAAGAGGCGTTCGTGGATGCTACCTTCGCGAGCGCCAAAAAGGGGGCTTCGCTGTCGGCCCCACCCGGCGCGGCAAGGGCACGAAGATCGTCGCTGTCGCCGCTGATAACAGTCTTCCTCTCGCCGTATCTGTCCAGAGCGCTTCGCCTGCCGAGTGCCAGCTTGTTGAGGAAGTTCTTGCCGGAAGCTTTCTCGACGAACTCCCGGCCAGGCTCATCGGCGACAAAGCCTACGACTCGGACCCGCTCGACGCCAGGCTCGCTGAAGAATACGGAATCGAACTGATCGCGCCCAACCGACGCAATCGGAGCAGGAGTCAGGATGGCCGCAAGCTGCGCCGCTATCGAAAACGCTGGAAAGTGGAGCGGCTCTTTGCCTGGATGCATAACTTCCGCCGCCTCGTCACCCGATGGGAATACCACATCGAGAACTTCCTCGGTTTCGTCCACCTCGCCTGCCTTCATATGCTGCTCAGACATTTGTGAGACCGGTTCTAGGGTTCCTCGAACCCGATAACCTTCATTGGACCCTTCATGACTTGATTCTCCTGAGTAAGGTGAGGATGAGTGAGCCATTTGTTGCGTACCAGGAACGTCCGCACTCTTTACCGGAGCATGCCGAGTGCCAAGAAGCAGCGTCGCAGTATCGCCTGAATTCAAAAGAGTTACGAAATGGCGAACCTCGCCGGATTTCGTTGCGTGGCGAGTCTTTGACGTCAAGGCGGAAAGCGGATTGACGTGGCGTGCGAGCGCTATTCCATCACGGATTTCAACTGAGAGGTTGAGACAAACCGGGAAGACTCTGGTTCTGAAAGCACGCGGCTGATGCTGAACTAAGCGGCGACAGCACTTTCCTTCTTTGTGCTGATCAGGTAGGGAGTGAGCCGTCGCAGGACGCTCCGGACCAGGAGCAACGTTTCGGTCGATACTGCCCCCAACGCGGGACAGACCGCGCATGGCTTCAGCGGGTGACGTCACGGTATTCCTTTAACTATTATTGATGATGCTCATATGCGTGCATCGATGCAGCGTCAGTTGAAGTCGATTCGCGGAGACTGCACGAACATCAATGAAGTGTTCCGATGGAGCAGAGGGCAGGCATTGTGGAGATGTCAGAGTATATGCGGGAATGTCTCCGTGAGGATGAGGAATTCATCCTGTACCGAGCACATGCGAGTGCAGCAGAGATCCCTTCAGTTCTTCTGCTGACGCCTGCTTCAATACACCCCCGACTCGAAAGTCTCAAGAAAATAGAGCACGAATATTCGCTTTGCCACGATTTCAACACAACATGGGCAGTTCGACCCCTTGCTCTTTCCGAGTTCAACGGACAGAAAGCGCTTGTGCTCGAGGATCCAGGTGGTGAGTTTCTCCATCGTCTGATTCAAGGCCCGATGGAAATAGAGCAGTTTTTGCGCATCGCCATTGGCCTTTCAACCGCCCTCGGCCAGTTACACAATCGGTCGGTGATCCACAAAGACCTGAAACCCTCGAATGTCCTTGTTGACACCGCGACCGGCCATGCCTGGCTCACGGGTTTTGGAATAGCATCGCGTCTTCCGCGCGAACGCCAGTCCCCCAGGCCACCCGAGTTCATCGCCGGAACCCTGCCCTACATGGCGCCGGAGCAGACCGGGCGAATGAATCGTTCCATCGATTTGCGCAGCGACCTCTATGCTTTGGGCGTCACGCTGTACGAAATGCTGACTGGAAGTCTTCCCTTCATCGCTTCTGATCCGATGGACTGGGTGCACTGCCATATCGCAAGACAGCCTCTTCCGCCCGCCGAACGAGTGCCCAATATCCCCGGTCCGGTCTCGGCCATCGTCATGAAGCTACTCGCCAAAGCCGCTGAGGAGCGGTACCAAACAGCAGTCTGCGTGGAGCGTGATCTTCGGCGTTGTCTTGACGAGTGGGAGACGCAGCACCGCATCGACGAATTCCCTCTTGGCGAGCAGGATATTCCCGACCGGCTCATGATTCCCGAAAAGCTGTATGGTCGCGAGCGCGAGCTTGACGCATTGCTCGCAGCCTTCGACAGGGTCGTGACGCAGGGAAGGTCAGAACTCATACTCGTGTCCGGATATTCCGGTGTCGGCAAATCATCAGTAGTGTACGAGCTGCACAAGGCGCTTGTTCCGCCGCGCGGGCTTTTCGCAGCGGGTAAGTTCGACCAGTACAAGCGTGACATCCCTTATGCTACATTGGCACAGGCTTTCGAGACCCTGGTTCGCCAGATCCTTGTCCAAAGCGAAGTAGAGGTTCGTCATTGGCGCAACGCCCTGGAGGCAGCTCTGGGTCCCAATGGCCAACTCATCATCAATCTCGTCCCAGAGCTGGAATTCCTCATAGGGAAACAACCGTCCGCTCCAGACCTTCCTCCGCAAGACGCGCAGCGTCGCTTCCAACTGGTGTTCCGGTGCTTTCTCAGCGCGTTCGCCAGACCGGAGCACCCGCTCGCGTTATTCCTCGACGATCTGCAATGGCTGGATGAGGCGACGTTGGACTTGATGGGGGATCTGCTCACTCAGTCCGATGTGAAACATTTGTTGTTGATCGGCGCATACCGGGACAACGAAGTTGATTCTTCTCATCCGCTAATCAGAAAGCTTGAAGAAATCCGCAAAGCCGGCGCGGCCGTGCAGGAACTTTTCCTCAAACCCCTGACCCGCGAACATCTAAAGCAACTGACAGCAGATGCGCTTCATTGCGAGCCGGATCGTGCTGACCCGCTGGCGCAACTTATTCATGATAAGACCGCCGGCAACCCGTTCTTCACAATTCAGTTCATCGCATCGCTTGCTGATGAAGGGTTACTCGCCTTCGATCACGCCGAAGGACGATGGGCGTGGGATCTGATACGCATAAATGCCAAGGATTACACGGATAGCGTTGTCGACCTGCTGGTCGGCAAGCTCGTCCGCCTGCCCGCCGGAACCCAGGATGCATTGAAGCAACTCGCTTGCCTCGGTAACAGCGCCGACTTCACTACGCTGGCGATGATCTATGAGGGCTCGACCGAGCAGTTCGAGAGCCAACTCTGGGAGGCCGTTCTGGGAGGTCTCGTCCTCCGCTCGGAACATTCCTATCGTTTTCTCCACGACCGCGTGCAGGAAGCGGCGTATTTCCTGATCCCGCAGCAATTGCGTGCCGACGCGCACCTTCGTATCGGAAGACTGCTGATAGAGCGAACCCCTGCAAATGAGCGGGAAGAGAAGATCTTCGAGATTGTGAACCAGTTCAATCGCGCCGCACACCTCATTTCGAATGAGGAGCGGAGGCTTGTCGCAGAATTGAACCTGACTGCGGCCAGGCGGGCGAAACTCTCAATCGCATATGCCTCGGCGCTTTCCTACCTGGAAGCCGGTGCGGGACTACTGACTAAAGAGAGTTGGAACACTGATTACGAACTCGTCTTCTCTCTTGAACACTTACGAGCCGAGTGCGAAATGCTCACGGCCGATATGGAGGCTGCGGAAAAGCGGCTCTCGATGCTCTCCGCGCGTGCCGATGGTGCCCATGATCTCGCTCTTGTCACATGTTTGCAGCTAACGCTCTACCTGGCGCTGAATTCTCTCGATCGTGGCATAGAGATATGCCTTGAATATCTCGGACGTTCCGGAACGAGCTGGTCGGCTCATCCGGCCAGCGACGAGGTGCAGCGGGAATACGATCGGATCTGGTCACTACTCGGGGATCGGAAGATTGAGGACCTACTTGACCAGCCCCTGGTCACCCGTCCCGATATTCTGGACCTACTAGAGGTTCTAACGCAAATTGTGACGCCTGCCATATTCTTCGACCAGGATTTGTGCGCACTCGCAGTTTGTCGCATGGTGAATCTCAGCCTGGAGCACGGCAACAGCCACGCATCGTGCTTTGCTTTTGTATGGTTTGGAATCGTAGTGGGGCCGCGCTTCGGTTGCTACGAAGAAGCGTTTCGATTTGGTCAGCTCGGCTACGACTTGTTGGGAAAACGAGGTTTGAAGCGTTATGAAGCTCGCACTTCTATGTGCTTTAGCGTCGTTGTCCCGAGGACGAAACATGCACACCACAGCCGCGGCCTGGTGCGTCATGCCCTCGATATCGCTTGTCGGGCGGGCGACCTTACTTACGCTGCTTATAGCTTTACACAGTTGGTCACAAATTACCTGGTTGTAGGCGACCCTCTCACCGAGGCGCAAGAGGAAGCAGAAAAAGGAGTCGCATATGCTAAGAGCGCGCGGGTCGGACGTGTTGTCGACATCTTGGGCGCGGATCTCCAGCTAATCCGAAGCCTTCGCGGATTAACACATAAACTCGGCTCATTCAACGACAGGGAGTTCGACGAGGCGGAGTTTGAGGGGCATCTGCAAAGCTCTGATTTAGCGGATTGTGGATTTGTATACTGGACTCTCAAGACGCAAGCGCAGTTCTTTGCGCAAGACTATGCTTCCGCCGTTGATGCCTCGCTGAGAGCGCAACAACTACTTTGGTCATCACCAGCAGTGCTTGAACAGTCGGCACTCCGGTTCTATGGTGCGCTTTCGCGCGCAGCACTCTGGGATTCCGCATCTCCCGACGAGAGGCAGAAGCATTTCGAGGCTCTAACGGCTCACCAGAAGCAGCTTGAACTATGGGCGAAGTATTGCCCCGACAATTTTGAAAACCGCGCGGCACTGATCGGTGCTGAAATCGCGCGAATCGAAGGCCGGGTGCTCGATGCCGAAGCCCTCTATGAAAGGGCCATCCGCTCGGCCCATGCCAACGGCTTCGTGCACAATGAAGGCGTCGCAAACGAAGTTGCAGCACAGTTTTACTCTGCGCGCGGCTTCGAGACAATTGCGAATGCATACTTACGCGCTGCACGTGACTGTTACCAGCAATGGGGAGCCGATGCTAAGGTTCGGCAGTTAGACGAGATGCATCCTCACTTGAGCAGGACCGAGATAGTGGCGGGTGGCGGCAGGTTGATCGGAGCGCCTGTTGAACAGCTGGATTTGGGCACGGTGATCAAAGTCTCGCAGGCTATTTCGGTAGAGATGGATCTCGAAAAGCTAATCGATACGGTCATGCGGGCCGCCCTTGAGCACGCAGGAGCGGTTCGAGGGCTGTTGATTCTGTCACGTGATGATATTCAACGCATTGAAGCGGAAGCTACGACAATAGGCGATAAGATTCTGGTACGACGGGAGGAAGCAGCCCAGAGCGCCGTACCCCATTCTATCGTCAACTATGTTATACGGACACAAGAATCTGTGATCCTGGGCGATGCCTCTCACCAGAGCCTGTTTATTGCGGATAGCTATTTTTCTCAACATAATGCCCGTTCAGTTCTCTGTTTACCATTGATGACGAAGGGTAAGCTCGTGGGCATTCTTTATCTCGAGAATCATCTCGCGCCTGATGTGTTCACTTCCAGCCGAATCGCGGTTCTCAAACTAGTAGCATCCCAGGCCGCCATTTCATTAGAGAACACGAGGCTCTATACGGATCTCAAACAGAGTGAAGCTAAGATTCGGCGCCTGGTTGATGCCAACATTTTAGGGATCACGACCTGGAATTTCGAGGGAGCCATCCTCGCCTCCAATGACGCCTTTCTCCGTATGGTGCAATACGATCGTGAAGATGTAATCGCGGGTCGAGTACGCTGGAGAGACATGACACCTGCGGACCGACGCGATCGCGTCGAATTCGAGTTGGCAACGGTTATGCGGACTGGAACCGTACAGCCCTTTGAGTCAGAGTTGTTCCGGAAAGATGGAAGCCGGGTGCCCGTGCTGCTTGCCGGTGCCCTTTTCCAACAAGGCGGCGACGAGGGTGTTGCTTTCGCACTTGATCTAAGCGAGCAAAAGCGGGTGGAAAAAACCCTTCGCAAACACGAGGCTTACTTAGCCGAATCCCAGAGGCTGGCCCACACAGGCAGTTGGGCTAGCGATGGCACAACCCACGAGTACCTGTACTGGTCCGAGGAAATGTTCCGAATTTTCGGATATGATCCGCGACAGGGCCCTCCGAAGCGGGACCAATGGCTGCAGCATCGACTGCATCCAGAGGATCGCGACAAGGTCAGGCGGCAGGCTAGCGATCGGATGTTCGTCCAAAAGGTAGATGCCGACCTCGAGTTCAGAATCGTGCTGCCCGACGGAAAACTCAAACACATTCGTGGCCTGGCCCATCCAGTAGTGAGTTCCGACGGGGAGCTTCTTGAAGTGGTCGGCACGGTTGCGGATATCACTGAACGCAAAGATGCTGAGGAGGCGTTACGCCGGAGCGAGAGCTACCTTGCAGAAGCGCAGCGACTCGCTCATATGGGGAGTTGGGCATGGGACCCGGGTGGGATGAACGTTTTGTATCTGTCGGAGGAATGGTATCGCATATTTGGCTTCGATCCGGAGGATGCGATGCCTACATGGGAACAACTGTTGCAACATATCCATCCGGAGGACCGAGGTCGGTGGCAATCGACAATCGACCGAGCAATTGCCGAAAAGTCGGATTATGATGCGGAGTTTCGGCTTCTGTCTCCGCGCTCTACTATCAAACACATTCATACCGTCGGGCAGTCTGTTTTGAATTCGTCAGGGGAATTGCTACAGTTCGTCGGTGCTGCGATGGACGTGACGGAACGGAAGCATGCCGAGGAAGCCCTTCGGTCAAGTGAAGCCTATTTGATGGACGCGCAGGCGCTGACCCACACGGGTAGTTGTGCAATAGATGGCATGAGCCGCGAGATCCTGTACTGGTCGGAGGAAATGTTCCGACTTTTCGGCTTTGATCCACAACAGGGATTACCGACGTGGGACCAATGGCTACAGAGAATACACCCAGAGGACCGCGACAAGTTCATGATGGCAAGTGATAAGACGTTCATCGAGAAGGTATATTGCGACGTCGAGTTCAGAACCGTGAAACCCGATGGAACAGTCAAACATATTCATGGCATTGGCCATCCGGTTGTGAGGCCTGGCGGAGAGCTTGTTCAGGTAGTCGGCACAATGGTCGATATCACAGAGCACAAACATGCCGAAGAGGCACGCGATAGGCTGCGGCAGCTTGAGGCAGATCTCGCACACATCAGCCGCGTGAGCACGATGGGCGAGTTGACGGCCTCGCTGGCGCACGAAATCAAGCAGCCGATTGGGGCGGCCGTGACTAACGCGGAAGCGTGCTTGCGACTACTCGACCGCAAGCAGCCTGATATGTCAGAGGCGCGGGAAGCTGCTTCGGAAATGACTAAGGACGCGAGGCGCGCAGCCGACATCATCGACCGTGTCCGCTTGCTTTGCCAGAAAGGTCGTCCGCCACTGGAACTTGTGGATGTAAACGAGGTGGTCGCGGAGATGCTCATCATGCTGCGCAACCAGGCGAACCGCAATTCGGTTACGATGCGCACGGAACTTGCCGAAGGAATTACTCGAGTGATGGCAGATCGTGTGCAGTTGCAGCAGGTGTTCATGAATCTCATGCTAAACGGAATTGAAGCGATGAAAGACGAGGGAGGCGATCTTAGCATCAGGTCGCAGTTGAATGAAGATGGCCAACTGCTGATCTCTGTAACCGACGATGGCATGGGACTGCCTGCCGAAAGAGCAGCTGAGATATTCAATGCATTTTTTACTACCAAGCCTCAGGGCACTGGCCTGGGGCTGGCGATCACTCGCTCCATTCTCGAATCGCATGGCGGGCGTGTGTGGGCAGCCGCAAACTCCGGCCGTGGGACAACGTTTTACTTTACGCTGCCCATCAGGAAGCCTGTTCCCGCATGACCTCACCCGCTAAACCTATCGTGTTCATTGTCGATGATGACGATCGCATGCGTGCGGCCACGCAGCGTTTGCTAAAGTCAGTCGGATTGCACGCCGAATCGTTCGCCACACCGCAGGATTTCCTTCGACACAAGCTTCCAGATGTGGCCAGTTGTCTCATTTTGGACGTGCGCCTTCCTGGCATGAGTGGCTTAGAGGTCCAAAGTAAACTAAACGATGCGGCAGCGCAGATTCCCATCACCAGGATCTGATCGATGCGATTCAGAACGCCCTGAAAAGCGACGACGAGTTGCGACAGCGGCAGGCCGAGATTGCTCAATTGCGAGAACGCTACGCGAAGCTGACAGCACGTGAGCGCGAGGCGATGAGTCTTGTCGTCTCCGGCATGCTTACAAAACAAATTGCCTCCACGCTCGCTATGAGCGAAATCACCGCGACCGTCCATCGCGGGCACGTCATGCGCAGGATGCAAGCCAATTCGCCCGCTGAGTTGGGAAGAATAGCAGAGAAGCTTAAGCTTCCAACAACGGCTTAGGGCCCGAGCGGCAGGCGCAGCTACGCCCCCACACGGCTAAATATCAGCCTATAGATACCCATTAGCACCATAATTACAAACCACAATTGCATTTTTCGGTGGTCGAATTGATCCTGTACCTGTATGGCCAGAGAGAGGGTCCCCAAAATGGTCGCGGTCGTCGAAGACGATGAATCGTACCGGCTCGCGATACAACGTTTACTGAAGTCGGCGGGCTTCTCCGTGCAGACGTTCGCTTGCCCAGAAGACTTCTTGGATTCTGGCCGGCAGCGGGAGACAGGTTGTCTTATCGCCGATATTCGCATGCCCGGGATGTCAGGCCTGGATCTTCAGGCAAAGTTGAACGCAGATCATTGCCCGATTCCCATCATTTTTATTACAGCACATGGGGAGGAACAAATGCGGTTGCAGGCAATGAGAGGGGGTGCGGTAAAATTCCTCGCCAAGCCATTTGACGCTGCGATTCTATTGGAGGGCGTTGGAGCAGCCCTGGGAAGTAAAGACTGAGACCGAGTTGAGCAAGGATGACGGGAGGGATACTGTGGCCGGCTTCAAAACAATTCGGTCCGGGGACCAGGAGGATAAAGATCGCCAATTTGATCAAATTATCGGACAGAGTGTGGCGCTTGAAGCAGTTCTTGAGAAGGTTAAACTAGTCGCGCCTACCGCCTCAACGGTGTTGATTCAGGGCGAGACGGGCACCGGGAAGGAACTGATCGCGAAAGCGATCCACAATATCAGTCCGCGCTACGACCGTCCCTTCGTAAAAGTCAATTGTGCTGCCATTCCTTTAGATTTGCTGGAGAGTGAGCTCTTTGGTCACGAGCGGGGAGCGTTCACCGGGGCGATCTCGCAGAAAATCGGCCGCTTCGAGCTGGCCGACAAGGGAACGCTTTTTTTGGACGAGGTCGGCGATATTCCACTGCCGTTGCAGCCCAAGTTGCTGCGCATTCTGCAAGAGCAAGAGTTCGAACGTCTGGGAGGTACTCGGACCCACCGCGTAGACGTGCGGGTGGTTGCCGCCACCCACCGAGATCTGGAGCTCATGGTGAAGCAAAGCGAATTTCGTGGCGATCTCTACTATCGCCTTAATGTGTTTCCGGTGCTACTGCCGCCCTTGCGCGGCCGCCGTGAAGATATACCCGCTCTGGTTATTTATTTCGTTGACCTCTATGCCCGCCAGATCGGTAAGCGCGTTGAACAGATTCCTGAAGGTACCATGTTGGCGTTGCGCTCATACGAGTGGCCTGGCAATGTACGTGAGCTGCAGAACTTGATTCAACGCGCAGTGATCCTTTCCTGTGATGGCGTGCTTCCGAATCCCCTGCCAGCGAACCATCTCGAGACAGTAACTGTAACGTCGAGATCCGCGGCGCTAAATGAAGTTGATCGAGCCCTGATCCTGCAGGCATTAGAAGCGGCAGGCTGGATGATCGGCGGGCCGGAAGGTGCGGCAGCCAAACTCGGACTCAAGCGCACGACCCTGTTTTACAAAATGAAAAAGCTTGGCATCTCCCGCCCCACTCCGAGCCGCGGAGTGAGGGCTGCCGTAGCAGCGCTCGAGTCCGCGGAATCATCCTCCGCACTGTAATGACTTCCTTCCTCATATTGAAGTTTTAGATCGATAGGCCGCCGTCACGAGCCAAATCCGAAACTAATTTCGCTCCTGGTCCGGAACGAAACGCATGCAGATCAGTCTTGAGCGACATTTGTGTTCCACCTTTCATGTCTCGCGCCTGATCGTTGACGCCTGTAGCACTGGTTGGAAGCCGCCGGCACTGCGTCACTCCCTGCTCCTGCTGAGAGCGAGGGCGGGCGTGAGCCCCACGGCTGTGCTGACCAGCGCACGTCGCGGAAAGCGATTTACGCCCCCTATATAGGCGGGACTTGACGGCCGCTTTGGAAATATTCAACGCTCGGCTGATCTCCGACACTGACCATCCGTGCATCACTTGCATCCGAAGTGGTGGTCGAAGAATGGGATCAAGGCGACAAATCGCGTGTAGAATCCTGAGTTGGCACTCACGTAGGTCGCAGGCCTCCTCGGGATTCGGACGGGAATCCCGGACTTCGAAAGAGAACGTTTTAGATCGGTCATTCGGTTGGGGATTAAACAATTCCTCGGGATGGGTCCGCCGTTTCCGCAGGATCATAAGAGCGGAGTTGACAGCGATCCGCGTTAGCCAGGAGTAGATACTTGATCGCCCCTCAAAGTTCTCGAAGGCCAAATGTGCCCGTAAAAATGTATCTTGCAGCGCATCCTCGGCATCTTCGCGACTCTTGGTAATCCGAAGGATTGTTCGAAAGAGGCGTCGGGAATATATCGCATGAAGTTGTGCAAACGCCTCGGGTACTCCTGCCTCGTCCGCGGTTACGAGTGGGTTGTCACGTTTTGCGGCCGATTCGTCAACACCTCCGATTAGCACGTCCTGGCTTATGCAATTCATAGCGGTTCCTTCGGGTCGTAGTATTCGCATCGTTCAGGTTCGATCTTTCTGGTAGCAAGCTATTTGCCAGGACGCGCCCCAGCGAAGGCTTTTGAGTCCACGTGAGTTGTGAAATCGCGCATGTTCGGGCGCCTGACTTCGTGTCGATTCTGTGACGTCAGGACGGAACCACGCATTGACGTCGCGCAGAGTCAGCTCGGTCGCTTGAGTGTAACCATCGACAAGCGGAGGTGCAGAGAACTTGAGTGCCTGGAGGCCGAACTGATGGGGAACATACCTCAACAGGGGTTCAAAGCAGCTTTGACGGAAGGACCGTACCGCGACGAAATGGAATCGGTCGCAGATTCGATACGCAAACCCGAAGAGATGCTTGCGGGTGCAAAGCATCAGTCGCGCGATGACGTAAAGTTGGGTAATTATCCATGGAGATTGCGCGCCCGTGGTACATCGAGACACACCAGCGTCTCGACGATCTTTAGTAAGTCACGAATGTTAGAAGTCTTTGCGTAGAAGGCATCGGCAACGGTTCCGGCCGGCACATCATATCCTGAATATTCGCCGCTCATCGCCACTACGCGTGTCCTGGGAAACTGCTGCCGGACGAATGGCAGGAGTTCGAATCCCGACATTCGGGGCATATAAAGATCGGATAGCAGGATGTCAGGAACTTCGACAAGAAGTTCCTCCAGGGCGACGACGCCATCTGACGCAGGCCTCACTTTATAGCCTGAAGCATCGAGGATGGCGCAGAGCAGGTGGCGAATGTGATCGTCATCGTCGGCGATCACAATGTTTGGCCTTCTCGCCGCGATAGCGACGCTTTGTTCATTCGTAGTCATGACCGTGTCTCCTCATGATGCCACTAGGCTGCCACACTCAAGGCTGAAATGTCCGGAAGCTGAAAAGGCGTTCCTTCCATTCATCGATCATTTCTCAAACATGCCGCTATCGGTGGGCTCTACTTCAACTTCCAGCAATGAAGGCTTTCCGCCATCAATCGCCGCTTTTAATGCATCGGCCATCTCTGCGGCTGTACAGACGCGTCGACCTTCAACTCCAAAACCGGCTGCTACTGAAACGAAGTCGATGCCTGGCAGATCCATACCGGGTAGGTCTTGGGCACCGAGATAGGCGCCGTAATCCTTGAGCGCCTCATAGACGCAATTGCGTACGATCACAAATGTGCATGGTACTTTCTGTTGTGCTGCAGTCCATAGGCCCGTGATGCAATAGTTAGCCGAGCCATCGCCAACAAGCGCGATTACAGGCCGCTTACCAAAGGCTTTACCGACTCCCACCGCAGCCGGTAAAGCGAAACCGAGCCCGCCGGCAGCACCACTGAAGAAACTTTTGGGTCTGGTGAGAGAAATTTGTTCCCACCAGGAACCTAGAGAAAAAGCCTCCGATGTGAATACAGCATCTGGCGGGGATGCATGTGCGAGCACCTCGTTAAATTGCTTTACGGTGATCTTCCCGCTCGCGGAGGAGGAGGTGGCCGATTGATCTGTCTGAATTGTCCTGATTACCGATTTTGCAGGCTTTGACTGAACGAGGCGGCACAGTTGTTCCATTGCAGCAATCGGATTGCCAACGATCGCGTCACCAATAGGCGCGCGCGCCGCCTGATCGGCATCGGACGTGATCATAACCAGTTCCGTTCCTTCCGGCAGATAAGCACCGGGGGACCAAGCGTGATAACGAAATGCAGGCGCACCTAGAACGATTACAAGATCATGGCCGGTTAGCTGCTTTCGTACGGCTGCAATAGGGGTACCGAGAGTACCAAGAAAATTCGGGTGCTTTGTTGGGAAGGATATCCGCGCCGCCTCGATGGCGAGATAGACTCCAGCATTGCATGTCTCTGCAAGCTCGATTCCCGCCTTCCAACCTTCCTCGGTATCTAACTCATTGCCCATGACAAGAAGTGGCGTGCGGGCGGAATTCAATCGCTCGGCGAGCGATTTCAGTAAGTCAAGAGGAGGCTCCGGCCTTGCTGAGACATGCCGCGCTGCAAGCTGTGCGGTATTGTCAGAGTTTGCATCGTGGTGCCAATCATCCAGCGGAACAGACACGAAGACCGGGCCGCTCGGAGCTGCCATGGCAATATGTGCAGCTCTGGTAATTACCGCAGGCACGGAGTCTGGATCCGGAGCCTCGAAGCTCCACTTGACTAGAGGTCGAGGCAACACGATAGCATCGCGAATCGTGAGCTGTGCTTCCAGGGTCAGCATCGCCCGAGACTGCTGCCCGCACATGATCACCAGGGGAGTCCCGAGAATCTGTGCGTTTACCAGCGATCCCATTGCCATACCTAAACCGGCCGCTGCATGCAAATTGACAAGAACCGGGCGGCCGGTCGCTTGAGAGTAGCCATCCGCCATGGCTAAGCCAGCACCCTCATGGAGAGCCATGATGTATCGGAAATCAGTGGGCAGTCGATCAAGAAACGGTAGTTCGTTCGACCCGGGATTGCCAAAGATGGTTGTCATTCCCAACGAGCGGAGAACCTCATAGGTTGCTTCACGCACTGTGCTCATCTCATCGCTCCTTTGAGTAATGTTCTTCCATTGCCACATCCGACGAGCGTTTCGCACGTGTACGTCTACCCTCTTTACCTAAGCACGCCGAGTGCCAGGATGCAGTGTGGACGTTCTCTGATATACAGCGAACAGCACGTCACAAAGGAGAATTGGCAATGAAGTGAAATCGCACTCGATGAACACATGTTCCTTTCGAAGGAAACCGGCATTCCCTCTCTCTCTCTTCCTGGCATCGCTCATCCGGCGGTGCTGTACTGCAGACCTCTGGCCGCAACGCTAAGCATGACGCGCGTCGTGCCGGTCAGAATCATGCTGATACCCACCAGCGTCCCGATCACCCACATTGAACTCGACGGCCAGTGCCGCCAAACCATCAGACCGAGAATCAAAGTGACGATTCCGTCGAAGAGAATCCAGCCGGACCCTGTCGCGCTGCGATTCTGGAAATAGGCCACCAGGTCCACCGACCCCTCGGCAACGAAAAAGATTGCCAACGCAAACGTGAATGCGGCGACTCCAGGTAGAGGATTGATGAGGAAATAGAGCCCGACGATGAGATAGAGGACTGCTACCAGTAGCCTCCAGACAATGCTCCCAATGCCTTTGGACTGGAAGGCATGGATGAACTGGAAACCACCGCTGAAGACGATTAGCCACGCGATGACCAGGACCACCCCCCAGGAAGTCGCGAACGGCAGCGCAATCGCCAAGAACCCAAAGGCGATGAGCAGGATTGCCCAGACGATCGATTTTTCGGAACCGAGTCCTGAGAGTGCTGTCGGCGCCATAGTTCCCTCTTTCTTGTTTCTTCTTGCTTGACCCCGTTTCGGTCTATCTACTTCACGAACTTACAGATGTTGCAAAGATGCGCGGTTTTTGCTTACCCTGGACGCTTCGGCCTTTCCATGGCTTGGTGAATCGCTGAAACCAGCGTTTCAAAGTCGAAGGAACCATCGTGACGATGCCCGTTGATGAAGAACGTCGGCGTTCCGTTTACTCCACTTCGGACACCGCCCTTGACGTCGGCACGGACACGGGCTTCGAATGTTCGCTGCTCTAACGCCTGACGCAATGCAGTGCTCGATAGCTTGAGTTTGTCGGCGAGATCTGAATAAAGTGCTTCGCCCAGGCGGGCCTGATTTTCATACAGCATATTGTGCATCTCCCAGAACATGCCTTGCGCGCCGGCAAATTCCGCCACCTCGGCGGCAGCTTCGGCGTGAGGATGCATTTCGCTCAAGGGAAAATTGCGAAACACCAGCCTCAACCGCTTTCCAAAATGCTTCAGAACTTCCTGGACGATGGGATAGGCCTGTCCGCAATAGGGACACTCGTAGTCGCCGTACTCCACCAGGGTCACGTCCGCGCTTGCGGGACCTTGGGCGTGGTCTTCGGCAGTGATGGGTATCTTAAGTACGGCCATAGCTCCTCCTATTTCCGCAAATCTTCGAGCGCCTGTAGAATGCCATCCGCACCGGGATTCATTGCTCGGCACATGTTCAAGCGGCTCGACGCCCTGCTCTATTTCGTTCCTTCTGACCTGGACCGAGCAGGCGCTCGGCGTTGAGGTGCGCGATCTTCTCCTTGTCATTCACGTTGATGGGCATCTGATCAAGGAATTGCCGAGCAGCTTTCATGTCGCCGTATGGATAGTCCGTGGTGAAGAGGACGCGGTCGATACCGACCGTGTTCACCATGCTCAGATACGCCTGGTACGACAAACTCCAGCTCTTATCGATCGCGCCAGGCTCCTGGCCTATGTACTCACCAGCGAGGATTCCACCGTAGAAGTTTTCCCGAAGGTATTCCTTGATGGTTCGTTTCAGTCCACCATTCTTACCCAATGGGAATGAATAGTCCGCTCGCCACGCTGTCCAGCTCAATATTTCGAGATGATGGCCCACAATGATCTGCAGCGCTGGAAACCGGTCGAACGCCCCGCCCAGGATTAAGCGGAGGCAGTGTACCCCATTGTCGATGTGCCAACCGGTTCCCGCAATTGACAGAAACGCGGAAATTTCGGGAGCGAAGCCGCTGTAATAGGCGTCGATCACCGGCTTGGGCGGAATTTGGATGTGCATATAGATGGGCACGCCAAGAGCTTCGGCGCTTTCAAACACTGGCCAGAAGAACTTGTCGTCAAGGTAACGACCGTTGACGTGGCCATTGATCAGTGCACCCACGAAGTGCAGGTCGTTGACGGCGCGCTCGAGTTCGCGGGCCGCAGCCGCGGGGTCTGTCATCGGTAGTGTGGCAAATCCGAGGAAACGGTCCGGGTGTTCAGAGACCACAGCCGCGAGTTCGTCATTTGCCTGTTTAGTTAGTCCCCTCGATAGCGACGGCTCAAGGCGCTCTGCGCTTGGCGTGGCGTACGAGAGGATTTGTACATCGATACCGGCGGCGTCCATAGCAGCGATCCGACCTTCGCCCAGGTCATAGATGCCTGGTGGGAACCCGACTTTCGGATCATCCGAGGCCGGGAAGTGTCCCGCTTTTTTTAATGCCTCTAACACCTCCAGATATGGATCGGCCGCCTTTTTAGCGGCTTCATATATCGCCGGGAGACCGTAGTGTTCCTCGAATCCGATTACCTTCATTGTGATTCTCCTAGAGTGATTTGAATAAGTGAACTGTTCGCTGCGTATCCAAGAACGCCCACGCTCCTTACCGGAGCATGCCGAATGCCAGGAAGCGGCGTCGCAGTATCGCCTGAATTCAAAAGGGTTACGAAATGGCGAATCTCAGCGTCAGTCGTTCCATGGCGAGTCTTAGACGTCAAGGCGGAAAGCAGATTGACGTGACGCGCGAGGGGAAGCTGCGCTGGAAACGGTCAAAGACTCCAGGCGTGTAGCCGATATTATCGACCGTGTCCGCTTGCTCTGCCAGAAGGGCTCTCCGAGCCTCGTGTCTACCTTCTGACGTCAGGACGGATCAAGGATTGACGTCAAGATGGATGACCTGAGGGTTCAGTTGGCGAACCTGATGGCGAAAAACAAGATGGTCGCGCTGCTCTATCCACACCAGAAGCGCCTGCCAGTGATGATCGGCGAGATCAACCAGACGGAGGGCGATGGCATACTTTCCTCACGCGCAGGATTTCCGGCCATTACGGTTCCGGCAGGGTTTTTCAGGCCCACGGAGAGCGCGCGGATCGGGTGCCGTTCGGAATCGAATTCCTCGGTCCACCGTTTAGCGAGCCGCAGTTGTTGCAGATCACCTGCGGCTTCGAGCAGGCGACGCACGCAAACCACCGCAATCCACACCGCCGCTAAATGGCCGTTGAATTGAGCTACCTACAAAACTTCACAGATTGACTCTTATCAACCGCCATTCTTTGGCGTGTGGAATGCATCAGACTTTGCCCAGTTCACAAAGGACATTCGGACATTCAGCCCTGATGGTACAAACGTTCTAGTCCGGCCCAACCAACTCTGACCTGCCGTTTCGAGCGGTTAGATGCCCAGCTTAAGGCGGAATATCGCACCTCTCACTTTGGATCTGATGGCACGGCGAGCTCGTATCTATATGTGCGGAATATCAGGGATAACGAAGGCATTCGCCGAGGGGCTGATCGCACAGGGTATCGCACATTTTTAGGCCTTCCGAGAACTGTTTACTGCGCCCACTTCCCAGAAACAACGACGCAGTGATGACTCGAATCGATTGTCCTCGGTCCGGCTACGCTCGCGGGGCGTCAATCAGTGTTTCAGCGTTGACGTCAAAGATTAGACACGCGACGACTGCCAACGCGATTTGCCATTGAATAACACCTTTCGATGCAAGTGGTGAAGCGACGCCGCTTTATGGCGCTCGAATTGCTGCGATAGAGATTAGTGCTCGTGATTGGCTCGATTGGTTTTATAAAGCTCGCCGGATATGATGCACACGGCATCCAGTCAGGAGGGGAACCAAAATGGCTGAAACAACGGAAGTGGAGACCCTTCGCCGGCTTATCCAGCAGGACGAGCAAGCTTTGATATCGCTCGAGAAGCAAGCGACAGACATCCTCGAACACATCGACCCGAAGGGATTTAGAGCAGCCTCGAGTAGAGAAAGAATGGTGTCAAAAGCGCAGGTTGTCAAAGAGCGGTTACACGAGAACAAGCAAAGATTGGCTGCACTAGAGCAATTCTTGAGATCCAGTTGACTCCGGAAGCTCGGGAAGTGTGGCCATCTAACTGGGTGGTTCCATTACAAGGAGCCTTGCTTTTAGTTGTCAGGAGTACTTCAATGAGAACCACGTTCATTCAGCCCGTTCGATCCATCGCGTTCGCGGCATTTGCCTTGACCAGCGATTGTGCGGTCAGTCAATCAGTCCAAATCGACCCGTCGACGAGTACGGGGTGCCGAACCGCGTCACGCTCTGTCGCTGCGGAGACTCAAAGAACAAGCCGTTCTGCGATGGCACGCACGCTGCAATCAAATTCCGAGATTCGTAGACCCACACTCGCAGCTCGAACTCAGCCCAAAACCTGCTAAGGCTAACCGCAATTCTCGGAGCAAGCATAGACTCCGAGTCCCGAAAGAAAACTCCCAGTTCTGGAGGCCAACATGTCCATTCGCCCAGTGAAGCGGCTCATCCAGTCGAAGCCAACGCTGGAAGGTGCGGGCGTACATCTGCGGCGCGCATTCGGCTTCGATAATACTTCGAAGTTCGACCCGTTTCTTCTGCTCGACGACTTTCGCAACGACGTTCCAGCGGACTATCTGGCCGGCTTCCCCTGGCATCCTCACCGCGGCATCGAAACCGTCACCTACGTCCTTGCCGGAACAGTGGAGCACAGCGACAGCATGGGAAATCACGGCGCTATCGGAGCCGGGGACATTCAGTGGATGACGGCAGGCAGCGGAATCATCCACCAGGAGATGCCCAGGGGTGATCCTGCGGGACGCATGCATGGATTTCAGTTGTGGGCGAACCTCCCCTCAGCGCAGAAGATGACGCCTCCGCGCTACCAGGAGATAAAATCACTCGACATTCCTGAAATCAAGGATGATGACAGTACAGAAGTCCGTGTCATCTGCGGAGATTTTTGGGGTAAGGTTGGCCCCGTTGAGGGGATCGTAACTAACCCGACCTACATCGATGTATCTGTCGCTCCGGGCCGGAGAAAGACACTCCCGGTAGAGACCATGCGCCACGCATTCGCCTATGTCTTCGGAGGATCAGGGAAATTCTGCAACGCGTCTGGCCCTCTCGCGGTTCCGACCGAGGGAGTGAAATGGTTGGACACAAGTCCTCCTTCGGCAGTAAACGATCGCTCACTTGTGCTCTTTGATCGCGGGGATGAGATCACGGTACAAGCAGGAGACGAAGGAATCCGCTTTCTACTCGTCTCGGGCAGGCCACTGCAGGAACCCGTAGCCTGGTATGGCCCGATCGTTATGAACACACAGGAGCAGCTCCGGCGGGCATTCGAGGAGCTCGGAGAAGGAACTTTCCTGAAAAACGTCAGGTAGCCACTAATCAAGAGGGGCCAAGAACTCCATGAGTCGCAAAATCTCAATCACGGCCGTTGCTATAGCTCTCATAGGACTCGTGGGGTTCTGCATTTTGGCGTGGCGACCGGCAATCGCTCCGTTGGAGCGTTCCACAGATCCAGCCAGTTTCAGTGCTGAGTCCATTGCCAAAGGAGAGATTCTTTCCGCTGAAGGGCACTGTGTGTCGTGCCACATCCGACCGGGTGGCCAACCATTGGCCGGTGGCTATGGAGTGAACACGCCTTTTGGAGTGATCTACGGGACCAACATCACTCCCGATACACAAACCGGCATAGGCCGGTGGTCACTGGCCGCTTTTACGCGCGCCATGCGCGAGGGTGTCTCTCGAGATGGCCACCATCTTTACGCAGCCTTTCCTTATACCGCCTTCACTGAGCTAAGCGACGACGACATCAATGCGCTATATGCCTATCTGATGACTCGGACACCGGTGAGCGCTACGATCCCGCCGAATACGGTTCCTTTCCCCCTCAATATCCGCTTGCTCGAAGAAGGTTGGAAGATTCTGTTTTTCCAGAAGAAAAGATTTCAGCCCGATCCGGCAAAGAACTCGGAATGGAACCGCGGAGCCTATCTGTCAGAGGCACTCAGCGATTGTGGGGGCTGTCACACGCCGCGTAATGCGCTTGGCGCCGAAGAACTCCGACACGCCTATGCTGGCGCTGTGATTGACCACTGGATCGCGCCACCGCTGACCGACGCTAACCCATCACCCGTTCCGTGGACAGAGGAGGAGTTGTTCAGCTACCTGCGAACCGGGATAGGACGCCTGCACGGGGCGGCGATCGGTGCATTGATGACTAAGGTTGTTCGCGATGCCCTGGATGTCCCCGTCGTCCCGGATGCTGACGTTCGAGCCCTCGCGACGTACTTCAGCGACATCAACCATGCAGGTGCCCGTGCCTCCAATGTCGAGGCAACAGTAACAGAAGCGATGAAGACTTCTGCACCTCGCCGCGAAGAGGAGTACGACGCAGACGCCAACCTCTATGCCAGTGCCTGTCTTTCGTGTCACTACAATGCCGAAACAGGTCCGCGCGAAAAACGTCCGGAACTCGCTCTGAACTGTGCGCTCACGCTACCCGACCCGACCAATTTTATTCAGCCTGTGCTGAGAGGCGTCGGCAGCCAGGACGGTGCGCCAGGCCTGGTCATGCCTGCCTACGCCTCGTCCTTATCCGACGCTGAGGTGGCAAGGATTGGAGCTTATCTGCGTCGTACTCGTACGACGCGCCCGCCGTGGCCCGACCTGGAAAAGAACGTATCTGCTGCACGCCGACAGTTGGCGAAATCGCAATAACAGAAAGAGGACACAGGAGACATGCGATCATGACCACATTCAATCTGAATGGCCGCACTGTTTCGGTGCATAGTCCGAATGACGCGCCGTTGCTCTGGGTTATCCGCGACGAGCTGGGCCTTACAGGGACCAAATATGGCTGCGGCATCGGCTTTTGCGGCGCGTGCACCGTGCACGTGGAGGGCCGCTCGACTCGATCCTGCATCACATCCGTGGGCGCTGTCGCTGGCGCCAGGGTGACGACGATCGAGGGGCTCGATCCCGCGGGGAAACATCCGCTACAGACTGCCTGGATCGAGCTGCAGGTTCCTCAGTGCGGCTATTGCCAGTCGGGGCAGATCATGCAAGCCGCCACGCTGCTGAAGGACTATCCTGATCCGACTGACCAGGACATCAACGCGGTGATGGCTGGAAGTCTTTGTCGATGCATGACGTACATCCGGATTCGCAAGGCGATCAAACTGGCGGCGTCGAGGATGCGAGAAGGAGCGCCAGTTGAATAGCTCATCTGCACACGACCCGAGCGGGAACTATCAGCCGTCGCGCCGCGACTTTCTGATTGCCATGGCGGGAGCTGGTGTGATGCTGGGGTTCGCTCGATCCGGCGTGGGCTCCCTGGAATCCGTTACCTCCGGTGCAAAACCAGCGAGCAGCGTCGGGGAACTGTTTGAACCGACAATTTGGTATGGGATCAGTCCCAGCGGGGATGTGACGGTCAATATCATCCGGGCCGAGATGGGCCAGCATATCGGCACTGCGCTCGCTCGCATTCTGGCCGACGAGTTAGAGGTCGACTGGAACAAGGTTCGCGTTGTGACAGTGGACTCCGATCCAAAATGGGGCGTAATGGTTACGGGCGGCAGTTGGTCCGTATGGCAGACATTTCCTGTGTTCAGCCGGGCGGGTGCTGCGGGCCGCATGGCTCTGATCGAAGAAGGCGCGAAGCTGCTTGGGGCAAGTCCTCAGAGCTGTACGGCCCGCCTCGGTGCGGTGCACGCAGGTGGAAGATCAATTTCTTATGGTGACATCGTCGCGCGCGGTAATTTGAAACGCACTTATACGCCAGAGCAGCTGAAAGCAATCCCGATTAAAGCGCCGCGAGATCGGCGACTGATCGGGCGAAATACCTTGGCGCTTGATATTCCATCCAAAACCGACGGTAAAGGTATCTACGGTATTGATGCCGCTGTGGAAGGCATGATCTATGCGCGACCCAAAATCCCGCCAACCCGATACGATTCCAAAGTCATCTCCATCGACGATTCAGCAGCGAAGAACCTGCCCGGATACATTCGAAGCCTCATCTTGGACGATCCGTCGGGCACGGTGCCAGGCTGGGTAATGGTACTCGCCGAGAGCTTCCCGGCAGCCAGTCGTGCGGCGGATCTTGTAAAGGTAACGTGGAGCTCAGGCGAGGCGGCTCATGTCTCCGAGCAGGACTTGCAGCAACGCTCGGCAGAGCTGATTGCAGATCCAAATGGTGGCTCCCTGGTCGTCGATGATCCCGGCGTCGATGCGGCTTTCGCCTCAGCGAAGCACAAGATCGAGCAAACCTATACAACGGGCACCGTAATGCATTTCGCGCTGGAGCCAGTCAACGCATTGGCTTTTGAAAAGAATGGCATCTTCGAAATCCATACCGGGAATCAATGGCAAACATTGATCCTGCCTGTGTTGGCCAAGGCTCTGGGACACCGTCAAGAAAAGATTGTGCTGCGGAGCTACTTGCTTGGTGGCGCATTCGGTCGTCGTCTCGATGGTGATTACGCGGTACCCGCTGCGCTCGCCGCCAAAGCGGTCGGCAAACCGGTCAAGATGGTCTGTACGCGAGAGGACGACATGCGCTTCGACTGCCCGCGATCGCCTGCGGTGCAGGTTCTTCGGATGGGCTTCGCAGATGGGGGCAGGGTGATAGCAATGGATCACCAGGCGGCTGCAGGCTGGCCCACGGCGACCATGGCTCCGTCGTTCATGCCAAAGGACGACCACGGCGTTCCCTTTGATCCGTTTGCCATCCACGGTGCCGATCATTGGTACACGGTAGGAGCTCAACGGGTTCGTGCAATTCAAAACGATCTGCCAAACGTGCCTGATTGCGCAGAAGAGGCCCGGGACATTCCAGACAGAACGCCCCGGACTATACGGGTTAGCGAAGCTAGTAGGCGGCGATGCCGTTAATGCCGGCGGACGCGGGCAGGCCATCCTGCTGCCCAAGGTTCACCAGGCTCCCATCCTCCTGAACGGCAAACCTGCCGATGGTACCGGCAGCGCCATTCAGGGTGTACAGGTAACGGCCGTCATCGCTGGCTGCGATGTCGAGGTTTGTGCTGCCCGTGGGATTCTGGCCAACGACGGTGTCGCCAACAGGAGTGAGTGCGCCGTTAGGTGCGATGTCGAAACCAGAGAGTGTCGAACTGGCGGCGTTGGATGTATACACCGAGCGGCCAAAGCGGCCGATCACGTCCCAGCAGGTGGCCTGGCCGCCCGTGGGAAGAGCGTTCGAGATGACGCGGAGGGATCCGTTCCCATCCAGCTGATAGGACGATATTGTGGACGAAACCTCGTTAGGATTGGTTACATTGCCCACAATCAGGGCTCCGCCGGGAGCAAACACCGCAGCGAAGGGGAACACACCGGCGCTGTCGTGAACCACTGGATTCGAGAGCGTCCCGTTCGGAAAAACGTGGAACACATCGATCTTGTTGGTTGCGGACTCAATGACAATCAGAAACTGCCCGTTGGGACTGAGAACAGCATCGGTCGGCGCAGTGGCTGACTTGCTGAGATAGTGTGTCGAGTTCGGAATAGGGAGCAGATGGCCGTTGCCGAGGAGGCGGAAGCCGCTCACGCTGCCATTGCCCCCCGCATTGAGGACATAAACCAGGTCCCTGACCTGAGTCACCGAGGTCGGATTACTGCCGCCCGTGGAGACAGTGTCGAGGAGGGCAAGCTGGGCGCCGCGCACCGCGAACGTGGAGAGCGTGCCGCTGCCGGCGTTCACCGCGAACAGCAGACTGTGGTCTGCGCTCAGCGTGAGCGATCCCTGCGAGGTCAGCGGGTCGACGGTGCCCCCGCTGCCATTACCTCCAGTCGGAAATGCCCCTGAGAACTCAAGTGAACCGTCTTCACGACGAACATAGGCATCGATCTGGTTGTTGGAAGCGGCATTCGTCATGGCGAAAACTGCGCCGCCACGCTCGTCCTGCGCAGCCGCCTGGTGCAGCGCGAAGACCGGAACAGCGGCTGCGGCGAGGAACAACACATAAGGGAGCCTCAGGCTCTTTATCACAATTCAACTCCGATGTTTGGAAATTGGCCTGGAGCGCACGCGTCGTGACGCGCTCACCAAAGGCCGGGTGCTGATGGGAGCCCTGCGGCCGCAAAAGGTTACACGCCGCATTTCTCTCGTTCAGAGGGGCGTCTCGATCCGCGACGTCCGGGAATGTGTCAAAAAATCGTGCATTGCGCCGGTCTGAGTTTGATGGCGAACCCATGGAGAGCGCCGGAGTTCGTCGTGTTCTTCACAAGGGCAACGAAGAAAAAGTCCCGGAAGCGTGTAACCAAACCATACCCTGGGACTCTAACCGACGCTGCCACCGGAGGGTGACAGCGAACGCGAACCCCGAGATCACGGAGGAGAATCATGAACAGACCATTTGCCCTTCTCGTGCTGGCTGGAGCGGCTCTGTCCCTGACGCATACCGCGTCGGCGCAAGCCTTCGGCCAAACCGGCAATTACGTCTATGTAGAAACCAATATCAAAACCCCGAATGGCAATTCGATCGCCGGCTTTGTGCGCGGCGCCAACGGCCAACTGCAGCCAATTCCAGGGTCGCCGTTTCTGACCGGAGGAGCGGGCACACAGGATCCCGGTATCAGCCTCGGGCCGGAGGACTCCGATCAGGACATCATTTCCAGCCCGGACCACACCTTGCTCTTCGCCGTGAATTCCGGATCCGACAGCATTGCAGTGTTTCACATTAGGGAGAATGGTGCGTTGACTCCAGTTGAAGGATCCCCCTTCCCCTCGGGAGGCAACGATCCGGTGAGCCTTGGCCTGAGTGGCGATACGTTGTTCGTCGTCAACAAGAGTGGGGACTTCGGCCGCCCATCCGCGATCCTCCCCAACTACACCACGTTCCAGGTCGCGGCCGACGGAAAACTTACGCCGACCTCGGACTCGACCAATGACAGCAGTCGCCGTTTTCAGTCCACTGTTTCTGTGGCTGTGGGATCCTCTCCGAGCCAGGCATTCGCCGTTCCCTACTCCAATCTCCTCTTTGGTGCGGACTTTCTTGGCGGCCTTCTCCAGCGGTTCCAGTCCGATGGGAATGGCGGGCTCCATCAACTGACGCCATTAGCCCTTCCGGCTTCGGAGTTCTCCGATACGACAACCCCTCGGCTGCCGCTTGGACTCACCAGCCATCCGCGATATCCGCTTCTCTATGTTGGCTTCGTTACCGTCAACAAGCTCGGCGTGTACCGGTATGGAAACGATGGAAGCCTGACGTTCATCCGGACAGTTCCGAACAGCGGTACCGCCATCTGCTGGCTCAGGACGAACCGCGCCGGAACCAGACTCTATTCCACGGACACCGGTACCAATTCTGTCAGTGTGTATGATCTCTCGGATCCCGAGAATCCCGTGCAGATTCAAAATCTCGTGCTTTCCGGACCTGGCAATGTCCTGCAGTTCTCATTGTCCAGCGACGAGAGATATCTTTATGCTCTTTCTTCTCGCGGAAGCACCTCCATCCCCGAGGGACAAGGGAACCTCCTTCACATCCTGACCGTCAACAATGATGGAACGGTCGATGAGAATGTGTCTCCTGTTGCCTTCAACGAGCCCAACGACACGAGACCCCAGGGAGTAGCGGTCGTACCTGAACGATAGAAGGGAAGGGGCTTGGCCGTTCGATCGGTGAGCCCCTTCTTCACTGAAGTTGAGCGCGCTCTCCCCGTTATCGCCGTGCTCAGGCAAGCTCGTCAACAGTCACACGAACAGCGACGATTGCCCGAGGGTAGACCGGAGAGCTTTTCGATCCCGGGGTTGCCTCTCGGATCCTGGGAACGCGACCCTTCACACGAAGGTCAGAGACTCTTCGGACGATTTTTTCGAGATATCCGCAGCCTAGCCTGCCCATGGTTAGGGAAAGAAGGCCAGTGCCTGTCCGTTGAGGCGGGGCATTTGAACGATCGGCCCGAGGCATTTGCCGGTCTCGAAGTCGAACGCGACCACCTCATCGCGAGCCACACAGCAGAGGTATCCGTCCGGTCCGAATCTGAGGCCACGCGGCTTGCGGAATTCGGCCAGTCCGCCTGGTGAAAAGACACGGACGAGATGGCCTGCCGTCGCATGGTATTCCCGTATGGTCGTCACGGCATCGGGCGCGCCGAAGGGATATTCGCTCGACACCAGAATGTTCCCGTTCGGTGCGATGGCGAGATCGAGAGGGCTGAGATGAGGATCTTCGACGCGCCAACCCGGCAAGAGGCGGCCGCCCGCATCGAAGGCAATGATGGTGTTGTCTCCATCCCCGTTTGGTCCCATGCCCGAAGCAAGGAAGAGCCTGCCATCGTGTCCGAAAGCAAATCCGCGCGGGAACGGTACGATACCCTTTGGCAAGAAACGCTCGGGAACAAGCTGGGCTGTAAAGGCCATAATCGTGGCTGAGCTCCGCAAGCCAACGTAGTAGCGGCCATCCGGCCCGAAATTGCCGCCGCCCGGGTTGAGGCCCTCAATCGGCCCCGAATCCCGAATGACCTGCCCCTCGCGTCCGAGCGCGAGCACGCGGTCCGAGCCACTGTTGAGAAAAAGCAGTCCTTCGTCGCGCTGCACGCTGAGGCCACGCGGATCGGAAATGCGTCCGTCAGCGGAGAAGAGCCCACGTGGTTGGCCGTCGAGGTCGAACTCGAGCAGCGCCCCGTATCCATCGCCATTCGCACCGGCCGCGCTGGTGACAAGGAGAGGCATATCCTACGCAACTCGTCCGAGGCTCGCGCCTCCGTCAACAAACAGAGTTTGGCCGGTAATAACAGCAGCCTTATCCGCAGCGAGAAATGCAGGACCGACGCCCCGGGAGGCGCCGGTGACGATTGCGACCTTACGATTCAGCTTCGACATACTCCTTCACTTTCCCGCCGCCTGATACTTCGCAATTTCCATTTGTTCGAGGGTGGGATAGTCCACATAGCCTTTCGCACCGCGCGAATAGAAGGTGCTGCGGTCATATGCATTCAGCGGGGCGCCGAGTGCGATGCGTCGCGGCAGATCGGGATTCGCAATGAAGAGGCGGCCAAACGCCACTGCGTCAGCATCACCACGTCGAAGCAGCTCTTCGGCTTCCGCGGGTTTATAGCCACCGGCCGCGATCAGCACCGTGCTGCCGGTGACCAGGGGGCGGAACCGGTCCGGGCCGAGGTCGAGTACCGACGTGACGTCGAGGTTTCCAGATACGCGAGGACTGACGAGGTGAATGTAGGCTGGCCTGCGCCTGTTTACTTCCGCGACGGCATAGCTGTAAGTCTCCAGGCGGTTGTCGTCTTCGATGTCGCCGTGCTGGTTGGTCGGTGAAAGGCGAACACCTACGCGATCCGCTCCCCACACGCTGATCACGGCGTCAGTAATCGCCAGCAGCAGGCGCGCGCGATTCTCGATCGAGCCACCCCAGTTGTCGGTGCGCTGGTTCGAACTGGTGTTGAGGAATTGGTCGGGAAGGTAGCCATTGGCGCCGTGCACCTCCACGCCGTCGAAGCCTGCCTCGAGGGCGAGCCGTGCACCGCGGCGGAACTCCTCTACAATGCCGGGAATTTCGGCGGCTTCCAGGGCGCGCGGCGTTGGTCTCGGCTTCGGTCCCTCGAGGGTCAGGGCATCGCCGGAGGGCCGAATTGCAGAAGGCGCTACCGGCAGCACGGCTCCCGGCTGAAGATCCTGATGCGAGAGCCGTCCTACATGCCAGAGTTGCTGGAAGATCAGTCCACCTTCCTCATGCACAGCCTTTGTGATGGGCCGCCAGCCATCGCGCTGTTCTTCCGTGTGGATGCCGGGCGTGCCCCGGTAGCCATGCCCGAACGGCGATACCGGAGTGGCCTCCGTAATGACAAGCCCGGCTGAGGCGCGTTGGCGGTAATAGGCTACGTTCATTTCACGAGGCACATTGCGCTCGCCGGCTCGCATGCGGGTAAGCGGCGCCATGACGACGCGATTGCGTAACACGTACGGTCCGAGATTGAGAGGCGAAAGCAGTTTTTCCATTGTTTGTACCTGTTCCTGTCAGCTGCGATGTTGCAGTTCCCGGAGCTTGTCGAGAATAAGCTCGGGATCGAGACGCCGCGTATAATCCTCGTCGACGAAGGCGAGCCGGATAACTCCAGTGCGATCCAGGACAAACGTCGCCGGAATCGGAAGTTCTGTTGCGCCCTCTTCGCCGTTCGTCTCTCGCAGTGCATGCCGAAACGTTTCGTATGCGTCCAGAAGGTCATCGGGAAGCGTGAAGACGATTCCAAAGCGACGGGCAACGACATTGCCGACATCGCTGAGGACGGGGAACTCGAGGTGGTTTTTCTCTTCGGTGGTGAGCGAGTTATCCGGAAGCTGGGGCGAAATTGCGACCAGAGAAGCACCAAGCTTTTTGATCTCCGGCAGAACCCGCTGGAGTCCCCGAAGTTCGATGTTGCAGTAGGGGCACCATCCGCCACGATAAAAGGAGATCACCACGGGGCCTTCGTCCAACATTCGCTGCAGCCGGACGGGGGAACCGTGCGCATTCATCAGAATGAAGTCTTCGACCCGATCTCCCTCCTTCAGCGATCCGGAGCGGATGCCGCTGCGCGAGAGCTGGTCTGTTGCGCGATCCATGATTGTGAGCTTTTCGGGCGGGATCACGTTATTCCGATAGTGATGGCGAGCTTCATCGAGCTCGCGCGTCATCTGGAAAACCTGAGTGGTCATGCGTCTTTTCTCCGGAGCAACGATTCGGGCTGCGATCCGCTCGAGGCGGAAGCTCTTACCGAGCTTCCGCCGCAAAGGCCTGATCGATGATGGCTGGGGAGAGGTGATCGAGGTAGTTCGACACCGTCTTCAGAGCGACGCCGAGCAGCAACTCCATCACCTGCGCCTTCTCGTACCCGGCGGCGAGGAACGCTTCCACCGTGGCAGGCGAAGCAAAGCCACGCTCACGCACGATCTCGCGTACCAGGTTCACAAGCGCATTCTGCTTCCTGTCGGCCAGCGGCTTGCCGTCACGTACCGCGGCGATCGTCTCGGCAGGGGCTTTCAGAAACGCTTTAGCGATGGTCGAGTGAGCCGCGGCGCAGTAACCGCACTTGTTCTCTTCGCTGGCAGCCAGCAAAATCAACTGGCGCTCGACGGGGCTAAACGTACCCTTCTCAAACGCACCGTCCAGGGCCAGATATCCCTGTAGTACGGCGGGGTCGTTGGCAAAGGTCGCCATCAGGTTCGGGACGAAGCCGAAGGACTTCTGGATGTTCTCGAAGAATCGGCTTTGAAGCGTCTGGCGCGGTAGCAACGTTGAGCGGCTGAAAAAGGGGTTCGTGACCTGTGACAGGCGACATTCTTCATTTTCTCCTTAACGCGCCTTGGCAATCCGGCGCCTACAGGAGTAGATCGAGCAGCAGGTTGATATGATTCCTAAGAAGATCTGATCAACTTGATAGGGAGTGGCGTTCACTGTGGAACTTCGGCATCTGCGATATTTCACAGCGGTAGTTCAGTGGAACGGCTACCGTGAGGCGGCGCGTCAACGGAACGTTGCGCAACCCGCTCTCAGCCAGGCGGTTTCCGAACTCGAAGAGGAGCTTGGAGTGAAGCTCTTCTCGCGTGAAAAGCGCCGTGCTCGCCTCACGCCGGAAGGTGAAGTCTTCTACACTGAGGCTCTGCGGGTTCTCGAGCAGGCGCAACAGGCAATCGAGGCTGCGCGCCGTGCGGCTCACGGTGAGATTGGCAGGCTTCGCATTGGATTCCTTGGCTCAGCGACGTCTTCCTTCCTCCCGGGCCTGATTCGCCTCTATCGCCAGCGCTACCCCGGCGTAAAGCTGGTACTGGATGAACTCACCCCGCAACAGCAGGATGAAGCATTCGCGCGAGGAGAGCTGGATATCGGCTTCACGAGGCCACTTTCACGCGAACATCACGCGATCTTCGAAACACGCTCGCTCTACAAAGAGCCTCTGCTGATCGCAGTGCCGGATAATTGCGCTCCAAACGCTAAGCGCGTTAAGCTGAAAAGCTTCGAGGGGAAGCCTCTCATTCTGTTTCATCGTCACGGAGCCCCCGAACTTTATGACAGCATCACAGCACTGTGCCGCGAAGCAGGCTTTGTACCGCGCGTAGAGCATGAACCGAAGCTGATGCAAACGGTGCTGACCCTGGTGGCATCGGAGGCTGGCTCGACCATCATTCCGGCATGCGTCAGCACCCTGCGTGCGGACGGAGTACGATTTTTGCGCATCGATCCGGACCATGAGCGTATCGAGTTGATTGCAGCCTGGCCCCAGGGGCGCATTTCGGTTGTTCTGCGTTCATTCCTGGATTTGCTCGAAGAGGAAACCGCAACGATTCTCGCCAAAGTGGCCAGCCATCTCCCATGACCGAATGTGGCGCACCGAAGCCACCGCGTCTCCGGGTTTCAAAAGCGACAGGCGGGCGTTTCGATGGTTCAGTTCGCAATTGTGGCGATTCTATGACCTCCACCCTAATTCCGCATAAGTAATGCTGTAAATTTAGCGCTGATTTGCCAGGATATGAGTTCACTCATGCCATACGTGCTGCTGCGAAAAAACTCGCTGATTTGGAATCGCACGAGTTTACTCGTGCCATAAGTGTCGCAAGATGAGTTGGCTGCTCCTGAGGGACGGCTTTCCCCCTCAAATTGACTTTTCCGTCGGCCTCTTGAGGCCGGGGAATGGTGGCATGAGATCGGGGCCTTCTAAGCCGGAAATGTACTGAATCAAGCGGTCTCGAGTTCTCTCGCTCAGGCCCGCAGCAGGAAGCGGAAGCGCATGTCTTCTCCAAACCACATGATGTAATTAGTTCCCCACGCGTTGTTGAAGAGGCCGCAGTGGATGCCCTTAGCAAGATCCGGCTGCGAGCGCGAGAAGTTCAGCGGCGACTTTTCGCCGAGCGCGATCAGAGGAGCGTCCAGCGTCTCGACTGCAAACGATCCCTGCGCATCTTTGTACGCGAATCCCCTGGTTACGGCATGCTGATGCCGGCTGCCGGCAGTGACCACATCAAAGGGCGAGACCAGTTGGCCGGATTTGTCCAGACTCCAGCCATTCGGATCGGCGACCACAGGATTGAAGGTGAGCCATAACGCCTCCGGCATACGCGTCGCAGCCTTATCGAAGCAGTAGAAGTTCAGATGCACGACCGGCTCCGCATCGGGCAGGAGCAGTTCCATATAAATGGAGCGAGGAAACGCCGCGCGGCCGCTCGCCAGCGCCTGCGGATCGTCGATGTGCAGGCGGCCTGACACGCGATGACCTTGCTCCTCACGCTGCACGCGCAGCTCGACAAGTGAGGGCGACCAACTCTGGCTGCGCGCCCCGAAGCGCTCGATGTTGGGCTTGCCGAAGTCCTTCTGCGCCCAGTCGGCTTTGGTGATCAGATAGCTCGCCAGGAATTGCGTATAGTCTTCCGGAGAAAGCGTCTGGTAAGAGAACAGCGCCACGAGATGCTGCGGAGACGCCCATTCGCGCCCCGTTTGTTGATTACGCAGGCGGCGAATCGCTCCGGTCTGCGGATCGAACTGCAGCAGGAAGTGCCTGGTCTCGATCACCTCGCCTGGCGGATGCGCTGCGCCCGACATATCCGGCTGTTTCGGGGCCAGGGCTGCCACGGCCTTCTTTGCTTCCTCCTGCAGAGGAGCGGGGAGCGTGCCGATGCCGTCGAAGAGATCCTGGCGCTTCTCCTGCCAGCTGAACTCCACGACTTTGTAGTTCTTCGTGTTCAGCATCTCGGCAAGATCGTGCGGCGTGTAATGGTCGAAATCGAGCCACGTCTTGGTATCGGTTCCCCAGGTGTGTTCCGCCTCCAGCAGCAGATGCCGCAGCAGAGCCAGGTCGGTTGCATCGCCGGTCTGGAATCGTCCCGCGGAGATCCACGCCTGCCGCAGTCGGCAGACCTCGCGATAGCGCTCCACCTTCAGTGGATCGCTGGCCACTCCATAGATCCAGGTATCGCCGATTTCCCTGGTCTCGACAGGGAGATGGCTGCGATACGGCTGGATGGCATTGGCGATTTCGGTCAGATTCGTGGCGACGATTTTTGCGCGGGGAAAACGCTGCCCCAGATCGGCGTAAATCTCCGCAATCTCCTGCGGAGTATGCGGACCGCTGTTGTCGCCGCGCACCACGATGGCGATGGCGAGCTCTGTGCCGGGAACACGCGCGATGCTGCCGTATTCGTGGTGATACATGACGACCATCGATGCGCCGTCGGGATCTTTCCATACGAACAACGGGGGAAGCTCAGCGGGGGTGCTCCCGCCGTTCACACCGATATCGAGAAATGTGACGCCATGCTCGGCAAGAGGAGCGATAAGGCCGCGGGTGTGGCCGGGAACGTCGGTCATCTTCGCGCCGGTGGTCGTGCGGCCAAAGCGCTGGTCCAGCGAGCGCGAGAGGCTCAGGCTGCCCTCGATCAGGGAGCGGTCCATCATCTCCGTCTGCCAGTTGAAAGGCAAGGCATGCCAGGCGATATCGCCATCAGCGATGGCCTGTTCCATGCGCCGCCGGTCCTGGGGCGAAGCCTGCTCCAGGTATTCGTAGAGCAGCCAGGATCCGGTCGTCCACACATAACGATTCGAACCAGCCTGCCGCATTTGTTCGGCGGTGCGACATCGCCTGCGGATAGAACTCGTCGAAATAGCGGCGCACGACGTGAGTCTGTGTATCGATAAAACCGGCATCGAAGTGGCACTTGAACATCACCAGCACGCGCTCGACCGCGGGATCGGGCGGCGCCGGCGGCGCGAGTTGCTCCACCGCCAAAGCGGCAAGAGGCCTGGCCAGCACCACGCTGCCCAAAGTGAAAACGGATGACCAAACGAATCCCCGACGCTGCATCGCACCTCTGAAATGCTGCTAAACGTCACCATTCTATCCGCAGGCTGTTGCCTGCACTTCCTGACAGATCAGTCGAACGTCAGCGCCATGAGATGAACCTCACGGCGGTGCAATGTCTTCGGCCCAGATCCAGCCCGGGCTTTGACTGCGGAACCCGGGCTGGGCTGGAGCTGGCGGTTGGGGCGTTAGAACGCATACCGCAGGCTGAACTGGAACTGGCGATCCGAAGCGTAGGTCTGACCCTTGGTCGTAACCTGACCAAAGGTGCTGCTATACGGATCATCCTGAGGCGTATCCAGGTTGGGGTGATTGGTGAAGTTGAATGACTCGGCGCGGAAAGTGACGATGTGGTCTTCGAAGTGCGGAATGACGTGAATATCTTTCTGCAGAGCAACGTTCCAGCTTTGGAAGCCTGGACCGTAGATGGCGTTGCGGGTTCCCCGCGGAGCCAGGGTTCCGGGTGCGGGCTGGACAAAGACGGCGGGGTCGAACCACTGTGCTGATCCGCTGCCGTTACCTCCTGCGAAATGCTTATACACCTGGGGCCGTGCCGTCATATCCCAGCGCTGTGCACCGGCGCCGGGTCCAACGCCGGCAAAGTCGTCACCCGAGCTGACCGTGAAGGGTTCGCCGGTTTGCGCCTGGGTGGTTCCCGAAAGTTGCCAGTTACCCAGCGTGTGGCGCACTAATCCATTAGAGACATTGCCGCCGTAAGGTATGTTCCAGACATAGTTAATAACCAGCGTGTCGCGGATATCGAAGTCGCTTGGACCCCAGTTCGACCGCGGGTCGTAGTAATTAGGAAGTTCATAACTCTGGTCGGAGCCGTAGTCGAGACTTTTGGACCAGGTATAGGCGACGCCAAACAGAAGACCATGCGAGAGCCGCCGTTTGAGATCGAGTTGCAGGGCGTTGTACAGGGAGCTGCCCTTGTCGGCGTCCTGCAGGATGGAAGCGTAACCGCGATAGGGCCGTAGTGCGTCGGGCTGCGTTACAGAAGGGTTGGCCTGGATAGTGCCCGGCTGAAGCTGGTTTATATTTTCCAGTTGCTGCAGGTGGATGCCTTTGCGTCCTACATAAGTCATAGTTAGCGTGGCAAAGTTAGGAAGTTCCTGCTCGACGGTGGCGTTCCAGGCCCATGCTTCCGGGCTGGGAAGGTTGTACGGCTCGGAGGAAAGCTGCAGCGGATAAGCAGCGGTTCCCGCGCCGCCGGGGTTATCCACCGAGCCGCCGGTTACGGACGAGGATGGCTGGAAGGGCGCATTGCCGCCCGTCTGCACCTGGTCGGTGACAGGGAGGCGCTGCACGAAGCGGCCCGCACCGCCGCGGATGACTGTATTGTTGGCTATCTGGTAGGTGAATCCGAAGCGCGGTTGGATATCGCTGTAAACCGTTTTAGCGTAGTTGCGGTCGAATCCGCGGAAGAGCCGGTTGTACTGGCCATTCAGAATGTCGGCGGGGACATGACCCTGCGCGGACGTGGGGAAATGGCTGCCGGGAATTACGACGCCGTTGAGCGGATCACCGCCGGCAATCAGGCCGGTGGTCGGATTCACCGAGGGCGCGAGCGCAGGATTCCACGAACTGGGTGAGAAGACAGACTGGTTACCCCACGCAGCGTAGTAGGGCGGGAAGACAGAGTAGTGGACGCCGTATTCCAGCAGCAGTTTGGGTGTGGCCCGCCAGGAGTCCTGAGCGAAGGCCTCATAACTATTAGTGCGGAAAAGCGTGTAACTCTTCTGACCGATTTCACCATAGGTGTAGAACTGGCCGAGTGCCGCATTGGCCACCGCGGCATTGCTGGTAGGCACACCGGCACTGGCCTGATCCTGAAATTCGAACTGCCCATTCTGATTATTGGTTGATCCAGGCGTGGTGCTGCTCACGCTGATCTGATCGAAGTCGTTTTCACCGTCGCGCTCCCACTCGCCGCCGAACACGAGAGTGTGATTGCCGATAACCTTGGTGAGATTGTCGCCTAGCCGGGTGATGACACCGCCGGAGTGTGAAGGATAGGGCTGACCGTCGAGGGTGTTGAAGTCGGCGATACCGATGGTGGGTATTTTGTCGGGGGTGAGCTTCTGATCTGCCGGGTAGATGTACGGGTAATCGATGCCGTAGAGGCTGCGGTTCAGCAGGGCATCAGAAGCATAGGAGATGGTGATATGGTCCGCCGACGCTGAGAAGACGGCCTCGTTGACCATGGTCGGACTGATAGTCCAGGTATAGTGCAGCACCCCGACCTGGTTCGGCCAGTGCCAGTGCTCCGGGGTGCGATTGAAGTTGCCGGCAAAGGGCGTGTCGTAATCGTAGCTGTAATTCAGCAGCGTCAAACGCAGATGGTGCGCGTCGGACGGAACGTAGTCGAGCACCAGCGTGTCTTTGCGCTGATCTTCAGGATACGGCGCGGAATCTTCCCAGTTATAGCTGCTGCTGTTGGCATTGGGAGTGGGAAAGGCGTTGAGCAGACCGATGCCGTTGTGGCTCAGACGGGCTGCAGGAATGACGTTGCCGGCAAAGGGAGCTCTGGTCGCGGGATCCACAATCTGTACCGGCGTGCCATAGAAGATGTTGGGGCCGAGAAGCTCACTGAAGTTGCCCTGACGCATGAGATCGGTGGGCACTTTTCCGGTCTGCGTGACGTTCTGGCGATAGCGGATGTACTCCTGGCCGGCGAGAAAGAACAGCTTTTGCCGGCCTGAATTGAAGTGGTCGGGGATGGTTACCGGTCCATTGAGATTCCAGCCAAACTGGTTGAAGCGGAAAGGAGCAGGGTGCTGGCTGATGGAAGGCTGGTCGGACTGGTTGCGAATCCATGTGTTGGCATCGAAGAACGAATTGCGCAGATACTCGTAGGCGGTACCATGGAAGCGATTGGTGCCGCTCTTTGGAACCATGCGGATTTGTCCTGAGTCGGAACGGCCGTACTCCGCCGGATAGTCGGTGCTGAGAACCTGTACCTGCGAGGTGGAATCGACGTCGGCCACTCCGATGGAGTAGGTATTCGCGCGAGTGCGAACCATGGGTGCGCCGTCGAGCGTGGTGAGGGTGTCCTCATCGCGCGCGCCGTCTACGTAGAAGCTGTTGTCCGGGCCGAAGTCGAAGGAAGAGATAGAGGCATTCCGGGTGACGCCTGGCTCCAGTTGGGCGAGGTACTGCGGATTGCGGCCGTTGAGCTGAATGCTCTTCACCTGCTGCGAAGTGACCAGCTGGCCAACCGAGGCCGATTCTGTCTGCAGGGCATTCGCGTTGGCCTGCACGGTGATGGTGGTACTGGTGGTGCCGGCTTTGAGCGCGACATCGCACCGGGCGCCAATGTTCGGATCGAGCCGCGTGCCTTCCTGCTCAGCCGGTGTAAAACCCTGGGCCTCCACGTGGACGTTGTAGATACCCGGAGGCAGATTGGGAATGGTGTAGGAGCCGGAGCTGTTGGTGGTAATGGAGTGATTCTGGCCGGTCGCGGTATCGTGAGCGATGACTTGCGCGTTGGGGATGACAGCGCCCGATGTATCGGTCACGGTGCCGGAAAGAGAGGACATATCGGCCTGTGCATGGGCCATGAGAGGTGTGAACAGCGAGAGAATGAGTGCGGGAAGGAATACGAATCGAATAAGACGCGGGAAGATTGCTGACTGGAGCAAAGGGGAGTGCCTCCACGGGAAATCAGCGCTCGGACGAACGCCGGGAAAAGTGCTCCAACCTTTGTAGTAATTAACAAGTAACTATGTCAAATGGCGGGATATCCACACCGCAGAGTTGTCTTTCGAGCCTTAGATGCACCGTTCTGCTCTGTTGCCGGTGAAAGCACAATTAATGTTTTGACTGTGTACCTTCCCTGGTTCCCGCAAATGCGGTGTGGATGGAGATGGCGCACGCGCGCCCTGCCAAAGTACAGGCCGTTGGCAGGATGCGCGGGCTCCCATATTCATCGAAAGGAAGCGGCGATGGCTACCCTGCCGATGCGAGTCTGGCTGCGACCGGCTCCGCGTTAACCGCCGCGAGGTGGCCGTCTGCCTGCAGAGGCTCCATGAACTGCAGGACCAGCGAAGCGATTTCGTCTGCCTTGGTATCGAGCGCGAAGTGACCGGCATCGAGCACGTGGACCTCTGCGTTGGTCACATCCTTGCGATAGCGTTCGGGCTCGCCGAGATCGAAGGAGAGGTCATGCTTACCCCAGATAACCAGCAGCTTCGGCTGCGTCTTTTGCATCCAGGCCTGCCACGTTGGATATGCTTCGACGTTGGTCCTGTAGTCGTAAAAAAGGTCGCTCTGAATTTGAGCCTGCCCGGGCGCATTGAGGAATGCGTACTCATCGGTCCACAGATCGGGGTCGTAGAGTTCGACATTCGGATCGTCGCCAATGTGCCGCGTTTTCGTGGTGGGCAGAGACAGCAGGTTTTTGCGTAGCGCTTCTTCGTGGGCCGGCCGATCGGCCCAAAAGGCGCGCCGCGTCGCCCAGTTCGCTCCGAGGCCTTCGTTATGGGCCACTGCATCCTGCACGATGAGTGCCTGGACGCGTTCGGGGTGCGCAAGGGCCATGCGGAATCCAACGGGGCCGCCGTAATCCTGCATGTAGAGGGTGTAACGCGACAAACCAATGGAGCGCGTGAAGTCATCCATGATGGCCGCGATGTGGTCGAAGGTATAAGCGAACTGCTTCGGATCGGGCCAGTCGCTGTGACCATAGCCCGGATAATCCGGAGCCACGAGATGGTAGCTGTCGGAGAGCCGCAACAACAAAGACTGAAACATGCGCGAAGAAGAGGGCAGGCCGTGCAACAGGAGGATCGTAGGTGCATCCCTGGGCCCGGCCTCGCGATAGAAGATGGAGAGTCCATCGATTTGTGTGGTGCGATAGAAAATCGGGTGCATCTGACCTTACTTTCCTTCCACCTGTGCCGGCAGATCGAAGGATGCGAACATCACAAGGACCGCCAACGCCAACCATGAAGCATGCCGGCGCTGGATCCGCTGGGACCATGGATGTCTCGCATCGCTGAAGCTCCTCCTGTGCAAGCCCGCGGAGCGGGGCTTGCCGACTGTTCAAACGCTGCTGCGGCCCGCGTTCACATGGTGAGCACGACGCGGAATTCTGCGTTGCCGCTCATCATGCGCGCGTATGCCTCGGCGGCCTTCTCGAGTGGATAGGTTTCAATCATGGCACGCACGCCGCTGAGTTCTGCAAAGCGAAGAGTGGCCTCTGAATCCGCAGGGGTCCCCGACGCCCAGCCCTGGATGGTTTTGCTTCCGGTAATGAGCTGAACCGGCGTGACCTCAATGGGATCGAAGGCGGCGCCAATCACCATGAGCTTGCCGTTGGGGCCAAGACCATTGATGAGTTCAGACATCGCCTTCGAGTTGGGTGCGGTTGCCAGAATAACTTTTGCGCCGCCCAGTTTCTGCAATTCTTCAGCTGCATTGGTTGCTTTGCTGTCGATATACACGCTGGCGCCGAGTTTCTTTGCGAGCGCGGCATTGCCAGGACCACGCCCGATGGCTGCGACCTTGTAGCCGAATTTATTCGCGAATTGAATTCCGAGATGACCCAGACCGCCGATCCCCTGCACGGCCACAAGATCTCCGGGAAGTGCTCCGCTGTGACGCAGCGCGTTGTAGGTGGTGATACCGGCGCAGAGCAGCGGCGCCGCGTCGACGTCGCTGAGACTGTCCGGGATCGCCGCCAGCGCTTCGGCGGGAGCCACCATGTATTGCTGATATCCGCCGTCATAGCTGATGCCCGCGATCTGCTGATTACGGCAATTACCGAAATCTCCGCGCCGACATTCAGAACAGGTGCCGTCATGGCCGCCGTGCCAGCCCACGCCTACGCGCTGGCCCCTCTTCCACTCGGAGACGCCGGTTCCCACTGCATCCACGACCCCGGCCACTTCATGTCCCGGAACCCGAGGAAACTGTAGTCCAGGCCAGAGGCCCTCCACGGTGAGCACATCGCTGTGGCAGACCCCACAGGCCTGCACCCGGATGCGCACTTGTCCGGCGCCCGGCTCAGGAATCTCGCGCTCCACCATCTGGAAACCTGCTCCTGCCTTTGCGATCTGCGCGACTTTCATGGTTGCGACTGAAACGGCTGTAGCCATATAGATCCTCCTGATATTTAGTGAGAGATGGAATCTTCCGACGAAGAGGGATTCGCCACTTCGAGGATGACTTCGAGTTCGATCGGCATACCGAAAGGCAGGCTCGCCACTCCGATCACCAGGCGAACCGCTAACTTCTCCGCACCGAAGACATCACCAAACAGATCCGAGACAGCATCCGCGACCCGAGGCTGATCGAAGAAGTCTCCGGACGTCGCCATGAATATGCCGAGCCGGACGACGCGGGTAACTCTGTCCAGGGAACCCAAATGCTGCCTGGCCGCTGCGAGCGCGCTCAAAGCGGCCGCGCGTGCAGCATCCCGTCCGGACTCCACATCAAGTTCTTTGCCCAGGCGGCCCACATACTTCGGCTTGTGATCGACGACAGGAAGCATTCCGCTGAGGAAGAGCAGATTGCCTGTCTGCAGGGCTTCGACGTAACTGCCAAAGGGGGTCGGAGCCGCGGGGAGCTCAATGCCCAGCTCCTCAAGCCGACGATCGGCGCTGGCCACAACCACTGCATTTTTGCCTGCCATACATCACTCCTGCCTGACCAACTACACGTACTAATTAGGGCAGAGCGGCGAAGCGGAGGCAATTGGACGATGGTATTGGCCTACTCCGGTTTCGCCTGGCCCGGCACCTCGACTCCCCGAAAAAAGCTGCCATGCTGCATGGCTCAGATTTCGTTCAGGCCATTGCTTCCTGACTGAGGCGAGCAAAAAGAACCACCACAGAATGGGCAGCCGCCGGATAGACAGCCTGGGTGACCCTGGGAGCCGCCGGCCAATCCACAATGTCCTCGGGCGAGTTCAGGCTGGTATCGATCCAGCGGCGCCACTGCGGTTCGCCGATCCACAATGCGGGGAGCTCGAAATCCAGCGGTGTCCAGTATGCATTGAGGAGGAGGTAAAAGGTCAAGTCGTCTGCCGGACAGGACAGACTCAAGGCCAGCGTGTGAGAGGTGCGGCCCCAGTCCGGGGCCCCCAGCTTCACTCCGTGCCAGGCGTGAGTTCCCTTCTCCAGCAGTTCGTTCAGGCTGACACGCGAATCCACGCCATCGTCGTCTCGCATCAGCCGATGGCGGTTGAGCAGTTTCACGAAACGATGCACATCGGCATGCCGGGAAAGCAGGTCCCAGTCGAACCAGCTGGTTTCGCTGTCCTGGCACCATGCATTGTTGTTGCCGCGCTGCGTGCGCCGCATCTCGTCGCCCATCAGAATCATAGGAAGCCCCAGCGAGATCATGGTCACAGCCAGAAAGTTCTTCACCTGCCGGTTGCGCAACTCTTCGATGGCAGGATCGTCCGTTGGTCCTTCCACGCCCCAGTTATAACTGCGGTTGTCGTCCGTGCCGTCGAGCCCCTGCTCGCCGTTGGCTTCATTGTGCTTCTCGTTGTACGAGACGAGATCATTGAGTGTGAAGCCGTCATGGCAGGTGACGAAGTTGACGCTCTGCTCCGCTTCACGCGCTTTATGCGCATAGATCTGCGGACTGCCGATCAGCCCGTCGGCGAAGGGCCCCACCGTATTTTCATCGCCACGGAAGAAACTGCGCACGTCGTCGCGAAAACGCCCGTTCCACTCCCTCCAGCTGTGCCCCGGAAAACTGCCGACCTGGTACAGCCCCGCGGCGTCCCACGCTTCCGCGATAAGCTTGGTTCCGGCCAGCACCGGATCGGAGTCGATGTCCCAGAGGACCGGGGGACTCGGCATCAGATTGCCCGCTTCGTCCCGATTCAGGATGGACGCAAGATCGAAGCGGAAGCCATCCACGTGCATCTCTTCCACCCAGTAGCGAAGGCTGTCCACAATCATGCGCCGCACCACCGGATGGTTCGCGTTCAGAGTGTTCCCGGTCCCGCTGTAGTCCGCATACTTCGAGCGATCTTTCGCGAGGGTGTAATAGACGCCGTTTTCCAGACCGCGAAAGCTGAGCGTGGGACCGCCCTCGCCGACTTCAGCCGTATGGTTGAACACCACATCGAGGATGACCTCGATGCCGGCGCGGTGCAGCGCCTTCACCATATCGCGGAATTCGTCGATCGGCCCCAGTGCATCCTGGCGCGCACTGTAGCCGGCATGGGGCGCAAAGAAAGAAATCGGCTGATAACCCCAGTAATTCACCAGTCCGGCCGGCGCGCTCTGCGGATCGAACTGAAAAATGGGCAGGAGCTCGACGGCGGTGATACCCAGCTCCTGCAGGTAAGATATCTTTTCAGTTACACCGGCATAGGTGCCGCGCTTTCCAGGACTTACTCCCGAGCTACGATGGCGCGTAAAGCCGCGAACATGCATTTCGTAGATGATGGACCGCATGGCAGGCCGATGCAGAGGAGCATCGTCCTCCCAGTCGTAAGCGTCGGGATCGACGACCACGCTCTTCATCGCTGTGGGCGTATTGTCGCCGGGAAGAGACGCCAGGCTCCGGCTGTAACCTGCCGGGACCACGACGCCGCGGCCATAGGGGTCGAGCAGGATCTTGTCCGCATCGAAGCGCATGCCCTGCGATGGATCGAAGGGACCATGCACGCGATAAGCGTAGAGCTGGCCTGGGACCACGCCGGGGACAAAAATATGCCAGTAGTCCAGAGTCCGCCGGCCTGCGCCGTCGATCTCGATGACGCGGGAGGGGTGGGGATCGTCAGCCTGATCGAAGAACAGCAACTCCACGCGTGCTGCATGGCGCGAGAAGATGCTGAAGTTCACACCGCCCGGCATAACCGTGGCGCCCAGCGGGGCGCTTCGACCCGCCGTGCACTCTGTGCATTCGCCGCGCGGGGCCGCTGCCGGAGCCGGGCACACCAGGGAAGCGGGGCTCATGATCGAATCTCCTGCGCGCCCGCCCCTGGCGCCGCGATTCCGTTCTCCAGACGCGGTCTTACCACGGGATCACGGACGGTCTCGGACTTTCGCTGCATGCTTACGCCGCCTGCTCCACGGGCTCCTCGGTCCTGCTCTCCGCCGCGGCCGGATTGTGCCAGCCGCACGGAGGCGCCACGGATGGATCCGCGGGGCCCCAGGTATGTTTCTCGTATTCCCGGGCCGGGGTCGGATGGCTGAGGATTGGGTCGACGATGCGCCAGGCCTCTTCCACATAATCTTCCCGTGCAAAGTGGCTCGGATCACCGGCCATTGCATCCCCGAGTACGCGTTCGTAGGCTTCCATCCCCTCGGGACAGGGCAGGCGGCTGGCCACCATTTCGACCGGCCTGCCTCCCATGGTCTCGGTCTGATTCATGACGATGGTGCCGACGGCAATCGCCATTTCCGGGCTGATTCTGAAGCGAAGATGGTTGCGGCCCGGCGCGCTCCCCTCCAGGAACGTAGGCGGCTCGCGAAACGTGGCCAGAACCTCGGTGCTGGTGACGGGCAGATATTTCCCCGCGCGGAGATAAAAGGGCACGCCCTTCCAGCGCCATGAGTCGATTTCGAGCCGCACCGCTGCGAAGGTTTCCATGGTCGAGGCGGGCGATACGCCCTGCTCCTCGCGGTATCCGCGGAACTGGCCGCGAATCACATCCTCCGGCCCGAGGGCGGGAATCGCCTTCAGCACCTTGACCTTCTCGTCGCGAATCGATTCGCTGTCGTTCCGCACGGGGGGTTCCATGGCAAGGTTCGAGACCAGCTGGAACAGATGATTCTGCACCACGTCGCGAATGGTGCCGGTCTGGTCGTAAAAGGAGCCACGCCCTTCCACGCCAAAATTCTCTGCCATCGTGATCTGCACGCTCTCGATATAGTTGCGATTCCAGAACGGCTCCATGAACGCATTGGCAAAGCGGAAGACCACAACATTATTGACGGGCTGCTTGCCGAGGTAGTGATCGATGCGAAAGATCGCCGACTCGGGAAAGACGGTGTGCAGGATCCGGTTGAGATCTCGCGCCGAGCCCAGATCATGGCCGAAAGGCTTCTCCACGATCACGCGAGCCCCTTCCCCGCAACCTGACTCCGCGGCGCAACCCGCGGTTGCCAGCTGCTCCACCACGGTTTCAAAAAGCATGGGAGGGATGGCCAGGTAGTGAGCGGGCCGCTGCTTGGGCCCCAGTTCTTTGCGAATCGCCTTAAAGGTAGCGGGGTCTTTGTAGTCGCCGTCCACATACCGCAGCAAGCCGCTCAGGGTCTCGAAGGCCCGCGGGTCGATCCCGCCGCCGTGCTTCTCGATACTGTCTTTGGCTCGTGCGCGCAGATTCTCCAGAGTCCATCCGGACTTGGCTACGCCGACCACCGGTACATTCAGGCGGCCGCGTTTCACCATCGAATGCAGCGCCGGGAAGATCTTCTTATACGCCAAATCGCCTGTCGCGCCGAAGAAGACCAGCGCGTCCGATTGCATGTCGCTCATGATTCTCCCCCATCGGTTCACCGGGTCCGGATCACTGCCCCCTTGTGAATTCCCTTCCCGTTCCTGAATCCCGGTGTTTTGGTTTTTATTTCTGGTGGTTGGATTCCAGATGTACTACACGGTCGCGAAAAAAGGCGAACCGCTTCCGGGCCCGCCTCTTCCATCATGCGCGCTCCCGGCCAATTTTGCAGCGCCACCGCCATGGCGGCGTCGCGCTTGTGCCGACGCAGAAGCCGCTCCTGCCGCGGCACAAAGTTCCCATCGCAGGCCCATGGGAGCCGTCCGCGGCAGAGTCCGATGTATCCTTTTTGAGAGCGCCGACTCTGTGAACGCTGTTGCGGCTGCGCTCGTACCGCAAACCAGAATCCGTGCCGGAGGGAATCACGTCATGCAGATGGGGATGATCGGGCTGGGAAGAATGGGCGCCAACATGGTCCGCCGGCTGCTCCGCGGCGGTCACGAGTGCGTGGTCTTCGACGTGTCGCCGAAGTCTGTGCAGGATCTGGTGAAGGAAAAGGCGACCGGCGCAACCGACTTCAGGGATTTTGTGCAGAAAGTGGCAAAGCCACGCGCTCTCTGGCTCATGGTGCCGGCCGCTGTCGTGGACCAGACCATTGCCGAGCTGGTGCCTCACCTCGAGGCTGGTGACACGCTCATCGACGGCGGTAACTCCTACTATGTCGACGACATTCGCCGCGCAAAGGAACTCAGCTCCAAAGGAATCCACTACGTCGATGTCGGCACCAGTGGGGGGGTGTGGGGCCTCGAGCGCGGCTACTGCATGATGATCGGCGGCGAAACCGATACGGTGAATCGTCTCGATCCCGTCTTCCGCCAGTTGGCGCCGGGCACGGGCGACATTCCGCGCACGCCCGGACGCGCGGCGATCGGGGGCACTGCGGAGCTTGGCTATCTGCACTGCGGCCCCAACGGCGCCGGCCACTTCGTCAAGATGGTTCACAACGGGATCGAATACGGAGTCATGGCTGCTTACGCCGAGGGCCTTGGCGTGCTGCAGGACGCCAACGTCGGCAAACACACCACCGCGGCCAATGCCGAGACCACGCCGCTCCGCGATCCGGAGCGCTACCAGTACGAGCTGAATCTTCGCGACATTACCGAGGTTTGGCGTCGCGGCAGCGTCATTGCCTCCTGGCTGCTCGACCTTACGGCAGCAGCACTCGTCGAAGACCCCGCGCTTTCAAAATTTGCCGGCCGCGTCTCGGATTCCGGCGAAGGCCGCTGGACCATCAACGCCGCCATCGACGAAGGCGTACCCGTGCCGGTTCTCTCCGCAGCCCTTTATCAGCGCTTCAGCTCGCGCGGAGAGGCGGATTATCAGGACAAGCTGCTTTCCGCCATGCGCTTTCAGTTCGGCGGCCATGTTGAGTTGCCGGCAAAATAAGCGCCGCAGGCTGAAAGATACAGTCGTTGCGACGCCGCGATGACAGCGCACAGTTGGCGGCGAATTTCACCGGTTTGCCAACCCGGCGCAAACTTTCCGTCGTCCGGGGCGCCATTTTGCCGGCACCCGTTCCGATGCAGGCTCGCGCCATGGTCTGCAGCGGACCCGCCGATCCATCGAAGGAATCACGCCGAGGCAGCCATGCCGATGGGCCCGGGCAGCACCCGGTGCCGTATGGCGTGATCCCATCCGGGTAAGAGCAACGTCTATGATGGAGACAGCTCATACCAGCGTGCTGGTACGGGTGCGAGAAGGAGTCAGAAGACTGGAATGCCGCAACTAATGAGGAGTTCGAATCCTACTCTGAACGACCGGATCTTCCGGGGACTGCCCTACGCCTCTGGCGAGACGATGACGCTCGAGGGCACCGTGAACAAGACCGGGATCCTGTTGCTGTGCGCGATGGCGACGGCGGCGTGGACCTGGCACCTGTTCATGCAGGCACAGTCTGCCGCTGTGGTGATGCCACTGTTCTGGGTGGGAACGATTGGCGGATTCATCTTCGCGCTGATCACGTCGTTCAAGATGTCGTGGGCGCCGGTAACGGCTCCCATTTATGCGCTGCTGGAAGGACTGGCGCTGGGCGGCATCTCGGCGATCCTTCAGGTGCGGTTTCCGGGGATTCCGATGGAGGCCGTGTGCCTCACCTTCGGTACGCTGCTGGTGCTGCTGCTGCTCTATCGGTCGCGGATCATTCGGGTCACGCAGCGCTTCCGCCTGGGCGTGGTAGCGGCGACGGGCGCGATCTTCCTCTTCTACCTGATGGAGATGGTGCTGGGCTTCTTCCACATCAACTTCGCGGTCGTTAACGGGTCGGGACCGATCGGGATCGGCATCAGCCTGATCATCGTGGGAGTGGCGGCTCTGAACCTGATTCTTGACTTTGACTTCATCGAGCGCGGAGGGGCGTCGGGCGCGCCGAAGTACATGGAGTGGTACGGCGGCTTCGCGCTGATGGTGACGCTGGTGTGGCTCTATCTCGAAATGCTGCGGCTGTTGACGAAGCTGCAGCGGCGCGATTGATACGAAGGGGACCTAAGCGGTTCCACGGAAATTCCGGATTAAGAGAAAAGGCCCCGCAGCAAGAGGCTGTTACGAAACTTTTTCGGAGCATTCAGACCCGCCGTAATAGTGCAAATTTATCCATACTGAACCGTATCGAATGACTCTTCGAAACCGAGTTTCGTAACAGCCTCGCAAAGCGGGGCCTTTTCCTATTGAGGCGACATGCCCGCCCGGACGCATTCAGAAGGGCTTGGACGAGCAGTAGTTCGGCACCGAGGGCAGGTTCAGGGGATTGTCGATGGGCGAGAGATCGGCAGGCTTATCCTTCCACTCGCAGCGCGCCTGGGCCAGATCTTCGCGCTTCTTTTTGAAGGCATCAACCCATTCGCGAGTGACAGAGTTTTCGTCGACGCCGGGTTTGAAGCTGCCGTCGGAATTGTGGTATTTCGGCATGTCGAAGACGCGGGAGGCGCGGAAGAGCGCTTCGATCTGCTGATCGGTGAGCTGGCACATTAGCGCAGCGTCGAAGCGGCGGCCGTCTTCGCTGATGGCCGGATTGCTGAGTCCGCCGTGTGCGGTGAGGCTTTTGCGCAGAGCGGCGCGGCAGGATCGGGGCGCGCTTTCGGTGCCCGAACTGATCCAGAGATTTTTGTGGGACCAGTTGTCGATGTTCATTTTGGCGCTCGTGTTGCTGGTAAACCAGCCTCCGGAGCCGAAGGTCGCGCCGACATCCTGTACCAGCATCACGGACTTGTCACAGGTGGTGGTGGGCGGCTGCGTCTTTGAGTCGACATCCACTTTGTGGCAGGTAAGGCGCTGCTGCGGGGGCTTGTTATCGCTGTGCTGTATAAAGGCGGCGAGCAGCCTGAGGCCGTCGCGCTGATAGACAGGACGGCCGTTGGCGGACTCGAGCTCGCTCCAGCTCCAGCCTTCATCGTCTTTGCCGACCTGGGTCATCTTGCGCCAGGAAAACTTACGAACGATGTTGGCCACCGGATAGGTGCGCGTGGCGACCGCGCCGGAGCCGGAAATGGGATTCTCGGGGCAGCCGTGGCACTCGACCACGACGGGATACCACGCGTCGGCATAGTAGCCAAGCGCCCACATAAGGCGCGTGGCCACGATCTCGGCGAAGACTTCGTTGTCGGTAGCGCCATACTTCACCTTGACCGGCTCGTCCTCGGTGATCTCGGGCGTGACGGTCTGCCTCCCACCGCCGGCGCTTTCCACCGCGGTGATCTGGCAGCCGAATTTCGGCGTTTTGCCGCCCATCTCGTGGCCTGGGGTTTTGTAATCGCAAATGATCTTATCGTTGTCGTGGATGTGGAAGAGGTGCTGGTCCTGAGGCGGCCCGACCGCGATGTCCATCTGGCTGACATTGGCGGGAGCGAAGAGCTCCGCCGCCTGCATGGCCTTCAGGCGGTCCTGCGCGGTATAGAAGTCCTTCTTGATTTTCTGCTCGGAGGCCGACTCGACGTAGGTGTTCTGCGCGCGGGCGGAGTAGCAGGCGGCGCCGAGCAGGACGGTGAACACCGCGAGCAGACCGCTGCCGGTCAGTCGACGAAGAATGGAGCCAGGCCTCGGCCGCGCGATGCCGTAATCACAACGGGCTAACTCGGTAAGGAGTAATTCTTTTTGAGGCAACTCGGTCGAGAGCTGTTCGATCGAGACAAACTCAGCCGATACTAACTGAGTCGAAGCTAAACTGGCAGCGGATGACTTCGGCCGGGCACGATGCGAGTTGCGGGATGCGGTGCGATGGACGAGGCCGGCGATCAATTCCATAACGCTCCTCCTTGCCGGAAGGGAAGGGATATGATGCTGTCCACGGTACGATTGCCGGGAGCATACGCCGCGCCCTGGGCAGTGTCAAGGACGAAGCGGCGTGGATCGCATCGGTACAGTGCGATGGCCGCCGTGCGGCACCGCCCTGATTTGTAACTATGGTGGTGCCGGAGCCGGAAACGTTTCATGAGCATCCCGCACCATGGGACAGTCCAGCGCTATGCAGGTGGGACCGGCGGATGCAGTTCCCGGTTCCGGAGGAGACAGCAATGTTATTGGTCACGCTTCACGGCGGCAGTCCCGACAGCCACCCGCACCGCAACAACGTGCATGCCTTCGACAAAGAGGGCAAGCTGCTTACCCCCTCGGTGCTTGCGGACGCTGAGGAAATTCTCCTCGACGAGCTGCGCGCGATCTGCCGGCATGGGAACTATCTCTATGTCATCGTCGCCAATAAAACGGTGAACAGCGTGCTCTGCTATGAGGGCGATAACACGAAGTATCGGCTCGTCGGCCGCTTTGCCTCGCACCAGACGACGCCGGGGATTGTGCATCCCTTCGATTTGACCTTCGACGATGCAGGTTTCTGTTACGTCTCGAGTCAGGACACCAATGTTGTGACGCGGCTGAGCGTGCAGGAGGGTGGCAGAAGTGCGAGCACGGCTCCCGTGGCTGAGGCGCTGCCTGCGGGGGGTAAGTTCCTGCCAGGGACTTTTGTCGCTTCGCAGGTAGGGTCACTGAGCCGGCCGGCGACGACACCGGTGCCGGAGCCGGCCGGACTGGCGTTTTCCGGGGAGGGCGAGAAGAAGCATTCCGTGCGCGGCGTGCTCTGGACGCACCATGCGTTGTTTGTCGTGGACCAGCCTGCGGGGCGGGTGAAGGCCTACAACCGCGACGGCAAGTTCCTGGGGCAGAGCAACCAGGTGGAGACGCCGACGCACCTCGCGGTCAGTGGGGACACGCTCTATCTGACGGGCGCGGACGCGATCATGCGCGCCGATCTCCGGCAGGCCCCGCACGCGCCGGCGTTCGAGCCTGTGCCGCATGTGCACATCAGAAATGCGGGCGGCCTGACTGTGACCGATGCGGGGCACATCTATGTGGCGAGCCGCACGGAGAACAAAATTTTCAAGTTCGATGAGAACTTCAAACCGCTGCCCTTCCCCTGCAAACTGCCGGAGAACCCGGAGTTTCTGCTGCATTTGTAGAAGCTGGTTCGACCTTTGATCCACGGCAGGTGAACACCAGAATCCCGCAGCCCGCGCTCACCCGCGAGGGCTGCGAACCCTTACCACCTACCACCGGCCCACGTGTGAACCGTCGTCCACATGCAGTACCTCCCCGGTCACATGAACGGCTTCTGCGAGATAAATCACGCCCTCCGCGATATCCGCCGCGGCCGAGAAAGTGCCCATCGGTGAACGGGAATTCGGCTCATCTTTCCGGAGGTTCTTGTGTAAGGGGGTGTCAACGACGCCCGGCGCGACCGCGTTGAAGCGAATCTTATCCTTCGCGTATTCGCTGGCGAGGCTCAGGGTGACCGCGTTCAGGCCTCCCTTGGTGATCATAGGAATCGACGCAGGAAGGTCTGCCATCGGGTTGTCCGCGAGCGCCGCCGTGATTGTGGTCACGCTCCCGCCGGCGCCCTGCATCAGCATTCTCTTCACCGCGAGCTGAGTAATGAAAATGAACCCCTCAAGGTTTGTGGAAACGAATGCGCGAAACTCGTCGGCGGTATAGTCCGTGAAAGCCTTGGCGGAGAAGATTCCCGCATTGTTGACAATATGGTCGATGGACCCAAACCTCTCGATCGCTGTCTCCGTGACTTTCTCGGCTGTTGATACCTGACCAATGTCTCCGGAAACGAGTGCCAGAGTGGCCGACGGAGAAAATCCTGCCTTTGCAAGGTTGCGCGAAGTCGCAACGACGTTATAGCCGCGATCCAAAAATGCATGGACGATGGCTGCGCCGATGCCCTGCGACGCTCCGGTTACGATAACTGTTTGTTGTTTTGCCATACGCGTTCCTTGTTCTCTCTTGTCGCGACTACCCTACCTCATCAGGCCCGATGAAGCAATTTAGCCAGAAGCGTGGACGTAAATCCATCAGACGATGGTGTCGGTCGATACCTCGGTGTTGGTTAAATGCCGATATTGCCATGCGTCTAACTGAGGAGGCAGAAGGAGCTTGCAGAAAAATTCGTTGCTTTGAAGGGGCCCCGGCTTCAGCTGTGCGTAAGTGACAGAAAATAAGTTGGGCTTCGTCCGCGATCGAGGGAAATCGATACTGAGTGCAATAGACATCGCTTCGTATGGCGGCGGATCATCAATCGTCCGAGTGTTGCCGGCAGGCGCCATCGACATGGGGCGTAGTTGCTGTGCCGGATGAATTGTCCGGATTGTGTGGACCGTACTTTTCACCGCGCGCATCGACATGGGGATGAGCCATCGCTTCAGTTGGCGGCAGAGTCTCTGATGGCAGGTGCTGTATGAAAGATCCATGACGATTCAACGGCCACTCGTATCGATCGTCGATGATGACGAATCCGTCCGCGAATCGCTGCCTGATCTGCTGCAGAAGCACGGATCTGCGGCGCACCCCCTTTCTTCTGCAGAAGAATTTCTGGCTTCCGATTGTCTCGCTCGAACTGAGTGCCTGATCCTGGATATCACCATGCCGGGCATGTCCGGTCTCGATCTTCAGAGCGAGCTCGGGCGCCGCAGCAAGGCATTCCGCTTATCTTCATTACCGCTCAACGCGACGAGAAAATTCGATCGCGATTGCTGGCGCGCGGCGCTGTGGAGTGTCTTCTCAAACCTCTCAGCGATACTGCACTTCTGGATGCGCTCAGGACGGTGCTCACCCGACGATGACCGACTCGGCGCAGAAGTTCTTCGGATCGGGATGCGGCTGGTACCGTGACCACATACTTCAGTACACTTCCGAGCCTGAAGGCCTGAGATTTGTAGCTTCTATTTCCCCGGCCTGAAGAATCCGTGGGAGTGTGAAGTCCGTTAAAGAATAGTTCTTTGACCTTCTACCAGAGCAAGAGTCCTTGTATCAGAGCAAGAGTCTTTGTATCAGGGCACGACTTCAGTCGCGCCGTGCAGATCGCCAAACCGATGGGCTTCAGCCCCTGAGAGCTGTTGTTCGAACCACTTCAATCCGTCAAATTATTCAGTAATCTCCAGACTCACCACACCAGTTTTGAAGATCCCAGTGGAATCGGGCACACACGCACACACTCTTTTAGGCCCGGATATGTACTGAACAACAATGCCGTTATTACAATAGAATGAAGGCACCCCGCGTACGCGTCGATCCGATGAGTCTACACGCCATAGCGCAAACCTCACCCATTGTCTATGTCGTCGACGACGATATCTCGGTGCGGGAATCCCTGGAACTGTTGATTGGCCACGAGGGCTGGGCGCCGCAGACTTTCACCTCGGCGCAGGAGTTCCTTGACCGTCCACGAGCCTCGGTTCCGTGCTGCCTGGTCCTCGACTTCTCTCTTCCCGGACTGAACGGCCTCGAACTGCAGAAGCGCGCAGCAGTCGAGCGGCCCGAAATGCCGATCATCTTCATTACCGGCCACGGCGACGTTCCCATAACCGTTCAGGCGATGAAGGGAGGGGCCGTGGAGTTTCTGACCAAACCCTTCAGCGACGAGGTGCTGATCAGCGCGATTCGGAATGCGATCGAGCGCAGCCAGGCGCTGCTTGGCCATGAAGCCGAGCTTCAGGCCCTGCGGACGCGTTACACATCGCTTACCTCCCGCGAACGCCAGGTGATGGTGCTGGTCGTTTCCGGTCTTCGCAACAAACAGGTGGGCAGCGAACTCGGGATCAGCGAGATCACGGTAAAAGCGCACCGCGGCAGGGTTATGGAAAAGATGAAGGCCGAATCCTTCGCGGACCTCGTGAAAATGGCTGCGCGGCTCCGGCTTACGCGAGTCGCAGCCGGGGCTCCTGTGAACCGGTAAGTTTTCCGGGTCAAAGAGCAGTTGCTCGCATCCAGCCCCCTAAATCGAACGTCTTAGCCGCATCTCTCCGAGCCACTCCCTGTGGCATTTCAGAGTTATGTGCCGGTGTTCAGCTCCCGGAAACAGCCCGGCTTCGCCGGTCAGGGATTTGCGGAGGCGGGCCCTTGCACGCGCAAGTCTGGACTTGACTGCGGATTGGGAGATTCCCAGATCCCGCGCGATCTCCTCAAGCGAGCAGTCCTCAAGAATCCGCAGTTCGATGACGACCCGGAGCAATGGCGGGAGCCGCCGAATCGCCCTGGCCAGCAGAAGGTGCTCCTCCCGCCGTTCGTAGTGGCTCTCGGGATCGATACTGCGCTGCCGCGCGCCCCCGGAATCCGGGCCAGGGGAAAAGTCAAACGCTTCATCCAGAGGAACCGCGATGCCGTGTTTCCTGCGCAGAGTCATGAGGCCGGAATTGATGGCAATTGCCGTAAGCCATGAGGAGAACGCGCTCCGGTTCTCAAACCGATTAAGATTTCGGTACGCGCTCAGAAGCGTGTCCTGGAGCGCGTCCTCTGCGTCCTGCCAGTTCCTCGTGATGCGATGTAATCGCCGAAGCAGCTTTTTCGAATGACGCTCGCACAGTTCAATGAAGGCGAGGGAATCACCGGACTGTGCAGCCCAGACCAGAGCCGTGTCATTTGCACTGCCGGGATCACCATCGATCCTCGCATTTCTCTCGCACAAAAGCGGAGTCGAAACCATCTCTGTCCTCCAGACCCACCTCACGCGCAACTCTGCGTGGAGGGGGCAGTCGTAAATCACGCCGCATGAGGCATGCGCGTCACAGAGGATCCCGGGTCACCCAGTCGCACCCTCAGCGGGTTGGCGCGCCCAAGCTGCATGAACACTTCGTTGGCGGTGTCTGCGATACGGATGTTTTGCGGCGCCAAAGACAAGTTCAGAGCGCATTTGCTCCTCCCGCGGCCAGGTGAATTTTGGCCGGGCAGCCCCGCGTCCCACGCCCAATCTGGCAGTCCACAATTGCGATTAAGCCAGAGGCGACAGAGAGAATCTATTGAACCAAGGTATCGAGCGATACCTACGTATGGTCCGATGCTCGGGAATGAACTGCGAGACTCGATTGGCAGAGGTTGACACGTCTGTGCCAATGAATTCCTGCCACTTCGACCGGCTTTTGCGGGGCAGCGCCGAAAGGCGTCCCTTCGCCGGACCTCGCCAACCATGTGAATCGTGAGCACGACTCATTTCCAACCGATGACGCCGCTGGTGGAGGGGCGATTTTTCACGGAGGCGGATCAGCACCAGGTGGTGATCATTAACCAGGCGATGGCAAAGAAATACTGGCCGCATGAGGATGCACTGGGCAGGCGCATCACCTTCGAGGATCATCCGAAAGAAAAGGACTGGCTGACGGTGGTCGGAGTGGTGGGCGATGTGAAGGACAAGCCCAATAGTCCCGACGCGGAGCCGGCGTTCTGGTGGCCGCATGCGGAGTCGCCGCGCCGGGACATGGCCGTGGTGCTGCGCTTCGACGGAGATCCGGCGGCAATGACGGCGGCGCTCCGCGATGAGGTGCACCGGCTGAATCCCGGACTGGCGGTGGCCCATGTCCAGCTGATGGATCAGATCGCGGCGGAATCGGTCGCGGCGCCGCGGATGGAGTTTGTCCTGGTGGGCTTGTTCGGGGCGCTGGCGATTGTGCTGGCCGCGATCGGGACCTACGGTGTGATCGCCTATGCGGTGAGCCAGCGCACGACGGAGTTCGGTCTGCGGATGGCGCTGGGCGCGCAGCGCGGCGATCTGATGCGACTGGTTCTGGGACAGGGGGCGCGGCTGGCCCTGCCCGGAGCAGCGGCGGGTGTAGTGCTGGCGCTGGCGCTGGGACACACGATGAAGAGCCTGCTCTATGGCGTACGGCCGGATGATCCGATGACGTTTGCGACGGTAGCGGGGATCGTGCTGGTTGTCGCCCTGGCAGCGACCTATGTGCCGGCAAGACGGACGGCGAAAGCAGATCCCATGCGGGCGCTAAGGGCAGAATAGGTGCTCGCCGGGGGAGCTCACGATCTTCTGAGCGAAGGCATTTTGACGTCTCGCCCCTTTGACGGAAGTGGCTGAACGTACTTCTCGTAGGCAGCGATCCAGTTCGTGGCAATCGCTTCCTGGGCTACCGACAGATCGAGCTGATGCGAGCAGACCATCTCATGGAGTCGCTCTTCCAGGTCGTCCTTCGCACGAGCGTTCCATGGCGCGGCATTGTAGGGTTCCGGCCACAGGTTGCGGATGTCATCGTCGCCCCCCAGTCCGGGAGTGATCAGGAAGTCCACCTCATATTTGTCGGATTGTGCAGCGGGAATGCCATATTCCGCAAGGACTCTCTGCCGCTCCAACGGCGAGACCGGCTTCACCACTTCTTCATGCGAGAGTGAGCAAACCTCTGCGAGCGATGCCTGCCGCGCGGCTCCCGGGGTGAAAGCGTGGTTGGGCAGAACGCCATGATCCGACGCCAGGAGCGGGAGGAGCGTGCCCATCGCCGTGGAATGCCGAAAGGCCAGAACGCTGATGACAACAACAACAGCCGCCAGGACGGCCACGCCACACGCCCCGGCCAGGAAACCACCGGAAATGCGGCCCCGCGAAAAGAAGCTCGTTCTGCCGCTCGATAATTCCGCCAGCCGGGTTCGCAGCATCGCCCGCGGCCCCCCAATCGCAGGCACTTCGGCGCTGCTTCTCTCTGCCCGCGCCAGGTCCACCAGGACGCTCTCCATCTGCGCCGCTCTGTTCCTGCACCGAACGCATGCCTCCAGATGGCTTCGGACCCGATGAGCGCGCCTTCCCCTCTCGCCGTCCCCGGCCAGCAGCAAATCTTCATCCGATATGTGCTGTTCGTGATCCCGCATCATGCTACCCCCGATCGGCGCGGATCAGTTTGCCCAGCGACCGCGCAATCGACATCGAAACGCTTCCCAGCGAGATTCCGAGGGCTCCTGCGATCTCCCGGTAGCGCAGCCCCTCCGCCCGCATCCGGAGACAGCTCTGGTCCATATCGGGCAGTGCCTGCACCACCGCCAGCAGCCGCCGTTGCCGCTGCGCTTCAGAGCAGGCATCCTCGGGGTTCGGCCCCGGATCCGCCTGTTCCACCGCAAGGCCCGCCTGTTCTTCCGTCGCCGCCGGCATCCGCCGGTTGACGTACCGCCGCTTCAGTGTGAGGTTGTGCGCCACGCGAAAGATCCAGCCGCGCAGATTCTCCCGGGACCGCCCCAGCTGCAAATGCCGGAAGAGCGACAGGAACACCTCCTGAACGATCTCCTCCGCATCCGGAACCGGCACGCCAAACGATACCGCATAACGCAGCAGCGGATCGCGATACTCCTCAAACAGCGCCATCACCTCTTGCTCAATTTCACCTGCGGTGCCCGCTGCCGGCGAGGAAGCCAGCAGCGGTAAATCGCACACCAGCTCTGCAGGAGTGGATTGGCCCGATCCTTCCATGCTGAATATTCGGTTCTTTCCCAATCTGTTCAGCCTTTTTTTCGGATTCCGCGCACCCCGCCCTAGAAACCCTGAACGGTGTGCGGCCCATTGGAATATTCAGGATGAAAGACGAATCCCTCAGCCCTCGTACTCCGAATGATCTTCCAAAACAGGTTCCCCTGGCAATGGATGAGACCGAGCCTCATGCGACGATGCGCTATTCTCCTGCTGTTGACCGTGGCCCTCCCGGCTTTTTCCCAGAGCAACAGCGGTGAAGTCCGGCTCCATGTCGCCGACCCTGCCGGCCGTGGGATCCAGGTGACTGTTCATGTCGTCAGCGAAGCGAATCAGTACAGCGCGGACCTTGAGACCGACAGGCAGGGCAATCTCGATGTCGCCAGACTTCCCTATGGGGTCTACCGGCTGGATATCGCCCGGTCGGGATTCGCCCCGGTTGCCGAGACGGTCACCGTCCGTTCTTCGATCCCGGTCGCCCATTCGATAGCACTGAAGCTCGCCTCTGTGGAGCAGACTGTTGCAGTTCAGTCCGGCAAAACGCTGCTCGACCCGGAGCAGCCCGGCGATGTCGATCAGGTCGGCTCTCCCTTTATTCAGCACCGCCTCAGCTCAATTCCAGGGCGCTCCCTGCAGGACCTGGTCAATTCGCAGCCCGGTTGGCTGTACGAAGGCAACGCCGTACTTCATCCCCGCGGCTCCGAGTATCAGACGCAGATCGTGGTCGACGGCATTCCCCTCACCGACAACCGCTCTCCGAGCTTTGGACCCGAGATTGAAGCCGACGATATCCAGTCGCTCAGCATCTACACCGCCGGAATTCCCGCCGAATATGGCCGGAAGATGGGCGGAGTGATCGAGGTCAACACGGTACAGAACGCACAGCCCGGCTTTCACGGTGATGTTGCTTTAGCAGGGGGCAGCTTCGATACCGGCAGCATTTTCGCGAGGGGTCAGTACTCGGCAGGCAAGAACACCGTGGGCGGTAGCGCCAGCGGAAGCATGACTGACCACTACCTCAATCCCGTCGTTCCTCAGAACTACTCCAACACCGGCACCCTCGGCGACTTCTCCGGCCGCTACCAGCGCGATCTCTCGCCAAACGACCGGCTCAGCCTCAGCATCCGTCACGAGTTGTCGCGCTACGACATCCCGAACGAGCAACTGCAACAGGCTGCGGGTCAGCGGCAGACCGCCGACAATATTGAGACCATGGGCATCGCCTCTTACGAGCACACGTTTTCCCCGCATACGCTCGCAAAGTTCGACGGCATGGTGCGCGATAACGCGAACGACTTCAATTCAAATCCGGAGTCGACCCCTGTAGAGGTCTTCCAGCACAATCGATTCCGCGAGGGCTATTTCAAGGCAATCATCATCGCCGACCGGGGTCGAAGCGAATGGAAGGCCGGCGTCGAGTCCGACAATACGTTCCTTCACGAAAATACCAGTTACATCATCACCGATCCGACCCAGTTCGATGCCGGAACGCCCCTCACTTTCGCCTTCGCCGCTCAGCGGCCCGATCTCGAACAGTCCGCATTCGTCGAGGATCTCATCCACCTGGGAAACTGGTCCATGAACGCCGGCCTGCGGTGGGATCACTATCAACTTCTCCTCAACAAGCAAGCCGTCGAACCACGATTTGCCGTCTCGCGCTACTTCCCATCCGCCGATTTGATTCTGCATTTCTCCTACGATCGGGTTTTTCAGACGCCGTCGTTTGAAAATATCCTGCTCTCCAGTTCCAGCCAGATCGACTCTCTGGACCCCGGCACCTTCCTGCGCCTGCCCGTTCAGCCTTCTGTCGGCGATTACTTCGAGGGCGGCCTGACAAAGGGCCTCTTCGGCAAGGCCAAGCTCGACGTCAACTACTTTCGACGGGTAGTCGACAATTACGCCGACGACGACCAGATTGACAATACGACGGTCAGCTTTCCCATTGCCTTTCGCAAGGCCATCATTTACGGAGCTGAAGGCAAACTCGATCTTCCGGAATGGGGAAAATTCTCAGGCTTCGTCAGCTACTCCTGGCAGGTTGGCAACGCCTGGAACCCCGTGACCGGCGGCCTCTTTCTTGGCGGTGACGCGACGGCTGCGGAAACGCAGCTCTCCGGGCACTTCCCGGATTCTCAGGATCAGCGGAACACCGTGCGTGGCCGGCTCCGTTACCAGGTGCATCCCCGATTCTGGCTGGCGGCCGGAATCCAATTCGACTCCGGGCTTCCGTTCGAATTCGACGGAGACCCGGATACCGTACTCGCCCAGTACGGGCAACAGGTCCTCGACCGCATCAACTTTGATCGCGGCCGCATCGACCCCTCTTTTGAGATAAACGCCTCAGCCGGAGCCGACCTTTACAGCTCAGAGCGGGTCAATGTGCGGCTTCAGGCGGACGCACAGAACCTCAACAACGTTCTCGATGTCATCGACTTCGGCGGTCTGTTCTCCGGGAACGCCATTGGACCGCCGCGGAGCGCTACGGTTCGCCTCACCACGACATTCTGACCGCGCTCTTTGTAGCCCCGTCGTTTCTGTAGTGGGTCAGTTTGATTTCTTGCTCTGATCCAGGAGCGCAACGACAGGAGCGCAACGATTTGCTAACTTGCGGATTTTTCCGATATGTGGTGAGATAGGGACTCAATTTAGAGAGCTATGCGACTCCAAAGCCCAATTCGTAACCAACGCGACGCCGTCGGCAAAAGGCCGTCGATGCTGCGGATGCTCGTTGATGCGCTGGGCTGGGGTCCACATTTGAGATAGCTCCTCTTTCCAGGAATTCTCTCAAAAGCCCCAGCCCCGCAGCTGGGGCTTTTGCTTTGGCACCACTTCCGGCCCAGACAATCGACTTTCCAGCAACTTCAACGAAAGGAGAAGAACCATGATGCGGTATTCGTTCGACGCTGATCTTCGATCCGTGTTTCAACGACTCGCGGCTACAAAGCCAGATAGCCACGCCGGCCATCCAGCGAGCGATGCGAGGCCCAAACCGCTTCAGCCAGCCGCGCGGCAACCTCGAATCGAGATTGCCCATGTGGCGCTGCGGCGAAGCGCCCTCGAAGGGCATGATGCCATGACCTGATAACACGATTGCTTATAGACCTCACCGCGGAAGCACATTCCACCGCGGCAGAAGAAAGCAGAGCAAGACGATGAAAATGATCGACAACATCCCTGTATGGGGAGAGCACGAAGAGAAAACGCTGGCGCAGATTCGCACCTGCGCTGCTACGGCGGATCGCGCGGCCCTCATGGCCGACGGCCACCTTGGGCTACGCAGTGCCCATCGGCGGCGTCGTCGCGTACAAAGACGCGATCAGCCCTTCCGGCGTCGGGCTTCGACATCGCCTGCGGCAACAAGGCCGTGCGTCTCGACATGCCGGGCGACGAGCTGCGCGTGAAGATCGACCTCATCATGGACGAGGTCTGGGCGACGCTCAGCTTCGGCGTCGGCCGGAAGAACGCCGAGCGCGTCGAGCACGCCCATCTTCGACCGCGGCCATGCCGGCTGGGATCTCGAAGCGACGCGTCCTCTGCGCCAGAAGGCGGAGAACCAGCTCGGGACCATCGGCTCCGGCAACCACTACGTCGATCTGTTCACCGACGAGGAGGATCGCGTCTGGATCGGCGTGCACTTCGGCTCGCGCGGCTTCGGCCACGGCGTCGCCACCTGGTTCCTCAAGGCCGCGGGCGCGAAGGACGGCATGGAGGTCGAGCCCTGCGTTCTCTCCGCATCGAGCGATCTGGGCGAGCAGTACATTCGCGCCATGACCCTGGCCGGCGAGTACGCCTATGCCGGCCGCGACTGGGTCTGCGATCGTGTGGCACGGCTGCTGGGCGCGACGATCGTCGAGAGCGTGCACAACCACCACAACTTCGCCTGGCGCGAAGAGCACAATGGCGAGGAGTACTGGGTCGTACGCAAGGGCGCGACGCCTGCGTTTCCCGGCCAGAAGGGATTCGTGGGCGGAACCATGGCCGAGCCGGCCGTCATCCTCGAAGGCGTCGAGAGCGAGGAGTCGAAGCTGGCCCTTTACTCGACCGTCCACGGCGCAGGTCGCGTGATGGGTCGCCGCGAGGCGACGGGGCTGATCGATCGCAAGACCGGCGAAGTGAAGCGCGCGCCGAAGATCACGCGCGAGATGATGAGCGCGCGTATCGCCGAAGCGCGAGTGGAGCTGCGCGGAGCTGGCGTCGACGAGTCGCCGCACTGCTACAAGCGCCTCCACGAGGTGCTCGCTGCGCACAGCGAGTACTGTGCGCATCCTGCACACGCTCACGCCGGTCGGCGTCGCCATGGCCGGAGCCAACGAATTCGATCCTTATAAGGATTGAATCGTAACTGGCCTGTTTTGAATGATCTGGCAGTTGTCGAACCGGTTAACACCCGCTAACCCATTGAAAACAGGCCATCCCCTTCCAACCAGGCACTCCCTGGGGACGTTTGGCCTGCCGGGAACCAGACTGCCAGAACGCTGTTCAATGTGCTAAGCTTCGCATCCAACAGGATTAAAATCCTGGAGGGGTTGACCCCATGTCACGCCGGATTGCCTGCTTCCTTATCCTGCTCCTCGCCGCCGGATCCCTGTCGCCGCTCCGCTCGCAGGATCAGAACGACACGCTCACCGAAGACGAAGTCCAGCAGATTCGCGACAACGCCATCCACCCCGATGACCGCATCAAGCTCTACACCAAATTCATCAACCAGCGTCTCGACGAAATCAAACACCTCTCCGCGGACCCCAAAGCCGACAATTACCGCACCGAGATGCGCTCCAAATTCGAGGAGTTCACCCACCTCTGCGACGAACTGCAGGACAACCTCGATACCTACGATGTCCAGCATGCGGATATCCGCAAGTCATTGAAAGATCTGGTTGCTTCCACCGCCAAATGGCCCGACGTCCTCAAGGCTGTGCCCGATGACCCGACTTCCGACTTCTCCCGCACCACCGCGCTCGAAGCCGCCAAAAGCGCCACCGAGCAGGCCAAACAGCTTTCCATTGAGCAGGATGTCTATTTCCAGACCCACAAGGACGAGCGCCACAAGAATGGCACCGGGCCCAATTAGTGTCCCCGGTCCCTGAAGTTCGCTGAATAATTCTTTTGATTTTGTATCAGGGTGCGACTTCACAGCTTGCGCAGAAACTCGCTGATTTGAAAGGGCACGAGTTTACTCGTGCCATGAGTGCCGCAGAATGAGCTGGGGCTTTTTAGCCCCTGAACGTATTCGCCGGACACATCGCTTCCCTGAATTGATCCGCCGAACTTCAGAGACTCGCTACAGCTGGATATTGACCAGTCCCTCGGCCGATCCCGGCGAAGTGGTCGAGGTCTGCGGAGCGCGCCAGTGGTCGATGTAGCTGATCTGGTGGACGCAGCTCACCGTGCAGTTCGGCGCGCAGCCCTTTTCGGTCAGGAATTCGCGCTCCAGGTCTTTGCGCGTGTACTCCGCCAGCGGAACCCCGGGATAGCCGCGCTGCTGGGAGCAGTAGTGAACCAGGCCGTTCTCGCAGATGTACAGGTAGCGGGAGCCGGCGCGGCACCGCCATTCGTTGGGCTCGCCGTTGGCGATCTTTTCCTGAAAGTGGTTGAAGCGCGAGTAGTTCTTCTTCTTCCACCCGCGCATCTCGGTCCAGACCGTGCGCTCTTCCTCGCCCAGCGGCTTCAGCTGGCCGTCACCGTCGTGAATGATCCCGATCGTCGAAGTGAAGCCCAGTCCGATGGCCCGGCGTCCGATGGTCAGCGCATCCTGCGGGTGCTTGATCCCGCCGCCCACCACCGAGTTGATGTTCACGTGAAAATCGGCATGTTCAGCCAGATGTTCGAGCTTCTTGTCCAGCACCTTGAGGCTCTTCTTCGAGACTTCGTCGGGCTGCACATTGTCGATCGAAATCTGCATGTGGTCGAGCCCGGCGCGGTTTAGCCGCTGGATGCGCTCGGGTACCAGCAGATAGCCATTGGTGATCATCCCCGCCATCTTGCCGTGATGCCGGATGCGGGCAATGATCTGGTCCAGTTCGGGGTGCAGCAGCGGCTCGCCGCCCGAGATGGTGATGATGCTGGTCCCCAGGCGCGCCAGATGGTCGATCCGCCGCAGCATCTCATCCACCGGTACCGGCTTCGAGACGTCGTCGTACTCGTTGCAGTACGCGCACGACAAGTTGCAGCGCCGCATGGGCACGATCTGCGCCATCACCGCATGGCGTGTGGAAGCGAGGGCGTGGCCGACGAGGGCGATCTCCCGCGCTTTGCGCGAGGCTGCCTTGATCCGGCGGGAGAGCGTCAGTTTGGGGGCCACGGGCATGCTCTTTCTATTGAAACATAAGGGGCTGGCAAGGGCGAGAACGGTGGCCCGAATGGCGGCTACAGGGGAGTGAGCGGGGAAAAGCAACGGGCGCTCGTGGTTAAACGCGCTCCCCTTCCCTGACCCGGCTGCGTTACTGCATCTCGTGCGGCTGAAGACTCTGGAACTCCTGCTGCATCTGCTCCATTTGCCGCCGCATTTGCTCGCCCTGCTTCTGCAGCTCTTTGGCCAGAGCATCGCTGTCGATGGACGGGGACTCGAGGGATTTGCGGATCTCGTTCTGCAGCTGCTGCGGATCGATGGGAGTGGCGAAGAAATGTCCGTCGAAGTCAGGCGGAAGACCGGCATGGAACGAATCGCTCAGCTGGCGCGACAGCTCCGAAGGCGGGATGCCGAGGTCCAGTTCCTGCGAAAACCATACGCCGCCGGAATCGGGCCAGTCGAGTCGACCCTTGTCTTTCGCGCGCCCGGCCGTCATGTTCACGGTGTTCTCTCTGTGGTCGCGGACTACCGTCAGCTGCACCGGCTTGCCGCGGTTCGCGTGCAGGGTATGCAGCCACTGACCGGTGGTGGCAACCGGCTGCCCGTTCACCCGGGTGATGACGTCACCGGCGCGCAGGCCCGCTGCAGCACCGGGGCTGTTGTCGTCGACGCGCTTCACCAGCAGACCGGAGCCATCCTGTACCCCAAAGTAGCTGGCCAGCTGCGGCCCCAGCATGTCCAGATCGAGGCCGGTATACAGCGGATTGATCGCGATACCAGGGAGAAAGCTGTTGCCGCGAGTCGGCCCGGAGCCGGAAAACTCCGCGGAATCATCCGGTTCAGGCATCGGGTCCGGATGAAAATCCAGCTTCGCCCGATCCGCCAGCTGCACGCTGATCGACTGCTGCTGTCCGTCGCGGCTGATGAGAAACGTGACCGACCGGCCTGGAGGCGTCTCGCGCAGCATCCGCCGCAGCTGCGCTTCGCCCTCCACCGGCTGGTTATTCATCGCGAGGATCACGTCGTGCTCGCGCAGGCCGGCTTTGCATGCGGGTGCATCGTGATCGATGGTGATGATTTCCGCGCCGCGCACGTCTTTGAGCTTCAGCTGTGCAGCCCGATCCGTGTCGATATCCCGGATATCGATGCCCAGATAGCCCTGCGAGCCGTGATTCAGCATCGCCGGGTCGTCGTTGAGGATTGCGATGTGCTGCTCGGCCGCCAGGGGCGGGCCGGGAATATTGGCGTCTGCGAAGAGCCGCGGCGCCAGGGCGATCAACCCCGTCAGAGCCGCAGCGGACAGGAATCTCAAATCTGGCCTCGGAAAAGTATTCATGGAAGCGCCTCGAATCTGCCCTGATTTCTGACGAACGAGAAAAGCGCAATGTCAACCGCTGCCCGTCACTTCCCATTACTATGGTGCAGCCGGGCTAACCTTACGTTACTGAATTTGCGAAACCTGCTCCAGATACTGCCGGGATATGGTTCGGATGTGCGGATTGTCGTCCTGCGAAGCAACCGTCTCGAGAACATTCCGAACGCTGGAATCGGCCTCAACCGGTGCCAGCAGACTGATGGCTTCCGAGCGAATGTCGGCGTCGGAATCCTTTAGAAGCGCTTCGAGAATCGCATCCCGCACGCGTGTATCGACCGCGATATACGGCTCCAGCCCCTGAAGTGCTTTCAGGCGAACCTTCGCATTCTTGTCATAGCGAAGAGAAACCATCAGGGTATTGCGGATGGGACCACCGGAGCATGCATGCCCGGCCCGGCACTCCTGCGCCAGCAGGTCAACGGAATGGTCATGCACTGCCGCGTCGGCGCGTCCTCGGGCGCCCAGCAGAAGCAGCTGACGGATCTGCGGGTCGTCGAGGGTGCCGAACGCCGTCTCCGGGACCAGCCGGCTGAAGCGGACTTCCACGTTTTCCGTGTTGGGTTCAAGAGTAATGCTGCTGACGCCCGCAATCTGCGCGCCCTCCGGATCCGAGACGACCGTTGGAGCCGGCGTCTGGTTCTGCGCGCTCCGGCTGGCAGCGGCTCGCAATCCCGCATGATACCCCCCCCACGCACCAGAAGTGAGTCCCGCCACCAGCACGGCGGAGGCCATGACAGGAGCGCTTTGCAGGCGGCCTACGCCCCGGCTAAAACTTTGCGTGATGCGACGCAGCCAGCCGCCGCTCGGCATCGCATCCAGAGCCTCGTCAAGCCGCAGCCGGGTGCGGACTACCAGGCTGGGGGACGGCTCCACCATGGGAAGTACCGACATCGCCTTTTGCAGGGCGGAGACGGCGTCCATCTCCTGGCGGCAGCGTTCGCATGTGGCCAGGTGCTGCTCGAGTTGATGGGCCCGGTCGTCGGGCAACTCACCGTAGACGGCCAGGACGATGTATTCCTGTGCCAGTTCGCAGTTCATGATTTTGCTGATGCCTCACTTGCCTCGGAGATTTTTGGTTCCGGGTCGTGGCGCCCGTGTTTCCTGCCCCGTGTTTGTCGGGCCATGTTTGCTACCCCATGCCTGGTGTCCGTGTTTGGTGCACTGATGCCGCTTATCGCAGTTCGGCGAGCTTGGCTCGCAGCTTCTTGGTGGCGCGGAAGAGGGTGTTTTTCGCTGTTTCTTCCGTCGTATTCAGCATTTCCCCGATGGTCCGAAGCCGCAGCCCCTGATAATGCTTCAGTTCGAAGACCATCCGCTCGCGGGGCGTTAGCTCATCCAGAGCCGACAGGATGCGCTGCCCCAGGTATTTCCGGTCCAGCTCACGGGCCGGGTTCGCGCCCGACCGCTCATCGGAGACGTTGGTGAGCAGATCCATCTCCTCGCCCGAGGAGTCGAGCACCACCGCCTGATCCTCGCGGCGCGACTTGCGGCGGCGCAGATGGTCGAGGCAGAGGTTGGTGACGATGCGATAGATCCACGTGTAAAACGAACACTCGAAGCGGAAGTTGCCGAGATAGCGATATGCCTTCAGAAAGGCTTCCTGCTGGATGTCCTGGGCATCCTGCTCGGAGCCGGTGAGGTGCATGGCCAGCCGCAACACCGCCTGATCATATTGACGTACCAGCGCGTCAAAGGCTGTGCGCGAACCCGCCTGGGCTTCGCGGATCAGATCGGTTTCCGGAAGATTCTCCCTGACGGGGCCAGCCATACGCGAGGATTGTATTCGAGGCTTGCCGGGGGAGAGGAAACGAAGCGCATCAGCAGGCATAACACTCCTGTCGCGTGGGGCGATACAACGCACTGAATTGACGCTTGAGAAGGAGTTTTGTTAGCGAAAGGGGGGTAGATCGGCCGCAAAGCCGCCACCCGGCTAAGCCGGGAGTTCGCTGCCCGAACAGAGCGCAATAATAGCCGCACCATAACGATCCACCTTGACCGGGCCAACGCCATGGATGTCAAGCAGTTGCGAGAGACTCCGGGGTGTGGCAAGAACGATGCCCCGCAACGCGGCGTCGGTGAGGACAAAGAACGCCGGCTTGCCGGCGGCGGCGGCTTCCGCCTTGCGCCAGTCGCGGAGACGGGTTTCCAGCTCGGTCTGGGCTGGGGTAAACGCAGGGGCGGGTGCATCCAGCCGGGGAGCCTGGCTCTTTTTGCGGGCAGGCTTGCGCAGCGACCCGCCTGTGGATCCGGCAGCAGGGCGGAGGAGCACGCTGAGCGGTTCGTCCTCGGCCACGGTGCGGCCTTCGTACGTCAGCGTCACCTTACGGAAGCTGACTTCCCTGCCCTCAGGATTGGTCCATGTTTCCGACGAGAGGCTGACCAGGCCAGCCCGCGCCAGACCGTCGACGTAAGCGTCAAACTGTCGTCGGTCCGGACCTGTGCCCGCGTCCGTGAAAAGACGGCCGGCTGATTTGGAGCTGGAGTTCCGTAGCTCGCGCAGGATGCGGCGGAGGTCGCGCTCTTCCTGTGGCGTGGGTTCAGCAAAGGACTGGGCGAGCGCAGATTCCGGCGAGCAGAAATCGCAGTGGCCGCAGGGCCGGCTCGCGCCCGCCGTGTCGCCGAAGTGCCGAACCAGAGCCGACATGCGGCACTGCGGGGTCTCGGCGTAGGCCACCATGCTCTCCAGTTGACCCCGACGATGGGCGACCTGTTGCTGATAGCCGGAGCGCCACTTGCCGGCGTCGATCGAGGAGGCCTGACTCCGAACCTTGCCCTCCATGTCGAACTGGGCAGCCCCCTGCGAGGCCAGCTTTTCGACGGCGCGGCCGAAGGTTTCGGGGAGCATCTGCAGCTTCTGCCACAGGGGCTCGGGGGGCTGGAATTCGTCGGTGAGCAGGCGTGCGACCCGGGCAAGATCCTCAACCGGAGGGTAATCGCGCTCGAAGAAGCTCTCGTGCATCCTGCGGTCGGCAAAGGAGTGCAGCAGGATGACCCGCGAAGGCTTGCCGTCGCGGCCGGCGCGGCCGATCTCCTGATAATAGGACTCCACGGAGCCCGGCAGCGCGGTGTGGATGACGGTGCGGATGTCTGCCTTGTCGATGCCCATGCCGAAGGCAATCGTGGCGACGACCACATCGAGCTTGCCGGAAAGAAAATCGCGCTGAACGCGTTCGCGCGTCGCGGAATCGAGTCCCGCGTGATAAGCAGCCGCCGGAAAGCGCAGGCTGAGTTCGGAAGCGAGGATCTCGGCCTCCTTGCGCGACGGAGCATAGACGATGGCGGGCCGGGCAGCAGCCGAGGCGAGGAAGCCGGCGGCGAACTCATTGCGACGCGGTCTGGAGAGCTCCACAACCTCAATGGCCAAATTCTCGCGGCGGAAGCCGTGAATGAAGAGGGCCGGGTCGGCGAGTTGCAGCTGTTCCACGATGTCCCGCTGCACGATGGGTGTAGCGGTCGCGGTCAGGGCGATGATCGGCGCCGGGCGCAGCAGAGGCAGCGCATCGCCCAGCCTGCGGTAGTCGGGGCGGAAGTCATGTCCCCAGCCCGATATGCAGTGCGCCTCGTCCACCGCAATCAGCGAAGGCTTGCGGCGGGCGAGCATTTCGGGAAAGCCGGGGACACGCAGGCGTTCCGGGGCAATGAAGAGGAACTGTAGATTTCCCTGGAGCCAGGCGCGGCAGGCCTCGCGAGCATCTTCACGGGACAGCCCGGAATGGATGCGCGCGACGCGCAGGCCTTTGGCGGAGAGCTTGGCGGCCTGATCGTCCATGAGGGCGATGAGAGGGCTGACGACCAGGGCGGCGCTGCCAGGGTTGCTTTGGCCTCGGGCGATGGCGGGTAGCTGATAGCAGAGGCTCTTGCCTGCCCCCGTAGGCATCACCAAAAGCACGTCGCGGCCGTCGGTGACCGCCCGGCACACCGCTTCCTGATTCTGGCGGAAGGCCGGGTAGCCGAAAGCGGCCTGAAGAAGGGCAAGAAGATTCATGCTGCAGTCTTATGTTCCCACGCACGGATCGGACCCAGGTGTGGAAGATGGGACCGAACGGTATCGTTGGTGATGCGCAGCGCGTGGGCGACAGGCGGTGGAATTTCCGCACAGGGCCGGCGTTTAGACTCGGCTTATGTTTCAGGAAAATGCAGGGCTGTTTGGAGGGTCCGGTTCGGACTCGCTCGGCGAGTGGATTACGGCATATTGCGACGGAGGCTCCAGAGGAAATCCCGGCCCGGCCGGTTATGGGGTTCTCGTGGTGGGCCCGGACGGCGAGTCCCTGGCGGAGCTGAGCGAGTACATCGGGAAGGCAACCAACAACGTCGCGGAGTATTCCGCATTGCTGGCGGCGGTGGACTTTGCCGTGAAGAAGGGCTACCGCCGTCTGCGCGTGGTGGCGGATTCGGAGTTGATGGTGAAGCAGATGCAGGGCCGCTACAAGGTAAACAGCCCGGATCTGCGGCCGCTCTACGAAGAGGCAAAGCGGCGTGTGTCGCAGCTGGAGATGTTTCGCATCGAGCATGTGCTGCGCGGCAAGAATCAGAAGGCTGATCGGCTGGCAAATGAGGCGATGGATCGTGGCACCGGACGTTCACCTGCAGGGCGTCCGAGCAGTGGAGCTGCACCCGGATCCGGTGGAGGGCCAGCACGCAGGCCGGATCAGGGCCCGCCGGCGCGGCCGCTGAAGGGATACGTGAAGGGCGGAGTGATTCATCTGCTGGAGGGCGAGCTGCCGGATGGCGTGTTCGTGAGGGTTACGCTCGATCGGCAGTAACCTGCAAACGGATCGGCAACAGCCTGCAACCACCTCGGAAGGAGACGCGTGCATGCCTTCTTTGCTGATTCGGCCGGCGCGACGCGAGGATCTGCCACGCCTGACGGAGATCTACAACCACTACGTGGTGCATTCGCCGGCGACCTTCGATCTGGTGCCGAAGACAGTGGACGAGCGCGGGGAATGGTTCGCGCAGTTCGGGGATAGGGGTCGGTACCGGCTGCTCGTGGCGGAACAGGATGGTCTGGTGATGGGGTACGCCGGAACGACGCGGTTTCGGCTGAAGCCCGCCTATGACAGGACCGTCGAGACGACGATTTATTGCGCGCCGGACGCGTTAAGACGTGGGGTTGGCGCAGCGTTATATGCGGAGCTGTTTTCGGTACTTGTCGGAGAGGATGTTCACCGGATTGTGGCTGGCTTTGTACCGCCGAACCCCGCGTCGGAGGCTCTCCATGAGCGGTTCGGGTTCCGGCTGGTGGGAGTGTTTACGGAGCAGGGATTTAAGTTCGGGCGGTATTGGGACGTCTGCTGGATGGAGCGGGGAATGTGAGCGCAGGAATTGCGTGGGGGAAGTGCACGCCTGGTCCACGCCAGCCCCCGCAACCTGCCTGACTGAAACTATGTCGACCGAAGCTACACAGTCTGTGCCAGGCGAGCCTTGACCAACTCGCTTACCTGGCGGCCATCGGCTCTTTGCCCGGCCTGCTGAATGTGTGCCTGCACTGCCTTCATCGCGGCCCCCATATCTTTAGGGCCGAAGGTCTGGCCGGCGAGAGCTTCGTCGATGACCTTGCGGAGATCCTCCTCACCGAGGTTTTTGGGCAGATAGCTCTCGATGAGCACGATCTCGCGCGCTTCCTTCGCAGCGAGCTCGGGGCGGTGGCCCTTCTGGAACTGCTCGATGGAGTCGCGGCGCTGCTTGATCATGGTGTTGAACACCTGCTGCGCTTCGGTGTCGGTGAGTGCGGCGCGCTTCTCGATTTCGCGATTCTTAAGCGCGGCCTTGACCATGCGCAGGGTAGAGGTACGCTCGGTGTCGCGGGCTTTCATGGCCGCGATCATATCGTGATCGATTTGCTTCACCAGGTCCATCGCAGGAGCTCCATTGCCCAAACCTTCTCATTATAAGGAGATGGCGGAATCGGGGTCGCGGGCTAAAATTAAAGGCGAGGAATAAACCGTCATTATGATCCGCAAAACTCGCTTATTTACGCCTGGTCCGACGCCGCTTCTGCCTGCTGCACAGTTCGCCATGGCCGCCGCGGACATCCATCATCGCACGCCCGAGTTCCGCGCGCTCTATGAGCGGGTGCTGGGCCAGCTGAAAACCTTTGTCGGCACAAAGAACGATGTCCTGCTGCTGGCCTCGTCGGGCACCGGAGCGATGGAAGCCTCGGTTTCGAATCTGACTTCGCCTGGAGACCGCGTGTTGGTCCTTTCGGCCGGAAAGTTCGGCGAACGCTGGGAGGCGCTGGCGAAGGCATTTGGCTGCCACGCAGATGTGGTGAGCGCTCCGTATGGCGAGACCTTCAGGCTGGACGATGTGAAGAAGGCCCTGCGCCCGGAGACGAAAGCGGTCTTCGTGCAGGCGACCGAGTCCTCGACGGGTGTGCGGCACGACGTGGAAGGCATTGCGAAGCTGCTGAAAACTTCCGGCAGCGAGGCGCTGCTGATCGTCGACGCCATCACCGGCCTGGGCACGACAAAGCTGGACGTAGACGGCTGGGGCGTGGACGTAATCATCGGCGGCTCGCAGAAGGCCGTCATGATTCCGCCGGGGTTGGCGTATCTGAGCCTGAGTGACCGCGCCTGGAAAACGGCCGAGACCTCCAAAAATCCGCGCTACTACTTCGATCTGCGCAAAGAGCTGAAAAACGCGAAGAAGGGCGAATCGTCGTACACGCCCGCCGTTGCGCTGATCGCGGCCCTGGGGGCGGCGCTCGACTACATCGCCGCACAGGGTGGCGGCGATCTGGCAGCGGGGCGCGATGCTCTCGTCGAGAACGCTGAGACGTGCGCCGCGATGACCCGGGCTGCCGTACAGGCACTGGGGCTTGAACTGTTCGGACCAGGATCGTATTCGGCTGCGGCGACGGCGGTGCTGCCTCCGGCAGGCGTGGACTCGGGTGTAATCGTTAAAGAGCTGAAGAGCCGCTTTGCCGCGATCGTAACCAACGGCCAGGGTGAGATGAAGGGAAAGATCTTCCGCATCGCGCACATCGGACTGTTCGATTACATGGACACCATTGCCATCATCGGCGCGCTCGAACAGGTGGCCGCAGCGAAGCTGAGCCTGCCTGGCTTCCACTTCGGCAAGGCCCTGGCGGCGGCGCAGCAGGTATTTGCGGAACGCAGCGCTCCGGCTGCCAAGGCCGCAGCGACGGAGCCGGAACTGGTGAAGGCATAACACAGCGGTCGAAGGTCCGAGGCGTGGGCACACGTCCCCCGGGGAGGTTCAGGATGATGTTTCACGTTACGCTGCAGCGAGCGGAGGATGGCTGGGTTGTGGCCGAGTGTCCCGCGCTTCCCGGGTGTGTGTCTCAGGGCAAGGACGAGAAGGAGGCGCTGGAGAACATCCGCGAAGCGATCACTGCATGGCTGTGGGCCGAGGACCGCAAGGCAATGCAGAGTTTGCCTGCCAGCGATGAGCCTCCAGTGGTTGTAGCGGTGTGAGGGGCTGTCCTGTTGGGAAACTTGCCATAAGGAAAGTGAGCCGGAGTCATGGGAAAGCTGGGGAATATCGCCGGGAAGGAAGCGGCGAAGGCCTTCGGCCGGGCAGGATGGCAGGTGATCGGGCAGGTTGGGAGTCACCTGGTGATGACGAAATCCGGTGAGCGGGCCAACCTCTCCATTCCTCAATATCGGGAGCTTTCCGTTGGCACTCTCCGGGCTCTGATTCGCGCCGCATGTTTGACGGTCGATGAGTTTCTGGAACTGCTGTGACAATGCAGTCTAACCACAAGGAGAATTCTTGAAAGTTGTTCTCGCGGAAAAAGTGTCTCCGGCAACGCTGGCAGTGTTTCAGGCGGAGTCGGGCTGGGATGTGTTGACCCACGATCAGGTGAAGAATCTGCCGGAAGCGCTGAAAGATGCCGACGGCCTGGTGGTCCGCTCGGCGGTGCAGGTGGATGATGCGCTGATGGCGGCGGCTCCGAAGCTGCGGGTAATTGGGCGCGCGGGTGTGGGCGTGGACAACATCGATGCCGAGGCCGCAACCCGGCGCGGGATCGTGGTGATGAACACGCCAGGCGCGAACGCCATTGCTGTGGCGGAGCTGGCCATTGGGCTGATGATTGCGCTGGCGCGGCAGATTCCCCGGGCCAACACCACCATGCACGACGGCAAGTGGGAAAAGAAGTCGCTGCAGGGCATGGAGTTGCGCGGGAAGAAGCTCGGCATTCTGGGCTTGGGGCGCGTCGGCATTGAAGTGGCCCGGCGGGCGCGGCAGTTTGGGATGGAGTTGCTGGCGCACGATCCGTTTGTTTCCGCTTCCATTGCGAGGGAAAACGGGATTCGCCTGGTTTCCGCCGAGGAGTTGTTTGCGGAGAGCGATTACCTGACTCTGCATGTGGGCCTTACCCCGCAGACGGCCGGCATCATCAACCGCGAAACGCTGGCCACCATGAAGAAAGGCGTGCGGCTTGTGAACTGCGCACGCGGCGAGTTGGTCGTCGAATCGGATCTGGCCGACGCGCTGAAGAGCGGTCAGGTAGCCGGAGCGGCGCTGGATGTCTTCCACCAGGAGCCTTTGAAGGATTCGCCGTTCTTCGGCCTGCAGAACGTAATTCTCACGCCTCACATTGCGGGCTCGACGAATGAGGCCCAGGAGGCCGTTGGTGTGCAGATCGCCCTGCAGGTGCGCGAGTATCTGAAGTCCGGCGTAGTGCAAAATGCGGTCAATCTGCCCTCTCTGTCGCACGAGGAGTATCAGGAGATTGCGCCGTACATGAACCTGGCGCAGCGCCTGGGGACGTTTCTGGCTCAGTTTCCTAAAGGCGGGATCGACGGCATTCAGATCACCTATCACGGGCGCCTCTCCGAGCTGAAAACAGAGCTGATCCGGAATGCGGCTCTGGCCGGCGTGCTGGGTCATCTGGAGCAGGTGAACCGCATCAACGCGGCCTCGATCGCTGCGGAGCGCGGAATTCGCGTGCACGAAGAGAAGAAAGAAGCTCCGCTGGGCGGGGCAGGCAGCGTCCTGCAGCTTTCACTGCACACCAGCGAGACCGGAATCACGGCCAGCGGCGCGGTGCTGCATGGTGAATCGCCGCGGCTGCTGCATTTGGACGGGATCGACATCGAAGCTCCCCTGCAGGGGACGCTTCTGGTCTTCCGCAACCAGGACGTACCCGGCGTCATCGGCCGAATCGGCACAATTCTGGGCGAGCACCGGATCAACATCGCGAACTTCGCGCTGGGCCGATCGAATGGCAACGCAGCGGGTAAGCCGGCCGAAGCAGGCACTGGCGCAACCGCCCTCGCTGTCCTGCAGTTGGACGGCGAAGTTGCGGACACGGTGCTCAAAGAGCTGCGTGCAGTGCAGGCCGTGACCGGCGTGCGGCAGGTGACGCTGTAGAACTCAGTAGAATGGATGTCAGGACGGGGCGCGGGTTCCCGGTTTGCCTTCTTCCTCTGCGCTCCGGAAGACATCCAATGGATCGAGGTACGGTTCGTGCCGCTTTACGAATATCAGTGCAAGAGTTGCGGGCATACGTTTGAGAAAATTCAGAGCTTCAGCGCTCCCGAAGAGAAAGAATGCCCGAAATGTGGCGGCCCGGTGGAGAAGCTGCTCTCGGCTCCGGCCGTGCAGTTCAAGGGAACGGGCTGGTATGTGACCGACTACGCCGGTAAGGGCGGGTCCAAAAAGTCCGGGTCTTCTGACGGAGCGAAGTCGGGTGAGGGAGCCTCGAGCGACAAGCCCGCGGCTTCAGGAGACAGCTCGAGCGGTTCCTCATCCACACCGGCGCCGAGTGCTTCGCCTGCGAAGGGCGAGTAGGTTTCCACAGAATCGAGTGGCGGCGAAGGTTCATCCAACCGGAATGTTTCCAATGGGAGGGTTTCTCGCATGACCCAGCGACTCGCCTACGCCTCCGTTGCGCCAGAGGCACTCCGGCCGCTCTACGAGACCACACGCTATCTTCGCTCCTCAACCACGTTGGAACCGGCCCTGCTCCATCTCGTCTTTTTGCGCGCCTCGCAGATAAACGGCTGCGCGTTCTGCATTGCCATGCATTGGCGCGAGGCCAAAGACGTTGGCATTGAAGGTGACCGGCTGCACGGTCTCATCGCCTGGCGGGAGGCGTCCTGGTATTCAGAGCGGGAACGGGCGGCGCTGGCATGGACGGAGGCTCTGACGGAGATCGCGCGGACGCATGCGCCCGACGATGTGTACGACGAAGTGCGGAGCGCCTTCTCGGAGCGCGAAGTGGTGGACCTGACGCTGGCGGTCAGCACGATCAATACCTGGAACCGGATTACCATCGCGTTCAGGACTCCGCCGGAGACAGCCGCAGAGGTGATTGAGTCGCTGAAAGCCGCCCGTCGATGAAGAGCGATGACGGCGCCCTTCCGGTTTTCCGCACATGCAAAGAAAACCGGAGTCTCTGTTAGCCGCTGACAGATTGCTCTTCTAACTGAAGCGAAAGCTCTTCCCACTCAGCTGTCAGGGAAGCCTGGCGTTGGCGCAGCGCGGTCAGTGCTGTCGAAAGACGCTGGGTTTCTTCGGCACTGACATAAATACCCAGTGCCTGCTCGGTTTCCGTCAGCGAATTCTCGACGCCGGGGATCTCGGCCTCGAGCTGAGCCAGCCGTTCCTGCATCTGGCGCAGCTTGATGGGGTTGAGGCGCTTCGCCGAGACCTGCGCGCTGGGCGGAACTTCCACGGCAACGGGCTGCGGCGCTGATTGCAGGGGAGAACCGGCAGCGGCAGCGGTCTCCTCAGCCAGGGCTGCGGCTCCGCCTTCCTTTCGCCACAGGTAATCCTCGTAGTTGCCGGGAAAGACGTGCATCTGCGATCCCCGTGAGGAATCCTCCGCCTTTGCGATTTCGAAGACTTTCTGTGCCAGGCCATCGATGAAATAGCGATCGTGGGAAACGAAGATCACGGTGCCATTGAATTTGCCGATGGCTTCGAGCAGAACGTCTTTGGCGCGCAGATCGAGATGGTTGGTGGGCTCGTCGAGGAGCAGAAAATTGGCGGGACTAACCAGGATTCGGGCGAGAGCATAGCGATTGCGCTCCCCGCCGGAGAGCACGCCTAACGGCTTGAACACGTCGTCCCCGGAGAACAGGAAGCAACCGAGAAGGCTGCGCAGGTCTTTTTCCGCAACTTTGGGCGCGGTGCGGCCGATGTCTTCGAGCATGCGCGCCGCGGGGTCAAGAACCTTGTACTGATCCTGCGCAAAATATTCAGCCACCACATTGTGACCGAGCTTCAGCGTGCCCGTCGCAGGGGATTCCTGTCCGGAGAGCAGGCGGATCAGCGTCGATTTCCCCGCTCCGTTAACGCCGACCAGCGCTATCCGGTCACCTCGCTCAATAGTGAAGTTGACATCCTTGAGCACCTTCTTATCGCCATACTGCATGGAAAGTCCGGAGACTTCCACCACCGTTCGCCCCGAGGGCGGCGGCTGCGGAAAGGTGAAGTGCGGGGTCGGCTCTTCGAGAGGAATTTCGATGCGCTCGATCTTCTCCAGTTCCTTAATACGGCTCTGCACCTGCTTTGCTTTCGTCGCCTGATAGCGGAAGCGGCTGATAAAAGCCTCGAGATGCTCGATGTGCTCGCGCTGGTTGCGGTAAGCGGACTCCAGCTGGGCCCGGCGCTCGGCCTTCTGCGTCAGGTATTTCTCGTAATTCCCGTGGTAAAAGTGCAGGCTCTTGTTCCAAATTTCCACGATCTTGTTGACGGTGACGTCGAGGAAGTAGCGGTCGTGGGAGATGAGGATGTAGCCGTTGGGCCAGGAGGAGAGATAGTTCTCCAGCCAGTTGCGCGTTTCGAGGTCGAGATGGTTGGTCGGCTCGTCGAGGAGGAGCAGGTCGGGCTGCTGGAGGAGCAGCTTCGCCAGAGCGATGCGCATCTGCCAGCCGCCGGAAAACTCTTCGGTGCGGCGCGTCCAGTCCTCTTTGGAGAAGCCCAGCCCGGTCAGCACGCCTCCGACTTCCGCATCGAGCGCATAGACGTTGTGGTGGCGGAGGCGGGATTCGATGTGCGAGAAACGATCCGCCACCGAGGCGTATTCGGCACTCGCGGGATCGAGCTCGGAGAGCGACGTGGAGAGCGCCTCGAACTCACGCTCCATGGCGCGCAGTTCGTCGAAGACGCTGAGGCACTCATCGAAAACGGTCCGACCGGAGAGGCTGAGGCCGTCCTGAGGCAAATAACCGATGCTCATGCCGCGCATACGCTGCATCGAACCGTAATCGAGTGAATCCATACCGCCGAGGATCTTCATCAGCGTGGATTTGCCCGCCCCGTTGGCTCCGACCAGGGCGGTTTTCTCGTTCGGTGTAATCAGCCAGTCTGCGTTCTCGAAAAGGAGGCGTGGGCCGAATCGCTTACCGGCGCCGGAGAGTTGGAGCATAGGTTTATTTTATCGAAAGGAGTTTGACCGACCCCGCGAGCCGGGAGCGGCAGGGCGGGCGCCCTCGGATGGAGTGAATTTGCTGGCGGGCGCCTCGAAAATCGATCAGGAGATGGAGGCGGCGTGGCTTTGCCTTTGCGTCCGGCAGCAGCAGTCCTGATGGTGGCCGGAATGGTGGCGACCGCGCCGACCTCGTTGCGAGAAGCCTGCCGGGGAAGCTTCCTGATCGGCGCGGCGATCAACGCAGCGCAGATTACCGGGGAGGACGTGCGCGGGGATGCCATTGTGGACGCGCAATTCGACTCCATCTCGCCGGAAAATGCGTTGAAGTGGACGAGTGTCCACGCACAGCCGGGTATCTACGACTTCGATCTCGCCGATCGGTATGTGGCGTACGGCGAGAAGCACCACATGTTCATCGTGGGCCACAGCCTGATTTGCCACAGCCAAACTCCACCATGGGTCTATCGCGATGCCAAAGGAAATTTGCTCACGCGCGAAGCGCTGCTGGCGCGCATGCGCGAGCACATCCAAACCGTGGTTGGCCGCTATAAAGGACGGATTCAGAGCTGGGACGTGGTCAACGAGGCGCTGAACGAAGACGGCACGCTGCGCCGGACGGGCTGGAAAGATATCATCGGCGATGACTATATCGAGAAAGCGTTCGAGTATGCACACGAAGCCGATCCGCACGCAGAGCTCACCTACAACGACTACAGCCTGGAGAATGAGCCAAAGCGCAATGGCGTGATTTCGCTGATAAAGAAGCTGCAGGCGGAAGGTGTTCCAATCACCTCCGTTGGGTTGGAGGGACACGACAATTTGTCGTGGCCTGCGGTGGAACAGGAAGGCCATACCATCGAGGCATTCGCACAGCTGGGCGTGAAGGTTGTGATTTCAGAGCTGGACATGGACGTGCTGCCACCTCCCGCCCGGCAGGTAGCAGCCGGAGAGAGTCTCAATCTGGAAGCGAGTACAGGGCTCAATCCACATGTGAACGGGCTGCCGCAGGAAATGCAGGAGGCGCTGGCGAAGCGCTACGCTGATTTGTTTCGAGTGTTCCTGAAGCATCGCGACGCGGTGACGCGGGTGACCTTCTGGGGAGTGACGGACGGCGATTCGTGGAAGAACAACTGGCCGGTGAAAGGACGGACGAGCTATCCGTTGCTGTTCGACCGCAGTGGACAGCCGAAGCCGGCGTTTTATGCGGTTGTCCAGGCAGCGGCCGGCGAGGCAAGCCGGTGAGGCAAATCAGTAGGACGACGCTCTCCCCTCCCCTGTGCTTTGGGGGAGCGCCCCTAACAGCGCAGGTGCCGAATTTGCGCCGTTCCCTGCAACTGAGCATCTTTTAGAACATGCCTGGATCGCAGTCCACTGTGCCGGAAGTGCTTAAAACCTATCAGCCCGTAGAACATTTTCAGAAGGGGCGATTCTTCAATCCGGGTGTGGCGGAGCACGGATCTCGTCAACTCCTGCGCTGGATTGCGACGCGGAAGGTTGGCCCCTGGAGGAACTGGATTCCTTCCGAACCAGGGCCGAAGCCGCCGGCACAGGTCGAAGGCAATGCGCTCCGGGTCACGTTTGTGAACCATTCGACGGTGCTGCTGCAGACCGAGGGAATCAATATTCTGACCGATCCTGTGTGGTCGGAGCGAGTCAGCCCGGTGAGCTTTTCAGGACCGCGGCGGCACCGGGCTCCGGGGATTCGATTCGAGGATCTGCCCCCGATCCACTGCATTCTGATCAGTCACAATCACTACGATCATCTGGATATACCCACGTTGCGGCGCCTCGCGGCCGTTCACCAGCCGACCGTCTTTTGCCCCCTGGGTGTGGCTGACCTGATTCGCGGGGCCGGATTGCGCGATGTGCATGAGTTGGATTGGGGACAGGGGCAGAGTTGGAGCGGCATGCATATCCATTGTGTGCAGGCGCAACACTTCTCGGCTCGCACCCCCTTCGATCGGAACCGCGCGCTGTGGTGCGGTTGGGTGGTGGAGTCCGAAGGGGGCAGGATTTACTACGCCGGCGACAGTGGATTCGGAGGCTTCTTTGCCGAAGTAGGGGAGCGGTTCGCGCCCATCCGGCTGGCACTGCTGCCTATTGGCGCGTACGAGCCGGAGTGGTTCATGGGACCGATGCACATGACGCCGGAGCAGGCAGTTGAGGTCAAAGGCATCGTCGGCGCGGAGGTCGCCGTCGCCGTTCACTTCGGGACGTTTGCGCTGGCCGACGATGGCGAAACAGCTCCGGTGGAGCGCCTGCGGAGAGCGCTGGCAGAAGAGAGCGAGTCGCAGCAATTCTGGGTGCTTGCGGAGGGTGAGGGGCGGCAGGTCCCGTAAGGCTGCTTTCAGTTTGCCAGAATATCTTTTCCCGCAAGCCGTGCGCGGGCTGCAAAAGCCCTGCCGATGCAGGTCAGGCACCGCGTACGGATGGTGGCTGGCTGCCGGCATCGTGCGGGATTTTCTCCTGGAGCAGGAGGTGGGCACTGCAACGCTTGTAAAGATTTGAGGCAGGGGGAGCGCCCTGACGATTTTGATTGCGTCAGGGCGCAAAAGGCTCCCTACGCCGCAACCGGCGCGCTGACCTCGTTGAGGCGGATGACGTCTGACTCGCTCAGCCTTAACTCGGCAGCCGCGATAAGATCGTCCAGTTGCCTGTCGCTGGTAGCGCTGGCGATCGGCGCCGTTACTCCCTGCTGGGCGAGCAGCCAGGCCAATGCAACACGGCCGGGCGTGGAATGACGGGCGGCGGCTACTTCGATGAGCGCATCCACAACCGCGAACCCGTGATCGTTGAAGTACTTCTGCACCATCTGGCCGCGCGCTGATTTCGAGGCGTCCGCCCCTTCCCGGTATTTGCCGGTGAGGAATCCGGCAGCCAGCGCAAAGTAGGGAATCACGCCGATTTCATATCTCTCGATAACCGGAAGCAGTTCGGTCTCGTAGGTCGCACGCTCCACGAGATTGTAGTGCGGCTGCAGCGAGACATAGCTGGCGAGCCCGTTCTTTTTGCTGATTTCAAGAGCCTCCGCCAGGCGAGCACCGGAGTAGTTGGAGGCGCCGATATACCGGACCTTACCGGATTTCACCAGCTGATCGAAAGCAGACAGTGTCTCTTCCAGCGGCGTTTCCGGGTCGTCGCGATGGGCCTGGTACAGGTCGATATAGTCGGTTTGAAGCCGGCGCAGCGATGCATCGACCGCCTCGAGAATGTAGCGGTTGCTGAGCCCTTTCTTTCCTTCTCCCATATCGACACCGCACTTCGTAGCGAGAAACACGTCTTTGCGACGGCCGGAGCTTGCGAACCAGTTGCCGAGAATTGTTTCCGACTCGCCGCCTTGATGGCCGGGAACCCAGCGCGAATATACGTCGGCGGTATCAATGAAGTTGAGCCCCGCGTCGACCGCGCGCTCGAGTTGATGAAAAGTGTCGGTCTCGGACAGGGTCCAGCCGTAGACGTTGCCGCCCAGCACAATGGGCGGTACCTCAGGACCGGATCGGCCCAGTTTCCGCTTCTGCATCGGAAGTCTCCTTTCTTGTTTCAGATGCCGGGATGCTGGGTTCGGATGATGAAAGTATGGCGTCGCCGACTCCCCGCTCACTGTCGCGCCGGGCAGTCGCTGGCGCACAGCGGTCTCGACCGTGGCACACTGGATGCATGAAGGCACTGGTTCTCAGTGAATATAAGCACCTGGAGTTGCAGGATGTGCCGCAGCCGGTTCCCGGCCCGGGCGAGGTGCTCATCCGGATTGCCGCATGCGGCATCTGCGGCAGCGATGTGCATGGGTACGACGGTTCTTCGGGGAGGCGTATTCCACCGCTGGTCATGGGGCACGAAGCCGCAGGTACAGTCGCCGCTATGGGCGATGGCGTAACCTCCGCGCAGGTCGGCGATCGCGTCACCTTTGATTCCACCGTGTATTGCGGGCAATGCGCCTTCTGCCTGCGCGGCGAAGTGAATCTCTGCGATAACCGGCAGGTCGTAGGGGTTTCCTGCGGCGAATATCGTCGCGCCGGCGCCTTCGCAGAATACGTAACCGTCCCGCAGCGGATTGTGCACCGGCTGCCTGCCACCATGTCCTTTGCTGAAGCGGCGATGCTGGAGCCGGTGTCGGTTGCACTGCATGCGGTGAAGGTTAGCGATCTGCACGGAGGCGAGACCGCGGTGGTGATCGGGGCCGGCATGATCGGCCTGCTCACGATGCAGGCAGCTCGCGCGGCAGGATGTTCCCGTGTCATGATCGCCGATGTGGATACGACGCGTCTTCGCCTCGCCGAAGCCATGGGTGCCACGGAGGTCCTGCATCTGTCCGGATCGGAGCTGGCACAGGAAGTGTACCGTCGCACCGGGACCGGCGTAGATGTGGCTCTCGAAGCGGTGGGGCGTAATGAGACGGTGCAGGCCGCCATCGAATCGGTACGCAAAGGCGGAACCGTCACGCTGATCGGCAACATCACCCCGCAGGTCACGATACCGCTGCAGGTCGTAGTGAGCCGGCAGTTGCGACTGCAGGGCACGGCCGCCTCCTCGGGTGAATACCCCGAGGCGATTCAGATGGTCAGCAGCGGAAAAATTCAGGTGAAGCCGCTGATTACTGCTGTTGCGCCGCTTGAAGAGGGGCCGCGGTGGTTCGAGCGGTTGTATGCCCACGAGCCCAATCTGATGAAGATCGTGCTGGCGCCACAACCGGAGGGCGCCCGATGAGCGATACCCTTTTTGATCTTTCCGGTCAGGTGGCGCTGGTGACAGGCACGAGCCGCGGACTGGGACAGTACTTTGCGCGCGCTCTGGCCAGGGCCGGAGCTGACCTGATCCTGACCAGCCGCCATCCCGAGACCCTCTCGGAATTCGAGGCGGAAATTCGGAGTTTAGGGCGAAAGTCGGTTTCGCTGGCGCTCGATGTACGCGATTTCGCGAGTATTCAGAAGATGGCTGCCGAAGCGGAGGCCGCGTTCGGGCAGGTTCACATCCTGGTGAACAATGCCGGATGCAATGTGCGCAAGCCTGCGCTCGACGTCAGCTGGGACGACTGGAATCTCGTGGTTGAGACGAACCTGCGGGGCAGCTTCTTCGTCGCGCAGGCGATCGCGCGCGGCATGGTCGCGCGCCGCTACGGACGCATCATCAATATCGGCTCAGTCACGAGCGTAGCCGGTTATGCCGGCCTCGCGCCCTATGGAGCAAGCCGCGGCGGCATTCGCCAGCTCACCATGAGCCTCGCCGATGACTGGGGTCCGCACGGAGTGACGGTGAACTGCCTGGCCCCGGGCTGGTTCAGGACTCGCCAGAATCAGGTGCTCTACGAAAATCAGGAGTGGGTCGATTACCTCGTCGAGCGCATTCCGTTGAAAAGGCCTGGGGCACCCGACGACCTCGACGGGGCTGTCGTGTTTCTGGCATCGGAGGCCAGCCGTTATATCACCGGACAAACCCTGCTGGTGGACGGCGGGATCTCGACCGGAGCGATGCGCGCCCTGCCCCGGAAGAACCCTTAGTCGGCAGCAGGAACGCGGCGAATGTCCTGGAGCAGAAACAGGTATGCGCCAATGCCGACGACCAGATAGCCCACTGCAACCGCGAAGGCTCCCGTGTACGCGTGCCGAGCGTAGAAATATCCGGTAATGATGGAAGCGACGATACCGGAAACCTGGTTGGAGAAGTTCAGGATTCCACCAACCCGGCCCACGCACCCATGGGGCGCGATCAGGGACGGAAGCGACCAGCCTACCGGCGCCGCCGCGGATAATCCCCCGATGGAAATGCTGATCCAGACAAGCGCCTGCCTGGCGCCATGGGCCCAGCCGCAGCCGAGGATTCCCAGACCAAACGCAGTGCCGATCACGAGAACAGCCATGCGGACACGGCTCTGATTCCAGCCACGCTGGATCAGCATATCGACCAGCAGCCCACCAATAAAAAGATCGGTGGCCGTGGCCACCAGCCAAGGCGCCCCGGTATACACGAACGAATGCAGCAGGTCGACGTGCAGCGATTCCGATAAGTAAGTTGGCAGCCAGTACAGAAGCAGATAAAGGACATAGTTATAAGAACCAAAGCCCAGAGCCAGACCAATGACTTTCCGCTGGCGAAGCAGATAACCAATCGAGGACTGCTGATGAACGGGGATATCGGCGGGATGTCCATCCGCACGGATCAGGGCCAACTCCTGGGGGCTCAGTCCCTCATCTTCTTCCGGTTCCCGGTAGATGGCAAAGAAGAGGACAAAATAAGCAAGGCTGACGGCGCCCGTGGCGGCAAAGCTGAGACGCCAGCCCATGTGCAGCAGAAGGATACCGATCAGCGGAACGCCGACGGCCGGAGCAAATTTGGCGGCGGCATCGAAAAGGCTGGTGGCGAAACTCCGTTCTTCCTGTGGGAACCAATTTCCCACGGCTTTGGCATTTGCGGGGAAAGTCGGCGCTTCCCCGACGCCGAGCAGGAACCTCGCGCCAAAGAAGCCTGCGATGTTTGGCGTCATCCCCGCGGCGAACGAAGCGATGCTCCAGATGAGGGTACTGACCCGACCTACGCGACGCACTCCCAGACGGTCGAGTACGATACCGACGGGAAGCTGGCAGAGGGCATAAGTCCAGTTATAGGCGCCGAGAAGATAGCCGAAGGTGATATCGGAGATACCAAAACCCGCAATCAGAGCGTCATGCGAGACGGACAGGTTGACACGGTCGAAATAATTGACCAGCACACCCAGCGCCAGCAGCCATCCAATGCGCCATCGGCGGCGGGGCGTCACGTATCCTTCCCGTTTGTGCAGGGTGCGATTGACTGCCCCGCATCGGCCTTGTGTGCAGTGCGCTGTCGCATGAGCGATTCGCTTCGCCCGATTATAGACGCACCTCAGGCTGCTGGCTGATCATACGCCGCCCTTCCGCCCACGCTGCGAGTCGAATGCGGCAGGTGTGCCGGCTGTCGATCCCGGAGAGAAACCGCATCAGGTAGTAGGTCGGGTACAGTGCATTCAGTAAGCAACCGGAAACCGAAGACAGGTGCTTGGCGACGAAGTATGCCCGGTTGCGAGCGCCAAAGCGAAGTGAGAAGGGGGAAGCGGTTCCAGTCAGGCTGTTCACCTTGTGCCAGAGCCGCGCTTCAGGGACATACCACAGCGCGACGCCGGCCCGCAGACAACGGTACATGAAGTCCACATCTTCGACATAGGTAAAATACCGCTCGTCGAGCAGCCCGACTTGATCGAATACGCTGCTGCGAATGAGGACACAGCACAGCGGAGCAAATGTGATCCGGCAGGGAACAGCATACTGACCGTGGTCGGTCTCATTCTCGCCGCGATGAGCACTGCGGAAGCCCAGCCACGGCTGCAGAGTCCCTCCCGCCGACCAGATCCGGTCAGGCGGCTGGTGATAATACATCATGGGCGCCGTCATGGCACAGTCGTGGCGGCGCAGGCCATCAACCAGCTGCTCCACAAGGTCCGGCCCAAACAGCACATCGTTATTCACGGCAAGGACGGCCTGACATCCGTCACCGATCGCTCGGCGGATACCCTGATTCGTGCCTGCGGCAAAGCCGACGTTCTCCGTGTTCTGAATAAGTGCACTTCCCGGCAGCATATGTTCCCCCAGGTAAGCTCTGGTGTTATCAGTCGACGCATTATCGACGGCATAGAGCCGATAATCAGAATGAGTCTGGGCCTTCAGGGAGGACAGGAAGTCTTCCAGAACCTGGCCACTGTTGAAGGTAACCGTAACAACGCCGATCTTCATTCTGAATACTCAGACGGTTCGCACGGCGCCCAGGCGCGTCAGCTTTGAGAAAGTCGCGCCGAGTCGATTGCGATCCGTGCTCGTGAGGGCGACCTGCCAGGTAATGAACAGTGTGGCAGCGCACCACACCAGAAGCCATGGCATTTTCCATGGCAGCATCGAAAACCGGCTCCACACCGGAATCAGCAGCAGCGAGGGGAGAATGCAAAGCAGCGGGCGCAACCATCCCTGCATAACAAAGCGAATGCGCGACATCGGAATAGCCGTCTGCGTATACCTCATACTGATCATCAGATGCAGAATCACGCTCACCAATGCGCCAATTACGGTTCCAATTGCCACACCAACCGCGCCGATTCGCCGCACCAGAAACAGGCTGACAACGATATTCACAATCGCTTCTGAAACAGCCGCTATGGTGGCAAGATGCTGCTTGCCCGTAGCAATGACTGCGACAGAATAGGGGTAGCCCAACTGGCGAATAACATTGCCGATAATCAGAAACTGCAGAAACGTCAGACTTCGCGCCGCATACTGATGCCCCACCCAGAGGCTTAGTAACGGATACCCTCCAAATGTCAGCGGAATGCCAAACAGGCCAAGGAGCAGAACGCAGTATCGCGTAGAGTCGACCGTCACCTCGCCGATCGCATGGTGGGTCCGCCCGGCCTGCAGCGACGATACCGCCGGCAGGAGTGGACTAAACATGCCGCCGATAACCAACAGCATGAAGTTAGTAACTGACGTGGCGATGCCATAATATCCTGTATTGCCGTAGTCATAGTGCCCCACAATCACCAGATCCAGGCCGCTGATGAACAGACCGGCCACAGTCCAGATCGAAAGGACCCCTCCATATTTCGCCAGCCGCATCGCTGTCTGACGGCTGACAAACCGCCATGCAAAATCGAGCCGGTCACTCGCATATCTCTTCCATCCCGCGTATTGGCTCAACCCGGTGACCAGATTGAAGCAGCCAAGCACCCACACCAACTGGTTCAGCCCGCTATGCATCAGAAGCAGGATGACTAAAGTAGTGGATTGAAGAAGCTTGCTGATCATTGCTAAGGCAGTGGGAAATCCATAACGCTGCAGCCCCGTGAAGGCACCCAGAAACGCATTGAAGGGAAGCGCAAACGCAGTTGAGAGTCCCACTGCGAGGATACCCATCCGCACGTCGCCGATCAGGGAAGCGGGCATTTGATGGAACAGATGGGGCACGCGCCACGCAATCGTGACGATCACCAGTATTCCGGCCACTGCACTGATGCAAAGGATGGCAACGGAACTGCTTAGAATATGGCTGGCAGAGATGCGATCACCGGTGGCGTCGTATTCCGCCACAAACTTCCCGATTGCAGTCTGCATCCCAAAATCGAGCAGGCTGATGTAGCCGCTGCACTGCAGGATGAGAACCCATGCACCATACTCCGCGGGCGCCAGTCGATGCACAAGCAAAGGGGGCAATACCAGCGCAAGTGCCATCGTCAGGATAACCCGCGCCAGATTGGACGCAGAGCCCTGCAGGACCTTTCGTGTTTGCCACATCCGTGTCGAAACCCTTCACTCCAAGGTTAACAGTTCAATGGAAGACGCCAGTGTTGCCCCGAAGGCGCATGTAGCCCTTCGCAGTCGGCCGGGGAATGCAGGCGGGACTTGCCGGCAGGCGATCGTTGATCGTACGTGTTCACAGGGATCGCCCCGCTATGGGACGATGCTATGGATGAGTTCTTCGCGCTATAGGATGGCAGAGCTCTTTGCTTCCATAATTGAATGAGGGCCCGAGCCGGTTAAGAAAGGAAACAAGGTCCTGACCGGCACATAGCTCGATCGCTGGCTCGCCGGCCTGCGGAAACAGAAGTCGCGGCGGGCATGGGACCATAGATTCCTGCCGGCATCGGCGCCTGCCGGAACCTGTCGTGGGGAAGCAGATGCCTCGAATCGGATGCCCTCTACGGATTTCGGAGGTTATGAATTAGCGGCATGCAAATATCGGTCGCCATGTGCACCTATAATGGCGCTCGCTTCCTTCCCGAGCAGCTAGGCAGTATTCGTGTTCAGTCACTGCAGCCGGATGAACTGGTGGTCTGTGACGACGGCTCGTCGGATGAAACGATCAAGATCATTGAAAACTTCGCTTGCTCGGCGCCCTTTTCTGTACGGCTTTTCAGGAATGATCAGAATCTGGGCCCTGTAAGGAATTTCGAGAAGGCGATTTCGCTTTGCCAGGGTGCACTGATTGCGCTCTGCGACCAGGATGACTTGTGGTTTCCCGAAAAGCTCTCGCGGCTGTCGCGGGCTCTCGATGCTGATCCAACGCTGGGCGGCGTGTTCTCCGACGCCACACTGATGGACGAAAACTCCGGGCAATCCACGCATCGTCTCTGGCAGCGTATCCATTATCGGCCGCAAAAGCTGTCCCTCCATGTGGAGCATTCTCTGATCCGGAGCCTGGTGCAGCACGACGTGGTAACCGGCGCCACTCTCATGTTTCGTGCGAACCTGCGCGCCCTGCTTCTTCCGGTATCGCCTGGATGGATGCACGACGGATGGATTGCCTGGATGCTGGCTCTCTATTCCGGCATAGGCGCCATTGATGAACCTCTGATTGCCTATCGGGTCCACGGCAGCCAGCACGCCGGATTGCCCCCGGATTCGCTGGCGGCGCGTATCGGCAAGGCGCGCCGCGTCGGCAACTCCCAATGCTTCTCCACCATTCAACAGTTTGAGGAATTGCGTATGCGTTGGATTCAAAAGCCAGGCGCTGACTTCGATACACACTTACAGGAGATCGAAGGCAAAATTGAACACCTTCGCCATCGGATGAATCTGCCGCGAAACCTTCCCAGACGCATAATCAGTGTGATTTCTGCCCGCGGCGACTATCAGGCGTATACCAACGGGCTTGTTTCGATGTGCAAAGATATCCTGCTGCTGTGAACCACTATTCAGGCCAGGGCCTGCGGACTTTCCTGCTTGTCAAGCCGACGCCCGCAGGAATCTCCGGGGATGAATCAGTGACTCGGCTACTTCCTCTCCACACACCTGAAGCTGGCAGCGGCGTTCGGGTCGCCGGTTCCGTTGTATTGCGCTACCCGCGGCCACGCGCAAAGCGGTCGGGTCATGGTGACGGTTTTCGTGTTCCCCGTGCCTGGTCCCCGTCCCTGCACGATTCAGCGGCCGCATCCATCTTACCCGGAAGAGAGCGATGGGTCTGATGGCTCCGAGTGCTGACCATCCATATGGGATGAGCCGTCGAGGGTGCAAGTCATGTGTTGCGCCAGGTGCTCTCATCTCGAGCCGCTCGCCTATTCGCCTGGTCTGTGTGGCCATAATCGAATGAAAGCTTACAATGCCAGCAGCGGCGGCGGAATCTACCGCAGAGTTCTTCTTCAACAGGAGCGGTGAATGCGTGCCTCGTGGCGCTTGTGGTTGCGAGTGAGCCTGGTAGTTTTGGCGGTGGTTCTGCTGTGGGTGCGCCTCGCTCCGCGGCGGCACATCACGAGGACGCCCGGGGAAGCAGTGCCCGACCTGTCAAAAGCAAGCCCACTCAACCAGCCCGGGGGCGGAACAGCACCCGCCGAGGCCTATGCGGTTTACTCCGCGCTGTACCAGGCTTTCGTGCAGGAACCGCTGGTCTTTGCTGAGAACTCGGTGACCGATATTCCGCAGGTCGGAGGCAGTTGTTTGAAACCATCCACGGCCGAGGAACACGAGATGGCCGATGCGTTTGTAGCTGCCAATCAGCAGAGTCATCAATGGGAACCGAAATTCACGATCCCGCAGGAATATCAGGTGCTGGCTAACAACGAAGTGGTCCAGGCACAGAGTTGCCTCCAGTCGCATGGGCGAAACGCCGCGGGCTGCGAGAAATACCAGCAGATCAGGCATGTGCGCTTCCTTGGGATTCCGGGTTTCAACCATGCCCACACGCGCGCCCTTGTATCGATCATCAAGAACTGCGGGGGCTTTTGCGGAACCGGGGGCATCTTTGTAGTTGAAAAAACCGGAAGCACGTGGCAGCGTTCACCAATAACGGATTTCACCAGCGACTGCAGCTGGATGTATTAGTACCGCGGTCTCACGGAACAAACAGCAAATTCTCTATGACGCAGGACTGCCTGGAACAGCAGCCCCGGAAAGCAGCAGCTGTGGCCGACGTTATCGTGATTGGATTGGGAGCAATGGGAAGCGCCGCCGCCGCGTGGCTGGCAATGAACGGGCATCATGTTCTCGGCTTCGATCGGTATGCCCCTCCGCACGCGCACGGCTCCTCGCATGGGCGGTCGCGCATCTACCGCCAGTCATACTGGGAAGATCCCCGTTACGTGCCGCTTTTGCTGCGAGCCCGCGAGTTATGGGAGAAGATGGAGCGCGACAGCGGACGCCAGCTGATGCACTGGACGGGCGGCCTCATGATTTCACATCGCGATGGACAGCTTGTGCCGCGCAGTGCAGAGAGCGCGCGGCAATTCGGTCTGCCGCACGAACTGCTTTCTGCGAAGGAGATCCAGAAGCGCTGGCCTGTCTTCCGCGTTGATCCTGATGCGGTAGCTCTGTTTGAGCGCGACGCCGGATATCTGGTCCCGGAAGTATGTATAGAACAAATGCTGAGGCAGGCGGCCAGCGCAGACGCGCAATTGCACCTTGACGAGCCGGTGCTGGAATGGAGTGCCCGCGGCCCGGGTAGCGTTACCGTTAAGACCGCGCGTGGGAGCTATGCGGCGGAGAGACTCATCATAACCACCGGGCCGTGGGCGCCTCATCTCCTGGCGGAGATGAACCTGCCACTCCGAATAACGCGTCAGGTGGTTTTCTGGTTCGAGCCAAAGGAAACGATCGACCGATTTCGGGAAAGCTGCTTGCCCATCTATTTGTTCGAGGCGGAGAGCGGGAAGCCGGTGCTCTACGGATTTCCACTCACCGGACCAGAATCGGAAGGGGTGAAAGTAGCGGCGCACGGAAGCGAAGAACTGTGCACGCCGGAAACTGTGCGCCGTGCAGTTCGCCCTGAAGATCAGCAGGCCATCCGCGACCGGCTGGAGACCACCTTGCCGTCGCTTGCGGGCCGTCTGGTCCGGGCAGAGATCTGCCTCTACACCATGACGCCGGACGAACATTTCGTCATCGGTCCCGATCCTGGCCATCCGGAAGTAATCGTGGCGGCCGGTTTCTCCGGACACGGATTCAAATTCGCGCCGGTAATCGGCGAGATTCTTGGCGACCTCGCCGTGACCGGGAAATCACGCCATGACATTGCGCTATTTTCGCCGCGGCGATTCACGCCTTTCCGGAGCACCGACGAGAACCCTACTGCGCTGGAAGCCCAGTGACTTCCTGTTTACCATCGTCTTACAACGAAGACTGAATTCTCTCAAGAGACCATCGATGCCCGATACACAGCAACGAACCTTACGCTGCTACTACAATTGGCTCGCGACGCACGGATTGCCCACCCCGCGCGCCGGATGGCTGGAGGCGATTCAGGAGGCCGGCTATGACGGCGTCCAATTGATCGAGCCGCTGGATGTCGAACTCGTCTCGCTGTCCCGCAACCTCGGTCTGGGCGTCTGTGGCAGTGGCCGCGTGAACCATCCGGACGATGCCTTCCGTCTCGCAGAAGAGGCGACCCAGGCAGGTCTGGAGTGCCTGACCCTACATGTGGGCTGGGGAATCGAAGAGGATGATGTCGCCGCGCAGCTGATCGAGTCCGTTCTCAGCGCTTCAGCTGGGTCGTCGCTTCCACTGTACGTCGAGACCCATCGCGCAACCCTGTTTCAGGATATGTGGCGGACCGTTCAGTTTGCACGCCGGTATCCGCAGCTTCGATTCAACGGTGATTTCTCGCATTGGTACACCGGCCAGGAGATGGTTTACGGCGATTTCGAGGAGAAGATCGCATTCCTCCGGCCCGTCATCGAGCGCGTACGGTTTATGCATGGCCGCATCGGCAGCCCAGGGTGCATGCAGGTAGACATCGGAGACCTCGAGCATGCTGGTTCCCTGCCGTACGTGCAACATTTTCGCCGGATCTGGACCGAGGTATTTCGCGCTTGGCTGGCACAGGAGGATGCTGCGCCGGCATTTTGCTTTGCGGCGGAGCTGTTGGCTTCAGATATTTACTATGCCCGGGTATTCGAAGGGCGAGAAGAAGGCGATCGCTGGCAACAGTCGCTGGTGCTGACTCAGATCGCGCAAGAATGCTTCGCCGATGCTCAGCGATGGTCCCTCCAGACCGCACTCTAAGGCTCTGCTCCGCAACGACTATCGTCCCTGCGGAGCGGTACCGAGGCCACGAACCAGACAGTGAATCAGCTGATCGATGTCCTGCGCGTTGAGTTGCCCGCTAAACGCCGGCATGCCTTTATCTGTGCCGTTGGTTACGGCATCCACTAATTCCTGATCCGTCTTTCCCAGTTGCCACGCGCTGCTGGTGAAGTCGGGCGTGCGCGAAGACGGAATGCCCTGCCCCGCCGGTCCGTGACACAACGCACAACGCTGTTGGAAGACGACGGTAGCGTTACCGCATTCCGGAAGAGTTGCCGCTACAGTATGGCTCGTCTGCGGCGCAGCTTTGGGCTTTGGTGGAGGACCCGGAATCACGGTTGTGCGCGGGGCGGGTGCCCCTGCCGCGCGCAGGCCGAAGGCATAAACTGCTCCGTCGTGGGTCGTCGCAAAGATCTTCCCATCTCCAATGGCGAGTCCGGAGAAATGCGTCCAGCCGCTCATGGCATCGCCGCTGGACCATAGCTCCTTGCCCGTGCGGGCATCCAGGGCATGCAGGATAGCATGGCCTGTATTGCGATTCTCTCGGCCTTCAAGTAACTGAGAGATGTCGCCCGCGGTTACCTGTTGCGTGTTCTCGCCCGTGCCGAGCACGAAGAGCACCCCGCCCGCAATAGCTGCGGGATCCGGCACTGCGATATCGGATGAAATCCAGGCAGGCTTCAGGATCGGCTTTCCGGACGAATCGGCGACCACGTTGAAGGCCATGATGCTGCCCGCGGTTACCGGACTGTAGGAGACCGGGAATTTTGCGGCTTCCGTCGGCACACCCCAGGAAGGCACATAGAGCCATGTTTGACCGGCGGCATCTTTCCACGCAGTCATTCCTCCCCAGATTCCCTGTCCTTCGAAGGTCTGTGAGGCATTGGTGTAGCGCGGGGAGATATAAGCTGCCTGATGATGATCGGGACCTGACATCGCCGCTGTATCCGTAACGTAGATCGCGCCCTCTTTGCCGCCGACCGCCGTCAGCACCCGATTGCCCCAGCGAAAGATGACTGGCGTCGACGTACCCATATCCAGATCGCGCCGCGTAATATACTGCCAAATCGACGGCGTATAGTACCCCGCAACCTGAAGAGTGCGCGGCGTAAGTCTCAGAACGGTGTCGCCATATTCATCGGCAGCAGGATCGAAGGGGGCATCGCCCGTCGCGCCATAGATAAATCCGTCGAAGCCAACCGATGCTCCCCCTCGGCCCCAGATTCCCGCTCCCCCATTGACCGCGCTGAAGAATCGAACCACAGGTCTGCCCGGCGCTTCCGGATCGAGAGCGGCAATGCCTGATGCCGCATGGTTGCAGTCCTGCGATATAGACGCATAGAGAACGCCGCCGGAGTAATTCAGGCTCCACATTTTGGAGTATGCGGGCACGAACTGAGCAGGCGGGATAAGTGGATGCCCGTCCGCGAGTGCCAGAGTATAGAGGCGACCGTCCCCGGCAATGACAAAAACCCTTTCCTGGTTGGTGTCGATAACCGGGGTAGCGTTCAGCGCCATCGGGCACAGCCAGCCGCCTCCGTCCGGCCGAGCCTGATTCGCCGTGAAATCCACCTTCCATGCCAGTTCCCCGGTTCCCGCATCGAGCGCAAAGATATGATCGGAGCTGGCAGCCACGATCACCAGATCTTTCGTTCCTGCAGCTGTTTTCACCCCACGCACCATCAGCGGTGCGGTCAGTCCATTCAGATAGAGCGGTTCATTGGGAACGACAGTCTTCCAGACAAGGCCAAGACTGGATACGTTGGCGAGAGAGAATGCATGCTCATCGCTTGCAACACCCGAGCGCTGAGGATCATGGCCGAAGGTAGTCCACTGGCCTGACTGGGCCAGTACGGTGGAGAGGATCAAGAGGAAAAGAGGTAACAGTCCGATAAATTTTCTGGACACTCGCAATTTGCTCCTGAACTCGGCCAATTCCCTGGTTCTGCGTCCGGCGCCTGGCGATGAGGCCGGAACAGATATATTGCATCAACACAGAAACTTGTTACGGAAAGTTGATTTTCTCAGAAAAGTTCTTTCATTGCGGCACGCCATTGTATTCAAGATAGACGGAGAGTGAGGTTTTGCTGACGGAAGCATTACCCTCCGTTGCAATCCAGGTCAGTGTTTGCGGCGGCTTTGCGACTCCGCTCCCATCGGACTCAGCAGGCGCCGTGAGCCACACCGAAATCGGGTAAGTACCGCCCGCCTCCACATGATAGGCACGGTCTTTCGTATCCCCGGTCCATCCGCCTGGCAGATCGGGATGAACAGTAATGTCGGCGGCAGTTGCTGAACCGTTCTGCAGGAGAAGGGGAACCCATAGTTGCCGTGATTCACTCAGCGCTGTCTGCGGCGGCACTAAGTTTTCAAGAGCGGTGAGGCCATGCGCACGGTAAAACCGGCGATAGAACGCCCACGGACCGCCGAGTTCCAGTCTGATCCCGGAGACGGCGGCCTCTTCGTATTGCGGCTCAGAGTGGAAAGGGGCAGGCGTATCGCCAATGCCGGCCCACACATCCGCTTCGGCTGATGAACGAACCAGCGATTTTCCCAGCACCAGGTATTCAGGCATATCGGTGTAGTAACGCAGGGTCTCCTCGTTGAAATCAACCTGGCTTGCATAGTCCTTCCAGGCAAGCCGGTTCAACTCGGAGTACGGCACTTTCTTGGTCCGCGAGATATCGCTGGCGGAATAGGTTGGCCCGTGGCCCTTGAGAAATTCTGGGTGGCTTGCATCCGAAAAGAAATAGAGCTTCTTCGCCTGCCAGGGATGCAGACCCTCGCCATAGTTCGCGATACCTCGGTTATATCGCGGAGGGTCGACCTGCTCGGGAAAGACAGTGGGATTATCCGCCAGATCGAATCCCTCGACGGCAACGACGCCCGCAGCCTGATGGTCGCCGTGATTTTCTCCAGCAACATAGGCGGGCATCCAGGTGAGAATCACCTCGGGCCGCGTTAGCCGGATTAGACGAACTACCTCCTCCAGCGCCGCCCCGTGTCCCAGCGTTTCGAGCGAATGCAGAACATCCTGCGTCGGAGTATCCTGCCCGCGCAGGAACCAGACGTTGGTAATGCCCCGCGCCGCAAGAGAACGCCGCGCCTCCATCTCCCGTACATCGGCCAGGGCCTTGCTTTGCTCCATGCCAACAGCATTCGGGCCGGAATTGCCGCGTGTTGTAAAGATCACGGCAACCCGCTTCCCGTCGTCGAGAACCGCCTTCTCCAGGTAAGTCGAAACTCCGGTGTCGTCGTCGGGATGAGCCACGACCACCAGGATGTCGGCCTTGTATCGATCGTCGGGTGCGGGAATGGCGGGCTGCACCTGCGCATAGGTCTGTGCGGCGCTCATAAACAGCACAGCCGCCAGCGCCAGCCTCTTAGGAAACCGGTGCATCCGTTTCTCCACCTTCTCGGGCGGTTGCCGGAAGGAATCCAGAATGCCGAACTTGATGCTCAGTGCAGGAGGAATTGCTCGAACTGTCAGGCAGAAATGACAACAGCGGGTCTCGACTGTCACGCCGAGTGCCCGCTGTGTCGGAATGCAGCCTCAGAAGGAGACCTTCAGACTGACCTGCACGTTGCGTGGATCATTGCGCGTGCCATAGACCTGGCCCAGATCACCGCAGTCGATACAGTCACTGATGTTATAAGACCCACCATAGATTGGATGGTTGAAGACATTCAGAAAATCGCCGCGCAGCTGAGTACGCACTCGCTCCGGACCAAATTCCTTCGCAACTCCGAGATCGAGATTCTTCGTCGGGGCTTCGCGGATCTGCGTCATGCGCTGTGGCTCGTCGCCATTGGCGAATGGGAACGGTTGGCACGGATCGTTGTCATTACCGCATGTCACCTGGCTGCCCGAGTTTCCGGAGACTCCGGAGAAGGCATTAATGTTGACCCAGTTTGAGGTAGTCCGGTGAGCAGGTTTAGGGTTGCCCGCGAGGGACGGCATTCCCGGTCCCGGAAATCCAAAATTGCCCAGCGGGTTATAGGAGAATTCGACCGGATTGGGGAACGGTAGCCCACTCGCGAGTCGGATAGCTCCGGAAAGGTCCCAGCCTCCAATCACCTGATTGACTATCTGCGGTGAGTTACCGCCCCACTGACGCCCGTGACCGTAGGGCAATTGATAGGTCCATGCGGTCGCAAAGCTTTGCGGAACGTCGTGCGTGCTGATGGCGTAATCAAGCTTGGGGTGGTAGGCATCGCGCCACATATTGCCGATAGCCCAGCCCAGCAGCGCTTCCGAGCCGTCGTCCATGTTCTTCGACCACTGATACGTGGTGATCCAGCTCAGGCCGTTGCTGAAGGAGTGATTGTACTTTGCGGTGAGCGCATCGAACTGGGAACGGGCTCCGGGCAGCGACCGGGTCTGCTGCAGATAAGTAAACTCCGGGAAGGGTCGCAGCAATTGGTTATAAGCAATCTGCTGTTGGCTGAGGTAGCTGTTCGGATCGGTGATGATCCCATAGAACGGATTGTTAACCACACCGTTTAGCTGGTTCCCGAGGGACAGATACTTATCGGGCATCTGGGTCAGATCGAAGTTGGGATTCCCGAAGAGCAACCTGCGTCCGCGCACTCCGGTATAGCCGATCTCAGCCACGGAGTGCGAACTGACCTGGTACTGGAGGTCCATGCTCCACTGATACAACTCTCCGACCGGATGGGGACCCTTAGCCCACAGTTGGCCGGCCCCGTATCCGACCAGAGTCATCGGTCCCTGGGAATTGCCGGTGGGCTGTTGGATCCCCTGTGGGAACGGATTACTGACCAGATTGGCGGGGGAATATCCGCCGTTATTCGTGGAGATCCAGTTGGTCTGCGACGTATAACCGGGGAATTCGCCCGGGCTGTCAAAGCTGACCATCGCTGAGGTGGGACCGTAGAAGATTCCGGAGCCGACACGACCCACCAGTTTGTCCGTGAAGCGATACGCCAGCCCGAGACGAGGACCGAAATTCAGGTTATCGGGCTCCCATGCATAGCGGCCCCTGCCGTCAACGCCGGCGTATTCAAACGCGCCATGCAGCGTTGAGCCAAAGGCTGTGCTGAGTGGGTTGACTGCGGAGGTGTCAAAGTAAGCCAGGCGGTTGTGCCGTTCCGTGGCCGGTCGCTGGTTTTCATAGCGAAGGCCGGCCGAGACCGTCAGCCGCTGCGTGGCGCGCCAGTTATCCTGGATATAGGTTCCCACGGTATGGAGGCTCATGGCCGGATCCATATTGATGTTGGCGCTGCCACCGGAACCTGCACCCAGCAGAAGGCTGGCGATGCCGTTCCCTGTGGTATTGGTCTGGAGCTGAGCCACGCAGGCTCCGCCCCCGGCATCGGTATTGGGATCGCAGGAGGTAAGCCCGTTATCGAAATTGAAGTTTCCGGGCGAATCCTGACGGTTATTGATCATGTTGACGTCGTAATTCACGCCGAATTTCAGGGTGTGCTGGTGTAACTCCCTGGTGATGTTCACCAGGCCCGTCGCCAGATAACGGACATAGCGGTCGTAACTCGAGTAAGTACTGCCCAGCGTATAGTAATTCTGCGCGTTGACCAGCGGCAGCAGCGGCGCCTGGAAGAGGCCGGGGGACAACCCGATTGCGCTCGCGTTCGCGACACCATATCCGATCGAGGTTTGGCCTTCCCACCACCGGGTATAGGCGGCGTAAGAATCGATAACCCAGTTTGGACCTGGCGTTACCGTATCATTGAGGACGACTTGAAAGCCATGGTCGTCGTTGTTGGCCGCCTCGTCGGCTCCGTTGCAGAAATAGCAGGGAGGCGTATCGTTCTCGCGGACGCGATCCGACATACGCGCGAAGATCCTGTGTTTCGGGCTCTGCGCCCAATCGACACGCCAGTCAAACTTGTCGTTGGACGTCATGCCCGCACCCTGCTGGTAATAGTCGTTCAGGTCGTAGGGCCCTGCGCTCGGGCGGTTCGGCTGACCCCACAGGGCCGCGATCTTCGCGCCTACCGGATCGATCATGCTGGCCGGAATCTTGTTGCCCGGGAACGGGTCGCGGGTATAGTAGGTGTTTCCCGCTGCATCGGTAACCTGGTGGGTTGAAAACGGGTTATAGATAACGTCCAGAGTGCCATTGGCACTGTAAGTGCTCGAGAAGTCGCCACTGCGCTCAGCAGCTGTCGGAACGGACAGCAGGCCGCTCGGCTCGGTTTGCGGCTGGCGCAGGCCTTCGTAAGCTCCGAAGAAGAACAGGTTATGCAGCCTCCAGATGGGGCCGCCTATATTGCCGCCAAATTGATTGCGGTGCAGTTTTCCTTTGGGCGAGCCCGCGAAGTCATTCGACCACGTATTCGCGTCGAGCGACGAATTGCGCATGTAGTCGTAAACTTCTCCATGGAAGACGCTGCTGCCGCTCTTGGTGACAAGCGTCACCACCCCTTCTCCGCCCCGCTCGTACTGAGCGTCGTACTCGTTTTGCACCACCTGTTGTTCCTGCACCGAATCCTGCATGGGTGAGACCATCAGCCCACCCCAGTCAATCGCGGTCGAGGGAGCGCCGTCGACCAGTATTTCCGATTCTGCAGACCGCCCTCCGTTGAGGCCGAAGGTGCTGCCGTACTGGTCATAAGTGTTGGAGCGGGAGGTCATGCCTCCCTGGGCTTCCGTGGTTCCAGCAATGTCGTAGACAAAATTGAGCGGATTGCGGGTGTTGTTCGGCAGATTCTCGATCAGCTCGTTGTCCATCGTCACGGAATTGTTAGCGCTCTCGGTATCGAGCAACACAGCCTCGCCCGAAACCACTACCTGCTGCTGCGTGGTGCCGACCTTGAGCGAGATATCGACAGTCGCCGCGGTATTGGCGCGCAGAATCATTCCCGATTGCAGAAACTTTTCAAACCCGGCCGCCGTTGCCGTAATTTCGTAGGTGCCGGGCAGCAGGTTTGTGAACGTGTAGTTTCCGTTTGACCCCGACTTATCGTGGCGGATGTCCTTCGTGGCCAAATTCAGAAGCTGCAGGTCCGCGCCCGCAACCATTGCCCCGCTGGGATCAGTCACGGTGCCCGCAATCGAAGCCGAAAACGTCTGAGCCACGCCCCTTTGACTCGTCATCATCAGCGCCAACGCGAGAATGGCCCCGGAGAGACTTCGGCAGACAAGCCGAAGCAACGCTCTGCTCTTCATTTTGCGCACTTGCATAAACAGCCTCCTGAATTGTGCCGCGGATCCTGTGCCATCCACCCTGGGCCTGTGCCGGGACCCGTGCCAGGCACCTGTGACCCCAACCATCGACATCGCTTTCCTTTTCTGTTGGGGGAATGACCTATAAACCAGCGCCCGTTTGAAACGTTTTTTATGGTGCCGAACTTTACCCGATTAAGAAATTCCTGAACCTCTTTTGAACTGCGAAGACCGTCTTAGTTCGCCAGCGCCAGATCGGACGGCTTCACACCTTTCGTGTACGTCTCCGACAAGTAGGAATGGGGATGGTAGTCACCTACCAGATCCACATCCGCCTGTGCCGGAATCTTCCCTTCGAGCCCAACCGCCCAATAGGTGGCATTCACCAGCAACCGCCGCAGTTGTTCGCTGAGCAAATCGTCGGCCGCCCCCATCGTGGTCACGAAGATGCGGGTGCTCTTTCCGCCAGGGGTTGTATATGTGTTCGTCCACGCGACCGGCATCATGGGTTCGTTGGCCTTTCCCGGTACCGGCGCATCGTCGGGCTTCAACCCGGACAGCACCTGCCCCAGCAGCAGCGGATCGCAGGTCGGGAGCATCGGCAGGCGAACCTCATAGACCTCCGTGGGGACCCAGATGCCGCCGCTCTGAATGCCGCGCAGTATCGGATTATCCGCTGCACCCGGAGCGAACCACGCGCGCGTGCTCTGCTTCCCGTGCTGGCCGTGATGAGCGACCCAGGTCTCTCCCAGAACTTTTCGCCCAAAGCCGCCTTCCCACCCGGGGATCTTGCTGTCCCACGACCATTGCTCGTAGGTCTTGCTGGTCCTCACCTGAAATGGATGGGTACCTGTTCGTATCGCGATGATCGGCCGGCCTGACTGGGCGTAATCGATCAGCATCTTCATCTGCTTGTCGGGCAGATCGCGCCAGCGCATGAACAGCACCAGCAGGTCCGCCTTGCGCAAAGCCTGCAGTCCTTCAAGATCGCGATTCTGATGCGGGTCGATGGTGCCGTCCGGATCCAGCGGAAAGAGCACCGTGCAATGGAAGCCATGCCGCACGGCAAGGATTTTGGCCAGTTGCGGAAGAGTTTCTTCGGAATGATATTCCCCGTCATCGCCCGCAATCAGCACGACGTTCCTTCCTTTCCCCGGTCCCTTGCCTGCTTTGTAGACGACACCCTGGGCGCCTGCTCCCAACTGCAGCAGCAACAGGAATAAGGGAAGCCTCAGGAACACATTTCGGGACAGGTTTCGCACGCGTTGGATTTGTAATGGGGTGGCTATATGAATGTCAAGGATAAGTTCACCGCCCATGCCAATTTTTCATGAACGCAGTGAACTCGTGGCTCCACAAACCGGCAGTAGTTTTCGCGCAGGATTTTAGAGAAGCATGTGCTCTTCCTGCCGAAGCGGCCGACAGGTACTGCGCTTGATGAAAACCGTAGGCACCGTCACTCGCTGCGGCTGCTGACGAGACTCGATCCGGGCGACGGCTAACTTCGCCAATTGCCGCCCGACCTCAACCATATCCACGCACACGCTGGTCAGGTTGGAGCCCCGCGCATGGCCAATCTGCTGCTCGAAGCCGATCAAACTGACATCCTTGGGCACCTCGCGGCGATGTTGCCGCAACCCTTCGCGCGCGCCGTATGCCAGCTCATCCGAGGCCGCAAGGATGGCCGTCACCGGCCACTGCTGCTCCAGAATGTAGGAAATCGCGGCGTGACCATTTTCATATTCGTCGTCAGAAAGGGCGATCGTGTGCACGTGCGGCTCCAGGCCAAGCTCCGCCATCGCGCGTCCGTAACCCTTGAAGCGGTTTCGGTGCCAGGGACGCGAAGCGTCCCCGATGTACCAGATGTGCGTATGTCCCAGCTGAGCCAGATACCGGGTTGCCTGATAGCACCCGCTCTCGTCGTCGTACAAAACATAACTGCTGGTGATGGCCTGCTCACTCTCATCCATCAGGTGGTTCGCGAGAAGCACATAGTTAAATTCGTGCGCATTAAGCGCGGCAAGGATGTTGGCCGAGAGACTGCCGGCGACAATCAGGCAGTCGGCCAGCCCCGGCGTTTCGACCACGCTGGGCATCTGCAGCGCATCCGGTGAAAGCTCGGCGGGGAAGCGGTGCCGCGCAAACAGCAGGCAGTAACCAGCGGACGCGCAGTATTCCTCAACCCCCAGCAGCAGCAGCGACTGCGCAGAGCTGAGGCCGAAATCGTTGCACTGAATGAGTCCAACGATGCGCGATCGCGTATGGACGACGCTTCTCGTGCGGGAGTTGAGCCGATAGCCAAGTTTGCGGACCGCCGCCTCCACGCGTGTCCGCAGTTCCTTATCCACATCCGTGTGGCGATTCAGGACGCGCGAAACCGTTCCGATGGAGACATTCGCATGCGCAGCTATGTCCTTCATCGTTGCCGCTGCATGGCGCCGCTTTTCCTCAGTCTTTATAGGAGACCGCCTTCGCATCGTCATGAATCTCGGAAACCTCTACTGGGCGCCGCTCGCGGATTGACCGGTATCCGGCCTCGATGATTGCCATCGTACCCAGGTTATTGGTGCCGCTGACCTCTGGCTGCCGGCCGCGCGCGATCGCATCCATCAAGTCTGCCATCGGACCCTGAAAAGCATCCGGAAACCACACTTCACGCCAGCGCGGAGTAATCCAGATGCCAGGATTGGACAACGTCGTATAAGTCAGCGTACTGGGGCATCGGTTCGGATACTCGGGCCATCCCAGAGTCCCCTCCGCCAGCCCCTGCGTGCCTTCAACCCGCCACTTGATATACGGCTTCAGGTCGTCCCGGTCGTTGCGCGGTCCGGCCCACACATCATCCCAGGCGGTGGCTCGTAGCCCGCTGGCATACTCGAGAATGTAGAGACAAATGCCGTCTTCGTGCGCGAATTGGGTACGTGGATCCTTGCGCACGCTCGCATAGATCGACTCGGGCTCGCCGAACAGATAACGGAAAGCGTCAATATGATGAATGCTCATATTGAGCAGCGTCAGCCGCCCATACTGGCGAAGCCACGTCTGCCAGTGTGGCACCGCTCTCATCTCGATCGTCGCCAGAACCGGATCGCCCAGCAGCTGCCGATCGAGAAGAGTTTTAAGAACGCGGATCGAGCGGTCGTAGCGCATGTTCTGATTCACGCTCAGCGGAAGCTTCCGCTCGTCGCAAAGCCGCACGATTTCGGCTGCGTCTTCGTAATGCACCGCCAGCGGCTTTTGCGCCAGGATGCCTTTCAGATGCTTCCCATGCCGCACCGCTTTTCTGACGATCTCCAGCTGGCGGTCCGGGGGAACCGCGATGTCGAGGATCTCCACGGCGTCGTCGTCCAGCATCCCCTCCAGGGTTTCGTGCACACGGGGAATGCCGCGCAGGTCCGCCACTTCCTGGGCGATCTCCGGCGTACGCGATGCGATGGCTACCACGTTAAAGCCGGCATCCGCATAAGCACGCAGGTGAACGTCGCGCATGATGAAGCCGGCGCCCACTGCCCCAATAGCAAAATTCGTGCGCAGCGGCGTCGCCGCGTAGGGATTGAGATCCAAATCGAGATCGAGGCTCATGAGAGGTAATCATGTCACGCGCGCTCATGAAACATGGAAATAATTTCATGACTGGCGATGAACGTTTATGATACTATCTCTGCGTTCCTGAGAAGGTCAACAAGAAACTCCCAAGGAAATTTCAGGTGAAACTTGGTCTTATCAATTCAGCCTGGCTCGGCACTTCAATCGATACCGCTCGCGGCATTGAGCTGACCAGAGAGATCGGCTTCGATTCCATCGATATCTTCGCCGACCCGCTCGAGATAACTGCTCAGGAGCGCCGGCTGATCCGCAAAAGCTGTGTCTCCGTCGGATTACCTGTTGTTTCGACCGTATGCTGTGCGCTGGGCATCGCCGATTTCAACTCGCCGGTGCGGGCTTTCCATGTATCCCGCGCCAAAGCTTATCTCGATTTGTGTTACGAGCTCGAAGGCCGAAACCTGCTCCTTGTCCTGGGAGAATACATCTGGCAACAGGAAGTGATTGCGCCGGAAGATCAGTGGCGGTGGGCGGTGCAACACGTCCGTGAGTTAGCCGAATACGCGCACTCGCTGGGCCTCGAGGTTGCGCTGGAAATTGAGCCCTTTCATCTCTCCATCGTCAATAATGTGGAGCTGATGGCGCGGTTCCTGAAGGATGTCGGCCATCCGGCGGCCAAGGCCAATGTGGACATCTCCCACCTCGTGCTGGCCGGCGATTCAGCCGATGCCATTGCGAAACTGGAGGGCCGCATCGCGCACGTGCACCTCTCCGACTGCAACGGCAAAGTGCACGGGGACCTTCCCCCGGGCCGCGGTAGCGTAGATTTCCCCCCGTACCTCAAAGCCCTGTCCGACGCAGGATTCTCGGGAACAGTCAGCATCGAGCTGGAGTATTCGCCGGAACCGGATAAGATTGTGGACTGGGTTCGCGAAGCCTACCAGTCCACCAACCGCCTGATGAATGGTCTCAGGTCCTGAATGAGAAATCTCCCCTCCTGAAGGAGAACAAGATATGGCTGCCGGTCCCCTGAACGACGCTGTGCTGAAGGACTACGAGCGCGACGGCTTCGTGGTTGCGAAGCACCTCTTTGCATCCGATGAGATCGAGCTGCTGCGCCGTGCAGCGAAGGAAGATCGCGACCTCGATCAGCATTCCTTCGGCAAGGGAGACGGTGAAGGCGGCACCGTGCGCCTCTCCTTATGGAACCATCCTGGCGACACCATTTACGGGATGTTTGCGCGCTGCGAAACGCTTGTAGATTCCGCCGAGAAGATCCTGGGCGGCGAGGTCTATCACTACCATTCGAAGATGATCATGAAGGATGCCAAAGTCGGCGGCGCATGGGCCTGGCATCAGGATTATGGCTACTGGTATCAGAACGGCGTCCTGTTTCCGCTGCTGACCAGCGCTTTTATCGCCGTCGATCCGGCAACCAAAGAAAACGGGTGCATGCAGGTACTCAGGGGCTCCCATCACCTGGGCCGTATCGATCACATCCTGACCGGCGATCAGGCAGGAGCGGATCTGGAGCGCGTGCATGAAGCCGAGAAGCTGCTGGAACTGGTCTATGTCGAAATGGATCCCGGCGATGTGCTGTTCTTCCACGCGAACCTGCTGCATCGGTCCGATCAGAACAAGTCGGACAATCCGCGCTGGTCGATGATCTGCTGCTACAACGCAGCCCGGAACAATCCCTATAAGGAGCACCATCATCCCCGCTACACGCCGCTTGCCAAGGTTCCCGATTCAGCCATTCTGCAGGCCGGCTTGCGGCGATTCAGCGACAGCTCTGCAAACGTCGCGTGGCTGAACAGTGCCGAGGATAAGAGCGCCAAAAGCCTGGAGCAGTCTGAGGCTGCGCGCGCAGGCCGTTGACATCGGGTTCCTGTCCCGGGATGGAAAGCCTCTGCTGCACAACGTCGGGGAAGCGCGTGTATTCGCAGAACTACAGTAAAGAGCGCCAGATGGAGGTTTTTCTCATCACAATGCTGCTTGCGCCTCGAATCACTATGCCGCTGCCGCCCCGCTCGCCGGCTTGCGGTACGCCGTCTGCAGGGAGCCGGTCATTTGAATAAATACATCGTCCTGCTTCTCGCTCTGTTGCTCAATCTTTCCTGCGCGCATGCCCAGGATCCGGATGATGTCGCTCAGGCCGCCCGGAATTCGCCGGCTGCAGCGGGGCAGGCAATCTTTCGTCAGAATTGCGGCTTCTGCCATGGCCAGGATGGGCGTGGCGCCAGCGGCCCCGACCTGATCCGTTCGACCCTGGTCAATCACGACGTGAATGGCAACCTGATCTCAGAGGTGGTCCACAACGGCCGACCTGAAAAGGGCATGCCGGCCTTTCAGCTTCCTGACGCGCAGATCCAGCAGATCGCCGCTTTTCTTCATGCCCAGGCGGAGCTTGCTTCGACCGTCGCCCGCCGTGTCCCGACCGAGTATCCGCTGGAAAAGCTTCTTGTTGGCAATGCCGATGCCGGCAAGGACTATTTCAACGGCGCAGGCAAATGCACGCAGTGCCATTCGCCTGCCGGGGATCTGGCTCACATCGCGGCGAAGTACAAGCCGCTGGAATTGCAGTCACGCATCGTCTTCCCCTACGGCGCGAATCCCGCAGCAACCGTGACCACTGCGGCGGGCCAGCAGTTTAAGGGCGAACAGATTTACAGCGACGAATTCCTGATTACTTTGCGCCTGAACGATGGCACGCAGCGCACCTGGATTCGGCGAGGTAATCGAATCGCAGTGACCGATCCCCTTGCCGCGCACGTGGCGCTTCTCAGTGAATATACCGACAAAGATATCCACGACCTGTTTGCTTATCTGGAGACCCTGAAGTGACGCGACGAATCTTCGCAATCGTGTTCGGCGCAGCGCTCAGTCTTCATGCGCAGAATCTCGAGCCAACGGCCATCCTTCATCCTGCCGCGGATAGCTGGCCGACCTACAATGGAGATTATTCCGGCCAGCGGTTCAGCACTCTGCGGCAGATCAACTCGAGCAATGTCGGGATGCTGAGCATGGCCTGGGCTTTCCAGACCGATGTTCCCGGAGGAACGGGTCTGAAGTCCACTCCCCTCCTTGTCGATGGCACGCTCTATTTCACTGAGCCCGACGATGTCTGGGCCGTCGACGCACGTTCCGGCAGGCAGGTGTGGCATTATCGCAACCCTCCCAACGAGGGCCTGCATATCGGGCAGCGCGGAGTGGGCATGTATAAGGACAAGCTCTATTTTGAGACGCCTGACGCCCACCTGCTCTGCCTGAATGCGAAGAATGGCAACGTCGTATGGAACGTCGAACTCGCGGATGTCAAGCTTGGCTATTGGTCGACCATGGCTCCCCTGATCGTCCGCAACCACGTGCTGGTTGGCGTTTCGGGCGATTTTAACGACCTGCACGGCTTTATCGACTCATTTGATCCCGAGACCGGCAAGCTGCAATGGCAGTGGAATTCCCTCCCGAAACGGGGGGAGCCGGGTTCCGACACCTGGCCGGAGCACAGTGATGCCATCCAGCATGGCGGCGGTATGACCTGGATCACCGGCACCTACGATCCGGATCTGAATTTGCTCTATTGGGGAACCGGCAATCCGAATCCGGTGCTTGACGGCTCAACGCGGCCCGGCGCCAACCTTTACACCTGCACCATCGTGGCGCTGAATCCGGACACGGGCAAACTGGTCTGGTATTTCCAGCCATCCCCCCACGACGTTCACGACTGGGATGCGGTTCAGACCCCCGTGGTCGTCGATGGGGTCCTTCGTGGCGCGCGCCGCAAGTTGCTGCTGCAGGCTTCGCGCAACGGCTACTACTTCGTGCTCGATCGGACCAATGGGAAGGCTCTGCTCTCTGTACCCTATTCCCAAATCAACTGGAGCGACGGCGTAAATGCAAAGGGCGAGCCCCTCGCCAAATTGGAGAAGAATCCCTCGGCGGCAGGAACGCTGGTGGAACCCGACGCACTCGGCGCGACGAACTGGATGTCTCCCAGTTTCAGTCCCCTGACGGGTCTTCTCTATGTGGATACGCATCGGTCGTTCAGTATGTACTACGACCTCTCGGCCGATAAGCCGGAGGGGTTCGCGGGACGCGACCTGTCCGTCTGGTCGGAGTCCTCGCTGAAGGCACTGGATTATCAGACCGGCAAAACCCGCTGGGAACATCCACTGGGAGCAGGCGAAGACTGGGCTGGTGTCCTCAGTACCGCGGGAAACGTTGTTTTTACAGCCGATAGCCATGGCAACATGCTGGCTCTCGATGCCAAAACCGGTGCAACCCTCTGGCATACGTACGGCGGGGGCGGGGCGCAGAATGGGCCCATCACCTACGAACTGGATGGACGGCAGTACGTCCTGATCGCCTCCAGCGGCGTGCTCTACGCGTGGACCTTGCCCGATGCGCTGTTGAGCAAAACCTACCCATCGGCGCGATGATCCGGCAAGGCTCCGGACCTGAATATTTCAGAGCGCGCATTTAAACTGGAAACAGCTGGATTCCCTGACCGCAGACACGGGTTCCGGCCCGAATTCTCTCAGGATTGAATTCTGTCAGGACCGAATTTTCTCAGGAATGGATGGATGCGCATCAAACAAACGGCAATCGTTAAAAGAACCTTCTCTGCCAGGGGTGCGGTGTACGGACTGGGCTGCATGCTGGTCGGAGCGCTGGCCGCTCTCCTGCTGAGCGCCCCCCTTCTCCAGCCTTCTTCGGTGGCAGCTGCCGAAAACGGCGGAGCCGCGGCGAAGCGGGGCGAAGCGATGTTCAAGCAGCGCTGCATCGCCTGCCACAATAAGCAGCCTGGCGACACAACTCCGTTTGGGCCGCCAAATCTCAATGGCATCTTTCGTGGCCCGAACGCCATCACGACAAAGGACGCCGCAGCAGTTATTTCGGACGGAAAAGGGCAAATGCCTGGCTGGGGGAAGGTGCTCACCAAAGGCGATATCGACGATTTGCTCGCTTACCTGAAGACGCTGAGCCCCCCGGATCCGGCTACTAAGTAGTCCGGATTCATCGTTCGCGGCCCGGCTTGCTCTGCAGAATCTAACTGTAAGTCGTTTCCGGAAGTTCGGCAGCGAGCCGGGCGGCATAAAGCCCGACTCGCTGGCCCGTTCGCGAGAAGTCGCGCGCTCTCACAGAACTCACGAAGCCTGGGTCGCGCCGGATCGCCACGTCCGCTCCCGCCCGGCCCCCCTTGCCCAACCGAACTGTTCAGCCCCATCCCGATTTGTGAGATTCGGCTCCCCGCGATGCCCGATGCACACAGCGGCAGCATTCCCGCTCATGCAGAGCCAGCTGCTCGAATTTCACCTGCATGTACAATTTGCCCGGGAATCTCCAGGCCGCGCCGCATAGACTGTGCAAAGGTAAGAGACCAGAGATGAATACACGTACGCGCCTATCCTCGGTTCTATCGCTTGGTTGCAGATCACTGCCCGTAGCGCTCTGCCTGTGGGCAGCTCTCATTGCCTTTGCTCCCCCAACCGAGGGGCAGGAAAGCCGCGGCGCCATGGTAAGGATTCAGTTCGACAGCGCGACGCGCGTCTTCCGTCTGGACGCTGCTGCGACGACCTACGCTTTCGGAATTAACGAGCAGCAGGAACTGCAGACACTCTACTGGGGCGCTCGCTTGCCGGACAGCGATCACTTCGTGGACGCTCATTCGCTGCCCGGGGTCGCTTCCTTCGATCCTCCCCTCGAGACCACGCCCGAGGAATTCGTGGCATGGGGCGGTGGGCTTTTCAAAGAGCCGGACCTGAAAATCACCTTTCCCGACGGGAATCGCGACCTGGTCCTGAAGTATGTGTCGCATCGCATCGAGGGGAATGATTTGTTCGTCACCATGAAGGACATTTCGCTCGATGTTGAGGTCGAGCTGCAATACGAAATCGATGCGGAGACCGGCATCCTGCGCCGCGCCGCGAAAATCGAAAACCATACCCAGGCGCCCGTCACCATCGAACAGGCCTTTGCCGCTTCGTGGAATCTGCCGCGCGGCAACGACTACCGGCTTCGTTATCTCACCGGCCGCTGGGCCGGCGAGTGGAACGTCCAGGAGCAGCCGGTACATCCCGGCAAAACTGTGCTGGAGAGCCGGCGCGGTACGACTGGAGCCCAGAACAATCCCTGGTTCGCGATCGATCACCAGGACGAGAACAATGCGAACCACGGCGACGTCTGGTTCGGCGCCCTCGGCTGGAGCGGCTCATGGAAAATCACCGTGGAGCAGACCTCCTTTCAGGATGTGCGCGTCAGCGGCGGCTTCAACAGCTTCGATTTCGGCTATTGGCTGCACCCCGGACAGAGCCTTCAGACGCCATATTTCTACGCGGGCTACACCCGCGAGGGTATTGGCGGCGCATCGCGCCTCATGCATCGCCTCGAAATCGACTCGATCCTGCCCCATGCCCCGCATCCTGCACTGCGGCCGGTCCTGTATAACTCCTGGGAAGCGACAGAATTCAATGTGGACGAGGCAGGCCAGATCGCGCTCGCCGAAAAAGCCGCCAGTATCGGGGTCGAGCGCTTCGTCATGGATGACGGATGGTTCGGTGAGCGCAACAATGACCACGCCGGCCTGGGGGACTGGTTCGTGAATCCTCAGAAATTTCCCCACGGCCTCAAGCCGCTGATCGACAAGGTGCATTCGCTCGGAATGAGCTTCGGGCTGTGGGTTGAGCCGGAGATGGTCAATCCGGACAGCCAGCTTTACCGTGCCCATCCCGACTGGGTCCTGAATTTTTCCGGCAGGCCGCGCAGCGAAGGGCGCAATCAGCTGGTCCTGAACCTTGCGCGCCCCGATGTGCATGCGTGGGTTCTGAGCACGCTGGAACATCTGCTCGATGAAAATCAAATTGATTTTCTCAAGTGGGACTACAACCGCAACTGGTCCGAACCCGGCTGGCCGCAGGTGCCACCCCAGCAGCAAAAGAACGTCTATGTCGATTTCATCCGCAACTACTACGATATCCTCGCGCAGTTGCGGGCAAAGTATCCGAAGCTGGAGATCGAAAGCTGCTCTGGCGGAGGCAGCCGCGTCGATCTCGGCGTAATGCACCTGACCGATGAAGTCTGGCCCTCGGATAACACCGATGCCTTCGATCGCCTCCGCATCCAGAACGGCTTCACCTATGCCTATACGCCCGGCGTCATGATGGCGTGGGTGACCGACTCGCCCACCTGGGTGAATAACCGAAACTTGTCGCTCGAATATCGCTTCCTCTCCTCCATGCAGGGCTCCCTGGGCGTAGGCGCCAATCTGAATCACTGGAGCCCGGAAGATTTCGCCACTGCGAAAAAGATGATCAGCCAGTACAAGGCGATTCGCGAAACGGTACAACGCGGCCTTCTCTACCGGCTCATCGAACCGCTTGGCGGCAGCGAACAGTCAGCGACCGAGTATGTCTCGCGTGATGGCGCTCAGACTGTCGTCTTCGCGTTTCTTCACTCCAGCGGCGAATCGTATCCCTATCCGCGGCTTTACCTGCGTGGCCTCGAGGCCGATGCGGTGTATCGGGTTGAGGCCATGGATAGTAAGCTGGCGGCCGACACGCCCGCCCAGGCAAGCGGGGCATGGTGGATGCAGCACGGAATTGACCTTCAGCTCATGGGTGACTTCCAGGCGGCTGCCTTCACACTCGAGCGCGTTAGCTCCAGCAGCGCAACAGAGCCTCAATAACCGCTCGCTTCGGCCAGGACCCCGCTGCGACCCGCCCGACTAACCCCGGTCAGAGCCGGCCATAGGCCAATAGCATCGCAAACACACCGACCAACCCAACCAGCAGGAGGCTGTGTTTCAGGGTGAGGCGGAACAATCTTGCCTGGTCTGCAACCGAGATGCCCGTTGCCGCTGCGGCAACCGCAATGGTTTGCAAACTAATCATCTTACCCATAACCCCGCCAACTGAGTTAGTGGCGGCCATAAGCACTGGATCGAGACCCAGCCGTCCCGCCGTAACTACCTGCAGGTTGCCGAACAGCGCATTCGACGCCGTATCGGAACCGGTAAGAAAGACACCCAGCCAACCCAGCAGGGCGCCAAAAAATGGAAACAGTTTTCCTGTCGCTGCAAAGGCGAGACCGAGAGTCGCCGTGGCGCCGCAATAATTCATGAGAAAAGCCACAGCGAGAACCGACGCTACGGTAACGGTCGGCAGGTACAGCTGGCGTGCGACCGCGACCAGTATGCGCAGAAACCGCACCGGGTTCATCTTCACACAGAGCGCGGCGAGCACTGTTGCAACCATGCAGGACGTGCCGGCCGCGGTGAGCCAGTTCAGAGTGAAGGTCGCTGGATACGGAGAAGGAGCGCTCACCACCGGCGGCAGGCGCCAGACAATATGGTCCAGAAAAGGCCAGGAAACCACGGCGGTCGCCATGTTCAGCGTCCGTCGCACCGGAGCCCAGCCCCACAGCAAAACACACGCAACCAGCAGCATATAGGGGAGCCACGCATAAAGAAGCGTGCCCGACCGTTGCGGCTGCAGCTCGCCTCCTGGCTCACATTCCGCACCAATCCATTCACCCGTTACCTGACCAGCAGCAAGCTGGCTGTCTTTCCGGGCAGAGCCGAAACGAAGCAACAAGACCAGCGCGGACATGCAGGTAATCGAGGCGAGAATGTTCGTGAGCTGCGCGCCCAGATAGTTCGAAACCACAAATTGCACTGCGGCATACACTACACCGGCAGTCAGCGTTGGCAGCCATACTCCTCGCAAGCCCCGAAAACCCCACATAACCACGATCAGATAGGCGGGGAGGATCAACGCAAACGGCGTGCTGATCAGTCCGACATCGGCGCTGAGACGAGCGAACGAGAGACCGGTCGTTCCCGCCAGCGTAACAATGGGAATTCCAATCGAGCCGAAGGCAACCGGCGCAGTGTTCGTCAGCAGACATGCTGCGGAAGCGTCGAAGGCCGAGAAGCCAAGGCCGGCCAGCATGGTCGACGCGATGGCCACCGGTGCGCCAAAGCCGGCAGCGCCTTCCATAAATGCCCCAAACGCGAAAGCGATCAGCAGAGCCTGCAGTCGTGGTTCAGGAGTAAGCCTTGCAATCGACTCTCTGATCCCTTCGAATTGCCCGCTTTCCACGCTGACTCTGAAAAGCGCGAGCGCCCCGAAAATAATCCAGGTGATAGGAAAGATGCCAAAGGCCGCGCCCAGCCCGGCCGCGCTGACCGCCGCGCGCACAGGCATACGATAAGCAAAGATCGCAATCGCCAGTGTGACGCCAAGGCCGATCAGACCCGTCATCCATGCAGGCTTCCGCATCACACCCAGCAGGAAGAGCAGCGTGAAGACAGGGATGGCTGCGATCAGGGCAGACACGCCCAGCCCTTGCCCAAAGACGAAATAGGTTTGAAACCAGGTCACGAGTCGTGGGTCCGGCGTTGAGATGGCTGGAGTGTATCAGGCATGCACTTGCGTACCGTCAGCAACCACCCTGCTCGACCGATCTGCGCATGCGTCACGATAGACTTCCCCTTAGGTTCAATTCCCTCCGATAAGGCTGGTATACGTGACCCGGGATGGTGCGAGCAGCGGCAATATGCAGCGGTACGAAAATCGGTTCCGGAGTCTCACGGTCTGGTGCCTCCTGCAGTGCCTGTGTTTTGCCGCAGTCGATTGGGCGCAGTCCACATCCGTAACCTCGTGGGGAGGTGTCCTGCACAACGCTTCGGGGCAACCCGTCGCGGGGGCCACCATTGAAATTCCGACAGGGTCCGGGGAGCGTACCGCGCAAACACAGTCCGATGGGACTTTCATATTTCCGAATATCGCCACCGGCCCACACCGGCTCACCATCCGCATTCACGGCAAGCATGCTCTCGCTGCAGTACCGATTGAGGTCGGCGCATCGTCCATCGTGCTGACTGTCTCCGATCAGAATACTGTCTCCGTCAGCGTGCTTCCAGCCTCCGTCTCCGACACCAAACCCACCAGCGGCGAGCAACTCTCCGGACAATCGGTGAGCTCACTTCCGCTCAACGGGCGCGATTTCAGCACGCTCCTGCTGCTGGCCGCCGGAACCATGACCGACGTGAACGGCGCGACCAATTTCACGCAGCAGTTTGCCATCAATGGCCAGCGCGGGGTTGAGGCCGTCTTCGCGATGGATGGCGCCGATTCCAGCGACCCCGAAATGGGGGGCGCTGCTTTTACAAACTTCGACGTCGATGCCATCGAAGAAATCCGCTCCACCTCGGGCTGGATGCCGGCGGAAATCGGCCGAGGCGCCGCGGGCTTCACCGACATCATCACCCGCTCCGGCAAGAGTGGCTTTCATGGCTCGTTTTTCGAATTTGTCCGCAATTCCGCCTTCGATGCCCGCAACTTCTTCGACCATCCGTCGATCGCGGAGCCGGGCCGCATTCCACCCTTTCGTCGCAATGAGTTCGGCTTCACGAATGGTGGCCCCGTCGTACTTCCGCATCTCTACGATGGCAGCGGCAAGACATTTTATTTCGGCCAGTACCAGGGCTTTCGCCAGGTCCTGGGGACAACCCAGGTGCTCCCCATGCCCACTTCTCAAGAGCGTGCCGGGCTTGACACCCTCACCTTCCCCGATGGCACTACGGACACGCTGACCGTCCCCGTCAATCCGCAAATCGCCGCTGTGCTGGCGCGTTATCCGGTCCCCAACAATCCCACCGGCGCCTATGGGCTGCGTACCTATGCCGCTCCGTCCAAAGTCGACACCGACGCCGACCAGTTCTCGATTCGTCTCGATCAAAAGTTTGGCCCGAAAGATCAGTTCTTCGCCCGCTTCAACTACGACAATCTCACCGGCCCCACCACCAACCCGGACCAAACCACGATCGACCCCTCTTTCGCCGTTCAGTATGTCGATCGCCAGCGAGCTGTAGCATTCGCCTGGACGCGTACCGTATCGCCGCGCTTTCTCTGGAATTCTTCGTTCAGTATCACGCGAACCACGCCGTCCTTTCCCACTCCGAACCACACCGATCCGGCCCTCAAGTTCAACGATGGCCTCTATGAAGCCTTCAACTCCGCCGCAGGATCGGTCATGTCCGCCTTCGGCAATCTCTTCCAGCTTCAGCAGAACTTTACCTGGACAACAGCGCGCCACGCAGTGAAATTCGGCGGCGAAGTCCGCCTCAACCGCGACACGACCTACTTCGGCATCAGTCCCAACGGGGAATATGACTTCGGCGGAGGTACCGTCTACTCGCCCATCTTTATTCCTTCTGCCTCCGGCGCCCACTCCGTCGCACCCGGCGATCCTCTGCCGGACACTCTCAGTAGTCTCCTTATCGGTTATCCCTACTCTTATACCGTCGCCGTGGCTCCTCCTTATTTTTCGAACGGGCCCCACATCGGCCCCGCCGCCATCAATCGCAGCGACTTCAATATCTATGCCCAGGACACGTGGAAGATATCCAGCCACTTCGCGCTCGATTACGGTCTCCGCTACGAGGTCTATACGCCGATCACCGAACGCGCGCATCGTACTTCCAGCTTTCTTCAGATTCATCCGCCGAGAGGCGTAGCTCAGCAATATCTGATTAATCCTCAGCCCAGCTATCAATTCGGCTGGAACGGTTTGGAACCGCGCGTGCAGCTCGACTGGCGCCCGCGATCGCAATTGCTGATCCACGCCGGCGGAGGCATTACCGTTATCCCGCCCAACATCTGGCAGGACAACTTTCTCACCGGCTCAACGCCCTTCTCCGTTTACCCACGCGTCAATGCGGCGCGCAACGCGCTCATCCCCTATGGATTCCAGATCACGCCCGCGGAACTGCCTCCCACCTATACGCCGTCCGGCCAGAATGTTTTTTCGAGCGGTGACCCGAAGAAAGTTCCCGCGAATACCGTGATGGATGTCAATCGCTACCAGACCGATCTCGCCGCGCTCTCGCCAGGTCACCAGTTATCGCTGCTCAGTATCAACGCTCTCGACCGCCGCTTCGACAATGCCTTCATGCAGACCTGGACGCTGGGGCTGGAGCGCCAGATCGGTGGGGTCACGGCAGACGCCGCTTACGTCGGCACCGCGTCCTTCCGGTTGCCCCGCGTCTCCTTTCCCAACGGCTACCCCGGCGCCGAGCCGGCCTTTGCGCCCTACACGCAGTTCGACGCCGCAGGCAATGTCGCAGGCGGCTTCGGGTTCGAATCGGTCATCACCGATAACTCCCACTCCTCCTATAACGCGCTGCAGACGTCGCTGGCCGGCACCATCCCGCATGGAGGCCCCGGCATCCAGGCTGGCTACACCTGGTCCAAATCCCTCGACGACACCAGTATCATCCTCGGCGGCACCGGATCGACCGGCGCCGTGGCTCTCCCCAACCCCCAGGATCCCTTCGACACCCATCCCGAAAAGGGGCCGTCGAATTTCGATGTCACGCACGCCTTCACTCTCAGCGTTGCCCAGGACCTGCATGCTCAGGACGCTCCCGTGCTGCGTGCGCTGAACAGAGATGTAACCTCCGGATGGGAGTTACTCAGCATCTCCACCATCACCAGCGGTTCGCCCTTCACCATCTATTCCGGAATCCAGCAGACCGGGGTGGGTTCGTTCGGCGCGGATCGTCCCGACCAGATTGCGAAGCCGCACCTCTCGACCGCACACAGTTCCACGCGTCCCCGCGAAGACTACTTTGGCCAGGGAACCGGCAACGCTTCCTTCTTCTTCATCCCCATCGGCATCCCCGGCGGCACTGGGCCGAACTCCGGCCGCTTCGGCACGCTGGGCCGCAACACCTTCCGCGGCCCGGCCTATTACGACTTCGACTACGCCCTGATCAAAGACACACCCTTTGGACACCGCCGCGGCGGCCTGGAACTCGTCGACCTGCAGTTCCGCTCCGAATTTTTCAACCTCTTCAATGTCGTGAATATGGGGCTGCCCGCGAACACCATCAAGGGCTCCGGCTTCGGCGAGATCAGCAAGACTGCCGGCACCTCAAGACAAATTCAGTTCTCGCTAAAATTGATTTATTAGTGCAGCGCGAAGGTTCGAAGCGTTGGCACAGCTTCATCAGAAGAACCGCGCCTTAAACTCCTCGTGCCGGTGGCGCGCCTCTTCGACCAACCGCTGAAACTCGCCTTCATTCCTTATGCCGGACAGCAGCGGATCGGTTTCGAAGCATGCGTCACAAAAAAATCCGCCTTCAATCGTGTGACTCAGCGCGTGCAATGCCGCATGCTGATCGCCCAGCACTCCATACGCCTCGGCTACCTTGTACATGCTTTCGGCATCGCTCACGCCGCGCTCTTCCATCTCGTCCTGCGTCTGTCGCAGCATTTGTAAAGCTGCCTCATGCCGCCCCGCAATCGATTCGCTCAGGGCCTTGCCCACCCGCGCCGGCAGCAGCGACGGCTGCAGCATGTAAGAACGATTGAAATCCTGAGCAGCTTCCTGCGACCGATTCTCGTAGAACTCCCCCAATCCGCGATAGAACAGCACGTAAGCCGTATCCTGATTGGGCAAGCTGTCCAGAAATTTCGCATACTCGCCGAGATACAGGTATGCGTTCATCGCGGAGCTGTTGATCTTCACTTCCGGGTCGATCTGCCGCGCCCGCTCGCATTCTGCCACTGATTCGGGCAGCATCCCGGCGAAGCGGTACGCGTAGCCCAGTTCCCAGTGCAGCTCAGCGTTGTTTGCATTGCTGGCCAACGCCTCTCGCAGTAAAGGCACGGCCTGCTCCACTCTCCCCGTATCGGTGAGCATGTTGGCCATGTAGATCCGCGGCTCCACCAGATCAGGATTCAGCGCCATCGCCTTTTCGTACGCTGCCTGCGCCTTGTCGTACTGCTCTCTGCCGCCCAGCCGCAGCGTCGCATTGGTCGTATAAGCCTTTCCCAAATGCGCCCACGTGAGCGCGTAGTCCGGATCGATGGAAGCCGACTTTTCCAGCATGGCAATCGCCGCCGGAAAATCGCTCAGCGCGTATAAATCAACGCCGCGGAGGTAGTATTCGTAGGCAAGTGGGCTCTCCGGCTTGGCGGGGTGTAATTTTTGTGCCTGTTGCGGCGACAAATTCAGTTCCAGGCCTTTGACAATCTCCTGCGAAACACGGTCCTGCACTGTCAGCAGTTTGTCGTACTTTACATCCATCGAATCCCGCCAAAGAATCCGGTTCGCTTTTACATCGATCAGCTGCGTGGTAATCCGCAGATCGTTCCCGTCCTTGATAAATCCCCCGGTGAGCAGCGTGTCGACGTTCAGCTGATCCGCGATTTTCCGGGGATCGGCACTCTGGCCCCTGTACTTCTCCACCGACGAAGACGGCCGCACCGTGAGGCCGTTTACCGAGCTCAGCTCCGTGATGATCGCGTCGGAGAGCGAGAATCCCAGATAATCGAGCGTTGGATCCTCGCGCAGGTTGTGAAATGGGAGTATCGCCAACGTACGCGGGTGCACCTGCGTCACGGCTGCTGCTGACTTGCGGAAATGTACATCCAGATAAATTGCAGGGGCCGCAATCACCAGCAACGCCAGCCCAATCACCAGCCATGGCATGGAATACCATGGCCGCTGCGCAACGGAATCCGAATTCGCGGACGGAGTCGCATGTGGTTCGCCGGAGCCTGCGCGCGCCGGCCACGCCTGCCCGTTTCCTCGTGTCCCGGCACGCACCTGCATCTGATGGGCGAACTCCTGCAGATCCGCGATCATCGCTTTCGCATTTGGATATCGGCACTCGCGGACCTTGCACATCGCGGTGCCCACGATCTCCTGTAGTGCCGCCGGCGTGTCCGGAACAATCTCGCTGAGACTCTGCGGTGTGGCCTTCAATATCTCGGCAATCACATCGCTGACCGTCTGTCCCTCAAACGGAGCCTTCCCGGCGACCATCTCATACAGAACCACTCCGAGGCTGAAAATATCGCTCCGCGCATCCACCGGCTGACCACGCGCCTGCTCCGGTGACATATACCGCGCCGATCCGATGACAAGGCCTGCCATGCTGATCGACAACGACAATGCCAGCGCCGGCGGCAGTACCGTCTGCTGCGATTGCCCTTCGTTCAGCTTGGCGATGCCGAAGTCGAGAACCTTCACCAGCCCGTCGGTTCGGATCATCACGTTTTCCGGCTTGATATCCCGGTGAACGATCCCTGAGGCATGAGCGGCGTCCAGGGCTGTGGCAATCTGGATCGCAAAATCCACAGCGGTGCTCAGGCTCAGAGAGCCTTCCGCCAGTTTCTGCCGCAGCGTCAGCCCCTCCACAAATTCCGACGCGATGAACTGCAGCCCATTCACCTGCCCGAATTCGTAAATGGTCAGGATATTCGGATGATTCAGCGCCGAGGCCGCTCGCGCCTCCTGTTCGAAACGGCGCAATCCCCGCTGATCCCGAGCCAGTGCGGGAGCCAACACCTTGATCGCAACCTTGCGCTTCAGAACCGTGTCCCGCGCGAGGTAGACCTGTCCCATGCCGCCGGCGCCGGTGAAAGAAACTACCTCGTAATGACCGATGCATTCGCCCGGCTGGATAAGATTCCCTTCCGGACCTGCGGCCAGCTCACGCGCCGCTTCCATCACATGCTGTTCCAGAACATCCAGCGGCTTATCCGCCGATTCCAAAAGCGCCTCAATTTCGTTGCGAAGTTCCAGGTCGGTCCCGCAGCGCTGCGTCAGAAATGCGGCGCGAGCGTCAACCGGCAAGTCAAGACTCTCGTGAAAGAGGTTCTCGATCTGTTCCCAGCGTTCGGACGAATGAAGCATGGACGCCCGTTAAGAGGCACGCAGTGAGAGTTCGCGATGTAGCCACGCCCGGGCCAGTTTCAGTTCTCGATGCACCGTGGCCGGCGAGATATTGAGGGCAGCCGCCGTTTCGTCATAGGTAAGCCCACCAAAGCAGAGCAACTCTACGATTTCGCTCTTGCGCTGATCCTGTGCAGCGAGGCTCTTCAGCGCCTCGTCCAGTTCCAGAAGCCCCGCCAGGGAACCCGGCCCGACAATCACCGCCTCATCCAGAGGAATCTTCTCCGCGCCCGCGCCCCGCTTTTGTCTTCTCCCCGCCTTGGCGTGATCAACAAGAATGCGCCGCAGCAGCCGCGCGGACACAGCAAAGAAATGCACCCGATCCTGCCAGGCGACATTCGCGTCGACCAGACGAAGATAAGCCTCATTGACCAGCGCGGTTGCCGCCAGAGTATGATCGGCCCGTTCAGAGCGCAGAGAACGAGCGGCCAGCCTGTGCAGCTGATCGTAGACAACCGGCATCAGCTCATCCAGTGCTGCTTTATCCCCGCTGCTCCATTGCCGCAGGAGCTGCGTAATTGACGCGCGATCGACAGGCATCTCCATGCTGTTCCCTCAGGGCCGGCAACTTTGCATCCCTCATCTCTCGAGCGCAGGGCAGACGTGCTGTCGGGATCATCCACGAAAATCCTGCCGCCGGCACAAATCGCAGCCGCAGAAATATCCAGGCTGTCCCGTTGCAGCGCGATTATAGCGCAACTGGCGCTGCTTCCGGTGTCACTCCCGCTCCCCAATTCTTTCAGCAAAGTCATCTTTTCGGCACATTCATGAGGGAACTGCCCAGGGCCTGTCGCTTTACGAGATAGCAGGCCAATCAGCCTTCGGAACTCGGCACAGCCGAATGCAGTTACCAGGAAATTTGAGGGACTTGCACGGGGAACGTCGCTTACTCCGACAGGAAGCCAGCTAATGCCGAAATTTCAGGACCAGTGAGGAAGGAATGAACGCGCCTGTCGGCTGCAACTTCGGAACCTTTGTCAACTAAGGCCTCACTCCGCAAATACTTCAGAGCCTGACCGCCCAGGCTCTGATCACACCCACCCGACCACTCTGAAAGGAAACTTCGATGATAGTCACCAGCATCCGCAAATCGCTTCTTCCCATCCTGTTCGTTCTCATTCTGCTCGGCACTGCAGCCTTCGGTCAGGACTGGGACAGCAGAGAGTCCCTAAAGGCAAACCTCATCTCTTTCGAACAGGTTCCTTCCGTACTCGCAACCGGCCACGGCAGGTTCGAGGCCGCGATCAATGAGGATGGCACCATTTCCTGGCGCCTCTCTTATACGGATATGAGCAGCCCGGTCGTCCAGGCTCACATCCACTTTGGCGCCAGCAGAACCAACGGTGGAGTCGTGGCCTTCCTCTGTGGCGGCGTCAAACCGGCATGTCCCGCGTCCGGCAGCATCACCGGCACCATCACCGCCGCCGATGTCAGCGTGCTGCCGGCCACCAACGGCGATTCCGTCATCCCTCAGGGCATTACGCCCGGTGACTTCGCTGGTTTGATCAGTGCGATCCGCAGCGGCGACACCTACGTCAATGTGCACAGCCAAACCTTCCCCTCCGGGGAGATCCGCGGTCAGCTTCAGATGCGGTAATGCAACGGCCTCCGCTCCATGCAGGAGGATCTCCAACCAGGGATCCTCCTGTTCGCTGCCGTCGCTCCGCTTTCCAACCCGCCGTGCAAGCAATGTTCTCTGCGCCGTGTCAGGATTCCACCGAAAATAGCGTCAATCCGGGCGAACGGGAAAGACCTCGGCAGCCCAACCTTTCCCTGCCGGGACCAGATCCGGCGGCTATTGCCGGCATGATCTTGTGATAACTCTCACCAATCGCCTCCCTCAAAGCATCTAGAATGATAAAGAGCCGTTGAGAGCACTTCCGTATCCGGAGAACTGAGCCGCCCACATGACACCTGCCCTCCTCAAACTGTTCAGTGACCGGGCCGGGCACATGCGTGGGAAAATTACGGGCATTTACGCTCTCCTCGTTCTCTTCAATGCCGCCGCCTGGCTCTGGGCGATCGCCGCCTTCCACCGCTATCCGGTCCTGCTCGGCACCGCCTTCCTCGCCTACAGCTTTGGACTCCGTCACGCTGTCGACGCCGATCACATCGCGGCCATCGACAACGTTACCCGCAAGCTCATGCAGGAAGGCAAGCGCCCCGTCGGCGTCGGCCTCATGTTCTCCCTCGGCCACTCCACCATCGTGGTCCTCGGCTCGCTCCTCATCGCCGCGACGGCCCTCAAGCTGCAACAGCACATCGATCACTTCCGCAACATCGGCGGCGTCATCGGCACGCTTGTCTCGGCTATCTTTCTGCTCGCCATCGCCGCAGCCAATATCGTCATCCTTCGCTCCGTCTACAGCACCTTCACCCGCGTCCGTCGCGGCGAACCCTACGTTGACGAGGACTTCGACCTGCTCCTCGCCAATCGAGGATTCCTGGCCCGCATCTTCCGTCCCATCTTTGCCATGATCCGCCGCAGCTGGCATATGTACCCGCTCGGCGTCCTCTTCGGACTCGGCTTCGACACCGCCACCGAGATCGGCCTGCTCGGCATCTCCGCCGCCGAGGCGTCGCGGGGCCTCTCCCTCTGGTCGATTCTCGTCTTCCCCGTGCTCTTCGCCGCCGGCATGTCCCTCATCGACACTACGGATAACATCCTCATGCTCGGCGCCTACGGCTGGGCCTATGTCAAACCGATTCGCAAGCTCTACTACAACCTCACCATCACATCTGTATCCGTCGTGGTTGCATTAGTGGTAGGCGGCATCGAAGCCCTCGGCCTCCTCGGCGGGCAGCTCCATCTCCAGGGAGTTTTCTGGGGCCTGATCGGCCGCCTCAACGACAACTTCGGCGTCCTCGGCTTCTGCATCGTCGGCATCTTCGCCCTCGCCTGGATCGTCTCCATCGCCATCTATAAGCTCCGCCGCTTCGAAGACCTCGAACTCAGCACCGAAATCTGATCCCCGCTGAACCGTGATTGCTCTCACGCCTGCACCCTGACCCTTAACCCTGTCGCCCCTCCACCTTTCGATGGATGAGCTAACGGTTTCCGCGCGCTAGACTGCTCTGCATGCAAACAGAGCCCATCGGCAGCATTCCCCGTCCGCCCGCGCTCCTTCAGGCCATGGCACAATTCGAGTCCGGCGCGATCCCTCGCGAGCAACTCGATGAGGCGGTCGCGGCAGCGCTGCGCGACACCATCGAGCGCTTCGAACAAACGGGGTCGCCCGTTATTACCGACGGCGAGCAGACCAAGCCCAGCTTTGCCACCTACCCCCTGGCAGGATTAACGAACCTGGCTCCCGATGGCGTCATCATTCCCTTCGCTGACGGTCACACACGTCAGCTGCCTCGCCTCACCGCCGGACCTTTTCGATATGGAGCGCACGTCGCCCAATACACGCAGCAGGCCCGCCTCCTCACCCAGCGTCGGGTGAAGCAGGCTGTCATCTCCGCTTCGGCGCTCAGCCTGCTCTATCCGGCCGCGGGCATTCCGGACTATCCGCGCGAACAGTTCCTGGCCGACCTGCCCGACGAGGCCGAACGCGATATCCGCGGCGCATTCGATGCCGGAGCCGCTGCCGTGCAGATTGACTTCACCGAGGCGCGGCTGTCGCTCAAGCTCGATCCCTCAGGCGCCCTGCTGCGCAGTTTTATCGAGCTCAACAACCAGCTCCTCGCTCGCTTCGCCGCTGAGCGGCACCGCATCGGCGTTCATGTCTGTCCCGGCGGCGATCGGGATTCCACGCACAGCGCCGACGTCGATTACGCAGGCCTGCTGCCCGGCCTCTTTCAGATGAATGCCGGCCGCTTCTATCTGCAAATGGCCAGTGAGCCCGACAGAAAGCGCGCTCTGACCATCGTCCTCAAGTGTCTCAAGCCGGATCAGCTGGTGTTCATCGGCGTCATCGATCCCATCAATCCCGCGGTCGAAACCGCTGACCAGGTCCGCAAGCGCGTGCTCGAGGCGGCTTCTATTCTGCCCGTCGCTCAGCTCGGTACGACTGACGACTGCGGCTTCGCTCCCTTTGCCGATGACACGTCCACCGCTCGCGAAACCGCCTTTGCCAAAATTCGTGCGCGCGTCGAAGGCACTGCCCTCGCTGCGCGCGAACTCGGCCTCTGAACCAGCAAGGCCCAGCACGCTAACCTCTGTAGGCCGGCTCCTCCCCCAATTGACAAACCCGCGTCTCGCACTTATCGTGTGCACCTGCGAAACATTTCCCCTATTGAAGGAGCTTCCCGGAATGCTCTGCCGACTCGGTGTGTGTCTGCCCGCCCTGCTGCTGTCTGCCCTGCTCGCCTCTCCTGCCGCCCAGGCGCAAAGTGCCCCGCCGAACATTCCCCCTCCCGGCCAGCTTGATCCCACCCGCACCCTCAGCGGCAGCCCGCAACTCTTCTCCTCCTTCCATCAGCCGCTCCCCGAGCAGTACATCTGGACCCGCGAAGACTCCACCGCCGACAAATCCGACATCATTAACTACTCCATGCCGGGCCAGGAGGAGCAGATCGCGCCCCATTATTTCCGTGTCCACTTCCATCTGGATTCCGCACCGCAGCAGGCCACGCTTTACCTCGCCGGTCCGCGTTCGGCTACGGTCTATGTCAACGGCACCCGCGCCGGCTATTTCGCTACCGATCCGCTCTCCCGCCTCAGCATCCAGGTCTTCCACCTCGACGCCGTCCATGACCTGCGCCCAGGCAACAATGTGATCGCCATCCAGGCCGTCCGCGGCTATGGCAGCGCCGGCTTTCTCAACAGCGGCCTCGCCATGCAGCAGGCCTTTGGCAATGTGCTGGTGGCGAAGCTGATCCCCGCAGCCCTCGGCGTCGTCGCTCCGGCTCTGCTCATCAGCGGCCCCGAATGGAAAGCATCTCTGCACGCTGCCGACGGATGGGAGCGGGCGGATTTCAACGACAGCTCCTGGCCCGCCGCCGACGCCCTCAGCCCCATCGAAGGCTCCATCGACCTCTTCCAGTGGAACGCCGACGCCGGCCTCTATGACTGGCCCGGCTATGAAGGCGAATCACCCTTCCTCGCTCACACCGATTTCCCCGCCGAAAAGACCATGGATGCCTACTCAGGCCAGGGAACCTTCGACAACCTTGACGCACTCACCAGCAAAAGCAACAACGAGGCGCACGAGTTCACGGTCCACCTCGCCGATCCCCGCCCCACCGACGAATTCGTCCCGGCCATCACCCTCGACTTCGGCCGCGAGGTCACTGGCCGCGTCCAGCTCATCTCCGACTCTGACTCCCCCGCTACCGTCTCCATCGCCTATGGCGAATCGATCGGCGAGTTGAATGATGAACCGTATCTTGGCATCGATCCGTTGGTGTTGGCCGCCCACGGCATGGGCACCGGCCCCAAGTCCGCCTTCCGTTACGCGCGCATTCGCTTCCTGTCGGGGCCGCCCGAGCTGCGCTTTAAGTCCATTCACCTCGAAGACGTCTACTATCCCGTCGATTACCAGGGCTCTTTCGAGTCCTCCGATACCCTCCTCAACCGCGTCTGGGAAACCGGCGCTTACACCAGCCATCTCTGCATGCAGGACGACATCTGGGACGCCCCCAAACGCGACCGCGGACGCTGGATGGGCGACACCGACATCAGCGGCCGCGTCATCGACGCCGTCTTCGCCGACCACTTTCTCGTCGAAGACACCCTCACCCGCCTCATCGGACCGCTGCCCATTCGCCAGCATGTCAACGGCATCCCCGGCTACTCTTCATACTGGTTCACTGAGCTGGCCGACTACCTCCGCCACACCGGCCGCAAAGAATATGTCGCCTCCATGCACGACCGCATCGTCCAGATGCTCGAGTTCATGGAGCAGGATTTCGACCAGCAGAATCGCTTCATCAACCACACCAAAGAATGGCTGTATGTCGACTGGGCGCTCGATCTCAACGGCGACACGCCTCAGTCCCGCGAAACCACCGTTCTCGAGTACGTCCGCGCCTATCGCGACGGGGCATGGCTGCTCCGCCAGCTCGGCGACACCCGGAACGCCGATCATTTTGCCCAGCGCGCAGAAGAACTGGCCAAAGTCAGCCAGTCGTCAGATTGGTCGGATGGCTCCTTCGGCCCGCGCTGGCAAACCAATGCTATGGCCGTCATCTCCGGTGTCGCCAGCCCCGCCCAGTACAGCTCCATCTGGCAAAACGTTCTCTCCGGAGTCGGAAAGCCCACCTTCCGCCCTAACGTGATCACGCCCTACTACGGCGCTTACGTCCTTGACGCGATGGCCCAGATGCACCACCGCGCCGACGCCCTCGCCTGGATTCGCGAGTACTGGGGCGGCATGGTCCAGGAAGGCGCGACCAGCTTCTGGGAAGCGTACGACCCGGCGTGGCCGAAGGACGACGACCCGCACCTGGTTCTCCAGGCCGACAACACTGCCGGCTATCGCATCTCGCTCGCCCACGGCTGGTCCAGCGCCCCCACCTACTGGCTCATGGAGCAGGTGCTCGGCATCCAGCCCACCGCGCCCGGCTTTAGCCGGACCACGATTCGCCCCGACCTCCTCGACCTCGCCTGGGCCCGCGGCGGCGAACCGACGCCCAATGGCCTGCTCAAAGTCGATCTGCATCAGGACCAAGGCGACCACCACCTGCACGCCGTGATCGACGTGCCCTCCGGCGTCGAGGCCACGGTGCTCTTCCCCGTCGCGTCCGGAGCCAACCACATCCTCGTCAACGGTGCCTCAAAATCAGGAACCGCTGCCGAAAACGGAGCGCGCCTGGCCGTCGTCCTCGACCAGCCCGGGCACTATGAATTACGTGCGGAGTAGACAATCCCTGGAAGCGTGCTGAAGCTGCGGCCGGCCCGATTTCGATCCCTGACCTGTCGTCCTGTCGAGCCGGCAGCGGTCAGTACGCCCACCATGGTCCGGCGGGCAGACCCGAAGGCACGCTCTGTCCGTCAATAGCGTTATAGACGTGGACCCCATAGAAAAACGGCAATCCCCAGTCGAAGCCCACACCGGAAGGATTAATCCCAGCCAGGCCGCTGAACGCAGCGTCGGACGACGTGCCGTTCCCCGTAAACAGGCTTTCGGCGTTGGCAACGCTGAAGCTCGTAGCCTTCGTAGCTCCTCCTGCGCTCCCGTTGGTGGCCGAGAAGCTCTGTGTTGACGCCGGACAATAGAAAGAAGAGATGTCGCCCACAGGTGTATTGCTTGGACACGTGGGAAGGTTCGCTGCATTGGGAAAGAAGAGCCCGTTGGAACCGCTGTCGATAAAGCTGCCCGGCCCCGAACAGCTGCTCGCGTTGGTGATGCCGTAAGCGTGCCCGTCGAACGTCGTTGTGAACTCGTCGCAGGTAAGCGTAAACACCGTGGCGCTGCTGGAAAGCTGGTTATTCGATTCCGTACCGATTCCGAATACCAGAGATCCCGTTACCGTCGCGGCGCTGCCCGAGACGGATGGTAGCTCGACAATCGCCCCATTGTTGTCGGAGGGAAACAGCACAATTGGATTGGTGACCTGATCCGCCTGGCTCACGAAGGCCGGACTACATGAAGCGCCTGTACACGTGTAATACGCCGGCGCGGGCGGGCTGGTCAGACCCGAACCCGGCGCGCAGACGCTGCCGCCCGCGTAATAGCAGTCGGTGGGCTCCGTACCCACACCAAGGATGCCATTCGCTCCGAGGCTTGCCTGCGTGTTTTCGTTCGCAGTGCTGCCGTTGGAACAGCTGGCCGGGATGCCGGTGGTGCTGCTGCTGATCACCTGAATCGGCAGCTTGGCCGCCGTCTCTGCTCCCAGCGTCACATCCCCCTGTTCGACCGGGCCCCACAAATACGACCCATCCACGAAAGACACGCAGTCATAGGCGGCCGAGCCGTCGGACGCCTCTGCCGCCGGCAGTCCCAGGGATGCAACGGCAGACTGCAGAACTCGAAGCCCCGTCGACCCCGTATCCACAAGCAAATGATCCACCGTGACGCAATTGGACGTGCTGCCGGGAGAACAGATCGTTGCCGTCGCAAAGGCTGCGTTCGAATAAATCGACCCGCCGCTTTGATTTGCGGTTGGCCCTCCGTCGACCACGATGGAGAGAACGTTTGAGCTGCTGCTCGGCGGACTGACCGGCGTCGTCGTCTTTGTGGAGCTGCTGCTGCCACCGCCACAGCCCGCGGCCAATCCCACACAAGTCACAAAAATTGGTATGAATACTTTGCGCAACAATAACTCCCGATCGCCGTTATCGGATTTCGTCAGCCTTGACGCTTTGCGGCAGCAGCTCAGGAATATAGGCTCTGCCAAAGTAGGACCGCATGTGCCCGCCGGTCTGGACGACCAGCCCCGGCTGCTGGATATTCAATGGCCGATGCCCGAGATGTTTTTCCTGCGACTGCAATGCATCGGAGTACTGCTGGAACCGAGACCCCAGAATCTGTTGCATGTCGGGAGGAAACTGTCCGTGCCACGCGACCGCGAAGACCTTGCCCTCCGGCGACACATATTCGTCCACGACCGTGCCGCCCGGCGACTGCATTTGATGAACGTCGTAACCGGCAGTGTTGTTCACCTCTACGCTGGCGTGCATGTGCACCCGATCCACTTCGACCGAGGAAACATCGCCCCCCAGCGAGGCCAAAGCGGGCACACTGCATCCGAGAAGAACAGCGACGGCGGTCAGCCCTCCCCGCAAGGGAGATCTGCGCCCACATATCCAGTTCCACTTCATTCTGGAGACAACCTCAAATTCGAGCATTCTGCCGCCGCCGGATGCCACTCCCGGGTCAGAATCCCCCCGGTCGCCGGCTGCAACCCGGCCCCATAAATGAGTTAGACGAATGGCGGAGAAGAACAGACGTGAGTAGCTTTTGATTAGGTCAACCGGCGACACCTGGCGTCGCCCTGCGACCGTATTCCGCTCACATGCCCGGGTGCGTCACCTCGTTTGCATGTGGAACCAGATTCATATAGATAGCCCGTGGCACACTTGTCTGCCAATGCCCTGTCGCCCGTGCGTAAAACACCATCCCGAAGAAGATTCCCGCCAGAATCGCCACCATGGCGCCCGGCCGTGCAATCCGTCCCCGCCACCGATCGGCCGCCTGCTGCGCCCGTCTCGCCGGCAGCGCGAACTGCAGTCCGTTCTCCACCGGGCACGCCGCTATGCAGACCATGCAGGCACTGCACTCGACAGACCGGATCTGCACCAGCCGATCCACCGGCAGGCTCGCCGGGCAGGCTTTCGCGCATTTCCCACAATCGATGCAGACCTCCGGGTCCCGCCGAATCCTCAGCGGACTCAGCAACGACACCAGTCCCATCAGCGCCCCGTAGGGGCACAGATACCGGCACCAGAAGTTCTGCACTACGAGCGAGGCTGCCATCAGCACCGCCAGCACGATGATTCCCGTTTCCCCGATGGTCCGGAAGAAGTTCAGCATCTTCACGTCAGCCACCAGCCCGTAGGGAGTGCTCATGAAATCCGCGAGCCCCTCCGCCGACATTGCGCCAATCACGAAGACGAAAAATCCCAGCAACACGTACTTCAGTCCGCGCAGGGCAACATCCAGCCATAGCGGCAGCCGCACATTGCTCCCAAACATCTTCCGCCCCAGCTTCCAGAGATTCTCCGATGCGGTCCCCACCGGGCACAGCCAGGAGCAGAAAGCCTTCTTGAGCACCAGACTCATCAGCAGGAACGCAATCAGCAGAAACATCGCCGCCGCATGGATCGGCGGAATCTTTCCCGTCACCGCCAGGTATTTCAGGTTCATCAGCCCGGCGATTGGCAGCCAGCCCTCCACACCCGCCGGCCGCGACACCTCGAGGCCCCGTCCGCCCCGCTCGAACCACCGCACCCACAGGAAGAACTGCAGCCCGATCCAGCCGTTCAGTACCGCAAAAGCCCACTGCACCACCCTCCGCGTCCGCTGGGAGCGATCCGGCGCGGCCCGGCGCACCACCTTTTTCTTTGCCGTGGCCTCCGCAACCTCTGCCATGCCGGCCGCCTGTGTGCTCATCGCGCGCCCCCTGAAGGTCCAGGGTACCCGTGCCGATCAGCCGCATCAGTGACTTGAATCACTCTCCACGGGAAATATCAGCCGTCGTGTAAAATCAGGAGTAGCGTGTCCCGGCGAAATTCGGGTCCCCGGTGAGGTTGTTCTCCGGGGTGGCTTTCCGACCCTTCCCTGCACCAACCAGGTGAAATTCCGCGAAGCCCCCAAACCGCATCGAGACGCTCCGCGCCTCCACAATCCGGCGCGAACCAAGATCTGAGGAGCACCACCATGGCCAAGATTGCCAAGACAGCTGACCGCAAGAAAATGATGGACACCACCAAAAGCACTGACTGCCCGAAGTGCTCCAAGCCCACCCGCATCGTGAAACGGGTGAAGGACCGCGAGCGCGGCATCCCCGGCGGCGTCTATATCTCCTGCTCGGCCTGCGATTTCTACGAGAAGCTGTAAGCTCCAAAACGGGCCGTTGCGCAACCAAGCCGACGCCGGCTTCCGCAACTTCGCGTGACCTGCAGCCGCCAGGGCCTGAAAAACCTGCTCTGGTGGCTATTTGCGCTTCTTCGGTCGATTTGGATTGGGCGGCAGCGTCGATTCCCGAATAATCAGCTCCGGCACAATGGGCAGCTCCTCGGGGTAGTCCTTGTCCGGCCCGCTCCGAATCCTCTGCAGCAGGATGCGCGCGGCCATATTCCCCATGCTGTTCAGTGGCTGCCGGATCGTTGTCAGGCTCGGCGTGTGATACGCCGCCCCCTGAATATCATCAAATCCCACCACCGAAACATCTTCCGGAACACGCAGCCCATGATCTCGCAGCGCGCGGATCGCCCCAATCGCCGCAAGATCGTTATAAGAGACCAGCGCGGTAAACGGCCGCTTGTGCGACAGCAGGATCGGCACCACCGGATAGCCCAGTTCCGGAGATGAAATATTCTCCTGCAGTTGCACCACCAGATCCGGCGCCACCTCAATGCCCAGTTCCTTTGCCACGGCCATCAGGCTCTTCCACCGGTCGTCAGAGTCTGAGCTGAACGTCTGCCCCCTCATAAACGCGATCTGCCGATGCCCCAGCTGATAGAGGTGCCGCAATGTCAGCTCCGCCGCCCGCCGATGGTCGAGAACGATGCGCGTGACCCCCGGAAGCCGCTTGTGCCCTGCCACGGCCACGACCGGCAGCGGGAGACTGTGCTGTAACGCTGTATCGATGGCGATAAACCCCTCCACCGATCGGTCCATCAGCAACCCGGGATACTCCTCAATCAGGTCCGCTTTGCGCCGATGGCTGGCTGTCAGATAGAAATAGCCCTCCTCCATCAGCACTTCTTCAATGCCGTTCATTACCAGCACCGAGTAGCCGTCGCTCAGCTCCGGAACCAGTACCCCCACTGAAAAGCTCTGCCGCCGCCGCAGCGAACGAGCGAAAAAACTGGGCCGATAGTCGAACTTTTTGGCGGCAGCGATTACCCGGTCCCGCGTTTCCTGCGGAATCGAGCGCACCCCCGGGGCATTATTCAGCACCAGCGAAATCGTCGCCGGCGAAAGGTCCAGATAATCCCCCAGCGTTCGCAGGCTGATGGGCCTTGGCGGCAGAAACTCGCTCTTCGCCTCTGCGCTCGTCGCTCCGTCGCCTGTCCGCGAGCCGTTGCGCCCGGAATTCCCCCGCTTGGGCGAATCTTTCCTGTCTTCAGCCATTGCCCCCGTTGTACCCACTGCAGCAGAAATGTTCAACCAAAAACCGTAATCCCCGGCAAAGCTCGTTCAGGGCATCCCAACTGCCCGGGAGGCCCACACACCGGTACTCTCGTCATCCCTTTCTTGTTTCTGCCCCGGGGCGAACCAGGTTATCCTTGGATAACTCCCACTCGCAGCGAAAGCGTACGCCGTGCCCGCCGCGGGCCGGGATCTCTTCACCCCCGTGCTCAACCGCGAAGAAAAACTGCCCGCTTTCCGCCTTGCCATCATCCAGTATGTGATTGCGGCCGTCATGGTCATCCTCGTCCTCGGCTTGTGGCGCCTGCAGGTCGTCGGCTTTCAGAACTACCACGCTCTGGCGGAAGCCAACCGCATTCGCAAGGTACCGATCCTCGCGCCGCGCGGGAAGCTTTTCGATCGCGAAGGCCGGCTCATCGTCGATAACTATCCTTCTGTCTCCTGCTTTCTGGTACGCGAACAGGGCCACGACATCACACCTGACCTGCCTCTAATCGCCCGGGGTCTCCACATGTCGGTGGATGACATTCAGGCCGTCCTGAAGAAGTACCGCCTCGCTCCCAAATTCCAGCCTCTGCCGCTGAAGCAGGACATCACGCCTGACGAAGAAGAGTTCATCGAAGCCCACAAAGACGAGCTTCCCGAACTCGACACCATTCAGGAACAACGCCGCCTCTACCCCAAAGATGGCTTCGCCGCCCACCTCATCGGCTACGTCGGTGAAGTCAGCGAAGATATGCTCGACGATCCGCGTTACGCCGTCTATGAGCCCGGCGACGTCGTTGGGAGATCCGGCGTGGAGGCCTCCTACGACGGCATCCTCCGCGGCGTCGATGGCTCCCAGGACATCATCGTCGACAGCCACGGACGCGAGGTCGGCAAGCTGGGAACCGAGCCGGCCCAACCCGGCAAGAGCCTCCGCCTCACCATCGATCTCGACATCCAGCGTGCCGCCGAGAACGCCCTCGGCGACCGCATCGGCGCCGTCATCGCCATCGATCCGCACACCGGCGAGGTTCTCGCCCTCGTCAGCCGCCCGGTCTTCGATCCCAACCAATTCGCCGTGCGTATCTCGCGCGACGAATGGAATAAATACATCACCGATCCCGAGCACCCGCTGATGGATAAAGCCATCCAGGCCCAGCTCGCTCCCGGCTCGACCTTCAAGATCATCATGTCCCTCGCGGGTCTGGAAGAAGGCATCGCTCAGGACATGCACGTCCACTGCTCCGGCGGCGTCAGCCTCTTCGGCACCTACCAGCGTTGCTGGGTGCACGGCGGCCATGGCGACGTGAACATCGACAAGGCCATCTACCAGTCCTGCGATGTCTTCTTCTACACCCTCGCCGCCCGCCTCGGTATCGACAAGATCGCCTATTGGGCTCACAAAGTGGGTCTCGGCTACAAGACCGGCATCGACCTGCCTGACGAGGTGGCCGGCACCATGCCATCCGCCGAATGGAAGATGAAAAACTTCCATCAAAGGTGGTACCCCGGCGAAGTCACCTCCGTGGGAATCGGCCAGGGTGCTGTCGCCGCCACGCCTGTCCAGATGGTCCGCGCCATCGCCGGCATCGCCTCGGGCGGCGTCCTTCACCGCCCCCACGTCGTCTTTCCCGACGAGTTGCCCGGAGATTTCCGTCAGTCCATCCTCGACAGCTATCCAGGCTCCGGGGACGTCAGCTTTCGGGTTGCCCCCGCCGACTGGCAGACCATCACCGATGCTATGGCGGAAGTGACGCAGCCGATCGGCACCGATCCCAGCGCCCATCTTGAAGGCATCGACTTCGCCGGCAAGACCGGCAGCGCCCAGACCATGAGCAATGCCTTGGCGGCGCGAATGGGACACGCCCACTCCGTCAAGGACAACGCGTGGTTCGTCGGCTTTGCGCCACGCCGCAATCCCGATATAGCCGTGTGCGTTCTCTTTGAAGCGGGCGAGCACGGTCGCCTCGCCGGCCGCCTCGCCGCGCGCGTCATCGAAGCCTACGTCAACAAACAGCGCATGCTCGACCACAACCTGGTCGCCGAACAGCCGAAGAAGATCGAAGTCGGCGCGTTGTGGTCGAATCCTGCAGCGCCCGACGCACTTGGTGGCAAACCGCTCCCGGCCACCGCCCTCCCCGGCCGCAAATCTACGCCGGAATTAGCGTCAATCCGCGGCGGCCACTTTACCGTGCCGGTGGCGCCCACCGGAGCCAATGGCCCGGCGCCGAAGGCAGCATCCGCGCCTTCTCAATAATGCATGCAATCTCGGGACCGTTGGACCGGCTCGGGGTTTGCTCCTGAGCATCTGGGGAATCGCCCCCCTGCAGCCTGGCAGGTGCGGGCTTTATAGCCCGCACATCACGCCAGCGCAGAGAAAGGCGGCTTCAGCCGCTGAGGCAGCACTTCCCTCCCCGCTTTACTTCATGAATGATCAACTCACAGCAGCGCTCGCACCACCGCCGCCACCAGCCCTGCCAGGTCATGCGGATCGGCCTCGGCCGCCGGCTCCCATCCCTGCTCCCGCAGCGTTCGGCTGGTAACTGGGCCAATTGAAACCGCCCGCATTGATGTCGGAGCCGCAACCCCCGCCTCCTGCAGCAGTCCAACAAAATTTGTAACCGTCGATGAGCTGGTAAACGTCGCCGCATCCGGCACACGGCCACCTTGTCCAAAAATCGTGCGTATCGCGGTTACAGAATCTGCGGGAACCACCGTCCGATAAGCATCGACCACATCCACAGTCGCGCCCTGCGCCCGCAGAGCATCGGGAATCACATCCCGCGCCACTGCCGCCCGCGCCAGCAGCACTCGCTGTCCGCGTGTCCGTTCTCCCAGCGCTTCCACCAGCGACTCGGCCACGTATTCCCGCGGCGTGACAGCCACGTCCAACCCTTCATCCCGCAGTGTCTGTGCCGTCGCCGATCCAACCGCCGCAATCTGTAGATGAGTCAGGCGCCCGAGATCGAACTGCAACTCCGCCAGACGCCTGCGCACCGCCTCCACAGCGTTGGCGCTCGTCGCAATCAGCCACGAGTACTGTGACAAATTGCTGAGAGAAGCATCCAGTGGCTCGTACGAATCCGGCGGAACAATCTCAATCGCCGGAATTTCGATCACTTCCGCGCCCAGGGCTTTGAGTTCTTCGGAGAGCCGGCCCGCCTGATGCCGTGCTCGCGTGACCAGAACCCTTCGCCCCTGCAGCGGAGTGCCGCCTGGCATTTCCTTCACGGCGCTTCTATCACTCCACCCGGCTCAAACTCCGATGCAGTGTTCTCCAGCAGACGTTGTGCTCCCTGTTCCAGCAACCGCGCCGCCACGCTCGCCCCCACCGTCCGGGGATCTCCGCTCTGGCGATCCAGCACCACACGCAGTACCTCCGTCCCATCGGGAGCGGCCACCGCCGCCACAACGGTATATCCCTCGTCGCCGGAGAAGCAATGAATCCCGATCGGCACCTGGCACCCGCCGCCCAAAGCGGCCAGCGCCGCCCGTTCCGCCGTCACCGCATACCGCGTCGGCTCATGATTCAGGAACTCCAGCGCAGCGATCGTCTCCTCATCTGCCGCGCGCACCTCGATGGCCAGCGCACCTTGCCCCGCCGCCGGGCATAGAATCAGCGGCGAAAAACACTCCCGCCGGTGTTGCGTCAGCCCCAGCCGCTCGAGGCCGGCCGAGGCCAGAATAATCGCGTCCACCTGCCCCTCAGCCAGCTTGCGCAGCCGCGTATCCACATTGCCGCGGAACTCCACGCATTCGACATCGGCTCTCTGCGCACGTAACTGCGCCTGCCGCCGCAAACTGCTTGTCCCAATGCGCGCGTTATGCGGCAGAGCTTCAAAGCTGGCGTGCCGCACCGACACAAACGCGTCCCGGGCATCGGCGCGCTGGGGTATTGCCGCAATCGTGAACGGCCCCGCCAGTTCGGTCGGCAGGTCCTTCAGACTGTGAACGGCCAGATCGATGCGTTTCTCGAAGAGTGCTTCCTCGATCTCCTTCGTGAACATCCCCTTCGCATCACGCTGTCCGTCCCCTACCTGAGCAAACGGCACATGCTGCATCGCGTCGCCCAGCGTGCGGATGATCTCAATCGTGACTTCGTGCCCCGCGCCGCGCAGCCGATCGGCAATGTGGTTCGCCTGCCACAACGCAAGCTGCGATCCGCGCGAGCCGATGTGCAGCGTGCCGCGCTTACCGCTGGCCGCAACGAAACTGGGCTGTACCTGAGAATCGGGCATAGGGAATCAGCATTCAGCCTACCGCGTACGCAGTTGCTATGTCCTGGTTATCTCGTCGCTGTCGCCTGGATCCGCCTTCGCCGTATTCGGCTCCGCAGGCTTGTGTGCTCCATACTCCCGATGGAACATCCCATGGATCGTCTCCAGCGCCGCCGCGTCGCCTTCGCGCGCTGCCGACTTCAGCGCCTGCAGCGGCAGATGCAGGAATTTGCTCATCAATCCCCGTGTCAGCGCATCCACTGCCGCCTGCTGTTCCTGCGTCAGCGACTGTATCAGTTGACGCTGCCGGTGCAGTTCCGCCTGGCGCAGTTCCTCTGCCGTGCTCTGCACCTCGACGATGACTGGCGCGATGTCCAGCGTCCGGATTCGACGCCGGAACCGCTCTGTTTCCTCAACAATGATTGCCTCGGCCCGTTCCGCCTCGTGCCCGCGATCCACCAAATTCGACGCTGCCACCGACTGCAGATCGTCGATGTCGTAGAGGAATATTCCTTCCAGCCGGTTCACCCGCGGATCGACATCTCTGGGTACGGCTATGTCGATCATGAACACGGGCCGGTTTTTCCGCCGGTGCAGCATCTGCTGCGCCTGCCCCACACCGATGATCGTCTCCGCCGCTCCCGTCGACGTGATGACGATGTCCGCTTCGTGCGCCCGCCCCGGCAGATCCTCAAATCGGATCGGCTCTCCGAGGAATTGCTCTGCCAGCCGTACCGCGCGATCGTACGTCCGATTCGCCACCATGATCGATCCAGCCCCATGCTGCATCAGGTGCCGCGCCGCCAGCTCGCTCATTTTGCCCGCGCCGATCACCAGGATCTTCTTTCCATCCAGCGACCCGAAGATCCGCCGCGCCAGATCCACCGCAACCGAAGCAATCGATACCGACGAAGACCCGATCTCCGTCTCCGTCCGCACCCGCTTGGCCGCCGAAAAGGCACCCTGCAGCAGCTTGTCCAGCGGCCCCCGCACCGCTCCCAGTTCGCGCGCCAGGGTCCACGACTGCTTGACCTGGCCCAGAATCTGCGCCTCGCCCACCACCATCGAATCGAGGCTCGCAGCTACGCGAAACATGTGCCGCACCGCTTCCTCGTCCTGATAGCGGTACAGGTGCTGCTCCAGCTCCTCTCGATTCAGCGCAAAATGCGATGCCAGAAATCGGGGCAGCTGCGGGTCAGTCCCGTTTGCGGCCACCAGCAGTTCCACGCGATTGCACGTCGACAGAATCATGGCTTCCTGCACGCCCGGCTCGGCCAGCAGGGCCCGCGTTGTCTCCGGCAACGCATCCGCTGCAATCGCCAGTCGCTCCCGCAGCTCGATCGGCGCCGTTTTGTGGTTCAGACCCGTAACCAGAAATTTCATTTCAGACCGAACCGGTTCGCGGAGCTATGCACCGAACCCAGTAAATTCGCCGCCCATACGCAGAGCATCACCACAAACACCCCGGACGACAGCCATGCTGCGCGCCGCCCGCGCAGACCCGCATTCCTTCGAATGAACAGAATGGCGACGTACAGCCCCCACATCACAAACGACAGCAGGATCTTGGGATCGGCGAAGTAGTGGATCCCCACGTCCTCCTGCGCGATCAGTGAGCCGGCAAACAGCCCCACCGTCATGCACAGGAATCCGAGCACCAGCGTGCTCTGCGCGATCGAGTCCATCGTCGCCAGCGGCGGCAGCCAGGTTAGAAAACCCCGCGGCCGGGTTGCGGGACGAGCGCCCACCCCGGCCTTGGTCCATTGCCTGGTCTTCAGCCGTTTCTCCTGGATCAGGTAGAGGAAGCTCGACAGCATGCTGAACAGCAATGCCGCATACGCCGCCAGCAGCATCACCACATGAAACGCAATCCAGCCGTTCCGCACCACCTGCGATCCGAATGTGTACCGCTCCGGCCCAATGGCCGGAACCACCGTCAGCAGGAAGGCCAGGGGAAGAGCAAACAACCCAAACGAAATCGTGCGATAGACAAAAAATACGAAGAGAAAAATCGCTACGATTGCCAGCGCCAGCGTTGAAACAGTCTCATCGGCCATCACCGGAATAACGTGATGTGCCGCCGCCATCATCTCTACGGTCGCGACCAGGTGAAAGAACCAGGCCCCCAGCGCAACCGGCAGGCAGAACCGATGCCCCTTCGGACGGTTCCCCAGTACGGCCGGAATCGCCAGCAGGCTGGCGACCCCATACAAAACCGCCGCAACTCGGAGCCAGAGAAGAAACATAGCGAATTAGAAGGAGGGCGTATTCCGGGATACTAAAAGTATAAATAAATGCCCGGATTTGAGCCTCTTGAGCCCATTATCCGAAGCGCACAGCTTCCGTGATGTGAGAAATGTCACACATTACGGTCGACAGCAGGCGCATTACGGCCGACAGCAGGGAAGAAGCTCGCGACATGAAAGCGGAACCGCCGGAGAGCCGGGGCAATCCGGCGCGATGACAAATCGAAGGCGAGATACCGGGACCACCCGATAATCGCCGTCCTCCTTTTGATGACGGCGGGCGCAGGAGTGACGCGCCCTATTTACCCGGCCAGTTGACCGGCTGCGCCCTGTACCGCCTTCTCGACGCTCGCCGCATCTTCCGCATTCAGGCAGGTTTGACTGCGGTCGATCTGGCGCATCAGCCCGCTCAGAACCCTTCCGGGCCCAACTTCAATAAAGTTGAGCGGCCCCTCCGCGATCAGAAGTCGGATCGACTCAACCCAGCGGACCGCCCCGGTCACCTGCCGGATCAACGCATCGCGCATTTGCTGCGGGTCGCGGACCACGGCCGCATCCACGTTTACCACCACCGGCAGGGTCGGGGTCGCAAACTCGACGCCGCGCAGCAGCTCGGCCAGACGATCCTGCGCCGGCTGCATCAGCGCACAATGGAAAGGAGCGCTCACCTGCAGCATCACTACCCTTTTTGCGCCGCGCTCTTTGCACAGCGCCGCAGCCCGTTCCACCGCGGCCGCGTCGCCCGAGATCACCGTCTGATCCGGAGAATTAAAGTTGGCCGCCGAGACAATGGTCTGCGTCTCCGCTGCCGCGTCCTGGCAGGCCTTCGCCGTCTCTGCGGAGCCCAGTCCCAGTACGGCGGCCATTGCCCCCTGCCCCGCAGGCACCGCCTCCTGCATGTAGCGGCCGCGTTCCCGCACTGTCCTCACTGCGTCCGCAAAGGTCAGTGACCCCGCAGCAACGTTCGCCGCGTACTCGCCCAGCGAATGGCCGGCGGCCAATGCGGGCGCAATGCCCTGCTCTGCCAGCACTCGCAGCGCTGCCACGGAAACTGTGCAGATGGCCGGCTGCTGATATTCCGTCAGTTTCAGCTGCTCTTCTGGACCGTCAAAGCAGAGCTTCGCAATGGAGAAACCCAGCGCCTCATCCGCCTCTTCGAAGGTGCGGCGTGCGACTGTAAATTTCTCCGCGAGATCCCGGCCCATTCCCACATACTGTGAGTTTTGCCCCGGAAAAAGAAATGCAAGCCTGTTCATGTCTCAGGAAATGATAACTGGATCGAAGCTTGCAGTCCGCCCCGGCCAGCGCCTGGGCAGAAACGTCCGCGCCTGATCCTGATCGGGATCGGCACGCGTGTGAAAGTTTAACTTTCTTGCCTGCTCGCGCGTCTATAACCCAGAGGCAAGCGGGACGCTGCGCAATCGTGTACGTCCCGCTGCTGTCCTCAATGGAAGCCCCGGTGGTTCGTGGGTCCGCCGGGGCTTTTTTATGTGATGCGCTTTCTGCTGCTAGGCAGAGGCCGCCAGGCTTCCCGTATGCCGGCCCGCAACCGTCGTGTTCGGCGCCGCCGGGTGGTGGGTCAGTCTGTGAACGAAGTGATACGGCGGCCAGGGTCCGGAAAGCTGCATCTGGCAATCCTTCATCAGCACGCTCGCGCTGCTGTACTTGTTCTGATACCGTTCCACGCCGGTGGAGTCAATCAGGTGCGCGATGTCCAAAAGCATCTTGCCCGTTTCCATACGCCGGCAGGTAACTTCTTCCGCCAGCGGCAGAAACATGCGGTGCATCTGGACGGTTACCGCGCGCGCCTTGGTCTGACGCTCGCGCTGCAGAGCCGCATTTTCCCGCAGGTTAGAAAGATAGGCCCGTCCCACGGCCGGGGCTGGACTGGGGGCTGTGTACCGGCGCGCCTGATCCCGGCAGCAGTCGTCGAGCACCACCTTCAGGTGCATCTCCGCCTTGCCGCGCAGGCGCTCGATATTGGTGAGGAACTGCCGTTGGTTGGAACGTATGGAGCGGCGAAGAGCGTCGTCGTCGGCGAAAACGGTTCCAAATCGAAAGGGCAGAACGGTCGACGTCTTAAAGCAGTCGGAAATCACTCGGGCATGTTCGACACCGGCCTGCTGGGTAAGAGATTCGGAGGGGGAATATTCGCTGACGATGACGGCTAAATCACTGGCTGGATAGAGGAAAATCTGATTTCCCTGGATTCCTGTAACAGCTTCCATCGGAATCGGCTTACGGTGCCGAAGAAGTTCGGGAAAGGCCTGTCGTTCGGTTATGCAGTAGGCATACCACGCCATAGAAGATCGCTCCGCTTGCTGCTTGGGAAGTGGGACTGCAACATCAGCTTCTCGGGGATTGACATGGCTTCGGTTTTGGTGAAACGGTGACGTGCGGAATTGTTCACCAGACTGCCACGTATCCTAGTCCTCCATGTAAACGCCTGGCAACAGAGAGTTGACCTTCGATTCCGGAAGGTTAGCTATAGACGCATAAACAATTTTCACTTTGTGAAAATTGTTTTCCTAATATGAATAAGTTGGTAAACCGGTGACCTTCATCACTGCGCGCCGACTGCTTTCAGGTCCTCGGGTCCGTCCAGATCCAATGCGCCCTCCGGCCACGAAACCGTCTCAACCTCATCCTCATGGCCCCGAATCAGATCCCTCGCGCCTCGATCACCCTCCAGCGCCGCCAGCTTCGGAAACAATGCTGGCGCGAAGACAGCAGGAACCCCGGCCCTCCCTCCGTACAGCGAGGCAGTCACCAGCGCCGTTCCGGCGGCTTGCCGGAGGAGGAGCCTTCTCAGGTGTTCGGAGCTCAATCCAGGCTGATCACACACCAGCACCAGCACTCCCGCGACTGCCGGCCGCATTCCGGAAAGGGAAATCATTCCAAAGCGAAGCGACGAGCCCATCCCTTCCGCCCAGTCCTCATTGACGGCGGCCAGAACCGGAAGTCCATCGAGTTCGGAACGCATCTGGTCTGCGCGGTCTCCCAGGACCACAACCACCGGAGCGCACCCCGCTTCCGTGGCCATCCGCGCCGCGTGGCGAAGAAGACTCTCTCCGCCCAGGCGAATCAGCTGTTTCGGTCTGCCCATCCGGGTCGAAGCCCCGGCAGCCAGCAGGATCGCCGCAAACCGCGGCTCAGACATGAACCGGTGGCGCCGCGTCGATCCGCCGTACCGGCTTGCCTGCAAAAACCGCCTGCAGCTCCGCAGCGATCGACAACGCAATGGCGGCCGGAGAATGGCCGCCTAAATCCAGCCCCACCGGCGTATGCAAACGGCTCATGATCTCTTCAACGCTCAGTCCCACCTCCGGCGCCACCTCTGCCGCCAGCCGCTCCGTACGTCGCCTGGGGCCGAGAATTCCCAAATACTTTATTTCCTGTAGCAGGAGCAATCCCAGCAGCTTCCTGTCCTGCTCGTAGCTGTGCGTCATAATGACCGCCGCATCCTCGCTGCCAACCGTCGGGACCTGATCCAGAACTTCCACACTGGCCGCAAGGGGAAATCGTTCCCGCCGCGCCAGCTGTGAGCGTCCATCGGCAACCGTTACGTGCCAGCTCAGCGTGGCGCCGAACTCCACCAGGGGCTGCGCGTCATCTCCCGCGCCAAAAATGAAGACCGCCGGCGGGGGAGCAATATATTCGATGAAATATCCCTCCACGCGCGTCGACTCCCTGGCCTGAACCGCCTCCCGGCCCAGCGCCTCCAACCGATCATCGCTCCCACGCTCGAATAGAGCACGGCCCCCATAGTCCAGGATCAGGGTGGTGCCAGGCGCGTCCGTTTCCGTCCTCGTGATCACCACGGAAGCCGTTCTCTCTTTCACGCTCCGCCGCAGTGTTTCCAATACCTGCCCCGCCCCCTGGCCCCGCTCCAGCAGCACCAGCACGGTACCACCACAGCCCAGCCCATAGGGCAAATCACCATCATCGTCGAAAAAGCTGCTGTAGCGCTGGATCGATGGCCCCTGCGCTGTCAGCCACCAGGCCTTCCTGGCCACTTCGGCTTCCAGGCATCCGCCGCTGATCGTCCCCGCCCGCAGGCCTGACGACGTGAGCAGCATCCTGGCCCCGGGCCGCCTGTACGCTGAACCCTCCACCCCGACGACCGTGGCAAGGCAAACTTCCTCATGCGCAGCAGTAGCGCGCTTCCACAGATCGAGGATTTTCTTCAGCTCCGCCATATCGATCAGGCACTCAGGTTTTCCGGTGCAGACAACAAGTCCTCCACCCGGACCGGCAACTTCCGTACCCGGACGCCGGTAGCATGATAGACCGCCATCGTGAGCGCCGGAGCTATGCCCGCCAGACCGATTTCTCCGATCCCGCGTGCCCCGTACTCGTTCAGGTGGTAATCAGGATACTCAACAAAAATGCAGTCCAGTTCCGGAATATCGGCATTGGTTGAAACGATGTAATCGGCGAAGTTGTTGTTCAGCGGTTTGGCATTCCGCGGATCGTAGATCGTCTCCTCGAACAAGCCCATCCCGATGCCCATCACCACCGCGCCCAGAATCTGGTTCCGCCCGGTTTTCTTATTAATGATACGGCCCGCATCGATGACCGTCAGCGCACGCGTCACCCTGAGGCGAGCGATGCCCGGATCCCAGGCAACCTCGATGAACTGCGCACCGAACGAATGCGCGGAATACTTCTGCCCCTCCGCCTGCTCCGGAGCTGTCCTCGCCTCACCCTCCAAAGCCGCCAGACGCGCCGTCTTCAGAATCTGTCCGAAGGGAACGCCGCTCTCCGGCCGCTGGTCGACCGCATGGATATAGCCGGAGGTCATCGTCAGCTTCGGCGGATCTCCGCCCTCACTCTGGGTCTCTGCATGAAAAGGCGACCCCGGCGTGTTCTGCGCCGCCGCAATCACCCGGTCGATGGCTCCCTGGGTGGCCTGGGTGGCCGCTGGGAGAACCGTCGCCGTCGCCGTCGATCCACCCGAAGTCGGTCCGTCCGGTAATGAGCTGTCGCCCAGCACCACTTCGATCTTGTCGATGGGAATGCCCGTCTTCTCCGATACCACCTGAGCGAAAATCGTGTAGGTGCCGGTTCCGATGTCCTGCGTAGCGCAACTGGCCCGTGCGGTTCCATCGGCATTCAGCCGCACCCGAACCGTCGCCGCGCCGCGTCCTGCATGCCACGTCGCGCTCGCCATCCCCCAGCCGAGAATCTCGTTCCCGCGGCGCATGGACCCCACCTGCGGTGTCCGCTTCGACCAGCCGAACTTCTCCGCACCCGTCTGGTAGCACTCACGCAACCGCTTGCTCGTGAACGGGCGGACAGGATTGTAGCTCTCGTCCTGATCCGCATAGTTCTTCAGCCGCAATTCCAGAGGATCCAGGTTGAGCTTCACGGCCAGTTCATCCATCGCCGATTCCAGTGGAAACAATCCCGGCACGATTCCCGGGCCGCGCATCGGCGTGGGCGTGCCGATGTTGTGCTCCACCAAAACCTGATTCGCGGAAAGATTCTCACAGCTGTACAGCATCGTCGTGACGCCGGTGCAGTTCTCCGTGTACGTGTCGACCATCGACGTTGGCTGCACAACATCATGCTGGATGGACAGCAGCTTGCCATCCTGGGTCGCGCCGATCCGCATATGGTGCTGCGTCAGAGGCCGATGTCCGACCGTGGTAAACATCAGGTTGCGCGGCACAACAACTTTCACCGGCCGCTTCACCTGTTGCGCACCAACCGCGGCCAGCAGCGAGTGCGGCCACGGAAACAGTTTCCCGCCGAATCCCGAGCCGCAAAAGGGCGAAAGCACCAGCACTCGCTCCAGAGGAATCCCCAGCATCTCCGACATGACCTTCTGGTGATTCACCACGCCCTGCGAGCTTTCATACAAAGTGACCTTATCCCCATCCCACACCGCGATGGTCGCATGCATCTCCATCGGGTTATGGGTTTCGGGCGGAATCAGATAGTTGGTGTCAATCTTCACCGGCGCGCCGCTGAACGCCTGATCTGCATCGCCGCGCTTGTAGTGCGTCTGCGGCATTCGCTTCGGCGTTTCATTTGCCGACATCTCCACCACCGGCGGCCGCACTTCGTAGTTCACTTTTACCTTCGACGCCGCATCCTGCGCCTGCTCAAAGGTATTCGCCACCACCAGCGCGACATATTGGCCGTAATAGTAGACGTTGTCGTCTTCGAAGGGTGGCCGAGCCTCGCTCGCGCGGCTCTGCTCCAGCCGGCCCGCCGGCCGAAACAGCGGCTCGGTGTTCCCGTGATGCAGAATCGCCAGGACCCCCGGCATTCGCTCCGCAACCGACGTATCAATACTCGCGATGTGCGCATTGCCCACCGTGCTCGCCACCGGAACGCCAAACGCGACATTCTCCAGCGGATGATCGACGGCATAGCGAGCCGCGCCCGTCACCTTCAGTGGTCCATCCACGCGCGTCACCGACGCGCCAATGATTGAAGTGCTCATAGGGTCCTCAGGCGGTTTGTGTCGTGACTTCCATAGCGCGCACCAGTGCGCGCTTCGCCAGTTCGATCTTGAATCCGTTATTCCTGAGCGGCCTGGCTCCGGCCATGGCGGCATTGGCCGCTTTGCGGAACACTTCGGCGGTCGCTTGCTGCCCTTCCAGCGCCTGCTCCGCTTCCCGCGAACGCCATGGTTTGGTGCCAACCCCGCCCAGCGCGATCCGCGCCCGCTGAATTTTTCCGTCGCTCACCTGCACCACCGCCGCCACGGAAGCCAGCGCGAATTCGTACTGCGCCCGATCCCGCAACTTTAAATAATGAGAGCGCGTACCGCTCGCCGGCGCCGGAAGCGAAACGTGCGTAATCAACTCCCCCGGAACCAGCACGTTTTCCCGGTCCGGCGTGCTTCCCGGCTCCAGATAGAACTCGTTCAGCGCAATCGAGCGCTCCCCCTTCGCTCCCTGCGTGTGCACCGTCGCCTCCAGCGCCATCATGGCAACGGCCATGTCCGAAGGATGCGTGGCCACGCAGTGCTCGCTTCCTCCCAGAACAGCGTGGATACGGTTATACCCGTCCAGCGCCGAACAGCCCGACCCAGGCTGGCGCTTATTGCAGGCATAATTCACATCGCGGAAGTAGTAACAGCGCGTCCTCTGTAACAAATTGCCACCGGTCGTGGCCATATTGCGCAGCTGCGGCGATGCACCCGACAACAGCGCCTCCGACAGCACCGCATACTTCTGGCGCACCACATCGTTGAAAGCGAGATCGCTGTTGCGTACCATCGCCCCAATCCGCATGCCCCCGCCGGGCAGCGGCTCGATGCGATCCAGCGGCAGCGTATTAATATCGACCAGCGCCTGCGGCTTCATGACCTCGAGCTTCATCAGGTCAACGAGAGTTGTGCCGCCGGCAATGAATGTCCCACCGGAGCGCGTCGCACCCTCCACAGTCCGCGCCTGGCTGTAGCGAAAAGTTTGCATAACTGCTCCTATGCTGTGCGATGGCCGCGTGCCTGCTGCACCGCGGCAACAATATTGTTGTAGGCGCCGCAGCGGCAGATGTTCCCGCTCATCGCTGCCCGCACAGCATCATCGTCTGCCCCAATTGGCTCGTGCAGCAGCGCTGACGCCGACATGATCTGCCCCGGCGTGCAATAGCCACACTGGAATCCGTCGTGCTCCAGAAATGCCTGCTGCACGGGATGCAATTGCCCGCCCTGGGCCAGACCCTCAATGGTGGTGATCTTGTCGCCCTGGTGCATGACGGCGAAGCTCAGGCATGAATTGACCCTGCGCCCGTTCACGTGGACCGTGCATGCCCCGCACTGCCCGTGATCGCAGCCTTTCTTCGTTCCAAAAAGCTGCATGTGATCCCGCAGCGCGTCGAGCAGCGTCACGCGCGATTCCAGCCTCAACCGGTACTCCCTGCCGTTCACCGTCAGGGTAACGGGAACCGAACCGGGAACGCCGGCACTCTCCTCTTTCTCAGCGCTATCTGCTTGTGCTGCATGTGCCAGCGGTGCAGCGGTAGCCGTTACGCTGGCCGCCCCCAGTTGGGCAAGGAAGGATCGGCGGGAAAACCTTCCCAATACGGGTCCGCTTTCTTCTTTGGGCTTGTCCTCTGAAGGACTATCCGGTCTGACCACTTTCTGGGGACTCTCTCGATCCATTGCAACTCCTGTTTATTTGGACGAAGAGACGCATACAGCGGACTCGAAAAAGATGGGGTCTGGCGACGATCATCTTTGCCACCCCCGTTTGCCTTTGACGATTGCGCGGCTGAACTGCATAGGTCGCTATAGCTGCGTCGCATTGTGCGCTGCCGGCGCAGGCTTCTTGCGCCGGCTCAACACAAATTCGTTGTCGCTTCTGCGTCTTGTTGCTGTGGCGCGGTCGATCTTGCGCCAAAAAGCCACAAAATAATCGACCGCCGAAATCGTTGAAACCGCGGCCATATAGTAGATCCCCACCACCGCGATCAGATCCACCGGCACGATGAACCACCCGAAGTGCCACTCATACCAGCCATGGTCGAGGACCGTTGCCACCACCGACACGATCTGGATCACCGTCTTCAGCTTGCCCAGGTCGCTGGCTTCGATGGTGAACCCCTCGGTCGATGCAATGGACCGCAGCCCGCTGACCAGAAACTCCCGCCCGATCACCACCACCGCAATCCACGGCTTTACCACGTGCGGGTTGAACTCGACCAGCGCAATATACGCCGACGTGATCAGCAGCTTGTCCGCTATTGGATCCAGCAGCATGCCCATCGTGGTGATCTGGCCGCGTCGTCGCGCAAGGTACCCATCGATCCCATCCGAGATCGACACCACAATGAAAAACAGGGAGGCGATCACCTCCTGCTCGCCATGCCAGCCGCTGTGCGGAAAATGCGGCGAAAGCATCCAGATGAGCACCGGAACGCAGAAGATACGGCCCATCGTAATGGAATTGGGCAGGTTCACGGCAGGGACTCAGCTCGCCTTCTGCCATTATGCACCAGTACAGCCACGGGTTGACTCAAGGCTCAACGGCCCTCGCCTCCGCGGCCTGACGCCGGCCGGGGCATATCCGTCTGCTGCGTAATGGTTCCCAATCAGCGTCCCGGCTGACGTACCGGCGTACCGATCAGGTAGGTAATCGACACCCGACTGCCCTTTTCCTCACCCATTCGCCATTCATAGTCGGCGGCGGACAGACCGTCGGTCAGTTCACGCAGGTCGTCCACCGAATAGCTGCGCAGACAGGAAAGTATTCCGTCGATCCACAAAACTGCAGGTATCACCGGCAGCAGGTAGGTCCAGACCAGCCGCCGAGGCGGAATCGGCCTTACCGCTGCGGCATTGCGCAGCGCCAGCAAAGGAACTCCGTTTACCGACAACAGGGTTCCCGCACTTCGCTGGGCCGCCTCGAATACCGCGATCCCCTCGCGGCGGGCAAACGCGTCCGCCAGCATCGCTCGCGCCGATTCAGGATCGAAATGGTGAAACGAAGAGAAGATTGTCCGAAAGCCGCAAAGATCCCGGGGAAGGTGTCGGGCATCCACCGGCTCCGCGTATACGCTGAACGCTCCCCCCGGCGCCATGCAGGAGTTCGGGTACAGGTCGGTGAAACACACTTGCAGCATCTCGCCCGCCGCCACCTCTGCGTACAACCCCGCCCATGGTCCTCCTCCGCCCGAACATAAATCCACCACCCGATTCGCTCCCGACCGCTGGAGGGCTTCACGCAGCAGTGGAACGATGGGCGCGTAGATCCGATTCGCGTTCCACAGCGCTTCCAGCGCGTCCGTAACCAGGTCGCGCAGAAATCCAGGGAACCACTTCTGATCGTGAAGCTCAAACCACCGTTGCCGCTGCATAGAGTTTCTGGAATTCGGATGCCGTCGGGTACCTGTCGTGATCGCGCCAGGCTCTGTTTTGGGCTGTTACTTCGCCGCAATTGCGAACTGGTCTTCGATGTGCCAGCTCGCTTCGGTGCCAACCGGGAAATTCAGCTTGTACGTGGTCGCATTCAGCTTCCGCCCATCCAGGCGAAACAGAATGTAATGAAAGATCGGGAAATCCGTTCCCTGATACTGGTCCGGCGCAGTTCGCTGCACAGGATAAGGATGCGCCCCGCCGCCCCCTGAAACCAGGTAGTTCACCCCGTCCACCTCGAAGCGTTCGTAGTTATGTATATGACCAGCCGCCACAATAAACTTCGCCTGCTCATGAGGAGCGATCTTCGACAGGTACTCCCGCAACGCAATCTCGTTCGGCCGGGGATTATGATCGACCTCGAAAATCGTCTGGATATCGGCGACCGGCGGATGGTGCAGCGCCACCAATACGAATTCCACCGAAGCTGGCAAATGCGCGATCTGCTCCTCCAGCCACACCCGCTGCGGACTGCCGGCCGTCAGAGGTGAATTGCTGTCCAAACCCAGGAGGTACACGGAGTTGCCCAGAGCCACCGAATACCAGCGACGGTGACTCAGTTCAGGAAATGCCGCCCACCAGTTCGCCAGAGGATCATCCGGCTGCCTCCCGGAAAGTTCATGATTGCCGAGTACCGGATACACCCGCAGTTTCTCCGCCCGCCACGCCGCCGTTTCGTCCCGGTACTCTCGGTAATCGTCCGGATTTTTGCCTCGGTACGGAATGTCCCCCGTCAGCACCAAAGCATCCGGATGCTCCTCGCCGATTTTGGCGACCAGCGCCCGCCGCGCCTCAGGATTGGCTGCGTCCTTATTCGCAGGATCCGTGAAGCGCATATCGCCATACACAATGATGGACGGATTCCGCGGAAGTTCCGCGTCGACCACTTTGAACGTCGGCCCCGGCAGCGGAACGCCGGCGTTTCCTGGTGCGCTCGCGTTCCCCGCCGGCGCCGCAGGGCCCTGTGCCGTCCCCAGAGCCAGAAAAAAGACCGGAACCAGCGCCGGCAGCGCTAAACGATGAGAGCGGGGAGAAGTCCAACTCATGAACCTCAGTGTAGAGAAATGCACTTTGCAGGGCCATCACCCTCCCTAATCCCCGCCTTCGAGCGAAAACGCGGTATTCTCCGTCTTTAGGGCAGACGTACGAATCTCCCTGGCCGGACTCGAAGCCCGGCCGAAGGACTGCCAGGATGAGTTGCTTCGAAGGCCAGCTCGCCGGCTGGGTGGCGCCTGCTCCGATTGCAAAACCATTGGATACCAGCAAGACGATCGCCGCCCTGGTTGCCGAGTACTCGACGGCTCTTTACCGCGTCGCCTTTTCTGTCACCCGGAATGCCGCGGAAGCTGAGGACGCCGTCCAGGAAACCTTCCTGCGCGTGCTGAAGCATGAGTCTCGCCTGGCCGAAATTCGCGATTACCGTGTCTGGCTCGTCCGTATTGTCTGGAATATCGTTCTCGACAAGAAACGCCGCGCCAAAACCCGGCCGGAAAACGAAGACCTGGCCGACCATGCTCGCGCGCTGCCATCCGGCGGTCCGGGTGCCGACGAAACCGTGATTTCTCTTGAGGAACATGCGCGCATCCTCGCTTTGGTAGACCGTCTGCCGCGGCCTGAGCGCGAGGCCCTGTTGCTCTCCGCTGTGCAGGAGCTGACCACTGCCGAGATTGCCGCGGCCCTGAGTACCACCGAATCCTCCATCCGCTCTCGTATTTTCCGCGCGCGCAAGGAGCTGGCCGCGTTGCTGGAAAAAGAAGGTATCCCCCGATGAACGCCGAGTTTCAATCCGGATCTGATCCCCGCGTGAGCAGCCGCATCGAAGCTGCGCTCCGCAACGTCGGTACAGCTTCGCCTCCTTCAGGCATGGAAGGCCGTATCCTGACCCGGCTGGCCGCCGAGCGCCTGAGCGCCGCTGAATCGAGAAGTGTGTCACCAGCCTCCCGCTTCGCTCGCCTGTCGCGCTTCTCCGCCCCGGCTTTGTGCGCCCTCTCCAGTTGCCTCGTTGCCGCCGTCATCGTGGCTGGTTCTGTCAGCCACTCCCGGCACAACGCACCGGCACAGCCTTCCGTCGCTCCCGTGCTGCACCTGCCTGCATCCGGTGTAGGTGCCGCCTCCGCAGCCCACGCTGCTGGTCCCGCCTCCGCCCCAATTCCTGCCGGAGAATCTGCGCGAGGACATTCCCGCCGTTCCGCTCAGGGAAGAGCTCGAATTGCCCCGCATGCAAAGAAGGCCCCGGGCGTGGTGGTCCCGAATTCCCCCTCCAACCCACAAAATTAGCGCAATCGTCACCGCGGACTTCCCCAACCATGGCGCACAGCGTCTTCCTCCGCTGTACTCTGTTCTGTGCGCACCGTATTGACTGCCAGCCAGCTCCTCACCCCGGATGAGGTCATCGAACGCCCTGCCATCGTCATTGAAGATGGCGCGATTGCCGCCATTACTGCTCAGCACGCTGCCCCATTGCCTTCGGGCCGCCATATCGAGTTCCCCGACTGTACCCTGATCCCCGCCCTCTTCGACATCCACATTCACGGCAGCGGCGGCCACGATGTCATGGAAGCGACCCCCACTGCGCTCGAACACATCGGTTCGTTTCTGGCCCGTCGGGGCGTCGGCGCTTACCTCGCCACCACGGTCACCGCGCCCATCGACACCTTGCTCGCCTCCCTTAGCGGGGTCGCCAAACTGCTCCGCTCCTCAGTCAGTGGCGCTCGCCCCCTCGGAATCCATCTCGAAGGTCCGTTCCTTTCCCCGCACAAGCGCGGCGCCCACGCGGAACATCAGCTGCAAACGCCTTCGGTCGCCCTCTTCGACCGCCTGTGGCAGGCCGCTGAAGGCAACATCCGCCTCATGACCATCGCTCCCGAGCTGCCCAATGCGGAAGAGACCATCGCCCACGCCACCGCTCTCGGCGTTCGTATCAGCCTCGGCCACAGCAACGCCGATACCGCTGCCGCCCAGGCGGGCGTGCGCGCCGGCGCCGTCAGTGCGACCCACACCTTCAACGCCATGCGCGCGTTCGATCACCGTGAGCCCGGCTTACTCGGCGAAGTCCTCACCAACGACAGCCTCTACGCCGAAATCATCTGCGACGGACTGCATGTCCATCCCGCGGCGGTTCGCATCTTCTGGAAGGCTAAAGGCGGCCAGCGTGGCCTGCTGGTTACCGATGCCATGGCCGGCACCGGCATGCCCGACGGCAACTATCGCCTCGGCGAACTGGAAGTACGCGTGATCAACGGCCGCTGCGTAATCGGAGAAAACACACTGGCCGGCAGCACCCTTACCCTCGAGCGAGCCGTTCGCAACTTCGCCGAGTTCACCGGCGCGAAACTCGATCAGGTAATTCCCCTGGCGACCCGCAATCCTGCTCGGATGACCGGACTCGACGGTGAAGTCGGCACTCTCGCCCCCGGGCGCTCCGCCAACATCACCGTGCTCTCCTCGAAGCACGAAGTAGTCGAAACCTTCCTGCGCGGCGAACCCTGCGGCATCACCAGCGCCGAGAGCCGATTCAACGGCTGAACCCACATCACGGTGCGGCGGTCCCTTTGAGGACTCCCGTGAGCACGTTCGCGCTCCCGTCGATTGGGGGGCTGTCGAGCCCCAGGATCTTTACCACCAGCGGATATACATTGACGTTCTCAAAAGATTGAAGCTTCACGCCCGCCCGTATATCCGGCCCCTCCGCGTAGAAGACAGCCTTCATGTTGGGCATCATGTACGGATCGAATCCGTGGTTTCCCACGTTCGGCGCCCGATCCTCGTGATCCGCCGATGGCGCATGCGCCCGAATCGCATACGGCCCGCGCGCCACAATCACCGGATCCCCCTCCCGCGGATTATCGTTGAAATGCAGCTCCGCCGGCACATTCGCGCGCCTGTATACCATGTAGGCCGCATCCGCCGCCTTCAGCTTTTGGTACGCCGCATTCGCCGCCTGTTCTGACGGCGCATAAAGAGACAGCCCGACGGTCACGAACCCTTCCAGCGGCGCGTATTTATCCAGGTCCTTCCAGCCGCCCTCGGTCTTCTCCATTCCGTGATCCGACACAATAATGAGATCGACCGGCAGCCGCAGCGCATCCAGGTCCTTCTCCAGCGTGCCCATCAGCTCATCCACCTGCTTCACCGCAGCGGCCGTTTGCGGACTATCCGGCCCGAACTCATGTCCGGCGTGATCGACGTTTGAGTAATACAGTGTGATGAAATGCGGCCTCTGCTCCGCCGGCAGCTTCAGCCACGCGATCACCTGATCGATCCGCTTCTCGTCCGGGAAATGATCGTCGAAGTGCAGATAGTAGCTGGGTCGCTCCCCGGCAATCTCCGCCTCTGATCCGGGCCAGAAGAAGCACGCGCTGCGCATTCCCTGCTTCTCCGCCAGCGACCACAGCGGCGTCCCCTGATACCACGACCCGTCCGTACTCGTCTTCGGATCGCTGTAGGAGTACCGCTCCTTCCGCGCTGGATCGTAAAACTGATTCCCCACGATCCCGTGATGCTCCGGATACAGACCTGTCACCAGCGTGTAGTGGTTGGGAAAAGTCAGGGAGGGATAGGCGGGAAGCATGCCGTTGGGTACGCTGGCGCCCTTCGCCGCAATCGCCAGCAGATGCTTCGCGCCGTACTTCTTCGCATAGTCGTAACGGAAGCCGTCCAGCGAAACCATCACGACGTAATGTTTTGCAACCTGCTGCGGCGCGTTCGGTCCGTGATCGACCGTGAGGACCGGGCCGGTCTGCTGCGCCTGCGCCGCGCAAAAAACAAGAAACAACAACAGAGGCATCAGCCGCATTCGTGCCATCCGGGTACCCCAGTTTCCTTCCCATCAGGATGGCACCAGCTTACCTGATACTTCTCAGTCGTAAGCTGCCGTCATCGGCTGAAATTCCTCCCCCACCCATTGGGTGAAAGCGTCGCTGGACTGGCTCCTTCCCAGAAAGTGCAGGACGATCTCCTTCCCAGGCATCGAGCCGCCCGGCTCCAGCACCGTGCGCCGATACCGCATCGCCTCCGGCGAATCGACCAGCGCATGACGCGGGAATTGGCTGAAGAAATCCAGCGCAATCACCTTGTCGTACAGATAGGTGTAGTAGTTAGACGAATATCCCATCAAATGGGTGAAGCTCGAATACATCCGGTTGCCGTCAATCCAGGCATACGGCAGGAAGCGCTGATACAGGCTTCGCATCAGTTCATCCGGATCGAGCCCCGCCGGATCCACGCGATGCGTCTCCAGCGAATACGTGGTGTAGAACAACTGTGTCCGCACCCAGTCTGCTCGCCCGAACGCCCCCGCCCGATTCATGCGCAACACCAGCTCTGCGGGAATCGGCTCACCGCTTTCATAATGATGGGCAAAGCTGGCCAGCAGCCGCGGATCCCGGAAGAACTCCTCCAGCATCTGCGACGGCACCTCGACGAAATCCCCTTCCGTCGCAATCCCGCTGATCCCCGCCCACGCCTGCCGCCCGCCCAGCAGGGCATGCATCAGATGCCCAAATTCGTGGAAGAACGTCACCACATCGGAGTACTGCAGCAGCCCCGGATTGCCCTCCTTCGGCTCCGGGAAATTGCAGATCAGCGCGGCCTCCGGCAATTGCCGTCCCAGAATTCCGGGAATCAGCGGATGTGCCGAAAACCACTTGTCCTTTCCTTCCCGCGGATGCATGTCCAGATAAAACCGCCCCGTCAGTTCCGTCCTGTCCCAAACCTCCCAGGCGCTCACCGATGGATTCCACACCTCCGGATTCTCAATCCGCCGGAACTTCACCTGGAACAGCTTCTCTGCCGTGGCCAGAACGCCAGCCTCCACCCGGTCATAGGGGAAATACGGGCGGACCGACTGCGAATCAAATTCAAACGCGGACCGCCGGTACTGCTCCAGCCAGTATCCGCGGCTGGCAGCGTCGATCTGCGTCAGTGCCGGCTGCGCCGCCTGAGCAAACTCCAGGATCATCGCGTATTCCTTCTCTGCGCCCGCCTTGCTCGCCCCATCCAGATCGTCCAGAAAGGCCTGCATGTTGGCCGCCGACTCCATCATCTGGTCGGCCGTCGCCAGATCCGCCCAGTGCGCGAATCCCAGGATCTTCGCAACCTCCTGACGTATTCCCAGCAGATCGAGCAGTACCTGCCGGTTCGCCGGAAACGCCCGCGTGTTGTACGCCAGAAACATCCGCCGCCGCAGGTCCGCCGACCGCGCAAACGTCATCACCGGCAGATAATCGGGGAAATCCGTCGTCAGCACAATCTTCCCGTCCGCACCCGGCCGATGCGCTTCGAGAAAATCCTCGGGCAGCCCATCCAGTTCCGTAACGTTCTCTACCGTCACGGTGTTTCCGCCCTCCTGCACGTTGCGCGAAAACGTCAGGCCCAGCAGTGTGGACTGGTCCTGCAGCTCCTTAATCCGCGCCCGCGTCGCATCGTCCTTGTCAACGCCGGCCAGACGGTACTGCAGCAGTGTCCGATCGAGATAGTGTTTCGCCGCCGCATCCGCTCCACTCGCATCCGTCTGCGCGAGGGCCTGATACACGTCCCGATTCAGAGACAGCTCCACGCCCGCCTGTGCGATCTGCTGCAGCAGATCCTGAGCCGCATCCCGCATCGGCTTCTCCGGATGCACGCTGTGCAGCAATCCTGTCTCCGATCCCGCCCGCGCCAGCTCAGCCACGGCGTCATCGTAGGCGCGCAGCGTGTTTTCCAAATTGCGTGGACCGCTGACACCGAGCAGCCCCGCGATCGCCTCACGATGCCGGCGCAAACGACCGTCAACCCAACCCTTCAACGCTTCCGGGTCGGCGGAATTCCAGGAGTGGACAAGAACAGCGGATGCGGAATCAGAAACCCCTAAAGTCATGAGACAGCCTCTATTCGCAGGGTATCGCAGATGCCCGCAGACAGGCCAAGCGAGCAGCCAGAGTCAGCCACCCGCTCAAAGCCCTACAGAATCTTCTTTCCAAACGCCGACGAGATCAGTTCCACGGCCAGGTCCGCCGTGCGATTGTGCTCGTCGATCACCGGATTCACCTCAACCACTTCCAGCGAGACCATCCGTCCGTGATCGGCGATAATCTCCATCGCCAGGTGCGCCTCGCGATAGGTCGCGCCGCCCCGCACCGGCGTTCCCACCCCCGGCGCGTCTTCCGGATCGATCCAGTCCATATCCAGCGAAACGTGATACCCAGCCGTCCCTCGTCCGGCCGCGCGCAATGCCTCTTCCATCACCGCGCGCATACCGCGCTCGTCGATGTCACGCATCGTATAGACCTCGCTGATGCCGGCTCGACGGATGTTCTCCTTTTCGCTCGCGTCGATATCCCGAACCCCGATCAGCACTACATTTTCCCGCCGCACCTTGGGCGACCAGCCAAGAATATTCGAGAGCGCTTCCGGCCCCATCCCCAGCAGGGCTGCCACAGGCATGCCATGCACGTTGCCGCTGGGCGAGGTTGCCGGCGTATTGATATCCGCATGAGCGTCAATCCAGATCATCCCGATGCTCTGATTCTGCCGCCGGTAAAACTCCGCCACTCCGGAGACGCTGCCGGCCGCCACAGAATGATCGCCGCCTAAGATCACTGGTGTCATGCCCTCGTCCAGGGCCTTCAGCACCATCTCTGCTGTGCGCGTGCAGGTCTCCGTAATCTCCTTCAGATAACGCGCATTCTGGTCTCCGGCGGACTTCGTCTCGGCAATCGCAACACTGATATTGCCGCCGTCCCGCACCTCGTGCCCCAGCGCTTCCAGCCGCGATTCAAGACCCGCGACGCGCACCGCCGACGGTCCCATATCCACGCCGCGCCGCGAAGCGCCCAGGTCGAGGGGGACGCCAACCACCCTGATCTTCCGCGGCGGCAGCATCTGCACGCCCCCATATGTGGAGGGCCCGGCCAGGGTCGCCCCAGCCAATGGAGTTCCAGCCAATCCAGCAGTTTGCGGTGAAGTCTCTTTCTCGTTGGTCATAGGGCTACGGGTAGATCCGGTTCAGCGTCCGCGCAAAGGGAATCGTCTCGCGCACGTGATCGAGACTGCAAATCCAGGCCACCGCACGCTCGATGCCCATACCGAATCCCGAGTGCGGAACCGAACCATATCGCCGCAGATCGAGATACCACTGAAAGGCGTCGATCGGCAACTGGTGGTCCTCGATCCGCTTCTTCAGCAATTCGTAAGAGGCAATACGCTGCGATCCGCCAATCACCTCGCCGTACCCCTCCGGCGCCAGCACATCCACGCACAGCGCGTACTTCGGATCCTGCGGATCGGGCTCCATGTAGAACGCCTTCACCGCCGCCGGATACCGGTGCACCATGACCGGCCGGTCGAACTGTGAAGAGAGATATGTCTCATCCGGCGAGCCGAAGTCGTTCCCATATTCAAATGGCTGCTCCAGCAGTCCCTTCGCATGGGCCTCGTTCAGCATCGCCACAGCTTCGTCGTACCGCAGCCGCGGAAACGGCGCCCGAATCGCCTCCAGCTTCGCCGTGTCGCGACCAATCGTCTTCAGCTCGGCTGCCCGCCGCGTCAGCACCCGTTCCACGATAAAGCTGATGAAGTTCTCCGCGAGTCCCATCAGATCGTCGAGGTCCGCAAAGGCCCACTCCGGCTCGACCATCCAAAACTCAGTCAGATGCCGCCGCGTCTTCGATTTCTCCGCACGAAACGTCGGTCCAAACGAATAAACCTTCCCCAGCGCCAGCGCGGTGCTCTCGATGTACAGCTGCCCGCTCTGCGTCAAATACGCCTCGTCCCCGAAATACTCAACCGGAAAGAGGGTGCTGGTTCCCTCGCAGGCCGCGGGCGTCAGAATCGGCGGATCCGTCAGCACAAATCCGTTGTCGTCCAGAAAATCCCGTGCAGCCTTGATAATCTCGGCGCGAATGCGCAGAATCGCCGCCTGCCGCGGCGTCCGCACCCACAGGTGCCGGCGCTCCATCAGGAAATCCGTGCCGTGCTCCTTCAGCGAGATTGGATACGGATCTTGTTCGGGTACCCGCTGTACGATCTCCACGTTCTCCACGTCCAATTCGTAACCGCCGGGAGCACGTTTATCCGCGCGTACTTTGCCGGTGACAATGACCGACGATTCCTGGGTCAGCCCTTTGACCTTCTCGAAGACCTCAGGCGGTACCGCCGCCTTCGGCACGATCCCCTGAATCGTTCCCGTGCCGTCGCGAAAAATGGGGAAAAGCAGCTTCCCGCTCTCCCGCAGGTTGTAAAGCCAGCCATGCAGCGTAACCGTCTGCCCTTCGTGAGCGCCGATTGCAGCAATCGTCGAAAGAGGAGCTTTCGTCGCTGTCTCCGTTACAATCTCCGCATTTCCGTCTGCCATGATCTTCTAAACCTGCCTCTGGTGCGGCTTTTCTCAGACCGTTGTCATCCCGACCGAAGCGCAGGGCCCTGCTTGTGGTCGGCTCGAATCGGCAAGGAAGCTCGGAAGCCCCACTCTATTTCCCGTTGCCCGCCGCGTCCATCTTCTCGAACGCCCGTTTCGCTTTCTCCACTGTCGATTCCGTGGTTTCCCCCAGCACGTAGTGGATCTCCAGCACGCCCGCCGGCGTTTGCGGCGCAGCTTTCAAACCCGCCAGGCTTTCTTCCCAGGCAATCGTCCCGTCCCCGGGCCAAAGGTGCGCGTCTTTGTCGCCCTTGTTGTCGTGCAGATGCGACGACCGGATCCGCTTCTTCAACTCCTCCAGCGCCGGGCCGACGCCATCGCCCAGATGTGCGTGCCCCACATCGAGGCAAACGCCCACGTCGGTCAGGTGGCCAGCCGTCAGAATCTCGATCAGGTGTACAGGTGTCGCTACTTCACCCTGCAGGTTTTCGATGAGCACCTTGACGCCCAGCGGGCTGGCGAAGGCACGCAAATGCTCCAATGCTGTGATGGAATGCTCCAGCGCACGCGGCCCCCACGTGTCTTCGCGATCGCCCAGATGCACGATCAAAAACCGAAAGGGAATCTGCTCCGCAACCTCCAGGGCTCGCTTGATCTCGTCCATCGCATTGATCCGGCGCGCCTTTTCCGGATGAATCACGTTGACCGAGGGTGCGCCCCCCCGCCCCATCTCCTGATCGGGAAACAGCGGCGCATGCATCGAAAACGCTTCAGTCGTATTCGACCGAAACCATTCCGCCAGCTCGCGGATATGCACCCGGCTCGTGTAGTCGAAGTGCTGCTTTGCCGCGAAGAGTTCCACACCCTGCGCGCCGCCGCGGGCAAAGACGTCCAGCAGTCCGGGGTGAAGGCGATGATCGAGAAAAACGTGGGATGAGATGACTTTCAGCATGAGTGAGGGCTCGCAGAGACGCCTCTTCTATCTTCTCACCCGGCTCCAGGGTCGGGAACCGCCTCCCTGGCCGCAGCAGTCTCTTCCGGTGCAGCCCGCGTTCCCTGGTGAAAAACGATCTGCCACCGGCCATCCCGCCGCACCCAAAGCGAGCTGCGCAGGTACGTGGCGCCCGGCTCAGGAGGTCCGTCCGGGCGGATGCTGCGGTACGTCACCAGGACAATTTCCGGGCTTAGCCTGCGGGCGCTGAACCCGGTCATCGTCATCCGACTGGGCAACTCGCCTTCCAGCAGGTCGAGGATCTGCTGTTTATCGAAAACGCGCCCCGAGCTGCCGTACTCGATGAAATCATCGGCCAGCAGAGCAGAAACAGCGGAGCGGCTGCGGCGGAAATCCGGCTGGAGCAGGCGTTCTTCCAGCTCACGCAGCTCCTCGCCGATCGGATCTCCCCGCATCGCCGCTCCGGAATCGAACGCGCGCTTACTCCGCGGCCGCTTCTTCGCCCTTCACCGTGACGCTGACGTGCGCCGTCACTTCACGATGCAGCTTCACCGGCACATGGAACTCGCCCGTCGACTTCAGCGGCTCGTCCAGATGCACCTTGCGGCGATCGATGGTGAAGCCCTTGTCCGCCAGCCCCTGCGCGATATCGACCGAGGTGACCGAGCCGAAGAGGTGGTCGTTCTCGCCCACGCGGCGCGTGAAGACCAGCGAGACATTGTTGAGCTGTGTGACCAGCTGCTCGGCTTCCGCCTTCTCTTTCGCGGAACGGCGTACCGCGGAAGCCTTCATCTGGTCGATCACTGCCTTATTCGCGGGAGTCGCCTCCATCGCGAGGTGCCGCGGCAGCAGATAGTTTCGGCCGTATCCATCGGCGACCTTCACCACATCGCCGCGATGGCCCAGGTTCGAGACATCTTCTCTGAGGATCACTTCCATTGCACAATCTCCAGGCTCCGAGCACCAGGCTCAAAGCGCAGTTTCTGCGGCTCCCTCGCAGAGCTACCGGCTGGCCTTTTTCCGCTGGCCGGTTCTCGGCTGACCGCTGTTTTCCTGACCGCTTCCCAGTTGCCCTAGAACCGTGCCGCAAACGGCAGCAGAGCGATATTCCGAGCCTGCTTGATGGCCCGCGTGAGCCGCCGCTGATGCGTGGTGCACACGCCGGTCAGCCGGCGCGGCACAATCTTGCCGCGTTCTGCTACAAATCCCTGAAGCAGGCGCACATCGCGATAAGAGATGGCGTCAATCTTCTCCGTGCAGAACTTGCAAACCTTCTTGCGGCGGAAAAACTTGCGTCCGCCCGGGCCACCAGGACCGCCGGGGCGTCCACCGGGACCTGAAGGGCGCCCGGCCGGCGCATCGGGCCGTGAAGGAGTCGTTGTCGTTTCGTCAGCCATATTCATTCCTCCGGCCGGCAGCCGCATACCGGCGCCAGCCAAATCTCAGTCCAGATATGTGCCAGTCGCTGTTACGCGCTGGCGGGGGTTACCGTTTCGGCCGCAGCAGGAGGTGCAGCTTCAACCGGCTCGGGCGGCATCGCACTCAGCTTTTTACGCGTCGCGCGGATCGCCCTGACCTTCGCCAGGCGCTTTTCTTCCTCGTCCATGCGCACGGTGATGAACTTGATTACCGGCTCGGAAACGCGGAGGCGGCGCTCCAGCTCGGCCACCAGTGCCCCATCGGCGTCGACGGTGAGCAGCACATAGTTGCCGTCCGAGAATTTCCTCACCAGATACGCCAGCTTCCGGCGCCCCAGCTTCTCGGTGGAACGAAGCGTGCCCCCTCCGTTGGTTACCGTCTGTTCGAGCCCGGCAATCAGCTTGTCCAGATCCTCGTCGGCCATATCCGGCCGGACGATAAACATTACCTCGTAGAAACGTTGCATTGTCTGCTTCTCTTTCCTCCCGGACTCACTGGTCCGGTCAATCGAAATTCGCTTCCGTCTTTACTTCTCCGCCGAGCCGTTCCCGGTCTCTCCCGAATCCCGGCGGTTGAACTCATTCATGGCAGCGCTAATTCCCTTCGCCGCCACCACCTCTACGGCACGCGCCACCCGGTCCAGTACCGGATCGATAGCCGTCAGATCCCGCTTGCTCATCGGCGTCAGCAGATAATCCTTGCCACGCCGAAAAGCTTCTTCCCTGACGCCTGCCTCTGGCCCAACACCAATCCGGATCCGCGACCACTCATCCGTTCCCAGACATCCGGAAACGGAACGCGCCCCATTGTGTCCCGCCGGGCTGCCGCGCTCGCGTACGCGCAGCGTTCCCATTGGCAAATCCAGTTCGTCGTACAACACCAGCAGGCCTCTGGAGGAATCGACGTCAAACTCATCCACCAGAGCCCCCACCGAAAGCCCGCTCAGGTTCATCCAGGTGTCAGGCTTCGCCAGGATCACCTCCCGGCCCGCCATCCGAACCTTTGCGGTCAGCGCTCGGCAGCGGCGGTTCACCACCGCCACGTTATGCCCATCCGCGATGCGGTCAATCGCCAAAAACCCGGCGTTGTGCGGCGTGAACTGGTACTCGATACCCGGATTCCCGAGACCAACCACCAGAAACGCGCCGCCCTCCTCCGCCACTTACTTCTTGCCACCCTTCTCAGCAGCCGGAGCGGCTCCCTCAGCCGTCTCCTGCTTGCCCTTCTTCACCACTTCCGGCTCAGCTGGAGTTGCCGCTGCCACCGCCGCCTCAGCCTCAGCCGCGGTCGGCGCCTCTTCCTTGATCGACGTGACGTGCGCCACCGGCGTGTCCTCGGGCGTCAGGAAGCGCAGCTTGCCCGCATGAGGAAGGTCCGAAACGCGCAGCACCATGCCAAAGGTAAGGTTCGAAACATCCGCCGAGATATTGCTCGGAATATCGCCCGGCAGGCACTCAATCTCCACCTCACGCAGCATCTGGTCCAGAATGCCGCCCTGCGTCTTCACGCCTACGGCCACGCCGGTCAGCTGGATCGGCACTTCCACCCGAATCGGCTTATCCAGCGCAATCCGCTTGAAATCGATATGAATGAGCTTGCCCTTGATCGGCTCGTACTGCCAGTCGACGATCATCACCTTGGCCTTCGAGCCTGAAAATTCCAGATCGAAGATCGTATTGTGTCCCGTCTCCGAATGCAGAATTTTCTGGATCTGCTTCGGATCGACTTCCAGCGCAACCGCCGGCTCAGCGGCGCCATAGACCACCGCCGGAATCTTGCCCTTGACGCGCACGCGGCGGGCTGCATTCTTGTTGAACTTGCCCTCGCGGGGCACTGCGCTGACGATTTCCTGCGTAATCATGACTTTTTCCTATCGGGCACGGGAAACCAGCTGCTGGCTCTCAGCTCTTTAGCTTTAGCCAATCCTGCTGCGTTCCCACTCCCTTCTGTACGGCGACTCTTAAGATCGCCGCCAATTATTGTTTTGCAACTTGCTCAGCCGCCAGCCAGGAGCTGACGGCTAAACGCTGCAGGTTAGCTGAACAGCGTGCTGACGCTGGTTTCCTCGTGAATACTCTGGATGGCCGCAGCCAGCAGGCCTGCGACCGAAAGAACTTTGAGTTTGCCCGATTCGATCAGCGGGCGCGCTCTGTCGCGCAGCGGAATGGAATCGGTGACGACGACCTGTTCGAGGCGCGAACCGGCGATGCGTTCGATGGCCTCGCCGGAGAGGACGGCGTGGGATGCGCAGGCATACACCTTCGCGGCGCCCTGCTCGAGCAGCGCGTCGACGGTTTTGACCAGGGTGCCTGCGGTGTCGATGATGTCGTCGACGATCAGGCAGGTGCGGCCCCTGACGTCGCCAATGACGTGCATGACTTCTGTGACGTTGATATCGGTGCGGCGCTTGTCGACGATGGCCATGGGTGAAGTGAGCTTGGTGGCAATGACGCGGACGCGTTCGACGCCGCCGGCGTCCGGCGAGACGACCGTCACATCGGGGAGGTTGAGCTCGCGGATGTACCCGACCATGACCGGGCTGGCAAAGAAATGATCGACGGGAATATTGAAGAAGCCCTGAATCTGGGCCGCATGCAGGTCCATAAACAATGCACGGTGCGCCCCCGCCGTAGTAATCAAATCGGCGACCAGCTTCGATGAAATCGCCACCCTCGGACGATCCTTGCGGTCCTGCCGGGCGTATCCGTAGTACGGGACCACCACCGTGATGCGGCCCGCCGATGCGCGTTTCAGGGCATCGATCATAATGAGCAGCTCAACCAGGTGCTGATCGACCGGATAGCAGGTGGGCTGCACAACGAAGACATCCGCCCCGCGCACATTCTCCAGCAGTTGAAAGTAGACCTCGCCGTCGGCGAACCGCTGCATGCGCGTCTCGCCCAGCGTGACCCCGATGTGCCGGCAGATTGCCTCTGCCAGCTCGCGGTTGGCTGTTCCGGAGAAGATTTTGAACCGCCTGTCCTCATTCGATACCCGCGAGCGCCGCGACTGCGGCTTCGCCTTCCCTGCGTTTCCATCCACCGGGGCGGTCACATTGGTTGGCGTGGCTGCCACGAGCGTCTCTATCCCATCCATCTTCACAAGCTCCTCCTGGCTGGTTTGCCTGGTTTCACCTGAGGTTTCACCTGAGTTTGCGGCGATCCTCCGCCGAACCTGTATTCCCCGTACTGCTGCTGAACATCTGGCTGGGCGACCAGGATTCGAACCTGGACAAAGTGCTCCAAAGGCACTTGACCTACCATTAGTCGATCGCCCAAAAACCTGAACTGCTCACGACCTCGACGCTTGACCGGTGGGTCCCCGGTCTGGCCCCGCCTTTGGCCAGACTGGGCTGAAAGGCACTTGACCTACCATTAGTCGATCGCCCAGTAACTAAACCCTCCGACCGCTCTCGAGCCGACCGCTTTTCCGCTATCCGGTTCTCAGCTGACCGGTTCTCAGCTATCCGGTCCTTAGCTAACCGGCTCTTACCTAACCACCTGTCCCCAGTATCCGTCCCGCGGCAATGTTTTTGTATGCAGCGACCGGATTTCCGCACCCTCAAGTCTTGCCTGTGCAGCTTCTGCTGCCTCCGCCGTTCCGTACAGCCCAAACAGGGCCGATCCGGAGCCGGAGAGTGCCGCATAGAGAGCCGCCTCCGCCCGATCGCCGGAGCCCGCAAGAAGGCGCTTGATTGTTCCGAGAGAGGGATGCTGACGAAACACGACCTCTTCAAAGTCGTTTTCGATCCCGGTTCGGACAAGCGCGAGAAGCGGATTCGAGGCCTCACCCTGCAGTGCGGCTCCCGTTTTCCCGGCCAGGTCTTCGCCTCTGGCGCAGACACCGGAGGAGTGCGTGCCTTCCCCGGCGGACGCATCCACCGGAAGCCCCGGGCAAAATGCCGAGGCCAGAGCCCGACTCAACTTCGTTAGTGTATCGGAGCCATCCGTGCGGGTCAATTCCGCATTCGCCCCGGAGGCTGCCACAGTCCCAGCACGCGCGTTATCCCAGTCCCGAAAGGCCTGCGGCGTTGAAACCCCAACCTCCGGCAGCGCCAGAACACATTCCGTCGGGGGCAGATCCGGCAGCGGATAGACCTCTTCGCCGTGGCTCACCCCCAGCACAGCCCCGCCAATCAGAAACAGCGGCACATCGGAGCCCACCCGGGACGCAATGCGCAGGCGTTCCGGACCGGGCAAAGGAGCAAACCCCTGCGCCGCCAGTTCCCCTTCCAGCGCCAGCAATGCCCCCACGGCATTGGCCGATCCCGCACCCAATCCGCCCTGCACCGGCAGCCGCTTCTCGATGTGCATCTGCACTTCGGCGTGCAATCCCAGCGCGCTCAGGGCCAGTTCCACCATCTTCCAGGCGGTGTTGCGCGCGTCGCACGGAACCCGCGCGTCGTTGCTGGTCATGCGGATGCTGGTCGCCGCCGCACGCCGAGCTTCAACCCTCACCAGATCGTGTGCCTCCAGCGTCTGGTAGCACGTGGTCAGCGCGTGAAAGCCGTCCGGGCGAACCGGCCCGATCGTCAGTCCTAAATTGACTTTGCAGAAGGAGCGTACGGTTGTCGCCATCGGCCAGATCTACAAAATGTATCGCGACAGGTCCTGGTTCTTCACAATCGTCGACACCATCTGCCGCACGTACTCCGGATCGATGACCACGACCTTTTCTTTCCCGTTCGCCGTCTCACGCTCGATCACCGGCAGAGGCGCCGTGGTCCCCTCGCCCACCGCCGCCAGTTCCACGACCGTGCCCTGATTCTTCTGATCGCCCTTGGGCTGCGCCCGGGTCAGATCCGGCGCCAGGAAGCTGATTTCGTCCAGCACTCGCTCCATAATCGTGTGCAGCCGCCGCGCCCCGATATTCTCCGTCGTCTCATTGACGCGGAACGCAAACTGCGCCATCTCCTGAATCGCCTCCGGCGTGAACTCCAGCTTCAACCCTTCGGTTTCCAGCAGTGCTGTGTATTGGCGTACCAGCGAAGACTTCGGCTCGGTCAGAATCCGGACGAAATCCTCAACCGTCAACGATTGCAGCTCCACGCGGATCGGAAATCTGCCCTGCAGTTCCGGAATCAGATCGCTCGGCTTCGATACGTGAAACGCCCCCGCTGCAATAAAGAGGATGTAATCCGTCCGCACCATCCCGTACCGCGTGTTGACGGTCGTCCCTTCCACGATCGGCAGAATGTCCCGCTGCACGCCCTCGCGCGAGACATCGGGACCGTGTCCCCCTTCGCGCCCGGCGATCTTGTCAATCTCATCCAGAAAGACAATGCCGGAGCTTTCCACCCGCTCCACGGCCAGCCGCGTCACCTGATCCATATCGATCAGGCGGCTCTCCTCTTCCTGCACCAGATAATCGAAAGCATCCGACACCTTCATCTTCCGCTTGCGCGTGCGCTGGCCGAAGATGTTGGGCAGCATGTCCTTGAGGTTGACATCCATCTCCTCCACGCCCTGGTTGGAAATGATCTCGAAAGACGGAGAATTCCGCTCCCGCACATCGATCTCCACCATGCGCTCGTCCAGCTTGCCTTCGCGGAACTGCTGGCGCAGCTTCTCCCGCGTCCGATGTTGAGAGTCGCCGCCCGGAGCCGGAAGCGCGATCGTCTTGCCGTCCACTTCCGGCGCGGCTCCAGCGCTCGGCTGCCCCGGCACAGGAGTGGGAGGCGGCAGCAGCACGTCCAGCAGCCGCTCCTCGGCATTCATCTCCGCCCGATCTTCAACCTCTTCCAGCTTCTCCTCGCGCACCATGTCGATGGCAATTTCCACCAGATCCCGGACGATCGAATCGACATCGCGTCCCACATAGCCGACTTCGGTAAACTTCGAGGCTTCAATCTTCAGGAAAGGAGAGTTCGTCAGCTTCGCCAGGCGCCGTGCAATCTCCGTCTTGCCCACGCCCGTAGGCCCAATCATGATGATGTTCTTGGGCATGATCTCTTCCGCGAGATCCGGCGTCAGCTTCTGGCGGCGCATGCGGTTGCGCAGCGCGATGGCCACCGCGCGCTTCGCCGCCTTCTGCCCCACGACGTACTTGTCCAGCTCTCCAACGATCTCCCGCGGAGTCAATTCGTCCAGCGACAGATCCTGATCTTCGGCGGTTCCCGGTAAATAAATAGCCATTTGAGCTGCTCCTCGGCGGCCCTCGTCCTATGCGTGAAGCTCTTCAATCGTGAGCTTGTCGTTGGTATAAATGCAGATTTGCCCCGCGATGCGCAGCGCCTTCTCGGCCACTTCCCGCGCCGGGAGTTCCGTATTCTCCATCAGCGCCCGGGCCGCTGCCAGCGCATACGAGCCCCCGCTGCCAATCGCCGCAATACCCTCATCCGGCTCGATCACGTCGCCCGATCCGCTGATCAGAAAGGTCTGATTCAGGTCCGAAACCACCAGCAGCGCCTCCAGACTTCGCAGCATCTTGTCCGTGCGCCAGTCCTTGGCCAGTTCCACGGCGGAACGCCCGAGGTTCCCCGCATATTGCTCCAGCTTGGTCTCGAAGCGGCTGAAAAGCGAAAATGCATCCGCGGTCGATCCCGCGAACCCGGCCAGAATTTTGTCCTGATACAGCCGCCGTATCTTTTTAGCGGTGTGTTTGAACACCGCCTCGCCCATCGTGACCTGGCCGTCCGCCGCCATCACCACGCTGGTTCCGCGGCGCACGCATATCACCGTCGTCGAGCGGATCCGTCCGGAATTGCGCGCAAGAGCGCAACTTTTCTCACTGAAGGAAAAACGACCGCCAGAAGCGGCCGTCTTTGAAATCCTGCGATTCGACATGTCTTCTGCGAGTATAGCGCAGCCCTCCTTCGCCGCTTTCGCGAAATGCCCTGCGCCTGCTGCCGTTCTGAGCTATCCTGCTTGAGTTAAAGCACGTATTTCCGATCCAGGTCCTTTCCCCGGGAGCTCCGGATGGTCATCCTCTCACTGCGCGATCCCCACGTCATCGGGACAGTTGCAACCTCGCTCCTCTGCTTCGGAGGCGTTGCAGCCTATCTGGCCCTCCGCCGCCGCCCGACGCCTGAGGAGATCGAGCGCGAGCGCCGCGCACAATTGGTACGCTCCGGCCGCATCATTGACGGCACCATCCTCGATATCTCCGAGTTCGATTCGCAGGAAGCCGGCCGCAGCGGCGAGGTTCGCCTGATTATCTATAAATATGAAATCGGCGGCGTCGAATATGAGTGCTCGCAGGATGTCGCCGCGCTCCGCGACCACGTGAAAACCGAAGACCTGCATCTCAGCTTCCCCTGCTCCGTTCGCTACGACATCCGCCGTCCGGAAAACAGCATCGTCATCGCAGAAAACTGGAGCGGTCTCCGCACCACCGCCGAGTCCGTCCCCATCCGGCGCGCTCCCCAGCCTCGCAAACCCCGCCCGTCCGTTTCCCTGCCCCGACGCTGAACCACTCCGGCGCTGAACCGCCGCGCGCTCGCTTCACACCGCCTCCAGCGCCCTCGGTCCAGGGCCCCTCGCATCCCATCGTTGAGCCATGCTGCAACAGCACCAGGCAGACTGACCAAGAAGATAAACCCCAGGAGATAAACTGTTCAGGTATGCATGTTCACGGCGCAAACACCGCAGCGATGCAGAGAGTGCTGCGCCTCTCGCTGATTGCGACCATCGGCTATGTCCTGCTCACGCTCGTGGCCGGACTGCGCGCCCACTCTCTGGCTCTGATTTCGGAGGCCGGACATAACGCCTCCGACGCGCTGGCCATTGTCCTGTCCTTCGTCGCTGTCTGGTTTCAAACCCGCCCCGCCACCGATCGAAAAACCTTCGGCTACCAGCGCGCCGGAGTCCTTGCCGCCTTTCTTAACGCCCTCACGCTCATCGTCATCGCAGGCTGGATCACGCTCGAAGCCCTTCGCCGCTTCAGCTATCCCGCTCCCGTGGGGCCGCGCCTCATGATGATGGTGGCTGCCGCCGGCGTTCTCATGAACGGCATCATCGCGGCCATGCTCTGGCGCGTCAGCCACGACGTCAATATTCGCAGCGTCTTCATTCACATGCTCGGAGACACGCTGTCGACCGCCGCGGTCATCGTTGGCGGCTTCGCCATCCTGCTCACCGGCCGCACCTGGATCGACCCCGCGCTGTCCCTGGCCATTGCCGCCCTGATTCTCTGGTCCTCCATCGCCATTGTCCGCGAGACCCTCAACATCCTCCTCGAAGGCACGCCGCGCGGCATTTCCCTCATCGAGATTCGCCAGACTCTGGCGGATATCGACGGGGTCGAAGACGTTCATGATCTCCACGTCTGGAGTCTTGGCTCCAACACCCACGCGCTGGCCAGTCATATAACGATTGCCGACATTCCGCCTTCGGAGAGCAATCTGATCCTCGACCGGATCAACTCCGTCTTGCGCGAGCGTTTCCGCATTCACCACACCACTCTGCAGTTTGAGCATGTGGTGTGCGAGACGGCGCACGGTTGCCTGATCGCGGTGGATGACCACGACGCCCATCACCATCATCACGGGCACTTTCACGCGCATTAGAGCCAGGAAACGAGGGCCGCTGCCGATCAGGCTTCTCCCGCTGCGGAGCCGATGATCGCCTCTACGCGGCCGGCTGGCCAGTTCCGGCCAGCGTGCGCGCCGGCAAAAAGACCTGAACGCACGCTCCCGGCCACTCCGGATCGGCGCAGTTGACTACGCGGATCGCCCCTCCGTGCTTCTGCACGATGCCCATGCTGACCCACAGCCCGAGTCCGGTGCCATTCGCGCCTTTGGTCGTAAAGAAGGGTTGGAACAGGCGGCGGCCGACGTCCTGCGTAATGCCCGGGCCGCTGTCCGAAACCTCGATCATGGCGCCGGCTCCCTGCAGTTCCGCAGGCTCCGCATTCTCCATGCGAATCCGGATGCGCCCTCGCGGACCCGCCGCTTCGATCGCGTTCACGATCAGGTTAGTGAAAACCTGCCGCAGCTCCGCCGGAAAGCCTTCGACCACCAGCGCGGGGGAGATGTTCGCCTCCAACCGGATGCCCTGGTGCTGCAGCCTCCGGTCCAGCAGCAAAAGCACACCCTCGATCAGCTCCTGCAGGTTCAGCTGGATCGGCGCTTTGGGCTCCCGGTAAAGGCTCAGCATCGTCCGGCTGATCTGCATCGTGCGTCCCAGCTCCTGCTGTGCCAGGCGCAGATATTCGGCCCGCTGCTGCGGATCGTCTTCCTGCTCGAGCAGGAAATGCAGGTTCGCCACCGAGTCCAGCGGGTTGTGAATCTCATGCGCGATGCTCGCCGCCAGCCTTCCCGCCACCGCCAGCTTTTCTGACGCAACCAGGGCCGCCTGCATCCGCCGCTCTTCGGTTACGTCCCGAAAGACGAGAACCACGCCGATCATTTCCCCGGCAGCGTTTCGAATCGGCGCCGCGCTGTCGTCGATCACGAATTCGGCTCCATTCCTCGCAATCAGCACCGTATGGTTGGCCAGCCCGATCACGTGCCCCAGCCTGCGCACCTTCTCCACCGGGTTCTCCGCTGCCGCGCGCGTCGACTCGTGGACGATTCGAAACACATCCTCGAGCGGACGCCCTTTGGAGTCAGTCAGGGACCATCCGGTCAGATTCTCCGCCACCGGATTCATGAAGGTTATGGCTCCGTCCGTCTCGCAGGCGATTACCGCGTCGCCAATCGATTCGAGCGTGGTCTGGAACCACACCTGGCTGTCCCGCACTTCTTCCGATCGGCGCGTAATCTCCGCAATCCGCTGCAGGTAGCTGGTGGAGATGGCGTTGACGTGATGCCGGATGAAAATTACCAGAATGGTCCCGACCACCAGGGCCGAAATCAGCAGCGAAGACAGTTCGCGGGTCTGCAGCCTCCGTGCCCGCCGGAATTCCCGGTGCCGAATGTCCTCTTCCTGCTGCAGCATCCCCCGCGTTATGGCGCGGATGCCGTCCATCATCCCCTTCCCGTGCTGGTTCAGGTGTGGATCGGAAATCACGGCCGGATCCCTGGCCAGCACGCCACGGGCAAACAGCTGCCACCGCTGGTATTGCGTGTCCAGATCGTTCAACGCGGCCAGCTGCGCAGGGTCGCCCGCCAGCAGCGTGCGTAAGGACGCGAATTGAGCCTGCGTGGGACCGAGCGCCGATCTCCACGGCGCCAGCATCACGGGATCGCCGGTCAGCTGGAATCCGCGCAGCCCGGTCTCCTGATCGATGATCAGAGTCTGCAGGTGCTGTACCTGGGCGGTGATCTGGTCGCTGTAGTCGAGTGCACGCTCGGCCCGCGCTGCGGCCACGATCTGCCACACCAGAAAGCCCGCCATCAGAACCAGCAGGACCAGCGGAAGCGCGACCAGCTGGCGAAGTGTCCGATTAAACTCCGGCAGCCTCACCGCACCGCCCCGAGCGCTTTCGAACTGGCGGATTTCAGCATCAGGCGCAGCTTCTCAAGCAGTTCGGCAGGGCCCTCCCCTTTGAGGACGGTCACATTGGCCAGCGCGACCACGTCGGCGGGAAGATTGATGTAGGCCGAGAGCAGCATGATGGGAATCTGGGGTTGTTCCTGCCGCATGGCCTGGGCGACGACTCCGCCATCCATCTCCGGCATGTAATAGTCGAGCACCACCCCGTCGATCGCCTGATCCCGGAAGAGCCCCAGACCGGTTGGACCGTCGAGGGCGGTAAGAACCCGGTAGCCGGCCCGCTCCAGAACCGCCTTGCGGATCTGCAATCCAAGCGCTTCGTCGTCAATGCAAAGGATAGTGGGTAACGGTGGCACGGAGTTCACTTCACTCGCAGGCCCCACAATGACTTTGCCGTTCAGGAATTGAGGCCTGAGGAAATTGGACTGAAACGACAACAACGATGCCGGGAGTATAGCATTCGCCCGCGGCGACGAAACAATAGCGCGAACGTCGTATGCACAACACCGGTAAGGGTTAAATCTCCGGCAGCACAGGTAAACCCCACCGCTTCGATCCAGTTGCTGTTGACCCCACGGCGGCCTGCGGAATTAACAGTACGTTTGCATTCTCTTTGCCTGTCTGCGTTAGCCTGTTGGCGGAACGTGCCTGCTTCCCGCAGCGCCGGAAAGGACCCCTCTTGAGTCAAACCGTCTTTGTGCTCGAGGACGATGTCGATATCGCGCGCCTGATTCAGCATCACCTGGAAGCAGCAGGCTTCCCGGCCCGCATCTACGGAACCCCCGCCAATCTGATTCCCGACGCAGAGCGTCAGGCGCCTGCACTTTTCCTCCTCGACATCATGGTTCCCGGCGGCGATGGCCTGGACCTTTGCCGCCGCCTGCGCAATCACCCCTCGCTCAGCAGCATCCCCATCATCTTCGTGACCGCCCGCGCCGGCGAGAACGATCGCGTGCTGGGCCTGGAACTCGGTGCCGACGATTACGTGACCAAGCCCTTCGCTCCCCGCGAGCTGCTGGCTCGTGTCAAAGCTGTCCTCCGTCGCTTCGAACGGCCCTCCACACCCTCCGTCATTGCCTTCGAAGAGGTCGAGATCGATGCCAGCGCCATGCAGTTGAAGGTGCGCGGCGCCCTCACCACCACCACCGCCACCGAATTTCGTCTTCTGGACTACCTGGCTCGGCATCCCGGCCGTGTCTTCAGCCGGGATCACCTGCTCGACGCGGTCTGGGGCGATGCCCGCTTCGTCACACCGCGCTCGGTGGATGTATATGTGCGCCGTATCCGCGAGAAGATCGAGAACGACCCGGAGAACCCGCGCTATCTGAAGACTGTGCGCGGCGCCGGCTATCGCTTCGAGATTCCCAAAGCCGCCGAGAGGCCGGTCCTCGAGACGGCGCTGGGCGCGTAAAGTACTGTTATGAATGTTCCGGAATTGCTGCTGCTCGAATTCGACGAGGAAAGGCCCGGCACCCGCCGCATGCTGGAGCGCGTGCCGGAAGCCAGCTTCGCCTGGAAGCCGCACGAGAAGTCGATGTCTCTGGGCCGGCTTGCCTCTCATGTCGCGGACATTCCCAATCGCTGCACCACCATCGTCAGCACCGACACCTATGTGCGCGAGCCGGGGACGCCGCCCTTCCTCGCCACCTCCACCAACGAGCTTCTTGAGAGATTCGACGCCTCCAGCGCGAGCGCCCGCGACTCGCTCGCCGGTCTGCGCGAAGACCAGCTTTCGACGATCTGGACCCTCCGTTTCGGCGACCGCACCATGGCCACTCTCCCGCGCGCCCTGGCCCTGCGGCGGGTTTTCATGGATCATCTGATCCACCATCGCGCGCAGCTGAGCGTCTATCTCCGCCTGCTCGACATCGCCGTCCCCGGCATGTATGGCGCCTCGGCCGACGATGCGCCCCCGGCGCGATAATCGAAACTCCGGCCTGAAAATGCTCTAATGGCAAGACTGGGATTGGTGCGTGACAGGTAGAGTTTTCTCCAAGCTGCTGGTGTCCTTCATTCTCGTCCTGTGCCTCGGCACAGCCGTGCTCGATTTTTCATTCCGGAATATTGTCGATCATTCCCTGCACGAAGAAGCCCGAGTCGCCCAGCTCACTCCCGAGCAGGAAGCCGCTGCGCTCCACATCCTGCGCCGCGATCTGCTCACCGCCTCCCTGCTTTCCCTGGTCCTCGCCACCCTGGTTTCCGCCTGGGTCTCCAGCCGCATTGCGGCGCGGCTGCGCCGCATCGTTCACTTCGCCAGCCGCATCGCTGCCGGCGACTTCAGCGCCCGCCTCCAGGAGGTCGACGGCGACGAAATCGCCGAAGTGGCGCGCGCCCTTGACACCACGGCCAGCCGCCTCGAACAGTCCTTTCAGGCTCTCGACAGCAAGCAGCGCGAGCTTGCCGCGCTGCTCGATTCCATGCAGGAAGCGGTTGTGGCCGTCAACGCCGCCGGACAGGTGAGCTGGTCCAATACCATCATGCAGCGTATTGCGCCCGGAGCCGTCCGCGCCGGCAAAGCTCTGGTGGTAAGCGTCCGCGATCCCGAAGTGCTGCATTGCGTCGAATCCGCGCTCCGCGATCGCGTCATCCGCAGCGGCCGAGCCATCTCCGTCGTTCCCGGCCGGGTCTTCGAAGTCAGCGCCGCACCCACGCCCGATGGCGGCGCTGTGGCGGTGCTGCACGACGTCACGAAAATTGAGCACGCCGACAAAATGCGCCGCGACTTCGTCGCCAACGTCTCGCACGAGCTGCGCACGCCGCTCACATCCATCTCCGGCTATGTCGAGACCCTGCTCGAAGAGGGCATCGACCTGCCCGACCACGCCCGCGAGTTCATGGCCATCATCCTGAAGAACGCTCGCCGCGTGAATCGCCTCACCGAAGATCTGCTCGCCCTCGCCCAGGTCGAGTCCGGCGAACACAAACCCAAAGTCCAGCCGGTTCGCGCCTCCGCTCTGGTCGAAGACGCCATCGAGTCGCTGGCCGGCATGGTCGTCGAACCCGGTGTGGCCCTCGAACCCGGCGAAACCACCGACGCCGTGGTGCTCGCCGATGTCGATGCCATGACCCAGGTCTTCGGCAACCTCATCGAGAACGCCATGAAGTATGGGGCCCAGGGAGAGCGCGTGGTCGTAGGCGCGCGTCCCCTGGGGAATGCGGTCGAGTTCTACGTCCAGGACTTCGGCCAGGGCATGGCCTCCGAACATCTCAATCGCATCTTCGAGCGCTTCTACCGCGTCGACAAAGCCCGATCCCGCGAATCAGGCGGCACCGGTCTCGGTCTGGCCATCGTCAAGCACATCGTCCTCGCCCACGGCGGCACCATCCGCGCCGAGAGCGAACTGGGAGCGGGGGCGACCTTTCTGTTTACCCTGCCGCTGGCGCCGGCGTCGGCACCCGCATCCGGCGCGGAAGCCGCGCGCGGGACTGTCGCCCGCAGCCGCTGACCCCCACCCCCTCCCCTGCGTGCCGAGCAGGATCTATTTCGAAACAAACGACTTGCTGATTGTTTACCCTCTCGATAACACACTCTCGTTCATTCGCAAGGGCTTAGGGCCGCCTCGCTGATTCGCGGCGGTTAACCAGGACGTGGCTTCGTTCATCGCCTCGAACTCTTCAGGAAAAGGGGCGCTCCGGAGTCGGCTCCCCACGAGAGAGTCGGCTGACAGGCCTCGGCGACAACCCTCAGACCCCACCGCCTCCCTCTCGGGTAATTCGGATCTATTTCGAAATAAAGGGGTTAAGATGTGTTAACTTACTCGTCAACACATACTCATTGAATCCTAAGGGGTTATAGCCGTCTCATTGATTCGAGAGGGTTTAATTCCTGATTGGGTCTGTCGCGCGAGCATCCTCTTTTTCAAAGAGCAAAGAAAAAGCCCGACCGCTGGCGATCAGGCGTGGACTTCCCTCCTTTATTATAGCAATCCGAGGAGTGGGAAGGGTGCGCGAGGCAAAGGGAACTTGCGCCGGAAGTGTCTCAGGATGTGAGCCTTAGCAGTGGCGTTACTTCGGATATGTTGACAAGGGTTCCGTACGGGGATCAACCGCCATTCCAGTGCGAGGTTTGTGCAGTTTTTCGCTTGCGCATGGCCGCCTGGTGGTGCATCATAAATTTCGGAGCGGCGAATACCGAACTGTCACCGTATGGTGTGCGTGCCCGAGAGGGATAGGTACTCGTCAAATTCTCGGCCACACTTGAACTGCCAGTTCTCGGTGGCCGATTGCTTTTCTAAACGTGCGCGCATTGCTCTTCTCTCGATTGAATGAGCGCGCCACTGCTCCGCAGATCATATCGGCCAACTGCAGGAGGTTGTTCGAGTGTGATGGCTCGCATTTAACTTTTCTTATGATCTCTTTGTCGGTATTGATCTTCCCTTTTAGATATGACTGAAGTTGCTGATTAAACTCGCGATTTCCCGACTTGTCTATGGTGATGCTGGCGCGAGTCAAGCGCCCTTTGGCATTCTCAAAAAGCAGACGCGTAGCGTATTTGTACAGTGATTCCTTGTATCCGAAACCCGGCCACGCCAATTTGGCTTTATTGAGAACGAATGACAGATAGAAGAACTGCATGTCCGCTACACCCCGAAGGAAGTGCATACGATGGGCATCACAACATTTGTTGAAATGGAATTCAGCCCTGGGGTGCATGCGAAGCTCAGTCCGGATTTCGCCAATACGTTTATCACAAGTCATCGCGTCATCCTCTTCCTCGAACAGCACGGCTGTCACGATGAAAAATCTAGATGAGCCTTCTTTGCCTTTGCGGTACGGGGCAAGAACTGGAAGAATGTCTCGCTAATCATGTTCAACATCTATCTCGACGATAGTGGAACTTCCCCCAGTCAGCGAATTGCGATATGTTCCGCGCTCGTGATCCCCGCAAAGCGTCTCAAGGCACTCGAAAATGAGTGGGAGAACCTAAAAGCCAAAGAGGGCTTTACGGAGTTCCACAGTTCGGAATGTCTCGCTCGCAATCCTAAATCGGATTTCTTCCAATGGGATGACGAAAAAGTGGCTCGGGTGTTTCTGCGCGTGGCCCAGATCGCCACGAAATACAGCACCAGGGCTGTGTCATGGGCAGTTAAGAAGTCCGACTACGATGAAACCCTCCCCGAAGAATGGCGTAGATATGGCGGCCGCTTTCACTATACCTGGGCGTTTAGAAGGGTACTGTATCTAATTCGCGATTCGTTGCCCAACTTCGAAGCGATGGTATCGCCGGAATACGTGTTCGATTGGATTGATGATGCCTCCGCCAAAGAGGAGGTTGAGCGAGTGATGGCGCAAGAGGACAGTGGACATCCCGGCGAATACGAGGGCCGCTACACATTCAAGAAGCGGAAAGAAATTCCCGCCCTTCAGTGCGTGGATCTTCTCGCGTGGTCCTGTTTCCAGATCAGCCGCCGGACGTTCGAATCCACACCTATAGATCCGATAGCACAAACGGCGCTGGATCACTTTGCCAGATATAGGCGGGGAGAATGGATTCGGCTATTCACCAATACAAGGGAGCAGCTTCAAGAAATCGTTAGGGAGAATCGTCGCGACATAAATCGTGAGGCAAGTAGACGCGAATGGTATAGAAGATATGAGGCCAGATTAATCGAGAAGCGGCCTAGATCCCAAAGGCGCCTCCGGTAATCGGTCCGGAGCGCCCCCCGGGAGGGGGCGCTCGAATGTTCCCGAAGGAAGGGCGGGTATGCTGCTGATCCCTTCAGATAGGGTGCGGGATTCGAACCCGCGAATCCGGTTATACCGGATTTACCGTTTTGCAGACGGTCGCCATAAACCACTCGGCCAACCCTCCAAAACACCGTCAGCCAAGAGGCCTCCGATGGGATCTCCAGTATACTCTAAGGTCAGTCAAGTATATTACTGCCAAACCAGCATTGGAATCCCGCATTCCTTGTCCGGCTGGATTCACAGCAGCTTGCCTAAAGCTCGAAAAGTAACGTTGCGCCAATGACAATAAACGATCTGGAAGTTATTCGGTTAGGATCTCGCCGAGTCCGGTGGCTTTTTCCTGGCAGGTCAGGTGAGCGAAGTTTACTGGCATATCCCGAAGTGCAAAGCCACCGCCGATCCTTCGTCTCCTACGGAACCGGATGACAACCTAAGCTGACTCACGGCAAAGTTCACCTCATTTGCGGATCCGGGCACTAGAATGAGCTATGCCTTCCAGGACGGTCCACGCTGTCTGCTCGCACGACTGCCCGGACTCCTGCGGCGTGCTGGTCACCATCGATGAAGGGGGACGCGCGACCCGACTTCGCGGCGACCCGGCTCATCCTGTTACGCGCGGATTCCTGTGCGGGAAAGTCGCGAAGTATCTCGACCGCGTTTACTCGCCCGACCGCCTGCTTTACCCCATGCGCCGCCGCGACGGCGTCCCCAAGGGTTCGCTGCCGCAGGGACGCGAAGCCGACGCCTTCGAGCGCATCTCCTGGGACGAAGCCCTCGAGACTGTCGCCGGCCGGCTCGGGGCAATTTCCAGACAATATGGACCGGAGTCGATTCTGCCCTATTCCTACGCCGGCACCATTGGCGTGCTGGGCTACGGCTCGATGGATCGCCGCTTCTTCCATCGCCTCGGCGCATCCCAGCTCGACCGCACCATCTGCGCGACCACCGGCGGCGAGGCGCTGCTCTCGGTCTACGGGCGCAAACTCGGCACCGACACCGAAGCCTTCCGGCACGCGCGGCTGATCATCGCCTGGGGCGCGAACATTCACGGCAACAATATTCATCTGTGGCCCTTCATCGAGGAAGCCCGCCGCAACGGCGCGCGGCTGGTGGTGATCGATCCTTACGCCACCCGCACGGCACGCGCGGCTGACTGGTACATCCCCATCAATCCCGGCACCGATTCCGCTCTGGCGCTGGGCGTGATGCATCTCCTGGTCCGCGATAACCTCTTCGACCGGGAGTATGTCGCCCGCTGGACCCACGGCTTCGATCGTCTGCGCGAGCGCATTGCCGAATACCCGCCCGAGCGGGTCGCAGCTCTCACCGGGATATCCGTCGCCGACATCGAGCGGCTCACCCGCGAATACGCCACCACTACCCCCGCGGTCATTCGCCTGAATTACGGCGTTCAGCGCAGCGATAACGGCGGCGCGGCGGTCCGTGCCATCGCCATGCTCCCCGCCCTCACCGGCGCCTGGAAGCATTACGGCGGCGGCCTGCAGCTTTCCACCAGCGGCGCCTTCCGCTGGAACAGCGTCGCGCTGGAGCGCCCCGACCTGATGCAGGCCAGCCCGCTGGGACGGCCCGCCCGGGTCGTCAATATGTCGCTGCTGGGCCAGGCGCTCACCGAACTCCGCGATCCGGAGGTCCACGCGCTCTTCGTCTACAACTCCAACCCGGCCGCCGTCGCTCCCGATCAGGGCGCCGTGCTGCGCGGCCTCGCGCGGCAGGATCTGTTCACCGTGGTTCACGAACAGTTCTTCACCGATACCGCCGACTACGCCGACATCGTTCTGCCCGCGACCACGTTCCTCGAACACAAGGATATTCAGGGCGCCTACGGCCACTACTACGTCCAGCTCTCCGAGCAGGCGATCGAGCCGCTGGGAGAGGCGCGCCCGAACGTATGGCTCTTCTCCCAGCTGGGGCAGCGCATAGGATTCACTGAAAGCTGTTTCCGCGACACAGCGGACGACATGATCGCCCAGGCCCTGCGCGTCCATGATCCGGATCACCAGAATCCGGAACACCAGGATCCGGAACATCAGGACCCGAAGCATCAGGATCGGGGTCATCAGGATCCGAAGCATCAGGACCCATGGCTCGCGGGAATCACCCCGGCAGGGCTGGCGCGCTCCGGTGGCATGGAGCGACTGCACTTCCCCGGAGAATCGGCGGGGCAGGCCGGTTTCCAGCCCTTCGCCGAAGGTCCCTTCCCCACGCCCAGCGGCAGAATCGAATTCTTCTCTGAGGCGCTGGCTGCGCGGGGTGTCGATCCCCTGCCCGCCTTCCGGCCCGCTCCGGAGTCGCGGCACAGCGAAGCGCGCGACCGTTATCCCCTCGAGTTCCTGCCGCGCAAAGCCGATAACTATATGAACTCCACCTTCGCCAACCTTCCCGGGCACCAGGAGATGGAATCCGCCCGCAACGGAGTTCTGGAGATGCATGGCGACGATGCGGCGACGCGCGGCATCAGCGAAGGCGATCTGGTGGACGTCTTCAACGATCGCGGCAGCCTGTCTCTGCGCGCTCACGTCAACGGAGGCGTGCGTCCCGGCGTCGTGGCTGCACGGCTCGCATGGAACAAGCTCTCGGCCGGCGGACACAACGTAAATCTGCTCACGCCGCAGCGGGTCAACGATCTGGGCGGTGGTCCGGTCTTCTATTCGGTTCTGGTCGAAGTGCGCAAAGCGGACTGCGCCGGGTCACAAGGCCGATGATTCCGTTAAACTGAAGGCAAATTTCCCTGGGCTGGCGCTGGTGCTGGATCGGCATGCGCGATTGGAGAGTGCTTTTGAAATTGTCGTCGACCGGGCTTCTGCTGCCTGCCTTGTCCCATGCCGTCGCGAGTGCCTCGGGGTCCATGGCCGGCAGGAATCGCGCTGATATAATCGCCTTTTCCCATAGATTGGCCCGATTTTGAGCAGTGAGGGTGTGCCTATTTTTCCCGTGAACTTCTGGAGCCCAGGCTCCCCGCACGTACAATCCAGGAATTTGCGTCAGCCATTGGGGCGCATCATGCTGTTGGTTCTCGTTCTGGCTCCTGTATTGCCGGCCGCTCCGCTGTTCGCTCAGCAGGCTCCGCCTTCAGCAGCAGCCGCCCAGCAACAGAACGTCATTCAGATCCGCGTCATCGGCAGCCGCCGTATCCCCCAGGAGACGGTCAAGGCGCGCATGTTCAGCCGTGTGGGCGAGCCGTTTGATCCTCTCACCGTCGAGCGCGACTTCAATTCCCTCTGGAACACCGACTATTTCGAGGACGTCCGCATCGAGAAGGAAGACACGCCGCAGGGCATCATCCTCGACGTCTATGTTCGCGAAAAGCCCACCATCCGCGAGATCAACTATAAAGGTCTGAACTCAGTCACCCAGTCCGATGTGATGGACCGCTTCAAGAAGGAAAAGGTCGGACTGAGCCCGGAGAGCCAGTACGATCCCGCCCGCATCGCTCATGCGCGCGCGGTGTTGCTGGAGATGCTGGCCGAGCACGGCCACCAGTTCGCCATCGTGCGGCCGGAGGTCAAGGATATCCCTCCCGCCTCGGTACAGCTGAACTTCATCATCAAAGAGGGGCCGACGGTTAAAGTCGGCAGGATCAGCTTCAGCGGCAACCAGCATGTCAGCTCCCGGGTGCTGCGCGAGTCGATGCGCAATCTGCGCCCGGTGGGCGTTCCTCGTTCCATCGTGCTCGAGAACCTGTTCGCTCGCACCTACGACGCCAGCAAGCTGGAAGAGGATACCGAGCGCGTGCGCCAGGCCTATCGGGATCGCGGCTATCTGCGCGGTGGACCGGCCGGCTCGGCGCAGACCCGGATTCGCAACGAAGGCGGGCTCTCCTTCTTTACCTTCCGGCCGCGGAAGGGCAAGCGCATCGACATCCATATGGATGTGGATGAGGGCGAGCGTTACCACCTGGCCGGCATCACCTTCACCGGCAACAAGGCCGTGCCCAACACGAAGGCGCTGCGCGCCATCTTCGCCGAGAAGGACGGTTCGATCTTCAACATGACCGCCTTCCAGAAGGGCCTCGAGAACCTGCGCAAGGCCTATGGACAGCTGGGCTATATCAACTTCGTCGGCATCCCCACGCCCACCTTTGACGACACGAAGCACACGGTCACCTGGAACATCGACATCGACGAAGGCAAGCAGTTCACGGTCTCGCGCATCGAGTTCCAGGGCAACACCGTCACCCGCGACTTCGTCATCCGCCGCGAGCTGCTCCTCCAGGAAGGCCAGGTGTATAACAGCCATCTCTGGGAGATGAGCCTGCTGCGCCTCAACCAGCTCGAGTACTTCAATCCGCTGCGCGTCGATCAGGATTCTGAGACCCACCAGAACACCGAAGCGGGCACCGTCGATCTGCTGCTCAAGGTGCAGGAAAAAGGCAAGAACGCCATCGGCCTGAACGGCGGCGTCAGCGGCCTCTCCGGCGCCTTCCTCGGACTGAATTACCAGACCAACAACTTCCTCGGTCTGGGCGAAACGCTCAGCGTGCAGGCCAGCGCCGGCAGCCTGGCGCGCAATCTCCTCTTCGCCTTCAACGAGCCTTATCTGCGCAACAAGCCGCTGAATGTCGGCTTCCAGGTCTTCGACAGCAAGACGGACTTCAACGCCTCGAAGAGCTATTCGCTGACCGGCAATGTCAACCAGAACGCCGCCACCTCTTCGCTGCTGCAGAACTACAACCAGGGCCGCAAGGGATTCACGGTCTCCGCCAGCTACCCGCTGAAGCACCTCAACCTCTTCGGCTTCTCCCGTGTCGGGGCGACCTACTCCTGGGACAGCTCCTCGATCCGGGCCTTCAGCCAGGCATCGACGAACCTCTTCCAGACCCTCGCCTTCCGCAGCGGCATTCAGGGCCAGAATGCGCTGGAGGGCATCGTCACCAGCTCGGCGATGTTCAGCTATAACTCCAGCAACATCGACAGCAACTACCTGCCCCACAGCGGGCAGTCGCTCTCGGCCACGGTGCAGCTGGCCGGGATCTGGGGCAGCGTGCGCTACGTCCGTCCCGTGGTCGAATACAAGCGCTTCGACCCGGTGAAGGGGCTGTGGTTCAACAAGTCGGGCCGCAACACGTTCGGCGTCCGCCTGCAGGCGATTTACATCTCGGGATTCAGCGGCGACGTGGCTCCGCCCTTCGACCGGCCCCTGGCCGGCGGCGAAGCGGACATCCGCGGCTTCGACGTGCGGACTGTTTCGCCCTACGGCTTCGTTCCCACGCGCGTGCTCTTCAGCCTGACGAACCCGGATGGCTCGATCGTCCCGCGCGACCCGACCAATCCGAGCCTCGGCGCCATCCAGGTGCCGCTGCCGGTCTACGGCATCGCCACCATTGGCGGCGACACCAACTTTACCGCCAACACACAGTACATGATCCCGATCTACGGGCGCACGGTGGCCTTCAACTTCTTCAACGACTTCGGCATGGATATGGCCATCAGCACCGACCAGCTGCGCCAGAGCCCCGAGGGCATCGACGCGCTGAATTCACCCCTGTATGGCTGCCCGAACTACGTGAACGGCACCTGCCAGGGCGGCCAGACCATCCACTTCAGCCGCACCATCGATCCCATCCCGGGCACCAACTACGTGCCCCGCGATTCGGCCGGTGGCGAGCTCGACGTGATGATGCCGATCATCAACGCGCCGTTCCGGATCTACTATGCCGTCAACCCGCTGAAGCTCTTCGATACCTTCGGCCGCCAGAACCTCATCACCCGCAGCATGTTCCCGGCGGGTGGCGCAGGCGACTACTCGTATGCTGAGGCCCAGCAGTTCTACAACGGTCTCTATGTCCTGCGCGAGCCCAGCAAGACCTTCCGCCTGACGGTGAGCACCACCTTCTGATTTGCCTTCCCACCCTTCCGGAGCGTTCCTGCGAACGCTCCGGAGTACCCGGTGCCGCGGGAGGATTCGTTTGACGACGCCTCTGCCCGGACCTATAATTTGCCCAAGTTCCTGAGAATTTCTCTCTGTCCGTATCTTTGCATTCCGGGCTGACGACGAAAGCCTGGTACCTGCTCCGGTAATTCTGAGGAGGAGGGATGTGAGAGAGCGAGAATACGGGCCAAGCCACCCAGGAAACCCAAGGAGTTTGTGAATTCCATGAAGCGTTCGTTGTCTCTCGTTTGCGTGCTCGCGTCCGGACTGGGCGCGGGCGCCGTCGCTCAGGCCGCCCCTGCGGCCGCGCCTGATCCAGCTGCCGCTCCGACGGCTCCCGTCGCGATTACCGGTGCCACCAAAATCGCCGTCATCAATTTTCAGCAGGCTGTCGGTCAGACCAACGAATTCCAGCGCGATTACACTGACCTTCGCAAAAAGTACGAGCCTCGCGAGCAGCAGCTCCAGCAGGAAAACACCCAGATCGAAACCATGAAGAAGCAGCTGCAGGACGGGGGCACGACCATCACCGACGCCGATCGCCAGACGCGCCTGCGCACCATCGACGACAAGACCAAGACCCTGCAGCGGTCTGCCGAGGACCTGCGCAACGACGAACAGACGGACGGTCAGGAAACCTTCCAGCAGGTCGGCCAGAAGGTCTTTGACGTGATGCAGAACTACGCGCAGCAGCAGGGCTTCAATCTGGTGCTCGATGCCAGCCAGCAGAACAGCGGCGTACTGTGGCTGACGCCCGGGGCCGACATCACGAAAGCGGTGATCGAGGCGTACAACACCAAGTCCGGAATCCCGGCGCCTGCCAATGTTCCCTCGGCACCGGCTCCGCAGCGCGCTCCGGGTACGGCCACCCACCCAACCACCCACTAAGAAGTACCGAAACTTGTCCGGCAGTCCCTGAACTTTCAGGGCTGCCGGGACACGCCAAATCGCGCCGCCGCTTCGACAGTCCCACTGTGGAAATTTCTGTGGAAGTTCCCATCCTCGGCGCGCCGCTTGCTGAGTCAGTCATCAGGCGTTCATATTCCGGGTACTGTAGTCACTCCTCTATCTGGTTGCCGGTCAACGCATTAGCGGCATCGCGGCATCGCCGCAGACAGAAGCGGGCCGCGCCGCGGAAATTTGGCAACCATTTCGGTTTTCCACATATTGCGGTGAATGGGGTGTGAACGGGTTCCCTGCCATGCCGGGTTTGCCTGGTGTCCTGAGCCTGAAATTTATTGGTTCTTCGGCTTTGCAGCAGGGCACAACTTCAGAGCTTGCGGAAAAATTCGCTGTTTGGCAGGGACACAGCTTCAGCTGTGCCGCAAGCGACAGAAAATAAGCGGGCCATAGCCCCTGAGGAGCGGCTTTTCGGCCTCAACGTGACTCTTTTCCGCCGCCTCAGGTGGACCTTCTGCATTCGATTCACCCAATCGAGAAGGCTTCCAATCCGAAACGCAATTCCCTTGAAGTGCTCCCGACCCCATTCAAACTACATAAGCCTCCACCGCCCTGCCGGCTTCCTTCAAGTCGCTGTATCTAAAGCGCCCTTTCCAGCCGCTACAACAACTCATTAGTGTGTCGCGCGGGCGCTCCAGATACAGCCCAAAGACTTACCGGGAGTAATGGCGTCGGTGAGCGCCTTGGCGGATTATGCATAATTCCAGAAATGCACCCGTAGCGCTATGCGTTTATCGACAGTGATCCTATGAAGCCGACTCGGGTGAATTCAATGGACCTGTTAGCCCGGCTCGCGTCAATAGACAGTCCTATTTGCTTCGGGCGAAATCTCGAAGCAATGGGAGGTGTTCGCTTCAGGGTAGGAATATTTTTGCCGAGATCGCCGAGCTACATCGGGAAGAAACGAAACGGCTTCCTTGCATTGGCTCCGATGCGGCATCGGCTATTAAGCCTGCCGCGTCATTGACAATATCGCGCACTTGGCCTAGGGTCCTGTCTTCAGGTCCAGGCAATCCCCGGTCACGCTTCCCAAACCAAAGGAGAACGCTATGTCATTGGTAGAACAGTCGCAAACTCCGGGTGTCCCTGGACTCCAGGGAATAGCCGACACGACCAGCCAGGGTACTGCCGGCGTAGGAGTGTACGGCTGTGTCGGGATACCAGATACCGGTGCGCAGCACGCACCGCCCCTCAGCTCCGTTGGAGTTTATGGAAGCACGGTGACGCAGTCGACTGCGGCTTGTATCGGCGTGTATGGTGCTAGCACGAACGGCACCGGTGTCTATGGGTACAGCACCGACGGAATCGGTGTACAGGGCGAGACTGCTTTGAGCGACGCTGTGAATGGGCTGTGTCACTCCAATCAACACGCAGGCGTTGCGGCCCACAACGATGGCGGCGGCTCGGGCCTATGGGCGATTGGCAGCCCTGCTGGCTACTTTTCCGGAAATGTTCAGATAACCGAGAACCTCCAGGTAACCGGGCAAATCTCGGTAACTGGGGAAATCCAGGCAACCGCGAATATCAATGTAACTGGCGACGTTATTCTGATCGGAGCCAATGATTGCGCGGAGGAATTTAATGTGCCTGCATGCACAGATCCTGGCACAGTGATGGTTCTGGGCGACCACGGTGCGTTGCTGACAAGCAGTCATCCTTACGACAAGAAGGTGGCGGGAGTCATCTCCGGAGCCGGCGGCTTCAGGCCAGGTGTGATACTGGGCAGGTCCGAATCCTCGCAAAAGCGCATGCCCCTCGCTCTCATGGGCCAGGTGTATTGCAAGGTCGATGCGCAGTACGGCAGCGTGGACGTCGGCGATCTGCTCACAACGTCTCCCACACCCGGCCATGCAATGCGCGCACTCGATCCGCTGAAGGCTTTTGGCTGCGTCATCGGAAAGGCCTTATGTCCGCTCGAGTCGGGCCAGGACCTTATTCCCATCCTTGTTTCCCTGCAATAGTCCGAGTCGGGTCAGAGCGGCTTTGCAAGCCGTCTCTCCGGGACTTGGGGTTTGGTGGAAGGGGGCGCCGTGAGTAACATCGGATTGCGCTACTTTTGCGAAGGCGATCACGTCGACAGTATCGGCACGCTGGCTCAGGTGGCGGGCAAGACCTGGCCTCCTCCTCCGCCGGTTTCAGCTCGAAGCCTCCTCTCCATTATCGCTGTGCCCGACGAGGCGAGTGTTTTGCAACTAGAGGGTCCCGTGTACGGTTCCAAGGTAGGAGAGATCGCCTACGGCCTGAACTGGGAGAATAATGGCAATGACACTCCCGTTGCCGCAACAAGTTGGCAATGGTCGGTCGCAGATGGCGTCGGCAATCTGCTCGCAAAGGGCTCAGTCCCAGCTCCCGGTGTAGCTCCAGTGAGTGGGGTGTTTGAGGAGGGCGGCGATTACACATGGACCGTGACGGGAGTGAATGCGTACGGCGCGGGACACCCCGCGACTTACTCATTTGAGGCAGCCCATCCCTCCAGCCCGTCGCCCCCAGCGTCATCTGCTCCCACCGTCACTGCCACCATTGCTTCCGATGACACGGTGACCGTGGTCGGCGAACATTTTAACGACAGCAAAACCGTCTATATCCAAGCCACGGTGGAAGGCATCAGCACGACCCCTAACACAACTCCGAACAACACGCAGGATGTTCGCAATCAGTTTGTGCAAGTCACTGCTGACGGTAGCGGTTCGTTCAAAGGGGTGGTGATCAAGCCCCAGGGATTCGGCTCCATTCTCTTCGAAAATGGAGAAACGGCTTATGTGTGGGCCGGAGAAATCATCGCTATCATCGCCGCAAACGCCAATGTGGGAAGTTACTCGCCTGGTCCCGGCGTATCCAAGCCCGTAAATTGCACTGCGCCGGCGACGGTATAGCGGCGAGCGGGATGGCACTGACTGCGCCGACCTCCATCCCGATCAGTTTGCGACCAAGCGTCGACATTGCCGAAGTTCGGGCATAACAACATGCGGCTCTTCATCCGGCCGGGGTGTCCGTGAGCGTACCGAAAATAAAGGTCGAGATCAGCCTCGACAGCATTTACAGGTTGATCCAGCAAGGCGGCGGAGACGGCAATTTCCCGACTCCGGTGATTCCGGCCGCTCTCACCTGGTACGGCGCTTATCTGTGGACAGTATTCTTCAAGATTGACGGAGACAAGGTATACGTCGATGAGAACCTGAAAGTGCAGGGTTCAGCCCAAGTGTTTCCTACACCCGGCGATCAGGGCGACCTTTCGACGAACCCTAGTTCCGATAGCGTGCCCATTCCCGCGGCAAACGGCTACTTTTCCACCGAGTTGATCCCGATCGCGGTTAACTCGTTCAACACAACGGTTCCCGGTACGCTGGGGTGCGTGGCAGTTGTAATTTTGCAGAACGACACCCCCGCCAACGCCGTGGCGCAGGGACATCAGACGCTCAACGACTCTCTTCAGCAGGGTCTGGATACGCTCATCTCAGAGCTGTCGATCGCGCATTCCACTGTGACTGACGACGATATTACCGCCCTCCAGAACCAGGTTTCAGCGGCTGTCGACTCAGCGATCAAGAACGCATTGGGCACGTGGAACCAGATACTGACTGCCCTTGGCTTAAAAATTCAGGATTCAGTCGCAGGCACCGCCGTATTTCGATTTTCTGCGAACGATTTGACTTCGTCTCCGCCCGCGGGAATCGTTTTGCAAAACGGCTATCCTACCCAGTCCCAGATCCAGTGTGCGGGGGGCGAGTCCGCTTTCGGGAACGAGTACCTCTGGATCACACTCACGTTCCAGGGACGCATAGTCGCAGATCCGCTCCCGCTGAGCTTGAGAAGGGTAATGACTCGGCTTGGCGATACGAGTGTGCGCAAAGCGATGGCCAGTACCTCGATCCAGTTTCAGTCGGGGTCGGTGAACAGTTGGACAAACGCGGTCACGTAGTTTGCGATCAACGAGCTCACCTTGGGCTCTTAGCGAAAACGTTCGCATTTTTGCTGGACGCGGCTGCCGCACACTCCGTAACACGGTTTGCCGTCCTCAACTGCCATGTGCGTACCGCGGCGTGCGACGTCGGCCAGTGTTCGCCGATCTGCCTGCACATCTTCCTCGATTGACGACTTCAGCCCAAAGCGCTCAATGAGCGTCGGTTGCACGCAATTCTCAGGATTACTCCCCTTAAATGCGCTTCACGCCCGCGATCGGTCCTGGTCGTCGTCGAGGAGTGCAACACCGCCAAAGCACTCGCCGAGCAAGATTATTGGCGCATGACCGCCAACCCGGAACAGTCGAGGTCCAGACACCCTGACCACACCGGCAAAGCCATCCAAATTGCCGGGTTGCTGACTACACAGCAAGCGAACGCGCAATTGTTGCTGTTTCGCTATGACTAAGCCGAGATAGGTCGGAAAGCAATCGGGCTGCCCCTCATGCGAGGAAGTCCCATCGACAGTGGCGTGGGCTTACCGTATAGATGACCATGCGTCTCAGTCCGCAAACGCCACACTTTGCCACGGACCGCTCGAAGCCGAGTACGCTACCGCCTTTTGCCAAATGCCTGGTGGCGTCAGTCACCGTTGACCGACTACTAATGGCAATATCAAGCCCGTCGCGGACGCATTCATCGCAAAGTGTCGTATCCGGGTGATCCCTGATGATGGCAGAGACCCCGCTGCGAATCGAACCTTCTTTGGGGCTGACCATGAGACATGCCTTCACGCCCAAACGCGGGCGAAGAGGTGCGGGGTACCCAGTCGATCTTCAAGCCTTTGGCGCGGTTTCCGCCCAAATGGCAAGCGCGGTTTTCTTACGGATTCCAGTGCGGCGCAGGTAATCCCTGGCGATATACCAGCGTTCAAGATGAGAGCTGGAGCGGGGAGTACTGCTGTTCATCTCACACTTTTCCTGAGGCTCTGCTCCGCAAACGGGGCACACGAAATCGAGAGACAAATCAGCAGGCGGCATTTCAACCTTTTACCGTGGCTTCGCCGAAAAAGATGAGCAATTTTGCACACACGGGATGCTTTTGAACTGCAGACCCGGGACGCTGGTGTTGTGACCGGATGATTGGATTCCTTGTCCAGGATGGTCCCGAGTCAGCGGGACCATCCTGGGAACCCCGAGCCGAAAGTGCTTGTCCGCGGAAGAATCCGGAATGACAATGCGCAGTGGGTCGCAACCAGGCACAAAGGGGGCGCATGACAAGAATCAACCGAAGGACTTTTCTGGCGGCCAGTGGAACGATAGCCGTGGCTCCGGTGACGAACGGATTGAACGGACTGCTCGGCGTTTCCGCTCAGCAGCAGCAGATTCCTGCGGGTGAAGAGCCCGCGGCGGCCAGCTCTTTCGACTCCTTTGAGTGGAGCCTGCCGGCCCTGACGTTTTCCTGGGAATTCCTGGACCGCCGGCTGTCCATCCGCTCCATGTTGCCGAGCGGCGTGGCGGAACCTTCAGGGATGCCGGCCCCTGCGGCTGCCTCCGGCATGGAAACGTCTCTGCAATGCACCGGCGAAGATGCCGATGATCACCATGGTTTGAAGTTGACGGGCGGAATGCCGGGCGGACGGCTTATTTATGCCGGCCGGAAAGAAGAACCAACCGCCTCCGGCAAACGGCTGATCCTGACCCAGTTCGATCCGATGCTGAGAATCAGAGTGGAGTCGGTCTATGAGAGCTTCGGCGATCTGCCGGTGGTCCGCAGGTTCACCCGGGTGAGCAATTACGGGAGCCGCAATGTGGGCATTGAATACGTCAGCTCGGCGATGCTGCACAATCTCGCCTCGCCGCGTGGATTCGAAGACGAGCTCGTCCTTCACGTGGCCTATAACACATGGCAGGCTGAGGGACAGTGGCATGCGTGGAAGCCGTCCGAGGCAGGCTTCATCGACAACGGGAACTTCACCTGTTCCTCGGCCGCGTCTTACAGCAACCTGGGCACGTGGTCCACGCAGAAGTATCTGCCCATGGCGATGGCGGAGAACAAAAAGCTGGGCGTCACCTGGTTCTGGCAGATCGAACACAACGGCTCATGGCACTGGGAGCTCTCCAACACTTCTGCGAAAGCGGTCTACGCGTATATCGGTGGACCGGACGCGCAGCATTCGCAGGCGTGGAAGCAGCTGAAGCCGGGCGAGGTATACCAGACCGTCGCGGTTGGCGCGGGCTGCGTACGCGGCGGCATCGACGAAGCGGTCGCGGCTCTCACTCGCTACCGCCGCGCGGCGTGTATCCGGCCTCACAGCCAGAATCGCAAATGCCCCGTCATCTTCAATGACTACATGAACTGCCTCGAAGGAGACCCAACCACCGACCGGGAACTTCCCCTGATCGACGCGGCCGCCGCTGCGGGCTGCGAATACTTCGTGATCGATGCCGGCTGGTATGCGGAGCGTCATGAGAACTGGTGGAGTTCCGTCGGTTTGTGGCAGCCGTCGAAAACCCGCTTCGCGCCCGATGGGCTGAAGGCCTTACTCGACCGCATACGAGCGAAGGGGATGGTTCCCGGCCTGTGGCTCGAGCCGGAGGTGGTCGGCATCAATTCTCCGCTCAAAGATAAGCCGGACGCCTGGTTCTTTATGCGGCACGGATGCCGTGTGATCGACCACGCGCGCTTTCTTCTCGATTTTCGCAATCCCGAGGTCCGCGCCTGGCTCGACAGCGTGGTGGATCGCATGGTGAACGACTACGGCGCGGGCTACATCAAGATGGATTACAACGTGGATGGCCTCGAAGGCACCGAACTGCGCGCCGACAGCTTCGGGCAGGGGATGCTCGAGCATTGCCGTGCCCTGCTCGCCTGGCACGACAGCGTTCTCGACCGCCATCCCGACCTCATGATTGAGAACTGCGGCAGCGGCGGCGGGCGCATGGATTACGCGATGCTTTCGCATCTGCAGCTGCAGTCGTCCAGCGATCAGGAGGACTACCGCAGATACCCAGCGATTCTGACCGGGGCATCAGCCGCGGTCGTGCCGGAGCAACTGGCGGCGTGGTCCTATCCGATGACCACCGATGGCGCGGACGCGGCCAGCTTCAACATGGTCAGCGCGATGCTTTGCCGCATCCACCAGAGCGGCCATCTGGCCACACTCCCCAGAGAAAGCCTCGATCAGGTGAGCCAGGGAATTGCAATCTATAAAACGGAGATCCGTCCCCATCTGCTGCAGGCGGTACCGTTCTATCCTCTCGGCCTGCCCGACATCACCGATGCGCGGTCCCCGGTGGCTCTCGGGATGCGTTCACCCGACCGAACCTTCGTTGCAGTATGGAGGCTCACGGGTGATCCCGAAGTGCGGGTGCGTGGGGTTCCCCCAGGCCTCAGGCCTCTTTATCCGGCCAATCTGGGCGTGAAGATTCGGGCGGAGAGCGACGGAACCACCATTACTTTCCCCCGAACGCACATGGCATGCATTCTCGCCTCCTGAATTTCGTTCCATCAGGAAGTTGTGAGGCTCGGGCTCTCGTTCACGCATGGCGCCGCGCGCATGCTGCGCAATTCGCTGCATCCCTCCGGGCCGGGGCCCCTTTTCCTCATTTCCGCGTCTCTCGTCGCTTGAAAATTCCCGATATTCGTCGCTCCTCGTTCCTGGAACTGGAAAAAACCGGCTCCCGGCACCACCCGCGGGAAAGTTAATAACAAGCTCTCAGCTCAATACTCCCGTGAAGTCACGATCCCCGGTTGCGGCACAGGATATCGACCGCCGGCATCAGCTACCAGCGGCGCTGGGGAATCCATGGTGAACTTATCCGTGTCCGGCGACATTTCGAAGTCGCAGTTGAGCATCTGCTCAAAGGTGATCTCGCGGCCGGTGTGGGCAGCCATGCGGCCCATGCTCGAAACCAGGCTGGCCTCCACTCCACGCTGCACCTCGTTGTAGGGCTTGTCGTCGCGAACGGCGTCCACCAGGTCATTCCACTCATTCTGGTACGGGTCCTTCTCCTCGGGCTTCACCCTGGATTCCCAAAGCAATTTGGAGGTCAGGTCCTGGCTTCCGTACAGGCTTGAGGGCTGCCCGCAATCGCCTTGCTTCGAGACGATGCCCGACCCCTTTGTGCCGTGCAGGTAGCTCGAATAGATCTGCTCGCAGCCGGGCATGGTCCGCCCGTCGAAAAAGAACTTAGTGCCGTCGGAATAGGTGTATTCCACCGAGTATGTGTCGAAATTCTGATCGACATACTGAACGCCTTCAGGACTGGTACGGTACTCGCGCCCGCCCAGCGCCTGCGCCTTCACCGGCCACTCGTTTTTCATCCATCCCAGCTGGTCGATGAGGTGGATATAGAAGTCGTTGAAGCAGCCGCCGCTCGCCCAGATGAAACTGTGGAAGCGCTGCACCTGGTAGAGCAGATCGGTAATGCCGGCCGGCTTCGGAAGCGAGCAGAAGTAGCCGCCCAGCCCGTGCATGCGATAACCCCGCTGCAGAATGATCTCGCCAATCTTGCCGTCGTGGACGCGCTTCGCCAGCTCCTGCATGGCCCGGTCATGACGCGACATCAATCCCACGCCCACCTTCAGGTTTTTGGCCTGCGCGTCCTGCGCCAGCTTCAGCATGCGTTTGCTCGCGGGCCCGTCCGCCGAAAGCGGCTTCTCCATAAATACGTTCAGGCCCTTCTGGATCGCGTAATCGAAATGCACCCAGCGAAACGCCGGCGGCGTGGCGAAGATGGCGATGTCGCCCGGCTTCAGACAATCCATCGCCTTTTGATACGCGTCGAAGCCGATGAACTGGCGTTCCGGCGGCACGTCCACCTGACTGGCAAACTGCGTCTGCAATTTGGTGAGGTCTTTCTGGAGGCGATCCGGAAAAATGTCGGCCATGGCCACCAGCCTGACAGGACCGCGCCTGACGGAAAGTGCGTTGGCCGCCGCGCCGCCGCCGCGCCCGCCGCAACCGATCAGGACGATCCGGATCTCGTCGCTGCCGGCAGCGTGGACAGCGGGAATGGCCACGTTGGCCAAAGCCGAGACCGCTGCGAGTTTGCCCGTGCTTTTAATGAACTCACGGCGAGACGCCGAGGCTGCAATGGACGAATTCATGACTGTGCAATCCTCCTGGTGTTGCCATTTTCGTGGACACGCAGGAGCATCGAAGACACGGTACGTGATTCTCGCGCGGTTCCCCAGTCGTCAAGGATAACCTTATCTCCGAAATAACGGGCGAACGACGGACCCCATCAACGAATCAATTTTGCGCGCGACAGGTCACGTCGGGTGGGGAAATCCGAAGATGAGTTTCCGGCTTGCCGTTACCGATCAGTGGTCGATGAGTGGCTCGGCGAGTTGGGCAGTTCGCCTCGTTGTATCCTTAGAACGTTCAATTCCTATGAACTTGGTTCAATCCTGCCCCAAGGAGGAAAAGGAATGGGCGGCGGCTGGAGCTTGTTTGAAGTGTTTACGCAGTCTCCCCCCGCAAGCTACATATGTCCCTGCTGCGGTGCCTACCGCTGGAATCCGACTTTTCGGGAGTTCATTCACCCGTCGAGCGATATGCTCGAAGATCTTTTGCGTCTGGAGAAACACGGGGTACAGACCGTACAGCAGTTACTTGCCGCCCGTCCCTCGGAACTCCAACGTAAGATCGAGGTCATTCCGATGGACCGATTGATGCGTTTTCGCGGACAAGCCCAGACATACATTTGGGATCGGGCTCTGGACGCATGGCATCATCTTCCGGTTGGTTCTTCCACGGAAGCGAGACGGATCGGGTTTGCTCTGGCTTTGCAGATGTCCGAAAGGGAGCGTGACGAACCAATTGAGGTCATAATAGATATGGCCGACAAGCTATCATTCGACGACGTGCTGGCAATGTCGCCGGAGAATCGCACCTCCACAAGACGACTTCACGCATCTCGAAGCCAGCAACAGGTAGTCAACCAATTGGAGCTTCGGCAAGATTTCTCCGACGGCGGATATCTTCAGGTATGGCTATCAAATCAAATGGTGGCTGCGCTCACTCCCGCGCAAATCCTGGATGCTTCCAGAATTGAAGCGGTCAATCGTATAACACTGGGATTGCCTGTGAGATCTTGTCTGGATGAAGCAGTCTCGCGCATATCCGCAACCAAGACTCTGTCAATTCGCTCCGGAAAGGGACAAATCGTAGCATTGCTTGATTCAGGAGTTGATGCCTCGCATCCCGATCTGGCAAAATGCGCGGTCAAGCAAAAGAAGTACTATGTCGGATCCAATATAGATGATGAGTGCGGGCATGGGACTCATCTCGCGGGCGTCATCGCTTCTTCGCATGCACAGTACCGAGGGGTGGCGCCAAATACAGAGATCTGGTCCTATCGCGTACTTGACAAGAACGGATTAAATTCGAGCACCAAGTCTCTATTGTCCGCATTGCAGGATCTTGTAGTCGACGCCCAGTCTCTCTCTCCCGCTCAAATGGTGATTGCGAACTGCAGTTTTGCGGTCCCGGAGGGGACGTTTGCTACACCGCAGGACTACTTGGCATTCTGCGATTCCTTCGATCACGCAACGAGCGATTGCGTTGTTGTCACTGCAGCCGGAAATAGCGGACCGGGTGCCGCTACTATCACCGGGCCAGGAAGCGGATATCGCGTCCTAACGGTGGGTGCATCCGTTGGGCGGCCCGGAGCTAGCCTCAATTTCGTCCCTCCATATTCAAGTCGTGGACCTGCAGGACAACGCAACAAGCCTGATGTGATTGCGCCCGGCGGGTACCGGCGACCTAAGGGAGAAGCCAATAAGGATGCGAGCGTCGTTAGTTCACGATTGACTGGTAGTACATTGGACTGCAGTTCTTCGAACGAAAAACCATGGCAGGTCGACTTGGACCATTACGGCCTATCAGGGACGAGCCAAGCGACAGCTATGGTGAGTGGTGTTTGTGCCCTTCTCTTGGAGGAAGTCGCAGCTCAGGGTCGAACAGTGAGCCATTCCGACGTTGCAAACGCCCTTTGTCAGACAGCTCAGACGCTAGGTTTCGGGCCCAACGATGAAGGGTATGGCCTTGTCGATGTGGACGCCGCAACCAGTTTCATCTAACGCCTAGGGAGATGCGTATGTCACAATTCGACGCCGAAGTGATTGAAGAAATTCAGAAGCGAACGGCAGTAGCAAGCGAGAACGATCTCTATACGGACATTGCTGATGCCCTCCCCGCGAGCGAACGCACTCAATTCGCGACGGCCGCCGCACTGACGCCTACAGATCTCCTTGCGATCGGAAAGGAATTCTACACGAAGCGTTTACGCCCTCAAGCTCAGGACGTCATTTGTGGAAAACTGAAATATTGTGACAACCGTCATGTCTACGACAGTGCAGCGGAAATTGTCGGCCTTGTTGTTAACGGAGTCGGAGAGGCTCTGGCTTCGGCGCATGGAATTCCGAAAGATGTTGGCGGATCCAGCGGAAAGCTAATCGTGGCGGTGTCTGCAGCAGTCCTAAAAGAAGGCCTCAACAAATTCTGCCGATGTGTTTGACGTGACTTATAGTAGAACGTGCCGCCGAGATTCTTCTTGACAAATCGTGAGCGCGGTCTAGTGTGGCAGCCAACTTTTTCGACTGTTACTGATAGGCCAAATCAATCATTGACACATTCGGAGCAGATGGTGGTCAAGTGTGACCTTTACTTGTACAAACGGGCCCCGTTCGCTACTGTTCGCGCGTTTGACGTGCTCTATATAATTCTGCACGGCAAGGGACCTGACCGAAGGGTTGCGCCGAATAGGTGAGACGGAGGCTATGGAGAGTCCATGCTCGATTGGAATCGGCGCGATTTCCTGAAGGTGGGCGGCACATCCGCGGCGGCGCTCGGCATCGCGGGAGCCAGGGCTGCGGCGGCACAGACGGCCCAGGCGCAGCCAGGGCACAGCGGTGTGCCGGCAGACACGCCCTATCCCAAACTCTCCATCATCACTCCGTACTCGCCGGAGAAGCTCGCCTTTGCAGCGCAGGCCGGTTACGAAGGCGTGGTGGTGACGCCGGGTCCCGACTTCAATCCGGATCTGAGCGACAGCGCCATCGATCAGATTCTGGCCGCGGCGCGCAACGCAGGCATTCGCATTGTCAGCATTGAATACTTCGGTCCCAACCATACGGACCCCGATCCGGGTAAGCGCGCGGCCGCGAACGCCGAGTTTGTTCGCGCCCTGGAATTTTGCCATCGCCTGGGCTGCACGTTTGTTGGAACTTTCAGCGGTGGGATGCCAGGCGCCAGCATGGAAGATCAGGCCAAAGCCTACGCCGAGGTCTTCCATGAGAAATACCTGCCGGTGTGCGAAAAACTTGGCGTGACCATGGGATGGGAGAACTACCCAACCGCCGCCAATTTCGCCACCACCCCGGCGGCCATGCAGGCCGTCTTCGACCTCGTGCCGAGCAGGCGCCTGGGTCTGGAATTCGATCCTTCGCATTTCGTGCGGCAGTACATTGACCCGATCAGCACCGCGTGGCAGCTCAAAGACCGCATCCTCGCCGTGCATGCCAAGGATACCGAGATCATCCAGCCGGTGCTGCAGCAGGTGGGTATTGCCGGACATGGATGGTGGCGTTACCGCATCCCCGGACAGGGCATCGTGAACTGGCCGCAATTCCTCACCGTGCTGCTCCAGATCCAATTTAATGGCGGCATCGCCGTGGAGCACGAAGACAGTTTCTGGGATGCGCCGCACAGCAGCAGCCTTCCGGACTTCCCGCAGCAGCGCAAGGATGGATTCATCCTGGCGCGGCGTTTCCTGGGACAGTATCTGCCGGGACGGCTGGGATAACGAAGGTGACCCGAGAGGCGGGACACGCACCGTTGCAGGTGTGAGACAGAGTGATCCCCTGCAAAAGCGGGATAGGCGTTGTCGTCCTCGACAGTGGACCCGCCACAGCCGTCGTCCTCCGCCTCGTCTGGCCCGGGTTTCTCTCGCAACGCCTCCCACGCGAAAGTTAATAACAAGCTCTAGGGCAGCGAGATTTGATAGAGGTTCCGGTGGACCGCGATGTTCACCCAGGCATAATGCGCGGGGTCCTTGCCCGGCACCAGTGCTCCGCGCCCAACCGATTCGGCTCCCTGAACCACGCTCGGTTCGGCCAGCGGCGCTATACCTCCCGCCGGAAGATCCGGCAGGCTTTCCCCCGGACCGACGGGAATTGCCAGGCTTCGCCCCGGACTGGTTCGCGACGAGTCCTCCACCGACACAAACAGGAACTTCCCGTCCGTGGACCACCTCGTTAAGCAGTAGGGCGCGCAAATGCGCTGCGGGGCTCCGTCGGCCAACGGAATTGCCATGATCGCGGGAAGGTTGTTATCCGGCGCCCTGGGAACCTCAGCAGTGACCCATCGCCGGCCCGGGAAACAGACTGGAATTCCCCGATGGGATACGGGACGATCTTCGAGCGGTGCGACCCATCCGAATTGATCTGCTCCAGGTAGTTTTTGTTTCCCTCCGTCTGCTGGACCAGAATCTGCCCGCCTGCGCCAAAATGCGGCGACCGTACACCCGAAACATTCACTTTCATGGCGGGTAAACTTCCGTCCACGGGTGCTATCCACAACTGCATGCGTTCCGTCTCGCGCAGCGGTTGTATACACCACTTGTTTGCCATCCGGCGAGATATCGAAGTCGATCATTGAAATCCCGGAGAACACCGCATCGCTCTTCCCTGAGTCCACCACCGTTCGCCACAGTTCCGCGTCCGAACTTTCCCCCCGCCGCAAAAGGTAATAAACAACGCTGGCATCCGGGCTGAAAGCAGGGGGAGATGACCAACCGACCACTTCACCCTCTGAAGAGAGCGGCCGCTCCCCGCTCTCGTCGTGAATCCAGAGGGCGCTCTCATGCACTCCCACCGAGGTGATCAGCGCCCGTCCGTCCGGCTCCACCGCCATTCCATCCTCTTCCGTCGGTCCAAAGGTGATTTGCTCCGGCTCTCCTTCCGGAAAATGCTGCCGCCAGATGTGGCTCTGTCCCTCCACCGCAGGCAGTGAAATACATCCATCGGCCATCCGGAGACCACCCAGCGGAGATGCACGCGCCGTTGGGTCCAACGACTCTCGACGGGCTCTGGCCTTCGAGACCAATCAGCCGGCACGGCGCCCAATCGCCGTTCCCGTCCATCTCCACCACCAATGCCCAGTGCCGATCCGGAGATGGATACGAGTAGTGGGCCATGCCGCGCTCGTGCGCGGGGAAGTAAATCTCGCGCAGGCCGGAGCGCGTCTGCGTTGCCGTGACTACTCCCAAATGGATTCCGCTCCTGATCTCAGAAAAAAGCAGATGCTGCGGGTCAAGCCACACCAGTCCCGCGGCGTTTTTCAGCAAAAGATGAGGCTCGCCTCCCAAAGCTGACACCTCGTAGGTGGAAAACACGGAAGTCTCCAACACCGTGTACGCAATCTCCGCCCCATCCGGCGAGAATGCCAGCCCGTATTTCGGCCGTGCGTCGTCCGTCACCCGCCTGGCCTCTCCGTTCGGAAGCATCTTGACGTAGATTTGGTCGGACGTGAGAAAACCATCGCCGCCGCGGATGAATGCCACCATATGCCCATCCGGCGAAAGCGCCGGCGCCACCGCCGAGTCCGTGAAATCTGTTAGCTGCATGTACCGCTGCCGGCCGACGATGGCGCAATCGATAAAGGGCCATGCGCAAACCCAAGAACCACGCAGGCCGTGGCAGAAGCGGCAAGTAGAATCCATCGTGCCCGTCGGTTTCCGGCGGTCCGGCCGCCAGGCGGGAGGGCCGGGGCAGTCGGCGGCTGGATGATTCCTGTTTCTGACGGCAGTTCAACGCTTGCTCTCGCCTCATTGGCGAGCGCAATGAAGCGGTATCCGATCCGCGGAATGGTTTCGATGTAACGGGGAGAGCCTGCCGAATCCCCCAGTGCGTCGCGCAGTTTCTGGATGGATTTATTCAGCCCGTGGTCAAAATCGACAAACACGTCGGACGACCAGAGGCGTCGTCTGAATTCTTCCCGCGTCACAATTTCGCCGGGAGCTTCGAGGAGCAGCGACAGTACCTGAATCGGCTGCTGCGACAACCGGATCTTCGCGCCGTTCTTCGTGAGCTGCCGCGTCCTCAGATCCAGCTCGAACTGGCCAAACCGAACCGTGTTTTGAGTGTGTGAAAGGGCCATTCCACACGCGCCCGACCGTGAGGCCCCGAGTCTAGCACTCCAGGGAGAGTGGGGACAACTTCTTCCAACTGATTACTGCAGAAAGATTTATTCGGGGAGAAACAATTCGCCGGGCAGGTATTGCTCCTGAAAGAGCAGTTATGGATACTTGGACCCGCATTCGGAGTGAAGACCAACAAACAGGCGCGGTGAGAACAACAACCGCGCCCCGGAATCGGAGGGGGAGACGGACATGAAATCGACATTCAGGAAGAGTACTCACGTTTTGTGGCTCTGCTCGCTGTCGGAATTATCGCGGCGATAGGAGCCGCCCATGCAGATGGCTGGCGCGACGATGACGACCGACTAGCCCAAATGACTGAACTGGAACAGCTTCACGCGACCTTTCACGCGAGCAATCAGCGTGCACGATCCAGTGAATGGCGATTCGGCTGCAGTGATAACTCAGCGAATCCGCGAAATACTCGCGATCTGGGCGAAGGACGCCCAACTCACGGTTATCAGCACCGCTGCCACGGCAGGAAATTACGTCGGCAACGGCGATCCGGATGATCCCGCAACTTGCCCTCCACCCTACGGGCGACACGTCTGCCACCGGTCAGCAGGGCACGCTGTGCACGTTCTTCAAGTACGTTTCCGGCGGGTTGCAGCAAGCCAATAAGTTTGTGTCGCTTTCCCCGGCGTACAAAACAAAGTATGTCCCCGTAAGGGACGAAGACGGCCAGTGGAAATCGTCGGTGTATTTCGAATGCCATTACTTCGACGTGTCATTGAATTCAGTCACCGGCCTGCCGAATTGGACAGCCAAAAGCCACGTAGACCTTGACGGTGAAGCCAGAAAGATCGATGGGCGGTGGTTATTGACGCGCGTCAGCTCATCCGCCGTTGGGGTTCCGGTACCGTGAAGGCAAACCCTGGATGCACTCGCTCGCCGGGAACGCAGCGAGTGCATCTAACGTCGCGCCATTGCTTTGCGGAGGAAGTCCGTGAACTCTCCAGCGCTCATCTCACCTGAGGCCATGGCAAACTCCCGGTGATGAACTCTGCCGAGACCGCTGACGTGGCCGTCGATGGCCACGTTATAGGGTGGATCGGCGAAGGCCGGACTTACAAGAGAACAAGCAGTTGCTCGGCTTTTGGAGCAATTGCCGGCGATGGGTCGCAGAGAGCTCCGGCAGCACTGGAGGGAACCCACTGCAGGAGTACTGCGGCATGTCTCCTTAATACGTCGCGACAAGCGTCCGAACAACTGCCTCGTTCGCGGACTCCGAGGCGCGCACGGATGTGATCCTTCAGGCAAACCGGATCCTGAACGTGACTGCGTGCTCGCTGGGCCATGTGTTGGGCGAGGCGATGATCAGCCCCTCGTCTGTCTGCTTCCATTGCAGCCGCTCAGGAAGACCCAGTAACTCGACGTGGCTGACCTTGCTGTGCTCCAGCTCGCGTGCGGGGGCCAGGGAGACAATTCGTGTTTCGGTCGCGTTGTGGCCCATTGCGAACGCATATAACACGCCGCCTTTGGTGGTGAACCGAATGTCGGCGCCCGTCAGATCCGTACGCTTACTCTCGTTAAAGTGTTCCGGGGTGCCGTTCATGCCCTCACCGGATGCTGTCTTCCTGATTCCCGGCCCCTCCCCAAACACCTTCCATGGCCGCGTTGCGTAGATCCCCTCCGCATTCACCTTCATCCACGCGGTTATCTCATCCAGAATTCTGAGCTCCTCATCGTCGGGCATGCCGCTCGCCGGCAGCGGAATGTTCAGGAGGAGATTGCCGTTACGACTTACGACATCGACCAGAAGATCGATGACGGTCTTCGGCCGTTTATAGGTGATGCCCCGCTTGTAATGCCAGTCTCCAATGCACGTGTCCGTCTGGAACGGGTGCGGTTCAATATCGTCTACGACACCGCGTTCGACGTCCAGCGTGCAGGCTCCGGTTATGCACTCGCTGCGCTGTTTTGCTGTATAAACCACGTCCAGGCTTCCCTTGTGCCAGCGGAGGCTTTGATTGTAGTAGTGAGCGACCAGCGACCGGCCCCAGCGGCCGAACGGAATCGGGCCATCTTCGTAGTACAAATCCGGCTGATGCTGATCCATCAGATCCTGCGCGCGCAGGAACCATTCGCGTTTCCACGCTTCGCTCTCGTTGCCCTGCTCGGCCCAGGCTTCGGGGCCAGGCGCGTGCGGCGGAAAGTACAAGTCGTAGTTGGCCGGGTTTGTTCCATCGTAAGGCACTCCCGCGTACCGGCCCTGCTTGTCGGCGCCTTTGTTGGTGGTCCACCAGTTATAACTCGCCCAGACGTGCTCGCTCACTCCGAAGTGGAGCCCGGCCTCGCGCGCTGCCTGCCGCCACTCGCCTACGATGTCTCGCCTCGGCCCCATCTTCACCGAGTTCCACCGGTGGTTTCGCGAGTTCCACAGATCGAAGTTGTCGCAATGAACGCCCATGCTGACGAAGTATTTAGCGCCGGCCGCGGCATAGCGTCGAATGAGCGCAGCCGGGGCAAAGGCTTCCGCTTTCCATAGCGGAATGGTGTCCTTATACCCGAACTTCGAGGGATGACCGTAGGTCTTCAAATGGTATTCGTATTGCGGGCTGCCCTCTATGTACATGTTGCGGGCATACCAATCGCCGTCGCCGATAGCGGAGCTTGGTCCCCAATGCGCCCAGATTCCGAACTTCGCATCCCGAAACCACTCCGGGGATTGGTACGACTCGAACGATCCATCCGCTGAATACGGCCCCGGGGCGATGGGAATGTCGTTCGCTGGCAGACCTGCGCCGCGGAGCGCTCTGGCGGCCGCTAATCCGGCGGCTGCTTTGAAGAAACTTCTGCGGGAGGTTGTCATAAGTTCCCTGTACATTCTAAGTGGCCCAGGGTGATCGAGCATCCGAAACACGCGGACGACTTCTAACGAGGACATTCCTGGCGCCTGAGATTTCTGCACCACTGAGTCGCGTCGGCAATTCCATTGAGACCGGCCGTCTTCGGCAGGCCTTCAATATCTCCAGGCGGGTTCAGGGTCCCATCGGAGTTGGTCCTGTAAACACCGACGAAGCCTGAGGCGAGTAATTTTTGATCGGATCAGCAGGACGTTCGAGCATGCCTGTCGAGCAAACCTGTAAACGGGAAACGCTGCACAATTCAACTTTTCGACATTCATGCACGAGTCTGTAACCTTTCCTCTCTCGACCTCTCCAATAGCTGCGCACAGAACGGCCATTCCATGAGCGTTGCCTTCGCAGACAGCGTCTGGGTCTTTTTTGCGCGCAAATTCTTACCCCGTCAAGGAGTAGCAGATGTTGAGAGCAATTCGTAGCCTATCGACGATCACGATTGGGATTGGATGCTTGTTCCCAGTCATGCTCGCCAGCGCGCAAACCAGAGGAACAGAAACGTTCTTTGTCATGTCGAATAATGCCGACAAAAACCAGGTAACCGAATTCGTTCAGAACTCCGATGGGACAGTGGTCGCGGAGGAGACCTTCGATACGCATGGCAGGGGCACTGGGGGTGTGAATGATCCCCTTGAATCGCAGGGCTCGCTGACGTTGAGCGCAGACCACTCGCTCCTGTTTGCCGCGAATGCGGGAAGCGGAGATATCACTGTCTTTCAGGTTATCGGGGGGCGGCTGATTTTTTTGACCAGGCAACCATCCGGTGGCAGCAATCCCGTAGCCATTGCTCAGTTGCAGAATCGCGTTTATGTCCTTAACCAGGGCGGCGCGGGCAGCGTCGTTGGCTTCCAAATGGGCTTCCGTGGACAGCTGGTTCCCATTGCTGGCTCCACCGCGTTTCTCTCTGCCAATGCGGTTGGCGGATCATCGATTTCGATCAGCCCAGACGGCCAGACCCTCGCCGTGGTGGAGCGTCTCACCAACAATATCGATACATTCCACATCAATCCGAACGGTACATTAGGCCCCCTTGTTATCAATCCCAGCGCTGGCGCTGGAGCCTTCTCAGGGCGGTTCGCTCCCGATGGAAAGCTGATTGTTTCTGAGACCGGTTCTACCATTTCTGCAATCTCTTCTTACACGGTGCTTTCCAATGGAAAGCTTTCCGCGGTCACGCAGAGCCTGACGACCAACGGCGACGCCAACTGCTGGAATGCAATTACCCCGAATGGCGCTTTTGTCTACGCATCGAATGCCGGCAGTTCAAACATCTCCGGCTTTTCGATCGGCCAGAGCGGCGCCTTGACCGCGCTCACCTCGTCCTCTATCGTCGCGAGCAACCCGGAACACGCCACAAACCTCGACATCACGGTCAGCGGCGATGGCAAGTTCGTCTACTCGCTTAACGCAACGGTCGGAACGGTGGGTGTCTTTGCCATCCAGTCCAACGGAACGCTGACGGAAGTGGACGAGATTCCGGGGTTCACCGCGGCGGTGGGCTTTAACGGTATCGCAGCACTGTAATTTGCAATGGGCTCAGGCGCATTGCCGTCTCACGCGGGTAATCCTCGTTGCCCGCGTGGGCAGCATCTCTTCAACGAGTCTCTCGCTTGAGCCGGCACGCGGCTCTTTCCCGCATCAGTTGAATGGTTGTGGCATCGGTCGCTGTAACCTTTTACCGGATCTCAACTCCAACGGTTGTGAACGGATTGCCGGAGGCACGCTCGGGCCGCAGACGGCTGCAAATCTTCGATCCGAGGATTCAGGTCGTTCCGACAATAAGAATCATGCATTCCTCCCGCGTTTCCGAGAATCAACCAATGACGCCGGAATCAAGAAATGCGGCAGATTGGCGTGGCCCGTGTTTGTAGAGAACCACGTTCTCACGAAAGATACCTAAACACAATCGTGATCTCAATGTGCGTTCGCAAGCGAACGGATGTTCTGATTGTTGCGCGTGGCTGCCAGTAGGATGCTGGACTCAACCGCAACCGGGCCGAGGATGAGCGGCCTGCCGGGCAGGGTCCCGCCATCATCCATTTCAAATCTGTGAGCAGCTCAGCGGGCTCAGATACAGGTTCGTAATGTTGCTTACGATCTCCGCATCGGTATTGCCAGGCTTGTGCGAGAGCTCCTTCCACGCCGGATCGTCCGAGAAAGCTGCCCAATGAGCTGAGAGAGTCGGCAAGTCAGGGAAGGTCAGCATATAAGTCAGGTTCGGCATGCGTGTGCCGATTACCGTATCCGCAAAGAAGACAGGATTCAGCCCTGCCTTGGTAAACAGCCCGATCTCCGCTTCGTTGAACATCTGGATCTTGCGTGTATGCGCGACCTGGCTCGGGCTCTCGTAGGTACGCAGCTGGAAGATGCGCTTTTCAAGCTTCGGAGCGGTCAATTTCGGCCAGCCCGAAAAGGCCGAGAGGATGGATCGTTCCGCGCGTACAAATGCAGGCGCTGACGCCGGGGCGTCCCGAAACCCGGATGCGCCCTTCACGTACTCCGGATCCTTCCCCAGCAGAGTGTCGAGCGCGAGCAGTGTCTCAACGGAAGACGAGGGAATCAGCACATAGTAGGTGGGCGTCTCCGGCCCAATATCGAGCTTGAAGGTTCCGACAGGCGACATCCCGAGCCGGTTCAGGGCCGGAATCAGAGCCTGTTCGAAATAGCCCTGGGTCAGCGCAAGCTGCGGCCCCGTTCGCAGGCTGTAGGTTCGCAGCTGATAGTACTCCTGATGAGGTCCTCCGCCAGGCCCTGTTCCAGCCCCAAACGCCGCCACACCCGTAGCCGCTCCCGCGGTAGCCAGCGCTGATCTCACAAATTCCCTCCTCTGCATTCACCCTCCTTAAGGTTGTTCGATCTCAGCTTACGACAGCATCCCGGGCGGAACAGCCATGATCTGAACTCGAAGAAGGACGGGCCGCCTGGTTTACCGCTGCGGTGAGCGGAAGAGATACAACGAAATTGAACAGCACGCGGACGGAGCAATCCACCGCCGCACGATGGCTCGTTGATAATCTCGATTTTGTGCATTTTGATCGGAGAGATCTGATCAACCAGGAGGTCCCATTATTCATGCAGCAGATACGAGGGGCCTCACCCGCCAACGAGTTAAGGGCGTAATACCGGCCTTACTTACCTTTCAGGCCAATCGTCCCGATGCGGAGAATTCTCTCCCGTGTCCTTCCAGGGCAGAAGCTGACTATTTCGCAGGGGGACTGGATAATGTGTGATGAAAAACGCCAGATCGCACGGATCTCGAGACTTTTTGGTGGTGCTGGCAGTCTCGAGAGAACCGCTCTCCTTCGCAGTATTTCCTTGCTAACAGGGAATTTAACAGGGAGATGGTGAGATTTGCGCCCTCGTTCACGCATCGCACCGCGACACATGCTGCACATTTCACGATGCTTAGCCCGGGGTAGCGAAACGAGACGGCTCGAAAAGAACAGGGAATTTTCTTGGCGTAACAGGGAATTGAAAATCCCTGTTACGGGTTCGAACAGCCGAAAGTTTGTTGATTGTCCAAATTCCCGCTATATGAGTAGAGCAATCCACGAAAATCGTGGGCGGGATTGGTGGCCGGCGTGGAGCTTACTTCAGTATCCGTGACCGCGCCGGCGCCATCCCGCGAGACTCCTCACGTCCGCTTGTCGACCTCTGACTGCGAATAGAATTCTGCCGAAGGGAAGACACGGTTTCGCGAGAGGAATTGTACGAACTCGTCTGGTCGATGCCCAAGACGAAGGCGGCAAAGAAATATTCAGTCTCAGGGAGCTACCTGACCCGTGTTTGCACAACTCTTCGCGTTCCGAGGCCACCGAAGGGCTATTGGGCAAAGCTGGAAGTCGGAAAGGCGCCGGCGCGACCAGCATTACCGGAGACGTTACCTGGCGATCAACTGTTATGGTCGCAAGAGGGCGATACGCCGGTGCCTCGAACCGGCGCCGAGATGGTCACAACTGTGGCGCCACAACCGAGGCTGCGTCGTTTGATTACGGGCACTCATGGCCTCATCCGAGGTGCAAAACGGCATTATGAGACAGGCCTCAAGGTAGATGACGGCCAACTGCTTCGTCCCTTACAAAGGTTGCTTGTCGACGTATCTGACGTACACAGGCCCACGGCGGGTCAACGGACATGTTCGGTCCAAAACGACCCGGTTTCCATCAGCGCTTCTGCAAGTGGAGCATCCGGTGAATCCGAACCAGCCCGGGGGGCAGTGTCGGAAGGCATCGGATCGCTCACGACGATGTGATAGCCAAGACGACGGTAGCTTTCGAATTGCGATTCACTGAACCATTGATCAGTGGTCGCTTCATGAGGGAAGGCATCGTGCTGCCGCTTGTAGTTCAGAACATCACCCGGCTCGTCGCCGGTAAGAGACGCTTTGATATATAGAACAATTCCGGTGGGTGTGCCGGGCCTATCTTCGGGGTAGCGGATTGTTCCTTTCAGGTAGTGCGTCCGCGTGAGTGGCGGCGCCGGCACGACCGAGGGGTCGACGACGCGAGGATCCAGGTTCCGAAGGTTGAGCGTGATCTCCACGCCGAAGTCGACCCGGGCTTTGCGAATGGCCATGCCGATTCCCTCGAAGCTGTCCTTGGGATCCTGCTCAGCGTCGCAGATGAGGATGCGGCGGCAGCGGCGGCGAACAAGTTCGTATAGACCCATATTGTCGAAGTGGCCGCCATCGGAGAGGTAAACGTAGGAGCTCGTGTCGGTGGCTCTCCCGATCAGCTCCGATAGGAGGTTGTAGAGCGGAAACGGCGGCGAGGCCGGGCGTCGCAATCCGTTTATCAGAGAGTTCGTATAGTTGCCCGAGGTGAGGCGTGGATTCAAAATCCACCAACCGAGCCGCACGTTGAACATCGTCAGCAAAAAAGCCATCGATGGGTTGGTGTGATAGCCCCAGTTCGGACTGATGGCTGCCCCGGAAATCGCGACCGCGGAATGCATTCCGATGCTCCCACCGGGTTGCGGGTAGTCGCGGGTTCTGGTGAAGCCGTTGTAGGTGTACATCGGCCGCTTGTCCAGCAGGTGTTCGGAGGTGAATCCCACGCTGTAGCCGGAATAGAGAGGAGTGAAAATGAAGCTAGCAGCCTTGCGCTCCTGCCAGGCAAGGTCCTCGCCAAAGGTGAGATTGATGGACGTGCAGAAGATGGGGAATGGACCTTTGTATTTGTCCGGCGGTTCGCCTTGTGCCTCAGTTGCCGCACACGGATCGACAGTGAACCGGTCGGGAAGCAGATCGGAAACCTTAAACTGACTGTCGGTCTTGGCAAAACCCGTGAAGCGGTCGGGGCGGCGGTTGGGGCAGGTCGCACCGGCATAGCAGCGCGCGATGCGATTGCGATAAAAGGCGTGCATGGAAAAGTCGTTGATGTCGAGACGAAATCCGATGAAGGCCGCAAAGAGACCCAGTCCGCCGGTGAGGAACAACGCCGGCAGAAACCGGTCAGGCGGACAGAAGATTGATAACCCAGCCTGCACGCCCATGGCGACAAGCAGCAGCAGCCCAATCACAAAAACCGGAGGACCTACGGCAACGAGCACGTTTAGCGCGCCTGATCCGTTGGAATCGGAAGACGAGTTCTTCCCGGCGGTCTTTGCGCTCTTACCCGCGAAGACACCTCCCAGGGTTGTTGCCAACCATCCGCTCACCAAGGTGGTGGATTTGGCGAGTGCATGCGTTTTGAGGAATGCCTCAAAAAGAGGCGGCCCGAGCAAAGAACATCCCGTGACTCCCAGCCACAGGAGCGAGCTGATGAACGCCAAGGCGCGGAATCGCGCCATATCTTCCCGGAGGGAATCTTCGGTACGGTTCCCCATGATCCCCGCAGCGACGACCAGGGAAAGAAACGTCACGGTGACCAGCAAGAATGGAAGCAACACCACCGCCACGGATGCGAACCGAGCCACAGGAATGAAAAAGAAGAGCGCAAAGAGCCCGATGCGGATGCCGTGTATGGCAGCCACTGCCGCTACGACACCTGTAAGTGCGCCGACAGTCGCGCTGATCTGATCCCAGCAGGACGGCCAGAAAGTCGTGCGGACGGGAGTCGCGGCCACCGCCGAGCTGTAGCAGAGAACTACGAGAAACAGAAGAAAGGCAGCGCCGACAGGCCATCCAGGATCTTCCCCGGACCAAATCCGCCAAAGCGGATAGCTGTACTGCGAAAACCAGATTGCGAGACCGTGTCGGCCACGTGGACGGCAGCCGTATTCCTGGTAGCGAAGTTCGCGGGAAGGCATTTCGCTCGCAATATCGGCGAAGCCTGACTTACAGGCCGGAGAATCGCAGGTGGCTCGAAGAATCCAACTATCGGCGGACGCTTGTTGGGCCTTGGGATTCGGTGGCGAACCTGGTGTCCCACATGAAGGTGTCTGCGGATTGCACGAAACCGGGGGTACAAAATTGACTAAGGCGCGATGCCACGACTGGTTGGTGAAAACGGTGCTGTAGAGCGCGGGGGCGAGAGCGAGCGCGATTCCGAGCACCAACCAAGGCAGGAGATCCCATCCGGACCAAGCGCTTCTGTCCGTTTCGCGCCGATAACGGCGTTTGGCCTCTTCCTTCGGAACACGGCGATTGGCGTTTTCATTCCGGTTACGATGCTTGGCCTCGTGCAACAGAACGGCGACCCGCCAGGTGACCACGGACCCAACCGCAAGTACGAAGACGGTGGGCAAAAGATAAGGAAAGATAGGAACGCCGGAGGAGGAGATCCATCCGTCCCGATAGATTATGCGAAATCGCGCCCAACCTCCATCGGTGTACGTGAAGAGGTGAGGCAGGGCGAGCAGAAATCCCAGCGTTGCGATGAGCACGATCTGATTGAGGAAGGTATTGCGCACCCAGACAGCGACCATGACCCAAGTATCGGTGCTGAACAGGCCGGAGCGCGGAGTGAGGTAGTTGCTGTAGCGGCGCAGCCAGCGGATGGGCGAGGGTTGCTCAGTCAGATGGGAGAAAGCGTTCTCCTGAGGCAGTGGATCGAGCTGGCTTTGGACCCAGGACATAGCGCCGTCGGGAACCTTGGCCTGATCGGCGTACTTCAGCCAGGCAGCCAGGAACTGATGGGTGTATCCGCCACCCGAGACTGAAGAAAGATAATCGAATCGATCTAGGACTCCGAGGCGCGCAAGGCCCTGCAGGACGCCAAGGTTAAACGTCGCGCTGCGGATGCCGCCTCCGGAGAAACAGAGGCCTTTCGCCTCCAGCTTCGCGGCAACCGCGTATACGTGCTTCACGCGGGCAAAACAGGGAACGGAGTCGCGCGGGTGCCCGCACCGGGCATTGCATATCTCCTCTCCCTTGCCTTGGGCGCGCAGCTCCTGTTCGATCAGCCAGACGCTGGGCGTGTAGCTGGTGACCGATGCGGCAATCGACTGCAGACGCGGGCTGTTGAAAAGGATATCGGCCAGCGCGCGCACCTCTTTCTCGCCAGGGGGTAGAGCTGGAGCCGCCAGTTCGGCGCCGGCGCCGGATGTTGTGGAAGCAGGTCGCGGAGAAGGAGTAGGTTCCGGGCCGTCGAGCAAATGATCGAACAAAGCCCTTCGTTCGGTTTCGGTAAAAGATTTTATGAATTTGGCTCTCGGCGTCATGGTCTCCGCATGCTGCTCGGGCTCGTCCGACCCTGATGCCGCGGAGCTGTATGCTGCGTCCTCAGGTAGCCGCCGGTCGTCCAGGAGAATTCCCGCCAGGCGAAGACAATACGACCACGCGGACGGCGCCCTACGCTTTCGCTCGTCGATCTCCATCGATCTGCCCTCCTTGCCAGCAGCGAACAGCAGAAAACGCTCAGTTGTCGTCGTCCGAAATGATGTTTGCGAAAGTAAGATTGCCACACGGGGTGGAGACCGGGATCGCAACATCAGCTGCGCCGACCGCGTATGGCGCGGACCCAATCGTCGCGATGCAGTGCAGCTTCTCGCGATGAAATTCGCGAATTGGAGAACCGAGGTCTGCCATCGCAGTTACCTTCCGGACATGACAGGTTGAGTCGGAAATGGAGTCTTTAGGAGGCCACGTGCAGGGTATCCCGCTCTGGCCCGCATCCGATGCGGAGACTCCAAGGCAAAGCCCGTTCTGCGTGTCGCACGGAGGCCTCGTGCGGATCACGACGCGATCGGCGGTGAAGCGCAGGCTGTAGGCAATATCCGTTGCCGTAGGCACGATGACCGCGCTCAGAATGGCGCTGCTGGTGTGATACTCCTTCGCAGGCTTCAGAGGATACCCCGCTAGCGTACCGATATAAGGAATCTCGACGAAGGGGGGAAGGAGAGGAAACTTGTCGCGACCTTTACTGAGAACCGCGGAGAACGACGAGATGTCGAACAGGCGAATAGAGTCGATACGAACGTGTGTCGTGACGTCGTGCTGTGTCACTGTTGAGAGATCGGCCGAGGCCGCCGCGCCGGTCGCGCCCGGCACAAAGAAGTTCGGTGCGGTGGGAGACTGATCTGCATTCAGCTGTACATCGATTTCGGCAGCCGACGCTCCCATCAGACTCCTCGGCTTAACCACCAGATTGAGCTGGCGCCCCACATTGAGTTCCGTCGTCTGATACGCGGCCAAAGCGCCAGTCAGCACTTGAGCCTCATTAAAAGAGAGATTGCTGAGCACCCCCGTCAGTGTGTTTGTTGACTCACCCGGCTGAGCACCAGCAATGCTGCTAACTAGTTGCGCAATGGTTGGGGCCTTGCTCACGTTGAGATAACTCTGCGTGCCAGTGTTCACGCTCGCGATATCGCCTGACGTTGTCTGCACGGTGACGATGCCGCCGTTGAGAAAGGTGTTCTTGTCCTTGGAGACCCCCGTCGCGTCGAGGCTCACGGCGAACTCAGCGCGGACGAATGACTGAAAGGCCTGCAGGTCCTCGTTGAATGCGGAAATGAACGGCGCCATGGCAGCATCCAGAGCTTGGGCGCTCGCCGTCAGGTCGTATGCTCCGAATTCGTGAGGGTACTGCTGGCTCATCTTATAGTTAAAGAGGAAATCGGCGAGCGCCGCGCGCACAAGACCCAGTTCGCTGGTGGTTTTTGATGGATTGGCGAGTTCGTCTGTCTTTCCATCTCGGTTCTGCGCTAGGGGCTCTGATAGGGTCGTTGTGACCCTCCCCACTGCCATGTACATCTGTCTGCGGAAGCACTCAAGAGGCAGACGCATGTCGCTTGGTGCGCGCGAGACACGTGAGAGAAGATATAGCTCATCCTGTTGTTCGCAGCCGCAGGTCGCCCATTTTTCCTTGCCTGTGAGCGAGAGCTCAGCTCGCATTCTCTCTGTCAGTTCATCGGTGGGTGGGCAATCCTGTTTGCAAGCGGCAGGTAGATCGTTCGGGGCGAGCGTCGCGGTGTCCTCAATGGCCTCCAAGGCTCTGCGGGTCGCGTCTGCGGGATCGTTGGCCGCCAGAAGTGTCAGCAGCATGTCGGTCAGGCGAGGCTGCGCAGGTCGGAACAAAGTCTGATAGCCGAGGCAATACTGGCCGACTGGGCAGATGCCGAATTTCAGAGATTCGTCCGGTGAGCCACCGCCCGGAGAATGCGGGTCGGCGACGGTGCGCAGCGTGATGTAGTTGTAATAGTCCGGGTCAAAGAAGGCCGCTCCGTCAGTCTCCGACCGCAGTTGCTGCCACCCCAGACCCAGTGAAGTCTGGATCACATCGTTGTAGGAGTTCACAGCCTGATGAAGAAGGTTCGTCATACGGCCGCTGTATTTGGGGTTGGCGACAGAACTTTGCATCACCCAGGCATTGACAAGGACCTGCGGCTGCGGCAGATCGAGAAGGGCAAGGGCGCGCTTGCGCTCGGTGATCCATGCGTCGTCTCCAACCACGCCGCCGCTGAAGAGCAAGTCACGGCCGTTCACCGAGCCGGTTGGGGCGGTCGCAGCGGGCGGCGTTGCCGGAGGTGCCGGCGCGGCAGGCGTCGGAGTTGAGGCCGGCGGAGCAGTCGAAACTGTTGTCGCCACCGTAGCGGGAGCTGGGGAACTGTTCTTGCTCGCGCTGGTCCCCGGTTGCGTGGGTGGCGGGGGAGTGGTTGTCGTGGTGATGGTGATCGTTGGTGCCGATGATGCGGCCGGGGATGCGGTCGCAGATGCGGCGCTCGCGGCAGGGGCCGCGGCTGTTGAAGACGAGCCACCGCCCGTGCTGCCATTAGCTCCGGTCGCTGAGGATGGCGCCGCTGCCGAATTGGTTGAGCCTGCGCTGGCTCCCCCAGTGCTCGTTGCGGTACCTCCCGATCCACTTCCGCTTGCTCCGGCTGTTCCACCTCCGCTGACTCCTCCAAGCGAAGTCGTCGGCGATGTGCCGCTGGGGGAGAGCACTGCGGTCCCTGCCATGGCAAAGGGAACAGCGGTCGCACCCAATGCATCGCCCGCGGCGGCCGGGTCGAGATAGAAGACGCTGGCGACCGGGGTATCCGGCCGTGTATGACGCTCGAACTTGGCGGCATCCTCGCGGAACTGCGCGATGGACGCGCAGCTTACGGAGTCATCCCACGAGAGCCAGACCGAGCTTGCGCCGGCAGCTGTGACAGTCACTCCCGGAGGCGCTAGCAACTGTAGCGAGGCCGTGAAATTGCCAAGGGTTGAGGCATTGTCCACATGAAATTCGATCTGATACCGCATCGTCGCTGCCACGAGCGAGGCGATCTGTTTCTCCAAATCGGCTAGTTGCGCCGCTTCTTTCTGCTGCGGCCGGTCCGACGAGTAAATATAGAAGTTAGAGCCCACAGCATCGATACTGAAAGGATCGGGCGGTGCCCCCATATGTGTGAGAACGGTCTTAGCATCCACTAAAGCGACCGGCGCTGCTCCGTTTGGAAGGCATCGGCAGCAAACCTGCGGAGGTAGCGGCAGCGCCGCGACAACGCCCCGAGGTTGGGTCTGCCCAGTCTGCTCGCACTGAATTGGCTCCGCATTGCCCGTTTGAGGGTTCGGGACCCAGGTTGCAGGTGACCGCAACGAACACACGTCCCGCAGATACTTCCCTGCTGTCCTCTTCGGCGCAACCGGCTTTGCTGGTAGCTTCGGCTTGGGGCTGGAGTCTGCCGACGACCTCTGGGAAGTCTTATCGCCTGAAGCCCCGCCGCCAGCGGTGGCCGGAGCGGTGGAGGCAGTCTGCAGTCCATCGGCGCGCAGGAGCGCAGCTTCGTCGAGGAATAGAAAACCGAGAAAGAGCAGGCCAAGCGCCAAACGCTGGTGGCGTCGAGCGCAGGAGGAATAACTTACCGCGATAGGTCCGCAGGCTGGCATGGGAATCTCCTCACTGGGGCCGGAAGAGTGGGCGGTGATATCCGCCGTTTCCCAATAGAACGAAGGCTGCCGGACAATTCCTTTTGAAAACGGAAAATTCCCCACTCGAACTGGAGCAGGAGAACACGAAGCTGAAGCGGCTGGTCAGCGAGCTGAACCCGGAGAAGCTTGGTGCTGAAGGATATCGCCGCGGGATACTTCTGAGCCCGGAGCGACGGCGCTGTGCTGTGGATCATGCGCAGCAACAAGGCATGAGCGAGCGTTGGGCGTGCCGGCTGGTGAACCAGCCACGCGGCGCGCAACGCTATCAGCTGACGCAACGCGAAGACGAAGATGCCCTCAAAGTCTTTTCCGGCCATTGTCACCTCATTGAGCTGGGACTCCGGCAGGGCCGTCCCGTGGGCTATGGCCTGAGGCGCCTGCTAATCGATCGGAATTATGCTCCCAAAGGCTGCTCGACTTGGGAGAGCGAAAGAGCCTGCAGACGGACCGTGTCATTCTGGGCCCGGGTCCCCAAAAGGAGATCGATATGGTCGAGATAGTCCAGAAGATTCACACACGATTTGTCACGGACCAACACACTGAACGCGAAATCGCCGAGCACCTCAATGTCGCCGGCATTTTCGAAGAACACGGTCGCCTGTGGACATGGGCGACGGTCCATCAGGTGCTCACCAACCCAAGTACATCGGCGCCAACATGTACAATCGCCGCTCGTTCAAGCTGAAGCACAAGCGAAAAAACAATCCAGTCGACATGTGGATCCGGCGCGGACGGAGCCTTTGTGCCGATCGTTGACGCCGCCATATTCGAGCAGGCACGGCGAATCATTGAGTCGCGCCATCAGCACCTGATCGATCAGGACCTCTTAGAAGGCTAGAGTGAATTGTTGCGACAGGAATGGCAAGCTGTCCGGTCTGCTGATTGATGAAACCGAGACCATGCCCTCCAGTTCCTATTCGACCAAGTTCGGTAGCCTTGTCCGGGCTTACACGCTGATTGGCTGGGAGCCTGACAAGGACTTTTCCTATGTCGAGATCAATCGCAGCGTCCAGCGGCGTCGTGCCGACCTGATTTCAGCGATCTTTGACGAACTGCTGGCGCTGGGGCGACGGTCAGCGTTGACTCCCAGACTCACCTTCTGAAGATCAATTTAGAATATAGTGCCTCGCTCATTCTTGCCAGATACCGGGAACGCAGCGGGCGTGAGTCGGACACGTCCCCGAATTCCGTGAAAGGCCGCTCTTCGTTTGACGTATTTCTGACTAATGATCATCCTTCTGGGGCTTCCATTTACCGCGCTTCTTGAGCATTCGATTGATCTGATCAGGCTTGCATCCATTCCTTAATCCCGTACTAAGTTTTGGAATGGCGATAAGGTCTTAGCGCTCGTCATGACCGGAAGGCCATCCATCAGCGTCCGGGATCGTGGTCGCCCGGATCATTGCACACGCTTTTCTCGTCGCCCAATCGACATCAGCATCAAGGAGGTGATGCCATCCGTTGTCGCTCACCGGAGGTCTCAATCATGTCTTGCATATGCTGAGCAGGCGCCGAAATGTGGGGTCGAAGTGCCAGCCCGAGATAACTAGATGCTTAATCCCATGGTGATGATCGGAGCGTGGCAATCCGCGCCGGTCTTGAGGTGCCCTCCCCCTCGATCGTAATCATCGCATGGGTCTAGTTGGGCTTCCGGAAGAGGCGTGGGGGGGAGAATGGGACTGGTGGGTGTAGTTCGGCCGTCGTTGTAGTAGAGCCACCAATCGGTTCCCGCCAGTGCGGTCAGGCTCGCGAAACAGGATCGGGCGTCAGAATGCGGGTCGTTATCGTCTTCGAGGCCTAGGCCCTCGTAGCGTATCTCAATGTCGGAAATGCATGGCAATTCGGCGTAGACGGGAGGAGTGATGCGCCTCGACACACCGTAAGGAGCGTTGAGCGTAATATCCGTCTTTGCATCCCATTCGTAGTAGAAACGGAGTGCGGTGCTGTGTTCGAGCAAAGGGCCACTCCCTGTGCTTGATGCAGGAACTACCTTGAGGAGGTCGGTGTAGAGAGTGCTCAGGTATGCGGGCATTGGCACCGACAGCTTGAAGAGCCGCTTGCAGAGAGTCGGTGGAAGTTTTGCCTGTGAAGCGCGAGTTCCCAGCCCATCGATTGAAAGGAGATAAATAGTATCTGAAGGCTGTCCGGCGCGATTTTTGGCGGCAGATGCCGATGCTTCTGTGGGAGTCGTTGTCTTGAGTGATTTCCCTGTTGGGAAAGAGGATGTGATGGAGTCTGGCAAGGAGGTTCGCGTAGGAATTCCACCAGTGACGACGGAGTAAACACGATCCACGGCATTGCCATTGTTACTCTGAACGGCGCACGCGTACAAGTCTGACTCGGAATAGGAATGTCTAAGGAAAAAGAAACCTGCTTCGTGGTAGGGACAATAGGGAACATAAATGTCCACGAGGCCAGCGGACAGATTTGTAGCAAAGTCGAAGAACATAGGCCCGCTGAACGAAATGGATAACTGGATGACTGGGGCGGAGTTAGTGTTCTTTTTCACTGGCATGGTTATTGCTCCTCCAAAATGGTGTCAGTTATGGCCAAAAACGGAAAATGCCGCCCAATAATAGGGATGTTCGTATCCCGATACATTGCGTACGGCACGTCTGGCCGCCGAAAGAGCAGCCGACACGGATTCATGAGCCATTAGGCCGGAATAAAACGCCTTCATGAGAAGCGCAGTCGAGGATGAATCGACATTCCAGCGGCTCGCAACGACCACGCCGACGTGCGCAGCTAGGAGATTGCGCAGCATGCTGCTATCGCCATCGAACAGTCCGTTGGCACCGTCTGAAGTGCTACATGCCGACAGGACGACAAGCCTGGTCAGCCCGTTGCGCAGCGCCTCCAATTGCGAAGCATCTGAGAATCCAGGGCCGCCTACGAGGCCAACATTGCCCCATGATGTCGTGGCATGACCGGAAAAATGAAAGACCTCAGCGAGTGCGATTTCCTTTGCGATGTTCGTATCGGCGGCCCCGCTCCCGATTCTGAGCTGCGGGTGGGAAAACGACGAAGCCACAGCATGGGCTTCCTCTTCGGCCGCGGGCAGGGGAAGCCAGCCGGGTGCCGGTGGATTGGCTATTATGAAGGCGGTGCTGTCGGGGAAGAGGGTCTTCCAGGGCCTCCCCGCATTGAGATAAGCCAAGCCGGGCGAAACAGCAACATCGACTCGATCTCCGAGATAATTGCCCTGTGAGTCGATGAGCAACTCTAACGGCAGCTCCTTTAAGGCGCCATCTGGTTCAAAAATGACTTGCTTATTACCAGCCAGCCACGGCTCGACAGGGCGGATGATCTCACCGTAAAGAGCGGCCCCGTCCTTCTTCAGCGCAGCGAGGCTGGAACGTGGGTCAGAACATTCTTCTACAAACCGCAACGTAAGAGTCGAAGCCTCGTCCATGTCGAGGCTGATCCATTGCTCGTGGATGCCTGAGCTGTCCCAGCCCCAGGCAGCGTAGCCATGAGGAAAGGCAACATAGGTCAACAGCAGGGAAGATTTTCCGGGAGGGAGCGGGATGGCGCTCGTCAGCGTTGCAGAAGTGACCGGCTTCGGTGCCTCCTGCGGTTCGATGCCAGCATCATCGTGCAGTGCATTCGCCTTGTAGTGTTCCCAGGCAAAGAGCGCCAGCTGGGGATTTTTGCGCAGCTCCAACTGGACAATGGTGCGAAAGAGATCCTCGTAACGGCGGTTGGATCTCCACCTGTCTTCGCCGGAGGTGATTCGCCGGAGATCGGCAGCGGCAAGATCAACCGCAATCTTCAGATCGCGTTCTGAATCCCTGATTCGATTCAATTTGAGGAAGGCCATGCCGCTGGTTTGGAAGTAATCGAGTTGGAGAGGACTATCGCGCATCTTCAGCAGCATGGAACGGATTGCTTGCAGACGCATCAAGCATTGTGCCGCGAGATTTCTTTCGAGGTCGATCCTGGCCAGTCCCAGTTGCGTCTCTGCCCAAAGAGCATCTCGCTCCGGGCCCGGGACTGAACTCCGAATGAGTGCGTCGGATCGCAGGAAGGCGACCTCGGCCTCGCGGAGGTTGCCGGTACGAATGAGGGCCTGCCCGAGGTGGGAGTTCGCGACAGCAACCATCAGGGTACGGGGATCCCCCGCGACAATCGGAATGGCTTCTCTGAGGATATCTACCTGCAGGAACCAGCGGTCTGAGTAGCGATTCAGCTCTTCGAGGCCAACGAGCGCGTTGTATCCTCTCAACCCCGGATAAGCGCCAAGCCAGTACATTTTCAGCGCATCGGACGCGCGAGCCCACGCCAACTCGCGTTCCCCGAGGGAAGAATACAGAACGGACTGAGTCGCCAGGCAGCGCAAGGTGAGGATAGGGAAATGATGGCTCCCGGCCAGCGCCGCGGCCGTTTGGGTGGCGAGCGCTGTATGGGAGTCGGCGACCGGCGAGCACAGGCTGGATTCGAGGTTGGTCTGGATGGCGATCCACGGATATCGGCGGAGGGAGGAGGATGCCGCGAGCGGTCTTGCCATGTCTTCGCACGGGCCGTCGCGGTGCTCATATTGCGCGGCGAAGACAAGGATGAGGCGGGATCGGACCGCACCAGCATTGAGGTGCGCTCTCCGGAAGAGGGACACTGCCGAGAGCGCGTCTTTTTCGGCCGTGTGGACATCGGATGTTTCAAGAGTAAGTGTGCTGCGAGCCAGCAGTTGGACCGCCCTTCGAAGCGGGGGTGAAGCGCGATCCGCAGCGATCAGGTCGCTGAGCCAGAAGTCTCCATGGTTATCTCTGAGTGTTGCAGCAAGACCCGCAATTGCAATGCGGGCTTGATGAAGCTGATTGTCGGACGTGGCAGAGAACAGGATGGGTAGCCACTGCTCAACGGCGACCTCCTGATATTCCTCGATCCTGCCATCTATTTCGGCCTGCGCTGATGGATCACGGTCCCGGAAAGCCGCTGCGAGTTGATCGAGCGTGCGAAGGGGAACGCTGCTTCGTTTGTGCTGATCGTTAAGACGGAACTGGTCGGCGTGAAGATTCGTCCGTGCTTCGTCGGCCCACGTAGAGCGCGGATAGCGGGTAAGAAAATTCTCCCATTCGGCGACTGCGTTGCTCAACAAGTGGGCCTGTTCTTCGGCGATGGCGTAATTCCATTGCGCGGTTTCACCACCGCGACCGGAGTCCGCTATGGGCTTTAGGATCTGAATCGCTCTGCCAGGGTCAGGGTCGACCGGGGCGAGATCGCCACGCAAAATACAGGCACTCGCCAAATCGATGGAAACCGAGTCATTTGCGGGAGCAAGCCGATGTGCCTTCTCAAGCAGGGTGACAGCCAACTGAACCGAGTCAGCATTATCCTCCAGGAGGTTGGCACGGCCGCTTGCCTGAAGCCATCGTACATCGTCCGGGTGCAGCTTCAATTGCCGTGCAATCTCTGCTTCGGCTGCCAGAAGAGCTGGTCTCTGCATTCTCTGCGTGCTTTGAGAGACGCCACGTTCTTGGTGGAGGGGCACATAGGGCACGCCTTCGATCCTGACTTCAATGGTTCTTTGTTCCGCGAAGGCTCGTGCGATTAGCAAATTAGGTGTTTGCCTCTGATGAAGCCAGCCCAGCAGGACGGCCCCACCGAGGGCGATGGCCGACGAGGCAGCGAAAATCAGACGACGCGACCGAAAGGGTCTTCGCCACCACGAGTGCGCAGCCTGCTGTTTCATAGAGGCCGGCTCGGCGCGAGAAGCCTCCCTTAGTTTGCGCGCAGCTTCTTTCTGCCACTCCAGGGTCCCGCTTTCCAGCATTTGCAGCTCCGGTTGAGTTTCGTCGTTCTGCGCCGGCTGCAACAGTTCCAAAGCGAGTTGCAATGCCTGGGCACATTTGGCGCATCCTGCTGCATGCGACAAGAGAGGCGCCGATTCGCCCGGGCGCAATCCGGCGACCAATTCCAGCCACACGTTATCGTGGGCACAAGATTCGCCGGCAGCGCCCCAGTTGGGATCATCAGCTAGGCGACTGAGGCTCCAATGTGTCTGCGCAAGAGCCGCGCAGGCTTCACATCGGACCAGATGGTCCAATAACCGCCGTTGCACTAAGGTGCCGGAGGCAAGCGTTTCCGGCTTTTCCGGAAGACTCGCCAGCTCTTGGGGGCTGATGTGATCTTCCAGCATTCTCATTTCAATACTCCTAACGGATTCTGCGGCGGTTTTCCTTCTTCCTGCTGAGCAGAAATCTGCCGGGCAGCTCCGACAGTGTTGCGAAGGATCTCCGTGAGCCGGTGAATGCAGCTCTCCACCCCCTTTTGCGTCAATCCGATATCCGGCAGATTGGCGATATCCCGGGCGGTAAATCCCTGCCTGTAGTAGAGCCAGAAGATCGTCCGGTCGCGCTGACTTTCCGTGATTCGCTCAAGTTGAGCCGATATCTGGCTCATCAGAACGGCGGCCTCGGCATCCGGCTGCTGTGATGGTATAGCTGAGATCGAGTCGTCTGAAAGAGCGGCGACCTCGCCTGACCTCTTTTCAGCCTTCCGGGCTCGGAAGTGATCCATCGCGACCGAAGCAGCCACCACCTTCACAAAGGCGAAGATCGATTCAACGTGACGATGTTCAAACTGTCGAAGCGCCCGACACTGATCCTTGCAGAGGCGCAGGTAGCACTCTTGGATCAGATCATCCGCCAACGCGGGGCTTGACTCGCCATACCGGCGCATGACCCGAATGACGACCGAAGCGATCAGTGGCTGAAAACAGCGGACAAATTGGGTCCAAGCGCTGTGCGTGCCCGACCCTAGGCAAGCATCGATAATGGCCGCGGCACTTGGATCGGAGCTCGGCATTCCTACTCCGTTTTGAAAGATAGATGGCTGTGATTATACGCATGGGGCGCTTCTGTGGGAATGAGGGATCAGCGTAAGGGAAGTTATCGGCGTATCACGTGGACGCTGTTTTGATCGTCGTGGTTGCTCATTTGCAGAGAACAGCTCTCGCGGACAACAAGACGTCGAACGTGCTGGCGAATGCCCGTGTCGATTTAATTGCCTCCGGCTTCGGCTCAGCCCAGTTGGCGGAATGCCCCGACCAGAACTAGACTGCCACGTAACCCAATAACTGCGCGGCACAGCCGGTCACCTAAACGGTAGCATGGTCGCTTTTTAATAGATTCACAGATTCCGTCCCTTGTACCGTATCGCCGGCATCCATGTAAGTCTTTGTCAATAGAAAAGCACGAGTCTTCCGTACGCGCTGTGGAGAGCGCGTCTTCCACCCGACCAGAAGCTGTCGCCGCGCACGTATGCTTCTCGGCGGGTGGTTCCTGCACTCTGCAAAACCGGACCCCATTTGCTGCCTCGGGCTCAGGCAGCCGTCACAGAAGATTGAGCACTACAGCGGATGTCCGATCAGGGCTGCAGTCGGATAGCGGGGTGCGCTGTTCTCGAAGATCCGGAAACCAACCCTTGTCCTGGATAACCGGGGCATCTACCTCTGTAGCACTCGGAAACTATACGCCTCCACATCCTCCAAGGCGCCGCCGGCTGTCAGGCCTTTCAGTTGGACAATGTAATCGCCAGAAGGAAGTTCGTGAGCAGGAACGCGCCAGGAGACTGCCGTGTTGCCGTCAACAGCGTGGCTCCGCAAGGCGGATTTCCGTAGAACCTCTTTCTCGTCGGCGGTATACAGCACCGCTTCATATCTCGGGTGGTCGCCTTGATCAATCATTAGTTCCAACCACAAATGCTTGGCAGCTGGCGGTAGAACCAGAGTTTTCTGCGCCTCACCGGGGCCTCGCATTATCCCTGGCGAGAGGCGGAACATTACTTCCTGTTCCCCCGGTGCCTCAAGCTTGGCCACTTCGGAGCCTTGTTGACTCTGGTGAATTTGACCCGCGGGACTCTCTTCGAGTCGCGCGATATGCTCACGAAGAACATCCGCCTCTCGGCGAAGCTCTGCTTTTCCTGCTGTGGCCTGCTGCATGCCAGCCTTCAATCGATGGTTTTGCACCATCAGCCACGATCCTGACACTCCTATCAATAGGACCGCGGTGGCCAACGCCCATCGCGGCATATGATGCGGGATTGAAAGGACTCTCCACACTTGCTTCCACGGCGAAGCATCTTGGGTAGCAGCTAAAGCCTGAACCGGCAAGTCAGCGACTTGGCTCAGAGCGCGCGCGAAGTCCACCCTTTCGCGCTGTAAAGGCGACTTGAAATATTCCATCTCGAATCTCTGCCTCTCGCTCTGCTGCAGTTCTCCACGAACGTAGGCATCGATCAGGTCATTCTCGGTGGCAAGCAACTCCTCGAAAAACCCACTATCGGCGAGATACTGAGCCTCAAAACGACTCCGCTCTTCCGGTGGAAGATCCCCCAAAAAGTAACGGCGTATCAAATTTTCTTTAGTTGTTGTCCGCATCGCACCTTCGACGACCTGGCCCTACAACCGCTGATTCCATGAGACGCCGGGCGGTCCTCTCTTACTGGCGCGGGCCCGGAAAGCGTTACAGGACGATTCCACACTATGAAAACGCAACCGGCCGTCCCTCGCAGCCCCAGGCAACCACGTCCAGATGTCAATCCTTTAAGAACCCGGATTCGGACCTCTTCGACGAGCGTCCAAACAATGCTTCACGCATTGTTCAAGCTGTGCTCTGAGCCGGTTGGTGCGAACTCTGAGCGCACCCGGATTAAGTCCCGTTTCTTTTGCAAGTCCCCGCCTAAAGGTTTTCTGCTTCTCCTCCTGAGCGCTGTAATACCGGATAACCAAGTCCCTGTCTGGGAGCGTTAGCCTCGCCAAACATTGCCTCAGACAAGTAAGCCTTCTCTCCTGGTATAGCCTGTCCACGATCTCAGCCGAGTGATCGTGAACGTCAGCCAATCCGTTCTCTCCTCCCGGCAAGTCTTCGCTGTGTGTTTCACGTTGCGTCCTCTTGTAAGACTCCAGGCAGACAAGCCGAGCCACGCCAAATGAATAAGTCTCTACTTCGCGGATTTCGTCACTATCCGGCTTCGCCGCTATTCGATCCAGAACTTCATCCGCAAGGTCTTCCGGTCCCGTACAATGGTTCCATTCGAAGTATTTCGCTAGCCGTAGGCGGATGTCCCCGTACCTTTCCCATGCGCGCGTTGTGTCAGGATCGAGGCGCAACAGCAGTCTCGTTAGATTCTCCCGATTTTCTTGTTTGTTTCCGCCCGACGCGTTGTCACACATTGTCGAAAGTACCCGAGATATTCGATAGCAAGGAATCGCCCCGTGTCGAGACTCACTTCCACTCCCCCTGGATGGTGAATGCAGCCCAGTAATAAGGATCTGCCCACCGCTTCTGCTGCTGCATTTCGATCTGGGCCTGCCTCAGCGCCGCTGCTGGTCGGAGACCTTCCTTAAGCATTCCGTAGTAGAAATGTCTCATCACTTCTGACGTGGCCGCGTCATCCACCTTCCAGAGGCTGGCTACCACACGGTTGGCCCCCGCGTACATGAAACCTCTCGTCAGCCCAACCAGACCTTCTCCGTTGATTTGCTTCCCCAGGCCCGTCTCGCAGGCACTCAAAACTACCAAATCCGCGTTCAGAGTCAGGTTATACACATCCTCGAGGTCCAGGAACCCATTCCGCGGATTACCTTCCCGATCCACCAAGGACAGCACCAGCCCTGACAGTTCAGGATGATCATTGTCCAGCAAGCCGTGTGTCGCAAAGTGCACAATCCGATATTTGCCGAGTTCTTTGCTGAGAGCGGCTTCACGGCTCGCTTGGAAATCCAGCGCCTCCATATCCTTTCCGGCGTCAGTCATCGCCACGATCGCGTCGGCCTCTCGGCGGGAAAAGACCAGTCGCGGAAGGGCAGATCCCGCTCGCGGCGCTCTCGCACCGACATCTGCGAGCGAGCGCGTCAATTGTCCATGAAACGATGCAGTGCTCTCCTCACCAAAGGTCGACACTGCCGCTCGGTTATCATGCGCGGCTCTGCCGACTCTGGGGTCTTCTTTGTCGAAAACGGGATCTGCGAAAACGGCTACCTCTTTAGGCGCTGCCTCGCGGCCATTGGCCTGCTGCCGCAGCAATGCCAGGACCGATGCAGACGGCACATTCACAATTTCGTGTTTAGCAACCAGCGGAACAGGCGGTCTGGGAGCAGTCCCTCCCGGCAAAGGCAGAAGTGAAAAGGGTATGTATTGGAGTGCCCCGTCGGCAACGATCAGTAACCGCTTTTCGTAAAGTTGCCCGGTGACGGGACCGAGGACCATTTGACTCAAGGCAATGGTCGCCTCCTGATACTCCGCCTCGCCCTTTGCCAGGCGTTCCGCCCTTTGCGAAGCCGATTCTCCAACAATCCAGCGGTTGCGCGACGTGAGTAGATTGTAAAGGTGCCGAGCCGTCTCTTCGATCTCCGAACGTTTCGGCAGTTCATACGAATCCACCGAGTTCGGTGTCAATACGAAAACTACACTACGCTTTTCACCCAATTCATATTCGAGAAGCAGAGTGTTGGCGTCAAGCAACTGATGCTGGATCTGCTTGGCGGTCAGGGGTTGGGGCTGGGTTAGTGCGGCATAGTTCGGGTTACTTGTCCGAATCTGCCCCTCGACCTCCTCATATTGACTGAGAAGCGTATCGATCCCTTTGTCGATGGCGGCACTTTGTTGGTCACTATGTTCTCCCTCTAGCAGGTTAATTTTTTGGTTGGACGCTGCAGCCAGTGCAGCTTGCAGCGCCCTCTCCCTCTCGAGCAGGGCCGGATCGGCTCCTTGCCGAATGTCAACATGGGCTTCAGCTAAAGTTTCAAGTAGTGTTCTGGCCCGCGATCGCTCTATTGTCTGAAATGCAAGTTCCTGCCGCCCCTGGGTCAGGAGCAGGTCAGCATAGGCTGAATAGTACTCTGCATATTTTGCTCTGAAGCCAGCACGAATGCCGCTCGATCCGCCCAGGTGAGCAACTTGACTTTCGACAACGTCAATTGCTTGTGCATACAGACCAACTGCTTCGTCGATTTGCTGCCGGTCTCGCAAAATCTCGGCCAAATCTGCCAGAGATTCAGCCCTGCCCGCACTGGCCGGTGCCAGTTTCGTCCTTATCTCCAATGCTCGACGATAGTACTCCGATGCTTTGACCAGATCACGACGGCCGCGCGCAACCTTGCCAAGATTGTTCAGGATTTCGGCCATATCAAGACTGTCGGGTGCAAGTTTCTCGTCGATCGTCAAAGACCGGTTGAAAAATCCGTCCGCTTTCGCAAAGTCACCGCTATCAAGCGCAATCCCACCAACATTATTCAGGAGTTCCGCCACATCAGGGCTGTCCGGCTCAAGTTTCTCGCAGATCGTAAGAGACTGCTCAAAAAAGTCCTCAGCCCTGGCAAATTCACCTCGATGTTCTGCCACATCGCCGAGATTGTTCAGGCTTGCCGCCACGACACGGCTGCCCGGCTGGAGTTTCTGGAAGATGATCAACGCGTCGCGAAAATACACCTCGGCTTTTGCGAAATCCCCGCGATCAAGCACAACGATTCCCAGACCGTTCAGGCCTTTGGCCATGTCGAGGCTGTCGGGCGCGAGTTTTTTCAAGATTTGCAAAGACTGGCGGTGATAGTCCTCAGCTTTTGCCAGCTCCTTGTGCTCGTCCGCAATGTTGCCAAGGCTGTTCAGGCTCGCCGCGACATCAAGGCCATTAGGCGCAAGTCTCTCTTGGATTTGCAGAGCCTGACGGTTGTATACCTCGCCTCTAGACAGGTCGCCGCGAAGACACTCGATATTACCAAGATTGTTAAATCCTTTCGCCAGGGCGAGGCTGCCAGGAATCAATCTCTCTCTGATTGTGAGAACTTGGTGGAAGTAGTCTTCAGCCCTTTCCAGATCGCCACGATGCCATGCAACAAGGCCAAGACCTGTAAGACTTACATCGACAGCACGGCTTTCGGGACCATGGTGTCGCGCTTCATTTGATGCGAGCAAATAGCGTTTCTCTGCGTTGTCTCCATCGTCCCTGAGCCGAAACGACTCGGCCCATACTTGCAGCAATTGGACCTTCACTCCAGATGAGGACGTTGTCTCGATCGCCTTCTGGTAAAGGGCATCGGACTCCTTCCACTGCTGTTTATCAGCTAACGTCTGCGCAGCATGGAACAGCAACCATGGCCCCAGCCATGAACATTGTGATGTGCGACTATCATTCTCTGCATCACTCCACCGAGCGGTCGCTTCATCGAGCTTCCCCGCTTTAGCCAGCTTTCGACCCTCGCGATATATGGCGAGCAGAGTCGATGGAAGACCGGGCCGTGCCTGAATGCCCCAAGTATCTGGACCCATTACCCATACCTTCTTCAGTCCGCTTCGGGTGCCATCCAGCGTGACGGGCCCACGTGACGATTGCTCCGTTTCTATTTCGAGTAAATCAAACGGCGACTCGAGCTCCCCTTTAACATCATCACGACTCCAATTCTGAATGACGTCTCCCGCGCGGAATCCTGCTTTCTCGCCTTCGGAATTCGCCGTTACTCCTTCAACTATGAGACCTTTTTCGAGGTGGGAGGCGGTACATGGGGCGGAAACGCCTGCTGGTGGTGGTTGCTGCTCGAAAACAGTGAGGGACCCGAGAAGTAAAAGTGACAGTCCGCTGCTGAATCGCACAACTCTCTGAAACGCAAACAGTGAGGGCGACCCTGCCTTAGCGAGCCATACATGTACTCTCCCCATGATGAAGCTCCTGGGAATGCCCCCTTGTTGCCTCAGTGACGAGCTGCCAGACGAACGAGAATTATTGGCATATTTAACTTCTCTGTCAACAATAACTTTGGAATTAAACCGAAAGTTTGTGGCTCTATTGTTCCCCGGCCACATTTAAATTGAAAACAAATAACTTAGGCTCCCTGAGAACTCGATCACAGTCTGCGAGAAAGGAGTGCAGCAGCCCAGAACCTGCTTTCTCGTGCGGGTCGAGCAACTGGGTCCGACTTCCCGCCTGGTTAACCTAAGCCCGAAAGAAGCCTGCCGCCGGTCTCATTTACCCGTAGGTTTCTGCCTACCCAGACCTGTATGCATATCCCGCTCGGCCTAAGCAATGCCGGGAACTCCCGACCGCATATAGCGTCCCAACATGGCTGTAACGTTTCTTGATTACGCGCCAGTAGTAGCGAAGGCGAGCGGGCGCCGAGTCCAAACAAATAGGTCGAACCTCAGGACGGTACGAGACGACGAGGCTCCGCGAGGCTGAAATTCAGGCATCCGTGTGATTAACCGCGCTACGTGCTAACTGTACCGAGTCGTGCGCCCCTGTCGAGGACGTCAATTCGGATCTGGGTGAGGCGGTCCGTACCGATGCTTATGAGGAGCGACCCATGAAACTCTGCCGATATGCCATGGCCGCAGTCTGCTTTTTGTCTTGGTTTTCGGTTTGTGCGTATGGCCAGGACGAGCCTTTCACGAAGGAAACGATCATTCAGATGGTGAAGGCTGGACTACCGGAGGACGTGATCGTCAGCAGGATCAGAAGCGAGGCCAATCCGCCGAAAATAAGCAATGATGATCTCCTCTCGTTGAAGGCCGCCGGTGCCGGCGATGAGGTAATTCGGGCGCTCGTTACTCCATCACCCGAAGCAGCTCCCCTTCCTTCAGGTAGACCGGCAAACATCCAGCAAGCAGATCCAGACGATCCGATGGGGCCTCATGATCCGGGCATTTACATGATGGTTACGACGCGTGAAGGCAAGAAAAAGTTGGTACTGATCGAGCGGGCAGGTTCGGGGCGAGAGAAGACCGCGAATGTCTGGGGCCATGCTTTCTCGTACGGTATCGCTAAAGCCAAGATCAAGGCCCAACTACCTGGTCCGCGTGCTGCCGTCCGCTCTTCGGAGGAAAGACCCGAGTTTTATATGTACTTCCCCCCGACCGGTAACCTGGGCGCGGCGGACACGATCAGTGGCCCGTCGCAATTTGCCCTGCTCCGTCTGGAAGGTAAGAAGGACCACAGGGAAACCACAGTCCTGAAGGTCGGGTTTGGCAGCGCCAGCGCAGGCAACGACGAGAATAAGACGATCATGTTCACCGCCGAGAAGATTCGGCCCTATGTATATAGAGCTGCTCCGGACGTCAGCCTCAAAGACGGCGAGTACGCGTTTATCGCGGCGACGGGAATGATTGGATCAGCATCTGGCGGCTCGGTCGTGGTCTTTGATTTTGGTGTCGATCTTGAGTAGTCAATCTAGAAGGAGATAGTGGCTGAAGCTGACACCATTTGACTGAAAACGGTGCGCTATACCATCTGCCCTTTCGCGGGGCTGGGCAGAGCTCACTACAATCGCATTCAACTTGCGAAAGGACGATTTCGTATGAGGAGTTTGAGATCGCATTTGTTTGTTATCGGATTCATCGTTGTGGGCCTGTGCTCGCATGCTTCCGCTCAATTCCAACTTGACCCTGGTTTGACACAAACCGGCACAATCGTCTCTGCGGCACAGATCAACACCTATACCTTCAGCGCAAACAAGGGTGATGTATACGATTTTACCGTGGCCGCTACAACCGGTGATCTCAGCCCGGAAATCCGGGTTTACAACTCCATTGGAATGGTAATCGCCTCTGCCGCCGACTATAACTGCAGCGGTTCCACCATAGAACTAAATACGGTCCTGATTCCCGCGAGCGGTACCTATACGGTGCACGTCAGTGATTGCAGTGCCACGAACACCGGCGGCTACGTACTTTACGCGCAGCGGATAAACAATCCATACCCTCCTGTTGCAGAAGTTACCTTTGGTCAGACACTCACCGGGGTGATCGGCTCAGCGGCGGAGAGCAACACCTACACGTTCAGCGCCACCGCCAACGACGAGGTTGATTTTACTCTATCCACTACAAGCGGCGGCACTCTGAGTCCGAAGATCCGGCTTTACAACTCCGCTGGAACGCTTGTGAACTCTGCCGCCAACTATAACTGCAGCGGATCGACCCTGGAGATGAATACGGTTACGCTTCCTGTGACCGGCACGTATACCGTGCTCGTCGGCGACTGCGGGGACACAAACACGGGCGACTATGAGATTTACACGCAACGGACGGATAATCGTCCCGAGCCCATAGCTCTTCTCTTTGGCCACGCACAGATCGGTACCATCGGTTCAGTGGCACAGAGCAACACCTACACGTTCAGCGCCAACGCCAAAGACATCGCCTACTTTACACTATCCACAACAAGCGGCGGTCTTAGCCCGAAGATCCGCCTTTACAATCCGGATGGATCGCTGAACAGCTCGAGCGCCAATTATAACTGCAGCGGCTCGACCCTGGAGATGACTACGGGCCAGCTTCCGAAGAGCGGCACTTATACGGTGCTCATCGGTGACTGTGCAGACTCGAACACCGGGAACTACGAGATTTACTCACAGCGGACAAATGATCCCGGCGGAATCGTCATTCCCCTCACCTTTGGGCAAACTCAGAATGGCATGATCGGTTCGGTGGCACAGAGCAACACCTACACGTTCAGCGCCAACGCCAAAGACATCGCCTACTTTACACTATCCACAACAAGCGGCGGTCTTAGCCCGAAGATCCGCCTTTACAATCCGGATGGATCGCTGAACAGCTCGAGCGCCAATTATAACTGCAGCGGCTCGACCCTGGAGATGACTACGGGCCAGCTTCCGAAGAGCGGCACTTATACGGTGCTCATCGGTGACTGTGCAGACTCGAACACCGGGAACTACGAGATTTACTCACAGCGGACAAATGATCCCGGCGGGGCAGTTCCTGTTGCCTGGGGTCAGGTACAAACCGGCAAGATCACCTCCGCGGCACAGAGCAACACCTATACCTTTACCGGTGTCCCCAACGATAGCGTAGAGTTTACCGTGGTCACTACAAGTGGAACTCTTAGCCCGAAGATCCGGCTTTACAATCCAGATGGATCGCTGAACAGCTCGGCCGCCAATTATAACTGCAGCGGCTCCACGATACAGATGAACCAAGGCGCGCTTTCACAGGAGGGCACTTATACCGTGCTGGTCGGGGACTGCGCAGACACGAATACCGGCAGCTACAATCTCTCGTCTGAATGCTTCGGCACTTGCCCGTTGACAGCACAAGTTCCACCGCCGGAAGTCTCGCCTGACGGAGGTACTTACTTCTCTCCGCTATCAGTAAAGATCACCGACAACCCAGGAGCGACGATTTACTACACCACCAACGGGAGCACGCCGACTACTAAGTCCACACCATACAAGGGGCCGATCCCGGTATCCGCGGCAGAGACCATTAAGGCTATAGCCGTTGCTGCCGGATACACTAATAGTGCGGTAGTTTCGGCAACCTATACTTTCATGGTCGCCTCGCCGGTGTTCTCGCCTCCCGGGGGTACCTACACCTCCCCGCAGGTGGTGAAGATCACCGACACAACACCAGGAGCAACGATCTACTACACGACGAATGGGAGCACGCCGACTGCGAAGTCCACGCCATACAAGGGGCCGATCCTGGTATCCACGACGGAAACCATAAAGGCCATCGCCGTTGCTGCCGGATACACAAATAGTGCGGTAGTTTCGGCAACCTATACTTTCATGGTCGCCTCGCCGGTGTTCTCGCCTCCCGGGGGTACCTACACCTCCCCGCAGGTGGTGAAGATCACCGACACAACACCAGGAGCAACGATCTACTACACGACGAATGGGAGCACGCCGACTGCGAGGTCCACGCCATACAAGGGGCCGATCCTGGTATCCACGACGGAAACCATAAAGGCCATCGCCGTTGCTGCCGGATACACAAATAGTGCGGTGGCTTCCGCAACCTACACTTTCATGGTCGCCTCGCCGGTGTTCTCGCCTGCCGGAGGTACCTACACCTTCGTGCAAACCGTCACCCTCAGGGATGAAACGATGGGAGCAGTCATCTACTACACCACCAACGGGAAAGCACCGACCGCGGCCTCCACCAAATACACCGGCCCAATCACCGTCAGCGCCAGCGAAACCATTGAGGCCATCGCGGTAGCCGCTGACTATGCGAACAGCACAGTCGCGAAGGCAACCTACGATCTGGTTGGATCACCCTCGGCCCTGTCCGCTCCAGCCACCTCGGTCGGCACAACCGATGCAACGCTGAACGCCGTTGTGAATACGCTCGGACTGTCCGGTTTCTGCATCTTCCAGTACGGAACCAGCAGTACCGCACTCAGCAGCAGCACCGCCAAAACTGCACTGAGCCCCTCTACGACGCCTGTGAAAGCGTCTTTCAAGCTCACCAACCTCAAAAGCAAGACCACCTACTACTTTCGAGTCGTAGTCACAACAGCTGCCGGCACGGGTTCCGATGCCGCCCTCCGCTTCACCACCAACTGAGCCCTCGTCCGGGGGCGAGGAAACCGTGGGCCGGGGGTTTTCCCGGCCCGCGCTAGAGCGGGCCTGAAGAACGGTTTTCGGGTGCGTAAATTGCAAATCTCGGTGGAAAAAACGTGTTCCCCGAAAACGCACTTCACTGCAGCAAACGGCAAGTCGCCCACGAGCCCAGCAACTCGAAAGTTTCGATGCAATCCAGCTTAAGCGGTGAGACCGCAGGTGCAGCTTTAACTCTTCTGTATAGGTAGAAAGAGCTATATCGACGAACGCCTCAAGACGCGGAATGGGTGCGTCAGATGTCGGCTTCAGCGGATGACAACAGCTCGATCACCTCCAGGCCCTTGGTGTCGTCTTGGGCAGAATTCTTGAATCCGGCTCTAATGATCGCCGTGAGCTCTTCGTCGGTTAGTTCGTCTAGACGTCGATCAGGACTGAGCGGAGACCTTCGTTGCTGTTCTGCTGCCCTCTCGAGTGCTTCCTTGTGCAAAGTGATAAGCAAACGTGTTGCCGGAAGATTCCCGGAGACGGCTTTGTTTACCAACTGCTTCACGACTCCCTCATACTTTTTGATGACTCTTCGGTTCCCGCTCTCGTTGATTGTCAGCCCTGACTCGAGTTCCCGTATTAACTGCGACCCGAAATCTGACGATTTCTTCGGACGGCCCAAAGGATTTCCCGAAACACCTTTTTTGAACTGACGGCTCTTCGGGGGCTTCCGGTAGCCGACTGCATCGTCTTCGATCTCTCTATAATCCGTCACGTTCTTCACCTTCCGTCTCCGAAGTTGATGTGCCCTGACTTGCGTTGCGGGCTTCTCTGCCCCCGAAGCTCTCTCCGGACTCAACGTGGACAGCATCGCGTTTGGTGCGACGCTGCCAGCGGCGAATGATAGCGTCCGCATACAGCGGATCGAGTTCCAGACCGTAGCAGACTCGTCCGGTGCGCTCAGCAGCGATGATGGCTGTCCCGGAGCCAAGGAACGGGTCGAGAATCAAAGCCCCTCGGGGGGTGGAATCCTTGATCGCATCAGCGATAAGGGAAACTGGTTTTGGCGTCGGGTGGAGGGCAAGCAGATCTCCGTCGGGACCTGAGCGAGGGAAGGTGTTGGCCGAAGGATAGTTCCAGACGTTGGTCCGATATCGGCCGAACTTCCCGAGCTGGATGTTGTTGCGATGGGAGGTCTCGCCGTTCCTGAACACGAAGATCAATTCATGGGCACTGCGATAGAAGCTCCCCATGCCGGCGTTGTTCTTGGACCAAACGCAGAGATTCATCGGCTCACCGTAAATCTCCAGGCCGGCCGCGAGGATCTGTCTCATATGGCGCCAGTCCATGAAGTAATAGGCGAGCGAGCCTGAATGGCTGCCCTGCCTCGTTAACGCCATCGCTTTGCGCAGGAACTCCGTGAATTCTCCAGGGCTCATCTCACCGGAGGCCATGGCAAACTCCCGGTGACGAACCCTCCCGAGGCCGCTGGCGTGGCCGTCGATGGCCACGTTATAGGGTGGATCGGTGATGACCAGATCCGCCTTCGCCCCGTCCAGCAGCCGCTCGTAGTTCTCCGGAAGCAGCGAATTACCGCAGAGCACCCGATGCTTCCCGAGCTGCCAGAGATCCCCGGCCACTGATATGGCTGAGGATTCGATTGTCGGAAGGCGGTCATCCGGATCAGCTTCACGGACGGCCTCGAATCCGTCGATCAGCAGATCGATCTCAGCCGTCTCGAAGCCGATAACCTCAAGATCGAAATCGAGCTCCATTTCCGACAGCACCTTGAGTTGTTCTCCCAGGAGCCGTTCGTCCCACGTGGAATTTTCGGTGAGGCGGTTGTCAGCAATCAGGAAAGCTGCGTACTGCGAATCCGAGAGATGGTTCAGCTTAATTACTGGAACGGTCTTCCAGCCGAGTTTCCGCGCTGCCAGCAGCCGTCCATGGCCGGCGACCACGTTGTGCCGGTCGTCCACCAGGATGGGTACATTGAAACCGAATGCCTCAATACTGCGGGCAATTTGCAGAACCTGCTTGTCGCTGTGAATCCGCGGGTTCTGTGGATGTGGTTTGAGAGATGTTGTAGGGAGGTAGGTTACCTCCAGCGTTGTGTTCGGAGATGGCATATGGACCTCGGCTCGCGCGAAACCTACTAAAGTGCGGTCAATATCTGACAACCGGAAACGACATTTCAAGCCGTTTATTCTCGTTGACACCAAATTGCAGTTGTGCTCTTCGAGGCCGACGCCTTCACATCTCTGAGATAGTGAACAATGTTTGGCAAGACATAGACGTGTTTTTAGATCGTTTCTCCCACCAGGCAATGATAGTTCTGGAGACTGCCTAAGGTATCTGAATCGTAAACTTGGCGCCGGCGGGTCCAGTTAGTTGATATAGTGCGGCGCCCGCGGCGCCGGTTGAAAAGAAGTCAGAGAAGGAGTCAAAGTGGGCTAATTCTCGCGGGTGCCTATTGATTCTCCGTCTCGAAGAGTTCGCTTGACTCTTTCGGCGAGCAGAGCGTGAATGGATCTGCCGGAGAGAGGCGAATTCATCATCAAGATGGTGAAGGCTGGACATACAAGAGAACAAGCAGTTGCCAGGCTTTTGGGGCAATTGCCGGCGATGGGTCGCAGAGAACTCCAGCAGCTCTGGAGGGAACTCTTTGGTCGGGATCCGAGCCCACGGCTGCGCCGCGATCTCATGATTCCAATTCTTGCCTATCGTGCCCAGGAGAGGGCCTTCGGAGGCTTGAAGGAATCGACCGTTCGAATGCTGCGGGAATTAGCTCTCGGCATTGCCAGTGAAGCTCAGGCCGCGTATCGGCCGCTGACGGGCACCCGTTACGTTCGAGAGCACAACGGTAAATTGCACGAGGTGACGGTATTGGACGAGGGTTTCGAGTACGAGGGCGAAACCTACCGCAGCCTGACTGAAATCGCGAAGGCCATCACCGGCACAAAGTGGTCGGGACCGGCCTTCTTCGGCTTGAAGAAGAAGAGGCTGACTGAATGAATCAACGTATCCGTTGTGCGATTTACACGCGCAAATCGACTGACGAAGGTCTGGAGCGAACCTTCAACTCTCTCGACGCCCAGCGCGAAGCCTGCGAGGCCTACATTAGGAGTCAGCAGCACGAGGGCTGGCAGGCTATTGCTTCTCACTACGATGACGGCAATTACTCAGGCGGCAATATGGAGCGTCCGGCGCTCAGGCAGATCATGGCTGACATCGAGGCCGGAAAAGTCGGCGTTGTGGTGGTATACAAAGTCGACCGCCTGACCCGCTCCTTGGCCGATTTCGCCAAGATCATCGAACATTTCGATAAATATAAGGTCAGCTTCGTTTCGGTCACCCAGCATTTCAATACAACCAGTTCAATGGGCCGGCTCACACTCAACGTGCTGCTGTCCTTCGCTCAGTTCGAGCGGGAGGTGACCGGTGAGCGGATCCGGGACAAGATCGCCGCCTCCAAGAAGAAGGGCATGTGGATGGGAGGCCGCGTCCCGCTTGGGTACAAGGCTGCTGACCGCAAGCTGCTAATCGACGAGTCGGACGCTGTCACTGTGCGCAGAGTCTTCCACGAGTTTCTTCGCTTAAAGCGTTTCTAATTTAAGTGCTTACATATCCGGAGGAGGCGAAGTAGTTGGTGCACTCGCCTGGCGAGACGGTGGGGAGCAACTGGCCGATCTGTTCCCACAGGTCTTCGGTGGATCGTTTGGCAGCTTTTCGGAGCAGGGTCTTGAGTTTCGAGAAGAGCTTTTCTATGGGGTTCAGATCGGGCGAATAGGGCGGCAGATAGAGCACGGTGGCGCCAGCCAGAGCGATGGCCTGCCGGACACCGTCCACTTTATGGCTGCTGAGGTTGTCGAGGATGACGAGGTCGCCTGTGTGCAGTGTGGGGCACAGGAACTGCTCCACCCAGGCCAGAAACAACTCCCCGTCCATGGGTCCGTCCACCACCATGGGAGCGGTCAGCTGAGAGCGGCGCAGGGCGGCGACAAAGGTCGTTGTTTGCCAGTCGCCGAGAGGCGCTGCAGCGACGCATCGGCAGCCCCGGGGAGCACGGCCATGGCTTCGCGTCATGTTGGTCGCAGCCCAGGTTTCGTCAATAAATACCAGCTTCTCGACGTCCATCCCTGGCTGCGCATCAGCCCATGCGCGTCGTGCCGCCTGCACGTCCTCGCGCTCTTGCTCGCTGGCGTGCAGCGTTTTTTTTGAAGGTCAGATTCCAGTTGTTCAGCTGGTGCCAGAGCGCGCCGATTTTGATCGCAACACCCTCAGCCGCCAGCCGCTCCTGCAGCTCCGCCAGGGTCAGGCCAGGCTCGGCTGCAATCCAGGCGCGCAAAGTCGGTTCCGCTTCCTCCAGCCGGGATCGGCGATGGCCGCCAATCTGATAACTGTTGCGCACCCCGGTCTGCTGCTCCCGGTCCCGCACCTGATAGACATAGAAGCGGCTCACCTCAAAGCGCCGCGCCACCGCCGACGGGCCATCCCCGCGGGCCAGCGCGCGCAGCACACGATCACGCAAATCCTGGGAATACGACTGCATCCGAACCCTCCCTTCGAGGGACAGGATGATTATCCCATCAAATGTAGACACTTAAATTAGAAATGCTCTAGGCAGCGTGCTGCGCCTGGAGGAGTGGCTGCGCGCGAACAACATCACGACCCGGCGCGGCAATCATTTCCTGCGCGGTCCTCTGTATACGATGCTTCGCAATCCACTCTACCTTGGCCTCATTCGGCACAAGACCGAGATCCACCCTGGTGAGCACACGGGCATCATTGACCGGGTCAGTTGGGACAAGGCGCAATCGCTACTCGATCAAAATACCCGTGGACAGCGGCACAGGAAGCGCTCAACACAGCCGAGTCTCTTCACTGGCATCATCTTCGATGCCGCTGAGAACCGGTATTCGCCGACACACTCAAATAAGAACGGCTGCCGGTATCGCTACTACACCTCTCGGGCAGTCATACACAAGACTGAACGCCCCGATTCGCCGGCCCGAATCCCGGCGCACGGTCTTGAAAAGGCAGTCACGGAGCGCATCCTGAGCTTTTTGAACGCGCCGAGCGAGTTGCTGGCAGTTCTGAAGAACAGTCTGCTCGACGAGGAAAATGCTCTCCCGAGTGGGTTCTGCGCTGCCGCCGTTGAACGAGCAGCCAATATGGTCACGAGGTGGAAGGCGCGTCCGGGTCCGGACCGCGACCATTTCCTTAAGGCCGCCATCAATCGCATCGTGGTTCAGGCCGAGCATATCGAGATTCAATTGCGCGTGGCAGCTGTTTTGCATGAACTGCTCGGGTCTGATCCGGCAGGCCAGGGCGTCCAGGCGGCAGCCAAATTTCTTCCGATTGCTTCCGTAACCTGCCCCTTCAAACACATGGATGGCGGCCGGGCATTGCGACTGGTCATCGGCAAAGATCGTCTTTCCAATGACAGAAGCCGGCAATTGATTCTGCGGGCAATCGCGCGGTCCCGTCTCTGGTATCAGCGGATTGTTGATGGCGAGGCTACGTGCCTGAACGACATCATACGCCGGGATGGTATCGACGCGTCCCATGCCAAGAAGATCTTCCCGCTGGCCTTCCTGAGCCCGTCCTGCACGCAATCAATCCTCCGCTCCAATGCTGATCTGACTCTCAAAGCGTTGCTCGAAAACATTCCGATGGAGTGGAGTCGGCAGAGTATTCCTGTTCCAGTGGATTCGCTGAAATAATGTTTTCCGGGTTTCGATCCCAGCCGCGAAGTGTTGCTTGATTGAGGGCTTTGATTGCGTTCCCGGCAATTTCTCAATAGATGCGGTAACGTTAATCGCCTTTTCGGTGATGAGGCCGAACAGTCAGGCTGTTTACGCCTGTCGCTCCACCCAGCCGCTATCCCCGCGTCTGCCTACCACCACGCGGCCCGCAACAGCATTTTCGGCAAGGTCATAGATCGCACCTAGTTGATTGATACGCAATCCGAGCAAGGTCTTGAACTCGCAACACATCGCGAGATGCTTCTTCGCCGGCGATAGCGCGGCTGCTTCAACTTTGCACCTGTTGGCGTTCTTGAGGGCGCCGACGGAATGCGCGGCGGAATCCCATCGCGCAATATCATCTGCCGTCCTCCTGATTCCGTCGAGCATCTCCACTAATGGCCGAAGGCGAGGCGAACCGTTGGATGTGGCGAATTCAAAGTAGATCGGCAGGCCAGTAAGCGCGCACGTGCGCATGTCGTCCGGGTGATACTTCTGGCCGCTCCAGAAGCAGAGTTGCGCTTCTGCCGGAGCGCAGAAGATTCCTTTCGAAGACCGGACCGCCGAATCCTCCAGGAGCCGGACCTCAGACACGCTGCTTGAGACGAGAAATTGACGAAGCGCTCGCTTTCCCGTCACTCCACATCGTTCCAGCTCCGAGGGGAGAACCTTCTTGCCGCTAATGTCGCACGTCTGTAAGACTCCTTGCCGAACCTGTTTGCCCGTAACCTCACACTGTTCGGCCTCGGAAACAGCAATCCGTTCACGCGTCTCATAGCAAGTAACGAATTCCCGCTGATGGCCGGTTCTCCCCGATGTCGCCGAGCGCGTCTGCTGGTCCACGCGATACCGCTTGCCCGAGATCTCGCTCACGGCACTTTCGTCCTTCAGTACTTCATCACCGGTGAATTCACATACCGTGAAGTACTCGGGTTCCGCACGCCTGCCGCTCAATGCCGAAGTCTTCAAGAGGATTTTTGCCACCGTCTTTCCGGTCACCGAAGAAATCTCAGCTTCATCCTCTAATATGCGTTTGCCGGTCAGACTGCAGCGAGCGGTACGTTCAGGGAGTGCATATCGTCCGCTGATGTCTGAGGTTGCGAGGAGATGCCTCAAAACCTCTGCGCCTGTTATGGCGCATTGCCCCAAGCACGGCGCAGGGAGACGCTGGCCGGATTTGGAGCATATCCTCATCTCGGGGGCATTGATAATCCTCCGATCGTGGGGAGTAACCGTAAGGGTCGTCTCGTATGCGCCTTGGCCGCTGATCGAATAGCGGATCGCCACATTCACGTCCCGATGCACCTCGCCTTCGAGTCCTACAATTGATACCTGAAGGCGCGGCGAGAAATCGTCCTCTAATTGTTTTCGCTTGCGCTCGTCCGCACCCGCTGACTTCAGTTCCTGTTCGCGCCGCTCCAAGTAGAATCGGCAAAACTCCGAGATTCCATCATCGTCCTGTGCAGCCTTCGCAAGTTTGTCGGGGTCGAGACCCAACGATAACGGCTCCTCTATCGTTTTCGGGAGCGGCGCGAGCGCCGATCTGCTGGCGGTCCCTTTGTGGTCTTCATGCGCGCAGGGCGCGTGAACGAGGCGTTCATAGCTGTCGTGGGCGACCGTGGCTCTCACGCGCAGGAGGGCCTTGCCGCCAAATGTGCGCGTGCCCCTTTCAATCTCCACCTTTTGCGGGTGCGCACCGAATTCTGATGGTCGGCAGCGGACATGCTTTGCAACAGTGACCGTGCTCTGCCAATATGCCACTATGCGCGCATTCTCAGGGTTGCGGATACTCTATTTGTTATTTTCTTGTCGCTCTCGGCTCGTATTTGCTGATGCACGACGGCACTGATCTTGATACATCTTGCCACGCCATACGGCAATGGCCCTGCTGGCGTTATCGTTGGACCAATTCTTATTCTGTTCGGAGTTGTGCTCATCCTCTGGCTCAAAACGACTCAGCCGGTGCGGTACGAAGACTGACCGTCAAACCGCACGAACTGCGGAAGCGAGTAGGCGAAGGTATATCCGATGCTCCCGAACCTGACTGATCGTGGGTAATCCGGGTGGCTCGAATGCCGATAATCAGGTACCGAGCTGCAGCATTCTAAGTCAAAGGCGGGATGACGCGTTTCCTCCGCAGGTCTCAAAGAACTGCGTGAACATATCTTCGGTATCAATGCAGTCATGGAAGCCGTGCCTACGCGCCTTGATCGTGCTTGAGATGTTGTCAAAAGCCGAATGAAAGATGAAATCCCCAAACCCCCAACTCACCAGGTGATCGTAGGAGATCGGCTTCAGTCCATGCTTCTCTGTCATCCTGGCCCAGAGGGGTGCCTTATCCGCCATTTAGACCTTCAAGGGCATCGGCACAGGCTCGGCAACTTCCATCCCGAAGGCCTTCGCAATCCTGGGCCACATGAACTGCCAGCGAAAATAGTCGCCATTGGTGATGTTGAAAATCTCGTTGGCGGCCGAAGGCGTCCTGCCTGCCCAGTCGGCAGCCCTCGCCAGGATGTCGGCAGAGGTCACCTGGTAGAGCGCACGGTAGGCGCCCTCCGGCCCTGGGAACCGTAGCGGCAGGCCCATCTCCCTGGAAATCGCCGCGTAAATGGCAATCACCATGGTGAGGTTCATGGGATTTCCCACGGCATATCCGCATACGGCCTCCGGGCGAAGGACGCTGAAGCTCCACCTCTTGCCCGTCTGCGCCGTGCGGAGAAAGTCCTCCTGGTCGTAGTAGAAGTTGGGACTCATCAGCCGCGGATCATCCTCTCGTGCTGGTGTCTTGAAGGGGCCAAGATCCGCACCGTAGGCCTTGCCGCCCTGGTAGAGCGTCACATGTTTCAACCCGGGAGCACTCCGTTCCACTACCGTGAGCAGGTTCCGCAGCAGCGCTACGTTGACCTCGCTGCGCTCGCCCGGGGTGTCCTTTTCGATGTAAGCGGCGAAGATGATGTGCGTCACGTCGCTGAGCGGTGCGATAGCACGCTCCACGTCCGCCGGAGAAAGCAGGTCCACCGTGACCGGCCTCACCCTGGGCAAACCTTCAATGGTGCGGCGGGATAGACCGTAAACAACCGTGTCGGGCGCGGCACTGAAGTGCTCCGCCGCCGCCTGACCAATCACTCCCTGTGCTCCCGCGACCAAAACCGACCGCTTCGTTTCCGACATTGCTTCCCCTCGGACTTCCGGCATATTGGATGATGTTCGCGCCTATTGGGGCATCTAAGTCCATTCCTACCTCTGGATGAAGGAGCAGGGTGACGCCAGGTCCTATGAAACGCGTGTCTATACGATGGCTGCCTTGCTCCTGGCACAGGTCCTCTTCGAGCGCCGCGATCTGTAACTGCTGCAACCTCGAACCATGCCTGACAACATCTCTCGTGCACCTTCCCGACGAAGGCCTTGGAAGACCGTGCCTTTGAGAATAGATTCCCTTTGCTTTCCACGAGACTCTGGGTTGAAAACGGCGAAAGTCGAGGATAGTCGACCAGTTGTGGTTTCAGAGACTGTAACGGCCTGATCGAGAGATTGCGCCGTCACGGGGCTCCCTCGTCCCCCATTCAAAAGCACGGACATCATGGGAAGTGATGAGGGCGATATGCGGCACAGACGATTTCGGGGGGTAACGCGGAAAGACAGGGCGGATGCCTGTCCGCGGCACTTCGTCGCGCCCCGCGTGAATCTCAGTGAGCCGGGCAGTTACACGACGAGGTGGCGGATCGGACACTCCGACCAGGAGTGACAGGTACTTCTGTTACCAGGCCGTCCGTCCCCGGCTTCGCTCCGCCGCAAACCGGCCGGGTCGGGTCGCACGTCCCGTCAGCTATCCCCCAAAATGGCGAACGGATCGGTGGCTCGGGGGTCGCTCCGCAGGAATGCGGCCCCTCGCACCGGTGCAGCGGTATGAAATGGTTCCCACTGCGGCTGCGGCAGGTCAGGCATCGGCCGGGCCCTGAAGAGCCGCTTGCATTGCCGAGCCGTCCATCGTGCCGATCTCTTCGCTTTCCTGCGCCGCGCGCTGTCCGTGGAAATGCCGGTCCCGGCATACATCTGCCGGTAGAGCTTCGAGAGAAAGATAAATGCGATCCTCGCCCACAGCGTGGGCGTGCAGGCGGATCGCTCCCAGATAGCGCTCCACGTATAGAAACGGTCCCAGACGCGCTGCGTCCGCTCCCGAATCTCATCGGCGCTCATGGTCGGATGGGGCGTAAACATCTTCGGCCGGACCTCGCTCGGGATAAGCCAGTAGCGGGTAATGGGAATGTCGCCCACCATGGCGGGATTTTCCGCCTGCTGCTTTTCCCATCGTCCGAAGTCCACCGTGCCCGGAAACGGCGTCATCATCACAAACTGAGCAAAAGTGACGCCGGCCTTCATTGCCATCTCCACGGTGGCGTCGAAGGTCGCCGGCCGATCCGTCGGCAGGCCGAAAATAAACGAGCCCAGCACATGGACTCCGTGCTTCCGGAAGGTCTGCAACTGCCGTGCCAGCGCTTCTCCGGAGTAGTTCCAGTCCTTATACACGGCCTTCAGCCCTTCGGGCGTCACCGCTTCCACGCCCACCAGCGCGCCTTTGATATTCGCCCGCCGCATGGCGTCCAGATACTCGCCGTCTTCCCCCGCTTCCATGGTGATCTGCGTGAAGAACACCATGTCCTTCGGCAGCTTCGCCAGTTCTTCCATCAGGTGGAAGCGGTCGGCGCGAATCGCGCTCAGCTCCTCCACTTTGGCCAGGTTGTTTTGTTCGCGGGCCAGCCGCAGATCGGTGAGAGTGACGGGATAGAAATTGTCGTCGGCCAGCGCGATGAACCGGAAACCCATGCGCCGAAGGCTGACGATTTCATCGATCACGCTTTGAAAGCGGCGCTGCCGCGGCTGCTGCCCATCGGTGCGCCACACGCTGCAGAACGAGCAGTGCTTGGGACATCCCCGAATCGTCTGCACCGAGGCCCACATATATTTCTCCGGCTGCATCAGGTCCCAGCGCGCCGGCAGAAAATCCGTGCCCGCAATTCGACCGCCTTCGTAAACGCGTTCCGGATGTCCCGCGGCGCAGTCGGCGACGACCCGCGCCCAGATGACATCGCCGTCGCCCTTCACCACGGCATGGCCTTCGCCGCGCTCCAGAGCTTCTTCGGGAAACAGCGTGGCGTGAATGCCGCCGTAGACAACCCATGCTCCGCGCGCGAGGGCCATGCGTCCCACCTCATATCCGCGCAGCGCATTGCCGGTGTGGACGCTAATGCCCACGACGTCGCCGGCATGAATCACCTCGGGATCGATGGGCTCCAGCGATTCGTCGGTCAGAATGGGATCGCCTGCGCTTTGCGGCGTTGCAGCCGCCAGCACAAACAGCCAGCGCGGCGTAATCACTGCCGTGCCAAAGGAATGATCGCTGGGATTAACCAGGTGAACCTTGGTCAAATGGAGGCCTTTCCTCGTCCGCGAGCGGGTTATCAGAGAGCGTATGGACCATGGACGAGGGGCTTTGCCGGACTGGGATCCGGCGCGGCGGTCGGCCTCGGGATTCACTCACCGGAGTGCAGAACTTATCATAATCCGCATTTCTTAACACAGCCTTAAGTAACGACGAGACGGGTAATGGCGGGGTGGACATCATGATCAATGATGTCGGCCGCGCACATACCGGGAACATTCTCCAGGTGACAGATGCGGGCTGGGAGCAAATGTCGGCAGCCAGGCTGTCTGCCATGAGACGCTTCTGCCGCGCGGGTGATGCCGCGACGTGCGGGAGCGTCATTGGGGTCGGAGCTTGAATATTTCCTCGATTTGGCGGGATCTATCCGAACTACAAGTTAGTAAAGGTGGGCGAAACGTTGAGGGGCCATTCTGCGTGAGTATTCATATTTTATGATCTGCTGACTAACCCGAGACGGGAAGAGAGACAGTAACCAGGGCCCCGCCCGCTTCGTGATTGGATATCTCGATGCTCCCGCCGACCCGGTCAATGATGGCTTTGCAGATGGAGAGTCCCAGCCCGGTGCCTCCGCTCTTACGGCTCCGCGATAAATCCCCACGGTAAAAGGCATTGAAAAGGAAAGGGAGGTCCGGTTCAGAGATCCCTTCACCCCAGTCCTGAACGGTCAGAACAACGATGCTTCCGCCACGTCCCTCCGGTCTAACGAGACGGATGCGCACTCTCCCACCTTCGCGACTGTGTTGCACTGCGTTCACAAGGATATTGGAGCAAAGAAGGAACGCATCGCGACTTTCGAGCGGGACAGGCGCCTCGGAAACCAAATCCAGAATGACTTCGATTCTTTTCAGTTCCGCCAGGGGCGCACACTGCTGAACGGATTCCTCGACCGCATTCCACAGAGAACAGGAAGACGGCGGCCGACCCGGTCTGTCGGAGTCTGCAGGCTGCTCCAGTCGTGCCAAATCGAGGAGATTCTGTACCGTCGATTCCAGCCGGGTAACATCGCGCAGACTCAGAGCCAGTCCCTCGTCGTACTCGTCTGCCGTTCGTTTGCGCATGGAGAGCAGTTGCAGAGAAGACTTGACGATCGCGACATCGGTCTTCAGTTCGTGGGCCGCATCGCTGGTAAAGCGCTTCTGTTGTTCGAAGGATAGTTGCACCCGTGCGAGTGCCGACTCCAGTGCGTTCGCAAGCGGCCGCAGTTCGACTCTTTCCCTTGCGCTGATCGGGGCATCGAATTGCCAGTTGCGAAAACTGATCCGGTCCGCTTCGCGAGCAAGCTCATGAACCGGAGCCAGATGTCTGCGCACCAGCAACGCCATAACAATCGTGGTGACGCCCAGGAGCAAAGCGGTGGCGATGGCGAAAAAGCGGATGGCTTCGAGCACCTCGTGCCAGACGTGGCGCACGGGAGTTCCATAGAGAATGGTGATGCTGTGGCTCTTCCCGCCATTCGGTGCGTCAGGATCCACGATCCGTACGCCGTGAAGCACGAAGAAACGGTACCGGCGGCCCGCCGCGGTGGCATCATGAAATCCGGGCGAACCAGCGAAGGATTGAAACGGGTGAGCGGCATCTGCGCTGGTACCCAGAACGCGGCCCTGTTGGTCTTCTACGCGATAAATAGCCTCTTTGTCGAGCCGAAGGCCGTGCGCATCGAGCACTACGTTGTCTCCTGTATCGTCCGCATCCTGCACCTCCCCCATCAGTGATTCCGCGGTACCAGCAAGCTTCGCGTCGAACGCCTTCAGCTCTACACGGCGTTCGTTGATCGCGACAGCAATGATAAGCGCAGCGGCGGAGAGAAGCTCGAGCAGAAGGACGGTGAAGACGATGCGGCGGGTAATCGAGATGGACCGCAGGATCATGAGGAATGCTCTCCACGCAGCCTGTAGCCGCGCTGGCGAAGAGTTTCAATCAAGGGCTCCGTGCCGGGGAGATTCAGCTTCCTGCGCAGATTGGAGACATGCGCTTCGATGACGTTGGAATGATGTTCCCAGGAGAAGTCGTACAGATGTTCCAACAGCTCATGCTTGGACACGATCACGCCGGGGCGGTGAATCAGGTATTCGAGGATGCGGTATTCCGTGGGCGACAGGTCGACCGTTTCGCCTTGACGAAGAACCGTCTGATGCACAGTGTCAAGCTCGACATCCGCCGTTCTCAAAATCGGTGTGGGCACGCCTTTCCCTCGCCGGATGAGAGCTTTGACTCTGGCGATGAGTTCTCCGAGATCGAAAGGTTTGCTGAGATAATCGTCGGCACCGGCATTCAGGAGTTCGATAATGGACTGCTTGCCCTCCTGAGCGGTCAGGATCAAAACCGGCGAATACACCGCTCGCCGCCGGAGATCGTGAAGCACATCCTGCCCAGTTTTGCCCGGAAGCATGAGATCCAGTACGACGGCGTCATAGACACCCAGCTCAGCCAGATGCGACCCGGTTTCACCGTCCAGGGCACTATCGACCGCCAATCCAACCTCGCGTAACGCAGCAACGATATTCTCGGCCAGGCGTTGTTCATCTTCGACCAAAAGGACGCGCATCAAACCCCTCTTACAGATCTGGCAGAAGTTGTTCAAGATAACCTGAAGACGGCATAGATCAGTTCGCTGCGTTATGACTGACTAAACTATTTTCCTGACAATAATAATGTTGTTCCGCGCGTTTGCCTTGCATACGTACCCGGCAAAGGAAAGACGATCCTCTGTGTCTTCAGGAACTCTTAAGCCGCTGCGATTACAGTCTCTCTATACCTCAGGGGCAGCGTTCGCTCCGCGGCCCCTTTTTCCTCCAGGAGAACGCCCATGCGCATCAATGGCTTTGCCTTGATATTTCTCTCCGCCTTTCTCGCCTGCATTCCTGTCCGCGCGCAGAGCTGGCATGTTGCCACTACCTTCCATCCGGGCGGCGACGGAGGCTGGGACTACGTCACCGTGGATGGACCCAATCATCGATTTTTCGTGACTCGCGCCACACACACGCAAGCGATCGATACCCGCACCGGCAAGCTCCTCGCCGACATCCCTGGCCAGGTGCGCTCTCATGGTGTCGCCCTCGTGCCTCAGCTCAACCGCGGATTCATCACTGACGGTGGGGGCTCCGGGGCCATCCTCGTTTTTGACCTCAAAACTTATAAGGTCCTCGGCCGCATCCCCACCATGCCTGATTCCGACGGCATCATCTACGACGCCGGCACAAATCTGGTCCTCGCCGTCTCCGGCGACGGCAATGCACTCATGACCTTCCCGCCCGACATCGACCCGGAGAACGGCAAGGTCACCACGATTGCGCTCGGCGGTGCGCCAGAGTTCCTCGCCGCCGACGGCTCCGGTAAGGCATACGTCAATCTGGAAGATAAGGACCTCGTCGCTGTCGTCGACCTGCATTTGAACAAGGTTTTGGATCGCTGGCCCGTGGCTCCCGGTGGACACCCCGTGGGCATGGCTGTCGATCCCGCCGCGCACCACCTCTTCATCGGCTGCCGTAATCCGCAAAAGATGATCGTGATGAGCACCGAATCCGGTAAGGTCGAAGCCGCACTGCCCATCGGCAAGGGCAACGATGCCGCCGGCTTCGATCACGGCCACGGCTTTGCCAGTTGCGGTGACGGTTCGCTCACCGTCATTGGCGAAAAGGCCGGCCATTTCGAGGTCGAGCAGACCATCAAAACCGCGGACGGGGCGCGCACCATGGGACTTGACGAGACAACTCAACAAATCTTCCTGCCCACCGCCGAAATGCTGACCACCGCCGCCGGCCATCGTCCCCAACCCAAACCTGGCACCTTTGGAATTGTAGTGGTCAGCCGGCACTGAACACTTACATGGGGGCGTTCACCAGTCAGGCCGCGCCCCCTGCGCCATAGATACGCGGAACAAATCCCGTTCAGTTCTCCGGCAGTCGCTCATCAGTGGGTGAGCGGGCAACAGGAGATTGCTTTGAGTAGTACCCGGTCCGCGTATGGACGATGAGCTTGCCCTGCCCTGGTGCTCTCGCCTGCACCCTGACCGAGTGATAGCTGGCGGCGGAGGCGCGCGCGGAGTGATAGGCGAGGACGTACTGATTGCGTATATCACGGGCGACTTCGGCGGCGACCGTGTCGACATCCTGGAGGGAGGAGGGGAAGAAGGCGATGCCTCCGGTCTGGCTGGCGAGGGCTTCGAGCGCGTGGCGGGCGCGGCGCTTTTCCCCGCCGCTGCCATCGCCGGAGAAGAGCAAACCGATGGGGTAGATGATTGGCCCCTGCCTGTCCTGAACGCGATGGATGGCCTGGTCGAGGGACAGCCGGGAGGCGTTGTCCTCCCCATCGGTGATGATGATGAGCACTCTGCGGGGGCGCTTCGCGCTTTGCTCCATTTTGTCAGCGGCGGTGACGACGGTGTCGTATAGCGCCGTGCCGCCGGAGAGGCTGAGGTGCGCAAGGCCGTTCCGCAGGAGACCGAGATCGGATGTGAAGCCCTGATCGAGGTAAGCCTGATCGGAGAAGTTAATGACGAAGGTCTCGTCGCCCGGGTTGGAAGCTTTCACCAGGTCGAGGGCGGCGGAGGCGACGGCGATGCGCTTTGAACGCATGGATCCGGAGTTGTCGACAAGCAGGCCGATGGAAACAGGGGTGTCCTGATGCTGAACGGAAACGATCGTCTGCGGGATGCCGTCTTCCGTGACCTTGAAGTTGCTCTTGTCGAGGCCGTTGACGAGTTGACCTTTGCTGTCGAGGACGGTGCAGTTCAGCACGACCTCTTCGGCGTTCACCTCAAACGTGTACGGGCCCGAGGATTTGTGCGTCGGAGGCTGGGTTTGTGAGAACGCCGAGAGCGCGCCGAAAAACAAGAGGATGAAGATTGTGGCTGCCGCGGAAGGAAGTTTCATCGTGCGGGTCCACGATCGGCACCGGGCATGGGCAGCGTCGTCCGGTTACCGAACCCAATGTCGATGACCGTATCTTTCGGGAAAATGATCTCGCGTCCGCGCGCGAGGAAGTTCCTGTAGATGGAGCTGCCGCCTCCATAGGCGCTCATGAGGATGGCGTAGGTGTGGTTCTGGAAGGCGCCGCCGACGATGATCCCGATGAGCTTGTATCCGGTTGCACCTCCGGTTACGGGACCGGCGGTGCCGACGTCGTTCTTGCCGCCGCTGCCGATCAGCGCCAGACCGACGGATGCCCCGGTGCTAAGATAGCGGGTTTTGGACGGAGTGGATTTGGCTCCGCCTTCTGAGTCAAGCTGCACGTTGCCGGCGGCGTCGGATTCAACTCCCTGCAGACTGGAATCGACCGCCCGCTCCGCTCCGTCGGGAAGGATAACCTGGCGAAAGGTGATGCGCAGCTGTCCGTTGCGGTGCAGGCTGCGGGCGGGGCGCACCTGAAGGACGGTGCCGCGAAGCCGGGTGCCGGCGGGGAGGATGAGGTGTCCCTCATCGAAGAGCGGCTGGGAGAGCGCGGCATCGACGTCGCTGCCTTTCTGGGTATGCTTCGAGTCGAGAGCCGTCAGCAGCATGGCGTGGACGAGGCTTCCGGGCGGGGGCTGGGTACCGATGGAGGAGAGGCTTGCCGCCGAGACGGATTCGCTGCCGAAGTCGAGCGGCCGCGAGAGCTCCGCGGAATAGACGGTCCCGGCATCGATGTACTGCGGGTGCGCGGGGAGCTGGGCGACGGCGTAGCGTGCGAAAACATGCATGCGACCGGGCGACTCGATCTGCTTCATGGCGTCGTGCCACTGCGCCCGCGCCTGTTCCATCTTGCGGGCGGCGGCGTCTTTCACGGCGTTCTTCTGATGTTCGCCGGCGGTGGCAAGCTGGATCACCTGTCCTGAACCGGGAACTACGGTTGCGTGCAGCTCGATGCTGCGGCCGCCGGGAAGAATAAGCTGGTCGAAATTGACGCTCAGCTTATGGGCCGGAGTGAAATCGGCATTGAGGGCGCTGAGAGCGCGGCTGCGGCCGGGGATGGGAGCTATGGCAACGATGTGGCCGGCCGCCTGCGTGCCTGTCGGTATGACGAGATGATCGAAGACGTAGACGGGCTGCATGACACGGCCCTGGATCGACTGGCCGGCCTTGCGCACACGCACCTCTCGGACAAGGCCGATCTGCAGGGGGGTACCGTCAGGAACGGTGAGAGCGATGGTGCGCGCTTCAGCGGGCGGCCGGGAGGAAGAGGATCGATCGAACGAGCTTTGTGCAGGCAGATGGACGGCGGAAGTGAGAGCAAAGAGAGAGAGGAAGAAAACGCAGGAGCAGCCCATTCAGACCTCAGGAGTGAACGATTCGTTTTCGGTCGCGATCGGCTGGCCTGTCCTGAGAGATGATCCTGGCCCGGCACTCGTGATGGCGCACCAGAGATGAGCAAGCTTTGAACCTGCCCTGGAGCGTTCCCCGGCTGCGCGGTAGTCCGCGTGCTCTTAGTTTGTTTGGTAAATGCTATCCGATTCAGATGAACTCAACCTTAAGGTCCGGATGGCAATAAACGGGCTTGCGCCCAACTTCGGCTGGGGCACCCAACCTCAGTCCAACCCGCGGGGAGAAGGAGATTCTCTCTACCCAATCGCTGGACGGCCTGTGCCAGCGCACAGGCCGTTTCGGCCCGTTTCGGATGCCTCTTCGCATCGAGGCGGGTCGATTTACGCTAAGGCCTGATATCGTCAGTCGGTGACCTGCCCTAGTAAACTGGACGCATGAAAAGCGGTCCATGGTTGATTTCTCTTAGCTTCGCCGAGGTTTAGCCGATCTCAGCGTTCCGTCAGTTTCGCCTTGTATTCGCCTTTGCGGAGCAGTACGCTACCCAAGGCGCCATCCTACGGAAGCGTCTGGCAATGGAACTTTCAGCGGTTCTCGATCACGTTGGATACAGTGCTTCGCCGAACTATGCCGTAGGCGACGAGCTCGTCCTTGGCCCGCAAAACCGCCACGTTTTTCGAAAAGCCGTCCAGGAGTGCGGTCTACACGGAGCCTACCTGCTGCGCGATCCGCACGACGAGCGGAATATACCCGTCGTCTACGTATGCAAGGCGGCGGACGAGTCAGAGGCACGGAAGATACACAAACGGGTTTGGAATCAAGGCATCGTTCCGTTTCTGATCGTTGTCTCCCCCCGCACAATTCGGCTCTATTCGGGATTCCGTTATGAGGAACCACGCAATACTGCGCAGCCAGGCCTCATCGAAGAATTGACGGACCTCCACCACATCGAATCGGCACTCTCCGTACTGAGTCCTGGCTCGATTGACTCTGGCCAGGTATGGAAGCAATGGGGCCAGCACGTCAGGCCCGAGCAACGCGTCGACAGGAAACTTCTCGACAATCTACTAACGCTTAACCTGTGGATGCGCGAAGGTGGCATCGCCCCGGAATTCAGCCACTCCGTGATTGGAAGGTGTGTCTATCTGAAATACCTTCGCGCGCGAGGCATTCTTTCCGACCGGAGATTGGAAGAGTGGGGCCTCGACTGGGATAGGTCGTTCAGCCGATTCGCGAACGCCAAGAGCTTCACCCGACTGAATACTAAGCTGAATGAGTGGCTCAATGGCTCGGTTTTCCCGATTTCTGATTCTTGGGTCGAAGAACTCGGGGATGCGAAGCTTCAGATAGTGTCAGGGATCTTCAGTGGTGACACGGACAACCAACTGCACCTCAACTTCGAGCCCTACGACTTCTCGTTCATTCCTGTCGAAACTCTTTCAGTAATTTACGAACAGTTTCTACATACTCCTGGGGAGGAGCGGGGTTCAGAATCGAAGGGCGTGGCTGCTAGCGCATATTACACGCCCGCTCCGCTGGTTAGCTACGTTGTCGAGCAGATGGAAAGGAAACTACCTCTTCGGCGCGGCATGCGCGTGATCGATCCATCCTGCGGTTCTGGCGCTTTCCTCGTTGATTGCTATCGGCGGCTGATTGAGCAAGAACTTTCGGCGTCAGACCGGCGCCTCCGGCCAACGGAACTACGTGATCTGCTCACCGAACACATTTTTGGAATTGATGCCGACCAAGATGCCTGTAGAGTTGCAGAATTTAGCTTGCTGCTGACCTTGCTTGATTACATCCAGCCTCCGGATCTCCGGGCCACTCCGAACTTTCGACTGCCGAATCTATCAAACCGGAACATAGTTCACGGTGACACCTTTGACGACAAACTCTTCTCGGACGGCACAGCTCCTTCTCTCGGCTCGTATGACTGGGTCATTGGCAATCCTCCTTGGAAGGAGCTGAACCCCAAGGAATTAACAACGTTCGACGTGGCCGTGGATCAGTGGATGCTTAAACATCGGAGAGACGCGCCAACAGGGGGTAATCAGGTAGCAGAGGCTTTTGCGTGGAGGGCGCTGGAACTGCTGTCTGCCAATGGTCTGGCTGGCCTGGTTGTGCCTGCGTCCAGCCTATTTAAATACGAGGCTCGACGGTTCCGTGAGCGTTTCTTCTCGACTGCTTCACTTATCGCAGTGGCGAATTTTTCGAACTTGGCAGAAGTGCTTTTTGCGGGCAGAAGCAGAGTGCCGGCAGCAACGATGCTTTTTTCCAGGACGAATGGCAAGCCGGATTCGGTCGAAGTGTTCTCACCTCTCCTCGCTAACCAGGTCTCGCAAGCACCGTCGCGAAGCCGCGAACGCCGAGACATCTGGAGCGTTACCGTAAATACCAGCGAGATTCGCGACGTACCATACAAAGACATCTCCGGGGGCAGCTCGATGGCCTGGAAGTTGGCCGCCTGGGGATCACATCTTGACACTCGACTGCTAGAGAGCGTTCGTCGGATGAACAGGAACCTCGGAGATTTGGAAGATGAAGGCGTCCTGAAGATCGCCGAGGGCCTCCAAGTCAGGAAGGCCGATGCACCTGAAGAATTGGAACACCACCCGGAGCTGGAAGGACTCAACATTCTCGAACTCGCGCCGCTTGCAAAACTAAAAAGAGCATTCACTTTCCCGTCCGGCTCACTTCGGAAATTAAGCGCAGAAGAGACGTATGTGAGGAAGGGTCGGTTCAAGGTTCCATATGCCATATGCGAGCCTCCCCACTTAGTCGTCGGCGCAGCGAGAACTTTCGCGGTCTACAGCAACGAGAAACTGATCGTTCCCCCGCGACAAATTGGCATCTTTTCCGAGAACAATCACCTTCTTAGGGCGATCGCTCTCCTCATCAACTCGGACTTCGCGATGTACCAACAAGCATTGACGTCTCCGGAGTATCTCACCAAGAGGCCAAGAGCCACGTTGAGAGCATTGCGGGAAATGCCGATCCCATTCTCGGGAGACACAGACTTATCAGCGTGGTCATCGTTGCACGACAAGCTCGTCGCTGCCCTTGGCGAGAGCAAAGCCTCTTTGCTCCGGCAGGCTGATGATTTGGTGAATTCAGCTTTTGGTCTTGATTGGACTCGTGCATCGGTGGTGGACGATTTCGTGAACGTTCGCATGGGTTTACTAGATGGCCGAATGGGGGAAGCGGCTGTTCGAAGGCCTACGACTCCTGAGCTTGAGTCCTACGCGAAAGCACTGAGATCCACCCTCGACGACTTTGTAGCGGAATACGGCGCGCGGCACTCGGTTCAGGTATTTGAAGGGGAAGGGTTCGCTCTCGCGCAGGTTAGGTACCCATCTGCAGCGCAAACTAAACGGGTTGTCATTCCCTTTGCCAAGGCTCAATCTGATCAAGTGTCGGAGATCCTCGGGCTGATCGCCGAACAGCCCTCGCAATGGCTCTACTTCAATCGAAATCTGAGGCTATACGACGGAGATGACACCTACATCCTGAAACCACTTCAGCGATTTCATTGGATGCGTAGCCAAGCCGCGCTTGATGCGGGAGATATCATCGCGGAGCGTATGGAGCCCGCTGAGGCATGACACAGGGACGAGCCAAATCAAAAGCTGGGGTGGACTATCGGGCGGCGTTTATTAGAAAAGGGTTCGAAATTCTCGCTCGCGGGCATCAGCGAATGACCCCATGTGACTTTGCGGCCTCCGAAGAACCAGTGATCACAGGAGAGCTAGTAAGAAAGATGAAAGAGGTCATCGAGGAACCAGGCGCGCCGTCCTGGATGGCTCACTTTGATGTGGCAGACGATCCGCCGGTGAATGATGGCAATAGGCTAGGCAAGAAAAGAAGAAGGATCGATATTGAGCTGGTTCACACGCAGCGCGGTGAAAAACCACGGATTCACTTCGAAGCGAAGCGTCTAAGTGAAGCTTCCTCTGTTGGTAAGTACTTGGGTGCTGATGGATTGGGTCTGTTCTTGAAGGGGGAATATGGAGCACGACAGAATGACGGGGGCATGATCGGCTACATTCAGGCGAAAGAGGCGGCACATTGGATCGCGAAAATCCGCGCAGCGTTGGACGCGAGCAGAGCCAAGTATCGCTTATCGAAGGGAAACACTCTCAGCCCGGCGAAGATCATTCCAGCCGTTCCGGATATGCAGGTCTCGGTTCACGGCAGGAAAAGAGGCATGCCTCCAATTAGCATGTACCACGCTCTCTTAAGATTCCACTGAGCAACCCCAATAACAGGTCGGGAACTGGCGTATACATCCACTGGATACCTCAGTTGCCGCATCATCGCCAATGCACTCTGAAACGGATTTATACCCGAAAGTCGGCTTTGCGCTAGCTTTCAGGAGGTATGCGCCAGTCGCGCAAGGCGCCCCGCGTCCTTAAGATTGCATTGAAGCCGAGAATCGCCAGAAATCTCCGATAGCGGAAGGACACACGCCGTTTCCCGATTAGAGAATGGCGCGGATTTCCAGCCGAATCCTGCCAGCGGAGAGTTCTCTCCTGTGTCCTTCCAGAGCCAAAGGCTGTTATTTTGCGGGGGAACTGGACAATGTGTGATGAAAAGTGCAAAATCGCACGGATCTTGAGACTTTATGGTGGAGCTAGTCGGGATCGAACCGACGACCTCATCGTTGCGAACGATGCGCTCTCCCAGCTGAGCTATAGCCCCACGACGCGGAAGGCATCTCTGATTTTACGGTATCGAGCCCCGCTACGCCAACCTCTGGCGGCGCACACCGTGTCCATCAGAAATGCCGTTCATTGTGGGACGCGGCGACGGCTGCGTGCACGGCTGCGACCAGAGCATCGCGCAGCGCGCCCAGCTGGGCGGATGGAACGTCGCCCTGGGCCAGATCGGCGGAGCCGCCCCCGCGCAGACCCAGTGTGGCCAGCGTCTGCTTCATCAGTTGACCGCAGTTGAAATCGAAATCGATGCTGCGGGCGAGGAAGACCCGGGCCGGCGCGGTTTCTTCAGAGGAGAGAATCGCGACCGTGGACGGCGCGGCGGTGGTCAAACGCGAGGCGAGCAGGCGGATGTAGGCAGCGTCGCGGTCCCGCCACGAGCGTTGCACCAGGCGCAGGCCCTTCTCGATGGGGACTTCGACGGCGAGGCGCACGGCATGGTAGTCAGCCAGCTGCTCGATGAGGTGCTGGTGCTCCTTTGCGCCGGATTTCACCTCGGCTTTGAGGCGTTCGATGGCGGAGGGAAGATCGGGGGCTCCGACCGAAAGGCCGGCGGTCAGCTGGCTCAGGATCGAGAAGTCCGCGCGGGCGGTGCGGACCGCACGCAGGCCGCAGACAAATTCGACACGCAGGCCGCGCGTCACCTTCTCGATGCCGCGAAGAAGAAGGCCGCCGATCTGGCCGGTGGAGCGAACATGCGTGCCTCCGCAGGCATTGCGATCGCAATCGGCGATCTCAATCATGCGTATATCGCCGGCGCGGTCAGGCAGTTTGCGCAGCTCCCCGGCGGCCAGCATGGCCTCCGCCTCTGCGCGCGATACGTAACGGGCGGTCACCGGCCGGTCCTCGGCGATGATCTCGTTGGCCAGGCGTTCGATGCGCTCGAGAGTGTGATGGGCGATGGGCGCGATGGCCAGATCGATGGTCGACGAGGCTTCGCCGAGATGAAAGGAGACGGTGGGCGCCTCCAACTCGCGCAGAAAGACTGCGGAGAGCAGGTGCTGGCCGGTGTGCTGCTGCATGTGGTCGAAGCGGCGCTGCCAGTCGATGTGGCCTTCAATGTGCGTGCCCGCCGTCAGCGGCTTGCGGACAAAGTGCCAGACCTCGCCGTGCTCGTCCTCTTCCACGGATTCCACCGGGATGTCGAGGGCGGCGCCGCCGCGGGAAATGGCGCGCAAAACACCGGTATCGGAAGGCTGCCCGCCGCTGGTGGGGTAGAACGCGGTGCGGTCGAAAGCCAGCTGCCACACTGCATCGCCCTCGGTGCGGGAGACCTCGCGAACATCGGACACGGCCGCGGAAAAGCCCTTCAGGAAAGAATCCGCATAATAGAGCCGCTCAGCCACAGGCATTCTCTGACACCTCGTCAATCGCAAGGCCTGGGGGAGCCATGGGTACTAGTGTAGTGCGCCCCCGGGGTGCTTCGTTCCCGGCGATCCTGAGGAAAGCGATCGCTGACCGTCACTTTGGTTTTCCGCCCGCGCCGAACGCCGGCAGCGAGGGAAGGGCGCCGGTGGGAAACCGGCACACTTTCGAGCGGGGGCGACTCGGGGCAAACAGGGTTTGCTGCCAGTTATAATCGGCCCTGCGACCTATGGAAACTGCAAATGCGATTCTGGATGGCCGGCAGGTGCTGGAAATCGGCGACATCATGGAGATTTTGCCGCACCGCTACCCGTTTCTGCTGATCGATCGGATCATCGAAGTGGAGCGGAAGAAGCGAATCGTCGCCATCAAAAATGTGTCCATCAACGAGCCGTTTTTCCAGGGGCATTTCCCGGATTTCCCCATTATGCCGGGGGCGCTGGTGGTGGAGTCGATCGCCCAGGCGGGCGGGACCCTGCTGCTGCCCGAAATTCCGGATCGGCACAAGATGCTGATGGTGTTTACCGGGATCGAGCGCGCGAAGTTCCGGCGGCCGGTGGTGCCGGGGGATCAGCTGCGCATCGAGATCAGCGTGCTGAACTGGCGGCCGCGAGCCGTCCGCATGGAAGGCCGCGTGACCGTGGACGGCAAACTCGCCTGCGAGGCGGTGGTCATGTGCCAGCTGGTCCCGCGGCAGAGCGCGCCGGCCGAGAGTGCTCCGGCAGAAGCTGCGGTGGAAATGGTGACACGGGATTGAGTATTCACCCTACAGCGATTGTCGCTCCCACCGCTGTTATTCCCGAATCCTGTGTGATTGGCCCCTGGTGCACGGTGGGGCCAAACGTCATTCTCGGGGAAGGCTGCGAGCTGATTTCGCATGTCGTCCTGGACGGAAACCTGCGCGCCGGGGCCAGGAACCGCTTCTATTCGTTCGCCTGCGTGGGCGTGGCGCCGCAGGACTTGAAGTATCGCGGCGAGCCTACCGGGGTTTCGCTGGGCGATGACAACACGATTCGCGAGGGCGTGACCATCTCGCGGGGCACGGCGGGCGGCGGTGGAACGACCCAGATCGGCAGTCACTGCCTGATCATGGCGTACACCCACATCGGCCACGACAGCGTGATCGGCAACCACTGCATTCTGGCGAACGCGGCGACGCTGGCGGGGCACGTGACGGTGGAGGACTACGCCACGGTCGGCGCCCTCTGCCCGGTGCACCAGTTCTGCCGCATCGGGCGCTATTCCTACATCGGCGGCGGCACGACCATCACCCAGGATGTGCTGCCCTTCTCGCTGACCTCAGCCAAACGCGAGGTGCATGCGTACAGCATCAACAAGGTGGGGCTGGAGAGGCACGGCTTCGACCGGGAGCGCCTGCGCGTGATCCACCACGCCTTCCGCTTCCTGCTGGCAGGAAAGATGAATATCGGGCAGGCGATCGCCCGGCTCCGTGAAGAGGGAATTCAGTCAGCCGATGTGCAGTATCTGGTCGAGTTCGTGGAAAAGGCGGAGCGCGGGATTATCCGCTAGCGCCGTGACCGCGTAATTCCATCCATTTCCGGGCCTGAAGGCCCCAAATCTCACGCAGCCATTTCCCCGGCCTGAAGAGGCTGCGGGAACACAGCTGGAGCTGTGCCCCTTCAAAACAACGAATTCTTCTGCAAGCTGGATCTGGGCTCGAGTCTTTGTATCAGGGCACGACTTTCAGTCGTGCCGCAAAGATTGCCAAAGCCGATGGGCTTCAGCCCCTGAGGCTGCCGTTCGAACCATTTCCAACCCACTCTTTCGAGACGGGGAAATGGAGGCATGAGATTGGCGGCCTTCAGGCCCGGAAACGTATGGATCCATCCGGCCATAGCACGGGAGCTTTCTTCAACCTATCCGGCCAATGAGAGCGGTTCCGGCGCCGTTTCTCCCACCTTGCCGGTCAGTACCGCATACGTGAGCCGCTTGCCGTGAATCTGCGATGCAGCCCCGATGAAGCGGTCCCGCTCGTCCAGAGGATTGTCTTTGGTAAAGCGGTTGATTGTTTTCGTTGACACTGCAAAAGTGCCGGTGCTATATTTTTTGCCCGATTTAGTAAACGCTTTCTTCGCGCGCTGTTTACAACGAGGCCCACTCCCCTGCCGTTCGCCTCCCGGTTACCGGCAGACCTACCGACAGATTGTTCCAGTTCCTTTGTGCACGCCGCTGGAACGACCTGCCAAAACAGAGATTGACGGCTGTTTTCGCAGGAGGCGCTATGAAGAAGTTCCTCACCCATCTCTCCATATGTTCGGGGTTGGCTGTGTTCGTGCTGCTGAGCCTCGTTCCTGCTGCCCACGCCGTTGGACCCACCGGAAAAATCGTAGGTTCCGTCAATGACAGCTCGAGCGCAGCCGTGCCCGGCGCGAAGGTGACCGCGATCAACGAAGGCACCAACGAATCGAGGACGACGACTTCGGACACCGAGGGCAACTACATCTTCCCCATCCTGCCTGTCGGCAACTACACCATCCGAGTGGAGGCGGCGGGATTTCAGGTGTACGAGCAAAAAGGAATCGTGCTCGACGTCGACCAGAACATCACCGTCAATGCGAAGCTGAATGTCGGCTCCAGCACGGAGACCGTATCGGTCACGGGGGACACCGGCCAGGGTGTGGATCTGGTGGACGCCACCATCAGTCAGGTGATCGATGAGCGGCGCGTGGTCGATTTGCCCCTGAACGGGCGCGACACCCTGCAGCTGCAGTACATCATGCCCGGCGTTTCCTATGACAACGACAACGTGGCGCACGGACAGGGCCAGCACGAGGGAGTCGTCGTGAATGGAAACCGGCCCGGCTCCAATTACTACCTGCTGGATGGCGTCGACATGACGGACTCCTACCTGTCGACGGCCCCGGTCTTCCCCTCGCCCGACGCGTTGCAGGAGTTCGACATCCAGACCAGCAACTTCACGGCTCAGTATGGCCGCAGTTCGGGAGGCCTGATCAATGCGGCGTCCCATGCCGGAACGAATGTGTTTCATGGCGGAGCCTTTGAGTTCTTCCGCAACACCGTGCTCGATACTCACAACTTCTTCGACATTCCCGGGGAAGCGAAGCCGGCATTCAAATTGAATCAGTTTGGCGGCGATGTTGGCGGTCCCATCCTCAAAGGAAAGACGTTCTTCTTCGGGTATTACCAGGGCACACGCCAGCGCAAGGACGAAACCATCACCATCGGTACGGTATTGACCGCCGCAGAGAATCCCAATATGACCAGCGATGGCAGCGCGCAATTCCCCGCCGGCTCCATTGCCGATCCGTTGACCGGAGCGCCCTTTCCCAACGGTCTGATTCCCGCGGACCGCATCGACCCGACCGCCAGGGCCATGATCAAGGGCGTGCTGAACTTTGTCCCGAACAACCCGACGGGGGGATATACCTATCACTCTCCCGAAGCGGACAACGAAGACAGCCTCAATGAAGATCAGTATCTGGGGCGAATCGATCAGAACTTTGGCAGCAAGGATTTATTCTTCGGGCGCTATTTCTACAATCAGGACCTGTCGACCGGCATCGGCGCCGGCAACATCAACCTGCCTCATGACAAATATTTCCGCAACCAGAACTTAGCGCTGGACTGGAACCACAGCTTCACACCCAAATTCATCAACACCGCGGTCTTTGGATTCACGCGAATCGCCCACCATCGCGGCACCCTCGCCTCCGACGGCTGGGATACCTTTGGCAGTATGCCGGGAACCTCCCGGGCAGGCATCGACACTGAGCTGTATGTCAACGTCAACGGCAGCTATTCAAACAGCGGAGACGGAACCTTCGTTCAGAACCGCCAGACGTGGCAATACACCGACTTCGTCAGCTGGGTTCGCGGCAACCACACCATCGCCTTCGGCGGCGACTACCGCCGCGAGTCAGTCAATCGCGTTGAAGACTACTTCACCGATCCCGACTTCACCTTCAACGGACAATACACCGATGTTCCAGGGACGAATGCAAGCTCGCTGAACGCTCTGGCCGATCTGCTGATGGGATTGCCGAACTACTTCAACCTGCAGACCGAAGTGTTCAGCGATCTGCGCCACAACGCTGTGGACCTGTACGCGCAGGATACCTGGAAGGCCACGCGCAAGCTGACCGTGGATGCCGGCTTCCGCTGGGAGCCCTTCCTGCCGCCGGTCGACAACTACAACGACCAGATCTGCTTCGATCCAACCTTCAAGTCGCTGTCAACATTTTATCCGACCGCGCCTCCGGGATTCACCTTCCCCGGCCCTCCCCTTGGACAAAGTTCTCTCGGTCATGGAGACCCGGGTTGTCCGCGTGCCATGGTCCCGAATCGATGGAAGAATGTTGCGCCTCGGGTCGGTGTGAACATCAGCCCCTTCAAAAGCGACAAGACTTCGATTCGCGCCGCCTTCGGGCTCTTCTGGGATCAGGCGCGCCTGATTGCCTGGAATCGTTATTCGACCGCGCAGCCCTTTGATGAGAACCTGATCATCAATGGCGTGAGCACGTCGAATCCCCAGTCAAGTTTGAGTGGGACGAACATTTTCACCAACACCAACACCCTCAATCCCTTCCCCTTCGTGATTCCACGGACAGCTGCACAGCGTGCGGCCTTCAGCCCGTCGTATGGCGGACAATGGCCGACCTCCGCAGAAGGCACGGTGTTGCCACCCGACTTCAACGAAGGCTACGCCAGCCAGTGGAACCTGACTGTCGATCAGGAGTTCGCCAAAAATTACGTGCTGACCCTCTCCTACATCGGCAACAAGGGCACCCACCTCTTCCTGTCCCGTGATATCAACTGGGCGCCCTTGTCCAGCTATGACCCGAATGTCAGCCTCGCCACCAACATCAACACCATCAACCTGCGCAGGCAATTCGCCTATGACTGCAGGCCGGGTGTGACCGATGCCCCCTGCCTCGGCCAGACCCAGGAAGAAGCGAACCAGGGCTGGTCAACCTACCACGCGCTGGCGGTGTCGATCAATCATCGTTATTCCAACGGCTTCAGCCTTCTGGGCTCGTATGTCTGGAGCAAATACCTCGACCTCATCTCCTATGGAGCTGAGGGTGGTCTGGGCCCGCGCGATCCGACGGACTTCCGCCTGAACTACGGGCCCAGCGACAGCGACGTCGCGAATCGCGTCACCGCCTCCTACATCTATCAGTTTCCCAAATGGGGCGCTGCCCACGGAATCGTGGGCGGAGTGATCAATAACTGGCAAAACCAGGGAATCCTGGACTGGCAGACTGGATCGCCCTACACCATCAACAGCTCGAACGATACGGCAGCTACCGGAATCGGCGGTGATTTTGCCGATTTTGTTCCTGGCCAGAGAATCGCGCCTGCCCACCGGGGCGTGCGCTCTTACTTCAACTCCGCCGCATTCCAGGAGGCTGCGAACGGCACCTTCGGCAACACCTCGAGGAATTTCCTGTTTGGTCCGAGCCTCGTAAACATGGACTTCTCGCTCTTTAAGGAGTTTCCGGTCCGCGAAACGGTAAGAATGCAGTTCCGCTCCGAATTCTTCAACTTCTTCAATCACCCGAACTTCTTCAACCCGGACAGCGGGGTAGGGGATGGAACCTTCAGCCAGCTGACCAGCGCGCGCGATGGGCGAATCGTACAGTTCGCGCTCAAGATGCTGTTCTGATCAGCGGGAACTCAGCCGTTGCCGCCTGCCGCAGGAACCCGCTAGAGTAGTGCGTTACGAGGGAATCCCCCTATGCGAACGGGATGGGCCCGCAGTATTCCCGCTTTTGGATCCGGCCTCCTCCTGACCGTCTGCTGCATGGTGTGGGCGCAGTCCGCCCCTGGCAGCCCGGCCGAACAGCACGCGCAGAAGGCAGAACAGGATTTGCTCGCGCACAATCTGACCGGCGCTGAGCAGGAGTATCGCCAGATCCTGGCTTTCGACCCGCTGAATCCTGACGCATGGACCGGCCTCGGCGTTCTGCTGTACGGATCCGGCCGTCTCCATGAGGCGGCGGAAGCCCTGCAGAAAGCCCTCGCGATCGATCCCTCCGCCGGCCGGGCCGAATTATTCCTGGCGCTCAGCCGCGCGGACCTTGGACAGTGCAATGATGCTGAACCAGTGCTGTCGAAGAACTTCGAGCAACAGCCGAAAGGAAATTTGCAGAGAGTCACGGGACTCGCATTGCTTGCCTGCTCAGCCCGCGCAGCCGATCCGGTGCCGGCGGTCCGGACGGTAGCGAAATTGAGGCAGCTCTATCCCGATGATCCGGATGTCCTTTATGAGTCGGCGGAACTTTTCACGCGCCTCTGGAACCAGAGCGCCGGCGAACTGATTGCCAGGCATCCGGAGTCGTATCGCGTTCATGAGCTGGCCGGCGAAGTGTACGAGGCGCAAAACAACTACGATCAGGCGATCCGCGAATACGCGCTCGCCCTCCAGCAGCAGACCGCGCTTCCTCAGTTGCACTACCGGATCGGTCAGCTTTACCTGCGCAAAGGCGATCCCGACGCGGACGAGAAGGCGATGGCCGAGTTCCAAAAGGAAAAGACGATCAGCCCACAATCGGCGGTTGTGGATCTGGCCATGGCCGACATCGAAATGCATCGCCATGCACTCGACCAGGCGAAGCCGCTCTACGAACAGGCCGCACAGCTGGATCCTTCTCTCATCGAGGCGCGCATCGGACTGGCGAAAATCCTCCTGGAACTGCGGCAGACCGATGCAGCCGTAACCGAACTGCAGGCCATCACGTCTGAACATCCCGACAGCGCCGCCGCGCATTACGTGCTCATGACCGCTTACCGCCAGCAGCGCAAGCTGGACAAAGCCGCAGCAGAACTCGCGATTTTCAATCGCCTGCAGAGTGAGAAAGGCGAATCCTTTCAAGGCAGACTCGACGCCCTGCTGAGTGGCAAGGCGTCCGCTCCAGGTTTCACGCGGCAATGAAGCGGCACCCCTGCAGCAATTCTCCTCAGCAACGCTTGCTTCGCCCCTGTAGCCGACGGGATTTTCTTTTCGGCACCGCTGCCGGAGTTTTCCTGGAAGCCAGCGCCCGTTTAGCCCATGCAGCGGTAATTCCGGCCCTGGGCTCTCCGGCGCTGAAAACGCCTGGCTCTCCCCCTGGGTTCTCGTTGCGCGATGTGACGGCCGCAGCCCATCTGAATTTTTTCCAGGTCTGTGGCGGAGACAAAGCCAAGAAGTACATCATGGAGACCACCGGCTCCGGCGTGGCCTTTTTCGACTACGACAACGATGGCTGGCTCGACATCTTCCTCGTAAACGGCTCCAGCTTCGATGAGGCAGTCGCCCGCGAGCACCACAGCAACAAGCTCTTCCACAATAATCGCGACGGTACCTTCACCGACGTGACAGAAAAGGCCGGCCTCACCCGCTGTGGCTGGGGCCAGGGTGTCTGCGTCGGAGACTACGACAACGATGGATTCGAAGATCTCTTTGTCACCTACTGGGGCGAAGACGTCCTCTACCACAACAACCACGACGGCACCTTCACCGAAGTGGGCCGCAAAGCCAAAGTAGCGGGGGATCCCACGCGCTGGAGCACCGGCTGTGCCTTCCTGGATTACGATCGCGACGGCAAGCTGGATTTGTTCGTCACCCATTACGTCGACTTCTCGCTGCAGAACGCGGCCGATCCGGGTGCGAACCCGTACTGCATGTTCCGCGGTCTTCCCGTCAACTGCGGTCCGCGAGGCCTGATCGGCGAAACCAGCACCTTGTATCACAACAACGGCGACGGCACCTTCACCGATGTCTCGGAGAAAGCGGGAATCCTGCGCGCGAAAAACTTTTATGGGCTCGGTGTGCTGGTGGCGGACTTCGACAACGACGGCTGGCCCGACATTTATATGGCCAGCGATACCACGGCCAGCCTTCTCTTCATGAACAACCACGACGGCACCTTCCGCGAAGAAGGAACCCTGCGCGGCGTGGCGTTCAGCGACGAAGGCATGGGCCAGGCGGGAATGGGCGTCGATGCGGCTGATTACGACAACGACGGCTGGCTCGATATCGTCAAGACCAACTTTTCCAACGAAGGCGTCGATCTGTTCCACAACGACGGAGAGGCCATGTTCACGAACGTGACCCGGCCGGCGGGACTCGGCGCCGAAACTAACTACGTATCCTGGGGCTGTGGCTTCTTCGACCCCGACAACGATGGCTATGCCGATCTGTTCTATGTCTCCGGACATGTCTACCCTGAGCTCGACCGGCTTCACTCCAGCATCACTTATCGGGAGCCGCGCAAGCTGTATCGAAACCGCGGCAACGGCAGCTTCGAGGATGTCTCTGCTATGGCGGGCCCGGTTATCACCACGCCTTCTACCGGCCGCGGCTGTGCCTTTGGAGACTTCAATAACGACGGCTCGGTCGATGTCATCGTCAACAATCAGAACGCGGGGCCTGCCCTCATTCAATTTACGGGCGACAACCACCATCACTGGATCAACATCCGGCTGGTGGGCACGAAGTCCAACCGCAGCGCCATCGGCGCTCGCCTGCGATGTGTCGCCGGTTCGCTTGCGCAGATTGCCGAGGTACGCAGCGGAGGCAGTTACCTGTCGCAGAGCGATCTGCGTATTCATTTCGGGCTCGGAAATCAGACCACCGTCGATCAGCTTGAAATTCACTGGCCGAGCGGCGCGACCGATCTCCTGCGCAACCTCCCGGCAGACCAGTTCGTGTCGATTCAGGAAGGAGGCACGCTTGCAACGATCCGCCGAGCGACGTAAACGAGCGTCATGAGACGGCCGACCGGTCGTCCTGGAGCGCGCAGCTCGTGCCGTGTGCCGATGTTCCTTTGGCCGGCATTCTTCCTGCTGGCCTGCCCCGGTCTGGCACAAAGCCACACAGTTGCTCCCTCAGATGCCGCCGCTGCACACATCGCCAGCGGAATGCGCCTGCTGCAGAGCAACGAGGCCGCAGCCGCCAGAGACCAGTTCTCCGCGGCGGTGGCGGCCGACCCGCATTCCGCCGACGCGCTGACCTGGCGAGGCATCGCGGAGAATCAGCTGCACCAGTATCGCCAGGCGGCCGGCGACTTCGAAGCAGCGCTGCGCATGCAGCCCGGTTCTCTACCCGCCGAATACAATCTCGCCCTTTCCATGATCCATCTGGAGGAGCGGGACCGGGCCATCGATTTGTTGCGGCAGGTGCTCAGGGCTCAGCCCGGAGTCTTCGAGCCCGAATACAATCTCGCGCTTCTCCTCGAACAGAAGCATGCAACGACGGAAGCCATTGAGCATCTCCAGGCCGCGTGGAAGACACAGCCAGGCGACCCTGCCGTCGTCCAGCACCTGTCCCTGGATCTGATCGCCGCCGGACATCTGGATGAGGCCGCACAGTTACTGAGCGAAAGCCCGGATGCAGCGCCAGCCGAAGCTCTGCTCCGCGTCAGCGAGGCTCTGCTGAAGCGGGGCGATGATTCAAAGGCGATCCCTCTCCTCGAAAAGTTGCGGGAGGAGCAGCCTGGGCGCGAGGCCGATTTCATGCTGGCGCGCGCCTGCATGCAGACTCATCAGGACTCGGAGGCGATCCGGGTCCTGCAGCCCAACCTCGAATCGGATCCGGACGGCGAAGCTTCTTATCTGACGGGGCTAGCGGAAGCCGACATGGGCGCCACCCAGGACGCGGCTGCAGCCTTCGAGCAAGCGGTGCGCACCAATCCGCATCACGCTCGTGCTCTCTTTCAGCTGGCGGAGATCGAATCGGCAGCCCCGCAGACACTCGACCGCGCGGCGATGCATTTGCAGACCGCAATCCGTCTGGATCCCGCGAATGCAGATTACGCGCTGGCCCTGGCCCGCCTCCGGCTTGAACAGAATCATGCGCAGGAGGCGATGAAGGCCTTGACCGGCCTGCGGGCTGAGGGCTCGCGTGCTGCACAGCGCGATCTGTTGAAGGGCATCGCTCAGATCACGCTGGAGGGACCACGCCAGGCGATCCCGACGCTGCAGGCCGCGGTTGCGGAAGATCCCTCGCTGGCGCTTTCGCACGACATGCTTGGCTTCTGCTACTTCGCGCAGGGGGACACGCGCAACGCCGCCGCATCGGACGCGCGGGCCTCCGACCTCAGCCCTTCCACCGTAATCTTTGCGCGCAACGCGGCCGTTGCCTTTGAGCGCGCGAACGACACCCCCCGCGCTCTCGTTTTTGCGAAGAGGGCTGCGGCTCTGCCCGACGCCGGCGCGCTCGATCACGAGGTTCTCGGCAGACTGCTTGCGAAGAGCGGCGAGCCCCATGAGGCGATCGCCGAGCTCACGACCGCGATTTCTATGGATCCGGATCTGGAGCCCGCGTATTTCCTCCTTGGCCGTACCTGGACTCAGGCCGGCGACCGCACCCAGGCAAAGCTTTGGTTCGACCGCCTTCAGGAAATCAAGAGCCGGCATCAGGCACAATCCGCAAACAAGACCAACACCGGTTCCGGACTGGATGGCGCCACTCTGCTGCGCGGCGGCTCCATTCCAACGGATACACAGGAATAAAGCGTGCCGGAACAGATCGCGAAAATCTACGCGCCCGCAGGCGGCGCTGCACTTCCGCAAAGAATTTCGCCTCGATTTCGCGGCAGGCTTTTAATTTCCAGCCGCCTTGCCGGAGCTGCCAGGTTGCCCCAGCATGAGAATCCGCCGCGACGTCAGCTTGTGACCGGCGATGCCGCACCCTATGATGGGGGCAAGGCCGTCGCAATTTCACATCGCACCTTCAGGGAAGGCCATGGTCACCATTCAGGTCGAATATCAGGGAGATCTGCACTGCAACGCGGTGCACGGTCCTTCCCGAGCCGAACTCAGCACCGACGCTCCCACCGATAATCAGGGGCGCGGCGAAAGCTTTTCTCCTACGGACCTTGTCGCAACCGCGCTCGGCACATGCACGCTGACGGTCATGGGCATTCTCGCCCGCACCCTGGAGATCGACATCGCCGGAGCCACAGCGACGGTCGAAAAGGAGATGAGCAGCACGGCGCCGAGAAGAATCCACAGCCTGAGGGTCAGGATCCACGTTCCCCACACCCTCAGCCCCGAGAACCAGCAAAAGCTCGAACGGGCCGCCCACACCTGCCCCGTGCACAAGAGCCTGCACCCGGAGATCCACGCGCCCATTGAATTCACCTGGGGGTGAGAGCTACGGGCCCCGGCCTGCGCTCAATGTAAATACTTTTCGATCCCGTAATAGTTGATGGAAATCGCTGTCCCCATGAGCCCGTCGTAGACCGCCTGCCCCGCGCGCACGGCGGAGCGGTGATGCCGCGCCAGAGAGCGATACGCGAAGTAATTCGCCACCACCGTGCTTCCCTCGAATGCTGCGAATCCCGGCTTGTTGTGCACCAGAGCGTTGGGCAGGATCTCTTCCTGAAAGATCTGCGGATGCTCCATGCAGGTTTCCGTCGTGGTGTAATCCAGCACCCGCAGCGTCGACGCAACACTGATCAGGCCCCAGTCCGTCCAGCTCAGTCCCACCGCCCTGGACCGCACCGCGGGCAACGAAGCCACCGCCATCGGCGCAGCGGCCGCAGTCATCACGGAACCGCCGCCCGGCACGCTCAGCTCCGGCGCCATCGCAGGCAAGTGCGGCCCAGGCAGTTCCGGAGCATCCACCAGCGCGGTTTCCTGCGCCCGGCACGAAGAAGCCATCAGCGCCGCAAACAGCGCTGCGAGGTAGAATGAAAATTTCATTTCACCCTGGGAATCGGCTGCGTTGGTGGAAAGATTAGAGAATTCTAATCCGGCAGCCGAAACGTGCAGCAAAAAGCGACTGCCACAAAGGTGGTAATTCGCTCGCTGCCTGAAGTCATCAACCCGGCGCTTGCCATCTCGTCCGCTCCACTGTGTGAGGGTCTGTGAAATCTCTTCGAATCGCTCTCCTGCTGCTGTGCGCACTGTCTCTTTCCGGCGGCCTGCGCGCTGACGTTCGCCTCCCCCACGTGCTCAGCGACCATGCCGTTCTCCAGCGCGATCGCCCCATCCATATCTGGGGATGGGCCACGCCGGGCGCGCACCTCACCGCGCGTTTCCACGCGCAATCCGTCGTTGCGCAGGCCGATCAGCAAAGCTCGTGGAGCCTGTGGCTCGCACCCGAGTCCGCCGGCGGTCCCTACACCCTTACCGTCAGCGGCGACGGCCCCGACGTCACCGTTACCGACCTTCTGGTTGGCGATGTGTGGATCGCCTCCGGCCAGTCCAACATGGAAATACCCCTCAAAGGCTTTCCCGGTTCTGCCGTCATCAGGGACGCCGATAAAGAAATCGCCGCTGCTACAAATCCCAAACTCCGCCTGCTCCTCATCGACCACAAGAGCTCTGAGTATCCCCTGAACGACGAGCCGGATACCTGGACCCTCTGCACTCCCGATACGGCGACCACCTTCTCCGCCGTCGCCTACTTCTTTGGCCGCGAAATCGCCGCCCGCGAGAACGTCCCGGTCGGCCTGATCGACTCCACCTGGGGCGGCACGCCGGCCGACTCCTGGGTTTCGATGGACACCCTCGGCAGCCATCCCGATCTGCTGCCCGCCTTCGCCGCGCGCGCCCGCTTCGCCGACGAGCTCAGCGGCATAGATGCCCAGATCGCCGCTGAGAAGCGCGAAGACGAAGCCGCCAAAGCCGCCGGCAAACCGCTGCCGCATCACGAGTGGCATCCCGATCAGGAGTCGTGGATTCCCGCAGCCCTCTACAACGGGATGATCGCGCCCCTCACCCCGCTCTCCGTCCGCGGCTTCATCTGGTATCAGGGCGAAACCAACTCCGGACCCGGCCGCGCTCAGTATTATGACACGCTCTTCCCCGCCCTCATCGGCGACTGGCGCAACCAGTTCGCGCAGGGTATGTTGCCGTTCTTCTTCGTGCAGATTTCCAGCTTCAATTCACCCGGCGAGGACTGGGGCCTGGTGCGCGACGCGCAGCGCCGAACCCTCTCCGTCGCCAAAACCGGCATGGCCGTCACCCTCGACGTGGGCGAGGCCGACAATGTCCATCCTCCCGACAAGCAGACCGTCGCCGCGCGCCTGGCCCTCGCTGCCCGTCACATCGCCTACGGCGAAAATGTTTCTTACGCCTCGCCGCTCTTCCGCCAGGCTACGTCCGAAATGCAGCCCGACGGCACCACCGCGCTGCGCGTCTGGTTCGACCATGCCGACGGCCTCACTTCCCGCGGCAAGCCCGTCGATGCCTTTGAAGTCGCTGGTGCGGATCACCACTTCGTCCCCGCCCAGGCCCGCATCGAAGGCCAGACCGTCCTTGTCTCCGCGCCGGACCTCAAAGACCCCGTCTATGTCCGCTATGCCTGGATGGGCTTTGTCCCCAACAATCTCTACAACGCCGACGGCCTGCCCGCGTCTACCTTTACCTCCGAAATCGACCCGCAGCAATAAACAGAAGGGTCAAACAGAAAATCCCTGGCCTCTCCCGCGGGGCCAGGGATTTTTGTAACTGCATCAGATACTTTTATCCGGCAGCGGATCCCGCCGGCGTCCGCAACCCCTCCAGCAAAGCCTCCGCTTCCTCCATCCCCTCGCCCGTCTTCGCCGAAACTTCCACAATCCGCATCCCCGGCCGCACGCTCAAAATGCTTCGATGCGCCGCCTCCCGATCGAACTCCGCGGCCGCGGCCATATCGATTTTCGTGATCAGCGCCACGTCCGCCGTATTGAAGATGGTCGGATATTTGAGCGGCTTGTCTTCCCCCTCGGTCGCCGAAAGCAGCACCACCCGCATCTGCTCGCCCAGATCGTAGCTCGAGGGGCAAACCAGATTCCCCACATTCTCGATCAACAGAAAGTCCAGCTCCTCCAGCGTCCATCCCTCCAGCGCCGTCGCGATCATCTTCGCGTCCAGATGGCAAATCGTCCCGGTCGTGATCTGCCGCACCTGCGGGCAGACCCGCGCCAGCCGCGTCGCGTCGTTCTCTGTCGCCAGATCGCCCACCAGCACCGCAATCCGATGCCGCGCCGTCATGCGCGCCATCAGCTTTTCCAGAAATGCCGTCTTCCCCGAGCCCGGGCTCGACACAAAACTCACCACACACACGCCCGCCTCGCGAAAACGCTCCCGCAGTTGCCGCGCCAGCACGTCATTCTCTTTCAGAATGCGCGCGCGTACCTCGACCAGCCGCGTGGTCATCCTTCCATCTCCAGTGCGGTCAGCTCCAATTCTCTCCCCTGCAAAATATCCTGTTCCGGCGTCACGCATCGCGGGCACAGGATCGATTGAATCTCCGGCGCATGCACCTCGCCGCAACCCGGACACCGCACCCGCAGCGGCACGCGTTCAATCTCCAGTTCCGCCTGGTCCAGGCCAGTGCCCGCTCGCGCAATCTCCCACGCAAACCGCAGCGCCTCCGTATCCACACCGGAAAGCACGCCGATTTTCACCTGCACCGCGCGCACCGTCCCGCTGTGCCGCGCCGCCTCTTCCTGGATGCGGTCGATCATGCTCAGCGCAATCGAAAGCTCATGCACGCCCTGCCCCGCTGCACACGCCACAGTATCTGATACTTATTCTCGCCCTTACGCAGGAAGGCCGCATTCCCACCCTCACCTGATCCCTGCACCCTACTCCCTGCCCTTTAACAGATCCGCGGCAGCTGTTCCCCAAACAGCACATCCACCACCCGCGTGCCGCCCACCGAAGTCTTCATCAGCACCATGCCCGCATGCGCTTCCACGACTTCGCCGATCGTCCGGCTCTCCGCGCCCAGCGGATGCCGCCGCATTGCCGCGAGTACGCGATCCGCAATCTCCGGCGCTACAATCGCCACCAGCTTGCCTTCGTTCGCCACATACAGCGGATCGAGCCCCAGCATCTCGCAAGCGCCGCGCACCGCATCCCGCACCGGAATCTCCCGCTCCCGCAGCACCATCCCCACCCGCGAGCGTCCCGCTATTTCGTTCAGCACCGTGGCCACGCCGCCGCGCGTCGGATCCCGCATCACCCGCACGCCCTCGATTGCGCCCTCCGCCTCCGCTTCGTCCAGCATCACCCGCACCAGTCCGTGCAGCGCGGCACAGTCGCTCTCCAGCGTGCTCTCAAACTCCAGGTTCTCCCGCTGCGACAAAATCGTGATCCCGTGATCGCCGACATAGCCGCTCAGCAGGATCTTGTCTCCCGGCCGCGCATGATCCGCCGACAACCGCGTCCCGCGATCCACCAGCCCAATCCCTGTCGTGGTGATGAAAACCTGGTCGCCCTTGCCCCGATTGACCACCTTGGTGTCGCCGGTCACCAGCTGCACGCCGGCGTTCTCCGCCGCCAGGGCCATCGAATCTACCACGCGCGCAAGATCCGCGGCGGCCAGTCCCTCCTCCAGAATGAACGCCGCCGCCAGATACAGCGGCTTCGCGCCGCCCACCGCCAGATCGTTCACCGTGCCATTCATGGCCAGCGATCCAATATCGCCGCCCGGGAAGAAGATCGGTGTCACCACAAACGAATCGGTCGTGAACGCCAGCCGCGCGCCGCCAATCTCCAGCACCGCCTGGTCGTCCATCTTTTCCAGAGTCGGGTTTCTGAACCGGCTGACGAAAACCTTTTCAATCAGTTCGGCTGACAGCTTTCCTCCGCTGCCGTGCCCCAGCACAATGTGCGGATGCTCGAAGATCGGCAGCGGACACGCGCCGAACGGGCCCAAAGGAGCACCGGTCTCCGCACGCTCATCGACTTTGCTTCCGCTCATCTCTGCCGACCCGCTCGCGCCGCCCCGCATTACTGCCGACGGCCAGTCCCTTCGTCCACCACCGGCGCCTCCAGCTCCGCCAGCTGATCCAGCTCCGCGAGCGCCTCATACGTCCGCCGCGCCTCTTCTTCATCCACGCGGCTGATGGCGAACCCCACGTGCACCAGCACGTACTCGCCCACCTGCGTCTCCGGCACGTAATCGAGGCAGGCCTCGCGCGTCACCCCGCCAAACTGTACCCGCGCCATGTGCAGGCCTTCATGCGTGAAGGTCTCGACCACCCTGCCCGGAATCGCCAGACACATTACGCCCCTGCTTCCCGATTGCGCCCGGCCTTGGCCATGCCGGGCCATCAGCAAATTTCACTTGCCGGCCCTCATCATAGGCTTCTTCGCGGACGCCCGTAAAACCACTGCCGCTTTACGCGTCACCCGCATGCGCGTCCGCCGCATTCCATCCCCGCGCCCGCTCCACGGCGTTATGCCATCGCGCGTACATCCGTTCCGTCCGCCTGCGATCCCCTCCCGGGCCGAACACGGTATCCGCCCGCGTCTTCGCAATCTCGTCCACGCTCTCCCAAAACCCCGTCGCCAGCCCCGCCAGATACGCCGCGCCCATCGCTGTCGTCTCCAGCATCGCCGGCCGATGCACCGGCAGCCCCAGCAGATCCGCCTGGAACCGCATCAGCAGATTGTTCGCCGCCGCCCCGCCATCCACCCGCAGCTCGCGGCAGGGAATCCCCGTATCCTTATCCATCGCCCGCAGCACGTCCGCCACCTGAAACGCGATGCTCTCGATCGCCGCCCGCGCAATGTGCCCAATCCCCGTATCCCGGCGGATCCCGATAATCATCCCCGCCGCATACGGATCCCAGTGCGGCGCGCCCAGCCCCGTAAACGCCGGCACGAACACCACGCCATTCGAATCGGCTACGCTCGCCGCCACCCCTTCCACATCCGGCGCATAGGGAAAGAACCGCATGTTATCCCGCAGCCACTGCACCACCGCGCCGCCGATAAAGATGCTGCCCTCCAGCGCATACTCGAGCTTCTTCGCCGTGCTGCACACCAGGGTGGTCACCAGCCGCTGCCCCGACAGCCGGAATCGCTCCCCAATATGCTCCAGCAGAAAGCAGCCCGTCCCGTAGGTACACTTCGCATCGCCCGGCGCCACGCACAGCTGCCCGAACAGCGCCGCCTGCTGATCGCCGGCAATCCCCGCAATCTCCACATCGCCCGGCCCCAGCCCGCTGCTCACGCGTCCGACGCTCTCGCTGGACCACACCACCTCCGGCATCATGCTCTCGGGAATGCCAAAGATCCGCAGCAGCTCCTCGTCCCAGCGATCCTCAACGATGTTGTACAGCAGCGTGCGCGACGCATTGGTGCGATCCGTCACATGCCGCCGCCCGCTGGTCAGGTTATAGATCAGCCAGCTGTCGACGGTGCCAAACGCCAGCTTCCCTGCATCGGCCCGCGCCTTCGCGCCGCTCACGTTTTCGAGGATCCACGCTATCTTGGTCGCGGAAAAGTACGGATCGAGCAGCAGTCCCGTCTTCTGCCGCACCGTATCTTCCACGCCGTCCTCGCGCAGCCGCGAGCACATCGGCGCTGTCCGGCGGTCCTGCCACACGATGGCGTTGTACACCGGCTTGCCCGTCTCGCGATCCCACACGATCACCGTCTCGCGCTGGTTCGTAATGCCCAGCGCGGCCACATCGCGCGGCTCCGCTTCGGCCTTGCCCAGCACCTCGACCGCCGCGCTCAGCTGCGAGGTCAGAATCTCCAGCGGATCGTGTTCCACCCACCCGGCGGCAGGAAAGATCTGCGGAAACTCATGCTGCGCTACCCCCGCAATCTTTCCCTCATGGTCGAAAAGAATCGCTCGCGAGCTGGTCGTCCCCTGATCCAGCGAAAGGATATAGCGCATGGCCCCTCACCCGCGCGATTTTACTCCTCGGGCATCACCGGCAGTTCGATCGCGCTCGCCGTCCCCGGCGCATGCCACACCCGCTCCGTCGCCTTACGGTAATCGCTCGCCTTCGCGTCGAAGATATTGGGTACATAGGTCTGCGGGTTGCGGTCGTACAGCGGAAACAGCGTCGACTGCACCTGCACCATGATCCGGTGCCCCGGCAGAAACACGTGATTCACCATGGGCAGCCCGAACTGATACAGCAGCGGCTTGTCCGGCGCAATCGCCTCCGGATGCTCGAAGCTCGTCCGGTATCGTCCTCTGAAAGATATCCAGCGACATCGGCAATTCATAGCCGCCCATCTTCTCGTCCGACGCCACCGTCCCCGGATACACGTCGATCAGCTTCACCACCCAGTCGCTGTCCGTCCCGCTGGTCGACGCATAGAGATGTACCTCCGGCCGTCCCGCCACGCGCACCGGCTGCGTCAGCTTGTCGGTCTCATACGTCAGCACGTCCTGCCGCCCATCCACGAAGCGCTGATCGTGCACCAGCCACGTTCCCCAGGCGTTTCCGTCGCCCACGAAAAAAGGCCGCGGCACAAACGGCACCGGCTTCATCGGGTCCGACACATACTCGTCAAACTGCGCTCCGCTCGTCTCCGGCGCATCGAACGACAGCTTCCCGTCGGCCTCCAGATACAGCGGCTTCGACGTGTGATCGCAGCCCTTCTCGCAGCTCAGCGGCCAGTGCGTCAGCCGGTCCCAGTGGTTCTCGCCCGTGTTGTAGATGAGCACCGGCGGCGTATCCGCCTTCGGCGCTCCATCCACGAGGTATTGATTGAAGAAGGGCAGCAGCACATCCTGCTTGAACTGCTCCACGGTGTTGCCGTTCCACTCAGCGGCCCCAGCGACCACCCCTCGCCGTTCACCTGGCTGTGCCGCCACGGCCCCATCACCAGGTAGTTCATGTCGTTGTGGGTGTCCATCGGTTCCACCGCCTCATACGCGTGGATCGCCCCCCACATGTCTTCCTGGTCCCACAGCCCCTGCAGCCACATCACTGGAACCGTCAGCGGCGTTTTCGCCATGATGCGGTCCAGCGCCTGCCCCTGCCAGAAGGCGTCATACGCCGGATGCTCCTCCATCTTGTGCCAGAAGGGCAACTGCTCCAGCCCGCCGTAGCGCGCAAAATCGCCCGCCGACCCCTGCTCCAGGAAATTCGTGTAGTCGTCGTAGTTCAGCCGCGGGATCGCCGGCCCGCCTCCGCGCGCCGACGTCTGCCCCGTGAAGTAGTCCAGGTTGATCTGCCGGAACGCCCCGTAGTGAAACCAGTCGTCGCCCATCCACCCATCCACCATCGGGCTCTCCGGTGCGGCCACCTTCAGCGCCGGGTGCGGATGGATCAGCGCCATCACTACCGTGAACCCCTCGTAGGACGAGCCGATCATGCCCACTTTGCCGTTCGACTCGGGCACGTTCTTCACCAGCCAGTCGATGGTGTCATACGCATCTGTCGTGTCGTTCGGCCCGTTCGGATTCAGCGGCCCGGTCGGCGGCGGCGTCATCACATAGTCGCCTTCCGAGCCATACTTGCCGCGCACATCCTGCCACACGCGGATGTAGCCCGCCTTCACGAACACATCATCGCCCAGCGGCTCCGTGTCCAGCATGGAAGGCGAGTCGTTGCGCTCCGCGCGTCCCGCCGCGTTATAGGGCGTGCGCGTCAGCAACATGGGCGCGTTGTGCGCGCCCTTCGGAATCACGATGACGGTGTAGAGCTTTACCCCGTCGCGCATCGGAATCATCTCGACGCGCTTGATGTAGTCGTAGCCGACATGCGGCGGCGTAAACTTCGCCGGAATGTCCGGCGTCATCGGCGCGGTCTGCGACTGCCCAAATCCGGAACCAGAGCTGAAGGTAAGGAGCAGAACAGCGGCAAGCGACAAACAGCCACGGCGAACAGTCATCGAGCACTCCGCACAATGTGGGCCTGAGATGGTCTGCAAGATCGAAACACAACGATATCAGGCCCGCGAATCGGCTTGTCTCTGCGTTCTCTGTGGTAGTAGAGCTAACCCACCAGGCCCTTCACCACTTCCGGCGCGCTCTTGAGGGCCGCATCGAGCTGACCCGCATCTTTCCCGCCCGCCTCGGCCATATCCGGACGCCCGCCGCCCGAGCCGCCCACCAGCTTCGCAATCTGTCCGACGATCTTCCCCGCCTGCACCTTCCCCGTCAGATCCTTCGTCACGCCGACAATGAGCGCCACCTTCCCCTCGTCCTGCGCGCCGCCCAGCACCACCACCCCCGAGCCCAGCTTGTTGCGCAGGTTATCGACGAGTGTCCGCATCTGCCCACGATCGAGCGCATCGACCCGCTGCGCCAGCACCTTGATCCCCGCCACCTCGACCGCCTGATCCGCCGCGCCCGACATTCGTGAAGCCGCCGACTTCATCCGCGCCTCATCCAGCTCGCGCCGCAGCTTCTTCAACTCGTCTTCCTGCGCAGCGATGCGCTGCCGCAGCGCCTCGGCTGGAGACACTTCCACATTCGGAGCGAGCTGCTGAGCCAACTGCGCCACCTGATAATCGCGGCGGAACTCGTTCAGCGCGCCCAGGCCCGTCACCGCCTCCACGCGCCGCACGCCGGACGAAACGGAACCCTCGCCCAGCAGCTTCACCACGCCGATCTCGCCCGTCGCGCCGGTGTGTGTACCCCCGCACAGCTCCGTCGAGAAATCGCCGATCTTCACCACGCGAACCTTCTCGCCATACTTCTCGCCGAACAGAGCCATCGCGTGATACTCATTCACCGCCACGTCAATCGGAACATCCTCCAGCGTCTCCACCCGCACGTTGCGCAGCGTTTCTTTATTAATGATGTCCTCGATGTCCTGCAGCTCCTCATCGGCGATGCCGGCGAAGTGCGAGAAGTCGAAGCGCAGCCGATTCGGCTCGACCAGCGAACCTGCCTGCTTCACATGCGTGCCCAGCACCTCGCGCAGCGCCGCGTGCAGCAGGTGCGTCGCCGTGTGATTGCGCCGCGTTGCATTGCGGAAGTTCCCGTCCACCACGGTATCGACTCGGTCGCCAACGGCCAGTGTTTGCCGCAGAACCGCCCGATGCGCAAAGACACCCTGCACCGGCTTGGTGCACCCGCTCACATCGGCCACCACCGAGTTGTGATCGTCGGACATCAGCCAGCCGGTATCGCCAATCTGTCCGCCCGAATCGGCATAGAAGCTCGTGCGGTCGAGCACTATCTCCACCGCATCGCCCGCATTGGCGGCCGGAACCCCCTGCCCGTCCTTCACAATGGCCAGCACCTCGGCCCCATCCACCCGCAGTTGCCGATATCCCTCAAAATCGGTCTTCGGCAGATCGCGAAACGCCGGGCTGGCGGACTTTTGGCTGCCACCTTTCCACGAAGCCCGCGCCCGCGCCTGCTCTTCGGCGCGCGCCTCCTCAAATCCCTCCAGATCGAAATGAATGCCAGCATCGCGAGCCGCATCCATCATGAAATCGAGGGGCAGGCCGTAGGTCTCGTAAAGGTGGAAGGCTTCGCGTCCGGGAAATGCAAACGGAAGCGGCGGTCGGGAGGCGGCAGAGTAAAAGTGCTGGTCATCCCATTCCTTTACCATCCGGATTGCAGGTTGAATGGCTGAACGCGGAGAAGGAGATTTTAGGATGTCAAGGATCTCATCGGGAAATATTCCATGGGGAACACCACGATGTGGAGCCTGATCTTCGAAATACGGCAAAATCATGGCTGCCACAGCCTGATCAAATCGCTTTTGCCCTTCGTTTAATACGCGATCGAACTGCATTTCCTCCGCTTCGATCACCTTGGCGACGCGCGCAGCGGAACCAATCAGCTCCGGATATGCGCCTTTCATCTCGTCGCGAACCGCGTAGACCATTTGGTTCAGAAAGGGCTGGTCCTGTCCGAGGATTTGGCCATGACGTATGCCGCGCCGAAGGATCTTGCGCAGAACATAACCACGCCCCTCGTTCGACGGAAGCACCCCATCGCTTATGAGAAACGTGGAGGCTCGGGCATGGTCGGCAATTATGCGCAGGGAGGCTGATTCCAAGCGCTCCTGGCGTTTCATTTCACCAATTTCTGGGGCGGAACGCTGCGATGCTGAACCATCTGTCGAGAATGTAGTGATGAGGTCGGATTTGTAGTCGAAATCGACCAGCTCTGCAGCCTTGTCAATCAGCCCCGTGAACAAATCCGTCTCAAAGTTGCTCACCACCCCCTGCAAAACCGCCGCCGTCCGCTCGAGCCCCATCCCGGTATCAATCGAAGGCTTGGGCAGCAGATTCAATTCCCCCTGCCCCGTGGTCACGTTCAGGGTGCGGTCGAACTGCATGAAGACCAGATTCCAGATCTCCACATAGCGCGCCTCGTCCTGGCCAAAGGGCTTGTCGACTCCCGGCGTCTCCGCGGCCTCCATCCCCATGTCGTAAAAGATCTCCGAGCATGGACCGCACGGCCCCGTCTCGCCCATCTGCCAGAAGTTGTCCTTCATGCCGAACTCGAAGATCCGCTCCGCCGGCACATGCGCGAGCCACAGCTTGTACGCCTCTTCATCGCGCGGCACGCCGTTCTCGCCCTTGAAGATGGTCACGTACAACTTGTCCTTACTGATCCCGAAGCACCCCTTCTCACGATCGCCCGTCACCAGCTCCCACGCGTAGGCGATCGCATCCTTCTTGAAGTAGTCGCCGAAGCTGAAGTTCCCCAGCATCTCGAAGAAGGTATGGTGCCGCCGCGTGAACCCGACGTTCTCCAGATCGTTGTGCTTGCCCCCGGCGCGCACGCACTTCTGCGAGGTGGTCGCGCGCGAGTAGTCGCGCCGCTCCACTCCCAGGAAAACGTCCTTGAACTGGTTCATCCCCGCGTTGGTAAACAGCAGCGTGGGATCGTTGGCAGGCACCAGCGACGACGAATGCACCCGGCGGTGCCCTTTCGTCTCGAAAAACTTTAAAAAGGCCTCGCGAATGGCGGAGCCAGTCCAGGGACTCGTACGGGAAGACATATCACCCTGAGTTTACCGGACCGCGCAGAAGCCGATCAGCACTCCTTTGCCGCGAACTGATAGACTCAGGCCGTTCTTCCCCACCAATCCCACGATCCATTGGAACAGGAGCACTCATGACGATTGCCGCCCCGGCGCAGGTCACCCCGGAACGCATTATGCAAATGGCCTGGGGATATGCTCCGCCCCTCATCCTCGAAGCCGCCATTCGTCACCGCGTCTTTGACGTTCTCGACGGCGGCCCCAAAGACATCTGGGAGATTCAGCAGGCCACCGGAGCCTCCGCTCGCGGCCTTACGGCGATCCTCGACGCGCTCGTCGGTCTCCAGTTCCTGGCGCGGAATGAGGATGGCCGCTTTGCGCTCACGCCCGAAAGCTCCGCATTCCTCGTCTCCACCAAAGCCTCTTTCCAGGGCGGCCTCATCCGCCATTGCAGCGAGCATCTCATCCCCCGCTGGCTCAACCTCAACGATGTCGTCGCCACCGGCAAGCCCGTCTCCGCCGTCAACGAGGAGCAGACCGGAGGCACCTTCTTCCACGACTTCGTCCTCGACATCTTCCCCATGAGCTACCCGGCGGCCCAGTTCCTCGCCCATCACTGTGCCTTCGGTGAGTCCGGCGATCCCGTTCCCGTCCTCGATCTCGCCGCCGGCTCCGGCGTCTGGGGCATCGCTCTCGCGCAAAGCTCGCCGCGCGTGCGTGTCGCTGCCGTCGACTGGCCCGAGGTCCTCCCGGTCACCAGGAAGACCGCTGAACGCTTCGGCCTTGCCGACCGCTTTTCTTTTATCGAAGGCGATCTTCACACTGCCGATTTCGGCTCCGGCTATGCCCTGGCCACCCTGGGACACATCCTGCACAGCGAAGGCGAAGCGCTCAGCCGCAAGCTGCTAGCGAAAACCTTCAACGCCCTCGCCAGCGGCGGCGATATCGCCATCGCCGAATTCCTCGTCAACCGCGACCGCACCGGCCCGGTCAGCGGCCTCTTCTTCGCCGTCAACATGCTGGTCAACACCGAAAACGGCACGACATGGTCCTTTGAAGAAATCGCCGCCTGGCTGGAGGAGGCGGGCTTCGTCAATCCTCGGACTCTGCCCTCGCCCGGCCACTCGCCCCTGATCCTGGCCACCAAACCCTGACCTGCCCCAAAGTAGAAGGGCAGCGGCGTGAATACCGCTGCCCGCATCACCCGCCCCTGCTCCCGCCGGAAGCCGTCGCTCCCAAGCCCCTTCAGACCGGCACATGATTGCCGCGCTGGATCGACTGCGGCCGATACGCGGTGGGCGTCATGCCCGTCAGGTCTCTGAAATCGTGGACCAGATGTGCCTGATCGGTGTACCCATGCTCCGCCGCAATGGCCGCCCAATCCGCACCCCGGCGCGCCGACTTCAGAATCCGCTGCAGCCTCCGTACCCGCGCGAACCGCTTCGGAGCCAGCCCCACGCGCTGCTCAAAACGCCGCACCAGCGTCTTCGGCAACAATCCCGCACACGACGCCGCCTCCCGCACCGGGATCCCTCGTTCCAGCGCCGCGACCGCGAATCTCACCGCGGGATCTCCGCACCCCACCAGCTGCTCCAGCAGAATCGTCTCCAGCACCCGCAGTCTCGCCTGCGCCGTCGGCGCTTCGAGCAGCCGTTCCCGCACCAGGGCGCCGTCGCGTCCCCAAAGGTCGTCGAGGCTCACCATCTGATCGCGCGCTTCCGTCAGCGGCAGCCTGAAAAACGGCGCTGCCCCGCCAGGCCTGAACTCCACAGCCGCGAGCCAACGCTGCTCCCGGGTATCGATCGCCGTGGACTGCCCATGCGGACCGGCAAGCACCGCGCCGCGTCTGAAGAAGACTTTGTCGCAACCTTCGCCGCTGTAGCTGCGAAACTGATCTTCCCCCAGATTGATCATCAGGTGCGCCTGCCCGTTGGGCATAATCCGCTCGACGGCTGCAGGCAACCCGCTCTCGTGATAATGCAGCGACGCCACAAAAGGCGCGAGGAACGCAGAGCGTGGACGCACCGCCAGCGAGAGCATAAGGCGTTCAGCATAGCACCGGCAAAGCACGCATCCCCGAATCGTGGCCGCGGCCGCCCCTACTTCGGATCCGAATCGCTGTCCTTCGGCAACTCCAGCGACACCAGCGCAAAGCGAGTCTTGCCCGGCTGCGGGCTGTCGATGCCCACAACCCGGTAGCGCAGCGGCAATCCGGCGCGCAATTCGTGATCTTCCCCGCTGTCGCTCGTATTCACTTCCCCATGCCCCTGATGACTCGAACAGGTCAATCCGCCGCGCGCTTCCTTCAGCTCACCAACCGGCTTGCCATGGTCGCATTCCAGAACGTCCCCATAGCGCGAGAGCGGTTTTCGATAGAAGTCGAGCACCTGCTCCGGCGAATCGCTGGTCGCATACCTCACCACCAGCAAACTGAAATGGAAGCTGTTGAACACCAGCCCCAGGTTCGCAGTGGAATCGTTGTCACGGTCGTCTTTCGAAAGCGTTGCTCCGGGATAGACCGGAAGCCCAATCTCTTTAGCGGTCGCGTGGGAATTGGCGTGGATATCCAGGTTCACGCCCGAATCCTGCGCATAGCAACGGCCGCTGCCGGCAGCCCACAGGGCCAGGAGGAGAAGAGGTACCGGAACCATCCGGGGAAGCGGTTTGCTCATGGCAATCCTCTGTCTGGGATACGAAGACAGGCGACCGGCGGTTCAATTCGCCGCGTGGACAGCGTACCCGGGTGCCCCCCGCGAATTGCCGCCCTTCGGTGCGCCGGCTGATCTGCGCATAGTAATCCACTGTCAATCGCCACGCCGCCCCGCCCGATTTTCTTCATCCCCTTCAGCCGCCGAACATCCGGTTCAGTTCCCGCGAATTCGCAGCCCTGGTTGTAAATCCAAACGTCCCGTGTTCGCGCATCTCCCGCGCAGCTTCGAGGAATGCCCCCAGCGCCGCACGTGCCAGTGCCCCGCCGGTGCTCACCCGCTTCACCCCGAGATCAGACAACTCCGCCAGGCTCAACCCGATCCCCGCCATTCCCATGAGCATATTGACCGGACGATTCACCGCTTTGACCACCGCGACGATTTCCTCTCGCGTCGTCAGCCCCGGCGCATACAAAACATCGGCGCCTGCCTCCTGAAAAGCCTGCAGCCGCCGAATGGTGTCCTTCAGATCCGGTCGCCCGTGGACATAGTTCTCCGCTCGCGCCGTGAGCGTAAAAGGAAACGGCAGCGCCCGCGCCGCCTCGGCCGCGGCCCGCACCCGCTCCACCGCCTGCTCGATTGCATAAATCGGCTTATCGGGCCGTCCCGTCGCGTCTTCGATGGAACCGCCCACCAGACCCGCAGCCGCCGCCATCCGAATCGTCTCCGCAGCCGTCTCCGGATCATCCCCGTACCCGTTCTCCAGGTCGCCGCTCACCGGCAGATCGGTCGCCGATGCGATCTCCGCAACGTGCGCCAGCATGGCCGTTCGCCCGACCTGGCCGTCCGCCTTGCCACGCGAAAAGGCAAAACCGGCACTCGTCGTCGCCAGCGCCTCAAATCCCAGCTGCTCCAGAATCCGCGCCGTCCCAACATCCCACGGATTGGGAATAATGAATGCCCGGTCGCGCTCATGCAGCGCCCGAAAGATCGTCCCCTTCTCACTCTGCGTCCGCATCGCTCCTCACTCTCTGCTGTGCCGCGCGGTTTATTGCGTCTGCTTCTCCGCGAAGGGCCCCAGCCAGTTCAACACGATCGTCTCCAGCTCAATTCTTCTTCCCGACCAGCTATGGTCCGTCGCCGCATGCATTCTCTCGACCCGCGTGTCTCCGGCCGTTTGCAGCGCCTGCTCAAACCGTATCGAGCCAGGATTGCTGCCATCGTCCGCCGTCAGCAGCAACACCGGCCGCGGCGCAATTTTGGTGGCAAGACCGTCCAGGTCCCACGCCTCGCGATGATCCACGATCTCCGCCGCCAGCGCATGCGGATCGGTCCCGTGCAGCGGCAAATAGTCTGCCGGCTCGGTGCCGCCCCGATCTTCCACCCGCTGCACCAGTTCTTCCCGCGGAAGCCCTGTCTTCCCGCGCACCGGCTCGGTGATGTCCCACGTCCCGATCATCACCGTGGCCATCACCGCCGGATTGTGCGCCGTCGCCGAGGCCGCCATATACGCGCCCATGCTGTGCCCGATCACCACAATCCGGCTGCGATCGATGCGGTACTGTTTGGCCGCGGCCGGCGAGAGCACAAACTCGACCATCGCATCGGCATCCTCGATGGAGTGCGCCAGCGAAAAATCGCCGCCCACGCCCCACGATCCCCGATAATGCAGCGCCAGCACATTCCATCCCGCCCGCCGCAGCGCCTGCGCCAGGTCGAGGTTCTGCTCATACCCCGGAAACCCGTGCAGCAATACGACCGTCGGATGGTTCTCCGCTCCAGCAGCCTCGTAGAAGATCCCGAACAGCTTCTCCCCGTGCGAGGGCACGGCCATATCGGTCGTCGAAGCCGCGGGCCTTTGATCCGGCGCTGGATCGGTGGAGATCGCCAGCCGTGTGGTTTGCGCCTGCAGCGTCGCCGCCGCCAGCGCCAGGACCACCACCCATTGCAGTCGCATGGTGAGAGTCTATCCTCCGCGCCCGCAATTCGCCGCCCTGACCCGAAGCGCGGATTGGAACAGAGGAGGGAGCACCGCCTTCAGCGCATGGGTCATGACCCGAGTCCGGGTTGTTGGCAGCTCGGAGATGCCGCCGGTTGCATCCGCAGGACGGTTCCGTATACTGGTTCGCGCCAACTGAGGAGGACGGATGGTCCGCACCACGGAGATCGCGCCGGAAATCTACCGTATCTCGGTATTTGTTCCCGAAATCAATCTGGAGTTCAGTCATTTCCTGGTTCGGGATGAGGAACCGTTGCTGTTCCACGCCGGCCTGCGGGGCATGTTCCCTCTTCTGCGCCAGGAGATTGCGCGCCTGATGGACCCATCCAGGATCAGGCATATCGGGTTCAGCCACTTCGAGTCCGATGAGTGTGGCGCCCTGAACGAATGGCTCAGCATTGCGCCCGCGGCCGAGCCCGTCTGCGGTCTGGTCGGAGCTATGGTGAGCATCAACGGCTTCGCCATCCGCCCGGCGCGCGTGCTGACCCGCGACGACGTGTTCGCGACCGGGCGATACAGCTTCCGATTTATTCCTACGCCCCATGTGCCCCACGGCTGGGACGCCGGCGTTCTGTTCGAGGAATCAGAAAAGACGCTGTTCTGCTCCGACCTCTTCCATCAATGGGGCCAGCACGAAGCGACTACCTCCAGCAGCATCATCGAGCGCTGCAGGGATGCCCTGAGGCAGACCCAGGCAGGCCCGTTCGCGAATTATGTGCCGTACACACATCACACCGGTCTGGTGCTGCACGATCTGGCGAAGTATGGTCCAAAAACCCTTGCCGCCATGCATGGCTCAAGCTTTTCCGGAGATGGGGGACAGGCCCTCCGGGACCTCGCGAGCGTGATGCGCGAGGTGCTCGGTCCCAAAGCCGAACAGGGCACGACCGCCATGGGAACCGTCGGCGAAGGATGAGGCGATCTCGCTCGTCAGTCTGGAGCCGGGCAATGATGCCCATTGGCCACCCGGGCATCCTGCTTGCGAGTGGGTTCTGTCCGTATGGCCGATGACCCGCTGAGTTTGCCGCACCGGTGGGCGAGTTGGCGGTGACGGACTCTTTGAGTTCTGCTGATACAGTTCGCTGTCGAGAAGCGCGTTTGCCGTTAGTAATTTGACTGGAACAGTTCAGGCCAAGCCCAATGAGGGCGTTAGCCGATTCTGAAGTCGTAAAGGCGCCCCTACCAGTAGGGGGCCTGCTATGCATGCCACCGCATAGTGTATACTGGGTAGTCAGAAGGTCTCATTCAGACACTGGCACCGAGTTTCAGCGCGCCGAACTGCTCGATGGACACCTTCCAGAGTTCATTTGCGAGAGAGAGGCGAAGCCGTGTGGAATTTCGTAATCCCGCATTTTGAGCATTTCCTCAAGGAACTGGAGCTTTCTGCTGACGACCGCAGGGATGCGGACAGCAAAGCAGAGCGCATCGCGCGCTCCCTTTTCGCGAAGTATTACCCTAACCGTCTCATTTTCGATCCGAGCTGCTACATGAAAATCGGTTCCTATGGGAAGGACACGGCCTGCGCGGCCGACACCGACCTCGATATGCTCTTCGTCTTGCCCAACGAGGTTTACTGGCGAATTGATGGTCTAGCGGGAAATAAGCAGTCGCAGCTCCTGCAGGAGGTCAAGAACGGCCTGTTCTGGACATTCCCTCGAACGCCTCTCCGAGCAGACGGGCCCATCATCGCGGCGCCATTCAATTCTTATCATGTCGAAGTTGTCCCGGCCTTCCGGTGCAATGATGGGACGTTCCTTACGGCGGATACTGCCAACGGAGGAAGCTGGCGTATCTCTAATCCGGCTGAAGAATACCGATTGCTGCAGACGATCGACCGGCCAACGCGGGGGAAGGCCACCCACCTCACCAAGATGCTGAAGGCGTGGAAATATGAGTGCAATGTCGATATCAAGTCGATCTCACTCGAGGTTCTTGCCGTCGTGTTCGTTGACCAATGGGCGCACCGTCACGAATCCCTCTTTTATTACGACTGGATGGTGCGGGATTTCTTTGCGTTCATGCGGCGATATGTGAATGGTTGGACGCGGATACCCGGAACTACGGAGCAGGTTCGGCTCGGTGAGGCCTGGCAGACCAAATGCCAATCAGCCTACGAACGCGCAGTAAAAGCAGCCAATTACGAGCGCGACAACTATCAATTTGCGGCCCAGGCGGAGTGGCAGGGGATTTTCGGGAAACACTTTACCAGCTTGGCTCCTCAGCCCATCGCGCAACGCGGTCTGTTCGCAGCAGCAATGGCGCGAGCATGACGGTGGACGAAGAGCGCAGCTACATCCACGGCACCGCGAGGGAACTCTATGGTCGCGTCGTCTACTCCCACAAGACTCACGAAAAAGAGCGTGAGATTTGGGGCACGAAGGCCACGCGTATGAATATGGTGAATGTCGTTCTGACGGGCCTGACGACTTTATTCGCAATCATTGCTGCGTCGTTAACCCAAACATGGGCGCTGATCGCTACAGCAATATCCGCAGTCGGGACGGTTGTCTTCGTGGTTTGGCAGGGCAGCTTCGATCCCGCAGGCAAAGAAAATCAGCAACGGACGGCAGCGAAAGAATTGCTATGGATTCGCGAGCAGCTGCTTCTGCTGATCATGGATTGCCACATGCCATCGGTCCCCCTGCAGCAACTCCAGAATTGCCTTGAATCAATCAACCGTCAACTCACTGCGGTTTACAAGTTCGCGCCGAACACATCTCCGGAAGCTTATTCTGCAGCTGACAAGAGCCTCAAGGGCGGCCATTTCACCTTCACCGATGACGAGATCGACGGGTTTCTGCCATCGGTCCTACGGATGAAGCATCCATAGGCATCTTTGCCTTGGCGTGGGGGCTCCAACTCGCGCACCATCGCTTCCTGCATTTCTCTCCATGTAGCATCGTGGTCATCGGCTGGTCTCACGCGATCGCGCCGGAACTGAAAGAGACTTGATGAGGAATGAGAGGAATGAAATGTCGGCCAGTGTTTAGCAATCCAGTTCGTTCGAGCCTCAGCTGTCGCCTTCATCCCAACACACTCATTGACGTTTTGGGATCGAAGATGAACCAGCCGAAGTAATAGCTGCAGAACCTCACCACTCTGCTGCTCCCGCTTACGCCACCAGCGGTTTGTTCTCGTTCCGACCTGCGGTGAGCTCACTGGGTCTCATCATCCACAAGATTTGATGAATGCCCCCGGCCGATGCGTCGATGGTCACGACAGGCGGACGGAGCAACGGTGATGGGCAGGCGCATTGTCGTCGTTGCGAGGACTGCCAACGGATCAAGCACCCCTTGCGAATCGGCGCCCTGCCGGCGGACGCCGCCATCTTTGGCCCCGGGTCCTGGACGATGCTCTGCCTCAGCAGCGCTTTCGACTTCCAGTTTCCAGCCTCCAGCTACCAGCCTCCAGCTACCAGCGAGCCGCTGACTACCAGCCGCTGAGGGCTGGCTGCTGGCCGCTGAGGGCTGGCAACTGCCCGCTTCCCCCTCGCGTACAATGACGTCCAAAAGGAATCCGCGCTACAAACCACTCCCCCGCGTCTGAGCGCGCGCAGACAGGCCCCCGCACCCATCCCCGGCTGGAAGGTACCCGATTCATGGGCGATTTCCGCAACGACCTCCGCTATTCCCTGCGCATGCTCATCGCGAACCCGGCCTTCACCCTGACCGCGATCGCAGCGCTCGCCCTCGGCATCGGAGCCAATACCGCCATCTTTACCGTCGTCGATACCGTCCTGCTCAAGCCCCTCACCTACCCCGAGCCCGAGCGCCTGGTCCAGTTCATGAATACCTTTGCTGACGGCAATGGTCCGGTAGCCTCGCCGGTCAACTTCAATACGTGGCGCGCCCAAACCTCCGTCTTCCAGGATGTCGCCGCCTACGATTTCGGCGGCCCCGGCTTCAATCTCACCGGAACAGTCCCCGAACAGGTCCACGGCATCCATGCCTCCGAGGACTACTTCCGCCTCTTCGGCGCCCCCGTCATGCTCGGCCGCACCTTCACGTCTCAGGATGACTCGCCCAATGGCGGCCATGTCGTCGTCATCAGCTACGGCTTCTGGCAGCGAAAATTCGGAGGCAATCCCCACATCGTCGGCTCCAGCATCTCGCTCAGTAACGAGTCCTATACGATCATCGGCGTCCTCGGGCCATCCTTTGCCACCGATCCTCCGGCCGACATCTGGGTACCTTTCCAGATCGATCCCAACAGCACCAACCTGGGCCACTACTTCCTGGTTGCCGGACGCCTCAAACCCGGCGTGACCCTTGCCCAGGCCAATGCCCAGCTCAAACTCACCGCCGATCAGTACCGCCGCCGCTACCCTGACGACATGGACCCCAAGAGCGGCTTCGGCGTGCAGCCTCTGCGCGATTCCATCGTCGCCGGCGCACGCTCTTCGCTGCTTATTCTTCTCGGCGCCGTCGGCTTCGTCCTGCTCATCGCCTGCGCCAACGTCGCCAATCTCCTGCTCGTCCGCGCCACCGGCCGCAAACGCGAATTCGCCATCCGCGCCGCCATGGGCGCCGGACGCGCCCGCATCGTGCGCCAGCTGCTCACGGAGAGCATCGTGCTTTCCGTCACCGGCGGCATTCTCGGCCTCATCCTCGGCTACATCGGCGTGCGCGCGCTGCTCGCCGTCAGCCCCGCCGGCCTGCCCCGCATCGGCGAGCATGGAGCGGCCGTGGCCATCGACTGGCGCGTTCTCGTCTTTACCCTTGGCATCTCCCTGCTCACCGGCATTCTCTTCGGACTCGCGCCCGCCATCGGTGCTTCCCGTCCCGACCTCAACACCACCCTCAAGGAGAGCAGCAATCGCTCCGGTACCGGCTTCCGCCAGAGCAAAGCCCGGTCGCTGCTGGTCATCAGCGAAGTCTCGCTCGCCCTCGTCCTGCTCATCGGCGCCGCGCTGCTCATCCGCACGTTTCTCGCTCTGCGGCACGTGAACCCCGGCTTCGACCCGCATAACGTTCTCACCCTGCAGATGTCCCTCACCGGCGATCAGTTCAGGAAGACCGCGGGTGTCGCGCACGTCGCGCACGATGGCCGCGAGCGCCTCAACGCCATCCCCGGCATCGAAGCCTCGGCCTTCACCTGCTGTCTGCCTCTCGAAGGCGGCTACGGCCTGCCCTTCAACATCATCGGCCGCGCCCCCGAGCCCAAGTCGCCCTGGTCCGGCGGCGCCGGCTGGATGAGCGCTTCCCCCGGCTACTTCTCCGTCTTCCACATCCCCATCCTGCGCGGCCGCGACTTCACCGAGCAGGACGACGGAGCCGCTCCCGGCGTCGTCATCATCAACCAGACCCTGGCCAAAAAATACTGGCCCAAAGGAGATCCCGTCGGCCAGCAGCTCCTCATCGGCAAGGGTGTAGGTCCGCAGTTTGTCGAGAACCCGCGTCTGATCATCGGCGTGGCCGGCGATATTCGCGACGGCGGCCTCAACAACGATCCGCGCCCGCTGATGATTGTTCCCTCGGCCCAGGTCACCGACGGCATGACCGCTCTCAACTCCGGCATCGGACCCATGGTCTGGCTGGTCCGCACCCACGGTGATCCGCGCCAGTACATCTCCTCCGTCACCGAGCAGCTCCGCCAGGCCAGCGGCGGCTTTCCCGTCGCCGAAGTTCGCCCCATGACCGAAGTGGTCGTGCAATCCACCGCGCGCGAGGATTTCAACATGCTCCTGCTCATCATCTTCGGAGCCTCCGCGCTGATCCTCGCCGCCATCGGCATCTACGGCCTCATGGCGTATTCGGTGCAGCAGCGCACCCAGGAACTCGGCATCCGCATGGCGCTCGGCGCCGATCGCGGGCGCATCCGCTCGCTGGTCGTCTGGCACGGCATGCGCCTCGCCATCGCCGGCGTAATTTTGGGCATCGGCGCGGCCTTTGGGCTCACTCGCTTCATCGCCAGCTTCCTCTTCGGCGTGAAATCCTGGGATCCCCTCGTATTTGTAACGGTTCCGGTTATTTTATCGGCGGTGGCGCTGCTCTCCGTATGGCTGCCCGCCACCCGCGCCGCCCGTCTCGACCCCCAGCGAGCCCTGCGCATCGAATAACTGCGTTGGTGTTTGTCATCCAACCGCAGCAAAGCCGGCTGCCCCGGGTCTCGTTTCTGGGACCCGGGAGAGCGCGAAGCGCCCCCCAGCCGATCCTCGCTTTCGGAAGCAGATTCCGGGCCGCAACCAGCCACCAGCTACCAGCTAGTTCATTCTCAGCGCCACCATGGGATTGATCCGCGAGGCTCGCCACGCCGGCAGATACCCCGCCGTCAGCGCCACCGCCAGCAGCACTACGGCCATGCCCACATAGGTCACCACATCCGTCGGCTGCGTCCCGAACAGCATCGACGCCATCAGCCGCCCCATCGCCACCGACGCCAGGGTACCTGCCACCAGCCCTGCGCCCACCAGCGACAGCGTCTTCCCCAGCACGCCCATCTGCACGCGCGCCCGGCTCGCGCCCAGCGCAATGCGAATCCCGATCTCCTGCGTCTGCTGGGTAACCCCGTACGCAATCACACCGTAGATGCCCAGCGCCGCCAGCGTCAGCCCCAGCGCCGCAAAGATACCCACCAGCAGCACAAAGAACCGCCGCGGCGAAACCGCCCGATCCACAATCGTCCGGATCGGCCGGAACTCCGCTGCCGGCTGATTGGGATTCAGCTCCCGCAGCGCCCGCAGTACGCTGCCCGCCAGCGTCGCCGGCGGCACTTTGCTCCGCACCACCAGCTGCGCGCTGCTCGGATCCTTTTGCAGCGCCGAATAGTAAATTTGCCAGCCCTTCTCATCCTCCACGCTCGAGGCGTGCACATCGTCCACCACGCCGATCACGTGCAGTTTCTCGTTTCCGCTCACCAGTAATTTGCCCACCGCGTCTTCGCCCGGCCAGTACACCTTCGCCGCCGCCGCGTTGATCAGCACCACTTCCTGGCTCTTCAGGTTGTCGTCCCAGCTAAAGTCGCGCCCGTGCACCCGCATTCCCATCGCCCGCAGATATCCCGGCGTACACACATACACCAGCGGCGACGGCAGCGCTCCCTCGGGGTACGTCTTGCCCTGCGGTGTCGGCACGCCCCAGGCGCGATTCGGCCCCAGCGGCAGATAATCTGCGATCCCTGCGACCTCCACGCCCGGCAGCACGCTCACCCGCGCAATCACCTGCTGAAAGATCTGCGTCCGCTTCGCAATGCTGGCTTCCTCGCTCGTCGCACTGTCGTTGTAGTCCACCTTGATCGACGCTGCCTGGTCGGGCGCGAACCCCAGATCCACATCCAGCACCCGCAGGAAGCTCCGCAGCAGCAGCCCCGCGCCCACCACCAGTACGCACGCCAGCGCCACTTCGCTGATCACCAGCGCCGCGCGAATCTTCCCGTGCCGCAGTCCCTTGCCGGTGCCCGCGCTCGAATCCTTCAGCGTCTCCTGCAGCGACCCGCTCGCCATCTTCAGTCCTGGCATCAGCCCAAACAGAAACGCCGTCGCCATGGTCACCAGCAGCGTCCATCCCATCGCCGCCCGGTCCAGCCGGATGCTCGACAGCAGCGGCAGCGCGATCGATCCCGCCCGCGTCAGCCAGAATGTCACTCCGTACGCAATCGCCAGCCCCAGCACCGCCCCGCCTGCGGAAAGAATCATGCTCTCCGTCAGCAGTTGCCGCACGATCCGGCTCCGCTGCGCGCCCAGCGCGCTGCGCATCGCGAATTCCTTGCTGCGGGCTGCCGACCGCGCCAGCAGCAGATTCGACAGGTTCACGCACACGATCAGCAGAATCAGCCCTACCGCGCCCCACAGCAACTCCAGCGATCGCCGCATCCGCCCGCTCACGTAGTCCTTCAGCGTGCGCAGCGCGATGCCTGCATCCGTGCCCGCATACTGTCCGCACGACTGCGGAACCCGCTCGCTCCAGCACAAATGCGGCACCACGCGGTTCGCATCTCCCTGCGCCTGCGCCAGGGTCACGCCCGGCTTCAGCCGCCCGATCATCGGCACGATGTTGCCCCAGTTCCGCTCATCGTCCAGGATTTCCGCCGACACCAGGTCCACGCGCTCGCCCGGAGAAAACACCGCCCCGAAATCGAAGCTCGCCGGCAGCACGCCCACCACCGTCGCCGGCGATCCGTTCAGATCGATCTCTTTCCCCACAATGGCCGGATCCCCCGCAAATTGCCGCTTCCAGTACGCGTTCTCCAGCAGGACTGCCGGATGCGACCCATGCCGCCCATCCTCCGCGTTAAACAGCCGCCCCAGTTGCGGCTGCACACCCAGTGTCTGAAAGAAATTCGTCATCACCTCGATGCCCGTCGCCGGCACCGGATCGCCGCGTCCCGTCAGCCGCAGATTGTCCGGCGTCGAAAACGCCATGTACCCGGTTACGTCTTCATACGACCGGCTCTGCGCCTTGAACTCGTTATAGGCGTCCACTGAATAGGTCGCGCACGAGAGCCCGCACTTCTGCGGAGGCGGCGCCACCCACACCAGCCGGCTCGAATACTCGAGCGGCAGCGGCCGCAGCAGGATCGTGTTCACCACGCTGAACACTGCGACGTTGGCCCCAATCCCCAGCCCCAGCATCACCATCGCCACGATCGTGAATCCGAGATCGCGCCGCAGCGAACGAAAGGTGAACCGCATGTCCTGCCCCAGCACATCCAGAAAGGGCAGCCCCCGCGCATCCCGCTGCCGCTCCCGCGCCTGCTGCACTCCGCCAAACTCCGCCATCGCCCGCCTCCGTGCTTCTTCCGCGCTCATGCCGCGCCCGAGGTTCTCCTCGATCGCAAACTCCAGGTGCGCCGCCATCTCCGCATCCAGGTCGCCATCCAGCCGCTCTTTATGAAAGAACGCGCGCACCCGGTTCAGGCCCTGCCGCAGGAAATCGATCATGGCTCACCACCCTCCGGCTCCATCGCCAGCACCCGGCCCATCACCGCCGACAGCCGCTGCCAGTACGCCGCGTCATTGGCGAGCTGTTTCCGGCCGCGTCTCGTAATCGAATAGAACTTCGCCTTGCGGTTGTTATCCGAAGTGCCCCACTCCGCATCGATCCAGCCCCGCTGCTGCAGCCGCACCAGCGATGCGTAGATCGTCCCCTGGTTCAGCAGCACCTCGTTCCCGCTCACCTGCTCGATGCGCCGCGCGATGCCGTAGCCGTGCTGCGTGCCCATGGCCGCCAGCGTTTGCAGCACCATCAGGTCCAGCGTTCCCTGCAGTAGATCGAGCTTGTCTTCCGGCATTCCGGCCTCCTGTGCGATGACCACAGCAGTATGCCATGACAACCTGTGGCACCGCCACAGGAGCATACGCATCGCGTTCGTCTGCGGTTCCACAGATTATGATTTCGCTCTTTTCGCCCCATCCCGTGCCCCATGGATCGTTTGCATCCAGCCACGAATCCAACCTGCAGACAAATTCTTTGGAGGACCCTGTGGATCTGAAACTTGCAGGAAAGACAGCGCTGGTCACCGGATCGACCGCCGGCATCGGTTTCGCGATTGCGCGCTCGCTCGCCGCCGAGGGCGCGCAGGTTTATGTCAACGGACGCACCCAGCAGCGTGTCGACGCTGCCATCACCGAGATTCGTTCCCGGCACCCCTCCGCGAGCCTCGAAGGCATCGTCGCCGACTTCTCAGGCGCGGCTGGCGCGGAGGCGGTCATCGCCACAGTTCCTGCCGTCGATGTGCTGGTGAACAACGTCGGCATCTTCGAGCCGAAGCCCTTCGCCGAAATTCCCGATGCGGATTGGTATCGCTTCTTCGAAGTCAACGTGATGAGCGGAGTGCGGCTGTCACGGCATTATCTGGCCGGCATGCTCAAAAGGAAGTGGGGCCGCATTATTTTCATTTCCAGCGAATCCGCCGTGCAGATACCCGCCGAGATGGTTCACTACGGCATGACCAAGACGGCTCAGGTAGCCATCGCGCGCGGCATCGCCGAATCCGTGCCTGGAACCGGTATTACGGTCAACAGCATTCTCGCCGGTCCCACGGAATCGGAAGGTGTCGGCGCCTTTGTGGAAGCGATGGCGAAGCAACAGAACAAGCCGAAGGAGCAGGTAGAGAAAGAATTCTTCCAGCACGCCCGCCCTTCATCGCTGATCCAGCGCTTTGCGACGATTGATGAAGTCGCGGCCCTGGCCACCTGGGCAGCCAGCGAACTCTCCTCCGCCACGACGGGAGCCGCCCTGCGTGTCGATGGCGGCGTAATCCGCGCCATCCTCTGAATTGGCCGGGCTCACTCCACCCGCAGCGCCTCCACCGGATTCACGGAGGCCGCGCGCCGCGCCGGAATAAAGCTCGCCAGCAGAGCCGCGCCTCCCAGCACCGCCGCCACACCCGCCAGCGTCGGCACGTCCCACGCCTGCACTCCGAAGAGCAGGCTCCGCATCAGGGTGGCCGCGGCCACCGAGCACGCCAGCCCTGCGGCAATCCCCAGCCCCGTCAGGCCTGCCGCCTCCTTCAGCACCAGCCGGTGGACGGCCCCGCGCTGCGCACCCAGCGCCATCCGCACGCCGATCTCCCGCGTCCGCCGGCTCACCGAATACGCCACCACGCCATACAGCCCAACCACCCCCAGCAGCAGCGCCACCGCCGCGAACCCGCCCACCAGATACGCCGAGAAGCTGTGCAGCAGCGCGCTCTGCGTCGCCTCCATTTGCTGCGTCATGGTGATCTCTCCATAGACGCCGAGATTCGGATCGATCCCCCGCAGCGTCTTCACCATCTCCGGCAGCAGCGCCCTCTCGTCTCCATCGGTCCGCGCCGCCACGGCAAAGTAGTTGCCAGGATCCTGATCCAGCGGGAAGTACTCCGCCGGCCACGCCTCTGAATCGAGCGCCCCTTCCCGCACGTCGGCGATCACACCCACCACTTCCCGCATCGACTTCGGATCCAGCGCCCCGTTGCCGATCATCTTGCCCAGCGGATCTTCGCCCGGGAAATACCGCTTCGCCAGCGTTTCGTTGATGATCGTCACCCGCGGATGATGCGCGTCGTCCGTCTCTGCGAACATGCGCCCGCGCAGCAGCTTTGCTCTGAGCATGGGCAGATAGCCGGGGCTCACATCGCGCTCCAGCACTTCGTTGTGTTCCCCGTGGAAAGGCCTGCCCGCGATCCGGATCCAGTCCGTATCGCAGTTGCACTGCACCGGCAGATCGCTCGTCACCCCCACCGATACCACCCCCGGCAGCGCACCCACCCGGCGCTCGATCTCCTTATAGAGCGCGAACTGCTGTTCCGGCTTGCTGTAGCTGCTGTCGGGAGCCATCGCATACGCCGTCGCCAGATGCGAGGGGTCGAATCCCACTTCCACGTGCAGCAGCCGGTAGAAGCTCTTCGCCAGCAGGCCGGCCCCCGCCAGCAGGACCACCGCTACCGCCAGCTCCACCACCACCAGGTGCGCGCCCAGCCGCCGCCACAGCCGGCTCGCGGCTCCTCTTCCGCCTTCGCTCAATCCTTCATGCACATTCAGGAAGCTCAGCCGCAGCGCCGGAGTCACCGCCAGCAACGCTACCGCCAGCAGCGCCACGCCCACCGAGAACAGCGCCGTCTGCCCATTGAGCCCTACCGAGTCGAGAAACGTCAGCCGCTCCGCCATCGACTGCGGAATCAGCCGCGCCAGCAGCACCATGACCGCCGCCGCCACACCCACACCCAGAGCCCAGCCCGCCGCCGCCAGCAGCAGCGCTTCAGTGACGAATTGCCGTATCAGCCGCAGCGGCGTCGCCCCCAGCGCGCCGCGCACCGCAATTTCTCTCCGCCGCGCCTCCGAGCGCACCAGCAGCAAACTCGCCACGTTTACGCAGGCAATCACCAGCAGCAGCCCCGCACCCGCCAGCAGCGTCAGCAGGATGGGCTGAATCCCCGCCACCATGAACTCCGGCAGCGATTGCACGCTGGCGCCCTGATCCTGATTCGACCCCGGATACGCAAGCGCCAGCTGTGCGGCGATCTTCTTCATGTCCGCGCGCGCCTGCGCCACGGTGACTCCATCGCGCAGCCGCCCGAGCCCGTCGAGATTGTGGCAGCTCCTCCGCTGTTCGCAGCCATTCTTGTCCAGCAGCGGTACCCAGAACTGCGCGTTGGCCCGTGGCCCGAAGGCAAAGCTGCGTGGCAGCACGCCCACAATCGTGTACGGATCCCCATTCAGATCCACCGTCTGCCCGATTACATCGCGCCGCCCGCCAAAGCGCTTCTTCCATGTCCCATACGGCAGTATCAGGATCTTCGCTGCGCTCGGCCTGTCCTCGCCGGGGCGAAAGTCCCGCCCCAGCATCGGCTGTACCCCCAGGGTGTGAAAGAAGCCCGCGCTTACCCGCGCCGCCGGCACCGGCTCCGTCGTGCCTCCCATGCGCAGCAGGTAGCCGCTGCCCCCGTACACCTCGAGCGACTCGAGCGTCGTGTTCATCCGCTTCCAGTCGTCGTAGTCGTCGCGCGACAGATTCGAACGCGGAAAGGCCGCCGCGTTCTCGTCCACATCCACCAGCCGGTTCGGCTGCGCATAGGGCAGCGGCTGGATCAGCGCCGCATCCACGAATCCGAAAATCGCCGTGCTCGCCCCGATCCCCAGCGCCAGCATCAGCACCGCCGTCGCCGCGAAGCCTGGATTCTTCCCCATCTGCCGCATCGCGAAGCGCAGGTCCTGCAGCACCGTCTCAGCGCGGAATCCCATCACCTCGTGGCTTCGCTCTTTCAGCCGCGTCTGATTCCCAAACTGCCGCGCCGCCGCAAGTCGCGCAGCCTCCGCCGTCATGCCCCCGGCTTCCAGCTCGCGCGCCATCTGCTCGCGATGGAACTCCATCTCTTCCTGCAGCTCTCCGTCGAATCGCTCGCGGCGGAGCAGAATCGCCAGTTTTCTCCACAGCCCGGCATTCATAGCGCCTCCTCGGCATCGGCCAGCACGCGTCCGATGGCCCGGATCATCTCCTCGAATCGCGACACTTCCTGCCCCAGTTGCTTCCGCCCCGCCGCCGTGAGCGTGTAATAGCGTGCGCGCCGGTTCGTCTCCGTCATCTTCCACTCCGCCTTCACCCATCCCTGCAGCAGCAGCCGCTGCAGCGCCGGATACAGCGACCCCTCCTCCACCGTCAGCACCTCATCCGAAACGCGCTTGATGGATTGCGCTATGCCGTAGCCGTGCAGTGGCGCGCGGGTGAGCGTCTTCAGGATCAGCATGTCCAGCGTGCCCGGCATCAGATCGGATTTATTGGCCATGGATCGAAACCATAGTTGTTCTATGGATAGAAAGTCAACGGCACCCCCACGACCAGCCTCCAGGTACCAGCGGTCAGCTTCCAGCGGTCGGCTACCAGCGGTCAGCTACCAGCTTCCACACTGGCGGCTAACGGCTAACGGCTGGGGGCTGGGGGCTGGGGGCGTCTGCTCCTCCTCTTGACAATCAAGAGGAGCCCGGTTATACCTCTTGATCATCCAGTGGAAGGCTCTCTTACTCTCAATGACCGATGAAAATCGCGACCTCGTCCAGGGCACCCTTGAAATGCTGGTCCTGAAAACACTCGCCCTCGAGCCCATGCATGGCTACGGCATCGCTCTCCGCATCGAGCAGATCAGCGACGGCGTCTTCCGCGTCAATCCCGGCTCCCTGCTCCCCGCGCTCAGCCGCATGGAGCGCGCCGGCCACGTCAAAGCCGAGTGGCGAGCCAGCGAGAACAATCGCCGCGCCAAGTATTACCTGCTCACCGAAAAGGGCCGCAAAGCGCTCAAAGAGGAACGCCGGCAATGGGGCCGGCAGACCGCCGCCATCAATCGCATCCTCGAAGCCTGAAGGGGGAGAGGCCATGTCCATGCTGCACAGCTTCAGAAGCGGGCTCCGCGCGCTCTTCGACCGCAACCGGCGCAACGCCGAAATTCAGGAAGAGCTGGGCAGCTTCCTCGACGCCTCGGTTGAAGACAAAGTGCGCCACGGCATGAGCCGGGAGCAGGCCCTGCGCGCCGCGCGTGCGGAGATCGGCAGCGCCGAAGCAATCCGCCATAAAGTCTGGTCCGCGGGCTGGGAATCCTTCGCGGAATCGATCTGGCAGGATATGCGTATCGCCGTGCGGCAAATCCTCCGCTCTCCAGGCTCTTCCGCGGTCGCCATCCTGTCGCTGGCTCTCGGCATCGGCGCCAATACCGCCATCTTCACCCTGATGAACGACCTGCTGCTGAAGCGTCTGCCCGTCCACGATCCGCAGCAGCTGGTTTCCTTCGGAGATGGAAACAGCAGCGGCACCATGGAGATCAACGATCCCGGCCCCATCGATATCTTTCCCTGGGAGTTCTACCGCCGCATCTCGGCACAGCAGGATCAGTTCCAGGGCATCACCGCCTTCGCCAGCTTCCCCACCATGGTCAGCGTCCGCACCGGCTCCGGCGCAGCCGGCCCCGCCACCCAGGCCACCACCCACCTTGTTTCCGGCAGCTTCTTCAGCGTGCTCGGCGCCGATCCGCTGCTGGGCCGCACGCTGAGCCCCGCCGACACCGCGGTCGCCGGACGCAATCCCGTCGCCGTCATCAGCCACCGCTACTGGCAGCAGGCGCTCGCTGCCGATCCGGGGGTGATCGGCCGCATCCTCACCATCAACGGCACGGCCTTTACCGTCGTCGGCGTCATGCCGCCACAGTTCTACGGCGCCGCGCTCGACGACTGGATGCCCGATATGTGGCTGCCCATCACCATGCAGCCGCAGGTCATGCTGCAGCCCTCCCTGCTCAGCCCCGACGGCCTCTTCTGGATTCACATGATGGCGCGCCGCAAACCCGGTGTTTCCACCGGCGCGGCCCAGACCTGGGTGACCACCCAGTTGCAGCAGTTCCTCGTGGACCGGGCCGGCGGCCAGATCACCGACGTGCGCCGCAAAGCGATCGCCGCTTCGTACATCCCGCTGCTCTCCGGCGAATCCGGCATCTCGTCCATGCGCTCGCAGCTGCGCTCGCCTCTTGCGGTGCTCATGGGCATCGTCGGCATGGTGCTGCTCATCGCCTGCGCCAACCTGGCCAACCTCCTGCTCGCCCGAGCCGCCGCGCGGGAACATGAATTCTCCACGCGCCTCGCGCTCGGCTGCAATCGCGCGCGCATCATCCGCCAGATCCTCACCGAAACTCTCGTCCTCGCCCTCGCCGGGGGCGCGCTCGGCCTGGCCTTTGCCTTTCTGGGAACCCGGGTGCTGATTGGATTCATCGCCGGCGGCAGTGCGCACACCGCCCTCTCCGCCACGCCCGATCTGCGGGTGCTCGCCTTCACCTTCACGGTCTGTATCCTCACCGGCCTGCTCTTCGGAATCACTCCGGCGTGGCGTGGCTCGCGCAGCAGCGCAGCCGGCGCTCTCAATGCCCATACGCGCACCGCCACCGGCGCGGCGCGGCACCGTGGACGGCTGCTGCCCCGCACTCTGGTCGTGGTCCAGGTCGTGCTCTCGCTGGTGCTGCTTGCCGCTGCCGGCCTGCTCCTGCGAAGCCTCCACAATCTCCGCATCCAGGATGTCGGATTCAATCGCACCAACGTGCTGCTGATCCGCACCAATCCGAAATTTGCTGGCTATCGGCCGGAACAGCTGAATGCGCTCTACAACCGCATCCTCGAGCGCATCGATGCCCTGCCCGGCGTCCGATCCGCCACGCTTTCCGGCGCGCCGCCCATGAGCCGCGGCACCTGGGGCTCACCCATCTTCATCGACGGCCGTCCTGCCGTGCCCAACGAGGACGTCAGCACCATGCTTAACCGCGTCGCGCCTGGCTATTTCGAAACCCTGGGCATTCCTCTGCTGCGCGGCCGCACCATCGGCTCCGAGGATACAGCCAGCTCCACCAAAGCCGTCGTCATCAACCAGACCCTCGCCGAGCGCTACTTTCCCAAAGGCGAGGCTCTCGGCCACACCTTCCGCATCGCCGATCCCTTCGTTCCCGGCACCTGGCAGATCGTCGGGATCGTGCGCGACACCAAATACCACAGTCCTGCCGATCGGCCGGAGCCGATGGCCTGGCTGGCGGTCGAACAAATCACCGGCGACGATCAGTTTGCCTACTGTCTCCAGATCCTCAGCTCCGGCGATCCCGCAGCGATCACCGGCGAAGTCCGCAGCGCGCTGGCCCAGATCGATCCGAATCTCCCCATTCTCGATACCGCGACTCTGGCCGACGACGTCGATGAATTACTCAACCTGCCGAAGTTTGTCACCCGGCTTTCCGGCTTCTTCTCCGCGCTGGCGCTGTCCCTCGCCTGCATTGGCCTCTACGGCGTCATGTCGTATAACGTCGTCCGCCGCACCAGCGAAATCGGCATTCGCGTCGCCCTCGGCGCCGCCAGAAGCCGCGTCCTGTGGATGATTCTCCGCGAATCGCTGCTCCTGCTCGGCATTGGACTCGCCCTTGGCATCCCGGCCAGCCTCGCCGCTGCCCGGGTCATCCGCGCCGGGCTTTTTCGGCATCTCCCCCTCCGACCCGCTCACCCTCGGGGCAGCCGCCCTCATTCTCACCGGAGTCATCCTCTTCGCCGCCTGGCTCCCCGCGCACAAGGCCACCCGCATCGATCCCGTCGTCGCTCTGCGCTATGAGTGATTAGCAGCCAGCTTCCAGCGGCCAGCCGGCAGCCAGCGCCAGCTTCCAGCTACCAGCTACCGGCCTCCGGCTTCGAGCTACCAGCTTCCAGCAGACTGCTGGCCGCTGACTGCTGGCCGCTGGCGTCCAGTCGCTTTTTTTGTCAAGCTTTTTGCCCCGTTACCAAAGTGCATCTGACACATTCTGCATGGCTTACAGACCAGAATAGTTGGCAGTCTTTCAGTCCCGGTTCGATATACTAAGAATAGAGAGGATTTCTGAGAAGGCTCGCCATTCCGGCGGGCCTTTTCTTTTGCCCCCTCACTGAGCACGTGCAAAGGAAGAACATGAATATCTTGCAAAAGGTGGGTGTCAAAATCGCCGACTTCGGCAAATGGTTCGCCGGCGAAGTCAAAACCGTGGTCGGCCTCGCGCTGCGCATCCAGACCATCCTGCAGTCGGAGAAGCCGCTCGAGAAGCCCTTCGTGGCCGGCCTCTCCGTTGTCCTGGCCGACGTCGAGGCCCTGATCGCCGCCTCCTCGGGCGCAGTCACTGCCGACGGGCTGAACTTCGCTGCTGACTCCAAGGTCTATGCCGGCTTCATTACCCTCATCGACGACTTCAAGAAGCTGGCTCCGGTCGTCGAACAGGCGGTTGCCATCCTCGAAACAAAGAAGTCCACCGCCGCTGCCAGCTAACCGGCTCCAGCGGACAAGGGAAAAGGGCCGGCGCCCGCCGGCCCTCCCTGGCTCTCTAAGTGCTGAACAGTCAGCGAGATGCTGCCGAACAAAAAGGCAGCTGAGGGGAAAGAACCCAAGCCTGGACCCAAATCAAAAAGGTCTCTTTCTTAGCGCCAACCACGTCTAATTACACAGAAGGGGTCGGCCCGATGCACCCGAAGTTTGCCATACCGCTGCAATCTTTGTTGTGGTACTGTCGCCCTACCTACCCCGAAGATGTCATGATCGGAGAGGTGACAGACGATTCTTAAATATTTTCGGCCCGGCAGGTCCGGACGATTTTGCGTAGCCCCGGAGGAAGAGAACTTGCGCTTTGACATTGAATTTGACCGTGAAACTGATGGTCGGTGGATCGCAGAGATTCCGGCTCTGCCCGGCGTCCTGGTGTATGGAGACTCACAGGAAGAAGCAGAGATAAGAGTCGAGGCTCTGGCCTTCCGCGTGCTCGCTGACCAAATGGAGCGTAATCACCAAAAGACTGACCGCGTCGAGTTCGCGGTAGTAGTTGCGTGAGCCGTTGGCCAAGCTGTAAGGCAAGGAAGGTTCTTAGGGCTCTCAATAAAATTGGGTGGGTAGAAGACCCTAACCACAACAAGGGCAGTTCTCATCGTCAGTTGCAAAATGCAAAGTTTACCTACGAGTACACTTGGTCCTTTGCCGATTCGGAAGAGATTGGCCCAGTGATGATGGCAAAGATAGCCAAACGAACGGGCCTTCAACCGTCAGACCTCTAGTTCTTCGGTTTAGAGCCGCGCTTCCGGCGAAGCGGATTGGCTTCCGGTGTTCCTGTAACCTCCATAAGCAACCTGCTTTCCAGCGACCTGAGATAGGCAATCGCGTCTCTAAGTGCTGGACAGTCAGCGAGACAGCTTCTAACTAAAATGCATTCAATGACTTAAGCCAAAGCACACCGAGGAACGGGCCTAAGTATCTGAGCCGCTGCGACTTCGATCCCAGGCATTGGCGAATCAATGACTTACTGCCCATTGGTTCCGGCAACCACCATGGATTGAATGACTTCACCCAGGCGCACCCCCCAGGGGGTACCCCCTGTCGATGCGCCGGTCAGTGCCCGGTCCGTGCCCCCGGTCAATGGAAGTTCAGCCCGATCTGAGGCTCCGTCCGGGTCCCCGTAATTTTGATCGGCACCTGCGTTCCCGCCCCGTTCTTCGCAAAGAAGGGGTCGACCGGCTTCAGCATCCAGGACTTCCACCCCGTAACTAACTGGCTAACATGGACGTCCAGCCGAGCCGTTCCCGTAAAGTTGAACAGCTCGCCGTCCAGGGAGTAGTCACCACTCAGCGCGATATCCGCTCCCGGCACCCGGTAATTCAGCGCGCTGATGGTCAGCTTGTTGTCGCCGAAGCTGAAGTTGCCCCGCATCTCCGAAGCGACGTTGGCCTCACCTCCTGGCTGGAGCGTCCCACCCTTCATCGCGTCGCTCTCCTGCTTTGCCTGAGCGGCGTGGCCCTGTCCGCGCAGGCTGAGCTCGTCCACCTTGCTCTGGATCTTGGCGGTAGTAAAGTGCACGTCGCCGATTTGGAACGACCCTCGCAGACGCAGCCTGGTCATCACCGTGGCGTCGCCTGGCGGCAGGTCAAAGTTCGTGTGCAGCCGCACCTGCCCCGTCATCAGCGCAGGCTCGGTTTTCGCGGCCAGCTGCAGCAGATCCTGGATGCGCCCCGGATCGACGGTTACCTCGAGCCGGATGTCGCGCCCCGGCGCGCCCACCGCCCGCACCACTTCGCCCTGCGCCACGATGTGCGTCTGCAGCAGCCACGCATCCACCGGCTGCAGGTGCACGTCGCCGTTGGTTCCATCGACGATGGCGTGGAATTTGGTGTTAAGCGGAACAGAATGATTGGCGATGTCGAGGCTGAAGTCAGGCGTCCTCGTCTCGCCGTCCACCACGATCTGGTTCAGCTGTCCCTGGTAGCTGCCGTCGGAGGACAGTATGCCCCCCAGTCCTTTGATGGTGTTCAGATCGGCTTTGCTGAACCGGTACGTTCCGCGCACCGGCGTATCGCTCGGGCTCTCCGCATTGAACGGACCGAACTCTCCGGTGGTGTCGATACTGCCGATCGGCTTGGGATTAATCAGCGTGGCGTGGAACCGCATCGGCCGGCCCGCGCCCACCGAATGGAGTTGCACCTTGTCGATGATGAACTGCAACGGCACCTTGTCCGGCTTTCCATTCTCGATGTACAGCAGAGCACGGTCGACGACGATTTCGCCCACCACGATGCGGATCCGCCCGTGGCTCTTATCCACCCCGGGTTTCTGGTTATCCTGCAGCGTCGGCATTCCCGCGCGCTCCGACTTGGGAGGAAGATGAATCGTAAGACCCGTCACCTGCACGCGATTGACGTACAGCGGAGTACGAAACAGCTGCCGCCAGTTCAACACGTGAAACGAGAAACGATCGACCTGAATCAGCGGCTGATCGATGGGGAGGTGGTTTGGATACAGCTTCAGCCCCGAGCCCCAGACCTCAAAGCCCCGCAGCACCGATACGTGAAAGCCATCCAGCTCGACGCGGCTGTCGAAACGGGTGCTGAGCGTCTCGATCACATCCCCTTTGAGCATCGGCCCGGCATGATGAAGCAGGATATCGCCCGCGATCGCGATGCCCAGCAGCAGGATGCCGGCGATGGAGCTGGTCCAGAGCAACACCCGTACAAATGTGCGATGCCTGCGCGGGCGAGTTGCCGGGGCATCAACGTGTTTGACAGCTTCGTTCACTCTTCGCCACCCTCTTTCAACCGGACGTAACTTTCGGTCCAGTCGCTTAGAGCCGCTTCCCCGCCCGGAGGCTGCATCGCAAAGATCGCTTCCAGGTTTATCATGCAACGGCGGAGGCTGGAAGCTTGAGACGGACCCGTAAAGTGATCTGCAAAACGCAGCCATCCCGCGAACTCATTCCATTTCTGCTGCAGCGGGTGCTCTTTGCCCTCGCGTTGCTGACAGCGCTCGCCTCCGGACGGCCGCTGCACGCACAGCCGCAGGCTCGTCCCGCTGCGCCGCCCCAGAGCGGCGAGCCCGCATTGTCGCCGGCGCCCGCACCGGAGCTTCCCATCGACGCATACATTCACGGTGCATGGCACACCCTCGAGCGCTCCATGAACCAGTGCACCTCGCTCGTGGACACCAAGGTGACCACCGGACCGGTGCTGTATGTGCCCGTCGATTTTCCCGAGCCTGCGCAGGTCGCCGGCCTGAGTGCCAAATGCGGCGTCAGGGTCGAACGCTTGCCGGTCCGCATCGAAAGGATCGGTCAGAAGGCGCCGCTGCAGGTTCCTGGTCTTCTCTACCTGCCCAATACCTATGTCGTGCCCGGCGGCCGCTTCAACGAGATGTACGGCTGGGACAGCTACTTCATCATCCTCGGCCTGCTGCACGATCACATGGTTGATGTTGCGCAGGGTATGGTGGAGAACTTCTTCTTCGAGATCGAGCACTACGGCGGTCTGCTCAATGCCAACCGCACCTACTACCTCACCCGCTCGCAGCCGCCCTTTTTGTCTTCTGAAATTCGCGAGATCTGGGATGCGGACATGGCCGCCGGCCGCCAGCAGCAGGCACGCGCATGGCTGGAACGAGCGTACGGCTTTGCGCAAAAAGACCATGCGCTGTGGACAACCGACGCGCATCGTGCCGGCGATACAGGCCTCGCCCGCTATTTTGACTTCGGTGAAGGCCCGGTGCCGGAGATGGCCGACGACGACACCTATTATCAGAACGTCATTTCCTGGCTGCTCGCCCACCCCAGCATCCATACCGATTACCTCGTCGACGGGCCGGCGCATCCGACACCAGCCGATCGTGCCAAACTAACCGCGATCAGCTGCGATCCGGCAGTATCGGGCGTTTGTGCGCACGCCCATATCGGCCAACATTGGCTGACCAGAGATTTCTACAAGGGCGATCGCGCGATGCGCGAATCCGGATTCGACCCCAGCTTCCGCTTTGGTCCCTTCGATGGCTCCACGCACCACTATGCACCGGTCTGCCTGAATTCCCTCTTGTACAAATATGAGACCGACCTCGCCTGGATGGCGACCCAGCTGGGCAAGCCCGACGAGGCAAAGCACTGGAACGATGCCGCCGCCGCCCGCCGCGCCGCCATCGATCATTACCTCTGGAATGCAAGTGCGGGCATGTATTTCGATTACGACTACGTGAGTCGAAAGCAGTCGACCTATCGGTATGTGACCACCTTCTATCCTCTGTGGGCAGGCGTCGCGACCACCGAGCAGGCGCACCGGGTCGAAGCCAATCTCGGCGTCCTCAATAAACCAGGCGGCCTGGCCATGAGCACCTACGATTCCGGCGTGCAGTGGGATTTGCCCTACGGGTGGGCACCCACCACATGGGTTGCCGTCGCCGGGCTGGCGAAATCCGGCGACATGAAAGACGCGGCTCTGGTCTCCCGCGAATTCATGAAAACGGTGCAGGACAGTTATGCGTGCGACCACACCATCCGCGAAAAGTTTAATGTGGTGACCGGGTCGTCCGATTTTCAGGTAACCGCAGGTTATCGTCAAAACGTCGTGGGCTTCGGCTGGACCAACGCTGCGTATCTGAAGATGCAGTCGCTGTTGCAGAGGGCCGGCATTCCCGCACCCCAACCGCCGAAAGGCTGTACGACGCGGAGCGCTGCGCCACCGCAGTGACTGGAGAGTGGACCAACATGACCGAGACGAAAGCCCAGCAACGGGTCATCGTCGGTTTAGGAGAAATTCTCTGGGACATCTTCCCCGAGGGAGCACGCCTCGGCGGAGCGCCGGCCAATTTCGCCGTCATGGCCGGGCGTCTGGGCGATCGCGCCATCGTGGCCAGCCGGCTGGGCGAGGATGATCTGGGGAAGCAGGCTCTGCAAATTCTGCAGTCTCTGCCGGTCGAAACCGGATATCTGCAGAAAGACCCTGCGTATGCTACCGGTACGGTTACAGTTTCGGTGGCTACGGGCGAGCCGGAGTATGTCATTCATGAGCCGGTGGCCTGGGATCAGCTGACCATGACACCTCAGCGGGAGGAGCTGGCGCAGCGGGCAGACGCTGTCTGTTTCGGAACTCTGGCGCAGAGAAACGCCACCTCACGCGGCGCAATTCAGCAGTTTGTCGACCGGACTCGCCCCGACTGTGTCCGCATCTTCGACGTGAACCTCCGCGCTCCCTTCTGGTCCGTCGACGTAGTACGCGAATCGCTGGGGCGAGCGACGATTTTGAAGCTGAATGCATTCGAACTCCCGCAGATACTACTGAGCACCGGCGCCTGCCCCTTCCCGACCAATGCAGACGATGATGACGAGATGCTGCGCGGTGCCCGCGGCCTGCTGGAGCGGTATCCCGTGCAACTCATATGCGTCACCATGGGCGCGCGCGGAAGTCTGCTCGCCACGCGTTCAGAGTTCCATCGGCATCCGGGGCTGGCTGTGCAGATGAAGGATACCGTCGGCGCAGGCGATGCCTTTACCGCTGCCCTCGCCCACTATTATCTTGAGCACGCGCCTCTGCCCATCCTGAATGAAGCCGGCAATCGGTGGGGGGCCTGGGTAGCCTCGCAATCAGGAGGAATGCCGCCGCTGTCGAAAGAGACGCTCGCCACCATTCGTTCGGAAATCAATTCGCATCGCATCCCGTCCGCAGCGGGATTCCTGCAGGAGCATACTCGGTAAAGATGCAGCATATCCCTTCTCAGCAGGAACGCCGCGCGCTCGGTCAGGCGCGGCGCAAACAGGTTCACCGCCAGGATCACGCGCAGTGGAACCCGAAGCTGCGCCACCACGATCCCCTCGCGCTCGTCGACGAGTCGATGCGGGGGCGCGTGCCTTCGTTGATTGAGCTGAAAATCGAGCGCATGCTGGCCTCGCCGTTCGGCTTCTTTCGCGGCGCAGTAGCCGTTATGGCCGCGGATCTGGCGCTGTTGCCGCACACCGGCATCGTCAGTCAAATCTGCGGTGACGCGCACGTGCGCAACCTCGGAGCCTTTGCCGCGCCGGATGGCCGGCTCCTTTTCGACATCAATGACTTCGACGAGACCATTCGCGGCCCTTTCGAATGGGATCTGAAGCGCCTGGCAACCAGCCTGGTTTTGGCCGCACGCGAGACCAACATCGACGGTAATGTTGCGGAGAAAGCGGCTGCAGCGGTTCTGAAATTCGTCGTGAGTTACCGCAGGCTGGTCGAGACGCTCTCCCGGATGCCGGTCATCGAGATGGTGCGGTACCAGGTCCATCGGCTGCAAAGAATTACCCCGGTCTCCAATGCGCTGCTGAAGGCCGAAAGGGCAACCCCGCTGCACACGCTCGATATCCTCACCGAGGAGACCAGGGCCGGGCGCGTCTTCAGAAACGATCCCCCACTGGTGCGCCGGCTCACTCCGCAGCAGGGACGTCCCGTACTCGCTTCGCTGAAGACCTATCGGGAAAGCCTGCTGCCGGAGCGGCAACATTTCCTGTCGCAGTATCGTGCCGTCGACGCCGCTTTCAAGGTGGTGGGAACAGGCTCCGTCGGTCTGCGCGACTATCTGATTTACCTCGAGGGAAACGGTTCGCGGGACCCGTTGTTTTTGCAGATAAAAGAACAGCCGGGCTCGGCCTACTCGCCCTATCTCCCCGCCCTGCCGGGACCTCCGCACCAGGGACGGCGCGTCGCCGAGGGACAGCGTGCCATGCAGTTCCAGTCGGATCCCTTTCTGGGCTGGACCACGATCGCCAACCGCGACTATCTTGTCCGGCAATTGAACGATCACAAGGGCAGTATTCAAATTGAGGATCTGCAGGGCGAGGGCCTGCTCGACTACGCCGAGATATGCGGCGAGTTGCTGGCCCGCGGTCACGCGCGATCAGGGGATTCCTGCCTGCTTACCGGCTATGTCGGGAATGGCCAGAAGTTTGGCGCCGCCATTGCTCAATTCGCTGAGGCCTACGCCGACCAGACCGAAGCAGATTGGGAGCAATTGAAGAAGTCGGTCCGGAAAACTGCGCGAGCGCGTCGCAATGCGACAATCTCCTGATGAGTGAACTGGCTCTGGCTTTGAACGGCGACAGCGCCGCTGCTCCGCCGTCGCACATTCTGGAGAACCTCGGCGAAGACCTTGCCCACCGGCGCTTACCGGGCGCCCCGCACTCCATTTATGAAGAGCTGTGGCATCTCGCATTCTGGCAGCAGGTCACGCTGGACTGGGTGAGTGGCGTGGAGACGCCCTGTCCGGAGCGCGCAGTTCTCGGCTTTCCCTCCGATGAGCAGACAGCGCAGGAGCCGATTGCCGATCTGCGGCGGCGGTTTCTGGAGGGAGCAGAACGTTCCGCCAGGCTTGCGGAGGACAGAACCGGACTGGAGCAGCTGATCCGTTGCCCGTCACCCGCAGGAAAACCGACGCGCGTCATGTCGGTGCGGGAACAGCTGGAAAGCCTGGCAGCGCACAATGCGTATCATCTGGGGCGCATTGTGCTGCTGCGGCAGATGCTCGGGTCCTGGCCGCCACCCTCAGGAGGGTTTACCTGGTGAAGCTCGCCGGCTCAGGGCGCCGGTTCGGGACTACCCCTGAACCGAGACGCCGGAGAACGAAAGAAGCGCAACTCCCCGCACCGGCTGTCCAAACGACAGAGCCGGCTGAAAGACGCTGGAAAGCAGCAGGGTTTCGAGATCGGCCCGAGTCGCCGAATCGGTGGGACCAGACAGGATGTCGTAGTCGTAGACACGCCCCTGAGCGTCGACGAAGACCTCGACGGTGACGGGGTTTCCCTTCTTCGATACCGTTCCTGAACTGGTCTCTACAACGGAATAGAGGAAGCGCGGGTTGGAAGCCATACCCAGCGGTTCGTCCCGTGCCGAAGCCGGTTCCGGTGCCGCGAAAGCTCCGACCAGAAAGGCCATGGTTCCCAGCAGCACGATCGCACTGGCCAGTCCGGCGGAAGCCTGGATGAGGAAGGGCGCAATGGTGTTTTGCCAGCGAACCTTCCAGGTCGCCAGCAGATTGCTGGTATTGCGGGCATGCTCCTGCGAGAGGGCAACACGGATGCGCAGGCCAAGATCCTCCGGCACCCGCACCGGCGCCAGATTCGCCAGGGACTGTTGGGTCGTCCGCCACAGGCGAAACTCCTCGGCGCAGGCCGGGCAGCTCTCCAGATGGCCGGCGATGGACCGCATCGCCACACCGGTAACATCACCGTCGAGATAGGCGGAAAACTGTGCTCGGACGGGTTCGCATGTCGTCATACAGCCTCCTCAACAGAGCAGGCGTGGGAGAGAGACGAAGTACCCGATGGAGAAGGCCGGCGGCTGGCCGCTTCCATAAATGGAGCGAGGCGGCTCTTCAAATGCGCGCGGCCGCGCATCAGCCGGGATTTGACCGTGCCCAGGTTCGCATTCAGAAATTCTGCGATCTCTTCGTATCCAAATCCCTCGATATCGCGCAGCACCACCACCGTCCGAAACGGCTCAGGCACCTCGCGCAGCGCGGCCTCCACGCGCGCGGAAATCTCCGCATGCGCAGCCGCCTCGAAGGGGGATTCGTGCTGGTCGACCAGGATTTCACCGCCGGAGGGGTACTGATCGTCCTCGACGTCAATGGCGATTTCCTGGCGGCGATGTCGCGACCACCAGCGCCGCTGGTTGAGAGCCTCATGCAGCGCGATCCGGTAAATCCATGTCCGCAGGCTTGCTTCTCCGTGAAAATGAGCAATCCCGCGAAAAACCTTGACGAAGACTTCCTGGGTGACGTCGGCTGCGTCCCCGGGGTTGGGAACGATGCGATAGATGAGACTGTACAGCGGCTGCTGATAACGCGAGACCAACCAGCCAAACGCTTCCTCAGAGCCTGCTTTCAGCTGCTCCACGACGGCAGCTTCTTCAGGATGAACGCCAATAACCCCTGCCAGATTTCCCACGGCCAAGCCCGCCTGCATCAATCGCTCCCTTCAGCCTAACAGGAAATTCATCCTCCTGTATGCCTCCCGGAACCCGGCGCAACGGGTAGCTGCGCCGGGCCTGCTGCCGGGTGAAGTGCCTCGCTCACTCTGCTGACTTAGACACGCGCGCCTTGTAAAGGTTCCCGAAATCGGCCGGGACCTCGCGAGGCGGATCACTGGGGATTTGAGTTTTGGCCGGAGTTGGCCGGCTTTTGCGGCGGGGGCGGTTCCTTTGACGACTTCGCAGACGAAGGCTTTTTGGTGACGTGCTTCTTCCTGGCTGGCTCGGGCGCCGGGCCATCGTCGACCACAGTCGTTTTGACGGGCTCGCGCTGAACCGAAGCATTGGCAATGACGGTGCGCAGCCGGGCCAATTCGCCTTCCTGGGAGCGCGCGCCGCCGAGAATTTCTTCTCCCAGTGCGCTGCGTGCAGTTTCGAGATTGCTCAGCGCCGACTGCAGCGCAGCCGCATCCTGATCGGGCGCGGCCAAATTAGCCGTCAGCACCACCCGCAGCAGAGTGTCATAGAGCGCATTCACGTTGCGATAAACGGCAAACGCGGCCGGCACCGAGCCCGGCGCAGCATCAGCCTGCTGCAGAAGTCCCGCGAGCGTGCCGCTCAGGTCGCGCTGAATGGAAGATGCGTCCTGATCCGCGGCGCTGCGTACCTCATTCGGGGCCTTCCAGCGGCGCGTATTCATCGTCGTCAATGCCTGAGCCACCTGCGCCAGGGCCGGACGCAATGCACCGGACACCGTTACGGAAGCTGGCTGGCCGGCGGTGCTGGCGGGAGCAGCGCTCTGCGCCTGCAATGACATGGTGGCAGCCGCCAGCATGAGAACCAAGAACCCGCGTGTATTGGACATATGAGGACGACGATGCGGCGGCAGCGCCGGCGGTTGCCAGGGCCGCGGGACTGGCTTGCTGTTGACATCGTCGCAATCCGGGGCCGCTCCTTTGTTGACGAATTGAGTCCGGTCCATGAGAATAAGATAGTCCCTTCGGAGCGGGCCTGTGGCGCAGCTGGGAGCGCGCTTCCATGGCATGGAAGAGGTCATCGGTTCGATCCCGATCAGGTCCACCAATAAACCCAACAACTTAGCGGATTCGCAGAAAAAACGCGATACGCTTTAGATACGTTGGTTCTCATGCTGCATCCTCCGCAGCACTTTCTACGACATTCCTGGAACGGTCCAGGAGAACATCGACCACACGGCTTTGCGCTTCGCGCTTGGCTGAAGTCAGGGCCTTCGTGTAAATGTTCATCGTTGTGGAGATGTTTGCGTGGCGCATCAATTCCTGCACCACTTTGACATCTTCCCCGTTCGCTTTGAGCAGCGTTGAGTAGGTGTGCCGAAAAGTATGAAAGCCGACCCACTTTGTGATCCCAGCCCGTTTTGCGGCAGGTTGGAGGAAGCGATCCAGAAGCGTATCGGCCCAGGGCGGCATTTTGCCCTGAACTCGTTCGCTGGCAAAGACCCAGTCCTCCGGCTCTGCGTAGCAAGTTTCCCGCCTCCAGGCCAGCAACTCGGCAGTGGTTAGCTCGTCGATGGGAACCGGCCTGCGGGAAGTCTCAGTCTTGCACTTCCCAATAATGCCGTCCACTACCGACCGGGTAACGTCCATCTGCAACGTCTTCCAATCGATGTCGATCCACTTCAGGCCCAGGACCTCACTAATGCGGAGGCCTGTTGTCGCCGCCACGATGCCAATGACGCGCATCTTCTGCGGCAACTCCAGCATGAGCGCACGGAACTCTGCCACTTCCAACGGTTCCGTGACACGCTTCCGCTTGGTGCTCTGGCGGACAGCAAAGATGGGATTCTCTCCATCATTGAGCCAGCCATAGCGGATCGCGTGTTGGAAGACTTCACTCATGATGCCCTTGATCTTCGCTTTGGTCCCATTTGCTAAATCGTCGATGGAGCCAAGCCACCGCTCTACTGCTACTGCTTTGATCTCCCGAAGACGGTAATGGCCCCAACGCGGAACGATTCTCGCCTTCAGATAAACAGCGTAGGTCTGTTTCGTCTGTACGACCTTCCGCTCGGATTCCTTTTCCAGATCCAATTCAATCAACCGGTAGTGCTCAACCAATTGTTCGAAAGTTTCCGGCAATCCTTCAGGACGGGAGGTGTGGTGGTTAACGTCGAGGCGCAGTGTCGAAACAGCCTTCCATGCTGCCGTTTCCGTTGGGTACTGCTTCACTGAACCAATTACAAGAGCACGCATTTTGGGTTTGCCTTTGGCGTCGATATCCCGCCATCGATAAACCCAGACTTCTGGCCCCTTCTTGCGCTGATGACGGCTGAAAAAGCCGTGTTGATAACGTGGTCGATTCAAGAGACATTCCTCTCATTCCGACCCCGATGGCTGGTCTAATTTTACCGCTTCACACTCCAGCCATCGAGAGAGTTCCGAGAGGCGAAATCGCCACATCTGGCGCACTCCCCGACCTACGGGATGCGCCGGCAGGTCGCCTCTTCGGGCCAGTTTGAGCACAGTCTTCCGTGACAGTGCCAGGAAGTCCGCGGCACGTTCAGGAGCGACAAACGGTTCGTGCGTCGTTGGTTTATTCATGAGTTCCATTTCTCACCTCATCTGGACATTTGCAACGCGAACAACACTGCTTTCGTTGGTTTTCAATCGTTCGATCATTCCTCACGTCTGCCCTCGAACGGTGTAGGCTTGAAGAGCTTCGTTCGACTGAGCTGGGCGTCCCTGGCCCGGTTCTCCTCCGCGAGTCGATCCAATCTCGCCATTTCCTCTTCTCTTCGGGTTTGCCATTCTGGTTTGGTATTTTGCCCGGTACCCTGATTCGCTACAGGCGCGGCGGCGGGCTGTGATTGCCTTTCTACGGTCGGCGCAGGGAGGTTCTTGGTCGTCGTCCTGTTCGGGGCAGGCTTACCTGTGAGCCGATTCGCCATCGCAACGAACTGCCGGTATGTTCCCTGATAGCCCACATCCCGCAAGATCCGCCAAACCGCTTTCCAGGGCAGACCGACTTCTGAAATGGCGTTCAACTCAACAGCAAATCTTTTCAGCCCCCTGGCCTTAAGCGGAAGGAGATCCTTTCTAGCTCGGATCCGTTCGGCCAACGCTTTCACCTCGGTCACCTCGATATTTATTGACGAGTACATTTCAATACGAGTTTGCCATCGGATTTTCATTCATGCAAGGCGGCAGTCCATTTATATCTTTGACCGCCCTCACCTTCCCTCACTTTTCAGGCCAAGGCAGCATTCGGCAGCACTTGCCCTTATCGTCAAGAGCGGTGAAGGTGAATGAGACTCTGTCTGCTAAGCTTTAGCTGTTAAAGACGGTGCTCGTTTGTTGGACCGTCAAGCCGACGCCGGGTCTCAATGGCTTACGGAGCTTCCACGCCATCTGGGGCGGCACTCCTCTTTTGGACATTTGCTAAGCGACTTCGGACGGCGTCAAAGTGCGCGAAAGTTGGCGTGAAGTCAGGGAGTGGCCTGTGGGTTGACTTGCGAAGCGACATGCGCAGCGATTACGTCAGTGATGGTTTTTAAGATCGGATTAAAACCGTTGAAATCCGTTGTACCAGCATTCTTCTTGATGACCTGCTCGGCGAATATGGCCTTCCCGTAATGAATGCTCTGATCGAAAGGCTTGTGCGGCATGAATGTCTTGCCACCGAGAACTGTGCCAAGAGTTTGCTGCGAGAAGAAATCCTCGATTACAGATTCGGTCTTACCAGCCGTCAGCGGAGTTGGCAGCACATAGAGATTGTGCGTTACATGAATATAAGGGGCGGTCCAGGAAGACTGCCGCTTTATCATGTTGTTGATCACACCGGTCAAGTCTTTCTTGCCGTCGTCGTTGTCAACAAGGATGATAACGGGCTGCAACAGACCGGGTGCCTTGAACTTCTTAAGATCGCTGCTATAGCGGAGAATGAAATTCTTCAAGTCGCCAGTCCCGCCGTGTAGCTCGAAGAATGCGCCCTGTGCTTGTTTCCGGGTACTTGAATATGCGAACTTTCAGAGACACGGCGTTCTTAGGAGAGATCGATGCCAAGCCAGGGTAGCCTGCAGCAAGGTGCTTTATTGCCTCCGATATATAGATATTGTCGGTCTTGCCTTCGCAGATGATCACTGGAGTCTGCGCGCTGTAGAAATATTCAAAAATCAGAAAGCGCCGATATTGGCTTTCCTTCGTCTGGATGCTTGTTTTTGGACTGCTTCCCGCGATGTTGGATTGCTGGCTGATGCGTTTGTTGTACAGATCGACCCGGTCGATATGCCCAAGCATTCCGTGAAGCTGTGCCATCGTGCCAGGGCTTTTCTGCGCAGTACCACCCGAAGGTGCTGGACCGACGCTTTCAAGGTAGAAGGCGCCGGTGGTAAAAAGCCTATGAACCATCGCGCGGACCGCCCGGCGATATTCGCTTTTGATATTCACTTTCTTGTTTACGACCAGTCCCGTCACGTCCTGACGCGAGTTCCGGTACTGCATGCGCGTCTTCGCGGCGTTGATCGTAAAGCCGGAGTTCGCTACGAGTTTACTGATTTCATTCGCGGCGGTCCAACTATGATTCACACCGATATTCCCGACCGCGATTGACGATGGAAATGTCGGAAGATTAGTTGAAAATGTTAGGTCGTCAGCGTACCTGGTATAAGTGCAGCCGGCTTTCTGTGCAAGTTGAAGGAGCCTGATGTCCAGAATATGGGCGATGAGGTTCGAGAGGACCGGCGAGCAGGGGCTTCCTTGCGGGAGCGCGTTGTCATTGCAAGCAATCTGCGCGAGGACGGTGGCCACCTTCGGGTGGAGGGAGAAATGCTTGTTAACGATGAAAAATCCCCGAACTCGCCCAAAGTTGATACTGCCAAAGAAGTCGGCAAGATCAAGATTGAAAACCCAACGTCTGCCTCGGTGTCGACAAGCGTTGCTCACTATGGATCGGTCGCGCTTGAATCCGTGCGCGATTTGATCCTTCCAGCCATTCGTCGCGTTCAGTTCAGCAGTACAGTCCTGAAGGAGATCTGAAAGATTTCTTTGCAGCAATTTGAGGTCATCCGTGGGTGCCTGGATCACTCTTGTGCCGCCGGAGGCCTTCTGCAGCACAAAAGTGCGGTATTTAGCGGCCGGAATCTTGCGGTAAAGAATATAGGCTAGCGCTTTTGGCTTGAAATTCAGCAAGGCCGCTACATCATGCAGAGTGCTCGCGTTCTTGAGAGATTGCAGCCTGGACATATCGTTTTATAGGGTGCCTACAGCCACTCTTACGCGATAGCACATGACGATCTCAATCTGATAGCCATGAGCGACTTGTCAGCAACGATTCTAACGTTGATTTCACTTGCCACGAAACGCGGCAGAAGATCTGACTGTAGGCGAAATCAGGCTAACACAGTGTTTTGAGCCACCGGACATCGAGACTATCTAAACGTGTTGTAAGCGTGGTACTCGAAGTTCTCAGTAAGCGGCCTAAAAGACGGCATGGCCGGCTCCCGGATCGACTGCCCATGCAGCCTGTAGTATTCCTTTCCGTTCTGAAACTCCTCGCGAATACGCGGGCTCACCAAAATTTTTCGATCTGCCGGGTCGATGGTGATATAGCCATCGTCAAAGAGCCGGTGCAGATCGCTTCTCATTAGAATGCCGTTCGAGACCTCATGACGGTGCAGAACCGAATAGGGCTTGATGTGCGCTGCATCCAGGACCGGAAGGGTGCGCTCGCCTGTGAGGGCGCACCGGCGCTCGTACGCATCCGTAACGACTATGCGGAATGATCCCTGACCCAGCCGGGGTAAAACAATTTGCGGCTTGCCGCAACCGTGGGATTCGATGGCGGCGAGGGTGGCGGTCTCCTCTATTAGCATCGCCGAGGGCTGCAACCTAAGCCTCTCTTCGACGGCGGCCCAAAGATCGCGTCCAGCCCCGTATTCAGCGTCGTATCCCTTCCCTTGGACTGTGTTCAGCTTGAAATCTGGCGGGGACGGAATCCACAAATTTGCCGGCCAGAAGAAGGGTTCTGCCAGCATAATACAGCCGATTGTCGGGTTTTCGGTGGGAAGGATTGCCTCCCGCCGGTAATAGGCAATCCGCTGCCGCATCTCCGTCATAGAAGCCACGCCGTTCCCGACTCCGAACGCGTCCCACGCTATATTCACCGAGAGCTGCTGGAATTTTGTAAAGAAGCCACCACCAACTATGAAGTTGTCAGGGGCATGCAGTTTGAAAAGCAGCAGCTCGCCGGGATTGAGTGCCTTGAACGTGGCAATGGGTGACGGCCGCCAGAAATTAACCTCATCCACGTTTGCCCGGGAGGCGTGAAGTTGGAACCAGCTTTTATCAGTGACCCCGACAAATATCCGCATCGTGCCCGTCGGATCACAGTTTACATTTCATAGAAGCGAATATCGGGAAGTAATTCTCTTGTGGGATAGATCCCTGATGGCCCACATCCTGGAATACCCGCCAAACCAATATCCAGGGCAGACCGACATCTGCGATGATCGTCAACTCAACCGCTAACCTCTTCGGCCCCCTGGCCATGAGCGGAAGGAGTTCGTTTCTTGCTAGGAGCCATTCGACCAGTGCCCTCACCTTCCCTCACTTTGCAGCACAAGGCAACTTTTGGCTGCACTTTCCCTCATCGTCAAGAGCGGTGAGGGTGATTGAGACTTTGTCTGGCAAGGTGCGGCTTTTGTTGCGGTCGAAGACCGCGCTTTCGGAAGCTCGGAGAGCGGTGGAGGAACGCTGTGGCTTCAGGCGTCTCTCAGGTAAAGTGCGGTAGTGGAACATAAAGCGCAGACGCACTTTGAGGGTTTTGCTCTTCTATCCCATTTGCTTTGTGTAGGATATCCTGCCGCACATATGTACCTTTAGAGTGGCCTTGTGCGTCACATTCAAATTGCCCATTTTAGGTGCGAAATTGCGAGCTTCGGCTCTGCTTGCGCCGGACCATCAAATCCTTCCCTTCCACGGTCCGCAGTGATCTGAGCGCATGCGCACGTAAAGTGCTGGTGAGGCCTGTTCAAAACTCGTCTTGAGATTGATACCGGAAGTGTTGAGGGTCCAGATTTACCTAGCATTTCTTCCGTGATGTGGAATAATTGCGAGGTATGATTCAGCGTGCAGCAAAAACCCGGCTCCTTCAGCTTTTAGGTCAGTTCCCCGCCGTTGCTTTGCTCGGGCCCAGGCAGGTTGGCAAAACAACGCTTGCCCTCAGTCTCACCAGCGAGGCTGACAATTCAGCGTTGTACCTCGACCTGGAACTCCCTTCGGATCGCGCCAAACTTGCGGACCCAGAACTCTACCTTTCTGATTACGAAAATCGGCTCGTGATCCTGGACGAGATCCACCGTCTTCCGGGAATCTTTCAAACTCTGCGTAGCTTGATCGACCGGAGAAAGCGAAAAGGGAAACGCACCGGCCAGTTCCTTTTACTCGGATCGGCCTCTATTGATCTCTTGCAGCAATCTGCGGAGACGCTTGCGGGCAGAATCGCCTATATGGAGCTGACCCCATTCCTGGAAAGCGAAGTAGTTGGTTTCTCCCCCAATGCAGGCCAGGCTCTTTGGGTGCGTGGCGGCTTCCCAGATAGCTATCTCGCGGAAACCGAAGTTCAGAGCTTCGAATGGCGCACGGCCTTCATCCAGACCTATCTGGAACGCGACGTTCCCTCGTTAGGTCCACGCGTTCCAGCCGAGACACTTCACCGCTTTTGGCAGATGCTCGGACACAATCAGGGCCAGATGCTGAACGGGGCGCAGCTTGCGGCGGGCTTGGGAATCAGCGGCCAAACGGTCGGCAGATATCTCGACATCATGGTTGACCTCCTGCTCGTGCGTCGTCTGCAGCCTTGGGCTTCCAATGTCGGCAAGCGTCTTGTCCGCTCCCCAAAGGTCTATGTGCGGGATAGCGGACTTCTGCATACGCTGCTGGGGATACGCGATCAGGAGACCCTGTTGGGGCATCCGGTGGTCGGATCGAGCTGGGAGGGAATGCTCATAGAGAACATCTTGAGCGCGGTACCAGCCAATACCCAGGCGTGGTTTTACCGCACCTCTGTAGGGGCCGAGATTGACCTAGTATTGGAGACCGCGCCAAATGAGCGATGGGCAATCGAGATGAAGCGTTCGCTTGGCGATCCGAAGCCCAGTAAAGGTTTTTATATTGGCTGCGCCGACGTCAAAGCCAACCATCAGATCGTTGTTTACCCAGGCCAGGAGAGTTACAAGCTCGACCCAAAGACAGAGATCATGCCTCTGGATACGTTACTCAAGAAGTTGTCACGGCAGGAGACCCAATGATTCTCACGCCGGACCATGCAAAGTACTTCGCGAACGAGCCCGCCAAGCGATGCTCCTCCGATCGAGCGAAAGAATTGAACGTGTGCCGTCGCAAGCGCCCGGGTAGGTCACAGGTTCAATTCCTGCCGGCGCGCCCTAGATCGCAAAAACTGAGGAGAAAGCGGAGTCACGCGACCTGCGTCTGACGCCACTAACTCGCCAACGTTCTTATGTATTTATTTTTCTGCAGTGCCGAGGTGAACTTTGCAGATCTGCCGTTTGAGCATCAAAAACTTCCGTGGCATTCAAGATGCCACGCTTTATCTGCCGAAGCATGGCGTCTTCCTGGGTGACAATAACACGGGCAAGACAACCGTCCTTGAAGCTCTAGACCTTGTGCTTGGTCCTGATCGACTTAGTCGCACTCCTTGCGTGGACGAGCATGATTTCTATCAAGGCAAGTACCTTTCTCCGCAGTCAGCCGCTGGGCAAGTCCCGCCTCTTCCGCCTGTAGCGCTGGGAACCCCGACTCCCACACCTGTAATCCCGACGTCACCCGTCACGGCTGCGGCCGCACCGGCTCCCACTATCGAGATCGAAGCAACGATCAGCCATCTCACAGATGTCCAGAAGGCTCGATTTGCTGACTACATTGAATTCTGGGACACCTCGCAGGGAACGTTGTATCAGCAGCCAAACCCCGCCGGCGTCGATGCTGCAGCCATTACCGAGGCCCTTCGTGTCACCTTCATCGGGTGTTATGACCTGGAAGAAGACGATTTTGAGGGCCGAACCTTCTTCACCAGAAGCCTCACAGAGAGTTCAACTCCCATACCGTTCTCCAAAAAAGACAAGCAGCTCTGCGGATTTCTGTACCTACGTTCGTTGCGAACTGGGTCGCGTGCGCTCAGTCTGGAGCGTGGCAGCCTCCTGGATATTGTCCTCCGTCTCAAGGATGTTCGACCTCAGATGTGGGAAGCCACCATCACTAAGCTCGATTCATACTCCGTTGCGAGTGACCCTAAGCTCGGTCTTTCTGGTGTATTGGAAAGCGTCAACGAATCATTAAAACGGTATGTTCCCAAAGAATGGGGTGTCGAACCCCACCTCAAGGTTTCGAACCTCACGCGCGAACATCTGCGAAAGGTCATCACAGCCTTTATCGCGACAGGAGATGGAAACCACGCGGCGCCGTTCTTTCGTCAGGGGACCGGGACCATCAACATGCTCGTGCTTGCCATGCTCTCCCAGATTGCTCAGGACAAGCAAAACGTCATTTTTGCAATGGAAGAGCCAGAGACAGCTATCCCGCCGTATGCACAGAAACGGATCGTGCATGAGATTCGGAAGCTTGCTTCACAAACACTTTTTACTTCGCATTCTCCTTATGTCCTCGAAGAATTCAAGCTGGAAGACACCATAGTCCTCTCCCGAGATGCTAACGGCAAGCTCACACAATCTACGATCGCGTTGCCGAGCAGCGTCAAGCTAAAGCGCTATCGTCAGGAGTTTCGTACTCGTTTCTGCGAAGGACTTCTTGCACGACGCGTCTTGATCGCCGAAGGGGCGACAGAAGCCTCAGCCTTTCCAGTTGTCTGTCGACACCTCGCTGAATTGAAGCCCGATACCTACCGATCGCTCGAATCCCTCGGCATCTGCACGATTGATGCCGGAGGCGAAGGTAATATCGCCGACCTCGCAAAACTCTACAAGGATCTTGGGAAAGCAACCTTTGCGATGTGCGATAAGCAGACTGACGCAAGCAAGCTGCTTATTGAGGCTCAGGTAAAACAGCTCTTCATGCACACGGAGGATGGCTTCGAGGATCTTGTGCTCAAGGGCACGACTACCGCAGCTATGAACCGCTTCGCGAATATGATCGTGTGGCCTCCCCACCTCCTCACGAAGTATTCTGCACCAGGTTCATCCGTGCAGGATGCGCTTTACGAATATTTCAGCGGGAAGAAGGCAGAGTGGGGCATCGCGGATTTCCTTGCGGAGTGCAGCGAAGATGAGATTCCCTCCTGGCTTCGCGAGGCGTGCAAGGCTCTGGTTTCTCTCTGCGATCCGGCTCCGCCCTCCGTTCCCCCATCATCCATTGCTCCGCCTGAGTCGTCGGCCCACGCGGCATCCACAGGAAATTGACGCGAATGGAGCTGACCGAGAAGCAACGCGAGATTCTGACCATCCATGGACATATGCTCGTCACAGGTGGTCCCGGGTCCGGCAAGACCACCATTGCCATCCTCAAGGCTGCCGATGTGGCGGAGCGCGAGCTTGCCACTGGCCAGAAAGTGTTGTTCCTGAGCTTTGCCAGAGCAACCGTATCGCGGGTTCTGCAAGCTATCCAATACGAGCAGGAGATTCCGGCTCTGCTACAACAGCAAATCGAAGTCGATACTTATCACTCTTTCTTCTGGCGCATCCTCAAAAGCCACGGCTATTTGATCGGATTGCCGCGATCCCTCACGATATTAACTCCTCCGGGTGCGTCCATCGCTTTGGCCGAAATCCGCTCAGATTATGGTCGTAAGCTGACGAAAGAACAGAAAGTTGAGAAAGCCGCACGGGAAATAGCGGAACGCGATCGTCTTGCCAAGGAGGAAGGCTGTATCTGTTTCGATTTATTCGCGTCCTATGCGGGAGAGATTCTTGCTGGAAGCCAGCGTATACGTCGTCTCGTCGCCAACAAGTATCCCGTGATCATTTTGGACGAATTTCAGGACACCAACGGTGCCCAGTGGCAGGTGGTCCAGCAGCTCGGGCGGCATATCGTTCTCCACGCGCTCGCTGACCCGGAACAACGCATCTACGGTTGGATCGGAGCGGACCCGCAGCGGCTCAACCACTTCGTCGCGGCTTTCGCTCCCACCTGGAAGGACTTGAGCAACGACAATCACCGCAGCCGTGGCACAGACATCGCAGTCTTCGGGAATGACATTCTCACGGGAAAATTTCGTCAGTCCGAATATCGCGGAATTGAGCGAAAGCTCTATCCTGCGAACGAGGGCCAGGCCTTCGCGACCCTAGTCACAGATGTTTACAACGCGCGCAAACGGCTCGTTGCCGCGGACAAGCGCGACTGGTCTCTCGCCATTCTTGTACCGACCAAGAAACTAATGCAAGTTGTCTCCGATGTGCTCAATGAACCGCCCGCGAATATGACCCCGATACGTCACACTGCGGCGGTAGACATGGAGGGTCCGATCCTTAGCGCTTACATTATTGCCTTTCTCATGCAGCCCCACGACTCCGGCAATCACCTCTCGCAATTCATTAATTTGCTAAGCGACTACTTTCAAGGTCGTGGTGGAGATGAAATCACGAAGGGCGACCTCCAGACCAGCAAGAACATCCGAACTGCGTTCCAGGATCTCTGTGCGCGGAAGTCAGCGGGAAAAACCATGCGTGGCAATAGCATTCTTGTCGAGATCCTGAATGTTTACAACACAGTGCGAAGCCTCACGCTTTCCGGCGATCCAGACAAGGATTGGATAGCCGTTCGTCGTACCCTCCGAGAAGGAGCCTGCGGCCGACTTCGCGAAATAGCGCAGCAAGTTCGAAACGTTCGTCTCCTCGAACGCGGCACGGTTCTCCGCCAGGGGCTGTCGCAGAATTGGCGCGACCATGGAGTGTATCAAGATGCGCTTGAGATTATCCAACAAGCCTTCCTGCAGGAACACTTCGCAACTAACGCAAAGCCTGAATCTGGAGTCGTCGTGATGAATATGCATAAAGCGAAGGGTAAGCAATTCGATGAAGTTATCGTTTTTGAAGGCTGGCCCCGCGTCGCGAAGCGGGAAATTGTCGCCAATCCCGACCGCATTGTGCAATCGAACCTCCGATCAAATGCAGATGAAGAGACACGCCAGAATTTTCGAGTCGCGGTCACCCGTGCTAAGCAGAAGACACTAATTCTCACCCCCCACGGCGACCCCTGTGTTTTGCTGCTGGAATAGTTCAGTCCGACTCCTCTTTTGCATCGGCTCTGATTCAGCGTGACCGCAGGCTCAATCTTGCTAAAGGTGCCGTTGCTATATCACTTAATCGTTTTCAGTATTGTGTATTACGAGCTGCAATGCTCCTCAAATCCGCATTTGTGATTCGAGCTCGTCTGGGATTTTCCTGGTGGGGATGGCGAGATTGGTGGGTCGCAGACCCATAATCGAAAGCCCCACTGATTCAACTAAGTCGGGAATGTCAGCTCAACCCTGAACTTCCGACAGGGCATTTCGCTCAGCCGCAATGGTCGAAAAGTGCTTCTTCGCTGCATTGGCAATCCTGCCTGTCAGCCACCGGTTCCATGCCGCTCCGGCAATGATGGAGACGACAGGCACGGCTGCAGAGACAACCGTCTTCTGCAAAAGCTTTATTCCGACCTTGGCGGCAAGCCGTTTGAGATAGGCCAGGGTTTCGCCCTCGATGAGACCCTTGACGGCATTCCGTGTGAGGCGCGCCCCTACCTTGATTCCGTACTTGCCCGCTTCCTGCGCGAGTTCGCCACCTATCGCGACCGTGAGAACGATCCAAACGTCCTCCGGGTCGTTCAGATCGAGAGGTGCCCCGTACAGGCGTGCGATTCGAGAAACGAGCTCAAGCTGGATCTTGGTGACGATGAGCAGTTCGCCAGCGATTGTCAGAAGCGCCGCCGCAATGTTCGCCGGTATGCCGACTAAGCCCTCGCCGCCCGTGAAGAAGGCGAAGATCTCGTTCGCGCTCACGAACAGACCAGAGCCGGCGCCAGCCAGGGCAGACTGGCGCACGGCAGCTTTAGTGAGCTTCCTATATATGCCCTCTTGATCCAGGTCGGGATACTTGGCGGCGAAGAATTCAGGGGTTGCGTTCTCATAGTAGGCGCTGAAGCTTTTCTGCACCAATTTCAGCAGCCAATCCCCATTCTTAAACGAGGTTATACCCCCGAGTTCTTCGACTTCTCCCTTGATCTTCACGAGCTTGTTCTTGTCCAGGGAATTCTCCATTCTTGGCCTGTAGCCAATCGCCTAGTTGGGCGTTGCAATGCAATCGATCGAAAGGAATTCCGAAGGGTTTTTCACTATGTTCGGCAGACCGGGCCCCGTGACTGGCTGCATCGTTCCTTCTCGTTCGGCGACGATTTGATTCAGCGAGAAGATGAATTCCAAGACATTCGCCTTCGGTGGCATGCCGTACGCGCGGCGGACCGCCGCGTCCAACTTTGCATGCGCCTGCTTCAGGGGATTGTCGCCCGGCAGTTCCATCGTCCGGTACATATCGCGCAGCGTGTGGTCATGCTCGGCCATGACCTGAGTCCGGAGGTCGCGAAGCGCGACACCTGCCTTCGCCACAGCGCGAACATCGGCGAGGGTCGGCGATTGCGGCCATGGGAAATAGTCGTAGACAGTATTGCTGGTGTACCTAAAGTCGCCCTTCAGCGTGGAGCACCGCTCGACGAACCATCGCCAATGCGTGTCCGATTGCAAGATCCCGAACGAGTAATCGTCGGAAAACGTGAAGACTTGTAGAGCGTCATTCGGGTTGATGGCATTGCTCACAAAAACGAATATGGGCCGCTTGGTCGTCCGGCTGCATGCGATGTAGCGCGGCATGACGCGAAGTTTCGCCAAGAGCGCCGCCCGTGGATAGGAGTGCAGCCACCATTTTCGCAGGAAATTCTTGTGGTGCCAGTTCACGCGCGCCTTGGGATTGTCGTCGAGCGCCTCTTTATTCCGCGCAGCCTCTTCCTCGGCTGCAGCTTTGCGGTCAGGGAGGACCATCCGTTCGACCCTCTCGATCACAGGCGTGAATGCCTTCGCTTCCAGGATGGTTCGCGGAGTGAAATCGATGACGAAACGCTTCGGTGCCGGCGGGTTCGTCGACAGGAAATCGTCTGCGATCATATAGGGCCGCAACACCTTCGCCGAGTTCGGATCTTCCTCGAGCATCTCGGCCCTCTGGGCCGGGCTCAGAACGAAACCCTTGTGCCCGTGCGTCTGGCCCTGATCGCAGGTGTCGGATTCGGAGTTCGTTCGCAGTGGCTCCGCGGCGGTTACATCGAATCGGCCGGAGAGCGCCGCGCCGATCCGCTCGACTTCGTCGACTTCCCAAGGACTGTCAAGATTGTCTCCGACCTGCCGGAAGAGCCTTTTGTCTCCGGCTTGCTCCCCCTTGATCCAGTCGACGATTGACACATGCACCACAGCATCGCCCGACCACACTTGCGTCGAGATCGCCTCCGTGATTGTGCCACCATTCTGAACGATGTAATCGAGCCCGCCTTCCCGCGACGAGTTCTGGCGGATCGTGTTCGTGCCAACCAGGCCGGCCCGGCTGCCTGGCTCCAGCTCATCGTGCGTGCGCCTGAACCAGTAGACGCAATAATCGGCAAGACCCGACACGCCAGGGTAGCGAGTCCGCACCCTGTTCACATAAGCGGGCCCGAACTCCTGCTGCATCTTGTTCTTCGACTGGAACGGCGGATTGCCGATTATGGCATCGACGGCAGGCCATTCCGAGAAGAGTGCATCGTCGCAGCGTATGTTCGTGTCCAGGTTGTCCAGCGGAAGTGCATTCTCGAACTCGAATGGCAATTCATTGTTTTCCGCAAACCAGCTCTCGTGCGTTTCCGCCAACGCGATGCGCTTGGCCAGCATCAGCGTAACCTTGGCTAGCTCGACGGCGAACGAATCGCGGTCCAAACCGAAGAACTGCCGCGTGCTTACAAGTGATGCCGTACCGGTCGCTCGCCGCGCGCGCTCGCCGAAGTTATCGTGGATCTTCGTGAGTAATTCCATTTCGAGGTTCACGAGCTCTCGATAGGCGACGTAAAGGAAATTACCGCTGCCGCAGGCTGGATCGAGCACGCGGAACTTGAGCAGATCGTCCGTCAGATCGCGTAGCTCCTTCAGTGTCGTTGCCTGAGCGATCCGCTCGCGCCATGGCCGCACAATCGTCGGACGCACGACCTTCTGGATATCGGCCTCGCTCGTGAAATGTGCTCCGAAGGCATGCCGGCGCTCCCCGTCCATGCTGCTTTGAAAGAGCGTACCGAAGATAGGCGGTGCGACCTTACCCCAATTCTCAGAGGCGGCATCAATGAGCGCCAGCAGCTCGCCGCCCTTTAGCTCGACCGGGTCAATCGCGTGGAACAAACCACCGTTGAAATATTGCACACCTTTGAATCGACCGCCGCGTGCTGGTCGATCGGAGTTCATCTGCGCGAAGAGGCCGCCGATTAGGTCGTAGCTGTTGGCACCTCTGGCACAGTCGTTGAGCACCTCCGAGAAGAATCCCTTCGGCAGCAGGTCGAAGTCCTCGGAAAACATCGCGACAACGCACTGAAGGATGAATCGTTGCGCGCGATCACGGTTCTCACCCCGGCTTACCAAGGAATTGAACACCTGCGCGACCTTGTCGGCTGCCACGCGGGTGACGGCGACCCGGTCGTTGTTGAAGAGCGGTTCTTTCTCCTCGGGGAAGAGAAAATTGAAGGCCTCATAGCGGTCGACCAGTTCGTCAAGGCGAACCCTATCTACGGGCTCGTGCAACTGGACGTTAAAGTCATAGATCCAGAATTCGTCGAAGTTCGACAACACGACGTAACGCGGCCGATCCGGCACCAGGTTGAGCCAGTATTCAAAGGCCTGCTGGTAGTGCTTCTGAAGCTTCTCGCCGCGGCTCTTCATCTCCAGTAGGAGGCGAGGTCGCCAGAGCAGATCAGCGAATCCCATCGACCGACCGGGACGCTTTACCTTGAATTCGAGCGTTGCGCCGGCCTCTTTATAGCCGGCTTGGCCAAATGCTTGGAAGAGGCGATCGCAGAATACCTGGGCCTCTCCCTTCTCGTAGCCGGCAAGCGTCGAGCCGTATGCAACAAGCGCTTTGATCTTATCTCTAGTCTCTGACACACTCCGCCTTTATGAAGCCATTGTCCATCCGAAGTCTTCAACTTATCAGAGCGTGCGTGTCCGCACTCCGGTGACCGGCATGGTTCACCACCTGCTCAATGATAGCCATGTGAACACACGTTCCCATCGTTGCTGTAGCAATTACTGCCTGCTCTGATAAACGGTTCAGTGCGATTAAACAGTGGAAGCCTTAATCTTTCGTTACCAACCGTAATTGAGTCTGCTTCCTGCCAGAAACTCGATTGGGAAGAGATCGACCGCCGTTCACTCCGGCCATCACCAATCCAAATAGCATCGCATCCAGATCACTTTTCCTAATTTGAAGTGTCGCTGCGATTTGCGATCTCGTGACGCCTTCATCCGAAAGCGTCATTAGCATTTTTTGGAGAAGTTGCGACGCTTCTCGCGCCAATCCGCCTTCTTCCCGCGTGCGCAACCCTAATTTAGCGATTTCCACACAGAGGCTGCGATAATGCCAATCACTCGTCATTCCTATCGTGTGCAAACGATGGTTCAACGCAGCGACAGATACACCCCAGATCCGTTTGAGTTTTTCGAGCTGGTCAATGGTAGCGAAACGAGGAGCGCGTGCAATAACGCTCGCCTCAGGCATAAGGAATGCCGACGCAAACGCATGGGCTTCCCTTTCAGCCTCTCTCCCGCCTGGAGATCCATGCCGATGCAACACGAGGTGTCCAAGCTCATGTGCTGCATCAAAGCGACCGTGCTCGGCTGTTTTCTGGAGATTCAGGAACATGAAAGGAATTCCTTCCTTCCATGTCGAGAGTGCGTCCACTTCAAGTGATTCGATCGCCAAAGAATAGATACGGACGCCTCTCGATTCCAAGAGGTGAATTAGATTGCCGATCGGGAGATTCCCGATTGCCCAATCACGACGCAGGTAGTCCGCGGCGGCTTCAGGCGAGCCAATGTGGCTTAAATCGGGAACCTGAGCTTTTGGCATCTCAAACTTTGATTCGAAAAAACTGTTAAGCTGAATGCAAAGTGCGCTCTGTACCAGCGCCATATCTCTATGTCCGGCCGTCATTTTCGCCAAAGACCGAAAACTTACCGCGCTTTCCGCGGGCACATCGATCGGGCTTGCGGAGAAGAAAAAATCCATCGGAAAGCCGAGGAGGTCAGCAATTTTCTCGAAGAATTGCCGGTCGAGGTTTCTTCCCTTTTTCGTACGAAGTAACAGAGCGGAGATCAACCCCCGCTCTGCTTGCAAGTTCAGTTTTTGTTAGACCATTCTTACGCCTGGCAAACGTCAGACGCTCTGGATTGTAGAAGCCATCGCATTTACGCTCTCCGCTTAACCTGAACGTCGACATCTGTTGCTCCACTTTGAGGGCCCTCTCCGGGATCAAGTTTGCGTGCATTTGGCTCGTGACCAAACGAGATTGATCCTAGGATGATCCGCTCATCCCACCCTGCTATCTTGCCGTCGGGGCCCAAATAGATCGGTGTGGAAAGCTCACATCTTAGGGTCTGTGCCTCTTCATCCATTCGTATGAGCAACCAGTATGTAAGCCGACTGCGAACGAGCTTTAACTGCTCGTCAGTCTTTATGGCCTCTTCCTGCTCGAAAAGATGAAGTTGAAGCACATTCACTTCAATAGCATCTTTTGTTCTTGGCCCCTTACTCGACTTCGTGCATGGTATACGCTGTGGATCTCCTGTCGCCTCATCTCCGGTTGCCACGGCGATAGCAATCTTTCCGTCCGGACTTACCGCAAGGGAGAGTAAACCATCGTCGTCGCGACCCCACCCCTGGATCATCAAAATGTCACGTAGTCCACGAACAGTCTCTGACCACCCGTAGAATCCAGGTGCCAGCGGAGGATGATTCGGAGTGCAGCTGAAGCGCGCAGCCATTCCCTTACGCACAGCTTCGAGGAGTTCGGATTCGACTAACCCTAACTCTGCCAATCGGTTGGAGACCTCGTGCGGCTTTAGAAGGACATTTCTCTGCATGGGCTGCGTTCTCCGTTCTTTCCTATTTTTATACCACAAACGAGAGAGAAAAACAGGAAAATGCTAGCAGCGTCGCGGATCCGCCCCGGTTGAAGGTTAAGTTTCGCGGTAGCCGGTGCGATCCCGGTGCGGGTATTGGGCTGTGGCCTAAGCGCGGGCTGCGTTGGAAATATGAGCAGCTATTCTGTTTGAGCAACTCTCTCCTGTATTGGTGACAGTTGCATGCCGGAGATGATCGTCTTCAGCGTTTCAAGGGGACCAGGATGATGGCGCTCCAAGTAACGCGCAATCTTCTCTTCACTGAAAAGGCGGTCGAGGTAGGCACAGGTCACAGTGAGGGTGAGAACGTCAGTGCCGTATGTCTCTTCAATCGCCTTAAGGTTTTGAATGAGGCCGTCGGTATCCTCGCCAAGGAGTTCGTCTGCAGCATCGGCGTTTGCCTTTTGTTGACGTGCGGTTGAAGTCTTCGCAAGAAGTGCTGGGGGACTGATGGCGAGCCTCGTCTTTGCAAACGCGACAGAATAGTCATTGCGGAGGACCATTAGCTCCACCGTTGCGATCTGACCAATCGCTTTCATCTTTCGGAGTATTGGGAACAGTTCCAGGCTTAGCTTCTTGTCTCGCAACATCTCCACAACCTCGGGACAAATTCCTTCGAGCATTTGGGCCCGCCTCCGAATTGCCGCAACATCCACGTTCAGGGTAGCTGCGATGCGCTCCTCTGCAACTCCGCTCTTTAGAGCTTCCATGAGCATGAAGTGCTGGGCTACAGGTGGGATGTGGTTTACTCGTTTGTTGTACGTGTAGCTCTCATCGTCCGTGGAGAGGATGCAGTTAACCTCCTCACTCCCCAATATCTTGAGGGCCTCAAATCTGAGATGTCCATCCAGTAGCAGAAAGCCCTTGCCTTCCTGCGGAAAGACGACCAGCGGCTCGATTAGGCCGATTTCCCGAACAGACGAGAGGATCTGTTTGAAAATGGAGGAGCGGAGCGTCTCCGCGGTTGCGTTCCTCTGTGGAACGATCGAGCTCAGCGGCAGCGTCAGGATGTTGTTCTGAAAAGCTGAACGCAGATTGGCGAGGGCACGTTTCATTGGGAAAGCCTTCCAGCGAGCTCGGCAGGCAGAGACTGCACGCCTTCGGCTTTTAGTAAGGTGCGAAAATTCTCATCTGCGAATAGGATTCGAGCGGCTGTAGTCAATAAGATCAGCCGGTCTCTTGTGCGGTTGGCTTTCACGACCAAGGCGGTTTGTTCACGAATCTTCTGCTTGTACTCTAGGACTAGGGAGGCGCCGGTAAGTTTGCGCCGAGGGGGCGAAGTCTTTCCCTGAAGCCTCTGCTTCTCTAATCTCTGGCTAATGACTCTGCGGGCGGCAGTGATCCGCGCGCCGCGCAGGTCACCTTTCTCATATGCCTCGGATAGTGCTCTGGAAATCTCATGGTTGTTGCCAGTGGCGATTTCTACAGCCACGCTGAGAGGTATACGACCGCCCTCGACGGCTAGCACAAGAAATTCTTCCCCTTTATCAATGAGGTTGCAAATTCCATAAAGGTACGTCCGATCTAGGCCGAGTTTGCGAGCAATCTGCTCGCTTGAGTGGCCCCGCTCACGGAGAACCCGAACCTCGAACAAGATCGCGTGAGTCAATGCCGGTCTTCTGGCTATGTTTTCGACCAAGCTCATCAACTGACGATCCTGTTCAGGTGCTTCAATGATGATTGCTGGAATGAACATTTCACCAAGCTCGACAAAAGCCTCCATACGCCCCTGTCCACATACCAGATCGTAGCGTTTGCCATCGGAAGCTGATTGAGGTCTTTGGGCGACAGTGATAGGCCTTTTCAGGCCTACAGTTGCAATGCTTTGAACGACCAATTGCCACTTGATTCGATTACGCGACCGCGGGTTTATGATCCGGATTTCTGAAATTAGAATCGATTCAACTTGTTGCTCGTTCAAGCGACATCCTCCACGGAGGTTCTTTTTGCGAGGTTGATAAACAGACTGAGGGTGTCAAATCGATATAGGTCCAGTGAGACGCCATTGTCAGCCGCCAGACTGAGCCTTTTCCAGAGAAGATCGATGCTCGGAAGCAGGTAGTAATCCTTAACGGTCTGATTCCCAGGATTCAATCGAGCGGCTATGGTGATGTCCGGAACCAGGCCGGCATCGAACCTCAGTCGCCATCGTGGGGACTGTGCTTTTGTCTCCTGACATCTTGAAAGAATGAGAGACGCCGTGTATTCGTGATTAATGGTCAGCAGATCGGAGCGGTCGTCCACCTCTACATGCGCCCCAGTAGCTTGCAGGTCCGCAACAATGATCTGCACCAAGTGTTGATGCCGCCGACGCAACTCTCGATTTGCTTCGATAAAGCTGGAGTCCCGCCGGTCGCTCCAACCAATGAGTTCATAAGCTCGATGTAGACCGCCGAATCGAGACATGTAGATTGAACTTGACGGCATATCTTCCGCTTCATCGATGAGTATTCCCGACAGTTTTCCGCATCTCTCCAAGAGAGATCGCAACCGGGCGAGCAAGTCCTCGTCTGACAAGTGGATATGTCGAGCATCGATAATCTGTCGAGCTTTCAAAAAGACGTCCGTGGGAACGATTGCCTTGAATGCTTCACTGCGAGAAATCCACATTTCAGGCGGATTGATCAGGCGTTTCATCTTCAGCTTGTAAGAGCGGCGGTTATATACATTGGCTCCGACGTACTTAGGGTTGGTGAGGATTTGATGAATCGTCGCTCTCGTCCAAGGTTTCTCCATGTCAGACAGCACACCCTTGCTGTTGAGATAAAGCGCAAGATTCTTTTCCGACTGCGCATCTTCGATGAACCGCGAGAACAATTCCCTCACTACCAGAATCTCGGCTTCCGGCCCGGGCACCAGGACAACGCGGTCCGTTTGTAAGCTCTTCCGTTCGCCTCGTGCCAACAATCCCTTTTCTCTGCCGTCACGATCAATCAGTTGGCGTCGGAGACCGTAGCCAGCGGGGCCACCCTGTCTGAATCCGAGTTCAATGAGACGGCATTGCCCCGCAAAGACTTTGACCGAGAGCTCCCGACTGTACTCTCCTGCCATCGTCCGCTTGAGAGTCTTCATCAGTGCAGACGCCATGCTCCCATCATTTGCGAACTGCTCTCCGCAATAGTGAACCCGGATACCGGCACGCTTCAAAACGTACTCGTGATATGCGCTCTCGTCAGCGTCCTGGAACCGACCCCAACGGCTCACATCGTAGACCAAGAGGTCCGTGAAGTTGGTACTCCCTTGCTCAACATCCCTCAGAAGCTGACTTAAGCCATCCCGGCCCGCCAAGTTGAGGCCGCTTCGTCCGTGGTCATCGTATGTCGCGACGATGTCCATATTGTGAGTGATGGCATATTTCGTGATGGTGTCCGATTGATTCTGTGGAGAATACTGTTGATGCTCTGTTGACATTCGGACGTACTGAGCCGCACGACTGGTCAGCGAAGGCGAATTGTCAATTTTCGGCGTCATCGGGGGAGACGAAAGGCCATCAGCCTCTCCGACCATATGCTTCGTGCATGAATATCAGCTACCGATTCCTAGCTAAGCGAGGCAAACAATGGAAATAAGCCAGATCCGTAGTAAAAATTCACGAAGCACTCGCCATCATGGACCCCGTACCCTCCGCTCCGGTGTCCGTCAAGGCTCTCAGCTTCGCTTCGACCGCTTGCGCGGCGCTTCGCGACCCTGACCGACACCTCCGCTCCGGGTGATGGCTGGATATGAGAAGCATGCGCTTCTCTATTCTCAAGAGAATCGACATTCAGTGTTTTTCTGCCGATGGTGACACTTTGAGTGGGTGACGGCAGAGCTATCGCTCTATTACGCTAAAATCGTCTTGTCTTTTGAAAGTTTCATTTCAATACGCCAGAATGACTACTCGCAGATCTTGATTCGGATCTTCATGGGTGCGGAGTTTGTCACTTTGGGTAGGAATTCAGACGTCTTGGCAACACAGAGAACAGGTCGAAATGTGAACCGCGAGGGACAGCGCTGGACGGAAGACCGCGCTGGTATGACCCTGCGTTTACCCATTGACTTGCGGGAGGCGGTCACGGAAGAGGCCCGAGTGGCCGGTGATCTTTCGAGAGTCGTTCTTTTCGCCCTTCGTAATGTTGAACGGAAAGACGTGAAGATTACTCAGACTCGGAAAGCCGGTTTGCCGCTATCCAAGCCTCAGCTCCTGCATGTGGGGGCGGAAGCTCGATCCGTAATCCGGGCCTGGGCGGAAGAGGAGGGCGTGAGTGTGAATGCAATTATGGTGAGTGTTCTCGAACAGTTTTTCAAGCGACTCAGGAAGAGCAAGGCGCTCCGTGAGGAGCTTCGCCTGGAACTAAGGGCTCGCCGTGGTTTCTTGCCGACTTAAGATTTCGTTCGCGAAAACGCGATACGTTTTGCGATACGTCCGATTCGAGGAGTAGTGCCAGCTTACAAGGACTTAGGGAGCCACCGGGGTCTTGTAAGTTGTTGAAAAACCTAATGTTGGGACTATGGCATGGAAGAGGTCGTCGGTTCGATCCCGACCAGGTCCACCAATTACGTCAAACATTTAGCGCCACCTCTCTTCCGCGACTCTTGTCGCATCTTTGTCGCAAATTCCAAAACCACGCCACGAGCCGGCTTCGCAGGCACTGCGCCCCGGTCGTGTGGAGAAACACATAAACGACAGGAGAGTTCCGCAGAGGAATTCCGGCAGGCAAAGACGGTATTTCCGGCAGATCTCCTCACCTCAGCATCGCGGTCCGCTGAGGGCATGCATGGGCGGGTGAGACCAGACGCCGCTCGCGGATCACTGCGCCGTAGATTTGGAGTACGGAGGCATGAGCCTGCGTTTCGACCACGCGGCATCCTTCTCATTGCTGAAGACGAAGTGCAGCTCGCCTCCCTTCATTAGCTCCTGATGGGTCAGATAGCTGCGATCGAGTGAATGGCCATTCCAGAGAACATCTCTCAGATACGGCTGCGCCTCGCTCATGCCGTCGCTGGTGATGGTCAGCGTTTGGCCATTCGGCAGATGCAGCACCGCGCGGTGGACAAACGGCCGTCCCAGCACGTACTGGTTCGACGCCGGCGCGACCGGATAGAAGCCGAAGGAGGTGAACAGCAGCCACGCCGACATTTGGCCGAGGTCATCGTTGCCGACCAGTCCGTCAGGAGCAGCCTTGTACTGCGACTCGACGATCTGCCGCAGCCTTGCCTGGGTCTTCAGCGGCGCTTCCGCATACATATAGAGATAGGCCAGATGATGGCTGGGTTCGTTGCCGTGGATGTACTGGCCGATCATGCCGGAGATGTCCTCTATGTCCGCATACTGCTTTGGATCGACCTTCTGATCGAACATGGCATCGAGCTTGCGGGTCAGGTTTTGGTTGCCGCCCAGCAGCCGGATCAGTCCTTCTTCATCCTGTGGCTGGTACCAGGAATACTGCCAGGCATTGCCCTCGGTGAAGCCGCTGCCCGCGCCCGCTTTCGCAGGATCGAAGGGCAGGCGGTACTCTCCGCTCGCGAGCCGAGGCTCGACAAAACCATCCGCTGCATTGAAATTGTTCCGCCAGTAATCGGCGCGCTTGTCGAACTTCGCGGCCACGGCCTGGTCGCCCATCGCACGCGCCATAGTGGCGATCGTCCAGTCGTCAAAAGCGTACTCGACCGTCTTTGAGGCAGCCTCGTCGTCATGGTCCACCGGGACATAGCCCAGCCGCATGTAGTCGCCGAGATGGCCATACGGAGCATAGGTGGCGCTTGCCACCATGGCATCGAGCGCGGCGTGGGCATCGTAACCGCGGATGCCCTTCATGTATGCGTCGGCGATGATCGGAACGGCATGGTAGCCAATCATGCACCAGGTCTCCAGTCCGGAGAACTGCCACACCGGGAGAATGCCGAAGGGGCTCTCCTGCTGCGAAGCAATCATCGAATTCACCAGATCGTTGGTGCGCTCGGCCGGCTCCAGCAGCGTCATCAGTGGCTGTTCGGCACGGTAGATGTCCCAGAGTGACAGCGACGAGACGAAGTGAAATCCCTTGGCCTGGTGCACCTGGTTATCCGGACCGCGGTACTGGCCGTTCACGTCCATGCTGAGGCTGGGAGCGAGCATGGCGTGGTAAAGCGCAGTGTAGAGGGACTTCTCCATTTCCGGCGAGGCCTCGATCTCAACGCGGCTGAGCTCTTCGCGCCACAGCTGCTGCGTGCGCGCACGGACGCGGTCGAAGTTGAAGTCAGGGACCTCCGCATCCAGGTTCGCTGTCGCGTTCTCTTCGCTGACCGAAGAGATGGCAACTTTGACGATCAGTGGCTCCGCCGAGGGCGCAAAGTCGAATACCGCCTCCAGCCCTCGGCCTTCTATGCTCTGCGTGTCCGCGGGCGAGTCCCCCGGAGTTTTGAATCCGTGATACGCGGGTGGATCCTCCTCGCGATTCCACAGCTCGTGGCCCGACATGGGAGCGGAGAAGCGCATTGCAAAGTACAGCTGGCGGCCCGGCGCCCATCCCCGCGTCTCTCGCATGCCGGTCACGGTGCCGTCCTGCCGCACGCGAATGCGCGACCAGAGCACCTTACCGGGATAGTTATAGATACTGCTGCGCAGGTCGAGCAGCACGTGCCGGGGCTCGCCTGCGGGAAAAGAATAGCGATGCACGCCGGTGCGCTCGCTCGCCGTAAGCTCCGCCCGTACATGCCAGTCGTCGAGCGTGACGGCGTAGTAGCCCGGCTCCGCGTGTTCAGTGGCGTGGGAGAAGCGCGACCGGTAACCCGAATGGGGCTTGTCCGGATCGCCCGGATCGAGCGGCACCTTTTCGCCGCTGACCGGCATCAGCAGCACGTCTCCGAGATCGCTGTGGCCGGCGCCGGAGAAGTGCGTGTGGGAAAAGCCGAGGACGGTGCTGTCCTCGTAGCGGTACCCGGCTGCCCATTTGTAGCTCTGTTTGAAGTAGCGGATCTGCGTATCGGGCGAGAGCTGAACCATGCCGAAGGGTGCCGTGGCTCCGGGAAACGTATGGCCCTCAGGCCCGGTCCCGATCATCGGATCGACAAGTTTCAGCGGGTCGCGCGTCTGCGCGGAGCACAGGGTGGCGGTGAGGAGCAGAAAAAAGCAGAGATGCTGCTTCATTCTATGAAGCTACAACACACGCAGAAACGGTTCGAGGGCCCATCACAATCTTCTGGTCCTATCTCTCCGATCCTCGTATTTAAACGGCCGGGGCCTGTTAACAGTCTTGGGTGGTGACGCGCTTCTGGCGGTATGGCAGCCCGGCGTGGGCGTCGGCGGGTAAGGCCAATCGGGATAGTCTGTTCTTGCGAAGCTCGCTGGTGGATCGCAGGCGGGCTCCGTGGAGGTTCTTTGTTCTTCGTCCGCAATTCTCTCGAAACGGCTCAGTTCGCTGGCAAATGTGGAATAGCTCCTGACCCGGATGGGCCTCAGATCGCATCTTCCCGCAGCCTTGTATGCCCGCCGCAGACGGGTTCCTCGTTCAGGAACATGACTACGAGCGTGCTTTCGAAGTTAACTGGCCTCTTCACTTCGTTCGCCGTCCTGGGGCTGATGTTTTCCTGCTGCATGCCGCCGGCTGTGGCATCAGGAAATGCACGACCCTATACAACATGGAGCCAGTACGAAGGCACTCCTGATTCCTCCCAGTACTCTGCTCTTATTCAGGTTGACCGCTCCAATGTAAAGCAACTGCATGTGGTGTGGAGATACGCAATGGGCGATGCGAACGAGTATTTGTTCAATCCGCTCGTGGTCGGCGATGTTATGTATGTCATGGCCAGACACCATTCGATCGTCGCACTCAATGCCGCCACCGGGAAGGAGCTGTGGGTTCATCCTGTAGAACCGGAGACTAAGTTAATTACCCATCGCGGGATCAATTACTGGGAGAGCGCCGACGGATCGGATCGCAGACTCTTGTTCGCTGCCAATAACGAGCTCGAGGAGATCGATGCGAGTACAGGGAAATCGATAACGACTTTCGGAAGGAATGGTCTCGTCGATTTGCGCGAGGGACTCGGGCGTGATCCGGAGACTCTTGCCCTCGTCCAGTCAACTACGCCCGGCCGGGTCTTCAGGAATCTCATCATCCTTGGATCAGCAACCAATGAAGAATACCGATCCGGGCCCGGCGACATACGGGCCTATGACGTCCTCTCCGGGAGGCTCGTCTGGTCCTTTCATACGATTCCCCATCCTGGAGATCGCGGCTACGACACGTGGCCGAAGAACGCATGGGAAACGGTCGGGGGAGCGAATGCCTGGAGCGGTATGTCACTGGATGAGAAGCGGGGAATAATTTACGTCCCGACAGCCAGCCCAAAATACAATTTCTACGGCGCAGACCGGACAGGAGCAGACCTCTTCGGTGATTGCATCCTGGCGCTCAATGCTGAAACGGGCAAGCTGATTTGGTACTTCCAGATGGTGCATCACGACATCTGGGATTATGACAATGCTACCGCGCCGGCACTTCTTACCGTCCGCCACAATGGAAAGGCTGTCGATGTTGTCGCCGAAGCGAACAAAGAGGGTTTTGTTTGGGTGTTCAACCGCGCGAACGGGAAGCCGCTCTGGCCTATAGAGGAACGGCCGGTGCCCTCTTCCGATATGCCCGGTGAGGTGACGTCTCCCACGCAGCCGTTTCCGACCATGCCGCCCCCTTTCGCCCGCCAGGTATTTACGGCGCAGGATCTCAGCCCCTACATGAGCGGGCAGGAGAGGGCACAGTTTGTGGAGGAACTAGCGAACGCCCGGAATCAGGGCCTCTTCACCCCTCCGAGCCTGCAGGACACCGTGGAGATGCCTGGCAACAATGGAGGAGCAAACTTCGGCGGTGTTGCCGCAGATCCAGCTCACGGATTGATCTACGTCGTGTCCAAGGATCTGCCCTGCATGCTCAGGCTGCAGCCGGTGGCATCAGGGAGCAGTTCACCCGGTGAATCCCGCGAGCAGCGTGGGCGCTCCGTCTTCGATACGAATTGTGCGCTGTGCCATGGCGGGAACCTGGAGGGCAAGCCGCCGGCGATCCCATCCCTGGTCAACCTCGGATCAAGGTTTACTCCGAGCCAGGTGCGCGCAACCATCCAGCACGGCGACGGCCCAATGCCCGCTTTTTCTGGTTTGCCGGATTCCGAACTGGACGACCTGCTGAGCTATCTTTCGAATCCTGGGAAGATGGCTGCGGTGGGAGGAGAAGCCGACAGCCAAACCAATCCGGCTTCAGCGTCGAATGCACAGAGCATGGAATATAAAAGTGCTTTCGGATTTATGTTCACCAACAGTGGACTGCCGGCCATTGCACCACCCTGGACCACACTGACGGCCTATGATCTCAATTCCGGAAACGTTCGCTGGAGGATTCCCTTAGGCGATGTGCCGGAACTGGCAGCCGAAGGACACGGCGAGACCGGCGCTGACTTCTCCCAGACAGGCCCGGTCCTGACCGCCGGCGGTCTGATCTTTGCCGGTACCCGCGACCGCAAGATACGCGCCTTCGATTCGCGCAGTGGCAATTTGCTTTGGGAAGCGACACTGGACGCGGGTGTGGAAGGGATTCCGGCCATCTATCAGGTCAACGGCAAAGAGTACATCGTTTTCTGTGCGGCGGAGCGAGCGACAACTTATACCCACGATGTGCCTGGCCATTCGGCATCACAATCTCCAATCCCCGGCGCCTACGTGGCGTTCGCTCTGCCGTAGGAGGCCCGCAGGGGATCTCGGCGAGAACGTACTCCGCCAAGGCCCTCACTGAAAGGGGATTACATCCTGATATGTCGGCTGCGCTCTAGTTTTCCGGCAGCGATTCCCGGAGTCCGCATAGGGCGTACGTTGCCTTCATTACCTGGACTCGGCACCGATAATCTGCTGGACAAATTTCGCGCTTTCCGCTTCGTGGCAGAGGAAAGATTCGAGCGGCCTTCGTGCGTAAGGTTTGGCATTGCACTAAGACGAGCCATTCGCTCAGATATTATGCTCGTTTTGCCACTCCACTCATATCGTGCGATCTTGTTGTCGAGAGGGAATGCGCCTCCCGAGCAGATTATGACGAACCTCACTCGGCGCAGCGCGATGCGCCTCCCGAGCAGATTATGACGAACCTCACTCGGCGCAGCGCGATGCGCCTCCTTGTCGGAGCTCCGGCTTTGGTACTGGCTCCAGGAAGCGCGAATGCACTGGTCGTCTCCTCAGGATTCGCACCAGGCCGGGTGAACGAAATCATCGTCGCGTGCATGACGCATTTCGACATCGGGTACTCGGACAGGGTAGCGGGGGTCATCTCCTACTACCGCACGACGATGATCGATCGCGTGCTTGACCTGATCGATCAATCGAAAGAATTTCCGCTTGAAGAGCAAGTCGTCTGGACGTGCCCCGGTTGGGCGTTCGACAAGATTGTTGAGGACTGGCCGGGACAGACGGCAGAGCGTCACGAACGCCTGGAGCGCGTAGTGAAAACGGGCCGGCTGGCCGCACATGCAATGCCTTTCAGCATCGAGACTGAATTGCTGTGGCCGGAGGAGCTGGCGCGAATTTACTTGTTTGCCGATGAGGCGTGCCGCAGCTACGGTGTGCGGCCGCCGCAGGGGGCGAAAACATCCGATGTTCCTTCGCAATCGAGGGCGCTGGCAACGGGTCTCGCGCATGGCGCAATTCGATTCATGCACATGGGGTGCAACTGGCCTTCAGGATATGTTCACGGGCTGCCACCGCTGTTCTGGTGGGAGGGTCCGGACGGCTCCCGTGTGCTGACGATGTATTCCACGATATACGGCACGTGTACCGCGCTGTGGCCCTGGGGCGGCGAAGGTGACCCTTATATCGGGCATAACCTGCTTCCTCCGGCGAACTGGCCCTATAAAGTATGGCCCGCGATCATCGTAACTTCGGACAACTCGGGACCGCCAACGCTGAATGCAGTCCGGTCGCTTTTTGCCGAGGCACACGAAAAGCTTCCGGGGGTGAATATCCGCATGGGCACGCTGGATGACATTGCGGGCGCTCTTCACGCTGAAGACCGCGATTTGCCCATCGTGCGCGGTGAAATGCCGGATACGTGGATTCATGGATGCATGTCCGATCCGGGAGGGATGCGGCTCGCTCGAACCACGCATCCACTTATCCCCGCCGCAGAAGTCCTCAATGAGCATTTGCGCCAATGGGGTCTGCCGATTGCTGACCATGAGGAGATCGTTGCGGAGGCGTTTGAAAAGAGCTTGCTGTATAGCGAGCACACCTGGGGCCTTGGGCAGTCAATTGATGTTTACGGAAAAGCCTTTCAGGACCTTCCGCCGAGCCAATATCAGAAGCTGGAGGCCTCCTGGGAGGATAAGACGAACTACATCCGCGATGCAGCGAGCAGGACGTCATCGCTGCTGAAGGACGGGCTCTCCGCACTGCGGCATTCAATTGACACGGAGGGGCCGAGGGCCGTGGTCTACAATCCTTTGCCGTGGTCGCGTTCCGGAATCGTTGATATCGATGGCGCCTCATTCCACGCGAAGGATATTCCGGCGCTCGGCTACAGGACGTTTCCTCTGCCGGCAGCGGCCGAGACGCAGATGCTGCCGGGCGATACCCTTGAAAACGAATTCATACGAGTAAAGCTCGATGCTGCCCGCGGCGCGATTGCATCGCTGATAGACAAACGCACGGGTCGCGAGTGGGTGGATGGCTCGGCTGAATTTGGCCTGGGGCAATATCTCAACGAACGATTCGATCTGGAGCAGGTCGAGGAATACTGCAGGGCGTATCAACAGGGCAGATGGGGCAGTCACCTTGATCCGGCGATGTATAAGCCCGGCCTTCCCGCCGGGACACGCTACCGTCGCGCCTCAGGCTCGAATGGTTCGCTGCATCTGGCCAGACGAGGTGAAACGCTGACCGGGATCCTGGATATGCCGAGTGATTTGAACAATCATCTGCCGGCAACCTCACTGCGGATCACGCTGCATGAAGGTCTGGACTTTCTCGACATCGAAGTGACGATCAGGGACAAGGCGAAAGACAACTGGCCGGAGGCCGATTGGCTGTGCCTGCCATTCCGGTTAAACGCGCCCCGGTTCCGAGTCGCGCGGACCCTTGGAGTGATGGATCCGGCACACGATATTCTGACCGGCTCGAATCGCCACATGTATGCCGTTGGCGCGGGGTTGATCCTGACGGGAAGCGACGGAGCGAGTGTCTCGCTGTGTCCGATGGATCATCCACTGATCAGCCTCGATACGCCGGGGATATGGAAATTTTCGCTGGACTTCATTCCCAGGAAGCCGGTGGTTTTTCTCAATTTGTACAACAACCAATGGAATACGAACTATCGCTACTGGTATTCCGGCACCTGGAGTTCGCGTGTCCGCATCTGGTTCGGTGATCAACTTGCCGTGCCTGCGCTGGAGACTCTGCTGCCGCTGATGGCGTCCGCAGGCCCGGGCGCGCGCGGAACCCTTCCTCCTAGTCAGTCGGGGATCACGGTATCGCGCCCCGGAGTGCTGGTCACCGCGTTCAAAAAGATGCGGAGCGGAAAAGGGGTCCTTTTGCGGGTATGGGAGGTCGCCGGACAATCCGGCAAAGTCACGGTGCAGCTTCCTCACGGATCAGCGATACGCGTTGCCAGACCGGTTGACCTTCGCGGCAATGAGCTGGGTCAGCCCATGGAGGTCCGCAGGGGTTGGTTGGAGTTCGCACTCAACGCCTTTGCTCCGGCTTCGTTTGAATTGGAGTAGATCCGCACCAGGAAAGTGGAGAGGCAGGTTATCGGCCAGGATCATCAGACCGTCAACGTCACGCAGGTGTTCTTTACGGCGTCGGGTCTGAATGCAGAAGGAGTGCGGCTCGAAAAATCAGGCGACCTACAGTCCGCGTTGGCGAAGTACAAGGCTGCACTCGATCTCGATCCTACGGGCTACGGTTTCGACTGAATTATGGACTGGCTCTTTGCAAACCTGGCCGATGGGAAAAGGGCATCGTGCAATTGCGCCGGGTGCTAAAGGCAGATCCGGACAACGCGGACGCCGCCCGCGCGCTTTTCATCGCTCAGGATAAAGTGGCAAAGGAAAGAAGCGACGCCGGCAAAAGCAACCAGCCGCGTTGGATCGAACCGGCGACGCATCCGGACGATATTCACGAATGCAGAGCCGGCGCCCGTCGCGCAGGTGCGCTTAACAGCCGGTGAGCATGCGCCGCACCGCGTCGTCTTCGACGATATGATGCAGTATGTCATTTCATCTTTCCTGCGCAGGTCACGGGAGGTCTTTACGAACCTCCTGAGGAACCGGGGGGCATACACCGACATGCGGGTATCGCGCGAGGACGCCTGAGGTGCAGCAACCGTTCTGGGTTGGCATTTTGCTCATTTTGGTTGCCGGGGTGATGGCCGGTGACTGCATGTTGCCGCTGAAATTCACCCGAAAATGGCAATGGGAGAACACGTGGTTCATCTTCAGCGTGGTTTCACTGCTCGTTCTTCCCTGGTCGCTTGCACTGATCTTCGTTCATCACCTTTTTCAGGCATACAGCTCGCTGACGGTTTCCCAGTTTGCAATTCCCATCGTATTTGGAGCCGGGTGGGGCATTGCGCAGGTTATGTTTGGAATTTCGATTCAGCGGCTGGGCCTTGCGCTTGCGTATGCCATCGTAATCGGACTGGGAACATTGCTGGGGACGCTGGTGCCTCTTTTTGTGCAGCATCGTGCGCAGCTCGACAGGCCCCTTCTGATCGAGGTTCTTGCCGGAATTGCGGTGATGCTGATCGGAATCGCGCTCTCCGCCCTGGCCGGTCAGGTGCGGGAACATGGACAGCAAACCAAATCGGGTTCAGCTGCGGCGCATTATGGGGCAGCCCTGATCGTGGCGGTGCTGTGCGGCATTCTGGCTCCGATGCTCAACTACTCATTCGCATTCGGGCAGGACATCGCGCTTGCCGCAGTGCGTCTCGGTAATCCGGAGGCCCAGGCAGCGTACGCGGTTTGGCCGATCGGGCTGACGGGCGGCCTTCTTCCGAATGTGGGATACAGTCTTTACCTTCTGCGCAGGAACAGATCCGCAGCGCTGTTTCAGTTCAGGAACCCGGATATGCTGTGGGCCACGCTCATGGCGATTCTGTGGATGGGCGCCTTTGCGCTTTATGGAATGAGCGCGACCTATCTTGGCCGATATGGAACCTCGATCGGCTGGGGACTCTTCCAGATCTTCATGATTCTGGCAGCAACCCTTACCGGTGTCGTTACGGGTGAGTGGAAATCTGCGCCGCGCTCCGCCCGAGCTATCCTGGCCCTGAGCATCATCTGCCTTGTCGGCGCAACCATTATTCTGGCGCACGCGAACCAATAACCAGGTGGATGCCGGAACCGGTCACTGCACGATTGATCAGGCCAGTTCCAGACTCGGGTGACTTCAATACCGAGCTTCTGGAAGGGCGCAATTGCTGAAGCAGTCGCCCCGTTGTCGGTAATCAGCTTGTCGATACCCTTTGTCGGACACAGGAGATATTTGCTGACTGCGCCGAGCTTGCTGTGATCCGCAACGACGACCTTGATTTTGGTGTGGAGGACGAACTGGCGCAGGACGTCGGCTTCAGAGCAATTTGTGCACGTGAGGCCTTGTTTTGAATCGATGCCGTCAACACCGATGAACATGATGTCGGAGAAGAGCATTTCGGCGGAAGCAGTCGCGAGCGGACCCACGAGAGTGAACCAGCTTCCCCCGGAGATGACCGCCGGTCACGATCACCTCAATATCTTTTCGGTTGCTCAGTTCCATGGCCACATTCACGGTGTTTGTGATGATGGAAATGCCGCTGAGCACTTTAAGACTCCGAACCACTTCGGTTGTGGTGGTGCCACCTGTCAATGCGACGGTTTGGCCGGTGCTGACGAGTTTGGCAGCCGCGAAGATTGACGATGTATCTGTTTCGCAGCCAATTAAGACATCCGCGCATGCCGCCCTAATCCCATGCTTTCGCCACTAAACTTCTTACGTAACTTAGATTTCTCTCCAGGTCTTTGTCCAAATCATTTGATGGCGAGTCGGTCTCGAGGTTCGCGAATCCCGTGAACCCGATCTCCCGGACAGCCCGGATAATTGGAGGGAATTGAATACTTCCTTCACCCAGAAAATGCGGATTATCTTTCAGGTGAAATTGACAGATCCGATCTTTCCCAAGCCAGCGAATTTCTTTTACGGGGTCAAATCCGGCATTCGAAGAGTTCCCCACGTCGTAGTAGACTGAGACGCTCTCGGACTTGGATCTCTCCATGATCCGCACGTTGTCCTCTGCAGAGATCGTATCTTCAAGGCCAAGGATGACTCCTGCCCTGGCGGCTTCCGGCGCTAACTCGCGCAAAGCATCTCCAACGTAGTTCATCTCCTCCTTCGTCTGTAATGCCCAGCGCCCAAAAAAGGGCAGCAACAGCACCTTGACCTGAAGAGCCTTAGTCAGCCGAATTGCATCCGCCACCCACCTGGGTCCAAGCGGATCGCTTTTAAGGCCGTTGTCGTGCAGCCTGTCGACGCAGGTGCCATCAATAGGGATCCGAGATTGCCTCGCCAGATCGAGGTATCGGGAGATGATCTCCGGACTGTCCGTTGGCAACTTTCCGTTCACGAGCTGCCTGCCAAAGGATATCTGGACCCCATCGAAACCTAATTTGGCCGCGAGAGGCACAGCCTCCGTATCCGCTCCAAGATTCAGGTTCCAGTCAGTCACACCTATCCGCAGTCTCGCGGTTTCAGCGAAAACGGTTCGTGAACACAATGAAGCGGCCAACGCAGAACCGAGGAAACTTCGGCGGGTTATCATGACGGCTGCCACCCTCTTGAAGACGTTTTGTTGAATTGCGAGGGAATCATGCAGCGGCAAGGACCAGCCTCAAATTCCCTGGCCTGATCATTATCTGCGACAGGCCTGACGGGAGCAAAGCAAACGGAGCGGCGGCGTTGTGCGGTGAACCGTGCCGCCCGAGGAATCAAATATCGGCTTTTTTCCGCAAACGCAAAGTGAGGGGGCATGATGCCGATAACCGTGTTTGCTCAGGTCCGCGCAAAAGGGGAAGATGGATTTCGTGGCTTCATAAGCGTTCGTTAATCGGCAAAGTAAATCGTGATGGAACCGGCATCGGCGTTGGCAGTCATGATTGCACTGCGCAGATCGTCCGTAAGGCGTGCGATTGCGACGGATCCCCAGCCACCGGCAATGGGCAGGGCTGTGGAGGTAAATTTTCCAGTCGCGCCCTGCTGGTAAATAAGCATCGTTCGGCTCTCCGCGCAGGCGATTACGATCGACTGCGTTCCGTCGCCAGTAAGGTCGCCAGCGGCGACACTGTTGGCACCGCGACAGTCTGCCAGAGGCAGCGGTGAGCCGGGCATGGAGCGGAAGCCGCCGTGGCCGTCGCCAAGCAGGATAGAGACGGCATTGTCAGCCGGACGGCTGACGTCCCGCTGATACGGGATGATGATGAGATCGGGATTTCCGTCGCTGTTGAGGTCGTAGACCGCCATCTCCCAGGGTTTGGCGCCGGCCGGAAACGGCGAACCGGGGGCGTTCTTCAGGCCACCCCGGCCATCGCCCAGCAGGATGGATACGCTGTCTTCGTCAAGATTGGTGGTGACGATGTCCGGGTGGCCGTCATGATTGAAGTCGGCAGTGCGGAGTCGTTCGTAGGGGCGGCGGCCGGTGGGAAAGAATTGGCCCGGCGTGAGAAGGCGCCCGGCGCCGTCCCCGCGGAGAATTTCGACTTGGTTGTTACCCCAGCTGTCTGTGGCGGCGTCGAGTTTGTTATCAGAGTTGAAGTCTGCGACGACAACGCCGTGCGGATGCGGATAGGAATGGACGTCGACGGGAGACCCGGGCGCGAGATGGAAGCCGCCACGACCGTCGCCGAGAAAGACCCGCAGATACGGCGATTGGTGGTTGGCAACGACGAGGTCGAGGTTGCCGTCGTTGTTCATGTCCCCGATGGCGATGTCGTTGGGCAGATGACCGGCGGGAAAAGGCGAACCGCGCGCAGGGTGAAAGCCTTTACGCCCATCGCCGAGAAGCACCGTGATCGAGCCGGAGTCGGTACTGTCCGAGCCGGCATTGGCAACGACGATGTCCGGATTACGATCATGGTTAACGTCGGCGACGGCAATCCATCGCGGGTTCGATCCTGTGGGAATAGTGACTTGGTGAAAATGTTGGCCGCGCGCAGCCAGGTCGCTGGCAAGAAGGAACAACAGCACGACCTGGGTTGCGATGTGCATGGCGACGCCGCAGGCGATCTTAATTCAGGATAGGTATGACCAGGAAGCGTGAAGCTTGTTCAACCCCGGATTTTTGGCTCGGTGAGTGACTCGGCGATTTAGCTTCAGCCGAGATCCGCGACGCGGAGAGTCTGTAAATGCATTTTCATTCCGTTCGCAATGCCCGCATCGGATTGATCCTCGATGCTCTACGCCGGAACCAGGGAGGCCAGCGCAGCAACGGCCAGCAGCGTTGCCGCGACGGCCGCAAAGATTGCCGGATCGAGCGGTTGCGTTGCATAGAACATGGACTGGATGAGGCACACGGTGGCGGCACTGGAGGACAAGCCGAGCACCAGCCCATAGAGCGCCGGACAAAGGCCATCGCCCAGCATGAGGCGCAGGACCTGGCGGCGTTGCGCGCCAAGCGCCATGCGGAGACCGATCTCTCCGGTGCGCTGCGCCGTGAGGTACGAGAGGACTCCGTACAATCCCACAGACGCCAACATCAACGAGAGCACGGCGAACGCGAGGACCAGGGCAGCGCTCAGGCTGGAGTTGTGGTTTTCACGAGAAGGCACATCACACGATCCGAAATGTAAAGAACATCATCACCGAGGCGGAAGTGATCCTTGCTGGCGCCGTCCTGCCTCATCGCACCTCGAATAGGCTTCGCGAGTTGCTCTCCGAGCTAAAAGACCGGCCTGGAAAGTCGAGCACTCTGACGATTGAGGCTTCATTCGAGCGGTCACGGTACACCGGAGCGGCGGCTTCCGCGTTTAGATGTTTATATCTACTGTTATCTGAATAATTAAGATCAGATTCTAATGATATTCACAGGCTGAGCTCGAAATAACGTCCGTCGACGGGTGTAAACTATCTCGACCTGGACATAGATGTGATCCTCGTAACATCTGAGTCCAGGATACCGCCAAGGCAAATGGCCTCCCCCTGCTGATGGGCCTTCGGTGAGTTGTACACACCTGGCTGAACCTCCGTAACGGGCGGCTGCTAATTCAGGGCGGAGGGGAGGTTTTATTGTCTACAAATCTGGTCGCAGATTTGGACAAGGTCGCAGTCAATCTGTCCTTATCAACTGGATCGGTACTCTTCCGATCCGGTGAACCCGCCCTTGCTGTCTACGTCGTTCGCAAGGGCAGCATCGACCTTTTATGGGTCGATTCCCAATGTGTCTTCGTCATGGATACGCTCGGGCCGGGTAACATCGTCGGACTGCCTGCCTCGCTAAGCGGGATGTACACGCTGACAGCGCGGGCTGCGGAGGATTCCGAATTGGGCTTCATCTACGCAGGAAAGTGCCTGGACTTCTTACTCAGAATCATCGTATCTGTCTGGGAGCGTGAAGTTTTGATAGGTCAGGAAGTGGCTGCATAGCATTATCTATGTGATTAATAGAACCCAAGTGCCATTGTGCCCTGGCTGATAACGTCGTTTGATATCACAAGCAAAAGGTCCCGTGCTTCATCGCTCAAGGGACGCGCAAGAGTGAGTACGCAGACTATCCTGCAGAAATCGTTCGACATTGAGAAAGCACTCGCACGCAACGACTGTGCGACGGCCTGTGCAATCGTGTTCGAAGCTGAGGATTACATCCTGCAAATGCAGCGAGAGCAAATCAAAAATCAGAAGGACAAGGTTGGGCGGGCAGCTTAGACCGGCAGAGTTTCCTCATTGAAGGTGTAGCGGGTGAAACGGGCGGCGGAAGCGCCCTTTTATTTTTCGGCCTTCTGCTTCGCCCACCGCGCCCGCTGTGCAGCCGCCATTTTCGCCCGTGCTTCCGCGCTGAACTTCTTGCGCTTCGGTTTCCCGGTGCCGTTTGCAGCGGCAGAGTGAGCGGCGCTGCGTACATTTCCGGCTCCGCTTCCCCCGCCGAGCAACTTCTTAACCTGTTCAAGCCGCGCTATCTCCTCGTCAAGCGATGCGAGGATTTGGGTGATTGCCATTCGTTACCTCCTCCTGCGTCGATTCTACAGAAGGTCCAGGTATAGCTACCGTTGATACCGGATTTTTCACCGGGACGCAGAGGGATAGCGCCGTATGTGGAAGTGCCATGGAGCGCGTAATTTCCACGATCGAAAATGTTCAGAAGCTGCTCATCGAGCCGGAGGAAATCCTCTATGTTGTTCAGGAAATGAGTAAGAGGCGTGACCGACGAGATGCCACATGAGCGGTTGGCAGAGGGAATACACACCCGGCTATACCGGCCTTCGAGGTCAGGGACCCTGTCCCTGATCCCGGGGAGCTGTGCGTTCTGCATCAGTGTCAACTCAGGACTTTGTGCGCGTTTCGTCGCCTTCGTCCATACGTCAACAGCTTTCAACTTCGGGTGGAGACCTGAAGTGTTCTGTAGGCCATCACTGATCTGGTGCACGTCAAGGAGAGCTCAGGGTCACTCCGAAGTCGTCATTCGTCGCTTTCTTTCAGCCTTGCGCCGGTTACTGGAAAGTGAGGCGGGACATGACCAGGCCGGCGAAGATAGCTGCGCGATTCGGTTGCCTGGCTGCGGGCAATGCCCGGATACCGGCTTTCCGGAACAATCAAGATCCGGGGCCTGCCCCCATCCGAGTTTACTTTTTCGCTATTCGTACCGAAGCGCCTCCGTGGGATGCAGCCTGGCAGCTCGGCAGGCCGCCAGCCAGCAAGCCATTGCCGAGCACAGGGTCAGGAGCAGAGCCGCTTCCACCGTGCTGCCCCACCCATCGCTCCGGCTGTTCATCCACGTTGCCAGGGTCCTGCCCAGCGCAAAGTCCGCTGCGCCTCCAACTGCAATCCCGAGTACAACGCCGACCGCCGCCGACCGCACCGTCACCCACAGAATATGTCCGCGCGACGCCCCCAGCGCCAGGCGCACCCCAAACTCCGCTGTCCGCTGCGTCACGGTCCACGCCACCACGCTGAAAAGACCAACGAGAGCCAAAACCAGCGCCAGCCCGGAAAAGAATCCGAAGAGAATGGAGAACAGCCGCTCCCGGCTCCACAGCGCATCACGCTCGATCGCCGTCTCCAGGTCGTCGCTCCCGTTGCTCACCTGCTCATCGGCCTCCACCGAGGCCACCGCCTTACGAATCGCATACAGCCAGGCCATCGGCTCGCCCTGCGTCCGGATCACGTATTGCGCATAGGGTGCCAGAAACGTTGAGAACGGCACGTACACCGCTGGGATCACCGGCCGGTCCACGCCATCATCCCGCGCATCGCCGACGACGCCCACGATCTGCCGCCATCCGGTGCTCTGCGTGGAAGCCGCGACCAGCGGCGCATGGGACGCCAGATCAGGCATCCGCACCTGCTGCCCCACCGCCGCCCTTCCCCTCAGATACTCCCGCGCGAAGGCGGCATTGACCATCGCCACCCCATCGCCGTGCGCATTCTCGGCTTCATCCCAAATACGCCCCTGCAGCAGCGGAATCCCCAGTGTCGCGAAATACCCAGGACTCACAAATTCCACCCGCACATTCGGACCGCCATCGGGCAGAGCTGGCTGATCTTCCACCTGGAACTTGTACTCCTGACCGCTGTAAGGAGGCGTCGCGTCGTTGCTCACCGCGGCCGACAGCACTCCCGGCACCGCAGCAATCTTCTGCTGCACCCGCTCCACGAAGGCCACCCGCTTGTCGAGCGGGCTGATCGCGCTCCAGTCCTTCGCATTCTCGTAGTGCATCAGAATGCCTGCCGACATGACGTTCTTCGGCTGGTAGCCCAGCGGCGCGTGCATCACCGCGAGAAAACCCTCCGCCGCCATCGCAGCGGTCGCCAGCAGCAGAAGCGTCAGGGCAATCTGCGCAGCGATCAGGGTTTGCAGGCGCCGGCCCGCGCCTCGGCCGGCAATTCTTCGCCCGCTGTGCAGGGCTCGTCCTGATGCATCCACCTGCGAAAGTCGCAGCGCCGGCGTCAGCCCGAAGAGGAGCCCCGTCAGCAGCGCCAGCCCCACCGAAAAGCCGAGCACCGGCAAATTCACTCGGATCACTGACTCCGGGGGAAAGACGCTCCTCTCCAGGTTCAGCGATAGCTGTGCCAGCCAGTACGAAGCCGCAACACCCAGCGCCGCTCCGGCAACAGAAATCGTCATCGCCTCCACCAGCAGCTGCCGCGCGATCCGCCACCGGCTGGCCCCCAGCGCGCTCCGTACCGCCAGCTCCTGCTGTCGCGCTGTTCCCCGCGCCAGCAGCAGGATCGAGCAATTCGCGCACCCAATCAGCAGCAGCACCAGCACCCCTGCCAGCAGCAGATCGAGCGCCCGCCCTGTGCTCCGCGCGTACGGCACCACAATCGGCTGTAACCCCAGGTGAAACTTCCTCGGGTATACCCGCGGATTCTGCCGCGCAAAGGCATGCACCAGAGGGTCAAGTTCTGCGTTTCCCTCCGCCACTGTTATGCCAGACTTCAGCTTCACCCAGGGGATAAAGAACCGCGGTCCCGCGGCAGTCTCGCGCAGCATGCTGCCCGGCAGATACACGTCGCCTACGCCGGTCGTGTCATCGAAGGCGAAGCTCCGCGGCATCACTCCCACAACCGTGTACACCACATGATCCAGTTCCAACGTTTTGCCGATCACATTCCGCGCACCCTGGAAATGCTGCTGCCAGAACCGGTAATTCAGCACCGCCACCGGCTGCCCGCCACCCGCGGCATCGCTCGGCTCGATCATCCGTCCAAGCGCCGGACGCACGCCGAAAAACTGATCGGCATTTTCCGTCAGGTACACTGCCAGTGCATCTTCCGGCAGCCCCTCGCCTGTCAGCACCTCACTCTTGTTGCGGAACCCCAGAAGGCTCTCCATGCAATGCGCCTTCCCAAACTCCGCAAACTGCGGCCTCCACAAAGCGAACCATCGCAGTTGCGATGGCTCCTCTTCATTGATGAGCGCCGGATTCATGATCCGGTCGGCCCCCGCATACGGAAACGGATGCAACAACACCGCATACATCAGGCTGAACATCGCAGTCGTCGCACCGATCCCGAGCGCCAGCGACAGTACTCCCACGGCCGCATATCCCGGATTCCGCACCAGCGCGCGCAGGCCAAACCGCACATCGCCGCCCAACTCATCGAAGGCCGTTAGACCCACCGCGCTCCGGTAGCGCTCCCCGTGCGTCTCCGGCTGCCCCAGCTCCATCCGTGCCCGACGCGCGGCCTCCTCAGGTGCCACTCCCTGCCGGACCAGATCAGCCGCATAGGCTTCTTCATGGAAACGCAGCTCCTGTTCCGACTCGGCAGCGACGCGCCTGCGATGCGCTACCGCCCGCCACCAGCACCGCAGAGTCGCATTCAGGCTCATATCTCCTCCGGCTTCGCGCGCAGAATCGCCGCTACCACCCCGGCCATATCTGTCCACTTCTCGGTTTCGGCCTTCAGTTGCTTCCGACCCGCAGCGGTCAACCGGTAAAACTTCGCCCGCCGGTTGTTCTCGGATTCGCCCCACTCCCCTGCGATCCATCCGCGGCGCTCCAACCGGTACACCGCCGTGTAGAACGAGCCCTGCAGGATCTCCAGCCGTTCGCCCGAAATCTGCTGAATCCGCAGCAAAATCCCGTATCCATGCTGCGGCCCCAGTGATGTCGCTTTCAGGATCAGCATTTCCAGCGCTCCCTGCGGCAGTTCCACGCGTTCCGGCATCGCTCTCTCCTATGTGAGAAAGGAGACTACGCCCTGCTCTCCTATTACGTCAAGGAGACGCCGTGCGCGTTTCTGTTCAGCCACATTGCACCATCTCCGGGCGGATGGCAAAGCGAAACTCTGGCACCGGTCCGTGCGAACTCAGGAGCGTCTAGCTGAGTCCGCGCTCCACCAAGACCACCAGCCTTTCTCCCAGCGCCAGCACCATCTCAGGTGGCATCTTGTGCAGCGGTCCCTCAAGCGCCAGAAGCGCCAGACCGTGAACAGTCAACCACGCGAGATACTCCGCATCTTTGCGATCCTTTTTTCCGATCAAGCCGCTCTCCTGCAGGCGATCCAGAGCCAGCGAAAGCAGTTGAAATGGGTTCAACCCCATCGACGCGGTGTTCGCTGGATTTTGCTCATGTATTGCCGGTGGGACCGAAAAAGCCGTGCGAAACCTTCCCGGCTCCCTCATCGCAAATCCCAGATATCTCGAAGCTGCGCAGAAACGTGTGATCGAGGCCGGCGGTAAAGTGCTTCTGCCTCCCATGGACGTACCCGGAGGTTCACGCATCCTGCAGGCCACAGACGATCAGAACGGCCATTTTGCTTTGATGCAGGGACCAAAACCGTAACCGCGATGTACTTTATGCCCGGTGCTGTTCTCTGTCTTTGGGTGGATGATCTGCTACTGTTTCGCGCGCGCGGCTTCGATCGATGGAGGATCTCTTTGACCTCACTCTGGCAGATGACATAAAGCAAACCAAGCCAAGAAACAATTCTTTATCGAACTTCAGGCTCAGGACAGCAGATCCTAATGGATTTTCACGGCGCGCCGATGGTCAGTGCTAGTGGAGCCTGCATATTCCGAATTGGATTGTCAGGTTAGCCCCGGAGTTTGGGAGGAGGATTCCGCAGAAGCCAGATTCCATTTCCGGGATCAGAACTCATGGTGCGAAAGCTCGGTTGCGCCTGACATAGACCACGCGGACCGTTTCCGGCCAGGCCAATACAGTTTCCGTCTCGCCTGACTCGGAAGAGATCGGTTTCGAGTCAGGTTTCGAGCATTGTTTTTCCATCCCGGGTTTTTCCATCTCGGGTTTTTCATCCCGGCAGGGGCTTCCACGAACAGGGCGGCAGGGGGAATGAGCGCACGCTGTATTGAAGAACTCTGCGCGCCCTGGGAAATCCCATTGCAGGCCACGAGACGGCCGGCAGACGTCGAGGGTGGCTCTATGCACGTCGAAAAGCGATTCGTATCCGCAGCAGTTCTCAGCTTCTCGCTGGTCATTCCAGGATTCTTATTGTGCGCCGCACAGGCGCAGCAGGACTCTTACCGAGCGACAACAGCTCAGCAACAGCACGCGCAGGTTCTTCCCACGCGGGTTGCGGCTCCCGCCGGTTTGAAGGCCTTAGGCAGGCTGGGCGCCGGGCAGCGGCTGGATCTGGCCATCACTCTCAGACTGCGCCACGAGGACGAGCTCACGGCACTGCTCAACGAGATCTACAATCCGGCAAGTCCCAGTTACCGGCACTACCTGACCGTGGAGCAATTCACGGAGAGGTTCGGGCCAACCGTGGAAGATCACGAGAGGGTCCTCGCATTTGCCCGGTCGAACCGGCTGACGGTGACACACACGTCCGCTAACCGGGTGGTGGTGGACGTAAGCGGAAGGGTCGAGGACATCGAACGCAGTTTTGGCGTGAGGATGCAGGTGTATCAACATCCTCAGGAGGCGCGCACCTTCTACGCGCCGGATGTGGAGCCTTCGGTTGACGCGAGCCTTCCCGTCCAGGGCATTGGGGGCCTGAGCGACCTTCATCCGTTGCGCTCGGCCAGCGATCCGCGGCAGGCCGCCGGGAGGTTGACGCCGCAGACGATGACTGGCGGCTCCGGCCCGGGCGGGACCTTTCTGGGCAGCGATCTGCGTGCCGCTTATGTACCGGGAGTGACACTGAACGGAGCGGGCCAGACGATCGGGCTGCTGGAAGCGGGCCCGTACAAGCTGAGCGACATTCAGGGATATTTCGCCAGTGAGGGCCAAACGCTGAGCATTCCCATCCTGAATGTCCTGCTGGACGGCATGAACGGCGAATGCGGGTTTGAATGCGATGACACAGAAGAAACGCTGGACATCGACATGGCTGTTTCCCTGGCGCCCAACCTGTCCGCGGTCGTGGTGTATGAAGGGACTTCCGCGGCCGACATCCTGAACCAGATGGCGACGGACAATCTTGCTCAGCAACTGAGCTGCTCGTACGTCTGGTCGCCGGATCCAGCTGTCTACGAGCCGATCTTCAGGGAGTTTGCGGCCCAGGGGCAAAGTTTTCTGACCTCGTCGGGAGATGGCGGAGCGTACTCGCCGCCCGGCTGCTCCACGAACTGCTGGAACAGCCTGTTTCCGGCCGACGATCCCTGGGTGACGGCGGTTGGCGGCACGGAGCTGACGACCAGCGAACCCGGAGGCGCGTGGCAATCGGAGGCGGCGTGGCCATACAGCGGCGGGGGCATCAACGACGACGGCTACGCGATTGCGAGCTACCAGGCGCCGCTGATCAACTCGTTGAACCAGGGATCGGCGACGTTGCGCAATATTCCGGACGTTGCGGCCATCGCATCGAACGTATTCGTTCAGGCCAACGGAGCACAAGGCGCCGGCGGAGGCACGAGCGCTTCGGCGCCGGTGTGGGCCAGCTTCCTCGCCCTGGTCAATGAGCAGGCCAACGGCTCTCCGGTCGGTTTCCTGAATCCAGCCATCTACACGCTTGCGCAGGCGGCGAATTACGGCAGCGACTTCCACGACATCACCACCGGAAATAATTACGACAGCTATAGCCCGGATCTTTTCCCGGCGGTCGCCGGGTACGACCTGGTGACGGGCCTGGGCTCGCCGAATGGACAGACGCTGATCAATGCACTCGCTCCGGCGAGTGTGCGGCCGAACTTTACGCTGCAATCCTCGGCGGCGACAATCAACGCGATGCAAGGCGGCCAGGGAACGTTCCAGGTGACCCTCGAGGCGGCGAATGGATTCAGCGGCACCGTCGACCTGAGGACGACTGTGGTCGGCCAACCCGCGGGAGTCACGGCTTCGCTGAGCCAGCCATCCATCAGCGGAGCGGCCTCTTCCACGGTGACCATCTCCACAACGGACGGCGTTTCTGTTCCCACGGTGACGGTGTGCGTGACCGGGAAGAGCGGCGGCCTGAGCCAGAACGTGTACGTCGCAGTTACCGTCGATCTGCCGAATCTGGTGGAGACAGCGGTGAGCGCGCCTCCGGCTTCGGCCGCGCCGGGCGGCACGTTTACCGTGACGGACACGGCGGAAAACAACGGCCAGGCTCCGGCGGGAAGCTCCGTCACCGCGTATTACCTCTCGGACGCCACGACGAAGAACGGCATTCATTTTTTGGCAGGGAGCCGCACAGTGCCAGCCCTTGCAGCAGCGGACATTTCGACGGGAAGTGCGACGGTGACCGTGCCGGCGGGCATCTGGCCGAATACGCCTTACTACGTGCTGGCTTGCGCGAACGACAGCGGCGCGGTGGCCCAGGCCACCACGAACAACTGCGTGGCCTCGTCATCGACCATGGTCTTCAGCCCTGGCCGGACCGGAACGACAACGTCGCTTGCGGTGACATCGTCGGGCCGACTGGCTTCATCGGCAGCGTCCGGCGCCGTGGTGACACTGACAGCGGCGGTGACGGCCGGGACAGCCCCGGTGAGCCCGGGACAGGTGATGTTCTGCGACGCATCGGCGGCCCATTGCACGGATATTCATTTGCTGGGAACGGCGCAGTTGACATCGAGCGGGACGGCAGCGATCAGGCTCATTCCTGCCATCGGAGCGCACTCCTGGCGCGCCGTCTTCGCCGGCACAACCAGCTACGCGGGCAGCGCCTCGAGCAGCTCCGCGCTGGCCGTGACGGGGACGCATGCGACGACGACGGCGATCACAGAGAGCGGCGGCGAAGCCGATTACACGCTGACGGCGACGGTCAGCGGGATGGGAGGATGGGCGGCTCCGAGCGGGAGCGTTTCGTTCCTGGACACCAGCGACGGCAACGCATCGCTGGGTGAAACAACGCTGGCAGGCGGCGCGGCGAGCCTGAGCTGGCTGAACACAGCCACGCCCGCAGCAGGGAATGACCCGCAGGGCATTGCGACGGGGGACTTCAATGGGGACGGGAACCCGGACATCGCGGTTGCGAATCGTAATGACGGAACGGTGACGATTCTCCTGGGCGACGGACGCGGCACGTTTACGCAGGCCTCGGTGGTGCCCGATGTCTATTCCGCGCAGGCGATCGCGGTCGCGGACTTCGATGGCGATGGCATTCCGGATCTGGCCGTGGCCAATACCGGCTGGGATGCGGTGACGATCCTGCTGGGCAACGGCGATGGGACGTTCAGATCCACCAACTCGCTTCTCTCGGCGGGCGTGTTGCCGGTGAGCGTGGTGGCCGGGGACTTCAATGGCGACGGGATTGTGGACCTGGCCGCGGCCAACGACTATAGCAACACCGTCTCCATTTTTTTGGGCAACGGGGATGGGAGCTTTGCGACCGGCCCCGTCATCGAGTTGCCGGGCGCTCCGCAGAGCCTGGCGGTTGCCGATTTCAATGGCGACGGCAAACTGGACGTGGCCGTGACTGCGGCGAACCCGAGCAACGAGGCTGTGGAGATTCTGCTGGGCAACGGTGACGGAAGCTTCACGCCAGCGGGCGCAACCCTGCCGGCCGGCGCTTACCCCGCCGGGATTGTCGCAGCCGACTTCAACGGCGACGGCAAACCGGACCTGGCGGTCACGAACGCCGAAGTCGACACGGTGTCGGTGTTCCTGGGCAACGGTGACGGAACCTTTACGGCGGCGGAAACGAGTCTGGCAACCGGAACCTATCCGCTATCGCTGGTCGCGGCGGATCTTAACGGAGATGGCAAACCGGACCTGGCTGTGGCGAACGACGGCGACGGCACGCTGACGATCCTTCTGGGAAACGGCGATGGGACGTTTACCGCCGTGAGCAGCAACACAGCGCCTGGAACTCCGATGTCGCTTGCAGCCGCCGACTTTAACGGAGATGGCATCCCGGATCTGGCGACAGCGGACGAGATTGGCAATCGTGCCTCGGTTTTCCTGACGCAATTGATACAGAGCGCAACGGCGTCACTGAGCGGCGTCAATCCAGGTGGTGCAGGAAGCCATCTCGTGGATGCGAGCTATCCCGGAGACTCGAACTATAGCTCCAGCGCTTCCACTGCGGTTACGCTGACGGCAGGAACAACCCCAGCCATCACGGTGACGCCGGCTTCATCGAGCATCACGACGACGCAGTCATTGCAGGTGATGGTCGTTGTCAGCGGGGGAAGCGGCCACCCAACGCCCACCGGATCGGTGACCCTGACCGGAGGCAATTACAGCAATTCGCAGACTCTCGACAGCGGCAGCACGGCGTTCAGCATCGCAGCCGGATCGCTGGCCGTGGGCAGCGACACGTTCGCGGCCCACTACACGCCCGACTCTAATGGTTCAACAACGTACACCGGCGCCACGGCCACATCCACGCCGGTAACGGTGGCGCAGGTAACGCAGACCATCGCCTTCCCGCCGATCGGCGCGCAAACGGTGGGCACGCCGCTGACGCTTTCGGCTGCAGCCACTTCCGGCCTGACGGTCATCTTCACCTCGACAACCTCCAGCATCTGCGCGGTCTCCGGCACCACGGCCACATTCATCGCCTCGGGCACCTGCATCATCGATGCGAACCAGGCCGGCAACAGCACCTATGCGGCGGCAGCGCAGGTTCAGCAGAGCTTCACCGTCAACGCGGCGCTGACCTTTACGGGCGGCGGCGGTGGTGGCTCGATCAGCATCGAACCTGGCGCGACCACAGGGAACACCGCAACGATCTCCGTGACCCCGTCGAATGGGTTTACGGGAACCGTTAACCTGGCGTGCTCGATCAGCCCCACCGCAGCCAGCGATCCGGCAACGTGCAGTCTCTCACCATCTTCTGTGACGCTCAGCGGAGGTACGGCACAAACTTCGACGCTGACGATCAACACCACGGCAGCGACGAGTTCTTCAAACCAGGGAATTCGGCAGTTCTGGCCGAAGGCGGGCGGTACTGCGCTGGCGTTGACACTCCTCATTTGGTTTCCGCGGCGGAAGCGTAACTGGCTGGCGATGTCAGGACTGCTTTTTTTGTTTGTCCTGGTCAATGCGGTGGGCTGCGGCGGAGGAGCGAGCAGTGGCGGCGGAGGCGGTGGCGGAAATGCCAGCACTACGCCAGGGACCTACACGGTTACCGTAACCGGCACCTCGGGTTCTTTGACGGTCACACTCGGTACGGTCACGCTGATCGTCCAGTAGCAACGCCTGCGGGGTGAGAGGGCAATCTCAATTCTCTGCTGGATCTGCTGCGAGCCGTTCGAATCGCTGCACCCTGCCAAGCGACTCGATGCGCGCCTGTCCTATTGACAGTCTATAAGAGAAATGTAAACCTCTTATAGACGCCCAATAGGAGCATTCATGCCCGCTCCGCAATCCGATCTTCTGCAGGGTACCCTCGACGTTTTGATTCTGAAGGCCCTCGCGCTCCAGGAGCTGCATGGGATGGGCATTTCCCGCCGGATCTCCCAGATGACGAATGAAGCCTTCGATGTGAAAGCAGGTTCTTTGTTTCCTGCTCTCCACCGCATGGAACAGGCTGGCTGGCTCACGTCCGCCTGGGGAGAGTCGGAGACCAATCGGCGGGCAAAGTTCTATTCGCTGACGAGAGCCGGCAGAAAGCAACTTCGGGCCGAGACAGAACGATGGGAACGGATATCGCTGGCCATGGGAGCGGCCCTGGGAATCAGCCAGGAGGTCTCTTGATCAATCGACTTCGTGCGCTCTGGAAGAACCTGTTCCACAAGGATCAGCTCAATTGCGATCTGGATGAGGAACTTCACGCCTATGTGGAGTTGGTCTCGGCAGAAAAGGTGAGATCGGGGATGTCGCCGGAGGAGGCATATCGCGCGGCCCGTCGTGAAATGGGCGGAGTCGATCAGGTGAGGCAGCGCGTTCGTGACATCCGTGCCGGCGCATTGCTGGAGAAGCTCGCGCAGGACATTCGTTACGGCATTCGAACCCTGGCAAAGGATCCTGTGTTCTCTGTCGTCGCGGTAGCAACGCTGGCGCTTGGCATCGGTGCAAATGCGGCGATCTTTTCCGTAGTCGATGCAGTTTTGCTGGAACCGCTGCCCTTTATCCATCCTGGCCGGCTGGTCAGCATGTCGGAGAACCAGTCCAAAGCAGGGATCTCGGACGCAGGTATGTCCTGGCCCGCATACACGGTTCTGCGCGATCACAACCGCTCGTTCAGCGGCATCGCCGGACTGGCAACCCACGCTCTGACCCTCACCGGCTGGGGAGAGCCGGCGGATATGAGTACGGTGGCGGTGACACCGGACTTCTTCTCGCTCTTTGGAGTGAAGCCACTGCTGGGCCGCGCGCTGCTTGCGGAGGACGGCAAAGAGGGCGCAGCGCCGGTCGTGGTCATCAGTGAGAATTTGTGGCGCAGCCGTTTTGGGGCCGGACGTGACATCGTGGGCCGCTCGATCTCGCTCGATCAGCGCAGCTTCACGGTCGCAGGGGTGATGCCGGCCAGCTTTCAGACTCCTTTCGTTGGCGAGATCGATCAGCTCTGGATCCCTCTGGTACAGGATCCGCTGTTCAGCGGCTGGAGGACGCGGCCGCCCCAGGCGCACTGGATGCCGGCAATCGCGCGGCTGCAGTCCGGCGTTTCCGTTGCGCAGGCGCAGGCGGAATTGCGGACCATCGGCGCCGGGCTGGCGGTTCAGTTTCCTGCGGAAAGCGGCTGGCAGCCGGGTATTAAGCCACTGCAGGAGGAGATCGTTGGGGATGTGAAGACGCCACTTCTCATGCTGTTCTGGGCGGTGAGTCTGTTGCTTTTGATGGCGTGCGTCAATATCGCCAATCTGCTTTTGGCGCGCACTACGTCGCGATCGAAGGAGATGGCGGTGCGCATTGCGCTGGGGGCGAGCCGACAACGCATTGCCAGCCAACTGCTGGTGGAAAGCGTTCTTTTAGGAGTGCTGGGCGGCGTTGCGGGAGTACTGCTGGCGTGGGGAAGCGTCTCTGCGTTCGCTTCTGCTGTGCCTGCAGGACTGCCGCGGTTTCATCCCATCCGCGTGGACGGATCGGTTCTGGGATTTGCTCTTGTATTATCGCTGGCGGCCAGCCTGGTCTTCGGCCTGGCGCCCATGCTCTTCACTGTTCGCTCCGGCCCGCAGGCCAATCTTCGCGAGAGCTCACGCGCGGGAGAACCCAGAAGCGCGCAGCATGCGCGCAACTTTCTGGCGGCTGCGGAGGTAGCAGTGGCCATGGTGCTGCTTGCCGGCGCCGGACTGCTGTTGCGCAGCTTTGCTCATTTGTTGTCGGTGAACCCCGGGTTCGAGACGGAGCATCTGGTCAAGGCGGAAATCTCGCTGCCGCGCTGTCAATATGACAAGCCGGAGAAGTGGATCGCATTTACAGACGAGCTGATGACGCGCCTCCAGACTCAGCGCGGCCTGGAAAAATCGGCATTTGGCGTTCCCCTGCCGATTCTGGACAACTCCGTCAACCTGCCTTTTGCCATAGCCGGCAACCCACCGCTCCCTCAGGGCACAGCGGACACCGCGGATTACGCATCGATCAGCCCGCAATATTTTCAGGTGATGGGGATTTCGCTGATCCGCGGGCGGCTGTTTTCTGCAGATGACTCGGCGATGACGCGGCGGGTAGCGCTGATCAGCGAGGCGCTGGCCCGCCGGTATTTTCCCCACGAGAATCCGCTGGGCCGACACCTCGTTTTCGGGTTTCCCCCCAATGGCGGTGTTTCCCGAGAGATTGTCGGAGTCGTGTCCGACATCCACGACGTATCTCTCACAAAGGACCCAGGCGCGATGATGTATGTTCCCTTCGCACAGGAGCCTTTTTGGGGAGCCGAGATCGTTGTGCGAGGCGGGCTGAGTGCGGCAGACGTCGCGGCCGCCATCCGGGCGGAGACACACAACATCGATCCCGGCGTGCCGGTGACAGACATCGAGACGCTGCCCCAGGGCCTGCACGCGTCCGTGGCCGAGCCCCGATTTCGAACTCTGCTTCTGGCAATCTTCGGCGCGATTGCGCTCCTGCTCGCCACGGTCGGGATTTACGGCGTAATATCGTTTTCCGTCACACGCCGCACGCGGGAGATCGGCCTGCGCATGGCGCTGGGAGCGACGCCCTCGAGCCTTCGCCACCTGGTCCTTGGGGAGTCGCTGAAGCTGGCGCTTTTCGGCCTGGCAGCAGGGGTTCCTGCAGCACTTCTCTTAGCCCACTTTATGTCTGCTCTGCTCTTCGCCGTGACTCCCGCCGATCCGCTTACGTTCATCGGCGTCCCAGCTCTGCTGACGATGGTGGCACTGGCGGCTGGCTTCTTTCCGGCGCGCCGCGCCATCCGTGTCGATCCCATGACAGCTTTGCGTTGCGAGTAGATTCGCAACAACTGAACGATCGCCGACCATACCAGACAATGCTGACGAAGCTGCGCGCGTTCTGCGAGCTTTGCGGGCCCACCTTGCTGCCGAACTGGAACGCCTCGAACAAAGGCTCGACACTGGCTATCTCCTTTCCCAGATTCCGGAGGCTCTCGCTCAGACCCAGGAAGGTGTCGAACGTGTGGTCACCATCGTTCGCGCCATGAAGGAATTCGCACATCCCGAGAGCCGCGGCCACGTACGCGCCGACCTGAACAAGGCGCTGCTGAATACTCTCACCGTCGCGCGCAACGAGCTGAAATATGTCGCTGACGTCGAAACTGACCTGGGCGAACTGCCCATGGTTCTCTGCAGCGTGAGCGACCTGAACCAGGTCTTCCTCAACCTGCTGGTGAACGCTGCCCATGCCATTGCCGAAGTCGTCTCGCCGAAAGGTCAGAAAGGCAAGATCCGCATCCACACTGAAGCGCAGGGCGATCGGGTGCTCATCGCGATCGCGGACAATGGCGCCGGAATCCCCGAAAGCATTCGCGACCGCATCTTCGATCCGTTCTTTACGACCAAGGGCGTGGGGCGCGGGACCGGGCAGGGCCTCGCCATTGCACGCGCCGTGGTCGACCACCACAGAGGCAGCCTCGCCTTCGAAAGCGAGGTCGGGCGCGGCACCATCTTCTTGGTGCGCCTCCCGATCGAGAATGCCGAAATCCAAAACGAACCCTGAACCAGGCCGCCGTCGCATCCAGCCCGAACCAGGAGCCCAGTCTATGTCGTATCGCTCCCGGGTGAACGAACGGCAACAGCCGGAGAGTTAGCCCGCCGGTTCATATCACAAAAGCTAACAAAATTTACCAGTGTTGTTATTGACATTAATAACCGATAAGGAGCAGAATTTGTTCGCTTCTCGCTCCCGCCGCTCTGTTGGCGCAGGAATGTTCGCCTGACACATCCCCGTTCGGGTAACTGGGGTTAGCGAGTGACTAAGCGCGGCAGCTCTTGCCTAAGCACACCCTTCGTCTGCCCGGACCCAACCATTCGATGAGGTTAGTGTGATGGAACAAAGGGAAACGCCATATCGGAAACTCCTGTCCAAAGCAGCTGCTGTCACCACGATAGGGGTCATCACGATTCCTTTAGGACTCACGCAGAATCCGCCCACACCCGTGCCGCCACCGTCGATCTGCAGCAGAAATGTTAATGTTCTGTCGCTCCTGCCGAGTCTGCCAGGGAGCCCGCCGAATCCCACGGAAGATGGAGACACACAATACCTCAACGCACTCATCAACAGCACGGAATCAAGCCTGCTGGAAGAGGTTTCAGCCGCATCTTCGCTGGGACAGGTGCAGCAGGTGCATTTGATCGGCAAACTCTTCATCTACGACAAGACGATTTCTCCGTATGAAAATATAGCGTGCGCGACCTGTCATGCTCCGTATGCCGGATTTACGGGCGGCACCAACATACTGAATGCAACAACGGTGGCGCAGCCCGGTGGAACCCCGATTACGAACGCAGTGCCGCCCGGGCCAAATGTTCGACTTTCAGGGCGCAAGCCGCTGAGCTACGCTTACGCGGCCTTCTCTCCCATTCTGCATTTCAACGCGACCCAGGCAGACTTTTACGGAGGCAATTTCTGGGATATGCGGGCGACCGGAAATCGGATTGGCAATCCTGCTGCGGAACAGGCGCAGGGGCCGCCAGTCAACCCGGTTGAGATCGGGGATCCCGACCCTGCATGCGTGGTTTGGAAGGTCTCGAAGGGAGGGTACGCCTCGCTGATCGAGTTGGTGTACGGGGCACAGTCCTTCGCGATCCATTGGCCTGCCAATGTCGCCACCGTGTGCGCGACACCGGCGGGTCCGTCTCAGGCGACTAATCCATACCCGCTGCAGCTGAGCGCTGTGGACCGGGGCACCGCGAGCTCAACCTTTGACCACATCACCCTGGCAGTGGCCTCGTATGAATCCTCGTCGGAAGTGAGCGGATTTTCGTCGAAGTTCGATGCGTGGCTGGCCGGGGATGCCGACCTGACGTCGGAGGAACAGCAAGGCTACGAACTCTTCAACGGCAAGGCGCACTGCAATCAGTGCCACCTGAGTGGAAACGCGATCAACTCAGTCAGTCTGGCCCCCGCGGATCTGGCTCCTCTGTTTACCGACTTCGCAACGGGCAATATCGGGATACCGAAGAACCTGGCAATGCCCTTTTACTGCGAAAGCAAGCCGGACCAATTCGGGTATATCGCCAATCCGCAGGGCTTCGGTTACGTCGATTACGGGGTTGGAGGGATGCTGAGCAGCTCCACGGAAGACCCCGACCTGCTGCAATGGAAGTATCTCGCGCCGCTGTTCAACGGGAAGTTTCTGGTACCCACGCTGCGGAACGTCGATATGCGGCCTCGCGCTAACTTCACCAAAGCCTACATGCACAACGGCTATCTGAAGAGTCTGAAGGAGGTCGTGCACTTCTATAACACCTCGCAGGAGCTGCCCCGCTGCGCTGAGGGATCCAAAGGCGAAAAGGTGACCTGCTGGCCGGCGCCTGAAGTGCCTCAGAACGTAACGACCCTGATTGGTAACCTCGGGCTCACCGACGAGGAAGAGAATGACATTGTCGCATTCCTGAAGACACTCACAGACGGCTATGCGACCGCACCCACGTCCGCATCTCCGCTGGAGAGAAAGAGGCCGAACCGCTAATCAACAGCGTCCAGCTTCGTGCACGCCGCTGAAACACTGGCGTGGTGCGCGAACGGGATAGAGGGGCAGAAATGTAACTTTACTGATATCCATGGGTGCCGTTCCCGTGGCCAGCGCTCGCCGGGTGTTCCTCAACACCCGGCGGGCGCGTCTCTTTTCGAGCTACTACCCTTGAATCGATTCCGCTCGCTGATCTGGTAACAGGACGTGTGACGATTCCGGCCCAAAGACTCGGAATTGCATTGACAGCTGCAAGTTATGTTGTCAGTTTCCCGCTGGCTGCGAATCAGCGCTTGTGACCGCCTGGGAGTTTATCGATGACGGACAGCAGCGCGTCGCAGCCGGCAAGGTCTTCCGTTACAAAATGAGCGCCGGCAGCCAGCATTGTCTGTTCAGCATGATGCAGGCGGCGACTCTTCTCGTCAGCACTGAGGGCCGACCATGCCGCGGCATCCAGACCAACCATATTGCCCGATCGGGTGAGCCCAATGGTCCACATGCCTGCGTTCAGGCCCTCTTCGATATCGCTGATGGTGTCGCCGATCTTGACGCAGGCGGCAGGTGGATAGACATTCAGCAGTTGCTGATTGCGCATCAGCATCCACGGCGCAGGACGTCCTGCTGCCACTTCATCGGGGCAGACGGAGGCGTCCGGCGTGTAGCCCGCCTCGTTTGCCTGTTGCATCACCGGGTTGAGCATGGCGCGCGTGTAGCCGGTGGTGGTGCCGATGCGCAGCCCCCGGTGCTGCCATCGCTGCACCGTTTCGACCACACCTTCGATCAATTGCGAATACTGTGCGATGCACTGCAGCTGGAGGGGACCGAACTCCCGGAAGAGCGAGTCCACATCGGCGGACGCCGGCTGGTGGCCGGTCGCTCGCTGCCACTGTTCCTGGATTTCGGGTAGCGCCAGAATTGCGCGAATATGGTCGCGCTTGAGCAGTCCCATATCACGGCGAGCCTGCTCCTCGGTGAGCTGGACACCGCGCTGCTCAAACAGCGTCTTCAGCGCCAGAACGGGGGCGCGTGAGCCATGATCGACAGTCGTGCCAGCCCAGTCCAGCATGACGGCACGGAGTTGCTGCGACGAATTTCTATCAGCCATGGTTTGAGAAATCGTAGTCCAGTCGGCGCGGCCCTGGGAGTGCGGCCCCCGACTGGCTTTGTTTCGTTGCAAGGTTAATAGCGCAGCCTGGGAAAGCTCAAGCCCTGAACGGTTAAGCCGCGAGGGTTTAGCGCCGTGAAACGGGCCCCGATGGTGCAGATGACGCCGGAGATCAGGGTGAAGATGACAAAGAGGTCGAAGAGCTTGTTCCAGCCGAAGTGCGCGACGAACAGAGTGGCGAGCAACGGTGAGATGGTTTGACCAATGGAACCGATGCCGTTGACGAATCCGACGGCGCGGCCGTGTTGCTCATCAGGCATCGTATCGAGAACGGCCATGCCCGAGACCAGCATGTCGGAGCCGTGAATCAGAATGCCGAGGAGAGAGATGGACAGCACCATGCCGAGAAAACCGGAGGCGGCCAGCAGCGGATGGAGCAGACACATGAAGGCAAGGCCATACACCATGCCCGCCCCGAGGCGCATACGATTCCCGCCGAAGGCGCGGGTGGCAGCGTATCCGGCTGCGATGGGACCGAGGATGCCGAAGATTTCAAAGTAGGAGGCAGTTCGTGCAGCAGCATACGCGCTGTACCCGACGGTGGACATGAGGTAATGCGGCAGCCAGAAGAGAAGTGTGTACCGCGTCATCTTCAGGAAGAAGTACATGCCGGCGATGTAGCGCATGCCACGATTGGCCAGAATGTTCTTCCAGCGCATCCACCCGGAAGACCGGTCCGCCGGCATTTCGGGCTGCGGCAGCCTGGACTGATGCGGAGCGTTGCGGACTCCCAGGACAAAGACGATCGCGGTGACGAGAAGAATCGCCGATGGAACAAGATGTACCAGGTGCAATGGATCGATGGCAAGTGCGTCCGCGCGGATGGAGAGCCACTGAGTCAGAACGCTCGCCAGAAATCCCCCGAGGATGTAGCTGGAGCTCCACCAGCCAAGCACGGTATCGCGCTCATCCGGGCCGAACCATGCTCCGATGAGCTTAAGCAGGGAAGGCCATCCGAGGCCCTGCCCCAGGCCGTTGGCCAGCTGCAGCACGATCCGCGTATGTGGAGAAGACCATCCCTGGAGGACGGTGCAGATGACGGAGATTAACGCTCCGCCTAAAGCCGTCCAGCGTGCGCTGACATCGTCGGCGAGCGCTCCGCCGACAAACTGCCCGATGGCATAGGTCGCGCCAAAGCAGGTGAGCTCGAGCGCGATGTGAGAAGAACCTGCCGAAGACGGGGTTTCAATGCCGCATCGGCAGATGTAGTAGCCGGCATAAATGGTCCATGCAGAGAGGAACGCCTGATGGCGCCAACGATGCAGGCGCGCCACCGGCGGACTCATGGCAGGTATTCCACTCTGGCCATATCGCCGTTCAACGGCTCGCGATCGATGATCGCGCTTTGGTAGCTTTCCTCCGGAAAGATCGCCTGTGTCACGGTTCCAGGGCGGAAGCTGCCGGTCAGACTTCCGGGAAAGGTTCTTTCATCGCACAGACGTGTGACAAGGGAGCGGATGGCGCTGTCGTCGGTGCCATCCATATAGATAGAGCGCTGCGGTCCGCTGAGAATAGTCAGCAGCGCGGCGTGCTGCGCGACCGGATGCGATGGGTTGCGCCGATCGACGATCATTCTGCCATTGGGGGTATCGGTCACGGTGTACCGTTCGGGTTGCTGCAGGAAGGGACTGAGATGCAGATCACCCATTACGGCGAGACCAACATGCAATGCAACACGTCCGGGAAGGGGATTGGAGCCGGGATTGGTCATGATCGTGAAGCGCCTGTGGAACTGCCCGGCGAGATCGAGCAGCGGAGCGGCCTCTCTAACCTCCTGAATGGCGACCAGGCTCTGTTTCCCTTCAGTCTGTGTGGGCGCGAGATAGAGCAGTGCCTGATCGTCACGCAGAATGTCCTGCCAGAACGAAGTGAAAGACTGCTCCTGCGAGAGCTGCCAGCGCATGCAGATGATGCACAGGAAAAGGGTCACAAGGGTGGGAACAGCGAGCTGAAAGAGAGACAGCGCGGGAGGCGGGGCCGAGGACAAATCCGCCAGCGAGGCCGCGTCCGCGCTGGGCTCAACCAGGTTCAAATCAGCAGATACCGATGAATGGACGGGCGCAGGAGCGGTAACGCGAAAAAAACGGGGGACGTAGGCTCCGGTAGGAAGGACGATGATGAACGAGAGCTCTGCGCTGCTGGCTTCGTTATACCGGTTCAGCCGCTTCCTTACATCGTTGGCGCGGACGCGCACGCCGGAGTCCGTACTTGTATCGTAGCCGGCGTCTCTGCCCAGCAGAGACATGCCGATAAGGCGTTCCTTCAGCTCATCAGAATTGCCATCCAGGGTGCGATAAACCACGTGCTGGATGAATGCGCAGCTCCTGGGGCTGTTGCGAAAGATTTCGCTGGCGCAGAGCGCGTCGAGCGATGCACACAGGGAGTTCCGATAGAGTCGCAGCTCATCGCTGGAGAGCTCCATGGTTGAGAGCCCCTCCGCTGGAGACGACACATCTCTGGTTGGAGCCATGTGGGCGAAACCGTATCGGCGCAAAGTTCGTGGGCTCTCAGCATATCGCGGCCAACGTTAAAGCTTTGTAACGAGCCATCTCGGCGACGAAAAGATCTACGCTTCGGTGTCTCTTCCTCGCCCGCATCCGCCGTGCGGCCCGTGATGTGCCTTCCCCATCGAATTCCGACGACGATCGCTCGCTTGAATTATTGACTGGGCGTCCAGGAGCTTTGCCTTTCACGACTATTCACATGTCTGCACTATTGTTGGCTTAACCCCGCCCAGGACGCAGCTTAACGCGTTGAACGTTGCCGCAGGCCGGCTTTCATTCAAGACTCGGCTCACATGTCCGGTGAGATCCGCGGCCGGCAATTCGTCCGTTAACCGTTTATTCATTCGGCGCCATACGCAGAGGAATTGCCACAGATATTCACCGCCGTACCTCAGCCAGTCAGAAGGGGATGCAATGTTTAGAAATCATCGATGGAGATTTGTCGCGATCCTTACGCTTGCCCTGGCCATGGGCCTGGCCGGGCGGGCGCAGAACACCACCGGCACAATTACCGGGACCGTGACCGATCAGAGCAACGCCGTGGTGGCGGGCGCCAGCGTTACGATCACAAATACGCTCACTGGCCTGGTCAAGACCACTACCACGAATCGAAGCGGAGAATACGTTCTCGACTTCATCCCGGTAGGGCATTACACCCTGCGCGTGGGGGAGCAGGGATTCGCTCCCGAGGAGCGGAACGACCTCGACATCGTCGCCGATCAGGGCATTCAGATTAATTTCCTGTTACATGTGCAATCGTCACGCCAGTCGGTGACGGTGACCAGCGAGACGCCACTCGTGTCGGTAGGAACATCGGACACGCGCAGCGAGGTTGCGAGCGCGCAGCTCAACGAATTGCCGGTAGCGCATCAGGACTGGACGACGCTGCTGCAGACCGCTCCGGGCGTGGCGCAGACCAATAACGGCAGCGCCGGGTCGGAGGCCGGTTCAGGGATTGTGATCAACGGCCTTCCCGCCACCGGCTACAACCTTACGGTGGACGGCACCAATGCGACGCAGGACGTGGAGCACCCCGCCTTCGGCTTTTCCGGCGAACCCAACATCATTAACACGATCAACAACGATGCGATCGAGGAGGTCAGCATCGTGCGCGGTATCGCTCCCGCATCGGTGAGCGGGACGATGTCCGGCAACCTGAACATCATCACCAAGGGCGGAACGAACGCATTCCATGGCGATGCATACGAGATCAACGAAGAAAATCTCTATGACGCGCGCAACCAGTTTCTGACCACGCGGCCGCGCTCGACATTCAACCAGTTTGGCGCCGCGCTCTCCGGTCCTTTCATCCGCAATCACTTCTTCTTCTTCAGCAGCTATGAGGGGGTGCGGCTCAATGCCCTGGCAGGAGTAGGAGACAATGTGCCCACTCCCTACCTCATCGGTATCAGCCCGGCGGTCTACCAGCCGATCCTCGCTACGTTCCCATCCGTACCGCAGCCCGCGGACGATCCGACCGCAACGACCGTGTATCTGAACAAGACCGGCTCATCGACGCAGGACGACGAGAATTTCGTAACGCGCCTCGATTTCAATCCCGACGAGCACAACCAATACATGGCGCGCTATATACGCGCCCGTCCACGCTATACGAATCCCAACATCATCTCTATCAATCCTCGCGTTTACGACGATCACTCCGATATGTATAACGCCAGCTGGATTCACTCCGGCACATCGTGGGTTTCGAATGCGCGCTTTGGCCTCGATGCGCTGAGCTACAACCGGGTGGACGAGGCGTATGGCCAGGGCTATGAAGGCGTCTCATTTGACGGCTTCGGGACGGGTGGCACGGAACTGGTCCAGCAGCCCGGCAAGGTACTGACCTTCGAGGAGAGCGTCAGCTGGACCCGCCAGCGGAATACGTTCCAGGCGGGAGCCATTCTGCAAAGGCTCAACGACGGGCGCACCGACCTGAACAACACGAATTTCAAATACTCCAGCCTCAGCGATTTTTTGAACAACATTCCCAGCTCGGTGCAGATCACCTTTCCTCTCGAGCCCTTCAACATAACCCAGTTCCAATACGGCGGATATATTCAGGATGACTATCGCGCGCGATCGAACCTGACCTTCAATCTCGGCATCCGCTATGACATCTACCAGGTGCCGCAGGAAAACTCCGGACGATTCTTCAACCGCGGTGTGAATCCGGACTTCCCGCAGCTCGGCCCGGGCTTCGGGCCCTATGTTCCGGCGGGCCAGATTTATTTCCCGGACTATAAGGATGTGCAGCCGCGCCTCGGCTTCAGCTGGGGTGTGGGCCCCCGCAGCAATACCGTGGTGCGCGGCGGCGCGGGTGTTTACGTCAATCCTCACGAAATCTACGGCACCGCGATCAATGAAGTGCAGACCAACGCGACGACTCCATTCCGTATTACTCTGAATCGCGCGCAGGCACTGCAGGCCGGCGTAACATTCCCACTGCCGAACTCGGCGTACACCACGCTGCTGCAGCAACTTGTCAACACCGGCGTGGCCACCTCGAACTTTGCCAATTCCGCAGTCAACCAGCACTATCCCGATCCGTTCAGCCTGCAATACACGCTGGCAATCGACCAGGCTCTGCCAGGCGACGTGGCATTCACCATCGCATACGTTGGGAACTGGGCAACCAAGGAGAACATTACGGAGGTTGCGAATCTTCCCGACCGAATCACCGGCATCGCTCCGTTTCCCACATTCTCGCAGTTCAACTACTACTTCGCGGGGGATCGCAGCAACTACAACGCAATGCAGCTGGAGCTGAAGAAACGCCTGAAGCACGGCCTGTACTTTGATGCGAACTACACCTGGTCGCGCAATATGGCGCTGGTAAGCGCAGGGCTGCTCAAGGAACAGGCTCCGCAGGATAACAACAACCTGAAGGGCGACTACGGTCCGGCTCCGTACGATATTCGCGATAACTTCGTGATGAACGGCCTGTGGAATCTGCCGTTCAGCGAGTGGACCGGGCTGAACCATCACGCGCTGAAATACCTGATCGACGGATGGCAGTTGTCGGGCGTTGTCATTGCGCAGACCGGGAGCCCCAATAACATTGAAGACGGGAACTCGTCGTATCCCAGCGACCGGCCCGATTCCGTACAGGGGGTCAGCCAGTACGCGGGCCACTACGATATCTTCCATCTTCAGTACCTCAACCCTGCTGCCTATTCGAATCCGGCGCTTTCAGTCGCCAGCGGAGCTCAGGTTCGTCCCGGTACGCTCAGCAAGAATTCCGTCTATAACCCGCGCGTCATCCAGCTGAATGCAAGTCTCGGGAAGAGCTTCCGGATCGCGGAGCGCTACGACTTCAACCTTCACATGGACGCCTTCAATGCGCTGAACCACACGATTCTCGGCGGACTGGACACCAGCACTACCGACGGCAACTTTGGTCAGCTGACCTCAGCCACAGCGCGCACCGTTCAGATTGGCGGAAAGTTGAACTTCTAACCGCGCAACCCGTTCAGGGCTGCTGCATGTGTGCCCGACGGCATCCGACAGCAGCCCATCACCCGAGAATTGCGACAGGAGTGTGTCAGACAGTGAATGTAAAGATGGTTCGCCTTGTCCTTGCGATTGCGTTATTGAGTCTGGTTGGGCGGAGTGCGGCGCGCGCCGAATCCGCCTACAAGTTAGCCGATGGCAAGGTGAAGAACTCGCCGGAAGCGGGAGCACGAGAAGCCTACCTCGAGATGATCGTCAACAGCAGTCATGCTGCGAATCTGCTCCCACTGCCGAATGGCGATCTTTTGCTTACCTATTACGCGGGCATCTACGAGCGTGGCGACGGGGAGTCGATCGTCCTTACGCGGCTGGACAAAGGATCCAGGAAGTGGACTGAACCCGTCGTCGTCTCATGGCACAAAGGTTGGGCGAATCAGAATCCGCTGCTCTTTCGAGCGCCGGACGGCACCATCTGGCTGTTTCATACGACGCAGCGCGGCGGGCACGATCAGACCAACGATCTTGTCTATGCCCTGAAGTCGACCGATCAGGGACACACCTGGAGTGCGCCGACAACGGTCTTCCCCCAGCCGGGGCTCTATACCCGGCAGCCGATTGTGGTGTTCCACAACCAGTGGCTTTTCCCGGTCTATCATTCGGCGGGCGGCAGCATTACCTCCAATGCACAAAGGGACCATTCCTATGTCGAGATCTCCGCGGACTCCGGGGCGACATGGAAGGAGTGCGACGTGCAGGGCTCCGGCGGCTTTGTCCAGATGAACATCATTCCCCTTTCTCAGGATCATCTCATCGCCTTCTTTCGCAGCCGCTATGCCGACTGGATTTACAAGAGCGAGTCGAACGACGGCTGTACGTGGACTACTCCGGGGGCGACCCAGCTGCCGAATAACAATGCTTCGATTCAGGCGACTCGCCTGAAGAATGGGCATCTGTTGATGATCTTCAATAACACGCAGGCAGAGCTGAAGCCCGAGCATGCCGATACCGGTTCGCGCCGCATTCTCTCCATTGCCCTGTCAGAAGACGACGGCAAGACCTGGCCGTGGATTCGGGATCTCGAGAATCCGCAGATCTCCCAGCCAATTCTGCCGCTCGAGGATCCGGAGTATTCCTATCCGTCGGTGACGCAGTCGGCGGACGGGATGATTCATGTCGCCTATACCTTCCGCCGCGAGACTCTCAAATACATGACCTTCGCCGAAGACTGGATCAGGCATGGGTCGACGATGGGTGGAAAGCCTGAGGATGCGCACCACGAAGGGGTCGCCAGTCTCGATCGCCGTCCTGTAGTACCCACAGCAACAAGATCAGTCGTGCTGCCGTCGGATGGACTCTAAGTGAAGAATGCCGGCCTTACCCGGGGAATGAGTGCATCCCGCTGGCGATTCCTGGCCCTGGTAACGATTGCACTATGGCCTATATCTGTGTGTATGGGCGAACCTACAACCGCGGTGGAACAGATCACCGTGGAGAATCCAGCAGGGAAGCCTACGGATGCATGTGCTGGAAAACGAGCTGGCGATCGTCACTCTCCGTTAGCGGAATCGGCGCAGCCTGGGAGCACGAACAATCAATCGGAAGGACAACTTTGTGAAACGATCTCCGCAATGTACGAATCATGGCTTTCGCAGGATCTTCAGAATGAAATGGCTGTCTGGCGCTCTTCTGCTGAGTGCGTGCGCCTGTCTGCCGCTTTCGGCGAGGGGCGCCGAGCGTCACCTCATCGTCATTGGCGTAGACGGTCTGTATCCGAAGGGGATTGAGGCGGCAAAAACGCCCAATATTCACGCGATGATGAAGGACGGATCGTGGAGCTTTCATGCGCGGGCCGTCTTTCCCACCGTCAGCAGCCCGAACTGGGCTTCGATGATTATGGGAGCGCCTGTGGAGATGACCGGCGTGATCGGGAACGACTGGCAGCCGAAGGGGGCAGCCATCACACCCGCATGCGAAGATGCTCCGGGAATCTTCCCCACCATCTTCGGCATCGAGCATCAGCAGCATCCGGCAGCAAAGGCCGGTATCTTCACCGACTGGCCCGACTTTGTGCGGCTCGTCGAACCTAATATTGTGGACACAGTGTTCACCACGGACGAACAGGAAGATCCGGTGTTGGAGCATGCTCTGGCTTATTTCAGGGGCGAGCGACCTGAGCTTCTCTTTATTCACTTCGACCTTGTCGATCATGCGGGACACAAGCATGGCTGGGGTAGTCCGGAATACATTGCCGCGGTCGAAAAGACGGATCGCATGGTGGGACAGATTCGCGCGGTTGTGCAATCGATGGGTATCGAACGGTCGACCAATATCCTGCTCACTGCCGACCACGGCGGTACAGGCCGAAGCCACGGCGGCCTCACGATGGCAGAGACAGAGATTCCCTGGATTCTCGCGGGCAACCACGTGCTGAAAGACCATGAACTCACCGCGCCCATCATGCAGTACGACACCGCTGCGACGATGGCATACATTCTCGGTCTGCGACCCGATGCCTGCTGGCGTGGCCAGGCGGTCAGGTCGGCATTTCAAGGTAAATAGGACGGGATGATGTTCGGGGAGTGCCTTACCCGGATTTGCAGTGACGAATGGCAATCCCGGAAGTCATGCCAATCCGCGCATTCTCAAAATCAAGAACCGATTTCAACACAGGTGTGTCCGGTCCGACCTACCCACTGTCCCCACTGTGTGGTTTCTGACCCGTCTATGTTGAAACGCTCCGGCCGAAATTGCGGAGTGCACCAAGGGTTTGCATGGCCGAACCGGAGTCCAGAGCCTCAGCGGCGCGGGTGACTCCTTCCTTCAGGTTATTCGTCATGCCGGCGGCTTCCAGAGCCGCTGCGGCATTGAGCAGCACGATATCGCGCCGGGGTCCGCGTTCGACTCCTTCAAGAATGCGTTCGAGCATCGCGGCATTGGCTTTTGCGGTGTCGCCCCCCTGGAGTTCGCTCAGATCGGCAGGGGCCATACCTGCGTCTTCGGGGCAGACGACAGTGCGGTACTGGCGCTCGAAGGCAATCGATGAAGACCGTACGAGGATGGTGTCCGTTGGAGAGAGTGCGATCTCGTCGATACCGTTACGCGCGTGAACGACGCGGCCAAAACGGACGCCAAGCTGGGCCATGGCGCCCGCAACGATCTCCAGTTTAGCCGGCGAGTAAACGCCCATCACCTGCGCCGGCGCGCCGGCCGGATTGGTGAGGGGGCCAGCGAGATTGAAGATGGTGCGGAAGCCGAGGGCGCGCCGAATGGGCTGCACCCGCTTCATAGAGGGATGCAGCGCCGGGGCGTACAGGAAGGTGAATCCTGTGGCGCGCAGGCAGGCAGCAGACTGTGCAGGGGTAAGGGCGACGGGTACGCCCATGGCCTCCAGCACGTCAGCTGAGCCGCAACGAGACGTCACTCCCCGATTGCCGTGCTTGGCCACCTTCGCGCCGGCCGCCGCCGCGACCAGCGCCGCTCCGGTTGAGATGTTGAAGGTACCCCGGCCATCGCCTCCGGTCCCGCAGGTATCGACGAGGGCGTCGCGCTCCTCGGGCGTGAGCGGAATGGGCAGGGAGAGCGAACGCATGGCTTCGGCAAAACCGGTCAGTTCGTCCACGGTTTCACCGCGGGTCGCCATGGCGGTGAGGAGGCCCGCAATCTCGATGTCGGCGGCGGGGTCAGGCTCGGCATTCAGAATGGCGAGCAGCGCTGAGCGCGCTTCGAGGCGACTGAGCGTACGGTGCTCATCGGCGACTTGTTTGAGCAATGCTTGCAGTGCCGGCATGCGATGATCCCATGCTACCGGAGTGCACAGGCCGGGAAAACCGAGGGCTTGCCGCCCGGCGATGACAGAACCGAAGCGATTGCCGCCGGCGGCGGGTTGTTTGCCCCTGATCGGAGGGGTCCGCTACACTGAACATTCGGCCTTGCAGACATTTTCTCGCGCAGGCGCGCGGGCACTCTCACTTGACCGACGGCTCTGTGGCGAAGAAATGAGTTCGGCTTCGCTGCGCAACCCACAGCTTCTTTTGCCCGGCAACAGATCATTTCTGCTGAAACACACCTATGAAAATTCACGAGTATCAGGCGAAGGACATTCTGGCAAAGTATGGCGTCGCGATTCCGCGCGGCGAGGTCGCGAACACGCTGGATGAGGCGCTGGAGGTTGCCAGGCAGCTCTTCAGCGGCGGCGCGAAAGGCGTTGTGGTCAAAGCGCAGATTCACGCGGGCGGACGCGGTAAGGGCGGCGGCGTGAAAGTAGCAAAGACGCTGGGTGAAGCGGAGCACTACGCGAAGCAGATTCTGGGCATGCAGCTGGTGACGCACCAGACGGGACCGCAGGGCCAGAAGGTGCAGCGGCTCCTGATTGAGGAAACCGCGGCCATCGACCGCGAACTGTACCTGGGCATCGTGCTGGATCGCGCCGCTGCGAAGCTGGTGTTTATGGCTTCGCAGGCCGGGGGCATGGAGATCGAAGAGGTTGCGGCCAGGGATCCGAAGGCTATCCACAAGGCGTATATCGATCCAGGGGTCGGATTCCAGGCCTACCAGGCGCGCGAGCTGGCGTTTGCGCTGGGGCTAAAGCCGACGCAGATCAATGAGGCGGTGAAGTTCATGATGGGGCTGTACCGCGCCTATGTCGACACCGACGCCTCGTTGCTGGAGATCAATCCCTTCATCACCACGAAGGACGATCAGTTGTACGCGCTGGACTGCAAGATCAACTTCGACGATAACGCGATGTTCCGGCACAAGGATCTGAAGGAGCTGCGCGACGTTGCGGAAGAAGATCCGCTGGAAGTGGAAGCTTCGAAGTACGCGCTGAACTACATCAAGCTGGACGGCAACATTGCCTGCATGGTGAACGGCGCAGGCCTGGCGATGGCAACCATGGACATCATTCAGTACGCAGGTGGCATGCCGGCGAATTTCCTGGATGTGGGCGGGGGCGCGAACCAGCAGCAGATCGAACATGCCTTCGAAATTCTGCTGTCGGACAAAAATGTGCAGGCGGTGTTCATCAATATCTTCGGCGGCATTTTGCGTGTCGATACCCTGGCGCAGGGCGTGGTGCAGGCGGCAAAGAACCTGAACGTCAAGGTGCCGGTGGTGCTGCGGCTGGAAGGCACGAATGTGGAAGAGGGACGGCGGATTCTGCAGGAGTCGGGACTGAAGTTCATTGTCGGCGACACGATGCAGGATGCAGCGCAAAAAGTGGTGGCAGCAGCGAAAGGGGTTGCGTAGAGATGGCTGTTCTGGTCGATAAGAATACTCGCCTGATCGTGCAGGGCATCACAGGCCGCGAAGGCACCTTTCACGCCAAAGGCTGCGCTGAATACGGAACGAAGGTGGTGGGCGGCGTGACGCCGGGCAAAGGCGGGACGACGCATGAGGGCTGGCCGGTTTTCGATACGGTGCATCAGGCTGTGGAGAAGACAGGCGCGAACGTGACAGTGATCTTCGTGCCACCGCCGTTTGCCGCCGATGCGATTCTCGAAGCGAATGACGCGGGACTGCCGCTCATCATCTGCATCACCGAAGGCATTCCGGTGAACGACATGGTGAAGGTGTGGAGCGTGCTGAAGAATTCGAAATCGCGGCTGATCGGGCCGAATTGCCCGGGCGTGATTTCACCGGGCAAGGCGAAGGTCGGCATCATGCCGGGACGTATCCACAAGGAAGGCAATATCGGCATCGTTTCGCGCTCCGGCACCCTGACCTACGAAGCCGTCTACCAACTCACGCAGCGGGGCATCGGGCAGTCGACAGCCATTGGCATCGGCGGCGACCCGATCATCGGCACGACGCACGTGGATGCGCTGACGCTGCTGAATGAGGATCCGGAGACAGAAGCCATTATCCTGATCGGCGAAATTGGCGGGACCGCGGAAGAGACTGCGGCGGATTACGTGAAGAAGAATGTGAAGAAGCCGGTGGTGGGCTTCATTGCCGGACAGACGGCGCCTCCCGGGCGCAGGATGGGCCACGCCGGCGCCATCATCTCCGGCGGCCAGGGCACGGCTGCTGAAAAGATGAAGGCGCTGAAGGCTGCGGGCATCCATGTGGTCGAAACGCCGGCCGCCATTGGCGAGACGGTGGCCCGGGTCATCGGGAAAGCATAGGAAGCAGCCGTTAGCTATTAGCTCTTAGCTGGTAGCTCGTTCGAATGTTGTCTGACAAATTTTGCCCTGTTCGGGCCAGATAAACCAACCGGCCTTACACGAGGCCAGAAGCCAAGAGCCAGAGGCCATGACCCAGCGCACGTTCAGCATTATTAAACCCGACGCCATGCGGAAGGGCTATGCCGGCGCGATTCTCGCCGAGATCGAGAAAGCCGGCTTTAAAATCGTCGCCGTCAAGAAGATGTTCATCTCGAAGCCGCAGGCTGAGGGCTTCTACTATGTGCACAAGGAGCGGCCCTTCTTTGCGTCACTGACGCAGTTCATGTCGTCAGGGCCGATCATTGCAATGGTGCTGGAGAAGGACAGCGCCATTGCCGATCTGCGGAAATTGATGGGTGCGACCAATCCGGCGAATGCCGACGAGGGCACGATCCGCAAGAAATATGCCGGCTCCATTGAAGAGAACGCGATCCACGGATCCGACGGCGAGGATACAGCGAAGTTCGAAATCGGCTATTTCTTCGCGGGTTACGAATTGCTCTGATCAGTAGCTCTGGGTTCCGGTGATCCACGCTTCCAGCTGCCGAATCGTCTCCTGTTGTTCAGACACCACCCAGTTCACAAGGTCGCCGATGGAGACAATCCCAACGACCTTTCCGCCTTCGACCACCGGCAGGTGGCGGATGCGTTCGTCCGTGACGATATGCATGCACTCGGCTACGGTGTTCGACCGCGTCACGGTGATGACTGGACTGCTCATGATCTCCGAGACCGGAGTATCGTGCGATGATCGCCCGCGCAGGATTACCTTGCGCGCATAATCCCGCTCTGAAACGATCCCCATGAGCTGCTCGTTCTGCATCACGAGCAGGGCGCCGACCTGCTTTTCTGCCATCATTACGACGGCTTCGTAAACCGAAGCTGACGGTGAAAGCGACCATACCTGGCCGCCCTTATTACGCATGAGGCTGCCGATTGTGCCGCTGAGTTCCATAGGTGGGGAGCATAGCTCCGCCGCGAACCTGCAGTCAACCGGTGGCGTTCGCTTTGGCGACATCCCGGGTCAGCGATTCCATGCGAGAGGCGATCATGTGATCGACATGCGCGAGTACCCGCCAGTAGACGAGAGCGCCGATTCCCGCCAGCAGCAGCAGGATGGGAACCGCCAGCCAGGGGCGTCCAAACAGGACGGCGGGGATGGCGACGAGGGCGCCCACGGCAACAATCCCGAACTGGGTCAGCATGCTCAGCAGACCATTGCCCACGGCACCCTGTTCGCGGCTCATCCGCGCCATATTGACGCGATATGGCATGGAAATCGAGAGCGCATTGCCGGCGGCGAAGTTGGCGGGAATCGCAAAGGCAATCCAGGCAAGCGACAGAGCCGCAACGCTGGGCGATGGAGGTCCGCAGCGCACGACAACCATGATGGTGATGAGCACCGCTTCCAGCAGAAACAAAGCCAGGTGCAGCGCATTCTTGCCCAGCACCACGGTGCGCAGCGGCGTGGGCGAAAGAAAATAAAACTGGATTCCCTGTCCTTCCGTTCCCAGGTTGTTGGAGATGAGCCGAGTGAGGCCGAGAAATGCCCAAACCAGGCCCAGCGGCAAGGCGTATTCCATACGCACCGCGGCCAGCCTGCCATACCCGGGCCGAACCGTGCTGCCAAACAGGAACACCATGACCAGCGGCGAGGCCAGGCCATACAGCATAGGGCCGCTGCGCAACAGGTAGCGCAGGTCCTTTTCGAAAACCGCCGCAATGGGACCGGAAAAATCCAGCCACCTGCGCGTCTGCATTTGTGTACGAGCCCTGGCGACAGTGGTTCGTTGCGGCGCTTCGCTGAGATTCTCGCCGCGGCTTTCGGAGCGCAGGCGGACCACCAGAAGACCCGCGACCGCAACTGCCCAGCCCCCCAGCCAGCTCAGGTTCTCGGCCTTCTGAACTGCGCGCTGGCTGATCGATTCAGCAATGGACTCGGCCGCAAGCCCCGGCGGCAGCACCTTTTCAAACTGCCAGACGCGGTACCCCAGCAGCGCGATCTTGCCCCGCGTCAGGCCATAGGGCATTCCGTGCCGGCGCTGATGGAAGGCGGGATTGAACACCTGTGCACAGAGGGCAAACAGAAGAAAAATGCCGGTGACAATTTCGCGGGAGCGCCGCTGCGCCATCCAGCGCTCGATCCAGGCGAGAATCATGCGCGACAGCAGCAGATTGAAGAGAGCGAAAACGACAAGAGTGAGCGTGACCCAGGCCCAGACCTCAGGATGTGCGATCAGGACACCGATTCCGATGGCGGCCGTCCACAGCAGCCCGATCAGACTCGAAGGAGCCACCACTCCATACATGAGGTAGAGGAGAATCCACGACCCAAAGCTGACGGGGAAGCGCAGCAGGTGGCTGAGATCAGGGTTCTGTCCGGCGAGTGCCGGAGCGAGCGCCGAAAAGAACTGCCACATGAGGGTGAGGATCCAGAGGGGAACGGCCAGCGAGCGCAGATGGCCGTCGGAGATCAGAAGATACGCGCCCATGCCCATACCAATCGCAGGACCGATAGCAAGGAGGGCAAAGAGGAGGAAGGTGACGATGCGGGCGCCCAGTTCGAAGCTGCCGCGCCGGGTGCGGAGCGAATTCACGAACATGCGGCCCTGCATCCACGCGAGGGCGGCATATTGCCTGCGCGCGAGGGAGGAAAGCGGACCGGCGTTTGTGGTGTCTACGCCAGCCACGACAATTCCTGCAGAGCTTCTTCGTTGGCAGCCGCTCCCCTGCCGCCGACGATACTGAGAAAGATCTCCTCAAGGGTCAGCTTCTCGCCAGAGTGGGGGCCGGTCGGGGGGGCGATGAGGCTGGCGGCAACCCCGCTCCGCAACTCCTCAAGGGAGCCGTTGGCGACCAGCTTTCCCTGGTGGATGATGGCGACATGGCTGCACAGCCGCTCCACGATTTCCAGCACATGCGAGGTCAGGAAGATGGTCGCGCCGCGCTCGGTCATGCGCTGCAGCATGGCTTTGAGAGTCCCGGCCGCAATGGCATCCACCCCCTCGAAGGGCTCGTCGAGAAACAGCACCCGCGGACCATGGATAACTGCGGCAGCGAGGGCCAGCTTCTTCTGCATACCGTGGGAGAAATCCGTGACGAGCTTCTTCGGTTCATTGGCCAGATTCATAAAATCGAGCAACTCGTCGGCGCGGCGGTTGGTGGTCGCACTGTCGAGGCCGTACATGCGGCCGACAAAGCGCAGATATTCCGACGCAGTCAGCCGGCCAAAGAGCGCAAGCCCTTCCGGCACAACACCGATTTGGCGCTTCACTTCCAGAGGATGCGCTGCGAAGTCGAGATCGAGGATCTGAATCTGTCCGGAGGTGGGCGCGAGCAGCCCGGTAAGCATTTTGATGGTCGTGGATTTGCCCGCTCCGTTCGGACCGAGGAAACCGAAGAACTGGCCGGGGGCGACGCTGAGGGAAATCCTGTCGACCGCGGTGAACTCGCCAAAGCGGCGGGTCAGGTCGCGGGCGGCGATTGCGGGTGAATCCATTTGCAGGCAAGCATAGCATCGGGAACCGTGGTGGGATATGCCTCCGGGGTGGGACCAGTGGCCCTCTGCTATCCTGAAAGGCCGTTCGGAGGCCTGGATGCGAACGAAGTGTTTTCTCCTGTGGGCTGCTGTCTTTTGCGCAGGTTACGCGGCCTGCGGGCAGGATTCCACTGGCACGCCTGCTGCTGCTTCATCACCAGTCGTGCTGCACGCGGCGCGGCTGCTGGACGTGGAGGCGGGTAAGCTGGTCTCGCCGGGCGAGGTCCTGGTGCAGGGAGAGCGGATCACCGCCGTGGGCACGTCGGTGCCGCGTCCGGCGGGGGCGGAGGTGATCGACCTGGGCGACACAACGCTGATGCCGGGTCTGATCGACGCGCACGTCCACCTGTTTCTGCATCCGGGAGCGGAGGACTTGCAGACCGTTCAGGAGTCAGTGCCGGAGCGGACGATTCTGGCGGCGCTGGCGGCGAAGGCCGATCTGATGGCCGGATTTACCGCCGAACGGGACATGGGGACCGAGGGCGCTGGCTCGGCGGATACGGCAGTACGCGAGGCGATCGATGAGTGCCTGATCCCGGGTCCGCGGCTTCGCATCAGCGGAAATGCCATCAGCATTCTGGGCGGCCACGAGGACGCGATCCACTACAACCCGGCGCAGCATGTCCTGTCGAACGCGGACTATGCGAACGACAAGGAGCAGCTGATTGAGACCATCCGCGAGCAGCACAAAGAGGGCTCGACTTTCGTCAAGATTTACGAGACCGGAGAGGATACGGAGGCTAAGGGCGGAGTCAACGCGGTTCCGTGCGAGGCAGATGCGGCGTCGTGTGCATGGAATCATCTGGGACCGCAGGCAGGCGATCCGGAATTCTGGGCATTCCATACGCCCTATCAGTACACAGTGGAGGAATTGAAGACAGCCGTGGCGGAAGCGGCGCGGCTGGGGACGAACGTGGGGGTCCACGACCAGGGGGAACCGGGCGCTCTGTTTGCAGCCGAAGCGGGTGTGGCATCGATCGATCATGCGTCCCAGCTAAGCGATGCGACCATGCAGCTGATGAAGGAGAAACAGATTCCCGCGGTGCCGACGTTCACCATCTTCGAGTACTTCGCGGATCACGCTGCTTCGCCCGTCGCTGCTGCGCGGGAGCACGCGATGCTCGACTACAAGATCCATGAGTTCAAGCGGCAGGTGGCTGCGGGGATTCCCTTTGCTGTCGGTTCAGACGTGGGGCCGTTCCCACACGGGACGCAGGCGAAGGAATTTGAGTTGATGGTGCGGTACGGCATGACCCCGCTGGCGGTGCTGCAGGCGGATTACCTGAACGGGGCTCGCATTTTGATGTGGCAGGATGAGGTGGGACAGCTGAAGCCTGGGTTCTACGCAGACATTGTCGCGGTGCCGGGGAATCCACTGGAAGATATTACCGCGGTGGAGAGAGTGAGTTTTGTGATGAAGGGGGGCGTGGTGGTGAGGCGGTAGGAGCGGACGCGACTGAGGGCTACCAAGCCTACTCGGGACCTGCTGATTCAGGTAGGCGATCCGCGCTGGGGAAATCGCGTCCATTGATCAGATCACGAATCAGGTCATATCGAGCCTCGGGATTGCTTGCGAGCTACCATCAGCGGATCGGGGCATGCTTTCGCGAACCACTGCGTTAACAAATGCGCTCACGCTGAGTCGGCGCCGGTTAGCCTGTCGCTTCATCCAGCGCAAGGTCTTCCGATCCACGCGAATCGTTGTTCTGTGCATCGTTTTCTTCATTGTGCGCCTTATTCGATGACTGCCAGGGTGTCGCCGGAAGCGACCGTATCGCCGGGGGAGACACGAATGTGGGTGACGCGGCCGTCGCGGGGGGACTTGAGTTCGTTCTGCATCTTCATGGCTTCAATGACCACGACTGCCTGGTGAGCCGCGACAGGTTCTCCCTCCTCGATGAGGATTCGGACGACGCGGCCGGGCATGGAGGCTTTGAGGGTGACGGGGCCGTCGTCCCCGGCGGCACGGCGACGTTGGCGCAGGGAGCGGGGATCTTCAATGCGATACGCGATGCGCTCGGGGCCGACATGAAGCGCAGGATCGGAGGGGTGACCGTCGAGGACGACTCGAAACGACTGGCCGGCGATGAGCAGCGAGAGGACGCCAGGTCGCAGAGGACAGACGTCGGCAACGACGAGCTCGCCATCGAGGCGGAGACGCCAGTGGCCGTTCGAACTCGGCTCAATGTCGACCTGCCGAATCTGCCCGTCGATGGCGAGTTGCAGCTTCATGGCGCGCCTCCGATGGCTTCGCGGCGCGCGGCCGTCTTCCAGGCGCTGTCTGAGGAAGAAGAGCCACTGGATGATATGGCCGCGGCGGGCTTGCTGACTTCAAGCACGGCGGCGACGGTCATGGCGGGCGCAACAAAGGCCGGGTCGGAGCTGGTTGGGCTGAGTCGTGAATCGGGGCTCGCCAGCAGCCGGTCGAGGTAACCGGTATCGATGCGGGCGGCCTGGAAATCCGTATCGCGAAGGATCCGCCGGAAGAGGCCGAGGTTGGAACGGATGCCGCCGATGACATATTCGTCCAGGGCGCGGAGCAGGCGGGCGATGGCCATAGCGCGTGTCGGCGCATAGGCGATGAGCTTGGAGAGCATCGGGTCGTAATCCATAGGAACGACCCAGCCCTCGTAGATGCCGCTGTCTTCGCGGATGCCGGGGCCCCCGGGCTGAAGGAGGCGTGTGATGCGGCCGGGCGAGGGCATGAAGCTGTTGTCCGGGTCTTCGGCATAGACGCGGCATTCGATGGCATGGCCGCGCAGTTGAATGTCCGACTGAGTGAAGGGCAGAAGCTCGCCCTGAGCGATGCGAATCTGCAGATGGACCAGGTCGTGACCGGTGACCAGCTCTGTAACCGGATGCTCGACCTGGAGGCGGGTGTTCATCTCCAGGAAGTAGTAGTTGCGATCTTCATCGAGCAGGAATTCGATCGTTCCGGCGTTGGTGTATCCGGCAGAAAGAGCGAGGCGAACGGCGGCTTCGCCCATACGGCGGCGCAGATCTTCGTCGACCACGGCAGAAGGCGCTTCTTCGATAACCTTCTGGTGGCGGCGCTGGACGGAGCATTCGCGTTCGCCGAGGTAGACACAGTGGCCGTGCTCATCGGCGAGGACCTGAATCTCGATGTGGCGGGGACGCTCGATGAGCTTCTCCAGGTAGACTTCGCCGGAGCCAAAGGAGCGCTCGGCTTCGCTGGAAGCAGTGGCGAAGGCGGCCTCCAGATCCTCGGGGCGATGGACGGCACGCATGCCTTTGCCACCTCCGCCGGCAGCGGCTTTGAGCATGACCGGATAGCCGATGCCGGCGGCAACATCGTGGGCTTCTTCAGGCGAGGCAAGGCCATGGACGCAGCCCGGCGTGCGGGGCATGCCCGCCTCATCGGCCGCCTGGCGCGCGCTGGTCTTGGAGCCGAGGGCACGCATGGCCGTAGAGGGCGGCCCAATAAACCGGAGGCCAGTCTTTTCGCAGGCTTCCGCGAAGTCGGCATTCTCTGAGAGAAAGCCGTAGCCGGGGTGGATGGCGTCGGCGCCGGCACGTTGGGCCACATCGAGGATCAGGTCTGCGCGGAGGTACGATTCAACGGCCGGCGCAGGACCGAGGCGGTACGCTTCGTCGGCTTCGAGGACGTGCAGCGCGGCACGATCAGCATCGGAGTAGACGGCTACGGAGGCGATGCCCAGCTCGCGGCAGGCGCGCGCGATGCGCAGGGCGATTTCACCACGATTCGCTATGAGGATTTTGTGCAGCACCGGAATTCAGCGTATAGGGTACAGGGTTTAGGGAGCAGGATGCAGAAGCCAAAACAAAAGCCCCCGCTGCTGCGAGGGCTTTTGCTGTTCGGAGCAGAGCGGATCACTGCATGACCACGCCGCCGGTTGCCTTCTCGTTGGCTTTCTCTTCATTTGCCTTGCGTGTGCCCATGGCCTTTTCGCGCCAGCTGTCAGCCTGAGCGAGGTCGGCTTTGCGAGAAGCGTCGTCGCCACAGTCGAGATCTGCCTTGCGGCGGAACATCAGGTTCAGGTAGGCCATGGCGTCATCGTAGTTAGGACGCAGGTCCACAGACTTCTGCAGATAGCTGAGGCCTTCGGTGACGAGCGGAGTATTCTCCTCCTTCACTTCCTCGCAGACCTTCTTCGGCATCTTGGGATTGCCCTGGCCATCGTCCTGCATGCCCGCGCCCTGCAATGCCTTGCCGGCATTCTTGAAGGCGAGCGTCCAGTCGATGACGCCGATGGTGTAAGCGGCCTCAGCGTCCTTGGGGTCCGCCTGCAGAACTTTCATCTGCCACTGCTTGGCATCATCGAAATGGTTGAGGTCGAAATTGAGGGCAGCGATCTGCTTCAGGCTGGTGACGTCATCCGGATGTTCGCTGAGCACCTGCTTGAACCCGTTGATGGCCAGATCGGCGTTCTTGAGATTCTCCGGGGAATCGAGCCCGGGAACGACCTGCTGAGCATAGGCGGTGGCCAGATAGAGCCGGGTCATGGGATAGGTGGGATCGAGGTTGACGGCCCTCTGGAAGTGGCCGATGGCTTCCTCGTACTTCGCCTGCTTGTAGGCCTGGACTCCTTTATTAAGCTGATCGCGGGCCTCCAGGCGTTTGCAGCCGGTGCCGGAGGCCACCAGTACGATCGTCGCGGCGGCCAGGACCGGAAAACGTGCGATTCGGTTCATTCTTTGTATCTTCTCCTTCAGCTCGCCAGGAGCCTAAAATCAGGCGCACAATGCGTTCGTCAGTGATTGTAATGCGTTTGTGGGTTTCGGCAAGATCACCGGAGTGCGGCAGCCGCCCTCCGGCTCTCTTTTTGATTCATCCGCGCTTTGCCGCTTACTGACCTTCCGCGATTTTGGGGGTGATCAGGCCGATGTGATCCACGCCGACGGAGTGACCGATATCGATGACCTCAGCGATGGACTGGAAGTTCAGATTTGGGTCACCCTTGACGAACATCACCTTCTCGGCGCGGGTGGAGTAAATCTGGTCCAGCTTGTTCTGCAGGTCGGTCTTGGCCACATCGGTTTCGTTAATCTGATAGGTCGGTACACCACCGGCACTCCCGTGAACCTGCACCACGATGGTGCGGTCGTTGGGCTGCTGCTGGTTGGGATTCTTCGGGGGCTGCGGGACCAGTGCGTCCAGCCCATGCGGCGTGACCGGCACAATGACCATGAAGATGATCAGCAGCACCAGCAGCACGTCGATGAGCGGTGTTACGTTGGGCTCGGCATTCAGGGCGCCGCTGCCGCCTACGCTCATTGCCATAGTTCAGATCCTCGTTTCTTCCGCCGCGTGCCGCGGACTATTCGCCATGCGTCGTTGAAGCCTTGCTGGACGGCGGCGGCGCTGTGCGCTGTTCGGTTAACATGCCGATTTCCTCGACGCCTGCCGTACGGACGGCATCGATCGCATCCATGACGGTGCCATAGTGAGCGCGGGCGTCAGCACGGAAATAGACAATCTTGCTGGTCTTGTTTTCAAGGTCATCACGAACCTGAGAACCAAGCGTGGACAGGGTGGTCTGGTTCTGACCGAGGTAGATTCTGCTGTCGCGGGTGATGGCCACGACAACGGAGTCTTCTTTGTTGGCGTCGTCCATCGGAGTCGCGGTCGAGGACTGCGCCAGATCGACGGTCACCTTGTTCTGGAGCATGGGGGTGATGACCATGAAGATGATCAGCAGCACCAGCATGACGTCCACCATGGGGGTGACGTTGATATTGGCGTTAACCTTGGCTCCTTCATTTCTTGCTGCCAGTGCCATGTTTTTTATACTCCGTCGGTCGGATTTCTCATGGGAATCGCGACAATCAGGCGCCGGGAGTCAGGCTGAGAGCCTGGCTTCCCGGCCAGGAGATTCCCGCTCTTCTTGCACCCGAAGCGCTCGCAGCGAGCACGCCGGGGCCTTGCCGTTCCGCTGCGATTACCGCCGATTGCTCTGCTTGATGAAGTAATCGATCAGTTCGCTCGAGGAGTTATCCATCTCGACATCGAAAGCTTCAACGCGGTTGGTGAAGTAGTTGAAGAGCCACACCGCCGGGATGGCCACAAAGAGGCCGAAGGCGGTGGTCACCAGGGCTTCAGAAATACCGCTGGCGACGGCTCCGATGCCAGGGGTCTTCTGGGTAGCGATTTCCTGGAAGGCCTTGAGAATACCGGCGACCGTTCCGAAGAGTCCGACGAAGGGGGCGGTGGATCCGATGGTGGCCAGGCTGCCAAGTCCCCTCTTCAGCTTCGCGTGGACGATGGCCTCGGCACGCTCCAGAGCGCGCTTGGAGGACTCGATCTGCTCGACGCTGACGGCGCCGCCGCTGCCATAGTTGCGGAACTCCTGCAGGCCAGCGGTGACGACTTCGGCGAGGTGCGACTTCTTGTTGCGGTCCGCTACCTTCACGGCTTCGTCTAGCTTGCCTTCCTTCAGGGCTCCGGCGACGCGCGGAGCGAATTCACGGGACTGCTTGCGGGCGGCGTTGAAATACAGCCAGCGATCGATCATAACGGCCAGAGACCAGATCGACATAATGAAGAGCACGAACACAACGCCACGGGCGAGCCAGCCCATGTTGTTCCAGAGATCGATAGGGCTGAATCCGACGGTCTGGCCCTCCTGGAAAAAGCCGAGAGCCGCCGGGTTGGCAACGAGATGTTGGATCTGAGCGAGAATCACTTGAATCTTTCCTCCTGAGGCAATGCTGCGATAGATGCCAAGAAGCGCTGACGGATTACCTCCGCGCAAGAGAAAAACGGGAGGCCGGAAAAAGCGTTTACAGGAATCGCCCCGCAGCAGGCAGAAGGTCTGCGCGGGGCGATCAGGTTATCTTAGCTGCCGAGGCTGAAGACCACGTTCACCTGGGTTTCCACCTCGACCGGTTCGCCGTTCAGCAGGTACGGCTTGTATCTCCAGCTGCGCACCGCCTCCATCGCGGCTGCCTGCAACATAGGAGGGCCACCGATGACCCGCAGATTTTCGATCGTTCCATTCTTGGAAATCGTTGCCTGCAGGACGACAGTACCCTGAATTCTTGCCGCTTTGGCGATGGCGGGATACTGGGGCATCTCGCCGCCGATGCGGTTACCCTGCATTACGCCGGACGAAACGGTGACTTTCTTGGGAGCAGCCTGCTTCACGACGGGCGCCGGGCCCGAACCCAGGCCACCGAGAACGCCGCCCATGACGCCGCCTGCCGAGCCGCCCATGCCTTCCATGCCGGCGACACCGGTGGACGGAGGAGCAGCCTCTTCCTTCACCATCTTGATTTCCTTGGGAATCTTGGTAGGCGCGGTGAGCTGATTGTTCAGCATCTCCGAGACCACCCGCTGCACGTGTACAACCTGCGGCGGCGGAGGCGGTGGCGGCGGAGGCGGTGGCGGTGGTGCGACCAGCAGGGTGGTCATCATCGCCTTGGGGAGCGCCTCAGGATAGATGAGCGGATACAGGATCAGCGCAGCGAGTACGGAACCATTCAGGATGAGACCGATGATGGTGTAGTACCGGCTCTTCGTTTTGATCTTGTGCCCGGACTCAAGCAGGATGTCTTCGAACATTGCCATGGCCGACCTCGGAGCTTTCAGTAGTTGTCACCGGTATAGACACCGCGAGCACCTGGTTTTGTTCCCGGCAAAGCTGGGCGCGAGCCTGCGCTGATGATCGGGAACCCGGCGGAACTTCCAGTCGCGGCGTCTCGGGCCGAAATCGCCGGTTCACGTTCTATACCACAATTTGAGGAGGGCCTGCAGATAATCAGGTCCGGGAGAGCAACTTTTCCTCCCTCGAAACGGTGATTCAGCACCAGCAAAAGATTACACCCGGGCTTTCTTTGCCGCGGGCAGGGAGGCGGTTCTGCCGCGGCGTGCACGCCATTCCTGGTAGGCCACCAGCATGGGAGCGGCCACCGCGATGGAGGAATAAGTACCGATAAGAATCCCGATTACCAGCGCGAAGGAGAAGCCGCGCAGCACCTCGCCCCCGAAGACATAGAGCGAGAGAACCGTCAGGAAGGTGAGGCCGGAGGTGAGCACGGTCCGGCTCAGCGTCTGGTTGATGCTGCGATTGACCAGGTCGGCGAGCGGCTCGCGGCGGCTGAGACGGAGGTTTTCGCGGATGCGGTCAAAGACGACGATGGTGTCGTTCATCGAGTAACCGATGAGGGTCAAAATGGCCGCGATGACGGTGAGAGAGATCTCCGTGTCCTTCAGGCTGAACGCGCCGACCGTGATCAGGGTGTCGTGAAAGACCGCGACCACGGCGGCCACGCCATAAATGAGCTCAAAGCGGAACCACAGGTAAATCAGCATGCCGGCCAGTGAATAGAGCGTGGCCATCAGCGCCTGCTTCTGCAGCTGTTTGCCGACCTGGGCGCCGACCACTTCGACGCTGCGGACGGAGAAGCCGGAGACGTAGCCGTCCTGCTGCAGTTCGTTGAAAACCGCGGGATCGACCACCCCGCGCAGACTGTCGACGGAGGCGATGAGACCGCTGTGCTGGTCGTCGCGGTAGGCAAGGACGGCGTTCGCCTGCGCCTCGTAGCGCGTCTGAGCCTCGGTAGTATCACCGAGATGCTCGGGATCCTTCTGTTCGAGCCACGACGCGAGGGCGCTTCGGCTTACGTTGTCGAGGTCGAGCTTCCCTACATTCTGAGCACCGGCATTCTGAGCACCTGACGGAATGTAGTTCTGGCTCAGGGTGCGAACGATGGCGGCCCGGCCCTGATCGAGCGCGGATTCACTGGTCTGCCCGCGAGAAAGCGTGACCAGGACCTCATTGTTGGCAGCAGGACCGAAGCTGGTGATGCGGGGATCCTGAAGGCCGGCTTTATTGGCGGCGGCGCGAATGCGGTCCAGGTCGGGCTTCTCCGCAAACTTGACGCGCACGACGGTGCCGCCCTTGAAGTCGATGTCGAGGGGAAGGCCGTGCCAGAAAAAGAGAGACAAGAGGCCTGCAACGCTGAAAATCAGGGAGAAGCCCAGGAAATACCACTTCTTCCCCAGCCAGTCGATTTTTGGATTATGAAACAGTTCCACGAAAATCCGCCTGTTTTAGATAGAGATCGGTTCGCCGTGCAGTTTGCGGCTGAGGTGAGCGTCAAAGATAACGCGGGAGACAAAGACCGCCGTAAACAGATTGGCGAGCAGGCCGAAGGTGAGCGTGACGGCAAATCCTTTGACGGGACCGGTTCCAAAGATGAAAAGGATAGCCGCCGAAACGATGGTGGTCACGTGGGTGTCGAGGATGGTCGTCCAGGCATGGCCGAAGCCCTGATCGACCGCTGCTGCCGGCGACTTGCCCGCACGCGCTTCCTCGCGGATGCGCTCAAAAATGAGCACGTTGGAATCGACGCCCATACCGATGGTGAGGATGACACCGGCGATGCCGGGCAGCGTCAGCACGGCGTGGCTGTAGCCCATAAACCCGAGTAGAATGACGAGGTTCAGGAAGAGGGCCAGATCGGCGTTGATGCCGGCGCCTTTGTAGTAGACGAGCATGAAGATCATGACCGCCAGCATCCCGACGATGGACGCGACCACGCCCTGGTGGATGGAATCGGCTCCCAGCGACGGCCCGACGGTAGTTTCCTGCAGATAGTGGATCGAAGCGGGGAGGGCACCGGTGCGCAGGAGCATGGACAGGTCCCTGACCCGCTGGTCGGTGATGCCGCCACCTGAGATGTTGCCCTGATCGCGGATCTGGCTCTTGATGACGGCCACTTCCTGGACCCGGTTGTCGAGCACGATGGCCATATCCTTGCCGATGTTGGCCTGCGTCCAGGTGGCGAACTTATCGCCGGCGGCACTGGTCAGGTAGAAGTCCACCTCAGGCTCATTGGTATTTGGATTGTGGCCGGGCTGGGCATCGCGGATATCGGTTCCGCCCCAGATCGGAATCTTTTTCAGCTCGTACCAGTCGCCTCCGCTGTTGACGCTGGCGGCGCCGGGAACGCTGGAAAGCAGTTCTGAGTCCGGCGGAACACTACCGCCGATGGACTGCAGCGCCGTCTGCCTGTCGGGCCACGGGCCGCCTGTGACCTCGTGGGCCTCGAGACGAGCCGTGGACTGGATAACATCCCGGACGCGGGCGAAGTCGTCAATACCCGGCAACTCCACCAGAATCTGATAGCTGCCCAGCTGATAGGGCTCGACCACCGGCTCGGTAACGCCGAGGGAGTTGACTCGACTCTGAATGACTTCGATTGCCTGGTCGAGGGCGCGCTGCTTCAGGTCCGACTCGACGCTGGGTTTCATGGTCAGCGTAAAGTTGTTGTTCAAACCGGAAGCAATATCGAAGCGGCTGCCGTAGCCCGAATCCAGCACCGAGCGTACGTCGCCGGAATGGTCGATCGGGACGCCTGAAACCTGAATGAAGTCGGGGCGATTGGCATCGGGCTTGGAGGCGGTGGCGCCGGTCACGCCATTCCGCTGCAGATCGCTCTGGATACTGGCCATATCGCTGTCGGTTTCGGAACTCACCGCCTCATCGACCATGACCTGAAGAATGAGGTGGGTGCCGCCCTTGAGATCGAGGCCAAGGTGGATGCGGTCGAGCAGCGCCTGCTTCACCGCGGCGCCGCTGATCCCATGAGGCAGGCCGAAGATGCCGTAGACAAAGACGATCAGGATGGCAATGATGCCGATGGTTTTGGTCTTGAGATTCTTCTGCATGGGAGTTTCTACTTCGCTTCGTCCTGAGTTACAGAGGCGATGGCGCTCTTGGCCACCTCAATACGGAGGTTATCGGGAGCAACGCGCAGCTGGATCGCGTCGTCCTTAATGGACAGAATGACGCCACGAATGCCGCCGGTGGTGGTGACACGGTCGCCGGGCTTGAGATTGCCAAGCATATCCTGCCACTTCCTCTGCCGGTTCTGCTGCGGCCGGATGAGCAGGAAGTAGAAAACAACGATGATGAGCAGGAAGGGCAGGAAGGACGCAAGTCCCGTAGGCAGGGCGAAAGGCGCAGCAAAAGCTATGGAAGTCAACGCAGGTCCTTCTGGCCGGGACGGAAAAAGGCCCGTCGGCGGCGCAAGACGTAATCAATTTCCACGGAAGAATCCACAGGAGCGCTTGTAATCGACGGCACGCCCGCGCCCGGGACCTGAATACCTGGAAACGGCTCCCCGCCGGTGCGCACTATGGCCTGAACCTGAAGGGAAGCCTGACTCATAGAATCGCGTACGCGGGGGGGAGTGTCAAGGAAAAGGGTCGCCAACCGGAACCCAGGGGCTCTGTCATCCCCTGACTATCGTGTGGCCGGAATGCCGCCGGCGTGCCGTCGCCCGATCGCGACAGACTGCAACGCCGCTTTCCACACCCGCCGCGAAGCGCCTGATCGGTACACTGAATTTCTTGCCGATCTTCACTGCGGGGAGGACAAACGAGGATGGCCATGGCGCGGCCGGAACGCGTACATCCAGGACGGATTGAGGTGATAACCGGGCCGATGTTCTCGGGGAAGTCGGAGGAGCTGATCCGCCGGCTGAAGAGGGCGCAGATTGCGAAGCAGCGGATCGTCTGCTTTAAACCGGATCTCGATGTTCGTTATCACCGAACGGCCATTGCCTCGCACAGTTCGCAGACGCTCGATGCGCTCACCGTTCCAAACGTCGAGGAACTCAAGGCTGTGCTGATGCCGATGATCGACATGGTCGACGTGATTGGCGTGGATGAGGCGCAGTTTTTCGACCCGACGCTGGTAGGACTGGCCAACGAGCTGGTGCACCTCGGAAAACGAGTCATTCTGGCAGGGCTCGACACCACATTTACCGGAGAGCCGTTTGCCCCCCTGCCGGAGCTGCTGGCGATTGCGGATGAGGTGACGAAGCTTTCCGCTGTATGCATGCAGTGCGGCGCCCCGGCGGTGCACACGCAGCGCTTAGGCAGCAGCCAGTCGCTGGTCCTGGTGGGGGCAGCAGGTGTGTACGAAGCTCGCTGCCGGAGCTGTTTCCAGCCATGGGTGGACGAGCATGCGACGGAACAACTGGAGCTGCCGGTGAGCGCGGGCGACCGGTCCTGACTTCGGTCGCCCCGGTACTTCTGCGGATCCGACCACAGCGGATCCGACTCCACCGAATCTCCTGCGACAATCCCGTCTAGGAAGGGGGCTGCACGGCCGCCGTAGTATTGGCGCCGGACAGCTTCCGCACGTAAATCACGAGATTCCAGATCTCGTCGGGTTTGGCGCGATCGCCTTCCGACGGCATCTGGCCCTTGCCGTTCTGGATGATGTAAAAAAGCTCGCCATCGCTCAGGGTTTTCAATGAAGTGGCATCGCGATAATCCCGCATGGTGAGCTTCTGCTCGACAGCAACATCGCCCTTGCCATCGCCGTTATCGCCATGGCACATTGCACAATCCCATCCATACATTTTTTTGGCACGGACCTGTGACTCGGCGGTGGGCTTCACCGGATTCACTTTACCGACGTACTCGGCGGGAATTTTGGATTGGGTTTGTCCAGCGGACGGAGCGGCTGGGGCGGCTGGAGCGGGCGTGGCCTGCTGAAAGAGAGCCGGTGCTCCTCCGAAGAGGAACAACACCGGAACCATCAGAAAAGGCTTCAACATAGCAGCCTCCTGATACTGCACTGTGGGGAATCCCGGCTCCACTGTACGCCCGCTGGACAATCATAGAACAGGAATATTTGGGATCGCTGGTATTAACGTAATCACGCGGGTCCGGCAAGCCGGTGTTTGCCAGGCGCGGGATGAGGCGGCTGGCCTTGCGCAGATCAAAAGCAGACTCTCCGGGAGCGAGCGACGGGCCTCGTTACAATCACCAAAGTGTCTCTCACCTTTGCAATTCACTCCACCAGCGGCCCGGCACGGCGCGCGACCCTGACCCTGCCGCACGGGACAGTGGATACTCCGGTGTTTATGCCGGTGGGGACCGCCGGGTCGGTCAAGGCGATTCCGCAGCATCTGCTTGAGGAGCTGGATGTCCGGATTCTGCTCGGCAACACCTATCACCTTTATCTGAGGCCGGGCCATGAGGCGATCCGGCGCCTGGGCGGCCTGCACCGGTTTATGAGCTGGAACCGGGCCATTCTGACCGACTCCGGAGGGTTCCAGGTTTTCAGCCTCAATGAGCTGCGCAAGGTGACGGAGGAGGGAGTCGCGTTCCGGTCGCACATCGACGGCTCGTCGCACTTTTTCTCTCCGGAGCACTCGATGGATGTGCAGATCGCGCTGGGGTCGGATGTCGCTATGTGCTTCGACGAGTGCACGGAATATCCCGCGGACCATGCCCGGGCCCGCGCTTCGCTCGACATGACACTGCGCTGGGCGAGGCGGAGCCAGGATCATTTCGAGGCCCATAAGCATGAAGTGCCCTGGACGCAGGCAGGAGCACAGGGCTCAGAGCACAGGGCTCAGCCAGACCGGTTTGCAGGCAGTATGCCGAACCTGTTTGGCATTGTGCAGGGCGGGATGTTCCCGGACCTGCGGCGGGAATGCGCGGAGCGTCTGGTGGAGATGGACTTTCCCGGCTACGCCATCGGCGGTCTGAGCGTGGGCGAACCGCGCGAGCTGACGCGCGAGATGATCGCAGCAACGCTGCCTTTGCTGCCTGCGGACAAGCCGCGGTACGTGATGGGCGTCGGATATCCGGACGAAATCGCCGAGTACGCGCGCATGGGCGTGGACATGATGGACTGTGTGCTGCCGACGCGGGCGGCGCGGCACGGGCTGTTGTTCACCTCCGAAGGACGGCTCAACATCAAGAACCGGCAGTACGCAGAGGATCAGAATCCGCCCGATCCGCAGTGCGCGTGTATGGTCTGCCGGCGCTACAGCCGCGCTTACCTCCGGCACCTGATGACCGCACAGGAACCATTGGCCGCAGTGCTGAACACGCTGCACAACCTGGCGTTTTATCTGGAGACGATGCGCAGGGTGCGGGAAGAGATCGCTGCGGATACCGTCGCTCAGAATGCGGGCCGCGTTGTATAGCGGTCGAGTCCGGCGCGCTCAGCATGCGCAGCGATGGCCGCATTGATGTCAAGAGCGAGCGACAGAGCGGCGCGGCCATCCTCTCCTGAAACCCGCGGCGTGCTGCGGGTGCGCACGGATTCGAGAAACGATTCAATCTCCAGGCGCAGCGGCTCACCCGGCTGCACCTGGGGCTTCTCGATATGAAGACCCGGCACGCCGGCGCCCAGGCTCCCGGCCAGCAGCGTCGCCGGATCGGCAGAAGCCGCTCCTGAAACGTCGATGACCAGCAGATCCTGGCGCGCGTAGTCGATGGATACGTACTGATGGGGCTGGAAGAAGCGCAGCTTGCGGACGCGCTCGGTGCTGGCGCGGCTGGCCGTGAAGTTGGCAACACAGCCGGACTCGAACTCCACACGAACGTTGGCAATGTCCACCTTGCGCGAAAGGATGGGCAGTCCGACGGCATGCAGCGAGCGGACCGGCGAGCGAACGAGACTGAGAACGATGTCGAGATCGTGAACCATCAGATCGAGGACCACGTCGACGTCGAGCGAGCGCGCGCTGAAGACGCTGAGCCGGTGTGCCTCAAAGAACATCGGGTCGTTCAGAAGGGGTTCAATGGCGATCACTGCGGGATTGAAGCGCTCGAGGTGCCCGGTCTGCAGGATCCGCTGGTGTCTGCGGGCGAGTTCCACCAGACGGTCTGCCTCCTGGACGCTGGTGGCAATCGGCTTTTCGATGAGAACGTCGATGCCGGCGGAGAGGAGCGCTTCAGCAACATCGAAATGGCCTGACGTGGGTACGCACACCGACGCGGCATGGAATTCAATGCGTCCCTGCGCGCGGGCGGCGATGGATTCGGCCGCGGAAGAGAAAACCGGGACAGAGTATTCGGCGGCTGCGGCCGCAGCGCGCGCGGAATCGGGCTCCACGATCGCAGCGAGACGAACCGGCGTCTCCTGCCGCTCCAGCTCGCGATAGACACGAAGATGGTTGCGGCCGAAAGCACCGGCTCCGCAGACGACGACGTTGAGATAAGGCTGGCTCGACAAGGGGAGTTAGGCGGATTTTCCTTCCACGGTGCGCAGGCAGCGGGCGTACAGCTCGAGCAGTTGGGTGACCTGATCTTCGGGTTTTGGGGGGCCGCTGGCGACAAATCCGGTGGAAGGTGCGCTGGTGCGGCCGATACCGGCGACGCCGGCCACAAACTTCAACAAATCGAGCGCAATGTCCTCATTGCTCCGAGCGCCATTGGCTGCAGGGGGAATCTGATCCATGGGAAAAAATCCTCTCAGGCCGATGCTACCAAAGCCCCATGCGGACCATCACGCCGCATCTAGACCTCGGAAATGCAGAGGCAAATCCGGCCAATGAGGAAGTCCGAGGGCGTCTCTTCGGACGTCAGTTCGAGCAGATCGATGGGGTGGTCGAGGGCGCGCGGGCGCAGCACCAGCCGGTTGGCATCGAAGGCGACGTGCCGGAAGAGCAACTGCGCACCAGAGCGCACGGCATAAAGGTTGGGGTGCGGCGGTTTGCAGAGAGCGAGCGAGTTGTAATGGCGGTCAACGACGACGACGGATCCGGGCCGCAGCAGCGGGTCCATGGGCAGGGCCTGCTGGCCGGAGACGCGAACACCCACGAAACGCTCCCAGCTGCGGCGGCTGACCGCCCGGCGCACCGGGAAACTGGCGAGCCAGCCCGAGGGCAGCCGCAGGGAGTCGATGATCGCGCGGGACGCAACCATGGGGGCATTCATGGCGGTAGCGGGGGAGACGATGGGGACGATGTCCATGGATTGTTTGTCCATCCCTTCCGGAGGAGAGATATCGGAGAGACCGGGGGAGGCTAAATCTTCGACGCTGAGCGCCTGAGCCAGCAGGATGCGATCGAGAGCCGGCAGGCTCAGGCGGCGCCGGCGATGCAGGAAGTTGGAAATGTGGGGCTGGGCGAGTCCCGTCTGCCGCGCGAGAAGAGAACTGCTGAGAACTCCCTGATCGATGCGGCGCCACGTCTCCATGCGCAGTCGCTCATGTAACTCGAGGAATTTCATCTGTAGGAAGTTTTCACCAGGCTATAGACCCATTACCTCAGGGTTTGCAGATTGAATCGCAATATCGCCGGTTCCTGAAGAGGCGCAAGGCACTTCAGTACCCAGTTAGGCAGAAAGCAGCAATGAGTACGGGCGGTTCATTGACGGCCCTTTTTCTTCGAATTAGTGTCGGCTTACTTTCGCCAGACAGACATACTACTTTCGCTGAAAACCGAGCCACCGGTTACCGGATGGAAGCGAGGGAGGGTATGTCGCCGGAGAAACCTGCAGAAATACGATGCGCGATCTAAGCCTGATCCCATTTACGAGAACCACTGAAGGAAACGTGCCGCCACAGAGCGGCAGAAATCCTTCCCCTCCCCCCCGGCCGCGCAGGTCCAGATGCCTCGCGGACGGTCGATGACCTGGAGAATCAATGCTTTATTTACGAATCTGCCTCAAGATTTGCGAAGGGTGCGGTGGACTTTGGTACCGCGCCCAGGATTGTCAGGAAGTCTATTGCTCGTCCTGCGCGAAGAGACTCAGAGCTCTTCCGCCGGGAAGACGCAGCCGCCGCCCCGGACGCCGCGGACGCCCCTGCAGCACCGTTCCGGGAGGTGCCGCATGAGCGCCGCCCGTGCCCTGCCCTGGGTCATTCCACAGGCAACCGCTGTCACCGATATGTCGCTGCCGGTCGCGCGGCCAAAGCCGCTGGAGGGCTTTGCTTTCTACCGCAAGCATGCTGTGGGGCTGCTGCGCCGATACCTCCGGATTTCCATGGAGGTCGGCCGCACGCCCTGCGTTCTGGGGAACATGGTCTTCCGGGGGCGAGTATCCAGTTACCGCATGCAGACCTTTGAGGATCGCGTGATTTTCATCTTCGACGTGGAGAAGTGTCTGAAGCAGCTGGATCGCACCTCGCAGGAGGTGGTGTCCCACATAATCCTCGAAGACTACACACCCCTCGAAACGGCTGCGCTCATCGGTGAAAGCGTGCGCTCGGTGGCGCGCATTTACGGCGAAGCACTCGACCGGCTGACGCGCCTTTTCCTCGAATATCGGCTGCTGGCCCCACCTACAGAAAAACTGTCAAGAGAGGAGATAGAAAACCAAAGTCACATGCTCTGTAAATAAGGGACTTATGCGCCAAAACAGGCAAAGAAATTTGGCAGTCTAATTGTTCCGGCCTGATATCCTGAATATATAGAGTGAAAGAAAAAAGGGGGACACCCAATGCGGTGTCCCCTTTCCTTTTGGAGCGAGGCTGATAATGCCAGGACAGACAGCCTCACGAGAGATGCGAATTCCGGGAATGAGGAATATGCCGAACACAGACAGCGAAGGGCGGAAGAGCGCCGGCGGCCGGGTGTGGGTGGCTGCGCTGGGATGGCTGGCTCTGGCAGTATTGGCGGTACTGCCGCCGTATGCCACGGCGCAGATCAGCACGACAACGGTACAGGGCACGGTTTATCGCGCCGACGGGACAGCGGCGAGCGGAAGCCTGCTGGTGAGCTGGTCGGCGTTCACCACGCCGCAAAATCAGGCGGTGGCCGCGGGCAATCTGAGCACAGCCATCGGCGCCGATGGATTCGTCAGCGTCAATCTGGCGCCCAATGCAGGTGCGCTGCCGGGCGGCAGCTACTACACGGCCGTGTACCACCTCAGCGATGGCACGGTGAACAAGGAATACTGGGTGGTGCCCGCGTCGGGCACAGCCTCGGTGGCCTCCGTGCGCGCGCAGCTGGAGCCATCGACTGTGGCGGTCCAGCCGGTGACGCCGGCTTACCTCAACAGCGCCGTGGCATCGATCAGCACATCGTTCCTGCCGCTGGCGGGCGGCACGCTCAACGGTCCTCTGAGCTTAAATGCCGATCCGGCCACTCCGGCCCAGGCAGCTACCAAGCACTATGCGGATCAGATTGCGGCCGCGAGCCTGCCACTCTCCGGCGGCAATGTGGCCGGCACGGTTTCGGCCCAGGTAGGCCAGAACAAACAGCCGCGCGTGGACATCACGCATCCGGATTTCGGCATGCCGGCCAGTTGTGCCGGCGCTGCCGATCCGGCCGGGGTCAACGATTCGACATGCGCCATCAATGCCGCCATCACCTTTCTGCTGAGCCAGAAGAACAGCGGACAGTACCCCGCCCTTTACATCCCGCGTGGGACCTTCAAGGTGAACGGCACGATCCGGGTTCCAACCTTCGTCAACATCATCGGCGACGGCCCGCAGTCGAGCATTTTGCAGGAAACCAATGCGACGGCGAACCTTCTTACCTTCGCGCCATTCCCCGGCTACTCCAACAATGCCTACAGCTTCAGCGGCTCGATACGGGATGTGGAGCTGGAAGGCAACGGGCACAGCACAACCGGCACGCTTCTTGAACTGCAAAGCGGAGCCGTATGGCTGAGCAACGTTCTGCTGTACAACCACGGCGGACGCGGCATTGTCGGCTACGAGAACAGCGAAACCACCAAGATGTGGAACCTGCAGGTGCAGCAGGTGCGCTGGCCGCTGGTGATCGGCGCCTACGAATACCGGATCAACGGCATCGCCATCCGCAACCCGGGCCAGGATGCCTCCGGCTACTGCTGGAATGTGAACTGCGTCAACGGAGTTTTTCCCGGACCGCTGCCCTCGTCGGCCTATTCGCTGGTCTCCGCCTCCGGTAATGGCGCCACGCAGCAATACGTGCTCAGCGGCAATGCAGGAATATCGCCGCTGGCGGTTGGGAATTACCTCTACACCAATGGGATTGCCGGGACGACGGCGCTCAACGGCTACTGGCACATCACAGGGGTGGCCAATAACAGCCCGGTGAGCGGCCAGTTCACGCTTACGGCCAGCGGCACGGCGAGCGGTACAGGAGCGGTGGCCGGCGCCAGCTTCGGTACCGCTCTGGTTCCGGAGAATCGCCACGCTGCGATCTGGGTCAGCGGCGGGTATGAGAACACCTTCGAGGGCGGAGAGATGAAGATTCTCCAGTTTCTGCCCTCCTTCAAGTTCGTTACCGCCAATAACACGCGGGTGACCGACACGTATGAGGAAGGTTTTCTCAATTCCATCAATCCCAGCATCCTGATCGGCGGTTTGCCGGATCAGATGCACGGGAACGGAACGACAACCAGCTGCACCATCGGCGGCAACAGCTACGCCTGCGTCCCGACGGCCTCGGATTCCATGTGGTGGCCGGCCTATATCGGTCTCTCGTCGGATATTCCCGCCAATGGCGCCAACATTGCCAGCGTGAACGGCAATACCTGGACGTATGTTTTTCCCTGCGACTACAACCCCGCATCGAGTGCGCCCAGCGCCTGTAATCCGGGCGTTACACAGAATCAGTATGAGGTCGCCTATGTGGAAGTAGCGGGCGACACGGGCAGCGCGTATTTTCTCTCCCGCAATCTGAGCGGCTCAACCGCGCCCGCCAATACCGCCTGGGTCAATCCGGTCTTCGAGATGGTGCCCAATGGCCTGTCCACAGGCACGGGCCTCACCATGGCCCGCAACGAGCTCATCGCCGACAATCCATCCAGCCTCCAGAACGGGTACATCCCCTTGTGCCAGGATGGCACGGTGATGCAGTGCGCCGAAGTTGAGGCAGGCAATATGGACGACGGCTACATCCACTTCACGTTTGGATGGAATACCGCGGGCAGCCCGACCAGCGTCAGCACTCTGGCTCAACTGGAGACCCAGGACGCCTTTGGTTCCGGGAGTCCCGAGGCCACGGGCTTCTCCTGGATCAAGGATTCGTCACGGGCCAGCATCTACTATCCCGTCTCGGCCCCTTCGGTAGTTGCTGAGACCGGCGAGATCGCAGCCGGCGCCGGATCGGTGACGCAGACGAATGCAGTTCCACAGATTCAGGTCACGTCGCCCGCAGGAATGCTCAGCGTCAATTCCCCATATCTCAACTACCGCAACATCGGATATGGAGCGCCCCCTTATTTCCTGCAGGAACTGGCGGGCAACAACTCCGGCCTGAACAGCTATTTTGGCGGCAATCCGGGGCCCTCGGGATGGACCATGGGCCAGCAGTTTTATGGCTCACGCTGCTGGTATGGAAGCGGCAGCTCGACGCATTCCGACTTCCGCACCTGCGTCACGGACAGTAACTCAGGCAAGGCAAACTTCGAGGTCGATTCCTGGAACGGCAGCGCCTGGACCCCCCTGTTGTCCACGTCCGCCGGCGCAACCACCGCGGGCAATATGACATTGACCGGGTCGCTGCGCGCCCAGGGCAGCATCAGCGGGTCCCTCATCAATGGAGAAATCACCGTCGATGGGCTGACCTACAGTTCCCTCAACGCCGCGTGGACAGCCGCGGTCAGTCAGGCCAACGCCACCGGCCAGAACCAGACGGTGCATCTGGGGCCGGGTACCTACAGCGTAAACGCGACCATGACCGAGCCCACCAACGGAGCCTGCGTCAGCGTGCTTGGATCTGCCGGTACGACGATGACCGCCGACAGCACCCAGATCGCTACGACCATCACGGTTCCGGCGACGCTCAACGGCGACCTGTTCTACCTGGGGAATGCGGCCCAGGCCCAGGGCTGCACCTTCAGGGACCTGAATATCCTGGCCGGCGGCCACGCCACGCACGGATTCGAGTTGCAGTGGTTCCGCGGCGTTCTGATCGACAATGTCACGGTGAACGATACGACCGCGGAGGGCATTCTGCTGGGTGAGGAAAACACCGCGGCGGGGCATCAGGCGAACTTCCTGCTGCGGAACACGACTGTCAGCTACTCAAGCGCCGCGTTCACGCCGGCCAGCCGCCCGGCCTGGGGCATTCACCTCGAGAAGACGGCGATAGACAGCAATCTGCACACCATTGTGGTGAGGAATGCGCTGACCGCCGCGGTTTACAACGAGGGTACGGGCAATACCGGCTACGGCATTCACGGATTCGGCTATCCCTACACCTGCACCACGACGCCCTGCTCCAACAGCGCGTCGTCCGGCTCGGCAGCCAATGCGTCCTATGCCACCAGTTATGTCATTTACGACACCGGCGGCGCCGGCAGCGTCTGGACGGACACCTATGTCGACAGCCCCGCCGTGGCCGGATTTTATGTCGGGGCCAACGGGATCGCGATCCATGGCGGACATATTCAGTGGCCGGACGTGACCAGCTTTCCTGCGGCCAATCTCGCGTATGTCGCCTCGGCGGTTACGAATAATCTGCTGATCGCCGACGTGGATTGCCTGGAGATGGCCAATGGCGTGAACTGGATCACCTATGCGGGTGCAGCGGGCAATCCTCCCACCTATGCCAGCGTGCATCATCTGACCGGCTGCGGCAATTACTATCAGGCGCTGGAGCCGGCCAATGTGACCGGCTTCTCCAGCGGCGGCGCGAACATCAACGATCCCAGCGGCGCTGTGCCGCGTGTGTGGTCCACACCGGTCGCGGCAGCCGCAGGCTATCCGGCCTATGCGGCGCAGATGTACACCGGCTACCAGGGTGACGCGTTCCAGGCGCACTTCTCGGGCAGCAATCCGTTTTTCAACATTACGTATCAGGGTACGATCCGCTCCAGCGGCGGCCTGGCGCTGAGCACTGTGATCAACACCGCATCGACGCTGACGCTGACCGCGGCGAACAAGAACGTGATCGCCAATGCCGCCGGGGGCGCGCAGACCATCACGCTGCCCAGCTGCTACACACCGCTGCCGGACAGCGCTTCCCCCACGGGCCTCGAGCTGACCATCAGCAAATCCGACAGCTCCGCCAATCCGGTGACGCTGCAGACGGCCAGTTCTCAGCTGATCTATGCGCAGGGGGCATCCGCGCAGACCCTGGTGCTGTCGGCGCCCTCCACGCAGACGCTGGTCTGCGGGCCGGATTACAACTGGTACGTCACCGCCAGCGCCGGCGCCTCCGGGACGGTTTCCGCTTTCAATGGGCGCACCGGCGCGGTCACGCCGGCGGCCAACGATTACAGCTTCAGCCAGATCAGCGGGCAGGCGACCAACGCACAGCTGCCCTCCTCGCTGACGGCGCCGACCACCGGCAACGCAGCCACCGCTACGGCCCTGGCGGCGACCCCCTCGCAATGTCCGACGGGTTACTACGCGAAGGGCATTACCGCGAACGGAACGGCGAACTGCCTGCAGTCGTGGCATTTCACCTGGTACGGGACTTTCATCGGCACCTTCGGCACGGCCACCAACACCTCCCTGGGGGCCATCTGGACACCAACCGCATCGATCAGCATGACGAGGCTGGATATTGCGGTAGGCACTGCGCCGGCCGGGTGCAGCACCTGGCCGGTGATCGGGATCTATGACGGCACATCGTCGTCCTGGCTCAAAACGGTGACGCTGGCTTCGGGAACCTACAGCTATCGCAACGCCGTCAGCTCGGTCTCGATCACCGCCGGCCACAACCTGTCCATGGGCGTCCAGACGGCGGGCTCCGGCTGCACCACCAGTCCGGGCTCGGCGCAGATCACCATGGAATACACCATGAATCAGTGAGCCGTCGTGTTCTTTAACTGGGGGAGTGGAGGCCGGGAGGAACTGGTTCGCCTGGGCGGAGCGCTGGATGGCCCCGCCGGGCAGGGAAGCGAACCGAACGCTATCGTGATGGCGGCGGAGCTGCTGAAGGTGCGGAGCCGGGCAGGGAAAACCATCCCGCTGCAGGCCAACCGCGCGCAGCGGGCCTACGAACGGAGGCGGGGCAACCGAAACATCATTTTGAAGGCTCGCCAGCTGGGCATGACCACCTGGGTGGCGGGCCAGTTTTTCCTGAAGACCATCACGCATCCGGGAAGCCTGACCATGCAGGTAGCGCACACTCAGGAGGCGGCGATCTCGATCTTTCGCATCGTGCATCGATTCCTGCGCTGTCTGCCCGCCTCCCTGAAACAGGGAGCGCTGAAGACATCGCTGATTAATGCACGGCAGATGATCTTTCCGGGGATGGACAGCGAGTATCGGGTCGAAACCGCGGGTGCGCCCAACGCCGGCCGGGGGCTGACCATCACCAACCTGCACTGCTCGGAGATAGCGCGCTGGCCGGGCGATGCGGGGGAGATCCTGCAGGGGATGCGGGCGGCGCTCTCTCCGGCGGGCGAGCTGGCGCTGGAGTCGACGCCGATGGGAGCGACGGGCTGCTTCTGGAAGGAGTGGCAGGATGCAGAGCGCACAGAGACGGTACAGCACTTCTTCCCGTGGTGGTTTGAAGAGGCCTATGTGGGAAGGGCGGCGGACGTGGGATCGCTGAACGAAAGGGAACAGCGGCTGGTCGAGGAGTGTGGGCTGAGCCTGGCGCAGATCGGATACCGGCGGCAGATTCAGGGAAGCTTCCGCGCGCTGGCCCGGCAGGAGTACGCGGAAGATGCGAACGAATGCTTTCTGGCCAGCGGCGAATGCATCTTCGATACGGCGGCCATCGACGCCCGGCTGCGGACGCTGTCGCCCCCGGTGGCGCAGAGGTTGAACGGCCGGCTGCACATCTGGCTGCAGCCGATCCCCGGGCGGCGCTATCTGGTCGCCGTCGATCCCGCAGGAGGGGGAACCGAGGGTGACTATTCAGCGGCGCAGGTGATCGACGTGGATACCGGGCTGCAGTGCGCGGAGCTGAAGGCGAAGCTGAGCACGCTGGAGCTGGCGCAGGAATCCGCAGCGCTGGCGCGCGAGTATGAGAATGGGCTGCTGGTGGTGGAGCGGAACAATCACGGCGCCGGGGTGCTGGCACATCTGCACGGCGTCTGCCGCTGGGAGCGCGTGTACCAGCAGGGAGGACAGGATGGCTGGCTGACTTCGGCCATCACGCGGCCGCGGATGCTGGGGCGGCTGGGCTCGGCGCTGGTGGAAACGCCGGGCATCTTTTCGAGCGAGCGGCTGCTGCAGGAGTGCCGGAGCTTTGTGCGGCAGGCGAACGGCCGGACCGAAGCGATGGCCGGCGAGCACGACGACTGCGTGATGGCCATGGCCATCGCGCTGGCGGTGCGGGAAGAGCGGTTAACGGGACGGGCGTTCGGGTAGGATGAGCTTTTCGGAGGCACCGGAGTTCGGAGGCAAGGTGGCGGTACGGGCGATCCAGCAAATCCGGCGCATGCGGGGCGGCGCGCAAAGCCACCTGATGCTCGGCGAGGACGGCAACGCGTGGGTGGTGAAGTTCCAGAACAACCCGCAGCATCTGCGCGTGCTGCCCAATGAGCTGCTGGCGACCCGTCTGGCCGGGGCGGTGGGGCTCACCGTGCCACACTGCGACGTCATCGAGGTGAGCGCGTGGCTGATCGAACGTACCTCCGAGCTGGAGATGGACGTTGGCCAGCGCAGGGAGCGCTGCCGGCCGGGGCTGCACTTCGGCTCGCAGCTGGTGGGCGGCCTGCTGCCCGGCCATGTGGCGGATTACCTTCCCGAGGAGCAGCTGATGGAAGTGCGCAATCTGCATGAATTCGCCGGAGCGCTGGCGTTCGATAAATGGAGCTGCAACGCCAACGGACGCCAGGCGCTCTTCTACCGGAAAGGGCGGGAGAAGCGCTACGGAGCGACCTTCATCGACCAGGGCTTCTGTTTCAATGCCGGCGAGTGGCGCTTCGTCGACGCGCCGCTGCGCGGTGTGTATGCGCGCAACCTGGTTTACCGGCAGATCAATGGCTGGGCAAGCTTCGAGCCGTGGCTGAGCCGGATCGAAGAGCTGGAGGCGCCGCAGGTGTGGGAGATTGCCGAGACCATTCCGCCGGAATGGTATGAGGGCGACGTGGACGTGCTGGAACGGCTGGTGGAACGGCTGATGGAGCGGCGGGGACAGGTGCGGGATCTGATCACGGCGTTCCGGAACTCCTCCCGGCAGCCCTTCCCGAACTGGGACAAGGGCTCGGCAGATGCGGAGCCAGAGCAGTTCCCCAGGCCGCTCTGGGGCGATAGTGTACCTGGAAGGGTGATGTGAACGAACGGCTGCAGTGCGAGTTCTTTCTGGTGCGGTATGTGCCCGACCCGGTAAAGAACGAATTTGTGAACATCGGCGTATTGCTGCGGGAGGCGGGCCGGCCCGAGACGGCCTGGCAGCCTATCATGGTTCGCTTTACCCGGGACTGGGCGCGGGTGCGCTGCGTGGATCCCGACGCCGATATCGAGATGCTGGAGGCCATGGAAACGGAGATGCGGCGGCGTTTGTCCGAAGCCGGCGCGGAGACCACGCCGCTGCTGCAGACCATCGAGGATTCGTTCTCGCATCTGTTACAAATGACCGAGCCGAAAGCCTGCCTTGCCGAAAACATGGCCGCGGAGATGGATCAGCTGATGAGCCTGTACGTGGAGCCGCGGCGGCAGAAGGCGCGGCAGGCGCTGAGCGGACGCCAGGCGATCGCGCGCAGCATGCGCACGCACTTCGAGCGCGCCGGCGTCTGGGATCTGATGCGCAGGCGCATTGCCGCCTCGGCCTATACGCAGCCGGGCGATCCGCTGAAGATCGACTGCGGCTACCGGCCCAACGGGCTGGTGCGCATGTTTCACGCGGTCTCGCTGAGCGGCGATGTGGAGCTGGCCAAGGTGCTGGCCTTCAGCGTGCCGGCGCTGCGGGCGGGGGTGGCGCGCGTGGAGAAAGCCGAGCTGGAACTGACCGCGATTGTCGAGCCGCTGCGCGATGGCAACGGCGAGGTGGCCGGCGATGAAGACCGGGTGCAGCAATATCGCTTCGGAGTGGAAACCATGGAAGCGCAGCAGATCCGCGTACTCACGGTGAGCGACCTGGAGCGCGTGGCCGAGGCGGCAAAGAGAGAACTGCGGGTGTAGAACAGCACAGCGCGCAGCAGGTTTCGAGAAGGGGCATGGCCAAACGCCATGCCCTTTTCATTGGTGCGAGTAACGGGAAGGAGCTAAGACCACGTGAAGATCAGAGAGCAATGGAAGCACGCGCTGGCGCTGCTGGGGGCCAGGCACGCCGGGAGCCCGGGGACAGGGCCCAGGGAGGAGCCGGTGCAGCGCAAAACCCTTGCGCTGCCATCGGTGCTCGCCCCGTATTCCTTTCCGGCCAGGGCGCTGCCCAAGCCCACGCCGGCCAATCTGCGCAAATTCGCCGAGACCCCGGTGGTGCGCCGCGCCATCAACCTCATCAAGGACCGCGTGGCCGCCATGGACTGGCAGGTGCGGCTGAAGCGCGATCACGATTCCGGGACGGTGGCCTTTGCGGCGAAGCGGCTCAGGGTCCTGCGCCGCTCTCTTGAGTTTCCCAACCCATCCGATTCCTTTCGCACCGTGATGGAGCAGACCATCGAGGATGCCCTGGTGGGCGGATTCGGCGCCATCGAGATGGAGCTGACCGGCAACCCGGCCCAGCCCTTCGAGCTGTGGCCGGTGGACGGCGCGACCATCCGCATCGATCCCAGGTGGGATGGCAGGCCGGACTCGGTGCGCTTCGCTCAGGCTACGGGCCTGGCCGGCGCCGGTGCGGTGATCCCGCTCGAGGACCGGCAGCTGATCTACGTGCGCATGAACCCGCGCAGCCACACCCCCTTCGGGCTGGGGCCGCTGGAGGTCGCCTTCGAGACCGTGAATTCGTTTCTCAGCGCGCATCGCTATGCCGGCAAGCTGGCCAGCAACGCGGTGGTCCAGTACGCGCTGTGGCTGAACGAGACCACGCCCGCGCAGCATGAGCGGCTCATCCGCTGGTGGCAGGACGAGATCGAGGGCACGGGGCGGGTGCCGCTGCTGAGCACCGAGCAGAAGCCGGAGGTCCTGCGCTTCGCCGCCGGAACCGATGCCGACCTGCGCCTCACCTGGCAGGAATTCCTCATCCGCATGGTGGCGAATGCCTTCTCCCTGCCCCCGATGCTGCTGGGCCTCGAGCAGGATGTGAATCGCTCCACCGCGGCGGAGCTGGTCGATGAGGTGTTCCACAGCGCCATCGTTCCGCTCGCGCGCCTGGTCGCCGAGCACCTCACGCGCGACCTCTTCGCCAAGCGCCTGGGCTGGCCGGAGTTCGAATTCGTCTTCAACGATCTCGACGCTATCGACGAGATGCAGGAGGTGCAGATGCAGACCGCGCTGCTGGCCGCCGGCGTGCTCACCATTGACGAGGTGCGCGCGATGCGGGGACTGGCGCCGCTGCCGGCGGCGCATAGCGGCGCAGAGGAAGGAAAGAGCACGATCACGGTTACAGATCAGAACGATCAGGAACACAAAAACCAGGAAGACCAGGAAGGCCAGGAGATGCAATGAGACTGGAAGCTATGGCAGTCATGCTGCCGGAAGTGGCGGGCCATCCCAACCGCGCGCCGTTTACCGGAGTGCTGACGCTGGTGGATGAGCCCAGCACCAGGCCTCCGTCAGGTGCGCGCGGCCATCGCGTGATCCTGACCCGGGCCGCCGCCCTTGCTGCTCTGCCCTCGCTGCTGGGCATGGCGGTCGATTACGTGCCGTCGTGGGACGGACATGATGCGCGGCGCAAGTGCGGCATCATCACGCAGGCGGATGTGGACGGCTCGCAGCTGCGCGTCGCCGGTTATCTGTACGCGAAGGATTTTCCCGAGGTGGAGCGGCAGGTGGGGCAAGGGCCGTCCGGCGCCATGGGTATGTCCTGGGAGCTGGCCGACGCGCACGTCGAGGATATGCGTGCGGAAGTCTGGACGCTGACCAGGGCGACCTTCACCGGAGCGGCCATTCTGCTGCGGGAGAAGGCCGCGTATCGCGGCACTTCCTTCGCGCTTGGCTCTCTGCCCCCGCGGGCAGGTTCACCGGAAACTCCGGTGCAGCGCTGTCGTTCGACGCCGCCGCACAGCAGTCCCGCGCCGCATGTCCTTGCCGGCGCCAACCGAAACAGCCGGAGCGGAGCAGCCGCAGCCGTCCGGAGCACTGACAGAAGAAAGGAATCAATATGGAAGCACAGGCAGGTGAATGCATGGGCGCGCTGAGCGAAGGTATGGAGCGCATGGAAGCCCGACTGGAAGCCGCCGCGTCTCTGTTCGAGCGGACGCTGGCCATGCTGGAAGAGCGCGAGGGCGAGGTACGGAAGATGGTCGCCGCCGTGGAGACGAGCCACGCCGGCAGCCGCGAGGCCGAGCTGGAGCAGAAGCTCGAATCCGCCGAACAGCGGATCGCCGAGCTGCGCGCGCAGATCGAAGCGAAGGCCGAGCCTCCGGCCGCCTCTGCACGCAGGACCGTCCCTGCATCGACGGTGCAGTTCCTGGCCAAGCAGGGGATCACGTCGCTCGAGTCGGTGGAAGCGGGCGCGCTGGACGAGGCGCTCCACGGCCTCAGCCTGGAGCAGCGCATTGCCGTGAAGGCGCAGCTGCTGCGCGCCGGCATGGCCGGCTGATCGCAGCCACCCTGCACGGAAGTCCGGAGCCGGCGTGCACGCGCCGGCTCTTCATTTTTGCCCACGAATTCTTCTCACGAAAGGAAGCTATGACCGCCAATTTCCTCGACATCCACGCCGCCGCCGACTACATCGGGCCCGGCGCGATCGAAGTTCCGATGTATCAGACCGAGATCCTCGACATCGTGCGCCGCCGCAACATGTTCGGCCAGCGCATTAAGCAGGTTCCGGCTACGGGTCACCCGTCGCGCTACTTCGAGCAGACGGCGATTCCCAATCCCTCCACGGCCGGTTTCGTCGATCCGCGCAACATCGTGGCGCCCGTGGTTACGCCCACCCGCGTGGAGCGCAGCGTGCCGCTGAAGGCCATCGTCGCGCAGCTGAACTACAACCTCTTCGACATGGAGCTGGGCGCGCAGCAGAAGCAGTTCGCCTATCTGCAGGCGAAGGACCTGGTGGACACCATCGAAGGCGTGATGCTGGCCCACGATGTGGCCCTGTGGAACGGCAACGACACTTCGCTGAGCACGCCCACCACCATGCAGTACTTTGGCGCAGCCGCACAGATCGCCGCCGGCGGCAACACCACCACCATCGGCACCACTGCCTCCATCACCGACGGCCTGAAGTCGATCATCGCGCAGATGGTGGCCAACACCAGCTATGCGGTGCGGCCTACCGCCATCTACGCCAATCCGGTGCTGCTCGACCTGATCGACCGCGAGATGAAGTCCGAGTTCAACGTCATCCTGAACACAAAGGAAATCGCTGCCGGCTTCACGGTGAAGATGCTCACCACCCAGGCGGGCGAGCTGCCCCTCATTCCCGAGTGGTCGCTGGCTTACACCGGCACGCCGGGCTCCGGCAACGCGGTGCTGCCCGCCTACATCGTCACCGAGGATCTGATTGAGTACCACTGGCTCAGCGATCCCAATCCGCGTGTCTTCCAGCTCGGCGTACCCGGCTCGCTGGCGTCGCAGCACGTGGTGGTCAAGTTCGGCGCGCCGGTGGTCAAGGGCGCGAACTACGCCCACTACCAGGTGCTGGTCGACCGGTAGATGAAAGGCAGGGATCGGGCGGCCAGGAGAGAAACGGTCCGTGGAAACGCGGTCAACTTGTCTGCGCCAGGACGGGCAGCACGCACAGCAGCGGGTGAGCCAACCAGCCACTCCGCCTGCTGGCCGCTTCACTTCCGGCCGCTTCATCCCTGACCGCCTTGTCCCCTCAACTCTGAACTCTGTTGTGCAGGAGAACCTATGGCTTGCTATCTGCAGCCAACCGAATATCAGACGTACGGGCTGGCTCCCGATGTCACCGACGACTGGATCACCGCGGCTTCATCTCTCATCGACTGCCACTGCCGCCGCACCAGCCTCAATCCCACCCAGTACACCGAGCGCCTGCGCATCGTGGAGGGATCGCAGACCGCGCGCCTGAGCCATCTGCCGCTGGTCGCGGTGGCGCCCGCCACTTCTCCGTTCCTCTCCATGCAGGCGCGTTATGCGAAGCCGCGGCGCGGGCAGATGGTTTACCCGCTGCAGGAAGAAGTGCTCTGGGCCTTTTCCCTCCCCGGATCGTGGACTACCGTCGACCCCACAACCATCGACTTTGTCGCCGACACCGGCGAGCTGATCTTCCCGCTCAACATCCTGGGCCTGCCCTACAACGAAGTGCAGGTGACATATACCGCGGGCCTCGCGACGCTCCCCAACGCGATTAAGTGCGCCTGCGCGCAGATTGTGAAGAACGCCCAGGCCACACCCGGACTGAACGTGAAGTCCTCGAAACTCGACACCCTGCAGCTCCAGTACTTTTCCGGAGCGCTGATCGACGTCACGGTGCAGGCGATGCTGCAGCCGTGGGTCTCCGTAAGGATGGGATAGCCATGGCCGACCTGAGCACACAAATTCCCTGCGATGCGGCGCGTCGCGCCGCCGCGGCTCTGTTGCGCGCCAACGGCGGAACGACGGCCTGCCTGCAGATGCCACCGCTCCCGGCCGATTCTTCGAATGCCGGACAGATAGGGCTCGACGCCCCCGCCTATGTGTCACTGCCGCTGTCACCAGTTGTCTTCCGCAAATCCCGGGTGAATCTCGAGGACAATCAGCTGCCGAAATACGAGCTGCTGGTTTCGGCCGATGCCGTCGCCGCGCAGGTCTCGCAGCTCCAGCTCAGCTCCGCGCAGTGCCTGTTCACCATGGCCGGAGGCGTAGTCGTCGCCGGCAAGCTCTTCCACATCATGGCCTTTTCCGCCTCGGAGACCCAGGGCGAAGCATATCTGTATCGGCTTCTGTTACAGGAAGCCTGCGGCGAATGGCAAATGTAACAACCACGGAACGCTTATCCGCTTCGGCTTTCGCGCAGCTTACCGTCCTTCGGAATATTTCGTGACGGCCGATGCGCCATCCATACCCGGAGCCTCTGTGCCCTGAGCTCTGTGCTCTGCTTTTCAAGGTGACTTATGCAGAATGCGAAAGATACGTTTTACATCACGCTGCGCAGCCGTCTGGCCGCGGTGAATCCGGCCCGCACCATGACGCTGCGCGCTGTCTCCCGGCCCGGCATTCTGGTAGAGGATGCCGAGGCCCCTATGGCCCAGCCCGTCCTCGATGCCTTCGCCCTCAGCTGGACGGCATTGCAGGCCGATATGCAGCTGCCCGCGATTCTCGCGCAGATGACCTGCGAGATCCAGTACGCGACCGCAGGCACCCAGGCCAACGCGGGGCTCGATCGCGGCCGGGCTCTCGAAGAAATGGACTACGAGGTGCTGAAGCTTTTGTATCCGTATTCGGCACAAAAGATGAACTACACCCAGAATCCTGCTGCGGCCATGGAAACGATGGTCTTCTGGTCCGAGCCGCAGTTCGGCCCCGTCATCACCGAACGCGATCGCCTCAGCCGAACCGCCAAGGTTACCGTTTTTGCCTTTCAGGAGCAGGGAGAACAATGAGCACACCCGCTGTCACACCGATGCGCGCTCTGCCTCCCATCGGACGCACGGTGCGCGCTTACTTCGCGCCGGTCGACCGCGTCCATCGCGTGCCGACGCTCTTCGATCCCTCCGTCAACGGACAGTTCGCTCTGGATGCACCGCCGGCCCCCTGGATCGACCTGGGATGGATCGAGAACTTCGCCCGCAAATCCACGAGCAAATTCGGCGATCTGGTCACCGGCAGCCCAGCCGCCACGCAGTATCAGGTGCGCCAAACTGTCGATGCCACACTTTCCTTCCGCTTCAAGGCGTGGAGCAAGCTCTCCATGGCGCTCGCCGCCGGATCGCAGCACATGAACCTCATCGTGCCCGCCGCCGGTGGCGCGGCCAGTGGCTCGGGCAGCAAGGGCATACCGCCGCTCAACCTTGCCGTCGGATCGACGGCAACGTTCCTCGCGCTCGCTGCCTCCGATGCCGCGGGATTCTCCGCAAACTCGCTGGTGACCGTTGACCTCGACTACGCAGGACAAACCGGCTTCGTTGGCAGCGGAGTCTTCGCTGCTTATGTAACCAGTGCTGCTGCCGTGAACAGCGACCCCGACTACATCCGCCGCGTCTCCTTCAACGTCGCCCGCGTCGCCGCAGTCGGTACCGGAACAAACCCTGGCCTGCAACTGGCCCAGCCGCTGATCGCCGGCATTCCCGCGTCCGGCATGCGTGTACAACCCATCTCGGGATTCGTCGACCGCGAAGGAGGCAGCTTCTTTCAGGAGTGGTCCGCGCTCTTCGTTATTCCCGGCGAGCAGGGCGAGCGCATCCTCTTCCATTACCCGCGCCTGCAGGCACTCGGCGGAGCAGCCGAAAGCACCACGCCCCTGATCGCCCCGCTCGAACGCATCGCCCTCAGTGCCGCGTTCCGCGCCTTGCCCGTCACCGACAGCAACGATGGTGAACAGGTCGTCTGTTTCCGCAGCTTTCTGCCCAGTTCCATAACCCTGGTGTAATCGGAGGCGCCCTTGAAGCTCACCATCGACAACTACGACGGCAACGGCCCGGTTGATTACACCAGTTCCATCGTGGCAGACTGTCCTTTCCGTATCCTGCGCCGGCTGAATGATCCTGTAACGTGCACGGTTACACTATTGCCTTCGGCAGGTCTCGCGACGCCTGCACGCAACGGCCGTATAACCGTCGCAGACGACAGCGGCAACATCCTGTTCACGGGCTATCTCGCTACCGAGCCTGCGCTCGAGCTGACGGGCCAGGGAACCATGGGCGCTGTCTATCAGGCGGTTGTCTCCGCCATCAGCGACGATATTCTGCTCAGCCGCCAGCCCATTCCCCAAACCGGCGCGATCTGCGGGGGAACTGCCGGACAGGCGCTGCAGGCCCTGCTCGCGCGTATGCAGACCGGCGGCATCACCCAGTCCCTGACCCAGGCCGTACAGAACATCGGTCAATTCCAAACCGAAAGCAGCCGCACCTGGGCCGAGAACACCGGCTCTCTCGCCAATTTCACGCGCAATGCATGGCGCCTGATGAACGGCACGCTGACCCTCGCCCCCGTCGGCTTTGTGACCCATTCGCTCAGCGAGAGCCAGGGAACCCTCTCTCTCAGCAACCTCGAAGTGGCCGCCGTCAAAGCTCTGGCCAACGACGTTACCGTCTGCGGCGAGGCCGAGCCCTCCGCTTACGTCACAGAATTTTTTCAGGGCGACGGCACCACCCTGCTCTTTGACCTCACGCGCGAGCCTTATGTCCCACCAGCGTCACAGGCCAGGCCGCTGACTGATCTCTTTCAGGGACCAGCCATCAACCCGCAGATCTGGATGGTCGACGACCCGGCCGGGGATATCTCGATCACCTCGGCTGGCCTGACCTGCAACGGCGGCAATGGCTCCCTGGGCGTCACCATGGTCTTCGCTATTTCGAATCTCGAACTGGGCGGATCCATCGTCATCGAGGCCGCCGGCGTTCAGTTCGGCGCGCAAACTGCGGGCATCCTCAACGGTCTGTTTGGAGGCGGTGGTCCCACGCTGCCCAATTGTCTTCTGGGATTTCAGATTGCCCTGTCTAACGGCGCTACAACTGTCTCTCCGCTCGTGAACGGAATCGTGGCCGGTAGTACCTTCAGTCCGGCTGCCGGACATTTGTATACGCTGAGGTTACGTTTCTATGCGAATGAGTTGCAGCGCATCCACCAGGCCTACTACGCGGTCGGCACCGACGGCGGCACGGAGCGCTTCGGCGCGGACTTCGTCAACACCGGGGCCACTGCGGTGCTTGAAATCCAGGACACCAGTAACGGCTTAGCCGGAGCCCCCGTCATCCTCTACTCCGGAACCATGCCGGTTGTGCCGCCCACCTGCACCTTCGCCCCGCTGAACGCCAGCTTTCTCCAGTGCAGCATCGGCAGCGTCAGCGTGCAGCAACAGGGGCCGGTATGGGTCACGAGCACGCCGCTGAATGGCAGCCTAATCGTGCGCCGTCTGGGCACCACCGCGCAGGGCGCCGACTGTATTGTGGAGCGCACCGGCAAGCTGCGCTTCTATCCGACCAGTACGCCGCAGGCCGGCGAACAGATTGCCATTTCGCTATCGCACCAGCCGCCGCTCGGTCGCGCGCATGGCCAGCGCGGCCAGCATCGCCAGCGAAAGCAATGGCGGCAAGCTGCCCGGCACCGCGTGCTGGATCGGCTCCGTCACCAGCCCGGTGCCGCGCAGTTCGGCGGACTGCGAAAATGCAGCCTCCGCCATGCTCGCCGTCGCCACCAGCCGCGCTGCCGCGTGGTCCGGCAAATACACTGCGTGGAATGCCGAGCAGCAGGGTGACATCTGGCCTGGAGACGTCCTCGCCATCGCGTCCGCCTCGGCCGGCCTCACGGCTAATTTGGTCGTCCGCAATGTGCAGATCGATGTGGCCTGCAGCGCCCCTGGTCTCGTGCAATACACCATCGCCTTCGCCAACGACTGGGCCGACGAACTCGCCATCAAGACCGCCTCTACTATTCCTGCCGATGCATGGCTGCCGCAGCAGCCGGAGACTACGCCGCCGCTCGCCAATCTGAATACGCTGGCCGTCACCTCCGTCACCGGCAGCATCATCCAGATCGCGGCCAATGCTGCGCCTCCCACTGGCGGCGGCTTTGAAGTACGGCGTCGTGACTGGGCCTTCTCTGCCGGGCCGGGCCCCGATCTGGTGCTGCGCTCCCCGGTCGCCAACTTCAGCATCCCGCGCGAGGCGGCCATCGAACAGTACTACATCCGCATGTACGACGGCTCGACGCCGCCCAACTACTCGCGCTTCTCCAGCGCCGTCTTTGTGAACCTGCCGCTGTCCGGTTCGTGAGACCTTCGAGCAGCATCAGGCAAACCAAACCTCATGTTGTCATCCCGAGCAAAGCGAAACGTAGCCGAGGGACCTGCTTTCGGTCCCTCCCGCGCGAGATTCCCAGGAACAGAAAACCATGACTGAATTTGAAGCGCAGGTCCTCGCCGACCTGTCCGTATTGAAGAACCAGATGACGACCCTGGTCGGCGACGGCAACTCCGGACGCATCGGCTCGATCGAGCAGCGCGTCACCCAGCACGAAGAGCGCTTTCAGAACGCCCGCGGCTTCGCCATCGCCATCGGTGGCCTGCTCACCCTGGTGCAGTTCCTGATCGATTTTCTGCGCAGGAAGTGAAATGGTTTGACGATCGGGGGACAAAGCCCCCAATCTTCCTGTGGTCTGTGCTGACCACTGGCCCTAAGCTCTGTGCCCTGCTTTTCTATAGAATCAACCAGTGAAACCTAGTCCCCTCGTCGCTGTGGTCATGGGATCGAAAAGCGACTACGAAACCCTCGCGCCGGCGGTTGAAATCCTGCGCGAATTCGCCATCCCCCATGAGGCGAAGGTTGTCTCCGCCCACCGCACGCCCGATCTGCTTTTCGACTTCGCCGCGCAGGCCGAGTCGCGTGGCCTGCGCGTCATCATTGCCGGAGCCGGCGGCGCCGCGCATCTGCCCGGCATGCTCGCCGCCAAAACTCTGGTGCCCGTGCTCGGCGTGCCTATTTCCGCCACCATGCTACAGGGAGTCGATTCGTTGCTCTCCATCGTGCAAATGCCGAAAGGTGTGCCCGTCGGCACTCTCGCCATCGGCAAGCCCGGCGCCGCCAACGCCGCGCTGCTGGCCATCGAAATCCTCGCCACCACCGATCCGGATCTGCGCGATCGGCTGCGCAACTGGCGCGAGGCGCGGACCAAAGAAGTCCTCACCCAGGATCTCCCCGCATGAGCGCCATCCTTCCCGGCGCCACCATCGGCATCCTCGGCGGCGGCCAGCTTGGACGCATGGTCGCCATGGCGGCCCGCTCCTTCGGCTACCGCATCCACGTCATGGATCCCGATCCTTCCTGTCCGGCGCGCTTCGTGGTCGATGCGTGTTTTGAGGGCGGATGGGACGATGTGCAGGCAGCCACTGATCTGGCCCGCGGCTCCGATGTCGTCACTCTCGAAATCGAGCAGGTCTCCGTGGCCTGTCTGGAAGCTGCGGCTAAATACGCGCCGGTGCGCCCCTCGGCCGATTTGCTGCGCGTCATTCAGAACCGCATCCGGCAAAAGGACTGGCTACGCGAGCGCGGCTTCCCCCTCGGCCCCTGGCATGCCGCCCGCTCTGAACAGGATTTGGCCGAGGCCATCACCGTGCTGGGCGGCCGCTGTTTCGTCAAGAGCGCCACAGGCGGCTACGACGGCCGCAGCCAGGTGAAGATTGGTTTCGGCGACAGCATCACGCCCGCCGAGGCATGGCGTCTGCTCGGCCAGCAGCCCTGCGTCGTCGAACAGGCTCTCGATCTGGACCGTGAAATCTCCGTCATGGTCGCTCGCTCGCCGAGCGGCGAGACGAAGAGCTTCCCCTCGGCGACCAATCATCACGAAAAGCAGATCCTCGTCTGGAGCGTGATCCCCTCGCTCGGTGTCGCCGCAGATCGAAGCGCAGGCGCAAAAGCTGGCCTGTGCCATCGCCGACTCGTTCACGCTGGAAGGGCTGCTGGCCGTCGAGATGTTTCTGACCAAAGACGGCGAGCTGCTGGTCAACGAACTCGCGCCGCGCCCGCACAACAGCTACCACGCCAGCGAGCGCGCCTGCGTCACCAGCCAGTTCGAGCAGTGCGTGCGCGCCGTCTGCGACCTGCCGCTGGGCGACGTCTCCATCGTGCAGCCGGCCGCCATCGCGAACCTGCTGGGCGATCTCTGGCTCGATCATCCGCCCCACTTCGACCGCGCACTCGCCGTGCCGGGCGTCCGCGTTGCATCTTTACGAGAAGCACCAGCCCCGCAAGGCGCGCAAGATGGGCCATCTCTCCGCGGTCGGGGCTACTCCGCAGGAAGCGATCGAACGGGTGCTGGAGGCGGAGTCGCGGTTGTAGGTGTTGTCGAGCTCGACAACACCGCTAAGCCATTGATTCGGCAATTGCAAAAAACACAGCCATGGGAGGCGGGGTATCCCCTCCGCCGAAGTCCTGCGCGAAGCGCGTCCGCCTGGACGGCCAGTCCTCAGCCGATGTCCTCCGACCAGTTCTCCAGGTACTTCTTCACCTCCGCCATGAACTTGCCGGCATCGGCTCCGTCGATCGATGCGGTGATCGAAGCCCAGCGTCAGGTGCAGGAAGTGCCGAATAGCAATGGAGTCGGTGCCGTCAGCGCCGGTCACCACCGCCGGCTCCTTGAAGAGGCCGCCGACGCCGAGAATCGGCGCTCTCCGGCTGATTGATGATCGGCGTGCCGAACTGCTCGCCAAAGATGCCGGGATTAGTAATGGTGAAAGTGCCGGAGCCAACCTCGTCCGGCTTCAGCTTCTTGCCGCGCGCGCGCTCCGCCAGATCGACAATGGCTCGGGCGATGCCGAGGAAGCTCTTCTCCTCCGCCTGCTTGATCACCGGCACGATCAGCCCCCACTCCAGCGCCACGGCGATGCCGATGTTGATGTTCTGGTGGTAGCGGATCGCGTCGCCTTCCATCGAGGCATTCACGATCGGCATCTTGCGCAGCGTTCGCGATGACGGCGCGCGTGATGAACGGCATGTAGGTCAGCTTCACGCCGTTGCGCTGCTCGTACTTGTTCTTCTCCTTCTCGCGCAGCTTCACGATGCGGGTGAAGTCGATCTTGAAGACGGTGTGCACGTGCGGGCTGGTGCGCTTCGACTCCACCATGCGCTGCGCGATGATCGAGCGCATGCGGCTCAGCGGCACCAGGTCGCCGGGCAACGGCGCGGCCGCGGGAGCAGGGGCTGCTGGTTTCGCCGCAGCCGGGGCAGCAGCCGGAGCGCCGGTGCAGCGGCAGGCCGCGCCGGAGCAGTCGCAGCGCCGCCCTTCTCGATGTGCGCCAGAATGTCTTCCTTGGTGATGCGGCCACCGGCACCGGTCCCTGGAACCGCGCCCAGGTCGACGTTGTTCTCGTGCGCGATCTTCCGCACCAGCGGCGAGGAGCGCACGTGCTCGGCGTCCGCTGAAACCGGCTCCTCTTCAGCAGCAGGTGCAGTGGCAGCCTGTGCAGTGGCAGTGGGTGCAGCCGCAGCCGGGGCAGCGGCTGCCGGAGCGGATGCCGCCGCACCGGCCGCGCCGCCGATTACGGCAACGACGGTATTGATCTGCGCCGTCTGTCCTGCCGGAACTTTGATCTCGGAGAGCACGCCAGCCGCCGGCGAAGGAATCTCAGCGTCCACCTTGTCGGTCGAGATTTCAAACAGCGGCTCGTCGCGCTGCACCGTGTCGCCGACCTGCTTCAGCCACTTGGTGATGGTGCCTTCGAAGATGGACTCGCCCATCTGCGGCATGATCACATCCTGACGCGCGCCTGTGGCCTCCGGATCTGCCGCCGCCGCAGCCGGGGGCTGGGCCTGCTCGGCAGGCGGAGCCGCGGCCTTCCCCTGCTCGGCCTTAGCCGGGGCCGGCTGCGCTGCGGGCGCTTTTGCGCCATCGGAGCCCGCTTCGCCGATCACCCCGACCACCGAGTTCACCTGCACGGTCGAGCCTTCCGCCGCCTTGATCTCCGTCAGAACGCCGGCCGCCGGCGAGGGAATCTCTGCGTCCACCTTGTCCGTGGAAATTTCAAAGAGCGGCTCATCGCGCTGTACGCTGTCGCCGGGCTTCTTGAGCCATTTGGTGATGGTGCCCTCGAAAATCGATTCGCCCATCTGGGGCATCAGGACGTCGGTTGGCATGATTTTTTCTCCGCATTGCGACAAGTCTTGAGGTGCGCAGGTTGAAGGAAACAGAGGTGCGGCGCAAAAGATGATTATAAATCCGGTACTGCGCCGGAAAAGGCTGCGTCGGAGCGGCTAACTGGCTGGCACCGAAACCTCCGGCAGCAAGTCCGCCACTGACTCGACCCACAGCACCTGGTGGCCAAAGACGTGCCCGAACTGCCGCGCAACTGCGTTCCGGACGGCCTCCCCGGACGGCGGCGGGTCGGCCTCACATTCGAGGCTGGTCACCGCGCGATCGGCGATGCCGCAGGGCACGATCAGCTCGAAATCGCGCAGATCAGGATTGACGTTCAGCGCAAACCCATGCGAGGTAATGCCGCGCGAGATATGGACGCCGATCGCTGCAATTTTCTTCTCCAATATGCTGCCGCTGGCACGGCTCCAGACGCCGGTGCGTCCCGGGACGCGGGTGGTCTGCACGCCGAAGTCGCCACAGGCGCGGATCAGCGCCTCTTCCATCCTGCGCACGTAATCGACGGCGCCCAGACGCGGGTTGAAGCTGCGCAGATCGAAGATGGGATAGCCGACCAGCTGGCCCGGCCCATGATACGTCACGTCGCCGCCGCGGTTGATCTCATGGATCTCAACGCCGCGATACGCCAGGAACTCATCGCTGGCCAGGATGTTGGCGCGGCTGGCATTGCGCCCCAGCGTCAGCACCGGCGGGTGTTCGAGCAGGACCAGGGTGTTGCCGATGCGGCCGTCGTGCCGAGCCTCGACGAGCTGCCGCTGCAGTGTCAGTCCCTCAGCGTAAGGAACGCGGCCGAGCTCAATGAGATTGAGGATCATCCTTCACGTCCGGGCACTGGAAGGGACAGCCCTCGACAGATTTTCCTGGCAAGCAGATCAGCTATTTCGTTGTGGCGCGGAACTGCCTCCATCTGACCTGTCTGCGGATTGGTCCAGAGCGAATGGGCAGCACCTTCTCGCTTGAGGTAACAGCCATGAAGGCGAAGATGGCGCAGCAGAGCCTCGCGTTTCACGGGATCGTAACGACTTCCCTGATGGCATCATCGGGAAGACCGCGTAGTCCGTCTGCGCGACGATCCTCGAGAATCAGCTGAATTGCGGCAGCAAGGTTCTTTCGGCATTCTTCCAGAGTCTTTCCCTGGCCATTGGAGCCCGGGATCTCCGGAGACCAGCCAACGAACCAGTCTCCGTCACGCTCAATCACCGCTGTGAATTCGTTCCGCATGCCGCACCTTCCTCGACACGCGAGGCGGCAAACCGCCCCGCTCGCCTACACGTTGATCGCCATCCCCTCGACGCTGCCGAATCCATCCAGCATCGCCTCGGCCAGAGTCGGGTGGGCGTGAATCGTGAACATCATCTCGTCCACCGTGGCTTCCAGTTCCATCGCGGTCACCGCTTCGGCGATCAGCTCCGTCGCCTGCGGCCCAATGATGTGAACGCCGAGCACCTCGCCGTATTTGGCGTCGGCGACCACTTTGACGAAGCCCTCATGCGAATTCACGATGGAGGCCTTCGAATTGGCCGAGAAGGGGAATTTGCCCACCTTCACCTGATAGCCAGCCTCTTTGGCCTGCGCTTCCGTTAGACCTACGCTGCCGATCTGTGGCTCGGTGTAGGTGCAGGCGGGAACCCGGTCACGGCGCATCGGACGCGCATATTTCCCGGCGATCTTCGCTGCGACCACCATGCCCGCCATCGCGCCGGTGTGCGCCAGCTGCGGAAACCCGGCCACGATGTCGCCGATCGCGTAGATGCCCGGCTCCTCGGTCTGCATCCACTCGTTCACCCGGATGAACCCGCGCTCCGACTTGATCTTCGTCGTCTCGAGCCCAATGTTCTCCGTGCGCGGCGCGCGGCCTACGGCCACCAGCACCTTTTCAGCTTCCTTCACCACCTGCTTGCCATCAGACGCGGTGAAGGTCACCTTCGCGCCGGTCTTCGTTTTCTCGACTTTCTCCACCTTGGCGCCGACGTTGATGTCGATGCCGCGCTTCTTGAAGGTGCGCGCCAGCTCCTTGCTCACGTCCTCGTCCTCGTTGGGCACTACGCGCGGCAGGAACTCGATAATGCTGATCTCCGATCCGAAGCTGCGGTAGATCGAGCCGAACTCTACGCCCACCGCGCCCGCGCCGATAATGGCCAGCGATTTGGGAATCTGCTTGAGCGAGAGAATTTCGATGTTGGTCAGAATGGTGTCGTCTGCGGTCAGGCCGGGCAGCAGCTTCGCATCGGAGCCCGTCGCCAGCATCACATTCTTCGCCTGCACCGTGGCCGGTCCCTTGCCGCCTTCCACCGACAGCGTCAGCACGCCGTCCTTTGCCGGGCCGGTCAGCTTTCCGTATCCGGAGACGACCGTGACCTTGTTCTTCCGCATGAGGAAGTCGAGGCCCTTGGTGTGCTTGGCGATGATCTGGTTCTTGCGGTCGAGCACCGCCTGCCAGTTCACCTTGCCCTCGCCCAGGCCTTCGATGCCGTATTCCTTCGCGTGCTTCAGGTAGTCGTAAACCTCGGCATTGAAGAGCAGCGACTTGGTGGGAATGCAGCCCACGTGCAGGCAGGTGCCGCCCAGCTTCTCAGACTTCTCAATCAGCGCGACTTTCAGGCCGTACTGTCCGGCGCGAATCGCCGCGGTATATCCGGCGGGACCTCCACCGAGGATTGCAACGTCGTAAATCGTCTCTGCCAAAGAATGCTCCGTTCAGGAAAGATAGGCTCGCGGAAAGATGCGCAGGACCGCCGAAAGGAGGCCGCATTCACTCGCCCCAAACCCTTTATTGTACGCACCGCGTCCCCTGGTGGAAGATGCACCCGGAGCGTCAGAGGATTCGCGCGGCTTTCTGTAGCTTCCTCCCCCATTCGGCGCGATACTGTCTCCGTGAGCGCCAATCCTCAGCCCGTGCGGATTCCGGTGGAAGAATACCTGGCGACCAGCTACCGGCCCGACTGTGACTACGTGGACGGCGAGATTGAGGAAAGAAACGTGGGCGAATTCGACCATTCGTTGGTCCAGGGTCTGCTGTTTCGGCTGTTTTTCGACAACAAGGACGTGTGGAAGACTCGGGTCACTCCCGAACAGCGAATCAGGCTGGCTCCTGGGAAGGTCCGGGTACCGGATATCTGCGTCATGCGCAGCGACTCTCCCAAGGAACAGGTCGTCACCCGTTCACCCCTGATTTGTATAGAGATCCTCTCGCCCGAGGACAAACTGCGCAAAATGCGCGAGCGCATCGACGATTACCTCGTCTTCGCCACGGAGCACGTCTGGATCATCGATCCCGGCCTGCGCAAGGCGTACGTTTGCTCGAAAACCGGCTTTCAGGAGCCCGAATCCGGCATCCTGACGGTTCCGGGTACCCCCATCCGCGTCGAGCTCAGCGAGATCTTCGCCGAGCTGGACTGAGCCTGATCGCCCAACCGATGCCAGCGATGTCTTATTGAAATAGCCAGGGCTTGTAACTGAAGCGGCTCGGCTCCGTCAGGAGAGTCCGCCCGTGCGGCCAGCACCCAGCGCCTTCGCCGCTTCCTGTGCGAAGTAAGTCACGATGAACCCTGCCCCTGCCCGCCTGATCGACAACAGGGATTCCAGCATGGCACGCTGCGGCTCCAGCCACCCCCGCGCAAAGGCCGCCTGCAGCATGGAGTATTCCCCCGAAACCTGATACGCCCCGATGGGTACTTCAAAGCGTTCCCGCGCAGCCCGGATCACATCCAGATACGGCATAGCCGGCTTCATCAGGATCATATCCGCGCCCTCGCCCAGATCCAGGTCGATCTCCCGCATCGCCTCGCGCAGATTGGCGCCATCCATCTGATAGCTGCGCCGATCGCCGAACTGCGGGGCTGAGTCCGCCGCCTCCCGAAACGGTCCATAGAAGGCCGAAGCGAACTTCGCCGCATAAGAAAGTATTGGCGTCTGCTCGAAGCCTTCCTCGTCCAGCGCATCCCGCATCGCGGCCACGCGGCCGTCCATCATATCGCTGGGCGCCACCACATCGGCACCAGCCCGCGCCAGGGACACCCCTGCTTTGGCGAGCAGCCCCAGCGTTGAGTCATTCTCAATCTCGTACTCGTCCCCGTTCCGCTTCACAATGCCGCAGTGACCGTGGGAGGTGTACTCGCACAGGCAAACATCGGCGATGAGCACCAGCTTCTTCGCGGCGGAAGACTCCTTCAGCGCCCGCAAAGCCTGTTGCACGATGCCGTTATCGTCCCACGCGCCGGTTCCCTCTTCGTCTTTGTTCTCCGGCAGCCCGAAAAGCAGCAGCCCGCCGATTCCCAGCCCCGCCGCCGCTTCCGCTTCCTTCACCGCTTCATCGACGGAGAGATTGAACACGCCCGGCATCGAGCCGACCTCCCGCCGCACGCCCTCTCCCGGGCATACGAACAGCGGCAGGATCAGAGCGCCCGGCTCCAGCCGCGTTTCGCGGACCAGCGCGCGCATCGGCTCATTCCGCCGCAAACGGCGCAGCCGCGTAACAGGGAAATCCATGCAGCCATTGTACGGGCAGCGAAGGGCCGGTCAGCTCAACGGCGGTTATCTGATGAAGCGGTTAGCCAAGGTCCGTTTAGCGGAAAAAGCGAAGAATAAATCAGCAGCTTGTTTCCGAGAGACCGCTGCCACTCCGACCCCAGCGGCTGCTGTCCTGCCCAGGCTTTTCGCCGACCGCTTTTTAGCTGACCGGACCTTGGCTGACCGGACCTTAGCTAACCGCTTTACCAGCCAACCGGCCCTTAGCTGCTGCCTCAGCTGACCGAGATCTGCTCATACTCCTGCCCTGAGGCGCTGGGCAGCAGTACCCAGAGCGTGTAGATCGCCAGCACGGTTCCCGTAATCGGCCGGATGAGCGTAAGAAATGCAGTCACGATGGCCAGGGCACGGGCCCAGGGAGACCGGCGCAGCAGCGCGATTCCGGTAATCACGCACAGTACGGCGCGCGCCGCCAGAATCGCCGTCACCAGGGGAATGAACCAGGGCATGTGGGCGAACGGGAATCCATACCAACTGTAGAATCCGTCGAAGCCATGCCCGAAGGGAGCGCCCCAGCCGTGGAAAAATCCGGCCAGAAAGGGGACGATCGTAATCCAGCGCAGCAGGACCCATGCCGCATACGCGATCCACAGGATGCCCAGCGTGTGCACATGGCGATGAACCCGTGTCCAAATCCACGGCGGCGGAGCAGGTGTCGCGATCGGCGTCACCTGGCGCCCGCATCGCGGGCAAAAGGGCTGATACGCATCAATCGGCTGACCACATGCGCTGCAATACATGTCTGACGCCTCCTGCGAACCCACAACAGAATCTACGCAGACAGCGGCCGTCCGGTTCCGGACATTCTGCCGGGCCTGCACCTGCCTCGGGCATCGCCGAATCTCCGCCCAGGAGATAATCTCTTTTTAACGTTCGCAGGCCGATAGCCGGCCTATGGAGAGGGCATGTCCTGGTTCAGACGGGAAGATAACAGGATCGAATCCGGAGCGAACCGGGTACGCACCGAGGGGTTGTGGATCAAGTGCGAGGGCTGCGAACAGACCATTTGGAAGGCCGATCTGGATGCCAACCTGCAGGTCTGTCCTAAATGCGGCAGGCATGGCAGGATCGGCGCGCAGGCCCGGATCGAAAGCCTTCTGGAACCCGGTTTTGAGCTGGTGGACGGGGAGCTGAAGTCGACCGATCCACTGCAGTTTTCCGATCTCAGGTCCTATAAAGCCAAGCTGGCGAAAGCTCAGGCGGATACCGGCCTCAACGATGCCATGGTCAACGCCCTGGGATTACTGGGCCCGCACCGGGTCGTTCTCAGCGTGATGGAGTTCAGCTTTCTGGCGGGCAGCATGGGGGCGGTCGTCGGCGAAACCATCGCCAGGGCTGTGGACCGCGCCTGCGACACCCGTCAGCCGCTGATTACCGTCGCCGCCTCGGGCGGGGCGCGCATGATGGAAGGCATTGTGAGCCTGATGCAGCTGGCCAAGGTCTCGACGGCGCTCGCCCGCCTCGACGAAGCCGGAGTGCCGTTCATCTCGGTGCTGACCGATCCGACCACCGGCGGGGTTACCGCAAGCTTTGCCATGCTGGGTGACCTGAACATCGCTGAACCCGGCGCCCTCATCGGATTCGCCGGACCCCGCGTCATCGAGCAAACCATCCGGCAAAAGCTTCCCGAAGGCTTTCAGCGTTCGGAGTTCCTGCTGCAGCACGGCTTCCTCGACGCGGTGGTGTCGCGTAAGGAGCTGAAGTCGTATCTGATCCGGGCGCTGGACTTTATGGCGATAGACAAGGCTATGGCGATGGACAAGGCTGTGTAGGGCGGATGGTGCGAGCGATCGAGCAGGTTTACGCGAATTCGAGGAAGAAAGAATTTGTGACTGACCCTCTCGTTGGCCTTTCCGGCAAACCGGGTCCGCAGTTCCCTGTGGACGAGAATCCGCGCACGACCTGATTCTTCCCGACGTCAACGTCTGACTGCCCTCTCCATAGCCGACCAACAAGGCCACAGTGCCGTAATCCCGCACTAATCGATCTCGCGCAGACGGCGGTCCAGTTCGGATTTGGCCAGGCTCAGCCGGGCAACCTCTGCTGCCTGGCCGGCCCGTTCAGCCCTTTCAATCTCCGCCCGCAGCTGACGCTGCTCCTGCTCCAGAGCCGACCGGCGGATGGAAAGCACCGCGGCCTCCACCTCCTTCGGCTGCGGCTCCGCATCGTGGATCGACAAAAAGACCGCGGCCAGCATCCGCCGCTGCTCTTCCGAGGTCAGCGCAGCCAGCGGATCGGTTCCGTCAGGCCGGACACGCAGAGCTTCGATCATCTCGCGAACATCGGAGCGCATGGCGGCAAACTCCCGCTCGTGCTCGTGAACTGCGCCCTCCGCGGCCAGATAGCCTTCGCCGGAGCGCGGGCCCGAGAAGGCCTGCAGCAGGATCTGCTCCGCTCGTGTCAGAGCGTGGTCATGGGGTACAAGTGCGTCCCGACGTTTGGCCGCTGCTTCCTTCAGCTCGGCCCGAACCAGCCCCGAATCGATTCCGAGGGCCTGCGCGGCGTCGTTGGCGAACGCATCGCGCGCGATCCGGCTCGGAATCCGGCGGATGTGCGGCAGCAAAAAATTCAGTGCCTCGGTTTTCGACTTCGGATCGCGGGAAGGAAACATCTGCCGCGCCCGCTCGATCAGGTAATCCTGGAAGGACGGTGCGCCGCGCAGCGCCTGCGCATAGGCGCGAGCGCCCCGCTCCCGGACGTAGCGGTCGGGATCGAGTCCACCCTCCAGCGTCAGCACCCGGACGTCAAAGCCCTCTTCGGTGAGCAGTGCGATCGACTTCTCGGCCGCGTTCGCGCCCGCGGTATCGGGATCGAAGTTGACGATCACCCGCGTTGCGTACCGGCGCAGCAGACGAACCTGCATCTCGGTGAACGCCGTGCCGCTGGTGGCCAGCACGTTCGGAATCCCCGCCAGGTAAACGGAAATGCAGTCCATCTGCCCTTCCACCAGCACCACCCCGCCGTCCTGGCGAATCGCCTGCCGCGCCTTGTCGAGATTGAAGAGAACGTGCCCTTTGGAGTAGAGCGGCGTTTCCGAGGAGTTCAGGTATTTCGGCCCGGCCTTTTCTCCGGTTTCCAGAGTGCGCGCCGTGAAAGCGATCACCCGTCCCGCCTCGTTGGCAATGGGAAACATCACCCGCTTGCGGAAGCGGGAGTAGATGGGGCCCGGACTGCCGTCCTCCTGCTCTTTCCAGGAAAAAAGGCCGGAGAGCCGCAGCGTCTCCAGATCTGCCAGCGGTTGAAGCCGTTCGCGCAGCGCATGAAAGGATTCCGGCGCGAACCCGATCCGGAATTTCGCCATCCCTTCCGCCGAAAGCCCTCGCCCCGTCAGGTATTCGCGTGCCCGTGCCCCTTCCGGCGAGCGCAGCTGCTCCTCAAACCACGTCGTCGCAACCTCGTGCAGTTCCAGCAGCTTGCCGCGCTGGCGATGCTCCGCAGCTTCCTCGGGAGAGGCAAATTCGCGCTTCGGCAGCGGTATGCCGCACTTCTGGGCGACCGCCCGGACCGCCTCAGGAAACGGGACGTTTTCGATCTTCTGTACGAACGAAAAGATATCCCCGGACTGCCCGCAGCCGAAGCAGTGGTAGAACTGGCGTCCGGCATGGACGCTGAACGACGGCGTCTTCTCCTTGTGGAAGGGGCACAGCCCGCTGTAGTTCTGCGCCCCGGCTTTCCTCAGGCGGACATAATCGCCGATGATCTTCACGATGTCGGCCTGTTCTTTGACGTGCTGGGCGAAGTCGGCAGCCATGAGCGCGGTTCCGGATACAGGGTACCGTGGCGTACGGTGTTCGGTCAGTGCAGCAACCGAATATCGAATCTGCAGTTCCCATGAAACAATTTGGGCTTTTCCACATCTAAACGATTGAGGATTTGCCCCCAGGACACGACGTATTCAGGCCGGAACGGCCCAGAAATGGCAGAAATTGCCGGAGTTAGGCTGTTTTCGTGGTATTCTGAACGTCCCGGGGAGACGTGCGCCCTATGCCCGTCGGCCACTGAGCCGCATCGGGATCCGCCTCTTATGGCCCTGATCGCACCTCGTCCACTCCAGGCAGACAGATCCGAAAATTCAATGCGGGGGAGCAATCCGCTTGGCGATTGACGATAAATACGAGGCAGACATTCAGAAGCTCATCGATGCGGGTAAAGAGAAGGGCTATCTGACATACAACGAGGTTAACGACCTCCTGCCAGGCGACATGAATTCGCCTGATGACCTTGACGACCTGATCACAACCATCGGGACGCAGGGCATCGACATCCTCGAGGGCGGCCCGAAGATCGGCGGCGAACGCGACGAGTTCGAGGGTGAAGAAGGCGAAGACGTTGAACTGGACCTGACACCGGGGACGCTGGAGAAAACCAACGATCCGGTGCGCATGTACCTGCGCGAGATGGGCACCGTGCCGCTGCTCACGCGCGAAGGCGAAGTGGAGATTGCGCGGCGCATCGAGCGCGGCCAGCTGCGCGTGCTGAAGGCTATCTCGCGCTCACCGGTGGTGATTCGCGAAATCGTCGCCCTGGGCGAAGACCTGAAGCGCGGCGTGCGCAACATCAAGGAAATCGTCATCTTCGATGACGAGGAGCTGACCGAAGAGGTGGTACAGGCGCGCGTGCGCCAGACCGTCGGGCGCATCGACACGTTGGTCAAGCACCAGAAAAAGGCGCAGTTGTTCGAGGAAAAGCTCGTCACTGTGCCCCAGAAGGCGAAGCCGAAGGAGCACCGCAAGCTGCGCTGGAGCATCGCGCGAGAGAAAGTCCTCGTGTCGCGCATCGTCCGCGAGCTGAAGTACACAAACCAGGAGCGTAAACGGCTGCTCGACAAGGTCAACAAGACCGTCGAGGCCATGCGCACCCTGGAACGGCAGATCCGCTCGCTCGATCAGAAGTTCGAGCAGTCGCGCAGCGAGGAGCTGAAGAAGGAATACCGCCGCCAGCAGAAGAACTGCAAAACCGACCTCGAAAAGCTGGAGGAAGAGGCGGGCGTCTCCATCGCCGAGCTCAAGCGCACGCAGCGCGAGATGATCCAGGGCGACATGGACGCCGAGCAGGCCAAGCGCGAGCTGATCGAAGCCAACCTGCGCCTGGTCGTCTCCATCGCCAAGAAGTACACCAACCGCGGCCTCCAGTTCCTCGACCTGATTCAGGAAGGCAACATCGGCCTGATGAAGGCGGTGGACAAATTTGAGTATCGCCGCGGTTACAAATTCTCGACCTACGCCACCTGGTGGATTCGTCAGGCGATTACGCGCGCCATTGCCGATCAGGCAAGAACGATCCGCATCCCGGTGCACATGATCGAGACCATCAACAAGCTGATCCGCACCTCGCGGCAGCTGGTGCAGGAGCTGGGACGCGAGCCTACGTCTGAAGAAATAGCCAAGCGGATGGATATTCCCGTAGCGAAGGTCCGCAAGGTGCTGAAGATCGCGCAGGAGCCCATCTCCCTCGAGACGCCCATCGGCGAGGAAGAGGATTCGCACCTTGGCGACTTCATCGAAGACCGCCAGGCCGTATCGCCTTCCGATGCCGTGATCAGCGTCAACCTGAAGGAATACACCTCGCAGGTGCTGCGCACGCTCACCCCCCGCGAAGAGCGCGTGGTGAAGATGCGCTTCGGCCTCGAAGACGGCTCCGAGCACACGCTCGAGGAAGTCGGGCAGAGCTTCCAGGTCACCCGTGAGCGCATCCGCCAGATCGAAGCCAAGGCGCTGCGCAAGCTGCGCCATCCATCGCGTTCGCGCAAGCTGCGGGCGTTTGTGGATACCGTGCACGAGTAGTTTCCGAAGGCTCGATCAGACCAAAAGCCGCTCCGCAATGGAGCGGCTTTTCCTTTGCTGGATTGGTTAATCACCAGCCAGTGGAAACGCCTCCACCCAAAGTGCCATTGGCCGGCCTGCGCGGACATGAAAGAGTGGTCCTCGTCGCTGCACCTCCTCCCCACAAAATTACGCAGCACCGAAAACAGGAGGTTGTTCCAATGTCTGCTTCGCACACCAGCATTTCTGCCTTCCGGTCCACGTTCTTTGCCTCGGCTGCGTCCCTCACCGGCAGCGTTGATGACTCGCACGACGACGTCCGTGCCCTCGATTGCACCGCTGGCTGTTTCCGCGGGGTGCTTTGGGCTTTGTTTCTGGAAGGCGCCGGCGTGCTGGCGATCGGCTTCGCGGTGCAGGCGCTGCGGATGCTCCACGGCTAAACGCACGCTGACCGAACCGCATTGCCCGTGGCTTAGCTCCGGGCAGGGTCGGGCTCAGACCACGCGCCGGTTGAGCAGCGTGCCGTCCTTCAGATCGAGGACAAAAGAGGTTTCACGGTCGGTCACCAGATCCCAGCCAACACCCTGGATCGTGTTGCCGCGGATTTCGGTCAGATGAAGGCCCTCGGAGGAAAGACGCGGCGACTGCCACGCCAGACCGCCAGGACCCCAGGCGAGGACGGCAATACTTCCCACAAAAAGCAGCAATCGGTGTTCGGGCAACGGCCAGACGTCGAGCACCGGTCGGAACGGCAGATGGGTAAACTGCTGTGAATCCTGGGTATTGATGATATAGGCGTAACCGCCGGCGACCGCACACAAGTCGTCGGGATGGGGGCAACTCCAGACACCCGTCGGGACGGCGGGATCGGCGAATCCCAGAGCAAACGTGGCCAGGAAGGGCGCGTCGGACGCGGGTCTGACGAGAACTTCGAGGGCTCCGCGCTCCACCTCCTCCGCCTGGCGCGGATAGGTGAACTGGCGGGACGGCAGGATAAGCGGCCGACGCCGCAGGATCTCCGCCTGCCAGCTGCGAGGAAAGGTGAGGCGTGGGTCCGACACCGTTCGACCCGGCCGGAAGTTGTGGATCCACTCGCGCTGTTCGGGGGTATCGGGCACGAGGCAGCCGCGTGCGCGCTCGATAGCCCGGAGAGCCGTTTCGGGCTCGGCTCCGAGCGTCATCATGATGGACGCGATGAGAACGGTGGAGCGGCCGATGCAGCCCCGGCAATGAGCGCCGACCGTCTGGCCCGCCTGCACCCGATCACAGAGGTCAGATACCAGAGCCTGAAAGCCAGCCAGATCCGCGGGCGTCCAGCGGTCGGGGATAGGATACGAAACAAATCGGATACCGGCCTGCTCCGCGCGCGCGGCTTCGTCGCCGAGGCCAAGTTCTCCCGCTTCGCCCGGTTCGAGAAGAGAAACAAGGACGTCGATTCCGCCTGCCCTCAGCGCAGCCAAATCCTCCTGGAGCCAGTCTCCTCCCCGGGGTCTGGCCACGATGGCCAGGCGCGAAGACGGGCCTTCTTCGATCCAGTAAATTTCTTTCATGAACGGGCGCTCAGGAACTGCTCGACACGCTGGCGGACGCTGAGAACCGGCGTCGACAAGCCAGTCTGACTGCCCTCTTCCATGATGGGGATAAGCTTGTCGAATTCAGGACCGGAATGGGAGCCGGTGAGCGCGATACGGACTGGGTGGAAAAGGTCTTTGCCCTTCGCGCCGGTCTCGGATTTGATCTCGTTCATCCAGGTCTTGAAAAGCTCGGGCGTGACGGGGCCGGCGTGGGCGCGCACGCGAGCGGCGAAGGCGGAGAGGACTCTCTGCGCGGATTCGGCGGCGAGTATGGGGATATTTTCCTCGTTGCTGCGGGCGGCAGACGGGTCGAAGCGGAAGACAAACGCGGATTTGACGGGAAGCTCGTCCAGCTGGCTGACGGCGGGGAGGAACAGAGCGAGGAGCTTATGAAACCAGGTGGCGATGTCCGCGGACGCCGCATCGCGCGGCGGCAGCAGACCCGCCGCAACGAAATGAGGCCAGGCAAGGTCGGACAGGCGCGCGGGATCGGCCACCTTGAGATAGTGGCGGTTGAGCCAGTGGAGCTTTTCCCAGTCGAAGACCGCAGGCGAGGCGGTGACGCGTTCGATGCGGAACTCCTGAAAGAGCTCGTCGAGGGTGAAGATCTCGCGCGTGCCGCCTTCCGCTCCCCAGCCGAGAAGCGCCAGGTAGTTGACGAGGGCTTCGGGAAGAATGCCCATCTCGCGAAAGCTGGCGACGGAGGTGGCGCCGTGGCGCTTGGAGAGGCGCTCGCGGTCGCTGCCCAGGATAGTGGAGAGGTGAGCGAACTCCGGCGGCTTCCAGCCAAAGGCCTCGTAGATGGCGACCTGCTTGGGAGTGTTGGAGATGTGGTCGTCGCCGCGAATCACGTGGGTGATCTCCATGAGCGCGTCATCGAGGGTGACGACGTAGTTGTACACCGGCATTCCCGAAGATCGGACCAGGATGAAGTCGCTGACGGTTTCGTTGGGGAACTCGACGAGGCCGCGAACGAGGTCGTGGAAGCGCAATGGATGGTCGGGGATACGCAGGCGGACAGCGAAGGGCTCGCCGGCTGCGGCACAGCGGGCGGATTCGGACTCCGGAAGGTTGCGGCAGCGGCCGGAGTAGATCTGGGGACGATGTTCGGCGGCGGCTTGCGCCCTCTCCGCTTCGAGTTGCTCCGTGGTGCAGAAGCAGCGGTAGGCTTTCCCCTCGGCCAGAAGGCGATCGGTGTGCTCGCGGTAGATGCCGAGGCGTTCAGACTGGCGGTAGGGGGCGTGCGGACCCTCGACGCCAGGGCCCTCGTCCCAGTCGAGGCCCAGCCACTGGAGATCTTCCATGAGCTGTGTTTCGTGGCGGACTTCGCTGCGGTCAAGGTCGGTGTCTTCGATACGCAGAAGGAAGGCACCGCTCGTGTGGCGGGCAAAGAGCCAGTTGTACAGCGCTGTGCGGGCGTTACCGATGTGGAGGAAGCCGGTGGGGGAAGGCGCGAAGCGGACGCGGGTTTTAGCGAACGAAGTTGGCATGCGAGCTAAATTCTGATGTTAATCCGCTTTGGGAACCTCTGCTGACGTGGCCATTCGTCTGTGAGGCGGAGTGTCCCCACAGCGGCAGCGGGCCCGGCCAACCCAGGCAATCGAGGAATGGAGCGCATGGCGACAGGTGGCACATGGTTCCTTGTTGCATCGATACGCAAAGGCCTTTAAGATGCGTCAATTGCAGATATGAAGGCAGGCACGGTGGCAGAACGGAGCTCGACGGCGCACGGAAACGGGAGCGGGAGCAAACCCGCAACTCGGGAAGCGCCTGCGGAAGCGCCGCTGGAGAGGAATGGGGCCGCGCCAGCGGGGTCGACGCTGTATATTCGCTCGCGCCTGGGGAAGATTTGTGTCGCGATCATGGGCTCGACGCCGGCAGAGATGCTGGAAGACGCCGAGAAGATCGTTCGCGAAGATCATTTTGTGGAGTTTCGGCTGGACTATTTGCCGAATCCGCTGGCGGCGCTGCCCAAACTGAAACAGTTTTTGTACGAGCGCAGCGAGGTAACCGCGATTGCGACCTGCCGGCGGGTGGTGGCCGGCGGTAAGTTTAAGGGAACCATTGCGGCGGAGCTGGAAATCCTGGAAAAGGCCGCGGCAGCCGGATGCCATCTGGTGGATGTGGAGCTGCAAACAGCCGAGCATACCAAACCGGCCCAGCTGGAGCGGCTGCGGGCGCGCGGGGCGGCTCTGATCGTGAGCTATCACGACTTTGAGAGCACGAAGGATCTGGACGGAATCTTCGAAAGGATCAAGCCCTACCACGCGGAGTTCATCAAGATTGTCTCGACGGCGAAGACGCTGGCCGACAACGTGACCATGATGCGCTTCCTCGACCGGCGGCGGGATGAGGCGAACCTGATCGGCATCTCGATGGGCGAGCAGGGAACGATCAGCCGGGTACTGGGGCTGCGGGCGGGCAGCGTCTTCACCTTCGCCTCGGCGCACGCCGGCGGCGAAACCGGACCTGGACAGATCGATCTGCGGACGCTCCGGGAGACGTGGCGGATCGACCAGATCGACGCATCGACGAAGGTGTATGGGGTGACCGGCAATCCGGTGCGGCATTCGCTGTCGCCGCTGATGCACAACATGGCGTTCCGGCGAGAGACGGTCAACGCGGTGTTTCTGCCCCTGCAGACAGGGCGGATGAACGATCTGCTGACATTGGTCGAGGCGGTTCCGCTGCACGGGCTGGCGGTGACCATGCCGCTGAAGACGGAGATCCTGAAGCACCTGGAGAAGACGGACGCGGTTTCGGAGAAGATTGGCGCGTGCAACACGGTCGTGCGGGCGCAGGACGGGAAGTTGTACGGATTCAATACGGATGTCGCGGCAGTGGTGCGGCCACTGGAGCGGCGGCTGTCGCTGAAGGGCGCGAGGGTTTTGGTGCTGGGCGCGGGCGGCGCGGCGCGGGCAGCGGTGTTTGGGCTGGTGGACAAGGGCGCGGATGTTGCGATCTGGAACCGGACGCCGGAGGCCGCGAAGAAGCTGGCACGGCAGGCGAAAGCGAAGACAATCCGGCGGGAGCAGCTGGCGAAGATGAGCTTCGACGTGATCGTGAACGCTACGCCGATCGGGATGCGTGGTGTAAAGCCGGCGTATCTGCTGGAGCCGAAGGAGATCAACGCGAGGCTGGTCTTCGACCTGGTCTATAACCCCATCGAGACACCGTTCATCCGCATGGCCCGGGAGAAGGGGCTGCCGGTGGTGACGGGTGTGGAGATGTTTGTGCAGCAGGGTGCGCGGCAGTTCGAGATCTGGACGGGGAAACCGGCTCCGGAGAGCGAGATGCTGCGGGTGGTGCTGCATGCGCTGCGGCAGGAGAAGGACAGAGCGTAGGAATCAGGGTGTAGGGTGTAGCGCGCAGGCTTTGCCACGCATAGCGCAGCGGTAAATTCAAAGCGCGCGCTCCGAGCCGGTCAGAAGCAGCATTCATTGAACAAGTTAGAAGGATTCGAGGATGTCGGCGACGGCGGACTGGGCAAAGTCGCGCGCGAGGCGGCGCGTGGCAGCCGTGTCTTCCTGAATGAAGCTGGCGAGGTCGAGGGTCTGCTCGTACTGCTGGCGGAACATGTACGACGGGTTCTGCCACAGCACCTTTTCCTGCCGGTCAACCAAAGACAGCCGGGCGGTGACGGTGACCAGATAGCTGGAGGTCTGGCCGGTGATGTTGTCGTAGGTGAGCGGGATGATCTGGAAGGTGGTGATGGTGCCGCGCAGGGTGGCGTCCGCAGCCGGGTCTGGTCCGGCGACGATGCGGTAGGAAGTGCGGCTGTTGAACTCCCGAATCACAGCCTGGGTGAACATGGCCTCGGTGTGGTACGAGTTCGTGTTGTTGCGGAAGCTGGGAATGGCGACGGTGTGGACGGTGTTGGGCAGGTGAACCGCGGAGTTGACGGAGTGATAGCCGCAGCCGGCCAGCAGAAGCAGGGGTGCGAGGAGCAGCGCGGAAAGACGCGAAGACATGCTGCAGATATTGTCGCAGAGGCACCGATCAGTCACTCAGCCCGCCTGACGTGCGGATTTCTCTTTTGAGGAGAGCCCGCCACGTCCCTCTTCCAGGGTAAGCGTCGTTCGCACATCATGATGCTTGTACTGCGAACGTCACGATGTCAAACCCCGGCGTGCCCCTTCCTGCCGGCCAACAAAAAGGCAGCCCGGGGAAGGCTGCCTTTCGTGGGGTGGGCTGACGTTGTGAATCAGGCCGGGGAGGGGCTGCCTTCGGGCAGGCCACCGGTCCGGCCAGGTTCGGGCTTGAGCACCTGCTGGACATCGATCACCGGAGTTCCCGATCCGCCGGAAGGCTTCAACGGGGGCAGTTCCTTGCCATCGATGATGGCGCGGATGTCGTTGGCGTCGAGGGTCTCACGCTCCAGCAGAGCGGCCGAGAGCTTGTGCATGATGCCCTGGTTGCCGTTGAGAATGTCCCAGGCGGCGCGGTACGCCTCATCGACCAGGCTGCGGACTTCGGTGTCGATCTGACGAGCGGTTTCCTCGGAGAAGTCGCGGTGCTGTGCGATTTCCCGGCCGAGGAAGATCTGCTCTTCCTTTTTGCCGAAGGTCAGGGGCCCGAGGCGGCTCATGCCGTATTCGCAGACCATCTTGCGGGCCAGGTCGGTGGCACGCTCGATGTCGTTGCCGGCGCCGGTGGTCATCTGCTTGAGGAAAATCTCCTCGGCGATGCGGCCGCCCATCAGAATGGCCAGCTGCGTTTGCAGATAATCACGAGTGACGGTGTGCTTGTCGTCCTCAGGCAACTGCATGGTGACGCCCAGCGCCATGCCGCGCGGGATGATGGTGACCTTGTGCAGCGGGTCGGCGTGCAGGCGCAACGCTGCGACCAGGGCATGACCGGCTTCGTGGTAGGCCGTGACGCGCTTTTCCTCGTCGGTGAGGAGCATGGACTTGCGCTCGGCGCCCATGAGGACCTTGTCCTTGGCCTGCTCGAAGTCAAGCATCAGGACGGACTTGCGGTTGGCGCGGGCTGCATTGAGCGCGGCCTCGTTCACCATGTTGGCGAGGTCGGCTCCCGAGAATCCGGGTGTACCGCGGGCCAGGACGCGAAGATCGACGTCGTCCGCGATGGGCACCTTGCGGGCGTGGACGCGGAGGACTTCTTCGCGGCCACGGACGTCCGGACGTCCGACAACGACGCGGCGGTCGAAACGGCCAGGCCGCAGCAGCGCGGGATCGAGGACATCGGGGCGGTTCGTGGCAGCGACGAGGATGACGCCGTCGTTGGATTCGAAACCGTCCATCTCGACGAGGAGCTGGTTCAGCGTCTGCTCCCGCTCGTCGTGTCCGCCGCCGAGACCGGCGCCGCGATGGCGTCCGACAGCGTCGATTTCGTCGATGAAGATAATGCAGGGGGCGTTCTTCTTGCCTTGTTCGAAGAGGTCGCGAACACGGCTGGCGCCTACGCCGACGAACATCTCGACGAAGTCGGAACCGGAGATGGAGAAGAACGGCACGTTGGCCTCGCCGGCAACTGCCCGCGCCAGCAGGGTCTTGCCGGTTCCCGGAGGTCCGACGAGCAGCACACCCTTGGGGATGCGTCCGCCGAGCTTCTGGAACTTCTGCGCCTCGCGCAGGAACTCGATGATCTCCTTCAGTTCTTCCTTGGCTTCATCGACCCCGGCCACATCCTTAAAGGTGACCTTTTTCTGCTGCATGGAGAGCAGGCGGGCGCGGCTCTTGCCAAACGACAAGGCCTTGTTTCCGCCGCTCTGCATCTGGCGGATCATGAAGAACCAGAGCAGGGCGATGAGGATGAGCGGGGAGAACTGCAGGAGCCAGGCCCACCAGCTGTTGCCGTCGGTGTTCTTGACGGTGACGCTGACATGGTTCTGGTCGAGGATGTCGTAGAGGTGCGAGTAATTCGCGGGGATGGTGACGTGGAAGGCACCTTTGTCGGCACGGAAGTGCCCGCGAACTTCAGGTCCCGTGATGGTGACGTCGCTCACCTGGTTGGAGTTGACGTCGCTCAGGAACTGCGAGAAGTTGATGTCCTGTTCATGGCCGCCCATCACGTTGTTCTTCTGGAAAAGCTGCCAGAGCACCAGAAGGCAGGCGATGATCAGTACCCAGAACAGAATTTGTTTAACTGTCGAATTCACCTTGAGGAAAACCTCTCTTGTCAACGCGCCAGTCCGGCCAGCCGAAGGAGAGAATCGCCCACGGACGGGTTGCGTCCTGGACAATTAGACGCCACTCCCCGGTCTGCGGCGTCAGCAGACTGCCTGGAAAAGCGAGAAAACTTTTACGTCGAACGCCCGGCAACCTGGCCGGACGGGTATCGATCATTGTACTCCCGGCCCTGGAGAATGAGAAAGCGCCAAAATCGTGGGATCTGCCACTTTGGAGTGATTCTGTATGGGTTTGAGTCGGCGCGGAGCCGTGTACCATCTAACCATATACCGTGTCCGCAACCAGCACAATGGCTTACACCCGTTCCGGGTCGAGCGGAGTGACGCTCCGCATTTTGCCGACTTCCCTGCAGATTTTCCTTTGCTACTTCGCGATCGGGCTGCCCATGGCGGTGCTGCCGGGCGTGGTGCATCTGCAACTCCACTTCAATACGGTGCTGGCGGGACTGGCGATCAGTGCCCAATATGCGGCCACGGTGCTCAGCCGGCCGCAGGCGGGGCGGATGGCGGATACGGCGGGGGCGCGGCGGACGGTTCTTTCGGGACTGGTGGCCTGCGGCTGCTCAGGGCTGTGCCTGTTCTTTTCGGGATCGCTGGAGCGGACGCCACTGATCTGCCTGGGGCTGATCCTGGGCAGCCGGCTGATTTTGGGGTTTGGCGAAAGCTGGTTGGCGACGGGTTCGTCGCTGTGGGGGATCGCGCGGGTGGGGCCGTCGCACACCGCACAGGTGATCTCGTGGAGCGGAATCTGCTCCTACGGCGGGCTGGCCATTGCCGCGCCGATCGGGGTCTGGATCCAGCGCGCGTGGGGGCTGCACGGCGTCGGCCTGGTAAGCGTGGTGACCTCATGCCTGGGACTGGTCACCGCCTGGCCGATTGGCGAGGTAGCCGTGCCGAAGGGCAAGCCCCTGGCCTTCCGGCAGGTGCTCGGCCGGGTCTTTCCGCATGGAATGAGCCTGGCACTGGCGAGCACGGGATTCGGAACCATCGCGTCCTTCATGGTCCTGTTCTTTGCGCATTTCCACTGGGCGAATGCGGCATTTGCGCTGACCAGCTTTGGCGCGGCGTTCATCGTGGCGCGGCTGCTGTTTGCGAAGAGCATCAATCGGTGGGGCGGATTCCCGGTGGCGTTCGTCTGCCTGTTGGTAGAGATTGCAGGGCTTCTGGTCCTGTGGCTGGCACGCGTGCCCTCGATGGCGTTTGCAGGGGCGGCGCTGACCGGGTTTGGCTTCTCCCTGGTGTTCCCGGCACTGGGTGTCGAGGCTGTGCACTCGGTGAGCGCGGAGAATCGCGGATCGGCGCTGGGGTTATACACAGCCTTTGCCGATCTGTCGCTGGGGATGATCGGGCCAGTCGTAGGTCTCATCGTGGCGGGACTCGGCTATTCGGCAATCTTCCTGTTTGCCGCGGCCATGGCAGCAGTAGCGCTGGTGCTGGCGATGCGCGTACAGCGGCGGAGTGGCGTGGAGCGGCGGCTGACGTTTGCGGCGGCGGACTGAGAGTTAGCCTCAGGGCGTTGCGCGGCAGACTGTTCGGCGTCAGCACCTGCCTGATCGAGGCAGCTGACCGTCCAATTGGTTACAGCGGCTTATAGAGAACGACCCCGGCATCCGCTGCCGCTTTCTGCAGCCGCTCATCGAGCGTGGCCAGCGGAAGCTCTTCGCGCATAGCGAGTTCCAGATAGGAAGCGTCGTACGCGGAAAGTCCATATGTGCGGGCGACAGGAAGCGTGCGCGGAAAGACGCTCTCGGCTGTGCGGGTGTCCACATGAATCGCCAGGCCGCTCAGTAACTCGAGGAAACGAGCCGATTCGGAGGCGGAGAGGCGGCGGCGACGCTCTCCGACGAGGATGGCGTTCGCTACCTCGATCGGCCAAAGAACAGGAACCACTGCGGAGTTGCGCTCCAGGTGGTCGAGCACGGCCCAGGCAAAATCACTGTGTTCGTCGGGGAAGCACCATGTCATGGTGACGGACGCATCCAGGACCAGCGGGGCCATCAAAAACGACGCCCTTCTTCAATCATTTTGCGGACCGTGAGCCCTTTGGGCAGCTTTCGCTTGTGACCGAACTCCTTCAGAGCGGCGATGACCTTTCGGCGGTCGGCTGCGGCCTGCGGGGTTGCAGGGCTGAGGATGGCCACGGGCAATCCGTGCCGCGTGATGGTGATGTGCTCCCCCTGCTCCACGCGTTCCAGAAGGGCAGGCAGATGAGTCTTGGCCTCGTAGGAACCCACGCTTTTCATACAGACTAGTCTACGTCTGGTCTGATCTGAAGACCCACCGAATTCTTCCGTTGTTCGCAGCGGTGAATCACGGTAACAATGGGCATGGCACGACTGAGAACGATCCGCTTCCTGCCGGTGTTTTGGCTCATCAGCTGCATTTCAGCCTTTGCCGCGTCTCCAAAGCTGCTGGTAACGCATGTACACATCTTCACCATGGCGGACGGGCAGAAGGCGCCGATCGATGGGTACATCGCGATTGCGGACGACGGCACCATCAGCGCCGTGCATGCCGGTGAACCGCCGGCTGATTGGCGCGCTGCCGAGACCTGGGATGGACAGGGCGCGTGGGTGATTCCGGGCTTCATCTCGGCGCACAGCCATCTGTGGCAGGCGGCGTATCGCGGGCTGGCGGCGAACAACACGCTGCCGGGGTGGATCAACGATCTCTACGGCACGCATGCCCTCCACAACGCGCCAGAAGATTTTTACTGGTTCTGCCTCTATGGTGCGCTGGACCATCTGCAGCACGGGATCACAGCCGCTTACAACTTCAACTACGGCCGGAGTTCGCCGGATAACCTCGGCAATGCCTTCGACGAGGCGCAGTTTCGTGCGGAGACAGCATCGGGAATCCGCTTTGTCCACGGCTATCAGCCGGACCAGATGAAGCCCGGCGACAGCCACCCGGATCTTGCCATCGCGCAGGCGCGACAGCGGCTGAAGGCCTTTCTGGACTGGACGGCGACGCAGCCGCGCTCTTCGGCGTTCCTGAGCGTGATGATCAACGGCATGACCGCGTTCAACGATACCTACCAGCAGGCGGTGATGGAAGCGACGCTGGGGCGGGAATTTCACCTGGGTAACGAGACCCATTACGTCGAGGCGCCGGAAGATCAGGAAGAGCAGCGCAGCAAGTTTCGCTGGATGATGGACAGCGGTCTGCTCAACCATCAGCTCATCTTCGGGCACTTCATCCACACCGATGACTTCATCCTCGAGCAGACGGCGAAGGCGGGGGCATCGATGAGCTGGAATCCGCTGTCGAATGGCCGGCTGGCGTCGGGAGTTGCGGATATCCCGAAGTATCTGAAGATGGGCATTCGTGTGGGGATGGGGGTGGATGGCGAGGCCAGCGCCGACCTTGCCGATCCCTTCGAGAACATGCGAACCGGGCTGTACGCGATTCACGACAAATATGAAGATGCGACGGTGATGAGCCCGTATCAGGTCTTGTGGCTGCACACCATGGGCTCGGCGGATGTGCTCGGCGTGAAAGACAAGCTGGGGAGTCTGGAGACGGGGAAGTACGGAGATTTCGTGGTGATCGACCCGACCCGGCTCGGCCGGGTGCTGGAAGATCCCTACGCGAATCTGGTACTGGTGACGGCTGAGCCCGATATCGAGCGGGTATACGTGGGCGGGAAGCTGATGGTCGATCACGACCGGCTGGTGCACCAGGACTTAGGCAAGATACGGGATGAGGTCAATCGGCGCGTCGGCCGGGTGAACGGCTTTTAAGGCTCAGGCTGGCCTTGCTATACTAATGGGGATCGTCTCCCGTGCGGAAGTGGTGAAATTGGCAGACACACCATCTTGAGGGGGTGGCGCCCAAAAGGCATGGGGGTTCAAGTCCCCCCTTCCGCACCAAATTTCCCGGCCTGAAATACACGGCGCGCCCTAAGGATAAAGAGAACAGCGTGATTTACCTCGTAACCACCATCCACGTAATCGCTTGCCTGCTGCTGATCATCATCATCCTGCTGCAGCAGGGGAAGAGCGCCGATCTGGCGGCAGCGTTCGGCGGGCAGGGTTCACAGACGGCCTTTGGGCCGCGCTCGGCGGCGAACCTGCTGAGCAAGAGCACCACGTGGCTGGCTGGGGTGTTTGTCGTCACGTCCATTGCGCTGACGGTGATGCTGCAGCATCAGAGCATGCACCGGCATTCGGTGCTGTCCGGCACCCCGGTAACGCACAGCGCGCCGGCCCATAAGTAAGTTTCCTTTCAGGGCGAGAACGGGCAGGCACTGCGCCTGCCCGTTTTGCTTTGTGCAGAGCCGTGTGAGCGGCAGAGCCTGGTTTGATGGGGGACAAATGGCCGAGAATGGAAGCATGATCCTCGAGACATTTCCGGTGGGGCCGCTGCGGTGCAACTGCACGATTCTGGGCGATGAAGCGACGGGCGAGGCGATGGTCATCGATCCCGGCGACAACGTTGCGCAAATTCTGGCGCGGCTCGCACGGCACAAGCTGACGCTGAAACAGATTGTGGTGACGCACGGGCACATCGACCATGTGGGCGGAGCGGTGCAGCTGAAAAAGGCCACTGGCGCGCCGGTGCTGCTCAACCAGAACGATCTGCCGTTGCTGAAGATGATGGACATGCAGGCGGGATGGCTGGGGATTGCGCCGCCGGAAGTGGCTCCGCCGGACGTGAGCGCGGAGGACGGCATGGTGGCAGGGATCAGTGGGCATACCGCGCAGGTGCTGCATACGCCGGGGCACACCCAGGGGAGTATTTGCCTGCATTTTGCGCCGGAGAATCTGCTCATTGCCGGCGACACGCTGTTTGCCGGCTCCATTGGCCGGACCGATTTGCCGGGCGGCGATGGGAGGCAGATTTTGCGCTCCCTGCACGATCGCCTGCTGACCCTGCCCGATGCAACGCGGGTGATCCCCGGGCACGGGCCGGAGACGACCATCGGACAGGAGCGGGAGTCGAATCCCTTTCTGCAGCCTGGGGTGCGGATTTAGGGTGCGGATCCAGGAGTGGAAGTCCGGTGAGCGGATGAAGCGGTCAGCGAAACTCCGGTCCGCTGAGAGCGGGCAGCAGTTCGCCTCCTGCCCAAACCGCTCCCTGTATCATCAAGGCATGACGCTGCTCGATGTCCTCTATCGTTACGACGGCCATCTGACGGAGCCGGCGATGTTCGCGCTGGGAAATCTGCACGAGGTGTACGGGGTTCGCCGCATCCACGTGGATGAAGAGTGGAAGACTATTCGCGTGGAATATGACGCGACCCGGTTGAGCCGGCCGATCGTTCTGGAGTTGTTGCGGCAGACAGGCATCAACATCGTGGAGGAGCTGCCTCTGATTCCACCGCAGGAGCCGGCAGCGGCGGTTCCCGCCATACCGGCGCAAAAATAGCCTCGCGGGCGTTACACTGCTGGGCAGCCTTCCCGGGAGGCGTGCTTGTGACTCGCTCCGACCTTTATCGACAGCTGGCTGTCGCTGGTTGTGCCCTCGTGATCACCGTGGTTTCGTTTGCCGTAGTCCTCGAGATATCGGCGCGCCTTCCGTACGTGGGCTTCGAGGTATGGCATCACCTCAGTCACCAGGGAAAAGCTGTGGCAGTCGTTGCCTATTTCGTAGCTATGCTGGTCGTCGGCTCCTGGATGCGGCGCGTGAAGGCCCAAACGCAGCGCCTGAAACGTTCAGCCGCGCATCGCTGAGACCGGCCGCATTTCTTCGAGAATCGACTGAGCGGCAGCCGCGGGATCTTTGGCGTGGGTGATGGGGCGGCCGATGACAAGGTAGTCGGCTCCGGCAGCGAGGGCCGCGGCCGGCGTGGCGATACGCTTCTGATCGGCGGTCTGGCTGCCGGCCGGGCGAATACCGGGGATAACCAGGGTCGCTTCGGGGAATCGGCGGCGCAGCGTAGAGACTTCTTCCGCGCTGGCAACGAAGCCGGAGATTCCAGCAGCCGAGGCGACCGCGGCCAGACGCAGAACCTGTTCAGCCGGTGAAGCCTCGACGCCGATGGCGGCAAGCTGCTGCTGGTCCATGCTGGTGAGGACAGTGACGGCGAGCAGCCTGGGGGGATGGCTCTGAGATTCGGCGGCCTCGGCCGCGGCCTGCAGCATGGCCGGTCCGCCGGAGGCGTGCACGGTGAGCAGATGGGCTCCCGCTGCGGCGGCAGAACGGACAGCTCCGGCGACGGTGTTGGGGATGTCGTGGAGCTTGAGATCGAGGAAAACCGAGTAGCCATGGTGGCGCAGTTCGTGGACGATGGCGTTGCCTTCGGCGAGATACAGCTCCAAACCGACCTTGAACCACGAGCACAAGCCGTCGAGGCGCTCGGCAAGGGCGAGGGCGGAGGCAGCGTCGGGATAATCCAGGGCAACGATCAGCCGTGAGTCGTTCACGATTTCATCGTGGCACACAGGGCGGCGGTTGTCAGCAGGTCCACCCTGCTTTTCTGGTCCCTCCTCAATCGTGGAACGCGGTCAGGCAACGGCCCGGGACCGAGAGCTGTCAGTACAAACGTAATGGCACAAATGTAATGGCGTCGCGGGTCCGCGGCTGCGGTTCCTGATGGATGTGGGCCAGTCCGATGTTGGAATAGCAGTAGACGGCCAAAAATGGAAAGCCTCCTCGCCACGGGTGACGCGTCCGACATTGCGCCGGCACCAGGTCCGGAGCGAAGGCCACGGTCGGTTGCGGAACTGGGGATGCGCCCAACCGTGCTGGAAGATCTGGCGCTGAAGGCGCTGTATCAGGCTGGACCGATGTCGACGCGGGAGCTGGCGCGCCAGATCAGGCTGGGGCCGGACGTCACCAACGAGTTGTTTGCGCGCATGAGGTCCGAAGTGCTCTGTCAGGTAACGGGCATGACGGGCAACACGGCGCAAATCGCCATCACTTCACAGGGGCGGGCACGGGCCCAGGAGCTGCTGTCGCGCAGCCAATACGCAGGCGCGGCGCCCGTGGCGCTGGAGAGTTACGTAGCTCAGGTGCGCCGGCAGAGCGTGCGGGATGTCGTGGTGCACGCCGCCGACGTGGAGCGGGCGTTTGCGCCTCTTGTGGTCGAGGAAAAGATCCTGAGGCAGATTGGAACCGCGCTCAATTCGGGAGGATCGATTTTTCTGCACGGTCCGTCCGGTGTGGGCAAGACGGCGATTGCGGAGGCGATTGCGCGGGTGCTGGCGGTGAACAATGTCTGGATTCCCTACGCGGTGGAAGTGGATGGGCAGATGATCGCAGTCTTCGATCCGGTGATTCACCAGCGGGTGGAGGGACAGGAAGGCGATGGGCACGACGAGCGCTGGGTGCGGTGCCACCGGCCGGCACTGATGGTCGGCGGAGAACTGACTATCGAGATGCTGGATCTGCAGTTCAATACGGCGACGAAATTCTATGTCGGCCCGGTGCAGATGAAGGCCAACAACGGGGTGCTGATCATCGACGATTTCGGACGGCAGCGGGTACGGCCTGAGGATCTGCTCAACCGATGGGTGGTTCCACTGGATCGCGGGATCGATTTCCTGACCCTGGCAGGCGGAAACAAGATCGAGATTCCGTTCGAGATGCTGGTGGTGTTTGCGACCAACATGGACCCCGGAGAGCTGGTCGACGCGGCGTTTCTGCGACGGATGCAAACGAAGGTGCGGATCGGTTGGGCCACGGAGGAGCAGTTCTCCGAGATTTTCCGGCGTGTGGCCGAGGCGCGCGGACTGACCGTCGAAGAAAGCGTGTTGAAGGAGCTGATTGGGGTGATCCGCGGTACGCTGCAGCAGGAGCTGCGAGCGTGCTATCCGCGGGATTTGATGAACCAGATCTGCTGGACGGCCCGGTACGAGGATCGGCCTCCGACGCTGGACCGCGCCTCGCTGATGGCGGCGGTCGAAGCGTATTTCCTCACCGGCGCTTAAGCGGGTTGGGATACGGGTAAGCCGGGGCATCCTCGGATCCCGGCAAAAGAGCTGTGACGCGCCCTGAAGGCGCTATTGCCGGGATCCGGAAACCAGGGAGAATCAGCGCGCTGCTGTTTCGTCCGCGAGCGGATTGGCGGACGCATTCAACTGAGCTACTTCAGAGGTGGGGCCAATCAACTCAACCTTCACGGGAGCGAGGCCTTTTTCACCGAAGCCGAGCAAGTGGGCAGCAGCGTAAGAGAGATCGATCACACGATCCTGGGGGACGGGACCTCGATCGTTCACGCGAACCACGACTGACCGGTGGTTGCGAAGGTTGGTAACGCGGAGCAGCGATCCGAGCGGCAGAGTTCTGTGCGCGCACGTCAGCGCGTCTTCATTAAAGGGCTCGCCGCTGGCGGTCGTTTTGCCTTGAAAGAACCGGCCGTACCATGAGGCCACGCCGAACTGATACCAGTGGTGGCGGGCTTTATGCTCGGGGGTTGCTGTGGATGCCGGAGTGCCATGCTCTCCAGGTGCAGCAGCCTGCGCACCTGCGACCCCGATCATGATGGCCAGGACTGCGCCGATCAGCGTAAACCTGCGGCGAGGACGACTTTCGTAATCACAAAGTGATCGTCGGACAGCGTGCATAATCCTCCTCCAGAAATTGTAGGAATCTAATAGAGGTAAGTCAAACATTTTGTTGGATTTATTTCGCTCCTCCTATTGCGAAATCCACCAATTTGTGGTAGTTCTCCCGGGGGATTCCCTCTGCTCGGGATGACTGTGCCAGGCAGCTGTCGACGGCCGAGACAGGTACCGGATGCAAACTGGGCCCGCTCCAGGGTGATGGCCGCCCGGCTTGGGAAGCGGTAGTACCCAGAAAGTACGATGGCAGGAGGGGCGGCGGTGCTGCCCGAAAATTCACAAGGAGATGACCTTGCTACCGGAGCCTCGATTTGTCAAGAACTTAGTGGCAAGTGCGAACCGGCCTGTAGCGCTGACGGTGGCGGGATTCGACCCATCGTCGGGGGCGGGGGTGACGGCTGACCTGAAAGTCTTTTCTGCTCATGGAGTTTACGGCGTGGCGGCGATTACCGCGCTGACCGTGCAATCGACCCTGGGGGTACGGGGCGTGAGTCCAATTTCGGGACGGCTGGTCCTCGAGACACTGGAGTGCCTGGCGGAAGATTTCCGCATCGCCGGCGTGAAGATCGGAATGCTGGGGACCGCGGAAGTGGTGCGGTCAGTGGCAGGGTGGCTGCGCACGGGCGGGATTCGGCGGGAACAGGTAGTACTGGATCCGGTTCTGCGATCGAGTTCCGGAGCGGCGCTCCTGGACGACGAGGGCCTGGAGGTGATGCGAAGGGAATTGTTGCCCATGGTTGGCTGGGTGACTCCCAATGTCGAGGAGCTGGCCGTGCTGGTGGAAGCGCAAATTCCGGGGTCGGAGGCGGTGCCGGAGCTGGCGCGGCAACTGGCAGCGGTTCCTGACCTGAATGTCGTCGTCACCGGGGGACACCTCGACCCCCCTGATGATTTTCTGTTAGCGGCTGCTGGGAAGGAAACCTGGTTTCCGGGGCGGCGCGTGGAGACCACCTCCACGCACGGGACCGGCTGCGCGTTTTCCTCGGCGCTGCTGTGCCGGCTGATGGCTCAAGACCCCGCAGCAGAGGCAGTGCGAGGAGCAAAGGAGTTTGTGCTGCGCGCGCTGGAGACGGCCGTTCCGGTGGGCAGAGGCCGCGGGCCGGTAATGCTCTGAAGATCGCTCCAGAATCCGGGTGTGGTGGACTTTCCCACCCTGAACGGCGCGGCGACGGTGCTTCTGTTCTCTGCGTATGTCTTTGCGTACGAGCTGCACCCCGGTGAGTACCGGCACTGCCTGACCTGGGGCAAAAGGGCGTTGCGCCCGACGGTGTGAGGGCGCCAGGTCTAACCTCCGACACAAGCTTTGGGGCGCCTTGCTGAAAGTGAACCCCATGTCCCCGAAAACCTGTCTTCGGAAACAGGGACATGGGGTCCAGGATCAGGCAGCTTTACCCAGCATGCCGTTCGGGTCGATGACGAACTTCTTGGCGGCTCCCCCATCGAACTGGTGATACCCCTGCGGAGCATCCTTGAGGGGGATAACGGTGGCGTTGACCACTTTGGCGATCTGCACACGGTCGTGCAGGATCGCCTGCATGAGCTGTCGGTTGTACTGGAGCACCGGGGCCTGGCCGGTGTGAAAGTGCAGCGATTTGGACCAGCCCTTGCCAATGCGGATTTTGAGCATGCCATGTTTGGCATCCTCATTGGGCGCGCCGGGGTCTTCGACGACGTACAGGCCCGGGATACCCAGACCGCCGGCGACGAAGGTGATGTCCATGAGCTGATTGAGAACCGCGGCGGGAGCGGCTTCCCCTTTCGCTCCGGCGCTGCCGTGGGCACTGGCCTCGAAGCCGACTGCATCGATGGCGGCGTCGACCCAGGGAACACCGACCAGCTGCTCGATCTGGTCGCTCAGGTTGTCATGTTTGGTGATGTTGATGGTTTCGAAGCCAACCTTTTTGGCATGATCCAGCCGGTCCTGATTGCGGTCGCCGATGATCACCACCGCCGCACCGAGCAGCTGGGCAGATGCGGCTGCTGCCAGTCCAACCGGGCCGGCGCCGGCGACGTAGACGGTGGACCCAACCTCGACGCCGGCGGTTTTTGCGCCGTGAAAGCCGGTAGGGAAGATGTCGGAGAGCATGGTGAGATCCCGGATCTTCGCCATGGCTTTCTCTTTGTCCGGAAACTTGAGCAGGTTGAAGTCGGCGTAGGGAACCATGACGTAGTTCGCCTGGCCGCCCACCCATCCGCCCATGTCGACATAGCCGTAAGCGCCGCCGGGCTGCTGGCTGTTCACGTTGAGGCAGACGCCGGTGTTGCGCTCGCGGCAGGCCCGGCATCGTCCGCAGGCCACGTTGAAGGGGACCGAGACCAGATCGCCGACGTCGATGAAGAGAACGTCGCGGCCCTTCTCGATGACTTCGCCCGTAATTTCGTGGCCCAGGACAATGCCCCTGGGCGCGGTGGTGCGGCCGCGCACCATATGCTGGTCCGATCCGCAGATGTTGGTGCTGACGATTTTGAGGATGACGCCATGCTCGATTTCCCGGCCCTGGGGGTCCCGGAATTTGGGGTAATCGATGTTATGGACCTCGACCTTGCCGGGGCCTTCGTAAACGACTCCCTGATTGGAAGGCATGCAGAGACTCCTTTCGCGATGCAAAATACGCCGCGCGCTGCGTGCGATCTTCGGCGCAGGTTATGGATAGTGGTGTTATTTGGAGAGGGCGTGGGCCGCCGCTTCAGCGACAGCATGATCCTGGTGGCCAAGACCACCGCTAACGCCCACGGCCCCGACGACTTCACCGCCGCGTTTGAGCGGAACGCCGCCCGCGAAGATCATGACTTTACCGTTGTTGGAGGCGTGAATGCCGAAGAACTGCTGGCCGGACTGGGAATGTTCGGCGAGGGCTTTGGTTTCGATGTCGAAGGCGCGGGAGGTGAAGGCCTTCTTTTGAGCGATGTCGATGCTGCCGATCCAGGCGCCTTCCTGGCGCTCAAAGGCAACCAGGTTGGCTCCGGCATCGACGACGGCGATGTTCATGGGAACGCCGATTTCGTTGGCTTTTTCCTGACCGGCCCGGATGATGCGGCGCGCCTCTTCGAGCGAGACGCCCAACGCTTTTCCCGCCATACGTGGATCTCCTTTGCGGTTTGGGGGTAAAAAAATCGAGGTGTAGTGCGCAAGTCCCTATGGGTGGGATGCGGGCGGCAGGGCGGCAGGTGCAGTCGTGAATCCTACAGCAGAGAGGCGCCGGTGCGCCATCGGCCGCGAACAGGGCTCGGCTTCATCGGGAACGACCGGGCTTGGCAATTTGACGAATTGAAGTGGGTTCGAACAGGGGCCCTCAGGGGCTGAAGCCCATCCGTTTGGCGATCTTTCCGGCACGGCTGAAGCCGTGCCCCTTCAAAAAAGCCAGGGAACCATTCTTTAGCGAACTCGGACCCAGGCCCTAGCTCTGGCCGACCTCGACGTTCATCGGATCGACACGTTTGGCCTTCAGGCGATTTTCGTAGCTGGCTTTGACGAACGCGGCGAAGAGCGGATGCGGCTCGAGCGGCTTCGATTTGAATTCGGGATGGAACTGGCAGCCGAGGAAGAAGGGATGGCCGGGGATCTCGACGATTTCGACGTAGGTGCCGTCGGGAGTGGTTCCGGTGATGGCGAGGCCGGCGCCGGTGAGCAGCGCTTCATATTCGCGATTGAACTCGTAGCGGTGACGATGGCGTTCGCTGATTTCGGTTTTGCCGTAGGATCGGGCCGCTAAGGAGCCGGGCTCGAGCAGGCAGGTCCACGCTCCCAGCCGCATCGTTCCGCCCATTTCTTCGACGCCGGTCAGCTCGCGCAGCTTGTAGATGACGCGGTGCGGCGTGGCGGGATCGAATTCGCTGGAGTTCGCGCCCTGCGAGGCCGCAGACGTTGCGGGCGTATTCGATGCAGGCGGTCTGCATGCCGAGGCAGATGCCGAAATACGGGACGTTCCGCTCGCGGGCGTAGCGGATGGCGTTGAGCATGCCCTCGATGCCGCGCTTGCCGAAGCCGCCGGGAACGAGGATGCCGTCGAAGCCGCGGAGCTGCTCTTCGTAGCCGGGCTCTTCGAGACCTTCAGCTTCGATCCAGGTGACGGTGAGCTTGAGGTTGAGAGCCAGCGCCCCGTGGACGAGGGCTTCCTTGAGGGACTTGTAGCTGTCCTCGTACTCGACGTACTTACCGCAGATGGCGATGGAGACTTCGTCGCGGGGGTTATAGCAGCGGCGGACCAGATCGGACCATTTGCTGAGGTCGGGTTCGCGGGCTTCGATGTGCAGGTAGCGGAGGGCGAGGCGGTCGACGCCTTCTTCGTGGAAGGTGAGCGGGACTTCGTAGATGGACTCGACGTCTTTGGCGGTGATGACCGCCTGATCTTCGAGATTGCAGAAGAGAGCGATCTTGCTCTTGACCTCGCGCGACAGGAAGCGATCGGTGCGGCAGAGCAGAATGTCGGGCTGGATGCCGATGGAGAGCAGTTCTTTGACGGAGTGCTGGGTGGGCTTGGTTTTCAGCTCCTGAGCCGCGCCGATCCACGGGACAAGGGTGACGTGCACGAAGACGGTGTTCTCGCGGCCCAGTTCCTGACGCATCTGGCGGATGGCTTCGAGGAAGGGTAGGGATTCGATGTCGCCGACGGTGCCGCCGATTTCAACGATGGTGACGTCGCCTTCGGCAGCGACTTTGCGCATCGCGTTCTTGATCTCGTTGGTGACGTGGGGGATGACCTGAACGGTTTTGCCGAGGTAGTCGCCGCGGCGTTCCTTGGTGATGATCTGTTCGTAGATGCGGCCGGTGGTGAGGTTGTTATCGCGGGTGAGGCGGGCGTGGGTGAAGCGTTCGTAGTGGCCGAGGTCGAGGTCGGTTTCAGCGCCGTCGTCGGTGACGAAGACCTCGCCGTGCTGAAACGGCGACATGGTGCCGGGGTCGACGTTCAGGTACGGGTCAAACTTCATCAGGTTGACTTTGAGGCCGCGGCTCTCCAGAAGACAGCCAATGGAAGCAGCGGCCAGGCCCTTGCCGAGGCTGGACACGACTCCGCCGGTCACAAAAATGTACTTTGCAGACATTTTCGCGTCACCTTATTTGGGTTTGTGTGCTGGACGAACCAGGCGGGCACGATCAAGTATCGCAGGAAGTGGACGGGATGGGAAGCAGATTGTGGGAGGCGAGGACGGGAGATTGCGGCACCCCACCCCCTCCCCTCTGCTCCCTGGAGTAAGTCGCTCATTGGGAATGATTTACGCGTTCCGGTGGGGTCGTAAGCCATTGATTCTGCGAAGCCTGAGATCGAAGCCATTGCTGTCATTGGACTTATGCGTTCTCCCGCCCTGTTGGTCATCGCAGGTCGCTGATTTTAAAATACTTAGCATCTAACTCGCTGCAACGACCGGAGTTGTGCGACGCGGCGCTCGTGACCATGACTCGGCTCCAGCGTGACGATGGGCTGGCTCCAAAAGGAAAAGGACCACCGTTGCGTGGTCCTTTTCTGATTTCTGCCCTATAGGTTCAGTATAGCAGGTCGGAGAGGCGGGACTGCCAACTTTTGTTACGTGTAAGCTACTTATAATCAATAAGAACACGAAAGTAATGGGGATAAAAAGCTTGACAAGAAAACGAGGGGGCAGGGGGTAGGGTCAAGGGACCAAAGTGTTCAGCTCAGGGGGAGGGTCAGGTTTTCGGATTGGGGACGGGCGCGGGGGGCTTTTTTGAACGTGGCGTCGCGGCGGTGGAGGGGGTATTGGGGCTGTTTGCCGTCGAGGATTTCTTCGATGGTGAGGATCTGGATGCGCGGGTAGGTTGAATCGTCGGGAGAAACGTAAAAGCCGGCCTCGGCGGCTTCGCGGAGCATGGGTCTGGTGGGCTCTTCGAAGCAGAGGAAGACACCGATTTCAGCTCTTTCACGCTCCATGGTGCCGCGCAGATCGCGGATTTGGTTGACGGTGACGCCCCCGGCTTTAACCGAGAAGAGAATCTGCTTCGATTTGCCCGATTCGTCGTCGTGGAAGTAAAGGCGGCCGTCGATGCCGCGGTCGGCTCCTTTCTTCTGTTCGGCAGGGCGCGCGCCGACCTGACCGAGGGCCCACCACTGGAACTGATACTTGTCTTCGGTGGCGAGACGTTCTGCTCCGGCAAAGTCGGTGGGCTCGCCAATGACTTCATAGGTGTCTCGAATCTGCGGGCCGAACGCGTCGGAAAGTCGCTTTTTGATGAGGCCTATGGCGAGATGGGTGATGTCGATGCCGATCCAGCGGCGGTTCAACCGCTGGGCGACCTGGACGGTGGTGCCGCAGCCGCAAAAGGGATCGAGGACGACGTCGCCTTCGTTTGAGGAGGCTTTGATAATGCGTTCGAGCAGGGCTTCGGGTTTTTGGGTGGGGTAGCCGAGGCGCTCCTGGGCCTGGGAATTAATGGGTGGAATATCTTCCCAGAGATTCGTGGCCTTTTCGCCGGGCTGTTCGTCAAGATATCTCTTCAGCCGAATTCGTCCGTCTGGGCTCTTTGGGAAGACCAGACGATTCTCTCGATCGTACTGCTCCATTCGCTCCCTGCTGACGGCCCAGCCGTTCGCGTGTGGCTTGTAGCCTTTGTATTCGTAATGAAGATTGGGTCGCACGCCGGGGTTCCGGAGGTCAGAAGTGGTGTACCTTCTGCCGTCTGGATCGCGCATGCCGAAATGGCTCTCAATGTAGTCATCAGAATACGGAAAGTAGACTTGGTTCCACGTGGGCTTTTCGCCCCTCTTGTAATAGAGGATCGTATCCGTGATATCCCCGAATCCTGCCGATACATTGCCGTGGGAACTTGTTCGCTTCCAAATGATTTCTGTCCTGAAGTGATCCGGCCCAAACACTGCGTCCATCAGGACCTTCAGATAGTGGCTGGCGGTGGGATCGCAGTGGAGATAGATCGAACCGGTGGGCTTGAGCACGCGCCTTAGCTCCGCGAGGCGCGGGGCCATCATGGCGAGGTAGGCCATCATGTCGCTGGAGCCGAGGAAGGTGCGGAAGGCGCGCATGGCGTCGGCGATGCGGCCCCCGATGTTCTCGACGATGTGCTGGTAGGAGCGCTCGGCGTCGAGGTTCCAGGTCCAGGTGTCTTCGAAGGCATGGATCTGGGCGCTGGATTTGGAGCCGTCCTTTTCTGCAAAGAGGACGCTGTAGTCCTGACGGGAGTTGAAGGGCGGGTCGAGATAGACGAGGTCGACGGATTCGTCGCGTACGTAGAGACGGAGAACGTCATAGTTGTCTCCGTAGTAAAGCCTGTTCTTCTCGGGCATGGGAGAAGGGTCAGGGTAGCACGCGGGGGCCGAGGTGCGCGTCGATCTTTCCGCCGCAAGTCTTCCGTTTGTCATCCGTCAGGCAAAAGGAGGCTTTGAACACGAATTATCTTCGCTGCGCCTGCTAAGGCCTATCCGTTTCGATTTGCGATTGAAATTTGACACGATTTCCGGATCCATGGGACAAGATTCGCGGTTTCAGGGAGATTTCACGTTGACTAACCACAATGGCCTCGAAGTACTGTCGGACATCCACCGTGATGAAGATGGCAAGGTTCTAAAAATAATTACGCTGCTATGCCTAAGTTGCCGCCGTATGGTGCTCACATATCCGAAAAACGCGCCAAGGAGGAGGTGTCCGGGATGTGGCGGAGGCAAGCCCTCATTACATATTTAATCGTGAAACGCGGAACTAAGAGCGCTTCCGCGCGCAGCAGTCGCGACTTCTGCGTTGGGTGTTATTGCCTTTTGCAGGCGCCCGGTGGTCAACAACGAGGCGCAGGGCCTGCTGGTTGGCAGGCCCTGAGGGTGAGACCGAGGCAGATTGGCGAATTGGGTTCAGCCGAGGTTAGTTCAGAGGGAGCGTCCAGATCGTCAGGCTGGCGGTGTTGTCATCGACAGCAGCCAGGATGGCGGTATCGTTATTCACCTTGTTGACGGCCAGGCCAAAGGATCCGCCCTGGTTGGGATCGACCGGGATCTCTTTGACGAACTCGCCGCCCTTGGTGAACTCAACGATTTCGCTGGGCTGGTTAGGGTCGGAGTTGATGACGTCGTTGTTGGTGACCAGGAGATGACCGTTGGGCGCTTCGGCCATGGCCAGGGCTCCGTGGAGGTGTGTGTTGTCCTGGTAAATGATGTCGCCGGGACCGGCGCTGGTGGTACGCCTTGAGGCTTCGCTCACGGCGAAGACAGCGTTATCAAAGGTCGAGGCAACGTAGAGGCGGTCGCTATGCTGGTCGTAGACCAGACCGGTGGGGGCATCGAACAGAGCGGCCGGATCGCCCTGGTGCATGTAGCCGGAGGCGATGGTGTAGTGGTCGAGCTTGGTGAGGCCGGTGCTGCTGACCGCGAAGTCGATGCGGCTGACGGTGCCGTTGAGGGCGTTGGCGATGTAGACTTCGGCGCGGTCACCGTGGTCGACGACGGTCATGTCCCACGGGCCGTCGATCGAAGAGCTGGTGAAGTCCTGGATCAGCTTGCCCTGGTTGTTGATGACCAGCAGCGAGCCGGCTTTCGCGGTCGCGGAGGTGCCATCGGCGGTGGGCAGGTTGGCGACCAGGACGAAACCGTACTGCAGCGTGCCCAGGCCGGTCGATAAACCGAGCGGCGCTGTGCCCTGGAAGAAGAGCGTGGGCGAGCCGCTGGCCGGGATGCGCACGATGGTGGTGCCGGTGCCCTGCAGGTTGTTCTTGTTGTTGAAGTTCGAAACGAGGATGTCGCCGTGCTTCAGCGGACCCGCGCCGGTCTGGAAGGTGTCCTTAATAAAGGCCACGCCGTAGGGGTTGACATCGCCGTTGCTGGGCACGGTGGAGGCCATGCGCACAGGGCTGGGCAGAAAGGCATCGTCGGCATCGTAATGCTGGGCGAAGGTGAAGGTGGAGGCTCCCAGGAGGGCAAAGGCGGCCACTGCCTGGCGGAAGGTGGGACGAAGGGATTTCATCGGAGTTTCCTCTCAAAATTCGGAATTTGCTGGGCGAGGGGCGGCTCGCCGAAAACCTTGGGTCAGCCGAGGGACCGGATCAGGAGGCGCCCCGATCAGGTACTCAACCTGTAAAGCGACGGCGGGAGCAGAGGACCCTCACCGGGGTTGTGGAAAACTTCAGGGATTCAGGAAAAGCGTCCTGGCGGCCGGACCTGGCGGCGGCGGATTTGTTGTGAAGGAGAGAATGGCTTGTGTGCTATGCTCCCCCCGTGTCGGCCGCCGCTTCGCCAACCCGTCCGGAACCTGCGCGCGCTCCGGAGACCGTCCAGAGGCCGCGGCATACTGCGCTGGTCCGGGTAACGCACTGGATCACGGTGCTGTGCTTTTTCGCTCTGCTGATCACCGGTGCGGAGATTGTGGTGTCGCACCCGCGCTTCTATTTAGGCGAGGTGGGCAATGTGAACACGCATCCGCTGTTCACGCTGCCGATTCCCGCATCGCGGGATACGGTGCCCACGGGCTACCACTACGTCATGCCCGACCAGAATGGCTGGAGCCGGTATCTGCACTTTGAAGCTGCCTGGGCGCTGTTGCTGACCGCCGCGGTCTACGGGATCTTTGGTGTGGCTACGGGCCACTTCCGCAGGAATCTGTGGCCGCGCCGGGGGGAGCGGTCGTGGGCGGCCATCCGGCGAACGGTGGCGAAGACTTTTCGCCGCTTGCCACCGGAGGCATCGGAGGCGCACACCTATAACGTGCTGCAGCGGAGCGCTTATCTGACGGTGATCTTCGTGCTGTTTCCGCTGGTGATCTGGACAGGGCTGGCGATGTCGCCGGCCTTCAGCGCGGCGCTGCCGGAGTCGGTGGTCCTGCTGGGAGGGCGGCAAACGGCGCGCACGCTGCACTTCTTCATTTCAGGATTGCTGCTGCTCTTCCTGGTGGTGCACGTCACGATGATTGCGCTGGCAGGATTCAGGAGCCGCATGCGGGCGATGATCACGGGGCGGGTTGACTCAGATAATTTGGGATCAGCCGAGGCTGGGTCTGGCTCCGATGCCGAAGTGGGCGCCGCTGCCGAAGTGGAAGTGGGGGAGCACGCATGAGCCCGATTTCAAGACGCAAGCTGATTACCGGGGGCGTCGTCGCGTCCGCGGGCGCGGCGGGTCTGACGGCGGCCGCGCATATCGCCCGGCGCTATGGATTGATTCCACCGGATCATGGCGGCGTTTACGGTCCAGGCGAAACGCTGACTTACGCGGCGCAGCGGATTCTGGCGGCGCGTACGCCGGCGCGTGAGTTCCCACGCAGCATGATTTCCAAGGCTCCGTTTGCCAACGAGACTGCGCCTCCCAGTGCGGCCTTTCGGCAGTATCAGGCAGGCGGCTTTAAAGACTGGCGGCTTACCGTGGATGGCATGGTGGCGCGGCCCGGCACGTTTTCGCTGGCGGATCTGCGGAGCCTGGCAGTCCGCAACCAGATCACCGAGGTGGCCTGCGAGGAAGGCTGGTCGTATATCGCGGAGTGGATCGGGACGCCGCTCGCGGAGGTGCTGCACGAAGCCGGGGTGCTGCCGCAGGCGCGGTACATCGTGTACTTCTCCATCCAGCCCGACTGGTGGGACAGCATCGACATGGCCGATGCGCTGCATCCTCATACCTTTCTGACGTGGGGGATGAACGACGGCGATCTGCCGGTGGGGTTCGGCGGTCCGCTGCGCATGCGCGTGCCCCGGCAGCTGGGCTACAAGAGCGTGAAGTACATCACCCGCATCACGGCCACCGACAGCGTGAAGCGATTCGGCAAGGGGCTGGGCTCCGAGGCGCCGGAGGGTGGGTATGCGTGGTATGCGGGGATCTGATAATGCGGCGGGCCACTGAATTGCGGGTAGGGAAGCACGAGCGCGGTTTGTGTCGAGCCAGTCCGTTTGCTAGTTTGGCGTAGATGCCGCCGCCTGTGCCCGAACAACTCAGCAGGACCATTGAGACTCTTTACCGGTCGGAATCGGGCCGGGTTCTGGCGACGCTCGTGCGTCTCCTGGGAGACCTGGACCTGGCCGAAGAGTCGATGCACGAGGCGTTCGCGGCCGCTCTGGAGACCTGGCCGGAGACCGGCGTTCCGGAGAAGCCACGGCCCTGGCTGATTTCAACGGCGCGCTTCAAGGCGATTGACGGCATGCGTCGGCGCGCGCGCTTCGACGGAGCGCAGAGAGATCTTGCGCTCTACATGGAGGCGCGCATCAGCGAAGCGCCTGAGGAGAATGCAGAGATTGAGGACGATCGCCTCCGCCTGATTTTCACCTGCTGCCATACCGCTCTGCCTCCGGAAGGACAGGTTGCGCTCACTCTGCGCGAAATCTGCGGCCTGACCACGGAGGAGATTGCCCGGGCATTTCTGGTTACGCCGGCAACCCTGGCGCAGCGCATTGTGCGCGCCAAGACAAAGATTCGAGAGACTCCGATTCCCTACGAGGTGCCGACGCCGCAGGAGTTGCCGGAGCGGCTGGACGCGGTGCTGCAGGTCATCTATCTCGTCTTTAACGAGGGTTACTCGGCTGCGGCGGGAACTGAGGTCACGCGGGCCGAGCTAACCGGCGAGGCGATTCGCCTGGGACGGTTGCTGACCGAACTCCAGCCAGAGCCGGAGGTGATCGGTCTGCTTGCGCTGATGTTTCTGCAGGAATCCCGTCGCGCCGCGCGAACCTCGCCGACCGGAGAGCTGATTTTGCTGGAAAATCAGGATCGCTCCCTCTGGAACCGGGAGCAGATCGCGGAGGGAGTAGCACTGGTGGAGAAAGCCCTGCAGTCCCGCCGCTTCGGCTCCTACACACTGCAGGCTGCGATTGCAGCCGTTCATGCGGAGGCGGAATCCGTCGCTGCGACCGACTGGCGGCAGATTGTTGCGCTGTACAACCAACTGGTACACATTCAACCTTCTCCGGTGGTGCATCTGAATCGCGCCGTGGCCATTGCGATGCGCGACGGCCCGGAGGCCGGTCTGAAGCAGATCGACGCGGTGCTGGCACAGGGCGAATTGGCCAATTACTACCTGGCGCATGCAGCGCGCGCCGATATGTGCCGCAGGCTGGGCAGGACGGCCGAGGCCCGGTCCTCGTATGAGAAAGCTCGGTCGCTGACCCAGCAGGAGCCGGAGCGGCAATTCCTGCAGGAGCGGATTCGCCAGCTGCAATAAAAACAAATGGGGAAGAAACAAAATTTCTTTGACGATTGGTCGAATTTCGGTCCGGCCGTTCGACTATAGGGCGAAGGAAGGGCAGCCAACAATTCGCTCAACCCGAAACAGGCCACCCAACCACCGCTTAACCCAAAGGAGATTTCCCAATGCGATTCATGGTCATCGTCAAATCGACCCCAGAGGCAGAAAAAGAAGGCGCCCTCCCCGATCCACAGCTCCTGCTGGAGATGGGCAAGTACAACGAAGAGCTCATGAAGGCCGGCGTTCTGCTCGCCCTCGATGGTCTCCATCCCAGCTCCAAGGGCGCACGCGTCAAATTCTCCGGCAAGTCTCGCACCGTCATCGACGGCCCATTCACCGAGGCCAAGGAGCTCATCGCAGGCTTCTCGATCCTGCAGGTCAAGTCCCTCGAAGAGGCCATCGAGTGGGTTAAACGTAGTCCTAACTGCGGCCCCGGCGACTATGAAGTCGAAATCCGCCAGGTCTTTGAGATGGAAGACCTCGCACCCGTCCTGACCGAAGAACAGATCCGGCACAAAGTAGCGAAACGGGCTGAGCTGCCCAATCAGACCGCCAACAAATAGCCTCACCTGCATCCATGGATCGACGGCTGGTGCGATCGGCAGCAGGCGGCTGCGGGAATTGAAATAAATAAGTTTGTCTCTGCTGTCGAATTTTCTGTGCGCGACGACTACAGGATGAACAGTCGAGAGGATGAACAGTCGAGTGCGCAGGACGTCAGACTTTTATAAGCGCTGATAGATAAGAGAGGTCAGGACAATCCATGAGAAATGTGATCTTCGCAATCAACATTACCCTGGATGGCTGCTGCGACCACACCAAACAGTGTGTCGATGAAGAAAAACTTGAATATTTTACTCACCTCATGCGAGAGGTTGACGTGCAGGTCTTTGGGCGCAAAACCTATCAATTGATGATTCCCTATTGGCCTGACATTCTCAAAAACCCGTCTGAGACAAAAGCAGATACCGACTTTGCCCGGGCATTTGACTCCACAAGCAAATTTGTTTTTTCGCGATCGTTAGACAGTGTGGAAGACCGAAATACGCGAATTGTTCGTGGGAACCTTCGCGACGAAATACTTAAACTGAAACAGGAACCAGGCAAAGATATTTTGGCCGGCGGCGTGGATATTCCTTCACAGCTTATAAAGCTTGGTCTGGTTGATGAATATCGTTTCGTTGTTGGGCCAATCGTTGCAGGAGAAGGAAGACGGTTGTTGGAGGGTGTTAGCCTGGCGGAGAGACCGCAACTAAGACTGATTGAGTCAAAGATTTTTAAATCAGGATCTGTTGCGCTTCGTTACCTGAAACAGTGACGGCAACATTTGCGGCAGCTACGCCGCTTGCCTCCCGCCCTGAAGGAAAAGGAGAAGAACCGTGAAATACCTCTGTCTTGGCTACTACGACAAAGGCAAATTCGATGGCATGACGGAGAGCGAGCGAAACGCCATGTTCGATGCATGCTTTGAATACGACGACCATCTGCGCGCCAACGGGCACTGGGGTGGCGGCGAAGCGCTTCAGGGTCCGGAGACCGCCCTGACCCTGTCCTGGAAGAACGGCAAGGTGGCAACGACCGACGGCCCCTACGTGGAAACCAAAGAACAACTGGGCGGCATTCTCGTCCTTGAGGCGAGGGACATGAATCATGCTGTACAGCTCATCGGCCAGCACCCGGCTCTGACGTATGGCAACATTTTCGAGATTCGGCCAGCCGGGGACATGAACGAAATCATGAAGGCAAGCGAGCAGCGACGGAGACAAGTCGTTGCACCCTGAAGACGGTTCCGGCTTGCCACGGACGGAATCGACAAAGCGCTGGCCTGCGAGAAAGCCGCGGCCGGCGCTGCAGAGATTTTCCTCCTGAGTGGTTCAGCGGCAACGGGGAAGTAACGGCTCCTAAGTTGGGCTGGTATGGTGAGTTGGAAGTTTATCGAGCAATTTGATGAATTGAAGTGGTTCGAACAACAGCCCTCAGGAGCTGAAGCCCAACGTTGCTTCTGATTTCTGCTGGTGGTTACTGCACGGTCAGGTTCAGCGTCGTGGTGTGGGTGATGTTGGACATGGTTCCGGTAATGGTGATGACGTAGGTTCCCGGGGGTGTTGCGTTCTGATTGCCGCCTCCGCCTCCGCCTCCTCCGCCTCCGCCGCCGCCCGATCCTGAGCTGGCGGCCACGCCGCATCCGCACGGTACCCGGAGAAGTGCAGCCATAAGAACCAGCAGCAAGGCGGCTTTTCTGCGGCGCGGAGAGATGCACAGCGGCAAAGCGAGGGCAAAGATCGCCGCTCCGCCCGTCCACCAGGGCTGCAGCGAGGACGACGTTGTGGTGCTGGTGGCCATGGAAACCGTGACCGAGGAGGTATTCGCTCCGCTGACCGCAATGCTGGCCGGGTTGAGCGAGCAGGCCGCGTGCTGCGGAGCGCCGGTGCAGGCCAGCGCGACTGTCCCCGCCGTTCCGCCGAGGCCGCCGAGTTGCAGGCTGAAGGTGGCCGTCTGGCCGCTGGTGACCACGGCGGAAGACGATCCGCTGACGCTGAGACTGAAGTCTTCTCCAGCGCCCACGAGCGATACGGGCAGGGTGTTGCTGAGATTGGCTGCGGCAATTGTAATGGTACCGGTTACAGATCCCGCTGCCGCGGGAGAGAAAGTGATGCCGAGCTGGCACGCGGCTCCGATGGCGAGCGTCGCCGGACAGTTGTTGGCGGCAATGGCAAAGCCCGCGGTAATCGTGGCGGAGAGACTGGTAAGGGCGTAGCCACCGCTGTTGGTCACGGTTACGGTCTGGGCGCTGCTGGTGGTGCCCACCGCCAGCCCGCCGAAGTCGATGGACAGCGGTGTAGCCGAGACGCCGGGCGGAGCGAGGCCGGTGCCGGTGAGCCCCGCGGTCTGGGTACCAAATTCATCCGTGACCGTCAGCGTTCCCGACTCGGCTCCCGTTCTGGTTGGCGTGTAGGCGATGGGAATAGTGCAGCTGCCGTGGCCCTGCAGCAGGGTGCCGCAGTTGTTCACCGCGGTGAAGTCGCCCGCGACTGATACCGCGATGTTGGTGAGGGGCTGATCGCCGCTGTTAGTCAGTGTGATGGACTGCGTCGCGCTGGTGGTGCCGATCTGTTGCGGCGCGAAGGACAGCGACACGGGCGAAAGCGAATCGGTCGCGGCAGTCTGTCCCGTGCCGGAGAGCGGCGCGATCTGCGTGCCCAGGGCGTCGGCTACGCTCAGGGCGCCGGTTCGCGCACCGGATGCGCTGGGTTTGAAGACGATGCTGACCGCACAGCTGTTGGCTGCGGCGAGAGATCCGCTGCAGGTATTCGCGGTCACGGCAAAGTCCCCGCTCGCGGTTTCGGAGGTGAGCGCAACGGCCGAACCGCCGGTATTCGCGATGGCGATGGACTGTGCCGCAGACGTGGCGCCGACGGTCGCCGGATCGAAGTTGAGTGACGACGGCGTGAGGATAATCACGCCTGGCGCCAGGCCGGTACCGGAAAGCGACGCAGTGACCTGACCCCCGACCACATTGCCGGTGATGGTGAGCGTCCCCTGGCGGGTTCCGATTTGCGCGGGAATGAATTCGACCTGGATCGCGCAGCTCGCGTTGGGCGCGATCGATTGTCCGCCACAGCTGTCGGTCTCGGTGAAGTCCCCAATGATACTTACTGTGCCGATGTTCAGATTGAATGTGCCGGTATTGGCGACGGTCACGGTCTGGGCCGCGCTGGCGGTTTCAACCTGCTGCGGCGCAAAGGTCAGCGACATGGGTGAAACGGTTGCGGTGGTGGACGTAGTGCCGGCGGTCAGCAGATTCGTCTCCCAGATACCCCGGCCATAGGTGGCCGCGCGCAGTGCCTGCGTCGCCCCTTGGTTATAGGTCATCAGGCTGATCACCGGTGCGTTGGGCAGGCCGCTGCCCATCACGTTCCAGCAGGCGCTGGCCGGCGGGATGCAGGTGTCGACGTTTTGCGTGACGTAAACGCCGGTATCGGTGGCGACGTACACGATGCCGGGATTGTTGGGATCGACGATAACGCTGTTGGCCGGTGCATTGGGAAGATTGTCACTGATGTCGAGCCAGTGGGCGCCGGCGTCGGTGGAACGATAGAGCAGCGGTTCGCTCACGTACGCGCCGGTATATCCCTGGACAGTGACGTAGAGGGTTTGTCCCGTCGCGTCGTGCGGGTCGGCGTAGATGCTGGAGATATCGAAGCCGCCCGGATCGAACTGGGACGCTTTGGTCGGATGATTAGTCACCGGCGAGGAGTAAGTATCGGTCCAGGTGGTATTCGAGGCTTCGGAGGCACTGCCGACCGCTGCCGCGAAAAGATGGCCGGGGATCAGGCCGCCGCCATCCTGCGCTCCCGCCATGCCGGCGTAAAGGTACTCGGCCTCACCTCCCGACTGGCTGACGCCGGCGGCGAGCGAGCGCACCTCCGCGTTGCCGTCGCAGAAGGCCTCCTGATCGGCATCGAGCATGCCGCTGAGCAGATTACCCTGGCTCCATCCCGCTCCGTTGGCGGGACCGCGCCACACCCGGCAGGTGCCGAGGATCAGGTTTTGCGTGTTCTGCGGATCGAGGATCGGATCGAGGATCCAGGGCGCGGGAATCAACTGCACATCGTTGTCGACCTGCGCCTCGCCGATGGCGACGCTGCCGAATCCTGCGACATCGCAGGCTGCACCCTGGCTGCACTGGTTTATGCCGACACCGAACTGCGAGGTTGCATACCAGTTGTCGGGGTTGGCAGGATCGATGGCAACAAAACTGCCTTCGCCGTTCAGCACCTGATTCCAGGCGCCCGAACTCCCCGCGGGCGCAGCCGTTCCCAGACCGCCGAGGGCCGCGAGCCAGGTCGCGGGGTTGTTCGGGTCCTCGCTGAAGCTCTCGACCTCGGCGAGCGATCCGATGCCGCCATTCAAATTCTGAAAGTGCTGCGCATCGTCGGGGGAACACGGAGCGGCCTGCTGGGCGACGTTGTCGGTGGAGCGCCACAAGCCGCCGTCATTGCCAAAGTAGAGCAGGCCCGCCGCGCCGAATGTGGACTCGATGGCGTGTTGCGCCGGCGCCACCTGTGCGGCTGCACAGGTCTCGGTGTTGGTGGTATTACGCCAGACGCAGCTGTTGGCCAGACTGCACCGCCAGAGATCGGCAGTGCCGGCGAAGAGCAGGGTGTCCTGCTGCGACGGAACCGCGGCCAGCGTCAGGTTGTAATCTCCCTGCGCAACGGTGCCGTCGCCGGAAAGGGATTCGAGTGGCTGGTCGGCAATTTGCGTCGCAAACTGTACCGTGCCGGAAGCGCACGTCCCCGACTCCAGGTTGCAGACATCCTGCCAGAGGCCCTGGTCGAAGTTGTTGCCGTCGACGGTGAGCGCAAACATATCTCCGGTGGACGGCTGCACAGCCAGCGCTCCGCGAAAGATCGGACAGGCCGGAGAGCCGGGCACACCCGCGGCCGTGGGGCACATGGCGGTGGTCAGGTTCAGGCCCGGCTGGTTCACGAGCCGCTTCCACGTGATTCCATCGGTGGACTCGTAATAGCCGTGGTAGCGAATTGCAGCGTAAAAGCGCTGGCGCACCGGATTCCACACGACTGCTGTGGCGGGATTTCCTCCCGCGATGCTGGACGAAACCGACTGGATGACGTTGGTTCCATCCTCAATCGTCGCCAGCTGCCAGGTAGCCCCCGCATCCTGGGAATAGTAGAGACCGAGGATGCTGTTGGTAACCGATGGCCCGAGGATCGATCCGTACTGCGACTGGGTGACCGCCGCGACGACCAGGTCTGGATTCGCGGAACTCCATGCAAACCCTGCGAAGGCGTTGCCCAGGAAGCTATAGGTGTAGCCGAAGGGGGAAACCGCCGTCGAGGAAATCAGGTTCCACCGATTGCCGCCATCGGTGGAGCGCAGGATACCGGCGCCATACCAGGAATCGGTTGCGTCGTTGGGATCGCCGGTACCGGCCAGCACCACCCTGGTGCCGCCGGGCTGGACGGACACGGCACCGATGCTGAGCGAGGTGAGGGCGGCCGAGGAAAATGCACTGAGGTTGTCGGTCAGCGGCGTAAAGGACGCGCTCGATGTTGCCCCAGCAGCGTTGACCGACTTCCAGACGCCGCCGCCCGTGGTGCCAACATACACGGTATTTCCTGAAGCATCCGAAGGATCGGCAGCGATGCTGGTGACGCGCCCTGTGACCAGGTTCCATGCAGCAGTATTCACCTGCAGCGGGCCAACCGGCTGCCACACGGTTGCGTTGGTCTGCGCCGCGGACGCAGTTCCCGGCGCCCGCAGCAGGGCTGCATGATGGGCGCGCGCTTCGAGCAGGATGGCTGCGGGAAGGGGCTGTCCCGGCCGGCCGGTGCCGCGCCGGGCAAGAAAGATGGCGGAGCGGCGAATTGCCTGGTTCTGCTGGTGCTTGTTCTGCGGGATCGGCTGCGGTCGGGGAAAAGCTTCCGTGATCTGGCCTCGCGCGACGATGGCCCAGCCGGCCAGAAAGGCCACGCCCGCCAGGCACGCCGCGGCGGTCCACGATCCTGGGAATTTTTGCTTCTTTACCCTCGGCGGCACAGGCTTCGCTGAAACCGCGGCATTCCCAGGCCCGCGCCGTTCAGAAGACTCGCGGGCTAAGGGCCAATCTGCCGTCGGCAGCTGAGGTCTCACGCAACGTTCCTCTCGCTCTTCGGCAGTCCGCTTGCTCGCGGAAACAGAACAACGAGACAGGATGGCCGGGCGAGTTGTCCTGATTATTGCGTTCCGGTCCGGCGAAGCCTGGCAGAGGAGGGTCGGCCAGGAACCCTGAGGTAACGGCAGCGGAGAGAGGCGAACCAAATTGGAACGGGGGGGTGACTTTCAGGCGGGCAAAAAAGTCAGAGCCGCGCGGCGGCGGCTCTGATCCCCTGCAGGCTTCAACCTGGATTTACATCTCAGGGTTGAATCTTGTCACATAGCCGCCATCGCCGGTAGCCGCAGGCTTCGACGAACGTTCCACTTTAGCTGGCGGCACGCGGACCGGAGCGTAGAGGGCGATCACATCGGCCGTCTCGACGACGGACGGATTCGAGGAGGCGATGCAGGCGGTTGCCGTCTTCCACAGGATCGACAGATCCCCCCGCAAGGTCGCCGATCGCATGTAGTCCAGGTCGAGGCGGGCCTTGGCGGGCTTGATGAAGCTCTCGTAAAAAGCTTCGAGATCGTGCTCCGGAATTTCCGAAAGCAATTCCTCTTCATTGCGGAAGGCCAGGGTTGCCGCGCCCGTGATCCCTGGGCGGCAGGTCATGTGCAGCGCTTCGTGATGAGGCAGCTTGGGCCGCGGCCCCACCAGGCTCATGTCGCCGCGCAGCACATTCCAGAACTGGGGCAGCTCATCCAGCTTGTACCGACGCAGAAAGGAGCCCACCGGGGTGATTCTGGAGTCACCGCTGACGGTAATGGAAGAGCTGCCGCCACCCTCCTGATACATGGAGCGAAACTTATAGAGAGTGAATTCTTTTCCGTTGCGTCCCATGCGCTTCTGCCGGAAAAACACGGGGCCGTCGGAACCGAGGCGGACCATGGCCGCAGCCGCCAGCATCAGCGGGAAAAAGGCGAACAGCGCCGTGCCGGCGACGCCGCAATCCAGAAGCCGGCGCAGCACGCACTTCGCCCACGGACTAGCCTCGCTCACGGTCCGCATCGCAGCAACATTCGCCAGGGGCGGATCGCTCCAGCTTGGGGAAAGCCGTTGAAATTGGCGCACGGCAGGGTTAGCACGGTCTTCTGGCTTTGAAGAAAAAATATTTTCAAATGAAAGCGAGCCCATTCCACCACCACTACAGGATTGACGTTCTTCGCACGCGCAGATCCAAGTGATACCAGGCCTGTTGCTTCGGCGGGGATTAAACTTGCTGGCTGCAGTGGGACTGCTGCTGAACTGTAACCAGTTCTGTTCTAAGTTTCTGGGTGAAGTATACCCCGGTAGCGCCAAATAATTTGAACAAATTATGGTTACTTCGGAGTCATGTACCGATTGCGGCAATTCGCGAGACCTTTCCCGAATCGGTTCGGAAATCATGGCCGCCTGGGAACCGCGACCGGGGGCGCTGCAGCAGCATGCTAAACTGTCGCTACCAGAAGGTTCTCTCTCCGTGGCAAAGCAAAAGCAGTGAGCCGCCGGTCGTCTCCGCTCGCCGCTTTGCACGGCCCCTCATATGAGCAAAAGACTGGCTTTTCTCTTTGTGCTTCCGTTTCTGGCGCTTTCTTTGCGCGCTCAGGATCAGTCCCAGGGATCGCTGCCGGGCAGTTCGCAGAATCAAACCAACGCAGTCGATTGCAGCGACCCGCTGATGGCAGGCTCGCCGCAATGCACAGGGCAACTGCAGGGAACCAGCCCCATGTCGACGACAGGAATCGGGGCGTTTCCCGGCCTGTCGAATAACCCGCTGCAGCAGCAAAACAGTAACTATACGGATAACGAAATTCTGACGCGCCAACTGGCCGCGCGCACGCTGTTTCGGCCACTGCCGCCGGAGCCGCTGACGGAATTCCAGAAGTTCGTCGCCTCCACGACGGGCCAGGTACTTCCCATCTACGGCGCGAATCTGTTTCGCGAGGTGCCCTCCACCTTTGCGCCTCTGGATTTTTCTCCGGTTCCTCCGGATTACGTTATCGGTCCCGGTGATGAATTGCGCGTTCGCGTATGGGGGCAGGTGAGCTTCCGCGCCGATGTCCGCGTCGACCGTTCCGGTGAGATTTATCTGCCGCAGGTCGGCGGCGTACACGTGGCCGGCCTGGCCTTCTCCGCGCTCGATCAGCACCTGCGCGATGCCATCAGCAGAATCTATCGCAACTTCGATTTGACCGCGGACATGGGTCAGATTCGCTCCATTCAGGTGTATGTGGCCGGCGCGGCGCGGCGTCCGGGCGTTTATACGGTCAGCTCGCTGAGCACCCTGGTGGATGCGCTCTTCGCCAGCGGCGGTCCATCGTCTACCGGCTCGCTGCGCCATATTGAAGTGCGGCGCAACGGCACAGTGGTTACGGATTTCGATCTCTATGCGCTGCTGATCCGCGGCGACAAATCGAAGGACGTTCCGCTGCAGGCCGGCGATGTGATCTTCATCCCGCCGGTGGGGCCCGAAGTGGCGGCGACCGGCAGCGTGAGAAATCCAGCCTTCTACGAAATACGTGAGGGGGAAACGCTGGCCGATCTGATCGCTGACGCCGGCGGCGCCGCCGCCACGGCCGCCGAGGCGCGCGTTTCTATTGAGCGCGTGGATGAGCATCGCGATCGGCTGACCATGGAAGTTGCCTACGACAAGACCGGGATGAGCACACCGCTGGCCGACGGCGATCTGGTGCGGCTCTACTCCATCCTGCCCAAATATCAGAAGACGGTGACGCTGCGCGGCAACACGGCGAATCCGGGCCACTTCGCCTGGAAGCCGGGCATGCACCTGACCGACCTGATTCCGGATAAGGACTCGCTGGTCACACGCGACTATTGGTGGAAGCGCGCCCAGCTTGGAATCCCGGGGCCGGAGTTCGAGCCGCTTCGCTATTTCCCCAACCTGCGCCAGCCCAACTATCCGCTCGAGCTGCCCCGCCGGCAGCTGATGGGACAGCCGCCTCCGCCACGACGGCCGGTGATGCGGGGGAACAACACCGGCCAGGCCACCAACAACACGCAGGAGCAGAATACTCAGAACTACAACGATCAGTATGGATACGACCAGTATGGCAACGACCAATACGGGTACGATCAATACGGGAACGAGGAGTATTACGGGCAGTATCCTTACGGCCAATCCGGGGGCGACCAGAGTTATACCGACCAGTCCTATGGCGCCAACGGAGGCCCGCAACAGCAGACGGGCACCAACCCGTCCGGCACGCCCAACAACCCTCAGGCACCGGGTGCAACGCCCCAGATGCAGCAGAGCAGCGGCTCGCTGGCTTCCAACGAAGCCACGCCCGCGGGTCGCTTCGCAACCACACCCCGCACCCAGGTGGGACCGGTTGCGCCGGATATCGACTGGGATTATGCGGTGATCGAGCGGCTCGATCCCAAAACTCTGAAGACCTCGCTGATCCCCTTCGATCTTGGCAGGATGGTCCTGCAGCATGACACGTCGCAGGATCTCGCCCTGGAGCCGGGGGATGTGGTCTCTGTCTTTTCCCAGGCAGACATCCGCGTTCCACTCACCCAGCAGACGAAGTTCGTGCGCCTGGAGGGCGAGTTTGCCCATTCGGGCGTCTACACGGCAAAGCCCGGGGAAACGCTCCGCGATCTGGTGCGAGAGGCGGGCGGCCTGGCGGCGAATGCCTATCTCTATGGCTCGGAGTTCACGCGCGAGTCGACGCGCGTGGTGCAGCAGCATCGGCTGGACGAGTACCTGCAATCCCTGGAGATGCAGATCCAGCGCGGCAACCTGGCGATTGCAGCATCGCCGGCCAGCTCGGCACAGGATCTCGCCAGCGGAGCCGCTGCCCAAACCAGTGAGCAGCAGCTTCTCACGCAGCTCCGGCAGATGCGCGCCACCGGCCGCATTGTTCTGGAATTCAGGCCAGGGAGCACCGGCATCGACGCTGTCCCCGCCATCCCGCTTGAGGACGGCGACCGCTTCGTGGTGCCGCCGACGCCGTCCAGCGTAAACGTCGTGGGCTCGGTTTACGATCAGAACTCCTTCCTTTATGAGACCTCGCGGCGCGCCGCAGCCTATCTCCGTCTGGCAGGCGGGCCCAACCGCGATGCGGACCAGAAGCACATCTTCATCATCCGCGCCGATGGCTCGGTGGTCAGCCGGGAAGCAGAAAACGGCATCTGGGGTAACGAATTCAGTACCCTGCGCATGAACCCTGGCGATACCATTGTGGTGCCGGAAAAGACGTTTAAGCCGTCAGCGCTGCGTGGCTTCCTCGACTGGTCGCAACTGTTCTCGCAGTTTGCGTTTGGCGCGGCAGCCATCAGCGTGATTCAGTAGGTGGGCCGGCGACGCGCATGACTTCCGTATCCGGTCGTGTAGTCGCCCGTCCTTAAGGGCATCGAACCCATGGCAACAGAGACCAGGTATTCCGATCTGCAGGAATCCGCGGCCACGCTCCCGGCGGCGGTGCGGACTCATGCCCCCGGCAGAGACGATGAAATCTCCCTGCTGGATCTGCTCATCGTGCTGGCCGAGCGCCGCTGGACGATCTTTTGGATTACCCTGGCCTTCGCCGTCGTAACCATGCTGGTTTCGCTGATTCTGCCGAAATCCTATACGGCGACTGTGGTTCTGCTTCCCCCCCAGCAGAGTTCTTCCATTGGTTCGGCGATTGCCTCGCAGCTGGGCAGCCTCGGCTCCATGGCCGCCCTGGCGGGGGGCAGCTCCCTGGGACTGAAGAATCCAAATGATATGTACGTCGCCATGTTCAAGAGCCGCACGGTGGAAGATGCCATGGTGCATCGATTCGGTCTGATGGCGGAGTATCACAAACGTCTGCTGTCCGATACACGAAAGGCTTTTGAGCAGCACGTGACCATAGAGGCCAACGGCAAGGATGACCTCATTCATATCTCGGTGGAGGATCACGATCCGCAGCGCGCCGCCGACCTGGCCAACGGCTACGTGAATGCGTTTCGGGACCTGTCGGCCCACCTGGCCATCACTGAGGCAGGGCAGCGGCGTCTCTTTTTTCAGCAGCAGCTGGAACAAGCCAAAGATCAACTGGCCGACGCGGAAGAGGCGTTGAAGAAGACCGAGCAGACGACGGGGCTGATCCAGCTCGACAGTCAGGCGCGTGCCCTCATCGAGTCTGCCGCCAGCCTGCGCGCGCAGATTGCCGCCAAGGAAGTGCAGATTCAGGCGATGGGCACCTATGCCACCGGAGAGAATTCCCAGGTAGTGCAGGCACAGCAGGAACTCGACAGCCTGCGTACCCAACTGGCGAAGCTGGGTGGTTCCGAACAGGGCGCGGATTCTCTGATCATGCCCAAAGGCAGAGTGCCCGAGGCCGGCCTGGAATACGTGCGGAAATTGCGCGACGTCAAATACTACGAAACCATCTTCGATATCCTCGCGCGGCAGTTCGAAATTGCCAAGCTGGACGAGGCGAAAGAGGGTTCGCTCATTCAGGTGGTCGATCCCGCGATCCAACCGGATCGAAGATCATTTCCGAAACGAGCGCTGATGGTGATTGTGGCTACCCTGGCGGGCCTGTTCATCGGGATGTTCACGGCACTTTTACAGGCTGGTCTGGCGCGTCTGAAAAGTGACCCCGATTCTCACGCTAAACTCGCCCTGCTGCGGCAAACGCTGAAGGGCCGCAGCGCCCTTCATTCCTGAGGCACATGAATCTTCGCAGCACCATTCTGGTTACCGGAGGCGCCGGTTTCATCGGCTCGAACTTCGTCCTGGCGTGGATGAAGGACGTCGGCACGCCAGTGGTCAATCTCGACCTGCTGACCTATGCCGGCAATCCGTCAAACCTCGCTTCGCTCAAAGAGAACCCGCAGCATCTGCTGGTGCGCGGAGATATCTGCGATGCGGAACTGGTGGCTTCCCTGCTGCGCGAGCATCGTCCGCGCGCCATCGTGCATTTCGCTGCCGAGAGCCATGTGGATCGCTCCATCGTAGCGCCGGATGCCTTCATCCGCACTAACGTGCAGGGCACTTTTACCCTGCTCGAACAGGCGAAGCGCTACTGGCTCGAACTCGACGAGGCTGATCGACGCGACTTCCGTTTCCTGCACGTTTCCACGGACGAGGTGTACGGCACTCTCGGCCCGCACGACCCGGCCTTTTCAGAAACGACGGCCTATGCCCCCAACAGCCCCTACGCCGCATCGAAGGCCGGCTCCGATCATCTGGCCCGTGCGTATTACCACACCTTTGGGCTGCCGGTGCTGACCACCAACTGCTCGAACAACTATGGTCCGTTTCAATTTCCGGAGAAGCTGATCCCGCTCATGATCCTCAATGCGCTCGAGGGCAAGCCGCTGCCGGTCTACGGCGACGGAGGCAACGTACGGGACTGGCTATTCGTCGAAGATCATTGCGCCGCAATTCGCACGGTTCTCGAACGCGGTCGCACAGGAGAGACTTATAACATCGGCGGTAACAGCGAACGGAAGAATCTGGACGTGGTGACGACCATCTGCGATCTGGTAGACGAGATGTCTCCCGAGCTGACCGCCGGTTCGCGCCGCCGGCTGATCAACTTTGTGCAGGACCGCCCCGGCCACGACCGCCGTTACGCCATCAATGCTGCGAAGATTCAGAGCGAGTTGGGCTGGACCCCGGCAGAACAGTTTGAGACCGGGCTGCGCAAGACGGTCCGCTGGTATCTCGACCATCGTGCGTGGACCGAGAGCGTTCGCAGCGGCGCCTACCTTGAGTGGATGGAGCGCAATTACGCGGAGCGTCTGGCGCTATGAAGGGCATTATCCTCGCGGGCGGATCGGGAACCCGCCTCTACCCCGTCACGCATGTTGTCTCCAAGCAATTGCTGCCGGTGTACGACAAGCCGATGATCTATTACCCGCTCAGCACTCTGATGCTGGCGGGCCTGCGCGACATCCTCATCATCTCGACGCCGCAGGACACGGGCCGGTTTTCCGATTTGCTGGGCGACGGACAGCAGTGGGGAATCAACCTTCGCTACGCCGTTCAGCCCAGTCCTGACGGCCTGGCGCAGGCGTTTCTCATCGGACGCGATTTCATTGGCGGCGATGCCAGCGCTCTCGTTCTGGGCGACAACATCTTCTACGGCCAGTCTTTTTCAAAGCAGCTGCAGCAGGCGGCCACGCTCGAACGCGGCGCAACCGTCTTCGCGTATCCGGTCCATGATCCGGAGCGCTATGGCGTAGTCGAATTCGACAGCGCCGGCCGCGCCACCAGTCTCGAGGAGAAGCCCACAAATCCGCGCTCGCGCTATGCGGTGACCGGACTCTATTTCTACGATCGCGACGTGGTCGGCATCGCTTCGTCGCTGCGCCCTTCGCCCCGGGGCGAACTGGAAATTACCGATGTGAACCGGCACTACCTCGCGGCAGGCACGCTGAACGTGCAGATGATGAGCCGCGGCATGGCGTGGCTCGACACCGGCACCCACGATTCGCTCTTCGAGGCGGGCCTGTTCATCCAGACTATTGAACGACGCCAGGGTCTGAAGATCGCCTGTCCGGAGGAAATTGCATGGCGTCTGGGCTACATCACCACAGAACAGGTCGCCGCCCTCGCGCAGCCGGTATCGAAGAGCGGCTACGGGCAATACCTGCTGGGCCTGCTGAACGAACCTCGATTCGCATCTGCATCCACTGATCTATGAAAATTGAAGAGACGCCTCTCCCCGGAGTTCTCCTGCTCACCCCCAAAATATACCGTGATAACCGGGGTGCATTCTGGGAAACCTGGAATCAGAGCGCCATGGCCGAGGCAGGACTGCCCTCGACGTGGGCGCAGGACAACTTTTCGCTCTCGAAGAAGAATGTGCTGCGCGGCATTCACTACCAGATCAGCCAGCCGCAGGGCAAGCTGATCCGTGTTACCCACGGTGCCGCCCTGGACGTCATCGTGGACCTGCGCCGCAGCTCACCGTCGTTTGGAAAGCACACGGCCGTCGATCTTACCGGCGAAAGCGGCGTGATGGCCTGGATTCCTGTAGGCTTCGGCCACGCGTTTCTTGCCCTCAGCGACATCGTGGGCTTCGCGTACAAGGTCACCGACTACTACTCGCCGGCAGCGGAGCGAACCGTGGTCTGGAACGACCCCGAGCTCGCCATTCCGTGGCCTGTCACGGCGGAAGAGGCCATCGTCTCCGACAAGGATCGCAACGGTGGATTGCTGCGCGATGCGGAGCTGTTTGCGTGACCAGCGGTTCACGCATTCTGATTTTTGGCGCGAGCGGGCAGCTGGGAAGGGAATTGCAGCGCAGCTTTGCGGGCGCGGGTGAGATCGTCGCGCTCGATCGCTCCAGCGTGGACCTCTCGGTGCAGGAACAGGTACGCAGCGCGATTCATCGGGTCGCACCACAGGTGATCCTGAACGCGGCCGCCTACACCGCCGTTGACAAAGCCGAATCGGAACCAGAGCTGGCCATGGCTATCAATGCCCAGGCCCCGCGCGCGATGGCTGAAGAGGCTCTGCGCTGCAACGCGCTGCTCGTGCACTACTCCACCGACTACGTCTTCGATGGCGGCAAGTCTTCACCGTGGAGCGAAACCGACGCGCCTAATCCGCTCAATACTTATGGCGCCAGCAAACTGGAGGGCGAAGAAGCCATCCGGGAGATAGGCGGGCGATATTTGATCTTCCGCACCAGCTGGGTCTATGGACCGCACGGCCAGAATTTTCTCTTCACCATGCTGCGCCTCGCGCGCCAGCGTGACGAACTGAGGATTGTCGACGACCAGCACGGTGCGCCCACGACGTCTGTTGCTCTCGCGGATGCCACGCGCGCAATTGTCGATGCCGTGCTCGCGGGAAAGCAAAGTGCAGCGGAAAACTGGGCCGGCGTGTACCACATGGCCTGCTCCGGCTCCGTCTCCTGGTGCGGCTTCGCGCAGGCCATCTTTGCGCGAGCCAAAGACCTGCTCGACGGCAAGACGCCGCGGGTGCTGGGCATCCCTTCCAGCGAATATCCGACGGCGGCGCAGCGTCCGCACAACTCGGTTCTGCATTGTGAAAAGCTGCGCGCGCGCTTCAATGTCCAGCTTCCCGCCTGGCAGGATGCCCTCGACACCGTGATGCAGCAGATCACTGCTGGTCAGCGAACTGCCTGACTGCTGAGTTACCGAACAGGCACCCGCATGCTGAGCGCCTGCCTCGCTCCGGTCCAGATTATTCCGGTAAGTCCTTCTGCCCGGTGATCGTAAACTTCGCCGATACTCCGCCCGCATCCGCGTCGCCGTCCGGTGAAGTGCCGCCGGCGAACATCTGATACTCGCCTGCGCGCACTGCACGATGTCCGGCCTCATCCACTTCGCTCAGCTCGCGCGGATTCAGCTGGAAGTGAACGACCGCGCTACCGTGGGGTTCGAGATGAACGCGATGGAAACCCTGGAGGCTCCGCAGCGGATAGCCTTGCCCGGTTGGTGGAATGAGATACAGCTCCGCCACTTCATCGCCCGCAAGTCCGCCTTCGTTGGTAACCGTCACCGCGGCGTTGAGCGGCTCGCCTGCTGCCAGTGATTCGGTCGACAGCTTCAATCCCGCATAGCGGAAGCGCGTATAGCTGAGGCCGTAGCCAAACCGATACAGCGGCTCCCCATCGAAGAACCGGTAGGTACGCTCCTTCATGGAGTAGTCGGTGAACGGAGCAAGCTGCTTGTCAGAGGCGTAGAAGGTGAGCGGCAGCCGCCCCGAGGGGTTCGCCCTGCCGGTAAGAATATCCGCGATGGCCTCGCCGCCGGCTTCGCCCGGATACCAGGCTTCGAGCAGCGCCGCCGCGTGATCCCTGGCCCAATCCATCGCGACTGCGCTGCCGCTCATCAGCACCACCACCATTGGCTTACCGGTGGCGGACAGAGCGTCCAGCAGATCCTGCTGCGTCCTGGGCAGGTCAATGTCGGTGCGGTCGCCCCCGTTGAAACCCTCCACATGCACCGGCATCTCCTCGCCTTCCAGATTCGGCGAGAGCCCCACAAAGGCCAGCACCACATCCGCACTCTGCGCGGCTCGCACCGCATCACTGCGCAGCGCCTCCGCGGGCGGCTGCCATTGCAGCGTGAGCCCGGCGCCGAATAGTGGCTCGGTGTAGACGTAGTCGATGCGAATCTCATGCTCCGACGAATCGGTAAGGTTGAGTTGCACCGGGGGACTGCGCCGGCCTCGGCCCTGGCTTGCGGAACTGGAGACCTCTTTGCCGTCGAACCAGACCGTGTACGACTCGCGGTTCCCGCAGTGGTCGCAGCTGGCCAGGCGCACAGACAAGCCGTATTTTCCCGGCGCCGGGGCCGTGAACGTCCCGCTCCAGCGCACGCTGAACCCGCTGCGGGGAAGCTGCGGCGCGGGCTTCGCCGCATTCCAGTCGAACTCGATTTCCTTATCCACGCGCTCGAGCACCGGTTTACCGGCGAACTGCGGATTGGCGAAGTACTCGCCCTTCAGCCCGTCCTCCTTTGACTCCTTCTCGGGATGCAGCGCGGTGCGCGGCACCACCACCGGCAATCCGTCCACATACGCCGATCCCTGCTGGTAGACGACGTCAGCCTTGCCGCGCAGAGCCTGCTCGATGCCATCCACCGGCAGCGACGGATGCGAGGGAATGGCGTTGTAATTTCCTTCGATGGCAGGCAGCGAAGCCGCATTGGGGCCAATCACTGCAATGCGCCGGATGCCCGGTTTCAGCGGCAGCGTGCCATCGTTCTTCAGCAGCACGATGGCCTCTTCCGCCGTCTTCAGCGCCAGCGCGCGATGCTCGGGAGAATCGACGACCGAATAGGGAATCTCCGCGTACTGCACCTCTGAGGGCGGATCGAACAGGCCCAGGCGCATCCGCGCGGTGAACAGACGCTTCACCGCCTGATCGATGTCCGATATGGAAACAAGGTTCTCGTGCACGGCCTTGACCAGCGACTTATATTCCGTCCCGCAGCTCGTATCGGTGCCCGCCTTCACCGCGGTGGCGCTGGCGTGCGCTTCGTCGGGCGAAAAATGATGGCCGTTGGGGGAGAAGAAGTCGGTGACGGCTCCGCAATCCGAAGTGACAAATCCCTGGAATTTCCAGTCCTGGCGCAGCCGCTGCTCGAGCAGCATCGTATTCGCGCAGGCCGGCTCGCCGTCGATCGCGTTGTAGGCGCACATCGCGGAATCCGCGTGGCCCTCGATCACCGTGGTACGGAAGGCCGGCAGATACGTGTCTTCCAGATCGCGCGGAGCGACATTGACATTGAATTCGTGGCGCATCGACTCCGGCCCGCTGTGCACGGCAAAGTGCTTCGGCGTCGCGATGGCGCGGAAGTACTTCGGATCATCACCCTGCAGACCCTTCACGAAAGCAAGGCCCATCTGGCCGGTCAGGAACGGATCTTCTCCATAAGTCTCCTGACCGCGGCCCCAGCGCGGATCGCGAAAGATATTGATGTTCGGCGACCAGATGGTCAGCCCGAAATAAATGCTGTGCAGGTTGTCGCGCATCGCCTGGTTGTATTTGGCGCGCGCCTCGGTAGAAATCACCGTCGCCACCTGATGCTGCAGATCGGTATCCCACGTGGCAGCCAGGCCGATCGCCTGCGGAAACAGCGTCGCGTAGCCGGAGCGTGCGATGCCGTGCAATCCCTCGCTCCAGTAGTCGTACGCCGGCACACCGAGGCGTGGAATCGCGGCGGCGTCGTTCTCCATCTGCGACACCTTTTCCTCGAGCGTCATAGCCGAGACCAGTGCATCCACACGCTTCTCGATCGGCTGCGACGAATCAAACCAGATCTGTCCGGCATGCGGGCTTGCTGCGGATTGAGCGAATGCAGCCGGAATGAACGCAGCGCACAGAACGGCAATCCAAAGCTTCGAGCAGCAAAATTTCGAGCAGCAGGGTGTCACGGCCAAGGCTCCTTCCGAACCCGAGAGTTCTGTTCAACGGCAGCCAGGAAATCGATTTAGTTCGCGTCTCGCACTCTATGAGCGCTCTTCTCCAATGTCAAGGTAGCTACCAGTCTGTGACCGTTCCATCCAGCTTGCGCAGAACCGGCAGATAAGCACGCTGATACGGGAACTGCGCGGCCAGCTTCTCATCGAGGTCCACGCCGAGGCCCGGCGCATCTCCTGGGTGCATGAATCCGTTGTCGAAACGATAAGTGTGCGGAAAGACCGCGTCCGTCTCCGCGCAGTGCGGCATGTGCTCCTGGATGCCGAAGTTGTGAATGGCCAGGTCGAAGTGCAGTGCCGCTGCGATACATACCGGCGAAAGATCGGTTGCCCCATGGCACCCAGTCTTCACGTGATACAGCGCGGCGAAATCAGCCATTTTCTTCATCGCCGTAAGGCCGCCGGCATGAGTAACAGTCATGCGCACGTAATCGATCCACTGGTTGCGCATCAGTTCGTGCGCATCCCAGATGGAATTGAGCACTTCGCCGGTTGCAATGGGGGTGGTGGTGTGTTCGCGAATCACGCGGAAGCCTTCCTGGAATTCAGCCGGCACCGGGTCTTCCAGCCAGAAAAGGTGAAAGGGCTCCAGCTCCTTGCCCAGCCGCGCCGCTTCAATGGGCGTGAGCCGATGATGGCAGTCGTGCAGCAGATGCAGATCCTCACCGAACTGCTCGCGCACCCGCGCGAACAGCCTGGGAACGTGCAGCAGATATTTTTCCGTCGACCATCGGCTCTCCGACGGCAAACCGCGCTCCGCAGGCTCATAGGGCACGCCGCCTTTGGGAACGCCGTAGGTCGCGTCCAGTCCGGGAATGCCGCTCTGCACGCGGATGGCGCGGTAACCCATCTCCATGTGCCGGCCCACGTCGTCGACGGCTTCTTCGATGTCGCTGCCGTGCGCGTGGGCGTAGACCAGCACGCCGTCGCGGCTGCGTCCGCCCAGCAGGTTATAGACCGGCGTGTTCAGCGCTTTTCCCTTGATATCCCACAGCGCCATGTCCACCGCGCCGATCGCCGCCATGGTCACCGGGCCGCGCCGCCAGTATGCGCCGCGATAGAGATATTGCCAGATATCTTCCGTCTGAAACGGATCGCGATTCACCAGGCAGGGGAGCACGTGATCGCTGAGATAGCTCGCCACCGCCAGCTCGCGTCCATTCAGCGTGGCGTCGCCCAGGCCGTAAATGCCTTCGTCGGTCTCAATCTTCAGCGTGACGAAATTGCGTCCCGGCGAGCAGACGTTGACGGACGCCTTCGTAATCTTCATCGCTTCGTCTTCCCCTCGCTGGCGCCTGATTGCGGCGTGATCTCGATGTAGTCGATGGGCGCCGGCTCGCCGTCGTCGGGATGGCCTTCGACGGTGAGCACGTCTCCCGGTTCGAGGGGCACGCCATGCAGAGTGTAGCGCGTGGAGGTATCGCCGTTGGGCGCTTCGCCGGGCAGCGTGTTATCCGCAGCCCAGGTGGCAATCGTCTGCTGATTCAGCATGAGCCGAAAGGTCGATGCTCCCTGGCGATAATCGAAATACTGGACCGCCACGTCATACCAGCCTGCGGGTCGATCCAGCCGCGTCCTGGCTGTGCATTCCGCGCGATCCCGGCACACCCAGGCCTTGCCATCGGAAGCCGTTTCCCACGGCGTCACTTCGACCGGCGTGTAGCCATCGCGTTGCATCTCTGCCGCCGTGATGCGGTTGGGATCGTGACCTACGCGTCCCCGCTCGTCGGGAATGCCCGAGATCTTCGCAAACCAGCGCGTGACGGCATCGCGCCAGACGATGGCGTGACCGGCCTGATACTCCAGCAGGTCCAGAGTTTTGGCGTACCGCTCTTCGTCGATGAGGCCGTCGAGCGTCTTCCACTGCCGCACCAGGCCGGCTGCCTCTTCTGCTCCTGCGTAATGCAGATCGTAGATAGTCTGCATCACAGTCTTGCCCGTGTGCAGCCGATACGTGTAGGGCACATGATGCATGAACAGCAGCAGATTGTCGGGGCAGGTTTTCAGCGACTCATCAACGCTGGCCACCTGTGGCGGATACTGCCTGATGAAGCCCGTACCCGTCGAGACCGTCCGGTCCATGCCCACGCCATCGTGGGTAGCGCGGATCCATTGACCCCAGCCGTTGTTCTCCTGCGACTGCGGCGCTGGCCCATAATGCGGCCCAACAATATTCGTCAGCGTCTGCAGGCCCAGCGGCCCCGTGTAGTCCTCGTACACAGGCCACGACGAAAGCAGCATCTGCGTGATGGTGCTGACGACCTTCTCATCATTGCTGAAGGTCAGCCGCGTCCAGTCGCTCGCAATCGCCTGCGCTGTGGTGTCGGGATTCCAGGCCAGCCGGCCGAAGCCGTAGAGATTCGCCATAGCCAGGGGGTGCGCCATCCAGTTCGTATCCAGACCCACATTGGCCACGCCCGCGTATCCGCCGAGAGGACGATGGAAGCTTTTGCCATCGACAATGTCTTTCAGCGGAGTGGAGCGATTCTCCGCGCGCAGATCGAAATCGAGATAGCTCTTCCACATCGTGGGCAGAAAGACCAGATGCCGCTGCTGGCCCAGATATTCCTGCGTGATCTGCAGCTCAAGAGCCGTATTGGTCCTGCGCAGCCCTGCAAAGAGCGGGGAAACCGGCTCGCGCACCTGGAAATCGATGGGGCCGTTCTTAATCTGCACAATGACGTTAGCGGCGAATTGGCCATCCAGCGGATGGAAGATGTCGTACGCCGCACGCGCACGGTCCGCCTTCGGATCGTTCCAGTCGAGATGGTGGTTGTAGACGAAGGCGCGATACATCACGATTCCGCCATGGGGCTTCAGGGCGGACGCCAGCATATTCGCGGCATCGGCAGGACTGCGCCCATAGCGCGACGGACCGGGCTGCCCTTCCGAGTCGGCCTTCACCACAAAGCCGCCGAAGTCGGGTATCACCGCATAGATTGCATCGGCCTTCGCGCGCCACCATGCCGCCACCCGGGGATCACCGGGGTCGAAGGTGTCCATGCCACCAACCATTTTGGGGCTGCTGATATCGACAGCCAGAGAAAGCCGCACGCCCCATGGCCGGAAGACATCCGCGATCCGCGCTACCTGCCGGATCATCTCCGGCTGCAGCAGATGCGGATCGGCATTGACGTTGTTCATGGTGCAGCCGTTGATGCCCACGGAAGCCAGCAGCCGCGCATACTCTCCGGCACGCGTCAGGTCGCTGCGCACCGATCCGTTGTCAAAGAAGATGGAGCGGCCTGCGTACCCGCGCTCGATGGTGCCGTTCAGGTTGTCCCACTGATTGACCCAGCGCACCGGCGCTGCCGGCGATTCAGCGCCCTCCATCGTGGAGAATGCCTCGCCGCGGGCGATTCCGGAGAGCAGGTGAAACGCGCCATACAGGATGCCGCGCCCATCCGCACCGGCGATGATCCAGTACATCTGTCCGTGCGATGGAATCGCGCTCAGCGCAAATCCCTCCGCGCCGAGCACTGGCGTGTGATATTCCGGAAACGCGACGTGCAACTGTGCCGGTGTTCCCAGCACCCATGCGCTGCTGCCGGGGATCCTGGCTTCGATGCGCAGCGTGCGGCCCAGCATCGACTGCACCCCCGCGAGCAGCTCCTTCTCCGCGCTCGCGGCCTGCGGCGAGGAGTCCAGATCGACCAGGCTCATTGGCAGGTTGCGATACGCAGCGGCAGCTTCCGTATGCAGCGGAGGAGCATAGCGCAGCCATCCGGCGGCGCCGTCCTCACCCTGAATAATCGCAGGGGAACAAGCCAATCCGGCAGCCAGCAGCACTGAGCATGCACGAATTGGGCGCCGCAGCAGTCGAGGACGCATCAGGTTGTGGAGTCCCGTACATTTTCGCAGGAGCGCGCAGCTGTTCGTCCCCGATGCGCGCAGGACGAGGATCAGGTGAAAGCACTTTAATATGCGCCCCGAACTATACGAGCGCAGCCAATCCACGGTCAAGAACCGGATTATTTCGACCCGGAAGAAGTTCCCCTTTTTGTCTGTGAGCTTTGCCCTCGGGGCCTCCAGCATCGGCGCTTACCAGCGGCGCCGTTTCTCCACTGTGATCGGCGGCTGCCCCGTCTCCGGCGGCAGCCGGCGCTGGAAGACCAGAGCCGCCGCCCCCCGCAGGCGCGCGATCTCGCTCTCGTGGGTAGGGCGAACCAGGGGCGGACTTCCAGCGAGGGTCAGCTCCGCGACCTGCTTCCCGATCACCGGACCGAAGCGATGCCACGCCGTGGTGATATCGCCCGCGATCAGGATGGTGCTGGGAGAAAGCGCGGCGATAATCATGCGCAGCCCGCGGCCGATCCAGTGCGCCTGCTTCGTCAGCGCCTGCGCCGCCGGCGCATTGCCTTCTTCGGCCATATTCAGCAGTTCGTGGAACGACGGCACCGGCCCCTTCGGCCGCAGCTCCCGGTAATAGCGCAGCGCCGCGCGGCAGGAGGCAAACGTCTCCCAGCAGCCCTTTTGCCCGCAGCCGCAGCGCGGCCCCGCGGGATCGACGGGGATATGGCCGAACTCGCCGGCCATGCCGTGGTGTCCCGCGATCAGCTGCCCATTGGCAAACACGCCGGTGCCCACGCCCTCTGAAACGGTGACCAGCACCGCATCGCGGGTTCCGTCCATCCGCGCAAAGGTGATCTCCGCCAGCAGGCACGCGGTCGCGGCATTCTCCATCTTGACCGGCAACCCCATCTTCGATTCGATGACCCGCTTCAGGTCGAACTCGGGCCAGTGCAGGTTGGGAGCGAAGGTCATGTGCTGGGTGGCTGGATCGACGCGGCCCGGGAGGCTGATGCCGATTCCGTCAACCGAGTTCCGCGGCACAGTCCGAACCATGCGCTGCATACATTCCAGCAGCAGCCGCGTGGAGGCGGCTGGATCCGAGGTCAACGGCACCAGCGATCGCGAAAGCAGGCGACCGTTGAGATCCACGACGGCGATAATGGCCTGGCGCGGATGAATGTCCACCGCGATGGCCACCAGCTCCTCGTTCAGCACCAGCATGGTGGGGCGGCGGCCGCGCGGCACGTTCAGCACCGAGCCCTCCCGCACCCACTTCTCCCCGATGAGCTGCTCGACAATTTGCGAGACCGTGCTGCGCTGCAGTCCCGAGCAGCGCGCTACATCAGCCCTGGAGACAGGCTGGTGGGTGCGCACCAGCTCCAGCACGATGTCGCGATTGATGCGCCGCGCCGTCTCGCTGGAGCCGAGCTGAACATTGGTCAGATCGACAGGGCGTATTCCCCGTGCAGGCCGTCCCGCCCCCGGCGCTTTCCTGCCTGTTGCCATAGAGTGCGCTCCCGGCACCCGATCGTTCTCCTGCGGACCTTTCATTCCCTCGGCCGGTCGTTGCGTGAAATCAACATCACTCTACACCTGACAGTAGGGCTGCCCCGGAAAAAGGCAACTAATCCGTCAAGGCAAGTAACGACAGGCTGTCGCAAAGCGAGGAGGTTAGCTGCGCAACTTCAGTAACGTCTTCTTCGCCTGAATCTCCCAGCGTTGATTTGCGTCCTGCTGCTCCTTTTTAGGCTGCGGCGGGTTTGCCAGAGCGGCTAAGACCTCAGTTTCGTATTTCGGAACAAGATGTTTCAGCGTTTCGTGCATCGCAAGCAGCAGGCGTTGATTAGCGATGACGGTTTCCAGTTGCACCTCTAGCATCAGGGCAAGGTCGCGAAACATTGCGGCTTGCGACTCGTTATCCATGTTGGAGCCTCAGGTTACAGGGTGCCCTTATCTTGCGCTCACAGCAAGTCAAGATAGCATTGAAGAATGGGGCGGGTATGGCGAAAGGCTGTTGATGGTTCCGCGCCGTGGGCGCGTGACAATATCGCGTGGTCGTGCGTGATGGCTATAAGTCCTGCCGTTGCCGTCGCAATTTTGTCCCGTGCTGGGCGCGCTGATTTTGGTGTGGTTTGGCTTACGCTGTGGCTCTATGCGGGAGCCTTTGTTTTCTACTGTGGATACCGCCTGACCCGAGCGGCGTTTGGTGTTCGGAAAGAAGACCGCGAGGACGCGTTGGCGCAGGCGGCGTTGCTGTGGACTTTTGAGGCTCAGGCTAGGGAACTTCTGCTCCAACTGGAGCAAGTCTGGCACCATTGGCACAACGCGGGGGATTCCTTGCTGCGCCCATTGGATACAAACGATGCGAAGTCGGCGGATTCGTTGCGTCTCCAGATGGAACTACGAGACTTCAAGGTGACCTATGGTAAGCATCTTCAACGACTAGCTTTGGATGTACCTACGTTTACTTCTAAATCCCTCGCGGGAGATTATCCGTCCTCACGGGAGTACATAGAGGTGCTGCACGATCTGCGAGAACACGCTAGTACGCTGGATGAAGCCGCACAAAAGCTATACGCGACAGGGAAGCCGCTGCGATGAAAAAACTTCGCTCTTTCACATACTCTGGAAAGGATCACTTGACGGAGACTCCGGCGCAAACTGCTTCACCTGTACCTCTGATGCTGCGGTAACGTCTGCCTGCGATTCATCTCATCCCTCCTAAATCGACTTGCCCTGATGCGATAATCACCGGGAAAAGTCCTGCGCGCGGGGGAAGTGTGTCTCGGCAGGATTAACCGCTACCTTGGCAAATGGAGCGGCAGCCGATCCGCCGGAGCACGTAAACGTTACTGATTGACGCCGCCGGCCAGATAACCGCCATCGACGGTTACAATCTGGCCGGTTACGAAGGACGCGCTCCCGGAGGCGAGAAAGACTGCCGCACCCACCAGCTCTTCCAGCCGTCCATAGCGCTGCATCGGGGTGCGCATCAGCACTTCGCGGCCGCGTCCTGTCTGGTCCAGCAGCTCCTGGTTCAAAGCGGTGGGAAAAAACCCGGGCGCGATGGCATTCACGCAGACACCGTGCGGAGCCAGCTCCACGGCCAGAGACCGGGTCAGCGCGCCGACGCCGGATTTGCTGGCGCCATACGCAGCCACTTCATGAAACGCGACGAAGGTCGCAAGCGACGCAATGTTGATAATGCGCCCCCAGCCCTGCTGCACCATCCCTGGCGCCACAATCTGGCATGCACGCAAGGTCCCGGTCAGGTTCGTATCCAGAATGGCGGTCCACTCGTCTTCCGAACATTCCAGGGTTGGAACACGCCGCGTGGTGCCCGCTGCGTTCACCAGAATGTCTACCTTGCCGAATTCTGCAATCACGGCCTGGTGCAGACTTTCCAGCGAGCTTCGGTCCAGCACGTCGCAAAAGATCTCCAGCGAACGCCGGCCCAGGCTGCGAATCTCTCCGGCAACCTCGGCAACCTCGCGCTGGCGGCGCGCGCTGGCGACTACATCGGCGCCGGCTTCAGCCAATCCCAGCGCAATCGCCCGGCCGATTCCCGACGTTCCCCCTGCGACCAGCGCCGTGCGCCCGCTCAGATCGAAACGATTCATCGCCGTCGGTACTCATCCCTGGTTCGCCTCCGTTCGCCTCCCGGACAATACCTGCGCAGCCGAACTCACCGGCCCGGAGTCATCGTCTCACACTGGTGGCTGCATGATGCCGAAATGGATTGGGGATGGCGGCCGGACGCGTTCGCTGGATCAGCGGACAGCTCAGCGCTCGGCACTCTCGGCGGCGACATCGCCGGCGCTGCTCTGCATCTCGGAAATCTCACGTCCCGCAATAGCCCTGGTCCGCATCGGGTGCCGCAGCGAGCGATGCGCGATATGCAGCAGCTGGGCATCCTCTGTGTCCTCGCTCAGCTCCCACACCATGACACCGGCCAGATGCATGCGCCTCGCGTAGCTGGCCTTGTAGCGGACGGACACCGGATCGTCGCAGGTCCAGAAGGTTTGGCCATCGAAGAGCCATGCCGCATGCGAAACGGGATCACGGTGCACCGAAAACTGGCCTTCCAGGGTGCGGATGTAGCGCCATGGACGATCGTCGTGGACTCCCCGGCCGTTCTGGAACAGGCCGTCGTTGACCTTGTTGACCGCCGTCCAGCTATACCCGTAAAACGGCAGTCCCATCAGCAGCTTTTTCCGGGGCACGCCGGCGGCCTGGTAGCGATCCATGCTGGTCGCAATGCTGCCCTCATGGAATCCATAGCCGGATCGGGAGAACAGCGGCGCCAGAAACCCGGTTCGTCCGCTCCACGGGCCGGTGTAGTCGTAGTTCATCACGCCCACCTCGTCCACCAGTTGTGCGACGACGCGGAAGTCCGTGCCCGGCAGCATCTCCGGCGCAGGCCCCACAGCCACACTCAGTCGCGATCCCGGCGCGGCCGCCTGCATCTGGCGGCGAAATTCCTCCAGCAGCGCCTGAAAATTCGCGGCATCTTCCTGCTGCGGCGATTCCCAGTCGATGTCGATTCCGTCGAACAGCCCCGGCTCATGGATGCCCGGCTCAAAGTTGCCGCGCAGGAAGGTATCGATGCATGAAGCCACAAAGGCGCGCCGATTCTCCGGCCGCGCGTCCTCGGCGAAGCTCGACGCCTTGCCCTCCAGCGAAATAAGGATCTTTAGGTGCGGATAGCGCCGCTTGAGTTCCCTGAGCTGGTGAAAATAGCCGCGAAAGGGGGATCGGGGATTGTCCGCTATCCCGCTCACGCTGTTCTCGGCCGTCCAGGCCGTCCCGAGATCGGCATTCGGGTCGGCCACCGAGCATCGCCGGTTGGTCACGAATCCCTGGGCGTAATTGATCTGATCCAGCATCTTCGCCCCGCCATTGAGAACGAGGTCTTTTACCCGGTAGGGATGGTCCTGGTACAGCCCCCACTGCGGGAAATAGCCCACCAGCAGAGGGTGCCCGGATTCTGGCCACACGCGGCCCAGCAGTGCCTGGGAGCTGTGCCATGAGGGCAACAGCAGCAAGGCCGCGAAGAACCCGGCAAACAGCCGCCCCAGATAGCGCCCCTGGCGGCGAGATCGAAAGGGTGGGCGGGAATTGAACATTCGCAACATCTTCCTTTAAAGACGCAATCCAGCGCCAGCCGGTCGTGAATTTTTTAGCATCTCCCGCCCGCCTGCGGCACATTCCTGCCGCGAATCCGTCCATCGCGTCCGAATTTGAGCCAGCCATTCGACCAATCGAGCCAGGCGGTCCGGGGTCCGCCCAGCTCGGTGGGATTCGCCAACGCGACCATGGGTTCGATGCAACAAAAGGGATATTCACCCGCGGCTCCGGATCGGGTATGGTTGAAGTGTTTTCAGGGCAGTCGCGGTCCATCGAGGGGGTGGGCGGGAATCTCCTGGCGATGTTCTTCGCTGTGGTCAGACCCCCCGCTGCAGCTGCAGGCTGTGCCGCCGTTTCCCCGCGTGCTCGATCGGCAGCGGCTGGCCGGCATAGCCGCGGAACAGGCGCTGGCTGGTCAGGACAGGAGTAAGGATATGGAATCTTCAGAACAGGAATTCGTCGCCGATTACCTCGACGAATCGCTCGAGGTCATGCGGATCTTCGCTGCCGATCGCGCTGCGCAGCGGACCCTGCTGCAGTTCGCCGATGTGGTGACCAACGCACTGGCCGAAGGCCACAAATTGCTGGTGGCCGGTAATGGGGGCAGCGCCGGCGATGCCCAGCACATCGCGGGTGAGTTTGTCTCACGGCTCTTTTTCGACCGCGCGCCGCTCCCCGCCATCGCGCTCACCACCGACTCGTCGGTGCTCACGGCCATCGGCAACGATTATGGGTACGAGAAGGTGTTTGAGCGCCAGGTTCTGGGACTGGGCGTAGCCGGAGACGTCTTTCTTGCCATCTCCACCTCGGGCAAATCCCCCAACGTGCTGAGGGGCCTCGAAGCGGCTCGCTCCAAAGGGATCGTGACCCTGGGATTCACCGGCGCCTCCGCCGGACCGATGGGCGCCCTCTGCGACCACATTCTCTGCGCGCCCTCGGCGAAGACGGCGATCATCCAGCAGATCCATATCGTTGCGGCTCATCTGGTCTGCGGACTGGTGGAGAAGCGCGTCTTCGCGCCCCAGCCTGCCCTGCAGGCCGCCAGGTCCTGAGTGAAGATCCCGCAGCAGTGTGCCATCCTGGTCGGCGGCCTGGGCACGCGCCTCGGTGCGCTGACCGCTGATACGCCGAAGCCGCTGCTCGATTGCGGAGGCCGTCCGTTCCTCGGCTGGGTTCTGCGCGAGCTTTCGAGGTTTGGCATCACCGAGGTGCTGCTGCTCGCCGGCTACAAATCGGAGCGCGTGGAGAGCTTCTGCCGCGAAATTTCCGCCTGGCTCCCCAAACCGCTGTCGATTGAGATTTCCGTTGAGCCTGCACCCGCGGGAACCGGGGGGGCTCTGTGGCATGCCCGGGATCGGCTGCAGGAGAGCTTCCTTGTGATCAACGGCGACTCCTGGCTGGATACGAATCTGGCCCGTTTCTTCGCCGCAGCGGCAGCCGCGCCCGACGCCGCGGGCTCAATGCTCCTGCGCTCCATGCCGGACTGCAGCCGCTACGGCCGGGCCGAGCTGCAGGGAGACCGCATCGTCGCCCTCCACGAAAAGTCGCCGCTCAGCGGCCCCGGCCTGATCAACGGCGGCCTCTACATCTTCGACCAGTCGATACTTTCCCTGCTCTCGCCGGTCTGCTCGCTCGAGCGCGAGATCCTGCCCGCGCTGGCCGCCCAGGGACGGCTCTCCGGCTGGGTCGGCGAGGGATACTTCATCGACATCGGCATTCCCTCCGACTACGAGCGCGCATGCGTCGAGTTGCCGCAGCGGCTGATGCGGCCTGCTATTTTCTTCGACCGCGACGGCGTTCTCAACGAGGACCTGGGCTGGGTGGGCACGCGCGACCGCTATCGCTGGATGCCAGGCGCGATGGATGCGCTGCAGATGGCCAGCGACGCCGGCCTGCACACCTTTGTCGTGACCAACCAGGCCGGGGTGGCGAAGGGCTTTTATACCGAAGCCGACGTGGCGCGGCTCCACGATCACATCCTCCAGGACCTGCTGGCATACGGGGCGACGATCGACGACATCCGTTATTGCCCCTACCACCCCGACGGAGTGGTCGAAAGCTACCGCCGCGAATCGGACTGGAGAAAGCCGGGGCCCGGCATGTTGCTCGACCTGCTCGGGGCCTGGGGCGTCGATCCGGCCCGCAGCGTTTTGGTCGGAGACAAAGTATCCGATCTCGAAGCAGCGGCCGCGGCCGGGATCGAGGGCCATCTCTACTCGGGCGGGGACCTTCTCGACTTCGTTCGGCCTCTGATCAGCCGATTGCAAAACGAGGTGGAAGCTGTGTCGGCAGCAGTGCAACACGACACTAACTGAGAGCCAGATTCACCAGCTTGCCCAGATCGAGCGGCGAATGCGATTCAGCGCCGCGAGGCAGCGTCGGCCCGACGGCCAGCGCCTGGCCGTGACCCTCAAACCACACGACGAACGACGAGCGATCCGCTCCCGCAAGGCGCTGCTGATTGATCCACTGATACCAGGCGCCCATGTCGGCGTCCACCAGCGAGCCGGCGGCATCCACCTCCGGGACAGATCCGCCGGGCGACAGCAGCTCATTCATCGGCCTTTGCCTCTGCCGTGGAGCGAAGCGTACCACCAGCGTGAGCGGCTGCGCCCGCCTCAGAGCTTCCCGCGCGGTCCACTGGGCAAAAGTGGTGCTGAAGATCTGGGTACCCGAGCCTTCCGTGAGCAGCTTCAGCTGAAAGCGATCCAGCACCGGATCGCCCGCTGCATTCATCCCGATGTCTGATGGTTGCAGCCGTGCCAGGTTTGACCGTAGTTCCTCCGGCCCCATGCCTGGCCGCTCGATCTGCTTCTGCATATAGTTCAGCAGGGCCGTGCGCACCGGCGCCAGCTCCGCATAAGAGACACACGTCAGCTGCGGGCTGTGCTCCGCCGGAGCGCCTCCGTCGACATACCAGTGCGCGTAGGGGGCGGGATGCGCTTTGGCCCGAGACTCCGCGGCCTGCAACAGCAGATACAGACCGCCCTGCGGGTTGACCTGGCTGAAATACGTGCCGTGAGCCCGCAGGTTTGCGAACAGCGACGCGTCACAGGAGGCCACTCCCTGCCCGATGACCGCAATACCCAGTCTTGGCATGGGCAGAGTCTCGGCCGGGAGCGCCGCATGCAGGCGATCCTCGTAGTCCATAGCCGCCTTGCGAAAAGCATCCTGCTGCCGGGTGGTCCACAGATGCGCCGACTCTTCTTCCAGAAACAAGGCGGGCTGATTCACCCAGTCCATGCGCTCCAGCTTCGGCGAGAGCGTGAGCTGAGCAAACGACTGGAACCATTCATTGAGTTGCTGCGGCGGAAGCGCGGTCAGCGTGGACAACTGCGCATCGATGAACTTCCGTTCTTCGGGAAACTTGTAATCGTAGTCGCTCAGTTCTCGAAGAAACGCCGGGAGAAAGCTGAGCGGAAGCCTTTGCAGAAGTCCGAGGTTGGCCGCAGCTAATTGCCGCGCCTGGGGAGGCCAGGCGGCAAATTGTTCGGATTTGAGATCGCGCGGCAACATAGCGGTTACAGGAGTTCGTTGATCGGTTTTCCCTGCGATTGCGCGGGCGAAAATCCCAGCATGGCGCCCAGGCTGGGCACAAGGTCGATCGACTGCACAGGATGGTCGTAGACCACGCCCTCACGGGCGCCCGCTCCCAGCACCATCATCCACGTGGTGCGCGAGGCGGCATCGCCGGTGCGATGATGCTGGAAGCCATTGCCGCCCGCATCCTCGTCGGCATCTCTGCCGAAATCAGGCAGGATCAGCAGCGTCGTGTTGCCGGCGTACTCCGGCTCGCTCTGCGCTGCCTTCCACAACTCCGCGCACAGACGATCGGTGCGGCGGATGCCCTCGATGTACAGTGAGAACGCGCCGGAGTGCGCAATGTCGATATCGTGCATGGTGATCCACAGCAGGCTCGGCGCCTCCAGCTTCATCAGCCGCTTCGCAATGAAGACCGACAGCTCGTCGGGGCTGGAGAGGGTCCGCGCGTGCGCCATAAAGTCATCGACGGAGAGCCTGAGGATCGTCTCCAGTTGGCGCAATTCGAATTCGCTGCCCTCGACCTGAGGCGTGTAGAGCGGCGTCTCGTAGTTGTCGTGCAGCAGATGTTCGTAATCCGTCGCTGTGCCCTGGGTCGCCGCGCGCAGCAGGCGCTTCGGCAGCACCACAGTGGCGCCCAGTCCCTCGCCATACGGCCGGCAATCGCTCTCGCCGATGCGGTTAAAGCCGTTGCTGGGCGCCACCACCCACGCGTCGGACGCGGGACGACGCAGATCCTTGCGGAAATATTCGAAGATCGTCGGGTGCTGCGGCGGGACTGCCGAGAAGTTATTCAGCGTCTCATAGACGCCAGTCGCCAGGCTGGCGGTGGCGACATAGTGCCCCAGAATGCCATGGTTCGCGACCTGGGCGAAGAAGCTCGATTGCGGAGCCAGCTCGTTGAGCAGGTGCGGAATGTTCTCCTGACCCTGCGGCGCAAAGGTTTCCTGATCGCGCGCGCCGCCGCCAAAGGTGATAACGATAACCTTCCGCTTTTTCCGGGCCGCCGCGGCATGCACAAACGGGCTGGCGCTCATCAGCGCGCTGCCCAGGCTGACGCGCGCTGCGTCGCGCAAAAAGTCCCGCCGGCTTCGGCTGATACGATGGGCCAGCTCACGCAGACAGGCTGCTTCTCTCCTGACCGGATCCCCGCCGGCTCGCGCCGTCACCTGAAAATCACTCCCCATGGCAGTTCAGCGTTCGCTACCGATTTCCCTGGGTTACGCAGCGATTATCTACCCGGCTCTCCGACTCACGCCAATTCCCGCTCGGCGGACTGAATTTCTATGTCCACGGATTGCGTTCCGAGATAGGGATGGCGCCCGGTAAGTCTTACCGTGCCGGACTGATCCTTCGCGCGAATCCACACCGCACCGGTGCCGCCGATCAGGGCAAAGGGATTATCGCCGATCAGCTCCGCGGGCCCAGTCAGCTCAAACTGGATGGGATCGTTGGCAAACGGACGGACCTCGCCATACTCGTCGGTCACCCGCAGCACCACGCGCGTGGTGTCGGCGCCATCTCCCATCAGCGTGGTGTCGTCCGGCAGCAGCAGAAACTTTTTATCTACGCCGCTTCCCGACAGAGTGCGCGTAATCACCTGTTTGCCCTGGATGTATCCCTCGATGCGCAGATCGCCCCATCCCGAACGGACGTGGCCGAGGTCGGCCGTGAACGGCGCGTATTTCAGGTGCGCGAACTGTTCGCGATCCGGGTCGGCTTCCGCCACCAGCTTGCCGTCGATATAGAACTTCAGATGGTCGCAGTTGGAGCACACCAGCGCAGTGGTAAAGCCGATGCTCTCGTCTCCTTCGGCCCAGTGAAAAGCGGGCGCGAGCACGATCTCTTCTCCCGGCTCACACTGCGAGCGGTAGAATCCCGCCGCCGGCTTCGGCTCGCGAAAGATATCGGTCACGCCGTGGTAACAGATACGGTCGCCCGAACCGAAGTTACTGTGCGTGTTGTAATCGAAGGCGCACCAGCCAATGCCGCCCGCATATTGAGGATTCGATGCCAGCTGGTCGTGAATCCGCGCATGGCGAATGGTGTGCTCGCGCAGCCGCTCGATGTTGTCGATGGTCTTGGTTGGATAAGTGTGCCCGACAAATTCCGTATTCAGATACAACGGATGATTCGGCGGCTTCAGCGGCCAACCGAAATCGTTCATGGTGAAGACGTCTTCCAGCAGCTCCGATGCCTGGAAATTGCGAATCCCCCCGGTCTGCCGGGTTGGATCGAGCTGATGCGCGAGCGCATTGGTGCGCGTATAAAAGTCGTGATTGTCGCGCGATTCATTGATGCGCACACCCCACAAAATGATCGAAGGGCGATTCCAGTCCCGACGGATCATGCGCCCCACATTGTCGACGGCAAGATCCTGCCAGCCCTGATCGCCGATATGCTGCCAGCCCGGAATCTCTTCGAGAACCAGCAGGCCGATTTCGTCGCACGCGTCCAGAAAGTGGCGCGACTGCGGGTAGTGGGAGGTGCGCACGATGTTGCACTTCAGCTCTCGGCGAAGAATGAGCGCGTCGCGCCGCTGCACGCGGCCGGGCATGGCCTGGCCCACCCACGGAAAGGTCTGGTGACGATCGAGCCCGCGCAGCTTCACGATTTTGCCGTTCAGCGAGAAGCCCTGAGGCGTAAAGCGTGCTTCGCGGAAACCGATGCGCCGCGTATCGCGATCCAGCACCTCGGTGCCGCGCAGCAGGCGCACCTCAACCGTGTAGAGCTTCGGCGCATGGAGATCCCACAGTGCAATCGCGCCCAGGTTATCGAGCCGTATGGTTTGCGGCGAAGAGCTTCCGCCTTCACCCGATACTTCCTGCGCCGCGTGTCCGAGCACGCGGTCGCCGTCGTGCAGCGTGGCCTCCAGCGTGAGCTTGCCGCGCTCCGCACCTGCTTCGCCGTGCTCGACGAAGCACTGCACGTCGACCACCGGATGGCCTGAGAGCACATCTTTCGGCTGCGCGAAGATGTTCTCTATGAAGGTGGGAGAAACCAACCGCAGTGACACTTCCCGATAGATCCCGCCGAAGGTGAGATAGTCGATCTCGTAGCCAAAGGGTGGTATGTCGGGCCGCTCGCGGGAATCGACTTCGACCGCCAGCACGTTATCGCGGTCGAAATCCACATGCGGAGTTAGCTCGAAGGAAAAGGGCGTGTAGCCGCCCCGATATTCGCCCAGACGCACGTCGTTCAGCCACACCGTCGAGGCGGTCATCACCCCTTCGAAATCGACGAAGACGCGCCGGCCGCGCGCGGACTGGGGCAGGCGAAAGCGCCGCCGGTAAACCGACACAAACTGATACGACTTTTCGTCGAAGCTGTGCCACGGCACGCGGAGATTGGTATGAGGAACCGTGACGCGCACAAATCCGCTGTCGTCAAAATCGCGCTCACGCGCCGCCTGGATCACCGTCGGGCTGTAGCGCCAGCTGCGATTGATGGGCAGAACTATGCGACCCGTGCTCGAATCGCCGGTTTCGGCGCCCCGGGCCGCGGGCAGGACCGAGGCGACCGTTCCGCCAGCCACAACCATTCCCGTTGTCTTCAGAAAATCGCGACGATCCACGAAGGTTCCTCCCGGCAGAGTAGCCACAGCGCGGTCAGGATGCGTGCTGCTTCATCGGTCGCGACGCGCGGCGCCCTGTCGCTGGTGATTGTATCTTGCCTGCCTGCGGCGGCTGGATTGACGCACGCAGGCACGCGCAGGACCTGGAGTCCCGGTTGCACCGCCGGAGAACTTGATTCGCTAAAACAAGTCAGTGCTTACGCAGCGGAAGTCAGGCGCTGACCGCGCGCAGAAGCCCTGGTTTGCGATTGGCAAGCGTCAGGATCAGCTCACCGAAAAGAGTGTTGGCCCAGGCGAACCACGGACGAGTGAATTTCGCCGGGTCGTTGTCGTCGAAGGATTCATGCATGAAGTCGGTGCCCGCGGTTGTGTTGCGCAGCCAGCGCAGGCACTGCACGATCTCGGCATCATCCGTTGATGTCAATGCTCGCAGGATGATGCCCATCGGCCAGATCTGCCCCAGGCCGGTGTGCGGGCTGCCCACCCCTTCCGCCGCACTTCCTTTGAAGAAGTAAGGATTGTCGCTGCTGAGGACGAATTGCCGCGTGCGCTGGTACATCGGGTCCCGCACATCGCAGCAGTCCAGATACGCGAGGCTCAGCAGACCCGGGGCGTTCGCATCATCCATCAGATTGCTGTTTCCGTAGCCATCCACTTCGTAGGCCCAGATCTTGCCGAAGCGCGGGTGCTCGACGGATGCGTGCTGTTCGACCGCGGCCTGCAATGCGGTAAGCAATTCCTGGCACGCAACTGCCAACTCGGTGTCTCCGATGCCCTCGGACGCAATCTGGCGAAGCTGCTGGAGCGAGCGGATGGCAAAGAGATTCGCCGGCACGAACAGCGGATAGATGCAGCAGTCATCCGAGGGGCGAAACATGGAGAAGATCATCCCCACGGGACGCGCCGGGTTGCCGTATCCATCGAGCGGCACCGTATCGGTGGGATTGAAGGTGCGGCGCTGGAACGAATAGGGGCCTTTGCCGGTAAGCCGCTGCTGCTCGCGCATGGTGCGCAGAATGTTGCGGGCAGCAGCCTTCCACTCGGAGTCGAAGGCGCTCGTGTCCCCGGTCGCGCGCCAGTAACCCCAGGCCAGGCGAATCGTATAACAGAGCGAATCGAGCTCCCACTTGCGCTCCGCCACGCCGTGCTTCATCTCCGTATGGTCGCCGACCGACCACGACAGCGGCCGGTCCGTAGTGTTGCGCGTGAAGGCGTTGGCGTAAGGATCGATCAGCAGCATGCGCGCCTGCCGCCGAATCAACCCCTGCACCAGGGTCGCGAGACGCGGGTCCTGCTTCGCGAACGCGAGATAGGGATGCATTTGGGCCGAAGAGTCGCGCAGCCACATGGCATCAATGTCGCCGGTAATCACATACGTATCGGGCTTCCCCGAGTTGGTTCCCGGAAACACCGTGGTGTCGAGCGTATTGGGCAGGCAGCGCTCGAACATCGCGCGCAGAACCGGGTCGGGAATCATTGGTTGCACACGCGCGATAGCCGACTCGATCGCCGGACTGGTGAATCTGCGATCGGCGGCCTTTGGGCGGCCCTCCGTAGTCGTCGCGGCAAAAGTCGTCAGCGGCGCTGGAAGAACAGACGCCACGCAGGCCATCATCGCCGATCGCAGCACCGTGCGCCGCGTTGGCTGCACTTCCTGGCTAATCTTCGTGTCTGTCATTGCGATGGAACCTCCTGCTGAAGCTGAATTGCGGCGACGAGCGCGTCGAGTGCAGAGCTTTGTGTCGACGCGTTGAGCTGGCCGGGCGGCCCTGACCACACCAGGCCCAGCGTGTGCTTCGGGGTCTGATCGTGGGCCAGAATGCTGGCCGCATTGGCAAGAATGAATGCGCCGTAGCGATTGCCGGGGCGCTGCTGGTTCAGCAACGCCAGGTTCAGCACCGCCTGGTTCAGCACTGCGAGGTTGCGAACGAAAATGCCCTTTAACTGCGATCCATCGGCGCCGCATGCCGGCTCGCACGGCTCATGGAGAATGCCCTGAGCATCGCTGAGCGTCCGGATCGCGGCATCTGCGGTGTGCTTTGCGTCGCGAAGCGCCTCGCGGTGGTGGCTGAAGTGCGATAACTCACTGAGACCACCCAGAATAACTCCCTGGTTATAAGTCCACTTTCGACCGTGGTTATCTTTGCATTGCGGATTGAGCCCATCGCTGATCAGGTGATCGTGCTCGATCATTCCCGAATGGCGAAACCATGCCCATTCGCGATTGGCCCAGGCAGCTAATTCCGGCCGCTGGCCGGCGTCCTGGGTGCGATTGGCGAGATGCGCCGCAACGCTCAGGAACAGCTCGTTGGCGATGGCATTTTTGTAAGTCCGCTTCTTACTCCACCAGATCCCTCCCCCGCAGGTTGCATCCCACCCACCGGTCATATCCTGGAAGATCGCGTTTGCGGTGGTCAGATAAGCGGGATTGCGCGTGAGGTCCCAGGCGTCAATCCAGGCAAGCGCCCACCAACCCTCGTCGTCATAAAATTGGTTTAGAAATCCGCTGTGTACATTGACGGCGTAAGTGCGGGCGATGGTGGGTAAGTACTCCTGTGTTTGACTTACCCGGGAGTCATCGATGAGCGCCGTCAGCGCGTTCGCAGAGTTCCACCACCCGGTCGTCTTCCACAGACCGGTTTCCGGATCGTACCAGGACTGCAGGCGCTCGACCGCGAGCCGTACCTGCTCTTTGGAGATGGCGCCGGCATCCGTAGCTGCTCCGGCTCCCGCTGCCTGCATGGGCTCGGTCCAGGAGCATATGATCATCACGACGAGTAAGGCAAGGACAGGAAAGGCACGCATGATCCCGATGCCAGCATATGCGAGCCGCCTCCGTCCGGCAATGGAGTCAGGTTGCTGGCCAGGCAATCGGCTGCCGGCGGCACCGATGTCCGGAAACTCTGCCTGGGCCTTTTAATTTGGCTGGCGACGCAGCACAGAGACGCGAAGGCCTGCATTCATGTTCTGATTGAACTCAGGGGAGAGATGAATCGAAGGGCGTTCAGTAAGCTGGCGGGTCTGACAGGAATCGCCGCGATGACCACAAGTGTGGAATCGGGCGCGCTGCAGGCTCCGCCGCCGCTGAACGAGGCCTCGCAGGAGCCGCCCATCGATGCCGCCCGGGAACTGGTCCTCGAAGACAACCAGCTGCTGCTGGCTTTTGACAAGCACACCGGAGCGCTTACCCGCCTGCGGCGGAAGTCAACGGGCTGGACCATCGAGAGGCGCCCGGATCAGGGATTGTCTTTTCGGCTGCTGGTTCCGCTGCCCGATCGCCGGGATAACTTCGTGCTGGGAGAAAAGCAGCGCGCGGAACGAGTGGAGAAGCTTTCGGACCGCCAGGCACAGCTGGAATGGACGAACGTGACCAGCGAGCACGGCGGCACGCTGCCCATCACCTTCACCGCGAGCGTAACCCTCGAGAACGGCGGCATCACTTTCGAGGGAACGGTCCAGAATCATTCCGCTCTGACGGTCGAGACGATCGACTTCCCCTGTCTCGGCGACCTGCGCGCGCCTTCGCAGAACAGCACCCTTCACTCGGAGCACATGTGGTACGACAACCTCGTCGGCGATGAGCTTTACCCTCAGTTTCACAACGACACGGGATACTGGGGGGTAAAGTATCCGCGCAAGGCCATCTACTCGAAGCAGAGCTTGTTTTGCCTTATTCAGGCGCCCGAGCAGGGGCTCTATGTAGGCCTGCACGATGCCTCGCTGCCCTATCTGGCTCAGTTGGTCTTCGAGCAGCACCCCGGGGTCCTCGAAACCGTCACGGATACCGTTGCCCGTGGAGAAAGTATCTCCGAACATCCAAATCATCTGGAATTCAGGACGTGTCACTTTGTCTTCGCGCACGGCCAATCCAATAAGACTCTCGCGCCGGTGGTGCTGCATGGTTATGACGGCGGCTGGCACGCGGGCGTGGATGTCTATCGTCAATGGCGTGCTTCGTGGTTCAGGCAGCCGAAGATTGCCGACTGGGTGCTGGATGTTCACGCGTGGCTGCAGTTACAGGTAAACGGGGCGGAAGAAGACTACAGTACTCCCTACCGCGATCTGAAGAGCACTATCGACGAGTGTGCCGCGCAGCAGGTGAAGGCGATTCAGCTGGTCGGCTGGAACAAAGGTGGCCAGGACCGCGGCGATCCCAGTCAGGACACCGATCCGAATCTGGGCAGCTGGCAGGAATTGCGGGATGCGATCGCCTATGCCGAGAGCAAGGGCGTGAAGATGATTTTGTTCGCCAAGCTCTACTGGGCAGATCTGACCACGCAATGGTATAAAGACGAACTTTATAAGTATGCTGCGACGGATCCTTACGGTATTCCCTATCAAACCGAGGGATATAGTTACACGACGCCGACCCAGCTGGCCGGCATTAATAACCGGCGACGGGCCATTATGGATGTGCAGTGCAAGGCCTATCGGAATATCGCCACCAAAGAGTTCCGGAAGATTCTGGCTCTGGGCGCGGCAGGATGGCTCTTTGATGAAGTATGTCACCACGGGCCGGTCGAATATTCCTTTAGTTCCGATCGTGGTTATTCAGCGCCTGGTTACATCTATGGCGGCGACATGCCGCTGGCTCAGCAATTCCGAGAAGCTGCCGACGCGGTGAATCCCGACTATGTGTTTGCCGGAGAAGGTCCCCAGGACTGGCTGATGCAGTATTACCCGGTATCGTACTTCCGCATCGATGGTAAGTCGCGACCGGTGGCCCGCTATATCGATCCCCATGCGCCGCTGGTGGTTGCGGTTACGGGTTTTGATGACCGCGAGATGCTGAATCTGATCCTGATGAACCGCTATATCATCAGTTATGAGCCTTATTACTTCAAGGGCCACCTGAGTGACTTCCCTCTGACCCTTGCCTACGGACAGAAAATAGACGCACTGCGCCGCAGATATAAGCAGTGGCTCTGGGACGCGGAGTTCCGGGATACACTCGGCGCACGTGTAACCGGCGACGCCCCCTTCCGTTACGGCGTCTTTGGCAGGGAACCGGAGAAGCGCGCAGTCGTCGTGGTCAACACAAGTTCTGACAAGCCGCTGACGGCAACCGTGCGATTGCCCAATGCAAAACGGCTGACCGTCGCTACGCCGGAGGAGCCCGATGCGCGTCCATCCTCGGATACGCTGCGCGTTCCTCCGCGGTCGGCTGCTGTACTGATGGAGATGGAATGAGAGAGCAGGAACCCGGATTGAACCAAGGTAAGGCAAAAAGAGGAAGACGAGACTTTCTGAAGTTATGCGCCACCGCAGCAGCCAGCTCAATAATCCCCGCTCACGCGATGCGCCTGGGTACAGGGGGGAATGCTTCCCGGGCGAGCGCCCCGGGAACAAAGAGCGCGGGCCGCAAGCCCGCCGGTCTGGCGCGGCCCATTATCGGAACGGGATGGCATGGGCATATGTTTCCGGGGGCCGTCGCTCCTTTCGGACTCGTCCAGCTGAGCCCGGACACCACCGGAACCCCCGAGCCTAAGTGGAATGGAGAATTTGACATTGATGGGTGGGATCATTGCTCCGGCTATCACTACCACGACGATGTGATCCTCGGGTTCAGCCACACCCATCTGCAGGGGACGGGCGCGAACGACCTTGGCGATGTGCTGGTGATGCCTCTGGTCGAGGGACGGAACTGGAGTTGGGATTCCGGGGCACCGGGCCAGCAGGCGGAGACGCAGGCTGATGCGCTGGGCGGCAAATCCGGCTGGATATTCAACCCGGCGGAACAGGGATACCGCTCTTACTTTTCGCACGACAGTGAAGAGGTGCGCCCGGGCTACTATGGCGTGCATCTGCTCACTCCGGATGTTCGCGCCGAGCTGACCGCAACCACGCGCTGCGGCATGCACCGCTACCGCTTCCCTGCATCGAAAGAAGAAACGCGGCAAGGCATCCTCCTCGACCTCGTTCACGGACTCGGCTGCACGGTTTATGCCGCGGAACTGCATATCGACAGCAACTCCCGCGTCAGCGGCATTCGGTCCACGCATGGATGGGCGGCCGACAAGCAGGTTTATTTCGTGCTGGAGTTCTCTCGTCCGTTTGCGTCCCTGCAGGTTCAGGTCGATGGAACGGTGAAGACGGCCGCACCGGGAGATCACCTTACCGGTAAAGAAATCCGGGCCATCTTCACCCAGGCCCGCAGCGATGAGCCTGTGCTGATCCGCGCCGGCATTTCGTGTACCGGCATCGAGGGCGCACAGAAAAACCTCACCGAGGAGATTCCGCACTGGGACTTCGATGCTGTAACCAGACAGGCGGAGCAGACATGGAATCAGGCGCTGGAGGTCCTCGACGCTGAACTGCCGGATGAAGTGCTGAATGAGACCTTCTACAGCGGCGCCTATCATGGCCTGGTAGCGCCCGCCACCTTCAACGATACCGACGGCGCGTACCGCGGGCAGGACCACAAAAATCATCCCAATCCCGGATTCACGAAATACACCACTCTGTCGATCTGGGATATCTATCGCGGCGAGTTTCCGTTCATTATGCTGATGCAGCCGCAGCGGACGGCCGGCATCATCCGCACCCTTGTCGCCGATTATCAGCAGCTCAACGAGCATTCGCTGCCGGTATGGCCGTTGTGGGGCAATGAAACCTGGTGCATGACCGGATTTCATGTGGTGGGCATGATCGTCGGAGCGTATGCGCGGGGATTCAAAGACTTCGACGTCGAGGCCACCTATGCCACTATGCGCGATACCGCGCTGGTGGGTGCGACTTCGAACGGCAATCGCGATCTGCAGGAGCAGTTCCGCCGCCACGGCTATCTGCCTACCGGGCCGGAGCGGCAATCGGTATCGCGGACCCTCGATTTCTCTTATGACTACTGGTGCGTTGGAGCGATGGCCGATCTGCTGGGCAAGAAGGACGACGCGGCCATGTTTTACAAGTTAGGCCAGAATTACCGGAACATCTTCGACCGCACCACGGGATTCATGCGCGGCAAAACCGAAGCTGGACAGTGGCGCGAGCCCTTCCGTCCCGATCAGGAATACACCGAGGACTACACCGAATCCGACGCATGGCAGGCCACGTTCAATGTCATGCAGGACGTACAGGGGCTGATCGATCTTTATGGCGGCGACGAGGCTTTTATCGCCAAACTCGACGCTATGTTTGCCGCGCCTTCCGACGTGCTGAACTCGCCGCCGGATATCAGTGGGATGGTCGGCCAGGATGCGCAGGGAGACGAGCCAAGCAATCACATACCGTATCTGTATACGTTCGCCGGGGCACCGTGGAAGACCCAGCAATGGGTCCGCAAAGTGGCGGCGCTGTATAACAACACGCCAGCCGGCGTTCCTGGAAACGATGATTGCGGGCAAACGTCAAGCTGGTTCGTTTTCGCGAGCCTCGGCTTCTACCCTGTCAATGAAGCCACCGGCGTGTACGTGATCGGCAGCCCGCTGGTCCGTCGCGCCAGCATTCGCAACCCCGCGGCCGGAACCACCTTCACCATCGTCGCGGAGAACAACTCGGCGCAGAACATGTATGTCCAGCGCGTGGAACTGAATGGGAAAGAGCTGACCCGATCCTGGTTCACCCACGCCGATATCGTCGCAGGGGGCGAGTTGCACTTCACCATGGGCAGCACGCCGAATAAGGAGTGGGCCTCGTCGCCGGCCAACCGTCCTCCATCCGGGCTGGTGAAGTAAAGAACGTCAGTCCGCAAAGACATAAGAGGCCTGCTCCCGACCGCGCCGTCCAGCACCAGCCAGCCGGATCGGGACAGAATCGGAAGCAGGCCGCCTGGTGCAGATATAGGCGGCGCACGGCGGCCGACAAGCCGGCTTAGCTCTTCTCCGCACGCTCCTTCCTCAGCTTCGCCCAGCGCGCCTTCTGGGCAGCGGCGATGCGTGCCCGGCCGGCGGCGCTCATTTTCCGGCGCTTTCCCGGAGTTCCGGCGTCATTCGCACCAAATGGAAATGCTGCTACCGGTCGGGCTGTCTTCGCGCTGCGCTTAGCAGCCGCGCTTCCAACCAGCAGGTCCCTTACCTGTTGCAGACGCGCAATTTCCTGATCAAGAGCAAGAATAATTTCCGAAGTTGGCATATTGATTCTCCCTCGCAAGATTATATCTTTCAAAGTGCAGGGGTTAAGTGCAGCAACCCCCGCTTTTAACGGCTATCCCCGCGATTTCTGGGGTAAAGCAACTACCTTGATCCCCCGGTTGCCCATCCTTCCGGCGCAACTCAGTTCTGGCCGGAGCTAGCTTGCCGCTCGCGGCCCATGTGAAATACGTGGCCGCACACGGCTCGCGGGCAACCTCTCGTATGAATGGACTCTTTGCAGCTCACCGGCAACACGCGCCCACGGCTGAACCCATGGGCGCGCAAAAGACTCCGGGCGCGAAGTAACTCGGCTACAGGCGCGGGCTCATAGTTGCAGGCGGAGGCGCGCTCTGGTTACGACATGGGAAAGCAGAAGGATCCCGACGGTAAACGCGACAGCGCGGATGATGCCGGGCGGGCCTGCATTCCAGTGATCCAGCAGGTAAGCCGTTCCGGTCAGGCCGGCCAGAAAGTAATAAATGTCGGGCAGCAGATAGGTGAGCAGCGTGTTCGATCCAGCAGTGCGCACCAGCCATGCCCAGCCGGTGCGCTTCTTCACGTCGCAGATAAAGTAAAGCGCCGTGAACAGCGCACAGCTGGCGGCAACGGACCATAGTGCCCAGGTTGGCGTCGCGCGAATCTTCGAGATGCCCAGTGGCCTGAGGAACCAGCCGGCCGCGAAACAAAGGACTGCCAGCAGCAGCCCGCGCAGCATTCGCTGACCGGCGCCGGCGAGGCCATTCTCGTCGACAAAGATCATCGAGGTGACGATGCCCGCCATCACCAGGGTTGGCATCGCGCCATTGCCGAATGGCCAGAGATACATCGACACGTGGCCCATGGGGATCCAGCGCGCAATGCAGGCCGAGTTATACGCCACCAGCAGCGGCAGCCACACCAGGGGTGCGAAACGCCAGCGCCGCGTGGGAATGTAGAGCAGACACACCGAGAAATAGGTCAGACCGATCAGGCCGAGGATCTCGGGATAAGCGAACCGGATCCAGCCCGCGCCGGTCGGGGTGGAGCGGCGGAAGATGGCGAAGGTAACTGCGATGAGGGCGGCGCCCGCCAGGCGCAGGGTCAGAACCGTCTTCGCGCTGAGGCCGGAATAGACGTTCCAAAGCAGGATGGCTCCGGTGATGCCGAGCAGGGCCCAGGCATCGGGAGCCATGTGCATTCTTGTGCGGTCGCCGTGGTCCGCGTTGGCGAGGATGAGGCCGAGTACGAGCAAAGCCAGGGCCCGCAGCACCACATGCAGCCACAGCTGCGGGAGCGAGGGGTTGCGGCGAAGCCGCTGCTTCACCGCAATCGGCATGGCCATGCCGACGATGAACAGAAAGGCGGGAAAGACCATGTCCACATAGGTCATCGCATCCACGTTGGCCGGCATGTGATAGGTCCACTTACTCAGGCCGTGCACGCTGTCCAGGTCGTTGACGAAGATCATCACGGCCATGGTCAGGCCGCGAAAGATGTCGATGGAAACGACGCGGTTCGACGTTGTCTGCCCGGCGATGCCCGTCGAAGGAACGGCAACGGTTGCGCTCATCGTCCGCCTCCGGTACCTGCGCTGCTGTTTCCGTAAAATGCCTGGTCGATGGCGTTCAGCAAAGCGCCCGAAGCGTCGCCGTTGTACTCCCAGAACATCATGCCCCCCAGTCCTTGCTTCCGGACGTACGCGCACTTCAGCGCGAGCGACTCAGGGTCTTCGTAGGAGACGAACTGCTGCTTCTGTTCACTGTAGAGATAGGGAACCGATGCGGCAGCATCCCAGTAGCGCGTGAATCCCTGGTTCAGCATACTGGCCACTATGTTGCTGTAGCCGGCGAAAGCATTCGGCACCGGCGCATCCGGGCTGGAAGAGGCCATGATTGGTGGCCGCGACTTGCCCCCACACATGTCCATAGAAGGGCACGCCCAGAACGATCTTCCGCGCGGGCACGCCGGCGTGCTCGAATTCGTGGACCGACTTGTCGGCGGAAATCTGCTTGGGATCCGCGGGATCCGTATAGAGCGGCGCGTGATTGCCGGTGATCTTATCGCTCCCCGGCTCGTAGTAGTCATACGCCATCAGATTGACGCGTATCCACATCGCGCGCACGCGCCATTTCCGTGTGCTCGAGGAAATCACTGCGAAGCTCCAGCCGCGACGGAGAGCAGAGCGGCCGTCCCAGTTTGCGCTGCTCACGGTTGAATCGCTGCTCGAAGCTCCTGCGAGCAACAGGGTGTAGTTGCGCTTGTCCTCCGGGCGGAAGCGATTACCTGCGCCGGTCTGGGCCGGATATTCCCAGTCAATGTCGAGTCCATCGAGCTTGTATATGATCGATGAAAGCGACGACGCTGTCGATGAACGCGACGCGCGGCTCTTCCGGGTTAGGGTCATATCGGAGAAATTGCCCGGACCACAGCCACCCTCCCACCGAGATCAGCACCTGCAGTGACGGGTTTTGCTGTTTCAGAGCGACGAGGGCCGCGAAGTTCGGCTCATCCGCCGGGCTTTACAGCCACGATGCGGCCGTCCTTGATATTCGCGAAGGCATAGTTGATCCGCGTCAGCTTGTCAGCGCGCAATCTCCCCAGGCTGCGATCACGTGATCCCGAGGAAAGTATAGGCAATGATTTGCAGAGGCTCGGCCCGACGATGACAGCGCGGCTCTGCCCCGCAGCCGCAATCGGCAGGAAAAGAGCAAGCAAACAGCCACCACGCGATCGCGGACGACGCCGGCGGTTAAGCTCCGTTCGAAGGTTGTTCGCAATGTATCCTCCTGCAGGCACGACCGTGCTGCGTACTTCATGTACCAGTGGCACGCACGACGCCGTATTCTAACTCTACGGTATAGTCGCAGAGTGGCGCACGAAAAGAGGTTGTCATCCTATTTGTTTCGAGACGGACTTGCGATTCTGGATTTCTGGGCGACTCGCGGCGCCATTCGCATGCGCGCAGGTACGTGTTCTGGTCGACCAGGTCGGCTATGAAACGACCGCTCCAAAAGTAGCGTTGATTGAGGGTGCGGAATCCGACCGGCCTTCCGCCTTTGCCCTCGTCGACGCAGCATCGGGCAAAATTCGTTTTTACCGGCCAGCTCGAGCCGGCCGGCAAGGTCGATCACTGGCGCGACTGGCATTTCTGGAAGGCGGATTTTTCCGGATTGGCAAACGCCCGGGCCACTATGTTCTCCGCATCACGAATCACGGATGATATCGTCAGCTCCTGCGCGTTCGAGATCGGCGAGGATCTGCTGGAGCGCAGGACGCTCTCGAACGTCGTCTTCTATTTCAAAGGCAGCGCGCCAGCGGCGACATGGATCGCGCCGACCGGCATCTTGCCTCTGCCGGAGGATCCGGGCACGGCACCGCTCGATGTGCACGGCGGCTGGTATGACGCCACCGGCGACTACGGCATTCATCTTTCGCACCAGAATCCGACCTCCTATTTCAATCCGCAGCAGGTGCCGCTGGTCGCGTGGACGCTGTTTGCCAGCTACGACGCGCTGAAGAGCCGTCACGATGACAACTTCAGCGAATACGAGCGGCGCCTGCTGGATGAGGGACTTTACGGCGCCGATTTCCTGGTGCGCATGAAACGGCCGGGAGGCTCGTTCTTTGAGAGTATCGACGGGCCCGGACCGGGCAAACTGGCGAAGGATCGCGCCATCGGCAATCCTAACTGGCGCACGCAGATCAAGACCAGCGTCACCGACTCGACGGAGCGCGTAGACGCGGCTTCCGGCTCGCATGCCTACGAAGCCGGCTATCGTGCCGGCGGCGGTATTGTCGATTGCGGCGCTGGCGCTGGCCAGCACCATGCCGGAGGACGGCGACTTTCCCCGATGCGAAGTATCTCGAGACCGCTGAGGCTGCGTTCGCTTTTCTCGAGGCGCACAACGCCGAGTTGCTGAACGATCACGTCGAAAATATCCTCGACGATTACTGCGCGCTGATGGCCGCGACGGAGTTGTATCGCGCCTCCCATCAGCAGTCTTACCTTGCCGCCGCCGATGGACGCGCGGCCCACCTGATGGCGCGGCTGACCAGCACCGGCGCGTTGCACGATTACTGGCGAGCGGACGATGGCACACGGCCGTTCTTTCATCCTTCCGATGCGGGGCTGCCGGTCATCGCTCTGTTGCGTTATGCGGAGATCGCGTCGGCGCCGAATCAGCAGCGCGTGCGCGACGCAGTCGAAAATCACTCCAGTTCGAGCTGGACACGACCCGCGCGGTCAACAACCCGTTCGACTATGCGCGCCAGCTGGTCCGCATGGGCGATGGCCAGTTGCGCACCGCCTTCTTTTTCCCGCACGACACCGAGGCGGCTCCGTGGTGGCAGGGAGAGGATGCGCGTCTCGCTTCGCTGGCTGCCGCCGCGCGCATGGCGGCTCCGCTGTTTGCCGGCGACCCGCACTTTCAAACCGCGCTCGAGATATATGCCGAGGATCAGCTGCACTGGATCCTGGGCCGCAATCCCTTCGACAGCAGCCTGTTGATGGGAAGCGGGCACGGCAATGTTGCCTACATGTTCTTCCGTTCCTGGAAATACACCAGCGCGCCGGGCGGCATCGTCAACGGCATCACGGCTGCCGTGAACGATGAGGATGGGATCGCCTTCGATGAAGGCTTCGCCGTCACCGGCAAGGACGATGACTGGCGCTGGGCCGAGGAATGGCTGCCCCATGCAGCCTGGTATCTCTACGCTGTGAGCCTGCCCCATGGTTCACAGGACGCAGCGACTCCAAACTCGATGCGCCGGGCACCTGTATCGACACAATGAGATGGGTGCCGGAGCAGTTAGTTTGTTGTGATGCAGCGAGTGAAGCAGGCGCGCGAAGCGGAAGTCCTTCGAGCTGTTTCGCTCCCCTATTCATCCGAAAGAAAGCAACGGCAGGCAAACGCTTGCGATATCCGCGTTTTCTGTGAGTAACCGCTAACTCTAAATTTACGCAAGTTGCCTCTCTGCATCTGAGCACCTCGCTCAAATTTTCTTTGCATTTCTCTGCATTTTGGCCTACGCTTGTGCAACACTTTTTTCCGCGAGTTCGTAACTGCAATTCGCACCACCTGGTGACACGGGCTATAGTTGTCAGGAATTGCTGTATTCCATAGCGCAGCGCAACTTCGTTCCGCAGAATTTCGGCTTTCTCAGTAGCTCCTCCGCACCGTTCCCCTGGCGGATGCGGAAGTGTAGTCCCCGACTGCCAAATTAGTTAAGCGGAGGCCAGTATGACACGAGTCATCTTCTGGGGTATTACCCTTGGGATGCTGTCGATGTGCGCATTCGTCTGTAACCCTGCGATGGGTCAGGAGACGACTGCGTCGATCATCGGCACAGTTGTGGATGTGGGCGGTGCAGTCATCAACGATGCCACAGTTACGGTGACGGATACCGAGCGCGGCACTGTCTACACCACAAAGACGAAGGACGGCGGCATCTTCACTTTTGCCCGCCTTTCCATCGGAACTTACACCGTTAAAGTCGAGGCGGCGGGGTTTGAAACTGCCCTTCAATCGGGCGTGACCCTGGTCCTCAACCAGACCGCCCGTCTCGATTTCAAGATGAATGTTGGCGCGGTGACCAATACTGTGGAGGTCACTTCTCAGGCTCCAGCATTGCAGTCCGAGACGACCCAGGTCAGTACCCTGGTCGATGCCAACACCGTTTCGACTATTCCGTTGGCGACCCGTAACTATGTCGAACTGACACTACTGGCGCCAGGCAGCATTCATCCGGATAACTCTTCGTTCAACAACGGTGACAACGTGGCGAGCGGCGCACGGCCGTTCATCAACGGGAACCGCGAGCAGTCGAACAACTTCATCCTCGACGGGATGGACAACAACCAGACCTCCGATAACCTGCTGGCCTTCACGCCCTCGCCGGACGCCATCCAGGAGTTCAATCTCATCACCAACAACGCATCGGCGGAGTTCGGCAACTTCATGGGCGGCATCGTGAATGCGTCGATCAAGTCCGGCACCAACGGCTTCCATGGCGACGCATGGGAGTTTTTCCGCAACGACGTCCTGAACGCCAATCAGTGGGAGAACAAGCTGAACCCGACCAGCCCACTGGCGAGACCGACCGTGCGCTGGAACATGTTCGGCGGCACACTGGGCGGTCCAATCTTCAAGGACAAGCTGTTCTTCTTCGTGGACTATCAGGGACAGCGCTTCGACCATCCTGCAAGCAGCTCCTTTATTACCGTTTTCACAAATGCAGAGCGTGGCGGCAATTTCTCACAAATCAGCAAGCAGCTGGTCAACCCCGTCACCGGAACGCCTTACCTGAACAACCAGATTCCGATGGCGCAGCAGAACATCGTTGCTGCCAATCTGTTTGCTTCCAAGTACTATCCAACGCCGATCAATGGCCAGACCTCCAATAATGCGATCAACACTACAACCCAGGCCTATAACGCCGATCAGGGAGACGTGAAGGTCGACTACACCATCACCCAGAATGATCGCTTCGAGGGCCGGTATTCGCAGGGATACCAGAACGACCCGGGAAGCAACTCGCTGTTGATCTTAGGCAATAGCTTCGCGCAGGCTCCTATCCACAACGTGGTTGGAACGTGGACCCATACCTTTGGTCCAAGCATGCTGAACGAAGCTCGCTTTGGAACAAGCTGGGTGACTCTTTTCAACGGATCCAGCTTCGATCCCAGCATTGGCAATCTTGGAACCGCACTCGGAATCGCCAACGCCAACAACTCCGGCCCCGGCCTGCTGTTGCTCGGCTTCGGCGGCGGTCAGGCGCCCTCGCCCAACGGCGGCACCACCCTTACCAATGTCGGCAGCCAGGTTGTTCAGCAGGACTTCGCCGACACCGTCATCCAGTTCGATGACGGCGTGACGATCACCCGCGGCAAGCATGTCTTCAAGACCGGCTTCCAGATGTGGCGCTATCGCATCAACACCGGCTACACCGGCAACACCGGCGAATACGGAGATATCCTCTTCGGCGGCGGCAGTACCGGCGTGGATTTCGCCGGCGATCCGGCAGCCGATTTTTTCCTCGGCTACCCGGAAGCCAGAGGTATCGGCGTGAGCACCAGTTTTGTCTGGCATCAACTGTCGTGGATGTTTGCAGGATACGGTCAGGACGACTGGCGCATTACCCCGACTCTGACTCTGAACCTGGGACTGCGCTATGACGCCCACACACCCTGGGTGGAACTGAACAACCGGCAGTCCAACCTGGATCTGATTACCGGCGCACTCGAACTTGCAGGGCAGGACGGCAACAGCCGCTCGCTCTACAACTCGGTGTATGGCCTTCCGGCTATCCAACCCCGCTTCGGCTTTGCGTATTCGCCGGAAGCTATGCATGGCAAGGCAGTGATTCGCGGCGCCTACACCATTTCCTCCTACCTGGAAGGCACGGGCACCAATCTGCGACTTCCCAGGAATCCCCCCTTCACTCCTCCCGAGGTTGGAGCGCAATATGCTTCGGCAACGGTTCAGACGCAGGCGGGTCCTGGAGGTGCACTTCCGGGTAATCCCTTTGCGGGAGCCATCATGTATGTCTGGGATAAGACGGTACAGCCGGCGCTCGATCAGCAGTGGAATCTGACCTTCCAGCAGGAGGCGACACCCACGACCACCGTCCAGGTTGGATATGTCGGCCAGAAGGCAGATCACCTGATGGTGCCGATGCCCTATCTGCAGAAACAACTCGTCAATGGGGTAGCGACAACGCCGCTTTACTTCAATAACAACCCTGCACTGATCAGTGTTCTCTCCAACGTGTCCGGTACTGCTTCGGTGGGCCAAATGAGGTACAACGCGCTGCAGGTAGTGCTGCAGAAGCGGATGGCCAACGGGCTGGAAGGGCAGGTGGCCTACACCTGGTCGCACTGCCTGACCAATAACAGCGGCTACTACGGAACGTGGGGACAAGCTGCCGGATCGACAACGGCTTCACCGTATTATCAAAACCTGTATAACCCTCAGGCGGATTATGCCAGTTGCTACTACAACGCCAGCAATATCGTCTCCGCCTACGCAACCTACAATCTTCCGGTTGGCAGGGGACAGCGTTTTGGCGCCAACATGAATCCGGTTGTCAACCAGGTCGTCGGTGGCTGGCAGGCATCCACGATCGTTTCCACGCATGACGGCTTCCCACTCGCCGTCTATGACAACGACGGCGATACCACAGGAACCGGCGGACGTGGAGCCCGTCCGGACTGCGGCGTTCAACAGGTATTCAAACGCAGCCGGTTAGCCCCGAATTTTGGGGGCTATCAATGGATGAGCCCTGCGGGCTTCTCTGATCCTGCCCCCGGTCACTTTGGAAACTGCCCGGCGCAGGGACCGGTAACCGGGCCCGGATACTTTGACGCCGACATCGGGCTGATGAAAAACTTCCATGTCACAGAACGGGAGTACCTGCAGTTCCGCACTGACTTCCTGAACGCCTTTAACCAGGTGAACCTGGGCCACCCGGATACGGGCTGGAGCTCCAGCCCAGGTACATTTGGTCAGATCGGGCCTGCGGCCGGCACCCCCGCTTCACAGCCGGCAAGGAACATCCAGTTTGCGCTTAAGTTCTATTATTAGGCGCGGCTGATACTCTGAGGGGCAGACGCCGATGGCGCTCTGCCCTTTCTTCTACTATGCATAGATTTTTCGGGTTCCTTTCTCTGGCTTTCTTCGTATCCGCGGTCAGCGTCTCCTCCTTAGCACAGGCGCCGGGCAAAGCGCCTGCGACCGGCCCGAAAGAAGCGGAGCACGCCGCGGTGCTGGCTGAAAGCGGCCATTGCTCCGAGGCCCTCCCCGCACTGGCCAGGTCGGCCGGCTCCCTCACCGACAAAGAACTGCAGAAGCGGGTCGGTCTCGATGGCGTGCGCTGCGCCACCCTGCTGCAACAGTGGGGACCGCTGCAGGATTTCCTGCGGATGCTGAATCGTCAGTTTCCCCGCGATCCCGAGGTCCTCTACGATTCCGTGCATGCATACTCCACCCTGTCGCAGCGGGCCGCGGAGGTGCTGGCCCAGGCGGCGCCCCATTCCATTCCGGGCCTCGAGCTGGATGCCGAGGCGGACGAAGTGCAGGGCCGATGGGTCGAAGCCGAGAAGGATTATCGGACCATCCTGGAACAGAGCCCACGCTATCCGGGGATTCATTTCCGGTTAGCGCGCCTGCTGCTCTCCCGGCCCAATCCGCCTGCGGGCTTCCAGGACCAGGCGAAGAAAGAGCTGCAGGAGGAGCTCGAGATCGACCCGTCGAATGCGGGTGCGGAGTACATCTCGGGCGAGCTGGCGCGCCAGATGCAGGACCTTTCCGCGGCGGTCCAGCACTTCAGCAAAGCGACGGCCCTCGATTCCAATTTCGCCGACGCCTTTATGGGGTTAGGCGTGTCGCTGGTAGCGGAGAGAAAGTATCAGGAAGCGATTGCTCCGCTCGAGAAGGCGGTTCAGCTGCAACCGGAGAACGCTGCCGGGCACTATAACCTGGCGACCGCCTACGCGCGCACCGGGCGGAAAGAAGATGCGGCGCGGGAGTTCGCACTCCAACAGCGTATCGCCGGTCAGGGTGCTGCGAATCCGCAGTGAGTCGCTTCAGGTCAGCCGGCCGGTCGCCGGACCCTGATTGATAATCCGTCGACCTCTCAATCCGGAAAAATGACGACGCTGCCCTGGCAGCCGCACACAATGAGCCCAATGTCATAGGCTTGAATCTCAGGACGCGCGCGCGTGCCTGCAGTCGCGGTAAAGATCAGCGGAGGAGATTGAATCCTGAGCAGCCATAACAGAAGTCGACGGGAGTTTCTTCGTGGAGCGGGATTGACCGTAGCCAGTGCAGCCGCCGCTCCGGCGCTGTTTGCCCATGCAAAAGGGACGAATTCGGAAGGCCTGGCTTTCCGGACAAGAGATCAATCTTCCGGTACCTCGACGGCAGGAGGATCGGCCGCTCCGCGATCGATGCGCGGACTGATGGTAGACGCGGGGCGCGTTCCGGAAAAGCTCGACTATTACCACCGCGTCATCGACTTCTGCGCAGAGTGGGGATTCAATACCCTTCAGTTTCGCGTCGCCGACGATCAGGGCAGCGCACTCCGCTTTGCTTCTGTCTCCGGTCTGGTCCTGCACCAGAACGCTTTCACCCCGGAGCAATTGCGAGATCTTGCCGAATACGGTCAGCGCCACGGCGTCGATGTGTTTCCTGAGGTTGAGTCCTTCGGACATACAGGGTTCATCACGCGTTCGCCCACTTACGCTCATCTGCTGGATCGCGATCCTGACGGTTCCTCGGAGTTTTCCGGCGTCAGCCCGGTCGATCCCGAGACGCTCGAGCTGATGGCCAGGCTTTATCGCGAAGTCGCTTCGATCTTTCCCTCGGCCTATCTGCACGGTGGCTGCGATGAGGTGAACTGGGGCGGCTCCGCGCGCTCACGCCAGGCACTCCAGAGCCGCAGCCGGGCGCAGATATGGGCCGACTACCTCAACGCGCTCAACCGCACCACGGTGGATCTTCACAAGGAGCTGATCGTCTGGGGCGACTTCGTCCTGCACAAGGAGCCGCAGATTCTCGGCTTGCTGGACAAGAGCATCATCATCATGGACTGGAACTATGCAGAGAACGATGCGGTTCCGCTGCATGACACGCTTCTGAAGATTGCCGCCCATGGAGCGCGGGGCATAGGGGCGCCTGGGCTCTCCTGCTACCGCTGGGGCGCGCGCGTGGGCACCGAACAACTGCGCAACGTCGATGCGTTCGCGGATGCTTACCTGGCGTCGAACGAGCCAGCCTCGCTGGGCGTGATGGTCACCAACTGGATTCCCAGCCGCTATATTCAGAATTCCATCTGGGACAGCTTTGCCTATGCTGCCGTGGCCCTGAACCAGGGAACCGCGGCCGCGCAGACCTCGGGCTTCCGCCGCTTCGTCGAGAAGCATTATCAAACGGCCTGGAACGAGGAGTGGAGAGAGGTCTTCGAGAGCATGTACAGCGCAGCGCCGTATTGGCCGGGAGGCGGCACGGATTCCTGGCAGGGACTCGCGCTGCCGGTGCCCTGGAGCAACGAGGCGCAACTCACAGCGGTGCTCAAGTCCGGAACTCCGCCTCCGAATCCCTTCACGCGCCTCTCCAGTCTGCTGGTTTTGCTGGAGCCTTCTGTCCTGGCGAACCTGTCCGATTTTCAGGCTTTCGCACTCTGCGTCCAATATCTGGAGAGAATGTTCTGGCGTGAAGCAGTCGTCCTGGAGCAGGCCGCGCAGCGGCCGCTGGATCGAGATAAAGCCGCGTTGGTGATTCAGGCAGTCGCGGCCCGCGATCAGGCTCTCGCGGAAGCGCTCACCACCGATTGGAATGCAGGGCGTTTCTCCGATGCTCCCGCCGCTTCGCAACCGGTGGTTGACCTGCATCCGAAGGATCAGATGCTCTTCCAGTGGAAGCAGGCCGCGCAGTACTCAGCCTCGCTCGCACAGAATCCGGAGCGCTTCTTCGCGTTGCTGCAGGGATGATCCGGTTGTGGCATACGTGTGAACAGAGCAGCTAAGGCCGAGAGGCAATGGTCATGAGCGTATCAGGAGATGCGCAAAGGCCGCCAAAGCGGCGTTGCCTGTGGCTGAACTCCTCCAGAGCCGCGTCCAGATCGGCTTCGCCGAAGTCGGGCCACATGCAGTCGGTGAAGAGCAGCTCGGCGTAGGCGGACTCCCACAGGAGAAAGTCAGAGAGACGCTTCTCTCCGCCGGTCCGAATCAGCAGGTCGACATCACCGCCGTTCGCCGTGAATGCGCGGGTCAGCAGGGGCTTTAGCAACTCGGCCGATTCTCGGCCGGGCGCAGGCAGATGATGTGCGGCGCCGGCCGCTGCGCGCGTGATGGCATCGCGCGAAGAATAATCGATGGCGACGCAGAGATGGAGCCGCGATCCTGCGGCCGTCGTCGTTTCCGCATCTTCGATGGCGCACAGCACTGGCTGTGCCAGACGATCGCGCCGGCCGATGACCTGCAGCCGCACGCCCCGCTGCCGCAAACGCCGGGTCTCGAGGCGCAGGAAGGCGCGCAGAAGCCAGAAGATGCTCTGCACCTCGGAGGCAGGCCGGCGCCAGTTATCGGAGGAAAATGCGTAGAGCGTGAGCCGGGTGATTGGCGTGTCGAGGGCTCGCTCGACAACGCGGCGCACGGCGGCGACTCCGGCGCGGTGACCGGCGACGCGGGGCAAGCCGCGCCGCTCGGCCCAGCGGCCATTGCCATCCATAATGATGGCCACGTGGAGTCCCGGTTCACCGTGCATCGCCGGCTCCGGGAATGGCGCCTCCCCGCGCTGGAATCGCATCGTCAGGGAGACGGCCGTACCAGTCGATGCTGCGCGTGCAGTACATCGCCACGGCTACCGCGGCAAAGCTGGCAACAGCGCCGACCAGCAGAGCATTGTCCTCAAGGCGCAGCAGCAGATAGATCAGCAGGTAGAGCAGAGTGAAGACCACCAGGGCCCGCGCTCCCTGCACCCGGCTGGCGAAAATCCATCCTGCGTTGGCGGAGAGCAGGCTCACCGTAGCCGCGCCTGCCATCAGAAATCCGAAGTCGAAGCCGATTCTCTCGGCAATGGAGAGCAGGAGCAGATAGAAGATGATCTGCGCCATGCCGACCAGAATGTATTGGGCGGGGTGTACCCGCTTCCCGGTTGTCACTTCGAAAATGAAGTAAGAGAGGAAGACCAGTCCCAGGAAGAGCGGCACGTATTTGAGCGACCGGGTCACGGACTGATAAGGATCGGCTACTTCGACAAACGAGATGCCGAGAGCAGTCGCGTCGAGTCCGGTAATGGTGTCGCTCGGCCCTTCAGCCCGTACGCCGCGGGCCATGAACGGCACCGACCACTCTGCAGCAAAGCCATCGCGCGTGATGGGGTGGCTGACCGGCAGGAATCCTCCATCGAAGCTCGGGTTCGGCCAGTCGCCCTGCACGGTCAGGTGCGTGGTTTTGCCCCAGGCCAGCACCGCCATCCGCTGAGCGCCGGAGAATCGCAGGGTGGACGTCGCGCTGAATTGCGCACCGGGTTTTGCCACATCGGCAACGCCGGCCCCGAACAGGGTGAGGCTGAGCCTCTGGCTCTGATCGCCGCCCAGTTGCATGTTCAGTGCGGTCCCTGCCGGTGCGAGGGTTGAAGTCTTGCCCGCAATCGTCAGAACCGCGTCAGCCATGGCTCCGCGGGCATCGCTGACGCCGATCAGCATCTGGGCCCGGCTCCAGTCAAATTGGGCGCCTTCGGGCGCGGCGGCAGGCACTCCGGCGAGATCGAAGGCGGCGTCCATTTTCAAATCGGCCTGAAACACGGGCACTTTGAAGAGAGAGCGACGGCGCTCTTGGGTGGTCGTCTTCGCAACCGCCGACGCTCGTGCGGGAAACACCAGATAGACTCCCTGCTTACCGGCGTCGGAAGGCGCTTGCGCGGGGATGCTGTAGGGAATGGCCAGCACCGGCCCGAGGAACGTTTGCCGGCCTCCAACATGGTCGCTGATCTCCCGGATCACCTCCGACTCGCGGTGCGTTCTGTCCTCGATCAGGGCGAAGACAAAAAGGGCAGGAATGATCATGAGGAGGGCCAGAGCGCAAACCACAATCAGCTTGACTCCCACCGACAGCGACCTGAGCCTCGATCGCAGGGTTGACTGCAACAACGAAAAATCGCTCATCCGGTTCTCTCCGTACCGCAAAGTACTTTGCATTGCAAAGTTTCATGACAAAAAAACTCAGGCCTCCGACGGCCGCAGATTCCGCACCGCATGCGCAGCCGGTTCCTCGCTGGCTGCCTTCGCCGCGTCCCGCACCACCTGCTCCAGCGTCGCCAGATATTCCAGATAGCGCTTGCGACCCGATTTCGTAATGCGGCAAACCGTCTGCGGACGATTGCGGTCATGCCCTTTGAGGATTTCCACCATCTCATCCTTTTCGAGCACGCTGAGATGCCGGCTCAGGTTGCCATCGGTCAGGGAGCAGAGCTGCTTGAGCTCGTTGAAGGTCAGCCCTTTTGGGTTGGTGATCAGCGAGGTCAGCACACTAAGGCGGGCGCGCTCGTGAATCACGCGATCCAGCCCCTCGTAGGCATAGCGCCCTTCGCCGGAGGGAGTCTTAGCTTTCATCCCCGCCCTCCCCGCCGGCAAAGAGCAAAATCGCGGCAACCAGCAGCTGCCCCGCCCCAAATGGAATCCCCATCGCCCACGGAGACAGCGCGCGGGCGCCATCGAATCCGATGCAGAGCAATCCGGTCAGCAGATACCAGGCGCCGGCAGCGACAATCGCCCGCGGCAGAAAGCGGCACGACGAAAAGATGCCGAGGCTGAAGATCACCTGCCACATTCCCGGCAGCATCCACAGGGCACCGGGCACTGCGCGCACCAGCACGATGGTCAGCAGCAGCCCCGCGGCGACGGCGGGGAGAAATTGCTCCACCGCCATGTGGATCATCTCGTCGGACATTCCCGAATGGATGCGGCGGCTGCGTGTGTACATCTGCACGCCGGTCAGCGCTGCGCAAAGCACCGCCGTCGATATCCAGACACTCAGATAGCCAAACCGGTGATGCGCCGGGTCGGGAACCCACAGCGCCTGCACCCCGGCGGCGGAAATCGCAAACAATGCGGTTGCCGCAAGGGTGGCGGGGCCGTAGCCGCGAAATTCGGTGCTGCGGGCGACCTGCCTGCGAATCCTGCTGATGTCGCCGAGCGCTTTGTCGAGGTCGTTCATCCCGAATAAACTTTACACTGCAAAGTATTCCACGACCGAGCGCCTGTCAAATGAATTCTGAGGAACCCGACAGGGGTATGAAGACCCGAGTCGTGAAGAGGCCCCCGGCACGCTCTCGATGCGAGAGACTTGCCCTTGTAATCTAAGGATCGCGCATGAGAAAACGCCCACAGATCCCGGTGTTGACCCCGGCTCAGCTGCGCCAGGAAATCAGCGCGAGAAATCTCATTCGGGGAGAGAAGTTCGAGCACGAGCTTTCGTACGGCTCCGCGGCAAGCGTGATTTACCAGGAGTCGGACGGCATCCACGGGAATTTCCTGCCGGCGTCCTGGGCTCGCATCGCGGCCAATCCGCTGTGGCGGAAGCGGCTCGAGAAGAGCTATACGGCGAGCCGGTATGTACCGAGGGCCGGCGATCGCCGCCGCTTTGAGCTGGACTGCGCGAACAGCTCCGACGCGCTGCTGATGAACATCTTCTGCTGTCCCAGGGTGCTCAGCCGCGCTCCGCTTTGTACGCTGCTGGGCATCGAGCGGGGTCTGGAGCCGGAGTTTGGTTTCCGTCCGCCAATCCCTCGCATCAACGGCCACGTCGATCGAACCGAAATCGATCTGCGCCTGGGCAATCTGCTGGTCGAGGCCAAGCTCACCGAAGGGGACTTCCAGCGCGCGCCGCGGCGCCTGCTCGCGCGCTACCGCGATGTCGACGAAGTCTTCGACCTCGAGCAACTGCCGATCGTCAACGACGTCGTACATTCCTGGCAGCTGATTCGCGGGGTTCTCGCCGCCCATGCCTGCGCTGCATCCTTTCTCGTATTGTGCGATCGACGCCGCCCGGATTTAATCGACCGCTGGTTCGAGGTCATGCGCGCCGTCTCCAGCAGCTCCCTGCGCACGCGGCTCGGGATCCTCACCTGGCAGGAAATCGGCGCAGCGCTACCCCGGCAACTGCGTCAGTTTCTGGACGAAAAATATGGCATCTGAAGCCGTGCGCTCGCGGCGAAGATAGTCGCCCAATTTTCTCCATATGTCTACTTGTATTCTTGTATAGTCTACTGTGCAGGATGGCGACGTTCGCATCTGTGCACGATATCTGCGGCGCCGACCAGGGAGAACATAGACGGAAATGTTGAACGAGAACGTCTTCGCCGGGTCCTCGCTGGCGATTCTGTCCGGATTGATGAACGGCGCGTTCACCTTGCCCATGCGCTTCCTCGGCCGCTGGGAATGGGAGAATGTCTGGAGTATTTTCATTGCCGTTTCCTGCCTGTTGCTGCCGGCCGCGATCCTCAGCATGGTCGCGCCGCAAAGCTGGGCCATCCTCGCTCATGCTCCTGCGCACGCCGTGTGGATCGCCGCCCTGACCGGTTTCGCGTGGGGCTTTGGAGCCATTCTGTTCGGCCAGAGCGTCAGCGCCGTCGGCATCTCTCTGGCCAATACGCTGGTGCTGGCCATCAGTTCCGCGCTGGGCGCTCTGCTGCCCATTCTGCTGCTGCAGCCGGGCAAACTGCTCGGGCACACCGGAGTCATGATCCTGACCGGCGTGGGAGTTGAGGTGATCGGCATCGCGTTGTGCGGCCGGGCAGGATGGCTGCGGGAGAGAGCCGCCACCGGTCCCGCGCAGCGCGGCTCCATGGTGGGGCGCGCGCGGACCATGCGCGTCGCTCTGCTCATGGCGATTGGCTCCGGCGTGCTTTCGGCGGTCTTCAACATCGGCTTTTCTCTGGCTCAGCCCATTGCCGCCTGCGGGCGCGCCTTCGGCCTGAGCGATTTCTCCAGCACCAATCTGATCTGGTGGATCATGCTGACGTCGGGCTCGGTCGCCAATCTCGGGTTCTGCGTGTATCTGTTCAGCCGCAACCGCAGCGTGGCGAAATTTGCGCAGCCTCACAGCCTTCGTCTCTACACGCTCTCGGCGCTGATGGCCCTTCTGTGGGGAGGCAGCATCTTCGTCTACGGTGCGGCGGCGACGCGGCTCGGCTCGCTGGGCACATCCATCGGCTGGCCACTCAGCCTGGCCACAGGTCTGCTGCTGGCCAACATCATCGGCATCAGCTTCGGCGAGTGGAGAGGCACATCCAGTCAAGCCAGGCTCTGGATGTATTCAGGAATTCCGGTGCTGGTGGTGGCCGTCATTATACTGAGCAGGGCAGGCAGCTAGCCGCTGCCGCCATGCATGCGAGGGTAGCTCTATTCACGTCGTCAGCAGCAAGCACCAATCCCGGATGGCCGGACCGTCGAGCGCCGATGCCGGCAGCCCCAGCTGGAGCTTCGAGCCTCTGGACAGAACCAGCTTCACGCCGATGTACGTCCAGATCCAGACGCGGCTCCTCACGCTGATCCAGTCCGGTCAGCTGCGCGCCGGCGATCCGCTGCCCAGCGAGGAACAGCTCAGCCGCATCTTCGGAGTCAGCCGCATGACCTCGCGGCAGGCCCTCCAGGCCTTGAAGAATCAGGGTCTGGCCGCGCGCCATAAAGGGCAGGGAACCTTTGTTACCCAGCCGCGCGTGGAAAAGGACATCACCCACCTGTGCGGATTCACCGCGGAAATGCGCGCGCTGGGCATGAAGGCGGGCTCGCGCGTACTCGAGTCGGGCATCATTCCTGCCTCCGACGAACTGGCAACGCAGTTCGCTGTGGCCCCGGCGGCACCCATCTTCAGAATGCAGCGGCTGCGCCTGGCCGATGGACTCCCCGTTGCCATCGAGGAAATTCGGCTGCCCGGCCAGCGCTTTCCCGGCATCGAGAAGCTGAACTTCAACCACCTCTCGCTCTACCAGACCCTCCGCGAACGCTACGGCATCCGCCTCAGCCGCGCCGATGAAATTCTGGAAGCACGCTCCGCCAATAAGCAGGAGGCCGAGCTGCTCGAAATCAAGCCTCGCTCCGCGCTGCTGGCCATTGCGCGAACCCTGTGGAGCGTCGAAGGCGCCGCCATCGAGACGGCGCATTCTCTTTACCGCGGCGATCGCTACCGCGCCATCATGAGCATTCCCGCCACCGCCATCGAGTAGGTCGGGAACTGTCAGATCCGATCGTCCATCAACAATCAGGCTGACGTTCCGATTCTTCCCCACCACCAGGTTCGAATCGAAGCGTCAGCCGGTGCGCCTTTACCGTCTCAGAAGGCGAGATGCATCCCCAGCTGGGATGTGCGCGGATAAGCGGTGCCGACAATCTGTCCGAAGGTTGGATTGCCGGGATAGTAATCCGTGACGACGCTGTTAAACAGCGAATGGTTGAAGGCATTGATCGCCTCGGCGCGGATGCTGAGCTGGAAGCGCTCGTGAATGGGGAAGGTCTTTTCCACCGAAGAATCGAACTGCGTATTGTGCGGCAGACGCCCTACGCCGACCGGCGCGTTGCCGAAGGTACCCTGCGCGGGCACTGAGAATCCGTTCGGATTGAGCCAGTCGTGAACTCCCGCGCCATCCTGAGCTTTCCCGGCCAGATTCGGCCGCTGCGTGCTGTCGATGACGCCCGAATTCAGATATACGCCGAGGATCGTCGTCAGCGGCTCTCCGCTTTCTGAAGTCAGGATGCCCGACCACTGCCATCCTCCCAGTGCGCCGCGCAGGAGCATATTCCGATCGCGCAGCGAAGGCAGCTGCCAGACGTAGCTGACCACGAAGATATGAGTCCGGTCGAAGTTAGCCGGCCCCCGGTCCGCGTGAGGATCGGCGCTGTCCTGCGGGCTGTAGTTGTCGTCCGCCGGCGCATCGGTCAAAACTTTGGAATACGTGTACGCCCCGTTCAGCGTCAGCACTCGCCCCAGTTGCTCGCGGAGCGAAGCCTGCAGGCCGTTGTAATTGGAGCTGGCATCCGGCGTGAAGGTCCCAATCGAACCGTATCCGGCATACGGCCGTACCTGATTGACGTTGACCAGCCCCTGGGCCACCGCCGCGCTGGGGCGGTTTTGATTCGTCTGGATCAGATAGAGCAGGTGGTTCTCATGATTGCCGACATACGATACATCCAGCACCGTGCCGCCGGTAATCTGGCGCTGCACGCCGAGGGACCACTGCTGGTTATAAGGCAGTTTGTAGTCGGTCGAAAATGCCGTCATCGCCACCGGTGAATTTACGGTCACCGCCCCGGTCCCGCCGGGATCGCTCACTGACACGTTGTAGAGAGTCGCCGACGCGTTGAAGGGCGGATTGCTCTTGGCCCCCAGTTCGTAGGGCGCAGTCCGGTCGTAGTAGAGTCCGTAGCCGGCGCGCAGAGCGGTTTTCCCATCTCCAAAGACGTCGTAGCTGAAGCCGACGCGTGGTGCGAAATTCAGCTTGCGTACTTTGTAAACGGCCGATCCGTAGGGGGAATTCACACCGGCAACGATTACGCCGTTGGTGGGCAGGTAGATGCCGTCGAGGAGCTGGGAAGCGGGGATGTTGCTGAGAGTGCCGTCATTGTTTACTGTGGGCGCGGTGGCCGGCGCGAACAGCTGCGGAATGAAGTTGGAATCCAGGTTGTTCTGATCGATCTCCGGCCCGAAGTACGTGTAGCGGATGCCGTAAGTCAGGCTGAGCCGCGGCACCACGCGCCACTCGTCCTGCGCGTAAGCTTCGGTGTCCCAGTAGCGCAGATGCTGCGTCGGATCGGTTTGATTTTCGGAGTATTCGTCGGCGAATCCCACCAGCATGTCGGCCAGGTCGTTGCCCGTCTGCGTGCCCGAGAAGCTGAAGGAGCCATTGGTAAGGGAGTTGGAATTGTCTTCATTCTTGCCCTGTTGCCGCACCAGCAGCCCAAACCTGAAATTGTGTGTTCCCCGGTGCCACGACAGGTCGTCGGTCCACGTGTGATAGAAGAACCCGTTCAGAAAGGGAAAGTCCGGAGAGATTCCGGCGTAGCGCTCGAACGACAGGTTGGGAATCCGATCCGCGGCGTTGGTGTGGTTGGGGAAGTAATAGGGAATATCCAGCCCCGGCGCGAGGCTGCGCGAGGAAGATGGATTGATCGAGATGCGAATGATGTTGTGATAGATGCTGAACTGCGTTTCGTTCACCACATTGGGTGTCAGCTGACCGGTGAGGTTAATGGCAAAGCTTTGCAGCGGCTCGAACTCCGTGTCGCCTGCCACATTGGGCAGCACGTTGTCGTCGAACAGAGCATACGGCGAATTGATGTGGTTCTGATCCTGGATGTAATGAGCGAAGGCCTTCCACTTTTCGTTGATGCTGTAATCCATGCGGATCAGCTCTTCGCGAACAGAGGTCTGGGTCGGGGCTGAAGAAGAGTAGTTGTAGCCGTTCCTGATCGGACCGGCCGTCGGATAGTAAGTGTTGAGCAGTGCGGTGGAATTGCTGTCCAGCATTCCCGCCGGGATAGTGTCGTTGGGAAAGGGCTGCCCGGCGACGCAACCGGTGCAGGCCGGATTGCTGGCCTGCTGTGCGGTGACGATCGGTTCGGGCACGCCCATGGCGGCGTAATCGGAGAAGTTTCCTGCCTTCTCCAGGTCGCTCGGAACTTTGGTCTGGACGGTTCCAATCGACTGGCCAATCCTTCTCCACTCCTCCGACCAGAAGAAGAAGAGTTTGTCTTTGACCACGGGGCCGCCTACGGTATAGCCCCAGTTGTTGTAGTGATCCGGGGGACGGGGCAGATCGTTGGCATTGTTGAAGTAGTAGTTGGCGTTCAGATCGGCGGTGCGCACGAACTCGAACGCGCTTCCGTGGAACTGGTTGGTTCCCGATTTGAGGATCGCGTTGATCGCCGCACCCGCGCTTCTTCCCTGCTCGGCGGTGTAGTTGCCGCGGTCGATGCGGAACTCCTGCAGCGCATCCTCGTCCGGAACAATGGCATTGTTGCCGTTGTAGACGTCCAGGTTCGGCACGCCGTCAATCGTCCAGTTGTTCTCGTTTTCCCGGGCGCCATTCACTGAGACCGCGAGATTGCTGTTGGAGCCGAATCCCGGCTCGCTGCCAATGTCGCTGGAAACACCGGGAACCAACGCGACCAGAGAGATGAAATTGCGGGTCACCAGGGGAAGGTTCTGGATGGTTTGGCCGGCCACCACCTCGCCCACGTTTCCGGTTTCCGTATCTGTGGTCAGCGGCTCGCTCTTGACCTCAACCGTCTGCGTGGAAGCTCCCACCGTCAGGGTGAGATTCACCCGCAGCTGCTGGCCCGCGTTCAGGCTGATGCCGGTTTCCTGTTCGACGCTGAAACCCGCTTTTCTGGCGGTAATCGAGAACGTCCCGACCGGCAGCGAGGGGAGGGTGTAAATGCCTTCGGCGTTGCTGAGCGTATGCCACTCGACGCCCGTATTCACCTCGGTGGCCAGGATGTCGGCCTGGGGAACAACGGCCCCGCTGGCATCGGAAACCTCGCCGTTAATCGAGCCGCTGGTCACCACCTGAGGCAGCACGCTGCACGTAAAACACAGGAACAACGCGGACAGGAGTGCCGTCCGAAGCTTGGGATTGCTGAGCATATTGCGCCTCACTTTCAGAATTGCGGCCACCCGGGGGCTCTTCGCCAGCCACCTCGCCGCCACTGGCCCTGCATTTGCGGCCCCGCCGCCTTGCATCGATGTTTGGACGTAGTGTACGGTTGACTATACAGGCTGTCAACTGGTTGTTGGCCGGGAGCATCGGTTTTGTTCTGCGCCGCCGCTGCGAACCCTGCCGGGTTGCGCCCTGGGGCGTGGGTATTAATATCTCTGAGCCTGGCAAACAGGCGACGTTACGGAATGCTGGGAGTTCTATGACTGCATATTTCAGGGGGCAGCTGTTCGTTTCCTGCCAGGCTTCTCCGGGAGATCCGCTGGAAGACACCGAGGCCATTCGCCGGATTGCCCGCGCTGTGGCGGGTGCGGGCGCGGCGGGATTGCGCATCAACAGCGCGGATCACATTGCGGCCATCCGCAAAGATACGGATCTGCCCATCATCGGCATCCACAAGCGCTATGTGAACGGCGCGCTACGCATCACTCCGGATTTTTCCTCCGCCGCTGCCCTGGCTGCCGCCGGCGCCACCATCATCGCGCTCGACTGCACGCACCGCACCTGGCGCTTCGGGGAGCCGTGGCAGGAGATCCTCCGGAACATTCGCGAGAAACTCGGGCTTCCGGTGATGGCGGATATCGCCACCGCGCATGAAGCTGTGGCCGCTGTGGACGCCGGCGCGGATTTTGTGGGAACCACTCTGAACGGGTATACCGAGGAGACGCGTTACAACCGGTCCTTCAGCTGGTCGCTGCTGGCTGAGTTGACCCGGCGGGTTCAGGTACCGATCATCGCCGAGGGTCATATCTCCACTCCCGAAGAGGCGCGACGCGCCATAGCCGAGGGCGCCAGTTGCGTGGTGGTGGGCAACTCCATCACCCGTCCCGGAGCCATTACCGCACGATTTCTGCGCGCGATTCGAGGCACAGGCGAAGGCGCGCCGGCGATTGGCGTGGATATCGGAGGCACCACCATCAAGGCTGGCGTGATCGCCAGGAACGGCGAGGTCTCCATGACCGTTCGCGTCCCCACCGAAGCTCCTCGCGGGCGAGATGCGATCGCGGCCAATTTCGCCAATGCCGTCGAACAGGTGCTCATCCAGGCCCGCGCGGCGCAGATCGCGCCTTGTGGGCTGGGTATTGCCACGGGAGGCGCAGTCAATCCGGAGGATGGATCCATTTTTGCTGCGACCGAAAATCTGCCCGGCTGGTCCGGCTTCAAACTGCGCCGCTTTGCTGAAGATCGCTTTCGCCTGCCCACCTGGGCGCTCAATGATGCGCACGCCGTGGTGCTGGCCGAGCGGCACTTCGGTCGCGGCGCCGGTCTTTCCGACTTCGCCGTGATCACGCTGGGCACCGGCATCGGCGGCGGAGTCGTCTGCAACGGCCGGCTGCTCCAGGGCCACCATGGCTTTGCCGGCACTCTGGGGCACCACACCATCCACGTCGGCGGCCTTCCCTGTAACTGCGGACGCCAGGGCTGCCTCGAGGCGTACGTATCCACCGCCGCTCTGGTGCGCGAGTATCTTAGGCATTCCGGCAAAACGCCGGACCCCGCCATGGGTAGCGACGGCGAGTTTGCCTGGCAGATCAATCGGCTCGCGCTTGCCGGCGATGCCGACGCGCAAAAGGCCTATTCCTGTCTCGGCCGCTATCTGGCGGAAGGCATCGCCAATCTCTTTACGATCTTCGACCCGCAGGCGGTGTTGCTCTCCGGCGGCCTCATTGAGGGTCTGCCCGGTTTCATCGACGACGTCGGGAAATCCGTTACTGAGATTCTTCCCTTCGGCGCGAAGCGCGCGCCGGAAATCCTGCCAGCCGCTGCCGGTACCATGGCGGGCATTCAGGGAGCGGGGGCTCTGGTCTTCAGCGAACTCGCACTTTGATTGTTTCCTTTTGAACGCCGCGGGCGGCCCGCATTCAGCCTGCAGGCCGTCGGCCGCGGCCTTCAGCAGAAACACTGCCGAAGGCATTCATACTTCCAAAACCGTTTCTCTTCTGCTGAGCGTTTCGTTCGCAATCAAAGGTCTCGCCCAGAAGGACACCCCGAGTACCCAGCCGAAGCTCAGGAACAGGAGACACATTCCGGTGCGCAATCCGGCTGCGTCGGCGACATGCCCGATGATGAGAGGAAAAATCGCGCCGCCCATAATGCCGGAACACAGGATGCCCGCCAGTGGACCGGGATGCTCGAGCACGGAGTTGAGAGCAAGGGAAATAATGATGGGCCACATCACCGAGGCGAAGAGGCCAACGCCGGGGAAGGCCAGGCGCGCAACTGATGCCGGTCCAAACAATGCCGCGGCCAGGCAGAGCAGAGCGCCGATCCCTGCTGCCCGCAGCACCAGACGGCTGTCGAAGAGCTTCAGCAGGATCATGCCTATAAAGCAGCCGAGCGTCAGCAGGCCCCAGAACCAGGCAACCGCGCTCGCCCCTGTGGTGTGTGGATCGTATCCATAATAGATGCGCAGAAATTCCGACATCCAGTTCGCCGTCCCCTGCTCCGATCCCACATAAAAGAAGACGCTGAGGAAAAAGAGCCATACCACCGGCTTGCCCAGAAGAAAGCGGTACATCCCGATCCTGCCTGACGTCTCTTCCTGCGTGCGTGTCACGACCGGGAAACGGGAAAACGCGAGGACCAGGGTAATCGCCGCAATCACCACCGCGAAGATCCAGTACATGGAAATCCACTGCATCGCGGGAGGCACCATCCGCGCCAAAGCGCGGACGACCGGATCTCTGCCGGCCGGCTGGCCGATGTGGCGCACGATATACGAATACAGTTGGGGGCTCAGGAACGAAGCGCTTCCAAAAATGAATTGCGCGAATGCGGAGTTGAAGGCGAAATGTTCCTCGCCGCCCGCCACCCGGAGCAGGGGATTGATGGCGACCTGCAGCGCCGCCATGCTGCTGCCGATGACAAAGAGCGAGCCGATGGCCACGCTGTAGATGTGGATCCAGGCGAAGAGCAGCGATCCGGCCAGGGCGATGAGAAAGAATCCGACAATCACCAGTTTCTCTCCCCACTTCTCCACCATGAAGCCCGCTGGAATGGAGAGGATCCCGTAAGCAATGAAGAAAGAGAACGGCAGCAGGGCGGCGGCGGCAAAGCTGAGGTGAAAGCTCTGAATGATGTCGGGAATGATCGGCCCGAGGATATTGGTGACCAGCGACATCACAAAGAAGATTGCGAATACCACCGTCACCATGTATCGGCTGCGGGTCATGAACGGCTCCTCGCCTGATGGTTATTCTTCTGCGGTTATCTTGACTGCGTGCGCAAAGCGGCCGGCTTCCATCCCCGCGCGCGCGGCGATGGCCAGAGTCAGCATCTGGACGGGCACGATTTCAAGGATGTTCAGCATGCGCCCGAGGCCGTCCTGAAAGCGCAGGGCGGCAAGACCGGCGCCCGGTCCCAGCGTCTCCGCGTTGCCGCCGCGCTCGCGGATTTCCTTCACCAGCTTCCGGTTCAGCGCACGTGTAGCTGTGTTTCCGTCAAAGACCAGCACCAGCGATTCAGGGCTGACCACCTCCAGCGGCCCGTGCCGGAAGGCCGCGCTGCTCATTCCTTCCGCGAAGGTCCTCGTGGATTCCTTCATGATGAGCGCGCCGGTTCCGCACGAAGCCAGCGACCGTCCCCGGCCCAGCACAAAGAACTGCCGCACGCCGGGCAGCAGTTGGGCTGCCAGCGCATCGACGTGTTCGCGCCACGCGGCAAGATAGCTGGCCAGCAGTTCTGGCGCGGCGGATAACTCAGCGTACAGCTGATCCATCTCGCAGCCGCACCACGCTGCCGCCACTGCTTCCAGCGCCACCAGCGAGGCGATGTACGTCTTCGTCGAAACCGAAAACTCTTCGCCGGCATCGGTAAGAATCGAGAGATCGGCCTTACGGTCCAGCGGGCTGCCTTTGGTATTGGTGATGCCGACAATGCGCGCCCGCCCCTGGTTCTGTTGCAGCAGCCGAACCGTCTCTGCGCTCTGGCCCGACTGCGATACCGCGACGATGACCGTCTTCTCCGACAACAGCGCCGGGAAGGAGTGCACCAGCTCCGACGTCTCGAGCCGGCACACTGTCTCGCCATGCGCGGCCAGCGCGATCTCCAGCGGATAAAGAGCGTGCAGCGACGACCCCATGCCGGTGAGCACAATGCGTGCATGCTTCTGCCGGCGAATCTGCGTGATCCCTTCGCAGAGATGCTGCTGGGCCTCGAGACCGGCCAGTGTGGCTCTCAGCGCCTCCGGCTGTTCCAGAATGTTGGCGAGATATCGGCCTTCGACGATGTGATACGGTCCGCGACTCACTCGAATCCCCTCAGGAGTTTTGAAAACGGTGGTACCAGACTTGCGCCGCACCAATCAGGCCAACATCATGGCCGAGCGACGCTACGGAAATTTCACACAATTGGTATGGGACCAAACGGCAGTTCTGCTCCAGTTGCCGGCGGATCCCGGGCAGGAAGAGATCGGCGCTGCGCATGATGCTGCCGCCGAGAACAATCTTTTCCGGCATGAACATCGAGACGATATTGGCAAGGCCGAGCCCGAGATATTTTGCTGTGCGCTCGACCGCAGCCAGAGCCAGGCCCTCGCCGGAACGCGCCTGTGCGCAGATTTCCTTCGCGTCCGGTGCCCCAGTGACACCGGGTTGCTCTGCATACCATTGCTCCATAGCCGGACCGCACGCCAGGCTCTCCCAGCAGCCGTACGCGCCGCAGGTGCAGAGAGGTCCGGAGGGATCGATGATGTGGTGCCCCAGCTCAGGATGGGAATGCTGCGCGCCGCGGTAAATCTCGCCATGCAGAATCAGCCCCGCCCCGATGCCGGTGCCGACCGTGACACAAATCAGGCTGCGACTGCCCTTGCCTGCGCCGAGCCGCGCCTCTCCCAAGGCCGCAGCATCGGCATCGTTTTCCATGGCCGCCGATACGCCCATCTGCAGCGAGAGCTGCTCGCATGGATTCCAGCCTTCCCATCCCGGCAGCGTGTTCACATTGCCCAGCATGCCGCTGATAGGATCGATCGGCCCGGTGCATCCAATGCCGATTCCCTCCACCGTAACCCCGGTCTCCTGCACCTGAGACTGAAGGATGGTCAGGATGCGCTCGAGCGCATCCTGCGGGCCGCGATCCACATGCACAGGAGTCTCGGCCCGACGGATCACCTCCCCGGCCCCGTTCACCAGGCCGACCGCGATCTTCGTGCCTCCGATATCAATGCCCGCAATCATGCCCGCGATCATTCGTTTCCTTTTGTCTCCCGCCGTGTATGTACGGTCCGTATTTATTTCCAATCGAGCACGAGTCCATCCCAGGGCTGGACGTCGACGCTCCACCCCGCACCCGCGTCACCATGAACCGGCTGCCTTCCCTCTGCGTCCAGCCGCCCGACTTCATGCATCGGCAGAGAGGAATGCACAGTAACATGCTGCAACTTGCCGGAATGATTCACCAGCACCAGATAGCCGTGATCCTTGCCGGTAATCGCAGAGGCTTCGACCGCCGACTCATCGGTCCATACCGCCCGTTGCACGCCTGCCCACTGGACGAGGCTCTGGTAAATCCGGTGCGTCTGCTCCGTACCCTCGAAGGCAGAGGGCTGATTCGCCAGATAGCTCTCGATCGGATAAGCGCAAAGCAGCGTCTTTCCCTTACCAAGCTCGTGCGCCACCAGCGCGGGTCTGCCATCCTGATCGACGGCAATCACCTGACCGCCCTTCACCTCGAGCGTTGCCGCCCACTGCTCCGGCGCGTCGGGCGAAGCGGAGAAAGTAAAGGTGTCGCCCGGCTTCAGGTCCCCAAAAGGAGCCACCACTTTCAGCGTTACTTCTCGTACGGGGACATGATCGACCAGACGCGCACCGAACAGGTCTTCCATCTCGGGAATGGCAGCGTCGCCGCTGACCGACGCGTACAGAACGCCGCCATTCTCCACCCACGTCCGCGCCTTACCCCAGAAATCGGAGTGCAGATGGATCATCATGGAATTGGTGCTGGTCAGCGGAGAAGGCAGCAGCACCATCGAATACTTCTGCCACTCGCCGTACTCGCGGGGGAACGCCGGCTTCACGCCCGCCTGGCGCGCAAGGATATAAGAAGAGAGCCACGCTCCCTGCAGACGGGCATTGAGGTCGCCCTTGTTCGGCACAGCCTGACCCGCGACAGATCCTCCTTCGTCCGTCGAGGTGTAGGGAGCTATCTCCGGTCCGGTCAGCCCAAAATGTGATTCATCGCCATAAGGCTTCGACCATTCATCGGGAACCAGAATGGCCGCGTCGGCAGAGGCCGGATCGACTCCCTGAAGGTCGAGACTGTCAGTGATTTTGGAGAAGTTCGTGAACATCTTCGCGGCCGGCCGTTCCTTACGATCCCAGGTCACGATGCCGAACTGGGTTTCATGTGGAGAGCGAAGATACGGCACCTTTGCATACTGGCTGGGCGCCGCGTCGGTATAACACCAGATCAGAAACCCATTGGCCCCTGCACCGAGGCCGGAGTACAGCGCGGTGCGCTCATAGAGCGCAATCGACTCCGGTGAATACTGCGCAGAGGAAGCGCCGATCTCCTGGATCATGACCGGGCGGCCCGCGCCTCCGGCGAGCGATGTCTGATAGGCCGCGCCATAGGTCTGGCGGACCGACACCATCGGATCCGGAAACAGCTTCGGCTCATAAATCGTGTAGGGATGAACGCTGAAGAAGTCCATGTCATCGCGCAGGTTATCGGCGCGAAAAGGGCCGTGGTCCAGATCCTCGCCGGCGGTGCCGACCACCAGCGGGTGCAGCGTATCGTAGCGGCGGATCGCGCCGGAGATCAGCCGCGTCCAGTTGATGGCCTCGGCATCGGTCGTTGAGCCGGCCACGATCCAGAACGGCGGCTCGTCGGTCAGATCCCAGGAGAGTATGGCGCTGCTCTTGCCGAAACGGCGCGCCAGCTCGGCGGCAAAGTTCGTTTCCAGCCGCAGCATGTACGGGTCTGACTGCGGATTGCGCCCATTGCGATAGGGAACGTCCCAGTACGCCTCGCCCACCTCGCCGCCGATCAGCAACTCCGGATGCAGATAGATTTTGTAACGGTTGGCGAGCGAAATCAGGAAGCCAAGCTGCTTCCAGGCTTCCGGATTGTAGTCGTCGGGCCGCGGCTCGAACCACGCCCACACCAGATCGAGGCGAATAGCATTCACGCCCAGCGCGTGCATCTGCGCGAAGTCGGCCTCAATGGCAGCCGGATCCCACTGGTACGGCCACTCCATCGCAGCTTTCGCCGGCACCCAGTTCACGCCGACCGGCAGGAATCGCTTCCCGCCGCGCGCAAAGTAGTTGCCATCCAGAGTCACTGCAGGCAACTCACCCTCGTTGGCGCTCTCGACGCCGGAAGCCTTCGCCGGAGCCTCCTGGGCCAGGCAGACGGGCGAGAATGCAACCGGGGTGCTCCACAGCCCCAGAGCCAGACACATAACGAGCAGGGCCTTCATCTTCATCCTTTCTCCACTTCGCTTCCAGCCACTTCGCTTCGAGCCAACCTAAGCCGCCGGCCCAGCCATTTCTATATTTCCCGACCGATGGGGACAGCCATGAAACCGCACTGACCCATCGCTCGGCGCACGTGCCCGCCCCGGGAAATGCAACTCGAGCGCGCACAACTTCCCGGGCGCGGTCAGAACAGAACCTTCAGCGCAAACTGGAGCTGCCGTGAGCTGTGGCTCGTCGATGTAATGGAGCCCGCCTGCGACGTGTCCATCGCGGAATCCGGCAGCCCGAACTCCGGGGTATTCAGCAGATTGAAGGCCTCGGCGCGCAGCTCGAGGCTCATCGCTTCCGGCAGCGGCACTTCCTTGAACAATGAGGAGTCAAGGTTATATTGCGCGGGACCGCGCAGGGTTCCGACGCCTGCATTGCCAAACTCGGTTGCAAACGTCTGGCCTGGCGCAAGAGCTGGAATGGTATACGCAGCCGGATTGAACCAGCAGGTCAGGGTGCGATGATTGGCCGGACATCCTGCATTGGAGGCACTCACGAAGTTATAAGGATTCCCGATCACGTCGGGCCTTGGTGCGCCCGAGCCGGTATTGGTTGGATCGTACGACAGCGACGGCGTGAAGGCCTCACCCGAGTACATCGTTACGATTCCCTGGGACTGCCATCCACCCACCAGATAGCGAAGCGCCCCACCCTGTTGCAGGAAGCGCCGCCCCTGACCAAAGGGAAGATCGTACGACCAGGCCGTGGTGAACTGATTGCGAAAATCGGGAGCCTGATCCCCCCGCTCGGCTCGCAGGTCATACACATTCTGCGGCCCCAGCGATTCGTTCTCCGCGGTCTGGCCGATGGTGTGCTGCCAGGTATAGGCAGCCAGCACGCTCCATCCGGATGAGAAGCGCTTCTCGAATTTGGCCTGCAGCTGATGCGAGATCGAATCCGCCAGGTTCGAGTTGGTACGAATAGCCGAAATGTTGGGAACGGTCGCGAAGTACGGCCGCCCGTAATTCGGTGCCGGGCCGAAGTTGCTGTCCAGAGGCGCCGTGGCCTGATTCAGGTTGTAAATATACGATTCATGCACACCGTGCGTTCCGACGTAGGCCAGCTGCACCGCTGCATTGGACCCCAGCTGCTGCTCGACGTCGAGGTTCCACTCCTGAATCGAGGTGGTGGGATTGTGGAACGGCACTGCGCTCGCCACTCCATACGGGTTGCTGAGGGTTGGATAGGTCAGCGTCGGGAATCCTGCTGAAAGCCGGATGCCAGGTGTCGAGGCTGGATAGGTATAGCTCTGGCTGAAGAACAATCCCGTGGGGTTATAGGGCAGCTCGGAGTCGCCCTGCGTCGCCTGCAGATCATAAAAGATGCCATAGCCTCCGCGAATGGCCAGCGCCCCGCCTCGCGGCGTATAGGCAAAACCCAGTCTTGGTGCGAAATTGTTCCAGTTCGTCTGCACGTCTCCGGTTCTGCTCACGCCGGGCATTTGCGGCGCCACAAATTGCCCGGTTGCAAAATTGAAATTCGCGAGACGGTTATGCTCCTCGACGTAAGGAGAGTAAAGGTCGTAGCGCAGGCCCAGATTCACCGTGAGGTGTGGGGTCACGCGGTAGTCGTCCATCGCGTAACTGCCCAGTTCCAGCCAGCGTATGCCGAAATCGCCCTTCTGCCCGTAGCGTGCCGCGCTGATGGGATAGCCAAGCAGAAAACTCGCCAGCGGCGATCCGCCCTGACCCGTGTTCAGATCCTCGGTAAATTGCTGGTCGAAGCTGAAATCCCCTCGTGCATTCTGCGTCTGATTGAATCCGTTCATCCGGCGCCGGATATCGACGCCCACCTTAAAGGTGTGGGAGCCCCGGATATAAGTGAAGGCGTCAATGTACTGGTAGTTATTCTCGCGCAGCGTTTCAGGAAACCAGTCCTGATCGCCCAGATTGCTCAGCCCCGAAATCGCGAAGCTGGGCAGGCCGCCCGTCGGTCCGGGATTGCTCGCCGAAAATATTCCCGGTATGCCCACTTGCCCGGAGATATCCTGGTTGGCAAAGAATTGCGTCGCCTGGACCACATAGCGCATATACCCAATTTTGAATTCGTTGATCTTCGTGGAGGAAAACGTGTGGACGTCGCTGATGCCCGCGGCCCGCGCCAGATCGCTGATATTGCCCGAGAAGTTGCCGCCTCCGGCGTATCCCGGAAACGGATCCGGCTGCGTCACGTGGACGTTCCCCCAGCTGAAGGTGGCAAACGTGCTGTCTTTGCCGGTCAGCTGATGATCCACGCGGATATCGAATGAATCCTGATTGTTGACCAGAGCCGGTGTCGACAGATAGTTATTATCGGCGCCGGACAGGTTCGGCGTGGGATACAAGGCCGCAACCTTCAGTGCGGCCGCATCCAGATCTCCGGACGGAATAATGTTGCCCGGAAACGGCTGGCGGGTGCTGGTTGCAGGATTGTAGGACTGCGGGTTGAAGATCTGTCCCGCATCATATCCGTCGCTGGTGATCGATCCGGTCAGCAGATCGGAGAAGTCGCCGCTGCGCTCGGCCAGCGACGGAACCGTGCTGATGTCGGTCTGCGACTGATTGATCCGCGTGCCCTGATAATCGACGAAGAAAAAGGTCCGGCTTTTGAGAATCGGTCCGCCGAGGGTGCCGCCAAACTGGTTTTGCTTGAAAGGAGGAATCGGAGCCGTAGAGCTGTCGAAGTAATTCCTGGCGTCGAAAGCGGAGTTGCGGAGAAATTCAAAGGCGTCACCGTGGAACTCATTGGTTCCCGATCTGAGGGCGACGTTGACCACGGCTCCGCCCTTGCCGATGTCCGCGGCGAAGTTATTCGTCTGCATTTTGAATTCGCTGATCGCATCCACCGACGGCTGAATCACCTCAAAGCCGATCTGCTGTTCGTTGTTGTCGAAGCCGTCCAGCAGGAAATTATTGTTGGTCGCGGTCAGCCCGTTGGCCTGAATCGAGCCGTTGCCGCGCTCGTTCTCCGGAATGCCGCCCTGCTGCACCGCGCCGCTGGGACCCTGATTGACCCCCGGCGTCAGATAGGCAAGCTGGATGAAATCCCGGCCGTTCAGCGGGAGGGTGGTAATCGTCTTGCCCGTGATCACCTGCCCGACCGAGGAGGTCTCCGATTCGAGAAGCGGCTCAGCCGCCGTTACATTCACGACCTGATTGACCGCTCCCACCACCATGGTGATATTGAGCGTGATCACCTGGTTGACCTCCAGCACGAACGGCGTCTCCACCACGCGCTGGAAGCCCTCATGCTCAAAGCTCGCCGTATAGGTTCCGGGCTGGAGATTGGTAATGGTAAATTCGCCGCTTCCGTTGCTGGTTGCGGCATGGCGAATGTTGGTCGCTGTATTCTCCACGCTCACCGCAGCCCCGGAGATCACCGCTCCGGAGGCATCGTGAACCGTGCCCACTACCTGGCCCGACTCCACCTGGGCCGGCAACGTGGCCGGAAGGAAAAGCATTACCGCCAGCAGGGTGCCGCAGCAGCACAGCCCTTGCCGGTGTGCCACCACACCATGCCATCCGTTCCATGTCATAAGGGTCTCCGCTCGCTTGGTTAGCTTGTCAGAGCAATATGTGGATGTCCATACAGGATGTCAAGCATAGGATGGAAATTCGCTTTGATGGAGTCCGTCGGGTGTGCAGCCCTCTAATGGCCACTAACCTACGTATTTACAGCAACTTATGTGAACATATGTCGCTGCTGGAGCTGCCATTTTATGCCCCCGCAATTGGATCGGCGACAACATACCTGGATACATTGCATGTTATGTTGATACGTTAACCGCGTGACGGACAGAATGGCCTCCGATACTTTCGGGCTCACCCTGGATACCGAGAGCTACGTCCCCTACTACCAGCAGATCGTCGACCAGGTGCGGGCGCTGATGAAGAGCGGGACGCTGCGCGAAGGGCAGATCTTCTGCTCGGAAAGCGACGTGGCCCGCCACCTGAAGATCAGCAAGATGCCGGTCCGCCAGGCCTTCCAGAAGCTTCGCTCCGAGGGGCTGCTCATCGTCCAGCGAGGAAAGCGCCCGGTGGCCGGCTCCGGCCGCCTGCCCTGGAACTTTCAGGATCTCCGCGGCTTCAGCGAGGAGATGCGCCGTCGCGGACTGGTTCCTTCGGCGCGCATCCTCTCCCGTGAAGTCATTCGGGCGGAAGGGGACATCGCGCAGGCCTTACGGTTGCCGCATGGCGAAGCCGTCTACAACATTCGCCGCCTGCGGCTGGTGAATGGCGATGCGGTGGCCATCGTGGTGAGCTATCTGCCCATGCGCCTGTTCCCGGACATCGACCGGCGCAACCTCGAAAACCGCTCTCTCTATGACCTCTTCGAAACCGTCTACAAGCGAAGGCTTCACTGGGCCGACGAGGTGATTGGCGCAGTCGCGTCCGGCGCAGAAGAGGCGGCGATTCTCGATACAGCGCCCGGCAGCGCACTGCTGCATATCCGCGAGACTACCTACGACATCGATCGCGTCGCCATTGAATACAGCTCGTCGCTGTTGCGCGGCGACCGCTACACGGCCTCGGTGATTTCCATGCGGAGGCACCCTCCTCGCTAGTGCACTGACCGGATGATTGGGTTCCTTGCGCAGGCTGGTCGGGTGAGCGGGACGGCCGTGAAAGCCCCGGCCTTCAGGCCCGGAAATGGACTGAATTATGCGGTCCCGGAACTGATCGTCACTTTGCTGTTGGCTGGTGTAGCCGGGCGTGCGCACGATCTTTACGCATCTTTATATTTCCTCACCAATCTTTATCGCACGCGCGATTTGCCGATGCTGAAATCGAGAAGTGGAAATCAGAGGGTTTCCATAACCGGAGCGGCCGACATGCAATCAAAGTCGCCGCACGGCATCGAGGAGAACCTATGAACCGGATAACTTCAATTACTGTCAAAGTGCTTCTTCCAATTCTGATCAGCACAGCGTCGTTAACAGCGAGGGCACAGGATGGGACCGCAGTCTCTGCAGGCATTCCATTCGCGTTTTCGGTCGACGGCCAGGATCTTGCGGCCGGCACATATCAATTCCAGCCGATCGATAACTCCTTCTCGCTCTCCATTAGAAATCAAGGCACTGGAAACGAGTTGGTCATCGTCGTGCACCCGGAGGAACAGCAGTTAGTCGACGCGCATGGGCGCCTGGTATTCCACTTCTGTGAAGGCCACGCGTATCTGTCCGAAGTCCACATCCCTGGAACCGTCTTCTACAGTGAAGTGGTCCCGAGCCACGGACAAAAATCCGATCAGGCAGGCCATTGCACAACGAGCAATTGGGCGCCTGTCGATCTGCGATGAACACGTTTGTGCACGGCGCACAGGCGAAGATGGCATGCCATGAAATCCATGGTTGCGACAAAGATTTGAAATCTGATGCGGGACCATCTGCACAAGCGCTCCAATCATCCGGTCAGGCCCACTGGAAGGCCTTCGGCTCAGTGGGGTTTACCGGATGAATCCTTCTCCGCCCGGCTCCAGTTTTCGACGTATCGCTGGTAATCGCGGTAAAGAACCACCGTCGGCGGACCGCCCGGCTTGATGCGCGCATCGGGAGCATTGAACATCCCCGGATATTGGTAGCAGAGGATCTTCTCGAAATTCGGGAACCGCCGCAGATCCTGCACCAGCCCGCCGATGGGCCGCGGAACCAGCGCCTTGCCCTGGAAGTCAAAGGCCTCCATGTCCATCCACAGGTGCGCTCCGGCCTGGTCGGCAATTGCCTGCCACAACTCGGCAGCCTCTTCTCCGGAAAGATCGCCGGGCGGCATGCGCTGGAAGCCGAAGGGGCACACGATGTCCAGGTAGCGAAGCACCCGCGGCCACACATCCTTCGACTCGATCAGGCCGAAGGCATTGGGCGCCAGCATGACCGGCTTTTCCGGCGCGAGAGTCCTGACATAGCCCTGAAACTCGCGGAAGAATCCGACGATCTCGCGGCGGTACTGTTCTTTGGCCAGCTCTCCCTGGTCCGGAACCAGGCTGCCGTAAACCTCTTCAGAGACATACCAGCCGTAGAAGGAAGGATGGCGACCGTAGCGCTGCCACAACTCTGCTGCGACTTTCTTGTGCCAGGCAAGAGAAGCAGGACTGAAATCGAACCAGGCGTACATGCCCACCCCGAGAAAGACATGCATCTGCAGCTGGTCCGCCTCGGAAAGAATCGCTTCAATCGGATCGTGCGCCCGGATCTCCGCTCGCCCGGGAAACAGGTTCGACGGATAGTAGGCCAGCCCATGGTAGCCCGCGGTGGCGATATCGTTGCGTCCGTAATACGCCTGATTACGGAAGGTCTCCTGGATCACTACCGCATCCATTCCCAGCGCGTGCATGCCGAGTATCTGCTGGCGCCAGTCCGCTTCGGTCAGCCTGCGCAGATCGCGATTCCAGTAGCGCCCCTCCTCTTCGCTCCAGTGCGCGATCCCCACCCACGCTCCGTCAATCCGGCGCGTGGAGCGAGCGTCTGAATGCAGAACCTGCAGGGTACGCTCCGTGCGTACCTGTCCTCCGGGCCAGGACGCGATCAGAAGGATGCGATGCCATCCAGCCCAGTTCGCCGTCGATCGCCGGAACGAAACGCCGGCGCTGGCATGCGCCGCAACGTTCAGCTTCTGAAAATAAACGCGGGCGTCCCGACTCTCGCCATCGAGATAGAGTGCAACGGAGTACTGCAGACCGACGTCGCTGTCGTTCTCGACCGCTCCGCGCATGTCGAGCGTGATCCGGTCCGTTACGGGGGAGGGAGGAATCAGCTCCAGCCGGACGGTTGGGCGCTGACCAAAAGCGCCGGCGCAAAGCAGCGCCGGCAGCAGAACGACGATCGATCTAAGACGAAGGGCCGTCGTGCTCGGCTCCTCAGGCCTTCCGGCCATTACGCCAGTTCACGTAATCGGAGTACAGCCGGGTGGACGCGGGGCAGCCCGCAAATGCGCCGGAGTTCGGCTTATTCATCATCCCCTGATATTGGTAGACCAGAATCTGGTCGACCCACGGAGAAACATTTTTCATCTGCTGCAGGACGCGATCGAAGGGCCCAGGCATCAGCGCGCTCTTATACACCTCGCCCTGGAACTCGAAGATCTCCAGGTCCGCCCACAGCTTTGCTTTTTGTGAACGATCATGCGCCTTGCGCAGCGTCTCGAAAAACGCGGCCGTCTCCGTCACCTTCGACTTCCGCACGCCCACCTCATCCTGATAGGCGAAGATATCGACGTCCATCGCGTCCAGCTGGCGGACATATCGATCGTCGGCGACCGCGCTGCGCGTACCGTAGGGCGCGATCATAATCGGCGCGTGCGGTTTCAGCTGACGTGCCAGGCGCGAACAGCCGTTGACGTAGTCGATGAACTCCTGCGTGTAGTAAGGATGGATCTCCGCCTCATCCGGCCAGTACCACCCGTAGAAACTGGGATGGTGGCCATAGAGGTTCGTCACCTCTTCGATCGCCTGCAGCCGCTTCTTCCCCGCCACCGGATCGGAGATGGTTTGCGGGTTCTCCCAGTCGCCATAGAATCCTGCGCCGATAAAGAACTTCACGTTGTGCTTGTCGGCTGCGGAGAGAACCGCCTCGAGAGGATTCGCGCAGCCCAGTTCCCACTTCGCAAAGATCTGCGTGTCGTAGAAGGCGCGATAATACACGGCCGTCGCCATGAGCACGAGATACTCCAGCCCGGCGTCGGCGATTTCTTTGATCTTCGCCTCCCACTGTTCAGCCGTGAAGCGAGCGCAGGCAGGATTCCAGTCCACTCCTTCGACCGTGGCATGATGCTGAAATTCAAACCAGCTCCCGGAGATTGGCTTGATCGTCTCGGACGACGGCAAGGCACTCGCCTCAGCAGGATTCAACGCCAGCGCGGTCGCTCCCACTCCCATGGCAACGAGAAAGTCCCTGCGGTTCATAGCATGATTCATCGATCGTTTCGCTCACCGTTCTGCATACCGCCCCTTCAGAATCGCGGGGCTCGGCATACTGTACAGTGGACTATACAGGACCTTAGACTCGCTGCGCAACCCGAGCCAAATGGGCGCGAGAATTTGAATGCCGCGGCGGGAAGACGCCGCGCCCGGGGGTGACCCGATCCTCGAATTTTGACAACCTGCGCCACGGCTGCGCAAGATGGGATGGCGCCCCGGTTCACAACTTATACAGAGATTGGAGAATTCCCGGATGAGTGTGAGCGAAAAGGACTCCGGCATCGTTGAAGCACATGTGAAGGCCATCGAGGGCACCGCGGCGGCGATGAATACGTTCATCTTCATTCGTCCCACCGAATTCGATTCGACCATTCTGATCAAGGCCGGCTATGCGACCAAGAGCATGGACGTCCACCACAAGTCTTCCAACTGGGGGCCGATGGCCGGCTTCGTTCCCTGCGATCCGGCATTTTCGAAGAAATGCGAGGGCAAGCCCAATCCGAATGAACATGAGCACGCCCACGGAGCCGCCGCTCCCGTTCAGCTGAGCCTGAAGAACTCGCTGCTGCAGAAGCACACCAAGATCGCGTTCAAAACCGAGTTCGAACTGGCGCGCACCCCGGCGGCGGCGAAGGAAGGATTCCGCTGGATCGTGAAGCGTAAGGCCACGGGTGGACCGGCTACAGGCGTGGCCGCCGCGCGCGCCAAATTTGAAAACTTCCAGGATCCGTTTCCGGAGCACCAGTTCTGTACTGCCGAACCGGCGGAGATCGGCAATAAATCGACGCTGTTTGTGCTGACTGAAACCAGCGGCGAATGGCTCGTGTGGTGGGTGGAGTGGAAAGGCGATGTGGGTTTGCCGCGTCCCCTGCGCGTCTTTGGTTACACGCAGAAATCTAAAGTGGTGCCCGTGACCGGGGATTACGACCTGTGGATGGTCGCGCCGCACTTCACTCATTTCGATCAGGCCGCTGCTGTCCGGATCGCGGAAGACGTGCATGGAGCCTCAGCCGCCAGCAACTTTACGCTCGCTCTGAACGATCGGATGAATGCCAGTTGCGGTCGCAGCGACAACCCCGTCTTCAACCATGGCGCGGAATCCCAGAATTACGGTTTTACCCAGGCGCTGGACTGGAACCTGGCCATGTTCACCCCCGGTGGAACATCGCGGATGGTCCGCATGAATCAGATGCCCGCCATCCTTGGCGACTTGCAGCGCGCCGGCTACCTGGTGGTCTGGAATAAGCGCTACGGCGAGGCCGATCCGCGCCTCATGAGTAAGGCGGACAGCCGCGGCGAATCCACTCTGGCCGGCATCCGGGAAACTCTGGAGCGCCTCTATGGTGAACTCAACCGCATTCGCACCGGCGCCAATCACACTGAAATCAAATCCCAGTTCGAAAGCTCGGTAAAATCCGGCACGCCCCGTTTGCCGGGGATCGTGAAGCACGAAATTGAAGTGATGGCGCAGCGCTTCCAGGCCACCCGCGAACTGGGAGGAGAGCAGTCCCGGATCTACCGCTTTCATCGCGAACTGCTGCAGTTCCTGGAAGGGCAAATGGGCGGTCGCCGCGCCCTCGCCACCATGGATTTCCCCGGCGGTGTCCGGACCTATGAAGCCAGGCTGATCCGCCTCCATGCGGAGCTGCAGAAAGCCCTGGTCGCGGCGACAACCGATAAAGGCCAGTCCTCTGACCAGCAGCTGAGAGAGTGGCTGACCTCGCATCGAACCGAAATCGAAACACTGAAGACCTATTGGGCGTGATCGCCCCCTCAGGGGGACGGGCCTGGCTCTGCTTGCCTGTCCTCGCTTGCGTTCTACCAGTTCGTAATCGAGCCATCCGGTCGAAAGTACGTCTGCGCGCGAGCCGTTACCGGCTCGGTGATCTCGGCGATCTTCGTCAGGTACTTGTAATCCAGCTCCACTCCCAGGCCGGGCCGGTCGTTCGGATAAAGCTTGCCGTTCCGGAAATCGAGGCACACCGGCAAATGCGGAAGGGTTCTGCCCTGGTAGTTGTACTCCATCAGAACCGGACCGGAGAACGTGCTGAGGCAGTTCACCAAAGCCGCGGTGGCGATGGGCCCGGTGAAATGTGGCACGATGCCGACAAAATGGGTCTCACAGAGAGCGGCAATTTTCATCATCTCGGTAATGCCGCCCACATTGGGAAGCGTGGCGCGTACGAAATCAATGGAGTGATTTTCCACCAGGCGGTTGAAGTCCCATCGATTCCCCCACTCCTCTCCGGCAGCCAGGGGCACATTCACTTTTTCGCGCAGGATCGGCAAATCCTGCTGAAAGGCTTCTGCGCGGACCGGGTCTTCCACGAAGAAGGGCGCCAGGCTCTCGATTGCATTGCAGCCGCGAATCGCATCCGACAAATCGAAGCGCTGATGAAAATCGATGACCCAGTCGCCATCGGGACCGACGCCCTCCCGCACCTCGGCGCATTCCGGACGCAGGCGGTTGATTCGTTCCGTGGTGTTGTAGGTCGTATTGGCCGGTGCATCTGCCGCACCGAAGCGAAAGGCGCGGTATCCCGCCTCGATCGTCAGCTTCGCCCGCTCCCGCAGTCCCATGCCCGGGGTGATGCCGGGGATGATTCCCGCGGTGTTGTACAGCTCGCAGTCGTTTCGAACCGTTCCGCCGAGAAGCTCATGCACAGGACATCCCAGCGCCTTGCCTTTGATGTCCCACAGCGCCAGGTCAAGGGCGCCGATCGCGTCGGTTCGTTCGCGTCCGGCGGGATAGAAGAAGGCTCGATTCATGTCCTGCCACAGTTCCTCGATGTGTTGCGGATCGCGTCCGATCAGTCGCCCTGCTGAGGGAGAGAGCGTATCTTTTACGCCTCCTTCGCCGATGCCCGTAATGCCCGCGTCGGTTTCAACCGTGACCACCACGTTGCTCTGATTGAAGAGCGGGTTCGGATCGGGAGGCAGATATGCCCTGACCCGCGTGACCTTCATTTTTGGAATCGCCGCCAGTGCGGCGTAGCCACCGGCGACCTGCACGGCCGCAGCCGCTCCCATCCGGCGAAGGAAGGACCTTCTGTTCATAGCCGAAACTCTCCCCGTCTGGCACTCTACATTGCCTGAGCGGATTCGCCAACGCTGCTCCGCGAGCAGATACTCTTAGCCGTTGTGCGGGACGACTCGTGCCCTTGGTGACCCCCTCTGCTGTGCGCTAAAAGAAACCAGGCGGCTTTATCGTTCTTTTACGCGTTTCAGAGTGAACTGAAGAAAGCACTGAAAAGTTGTGGACATACCATCGATTCAAACGAGGGCTGGTTCATCTCCGGGCGCTAACGGAGATGAACCTGATCTCTCCCGCCCGCGACGCGGCACTCCCCCGGTTTCAAAGTGCTTAGTGCGCCCCTCACGGTCGTCGGACATGCACCATATCACCGCAATTTATGCGCAGTTCGTCGAGACAAGCACGGCGACCTTTGAGGTCGTGGCTCCGGATCAAAACGAAATGATGCGAAGACGCCAGGCCGTTCTCGATCGCGGACTTCCTTATCTGGTGGCAGAGCTTGAGAGCTACATCGTCGGGTTTTGTTACGCAGCCCAATTCCGCCCCCGCGAAGGCTATCGATTTACCGTCGAAGACTCGATCTACGTGCGTTCAGATTGTATCGGCCACGGCGTCGGCAAGCTGCTCCTGGGCGAGTTGGTCTCGGAATGCCGGGCCAGAGGCTGTCATTCGATGGTCGCCTGCATCTGCGGAGTCAATGCAGTCTCAGTCGCGTTGCACGCGTCGCTCGGATTCAGGCAGGTTGGTCTGCTCCCCGAGGCTGGCTGGAAATTTGGAGAATGGCTGCGCCTGCTGATTATGCAGCGTTCCCTGCAGTGACACCCGTGCTGCCGACCGAGCGTTGCATCCCTTTCTGAATCATCCCTTGCCTCTCGTTTTCTCCATGTAGGTCATTTTGGTATCCACACGGGATGACTGGTGAAAAGGCCTCCGACAACACCCAGCTGGAATATCAGGAACGAGCCAAAGCACAGACTTACCGCGCCGGAAATGGCTCCAAGGCAGCGGCTCAGGCTGGAGGGAACACTTACAAATCTGAATGGGGCAGCCATAGCGACGGTCATGCACATCATGCCCAGCATCGTTCCGCCCCCGAAGATGAGCAGGTACAAAGTTGCCCACGCGGGATCGTGGATTGTGGAGAGAACCAGCAGCGCGACCGCCGCTGAACCGGCCAGACCGTGCACCAGGCCGATGACCAGCGGCCGAATGCATTGGAATAACCCCACCTGGCTGATTGCGCCGCGTTGTGCCAGCCAATGCTTCTTACTGGCTGACTGAGGCGAGCCGTCCTGCACAGAACTCTTCTGCAGACTCGCGGGGGTGAAGAGTCGTGTGATCTTCTGCATGGTGCCGGACAGGTTCAATACACCCAGCAATACCAGCATCACGGCAACAGAAAACTCCATGGACAGACCCACGCGCGGCGGAATCTGCACATTGAAGAGAATGATCATGGCGCCAACGATGAAGATTGTGATGGTATGGCCCACTCCCCAGACCGATCCGATGATCGCTGCACCCCGAATGCTTCTCTGCCGGGAAACAATCGTTGAGATGGCCACGACGTGATCCGGATCGGTGGAATGGCGCATGCCGAGAATCAAGCCCAGCCCCGTCACGAACAGAACCGCCCCCACTCTGGTGTGAGAGAACACGAGGACACGACTGCTCATTGAAGAGACAGCCTGCCCTGCCAAAACGATCCCCAGCACAACGATGAAAGTGGCTGATGCGAGTGGAAGCCAGCGGCGGGTCAGAGGCCCGTCCAGCGCAGTTCGGGAAAGGAAGCGTCGGGCAAAAACCATCAGCATGCCAAAGCCGATCAGAACCGCCGCCAGCCCGAGGCTGAATGCCAGGATCAGAAAAAAGCCGAGGCCGATTCGATGCAGGGCCACCGCGCTGAGAAGAACGATCAGAGCTGCCGGGCAGGGAATAATTCCGCCGGTAATTCCAAGAGCAAACAGCTGTCCCAGCGAAACCGGCTTTGTGCAGCCGCTCGTGGCTACGTCGTATCCTGGCGGAGGCGGTGACGAAGCACGGCGGAATAAAGTCCAGTGGCTGTGCGGTTGGCCAGACGCATGCGAATGATCCGCGACCGTACCGGTAATCCGCCGCAGAGCCATGGAACCACCCAGCGCTGCAATCGTCAGCCCGGAGAAAAGTCCGAGCCATGGATACAGCTGCTCCGGAACGATGTAATGAGACGCATACAGCGTGATCGCACCCAGAGCGAAGACTCCGGCGGTATGAGAGACAGTCACGATCAGGCCAAGAAGGATCGCATGAGCCGCAGTGCCCCTTGAGCCAACCAGATAGGCTGCGACCACAGTCTTACCATGGCCGGGTTCAAGCGCGTGCAAACCTCCCAACCCTGCAGCAATGATGGCGGCGGTTAGTAAGAACCAGGGACTTAGTTGTGGAGCGGCAATGAGCTCCGTAAACTTACTGTGTGGCGTTTGCTGCCGGTTCGCATGAAGAGTTACCGGACTTACCTTAGTTGCTTCGACTTGCTTATGCTGCTGAATAAAGATCCGGGGTGGGAGTTGATTCTTCTTCAGGCCGGTTGCGCGGCGCGTGGACGCTGCAGAAGTATGTGCTCCGGCCGCAGCTCCGGCATTCGCAGCCTGCACTGAAAGCTGCGATTGAAGCGGGTGCCTCGTCGCGGCAATCGAGGTATTTCGTGTCAATTCGACGGCCGGCAATGTAGCTACAAGTGAAGCCTCCAGAGCCTGCGGAGGGCTGTTCACCAGGTCTGTGGGGTAGTCACTGAGCTGATGGCTGCGATCGTTCGCCGGCGCCGAACTCGACAGCATCGAGCCGCCCGATGCTACCGCAACAACCTCCTTCCAGCCCGTCTGGCCCGGGTAGTTCTGGTCCGTATAGCTCAGCCGAATACGCGCCCGGTCCACGCCTGCCGGATATGCAGCCTCGTAGACGAAGCCCATCTTCATCGTCGGCAAGCCGCCTGCGCCGGCGGGGAACAGCACCCCGCTCGCAATCATGCGCAGGGGCAGAAGCTGGCCGTTCACCGTAAGGCTCAGGCCATGTCCGAGCTCGATGCCACGCTTTGCGACGTACCGGAGGACAGCCGGATCTGTGACGATCGCCTGAATTTCGCCCTGCTGCATCTCCTGATAGGCCGGAATCTCTGCCAGATCGATGAAGTAGTGAATCGCAATGCGGTCGCCCTGCAGGTCGATTTTCGCGTAATGGTTGACGCTGAAATTGCCCATGGGGTGTGCAGCCGCGATCTGGCTGAAGCCAATCAACGATGCGAAGGTAAGCCACAGCAGCGCTCTTCCGAGCCAACCCCGCGAATAGTGCGTTCTATAGTCGGCCGCCGGTGCGTTATTCCTGTTCGTGCGCCGCGACTTAGTTCTGGTGTTCATGGCTTTCCATCCCGGGCTGCGCAATCTGGGCCACGTTGAGAGAAGACAAGCTTTTCCGCGCGGCATCCGCATAGATCAAATGAAAGTGCGGATTGATTGCCAGCGCCGCGCTGAGGTTCTGCTCGGCTTGTTCCGACCTTCCGATCTTCGCGGCAATCGCCCCGTTGTGATAAAGAAGCAAGGCGTCGCGCGTGCCAAACTGAAGGGCTGTCTGGCTTGCCCGGTAAGCCTCGTCGTACTCACCGTTTTTGTAGAGAGCCCATGCCAGTGCATCCCACGTGTAAACATCGTGCCGCACTTCGAATTCTCTGCGGGCCAGATTGAGCGCTTCAGGAAGCTTGATGTCGTGATCTGCGTAAAACATTGCGAGGTCGCGATTATGCAACACCTGATTGATTTGGCCGAGCCGCGCGATGTACTCCACCAGGCGATACTCTTTCTCCGCCTCGGCCTGGTTGCCGATCTTTGCGTAAACATCTCCAAGCTCGGCGGCAAAAACCGGCATGGGTACCACCGCGATTGCTTTGCGATAGAGAAGGATCGCGTCGGTGTAGCGGCCGTTATTAGCTCGCAATCGCGCCAGGCTGGCGAGTGCTCGATAGTCACCGGGGTGGATTGAAAGCGCGGCGCGATAGGATGCATCCGCTGCTGCTGTATCTCCGGCGAGCGTGTAGTATTCGCCAAGTTCAAAGTGCAGCCATGCGAGGTTCTCGCGCGGAATCTGAGCCTCCGCGGCTTCGGCCACCGCAGACTTCATCAGCTGGATCGCCGCAGGCGTATCTCCCGCTATTAACCTGAGCCAGGAGATGCGGCTGTCGCGCGCATAGGCGGCATGCGGCGACGGGGCAGTAGCGGGATTCAGGCGCGCATAGCTCGCAGCGGCCTGCTCGTACTCACCCATATCGGCATAAGCATCGCCCACAATGGCGAATGGGCTCACGTCCCCCGACCCGAGCGCCAGGGCCTGTTGAGCAAAATTGAGCGCATCCTCAAAGCGATGTTCGCCCATGCACACGGCGGCGAGTGTGCCGAGCGGTGCAGCAGCCGCGAAGCCGCTGGGCTCGATCTGGAGTGACGTCTTCAGCGACTGTTCGGCCAGCTCAAAATCGCCTATATCCGCAGTTTCGCGCGCCCGCTGCGAGTAAGCCGTCCCCAGCGACGCCAGCGCCGATGCACTCTTCGGATGGGCTCGCACCTGGGCCTGAGCCGCGCGGACCATTCGCTCTGAGTCGGTCGGGCGTGGCGTCAGCCATTCATCGGGGACAGGCGAAAACTCCGGGGTCGACTGATCCCTGGCGGGTTCGGCTTTGCTGCTGGAGTCGGCGGGTGTGAGCGCCGCATGGATCGTCACATCCGATTCGTCATTCATTCTCGTCGAGGGTTGCGGAGCCCTCAGGGCGGCAGGCTCTGTTTGCGCGGAGGCGGCCGCCGGCCGCACCTGCAGTCGCGCATCTTCCGCATACGGAGAGTCCGGATTCGTGCGAAGCGACAGCTCAAAGTATTTTGCTGCTTCGGCGCTGTGCTCCATCTTCTGCGCGATGTGGCCTGCATGATCGAAGATCTGCGCGCTCCGGATTCCCACCTGGATGGCCCGCTGGATCGCTGCCTCGGCCCTCGCATATTGGCCGTTTTCATAGAGCGCCCAGGCATATGCATCCAGTGTCCACACATCGTGGCGAACGGCGATGAGTCGTTCCGCCAGCTGGAGAGCTTCTGTCGCTGTTGCAGTATTCGCCGCTTCCATGAGCACGGCACAATGCTGAGTGTCGTCATATCCGCCCCATGGGGTAGCTGCAAGTGGTGTTGCTGCGGGCGTCTCCGGCGCCTCCCGCCGCGCAGCAGTGCTCGATCCCGCGGCTTGCTGAGCGACGCCCGCCTCGTACAGCACACATGGATCGCTGTGAATCTGAGCGGCCTGTTTGAATAAATCCTGGGCCGCGCCGGCCCGATGCTGGTCCAGTCGAAGACGGGCCAGATTCACCAGCGTCTCACGGTATCCCGGGAACAACCGCTGCGCGTGAGCCAGAGATCGTTCGGCAAGCGCGAGGTTTCCTGTTTCAAGCTCGATGGCCGCAGCCTTGTTCTCTATCCAGGCAAGTTCTTCCCGTTCTGTCGGAGGAACCTCCACCTCTGCCTGATCGAGTAACTCGAGCGCCCCATCCGCATCGCCGTACAGGACGCGCAGGTCGGCGCCGATCAAAAGCCCCGGAACATTATTGGGCTGCATGTTCAGCATCCACTGGGCCGATTTGTCGGCGTCTTCGTAGTCGCCGAGAGCAATCTCCGCCTCGGCCAGATAGCCGTAGATGGCAGCATCGTCCGGAACCTCGCGATTGAGCAGGGAAGCCTGCTGTCTCGCCTCCTCGTATTTCTGTTGTGCCAGCAGCAGCGCCACGCGCGTTTTGCGAAGCTGGAAATTATTTGATTCGAGTCTGACGCCCTGGGCCAGCGCAGTTGCCGCGTCCTGGTAGTAAGTCGGATCCGCACTTTCGCGGGATCGGATGATGAGGGCAGCGGCCAGCTCGTTATAGGCCTGAACGTTCCGGGGATTCTCCTCGATCTGCTTTTTCGCGGCCGCGATGCGTCTGGTCGCAGATGTCTCGCTGGCACTGCTGGTGATGAATGAATCCGGGGCAGCGTCGGCATGGGGCACGGATTGGGCAAACTGCCAGTGCGTCATGAGCAGGCCGAGGAGAAGCGGGGACAGCTTCGTAACCTTCATGGGGATAACCTCGGGATAACCTGGGATAACTGGAATGGATAAGTAGATTGAGATCCTGGCGCCACACCGCGTCAGGATCCCAATCCGGGCCGAATTAGTTGACCGGGCAATCCGCTGTTCCGCCCTGGTTGGCTGGCGGAGCAGCGTTGTTCTGGCTGGTGCTGGTTGAGCTGGGTTGATCGCCGCACCCGGCTTCCGAGGGGTCAATGTGACGGCTGTCGCGTCCGCTGTATGCGTAATGCACGTAGGGGAAGGTTTCCTGCGGCGGAACATCGGGCGCGTTCACGCCGTCGCCGATCAGATTGTTGGGCGCCACGTTGAAGCCCTTCACCAGAATGCCCCCACCGACCACGCGCGCAGCGATATCGACAACGTCATCGGTGAGCCGGCGCCCGTTAGGATATCCGGCAGGGTCGCCGGCGATGACACCGAGCCGCTTCCGCTGGCTCTGAGGAGTCGGCGGAACACCCGTATTCAGACGAAGGAGATCGGCCACCGGACCGGGCGGAGTTCCCGGGGCGGCAATCGGCGGCTGGTAGTGGACGAGCAGGTTAAGATCGCCTCGCGGCGGCGGCGGAATCTTGATGCCATAGACCGCATTGAACAGGCGCGCCAGTAAAGGATCGGCGCCAAAGGGTACAAACTGGCTGTCATGCACGGGCTCATCCATGCTGAACTTGTCTTTGCTGCCGGTTCCAATGATGAGTTCATTGATAAGTGGATTTCCGAGCCGCTGTACCTGGTAGTAGTCGTTTCGACGGTCAGCGTCATCCTGGAAGCGCCGGATGGTATGCTGTGGCCGCGAAGTGGTCGCCCACGTGCCGATCGTGGCTCGGCGGTCGGTGGCGGGATGCAGACTCCCGTCCCGGGTCAGGAGCGTGATCGGAACCTTGAGCACAATCGTATTCACGTCGAAACCGGAGACAGCATCAGGAGCGGTGTTGGTCTGATCTTCCTTATCCTGTGCGGGAGTCAGAACTCCGCCGCCTGCCGCTGCGCGAAAGTTGAGACTGTCGAATGCCGCTCCCAGGTCGATAAAAAAGGGATCGGCCACCGTTCCCGCGAATACGCGGATATCCGACGCTCCTCTTCCCTGCAGGGGAAAAATCCCCTGGGCCGCTAACTCGTCGTAGTCAGGCATGGTGCGCGGACCTACATTGGCGGGTACCGCGATCAAAGGTGAGCCATCGGCATTGCTGAGGTCGACGACTTCACCGTTTTTCACCATGGTCACGGTATAGGTCTGCTGCAGGTTGATACCCGCGGCGCCGGGGCCGGTCAGCGACGTAATCGCGGGAGGAACCACCGGGGTGCCGGGTTTCACAGGGGTCGGCGAGTTACCGGGTGCATTGATCCCGCCGCCGGCGCCGGCGAATCCTGTGAACAGACCGGGATCGCGGATGATCGTCTTGAAACGAAACTGAAAGATCACGTCCGGCCGGGCGTCGTTATCATTGTCGATCTTCATTTCGTAGAGAATGTTCGGATCGAACGGGAAGTAATTCGGTCCGTTGCTGGGCTGCAGGAATGGATCGACGTTCATCACAAACGTGACTCGATCCGGGTGATCGTAACTCACGAACGCGTACCAGTCGGTGATATCCGCGGTATGGTCCAGCGCGGTAATGGGGGCTTCACGATGGCTTGACGCGAAGGCGCCAGGCGGAGGGGCAGCTATCAGCAGGCTCAGCGCGAGCCCTGCTGCGGCGTTCAGTTTTCGCATAGAACTCTCCAGTTCGGTCTTGTCTCTGCCGAGGAAAGAAGATTCGAGCCGGATAGAGCAGGTATCCGGAGGCTCGGATTTGGGACTCTGAGTTATGTACGTCCCTCCGGTTCGTCTGGATTTACCCGCCCGCGAGTTTTCCGGAGCCGCCTCTGTCTGCCCGCAGCGCTTCCGCTGGACAAACATTTCGCGAATGTGATCTAAAGTGTTGCCTAATCTGCGCACTGAATTCCGGTTGCGGGCGGGCTGCGGTCCTGCTCGCCACATCCGTGCGTCACGGTCCCACGTATTAAAAGAAAAGAGATACCTGGCTTGTTTGGCGCTGCTTCCAACGTGGTATCGAGCGACTCCGTGCTGTTGGCGGCGATTCGCTCGGGTGACGAGCGAGCCATGACGGAGATCTACGAGCGCTATTCCCCGACTGTCTACTCAGTCGCTCTGCGAATTCTGGGAGATACCTCGGCCGCGGAGGATATTCTGCAGGATGTCTTCATGCAACTTTGGCGTAACGCAGACGTCTTCAATCCTGAACGAGGCAGTCTGCCGGGTTGGCTCGCCGTAATTACACGTAACCGAGCGATCGACTCTCTTCGGAAGCGACGGCCCGAAGCCGACATTACCGAAACCGTCGTATCCATCGAACCCGATCTCGCCGGGAGAGTGGATTGGAGCCGCATGCTCGAAAAAATTCGCGGTACGCTGGAGGGTATGCCTGCACCTCAACGGCATGTGCTGGAAATGGCTTTCTTCGACGGGCTCACGCATGTTGAGATCGCCGAGAAGACCGGGGACCCGCTGGGAACGATCAAGACGCGTATTCGCGCTGGTCTTGCAACTTTGCGTAAGGCCTTCCATTCATGAGCGCGCACGAACAGATTGCGGATGACCTCTTCCTCTACGCGCTGGGCGCACTGGATGGTGAGGAGCGCCTGGCGCTGGAGAGACACCTGCAGGAGTGTTCTGCCTGCCGGCGCGAACTTGAATCTTTTCGCGGCGATCTGGCGCTGCTGGCTTTTTCCGCAACCGGTCCTGTTCCTCCGCCCCATGCCCGCGAACGCCTCATGCAAGCGATCGCGAAGGAACCGCGGCGCGCGCTGGTTCGTACGCTGAGGACGAATCGCTGGTTGCGGCCTCTGGAATGGGCCGCAGCCGCCGCAGCCATCCTGGTGATTGTGGTTTTGTTGCTGCAGAATACCAGGCTGCGACAGCACATCGCAGTCCTCGAAGCCGGCTTTTCAGAACAACAACAGCAACTGCTGCAGACGAAAGAGATCGTCGCTTCGCTGAATTCAGCGGAAGCGGCGCATTTCACCCTCACGGCAACCAAAGCTTTGCCGCAGCCGGAGGGCAGAGCGATCTATTCTCGCCAGAGCGGCACACTGGTCTTCATTGCCAGCGACATGCCGCAACTGCCGCCGCAAAAAACCTACGAGCTATGGTTAATCCCGTCGGCCGGCGCACCGATCCCAGCCGGTCTTTTCAGGACCGATGCGCACGGGAGTGCAACCGTAATCAGACCACCGCTGCCCGCTGGCGTGGAAGCCAAAACCTTCGCAATCACGATCGAACCGTTGCAGGGATCGCCCGCTCCCACATCACAGCCCATTATGGTCGGCACGAAGAGCTAGTGCTCTGACCAATGATTGGGTTCCTTGCGCAGGGATAGTCCCGTGTGGGCGGGACAGCGGTGAAAGCTTTGGCCTGCCCGTGATACCCGCTCTGTGACAATCGACTGCCGCAAATGGTCTGGAACACACGTCACTATAATCGGTGACGATGCTATATGAACCCACGGCTTGCAGGTTTGGACTCATAGCTGGTTTGGGAGTTGGTGCAGGAATCTTCTACTATCGATCCCTGGTCAACGCTCACCTCGCCCTGGGCTTGTCGCCAGGTATTCTCATGGTTCACGCGGACGTGCGTCGCGTTATGGCTCATGCTGCCGCGCGCGAGACTCAGGAGCTCGCCATCTACCTGAGCTCGCTGCTCCGCCAACTTGCCGACGGGGGAGCACAGATCGCGACCATCCCGGCGTTTTCGCCTCAGGTTTGCGCTCGCGAGCTGGCGGAGATTACCCCACTTCCACTTATCGATCTCCTGGATGCCATTGTCGCTGAAATTGATCGCCGAAAGGTCCGGCGTCTCTCCATCTTCGGTGCGCGCGTCACGATGGAAACGAAGCTGTTCGGCAAACTACAGAATCTCGACGTCATCACCCCCAGGCCCGGCGAGATCGACACAGTGAGCGGCATCTATCAGCGGATTGTAGAGGAGGAGCAAGCCACTTCCGAGGAGTACGAGAGGTTGCGTGCCCTCGCTCACACGTTGATCGAGCGAGAAAGGCTGGATGCCATTCTTCTCGCTGGAACCGATCTTTCGTTTGTCTTCACTCCGGAGAGCACTGATTTTCCTCATATTGACGGAGCACGGACACACATCGATGCCATTATGCGCAGGCTTGTCCCTGAGTCTGTCGAGGCCTGATCAGTCCTCGTAAAAATCGGGCTTCCCTGAGGGCTGTTGTTCGAACCACTTCAATCCGTCAAATTATTCAATGAACTTCAGACTCACCATACCAGCCCCATGACCGGATGATTCAGTACGACCGCCGACGCAATTCGGATTTCCCGGCAACAACAATCTCGGCGGAGCGTTGCAGCCAATTATCTTCCCTGGCCGAACCGCCAGGAGAATGATCCGCCCACCCACGACACCATGCGTACACCGACACTCCGCTCCACCGTACCGCAATCGAAGTTGTTGGGGATTCCGTCCACACCGGGAGCGCACGCCGGTGGCGTGTCTCCGATATTCCAGCCACCCGCAAAGCTCTCTGTCGTCTGCCCGGTATAGCCACGCGCCAGCATGCCGTCGGCGCCCAGTTCCATCCGGCCGTTCAGGAACGGGCGCACTACCGCCAAGCGAGTTTCGCCGACCGGCATAGCCTCGTATTGGTTCGGATGTTGCGGGTTACCCACATCCAGAAGCTTATGGCCGACGTACTCGTACTCGCTCCGGGCATGCAGCCCCAGCGGCAGCCGGTCCAGCGTCGTGAGCGCGTCGAAGATCGTGCGCGGCGCTTCCGGCGTCGGAATACCTGTAGCCGCGTCGCGCGCGTCGGCCTTCGAGAAGACCCCCTGCAGCAGGCCAAAGCCGAATTGGCGGCGCACACTGGCGGTGAGGAATTTGAGCGTCCCCGGACCCTGGTCCTCTGCCAGTCCCGTGTCCGGATCGATCTTCGCAAGCGTTGCCGTGGTTGTGGTACGTCCCAGCGTTACACGCACGTCGGTTCTGCTGAGCTCCTTTTCGAGGACCAGTTGCTGCGAATGGGAGCGCTCGAGGGGAGATGCCAGGGGAGCCGATCCAGCCGCTGTCCTGCCTGCGCTGATACGGGGATCTTCAGTGAAAAACGACTGACCGAGGCTGAAAGAAGCCGAGGGAAGCCAGTGGACAGGCCCCGCGCCGGGCCTCCATGTCAGAGTGCCTTTGGGGCTCGCAAGGCTCCGCCATTTGTCGAATGAATCCAGGGGTTTCATCCGGTCCGTATTGATCAGTTCGATCTCGTCACAGCGCAGGCCGGCATAAAAGCGCAGGTGTCTCCCGATGTCGCCCTGCACAGCGGCATAGGGGCCGGCATCGCGAATCGTGATGTTGTTCGCGAGCACCTTCAGGAAATCACCATAAGTCCTCGGAGCGTCCGGGAGATAGTGATCCAGATCGTCCCGGTGAATGTCGTCTTCGTCATAATCGAGCCCCGCCATCGCCTTCAGCCACGGCCTGAACGTGTGGCTCGCGCCTGCTTCCGCGCCTTCCACGGTGCGGAACTCGCTCTGCCGGAGTAAACCCTCACCGAAATTGGAAAACAATGCGAGATTAAACGTGCGCAGAAAGCCCGAGAAGTTCAGTTCGTCATGACTTCCGGCCCTCCAGCGATCGCTCCCCGCCAGAATGCCTGTATGCGTCTGGTCCTTCTGCCGCTGGTCAATCGTGTCATTCATCTGCGTGCCGAACCCAATCGGGACGAGGCCCCCCTCGTTCGATCTCCCCCAGTACCCTGTGCTGAGTAACGCGATCTCGTGATGGCCGGGATCAAACACGCGCATCGCGTTCCATTTGTACTGCTGCCGGTGTTCCAGCGTCCTCGTCAGTCCGTTCCCATAACTGGATTCGATCGCCAGCCACTCTCTCCTGGTCGGATCCGAAGGCGCAAGTCCAGCCGCCAGATCCAGGTCCCGATAATCACCGGTGAAAGTGATGAACTTACTAAGTCGTGAACGCAGGGTATAAGTGGCGGCCAGGTTCAGCGAATGATTGCCTTCGAGCACATTGAACGCGCCCCCATCGGTTTCCACGCTGCCCAGCGCTGCGGAAATATAGAGATTTGGATCGGCGTACCCGTTGCCGTGCGCATTGGCCGAGAGATTGTTGGGAACCAGATAATTCCCGACCGCGATGTATTGAGCGATAGGTTCACCATGGTCTCCGGCCACGCCGGGCACGAAGTATTGCGGCGCTTTGATGCCGCCGGAGGCCGTTTCAATCGGCAGACCGGGAACCGAGACCGGTGCCCCGGGCCGGCCAGGATTCGCGTCGAGCAGTTCCTCACGAACCAACATTCTTTGAGAAGGGTCGGGCGATTCCAGTGTGAGTTCGCCGACATCCGCCGAGACAATCACCTCCTGAGTGGTTGTGCTCACCTTTTCCAGGCGTAACGTCACGGCCTTGCCATCCTTCCAGTCCAGCTGGGTCGCGAAGGGTGCGAATCCCGCGGCTTCCACCCGCACGTGGTAAAGGCTGCTGCCCGGCACGTCGACAGCGAACCCACCCTCGTTCCCGGTTGTGGTTCGTACCCGACTACCGGAGGCGGAAGTCAACTCAACCTGCGCTCCGGAGAGCGGGCGTCCGGTGGGATCGAGCACGGCGCCGCTCAGCCTCGCGTTTCCCGCAAATGCCTTCGCAAAAGAGACGACAGCGAGTACGACCAGCAGTATGCCGAGCTTTCGCGTGTCACAGAGCATCATCGTCCTAACCGCGCTAGCGGCGACGGCCAGTCGACCGCTACCTTCACTACGGATGGGACTGAAGATTGGATTGCCTTACAACAAGCCGGCGCTCCTTCGGCTTTTGGGCTACCGATGCTGAAGCAGTTCGAGCCGAGGGATAAACCCCGCGCGAATGGATCTCGACACCTCTTCTGGAAAACGCGCGCGCCGGCGGCACGTTTATACGCTAAACAGTGTCAAACCGCAATATACGGTTTAGCGGATAAAGAGAGGCTCCCCCTCGCCCACTCCTCAGGCGGCGGCGTCTGCCGAATCGCTGGCGATTTCGTCCGCGCCTGCTGATTTAGTTGACGATCCTGAGGTGCGGATCGCGGCATTCGTAGTGGTGCCCATCGGATTCCGGGGGGAAGCTGGGATCTTCGTGCTGGAACTGGACTTCGAGTTTGTACTTGCAGCCGACGGCCGCCCGGACCGGGGTTTGCGAATCGGCTGAGCCGCTGAACTGAATCTGATTGGGATCGAAGTGGTGGCCGAAAGGATGGGCGGGGCAGGGCTGGCCCTGCGGATTCGTAGCCGTAATGGGCACCAGGCGACGCACGCGAAAACTGCGATTCTGGCTGGAGTTGAAGACAATGTGGTGCTTCCGGCTGACGGAGAAGCACATGGGCTTATGGTCTGAATCCATATCAACCACGGTGCTTTGATCGTAATGGCAAGCCTCGTTGTCCATCTTCTCGACGTCGAGGGCGCAGGTCCTGCCATTCCAGTTGCACAGGTTCTTCTTGTCCCCCTGCTGGGCGCAGGCCTGGACGGAGTTCTGATCGGCCTGGCCCGGCGCGGGAGCAGCCGCGTGGGCGGCGAGCGAACCTGCCAGCATAATTGCAACCGTGACGATTTCTAATTTCAATTCGGTCCTCCTCGGATTGGAAACAGCAGCCGATACTTTTCGCATCGGGATACGATGCCGAACGAAGTTTTGCGGGGAGGGCGGGAATCATCGCAAGTATAGGGGCAGGCGGGAGAAAAGTATAGATGCACGGCAGCCGGGGAAGCCGATGCCTCCCTCTGCCGGATCAGCAGGGAACGCTCGAATCTGATCGGCTCCTGCGGTTTCGCTGGCTCGGCTGCCCCCCGGCATGGCCCCGCGGCGCAGGGTTATGGGGTTAGCCGAGGTAGCGTACGTCGAGGAGGGTGCAGTCGTCGTCGGCGGCGAGTGTGCCGCACAGGGATTCCACGTTGGCGCAGATGTCGTCGAGACTGAGGCTGCCGACCCGTTCGTGCACGAGGCGTTCTTCGCCGTAGAAGTCGCCTTCCGGAGTGTGCGCTTCTGTAACACCATCGGTGACAATTAACACGCGGTCGCCCGGCTGGAGGCGCTGCGTTCCAGGCTGATACGTGGCATTCTCGATCAGGCCGACAGGCAGGTTCGACTCGGAGAGCCGCGAGCAGTGCCCGTTCGCGTAGAGAAAGGGCGGAACGTGGCCGCAGTTGATGTAGTCGAGATCGCCCCCGGGCCCGAGCCGCAGGATGGCGAGGGTCGCGTACTTTTCGATGTCCTTGCTGCAGATGTAGCGATTGACGACGTCGGCGATGACAGTGAGGGACTGGCGCGCAACCAGCTGGGAGTAGATGAGGCCCTGGAGGGTCGAGGCGAGGATGGCGGCGGAGATACCCTTGCCGCTGATGTCGGCCACCACGACGGAAAGGACGTCGCCGTCCTGAACGATGTCGAAGAAGTCGCCGCCCACCTCGCGGCAGGGGATGGAGCGGGCACCCACCTCGACCCACGGCAGCGTGGGCATGCGCGCGGTCATGAGGCTGCGCTGAATTTCGGCAGCGATGTTCAGCTCTTCACGGTAGCGGCGTTCGCGCTCTTCGGAGCGCGCGAGCTGAGCGTTGTCGATCAGCGCCGCGGCGTCGGTGGCGATCGTGCGCAGCAGGTCGTTGTCGATCTGGGTAAGGCTGCCGGCTTTCAGACGGCTGTCGAGATAAAGTAGGCCGAGCAGCTCAGAATCACGTGGCGCCGCGCCGGGACGCCGCTTGCGCAGCGGGATGCAGATGACGGAGCGGATGCTGTGGGCGACGATGGAGGCGGAGCGTGCTTCAGGGTCGGCGCTGAGGGTGTCGGTGACGATGTACTCGCTGGAGGTGCTGACCGCCTGGCGCATCGCGCCGTGGGAGAGGGTGGCCACGTCGGTGAGCGCCTCGCCGCGATTATCCCGGCCGAGGGCCAGTTGCATCTCGCCGCCTTCGTCGCGCAGGAAGACATAACCGCGCTCCACATGGGTGAGCTGCAGGGTGGTGTCGAGCAGGGCGGCGAGGATCTGATCGACGGCGCCATAGGCGTTGAGGCGGCGGGCCGAATCGAAAAACCAGCGCAGCTTTTCGAGGGCGGTGCCCGAGGCGCCAACCTCGGGGATCTGATCGATGATGTCCCGGATGGTGGACGTTCCGCCGGTTTCATGGGCGCCGATATGCAGCGCGGGGCCGTCGGCGGCGCCGAAGTGGACGGTGTCGTTCTCGTGGAGCAGCTGGCGCCCTGTAACCGGCTGGCCATTGATGAAGGTGCCATGGCGGCTGCCCAGGTCCGTTATGTAGTAGCCATCGGACTCGGAGAAGATTTCCGCGTGGCGCCGCGAGACGAAGGCGTGGGCGAGAACGAGGTCGTTCTCAGGAAGGCGGCCGACGCTGAAGGGGGAATGGCCGATGGCCACATTCCTGCGATTCGTGCCGTCGACCAGCACAAATGTGGGCGGATCTGGATTGCCGGACATTGGTGGTGATTATAGGGCCAGCCGTCAGCAGGTTAGCAAGTCAGCGAGTTAGCGGCCAGGGATGAGCTGCCAGCAGCCAGCGAAGCCAATCACCCATCAGCGGGCGAAGATCAGGCGGCGGCAGACGAGAAGACACGCCAAAGCCAGCGCCAGCGACGAGACCAGCCAAAAGGCATCGGGCAGCGTAGCGGACCCGGAGTGCAGAAATGGTGCCAGCTGGGCCGTCAGGAAGCTCGAATCCGACGCCGGGGCTGGCGTCCCCGCCGGGGCGGAGCGCACCACGAAGACGACCGCGGCGATGAGGCCAAGCAGGACGAGGATGGCGGCAGCAAGTCCAGGAAGAGCGCGGCGCCACGGGAACGGAATGGGAGCGGGCGCGGAGGCCTCGTGGTAGATCGCCGTCATCACGGAGTCGGCAAAACCGGAGGCAGGCAGGATGGTGTCCTGATCGGCATTGAGGGCCCGGTCGAGGTCGGCATCGGTGAGCCTGGGGTCCGGGCTGTCGTGGTTCATGGCGCGGTTCATTGGACCTCCTTCGGATGCTGCGCGGCGAGTTGGCCGCTTTTCGGAGCGGGGCGCGGACGCGAGAATTTGCTGCGCAGGAGTTCGCGGGCGCGAAAGAGGCGCGCCTTCACGGTGCCCTCGGGGATATGCAGAGTCCGGGCGGCGGCGGGCACATCCTGCTCGTGAAAATAGAAGAGAAGGACGGCGTCCCGGTATTTCGCCGGAAGGGCGAGGACGGCCCGGCGGATGGATTCGTCGCGGCTGGCTGCTTCGTAGCCGGCAGCGGAAGCGCGGGCGTCGGGCGGTTCCGCGATCTCGTCGAGGGAGAGCATGGTAGCCGGGATGCGGTGCAGCTCGGTGCGATAGAGGTTGGTGGCGACGGCGAAGAGCCAGGTGGAGAAGGCGGAGTCGCCGCGCCACTGGGCGAGGTTGCGCCACGCGCGAAGAAAGGCTTCCTGGGCCATTTCCTCGGCGCGCTGGCGGTCGCGGCAAAAGCGCCAGGCGAGATTGACCAGGGGCGTTTGCCAGCGGCGGACGATGGCCTCGAAGGCAGCGGGATCGCCGGCGAGAACGCGGGCGACGGCCGCGGCATCGGCGGCAGCGCTTCGGTCCGCTTCGTGGCCGAGGGGTGGATCCGTTGCTGGATCGGCGTTCACTGGATCGTTCCTGTGCAGTGAGACCTGGGCTGTGCGCACACGGTTTCAGTTTTTCTGCTGCGCGTTTCCCGGCACGGCTGGAGCCTGCGGGCGCGTGTGGGACGGTTCGCTGCGAGTGTATGCGCTTTGCGACCGGCTCGCGCAAGATTTTGCAACCGCCGGGAGCAGCGGCCGGTCGTACGGGGTGAAGCGGACGAGAACGAGCCGCTTCCAGAGGAGCGGAAGCCATGTGGGAACCGGGAGTTTGGGTCTTTATCTTTCTGGCGGTGAGTGCCGTAGCGTTGTTCTCCTTCCTGTCGATGAATTCGTGGTCTGACGCGCGCCGCAAAGAGCGGGAGAGCTATTACAAAAACGACATGCTGAAGAAGCTGGCAGACGCGCAGGGGCCGGGAGCCAATTCGGCGCTGGAACTGCTGCGGGAAGAGGCACGGCTGGGAGCGATCCGGAAGCGGGAAGGTCTGCGGGTGGGCGGCACCGTGGTGATGGCAACCGGCCTGGGACTGCTGATCTTTCTGAAGGCGCTGATTCCGGAAGCGCCGATTTATCTGTGCGGATTGATGGTGCTGCTGATCGGCGCGGCGCTGTACGGAGGATCGTACATGGTGGCTACAGCTCCTCAGGCGGGATAGGGTCTTCGCCGTGGGCTCGATGGAAAGGAGCGGTGCATTTTGCGGCCCGGCTCAGGCAGGTTTGCTCCCCTGAGCCCCCTTCCATTTCCCGTCTGACGCGCTTTTTCCTGCGGCGCAGAGGATGTGGCCGACGGCGAAGATCCCGGCGGAGAGCGATTTCCGCAGCAACGCGGCGTTCTGTGCCGTGTCCCCCACCCAATGCCTGCTGCGCATGGCTGCGCCAGTCCTGCATCACAAATACAGTTTCACTGTGAAGTCGCGCCGTGTGCGCAGCACGCAACAGGGGCCAGTTTTAGAAACAACCTCCGAAGACAAAATTTGAGAAATTGAGACGGCATGGGCTGGCTGAAGTCGATTGCGCTGAACGGGGAGCTGATCGCCCTCGTCGCCCATGGGTTGATAGGGCTGTCGCTGGTTTGGGACAAGGTCCTGCTGAAGCGCAGGGGGATGCAAAGCCTGGTGGTGTATGTGTTCTGGCTGGGCGCCATCAGCATCTTCGGCCTGCTGCTGATTCCGTTTGGATTTCACCTGCCCGCGCTGAGAGTTGCCGGTCTGGCATTCGCTGCCGGATTCTGCGATCTGGCGGCGACCTGGTTCTACTACGCCGCGCTGAAGGCAGGAGAGGCCTCGGAAGAACTGGCGGCCATGGGCGGATTCACGCCGGTGGCGACGGTCTTGCTGTCGATCCCGCTGCTGGGAATTCATCTGGCCGGCCAGCTGACCGGATTTGCGCTGATGACGGCGGGCGGCTTCGTGATGTTTTTCGGGGAGAAGCTGCCCCTGCGGCGGATGCTGCCGCGGGTGGCGGCGGCGGCGGTGCTGTTCGGCCTGACCGATGTGCTGCAGAAGATTGTCTTCAACGAAGCGAAATTTGTCAGCGGGTATGTGTTCTTCACCCTGGGAACCTTTGCGGGTTCAATGGCTCTGCTGCTGCGCCCACGCTGGCGACGCCAGATTTTCAAACATTCTGAAGAGGCGCCGCCGCGCAGCAAGGTGGGTTACATGCTGAATCGGTTGGTCGCGGGAGTGGGGTCGTTTCTGGCGGTCTACGCGGTAAGCCGCACCTCGCCTTCCATGGTGGAGGCGATTTCGGGCGTGCGCTATGTGGTGATCTTCGTCGGGGCGTACGCGATTACGAAATGGAGACCGCGATGGTTTCGCGAGGACTTCACGCCGCGGGCCCTCCTGATCAAAGTTGTGGGAACGGGATTGGTCGTGGCCGGGCTGGTTCTGGTGGGACTGCGTGGCGGAACGGTGGGGTCGGGCGGCCCGAGCTGAGCCGGCCTCCCTTTGCTCCTGCCGATTCGAAACCGGTCTAAGGAAGCACCAGTGACGCCGTGTGCTGTTGGGTTGAGTTGCCGGCGTTGACTGCAGTTCGTGTTCCTTCGGCAGGTTTCGCTGCCGTGCTGGCGGTTTGCGGTTTGGCCGCCCGGTTTGCGTGCGGCGGTCCCGAGCGGACGGCGAGGATCACGCCGGCGGTGACGCAGGCGACGCCGGCCCAGCGCTTCCAGTGCACATGCTCGCGCAGTACGAAGCGGGCGCCGAAGGTGTCGAAGACGAAGCCGAGTGCGGTAGCAGGGACGGCGATGCTGAGCGGGACGACGGAAAAGAGTCCCAGCATGGAAAAGAAGGCAGCGGCATCGCAGAGTCCGCCGAGGATGACCATGCGTCGGGTGATGATGTAGCGGAGAGTACGGAGGAGGCCGGAGGGCCCAAAATCCCTGAGCTCGCCGCCCTGCGACATGCCCCTGGCGCAGAGGATGTCGCCGCAGGAGCTGGCGGTAACGGTGAAGAGAAGGAGCACCCATTTGATCATGCGGGCTTCTCCCGGAACTCGGCAGAGCTTTTGGCGGGGAGGCGAGCGGGAGGGTGGTGCTCTTTGGTAGCGACGGGAGTTCGGGCCACCAGGGTCACCCCACAGAAGATGAGCAGGACGCCCAGCCAGCAGTCCCAGCGGACCTTCTCACCGAGGACGAACTCGCCGAGGAGGGTAGTGACGATGTAGGAGGACGCGGTGCAGGGAACGACATAGCTGAGGTCGGCCCAGCTGAAAAGGGAAAGCTGAGCGAAGGTGTAGACAGCCGTGAGTCCTGCTCCCGGAAGCAGGAATGGATTGGCGAGCATGCTGAGCAAATAATGAGGAAGAGGCGCGTGGGCAAACGCCGGCATGCGGTCCATGCCGATGGAGAGCATGAGATTGCCGAAACTGTTGGCCAGCACCGCGATCGCGATGAAGAGGATGGTTCGCGAGGTGCGGCGGGCGGTGGGAGGATCGGTCATCGCTTCTGCATTGGAACGCATTTGAAAGTCGGCAGTTGCTGCGAAGAATGAGAACCTGGACGATTCAGCGTTTTTTGGCATCTGAAGCTGCGGCTGGTTTCGGATGACCAGGCCGCGCGCGTGGCGCAGACGGCTTCCCTGCGGCGTCCGCAGCGCGTCAATGAGCGCTGCATTCTGTTCTCAGGACTTGACCGGCTTTGCGATACTTGCCAGACACGCGTGTTCAGGAAGAAGGACACACAGCCTATGACAGACTGGTTTGCACGCCCCGTCCTGCACGTGACCGACGTTGAAGCTTCGCTCCGTTTTTACGTTGATCGGCTCGGCTTCACGATCCCCTGGCGCTACAACGAAGACGGCAAAGTGCGAATCGCCCAGGTCGATCGCCAGAGCTGCGCGCTGATCCTCTCCGACATGTGGCCTGAAAAGATTGGCAAAGGGCTGATGTTTATCTCCCTGAATGTCGAGCCGCCAACACGCGACGCTGCGATTGCCGCGCTCGATGAGCTGCGCGCGGAACTGGAGTCCCGAGGCGCAGCGGTGAGGGAGGGTTGGTGGGGCTACCGGCTCCTGGTCGTCGACGATCCCGACGGCAATCAGCTCTTCTTCAATTATCCGGCTGAGCCTGCAACCGGCACGGCTCCCGCAGACAAAGCGTAATCACCCACAGCGTGCGGAAAACTCGCGGCTTTGAAAAGGGGCACGAGTTTACTCGTGCCATCAAGTCCCGCAAAAGCTATTGGGCTTTAGCCCTGAGGGCTGTTGCTCGAACCACTTCACTTCGCCAAATTGTTCAATAGACTTCAGACTCACCACACTGGAACTGGTCTCATAAATCCGATTCACCCCTCGATGCCACGTGTGAGACCCCTGCTCTTGAGCGGAGCCATAGCACTCCATAGGAGAACCAGTTCTAGGAAATGACCGCACGCGGCGCGCGGGGCACCAGCCGCCTGAGAGGAACAATGCTCATCGCGACCAGGGTAGGAATCAGGTCGACGATCCACACCAGCGCGATCGGCGTGACGGCACGAGAGAGGTAGAGGACACTCTTGAGGCCGGTCAGGAGCAGGTACAGAATCAGTCCGGTCCGGCGCTTGTTGAAGAGGACGATCAGGGCCGCACATCCCACGGCATCTCCCGGCAGGATCACGGCGAGCCATGGATTCATATGCTGGGCGGCAAAGTATTCAAGCGCGGTGGGCAGCGCATAGAGGGCGAGCGCCAGAGCGGCTGCGAGAACCAGAGGATTCCAGTTAGCCACCGCCTCCACGAAGCGGAAGGAGCCGCTGACGAAGCCGGCCCGGTGCGCCGCAGCGGTGGGCGGAGCCCCTGCCGATTGAAGCCGCCCCTCCTTTCCCGCACGGCTGCAAACATGAGCAGCCTCGAGCTCTCTCGCGGCTGCGTGCCCATAGGCGATACCGACGGTAAGAAAACAGCGCGTGCAGATCACCATACAACTGCCGTCCTGCTGGTAGCGGCGATAGTAGTTCAGCGTGCTCATCGTGCAAAAAGATCCTGGGAGATCCAAAACGGTACCACTATAGACCTCGATACAGGCCGAGAGCGATACCACAAAATCTGACGCTTGAGAGAAGACCAAAGTTACAGCAAAAGTGTCTGGGGCAGAACATTTTGCGCTCCCGCCTGGGGAGAGATTCCGAGCAAAGTTGCTGTGGCAACTGCGGACCGGATGGGCGACGTTGCTTTTAATTTCGTGTTCGTTTTGCGCTGGAACTGTCCGTTCACGACTGGCCTGCGCCTCGCAGGCGCTGGCGCAGTTGTATGGTGACGGCACGGTGACAACGCAGGCAGAGCGTACGGATGTTATCGAGGTCGCACTCGCCTCCACCTTCGATGACGGGGACGATGTGGTCGGCATCCCAGAGGCTGCGACGGCGGTGCCGCCCGATGGCCCATTGCTCTAACAGCGCCTGGCGACGAGCGCCGCGGGAACGCCGAAATTGATGCAGCGCAGCGATGGTGTCGACGCCGCACGAGGCGCAGATGCCGCGATCGCGCAGAAAGACCTGCTCGCGCAGATACGCGGGCTGAGAGCGCAGTTTCCACTCATGCACGCAATAAGCGGAGCAGAAGGTGAAGCGTCCGCGGGGAACCTTGAGAGAACACCAGCGGCATAAGCCACGGCCGTGGGGGCCGCGCGGAATCGCTTTGCGGTCGATCCAGCCGCCGCGCATGACACGCATCGTACTCATCTTTCTTTTTGTAAATCGAGAGCGGGCAGCGAGGCTGAGGATTTCGTCGGGCAGGAGCAGAGTCGATCAACGTCAGGGGGCTGCGGTGCCGTTGTCGATCCAGTATTCGCCTCTGGATTTCAGCTCCAGGTCCGGGTGATCTCTGATGGTGAGATGGAGCGCATGCAGGCCAGGCGTGAGCGACGTAGGGTGGAAGCTCAGGACATAGTAATTGGGCACGTCGTTGGAGACAGAGACGAGGCGGGCCTGCAGATCCTTCGCATCGTGGAAGGAGGCGAACTCACCCCCGGTGAGCCGCGCCACGGATTCAGCGGTGTTGTTCCGGAGCGAATTGCGCGCGGTGACAAAGGCCATGGTGGCCAGGCGCAGAGGCGGGGCCAGTTCGCTGAGGCAGTCGAGCACCTGCTTGCTGTAGTGGCCATCGTATTCGGCCTCGGGGTGGTGGCGGCTGAAGCAGCCGTGCTGCGGTCCCGGCTCATCGAGCCGCTCGAACTTATGCGCCTCATGGCTGAGGTCTGACCGGGTACTGGAAAAAGCGAAGCTGTACATGGTCGTATTGGTGTCGCTGATGAGCCGCAGGGCTTCGCTGAGGGTGGTGGTACTGCCCTGATCGATGGTTTCGCTGAGCAGCAGAATCGCGCGGCGAAAGGTGGAGGGCTGCGCGCGCAGCTGATCGACGGCAAACGCCACCGCATCCAAAATGGCCGCCTCGGGATCACCGCCCTGCAAGCGGCCCAGTTGCCGGGATGCGTCGGCGGTATTCGGGGTAAAAGGCAGCAGCAGGTGTGGGCGGCTGTCGAAGCCGATGACCGCAACACGGTGGTCGACATTGTCGATCAGCGCGTCGAGGATCGCATCCAGCTGATGGTAGTCGGAAAGGTGACGACTCCCGGTACCGCCGGTTTCGACTACGATGGCCAGGGCCAGAGGCTGCGAATCCGTGTCCTCGACCAGATTGAGGTGCTGCGGTACTCCGTCGTCCGTCAGCAAGAAGTCATTCGCGGTGAGCTCAAAGACGATTTCACCCTTCCTGGTTTTGACGAGAGCGGGGACCTCCACCAGACTCGACTGGACAGTCAGCGTGGTCTGGGGCGCGTCACTCTGCTGGGCGGACACACCGGTGGCGGCAAGGCAAAGCAGAAGAGCCGAGCTGGAAAACGCTTTCATGCCGGCCTGCACTCCCGGGCAGGATACCGCGGAAGCTCCGGCTCCGGATAGCTTGTTTGCGAATGCGGCGTGCGGCTGCTGCAGAAAACAAGCAGACAGCGCGGGAAACGAAATCCCGCGCATGAACCGGAGTTAAGCGAACCTGAGAGATCGTGCGCGGTCCTGAGAGGGCCGCTGAGCGTATCTAATCGATCGTAGGAAGTTTAAAAAAACCGGGGCCCAAAGCCTGGCCTGAAAAGCTCGAACTAAGAAGCTCTCCTGTGCAGCACCTGCTCGGCCCGGTACCAGTCATCTACATCCTTGCCGTGCTGACGGCCGCGCTCGTTCCAGTACTGATGGGCGAGCCGCGCGATTTCATCATGCGATGTGTGCACCAGATGCGAATTCGTCTTACTCTGAGCCTTCGTCACCGGTGCTTCCGCTGCGCTGCCGTTCGACGCCGCGACCTGCTGCGCGTCGGCCGGAGCCGGGGTTGCCTTCGTCCCGCTCTTCCGTGGCTTCGCGGGGGCCTTTGCCTTCTTTGTAGTTTCTGCCATTCCAAACTCCTCTCGCTGAAGTGAGAACCAACGTGCACGGCCTCTCTTAGAGGATACAAGATTCAGGCCTCACTTTGATGCATAGAAATAGAGAAGAGGCAGCAGGATGTGAATCATTAGTTACCGGGCGCGGAGCCCTGTCCATGCTGTGTCGAATAGATTTGGAACGATGCGTGCAGTTACACCAGCAGCCAGACGTAAATAGGCTCTGCTGCGTCGAATTGCGGCGATTTTGTTGTGCAAATTGCTTGACACACAGCGTCGGATGTGGGCGGAAGCGGGGCCGGCTGGGTTATTCTCTTGAAGTCATGCGCAAATCAATTTTGATGATGCTGGCATGGGCGGCCCTGATCGCAATGGTCGCTCCCGTTTACGCGCAACAGTCGAACGCGCCCAAACCCGAAGACACCGAAGTTTGGGAGCCGGTGCCCAAAATCGTAACACCGGGCACGCCCGAAACCGCGCCGCCGTCGGACGCTATCGTCCTCTTCGACGGAAAGAACCTCGACGCGTGGGTGCAGAACAAAGATAAGTCGCCGGCCAAATGGATTGTGTCGGATGGCATCATCACCGTGAGCAAAACGGCGGGCAGCATCGAGACCAAACAGAGTTTCAAAGACTATCAGCTGCACATCGAGTGGCGCATCCCGACGAACATAACCGGCAGCGGCCAGGCGCGCGGCAACAGTGGCGTGTTTCTCGCCTCAACCGGGCCGGGGGACGACGGCTATGAGTTACAGGTACTGGATTCCTATAACAACAAGACCTATGTAAACGGACAGGCGGCCAGTATCTACAAGCAGAGCCCTCCGCTGGTGAACCCTGCGCGCAAACCGGGCGAGTGGCAGACCTATGACGTGGTGTGGACGGCGCCCGAGTTCAATGAAGACGGCTCGCTGAAGTCGCCGGCGTATGTCACAGTTTTCTTTAACGGCGTGCTGGTGCAGAATCACTTCGAGTTAAAAGGTCAGACGCTGTATATCGGAAAGCCATTTTATAAAGCGTATGACCGTGCACCGATCAAGCTGCAGGCCCACGGAGATAAGAGCGAGCCGATCAGTTACCGGAATATCTGGGTGCGCCCGCTGGATTAACTTCCTTCACCCAGGATATTCCTGGCGGAAATTGCAGCCGGCAACCGCAGATCCTGAGTCTGAAGTTCGTTTAAGAACTCGTTCTTTGGCTTTGTATCAGAGCACGAGTCTTTGTATCAGGGCACGACTTCACAGCTTGCAGAAAAATTCGTTGCTTTGAAGGGGCACAGCTTCAGCTGTGCCGAAAGTGACAGAAAATAAGTTGGGCATAACAGCCCCTGAGGGCTGCTGTTCGAACCACTTTAATCCGTTAATTTGTTCAATAACCTTCAGACTCACCACACTACCGATGGCTGCCATTCGCCGCAGCCGCGTCGTGGACATATCCCTCCGCGGCCATGCGTTTTCCCATAGGGCGATAACTGGCGGGGTCTTCCGGCTGCCAGGTAGCGAGCCCGTCCACGTAGCGGTTGTACATGCAGAAGGCCGCGGCGATGAGCACTGTGTCGTGTATCTCCCGATCGGTGGCGCCTTCGCTGCGCGCAGCGGCAATGTCGGCGGCTGTGACCTGCTTGCCTCCTTCGCGCACCTTGCCGGCGATATGCAGCAGCGATTTAAGTTTGGGGGAGATATCGGCAGAATCGGGATTCGCCTTCACCGCTTCGATCCAGGCATAGTCAGCGTCGGCGCCTCCATGATGCTCGGCGGCGGCAGCGCTGTGGGAAAGCTGGCAGAAGCGGCAGTCGTTGCGCGAGGAGACGAAGGCCGCGATAGCTTCGCGCTCGGCGCTGGTGAGAGTGTTCGGCCCGCGCAGCAGCACCTCGGCCAGTTCGCGCATGGGTTTGGCGGTTTCGGGGCGGAACGTGAACGCTCCCACGATGCCGGGGATGCCTTCGTCAAGGGCGATATGGGCCATGGTGTTTCCTCCTGAGAGTTGACGCGCCTCGAGCAGCGCGGTTATTGCGGGGGAGCCGCGGTCAGCGGAGTTTCTGCAAGGGCCGCACACGTTTCCTGCGGCTGAAGATTGCCCGGGATGCGATAGGCGGGCAGCGCCAGCATGGCGAGGGCAGCAACGCCCGTGATACCGCAGAAGACATTCAGTATGCCGGTGTAGGATCCCGTGACATCGAAGGCGCGGCCCAGCAGGAGTGGGGCGATGGCTCCGGCGACGGCGAAGGCGCTGTAAACGAGGCCGTACAGGGTTGAGAACGAGCGCATGCCGAAGTAGCGGCGCAGCATGTAAGGGATGAGGTCGAGTTCACAGCCTCCACCGAGCCCCGCGACCAGAGCCGCAGGCGCGGCGGTGGCGAAGGAATGTGCATGGGCCAGCAGGTAAATGCCGCCTCCGCTGGCGAGCAGCGAAGCGAGGGCGATGTGGGAGCCTTCGAGATAATCCAACAGCGAGCCGAGTGCAAAGCGGCCGGCCAGACTGGCAATGCCCAGCAGGGAGGCGGTCAGGGCGACATCGCGCGCGAGGAGCCCGTGGTCGCTCAGCAGAGGCGCGAGATGCGCCAGCATTCCGTTCTCGCTGAGCGAGAGAGCGCACACGCCGACAGTCAGGAGCCAGAAGGGAAGAGCGCCCAGCGCCTGGGTCCAGCGCACACCTCCTGTTTCGCCAGGGAGCGGGGCGGCGGCAGGCGTTTGCGCCGTGGGCAAGCGGGCGGCGGTTCGCGGCATGCGGGCGAAGAGCAGCGTGAGCGGCGCTCCAACCAGAAGCGGCAGCGCTGCCAGCATCAGATAGGTCGCGCGCCATCCATAGGCGGCATTGCAGTGCTCCACCAGCGGCGGAACGACAAACGCGCCCACCCCCGATCCTGCCACGACGATGGAGAGCGCGGCTCCGAGGCGACGCTCGAACCACGCGGCCACGATGCGCGCATACCCCAGCTGGTAGGTTCCTGTCCCGGCGATGCCGATGAAGACGGCGCTTGCATACAGCTGGCCGAGGTGGGGCGTGAGCCACGCGAGCGACGCAATGCCCAGGCCAAACGCAGCCATGAACAAGGCGATGAGCCTGCGTGGATCGAAGCGGTCGAACAATTTGCCGATCAGCGGAGAACAGATTGCTACCGAAATCGCTGCCAGGCTGAAGGCGCGCGCAATCTGCTCGCGGTTCCATCCGAACGCGTGCTGCAGCGGCTCAACCATGAAGCTGAAGCTTGCGATAAAGACGGCGGCAAAGCCGGTGAGTACCCCTAGGTGACAAACTACGGCCACGCGCCAGCCCGGATAATCGAGGCGGCTTTCGGCTGCACGCAGCGCGAGGAGGTCTGGCGATCTCGTCAGGGTCATGAGAGAGAACTATGCCGGTCCTGGTTCCTGGGGATCATCCTGCTTAGCATCCTGAGAATCGTTCCGGGGATGATTTTGCGGTTCAGGACAAGCCAGTGAATTATCGGAGGCCGCTGTAACGACTCACAAGGATCCGGAGATCGGCATTTTTCTCAACCTTTTGGCCGAAGGGGATTCGGCCCTCTCCCCGTGTGAAGCCTGGGCCATCGCCGATCGTCTGGCATGCACCAGTGTCCACTGTTCGATCACTCGGGCCGCATGACGGAGGCTGCGAGAGGTATCATGACATTTCTCGAAGAAGGATCAATTCGCCCGAGGCTTCCGCAGGCGAGGCGCACCGATTGCGACCCGCATTTAGGGAAAGGTCCACGGCAGCCGGGCATGAGACGTAACAACAGTCCACTGATCCTCCGCGCCGATCTGGGACAGGGGAAAGAAATCATGTTGAGAAAAATCCGGGGGGCTCTGCTTTTACTGCTGGTTGCGTTCCTTGCGAATATTGCCGCCACCGCGCAGCAGGAGCGATGGCCGGAGACCCAGGCGAACGCGTGGTATGCAAAGCAGCCATGGCTGGTCGGAGCCAATTACATCCCGGATGACGCCATCAATCAGCTGGAGATGTGGCAGGCGGCCACCTTCGATCCCGCAGAGATCGATCGTGAACTGGGATGGGCCGAGAGCATCGGCATGAACACCATGCGTGTCTTCCTGCAGGACCTGCTGTGGAAGCAGGACCCGGACGGGTTCAAACATCGCCTCGACGTTTTCTTGTCCATTGCGGCAAAGCATCACATCCGCCCCATGTTGGTCCTCTTTGACTCCTGCTGGGATCCCTATCCGAAGTTAGGCCCGCAGCATCCTCCCATCCCCGGTGTGCACAACTCCGGATGGGTGCAAAGTCCCGGCGCCCTCGAACTCTCCCATCCTGAGGACTATCCGCAGCTGCGCGAGTATGTGCGGGGAGTGGTCGGCGCGTTCGCTGACGATTCGCGCATCCTCGCGTGGGACTTGTGGAACGAGCCGGACAATGACAACGAAGGCTCCTATGGCAAGGAGGAGCTGAAGAACAAGAACCAGATCATCCAGCAGCTTCTTCCCCAGGTATTTGTCTGGGCGCGATCCGCGCATCCGACGCAGCCGCTGACCAGCGGCGTGTGGTACGGCGACTGGTCCTCCTCCGCCTCACTCCCGCCGGTGGCAAAGATCCAGATCGAGAATTCCGATATCGTTACGTTTCACAACTACGGCTGGCCCGAGGAATTCAGGCAGCGTGTCAAAGAGCTGCAGCAATTCAGGCGTCCCGTCATTTGCACCGAATATATGGCGAGGGGCGCAGGCAGCCTGTTTGACACCATCCTCCCGATCGCAAAGGAAGATAACGTGGGCGCGATCAACTGGGGACTGGTCGCCGGCAAAACGCAGACCTATCTGCCATGGGACTCCTGGCAGCGGCCCTATGTGCTCGAGCAGCCCCCGGTGTGGTTCCACGAGGTTTTTCACGGCGACGGCACGCCCTACCGGGAAGAAGAAGTCCGGCTGATGCGAGCCCTCACCAGGCGCGGCGCAGGCAGTTAGATCGGAACGCCATTAATCAACAACAGTAGTAGCTGCGGCGGCGGGAGTTTTCGGCAAACGTGCTCGACTTACACTCGCACTACAGTCCAGCATGGTTGGCGCCGAAGCATTCTCGATCACCGGATCGAAAAGACGAACCGAGCTCCATCAGCGTAAGCGTCGCCCAAGCGAGGTCAGACCTTGGCCCTCATAGCCATAAGCGCGGCTACCACGGCACTTGATGCTGCAGCGTACGGGCTCTTCGCCCCAAGAGCGACCTCTTCATCGACGCATTGTCCGTGATCTGCTTTCTCAATCACGGAGGCTGCGGCGCGGTGGAAAAGAGCGTGCTGAGAGACCAATGCTGAGTATTCTGGCAGGTTGGTGTGTATTCGGCCCTCACCCTTAAGCCATTGGCCCAACGAGCATTTATCGTCCGCTCCGACCACGGAGATACTTAGACTATGATCTGGTTTGACCAAGTATGCTTGGAGCTTCATCTTCCATGCGGAATGGGCCTTGATTGCTTCCATGAAATCCATTATTCGTCTCCTATTTGTCGCACTGTGCTAAAGCGCGCACGGACCGGAATTTATGCCCCCAGAATAGCTTGGGCTTTAACCCGGCTAAAGTACCTATCGGCAAGAGCCGCTCGATGCTTCAATCATAGCGAGATAATTTTAGGGGTCTTTGTTGCCGCTGGCCAAAAAACTCTGGATTTCTTGATGCCGGACCCTCGTTTTACGGGCATTTCACGAAGCTCCATGTGCATTGCCGCTGACTATCCTTTTCGGCCATGCATCCAGTGATGCAGCTTGTCCATAACAGTCAGTATGGAGTGACCGGCACCGATGCGCTGATCGTGGGTTAGGCTGTGTGTTTATCAGGACACGCAGTTCAGAGCCACAAGCGGAAGGGAGCCGGTCTTGCAGGAAAAGTTACGATTTTTAGGTTTGGATGCAGCAGTAACCCCCTATATATCTCAAATAAACCACCAGATCGCGGTCTGAAGCATAATCCTGCGCCCATATACTCTTGACGGGATATACGCTGGGAGGTATAGTCAATGACGTGGACCGTACTGCTCGCGGACGAATTCGAGCGGGAATTCCTGGCCCTCGGAATGGACGTCCAGGACGAGATTCTCGCCCTGACGCGCCTGCTCCAGCAGTTTGGACCGAACCTCGGACGCCCGCGTGCTGATACGCTCAAGGATTCCCGGCACGCGAACATGAAGGAGCTGCGCTTTGACGCAGCGGGCGGAGTCTGGCGTGTGGCTTTCGCCTTCGATCCGAAACGCAGGGCCATCCTGCTCGTTGCCGGTGACAAATCGGGCGGCAGCCAGAAGCGGTTTTACCGCGCGCTGATCCGCAAAGCCGACCAGCGGTTCGACGAGCACTTGAACCGCATCAAAAAGGAAGGAAAGTGATTATGGCTCGGAACGTCAACGACATCATCAGGAGCCTGCCGGTCAGCCGTCGCCGCAAGATCGAGAAGCGCGCGTCCGCGCTGATCGCCGAAGAAATGACCTTGCAGGAACTGCGCCGCGCCCGCGCCATGACCCAGGTTCGCCTGGCGAAGAACCTCGGCGTCGCTCAGAAGCAGATCTCCGAGATCGAGAAGCGCACCGACATGCACATCTCGACCCTCCGGCGCTCCATCGAAGCGATGGGCGGCAAGCTGTCACTCGTCGCCGAGTTTCCCGACCGAAAGCCGGTAGTGTTGTCGGGCATCACTTCCCTCGATACCTGACACGGTTGCCGGCATGCAACGAGCCTGCACACCTTTGAAGAAGATATGAAAGTTGTCCGAGCTCAGATCCTCATCGGCATGATGATGTAGCGGTACTTGTATTCATCGGAGCCGTCTTCGGGGCGAATCTGGCCGGCGGACTGCGCGTCCTTGAATTCGAGGCGGACTTCGCCTTCGTTGCCAATCGCCTTGAGGAAATCGATGAGATAGACGGAGTTGAAGCCCACCACGATGGGATCGAAGCTGTACGGGGTTTCGATGGTGTCTTCCGATTCGCCGGATTCGGTGGAGGACGAGGAAACCTTCAGCTCGTTCTGCTCGATGCGCATCTTGATGGCGCCGGAGCGTTCGTCGGCAAACTGCGCGACGCGCTGGATTGAGGCGGAGAGATCCGGGCTGCGCACGATGACGAATTTGTTGTTGTCGCGCGGCATGACCGCTTCGTAGTTGGGGAACTGGCCGGTGAGCTTGCGGCTGGTGAGCACGCGATGGCCGATGCGGAAGAAGAGGGTACTGTCGTCATCGGCGAAGTCGATGTGCTCCGCATCGGTGTTACCCAGCAGCGACTGCAGCTCCTGCAGAGCCTTGCGGGGGATGAGGGTTTTCTTTTCCGCGCTGATGCCGGGGAAATTCTCGCCGGTCTTCTCGATGTGGGCCAGGCGATGGCCGTCGGTGGCGACCATGGCGATCGACTCGGCCTTGAGGATGAGCAGCGCCCCGTTGAGGGTGTAGCGGGATTCCTCGTTGGAGATGGCGAAGATGGTGCGCGCGATGAGCGTGCGTAGCGACGGCACCGGGATCCGGGTGACGGAAGCCTCAGGGAACTCGGGCACCTGAGGAAAGTTCGCACGGGCCATGCCCACCATGCGGGTGTTGGAGCGGCCGGCGCGGATCTGCACCCAGTGGTTCTCGAGCAGCTTGATCGAGATGTCGCCGTCGCCGAGAAGGCGGATGTAGTCGTAAAGCTTGCGCGCGGGAATGGTGCAGGAGCCGGGCTTCTTCACCTTCGCGGCGCAGGAGGTGCGAATGCTCTGATCGAGATCGGTCGCGGTGATGACGATGCGGTCGCCGTCTGCTTCGACGAGGAAATTGGAGAGGATGGGGATGGTCGTTTTGCGCTCGACGACGCTTTGCGTGGCCGTCAACTCGCGGAGGAGATCCTGACGGCTGACGGTGATCTCCATGGTCGTGCCCTGGACGGCCTTTTCCTGTTCAACTCCAGCCGGCATTTTGGCTCCCTCGCAACGATCTGACTCAATGTACACCATGGGGCAAGCCCACCCGCAAGGCAGTACAGAGAGGACTTCTCATTGTAGAGACAAACGGCAAATAGACGCTCTCTGGAAATCGCGGGATTTTTGTGGGTAGCGCGCTGCGGCTGACTTTGGCGCCTGGCGCAAACCGCGGCACGGGGCTGCGACGGCTATTACGGTTTCTTAGATTGATGTATATCCAGTAGCCGTAGTCGTTGAGCGCGGAAAAGTGGAAAGGAGGGGGAAAACCGCTGAGAACGCGGGCGCCGGATGGGTACCGGTTTTCTAAAACCGGGGAGTGTCAGAAAGCAAAAGCAGGAAAGCAGGAGAAAAGCAGTGAGATCCGTCACCGCATTCCCACGTTATGAACAGCAGGGCCGCAACGGGATGTGGAAAGGAATCCGCGTAAGTGGAAAGAGCGGTTCGGAGCAGGCAGGATGCGGGGCCGGGAGAGACGCAGAATGCACAGCGGAAGGGTTGTCCAGAACTTGCACAGGGGACGCTGGGGATGAGGAAAGGCGGGGCGAAATCTCGCCCCGCCCCGGATGAAAAGTCAGAAGAAAAATCAGAAGAAAAATCAGTCGACGCTGGGACCGCTGCTGTGGCTGATGGTGACGCCGCCATTCACCGTCTCCACGTGGATCGTGGGACCTCCGGAGCCGAGGTCGGTATTGAGGCGGCTCTTGATGGTTCCCTGCACGGTGATGGGGAAGTTCACGGAGACGCCGCCGTTCACGGTACCGGTTTCGAGATGCGCGGAGTAGCGGTCCGGGAGGCGCAGATCGATGCCGCCATTGGTCGTCTGGGCCTGAAGGCCGGTTCCCTGCCAGCGCTCGCCGGCAAGGGAGATATCGAGGCCACCGTTCACTGTGCTGCCCTGCACGTCACCGGAAAGCTGGTCGAGATTGACGCCGCCGTTCGTGGTGCGGAAGCGAATGGCGCCGTCGATGCGGGCCAGATCGATGCCGCCGTTCATGGTGTGCAGGTCGGCAGCGAGATGGCGCGGGACATGGAGGCGATAGTCCACGCTGTAGCCGTTGCGGCCGAAGAACGTCGAATGCGGACCGTGGTCGCGGACGTCTCCATTGGTGGTCTCGATGACGACATGGTTGAGCAGGTCGGTAGCCGCCGATTCCGACGAGGCCCACGCCGAGACCCGAGCTTCGAGGGCGATGTCGGTGCGGTCCTCACCAGTGACGTCGATGCCGCCATTGGTGGTATCGACGCTGAGATGGCCCGAGGGGAGGGCAAAGGTGGTGCGGCGCATCTGGCAGACATGGGATTCGCCCCAGTGGCTGCCGTGGTTCTCGTCGTTGCAGTCGCCGCTGGCCCAGTTCCCCGGCTGCTGGCCGGCCGCCATGGCGGCACGGGCATTCAGATGGCAGCGCGGGAGGATGGCTCCGGTAAGGACGACTGCGGTGAAGACGACGACAAAGAGGATGAATCGACGCATGGCGCGAGCCTCATGGGGTCGGTACGCGGAAGGATGCATGGTAGTTCCTCTGAAATTCGGGCAGGGAGCCCGCAAGAGAGAAAGAAGCACGGGAAGGGCCGAAGTCGAGATAGCAGAATTGTTTTTATTTCAGCGACTTAGCCTGGGGCGCAGGCGGGGCCGACTGTCCGGGGGCATGGTTCCATGTTCGGGAACGGACAGAGGTTTCGGTTCGGGAAGGTCCGCGGCGCTCAGCGGCGTCGTTCCCAGAACTCCTCGTGGCGGTCGTCGTGGAAGCGGATGCCGGTGATGCGGCCCTCGTCGTCGTGCTCAAAGGTGAGGCGGCGCGTGCCTCCGGTCGGGTAGAAGAAAGTGGTGGCGGACTCCGGGAACAGTTCGCTGACCTGGCCGATACGGTCGCGGGAAAAGAGCTTGTCGCCGTCGCGGAAAATGGTGGCCACGACCACGTGCTGGTCCTCGTAATCGCCGATGTAGGCGCTGTAGATGGCAGGATCCACTTTGGCGGGCACCGGATGGATGGGAATCAGCACTTCTTCAGACGAGGCAACGAGTTTGGGGATGGCGCTGAGGCGCTGGGCGAGGAGCCAGCGCGGGAGTTGCGGATCAGCGTAGGCGCGATCCCAGACGCTGTGTTTGATGCCGGCGTATTCCCAGTACCGGACGTTGCCGCCGTCGACCTTGAGCGCCTGAAACATGATCTGCGACTGGCGCGGGCTGACGATCGGGTCGTCGCTGCCGTGGAAGATCCAGACCGGGGTGCGCCCGATGACGCGGGTGTATTCGCCCGGGAGGGTTGCGACCTCCCGCCAGCGGTCCGGCTGATACGACCAGAAGACGCCCCCGCAAACCGGCACGATGGCGGCGAAGCGGTGGGGGTAATTTTTGCCAATCTCCCAGGCGCCGTAGCCGCCCAGGGAAAGGCCGGTGAGATAAATGCGGTCGGGGTCGCCGTGGAACTCTTTGACCTCGGCGTTGAGGGCGGCGATGGCCATCTTCATCATGTCGGGGTCGGTCCAGTGGTGATGATTGAAGGGGACCTGGGGCATGACGACAACGAACGGCCATCGCTCAGGATGCAGGCGGATGGCCTGGGGCAGGCCGATCTGGGTTTCGTCCATGCCCTCGGAGCCGCGCTCGCCGGAGCCGTGCAGGAAGAGAATGACGGGCCAGCGTTGATCGCGGTTCCAGCCGTCGGGCACGTAGACGACGAAACGGTGCAGGGTGCCGTTGACGGTGATCTGGCGATTGAGAAAGCCGGTGTCCTGGCGCAGAGCGGCATGGGCGGGTAGAAGCCAGGCAGCGAGGCAGAAAGCCAGAAGGGTACGTCGGATCATCGTGGGATGCGGAAAGCATAACAGCAGCTAAGGTCCGGATAGCTAAGAACCGGATACCTGGAGCCGGTTAGCCGGAGGCCGCTGGAGACCGGTCGCCAGGTGGAAGCGCGCCGGCGCGAACCAGCTATATGTCCGGGAATGGACGCGGGATGTGGATTGTGGACATTGGATGTACCCGGGCGAAGCGATTAGCTGACTGCAACTGCCCTGGAATGTGGGATTCTGGCAGGCGGATGGCTGGCGGCTGAGATGCACACTGAACAGCCGACTTTCCCGGAATCGAGGCGCCGTGATGCACGACTTGTGGATGGATTTGCGGATTGCGACCCGTCGGCTGCGGCATGCGCCGGGCTTCGCCCTGATGGCGGTGCTGTCGCTGACCATGGCGATCGCGGCGAATCTGGTCGTGTTTGGGGTGATGAATGCCGCCGTGCTGCGGCCGCTCAACGTGGCGAACGCAGACCGGCTGTGGATGGTCGTGCAGAAGCCGTCTCATTACATCACCCAGTCGTACCTGGATTACCTCGACTACCGCAGGCAGAACTCGACCTTCCGCGATATGGCCGCCTACCGCATCAGCAATGCCGGCGTGAGCGTGCGCGACCTGGTGAAGGTTAGCTGGGACTATGAAGTGTCGGGGAACTATTTCGACATGCTCGGCGTGCGGCCGGAACTGGGGCGGTTCTTTCACCCGAGCGATGAGCATGGACCCAATTCGGCGCCCTGGGTGGTCCTGAGCGATGCCTTCTGGCGAGCCCACTTCGGCGCCGATCCGCGGGTCCTGGGGACGACGGTGGATCTGAACAAACACCCCTTCACCGTGATCGGCGTTGCGCCGGCCGGCTTTCATGGAACGGAGCTCTTCCTGTGGCCTGATTTCTGGTTCCCCATGGTGAATCAGGAACAAACCGACGGCTACAGCTATCTGGACAAGCGCTATGACCACAGCTTGTTCGTGATTGGAGACTTGAAGGACGGAGTGACTCCGCAGCAGGCCGGGAACAACCTGAATGCCATCGCCGCGCAGCTGGCGAAGCAGTATCCATCGGCGGACGATGAGATGGGAGCGCGGCTGGTGAAACCCGGAATGCTGGGTGACCTGCTGAGCGGCCCGACCCGGGAGTTTATTACCGGAGTTCTGGTGCTGGCCTTGCTGGTTCTGCTGGCGGCGTGCGTGAATCTGGCCAGCATCTTCGCGGCCCGGGCGGCGGATCGGGGCCGGGAGCTGGCGATCCGGATGGCCATCGGGTCCAGCCGGTGGCGGGTGCTGCGCCAGGTGCTGGCGGAAGCGGTGATGCTGTCCGCGGCAGGCGGCGCGGTGGGGGCGTTGGCGGCGGCAGGGCTGCTGAGAGTCCTGAGCCAGTGGCAGCCGATTGCAGCGTATCCGATCCACGTGGCGGTGAATGCCGATCTTCGGGTGTATGGGATTGCCGTGGCGCTGGCGGCGCTGAGCGGCATTCTGCCGGCGGTGCTGACCGCGCGGCAGATCTGGCGGACCGACGCCATGCAGGCCATGAAGACGGGCGGACAGGTCGTCTTTCGCAGGATGTCGGCACGCGACGTGCTGCTGGGCTTCCAGGTAGCGGTGTGTGCGCTGCTGGTGACGTGCTCGCTGGTGGGCCTGCGGGGAATGGCGCGGTCGCTGCACGCGCCCCTCGGTTTCACTCCGCAGGGCGCCATGCTGGTCTCGACGGAGATGAAGATGGCGGGCTACTCCGATGCGTCCTCGCTCCCGGTGCAGAAGCGGATGCTGGAGGACGCGGCGCGCATTCCCGGCGTTGCGGCGGTGGGCACCGTCAACGCGTCGCCGCTCAACGGAGGCGGAAGCACAACACCCGTCTATCGGGAAGGCACGACGGATTTTCGGAATTCGAAGAGCGTCGCCGAGGTGAAATTCTTCTCGATTTCCCCGGGATTGCTGGCGGCGGCGGATACGCGGCTGCTGGCAGGACGGGATTTCACATGGCACGACGACGCGCACGCGCCGAAAGTGGCCCTGGTGAATGAGACCTTCGCGCATACGCTCTTCGGCAACGCGCCGACGGTGGGGCGTCGGTTTGCCATGCCGGGCCCGACGACCTACGAGGTTGTGGGCGTGGTGCAGGACGGAAAATACGATTCGCTGACCGAGGATCCAACCGCCGCGATGTACTTTCCCCTGGCGCAGTCGAATGACGACGACACCACGCTGGTGGTGCGCTCGAAGCGGGCGACAGCGGAGATGGCGGCGGTGCTGAGCGGCATGATGAAGAAGATCGATCCCAGCCTGCCGGTAACCATCGAGAGCTGGCCGAGCGCGCTGGCGCTGGTGATGTTTCCGGCGCGGGTGGCGACCGTGACCCTGGGTGTGCTGGGGCTGCTGGCGGGCATGCTGGCGGCGACCGGCATCTTCGGCATGGCCAGCTACGCCGTGGCGCGGCGGCTGCGGGAGATGGGGATTCGCATCGCTCTGGGTGCGCAGAGGATGGAGGTGCTCCGGGCCGCGCTGGGACGAACGGTGCTGCTGCTGGGCATCGGCTCGATCGCGGGCCTCGCGCTGGGTGCGGCGGCCAGCCGGCTGCTGGCCAGCATCGTCTACGAAGCGACCGTCTATGATCCCGTGGTGATTGCCGGAGCCGTGCTGGCCATGATCGCCATTGGCACGGCCGCCGCCGTGGTGCCGGCGCGGAGAGCGGTCGGCGTGGATCCGGCGGTGCTGCTGCGCGAGGAGTAGCCGGTCCGGCGAAGGGGTGAGATTCGATCCGGAGCTCGGCTTTCCTGCAATGGAGGGGGCGTGATGCACGACTTGTGGATGGATTTGCGGATCGCGACACGACGGCTGCGGCGCTCGCCAGGGTTTGCGCTGATGGCGGTAGTGTCGCTGACCATGGCGATCGCGGCCAGCCTGGTGGTGTTCGGGGTCCTGCACGCGGCGCTGCGACGCGAAATGGGCATCGCCGACGCGGGGCGCGTGGTGATGGTGGTGCAGAAGCCGCAGGGCTGCATCAGCCAGTCGTATCCCGATTACATCGACTACCGTGACCGGAATACCACGTTCAGCGGGCTGGCTGCGTATCGCATCAGCCAGGCGGGAGTGAGCGTGCAGGGGGCGACGCGCAAGGTCTGGGATTACGAGGTCTCCGGCAACTACTTCGACATGCTGGGCGTGCGGCCGGAGCTGGGCCGGTTCTTTCACGCGAGCGATGAGCATGGTCCGAATTCCGCGCCCTGGGTGGTGCTGAGCGATGGGTTCTGGCGTGCGCATCTCGGCGCGGATCCCGGCGTGGTGGGCAGGCGGATCGAGGTGGATAAGCAGCCCTTCACGGTGATCGGCGTAGCGCCGCGGAACTTTCATGGAACGGAGCTGTTTCTCTGGCCGGACCTCTGGGTGCCCATGGTGGACGCGCCGGAGATCAGCGGATACAGCTATCTCGACAAACGCTACAGCCACGGGCTGTTCGTCGTGGGGCGGCTGAAACCGGGGGTGAGCGAGCGTCAAGCCGCGGAGAATCTAAATGCGATTGCGGCGCAGCTGGCGAAGCAGTATCCCGCGACCGATGACCAGATGGGTGCCCGGCTGGTGCGCCCCGGATTGTTTGGAGATCAGATCCAGGACACGAGCCGGAATTTTCTCGCCGGCCTTCTCTCCCTGGCGCTGCTGACGCTGCTGGCCGCATGTGCGAACCTCGCCAGCATCTTTGCGGCCCGTTCGGCGGACCGGAGCCGCGAGCTGGCGATCCGCCTGGCCATTGGCTCGACGCGCTGGCGGATGCTGCGCCAGGTGCTCGCGGAAGCGGCGGTGCTGTCGCTGGCCGGCGGCGCGGTAGGAACCTTCGCCGCCGCATGGCTGCTGCGGCTGCTGAGCGTATGGCAGCCGATCGCCGACCTTCCTGTCCGCGTCACAGTCGATGCCGATGCCGGGGTCTATGCGCTGGCCGTATTGCTCGCAATCGCCAGCGGTATCCTCCCGGCTCTGCTGACGGCTCGGCAAATCTGGCGGGTCGAAGCGATGGTGGCGATGAAGGGCTCCGCACAGGGTGTGCTGAAGAGGATGACGATGCGCGATCTGCTGCTGGGCGTGCAGGTCGCCGTGTGCGCGCTGCTGGTGACCTGCGCGCTGGTGGGGCTGCGCGGCATGGAGCGGCAGCTGCACGCGCCGATCGGCTTCCATCCCGAGGGAGCAATGCTGGCCGAGGTGGAGATGAAGATGGCTGGGTACTCCGATGCGTCGGCGCTGCCGGTCGAGAAGCGGATGATCGAAGAGGCGGAGCAGGTTCCGGGCGTAACGGCGGCCGCCACGATTGATGAGGAGCCGCTGGGCAGCGGGGGCAGCTCCACGCCGGTCTATCGCGAAGGCACCAGGGATTTTCGCAACTCCAACAGCGCGCTGGTGGCGAAGTTCTTCACGATTTCGCCGGGATACCTGAAAGCCGCGGAGACGCGCCTGATGGCCGGCCGTGACTTTACCTGGCGCGATGACGCGCAGGCTCCGAAGGTCGCGATCGTGAATGAGGCATTCGCGCATCGCCTGTTCGGCAATGCGCCCGCTGTGGGACAGCATTTCGCCATGCCGGGCCCAGCCGATTACGAGGTAGTCGGCGTGGTGGAAGACGGCAAGTACGAGTCGCTGACGGAAGAGCTGACCCCCGCCATGTTCTGGGCTCTGGCACAGAACGATGAAGACGAAGCCACCCTGGTGGTTCGCTCGCAGCGAGCGCCGGCAGAGATGGCCGCGGCGCTGAGCGCGATGATGAATAAGATCGATCCGAGTCTGCCGGTAACGATTGAGAGCTGGCCGTCGGCGATGGCGTTGGTGCTGTTTCCAGCGCGGGTGGCGACCGTGGCTCTGGGTGTGCTGGGACTGCTGGCCGGCATGCTGGCGGCGACGGGCATCTTCGGGATGGCAAGCTATGCGGTTGCGCGGCGGCTGCGGGAGATGGGCATCCGTGTGGCTCTGGGCGCGCAGAGGATGCAGGTGCTGCGGGCCGCTCTGGGGCGGACGGTGGTGCTGCTGACGGCTGGTTCGCTGGCCGGCCTGGCGCTGGGCGCAGCAGCCACCCGGGTGCTGGGCAGCATCGTTTACGAAGCGACGGTCTATGATCCCGTGGTGATTGCGGGCGCAGTGACGGCGATGATTGCTATTGGCACGCTGGCCGCGGCCGTCCCGGCGCGGAGGGCGGTCGGCGTGGATCCTGCGGTGCTGCTGCGGGAGGCGTAGGGCGACGGCTCAGACAAAGGGATTCTGTACGCGCGTGCTGCCGAAGCGCTGTCCGTGCTGCAGGTCCTCACTGTAAAGGACGGCGCAGTCAGCCTCGATCGCCGCGGTAACGATTAGCGCGTCGTACCAGGAGAGGCGGAAGCGAGGCTGAACATGAAGAGCCTCCGTGTAGAGAGCGAGGGAGGAATGGATACCCAGGATAGGCTGCAGGATGTTATAGAGGTATCGCTCCGCTTCTGACGGAGACATGGGATTGGCAAATCGTCGCAGCGCCAGGTTAAGAAATTCCTCAATGACCTGATAGCTTATGATCCCCCTGCGACTCGCGACTGCATCCGCTATCAGGGATTCCGCTATGCGCGCCTTCGCTTGCGAAGTGCGATCGCACGAGTAGACAAAGATGTTCGTGTCGAGGAAAAACCTAGCGCTCATTCATCTCGTCCCGCGTAAATCGCCGACCGCCTGAGTTGACGTGGCGCAGGCTGCGCAGGAAAGCCTCGACCTGACGCGCGCCGGTAGACTGCCCGGCAAAGCCGGCCAGCCACTCGCGAAAGGCTTCGTTGAGCGTGGTTCGCCTGGAGCGGGCGACATCACGGGCACGTTCGATAAGGTCTTCGTCGGCGCTGAAGGTAATGTTCTTCATACGAATCCAGTGTACACGAAAATCGTGTACACTGCCCGCAGTGCGAGCTTAGCTGCCGCCCACATTTCCAAAAAGTGTGAAACGAAGCAGGATGCCAGACCATACGAGAAGGCGCGGCAGCGCGCGGAGGGATGACACATGAAGATCGTTGTCTTCGGGGCTTCGGGCGGAACCGGACAGGAACTGGTGAAGCAGGGGCTGGCGCTGGGCTATGAGGTGACGGCGTTCGCTCGCGTTCCAGCTTCGATCGCGTGCGAGGACATGCCGCGCGTAGTGGTCGGCGACGCGCGCGACGCCAAAGCCGTTGCTACCGCGATTGCAGGACAGGACGCGGTGCTCTCGGCGCTGGGAGCGCGTTCGCTGGGAGACGACACGCTGCTGCCGCAGTCGATGACGCATATCCTGGCGGCGATGCAGCAGGACGGAGTGAAGCGGTTGATCGTGCTGGGGGCGTCAGGGGTTTGGCCAGGCGCTGCGAAAAGGCTCTCCGCCGCGGCGCGGCTGTTCCTTCGGATCATCCAGGCGACGGCGTTGAAGAAGCCTTTCAACTCCCAAAGACGGATGCAGGCGATGATCCAGGCCAGCGATACGAAGTGGACGGTGGTGCAGCCTCCCCGCCTGCTGAACAAGCCGGCCACGGGACGGTATCGCGTCGACGCGGATGCGTTGCCGGTCGATGGCACGCAGATCGCGCGCGCCGATGTGGCTGACTTCATGCTGAAGCAGCTGACCAGCCGCGAGTGGGTGAAGCGCTCGCCGTTCATTGCGTGGTGAAGCCCTCGGGCGTTTCGGTTGGAATGGATGCAATCCCTCAGGCCCTGCAATCAGGCCCTACAATGGGCGCGGAGGGGTTGAGGATGAAGCTGAGCCGCCGGGATTTTTCTCGTTTAGGTGCGATGGCCGCAGTGGCAAAGGCGCTGCCGACAGCTGAGGCACAGGAGTCAGCCACAAACAACAGCGGGCGGAAGCTGGGCTGGTGCATTGTCGGACTGGGGCGTATCTCGATGGGCCACTTCATGCCCGGGCTGACCAACTCGAAAACAGGAAAGATCACGGCGCTGGTAAGTGGCCACCGAGAGAAGGCGGAGAAGCAGGCGGCGACGTACGATGTGCCGTCGCCTTCAATTTACAGTTACGACAACTTCGATGAGATCCGGCAGAACAAGGACATCGACGCGGTGTACATCGCGCTGCCCAACTCAATGCATGCGGAGTACACGATTCGCGCAGCGAAAGCGGGTAAGCATGTGCTGAGCGAAAAGCCGATGGCGACCAGTGTGGCGGATTGCCGGGCGATGATCGAGGCGTGCCAGAAGCACAAAGTGAAGCTGATGATCGCGTACCGCTGCCAGTACAATCCGCTGCACCTGAAGGCGATTGAGATGATTCGCTCGGGGCAGCTGGGGCAGATGCAGGCGATCGAGAGTGCGTTCGGGTTCAACATCAAGGCAGGCGAATGGCGGCTGAATAAAAAGATGGCGGGGGGCGGTCCGCTGCTCGATGTGGGGATCTATTGCCTGAACGCGAGCCGGTATCTCACCGGTGAAGAGCCGACCGACATCAAGGCCAACTCATCGGTAATCGACCACGATGGGCGGTTCGACGAAGTGGAAGAGAACGATGGCTGGACGATGAAGTTTCCTTCAGGGATCGTGGCCAGTTGCACGACGACCTACGGCGGCGATACCAACGGCGGCTACTTCCGCGTGCACGGGCCGAAGGGATGGATCGCGATGGAGCCGGCGTTCGGCTACGACGGAATGCATCTGACCGGGCGCGTAGGCGACCAGACGATCGACGAGCCGGAGCGGGACCATGATCCGGCGAACTTCACCATCGAAGCGGACTATTTTGCGGATTGCGTGTGGAACAACCGCGAGCCGAAGACAGCCGGCGAAGAGGGGCTGCGAGACACGCTGCTGATGTCGCAGATTTTCGAGTCGGCCGGGTTGCGGGGGCTGTGAGGGCCGATCGTTCCCGCCTCCTGCCTCGAAAGGCCAACGTGTCTTACGGAAAAATACGCTAAAATACGTGCATGCCCCGCGCGCGCGCCAGCACCAGTGTCAGCTTTCGAGCCCCGCAGCAGCAGATCGAGAAACTTGATGCCCTGGCTAAAAGGCAGAGGAGAGATCGTACGCAGCTGATCGCGGAAGCGATCGATCAGTACATTGAACTGCAGGACGTGCATTTGGCCCGGGTCGAGGAAGGGATCGCGGCTGCGGATCGTGGGGAGTTTGCGTCTGAGAAAGAAGTTCAGGCGGAATTTGCGCGATGGCGCCGGAAGTGAAGCTCCTCTGGACTCGGGTCGCTCTGCGGCATCTTTCCCACGCGCGTGAGTTCATCGAAGTTGATAATCCGGCCGCAGCTGCGCGACAGATCGACACCATCGAGCTAAGCGTAAACCGGCTGAAGGCCTTCCCCATGATGGGCCGAGCTGGCATGAGGACTGGAACAAGGGAGTTCCCGGTTCCGGGCACGCCCTACATCCTTGTCTACCGAGTAAGCGAGGATACAGTTCAGATCCTCGCCGTCCTTCACGGAGCCAGGAATTGGAAGAGGCAGGAAACCTAAGAAACAAATCGACGGATTTGACCCGTCTCGCGAGCAGGCAGCGCCCAGGGGGCGCTACCCGTTCAGCGTTTCCTGCAGCTTGTTCAGAGTGCTGTTGAGGTTCTTGTCGGCGCGGCGCTGCTCGTCGATTTTGCCGATGGAGTGCATCACCGTGGTGTGGTGCTTGCCGCCGAACTGGCGTCCGATCTCGGGAAGCGAAGCCTCGGTGAGCTGCTTGGCCAGGTACATGGCGATCTGGCGGGGTACAACCACAGCGCGGGAGTTGTTCTTCTGCTTGAGTTCGGCCACGCGCATGCCGAACTGCTCGGCGACGGCGCGCTGGATGGCTTCGATGGTGATCTTGCGCACCTGGGTATCGATGAACTGACGCAGGCACTGCTGCGCGGTGGGCAGCACGATTTCGACCCCGTTGAGTCCGCACCACGCGACGAGGCGGACCAGAGCGCCTTCAAGTTCGCGGACGTTCGTGCGCACATTGGAAGCGATAAAAAGAGCGACGTCCATGGGGAGGACGACGTGTTCGCTCTCCGCCTTCTTCTGCAGGATGGCGACTTTGGTTTCGAGGTCGGGCGGCTGGATGTCGGCGATCAGGCCCCATTCGAAACGGCTGCGCAGACGGTCTTCAATCTCGGCCAGCTCGCGGGGCGGCCGGTCGGAGGCGATCACGATCTGCTTCATGTTGTCGTGCAGCGCATTGAAGGTGTGGAAGAACTCTTCCTGGGTGCGCTCCTTCTGCGAGAGGAACTGAATGTCGTCGATGAGCAGCAGGTCCACGGTGCGGAAGCGGTCGCGGAAGCTCGTCATCTTGTCGTAGCGCACCGAGCTGATCATCTCGTTGGTGAACTTCTCTGCGGAGACATAGGAGATGGAGGCCGAAGGCTGGCGCAGCTTCACTTCGTGGCCGATAGCGTGCATCAGATGGGTCTTGCCCATGCCGACCCCGCCGTAGAGGAAGAGCGGATTGTAAGCTTTCGACGGCTGCTCCGCGACGGCCAGCGCAGCAGCACGCGCAAACTGATTGCCAGGTCCGCAGACGAAGGCGTCGAAGGTATAGCGAGGCTGGAGCTGCGCTGCGCTGTTCCAGTCGAAGCGTGCCTGCTGCGGGCCGGCCATGGGTGCGGATCGCGATCCTGATCCATTGGGAGAAGGAATCTGCGAAGAAGACGGAGCGAAGCCGCCATCTTCACGCACCCGCGGCAGTGTCGGATCTTCCTCGGGGGTAATGAAACTTACGTCATCCAGATCGAGCTGCAGATTCTCTATCGCTTCCTGGATGAGATCGCCGTAGCGATCGCCGACATGGCGAAACTCGGGCGTGGGAATGCGCACAAAAAGGACTCGGTCGCGGGTATAGCTGAAGCGCGTTGGGCGCAGCCAGGTGTCGAACGACTGCCGCTTCACCTTTTTTTCGAGGGCCGCCAGGATCTGGATCCACGGATTGAGCGCGACAGAGGGAGTAACAGCGAAAGACATGCGAGATCCTTTTTGCAAACGTCCGGGCGCGGAAGCGACCCTTGGCCGGAAATACGAAAACACCCGAGGCGAAGCCCCTTCGGGAGAAGCAGGGCGAGGTCGGGATGAAATCCGTTCTGGCCGGGAGTGGCTCCGATCTGTCACGCATCGAAGCTTCGGTCGTGTTCTTCCGACAGCCGCAGGCGTCGAAAAATTCTTTAGTGAACGTTGCCGATAGTAGCACAGTCAGCAGGCCAGGAGAACGCCGTTTGGGAGAGAAAATTCCGGCGGTAAGGAAGTTGCACTGAGCATGGTGAAAATCCCCTGCCGGCCGCGATTTTTGCGAGCGAAGCGAGCAATACGATATACTCAAAACTTGCCGCGAAGTGACGTATTGTGAGCAGTTGCGCGGCCGAGGGATTCGGTTCCGCGCCCGCAGGCGTCCGCGCAGTGAGGCAACCCGCGCAGAGCGGCGAACCCCGACCAAAAAAGATCAGGAGCAACGTTTCCATGCCGAAGCGCACATTTCAACCTAACCGCCGCAGCCGTTCGAAGACGCACGGCTTCCGCACCCGCATGAAGACCAAAAGCGGTGCCGCGGTGTTGTCGCGCCGTCGCGCGAAGGGGCGCAAGCGGGTTTCCGTCAGCGCCGGTTATCGCGACTAGAACCGAGCGCAGGGCTCCAGAGCAAAGCCATCACAAGGCAGTTCGCTCAAAGGCTCCGCTTCTCTCAGATCCAGCCGGGCCCGTCATCATCGGTCCTGTATTCCTGGCTGGCTTTCCTCGGGTGAGACACAATGGAGATATGCCGGAGGCAAGCTTCGACTGGCGCGACGCCCGTCTGCGGAAGCACGCAGACTATCAGCGCGTGTACCGGGAAAGCCGCCGGCATTCGTCTGCATCCATGAGCTATTTCTTCCGCGCACGGCCAGCCGGCGAACCGGGGATCGCTGCTCCGCGTATTGGCTTAACAGCAGGCCGCGTGCTGGGAAACGCGGTGGAACGCAATCGCATTCGCAGGAGAATGCGCGAAGCGGTGCGCATGCATCTCAGCGAACTGCCGCCCGGCGTGGACGTGGTCCTGCATCCGCGCAAATCGGTGCTGGAGATAGAATTCGCGCGGCTGGAGAGCGAAATTTCAAAGATCTTCGCGAACGTGCGGACCAGCGTGAGGTCAAGCGTGGCGATGGGTACTGGAGTAACGCAGTGACCGCGCTGGTGCGGTGGAGAAGGCGCGGCGTTCGGGCACTCCTGTTCTGCTATAAGCGGGTGATTTCTCCGGCTCTTCATGCAGGGGCTGCCGGCGCGTGCCGGTTCCAGCCGACTTGCTCGGAATATGCGGCGATCGCGGTCGCGGAACACGGATGGCTGCGCGGCGGAGCGATGGCTGTGGGCCGGCTGCTGCGCTGTCATCCCCTGCATCGGGGCGGCTTCGACCCAGTGCCTCTCAGACGGCGAGTGGCTTCGCCCGAAGTGCGGGCAGGGCAACAAATTTAAATTTGGCAGATCCGAATCCGGCATCAGGTCCGGAATCGGCGACAGGAAACGGAAGTCTTGGCAGAGATACAAAATCCCAATCAGCAGGGCGGCGGCGGCGGGCAGGATTCGCGCACGCTCTTCGGTTTCATGATCGTGTTCGTCCTGATGGTTGTGGCGTTTCAGGTCTTCGGACCGAAGAAGGCCCAGCAGCATCCGGAGCACGCGCAGCAGAAGACGCAGCCCGCGCAGAGTGGAGCCAGCGCTTCGCCCGGTCCCGATGCGACCGAAAGCGCAGCGCCTGCTCCGGGAACGACGGATAAGGCGAAGGCGGCTGTACCGGCCGAGAACGCGGTGCAGGCCTCGAGCGAAACCCAGACTGTCGTCGAGAATGAGCTGTATCGCATCACGTTCAGCAACCGTGGCGGCAATGTCACGTCATGGGTGCTGAAGAAATATAAAGACGACGATCAGAAGAGTCCGCTGGACCTGGTGAATCATGAGGCGGCAGCTAAGTTCGGGCTCCCGCTCTCGCTGTACACCTACGACGCGGGCCTGCGGCAGAAGCTGAACTCGGCGCTCTACAAACCGTCAGCGACCGGAGTGATCACCGCGCCTGGTGAACTCAGCTTCGACTACTCAGCGGGCGGCCTGACCGTCCATAAGACGTTCCGCTTCGACTCCAGTTATGTGATCCACGCCGACGCTTCCGTTGTCCAGAACGGGAATCCAACGACAGCGCTGCTGGCATGGCCCTCGGGGCTCGGCGATCAGAACACCCCGCAGGGGTATGCGGGTGCGATGTTCGACCAGATGGAGAGCGGCAAGGCGGATGAGATTGCCGCTAAGAAAGTGGTCGGGGGCGACACGCTGCATGGCGCGTTCGATTACGCCGGGATCAGCGACCTGTATTTTGCCGCGACCTTTCTGCCGGATAATCCCGAAAATACCAGTGTCGTGACGCTGCACGAAACGGTGACCGTGCCGCGGAGCCGGGCACACTCCGATGCGAACACCGGCAGTCCGGCGCCGCTGCTGGGTACAGCTTTGGGCGCGAACGGAGACGGCGCGCACACCCGGGTGTTTGTCGGACCCAAGTCGCTGGACCTGCTGGAGTCGGTTCATACGGCCAATGGCGCGAACCTCGAACACGTGGTGAGCTTCGGATGGTGGGGCTGGATCGCCAAGCCGATGCTGCTGGTGCTGCGCTTCTTTGTGGTGCACGGGATTTCCAACTGGGGCTGGGCGATTCTGATCCTTACCCTGATTCTCAACGTGGCGATGATGCCGACGCGCTTCATGATGATGAAGTCGTCGCTCAAGATGCAGCGCATCCAGCCGCAGATCGAGACCATCAAGGCCAAGTACGCGAAGTACAAGACGACCGACCCGCGCCGCCAGGAAATGAACAAGGAGATGTTCGACCTGCAGCGCAAAGAGGGCGTGAACATGTTCGGCGGCTGCCTGCCCATGCTGCTGCAGTATCCGCTGCTCTTCGGTTTCTATCGCATGCTGATGTATGCCATCGAGCTGCGCCAGGCGCACTGGCTGTGGCTGCCCGACCTGTCGGCGCCCGACCCGCTGCATATCCTGCCGATTTTTGTTATCGTCTCGATGTTTCTGTCGCAGTTCTTTACTCCGTCGCCGGGGATGGATCAGAGCCAGCAGCGCATGATGGCCTTCATGATGCCGGCGATCTTCGGCTTCATGATGTGGAACGTCGGCTCGGGGCTGGCGCTCTACTGGGCCGGCAGCAACCTGCTGGGAGTGGCGCAGCAGATGGTTATGAACCGCACCAGCATGGGCCAGGAGATGCGCGGCTATCGCGGCGAAGCGAGCGGCTAAACGCGCGGGCAAGACGATAGCTGCGCGACGATAGCAATCTTGCGAACAGCCGTCCGGGGGTGTTCCGCTCACGCCTCGGAATGCGATACTAATAGGACTTAGCGATGCCGATCGACGACTACTCCGCTGCTGCGCAGAAGATCGCAGAATTTCTCAAGACGCTGACCTCCCTGGGCGGCCTGCGCCTGAAGTACCGGATCACCGCCGGCGCCGGCGCCGCCGACCCCGCTGGTCTGGAAGCGCGCGAAATCTACGTGGAACTCGCCGGTCCCGATGCCGGGCTGCTGACCCAGCGCGGCGGCGAGCTGCTGCGGGCTCTGGAGCATGTGGCGGCGAAGATCATGCGTCTCGAAAACGAGGAGCACGACAAGGTCTCCTTCGATGCGAAGAACTTCAAAGCCCTGCGCGCCCGCGAGCTGAAGCTGGCGGCAGAGACCGCGGCAGAGAGCGTGCGGCGGACCGGCCAGCCTTTCAGCTTTGCGCCCATGAGTTCGCGCGAGCGGCGCATGCTGCATCTGGCGTTCCGGTCCTATCCCGATCTGGAGACCGCTTCGAGCGGCGAGGGATTGCAGCGCTACGTGGTGATCTACCCCAAGGGGCATGAGCGGGAGGAGAGCTCTGCACGGCCGAGCCGCTTCGGCGGACGCCGCCGCTGAGCTTCGAAGCCGGAAGCTCTGCTTCGCCCACAGCACGGGCTGGAAAGAGCGACCCGATGCAGCCTCATCCACAAACCACCGAACGCGAGGCCATCGCGCAGGAGACGATCGTCGCCATCTCGACGCCGCCTGGTCGGGGCGGGATTGGGATCGTGCGCCTGTCGGGATCTCATGCTATGGCAATGGCTGCCAGCCTGGTCAGGGCCCGCGCTCCGCTGGAACATGCGCGCGCCCGATTCGCGGAGATTGCCGATCCGGATGGCGGGCAGAAATTAGATGAGGCCATGGTTACGTATTTTGCCGGGCCGAATTCCTACACCGGCGAGGATCTGGTCGAAATCGCCGCGCACGGATCGCCCGTCGTTCTGGAAATGCTGGTGCGCCAGGCATTGCGCGCGGGTGCACGGCTGGCGCGCCCGGGTGAGTTCACAGAGCGTGCGTTTCTCGCAGGGCGTCTGGATCTGACCCAGGCGGAGGGGGTGCGGGACCTGATCGAGGCGCAAACGCTCTACCAGGCCAATATCGCAGCCGAGCAGATGGGCGGCGCGCTGTCACGCCGGGTGCAGCCGGCCAAGGAAAAACTGGTGGCGCTCATCGCGCTGCTCGAAGCGGGCATCGACTTTGCCGAAGACGATGTGGAGTTGACGCCGGACGCGGAAATTGTCACACGCATCGATACGATTTTGGAGGAGCTGCGCGCACTGGCTCGTTCCTTCGAGCGGGGACGTCTGGTGCATGGCGGGCTCCGGCTCGCCATTGTGGGCCGACCTAATGTGGGCAAGTCATCGCTCTTCAACCGGCTGCTCGAGCAGGAGCGGGCGATTGTGACCGCAACTCCCGGAACCACACGCGATCTGGTGACGGAGCGGCTCTCCCTGGGCGGCATCCCCGTGGAGCTGGTGGACACGGCAGGGCTGCGCGAGACGACGGAAGAGGCCGAGGCGATCGGGATTCGCAAAACGCGCGAGGCTCTGGCGGATGCCGATCTGGTGCTGACCGTGGTCGATGCTTCCGCGACCCTGTCTGCGGAGGAACACGAGCTGATCGCATCGCTGCAGGGGCGGCGGGCTCTGGTGGCAGCGAATAAGTGCGACCTGGCGCGCGAGGACGAGAGACCCATCCTGGACCTGCAGGGCGAGGAAGCGGCGGGCACGGCTCCGGCGTGGCTGCTGACCTCGGCCGCCACCGGCCGCGGCGTTCCGGAATTGCGCGAGGCGCTGGCGCAAATGGTGCGGGATCCCCGGAGTGAAACCGAATCCGGCATGCTCACCAGCCTGCGGCACTTCGAGACAGTCAGCGAAGCCGTTATCGCGCTGGATGCGGGGAGGCGAGCTGTCGGCGCCAGGGTGCCCCATGAAATGGTGCTGCTGGATCTCTACAGCGCCCTGCGCCAGCTGGACGCCCTGACTGGAGAAACAACCGCGGATGACATTCTGAATCGGATCTTCTCCACCTTCTGCATCGGAAAATAGATTCAAATCCACCGATGTTCCAGTTGTCCACAACTACCCACAATTGCCTTGCATTTACGCGCTTCTTCGTCCCATGGTGTCCGTGGGAGTCCCCAGGAAGCCAAGGCCAAATGTGCACTCCCTGTTGTACTCAACGGCGCGCTCCAATGGCTTTTTGATCGCCGGAGTACACATCTGGAGGGGCGATGGCATTCACAGATGCGGCAGTGAAGGCGCTGCGGCCACAAGCTGGGCGTTATATGAAGTGCGACGGATCGGGGCTTTACATCGAGGTACTTCCGAGCGGCGAAAAGTCCTGGATTTATCGCTATCGGCTGGCGGGGGCATCGGCGAAGGTCTCGCTGGGCCGATACCCACTGATGAGCCTGAAGGCCGCCCGCGGCAAGCGTGACGACATGCGGAAGTTGGTCCGCGACGGTATCTCTCCGGTGGAGCAGAGACGACGGGCAAGGGCGGAGGCACAGGGCGATCCGACAGTCCGGGAATTTGGGGATCGTTACTTCCGCGAATTTGTCCAGCCGAACTGGAAAAGCCCGGACGGCATTCGGCGGTATCTCGACAAAGAGATTTACCCCGCGCTCGGCGACAAACACCTGCAGGCCGTGACTGCGCTCGATGTACAGGCAGTCGTGTATTGCAAGCGCGACAACGGGCGCATAGCTTCCGCGCTGCGGATTCGCAGTGTTATCAGGTCGATGTTCGCCTATGCAATTGAGAAACAATTGGTGGAGAGCAATCCAGCCGCGATGGTGGCGACCAGGTTTATCGGCAAACCAAGGAGACGAGATCGCGCCCTGTCTCCAAAGGAGATAGGGGTGTATCTTCTCACGATCTACAGAAGCAATATCCGTCGCCAGTTCAAGCTCGCGCTGCACATCGCCCCGCTCACCCTGGTACGTAAGTCCGAGCTGTTGCAGGCGCGGTGGGACCACATCGATTTGGATTCCGGTGAATGGCACGTTCCCAGCCAAAACTCCAAATCGGGTATGTCGCACGACGTGTATCTCTCGCGACAGGTTACAGCTATGTTCCGCGAGTTGCGGGTACTCGCCGGCAAATCAGAACTGGTCTTGCCAGGCCGCAGCAGCGTAAGAAAGCCGTTTTCTGCCAATGCACTGAATAAGGCCCTGGAGGGCTTGTCGTTCGAAGCCACGATGCCGAACCTGCTGCTATTGAACAGTTTTCGGAAACCGGGCACCTTCCTGATCAACGACAGCCTGTTCCATACGCTCGATCTCACGCGGTCAGACTCGCAGAGATTTAACTCTCGCATGAGATCCCTATACACGGGTGCCATAAAAGGCTTCCCTTGCCAGAGCAACATGAGCCTCCGTCGGAGTTCCTCCTCACCGCGGCGCTGCATGGGCCTTCAGCATGGCGCAGCCCGGTTGGAGGCGCGGCTAACCTACGCAGCAAGCTCACTCGGGATTGCCGTTTACCTGTCCAGAACTCAGGCTGGGCTGCAACGGTGGGACGGGCGGATACGGTAGGGCGAAAAACTCCGTCCCGAAAAAGGGTCCCTTCTGAAACGTCAAGGGGGCGGCGCTCCCGTGCGTCCTCACCGGAAAAAGACGACCTGACCGGCGCGTGTGCTACAAGATTGTGAAGGAGGCAGATGATTATATGTCTGCGCGTAGAGTATGTCTTCGCTGTCCCCGTTTTCTTTACCGCAGCGCTCAACGCTGCACCGCAGTTCGGGGAACAAACCGGATTCTACCTGCAGGCTGTTCAGTACGCTCAAGAACGGCGTCGAAGCCTTTTCGTTTTGTCGTAACGATCCACGTACTCCCCGTCCACTTGGCCGTCAGAACGAACTCTCCATTCCGCGCTCGGACATCCAACTCGTAAACCTCAATCGGGTCGTCAAACGAAAAATCATCACCTATGCGATCCTCGCCACCGGGAGCAATTTCCGGAATGACCGGCCAGTCCATCACGTACAAGTCGTTGCAGCAATGCTTACCCCGATCGGCAGAACTTACATTAAATGAGATCGAATAGAGAGAATGCGTCGAATCGTGGTTTTGCAGATAGAAAGTGGCCTTCCCATACGGTTTTCCACTTTCATCGAGATCGCTCAGAATCCAGAGCGATGGGTATGCGTCGCCGCCGGTAGCCAGGCCTTGAATAGCCATCTGCTGTTTCGCCAACTCCGCCTGCGCTGAGGCAAGCCTACCTTGCGCGGTATTCAACTTCGCCACTGAAGTAGTCAGAGCGTCTTGGCTCTTGGTCGTTCTAATCGCCTGGATGACCACGAAAGACACGCTCAGGCAACCCATGACAAGGAACGAAGCCCTTGCAGCTTTCTTCTGGGTCGCGGTCACGCCCCCGATGACGGCCATGATGATCGAGAGTGTGGCAATTGCGATGGCTAGGAGGATGTCAATCATCGCGGCTGGAATTATAACGCGCAACGGGGGGAGGAACGGGGGACGGGTCTGTCCACGTCGCCCTCTACTCTAAAACGGGGCCGTTGGCATGAGGTTGGCGACGCTGAGCAATTGAGGCACCCACCGAGCTGCTTTTGCATTGCACAAAAGGTAAGTTTCGGGACGGTGGCCAGCGCCACGTTCTGTGGGACGCTGACCGCGGCGGCGCTGCGATATGAGTGAATCGGATAGCTGTCGGGAAACGCGCCGGCATCCCGGCAACCTTGCCGGTGCGGCGAAGGCAAACGGCGCTCAGGCAAGGCGCCTCAGATGCCTGAGGATGTTGTTGAGTTCTTCTTTCGACTTCTCCGGGGCCATGCTGATGGCGATCTTCATCTCCTCATAGGCTGTCATCAGGTCGTCTTCGGCAATGGCCCGGCGGGCTTTCTCCGTATGCTCTTCCCAGTCCGGTGCACCGATTTCCCGGCTTTGCAGCGCGCGTCGCCCGAAATTCTGACGTTTGCGTTCATCGGTCTGGGAGTTTCCTGCGGAAGAGGCAGCAATATCCTTTGGATGGGTCGCATTAGGAAAGCCCTGGCTGCCATCGGATTCTCCATAAAGCTGGCCGAACCAGGTTCGGGAAAGCGTCTGCTTCACCTGGTCATGCCAACCCACATCCACCTGAGCCTCCGAGGCAACAGAAAAAAGAACGTCGCTTGCCTGGGCAGGCTCGCTCTCCCGCAGCAGAGCGAGATCCTCGAGCGGTGAGAGCGGTGGCTCATGTGCCTGGGCTGGCGCCGGGTGCGCATAGGGCAACCCCGTCAGGCTGTTCTCTGCGCGGCCAGCGGCTTCCAAATTCGGGTGCTCTGAACCCGGGCTGTCCATCTCCGCGGATTTGCCGGCCAGCGCCTCTCTCTCCTGAACCACCCCTTCGGTGGAATCAGCTGCCAGCGCGTTGTTCGCCGCCGCCCCGCTTTCGAAATCCGGGGCCGCGAGAAATGACTGGTCCACAGATTTCGTCTCCCCTCCTTCACCGGCAGCACTGAAAGTGAACTCCTGTTGTATCGCAGGGCCGGAGGCGTCCAGGCGCCACATGCGGTCCTGCCAATAGAGGAGGCAGACGGTGATGAATCCAATGAAAAGAACGCTGAGCGAGGCTGCCAGCATCGCAGGCCAGCCGAACCCTCCAGGTGTGGGACTGGCCAGGCGGACGATCCTGAAGGGATTTTGCCACGCGTGCGTCGCGCCCGAGGCCGCGGGCAGCGCGGAAGAGGAAACCGGCGATGCGGAAATATCTGGGGGAACCGATGCGGTTCCGTTGGCGGGAACAGACGGGATCGGCTCTTTCCGAAGGTGCGCGAGGCGAGCCTCTTCGGCGGTGATCTGGGCCATAAGGCCGACACGCTCTGCGCGCAGCAGAGCAATCTCCGTGTCGCGCCTGGAGGGCTCTGCGGGTTTGGCTTCCACGCTCGACGGAGTGGACGGGGCGGGCAGAACTGCCAGTTGTTGCTGCAGCTCGGCGATCGTATCCTTCGTCATCTCGACATCGGGGTACTCGTCGGTATAACGCACGCGGAGATCGTCGAGTTTCTTCTGTGCGGCTGCCAGCTGTGCTTCAAGATTGAGCCGCTCCTCCATCTGCGTCGTAGTCGGCCCGGAGGGCCTGGCTGTTCGCGGCGGGCTCACCACCTGCGCCTGCCGGCTGAAACTGTCGAGCTTTCGATCCGTCAGGTCAAGTTTCGCCTTCAGGGTATGGATGGAGAGTGCGAGCGAGTTCAGAGCCTGGCGCCGCTGTCCCGCGAGGCGGTCGTACGCAGCCGAGCGTGCGCTTGCCAGAGAGTTCGCGGCCGCGGCTACCGGCATTGGCTCGACGGAGGCGGAAGGCATCCAGGCAGCGATGGTTCGTGCGACCGCATTCGTCATGGTGCGGGATCGCTTCGAATCGGGATCGTGATAGAGAACCCGCAGAGACCCCGGGGAGGGCTCGCGCAACTCCAGACGCGCGCGAAAGTCGCCGATCCCGTTGGCCGAATCGGCAGAAGAGAGGCCGGGGGTCCGCAGGAGCTCCAGAACCACCGTGTCGGTCAGCATCGATTGCGCCACCGCAACCGCAGGCTCGCTCTTATGGATGATGACTGGGTCGTTGCGCCCTGCCACCACCGGATCAAAGGACAGCAGAGCCACCGAGGCAAAATGCGTCGCGGGGCGTCGGGCCAGCACGAAAGTGCCGGCGCCCAGAGCGATGGCCACTGCGGCGGCGACCACGAATTGCCACACAGGAGTGGCTGCCGTGCGCAGGTAAACGGTCCTGTTTCGCATAGCTCCTCGAACGTATCGAAGATGCAAGGCAGATGGGCTACGGCAGTGCGGCATGCGCTGCTTCGGTGGTCTGGCCGGGCGACCACCACAGCGTGAAAACAGCAATCGTGCGATCGTTATTCGGTGTGCCTGCGATGTTGAAGTGCCGAATCTCGGCCTCCTCGGAAAATCCCAAACCCATGAGGATATGCAGGCTCAGATCTTCAAACATTCCGTGATACGTTTGCTTCGTCTGGGGAGCGGTCCCCTGCAGTCCATTCCAGCTAACCCGCACGTCGGCGATCCTGCTGAATGCGTGGCGAACTCCGGCCGCCCCGGTATTCAGAAACATCGTATGTTCCAGGATGCCGTCGCTCAGATCGCGCCCCGCGGAAAGATAGAAGTCATTCGTCGCATTGATGGGCAGGTACAGCGCACCGCTGCCGGTTACCTCGGCGCGCTTGCCGCAGGAAGGATTGGCGCCCGCCACACCGCCGGCCAGATTGAGGCTGGAGCGCACGCTCCATCCGGCGACATACCGTAAGCCGCCGCCGCCGAGGCTGCAGTCCAGGGGCGAAGACTGATGCTCGCCATTGGCGTAGCCGCCGAGCGCCATGCTCGGACGCAGGGCATGCAGATACTCGACGCGTGCCCGTTCGGTCTGAACGAGAAAATCGTCAGAGTCGTATTTGGTGTAGGTATGCGACGCGCTGAAATCCCACAGGGAACGGCGGGAGTCGACATAGCGCAGCTTGCCGGATTCTTCCCCGCTCGTCATTCTGCCGGAGTGCAGGCCGTAAACCACGGTTTCGGCGGCGGGCGCCTCCGCATCGCCGATGTTGCGGAAATCCAGGGGAACCACGATACGCGCGGCGTCCGTACCGTAGGTGTTGGTCGCCATTCCCTGCCAGGTCCAGCGTGGAGTGACCTCTCCGGTAGCCCGCACCGCGGCGCGGTTCAGGCCCACCAGATATTGGTTGCCGCCCGCATTGAGATCGGCAAAGCCCCCTCCATCTTCGGCCATGAACTGGAAGCGGCGGTGTTCGAGCAGCAGTTTGCCGGCGCCGATACCGCCGTACGCCTGGCCGGGGTTCGCATCGGGGAAGCTGAATCCGCTGAAGCCACCAGCGGTCAGGCGCGCCATCGAGGGCGAATTCCGCGGCAGCTCGACGGCCGCGTCGCTGCCGGGCTGCAGCCCCGAAACGACCGAAGCCATGTTCCAGCGCTCGATGGTGCGGATGTTGGCCCAGCAGAGGAATTCCGGAGTTCCCTGTTGCAGGGCCGCCGAGAGCGAGTCACTGCAGCTGTTCAGGGGTTCGGTGCTGGTGGTCCGCGGAGTATCTCGTTCCCCCCGGTCCGTGCCGGTGTCCGTCCCGCGCGCTCCGCTGTCCGCGTCGGCGAGCAGGCTCATCCGTTCCTGAGAGTCCTGGGCGGGTGCACCTGGAGTCGCTCCTCCGACCGCGATACTGACGCACAGTACGAGCACTGTCTTTTGCAGACTCATGGCACCACCACCGTGTCTCCCGGAGCCAGATCGACATTCTCTTCGGTCGCATGGCCCTTGAGCACCTTCTCGTAATTGACATTGACACGCGTACTCTTATCGGCACGCAGGACGTAGATTCTCTTCTGCCGGGCGAAGTCGGTGAGGCCGCCGGAGCGTGCGATCAGTTGCACGACGTTCATCGGAGCGACCAGTGGATACGCGCCGGGACGTTGCACTTCACCCGTGATGAAGACCATCCGGCTGTGGATCTCCTGAACCGTGACCGTGACCCGCGGCTTGCGGACGAAACGGGTCAGCTGCTCGGTGAGAGATTTCTGCAGCCCGTCGGGCGTCATTCCTGCAACAGTTACGTCGTACAGCAGCGGCAGAGAGATTTTGCCATCGGGGCGCACAGTGGCCGTCTCTGTCAGTTGAGGTTCGTCCCAGACGGAGATGTGAAGAACGTCCCCGGTCCCTATCGCATAGATGGACGGCGAAATGGCTGAAGGCTTCGGGTCTGCGTTGCTTTGTGCCTGCGAGGCCGTTTGCTGGCCAACGGCGCACGGCACCTGCACACACGTCGCCAGCAGCAGTAACAGCCAACCGCCGCCGACCGTATGCAAAGGGCGCGTCATGCCCCATGAGGATATGACGAAGTGCCCGTCCGGATGCTGGGGTGTTACCACAGATTTGGCGTCCAGCAGAAAGAGATGTTACCAGGCACAAAGTTCGAAGGACTTACGGGTTACTCACGATAGTTACCAGTGCTCTGACCGGATGGATCGGATCCTTGCGCAGGATTGGGTCTCGCGTGAGCGGAACGGCGGTGAAAGCCCCGGCCTGAAGAGTCTGTGTGAGAACTGTGATGTGAGTCTGAGGTTCGTTAGAGGGTAGTTCTTTGGCTTTGCACCAGGGCTCGAGTCTTTGTATCAGGAAACGACTTCAGTCGTGCCGCAAAGCACGCTCTGGCTTTTGTATCAGGGCGCGACTTCAGTCGTGCCGAAAAGATCGCCAAACCGATGGGCTTCAGCCCCTGAGGGCTGTTGTGCGAACCACTTCAAACACGCTCTTTTCGAGGCCGGACCGATATCCTTTGCCAGAATCATGCGCCGCCTTCAACTTGCGATGTGGGGCAGACGGTTCACGAACTCAGGCAATTCACGGTACGAGTTAGACTGCTCATATAACCGCGATTGCGGCAGCAGAGAACGAAGAAGGGCCTGCACAGCTTCAGGTGCGCCGGTCAGGTTTTGAGAACAAGCGGATCTCCCAGCTCGCGCTGGATTTGGACGAGCCTCGCCGTCAGGTCCTGTCTGAGCCGAGCGGATGCGGCATCGGCGGAGAGGTCCTGCATCTCCCAGGGATCGTGCACGAGGTCGAAGAGCTGTGTTCGATTCGCCTGGGGATAGACGATGAGTTTGTGCGTGGCAGTCCGGACCGATCGCTGAAAGCCCCTGTAGTAGCAGAAGACAGCCTCGTACGGTGAGCGGCTCCGGCCGCGGAGCAGAGGCGCAAGACTGGTGAACTCGACCGTCGAAGGAACGGGAACGCCGGCCAGCTCGCAGGTCGTCGCGTAGAGGCAGTGCTGGTAAACCAAATCGTCGATGCGCCTGCCTGGCTGGATGCCCGGGCCGGCGATCAGCAGCGGCATGCGGACGCTGCAGTCGTACAGATTCTGCTTGCCCATGAGTCCGTGCTCGCCGATCGCGAGGCCGTGATCCGCAGTGAGGATGACGTAGGTGTTCGAGGCTTTACCGGACTGATCCAGCGCTCTCAGCACCCGCCCAATCTGCTCATCCATATAGGTGATGAGCGCGTAGTATTCGCGGCGGTGCAGTTGGACAGCCTCCGGCGTTCGCGGAAACGGCGCCAGCATCTCATCGCGAACATGGAAGTCTCCCTGGTCGAACGGATGCTGCGGCAGGAAGTTCGGCGGTACCTGGATCGCACTCTGTGGATAGCGATCGAGAAACTCCTTCGGCGCCTGACGAGGATCGTGCGGAGAGTTAAATCCCAGATACAGAAAAAATGGATTATTGCGCTTCGCGGCTTTTTGCAGCAGATGATCGATCACGCAGTCGCTGTAAAGCGAGGCAGAATGCTGGATCCTGTCCGGCTTCTCATTGTTCCAGAGTGTGGAATGGATCCAGTGGCCTTTGAGCGATTCGTCCCAGGGTTGCCAGGTATTGCCCGGCCGTGGACGGTCATAAGCCGCGCCGCTCTCCGGCGTCGAAACCAGCATGCCCGGCGCAACCGGACCCATCTCGCGGAAGCTGCGCTGCAATACGGTAGGGTCGAGATGCCATTTGCCGCAAATGTAGGTGTCGTAGCCGGCGGCGCCGAGTGTCTGTCCCCACGTGGGCACGTCGTCGAGCCCAGCCTCGGCGTGAAAGGCGCTGAGACCGCTGTTCAGCATGGTGCGGCTGGGCACGCAGACCGCGCCGCTCCACGAGCCCTGATGAAAGCAGTGCGTGAAGGCGGTGCCGGAGGCGGCCAGGCGATCGAGGTTCGGAGTATGGACCTCAGGATTATTGAGGCTGCCAATGGTGCGAAAAGCGAGATCGTCGGCAATGATGAACAGAAAATTGGGGCGCCCATCCGCAGGCACGGATTCTGCCTGCGCGCCGAGAGTAAGACCACTCTGCGCCGCGGCCATGCCGCCTCCGACCAGGCCCAGAAATTTACGACGATCCATAACGATTCTCCTCGAGCGATCTGCTGCTTGTGTAGCGCTGGGTGCGGTTGCGTGCGCCGATCAGCCAGCGCGCGGCTCCGGAATGACAGTCCAGATATCATGCAGCGGATCTTCGATGCGCAGAAAATCGCCGAGTTCGTGCTGCTGAGCTTTTAACTGACTTATGAGCTCTGCAAGCAGCGGCGCCATCGCAGCATCGGCGGAGAGATCGTGCATCTCCCAGGGATCCTGAACGATATCGAAGAGCTGGATCTTCTGCACCTGGGGATAGACGATGAGCTTATGCGTTTTGGTGCGAATCGCCCGCTGTGTGTGCCGATGCCAGGTGAAGATCGCGTCGTGCAGGGGTCGCGATTCCCCATGCAACAGCGGCGCAAGGCTGGGGAATTCCACCGATGCCGGAATGGGAACGCGGGCTAATTCGCAGGTGGTCGGATACATGCTGTGCTGATACACAAGCTCATCGATACGGCTGCCGGGACGAACGCCGGGGCCGGCGATGAGCAGGGGCATGCGAATGCTGCAGTCATAAAGGTTCTGCTTCCCCAGCAGGCCGTGCTCGCCCACAGCGAGCCCATGATCGGCGGTGAGGATGACGTAGGTATTCTTTGCCTTGCCGGACTGTTCCAGCGCGTCCAGAATGCGTCCGATCTGAGCATCCATGTGGCTGATGATGGCGTAGTATTCGCGACGGTGGAGCTGGACTGCTTCGCGCGTGCGAGGAAACGGCGCGAGCGATTCATCGCGGCCGTAGGTGTCAGGTCCGAGGCCGAAGGGATGCTCGGGCAGGAAGTTCGGCGGCACCTCGATGTGTTCCGGCGAGTACAGGTCGAGGAATTCCTGAGGAGACTGGCGTGGATCGTGCGGTGCGTTGAATCCGAGATAGGCGAAGAAGGGTGTGCTGCGTTGCGCAGCCTTGTTCGTCAGGAAGTCGATAACGTGGTCCGCGTAGATGACGCTGGAGTGCTCGATGGTTTGCGCTCCGCGGATATCGAACAGATTCGCATGGAGCCAGTGTCCGTTCAGAGACTTGTCAGCGGGATTCCAGGAATCGCCGGGGCGTGGCCGGTAGTAGGCCGGGTCGTCGGCAAAGGAAGGGTTCTTATGGTCACCGTCGTTGTCGCTTGGGCTGTCGGTATAAAAGTCTCTTCCGGGCGCAAGGAAACCAGGGCCGACGGGTCCCATCTCCTTAAAGGAGCGCTGCAGCGTGGTGGGGTTGAGGTGCCACTTACCACAGATATAAGTGTCATAACCCGCGCCACTCAGGGTCTGTCCCCAGGTATGCACCCGGTCGAGGCCGGTTTCCGCGTGGAAGGTGGTGAGGCCGCTGTTGAGCATGGTGCGGCTCGGAACACAGACCGCGCCCGACCATGCTCCCTGATGAAAGCAGTGAGTGAAGGCACAGCCGGAAGCCGCCAGCCGGTCAAGGTTAGGAGTGTGGATCTCCGGATTATTCAGCGAGTGAATGGTGCGGTAAGCAAGGTCATCCGCGATGATGAACAGGAAGTTCGGTTGCGAGGATACAGCCTGCTGTTGACCGAGTGCGACAGCGGAGGGAGCGGCACTGCCCGCGACCCCCGCTGCCATCAGCTCCATGAATTTGCGTCGATCCAAGCCCTTCTCCAGCGGTGTGAAGCGCGTTGTTCAGAAGTAGATTTTACCCGCCAGCTGCAGTTCGCGCTGCGTGCTCGCGGTCGATGAAACCTGGCCGAACGTAGTGCTGTTAAAGGTGGTTCCGGGTGTACCCCACACGGTGGTGTTGGTCAGGTTGAACGCCTCTGCGCGGAACTCCGCCTGCACCCGTTCGAAATTGAACTTGCGGAAGACGGAGAGATCCACGTCGCGGTACCAGTCGGAACGCAGAGTGTTGCGCGGCACATCGCCGTAGGTATACAGCGCGGGCGCCGCATAGGCTGCAGTGTTGAACCACTCGCGGATGGTGCGATTCCCTGTTTGCGGGCTCCCCACCTGATCCACGCCCTGGTAATTATTGCCGGTGTTGGCCTCATCGCCCGAGTACGACACGGTAAAGGGCGTACCCGAGGTCAGCGTGGCAATAGCGTTGATCTGCCATCCGCCGACGGCTGCGTCCGCGAATCGATTGCCGGTCTGGAAGCGCTTGCCCCTGCCGAAGGGCAAAGGATATGTAGCATTCGCGGTTACCATTTGAGGAAGATCGAATCCGGCGACGCTTCGGTCTGCCTTCGGGTTATAAGGATTACGGATGAAGCAGCCCTCCGCGCCGAAGTATCCGTCGCAGCCCACGTCGATGGTTTTGGACCAGGTGTAGTTGAGCGTGTAAGTAAGCCCCGAAGACGAGGAGCGCTGAAGCTGCGCCTGCAGGCCGTTGTAACTGCTCGATCCGTTGCTCTGCTCATACTGCGTGGGCGTGATGTACGGGAAAGGCGCGCGGCTCTGCGGAGTGCCCGGCCCCGGCGTCAGCGCGACGTTATAGTACCCGCAGCACGGCAGGTGCGTACTCCGCGATCCAACATAGTTGAGCGTCATGACGGTCACCGGTCCGAGCGCCTGCTGCAATCCCACAGTCCACTGGTCGGAATAGGGGTTCTTGAGATACGGCGCGATGAAGTTCGCCGATTGCGTAAACGGAGTGGGCGTGGGCAGCGTGTGCGTCTGTCCGGCGGGCAGGTTAAGCGGATTTTCCGCGGTAGTGGTAACGTTCGTCGTATTCAGATTGCTGGTGATGTCCAGCCCGAACGATGGCCACAGCGCGCCTTCGTTCTGGGTCATCTGCATAACCCCCGACCAGTTGTCGTAGACGCGGGCGTAGCTGAGGTGCGCAACGCGTCCGGAGTCGATCTGCCAGGCGAAACCAACGCGCGGCTGGATATTGTCAATCTGATTGTTGATGAGCTTATCGCTGGTGCCCTGGATCACGTAAGCGGGAAGCGCGCCGCCCGGGATGCAGGGCGCGGCATTCAGCTGCGCGCAGGAACCAAGGCCCTCCGCGGCTTTGCTGAGAATGTAAGTCCCGTTGCGCAGATTGAGAGAACCGGTAATGTTCGACTGCGTGACGTTGGGCGCCAGAGCAGGCATGATATCCCAGTCATAGCGCACGCCGATGTTCATTGTAAGTTTCGGAGTGATCTTCCACTGATCCTGCGCGTAAACGCCGTTGACCCAGCCGTTCCTGGGGATCTTTAGATTGTTCCGGCGCTCGCCGCTGGTAGGCGCACCAATCAGGAAGGATGCGAGCGCGTTGCCGGTACCGGTAGGTGACTCGAGGTTCTGGGTCTGGAAAGCCGAGAAGCCTAAGTTACCGTTCGCGTTCAGAACACTCTCGTCGTTATGGCTGATCATCGTGCCTGCGGCCCAGGTGTGGCGGCCGGTAAGTCTGGTGAAATCGACGTTCCACTGATAGATGTCGCCGTCGTCGTCGGAAAGATAACTCTGGCCTCCGCCCGCATAGCCGGTCACGGAGATTTCGGGAATCTGGCAGTTAATGGGGCCGAGATAGCCGCAGACGAAGAAGGAATCGAAGCCGGCCGGAGAGACGCTGTGATTGAAGTTGGTGGTGGTGTTGTACTGCTGCCAGACGTGGCCCATGGATGCCTGCAGCGTTGCGGAAGCGCCGAACGTGTGCAGATAACCGGCGCCCCAGTTCTGGCCGTCGCTGACGTTGTTGGAGACCAGCCCCACAAACCCGCCGGAAGAAGACTGCGTCGCGTGGAACTGGCTCAGCCGCGCCCAGATGGAGTTCGAAGTGCGAAGCTGCTCATCCACGCGCAGGCTGTAGTTGTTGACGTTGGTCAGGGTAGGCGTGGTGTCCTCGCCGTTATAGAGGCCCGACGAGGTTGTCGTGGGCGCGGGATACATGCCGCTGACCAGCGCCTGCATCACGGGATCGATCGCGGAGGAAATGTTGTTGTTGGGAAACGCCTGCCGCACATATTTGCCGGGATTGTTGGGATCGGGCGCCGTTGTATAGGGATTCCAGAGCGTCTGCCCGACCCCGCTGAAGTCGCCATTGATTTCAGCAGCCGTCGGCACGTTGTAGAGCAGTTCGTTCGCGGAGTTGATGCGCGTGCCCTCGTACCCGCCGAAGAAGAAGGTGCGATTACGCCCGTCGTAGCGCGGAGCGAGAACCGGTCCGCCGATGGTCACGCCGTAGACACTTTGCTTCAGCGGAGTCTTCTTCGTCAGCAGCGGATTGCGCGCGTCGAAGGCATCGTTGCGCAGAAACTCCCACGCATCGCCGTGGAACTGATTCGTTCCCGACTTGCTGACCACATTGACGATGCCACCGAGGACACCGCCGAACTGGCTCTGATCGTTGTGCGACTGCACTTTGAACTCGGCGATTGCGTCCACGATCGGCTGCACCGCATACTCGCTGAACCAGAACTGCTGATCGATGATGCCGTCGAGCAGATACAGGTTACTGCGATTCATCTGCCCGTTGACGGAGGGAAAGCCGAACGATCCAACCAGGATGGCATTGCCGCCGCCGGATCCCTGTCCCGTGTCGGCGCGGCTCGCGCCCGGCGTGAGGGTCAGCAACTGCGTGAAGTTCCTCCCGTTCAGCGGCAGAGCATTGACTTCGGTCTGGTTGACGACGGTTCCCAGGTTCTCGGTCGACGTTGCCAACTGAATGGAATTCGCCGTCACCGTGATCTGCTGTACCTGCGATCCTGGCTTCAGCGAGAAGTCGAACGTGGCGGTCTGATTCACATGCAACAGAAAAGCCGGCTCTTCCGCTGTCGCAAAACCCGGTTTGCTGACGCCGAGCGTATAGCTTCCCGGAGCTACGTTGATGAACGCATAAGTGCCGGAGGAATTCGATGCGGTAGCACGCTCGGTTCCGGCTGAAGTATCGCGCAAAGTGATCTGCGCGCCATCGACAACAGCGCCGCTGGAATCGCGCACGGTTCCGTTTACGGAAGCGGACGACAGTTGACCGCGCATATCACGCGCGCTAAGCAGGTAAACAAGCCCAACCAGCAGGGGAAACAGGCGTACATACTTCAGACGCAGTTTGGGGAAATCAGAATTCATCTCTTCGCAACCTTCCTGGTTAGAGGAACAACTCTCTGAAGCATCGAAGTGAGGGCCTCGCTTCGGGAAGCGATTGCCGGATGTCGAGCCCTTCGAAAGGAAGGGCTCTCACTTTCTAAAAGTCAGAGCAGTGAAATCGGGAGATCAGAGACAGGAGGAACAACAACAACCAACGCGGTCGAGCGTGGACACGGACACACGCGCGCGAAAACGCCGAGGCTGGAGAGGCATCAGCATGATTAGCTGATTTAATCGGCAATGTGGGGTCCATGTCAAGATGTTGAGCAACATCGCCGATCCGCTAATGGTTGTTCGAGTCGCATGAACCGGGGGCACCGCGGACTTTGACATCGCATCTGACACAAGCAATCCACGGTCTGCGAATCCGAAGGAAATCACACCAGGTTCGGCCCTCATTGAATGGGCAAGCTCAGCCTTAATTGAAATCGCGGAACGAATAAGTTCGTTCCAGTTCCCCGGAGCGAAATCGGCCAAAATGCAAGCTGCGGAGAAGAACTGAAACTGGGCAATGTCTGCCCGGCGTGATGCCCGTTAGCGCGAGTATCCTGAGAACCGCGCGATTCTTGTCTCAACCACTGAGACCTGAAGTCGCAACGCCGCTGTTCGCTTTTGAACATCCTGCCTCAGTTGTGGACACGGCTTTGTCCTCCGGGCTTGCTTAAACCCTCTCCTTTCATTATCGAGGGGCTGGCATTTCAACTGCACTCCTTCAAAACTCGGGATCTCTTCCCATACCGCCTGTACCAGGAGAAATTATGCTGGCTGACTTCTGGCGCGCGTTGCGTCGGTTGCGCGAATCTCCTGGCTTCACCGCGACAGTGGTGTTGACGTTGGCGCTCGGCATCGGCGCGACCTCGGCCATCTTCACTCTGCTGCAGCAGGTGATGCTGCAGTCCCTGCCGGTCACGAAGCCCGACCAGCTCTGGCGCATCGGCGACCAGGCCCGCTGCTGCAACTGGGGCGGATACAGCCAGGACGGCGACCAGGAGCCGAACGACTGGGGTCTCTTCTCGTGGGAGGCGTACAGGCTCTTCCGCGCCAACACGCCCGGCTTCCAGGACCTCGCCGCGCTCCAGGCGGGCAACGCCCCACTGGGCATGCGCCGCGCGGGATCGTCGACGCCGCCCGACACGGCCAATGGCCAGTATGTCTCCGGCAATTTCTTTCTGACGCTCGGCGTATCCGCCTGGCGCGGGCGGCTGTTGACCGATGCCGACGACCAGGAAGGCGCGGCGCCGGTCGCCGTCATGAGCTTCCACGCCTGGGAACAGAAGTACGGCTCCGATGCGTCGGTCGTTGGCTCCACGTACCAGATCAATGGCCATCCGTTCACGATCGTTGGCGTGGCGGCGCCGGGTTTCATCGGGGCTAAGATGGCGAGCTGGGGCATGCCGGACATCTGGCTGCCGCTCACCACCGAGCCCATGATCGACGCTGCAACGGCGCGACTCAAAAACACGCGCGTCGACTGGCTCGACCTGATCGGACGTGTGGCTCCGGGAACCAATCCGAAGGCGCTCGAAGCGCAGCTCCAGAGCGAACTGCATGGCTGGCTGGCCAGCCATCTGGTGGACATGAGCTCGCAGGAAAAGGCTGTCTGGCAGAAGCAGAGGCTGCGCCTGACTCCGGGCGGCGCCGGTTTCTCTGATATGCGCAGGGGTTACGGCGAGGGTCTGCTGCTGCTCATGATCACGGCCTTCTGCGTCCTGCTGGTGGCCTGTGCCAACATCGCCAACCTGCTGCTGGCACGCGGGCTCAGGAATCGGCAGCAGACTGCGGTGCGCATCGCTCTGGGCGCGTCGCGCGGACATCTGGTGAGGAATGCGCTGCTCGAAAGCGTCATGCTCTCGCTCATCGGCGGCGCCGCCGGCGTGGCTGTCGCCTGGGCGGGAGCGCGGCTCATTCTCTATCTCGCTTTCCACATGGTGGAGCAAAGCACCTGGATTCCGGTCCAGGCGTCGCCCTCGACTCCGGTGCTCCTCTTCGCGCTGGGAGTTTCCGTGCTGACCGGAGTGATTTTCGGTATTGCTCCGGCGTGGATGACCTCGCGCGCCGAGCCGGTGGAGGCGCTGCGCGGCGCCAACCGCGCGGTGGGAAGCGGCCGCCACTGGGCGCAGAAAACCCTCGTGGTCGTCCAGGCCGCCGTGTCGCTGGTCCTGCTGAGCGCCGCGGCCATGCTGGGAGGCAGCCTGAGCAATCTCGAACACCAGAATTTCGGCTTCGAAACCAGGGACCGCTACCTGGTCTATATCAATCCCATGCTGTCGAACTACAGGACGGAGCAGCTGGTCCCGCTCTTCCGTGCAATCCAGGAACGTCTGGGCGCGATTCCGGGCGTGCGCGGCGTCAGCTCGGCAACCTACGCGCCGATGAGTGGCGACCAGTGGGGCAGTGACATTCGGGTCGAGGGCAAACCAGAGCCCGGCCCGAAGGACGACGTCTCTGCCGACTGGACCCGCGTGACTCCGGGCTTCTTCGACACGGTCGGAGCGAAGATGCTGATCGGCCGCCCCATCACCGAGGACGATAGCGCCACCACGCGGCCCGTCGCGGTCATCAACGAAGCCTTCGCGAAGAAGTTCTTCGGGAACCAGAATCCCATCGGCCAGCACTTCGGTCCGGCGCCGGCGAAGAATGCGGGAGCCTATGAGGTTGCCGGTGTCGTCCGCAACATCCACTACATGAGCTGGGCCTTCAGAGAACCGGCCCGGGCCATGTATTACATCCCCGAGGCGCAGACCGTCCATTTCGGTGAGCCGGACACGCAGAGTTACCAGGTCTGGTCGCAATACCTCTACAACATCGTGATCTGGGCGCCGGGCCATCCCCCGAACATGCTGGCGCAGGTCAAGCGCGCACTGGCGGACGTCGATCCAGGTTTGGTGAGGTACGACGTTAAGCCCTACTCGGAAGTGATTCGCGGCAGTTTTTCTCAGCAGAACATGATCGCCAGCCTGACATGGTTATTTGGGGCGATCGGGCTGCTGCTGGCCGCCATCGGACTCTACGGTGTGACCGCCTATGGTGTCGAACAGCGGACAAGCGAGATCGGAGTACGCATGGCGCTGGGCGCAGACCGCGGTTCAGTGATCGCCATGGTGCTGCGCGGAGCGTTCTGGCAAGTGGGCCTCGGTCTGGGGATCGGGATACCGGCGGCGATTGGCGCAGGCTATCTGATCGCGAGCCAACTCTTCGGGGTCAGACCGTGGAATCCGCTGCTGCTGGGGGGCGCGACGGTGTTGTTGGGACTGGCGGCGCTGGTCGCCGCGGCAATCCCCGCACGCAGAGCAGCCGGCATCGACCCCATGCAGGCACTGCGCAGCGAATGACCGGCCGCAGACCATCCGGGCAATGGTCAGGGCCATGAGGTCGCAGCCGACCCAGTTAAGCAGCACAGCTTAGCCGTGCCGTAAGTGACAGAAGAGTAAGTGACGGAAGATAAGTTGGGCTTTCGCTGCGAAGCTTCGATAGGTTGTTTACCGTCGGGCGAAGTTTTGAAGGGCACGGATTGATCCGTGCCGCCAGCCGCTGAATGCGAATCAATCCGTATCCACGGGAGGCTCTGTCTCCGTGGATGCCGCCGGCAAGGTGAAGTGGAACGTCGCGCCGCGCCCGCCGTTGCCGTTGGCCCAGATTCGGCCGCCTTGCGATTCGACGATCGACTTACTGATGGCCAGGCCCATGCCGCTGCCTTGCGGCTTGGTTGTAAAGAACGCGTCGAATATCTGGTCGGCCTTGCCTGCCGGCAGCCCGGGCCCTGTGTCTTTTACAGCGATCTCGATCTGGCCGTCCTCGCCCACTTGTGACTTCACCATAAGCACGCCGCCCGTGTCCTTCATCGCCTCGATGCCGTTCAGCATCAGGTTCATGAGCACCTGCTGCAGTTGCACCCGGTCCGCCACGATCAGGGGAAGATCGTCTTTCAAATCGGTGCGGATCGATACGCCATGCCCTCTGGCCTCACCTCTCATCATCCCGGCCATTTCGCCGACCACTTCATTGATCGCGACGAACTCCCGTTTGGGAGGGTCCTTCTTGTACAGCGAGCGCAGACGGTTGATGATCTCCGCGGCGAGCGTGCCCGCTTCCATGATTCTTTCCGTCCCTTTGCGCACTTCCGTCAGATTGGGCGGGTCGCGCTGCAGCCATCGCAAAGATGCCCTGGCATGAGCGGTCGTGATGGTGATGGGCTGTGCGAGTTCGTGCGAGATGGAGGCGACCAGTTCTCCCATCGTGCTGACCCGGCTCGCATGGGTAAGATCGGCCTGGAGCTGTTCGGCACGTTTGCGGTCTTCGATATCGGTTGCCGCGCCACACCATTTCACAATCTTCCCGCGCTTGTCCCGCACCGGCACAGCCCGTATCAGGAACCAGCGATAGGCTCCGTCCAGTCCGCGGCGCAGCCGCGCTTCATAATCCAGCGGTTGGCCAGTTGTGCCGGAGACGCGCCATCGTTCCGCGACGCGGTTGAAATCATCAGGGTGAACCGTCTTCTCCCATCCTGACGCTGACGCTTCTTCCGGGCTCAGTCCTGTGTATTCGAGCCAGCCCCTGTTCATAAAAGTGCGATGTCCCCTGGGGTCGAGAACAAAAGCCAGGGCCGGCATGGTTTCTATCGCGTCGCGGAATTTCTTTTCCTGCTCCTGCAACTGGTGAACACGCATTTGATAACCCGCCCAGAGCAGCGCTATAAGGACGGCGACGCACGACAATCGGAACCAGTAAGTTTGATAGTAGGCAGGGGCTACGTTCAAAGCGATCGCAGTCTCTGGCCCGTTCCACAGCCCCTCGCTGTTACTTGCGATGAGCCGGAATCGATAGGGGCCGGGCCCGAGGTTGGTGTAAACGGCTTCTCGCGCTGCAACCGGCTGGCTCCAGCTGTGGTCGAAACCTTCGAGAAAATATCGAAAGCGAATCCGCTCCGGCGCCACCAGGCTCAGCCCCGTGTACTCAAATGTGATTCGCCGGGGAGATGGAGGAATGTGAACGAGGGCGGTGAGGTTGATCGTGCTGTTATCGGCGGTGAGCGCCTCGATGTGCGGCAGTGCGGGAACTGAACTGGCATCGATCCGGGATGGATTAACAACCGACAAGCCACTGCTGAGTGAAAACCAGATCCTGCCCGCTGAATCCGAGACTACCGATCGGCTCCGCTTCACTCCAGCCGTGCTCTCGAGACCATCGGCCTGGTCATACTCGCGAACATCGGCTGCTTTCACAGCACCGCTTAGCAGTTCGTCGCGTGGAATGCGCAAGACATGATCTGAGGTCGCGATCCAAAGCCAGCCGTCTTCGTCTTCTTCAATTCCGAATATCGGTGCATGCAGGGGCCCAGGTACTTCGTGGAGTACATGCACATGCCCGTCACCGAGGTAAGCGAGACCTTCGGCCGTTCCTATCCACAGGGTTCTCGCTGAATCCTGCAGAAGGCAGTTAACATCCTCTGAGGGCAATCCGTCGTTGCCGGTATAGGTTCGCCACCCCTTCTGTGACAGGCCACTTACGCCATTCGGAGTCCCGAACCACATCGTTCCGTCAGAGCCCTCGGCAATCGCGGATATTGTGTTCGCAGCTAACCCGTCTGTGGTCGTGTAATGAGTGAAACGGCCGTTCTTCAGCTCGCTTACACCGCTGCTGAGGGTCCCGGCCCACACGGTACCATCACGACTCCGATAGACTGCGTACACTCTGTTTTGCGCCAGGCCGTCTTTCTCCGTGTAGGTCTCGGCTGTAAACGAGTTGCCTGAATAGCGCAGGTGAGTAAGTCCACCCTGTTGCCGTCCCACCCACACATCATCCTTGCCGGTGCCGGCAATGGAGTAGACGACATCGTTGGCGATCCCATCGGCCGTGATAACCCCGGTTGTTTCTCCCTTCAGCCATCGCAAACCGCCCTGAATGGGAGCAATCCAGGTGCGGCCGCCGGAGTCAACGTGCAATGGCCCCATATCCTGCGATTTCAAATTCGGAAGCGAGTAAGTAACGAAGGCGCTGTCTCGCAATCGCTCGAGGCCGCGCGTGCTGCCGATCCAGATGTTTCCTTCGCGATCTTCAAAGAGCGCAGCTACCGGTCCAGCGGTACTTAGTAAAGAAACCCCGTTCGCGTTGTACCGAAACAGTCCGCGGCTCGTGCCAACCCAGATGTTTGAGTCGCGGTCGCGAAGAATGGAAAGTATGTCGAGCTTAAGAAGAGAGGGCGGTACACCTGCCGAAGTAAGCTTTCTTCCGTCCCATCGCAGCACACCCCTCGCCGTTCCCACCCACAATTCCGAGTTTTGAAGAGGAAGAAGGCAGTTAATCTTCGTATCGTCCAGCCCATTCGATGCGCTGGAAACGCGGCCTCCCTGGAGATAGAAGAGCCCTCGACGCTCCGTGCCCAGCCAGACCTTTCCGTCGTCCGTCTGCGCCATGGAGATCGCCCACGCGTTGGACGCCGCCAGACGATCAAACCAGCTGAAGGGCGTTCCTCGCTGGTCAGGAGCTTCGCTGTGCGCGGCTTCTGCAGCGCCGGTGGGAAGCGCCGGGGACGACAAGCTCCGAAATCGGTTGCCACTGTAGGTGAGAGTTCCCTCAGCTAATGACGAGAACAAAATTGCACCCGATGTTCCCCTTGCCATCGCGGTTGTGCTGTTCTGAGTTTCGCCGCGGATGAGCTCGAAGGTCCCGCTGTGATAACGAAAGACCTGGGTATCCTGTAACAGGATCCAGAGGTTATCGCTCGCATCAACGGTAAGTGTGCGTACCGGGCCAATCCAGATCGGATCCGGCTGGGCCAGCTGGAATTGGTGAAAAGTGAAACCGTCAAAACGAATCAGGCCCTTATCTGTACCAATCCAGAGATAGCCATCGGAACTCTGGGCGATGGCTGTTATCGATCCGCCCTGCCAACCTCTCTCAGCTCCCCACGAATCGTGCAGATATTGCGACACGGTGCGGGTAGGATCGAGCGCGGACGCCGAAACTGCGAAGCAGACAACCGCGAGTACGGCCATGGCGCGCCTGAGCAGCCCGCGCCTTCCCAGGCCATCCTCACGGAAGGTAGTCGAACTTCTCAACCACAACCTCGCTTGGCTTCTGCATAGGATGCTTATCGCTTGCGACGACGAAAAAGATCAGCCGGAGTTTGGCCTTGCCCGGTCCTGGTATGGCAAACGTGAAATCATGTTCCGAAACCAGTGGCGCTCCGGCGCCGGAAGATCTTCCGCGAAAGGTCTTGAAAGTTGCCTGTCCAGGTTCCCAGCGCAGGACATACGTTAAGGTGCCAGGTGGCGTCGCAAAACGGAACAGGTTCCCAGGAATGTAGAACGGTTGAATTGCATACTGCGCATTGTTCCTGGTTGCGTTATCCGGGCCATGAACCTCGATATCCATCTCGCGAAAACGCTGTCCGCTGGCCGAATCGTCGAAAGTAAACATACTGAAGGCCGCGGCCGGTTCTAAGTGAGAAGTATCACGCACAGTTACTGAATAGGTGCCGTATCCAAGACTGCGATTTAAGAATATTTCCGCACACGACCACCCGCCCGGTTTCTTCCTGATCTGCATGTGCAGCGCCCCGCTCGCATCGGTCCTTGCATTTTCAGGATCGTAGAGGTTGTTCATGCCTCCTTTGTCGCTTGCAATCATGCGAACACCCCAATCATAGCCGCTGAATTTGAGCGATCCAGTCGGATCCAGTTGCGGCGTTCCCGTGCCCTTCACAATGGCCACGACTGCAACCGGACCCCCCTTGGCCGGAGCCGCATCCATTGCTATCGTGGGCAACGGATGATAATCCGGATCCACCAACAATGCGGCATATTCAAATCCCAGATGAGTCTCCGTGCTCCACGTCGAGTCTGCCTGGATGGGAATGAAGGGATGATCGGGCCAGGGCTGCACCCACCACTGCCCTGCATGCGCATAAATAACAATCCGCTGCCCTGGTCGAGCGTTTCTTACCCGTCCGGAGATCGTATCCACTCTTTCTCGTCCACCTTGCGCTGCCGGCGGAATATGCGTGAACTCGATCGAAGGTCCGGAATTAGTTTTATGACAACTGGTCAGCGCCATGCAGCAAACCAGCAGCAGCGTTCGCTGCAGGAAAACCAGGGCCAGCCGTCGCAGTTGCATGTAACCTCACAATAGACTGCCGGATACGCGAGGTGAGAGGCGCCCTGCAGAGATTGAACCGAAATCTTACTGTACTGTCTGCACCTTCAACCAGGTGCGGCCGCTGGCATGATCGTTCTTGTAGCAGGGGCAATAGAGCGTGCCGCCTGCCATCCATTCCGAGAGCGTAAACGTGACGGTTTACCGGTCCGTGAAAGGCGTACGATGCTGCGCCTCGTTAAATTGCCTCTCCGCCCATCCCCGCCAGGTCCGGCGCGCTGTCCACATCCGCCTGCGAATATCCATGCGCGATCGCCTTGTGCGCCCACTGCGCCGCCGCTTCCGTATCGCCCAGACGGGCATACACGCGGGCCGCATAGTAGTTCACTTCCGCATCCTCCGGCGCATGCTGCAACGCCTCCTCCAGTAACCGCAGCGCCTGGTCGCGTCCGCCCAGCGCCGCTGAACAGTAAGACGACACCATCAGCGCATCCAGATCCAGCGGATTCACCCGCAGGCTCTCCATGCTTTGCGCCAGCGCAATCCTGTAGCGCGCCTCGGCTTTGTTCTTCTCGCTCCCGCTCCACGCATACGCATCGGCCAGATCGGCCTGCACCGAGTATGAATTCGGATTCATGCTCGCCGCCTGCTCCAGCGCTGCAATCGCCGGCCCGTATTGCCGCTTGTGCACGTATACCTGGCCCAGGTCCATGTATGCATCGGCGTGCGGACGTTCCTCGATGGCCTTCTTCAAAATCAATGCGGCCTGGTCGAACTGTCCCTCCAGGAAATACACCACCCCGAGCCGCCGTGCCAGAAAACTGTTGGCCGGAAATTTCGTGACCGCGTCCTCCAGCACCCTTGCCGCCTGAGGATAATCCGCCCGCCGCACCAGGAAGTTAGCCAGCGCATAGTAGTTCGCCCAGTAGAAAGGCCGAGCCTGGATCGCCTGCTGATACACCAGCTTCGCCTGATCCGGCTCTTCCAGTTCCTCGTACGTCCGCGCCAGCCCATTCAGCGCGGAGTCGTTCTGCGGATCCAGCCGCCGCGCCGTCTCGAACTCCTGTTGCGCCTGCCTGACCTGGCCTGTGCCATCGTCAATCGTCGCCTGGCAGATCTGCGCCTCCGCGACCTGCGCATTCAACCCCATGGCTTTCCCGCAACTGGCCCGCGCCGCCCCAATCTCCGCGGTGTTGGAGTTCGCCTGATACTCCGCCCATTGCGCCTCGCCCAACCCTGCGTAGGCTGCGGCAAATTCCGGGTCGGCCCTGGTCGCCGCATCGAAGCTGCTGATCGCTTTCTTCAAATTGTCCGGGATATTGAAGTCACGCAGATAGCCGACGCCGCGCAGATACGCGTCGTAGGCCGCCGGAACCTGCGTCCCAAAGCGCTGCGGCGTCTCTTCCAGATGCGGTGCCGACACGCTCAGCATCTGCAGCACGCCCTCCACCACCTTGTCCTCGAGCTCGAACGGATCGGTCAGCGTCTCCCTCACGCTTCCCGAGCGCACCACGTGCCCCGCTCCGTCGATCAGTGAATACAGGATCTGCACCTGATTGTGGTACTGCTGATAACTCCCGTCGATCACCAGATCCGCGCCCAGTTCTTTCCGCGCCTCATCCGGCGTCTTCAGTCCATGGGCCCGCACCTCGCTCGCCGCCAGTACATCGATGCGGTCCGAGGGCGCCACTTTCGCCAGGCTGGAGGTGATCGCATCCCGCAGCCCCTCGCTGTACGCGCTCATTCCCGCATTGTCGGGCCCGATCACCGCAAACGGCAGCACCGCCAGCAGCCGCGTCTTGGCCGCTGCGCTCACCACGCTCGCCGGCCGCGCCGCCTGATGCTCATTCCGCCGCGTCCATACCAACCCCACAGCGGCCACCGCGATCAAAACGGCAGCCGCTGTCACGCCCATCAGCGTTTTGGATAATCCCCGCACCTTCCCTTCACGCTGCGCATAGCCGGCGGTCAGGCCCTTCAAATCGACCAGCAAATCCCGCACCGTCGCATAGCGCCGCGTGGGATCCTTCATCAGCGCTTTTTTCAGCACCCGGTTCAGATCCGCCGGCAGTCCTCGTCCCTTCAGATCCAGCGCCGCCGGTTCCGCCGTCAGCGTCATCTGCACGCTGTCCGCCAGGCTCTTGCCCTTGAACGGAGCCCGTCCGCCGGCCATCTCGTACAGCACCACGCCCAGCGCGAAAATGTCGGACTGCTCGGTCGGCTCGGATTCCCGCAGCACCTCCGGCGCCATGTAGCCAGGCGTGCCCGCAAACATACCTCCACTGGCTGCCACGCTGACGGTCTCGTTATCGCCGGCCGCGCGCGCCACCATCCGCGCCAGCCCAAAGTCCAGCACTTTGACGAAGCCCTGCTCCGTCACCATGATGTTTTCCGGCTTGATGTCGCAGTGCAGAATCCCGCTGGCGTGCGCCGCCTGGATCGCCTCCCCCATCTGCACGGCCAGCGAAAAATAAGTCTCCGCTGCCATCGGCGCTGCCAGCATCGATCGCAGATCGTGCCCCGCCACATATTCCATGGCCAGCAGCCACTCACCCCGATGGCTGCAGACATCGAATACCTGCGCAATATGCGGGCTGTCGATGGCCGTCGATCGCTTTGCTTCACTCAGCAGATGCCCGGCCTGCGACCCGGCACTTCCCGGCAAACTCGCATGCGCTCCGGTCAGCCGCTTCAGCACCAGCTTCCGATGCAGCACGCGGTCTTCGGCCAGCCAGGCCTCGCCCATGCCTCCCGCGCCCAGCCTTCGCCGAATGACATATCGATCGGCAACAATCTCATCGGGAGCAAGCCCCCCAGCCTGGTGGGATGGAACTCCCGTGCCTCCCGGCACATCGGGATGCCGGGCTGGTTGCCCGCTCGAAATCTCCGGAGCCGCCACTGCGCCGTGGTCCTCGCTTTACCCATCAGGCGGACCCGCAAATCGAAGATGTCGGGGGGATGGTCCGCGATTGGCCTGATACTATCCTCCGCCGCGTCTTCTCACAACTTGCAACACGGCGGGAGTAATCCCCTCAGCAACGAAGCGACGAGGTATCGAGCGTCGCTCATTGCGAACCAACTCGCCTTCGCTTTGCCTGCGCCCTGTGCCCTGCTCCCGGTCAAGTACCATGGACCCAACCCACTTCTCAGGACCAGACCGTGCGCATCCTCCACGTCATCGGCAGCCTCAGCCCTGCCGACGGCGGCCCTCCCGAAGCTGTCCGCCAGCTGGCCCGCGCCTACGCCTCTCTCGGCGTCGGCATCGAAGTCCTCTGCCAGGATGAGCCCGACCAGCCTTTCCTCCGGACCCTGAGCTTCCCCGTCCACGCTCTCGGCCAGCGTCTCCTCGGCCGTTTCGGCCTGTCGCCGCGGTTGTGGACATGGCTGCACCGCAACGCCGCCCGCTTCGACGCCATTGTCATGAACGGCATCTGGATCTTTCCCAACGTCGCTGTCCGCTCCGCCGCGCGCCGCGCCGGCAAACCCTATGCCGTCTTTCCTCACGGCGCGCTCGATCCCTGGTTCAACCGCGAATACCCGCTCAAGCACCTCAAGAAGCTCCTCTACTGGCCCTTCCAGTACCCAGTCCTGCGTGATGCCCGCGCCGTCTTCTTTACCACCGCCGCCGAACGCGACCTGGCCGCGACCAGCTTCCGCCCCAGTCGGTGGAACGGTATCCCGGTACCTTATGGCATCAGCGACCCGGAGGGTGATCCCGCCGCCCAGGTCGAGGCCTTCTATGCGACGTTTCCCGCTCTCCGCAGCCGCCGCTATTTTCTTTACCTCGCGCGCCTGCATGAAAAGAAGGGCTGCGACCTGCTTCTTCAGGCTTTCGCGGCAGTTGCCCCAGCCCACCCGGGCATCGATTTAGTGATGGCCGGACCCGACCAGGTCGGTCTCCAGGCCAAACTCCAGCGCATGGCCCACGACCTCGGCGTCGCCGATCGCGTCCACTGGCCCGGCATGCTCTCCGGCGAAATCAAATGGGGAGCCCTGCGCGCCGCCGACGCCTTCGTCCTCCCCTCCCATCAGGAGAACTTCGGCATCTCCGTCGTCGAGTCGTTAGTCGCCGGACGCCCCGTCCTCATCAGCAATCAGGTCAACATCTGGCCTCAGATCCAGGAGGAAGGCGTCGGCCTCGTGGACGACGACACCCTCCCCGGCACCGAGCGTCTGCTGCGCCGCTGGCTGGAACTGCCCGCCGCCCGGAAGGAGGCCATGGCGGTCCACGCATACCCATGCTTTCAAAGGAATTATTCGATGAAGGAAACGGCCGCTCTCATCCAGCGCCTCTTCTCCGAAGCGTCCCCGGCGCCCACCGCATCGCCGATCCAAAGCGCCATCCGCTAAATGCCCTGAGTCTCGAGTTCGCTTTATTCATCCGCCATCGGTCAGTGAGCGCATCGCCCTGGCTGACTCCATGGCTCAGGACCGAACTGGGCTTCACGCCGGTTGCGGCAGGGGCGCATGCGCAGGCTGCTGCGTGGAGCGCTGGACCCGCAGATTGTCGAGCGCGTATTCCAGGTAGCGGGGGTCCATCTGCGGAACCCGCTCCATGAAACGGCACGTTGCGATCACCTGATCGACGATAAATTTAGGCTGATAGGCGGCCAGCTGGAGGCCTTTTTCGATTTCGATCCGGTAGACGATGGAGTCGAAGGCCTCGGTGGAAAGCGTGATGCCCACTTTGGCGCACTCCGCCTCGAAGATGCGGCGGAAGGAGTCGACACTCGGCGCGCCCACTTCGATTTTGTACGGCAGGCGGCGGAGAAAGGCGGGGTCCATCAGATCTTCCGGCTCGATATTGGTGGAGAAGATGACGAGTTCCTCAAAGGGAATGCTGAAGCTCTTGCCGGTGTGGAGTTTGAGGTAGTCAACGCGGTTTTCGAGGGGCACGATCCAGCGGTTGAGCAGCGCGGTGGGGCTGACGATCTGACGGCCAAAGTCGTCGATGATGAAAGTGCCGCCCAGCGCCTTGATATGGAGGGGTGCCTCGTAATAGTGGCCGACGGCGTTGTAGAGGAGGTCGAGCATCTCGAGGGTGAGCTCGCCGCCGGCAACCAGAAACGGTCTGCGGCAGGGAACCCAGCGGTGGTCGAGAACATCGTGGCGAACCGCCGGGAGTCCGAGATCGCCGAGGTCGGCGGGATCGACGGCGACGTGAATCGCCGGGTCGAAAACTTTGATGATCTGGCCCTCGACGGCGATGGCATAGGGAACATAGATGATGTCGCTGAACACGTTGGCCAGGCAGCGGGCTATGGAGGTTTTTCCGTTGCCCGGCGGCCCGTAGAGCAGCATGGCACGGCCGGAGTTCAACCCTGGCCCGCATTTCTCGATGAGAGCGTCGTCGAACGTGAGCGAGCCAATGGATTTGCGGATGCGACCGAAGGTGATGACTTCGTTGGTGAGCTTCTGGTGCATCACCTGGTCGTTGAACTGATCGAGAGGAACAGGCGCGGGACCGAGATAGCCCACCTGTCCAAGGGCATCGAGCGTCCAGCGCTTTCCCGCTTCAGTGAATTCGTAGCTGGAGCCGCCCACCCTGTCGGCCCCGCGCACACCCAGCGATTGAAGCAGCTGGCGATCGATAGCCATCTGCACCAGTTCGGTCACCATACGCGCAGGGAGCATGATGGCCTCAGTAATCTGGCGGACAGTCTGCAGGCGGGCGGAATAGATGAGCTTCATCATGAGGCCCATCAGATCGACACTGTCGATGCCGGTGGCAGCAATATCGGCGGGCTCGATGGGAAAGTGATGCAGAAATGCTTCCAGCGCGTTTTGCGTGAGCGCGCCCATGGCGACGAGGTTCTCGCCCAGCCGGCCGCCCTCGCTGGCCTGACGTTCGAGCGCCGTGGCTATGTCCTCGCCCGTGACCAGTCCGGCTTGGACGAGCAGATCTCCTAACTGCAATCGCGTGGCGATGACATCCTCCAGAAACTGGTTTGCGCTGTCGTCGTGATGGGGAGTGCCGCACGCCTGGAGCGCACGGAACAAAAGCAATGCAATGAAAGTGTCAATCGGAAATCAGGCGAGAGCCTGGTTGGCCGGACGAATTGAGCCTACCGCGTCGCCTGGCGATCCGCCCATCCCTCTTCCGTGGTGTAGTGCTCGGATTAAGAACTGGCGTATGACCGGCTTCAAGGGCATCACCCCGGTGACAGGCTGGAGGAGCCAAGGTCAATACGGGTGAAAGGTGCGAGTCGCCGACCATCCTCCAACGAGAGGAAGTTCCTCGCAACTTATGATGTAAGACGAAACAATGAACACTGAGAGAAGGCCGTGGTGGTCAGCAAGTGGAGCCGGAATCCTGCGACTTCTGCTGGTCGTTTTCATCGGGGCATGGGCGTTAGCCTCTGTAGTCTATGCAGTTGAGTTGATCGACCGCAGCTGTCTCACACCGAGTGAGAGGAGAGCCGGGGTAGAGGCTTTGAAGGATGTGGATGCTCTGCGGAATTCCAGTGCGCTCGATGACGGTGCCCGCGACGCACTGAGCCAAAAGGCCGAGGCCGCCGTCGCTAAGACTGATAAAGTAGCCTTCACTTTTCGAGACCATTGGGTCAGCGGAATGCTGAGTACCGATCTCCACCTTGTGAAGGTGCAGCAGAAGCTTCAGCGAACAAGACAGCACTCCGCAGGTGAAGATGCACGGAAACTGCAGCTCCTGACTCCGATTGAGACACTCGGCGCTGACTCGGACGAGAGGCTGAGACGAATACTTGGCGTCAGCAGGTAGCCAAAGGCTGAGAGGTAGCGTTGCGGCTTCTGTGCTAGAGTCGGATTCTGGACGTATCACCGGCAACCCGGAACATTCAAGGTCCAGACACCTTTACCACACCGGCAAGCCGTCCAAATTGCCGGCATGCCGACCGCCCAGCAACTACACCGAACTCGGACGTCTGCAGGCCAGAAAAGGATCGGGCAGCGAATCTTTTGAGTAGCCGACCTCCCGCTGCTGGTGACTCTGCGCATGCCGTCACGCACCTGGGCAGCTATTGCAACCAGAAGGTGTCCGGTATACATTCACTGTCGCTCAGAATCGAGAACGGGAAATTCGTGTTGAACCTTGCCGAACTCGAAAAACTCTACGCAGAGATGGGCGATCTGGAATTTGCGCGACTCTGCCGCGAAGACCTGGTGACTGCGGCCAGGCCCTACTACGATCGTGAAAGACGCCGCCGAGGTTTGCCTGAAACCAGGTCGCGGCCCAGGCCAGTCAAGGTTCCAGGCGAGCCAGTCACCGTTACAACCCAGAAAATCCTCGCAGAAGCGCGCAACAGGCTCGCGAGTTCCCTGGAAGCGGACGTGAAGCGAGCGGAGAAGCTTTACGCGGAAATGAGTGAAGAGGACTTCGCTCAAATTGGCCCCGCCGATGTCAGTTCGTTTGCAAGGCCTTTTTACGAACACGAGGTGCGCCGTCGAGGGCTGCCTGATCCCGAGTCACTGTTCCGGAGACTGACGTCATGGCTGTCGGAGAAAGAGGCTCAGGCGGCCACTTTGTCGGCCCCAATTTGCGACCCGGAGACGATCTTTCGCGAAGCGGAGCGTCGCCGCGATGCGCGAAGAAGCGAGCGCGAGTGGCTCACGAACCAGCCCCGCTCTGGCCAGGGTCCGTGGCGAGTTCTCCTCTTTTATAAAACCATGGTGGTGCCTGCCAAACAGAGAGGCGACAAGTTGATTGTCTGGCTTCGCCGGTTTCACGTCAGGCATGCGAAGGGATTGCGCTTCAGCGAGCTCCTGGTTGCAGCATGTCAGGGTCTGGGTTACCCGCTGACGGTACAGGACTCGACCTTCAAATCTTCCGATGCAGAGTTCATGCCTCAATTTTTGCCAGTTCTGCTGGTATGGGGCTGCTGGGGCACCGCAACGCTGTTCATCAAGCCGGAGCTCTTCTTTACCTGGGCTCTGCTGCCCGGCATCGTGCTCGTTTTTCTTATGTTTTTCCTGGGAGGGCGGCTTGGGTATCACGACCTGCAGCCCGAATCCGCACAAGAGGAAACTCTCGGACTGATCGATGAAATCAGACAAAGGGAGGGCCACCATGGAGACGATTCGGTCCTGATCGTTCGCTGCCAGGACTCCTTTTGGCGCGACATTGTGCAGTTGTCCCTGAGATTTGCTTCGGCTCTGGTGATTGACGTGACCGAGGTCTCGGATAACGTCATCTGGGAGCTAAAGACCGCCCTGCGATTGATGGCTCCGGAATCCATCACACTGGTTCGCGGGCTTCGGGGTAGTGAAACCGCAGGATTGCCGCGCGAAGTGCAGGAGGCTTTAGTTGCTGAGCTGGGCGCCGAGGATTCCAGCCGGGTTCAATGTTTTTTTTACCCGCAGGGTGCTCGCAAACTCGATTACCGCAAAGGCGGCCAAAGGGAGTCTCTGGAAATGGAACTCCGGGCAAGGCTGGCGGTTGCAGTCGCCTTTTCAGAACAGCGGCGCGCCTTCGGGATTTCTCATCGCAACTGCTGAGAAACCGAGCGGACGGATGTTGCGCAGGCGCTCCCCGCCTGTGAATTCGGGTTCAGAGAATGGAGTTCGCGGGCCGTACTGCATTGGACTGTTGACCTGACCCCGTTGTTCGTCCGGTTCGGTGTACGAAATCATAGCGCACCACGAGCCACAACCCACCCATTCCGGAATGGAACGGAGGTCCTCCAATCAGGCCAACTTCCCCATCGACTTCGGACGTAAAGAAGGGCTTCACGACTTATGTCATGACGATGTCATGGATGCAGCTTCTGCTCTAAATCCGGCACAAACAGCGGCTGGGCGTCGGCCTCCAGTCGATGCGCCGCCGCCAGCGCCAATTCATAGGCGGCCCGTGCACTGTTTTTGTCGCCTGATGCCGTCTCGGCATCTCCCAGGGCCATCTGCGCCAGCAAATTCTCCGGCTGCAAAGCGACGGCCTTCTTTGCCGCAACCAAAGCCTCTGCGGGCCGATGCTCCCCCAACAGGATGTTCGTCTTCTGGACTGCTGCCAACGCCGCCGCTTCAGGCACATGGAAATCGCCATGGTAGACAAACACACTGTGATCGATCTGCTCCACCATCGGCATCCACCGAAATCGCTCGAAGACATTCAACTGGTCGCTGGGCCAGTCACAGGCTTCCAGATCGTCTGCGCTTAACAGGATATTGCCATGGATGGTCTCCGGAACGTCGACCGGCAGCATTTCATATCCGGTATGGGCCGTGGGCAGCGGGTGGCAGGGGATGCCGTAGGCTTGCGGACGAAGAACCGGATAAGCGGAATAGGCGAACCAGCACTCCTCGCCAGGATGGGCGTCAACCCACTGCCTGACGTGTGGCAGTTGCTGCGCCCAATCCACACTGGAGTCGCTCAGGTATTTGTGTGTGTTGGCCGCTCCTCCCCAGGCTTCATTGGCGTACGCCATCTCTGCCGGAAACACAGCCAGCGCAGAAACGACATGACACGCCACCAATCCTCCACCGGTCCAAATCCAGCGTCGGCTATGCTGCGCGAGCGCTTTCAGAGCCCCGGCTGCCAGCAACGCCGCCAGTGGATACAAGAACAGAACATGACGAGTACCGATGTTCATACCGCTGAGGATCGCCGCAGCCAGATAGATGGCCCCAGGCACAATCAGGTATGCCACTTTTTTTCTCTGCCTGAGCCGCCCGGTGATCAGCGCAATACCGGACAAAACCACTAGACCGATCAGGCCCAGAGAGGTCTTAATGGACAGCGCGACTGGAAAGTACCACCAAACACCGTGAGCATAGTCGTGCCCCAGCAGGAAGATGGCATACTGCTGCGCTGCATAGTGGATGTCCGTCATCCCCATCAGGTAGGATTCCGGCAGCAACCGCCCGTTGGCGAGATGTCCGATCACCCAACTGTTCATCCCCTTGAGCGGTGCAGCGTATTCGCTCAGCGTCGGGTTCATCACCAGCCCTGCCGGTCTGGCCGCATAGCGAAAACCGTAGAAAGCCCAGAGCACCACGACCGCGAGGACCGCGATGGCGGCAGACCCGCCCAGGAGTATCCCGGTCATCCGCTTGCGCCGTCCCCGCCCGGCGCCGGCGATCTCTACCAGCGTCAATCCCAGCAGCATCGGAGCCAGCAAAATCCCGCTGTGCTTGGCCGACAGCGTGAGTCCCGCGGCCAGGCCGGTCAGCAACAGACGAACCACCGATGGCTGCCTTGCGTAACGGTAGAAGCAATAGATGGTCACCAGAAAGAAGCAAGCGACTCCCATATCGGTCGCAACCAGATCACTGTTGGCCAACACATTGGGCTCGAAGACCACCAACAGCAAAGCCAGCAAACCAGCGGACTCGCCAAAGAGCTCGCTCCCAAGTAGAAATACCGTCACCGAGAGGCCCACGGTAAAGACACCTGCTGCCAGGCGCATACGGAAGAGCAGGCGATGCCCTGGATCATTGCGTTCCATAAAATCACGGCCATCCAGGTACGCCTCTGCCTTGAACATTCGCTGTTGCAGCGGAGGCACCCAGAGCTTCTTCTCGAGCAGAGGCAGTGTCGCCACCAGCTTCACCAGCGGCGGATGCTCAGGATTCAGACCGTAGTCGCCGCTGTGCCACATCATGTAGCCGGCGAAAATATGGTCGCCCTCATCGAAGGTGAGCGACTCGCCATGAACGATGATCGCAACCAGGATCATCTGCAGGAGGATCAATGCGACTGCAAGGGACCAGGCAGGCATTTTCAATCTATTCATCGACCCTCCGTCTGCGGATTTACGGGTGTAATGCAGTAGCTGATGAAAACGCTATGCGCAATGATTCGCGCCTCCCTTAATAGGGAGGCCCACGAAGGACCTTTTTCCGGACGGATTCCTCGCGCCTGGCCGTGTAACCTGCCAGCCGTCGATAGGCCCCTGGCTTGATTGTCGTGCACGATTGAGAAACAAAACGCGCTTCACTTTACCGATATTCATTGTGGACGAATGATAAATCGCCGATGCAGTCGTTGAAGACCTCAGATTGTTGGTGTAATACCGGCCACTCTCACCTTTGGCGGTATCGCGATGCCTGGCGACCCGCACTTGCCGAGTGGCCGAGAACCCGGCAGGTACCGCTTATACTGGTCGGCGTCGCGCGGGGTTCGGCGCATGCGACATCGGATTGCGGATAGGATGATGCGATGCCATTGCTGATGATGTCGAGATGTAAAGCGGCTACGGGCTTGGCTGTCCTGGGTCTCTTTTGGCTGGTACCGATGCGGGCGCAGCTCATCCTTCCGCAGGACGGCGAGACTCTGCCATCCTTCGAGGTAGCCACAGTCAAGCCGGCAGCCGATCCGAACATGGTGCGAATCCAGTGGATGCCCGACGGTTATCGCATGGACAATGTTCAGCTAAATATGATCATCCGCGATGCCTATGGTGCTCATTCCGGTGCGCAGCTGCTGGGCGGCCCCGGAGCGCTGCTGGATAGTCATTTCGACGTGCAGGCGAAGATGGACGCGGACGACGCGGCGAAGCTGAAGACTATGCCGCGGGATAATCAGCAGCGTTGCATGGCCCTGATGATGCAGGCCCTGCTGCGGGATCGCTTTCAGCTGAAGATGCACGTGGAGACGCGTGAAATGCCTGTATACGCGCTGATGGTGGCGAGGGGAGGGGTGAAGTTACAGCCTTCAGCGCCCGCTCCGGAACCTGCGCCGCAGCCGGGCGCCGGAGCGCGGCTGCCGGAGCTGCCGGGTCAGCTGCCGCATCACCCGCCGCCGGGAAGTTCGATGATGCAGATGTCTCTGACGAAAGCCGAGGCGAGTGTGTCAGGCGGAACGATGAAGCAGCTGGCAGCGATGCTGACAGGACAGGAAGAAACCGAAGGACGCGTCGTCATCGATAGAACCGGGCTCACTGGAAAATATGACTGGTATTTGGAGTGGACGCCTGCGGGAACGACAACGGAAATGAAGGGAGGCAACGGCACTCCTCCCGATTCCGACGCGCCGGGTCTGTTCACGGCGCTGCAAGAGCAGCTGGGACTGAGGCTTGAGGCGCAGAGGGGACCGGTGCAGGTTGTCGTGATCGACCATCTTGAACCGCCGTCACCGAACTGATGAGGGGAAGACGCCGGCTGTTTCGGTGGCGGCAGGACCAGGTCCTGACAGGTTCCTGAGTGGGTTACCGGCTACTCGGAGCACTTCCTGCGAACTACAACCTCCCCCCGTGTGTTGACACCGACAAGGTGAAAGACCGTCTTGCCCAGATCGATACCGATGGTGCGAATTTCCATGGAACGCCTCCTCTGCTTCACCTCTACACCCTCGGGGGTGTTTAGGCGGCGGACCATGCCAGTAGTCTCGCTCGCAGGTAACCCGTACCCACCGTTCTGGCGATCACCCGTAGCACAAGTTCAGCACAAAAATTTCAGGCGTTCTGTTTAACCATCAATTTGTGATTGTTACGGACGCGCTTTTGTATCCGGGCACAACCCAAAGGGTTATTGAAACTAAGTAAGTGGGTGCCTCTTCAATTGTCCAGATTTGCAGATGAGCAGGATTTGCAGGTTGGAAAGACAAATAAAGACAAATCCCGCCACCCAGCGACCGCAACCGGGCTACGCTTGCCTCACGCGCGATCTGCGGTTGCTTTTCTGCTTCGGCCCGCAGTCGAAGAACCCCCCGAAGCCCCAACGCAGTTGGTCGACAGATGCGGTCCTGTGCGAGGGGTTTCGGTCGCCTGCGACCGACCAGTCTCCAGCGTGCAACGACGAACCTGGCCTCCACGCGAATGTTCCGCCAAGCAGGTTATCCATCACTATCGACGTGTTTTGAAAGGGCACGGCTTCAGCGGTGCCGCCATGGCATTCTCTAAAAATTCGGCTTCACCCCTGAGGGCCGCTCTTCGAACCACTTCAAATTGTTCAAAAACCTTCAGCCTCACCCCACCAGCGCACGAAACACAAATGGCTGCACCCTGATCCTATCCCCTGACCTTCAGCATCTCCAGCAGCCGGTCAAATTCCTCCAGCTTCGCGTATTCGATGATCACGCGTCCCCGGCCCTTTTTGTCCTCCACCCGCACCTTCATGCCCAGCGAGCGCTGCAGCAGGATCTGGACCTCCTTCACATTCGGATCGACAGGTTTCTCCTTTTGTTCGCCATCGAGCCCCTTCTTCTTCTCAGGATTGAGCAATCCCTGCACGTAGCCCTCAACCTGCCGGACCGACATCGACAGCGCCGTCACCTTCTGTGCCGCCTTCAGAATCGCCTCGGAATCCTCCAGCGGCAGCAGCGCCCGCGCGTGCCCGAAGGTCAGCTCGCCGCTTTCCACGTGGCCCTGCACCGCCTGAGGCAACCGCAGCAGCCGCAGAAAGTTCGCTACCGAGGCGCGATCCTTCCCGGTTCGCTTCGCCATCTGCTCCTGCGTCAGCTGAAATTCCCTCCCCAGCCGTTCGTAAGCCCGCGCCTGCTCCATCGGATTCAGGTCCGTCCGCTGCAGGTTTTCGACGATGGTCATTTCCATCGCCTGTTCGTCCGAGACGTGCCGCACAATGGCAGGAATCGTCTCTTTCCCCGCACGCTGCGATGCCAGCCATCGCCGCTCGCCGGCGATCAGCTGGAACCGGCCCCCGGCATGGGGGCGCACCAGGATCGGCTGCACCACCCCGGTTGCGCTGATCGAAGCCGCCAGCTCCGCCAGCTGTGCTTCATCAAAGCGCGTCCGCGTCTGGTACGGGCTGCGGTCGATCTCCCCAACCGGAATCTCCCGCGGCTTCCCGCTCTCCACCGGCTCGGCCGCCGCACCTTCGGCTTCCTTCGGCTGAACCCGCGGCAGCAGCGACTCCAGACCTTTCCCCAACGCCCTTCGTTTCGGAGTTTCCGTCACAGTAACCATTCCACACTCTCAATTCCAGTCAGCTAGGTCCGCTTAGCCAAACGGCGGTTAGCTAAGAACCGGTTAGCTAAAGTCCGGTCAGCTAAAAACGCCCAGCGTAAGCGACCTCGCCAAATCGCACTTCCGATTTCTCTAATTTCCCATCGCAACGTTCCACGTGGAACATGCAGCTCAGTACGGTCACAGCTCCAGTCATCGCTTGCTGCGCCGGTCGCCTTTTTGCTGAGCGCTTCCTGGCTAACCGGACTACCAGCTGACCGCTTCTCAGCTACCCGGCTCTTAGCTCGTCCTCAGCCATATGGCCAGAACCGCACCCTCACCTCCGGCCGATTCGCAGCCGCCTTCTTCCTGTCTTTGGCCTTCGGGCTTTCCACGCCATTCCGCGCGAGCAGCTCTTCCGCCAGCTCCCGATAGCTTTCCGCTCCCCGCGAGCGCGGATCGTACAGCATCACCGGCTTGCCATAGCTGGGAGCCTCCGCCAGCCGCACATTACGCGGAATCGCTGTCTTCAGCAGCTTGTCCTTGAAGAATTCCCGCAGATTCTCGGTCACCTGCTGCGCCAGATTCGTGCGGTCGTCGTACATCGTCAGCAGCACACCCTCAATCTCCAGGTCCTTATTAAAGGCGCTCTTTACCCGCTCCAGGGTGTGCACCAGCTCGCTGATCCCTTCCAGCGCGAAATACTCCGCCTGCATCGGCACCAGCAACCGGTCCGCCGCCACCAGCGCATTCAGCGTCAGCAGATCCAGCGCCGGAGGGCAATCCAGAACTACGTAGTCGTATTGGTCCCGAACCTTTTCGAGCGCGTCCCGCAGCCGATACGCCCGCCGCTCCATCTGGATCAGCTCGACATTCGCCCCGCTCAGGTTTTTGTTTGAGGGCACCAGCTGGAGCGTTTCGATCTCCGTCTTCAGCACCACCTCATCGATGGCCGCTTCCCCCATCAGGAGTTCGTACGTCGAGCGCCGGTTCTCATCCCGCCCGATGCCGTAACCGCCGCTGGTATTGGCCTGCGGATCGCAGTCCACCAGCAGAACCCGGAGACCGTCCAGAGCCAGAGCGGCCGAGAGATTAATGGCGGTGGTCGTTTTCCCGACCCCGCCTTTCTGATTCACAACCGCGAGGACTTTCCCCATGACAGTCCTCAGCCTATCGACATGCGTCTTTCCCCGCAATGCAGAGAGCCTGTGCAGAAAAGGGACATATCTGTGGAAGGTTCCTGGCGCCCGCTCCCGGTCCCGCCGATAACCTGTGCTGTTGCCGAAAGATACAGGTATCGATTGATTACTACAGGAATGTGACCCGGAAAGCGGGGTACGTGGAAAACTCTCTCCCGCACGCAGAAAACAGAGACGGGGCGGGAGAACGTTCCGGTCCCGCGCATTCGCCCTCATGCACGTCCGGGCGACAGCAAAAGGCAGCTTTATCTGTACCTGCTCAGGACGATCCGGCCCAAGACGATCCAGCCCAGGGCGATCCGGCCCAGGACGATCCAGGCGGGACAATCAATCCCAGGCCGCCAGGCGCGCCCTCGCGAGGTGGATTCTCCCGTAGCTGCAAGTTTGAGGAGATTGTTTACCTCCGGGCATAGCCTGTAGGGGCACGGATTGATCGGATTGATCCCATGCCGCCAGTCCCTCGGGAAGGCGGTGGCCTTCAGCCCCGGGAGCGACGATCCGCAATTGCCTCGAAAATCAGTCGAACAAGGAGCTGAGGCAGCCATGTTCCACGTGGAACACTGCGAGTCGCGCGACATTGTCTGCGGAACAAATGAGGGCCCTTCCACGTAGCTCACCGTGAGTCAGCCTCGGGAAGTCAGCCTCGGCCCCCACCATGCCAGGAGATTGTCTATGAATCGTTTCGCCAGTGCCGCTGCCCTGCTTCTTCTGATTGGGTCGTTTGCACCCACTGCATCCGCTCAGCTCAAACCTGGACAAAACAACGTCGTCATTGTCTTCAAAGACGGCCATCGCCAAAGCTTTAATCTCGCCGATATCCAGCGCCTCGAGTTCTCCGGGGCCGTTCCTGCGGGTCTCATCAGTGTCCCCGGGCCGTCCCGCGGTCACTACATCGGCAAATGGGAAGTAGGCCAGGGGGATGGAAATAACTTCTACATCACCCTCCACGAAGATGGAACGGCTCTGCGCTCGCTCGGCGACGTGCGAGGGTCCTGGCAGTACGTAAACGGCAGCGCTGAGGTCACATGGGACGATGGCGCGCAGGATGCTATCCGCAAGGTTGGGGCCTGGTACAAGAAGTTCGCCTATAACGCGGGAAAGTCTTTTACGGATACGCCCGAGAATGTAACCAACGCCCGCAATCTCACCCTGAATCCTTCGGGCGTTGACTAGGCCGGCGCACGGCCTGAAATAGAAAACAGGGCGGCGCCATAGGGAATTCGCCTCAGGCCGGAGATTTCTCCAAGGCAGTATTGCGCTTAAGCTAATTATCGGCAGTAAGTTAGCCCTATGGCTTTTTGGCAGGGCGGCGAAATCAATCCTGGTGCGCCCAGGAATGTTCCACGTGAAACATTTAGACGCCGCCCGTTCCTCGCACTCCCATGCGAAGCACTTCCTGCTCTGCGCCCGGAATCGCCACCGTCTCGCTCCACTGAATCCCGACCAAACTATCCAGCACAGATTCAGTTTTCCTGGTAGTAAACACTCCCAGCCATCCGCCCGGCGCCAGCCGTTCCACCGCAACCCGGCAAGCCTGCGCCATCTTGTCCACGGCGCGCAGCGTAACTGCATCAAAAACGCGCTCCGGCGGCATGGCCTCGACGCGCCCAGCCCAGACCTCCGCCTTCAGCTCCAGAGTCCGCGCCGCTTCCCGCAGAAATGCCGCCTTCTTGCCCTGCGACTCCGCCAGGGTTACGCTGATTTCCGGTCTGCAAAGCGCGATGGGAATCCCCGGAAGTCCTGCCCCGGACCCGAAGTCCAGTAAAGTCTTCACTTTATGAGGGATTTGCTGCGCTGCAAAAATGCATTCGGCAAAGTGTCGATGCACAATCTCCTCCGGCTCGCGCACCGCCGTCAGATTCATCCGGGCATTCCACCTCATCAGCAACGCCAGATAGCGCTTGAACCGCTCCGCAGTCTCCGGGCTGAGCTCATGATGCACCGCAAATTGGCTCCGCGACGGCCCGGTCGGATCTTCGTGCAGCTCCTGAGCCCTGAGCTCTGAGCTCTGAGCTCTTTTCATCTAGTCCGCCACCGACTCCCGGATCATCCGCGGCTCCCATGCCGCCGCTGCGTCCACAAAGGCCTGGAACAGGCACTGAGCCGCCTTGCTCTGCTCCAGCACCCGCTCCGGATGCCACTGCACGCCGATCAGGAAATGATCCGCATGCCCCTCGGCGGCTTCGATGATCTTGTCCTCCGGCGACCACGCCGCGCGCACCAGGCCATCGCCGAGCACCCCAATCGCCTGATGATGACTGCTGTTGACGGTCAGCGTCATCTTTCCTCCCAGCCCCATAATCCGCCGCAGCCGCGATTTCGGGCTTACCTCCACCACGTGCGCTTCAGCTACCTTCCGCCCGGCCTTGTGATCCACCCCCGTCGCCAGGTCCTGGATCAGCGTCCCGCCCCGCCACACATTCAGCGACTGGAAGCCATAGCAAATCCCCAGCAGCGGCTTATACAGATTCGAAGCGTCCTGCAGCAGCAGCTCATCCACCGCCTCCCGCGCCGAATCGGCCGCCGCACACTCCGGAATCGCCTCCTCGCCATACTTCTGCGGGTTCACATCCGCCGGGCTCCCCGGCAGCAGCACTCCCTCGCACGAAGCCACCAGCCGCGCCACGCCCGCCGGCGATTCCAGCAGCGGCACCCTGACCGGCACACCGCCCGCCCACTCCACCGCCTGCGCGTACTGCGGCCACGACCGCTCGCTGTACTCTTTGTCTGCCGAATTTGGTTCCGGAATCGCTATGCGTACTGCCTTCATGGCCTCTCCACACCTGAAAGATCGGTCGTCAGCGCTGCGTTATCCAACTCCATCGGCTCCGGCCTCTTTCGCCAGGAGTGCTCATAATATAGTCCCGAAATTCGCTCCTGGAGCGTGGCTGTGACCGTGTCCACTTGTTTCATGCTCAATCCCTTCGTCTCCATCGGCTCATCCACCACCAGCGTTACCGGCACGGGGTGAAATTCCTTCGCGTGGATCGGCAGCAGCTCGTGCGTCCCAATCAGCGCCATCGGCACCAGCGGCACCTGCGCCCGAATCGCCATAAACGCCGGCCCATTCATGAATGGAGCCAAATGCCCGGTTTCCGTTCGCCCGCCCTCCGGAAAGATGAACAGTGGCATGCCGTCCTTCAGCGTCCGGACCGCGCTCAGCAGACTGGCAATCGAGGCTCGCGGATTGGCCACATCCACCGGCACCTGTCCCGACCTCCGCAGATGCCAGCCGATAAACGGCAGCTTCCACAGATCGTGCCGCGCCACAATCCGAAACTGGAATGGCAGCGAGCTGAACAGCACCGGCGTATCCATATACGACAGGTGATTGCAGACGTACACCGCCGGCCCGGCCTTCAGCCGCTCTCCATGCTCAATCGTCACGCGTGCGCCGCTGATCGCAACACACGCCCTGGCCCAGCTTTGCGCAATGCGATGCTGCCGCCGCCCATCCTTCTCAAACAGCGAAGCCGCCAGCGACAGACTGCCAAAGAAGCCGGTGGCCAAAAAGAACAGCGGAGCCCGCACCCAGAAGCTCATGACGCGCTCGCCAAAAGGCAGCGGATCCGGCCGCGGACCCAATGGCGACGCGGCACTCATGCCCCTGCCTCCCGAGCCCCGGTCCCCGAGGTGAGGGCCTCTTGCGCCGCCAGCAACAGTGGTCTGACCTCTCCCGCAAGGTATACCGATCCGGCGATCACCACCAGCCCATCCGGCGGAACCTCCGCACTCACCCTCTCCAGCGCTTCCGCTGCATCGGCTGCGGCTGTCGTCGGCACGCCGGTCTTCGCCGCCGCGTCCAGAATCTCTTCCGTTGTCGCTGATCGCGGCGACGGCACCGGCACGGCGATTACCTGGTCGAAGAGCGGAAAGAGAATCTGCGCCATCTCCCCAATCGCCTTGTCCTTCATGCAGCCAAAAATCAGCGCCCGCTTCCGCGGCCGGCCGCCTTCCTCTTCGAGCGCCGAGATTGCCGAGCGCAGCGCCCAGGCCCCAGCCGGATTGTGCGCCACATCCAGCAGCACACCGGCGCGCCCCGCCACGCTGAACTGCTCCAGCCGTCCCGGCCACTGCGTGTTCCGAATTCCCTCCTCAATCTGCTTCGGCGTCATACTGTAACCGTGATGGTTACTTAACTCCACCGCCGTCGCAATCGCCAGCGCGATGTTGCGCCGCTGATGCGCACCCGCCAGCGGCGAATCCACTTCGATCGGCTCCCCCATCACCGTAAGAGCGTAGCGATTTCTCAACTGTGCGTTCGACCCTCTGTGCTCCGTGCCCTGCGCTCGGTTAACTGTGCCTTGCACAGGCACAAATTCCGCCGCGCTCACGCCGCGCACGTCGAGTTCGACAGCAACCTCCCCAATGGCCTGGTTGGCCTGCGGATGCTGCGGCAGCGTCACCAGCACCCCGTCCTTCCGCAGAATGCCTGCCTTCTCGCGCGCAATCTCCGCAATCGTGTTTCCCAGCCACTCCGTGTGATCGAGCGAAATATCGGTGATCACCGAAACCATGGGCTCCACCACGTTGGTTGCGTCCAGCCGCCCGCCCATGCCCACTTCCAGCACGGCCACATCGACAGCGGCTTCAGCGAATGCCTCAAACACCAGTGCCGTCAGCATCTCAAAAAAGCTGGGATCTCCCGGCAGCTTCCCCTCATCCACCAGGGCGCGGGCACAGTCGTCCACGCGAAAGTAGTGGCGCGCGAAATCGTCATTCCCGATTGGCTCTCCGTCGATCTGAATGCGCTCGTTCACCCGCACCAGATGCGGCGACGTGTACAGCCCGCACCGGTAGCCGGCGCTGCGCAAAATCGCCGCCAGGGTCGCCGAAGTCGATCCCTTGCCGTTGGTCCCTGCGATCAGCACCGAGCGAAACCGCCGCTCCGGATGCCCCAGCGCTTCCACCAGCGCCCGCATCTCCTCCAGCCGGAACTTCCGGCGCGGCTGACCCGGCGCCGCATGCAACTCCCCCGCGCGCGCATGCAGGCCATCGAGAGCAGCGGAATAGGACATGCCCCTAATTTTACGGCGGAAGCCTTCCGCCCGCGCTCACGGCGGCGCCCCACTCCTCGTCCGCGCAACTCCTCCGGCGTCCAATTCCTTCAGGACCAGATTCATACCGGATCGTGTGACTACATACAGGACCGTGTGATTACATACAGGACCGTGTGATTACACACTGGATAGTGTGACGAAAGGTCGCTCGTGTCGCGTGCTCGCGCCGCGGCCCTCCCGCTGGCTGCTAAACTTAAAAATGGCATGATCCTTCCTTTCGTCCGCGAGTTGCTGGCGGACCTGGAGCATTCTCCTTCCTTTGAACAGGCAAGAAGGCATCTGGCACTTGCCCGCGGGCGCCGTCGTGTCTCCGGCCTCACCAATACCGCCCGAGCCCTCTACCTTCCCCTCTTCGCTCGCGCCGCCGGCGTTCCCTCACTGGTCGTCGTCGCTGATAACAAAGCTGCCGATGCTATGCACCTCGCATTGCGCGCCGGATGCGAGCTGACCGGAGCCATCCCGCCCGATCGCGTGCTGCGTCTGCCCGCGCATGATGTGCTGCCCTTCGAAAACCTCTCGCCGCACCCCGATATTCAGGAGCAGCGCGCCAAGACCCTGTGGAAGATTGCTACCGGGGAAGCGTCCATCGTCGTAGCTCCGGTCGAAGCTGCGGCCATGAAGCTCTTCCCTGCGCCCTTCTATGCCGGGCTCGCGCAAATCCTGCGCCGCGGCGAAGAAGTCGATGTCGATACCCTGCTCGCGCACCTCACCAGCATCGGCTACACCCGCATGGACATCGTCGAGATGCCGGGCCAGTTCACGCGCCGCGGCGGCATCCTCGACATCTATTCTCCCGAGGCCGATCGCCCCGTCCGCTTCGAGTTCTTCGGCGACGAGATCGAATCCATCCGCAAATTCGATCCCGATACGCAGCGCTCCGCCGCCCCTCTCGACGAAGCCCGCCTGCTGCCCCTGACTGAAACTCCCGTCACCGAGCGTCTTCTCGCCGCTGTTCATACGCGCCTCAGCGGTGAGCGTGTCCAATCCACCGGCGATCCCGACCTCATCGAAGAAGCCATCGCCGCCGGCGGCGTCACCGTCTTCCCCGGATGGGAATTCTTTGCCGGTGTCAGCGCCGCCACCGGCACCCTCCTCGACCTCTTTCCCCGCTCCGCCCTCTTTGTCGAAGAGCCCGCGATGATTCGCAATCAGATCGACCGCTGGTGGAACAAAGTCGAGCAGCGCCATGATCGCTCCAGCATCGGCTCGCTCATCACGCCCGAAGACATTTACGTCCGCCCCGAGATCCTGCAGGCGCGCCTCGCTTCGCATCCTGGCCTCGACATCGATCAGCTCGGCGCCATCGACGTTCTCGAAGAAGACGAAACCCTGGGCGAAATCGAGTTCAGCTCGCGCCCCACGCTGCGCTTCCACGGCTCCATCCCTGCCCTCATCGAGCAGATCCGCACGCTCATGAATCAGGAAGTCCGCACCCTGCTGGTCGCGCCCAATCAGGGCGAAGTGGAACGCCTGGCAACCCTGCTGCGTGAATACGAACTGCCCTACCGCCTCGGCAGCCGTCTCCAGCACGCCGGCAGCGAAAACGTCTACGACGAATCCAGCTATCTCGCCGGCGACATGCGCACACCCGTCATTCTGCGCACCGCGCTGGCCACCGGCGTCAGCCTCCCCGATGCTCGCCTCGTCCTCTTCGGCGCGCAGGACTTCTTCGACGAGGCCGATGTCACCGCGCGCCCCGCTCCCAAAAAATCCAAAACCGCGGCCTTTGTCTCCGACTTCCGCGATCTGGCCGTCGGCGACTACGTCGTGCACGTCGAACACGGCATCGCCCGCTATCAGGGTCTGCGCGAAATCGAGCAGGATGGCGTCTCGCTCGAATTCATGATTCTCGAGTTCGCGGAAGGCGCACGCCTCTACATTCCCCTCACGCGCCTCGACCTCATCCAGAAATACCGTTCCACCGAATCCGGTCCCGCACCCGTCCTCAATCGCCTCGGCTCACAGCAGTGGGCGAAGACCAAAGCCCGCGTGCGCAAGGCGATGGAAGACATGGCCGACGAGCTCCTCAAGCTCTACGCGCAGCGCAAGGCAGCCAGCGGTCACGCCTTCCCGCCCGACAACGAATTCCAGCGCGAATTCGAAGACGCCTTCGACTACAACGAGACCGACGATCAGATCTCCGCCATCGCCGACATTAAGCGCGACATGGAATCCACGCTGCCCATGGATCGTCTGCTCTGCGGCGACGTGGGCTACGGCAAGACCGAAGTCGCCATGCGCGCCGCCTTCAAGGCCGTGCAGGATGGCAAGCAGGTCGCGGTCCTCACCCCCACCACCGTCCTCAGCTTTCAGCACTTCGAGACCTTCAAAAATCGCTTCCGCCAGTTCCCCATCAACATCGAGATGATCTCCCGCTTCCGCACCCCGAAGGAGCAAAAGCTCATCCTCGAACAGGTGGAAAACGCCAGAGTCGACATCCTCATCGGCACCCATCGCCTGCTCTCGAAGGACATCAAGTTCCACGACCTCGGCCTGCTCGTCGTCGATGAGGAGCAGCGCTTCGGCGTCCGCCACAAAGAGCGGCTCAAGCAGATGCGCCGCGAGATCGACGTGCTCGCCATGTCCGCGACGCCCATCCCGCGTACGCTGCACATGTCGCTGGTGGGCCTGCGCGACATGAGCGTGATCGAGACGCCGCCGCGCGACCGCATGGCTATTCAGACCGTCGTTGCCAAATTCGATGAGAAGCTCATCCGCTCCGCCATCGAAGTCGAGCTGGAGCGTGGCGGTCAGATTTACTTCGTCCACAACCGCGTCGAAACCATCTACGAACTCGCCGCCAAAATTCAGGAGCTGGTGCCCGCCGCGCGCATCGTCGTGGGCCACGGTCAGATGGGCGAGAGCGAACTCGAGAAGGTCATGCTCTCTTTCATGCACCACGAGCACGACGTGCTGGTCGCGACCACCATCATCGAGAACGGCCTCGACATTCCCCTCGCCAACACCATCGTCATCAACAGGGCCGATCGCCACGGCCTGTCGGAGCTCTATCAGTTACGCGGCCGCGTCGGACGCTCCAATCGCCGCGCCTATGCGTATCTCCTCATCCCGCCTGAGCAGGAGCTCACCGATGTCGCCCGCCGCCGCCTCGCTGCTCTCAAGGAATTCTCCGACCTCGGCGCCGGCTTCAAAATCGCCGCGCTGGATCTGGAGCTGCGCGGCGCGGGCAACCTCCTCGGCGGCGAACAAAGCGGCCACATCGAAGCCGTCGGCTTCGAGATGTACACCTCCATGCTCGAAGAAGCCGTCGGCCGCCTCAAGGGCGAAGAGCGCGTCGAGCGGCCGCCGGTGCAGATGAGCCTCGGCATAGCCCTGCGCATCGACGAAAGCTATATCGCCGAAGAAAATCAGCGCCTGCGCATGTACAAGCGCATCGCCGGCGTCGACAACGATCACGCCCTCGACGATGTCCGCGCCGAGCTCGAAGACCGCTACGGACCGCCGCCCGCCAGCGTCGGCCACCTGCTCGAAGCCGCGCGCCTGCGCATCGAATGCGAAAAGATCGGCGTCTCCCAGGTGGACAGGAAACGGGATCAGTTACATATTCGTTTCACCGAAAGCGCCGCCGTCGATCCCGGCCGTCTCATGAAGCTCGTGGCAAAGAACGCCAAACGTGGCGCCCAGTTCACGCCCCAGGGAGTCCTGCGCTATCCCCTCTCCGGCTCCAAACCCGAGGAAGTTCTAAACGAGGTCCGAGCGCTGCTCGACGAACTCGCCGTACAAGCGGCAGCGGTGTAGGGTAGCGCGCAGGAGCAGCTTCGATGAAGCGCGGACGCCAGGCGCTGGCGCAACGGCTCATACACACAAAGCGCGCCGGCTGATCAGGTTAAGTTCTCTCCCGGCAAGGAGCGGATTGATCCGCGAATCCATGCGGCCAATTTCGATTCGGGCATGGAGCCATCGGCGACTGCAAGCATCACCTCGACTCCCTCGCGATCACCGGCTGTAAGTTCATAGCCGTTCTTGAGAAGGAACACTTCTGCGACAACCCATGCGGTCCGCTTGTTACCGTCTACAAAGGCATGATTGCGCGCAATTCCCAGGGCATAGGCGGCAGCGAGACCGGCAATATCCGGCCTGCCATAGACTGCGAGATTGCGCGGACGCGCAAGGGCCGACAAGAGGAGTGACTCATCCCGCAATCCGCTTAGACCCCCATGTTCGGCGATCTGCTCGTCGTGAATGGCCAGGACGGAGTTGTCCCTGATCCATTTCCATTTCGAACGCGTCACTTTGCGAGTTCGCGGAGCAGATTGCGCCGTTTCCTCATGACCCTACGGGCGAGTGCCATGTCTTCCTCGAACTCCGGATCGTAAGAAGTGATGCGAAACCCGTCGGGTGATTCGGTGAGGAAGACGGTGTCGCCCTTGGCAACGCGCAAACGCGCGAGCACGTCCTTCGGAAGAACGATTCCGGCAGAGCTGCCTATCGTTGTAATTTTGAGCTTCACCATCGCGATTCCCTTTGTCCTCATTCTAACAACTATAAGAATCCGGTTAGAACCACTTCACCAAATCCCCAAACCCAGCCACCTCCAGCAGCCGCTGCCCCGCCGGCGCTGTATCCAGATGCTCGTGCTCCAGCACCCACGTATGCGGATGGTGAATGTACACCGCATGCAGTCCGCACGCCAGCGCCGGATTGATATCCGATCGCGGACTGTTCCCGATCATCCACGTGGTGTGCGGCGTCAGTTCGTATTTCGCGCACACGCTGCGATAAGCATCCGGATCCTTCTCCCGCGGAATCTCTACGCCCGCAAAGTGCTCAGCCAGTCCGGAGCGCGCCAGTTTATCTGCCTGCTCCGCCTGATTGCCTTTGGTCATCAGGATCAGCCGATGCCGCGATGCCAGAACCGGCAGCGTCTCCGCCACACCTTCCAGTAATTCAATCTCCTGATCCGCAATCGACTGCGCGAAGCTCATGATGCGCGCGTGTTTTTCCTCGGTCACCGCGCCCGCCGTGAGCCGCTCAAAACAGGTCACCAGCGCAAGCCGGAAACTGGAGAGCCCGTATCCATGCTGGCGCACGTTTTCGCGCTCTACCTCGTCCAGTTTGGCCCGCACCTCTTCGCGCGTGTATTCCTTATGGTCGATATAAGAGATGAACGCTGCGATCGCACGCTCAAAATAGATATTGTTTTCCCAAAGGGTATCGTCTGCATCGATCAGCAGCGTCTGTCCGGGCGCGAAACGGGAGGTCTCTGTCATCTCCTGGCCAGCCTATCAGTTAGCCCGCACTGGAGCGTAGCCCGCAGTGGAGCGAAAACCAGAGCCTGTTAATTCTCACCCTGAGAAATAGGGGAAACTTTTGCCGCCCATTCGGGTTCTAAAAAGAGTATCCGGTTGAGCCGTTCCCGTTCGCCACCGGTTTCGTGCAGACGCCGCCGGGACCTTGTACGACTTTCGATTTTTTGGGCCGCACAATCTTATGCGACGCTTGTTCCAATTCATGCTGGTGCTCGTTTTTCTGCCTGGCCTGCTCTGCAGCTCCGCCCGAGCGGATGCTGCCCTGCTCCTCGAGGAGCCCTTCGGCAGCTTCGGAGCCATGAATCCCACCGGCCACGCCGCCATCTATCTTCCCGGCGTCTGTGCCGAGACGCCCACCCACCTCCGTCCCTGCCGCGACGGCGAAGCCGGCGTCGTCATCAGCCGCTATCACCGCATCGGCGGCTACGACTGGCTGGCGATTCCCCTCATCCCCTACCTCTACGCCGTCGACAATCCCGCTGAGGTGCCCTCGACCGCTACGCCGAAGCTCGAGCTCAAGCTCCGCGACGCCTGGCGCCGCGAGCATCTCGAATCTCTGGTTCCCGATGATCCAAAGCACGAAATCCCCCGCGGCGAATGGACTGAGCTGATCGGCGCCTCCTACGATCGCCGCATCTGGGGCTTCGAGGTCGCCACCACCCAGGAACAGGACGACGAGCTGATCCGCAATTTCAATGCCCGCCGCAACGTCAGCCACTTTAATCTCTTCTTCAACAACTGTGCCAACTTCTCCCAGCATGTGCTCACTTACTACTATCCCCACTCCGTGCATCGGAATTTCGTCGCCGATGCCGGCATGATGACCCCCAAGCAGGCAGCCAGGTCTCTGGTCAAATACAGCCGCCACCACCCGGAGATGGACATGCACACCTTTGTCATTCCCCAGGTGCCCGGCTCCATTCCCCGCAGCACCTCGGTCGACGGCGTGGTTGAATCCCTCGTCAAATCGAAAAAATATGTCCTTGCCCTCGCCTACCTGCATCCCTTCGTGACCGGTACCCTCATTGCGGCGTACCTCGGCGACGGGCGTTTCCATCCCGATCCGCACGCGGAGGTCTTCAATCCCGCCCAGGACGTCGAGCCCGGCGCGCCGCCGGACGAACCCTTAGCTGAACCCGCAGTCACTGCGGCCGCCATGCAGATCAGCAGCGAACACCGCCGCTGAGCGGCAGTCATCACAAAGATTCCAGCGGTCGTCACAAACCATTTTGTTCTGGCCAGGCTCCTCTTTGCCGCTGCCGGCCTCGCCCCCAGCCAGTCTTCCCTCCTTCGCCCGGGCTCCTTGCCCTCCGCTATGATCTTTCTTTGCTGTTGGAGGATCCGTGCGACGCCTTTCCTTTGTCTGCGTGCTGCTCACCGCTTTCGCCCTCGCCGCTGCGGCGCAAACACCTGCTGCCTCTGCGCCGGCTCAGCAGTACAAGCCCATTCCCGGCTACGACCCGTCCATCATGGACACCACCGCAAACCCCTGCGATGACTTCTACCAGTACGCCTGCGGCAACTTCTCCAAAGAGCATCCGCTTCCGCCCGATCTCCCGGAGTACGATCAGTTCGAAAACCTGGACGAGTACAACCGGCAGGTTCTTTACCAGCTGCTGCAAAAGGCAGCCGCCGCGCATGCCGCGCAGGGTACCAATGAGCAGAAGATCGGCGACTACTTTGCCGCGTGCATGGATACAGACGCCATCGACAGGGAAGGCCTGACCCCGATTCAACCGGAGCTGGAACGCATCGCCGCGCTCAAATCCAGACAGGATCTCCCCGCTCTCATCGCTCACCTCAACCGCATGCAGGTCGGCGTCTTCTTCGACTATGGATCCATGCAGGATTTCAAAGACGCTACCCGCGAGATCGCTTATATCGACCAGAGCGGCCTCGGCCTGCCGGAAAAGGACTACTACCTCCGCACCGACGACAAGTCGGTGGAGATCCGCAGGCAGTATGTCGCGCACCTTGCCAACGTGCTCAGGCTCCTCGGCGATTCGCCCGACACCGCCCAGGCCGAAGCGCAGAAGATCATGGACCTTGAGACCGCGCTGGCCAAAGCCTCTCAGGGCAACGTGGAACGACGCGATCCCGCTGCCATCTACCACCCCATGACGCTCACCGCCTTCTCCGCCACGGCGCCTGCCATCGACACCGCGAAATACATCGAGCTCATCGGTTCTCCCTCCGTCACTGAGCTCAACGTCGTCTCGCCGGGATTCTTCCCCGCGGTCAACAAGGTCATCGCCGATACCGACATCGCCACTCTCCAGGCTTACATGCGCGCCCATCTCGCCGACTCATTCGCCATGCGCCTGCCCCACGCCTTCGATGACGAGCATTTCGATTTCTATGGCCGCAAGCTCACCGGTACTCCCGAGCAGCAGGCGCGCTGGAAGCGCTGCGTCCGGAGCACCGACAGCGCACTCGGCGAAGCCCTCGGCAAACTCTATGTCGCCCAGTACTTCACTCCCGATATGAAAGCCGCCACGCTGCGCGAAGTCCACGACATCGAAGCCGCCATGAGCAAGGACATCGACGAGATCGACTGGATGAGCCCCGAGACGAAAGTCAAAGCCAAAGAGAAGCTGCGCGCCGTCGCCGATAAGATCGGTTATCCGGATAAGTGGCGCGATTACTCAAAGCTCGATATCCGCTCCGGCGACGATCTGGGTAACACCGTCCGCGCCCGTGAATTTGAAGTCGCGCGCCAGCTCAACAAGATCGGCAAGCCCGTCGACCGCCAGGAGTGGGAGATGACTCCGCCCACCGTCAACGCCTATTACGACCCATCCATGAACAACATCAACTTCCCCGCCGGCATCCTGCAGCCGGCTTTCTACGACAAGAATGCGACCGACGCCACGAATTACGGGCACATCGGCGCGGTGGTCGGCCACGAGCTCACCCACGGCTTCGACGACGAGGGCGCCAAGTTCGACGCCCAGGGCAATCTGCACGACTGGTGGACGCCGGAGGATAAGAAGAAGTTCGAAGCGAGGACCGACTGCGTCGCCAACGAGTACAGCCAGTTCAAGGCCGTCGACGACCTGAACGTCAACGGCAAGCTCACGCTGGGCGAGAATACCGCGGACAATGGCGGCCTGCGTCTGGCCTTTATGGCGCTCATGGCACGCGGGCTTCTCGGGCGCGACCGATGCGAAGACGCTCGGAGCAAAAGATCCGAACAGGCCTACACACCGCAGCAGCAGCTGTTTATCGGGTGTGCGCAGAACTGGTGTACGAACCAACGCCCGGAGCTGCTCCGCATGCTGGTCCAGACCGACCCCCACTCCCCCGACGCAATTCGCGTGCGCGGCGTCTTGGTGAACATGCCGGAATTCGCCGCAGCCTTCAGCTGTAAGGCCGGTCAGCCCATGGTCCCGGTCAACCGCTGCCGCGTCTGGTAAGCATGCCTCGGCACGCGTGAGCGCCTGATGGAAATCGGGCTCTCACACACGCTCTTCAAGTGCCCGAGGAATCGCGCTGGTTTTGTATCGGGCTACGACTGCAGAGCTTGCAGAAGATTCGTTGTTTTGAAGGGGCACAGCGTCAGCCGTGCCGTAAGTGACAGAAAATAGGCTGGGTTTCAGCCCCTGAGGAGCGACTTCTCAGCCTCAAAGTGACTTTTCCGCAGCCTCTTCAGTCGAGCCGCAAAGATCGCCAAACCGATGGGCTCCCAGCCCCCTGGGGGCTATGGCTCGAACCATTTCAATCCGTCAAACTGCTCAACAAACCTTCGGTTCAAAACACTCTCTTCAGGTCCGGAAATGTACCGAATCATCCCCATCACTTTTAGTGCGCGCAATTACATCCGTGCGTAGTTTTGGCGCGCGAAGGACCGCCCGTGCGCGTAGCCCAAAGCGTGCCATGCGGCTGGCAGGTCTCTCTCAGTAAAGGCTTACACCCGCGCTGAGCCGCATTCGGCCCTCCCGCACCCTCTTCCTGTCACGATTCCTTGCGCACCAGGCAAATATTTTTCCGGTTTTGCCATCCATCGGAGGTAGGCTCAAATTGCGCATAGTCAGCGCAGGGAAAAAGGAAGCCCTCCCATGAAAAAAACATTGCGATTCCTGGTTCTCTCGGCTGCACTCGCGGTGATGGCTGTTCCGGTTTTCGCTGATGGCGGACCCGGCAGCGGCGACCCGCTTCCACCGGGAAGCCCGACCGGCACTTCCACCGCCACCGGCAATTCAACCGCTGCTATCGTTGCTGTCCTCCTGGGCTATCTTGGATTGTAGGGCTGGAAACCTGACCCAGCCCTGACCGTTCCTGAGCCGTACGTCCCCCCTGCGTCTCAGGAAAACTCTTCAGGACCGGGACGAGGCAATGAACTTCACCGCGGTGGATAACCTCCTGTGGGCGGGAGCTTCTCTCTCGACTGTTGCCCTCATGGTGGTGCTGCTGGGGCGTGCTCGCTGGCGCCAGTTTCCCATCCTCACCGCCTACACCGTCTTTGCCACCCTGCGTTCCGTTACGCTTTTCCTTATCTACATCCACAGCTCGCCCTTCTGGTACCGGCGGGTCTTCTGGTCGGCCATGTGGCTGGATTTCGCCCTCCAGCTCTGTGTCGCGCTTGAGATCGCCCGCATCGTCCTGCGCCCCACCGGCAGCTGGGTTCGCGACGCCCGGGCTCTCTTCGCGGCGGCCGGCATCAGCGGTGCTGTCGTAGCCGCCCTCGTCGCCTGGTGGGTTACACCTCCCGCGCAAACCGCCCTCACCGCCTGGCGCATTCGAGGCAACCTGTTCACCAGCCTGGTCATCTGTGAACTGTTCGTGGCCATGAGTCTCACCGCCAACCGGCTGGGTCTCGGCTGGCGCAACCATGTCATGGCTGTGGGACAGGGGCTTACCGCGTGGTCGGGCGTCATGGTGATTACCACCGCCCTGCAGAGTTTTTTTGGCACCGCTCGTTACTTTTACGGAATTGACCACTTTCGTATCATTGCCTGGATCGGCGCCATGGGCTGGATCGTCGTACAGCTGTGGATCCCGGAGCCGGAACGCCAGCCAATAGCACCAGAGTTGCAGGACTATATTCTTGCGCTCCACCGAAGGGTCGAGTACGATCTTCGAAGGCTTGACGCAGGACACTGAAGCGTCCCGTCTTTCCGGGCTCGCGGTTGTCGCACAAGACGGTTTAGAGAGGCGTCCCCTTGCTGCCATTCCTCCTCCTCGCCGCGGTTGTCATCGGCCTGCTGGCTACGGCTGTCCGCACCCAGCTCTTCTCCATTCGCCTCGATGGGCGAAGCTGGGAAGAGCTGCTTTCCGCCATTCAGCACATCGACTTCGATCACGTCAGCTGGGTCGCGCGTGATTTCCTCGAGCCTCGCGAAGGCCAGATCAATCTCGAGCCCCCGGATATGTGGCTCATGCTCGGCGGCCGCGAAGGCCTGCGCAAAATGCGCAAAAACGCCGATCTCATGCTGCAGCTTGCCGCCCATGCCCAGCGCTGGAATTTCGATGAGGGAGTCATCGTCACCGAACGGATCCGCCGTGACGCTCTCCGCCTCCGTCAGTCTGTCCGCCGCATCGAGTACACCCTGATGTTTCACCGGGTAGCCCGCCAGTCCGGCAGCCTCATTCCCTTCCACCTGCACGAAGCCGCGTCGGCCTATTACCTGATGCGCCAGCGCCTGCTCGCGCTCTACCAAACCAGCCACGCCGGCCTCTATCCCCGCCTCGTCGAAGTCCTTTAACCAGTTCTCTGGCCGGCTGGAACAAGCTCTGGTGACCCGAGTCTGCAGTTCGTTAAAGAATCGCTTGTTGGCGTTTGCGTATCAGGGCACGACTTCAGTCGTGCCGAAAAGATCGCAGTTCGTTAAAGAATCGCTTGTTGGCGTTTGTATCAGGGCACGACTCAAGCGCTTATTGAAAACATATAACTTGCTGATTCTTCAATTGCCCAGATTGCCACAATTGCCAGGATTGGCAGGTTGGCCGCACAAAAACGAACAAATCCTGGCAACGAACGGCTATGTCCCGACAGACCGAAACGTCCGAGATGCCGATCAGTAACGTAGTTGCGCACTCTCCTGACGTATGAGTAGTAGATTCGTGTGAGGAAGTCCTGGGAGGTGCGGTGAGTCGCGTGATCGCAACAATTCTGGCTTGCACCCTGTCAGTTCCAGCTGTTGGGTTTGCGAAGTCGAGGTTCCCCAAAATACCCGATGGGGTGCTGTCGGAGGGAACATACACCAACGAGGGTTTGGGAGTGAAGTTCCATGTGCCGGATGGGTGGACGGCGACAACTGATGGAGAGATTCCCGATGGATTTGACTACCATCCACCCAGGGATCCATCCAGGCAGTGCGTTAAGGTGCTGATGTCCATCTCGGTTTCAGGTAGTTCCGCTGATCCTGGGTACACCTCGAAAGGATCCTACTTTGTGATCGATCCCGGGTGTTTTCCAGACGCGAGTTTTCCCACATCGATGGATGCCGGAGATGTTCGAGCCATTGCGGGGAAGATCATCCATGCCTTCGCACACTCGCCTTACATTGCACCAGACGGGGCTGACGTTGGATCGTTCCAGCAGGAGAATCTGTTGTTCGTAATGTTGACGGGGCAATGTGCAGCTGGCCGTGGCAATCAAGAGGTACATGAAAACTTGATGCTGTCATTCACTGCCTTTCACGGATATTGGATTGGCTGGGCAACGCGAGCCGACGATGAGCGGACAAATCAACTCAAGAGTATAAGCAACGGTGTTCAGTTTTGGATTGGGCCGAAGGGGAAACTACCTTAATGCTCAGGTTTGCGTGCCGAATTGCAGCCGGACGAGCGAGCGATTCGGCAACGTAGTCCAGAAGATCCAACCAGCCACAGTGGATCACCGCACCGGGCTCAATTTGCGGGGCAGACGGGCTGCAAGATTCGTTCGCCAAGCATTCTGGCCGAGTGACCGGCTTTACGGAAGTTTCAGGTTTAGCGCAATACGACCGTGGGCGATCATTTGGCCGCACAAAAAACGCACAAAATTTCTTCCGCAGATTGTTACCCGCTCATCCTAAAACACTTACACAGCAACCTTAAAGTCAGGGCACGACTTCAGTCGTGCCGCAAGGATCGCCAGAACAGATGGGCTTCAGCCCCTGAGGCCCCCGGCCCTTCCCGCAGCCGTTCCGCTTTCCAGTCTCCGCCAGGCAACTCGATCCGCGGACCCCGCGCTCCGAACCACGAGAGGGAACTTATGTCCGATCATCGGAGCAAAGGGAAGAACCAGGAGAAAGGCACGCAGGGTCAGAAATCAAACGCAGTCGATGCCATTCGCCACGTGGGCCCCACTCTCGAACAGGATGAGCGCTACCTCACCATCGAGCGCAATGAGTTGCCGGAGAACATCATCGCCGAACAGGGCCTGATCGAGGCGACAGCGAACCCCGACCCCTACGAACGGGAAGCCGAGGCGATGGGAGCCGAACCTCTCCGCACTCGCCTTCCCGGGGACACCAGCTCCGATCCTCATACCGACGTGGGGCCCGACAACGCCACGACCCTCGACACCGATCGCCACGAAGCCGCATAACCGCGGCGCCCGCCGGCAGCAGCCATCCGGGCAGGCGCGTGAGCCGCGTGTTCACACGCGCAGCTTGCCCCCCGCCGACTCCAGCGCCGTTACCACCTGCTGCGACCAGTTCTGCACGTCTTCCTCGCGCAGGGTTCGCTCGTGCGACTGGAAGACCACACCGAGCAGCAGGGAATAGTGCCCCGCGGGCACCAGCTTGCCCCGCAGCACCTCTCTGGGCGCGAAGCTCTGCATCTCCGCAATCGCCAACCCCTCGACCGCGGCCGCAATCGACGACCAGCTGACCCCATCCGGCAGCACTACGGAGAAGTCCCGCCGCACCGGCTGATAGCGCGAAAGCTCCCGCAATACCGGCTGCCGCAGTTCCTGTCGATATAGCCGGTCCAGCCAGATCTCCCCAATCTGAACTGTCTGTTTCAGCTTGCGCCGCTCCGCTTCGGCCGGATGCAGCTGCCCGAAGAATCCCACCGTCGCGCCATCCAGCACCGCCCGCGCGCTGCGCCCCGGATGCAGCCACGCCGGCATCAATCCCGAAGCAGCAGGGAAGCGGTCGAAATAGAGCGATCGCGAGGAAAATCTCCCCAGCAGCGTCTCCACCGTTCCCTTGAGCTCGTAGAAATCCGCCTCACTGGCGCTGAATGCTTTGCCCGTTGCCCCGATCGCCAGAGAAGGCCGCTCCTCCACGCGTTCAGAACTGCCGCCGAACACCGTGCCCATCTCGAACAGCGCCGCCGCTTCCACATCGCGGCTCAGGTTCAGCGCCAGCATCTCCAGCATGCCCGGCAACAGCGAGGGCCGCAGCATGCCCGCTTCTTCGCTCAGCGGATTTCCAATCGCGACCACCGCTCCCGGCTCACGCACAAACAAAGCTGCGTCCTGCGTCGAGCAGAAGGTGGAGGAAATGGCTTCGTTCCAGCCCAAAGCCAGCAGCGTTCGCCGCAGCGTCGCTTCCTTCTCCGCCCACGGCAGCTCGACCACCACACCGGCAAAGCTCGGCAGCGTATTGCGGAAGCGGTTGTAGCCATAGACGCGCGCGATTTCCTCGATCAGATCGATCTCGCGTTCCAGATCCAGCCGCCAGCTCGGCAGCGCAATTTCGAATAAGCCATCCGGCGTCCGGCTGCCCGCGAGAGATGTCTCTCCCAGCACCGCACGCGACGGATCGAGATCCTGACTCGGCGCAGCGCCGGAGCCCTCCACCGGATGCGCCAGCTTCGTCACGCCGCAGCCCAGGCCGGTGAGAATCTTCTCCGTCAGCGACGCGGTAATGCCCTCCGTCTCCTCCGTTGGCCCCAGAATCCTCTTCGCCTCGCTCACGCTGAAGCGGATGCTCGACCGCTTCGCCGTCCGCGCCTGAACCTCTGGGACAATCTCATCCACAAGTTCGCCGACGGCGGTCCCGCCCGCTTCCAGAATGATGCGGCTCACCAGCGCCGACGCCACCGGCGGTGCATTGAAGTCCGCGCCCCGCTCAAAGCGATGCGAGGCGTCGGTGTGCACCAGATGCCGCTTCGACGATCGCCGCACCGTCGCCGGATCGAACCACGCTGCTTCCACCAGAATGTTCTTCGTCTCCGGCGTGATCATCGTGTCCCATCCGCCAATCACGCCGGCGATTCCCAGCGCCTTCTTCTCATCGGCAACCACAAGATCGTCGGGATCGAGCACGCGCTCCACGCTATCGAGCGTCTTCAGCTTCTCGCCCTTGCGTGCCCGCCGTACGATAATCCCGCCTTCCACCTTGTCCAGATCGAAAGCGTGCGTCGGATGCCCCATGGCCAGCACCACGTAGTTCGTAGCATCGACAGCGTTCCAGATCGGCTTCTGCTCGAGCAGCCGGAACCGCTCCGCGACGATGCCCGTCGAAGGCGCAATCGTCACATCGCGCAGCACCCGGCCGGTAAACCGCCCGCACAACTTCGGCTCTTCAATCGAGATGGGAAAAGAGCGGCCAGGGATAGTGCTGTCAGGGCCAGTACGGCCAGGAGAAAGACGGTCAGCAGCCAGCACGCCGTCCAGCGGTTTTAGTTCCAGCCCATAAATCGTCGCCGCCTCCCGCGCAATGCCATAGTGATTCATCGCATCGACGCGATTAGTGGTGATGTCCATCTCAAACAGCGACCCATGCGCGCCCAGATCGAACACGCCTTCGACAGCAATGCCACGCAGCGTCAGATCATCGGCCAGCTCCCGATCGGAAGCCGTGATGCCCGGAACGTAAGAGCGAATCCAAGTAGAAAGTATTTTCATGGAACTAAGTGCGCCAGCAGCCAGGAGTAAAACGGCCAGGAATCAGACGGCCAGCAAAACCTTGCTCTGCTATCTCTCCTCTTTCATAGAATTCACCAGCCCGTGCAGCATGCGGCCGACCTCAGCGCAATCGGTCAAAAGCTCATCCAGTGCCGCTTGAGTCAGGAAGCCCAGGCTCTCGGCTAATTCAGCCTGTGTTTCTAACTCGTACAGTGATCCTCTGGCACGGCTGAGAAAAAGAACGAATCCCTTATCGGTGAGCTGGCCTTGTCCTTCTGCAATATTGCTGGGGATGGATACTGCAGCTCGCCTCATCTGGCTAGATAAACCAAACAACTCCTCTTTTGGAAAGCCCTGGGTCAGCCGGTAGATTTCACGAGCAAGAGACATAGCCTTCTGCCAGACCAGTAAATCGCGAAACTGCTTCACCCTCATGCGCAACTCACAGTCTTCGTTTGGTGCCTGGCCGCTCTATCCCTGACCGTACCTGGCCTAACCGCTTTTACCCCGACCGCTTCATCCCTGCTTCACCCGAATTGTTCCAAAAACCGCAAATCCCCCGAATACAGCAGCCCAATATCGCCAATCCCATACTTCATCATCGCTACGCGATCAATCCCCATCCCGAAGGCAAATCCACTGACCTTCTTCGGGTCATAGCCTGGCTGCTTCTTCGAGACAAACCCAAACACCGCCGGGTCCACCATCCCGCACCCCAGCAGCTCAATCCATCCCGAATACTTGCATTTCCGGCAGCCCGAGCCACCGCAGAACGGGCAGCTGATCTGCACATCTGCGCTCGGCTCCGTGAACGGAAAGAAGGAAGGGAAGAAGCGCGTGCGCACGCTCGACCCGAACAGCTCCTTCATCGCATGATCCAGCGTCCCCTTCAGATCGGCGAAGGTGATGTTCGTATCCACGCACAGCCCTTCCACCTGATGAAAGATCGGCGAGTGCGTGGCGTCGGCCGCGTCGTTGCGGTGCACCTTACCCGGAATCACAATTCGCACTGGAGGCGGCTGCTCCTCCATCGTCCGGATCTGCACCGGCGACGTATGTGTCCGCATCAGCAGCCGCTCCCGCAGCGGCTTGCGCTCCTGCCCCGTCACCACCAGCGTGTCCTGCGTATCGCGCGCCGGATGCCCGGGCGGAAAATTCAGCGACTCGAAGTTGTAGTAGTCGGTTTCCACCTCCGGCCCCACGCCCACCGAATAGCCCATCCGCTGAAAGATCCCGACAATCTCCTGCCACGTGCGGATCAGCGGGTGCTCCGCGCCCAGCCTGCGCCGCGTTCCCGGCAGCGTAATGTCGATTGCTTCTGCGTCCAGCGCGCTGTCCGCCGTCGATCCGGCCGCCTGCTCCAGCCGCCGCTCAACCTCCGCCTTCAGCGTGTTGAAGCGCTGCCCGATCAGCTTCTTCGCTTCAACCGGCGCCGCTTTCAGCCACGCGTCGCTGATCGCCTTGAGGCGGCCCTGCTTGCGCCCCAGCCAATACAGCCGAAACTGTTCTTTCTCCTCCGGCGATGCCAGCGACCGCGCCGACTCCTCGACCGTCCGCGCGACCGCAGCAAATGCCTGATCGAGTTCCGCCTCGCTCCAGCCCGTCAGCTGGGGAATTCCGTCATCCTGCATGATTCTTTTGAGGATAAATCAGCCAGCGGGTGTCTGATCCAGTGCACAGGCTTTGGGCCGTAAGACCGGCATCCCTTACCTCTCGCGTCCTCAGAAGACCTCGACTGCAGCCTTGTGGCCTGGAGCCCCGGCTAGGCGAAGGTCCCGGGTGATCAATGGCGCGCGCAATTCTTCCGCCAGGGCTACATAGGCGGCATCATAGGCAGTCAGGTTTTGCCTGAGCCGCCATATCCGCGGGAGCAGCAGCGCTGGGGCGTGGCGCGTGATCCGAAGAGCGAGCAAATCCTCGATAGCCTGCTCGGCCCTTCCCGGCGTCAGGGTGCCCTGAAGCACAAGGCGCCGCAGGACCTGAAGAAACTCCACGTCGAGTAAATGCACACTGTGCAGGGTGTCCTGGCGTGCGTAGATGCGTTCCTCGATGCGCTGTCCCGCCGGAGTTTGGAGCAGCCAGTCGACAGCTGCCGACGCATCCAGCACAATCATCGCGCCCCACGTTCCTCACGCAGCAGATCGGCGGTGTTCAAGGTCACCGCAACCGGTTTGCGGAGGTGCAGCCGTTCGCGGAACTCGCGCAGCGTCGGACGCTCTGCAATTTCCCGGAGTTCGCCGAGCAGATAGTCGGAAAGCGACATACCCGCCGTGGCGGCGCGGGCTTTCAGCGTACGGTGAAGGCCCTCCGGAACATTTCGGACCTGGATCATCCTCGTCATGTTTACAGCATAGTTGCATGTGCTGCACATGAAAAGCAGGAGACGAAGATTCCGGGCGGCCGACTCCATGGAACCCAAAGATCTCGCCTGTCTGCCGTCAGGCGGGAACGGCATATTGACCGGCCTGCGTCCGGATATTGTTCAGGGGCCCGAAGTCCAGTTTTGACTCTATCCAACACCGCTGAATCCCAGGTCCACATAGCGAAAACGAGACTAAACTGTGGGCATGATCCGCACTTATCAGGGCCATACCCCCGTGATTCCACCCACCTGCTACGTCGATCCCTCGGCGCAGGTCATCGGCGATGTCGAACTCGGCTCCCACTCCAGCGTCTGGATGAACGCCGTGGTCCGTGGAGACGTCCACTCCATCCGTATCGGCGCCCACTCCAACGTGCAGGATTGCGCCGTCCTCCACGGCATGCGCTATCTCTACCCCGTCATCGTCGGCGACTGGGTCACCATTGGACACAATGCCACCGTGCACGGCTGCGTCGTCGAGGACGTCTGCCTTATCGGCATCGGAGCCGTCATCCTCAACAACGCCCGCATCGGCGAAGGCTCCATCGTAGCCGCCGGCGCGGTCGTGCCGGAGAACATGGTCGTCCCGCCGCGCTCGCTGGTCGCCGGTGTCCCTGCCAAAATCCGCCGCGACCTGACCTCCGACGACCGCGAGGAGATCCTCAAGTACGCCCGCAATTACCTCGATTACGTGAAGGCTTACCTCGAAGAGGAAAAGAGCCTGAAGGCCGGGTCGGATCAGTCCCTCTGCACGATCTGATCGGCGTGGTGGCGCAGATGCACCACATAATCCGTCGCTACGAACTCCAGATCCTGCCACGCTGAGCCGCTGTCCCAGCGGTGGCCGAGGCTCTCCGGCGCGATCCGCTCCATCACGTGCGCCAGATGGCGGTTCCATGCGGCCCAAAGCGCAACCAGCTCGCTCCACGGCCGCCCCGCATAATCATTCAGCCTCACCCACTCCCTTTGTTCGTAGTTGGGGAAGTGAAGTTCCGGCGTCAGCTGCATGCGGATAAACCGCTGGTGATTATTCGTCGCGGAATCGATCAGGTGGCCGAGAATCTGTTTGCGCGACCACTTCTCCGGCCCCCGTGACCGCCCGACCTGCTCCTCCGAAACCGCGAGGAACTTCGTCTCGTACTCATCCACGGCCCGGCGCAGATCGTCGGCCGCCTCGATGTGCTTCATGGAACATATTCTCCTGCAATTTCAGCAGCCCAACGGCCGCGCTTTGCCGAATTCCCCTTCATGCCCGAAAATGAGCACAGAGGTCAACAAAGTCTATGCCCCTTTCCGGCGAAGCAATTCGTGTCATGAACCTGGTGGACGACGTGGCAACCACGATGCGCCGCATGCTTGCACTTGTTCCCACCCTCTCTCCGGAGGAGCGGACGCGGATCGGCGAATATCTGCGCCAGTCGCAGCCCAACGCGGACGCGGTTCTGCAGGTGATCTCCACTTCCAAATAGCACGTCCCGGACTGAGGTCCGGCCTGCTAACAGGTCCTGGCGTCAGGGGCCGCGCCATGCATGCGGCGCGGTCCATCGCCCGGACGATTCGATAACTGGCCCGAACGTACTCCACGCGGAACCCCGCGCCTCCCGTCCGCGTATTAAACAGCAGGACATGCAGAGCCTGAGCGACACTTTCGGGCAGGTCTTCCTTGCCATCCGGGCCAACAAACTCCGCTCCTTCCTGACCATGTTTGGGATCGCCTGGGGAGTTGGCTCCATGCTGCTCCTCATCTCCGTCGGCGAAGGCTTCCGCTCCGGCCAGAAGCGCGAGTTTGCCTCCCTCGGCAACGACCTCATCATGATGTGGGGCGGCAACGTCCCCGCCGTTCCCGGCCAGCACACCGGCATGCGCTGGTACTATCTCACCCGTGCCGACGCGGAGGCCATCCGTATCCAGGCCGCCGATGTCCGCTCCGTCACCGCCCTCATTCAGCGCAACGACATCAAGGAACAGAGCGATTACGAAACCGCCGGCGGGGAAGTGAACGGTGTCGAGCCCAATTACGACGCCATTCGATTTCTGCCCATCGCGCAGGGCCGCTTCCTCAGCGACAGCGATATGCGCGACCACAATCGCGTCATCGTGCTTGGCGAAAAGAGCGCGGTCCTGCTCTTTCCCGGCCGTCCCGCCGTCGGCGAATACGTCACCCTCGACAGCACCCGCTTTCAGGTCGTCGGCATCGCCGGCCACACCGGCTTCGGCAACAACGATAACCAAAACCAGCAGGTCTACATCCCGCTCACCGTCATGCTGGAGATGTTCCCGCTCAAGGGCTACGCGGTTCCCCGAGACTCAATCGATACCATCCAGTACCAGCCCCGCGTCCGCGGCGACAACATCATCGCCAAAAACGAAGTGCATGAAATCATCGCCCGCCGCCATGGCTTCGATCCCCATGCGCCCGACGCCTTCAATGAGTGGGACACCATCAACTCCCAGCAAATGGTGGGCAAAATCTTCGACGCCATGGACATCTTCCTCGGTGGCGTGGGTCTCGTCACCCTCAGCCTCGGCGCCGTAGGCATCGTCAACATCATGCTGGTCTCGGTCAGCGAGCGCACCCAGGAGATCGGTCTGCGCAAGGCGCTGGGCGCCACCCGCCACAGCATCCTTTTTCAGTTCTTCCTCGAAGGCCTTACCCTGACCGGTGTCAGCGGCCTGCTGGGCATCGGAGGCTCGGCGCTTTTCATGTGGATCCTCCAGCGCGCTGTTGGCAACGGCATGCAGGGCTTCGATCCGCCTCGACTCCAGCCCTGGTCCGCGGCACTGGCCCTCGGCTCCCTCAGCCTCTGCGGCATCGTGGCCGGACTCTATCCTGCCGGCCAGGCCGCGGCTCTCGAACCCGTGGAGGCGCTGCGCCGTGAGTAAAGTTCCTCCAGCGTCCAGCACCAGCTTCTCGCTGCCGGCTTCCAGCTACGGGCTACTGGCTGGCCGCTGGTCGCTGGCTGCTGGTTACCCGCTTCCATGGGAGGCCCTGGATGCTGCGTGATATCTGGAGTCAGGCCTGGGAGGCGATGGTCTATAACCGCCGCCGCACCTTCATCACCATGGTCGGCATGGCGTGGGGCATTGCCACTGTCGTCCTGCTGCTGGCCTATGGCGCCGGTTTCGGCCGCGCCATCGAAGCCATCTTTGCCCAGTGGGGCACCTACCTCATCGGCGTCTTCCCCGGACGCACCTCCGAGCAGGCCGGCGGCAGCAAAGCCGGCGTCCAGGTCCGCCTCACCCAGGACGACATCGACCGCCTCCGCGCCACCGTCCCCGGCCTCGTCCATATCTCCCCAGGCATGTTTAAGGACGAGCCGGTCGCCAGCGATCAGCACCAGTACACCTGGGACATCAACGGCTACCGGCCGGAGATCGCCAACATCCTCAAGCTCGACATCGCCTATGGCCGCTTCTACACCGATCAGGATGATCAGGACCGCGCCCATGTCGCCGTCCTCGGCTCCGAGGCCAAAACCAAGCTCTTCGGCGGCCAGTATCCCATCGGCGCCCGCATCCGCATCAACGGCATCGGCTTCACCGTCATCGGCGTTCTCGAGCCCAAGATGCAGGAAGGCAACGACGATAACATCAACCGCCAGCTCTATGTCCCCTTCAATACCTTTGGAGACTTCGCCGACCTGCGCTACCTCGGCGGTATCTGGATGACCTACCACGGCGATAATGCTGCCGTGGAGCAGGATGTCCGCAACACGCTCGCCGCCATGCACAACTTCCTGCCCTCGGACCACAACGCGGTCTTCGTCGCCAATCTGATGCACCAGCTGCACCAGTTCCAGATCATTACCATCGCTCTCGAGGCGCTCCTGTTCTTCATCGGAGCCCTCACCCTCGGCATCGCCGGCATTGGCTTGATGAACATCATGCTGGTGGCCGTGCAGCAGCGAACGAAAGAAATCGGAATTGAAAAAGCGCTTGGAGCCCGCAAACGCCACATCCTCCTGCAATTCCTGTCCGAGGCGCTGGTTATCTCCGGAGCCGGCGGAGTTTTGGGCATCGCCCTCGCCTATGCCGTCTCCATCGGCGTCGGCCGCATCACCTTCTACAGCGCCCTGGCCAGCCATGCCGAAGCTGCGGATATCCGGCTTCTGATTTCCCCTGCCAGCCTGGTCCTGGCGACCGTGATTCTCGCCGTCGTGGGCATCATCAGCGGCATGATTCCGGCCATCCGCGCCGCCAACCTCGACCCCATTGAGGCCCTTCGCTACGAGTAAACGGCCTGTTCTGCAAAGAAATGAAGCCTTTCCAGAGCCAGCGCAGGGTCCTGCCTGCGTTGAAAACAAAGCCCAATTTCCCTCCGGCTCCCGGTGCCCCTCCGCTAAATCTACAGATTTCCGTACATCTGGAAACGATCCCCTCCCCCCGGAGTGGAAGATTTCCATTTTTAATTCACTCTGCTGCTTATAGTTACCAAAGGACTACCAATTTTAGTAACCATCGTCGGGGCCCCCTATGAAAAAAATAGTTGACCTATGCGCAAACGGGGGGTATTTTCAAGGTTGTCGATTCGTTCCCCGGGCCGCAACTGCCACGCTGTCTCAGCATCCCGGACAAGCAGAATGGAATACCTTCCCCCCAGGGGACGGCACCCTTCTCGTCTGCGGCGGCTAAACGGTGTACCGGGCGTCGAGCGACGCATCCGCACAGTGGACGGTTCTTCAGAAATACGAAATTAAATGTTGACCAAAAGTAACAGCTTGCGCGTCTAAACAAGCAAAGCTTACGGTCGCTTTTCACTGCACAGGGCCAGCATTTGGTTCGGCGGGTTTTTTGCGAGCAATAAGCGGTACGACAGACTGGACGGATTAGTTAAAAGCAAGGAGATATATACATCATGCGTTCTGAATTGATTTTTGGCGCCCTCACTCATGTGAACAACCGGTATCAGCTTTGCCAGCTTGCTTCCAAAGCTACCCGCAAACTGCACAAGCCCAACACGCGGCTGCAGGACACTATGAATGACGTGCTGGTCCGCTTCCGGGAGCAAAGCCCGGCAGCGGTGCCGCCGGTTCTTCGTCAGGAAGCCGTAGCCATGCCGCATCCGCAGCGTCGCGCCGCCTAAGTCCGACGCGCGGCGCCCCCACGGCGCGCATCCACGATCCATGAGCCGTTCCCGGTCTCACACTCGGTTTAACATTCAGTTTCACACTCCATTCCACATTCCGGCTTGACATTCCCGGTTAAAATTAAATCCAGCACGATCCCGCACATCAAACTACCTATTCCTGAATCCCTTCCTGGCAACGCCCCCTCGACAACCGATTCCTCACCGCAGGTGTGATCCATGACCATCGCTGAACTGAAAGAAAAAAACATTACAGAGCTGAGCCGCATCGCGCGCACACTCGAAATCCCCGGCTCCAGCGGACTCCGCAAGCAGGACCTCATCTTCAAAATTCTCCAGGCCCAGAGCGAAAAAGAAGGCCACATCTTCGCTGAAGGCGTCCTGGAAATTCTGCCCGATGGCTACGGCTTCCTGCGTTCCCCCGATTACAACTATCTCCCCGGCCCCGACGACATCTACGTCTCTCCATCCCAGATCCGCAAGTTCGATCTGAAGACCGGCGACACCATCAGCGGCAATGTCCGCCCGCCGCACGAAGGCGAAAAATACTTTGCGCTGGTGAAGATCGAAGCCATCAACTTCGAGTCGCCCGAAGAAACCCGCAACAAGATCCTCTTCGACAACCTCACGCCCCTCTATCCCCAGGAGCGCGTCAAGATGGAGACCGTCCGCGAGAACATCAGCGGCCGCGTCATGGATCTGCTTACGCCCATCGGCAAAGGCCAGCGCGGCCTCATCGTCGCGCCGCCCCGCACCGGCAAAACCATGCTGCTGCAGTCCATCGCGAACTCGGTTACGACCAATCATCCTGAAGTCGTGCTCATCGTCCTGCTCATCGACGAGCGCCCGGAAGAAGTCACCGACATGCAGCGGTCCGTCAAGGGCGAAGTCATCAGCTCCACCTTCGACGAGCCCGCCGCCCGCCACGTGCAGGTGGCCGAGATGGTGATCGAAAAGGCCAAGCGCCTCGTCGAACACAAGCGCGACGTGGTTATCCTGCTCGACTCCATCACGCGTCTGGCGCGCGCCTACAACACCATCGTCCCGCCTTCGGGCAAAGTGCTCTCCGGCGGCGTCGATTCCAACGCGCTGCAGCGGCCGAAGCGCTTCTTCGGCGCGGCCCGCAACATCGAAGAAGGCGGCTCGCTGACCATCATCGCCACCGCTCTCGTCGATACCGGCTCGCGCATGGACGAAGTCATCTTCGAGGAGTTCAAGGGCACCGGCAACATGGAAATCATCCTCGACCGCAAGCTGGTCGATAAGCGCGTCTTCCCGGCCATCGACATCCAGCGCTCCGGCACTCGTAAGGAAGAGCTGCTCATCCCCAAGGACGAGCTCGCCGCGCACCTGGGTTCTGCGCAAGGTGCTGAACCCGCTCTCTCCGGTGGAAGCCATGGAACTGCTGGTGAGCCGCCTCGAAAAGGTGCGCAACAACGCCGAGTTCCTGCTCAACATGAACTCCCTCTAAAACAGCGGGCCTGCCCCATCTGGAGCAGGCCCACCGTTTGACTCGCCAACCGGATCTCCGCTAAACGGTCCATCGCTAACCGCCTTTTAGCTGACCGCTTTTTAGCTGACCGCTTCTCAGCTGCCTCTCTCAGTACGCCTGCAGCGGTTCCACCGGCAGCCGCACCTGGAAGCATGTCGATCCGGGGTCCGACTGCACATGGACATACCCGCGGTGCTGCCGCACAATCCGCTGCACCGTATCCAGTCCCAGCCCCAGTCCTGATCCCGGTGCCTTGGTCGTAAAGAATGGCTCGAAGATCCGGCCCTGAATCTCCGCGGGAATCCCTGGTCCGTTGTCCCAGATTTCTGCGACCACAAATTCGCCGCTCAGATGCACCGCCAGCACCAGGCACCCCTTATCGTGGATCGCATCCAGCGCATTTTCCAGCAACGCCATCCACACCTGGTTCAGTTCGCTGCCGTAGGCCGAAATGCGCGGCAGGTCCGCTTCATAGCGCCGCTCCACCTTCACGTGCTCAAGCCGCGACTGCAGCATGGTCAGCGTCGTCTCCAGCGACTGCGGTATGTCGACTTCCTGAATCGGCGCCTGATCCATCCAGGAATAATCCTTCACCGCCGCGATCAGATCGAAGATTCGCGAGGTCGAGTCCAGCATCGCCTGCGCCATGCGCTCCGTCCGCGCCGACGAGGCGAACTGTGACAGCACGATCTCCAGGTGATTGCCGCCCAGCAGCTCCGTCAGCTCGTCCAGGTTCTCGGTCGTAGTTCCCAGCTCCGCCAGGTCCGGCACCATCTGCCACGGCTGCTCCACCCCGTGCTCGCGCAGCCAGCGCTGCAGACGATCCTCCCGCTCCGGCTGCGTTCCCGCCGCCGCCGCCTGCCGCTTCTCCGCCTGCTTCTCCATCCGTCGCCGCCAGTCGCGAATCCGCTCCAGATGCACGGGGTCCAGACAAAGGCCGCCCAGCAGATACTTCTGGTGTCCGTAAGTGCGCAGCTCTTCGATCAGCCCCGAAGCGGCCCGCTGCGCCGCCGAAGCCGGATTGTTCAGCTCGTGCGCCAGATTGCCGGCCAGCTTGCCCAGGGCGTTCAGCTTCTCCGTCTGCTGCTCCAGCCGCGTCATCTCCCGCACCCGGTCCAGCAGCACCGAGACGCACCGCTGCCCCATCGACGGGATCGCCGCGAGCATATCCGGGAACATCTCGCGATCAATCTGCAGTCCCCACAGATCCGAAGCCGCCACCCCCTGGCCGCCGTAGGTCTTCATGCGCGAGAAGGGAAGCACCCCGGTGATTTGCCCCGAACGTCCTACGAACAACGCCAGGCCGCCCTGCTGCCGCCGCACATGCACCTCGCCGCGCAGCAGAATCGACATCTTCGTTGCCGGATCGCCTTCCCGAAACATGGGCGCGCCCGCCGGAAGACGTGCTTCCTCGCCGTGCGTCGCCAGCCACTCGTATTCAGAGTCGGTCAGCCCGTTCAGAGCCGCCACCTTCCGCAGCGCGTCCACAATCTCCGGCAGCGGGGTTTTCTCATTCTCCGGTACCAGCCCCGGAATGGTGGCAGCAACGCTTACATCGGTGATGATCGAAGACTCCATGAGCCCTCCCCTGGGGCAGGCGGCTCCCCATACCTGAATGGTAAACGACTACGGTTCGAGGCCTGTGAACCGTCCCCTCGCAATGTGACGGGCATCGCGATCTGCGGGATGAAAAAAACCGTGCGTTGCCCCTGAACGGAGGGTCGCCAACAGAAACCTGCGCCTTAATTCGCGTGCGGCCGCTGCATCTCCGCCTGTCGCCGCGCCGTGCGGTCGATCACCCCGTTCAGCCGATCCGCGGAAACCGGGTTCTCGCTCCGCAAACGTACCGTCCCGTCTTCGTCCAGCAGCACCACCGCAAACGTGCCGGCAGAAATCTCATAGCGCTGACGCACCGCGCTCACTTCCCGCTCGGGCAGCTTCGTGTAAGGTGCGTCCCGCGGCGGATTGACCCGTGCCTCATCCTGCACCACCGGCGTGAACAGGACGAAGCGGTCCATCATGTCGTCCGCTGCCGCATCCAGCAGCACTGACTGCCGTCGCAGCCGCCCATCCGTCGCGCTGGGACTGAACACCAGCAGCGGCCGGTAGCACCCGCGCATCGCCGCCATCGACTTCGGCACCACCTGGCAGTGCGGCCCCGCCTGCGCATGCAAACCCGCGCTCAGCAAAGGAGCCAATACCGCGGGATAGAGGTGTCGTCCGATCATGCTGCGTTCCGGAGGATGTGGGCCGGAAAAGAGAGACCCACAGGAAAGACCAAAATGAAAATCGTTGCTGGTGTCCTGAGTCCGCAGTTCGTTAAAGAAATGTCCTTTTGCTCTTGTATCAGGCCACGATTTCAGTCGTGTCACAAAGATCGCGTTGTATCAGGCCCCGACTTCAATCCTGCCGTAAAGCTCGTTTGCTCTTGTATCAGGGCACGACTTTCAGTCGTGCCATCAAAGCCCGCAAAATCGAGGGGCTTCAGCCCCTGAGGGCCGCTGTTCGAATCCGCCAAATGGCTCAATAAACTTCAGACTCACCACCCTGGTACGCCGGGGGAAGCATCCCCCGGCCTCCCTCTATGCGTTGACCGTTTCCCTCTGCGCTGCCGGTACCGGCGTTCCGTCCTTCACCTCCACCGGATCGAGGAACGGCATCGCTGCCCGCAGCCGTGCGCCTACCTCTTCCAGCTGCAGCCCCGCCTCCTGCTTCCGCATCTCGGTGAACTTCTTCCGCCCCGTCTTGTTCTCCTCGATCCAGTTCTTCGCAAACGTGCCGTTCTGGATCTCGGTCAGCATCTTCTTCATCTCTGCGCGGGTCTCATCCGTTACGATGCGCGGCCCTGCCGTGTAGTCGCCATATTCTGCTGTGTCCGAGATGGAATAGCGCATGTACGCCAGGCCGCCGCGGTACATCAGGTCCACGATCAGCTTCAGCTCGTGCAGGCACTCGAAATACGCGATCTCCGGCTGATACCCGGCATCGACCAGCGTCTGGAATCCAGCTTTTACCAGCGCCGACGTGCCGCCGCACAGCACCGCCTGCTCGCCGAACAGATCCGTTTCCGTCTCCTCGGCAAAGGTCGTCTGGATCACGCCCGCCCTCGTCCCGCCGATCCCCTTGGCATACGACAGAGCCTGCTTCAGCGCATTCCCCGACGCATCCTGATGAATCGCCACCAGGCACGGCGTCCCGCCGCCTTCCGTGAACACCTCGCGCACCCGATGCCCCGGCGCCTTGGGAGCCACCATCGAAACATCGATGTCCGCGGGAGGCGCAATCGCGCCGAAGCGGATGTTGAATCCGTGCCCGAACATCAGCGTCTTGCCCTTCTTCATGTGCGGCGCAATTTCCTTCGCGTAGGTCTCGCCCTGCGAGTGGTCGGGTGTCAGGATCATCACCACGTCGCCCCACGCCGCCGCATCGCTCACCGAACTCACCTCGAGACCGGCCTTCTTCGCCTTCTCCACCGACTTGCTCGTCGCCGGCAGCCCTACGCGCACTTCCACGCCCGAATCCTTCAGGTTCAGCGCGTGCGCATGCCCCTGCGAGCCATAGCCGATGATGGCCACCTTCTTCTGCTGGATGATCGACAAATCGGCATCATGATCGTGATAGGTCTTTGCCATTCTTTTTCCTCTTCTGGGTGATTGAAATCTCGGTAACCAAAAATCCCGTCGCGCGAGCGTCTCCGCTCTGTCCTGCGCTCGGCCCTCTGTGCTCCCCGTGCCCTCTGTGGTCGGCAACGCCCTGAGCTCTGTGCTCTGAGCCTTGTTAAGACAGCCCTGTCTCCTCCGCCATCAGCACATCGCTGGGCGCGGGAGTCTCTTCTTCCACTCTCAAATCCTCCGCCGTCTCCATCCCCGGAACGCGCATTGCCTCCAGCACCTTGCTGGTATGCTGACCGCGCCGCATCACCATCCGCCCGGTGCGCGAGATTTCGAGGATGCGATCGCCGTTCTCATTCAGCACCTGAATCAGCCCTTCGATCTTGCTCTCCACGCCGGTGATCTCGATCATCAGCGACTCCGGCGCGAGATCGACAATGCGCGCGCGGAAAACCTCCGCCAGTTCGAACACCTGCGACCGCGACTGCGGCGTAGCCGCCACCTTGATCAGCGCCAGTTCCCGCGCCACGTGGGACAACTGCCCAATATCGTCCACCTGCAGCACGTTCTCCAGTTTATAGAGACTCGCCGCAATCCGGTGTCCCGCGGTCGGCGACGCATCGCAGACGATGGTCATCCGCGACACCCCCGCCCGCTCCGAATGACCCACCGTCAGCGACACAATATTAATGTTCAGCCGCCGAAACAGCGACGCCACCCGCGTCAGCACCCCCGGCTTGTCTTCCACGAGCGCAACAAATGTATGCAACATGTCCTTCCACAGCCTTTCTCAAGCATTGTGGTGGCGATACATGTGAAACGTCCCGAATAAGGTCCAGGATTCGTTTTCCCTGGCACGCTCAACGATTTCCCAAAGCTCTTCGGGGGCCTCTCCTGGTTCCCCAACCTTCCTGATTTCCGTCGCGTCGAGCAAGACAAGCTTGTAATGCTCCAGAGCGCCCTTGAGCTTGCGCACAAAGCTCTCCTCAGAATCAGCCTGTGTCGCCCACCAGACAAAGGCTCCGGCTCCGCTCAAATCCAGCTCGCAGCCTTCGCCCTTTGAAACCTCCGTCAAACCAATCCATACATCATCCACGGCCCTACCTATCGCTGGAAGTTTCTACCAAAGGATTGTTCGGCCGCCGGATCATCTCATGCAGCGCCGATCCCGCCGGAATCATCGGGTACACCGAGTCTTCCTTCTCCACCATGAAGTTGATGACGAACGGCCCCTTGTGCCCGCGTGCCTTCTCAATGGCGGGTACGACCTCAGAACGTTTGCCGACGGCCGTCCCCGGAATCCCGTGCGCCTCCGCCAGCTTCACAAAGTCTGGACTGCGCAGCGGCGACGACTCGTAATTCTTCTCGTAGAAGAACTCCTGCCACTGCCGCACCATTCCCAGATAGCCGTTATTCACCACCGCGACATTGAGATCCAGATTCTCCTGCGCCGCCGTCGACAACTCCGCCGCCGTCATCTGGAAGCCGCCATCGCCGGCAACCACCCACACTTCCTTATCCGGACACGCAATCTTTGCCCCGATCGCCGCAGGCAGCGCAAAGCCCATCGTCCCCAGCCCGCCTGACGTGATCAGCGTGCGCGGCTCATCATGCTTGTAGTACTGCGCCTCCCACATCTGGTGCTGGCCCACGTCGGTCACTACGATTGCCTTCCCATCGGTTGCCCGCCACAGGTCATGCATCACATGCGCCGCATACAAATGCCCGCTGTCCGGCAGATTTTTGATATCGCGAACGGCCACTTCGCCCTTGCCGGCCTCAATCTCGCGCAGCCATGCAGATTCCTGTTTCGTGTCGCGCGGCGCAAGATGCGGCAGCAGTGCCTCCAGCGCTTCCTTCAGATCGCCAATCAGCGCTACATCCGCCTTCACATTCTTGTTGATCTCGGCAGGATCGACCTCGATGTGGATCTTCTTCGCGTTCTGCGCATAGGTCGCCAGCGATCCGGTGACGCGGTCATCGAAGCGCATTCCGCAGGCGATCAGCAAATCCGACGTTTGGATCGCATGATTCACCCACGCTTCGCCGTGCATGCCCATCATGCCCATCGACAGCGGATGCGAAGCAGGGAAGGCCCCCAGCCCCAGCAGCGTCGACGCCACCGGAATCCGCATCCGTTCCGCCAGCGTCACCACCTGCTTATAGGCGCCCGACTGGATGATCCCGTGCCCTGCCAGAATTACCGGCTTCTTCGCGTTCCGAATCAGCTCCGCCGCCTGCAGGATCGACGCCGACTCCGTCTTCAGCATCGGGTGCGGCCGATGCGGCCTCGGTGTCGCTGCTCCAAAGTCGAACTCCGCCAATCCCTGCTGCGCGTCCTTCGTGATATCCACCAGCACCGGCCCCGGCCGTCCCGACCGCGCCACCAGAAATGCCTCGCGCAGCATCGGCGCCACGTCTTCCGCGCGCGTGGCCACGTAGTTGTGCTTGGTAATGGGCAGCGTAATCCCCGTGATATCCACTTCCTGGAAAGCGTCCGTCCCCAGCACTTTGCTCGAAACCTGGCCGGTGATGCACACCATCGGCACCGAATCCAGCATGGCCGTCGCAATGCCCGTCACCAGATTCGTCGCCCCCGGCCCCGACGTGGCTACACACACGCCCACCTTGCCCGAGGCCCGTGCATAGCCATCGGCCATGTGCGCCGCACCCTGCTCGTGCCGCACCAGCACATGCCGGATGGGAAACTTCCGCAGCGCGTCGTACGCCGGCAAAATCGCCCCGCCCGGATAACCGAAGACGACGCTCACGCCCTCGCCTTCCAGCGTTGCCCAAAGAATCTCCGCCCCCGTCAGCCGCGTCGCGGCCGTGCCGGCCACCGCGCCCTGCGCCTTAGTCTGGTTCTTGCGAGACATGATCTGCCCCCTTTACCTCAAAACATCTCGTTCAGTACAGTCCTCAAATACTGAGGCCTCGGCACAGAATGTCGAGTGCCCCGACGATGAGGTGAATCTGACAAGCCCCGCGCTGGCGGGATAAGCCCAAATCAAGTCGCCGGCCTTGAACTGTTCGTCGTCGAAGCCGGATTCTTTGTGTGAATCGCAAGTCTCGTCATTAACGACACGTGCCGCCCAAAACTTCTCCTTTACGCGATATCGTTTCTTGCCCTCAGTCGCCAAGTTATTCTCCGCGTAATACTCCAACCCTCAATTCGTAACTGCCCCAGCAGACGCCGACGAAACCGAATCGGCGTACTTGCGGAAGACGCCCCGCTTAAACCGCGGCTCCGGCTTCTTCCACTCCTTCATGCGCGCCGAGAGTTCGGCATCCGAGATCTCGACGTTCAGCTTCCGGTTGGGGATATCGAAATGAATGACATCGCCTTCGCGTACCGCCGCGATCGGCCCGCCCACCGCGGCCTCCGGAGCTACGTGCCCCGCCATCAGCCCGCGCGTCGCGCCCGAGAACCGCCCATCGGTCAGCAGCGCCACCGTCTCGCTCAGCTCCGGAATGCCCGCCACCGCCGCCGTCACCGCCAGCATCTCGCGCATGCCCGGCCCGCCCTTCGGCCCTTCGTAGCGGATCACCATCACGTCGCCCGGCTTGATCGCGCCCGACTCGACTGCGTGAAACGCCGCGTCTTCCGTGTCGAAAACGCGTGCCGGCCCGCGATGCTCCAGGCGCTTGTGCCCCGCGACCTTGATCACGCAGCCCTCCGGCGCCAAATTGCCCTTCAGGATCACCAGGCCGCCCGTCGTCTTCAGCGGACTCTTGATTGCGTGGATCACATCCTGTCCCGCGCTTTCTTTCCCGGCTGCGGCTTCTTCCTTCAGCGTCTTGCCCGTCACGTTCAGACACTCGCCATGCAGCAGGCCGGCCTCGATCAGCCGTTGCGCCAATAAGCGGCTTCCGCCCGCGGCCTGATAATCCACCGCCACATACTTGCCGCCCGGCTTCAGATCGCACAGCAGCGGCGTCTTGTTGCTGATGCGGTCGAAATCGTCAATCGTCAGCGGAATGCCCGCTTCATGCGCAATCGCCAGGAAGTGCAGCACCGCATTCGTCGAACCGCCGCTTGCCGCCACGCTGGTGATCGCGTTCTCCAGTCCCTTCGCCGTGATCAGCTGGCTCGGCTTCAGCCCCTTCTTCACCAGCTCCATCACCATCCGGCCCGCCTCGCGCGAAGCCGCCAGCTTCTCGCCTAAAAACGCCGGCACCCCCGACAACCCAATGGGCGAGATTCCCAAAAACTCGCACGCCATCGCCATGGTGTTCGCCGTGAACTGGCCGCCGCACGCGCCCACGCCCGGACACGCATTGTCTTCCACCGCTTCGAGCCCCGCATCGTCCAGCTTGCCCGCTGCATGCGCGCCCACCGCTTCGAACACATCCTGCACCGTCAGGTCTTTCCCGTTCAGATGCCCCGGCGCAATCGATCCCCCGTAGAGCATCAGCGAAGGAATATCCAGCCGCGCCAGCGCCATCACCGTTCCCGGCATGTTCTTGTCGCATCCGGCAATCGCCACCAGCCCGTCAAACTGATTGCCGCGCGCGACCAACTCCACGGAGTCGGCGATCACCTCGCGGCTGATCAGCGAAGCCTTCATGCCCTCGGTGCCCATCGTGATCCCGTCCGAGATGGTCACCGTGTTGAACTCCATCGGCGTGCCGCCCGCTTCGCGAATGCCTTCCTTAACAGCTTCGGCGAGCTGCCGCAGGTGGTAGTTGCAGGGGCCGATCTCCGTCCATGTGTTCGCGATGCCGATAATCGGCTTGCCCAGGTCCTCGCGCGTGAAGCCCACCGCGCGAAACATCGCGCGCGCCGGTGCGCGGTTCGGTCCTTCGGTGAGAGCGATGGAATACAGCTTGCCGGGTGCGGTCTTGCCGTTCTGGCCGTTCGAACTCATGCTCTTCGTTTTCCCTGTCCAGTCCGTATTGAAGGAGCCTCGTGCGAAGCTCCTGCTTTAAAGGGGCACGGCTTCAGCCGCACCAGAAACCCAAGACCTACAGCGCCCCACCAGCCCCCGGGGCCGCCGTTTTAAAGCGGCACGGCTTAAGCCGTGCCAGAAATCCAAAACCTACAGCGCCCCCACTTGCCATCGGAGCCGCCGTTTTGAAGGGGCACGGCTTTAGCCGTGCCGTATATTCGCCCCGATCTATGGGGCTTTAGCCCCTGAGGGAATCCTGCCCCAGGCACAGCTGCATCATGCGTTCACGCTATCCGGCTGACGAGGAGCGACCCAAAACGCCGCATCGTGCCGTTTTTCAAACTGGTCCAGAGCATCCGCATGCCGCAGCGTCAGGCCGATATCGTCCAGACCCTCCAGCAGGCAGTAGCGGCGGAAAGGATCGATGGCAAAGCTCGTCGCAAAGCCCTGCTCATCATGAATCGCGTTTTCTTCAAGCGAAACCGTCAGCTTGTAATCGTCCGTCTGCGCGGCCCGGTCCAGCAACGTCTGCACCTGCTCCTCCGGCAGCGTAACCAGCAGAATCCCGTTCTTGCCCGCATTCGAATGAAAGATGTCCGCGAACGACGGCGCGATCACGCAGCGAAATCCGTAATCGTTCAGCGCCCACGCCGCATGCTCGCGTGACGATCCGCAGCCGAAATTCTTCGCCGCCACCAGGATCTTCGCGCCCTCATACCGCGGATTGTTCAGCTCGAACCCCGCATCCTTCCGCCAGTCGAAGAAAAGAAACTCGCCGTAGCCGGTGCGCTCAATGCGCTTCAGAAACTGCTTGGGGATGATCTGATCGGTATCCACATTCACCCGATCCAGCGGCATCACCTTCGACGTCAATGTTCGAAACTTTTCCATTCAGCAACCCTCTGCAGACACCACGTGTCACTCGCTAACCGGCCTTTAGCTAACCGCTTCTTAGCTGACCGGCTCTTAGCTACCAGCTACCTGCTCACCGTTTCCTCGCTCGTCCTGAATTCCCACGTCCGCACATCCGTGAACCGTCCCATCACCGCCGCCGCTGCCGCCATCATCGGGCTCACCAGATGCGTGCGCCCGCCGCGTCCCTGCCGCCCTTCAAAGTTGCGATTGCTGGTCGAAGCGCACCGCTCGCCCGGCTGCAAAATGTCGGGATTCATCCCCAGGCACATCGAGCACCCCGGCTCCCGCCACTCAAATCCCGCCTCGCGGAAAATCTGGTCCAGCCCCTCTTTCTCCGCCTGTGCCTTCACCAGCTGCGAGCCCGGCACCACCATCGCCCGCACATTCTGGTGAACCTTGTGCCCCGCGACCACCTTGGCTGCCGCCCGCAGGTCCTCGATCCGCGAATTCGTGCACGACCCAATAAACACGCGATCGATCGCAATTTCCTCGATTGGCGTCCCCGGCTTCAGATCCATGTATTCGAGCGCGCGCGTGAATGCCCGCCGATCCGAATCCGCCTGCGCGGCCGCCGGATCAGGCACCGTGCCGGTTACCGATACCACCATCCCCGGATTGGTTCCCCACGTCACGAACGGCTCAATCTCCATCGCCGGAATCACCAGTTCGCGATCGAACTGCGCGCCCTCATCGGTGGCCAGCTTCCGCCACTCGCTGACAGCCTTGTCCCAATCCGCTCCCTGCGGCGCAAACGGCCGCCCTTTGAGCCACGCAAAGGTCGTCTCGTCCGGAGCAATCATGCCCGCCCGCGCGCCCGCTTCGATGCTCATGTTGCAGACCGTCATGCGGCCTTCCATGCTCAGCGCCCGTATGGCCGATCCGGCATACTCGATCACATAGCCGGTCGCGCCGTCCGTGCCGATCCGCCCGATAATCCCCAGCACGATGTCCTTCGCGCCCACGCCTTCCGGCAGCTCGCCCTCCACCGAGATGCGAAACGTCTTCGGCTTCGACTGCGGCAAACACTGCGTCGCCATCACATGTTCCACTTCCGAAGTCCCGATCCCAAATGCCAGCGCGCCCAGAGCACCATGCGTCGACGTGTGCGAATCCCCGCACACAATCGTCATCCCCGGCTTGGTCAGCCCCAGCTCCGGCCCAATCACGTGCACGATTCCCTGGCGCGGCGACTCCACGTCGTACAGCGTCACGCCAAACTCCACGCAGTTCTTCCTGAGCGTGTCGATCTGCTTCGCCGCGATGGGATCCTCGATTACCAGCCGGTTCGCCGTCGTCGGCACATTGTGATCCACCGTCGCCACCGAACGGTCCGGCCGCCGCAGCCTGCGCCCCGCCAGCCGCAACCCGTCAAAGGCCTGCGGCGACGTGACTTCGTGAATCAAATGTAGATCGATATACAGCAGCGTCGGCTCGCCCGCCGGTTCCGCTACCAGATGCGACTCCCAAACTTTCTCAAATAATGTCTTCGGATTTCCTGCCATATCCAATCCCGGTGTTTGAAGGGGCACGGCTTTAGCCGTGCCGTAGTTCACTCAAATGCGTGGCGGCTTTAGCCGCCGAGGTAACATCGCGCTACCGTGCCCGTATCTGCCGTCCTTCAAGAACCTCGCCGAGCACCGCAATCACTTTCTGCCCAACCTCCGTCGTCGACGACACCCTGACCGACTTATCCCCGCGCGCCAGATCCGCCGTCCGAACTCCCTCTGCTACGACCTGCTTCACCGCCGCCTCAATCGCCGAGGCTTCTTCTTCCAGCCCCGCCGAATAGCGCAGCACCATCGCTGCTGTCAGAATCGCCCCCAGCGGATTCGCGATGCCCTTACCCGCAATGTCCGGGGCCGATCCATGCACCGGCTCGTACAAATTCACCTTCCCGCCGATCGTTGCCGACGGCAGCATCCCCAGCGACCCGGTAATTACGCCCGCCTCGTCCGACAAGATGTCCCCGAAGAGGTTCTCCGTAAGCACCACATCGTAATTCCGCGGCGCATTCATGATGTGCATGGCCATCGCGTCCACATACTGGTGCTCCAGCGTGACCTCGGGATACGCCTTCGCCACCTCGGTCACCGTCGCCCGCCACAGCTGCGAAACCTCCAGCACATTGGCTTTGTCCACCGAGGTCAGCTTCTTCCGCCGCTTCTGCGCCAGTTCGAAGGCCACCTTCGCCACCCGCGTCACTTCATCGCGGGTGTAGCGCATGGTGTTCCACGCCGCGCCCTTGTCCTTGTCCCACGCGCGGGGCTCGCCGAAATACAAACCGCCCAGCAGCTCCCGCACAAACAGAATGTCCGCGCCCTCGACGACCTCCGCTCGCAGCGGCGAATTCTGGCTCAGCCCCGGCCACGCAAACGACGGCCGCAAATTGGCAAACCCGCCCAGCGCCGCGCGGATCTTCAGCAGCCCGGCCTCCGGCCTCTCGCTCGGTGGCAGCGCGTTGAACTCGTTGCCCCCCACCGCGCCCAGCAGCACCGCATCGCTCTCCAGCGCCGCCTTCAGCGTCTTCTCCGGCAGCGGTGTTCCCTCTGCCTTGATGGCCACGCCGCCGATCAGCTCTTCGCGAAACTGAAATTCGTATCCGCCCGCCTCGGCCACCGACCGCAGCACCCGAACCGCTTCGCCCGTCACCTCCGGCCCAATCCCATCGCCGGCCACAACAAGAATCTTCAGCTTCGTCGCCATGAACTCTCTTTAGGTTGGTGTAGTGTTTGCCGGCCCGAACGCTCCGAGCCCGCTCGTAACTGTCGATTGCTGATGGTGCTTTCGCTATCTCGCTAACCCGCTACCTGCTGGCCGTTTTATCGCTAACCGCTTCCTCGCTAACCGGATTTCAGCTAACCGCTTGTTAGCTAACCGGCTCTGAGCTGCCTTGCTCAGCTCGCAGCCGCCCGCTCTTCCGTAGAAATCAGATCCTGGTGCCGCTGATGGTGGGCCACGAGATTGATCAGATCCTGGTCGTAGATCGCCTTCTTGCGATCCGCCAGCTCCGTAAACGCGCGATAAGCAATGTCCAGATCGTCCGGCGACAACCGATATCCCAGCTCCTGCAGCCGCGAACGCAGCGCATGCCGCCCCGAATGCTTGCCCAGCACCATCCTGTTATTGGGTACGCCCACCGAGGCCGGCGTCATAATCTCGTAGGTCAGCGGATTCGACAGCACCCCATGCTGGTGAATGCCCGCTTCGTGGGCAAAGGCGTTCTCGCCCACAATCGCCTTATTAGGAGCCGGCCCGAAACTGATGGTGTTCGCCAGCTGCTGGCTCACCGGGTAAATCCTCTCCAGCCGCAATCCGTGCTCATAAGGGTAAACATCCCCGCGCACGCGCAGCGCAGCGGCGATCTCTTCGAGCGCTGCATTGCCCGCGCGTTCACCGATCCCGTTGATGGTGCACTCCACCTGTCGTGCGCCTGCCCGGATCGCCGCCAGCGTGTTCGCGACCGCCAGCCCCAGATCGTTGTGGCAATGGGTCGACAGAATCACCCCATCCGCCCCCGGCACCCGCTCGCCGATCATGCGAAACATCGCGGCGTACTCTTCCGGAGTGGCGTAGCCAACGGTGTCCGGCAAGTTGATCGTCGTAGCCCCCGCCTCAATCGCCGCCTGCACAAACCGGCAGAGAAACTCAGGATCGGTCCGCGTCGAATCTTCCGGCGAAAACTCCACGTCCTCGACATACGACCGCGCCAGTGCCACCATCGCGGCCGCCTGCGCCAGCGCCTCTTCGCGCGTCATTTTCAGCTTGTACTGGAGATGAATATCCGAGCTCGCCAGGAAGACGTGAATCCGCGGCCGTGCCGCCTTCTCCACGGCCTGCGCTGCCCGCTCGATGTCGTCGCGGCGCGCCCGCGCCAGCGACGCAATCTTCGGTCCGCGGATGGCCTCCGCAATCGCCGTGATCGCCGCGAAGTCCCCGTCCGAGGCGATCGCGAATCCCGCCTCCAGGATATCGACCCCCAGGTCCGCCAGCGAATGAGCCAGCGCCAGCTTTTCGTGGTGAGTCATGCTGCACCCTGGCGACTGTTCGCCGTCGCGCAGAGTCGTATCGAAGAAGTGAATCCGATTCTGGGGCATAGATTTTCTCTCTGGCCGCGTCAGACGCGTGATTCAGGCGGCAAAAACTGCACCTGGAGCCATCTTGCTCCCGGTGTTGCCAGTTTCGCAAACGCCTCGTTATAAAGCAAATTTGTAATTCTTTGCGTTTACATAAATACTATGCATGTTGAAGCGGTCCGCCCCCGCGCACCTGAGTCTCGCTTATGGACCTCTACCAGCTCGAAACCTTCCTCGCCGTCGTCGAAGAGAAGGGCTTTTCCCGCGCCGCCCAGCGCATGCGCCGCACCCAGCCGGCCATCAGCCATGCCATCCGCAAGCTGGAAGAGGAGATCGGCGAGCCCCTCTTCGAGCGATCCTCCCGCGAAGGCACCCTCACCGCCTCCGGCGAGCTGCTGCGCAGTTACGCGGAACGCCTCCTCCGCCTCCGCGGCGAAACCGTCACCGCCCTCGAAGAGTTGCGCTCCCTCGAGCGTGGCCGCCTCAGCATCGTTGCCAACGAATACACCTGCCTCTGGCTCCTCCCGGTACTCGACGCCTTCCGCCGGGTCAGCCCCCACATCGGCGTCACCGTCCAGCGCTCTCTCGCCAGCCGCATTCCCGACCAGCTGCTCGAGCGTGCCGGCGAGTTCGGCATTCTTTCCTTCCGCCCGGAAGATGCCCGCCTTCGCTCCATCGCCGTCTATACCGATACCGTCGCCTTCGTGGTCGACCCCGCCCATCCCCTGGCCAAACAGAAGCAGGTCTCCATCCGCGAGCTGGGCGCGCAAAATTTCATCGCCCACACCGTGGCATCACCGCTCCGCCAGCGAGTGATTGAAACCTTCGCCCGTCATCAGACACCGCTCAACATGGGTGTGGAACTGCCCAGCCTCGAAGCCATCAAGCGTTTCGTTGCGCTGGGCAACGGCGTCGCCCTGGTGCCCGGCCTCACCGTGCAGCCCGAGCTCGCCCGCGGCGATCTCGTGCAGGTTGCCGTTCCCGAACTGAAGATCGCTCGCCGCCTCTGGCTTGTCCACCGCGCCCAGTCCAGCCTTTCGCATGCCGGATTCGCGTTTCTCGGAGCCGTCAAAAATCTCGCCGCGGAACGGGGCCATCCCTTCGCCTGGCGCGTCGAGCCCGCTGCCGACCATCCTCCGCGCCTCCGCGGGCGCCGCAGCGCAGCGGAAGAACTCGCTCCCGACCGCGATGCGTCCCCGCCGTCCCGGCCCCGCGCATCGGAGCAGTAACTTCCCCGTTAAGCTGTGGAAATGCCCTGCGGCAGGTACAATGTCGAGGTAGACATCCCCTCGATGTTTGCAATTTCACGGAGCCTTGGGCTTCCGCTGTGCCCTGTCCCTGGCGCGGCGGGGAGAATTCCCGAAGGGCGTTGTTAAGAGGTTCACCGACGAATGAAGAAATCGTTGTTGTTGTTTCTGTGCCTGCTGCCGCTCCTGGCAGTGCCGGCATTCGCGCAGGAAAGCCGGCAGGATATCAGCGTAAGTGGCTCCGCAGTCATCCCGCCTTTCGCCTCCGGAAACGCCGTTCAGCTCCATGCCACCGTCGGTTACAGTGGTGCGCTGGCCAGCTATCGCTATATGCTCACGCCCCATGGCGCGCTGGAACTGAACTACCAGTACACCCAGAACGTGCAGCACTTTATCTTTCCCAGCGGCAATTACCACATCCACGACCGCATCCAGGAAATCTCCGGCGCCTACGTCTACAGCTTCAACTTCAGGAACTTCAATCCCTTCATCGAGGCCGGCATTGCAGGCGTGATGTTCTCGCCCATCGACGACGCCAAGACCAACACCTTTAATATCAGCCGGAATACCAATATCGGTGGTCTCTACGGTGCCGGCATCGCCTACGAAATCAGTCCCAGCTTCGATATTCGCGCCGAATACCGTGGCATCGTCGTCAAAACCCCGACCTTCAACTACCCGGGCAACGACCTGCGTACCAACGTCTACTACAACATCTACGACCCGGTTATCGGCGTGGCCTACCACTTCTAACGAAGGCCGGCTGCACTGCGGGCCAAAGAAAGCGGGCTGGGCGTCTTCGCCCAGCCCGCTTTCTTTTCTGCCGCGCTCTTCTCTAATGTCCGAGGAATTTGTACGAGAGTCCGACCGTAAATCCATTCGGCGTCAGGCCGCTGTCGTGCTGCACCAGCTGGCCCTGGTTGTTATAGGTCGGCGGTCCCGCAAACGACGGCCAGAACTGATACTCGTAATCCCCCCGCAGCGAAATCCGGTGCGTCAGCCGGTATTGGGCCGTGCCGCCGGGCGCGACCACGAAATAGCTGCCCTTCAGGCTGCCCGCCTGCGGATAATAGGGCGTCGTAATCCATCCTCCACCGACCAGCCCCTTGGCCCACCCGTCGAAGCGGCCATGCCGCCACAGCCGGTAGCGCCCACCGCCCAGATAATCCGATTCCTCTTCGTCGCCATAACCATGCCAGTTCATCCACCGTCCTTCGCCCTCGATCCCCCACTTCGGATGCAGGTTGAAGTCATACCAGACGGCCGGCCCCACCGTCTGAGTGTTGCATTTGAATGGAGACGAACTGGTGCAGGCATAATCCGGGTTAAACGACGAAACCCCTACGCCGGCCCACATCGATGCCCCGCCGCCCACCGCTGACTCCGGATTCTGCGCGGCTAAAACAACAGGCACCAGCATTACAGCGAGCAAATATGCGAATTTTTTGAACACATTCTCTCCGGTTGCACCCTCAGCCCGCCGGGTGCTCTATCGCTGGCAGTTGATTGAACCCATCTCAAACCGCAGAAGATGCGGCATGCGGTTCGTTTTTCCGAACCGCACGCTGGTTCAGTCCCGAAAGACATCGCGATGCAATTACTGCGGCCCCGTCTGCGGCTGCGCCTGTGCGCTCGCAGCCGGCTGAGTGGGCGCTGCGTCCGCAGCAGGAGGCGCTCCGGGCGCATTCGGAGCCGCGTTCGCCGGAGTGGCTGCCGGCGTCGCCTGGTCCTGATACCTCTGCAGATGGAAGTAGATCGGCGTGATCTCCAGCGGCATCTTGTCCTGCGCATTCAGCAGCGGCGCCGGCCTGAAGTTCAGCGCAAACACCTTGTCATCCCATGGATCGATTTTCAGCCGGCTGTTCAGCGGCAGCGCTGCGATCTGGGTCAGATTCTTCATGTCCAGCTTCGGCGCTCCCTGCATCAGTCCCGCCAGCCACGGCTGTCCATCCGCACGCATCAGCGAATCTCCCAGCCGCGGCGTCATCAGCGCCGGAAGGTTCTTCTCCCGCGCCTCCAGCTGCTCCAGGAAGATGCCTACCCCTGCCGCCCGGTCGTGATACACCGAATGGCTGAACAGCTCCACCGCCTTCTTGGCCGATTCCTCATTGTCCTGCGTCGAATGGTTCATCATGATCCGCTGGAAGGTCGCCGTATCCGGGAACATCAGCCGGTCGTTGAACGCATAGCGTGTGTCGATGTGATGTCCCATCACGATGTGCGCCAGCTCGAAGGTGATCACCGCTGCCAGCGATTCTTCATTCGGCAGCACGTCGATCAATCCCTTGCTCAGCAGGATCGTGTTGCCGACCGCCAGCGATTCCAGCGGATCGGTCAGGATCACGCGGCAGTGGATGTCGCCCGGAACCTGCAGATTGTCGCTGATGATGAGGTTGTTGGTGACCGTCTCCAGCAGCTTGTCGTAGTCGCTGGGTGGCGCCACCAGCCCCGCCTGGGTCAGGCGGTCCAGCACGTTCTGCTCCGCCTCCGAAACCCATGCCCGCTCCGACTGCAGCGGGCTCACGTCGGTGGCATTCTCGCTCTGGTCCTGCGCGTTCTCGATCTCCATCGACTCCGCGTCCGACTCCCGCGTCGGCAGCTTCAGCGAGTAACCCCAGAAGGTCGTCTGTCCGCGGAAGCTCTGCGCGTGATTCGGACCGTCGCGCAGCGTGTCTTCGATGTAGACCTCGCCCGGCGCCCACACTCCCGGCTGCACGTTCATCCGCCAGCTGTCGAAATGGAAATAATGGCCGACCTCGTCGTTGGGGTTATTGATGTACGTCCCGTTGAACCGAACGACGTTGCCGTCCTGATCCTCGACCCAGATCCGCCCGATGAACCGTGCCGGCGCTTTGGTCTTCGGCGCTACATCGAAAACCCACGTCCGCACTGCGCCCAGAAACTCCCGCCGCACAAACGTGAACTGATAATGCTGCTCGTCGAAGCCGGTCGGATCGATGAACATCATCGACATAAAGCCGGTCGGCGAGTTCTCCAGATGGAACGCCTTGGTCAGATCCGACATGAAGTGAATCGAACCGGAGAAAAAGCCGTGCGACTGCTGCCGCATCCCGTACTCATCCGCTTCAAAGGCCCTGCTGAAATCCACACGGCCAATCATGTACTGGTCCTGCACCGGTACCTGGTACAGGTCGTGATCCGGACGCATATCCTGGATGTACGTCTGCACCACCGGGGTGCTTTTCTGGATTTCCTTGACCACCTCTTTTTCGCGTCCAACCGCTTCCTGCACCAGCCGCTGCTGCTGCGGCGTCAGCGGGATCGGTGGCGCGCTTCGGTGATGTTCCTTCGCCTGGGAAACCGATACCCCGGCCAACAAGGTCATGCCAAAAATCGTAAGCCTGCGAAACATTTTCTAACTCCTGATTCTCTGTCGCTGCCTGATGCTGGTCCTCTCCCGCGCGAGCACGCAGGAGGGGTTTCGATCGTGAATTCGGCTCTTCTATGCCATCTGGAAGGTCACGTGAATCACGCTGACCTCGTCGATGGGACGGCCGTCTCTTGTCGCGGGCTTGAAGCGGATGTGCTCTGCAGCAATCTTCGCCTGTTCATCCAGTCCGTGGCCCAGTCCGGTCAGAACCCGGAGCACTTCCACCTGCCCCGATGCCTGAAAACGAACCTGCAGGGTCACATCGCCTTCGATCTTCAACTGACGTGCTTCGGGGGTATACGTTGGCAGCGGCTTGGCCAAAACCACGATCGGTGTCGTTGCCGCTTCCTGCGCCCGCGCCGGAGGCGCCGAAGCAGGACCGTATTCATTCCCGCCAAAATTGGCCTGGGCCACCGTGCCGTGGCTACCCTGATGTCCGGTTCCTCCCACCACGCCGTTGCTGAAGCCCGCCGACGCAATGGTCCCCCGATCGTGGCCGCCCGGAACTCCGTTCGCTACGCCCGAGCCAAACTGCACGCCCTGCACCGCGCCCGCCCGTGCCGCGCCTGCGCCCGTCGCGCCCACTCCAGGAGCTGCGTTGAACGACCCCACCGCCGCGACCGTCGCCTGCCGCGTAGCCGTCGGGTTGGGTTTTACACCCTGAGGATCGCCAAAGCCCCCCGTCTTCACCGTCGGCGCTGCCATGTTGTTCGCCACCGCCGTGGGTTTCACGCTTTCAAACAGCCCAACCTTCGGTTGCGGAGGCGGCGTAAACCGCTTCGGCGGAGCTGCCTCCACCTTCGGCATCACCGGCGTCGGCATCTTGATTTCCGCTACCTTCGGCGGTTCCACCGGCGACGGCTTCGGCATCTGAATCTTCGGCCGTTCCACCTGCACCGGCGGCGGCGGAATCACCTTCACCTGCGGCACCGGCGGCACTGGCGGCTTCGGCTGCTCCACCGGAAAGATCAGTTGCGTCGATTCGTACCGGTGCTCCTGCACCTGATGTACCTGTGCAATCGTCAACAACAGAAGCAGTGCTGCCAGGCTGATATTGATGACCGTAGCCGCTCCAAACGAGCCCATGCGTCCCTCGGGTTCAGGGAGCAGTCCGAACGTTCCGCGGTTATAGGACTTTGTCGCCATAGCTGTCTTTCAAAACCTGACCTTTGATAAAGAAGTTGCGCATCAATGAGTAAAATTACAATTCTAGGGGCCCACTTGCAGGAATCTTCGTGCTTGCACTTGAACAGCCAATTAGCCCGCGCTCTTCAACCTGGCGCTCCGTCCAACAACCGTCGTTCTGGCCGAGTGCTGCCTGCGTTTTCCAGTATCACCCCGAGGATTACCCCGGTGTACACCTGTTATTACTTCTGGCCTCGTGTGGGAGATTACTTTTAGCATACCGCGAGACATTTCTCCCCCACACTCACACCAACGAGTTACTTGCCTGCACGATTTTGGGTATGGCTGACTAATCGACGTGTGAACCGCCCCCCTCGTTTACTTCCGGCACCCCGGCAAGCGTGCGCCCAGTGCCAAAATCGGGGAACAGCCCTTCCTCGTTCCCGGGGTGCGGCTGCTGTACCCCTCGATCAGGCCGCCGAGAACTCGTTGATGCGGAAGAATTTACCGCATTTAGCGGCTCTTCCACCAATCCCGTACAACCTGCTGATGGGCTATAAAGAACTGATACGGAATAGGACCAACATCTAAGCATAAATATCAAGCCGGAGGCAACAGCGCAGTGAAAATATTGGTAACGGGAGGCGCCGGGTACATTGGTGGCACCGTCGCCCGCATTCTCTCCGCTCAGGGACACTCTATCCTTGTCTACGATAACCTCTCTCATGCCCGCAGTAACATGGTCCCCCCCGGCGTGGAGTTCGTCCAGGGAGACGTCTCCGACCGCCAGACGCTCGAAAAACTGCTCTCGCAGGGCTTCGACGGCGTGATGCACTTCGCCGCCTTCATCGAAGCCGGCGAAAGCATGGCGAAACCCGAGGTCTACTTTCGCAATAACAGCGCTGCCACGCTTAGTCTGCTCGAGGCCATGCTCGCCACTGGTGTGCGCCGCCTCGTCTTTTCTTCCACCGCCGCCGTTTACGGCGAACCCGAGTCGACCCCCATTCCCGAGGATGCGCCCCTCCGGCCCACCAATGCCTATGGAGAATCGAAACTGCTGGTGGAAAAAATGCTTGCCTGGATGTATCGGGTACATGCCTTCCCCTACGCCAGCCTTCGTTACTTCAACGTGGCCGGCGCTGCCGCTGGGCGAGGGGAAGCCCACGAGCCCGAGTCCCACCTCATACCTCTTGTCTTGGATGTCGCCCTGGGCCGCCGCGACAAGATCAAAATCTATGGCGATGACTACCCCACGCCCGACGGCACGTGCATCCGCGACTATATCCATGTCGAAGACCTTGCCCGCGCACATCTTCAGGCTTTTGAGGCGCTTGCCAACGGCGGCCAGCTCATCTACAACCTTGGCAACGGCCACGGTTTTAGTGTCAGAGAAGTAATTGAATCGTCACGCAGAGTCACCGGCCACTCCATCCCCGCCGAGCTGGTCGCCCGCCGCCCCGGCGATCCCGCTGTGCTGATTGCCAGCTACGAGAAAATCAGCAGGGAACTGGGATGGAAACCGCGCCATACGAATCTCGACAGCATCGTCGCCAGTGCCTGGGAGTGGCACAAGATCCGCTACCAATAGACCCCGTTCAGGGGAATTTCTGCCCAGGGCCGAGCGAGTCGCCGGCTCCCCGGCCGCCTACTTCTCGACCTCCACGCCGCGCCAGAACGCGATGTGGTTCTTGACGTTACGCGCTGCCGGCTTGGGGTTGGGATAATACCAGGCCGCATCCTGATTCTCCTGCCCGTCCACCATCAGGCTGTAGTAGCGCGCCTGCCCCTTCCACGGACAAGTGGACGTCGTCGAGCTCGGCCGCAGGTACTCCCGGTTCACCGCGCTCTCCGGGAAATACACGTTTCCCTCCACCGTCTCGTAAGTCTCACTTTCCGCAATTACTTTTCCGTTCCAGACTGCCTTTGCCATCGTTCTGATGTTTCCTTCATTTTTCAACTGACTCACCACATTAGCAGATGCGCGCCACCCTGCAAATGTCGCGAAATGAACCGAAGCCGGTACCGGCCTCGGCTCCCCCTGCATCAAATTCTCTTCACAATCCCGCTCACCTTCCCGAGTGGGCTTCCCGAGTGGGCTTCCCGACTGGACCCGCCCCTTCTGCTTGTGCCAGGCTGTTTCGAACGGAGGCCCGCCCATGCGCACGCCCGTCGAACGCCGCACCGTGGACCTGTCCCGGTATCCGGACCTGGTGGTGATCTACCTCGGCATGCGCGTCAATCGCATCGCCGGTCTGAAAACCCTCTTCGGCTTTGGCCCGCAGATCGCCAAATCCGTCGAAGCCCAGCCCGACGGCCTCCTCCGCCACGAGAATTTCGTCTTCTCCCTCTTCCCCGTGCATGCCGGCATGCGCCAGTACTGGCGCGACATGGATTCTCTGCTCGCCTGGACCCGCTCCGAGCCCCACCGCCTCTGGTGGAAGAACTTCCTCCGCGACTCCGGCGGCACCGGCTTCTGGCACGAAACCTACCTGATGCGTGGAGGCATGGAAGCCATCTACGACGATGTGCCCCAGCCCCTCGGGCTCATGAGCTTCGCCCCCGTCGTCCCCGCCCGCGGCCCCATGTTCGGAGCCACCCGCCGCGCCACCGCCAGCCCCGCCAGCCCGGATCCTGTTGTCAGCGAGCAGGACCTCTACGGAAACCAGGGATAAAGCCGCCGGCAGCCAGCAGCGGCCCGGAATAAAACGGTCAGGCCAGAAACGGTCAGGCCAGAAACGGCCAGGGCCGGGGAGCCGATGTGCTGGCGGCTGGTGGCTGGCGGCTGGCCGCTTCACCCCTGACCGCTTCACCCCTGACCGCCGGTCTCCTCAAAGAACCGCACCACCGACTCAATCCCCCGATAAAAATTCCCAATATGGAACTTCTCGTTCGGAGCATGCAGCCCATCGTCGGGCAGCCCGAAGCCCATCATCACCGACGGAATCTTCAGGTGCCTCTCGAAATCCCCCACGATGGGAATCGACCCGCCCGACCGGATAAACACCGTATCCTTCCCCCAAACCGTCTTCAGCGCCCGCGTCGCCGCCCGCACATAGGGATTATCCGTCCCAATCACAATCGGCTCGCCCGTGTGGATCAGCCGCACCTCCACCGAAACCCCCGCCGGCTTGATCGTTTCGACATACTCCTTAAATTGCCGGAACGCCGTCTCCGGCGTCATGTCCGGCACCAGCCGCATCGACACCTTCGCCGTCGCCCTGGCCGGAATCACCGTCTTCGCCCCTGCGCCCGTGAACCCGCCCGCAATCCCGTGCACATCCAGCGTCGGCCGCGCCCACGTCCGTTCCAGCACCGAGTAGCCCTTCTCCCCCACCAGCTCCGCAGCGCCCACTTCCGTTTTGCGATACTCCTCCTCGTCAAAGGGCAAGCTCCGCCACGCTTTCAGCTCGTCCTGGCTCGGCGCCTTCAGCGCATCGTAGAACCCCGGAATCAGAATCCGCCCCTCGCGATCCTTCAGCCCCGCCAGAATCTGCGCCAGCGCCACAAACGGATTCGGCGCCGCCCCGCCATACATCCCCGAGTGCAGATCGCTCTTCGCGCCCCGCACCTCCAGCTCCATATAGACCATCCCCCGCAGCCCCACGCACAGCGTGGGCAGCTCCGGCGCAAACAGCTCCGTGTCGCATACCAGCGCAAAGTCCGCCTTCAGCCGCTCCGGGTGCTCGCGGACGAACTGCGCAATCCGCTCCCCGCCCACCTCCTCCTCACCCTCGAAGATCACCCGCACATTCAGCGGCAGCTTGCCGCCGTGCGTCTTCATCAGGCTCTCCAGCGCCTTCACCTGGATGTAGAGCTGACCCTTGTCGTCCACGGCGCCCCGAGCGTACAGATTCCCATTCCGCTCCGTCGGCTCAAACGGCGGCGAGATCCACTCATCCAGCGGATCGGGCGGCTGCACATCGTAGTGCGCATAGCAGAGCACGGTCGGCTTGCCGGCGGCATGCAGCCAGTCCGCATACACCAGCGGATGCCCCGCGCCGGTCGGATCGTGAATCACCTCGACATGCTCCATTTTGATCCGCCGCAGCTCATCGGCCACCCACTGCGCCGCCGCCTCCACGTCGCGCTTATGCTCCGGCAGTGTCGATACCGACGGAATCCGCAGCAAATCCTTCAGCTCTTCCAGAAACCGCGCCGAGTTCTCGCGCGCGTATGCAACCGCATCCCCGCTCATACCCTCACCTCGCAAACAGCAAACAGACGAGTATACGGCGAGCCACCAGCCCAACTCGGCAGTCAACAAAAATGTCACCCTGAGCGAAAGCGCCGCCACGCTCGTTCACGCGGGAGACCACGCTGCTCGGCGCGCGTCACCCTGAGCGAGTCCGCGCTGCGGGCGAGTCGAACGGGCGAAGGGGTCCCCGAAGCGCACGGCTGTCATTCGCAACGCCGCTCTCCGGCGGAGGGGATTCGGTCGCGCAGCGGCCGACAAAATCCAAAGCGTAAGACCGCGAGCTCGTTTGAGCGAGAACCTTCCGCAAAGCCGGTCATGCATCGTAGAAAACCGAAATCAACCCTTACCTTTGTCATCCTGACGCGCAGCGGAAGGATCTGCGGTTGCCGTTCTGCGCGCCCTCGAAGCTTACGATAGACCCATGCACGAAGGCGGCTACTGCACGTACATCATGGCCAGCCGCAGCCACACCCTCTACATCGGAGTCACCCGGGATCTGCTCCATCGCGTCTTCCAGCACAAATGGAGGGAGCACGACGGCTTCACTGCCCGGTACAACTGCGATCGCCTTGTCTGGTATGAACGCCACCAGGATGTGCATCGCGCGATTGAGCGGGAGAAAGAGCTGAAGGGATGGCGCCGGGCGAAGAAGACTGCGCTCATCGAGGCGGCGAATCCGGCCTGGACGGACCTGAGCCGTGATTGGTACGACCTTGAACCCGCCGATTACAACCGTGCGCTGGACGGGATGAATTCGTAAAAACAACCGCGGATCCTTCCGCTGCGCTGTCAGGATGACAGCGTGAGGGGAGTTCGCAGAGTTCGTGTGTTAGCCCTTCTGGAACTTACCCCCACATCTTTTACCAGCTCACGATCCTGGTCTTGCCATGAGGGCACTACGAATGCTGCTTGCCGCTACGTGTCCTCGCCCTCCGCCACCATCAACAAAATTCCCGCCATCCGAGCCCCCAGGAACCATCCAACCAACCGGTTGTGCGCTGTACCCCCACGAACGAGGACCCTCAATGCTCGACAGCAGACCCTGCCACGTTAAGACCGCCGCCGAACTCGACGCCGAGATTCGCGACATCTTTGCGGTCTCTAAAGCGATCGTGCCTCCCATTGAAGCGGGCAAAAGTGAGCCAACAAAGCATAATCCCGTGCATTAATGGTGAGCACGCGAATTCCTGTGCGAGCGGCACTGGTTGCAATCAGGGCATCGTTCGTGAGCCGCGCTCGGCCGATCTTCTCGTATCCATGCTTCTCGGCGATGCCGGCGAGAATTCTGCCCGCGCTTGTCCAGTCACCCAGATTGGGCACGAGCACACGCCTGGCTTTATCGAAATCGCGCTCAAGCTTCTCCAGCTCGCGACGGTTATCGGGCCGACACCCTGCGTACAGTTCCTCGAGCACGACAGAACTCAGCCACAGGGGAGCCTCCGCGGTCCAGCGGTTCGAAAGCAGTGAAGGATCTCCCCCCGGACGCAAAGCTGCGATGTAGACGGAAGAGTCGAACAGAATCGGCACCGTTATCCCAGACTTCCGAATGCATCGTCGATGACAATGCCGCTCCTGAGGAAACGTTGATTGGCTGCCGCCGTTATTCGGTCGCGCTCTGCCTCGGTGATGACCAGGTCGAGGGCGCGAACGATGGTCTCCGTTTCCGTTGCGGCACCCAGCACCTTCTGGGCCCTGGCGATCTGCGCCGGATCAAGACGGAAATTCTTATGAACGGTACGCTTTCGAGTAGCAGCCACGGCGGAGAGCTCCTGTTCGCAGCATAGCGCCCAATATGTACAAATTACAAGAATGTATGTACAGAGGGGCTCAGCTCCAGGTTGATCGTTTTGGGGTTTCGGGCGGCCAGTCGGCCATCCGGAACTCCCCCGACGTTTTTGTATCAGGGCACGGCTTCAGCCCTGCCGCTATGGCATTCTCCCAAATCGCGCTTTAGCGCCTGAGGGATGTTCTTTCATTAGCTTCGCAAAGCCGGTGTTACACCAATCACGACGCGCTACAGCCCGAGATTCCCGCAGCCAGTACAATCAATCGGCGGAGCGCCCGGCCCAACTGCACCCGGCCCGAAGGGTCCGGTTAATCACCGTCCAACCACAATCCGCACCGACCGCATGATCTCCAGTAGCCCCAGATCGATCCTTCTCCTGGCTTTCGGTGGCAGTTGCGCATATCCATCGTCGGGGTCCGCCATCATGTCTGCAACATCCGTTTCGAAGAGATAACATGTCTCCCGCAAATACGTCGTGTACAGCGTTCCGGAGATCCCCTGGTTCATTCCGGCTTCCCCGGTGTGGCGCACCGAAAAAACTTGTCCCGCAAACGTCGATGTCGCAGGCTTTTGAGGCATAGCCAGCCCCGCGGCCATCCGCTCGCACGACGCACCGCTTTGCGCCGCCAACGCCGCATAGACAACCCCGAATCCTTCCAGGTTGGTGTTGTCATAGGGACTGCCGACCGTGTTCTTCGCGTCATAACCAAAGGCCGCCGTCGGCCGCGTTGTCTCCAGGTCCGTCAGCGCCGGTGGATGATAGGCAAACTGATCCGTCGCCTGCCAAAGCTTCGGATAGCGGAAGCTCACGCCATGCCGAGCATCATGGTAACTTCCATCCAACGCCCATAACTGCGCGCGCGTCACCTTCTTCGCCGCAGGGTTTGCCTGCTGCACACCCGCCGCTGCGACCAATAACAGGAACAACAGGGCCGATCGATCCATCACTACGCATTCTTCCTGGATCTCGCTGCCAATGCAAGATACCTGTCTTCATTAGCGGATTTCATTCATCTGAAGGGATCTTCGCTGCAATGTTGGCAATCCCGCAACGTTTCTCGACATTCTTCCGTCAGGGCGCGACCAAGGTCGCACGATAAAGCCGCCGCGAATGCGCCTCAGTCGCTAAATTGTCCTGCCCTCCCAGCCGTCAGGAACCATCCAACCAAGCTGTTGTGCGCTCTACGCCCACAGAACGAGGACCCTCAATGCTCGACAGCAGACCCTGCCATGTTAAGACCGCCGCCGAACTCGACGCCGAGATTCGCGACATCTTTGCCCTCGACACCGTGGGTCGCGGAGACGAAATCGGCGGAACCCTCTACGTCCACTACCCGCACGAATCCGTGAAGGAAGCAGAGCTGGTCCCGCTCCTCGAAAAACGAGGCGTCCAGATTGTCTGGCGCAAAACCTCCCAGTGTGGCCAGCTGTAAAGTTTCAGGAGGGTTGTTTACCTCCGGGCGAAGTTTTGAAGGGGCACGGATTGATGCGTGCCGCAACCCGCTCAGGAGTCGATGGGCTTCACAGTCTGTGTGAGAACTGGTGTCCTGAGTCTGCTTTTCTGCTTCGGCCCGCTCCCAAATTTCCATATAGCCGGTCACACGGCCATCAAAGTAACAAATTGTCATGCGGTCCGGTGCGACGGGTTTTCGGTCGCGTGCGACCGACCCAGTCTCCAGCGCGCAACGACGAACTTGCCTCCACGCGAATGTTCCGCATAGCCGGTTAGCCGCGCCTTCCCACGTCGAAGACCCACGTCTCCCCGCCCTCGCCGTCCTGATCCCCGATCCCGCGTTTTTTCGTCAAGCCTTTTGCTCACATTACTTTCGTGTTTCATCTGATTCCAAAGCACTTCCTCACCAACAAAGTTGGCAGTCCCACTCTCCGAAGCTGGTATACTGGAAGAGAGAGTAGAAATTAGAAAAGGACCACGCGACCCGTGGTCCTTTTCCTTTTGGAGCCAACATGCTGCCTCCCCTCTGTATCTGGGTCCTTCCGCAGGGCCGACCATGTACCCAGTTCGCCCTCCGGGGGCGCCTGCTCTGTCGCGCCCACGAAAAAAGCGCCCGCATCGAACAGACGGACCTGCAGAACCAGTCCATCTGCGCCCGTATCGCCACCCTCGATCTCCTCGGCCTCATCGACTGTCTGCAGGAGACGCTCAGCCTTGCCGGCCGCCACCGCATGTCGCCTGACCGTCAGCGCCTCGTCTACACTACCGTCCACCATCGCCTCACCCAGATTTTCCTCGAAAATCTGCCTCTGCCTCCGTCGGTCGCGCCACCCGGGTCAAAATCAGCCGTTTCAGCGAGATGAGTGCTAAGTGACCCGGAATCAGCGATCTCGTCCAGGCAAAAGGCCTGCTGCATCGGAAACCCGGCCCAATTTCAATGGCGCCAGCGGGATGAACTGTAAATGACCGGCTGTCAATCACTTCGTGCAGGGAGAAGGCCGGCAGCGCCCGCAAAGCCAGCCAAATCAATGGCCCGGATCACAGGCCCCACAGAATCAATGACTTATACCGCCAAGGAATCGGGAACTCTTTCGGAATGAATGGTTTAATCCAACCCGGCAGGGGAAGGGGGGAGGGGTGCCGCTTCACGACCTGAGCTCTGCACTCTGAACCTGAAGCCCTGAGCTCTGAACCCTACGTTTTTTGCTCTGCTTCCAGATCCGCCTGGTGCGCCAGCCGCAGAGTGTGCCGCGTCGCCGAATACTGGGCTCCGGCAAGCAGCAGCAGCCCGGTCAGAAAGGCCCAGATCATCAGCCCCACCGAGACCTCGAACGGCCCGTAGACCGAATGCAGATCGAGGTGCGGCAGCACCAGAATGTAGACCAGACGCCCCACGTCCCACGTCAGCCCGGTCACGATCGCCGTGGGCAGCACCGCCCGCACCGGCAGCTTCCGGTTCGGCAGAATCCAGTACACGACGAAAAACATGCCCACGCTCAGAAAGGCGACCGCGATCTCGATAAAGATATGGTGGATAAACCCATACACCAGGTTCTCCGTGTGGTGAAAGAAGAGGAAGGTCAGAATCCCGGTCTGCGCCGTGGCTACCGTGACCGCGAACAGCGCCAGCAGCCCCACCGCAAACGCCAGCCCCAGCGAGACCAGCTGGTTCATCAGGTACGAGCGGTTCCTCGTCACGCCCCACACCTGGTTCAGCGCCACTTCCAGCGGCAGAAAGACCCCCGAGGACGAGATCAGCAGCATCACCACCGAAGCCAGCTGCACGCTGCCCCGCGGATTCACCAGCAGGCTCATATTGCGAACCACGAAATCCTGGTTCGACGGCAGCAGATCGTGCAGCATGCTGCCAATCTCCGCCACCATCGCCGGCGAGTGAAACACCCGCAGCGCGATCGTGTACAGCATCACGATGAAGGGGAACAGCGACAGAATCGCATTCGCCGCCACGCTGAAGGCGTAGGTGTGCACCTCGGTCTGCCCCAGATATCGTGCCAGTGCTTTGAACACCGGCACGAAGCCACGCTCCATCGGCCGCGCCGGGGGCTGGGGCGCCGCAGCCAGCGTAGCCGCCGGCTGAACGTCTTCGGAAGTAACCATGGGGAGTCCCTGGCCAGATGCTAGCAGACGGTTCGGCGACAGGGCAGGTAACTTCGCACAAAGCCGGCACGGAAGTACACGCAACTTAGGTAACTAAAACAAAATAGGTGCCCCAATGCGGAAAATTTTTCTTGATTTCAAAAACATTTCCTGCCATAACAGGAGCACGATTCATTGCTGTTGGATCGGAAGGCCAGTTACAGATGTACCTGCATAGTTGTCTCCGTCACCGTCCGGTAACCTGTTAGCTGCCCGAACCGCCGATGCTGGGCGGGCAAAGGCAGCTTTTGGTGTCTCTGGACTCCGTTACATTCGTAATGGACCAGCGAACGGACTGCGGAGGTGCAAACCAAGACGCAAACGCTATAAGGAGTTCCAGTGAAAGAGCATGGTGTCGTGAAGTGGTTCAACGGAGCCAAGGGTTACGGGTTCATCCAGCGGTCGAGCGGCGAGGACGTTTTCGTCCACTTCTCCGCTATCCAGGATTCGGGCTACAGAACGCTGAACGAAGGCGAGGCCGTCGAGTTTGAGTGCCAGCAGGGCCCCAAAGGCCTGAGCGCGGCCAACGTCGTCCGCAATAACGCCTAGGCGATCATCGGCGGCTTCCCGCCGGGAGCCGCCGCATCCCTTATCCACAAAGCATGGGTTTGATTTCGATGTGCCTCAGCGAAGCGGCATATCGGTATAGCTGGTTTGTGTTGCAGCCTGCAGTTTCTCGAGTGCCCACTGAGCGGTGTCGGACAGGACTGCGTCCGTGTCGGCAGCCCATTGCTCGAGGATCGGCAGAAACCGCCGCTCGCCGCTGTTCCCCATCGCAATCGCGACATTGCGCCGGAATCCGGCATACTTCGTACGCCGCACCGGCGAGCCATTGAACCAGCGCTCATAAGCCTCCTCGTCCATCCCCGCCAGCCAGTCGAGCGCCGGATTCACGAGATCCGTTCGAGGCGCGAGCTCCCGATCCGCTGTAATCGGGGCACGCCGGTTCCACGGGCATACATCCTGGCAGATATCGCAGCCGAATACCTGGCGGCCCATCTCCGGCCGTAACTCCTCGGGGAAGAACACCGCGCTTTTCGATGGTCAGGTACGAGATGCAGCGGCTGGCATCCATCTGGCGCGGGCTCGTCAGCGCATTTGTCGGACAGGCGTCGATGCAGCGCGTGCACGACCCGCAGCGATCTGCTGCCACCGTCGCACGCTGATCCTCAGGCAGGCTGAGGGAGGTTACGATCACGCCCAGAAACAGCCACGAACCAAGCTTCTCGTGCAAAAGACAGGTGTTCTTGCCCACCCAGCCCAGGCCCGCGTACCGCGCATACACCCGTTCCACCACCGGTCCCGTGTCGACGAAGCAGCGCGATTCGAAATCGCCCAATTCCGCGGCCAGCCGGTCGCGCAGGCGGTCGAGACGACGCCGCAGTACTTTGTGATAATCCGACGGGCGCTCCCCGCTGCCGGTCCACGCATAACGCGCGATCCATCCGCTCCCGGCCGTCGCCGGATCGATGGATCGGGGCTGCTCCGAGTTGTAATTGGCCGCGCCGACAATCACCGAGCGGGCCCAGGGAAAAACCACCTGCACCGAGGAACGCAGCAAACGGCCGACTTCGTCCCGCCGCTTGAGGTACTCCATTTCCCCGGCTCGGCCGGCGTCGATCCAGTCTGCAAAGCGGCGCCGCTCCTCCTGATCTTCCGGCGATCCAGGCTCGGGAACCGCGGCAATTCCCGCCATGGCAAAACCCTCGGCCTGGGCCAGGGAACTCACCAGAGACTGCATGGAATCGACAGACATAGGACACGAGGAACCGCGCTGCTGGTACCCCAGGTATCAGCCTAAAACACATTCGCCGATTGATCTGCTCAGGATTCCCCCGTATACTTGTGGCCAACGGGCGCCGGCGACCCCACTCCGGTGGTTCGTAGTGAGGTGTGTCTTCCGCAGTCAGAGTATTTCGCTGACGCCTGAAGTTCCGCCATCCGGTATCTCGGCCTGGCGCGCGGTGGTTCGCGTGCTTCGAAGTACCACCGGGAACGCCCTCGACAGCATTTCCTCGCTTCTCTTTCCCGCCGATTGCCGCGTGTGCGGCACACCGCTTTCAGAATTCACCCTGCTTCCCATTTGTTCCTGCTGCTGGGATCAATTGCCGCCTCAGCCGGGCACCCTTTGCTCGCGCTGCGGTGAGGCGCTGGACATGACCCCTGGAGGCGTGAACGAGCCTTTGTGCCGTCCGTGCCGCGCAGCCGCTCCCTCTTTTGCAAAGGCCGTTGCCTGGGGCTCTACCGCGACCAGATGCGAGCGCTGCTGCACCTGCTTAAATATGACGGCATGCGGCCGGTGGCGAAACGCCTGGGAGCGCTGCTGGCGGAGCAGATCCTTGCCACCCCTGGTTTGCCGGGGGATCTGGTCGCCGTTCCCGTTCCGCTGTTTCCGGCGAAGCGCCGGCAGCGTGGCTTCAATCAGTCGGAGTTGCTGGCGCGCGCGGCTCTCCCGATTCTGCGGCGAGGACGGCCGGAGATCCAGATACGCCTGGCGGCGGGCGTGCTGGAGCGGCAGCGCTCCACAGAAAGTCAGGCGGGCCTGAGCCCGCATCAGCGCCGCGTGAATGTCCGCGGCGCTTTTTTTGTCCGCGATGGCCAGGCGATAGCGGGACGCAACGTGCTGCTGATCGACGACATTTACACCACCGGCGCGACAGCCCGGGCCTGCGCACAGGCACTGCGGAAGGGTGGAGCGCGGTCGGTTTGGGTCGCGACCGTCGCACGGGCGCAAAGGGAATACGTCTTCGGCAGCGCACTGCAGAGCGCATCGGAGGAAAGCGGGGCTGAGATCCCGATGGAAGAGGACTTTGTTTTGTGGGAGGAAGGCCGCGCGGCTCTGACCGGCGGCACGGCACGATAACAGCCCGGCACGCCGGGCTTTCAGGACGGAGGAATTATGTCGCTGGGTAAGGCAGGGGTTCACGCTCGCAGACAGACGCCGGCGCATGCGGTGCCGGAGATGCATGCCGAGGATGGCCTGCGCCTGGTGACAAAGACGCATGCCATGCAAACGCCGGTGCTGGTCCTGAACGCCTCCTACGAGCCGATCAATATCTGCGGGGCGCGGCGCGCGCTGGTGCTGGTGCTCAAAGGCGTGGCGCGGACCGAAGAGGAGCAGGGCACGGAGCTGCACTCGGCGCGGCTGCGCATGGCCATGCCGTCCGTAATCCGGCTGCTCGAATACCGCAGAATTCCGCACCAGACGCGGGCGCTGTCGCGCAAAAACATCCTGCTGCGCGACCGCAACACCTGCCAGTACTGCGGGGTGATCCTGCCTTCTGCTGAACTGACGCTGGACCATGTCATGCCGCGCTCGCGGGGCGGCCTCTCCACGTGGGAGAACCTGGTGGCGGCCTGCCACAGCTGCAACCGGCGTAAGGGAAACCATCTGCTCGGCGAGCTGCAGCACATGAAGCTGCTGCGCGAGCCGCGTCCATTCACGCTGCACACCAGCCGGCACATCATGCGCATGATCGGCCACTCCGACCTGAAGTGGCGAAAGTATCTTTATTACTAGAGCGCAGGGCTCAGAGCACAGAGCTCAGCGAGTTAGCTAGTTGGCGAGTTAGCCAGTTAGGGACCCTCCCCCCTCCCCCCTGGCTTTTTGCCGGTGACCTGTTTTCAGAGGTTTGCGGCGGCGTTGCCTGGGCCGGGGACGCTAAGTCACTGGAATCAAGTTAGTTGCTTCACGAGCGTCAGTGACGCACTGACGAGCGTGAATGCCGTCACTCACACTCGCGACGGCAGTACCTGATTGAGAACAAGTCAGTTCGCTCGCGCGCGTGAATGATGTATTCACGCGTGTGAATGCCGGCTTCACACTCATGGGTGATGCACTGACACGTGCGAGTGCATGAGTCGCGAGCGTGAGCGGGGCACGCCGTGCAGCGCGACGGACGGACGCAACGGGCGTGATGGCGGACGTGGTCATGGTTGCGTGCAAGAGAAGAGGCCGCCTCCACGGGCGGCCTTTTCGTTTTACCTCTCTAAGTTCAGAATACCAGATGGAGGGAATTAAACTGCCAAATATCTTTGGGTGGTTGGGCGGGTAAGTGGTATGGAATGAGGGGTCGTTACTTTGGTGGGGAGGGGTGGGGGTTGACAGTTTCACGGCTCCCGCTCAACGGGATCACGCCTGAACCGTTTGCCATTGCTGTTGGGCTTTTGAAAGCGCACGGCGCGCCTCCGTGAACGAACTTCTCGCGTCCTCGGGCTTGATATGAGGCTTCAGGGCAATCATCCTATCCACAAGAAATTCGTCAGCGCCTCCTTCGTTTTGGATCAGAAAGATGGCAGTTGCAAGCCTCTCGAGCTCACCGACCCCCTTACTATCAATGACCTCCGCGACAAATTCGAGCTGCCCAGCATACCGTGCGAGTGTCTTCGGAAACCGCTCAAGGAATTCCGGGATCTCCTCCGTTGGAAGTAGGCTTGGCCCGTATCCAGGGTACCGCGCGACAAGTTGCAACAAGCCATCTCCGGTCATTTCATTGAGTGCGTCTCGAAGATCAAACGAAAATGGCCCGTGCTTGTAGAGAATAAACTGAAAATTAGTCTCCACCGCAAAGAATGATTGCAATAGAAACGTAGCTTTCTGAAGATGTGTCTCCCCACACCAGCTTCCACGGGATACAAGTTCAGTTGATAGCTTAGCCAAAATTGCCGACCTCTGCCCTTTATTCACTCTCGTCCTCCTTCTGCCCGGCGCTCTTCAAGATCTCGGTCCGTTTCTCCTTTAACCATTTGGCCGATTTGTCATAGAATGACCTCTCGACGAACACATAATCTATTGTCGTTGGCTTCAATGTGGATAAGACGTCTGAGCAGGCGACCGCGGGTTCGATGCGGTTATCGCGCGCCCTCACCGGAAAATCTAGACCAGCGTTTTTTATCTTTGGCTTGCTATATCGAATGGCATCCTCTCCGAATTCCGCCGCTGCTGCATCTCTGATCGTGGATCCGGGATCGGAGTTCATTTTCACGTCGAGCGGATTCCTCTCGTAAAGGACCTTGTAATGGTTATGGTGAAGGATTCGCTGAGCGGCGCTGTGCCCTGGCTTGTGTGAGCTAAATGCGGCCTCTCGGAGTGCCGCGTTCACCTCGTTGTCCGTTATCTTCAGGTGACCCTCTACATCGGTGGGAAAGGTGCCGCGGAACAGACGACCATCAGCGAGCCAAGCGCAGAGAAAATCCTGAAGATGTCGATCATAGACTAAACGGATTGGGTGGTAATAAACTTGGGAAAACATGAAGTATCTTGCCAATGCCATCGATTCCGCGGAATATATCCCTCCGATGTTTATCCCCAGCGCCGGCTCGGTATCCCTCTCGAAAGAAGGCATAATTCTCAATTCGTCAATCAGCCGATAGTGGTCGAATTTTCCGTACGCGACGCCGGTATGGTGGGAATCCCGCAAGAGATAGTCGATTCGATCGACGCCGAATGAATCCCCGACAATAATTTCGGAGAGAATTCGCTCCCATTTGGTGAAGGACAGATCCTGAGCGTGTTTCGCGCCTAGTGCAAGCTTTACAATATGCTCGGGATCGAGCGGCGGGATCATGCTCTTCCAAATCGCCCGCATCTCATCGCCTTCAATAAGTATGCGACTGAGCCTTTCGTGTGTCCATCCTTGAGGCAACAATTCGTGTTCAGCAGCATGAGAGAAAGGCAAGTGGCCGATATCGTGGCAGAGGGCTGCCATTCGCAAGACCCGTCGCCAATAACTAGTCTTGTCGTGCGATGCGACGTCCGGAACCAGCTCTCGAACTTCGTCTGTTATGTTTTCCGGCTTAGTCACTACATCAAATACTCGGCCTGCGAGTTCCATCACACCAAGGGAGTGCTCGAATCTCTTGTGGGTGGCGCCGGGATATATCAGGTAAGTCAGGGCCAGTTGCGTGATATGGCGTAGCCGCTGAAATGCGCGCGAGTCGAGGACTTTTCGTTCGTCCGAATCCAAGTGCACGAAGATGTGAATCGGATCCCGGATTTCGTGCACCAGTTTTGGCATATATCGTGCCTTGACCCCCGGGCAAAGTAGCAATATTCGCCTTTTATTTGCCTCATGTCAAGCTCCATCGTGTGCACCCTAGTTACTTGCTAGATTCTCCGCGATGCCATAGTCCGGGTTTTGCTCGAACGGCGATCCCTATTGGACCGGTAAGTGCAATTCCGGTTCGGAGGGGGGATCGATGGGGCGGCGGGCGAATTCGCGCTCGATGCGTTCGTTGATGCCGGCCTGGGCGAATTCTGCGGCTACGCGGATGCCGTTCATGATGGCGCGGTCGTTCGATGAGCCGTGACCGATGATGCAGACGCCGCGGACGCCGAGCAGCGGGGCTCCTCCGTACTCGGAGGGATCGAGACGGCGGCGGAAGGCGTTGAAGGCTTTGCGCGAGAGCAGCGCTCCCACCTGGGCGGTGACCGTCTGGGTGAGGGAGGCTTTGAGCATTTCGCGGACCAGGCGGCTGAGGCCTTCGGAGGTCTTGAGGGCGACGTTGCCGACGAATCCGTCGCAGACGATTACGTCACAGTTGCCGTTGTAAATGTCGCGGCCTTCGACGTTGCCGACGAAATCGATAGGGAGCTTTTTGAGGAGCAGGGAGGCTTCGCGGGTGAGGTCGTTGCCCTTGCTTTCTTCTTCGCCGACCGAGAGGATGCCGACGCGGGGACGGGGGATGCGCAGGACGGAGCGCGCGTAGAGCTCGCCCATGACGGCGAACTGCTCGAGGTTCTGCGGCTTGCAGTCGACGTTGGCGCCGACGTCGAGCAGGATGGAGGGCGAGCCGGAGAGGGTGGGGACGACGATGGCGAGGGCGGGGCGATCGACGCCGGGGAGGGCTCCGAAGACCATTTTGGCGGTGGCCATGCCGGCGCCGGTATTGCCGGCGGTGAAGAAGCCGGCGACGCGGCGCTCCTTGACCATCCTGAGGCCGATGCGCATGGAGCTGTTGCGCTTGCTGCGGACGGCGTGGGCGGCCTTCTCGTCCATGGCAATGAATTCGTCGGCATGGACAATTTCAATGGGCAGACGGGAGCCGTCCAGCGCCTGGTAGAGGTGCTGCTGGAGGATGTTCTGGGGCCCGACGAGGTGGACGCGGACAGCCTGGCTGCGGCAGGCGAGAATCGCGCCTCGGATTTCGGGCTCAGGCGCTTTGTCCGAGCCCATGGCGTCGAGTGCGATGTCAATGAGCATCAGGGTCTGGAGTTAAGAGGCTTCCTTGACTTCCAGAACTTCACGGTCCTTGTAAGTGCCACATTTGGGGCAGACGTGGTGGGGACGCTTGCGCTCGTGGCAGTTGGGACACTCAGACTGGGCGCCGGCGGTGATGGCATCGTGCGCACGGCGAATGGAGGTACGCCGCTTGGAATGGCGGCGCTTTGGATTCGGCATTCGAAATTCCTTTCGCTCCCGGAGGGGCCGCAGTGTCGTGGTGCAGGGCGGGCCGGATCCGGTGGAGAACCTTATTTATTTGCTTCAGGGCTGAGCCGGCTGCGCAGGTCTGAAAGCGCCGACCACCGCGGATCGGCCGGAGGCGCGTCGCAGGTGCAGGATTCGGTGTTCAGATTATGGCCGCAGCGCGGGCAGAGCCCTTTGCAGTCCTGGCGGCAAAGCGTACGAGCGGGGAGGGTTAGCAGCACCTGCTCCCGCAGGACGTCTTCGAGAACCAGACTGTCTTCCTGATAATAACCGATTTCGGTGTCGGGCGCGCCGAGGGCGCGTTCGACAGGGCCGGCATCGGCGCCGAGGGGACGAAAGAGGAGATCGAAGTCGCCGCCGAGGGGGTGGCGGACGGGGTCGAGACAACGGGCGCAGGGGACTTCGAAGACGCCGGACCATTTGGCGCGGGCCCGGATGTCGGCGATAACCTCTTTAGGGCCACGGTGCTCGCGGAGGAGTTCAGCCTGGCCCTGGACGGCGAGGTCGCCGATCTGGGTGGCTTCTTCCCCGTAGTCGATGGCGCCCGGAGGGATGCTGAGGTCGAAAGAGACAGGCTCCCGTTCCAGATCGAGCAGCGTGATCAGCATGACGGCTCCTTTGGGCGGCATGTTTTTAGGGTACGAGGGTGCGGGGGCTGGGTCAATGGACGGAGCCTGGCCGTCCAGGGGACTGGCCGTCCAGGCCTTCAGCGCTTCGCGCGAGCTGGTTCCGATGGGCGTTTAGCGGTTGGCCGTAAGGGACTGGCGGTAAAGGGGCTGGCGGTGGGTGGCGAGGAAGCGGGTGGTGCGGCGAACCCCGGCCATGACGGCGGGGACGACTCCGGCGAGGAAGGTGAGGCTGGCAAGACGGGCCAGGATGCCCTCCTCCCCGAGCGGGGGATGAGCGATAAGGGCGTGGAGCCCCAGCGCGAAGGCTCCGCCGGCGGCGAGGCTGAGGGTATGCAGGGCGGTCCAGTGGCCACCGCGGGAGAGGCTGAAGACGATGATGAAGAAGACCACGTCGACGGCGATGATGAGGGCGACGGCTTCCCAGCCGCGGTCTTGGCCCATCATGAGCACGGCAGCGCCCAGCAGGAAGGCCACGGCGCCGGTGAACCATGGAATGGGGGCAGGACCGACGGCAGGACGGGGACGAGGCAGCGCAGCACGGAAGGCGAGGTAGGTGAGGACCAGGCAGAGGAGCCCGGCGATGAGGAACTGCAGGGGCGAGGCGACAAACGGACTGCGGCGCATGGTGAAGACGGTGGCGAGGACGCATCCGCCTGCAAACACAAGGGCTGTGAGGCAATCGCCGGCGCGGCTGAGCCACGGAGTTTTGGCGTGCGCGGGCATCAGGGCTTCGATCAGGGCGACGGAGACGGCGATGCTCCAGAAGGTATGCAGATTAAAGATGAAGAGGGTTCTGCGCAGGCTGATGTGGAGAACGGGAATCCAGGTGCGGTCAAAGAGATGCAGGTGGGGGCTGAGAGAGGCGGGGTTGAAGAGGGACTGGGTGATGAAGCCCTCTTCGAGGAGGGCGCAGGCCGCACCCAGCAGAAAGATGCCGGTCCAGCCACGGCCATAGCGCCGCATCAGCTCGCGGATGAGCAGGGCACCGGCGCCATACATCGGGGCCAGCGCGAGCAGCCCGGGCAGAGCGCTGCGGGAGAGATTTCCAAGAAAGAAAGCGGCAACCAGAGGAGCGGTCAGGAAGAGAGCGATGGCAGCCGGAATACTTCTTTCGGACGGGCCCATAGTGCCGCCTCCGAACCGGTTCGTGAATATGGGGGGTGGAGATGCAGTGTACACCACATTCCTTTCGGTCAAGCTGGAATTTTTAGTGAGTCTTTTGATACCGGTGTCTCTCCATCCATGGTGTGAAAAACGCTGTGGATGTTTCTCCGAGACGCGGGAAATTGTTGGGGCAGCCGTAGGCCTGGGAAACCGATGCGCGAAGTGCCTGCAGGGAAAGGGAAAGGGTGCGCGCCAAGGTGCAGAGAGAGAGCGGAATGCGGTGCTTTCCGGCGGAGAGACGGGCGCCGGAGAGTTATGGGATATTGGATGGACCGGTGAGTGCGACAAGCGGTGCATGCGCCGTCCCGACGCGGCTGGGCTCGACGTGTCGACAGGGAGGGTTGCTGTGGTGAGGGCAGTCATGGATCACGAGGCATCGCTCCAACGGTCGCTCGATATGCCCGGAAAATGCGACGCGCAAAACCAATACCTCAGGATTTTCAAAGCGAACGTCTATGTGCGGGATTGCGATCGCAGCCTGGACTTCTACGTCAATCAGCTGGGCTTCAGCGTGGTGGCCGACGGCCGCTTCGAATTTGGCCGTTGGGTCGCGGTTGCGCCGCCGGACGGCAGTGCGATTCTGGCGATGATTGCGCCGCCGCGGGGTTCGGAGAACTACCGGATGATCGGGCGCGGGACGCAGGTGGCGTTCATTGCGGAGGACATCAACGCGACGTTTGAGCTGTGGCGGAGCCGCGGCGTTCATTTCGTGCAGCCTCCGCAGCCGCAGCTGTGGGGCGGAACCTTTGCGCGGTTCGTGGATCCGGACGGGAATTCGTTCGAATTGCTGGGGTCGGATGAGATGAGCCGGGAGATTGAGGCTCAGCGGCGAGCGGCCAACGAGCGCGTGGAAGCGGCGCGGCGGGTTGCGCAGGAGCTGGAGATTGCGAAACAGGTGCAGGCCCGGCTCTTTCCGCAGAGCGCTCCTGTGCTGCGGACCCTGGACTATGCGGGTGTCTGCATCCAGGCGCGGCAGGTGGGAGGCGATTATTACGATTTCCTCTCGTTTGGGGCGGGCCGCATGGGACTGCTGATCGGCGATATCTCCGGAAAGGGGATCGCCGCCGCTCTGCTGATGGCTAACCTGCAGGCGAATCTGCGCAGCCAGCTGGCGATGGCGCGGCAACAGCCAGAGGTTTTTCTGCGCAGCGTGAATGAGACGTTTTACGACAATTCGGTGGAGAGCGCGTATTCAACGGTGTTCTTTGCCGAGTACGAAGATCGTCTGCAACAGCTTCGCTACGCCAACTGCGGACATCTTCCGGGACTGCTGCTGCGGGCCGGGGGCTCGGTGGAGGAACTGGCTTCGACGGGCACGGTGCTGGGTCTGTTTCGCAGCTGGGAGGGACACACAGGCGCCTGCCAGCTGGAACCGGGCGACACCCTTGGTCTCTATACGGACGGGGTGACGGAGGCGTGCGATGCGGACGGTGAGGAGTTCGGGCAGCACCGGCTCGCCGCGCTGTTGCAGAAACATGCGCAGCTGAGCGCCCGGGCCATCGTGGATACAGTGCTCGCGGCGGTGGAGCAGCACTGCGCGGGCGAGCAGACGGACGATGTCACGTTAATTGTGGCCAAGTGCACGGGGCGGTGAAGGAGCTTGCGGGCAGGCGACACCGAATCTGCGCTCCGAAGCCCGGCATAGCAATGCCTCAATGCGGAGCAGGATTCCCGAGCTGACTACGGTAGATGGACGTGACGCAAGGACACGTTCAACGCACCGACAACGCGTGCGGCTGGTCAACGTTTCCCGGGAAATCCTCCAGTGCCCTGGAAGGTCATACAGAGCGAATAAATGCTGACGGCAACGGCAACAACTGACCGTTGACACCATTGCTTCGGCGACGGCGCTGCAGGCGGGTGCGCACATGGCCACACCCCATACGCTGGCCGCAGGAGTCGTCCTGACAGCGTTGGCTGCACTGGCATCCTCGACTTTGCACCTCGGCAGGCCTTTGTATGCCTTTCGCGCGCTGAGCGGCTGGCGCCGCTCGTGGCTGAGCCGGGAGGTGCTTTTCTTCTCCCTGTTCTCAGCGGCGGCCGTGGCATACGCCTTGCTTCTCTGGACAGGCTCACCAGCCGGGGTGCCCGCCGGTATCACCGCGACCGCACTGGGTCTTCTCGGCGTCTATGCCAGCGCCCGTCTGTATATGGTTGCAGCCCGGCCCGCATGGAACAGCCAGCATACGATTCTGGAGTTTTGCCTCAGCGCTGGCCTCACCGGCACGCTTTCCGCGGCGCTGCTCTTTCCGGAGGCGCGGCGCATGCTGGCTCTGGCTGCCGCCTGGAGCGCGATGGCTCTTGCGATCCAGCAGCTGGTAAAGCTGATTCGGCTGTATTCTTCGCGCGAGCCGGAACGTCGAGCCACGGCCAGGCTGCTGTGCTTCCGCCTGCGTTCGGTGGGCGTTCTGCGGCACTTCGGGCTGTGGGCCATCGCGCTGACTTTGCTCACGCAGCCTCTTCCGCTCGCGTTGCTCGCGAACGCCGCGCGAGCAAGGTCAACGCAGCTGCACGCCCACCCGGCGAGGCCCTCAGCGACTTCGAAATCTTTCTCCGCTTTGCAGAGGAACTCGGCTGCCGTGAGGAACTCTTTCCTGGCTGGCAATCGCCCCGCGATGCGTTCGAAGAATGGAAGCGCGTCTCGAAAGGCAGGCTCTGCGACTATTCAGGGATGACCTGGGAAGCTCTGGAAGAAGCCGGGGGCATCCAGTGGCCCTTTCCGGAAGCGACCGCTTCGTCAACGGCTGCGGCACGCCGACTTTACACCGATGGCTGGTTCCAGACCTTTGACGGAAGAGCACAGTTCCTGTGCGCGGAGTGGGAGCCGTTTCCCGAGCGGCCCTCTGCCGAATTTCCCTTCGTGCTGAACACCGGCAGGACCGTGGAGCACTGGCACACCCGGACGAAAACGGGGGCGGTGCCCATTCTGGAGCGGATGGCCCCGCGCGCGTGGCTCGAAGATGAACCCCGCGGACGCGAGGGCGCTCACCCTGCGGCCGCATGATCTGGTGGATGTCGTTTCGCGAAGAGGCCGCGTGCGCGGAATCGAGCTGCGGATCACCGAGGTCATCGCGCCCGGCCAGGTCTTCGTTCCCTTTCATTTTGCCGAATGGAATATTAACGACGTTACGCAGGATATTTTCGACCCGATCTCGCGCGAGCCGAATTACAAGCAGTGCGCGGTGCGTGTCGAAAGGGTATCTGCCTCATGATTCTCGCGTACTCGCTGCGCGGCGCAGTTCATCGCTGAGAATGACGGCCTCGGCAATCTCCCGCATGCTCTTGCGCCGCTGGCGACTCTCCTTCTGCATCATGCGATAGGCTTCTTCCTCCCTGATGCCGTGGTCCCGCTGCAGAAGGCCCTTGGCACGTTCGATCAGCTTGCGCGACTCCAGCTGATCCGAGAGCGCATTCTTCTCGCTTTGCAGCCGGACCATCTCGATTTCCGCGCCGACGAGGAACCCGACCGTCGACACGGTCTGTACTTCCCAGGGGGTGTAGTGATGCGGCTGGCGGTGCTGCACGTTGATGACGCCGACCAGTCCGCCGCGCGCCAGAAGGGGCACCGACAGAAATGCCTCGAAGGAGTCCTCGGGAAGATCCTTGAACGACTGGAAACGAGGATCGCGCAGCGCGCCGCTGTCGATCACAACCGGCTCCCGATGCTCGGCAACCCAGCCTGTGATTCCCTGACCGAGCTTCAGGCCCAGGTGGTCGATCACTTCCGGATGCGGGTTTTTGGAAGCGCGCAGTACCAGCTGATTATCCTCGAGCACATAAATGAAGCACGAGTCGCAGTTGAGCAGCGTATCGACAAAACTCACGATCTGATTCAGCACCACGTGCAGCGGGTCGGAAGTCGCCATTCTGCGGCCGATGTCATGGACATGCCGAATCGCCGTCAGGTGCCGCACCTCCGAGGCATGGGCAGCCTTTCCGACGTCCGCAACAGCGGTCATCGGCGCGGCCGGGCCGGAGCCGGATGCATCTGGCGCAGCACCTTTTCCCAGCGGCGCTTCCAAAGCTGCGGCGGCCTGTGCGGCACTGCGCTTGGCCGTGAGCATTCTCAGCGCGCATTCTGAGGCTTCGTTCATCAGGAAGCCCATCCTGGGATGGGAGGGCTCAAAGTCGGGTTCCACGCCGTGGCGCGATAATTCCTCGGAAGTGCTCGGGCCGATCGACAGAATCAGCGTCTGCCTCATTCCAGCGCGCAGCGCATCGACAGCATCCATCTGCTCAGCGACTCGAAACAGGTGCGTAACCTGGATCGAGGTAAGAAAGACAATGGCATCGACGGTTCCCGCAGCAATCGAGCGAACGCTGTTGCGCAAGGGCTTCGAGATCGTCGGGCAGCGCCCAGTGGTAAACAGGCACCCGCGTCCACTCGACGTGATGGTCACTCAGCGCATCCAGAAATTCCGGATTCGTGTCGCCATATTCCTGCACTGCGGCGCGCAGCCCTTCGAGCGACGGCCCGAATGCGCCATCAAGCGCGCTCACCATCTCGCGCCAGGTGCAGGGTTCGGGAGCCGTAACCGCGACAGGCAGTCCCAATTCCCGAACAGCCGCACTCGATTTCGGCCCGCGCGTGGCAATCTTCACCGAGCGCAAAGACTCAACGACCCGCGCCCGGTCGTAACGCGAAGTAACAATGTCCATCAGCCGTCGAACACCGACGCCGGTCATGAAAATGATGAGATCGAAGTTTCCATGCAGGAGGCGGTCGGCAAATGCCAGCGCCTCGTGATTGGATTCGAGCGGCACTTCACGCATCGCCGAAGCCACCGTTGGTTCCCCGCCGTAGGTGCGGATCAGCTTCGCGATCTCCACCGCGCGACGGTTCTCCAATGCAAGAACGCGCAAACCCTCAAAGTCGCCGAGCGCCATTCTCTATTCTTGACTGAAACCGGACTCTGCGCGAGCGAACTCACGCTGCCGGGAGCCACGCCATAAATTTTTATGATGGGGTGCATTTACAGGACGCATCGGCGGCCGCCTCGCTGGCCGGTATTCGTTGCAAAGAGCTTGTAGAGGCTGTGCCGAGGCATTATTCTTGGTCTGAGAGCAGGGGCCACGAGCCAATTCCCGGCGGTATGGAGCGCCTCTCCCTCTCTTCCGGCACCTCGCCTGTGCCATTCCTTCGCGTCCGTCGCGTGGCTTCCCGCGTGATTTGACGATCTATCGCTCCCCGGTGAGCAATCCACGAAAGCGCAATGCAGCCGCGTGCGGTTGGGTATCGCGCCGCCTGTGCTGTTGCGCAGCAGCGGAATCCCGGCCGGTTAACCACCGGCTGCGCCTTCCGTTCAGGAGGGATTCGTACATGGCGGCACCGGAGATCGTAATCCCGGAAGAGATGCACAGCACGTTTACACGGGAGCAGAAGGAATACCTGTCAGGATTTCTGCTGGCGGTCGCTCGCCGTGGAGATGCGCTTTTTGCCGGCCACGATGGGTCTGGCCGCATCACGGCCACAGCCGCGGCCGGAGTCGGCAACCTTGCCGTATCGGCACAGGAGGAAACGTGGTTCGGAGCTCCGCTCGACGACCTGTGCCGCGAAGAACGCTGGAAATACGAAGCGAACCCTCTCGATCTGTGGGACCGTTTGGTCGCGCACGCTGAAGAAAATCGCGCTCCGGAGGGAGCGGACATCTTCCGTTTCAAGTTTCACGGGCTGTTCTATGCCGCTCCGGCGCAGGATTCGTTCATGCTGCGGCTTCGCGTGCCCGGCTGCATCCTCAGTTCGCACCAGATGCGCGGCCTCGCGGAGATGGCGGAAGAATGGGGAGCGGGCGAAGCGCACGTTACGACGCGCGGCAACCTTCAGGTGCGCCGGTTTCAGCCCAAAGACATCGTTCGCGTTCTGATGAAAGTGCAGGGCCTCGGGATGAGCTCGCGCGGCTCCGGAGCCGACAATATCCGCAACATCACGGCGACGCCGACCAGCGGCCTCGACCCTCGCGAACTCTTCGACGTCGCTCCGCTGGCGCAGGCTCTGAATTTCTACATCCTCAACTCGCGCGACCTCTACGGTCTCCCGCGCAAGTTCAATGTCGCCTTCGACAGTGGCGGAGCCGTCAGCGTTGTGGCCGATACCAATGACATCGGGTTTGTGGCAACACGCGTCGGGCCAGACCGCAGCGTGCCGCAAGGCGTCTACTTCCGTGTCCAGCTGTGCGGGATTACCGGACACCGGCAGTTCGCCAGCGACTGCGGCATCCTTCTCACTCCGGGCCAGACCGTCGCCGTCGCGGCCGCAATGATTCGCGTCTTCATCGATCACGGCGACCGCACCGATCGCCGGAAGGCGCGGCTGAAATATCTGATCGATCGCTGGGGAGTGGAAAAGTTTCTGGAAGAAACCGAGAAGCGTCTGGCATTTCCCCTCATACGCTTTCCCCTCGCCGAATGCGAACCTCGAGCGCCGATCGATCGGTTCGCTCATCTTGGCGTCCATTCGCAGCGCCAGCCGGGGCTCGCGTACACAGGCGTTGCGCTGCCCGTTGGGCGGATGAGCGCAGCACAGATGCGTGCCATCGCGGATATCGCCGAACGCTTTGGTTCCGGGGAGATCCGCCTCACCGTCTGGCAGAATCTGCTCCTGCCCAATATCCCCGTCGATCGGGTCGAGGATGTGCGCAGGGTTTTGGCTGACGCTGGTCTCAGCGATTCCGCGGCCAGCATCTCCGCCGGAACCGTCGCCTGTACAGGCAACACGGGCTGCCGCTACTCTGCGACCGACACCAAAGCGCACGCTGTAGCACTCGCCCAGTTTCTCGATCAACGATTCAGCATCCTCCAGCCGGTCAATCTTCACGTCACAGGATGTCCGCACTCGTGTGCGCAACACTACATCGGGGACATCGGTCTGCTCGGCGCCAAAGTCGATGGCGAAGAAGGGTATCAGGTGCTGATCGGCGGCGGCTCCGACGACCGCCAGGGGCTCGGACGGGAGCTGATTGCGGCGATCCGCTTCGCCGACCTGCCTCCGGTCATGGAACAACTCTTTGGCTCGTTTCTGCAAAAGCGGCAGGGCGATGAATCGTTCCTCGAATTCACCCGAAGGCACGATATCGGCGAACTGAAAAGAATGCTCGGCGGAAGCGGGGAGGCATGAAGATGTCCCAGACCCTCGTACCGTCCATTCCCGAGGATGCGCCCTTCGCTCCCGCGCAGCGGGCCTGGCTGAATGGCTTCATCGCCGGCCTCTATTCCTATGCTCCGGCGCCGGTGCCGGGCGCGCCCCCACGGGATCTGCGCGCCGCAGTGCTCTACGGCTCGCAGACCGGGACAGCGGAGGGCCTGGCGCGTAAGTTGACGAAGGAGCTCAGGACTGCGGGGTTCTCGGTCTCGCTCAGCTCCCTTGAAGGCTATGTGCCGGCAACCCTGGCTGGGGAGCGGTATGCCTTCTTCATCGTCTCTACCTACGGGGAAGGCGAAGCTCCCGACGCTGCACAGCCCTTCTTCCAGCAGCTTTGCGTGGAACATTTTCCTTTGCTGGGCGACCTCTCGTTTGCCGTGCTTGCACTGGGCGACTCGCACTACGAGCAATTCTGCCAGTTTGGCAAAGAGCTGGACGCGCGGCTCGAATCTCTTGGAGGCACTCGCCTTCTGGGCCGGGTCGACTGCGATGTCGATCTGGAAGCATCCTGGATGTCATGGAAGCGATCGGTTCTCGCGAAGCTTTGCGAGAGCGCCTCCGCGGGAGAAGATGCGGCATCCGCGGCTGCTGCGGCGCTGGGTTCATCGATTCCATCGACGCAGCCAGCGCCGACTGCTGCTCCCGCGCAGACGCACACGCGCGATCATCCCTGTCTGTCGCCGCTGGCGGAGAAGCGGCCACTCACGCACCCTTCATCAACCAAGCTGACCATTCACCTGGACTTTGTTACCGAGGATACGAACCTGTGCTACGAAGTCGGCGATGCCTGCGGTGTCATTCCGCGCAATTCTCCAGGCCTCGTCGATGAGGTGCTGAGTTTGCTGCCGTTCAGCGGCAGCGAGGTCGTCGAGATTCCAAAGATTGGCTGCGTGCCACTGCGCGATGCACTTCTGCACCATTTCGCAGTTAACCGGCTGACGCGGAAGATGGTCGCCGGATACGCCGCGCTGACGCAGTGCATGCTGCCTGCGCAACTGCTGGCGCCCGAAAATCAAACCGAGCTGGGAAAATACATCCACGGGCGCGATCTGGTCGACCTGTTGCGCGATTGGCCGTGCGCGCCGCAACAACCCGCAGATCTGCTGAAATGTCTGCCGCGCCTCGCTCCGCGCCTCTATTCCATTTCCTCCAGCCCGGCCGCTCACCCTGGCCGCATTCATACGACGGTCTCCGTAGTTCGCTATCGAGCGCATGACCGTGAGCGCGGCGGCGTCTGCTCCACGTTATTCGCAGATCGTGTCGATGTGGGGGATCGGGTGCCCCTCTACATTCAGCCGAACCAGAAATTCCGCCTGCCCCGTGACCCCGCGGCCTCGATGATCATGATTGGTCCCGGCACCGGAGTTGCCCCCTTCCGCGCCTTCCTGCACCATCGCCGAGCCACGGGCGCCAGCGGGAAGAACTGGCTCTTTTTCGGAGAACGCAGCGCAGCTACCGACTTCCTGTATCGCGAAGAACTCGAGACCATGGCGTACGACGGACACCTGACACGGCTCGACACGGCGTTCTCGCGCGACCAGGAACGCAAGATCTACGTGCAGGACCTGATGATGCAGAATGCACGCCAGATCTGGGCCTGGATCGAAGAAGGCGCCTTCCTCTACGTCTGCGGCGATGCCGAACGCATGGCAAAGGACGTCGATCGGACCCTGCGAGCGATCATCGAAGCACATGGAGCCATGCAGTCCGAGGCCGCCGCGGAATACGTCGAGACGCTCAGGAGCGAGAGGCGCTATCAGCGCGACATCTATTGAGGTCCCAGCCGGATTGCAAAGACAGTATCCCTGGTCAATGCAGGTCTCGGCGCCCGGGCGATGGATGGTCTACCGGCTGTCGCGCCGATGGCTTTCTGGACGGGATCTCCGCTGTCTCTTCCGGAATTGGATGCCGCTCACCATTTCATCGAGCGCCGTTTGTGCGTCGTGCAACGCCGAACGGTTTCCCTCAAGGCGGCTGATCATCAGCGCGCCCTCCAGGGTGGCGATGATGAGGTTGGCAATTCGTCGCGGCTCAGCATCGGCGCGGATTTCGCCGCCCGCAATTCCCTTCTTCACCACCGCAACGATCCTTGCCTTCCACTCCTGCACCGCATCCTGAACCAGCTTGCGCAACGTTGCATTGCCGTCATCCGCATCAATCGCGGTGTTCATCACGGGACAGCCGCCAGGAACGACCGAGTGGATCTCGACAAAGCGCCTGACAAGGAAGCGAAGTTGTTCCACCGCGCTCTCAACCTCCTCGAGGCCTTCTCGCCTTGCTTCCACCACGCGTTCCACGGAATAGCGAAACACCGCGGCGGCCAGCTCCTCCTTACTGGCAAAGTGGCGATACAGTCCGCCTTTCTCGAGGCCGGTTGCGGCCATGATGTCCTGCATGGAGCAGCCGGCATAGCCGAGCTGATTGAAGAGCGGAGCCGCCTGGGCGATGATCTTCTGCCGGGTCAGTTCCCCTTTGGTTATTCCGTCGTCGCGCATACGAGCCCTCAGAAAATGAATCCCGAATTCCCAGGCCGAATCTATGGAACATTCGAGACCAATCGGTCTCTTTAATCTTACACCCTCCGGGACCGAGGAACAACGGATGCATGCGGTCAATTCCCAGGCAAGTCGACGTTTGGCGTCGCTGGCCTTCAGCTTCGCATTTCCACTGGCCCTTTGCCTGAGCGCTGCTGGACAGGCGCTGCCGGACAGCGGCACTTCGGCCGAGTTCGGCTCGGTCAGCACCCCGCGCCCCATCAATCCGGCGACCGAAACTACTAACCCGAGCGCTCGGGCCACTCAGAGTCTGAATCCTTATCTGGGCAGCGCGCCGGAGGGGACGGCGACAAACGGGACGCTGCGCCTGACGCTCGAGGATGTTGTTGCCCGCGGTCTGCAGTTCAATCTGGGTCTTATCGACAGCCGGCAGGCGAGCGCGGATGTGCGTGCCCAGCGAGCGCGCGCTCTGGCTGGGCTCCTGCCCCAAATCACCGCCCGCGCCGAACAGACATACCAGCAGCTCAGTTTCAAGGCGCTGAACATCAAGCTGCCTCCACAGACCGGTATACGGTTGCCGCCCACAACCGGCGGCTTTGGATACTCGGATGAAGGGATCGAGGCGCAATCGGCGGTGCTGAACATCGCGCTGCTGGACAAATACCGCGAGCAGAAGGCGCTGGAGACCGCCTCTTCGCTGAGCACGAGAGATGCGCAGGACGTAGTGGTCTACGCCGTCGGCGCTGCGTATTTCCAGGTGGTTGCGAGCCAGGCCCGGGTCGGGACAGCGCAGGCAGCGCTCGCCTCGGCGCGCGAACTCGATGCTCAGGTAACGAATCAGTTCCAGTCTGAAGTGTCCCCCGAAATCGACGCTCTGCGCGCCCACGTGGAGCTTCATACCGCCGAGCAACGCGTGACCGATGCCGCGAACGATCTTGAAAAGGACAAGCTGACACTCGACCGCATCACGGGCATTCCGCTGGAGCAAGCGTGGACGCCCGCCTCCGATTATGGATACGTTCCGCTGCCGCGCGCAGACACAGAACCAGAGCAAGAACCAGAACAAGGGACTAACACGCGGTTCGACGTGGCCAGCGCGAAGGCTGCCGTCGCCGCAGCTGAGCTGCACGTGCGATCGGCAAAGGCAGAACGCCTGCCGCAGCTCTCGCTGAACGCGAGCTATGGCGCAGGCGGCACGAACCCCGCGAATTACAACCAGCTTTATTCCGTAAGCGGCGATGTCTCCGTCCCTATCTTCACCGGTGGACGTATCCGTTCTGACATTCACGAGTCGGAAAGCGACCTGGTGCAGCGCCGCGCGGAGCTGGCCGATTTGGAGGGACGTGCTGCCTACGACGTGCGTACAGCGCAGCTCGACGCGCAGGCCTCGGATTCCGCCGTAAAAGTTGCAGCCGAAAACAAGGTGCTGGCTGAGCGCGCTCTCGCCCAGTCTGAAGATCGCTATAAAAACGACGTCACCAATTACCTCGAGGTGCTCGAGGCGCAGGAAGCTCTCACAGCCGCGAACGAGAACTACATTGCCAGTCTCTTCTCTTTCAATGTGGCCAAAATCTCCCTGGCTCGCGCACTCGGATCCGCCGAGTTGCGCCTGCCGGCCCTCTTTGGCGCGGATGAGACTACCCATTGAGTGCAGAGCAGGATCAGGAGGACCCATGGCAACAGCAGTGAACGCAAGGCCGGAACCGGTTCCGGAGAGCACGGAAGACAACCTCATTCCCACGAAACGATTGTGGAGCGTGAAGAAGATTCTCGTGGCGGGTGCGCTCGCCATCGCCACCGCAGGGAGTCTGGCGTGGTGGCTCTATGCGCGCCAGTTTGAGACGACGGACGACGCCCAGGTCGACGGCCACTTTGCTCAGCTCAGCAGCCGGGTCAGCGGAACCGTCCTTTACGTCAACCCGCTGGTCGAAAACGATCGCTACGTCAGTGTGGGAACGGTGCTGGCCACGCTCGATCCTCGCGACTACCAGGCAGACCTTGACCATGCGCGCGCAATTCTTGCGACCAAAGAGGCCGAGGCTCATGCCGCCGGCCTTCAGGTGACGATCACGCGCGCTACTGCATTCAGCCAGCTACAGGAAGCTGAGGCGAGGGAGCAGGCGGCCAGCGAAAGTGTTGCCGCTGCCGAGGCTGAGTTGCGGACCGCCCAGGAGCACGTGCGGCAGGACTCAGCGATTGCCGGCCATGCCGAGCGGGATCGTTTACGCTATGCGGCGCTCGTCGAGAAACATGAAATCTCTCGTTCGTTTTACGACGCGCGCGAGACCGACGCCGCAACGGCCGGAGATACGCTGGCCGCAGATCAGGCTGCCGAAGCCGCCGCGGCACGAAAGCTTGGCGAAGCGAAGCAGACGGTTAATCAACGGGCAGCCGAAATAGCGGCCGCCCGGACGGCGCCCCAGCAGGTCTCCGATGCACAGGCACAGTCCGCATCGGCGGATGGTGTGTTGGCCCAGGCGCGTGCGGATGTGCGCACAGCCGAGCTGAACCTGAGCTACACAACGATTTACGCACCCGTCAGTGGTGTCATCGGGCACAAGACGATCGAAATTGGCAATCGCATCCAGCCGGGTCAGACACTGTTGACGATTGTCCCCATCGACGACATCTGGATCACCGCCAACTTTAAGGAAATCCAGCTCGGCCACATGCAACCCGGTGAGCCGGTCACGATTCACGTGGACACCTTCGGACGCGACTACAGGGGCACGGTCGAGGATATGGCGGGCGCATCCGGCCCGCTCTTCAGCCTCTTCCCGCCGGAAAACGCGAGCGGCAACTACGTCAAGATCGTGCAGCGTTTCCCCATTCGCATTCACATTGACCGCGGCGAGGATCCGCAGCATCAGCTTCGTCCCGGCATGTCTGTTGAAGCCAAAGTACGGGTTCGCTGACCGCTAAACCAGCAGCCGATCAGGATGCGCCCTATGAGCAATTCACAGGAAATTTCGCTCGCATCGCAGCCGCCGGTTCGCCGCGTGAACCCGTGGCTCATCGCTCTCACCGTCACGATTGCCGCCTTCATGGAGCTGCTCGACACCTCGATCGCGAACGTGGCTCTTCCCTACATCGGCGGCGGGCTCGGCCGCAGCTACGACGAGGTTACCTGGATCCTCACCACCTACCTGGTGGCCAACGCCGTGGTCCTGCCCATGACTGCGTGGTTCAGCCGTTTGCTCGGACGCAAGAATTACTACCTCCTGTGTGTAGTTCTCTTCACCCTGTCGTCGCTGTTGTGCGGACTGGCCCCGTCGCTTGGCTTCATGCTTCTCTTCCGGATCACGCAGGGCGTGGGCGGCGGCGGCCTCGCTCCCGTAGCCCAGGCGATCCTGGTGGACACGTTCCCGCCGGAGAAGCGCGCTGCCGCTTTTGCGCTCTACACGATCGTCATCGTGACGGCTCCAGCCGTCGGTCCCGTGCTCGGCGGCTGGATCACGGATAACTATGACTGGCGCTGGATCTTCTTCATCAATGTGCCGGTCGGGATCATCTCGCTCTGGCTCTCGAACCGTCTCGTTCACGACCCGGAGGATTTCACACGGGAGCGCAAAAGGGCGAAGGCCGAAGGCAGAATGTCCATCGACGGCCTCGGCATCGTGCTCATCACGCTGGCTTCCGCCGCCCTTGAGATTTCTCTGGACCGCGGTCAGATCGACGACTGGTTCGGAAGCCGGTTCATAACCAGCATGCTGATCATCGCTGTCCTCGGCTGGTTGGCCACGATATGGTGGGAGCGCAGAAACACGAATCCGATCATCGATCTTCACCTGCTCGAAAGCCGCAATTTCGCGATTGCCAGCGTCCTCTTCTTTGTTTTTGGAATTGGCCTCTTCGGAACAACCACGCTTATCCCACAGATGCTGCAATCGCTCTACGGATATCGTGCTATCGATGCCGGCCTCGTGCTTGGTCCCGGAGCGCTGGTCATCACGGTGCTCGCGCCGATTTCGGCGCAGCTCCTGCAACGGCACATTGTTTCGCCGAAGACCCTCGTCATCCTGAGCTTCTGCACCATTGCATTCGCCATGTTCGTTTTCAGCGATATGACGCTCGATGTAAACAGCGGTCACTATGCGTGGGAGCGCGCCCTGCAGGGCCTCGGATACGGCCTGTTTCTCGTCCCTGTGAACCTCATCGCCTATTCACAGCTCCGTCCCGACCAAAACAACAAGGCCTCCAGCCTCACTAATCTCTTTCGCAACTGGGGTGGCAGCTTCGGGATTTCCTTCATCACGACGGCCAGTGAGCGCCGCGAGAACCTGCACCAGTCGGTATTGGGCTCGCACCTGGATGCCGCTTCACAGGCGCTCCAACAAGGCGCGCATCCGCTGGTCACGCAGCTGATGCATTACGGATTCACCAGCGCCGACGCCGGTACGGCATCGCTGGGGCTCGTCTATCAGCAACTGATCCGTCAGAGCACATTTTTGGCGTTTATGGACTGCTTCCGCGTAATTGGGTGGCTCACAATTCTGATTGTGCCGCTGGTGTTTGCCGTACGTCACTTCAAACCTGGAGGAGCGCCTCCTGCCGGACATTGAGGACACGCGAATCGCTGGGCGGCATCGGCATGCATCCGGTCAAAGCCTTTAACTTCCCGGCCCGGCCCCAATCCGCCGCAGTAACTCCTCCAGTTCCTCGGGCAACGGCGAGGCCAGCCGCACCACCTCGCCGGTCAGGGGATGCGCGAACTCGAGCTCCGCTGCGTGCAGAAAATTTCGCTCCAGAGTCAGGCTCTCGGGCTCCGGATCAGTCTTCCTGCGCGAGGGCGTCACCATGAGCCGCGCCGGCGCGCCGTACAGCGTATCGCCCACCACGGGGTGCCCGATCGATGCCATGTGCACACGAATCTGGTGCGTGCGTCCGGTCTCGATGCGCACCTGCACCAGCGTGTATGGTCCAAACGCCGAGCTGATCCGGCGTGCGACCGTGTAATGCGAAATCGCGCTGCGCGCGCCAGAGGCTCGGCGCGTCGTCATCCGCGTCCGACGCAGGAGGTCGCGCGCAATCGGCGCGTCGATGGTTCCCCGGTCCTGCTTCAGGTGGCCGTGCACCAGCGCGATATACGTCTTGCGCATCTGCCGCCGCGAAAACATCTCCGCCAGCCGGAGATGGGCCGCGTCGTTGCGTGCCACGATGATCAGCCCGCTGGTCTGCTTATCCAGCCGATGCACGATACCTGGCCGCAGATCGCCCCCGGTCGAGGAGAGCGACTGATAGCGGTGCAGCAGCGCATTCACCAGCGTGCCGCCCTCGCCCTCCACCGCGCCGGCACCAGCATGGACCATCATGCCGGCCGGCTTGTCGATGACGGAAATCTCCTCGTCCTCATATACGATCTTCAGCGGAATATCCTCGGCAAACGCCTTCAGGGGCGGCGGTGTGGGATCGCCCAGCACCTCGATGGTCTCGCCGCCGCGCAGCCGGTAGGAAGCGCGCGGAGCCTTCCCGTCAAGCCTGACCTTGTCCTGCGACAACAGCAGCTGCACGCGCTCGCGGCTTACGCCGCTCAGCTGCCCGGCCAGCCACGCATCCAGCCGCTGTCCCACGGCCTCCTGCGGCACCGAATATGTACTTGTCATGGTTACGGATGTGCCGCCGGCTCGCCGGGGCCGCTCAAACCTTCAATCCAGCCGGGCACGTTCGGCATAGGCGGAGGGGGAGGCGGCGCCGTCGAGGGAATCCAGCCCCGCTGGACCAGCCAGTTGCGCAGCAGCCCCGGCCAGGTTGAAAGCGGCAAAATCGATCCGCACAGCCCGCATCCATGATTCGAATAGTCGTAGATGTGCAGTTCCGCGGGAACATCGGCCCGCTCCAGCGCGCGATAGAAGTCCAGGCTGTTCTCCACCGGAACCACCGGATCCTTTGTGGTGGCAAACAGAAACGACGCCGGCGTCTGCGCCGTTACTGCCTGCTCATTCGAGTACCGTTTCTCCAGCGCCGGATCCACCTGCGGCCCCAGCAGGTTGATTCGCGACCCGGGATGGGCCAGCGGCAACTGCATGCTGATCACGGGATAAGCCAGCACCAAAAACGCCGGCTTGCAGCTCAGCGCATCAGCGGCATCCGGTGAGGTTACGGGCACCGCATCCGCGTCGCAGTGCGTCCCCAGGGTCGACGCGAGATGGCCGCCGGCTGAAAATCCCCACACGCCCAGCCGCGCCGGATCGATCCCGTACTCGGCCGCATGCGCGCGAATCAGCCGCATCGCCCGCTGTCCATCCTCGATCTCCGCGGGGTAGTGATACGGCGCGACGCGGTAATCCAGCACGAAGGCCGGAATGCCCTGGGTGTTGAGCCAGCCCGCAATCTGCACGCCCTCATAGCCCATCGCGACTCCGTGATATCCGCCGCCGGGAATCACCAGCACGGCCGTGCTGGTCGAGCGGGTCTTCGGAAGAAAGGCATACATCCGCGGTTTATCGGCCTCGCTGTTGCCGAGCGCGCCCGGGACACCCTGCGGCCACAGGTAAATCGGCGGCGGGAAGCCTGCCGGCAATTGTGCGTGGAGCGAGAGCGGAATAACCATCAGGAGCAGGGAGAAAAGCGTGCGAGCCTTCACCGCACCAGTATATGCAGGCGGGAAACCGGCTGCGATGCGCGCACACTCAGCCCTTCTTCTTCGCGTTGGCCGGTTCGTCTTTGCTCTGCTGAAAGACGCGCTGCAAGACGAAATCCAGGGTGACCTGCTCGCCGGAGAGCAGCATGGCGGCCAGTTCGCCGCCCAGCACCTGCGGGGCAATCACCACGTCCGGCTGGACCAGCTTGACGCGGCTCAGGTGGTGGGCGTCGTTCACCGCGGCGACGGTGCGGGCGGTGCCACCGAGCTCGCGCACCGCCAGCACGCAGAATGCGTTCTCAGAATCGTCGGCCATCATGGCCAGCACCGCTTCGGCCTTATCTGCGCCGGCTTCGCGCAGCACTTCAATCATGCTGGGGTCGCCGACCACGTAGTCCACGTCCTTCAGTTGCGCTTCCGGAGCTTCGCGCAGCAGGCGGGTTACGGGACGGCCGCGGCGAGCCAGTTCGCGCCAGGTGTTTAAAGCCAGGGGGGTGTTGCCGATCACGACAAAGTGATGTTCGCGTTTCATGTTGGGACCTTTGCGGTTGATGACGCGTTGCAGAGTCCGCGCGAGCAGCGGCGCGATCACCGCGGTCAGCGAGGTGGCAAAGACAGCCACGCCCAGGACGATCACCGACAGTGTAAACAGCCGCGACTCGGTAGTCTGGGCGGTGATGTCGCCATAGCCGACGGTGGTCATCGTCACCGTCGCGTAGTAGAGCGCCGTGACCAGATCGTGGATGGGAGGCCTGAACTGGTCGCCCAGATAGTAGCTGCCGAAGGTTGCATACAGCAGCAGCATGAGCATCGAGGTGACGGCAAAGACAGTGCTCGCCGCAAGGCTGGAGCGGTCAAAACGGCGCCAGGACAACAGCAACAGCAGACCGGTGAGGGCGAAATACGCCAGCTGCATATAAGAATGAGTGCGCCCGGTCAGTTCCGTATTGATGAACCCGGTGATGCAGAGCAGCACGGCCACGACCCAGGCCAGCCGCGAACGCCACGCCAGCGCCACGCCCATGGTGAGCATGCCGCTGCCGATCAGCAGCGGCGGCAGCAGTTTGGGGTTGAGGCGAAATTCGCCCTCGAGAAGCGCGTGGAATATGGAGTACCAGGTCGTGGCGAAACGTGCATGCAGCAGCCACAGGCCGCCGCCGACCAGCAGCATGGCCAGCGGAATCTGCGGAAACCAGTATTGGCCGCGGTACCTGCATTGCAGGCCCTGAAAGCGCGCACGAATTCGCTGCATCAGTGCGAGCGTCATGCCGTCGGGTGCGTGCAGCCACCCATCCTTCCTCGCTCCAGGAGGTAATCGGGGTTTTCTGCCTCAGCGAGATTCCCCACCCTCTTCGCACATTTCCTCGAAGAGTTCCCGCACCTGCTTTCGGGCCAGTTGGAGCGCCCTGCGGCCTGCGGCAGTCGCCACATACACCTTACGCCGATGGCCGTTGACCAGCCGCTTGTGCGAACGCAACCATCCGCGCCGCTCCAGGCCATGGAGCAGGGGATAAATGGTGCCTGGCCCCAGCCGATAACCGTGCCGGCCCAGCTCCCGGATCATGCCGAGCCCGAAAATCTCTTCCTCTGCCGAGTGATGCAGCACATGCAGCCGGACCAACCCGATGTACAGCTCCTGATTATGCCGATCTGTCTGCCGCTTGCCTGCCATCCCGTTTTGTCGCTCAGGCCATCCTGTTTTGTCATTTAGAAAAGATCCGCCAGCGGCGGAAAGGTCAGGAGCAGGGCGACCGTCAGCAGCACCACCGCCGCCCCGCCGATCCTGCCAATGCCAACCGTCTTCCTGCGCCAGCGCCGCTCCAGCAGCAGCCACACCACCAGCCAGATTGCCACTGCCGAAGTCGTTACCCCGGACAAGGGGCCGGTGGGCTTCGAGAATATCATCGCGCTCCTGAGCGGTGCGATCCGGTCCGTCGCGATGGCCAGCACCGCCAGCGCCAACGACCCGATGCCGGCGGCCAGAATCGCCGCCGCGCCCGAGCCGTTCGGCACTTCTTCAGCAGCTATGGTCAACGCTGTCCACCCTGCATCAGATGAATCGTCGCACCGCCCTGCACGGGCGCGTGATCGTCGATCTCCGCACCGAAGAAGCCGGCGACTCCCGCCGCAGCCAGCGACACCAGAACGAAGACGAGCACCGCGCTCCGCAGTTGTGGCTGGCTCCTGAGGCTTCGGCCATAGCGGAAAACCACCGCCGTCGCCATGGTGATGGCGATCGGCACCAGCCAGCCTACGTGCTCCTTCCACTCCATCCCGATCGAGTGCCATCCGGTGGTTGTCGGGTTGGACATCAGCAGCTGCTGCGGATAGCCGGACAGGTCCGTCGTTCCCCCTGGCGGCGCGGTAGCCCGATACCACGGGTAGACCATGTAGGTGCCGCTCAGCACCGTCAACCACGCCAGCGCTGCCATCGTCGCAAAATAGATGCGCAGGAAGCGCTCATCCCCCTCTGTAATCTTTCCGGCACCCGCAGGCGCATAGCGCCGCCACAACTCCACGATCGCCCCGGAGCAGGCCAGCAGATACAAACCGCCAAATCCCATGCCGTGGATCAGGGTCCAGAGGCCGCGTGTGGTGAATTCCATCGCTCCGAGTCCTCTCTCTGCGGAAGCAGGCCGCCCGGCTAGCGCATGCCGCTCGATCTTGCCCCTTCCCACAGGAATGCCGGCGCCGCATCAGGTTTTCCGGCGTCCTTGCCCCACGTCCAGTACATGCCGGCGTAGGCGTAGTTTTCGGTTTGACCCGCCACGGAATGCCCATAGCAGATCAGGAATTGCTCGTTGGGATTGTGTTTGAAGTGGTAATAGCCGCCCAGATCGACCATGGTTGAGGCTTGAGTCTGCGGCGCGGCGAAGCCCTCTTTGCCATGCGCGAACACTTCGCCGCCGAACTCCAGCCGCGGACCAAATGTGTACTTCAGCAGAAATCCCCCATAGGGAAAATCGCGATAGCCGGTTTGCGGAACAACCGTTTCACCCGCGCCGCCGTCCAGCAGCCATTTTCCGATGTTCTTCTGAAGCCACAAGGGCAGGCGGTACCAGACCTTCCCCACACCCAGCCCCCTGTCGTAGCTGCCTGTGGGCAGCTCGAACATGGTGAAGGTTCCGATCTGCGGAATGTGTTTCGACTCCTTAATGTCGGCGATCTTCACGCCCAGTTCCATGTCGGTCAGCCCAAAAGCACTCGGTCCTGTTCCGCCCGGCAGATATGCAGGATTGTTCGATGGGTTGATCGACCCCCACGGCAGAATCGCGTGCAGCTGCACCCGCGGGATGGCGCCCCAGTTGAACTCGAAGGCTGGCCCCGTTGAATCCATCTCCGCAGGTGTGCCATCGGCCGAACCGAAGATGTAGAACTCGTAATGATGAAGGTCTACCGGCACAGGATCGTCGGTCTGATACGGTGGACCCTGCGCCCACAGGCGCGGAATCGCGCTGACCGATAGCAGCAGCGGGAGGACGACGAGCCAGCGCAGCTTAGCGGAACGCTTCATCGGATACGCTCGCGAACTGCCGGGATAACGGTCTGGAGAAACGACTCAGGATGACGCGCAAATTACAGGATTGAGATTCCGGCCCGTCCGCGAAATCCTTTATCGAACTTCGATACTGGCACGAGCCTTCTGAACCCGTCAACGATGATCGAAGTTCGATAGCAGCCGTCTGTGGGCTGCCCGCTGCTCTCCGGCTTCGACCTGCGAGGATTACAAGGCTGAGGCTATCGTTGCCTCGGTCAGCGGCTTGCGCCGCAGCCACAGCATGCCGCCCAGGATGACGGCGATCAGCGACAGCACCTGTGCCAGGGTGAGCACGTCCGCAAACATCTCTCGCCCCGCCGCGTCGCCGCGGAAGAATTCCACGAAGAAGCGGCACACGCCATAGAGAAACAGCCAGGTCCCGGCCACCTCGCCCTCGCGCCCAGGCCCGCTTCGCCGCTGCATCCACAGGAGCAGAACCAGAATCAGCAGCGAAGCCGCCGCGTCATACAGCTGCACCGGATGTAGCCTGACCCCCAGCGGCACCCGATACCACAGGTACGCCACGATGCTGCGGTAGGTCACACCCCAGGGCATATGCGTCGGGCTGCCCCAATCGAGACCGCCGCAGAAGGCGCCAATGCGGTTGATGGCAAAGGCCAGCGTCACCGCAGGAGCCGCTGCATCTGCGGTGCGCAGCAGGGGAAGTCCTTCGGCCAAAGCGTACAGCAGTGCTGCTGCTGCTCCCAGCACCACGCCGCCCAGCGCAATCCATCCCCCGGGCAGGCTTGCCAGCCCCAGGACCCAGAACGGATGCGCGCGAAAAGCCTGCAAATGTGTGGCGACCAACAGCAGCCGTCCGCCGATCAGGGTCACCAGGATCGCCAGCAGTCCAAGGTTCCAGACTTTGTCGGCAGCCAGTCCATGCCGCCGCGCTGCACGCACCGATGCGGCCAGGGCGGCCAGCAGAGCCAGCGCCGTGCAAAAGCCGTAGGTCGGAATCGCTATGCGCCCGATATGGAAGAGGAGGGGGTACACCGGTCGTGCAGAGGGGTTAATTTCGCAGCAGCGTCGATATCAGCAGCTGTCCACAGGATTGTAAGGAACCGACCCGCTGGGCCGTGGGGCGATGCGCTGGTGAACCCGTCCTAAGACGGTGGGAACTCTCCGCGGTTCTTTAGGCATTCCGGACTGGCGGACACTGCACACCGAACCGATTTTTCGAGTCGAGCTCCCTGTTCGCATGAATGTAGGTTCATCCAGCGTTGACCACCCTCACCTGCTTTGCAGGCCGGTCTCTTGACTGGATGCTAACGGGAGCGTTGCTCATTTGCAAGCGGGCTGGATGGCACGAAATCGTCAGGTCTGGTTGTGCGGAGGGGTCAGGGCGATCTGCCGCCGCTCAAGCTGAACGGAGGTTCTTGCAGTTTCGACAGCATTTAGATATATCTAATCTTGTGATATATCGAAATGCTGTCGAAAAGGAGCATCATGAGAGAACACTACGAAAAGTGCAGAGATGAACGCGGCTTTGGACGCCGCGGCTTTCGTTACGAGGAGGAAGGCTGGGGTGGCCGTGCCTTTGGGCATGGCGACGATGAGCCAGGCCGCAGAGGTGACCGCAACTGGCGCTTCGGTCGCGGCTTCGGCCGGCCCTTCGACCACGGCGAACTGCGCCTGGTCATTCTGGCGATGATCGCCGAAAAGCCTCGCCACGGTTACGAAATCATCCGCGCCATCGAGGACCGCTTTGGGGGAAGCTATTCTCCCAGCCCGGGCGTTGTTTACCCGACTCTGACCATGCTGGAGGAACTGGGGCAGGCCACGGTCGAAGAGACCGGCGGTAAGAAGCTTTACACCATCACCGTGCAGGGAACGGCCTGGCTCGCCGCCAACAAGGCCGCGGCCGATGCCGCGATGTCTCGGCTGGACGAGGCCGCAGCCCGCCACGGCGGAGGACCCGCGCCGCAACTGATCCGCGCCGTTGAGAACCTGAAGATGGCTCTTCGTCTGCGGCAGAGGCGCGGGCCGCTCACCGAAGAGGAGCTGCGCACCGTCGTAGCAGCCATCGATGCGGCCGCCGTCGCCATTGAGCGCAGCTGAGCGCATGAAAGGGCAACCATGATGAGAGGAATCGCTATGTCTGGATCTACCGCGCAGGTCAAAACCGCGCATGCCGGCAGCTATCTCAGAAAACTTTGCCAGCACTGGTCGCACCGCTTTCCTGTCGAATACAGTTCGGAGCGCGGCACCATTCAGCTGCCTCAGGCAACCTGTATCCTCGCAGCTTCGCCGGAGGAGCTGACCGTTCGCCTCGATCTCAAAGAAGGAGCCGACGAATCAAACCTGCGCCAGATCGTCGAAGAACACATACGGCGCTTCGCCTTTCGCGAGGAGTTGACTTTCGTATGGAACCCGGTGCTCGCCTGACCATAGCCGCCAGCGAAGTGGATCCCGGATCGGCTTTGCAGCTCCGGATCGTGCAGCTGCAGCATCTTGTAGCCGATCTGCTGCAGAAAAACCAGGAGCTGCGGCAGGCGCTCGAAAAGGTCCCTCCGCCTGCCCCGCTGCACTAAACCTTCCATACTGCGCACCGTCTCCAGCTCCGCGAAGGCGCTTCGCTGCCCCAAGGCTGGGTTGGAAGTCACGCGGGGTCATTGACTTGCTGGGCATATGCGCCGGGGGCGATCTCACCGCCGGAGACCGCCCCCCATTCGAACACTACTGCGAGTTGCCCAGCGTGTTTTCAACGGGCGCGATGGTGCCGAAGAGACCGTGCGCCTCAGCGTCGGTTCCCGCGGAGAAATACAGGGTGGTGGCTGACCCTGAGCCGCTGCCGCTGCCGAAAGAGAGTCCCCAGAGGCCGTCGATGGTGATGGGGTTATTGGAGGCATTGTTCAGAACACCCTTAAATCGGCCGGTGACGGGATCGTAAACCGCGATTTTGCCCGAACCGAACTGGCCCACCAGCAGGTCGTGGCTATAGATGCCGAAGTCGCCAGAGGCCATGGCCAGGCCCCAGGGGCCGTTAAGCCAGGGACCATGCTGCATCCGGCGCAGCAGGAAGCCTAAGGGCGAGAAGACATCGACGTATCCCTTGCCGGGGCCGTCCACTTCATCGTGCTTCTGGTTATCCTGCTGCGCAAAGGTCACATAGAGCTCGCCCCCGATGTTCTGGATGTTGAACGGCGCGTAGCCAGGCGGCAGCTGCTCGTCGCGGAAGAGCGATTCCATCGTCGACACGTGATGGAACGAAGAGTCGTAGACCTGAATGTGTCCCTTCCGGAAGTCGGCAGCGTAGAGAAAGGTGGAGTCGCCGATAAAGGGCAGGGTGATGGTGGCCAGCGCCATTCCTTTGAAAACGGAAGCGCTTTTCGTGTTTACCTTGATGACGGCGCTGGTGGCATTGACGCCGGGGTTCCAGCCGGATATGGTCCCATCTTCGGTAACGAACAGGAAAAGGGCCGGCGCGCCGGGGGCAAGAGTGAATCCGGTGCCCCCGTTGAAGACGGTGCCCGTCGGGGTACCGGTGCTGCTGGTATTGGGATCGCCGGTGGGCACGGTGACAACGAGGCTGCGAGCGGCGCCGGTGCCGTCGTACAGGGTCGCCAGGCCGGTGCCGTTATCGGAAACCCACCACGGGCTGGTGGAACTGCGGGAGAGTCCCCATGGATTGACGAGGTTGGAGTCGGTCGCGGCAGCGGCGCCCGTCTGGTCGGCGACCAGGTTAGTTTGCAGGTAATGCTGTGCGGAAAGGGAGAGGGCGGCGAAGCTGAGCGCGAGAACCGTCAGGCCCCGCAGGGGGGCGCTGATGCGTGGGCTGTGCATGGATTCCTCCTGACACAGGCGGACTGCCTGCGCAGGGGAAGAATAGGGAAGACAGACAGAGACAGTTGTCAGGTTGGTGTCACTGAATTGTCACCAGACTAGTGCAATCGCCCTGGGAACACTTCCGGCGCTGGCGGCAAAGTCAGGCGAAGCGTATAAGACGACACCTTCGTCCCGCTACACTAAATCTTTCATGCTGCGCACTGTCCAGGCCACGCGCTACGTGCTCCCGCTCCGCGAAGGCGGTTCTCTGCCGGCTATTGTCGAAGCCGACGACCTTGGCCTTTACGTGGTTAAATTTCGCGGAGCCGGGCAAGGCATCCTCGCGCTCATTGCCGAACTGATTGCCGGCGAAATCGGCCGGGCCCTCGGCCTGCGCGTGCCTGAACTGGTCTTCGCGGAAATCGATTCCAACCTCGCCCGCAATGAGCCCGACTACGAGATTCGCCACCTGCTCAAAGCCAGCGCCGGCCTTAACCTTGCGCTCGACTACCTGCCTGGCTCAACCATGTTTGACCCCGCGGCCCGCGATACCGCTCCGTCCGCCGAGGCATCTCTGCTGGTCTGGTTCGACGCCTTTACCCAGAACGTCGACCGCACCCCGCGCAACGCCAATCTTCTGCTCTGGCACCGCAGGCTTTATCCCATCGACCACGGGGCGGCGCTGTTTTTCCACCATAACTGGCCGGCGCGGGAAAGCAGGATTGAGTCACCCTTCGCCGAGATCGAGCAGCATATCCTGCTGCCCTGGGCGGGCGAGATTGAGAAAGCCGCAGAATTCGCCCGTCAGCGACTCAGCCCCGCTACTCTTGCCGACATTGTGAGTCTTGTGCCTGAGGAGTGGCTTGCCGCCGCGTCCGATGGCGTTAGCCCCGCCGAGCGCCGCGCCGGCTACATCGATTTCCTTACAAGGCGCCTTGCCGCGTCATCCATCTTCGAACAGGAGGCGATCCGTGCCCGATCTCGCCTCGTTTGATTACGCCATTCTCCGGGTGGTGCCGCGAGTCGAGCGCCAGGAGTTCATCAACGCCGCCGTAATCGTCTTCTGCCTCGAAAAGCGTTATCTCGCCGCCCGCGTTCACCTCGATCCGGCGCGGCTCACGGCTCTGTGGCCCGAGGCGGATGTCGATCTGATCCGGAAGCATCTCGAGGCGATTCCCAGCATCTGTGCGGGCGATCCGGCCGCCGGTCCCATCGCCCGTCTGCCGCAGCGCGAACGCTTCCACTGGCTGGTTTCTCCGCGCAGCACCATCATTCAGCCCTCGCCCGTTCACACGGGGATCTGCGACAGCACCGACGCGCTTCTGGACCGGCTGGAAAGGCAGTTTCTCCTGCCCTGACCTGCGGGCGAAGCTTACTTCACGCCTTTACTGGGATCCCACGCGCCTTCGAGCTTACGCACATAGAGAATCTGCCCGATGTGGTACGCGTTGTGTGCTCCGATGTGGGCGATCAGCGACGCGTTCTTCTCCAGCTTCGCCTCATCGGCGTTCTCTACCGCTGTTTCCCAGTCGGTCATCACCTGGTCCAGCTTCTTCTGGAGGTCGGTCCACTGCGCCGCATTGAAATCGGTAAACGTCTCGTTGTTGTTCCCGTCGAATGGTGCTGGTTTTTCTCCGCGGAACTGCTGGAGCGCCCGGTTGTCCCAGTACCAGATGTGATAGGCCAGCTGTCCTACCGAGTGGCCGCCGCCGGGCGGGGCCCACTGAGCCTGCTCCGCCGTCAGGCCGGCGACGGCGATATTCGCCGGAACAAACCAGTCCTCCTGATTGTGGGTGGTTCGGAGCTGTTCCAGCAGAACGCCGCGCAGCGTGGTGGGCGGTTTGGTATTGTTCTGGGCGAAGGCACCGGCGGGCAGGGCGAGAATCAGGAAGAGCGCGGCTCGACGCATGATGAGGTTCCTCGAGTAATCGCAGAACTATAGCACTGCGGGTGCAGGAAACCCCATTGCCGGTGGTCACAAAATGACCAGCTTTCATCCCAGTTGCGAGTCGGGCTCCCGGCCGCGCTGTTCAGTCGACAGAGAGAAGGGTTGCAGCAGCCTGGGAGAGCGAGGTTCAGGTGTAGTGCGAGAGGCAGTGGGCTTCGGAGCCCGGAGTGGCGTGTCTGACGTTCATTGAACCACCTGACGAATTGCAGTGGTTCGAACGACAGCCCTCAGGGGCTGAAAGCCGGCGTGTTTCGGGATATTTATTGCGCCCTTCGGCTTCGCCCAGGGCAGGCTCATGAAGTCGTGCCCTGACTGCAGGAACCTTCCATGACGTCTGCATCTCGGTCAGAATTCGGTATTAACTTGTCCTGCCGCTCCGGGGGGAATGCCTGGAGGCGTGCCGATTTGCAAACTTCCAGTATGCGGACCATCCACTCACCCAGCTTCTTCGCGCATTCATCGCCTTACATTGCGGAAGCGCCAGTCTCAGATCGCCTACGCTGCTGCCGGTATACCGCAAAGTACAGAGCGGCAGATGCAACTGAAAAGCCGACGAGCTGCAGGACTAGGCATAGGAGCCTTTTGATGGGACCACCCGTAAGGTAGCGCAAGCAAAACCACAGCATGCTGCACCACAGAACGAATTCCCCGATAACCACCGCCGAAAACACGACGAAGATTGCCCAAGCCGCAACCTTTAAAGCGGGTGAATTCCCCAAGTACGTCTCTCCCGAGGGGAGCATGGTTGATGCAGATATGCCGAGCACCAAGACGACCAGTGTCATCCAGCTCAAGGCGTTCAACACGGAATTACCCGCATCCGACAACAGCCATGACCGTTTAGCTTGTTGCACGCGAATTCGGCCTCACAATGGATCGCCCCGCGTTCAAATTACCCTCTGAAGATCATCGTCAAGCAGGATATAGGGAGGGGACTACCCCACCCCGCTCCCAATATGTCCGTAATACCGGCTTTGCGGAAGTTTCGCGGGGACTTACACACTTGAGATTTGGTCGGTCGCGGTGCGACCGAAGCCCCTCCGCCGCACAGCATCTGGCCGGTGAGGTCGCTGTGGCTGCGGGGGGTCCATTCGACTGCGCGCCGAGAGGGGCATTTGCCCGCGGGAGGCGAACGTGGCGGCGCTTCGCTCAGGATGACATTTGTTGTTCGCGGAAAGATAACCGGCATGTCGGAAGTTTCGCGAAAGAACATCCCTCAGGCGCTAAGGCGCGATTTGGAGTACCCCATGGCGGTACGGCTGAAGCCGTGCCCTGATAAAAAGGCACAGCATCATTCTTCAGCAAACTTCAGATTCAGGAGCCTAGCCTGCTTTGCGCTCGTCGCCGAGCACTTCGTCGAGCAAGCCGCTCAGCGAATGCGCGCGGCTGCGCAGCGAGGCCGCGCTCTCCCCGGAGCGAGTCACAGCAGCGTAGCGTTCCTCCAGCCGCGCCAGCTCATCGGCGATGTTCAGCGCGGCCAGCACCGCGACGCGCAGCGAATCGACGGTGCGCCCGTGCGCGGCCACACTCCGCATCCTGGCGTCGACCATCGCCGCCAGCCGCTCCAGGTATTCGCGGTCGGTTCCGCGCAGCCGGTAGGTCTGATCGTAGATTTCGACGGTAATTGCCTGACTCTCGTTCTCAGCCATGGCCTTCAGGAAGCAATTTCGTCGAGCTGCTTCAGCAGCCGCTCCACGCGCTGCCGCACCTGCTCACGATCCCGCTCCATACCCCGCAACTGTTCCTGAGTCTGCTCGAGCAGCGCTGCCTGCGCCTCAAGCTGGCTCTGCAGCCGAGCGGAGTTCTGCTCCGCCTCGGCCCGCGCCGTGCGCTCGCTCTTTACCAGTTCCACGGCGCGCATCACCCGTTGTTCCAGCGCGCTGAAATCGTCGGCCGTTGAGACTTCCGCCTCATCAAGGCTCAGCGTTGCCATTCAGGTCACCTCTCCCCGCCCAAAATCCGAGCGGCTCTCCGCGCAGTATAGCCTGCCGGAGGCGGTGAAAATCCCGGAATCCGGCCGCGGGTCTTCACGAAGGTTACCGGGCAACGAAGGGTGGGCCGAATTCCTGGAACGAATTGCGGCGGCTGTCAGTCGATTTGCCGCATCTTTGAGCCCTGGTAAATATCTTCGTTGGTTTCCGGGCGTCCGACATCGCCCTTGTGCGGGTGGTTGGTTTTCGCTCGAATATCCTCGCTGAGTGAGGTCACCGTGGGTTCGCGCTCCATTCCGTGGGTTTGCGATTCCACAGGAGCCTGGGTCTGGGCAGCTCTCTCGCGCGCCTCGTCGGCTGTGTTCTTTGTTGAGTCGGCCATTGGAATTGCCCTCCTCCAGAGGAAGAGGCCAGGTTGACCCGTTGCTGTTGCCCACGATCGCTTCTGGTTTAGTGGACTTTCACCAGCAGGAAGACCACCAGCGCGATCAGGACGAGCAACAGGCCGCCAAAGACGCCCGCCATAATCTTCATCAGCGAGTGCACCGCTTTGATGTCTTCGGCCAGTTCCGCCGTTTGGGTGGCACTTTTCTCCGATGCCTGGCGGATGCGGGCAGTATCTTCCTCCACCCGCTTCATCTGTACCATCTGTTCCTGCACTGCGGTGCGCATGTCCCGCTGAGAGGTTTGCAGGTCGCGCTGGGTGGTCTGGAGATCGGTGACGGTCTGCTTGAGCTCGTTTGAAGCCGGCGCCGGGGCCGAAGTGTGCGAGTGCGTGCTCACTTCCAGCAGGCGTGCTATATAGGGCACCAGCACCCTGAACTGCAGCAATGCCTTCCACATGGGGTTTTGCTCGAGATCCTTGATATCCGCGAATTGCGGCACCGGCTCCAGTTCCGTGGGCCGCTCCGGGGTCTCCACGGCGGCTGCGGAGTATGCGTGGGCATGAGCAGCAGCAGGAGCATGAGCAGGAGGGGCAGGCTTCGCGGGTTTCTCGTCCGACGCCAGCGCAATCAGTCTGTCTACCGCGGATTCACTCGCATTCCGATTCATGGGGAGTCCTTTGAACACTATAGACAAAGCAACCCCATCACTCTACATTCTTTTTTCCCCGGCCCGGTACCCTGGTGAGCCTTCTTAGTCCTGCAGCAGCCGAAACTTGCCTCGTTTCGCCCCTCTGCCACCTGGTTCAGACGGCCCCTACCCGGGCGGGCGGGTCTGGGTGGCCGCACGCTGGCGGATGGCGGAATACTAACGGGCGGGCACACTACGGGACGGCATACTACCGGGTGGCATACCGATGGGCGGCATAACACTGATGCGGGGCAGCACGATGATATCCACGCGCCGGTTCTGCCCCCTTCCCTCAGCCGTGTCGTTGTCGGCCACCGGATGATACTCGGCGAAACCCGACGCCGACAGCCGCCCAGGTGCAAGCTGATGGTCGACGATCAGACTTTTTGCCAGCTCCGTGGCCCGCGCGGTGGAAAGCTCCCAGTTCGACGCAAACTGCGCGGTGTGAATCGGCACATTATCAGTATGTCCCTCGATGCGCAGGTCGTAGGGTGTCGCGGCGAGCGTCTTCACAATCGCATCCAGGGTACCTTTCGACTGCGGATGGGGCTCCGCGGAACCGCTGTCGTAGAAACCTGCTTCGCGCAGTGAAATGGTCAGCCCATCCCGTCCCAGGTGCAAGGCCACCACATGCTGGGCAATCTGGTTCGACAGCAGCCCGGTCAGCTTCGCCTGCAGCTGCTTCAGGTCGCGCTGGACTGCAGGCGACGCGGAGAGATCATCCCCCAGAATCACATTCACCGGCGCCACCGACTCCTGCGCTTCGGACAGCGCTCCATTATGCTGCTGCGAGGCCGTCCCGGCCGGAAAGAGCCCCAGCGTCTGAAACGCGTCTTCAATTGAGTGCGCGATCTGGCTCTGCTTCCGCTGGTCCGCCCTCGAGCTTGCGTACAGCACCACGAAGAAAGCAAAAAGAAGGGTGATGAAGTCGGCATACGAGACCAGCCAGCGATCCTGATGGTGCCCGCCTTCGGCGGCCCGCCGTTTCACTCGTCCACTGCTCATAAGTCCTGCTTCGATTTGGCCGGCCGGCCGCCGCGGAAGCTCTCCAGCTTGATCTCGATCATGCGCGGGTTCATTCCCTCCACGATCGAGATCACACCCTCCAGCGCCATCTCTTTGAGCCGCTGATCCTCCCGCGCTCGCTGCTTCAGCTTGCCTGCCGCGGGCAGGAAGAAGATATTGGCTGATCCGACTCCGTAGATCGTCGCTACAAAGGCCACTGCGATGCCCCGGCCGACCTGATCCATATGATCCAGGTGCTGCATCACCTGGATCAGTCCGATCACCGCGCCGATGATCCCGATGGTCGGCGAAAATCCTCCCGCCGATTCGAAGACGGCGGGAATCCGGGACTCGATCTCCCCCACATTCTCGATCTGCAGTTCCATAATGCGCCGCAGCTCGGCCGGCTCGGTTCCGTCCACCGCCAGCATCAGCGTCTGGCGCAGAAACGGGTCGCTGATTCGTGGCAGCTCCTGATCGAGCGAAACGATGCCGCTGCGCCGTGCCTTGTTGGCGAAGAGGATAATCTGCTGCAGCAGCGCCTGCCCCTGGTCTCCCCGGTGCAGGAACACCCGTGCCAGCCGCTGCGCCGCCCGCAGCACGGTTTTGGCGGGAAACTGCAGCATAACCGCTCCCAGCGTGCCTCCGAAAACAATCATCGCCGCGGTCGGCTGGATCACCTGGCCCACGTGCCCGCCCTCGAGCAGCAAGCCTGCCAGAATGCCGGCAAGTGCCAAAACGATGCCCCCCAGGCTTGCCCCATCCATAGAGCTATTCCCGCCGCCCGCCGGCCTGGTTCGACAGCTGTCCTTTGCTTTCCCTCGCGCGCATCGCCTCGGCCGGCAACGGCCACTGCGGGGCAAGCTGCGAGACCTCAGCAAACACCTGCGCCCGGTAAGCGATAGTTCGGTGCACCACGTCTTCGCAGCTCTCCAGCACCACGATCTTCTCTCCGTTCACCAGCGTCAGCACTGTATCCGGCGAGGACTCGGCATACTTGATCAGGTCGCTGTTCACTACCAGCGGGTTTCCGTTCAGCCGCGTCAGATGGATCATTCCTCGGCTACTCCCCTGCCGCCTGTGTTATCGGCGCGGCTGCTTCGGGGGTGAAAGGTGCCCCAGAGGCGATCAGCGAGGATGGTTGGCTTCTCTTCTCCTCCCCCGCGCACGCAACATGCCATAACTGCTGGCCGTCATAAAGGCGCTCAGCCCCACGCCGATGAAGCCACTGAAGCGGTTCCATGGAGTTGCAGAAGCCAGGGCGGCATGCACTCCCTTCAGGAACCCAAATTGAAATAACAGGAGAAGATTTATGGCATTGGGCGTCCTGAACAATATTTCGGCAGTCTATGCGGAAAACAATCTCAACCAGACGCAGGCCAGCCTGCAAAACACGCTGCAGCAGCTTTCTTCGGGTTCGCGGATCAACTCCGGCGCGGATGACGCCGCCGGCCTGTCCATCGCGAACGGATTGCAGGCGAATTCAGCGGCATTGACACAGTCTTCGGCGAACGCCACTGCGGGCGTGGGCTTTCTGCAGGTTGCCGACGGCGCCCTGTCGCAGGTCACCAATCTGTTGAACCGCGCAGTCACGCTGGCAACAGAAGCGGGCGGCGGCACATTGTCGTCTTCGCAGATCAGTGCGGCCAACCAGGAGTATCAGGATATTCTGACCCAGATTGGAACAATCGGAACTACAACCGAATACAACGGCATCTCGGTCTTCAGCACGGGCACCGGGACGGCTGCGACGATCAACACACCAGCAGCCGGGGCGGCTCTTACTTTCACCTCGGTGGCGGGAGACACGCTCTCCGGCTCGGTCACCATCGGATCCACGCTGGGCGCAGCCTCAGGCAGCACAGTGGTGAATATGGGAGACTACAGCGGACTGCTGAGCAGCAGCCCGACGAACAAGGCGGCCGCGATCGCCGCTCTGACGAGCTACCTGGACACCAATCTGGGCGGACAAACCGGCAGCACATACACAGTTGCGTCAGCGGCCGGGGTGATCAGCATCACTCCATCGTCGGGAACCGAGGTGCTTGCCGGAACCAACAGCACAGTGAAGGGCTGGACGTCGGCTTCGGGCAGCGTAAGCATCTTTGCCAGCGATGGATCGGCGGCCGGCGCATCCAGCTACAACGTAACCGTCGGAACCCTGAGCGCTGCGAGCGTTGGCGTTCCGTCTTCGGGCGGGGGCGGCATCGATCTGGGAGCCGGCGGCAACTGGACCACCCAGACCGACGCCCAGTCGGCTCTGACCAACATCACTTCGGCCATCACCGACGTTGCTTATCAGCGCGGCCAGGTGGGCGCCAACATCAACACGCTGACGGCCGCCTCGAACATCGCGAATTCGCAGGAAACCAACGTATCTTCGGCGGAAAACTCGATTACGGCGACCGATTATGCTTCGGCAACCTCGAACATGTCGAAGTTCGAAATCCTGACCCAGACCGGCATCAGCGCTCTGGCGCAGGCGAACAGCACGCAGCAGATGGTGACCAAGCTGCTCCAGTAAACCAACGACGGCAGTTGCACCAGCGGGGAGCTTCGGCTCCCCGCCTCCTTTTTAGAGCGCCCTAATCCATTCAGCCCGATTGCGGTGTCGCTCCTGCAACGCCAAACACGGGGTGAAGTCGCGAGTGCAGGGCGACGATAAGAACAACATGGGCAATGTCGGCATATCCTTCGGATCTCCAACCAGCGGTCAGGGCTTTGACGTTTCTTCCACCGTCAGCCAGATTGTCAGTAATCTGCAGGCGGTCGAAACCCCGTGGAAGAACCAGCTTACGTCGCTGCAGTCCCAGGACACGGCGCTGAGCAGCATCGGCTCCGACCTGAGCAGTCTGTCGACCGCTCTCGAGTCCCTGACGGACTTTGAGGGGGTGCTGAGCGAGAAGGAAGGCTCGAGCTCCGATACCTCGGTACTCCAGCTCACCTCTGCCAGCTCCAGCGCCGTGGCCGGCAGCCACACCGTCGTCGTCACGCAGCTGGCCGCTACGGACTCGCAGTACAGCGGTGATGTGGGAGCTTCCGACACGTTCAGCGGCAGCCTTACCATCAACGGAACGCCCATCACCATTTCCGACGGCACGGCGAAAGACAGCAGCGGCAACACGATTCCCGCGAATAACACTCTTGCCACCCTGGTCTCGTACATCAATTCCGGCAATTACGGCGTCACCGCCCAGGCCATCACCGATTCCGGCGGTTCACGTCTGGCGCTGGTGAGCAACACCAGCGGGGCGAGCGGAAATTTCACCGTCGGTTCCAGTAGCCTGACCGACTCCACCAGCGGGAAGACGATCGCTTTTACGCAGCCCGGCACGGGTGGCCAGGATGCCAGCTTCTCCGTCGATGGCATCCCGATGACCAACTCCTCCAACACCGTCACCACCGCCATTCCCGGGGTTACGATGCAGCTGCTGAGCGCAGCTCCCACCGAGTCCGTCCAGATCGAGATCACCAACAACAACAGCGACGTCGAATCCGCGGTCAGCAGCTTTGTCAGCGCCTACAACACCGTGATCAAGGATCTGAATACGCAGGAGGGGAACGATTCCTCCGGCAGCCCGGAGCCGCTCTACGGCAATCCGACGACCGCGCTGCTGCAGGAGCAGCTCCAGAGCGCGCTGAATTTCACGCAGTCCTCGGGCAGCGTCAGTTCTCTCACGCAGCTGGGCATCACCGCCAGCTCCAGCGATGACGGTACTCTGACACTCGATACCAGCACGCTTGACAGCATGCTGAACAGCAATTATCAGGACGTCATCAACTTTTTCCAGCCCAGCGGCAATTTCACCTCCTTTGGCAGCAAGCTGACGACGGTATTGAATGGCGTCGGCAGCAGCGGCCCGGATGGTGCGATCTACCTGGCCCTGCAGCAGGACTCCTCCGAGGAGTCGGGCCTGAACACCAATATCACCAATGAAAACGCCAGCATCAGCGCGCAGCAGACACAGCTGACCACCGAACTGAACGAGGCCAACTATACCCTCCAGGAGATTCCTTCCCAACTGCAGGAAGTCAACGAGATGTACAGCGCCATCACGGGCTATAACGAGAACACCAACAGCTGACCAGGGCCAGAAACGGAGGAGCATGAACTACCAGCAGCAGGCCATCGCCGGGATGAACCCGGTGGAGTTGATCATTGCGCTCTACGACGGTATGGTACGGCTTCTCTATCAGGCCGTCGCCGCCATCGAACATAACGATACTGCCGGTCGCCGCACCGCCATCGGGCGTGTCTTCCAGATCCTGATGCACCTGCAATCGCGGCTGCGCACGGATGTCGGCGGCAGCTCTGCCAAAGCCCTCTCCGAGTTCTACGCATCGATTTTCGCCCTGTGCCTCGAGGGCTCTCGCCTGGGGTCCGCAGACCGCCTGAAGGAGGCCATCCGCTGCATTCGCGATGTGGGCGAAGCCTGGAAGGTCGCCGCACGCGATCCGGAGGTACTGCTGCTGCTCGGGACGCAGCCGCAAACTGCTCAGCTGACTACCCCGGCGCCGAATCCGGCGGCAGACTCTGCCGCTTCCAGCTGGATGGCCTAAGCGGGCTTCAGCTGGTGACCGCCAGCTCCTCTTCCAGCAGCTGCTTCTGGAACAGGCCCGCATAATATCCGTTCCGCGCCAGCAGTTCCTCGTGCGTGCCCAGCTCGGCAATCCGTCCCCGCACCAGCACCGCAATCTGATCCGCACTCCGCACCGTAGAAATGCGGTGCGAGATCAGGATGGTCGTCCGACCCGCCATCACCGCGCGCAGCTGTTCGAGGATCCGCTCCTCGGTGTAGGTATCCACGCTGGCCAGTGCATCGTCCAGAATCAGGATGCAGGGATTGCGAACGATAGCGCGCGCCAGCGCGGTCCGCTGCTTCTGGCCGCCGGAAAGCGTCAGTCCGCGCTCCCCCACGGCTGTTTCGAACCCTGCGGGAAACAGCTCAACTTCCTCGCGGATACGCGCTGCCTGCGCCGCATCGAGAATCTCCTGCAGCTGCGCCTGCTGCGCTCCGAAGGCGATGTTCTCCCGAATGGTGGTGCTGAACAGGAACGTCTCCTGCGGCACGAAGCCCACGGCCCGGCGCAGGGTGTCCAGCGGATAGTCGCGGACCGGCTGCCCATCGATGAGCACGCTGCCGGAAGGGGCATCGTAAAGGCGGGGGATCAGGCTGACCAGGGTCGACTTGCCCGATCCGGTCGGCCCCACCAGCGCCAGGCTGCTGCCAGCGGGAATCTTCAGCGAGATTCCGTGCAGCACTTCCGGGTGCCCTCCGTTTTCAGAGGGATAGGCAAAGTGCAGATCGCGGAACTCGATCTCCCCGCGAAGGTCGACCTGCTCCGGCGCGATCGTCGCTGCCTGGTCATCGATGGTCGGCTGCGCCGTCAGCAGTTCGTGGATGCGGGTTACGGAAGCTGTGCCCCGCTCGAACAGATTCACGACCCATCCCAGCGCAATGATAGGCCAGGTCAGCATCATCATATAGGTCGTGAACGCGACGAAATCGCCCAGCCGGATCCGATGAGTCAGTACCTCATGGCCGCCCACCAGCAGTGAGATCGTCATGGCCACGCCCAACATGAATTCCAGCGTGGGCCACAGCATGCCCATGAGCCGGACCAGCCGCAGCGCCCGCCGGATGTATTCCTGGTTGGAGCGGTCGAAGGCCTCCACCTGCGCTTCCTCCTGGGCAAAGGCCCGCACCAGCCGCGCGCCGGAGAAGTTCTCCTGGGCCTGCGCGGAAATGTCGGAGAACATCGCCTGAATACGTTCGAAGCGCTCGTGAATCCGGCGGCCCATGAACTGGATGAGGATGCTGGCCAGCGGCATGGGCGCCAGGGCGGTCAGGGTCAGAAAGGGGCTGATGCGCAGCAGGAAATAGAGCGCTCCTACGGAGAAGAGCACGGTGTTCGCGGTGTACATCACGGCCGGTCCCAGCAGCATCCGGACCGCATTCAGGTCGTTGGTCATGCGCGCCATGATGTCGCCGGTGCGGTGTTCCTGGTAATACGAAGGCGCCTGCATCTCCAGTTGCCGGAAAAGGTCGTTTCTCAGGTCGAACTCGATGTCCCGCGAGATACCGATGATGATCCAGCGCATCAGGAACAGGAGCACGCCGTGCGCCGCCGTCACGGCGAGCAGAAGACCGGCATGGTCGAAGATTTTGGTCCACGTCACGCCGGCCTTCAGGTCGTCGACCGCCGACCCGATCACTCGGGGAAACTGGATCCAGACCAGGTTCGCCGCCACCGTGCACAGGCAGCCCCACAGATAGCTGCGCCAGTAGCGGCGCATGTAGGGAAAGAGCGGTCTGAGCTTTGCCAGGGTCATGGTCGAATCGATCTCTCAAGGTGTAACAAATCTGACGTTCGTAGCCTCAATCGGGAAGAGCAACCACAGATTCTTCGCTCACCACCCCCAAACTGAAGAACGTTTGGGGCCCCGTTTGCTCAGAATGACAGCCGCATTCATATTTACTACCCCTTACTCAGGACACTAGGTGGGCGTACGCAGCAGCAGATACGCGCCTGCCAGGCCGAAAAGAAAATCCGGCGACCATGCCGCAAGAAATGCCGGAAGCCAGCTGACATTGCCCATGGCCTCAAAAAATCCTGAGACAACAAAGTAAGCAATGGCCACTCCGATAGCCACCGCGATTCCCGACAACGATCCTCGCTTGCCCATAGACAGTGCAAAAGGAATGGCCAGAATTCCCATCACCAGGGTGATGAGCGGATAGGCCAGCTTGTGGTTCAGCTGCACTCGCAGCGGCACCGTATTGAATCCGCTCTGCCGCAGGTCATGGATGTACCGCGCCAACTCGCTGAAGCTCATCTCCGACGACTGGCGCACTTCTTTCTTGAAATATGGCGGAGGCTCATGAATTTCAGGAAAGGTGCTGACCGCAAACGGCCGATAACTCGCCACCTCGTCGCCGTGGAACGTCCGTTCCCATCCGTCTTCGAAGACCCAGGTATTCAGATTCTGTTCCCAATGCGCGGTCGAAGCGAAGATCCTTTTCTCCAAATTGAATGATCCCGGCTCGAACTCAAAGATCGTAATGTTGCCGAAGGTGTCGATATCCGGATCGAAATATTCGTAGTAGAAGATGCGGCTGGGCTGGCGCGGCTGCTGCTGGCCGAACATCCACTTTCTGCCCGGGTGCTCGAAGGTCTCCGCCGGCTTCCCTTTGATCACGTTGCGCAACGCTTCCTGACGGCGGTTCGCCTGCGGCAGATACAGCTCATCGAACATGAACAGCGACACCGACAATACAGCCGCGATCGCCAGCACCGGGACGGTGATCCGATAGAGGCTGATGCCGGTCGCCTTCATCGCCGTCAGCTCGCTCGAGCGCGTGAGCACGCCGAAGACGACCAGTACCCCGATGAGCACGCTCAGCGGCGTGATGAGGTAAATCATGCTGGGCGTCAGATTGATCAGGTATGCGCCCACCGTGACCAGCGGCGTTTTGTTGCGGATGATGTCGCTGAGCAGCTCGAAAAACGTGAAGACCAGCATCAGCATCACGAAGGTGACCAGTACCATCACGAAGGTCAGGACGAATTCCCGCAGTACGTATTCATCGAGGATCAGCGGGAAGCGCCCCCGCATCACGCGCCTGCGCGCCGGCAGGCGGATCGTCCCGGTTGTCCCGGTCGTCTCGCCCGCCTTCAGCCGGAACCAGTTGCCGACAGAGCTCAGCGCGGACAAGGCTGCGCCTCCCGTCGACATCTGCCGCAGCAGGATGATGCCGCACACCGCGAAGAGGAAGTTCGCCTGCCACACGCCGGCGAATGCGGGGATCTTATGCTGTCGCGCCAGCGCCGTACCGGTCGAGGAGAGGAAGTAGTAGACGAACACCAGCCCAATAGTCAGCACGAACCCGGCGCTCTTGCCGCCCCGCCGCGACGAAATTCCCAGCGGCACGCCCACCAGCATCAGCACCAGGCAAGCGGCGGGATACGCCAGCCTCTTTTGAAATTCGATTTCGTAAAGCCGCGCGTTCTTACCATGCGTGCGGGCCAGCACTTCGCGGTTGCTCATCGCCAGAATCGGTGTATCGCTGTGCCCAAGATGCACGTCTTCCTGGGTCCCGGTTTCAAGGGGAAGATCCGTCTGCCCAAACGTCGAGACCGTGTAATCGTCGGGCTGTCCGGCCACCGTCTGGTGCTCGGCTCCGTCGCGCAGCCGCATGGTGATCGTCTGCTTCGGTCCGTTCACGACCGTGGCCCGATCGGCGGTCGTGATCTTCGGCGCATTCGGGTCGCTGACATCCGCCAGAAAAATCTCGTGCCAGTTCGCGGCGCCCGCCGCCGCCCGCACGTCCTCCACATACAGGACATAATTCTTGAAATCCTCGTAGAAGACCCGCGGCTGCACTTCGAAGGAGGCCTGCGCATTGGCCAGGGAACTCTCCAGGTGCAGCATGGCCGCCGTCGCCTTCGGCGCAAAATACAGGCTGTTGGCCAGGCTGATGCCCCAGGCAGCGAGCGCTACCAGGCCCACGATGCGTACAAAGGACCAGACGCCGATCCCCGAGGCGCGCATCGCCGTAATCTCGCTGTCCGCCGCCAGCCGGCTCAGCCCCAGCAGAATCCCCACCAAAACCGCCATGGGAATGGTGACCGTGAAGATGTCGGGCAGCAGGAACAGTATGATGGCCAGCACCGAGCCGAGCGAGGCGCTGTTGCGCACCACCATGTCCAGCAGTCCGGGCAGGTAGCGGATAAAGAGGACAAAAGTAAAAATCGCGCCCCCGATCAGCGCGTGCGACAGGACTTCTTTCAGGATGTATCGGGTAAGGATCCGCACTTTGGAACGTCCGCCTTCAGTTTATCGCGGAGTAAAACCCCTCAGTCGTAAACTGTTCGACAGCACGCTCACCGAGCTCAGCGCCATGGCCGCGCTGGCAATCGCCGGGCTCAGCAGAATTCCAAAGGCCGGATACAGGATGCCCGCGGCAATCGGAATACCCAGCAGGTTATAGCCGAAGGCCCAGCCCAGATTCTGCCGCATGGTACGCAGCGCCCGCCGCGCCAGCATCACGGCATCCAGAATCTGCCGGGGCTCCCCGTGGAGCAGGATAGCGTCTCCGGCCTCACGCGCCAGATCCGCGCCGGTACCCATCGCCAGACCCGCGTCTGCCTGCGAAATCGCCGCCGCGTCGTTGATCCCGTCGCCGGCCATGGCCACATGCCGTCCCTGCGCCTGCAACTCGCGGATCTTCGCCAGCTTCTGCTCGGGCAGCAGGCCAGCCCACACTTCCTCGATGCCGGCTGCCTTTGCGATCGCTTCGGCGGTCGCCTCCGTATCGCCGGTCAGCATCGCGGTACGGATGCCCATCCGCCGCAGCCCTGCCATGGCTTCGGCCGCTGTCCCGCGCAGCGTATCCCGCGCCTCGATCGTTCCCACCAGTGAGCCCTCCAGCGCCACATACATCCGCGTAGACCCGGCCTCGACGCCCCTGTTCTGCGGGACAGCAATGCCCAGCTCCTCGAGCAGCGCTGCGTTTCCGGCCACTACCTGCCGCTCATCGACCGTGCCCTGAATCCCTTTGCCGGGAACCGCCCGGACCTCCAGCGCTGCGGGCGCGCTCACTTTGCGCTTCTCGGCCGCATTTAGAATTGCCCTGGCCAGCGGATGCTCCGACCGCCGCTCCAGCGCCGCCGCCAGCGCCAGCACCTCGTCTTCGCCAAAGCCTTCCGCTGCCCAAACCGCGACCACTTCCGGCTTGCCCGCGGTCAGCGTCCCCGTCTTGTCGAGCACCACCGTATCGACCCGCGCCAGCCGTTCCAGGCTCTCTCCGCCTTTGAAGAGCACGCCCAGCTGTGCCGCCCGCCCGATGGCCACCGTCTGCGCCGCCGGCACAGCCAGCCCCATCGCGCATGGACACGCGATCACCAGCACGGCGACGGACACAGCAAACGCCCGTCCCGCTCCGCCGCCCACGGCGATCCAAATGAGGAAGGTCGCGACGGCGAGCCCCAGCACCACCGGCACAAAAACTGCGCTCACCCGGTCTGCCAGCTGCTGCATCGGCGCCCGTGAGCCCTGCGCCTCTTCGACCAGGCGCATCATCTGTCCCAGAACGCTGTCCGCCCCGATGGAAGTCGCCCTGTATTCCAGCGCGCCATCGAAGTTCAGCGAGCCGCCGATCACCCGATCTCCGGTCTGGCGCACCACCGGCAGCGACTCGCCGGTCATCAGCGACTCGTCAATCGAGGTGGCCCCGGAAAGGACGATGCCGTCGACCGGCACGCGTTCGCCCGGTCGCAGCACAACCACGTCGCCGGCAACCACCTGGGCGAGCGGAATCTCCGCCTCGTGTCCTTCCCGCATCACCCGCGCAGACTGCGGCTGGAGCTTCATGAACTCATGCAGCGCATCGAGCGTCCGGCGCTTCGCACGCGCATCGAGCCAGCGCCCGAGCAGCAAAAAGCCCAGGATCAGCAACACCGCGTCGTAATACACGTCGGTATGCATACCGTGGCGAAGGAAGACGCCCGGTACCAGTGTCGCGACCAGCGAATAGGCGAAGGCCGCGCCCGTCCCGAGGGCCACCAGCGTGTTCATGTTGGTGCTGTGATGGATCGCTGCGGTCCACGCCTGCCGGTAGATGATGCCGCCGCCCCACACCATGCCCAGCAGCGTTATTGCCAGCATGGTGTATTCCAGCTCCGCCGTAGAAACCTGAAACAGCACCGGCGCTATGGGCGCGAACCACGCCTGCGCGTTCATCAGCAGCATCACCAGTACGCCACCGCTGAGCGTGGCGATGGCCCTGGCCCGCAGACCGCTTTCATCTCCCGGTTTTTCCGCGGCGGGCTGCGGCGATTCCGCGGGAAGCTCCGCATCGTAACCAGCCTCGCGGACCGAGGCGATCAGATCCTGCGGCTTCGCTACTCCAGGATCGAAACTCACCCGCGCCGAATTTGTCAGCAGATTGACGGATGCGTCACTGACTCCGGCCGTCGAGCGCAGCGCGCGCTCCACATGGCTCTGGCAGGCCGCGCAGCTCATGCCGGTGACCGGCAGGGTGATGGTGCAGGTCTCGCCGGCGGCTGACGGTGCCACCGCTTCTTTCTTCTCTGCGATCGCGGGCATTTACCGCTCCACAACAGCCGGATACCCAGCCTTCTCCACCGCGCTCAGCAGCGCGCTCTCCGGCAAGTTCTCCGGAGTCTCCACCCGCGCCGCGCCTACACGTACTTCGCCCACCTGCACGCCTTCCACCCTTTCCAACGCCTGGCTGACCCGCTTCACGCAGGCTCCACAGTGCATATTCTCGATCCGCAGCGTGACTTCCCGCATCGTTTTTCTCCCCGTACATGGTAGATGCGCAGGTTTTCCGGCGGATGCGAAGCGACCCCGTAAGCCAAACCAAAGGTAAGCTTCGGATTCAATCCGGATTAGGCATGAAGCGGTAGCCGACGCCGCGCACTGTCTGCAAATACCGCGGTGCTGCCGGATCCTCCTCGATATACCGGCGCAGCCGCACGATGAAGTTATCGATCGCGCGCGTATCGGTATCCTCGCGCACGTGCCACACCTGCTCCAACAGCTCGCGTCGCGACACGATGCGCTCCCGGTTGCGCACCATGTGCCGGAGCAGATCGGCTTCCATCAGCGTCAGCCGCACGGTACGCTCCGGCGCATGCAGCTCGAGCGCTTCGAAATCGATGCGCCGCCCGTCGAACGCGAACTCGGCCAGATCTTCGGGCTCGTGCTCCTGCTTCTCTGCGATATGGGGCCAGCTCATGCGCCGCAGGAGGGCGTTGAGCCGCGCCAGCAGAACGGTCAGGTCGAAGGGCTTGGCCAGATAATCATCGGCGCCTGCGGCAAATCCCTTCACCACGTCCTCCGATCGTCCGCGCGCGGTCAGCATCAGCACCGGCACGTAATTCCCTGCGGCACGGAGCGTTGTAGACACCTCAAAACCATCCCTGCCCGGCAGCATCACGTCCAGGACCACCGCATCGAAGGCGCCGATCTTCAGCACTTCGAGCGCCGCGTCGCCATCGCCGGCAACGCTCACCTCATGTCCCTCGGCCTGCAGATTGAACTGCAGCCCCTCGGCCAGATGTGCTTCATCTTCGACGATAAGTATGCGCGCCACGTTTCAGTCCCGTTGCATCTTTTTAGTCGCTGTCCGCGACTGGCGTTAAAATCCGCGGCAGTTCCAGCCGCACGGTGGCACCGCGACCTTCGCCCGGACTCTCGGCCACCGCGTCTCCGCCGTGCTGGCGCGCAATCGTCCGCACCAGATACAGCCCCAGGCCTGTTCCTTTATTCCGCAGCACCGCCCGGCTCGGCACACGATAAAACCGCCGAAAGATCCGCTTCAGGTGCGCCGCCGGAATACCAATCCCCTGATCCGTCACGCTGACCCACACCCACGCATCGTCTTCCACGCTGAGTGCCACCTGTATCTGCACCCCATCGGGCGAATACTTGACTGCGTTCCCTAAAATATTCAGCAGCGCCGTCTGCAGCTCTTCCGGATCGCCGCGCACCAGCATGGGCAGCTGCGTATTTTCCACTGCGAGTTGAATCGCACCCGCCTCCAGATGGTGCCGAGATCGGGTGGTGCGAATGCACTCCTCGGTCAGGGCCCGCATCTCCACGGGGACGCGCACGTGCGAGCGTGCTCGCTGCCCCAGCTCGCCCGCCTTCAGCACCTGCTCCACCGTACTCAGCAGCCGCTCGCTATCCTCCAGCATGCGCGCATAGAACTCGCTGCGCTGCGCCTCGTCCAGTTTTCTGCGCTGCAGTGTCTCCACATACAGCTTGATGGAGGCCACCGGCGTCTTCAGTTCGTGGGTTACGGCGCTCAGAAATGCGTCATGCCGTTCGTTCCGCCGCACCTCCCGCACCAGGAAGATGGTGTTGAGCGTCACGCCCGCAATCAGCAATGCGAAGAAGGGAATGCCCAGCGCCATCGGCAAGACCCGGCGCCAGTTCAGCACGATCCAGCCGACGTTCAGGAAGACCGTGACGCCAATCAGACAGACGCCCAGCAGGGTGAACGCCACCATCCTCCGTCTTCGTCCGCTGATCCTCATCAAAGGCCGGGTTGCGCTCCAATGCAAAGCGCCCGCCACGGATCAACCGCGCGGGCGCTTGTATTGTCTCACTTCGCCGGGAGGTCTAAGCCACTCCCGCCGGCCGCGGATTCTGCGGATCATAGTGGGCCAGCTTGATCTCGCGCGCCAGCCCCACCTTCTTCAGCAGCCAGATTCCGTAGAAATTCACGTCGACTTCGTACCATTTCAGCCCGTGCCGCGCCGAGACGGGATGCGCATGATGGTTGTTGTGCCAGCCTTCGCCGCCCGTCAGGAGCGCCACCCACCAGCTGTTGCGGGAGTCGTCGCGCGTCTCAAAGCGCCGCGATCCCCACATGTGCGTCGCCGAGTTCACCAGCCAGGTTGCGTGCAGCCCCACGGTCGTGCGCAGGAAGATGCCCCACATCAGTCCCGGCCAACCGGCGATCGCCAGGCATGCCAGGCCAGCCACCACGAGGGGAATCCAGTGATATTTGCTCAGCCATACATAAAAGCGGTCACGCGTCAGATCGGGCACGTAGCGTGACAGTTGCGTCGTCTGTGCGTTCAACGATTCGCCGCTCAGAATCCACCCCACATGCGCCCACCAACCCCCGTCATGTGGAGTGTGCGGATCGCCTTCGTGATCCGAAAGCTGATGATGTACCCGGTGCAGCGATACCCAGAAGATCGGGCCGCCTTCGAGCGCCAGCGTGGCGCAGATCGTCATCACGTATTCCAGCCACTTCGGAACACGATAACCCCGGTGCGTGAGCAGCCGGTGATAACACATGCCGATGCCTACGTTGTTCGCCAGCACCCACAGGACCACCGCGCAGGCCAGCGCCTTCCACGAGAACATGAACAGTGCCGCTACGGCCCCCACGTGAAACAGAGCCATGAAGATCACCGTTATCCAGCTCAGTGTGCCGCCCTGCGCTTTGCGTCCCAGCTGCGGCATCTCCGGCTGAACGGTCTTCTTCGGATACTGCGCTGCCGGATGTGCAATTTCGTCCGGAGCTACGACGGCACTTTCCAATACTTGAGGAGACATGAGGGATGGTTTCCGTGGGTGTTCGAATTGGGGCACAAAAGAAATTGCGCCTGCTTTTCACCGTACCAGCCACGTGGCCGGCATTGGTGTAACACTTTTGTAAGCCGGCTCTCCCCCGAAGTTGGCAGGATCGCGGGGCGGGGCGGGCGGCTTCTCTGGCTGACCCGCAGTGTCACTTCTCTAACGAGTCTCTAACCCGCGAGGACCGGAGCTTTGCTGCCAAGCCCAGAAACCCGAGCAACGACGAACTCGGCAACGACGCACCCAGCCGCACCCGCATCGGTCTCGTCCCGCGACCTTCATACCCTCTTAATCCATTCCGGAGACCATAAATCCCGATGATGAAGCTCCTGCGCGCCTCCTCCGCTTCACAGCTCTGCGCTTCACTGCTCTGCCTCGCTGCCAGCTTCTGCACAGCCCAGACCATCAACCTCCCCTCGAGCAAGCGCATCGTCGAGCCTGTTCCCGGCGATCCGCAGCAGCTGAACAGCCTGCCCATGGCCTGTGCCTGGTCGCCGGACCACCGCTATCTCGCCCTGGTCAACGCTGGTTACGGCACCGCCGAATCCGATTACGCCCAGTCCCTCGCCATTCTCGATACCTCGACGGGCCATCTCACGGATTTTCCCGATCACCGCACGGTGGTCGAGTCCGCCCAGACGATGTATTCCGGGCTTGCTTTCTCCGCCGACGGCTCGCATCTCTACGTCAGCTTCGATTCGATCAGCGCCCCCACCGGCGGCACGGCGGACCAAACCGGCAATGCGATTGCCGTCTACAAATTCACGCCAGCGACCGATTCCCCCACGCTGACGCCGGAGCGCCTCATCCCCATACCTCTCAGCGACCTGGCTGCGGGACAATCCCAGCACCACGGCACCCTCGAGACGCCGGAAAACGAAGGCATCCCTGCGCCCACGGGACTCGGTGTGGTTCCAGGAGCCGACGGCGCCGAAGAACTCCTGGTCGCCGACGAGTTCTCCGACGAAGCCCTCCTGATCGATGCCGCTTCCGGCAAGATTCAAAGCCGCTTCGACCTCACCTCCGGCCCTACGATTCCCACGACCTATCCCATCGCTGTCCTCGCCAGCCGTGACGGCGCCCGCGCCTGGGTAGCTCTCTGGAATGGCTCCGCCGTCGCTGAACTCGACCTCCGCTCCGGCAAGGTCCTCGAGCAGCTACCGCTGCTGCCAGCGGCGCACAACATCGCGCCCAGCTCCCACCCCATGGCCATGGCGCTCAGCCCCGACGAAAAGCTTCTCTACGTCGCTCTCGCCAATCGCGATGCCGTCGCTGCCGTGCGTCTTTCCGGCTCGAAAATGAGCCTCGCCGGCCTCTATGACACCCGCCTGCCGGGCCAGACCTTCTTCGGATCCATCCCTAATGGGGTCGCCGTCTCCACGGATGGCGCAACCCTCTACGTCGCCAATGCCGGCTCCGATGCCGTCGCGGTCTTCGATCTGCACGCTCCGCTGCGGCACCATGCCGCGATCCACGCCACGGGATTCATTCCCACCGAGTGGTACCCGACCGCCGTAGCCGCCACCGCCGATCACCTCTACGTCGCAACCGGCAAGGGCAAGGGAACCGCCCCCAATGCCGCACCTCAGCCCGAGCCCGCCCATCCCACCTCGCGGATGCGGCACCGTCCCCACACCTACATCGCGACTATGCTGCACGGCTCGGTGGCGACCATCGACGTGGCCGAGGCGCGCGCTCAGCTGCCTGAACTCACCCGCCAGGCTGCCGAGGCGAACCTGATGAACGCCGCGCAGAAGACCATCGCCTTCCAGTCCGGACAGAATCCCATCCGGCACGTGATCTACATCATTAAAGAGAACCGCACCTACGACCAGATCTTTGGCGACCTCGGCGCAGGCGATGGCGACCCGTCCCTGACCATGTACGGCAAGGACGTCACGCCCAACCTCCATGCCCTCGCCCGGCAGTTCGGTGTGCTCGATAACTTTTACGACTCCGGCGAAGTCTCGGGCAACGGGCATGTCTGGTCCACTGCCGCCATCACCAGCGACTACACCGAGCGCACCTGGCAGATTGCCTATCGCGGCAAGGAGCGGCCCTACGACTACGAGGGCGTGGTCGAAGAAGGATACCCCCTGCTCGAACACATCCCTGACATCGACGAGCCCGACAGTGGCTACATCTGGAGCGATCTTGCCCGCCACGGCAAGTCGCTCTACCACTTCGGCGAGTTCATCTCCAGCGAGTTCTGCGACGAAGCCGGCGAGTCGAACCCCTCCATGCTGCCGCAGCAGGGAGGCACGCCCGAAGGCCACCATCCCTGTCCCGACCCCTACATCCATAAGGGCGAGCTCATTCCAGCGAATTACGGTGGCGGCCTCAGCCCTTATCCCTGGCCGATCCCTCGCATCTATCGCAACATCGCCACCAAGCCCGAGCTGGAAGGCCACTTCGACCCGCTCTATCCCGACTTCAACCTGATGTTCCCCGATCAGCTGCGGGTCAATGAGTTCCTGGTCCACTTCAATCGATGGGTTGCCAACCTGAAGCAGGGCCACGACACCATGCCGTCGTTCGTCATGCTTCGACTGCCCAACGACCACACCGCTGGAACCCGTCCCGGCTCACCCACGCCCAGCGCCTCCGTCGCCGATAACGACCTGGCGGTCGGCCGCGCCGTGGATGCCGTCTCCCACAGCCCTTACTGGGACTCGACTGCCTTCTTCATCCTCGAAGACGATGCCCAGGATGGCGCCGATCATGTCGACGCCCACCGCTCCATCTCCCTGGTCGTCAGCAAGTACGCGCCCCACCATGCCATGCCCTTTGTCGACCACACCTTCTACACCACCGTCAGCACCGTCCACACCATGCTGACCCTTCTCGGCGTCCCGCCTCTCAACAACAACGACGCCTTCGCCCCGCTCGAGGCCCCGCTCTTCAGCGGAGATGGTGACCAGCCCGCCTTCAACGCCGACTACCGCAACCGCGACAACGGCCTCATCTATACCGCCAATGCGCCCCAGGCCGTGGGGGCCAAAGAATCCAGCAAGATGGACTTCACCCACGAAGACCGCGCTCCTGCCCGCAAGCTGAACGTAATCCTCTGGAAGGACGCTATGGGGGACAAGCCCATCCCGCCCGAACTGCTGCACGCCAAAGACACTCGTCGCGACGACGACGATTAGCTATCGGAGCTCACGAAGCCGGGTGCCCGTCCTGGTCGGACCCCCGGGTGGGCTGGTATTCTGCGCAATAACGTTGAGGTATTCCGAAAACTAAGCGCGATCGCGCTCCCACGGCTGCAGGATCTTCACCGATTGCATCCCGGCCGCGGTCGCCGCCTGGATTCCCATCTGCGTATCTTCAAAAACGAGGCATTGCTCCGGCGCTACCCCCAGCTTCTCCGCCGCCAGCAGAAACGGCTCCGGATCGGGCTTGGCCTTCGCGTAATCTCCGGCACATACCAGCACGTCGAATTTCCCCAGCAGCCCCAAAACGTCGAGCGACGCCGTCACTGAATCCCGCGTGCTCCCCGACACCACCGCGAACGGAATCCGCCCATGCTCCGCCTCTATCTGATGCAGCACTTCGGGCACCGCGGTCAGCTTCGGCAGCAGCTCGTAGTAGAGATTCTCCTTCCGGTGCGCCACCGTCTCGATCGGCATGGCAAGACCCTGCTGCTGGTTCAGATTCGTCAGGATTTCCGTGACCGGCAGCCCTCCCCACGCATAGAAGATATCCTCGGGAAACTCGCAGCCCCACTCCCCCAGCGCCTGTTTCCAGGCGATGTAGTGCAGCGGCATCGAGTCGGCAATGGTGCCGTCCATGTCAAAGAGGTAAGCGCGGAAATCCCCGCAGGGCAGCGTGAGCTTCATTGGGTTCGATTCTACCGGCGGCGTCGCATCCGCCTCTCTCCGCCGAGCCCGATTTCCCCTGGCCGATTGCCGAAATTCCAGTAGACCGAAATTCAAGTAGACTAGGTTCTCCTGTTCGGCCCTCCGTTGCGGCGGCTGCGCATCCCGTCCCGCGGGCGGCAACTCTTTTCCTGTAAAGGAGTTTTCGGGACATGTCGCGCGTGGTCCGATGTTCGCTCATCCAGGCAACGAACGTGGAGCCTGCGGAGAAATCGCTGGCCCAAATCAAGCAGGCCATGATCGACAAGCACGTCGGCCTGATCCGCCAGGCCGCCGGAGCCGGCGCCCAGATCGTCTGCCTGCAGGAGATCTTCTACGGCCCGTACTTCTGCGCCGAGCAGACCACCCGCTGGTACGATTTCACCGAGCCCGTCCCCGACGGCCCCACCATCCGGCTGATGCAGGATCTCGCGCGCAAGCACCACATCGCGCTGATCGTCCCCGTTTACGAAGTGGAGCAGGAAGGCGTCTACTACAACACCGCGGCCGTGATCGACGCCGACGGCAACTACCTCGGCAAGTACCGCAAGACGCACATCCCGCACGTCGCGCCCGGCTTCTGGGAGAAGTTCTACTTCCGGCCCGGCAACCTGGGCTATCCCGTCTTCGACCTCGGCTTCGCGCAAGATCGGCGTCTACATCTGCTACGACCGCCATTTCCCCGAAGGCGCGCGCGCCCTGGGCCTGAACGGCGCGGAGATCGTCTTCAATCCCTCGGCGACCGTCGCCGGGTTGAGCGAGTATCTCTGGAAGCTGGAGCAGCCCGCGCACGCCGTGGCCAACGGCTACTTCATCGGCGCCATCAACCGCGTCGGCATCGAAGCGCCCTGGAACATCGGCGAGTTCTACGGCTCGAGCTACTTCTGCGATCCCGCGCGGCCAGATCTTCGCCCAGGCCTCGCGCGACAAGGACGAAGTGCTGACCGCCGATCTCGACCTCGACATGATCGCCGAGGTGCGCAAGACCTGGCAGTTCTTCCGCGACCGCCGGCCCGATATGTACGGCGATCTCGTCAAACCCTGAGCGTGCGCGATGGAGCAGAATCCTCGCATTGCCGAACGCTTCGCTGACCTGCACCCTCCCTTCGCGCCGCAAGCCGCCACCGTCGAGGCCAACCGCTGCCTCAACTGCTTCGACGCGCCCTGCACAGCCGCTTGCCCCACCCACATCGATGTGCCGCGCTTCATCGGGAAAATTGCGCGCGACAACATCCGCGGCTCTGCACTCACCATCCTCGACGCCAACGTCCTCGGCGCCAGCTGCTCCCGCGTCTGTCCCGTCGAGGTCCTGTGCGAAGGCGCGTGCGTGATGCATCACCACAAGCAAGAGCCGATTCAGATTGCCCGCCTGCAGCGTTTCGCTATGGATGCTTTCCATGCTGCCGGCGGCAAGCTGCCGCGCAAATCGGATCGCGAGTCCAGCGGAAAGGTCGGCTGCATCGGCGCGGGACCAACTTCGCTGGCATGCGCGGCGGAACTGCGCCAGCGCGGCTTCCAGGTCACCGTCTTCGATCGGCGACCGCTGCCTGGCGGCCTGAATACCTTCGGCGTTGCCGAATACAAACTGCCAGCCCGGGCGAGCCTTGAGGAGATCGAGCTGATTCGCGAACTGGGTGTTGAGTTTCGCTTCGGCGTGGACATCGCTACGCAGCAGGACCTGGAGGCGCTGGAGCAGGAATTCGACATCGTCTTCCTGGGTGTCGGACTCGGACCCGCGCGGCGGCTCGGTATCCCCGGCGACGACCACCGCGATGTCATCGATGCGCTTGAGTTCATAGCGCAGTACAAAACCGCCGAGCCTCCCCCCATCGCCGAAAGCGTCGCGGTCATCGGCGCCGGGAACACCGCCATCGACGCCGCGAACGCTGCCCGGCGTCTCGGCGCAGCCAACGTTGCCATCCTCTATCGCCGCTCGGAGCGCCACATGTCCGCCTTCGCCTTCGAGTACGAACATGCCAAACAGGAAGGCGTGCAGTTCCTGTGGCGCGTCCTGCCCGTGGCCATCCACGCCGACGTCCACGGCATCCGCTCCCTCGAATGCGCCCAGGCCAACGTCGGCGAAGAGGGTGTGCTCGCGATCATCCCCGGCTCCAACTTCCACTTCGACTGTGGGCAGATCATCTATGCCATCGGACAGTCGCCGCTGCTCGATTTGCTCAGCAGCGTCCGCGGCGTTCAGTTGAATCACGGCCGCGTCGCCATCGATCGTCCCACCGGCCGCACCAGCAATCCGAAATACTTCGCCGGCGGCGATTGCGTGAACGGCGGCCGCGAAGTGGTCGACGCCGTCGCCGACGGCAAACGCGCCGGCATCGCCATCGCGCAGGACCTGGAATCCCGATCTGAGGCTCAATCGGAGGCCGCCCGTGCTTAACCCTGGCGCTTCTCCACCCGTCCCCAGCCTCGCCGTCAACTTCGCCGGCATCCGCTCGCCGAATCCCTTCTGGCTGGCCTCGGCGCCGCCCACCAATTGCGGCGAACAGATCATGCGCGCCTTCGACGCGGGTTGGGGCGGCGCCGTCTGGAAAACCATCGGCGAGCCAATCGTCAACGTCAGCTCACGCTATTCGTCGATCGACTGGAACGGCCAGCGCATGATGGGCTTCAACAACATCGAGTTGATCACCGATCGACCCCTCGACGTCAACCTGCGCGAAATCGCCGAGGTCAAAAAGCGCTATCCGCAGCACGCGGTCATCGCATCGCTCATGGTCGAGTCGAAGCGCGACGCCTGGCACACCATCGTTGCGCAGGCTGAGGACGCGGGCGCTGACGGCCTGGAGCTCAACTTTGGCTGTCCGCACGGCATGAGCGAGCGCGGCATGGGCTCCGCCGTCGGCCAGGTGCCCGAGTACACCGAGATGATCACGGCGTGGGTGAAGGAGAAGGCTCGCACCCCGGTGCTCGTGAAGCTCACGCCGAACATCTCCGACATCCGCACCGTTGCGCGCGCGGCGAAGCGGGGCGGCGCCGACGCGGTTTCCGCCATCAACACGATCAACTCCATTACCGGCATCGACCTCGACACGTTTACGCCGCGCCCCAATGTCGACGGCAAAAGCTCCCACGGCGGTTACTGCGGCCCCGCCGTCAAGCCCATTGCGCTGAACATGGTGCAGCAGGTGGCGGCCGATCCCGAAGCTGCGCTTCCAATTTCCGGCATCGGCGGCATCGCCACGTGGAAAGATGCTGCGGAGTTCATTCTGCTGGGCTGCGGCACGGTGCAGGTCTGCACCGCCGTCATGCACTATGGATACCGCATTGTCGAAGACATGATCGACGGCCTCACCAACTGGATGTCCGAAAAGGGCTTTTCTTCCGTCGAAGACTTCCGCGGCCTCAGCGTTCCCTGCGTGACCGAGTGGAAACATCTCAATCTCAGTTACAAAATCATCGCCCGCATTGACGAGACGAAATGCATTGGCTGCGACCTGTGCATGATCGCCTGCTGGGACGGCGCGCATCAGTGCATTCATCGCGACCGCGTATCGGGCCCTGTGGATGGGCCGGTCGAGCTCCACATCCCGCCCGCCGCCTTCGAAGCCGCCACCCGCGCCAGCATCACCGTTACGCCGATCCCGAAGCTTGACGCCCACTCCGCCGCGGGGACAAACGGCCACAATGCCACGCCCCTGGCCCGCATCCCTCGCGTCGACGAAACCGAATGCGTCGGATGCAATCTCTGCTCGCTCGTCTGTCCCGTGGACCAATGCATCACCATGGTCGAAGTCGCCACCGGAGCACCCTCGCAAACCTGGGCCGAACGCAGCGGCGAATCCGCCTGTCCCATCCCGGAAGCGAACCCGCAACCCGCTGAACCCTGAACCCTATACCCTGACCCCTGACTTATGGGAATCCTCATCCAGAACGGCACCGTCGTCACCGCAGACCAGACCATCCCCGCCGATGTCCTCATCGAGGGCGAAACCATAAGCCAAGTCCGCCCCGGCCTTCCCTCCACCGGACACACCACCGTTGATGCAACCGGTCTGCTCATCCTCCCTGGCGGCATCGACGCCCATACGCATCTCGACATGCCCTTCGGCGGCACCACCTCGGCTGACGATTTCCTTACCGGCACGAGGGCCGCAGCGATCGGAGGAACGACTACGATTGTGGATTTCGCCATACAGGCCCGCGGCACCAAAATGCGTTCCGCCCTGGACACCTGGTGGAAGAAGGCCGAGAACAAGGCCTGCATCGACTATGGCCTGCACATGATTGTCACCGACCTCGGCAGTGAAGAAGGCCGTCGGGGTCTCGAAGACATGGACGACCTGGTACGCGAAGGTGTGGCCAGCTTCAAGCTCTTCATGGCCTACCCCGGCGTGCTCATGGTGGACGACGCAACGATTTTCAAGGCCCTGCAGCAGACCGCCAAAAATGGCGCGCTCATCTGCATGCACGCCGAAAACGGCAGTGTCATCGACGTCATCGTGCAGCAGGCCCTCGCCGAAGGCAAGACTGCGCCCATCTATCACGCGCTCACGCGTCCCACGGTTGCAGAAGCCGAAGCCGTGCAGCGGGCCATTGCCATGGCCGAAATCGCGGGCGCGCCCGTCTACATCGTGCACCTCTCCAGCGAGGACGCCCTCAACCAGGTGCGCGAGGCCCGCGACCGCGGTGTTCCTGCCTTCGCAGAAACCTGCCCGCAGTATCTTCTGCTCTCGCTCGAAGAGACCATGAACCACAACTCCTTCGAAGACGCGAAGTGGGTCTTTACGCCTCCGCTGCGCGAGAAGAAGAATCAGCCGAAGCTGTGGGATGGCCTCAAACACGACCATCTCCAGGTGGTCTCCACTGACCATTGCCCTTTCTGCTTTGCGGATCAAAAGATTCTCGGTGTCAGTGACTTCACGAAAATCCCCAACGGTGGTCCCGGCATTGAGAACCGGATGCAGCTGATCCACCACCACGGCGTCAACACTGGCAAGATCACGATCAACCGCTTCGTCGAGATCACCTCGACCGCGCCCGCGCGCATCTTCGGCATGTACCCAGAGAAGGGAACCATCACTCCCGGCAGCGACGCCGACCTCGTTCTCTGGGATCCCAATGCCGAACACACCATCAGCGCCGCCACGCACAATATGCGCGTGGACTATTCAATGTTTGAGGGATTCCATGTCCGCGGCAACGCGAAACAGGTCTACTCCCGCGGCGAGCTCATCGTTGAAAATGGCAGCTACCTCGGCAGGCCAGGCCGCGGCCGCTATCTCAAACGAGCCGCCCGCGGAGGCGCCTGGCAATGATCACGCCCGAAGCCAGCCTCTACAATCCCGACCTCGCGCCCACCACCCCCGCGCATCGCACCTGGACCACCTATAACTACATTTCGCTCTGGTTCTCCATGTCGATGGAGGTCAGCACTTACATGCTCGCGTCCGGCCTCATCGCCGGTGGCATGAACTGGAAGCAGGCGCTCGGCACCATCCTGCTGGGCAACCTCATCGTCCTCATCCCGCTCTTGCTCAACGCGCACGCCGGCGCGAAGTACGGCATCCCGTTCCCCGTCTTCGTCCGCGCCTCGTTCGGAACGCGCGGCGCCAACCTCCCCGCCATTCTGCGCGCCATCGTGGCCTGCGGATGGTTCGGCATCCAATCCTGGATCGGCGGCCAGGCCATCTACGCCATGCTGGTCGTCGCCTGGCCCTCCGTCGCTACTGTGCCATGGGCTGTATGGGCCTGCTTCCTCGGTTTCTGGGCTCTGAATATGGTTGTCGTCTGGCGCGGTGTCGAGAGCATCCGCTTCCTGCAGGGATTCTCCGCGCCCTTCATGCTGGTCATGGCGCTTCTGCTGCTCGTCTTCGCGTTGCACAAAGCCGGCGGCGTGGGGCCGATGTTGTCAGCGCCGAGCCAGTTTCATTCCACCGGAGCTTTCCTGCGCTTCTTCTTGCCGTCGCTGACCGCGATGGTCGGCTACTGGGCCACGCTTGCGCTGAATATTCCGGACTTCACCCGCTACTCCAAATCCCAGCATGCGCAGATCGTCGGCCAGGCCTTTGGATTGCCTGTTGCCATGACCCTCTACTGTTTCATCGGCATTGCCGTCACTTCAGCCTCCACCGTCATCTTCGGCCATCCCATCTGGAGCCCCATCGAGCTCATGGGCCGCTTCCATCAGCCCGTCGTCGCGCTCATCGCCATGGTCGCGCTGCTGGTCGCCACGCTCAACGTCAACGTCGCTGCCAACGTCGTCTCGCCCTCCAACGACATCTCCAACCTCAACCCGCAGTGGATCTCCTTCCGCACCGGCGGCCTCATTACCGGCTTCCTTGGGCTCGCCATGATGCCCTGGAAGCTGCTCTCCAGCTTCAACAACTACATCTTCGGCTGGCTGGTCGGATACTCCGGCCTGCTTGGCCCCGTGGCCGGCATCATGGTCGCCGACTACTTCCTCCTCCGCCACACCCGCCTCGACGTCGAATCCCTCTATATGCGCGGCGGCGTGTACGAATACAGCAGCGGCGTCAATCCCCGCGCCATCGCCGCGCTCGCCCTCGGCGTAGCCCTCGTCCTCACCGGCCGTTTCGTGCCCGCTCTCCGCGGCCTCTACGATTACGCCTGGTTTGTAGGATTCTTCGTCTCGGGCTCCGTCTACGTCGCCCTCATGCGCGGCGCGCCCTCAGCCTCCCCGGCACTGGCCGGAGAAGAAGCCTAAATCGTCCAAGTGTCTCAACCCGTTTTGAAGGGGCACGGCTTCAGCCGCTGAGGGAACTCAGATCAGGATCAGCCCCTGCCGATAGCCGCGCGCGACCGCCTCGGTTCGGCTACCCGCGCCCAGTTTGCTCAGGATCGAGCTGACGTGAAACTTCGCAGTGTGTTCGGAGATGTGCAGCTTCGCAGCGATCTCCTTATTACCCGTCCCTGCCGCCAACAAAGCCAGCACCTGGCTCTCGCGTGCAGTCAGCGGTTCTCCGGGTGAAAGCTCTTCAGCAGCTTCGTGATGCAGGGGCAGCAGCACATCGAGAATCTCCGGCGAGACGACGGCCAGCCCATCATGAACCGCGCGCAGCGACCCCACAATCTCCTCCGCGTCGGAGTCGCGCAGCAAAAGCCCGCGCACCCCGGACTGCAGCAGCCGCAGAACCTCGCTTCGGCTCACGCTCTCCACCAGCACGACCACCGGCGGTGCAAACGTCTGTGCCGGCAAACCGCCCACCAGCTGGAGAATCGCCGCGTCCGGTCCATCCACCAGGATCACGTCCGGCTCCGCCGCGCGCGCCGCGGCCACCAACTCCCTCGCTCTCACCCCCGATGCCGCAATCTCGAAATCCGATCCGGCGTTGACGATGCTCTCCAGCCCAGCCTGCTCGATCGCCGACTTCGCCCACACCAGCACCCGGATCACGCAGCCTCCACCCAATACGACCCGCGCAGAAGTTCCTCCCCCGCCTCGTTGGCAACCGCGCAGTCAGAGAGGAACGGGCAGCCTGAAGCCGCGCCCGTCCAGCGAAGAATCCGAATCGCAGCCTGCCTCAGACCCATAGCGATCGCGCCCAGCGTCGTACCGATACTGATGCCGGAAGGAATACGCGGATTCATCGCAGCCTCGCCGCTTATTGTTTCTCGCCCACGGTGACCGATGCCTGCACCAGCCGCCCGCCGCGCACCAGGTCCACCGAAATCGCTTTCCCGATCTTGTCGCCGTCGAGTTCGAACTGCAAACTCCGCAGGCTGCGCACCGGTGACCCGCCGATCGCTACGATGACGTCCCCCAACAGAATCCCCGCCTTTTCCGCTTCGCTTCCCGGAGCCACCGTCACCACCAGCAAGCCACGATCGGTGCTGATCCCCAGCGACTTCCATGCCTCTTCAGGGAAAGCCACCGGCTGCAGGGCCACGCCGATATAGCCGCGCGCCACTCGCCCGTGCTGGAGCAACTGATCGACGACGCGGTTCACCGTCATGGACGGAATGGTGAGAGCCGAACGGCGCGGGCCCGACGTCGCCATCCCCAATACTTCCCCGGAAGCATTCACAATGGGACCGCCGGAGAATCCTGGGAAAGGATTGAGATCCAGGCGGAGCCAGCGGTCGATACGCGCTCCCTGCCATGTCCGCCACGGTCCACCTATCGCGCCGATGACTCCATAAGTGGCCGCCAGCCCATCCGTGCCGCGCCGCGCCACCGTCAGCACGATCTCCCCTACCCGCCCCTGCGCGTCCGGTGTGATGCGTGCCGCCTGCAGCGAGCCGACCGTACTCGACAGCTTCAGCACCGCGATATCCGTGCCCGCATCCCGCCCGGCCACAGCCGCCGTGGTCTTCTCTCCTGAGGGAAGCACCACCGTCACTTCGTCCCGTCCGCGAATCGTATGCTCCGCCGTTACCGCCACCCCGTCGCGCCACACCGTACCGCTCACACCGTCGCGTCCCCCGTCCGGCACTGCGATGACAAAAGCGCCGGCGCGCTCCACCGCGCTGGCCAGTTCGTTCGAAAAATCCACCAGAGATCCCGGCATCGTTAGCTCCTGCGGCCAATTGCCGCTGCACTCACATTCCGGCAGCCCGGCCGTTCTGCGCATCAGCCAGGTGGACTATTTCGTCCTCCCCGTTTGACCAGGCAGACGCGGTTCTGGTGAACGGCCCGGGCCGGGGGTTGCCCGTTTTCAAAAAATCGGCGCGAAATTGCGGTGGTATGAAATTTGCCGGATCGGGATGGGTCAGGATCGGCACGAAATTCGCCGATTCGGGTCGCCGGCCTGGGGCACCTCGGCGCGATGCCCCGCATCTCACCCCGAATGGTTCGACCATGTTTTCTTGTCATTGATAAGCAATTCCCGGGCAGCATCTCCACCCGCAAGCTCGTCATTGAGACCGCTCTCCTCAATGTCATCACTGCCTACAGCGCCGAGGAGGCCGTTCAAACCTTTACCCGCTTCCCGGCGGTGGATGGCATCGTGCTTGACACGGAAGTGCATGGCCTTCCCTGCGACAAACTCATCGAGCGACTGCGCGCCATTCGCCAGGATGTTCCGATTGTCACAGTCTCACCCAGCGGTTATGAGCCGTGCGGGGGGGAGCAGTTTCACGTTTCCTCCTACGATCCCCGTGATCTGCTCGATCAGATCCAGCAAATCTGCTCGAAAGAGGCGGAGCGAGCCGCGCAGCAGAGCGAATTGTCATCGGACTAGCTCGGGCTCACCTGGCCGTTGCGCGCAACTCGCGTGGCAGGGAAGCTTCCTCCTGCAGAAGTGGAAATACCATGCGGATCGTCACCCCGCCGCCGGCGCGGTTCGCGGCCAGCAGAGTCCCATGATGCAGCTTTACTGCGCGCTCGGTGATGGCCAGGCCCACGCCAAAGCCGCCGGTCTCCGTGCTGCGCGCGCGATCCACACGATAGAAAGGCCGGAAGATGTCGTTGATCTCATCCTCCGGGATTCCCGGCCCACGGTCGCTGATCTCCAGCGTCGCGCTCCGTTCTCCCTCCTCTTCGCCTCTGCGCAGGCGGATTTCCACCTGCGAGCCGGCCTCCGTATAGCGCACGGCGTTGCGCACCACGTTCTCGATCGCCCGGTACAGAAGCTCACGATTTCCCGAGATCACGCATTCGTCGTCGGCTGAAAAGGCGACCGCGCTTTGCCGCTGCCGCGCCTCGTACTCCGCATCGGGAATCATCTCTTCAATCAGCCCCTTGAGTGATACCGGCCGGAACTGATCGGTCTTCTCAATCACTTCCATCGACGAAAGCGTGAGCAGCTGTCCGATCAGCTGATTCAGCTTCTCCGTCTCGCGCTCGATGCGGTTCAGATGCGCCGCCATCTCCGGTGCCGCATCCTCGCGCGCCAGCTCCAGCGCCACGCTCAGCCGCGCCAGCGGCGAGCGCAGTTCGTGAGAAACATCGCGGAGCAAAAGCCGCTGCGCGCCCACCAGCGATTCCAGCCGGCCAGCCATGTGGTTGAAGTCGTGGACCAGCGCTTTGAACTCGTCTTCCTGCAGTATGCGCGAGCGGTGCGCAGGCGCCGCGACGCGGGTTTTCAGATTGCCCTGCGCCAGTTCGCGCGCCGCGTACCGCAGCCGGACCAGCGGCCGCGTAAAGAGAAGCACCAGCACGTACGTGGTCACTCCGCCCACCGCAATTGCTACCAGCAACTGGGGAAATGCAAAGTGCAGCAGGTCGTGGTACCAGGTGTGCTGCTCCGGCACATGCGGCCGGCTCAGCAGGAAGACATATCGCGCTGCCGCTCGCTCGAAGTGATCGGCACACGCCAGACATACTGCCGCCCGTCCTGCTGCCCGATGATCTGGTCTGCGTGTTCCGGATCGGGGCGGTCGGTCATCCGGATTGCCGCTCCGCACACATTCCGGTCACCCTCGTCTTCGAGCGCGATCGTCTGCCCGTGCGCCGCCGCGTAGGCCTCGAAGGCACCACAGCCGCCGGTCTCAAAGGCAGCGGCACTTTCCTTCGCCTCATTGCCGAGGCTGCTGGACAGCGTGTCGAAGAGGATCTGAGGGCTTCGGCCTGCGATGTCTCAGAATGAGCGCCGTCGAGATCACGAAGATCAGGCTCTGCGCAATCCAGAAGATGACGAAGATCTTGAAGAAGAGACCGCGCATGGCTTAGTCCCCTCGTCTCCGCATGGGTGCGGTACACCAGCAGTTGGTAGCCGGCGCCGCGGATCGTCTTCACCTGATCGCCGCCTGCGCTGACCTCGTCGAGCTTGCGCCGCAGCCGGCTCACATGCATGTCGAGACTGCGATCGAAGGGATTGAACTTTCGGCCCAGCACGCTTTCTGACAGCTCCTCGCGCGACACCACTTTTCCCGGCGAGCGCATCAGCGCCTCCAGCAGCGCAAACTCCACATCGGTCAGCTCGATCTTCTTGCCCTTGGTCAGAACCGTGCGCGCGGCCGGATCCAGTTCCAGATCGTCGACGCGCAGGGCTGCGCTGCTCGTGTCACTTCTGCTCTCTGACTCCGCGCCGCGCTTCTGCGCAGAATCGCGCGCATCCGCGCCAGCAGTTCGCGCGGGTTGAACGGCTTGGGCAGATAATCGTCGGCGCCGATCTCCAGACCCACGATGCGGTCCACATCGTCGCCGCGCGCCGTCAGCAGCAGCACGCTGACGCCGACGATGCCGCGCGCATCTGCTTCAGCACCTCGAATCCGTCCATCCCCGGCAGCATCACGTCCAGCAGGATCAGCGCCCACTGCCGTTCCCGCGCCGCCTTCAGCCCCGTATCGCCGCGATGCACCGCCGCGACGCGGAATCCGTAACGCCCCAGGTACTCGGTGAGCATCGAGCAGAGCTCAACATCGTCGTCGATCAGCAGAATCTCTTCCACTGGCGCCGTCTCTCTCTGAGCCTACCCCTCCACGCCGCGCGCGGACGCAACAGAAATGTAACAAATGGTCACGCAGTGCTGTGACACTTCGTTACACAACTTTACCCTTTATGACCGCACGGCCTTGCGCATCGCGGTCTTCTGAAATGAGCTTGGAGCGAGGACGATCCATGATGACCCACAATCCTCTCGCTACAATGTTTTGCCAGCCCTCCTCCTCTTCGTTTCGCATCGGTCGCCATCCGCGCGCAGGCCCCCACTGGCAAGCATCCACGGGCACCGTCACCGATCCCTCGGGCGCGCTCATCCCGTCGGCCCAGCATCGCTCACCAGCGACAGCACGGCTTTTCCAGATCGGTCGCCAGCGGCGCGCGACGGCACCTTCGGTCTCGATCATCTGGCGCCCGGCAGCTACGCGCTCTCGATTACCGCCGACGGCTTCGCGCCGCTGCGATCGCCGACGTTCAGGTCTACAGCCGGCAAAAGCACCCTGCAGAATCGTCACCCTGCAGCTGCCCGTCGAACAGCAGCAGGTGCAGGTCAACGATCAAGGCCTCGAGCGTCGACACCAGCCCGGACAACAACGCCAGCGCCATCGTCATCAAGGGCAAAGATCTCGATGCGCTCTCCGACGATCCCGACGAACTGCAGAACGAGCTCACTGCCCTGGCCGGTCCAGCGGCCGGACCCGAACGGCGGACAGATTTACATCGACGGCTTCACCGGCGGCCAGCTTCCGCCCAAGTCGTCGATCCGCGAAATCCGCATCAATCAGAATCCCTTTTCGGCGCAGTACGACAAGCTCGGCTACGGCCGCATCGAAATCCTCACCAAGCCCGGCACCGACAAGCTCCACGGCATGTTCATGATCAACGGCAACGACTCCACATTCAACTCGCTCAACCCCTTCGTGACCAACGAGCCGCCTTACTACTCCACGTTCATCATGGGCAACGCCGGCGGCGCGCTCACCAAAAAAGCTTCCTGGTTCGCCAGCGTCTTCCGCCGCGACAACCAGTCCAATTCCATCGTCAATGCGGAGCTGCTCGACTCCACGGGCAGCGCCTACAACTACACCGCAGGCCGTTGCCAACCCACAGTCGCGGCTCGACGTGAGCCCGCGCTTCGATTTCCAGCTCGGCGCCAACAACACGCTCACCGTCCGTTACATGTTCGACCGCCAGGCGGAGACCAACAGCGGCGTCTCGCAGTTTGCCCTGGAAACCCAGGCCTACAACGTGATCGAATCACGAGAACACCCTTCAGCTCAGCGACACCCAGGTGCTGAGCAGCAAGATCGTCAACGAAACGCGCTTCCAGTACATGCGCGACCGCGACAATCAGATCGCGCAGAACACCGACTCCCACCGTCACCGTGCAGGGCGCGTTCACCGGCGGCGGCAACAACCAGGGCACCGTGCGCGACAATCAGGATCACTACGAACTGCAGAACTACACCACCGCCGCCAAGGGCCGCCACGCCATCAACTTCGGCGCGCGCCTGCGCCTCACGCGCGACGCCAGCTACTCCACCTCCGGCTTCAACGGCAACTACATCTATCCGTCGCTCAGCGCCTACGCAGCCGGCACTCCCTCGGAGTACGACGTCACCTCCGGAAACGCTGCCGCCGGGGTCAACCTGTTTGACGCCGGCCTCTTCTTTCAGGACGACTACAAGGCCCGTCCGAACCTGACCCTCAGCTATGGCCTGCGCTACGAGTCGCAGAACCGCATCGGCGACCACGCCGACTGGGCGCCGCGCTTCTCCTTGGCCTGGGCGCCTGCCGGTGGCAACAACGGCCATCCGGCGAAGACCGTGATCCGCGCCGGCTACGGCTGGTTCTACGATCGCTTCAGTTCTACCTACGTTCTCGATGCCATCCGCCAGAACGGAATCAATCAGCAGCAGTACGTCGTGAAGAATCCGAGCTTCACCGCCAACGCCCCGCTGCCCTCACAACTGGCGTCGACCAGCGCCGTGGCTCCGACCATCTATCAGGTCGCCCCCAATCTGAAGGCCTCCGTCAACATGCAGGCGGCCATCGGCGTCGAGCACCAGTTCGGCAAGATCGCCACCGCGTCGGCCACCTACATCAACTCGCACGGCGTGCACCAGTATCTCAGCGACAACATCAATGCCTACCTGCCCGGCACCTACGACGCCGCCACCGGTACCGGCGTACGCCCCAACGGCATCAACGAGAACATCTATCAGTTCCAGTCCGGCGGCATTTACAACCAGAACCAGCTGATGTTCAACTACTCGGTGCGTGCCACGCCGTGTCTCGCTCTTCGGCTTCTACATGCTGAACTTCGCCAAGGCCGATACCTCAGGCGCCACCTACTTCCCCTCGAATCAGTTCGATCCCCATGCCGATTACGGCCGCGCCACCTTCGACGTCCGCAATCGCTTCCTGCTCGGCGGCAATCTCCAGGCGCCCTACGGAGTTTCCCTCAGCCCGATGCTCGTGCTCAATTCCGGCCCGCCCTTCAACATCACCATCGGTCAGGACCTGAACGGCGACAACCAGTTCAACGACCGTCCCTCCTTTGCCACCGCGGCCAGCACCGATACCATTACCACCAACTACGGAACCTTCGATCTCGATCCATCGGCCGATCAGGCGCGCATTCCCTACAACGCCGGCAACGGCCCATCGCAATTCAGCATGAATCTGCGCGCCAGCAAGTCCATCGGCATCGGGCCGCGCGTGGAACGCTCCGGCGGATCCGGTGTGGGTCCTGGCGGCGGCGGTCCACCTCCCGGAGGTGGCCCTCGCGGTGGCCCGGGTGGTGGTCCCGGCGGCGGCCTCGGCCCCGGCGGACTCAGCGGGTCGGCGGTCCTCCGCGGCTCGATCAGGAACTGCCGCGGCGTTATTCGCTTACCTTTTCTGCCATGGCCCGCAATGTCTTCAACAGCGTCAACCTCGCGCAGCCGGTCGGCGTTCTCGACTCGCCCCTGTTCGGCAAATCGAACGCGCTGTCGGGCGGATTCTTCTCCTCGCCCGCATCCAACCGCAGCATCGACCTGCAGGTGAGCTTCAGCTTCTGAACCTGCTTCCGGACCCAGGCCCCGGCCCGCCGTGATCCCGCGGTCCGGACATATTTTCCCCGGGAAGCGGGAACTTCTCTAGACTGGGAGTCCAACGCCCCGAGCCCAACCGCCAACCCGAAAGGACCACGCATGAAGCTTGCTACCGCCGTGTCAGCGATTCTTGTCCTCGCCGCGCCCCTCGCCTTCGCTCAAACCTCCACCTGGAAATCCGATCCGAACCACAGCGAGGTCGACTTCACCGTCCGCCACATGGGCGTCTCCAATGTTCACGGCCGCTTTGGTGCCGTCAACGCCACCCTCGTCATGGACGAGCAGGACATCACGAAGTCCACAGTGAATGCCACCATCAATGTGGCCGGCGTCGATACCGGCGTGCCGCAGCGCGATAACGACCTCAAAAGCGCGCACTTCTTCGACGTTGCGAACAACCCCAACGCGACCTTCACCAGCACCAGCGTCGCAAAGGGCGGTTCCGGGCTTCAGATTGCCGGCAATCTTACGCTGAAAGGCGTCACCAAGCCGGTAGTGCTGGACGTGGAAGGGCCCACTGCACCAGTGCAGGGAATGGATAAGAAGATGCACCAGGGCTTCTCCGCCACCACCACCCTCCACCGCACCGACTTCGGCATCGCCGCCGGCATGCCCGCAGCCATGGTGGGCGACGATGTCAAACTCACCATCGAACTGGACTTCGCCAAACAATAAATCCCACCTGAAATCCAACCCGCACGCGAAATTCGAGAGGCCGCAGTTTCAGAAACTCCGGGTATAACTGAGATATCCGGAGTTACTGATATCCGGAGTTACAGGAGAAGATCGGCGAGTGGGTACTTCGAAGCGCGTGGCGGTGGTCACCGGGGGGAGGCAGGGGATTGGCCGCCGCACGGCGGAGTTGCTGGCCGAGCGAGGCTATGCCGTCGCCATCATCGATCTTCATGATCCCGCCGGCATTGTCGCAGCCTTGGCAGCCGCGGGTGGCGAGGCCTTCGGCTTTGCGGGCGACATTACCCACGAAGCGATCGTCGACCAATTTACCCGGCAGGTCTTCGACCGCTTCGGACGCGTCGATGTGTTAGTCAACAACGCGGGCATCAGCCACATCGCGGCCGCCGAAGAAACTGCAGCCGCCGACTATCGCCGCGTCCTCGAAGTGAATCTCGTCGCGCCGTTTCTCCTCGCCAAAGCTTTTGGGCAGAAGATGCTCGCAGCGCACAGCGGCTCCATCATCAACGTCGCATCTGTCGCCGGACTCATCGCCGTCGCTGACCGCGCCGCCTATAACGCTTCCAAGCATGGCCTCATCGGCCTCACCCGCACCCTGGCTGCCGAGTGGGGAGGTCGCGGCGTGCGCGTCAACGCCGTCTGCCCCGGCTGGGTGAAGACCGAGATGGACGAGGCCGACCAGGCGGGCGGAAGCTACACCGACGCGGATATTACCGGGCGTATACCGATGGCCCGTTTTGCCACTCCCGATGACGTGGCCCGCGCTATCGCATTCCTGGCCGACGATGCCGAAAGCGGCTTCGTTAACGGACACGCCCTCTCCGTCGATGGCGGCTGGGCAGCCGACGCCAGCTGGGAATCCGTGCGCCTGAGCAAGCGCTGAAGCTCACACGGCGCCACCGCTCACGATGCCGTGAGCGGCTTGAGGTCGCCGAAGACCGTCGGGATCAGTTCCGCTACGGTGGGATGAATGTGCATCGAGTGGGTCATCAGCGACGCCGGCTGGCGTGCATACATCGCGGTCAGAATGCAGTGGATCGCCTCATCGCCGCCGGTCCCGAAAACCGTTGCTCCCAAAATGTGCTGATCTTTCGCATCTACCAGCACTTTGATAAATCCATACGTCTCGCCCTTCTCGATGGCGCGGCTCACTCGGGTCATCGGCCGGAAACCGATGAGCGCGGCTTTGCCGCTGGCCCGCGCCTCGGCTTCCGACATGCCCACGCGTGCCAGAGGCGGATCGATATACAGCGCACTGGCCGGGATGCGGTCGCTCACGCGGCGCGAGGCGCCCTCCAGCAAATTGTCGGCGACAATCTCATAGTCGTTATACGACGTATGGGTGAACGCCCCCCGCCCATTGCAATCGCCCAGCGCAAAGATTCCCGGCGCTGTGGTTCGCAGCGTGTCGTCCACCTGAATAAAGCCACGCTCATTGGCCTCGATGCCGGCAGCCTGCAGCTTCAGGTCGTCGGTATTCGGCACCCGCCCGACCGCCAACAGCACCTGCGAACCCACCACGCGCGGCGCTCCCTCTTCGCAGGCCAGTTTCACCGCCACCTCGTCTCCGTGGGATTCCAGCTGCAGGCAATTGGCTTTGGTGCGGATCTCGATGCCCTCTGCCTGGAACACCTCGTGGATCACCTTCGAGGCGTCTTCGTCTTCGTGCGCGGCCAGCCTGTCATTCCGGTCCACGACCGTGACCTCGGCGCCGAACCTGCGAAACATCTGCGCAAACTCCAGCCCAACGTATCCCCCGCCGATGACGATCAGGTGCTCCGGCATCACCTCGAGATCCAGGATGGTGGTACTGGTCAGGAAGCGAACCGTCTCCACGCCGCCGATGCCCGCGGTCGAGGGCCGCGCCCCCACATTGAGGAAAATCTGCTGTGCTTCCAGCCGATCCTCGCCTACCCGCATCGTCGTTGGCGATTCGAAGACAGCTGTGCCCTTAAAGACCGTGCAGTTCTTTGTCCCCCGCAGCCACTTCTCCACACTATTGCGCGAGTTGGCGACGATGGTGTCCTTCCGCACTTTGACGGCGCGCATATCCACCCTCACCGCACCCGCCTCGACGCCGAAGTCGCGAGCCCTTCGCGCCAGGTGCGCCGTGTGCGCGCTGGCTACCATGGCTTTGGTCGGCGTGCAGCCGGCATTTACGCAGGTTCCTCCGAAGAGCTTGCGCTCCACCATCGCCACGTTGCGTCCTGCATTGGCCAGGCGTACGGCCAGCGAAGGGCCGGCCTGTCCGGCCCCCACAACGATCGCATCGAAGTTGTAGTTCATCGCAGCACCACAATCGAGAGAATCGCGATTCCCACTGCGGCCACATCTTCCACCAGCGCGGCGGGCAGATCGCGACCGAAGACCGCGGCCATCTTCTGGCGAACCGCGGCACCCCCGAGAGTTCCCGCCACCGCGCCTACCACCCCCAGCAGCAGGCCTCCAATGAGCATCCGTGCGCTGGCCCCGATCGCCGCCCCCACCAGTGCTCCCACCACGATCCGGGTGATGAACCCCGGGGGCGCCTTCCGGCTCGGCGTCGTCGGCAGTTTATCGACGACCAGCTCGGCGATCGCGAAGACCGTGAACACAATTGGAGTGTAGCGATAGCCAAAGAACGCCAGCGGCGTATTCTCGAGCGCCAGGGCCCCCAACCGTGCCGACCAACTCACAACCGCGAGCGGCGTCATGGATCGCAGCCCCGTAACCAGTCCGATGAGAAATGCGCTTACCAGCACCATGGATTCTCCTTATCTTGCCCGGAGCCCGGCGTACCTGCAGCACCTTCCCTCGCGTGCGCCGGGTTGCCGGCAGGTCTTTACGTATATACCATCCGCTGGACAACGCCTCCACAAAGGAGGCCCGGTGCGCCTCCCGGTTGCTCACAACTCCTTTATGTCTTCCCTGGAGCCTCTTTACGTCCGTCGCGATTCTATAGAAATGAGCCGGCCCCGTCGCCGGCGGAGGATACATGAGCGCATTTCGTACCTGCAGGCCCTTGCTTGTCGATGCCACCCAGGCCACCGAGCCCGCCACCATTGCCACCGACCTCGGTTTCGCCAACGTCCAGCGCGGCGACTGGATCGTCCGCGGCGAGGACGGCGAGTGCTATGTCGTCGATGATGAGTTCTTCCAGCGCACTTTCAAGCCCATCCAGACCTACCCCTGGGACCGCGTGGAAGAATCCCGGAGCTACGGCTGCTAGTGTTCTGTATCTGAAATTTCCCTACTGTTCGGCCAGCTTGAAAAGCAGGTTCCTCCGCTTCGCTGCGGTCGGGATGACAGTATAAAGGAGCTTGCGAAACGTGAGAGTAATGTGTGGTGAGTCTGAGGTTTATTGAACAATTTGACGAATTGAAGTGGTTCGAACAAAGGCCCTCGGGGTCTGAAGCCCATCGTTTGGCGATCTTTACGGCAGGACTGAAGTCGTACCCTGATACAAAGATTCGTGCTCTTAGATGAAGCCAAGGAAGGAACAATTCTCTAACGAACTTCAGACTCAGGACACCAGCTGCTCCCGCCGAACAACCCAGACCGCAGCGAGCTGGTTTCCGCTGCGGTCCCTGCCCCGAGGTACCCGCCACCTGACAAAAGCACCCGATTCGCGAAGCAGCCGGCACTGCCGCCCTGGTTGATCTTCCTCCGCAATTCCGTCATGCTCGGGCAGACGCTTTTAACGCCGCGGGTGGTTACCAGCCCATCGCCGGCCGAGCAGGCCCATGCCCGAACTCCCCGAAGTGGAAACCATCGCCAACGGTGTTGACCGCCGTGTTCGCGGCGACACCATCGTCACTGCCTGGTTCTCCTCCTATAAGGAACCTTTTAAGACGCCGCCCGACGAAATGGCGGCGGCCCTCGAGCGCCGCCGTATCGAGCTCGTTCGCCGGGTGGGCAAGCACATTGTCTTCGACCTTGCCTCGCAGGCTGGCGGCGAAGCCGCCACGCAATGGATCGTCCACCTCGGTATGGCCGGGCGCCTGCTGGTGTCGGCCCCCGACGTCCCTGTCCCCCCGCATACCCATGCGATTCTGCGCCTCGCCTCGGGGCGCGAGCTGCGCTTCGTCGATGCGCGCCGCTTCGGCCGCCTGGGGCTCCACACCGGCTTCACCGGTCCGGGCCACGAGCCGCTGACCATCTCGAAAGGCGATTTCGCTGCGCTATTCCGCGGCCGCAAGCTTTCCATCAAGGCCGCGCTGCTTAATCAGACGATGCTCCACGGCGTCGGCAACATTTATGCCGACGAGAGCCTCTTCCACGCCGGCATCCGGCCCACCCGCATTGCTGGCCGGCTTACCCGCGAGCGCCTCGACCGTCTTCGGTCGGAGCTGCGCGCCGTCCTCAAACGCGCTATCCGCGCCGGCGGTTCCTCCGTCTCCGACTATGTTGACGCCGACGGCGTCCGCGGCTTCTTCCAGTTCGAGCACGCCGTGTATGGCCGTGAGGGCGAGCCCTGCCGGGTCTGCGGCACACCCATACGCAAAATAGTTCTCGCCGGACGAGGCACCCATTATTGTCCCCACTGTCAGCGCTAGGTGTTAGTCCCGCGGCTTGCGGTTTATGGATTTATGGAATCCCCATCTTCCCGTTCTACGGGAATCGGAATGAAAGGCACAGCCTTAGCGGTGCTAAGTGACTGATATTCCAAGACGAACGGAACGGCACGGCGATTGCAACCGTGTATATCGCCAGCGACGCACAGACCCTCCCGGCAAGAGAGGGTCATGCGATAAAGATTCCGGCCGACGAGAGCCAGTCTTACGAGATTTAGCCCCGGCCGGGATGCAATGGGTCCGATTCCACCACGAGGATGAAGGGCAAACTTCAGGGAGGCCAGTGACTGGCCATGGAGCGAAAAGCCATCCCGGCGCGGATGGCTTTTCTGCTGTTGCAGCTTTTTCCGGATTTTCTCCGGTTCTCTGATGACAGGTTGCTGGGTGTGCCAAGCCTCCCTGTGCATCGACCCCCCGCAGGGGCGCATCAAACTACTTGTCAGGGAACGACTCGGGGAGTACTATTGTCTTTACCTGTCGAGCGGCTGATGCCATGCTGTCGATCCGCGAGGCTCGCTGCCATTCTCGAGAAGTCAGGAATCGGTCCCGGGTAAACGCCGCCGCTGCGTGTGCAGAAAGCGGAGAGCCGGTGGCTAGTGGTGAATCGGGGTTCAAACGGCAACTCCATTGCGTTTCGTTAGTCGACGTGGCATTCGGTTGCGTTCCTTCATCTCTCTCCCGACCCTGTTCGAAGGGGCGTTGCGGGAGCGGGCGTTCCTGACGGTCCGGCAGCCAGCGTGTTTCGCTGCGCCACAACATCAACCTTCCGGCTATTGCGTTGCATTGAGGCCGGAACCAGGCCGTAACCACAGTTTCTGAAGTCCGGAAGAGGACCGGCGCGGCGCAACCCCAGTGCCCGATCGGCGGAATCCCCGGAGTGCAGCACGGTGGAACCGGGTCAGCAAGATAAGAGTTCATCGCACCAGGAAGTGCAAGCATGACAACAGAGCAGAACCAGCCTCAGCCTCCGGCGGATGTTCCGCCGCAGGTCCAGGCAGCGAATCCGGCCCAGGGGCAGAACCAAGGGCAGGGCGGACATCGTCGCCGCCGTCGCAGAAGGAAGGGCAGCAAGGGCCAGCAGGCCCAGGGGCAGAACCAGCCCCAGAACCAGGCGCAGCCCCAGCCGCAGAATCAGCAGCCGCAAAAGCAGAAAGCCCGGCCGCCTCAACCGCAGTCCAGCCAGAACCGTTTTTTCCATAAGAACAACGGCAACGGACAGCAGCAGGGGCAGGGCGGGGGTGGGCGCCGCCGTAACAAGCAGCGCCGCCAGCAGGTCTTCGTTGGTCCCATGGATCACAGTTATCGCGCCGTCAACGGCAACGTAGCCGATTCGCCTCCTTCGACGATCGAGTTCCGCAACGTCAACGGCAATGGCAATGGCTTCTACGCAGAGCAGACGTCGTGGGAAGCACCGCCACCGCCCCTTCGCGAAGACGCGCCCACGCGGATTTATTGCTTCATCGAGGACCTGTTCTTCCTCGCGAAGATCAACGAGACCGCGCGCAAGCTTGGCGTCAAAGTCGCCTTCGTGAAGAACGACAAAGAAGTCATCGCGAAGCTGACCGACGCTCGCGAAGAAGAGCGGCCCTCGCTGGTGGTCTTCGATCTGAATAACGCCGCGGCAAAACCGCTAACGCTGATTCCGCGCCTCAAGTCGAAGCTGAAGAGGGGAACCTCGGTAATCGGATTCCTTTCTCATCTCCAGGGCGACCTGAAGGCAAAGGCACTCGAAGCCGGTTGCGATATGGTGATGCCGCGGTCGGCGTTCTCGCAGAACCTGCCGACGCTGCTGCGCCGTCACGGTCTCGACGAAGAGCAGGAACACGAGTTTGCGCAGGCCTGACCGGGCCTGACACTCTGGGCTACATGCAGCGCATGCCGCGGGCGGGATGAATGGCCTGCCCGACGATGCGCCTTGTCCGCGCAAACGCTGCGGATGTGCGCAGATTTCCTTATCGGGCCGCGACGTCCTGATCCACAAGTGTCTTCAGGAACGCGAGCACGTCGTCGATGTCCTGTCGATTCCACGCTGGCCTTTGTCCGAGCCTCCGGTCGAGCGGCGCGTCGGTCGTGTCCACATTGCGGCGATAGCGGGGCGGCAGGTCGTTGAACTTCTCCACCTTGCCGTCCGGCCCCGTCGGATACCACTTGCCGGGATTGGTGTCGCGCTCCACGTAGAAGATCAGCACTTCGCGCAGAGAATGGAAGCGCCCGTTATGAAAAAACACATGGCGGATGGCGGCGTTGCGCAGGGAAGGCGTGCGGAAGAGTCCGCAATATGACTTGTCGTTCATCGCCGCGTCTCGGCGAAACGGACCGCAGAGCCCCAGATCGTAGTAACGAGGGTTTCTGTTCCAGGGAATTGCATCGTTGCGCGGTACGCCGACGACTTCGAACTGAAAATCGGTGAAGAGAGGATGCGCCCCGTTCGCCCCGACTTCATCCAGGTGGCACGAGGCGCAATTTCCGCTGTCGGGATCGTCAAACAGCTTCTTGCCGCGCAGTTCCTGCGCCGTTAGCTGCACCTTGCCATCCAGCCATTGGTCGAATTTGCTGGTGTACGGCTGAAAGCTCTTATCCTCGAGCTCGAATGCCTGAATCGCCTCCGTCGCATCCTGCACGGCCTGAGCAGGATGCTCGAAGATATCGTTCCCAAAGATCGCGCGAAAATCCTCGGAGTACCCTGCACGGGTCAGCTTTTTCGCCAGGTCACCGTCGCTGCTATTATCCATTTCCATCGGAGAGAGCAGCGGAAACATCGCCTGATCGTGCAGGGAATTGAAGCGCCCATCCCACGTGTATCCGCCCGCAGGCACTTCGTTGGTCTCCGTCAGCTGCTCGATGGGGCTGGTCGCCTGCACATGATTCCAGGCAGGAACGTGATTGAGGATATAGCGCAGCGATGGCACTGCCCGGAAGCCCGGACTCTTCAGATCAGGGCCGCCATATTGGACAGCTTGTCCATTGGCAGGGCCGTACGCATAAGCGGGATTATGGCAGGTGGCACACGACATCCGGCCCGAAGCCGACAGGGTCGGGTCGAAGAAGATCTTCTTCCCCAGTGCCGCCTTTGGGCTGTTAGCGGAATTCTTTGGAAGAGCCCCAACTGACGCGCTGCCCGCCACACACAACATCGCCCCCAGGAACAACATTTCGGCGACGAGGGATCGGCGCATTCGATCTGTCAGTGGCCCGTGAACACATCCGAGCCGAACGCGACCAGTCCCTTCTGGTCGGCGTAGCCCAGATACTGGTGGATGCCGAAGATCACTTCGAGGGACTTCAGCAACGAGTAGTGGTTGTAGGGCACATCGGAGACGGTGCCGGGCCGAATGAAGGGGGACAGCAGGAGCGCGCCGGTTCTGTCTCCGCCGAAGCTCAGCGTGTTCACCGTAATCAGGCCTTTGCTCGAAACATGCCTTCGGACGACCGGATAGCTCCTGCCGAGATTGGGCCCTTCCTGCTGGTTGCAGCACGATGCACCGTAAATCGTCACCACCGCGCCGGTCGCGGTCTTCTCAATCTGCCCGTCGCCGCCCTCATCGAAATTGACGATGATGAGGCCGTCTTTTTTATAGGCCGGCGAGTCCTGGATTGTCGGAATCCACTTCTCCATAAAGGTATCGATTGACTTCAGCCCTCCCGGCGCCCCATTGGCGCAGGGCGAATCATGACCGTCATTGCAGAGGTTGGGCGTGATGAAGCTGAAGTTGGGCGTTGTCGCGATCGAAGCGAGATCGGTCCTGAACTGGCGCAGGTTTACTACATCCTGCCTGCATGCCGGCAGGTCGATGACCGAGTGGAAGTACATGAAGGGGTCGTGCCGGGTCGCGTACATGTCTCCCAGCGGCACCGCGGCGCTGGGCCCTTCGGCTTCCTCGGTCAGATCCGACGCATTCAGCGGGGGGTGTCCGCAGGTGGAAGACTCGCGCGCGGGATCGTTGCCCATGTCTTCCATGTAGCCCTTCCACGTGAGGCCGGCCGCCATCAGCTGATTGGCCAGCGTCTTCACCGATGGGGGATAGACACAGCCCTGACCGACCACCTGCCCATCCGGAGCGGTCCCGGTCTGATGAAAATCGGCGAAGGTGCTGCAGTCAGCCGATGTCTGCGGCGTCGTGGCCTGGCCACCCATCATGGCGATGTAGTTGTCCAGGCTGTTGTGTCCCGTTCCGTAATACTGCGTCAGGAGCGCGCCTTTGGCCTTGAGCGTCTGGGCGAGATACGGTGCGTTCGATCCGGGGCCAAAGGTCGCCGAGAAGTTCTTGTTCTCGAGGGTGATCAAAAACACGTGCCTGATCGGCGGCTGAGTCGTTTGGGTTCCCTTACCTGCGGAGGCCAGGGCCTGCGGCCCGAGAGCCGCGAAAATCGCTAAGAAAAGCGATGCCCAAAAGGCGCCAAAGAACAGATACAGTCCCCGTTTTGTCATTTCCCGCTCATTCATTTCCGGATCGTTTCCCCTGTGGCCGCAGTGGGAATGCCTGGGCGCACTTCGATCAGTGTAACGGCTGGCTGGCAATGGACAGGCTCTGCAGCGCTGTCGCGTAAAGATCACGGATCACTCAGTTGAGTGCCAGGCCGGCCGAGGTCGTGGGAGACCAGCGGTCAGCGAATCGCAGATCAGGCGCGTGGAGTAGCAGGAATGGCTGCGAGTCGGAGAGAATCGGGGCGGAGGGTGAAATGAAGGTTCTGTATACGGCGGATGTTACGGCGGAGGGCGCGCGGCATGGGCATGTGCGCAGCTCCGATGGATTGCTCGATCATGATCTGGCACTGCCGCCGGGGATGGGCGGCCGGGGCGACAAGACGAATCCGGAGCAGCTGTTCGCGGCCGGGTACGCGGCGTGCTTCGGCGGAGCGGTGGAGTTCGTGGCGCAGCAGGCGAAGAAGAAGACGGGCGTGGTGAAGGTGCGGTCGCAGGTCAGCGTGGGGCCGTTCGATGAGGGCAAGGGCGAGGGGTTCACGCTGCGGGTTGAGCTGGAGGTGACGATTCCGGAGCAGGACCAGGCGAGTGCGGAAGAGTTGGTGGCGGCGGCGCATCGGGTGTGTCCGTATTCGAATGCGACGCGGGGGAATATTGAGGTGGTGGTGAGGGCGGTGGGGGGAAGGGGCTAAGGGTTTTGGGTTCAGGGGTCGGGGATCAGAGCGGAATTAAGGGGGGGCATCCGTCCGGGCCTGGCCGTTTCAGCTTGTTTCGGCCGCTTCGCGACCGACTCTCCTGCGGGGGGCCATTCGGCTGCGCGCCGGACAGTTCATTGCTCGCTGGCACTTTCGTTGTGGCGCTTCGCTCAGGATGACATTTTATTTGTTTGCGGGCTTTCCGGCGATGAGCACTAGCTACAGCTTTTGGGAGCGGTGGACGTCGCGGACGCCGGGGAGGCGGCGGAGGCCCTGGACGAGCAGGTTGAGGTGGCGGACGTCCTCGGCGTCGATGACGAATTCGACCATGGCGTCGCCATTGTCGCCGGGGTGGGTTTCGACGCTGCGGATGTTGGTGTTCTCGTCGCTGATGACGGCGGTGATTTCTTTCAGCATGCCGGCACGGTCGTCGCAGTGGACGGTGAGCTTGACGGGGTAGGTGGTGGCACGGCCGGCATTCTGTTCGGGCATGCGCGCCCATTCGACGGCGATGCGGCGATCCGACTCGTAGAGCAGGTTCTGCACGTTGGGACAGCTGCGGGCGTGGACGGCGACGCCTTTGCCGCGGGTGACGTAGCCGATGATCTCTTCGCCGCGGATGGGGTTACAACAGCGCGCGCGGTAGACGAGCAGCTCGTTCTGGCCCTCGACGATGAGGGAGTCCGATCCGCTGGAGGCAGCGACGCGGCGGACGGCGTCGGACCGGGGGTCGAGGGGGCCGCTGCAGCGTCGGGCTCCTGCTGCGGTGGATGAAGCCGGGGGCGAGACGGTTGAGGACCTGGCGGGCGGAATACTTGCCGAAGCCGATGGCCGGCCAGCAGGTCGTTGGGCGTGGCCACGCTGTATTCGGCGGCAATCCGGGCGTAATCGGATTCTTCGAACTGGGAGAGCGGCGATTTTGTACTTGCGGGCTTCGCGCTCGAGCAGCTTGCGGCCGATTTCGATGGCGCGCTCGCGCTGATGCTCGTTGAGCCAGTGGCGGATCTTGTTGCGGGCGCGGGAGCTTTGACGAAGGTGAGCCAGTCGCGGCTGGGTGTGTGGCCGTTCTGGGTGATGACTTCGACGATGTCGCCGTTGCGGAGCTTGGTGCGGAGGGGCACGATGCGGCCGTTGACGCGGGCGCCGACGCAGGTGTGGCCGACTTCGGTGTGGATGGTGTAGGCGAAGTCGAGGGGGGTGCCGTCGCGGGGAACGACGACGACTTTGCCCTTGGGAGTGAAGGTGTAGACCTCCTCGGGGAAGAGGTCGATTTTGAGCGTCGACAGGAACTCGTTGGGGTCGGACATGTCGCGCTGCCACTCGACGAGCTGGCGGACCCAGGCGAGGCGCTGCTTCGTCGCGGCGCTGACGGGGAGTCGCCGGCCTTGTATTTCCAGTGCGCGGCGATGCCTTCTTCGGCGATGCGGTGCATTTCCTCGGTGCGGATCTGGACTTCGAACTGATGGCCGCCGGGCGCCGATCAGCGTGGTGTGCAGCGACTGGTAGCCGTTGGGCCGGGGCATGCTGATGAAGTCCTTGATGCGGCCGGGGACGGGACGCCAGTTGGTGTGGAGCAGGCCGAGGATGGCGTAGCAGTCCTGCACGCTGGCAGATGACGCGCAGGGCGAGCAGGTCGTAGACCTGGTCGATGGGGATCTTCTGGATCACGAGCTTCTGCTGGATGCAGTAGAGACGCTTGATGCGCCATTCGACGCGGGCCTTGATGCCGTTCTCGGGGAGCTTCTCGGTGAGCAGGGCTTCGACGCCGGCGAGGAACTGTTCGCCTTCGGCGCGGCGGGCCTCGATGGCCTCGTGGAGCTGTTCCTAGGTGAAGGGGTCGACGTAGCGGAAGGCAAGGTCTTCGAGCTCGCCGCGCAGTTTGCCCATGCCGAGGCGGTGGGCGAGCGGCGCGTAGATGTCGAGGGTTTCGCGGGCGATGGAGCGCTGGCGCTCGGGCGAAAGGTGCTGGAGAGTACGCATGTTGTGCAAGCGGTCGGCGAGTTTGATGAGGACCACGCGCACGTCGCTGACCATGGCCAGCAGCATCTTGCGGACGTTTTCGGCCTGGCGGTCTTCGCGATTAGCGAACTGGATTTTGTCGATCTTGGTGACGCCCTCGACGATGTGGGCGACCTGCTCGCCGAACTTGGCGACGATGTCCTCGGTGGTGACGGGGGTGTCTTCGACGGCGTCGTGCAGGAGCCCGGCGGCGATGGCCGTCGAGTCCAGCTTCATTTCGGCGAGAACGAGGGCAACTTCTAAAGGATGAAGGACATAGGGCTCGCCAGAGGCGCGCAGCTGACCGTTGTGATGCTCGAGGCAGAACTGCCAGGCCTGACGGATGATGTTGAGGTCGTCGTTGGGGCGATTGGCGTGGACAGTGTCCAGGAGTCGGCGGAACTTCTCCGGGAACAAGTCGGGAATCCGCTCAACGGTGAGCGGCTGGGACTGGACACTCGCCATGATTCATTATAGGCGGGAGTTGCGACGGATGCATTAGAGGAAGGGCTCGGAGCGCGGGCTCATCGATGGGGAGGAACGCGAGGAAGGCTACGCGCAGACCTCGCCTTTGCGGTGGAGGCGCTGAACTCTTATACGGCGAAAGCTCTTTGACGATAGGCCTGTGGTGTCTCAATCACAAATTCCGTTTGTCCTGCGAGTGCCAGCAAATCCAAATCGCCACTCACAAGGACATCGGCCCTGCCACTCTGGGAAAGGTCCAGGAACGGCTGATCTCGGGGATCGCGGCAGAGGATTTCGCATACCCGAACGGATTCGACAAGCTCACAAAATGGAAGGTAGTCGCCGAGGAGCTCGACTCGGTCTGATGGCGAGAGCCGAAATTTGGGATACGCGAGAACGCGCGTCAGTTCGGCTGCAGTGACGCGGGAAATCAGGGGTCGGCAGTCCGAGTCTCGCCAGTGGTGGATGAGCCATGACAATCTACCGGCAGGGAAACACAATGCTGAAACCACAGTCGTCGAATCGAAGACGACCCGCAGTTTCACGGATTGGTTCGCGCCCACTCAACAGCATCCTGCACATCGTCTTCAGAGATTCCCATTTTTGCCAGGCGCGCCCGCACCTCATCCGCCCTGCTGGGGCGAAGCGGCCGCAGCACGATCGATTCGCCATCGGTGCTGACGTCGAAGTAGTCGACTCCGCCAAAACGCGTAACCACCGATTTGGGTAACGTGATCTGATTCTTCGATGTCTTCTTGGCCAGCATGTTTCCATTTTACAAGCTTTCCCGGAAACAAGGAGATCTTACTCCGGCTTGCCCGGATTCTTCGGCTTGGGTGGCGTCTTGACCGGGGGTGGGGGGCTACCGGGGAGAAGGCCGGGAGTGGGGCGCTTGTTGTTGTGGATCCAGTCGAGGAGTTCATCGAAGGCGAGGCCAGTCTGCGTGGCAGTGACGTTGCAGTGGCCGTCGCGGTCGACGTATTGTTCGACGAATCGATCGCCGTTGCCGACGCGGCGGGTGAGCTCGTCGTACCAGGCGGTGGTGAAAGCGGGGACCAGCGGGTCGTAGATGGTATGGACCTCGAGCAACTTGCGGTGGAGATTGCCAGTGGGCGAGTACCAGTCGGCGAGAAAGCGGTAAGAGTTAGGATCGGCCGAGTAGCGGCGCACGCGCTGGTTGAGGAGCGGGTCGTTCTCGGTGCCGTTATAGATGAGATTGCGGTTGTCGAAAGGATTGCCGCCGGATTTGAGGCGGAGGTCCTCGATGACGAAGGTATTGAAGACCAGCACATCGGCGAGACCACGGTTGGTGTGGATATTGGCGAGCTGGCGGACGATAGCGGCCTGGGTGGGGCTGGAGTCGAGGCTCTTTTGCACGTTGGTGATGGTGGGGATGTCATTCATCATGAAGCTCACCGGGATGTGCTCGACGTCAGGGAGGATGCCGGGGAAGAGGGCGTCGAAGGCTACACGGTTGGCGAAGGCGCGCTGCATGACGAGGTCGGCCGGGGAGAGCACACCGCAGACCGCCAGGCCGCCGGCATAGTTCTTCGGGTCCTGTTCCAGTTCCATGAGGGTCATCAGGCCGCCCATGGAGTGGCCCATGAGGATGGTCTCGCGGGGATTACCGTACTTTTTGCGGAAATGGCGGCGCAGGCCGTCGGTTTCTGTGGCGGCCTGAGGAAGGGCCCAGCCGCCGACGGAGTAGCCGGAGCGGGCGACAGCATAGCCGCGGTTGAGGATCTCCTGCAGGATGCGGGTGGGCGGATATTTGGGATCGAAGAGCTGGGGGCGCGGCTGGTAGCCGTGGAAGTAGATGACCAGTCCGTGGTTCCACTCGCGGGGGACATCGATGCGAAAAGATGCGCCGTCGAGGGTGCCGGTTTCAGTCTCCACGGGAGCCGGGGGCGGAGTGGGAGGAGCGGCAGGGATGGGCGAGGCAGCAGGCCCCGAGGTTCCCTGTGCGTGCACGGCCGCGGCGACCAGCAGCAAAAGCAGGCAGGGGAGGAGGCGACGGGTTCGCGCGGGCAAGTAGGCTCCTTTCTCGCTGTGCGAAGATCGATTAATAGGAATCAGATGCCGCCACATCCAGGACGCGACCATTCTAAAAAAGCACGACCGGGCCGGAAAAGACAGGGAAACCTGCAGGGCGGTGCCTCGCTGGGTGCAGGCACGATACAGGAAGCGCGCGCGGTCCGGACCGGTGGGGCGGGTTCGGAGGCTGAGATTTCGGGTGCGATCCGGGTGTCGCGGCGGGCGGCGGATCGGCTGCTGACCGGCCATGTGTGGGTGTATCGATCGGACGTGGAGGAGTGGCCCAGTGAGCCGGAAGAGCTTGCGCCTGGACTGGTGCCGGTGATGGATCGGCGGGGTGCGCTGCTGGGAACAGGGCTGTACAGTCCGGCATCGGAGATTGCCCTGCGGCTGGTGAGCCGGGAACTGATCGCGGATGGGGCGGAGTGGCTGGAGTTGCTGCGGACACGGCTGCGGACGGCGATTGGGCGGCGGCCGCTGCTGAACGGAGAGGACGGGATCGCCGAGGACGGGGCCTGCCGGCTGGTGTTCAGCGAGGCGGATGGGCTGCCGGGGATTACGGCGGACAAGTATGCCGGGCTGGTGATTGTGCAGCTGCGGCATAAGGCGCTGGACAACGATGCGGTGCGGCGGGTGGTGACGGAGACGATCCGGGAAGGCGTGGACCCGGATTCGATTCTGGAGCGCGAGGATCCGCGGATTCGCGAGCTGGAGCAGTTGAGCGTGCCGCCTTCAGCGACGCTCTTTGCGCGGAATCCGGATGAGCCCGTGACCAGCACGATTTTCCGGCTGAATGGGATGCGGTTTCATTTCGATGCCACCAGCGGGCAGAAGACCGGAGCGTTTCTGGACCAGAGGGAGAACTATGCCGCGGCCGCGGGCTACGCGCACGGCGAGGCGCTGGACGTTTGCACCTACCAGGGAGGGTTTGCGCTGCATCTGGCGCGGGTCTGCCCGCGGGTCACGGGGGTAGACGTGTCGCGGGCGGCTCTGGAGGTGGCGGAGAGCAACCTTGACTTGAATCGTGAGGGGGTAGCTGGCGCGGAAGTGGATTGGGTAGAAGCGAATGCCTTCGACCTGCTGCGGGACTGGAGCGATGCGGGCACGGTGTACGACACGATCGTGCTCGATCCCCCGGCGTTTGCGAAGACGCGGCGCGCGGTGGAGGGAGCGCTGCGCGGGTATCGCGAGCTGAATTTGCGCGCGCTGAAGATGCTGCGACCGGGCGGACGGCTGATCACATGCTCCTGTTCGCACCACGTTTCGCTGGGGGATTTTATGGAGACGCTGCGCGGATCGGCGGGCGATGCGGGTCGGCGGGTACGCCTGCTGGAGGTGCGCGGAGCAGCGGCGGATCATCCGGTCGTGCTGAATATTCCGGAGACGGAGTATCTCAAGTGCATGATCTGTGAGGTGGAGTGACCCTGGATTCGTTTCCGAGGCAGCGCAGAAACTTTTGCCGGTGCACCCGGGTGCGCCTCTCGCCGCACCATAAGCAGGCACAATAAAGAGGGGTTCTACCTCCTGAGGTGCGGCTCACTTGACCAAAACGACCCTGTCCGCATCCTCTGAATTGCGTGACCATTTGACCGCCGTGCACGTGGCGGAACGCGGCACGCAGTCCTTTGTTCACATCCTCGGCCGCTGCTGGCATCGTCCTTCACTGCTCGCGCGCGAACTTCTGTGGCGCTGGATCTTTGGCATGCCGCTCCTCGCCGTTCTGTGGTTCGAGGGCCAGCGCATCTGGATGGAGACCGCCGCGCGCCTCCAGGGCACCGGGATATTTGAGTTTTCTCTGCAGTACCCCATGGAGGGAGTGGTCCAGGTCGCGGATGCCATCGCAGTGCTGCGTCCGCCGGTTCGCCATACCGCCCTGTGGCTGCTGCCCGCAGCGATGCTCGCCTGGTCAGTCGCTGCCGGACTTGGCCGCAACCTGGTCCTGCGCCGCTACGCGCCCGCGCTGCCGTGGCGTCCGGTCCGGATGATCCTGCTGCAGCTGATTCGGATCGTCGCGCTGGTGGCCAGCTTTGCCGTGTGGTACGCGGCCATCCACTGGGCCGCCAACTACAGCCTCTCCGTCGCGCCCGCCGGCAGCGGCGTGGCCGATGAGCCCAACCTCGTCCTCTACTGCGCCCTGGTCATCATCTTTTCGCTTGCCATCTTCACCGTCTGGGCGCTGCTCAGCTGGGTTTTCTCCATTGCTCCGCTGCTGGCGGTGCTCGAGGACCGCGGTATCGCCTCGAGCCTGTTGCGCAGCTTCCGTCTCGGTCCTCTTGCCGGCAAGCTGGTCGAGATCAACCTGGTGATGGGGATTGTGAAGCTGGCCCTGATTGTGCTCGCCATGGTTTTTTCGGCGACCCCGCTTCCCTTCGAAGCCGAGGTCCATGGAGCGCCGCTCTATGCCTGGTGGGCGGTCGTTACACTGCTCTACCTGATCGCATCGGATTTCTTCCAGGTGGCGCGCATCGTAGCCTTTGTGGAGTTGTGGGGATTGTCCGCCGACTCGGACCAGGGCGCCCGTGCAGATGGGCGATCAGGCGCGCGGGAGCCCATTCTTTACACCCCGCGCTGATCCCTGCCAAACTAACCTGTGACCACCCCGTCCGCCACGCCATCGATTGTTATCCTCGACTTCGGATCGCAATACACGCAGCTCATCGCGCGCCGCATCCGCGAGCAGAACGTCTTCTCTGCCGTGCTGCCCTGCACCGCCAAAATCGATGAGATCCGCGCCCAGAATCCCATCGGCATCGTGCTTTCCGGAGGCCCCTGCTCGGTCTACGACACGGACGCGCCGCCCGCCGATCCCGCCGTGCTCAACCTGGGACTACCCGTCCTCGGCATCTGTTATGGGCTGCAATTCATCACTCATCACCTCGGCGGGCGAGTGCGCTCGGCGGCCAAGCGCGAATACGGCCATGCCGAAGTGGACCTGATCGACGCAGAGACCAATCCACTCTTCGCGTCGATGCCCGCGTCGCTCCACGTCTGGATGTCCCACGGTGACGAAGCTCTCGAATTGCCCGCCGGCTTCCACCTCACTGCGAAGACCGCTAATGCGGTCGCCGGCATCGCCAACCCGGAGCGCCGCATCTGGGCGGTGCAGTTTCACCCCGAAGTCCACCACACCAAACAGGGCACAGCGCTGCTGCGCAATTTCCTGTTCAACATCTGCAACGCGAAGCCCGACTGGACGCCCGAGCACTTCATCCAGGTCACCGTTGCCGCCATCCGCGACAAGGTGGGCGAGGGCCACGCGATCTGCGCGCTCTCCGGCGGCGTCGATTCCTCTGTCGCCGCGGTCCTCGTGCACCGCGCGATCGGCGACCGCCTCACCTGCGTCTTCGTCAACAACGGCGTGCTGCGCAAGGACGAATTCGCCAAAGTGCAGCAAAACATGCGCGACAAGCTGGGCCTGAAGGTGATCGCCGCCGACGCCAGCAAACGTTTCTTAGACAAGCTGACCGGCGTCACCGACCCCGAAGCCAAGCGCAAGATCATCGGCAACGAATTTATCGCCGTCTTCGACGATGAGGCACACCGCATCGCGCAGGAGAGCGGCGGAGTCGACTGGCTGGTGCAGGGGACCTTGTACCCCGACGTCATCGAGTCGTCGTCTGTGAAAGGCCCCTCGCAGACCATCAAGAGCCATCACAACGTCGGCGGCCTACCCGACTTTATGAAGCTCAAGCTGATCGAGCCGCTGCGCGATCTCTTCAAAGATGAGGTGCGCCGTATCGGCCGCGACTTGGGTATGCCCGAGGACATCCTGCAGCGGCAGCCGTTTCCTGGTCCCGGGCTGGCAGTACGCATTCTCGGCGAAGTCACGCCGGAGCGTGTCGCCCTGCTGCAGGAGGCGGATGACATTGTGGTCACGGAAATCAAGGCTGCCGGCCTTTACCAGCAGATCTGGCAATCCTTCGCTGTGCTGCTGCCGGTGAAGAGCGTTGGGGTGATGGGCGATCAGCGCACCTATGCCTATACCTGCGCCATCCGCGCGGTGCACTCCGAAGACGGCATGACCGCCGACTGGGTGCCGCTCCCCTATGAGGTACTGAAGATCATCTCGTCGCGCATTGTTAACGAAGTCCGCGGGATTAACCGTGTCGTCTACGACATCACCTCGAAACCCCCCGGCACCATCGAGTGGGAGTGAGGACTGCGCGTCCAGCGAACTGCGCCTTCGGCGCAAATCTGCACTACCTGACCATCAGCGGCACCTGTGCCGCAAGGCCTGCCCTGAGTGAGCCACGTGAGTCCAACGGCTCATTCCCCTGATATCCTTCTCCATCATCCGCAATCCCCATCGCCAGAGGCTCTGCCCACATGAAGATTCGCTCCAGCGCTCTGTCGCTCCTGCTCGCCGCTCTCAGCTTCACCCACATCCCAGCACAGGCGCAAAGTACCCCAACCAGCAGACCGGCCGCCACACCCGCTCCCGCCGTCGGCATCGCCACGGCCTACGGTCGCGATCCGCAGCAGGCTGTCGATCAGGAGTACACGCAGCACATCCGGCAGTACACGACGGAGCCGCGCTTTAACTCGCCGCTGACCGACTATCTTCCGGCTTCGAAGACGGTGCCGACTCCAGAGAAGGTGCTGGGCGACGTTTCCGGCGCGCCCAACATGCTTCCTTACGCGGAAGACGTCTATAAATACTTCCGGCTGCTGGCGGCCAGCACCCCGCGCGTCAAGGTTTACACCATTGGCCACAGCGAAGAAGGCCGCGAGATGATCGCCGCCGCCATCGCCGACGAGTCGCTGCTGGCGCAGCAGAAAGAAAACGACGCCCGGCTGGCGAAGCTCGCCGATCCCCGCATCATTCATCTCGACGACCCAACGGCGGCCGGCCTGGTGAAGCAGTCGTTCCCCGTCTACTACATCACTGGCACCATCCACTCGCCGGAGACGGGCGCGCCCACGGCGCTGATGGAACTGGCTTACCGGCTCGCGGTCGACGACTCGCCCTACATCAAATTCATCCGCTCGCACATGATCGTGCTGATCACGCCAGTCGTCGAAGTCGATGGGCGGGATCGCATGGTTGATATCTATAAGTGGCACCGCGCGCACCTCGGCGAAAATTATCCGCGTCTCCTCTACTGGGGTCACTATGTCGCGCACGATAACAACCGCGATGCCATGGCGATGACGCTCGACCTGACGCGCAATGTGCTGAACACGTATCTCACGTGGCACGCGCAGGTGCTGCACGACCTGCACGAATCGGTGCCTTTCCTCTACGACAACACGGTCGGAGACGGCCCCTACAATGCATGGATCGATCCCATCCTCGCCGGCGAGTGGGCGGAGATCGGGTGGAACAATGTCTCGCAGATGACAGAGCTGGGCATGCCGGGCGTCTTCACGCATGGCGATTTCGACACGTGGAGCCCGGGATATCTGATGTTCCTCGCCGCCATGCACAACGGCATCAGCCGCCTCTATGAGACCTTCGGCAACGGTGGCGCCGACACCGAAAAGCGCATCCTCGAGCCCGATGAGTACGAGCGCACCTGGTATAAGCAGAACCCTCCGCTCCCGGTGGTGAACTGGTCGCAGCGCGATAACAATAACTACGAAGAGACCGCGCTGCTCACTACGCTGTCGTACTTCGCGCAGAATTCGCAGCAATGGCTCGAGAACTATTACCTGAAAGCGAAGCGTTCCATCGAGAAGCCGGATGCGTCTGGCCCCGCCGCCTACGTCATCTCCGCAGAGGGCCAGTCGGCGAGCCGCCGCGCTGAGTTGCTGCGCGTGCTCACTCTGCAGCATGTCGAGATCAGCCGGCTGTCTGAGCCGGTCACGGTTACGAATAAGGCGGAGAAGAAGCAGGAAGGCGCGACGGAGCCGAAGCCCCAGACCTTCCCCGCCGGCAGCTACGTCATCCGCATGGATCAGCCCTATTCGCGAATCGCCGATGCGCTGCTCGACCGCCAGTACTGGGCGCCGGACGATCCACAGAAGCATCCCTATGACGACACGGGGTGGTCCTTTCCCGATCTCTTCGCCGTGCCCACGGTGCGGGTGACGGATGCATCGATCCTCAAGGCCAGGATGGAGCCTGTCGCCGACGCCGGGGCACCCTCCGGATCGGCCACTGGCTCCGGCGATGTGGCGGCTATCAATAACAACGGCGAAATTACGCTGCTCGGGCTGCGCTATACCCTGAAGGACGCGAAGATCTCCATTGCTGACCAGCCCTTCGATGCGGACGGCCACCACTTCAACGCCGGATCGCTACTCATTCACGACGCCGGCTCCGACGCGGTGAAGGCCGCCATCAAAAATGCCGACGTTGAAGCGGATAGCCTCAGCGCTGCCCCCTCGGTCGCGATGCACGATGCGCCCGCGCCGCGCATTGCGCTGATGCACACCTGGCTTGCTACGCAGACCGAAGGCTGGTGGCGCGAGGCCTTCGACAAACTCCACGTCCCCTACGAAACCATCAACACCCAGACAGTTGCGCATGAGGGCGATCTGCGCTCGAAATACGACGTCATCGTCTTCGCGCCGGTCGCCCACACCACCACGCAGCAGATCGTCGACGGACTGCCCATCTTTGAGGGTTCGCAGGGGAATGCGCTGCCGTGGCAGAAGACGGATCTTACGCCGAACCTTGGCCGCATCGACTCCACCGCCGACATGCGTCCCGGCCTCGGAGCCGAGGGCGTCCAGCACCTGAAAGACTTCGTCTCCCAGGGTGGGCTGCTCATCACCTGCGAGGACACGGCCCAGTTTGCCATCGACGAAGGCCTCGCGCCGGGCGTCTTTCTGAACCACGGCTCCGGCATCAACGTGGTCGGCAGCGTGCTCGGAGCACAGTTCGTGGACAGCAAAAGCCCGGTCGCCGCCGGCTACGGCAGTTCGCTCGCCGTCTACAGCGCCGATGGCATGGCTTTCACCATTGGCAACATGACGGTGCCCCGCCACCTGCTCACCGAGAAGGATTACCACCGACCCACCGGTCGCGGGGGACCGCAGGAGGAGGACGTTCCGGAGGGACGCTCCGCCGTGCAGCCAGAACCGCTTCCGTCACCCAAACCATGGGAAGCCACTCCCCTCAACGAGGAGGAGGCACGCAACAATCCTTACGTGATCCCCGAACAGGACCGCCCGGACGTGATCCTCCGTTTTACCTCCGCGAAGAACCTGCTGCTGGCCGGCCTGCTGGAAGGCGGCGGCCAGATCGAGGAAAAGCCCATCGTCGTTGACGCCCATCTGGGCAACGGCAACGTGCTTTTATTCGCGAATAACCCCATCTATCGGGGGGAGACGATCGGGAGTTATCCGCTGGTGTTCAGCGCCATCATGAATTTCGACCGGCTCGGACGCCGGTAGCCGCGGCCGCATCTGCGAAATGCTCTCTGCTTCGTGCGGGGGTATTTGTTTTGCGGATTATGCGCTTTGATGGATGCTGCTTCAAATGGGGTCTCGCAGGTTCGTCATTACGTCAATCGAGTATCTGCGCAGATGCGCCCCACCCGGCTTTCGGAGAATCCAAAGATGAGACGCTTCGCAAATTACTTTCTTCCCGTCCTGCTCCAGATTGCCGGGTCCAGTTGTTGGCTTCACGCGCAGGCCGCGCCATCCCCGACGGGCAATGAAGACGAGAGTGCGTTATCCTCAAGCGCAAATGCTTCGCCGTCCCTGATCAGCGTCTTAAACTACGGCGCCAAAGGCGACGGAAGAACGGACGACACGGAGGCGATCAACTCCGCGATGTCCGCATGCACAGCCCGCGCCATCCCCAACAACGGATGCATCCTGTACTTCCCGGCGGGCATTTATGTCACTACGGGGTTGACGCTGCGGTCGTATATGGACCTGAAAGGCGATGGATGGGGAACCTCCGTCATCCGCCTTAGGGCCCGCACCGCATCGGATGTCCTGACCGTTCCCATCGACGCCTTCAACTTCAGTGTCAAGGACCTGACCCTGGACGGAAATTCGGCCAGAGGTGGAAGCGGAAATTGCCTGTCCGTCGCTCCAACCGCGACCGGGCCGGCCGAGTGGAATTCCGCCAACAAGCGGACCGCACCCGTCAATGCGCAAAAGTGGGGCCACATCGAAGAGGTCATGTTTACCCACTGCTCGGCTGACGGTATTCATATCAACCAATTTAATTACATGCTGTTCTTCGACAACTTCTATTCCTTCGACAACGGTGTCTACGGTCTCTATACAAGCGGGACCAACAGCGGCTTTTCAAATTTCCAGATTGAACGGAACGGTACAGCCGGTATCCACATCGATGGATCGAACGATCGATTCATATCGGGAGAAGTAATCTGGAATGGATCGAAGGCCAGTGGCGAGGCGGGAGTATTTGCGTCGGGATACCGCAACATCATTGTAGCGGTCCAGACGGAAGATAATTACACCAACGGTTTTGTCGATAAGGGAGTCGACAATTCATTCGTTGCGTGCACATCCGATTCGAACGGTTACGCTCAGAAAAACACCAGCGCATCTTCCCGGGTTGCAAGTGGATTTGTTATTGAAGGCTCGGGCGGCGTCTATGTCGGAGATAAGGTAACCAGCTACCGCGGCCGTCTTCCCGATGGTAATTTCACCACCGAATGGCCTTATACCGTCAAAAATCCCCACGTGGGAACGCTGGATATAACCTGGGACAGCACTAATAATGTTCCAGCCGTTCAACCAGGCACTTCGCCCGGCTCCGGATCTTCCAGCGCGGGAAAGGCCCTCTGCATCAAATCGCCGGGGCCGCCGATCGTTATGGGATTCTGCTCGACGAAAATCAGTTCCTCTGGTTCGTGTACATGCAACTGAGGCGATTTTTCATGACCGGTTCACCGGCGGCTCGCCCGGTACAATTGTCTGCTCCCTGCCTGAGCGAACTGTGGCATGCGGTGAAAACGCGCTCACGCCGCGGCCAGCTGAGCCTCCGCCTGGAGTGGCTGTGACGTTCGCATGTATGTTGAAGGCTGGCAGCCAGTCCAGTTCGAGGAAAAGCCCGGTTATGATCAAACTCGGCCTCATCGCCGGCAACGGACGCTTCCCTTTTCTCCTCCTCGACGCGGCGCGCGCGCACGGCACGGAGGTCGTCGTTGCCGCGATCAAAGAAGAAACCGATCTCGAGATGGACGCACGGGCCGCCGCTGATCCCGGTGTGCGCGTGCACTGGCTGTCGCTGGGCGAGCTTTCGCGCCTCATCGATACCTTCCATAAGGAGGGAGTGACTCAGGCGGTGATGGCCGGCCAGGTCAAACACAAGCAAATCTTCTCGGGCATCCGACCGGACTGGCGGCTGGCCAAGCTGCTGCTGAACCTGCGCACACGCAGCACCGACATGCTGCTGGGCGCGGTCGCTAAAGTGCTTGGCGACGAGGGCATCGAGCTGATCCCCTCCACCGCATACCTCGAGCCGCTGCTTGCGCAGCCTGGCGTGCTCACAGCCCGCGCCCCCAGCGAGCAGGAACAGCGCGACATCGACTATGGACGCCAGGTCGCCCGCTCCATCGCCGCGTTCGACCTCGGCCAGACGGTTGTCATCGCCGCCCAGGCTTGTGTGGCCATCGAGGCCATGGAGGGCACCGACGCCACCATCGAACGGGCCGGCGCGCTGATGCGCAGCCTCGGGGACCCTGACGTGGATCCGGCGTCGACGCTTCACCCCAGCGAACAGGGTTCGGCGGGGACCCCGACGCTCGACCGCAGTCTCACCGTCGTTAAAGTCGCCAAACCGAAACAGGACATGCGCTTTGACGTCCCGGTCATCGGTATTCGCACCATCCAGACGATGCGCGCTGCCGGCGCCAGCTGCCTCGCTCTGGAGGCACACCGCACCCTGCTCTTCGATCGAGACGCGGTGCGCGCCGAGGCTGACGCGGCCGGCATTGCCGTCATTGCCCTCGAAAACGCATAATGGATCGCGCGTCCTCTAATTCGGAGTATCAGGATTTCTTTACTATTCCGGCCATGGCGCGAAGCAGGTCTCTCCGCTCCGGCCGGGATAACAATGTAAAGAAATTTGCGAAACGAGATTGGTTCGTCGCGCTTTGCGGGTCTCATACGATTCGCGGAGAAACGGTCCGCGAAATGATCAGTCTGAGAGGTAAGAGTGGGAGCCCGGCCGGTGCCGGGCTTTCAAGCCCAGAGGTTATCGCAGGACCAGGTTTTCGGGGCTCAGACCCGCGAGGGAAGCCCCCCAAAAAGGAGAATCCCCATGTCGAAGTCGTCTCTGGTTGCCATCGCCGCCGTCGCCGTGCTGGCAGTCGCTGGTTTTGCCATCCGCGGTTTTGCCGCCGATAACGCGGCCATGCCTGAAGTCGGCCAGACCGCTCCCACCTTCACGCTGCCCAACCAGGAAGGCACCCCCGTCAACCTCGACAGCTACCACGGGAAGTGGGTAGTCCTCTACTTCTATCCAAAAGACATGACCAGCGGCTGCACCATCGAAGCGCACAATTTCCAGCGCGACCTCGACAAGTACAAGGCCCTCAACGCAGTCATCCTTGGCGTCAGCGTGGACACGGTCGACAGCCACAAGCAGTTCTGCACCAAGGATTCGCTCAGCTTCACGCTGCTCGCCGATCCCGACAAGAAGGTGGTGCAGGCGTATGGCTCGTTGGGTAACTTCGGCCCGATGCAGATCGCGAATCGCAACACCTTCCTTATCGATCCCGACGGGAAGATCGTGAAGGTGTGGACCAAGGTCAATCCCAATGTTCACAGCGAAGACGTGCTGGCCACGCTGGGGGATATGGAGAAGAAGGGGTAAAAGACAGGGGGTAGGGTGTAGCGTATCGTACGTTACGAAAGGCGGGCTGCGCAGGTCGGTCTGCACGAGTAGAACTTCTACATGGGCGCTCTGCCAGCGAAGTTCTATCGCGAACTCACGATCTGACCTCGCGCAGTCGAGTTGTGCGTCGCCATTTACGCGGTCACCCAGGGTTTCCCCCGGGAAGAGATTTACGGACTGACCAGCCAGCTTCGACGAGCGAGCGTTTTTGTTCCCAGCAATATCGCGGAAGGCTACGGCCGCCTCTCGCGAGAGCAATATCGGCACTTTCTCGGAATTGCCCGCGGCTCCAATCTTGAACTGCAGTCGCAACTCGAGATTGCGAGACGGCTTGAGTTCGGTCATTCGCTCGACATCGACAAGGCCGAGAGCCTTTCCTTCGAAGTCGGCAAAATGCTGACCGCCATGCTGAAGAAGCTCTAAGAGGAGCGGTCGCCGCCTGAGCCCTACACCCTATCCCCTGCCAATCACTCCTTCACAGGAGTGATTGGATGCTTATTCTCCGGCGCGTTGGGTGACACTCCGAAATCCCAGACGTCGAGGTTGATCACGCCTGGTGCGAGGATTTCCATCAGCGCGTAGTCCCCTACTTCGAGCGGCTCCTTTGGCGTCAGCTTCATCCAGTGGCGCCCGGTGAGGATCTCGGCGTTCGTCGGCACGATGTCCGCCGACTGGGTCACGTTGCCTACACGGCTGATCCGCACCGCCCCAATGACCCGCTCGCCCGGGCGAACATCCACGCGAACGATCGCATAGTGGCTCTCCGGCGAACTATACGAATCCTTGTCTTCCTTCGAATTCTGGCCATGCGTATCGACCATCAGGGCCGACTCGGGAGCGATCTGCTCACCGTTGTTGACATCGAGGCTTACATACAGCACGGGCTGATTGACGTGGAGCCGCACCTTCGCGGCCTGGCCCTGAATGCGCACCGGCTCCTGTGAACCGTGCAAGGAGGTGATGGCGGCACGCAGCACGTTGTGGCTCGCATCGCGGTTTACATTCCCTGCGGTCTGATCCAGGTGGATCAGCTCCGGGATAGCCTGGAAGTAGTCGAGCACGAAGATGCCATCCTCATCCGGCAGGCGCAGCCCCGTCGCCACCTTCGGCGTCCGCGCCTGCTGATCGGCGCGCTCGGCGGCAGCAGCCTTGTCGATGGCCGCCGCCTCGCCCATCTCTTCACCGCTTTGTCCGTTGTTCTGCGCTGCTCCCGCCGGCGGATTCTGCGTCGCCGGGGCTGGTGGGTGCGCGCCCGGCTCATGTGCCTTGTTCCATTTGTCGGTTGCAGGCCAGTCGATCAGCTCATTGGGAATCTCTTCCCAATCGCCGCGCTCCGCGCTCAGGTAGCGGACCCGGTCGCCGTGGACCTCATAGCGCGAAATGATCTGGTAGGTCCCGTCCTTCAGGATGAGGCGCTTGCCGCTGGTGATCTGCGCCGCCGCCGGAAGCTCGAATCCCGCCATGGAGCCCAGCGGCGAGCCTGGCATCAGGGCCAACGCCAAAGCCGTCATCGGAAGCAGTCGCAATCCTCGCATCGCTGACCATTAGATACCGCCCGCTCGCCATCCGTCACCCGCCGGGTTCGCAGCGCGCGGCTGGTCTTTTCGACTATGCTCAAACGTATGCTTTCCCGATATGCCGTCGCGATCTGGAGTCTCGCGACCTTTCTTTGTCTGCAGGCCCCAGCCCAGTCCACCGGCACCACCCCGGCCCCTGCCCAGAGCGCGCCTGCGCAGAATTCGGCGCAGAGCCAGCCCTCTGCACCCGCGCAAACTCAGCAGAGCACGGCGCCCCTCCAGTTTCAGGACCTGCCGCCGGATCCCCATACTCCTACCGCCGCTGAACTCGAGCAGCAGCGCCAGCAGAGGATGCTGGCGGCGGCAGCGCAGCTGGCCGGCGCGCAGGCACGCTGGGGTCCGGAGATTTCGACCCCGGGCCTCTCCATTTCGCTGGTTGAGGTCGGCCGCACCAAAACACCGGCCGGAGCTACAGAGATCAACTACCAGATCACCGGCTCGGGCTTCGCGCCGCATGAAAAGCTCATCCTGGTCCGGTGGCCTCTGGATTCGTCAGCAGAGGATGTGATGAGCGGCCTCTCGCTGGACGGAAAGGGAGTGGCGGTATGCACACCGCCCGCCCCGGCATCCGCACAGCCCGCGGCTCAGGCAGCGGCCCCGGCTCCCGGCTCGGCGGCCGACTCGGGATCTACGGCGCAGAAAGCCCCTGCCGCCCCCGCTTGCACGACCAGCGTGCAGCCTGACCAGCCGATTCAGATCCAGACCGCGGTCGCTTCCGGCGAAGCTGTCCGCGTCGCCCTGCTGGGCGAGGACCGGAAGCATGGAGCGGCCACCAGCGTCGTTCCCTTCCCCATGGCAAATGAGGATAAAGGCTGCAGTCTACAGGTCCTGCTCGGGGTGAAGAACGCGGATCTGGTTCTCGTGGAAGGTGCCGGCTTCCCGGCCAATACCTCGCTGAAGCTTGAGACCGTGACCGCAGGGCAGTCCCGCGAAATCAACACTAAAACGAGTGCCGAGGGACATCTCGTGGTCGCAGTTCTTCCCGCGCAGAAGGGGATGGACACGGGCGACACCACTGTCCGTTATGTCGGTGTCAACCATCAGCCTACGCTGAACAGCTCGACGGCCGCCGCACCCGCGGATCCGGCCTGCGCTCCCACCGTAACATTCCATTGGGGTAAAGGCAGCTACAAGCCGCAGTAAATCTCTTCCGGCAACGAGCTTCTTTCGAGCCAGCCCAACCGAATGAGAAGGCGCCCGCCTGGAGCGTCTTCTCGTCGTACATGTGCCTGTTGTAGAGTGGCAGGTCCCCCCTTTCTGGAAATTTCCTATGCCGAAGCTTCGTACGCTGCTTGCACCCTGCGTCGTCCTGTTCCTCGCCGCCGCGTCTCTTCCCGCCCAGATGCAGCCAGCCGCGGCTGACCCCTCCACGCCGCCCGACAAGTACCTGTGGCTCGAGGATGTGAACAGCCCCCGCTCCATGGCGTGGGTTCATACCGAGGATGCACGCACGGCCCAGGTGCTCGAAGCCGACCCGCATTTCGCCGAATACCAGGCAAAGGCTCTCAAAGTGGCTGAAGACCCAGCGCGTCTGCCCATGCCGGATCTGCGCGGCAAGGACGTCTACAACTTCTGGCAGGATGAGAACAACATCCGCGGCCTGCTGCGCAGGACCAGCATCGCCGACTACAACAGCCCCAGCCCCCACTGGCAGACCGTGCTCGACATCGATGCGCTCGGCAAGGAGGAGAAGACCAGCTGGGTCTTTCACGGCGCCACGTGCCTCTACCCCGGTGACCGAACCTGCATGGTCGGTCTTTCCGTAGGCGGCGAAGACGCGTCCACAGAGCGTGAATTCGATCTGAAAACCGGCAAGTTCGTCGCCGACGGGTTTGTCTCACCGCACAGTAAACAGAGTCTCGACTGGGTGGACAAAGATACGGTGCTCGTCTCCCGCGACTGGGGACCGGGGACCATGACCGCCTCCGGCTACCCTTTCATCGTGAAGGAGTGGAAACGCGGCACTCCGCTGGACAGCGCAAAGGAAGTTTTCCGGGGCCAGTCCACGGATATGCTGGCTGCCGCCTTTGTGATGCACGATGCGCAGGGCCATCAGCTCACCGTATTCGACCGGGTGGTTTCGTTCTTTGAATCGCGATGGTTTGTGCAGACCCCCGCCGGGCTCCAGCAGTTGGCCATCCCCGGGAAGGCGCAGCCATCCGGGCTCATCGCGGGCCGCCTTCTCATTGACCTGCACGAGGACTGGACCCCCGACCCGGCCGGCCCGCACTTCGTTCAGGGCTCCCTATTATCCCTTTCGCTGGCCGATGTGCTGCGCGACCCGGCACACCTGAAGCCGGTGGTCGTCTTTGCGCCGACTGCCGACGAATTCCTGGACAATGTTGCGACCACCCACTCGCGGCTCATTGTGGGAACGCTCAAGCATGTGCTGGGCCAGGCCTATGTCTATTCGCCTGCCGGCAAAGAGGGCTGGTCGCGGCGCGCTCTCGATGTGCCCGCCAACAGCGCCATTCACGTCGTGACCGCCAGCGACTCCAGCGAGGCCTTTTTCCTGCGCGCGGAAAGCTTCCTCACTCCGCCGTCGCTGCTGGCGGGCGATGCGGCCACGGCTCGGCTCACTCTTTCCAGGTCAGAGCCGGCCCAGTTCGATGCCGCCGGCGACACGACCGAGCAGCTCTATGCCACCTCGAAGGACGGGACTAAAATCCCCTACTTCGTGGTGCACCGCAAAGACATGCAGTACGACGGGCAGAACCCGACGCTGCTGAATGCCTATGGCGGATTCGAGATTTCCGAGACGCCCTCCTATAACGGTATCCGCGGCAAGCTCTGGCTCGAGCACGGAGGTGTCTTTGTCCTCGCTAACATCCGCGGTGGCGGCGAGTTCGGCCCTGCGTGGCACGACGCGGGACTGAAGACCAATCGGCAGCGCATCTACGATGATTTCGCCGCCGTGGCCGAAGATCTGATCGCGCGCAGGATCACGTCACCGAGCCGCCTCGGCATCGTCGGCGGCTCCAACGGCGGCCTGCTGATGGGCGTGGAGATGACCCAGCACCCGGATCTGTGGAAGGCCATCGTGATCGAGGTACCCCTGCTGGACATGCTCCGCTACGAACACATCGCCGCCGGCGCCAGCTGGGTGGGCGAATACGGCTCGGTCAGCAAGCCCGACGAGCGCGCCTTTCTGGCCCGGATTTCGCCGTACAACCAACTAAAACCGGACGTGAAGTATCCGGAGCCGCTGATCTTCACCACTACCCGCGACGACCGCGTTGGGCCGCAGCACGCACGCAAATTTGCCGCCAAAATGGAGGAGTACCACGAGCCTTTCCTGTACGACGAGATCACCGAAGGCGGCCACAGCCCCGGCGCTGATCTGCGGCAGGAAGCCCGCACCTACGCAGAGACCTACGTATACCTCACCGAGAAGCTGATGGAGAGCGGCTCTCAGCCCGGTCCCGCAGCGGCATTGGGGTCACAGAACTGAAGCACTGAATCCGAGGCGCTGAATCTGGAGTCCGCGGTTAAAGTGCGGAATCCTGAGCCAGGGCGCGCGGCTACACCGTTGCGAAGCTATGGATCGCGATCTCGATTTGTGGGGGATGCTGCAGCGTATTGTGAATCAGACAGCGATGCACGGCCCGCTCGACTCCGGCGCGATCCTGCTCGCCGACGGAGCGGGGCAGGTCCACTTCGATACGAAAGTGGTCGAGGCGCGGCGGATTTGTGACCTTGTCGGCGACAATCTTCACCCGCGTACCTTCAGTTGCCAGACCCTTTTGCCGCAGGTACTCCGCCGCGTAATAGGCCGCGCACGATCCCAGCGACGCCAGCATCAGCTCCGGCGGCGTCATGCCTTCATCAAAGCCGCCATTCTCCGGCGGCTGATCGCACGCGATCGTGTGCTGCCGCGCCCGAATCTCAAACTGCACCGCGCCCAGATGCTCCACTGACACTTGCATCGACGGGTCCTCCGGGAACATGATTCGCCAGGCGGAGGGATTTTCCTGTGACCCGGGTCACTGCCCCCTGACGCCCGGCTGCGGTATTCAGAAGAGCAGGGGTTTCCTGTGCTGCGGGCACGAGCGCTGCGAACGTCGCCTGTTTTTGGGAAAGCGCGATGGCTCCAGCAGCCAGGGCAAGGGATTGCATGGACTATCTCGATCGCACGTGCCTCGAAGCAGTCTCTGCTGAACAGTTCCAGGTGCGCGAGCCTTATCCGTGGACCAGCCTGCAGGGCTCGCTGACGCCCGAGGGCTACGATGCGCTGTGGCAGAGCCTGCCGGCTGTAAAGGACTTCGATCGCCAGGTGGGCATCCGGCGCGGCTATGGACAGGCGCCGCACGACCGTTACCTGCTCCACTACCGGCAAGGGCTGGAGTTGCAGGCGCCCTGGCAGGAGTTCATTGCCGAGTTGCAGGGGCCGGTTTATCAGGACTTCCTGCGCCGCGTGCTCGGATCCCGCACTTTCATCCCGACGTTTGAGTGGTATTACGCCTGGGAAGGCTGCGCGGTTTCGCCGCATTGCGATGCCGCCCGCAAGCTGGCCACGCACATCTTCTACTTCAATACGGAGAAGGACTGGGACCCGGTCTGGGGTGGGGAGATTCTGATCCTCGACAGCGAGCGCCGGTTCAAGGCGCATTCCGCCCCGCAGTTCGACGACCTGAAGGTCGCCGCTTCGCTGGAACCCTGGGGCAACGGCAGCCTGCTCTTCGAGCGCACCCCACACTCGTGGCACGGCGTTCGCCCGCTGCAGTGTCCGCCCGGCCAGCTGCGCAAGCTCTTTATCGTCACCGTGAACGTACCCAGCTTCCAGGTCTGGTGGCGGCAGGTCCGCGGCAAGGATCCTGACGGCTTCCGCCTGCAGCCGGTCTGATCCCAGTCCATCGCTATGGCGCCGCGATCCTCTCGGCGAGATCTGGTTCCAGTGTGCGAAAATCCCGAACGTTGAGCGTGTAGATTCGTTCAGCATCCACTTTGCGGGCGCAGGCGAGGTGCAAAGCATCGAAGACTTTCCCGCCCGCATGGCCGAGGCTCGCAACCCGACGCAACGTCTCCAGGTACTCATCGGGCGTGAGTGAGACCGGCGTTAAGCGGGAGAGAAAAGTCTCAATGGCCAGCACAGCATTACGGGGTCCGAGGCGCCAGGCGGGCGGCATGGCGGTCAGGACATGGTAGAGTTCGGCGAGCGTATGGGCGCTCACCGCGCTTCTGTCGCGGGAACAGTGCTTCCATAACTCGCGCCCAGCAGCATGCCGTTCATGGGTCACCTGGGCGACGGCGACCAGTACCGACGTGTCAAGGAAGATCACTCGCCTGGCTCATCCACATTCGTGCTCAGCAGACGGCGTTCCCTCTGCCGGCGCCCCTGCGCGATGGTTGCGAGCACCGTCTCGTTCGTCAAAATCGCGGCGGCGTCTCCGGCGGGCGAGATAAGAGGCGTTCCATCCACAATCGCTAGCTGTGCCTCCCGGATGGCCGGGGCCAGCGTCAACCGATCGTCGGACTGTTCGATCGTCAGCAGCGTTCCGGGCTCAAGGTGCAGAGACTGGCGCATGGGCTTGGGAATGACAAGCCGGCCTGCCTTGTCGATGCTGACAGTGGCACGCATAATGGTATTTTACCATTCATATTGGCATTACGTCTCTGATTCCCGCTGTCCATCCTCAAGCCATCTCATCTAATTGCCTATGGCCACGGTCTCCTCCCCACCCGCGCGCACCAGCCTGATTCTTCCGGCCATCCTGCTGACACTGGTGGTCGGCGCGCTGTGCGGCGCGGCCCTGCTGACCCTCTTTTTGCACGAAGCCAAACGCGGCGTGTGGGACCGGGTGGCCAGCGTCCTGAGCGCCCGCACCCTGCGGATCGACACCTCGCAGCCGACCGTGGTTACGCAGATCCGGCGGCTCGCGCGGCTTGAATCCGTCTCCTACACCATGGACAAAATGGTCTCGGGGGACCGGGAGAACCGCGTCCTGCCCGCCTTCCTGACTGGCGACCGCATCCTCCTCGAAGTTCACGGCCAGGCCATCGCCGGGGTCGATCTGGGCCAGCTTTCAGCCGCCGATCTTCGAATTAATGGCCATGCGGTGCACGTCCACCTGCCGCCGGCGCAGCTCTTTACGGTTGCGCTGAACGACCAAAAGACGCACGTCTACTCGCGCATGACCGGCATCCTGGTGCCGGTCGATCCCAGCCTCGAAGGTGAAGTCCGAGAACAAGCCGTGGAAGATCTGCGTCAGTCCGCGCTCGCTGCCGGCATCCTGCCCACGGCGCTGCAAAACGCCTGCGGCACCGTGCAAAAGCTGCTGCTCGGCCTTGGCTTTGAGCAGGCGCAGTGCGACTGAGCCGACGATCCTCTCTCGAATCGGCCGAGCCCCCCAACACCCTGTTTCCTCGCACCCTGTACTTTGATTCCTGCACCCTGTACCCTGGTTCCTGTGAGCCGCGAATTCGAAATCGGCCCCGTCCGCGTCGGCGGCGGCCAGCTTTTTCTCATCGCCGGTCCCTGCGTCATTGAGAGCGAGGAGCATGTCCGCACCATGGCCGACGCCATCCAGCGCATCACCTCCGACCTGGGCGTGCCGTACATCTTTAAGGCTTCGTACGACAAGGCCAACCGCACCTCGGTCACCAGCTTCCGCGGGCCGGGGCTGATTGAAGGCACTGCTATTCTCCGCCGCCTCGCCGAAGCGACGGGCCTGCCCGTTCTGACGGACGTGCATGAGCCCCGGCAGTGCGAAGTGGCTGCCGAGGGCGCCGATGTCCTCCAGATTCCGGCTTTCCTCTGCCGGCAGACCGACCTGCTGGTGGCCGCAGGGCGCACCGGCCGAGCCGTCAACGTGAAGAAGGGCCAGTTTGTCGCGCCGTGGGACATGCGCCATGCCGTCGAGAAGGTCGCCTCCACCGGGAATACGCGCGTTTTCCTCACTGAGCGCGGGGCCAGCTTTGGCTACAACAACCTTGTTGTCGACATGCGCTCGCTGGCCATCATGCGCCGTTTCGCGCCGGTCGTCTTCGACGCCACGCACTCCGTCCAGATCCCTTCCGGAGCGAACGGCGTTTCTGGCGGTCAACCGGAGTTCATTCCCCTGCTGGCGCGCGCTGCGGTTGCAGCCGGGGTAGACGGGTTATTCCTTGAAGTCCACGATAACCCTGCCCTGGCCAAATCCGACGGCGCCAACGCGCTTCATCTCAACAACCTGAAACCGCTGCTCGCGACTCTGCTCGCGATCCAGGCAGCGGCTGCGATGCCGGCGCCTTAGTTACTGTGGAACTGAGCCTGTCAGGCTGCCGGCTTCCGCAACAGAGCCGTATGATTGCCCGGTACCGCGGGGGCCTCAGCATCGACCATACCCGCGGCGTGCGCTGCCTCGAGTTCGCGGTCGAATTTGGCGGTGGACACATGCCCGGCCGGTTCCACCAGCAGCAGCGAGGCGCCCGGCCGCAGCACCAGAGCCGTTTCGCGGAAGAACCGTTCGGCGGACGGCATCTCGTGAACCACCGCAAACGCCAGCACAAAATCCACGATGCCGGCCAGATCGCCGATCCGCATGGAATCACGGCCGGTCAGCCGCATCTCCACGCGCTCGGCCAAACCCTGCCGGGTTACCCGCTTTCTCAGCCCATCGAGCATTCTCGTCTGAAGATCGAGTGCGATCACGTGGCCCGTCGCTCCCACCATGCGCGCCAGGGGAACGGTGAAGAAGCCCATCCCCGGGCCCGGTTCCAGTACGGTCATGCCCTCGTGCACGTAAGGACCCAGCAGGCGCTCCGGTTTGAGCCTCCATCGGCGCAGGGGGTTGAGCAGCAGGCGCCCCATCCACCACGGACACACACGTTCCGCCATAAAGGTCCTGTCTTTCCGGCGCGTGTTGGCATGTGGCTCAGCCACGAACGGGCCATGGCGCGCGGGTATCCTATGCGTCATTGTCGGCCCATTGTTCGCTGGGTGCGGCGTTTCTCCGAATTTTTCCGCGCTCCTGCGCATGACTGCAGTCACCAGGGCACCGATCTGCCCTTCTGCTTCCTGCATACCGTCCGCATGCGACAATATTCTTGAAACAGTCATGAAATTTTCAGCCGCAGTGGCTCCCCCATCCGCCACCATTACGCCGGAACTTCTGGCGCAGCACGGCATTACCCCTGAGGAGTACGGCCGCATCGAGGACGCCCTCGGGCGGGCTCCGTCACTGACCGAGCTGGGCATTTACAGCGTGATGTGGAGCGAGCACTGCTCGTATAAATCCTCGAAAGTGCATCTGCGCCGCCTGCCCACGCGCAGTAAGCTGGTCGTCCAGGGGCCCGGGGAGAATGCCGGCATCATCGACGTGGGCGACGGCTGGGCCTGCGCGTTCAAGATCGAGTCGCACAACCACCCCAGCTATATCGAGCCTTACCAGGGAGCAGCGACCGGGGTGGGCGGCATCCTGCGCGACATCTTCACCATGGGCGCTCGGCCGCTGGCGGTGATGGACTCGCTCCGCTTCGGACCGCTGGAATCCGATGGGAGAACGCCGGAAGAGGTGATCCGCAAAAACCACTCCGTGGTCGAAGGAGTGGTTCACGGCATCGCAGGCTACGGCAACTGCTTCGGCGTGCCGAATCTGGGCGGTGAGACGCGCTTTGAGCCCTGCTACTCCGGCAATCCGCTGGTCAACGCCTTTGCTTTGGGCCTGGTTCGGCGCGATGAGATCTTCTACGCGAAAGCCAGCGGCATCGGTAATCCCGTGATTTACGTCGGCGCGCGCACCGGACGCGACGGCATCCACGGCGCCACGATGGCCAGCGAGGAATTCAAAGAAGGCTCAGAGCAGAAACGTCCCAACGTCCAGGTTGGCGATCCCTTCATGGAAAAGCTGCTGCTCGAAGCCTGCCTCGAGGCGATGAAGACCGGCGCGGTGGTCGGCATTCAGGACATGGGGGCAGCGGGACTGACCAGCTCCAGTTGCGAGATGGGCGCGCGCGGCGGGGTGGGCATCGAGATGAACCTCGACCATGTGCCGCAGCGCGAGACCGGCATGACCGCCTACGAGATGATGCTGAGCGAGTCTCAGGAGCGCATGCTGCTGGTGGCCGAAAAGGGCCGCGAGGAGGAAGTGCTCAGCGTCTTTGACAAGTGGGGCCTGGAGGGCGTCGTCGTCGGCAGCGTCATCGAAGAACCGCGCCTGCGCATCTTCCACCACGGCGAACTCGTCGCGGATATTCCCAACCAGTCGCTGACGGATGAGTGTCCTATTTATCACCGCCCAGTGGGCACGTGGACGCGGCCGGAGCAGATTAAGGTTCCCCTCGATCCTCCGCCGCACATTCTCGAGGAGCTGAAGAAGCCGCGCGACTACACCGCCGATCTCAAAAAGCTGCTGGCCTCGGCAAACATCTGCTCGAAGCGCTGGATCTACGAGCAGTACGACTCGATGGTGCAGACGAACACGGTGCAGGGGCCAGGTGGCGAAGCGGGCGTGATGCGGATCAAGGGCACGGGGAAGCCTGGTCCTGATGGTTCTCGCCACGAGCGCGGCCTGGCGATGGCGCTGGCAGGCAATGGACGCTGGTGCTACCTCGACCCTAAACTCGGCGCGATGCACGCCGTCGCCGAGGCGGCGCGGAAAGTAGCCTGCACCGGAGCGACTCCGGTTGCGGCGACGAATTGCCTGAACTTCGGCAATCCCGAGAAGCCGGAGATCATGGCGCAGTTTTCACTGGCCGTCGACGGCATCGCGGAAGCGTGCACAGCGCTGGGCACGCCGATTACCGGCGGGAATGTGTCGCTCTACAACGAGACGATGGGCGAAGGGATTTATCCCACGCCTGTGGTGGGGGTGGTTGGGATTCTGGAGGATGTAACGAAGGCGGTGCCGGCTGGGTTTAAACAATCCGGAGATGCTGTGCTGCTGTTGACAGTTCCCAGCGGTCCCGTAGGTGAGCGCCTGATTCGCGAATTTGGCTCATCGGAGTATGCGAGGAGCATTCTCGGGCAAGTGTGGGGGACGCCACCACGTATTGACCTTTCGGACGAGGCTGATCTCCGCGATTGCATGATTGCCTTAGTCAACGAGGGCATCCTTCATTGTGCAGCCGATGTATCTGATGGGGGTCTGGCTGTCGCGCTTGCGAGAGCTTCTGTTGAGCATGGAATCGGAACAGACGTTCGCATCGTGCGGTACTCCGGGGATGGTTTCTGTCCTGACGCGTCCGCACTATTCGAGGAGTCGGCGAGCCAGATCGTTATCAGTTGTGCCGAAGATGCGGTGCCGAGAGTTCGACAGATCGCCGAGAAATTTCTAACAGTAGTACCTCTGGGACACACCCAGCCTGATCGCGTGGTGATTGCGCTCGGCAATCGTGCACTCGTCGATTGCCCGATCGAGGACTTGGACGCTGCATTCGCCGCCCCCCTCGAATCACAGCTGGCAGGTGAGGTGTTTGCGTGAGCCACCGCCTTCTGATGGAAGGGATTTGCGAAGCAGGGGCTGAAGCCCGAGAGTTTGAGGAGCCAAATGCGGCACGACTGAAGTCATGCCCTGATACAAAAGCTAACTGCGCCGCAGCTGCAAGTTCAGCCGGCGATGAAGACCCCAAACTCCGCGAACACTGCGGGGTGGTCGCCATTCACGGGCACCCCGACGCTTCGCGTCAGGCCTATCTCGCCCTGTACGCGCTGCAGCATCGCGGACAGGAATCCGCCGGCATCGCCACCGCTGACGGCACGCACCTCTCGAACATCAAGGGCATGGGACTGGTTTCGGAAATCTTCACCGACGACGTGCTGGCGCGCCTCAAGGGCGACATGGCCATCGGCCACACGCGCTATTCGACGACCGGCGACTCGGCGCTGCTCAACGCGCAGCCTATCCGCGTCGAATCGACGAAGGGCCTCATCGCCATCGCGCACAACGGGAACCTGGTCAACCTTGGCAATCTGCGCGTGCACCTCGAGCGGCGGGGCGCGTTCTTCCAGACGACTTCGGATTCCGAGATCATCGTGCAGCTCATCGCGCACTCGCAGGCGACGACACTGGTCGATGCTATTGCCGATTCGCTGCGTCAGGTGGAAGGCGCATTCTCGATCGTGATGATGACACGCGATCGCATCTTTGCCGCGCGCGATCCGCATGGCTTCCGTCCGCTGTCGATGGGCCGCATCACGAACCCGGACGGTCCCGACACCGTCGTCTTCGCCTCCGAGACCTGCGCCTTCGATCTGCTGCGCGCCAAATACGAACGCGACGTGCTGCCCGGCGAACTGGTGATGGTCACCGGCGATGGCGTGACTTCGCGTCAGTACGCCGAGCCCAACCAGACCAGCTGCATTTTCGAGCACGTTTACTTTGCCCGACCCGACAGCAAGATTTACGGCCGCTGGGTGCAGGAGAGCCGCGAGCAGATGGGCCGCCAGCTTGCTCGCGAATCCCATGTACCCGCCGATCTCGTTGTCCCTGTCCCCGACTCGGGCGTGACGGCCGCGATCGGCTACGCCGCCGAGAGCGGCATTCCCTTCCGCTTCGGCCTCATTCGCAACCACTACGTGGGCCGCACTTTCATCGAGCCGGAGCAGCGTGTGCGCGACTTCGGGGTCAAGCTCAAGCTCAATCCTGTGCGCAATCTCCTGGAGGGCCGCCGCATCATCCTGATCGACGACTCCATCATTCGCGGCACGACGAGCCGCAAGATCGTGCGCATGGTGCGCCAGGCCGGAGCCACCGAAGTGCACATGCGCATCAGCTGCCCGCCCACCATCTCCCCCTGTTATTACGGTGTCGACACGCCGCGCAAATCGGAGCTGATCGCGGCCAACAACACCGTCGAGGAGATTCGGCGCTTTATCGAAGCCGACTCGCTTGCCTATTTGTCACTGGATGGGTTACAAAATTCCTGCGACGGCGGCGAAGGCAATCACTATTGTATTGCCTGCTACACCGGCGAATACCCCACGCAGTGGGTGGATGTCGAAGACATCCTGCCCGCCACCGCGGCAGTTCGCTAAACGTGGTCGTTCATGCGCGGCACTGCGCCGGGCTACCTGAATGCACGACCGAAAGGTCGCCCGACTGAGCACTGAACCTGTGTCTGTGCGTTTTCGTCGCGCAACCTCAACATCCTGCAACGCTTCCCAATACAACAGAAGGGAGAATACTGTATGGCAACAAAGAAAGGTTCCAGTAAGTCCTCCGGAGGCAGACGCTACAGTCCCAAAGCCGGAGAAAAGGTTCGTGAAGAGATGCACGAGATGAAGCGTGGCCAGCTCAAGAGCGGCCGCAGCGGTAAGAAAGTGACCAGCCGCAAGCAGGCCATCGCAATCGGCCTCTCGGAAGCTCGGCGCGAAGGCGCCAAGGTGCCGCGCAAAAAATCGGCCGCGAAGAAATCCGGCGCAAAGAAGTCCAGCGCCAGGAGGACCAGCGCAAAAAAGAGCAGCGCGAAGAAGAGCAGTGCGTCGCACCGCCGCACGGCGCGCAGCTCCGCCACGGGCCGCTCCACAAAAAGCTCCTCTAAAAAATCTTCAGCACGCAAATCCAGCCGCAGCTCCGGCCGCAAATCCGCCGCGCGCAGTCGCTGAGCCCTTTCCCGGCTTCTTCGCAATCCCTGCGCCCGGATGATTCGAGCCATCTTCCGGGCGCAGCTATTCCCGCCCCGCCTAACTTCCTGCTACCTTTTTGGTAGCCCCATGTTGCACAGCGCTCCCGATCTTTCCGTGCGCGCCAATCTCCTGGTTCGCGCCTGCCTGCGCCGGCCGGTAGATCGCACGCCTGTCTGGTTTCTCCGTCAGGCGGGACGCTACATGCGCGAGTACATGGAGGTGCGCCGCCACCACTCGCTGCTGGAAATCTGCAAACGTCCGGAACTGGCAGCAGAGGTAACGATCACCGCCGCGGAAAAGCTTGACGTCGATGCGGCCATCATCTTTGCCGACCTGCTGCTGCCGCTGGAGTGCATGGGACTGGAGTTCGAATTCCAGGCCGGCGAAGGGCCGGTGATTCACAAGCCGCTGCGCACGCCTGCCGATATTGCGGCGCTCCAGACCACGCGCGCCGCCGAGCTCAGCTATGTCGCCGAAGCCATTCAGCGCGTCGTCGCCCACTTCCACGACCGCATCGGCATCATCGGTTTCTGCGGCGCGCCCTTCACGCTGGCCAGCTACATGATCGAAGGCGGCGGCTCGCGCAACTACATCGAGACCAAGAAGCTGATGTACCGCCAGCCCGACGCATGGCGCAAACTGCTGGACAAGCTGATCATCGTCCTGCGTGCATTCGCCGAGCAGCAGGTCGCCGCCGGGGCCGAAGTTATCCAGATTTTCGACAGCTGGGCCGGTGCGCTCTCCATCCCCGATTATCGCGACTTTGTGCTCGCCGCCACGCGGACGCTGGTCCACGAAGTCCAGTCGCTGGGCGTGCCCGTCATCTACTTCGGCGTGGATACAGCGAGCCTGCTGCCCGCCATGCGCGAAACCGGTGCCGATGTGCTGGGCCTCGACTGGCGCACGCCGCTCGATCAGGCGTGGCGCGCTCTCGATTACAGCTGCGCCGTGCAGGGCAATCTCGATCCCATCACGCTGTTCGCCGAGCCGGAGCTGATCCGCACCCGCGTTCACCAGATCCTTCGCCAGGCCGCCGGCCGTCCCGGTCACATCTTCAACCTCGGGCACGGCATCGTTCCCGGCACGCCCGTAGAAAATGTGCAGGCGGTTGTGCAGTTCGTCCGCGAATTCGTCCCGGATGGCTCGGCCGCACACCACGAGGCGCGGCATGTCTGACGCGGTCCTGCTGCTCGCGCATGGCACGCCCGATGTTGTCGAAGAAATCCCCGAATATCTCGCGCGCGTCACTGGCGGTCGGCCGCTGCCGACAAGCGTTGTCGAAGAGGTCAGCCATCGCTTCTCGCTGATCGGCGGCAGCCCGCTCACGCCGCTCACCATGGAGCAGGGCCGGCTGCTCGCTGAGGAAATCGGGCTGCCTGTTTACGTGGGCATGCGCAACTGGAAACCGTATATCGCGGACGTGGTGAAGCAGATGCGCGACGACGGCATCACCCGCGCCGTGGTCATCTGCCTCGCACCCCAGAACTCCCGCACGAGCGTCGGCCTCTATCGCCGAGCTGTCTTCGCCGCCGCTGAGGGCGTCATCGACCTTCACTTCGTAAACGACTGGGCCGACCATTCCCTGCTCGCGGATGCCTTCGCGGAACGGCTCAGGACGGTCCTCGAAGCCGGCGAGGCGGCCACGGTTCTGTTTACCGCTCACAGCGTTCCCTGCCGCACCGTACTCTCCGCGCCGCAGGCAGAGTCAGGCGGGCCGCAGCAACCTCCCGATCCCTATCCCGTCGAAGCGAAGCAGACGGCGAGCCTGGTTGCCAACCGCGTCGCCCTGGCGCCTGATCAGTGGTTTTTCGCCTTCCAAAGCCAGGGCATGTCCGGTGGCCCGTGGCTTGGGCCCACCGTCGAAGACACCCTCACTGCGCTGCGCCGGCAGGGCGTGACGAAACTGGCTATCCAGCCTATCGGCTTTCTCTGCGATCACGTCGAAATCCTCTACGACATCGACATTGGCTTTCGTGACTTCGCCGCGAAGCTGGGCATGAGCATCCGGCGGCCCGAATCGCTTAACGGCTCGCACCTGCTCACCCTGGCGCTCGCCGACCTTGCCCGCCGGGGCCTGGAATCCTGAGCGCAAGAGAAGCCTGCTTGTTGATCACATGCGCGTATGGTTTTGCCAGACGGGCCTCATCTCTCTGGCGCATTTCCACCGGCCCGCGCATCTCAATATCCTGAGTAACGCATGAAGACCTGGAAGAAGCTCGCTCTCATTGTTGTCCCCGCCATCCTGATCCTCGCCATCGGCATCTGGCGCATTAACGTCGCCCGCAACCGACCCGTCGCTGTGCAGCCCCGCTATCAGGAGCGCCCGCTCACCCAGGACGAAATGGTGCAGCCGCGCAAGCTCTACATTGACGACCTGAAGTCGGCGCGCGCCCTGGTCGATAAACCTGTCTGGATCCAGGCCGGCTACGAACTTGATTATTATCCCTATGTGGCGCACCATGTCGGATTCGCCCACAAAGCCGGCGTGCTGCCCAGCGTGCAGCGCCTGGACATCAGCGACATCGTAACCGAGAAAGTGCCCGCGAGCGTGGAAAGCCGGGTTCCGCGCGGCGACAAGCAGGCCTTTGCGGTCTTCACGATGCCCGGCGATCCGAAGGAATATGCCGCCGCCATCGGCACCGTACAGGGCACGGACTGGACGTTTTACTGCGACAACATCTTCTACTACGACGATCCCCACCAGATGTATAAGTTCTGGCCCGCGGACGTGTGGCAGGCGATCGACCAACACCACCCCAAACCGGGCATGAGTGAAACCCAGGTCGCTATGGCCCTGGGGGTCATGCAGCAGTCGGAATCGTCCAACTACGGCAACCGCACCGTGGACTACGACGCGGGCGGCAAGAAGTGGGAAGTGACTTTTGACAACGACAAGGCCACTGACGTTCAGCAGGAGGGCCAACAACAGAAATCCGGTCCGGCGGCCACGCACTAGCGCAGTATTTTCGGAATTTGTTAGTCGATACGTGCATTCTGGATTAAAAGCGGATCCCTCCACTTCGCTTCGCTACGGTCGGGATGACAAATAGGTGAATTTGCGAGACAGTACACCAGCGGCTGCGCGCCGAGCGGTCAGGTACGGTGCTGCCGCGCTTCTGCAGACCAGCTTGAAAACCAGCCTGCAAACAGGGCCCTCAGTCCCCGGACGTGTCGCGTGTCTGTCAGCGACGTCGGCCCCGTCTCCTGCGCTGTCGCATGCCGATACAGTGCGGCATCGGTTTGCTCGGTCCGCAGCGCCCGCTGCCGCAGATAGGCCGAGACCGTCAGCCCGACCCGGGCAGCATATTCCCGCACGCGCAACTCTTCCTGAGAAGAAAACCGAATGGAGATGCGCGACTTGCGCTCAGCAGCTGCGGAAACGGGTGTTGTGGGCGCTGGAACTGAAGCCAACTCGACCGTCTGCGCCAGAACCTCCCGGAATGGCGTTCTTCGGGATGCATTCGGCTTTGCTGCATTGGGCCTGGCTGGCGGAACAATGTGCCCCTTCTCTGCCTCCGCAGGCTGCGCCGTGTTCTTTTTGCCGTGCGTTGCTGGACGGGCAGCTCTGGCCTTTCTCTCGGCCACAGCCCCGGCAGGTTTCACGAATTTTGCGGCAATGGGATTCAAATCATCGGTCGAGGACGTACATTTTTTCTGGGACTCAGGCTTCTCCCGGCGCGTTGGCCTCGTTTCCTTCTCAGCCGCATTCGCGGCCGCTTTCGCGGGCGGCTTTAAGGCCGGGAGCGAAGTTGTCTTTCGGACTTTCGCCTGTGGGTGAACGACCGATGCAGCTTCACTGCTATCCGCCAAAGCCGGAGTGCCAGCGAGCGCGGGATCGGCAACCGTACTCTGCTCCATCGCGAGAATTGCCGCCGATGGCACCGGCTGCGCTACGCTCTGTGTTGCGGGCGCTGCTGTTTTGGCCGTGTTGGCTGGGGTAGGCGGCCAGCTCCCGTAGCGGCGAATCGCCTCCTCATAGGCGAGCTCGCGCACTTCGCCAGCGCCAGCCTGCAGCAGGCCCGGTCCATCGTCGTTGGTGGATTGCTTCGCGGCCCAGGTATTGAACCGGCCCAGAATCGTATGGATGTCGTCGTTCGTGCTCGTTTCCGGCTGCATGGGGGATTCCTCCATGCAGCCGAGCCTAACGGGAATTCGGCCGCGCTTCGTATGGGAAGATGAGAATTTCCTCAGGCGTTTTCCGGATTCGGAACCGGTGGCGCGCCCTTCCCGCATCGGGAGAGCGCGCCTGGTTCATCCGGTATTGCGCAGGCCGGCGGCAATCCCGCTGATGGTGCCCGCAATCGCGCGATTCACCTCGTCGGTGTCTTCGCCAGCGCGCTTGCGGCGCAGCAGGTCGACCTGAATGAGGCTCATGGGATCGACGTACGGATTGCGCAGCCAGATGGATCGCGCCAGCACCGGATTCGCTTCCAGGAGATCGTTCTGCCCGGTCACGGCCAGCACCGCGTCGCGGGTGCGCTCGAACTCCGCCTTCAGCATGCCGAAGACGCGCTCCCGCAGTCCCTCGTCGGGCACCAGCGACGCATAGAGCGACGCGATTCCCAGATCCGCTTTCGCCAGCGCCATCTCCACATTGCGAATTACGTCGATGAAGAGCGGGAACTCCGTCATCATCTCCACCAGCCGCAGCGCGCCGCCGGGCTGTTTGGCGTATTCCACCACTGCCGTGCCCACGCCGAACCACGCCGGAATTAACAGCCGGCTCTGCGTCCAGCCAAACACCCACGGAATCGCCCGCAGATTGGCGAAGCTCACCTGGCCGGCGCGGCGAGCGGGACGGGAGCCGATGCGCGCATGTTCCAGCTCCGCAACCGGGGTGGCGACTTCGAAGTAGTGGAGCACCTCCGGGTCGTCGATGATCTTCGACCGGTACATCCGGAAGGAAATCTCCGACAGCTCATCAAATGCGCTCTCCCACTCCGGCTTCATAACGCCGGTTTGGTGCCCGTCCTCCAGCAGCGCATTCGGACGCGCCAATGCATCCAGAGAGGCCGCAATCATCAACTCGAGATTGCGCTCTGCCAGCACCACATCGGAGTACTTCCAGTTCAGGACTTCGCCCTGTTCGGTGATGCGGATCTGCCCGTCGAAGGCCCCCACCGGCTGCGCGTAAATCGCCCGATGCGTCGGCCCCCCTCCACGGCCCACCGTGCCGCCGCGCCCATGGAACAGCCGCAGCGTGATCCCGCATTCCTTCGCCACATCATGCAGCGCCCGGTGTGCGCGGAAAATCTCCCAAGTGCTCGTCAGCATCCCGCCGTCTTTGTTGGAGTCGGAATACCCCAGCATCACTTCCTGGGTGTTGTTCCAGGATTCCAGCAGTTTGCGGTATCCCGGCGCGTTCCACAGCTCGCGGCAAATCCCGGGTGCATTGCGCAGATCTTCAATCGATTCGAAGAGCGGCACCGGCATCAGGCCCGGATCACCGCAATGTTCGTCCGCGTCCCCACCCGTCCCCGCGACCTCCACGCCGCCCAGCCGCGCCAGCCACACCACTGCCATCACGTCCTCGACACTCGATGCGCCGCTGACGATGTACTGCCGAATGGCCTCCGGACTGCAGCCTGCTTTGATCTCCGCGATCGCGCGAAACGTCTCAATCACATCGCGTGTCTCCGGACTCAGCGCCTCGGGCGCGGTCGCCTCGTTTTGCGCGCACCATGCCGAGGCTTCTTCGAGGGCTTTGCGGTGCACGCGGGCATGCTGCCGGATATCCAGGGTGTGCAGATGGAGCCCAAAGGTCCGCACCATCACCAGCAGCGGGTCGATGAGCGTCTCCGCCAGACGAATGCCGTTGTGGGCGGCCAGACTGCGCCGCACCACCTGCAGATCCCTGAGAAAATCCTGCGCCGAACAATAGGGCGACAGGCCCGTCAGGGCGGACTCGAGCATCTCCGGATCGGAGGGTACTTTGCCGGCGGTCTTTTCGATCCGCGCGCGCACGCACACCAGATAGCGCCGGTAGGTCTCAAACTCAAAACGCGATCCGAAGGCCGCCTCGGCGCTGATGTGCAGCTCGGTCTGAAAATCCTTCAGCCGCTCCAGCAACTCCTCGCTCACCGGCAGCTGCTGCGCCGAGGTCGTCATCAGATCGATCGCCTTCTGCAGCTGCTCGTCGTAGTAATCCAGCAGCCGGGTGCGCGCCATCAGAATGGCCTGCCGCGTTACCTCCGGCGTGACAAACGGATTGCCGTCCCGGTCCCCGCCGATCCACGAGCCGAAGCTCAGCAGCAGCGGCAGATCCGACAGCTCGATCTCCAGGCCATACTCGCTGCGCAGCGCCGCCGCGACCTCCTCATACAGTCCCGGCAGCGTGTCGAAGATCGAGACGTCGTAGTAGTCGAGCCCCATGCGTACTTCATCCGCGACTGCGGGCCGCCGGCTGCGTACCTCATCGGTCTGCCATAGTGCGGTGATCTCCGCCGTCAAGGACTCTTCGAGCGTCGTCAGCTCCTCATCGGGAACCGGGACGCGATCCAGCTCCTCCAGAAACTCGCCCATGCGCCGACGTTTGGTCAGGACTGTGCGACGGGCTATTTCTGTTGGATGGGCCGTAAAAACCGGTACCACCAGGATTTTCCGCAGCCAGTCCAGTGCCTGCTCGGCCGTGATTCCGGCCTCACGCATGGCGCGCAGGGTTCCGCGCAGCTCGCCGCGCTGCGCCTCCCGTTTGTCCGCGCCTCCGCTGATCTGCAGCGACAGCCGCCGGCGCTTGCGGTGATTGGTTTCGGCGAGGTTGATCAGCTCAAAATAAAAGGCAAAGGCCCGGCTCAGCTTGTACGCCTGATCCACGGGCAGGGCATTGACGCCCAGCACCGCCATCTGCATCAGGTCTTCGGCCTGCTGGATCTCGCCCTGCGCCTGCAGCTCGCGCCGCCGGATCGCCGACTGGCGCAGCTCCTCCACCTTGTCGTACAGCGCATCGCCGGCCTGCTCTCGCAGCACGCGTCCCAGCAGGACGCCCAGCGAACGTACGTCGCGGCGCAGCGGCGCTTCCTTGCGCTCACCTGACCGCGCTTCCAGCTCGGCCAGGCGTTCCCTCCAGCTTTCCGGTTTCCACAGTGGCGGCATATCTTCGATTAAACCAGAGCCCGATCTCGAAGTAACCCCATTCCTGCTCCTGCGGGCTCCGATGGGATTACTTCGGCTTGGGTCCGTTCTCCTGCTGCACCATGTCGCCCTCGCCCGGGAAGGGCCAGTTTCTGTCGAGAATAATCTGCTGCTCCCGAGTCGCCTTGGGCACCTTGTCGATGGTCAGATTCTCCAGAAAATGCACGCCCGACTTGCCCGCGACCGCAATATCCACGTCGCCATCGCCGTCCAGATCCTGCACCACGAACTGCGTGCCTGCTCCCGCAGTGCCGTTCACGGAGATCGGATAGCGCGTAAACGTGCCCGTCCTGCGATCGATCTTGTAGTAGTAAATGACCAGCGGATCGTACGATCCCGGATCGTTGCCCGAGTGGCCCCGATAGCGCTTGCCCGCGATCAGCTCCGGCTGCCCATCGCCGTCGATATCTGCCAGTTTGAGCGCATGCACCTGGGAAAACGACTCGTCGATCGTGTGCTTCACCCAGCGACGGTGGGCCGCATCGCCCTGCTGTTCCAGCCAGTACAGACCATAGCTGTGGCCGTGCCCGTAGATGATGTCGGTTTTGCCGTCGTTGTTTACGTCGTAGCCGATGATGGGAAACCCGGCATCGCCCAGATCCCAGTCTCCATGCCACTCCCACTGGTCATGGCCGGCATCGATGTTCTTAAACCAGCCATACGGCGTCAGGATGTCATTTTTCCCGTCGCCATCCACATCCGCGATGCCGATTCCGTGTCCGTCCTGTTCTTTTCCACCCACCAGATGCACCTTCGGCACCGGCCCTGAAAAGTCCACCCAGCGAATGCCCGAGTGGTTGTAGTGGGCCAGCGCCAGATCCGGCTGACCATCGCCGTTGATGTCGCCGATCGCGCCGCCCTCCGTGTCGTAGCTGTCGGTGATGAAATGCTTCTGCCACATCACTCCCGGCTTCTTCGGATTCTCGTACCACCACAATCCATTCAGCATCCAGCCCGCGGTCACCACATCGGGCGCGCCGTCGTGGTTCACATCGAAGGTCCATTCCCCGGAATCGGAGACGAACTCGCCCAGCATCCCCACGGTCCGGTACTGGTGACGTTTCCACTCCCCACCCTCCGGTCCTGGATTCTCATACCAGTACGCTCCGCTCAGCAGATCGGGGCGCCCATCGCCGTTCATGTCCATGGTGGTGATGCCTTCGGCATGATCCGTCCCCAGTCGATGCGCCAGAAACGTCACCTGCGGTACCCCATACGGTCCGTTTCCTGGTTTGGTCATACGCGCCTCGTGCTGGGCGGCAACCCAGCCGGCGGCCGCGCCCAGAAGGGCAACCACCGGCACTGCAACCCTCAGCCCCTTGATCAAATTTTCTCTCCACCGCGCGATCAGTCTTCGAATGCCGCCCTTATTTCAGCGGATACAGCTTCATATTGCGGAAGTAAACCTCGGCCCCCTCCGACTGGAACAAAATCCTTCCCTCGGTGGGAAATGGATCGGTGCCCTCGTTAGCGAGCTTTCCGTTCACATACTGCTTGACGTCGTTGCCGTGGGTCACCAGTTCCAACAAGTTCCACTCACCATGCGGCTTCTCGAGATCGCCGACCTTGTCACGAAATCCAACGACATTCTCCCAGGGGCCTTTGCCAAAGTGATCGATCTTTGAGGCCTTCCCCGGAGGACCAGTGACGCGCACACCATCGCGTCCGGTGATCGCCGCTCCATCGGTCATCCAGAAGTCTCCGGTGCCTCCCTCGACGATCTGGAATTCGATCGAACGCGGCCACACCTTCTGCTCCCCCTGGATGTTGTAGAGGATGCCGCTGTCACGCGCCTTGCCGGCGCGGTCCATGTAGGTGCCTTCGCCCCACTTGAATTCCGCGCGCAGGTAGAAGTCGTGATAGCTCTGCCTGGTGATGATGTAGCCATACTCCTTGCCGGAGATGTGCACCATCCCATGCTCGACGGTGAAGACGTGATTGGGATCGGAGTTCAGCCCCTCCGTCTTCAGGAAGGTGTCGAAGTTGTTGAGGTTCTTTCCATCGAACAGGACGATGGCCCGCTTGTGCGGCGGAATCTTCTGGGCGGACGAGGGTACGGCAGCAACACAACCAGCGAACAGACTGATCGTCATCAGGGCGGACAGACGTCGATGGAGGATCATCTCTGCTTTCTCCGGACGGTGCAGGCAGCTGGAAAGTTCCACCGAAGACTAGACCAGCTTCATTGCCTCCGGATCCCAATGCACCACGGTTCCCTTGTCGTAGCTCAGATTACTGAGCAGCGCGGCACCGGCTGCTCGGTAGCCGAAGACCGCATCCTCCACTACCGGCTGCCGCGAACGCACCGAGGCAAAGAAGTTTTTGAAGTGGTCATAGCTGTCGCTGTACTCATGCGGCGCAACGTACCGGTCAACGGTCAGCCGCTTCGGCTCCTCGACCACCGGATACTTCTCCCGGTACGCCGCCAGGATCTGCTGCTGCATCGCATTCGTGAAGGTCCCGATCATCAGGCCCGGCTCGGTCTCGCGCGGAACGCGGCTCACGGTCACACCATTGCCGCCGATCTCGAGCGTGCCTTCGGAGCCGGTAAAGATCAGCCCCTCGCTCTCCTCGCCGCCATCGACGAAATTCACGCGCAGGCTGAGATTGAAGCCCTCGGGATAATCGAACAGCCCCAGCATCACGTCCGGCACATTGCGGCCGTCCTTCCAGAAGCGCAAACCGCCGGTGGCCATGGCGCGCGTTGGTCCCTTCGCGCCGGTAATGAAATGCGTTCCGCTGAAGAGGTGTACGAACAAATCCCCCGCCACACCGCTCCCGTATGCCTTCCACTTTCGCCACTGGAAAAATTGCTCGCCGTTGAACGGAATCTTCGGCGCCGTCCCCAGAAACCGTGGCCAGTCACAAGTCTCCGTCGAAGCATCCGGCGGCACGGTATAGTTCCACGCTCCAATCGACGAGTTCCGGTCCCAGCGTGCCGTCACCATATTCAGCTGCCCAATTGCGCCCGACGCCAGCAGTTCTTTGGCCTTGATGTAGATCATGGAGCTGACACGCTGGCTGCCGATCTGAATAATCCGTCCCGTCGAGCGCGCTGTCTCGATCATCTCCGGCCCGTCCGAGTACAGGTGGATCATCGGCTTCTCGCAGTAGACGTCCTTGCCGGCCTTCATCGCATCCACCGACGCCTGCTTGTGCCAGTGGTCGGGCGTCCCGATGATCACGGCGTCGATATCCTTGCGCGCCAGAATCTCCGCGTAATCGCGGGTCGTGAAGACATCCTGACCCCAGATCTCCTTGCTGTGCTCCAGCCGTCCGTTATAGCAATCGGCCACCGCCACCAGCTTGACTCCTGGAACCTGCACCGCGGTCTTCGTGTCGAACTGGCCCTGGCCGCCGGCTCCGATCAGCGCGATCTGAATGTGGTCATTCGCTGCCACCGGTTTCTGTGGCTCGGTCTCCTGCGGCTTGAGCATGAAGGTGTTCGAAGGGGCAGTCCCAGCCTGGGCCGGACTGTTGCGCACCGCCAGCAGCGACTCCGCCGTTACCGATCCCGCGACTTTCAAGAAATTTCTACGATTCAGCACGCGCACCTATCTCCCGCAACAGGAAATCAACCAACCCTAGAACCGGTCTCATACATAGAGTCGTGGCTTCGGGTCAACGCATGAGCCCCGCTTCGGGGGCGGGTCTCACCTGTGGCATCTCCGAGCCCCGGGGATCTATGACACCGGTTCTAGCCACCATAAACGTTTTCGAGGCATTTTTCCGCGCATCCGCGGTAATGGCGAAATTAGTCCTGCAACGAATTGGTGCGGATGGCCAATTGGTGCTGAACCCACGGTTTCCCCACTTTGCATTGAATTCGCTTCCTCTTCCCCGTAAACTTGGTATACGGCCCCTTTATGCTCAGGCTCACCAAAAAAGCGGATTATGGCCTGATGGCGCTCAAGTTCCTCGCCGAGCACCCCAACGACACGTCGCTCAGCGCCCGCGACATCGCCGAGGCCTACCACATACCGCCGCAGCTTCTGGCCAAGATTCTGCAGCGGCTGGCGAAGGTCGGCATTCTGCGCTCCCATGCCGGCATGAGTGGCGGCTACTCGCTGCTCAAGCACCCGGGCGAGATCTCCGCCTTCGAGGTGATTCACGCCATCGACGGTCCGCTGTTCATTACCTCCTGCGGCACCAGCCACAACTCCTGCGACCTCACGGACAGCTGCACCATCAAAGAGCCACTGGCGCGCGTCAACGACTCGATCTCCGGCCTGCTCCGCAACATCAGCATCGCCGATCTCGCGGCACCTGGTCCTACGGTCGCCGCGCGCGCCGCGCAGGACCTCGTCACCATTCGAATGTGAACGGGAGGCGCAGAGCAGGAGTCCGATGAAGCTTCCCATTTATCTGGACAATCAGGCGACGACGCGCATCGATCCCCGCGTGCTCGACGCCATGATGCCGTTCCTCACCGATACGTACGGCAACGCCGCCAGCCGTAGTCACGGCTTTGGATGGGCGGCCGAGCAGGCGGTCGAAACCGCACGCGCGCAGGTGGCAAAACTCATCGGGGCTTCGCCCAAAGAGATTGTCTTCACCTCCGGCGCCACAGAAAGTAATAATCTCGCCATCAAGGGCGCGGTCGAGGCTATCGGCAGGCAGTCCGTCGCCATCGTGACTCAGGCCACCGAGCATAAGGCCGTGCTCGACCCCTGCGTCTGGCTCCAGAAGCAGGGTTGCTGTGTCACCGTTATGCCGGTTCTTGCGGATGGGCGGATCGAGCTCGACGAGTTGCGCCGTGTGCTGGAGGAGAGGAAACCGCTCCTTGTCAGCATCATGTTTGCCAACAACGAGATCGGGACCATCCAGCCGGTTGAAGAAATCGGCCGGGTGTGCCGCGAACGGGGCGTTCTCTTTCACACCGACGCCGCCCAGGCCGCGGGCAAAGTCTCCATCGATGTGAACCGCAGCAACATCGATCTGCTCTCCATCTCCGGCCACAAGATCTACGGCCCCAAGGGCATCGGCGCCCTGTACGTCCGCCGCCGGAATCCCCAGGTCAAAATCGCCGAGCAGATGCATGGCGGAGGCCACGAACGTGGCATGCGTTCCGGGACGCTGAACGTTCCGGGGATTGTCGGTCTGGGCGCTGCCTGTGACCTCGCGGTGGCGGAAATGGGAGTGGAGGCGACGCGACTGGCGGCGCTCCGCGACCGCCTGCAGGCAAAGCTCGAATCTGCTTTAAACCACGTCAGTGTTAACGGCTCGCCGGATCATCGTCTCCCCGGCAATCTAAACATGACCTTCGAGCACGTCGACAGCGAGTCGCTGATGATGGGGCTCAAGGAGGTCGCCGTCTCCAGCGGCTCGGCATGCACCTCGGCTGCCATCGAGCCCTCGCACGTGCTGCGCGCCCTCGGCCTCGATGAAGAGGCCGCGCATAGCTCCATCCGCTTCGGTCTCGGCCGCTTCAACACGGAGGAGGAAATCGACTACGTCGCCGAGCGGGTGACTGACGTGGTTCAGAAGCTGCGCGAGCTCTCGCCCGAGTACGCGGAATTTACCTGACGAGGTTGTTTGGCCTCTCGGAAGCCTCCCTGCCAGCTGCCGCTAAAAAAGCGTTCCCCTCGCTCCGGTCGGAATGATAAGCGATTGGCGTTTAGTTCGCGACGATGCTGACCAGCTTGTGGGGAACGAGGATGATGCGGCCGATCTCCTTGCCGTCGAGGAGAGCGGCAATTTTCGTATCGGCGAGGGCGATATCGCGGACGGTCTGCTCGTCGGCCTCGAGGTCGACACGGATGACGGAGCGCAGTTTGCCGTTGATCTGGACGGGTATTTCGATCTGCTCCTCGCGGGCCAGGGTTTCGTCGAACTTCGGCCAGGGGGCGCGGAGGAGGTTGTCCTTCTCGCCGATTTGTTCCCATAGCTCGAAGGCGAGGTATGGCGCGAAGGGCGCGAGCAGGAGCGTGAGGCTGCGCAAGATCTCGGCGAGGACGGCGTCGGGGACTTCGCCTGCGCTGATGGCGGGTTCGGCCGCAGTGAGGGTGTTGACCAGCTCCATGATGGCGGCGATGCAGGTGTTGAAGTGCCAGCGGCCGGCGAAGTCCTCGGTAATTTTGCGGATGGTTTGATGGAGCTTGCGCAGGAGGGCCTGCGCGGTGGGTGACAAATCTCTCGCGGCGGGAGCGACGGAGCTCGCAGCCCCGGCCCGATCCTCACTGGTTCTGCCGCGGGCGCTGTACTTCATGGCGAAGCGGTAGACGCGGCCGAGGAATCGGCTGACGCCGGCGACGCCGTCCTCCTGCCAGTCGAGGTCGCGGTCGGGCGGCGCGGCGAAGAGCGAGTACATGCGCGTGGCGTCGGCGCCGTAGCGGGCGATCATGTCGTCAGGCGCGACGACGTTGCCCTTCGACTTGGACATCTTGGCGCCGTTTTTGATCACCATGCCCTGGGTGAAGAGCCGCTCGACGGGCTCGTCGTTGCGAACAAGGCCGAGGTCGCGCATGACTTTGGTCCAGAAGCGCGAATAGATGAGGTGCAGGATGGCGTGCTCGACGCCGCCAATGTACTGGTCGATAGGGAACCAATACGCAACCGTTTCAGTTGCAAATGGAGCGCGGTCGTTGTGAGCGTCGGTGTAGCGGTAGAAATACCAGGACGAGTCGACGAAGGTGTCCATGGTATCGGTTTCGCGACGCGCTTTGCCGCCGCATCTGGGGCAGGTGGCGTTGACGAATTCCGGTACGCGCGCGAGCGGGGAGCCGCCCTGCTGGGTGATTTCGATGTTGTCGGGCAGCAGGACAGGAAGCTCGCTGTCGGGGACGGGAACGATGCCATCCTTCTCGCAATAAAGCATGGGGATGGGCGTGCCCCAGTAGCGCTGGCGGCTGATGCCCCAGTCCTTGAGACGATAGGTAACCGTGGCCTTGCCAAAGCCGCGCTGCTCGGCGTACGCGGCCATCTTTTGCTGCGCCTCGTGGCAGCCGAGGGAGCTGAACTCGCCGGAGTTGATGAGCAGGCTGTCCTCTTCGGTGAACGGGAGCCGAGAGTCGCGCTCGCCGTTTTCGACGGCTTCTCCGCCCCGGCGGGGCAGGATGACGACGTTGATCTCGAGACCGTATTTCTTCGCGAAGTCGTAGTCGCGCTCATCGTGCGCGGGCACGGACATAATCGCGCCGGTGCCGTAGTCGAGGAGGACGTAGTTGGCGACCCAGATGGGCAGACGCTCTTTGCTGAACGGATTGATGGCGTAGTGGCCGGTGAAGACGCCGTGCTTCTCGATGGCGCCGACGTCGCCGGCTTCACGGCCTTTGCGCTGCTGATCGAGGAGTGCCGCGACGGCTTCAGCGAGCTCGGGATTGACCGCGGTCATCTGCTGCGCGAGCGGATGCTCGGGGGCCAGCTGAACGCTGGTGGCGCCGAAGATGGTGTCGATCCGGGTGGTGAAGACGGTGATCTTCGTGCCGGAGCCCTCCACATCGTCAAGGGCCGGGAGCAGAGCGGTTCCCCTGCGGCGGACCTTCTCCTCGTCTTCGGGAACGGTCGCGGGGTCCTCCAGTTCGAAGTCGACCTGCGCACCTTCGCTGCGGCCGATCCAGTTGCGCTGCATGGTGCGCACCTTTTCCGGCCAGCCTTCGAGTTTGCTGAGGTCGTCGAGAAGTTCCTGGGCGTAGTTGGTGATGCGCAGGAACCACTGTTCAAGGTCGCGCTGCTCGACGATTTGCTCTTCGTGACGCCAGCAGCAGCCGTCGACCACCTGTTCGTTGGCGAGGACGGTGGCGCACTGCGGACACCAGTTGACCTTGCTCTTTTTGCGATAGGCGAGACCGCGCTCGAACATGCGCAGGAAGAACCACTGGTTCCAGCGGTAGTAGTCGGGCAGGCAGGTAGTGACTTCGTTCTTCCAGTCGTAGCTGAAGCCGACGCGGTTCATCTGCCGCTTCATGGCAGCGATGTTGGCGAGAGTCCACTGACGGGGGGGCGTGTTGTTCTTGAGCGCTGCATTTTCGGCGGGCAGGCCGAAGGCGTCCCAGCCCATGGGGTGAAGGACGTTATAGCCCTGCATCCACATATAGCGGGCGAGCGCGTCGCCGATGGAGTAGTTGCGGACGTGCCCCATGTGCAGCTGGCCGGAGGGGTAGGGCAGCATTTCGAGGACGTAGTACTTACGCTTCGAGGAGGAGGGCGGCTCGGCGGCGTAAAGGTCGGGTTGGCCAGCCCAGCGCTCCTGCCAGCGCGCCTCGATGTCGGCAGGGTTGTAGCGAGTGTCCTGCTGCGCGGAGTCGGGAGATGCGGCTCCGGCGGGGGCCGCAGCGATGGCGGCTTCTGATGGGTTTGTCCTGGCCATACTCTTGCTTAGATTGTACGTTGATGGGCCGGATGCAGGCTCCTCAGCCCTCTCGAAACAGGCGCGGGACCATGTCTCAGAATCGGAATCCGGGGCACCCGGGGCTAGTTTGAAACCTGAGGCGGTGGTGGTGAAGCGAAAAGTAGTCGGGGTTCTTCCACTGCGCGCTGCGCGCTCCGGTCAGAATGACGATGAGCGCTGTTTGCGTTTTGGTCGCGGTTCGGCCAGGGATTGCAGGATCTGCAGGTTGCGGAGGTCGTCGCCAGGCTCATCGACGGGGGTTTCAGCGATGAAGGCGCAGTGGGCGAAGCGGGGATCGTTGAGCAGGCGGTGGAAGGGCGCAAGACCGAGAGTACCCTGGCCGATGTGCTGATGGCGGTCGAGCTTTGAACCGCGAGGAGCTTTGGCGTCGTTCATGTGCCAGACGCGTACGGAGTCGAGGCGGATGGTGCTGTCGATCAGGGCGACGGTTTCTTCGTAGCCAGGCGCGGTGACGAGGTCGTAACCGGCGACATGGCAGTGGCAGGTGTCGAGGCAGGCGCCGATGGGGACGACAGGGCGGAGTTTTTCGAGCAGTTCCGCGACTTGTTCGAAGCTGCCGCCGAGGGAGAACTCGGCTCCGGCGGTGTTCTCGACGAGGATGCGAAAGGCCTCGCCGGCGGCACAGTCTGGTTGGGTCGCTGGGATAAGGCCGTCGGCCGCCTGGGCGATGGCGTCGGCGGCGAGGGCGAGTCCCTGGGCACGGGTGAGGCCGCGCCAGGAGCCGGGGTGGAGGACCAGGTATTCGGCGCCGAGGGCGAGAGCGCGCTCGATTTCCTTGCGGAAGGCGTGGATGGATTTTTCGCGGACGATGGCGGACTGGCTGCAGAGATTCACGAGGTAGCTGGTATGGATGGCCAGCGGGAAGCAGTCATATTCGCGGCGGAGGCGGCGCATCTGTTCGCAATGCGTGGGCTCGAGCTGGGCGGCGCGCCACATGCGCGGGCTGGAAGAAAAAATCTGGAAGGTATTGGCGCCAAGCTCGCGGGCGCGCTCGGCGGCGCGAAAGACACCGCCGGAGGTGGACAGATGCATGCCGATACGGCGGGTCATCCGATTCCAGTGTACGGGCGGCTGCTTACAATTTGCTGATGCGCCGCTTCGCTCTTCGCTCTGCTCTTCTGCTGATGGCTATGGCCGTGCCCGGCGCCCGCGCGCAAAACGACTGGGTCGGCACGTGGATCGGTACGTGGGCGGCGGCACAGCAGGTTCCGGAACCGGCAAACGCACTTTCGCTGGATGACATGCGGGATGCCACGATCCGAGAGATCTTTCATGTGTCGGTGGGTGGAGCGGCGGTCCGGGTGCGGCTGTCGAATGCATTCGGCAACGAGCCTCTGCACTTTACCTCGGTGCACATCGCCCGGCCGGTGACGCCGACCGGGCCGCCGGTGGCCGCTACCATTGATCCGGCGACGGACCGGGCGCTGACGTTTGCAGGCAAGCCGGACGTCACGGTGCCGGCCGGGGCTGAGTATCTGTCGGACCCGGTTTCGTGGCCGCTGGCTGCACTGTCCAGTGTGGCGGTGAGCTTCCATCTGGACCGCGCGCCGGATGGAGAGACGGGACACCCGGGCTCACGGGAGACGACGTTTGTCGCGCACGGTGACCTGACGGGCGCTGCCGAGCTGCCGGGGGCGAAAGAGGTGGAGCACTGGTATCAGGTGTCGGGGATCGACGTGCAGGCAGCGGCGAACCTGACAGGCCCGGCGGCGGCCATTGTGGCGCTGGGGGATTCGATTACGGACGGGCATGGGTCGACGACCAACGGAAACGATCGCTGGACCGACGTGCTGGCGGAGCGGCTGCAGGCCTCGGCGGCGACGAAGAACATCGGCGTACTGAACGAGGGGATCGGGGGCAATCATCTGCTGACGGATGGGCTGGGGCCCAATGTTCTGGCGCGGCTGGATCGCGATGTGTTGGCGCAGACGGGGGTGCGGTGGGTGATCGTCTTTGAAGGCGTAAACGATCTGGGAGGTCTGACGCGGGAGGGCCCGGTTTCTGCCGCGACACATGCAGCGCTGGTGGGGCAGGTGATCGCGGCGTATCAGCAAATCATTGCCCGGGCGCACACGCATGGGCTGATGGTGATCGGGGCGACGATCACGCCGTATATAGGGTCGGACTACTACCATCCGGACGCTGGCAACGAGGCCGACAGACAGGCTGTGAACCGGTGGATACGGGCAGCGGGGCATTTCGACGCGGTGATCGACTTCGATGCGATGGTCCGGGATCCGCAGAAGCCGGACCGGCTGCTGCCCGCCTACGACTGCGGCGACCACCTGCATGCTTCGCCGGTGGGATATCGGGCGATGGCGAACGGGATTCCGCTGGGAATGTTTGCGGGATCGGCGACGGCTGGCGGAGAGCGGTAAACAGGGAGCACGGGGAGGGCTGAGAATTCAATCGGGAGTGGGGGCGCCAGAGGGTGGGCCAGCGCCAGCGTCCACTCCCGATGGGTCACCTGCGATTCGTGGTTCGCAGGGACGAAGCGGTACTTAATCGATCACGCCGCCGCCACCGCAGCTGCAGATACCGAATCCGCTGCCGAGGAGAGCAGCAAAGGAGCACTGCGCCTGCAGATTGGACAGTTCGGTGGCGCCGAGCTTCGAGTCGGAAAACTCAGTCTCGGTGATGGGCCAGGCGGTGCCGACTTTGTTTTGGATGTGGGTTGCCCAGGCACGCAGATTCGAGGTCGGCGTGTAGGGAGCGGCCGGGTCGCAGATGCCGTTGGGGGTGAGGGCCGAGACGATCTTGATGACGCCACTGGGCATAGGCTCGCCGGTAAGGGTATTCGAGGTGAGGTTGAAGTCCACCGAAAGCGTACTCAGGTTATTGTGGCTCTGCGGGCAGCCGCAGCACTCGGCGAGCTGCTGGTCGGCAGCGAAGACGTAGATCATGGCGCAGATGTTGCCGTAGGTCAGGCCAGGGTTGTCGATCCGGACCGTGGCATCAGGAGCACCGGGAACCCATGCGTTGGAGAAGTAGTTGAGTTTGTAGACATCCTGGGCCGAGGCTACCGCGGAGCTGGCTGCAGCGAAGCCAACGAGTACCAAAGCCGCGGTCAGAAGCTTGTGAGCAGAAACTTTCATTCACGATCTCCTCAGCGCTGCCACACAGCGGGCAGGATCAACTCTCAGCACTCGCGTCCTACTGTAGCGATCAGGGCCGGAAATACAACTACCCAACAGGCTTAATCCGGGGGCACGCGGCGAGTCGAGTAAGGCCTACGGGTTAATGCGAGGCGGAGCAGGAAGGGTTGTCTGCGCCGAATTGCCGGGATCTCGGAAAGCGCCAGCCCATATGACTTTAGTGAGGGGGCGAGTGCACGCGCCTGGTGATATCGCGCTACGATAGAGGGTTATGCCGGTTAACCGCGAGCGTGCAGTAGTTTGTCTGTCCGGGGGAATGGATTCGTGCGTGTGCGCGGCGCTGGCGGCACGGGATTACGACGCGTACGCCCTGCACTGCAGCTATGGGCAGCGGACCGAAGAGCGGGAGTTGCGGTCCGCGCGCGGGGTGGCGGACGCGCTTGGATTTAAAGATTTTCTGCACCTGCGGCTGGATTTGTTCCGGCGGATTGGCGGATCGGCGCTGACCGATGCGCGGATCGATGTGCCGGAGGCGGGCACGAATATCGGGGCGGAGATTCCGGTGACCTATGTGCCCTTCCGGAATGCGCATTTTCTGTCGGCGGCGGTGAGCTGGGCGGAGGTGCTGGGGGCGAGGGCGGTGTTCATCGGGGCCGTGGAGCAGGACAGCTCCGGCTATCCGGACTGTCGGCCGGCGTACTACGAGGCCTTTCAGGAGCTGATTCGGGCAGGAACGCGCGACGGTGACATCATTGTACGGACGCCGCTCATCCATATGCACAAGCAGGAGATCGTGGCGCTCGGCCTTGAACTGGCCGCGCCCCTCGATTTAACGTGGTCGTGCTATTCAGGTGCGGAGGAGGCGTGCGGCGTATGCGAGAGTTGTGTGCTGCGCCTGCGCGCTTTCGAACAGGCCGGAGTGAAGGATCCGATCCGTTATGCGGTGCAGCGGGATTCGGGCAGGGACGGAAAAAAGATTCAGGAGCGCGCGGAGGCCATGGGTTCTCCCGCAAAGGAGCCGAGGTTGGCCGCGCACTTCCGCAGAGAGGACTAATTATGGAGAAGAAAAACTTTTGGCCGCGCCTGATGCTGGCGGCTGTGGTTGCTGTCACGTTTGCGCTGACAGGTGCCTTCGCCGTAGCTCAGGCCACAGGGGCCGCAGCCGCTGCCGGGAGTACCGGAAAGGTTCACGGCCAGGTGATGGATCCGACGGGCGCTCCAATCTCGGCAGGAACCGTTTCGTTCTATGCGGGGGGGATGGCGTCGGCGACAGCTGAGCCGAAGTACTCGTTTCCGGTGGGAGCGGACGGGAACTTTACAGGCGATAACGTGGCTCCGGGGACGTACACCATCGTCTTTCGCGCGCCGGATACGCCGAAGGACAAGGTTGTCGATCAGATCGACAACGTGAAGGTGACGGCGGGGCAGGACACGGCGCAGAACATCGACATGTCGCGGCCGGAGTACGTCAACAAGCTGAGCCCGGAGCAGCGGAAGCAGATTGAAGAAACCAAGCAGAAGAACGCCAGCATTCTGAAGGAAAACTCCCAGATCAAGAATTTGAATGCGGATTTGGCGAAGGCCCGCGACGACGACAAGAACAAGAACTTCCAGGACGCTGCGACTCTGATGCAGAGGGACGTGGCGATGAAGCCGGATGCGGCGGTGCTGTGGGTGGAACTGGGGTTGGCGCAGCGCGGGCTGAAACAATGGAGCGACTGCGAGACGTCGCTGGCGAAGGGCATCCAGATGGACGCAGCGGGCAAGAAGCCGAACGGCGATCTGGAAGGGGCAGCCAACGATGCGCTGGGTGAGTGCTACGCGTCGGACAACAAGATCCCCGAGTCGCAGGCGGCGTATGACGCGGCGGCCAAGGCGAATCCGCAGCAGGCGGGCATGTTCTACCAGAACGAGACGATCGTGATGAGCCGCACCGGGCAGGCGGACGCGACGGTGGCCGCGGCGGACAAAGCCGCCGCAGCCGATCCGAACCGGCCGATCCCCTATTACCTCAAGGGGCAGGCGCTGATCGGGAAGGCGACGATGGATCCCAAAACGCAGAAGATCGTGGCGCCGCCGGGATGCCAGGAGGCATACCAGAAATATCTGGAACTGGCGCCGACCGGGCAGTTCGCCCCGGAAGCGAAGCAGGTGCTGGCGGAGATGAGCCAGACCAACCAAACTACCTACAAGGCCAGCAAGAAGCACTAAGCTGGACGCAGTGACGAGAAGAGCGCCGTGGAAACGCGGCGCTCTTTTTTTTGCGAGAAACTGTGATCATGAGTGAGACCAGTGCTTCGGTGGTGTTGGGGTACGAAGAGGCTGCGGCTGCAGTGCGGGCGCATGCGGCCAAAGTGGAGGCGCACGGAGCCGAGGAGGTCGCGCTGCTGGAGAGCACGGGCCGCGTGGCAGCGGAGGCGGTAGCGGCGGATCGGGAGTATCCGCCGTTCGCGCGGTCGACGCGGGATGGGTTTGCGTGCCGGGCCGCGGATCTGCGGGGCGGAATGCTGAGGGTTGTCGGGCAATTGCGCGCAGGCGAAGCGTGGAAGGGCGGACGGATCGGGGCAGGCGAGGCGGTCGAAATCATGACCGGTGCGGGAGTTCCAGAGGGCGCGGATGCGGTGGTCATGGTGGAGCATGTCCGGATGGAGAACGGGCAGATCAGTTTTGCCGAGGGGCGGACGCTGGCGGCGGGAGAGAACATAGTGCCGGCGGGAGCGGAGGCGCGAGCGGGGGATGTGCTGGTTCCGGCAGGGCGAAGGATGGGTCCGGCAGAAATTGCGGCGGCGGCTTCGTGCGGGTATGCGCGGCTGAAAGTTTCTGCGCGGCCGCGGGTGGCGATCCTGGCGACGGGCGATGAGCTGGTGGGAGTTGGGGAAAAACCTCAGGCACAGCAGATTCGTAACTCCAACAGCTACAGCCTGGCGACGCAGGTAACGGCCGCGGGAGGCACCCCGGTGATTTTCCCGGTAGTGCGGGATGCAGCCGAGGCGACGGAGCGGGCCATTGAGAAAGCAACGGCGTGCGATCTTGTCCTGCTGACGGGCGGCGTCTCGATGGGCAAATTTGATTTTGTGGAGCAGGCGCTGGGGGCGCTGGGCGCGGACTTTTTCTTTACGGGAGCGCGGATTCAGCCGGGCAAGCCGGTGGTGTTTGGGAAGCTGCCGGGGCCGTATTTCTTTGGACTGCCGGGCAATCCGATTTCGACGATGGTGACGTTCGCGCTGTTTGCCGCGACAATGGTGCGGGCGCTGGCGGGCGAGAGCGATGCCGGGCCGCGGTTTGTTTCAGCGCGGCTGGAGGCGGAGGTGCGGGTGAAGGCAGGGCTGACGCGGTTTCTGCCGGCACGGATGACGGGTGACGTGCACGGCGCACAGGTGCGTCGGATTGAGTGGCAGGGGTCGGGGGATCTGGCGGCAGCGGCACAGGCGAATGGATTTGTGGTGGTGCCGGAGACGCGGGATGTTCTTGCGGCGGGGGAGATGGTGGCGGTGCTGATGCTGATGCTGTAACGGCCTATGCGGGCTGGGGCCTCGGCTGCGAGGTGAAGAATGCATAGAGGGCGATGAGGGCGTAGGCGATGACGGGGATGGCGTAGGCCAGAGCAACGCCGCCGTTCAGCTGCGAGAGCTGGCCCATAGCGGGGGTGAGAACGGCTCCGCCGATGATGGCCATGACCAGCATAGAGCCGCCGATTTTGGTTTTGGCGCCGAGGTCCTTGAGGCCGAGAGCGAAGATGGTGGGGAACATCAGCGACATGAAGAAGCTGGTGACGAAGAGACACCACAAGCCGGCCCATCCGGGATGCAGAACGGCGATGAGGGCGAGGGCGGTATTGACGATGGCGTAGACGCCCATGAGCTGGTGCGGACGGACGCGGCGCATGAGCCAGGCGGAGAAGAATCGACCGACGGCGAACGCGGCAAGGGTACCGGTAAGCAGGTAGCCGGCGACGCGCTCGGGGACGCTGGTGTACTGCTGCGCGTACTGGATGAAGTAGCTCCACGTGCCGACCTGCGCGCCGACATAGAGAAACTGCGCGATGACGGCGGTCATGAAGTGGATGCGCAGGAGGCGGCCGGTTTCCGGAATCGCGTTCTCGGTGGGCGCATCGTGTTGCTCGTCGCCGACCCTGGGAAAGCGGGTGCGGGCGACGAGGATGGCCCAAAAGAAGACGACGGCGGCGACCACCATGTAGGGATGGACGACCCGGAGGATTTCAGAACGGAGATATGCGTGGTATTGATGCTGCGCCTGGAGCGCGGCGACCTGGTCGGGACGCAGTTCGATGCCGGAGAAGATGAAGACCGTGCCGAGGAGCGCGCCGGTGATGGAGCCGAGCGGATTGAAGGCCTGGGCCAGGTTGAGACGGCGCTCGGAGGTGAGCGGGTCGCCCATCTGGGCGATGAAGGGGTTCGCGGCGGTTTCGAGAAACGACAGGCCACTGGCGATGACGAAGAGCGCGATGAGGAAATATGAATAGCGGTCGGCGAGGGCCGCAGGCCAGAAGAGCAGCGCGCCGGTTCCGAAGAGGATGAGGCCGGTGAGGATGCCGGCTTTGTATCCGGCTTTGCGCATGATGAAGCCGGCGGGGAGGGCGAGGACGAAGTAGCCGAGATAGAAAGCTGACTGCACCAGACCCGCCTCAAGGCGGGTGATGGCGAAGGACTTCATAAACTGACGGATGAGGATGTCGTTGAGGTTGTTGGGAATCCCCCAGAGGAAGAAGAGTGCCGTGACCACGATGAAGGCGGTGAGCCGGCCGGCGGGGATAAGACGCAGCGCGTGTTCTGAGGGCCGGGTGGTGGGCTGGGCGGGTATGGAGGTCAATGCGCGGGTCCCTGTTGTTTGATCGCGCGGCTATTCTATCTGCTGCGGTTAACGCCGGGACAGAGTGTTTTCTGTGGCTGGTTGGACTACTCGGATTGTTGCCGGGACAGGGTGTTGCCATGCAATTGGGGGGCGGTGTGCAGGGATGATGGAACTGGAGGTGGCATGAGGGCTTTAGTGTTGCAGGGGCCGGGGCAGGTGGGCGTGGGCGAGGTGCCGCATCCGGGACGGCCGGGAGCGGAGGAGGTACTGCTCGAGGTGCGGATGGTGGGGATGTGCGGGTCGGACCTGAACACGTTCGCGGGACGGAACCCGCTGGTCACGTATCCGCGGGTACCGGGGCACGAGATTGCGGCGGTGGTGGCGGAAGCGGGAACCGAGGTCCCTGCGGAGTTCGGGCCGGGGACGGCGGTGACGGTGATGCCCTACTTCGGCTGCGGACGGTGTGCGGCCTGCCGGCGTGGGCGGCGCAATGCATGCCGGAATAATCAGACTCTGGGTGTGCAGCGCGATGGGGCGATGACGGAGTTCATCGTGGCTCCATGGACCAAGCTGAAGCTGGCTCCGGCGCTGCCGCTGCGGACTCTCGCGATGGTGGAACCGCTGACGGTGGGCACACATGCGGTCCGACGCGGGCGCGTGACGGCCGAGGACACAGTGTTGGTGATCGGCTGCGGCATGGTGGGGCTGGGCGCGGTGGCGGCGGCGGCCTTTCGCGGGGCGCGGGTGATCGCGATGGACATGGACGACGCCAAGCTGGAGGTGGCGCGCAGGGCCGGAGCACGGGAGGTCGTGAACGCACGCGGAGCCGATGCCGCCACAGCGGTGGCGGAGCTGACCGGCTGCGAGGGTCCGGATGTGACGATTGAAGCCGTGGGGACGCCGCAGACCTTTCGGCTGGCGGTGGACGTGGTGGCCGCTACGGGGCGGGTGGTGTACATCGGCTGGGCGAAAGAGCCGGTGACCTATGAGACGAAGCTGTTCGTGCTGAAGGAGCTGGATATCCTGGGGTCGCGCAACGCCGTTGAGGAGGACTTCGACGAGGTGATCGCGATGCTGACCGCGGGGAAATTCCCGGTGGAGGATGCGGTGAGCCTGGTGGTTTCTCTGGAAGAGGCGGGCGAGGCGCTGGCGCGGTGGAGCGCGGATCCGGCGTCGATGCGGAAGATTCTGGTGGAAGTCAAGGCCGCAGGGCAGCCCTGGCCGGGCGGGCGTGAGCTCTCGCCGGACGGGCGTGAGCCTCGCGTTCACGCGCGTAGAGATTTGAGTTGCGGGAGCAGGGCGCGGAAGGCGCGTCCACGATGGCTGAGGGTGTGTTTTTCTTCGAGGGAAATCTCGGCCATGGTGCGCCCCAACGCCGGGATCAGGAAGAGCGGGTCGTAGCCGAAACCTCCGCTGCCGCGCGGCTCATGCAGGATCTCGCCTTCGACGTTGCCGTCGGCGGTAAGCAGGACTTCTCCATTACGCGCGAGCGCAAGAACGCAGTGGTAGCGGGCGGTTCGGTTTGCGATGCCGCGCATGCGCTCGAGAAGATACAGATTGTTGCGGACATCGGTGGAGAGCGCAGCTTCATTTGCGTCGGACGCGGGAAGGCTGGCGTCGGACGCGAGATTCATGGGTTCGTAGCCGGCGTCCTGCGCGTAGCGGGCGGAGCGGACTCCGGGCTCGCCGCCGAGCGCGTCGACTTCGAGGCCTGAGTCATCGGCGAGGACCAGCACTGGACTTCCCTGCTTTGCGGCAAAGCGGCTGTAATACACGGCCTTGAGGCGAGCGTTGCCGGCGAAGGTGGACTCATTCTCGTCGGGTGCGGGGATATTGGCGAGGCCGGGCAGAGGCTCGACGGCAATGCCTTCTTCGGCGGCAGCAACGGAGAAGTCGCGCAGCTTGCCGGGGTTGCTGGTGGCAGCGTAAAGGGTGAGAGACACAGATTCAGTCTATTGGCGATCGGGACGGTGGCTCGGCGCGACGTTCTTCAGATCCCAGGCCAGTGGGCAGCTTTCGCAGATGGGCGTGCGACGGCAGTTGGTTTTGCCGACTTGCACGATGAGGGCGTGGAATTCGTTGTAATGCCGGGCCAGCTCTTCGGGATTTTCACGGGCGGGGTCGGCGGCGAAGGCCTGTTCGGCAAGGGATTGGACCTCGCGGTATTTGGAGTTCTCGGAGAGTAGGCGATGGCGGACGGTGACGCGCCGGAGGTATTCGTCGACGACCATGGCGGGCGCATTGAGGGCGTAGAGGAGGATGGCGTCGGCGGTTTCCGGTCCGACGCCGAGGAGGGCGAGGAGCTTGTGGCGGACGGCGTGCGGATCGCGCTGTGCTTCCTGGCGCAACGAGTCCAGACTGCCGCTATAGTGGGCGTCGAGGAAGGCGATGAAGGCCTTGAGGGCGGCGGCCTTGCGGACCATGAAGCCGGAAGGACGGATGAGGGTGCGGAGTTCATCGTCGGGAATAGCGCGCAGGCCGTCGATGGAGAGAATGCCCCTGGCTTCGAGGTTGGCAATGGAGCGCTCGACGCTGGTCCAGGCGGTGTTCTGGGTGAGGTAGGCGCCGATGACCACTTCAAAGGCGGTCTTCGCGGGCCACCATTGCTGGGGACCATAGAGCTGAACGAGGTGGTCGTACATGGCGCGGAGGCGCCGGGCCGAGGCTGTGTCGGACGTTGCTTTGTGAGTCGGGCGGACGCGTCGCGTTTTCTTTGCCGGCATCGTGGTGATTCTAAATTCGCAGCCTGGCGCGAATCGTTTCGAGCGCCGTGGTCCTCTTATTGAGAGAAAGCTTTCTATTTTTTGCAGACGCGAGCGCGGTCCGACGAGAGGCCGTGTTCGTTTCGGTGAGTGATTTCGGACTTTTTGAGGAGAAGCAATGGATTACGTAAATCTGGGCAGGACGGGACTGAAGGTTTCGCGGATTTGTCTGGGGTGCATGAGCTATGGGGCGCCCGCAACCGGCGAGCCCAAGGCGGGGCGGCACGCGTGGACGCTCGATGAGGAGCAGAGTCAACCGTTTTTCCGGCAGGCGCTGGACGCGGGAATCAACTTCTTCGATACCGCCAACGTGTACTCAAGCGGGGCCAGCGAGGAAGTGCTGGGAAATTTCCTGAAAAAGAACGTCCGACGCGAAGCGGTCGTGGTTGCGACCAAAGTGCACGGGGTGATGCGGGAGGAGCCGAACGGGCAAGGGCTGTCGCGGAAGGCGATCCTGTTCGAGCTGGACGAGAGTTTGCGACGGCTGCAGACAGATTATGTGGACCTGTATCAGATTCACCGCTGGGATTACGAGACGCCGATCGAAGAGACGCTGGAGGCGCTCCACGACATGGTGAAAGCCGGGAAGGTGCGGTACATAGGGGCGTCATCGATGTATTCGTGGCAATTTGCGAAGGCGCTGTATCTCGCCGATCGGCACGGGTGGACGCGCTTTGTGTCGATGCAGAACCACTACAACCTGATCTATCGGGAAGAGGAGCGGGAGATGCTGCCGCTGTGCCGAGAGGAGGGGATTGGGGTGATTCCGTGGAGTCCGCTGGCGCGGGGAAGGCTGGCCAGGCCGTGGAAGAGCGAGACGACGAAGCGTCTGGAGACGGACAAGTTCGGGAAGACCATGTATTCGCAGACGGAGTAGGCGGACCACAAGGTCGTCGACGCGCTGGAGGCGGTGGCGAAACAGCGAGGCGTATCGCTGGCACAGGTTGCCCTGGCGTGGCTGCTGGCGCAGCCGGGCGTGACTGCGCCGATTGTGGGCGCAACGAAATCGCATCATCTGGAGGACGCGGTGGCGGCGGTCTCGCTGCGGCTGACACCGGAGGAGATAGCTGCGCTCGAGAAGGAGTATGTACCGCACCCGGTACTGGGGTTCTCTTAAGAGCAGCGAGTAGCCGGCAGCAACTACGGCGTCGGGGCTTGCTGTTTGCCACTGAGGGCTTCGAACTGGGAGACGATGGCGGCCAGGGCTTCATCGAAATTGCGGTCGTGGGTCTTCTGGAGGACTGCCCAGTCGATGGTGTGGGTGAGGGTCCAGAGCACGTAGTGGGTCTGGCGGTCATAGACAGTTAGGGTGAACATGGGGCGCGGATCGGACGCGCCCTGTGCTTTGTTGGCGTTGGAGGGACCGTAGGGCGCGGTGAGATGCAGCTCGAGGACGAGGTCGGCGTCGGACGGAGCCTCCACGAGTTGATAACGTCCGGACGCCTTGAGGGCGAGGTAGAGCTGGGTATAGCCGCGGCTCGGATCGCCGGTGAAAGGTTGCGGGAAGAGACCGGCGTCCGCTCCGGCGTTCGACACGAAAATTTTTGTAGCGGACGCGATCGCGGAGGGGATGGGAGCCGGCGTACCGGCGGGTTGCTGAGCGAGGGCGGCTGCTGCGCAGAAGAGAAGCAGAACGGCGCACAGGATGGCGCCCGATTTGCGGGTAGTCATGAGAATCCTCCGGGGGAGGCGGTTCACTCGCAGGTGAAGACGGCCCGGGTTTTCATTTGGTTTCGGCGTTTGCGATGCGGCAGAATCGACGGTTACCGCAGGGTCACTTGCCGCGGGCGCGCTCACGCTGCAGTTCGCGCCAGAGTTCGCTTTTGGAGACTCCACGCTCGCGGGCAATGCGCTTGAGCGCGTCTTTTTCGGCGAGGCCTTCGGACTTTTCGAGGTCGGCGAGGCGATGTGTGATGGTGGTTGCGGCGCTGGCGGTGTCGGACGAGAGCGGGTGAGCGTCAACGAGCAGCACCATTTCGCCGCGGATGCTTTCGCGGGACGCGAGCTGACGGCGAATGTCCGACACGGTGCCGCGCAGGAATTCTTCGTGAATCTTGGTGAGCTCGCGCGCCAGCACAATGCGGCAATCCGGACCCCAGACGCTTTCCACGTCGGACAGGGTTTCGAGGATGCGGTGGGGCGCTTCGTAAAGAATGAGGGTTGTGGGATGCGAGAGACGCGCGGCAGCCTCTTCAAGGGCAGTGCGGCGGGCTCCGGCTTTGGGCGGAAGGAAGCCGAGGAACTGAAAGTGCTCGGTATTGAGTCCTGAGGCGATGAGGGCGGCCAGGGCGGCGCTGGCGCCGGGAATGGGGTAGACGGGGATGCCCTCGGCGATGGCCGCAGCCGCGAGGAACATACCGGGATCGGAGAGGCCGGGGGTTCCGGCGTCAGACACGACAGCGATGCGGGCGCCAGCCTTCAGCTCCTCGATCAGGCGGCGGCTGCGCTCGGCTTCATTGTGCTCATGGCTGCTGATGGTGGGGGTGGTGATCGAGTAGCGATCGAGGAGCTTCCGCGTCTGACGGGTATCTTCGCAGGCAATGCGGTCGGCGGTGCGCAGCACGCGCAGGGCGCGGAGGGTGATGTCCTCAAGATTGCCGATAGGGGTGGCGACAAGATAGAGGCCAGGCGCGAGAGGCTCTTCAGTCACGGTCGTTGCTGCCGCGCTCCAGACGACGGTATTCGGCCAGCAGGCCCATGCTGCTCGAGAGGTTCTGCCAGGTGACGATGCCGACGACGCGGCCGCTTTCGGCGACGGGGATCATGGAGAGGCGTCCGCCGCCGATGCGGCGGATGAGAAGACCGAGAGAGTCGTCGGGGGTGGCGACCTGATAGGCGCGCGACATGATGGCCTGGATGTAGCCGTTGCCCTCCTGGCGCAGGGCCTGGACGATGCCCTGGCGGGAGACGACGCCGACGAGGTTGGGACCGCGAACGACGGGGAAATCGTCCTGGAGACTGTGGATGGCTTTATAGAGCGCGTCCGACAGCGTGTCCGACGGAGACATGGTGTCGAAGTCGGTGAGCATAACATCGCGCATGCGTACGGTCTCGACGACCGACTGGAAGAGGACGCCCTGGTCTTCGAGCTGGGCTCCGATGAAGACGAAGAAGCCACCCATGATGAGCCAGGGGCTGACGCCGGTGGCGAGGCGGGCTCCGGGAATGGCGAGCAGCGCCAGTCCGACGACCACCGCGGCGATGCCGATCATCTGGCCGAATCCGGAAGCGGCGCGGGTGGCCTGGGCAACGCCGCGGGCGCGCGCCAATCGGCTGCGCATGAAACGACCGGCGTCGAGTGGATAGGCAGGAATGAAATTGATGAGCGCCAGTGCCACGTTGAGCCACACCGCGGAGCGCATGAGATGGGAGGGGGTGACGAAGGGCGCAGTGGCAAGAGGAACCTGCGAGGTAGCGCCTTCAATCAAGCCAGCGATGAGGGCAGCGAAGGCCAGATTGGCCAGCGGGCCGGCAACGGTAAGCGCTGTTTGGGGGGCACCTTCCGAGGCGCGCTCGGCCATCTCCGGGCTGGCGTAGGAGAAGAGTCCACCGATGGGGAGGAGCAGCACGCTGCGCACCGCGAGGCCGTGCCAGGCGGCGGTGAGAGCGCGGACCGCTTCGCGGCACAGCACGGCTCCAAAGAGCAGGAACCAGAGAACCACGCCGCGCCAGGAGGAACCGCCGGAGAGATTGGTGGAGAGGACGCAGAAGAAGAGCAGCAGGATGAAGAAATAGTGGATGCGCAGATGCACCCCAAACCAGCGTCCGAGAGGTAACGACCAAGCGCGCATCCGAACTCCGAAACTCTGGGCTTTATTGTAGAGGGTCGGCCGAATTTGGCCAGCGGGAGGAAGATGCGGATCATCGCGGGGCAGTTCCGGTCGCGGGTTCTGACGGCGCCGCGCGGGGTGGATACGCGTCCGACCAGCGACCGGCTGCGCGAGACGCTGTTCAACGTGCTGGCGCCGCGAATCGAGGGCGCGGTGTTTCTGGATTTGTACGCGGGCTCAGGTGCCGTCGGGATCGAAGCGCTGAGCCGGGGAGCGCGTGAGGCGATCTTTGTGGAGCAGGCGGAGGTGGCGCTGAAGGCGATTCGCGGGAATCTGGCGGGGTTGGGCATTCGCGGCAACTTCGCTCTGGAAGCGCGCAGCGTGGCGGCCGGGCTGCGGCGGCTGACGGCTGACGGACGGGTGGCGGACATCGTGTTTCTGGATCCGCCGTATGCCGAGGTCCGGGAGTATGAGACCGCCCTGGGCTTGCTGGGCGGGGAGTGCGCGGCGCTGCTGGCGGACGGCGCCCTGGTGGTGGCGGAGCACGAGAAGCGGCGGGAACTGGAGGAGCGGTACCGGGGGCTGGAGCGGTATCGGGTTCTGCGCCAGGGGGATGCGGCGCTGAGTTTCTACCGCTTGAGCGGAGGGTGTTAGCCGGCTTCGGAATTGATCTATTTGGGAATTCGCAAAGCTTGTGGCCGGACTCGCGACAGGCAACCGCGGATCCTTCGGCTCCGGCTGGCTTTTTGCCAACCGGACCTCAGGATGACAACCTGTTTATTTTCATTTACATATCCGCTGGGAAGCGGCCAAGTGACGGCTGGCTCGTCACACTAAATCGTGGTCCAGTCGAGGATGACTTTGCCGGTTTGGCCGCCGATCATGGCTGCGAAGCCCTTCTCATAATCCTTGTAGCTGAAGCGGTGGGTGATGACGGGCGAGATGTCGACGCCGGAGGTGACGAGGACCGACATCTTGTACCAGGTTTCGTACATTTCGCGGCCGTAGATGCCGCGGATGGTGAGCATGTTGAAGATGACCCTGCGCCAGTCGATTTCCATCGGCTTTGCCGGGATGCCGAGCATGGCGACGCGTCCGCCGTGACACATGTTGTCGAGCATTTCGACGAAAGCGGCGCGGCTGCCGGACATCTCGAGTCCGACGTCGAAGCCTTCCTGCATCCCGAGTTGCTTCTGGACATCGGCCACGGGGGTTTCGCGGGGATCGACAGCGACGGTGGCTCCCATTCTGCGGGCGAGGTCGAGGCGGAAGGGGTTGAGGTCGGTGATGACGACGTAGCGGGCTCCGGCGTGGCGGACGATGGGGATAGCCATGAGGCCGATGGGGCCCGCGCCGGTGATGAGGACATCTTCGCCGAGGACCGGGAAGGTGAGGGCGGTGTGGACCGCGTTGCCGAAAGGATCGAAGATGGCGGCAATCTCTTCGGGGACGCCGGCGTGGTGGCGCCAGATGTTGGTCATGGGGAGGGCAATGTATTCAGCAAAGGCGCCGGGGCGATTGACGCCGACTCCGGAGGTGTGGGCGCAGAGATGGCGGCGGCCGGCGAGACAGTTGCGGCAGCGTCCGCAGGTGACGTGCCCTTCGCCGGAGACCAGATCGCCGACCTGGAAGTCGCTGACATTGGGGCCGACGGCGGCGATTTCGCCGACGAATTCGTGGCCGATGACCATGGGGACGGGGATGGTTTGCTGAGCCCACTCGTCCCACTGATAAATGTGGACATCGGTGCCGCAGATGCCGGTGCGGCGGACGCGGATGAGGACATCGTTAATGCCGTATTCGGGCTCGGGAACGTCCTCAAGCCAGAGGCCGCGCTCGGCGCGGGCCTTGACCAGTGCTCGCATGGTTCTCCTTGTCAATTGCCTCTATGAGGGTACGGCATCCGCGGGCGGCGGACCAGGAGGAACGGCCGGGTACCTGTGTTCCCGGAGGTGACTTCTGTCAGGCTTCGGGGTACCCCCCCTGGAGGAGGAGGAACGCGCATGTATTTGATTCTATTGAGGCGGGCGGTTTTGCGTGACGCGTATGCATTTGATTCGCGGATGGTTGCGGGTTTCTATTTTGGATTGTGATGCTTGCGGCGCGCAGCGGCGCAGGCCCTCGATAACCATTTGAAAGCAGGGTGGATAGGGGTAGGTATGGTAGCTGGTAGCTGGTAGCCCAACAACCCAGCGCCCAGCAGCCAGCGCCAGCAGCCAGAGGCCAGTAGCTGGTAGCCGGTAGCCGGTTGTGGTCGGGAGATTGGTGCCGTTGGTGGATTTTTTGTGTGAGCCACGCACCCCTCCTCCTGGTCCAACAGAAAAGGCTGCCGGGATGGCAGCCTCTTTCTTCTCTATAAGTTCAGTATACCAAGCTGGGCAGGAAAGTCTGCCAAATTTGATTGGCGTTGGAGGCAGATAAGTTGCGTGTTTTGTGCGGTTGTTACTTTGGCGTGGGGCTCCGGGGGTTGACAGGTTCGGGCACTGCGCTCCGTTCCGCTCGTTCGCCAGCGATCGCGCTACCGACCGCTATCTTGTGCTGCCAGACCGGTTCGGACCTGGCCGAAGTGGTGAGCTGTCAGTGCTTCTCGAGCACGATGTGGGTGGCGTGGTCGGTGACGGCGCGCTCGGCTACGGTAAAGCCGAGAGCGGGTAGGTCGATGCCGGGGTAGAGGGCTTCGCCGCGGCCGAGGAAGACGGGACCGACGGCGAGGTGGAGGGAATCGATGAGTCCGGCCTGGAGGTATTGCCGGACCGTGGAGACGCCGCCTCCGATTTTGACGTCCTTGTCGCCTGCGGCGTGGCGGGCGAGGCGCAGGGCTTCTTCGATGCCGCTGGTCACGAAGTGGAAGGTCGTGCCACCCTCCATGACCAGGGGGTCGCGCTGGTGGTGGGTCAGCACGAAGGTGGGCGCATGGTAGACGGGATTGTCACCCCACCAGCCTTTCCAGGTATCGTCGGGCCAGGGGCCGCGGACGGGCCCGAACATGTTGCGGCCAAGGATGAAGGCGCCGAAGTTGTCCATGGAGCGGCGGGCGAAGGTGTCGTCGATACCGGCCGACCCGCCTTCCTTGCCGTGCATGGCGCAGAAGGTTTGGGTGGGAAAGAACCACTGGAAGACGGCGGGACCGCCTTTACCGAGGGGATCCTCGAGGCTCTGGTCGGGGCCTGCGCTGAAGCCGTCGAGGGAAACACCAAAACCAGCGACACGAACTTTGGGCATGGGGCTCCTGTTTCGTCAAAGGAGATGGTAACGAAAGTGAGCGATCAGGGTAGGTTCGCGTGAACGGCGAGCGATTTGGACACAGCGTCCAGAGCCTTGTCCCAAGTCCATAACTTTACTCCTGAGGTCAGCAGACAGGACGCGACCAGGTGCGCGTGGGTCAGACCGATCCCCCCTGGAATACATCTTGTGGAATTCAATCATCGCCTGGAGTTCGCTGCGACGTGCTACTCGCATCGTGGGAGCCTTTCGAGTCGCACCAATGTAGTCATAAACCTGTGGACCTGCCAGCAAAACCGCGCCTAGAATGGGAGGCTCATCGGGCCCGCTTCTGAATCCAGACCAGGGGGATCAGTATGGGCGCACCTTTGACCATTTCCTTTCCCGGGGCCAGCAGCGGCGAAGCCAACCGGTACGCGGCGAGCCTGGCAACCGCGATCCGCGAATCGGCGCGCGGTGTGCAGGTGGAGCAAAGACGGGATCGGCCCGATACGCAGGACTTCGGCGCTACGCTGGCGGTGATCCTCGGCACCGCTTCGGCGACCGCCGTGGCGAATGGCGTGGCGCTGTGGCTGGCGCGTCACAGCGGGGCCAAAATCCAGATCAGCGCGGATCGCACCGTGATCGCTTCGAACCTCGACAGCCAGGACGCCGCACGGATTGCCGAGGCGTTCAGCGGGCCGAAGTAGCCGCCATGGCCGCCGCGCAGCCACCGCCGCTGGCCGTGATTCTGGGAGCCAGTGTTTTCCCGCGATCGCCGCGGATGATGCAGGGCAAGTTCTTCCTGAATTCGGCGGAGGACGTACGCCGCTATCTGATGGATGGGCGCGGTCTGAATCTTCCGGAAGAACGCCTGCTGTGGCTGTTCGACAACCCGCGCTCTCCTTCGGAGCAGCTGCTGAACCTGGCGAAGTTCCTCGCGGGGGCGACGAAGGCTGAGCCGGCGGCCACCGACCTGCTGCTGTTCTATATCGGCCACGGATTTTTCAGCAGCGGCGGCGACCAGGCTTACCGTCTGGCCGTGAGGTACATGCACGAGCTGAGCCCGGACAGCACCAGCATTCGCTTTTCGGAGCTGGCGCAGGTGGTGAAAGAGCATGCCATGCAACTGCGCCGCTATCTGGTGCTGGACTGCTGCTTCTCCGGATCAGCCCTGAGGGAGTTTCAATCGACGGGGCTCGCGGGCGCGGCGACGGCGCAGGTGCGCGAGGAACTTCCGCAGCGCGGGACAGCTCTGCTGTGCGCGGCCAGCGCAAATTTGGCAGCCCGGGCGCCGGAGGGAGCGAGCCATACGATGTTCTCGGCGGCGCTGATTCAGGCTCTGCGGAGCGGTCACGAGAGGTGTGGACCTCAGCTGTCGTTCAGCGAACTGGGAGCGCTGGTGCGGGAGAACATTCGCGAGGCGCACCCTAACGACGGAGTGCGGCCGGACCTGCATTCGCCCGATCAGCGCGAGGGAGATATCGCGTCTCTTCCTATGTTTCCGAATCCGGCCTACCGGAAGAAACCGCGCGCGGCTGCGGAGGGCGCGCAGAGATCGGAACGGAGACCGGTCTCGACGGCGCGCACACCGGCGGCGGTTGCAGAGCAGACGAGGGGCCGGGCGGAGAGCATAGAGAAAAGCCGGCTGGAGGCACAGGAGGCGGCTGCGGAGCGCATTCTGAAGCGCAGCGCACGCAGGCGCGCGCAGGAAGCGGAACGGAAGAGGCTGAAGCGGGAGAAGGCCGATGAAGAGAACGCACGTTGGCGCGCGAGTGAGGACGAACGGCAGAGGAAGAGAGAGGTTGCGGCCAAAGCCGTCGTCGCCACCAAAGCCGTCGTCGCGGCGCAGCCGGTGCTTCCGGCGCTGGTGACAGAGAGCACCGCGAAAGCTCCGGTGGCCACGATACGGACAAAGACGGCGCAGACGGCCGCGGCTACAAGAAAAGAAAGCGCAAATTTGGCTGTCGTGGGGACGGAGGAAAAATCTGTCTCGAACGGAGCGTTGCTGGCCCTGTTGGTTGTGGCGATTGCGGCTGCCAATCTGGCGGGATTTTACGTTGGCGGCTATTTGGCGACACTCAGGCACGGGGTGAGTGAGGCCGTCGCGCCCCTCGTTGCAGGCGTGGCCGGCGCCCTGTATTCCGCAGTGGCCGGTAGTGTGGACAGCCGGCTGCGTTATGGCACGTGGGTGAGCTGGCCCGGATTCATTTTAGGTTTCCATTTCCTGAACCATGCGCCTCCCGGCGGCGTTCCCCCCGGGATGAGTGACGCGGCCGGAGCAACGATTGCGTTTCTGATCGGGGTTTGGCTGGCATCCGATACGGGAAAGAAGAGGGCAGATTCACCGCGGTAAAGAGAATCCAGAATCAGATCGGCGGGTGCCGCTGGAATTCGTCAGCTCCAGTAGCTGCGGTCGAGGGTGCGGTACTGGATGGCTTCGGCGATGTGGGGGACGGCGAGGTGGTCGGCGCCTTCGAGGTCGGCGATGGTGCGGGCGACTTTGAGGATGCGGTCGTGGGCGCGGGCGGTGAGTCCCTGCTGGAGCATGGCGCGTTCGAGGAGCTTTTCGGCATCGGGGGCGAGTTCGCAGTGGGCGCGGATCTGGCGGGTGCCCATCTGGGCGTTGGAGAAGATCTTTTCCCGGACTGGATTCGCAGGAGCGGCGGCGAAGCGGGTGCGCTGGCGCTCGCGGGCGGCGAGGACACGGGCGCGGATGGCGGCGGAGTTCTCGATAGCGGCGGCTCCACGGAGCTCGCGGTACTGGACGGCGGGGACTTCGATGTGGATATCGATGCGATCGAGGAGGGGGCCGGAGATTTTGGCTACGTAGCGCTGGATGAGAGGCGGCGTGCAGTGGCACTCGCGGGTCTTGTCGTTGAAATAGCCGCAGGGACAGGGGTTCATGGCGGCGGCGAGCATGAAGGCGGCAGGGAAGGTGAGGGACATGCTGGCGCGGGCGATGGTGACGTGGCGGTCTTCGAGGGGCTGGCGCATGACTTCGAGGACGTTGCGGGGGAACTCGGGCAGCTCGTCGAGGAAGAGGACGCCGTTGTGGGCGAGGGAGACTTCGCCAGGGCGCGGAATGACGCCGCCGCCAATGAGTCCGGCGTCGGAGATGGTGTGGTGGGGGGCGCGGAAGGGGCGCTGGGTGACGAGTCCGGCCTCGGCGTCGAGGACGCCGGCGACGGAGTGAATCTTGGTGGTCTCGAGGGCCTCCTCGAAGCTGAGGGGCGGCAGGATGGAGGGGAAGCGGCGGGCCAGCATGGTTTTGCCGGAGCCGGGAGGGCCAATCATTAATATGTTGTGGCCCCCGGCGGCGGCGACTTCAAGGGCGCGCTTGGCGGTTTGCTGACCGCGGACGTCGGCGAAGTCGAGGGCGAAGTGCTGGAGCTCGTTGAGGACCTGGGTGGCTTCCACTTTGAAGGCAGGCGTGTGAATGCCGCCGTTGCCGGCCTGGTTGAGAAGGTCGCGGACCTGGAGGAGGGTTTCAACCGGATAGACGTCGACGCCTTCAACGACGGCGGCCTCGCGGGCATTGGCTTTGGGGATGACGAGATTTTTGATGCCGCGCTGGCGGGCGGCTACGGCGACGGGGAGCATGCCGGGGACGGGGCGAAGGGCGCCATCGAGGCCGAGCTCACCGATCAGGAGGAAGTCTTTGAGGTCGCGGAGCTGGAGAGCTCCATAGGCGCCGAGGATGCCGACAGCCATGGGAAGGTCGAAGCCGGAGCCTTCTTTTTTGATGTCGGCGGGGGCGAGGTTGATGGTGATGTGGGTGGTGGGGAGGTCGAAGCCGGAATTGCGGATGGCGGCGCGGACACGGTCGCGCGATTCGCGGACGGCAGCGTCGGGGAGACCGACGGTGTTGAAATGGTCCTCGGCCGTTTTCATGGCGGAGAAGTCCACCTCGACGTCGATGATGCTGGCGTCGATGCCGTAGACGGCGGCACTGAGGGCTTTGAAAAGCATCGGGGCTCGGGATTCTGCGGGGAGTGTAGCAGCGGCAGGCGGGATTTTTCGGTGATGGCGGGCGGTGGGGGCGGGGTTGGGGAAACGTCGGTAATGGGAGGGTCAGGGGACAGGGCGCAGGGGTCAGGGTAGAGGGACCGGTGCAGGGGTGTGCGGCGCGTGGGCGGAAGCTCCCAGCGGGCCGCCACGTTCAGTTCGCTGAGTGGATGGTGGCGGCAGCCTCTTCGGGAGCCGGGTCGGGGTCGAGGTCGGGTTCGGTCCAGAGCAGGATGGCCTGGGGCAGGGTGATGGCCAGCAGGATGGCAGGCAGGACTATCAGATAGAGCAGGATGGGAAGCAGACCGGCGGGCAGGAAATGCGGCGGATGCTGCTCCCATGTGGCGATGAGCCAGATCACGGCGAGGAGCACGATGATTCCCTGATAGGCCTGGTAGTGGACGCGGTCGCGGCGGGCCAGCTCGCGCTCGTCGTTGCGGTATTCCTCGGGATCGGGGTGGCCGAGTGCGCCGGAGTAACGGAGTTCCAGCTCGATGAGAGACGAGGGCAGGGGCTGGGTGCGGGGCGGCTTGCCGGTGAAGGGCTTGATGAGTCCCGAGGAGCCGTAGCCGCCGAGGACAAGGTAGCTGACGAGGTATCCGGCGAAATAGACGTAGTAGCCGGTGGTGCGGAGGTGGTCGAGGAGCCATCCGGCGATGAGGAGCAAAAAGAGAAATGCATAGACCGCGACGACGAGACGGCGGCGGGCGGACTGGCGCTCCATGTTGTAGCCGAAGACGGTAGTGCGGCGCATGCGGTGGCTCCTACGGGGACGGGTTCGAACGGCGGTTGCGGTGAGGGTTCTTCGGAACCGGGCTCCAGGTCGAACTCGGTCCAGCGGGGATTGCAGGTGGATATTTGCGCTACGAGCTCATCGCGATTCTCCGGTTTTCTGGCGGGCGTCGCCGTAGACCTGCTCGCTGAGGGGGCGGAAAGGCTCGGGGGAGAAGATGGCTTCGATGGGCAGTCCGAAGTAGCGGGAGAGGGCAAAAGCGAGGGCGAGGCTGGGATTGTAGTCACCGCGTTCGAGGAAGCCGATGGTCTGGTAATTGACGTCGAGGGCGTCCGCGAGATCCTGGCGGCTGAGGCCGCGCTCGGCGCGGAGGACGGCGATGCGGTTGTAGAGGGGGGCGCTGCCGTTCGTACTGGAGCCGCCGTTGGACATCTGAGCAAAATATTGCGTATACGCAACATTATGTCAACCACGAAAATCAGGACGACCTTTATAAAGCGAAAATGTTCCCGCTTGAGCCTCAGAGGACGTTCTGCAGGAGAGACTCGCCGGGGAGGGCTGCTCCATTGCGACTGGACTGGATGGATTTGCGGCCGGAGCCGTAGAAGATGAACCAGACGATTATCCCTACCGCCACGGCGATGATGACGATCCAGAGGAAAAAGCGGGCGACTTCTTTGGCGTTAAAGGGCGGCGGCATTGGGGTTCGGCCAGCAGTGGTTGTGATGCGGGATGCGCTGGGCCGGACCACGTGGCCATGCGTGATTGCTTTGAAGCCTCGCAACGGCACCGGCATCGAATGGACAAGAGGAGATTTGCTCACGGGTAAGTTGAAAATCGTGAGGGGGTAGGGGTACACTCTGATATAGGACCGCTTTAGTCGTATTTGACGCCCTGAAGCCCGGCTGAACCCAATGGCCGCGATGGCTCGGGCGATCCGGAAGATTCGCAGGAGAGAGCTGAATGAGCACCGATATGAATGTCGTCCACGAGCTGGCCAGCCGCGAGTATGAGTGGGGATTCGTCACCGATATTGAGGAAGACCGCATTCAGAAGGGGCTGGATGAGGACGTGATCCGCATGATCTCGGCGAAGAAGAAGGAGCCGGAGTTCATGCTGGAGTGGCGGCTGAATGCGTATCGCTACTGGGCGCAGCAGGAGCGGAAGCAGGCGGAGCCGAAGTGGGCGAATGTGAAGTTTCCGCCGATCGATTACCAGGACATCGCATACTACTCGGCGCCGAAGCAGAAGAAGACACTGAACAGCCTGGACGAGCTGGATCCGGAGATTCTGCGGACCTACGAGAAGCTGGGGATTCCGCTGGCGGAGCAGAAGCTGCTGGCCAATGTGGCCGTGGATGCGGTGTTCGACAGTGTGAGCGTGGCGACGACGTTCAAGGCGAAACTGGCTGAAGCGGGCGTGATCTTCTGCTCGTTTTCCGAGGCGGTGCTGAAGCATCCTGAGCTGGTGAAGAAGTACCTGGGGACGGTAGTGCCGCACACGGACAACTTCTATGCGGCCCTGAATGCAGCCGTGTTCAGCGACGGATCGTTTGTGTATGTGCCGAAGGGCGTGCGTTGCCCGATGGAGCTGTCGACGTACTTCCGCATTAACGCGGCAGAGACGGGGCAGTTCGAGCGGACGCTGATTGTCGCCGATGAGGGCTCGTATGTGAGCTACCTGGAAGGCTGTACGGCTCCGGTGCGCGATGAGAACCAGCTGCATGCGGCGGTGGTGGAACTGGTGGCGCTGGACAACGCGCAGATCCGTTACTCGACGGTGCAGAACTGGTATCCGGGCGATAAGAACGGCAGGGGCGGCATTTATAACTTTGTTACCAAGCGCGGTAAGTGCCTGGGGAGGAATTCGAAGATTTCGTGGACGCAGGTGGAGACGGGGTCGGCGATTACATGGAAGTATCCTTCGTGCATTCTGCAGGGCGATAACTCGGTGGGCGAGTTCTACTCGGTGGCACTGACGAATAACTATCAGCAGGCCGATACCGGGACCAAGATGATCCACCTGGGGAAGAACACGAAGAGCACGATCGTATCGAAGGGCATTTCGGCCGGGCACGGGCAGAACACGTATCGCGGCATGGTGAAGATCATGAAGGGCGCGGAGGGTGCGCGCAACTACACGCAGTGCGATTCCCTGCTGATCGGCGATAAGTGCGGCGCGCATACGTTCCCGTACATCGAGGTAAAGAACGCGTCGGCGCGCATGGAGCATGAGGCGGCAACGTCGAAGATCGGCGAGGATCAGCTGTTTTATCTGCAGCAGCGCGGGCTGAAGACGGAAGACGCGGTTTCGATGATCGTGAACGGCTTCTGCAAGCAGGTGTTCAAAGAGCTGCCGATGGAGTTTGCGGTGGAAGCGCAGAAGCTGCTGAGCGTGAGTCTGGAAGGCAGCGTGGGATAAGCGGCGCGGAGCGCCGTTTATCCAGCCGCCAGGGATGAAGCGGCCAGCGGTTAGCTGGTGAAGCGGTCAGCTAAGGTCCGGTTAGCTGAGGTCCGGTTAGCTGAAGTCCGGTTAGCTGAAGTCCGGTTAGCTAAGAGGCGGTTCGCGGGATTTGTGGTGGGAGACCTGAGACGGAGGCGTGGTCCGGGAAGTCGCCGAGATCCTTCCGCTTCGCGTCAGGATGACGGACATAAAGATTGAGACGAGGAAACGGATGAGTTTGCTGGAGATTAAGAATCTGCATGTGACCGTGAACGATCAGGAGATTTTGAAAGGCATCGACCTGACAGTGAATGCGGGCGAGGTCCACTCGATCATGGGACCGAACGGGTCGGGCAAGAGCACGCTGGCCCAGGTACTGGCGCGGCGGGATGCTTATCACGTCACCGAAGGGTCGATTCTCTTCGAGGGCAAGGACCTGCTGGAGATGAAGCCGGAGGAAGCGGCGTCAGAGGGCGTCTTCCTGGCGTTCCAGTATCCGGTGGAGATTCCAGGCATCGGGAATACGTACTTCCTGCGCTCGGCGCTGAATGCACAGCGCAAGCACCGCGGGCTCGACGAGATGGATGCGATGGATTTTCTGCCCATGTTTCGGGAGAAACTGGCGCTGCTGGAGATGGACGACAAGCTGATGAACCGTTCGCTAAATGAAGGGTTCTCGGGCGGCGAAAAGAAGCGGAACGAAATTCTGCAGATGGCGATACTGGAGCCGAAGCTGGCGATTCTGGATGAGACGGATTCGGGCCTGGATATCGATGCACTGCGCATTGTGGCCAACGGCGTGAATTCGCTGCGCAATCCGGAGCGGGCGATGCTGGTGGTGACGCATTATCAGCGGCTGCTGAACTACATCGTGCCGGACTTTGTGCACGTGCTGGTGGATGGGCGGATTGTGCGCTCCGGCGGCAAGGAGCTGGCGCTGGAACTGGAAGAGAAGGGCTACGGCTGGACCGAAACGGAGCGGCAGACGGCCGGGGCAACGGCCTGATGGAGACGACGGTGACAGCGGTTGCACACATCGAAACGAAGCTGCAAAGCTGGCTGGAGAACTATACCGACTTCGGGAAGAAGGCGGTGGGGCGGAACCTGCCATGGCTGCACCGGCTGCGCGAAGAGGCATTTGCGCGGTTCTGCGAGACAGGCTTTCCGACGACGCGGGATGAGGACTGGCGCTTTACGAATGTCGCGGCCATCGCCAGGACTGTGTTCCAGGCGGCGAGCGATGCGAAGCTGACGGCAGAGGATGTGGCGCCGTACAGAGCAGAGGGAATCGCGGCCCAGATGGTGTTCGTGAATGGACGCTTCGCGCCGGAGCTTTCGCAGTTGCATGGGCTGCCGAAGGGCGTGACCGTCGCAAGTCTGCGGGAGCGGATCGCGAGCCATCCTGAAGAAGTGGAGAAGCACCTGGGGCACTACGCCGATACGCGGCGAGACCCCTTCTGTGCGCTGAATACGGCGTTCATCGGCGATGGGGCTTATGTGCATGTGACGCGCGGGGTAGTGGTGGAGGTGCCGGTGTATCTGCTGTATCTCTCGACGCAGGAAGACGCGCCGACGATGACGCATCCGCGCAATCTGATCGTCGCGGAGGATGAGAGCCAGGTCGCGGTCATCGAGGATTACGCGTCGGTGGGCGGCGAGTCGGTGGTCCTGTCGAACGCGGTGACGGAGCTGGTTGCCGGCGAGAGCACGACGGCGCAGCATTACCTGATCGAGCGCGAGCATCTGAAGGCGTTCAACGTGCAGACGCTCAGGATTCAGCAGGGGCGGAGCGCCAACATCTCGTCGCATTCGCTGTTGTTGGGGGGCGGCCTGGTACGGAACAATGTGCATCCGGTGCTGGCGGGCGAAGGCGGCGAATGCCTGATCAATGGGCTGTTCCTGGGAACAGGGCGGCAGCATCTGGACAACTACATGCATGTGGAACATGCGAGCCCGCACTGCGGCAGCCGCCAGTTCTACAACGGCATTCTGGATCAGCAGGCGCATGGCGTGTTTCACGGGCGCATCGTGGTGCATAAAGACGCGCAGAAGACGGACGCCAAGCAGACGAATCGCAACCTGCTGCTGAGCGACGATGCGCAGATCGATACCAAGCCGCAGCTGGAAATCTATGCCGATGATGTGAAGTGCACGCACGGCGCGACGATTGGGCAGATCGAAGAGAACGCGCTGTTTTATCTGCAGTCGCGCGGGATCAGCGAAGCGGAAGCACGCAAGCTGCTGCTGCTGGCGTTTGCCAGGGAGTGCGTGGAGCGCATGCAGTCGACGGTCGCGCGGGAGCACATTGAGGGACTGATCCGCGAGCATCTGCTGTTTCTGGAGCAGGCGCCGCGGGAGAAAGCGGGACCTCGGTTGGTTGAGAGGGACGGACTCGCAATTGCGGGGGAGGAGATAGGATGAGCGCCGTAGCCGCCGTACCGATTCGCAAGTCAGCTGAGTCGTTCGATGTGGAGCAGATTCGGGAGCAGTTTCCGATCCTGCGCACGTGGGTGCGCGGACATGAGCTTGTGTATCTGGACAACGCGGCGACTTCGCAGAAGCCGCAGGCGGTGATCGACGCGATCGTGCGAGTACTACGAGAGCGGGAACGCGAATATTCATCGCGGCGTGCATTATCTGTCGGAGAAGGCGACGGAGGAGTTCGAAGCAGGACGGCGGGCGGTACAGCGGTTCATCAACGCAGCGCAGGCCAGCGAGATCATCTTCGTGCGCGGAACGACGGAAGCCATCAATCTGGTGGCGCAGACGTATGGGCGCACGCATGTGGGCGCGGGCGATGAGATCGTGGTGACGGCGATGGAGCACCACTCAAACATCGTGCCGTGGCAGATGCTCTGCCAGGAGAAGGGCGCAACGCTGAAGGTGGCGCCGATCAACGACGAGGGTGAGCTGCTGCTGGACGAGTTCGAAAAGCTGCTGGGGCCGCGGACGAAGCTGGTCGCTATCGCGCATGTTTCGAATGCGCTGGGCACGGTGAACCCGGTGAAGCGCATGATCGCGATGGCGCATGCGACGGGGATTCCGGTGCTGGTGGATGGGGCGCAGGCGGTGCCGCACATCCCGGTGGATGTGCAGGCGCTGGATTGCGACTTCTACGCCTTCTCCGGCGCACAAGATGTACGGGCCGACGGGCATCGGCGTGCTCTACGGGAAGCAGGCACTGCTCGAGGCGATGCCTCCGTACCAGGGCGGCGGCGACATGATCAGCTCGGTGACGTTCGAGAAGACGACCTACAACAAGGCTGCCGCACAAGTTCGAAGCGGGGACGCCGGATATGGCGGCGTGGTCGGGCTGAAGGCGGCCATTGAATTTCTGGACGAGGTCGGGATCGAGCGGGTCGCCGCGCATGAGCACGATCTGCTGGAGTACGCGACCAGAGTGGTCAGCGCGATCCCGGGCGTGCGGCTGATCGGGACGGCGGCGGAGAAGGCCGGCGTGCTCTCGTTCGTGCTCGAGGATGTGCATCCGCACGATATCGGGACGATTCTGGATCAGGAAGGGATCGCGGTGCGCACGGGACATCACTGCGCGCAGCCGGTGATGGACCGCTTCGGCATTCCGGCAACGGTGCGCGCTTCGTTCGCGGTGTACAACACGCGAGGCCGAGGTGGATGCGCTGGCGCGAGGGATTCGCAAGGTGATGGAGGTCTTTGGCTGATGGCGGAACTGCGCGATCTCTATCAGGAAGTGATTCTCGAACACAGCAAGGCGCCCAGGAATTATCGCGAGCCCGCGGGTACGAATCACAAGGCCGAGGGTTATAACCCGCTGTGCGGGGACCGGTTCACGGTGTATCTGGAGATGGATGGCGACACGGTGCGCGATATCGGCTTCCAGGGCGCGGGATGCGCGATCTCGAAGGCGTCGGCCTCGATGATGACGCAGACGGTGAAGGGCAAGACGAAGGCCGAGGCGCATAAGATCTTCGAGCGCTTTCATGATCTGGTGACCGGGCACGGCCACGGACAGGAGACCGAACTGGGAAAGCTGGCGGTGTTCTCGGGCGTGTCGGAGTTTCCGGTGCGGGTGAAGTGCGCGACGCTGGCGTGGCATACGCTGGAGGCTGCGCTCGAAGGCAAGCAGGAGAAGGTTTCCACCGAATGAGGGATAAAGCGGCCAGGGATGAAGCGGCCAGCAGCCAGCGAAGCACCAGGTTAGCGGGTTAGCAGTACTTCGGTCGGGATCACAAATCTACACATGATCATCACCAACCAAACCGTTTCGTTGAATCGCGACTGCGCGGCGATTGCGATTCCCGCAGGGACGCGGCAGGTGCTGCCGGCGGGGACTCAGGTGCGGGTTACGCAGGCGATGGGCGGCAGCTACACGGTGGCTGCCAGCGGGATGTTGTATCGCATCGAGGATAAGGATGCCGATGCGCTGGGGCTGAGCGGGGCGTCGGAAGAACGGCATGCGCCGCCGAGTTTCAGCGAGAAGATGGTGTGGGATCAGCTCAAGACGGTGTATGACCCGGAGATTCCGGTGAACATCGTGGATCTGGGGTTGATCTATGCATGCTCGATTGCGGAGCACGAGCAGGGCGGCAGGAAGATCGATGTATCGATGTCGCTGACGGCGCCGGGGTGCGGCATGTCGGACGTGCTGAAAGCCGATGTGGAGCAGAAGCTGAGGCGGCTGCCCGAGGTGAAGGAAGTGCGGGTCGAGGTGGTGTTCGATCCGCCGTGGAATCCGGGAAGGATGTCGGAGGCGGCGAAGCTGCAGTTGGGATTCGACCTGGACTACGGGACGAGCAGCAATTCTATGGGGCCGTTTCCGATTCTGCGTTAGGGTGCCGCTTAGACCGTGTCTGACGGCTGTTTCATAGTGCAACTTCCTGCCCTGCGCCTGGGTTCCGCGACTGCTCTGCGACGAAGATGAGTGGAATCCCACATCTGCCAACCCATTCGACTCGGTCGCTCGCGCGTCCTCGCTCAGGGCAGGCTTGGGCAGATATGGGGCACCCGGCAGCTGGCTTGATCAGCAGAAAGGCAACCGCAGATCCTTCTGCTCCGCCGCGCGGAGCCTGAGGATGACAGCCTTCCTTATGGGAGGGTCCTGTCTGTGATGGGAGGGGCCTGCCTGTGATGGGAGAGTCCTGCCTGTGGCCGGGTCTGATCAGGGCTCGACCGGCTCCACGTAAAACATTTCGTTGGTGGCGCGGAAGCCGTTGGCTTCGTAGAGGCGGCGCGCTTCTTCGGTGGAATGCAGGGCGACGACGCGGATGCCGCGACGCCGGGCTTCGGCGAGCGCCAGCTCGATGAGGTTGCTGGCGAGGCGGCGACGGCGATACTCCGGTTCGACGTAGACGTTGAGCAGATAGCCACGGTGGATGGAACGCGGATCAAGGGGATGTGGGGGCCAGTCGAGCAGGAGGAGACCGGCGCCGGCAACGATCTGGCCGTCGTCTTCGGTGAGCCAGCCGATGTAGCGGCCATCGGCGATGGCGGCGGCGACCCAGGGCTCGTTTGCTTCGGCCATGAGTTGGAGGACCTGATCGTCGCGGCGTCCGGCATCGACAAACATGCGGCGGCGATGGCGGGTGATGAGAGCAGCGTCGGAGGCAGCCGCCAGCCTGGTTTTCAGCATGGTGAGAAGTATAAGACCTTTAGGATTGTGTCGTGGCCTCTGCGCCTCATCTCGATCGGCGCAACCTGCAGGCAGGAATGCGGGTGGCCGTGGCTGTGTCCGGTGGAGCGGATTCGACGGGGCTGTTGCGCGCACTGGCGGAGGTTGCCGGGGAGATCGGGCTGGTGCTGTCTGTGGCGCACATGCACCATGGGATTCGCGGCGCGGCGGCGGACGAGGACGCCGATTTTGTGCGGACGCTGGCGAAGCGGCTGGGACTTCCCTTCTTCCTGGAGCATGTGAATACGCCGGCTGTGGCGCGCGCCGAGAAGCGGAGCCTCGAGGAGGCGGCGCGGCACCTGCGCTACTCGTGGTTGCGCGAGCTGCTGGCGAAGGGGAAGGCGGACGCGGTAGCGACCGCACACACGCTCGACGATCAGGCTGAGACGGTGCTGCATCGGCTGCTGCGGGGCGCGTGGACGGAGGGGCTCGGAGGAATTCATCCGGTGGTGGCGTGTGCGGGCGGCGTGATTCTGCGGCCGTTTCTGGAGACGCGGCGGGAAGAGATTGTCGGATGGCTGCGGGGGCTGGGGCAGGCGTGGCGGGAAGACGAGACCAATGCGGACACGGCGTTTACGCGGAATCGCATCCGGCACGAGCTGCTGCCGCAGCTGGCGGGGTTCAATCCGCGCATTGCGGAGCAGCTGGCGCACATGGCAACGATTGCGCGCGACGAGGAAAACTGGTGGGAGGCAGAGCTGACGCGGCTGCTGCCTTCGCTGGTGCTGCCAGGGCGGGCGGTGCGCGGCGGGGGACGCGCCGTGTCGACGCACCCCGGGGAAGGCAGCGTGGGGATGGAGCTGGAGCGGCTGCGGGCGCTGGCTCCCGCGCTGCGGAGGCGCGTGTTGCGGGCAGCGGCGCGGCAAGTTGGGTCCGAGCTGAACTTCGAACAAACCGAGAAGCTTATGGAAATCTGTGAACCGGAGGGAACACGGCGGCAGCAGCTGACGGCGGAGTTGCGGGCGGAGCGGACGGCTCGGGAATTGCGGCTGATTCGGGAGCGGGCTGCTTCGGGGGGAACGGAGGCGGCGGAGAGCTTTGCGCTGACGATTCCGGGCGAGGTTGAAGGACTGGGTGTGAGGCTGCGGGCGCGCCTGACAGGAGACCATCGCGAAGGGTCGTCGGCGGCGGCGAGTCTGCGAACGCCGCGGCCGGGGGATCGGGTGAAGCTGAAGTATTCGCGGGGCGCGAAGCCGCTGAAGGAGATTTTTGAGCGGATGCAGGTGGACGCCGAGGCGAGGAAGACGTGGCCGGTGGTGGAGTGGCAGGGGCGGATTGTGTGGATGAAGGATGTCGTGGTGGAGGCAGAAGTGCAGGCGCCGTTTGTGGTGGAAGTCGTGGCGGCGGACGGTGAGCACCAGGCCAGCAAGCTGAGAAATTGAAATTCATTTGCGGAGGCATCCCCACAGCGGAGAATCCAGTGATTCCGGGCAAATTTTTACATTCTTGACCCACGTTTTTCACAACCCTACAATCTATATGGGAGTAGTACACCCATTTCCGGTGGGTGGGAGTGGGATTGATGGGTTCGGACCTGCGCATCAGCCCGCGTGAGCGGGCGGTACTGACGGCAATCGTCGAGATGTACATTGCGACCGGGGAGCCGGTTGCCTCGCAGGCTCTTGCGCGCCATTTCGGAAACAAAGAGGGTATGAGCCCGGCCACGATCCGCAACGTGATGGCGGCGCTGGGCGATGCGGGGCTGCTGGAGCAGCCGCATACTTCGGCGGGGCGTATCCCGACGGCGCGGGCTTTTCGTTTCTACGTGGAGCATCTGAGCGGGCCGCAGGTGGCGATCCTGACGCCGGGGCGGCTGGAGCAGATCGAGGGGAACTTTGCGGGAATCGGATCGAGCCAGCAGTTTCTGGAGCGGACATCGCATGTGCTGGCGCTGATTTCGAGCGGGCTGGGCGTGGCGGCCGCGGCGGCGCAGGAGTTCCACATGCTGGAGCACGTTCACTTTTCGCGGCTGGGCGCGGGGCGGGTGCTGGCGGTGGTAATCACGAAGGCGGGCACGGTGCTGGACCGGGTGCTGACGCTCGATCGCGATCTGACCCTGCCGGAGCTGGAGTCGTCGGCGCGGTTTCTGAACGAGAACTTTCACGGGTGGTCGATGGAGCGGATCCGCGGAGAGCTGGCGCGTCGGCTGGAGGCGGAGCGCAACGAGTACGACCGGATGATGCGATCGCTGGAGGAGTTGTACCGGAAGGGAGCGCTGCAGGCAGATGACAGCGCGGCGCCTGTGATCTTTGTGGAAGGGGTTGCGAACCTGCTGGCCGGCGAGACGAATCGGGAGCGGCTGCGCGTGATGCTGCATGCGCTGGAGGCGAAGGAGCGGCTGATCGAGCTGCTGAACGCGTATGTGGACGCGCGGCAGCGGACGGTGCGGGTGGTGGTAGGGCTGGAAGACGCGATCCCCGAGCTGCGGGATTTTGTGCTGATTGGAACGACGGCGCGGATTGGCGCGGATAACCGGGCGACGCTCGCCGTGATTGGGCCAACGCGCATCCAGTATCAGGAGACGATCAACGCGGTTTCGTATATCGCGCAGCTCTCGGCCAAAATTTTCTCGCCGCCGCAGTGACCGGGCGGCAGCACAACGGACAAGCATGATTACTATGGAGCAGGCGAGGATGGGAACGCGCCCCGCCTGTCTCATCGAAGCGAGTTGAGCTATGAAGCGAAGCATGGTGGAAGAAAAGGATGGCGCACGGGACAAGTTCCGTGCAGCGCAGGGCATCGACCCCGAGAATCTTTCGGGGGATGTGCGGGAAGCAGGCGGGAACGACAGCGATGCGGAGAAGGAGCCGCTGGTAGTGATGGAGACGGCGACCGTTCCGCAGGAAGAGTACGACCAGCTGAAGGCGGAGCGGGATTTGCTGTTCGACCGGCTGGCGCGGCTGCAGGCGGAGTTCGATAACGCGCGCAAGCGGGAGGCAAAGGAGCGGGGCGAGTTTCGCGACTATGCCGTCTCGAACACGGTGGAGCAGTTTCTGCCGGTGCTGGATAACTTTCAGCTGGCGCTGAAGTCGACTGGCATCGGCGGAGCAGCTGCGGACGGGCGTGGAGCTGATCGTCAAAGCAGATGGAAGAGGCGCTGCGCTCGCTGAACGTGCAGGCGGTGGAGACGGTGGGAGCTGCTTTCGATCCGCGGGTGCACGAGGCGCTGGAAATGGTGGAACGGAACGATGTTCCGGATCATCAGGTAATTGAAGAGGTGCGACGCGGGTATAAGATTCGGGAACGCCTGCTGCGGCCGGCGCTGGTGCGCGTCGCCAGTAATTCGCAACAGAAGGAAGCATGAGCAGAACGGAAAACGTGATCAAAGCCGATTACTACGAGGTTCTTAGGGGTAACGCGCACGGCAACCGACCAGGAGCTGAAAGCGGCGTACCGCAAGCTGGCGATGCAGTATCATCCGGATCGCAATCCGGAAAATGCAGAGGCGGAAGAGCGCTTCAAGGCGTGCAGCGAAGCGTACCAGGTGCTGAGCGATCCGCAGAAGCGCGCAGCGTACGACCGGTACGGCCATGCGGGCGTGAGCGCGGAGGGGCGGCTTCCGGTCGGCGGAGCCCAGGACATTGGGCGACATCTTCGGCGACCTGTTCGGCGAGATGTTCAACATGGGCGGCAACGCGGCGCGCCTCGCGCGTGCAGAAGGGCCGCGATATTCGCCACGATCTGACGATCGAGTTCGAAGAGGCGGTCTTCGGCAAAGAGACGAAGGTCACCATCCGGCGGATGGAGCCGTGCAAGGACTGCCGCGGCACGGGGACGGCAACCGGACGGGGACCGACCACCTGCCCGCACTGCGCGGGGCGCGGGCAGGTGCGGTACCAGCAGGGATTCTTCTCGATTGCGCGGACCTGCACGGCCTGCGCGGGCACGGGGACGGTGATCAGCGATCCGTGCCTTCAGCTGCCGCGGCGAGGGACGCGTCGAGCGGCAGCACGAGATCACCGTGAATATTCCGGCGGGAGTGGAAGACGGCACACGCATTCGCTACCAGGGCGAGGGCGACGCGGGGCCGCTTCGGCGGACCGGCGGGCGATCTGTACATCGTGCTGAGGGTGAAGGACGCACAAGTTCTTCGAGCGCGACGGCAACGATCTGCACTGCGTGATCCCGATTTCGTTCCCGCAGGCGGCGCTGGGCGCGGAGATCACGATACCGACGCTGGATGGCGAAACGAAACTGAAGATTCCCGAGGGGACGCAGAGCGGGCAGGAGTTTCGCGTTCGCGGCAAGGGCGTGCCGTATCTGAACGAATACGGGCGCGGCGATCTGATTGCGCAGATTATGGTGCGGACGCCGACCAAGCTGACCAAGGCGCAGAAAGAACTGCTGCGCGAGCTGGGCGAGACGGTGACGGTGGAGAATACGCCGACGTCCCGGAGCCTGTTCGAAAAGGTCAGGGAGATGTTTTCTTAAAGCAGCTAAGAAGCGGTCAGCTAAAAAGCGGTTAGCTAAGAAGCGGTTAGCTAAGAAGCGGTTAGCTAAAAAGTGGTTAGCGAAGAAGCGGGCAGCTAAAAAGCGGGCAGCCAAAAGCCGGTTAGCGAAAAACTGGTTAGCGAATAGGCCGGCGGAAGCGCGCTATGGCGATTCGGGAGTGATGGGACCTTCCGGAGTGAGCCTTCCACATAAGAGACAGTAGGCGAGACACAGAAAGATCGCCGGAGTCATCGCGAGGCTGTAGACGTCGTACATCACTTCCCCACCGAAGACGGCATAGATCTGCACGCCCAGTGCGGCGGCTGCGACGGGCAGGAGGAGCACTCGCTGTGCCTGCAGCGAACCCGGGCGGCGGGCGATGGCCAGCCAGGCGGCCAGGATGATTTCGATCCCGAGCAAAATGCCCTGAGGTTTGATGAGCAGCGCGGCGAAGCTGTGTCCCGCTTTGCGAGTTTCCTGGATGGACATATGCTGGCGGACAAGCGGGAAGTGCTGAACGATGCGAATCAGTTCGAGCCCCGCTGCGATGGCAACCATCGCGAAGAGCAGCCATGCAAGGATGCGCCTGGCTGAGCGCTGCACCGGATGCGCTCGCGTATTTCGGGTTGCCCACACCGCCGCCAGATAAAGAACAAGCGCGATGAAAAACGCCGGGTGAAAGAGCAGGCTGAGGAACAGCATGGAGGCGCATGCCAGCCTCATATCAGCGATATGGAAGAGGATGGCGATGGCGAAGATGAGGAACACAGGCGCCTCCATCCTGATCATGTTCGCGGCAAGAATGGTCGGCGGGGTGAGCAGAACCGTTGTGGCAGCCGCGCCGATCCATGAGGAGCGGGTGATTTTCCGAAAGGCTATGGCGAAGAGTGCCACGCCCAGGGCAACGGAGAGCTCGCAGGCGACGCGAGCGACGTCAACGGACCGGCCAAAGATGGAGAAGATGCAGGCGAGCCAGACGGTAAAGCCATCGGGTACCCAGAAAATGCCGTGCGGCGCATTGAGAATCGTCGGGGAGAGAGAGCCGTGTGCGGATAACCACCAGGCGGGCAGGAAGAAGCGGGCTTCATCATTCCAGGGATAAGGGAAGGTGAGGACATTGGCTCGTGCGATCAGGAACGTGCAGCAGGCGGCCGCGATCGCAAAGGCGTTATAGGCGTATGCGGCAGGCAATCTTTTAAACATCGGCAGAATACGCGACACAGTTAAGGAGTTTCATGCGCAACCGTTGGGAGCGAGGAGAAGGTAGCCAAAGTTTTTTCTGCTCGACTGCCATTGATCGGCGATCGCCCAGTTTGTGCCGTACGCTTCGCTGAAGCGAGACATGTCCGCGTATTGCTCCGGGCGAGGCGGATGGATCTCCTCGACCAGCAGAACGGCGCAGCTATGCAGGGTGTGGGAATCGACGGGCGTTACGCGTGTCGCGCGGATCAGTTCGCAGGAGCCGAACTGGTTAGAGCTTTGGCCGTTGAGGAGATACGGCAGGGCAACCTCGGAATCGTCGAAGACCACGAGCCGAGATTTTGCGGCCGCGCAGCGGGAGGTGAGTGCCTGCGCGAGGTTCCGGACCAGCTGGTGAAAGTCGGCTCTGTCCTGGATGCGGGTGGCTGAGCAGATCGTGTTGCCACCAATTGAATGAGCCCCGACCCATTCGATGCCGCAGTAGAGAATGGCCAGCGACGCGATGAGGATGGCCGGCCAGGATTCGCGAGCCAGGGCTTTCATCGAGGGGAGTATAGCACCGGGACTCTCTTGCTTCGCGAGCACGCGGGTCCTGATCGGGTCTCCTCTCCGGGATGCAGAACAGATTACTCGAGGAGTGCGGCGGCGACAGCCATGGCGGTGATGGCGGCAGTTTCGGCACGAAGGATGCGCGGGCCAAGACTGACCGGCTTCCAGTTCTCGGCGTCGAAGAGGGCTTCTTCTTCGGCGGTCCATCCGCCTTCAGGACCGACGGCCATGGAGAGGTTGGGAGCATCATCACCCGACGCGGCGAGCGCCTGGGTGAGAGCGTGATGGAGCGTGGTGGAGCGCTCCTGCTCGGCGAGGACGAGGCGCACGCCCTGGGGATCGCGGCGGATGGCAGTTTTGAGCGGCTGTGGATCTTCGATCTGCAGAACATCGGAGCGGCGCGACTGCTTCGACGCCTCGAGCGCGACACGACGCCAGCGTTCAACGCGACTGGCGGCGGACTGAGCGAGATGCTTCTCGCTGCGGCGAGCGACGATGGGGACGATGCACTCCGCACCCAGCTCGGTGACTTTCTCGATGGCCCACTCCATGCGATCGAATTTGAAGACGGAAAGCAGCAGCGTGACGGGCAGGGCGGGATCGGCTGCGACTTCAGCGACGAGATTGAAACGGACTTCATCGCCGGAGAATCCGGCGAGCACGCCGTGCCACACGCGGCCGCCGGCCACGATGTCGAATTCCATTCCAGGCTGTGCGCGCAGTACGCGGATGAGATGCGCGGCCTGGTTACCAGCGAGCGTAGCGGTCGCTTCGTCCCAGGTGTCGGCGATCCAGCGGCGGCGCGTCATGGCTACAGGGTACAGCGGTTTGTCGGAATCAGGGATGAAGCGGCCAGGGATGATGCGGCCAGGGAAGAAGCGGCCAGGAAAGAAGCGGTCAGGGATGATGCGGCCAGGGATGATGCGGCCAGTCGCGATGCAGTCGGCCACAAACAGCGGGGGGACGCTCATCGCGTCCCCCCGAGGTGTTGCCGTGGATGGCTTACTTTTTCTTCGCGGTCTTCTTTGCTGCCTTCTTCGCCGGTTTCTTAGCTGCCTTTTTGGTTGCCATTTTTTCTATTCTCCCTTTTCGATGCTTACATCGAAGTCTGCAACATAAATGTTGCAGTTAACGAATGTATAGAGTTCCGCACCTGGAGTGTCAAGAAAAAAATTGCATTTTTCGCAAGAGATCTTCTTCTTTGGAATCGCACACGTCACATCGAAGCTCGCTGCGACTCACAAATAATGCGCGTGATGGAGAAGCGCGAGTGCAGCTCCGGTGAAGATGTCGTGCCAGGCATGCGCGATCATGCCGGGTCGAAGCGTGCTGCGCGCGATGGCGAGTGCGCAGAAGAGCGCGCCAAATGCGGTGATGGCGATCATGCCGGACGCGCCTTCGTAGCCATGGCTGATGCCGAAGAGGAGCGAGGAGACGAGGACGCCGATCCAGATGCGGTGTGCGGGCGACGCGAACTGACGAAGGAAGTATCCGCGGAAGATGGTCTCTTCGCAGAAGCCGGCGGAGAGGCTGAGCGCGATCCAGAGAAGCATCTCGACCGCGGAATGGGGAGCGAGCGCAGCGATGGCCTTCTGCGGCGAGGCAAGATGCAGCAGGCGGAGCAGGATGCCGATGGCGGCGAGAACGATGATTGCGATGATCCAGAAGATGGCGGCGGCACCGATGTCTGCGACGAGGGCGCGCAGGCCGCGGCGGAAGCCGAGCAGATCGGCGAGGGCGACGCCGCGCATGCGCAGCCCCCACCAGGTGAGCAGGAGCATGAGCCACTCAAAGACCATGCTCAGGAGATAGCGCGAGGCATGATGGGTGGTGAGTCCGGGGCGATGGACCTGCAATGCGCTGAGCACAGAGATGCCGACGAGGAGGCCGGCGAGCAGAGCGGTGTGCCACCACGGAGCAACCGGGCTGGTGAAGCGCATTCGCGGTGGCGGGACGGTGTCAGAGGGCAGATCGTGCATCGGGACCTCAGGGTTTGATACCTTCATTGGTTTGCACTGGTTAGCAATTGCATCCGAGTGTACGCGGATGGAATCAGAAAAAGGTGGCTATGGATGAGATTGTGATTGTCTCCGGCGCGCGCACGCCGGTGGGAAAATTTCAGGGTTCGCTGTCGGATTTGTCCGCGACACAACTTGGCGCGGTCGCAGTGCGTGAATCGGTGCGGCGCGCGCAGTTGACGCCGGAGCAGATCGACGAGTGCATCATGGGCAACGTGGTGTCCGCGGGGCTGGGGCAGAATCCGGCGCGGCAGGCGGCGCTGTATGCAGGGCTGCCGCCGGAGGTGAGCGCTGTAACCGTAAACATGGTGTGCGGCTCAGGATTGCGTGCGGTGGCGCTGGCAGCGCAGTCGATCCAAACCGGGAATGCGGAGATCGTGGTGGCGGGCGGGATGGAGTCGATGACGAATGCGCCGTATCTGCTGCCACAGGCGCGCAGCGGCTTTCGCATGGGGAATGCGACGGCAGTGGATTCGATGGTGAACGACGGCTTGTGGGATGTGTACAACGACTTCCACATGGGGCAGACCGCCGAGCTGGTCGCGGAGAAGTACGGCATCACGCGCGAAGAGCAGGACGCGTTCGCGCTGAAGTCGCACCAGAAGGCGGCGGCGGCATGGCGCCAGGGGCGCTTTGCGGAGGAGGTGGTGACGGTAGAGATTCCGGCGAAGAAGAAGGGCCAGCCGCCCACGCGCTTCGAGCGCGATGAGTCAGTGCGAGAGGACGCCAGTCTCGAAGCGCTGCGCGCGCTGAAGCCTGCGTTCAAAAAAGATGGCACGGTGACCGCGGGGAATGCTCCGGGAGTGAACGACGCTGCCGCGGCGGTGGTGGTGACGTCGGCGCGCAGGGCAAAAGAGCTGGGGTTGAAGCCGATGGCGCGCATCGTGGCGCACGCGACCAGCGGCATCGATCCGAAATGGGTGATGATGGCGCCGGTGAGCGGCGTGCGCAAGGTGATGGCGAAGACCGGATGGTCGGTTGCGGACGTGGATCTGTTTGAGCTGAATGAAGCCTTCGCGGTGCAGGCGATTGCGGTCTCGCGTGAGCTGGGGGTTCCGGAAGAGAAGCTGAACGTCAGCGGAGGATCGGTAGCGATCGGGCATCCGATCGGCGCGAGCGGGGCGCGGGTGCTGCTGACGCTGCTATACGAAATGATGCATCGGCGTGCGCGGCGCGGAGTGGTCGCGCTGTGTTTGGGCGGCGGGAACTCCGTCGCGATGGCGCTGGAAAGAAGCTAAGAGCCGGTTCGCTGGTACAGCGGTTCGCTAAAAAGCGGTCAGCTGATGAAGCGGTTAGCGTCAGATGTGGAGATCCTGAACAGACGCTGTCGATGGTGAGGACGGAGAAACTGCGTGGTGCTGGCGAATCCTACAGAGCGATTTACGGGGCGGGTGGAGAGCTATCGGCGGTATCGGCCGGGGTATCCGGCAGAGATCGTGGATGTGTTGCGGCGGGAGTGCGGGCTACGCAGCGATTCTGTTGTTGCCGATGTGGCGGCGGGGACGGGATTGCTGACGGAGATTTTTCTGGATGCCGGCTTTCGCGTTATGGCGGTTGAGCCAAATGCGGAGATGCGGGCGGCATGTTCTGAATTGAGACAGCAGTATCCGCAGCTGGAGGTTGTGGCGGGAACAGCGGAGGCGACGGGGCTGGCAGATGGCTCAGTGGATCTGATTACCGTGGCGCAGGCGATGCACTGGTTCGATCTGGAGAAGACGAAGGCGGAGTTTGCGCGCGTGCTCAAACCCGGCGGGTGGTGCGCGGTGCTCTACAACAACCGGCGGCTGGGCGGCGATGCGTTCCACGATGGCTATGAGCGGCTGCTGCGGGAGTTCGGTGTCGATTACATGGCAGTGAAGGGGCAGCATATGGGGCGCAGGCGGCTGGCGGAGTTCTTTGCGCCGGAGCCGATGCGCAGTGAGACGTTTGAGAATGCACAGAGCTTCGATTATGCGGGGCTGGAGGGGCGCATTCTGTCTTCGTCGTATATGCCGCAGCCTGGACAGGGGCGGTTCGAAGAGATGCGCGCAGCGGCGGAGCGGCTGTTCGCAGCGACGCAGCAGCAGGGCCGGGTGACCATGGTGCACGACTGCGTGGTTTGCTGGGGCAGGAGAGCCGGAACGTAGAAGGTATTTCCGGTCCCCCTGGGTTCATCAGCGATGAAGCGCGTCAAGCGGCCCGAAGTATCGTGTCCATATGACCGAGCGAATGCCGGGCCCAAAGGCCACGAAGCTTCTCGCACTCATTCCACGGCCTGAGGGCCGTGGCTTCTTCCGTCGTCGTGCTGCGCACGACCTCAGGGGAGAAGGCCTGCTTTACCTGGAGCCTGCCTCGATACGACAGAAGTCTATCCGGGAAAAATGTCCAGGCTTCTATCGGCACGACTGAAGAGGCTGGAGAAAAAGTCAATTTGAGGCTGAGCAGTCGTCCCTCAGGGGCTAAAGCCCAATAGCTTTTGTGGACTTTGACGGCACGAGTAAACTCGTGCCCCTTCAAAGCCGCGAGTTTTTCCGCACGCTGTGAAGTCGTGCCCTGATGCAAAGACTCCTGCCCTGATGCAAAGCGAAAGAATTATTCTTTAGCGGACTTCAGACTCAGGACACTAGCATTCGATGACGTTGAGCGCGAGGCCGGCGAGGGATGTTTCCTTGTAGCGCGACTGCATGTCGAGGCCGGTGAGATACATGGTCCTGATGACCTGATCGAGGGAGACTTTGTGGCCTTCGGTTTCGTTCATGGCGATGCGGCAGGCCTGCACGGCTTTGACGGCTCCCATGGCGTTGCGTTCGATGCAGGGGATCTGAACGAGGCCGCCGATGGGATCGCAGGTCATGCCGAGGTTATGTTCCATGGCGATTTCGGCGGCGTGTTCGATCTGGTCGTTGCTGCCGTTGAGGGCGGCAGCTAATCCTCCGGCGGCCATGGAGCAGGCGACACCGACTTCTCCCTGGCAGCCGACTTCGGCGCCGCTGATGGAGGCGTTCTCTTTGTAGAGCACGCCGATGGCAGCGGAGGTAAGGAAGTAGCGGAGGACGCCGTCCTCATCGGCGCCGGGGATGAAGTCGCAGTAATAACGCGCCACGGCGGGGATGACGCCGGCGGCTCCGTTGGTGGGCGCGGTGACGACGCGGCCTCCGGCAGCGTTCTCTTCGTTGACGGCCATGGCGAAGACGGTGACCCAGTCGAGGGGCGCGAGGGGATCGGCGGAACCTTTCTGGCGAAGACGCGCAGCGAGACGAGGCGCGCGGCGGCGCACGCTGAGGCCGCCGGGAAGAATGCCTTCGGTGGTCATGCCGCGCTCGATGCAGGCCTGCATGACGGACCAGATGTGAAGGATGCCGGCGCGGACTTCTGCGTGCGTGCGCTGAGCAGATTCATTGGCGAGCATCAACTCAGCGACGGTGAGACCAGCGCCAGCGGCGAGGCGCAGCATCTCTGCGGCGCTGGAGAAAGACCAGGGCAGTGCGGCGGCGGAGGCTGGGACCGGAGCGGTCTGCTCACCGTCGGCGACGATGAATCCTCCTCCGATGGAAAAGAAGGTGCGGGTGAGCAGCAGATGCTGCGCGGCGTCGAAGGCGGTGAAGCGTACGCCGTTGGGGTGCTGGGTCGTGGATCCCGGTGGATACATCTGATCGCGGAGAAAGAGCAGATGGTCGGGCTCACGGAACGGGATGGCGTGTGTGCCAAGGAGGACGAGGCGACCGGAGCGGCGGATTTCTTCGAGCTTCGGCTCGATAGAAGCAGGATCGATGGTGGCGGCTTCTTCGCCACTGAGGCCGAGGAGGATGGCGCGGTCAGTCCCGTGACCAAGGCCGGTCAGCGCGAGGGAGCCGTAGAGCTCGACCCGAAGACTGGCCGTCGGCGCAAGGAAGCCCGTCCCGCTGAGCTCCACGACGAAGCGGCGGGCGGCGCGCATGGGCCCCATGGTGTGGGAACTGGAAGGGCCGATGCCTGGCTTGAACAGATCGAAGAGGCTCGTCTTCACAACAGACAGGGTACAGCGTTTAGGGATTAGCGGTCAGGCGTTAGCTGTTAGCCGTGAGCCGTCAGCGTTTAGGGGACAGGGTGCAAGGTCAGTGTGTACGCCCGAGATGATCCGCTCGGGGTCAGGATCCGCCGATGTAGAGGAAGCGGGCGAGAAAGAGCACGGAGAGCGTGTAGAGCAGCCAGTCTTTGCGGTTGAACTTGCCGGAGGCGAGGTGGAGGGCGGCGTAGGCGATGATGCCGAAGCCAAGTCCGTTGGCGATGGAGGTGGTGAGGGGAATGAGCACAAGGGTGAGAAATGCGGGGAAGGCGATGAGCGGGTGTTTCCAGTCGATTTCGCCGAGGGTGTGGAGCATGAGGCTGCCGACGACGATGAGCGCCGGGGCGGTGGCGGCGGTGGGGACCATGCTGACGAAGGGAGCAGCGACCAGCGACGCGAGGAAGAGCAGTCCGGTGACAATGGCGGTGACGCCGGTGCGGCCTCCGGCAGCGACGCCGGCGCTGGACTCGATGTAACTGGTGACGGTGGAGGTGCCGACGAGGGATCCGGCAACGGTGGCAGCGGCATCGGCAAAGAGGATTTGGCTGAGGCGGGGGATTTCGTTTTTGTCACTGATGAGGCCGGCGTGTTTGGTGACGGCGACGAGGGTGCCGAGGTTGTCGAAGAGATCGACGAAGAGGAAGACGAAGACAATTTCGACGAGGCCGATGTGGAGCGCGGCGGGAATGTTGAGGCGGAAGGCAGTTTGCGTGATCGCGGAGATGCTGTAGGGGGCAGGGTTCCAGCGCACGAGGCCGAAGGGGATGGCGGCGAGGGTGATGGTGAGAACGCCAATGAGGATGGCTCCGCGGACGCGCCATGCGAGAAGCGCGGCCATGAGGAGGACACCGATGAGGGCGAGGAAGGTGGATGGCTGACGAAGATTGCCGAGGGTAACCATGGTGGCGGGATCGGCGACCACGATGCCTGCATTTTTGAAGCCGATGAACGCGATGAAGAGGCCGATACCACCCGCAACCGAGGCGTAGAGTTCGTGCGGGATGCTTTGCAGGATGGCCTGGCGCAGACCGGTGGCGGTGAGCAGCAGAAAAATCACGCCGGAGAGGAAGACGGCGCCGAGGGCCGTCTGCCAGGGGACGCGCATCTTGATGACGACCATATAGCTGAAGTAGGCATTGAGGCCCATGCCCGGGGCCAAGGCCAGCGGATAGCGTGCGATGACGCCCATGAGAATACTGCCGAAGGCAGCGGAGAGGCAGGTAGCTGCAGTGACGGCGGGGATGGGCAGTCCCGCTTTGCCGAGGATGGAGGGGTTGACCACGATGATGTAGGCCATCGTGATGAAGGTGGTGAGGCCGGCGAAGACCTCAGTGCGCCATGTAGTCTTCAGCCCGGCGAAGTCAAAGTACCGTTCCAGTTTTTCGCGCATGAGTTCAGGGTGACTGCGGGGTGTTGGTGTGAGTGCTATCAAACCACAGGCGGCGCCGGATCGCCGCAGGATATTTGCAGGAAGCACGGATCGAGGCGGAACGCGATGGCAGCGGAATACGGCGGGAGCTTGATATTCTGGAAGTGGAGTTACGGACGTTGCACGCCCCCGAATTATGAAACTGCTCGCCGCACCCACAAGCGCGCTTCTGCTGGTTTTTCTACTGAGCGGCTGCTCTCATTCCCCTTCTGATTCCGCCAAAGCGGCGGCAGCGGCACGCCAGCAGGCGCGCGCCCAGGCACGGGCCGCGGTCGCAGCCGAGAACCAGGATCGGCAGCAGCTGGAAAGTGTTCCGCTGCCCTCGAAGAACGTTTACATGTCGATCCATACACGCCAGAGCTGGGTGAATCCATTTCTGATCGTCAGCAAATCGACGGTGAACCTGAGCATGCTGTATCCGGACAACGGGCCGGTAAACAGCCCGGGCAGCGATTTGCTGCGGCCGGTGGCGGCGCGGCGGCGGGTGATGGATCTGCGGGTTTCCGATCTGCCGGAAGCGCTGGCGGCACTGCCCGAAAACACATGGCCGTATGGAAGGGTGATCGCGGTCGAGGAGGACTTGACGGCTCCGCGACAGGACCGCGCGCAGGTGCGCCGCAATGTGGAAGCCACTATGCAGGTGCTGAACGATTTGGGCGTAGTGGTCTACGAATGGCCCGCGCCCGGGACGCGCTGAGCAGGCCGCGGCTCAATATTCTCCGGTGACAATGTTCTCCAGCGGCTCGCCGCGCAGGTAGCGGGCGATCTGAGCCGCAGCGCATTGCATGGCACGCCGCATGAACATCGGCGAAGAGGCGGCGACGTGCGGCGTGATGATCAGGTTGGGCGCGCGCCACAGTGGATGACCTTCGGGCAGCGGTTCGGGGTCGGTCACATCGAGGACAGCACGGATGCGGCCAGCGCGCAGAGCAGCGAGAAGCTCGCCGGTGTTCACGACGGAGCCGCGGGCGGCGTTGACAAGAAGCGCTCCCGATTTCAGCAGAGCGAACTCCTTCGCGCCGATGAGGTTCGCGGTCTCGCTGGTCGAGGGGACGATCAGCACGACGATGCCGGCAGCAGGAAGCAGCTGAAGGAGTTTGTCCGTGCCGTGCACACCTTCGCGCGCGGTGCGGGCGACGCGTGTGATCTCAACGCCGAAGGGCGCGAGACGTTCTTCAATGGCACGACCGATAGCGCCATATCCGACGATGAGGACGCTCTGGCCGCAGAGTTCCTCGACCAGGACAGGCGGAAAGAGCGGGGCGGGGACGGAGTGAAGCGCGCGGTACTGGACTTCGGCGTCTTTGCGCAGCCTCCAGAGGCCGGAGCGCTGCACTTCCTGATACAGAGGCAGATATTTCAAAGAGGCAAGGATGGCGGTGAGCACCCACTCGGCGGTGGCAATGGTGTGAGCGCCGCGGGCGTCGCAAAGGATGACATCGCGCGGCAGTAAATTGAGCAGACCTTCAACCCCGGCGAGGGTGGACTGGACGACGCGCACGCTGCGCAGCCAGGGCCACGCCAGTTCGGCCTGTTTTCTATAGGGCGGCGCGATCCAGAATTCCACATCGATGGGGCGGTGAGGCTGGAGCGGAATGACCTCGAGGTCGATGCCGGAGGGCAGCAGGGAGTGGAGGCTGGGATCGACGGTTTCGGGCACGCCAACTTTGAGCATCAGGAGCGATATTCCTCGGCAGAGGTTTTGGCGATGGCTGAGCCGATGGTTCGGCGGTGGTCTGACCGCGGCGCGCGCCCGGACCGCAGCGGACTGAAACTGCCGGTAAGGGCGCTTCAGTCCTTCTGATGGAAGAACCGGTCGTTCAGGTCAGGCCAGAATTCCTTAAAGATGAACGTAGCGCCGTCCAGGCCGACATTCACCAGCCAGCGCTGACCGGTCTTGGTCCAGGTCCGCTCAATCGAGGGGTAGTAGAGGTCAGAAATTCCGGAAGCGGCTCCGGCGCCGATAACTTCCGATGCGTTGAAGGTCTCGCTTCCCGAATCTGTGCGGGTAATGAGGATACGGCTGAAGGAGTACGCCGTGCGCTTGAGAAGGCCGCCGCGGCCCAGGGTGTAATAACGCGCGTCCTGATGAAGGACGACGGGAAAGATGAATTCGACCTGATAATCTTCGTCGACCTGATCAGCTAAGGTGTGCCAGTAATAGCGGCCATAGCCAGCGGCCCCCTGGTGAAATTCAGGGAAAGAATTTTCTGCCTGCGCGACGCCCGCGAGAATCCCGGTAAAGATGAGATCGGAATAGTCAAAGGCATCCTCGGCTGTCTCTTTGAATTTGTCCTTTGGAGACTGCGGCGGAAGCTTTTCATCCACGGAGACGGAACGGAAGTTGGGAATGATACCGAGGATGCGCTTGGTCTGCTTACCGGCCAGGCTGGGCTGCGCCGAGGATGAGGTGGGGGCAGGGTCCTGCTGCGCGCCGATGTTGGCGGGGGGCGCGTCGGGGAGAGCATCGAGCTGCGCTGTTTGGCCCCGCGCGGCGGACAGCGCGAGGGCCGACAGGAACAGAATGGCGCTCATGCGCCTGAGCCTTGAGGAAGGGTGCACCATAAACGCTCCGATTGACCAGGTTGGGGGAGGTTGCCGCTTTCTTAATGGACTCCCGGGGGCGGATTTTGATGCACAATTCTGCACAATTCATGCATCGGCCATGTGGGGAGGCGGAATCAGAGGAGGAATTTGCGCAGGGCTTCGAGGCCAGGCTCGATGGTTTCGAGAGGGACCGCGTAGCCGAAGCGCACATGGCCCTCGCCCTGCGCCCCGAAGACAACCCCCGGGACCGTGGCCACGTGAGCCTTTTCCAGCAGCAGGTTGGCGACGCGGCGGCTGTCTTTGTGGATCTTCCTGACGCTGGGAAAGGCGTAGAAGGCGCCGGCGGGGAGATCGCATTCGAGGCTGAGGTCGTTGAGACCCTGGACGAGCAGGTCGCGGCGCTTGCGGTATTCCCCGAGGCGCGCGTCGAGAAAGCTTTGCGGAGTGGCGAGAGCCTGCAGAGCCGCATATTGGGTGGGCGTGGAGACGCCGTTGGTGGAATAGAGGACGATCTTGCGCAGGGCCGTCATGAAAGGTTCTTTGGCGGTGACGTAGCCGGCGCGCCAGCCGGTCATGGCGTAGGTTTTGGAGAAGGTGTAGGCGGTAATGGTGCGCTCGGCCATGCCCGGAAGCGAGGCAATGGAGAAATGTTCGCCTTCGTAGACGAGGTCTTCGTAGGCCTCGTCGGCAATGACGATGAGGTCGCGGCGCATTGCGAAGGCGGCGACTTCTTCTGCTTCCTGGCGTGTGAAGACCAGGCCGGAGGGGTTCTGAGGCGTGTTGTAGTAGATGGCGCGGGTGGCGGGGGTGGAGAAGTGCTCGAGGGTGGCGGTGAGGCCGTTGCGACGGGCTGTCGCCGTGGGAACCATGACAGGGCGCGCCTCGGCCATGGTGATCATGTCGCGGATCGGTGTCCAGTAGGGGGAGAAAAGGAGCACATCGTCGCCGGGATCGAGGACGGACTGGAAGGCGGCGTGGAGCGCGTGGGCTCCGCCGACGGTAACCAGGACGTCTTCGACGGCGGCATCGATTTTGTTCCTGATTTGCAGCTTGCGCGCGATGGCCTGACGCAGCGGCTCGATGCCGGAGGAAGGCGCGTAGCGGGTGCGGTTCTCGATGAGGGCGCGCATGCCGGCGTATTTCACGGTCTCAGGGGTTTCGAAGAACGGCTCGCCGCCGTGGAAAGCGTGGACCGGCTGGCCGGTGGCGCGCAGTTGCAGAACCATGTTGCGGACCTGGACGATGTCGGAGAAGCCGACTTCATCGAGGCGTTTGGCGACGCGAATTGCTGTCTTCTTTCCAGGCATATTGGGTCACTCGGCGAGGCGGACGTAACAGCTTAGAGCATTTCGTGCCGGAGGAGGATGGAAATCGCGCTGACTTTGTGGCGAAGTTATGTCGCGAGCAGGCCGGAATAGACGGCCATGCCGGCAACGGTATGGACGCCGATCGCGTCGAGCGCATCGATTTCAGCCTGTTCGCGGATGCCGCCGGCGACGATGAGCTGGCGGCTGGTGAGCGGGCGCAGCCGGCGCGCGATCTCGAGGGGAAAGCCACGCATGGTTCCTTCGGTATCGACGTGGGTGTAGAGAAAGGCGCCGCACCAGGGTTCGAGGGCGGCGATGGCCTGGGCGGGCGTGAGGTTGACCTGATCGCGCCAGCCGCGGACGGCGATGAGGCCGGATTTAGTATCAATGCCGGCGACGAATTGTTTGGGGCCGATGGCAACCGAGAGGGCGGCAGCAAACTCGGTGTTGACGCCGCTTTCGTGGAAGAGAGCGGAGCCGAAGATGACGCGGCGCGCGCCGGCATCGAGAAGCGCATGGGCCTGCTCGGCGGTGCGGATGCCGCCGCCGACTTGGACGGGGAGGCGGCGGGCGATTTGTTCAATCAGGGTGCGGTTGTCGCCGACGCGCTTGGCGGCGTCGAGATCGATGAGCTGCACCAGCGGGTATGTGGAGAAGCGCTCAATCCAGTACTCGAAGTCGTCGAAGGCAAGGCGCAGTTCTTCGCCGCGCTCGAGCTGGACGATGCGGCCGCCCATGAGGTCGATGGAGGGAATCAGCATGGGGAAACTGGTCTCATGATAGAGCACTGTGGTTCCAGGACAGCGCATGAGACCCGCATCCGGGGGCGGATCTCACAGGAGAGTTCACCGAGCGCATAAGCAGTCATGAGACCGGTTCGAGCCTCACAGGGATGCCGTCGTGGCGCAGTTCTTCTTTGAGGGCGCGGACGTCGGCGATGCCGAAGTGAAAGATGCTGGCGGCGAGCGCGGCGTCGGCGCGGCCTTCGCGGAAAACCTGGGTGAAGTGCTGCGCATTGCCCGCGCCACCGGAGGCGATGACGGGGATCTGGACAGCCTGGCTGACGGCGGCGGTGAGTTCACAGTCGAAACCCGCGCGTGTGCCGTCGGCGTCCATGGAAGTGAGGAGGATCTCCCCGGCACCGCGGTTTTCGGCTTCGCGAGCCCACTCCACGGCGCGGCGGGCGGTGGGTTTGCGGCCTCCGGCGACGAAGACTTCGGCGTTGGCGATGGGGTCACCGGTGGTGGCGCGGCGGGCGTCGATGGCGACGATCACGGCCTGGGCTCCGAAGCTGGAGCCGATTTCGCCGATGAGGTCGGGGCGGGCGATGGCGGCGGAGTTGATGCTGATCTTGTCGGCTCCGGCATCGAAGACGGCTGCGGCTTCGTCGGCAGTGCGAATGCCGCCGCCGACGGTGAAAGGAACGAAGAGGCGCTGCGCGGTACGGGTAACGGTGTCGATGAGGGTGCCGCGGTTTTCGTGGGTTGCGGTGATGTCGAGCAGGACAATTTCATCGGCTCCGGCAGCGGCATGGCGCGCGGCGAGTTCGGCCGGGTCGCCGGCGTCGACAATGTCGACGAACTGAATGCCTTTGACGACACGGCCATCGCGCACGTCGAGGCAGGCAATGATGCGCCTGGTCAGCATCCGGCCTCCATGATTCGGGGCAGCTCCAGGAAATTGCGCAGGAGACGCAGACCGGTATCGCCGGATTTTTCCGGGTGAAACTGGACGCCCATGACGTTGCCGCGCTCCACCGCGGCGGTGAAGTTCTCTCCATAATTGGTAACAGCTGCTGTGCTCTGCATGACGGGCGCACGCCAGGAGTGGGTGAAATAGACGAAGCTGCCGTCGGGAATGCCGGCGAAGAGGCGGGATGCAGGACGGATGGCGAGGGAGTTCCATCCGACGTGGGGAACTTTTTTCCCGGGTGCGAAGCGCTCGCACATTTCGGGAAAGGCTGCGAGTCCGGAACAATCCGGAGCCTCGGTGCTGCCGGCAAAGAGCCACTGCAGGCCGACGCAGATGCCGATGAAGGGCGTGCCGGCGGCGATTTTGTTTCTGATTTCGGATTTCAGCCCATGGTCTTCGAGAAACTGCGTGGCGGCGAAGTGGCCGACTCCCGGGAGAACGATTTTCTCCGCGCCGGCCACCACGACGGGGTCATCGGTCAGAGTTGGATCGGCACCCGCGGCGCGCAGAGCCTTCATGACGGAGGTGAGATTGCCTGCTTTGTAGTCGACGACGGCGATCACAGCAGGCCTTTCGTGCTGGGCAGCATTTCTTTGAGCTGCGGATCGCGGGAACAGGCGAAGCGAAGGGCGCGGGCAAAGGCTTTGAAGAGAGCTTCGATTTTGTGGTGGTTGGAGCGGCCGTAGATGGTCTTGACGTGGATGTTGGCGCGGGCGCCGCGGGAGAAGCCTTCAAAGAAGTCTTCGACCAACTCGGATTGCAGGTCGCCGACGAGGCGGGTCTTCACTTTTGTGTCGACCACGTGCGCCGCGCGGCCGCTAAGGTCGACGGCAGCGAGGCCGAGGGTTTCATCCATGGTCATGAGGAAGTAGCCGGCGCGGAGGATGCCGCGCTTATCGCCGAGAGCCTTGTCGAAGGCTTCGCCGAGGGCGATGCCGACGTCTTCGACGGTGTGATGCTGATCGACGTCGAGGTCACCTTTGCAACTGAGGTCGAGATCGAAGGCGCCGTGGCGGGTGAAGAGCTCGAGCATGTGATCGAAGAAGCGGATGCCGGTGGAGACGGTGTAGCGGCCCTGGCCTTCGATGGTGAGGCGGAGATGGATTTCCGTCTCGGCGGTTTTGCGGTCGACGGCTGCAGTCCGTTGGGGGCCGAGGGGGACGGTGTGCGGTTCGGTCATGCCTCTTCTCTCTTCCATCCAATTTCGTTGAGCGATTCTTCGAGGGCAGCAATGCCCTGCCGGGTTTGCTCCTGCGTGCCGATGGTGATGCGGACCCAGCCATCGCAGCCGGGATCGGCGGAGCGGTCGCGGACAAGAACGCCGCGGGCACGCATGGCGTGGACGAATTCGCGGTGTGGCGCCCCAATGTTGACGAGGACAAAGTTGGCCTGGGAGGGCCAGCAGGGCACAGCGATGCGATCGAGAGCCGAGGCGAAGGCTGCGCGCGCGGCCAGGACCTCGCTCGCGTACCAGCGGAGGTAGTCTTCGTCGTCGAGTGCGGCGGCGAGGCAGGCGAGGGCGACGGAGTTGACGCTGTAGGGGGAGATGGCGCGGCGCATCCAGTGCATTTGTTCCTCAGACGCGCACAATACTCCGAGGCGAAGACCGGCGAGACCGTAGGCCTTCGAAAACGTGCGGGCGACGATTACATTTGGCGCATGACCAATGAGATCGAGGACCGTTTCGCCGTAAAAATGGAAATAGGCCTCGTCAATCAGGACGGCGGCGTGCGGGGCGGCGTCGATAATACGCAGAAGGTCCTGACGGCTCACGGTCTGGCCAGTGGGGCTGTTGGGGTTGGCGATGGCGATGAGGCGCGTGGCCGGCGTGATGGCGGCGAGCAGCGCACGGAGCGGGAAATGAAAGCCGTTTTCGGCTGGGACCTGGACCACGCGGGCAGGCGTGCCGGACGCGTAGACCTCATACATGGAGTAGGTGGGGACGGGCAGCAGCATTTCGGTGCCGGCGTCGAGGTATGTCTGGCAGAGGACGTGGATGGCTTCGTCGACGCCGTTGGTGAGCAGCACCTGGGCGGGTTGGAGGCCGAGGTGCGCGGCGACGCGGCGTTCGACGGGTTCGCGTTCGGGGTAACGGGTGAGATCGCCGCGGGAGATGCGGCCCAGGGCTTCGAGGACGCGCGGGGAGCAGGCGAAGGTGTTTTCGTTGAAGTCGAGGCGCAGGCCACTGCGATCGCCCAGGGGCGGATGGTATTCCTTCATGCGGCGGACGGCAGAAGAGGGCTGCGGGCCTTGCGTCGTCGGTTGCGATTCTCCCTCAGGGGCTAAAGCCCCAGGCTCACGGGCCGGCGCATCGGCACGGCTGAAGCCGTGCCCTTTCAAAACAGATCTCAGATCGGGCACAGATGTTGGGTCGGGCATGGGCGACTTACTCACGGTCACCTCGCGATTCCTGAACACCTCGCGCGCGAATGGCTTCCGCGTGGCCGGTGAGGCCTTCGGCATTGGCGAGGCGGATGGCAGCGGGGCCCAGTTGCTGCACGCCTTCCTCGGAGTATTGCTGCACGGTGACAAGCTTGACGAAATCGAGGACGCTGAGACCACCACGGGTGCGCGCCAGGCCGCTGGTGGGCAGGGTGTGGTTGGGACCGGAGACGTAGTCGCCGAGGGGCTGCGCGGACCAGGGGCCGATGAAGACAGAGCCGGCGTTGCGAACCCAGGCCAGGTCTTCGGGGGTGTCGACGGTGAGGTGCTCGGGGGCGATGCGGTTCGTCAGTTCGCGGGCTTCTTCGGGAGTGCGGGTCAGAATGGCCATGCCGTGATTTGTAATCGCTTCGGTAGCAATTTGGTTGCCGCGTGCGCGGGGCTTCAGTGCGGCGATCACATTTCTGGCGTGCGCGGGCTGACTGGTGATGAAGATAGCGATCGCGTCGGGGTCGTGTTCGGCCTGGGCAACAAGATCGGCGGCAATGACAGCGGGATCGCCTTCCTCGCTGGTAACGACGATTTCGGTGGGGCCGGCCAGCATGTCGATGGCGCAGTCGAAGGCGACCAGCTTTTTAGCCGCGGTGACCCAGGCGTTGCCGGGGCCGACGATCTTGTCGACGCGCGGGATGGTTGCGGTGCCATAGGCCAGCGCAGCGATGGCGTGGGCTCCGCCGATACGATAGAACTCCTTCACGCCCAGCAGCCAGGCGGCGGCGAGGGTTTCCTGCGCGGGTTTGGGAGAGACGACGACGATGCGCTCGACCCCGGCGACCTGCGCGGGGATGACGGTCATGAGCAGCGTGGAAGGGAGCGGGTAACGTCCGCTGGGTACATAGCAGCCCGCCGAAGCAACGGGGATAACACGCTGGCCGGTGGTAACACCGCGCGCGGGCTTGAGGTCGAAATCCCTGGGAAGCTGACGGGCGGCAAAGGTCCGGATGTTTTTCGCGGCGGTTTTCAGAGCCTGGCGGAGGGGCTCGGGTGTGGCATCCCAGGCGGCGCGCAGCTCTTCCTGGGATATTTGTAATGGTGATTGATATTCAATGTGATCCAACTTTGCGCGCAGGCGCAGCAGCGCGGGATCACCGCCGCGGCGCACCGATTCAACGATGCGCCGAGCGTGGGGCAGGACACGTTCAAAGGCCGCATTGCGGCGGTCGGTGAGCCCGGCAAGCGCCAGCCGCGCGGCACCGGCCTGACGGCCGTTTGTCCTGAGCACTTTCAAAGGACCACCTTGTTCAGCGGGTATTCGACGATGCCCGTTGCTTTGGCGGCCTTCAGTTTAGGGATGACTTCGCGGACGGTGCTCTCTTCGAGGATGGTGTTGACGGCCACCCACTTTTTGTCGCTCAGCTCGGAAACCGTGGGGGAGTTGAGCGCGGGGAGGATGGAGAGGATGGTTGCGAGGTTGTCCTTTTCGACGTTGAGCATGAGGCCGACCTGGCCCTGCGCGTCGATGGCGCCGCGGAGCATCAGCGCGAGGCTGTCGATTTTCTGCTTTTTCCAGGGATCGGCATAGGCGGTGCGGTTGGCGATGAGATGCGTCTCGCTTTCCATGACGGTGTCGATGATGCGCAGGCGATTAGCGCGGAGGGAACTGCCGGTCTCCGTTACTTCGACGATGGCGTCGGCGAGGGTGGGCGGTTTGACTTCGGTGGCACCCCAGCTGAATTCGACTTTGACGGGAATATTTTTGTTGGCGAAGTAGCGCTTTGTGACTTCGACAAGTTCGGTGGCGATGGTCTTGCCGGCGAGGTCTTCGGCCTTGTTCCACGTCGAGCTTTCAGGAACGGCGAGAACCCAGCGAACGCGGCGGCGGCTTTGCTTGGCATAGACGAGGCTGGTGATGCTCTGGACGTCGAGGCCGCTTTCGACGACCCAGTCGATGCCGGTGAGTCCGGCGTCGAGCACGCCGTGATCGACGTAGCGGGCCATCTCCTGCGCGCGGATGAGCATGCATTCGATGTCGGGGTCATCAACGGAGGGGAAATAGGAACGGCCATCGGCATAAATATTCCAGCCGGCTCGTTTGAAGAGGGCGAGGGTCGCGTCCTGCAGGCTGCCCTTGGGAATGCCGAGGCGCAGCTTGTTGGTGGCGGTCATGCGCGCACCTCAGGACCGGCCGAGAGGGGGCGGGTGAAGCAGCTGACGGTGCCTTCGTGGCAGACGAGGCCGTCGCCTTCGACTTCGACGCGGAAGAGAATAGCGTCCTGATCGCAGTCGGTGGAGACGTCGACGATACGCAGGCGATTGCCACTGGTCTCGCCTTTCATCCAGAGCTTCTGGCGGGTACGACTCCAGAAGGTGACAAAGCCGGTTTCCTGGGTTTTGCGCCAGCTTTCTTCGTTGAGGAAACCCAGCATCAGTACCTGGCCGGTGCGCGCGTCCTGCACGATGCCGGGCGCGAGGCCGTCCATCTTGGCGAAATCGATTGTTGGTTCGGTCATGCTCCGTCCTTCTATTTTGTGGGAAAACTAAAAAACCCGCCTTGCGCTCTCAGCGCCGGCGGGCTTCTCTCAATCCTGGTGGTTTGCTTTTGCTAACCTGGGATGCGGAAGTTCGCCGGCACGCTCGTCACGTGATGATGGTGGTGATGACGATGGTGGACGCGAACCTGCATCTGTCTTCCACCTTAGGATGCAGGCGGGCGGCGTGTCAACTGCCTGAGGACCAGGAACCCGACCGGCGGGTATAGTAGTCACCGGCAATGCGCAGGAGGAAAAGGCAAACATGGCCAGAAACACACCCTCCCCCGTCGATGAGTACATCGCCTCGCAACCCGCGATGGTGAGGAGCAGGCTGCAAGAGGTACGAGGGGCGATCCGCGGCTCGGTGCCCGACGCAGAGGAGACGATCTCCTACGGCATGCCTGCTTATAAGCTGCATGGCCGCATCGTCCTTTTCTTTGCAGGGTGGAAGCACCACGTTTCCCTTTATCCTGGCAATGCTCGCCTGGTTGCGGCCTTTGCGGGCGAACTTACGAAATACAAGGTGAGCAAAGGAACGATCCAGTTTCCACTGGGCGATCCGGTTCCGGTGGAGTTGATTGAGCGGATCGCGACGTTTCGCGCGAAAGAAACGGCCGGAGAGCTGAAGACGGGCGCCCCGAAAAAGGGCAGCCGCGTGTCGCGGAAATCGACTCCATAACTGGCGACAGGCAAGCGCAGATCCTTGGCTCGGTTTGGCCGCAAAGGCGGCCCAAGCGAGGCCTCAGGATGAGAGCCTTACTCATTCAGCGCATTTCATTGAGTCCATTTTCGGGACGGTCACATCCGGCCGGGGCGATGACTTCCGCGAAGTGGACGGCGCGGCGGTCGGTGTTCTGAGAGATTTGTTCGCGGCAGCTGAAGCCGTCGGAGACGAGGATGGTGTCGCTGGCGGCGGAGCGCACGGCGGGCAGCAGCACGCGTTCGCCGAGGGCCTGGGAGACTTCGAACTTGTCGTGCTCGAAGCCGAAGGGGCCGGCCATGCCGCAGCAGCCGGAGTCGAGAACGTTCACCTCGGCGCCGGTGCGGCGGAGGATCGCGACTTCGTCGGTCATCTTCATCAGGGATTTGTGGTGGCAGTGGCCGTGGAGGACGATTTTCTTTCCGTGGAGCGGGGGCGGCTCGAAGTGGGGCGCGTGTCGGGCGAGGAATTCGCTGAGCAGGAGGGTTTGATCGGCGAGGCGCCGGGCGCGCTCGTCCTGTGGGAAGAAGTTGATCAGCTCATCGCGGAAGACGCTGGCGCAGCTGGGCTCGAGGAAGACGAAGGGCCGGCCGGCGTCGATTTGGGGGGCGAAGTCGCGGAGGATTTTTTGCAGGTATTCACGCGCCTGGCGGAGGAAGCCGAAGTCGTAGAGCGGGCGACCGCAGCAGACGTGGTGGCGGGGGACTTCAACCGCTAAACCAGCCGTTTGCAGCGCGCGGGCGGCGGCGTGGAGGGATTGGGGGTGGTAGTAGTTGTTCCACGTGTCGGGCCACAGGACGACCCTTCCCTCAGGGGCTAAAGCCCCATCTCCCTGGCGCGGGATATCGGCACGACTGAAGTCGTGCCCTTTCAGGACTGGCCGTCCACGCACTGGGCCTTCGGCGTTTCGTGGTGAAGATCTATTCCACTCATCGCGGAAGCTGCGGGGGGCGAATTGGGGGAGCTTGCGCTGCCGGGCTACGCCGAGGGTGGCTTTGATGAGCTGCGAGAGGCCAGGCATGGAGAGGGGCAGGTTGGCGAGGCGCGGGGTGACGCCAGGGATGAGCGAGGACAGGTGCGCGAGGCGGTCCATGAAGCCGAAGGCGTAGTGCTGCGGCTTGCGCAGGCGGTCGCCGTAATAGTGGGCGAGGAATTCAGCTTTATAGGTGGCGACGTCGACGTTGACGGGACATTCGCCTTTGCAGGCTTTGCAGGAGAGGCAAAGGTCGAGGGCTTCGTGCACGGCTTCGTTATGCCAGTCTGTGGGCATGACTTTGCCTTCGAGGAGTTCCCAGAGCAGATGAGCGCGGCCGCGAGTGGAGTGCTGCTCTTCGCGCGTAGCCATGTAGCTGGGGCACATGGTGCCGCTCTCTTTGCGGCAGGCGCCGACGCCGACGCAGCGGAGGGTGGCCTCGCCGAGGGAACCGTGGTCGTCGGGAAACTGGAAGAAGGTTGGCGGGTGGGGAGATTCGTAGCCGGCGCCGAGGCGGAGATTGTCTTCGGGCTGATAGATGGGCGCGGGATGGTTTGCCGGCTCCATCATCTTGCCGGGATTCATGCGATTCTCGGGATCCCAGAGCGCCTTGAATTCGCGGAAGGCCTGCATCAGCTCGGCGCCAAACATTTTCGGCAGCAGAGCACCGCGTGCCTGGCCGTCGCCATGTTCGCCGGAGATCGAGCCTCCGAGCGCGATGACGATGTCGGCAGCGTGATCGATGAACTCGCGGAATTTGCGGATGCCGGGCTCGGATTCGAGATCGAAGTTGATGCGCATGTGCACGCAGCCCTGGCCGAAGTGGCCGTAGAGGGGGCTGCGGTAGCCGTATTCGTGCATGAGCGCGTGAATCTGGCGGAGATAGATGCCGAGCTTTTCGGGCGGGACGGCGGCGTCTTCCCAGCCTTCCCATCCATGGGGCTCGCCGGGAACGAAGACGAGAGCGCCGAGAGCGGATTCGCGGACGAACCAGATGCGGGCCGCGTCGGGGGGGGAGTAGAGGCGGCTGGTGGTGGGAGGCGTTTTGAATTTGGCGGAGGCGGCGAGGAAGTCTTTGGCTTTGGCCTCGGCTTCTTCGTCGGTTTCGGCGCCGAACTCGCAGAGCAGGAAGCCGCCGCCTTCGGGGAGCAATTTGAGGTTCTCCTCGGCAAGATGCTTGCGGCGCATGAAGTCGAGGAGCATGGCGTCGATGCCCTCGAGGCCGATGGGACCATGGGGAGTAACTTCGGGGACGGCGTCGGCGGCGCGGAAGGAGTCGGGAAACGCGAGCACGACGAGGCGCCGGCAGGGCGGGCTGTGCATCAGGTCGAGGGTGGCGCTGAGCACAGTGACGAGCGTGCCTTCGCTGCCGACCAGGGAACGGGCGATGTTGAAGCCGGCTTCGGGGAGAAGCTCGTCGAGGTTATAGCCGGAGACGCGGCGGGGGATTTTAGGGAAGCGGCGGCGAATCTCGTCGGCGTACTGATCGCGAATGCGGCGCATGCCGGCGTAGATCTGAGCCCGGCGATCACGGCGGGCGAGGATGGCGGCAAATTCTTCATCCGAGGTGGGGCCGACGGTCATGCGGGTACCGTCGGCGAGCAGGACGTCGAGGGAGCGGATGTTGTTGGCGGTGAGGCCGCCCATGACGCTGTGGGTGCCGCAGGAGTTGTTGCCGATCATGCCGCCGATGGTGCAGCGGCTGTGCGTAGCGGGATCGGGAGCGAAGGTGAGGTGATGGACCTCGGCGGCTTCGCGCACGCGGTCGAGAACGATGCCGGGCTCGACGACAGCAAGCTTCTTCTCCGGATCGAGGGAGACGAGGCGGCGCATGTACTTCGAGAAGTCGAGGACGACGGCGACATTGCAGCACTGCCCGGCGAGGCTGGTGCCTCCTCCGCGTGGCAGGATGGCAGCGCCGAGTGTGCGGCAGGCGGCGATGGTGGCTTCGACGTCGGCAGCATCGCGGGGGATGACGACGCCGATGGGCGTCTGGCGGTAATTGGAGGCGTCGGTGGCGTAGAGAGCGCGGTAGGCCGGGTCGAAGCGTACTTCGCCGCGAACGACGGCGCGGAGTGTCGACTCAAGCTCACGGGCGGCGCTGAAGGCTTCGTGGGGATGGCGCCCGTTGTTCAGGATGGGTAAGGCAGAGCTCATCAAAGGTCCTTCCGCAGAAAGGCGATTTCCAGTGACTCGGACTGGCGCAGCACAGGATTGTGGTTGTAGCGGTCGACCGGCTGGAATCCGAGCGCGACGTACAGGTGATGCGCGGCCTGCATGGTGGCGGGCATGGTGTCGAGATACATGGCAGTGTAGCCACGCTCGCGGGCAAGCTGGATGACGTCTTCAGCAAGACGGCGGCCGAGGCCGGTTCCCTGCTGACCAGGACGAACCCAGAGGCGTTTCATTTCGCAGGCGCGCTTGGTGGTGGATGCAGGCTGGACGGACATGATCGGCTTGAGGGCCACGCAGCCGGCGGGCTCGTCCTGATGCAGGGCAAGGAGGACCGCGCCGGCAGGGGGCGCGTAGGGGCCAGGAAGCGCGGCGAGTTCCTGTTCGAGGCTCTCGACGCAGATGTGCTCATCGCCGACCGAGGCGTTGAGATGGGCTGCATATTCGCGCATCAGAGTGCGGCAGAGATCGGTGTCGTCCATGTCTCCGCTGAACTGTGCCTGCCGGATGAGGGGCATACCCGCATCATAGTGCGCCGGGCTGCGCATCGCTGGGCGCGGGCCTGATATAACAACGCCCATGAGCAAGCTTCGCTTCGGGGTTGTGTCTTTTGCAATTTGTGCCTGGTTTGGTTTCGGAATGGCTGCCTTTGCGCAGGGGCCGACTGTGGCGCCTGTGCACGATCCACGCATTGGGCAACTGATCGAGTCACTCGACCAGGTGAAGCCGATCCGGCAGACTGCGCTGTCGCCGGATGGGCAGTACCTGACGTGGGAGGTGGAGTCGGGCGGGAAATCGCAGCTGGAGCTGGCGGCGATGGCAAATCCCGCAGCAGCGCACCGGTTGACCTCCTGCCAGGAAGGAATAAGCGGCGAGGAGACGGACGCGGTGTTCTCGCCGAACTCGCGGCAGGTGGCGTTCTTTTCAAACTGCACGGATTCGGGCAAGGCCGGAATCTTTGTGGCGGATGCGACGGGGAGCGGGACGCCGCAGATGCTGGCGGAACTGAACGGGTATGCGAAGGACCTGGCGTGGTCGCCGGACGGGAAGTCGGTGGAATTTTTGTATGTCGAAGGCGCGACGCGGCCGTCGGGTGCGCTGGCAGCGATGAAACCGCCTTCGGGGGTGATCGGGGTTGAGGGCCTCGAGGTGCAGCGGGTGGCGGCGGTGAGCACGAGCGGAACTGGGGCGAAGGTCGTGTTCCTGACTCCGGCGAAACTGCACGTTTACGAATTCGATGTGGCACCGGATTCGAAGCAGATCGCGTTTGTGGCGGCGCCGCCTCCGGGCGAGAACAACTGGTGGGTGGCGAAGCTGTACACAGAGCCGGTGGTCGAGCGGATCGAGTTCGGGGGCCAAAATGGGCGGCGCGAATCTGTCGGCGGTGAGCCTCATGCGATTCTTGATCCGCAGACGGTGGCGGGGGCGCTGCATGGGCTGCAGATTGCTGTGCCGCGGTGGTCGCCGGACGGGCAGCAGATCGCGTTCATCGGCGGACTGATGTCGGATCAGGGAGCGACGGGCGGGGATATCTATGTCATGCCGGCGATGGGTGGTGAGCCGAAAGATGTGACGCCGGATCGGGCGGCGACGCCGGCATGGTTCCTGTGGCTGCAGGACGACCAGATGGGGGTGGCGGAGGTCAAGGGCGGATCGTCGCACCTGTTCGTCTATGACCTCGGCAGCCACGAGGAGTCTTCGGAATATAACGTGACGCTGCCGGACTCCGTCGATGCGAATGGGCTGGAGATGAGCGTGGCGGTCTCGCATGCGAACACGGTGGCGGTGGTGCGGTCTTCGTTCGAGCATCCGCCGGAGGTGTGGGCGGGCGACCTGAACGACCTGAAGCAGATCACGCATGTGAACGACGCGGTGAAGCCGATGTGGGGCGCGGCGAAGTCGGTGGAGTGGGACAACGAGGGGTTCCATGTGCAGGGATGGCTGCTGCTGCCGGCGCACTACGATCCGGCGAAGAAGTATCCGCTGATTGTCTCGGTGCATGGAGGACCTTCGTCGGCGGTGCTGCCGCGTTGGCCGAGGGCCGGGTATGGGCCAGTTCCCTTCTCTGCGCTGGATTATTTTGTGCTGATGCCGAATCCGCGGGGCAGCTACGGCGAGGGGGAGAAGTTTACCCAGGCGAACCGCAAGGACTTTGGGTACGGGGATCTGCGCGACATTTTGGCGGGGGTGGATGCTGTCGAGAAGCAGTATCCGGTCGATGACAGCCGCGTGGGGCTGACGGGCTGGAGCTATGGCGGCTTCATGACCATGTTCGCGGTGACGCAGACGCACCGCTTCAAGGCTGCGGTGGCAGGGGCAGGGATTGCGGACTGGCTGAGCTATTACGGGGAAAACTCGATCGACCAGTGGATGACACCCTTCTTTGGCGCGTCGGTGTATGACGATCCGGGGGTATACGCGAAGAGCTCGGCCATCAACTTTATTAAGAACGTGAAGACGCCGGTGCTGGTGGTGGTGGGGGACCGGGACGGGGAGTGTCCGGCTCCGCAGTCGTTTGAGTTCTGGCATGCGCTGCGGGATCTGGGGGATCCGACGGAACTGGTGGTGTATCCGGATGAGGGGCATGGGTTCGTGAATGCGGAACATAAGCGGGATGTGCTGGAGCGGGCGCTGGGGTGGTTCGAGGAGTATATGCAGTAGGCCGGGGAGAAAGCGGTTAGCTGAGAAGCGGCCAGCCAGGAACGGCCAGGGGTGGAGCGGTCAGCCGGGGGCTGGAAGCTGACGGCTGAGGGCGCTTTTTTGCTGTGGATTCGCTCTGTTATCCTGAGACGCACCCGGTAATTTCGTGGCGTTTCGACCGTCTGAGCGGCCTGACTGCCCAGACGGGGAGGTTTCATGCGGCGGTTTCTTGCTTTTGTAGTGTTTTTTGCGTGTTCGCTTCCGGTGGGTCTTTCGATCGCGGGTTGTGGTCATAATCCCAACAACTACTGTATTAACAACGGCCACGCATACGGCAAGACGACGAGCCAGGTAGTGTATGTCACACTGCAGCCGGAGACGACCGGCATGTCGCTGGCGTGGGGACAGACCGGCCAGCTGGGAGCGCCGGCGGCGTTTACCTGCACGGGCAGCACTGCGACGGTGGCCTCCTATACGTATGCGAGCAGCAACCTGCTGCTGGCCGATATTTCGCCGACGGGTCAGGTGTGCGCGGGAACCTGGAATCGCAACAGCCCGGGAGGCGTGAGCAACTTTACGATCTGCACGCCGCCGTCGGGATCCTCACTGTCGTCGTTCAAGGGCTGCAACTCTTCGACCTGCGGCACGGTCCAGGTGACGGCGACCGGCGGAGCGGTGACCAGCAATCCGGTCAACATATACATTCACCCTCCGATAACGTCGATGACCATCCCGAGCCAGGCGGCGTGCGTTTCGCAGGGACAGACGCTGTCCAATGCGTCAGGACAGGCGCTGCCGCTGCTGGCGGAGACGACGGCGACGGGACCGGGCGGGGTGACGCTATGCAGCCCCTGCGCGAACGATGCGACAACGTGCGCGACATCGTGCGCGAATGCCGGCGTGGGCACGATTACGTTTACTCCGGTCACGACCAATGTGGTGACGATCAACAACACGACGAACCCGACCAATCCGAACCCGGTGACCGGGAACGCGGGCCAACCGAATCCCAACGGCACGGCGACGGCCAATCTGCCCGGATCGACGATCGTCAACGCCAATGTGTCGGAGGTAACCTCGGCGGCCGGCTACTTCTCCACTTGCCCGCCGAAGAACATTGCCTTGTCGATCAACGGGGGAACGACGGCTACGGTGACGCCGAGTTCACCGCAGACGGTGGTTTCGACGGTCACAGACACCAACAACCAGAAGATTACGGGTCTGACGCTGAGTTATGCCTCGACGCAGCCGCAGAACCTGAGCGTGAACAACACGGGTCTGATTACGTCGACCTTCCCGAGCCACGCCACCGTGACGGCGCTGTGCGAGCCGCCCTCCTGCAACCCTTCGCCGATTAACCTGATCGGGTTGCTGGGGAACGGGATGCCGGTGGCAGGCAACACGCTGACGATCGACTCGCCGGGCCGAGTGAGCAATCAGCTCTGGATGGCCTCGTCGCAGTCGCCCTTTTTCTCTTATCTCGATCTGACAACGGGGCGCGTGGCAACGCCGATACGGCTGAACTATACCCCCAACTCGATGGTGATGGACCAGGCCGGCGATACGCTGTATTTCGGCAGCTATCACGAGCTGATGATCTATACCACCACAGGCAATGCGCTGTCGAAAGAAGTGACTTCAGTTCCCGGGGTGGTGCTGGCGGTTTCGCCCACCAACAGCACGGTGGTCATCAACGATCAGCTGCGGCAGGTGATCTACCTGTACAACACATCGTCAGGAACGACGACCAGCATTGCCGGGATCGCGAACAAGGCGCAGTATTCGGCAGATGGCACGACGGTGTATATCGACGGGTACGATCCGGCGACGGGGCAGAACACACTGTTTGTGAACAACTCGAACACCGGATGGTCGAGCTATCCGCTGAGCAACCAGCCCACATTCAGCTGCCCGCTGGAAGCAGCCGGCACTCCGGCGGCACCGGCCTACAATCCGGCATGGGATCCGTTCTGCGGCCCATCGCTGACGGTGACGGTACCCAACGTAGCGATGTTCCTGAGCGGCAACACGACGGCGGCACGCAGCTACTGTCCAAACTCGAGCTCGACGCCGCCGTATTACCCACCGGCAGGCGACGTGGCGGTGCCGACCGCGCAGGTGACGGCGACATCAGACGGCTATCACATCCTGGGAGCAGACGGAACCAGCTTCTCCGACATTCTGCTGCTGCAGGGGGCATCGGGACCGCCCGGCGTACCGGTCGGTGCGTGCCCGGCGTACAGCGGCCCGAATAACACCTCTTCACCGCCGCTGACGCTGAATACTTCGTTCAGCTCGGGGACGCTGCCGGTGACGCCGACGGAGCTCCACCAGGTGGTTTCCTCGCCGTACTCGAACCTGGCCTTCGTGACCTACAGCGCGACGGCGGGCACGGGATTGCTGCCGTACTATATTCCAACGGCAGCAACATCCACGACCACGACGTCGGTCTTCGGAACGCTGGGCACCGTCCAGCTTACTTCGGGAGCGCAGGCACCTCTTGCCGGGGTCTTCAGCCCGGATGGGTCGATCTTCTTTGTCAGTACCAGCGGCGACAATCTGGTTCACCTGATCGACACGACCGGCGCGACACCGACAGATACACAGACCATCAGTCCGGCTCTGACCAATGGAAGTCCTACACCTGTACCGGCGCAGTTCCTGGCGGTGAAGAGCCGCTCGACGACGTAAGCAGTATCCATGGCAGCACTTGAGGCGGCCGGCGCAAGCTGGCCGCTTTCGTTTTGGGCGGTACACTGAATTCCATGCCGCGCGTTGCGATTATCTCCAAGCCACAGAAGGAAGAACTTCGGCCCCTGCTGCCGGAACTGGTGCTCTGGCTGAAGGCGCACGGTTACGAAGCCGTGCTCGATCCCGTGAGTGGGACGTACGTAGTGGACGAGCGCGTGTATCCGCGCCCCGAGCTGCCCGCCCTCGATCCGGAGCTGGTGATTGTGCTGGGCGGCGATGGGACGCTGCTGGCGGCGGCGCGGGTGTTTGCGCGGACAGGGGTGCCGATCCTGAGCGTGAACCTGGGGGCGCTGGGATTTTTGACGGAAGTTCGTCTGTCGGATCTGTACACGCATCTGGACGCCTGGGCGAAGAAGGTGTGCTGCGTGGAAGCGCGCTCGATGCTGCACAGCGAGCTGTGGCGCGACGGCAAACTGCAATGCGCTCACGATGTGCTGAACGACGTGGTGGTCGCCAAGGGCGCCATCGCGCGGATGGGTCAGTTCGGCGTGGAGGTCGACGAGCAGTTCGCCGCGTCGTTTCGGGCGGATGGAGTGATCGTGGCCACACCGACGGGGTCGACGGCGTATTCGCTGGCGGCAGGCGGGCCGGTGCTGGTTCCGGGCGTGGACTCGCTGATCATTACGCCGATTTGCCCGCATCAGCTCACGCTGCGGCCGATGGTGCTGCGGGGCGAATCGCGCATCTGCGTACGGATCGAGGGCATTCCCGACCAGACCTTCCTGACCGTCGATGGGCAGGAGGCGGTGCAGCTGCGGGTGGGCGATGAACTGCGTTGCCGGCGATCGGATTATTCGGTCAACCTGATCCGGCTGGGCGAGAACGGGTTCTTCGATCTGCTGCGATTGAAGCTGAAGTGGGGCGAGAGGTAGGGCAGCGGGAAGCTGTAGCTGGAAGCTGGTAGGGGGCGGTTGCGTTGCCTGGGGTGTTACTGCTTGGTGAGTTCTTCCAGCAGGAGCTTCGCTTTGGTGGAGAGAGTGCGGGCGCCGTCGAGATCATCGACCTTGAGAGCATCGCGGGCGCGGGTGATAAATGTGCGAATCTGGGTTACAGTTTTCTGCTCATCCGAGGTGAGCGAGCGCTTGATCCCATTGAGGGTGTTCTCGGTGCCGTCGATCTGATCGGAGATGGCGTGGCGGTCGGCGGTATTGGCATCTCCATTGGTGGTGGAGAGCTGGCCGATGGGCGACATTTCGGAAGGCTGACCGCTGGCTACCTCGGGGGCAGGCGGCTCATTGGCAGGCGGTGGAGCGGGGGGCGAGGCGACAGGAGCTTTGGGCGTCTCCTGCTGCGCGTTCTCCTGCTGCGCGGCTTTGGGATGATGCCTGACGGAGCGCTTGGGCGCGGAAGCCACGGTTGTGGTTTTCACGTCGGGCGGAACGTTGGTATCGAGCTTGATGGGGCGTTCGGTGGTGATGGGCAGCGGAGGAGGGACGGGAGAAATGAGTTCGGCCATCTGCGCGGGGGGCAGAGAGGGCGCCTGCGCCGCCTGGGGCGGAGCAGCGGAGGTTTTATGGCGACCGCAAGCCGTCAGGAGCGCGAGGAGGGCGAGCGCCGCGATACTCTTCCCGGATCTCATGGTCCGGACCTTTCTGGCAGGGTCTCACCACCCTGGCGAGCGAGCTCGCCGGGCAACGCGTTTTCCGGGGCCTCCGAGTTGGCGCGTTGTCCCGAACCGGCAGAAATGATGGGAAGCCGCAGCACAAATGTTGTTCCACTTCCCGGCTTCGATTCTACGTCAATTTGGCCGTGATGCATCTGAACAATGCGATACGTCATGGCGAGTCCGATGCCACTTCCCTCTTTTTTGGTGGTGAAGTAGAGATCGAAGATGCGGGGACGAATCTCGTCGGGAATCCCTTCGCCATGATCGCGCACGGAGATGCTGGCCCAGCGGCCCTCCTCGAGCAGATGCACTTCGAGTAAGCCGCCGGTGGCCATGGCCTGGGCACCGTTGAGCACGATGTTGAGCAGCGCCTGCTTGAGCAGGTCAGCATCGACCCGGCAGAGGACGGCGCGGACCGGCGCCTGGCTCTGGACGGCAATGCCGCGGGTTTCGAACTCGGCGGACGCGAGCATCAGGACGCTGGAGACGACGCTGCGCAGGTCCTGATCGCGGAGCTGGAGTTCGACGGGCCGGGAGAAGTCCACCAGGGTCTGCACGACGCGGTCAAGGCGGCGGATCTCGCTCTGGATCACGTCGAGGTGGCGCATGGCGTCGGCGCCTGCCTGGATCTTGTTGCGGAGCAGTTCGAGGTGAACCACGATGGCATTGATGGGATTTTTGACTTCGTGACCCACGCCGGCGGTGAGACGGCCGATGGCAGCCATGCGGCGGGAGACCTCAAGCTCGGTTTCGATTTCGCGCACCGATTCGAGGTCATGGATGGTCAGCAGAGCGCCGAGCGAGTGGCGGTCGCGGGAGTGCTCATCGTGGATGAAGTCGAGCGAGACTTCGACACGGCGGCCGGTTTCGGTGGTGACTTCCTCCTGAACGATGGACATGCCGCCTTCAAAAGCATCGCGAACGGTACGGCCGAGGCGGGTGCTGCGATCGAAGATTTCGCGGACCTCCGCTCCGAAGATGCGGTCGCGGTCGATATTGAGGAAGCGCTCGACGGAACTGGAGACCAGCACGGCGCGGGCATCGCGGGTGAAGAGCATGACGCCGTCCTGCAGATTCGAGAGGATCTGGTCCAGGTTTTCGCGTAGAGCCGAAAAGACTTCCTCGACGTTGCGGATGCGCTTGCCGAGGCGCTCGATTTTGCCGGAGACCTGGGCGACGGTATCTTCGCCGCGGCGCAGGATCTGCTCGGGGAGGGCCGCCAGGCTGCGGGGCATTTCCGCTTCGGCGGCACGGCGCGCAGCCTCGCGAGCAGCGCTCTCAGCGAGCTCCTCCTGGGTGGCGAGCAGGTCGAGGCGCTGGCTGATCTGCTCGATAGGCTGCAGGGCGAGGTTGGCGACGAAGGCTGCAACGACGACGGAGATGATCATCGCGAAGCCAATGAAGCTGAGGGATTCGAACAGCAGCTGTTCGAATGCGCTGCGCAGGAAGGTGGTGCGGATGCCGATGCGGACGGTAAGGAAGGGCTGATTGTTCCGGTCGAGGCCGGAGGTGACGTTATAGACGCGGGGCTTGCCGAAGATGATGCGCAGAGTGTGGATCAGAGACTGGCGGCGCAGGAGGGTGTAATCGGGCCGGTTGGGCAGAAGCTGATCCTGCTGGGAACTTTCAGGCGCAGAGACCAGGGCCTGGCCATTCCTGTCGGCAATGGCGACGTCCAGAACGGTAGGGGAGTAGTTGATAACGGAGTTGAGAAGCGCGATGAGGCCGGGATCCTCGCGAAGAGCACTGGCTACAGCAGCACGGACGGCCACGGGATCATTCGGATCGAAATGCCGTCCGGCGAGGCCGGTATCGAGCGCCTGGCGGACCTGAAACACGACGTTGTGAGCAATGATGTCGTTGGCCGCCCAGGACTGCTCGATGTGCTGCCGGAGCAGCTGGCTGAGCGAGATCCAGGAGAAGACCACCACGACGGTAAAGACGAGTCCGGTGATGGCAACGACGAGTTTGGTCTTTAGACGCATGAATAGCTGCGGCTGCGCTCAGCGTGGCCGAGCGACAAGGCGAGCCTGCCGGCGCGTGGCCGGCGGCCTTGATGGAACTACATTATTCTTCCAGCGCCCCGGCTGTCGTGGCCGCGCTGCCATATTCTCTGAGTTTATTGTGCAGAGTTTTCAGGCTGATGCCCAGGATTTCGGCAGCGCGGGTCTTGTTGTTGTGGGTGGACTCGAGGGTCTTGAAGATGAGGAGGCGCTCGGCATCGTCGACAGTGGCACCGACTTCCAGCTGGATGGCATTGCTGGGCAGTTCGGCGGAGGGACGGGAGGCGCGGGTACCGAAGCCGGGCGGCAGATGACGAGGCTGGAGCTGGCCGTCGCCGCAGAGGACTACGGCGCGCTCGATGGTATTGCGAAGCTCGCGGACATTGCCCGGCCAGTCGTGGGCCATGAGACGCGCCAGCATCTCGTGGTCGAGGCTGGTGACACGGCGCTGGTGCTTCTGGTTCATATCCGAGATCATCGCGTCGGCGATGGCGGGGATATCTTCCTTATGCTCGCGGAGAGGGGGCAGGTGGATGTTGAAGACGTTGAGGCGGTAGTAGAGATCGCCACGGAGATGACCATCGTCGACGGCCAGTTCAGGGTCTTTATTGGTGGCAGCCAGCACGCGGACGTCGACCGGCGACTCGATTTTGCTGCCGAGGCGGCGCAGCCTGCGGTCTTCGAGGACGCGGAGCAGCTTAGCCTGGGTGGCGACGGGCATTTCGCCGATTTCGTCGAGCAGGAGGGTGCCTTCCTCGGCCAGCTCAAAGCAGCCGGCACGACGCTCGATGGCTCCGGTGAACGCACCTTTTTCGTGGCCGAAGATCTCGCTTTCGATCAGGGTCTCCGGAATCGCAGCGCAATTCACGGCGACGAAGGCCTTGCCGCGGCGCGGGCTCAGATCGTGCAGAGTGCGGGCAACCAGCTCCTTGCCGGTACCGCTTTCGCCAGTGATGAGCACGGAGACATTGCTGGGAGCCACGCGCTCGATGAGGGCAAAGATCTCCTGCATTTTGCGGGAGGCGCCGACCAGGGAGCCGAGGACGCCGGTTTCGCGCAGCTTGCGGCGGGTGACTTCCAGCTCGCGATCGGTTTCGCGCTGGCGGGAGGCGTTGGTGAGGATCGCGCGCAGGCGTGTGGGGTCGACCGGCTTCTGAATGAAGTCGTACGCGCCGCTCTTCATGGCCTCGACCGCGGCTTCGATGGAGCCCTGAGCGGTGAGCATGATGACGGCGACCTTCTCACTGGTTTCGCCGAGACGCGAAAGAAGCTCCAGACCGTCCATACGGGGCATCTTGAGGTCGGAGACAATGATGCCTGGTTGCCAGGCCGTTACTTTATCGAGTGCTTCGACGCCATCGCGGGCGGTTTCGGTGCGGTAGCCCCATCCTGAGACAAGCTCTGCCAAACCTGAAAGAGCGTGCGGCTCGTCTTCCACGATGAGGACCTTTTCCTGACTGATCATGCGGGTCCTATCTGGGGGATCAGGGTTTGTTTTATCACGTTTGGATGGACGGGGAAACCCGATGGCAAGCTGCAGTCCCGGGGCGCCGGGGGCATGTATTCTGAAGAAAAGCCCTCGTTTTTGCCGGAGAGAGATTGTCGATTCCACGTAAACGGCTGTTCCTGCACTGGCTTCCCGCCCTGGCGGGGATTGCGGTCATCGTGGTGGAGTCGACCGCAATGATGTCCGCCAGCAACACCAGCCGCTGGCTGCTGCCAATCTGGATCAAGCTGTTCGGGCCCGTGGAACCGGCACGCTGGGATGTAATCCACCATTACATTCGTAAAAGCGGGCATTTTGCCGGTTATGGGGCGATCAGCCTGGGCTTTTTCGATGCCTGGCGGACGACGCTGTACGATCGGTGGCCGGAATTCCGGGCGCGCTTCTGGCGGGCGGGGGGGCTGGCTCTGCTCTGTACCCTGCTGCTGGCAAGCTGGGATGAGTGGCATCAGAGCTTTATTCCGGGGCGGACGAGCACACCACGGGACGTAGCGCTGGATTTCTGCGGAGCGGTCATCGCTCACCTGCTGCTGATGGCCGTGACGCGGCCATGGCGAGAGCGCCAGGCGGTCAGAGTGTCCGTAGCGTAGGCGTCCTGACAGCAGTCTTTGGCCTGAGCGGGGCGAGTTCCGTCCCAGCGGGATCAACCGTCACAAATTTGGAATCGGTCCCCTTGACACTCGACAAGAGGCCGACCTACTGTGGTGAGGTTGAAGTCTCTTTGAACAATTTTCGGACAACGGCCCTCAGGGGCTGAAGCCCATCAGTTTGGCGAATCTTGCGGCACGACTGAAGTCGTGCCCTGATTGCAAGAATCCTTCTCAAACACTTTGCTTTCAACACATTTCTTGTAGCAGCGATCGCAAGCCTTCTCAACGGGCGCAACGACGGATGGGGCTGTCTCTCCGCCCGACGCCCTCAGCGAAGCTCGCACGAGATTGCCGTATCGCCAGCCGTAGACTCGTAACGATCCGCTTGCGGCATGTGGGCGCTCCAGTCATAATCCCGCGAAAGCTCTTATGGGAACAGAATTGAGGTTAGTCCGGGCTGTAGCAGCGTCTCTGTTTGCGTTGATGGCTATCGTCTCTGTGGAAGTGAGAGCAGAGGCGCAGAATGGTGGTCACGGAGTCACCGTCCGGGCGGTCGATGGCCGGAACGGCAGACCTTTCAAGAACTCTCACCTCCTGATATTCGGTGGAAGCAGTCCTCAGGAGTTGTTCCAGCATGCGGAGCACTTCGACCTGCATACCAATGAACATGGCATCGCAAAGTTGGCGCCGGTTCCGAAATCGCTCAGATTTCTGCAGGTGTGGGTCGATGGGGCGACGCCGTGCGACTCAAGCCCTAATACCGTGGCTCTCAGCCTGGAGCAGATACTGCGGCAGGGATTGTCTGCCCCAAACTCCTGTAGTTCATTGCGAGAACCCGCCGAGCCGAGACAGCTTTTGATATTCGCGCGCCCCGCTACTCTTGCAGAGAAAATGCGTCGATGAAGCGCACTAAGTGCAAATTGCCGTATCACCGGCATTGCGGAAATTTGGCGCAGGCTGGCAGCAGACGGCAACCGCAGATCCTTCGTCGCTCCCCTCCTCAGGATGACAGCGGGAATTTGTCTTTATTTGTCTTTCGGACCGGCTAATCCTGCTAATTGTGCAAATCTAGCAAATTGCAGAATCAATAACTTATGTGTTTTCAATGGCCGCCAAGGTCGTGCCCTGATACAAAGACTCGACGCCTGATACGAAAGACTCGGGTCCTGATACATAGCCAAAGCTCTCTTTATGTAACGGATAAATCCGTGCCCTGTTACAAGAACTCGGGCCCTGATACATAGCCAGGGAATAATACTTTAACGAAATTACAGACTCAGGACAGCAGCCATGGCTTTATCTACTGCTGTCGAACGTCGAGGGGAAAATGCCGCCATCCACAGACTTGCTGCAGGGCACGCTGGACATGTTGATTCTGAAGGCTATTGCACAGGAGGCGAAGCACGGCTGGGCGATTGCGCAGCGCATCCAGCAGATCTCGGACAACGTGCTTCAGGTCGGCCAGGGATCGCTCTATCCGGCGCTGCATCGCCTGGAATACAAGGGCTGGATCAGGGCGGAGTGGGGCGCGTCGGAGAATAACCGGCGAGCCCGGTACTACTCGCTGACCGGGGCGGGGCGAGAGCAGCTGGAAACCGAGCTGGCGAACTGGGATCGGCTGGCAGGGGCCATCAATCTGGTGCTGGAACGGATTTAGGTTTTCCTCAGGGGTTGAGGGTCTTTGATGGGGAGGTACTCCATGGCAGGGCTGAAGCCCCCTTGCCATGCCTGGTCCGCATTGCCAGAAGGAGAGACGCTATGTTTCGTAAATGGCTGACGCACTTTCGCTTTTTCCTGACCGGCAGAAGCCGCGGCGCGGTGGATGAGGAGCTGGAGTTCCATCTGGAACGGGAAATCGAGGCGAATCTGGCGAGGGGGCTGCCGGCGGCGGAGGCGCGGCGGCAGGCTGCCCTGGCGTTCGGGAGCCGGGAGCGGGCGCGGGAAGAATGCCGGGAGCAACGGCCGCGGTGGGTGCTGGAATCGCTGCTGCGGGATTTGCACTACGGGATACGCGGCCTGGGGCGGAATCCCGGATTTGCGACGGTGGCCGTGGTCACGCTGGCGCTGGGGATCGGGGCGAATACCACGATCTTCAGCCTGCTCGATCAGGCCCTGCTGCGGGCGCTGCCGGTGAGAGATCCGGGGCGGCTGGTGGTGGTGAGCTTTGCCGGAACGTATTCAGGACACATGAACTCGGATGGCGGCGATACCGATGGGCGCACGCATGAATTCTCGTACCCGATGTACCGGGATCTGCGGGAGAAGAACCAGGTTTTCAGCGGATTGATCGCGGCGGCGACGGCCCATGTGGGCGTGACGTGGGACAACCGGGCGGAGAACGTCCGCGCGGAGCTGGTGAGCGGGAACTACTTCGAGACGCTGGGGGTGCAACCAGCCGTAGGGCGGCTGCTGGTGGCGGGGGATGAGACGGCTCCGGGGGCGAATCCCCTGGCGGTGCTGAACTTTGACTATTGGAAGACGCATCTCGGCGAAGCGCCGGTGGTGGGGAAGACGCTGCTGGTGAATGGGACGCCGTTCACGATTGCGGGGGTGGCGGTGCCGGGGTTCCACAGCATGGTGTGGGGGCGGATACCGGATGTGTATGTGCCGATCACGATGCAGCGGGTGGTCGAGCCGGAGTGGGACTATCTGGCGGACCATCACTCCTACTGGCTGAATGTGGCGGGGCGGCTGCGCGACGGGGTGACGGCGGCGCAGGCGACGGCGAGCCTGAACCCGCTGTTTCGGGCGCTGCGCGAGCAGGAGTTCACTCTGGCTCGTGATCAGTCGGCGAAGGCGCGAAAGGGATTTGTCGACCAGGCACATCTGAATTTGGACTCCGGGGCGCGAGGATTTTCGCCGATGCGGGATGGTCTGCGCACGCCGCTGACGATCATTATGGGCATGGTGCTGCTGGTGATTGCCATGGCGGTGGTGAACGTGGCGAGCCTGCTGCTGGTGCGGGCGGCGGGGCGGGTGCGGGAGTTTTCGGTGCGCTTCGCGCTGGGCGCGACCACGGGACAGATCGCGCGACAACTGCTGGCCGAGGGGCTGCTGCTGGGCATGGGCGGGGCGGCCATCGGGCTGCTGCTGGCGCCTCCGGCGCTGCGGTTGCTGATCCACTGGATGTCGCCGGGGCCGGGGAGCGACACGGTGTTCACGGCAGATCTGGACTGGCGGGTGCTGTTGTTTACGATGGGAGTCGCGCTGGCGGCGAGTTTGCTGTTCAGCCTGGCACCGGCGGTGCAGTTCTGGAACCCGCGGCTGGCGGAATCGCTGAAGCAGCAGATGGGGACGGGCGCGGGAGGCTCGCTGAAGTTCCGCCGCACCTGCGTGGCGCTGCAGATTGGGTTCAGCCTGCTGCTGATTGTGGCAGCGGGACTGTTCGTGCGGACCATCCACAATCTGCGCAATGCGGATGCGGGCTTCGCGACCGATCACCTGCTGGCGTTTAACCTCGATCCGCAGATGGCCGGATATCAGGCAGCGCAGATTGCTCCGGTGGAACAGGAGGCGCTGGATACGGTGGCGGCTCTGCCCGGGGTGCGCAGTGTGGGCGCGACCAACGATGCCGACCTGGCCGGGGACAATATTGACGGCGACGTGGTGGTGAGCGGCTACTCGCCGAAGCCGGACGAGCAGTTTGACGTAGAGCTGCCATGGGTGAGCAACGATTACCTGGAGACGATGAGGATTCCGCTGCTGGTCGGGCGGGCTTTCAACGCGGGGGACACGGCCAGTTCAGATAAGGTGGCGGTGGTGAATGAGAGCTTTGCGAAACACTTCTTCGGGAGCCTGGCGGCGGCGCCGGGGCACCATGTGAGCCGCCCGAACCGGCCGGCGACGGACGCGGTGATTGTGGGGGTGGTGAGGGACGTAAAACATATCAGCGTGCGCGATCCCGCCATGGCCACGTCGTACACGTTGTTCTCGCAGGCGGAACGAACCACCGGGCTGACCTTCTATGTGCGGACGTGGCAGGCGCCGGATGCGGCGGCCAACAGCATCCGGGCGGCGATTACGCATCTGGACCCGAAGCTGATCGTAGGCAACGTGAGCACGATGCAGGAAGAGATCGACGACAGCCTGCTGGCAGAGCGAACGATCGCACTGCTGGCTGCGACCTTTGGGGCGCTGGCGACGCTGCTGGCGGGGATCGGGCTGTATGGGATCCTGGCATACTCGACGGCGCAGCGGACGCGGGAGATCGGGATCCGGATGGCGCTGGGAGCACGACGCGCCACGGTCATCGGTTTGATCGTCCGCGAAGTACTGATTCTGGCGGGGAGCGCGATTGCGGTCACGGTTCCGCTGGCGATGGTGGCGACACGGGCGGTGCGCAGCCAGCTGTTTGGCATCTCCACTGTGGACCCGGCGACCTATGCGGCGGGCATCCTGGTGATCTGCGTGGTAGCGGCGCTGGCGGGATTGATTCCGGCAAGGCGGGCGGCCAGCGTGGACCCGGCGCGGGCTTTGCGGACAGAGTAGCTGTCCGGCGCGTTTAACAATTCTGACTGGCTGTTACAGTGGAACCTTCTCCGCCGGATTGCCACTATGCTCGATTGCTGTTGCTGCTCCCAGCGTCGGAAGATGAGGGAGCCGTTGGCGCCGCGAGGAGAAGGGCAGGGTTGGCAGCCAGAGTGTCTGGGCGAGGGAGAAAGGGCCACCGTGCAGAGGCTTCTGCGCAAGCTCGCCGCCTGCCAGCTGATTCGCGACGTTCCGATTGAGTCAAAGTGACGGTTACGAAAGGCCGGAGAAGACTTATGAGCAAGGCAATTGAGAATCTGCAGCAGGCACAGGAGCGGGCGGCGGCCATTCGGCCCAAAGTTGGAGGATTTCCGTACCTGGCCGAGGTGCTGCGGCGTGCCGGCGTGACGCGCAACGTGTGGTCGCTGCCTGCGTGCCAAAGCCTGTTCCTGACCGAATTGGGGCCGGTGGTGTTCCAGGGCACGCCGCTGGCAACAGGCGCCGTGGACGTGCCGGCGTTCCATCGCGACGCGCTGATAGCGGCCCTGCGAACGGATCAGGCCGGGCAAAGCAGCTTTCCGGAGTTCCTCGCCGCCTCGTGGCGGGCCGGGGTGGTGCGGTATGACGTCGATTTTGACGCGCGCACGGTTGCTTATTACGGCTGTCTCGGAGAGGAGTATGTCGAGGCCTATCCTGCCGTCGAGATCGATGCGGCGCGGTAGGGGAGGCGGATTTTCGGCGGGTGCGGGGCTCGGTTGATCGGGAAATTGGAGAGTAGTTCACTCCCGAGATGCTGGCTGCTGTAAGTTCCGGGGCACGGTCTATGCGGATGAATATTTCGATCTACAACAATCTGGCCACGGCAGAGAACGGCTACGTCCACAAGCGCGTCCAACACGCACAGAACATCTACGTCATGGGTGATGCCCACACCAATTCAATCGAGGGATTCTGGAGCTTGGTAAAGCGCGGAATCGGCGGGGTTTATCACTCAGTAAGCCGGAAGTATCTCCACTTCTATCTGGACGAGTACAGCTTCCGTTACAACCGCCGGTTTGCCGAAGAGCCTATGTTCGTTTCGCTTTTGGATCAGGTTGCGGACCGTGTGAATTAGCCGCACGCCGGATCAGATTTGTAAACGCCTAGCGGGAGACTGGGTGCATCTTCGATGCTACTTCCGCCGATGGCTTGAAAGGCCGATGACTCGCGTTCGGTTCCTTGCCGCGTGAGTTGCCGCTCATGCTGCTTTGATCCTCCGCTTAGGCGGAGCGTATCACGATCCGCCGGAAAGGCGGATGTGTCACTTGGAATCGAGGAACGGCAAGAACGGGTCCAGAATGCCATCGACCAAATCAACGAGGTAATGCAGCGTTGGGAGCATCGCATTACCCCCACCCGCATTGAACTTAGCAACCGGTTTGCTAGCGGCCGTCTGCGGGTTATTGTGCATTTCCGAAGGATCATAAATCCCACTGAAGTGTGGTGCGCCGCTTATCAGAAGGAATCCCGTAGTCAGGCTGTATCGTCCGATCCAGTCAGCGGAAGCGTGGACAAACGATCCAACAGTCACCAGCATTCGGTGTTTGCTGTAATTGTTAAGCTCGTTGAGCAAAGCGAGCGCATCGTTACCGCTAGGGTAAGGCTTGAGACTGTCGATGACTACTACCGCGCCAGGATCCATGAACTCTACTTTTCGGCGACGCTTGGCGTCTTTGTACCGGGTCACGTCCTTCGCAAAAGGAAAGGCGCTTTGCTCCAGAATGTCCTCGCCGACAGAAGGACTGAAGGCGTCGATAAGCTGGTAGCACATGTGATCCAAAGCTCCCCAAAGATTGCCGACGACGTCTCCCGCCGCAGTAAGCGCGTCCATGGGGATGTCATAGGAATCAGGCATTCCGTGGAACGCAGTTTTTCTGTGCTTATTGACTCCAACTCTGTGTCCGTAATGTCGGCCGAGAAGAGTCTCCATGTCGATGAGGTTCTGTTTGGCCCGTTCAACCTTAGCTTTGACTAAGACCAAACGGGACATCGCGTTCAGGCGTTTGGGCTTGCTCACGCCTACGATGATACCCGTATAATTCGGCCACTATGGCAAGCGATATCAAGACACTTAAGGAAATGGAAGGGGAGCAAATCCTCGCATCAATCCCCTTCCCCAACAGCGAGACGTTCGAGGTTATGACCTTGCGCAAAGTGGAAGACCACGGCATTTGGGTGGAACATCAGGGAACGATGGAAACGCTCCTCAAAATGGCTAGGGTTTCCGGCGCTCCGAAGACGATGTTGCTTTTCTTCCCCTGGAGCGCGGTGACCGCAATAATGGGGTTTTTGGACGTGCCATCGTTGTCGAATGAAGCATTGCGATAATTCGTCGCACATTTTCTGGATTTTTCAACATCTCGCCGATTGTCATCTTCCCCGTCACGGTGTCCACAGTTTGTGTCCTTTCGTTATTTAAGTAATTGATTCAGTAATACGTGCGTCAAGGGGATTATTACCAGTTCCGGATGGGCGACGATACGGCGGGAATCCGTGCGTGAGGGCATTGGCCTGACAGCGCCCACTGAGAAAAGCGATGCCTCATAGGCTCAATTTAGAACCGAGACCAGGTATCCTTCTCTCCTGGGGTGAACGGGGCTGTCGTATCCGTACCTAAGGCAAAGGTCATGTTGATGAAGGCCGAGAATTTCGCGGCAATGATCCTCGGTGGTACCGGGCAAGTCGGTGGTGCAGTCGTTGCAGAACTGCTGGCAATTCCGCAATGCCGGGAAGTGGTGATGGTTACCAGAAAGCCCATTGCGGCGCGGTCGCGGGTGCGCAACATCGTTCTTGATACCGGCGCTGCCGACTTTGCCGAGCGCACTGCTGCCGTTGCCCGCGAAGGTTTAAGCCAGGGTTCCGTCAGCGCAGTGAGCTGTGTGGGTGTCGGTTCGGGATCGGCGCGCTGGAGCGAAGAGGAATTGCAACGACTTGAACTCGACGTCGTCGGCGCCTTTGCGCGCGGCTGCCACGACGCCGGAATCGCGCAGTTTTGCCTGCTGTCTGCGGCAGGAAGCTCAGCCCGCAGCCGGTTTCGCTATGCCCGCATCATGGGCATGAAGGAAGACACGGTACGCAACATCGGGTTTACGCGCCTCGCCATCTTTCGCCCCGGCATCATTGTCGGCAACGCTCATACCCCGGCGTGGGTCGGTTGGTTGGGAAGACTCGTGCCGGGGCCGTTTGGCAATATCGATCAGCGAATTCTCGGTCGCGCCATTGCTGCAGAGATTGCTTTGTACAGTCGAGAGGGCGGTGACGTAATCCGCGAAAATACAGCAATGAAAAAACTCGCTGCGCAGTTCCAATAGCGCGACTTTGGAATTTTTGCCTAGCGGCCCAGCCAGGCCCCCAGCGTCTTCACCATCGTTCCGTGCGCATCGTCATCCTTCACAGCCCAGACCGCGGCTCCCCCCAGCCCGCCCGGAACCCGCAGAGTGATGTAGGCCGCCTTCAGCGCTGCTGTTTCCGGATTGTCGTAGGTGAAAAACGTTTCCGTTTTGGGGTTGTAGAGCCAGACCGCGATCCGGCTCCAGTCGAAATAGCTCTGATAGCCATTCGCCTGAAGATTGGCCAGCGTCCCATAGGTCGCCGTCCCCGGGGTCAGCAATGGATCGCAGCCTGGCGTACTCCCGCTCAGGTCGCTGCAGGTGCCGATGCCGTTGGCCATCGGAACCGCCGAAGCCCCGGTCGAGTTCTGGTAGAGACCGTGGTTCGCCGCGGACACACCCGACCATCCGGCGCCATACAGAGGCACGCCCATCACGTACTTTTGCGGGGGAACCCCGGCCTTCAGGTAGGCCGTTACGGTGTCGTTGATGTCGAGTTGCTGGCCGAAGGTCGGGTCCTGCCGGGAATCGAACAGGGGCGACGCATGATTGGTCACGCTCTCCCACGTGCCTGCGTAGTTGTAGCCGTCGACGGTAATGAAGTCGGCCTGCTGCGCAGCCTGCCGCAGATCGATGTTGGTGTAATTCTGCGATCCGGCCGGCCCATCGAAGGTCAGCAGATACTGCTTGCCGGTCTGGGCGCTCAGGGCGTTGAGCTGTCTCCGGAATTCCGCCAGCAGGAGCGTGAAGTTCTGCTTGTCGGTGGCGGCCGGAAACTCCCAGTCGATGTGGAATCCGTCGAACAGTCCTGGAGCGGTGATATTGCCGTTCCAGTCGCTGCCGACATTCCCGGCGATAAACATGTTGATGCACGCCGCCGCCAATGCCTGGCGCCCGGCCTGGGTGCTCGCCGCTGTCGAGAACGCCTGCGCTTCGGTCGCGCTGGCGCCGCCGAGGGAGATCAGGGTCTTCAGCCCCGGATGCAGTTGCTTCAGCTTCAGGATCTCCGCGAAGTTTCCGTACAGCGGCCAAACATCGGGAATCCCGCCCACCGGAGGAAGGCTTGCGTCCTCGAAATCCGCATAGGGATCGGCGATCACGCAGGTATTTGAGGCCGGATCGGTCGCGCTGGCCGAGACGTCGCCAAAGGCGTAGATCAGGTGGGACAACCTGGCCGCTGAGCCGTTGCTTTCCAGATCGGCGAGATTGTAGTTGGCGTAATAGATGCTCCATTCCTCGAAGAATCCGGCCAGAATCCTGCCGTGACCCCCCGGGTTCTGAGCGACGACAGGAGCGGTGGAAGCGAGCAGGGCCGACACGCTGGCGATGGCCACGGCCGCCGGGCGAAGGAGTTGCCACTGCGTCATTGGGAGCCTCTTTCGAGCAAGGTTGAAAGCTGCAGCGGAGTATACGTCAGCCTCGGCAACTTCTTCTTTCCCTATCCTCGGCGCCTCCTGTGGAAAAGCTCCCTGGCGGTTTGCTCGGTTGGCAAAGGCGAACGGTGTGCGGACCTGTGCTGGTCTCCTGTGATTTTGGGCCGGGAAACTCTTGCAGGTTGTCGCTGGGGGCTATTCCCGCTGGACAGACTTACGCGCCTGCCAGCGGAAGAGTCCCTTTGAGGCCGGAAATCGCTGCTCCGGGGCTATAAAGCCCAACTTATTTTCTGTCACTTACGGCACAGCTAAAGCTGTGCCCCTTCAAAACAGCGAGGTTATTTCTGGCACCTGCGGCACTGCTAAAAATGTGTCCTTCAAAACAACGAATTTTCTGCAAGCTGTGAAAGCCGGGGCTGTCACCGCCGTCCCGCTCACGCGGGACCATCCTGCGCAAGGGACCCAATCATCCGGTCAGAGCACCGGTTCCCGGACCGATGGTGCTCGTTAGGGGAAATGCTGGCGGCGAAACGGACAGAGAAGTTACTGGCCTGTTTCGAATCGTTGGCAACGTTAGTTGACATCCCGCCTACATGAGTAGTAGAACTACTACGCAAGTAGGAGAGTGAGTGTGGTGGCCCCAAAGCTGACGAAGTTGGAATTTCAGATTATGGAGGCACTATGGGCCAGCGGCGAGTCCTCGATTCGCGAGATCCTGGAATCGCTGCCGGGCAAGCGGAGGCCGGCATACACGACGATTCAAACCATCGTCTACCGCATGGAAGCGAAGGGAGTCGTCCATCGGGTCAGGAAGGTCGGCAACGTCCATTTTTTCTCTGCCTCGGTTTCACGCAAAGCAGCCGAACGCCGGTTGATCGACGAATTGCTCGCTGTGTTTGGAGGTCGCTCGCAGTCGGTGATGGCGCACCTCGTGGACACGGGCAAAGTGACGCTTGAGGACGTGAGGGAAGCGGAGAGGACGCTGCAAAGGCACTCCGGGAAGGAGAAGCAGTCGTGACGATTCCGTTGGGTTGGAGCGAGAGCTGGACTGCGGCGGTGGTGAATCACCTGTGGCAGTCGACGGTGGTGGTGGGGATGGCGTGGGTGCTGTCCAGTGCGCTCAGGAAGAATCATGCGCGGGCGCGGTACTGGGTGTGGTTCGCCGCAAGCGCGAAGTTTCTGCTGCCGTTCTCATGGTTGATTGCGGCGGGCGAGTCGCTGCGGTCTCTGCTGCCGGTGGCGGCTGCGGAGCCACTGGCCGTGGCACAAGTGGTGGAACAGGTAACGCAGCCGTTCGCGGCGGGGCACTCTTTCGGCGCGGCGGCGCCGGTTGCGGCGCATCACGTGCATTGGCTGCCGTGGATGGTGCTCGCGGTCTGGGCGAGCGGAGCAGTGGTGGTTGCGAGCCGGGTTGTGGGGGCATGGTGGAGCGTTCATCAGGCGAAGCGGGCGGCGACTCCGGTGGACCTTGCCATCGATGTGCCGGTCTTTTTGTCGGCGGACAGGATGGAACCCGGAATCTTCGGAATTGTGCGGCCGGCGTTGTTACTGCCCGAGGGGATTTTCGAAAGGCTGACGGCGGAGCAGTTGCGAGCGATTGTGGCGCACGAGATGTGCCATGTGCGGAAGCGCGACAACCTGACGTTTGCGATGCACACGACGGTCGAAACGCTGTTCTGGTTTTATCCCCCGGTGTGGTGGATTCGGACGCGGCTGATCGAGGAACGGGAGCGTGCATGCGATGAAGCTGTATTGCAGGCCGGCAGTGCAGCCAATGTATATGCGGAGAGCATTGTCAGCGTCTGCAGGCTTTACATCGAATCGCCCCTGATCTGCACGTCAGGGGTAACGGGATCCGATCTCAACAAGCGCATTACGCGCATCCTGGCTGGACACACTGTGCGGCAGCTGGGGTGGTGGAGAAAGTTACTTCTGTCGTCTGCCGGTGCAGCGGCACTTTCCCTGCCCGTGGTCTTCGGCGTGCTGCACGCAACGCGTACCTGGGCACAGGCCAGGGTAGAGGCCTCCAAAGAGCTTCCTGCGTTTGAGGTGGCAACCGTTAAACCCAGCGCCCCGGGCGGCACGATGGTGATGACGAAATCGACGCCTGACGGGATGCAGATCCAGAACGCGCCGCTGATCTTCATCATTCATATGGCTGCCGGGTTCCTGAACGCGAACGACGATCAGATTATCGGAGCGCCCGCCTGGGTGAACACGGAGAAATATGATGTCGCTGCCAAGGTGAGCGAGTCGGATGTTCCTAAACTGGATAAGCTCAGCCGTGTGCAAAAAAACGAAATGATGCTGTCGCTGCTGGTGGATCGTTTCAGCTTTGCGGCTCACTGGGAATCGAGGGAGCTTCCCGAATATGACCTGGTCGCAGCGAAGGGCGGATCCAAACTCAGGGAAGCAAAACCAGGGGACACTTATCCCAACGGTCTGAAGGATGATCAGGGGCAAAGCTCCGCGGGCATGATGCGCGTTGGCTACGGCACCATGGATTGTCAGGCGGTTTCGATGACGAGTTTGCTGGAGATCCTTTCAGAGCTGGCGGGCCGCACGGTGGTGGATAAAACCGGCCTCACCGGCAAATACGACATTCAGCTGCGGTGGCGGCCGGAGGGCTCGCGTCCGAATGCCGATGCGGGAGGCGGTGGCAGCGAAGAATCTGAAGCGGATTTCTTTACGGCGCTCCACGAACAGCTTGGGCTCAGGCTTGTTCCGTCGAAGGGCCCGGTCCGCGTTCTTGTCGTCGATCACATCGAGAAGCCTTCGCCCAATTAAAGAGTGTGTCTGCCTGAACGGTCGTGCGACCGGCAACCCGGACATAACCCTGAGAACCTAAGCCCCAGGACATAGCCTGAGAGGCAGGCACCTTTCACCCGCTCCGCATCGCCTGGCTTGCTGTTATTCCCAGCGGCGGAAGATGAGGGAGCCGTTGGTGCCGCCGAAGCCGAAGGAGTTGGACAGAGCGATGTGCAGCGATCCCTTTTGCGGGTGATTGGGGACGTAGTTGAGCACGCACTCGGTATCGGGATGGGCGAGGTTGGCGGTGGGCGGAGCCGTCTGGTTGGCCAGGGCAAGAATGGTGATGCCCGCTTCAAGACCGCCCGCGCCGCCGAGGAGGTGGCCGGTCATGGATTTGGTGGAGCTGATCAACAGCTTGTGGCTGGTGGCGTGTTCACCGAAGAGGCGCTGCATGGCCTTGGACTCGGTGGCATCGCCGATGGGCGTCGAGGTGGCGTGGGCGTTGACGTAGTCGACCTGGTGGGGCTCGACCTTCGCGCTCTTCAGGGCGTTGAGCATGGCCCGATAGCAGCCGTCGCCATCCTCAGGCATGCCGGTGATGTGGTAGGCATCGGCGCTCATGCCATAGCCGATGATTTCGGCGAGGATTTTGGCGCCACGGGCCTGAGCGTGCTCCAGATCCTCGAGCACGAGGATGCCGGCGCCTTCGCCGACAACAAAGCCGTCGCGGTCGCGATCCCAGGGGCGGCAGGCGTGGGCGGGGTCATCGTTGCGGGTGGAGAGGGCGCGCATGGCAGCGAATCCGCCGACACCCATGGGAGTGATGGCTGCCTCGGATCCGCCGGCGATCATGACGTCGGCATCGCCGCGCTCGATGATGCGATAGGCGTCGCCGATGGAGTGGGCGCTGGTGGTGCAGGCGGTCGCGGTGGCCTCGTTGGGGCCCTTGGCGCCGTAGCGGATGCTGACCTGTCCGGCGGCGAGATTGATGATGGCTGCGGGGATGAAGAAGGGTGAGATTTTGCGCGGGCCGCCGTTGAGGTAATTGCTGTGCTCGCGCTCGATGATGTCGAATCCGCCGATGCCGGAGCCGATGAAGACGCCGACGCGCTCAGCGTTCTGAGGCGTGATCTTCAGGCCGGAACTCTCCATCGCCTCGTGGGTAGCCGCCAGCGCCAGGTGGATGAAGCGCGACATCTTGCGCGCCTCTTTTTTGTCCACGAACTGGAGCGGGTCGAAGTTTTTGACTTCGGCGGCGAAGGTGACGGAGAAGCCGGTGGTGTCAAAGCCGGTGATGGAGGCCATCCCGCTCTTGCCGGCCAGCAGGTTGGCCCAGACCTCGGGTACGGTATTGCCGACAGCCGATACCAGGCCGAGGCCGGTGACAACGACGCGCCGCTGCAAAGTTACTTGCCGCCTTTCGCGTTCTTCTCGATGTAGTCGATGGCGTCTTTGACGGTCTTGATCTTCTCGGCGTCTTCGTCGGGAATCTCGAGGTCAAAGGCTTCCTCAAACTGCATCACGAGCTCGACCACGTCGAGAGAATCGGCGCCCAGGTCTTCCTGGAAGGATGCGGCGGGGGTGACTTCGGCTTCGTCCACCTGGAGCTGTTCGACGATGATCTGCTTTACTTTTTCTTCCACACCTGATGCCATGCGTATTTCTCCTCTGGTACCGCGTTGACGTTGATGCTGAAAACGGAAGGCGGGATGCGACCAAATCCGTGCGCGCGAGCCAGGACTCAGCGAAGGCACACCTCACCCTGACCCCGAAATTCCAAGTCTACTGAGGCCTCCAGATGGTGTAAAGCGGGGGGCGGGGATGGGGTATAGTCAGGCCATGATTCTGGCGGTTGTCGTGGGCCTGGTGGTGGGTGTGGGGATGGGGGCGCTGGTGGCGTGGCTGGTGGCCGTCAGCCGCGCCAGTGGGGAGCGTCAGCGTGCTGAGAATCTGGCTGGGGAGCTGGCGGCGCGGGCGCAGATTATCGAATCGGGCCGCGAACGCGAAGCGGCGCAGAGGGAGCGAATTGCGCGGCTGGAGACGGCCGGGACTCAGTTGAACGTACAGATCACGGAAGTGCGCCAGGCGCTGGAGCGCGGCCTAGCGGAGGTGGAGCAGTGGCGCCGCGAGGCGGGTGCGGCGCGCGTTGAGGCTGCGGAGCTGCGCACGGCGCTCGAGAAGGAACGCAGTGGGGCTGCGGAGAAGATTGCGCTGCTGCAGGCGGCGCGCGAAGAGCTGTCGAACCAGTTCAAGGTACTGGCGAACGGCATTCTCGAGGAGAAGTCGAAGGCGTTCACGGAACAAAACCAGGCGAACCTGACGAATCTGCTGACGCCGCTGCGGGAGAAGTTTGGGGAGTTTCAGTCGAAGGTGGAGAGCCTGGAGAAGGATGGGGTCGCTGGGCGATCGGAGCTGAAGACGCAGATCGAGCAGCTGCGCACGCTGAACGAGCGGCTGTCTTCGGACGCAGCGAATTTGGTGACAGCGCTGAAGGGATCGTCGAAGACGCAGGGCGACTGGGGCGAGCTGGTGCTGGAAAAGCTGCTGGAGACGGCGGGGCTGCACAGGAATGTGGAGTATCGGGTGCAGCAGACATTCGGCCGCGAAGAGGGCGGGAATGCGCGGCTGGACGTGATCCTCGACCTGCCGGAGGACCGGCATCTGGTGATCGACTCGAAGGTATCGCTGAACAGCTACACCGACTACTGCAACGAGGAAGACGAAGAGGCGAAAAAGCAAGCGCTGCGGCAGCATCTGGCTTCGATGCGCAACCACCTGAAGGAGCTTTCGGCGCGGGAATATCAGGATTTGTACGGTTTGAAGTCGCTGGACTTCGTACTGATGTTCGTGCCTGTCGAGCCGGCCTTCATGCTGGGCATCGCCAACGACAGCCGGCTGTGGCAGGACGCCTACGACAAGAATGTGCTGCTGGTGAGTCCCAGCAGTTTGCTGTGCGTGGTGCGGACGGTGGCGCAGATCTGGCGACAGGAGCGGCAGGCGCGCAACGTGGAGCAGATCGCGAAGCAGGGGCGCACCCTCTACGACAAGTTCAGCGGCTTCACCGAGGATCTTCTGAAGATTGGGCGGAAGCTGGGGGATGCACGCGAGTCCTACGAAAGCGCGCTCAACAAACTGACCCGGGGCAGCGGGAATCTGGTGTCGCAGGCAGAGAAGCTGGTGAAGCTGGGGATCCGGCCGAACAAGACGCTGCCTCCGGCGCTGATCGAGCAGGCGGTGGAGGAGAATGAGCCTCTGGCACTGGCGGCTGTGGGGGATGAGGAACGGGACACGGCGGAGTGAAGGGGGGCGACGGGCGGAAGTGCTTGTCGAAACTTCCGTAGCGCTGACCAACGTGACCGCAGGCCTGTCAATGAGCGCGTTGACCTGTTCGCGATAGCTGAAACCGTAGGTCCGCCCAGTAATAGCTGAGTCTGACCGATGCCTTCACCCCTTCCAGGTCAGCTTGAGCAGTGGATAGTACATTGATACAGGGCTATCCACCGAGTCTGGATCTTTCAGCGCCATTCGAACTTGATTAGCGATTTCCGAAATGTAGGTTTGCAGTTTGGGTAGGAGTCCGTATACATCACTCGTGTCGATTTTGACAGTTCGATATTGGTCGATGTCGAAAGGGATATCCTCCGACGCGCGAATGACTTGCACAGTCGGCTGCCGTGTCGCATGCCGCAAGCATAGTTCGTAAAACACATTCGGATTGTGAAACGAGAGGTCTGCGATTACAAGGCGGGCATGCAGGATGTGCTCCAGTACTTGCCTGCCGATCATGCCTGGTTTTCCGATCTGATCGGCACGAACCAGTCGTAGGCCGAACTCCTTCAAAGCTGGCGTGATCACGAACTCCATAAAAAAGTCTGAATGCTTCCGCTGCTCCGAATCCTCTCCGCCGATCGGGGTAATGTAAAAGCAGATCGACTCGTAGCCATCGACTGGAGTAGGAGTAACTGTAGTTGCTTCGGCATCGGGTGTTTTAGTCTGCGTTGAGGGGGCTGCGGGCAACCCGACTGTTTTCCCCGCCTCCTCCAATCCGTGTTCGATCGTGATAAGACGTTCGGAGCCTGCGATGGTCCGGAGCAGCCCCAGAAACGTTGCATTGAGGATAAATGTATCCACACATTCCGAGAGGGACCCCTCGTCGGGCTCAGATTCTCTCAGAGCGTCGATTAGAAATTCCTTGCTCGGCAGCTTCTGGCCCTTGCAGCGCTCATAGAGCAGATTGAATGGCTCAATATTCTTGATTGCGAGATCAAATCGGGCGGCTAACTTCTTAGGAGGCGAAATATCCTCACCTGTCGCGAGAGCTCCCTCCGGAGTCAATTCCAAGAATTCAGCCTGATATCCGCCTTTCGTGAGCCCATAGCGCGACGAATTCGTGATTAGCTGGCGGCTCGGTCCGCTATCCGGGCTCTTCCCAATCTTGTCGAAGAGCGTGAGCTTGCGCACCCGCGTCTGGCCCGCGGCATATTTTTGAAATGCTTCGGCAAGCACCAGAGCATCCTGGAAAGTAGAGGCTGGAAAATTCCGCGCCCCCCTCGATTTCGTGCCCTCAGCCCCAGCCGCCGTTGATTTGGGAGACTTCTTGCGGCGGCGTCTCTTCTTTTGCTTTTTCGTCGAAGGTCTGTTGGCCTTCAGGGGTTGTGAATCTTGCGGAGAAGTCGGCTTCTCTTCGTCTTCAGCCATGTCGACGTGCTGCCTACCTTTCGAACCTGGGAACTGTGGAAGGTTAAGCTTCTTGGAAAGATACGGCTGAGGTACCTGCGGAGGCAAGCAAGATCTTTGCTTCCCGAGCGACAGCACTTGTGTTTCGTATCTGGGGAAGTGGCGGCATCAACTCGACTCCTCAGAACTAGCTGAGATTGCGGCTCTACGAGCGCCCAATCGCCGATGCACTCACCGACATCGGGTCATCAGTAATCGGAACTTTCGGGCTCCGCAGAGGTGGAAAACCTGAGACGGCTGTGGTGACGGAGAATCCCCGAGGTTCTTCGACTCCGCGCTGTGCGCTTTGCTCAGAATGACGGCTGTTGTTTGGACGAAGGTGTGTCATCGGCAACCTGGACATTTCGCGTCGACTTCATGCCTGTTGCGAGTGAACGCGCAAACAACAAGCGCAGATCCTTCCGCTTCGCGCCAGGAGGACAGACCAGGTGGGGTCGGTTCTGTTTTGGCCGAATCACCGACGACACTGGACTTTCCGGCTGCGCCGTCGGCGGTTCTGATGACAGCGAAGGTTCGCTACTGCTCCTCGGACTGGGTCTTTGCGCCGGCGGGGGCGCGGAAATGCTTCGCGCGGCCGGGGGGCTCGGGAGGATTCGGTGGAGAGGGCGGTGTCAGGGAAAGAGTCGCGTTGTCGCCCTTCCGCAACTCCAGGTTGCCGTGGTCGGTCTCCAGCTCAAGCTTCACGCCGCCGTGTCCGACGGTGCCGTCCAGCGTCTGACGGTTGCCTTCGGTGGACATCTTGAGGGGGAAGTCGGTACGGACGGCTTCGTCGGCGCTGGTGCTGCCGCTGACGGTGAAGCTGGCGCTTTCGGGCAGGGTGACGATGACGTTGCCGGTGTGATCGGCGATCTGGAGATTGCCCAGCGGGGCAGCGGCGACGACGTTCACATCGCCATTGCTGTCCTCGATGTGGGCATCGCCGGCGATCTGGGTCAGATCAATGTCCTTGGATTTGGCGACGATGCGGACAGGCCCGGATGCCTGGCTCAGGCTGAGGTCGCTCTTGTCGAGGGTGAGCGAGCCCATCAGGCGGGGAATGTCGAGGGTGGTCATGCTGGAGTGGTAGTGAATGCCGGAGGCGATCTGCTCCAGATGGATGTCGCCGAAGAAGTCGCCGTTGATGGTCACTTCGCCCTGAATCTGGGAGAGGGTGACGTCGTCACCGTGGCCGTCGACGAGGACGCGGCCCTGGACGTTGTGGGCTGCGAAGTCGCCGTGATCCATGTGGCCCTGGGCGTCGCCGCCGATGTCTTCGAGCTTGACTTCGCCGTGGTCGTCGGTGACCTGGACGCCGCCGTTGAGGCCGTCGGCGGTGACATCGCCGTGACCGGCAGTGACGGTGGCAAAGGATGCAGGCGGCACCTCAATGGTGAGGTCGACGCGGGTGCCGTCGCGCTGAGGCACCGTCACCACGGCGCCGGATGAGGAAACATCGACTTTGGGGCGCAGCTCGTCGAAGACTTTTTTCGCTTCGCTCTCGGAGTTGCGGTGGACCATCTGATGCGCGCGCAGGTGCATCTTGCCGTCGCTGGAGGCGGTGAGGGTGACGTCGCCGCGCGGGTCGTTGACGGTCACGGACGGTTTGGCTGCCTGGAGGACCTGATCGATCTGGATGTCGTTGTCATGCTCCGGACCCATCCAGCTGAAGAAGTCGTCGTTGTCGTTGCCGGAGAAATTCCAGGCGAAGGGGCCGACGAGGTGGCCTTCGTGGGAGATGACGCCGAGCACGACGAGGAGGATCACGAGCCAGATGAGGCCGCCGATGGAGCGCCGGCCGGCGTAGGGCTGGTTCCAGTCGAGGAAGTACTCGGCGAGGAGGAGTCCGCCGAGGGCGATGATGAGTACCGGCCACCAGTGGGCATACCAGCCCCAGAAGGACACGGCGTCGAGGCGTCCGGTGGACATGAGGAGGGCGATGACGCCGATGGTGAGCAGGACGATGGGGCCGACGAAGGAGGGGCGGCGGTTTCCACGCCAGTACTGGCGGTAGTACTCGCGCTGGGCTTTGGCCTGGGCGCGCCACTGATCCCGCTGTGCGCGTGCGGCCTGGCGCATCTGGCGAGCCTGCCAGCGCGCGTCCTGCGGGGAATACGGCGGAGGTGCAGCCATGGCTAACTCCTTTCCTCGTCCTGAACCGGCACGATAGCGGTGGTGGGAGGCTGGGCCTCAGGCGGAGGGGTGGGTCCGGGGTAAGCCCCATAACCGGCACCCGGCGGCGGGTATCCCGGATAAGGATTCGGATAAGCGCCGGGCGGCGGGGGAGGGTTCTGGGCGAGGACCGCGTTTTCGGCCAGTTTGAGGATGCCCCACGCGATGATGTAGAGCGGCCAGCTCATGGAGTAGCGAATACCGGTGTACTCGTCGAGAATGGCCGTGACTCCGAAGACCAGGAGCATGATGGGTCCGCGCATGCGGCGCAGGAAGAGGTACTGATTCATTGCGCACCTCCTGCCGGGGGCTGCGGCGGCTCAGGGCTGGGCGGAACAGGGGGTGGGGGCGGCATTCTCATGCGGAAGCGCGCGCCGCCGCCGCGGGCCAGCAGCCAGACTGCGATGATAACGATGATCCATGGCCACCCATGGCCGATCCAGCCGAAGCTGAAGAAGCCGAGGGTGTTGAAGAGAAACAGCATGCCCAGCAGGATCAGGACGATGGCCCCGATGGGCTCACGGCGGGCGCGCTCCAGCTCCATTTGCGGAGCGCCCGGCGGCGGAGGTCCCCAGGGCGGCGGCACATAGCCTGGAGGGGGTGGCGGCGGGTAGCCGGCGGCCGGTCCGGAGCCCGCAGCGAAGCCCGGACCTGCTGTGAAGCCCGGACCTGCTGTGAAGCCGGGACTGCCGGGGCCGGGAACGAAGCCTGAACTGGTTGGTCCGGGTCCGTAGCCTGGCGGGTAGGGCGTGGCCTCGGTCACGATCCGCTGGCGGAGCTGCTCGCCCCACTGGCCGGCCTGCTGGCCCCAGTCATGCGCCTGACGGCGGGCCTGCTCGGTCCAGTCGGGATAGGGCGGAGGGGGGGGCGGTACGCCTGCCCCCGGCGGAGGAGGATTGATGGGGCGCGTCGTGGAATGGCCGCCCAGGGCATTGCCCAGCTCGTTGAGGCCGAAGGGATCGGGTAGTGGCAGCCCATCGCGGCGCGCTTTCGCCGTCTGGTGGGCGTCGAAGACCTGATAGAGGACCCAGAAGCCGATGAGAAGCCCGAAGAACCAATAGTGGTCGGCCAGCCCGATGAGCACGACGAAGACGATGACGTGCACGATGGCCTTGATGTATTGGCCGTTGTACATGGCGCCCACGCCGGGGATGAAGCCGAGGATGGTCGCGGTGCCGGGGTTGGCTCCGGCGGGCGGAGCATAACCGGGGGGATAAGCGCCTGCCGGCGCGCCCGGTCCGGGAGGGATGCGCGACGCGAAGCAGGGTTCGCAGTAGACATTGCCCTGCACGTTGCGGACGCAGGCCGAGCAGAGGCCCTTTCCGCAGTTCTGGCAAAAGGCGGAGACCGCCGTATCGGGATGATTGACGCAGTTCATGCCAGGCTCCTTCCGTCGTGCTCAGGGTTCTGTTGCTGCCCGGCTATTGAGTGACCCAGGGAAATGAGGACTTCAGTTTCTGCCAACGTAGTTATCTCTGTTCTGTTTTCTTCAGGGCCGCCGATGCTGGGCGGCTCCATCTTTATGGCCTCTGTGCTGAGGGCGGGGGGCTGTGCGGTCGGCACGGAACCCCGCTCGGTGCTGCGGGCCCGGAGGATCGACCCCTCTTCTTCGGTTTTGGACTGGCCGTTTTTCTGCTGCGGCTGCTGATTTTGTTGTGTCTGCCCGGGCTGCTGCGGGGTCTCGACATCGCGCCGCAACTCGCGCATCCGGGATTCGAGCTGATAGACGAAGCGCAGGTTCTGGTAATAGTGGATGACCTGGCCTCGTGCTCCGTAGAACTGGCGCGAGAGGGTACTGCCGATGACCGACGGACGCAGGTCGGCGAGGCGGAGGCTGGTGACCTTGACGCCGAGCACCAGATTGAGGGTGAGGGCGAGGGAAAAGAAGGCCATGGCCACGGTCATCATCAGACGGGCTTCGTGGAAGCTGCGACGCGGCAGGGCCATGACGGCGGCGCCGGCAGCCGGCGCGCCGGCGACGACCGGCAGCGGGATGGCTCCGGGGCCGACGGTCTTGTCGAGGATTCTCTCTACCAGCCGCGACGGGACTTCGGGTTCGGTATGCAGGTACTCCAGCCATTCGCGGCCCTGTTCGGCGTGGGCCAGCAGATCGGAGCAGCCGGCACAGCTTTGGCTGTGCGACTGGAAGGCGGCGGCCTCATGGGCGGGGAGCAGGCCATCGAGCGCGTCGACGAGCAGCGCCTCCCATTCCTCGCAGCGGAGCCCTTCCGGCTTCTGTCCGAATTTGTTCTGCTCCGCCATGGTTAGACCACCTGACCTTTATTACGTTCCAGCAAACGAGCGAGTTCCGCGCGTCCCCGGCTGATCCTCGACTTCACGGTCCCCTCGGGGATGTGGAGGACCTGGGCAATCTCTTTGTAATCCAGGTCCTGCAGGTCGCGGAGGATGACGGCTTCGCGCAACTCGGGCGAAATTTTCGTCAACGCCTCCTGCACCATTTTCTCAATTTCTTTCTGCACGGCCCGGTCGTGTTGAGAAGGGCCACGATCGGCCAGGCGCTGGGCCAGCGGCATGTCCTCGCCGTTGCCCTCCCAGCCCGCATCCATGGAGTCGGTCGCCCGCTGCGCCCGGGAACGGCGGAAGTGGTCGACCAGCAGATTACGAGTCATGGTGGTGATCCAGGTCTGGAAGGTGCCGCGGGTGAGATCGAAAGCCGACAGGTTGCCGTAAACCTTGAGGAAGACCTCCTGGGTTAAATCTTCTGCATCGGTGGCCGAACCGGTGAAGCGGAAACACAAACCATACACCCGCCGGTGATGGGCTTTCACGAGCTCGGTCCAGGCAAACGAGTCCCCCTTGAGGCATCGCTCCACCAGGACCTGCCACTCGGCTTCCACAGGCTTCTCCAGGATTCTCTCCGCCGGCTGTTGTTTGCGCTGCCAATGCTCGGCCGGCGCGCGGTACTGCCCCGCAGGGATCGAGTCTCGCCCTGCGGCCGGTGCTGTCAACCGGTCGGAGGGTCGCGGGAACCCCATCATGCCCAGGTTCCACGAGATGGTACCAGCGAGGCTCATGCGCAATCATACGCAGAGCGCGTCTCCGGAGTTCCGAAATTCCTTTGTAGACCGAGGGTATGGTTACTGAGGTGCTGGTCTGCGGAATTTGAGGTTGCGTGCCGGCCGGTTGTTCACAAAAACAGGGCTGCTCACAAAAGCAGGTCCCTCCGCTTCGGTCGGGATGGCAAGGGGTCGAGGGGATTGCTGACATCGCACCAGGGTGGTGAGGCTGCAGTTTGTTGAACAATCTGAGGAGTTGAAGTGGTTCGAACAGCAGCCCTCAGGGGCTGAAGCCCATCGGTTTGGCGATCTTTACGGCACGACTGAAGTCGTGCCCTGATACAAGGGCGGACCCTAATGGCTTTGAAATTTGTGGATTGATAAGCCCCGGAAATGTTCGCGTGCGGTTTTTGTGCGGCCAAATCGAAGCGGGCGGTGAGCGCGGGCTCCGTGTAGCGGAAGTCCACGCATAATCGACGCTCGGCATCTGCTTCGGCATCTGCTCTGGCCATTAGATCAGCGATTTCAGCCTACCGGCTCTCCATTCACGTAGAGTCATTTTGGCTGAAAGTCCAAGCAGTCGAGGCTGCTCTGTTAGCTGCTCAAGCACGGACTCGGCCTGCTCCGGTATGGTCGGCAACAGCAGCCCGGCGGCGCTCATGCGGATCGCAGGGTTGGGTGATTCAAACAGCGCGATGAGAAGTGCCAGTGCTCCGTTGCCGCGTCGCTTTAGCTCTTTCGCGATGGCCACGGCCTCATCAAATGCGCGGTTTGCTTCCTTTGCTGTTCGGAGTTCCTTGTGGGTGATCGCGGCTTCCGCGAATAATTTGACGAGTTGCTCGTTTGACGCCGAGTTCAGAGCGGCTTGCTTCATGGCATCGTGCCTACGGCGATTGTATGTGCGGCAGCGAATTAGGGATGGTTTGTTCTTTCCAGGGTCGGGAATTGTGCGTTTTTGTGCGGCCAACCTGCGAATGCTGCAAATCTGACAAATCCAGCAAATTGAGGAATCAGCAACTTACGTGTTTTCAACGGGCCTTTGAATCGTGCCCTGATACAAGGGCGGTTTCTGAACGGCTTTAGATTGACGAGGTGGCAGGACATCGGGGTGACGGGGGTCACGATGGGGTGCAACGCTGCTTTGTTAGAATCTGCGAGGAAGCCTCCTTTTTGACGAAGGCGGACGGCCTTCGATGACCTTTCTGGAAACCATTGCCGCGACCACCGGGGAAGCGATTCGCGTGGATCGGCGGCCCAAACTCAATGAGCGCATCCAGCACCACATTGCGAGGAGCACTATGACGGAAATTGCTGCGATTCATGCGCGGGAGATTTTGGATTCCCGCGGAAACCCGACGGTGGAAGCCGATGTTGTCCTGGAAGGCGGCGCGCTGGGCCGCGCGGCCGTGCCCAGCGGAGCTTCGACCGGCGAACACGAAGCTGTGGAGCTGCGTGACGGCGACAAGAGCCACTACCTGGGCAAAGGCGTGCTGAAGGCGGTGGAGAATGTCGAAAGCATTCTGGCGCCGGAGCTGACGGGCATGGATGCCGCGAATCAGCGGCTGCTGGATGCGACCATGATTTCGATCGACGGCACGGAGAACAAGGGCCGTCTGGGGGCGAATGCGATTCTGGCGGTTTCGATGGCAGCGGCACGGGCATCGGCGAGCGCGCTGAAGATTCCGCTGTACCGCTATCTGGGCGGGGTGAATGCATCGATTTTGCCGACGCCGATGATGAACATCCTGAACGGCGGCGCGCATGCCGATAACAACGTGGACTTCCAGGAGTTCATGGTGATGCCGGTGGGAGCGGAGACGTTTGCCGATGCGGTGCGCTGGGGCGCGGAGGTGTTCCACACGCTGAAGGGCGTGCTGAAGAAGAGGGGCTACAACACGGCGGTGGGCGACGAGGGCGGTTTTGCGCCGTCGCTGAAGTCGAACACCGAAGCGATTGAGGTGATCCTCGAAGCGATCGAGCTGGCCGGCTACAAGCCAGGCGAGGATGTGGCGATTGCGCTCGATCCGGCATCGAGCGAGTTCTTTGACGCGGAGAAGGGCGTTTACGTCTTCAAGAAGTCGGACAAGAGCGAGAAGACGTCCGATGAGATGGTGGCGTTTTATGCCGACTGGGCGCGGCAGTATCCGATTGTCTCGCTCGAAGACGGGCTGGCGGAGAACGACTGGGCAGGCTGGAAGACGCTGACGCGGGAGTTGGGGAACAAGATCCAGCTGGTGGGCGACGACATCTTCGTCACCAACACGGAGCTGCTGCAGAAGGGCATTGAGGAAGGCGTGGGGAATTCGATCCTGATCAAGCTGAACCAGATCGGGACGGTGAGCGAGACGCTGGAGTGCATCGAGCTGGGGCGGCGGTACGGCTACACCTCCGTGATTTCGCACCGCAGCGGCGAGACCGAAGACACGTTCATTGCCGATCTGGCGGTGGCGACCGGAGCGGGACAGATCAAGACCGGGTCGGCGTCGCGGACGGATCGCATCGCGAAATACAACCAGCTGCTGCGCATTGAAGAGGAGCTGGGGCAGGCGGCGGAATTTCTCGGCCTCGAGGCCGTGAATTACGGCGAGTAACAGAGCTCAGGGCTCAGAGCTCAGAAACCCCGTCCTGGCGCGGAAAATACGCCGCGCCGGGGTGGGACACCCGGCTGCAGAAGCAGGTCCCTCCGCTTCGTCCGCCGCGGCGGACAGCGGTCGGGATGACAATTCTTTTCTAATTCCCGTGCTGACGATCAGCGTGCGGTTCCTGAGGATTTCGCCGGGAGAGGAGTATCGTGCCTACATCAAAGAAGCCTGTTGTTCTGACCATCCTGGATGGATGGGGCTATCGCGCGCAGACGGAAAACAACGCCATCGCGCTGGCGCGCAAGCCGGTGTATGACAAGCTGCTGGCGGAGTATCCGAACACGCTGCTGCACGCTTCGGATCACTTTGTGGGACTGCCGGACGGGCAGATGGGCAACAGCGAAGTGGGGCATCTGAACATCGGCGCGGGGCGCGATCGTGCAGATGGACATTACGCGCATCGATGCGCTGATCGCGAGCGGCGAATTTTTATCAGCACCCGACGATTGTCGATGCCATGCAGAAGGCGCGGAGAGACGCAGCTGCATCTGTTCGGGCTGGTGTCCGACGGCGGGGTGCACTCGCACCAGGAGCATCTGTACGCGCTGCTGAAGACGGCGAAGCAGCAGGGTGTGGAGAAGGTTTTCGTGCATGCCTTTATGGACGGCCGCGACACGCTGCCCACCAGCGGGGCAGGGTATCTGGCGGCGCTCGAGCAGAAGATGCGCGAGTTCGGCGGGCAGGCTGGCCAGCGTCTCGGGGCGCTACTACGCGATGGATCGCGACCGGCGCTGGGAGCGGGAGAGGAAGGCGTTCGACGCGATGGTGACGGGCCAGGCCGAGGGCGGAGCCTATCGCGGACGCCATCGCGCGGGTGAAGGAGTCGTACAACAACGACGTGACGGACGAGTTTATTGTGCCGTTTGTGGTTACAGATGAGCATGGGCGTCCGACGGGCGTGATCCGCGACGACGATGTGTGCATCATGTTCAACTATCGCGCGGACCGGGCGCGGCAGATTACGCGGGTGCTGGCGCGCAACAGCGGACTTGCGGCGGACGGCGGCAAAGGGCTGATCGCGTGCGGAGGAACTGGACGCGGACGATTCCGCGCAGCGAGATTCCGAAGAACCTGCACTACGTGTGCATGACGCAGTACGACAAGAACTTCACGCTGCCGATGGTGATTCTGCCGGAGTCGATGGAGAACCTGCTGGCGAACCTGATGGCGCAGGCGAACCTGCGCAATCTGCGGGTGGCGGAGACGGAGAAGTATGCGCACGTGACGTACTTCTTCAATGGCGGGATCGAGAAGCCGTTTCCGGGGGAAGACCGCGATGCTGGTTCCGTCGCAGAAGGTGGCGACGTACGATCTGGCGCCGGAGATGTCGGCGGAGGGGATTGCCGATACGGTGGTGAAGGCGGTGAACGACACGGCGTTCGACGTGGTGGTGGTGAACTTCGCGAATGCGGACATGGTGGGCCACTCGGGCCAGCTGGAGCCGACGATCAAGGGCGTGGAGACGGTGGACGCGTGCCTGGGCCGGATCTATCAGGCGATGAAGCAGCGCGGCGGGGCGAGCCTGGCTGATCACGGCGGACCATGGCAACGCGGAGATGATGATCGATCCGGTGACCGGCGGCCCGCACACGGCGCATACGACCAATCCGGTGCCGTTCATCTTCGTGAGCGAAGACGCGAATCAATACGCGCTGCGCCGGGCGGGTCACTGCGGGATATCTCGCCGACCATCCTGGCATTGCTGGGGCTTGACCAGCCGAAGGAGATGACGGGCGGAGATCTGCGGGTGAGGAACAAAGGGTAGGGATCAGGGAACAGGGTGTAGGGGAACCGACGGCCGGAGTATTGCGGGTTAACGTTCAGGACTTACATCGATGCGGTCGCGGCAGGCCACGGCGCGGCCGCCTTTGAAGGCAGGAATGAACTTCCAGTTCTTTGCGGCATCGAGAAGCTCGGGGTCGGTGGTGGGACCGTCCAGTTTCGCTGACCAGACTTTGCCTGCAGAATCGATGACCAGATCGATGGTCTCGACCGATTGCGCGAGGTTCTGCCGGTTCATCTCGATGGGGCGTGGCCGCTGATCGACAAGGCTGTTCAGCGTATCCATATCCATGGGGTTGTTGAGGTTGGCGGGCGGGGCATCGTCGGCGCTGTGCGAGCCGGTCACGGTTCCCGGCGTGTTGTAGATGATGGGATGTGCACGGTGATGTTCGTGCGCCGGGCCGGCGATGTCTTTCACCTGAGCGTCTATGCCCCTGGTGCGAGCGGCGAGAATCGCGGCGCGGGCTCGTTCCAGATCGGCAGCGGGCCAGTCCGCGGCCAGGGCGGCCCAGGCCTCCTGCTGGCGGCCACTATATAAATACGACCACACGATCTCCAGAACCTTTGCCTTCGTTTTGCGAAGCGGAATCAGCTGCGGCCAGGGGAGCGATCCATCGGACAGCTTGCCATCGCTGCTTTTGAATTGATCGAGCGCCTGCGGGCTGAGCTGTGCACGCACCTGAGCGATTTGCTGGTCGTAGCGCACAGGGAACTCGGCACTCACGTCCGTGAGCTGGCCGTGCTCGAAGCGGAGGACCACGGTGGGAGGAAAGTCGAAATCGGAGTAAGTCAGGCCATCGAAGCCGACCACGGCGACGGCATCGGTGGTCCATATCTCCACGTTGCCATCGAAACTGGAGTCAGCAGCGCGATAGAAGTCTCCGCCCTCGATGGTATGGAGAAGCAGCGGCGGCTTTTTGAGAGAGTAGATGCTGTAGGTGGCGCGCCAGTCGTCGTCGGTTTTTCTGGTCTGGAATGCGACTACGGGCTCGCCAAGACCGAGGTCCGCGCCCATCACGTCGATATCCACCTGAGCGGCGCCGGGCACGACGACAAGATTCTGATCCTTCCAGTCAAGGCTTGCGCTGCAGGTGCGTGCCGCAAATGCACCGGTTTTGGGCGCGTCCACCACGACACGGACTCCGGTGGAGAGGCGAGCGTTGAAGCTGCCATTGCCGTGATCGCAAAGCGCCTGCTGATCTTCGGCCGAGGCGGTGTGGTAGGTGACGAGGCAGAGCACCATGCAAAGTATCCGGAGGTGCCGGTCCGCTGCGTCTGTTCGAAGGCGGTTGGAATTCAGCGAAGCTGCGCAGCACCGGCCTGTAGCACCCATGGCGGAAGACCGCATGAGTGACGGTTGGAAGACGCCGTTAGACTCGCGATGGATTTTTTCGGCGCCCGAGTGCTTTGTGGGAAGAAGCATCCTGTGGGTTCCAGCCAGAGTTCCAACAGCTACCAGACATAAGTGCCGACGGATTCCTCCGGCAGGGTCGTGGTCAGGGCTTCGCCGTGGTAGCGGATGGCGAAGGTGGCGGGGAAGTTACCGGTGTTGGAGACGACCAGCACGACTTTTCCTTCGGGCGTGAGGAAGGCGACGTTGGAGAGCTGCTCGAGAAGATTGGAGCCGATGCGGAGCGAGCCGGGCGGAACGAATTTTGAAAAGTGGGCCAGGGCGTACCAGGCGACGTTGCGGGTGACGGTATCGCCGTCGAGGGTGATGGCGCCACGGCAGCCGGTGCAGCCTCCATCGTTGGTGTGGGGGCCGGCCTGGGGGTCGGCGGCCAGGTTCCAGAGCAGGACGTTGCGGCTCCAGTTGCGGGTGGCGCCGATGAGCACGCGCTCGACAGGCTCGTCGATGTTGATGCTGGTCGCGCTGGGGCGTTCGGTGACCGACTGCTCGGTCATGTAGAGGTTCTCGTTCGGATATTCATTGTGAACGCTGGTGAAGGTGTCCGCCGCGCCGCCGTAGAGGTGGAAGGCCGTGCCTTCGACGTACTTGTCGGCCTCGGGATCCGCGAGGATGGAGAGCGGGTAGGAGGGGACGTCGGGGTTGTGGTCATAGACCTGAACTTTGGTTTTGATCCCCGCAGCGGCGAAGGCCGGTCCCAGATCTTTCGCGATGAACTCGTCCTCTTCGTGCGCGAACATGACCATGCTGGGCGTGTTCTTGGGATTCAGGGGCTCGTTCTGGATGGTGATGGCGGTGAGAGTGATGCCCTCGGCCTGCATGCCCTGGATGTATTTCACGAAGTAGTCGGCATAGGCGCGGTAATCCTCCTGCTTCAAGTGGCCGCCTTTGAGCGCGTCGTTGGTTTTCATCCAGCCGGGAGCGGACCAGGGCGAGCCGAGGATGGGGATGCGGGGGTTGATGGCGAGGATTTCCTTCAGGGCCGGAATGACGTCGGCGCGGTCGATGTCGAGGCTGAATTTGGCGAGGTGCGGATCGGATTGCCCGGGCGCCAGATCGTCGTAAGTGTACGCGTGGTCGTTCATGTCGGAGGAGCCGATGCTGACGCGGAGATAGCTGGCGTGGATGCCGTCACCGTCCGGCGCAAAGAGCTCTTTGAGCAGAGCGGAGCGGCGCTGGGGCGCCATGTGCATCAGGAGCTGAGCGCTGCCGCCGGTGAGAGCAAAGCCGAAGCCGTCGATGGGCTGGTACTGCTGCATGTCGTTGACTTCGATGACGGGCGTGGAAGCAGGGATCGGCGCTGCGGAGAAATGCAGCGGGGCAGGCTGGAGGGCAAGCAGCGCGGAACGGTCGCCTCGGGTAAGCCAGAGTTGGGCGTCGCCGATTTGGGATTGCGCAGGGGACGAGGGAACCAGCAACAACGCCGAGAGACCAAACAGGGCGCATCGGAAAACGTTCATGGGGTCTTTCATGGGCCTCCTCCAGCAGGTTTCGGAATGGCCTGCGGTGCCAGGTGACAGAACAATCGATTGTTTCGAGGGCAGCGGAAGTGCCGCCTGTTTACCGCTGTCGATGAGAGCAGGAGACTCGCCGGCATGTCAAGCGAGCGCGGCGAGGCCGACATCAGCGGTAACCCTTGGAAGACAATCGTTTGTTTTTTCTTGACACGCTTTCCTTTTGTCTGACTGAATGGGTGGGGCGGGTTCCGGGGCGGAATTGGCGGGCCAGATCCGCAAGCCAACCATGCGGCCGGGGGGCCGGTGCGGGAGACGGTAAGTGCAAAAGCTGGTAATTGCTGGTTCGAGTTTGCTGCTGCTGGGGCTGTTTCTGCCGCTGTACGGGCAGTCGGTCTATCCGACACGGCCCGATGATCCCGAAGCCATTTATCTGACGCCTGACAAGTTTCCGGTACATGCGGACGGTCAGGCGGATGACAGCGCGGCGGTGCAGGCGGCGATCGATGCGGCGGAGGCAGCGCACGGTGAGGGCATCGTTTTTGTGCCGGAGGGACGCTACCGGATTACGCGGACGATTTATGTGTGGCCGAGCATCCGCGTGATCGGATACGGCGCGCATCGGCCGGTGTTCGTGCTGGCAGATCATACGCCTGGGTATCAGCAGGGGCTGGGGTACATGTTCTTCTTCGCAGGAGAGCGGCCCGACAGCACTCATCCGCACTGGCATGGCCCGCGCAGGGCGAATCTGCCGCCCACCGCAGGCACGGTGCCTCCGAACAACACGATTCCGGATGCGAATCCGGGGACGTTTTATTCAGCGATGAGCAATGTGGATTTCGAGATGGGGCAGGGCAATCCGGCGGCGGTGGCGATCCGGTTTCACGTTGCGCAGCACTGCTATCCTGACGCACATGGATTTTCACATCGACTCCGGGCTGGCGGCGCTGAAGGATATCGGCAACGAGGCGGAGGATCTGCATTTTTACGGCGGGATTACGGGATCGTGACCGAGAAGCCTTCGCCGGGGTGGCAGTTCACGCTGCTGGATTCGACGTTTGAGGGACAGACGGGTGGCGGCGATTCGACGAGCACGAGGCGGGGCTGACGCTGGTGCACGATGCGTTTCGCGATGTGCCGCAGGCGATCTCGATCGATCCGGATTATGCGGAGGAGTTGTGGGTGGAGAACTCGCGGTTCGAGAACATCACGCGGGCCGGCGATCACGATCAGCAACGAGAACAATCCGCGGACGGAGATCAATGTGGAGCGGATGGCCTGCCATGGCGTGAAGGTGTTCGCGCAGATGCGGGAGAGCGGCGAGACGGTGAACGGGCCGGCGGAGAGCTATGAGGTGAAGTCGTTCTCGCATGGGCTGACGATGAAGGGGGACGGGGACTGGGGCGAGATTCGGACGAACTTCGATGCGACGCCGGTGGGCGAGCTGCCCGATGCGGGGGCGAACGCGATTCGCGCGCTGCCGCCGGAAGCGACGTGGGTGAATCTGCGCTCGCTGGGCGCGAAGGGCGATGGGGTGACGGACGATACGGCTGCGATTCGCAGGGCGATTGCCGAGCATGCGGTGCTGTACGTACCGGAGGGGCGGTATGTGGTGAGCGACACGATCGAACTGCGTCCGGATACGGTGCTGATCGGGCTCGCATCCGAGCATGACGCAGTTCGATCTGCTGGATGGCACGGCGGGATTTCAGGGACCGGGCACGCCGCGGCCGCTGCTGGAGGCGCCGCAGGGCGGCCACAACATCGTGAGCGGGATCGGCCTGTATACGAACGGCGATCAACAGCCGTGCGGTGGCCGCGCTGTGGATGGCGGGCGCGGATTCGCTGATGGACGATGTGCGCTTTCTGGGCGGGCACGGGACCAACGCGGCCGACGGGACGCGGATCAATCCGTACAACAACACGCACACCGCCGATCCGGAAATCCGGCGGCGGTGGGATGCGCAGTATCCGAGCCTGTGGGTCACGAACGGCGGCGGCGGGACGTTTGCGGATATCTGGACGCCGAGCACGTTTGCACAGGCTGGGCTGTATATCTCGAACACCGATACGCCCGGGCATGTGTATGAGCTGTCGAGCGAGCACCATGTGCGCAACGAGGTAAAGATCGACCAGGCGAAGAACTGGGAGATTGTCGCGCTGCAGACGGAGGAGGAGCGCGGCGAAGGGCCGTTTGCGCTGCCGCTGGCGATTGCGCGGTCGTCGAATATCACGGTGGCGAATTATCACGGATATCGCGTGGTGAGCAGCTATGAGCCGTTCCCGTGCACGATTCGGGTATCGGATTCGCGCGACATCCGCTTCCGCAACGTGCATGTCGACAGCGACAGCAAGGCGGCCTTCGATAACTCGGTGTGCGATGTGACGGATCATGCGGAGGTGCGTGCGCGGGAGTTCGCATGGCTGGATGTGCCGGGTGCGGAAGTGGGTGCCGAGCCGGCGCAGGCTTCCGACGTGCTGGAGTCGGGCGCGGAGGTGCAACGGCTGGCGACCGGGTTCTTCAATATTTCGGGCGCAGCGGTGGATGCAGAGGGGCAGCTCTACTTCGTCGATGCGCACTGGCAGCGGATCTACAGGTGGTCGCCGGATACGAAAGAAGCGGTGGTGGTGCGGGATAATCCGCTGGATCCGGTGAACCTGGCTTTCGACAAGGCGGGGGATTTGCTGGTGGTGTCGTATGGCGGGAACGGGACGGTCTATTCGATTCGGCCGGACGCGCCGGAGGGTGAGATGACGCTGCTCAAGCCGGAGGCAGCGGCGGCGCAGGCGGGAATGACTGCCGCTGCTGCCGGTGGATGTATGGGCGAAGCGGGATCTGGGGGTGCCGACGCCATGGCAGTTTGTGTCGCCGGATCGAAGTGTCTATCTGCCGGCGGGCGACGATTTTGTGCAGGGACAGCTGTATTACGGGACGAAGATGGCCAATGTGCTGCGGGCTTTTGGATTGGCGGCAGCGGCGCCGGGGCATCCGTTCTATATCAGCGAGGAGCAGGACGAGAAGACTTATAAGGTGAACGTAACTCCGGCAGGAGGGATTGATAACGTAAACCTGTTTGCGGAGCAGGGCGGGGAGAGCCTGGCGCAGGACGCGGCGGGGAATGTGTATCTGGCGGCGGGGCAAATTTTGGTTTACAGCCCGGAGGGCAAGCTGCGGGGGCGGATCGACGTGCCGGAGCGGCCGGTGGATCTGGTATTTGGCGGGGAGGATCGGCGTACGCTGTATATCCTGACGCACCGGTCGCTGCATGCGGTAAGGGTGAAGACGGGCGGTCGCTGAACAACGGCGGGCCTGGGTGCGTATCGGGATGCATATGGATAGTTTCGGGTCCTGGGTTGAGGCGTGGGGAGAGTGGGGATCACAGCGTATTCTGGGAAATTGCACTTAGGGCGACTTATCTGAGGGGATGTTGGAGTCATGAGCAGGAAGAGTAACGGAGCGGGTGGGACGGCTGAGCCGGTGACCCTGAAGGCGCTGGCGTCGTACCTGAAGCTCGACCCGGCGACGGTTTCGGTGGTGCTGAACAATGTTCCCGGGCGCTCGATTCCGGAATCGACGCGGGAGCGGATTCGGGCCGCAGCGCGGAAGTTCAACTATCATCCCAGCTTCGTGGCGCGTTCGCTGCGCAACCGCCGCACCATGACGATCGGCATTTTGGTTCCGGTGCTGGCGGATGGATACCATGCCGAAGTGATGAGCGGCATCGGGGATCATCTGCTGGATGAGAACTATTTCTATTTCATCGCGCATCATCGGCATCGAACCGACCTGATCGAGCGCTATCCGCAAATGCTCGTGGGACGGGGAACCGAAGGCATCATCGCTATCGACACGCGCATTGCAGGAAAGCCAACGGTGCCGACGGTGGCGGTGGCGGGACACCAGAAGATCAACGGCATTACAAATGTCGCGCTGGATCATGGCCGGGCAGCGGAGTTGACCCTGCAGCACCTCTACGATCTGGGGCATCGGGATATTGCGTTCATGCACGGCCAGCCGTTCAGCTCGGATTCGGAGTCGCGCTGGGCCAGCCTGACGAAGACGGCGCGCGATATGGGGCTGATGGTGCGGCCGGAGCTGACGATTCAGCTGACGCGGGACCTGACCTCGCCGGAGCTGGGATATCCGGTGGTGCAGCAGCTGCTGGCGCATCACCGTCGGTTCACGGCGATTGTTTGCTTCAACGATATGGCAGCCATCGGAGCAGTGCGCGCGCTGCACGATGCGCAGCTGCGGGTTCCGCAGGACATTTCAGTGGTGGGCTTCGACGATATTCCGCAGGCGGCGTTTCAGATGCCGAGCCTGACGACGATCCGGCAGCCTTTGCACGAAATGGGAAGGCTGGCCGCGCATATACTGCTGGATTATCTGCGTTCGCAGACGGCGATGCCGGAAGAAGTGGCCGTGGAGCCGGAGCTGATCGTGCGGGAAACGACCGGGCCGTCGCGCAGAATGGCCGGGAAGAAGAATGGGGCTGGGAACAGGAATCACAACGTATCGCGATAAGCGCACCCCGTGGCTGCGCGCGCACCTGAATCCGGCGGTGGTTTCGCTGTATGCCGGCTTTCTGTTTACCGGCGCGATGACGGTGCTGCTGGGGGTGATGCTGCCGCGAGTGGCTGCGCTGCACCATCTGCGGGACAACCAGGCGGGCGCGCTGCTGATGACGCAGTTTACGGCCAGCGCGTGCGGGGCGCTGCTGGTGCGGCGACACTTTCGCCGCACAGTGACCCGAGGGTACTGGCTGATGGCCGCGGGCGCTCTGACGCTGATCGCCGCGCCGCCGGTGCTGGCAATTGCCGCGATTGGCATCTTCAGCCTGGGGCTGGGCATGGCGATGACCTCCACCAGCATGCTGATGGGGCGGCTGTTTCCTCAGTCGCGCGGTGCCACCATGTCGTTCCTGAATTTTTGCTGGAGTGCGGGCGCGACGGTTTGTCCTCTGGTCATTGCCCGCCTGCCCGGGCATTTCTCTCTGTTGGTGGTCTGCGTGCCGATTGCCATGGCGAGCGCCGCCTTTGGGACTTTGGTGTGGGTGGGTCAGCTTCCGGAGATGCGGACGGAAGCGCCTGTATCGATGCCGCAGCGCGAGTCGCACCTGCCGATCATTCTGCTGTTCTCGGCGATCTCGTTTCTCTACGTCGGCACCGAGTCCACCATCGGCGGGTGGATGAGCACGTATGCATCGCGGGCCATCGCGTGGGATTTTGCGCGGAGCAATCTGGCGGCGGCGTGCTTCTGGGCGGCGCTGCTGGCGGGCCGGGGGATGGTTCCCCTGATCCTGCAGTTTATGAGCGAGCTGCGGCTGTTTCTGTTTTCAATTGCCAGCGTTTCTATTGGCATTCTGATTTTGGTCGAGGCGCACAGTTCCGTCGGCCTGCTGACGGGAGCTTGCTGGACGGGGCTGGCGCTGGCGCCGGTTTTTCCGCTAACCATTGCGCTGTTCCTGGAAAGGGCGCCGGAGAACAGAAATTCCGGCTGGGTATTTGCGATTGCAGGATTTGGGGGCGCCGTTCTCCCGTGGCTGACCGGCGTGGTGTCGACGGAGACGCATTCGCTGCGCAGCGGACTGCTGCTTTCATTTGCGGCGGCGGTGGTTATGCTGCTGCTGGCGCTGCGCGTGTGGTTCCCCCCGCGCGGTACCGCCTTGAAAGTGGCGGCTGCGGACGCTTAGGCGCGCGCCTTCACCCCGAGGCCGGAAATTACCAGACCAAATTACCAGGCTCCGTTACAAGGCCAATTACCAGACCGATCTACCAAATCAGGGTGGTGATGGAATCGGCGGGCAGCGTGAGCGCGCAGGACTGATCGTTCAGCATGCACTGCACCTGCCGTTCTTCCTTCTGATTGGTAAGAACGAGGACGCGGGTGCCGTCGGGGTTCTCAGCCGCGACGTGATCGATGCCCGGCAGGTCTCCCGAAGACGCCAGGATAGACGCGCCGCGCTGAATCACTTTGGAGTAATGCGCGAAGGCGTGGAACTGGCCGCTGCGGGTGACGGCATGGGTCTTCGAGTTGAGGGTGACGAGTCCTCCGCAGGAGAAGGGGCCGATATCGGGGCGGCCTTTTTCGTCGAGCACCACATTCCAGCTGACGATACAGCGCGCCCAGTTGCGCAGAATGGCGGTAAAGGTGCTGGACCACTGGGCCCAGTCGGTGGCGTAATTGGGCTGGGTATAGTCGGGGCCGCCTTCGGTCCAGTAAGCGCTTTTAGCGGGGAAGAGGTCGTGCACGCGGGTCATGGCGTCGGGTGTACCCACATAGCCATGCCAGGCGACGCCATCGACGCAGCGGTAGACGTCGGGGTCGCTGAGTTCGTCGACGGCGCGTCCCCAGAGATTGTAGTTGTGGTCGAGGATCCAGATCTTCGTGTCGAGCGAAGCCTGCTGGAGGGCCGGTCCCAGGTAACCTTTCACGAAGTTCATTTCGTATTCCTGGCCCCAGAGGGCCTGGGGCATGCGGCCATCCTGGTCGGTATCGACTTCATTCTGCACGGTGACGGCCTGAATTTTGACTCCCTCCGCCGCGTAACCCTGAAGGAACTTCACGAAGTATTGGGCGTAGGCAGGGAAGTACTGGTCGCGCATGGAGCCGCCGAGGAGGGAACCGCCGGCCTTCATCCAGCCGGGCGGGCTCCAGGGCGAGGAGAAGTAAAAAAGGGCGGGATTGACCTGTTGTGCCTGGCGGAGCGTGGGAAGGATGTAACCGTGGTCATGCGCGATGCTGAAATGGGAAAGCTGCGGATCGGGGGTACCCGAGTCGTCGTAACTGTAGGCATTCAGGGAGTAGTCGCTGGAGCCGATGGTGGTGCGGGCGATGGAAAAGCGGAGGCCGGACGAGCCGAAGCATTCGTCGAGGATGGCGGCGCGGGCGGCGGGGTCGAGTTGCTCGAGGAGGTAGCAGGAAGCGTCGGTGAGGGCGGCGCCGAAGCCGAGAACCTGCTGATAACGCTGTCCCGGATCGATACGGATGCGCAGGCCCGATACGGATGCGCCGGTCTGCCAGGCGGGGGGCTCAACCGGCTGAAAGCGCTGGTCTCCGGTGGTACGAAAGGCCTTGACGGCAGAGGGTCCGGAGGAGTCTCCTGCGGCGAAGGCGGGAAGCGAAGCTGTGGCTGCAGACGTGGCGGCGAGAGCGGAAACTTTGAGAAAGGCACGACGATCGAGGTTACCCATAATTCCCCGCCGGGGCGCACTGCCTGAGGGATGCGTGTCGTCCCCGGATTACCTAGACAAAGGTTTGTCTACGATCCTACACAAAAAAATATTCTTGACAATCACGTTCTCGGCTTGCTTTGATATTCGACGGTTCAGGTTCCAGGTCGGCGCTCGTGCGCAAAACAATCGGTTGTCTCGAAGCATTTGCACGGGTCGTCAGTAAGGGTATTGGGTTGTGGGCGGGGAACCGGCCAGGCAGGGCTTCCTCGGTACGCGAGAAAGACTGCAGGGGAACCCGGGCCGTCCGCGAGGGATTTCGTTAATACAGAAATCGCGGACTTAACGCATGTTCGATTTTTCAGGGAGGTACTCTATGTGGAATGGAATACGCACCAGCCTGGTTTTGGCCGGGTTGTTGACGGCGACCGCGAGTTTCGCGCAAAACACCAACTCAGGGGATATCCGCGGTACGGTTACCGATCCTTCGGGGGCAGTCGTCCCCGATGTGCAGGTGACAGTGCAGGACGTCGATAAGGGTGTGACGCACACCTACACCACCGATGGCGCGGGCCTGTTCGATACCGGCTCCGATCGTGCCGGATCACTATCTGGTGACCTTCACCAAGGGCGGCTTCGAGAGCTTCGTGCGCGGCCCGATTACGCTGGACGTCGGCATCGAGACGGTCAATGCAGAACTCAAGGTCGGATCGGCTTCGGAAAAGGTGGTGGTGAGCACCGACATTCCGCTGCTGACGACGGAGACGGGCGCGCAGGAGACCACGCTGGAAGCGAAGACCATGGCGCAACTGCCGCAGGTGGGCGCGGACTGGCAGAACTTTATCTGGCTGATGCCGGGCGCCGCGGGTACTCCGGAAAACGCCAGCAGTTCGACCTCGCCGAACTCCGGACAGGTTTCGATCAACGGCAATTTGCCCTTTGAAACGGTGCTGGCGGATGGCGCGACGACGACGCTGCCGATGAGCCAGAACTCCGACGTGACCATCTTTGAGACAACTTCCGAAGTGAAGGTCAGCGACTCGGCGTTCTCGGCGCAGTACGGGGTTGGCGACATCATCTACAACCAGATCACCAAGGGCGGCACGGACCACTTCCACGGGGCTGGCTACGAATATTTCCAGAACGATGCACTGGATGCCGCTCCCTACGCCTTCGGCACCAACTCCAAAGTGCCGGTGCTTCGCTATAACAACTACGGGTTTGCGGTTGGCGGGCCGGTTCTGCGCACACAGGATGTACTTCTATTTCGATTTCGATAAGACGATCGACAACGGCGGCGCTTCGATCGGATTCGAAACTGTGCCGACACCGGCACTGGAATCCGGCGACTTCTCGGGCGCCGGTTTACCCACGCTGTACGATCCGACCACGCAGACGATTCAGCAGACGGGCAGTTACACCTACAACACAGCAAGCGGCTCCTACACGCAGAAGTGCCCGTGCGTAATCCGTAACACTTTCCTGGCGGAGTATGGGAGCAACGCAATTCCCACTTCGATGCTCGATCCGGTCGCCCAGAAGATCCAGAGCTATTTTCCTAAGGCGAATACGGCAGGGCAGGTAACATCGGGAATTACCGAAAACAACTACACGTACAACACGCCAAGCACGAATCCGTTCACGAAATACTTTGGGCGGCTGGACTGGGATGTCACTTCCAAAAATCGGATGACGATATCGGAGACGGAAAGCGATAACCCGGCCACTTACCTCAATCAGGGCATCTGCCCCATCCAATGCCAGAACGGCGACGTGAGCCGGGACAATGCTCAGGTCTCCGATGTGTGGACATTCAGCTCCAATCTCATTAACGAAGTCCGCATGGGCTTTACCGATCAGCTGAACTTCTTCACACCCTATACCATCGGCCAGGGCTTTCCCGGGAAGCTGGGATGGCAATTCGCGAAGGCCGATAACTTCCCGAACGTAGGCATCAGTAATTTCTACGGTCTGGGGTCGTCTTCCAACGCAGTCTATAAAGAGATGGTCTTCGATCCGTCGGATGTGGTGACGCTGATCCACGGACGCCATGTGCTGCACTTCGGCGGCGAGTTCCTGATCAACCGCGCGGACTCCACCGCGTGGGGCAACGTCAACGCGGGAAGCGTGAACTACAACGGCGACTACACCTCCATCAACGGCCAACCTTCTCTGAGCATCAATCCAACCACGACATACGCTTCAGGTGTCGCATATGCCGACTTCCTGATGGGACAGACGAACAGCTGGAATACGAGTCCGGGCAATACGCCGGAATTTGGCGGACGGTGGAAGAGCCCACAGGTGTTCGTGCAGGACGACTACAAGATGCGTCCGAATCTGACCATCAACCTTGGACTGCGGTATGAGATCGAGACGGGCTGGTCGGAAGTGAAAGGCAATATGGCCGCGTTCGATCCGACGGTCATCAATCCGGCTAATGGTCAGCCTGGCGCGATGTGGTACGGCTTCAGCCATGCGAATGGCCGCACCACACTGCAGGCCCCCAACCACAACATCTGGCTGCCTCGCCTGGGCTTCAGCTGGCAAATGGATACGAATACGGTGCTGCGCGGCGGGTTCGGTATCTATGCGTCGACGTGGAGTGAGGATACTTACGGTGGAGGCATGGGAGGAGCTTTCGGTTCCAACGGAAGCTTCAACGACACCACCAATGGAATTTGCCCGGTTGTACAGTTGTCCAGCGACGGGAACAGCCCCGATACGGCTGATCCCGGATGCGGCGTCACTACCAATGGCGTGAACTACAACGCAGCGAGCGTCAACTCAAAGTACATTACGGCTCCGACCAGCCCCGACGCCCTGAATGGTCAAAGCCCAACCTACAACGAGTACCACACGCCGGTGCCGACCAATTATCAATGGACGGTGGCGGTGCAGCGGCAGCTGGGGATCAACTATTCCGCTGAGGTTGCGTACGTCGGCAATCACGGCGAGAACCTTAACTTCCCGGTGGACATCAACCAGGTTCCGGAGAGTCTGCTCGGCCCCAACGATCTTGGCAACGAGCCTTATCCGATCTTTCAGAGCATTAGCGGGAGCACGAATAACGGGGTCTCCAACTACAATGCGCTGCAGGCTCAGGTAACCAGGCGCTTCGCTCAGGGGCTGGAGTTCAACGCCAACTACACGTGGTCGCACTTCCTCGACGATCAGGATTCGTCGGGGTGGGGCAGCCGCGGCGGCTGGCAGAACTATCAGAACGCGTTCAACCCGGCTGATAACTACAGCAACTCCAACTTCGATATCCGGAACATGTTCAAGGGGCAGGCAATCTACCTGCTGCCGGTGGGCAGGGGAAGGCAGTTCCTCAACAACAACGCGCTGCTGGATGAGATCATAGGCGGCTGGCAAACCTCGGCTACGTTCGTGGTGCAGGGAGGAAACCCACTCTCCATCACGACCGGCGATAACAACTCTTCCAACAATCAGTCCGGGAGTTACACGCAGTTCGCTAATCAGACGGGCAGCTATCGTCTGAATGGAGGCACCAAGTCGCGGCTGAACGAGTGGTATAACCTGGACGCATTCTCGGTACCGGCACCTTACACCTACGGAGATTTCCGCAGGAACATGGTGTACGGGCCGGGCCTGAGCCGCGTGGACTTTCTCTCTGGGCAAGACCTTCAATGTCTGGCCGGAAAAAGGGGTGCAGATGCAGATCCGCGCCGACGCGACCAACGTGCTGAACCATGCCAGTTTCGGGCAGCCCGGCAATAATGCGATCGGCCAGGGCGAGTCCGCAATCATCAACAGCACCACGGTGGGCGGGAGAGCGATGCAGCTGTACGGGCGCATCTCCTTCTAACTTTTCAAGTTGCCTCCATAGAACCGGAAGGAACGGCTCCGTATGCCGTTCTTTCCGGCCTTTTGTTTTGCGCTGACGCGCTCTCCAGTATCCTGTGGTCACCATGTTCCCGAAAGCTGTAACGCTGGTCCTGGTTAGTCTTTTCTGGGCCTCTCTCTCCGCTTCGCCGCAGACACCGCCGAGCACAAAGGATCAGGCTGAGCAGCATGCGCGCCTGGCGCAGCAGTATCTTCGGCAGCAGCGTCCGGATCTGGCCATCCCCGAGTTGAAGAAAGTGGTTGCCTTGGATCCCGGGAACGTGGAAGCGCGGGGCAATCTGGGCGTGCTGCTGTTTTTCAGCAAAGACTATAAGGATGCGGCGCCGGAGCTGCGCGCGGCGGTGCAGGCAAAGCCGGAGTTGTGGAAGATTCAGGCGCTGCTGGGAATGGCGGAGGCGCAGCTCCATGACGACAGCGCGAGCCGCAGTGACATGCAGGCGGCGTTTCCCCATCTGAGCGATGCGAAATTTCAGCTGGATGTGGGGCGAGCGCTGATCGATAACTACACGGCCACGGGCGATCTGGATGAGGCGGCGACGACGGTGTCGGCGCTGCTGGCGTCGCATCCGACGGATACATCGCTGCTCTATTTGTCGTACCGGCTCTACTCCGATCTGGCGGGGAGGTCGATGCTGACGCTGGCGCTGACGGCGCCGGCGAGCGCGGAGATGCATCAGGTGATGGCGCGGGAGCTGGCGCGGCACGGTGACAACGACGCGGCGATCCAGAATTACCGGGAAGCGATCCAGATCAATCCCAGGTTGCCGGGACTGCACTCGGAACTCGGGGATCTGCTGTATCACTCGCAGGACGAGAAGCTGAAGGCGCAGGCAGAGGCCGAGTTCAAGGCAGCGGTGGCGGTGGATCCGGCGGATGAGAAGTCAGTCTTTACGCTGGGACAGATTGCGGAACAGAACTCCGATGTGAAGGGCGCGTACGCCGATGAGTCGCGGGCGGTGGAGCTGGCCCCGAACGACACGGATGCGTGTACGGAACTGGCCAAGGTGCTGGTGCTGATGAATCGGCAGGACGAAGCACAGAAGATGCTGGAGCGCGCGATCCAGATCGATCCCACGAATTATGCGGCGCACTATCGCTTGGCAGGGCTTTACCGTCAGCATGGAAGGATGGACGACGCCAAACAGCAGGTCGCCGAATACCGGAAATACAAGGACATGAAGGATAAGCTGCAGAAGATCTTTGAGGACATGCGGGTCACGTCCGGTCCGAAGCCAGCCAGCGACGATGACGGCCCGATGTGATCAGCGGGTGACCGCGACTCGGGGTCTCGTCAGCATTGGGGTGCGGGCCGGGGGCGCGGCGCTTGTGGCGCTGCTGCTGGCGCTGGTAGTGGTCGGGGCGATGCCGGCGCAGACGGGTCCTGCCAGGGCCGCTACGCAGGCGAGAGCTGCCGCAGGGCGCGGGGAGATTCCGCAGCTGGTAGATATCACGGGCTCGACCGGAATTCACTTCCATCATTTGTCGGCGCCGGAGAAGAAGTACGTGGTCGAGTCGATGAGCGGTGGTGTCGCGCTGATCGATTACGACGGCGACGGGTATCCGGACATCTACTTCACGAATGCTCCCAGCGTGGATATGGCGCTGGCCGGGCAGAAGGCGAAGTCGGCGCTGTATCACAATAATCGCGACGGGACGTTCACCGATGTAACGGAGAAGGCCGGCGTGGGCACACCATGCTGGGCCATGGGGGTCGCGGTCGGAGATTACAACAACGACGGGCGGCCGGATCTGCTGGTGACCTGCTTCGGCGGCGTAGTTTTGTATCGCAACAACGGCGATGGGACGTTTACGGATGTGACGGCGCAGGCGGGTCTCGGGAACGATCACGGCTGGGTGATGGGCGCGGCCTTCGGCGACTACGACAACGACGGTTGGCCGGACTTATTCGTCTCGCGCTATGTCGATTTCGATCTGCATGACCTGCCGGAATTTGGGTCGATGAAGACCTGCCAGTATCACGGGATCGCAGTGCAGTGCGGGCCACGCGGGCTGAAGGGAGCACCGGACTCGCTGTATCACAACAACGGCAACGGGACCTTCAGCGACGTGTCGCAGCAGGCGGGCGTCGGCGATCCGCAAAAGCTCTACGGGCTGACGTCGGTGTGGTCGGATTTCAGCGGGAGCGGGCATCTGGATCTCTTCGTTACCAATGACGGTGAGCCGAATTACCTCTATCGAAACGAGGGGAACGGGCACTTTACCGATGTGGCGCTCGATGCAGGCGTCGCGGTTAACGGGGATGGCGAGGAGCAGGCCAACATGGGCCTGGCGCTGGGAGATTATCTGCATACCGGGCGCTTCTCGATCCTGATCAGCCACTTCAGCGAACAGTATGCGACGCTGTTTCGCAACGATGGGGGGATGATGTTCAGCGATGTTTCGCGCGTGGCCGGCATCGCGCGCGCAACAACGGCGTATGTCGGGTGGGGAGATGCGTTTTTCGATCCGGACAACGATGGCTGGCTGGATCTGATCGTGGTCAATGGCCACGTGTATCCGCAGGTCGATACGAAGGACATCGGCACACGCTATCGGGAGCCGAAGTTACTGTTTCTGAACCAGCGCGACGGAAGTTTCCGCAATGTAAGCGAGGAGGCTGGCGCGGCCCTGCAGATTCCACAGGTGAGCCGAGGTCTGGCAGTCGGCGACCTCTTCAACGATGGGCACCTGGAGGTGGTGATCGAGAATCTCGAAGGCGAACCGATGATCCTGCGCGCAGAGTCGACGGCGCGCAACCACTGGATCAGCTTTGCTCTGGAGGGGACGAAGAGCAATCGGCTGGCACTGAATGCACGGGTGCGGGTTACGGCCGGGGATCTGGTGCAGGAGGATGAGGTGCGCAGCGGGGGGAGTTATTTGTCGCAGAGCGATCTGCGGTTGCACTTCGGTCTGGGGGCGCACGAGCGGATCGATAAGGCGGAGATCCTGTGGCCCTCGGGAGAGAAGGAGATTCTTTCGCAGTTGGCGGCAGACCGCTTCTATACCGTGCGCGAGGGGCGCGGCGTGATTGCATCGAAGGCTCCGGCTCCTTCGCCGCAATTTGTTCCTCAGCGGTAATCTGAGCAGAACTCGAAAAGAGCGGGTTACTTCGCAGGAGCCGCGGGTGGCGCGGTTTTGCAGGCAGTGCAAAGTTGGCTGGTGATTCCCTTGCCTTCTTCGATGGTGAAGATGCGGTCGGCGGAGGGCAGGGCGAGCTTTTGGACGGCGCCGTCGGGCCATTGGATCTCGACACCACTCACCGTGGCTGCGTCGCCGAGACCGAAGTGGACGCGCTGATCGTTGGAGGAGAGATAGCTGCCTCCACTAAGAACGTCGCCGCGCTGCCGCATCCCGTTGGCGGTGAGATAGACCGTTGCGCCGACGGCGTCGCGCGGACTCCTGGGACCGCCGATCAGTTTGAGTTCGACCCAGTGGTGATGATCGTTGCTGACGTTGCGAAGCAGCACCGGGTGGCCGTCGAGCACATTGATGACGACATCAATTTTGCCGTCGTTGAAGAGGTCGCCGAAGGCCGCACCGCGGCCGGCGAAGGTTTGGGCCAGACCTGTGCCTTCGACAGCGGGAACTGCTGCGAACTTCTTCCCGTTCAGGTTGTGAAACAGCAGAGGGCGCTGGGCGAAGCTGGTGCCCCAGTCGTACTTGTCGACCTGCGGATAGACATGACCATTGATCATGATGATGTCTTTCCAGCCGTCATTGTCGTAATCAATGAAGCCGGTTCCCCATCCCAGAAATGGAATACTATCCTGCGCGATGCCGGCGGGATAACTTAGATCGGTGTAGTTCGCGTTCCCATCGTTGTGATAGAGGACCTTATAGTCGTCGGAGAAGTCGGTGACGACGAGGTCGAGCAGGCCATTGTTCTGGTAGTCGCCGACGCCGATGCCCATCCCGGCAATTTCGCGTCCATCCCCGTTAACGGCAAAGCCGGAGGCATAACTGTCATCCTCAAAGGTGCCGTCCCCCTTATTGATATAGAGATAGTTGGGGGTCGAGTCGTCGGTGACGGCGAGATCGACTTTGCCATCGTTATTCAGGTCGGCAAAGACGGCGCTGAAGCCGTAGTAGGCATTGGGATCGTTGACGCCGGCCTTCGCGCTGACGTCAGTGAATGTGCCGTCGCCATTGTTGTGAAATAGATGGTCGGGTTCGCCGCGGAGACCGCGCGGCCCACACATGACCGGCACGCTGCGAAAGCGGCAGGATGAGTAAGCTACCGCGGAGGAGCCGGCCGCGGGCGGATGATCTATGTCGTAGTGGACATAGCCGGGAACGAAGAGATCGAGGCGGCCGTCGCGGTCATAGTCGCCAAAGGTGGCACCGGTGGACCAGTTACCGAGCTGCACGCCGGCTTCGGCGGCGACATCGGTGAAGGTACCGTCGTGATTATTGCGGTAGAGGCGATTTTTACCGTAGTTACTAACGTAGATATCGGGCCAGCCATCGTTGTTATAGTCTCCGACAGCCACGCCAAAGCCCCAGCGGTCGTTCGTGACGCCAGCTTTTTCCGCGACGTCGGTGAAGGTGCCATCATGATTATTGTGAAAGAGAGCGGCGTGCGGCGGCGTGGTTTTGCCGGTGAGCGCATCATAGGTCGATCCGTTCACGAGATAGATATCGAGCCAGCCATCGTTGTCATAGTCAAGGAGGCCTACGCCGGATCCGTTGGCTTCAATGATGAATTGCTTCTCCGGCGTACCCATGCGATGGGTAAAGGTATCGAGGCCGGACTGGTGGGTACCATCCTGAAAGATGACGGGGCCGGTCTTAACGAAGCCGCCGGCGGTGATGGGGCGATTCTGCGCATCGTGGACGGCCGCGAAGACGCCGCCGGTGCTGGCGCCACCGGACTGCGGCTGCTGGGCCGGCGGCTGAGTGGCCTGTGCAGGTGCGAAGGAAGGCAGCATCGACGCTGCGAGAAACAGAGCGAGAAGACGAGACGACAATCAGCACACTCCGGCTGAGGAAACACCCGTACAGTAACACAGGCGGCTCACGGAACGCGGATAGCGGAACGCGTGCTCAGAAGTAGGTCTGGATGACATCGACAACCTGATAGGTGCTGTCGAGCACGGGCAAGGTTCGCCATTTATCGAAGGTGAGGCAGGGGTGGGAGATATCGAAGGCCAGCATATCGCCGACGCGCAGATCGTCTTCAGGCGTGATGTGCAGGTAAGAGTGCTGATCCATCATTTTGGACACCGACCAATGCGCCTGAGCCGCCTGAGGAAGGGTGTCTCCAGGTCTGAAGTGAAGAGCAGGGGTAGGGAAGCCGGAGTCGAAAGCGGCGTCGCGCTTGCCCATGGTGACGATCGCGCGCTCCGGTTCGGGCCGCGACTGGACGTACGCCCAGATATGCAGAGCCGGCGCGAGACCGGAGTGCATCTGGTGAGCGACGGGATTGCGCTCCAGAATTTTCGCCTGGGCTTCGCGATAGGGGCCAACATCGTGGGTGACATAACAGCCGGGGCGCAGCACGATCTCAACGGAGGGGCCGAGGCCCGCGGCGGAAAAAACTTCCGCCACCACGTCGTACCAGGCGGAGCCGGCGCCGGAGAGCAGGACGGGCGTGCGCTGAAAGCGCTCCTCGGCGGAGAGGGCGCGGATTTGGTCGGCGGCCCGCTGCAGCAGGGCGCGAATCGAGGCCTCATCGTCCAGAACGCCTTCGTAGACTTCGATCCCCGCCAGCGCGAGGGACTGGCCCCAGCGGGAAAGCGCTGCCAGCACGGACTGCAGCTGGGCGTCGTCGCGCACGCCGGTGCGACCGCCCATGACGCCGAGCTCAAGAAGAACGGAGAGGCGCTGGCGGCGTTCCGCAAAGAAGGCGCCGAGCTGATCGACGAGATCGGCTGAATCGACGAGGCAGTAGTACTCGAACTGCGGATCATCGAGAAGCCGGGAGATGATCGCCATATTTTCTTTGCCGACGAGTTGATTGGCCATCAGGACCCGGTGGACGCCGTTGTGGTAGGCGACGTTGGTCTGGTGCGCGGTGGCAAGAGTGATTCCCCACGCACCTTTTTCCAGCTGGCGCGCAAAGAGCTGCGGAGCCATGGTGGTCTTGCCGTGCGGGGCGAGGCGGAGTCCATAGGTATTGATGAAGCGCTGCATCCACTCGAGGTTGTGCCGAAGCTTTTCTTCATAGAGGACGGCCGTGGGCAGGCTGAGATCTTCGCGCAGGAGGTTCCAGCCCTTTCGCGCAAGTTCTTCGGGGTCGAGCGCCGCCTGGAAATCGCCGAGACCTTTGTTGAGCGGCGTGACGGGCGGCAGGTGGATCGATTGAGGCGCTATGCTGTCCTTGAGCAACTGAATCTCCTTCCAGGAGGCCGAGAGAACGCGCGATGGAAATATCCTACCTCTCCAGGGGCTGCGTATGCTGAGGTGCGACACGCTGATCCGCAATGCGCAGGTGCTGGATGGCAGCGGGGCGGATGCTGAGCCTGCAGATCTGGCGATCCGCGGCGACCGCATCGTGGCTGTGGACGCCAGGCTGGAGTGTGAGGCCGCGAGGGTGTTTGAGGCGGAGGGACTGTGTCTGACTCCCGGCTTTATTGACGTCCACACGCATGACGACCTGCGCGTGATTCTGGAACCTGGCATGGCGGCGAAAATTTCGCAGGGCGTCACGACGGTGATTACGGGCAACTGCGGGATCAGCGCGGCTCCGGTTGCGCTGCGGGGCGAACTGCCCGATCCGATGAACCTGCTGGGAGACGCGCCTGCCTTTCGCTATCCGCAGTTTGCTGCGTACGTGGAGGCCCTCCGCGAGGCGCGGCCCGCGGTCAACGTGGCAGCGCTGGTGGGGCACACGGCGCTGCGCAGCAACCACATGGACCGGCTGGATCGCGCTGCCACGGGGGAGGAGATTGCGCGGATGCGGGCGCAGCTCGAGGAGGCGCTGGACCACGGAGCGCTGGGGCTGAGCTCGGGGCTGGCGTATCTTTCTGCGAACGCGGCGCCCACCGAAGAAGTGATGGCTCTGGCCGAACCCCTGGCCGCGGCCGGAGCGGTTTATGCCACGCACATGCGGTCAGAGACGGAGCCGATACTCGACGCGATGGAAGAAGCTTTCGCAATTGGCCGCGCGAGCAGGGCGCCAGTGGTGATCTCGCATCTGAAGTGTGCCGGCATCGATAACTGGGGGCGAAGCGGCGAGGTTTTGCATGTGCTCGAGCAGGCGCGCCGCTCGCAGCAGGCGGGCTGCGACTGCTATCCCTATGCAGCCGGATCGAGCACGCTGGACCTGCGGCAGGTGGACGAACGCGTAACCGTCACGATTACATGGAGCAGGCCGCACCCGGAGATGGCGGGGCGTTCGCTCAGGCAAATCGCCGAGCTTTGGGGCGTGACGCAGCTGGAGACAGCGCGGCGGCTGCAGCCGGCGGGCGCGATCTACCACAGCATCGCGGAGGAAGACATGCGGCGAATCCTGCGGCATCCGGCGACGATGATCGGCTCCGATGGATTGCCCAACGATCCGCTGCCGCATCCGCGCTTGTGGGGGACATTTCCGCGCGTGCTGGGGCGGTATAGCCGCGATGAGAAATTGCTGCCGCTGCAGGAAGCGGTGTACAAGATGACTGGCCTGCCGGCAGGGAGATTCTGCCTTGAAGGGCGCGGCCTGATCCGTGAAGCCCACTTCGCCGATCTGGTACTCTTTGATCCTGAAACGATCATCGATACAGCTACGTTTTCCGATCCCATCCGGCCGGCAGAGGGAATCAAGGGTGTTTGGGTGAACGGTGTTCTTTCGTGGACGGCTGAGGGAGCTACCGGAGATCGCAATGGGCGCTATCTGCCACGCGGCAGAACTTCCTGGATCCAATAATCGGGTCCGCTAACCTGGATCCACTAATCTGGATCAATCACCTGGGGCCAATAATCGGATCGTCATTCAAAATCAGGAGCGTGGGATGAGCATCAGGCGGTACGGCGCAGAAGGCGGCAAAGGCACGGGCGGACAGCATCTGCCCTTTGCGCGCGCGGTGGAGGCTGACGGGTGGCTGTATGTCTCCGGCCAGGTGCCGATGGTGAATGGCGAACTGGTGACCGGCGCTATGGCTGCGCAGGCGCGACAGGCCATCCTGAACCTGCTGGCCATCCTGAAGGAAGCCGGATACGGTCCGGAACACGTCGTGCGCTGCGGTGTGTGGATCGACGACCCGCGCGATTTCTCGACGTTCAATGCAGTGTTCAGGGAGCATTTCGGCGAGAATCCTCCTGCTCGCTCCTGTGTGGTCTCCAGTATGGTGGTCGATTGTAAAGTCGAGATCGACTGCGTGGCCTATAAGTCTCCCGCTAAGTAACTGCATTTGACTAAGGGCCGGGCTCGATCGTCAGCGCTCATTGTGTGTCTATGATGGATCCTCACAGTCTATTTCTGCTTATCTCCGCATTGCTCGCCGTTGTTGGCCTGATTCTGCTGGTCGCCGTATTGAAGCTGAATCCCTTCATCGGTTTGTTCGTGGTGTCGCTGACGCTGGCGGTGGTAGCGGGCATGCCGCCTGCAGCGATCATCCACTCGTTCGAGACGGGTTTCGGCGGAACGATGGGGCACATTGCCATCATTGTGGCGCTGGGAACGATGTTGGGCAAGATGATGGCCGAATCCGGAGGTGCAGATCAGATAGCTTATACGCTGATCCGGCTCTTCGGAGAGCGCAACATCCACTGGGCCATGGTGCTGATCGGCCTGATTGTCGGGCTGCCGGCATTTTTTGAAGTTGGATTTGTTCTGCTGATTCCCATTGCCTATACCGTGGCGCGGCGGACGAAGAAGTCGCTGATCCTGATCGGGCTGCCGATGGTGGCCGGACTTTCGGTGGTTCACGGGCTGGTGCCGCCGCATCCGGCGGCCATGCTGGCGGTGACGATTTATAAGGCCGATGTGGGACGGACGATTCTGTACGCGCTGCTGATCGGTATCCCGGCGGCCATCCTCGCCGGCCCGGTCTACGCGAAGGTGATCGCGCCGTACGTGAATCTCGTGCCTGACAACCCTATGGCGGCGCAGTTTGTGGAGCACGGGGAAGAGCGGAGCCTGCCGAATTTCTGGCTGACGCTGTTTACCATTCTGCTGCCGGTAGTGCTGATGCTGGTGGGGAGTTGGGCGGATGCGATAGCGGCTCACGGCAGCAGGGTGAATCAGGCACTGCATCTGCTGGGCGACGACGATATGGCGCTGCTGATCGGCGCGCTGTTCAGCTTCATAACGCTGGGGAAGATGAGGGGCTTTAGCCGGGCGACGATCCTCCGCTTCAGCAACGAGTGCCTGGCGCCGACGGCGATCATCACCCTTCTGGTGGGTGCGGGCGGAGGGTTTGGGCGGATCCTGCAGGACAGCGGCGTGTCACAAGCCATTGTTACCGTGGCGCTGCACAGCCACATCCATCTGCTGCTGATGGCGTGGCTGCTGGCCGCGTTGATGCGCCTGGCGACAGGGTCGGCCACGGTGGCGATGATTACGGCGGCGCAGATCGTGGCTCCGATCGCGATGCGGACGCCGGGAGTGCACCCTGAGCTGCTGGCCATTGCCACCGGCGCCGGTTCGCTGATTTTCTCGCATGTCAACGACGGCGGGTTCTGGCTGGTGAAGGAATATTTCGACATGAGCGTGCCCGACACGATGAAGTCATGGTCGATTTGCGAGACGATTATCTCGATCACGGGACTGGTGCTGGCGAGCGGGATGTCGCTGGTGATGCGATAACCAGCAGTTACAAGGAAATTACTGAGGGAGCTTCCATCGAATGTCAGAGATCTGTTTGCCAAGCCTAACTTCCCGAAGACGCTTCGTGCAGGGTGCCGCTGCCCTGGCTGTGGGGCAGGGACTTATGCGGTCTGCGTTGGCACGTACAGGAGATACGACGCGGGCCTACGTTGGCGGCTACAGCGGGGCTGTGGGAAATCTGGGCGATGGCGAAGGTATCTATCTGTTCGAGATGGACCGTCAAACCGGCGAACTGGCCCAGCGCAGGTTGGTGGCGAAAAGCGCGAATCCTTCCTGGATTGTGATCCATCCTTCGCGGCGCTACTTATATGCGGTCAACGAGGCTGATGATTATCAGGGCAAGAGTGGATCGGTGAGTGCCTTCTCGATCGATGAGGCCCGCGGCGACCTGAGCCCGCTGAATGTCGTCAGCTCCGAGGGCGCAGGACCGGCGTATATCAGCCTGGATGCGGCGGGAAAGTTCGCATTCGTGGCGAACTATGGAGGCGGAAGCCTGGCAGTTCTGCCGATTCAGGCAGACGGGTCGCTGGGAGCGGCAGTCGATGTGCGACACGATCAGGGGTCGGTAGGCGGCCAGCGAGCTACGAATGCCCCTGCAGGCAGCTTTGCTATTAGTGGGCATGACGCGCCGCATGTACATATAGCATTGGCCGATCCGCAGAATCGTTTCGTACTGGCGACGGATTTGGGTCAGGACCGGATTTATGTCTATCGCTTCGATAGCCAAACCGGTAAGTTAGCCGGTAATCCTGCGGTTACTACGCTGCCGTCCGGGGATGGGCCGCGGCACTTAGCCTTTCATCCGAACGGGCGGTGGTTGTACTCCATTCAGGAGGAGTCGTCGACGGTTGTCCAGTTCGATTTCGATGCTCAGAGCGGCGCGCTGCAGGCGAAGCAGACGGTTTCGACTCTGTCACCGGGGTTTAGCGGGACCAGCTTCGCATCGGAAATCCTGGTCGCTCCCGACGGGCGATTCCTGTATGCCGCCAACCGGCTGGCCAACACGGTTGCGGTATTCGCGATTGGCGCGGAGGGCCGGCTGGAGCGCGCCGGAGAGACGCCGGTGATGGGCGACTATCCCTCGCAGTGCAGAATCGATCCCTCGGGGCACTTTCTTTTCGCGTGCAACCGGCGCAGCGATAACATCACGTCATTTCGGATCGACCGGAAGACCGGCCTGCTTACCTTCACGGGGCAGTACACCGGTGTGGGGAGCCCGGGCAGCATTACGTTTGTCGCGTGAGGGGTCGGCCTTCAGGGCGCGGACTTCGGCTGAACGTGCTGGCGGGCCTGAATCTCCCTGGCTTGGTTGCGCTCCTGGGCGGCATCGGCATTGCGGCCCAGCAAGGCGAGAGCGCGGGCGAGGACGAAGTGCGCCTGCGCGGAATCCGGATCGAGTTTGATTGCTTTCTCGAGAGGTTCTACTGCCTGCTGAGGCCGATTGAGGGAGAGATAACATTGGCCTAACTCAAACAATGCATCCAGATAGGATGGATTGACGGCCACCGCGGCCTCCAGATAGTGTGCTGCCTCCTGCGGGTTGCCCTGCTGGCGCAGGATGAGGCCCATCATGTAATTGGATACCGGATCGTCGGGATGATGGCTCAGCTCGAGGCGAAACTCCTTTTCGGCGTCCGCGGCCTTGTTCATCCTCCAGTCGATGAGCCCGAGGCTGGAGTGAACAGAAGGATAGCCGGGATCGGCGGCCAGCACGGCCTGAAATTCCTTTTGTGCATCCTGCTCGTGAAATTCAATGTCGTCGGCGAGGCCGAGCATGAAGTGCGCTTCAGGAGAGCCGGGATTAATCGTCATGATGCGATTGAATACTTTGGTTACGCCGGCGTAATTCTTCGCGCGCCAAAATGCCTTGCCGAGGATATCCAGGGTAGGAAGATCGCCGGGTTGTAACTCGCTGGCTCGCTCCAGATACTGCGCGGCCTCGGCATAGCGATCGAGCGCGAAGAGGTCGAGACCGGTGAGGTCGAGCGACTGAAAGGTAGGCGTAGCGGCGGAGAAGGATTTGAGCAGAGGAAGCGCTTCTTTATAGCGATGGGCGCGAAAGTACGCGACGGCGAGATTCCTTTTGGTGACGGGGTCATCTTCGCGCAGCCTCAGGGCGCGCTCATAAAGGGCGATGGCCTCGTCTTCGCGGCCCTGGCGGGCAATGGAGATGGCGAGGTTGTTGAGCAGTTCGATGGAACGAGGATCGAGCGCCAAAGCCTGGCGAAAGGAGCGCTCGGCGGCAGCGTTGTCGCCGTTCTCAAGCGCGCGCGACCCCTGGGCTACCTCTGCCGTGAACTGCTGCCGGGCGGCTGAAGGTGTGGCGGGCGCAGTTTGAGCACAGCTGAGCCGAGGGCCGACGACGGCGCAGATCAGGAAGACGGAGAGCAACGACCCCGCGGCGAATTTGTGGCGCAGCCGACGGACCGCGTCCATTTCGTGGCTTCCTTTCACAGATAACTCCGGCCGGAACCCCCTGCCTGATTGACAAGCAAGTAATTAGTGTGGCACGATTTTAATCCACTGGGGCGCAAACGTTTGCGTGAGGTCAGGAGCGGGCTCTGGCGATAAGTTCCCAGCAGAGCCGCGCCCCTGCACGCAGGGTTCGCCACCAGAAGAGCTGGTCATAACAAAAAAGATGCCGCCGGGTCAAAATTTTTGCGAGGTCATTCAGGATGCCAGGAAAAAAGCTGTTTGCCGTAGTCGTGGTGTTTCTTCTGTCGTGTAGTCCGCTGATGCTGCGCAGCCAGGAGCTGCAGGGAGTTCTGAACGGGACGGTGATCGACGCATCGGGAGCGGTGATCCCGAACGCAGAGGTGACGGTCACACAAAAAGAGGGCAACGCGGCCCCGCGCACGGTGAAGACGGATGCGCGCGGCGCCTACACGGTGACCGACCTGCCCGCCGGCAATTACAACATCAGCGTCACAGCCAGCGGTTTCGAGACCTATCAGGTGGAGAACATCACGCTGTTTGTGGCGCAGACGCGCACGGTGGATGCGAAGCTCTCGCCTGGCGCGGTGAGCCAGACAGTGACGGTACAGCAGAACGCGGTGAGCGTGGACACGACCACCAGCGAGCTGGCCGATACGATTTCGGGTAAACAGGTCACCGAGCTGCAGCTGAACAATCGCAACTTCGAGCAGCTGGTCACGTTGCAGCCCGGGGTGGTGAGCGCTCTTCCGGATGAAGTGGGCTTCGGTCTGAACAATACCTCGTCGGTTGCGGTGAACGGCTCGCGCGACACGGCCAACAACTGGACGGTGGACGGCGCGGACATCAACGACAGCGGGTCGAATGCGACGCTGCTGAACGTGCCGAGCGTGGATGCGATTCAGGAATTCACGCTGGAGAGAAGCACCTATGACGCGGGCTTCGGCCGCAGCGGCGCAGGGCAGATTCTGGTGGCGACGAAGACGGGAACGAATCAGTTCCACGGCGGTGCGTACGAGTTCGACCGCAATGACGCATTCAACGCCAACAACTACTTCAACAAGCAGGCGGGACTGCCCAGAGCGATCGAGCGCTACAACGATTACGGGTTTACGATCGGCGGTCCGCTTTTCGTGCCCAAGGTGTATCACCCGGCGACGCACAACCTGTTCTTCTTCTGGTCAGAGGAGTGGCGCAAGGTAACCGCTCCGGCGACATCGTCGGCTACACCGCCCAGCGCTTCGGATCTGGCGGGCACCTTTACGGGACCGATCACCGATGCTCCCGCAGGGTGCGTGAGCTACAACGCTGCGACGAACACCAGCACCATCAGCCCCTCCTGTTACAGCCAGAACGCTCAGGTTTACCTGAGCAACCTGTACGATAAGTTTCCCGCCAACACCTCGACCGGGCTCTATACCTTTACCTACGGTGCGCTGCAGAACACGCGCGAGGATCTGGTGCGCCTGGATGTCAATCTGACGGACAAGCTGCATTTTTTCGCTCGCGCGATGCAGGATGAGACACCGGAGAACTTCCCGATGGGCCTGTTCGCCGGAACGCAGTTCCCCAACGTGGCAGGCTCCGCCGTGAATGCGCCGGGTGAAAACGTGGTGGGGAACCTGACCTGGACGATTTCGCCGAAGATGGTGAACGAAGCGGAGTTCGCCTACAGCCAGGGCACGATCAGCTCGGCTTTTACGCCGGGCTCAATCGCCACTTCGCCCACGGTTGCGAGCGCGCTGACCAATAACACGGCCTATACCGATCCGTATGGCCGTATCCCGGGGATCTCGTTTGTCGGGGGCGCCATTACGGGATTTGTTTATGGAAGCACGCCTTACTTCGAGCGGAATCTGGACCGGAACCTGTTCGACAATTTCACGATGAATCTGGGGAACCATACGGTGCGGGTGGGCGCCAGCGTCGCGCAGATGCTGAAGACCGAAAATGCCTCGAGCGGCGTAGCTAACTTCGAGTTCGCTAACTTCCAGGATTTCCTGCTGGGGAATGTCTACAGCTACACGCAGGCGAGCCGCGACGTGGTTCCGGACCTGCATTACTTCAACTTCGAGGGGTATGTGCAGGACGACTGGAGGCTGACCAGCCGGCTAACCCTGAACATGGGCATCCGCTACAGCTATTTCCCGTCTCCCGGGGATGTTCTGGATACGCTGAATAACTTCGACCCGCAGCTGTTCAATGCGGCCAATGCGCCGGCGATCGATCCGGTAAGCGGCAACTTTGTTGCGGGCGGACAGATACCGGCGACTTATGTCAATGGGCTGATCTTTCCGACCGGCTCGGCGTGCAGCCAGGCGAAGGCGATTGCTCCGGGGGTGAGTTGCTCGCCGTGGGGCGCGCACGTAAATCCGGACCCGAAGGGCAACGTGGCTCCGCGCTTCGGCTTTGCCTATTCGCCGTTTGCCAGCGGCAAGACATCGGTACGCGGCGGCTACGGCATCTTCTACGACCGCATGCTAAACGGAATCTGGGAGCAAAACGCTTTCCAGGATCCTCCGCTGGTGCAAATTGCAACCATCAACAACACGCAGTTCGATCACCCGCTGGCGGGAACGTCGAGCGTGTCGCTGAGCCCGAACCACATCGTTTCGACCGGGAACCCGACGATGGATAACCCGTCTTACATGGACTTCAACCTGTCGGTGCAGCAGCAGGTGCAGTCGAACACGGTGGCGCAGATTGCTTACGTCGGAACGCTGGGGCGGCATCTGCTGGGCGAGCGCGACATCAACCAGCCGACGCTGGCGGAGCGCGCGGCGGATCCCACGGCATGGGTAACGGCGGTGGTGCCGAACAGGGGATATTCGTGGTTCGCGTCCAGAATTCCCGAGTACAGCAGCAACTACCATTCGCTGCAGGTTTCGGTGAACCATCGCTCGGCCAACGGTCTGACGCTGGGCATTGCCTATACCTGGTCGAAGACCCTGACTAACCAGTCGAACGATCGCGGCACCGAGACGTACGACACTTACAACCCAAGCCTCGATTACGGACCGGCATCGCTGAACCAGCCGCAGACGTTTGTCGCCAGCTACGTGTACGATCTGCCGTTCTTCAGGGACCAGCACGGGTTAGTGGGACACGCGGCGGGGGGCTGGGAGCTGTCGGGCATCACGCAGTTCCTCTCCGGACAGTCGTTCTCGGCGCTGCAGGAGGCGGATAACTTCGACTGCCAGGCGACGCCGAGCGGAGGCTGCGCTCCGGGAACGTATCCGGGCGGCATCAACATCGATCCCAGCGACATCTCGCCGCGTCCGGACCAGGTGGCTCCGGTGCACATGCCGAAGACGCAGCTGTCGTGGTTCAGCCAGTCGTCGTTTGCCAACGCCGTCGGTCACTTTGGCGATGCGAGCAACGGCAGCCTGCTGGGGCCGGGGCTGAATCTGTGGGATCTTTCGGCGATCAAGAATTTCAACATGGGTGAGCACGCGAGGCTGCAAATCCGTGGTGAGTTCTTCAACGCCTTCAACCACAACAGCTTTGCGTCAGTGGATCAGCGGCTGGGCCAGTCTCAGTTCGGGCAGGCTACTTCGAGCCACGATCCCCGCGTAATTCAGCTGGGAGGGAAGATCAACTTCTGAGCCTTCGGGACAGAATATTGGGAAATGAGGAATGCTCCATGGCGTGCCATGGGGCATTCCTGTTTGGAAAGACCGGGATGAGGGCGGGGTTGCTGAAATTAATCAGTTCGTTCGAGGAGCAGGGATAGTGTAGATTTCCTGAGAGACACACAGGGAACCGTTATGACCGTTACCATGCGCCACGTCGCGCGCGCGGCAGGTGTTTCCATCACGACGGTGTCGCACGTCCTGAACGAGACGAGGCCGATTGCACCGGCAACCCGCAAACGCGTTCTCCGCGCGATCCGGGATTTGAACTATTACAAGAACAATTCCGCCCGGCTGCTGGTCCGCGGTTACAGCGACGCCTTCGGCCTGATCGTCTCCGACATCGAGAACCCATTTTTTCCGCAACTCATCAAGGGATTCGAGCAGGCTTGCCATGCCGAGCACCTGGAACTCATCCTGGGGATGACGAATTATCAGGGCAAGAGCGCCGAGGCGGCGGTGCGGCGGATGATCGAGGATAAGGTGCGCGGCGTCGCAATTATGACGAGTGAGTTTGACCCGAAGCTGGTGAACCGGCTGATCGATCGCGGGATCCCGGTGGTGCGGCTGAACGATGGGCGGCTGCGGCGCAATCAGAGCAGCGTTCGCATTGATTATTCGGCGGGTGTACGGCAGGCCTTCGAACATCTGGCCTCGCATGGGCACAAAGAGGTAGCGATCGTACACCGGCCGCTCCAGGTGCTCTCAGCGCGGCATTACGAGCAGTTGCTGATGAATACGGCGCATGAGCTTGGTATGCGGGTGGTGAGTTGTCTGGAGGTGGAAAGCAATCCGACCGGAGGCATGAAGGCGGTGCAGCAATTGCTGCGGAAGAAGATTTATCCGACGGCGATCCTGTGCGGCAACGATCTGGTGGCGATTGGGGCGATGGGAGAGGCGCTGCGATCCGGGTGGCGCGTTCCGGCGGACGTATCGATCATCGGCTCTGACGATATTTCCTTTGGGGCGTACGGACATCCACGGCTGAGTACGGTGCAGGTTCACAAGAGCGAAGTGGGGCTGCGCGCCTTTCGACTGTTGCAGCAGATGCTGCAGCAGAAGTCGAGCGAGGGGATTGCAGTGGACGTGACGACGCAGTTTCTCGCGCGCGAATCGAGTGGTCCGGTGCGGGAGAAACCCTGGTCGCGTGCGGCGCGCGGAGTGCGGCGGTTCGCGGAAAACGGTGAAGTGCAGCGTGCTACACGCGAGGCCGACCTGGACCCGGCTTTCACCGAAGCCATCTAGGGCAGGCAAGCAGGGGAAGAAGCGGCCAGGGAAGAAGCGGCCAGCAAGGAGCGGCCAGTGAAGAAGCGGCCAGCAAAGAGTGGCCAGTGTGAGATGTTGTCCTTCTGGCTCTGGCTAAAAGCCAGTTCCCCGCACTTCGCCTCTGACTCGCGGCGCTTGCTCAGGATCGGACCGGATGGCAAGGACCTTAGAGACACGACACTGGTGCCGTGTCCCGTGACTTTCGCGGCACGACCTGCAACAGGCAACCGCGGATTTTGAAGCAGAGTTTGGCCGTATTTGGGCCAAACTCTGCTTCAGGATGACAGCCCTGGTGGTTTTCTGCCGGAGCAATTCAGAAGGTGAAGCGCGAGGCTACCTGGAACTCCCGCGGTGTATTGACGTCGCCGGTGATCTGACCGAAGCCGGCCATGTTGTCAGGCGTGGGAGTCGGGTTCCAGAAGACGCTGGGATATCCAAGCTGCACGGAGTTGGTGACGTTGTAACTGGATATCTCAAAACGAAGGTTGCGATCGCCGCCCATCGCGAAGCTCTTGTAGAGAGAGAGATCGAGATCGTGAGCGCCGTTGGTGCGTACAGTCGACAGGAAGGCCGGGGACTTACCGGCCACGGTGTAATCGGAGGGCTGCGCGAAGCAGGTGTAGTTGAACCACATGGCGACGGTATGCGGCGCGCCTTTGGCGGGGTTGCAGGTCATGTCGACGCGCTGCGAGAAGAGCGGATCGCCGGTGCCGTTGGGTACGGCGATGGGAAGACCGCTGCTGAGATAGACGATGGAGTTGACAGTCCATCCGCCCAGCGCGGCGTTGGCCACGCCGCTTAAGTTGTAGGCGCGGCCGTGGCCGACGGGCAGGTCATAGGAAAGCTGCCAGGAGAAATTGTTGGTGACATCCTGCGGGCCGACGGAGTGCTCGAGGCTGAGATTCCTCCAGTCCTGGGGGGCGCCGACTCCGTGATAGCCGATGAAACTCAGCGGGGGATTGGCGTCGTCGGTCATGATCTTGCCCCATGTGTAGGACGCCAGGGTGGTGAAGTCTTTGGTGAGGCGCTTCTCCACTTTCATCTGCAGGGAGTCATATTCTGAATCGCCGCCGGGATAGCCGTTGACGCCGACGCCGGTATTGAGGCCGTTGCTGTACTGCGGGAAGGGAGTGACGGCCATGTATTGCGGAACGGTGGACTGGCCATAGTAGGCGGAGGTGGGCGGCAGCGCGGGTTCCCAGGTATTGGGCACTGAGTTATTCAGCAGACCCATGCCGTAGGTTCCGATGGTGCCGAGAGAGAGCTGATCGAGATCGGCGCTCCCCAGGGGCAGGAAGTGACCGCGGCTGCCGACATAGGCGGCGCTGAAGACCACGTTGCCGGGGAATTGGTATTCGAGTCCGAGGTTGAAGTCGTAGGTGGTGGGATCGCGCTGCGAGTGGAGCTCCGTGTTGAGGGTACTGCCGATGCCGGTGGCCGGGCCCAGCGAAGCCCCGGTGGGCTCAACCACTCCGCCAGGGAAGGGATTGCTCAGAGGAGTGACCATGACGGTGTTGCCGTCGGCATTGTAGGTGGTAGCGTTCCAGGTGGTGGAGGTGAAGAAGCCGTTGCTGTTGAAGAAGGGGCCGGCGACGAGGTGGGTGCTGGGGCCGTAGTAGATCCCGGAGCCGGCGCGGACCACGAGGTGCCCCGTGGGCTGCCACGCTACGGCGGCGCGAGGACCGAAGTCCTTCATGTTGGTAAGGAAGGGGCTTCTGCTGCTGTGCACGCCGGCGAAGACTTCACCGCCGGTGAGGGGCACGCCGCTGCTCGAATACTGCAGGGTGGGATCGAAGTATTCGAGGCGATTATGGCGCTCGGTGCGGCCGCCGAAGATATCCCAGCGCAGGCCAAGGGTGATGGTGAGGTTTTTGCGGGGATGGTAGCTGTCCTGAATGAAGGCGCCGTAATAGGGATTGGATTCGGCGGCGAAGAAATCCTTGGTGAAATTCTCCGACTCGTTGCCGGGAATCTCGCCCATGCCGATGAGAAAGGACGCAAAGTCGCTGCCGTCGCCGGCGAAGGCGGTAGAGCTGGTGGCGCTGTCATCGAAGCCATAGGAGCCGCTGGGCGCGGCCGGCATGCCGTCGTTGAGCAGCATCTTCTGATACTCCAGCCCGACGCTGAGTGAGTGCTTCCCCAGGAGGGTTGTGTAGTTGGCGATGGCATCGCTGTTCTCGCTGGCGAAATAGAAATCCCAGCCGCCGCCGGTGCCTCCGCCGATGGCGCTGGTGAGGTTGCCGAAGCCTATGTAGGGAATGGTGGGATAAGTGGACTCGGCCTGGAGAGAGGCGGGGAATCCGAGCTTCGTCATGTCGTACGGAATCTGGCCGGGGTCGACCTGATCCTCAAAGTGGCGCGTGAAGGAGAAGCGGAGCTGCAGCACGGAGTGAGGATTGACGGTATAGTCGTCGGCCAGCAGGATATTGCGGGAGTTGGTGGTGTTCCTGTAGTAGTTCGGATCGAAGATATTGGTGGCGCCAAAGAGCGGGGCGCTGCCGAAGTAGAGGCGGGCGAAGGAGAAGCGGCCAAAGATGCGCTGCTTCTCGCTGCGGTCGTAGTCGAGGCGGATATCGAACTTCTGGGCGTTGTTGGGATCGAGGCCGGAGGCGAAGTAGTTATTCGGGTGATAAGCGCCGGAGGTGGGGGTATTGGGCAGCGGGAACTGCGCGGCAAATTTGAGGGCCGCGGGATCGAGGTTCGCGGTCGGGATGACGTTGCCGGAGAACGGCTGGCGGGTGCCGTCGGCATTATCGGGAACGAGCGGGTTATAGATGGTCAGGGCGTCGGCAGAGAAGTCGCCGGTACGCTCGGCGGGGGTGGGAACGGTGAAGGTCCCGGTTTCGAGGCTCTCCTGCTGGGTGCCTTCATAGTCGGCAAAGAAGAAGAGCTTGTCTTTGAGGATGGGCCCGCCGATGGAGCCGCCCTCCTGATAGCGATGGAAATCGGGAGCCTGGTTGGCGAGGCCGCTGGACAGCTGGCTGCCTTTGAGGAAATAGTCGTTGGCGGCGAGGACGTTGGGACGGATATAGACGAAGGCGTCGCCGTGCAGCTTATTGGTTCCTGATTTGGTAACGAGGCTGATGACGCCGGCGGCAGCGCTCTGATAGGTAACGGGGGTGTTCTGGGTCTCGACGCGGTACTCCTCGACGTCGTCCTCAGGCACCTGGAAGGAAGGAATGAGGCTGGCCAGGTTATTTTCAGCGATGCCGATGGGGCTGCCGTCGAGCATGTAGTAGACCGTGCCCTGGAGCGCGCCGTTGATGGTGTAGGCGGAGACGTCGGCGCCGGAGCGGTAGTTAAAGACGGTCGGGGTGTCGGCGGCGTTGGGCGTACCATTGGCGGCGATCACGCCGGCGCTGAGCTGGATCAACTCGTAGACGTCGCGGGAGACGAGGGGAACGCGATCGATGGTGGCAGCGCCGATCAGCTGGCCCACCGTGGAGTTGGTGGTTTCGCCGAGGTCAGTCGCTGCGTTGACCGTGACCACCTCATTCACATTACCGACTCTCAGCGCGAAGTTGGCCGTCGTGACCTGGTCCACGGTGACGACGACATGATTCTGTACAACCGTCTCAAAACCCTTCTGGCTGGCGGTGACCTCATAGGCGCCGGGCGGGACCGATATAAAAGAGTAAAGGCCGGCAGCGGTGGAGACGGTGGTTTGGGTCGCTCCGGTGGCGAGGCTGTGCAGCTTGACCGTAGCTCCGGGAATGACGGCGCCGGAAGGGTCGGAGACGGTTCCGGACACGCCGCCGCCACCGGCCTGAGCGAAGGCCGAGGTTCCAGCTGAGAGCATGAGAATGAAGACGAAGAAAGAGAGCCGCAGAGCGGCTGCGCCTCGAGTGATCATCACCGTATTCCTCCACTAAAAAAAGCGTGCGCAGATTGGGACAGGAGTCTGAGTCTCTGTCTCTTTTCACTGATATTGAATCGTTTGAATATAAGCAGGAATTATACGGCTTGTCAATCAGAAACAGGCCATGTTTCGAAGTCAGGAAAGTGACCCGGTGGCTAAAAAGCATTCGTCGGATTTGGCATTGGCTGGCCCGGAGAGCTTCGGGGTGCGGGGGACGAGGTTGCGGAAAAGAGTCCTGAATGCGAGAACGTCCGTCGCCGGCTAAAGCCGGCCTGTTCAGGGCTTCTGCAGCACACCTGAGGAGGCTGCGGGAAACGTCAATTTGAGGCTGAGAAGTCGTCCCTCAGGGGCTAAAGTCCAGGAGGTTTTGCGGACTCTGATGGCACGAGTAAACTCGTGCTCCTTCAAAACAGCGAGTTTTCTGCACGCAGTGAAGCTGTGCTCGTTCAAAGCCGCGAGTTTTTGCGCACAGCTTTAAAGCTGTGCCCCCTTCAAAACAGCGGGTTTTGCGAACGCTGTAAAGCTGTGCCCTTTCAAAGCCTGAAGTCTCGCCAAGCCTTGATGTTGCTTCGCCGGATCTATCTTCGCTCGCTGCCGAATGGGAGGGCCAGGGTTGCAGGGCGGGCTCGGGCCGGAAAGATTCCCTTCGACCTGTTTGTGTTTCTGCATCCTACCCGAGAAGGAGCAGTCAGAATGAGGGTCAATAAGCTAGTTATTGTTGGGATTGCCGGAGCGATGACGTTCGGGGTTGGTTGCCGCAAGAATGCGGTGGACAAGGGTGCTTTTGAGTCCGCGATCAATGCGTATTACAGCGCGAGGCCAGTCTGCGTTTGGCCGAGCCCGCAAAAGTTTCCCGCACAGGCGGACACATCGAACGAGGATCAGACCAAGGGGTTTGATGCACTTACCGATGCGGGTCTGCTGACGCGGGCGTCGGCGGAGAAGAAGCGTTTTCTGGTGGGCTCAAAGCAGGTCAACAACTATGATCTTTCCGACAAGGGCCGTTCCACGTGGACGGCGGACCAGACGCAGCCTGGTTATGGCAATTTCTGCTACGGTCACCGCGAGGTAACGTCGATCGACAGCTACTCGCCGAGCGATAACAGCGACGCCACGCAGTACAGCGTGTCGTATCACGACGGGGTTTCGCATCCCGCGGACTGGGCCAACTCGGCGGAGATGAAAACTGCATTTCCGAAGATTGCCACCGCGACCTCGGGCCAGGGGACAGCAACTGCCACGCTGGCGAAGAGCTCAAATGGCTGGCAGGTGACGAATGTGACCCCGGCAGGCGACAGCAGCAATGGAAGCGGCGACAACGGCATGGTGCAGTAGCATTCAGAGGAGTTCCGGAAACTAACCTAATTCCCATCCTTTGCGAGGGCGCGGCGCATTCTTCTATGTGCTGCGCCGCAAGGGGCGCTCAGGACACCCGAACCTGATCAGCGCACGCCTGCTTACCACGCCTGCCTACCGGGCCTGGTTACCGGGCCTGGTTACACTGATTCCGACTCAATCGAATGTGCTCGATCGACTGGTTCCGCTGACGTGCGTCCGTCAAGTGCGGTGTGCTTCGCCGTCGCTCGCGAGGGACCTATTCGACGAACTGATTGAACAGGAGATCTGGCATGGGGCCTTTCTCGCTGGCCGAGAGAACTGCGATGATTACCGGCGCAAGCCGCGGGATCGGGTTGGGGATTGCGCGCGCCCTGGCCGCAAGCGGCGCAAGGGTGATACTGGTCGCGCGCAGTTTCGATAAGTCGGCCAATGCGATTGAGGAGCTGCGAGCGAGCGGCGCCGAGGTTGAGCTGGCGCCTTTTGACCTGAGGGATGTGGAGCAGATCGCGGCGTGGTTTGGGGAGTGTTCCAGGCGCTGCGGACAGCCGGACATTCTGGTGAATGCCGCGGGCATGACGATTCGCGGGGAGACCACGGAATTTGCGCTGGCCGACTGGAATCAGATTCTGACGCTGAACACGACGGCGATCTTCGAGCTGAGCCGGTCTTTTGCGCGCGCGCTGATTGCCGCGGGGCGGCCGGGGAAGATTGTGAACATCGCGTCGCTGATGAGTGCAGCTTCGCGGAAGGGTACGGCGGCTTATACCGCGTCGAAGGGCGCGCTGGGGCAGCTGACGAAGGCGCTGGCGGTCGACTGGGCGCCGCACCGGATCCTGGTGAACGCGATTGCGCCGGGGTACGTGGCGACGGAGCTGACATCGGCGCTGACTTCGGATGCGCAGTTTGACGGCTGGGTGAAGCAGCGGTGTCCGCTGGGGCGATGGGGCACGCCGGAAGATATCGCGTGGCCGGTGGTATTTCTGGCATCGCCCGCTTCGGACTTCATTACGGGACAGATTTTGTTTGTGGACGGCGGGTGGCTGGCCACGTTTTAGAGTGATGGATGGCGTCGCTCCAGGACAGGTCTCTGCAGTTCGGTGGGTGGATTCAGAGAATCGATGTTCCCCGCGAACACCCCTCAGGGGCTGAAGCCCGATTGATTTTGCAGCCCATGCGGCACGACTGAAAGTCGTGCCCTGATACAAAAGCCAAACCGATTGTTTAGCGAACTCCGGGGACGGGAGACTAGCGGCGATCCTGGATGGTCCAGCTGCCATTTTTGTGAATGAAGCCGAAGCGGATGCTTTGGGAGTGGTTGAGGGGCTTGCCACCGGCGAGCAGGGTGGTGGTTTCGGTGCACGTCCAGCTGGCGACATCGCCGGAGACGATGATGGCAGACGGCGGGCACTGATCGGCAACCCGGGCCGCGGGATTCACTTTGAAGAAGGTTTGCAGGCCGAGCACCTGCTGCGGCCTGAGGCCGGTCCACACGGCCTGCAGGCCGGCTAAATCGTGCGCATTGTAAGCGGCCTGAAAACGAGTGACGGCTGCTAACAGGGCCGGAGATGGATCAGCCAGGGGTTGTACAGTGGGCTGCGGCGTGGGTTGTGGAGGCTTCTCCGTCTTTGGCTGCACGATGACATCAACCGACTTTTGCTGTACGCCGCCGTTGCCGCGGGCCGTGAGCAGATAGGTGGTGGTGTGCTGGGGACGGATGGTGGTCTCTCCGCTGGGGTCGACGCGCGCGATGCCATTGTCGATGGAGACTGCGCTGGCGTTGGCGGTCTGCCATTGCAGAGTGGTCGACTGGCCCGGCTCGATCTGAGCATCGGTGGCGGCGAAGGACAGGATGCGCACTGGTACAGCAGGCGGGGGGACGGCCGGGGAAGCGTGGGCGGTGACGGGTTTTAGTTCTGCAGCGATATCGGTCTTGTCGCCGGGGCTTACGGTGACGGTCTGGGTGGTGGGCTGGTAGCCGTCGAGCGAAATCTGCAGCGTGCGGGTGCCAGGTTTGACCTGGACGGTGAGATTGCCCTGCGCGTCGGCCTGGCCCTGCGGGGTATTGTCGATGCCGATTTGGGCTCCGGGAGTGGAGTGGATGACGAGGGATGCATCGGTCTGCACGGGGGCTGCCGGCGGAGGTGCGGCGGGCTGGGCAGCGCTGGCGGGAGCGACGCTGACTGCGGGTTGCGGATGCTGATTCGCCATGGCAATGCGGCGATGGAACCACCAGGCACCGGCCGCAGCGGCGGCAGCCAGGAGGAGAACGATGGCGAACCGAGCGAGAGCGACGCTGCTGCGCCTGGGGGCCGCGGGAGTGACGGCGGCGTTCACGACTGTGGGCGCGGGCGTGTTTTCCGGGGCAGATGGCGCGACCGGGGACGGCTGCGCGGCGGCGGTTACTCCGGCTGATGTTCGGCTGGCAGGGTCGATGAGGCGAGAGACGCGCTGCTGGCGGGCAAGCTCGCCCTTCGCAAAATCGAGGAGGGCGGCGACTCCGGTGGCGTCGGGATATTTTTGCCGGTAGGTCTCGAGGATTTCGATTGCCCTCTGGAAGTCGCTGCGATCGATGGCGGCCTGGGCCTCGCGCAGGTAGCGCGCGCGGATCTCGTCCTTCTCGGAGGCCTTCAGACGCTGGCGGAGCGAGTCCTCGAGAGCGAGCAGGCGGGCTTCGCCGGGGATCTCCTCGAGAGCGCTCTGGACGAACAGCAGGGCTTCGACGGGCGATTGCTGCGCGGCCTCTTCGGCTTTGGCCACCGTTGCGTCGATGGTTTGGCGCATGCGGAATGCGCGCGCCTGGGTGGCCACGCGGGCCTTGAGCTCCAGTAACGATCCTTCGGTGGGCAGTTGCTCGACGGCGCGGTTCACCATTTCGGTGGCGCGGTCGTAGTTCTCGCTGCGCAGGCAATTCTCGATCTCTGACTCGATTTGTTCGAGCAGCTTGCGGCGGCGATCCTGTTCCTGGCCGCTGAAGTGCTGCTGGACCACGCTGAGCAGTTGCTTGGCTCCGGTGTGCTGCGCGTCGATGCGGACTAACTGGAGGAGGATTTCGCGAGCGCGCCCGAACTGCTGGCCGGCGGCGAGCGCCTGGGCCTCGGCGAACAGCTCGGCAACGCGGCTCGTCTTCAGGTCTTCGCCGACAGCGTGCAGGTCGGCGGCGAACTCTTCCGCGGTGGCATAACGCTGGTCGGGATCCTTAGCCAGGGCACGGTCGAGGATGGCGTCGAGCGCGGGTGGATAGCCGGAGACAAAGGCTCGCAGCGGCGGGTGTTGCTCGTGGATGAGCTTGTGCAGCACGGTGGCATCTTCGCCGGCGAAGGGGAGCTGGCCGGTCAGCAACTGGTAAAGCATCACGCCGGTCGAAAAGATGTCGGAGCGGCCATCGAAAGCCTGGCCCCTGAGGCGTTCAGGGGCGATGTAGTGCATGGTGCCGATGACACTGCCGGTGCGGGTCAGCTCGGTTTCGGCGGCCGCGCGCTGGATGCGGGCGATGCCGAAGTCAACGATCTTCGCGTGGCCGTCGGGCTGGACGATGACGTTGGCGGGTTTGATGTCGCGATGGACGATGCCGCGCTGGTGGGCATAGCCGAGGGCGGAGCAGACCTGCTCGATGATGCCGACCTTATCGATGAGGGGCAACTGGCGGCCCGAGGCGATGAGCTTGTCGAGGGGCTCGCCGGTGACCAGCTCCATGACGATGAAGGGGATGCCGTTCTCGTCGCCGAGGTCATAGACGATGACGATGTTGGGGTGCTGCAGGATGCCGGCCTGGGCTTCGCGATAGAAGCGCTCCAGCATCTCAGGCTGGCCGGAAAATCCCTCGGTCAGGGTCTTGATGGCTACGGGGCGGCCGATGCGCTTATCTTCGGCGCGATAAACGACGCCCATGCCGCCGCGGCCGAGAGTGCCCGTGATCTCGTATTTGCCAATTCTCCTGGTGACCGTAGGATCCACTGTCATTGCTGAGGGCCGCGGGAAACCGCATGGTTACAGGCAGAGAAACCTATCAGCAGAATGAGCAGGAAAGACCATCGGAGCCGCTGCCCGACACCCTGCACGGTACCATGATTCGGGGCCATCAGCTACGAAAATCCGAGTCAGACGGGCGGAGTTCTGGTTCGCCCTCGCTCTTTTCGGGAACGGCAGCAAACATGGCCGTAAACAACACGATGATGACCGCTCTTGCTGTTGTTGTGCTGGCCCTCAGCTCGATTCTTGCCCAGGAAACGTCAGGGCGTCGCCCTCAGGTGAGTGTGGACAGCGGCGCGCTACGCGGCGTACAGGTGGCCGGGCTTCCGGACGGGGGAGCGTTTCTGGGAATTCCGTTTGCAGCGCAGCCGGTGGGCGACCTGCGCTGGAAGGCGCCACAACCGCCGCCGCACTGGCGGGGAGTGCGGGACGCGTCGCAGTGGGGGCCGGCCTGCCCACAGGCCCCCAGTCCGTGGCTGCCGGAGATGCTGGGGATCACGAAGATGCAGACGGACGAAGCCTGCCTCTATCTGAATGTCTGGACGCCGTCGCTTCATCCGGACAGGAAATTGCCGGTCTTTGTGTGGGTGCACGGCGGGGGCAATGTGGAGGGCTCCGGCGAGTGGCCGCCGCTGGGACCGGCTCTGGCAGAGCAGGGCATCGTGGTGGTGAGCTTCAATTACCGGCTGGGCGCGCTGGGGTTCCTCGTGGATCGGGCGCTGACGGCGGAATCGGGTCAGCATGTTTCGGGAAATTATGGGCACCTCGATCAGATCGAGGCGCTGCGCTGGGTGCGGCGCAATATTGCGCGGTTCGGGGGCGATCCGGCGAAGGTGACGCTGGGCGGGGAGTCATCGGGAGCTCTGGATGTCTGCAATCTGATGGCATCGCCGCCGGCCACCTGGCTGTTTCAGCGGGCTCTGATGGAGAGCGGGGTGTGCGTCGATTCGGTGTACCCGACGCTCAAGGAGGAGGAGTCTGACGGGCAAGTGCTGGCGAAGGATCTGGGAGTGAAGCCGGGGGCGCTGGCTGCACTGCGGGCGGTTCCGGCGCAGCGAATACTCGACGTTACGGCGTCGGACCCGCATCTGGATCTGGAGCCGAATATCGACGGCTGGGTGTTGCCGCAGCAGCCGGCGGTCACGTTTGCGGAGGGAAGGCAGGCGAAGGTTCCGGTGCTGGAAGGCAGCAACCAGGACGAGATTTCTATCTTTGCCAGTCCGATTGTCGGGGGGAAGTCGAACCGGCCGAAGACGGTGGCTGCGTATCGGCTATGGCTGCAGAAACGATACGGGGCGTATGCGGGCCAGGTCTTCGGGCAGTATCCGGCTCGGTCGGACGCTGAGGTTCCCGGCGTCTTCCGGACGATGGACACGGATTTTGATTTCGGCTTCGGCGCATGGCTGCTGGCCGACGACATGGCGCGTCAGGGAGACGCGGCGTTTCTCTATCACTTCACGTATATCGGCGCTGGAAAGTTTGCGGAGCTGGGGGCGTTTCACAGCGAAGAGGAGATGTTCCTGAGCCGCCGGTTCTGGACGGGTTGGATCGCGCAGCCGGGAGATGCGGCGCTTTCGCGGGCGATCATCCGCTATTGGGCGCAGTTTGTGAAGACGGGAGATCCGAACGGGCCGGGGCTGCCGGACTGGCCAACCTATAAACCCGGTCAGAACCTCTGCCAGGAACTCGGCCGGCGGATTGGGCCGGAGGCGGTACCGCGGCTTCGGCGATTCGATCTCTTCCAGCAGTACCTGACCTCGCGTCTGCAGAAGGCGGTGCAATGACGATCCCGGCGCGAATTAGCCGCCGGCGTCAGTGGCTGCTGGTGAAGTGGTAGAGCGCTTCAGCGTTGCCGCGCAGCACGAGGCGGGCGATGTCGTTGGCGCGGACGCGGCTGATCTCGCCGTCGCGGAGCATGCCGGTGAGGGCGATGCCGAGTGCTTCGCGGGCGTCGCGGCTGGCGATCCAGGTGGATTCGGGCCAGCCCATTTCCTCGGAAAATGGATAGCCGTCGGTGCCGAAAAGAACCTTCTCGGGCTGGAACTCCAGCCATTCGCGGAGCCAGCGGGCCTCGGTGCGGGGCGTGATGATCAGGTCCTGACCGGAAAAGTCGAGGTAGACGTTGGGCTTCTGCAGCAGTGAGCCGATCTCGCGCACGTACGGCCAGCCGCCGTGCAGGAGGACGAATTTGGTTTTGCGGAGCCCGGCGTCATTGAAGAGCGGTTCCAGCAGAAGAGGATTGACGCCGGCGACGGAGAAGTAGCTGCCCGCTCCGGCCATGGCGTGGAGATGAACGGCCATGCCCAGGCGGCCGCACTCGGCGGCGATGTAGCGAAAGAGGAAATCCTGCAGGAGCTTGTAGCCGTCGGGGTCGGGCGTGCCGTGGCCGGCCCACCTCGCGTAGATCTTCTCCACCTGCGCGCGCGGCGGATCAGTGAAGTCGAAGGAGCGCAGGTAGGCGACTTCGAATTTTTCGGCCACGGCGCCGCCGGCCTTCTGGCGCTCGAGGGTGGGCGTGACTACCTGTTTCAGGTAGGCGTCCAGGGTCCTGGGTGCGGCGGCGAGGCCGGCGTCCTTCCAATAGCGAGCGCGCAGCTGATCTTCGAGGGCGAAGAACTGTTTGCGGTCAGGAGAACTGGCGGCCATGCCGCTGTTGTCGAGGGGAAAGAGGAGCGCATCCACATAGGGCACCCACAAAAAGCGGGGCGGCTGGACACCGCGGCCCATGGCGACGCGGTTGGCTAACTCGGTGCCGATCTTCGCCTGATCGAGAACCCATGCCGGGTAGTTTTCGCCCTGCTGCTGTTTGACGCGGTCGCGCGCCTGATTAAGCTGCTGCAGCTCCTGGGCATCGAGGGGCGGGCGCGCGTTGAATCCGTACAGCGCTTTCCATGCAGCATGCAGAGGAGGGAAATCCGGCCGGTAGGCAGGCGGGTCGGACTGCGGCTCCATGGCGGAGACGGGCAGCGCATCGAACTCCCGATCGGTGGCATCGAGAGGCGGAGCCAGCACGGGATGGGCATGATTGTCGACGGCCCAGATGCTGTTGATCACACTGGCGATGGCTGTATCGATCCGCGGGCCGCCATCGGCCGACGGGTTGCCACGATCATGATGACCGCTACAGCCAAGGAGCAGGGATCCGGCCGCCGCCAGGCAGAGGAATGGGCGCATGTTGGTCATGGTTGGCAAAAGGGAATCCTACAATGGCTCGCGGTAAAAGCGGTGCATAACGCCGGGGAGCGTGGAAACGCAAAGGGCCGAAGCTTAAAAATTTGTCATTTCATTGCAACCGTGAACAGAGAGCGTCGACAAACGGGGGGAAGTGGCGGTATAAGAGTGACCCAAGCCTTTGTGGTGCCTGGATCGTCCTGAGCCTGCTCCGCTCGGCTTTTCTTTACAGTTCTTGCACGAGAGAGTTCAGGTTAGGGATTCAGGAGGGGTATTCGCCCATGAAACTTCCTCTTTGTCCGTACGCTATCTTCACAGCGGGCCTTCTCTGCGCGAGTACGTTCTGCTGCGCCACAGCCCATGCGTCCGTTAATAGCCCGTTCGCCGCTGTCGCCGTGCATGCAGAGGCGGATGGAGCGATTCCGCCTCCGGCGGAGGAAACGGTCGTCATCCCAGGGCCGATGAAGTCGTTTCTGCGGATGGCCGGCGTCAGTCAGGAAGTTTCCGCCGATGCGGTGCTGCCGCTGCTATCGCGCAATGTTTTCCTGCGCGGCTATGACAGCGGCCAGCCCACGGAGTTCCTGCTGCTGCTGAACCGCTATGTCGAGTTCGCACGCGAGCTGGAGAATCTGACCGACGGGAGTGGGACGATCCACGTCACCGGCTGCGACGATGCAGTTCGCCTGCTGCATGTGCTGGGGTATCAGTTCCAGCAGACCTGCGGCCAGCGCAAGGCGTATCTGACCACGGCCAACGCGGAGAGGGCGTTTCTGACCATCGATTCGGGATTCCCCCTGGTCGATCTGGAAGAGGCGCTGGAGAATCATACAGCGTTCAGCTATACATGGCCGGCCATGCGGGTGCCGACGCTGTTTCGTGAGCACGACTGGGTCCAGGCGAGTTCGTGGCGCAAGAAGGGCGGCACGAGTCTGCTGGATGTGCTGCTGCACGATCCGAATCTGGATCGGCTGTACTGGGCGATGTCGAAACAGGACGAGGAGACGCGGGTGGCGCTGCGGCACTCGCCCGGGCTGCGTCCGCTGCTGTCGATCGCCGGAGCGCTGGATTTCTACGGGAGCCAGATCAATATTCGCTCGGGGCGGATCTCGCTGCCGGGAGGACAGCCGGCCGAGCATGGCTGGGAGGATCTGGTCGAGGCGAGCCCGAAGAATCCCGGAGACTTCGTGGTGCGGTTGTGCGAGCGGGATCACGGCTGGCTGGCAGCGTATTTCGATGCGCTCTCGCGGGTAAACCGGGAGCAGCAGGCCCACCTGACGCAGGCGCCACGGTTGAAGCGCCTCTACCAGGCGTACAGCACGGCCGGCATCGGGTCGAGCGCGACGGCCGGTGTCTTCCAGAAGAATGCGGACCTGCTGATGCTGTTCACGCGCCTGCAGTGGCAGCCTGACGGGCAGCCGTATATGCCGGCTACGGCAGCGATCTGGAACGCGATTCTGAGCGAGAAGTCGAATCCGAAGCCGGTGCATGAATGGATGAAGCACATGCGCGGGGTGAATAACCCTGAGCTGTTGCTGGAGGCGATGGTCGCGGCGTCAAATGTGGAGACCAATACAGGCCCCCTGCAGATTTACCTGCTGCTCAGCGAGATCGACAATGAGCGGCAACCCGGCCCCCGCTTATCCGACGCCACGGCTCGTCTGCTGGCCGGTAAGTTCACGCAGCTGCACAGCTGGTATCTGATCTTCTCGGAATTCCCGGAGCTGGACGATACCTCGATCACGCAGTTCATTAACTCCGCGGAGGCCATCAGCGGGATCTCCGGGCCGGCACTGCGGGCCAATGCGTTGGGAGCTTTCCAGGCCAACGTGGGCATCTGGGAGATTTTGGCGCGGCAGCGGGAGCTGCCTCCGGCCAAACTCAACAGCTCATGGCAGCAGGCGGTTGGGCCGTTTACCGGCATTTCTTCTTCGGCCCGGCTGTTCGAGGCGACCCGTGACTCGCTGCGATCGGTAATGACCGCGGCGACCGGTTCCAGGGATGTATCGGAAGATGAGCTAATCGATTTGCTGGCGGGACCGTCGCAGCAGAACGCAGCCGGCCGCCGAGTGCACGCGGCCCTGGCGGGAAGGATCCACACGGTCATGGACGACCAGCGGCTGGTTTCGCTGGATACTCTGTTTGCGCTCTTCGACGGGCTGAACGATATGGCGCACGGAGCGAAGGTGGGCGATCAGCTGATTCCGCTGGCCGGCGATCTGCGCGAGTTTGAGATGCCACGGCCGATCTTCACGCAGAGCGAGAAAATTGAGTGGGCGCCGGAGATTTACAGCAGCCGCCATGCGGAGTTGCAGGTCCGGACCGACCTGACGCGGGTGATCCGCGCGCCCGGGACGCCGGTCCAGCTGGAGTCGGCGCGCGGCCAGCTGACGCCGTTTTTGCGCGACACGCTGGTAGGTCTGAACTATGCCTATTACGAGCCGCCGGGCGCGCAGGTGCTGCACCAGAATCCGCTGTTCGTGCGCTCGCATGATTTTTCGGGGACGTCGGTGCTGGGCTTCGCGGGGGTCTGGGAAGCTCCGGACCTGATCGGTATCGGCATCACGGCGGGCGGAGGCGCGTATCTGATCGGTTCGCTGGCTGATTTGCCCTACGCGCTGGCCACGATGGAGGAAGATTTCATCTCGCCGGACAATGTGCAGGCGCTGATCTGGAGAGGCGCGGGGCCGGCGCTGCTGGTGAGCGCGATCCAGCCGCGCTGGTGGAGCGTGACGCCGACGGAGATGCACGCCGCAGCGCTGTATCAGAAGTTTGGCGAGGATTTGTTGCGGGCGTCGACGACGAATCAGGAGGTGCGGACGCGGGTGCTGGGCATTCTCTCGGATCGCATGGCGCCGCGGCGTTTCGACATGACGGAGCAAGCCGTGGAGCACGGGGACGATGTCCCGTCTCTGCTGCCCGAACTGCTGCCGGTGGAGACTTTTTATCTGGCGGCCGAGTTCCGGGAGAAGTATCCAGCGGAAGCGGGTTCGTGGGGAGCGGCCGGCCAGGAGCTGAACGCGCTGGTCCAGGCCCATCCGGCGGAAGCCAGCGAAAGCCGGATTTCGCGGGACTTTGGCGTGCCGCATCCGACGCTGGAGCAGACGAATGCCTGCGCGATTCTGCAGGTGAAGCCGCTGCCCGCGTTTGGCGGAGCGCCCAGCCGGCTCTTTGGGGAGTCGTGGGAATCCACCAATCTATATTGGGCGCGGCTGGCGGATGAAATGGGCGATCCACCGGCAGTGCTGAATCTGCTGGCGCCGGAGCTGAGCCGGCATATGATCGCTCGGATTTTCGCTACGGATATCGAGGACTGGCCGGCCCTGCTGCGCGCCATGGAGCAGACGGGCAACGATTTCCGGCACGGCAGGATCAAGGTTCCGGGAGCGGCCGGACCGACGCAGACGGCAACGATCTCTGAACGTTAGGACCATGGCTGGGTTGAGGCTGGGTTGAGGAGCGTTATGGCAAAGAAATCCTTCTTCTTTCTGGGGCTGTGCTCGGCTCTGGTAATCTTGGTCGTTGGCACTCGGCAGCCGGCCGCACAGGAGGAGCGTTCGCACATATTCGTCAACGTGGTGCTGGTGCAGTTGAACGTTGCAGTAACCGATCACAAGGGGAATTACATTACCGGCCTGCACCCTGAAGATTTCGCGATCACCGAAGACAAAATCCCGGAAAAGCTGGCTTCGTTTGAAGAAGGTGGAGATATCGGCACCCGGTATGTTGCCGCCAATCAGCCCGATCCTTCTCCGTCAGCGAATGCGTCGGTGCGGCCCGGAGCGGGAGGAACTGCCGCATCTCCGGCAGTAGCTCAGCCGCCGATCTCACCGCTGGCCGGCGCCAGCGTATTTATCCTCTTCGATACCAGCGACTACATGTATCGGGGATTCGTGTTTGCGCAGGACGCGATTGCTGGCTTCATCCATTCCATGGAAGAGGCCAACAAGATCGCGTTTTATTCGTACAGCCGCGATCTGTCGCGGGCGACGATGCTGACCGCCGACCGGTCGCTGGTGCTGCGCGGGGTACGCAGCACGGTGGCCGGCGATGAGGCGGCGCTTTACAACTGCCTGCTGCTGACGGTCCGGGACGCAGCGCCGCTGCATGGACGCAAGGCGATCGTGGTCTTTTCGAACGGCCCGGATAATGCCAGTTCAGTGCCGCCCGAAGATGTGGCCGAACTGGCGCAGTCGACAGGAACGATCATTTACATCATCAGCACCCGCCAGGCACAGGAAGAGCCGGTCTCGAGCGCGGTGTTCGAGCGCATGAGCAAGGCCACCGGCGGCAAGGCGTATTTTGCGAAGGATTGGCGGGACGAGAAGCTGGCGTTCGGCGCCATCCGCGACGACCTGGCGCATCTGTATACGCTGAGCTACTACCCGAAGCCCAATCCCAACCGGGGATGGCGCGCGATCACGGTAAAGCTGGTGGGAAAGAACCTGCAGAAGTACCACGTGCGGACCCGCGATGGATACCGGCTGATGCAGCAGGCCGCGGCCGCTTCGGAGACGGCGTCGCCTGCGCCGGAGAACGTGGCGGATCAGAGATAGCTGCCGGGGGATAGCCGGGGCGTCCGGAGTCCCGCCATCACGCGTGCTGCGGCTCAAAAAGCGCGAAGACCGCTCCCTGCGGATCGCTCAGGACGGAGAAGCGCAGGGAGCCCTCAATGGTCGTGGGAGGAAGCAGGACTTTCGCGCCCAGTTCCTCCGCGCGGGCCGACTGCCCCGCGCAATCCGCGGACTGGATATACGCCAGCCAATGGGATGGAACGTGCGGAGGCAGGGATCCGGCGGGCGGAAGGCCTCCGATATATTGCTCACCATTGCGAATGTGGAGGTAGCCTTCGGCGTCCTTGTCTTTGCCCGGCAGGAACTCCCATCCGAAGAGGCTGCCGTAGAATTGCATGGCCTTTTCGCGGTCCCGCGTCTGCAGATCAGCCCAGCAGAACGCGCCGGGCTCGCCGAGCACCCCCATTCCGATGTGATCGCGCGCCTGCCACATCGAAAAGAAGGCGCCGGTCGGGTCCTGAAATACCGCCATGCGTCCGAAGGTCATCACGTCGAAGGGAGCGAGGACTACCTTTCCGCCGAGTTCTTCAGCGCGATGCGCGCCGGCATCGACATCGTCTACCGCTATGTAGAGCTGCCAGTGTGGCGGGATTCCGGCAGCCTGCTCCTCCGGCGGCGTGGTGAAGGCCGCGCCAGTCAGGCGATCGCCCAGCTGGAACATGGTGTAGAAGGCATCGGGGCCCATGGGAGAGTCGTTGGGCTCCCATCCGAAGAGGCTTGCGTAGAAGCGCTTCGCGGCGGCCTGATCGGAGGTGGCAAGTTCCATCCATGCGAAATTCCCGGCTGGGTGCTTGTCGGTGGTCGGCATGACGAGGATTGTAGGCCGGTCTCAGGTTACGGCTGGTTAATTTTGCAGACGCAACTTGCGCAGAAGCAGCTGCGCCTTATGCGGGAGCGAAGGTATCAGTGCGGCGTTTGCGGAGGAGCACACGGCACTCCTCGCGCCAGCGTTCATCGAGTCCAACGAGTTGCCAGGGCACGGCCGGGGAAAAATGGCGCAGTACGGTCTCATTGGCCGGGTGGATGTGCAGCGCAGGGGCGACGAGACAGAGCAGGGGATCATCCGGGGACAGCTCCCTGCCAGGGAAGTAGCCGAGGCGGCCGAACTCGCCGGCACGATGCAGTTGCCGGACGCGCCCCCAGTAATCCAGTGCCTGCAGGGGGAGATGGAGATCGTCGTCGGCCTTGACCTCGATGACGGCGAGGCGACCGTCGCGGGTGAGGGTGAGCAGGTCGAGGAGGGTTCGTCCGCCGGCGGAAAACGCGGGCACCTGCGAGTAGACGGGGGCGGCGCCCAGGCCAGAATCGAGGACGGACAAGTCGCGACGCAGGATGGACTCCAGCCACCGCTCCGGCTGCAGCCGGAAGAGGGGATCGACAGAAGCAGTGGCAGGACAGCGGCTGCGAAAGAGCCGGTCCATCAAGTCGAGGAAAAGAGCCTCGGTGGATGTGTCGAGGGCGGTTTCGCTGGGACCGGCGCCGAAGGTGATCTCGTCCTGGCGCGCGAAAGATCCGGCGGCGAGGCCGTGGCGCACGCGAGCGTATTCGAGGCCATGCAGGGAGAAGCCGATTTCTGTGGCGCTGCGGGGGCGGATCTCGGTCGCGGCGCGGAGGCCCGGCGGAAGGATGGACAGCAGGTGTTCGACGGCGGCGGAGGAACGCTCCAGGGCCGCCTGCGGATCGAAGGCGTGGGGGAGAAGGACGTCGAGATTGCCGACGTCCGCGACGACACAGGGCAAGATTTCGCCGCTCGCCGGGTTGAGTTCGCAGAGCTCCCACTGAGCAACGTGTGGATTCAGGAAAAACATCCGTGAGCGGGTAAGGGCGGCACATCCGGCGGGCACGACCACTTTGAGACCCTGCACGACGCGGCGTCTGCCGCTGTGTTCACGACAGTACTCGAGCCAGAGGATGCCGAGGGTGAGCGCGCCCTCGATGACGGAAGGCAGCTCTTCGGGGCCGACGCCGATGACCGCAAAGGCGGACTGGCCGTGCGTAAGCAGTCCGCGCGCATACGCGGGACCGAAGCTGTGCTCCATATCCGCGGCGGAGCGAAAGCTTTCCGGGGTCCAGCCGGGACAATGCCGGACCAGCGCCTGTTCCAGGCTGCGGAGGTAGCGTTTGCGGGCGGTGTCGCGGGCGGTGGGTGTACGGAAATCCGGATCGGGCACCAGGGTCAGGGTCTGCGGACGGCTTTGCCCAAAGCGGCGGGATTCGAGGCGCAGCGTGTTATGGCGCGGTTCGGCGGCAGAGATGGCGCGCACCAGATTGCGCTCGGCAGACCAGAGGTGCAGGAGGCATCGTCCGTGGTCGGACGAGACGGAGCACTGGGCCAGGCGCAGATCGAAGAGCACGCGGCCGTCTTCGAGAACGGCGGCCTGCGGGTGCTCGGCAAGAAATTCTTCAATCGCGTGGGCCAGCGCCGGAGCGCCGGGGGCGGTGGTGCATTCGGGCATCTACTGCGATGGTCTGCGGCCCGGAACCTCGCCGGCAAGGGAAAAGCTCACCACTTCATACGCTTTCGTAATTCCACGATGTGGGCGACGTGATGGCGGGAATGCCAGTCGTACACAGCCAGAACGTCTGCTATGGACTGGCGTCCGTTTTCGGGATGGGTGTAGCCGCGCTGCCACTGCTCCTCGCTCAGCGAGCGCAGCAGCTGGGCCCAGCGGCGATGGAGAGCGTCGAGCAGGTCAATGGAGACGTCGACGGGAGCGGTGCGGGCGTCGATCAGTTCGGCCCAGAGCTTCTCGTCGTAAGTCTTGATGGTTGGCCAGTCTTCGGTCAGCGCGAGGCGGACGCGGACATAGGCGTTCAGGTGGCTGTCGGCGATGTGATGGACGAGCTGGCGGACGGTCCAGCCGCCCTCGCGATAGGGCGTGTCGAGCTGGGCGGCGTTGAGGCCGTAGACCGAGGAGCGCAGATTTTCCGGCAGAGCCGCGAGGGTAGCGATGGCGGCAGAGTGGTTCGAAGGATCGGCTTCAGCGCGGCGGAATTTGCCGATGGGGTAGCGCGGATCCTGGCCGGACGGCGAAATCGGTGAGGTACTCATACACCGTCAAGGTACACAAAGACAGATGGAGCCACAAGGAAGAACGGCAGGGCGTGGCAGGAGGGGGCGGAGCATGGAACTGCGCCCCTCCGGGTTAGGCGGCGTGGTGCACGTGATGGTGACGGTGATGACGGCGGTGATGATGCGGCTGGGCGAAGGCAGACGCCGCGAAGAGCATCACCAGGGACAGCAGAACGATCTTTTTCATGGGCCTATCATGGCATAAAGCCGCGCGAGAACCTCGTGGAAATGTGGTTAAGAATCAAAGAAGCAACCCAGGAGTAACGATGAGCAGGCCGGGCACGAAATCGGGCTGGACGGGAGCGCCGGCGCGGCGGGAAGACTATTCTGAAAGAGAGCCGGAACGCGGTGGCCACGGAAGGGTTGGAGATGGATCATAAGCGGTATTTTTTCGAGAAGTTTGGCATCACCGAGCGGCTGCTGGAGCGCTGTTTGGGCGAGGCGCTTTCCGCCGGAGGCGACTACGCCGACCTGTATTTTGAGTCGGTGGCGGCGACGTCGCTGGGGCTCGATGAGTCGATTGTGAAGTCGGCGAGCCAGGGAGTGAGTGCGGGTTGCGGCGTACGGGTGGTGAGCGGGGAACGTACTGGCTATGCCTACACCGACGACCTCTCGGCTGAGCGCCTGCTGCGCGCCGCGCGTACGGCGGCGCTGATTGCCAGCGGCCCGGCCAAGCAGCTGGTGCAGGGATTTACGGAAACAGAGGCGCCCAGCCTGTATCCGGCGCCGGCGGCGGAACTGGACACGGATCTGGCCGCGAAGCTGGATCTGATCAATCGCGCCGATTCTGCTGCGCGGAAGTACGACCCGCGGATCACGCAGGTCCGTGCCAGCTATGCCGATGAGCTGCGGCGGATCCTGATTGCCGCTTCCGACGGAACATTTGCCAGCGACACGCAGCCACTGGCGCGGATGAACGTCTTCGTTCTGGCGAAGGACAAGGAGCGGACTGCCCGTGGAACTTCGGGGGGTGGTGGACGGGTGGAGATCGGGTACTTCGCCGGCTCGAAGGGGCCGGAGCATTTCGCCGAAGAGGCCGCGCGCACGGCTGTTCTGCAACTGGGAGCGGTCGCGGCACCTGCCGGGGAAATGGAAGTCGTGCTGGGCCCGGGATGGCCTGGCGTGCTGCTGCATGAGGCGGTCGGACACGGGCTCGAAGCGGATTTCAACCGCAAAAAGACGTCGGCGTTTGCAGGGTTGGTGGGGCGTCCGGTTGCCAGCAGCAAGGTGACGGTGGTCGATAACGGGCGGATGCCCTCGCGGCGCGGATCGCTCAACGTGGACGACGAAGGCTCGGCGACCCAGGAGACGGTGCTGATTGAGAACGGGGTGCTCAAGGGCTACCTGAGCGATAAGCTTTCCGCCCGTCTGATGGGGATTCCAAGCACGGGCAACGGGCGGAGGGAGAGCTATCAGCAGATTCCGATGCCCCGCATGACGAACACCTACATGCTGGCCGGAGACGACGCGCCGGAAGACATTCTGCGCAGCGTGAAGCGCGGGTTGTACGCAGTGAACTTTGGCGGCGGGCAGGTAGATATCACCAGCGGGAAGTTCGTCTTCTCGGCGTCGGAGGCGTATCTGATCGAGGACGGCAAGGTGACCGCGCCGGTGCGGGATGCGACGCTGATCGGCAATGGGCCGGAGGCGCTGAAGCACGTCTCGATGGTGGGCAACGATCTGGCGCTCGATGAAGGCATCGGCACCTGCGGCAAAGACGGACAAAGCGTTCCTGTGGGCGTGGGCATGCCAACTGTGAAGCTGGATCGGATGACGGTGGGGGGGACAGGTCCTGGCCGGACGGGCGGAAGCGCTTCGCGCAACTAATCCTTGCATCCCGAATTTTGTTCCGCTATACATTCTGTATATACACTGTGCGCTACGAATGGGATGAGCGAAAGAATCGCGAGAACTGGCGCGGCACAGCGTGTCATTCGAACTCGCGACCCTCGTATTTGAGGATGAGCGCTGTCTCGTCGATTTGGACCGCGTCGACAGCAGCGGGGAGCAACGCTGGCATGCCATTGGATTGGCTGCAATCGAAGGAGAGCCGGCGCTCGTGCTGCTGGTAGTGCACGCGTACAGGGAGAATTACGATGGCGAAGAAATCATCCGCATCATCTCGGCCCGTAAGGCTGCGAAGGGTGACCTCCGAAGATATCAGGAACAGGAAGTGGACTGAGAAGGAGCGCGCAGCCCTTCGCCGGCTGGCGGTGAGCCAGGCGGCGGGCGATGACTCGGATATTGACTACAGCGATATTCCGCCGCTCACGGACGAACAACTGCGGAACATGGTGCGGCTGCGCGATTTCCGGCGCAAGGTCCCGGTGAGCGTTCGCCTGGATCCGAAAGTGCTGGAGTGGCTCAAGTCGAAAGGGGAGGGTCATCTGACGCGGATCAACGACATCCTGATGAATCTGATGGAAGCCGAACAGAGCAAGGCAGGGGGGACAAGGCGATGATGACGGAAGCTGCTACGGAGCGGGGGATCGATCTGCGGGACCTGGCTTCCGACATTGTGGCGCAGGCCCGGCGTGCGGGTGCGTCGGACGCCGAAGTGACCATCCGCGAGGGCGACGAGTTCTCGACAGCGGTGCGGATGGGTGAGGTGGAGACGCTGAAAGAGTCCGGCTCACGCGGGGTTGGCCTGCGGGTATTGCTGCAGTCGGAAAACGGCTTCCGGGTGGCGAGCACATCATCGAGCGATCTCACGGCGGACGGCATCGAGCACCTGGTGCGCGGCGCGGTGGCGCTGGCGCAGGTGGCCTCGGTCGATCCTTTTGCGGGACTCGCCGAGCGCGAGGAGTTCGGGTCGCTGAGCGGCGATCTGAATCTCTACCACGACGATGTGTACTCGCTGCCCACCGAGGAGCGGATTGCCTGGGCGCGGCGTGCGGAAGCCGCGGCGATGGCCTCTGACACACGCCTTGTGAACAGCGATGGCGCCAGCTTCGATGCGGCCACGGGGCGGAGAATCTTTGCCAACTCGCGAGGCTTTGCGGGAGAATATCGCTCGTCCTACTGCTCCGTTTCGGTCAGCCCCATCGCCCAGGGGAAGAACGGGGAGATGCAGCGCGACTACTGGTGGTCGCAGGCGCGGGCCTTCCGCAATCTGGAGTCGCCGGAGTCCGTCGGACAGGAAGCTGCGCGGCGCACTCTGCGCATGCTGGACGCGTGGAGGGTACCGACGCAGCAGGCTCCGGTCATTTTCTCGCCAGAGGTGGCGCGCGGAGTGGTGGGCTCGGTGTTTGACGCAGCGTCCGGCGACGCGATCTATCGCGGCGCGTCGATTTTCACGGGCAAACTGGGTGAGCAGGTTGCGCACGAATCGGTCACGATTGTGGACGACGGGACGATTCCGGGTGGATTTGGCACGTCGCCGTTCGATGCGGAGGGATTGGCGAGCCGCCGCACGGTAATCGTAGAGCGCGGCATACTGTGCAACTACGTTCTCAACACGTATACCGGACGTAAGCTGGGCATGAGGAGCACGGGCAACGCCGGACGCGGGCTGGCGGGCAATCCGTATGTCGATTCGGGGAATCTGTTTCTGGAGCGGGGGGCGACCTCGGCCGAGGAGATCATTCGCGGCGTGGAGCGCGGCTTATACGTCACACGGCTGATGGGCCAGGGAGTGAACCTGGTTACGGGCGACTACTCGCGCGGCGCTTCGGGGCTGTGGATCGAGAACGGCGAGTTCGTTTATCCGGTGCAGGAGATCACGATTGCGGGGAATCTGAAAGACATGCTGAGGAACATCACGGCCATCGGCAGCGATCTGGTGTTTCGCAGCTCCACAGCCGCGCCGACGCTGCGCATCGACGGCATGACGATTGCGGGGGGATCTGATCTCATAAATCCATAGCGCCCTCATCGGACTTCGTATGAGACCCGCCATCGAAGCGGCGCTCACGCGGTTCGCCGAAGCCGCTGCATTATCTGTGAGACCAGTTCCAAAGTGATTACCAGAGGCGCTGAACGCGGAACGCATCGAGCATCCTGTCATTGCTCAGGATGGGGATGTTTTCGGCGAGCGCCTGAGCGGCGAGCACGCGATCGAAGGGGTCGCGATGTTCAACAGCGAAGCGTCCAGCCTCAAGAGCAGCTGCGGTGTCAATCGGCAGCAGAACGTATCCCGCAGAGCTCATGACGTCGAGGAAGCTGCGTTCGAGAGCCTCGGCGCCGGGAAGTTTGCCAAGGCGTACCTTGGTAGCGATCTCCCAGGCGGAGGCGGCGGAGACCAGGATTTCGTTGCCCGGATCGGCGATGATGGTGGAGGCGCGGCGGCTGAGCGAGCGCGGCGCAAGAACCGCCCACAATAAAGCATGCGTATCGAGCAGCACTCTCACTTTTTCGCTCTGCGGCGGGGCTTGGCCGGGCCGGCGGTACCTTCTCCGTTCCAGAGCCGCAGTTCGGCTTCAGGCAGAGGCTCGAAAAACGCCTCGGTCAGCACAAATTTGGGATTCTCCAGCGCGCCCAGCCGCTTCGGTGGGTTCTGATGAATCGCCTCGATGCGCGCAACCGGAGTACGGCTTCGACCCGAAGTGATGATGACGGTCTCTCCCTGGCGCGCCTTCTTCACCAGCTCGGAGAGGTTGGTCTTGGCTTCGAAGATGGTGGCGGAGATCATGGCGGCGAATCCTGCTATGGTAGCTTAGCTAAGGTGGCGCGGCATTTCAACCCGATTCAGGCGCGCGGGAATCGCGGGTCGGCGGAGATGATTTGATGTTTGCGGTTCAGTTTGCCTTCGACGCGGGGAAGCCTGCATGGGAGGAGATTCCCGCCGCCGCCGGGGTGTTTGCGCTTTTCGGCGAGGATGCGCGCGCCGAGCCCTACCTCAGCCGCACACCCAATCTGCGGCGAAGAATTCGCCGCCTGCTGGATGCGCGACCCGACCAGACGAAGCGGCTGCAACTGGCAGAGCGAGTGCGGCGCATCGAGTATGCCGTCACCGGTTCGGATTTCGAAGCATTCCTGCTGCTCTACCAGGCTTCGTGGTCGGCTTTTGGCGAGCGAGCGAGGAAGCGGTTGCACCTGCGAACGCCGTACCTGCTGCGGATGACGGTGGAAAATGCGTATCCGCGGGTATATGTAACTAATCGCATTACAAAATCGGGAATGGACGACCTCTACGGGCCGTTTCCCTCGCGGGCCTCGGCCGAAAAGTTCCTCGAAGACATGCTGGACTTGTTTAAGCTCAGGCGCTGTTACGAGGATCTGGCTCCCGATCCGGCATTTCCAGGGTGCGTCTATTCGGAGATGAAGAAGTGCCTTGCGCCCTGCTTCAAAGGCTGCACGGATGAGCGCTACGCGGAAGAGGCCGCTGCGGTGCGGGAGTTTCTGCGCACGCGGGGAGCGAGCCTGGCGCATGCACTGGAGAAGGAGCGCGAGGCGGCCTCGGAGCTGCTGGAGTTTGAGCGCGCGGCGGAGCTGCACACGCGTCTGACGAAGGCCGAGAGCGTGGCGGCGGAGGCTCCCGAGGCGGTGCGGCCGCTGTCGCAGCTCAATGGCGTGGTGGTGCAGCCGGCGGCGGAAGGAGAACAGGTCGCGCTGTTTCTGCTGGCGAAGGGTTGGCTGCGGGGACCGGCATTTTATTCGGTGGCAGGCATGCGTCATCCCAATGAGGCGGCCGGATCGACCTCGCTGTTTGCGCAGCCGGTGGGCGCGATGGAGGCGGTGCCGCTGGATGCGCCGGTGGTGACCGTGGCCACGCGGGACGAACTGGAGCGGCGGCTCGAGGATACGCTCGGTCCGCTGCGTCTGCCGGAGAAGACGCGGGGACGGCGCGCGCAGAGCCAGCAGGGCGAGATGGCCGATACTCTTTGCCTCTTCACCCGCTGGTACTACCGGCCGCAAATCAAGCGGCAGGGCGAAGTGATCTTTGCCGGGGACGATGGTATGACCCCGCCCAGGGCTGTGCTGCGCGCCATCTCGCGGGTGTATCAGAAGAGCCGGATTCAGTCCTGAAGAGGTAGCACGCGCGTCTTCTCTTCTGCGCTCACTCCGAAGGCAGCACGGCCACACCATAGCCCGGCAGATCCACTGAATTTTCCGCCGATCCCCGGCTGCCGATGAGGTCGTGCATGGGCGAGGGCAGCGCGACGTGCTCTTCGTCCGTGTTGTGGTTGATCAGGATGACGACGGATTTCTGCCCGTTGGATCGCCGGCAGACTTCGACGCCCGATGGGACATTGGCGAGAATGGGCTGGACGCCACCGTCCTGCAGCAATCTCGCGGTCAGGCGATCGAGGGTCGCAGCATCGAGCCAGGCGCCCACATAGGTGATGCTGCCTTTGCCCACCTGACGGGTGATGACGGCGGGCTGACCGTCAAGCCAGCCGTTGCTCTTGCCGTAGCGCATCAGGACTTTGGTTTCCGGCGACTGGGTGCTGAGCTGCTCGGCCCAGATATTAGCGGTGCCGGAGCCGAGGTCGCCGCTGACCGGCACATTCGTATCGAGCGCGTAGAACTGATCGACGCGGCCGCCGAGAAAATCAACCAGCGGACCCGGCTGGCGCTCCGGCTGGAGCGAATTGTAATTATCCTTCATGCCGGTACGCGGCCCCAGCAGCAGATGACCGCCCTGGCGAACATAGGCCATCAGGCGATCGGCGATGGGCTGGGAGATGATGTTCAGAGCCGGCAGCTCAACCACCTTATAGCCGTCAAGCTTCGCGTGGATGGAGATGATGTCGACCGCTTGCGACTGCTCGCGCAGCGGGCGATAGAAGGCGAGCATTTCAGCAACGGGATTGAAGGCAGCGCTGTGGCGCTGGAAGTCGATGGCCCAGCGGCTGTCGTAATCATTCACCAGAGCGACTTCGGAGTGCGGCGACGTGCCGGCCAGTGCGGGTCCGGCTTTCGCGAACTCCTCCCCAACCTGTTTCACTTCGTCATAGACCGGGACGGGCGTACCGTCGGCACCCACCAGCACACCGTGGTACTCCTCCTGCCCGTTGGGAGCGCTGCGCCACTGCCAGTACTCGACCACATCGGCGCCGTGGCCGATGGCCTGCCATGCCATGTCGCGCACCTGGCCCTTCTGAAGGGGCGTGTTCGTCTTCCGCCAGTTGACGAAGGCCGGTTCGGTTTCCATCACCCAGAAATTCTTCTGCTTGAATCCGCGGGTCAGGTCATGGCGGGCGGCATTATCGATGTAGTCGTATTGATCGGAATCGATGTAGTCGTCCCACGCGGCGATATCGAGCACGCTGTGTACGGTGTACTCGTCGAAGCCGTCGAACCAGCCCATGGTGTTGGTGGTGATGAACTGGCGCGGATCGGCGTGCGGCCGGATGGCGGAGATCTGGTTGATGGAATAGTTCTTCCAGACGTCGCTGACGAAGCGCTTCCATTCGAGCAGGAGCGCTGGGTTCTCCTTATCCTGGCGTACCGGAATCTCGTCGAAGTTGTCGTACGTCTGGCTCCAGTACGCTGTGGCCCAGTGCTTATTCAGATCAGCGATGGTTCCATATTTCTTTTGGAGCCACTCGTGGAACTGTTCTTTCGCCGAAGGATCGAAGGACACGTTCCCGTATTCGTTGTCGAGCTGCCAGCCAACGACGTTGGGATTGTGGCCGAAGTGGATGGCCATCTGCTCGGCGATGTCGTGCGCGAACTGGCGGTATTTGGGATCGGTAAACGAGAATTGCGCGCGATTGCCGTGCTCGTCGCGGCGACCGTTCTCATCGATGCGCAGGGTCTCGGGATACTTCGTGGTGAGCCATGCAGGAGGCGCGGCCGTGGGCGTGCCGAGCACCACGCAGATGTGGTGCTTCGCGGCCAGGGCGATCGCGCGGTCGAGCCAGCCGAAGTCGTAGTGGCCTTCGGAAGGCTCCATGGCGCTCCAGGCGAATTCGCCCACGCGCACCACGTCGATATGAGCGGCTTCCATCAGCGCCAGGTCTTTCTCCCAGCGCGATTCGGGCCACTGCTCGGGATACCAGGCAGCGCCGACCAGAAGCGGCGGCTTATCGGTGTACTGGGTGGCCTGGGCAGGGAGATGAGTGCCAGTGAGGGGCAGTATTCCGATGAAAGCGATTGCAGCAAAACGGAGAGAGCGACTCATCTCAAAACTTCCTTCCTGCCAGGCGATCAAAGTGAATTGGCGCGGCTTCTCAGTTGCCGTTACACGGTGCGAGAGCCAATGCGGACCGGCGCGCCACAACGATCCATACAACGCGCGAAATTGGAGTGTAGACTACCCGCTCTTCGAAAACGGCGGAGACGGGGCGGCGTGGTTCACGCTGGTAATGGTTCGTTCGGCTTTGAAATCAGGCAAAGACGCGCGGAGAGGACAACCAGGGTAATCCAGAGCAGGTCGGCGCCGAGCAGGTGCATCATCTGCAGCCAAGTGGGCGTGAGCAGCGCGATGTCCGCGAGGCCGAGCGCATACTGCACACCGAGCAGCAGGAGCAACGTAAAGCCGAGGCGGCGATCGGCAGGGCGTCGCAGGCTACGCAGTACCAGCCAGCAGATAAACGCTCCGGCGACGAAGCTGAGGGCGGGGTGCACCCAGCGAATGCGCAGCAGCCACGAGGCGCCTGCGGAGAAATCCTGGGCGAGGGCATTCACCAGGTTGTGCGCGGGATAGAGCGTATCGCCAAGGGCGGCCAGCGATCCACTGACGCCGACAACGAGTGTGGCCGCGAGGCCGGTCAGGGCGAGGCCGGCAGAACGCAGCATGAAAGAGCCCCGGATCGCGCCTTCGCGCCGGGAAAGGAAATGCGCGGTGAGCGCGAGAGCGGCCAGCAAGAGCAAAGTGTTGGTGAAGTGCAGGCCGAGATAGATAGCGCGGATCGGCGAGTGATTGTTGGCGACCAGGCCGAGTTCGACCAGCAGCGCACCGAGCAGCGCCTCAATGAACGTAAAGAACAGAATCGCGACCACGCCTGCGCGAGCCAGGTGGCGGCGGGGGACAGTTGCGAAGGTCCAGACGAAGAGAGTGAGAACGCAGACCAGGTCGATGCCGCTGGTCACCCTATGGGAAAGCTCGATCAGCGTGGCGATGGCTGGGTGATGTACGACCAGCGTTCCGTCACACAGGGGCCAATGCTCGCCGCATCCGCCGCCGCTGCCGGTGGCGCGCACCGCCGATCCCCAGACGATGACGGCGACGTTGTACGCCAGAACGCCCCACGCGAAGCGCCGCAGAGCAGGAGAGGCAAGAGCGGTGCGGGGGGGGGCAGCGGGAATGGCGGCGGGAAGCGTCACGAAGGTATGCAGTTCGATTTTAGCGCTGCGAGCACAACTCTTTGCGCGCAGGGAGAATCCTCAGCAAGTATGAAGAGAAATCAGCAATGGATGACGGCGGTGCTTGGCGCCGCGCTTATCGCGACCCCGGGATTGGCGATGGGGCAGGATCAGGCTCCTTCGGCGCAGCAGGACACGCGAAGCGCCGGTCAGGACATGAAAGACGCCGGCAGAGACACCGGGAATGCCGCGCAGGACGCGGGGCATGGGGTGAAGAAGGGCACGAAGAAGGCGTATCACTCCACGAAAAAGGGCACGAAAAAGGCCTGGCACAAGACGAAGAACACCACCAATGGAGCGGTGAACGGCGGCAAAGAAGGCGCAAAGCAGCCAGATTAACGATGCTGAGTAGTTGATCTGTCCGAGATGGATCGGGCGGGCGCAAAGCCGATGGCTTGCGCCCATTTTTGCTATTGCCGTGACCGCATGATTCAGTACATTTCCGGTCCTGGAGGCCCCGATCTCATGTCTCCAACCAGGGTGGTGGGTCTGAAGTTTAATCAACAATTTGACCGATTGAAAGAGTTCGAGCAACAGCCCTCAGGGGCTGAAGCCCATCTGTTTGGCGATCTTTACGGCACGACTGAAGTCGTACCCTGATACAAAGACTTGAGCCCTGATACAAAGCCTTGTGCCTGATACAAAGACTCGAGACCTGATACAAAGACTCTCGTACCCTGATATAAGGCCAGAGAACTATTCTTCAACGAAGTTCAGAGTCAGAGCGCCAGTTTTCACGCGGACTCTTTTGGGCCGGGGCTTTCACCCGCCGTTTCGCGCTCGCGGGACCAATCCTGCGCCAGGGATCTGAGCATCCGGCCAGAACACTATGGACTTAAAAAGGCTTCACGCCGAAATACTGGCCGAGGCCGATCGTGAACAGAAAACACCCGTAAAGCGCATGCTCGACCGAAGAGACGCAGAGAGAGCGCGTCTCCTGATAGCGGCGCGCGAAGAGAATGCCGCCGGGAAAGGTGAGCGCAACGGCGATCCAGTTGTGGAAGAGGATGTGAACAAAGGAGAAGGCCGCGGCACTGGTCAGGATCATCATCCATGGCTCGTGGAGCAAACGCCGGTAGCGATGGAAGAACCAGGCACGGTAGATCACGCTCTGCGGATACACCGAGACCAATGGATAGAGCACCATGACGGCGGCCCAGGTACGGGGATGGCTGCGCACCAGCGTCAAAAAAAGATGCGGCGTGTATTGGTGCACCAGGACGGTGATGACGACCACACCGGCGCCAAAGAGTGCGAGCATCTGGGGAAGCTGGTAACGGAGCGGGCGCTGGTTCCACAATAGAGCGAGATCGAAGCTGTTGTCGCGCCACAGCAGCACCAGGCAGTACAGCGCGGCTGCCCACAGCACATACAGCGGCGGCACTTTGGTGACGAAGCCGGAGTAAAGCAGGAGCGGCAGGACAACAAAGAGCAACAGGAATTCAAACAGCAGAACTCTGCGCGAAGCAGCGCGGCGGCGCTTGTTCTGGGCCAGGTCGGGGAACTCGAGCAGCCTGCCTTGAGGCGAAACGACTTCGGCGCGGAGGATCGGTCCTGCTGCCCGGGCGGGGTTGATCTCGGGGAGCAGCATGCGTTCTGGGGTCATCAGTTTTTGTTCCGGAGCCGCGGCGGTCGGGGTTATCCGGCCGCCAGTTCCTTTGCGCGCTGGGTTGCACGCATGACAGCTTTGATGAGGGTAACGCGCAAACCGCCTTCTTCAAGTTCAAGGATTCCGTCGATGGTGCAGCCGGCCGGTGTGGTGACTGCGTCTTTCAGCAGGGCGGGGTGATAGCCGGTTTCGAGAACCATTTTGGCGGCGCCGAAGGTGGTCTGCGCCGCCAGCAGGGTGGCGATGTCGCGAGGGAGGCCGACCTTGACGCCGGCCTCGGCCAGCGATTCAAGAATGATGTAGATGAAGGCGGGGCCGCTGGCAGAAAGTCCGGTGACGGCATCCATGTGCTTCTCATCGACGATCACGGTGCGGCCCACGGCGGAGAAGAGGCTTTCCGCGACCGCCATGTGGCGGGGCGCGACAAAGCGGCCGCGGCAGAGCGCGGAGATCCCGGCGCCCAGCATCGAAGGCGTGTTGGGCATGGCGCGCACCACGGGCACTTCTTCGACGGCGGCGCGCTCGATGGCCTCGGTGCGAACCGAGGCGGCAAAGGAGATCAAGAGCTTCTCCGGCGTCAGGGCAGGACGGATGGCTTCGACCAGACCCGGCACCTGGAAGGGCTTGACGCCCAGCAGCAGGATATCGGCCTGGCTGGCGATGGCCAGGTTATCCGTGGAGACCTGAATGCCCCACTGCGCAGAGAGGGCAGCAGCGCGGTCGGCGTGGGCGACGGTGCCAAAGAGGCGGTCGGGGGAGAGGATCTGCTGCTTCAGGAAAGCCTGCAGCAGGATGCCGCCCATTTTGCCGGCGCCGAGGACTGCGACACGCAATTGAGAGAGTTCAGCGTCCGCCTGCTGGCGCGCTGCCGGATCGATCGTGGTATCAGCCATAGAGTCTATTGTGCCGTCTGCGGAGGTTTTTGGGCAGCGATCCAGGCGTTGATGCGGGCATCGAGGACGTCCATGGGGAGAGCGCCGGAGTCGACGACCTGGTCGTGGAAGGCCTTCAGGTCGAACTTTGGACCGAGTGCCTGCTGGGCGCGGGTCCGCAGTTCGAGGATCTTCAGCTGGCCGATTTTGTAACCCAGCGCCTGAGCAGGCCACGCAATGTAGCGGTCGACTTCGGCATTGACGGTAGCGTCGTCCAGGCCGGAGTGGGCATGGAAATAGTCGACCATCTGCTGGCGGCTCCAGTGATCGGAGTGGACGCCGGTGTCGACAACCAGGCGAATGGCGCGGAAGATGTCGGCTTCCAGCCGGCCGAAGTCAGAGTACGGATCCTGGTAGAAGCCGACGTCTTTCCCCAGCCGCTCCGCGTAGAGGCCCCAGCCCTCGGTATAGGCGGTGTAGTGCTGGTACTTGCGGAACTGGGGCAGGCCGGTCAGCTCCTGGGCGATGGAGATCTGCAGATGATGGCCGGGGAGACCTTCATGGTAGGCAATCGACTCCACATCTGCCAGGGAACGATGCTGGTAATCGTAGGTGTTGATGAAGACGGTGCCGGGACGCGATCCATCGGGCGTGCCCTGCTCGTAATAGGCGGGCGCCTGATCCTTCTCCATGAACTCGGGGACTGCTTCGACGGTCAGCGGGGCCCTGGGCAAGCGGCCGAAGAGCTGCGGCAGCTTCGGGCGCATGCGGTCGAGGTCGGCACGGTAGACCTCGAGCAGAGCGTCGCGGCTCGCCGGGTGCAGTTTGGGATTGGCGGCGATGGCGGCTCGGAGCGCGGCGATATCGGCATAGCCGAGTTTCTTCGCGATAGCCAGCATTTCGGTCTCGTCCTGGGCTACCTGCTCGATGCCGATCTGGTGAATCTGCGCCGGGGTGAGGTCGGTGGTGGTGCTCTGCTTCACGCGGAAGGCATACCAGGCGTCGCCATCGGGCAGCGACCAGACGCCGGGATCAGTGCGGCCGGCGGGGATGTACTGGGCCTGGAGGAATCGCCCGAAGCGCTGGTACGCGGGATAGACCTGTTTGGTGATGGCGGCGATCACCGCGTCGTGAATGCGGGTCTGGTCGGCCGCGGAGATGGAGGCGGGGAATTTCTGCAGCGGCCGGGCAAAGGGACTGTCTTCCGGCTTCTGCGCCACCAGCGTGTTGACCTGGACGAGCACTTTCTCCAGCAGATATTTCGGAGGCACGCGATGGTCGTCCATGCCGGACATCATGTTGTCGATGATCTGGCGGAAGGCGGCCGGCACTTTATTGAGGCGCGCAATGTAGTCGTCGTAGTCTTTCTCCTCGGTGAAGCTGAGGCGCGGGACCAACTGGGGCAGATCCAGTTGCAGGCCGCTGAACTGGTTCACGGGCATCTCCCAGGGCCTGAAGGCGGACTCCTCCTGATCCTCGATGAGCTGGCGGACCATCAGATCTTTGCTCAGGACCTCCTGATCGCCGAGCCCGGTGGTGTCGATCTGGCCCAGTTTGGCGAGGTAGTCGCGCTCGCGGGCCAGCCGGTCGTTGTAGGCGGCGACGGAGTAATCGGTGAGCTGATCGTTGTAGCGCTTGTCGCCGATGATGGAGGCGAATTCGGGCGAGTGGCTGAGCCGGTCTTCCCAAATCTGCGCAAAGAGATCGTTGAGGGTCTTACGGCTGGCTTCCACCTGGGTTCGATCGGAAGCGGCGGCGGGTGCCGCAGATTGGTTTTCAGGAAACATGGGCAGTGTGCTCAGGGCGAGGAGGACGGCGGCGGACAACAGGCGAAGCTTCATGGGCGAGGGATACTCGCTCTCAGGATACAGAGGGAGGGACGCGGGTAGGGCCCGAAGACCTGGCTGCGAAGACCAGGTTGCAGGGAATTCCTGCCCGATGCCCCACTGAGATTTATCGTGAGCCTTACCCCGGAGTCTTCACCTTGTTGCGCATCATTTCTACGGATTTCTCTAATCTCTTTGCGCGGGTTTCCTGCTTCTTTGCTTCGCTGATCCAGCGGCAGTACTCCTTGCGATGCGTATAGCTCAGCGAGTCGAAGAAGGGAAGCAGGCCTTCCTTTTTCATGAGCGCAGCGAGGTCTTCGGGTACATCGAGGGTTCGGACTTCGTCATCTCTCCAGAGCACGACCTCGACGGGATCGCCGGGCCCTTTGCCGATCTGCTCGCGAATGGCCTTCAGCATGGGCAGCATGTGCTGCGGGGCTCCGTATTTAATCAGGGAGCCGGTGTAGGCGATGCCATCGAAGGCAGCTTTGACGGGCACCTTGCCACGGGTGCCGAATTCCTTTTCAACGTCGAAAGGAAAGAGGACGCCGGCTCCGCCTCCATCGCCTGCCTGAATTTTTGCGGTGAATCGATATTTCTTCATGACACGTTCGTGGAGCCATGATAACCGCGGTTCGGTGGGGGAAGAAGTGGATTCAGAACCGATCCGGCAGCGCAGCGCGGGGTGACGGGTCAGGCGACGGCTCGAGCCGGTTCGGGTTCCTCGTGGGTGTTCTCAGAGGCGGCGCTGCGCAGGGGCATGGCAATCGAGAAGACGGTTCCCGACTCGCGGGGGCTGCAACGGCTGCGCACACGGATCGTCCAGCCGTTGCGGCGGATGATCTCTCCGGTGACCCACAGTCCCAGGCCGGTGCCGGTCTCTCCTTTGGTGGTAACGAAGGGCTCGAAGATTGCGGGGAGCAGCGAGGCGGGAATTCCGGAGCCGGTGTCGGCAATGGTGAGGCGCACGCGATCTTCCGCGCCGCCGGATCGCTGCACCGAGGTGCGAATGCGCAGGCGGCCGCCATGGCGCATGGCATCAATCGCGTTGCCGACGATGTTCGCTATGACCTGGCGCAGTTCGCCGGGGCTGGCGAGGACCATGGCCGAACGATCACGAGCTTCGACCTGCACGGCGATATTAGCCGCCATCAGACGAGAGTTATAGAGGACCAGAATCGAGCGCAGGACATTGTCGACTTCGGTGTCGACAGGATGGTTCGGCTCGCGATAGAAGCGGAGGGTCTGACGCGTGATTTCCGCTACGCGCGCCAGTTCCTGGTCCGCCTGCTCGAGGTACTTCCGGGCCTGGTGGGGATCGGAGCTGGAGCGGGTGAGGTAGAGGAGGTTGGTTACCGCTTCCAGCGGATTGTTGATCTCGTGAGCGATGCTGGCAGCGAGGCGACCGGTGACGGCGAGTTTTTCCGATCGGCGCAGGGCCTCCTGAGCACGCGCGTACTGCTGCATCTGATCGCGAATCTGGTATTGCCGCTGGCGGCCGCGCAGCGCGATCTCCAGCGTGCTGAGCAGGGTTTCGGGCCGGATGGGGCGCTCGAGCAGGAAGATATTGCCGAGGGGGCGGCGCAGCTCGCGCAGCCGTTCGCTCTCCGCGGTCACCTGGCCGCCCACCGTCAGCAGGATGAGCGGGAAATCGGACCACGGAGGCTGCTGCTCGATGACGTTCTGCAGTTTGGAGATGGCCCCGCCGGTGAGCGCCTCTTCGCAGATCAGGGCAGCCCCGGCTCCGTCGACTACCTCCCGGCACAGCTCTTCTACTGTGGCTGCGGCATGACAGGGAATGGCGCAACGTTCGAGCAGACCCGCGATCAGGTGAGTGTCTTTGCCTGTGGGCGCGAGAATGATCGTACGGCTGTCGTGGTCGGATGGTCGGGATTCAGAGTACAGGGGCATCCTCCCGCGTTTCAGAATTTCCAATCAGCTTCGGAATGCCGCTCAGAACCCCTTCGAACTGGGACAGCGCTTTGCCAACTCTGACCTGCCCACTCTCGAGGAAGAGTTCGCGGATGGTGCGTTCGTGGGTGCCGCTGCGCTTCTTCACGACGGACAGCGCCTGCCGGATCTCTCCCGTCCTCTCGAAATAGCGGAAGAGCAGAATGGTGTCGGCCAGATAGCTGACATCGACGGGGGAATGCATGGTTGTCCCGATGACGCCGGTCTGGGCCAGGGTAATGATGCTGGCAATTCCCTGTTGACCGAGGTAAGAGAAGAGCTCATGCAGCTGCATGGCGAGGTACTGCTCGTGGGGCATGGCATTGAGCAGGCCGTTCATGCTGTCGATGACCAGCACGCGCAGGCTTTCTGTGTCGACGAGGTCGCGGATCTGGGCGACGAATTCGCCCGGGGAAAGTTCGGCAGGATCTACCTGCTGCAACTGCAGCAGGCCCGATTCGAGCAGCGGATCCGGATTCATCCCTAACCCACACGCCCGCTCGGTGAGCGTAGCCAGCGACTCGTCGAAGGTGAAGATCATGGCTTTCTCGCCCCGTTGCGCGGCCGAGTAAGCGTAGCGGAAGGCGATGGTGGATTTGCCGCAGCCCGCGGGGCCGGTGAGCAAGGTGCTGGTGCCGGTGTCGATGCCTCCGCGGAAGAGGTCGTCGAGTTCCTGGATGCCGCTGGGAACGGGCTTGCGCTCGAAGCCGGGGGTATGTTCGGCGGCGATCAGCCGGGGGAAGATGAGCAGGCCGCCGGTGTGAATGACGTAGTCGTGATAACCCTCGCGGAAGGCAGAGCCGCGCAGCTTATGAACCTCGATGCGGCGCCGGCGCACGCCGTAGTCGCGGCCGACGCCCTGCATCACGATGACGCCGTGCGCGATGCTTTGCAGCTGCAGATCGTCGGTGCCCGATGACGTCCTGTCGTCGAGCAGCAGGACGGTGATGTTGCGGCCGGAGAGATGGCGCTTGAGGGCAAGGATCTGCCGCCGGTACTTCAGCGGATCGCGGGCCAGCATACGCAGCTCGGCGAGGGAGTCAAAGATCAGGCGATGGGGACGGACTTCGTCGACTCTGGCGAGGATGGAGGCGATGGTATCGGCCAGCTCGACTTCAGAGGGATGGAAGACAGTGTACTGGGCGTCCGGCTTCAGATCGTCTTCCGGAGGAATCATCTCGAAGATGAGGAGAGAATCGGTGGGCCATCCATGGGACTTTGCCACCTGCTCCAGCTCTTCGCGCGACTCGGACAGAGTGACGTAGAGGACGCGTTCGCCCTGGCGGATGCCCTCCAGGAGAAACTGCAGCGCGAGGGTGGTTTTGCCGGTGCCGGGATCGCCTTCGATCAGGTACAGGTGACCGGAGGGGAAACCGCCGTTCAGGATGTCATCCAGGCCGGAAATGCCGGACTGGAGCCGTCGTGGCTCTGCATGCCCATTAGCGGGGCCAGGGTAAGAGGATCTGGAGGTCCTCAGGGGATTGAGTCGTTCGGGTCGGGAACTCACCTTTCTGCTCTCCGATGAAACTCATGGCTGGCTACTGAGCTCGAGGCGCATGAGGCTGAATAAAAACTCGAATTTTTGATGCCAGGGACAGCGCTCGGGGTTGGCATCAGGTGTATATCCTTGTACTCGTTGACGATCTCCGTGCCGGGCAGCGTGGCCGGGGATCCGAACCGTGCACCACCAGGGAGGCTGGCTTGATCGGAGGCGCAATGAACGGCGGGCGTGGCGGTGTTCTGTTGCTGGGTTTTATCGTGCTGATCAGGATGAGCGGAATGGCTGACGCCCAGGCGAAACCTTCCCTCGGTGTGTTCGAGAACCAGACCGACGCAGGCACGGTTTTGCATGCGGGTTCTGCCAACTGGGATGCTGCCCACGACACCTATACCGTGACCGGCAGTGGAGAGAATATCTGGGCGAACGCGGACGCGTTTCACTACGTCTGGAAGCGGGTTTCCGGAGACGTCTCCGTGGCGGCCGATATCGCGATTCAGACCACGGGCGGCAATCCGCACCGCAAGGCCGTGCTCATGATCCGGCAGAGTCTCGATGCGGACTCGGTGTACGCGGATGCGGCGCTCCACGGCAATGGCCTCACGTCCCTGCAGTACCGGGACACGAAGGGCGGCGAGACGCATGAGATCGAGTCGAATCTTTCTGGTCCGGCGAGGCTGCGCATCGAGAAGCGCGGCGAGACGGTCTACTTGTTCGTGGCGCCCGGCGCTGGCGATCCCTTTGTACCGGCCGGGGCCTCGATCAAGGTTCCGCTGGCGGGAGAGTTCTATGTCGGCATCGGCGTCTGCGCCCACGACAAGGATGCGATGGTCACGGCTGTGTTCTCGCATGTCGAGCTGAAGACGCCCGAGGCGATGACGGGCGAGCCGGTCCTGATCAGCACACTGGAGACGGTGCCCGTCGGTTCCACGGACCGGCATGTGACGTATGTGTCGGCCAGCCACTTCGAAGCCCCGAACTGGACCCACGACGGCACAGCGTTGATCTTCAACCGCAATGGGCATCTGGAGCGACTGCCGGTGACGGTAGAGGTGCATCCTGTGGCTACGGGGGCGCCGCAGATCATCAACACCGGCTCGCAGGATCATTGCAATAACGACCACGGACTCTCGCCCGATGGGCAATGGCTGGCCATCAGCGACTCCTCGCAGCCGGATCACCAGTCGAGCATTTACCTGGTGCCTGCCGGCGGCGGGACGCCACGGCGCATCACGCGCTACTCGCCTTCGTACTGGCATGGGTGGTCGCCCGACGGAAAAACGCTCGCCTTCACCGGGCAGCGCGGCGGGGACTTCGATATTTACACGATTCCGATCAGCGGAGGCGTGGAGAGCCGCCTGACAACGGCCAAAGGCCTGGATGACGGGCCCGATTACTCGCCGGACGGACAGTACATTTACTTCAATTCGGAGCGGACGGGGCACATGCAGATCTGGCGGATGCACCCCGACGGCAGCGGGCAGGAACAGGTGGTCAGGGACGAGACGAACGACTGGTTCCCGCATATTTCGCCGGATGGGAAGCAGATGGTGTTTCTTGCCTACGGAGCCGGAGTGGAGGGACATCCGCCGAACAAGGATGTGGAGTTGCGGCTGATGTCGCTGAGCGACGGAAAGATCCGGGTACTGGCGAAGCTGTTCGGCGGGCAGGGCACGATCAATGTGCCGTCGTGGTCGCCGGACAGCCAGAAGGTGGCGTTTGTGAGCTATGAACTGCTGCCCGCGGGGGAAGCCGAAGCGCACTAGTGTGGTGAGTGCGAAGTCTATTGGACAATTCGACGGAGCGAAATGGTTCGAACGACTGCACTCAGGGGCTGAAGCCGGTGTCTTTGGCGATCTTTACGCCACGACTGAAGTCGTGCCTGATACAAAGACACGACTGAAGTCGTTTCCTGATACAAAGACTCGAGCCCTGATACCGAGCCAAAAAACAGTTCTTTAGTGAACTTCAGACTCTGGACTCCAGCCGCGAGATTCTGCGGGTTCAGATTGCCCCGTGGGTGGTTGCTGAGATGCCAGTGCGGGGGGATTGAGCAGGCGGTACAGAGTGGATCGGCTGATGCCGAGCATGCGCGCCGCCCGCACTTTGTTGCCGCCGGCCCGGGACAGCACCCGGGCGATGTGGCGAAGGATGGCGTGGTCGAGATTGGGGTCGCCATTGGGGTCGTCGGAGGAGGCATCTTCCCGCGGCGCGGACGGCACCGCGACGGGCCATTGCAGGGGCGGAAGATCGATAGGCCGGATCCACTGGCCCGTACATTCGAGGGCGGCGGCGCTGATTGCCGATTCAAGTTCCCGGACATTGCCAGGCCAGGCGTAACTCGACAGGCCCTGCAGGGCGCCAGGTGCGAAGCCGCGCAGGGTTTTGTTGTGGGTCTGACTCCACCGCTGCAGGATCAGACCGGCCAGCAGCGGAATATCCTCGCGCCGCTCCCGCAGAGGCGGGATGGCAAAGCGGATGGCTGTCAGATGGCTGGCGAGGTCTGTGCGAAAGGCGCCGGTCGCCGCGAGTCGGCGCAGGCACTGGGAGGAGCCGGCAACGAGTTGCAGGGGGCCGAAGACGATGTGGGTCCTGATGCGTTCATGCGCGGTGCGGGCAAGAAAATCGCGCAGCTCACGCTGCTTCTCGGGCGGCAGTTCGTCGACCCGCGCAAGGTAAAGGAGGCCGCGGTGGTTGTTTTTCCAGATGGCTTCGGGGTCTTTGAGGAATTCGGCGGCCGCAAAGGGCGCGAAGGGGCCCGCCACGGCCGCGCCAATGCGGTGCAGCGTCTGCGCGGCGATCATCTTGCCGGCTCCGGCTTCGCCTTCCACCGTGGCAAGGCGGAAATAGGGGGCCGTGCATTTCATACGGGCAAAGAGATGCTGCATGGGCAGGCTGCGACCGGCCATCAGCCCCAGCATCCATGACTCACTGACCGACTCACTGACCGACTCACTGACCTCCGGGACAGCAGACTCGCCGATGACGGTTTCGGGGGCGGCCCCGTTCCGGTGCCTCAGGGCGTTCTCAGCGGCCCTTTTTCGCTGAATCGAGGACTCTTCGTTGCTCTCCGTGCCGGTCTGCGTAAGGTACACAGTGGTGTCCGTCCTGCTGAGAGTCTTATCGGCGGTAATAGAGCGGGGATGACGGCGAAATGCGTGCCGTGGACGTAGGGGGAGGAGAAAAATCGTCATGCGCCAGTTCGCGCCGGTATCCTCGCGAAGACCTGACCGCATCGAAGAACGATGTTGCTGTACTCCCGCCACTTTTCTGCAACGGGCGGATTCGAAAACCCACGGAGTTCTCTATGAAAACTCATCTAAAAATCGGGACGCTGCTCCCAGCCGTCCTGTTTTGCCTCGCGCCGTCCGTTCTGCCGGCGCAAATCAGCATTGCCATTTCGGTCCACACGGTTCCTCCGCCGCTGGTGGTTTACCAGCAGCCCCCATGCCCGGAAGATGGATATTTATGGACGCCCGGCTACTGGGCGTGGGGACCGGACGGCTACTACTGGGTTCCTGGTGTTTGGGTCGAGCCCCCGGAAACGGGCCTGCTCTGGACGCCCGGCTATTGGGGCTACGAGAACGGAGCGTATGGCTGGCACGACGGCTACTGGGGCTCGACGGTCGGATTCTACGGCGGCATCGACTATGGCTACGGCTATACCGGCGATGGATTCGTGGGCGGGATGTGGAGCGGCAACGTTTTCCGCTACAACACTGCGGTGGTGAATGTGAACCGGACGGTGGTGCGTAACGTCTACGTGGACCGCACGGTGGTTCGCAACGTGACGGTGCGCCACGTCAGCTTCAATGGTCCGGGCGGCGTCACGGCACGCCCCACGGCGCGGCAGGAGCAGGCCATGCACGAGCACCACTTTATGGCGACCTCGGCGCAGACCGAGCACCGGAGCGTAGCCAGCCGCGATCCCGGCGCGCGCTTCTCAGCGAATCACGGGCATCCGGCGACGGTGGCCATGGCGAGAGTGAATGCACGCCCCGGTGCGGCCCCGGCGCGTACGGAGACGCGCAGTGAGACTCACGGGCGACCGGGTGCCGGGACGGAGAGCGCTCGTGGCAATACGGCGCATGCAGCCGCGGGACGGCCTGCCCCGGCGGCTCGCGGCGCTGAAGCATCGCGGGCAAGGACCGCGGAAACTGCCCGCCCGACGGAGCACGAGCGGCCGGCGACAACCACTCATGCTGCCAGCCGTCCGGGGGAGACTACGCACAGCACTGCAGCTCGGACTGAGCCGGCGCGGTCGGCTGCGCATGAGACCGCACCCGCACACCGGACTGCGGAGAGCCGCCCGGCCACGCGCGGGGAGACGAGCCATGCGGCCGAGAGCGCCCGTCCACGAACGGAAGCGCACGCGGCACCAACGCCCCGCCCTGCGGCGAGCCATGCTGAGAGTCGTCCCGCTCCGGAGGCGCGTCCGGAGGAGAGTCACGCGGCAAGTCGCCCCGCTCCGCGCCCGGCGGAGACTCATGCTGAGAATCGCCCCGCCCCTGAATCACACCCGGCTGAGCCTCGCGCAGAGAGCCGTCCGGCGCCGGCTCCTCACGCTGAGAGTCATCCCGCTCCGGCTCCTCGCGCGGAGAGTCATCCGGCTCCCGCTCCTCGTGCGGAGAGTCATCCGGCCCCGGCTCCTCGTGCTGAGAGTCGTCCGGCGCCAGCTCCTCATGCGGAGAGTCGTCCCGCACCGGCTCCTCGCGCGGAGAGCCATCCGGCACCGGCTCCTCGCGAAGAAAAACCCGCCGGCGATAAGAAGCCGCAATAATGCAAGCGGGGCAGGCAGCGTGGCAACCTGCCCCGTACGGGCTGCGATCCTGGTCTCCCGCTCAGGACTTGCGCATGCGGGCGGAGGGCTGATCGGAGAAGATCTTGCCGTCGCGGATGTGCACCACCCGATGGGCGTATTCGGCGATGTCGGGCTCGTGGGTGACCAGCACGATGGTGTTGCCCTTGCGGTGCAGATCGTCGAAAAGAGCCATGATCTCTTCGCCGGTCCTGGAGTCGAGGTTGCCGGTGGGTTCGTCGGCAAGGATGATGGAGGGGTTATTGACCAGCGCGCGGGCGACGGCGACACGCTGACGCTGGCCGCCGGACAATTCGTTGGGCTTGTGGTTCATGCGCGCTTCGAGGCCGACCGCGGCCAGGGAGGCTTTGGCGCGCTGCACCCGCTCGTCGGCCGGGGTTCCGTTATAGATCAGGGGCAGTTCGACATTGTGCAGCGAGGTGGCGCGGGCCAGCAGGTTGAAGGTCTGAAAGACAAAGCCGATTTCGCGGTTGCGGATGCGGGCCAGCTCGTCGTCGTTGAGCTCGCTGACCAGGTGGCCGTTGAGCCAGTATTTCCCGCTGGAGGGCGTATCGAGGCACCCGATGAGGTTCATCAGCGTCGATTTGCCTGAACCGGAGGGGCCCATGATGGCCACGTATTCATTGTGCCGCATACGCAGGGACACGCCCTGCAGCGCGTGCACCTGCTGCTCGGAGCCCATGTCGTAGGTCTTCCACAGGTCCTCGACCACAATCACGTCGCCCTGCGGGACGCCGGAAGGGGCTCCGAGATCCGTTACGGTTGTTGTCTCTGCCGCCATCGCAACTCCTCTGTTGCCCTGGTGAGGTCTACGTGCAGCGAAGCGACGGGTTCACAGTTCGATCGCTATCGCCTGGATCCACACCTTACGTGGATGACGAATTCGAGTTCTGTGGAGCGGCCAGGTTCGTATCCTGTTTCACCAGCGCTCCCTCTTTCAGGTCGCGGAGGACGCGGTACGTGCCAGTGACGATGCGGTCGCCCGCCTTGAGGCCGCTGGCAACTTCGATATCGGTTGCGCCGGTAATGCCGGTCGAGACCGGGACGAAGTGCACACGGTCCTTGCCCTTCACCTGGGTGATGACAAAGACGCCCTGCACCTGCTGCGCCGGCGGCTGCGGGGTGGTGGCAGCGGAGACGGTCTGACCGTGTTCAGGCTCCTTCAGTTTGTTCGGATCGCGCATGGTGAGGGCCTGGATGGGGATCGCCAGGGCATTGTTCTTATGGGCGGTAGTGATTTTGGCGGTGGCGGAGAGGCCCGGCCGCAGCTCGTTCGAGGGGCCGTCGAGGGTAACGACGACCTTAAAGTCCTTGGCTTCTTCGGTGCCGGTAGTGGACTGGCTGGTGGCGACACCGCTGGAGCGGAGGAGCGCCTGGTCGCCGACCTCGGTGACATGGCCTTTAAAGATTTTGCCGGGGAGGGCGTCGACGGTGACATCGGCAGGCTGGCCGAGAGCCACATTCACGATGTCGGTCTCGTCGACCTTGACTTCAGCAGTGATGACCGACATATCGCCGAGGGTCATCAGAGTCGAGCCCTCAGCGTTCTGAATGCCGACCACCACGGTCTCGCCCTCGCGCACAGGCTCGTTGGTTACGATGCCGTCGAAAGGAGCGATGCTGACGGTCTTGTTGAGGGCGTCCTGGTCGGAGCGCAGGGTGGCGACAGCGGTATCGAGATGGCCGCGGTCGGAGAGGGTCTGGGCTTTGGCCTGCACCAGAGCCGCCTGTGCCTGGGCGAGGCTGGCGACATCCAGATCAAAGGCAGCCTTCTTCGCGTCGAAGTCCTGCTTTGACATCACCTGCGCCTGAAAGAGGGCCTGAGCACGCTGGTAATCGAGCTTCTTCTGGTCCAGATCGGCTTTGGCATGCTCGATGTTGGCCTCCTGGGTATTCTCATTGGCGACAGAGGCGTTGATATCGGTTTTGGCGGCGGCGATGGTGGCCTGCTGCGCAGCGACGCTGGCCTGCGGCTGCACATTCTCCACGGTGGCGAGGACCTGGCCGCGCTTCACGCGGTCGCCCTCCTTCACGTAGAGATGGGTAATACGACCGAAGGCGGTGGCCCCGACGTTGACGTAGGTCTTGGGCTTGATCTGACCGGTGGCATTGACGACCGAGTCGAGATTTTCGCGGCCCACGGTGCCCATCAGCACCTTGGTGTACCCGGATTGCGCCCGCACAACGGTGAGCCCAACTACTCCGGCAAGAACCACGACAATCAGAACAATAAGGAGGATCTTTTTCAAAGCAGTTCTTCCTTCGCGAAGGATTACGCACCTGCAGCAACAGAGGTTCCCCTGGAGCCGCAGCCCGAGCGCAGGGAAGCCAGTCGATCACCCCGGCAAACGGACTGGCCGAAGTCTCAGCCCCGCTTCAATGACTCATACAGGGCCGTTTGGTTGCCGGAGAAGTTTTCGACGATATGATAGCAGGTTGAATGCCGGCCCCGCTGCAGGAAAGGCGAACGAGGTTGCCCGAAGAGATTGCGTTTCGCAAAGGATTAGCTTGAAACGGCCAGGCCAGCCTCGTAAAATGAGAGTCGCTTCCGGGAGTAGCTGTCTTCGTATGTCCAGGTATCGATTTTCCCTTCATGCTGCGATCCTGATCGCATTACTCTCCGGCACAGGAATGTTTGCTGTCCGGGCCCAGGCGCAGTCCGCGCCGGATTCTGCCCAGAATGCTCAGGATCAAAACGCGCAGGACACCCAGGATCCGCTGAAGAGGCCGCTTTCGGATAAGGAGCGGCGGGCTCAGCAAAAGGAACTGAAGCAGGAAATCGGCACAGCGTACAGGAAATGGCTGAACGAAGACGTGCGCTGGATCATTACCGACCAGGAGAAGAAGGCTTTCCTGAGCCTGAGCAACGACGAGGAGCGCGAGGCGTTCATCGAGCAGTTCTGGCGGCGCCGGAATCCGAATCCGGATTCCCCTGAAAACGAGTTCCGCGAAGAGCATTACCGCCGCATTGCCTATGCGAATGAGCATTTTGCGGCAGGCAAGCCGGGCTGGATGACGGATCGCGGCCACATCTATATCGCGTTTGGCCCGCCTGACAGCATCGACTCCCACCCCAGCGGCGGCACCTACGAGCGACCCATCGACGAGGGCGGCGGCGAGACCTCGACGTTCCCCTTTGAGACCTGGCATTACCGGTATCTGGAAGGCATCGGCGACAACATCGACATCGAGTTTGTCGATACCTGCATGTGCGGCGACTACCACATGACCATCGACCGCTCAGAGAAGGACGCGCTGCTGCACGTGCCGAACGCCGGCGAAACGATGTACGAACAGATGGGCATGGCGAAGAAGGCGGACCGCTTCAAGGGCGGAATGGAAGACCTGGGACCGGGGCCAAACTCGGGGAGCAATCAGTCCAAGGAGTTCGATCGCCTGGAGTTGTATGCCAAGCTGAATGCGCCGCCGCCGATCAAGTTCAAGGATATGGATCTGGCTGAATTCATGTCGAGTCACAAGGTTCTGAACGGTCCATATTTCCCCTTCGACGTGCGGACGGATTTCGTCAAGGTGACCGACGATACGGTGCTGGTGCCGATTACGATCCAGATCAAGAACCGCGACATCACGTTCAACACCAAGGACGGAGTGGCGAAGGGCGTGGTCAGCATCATCTGCCGGGTGTCGACCATTACCGATCGCGTAGTGCAGAGTTTTGAGGAGCCCGGCCTCGAAGTGGAGGAGCCGGCCGAACTGCTGCCGCGGACTCTGAACAACTCATCGCTGTACTGGAAGGCTTTGCCACTGCGGCCGGGCCGGTACCGGATCGACATCGCGATTAAGGATGTCAATAACCCGGACCATATCGGCATTTGGGCTCAGGCGATCACAGTGCCGCGCTACGACGACGACCGGCTGTCGGCCTCGTCGCTGATTCTGGCCGACAAGATGGAGCGCGTCCCGGCCAAGGAGATCGGAGCGGGCTCGTTCATCCTCAGCAACACGTACGTGCGGCCGCGGGTGACGACGAATCCGGCGTCGCCGGCATCCTTCCATCGGAACCAGAATCTCAATTTCTGGATGCAGGTTTATAATCTGGGCCTGGACGACAAGAGCAAGCAGAACAACGCCAAGATCGACTATCAGATCCTGAATGCCATTACCAATAAGGCGATTCTGGATACGCAGGAGGAATCAAATAAACTTGCCGCCAACTCGGATCAGCTAACGTTGGAAAAAACCCTCCCCCTCGCAAGTCTGGAGCCCGGCAAGTACATCGTGAAGATCAGCATCAACGACGACGTCACGCATCAGCAAATTGCAGAGTCGGTGCCCTTCACGGTGGAACAATAGGCTCGCAGCCTGGCTTCCGGACTGGTAATCCGGAGGCAAAGGTCCAGCGGCCGTCAGAGCCACGGACCGTCAGTGATTGAGGGAGAAGCCAGGGAGCAGAGATAACGAACGTATTCAGTGAGCAGACGTACCTCCATTTCCGGTCCGGTTTTCATCGTGGCAGCGGTACTCTGCGCTGCCGCAGTATCGGCTGACGCGCAGTCCGGCAGCCTGACCGGCGTGGTGCGCGACAGCAAGGGCTCGCCGCAGATGGGCGCGGTGGTGGAACTGCTCCGGCCCGACTTTAGCGTAGCCGGCGAAGTCTATACCGACGACCACGGCCGCTATCGCATCCCTTCTATCCTTCCCGGTATTTACGAGGTCAAAGCCTCGGGAGCGTTGTTCCTGCCCACGCTGCGGGAAAACCTGCAGATGCTGAACGGTTCTAGGGCCGTCGTCAACCTGACGCTGAATACGCTTTACGAAGCATTCCGCTGGCTTCCGGCGAAGGCCCGCCAGGCCGATGAACCCAAGGACGAATGGACCTGGACGCTGCGCCTGTCGGCGAATCGGCCGCTGCTGCGGCTGCTCGAAGACGGACCGCTGGTGGTGGTGAACAACGGCGACGGATCGGCTCCTGAACTGAAGGCACGGGTCACGGTTCGCGGCGGGGAAAGCGGCTTCGGGGACGGCGGGGTTCACAACGATTTCGAGATGGAGCGCTCGCCCGACGATGGCCGGGCGATGATCTTCCGTGCAGATGTGAGCCAGGCCGAGGAGCCGGCTCTGAATGCAATGGCGGGATATGAGCAGCAGCTGGCGCCGGGACATACCTTCCGCACCATTGCCGCCCTGCAGAATCGTCCCGACATCGCGGGCGGTCCGGGCGCGCAGGGCCTGCAGGCGGTGGAGATGCGCAGTGGTGAAACCATGAGTCTCACCGAGGCGGTGCAGGCGGATTTCGGCGACGATGCCGAGGCCATTCACCTCGGGAACACGCTGCTGGCCAATCATCCCTTTGCCGCCGTGACCTTCCGGAACGGAAACACCGCCGTCGCCTATCGGATTTCGACCTCGCCAGGGATTCAGCAGGTGGAAGACCTCGACCGCCAGGGGACGACGGAGCCGAGGCTGACCGAACGCAACGGCAAGCTGGGGCTGGAACAGGGGCTTCATCAGGAAGTATCCGTCGCCGGCGGTTCGCCGAACATGCGTCTGCAGGTTACCGCCTGGCACGAGCGGCTCGATCATCCGGTGGTGAGCGGAGGCGGCAATATCTCCGCGGCCGACTGGGCTTCCAACAATCTGCTTTATGACGGCTCCAGCGATCTGCTGCGCGCCTCGGGCGAGAACTTCAGTGGCAATGGGATGATGAGCGAGGTTGCGGAGCGGGTGAACGGCAGCACCTGGATCACCTTCGACATCGCCGTGGGCGATGCGCTGGCGATGTCGGCGTCGGCGCCCGGGTCGGAATCCCTGGACGAAGCGCTGGCCGGCACGAGGGCCCGTGAAACGCCGATGTACAGTGCGGCGGTTCGCGGCAAGATCGAGGGTGCCGGGACGCAGTGGCGCCTTTCCTACCGCTGGCAGCCGCCCAAGAGTGTCACGCCGGTAGACCCCTTCTCAGCGAGCATTCCCGATGCTTATCTCAGCTTCCTGCTGCGGCAGCCGATCCGGTACCACCACATGGTGCCGAAGGGAGTGGAGGCGCTGGTGGACGTGCGCAATCTGCTGGCTGAGGGCTATCTGCCGTTTGTTTCCCGCGACGGGAGCACGTTGTATTTCGCCCAGGCTGCGCGTTGCGTCGAGGGCGGGCTTTCTTTTACATTCTGAAGATCGTTCCAGGCGGCTGGCCTGATCAGAGGGCCGGATCTAAACCGGATCGGGGTTCGGACAGCGTTGTTTGTTGGTCGTGATCTCGGTGGCTGAGCGTGTGCCATCCTCCGCGACTGAGCGCCTGAATCGTCGATTTTCCTGTGCTATATTTGGGAAGGCGCGTCAGTTTTTGCATCGTCCTATCGCGCCTGCCCGCCCCAGTCTCCCACCGTGGACGCGTAGCTCAATTGGCAGAGCATTCGACTCTTAATCGACAGGTTGAAGGTTCGATTCCTTCCGCGTCCACCATATAAGTCCTTCCAATTTAGTCATTCAAACCATCAGTTTCCGGCTGCCGCGCTTTCCTGAGCGCATATCCGTATGGAGTATCGCCACGGTCGGTTGCGACAACGACCATGTACAATAGACGGAGCCAGTCCAACCACGTTCGGATTTCTAAGGAAGCATTCCAGCGGAGGCTTCGGCTTCGGGTTGGCCGCGGGAGGGCGATTTCTTCCCGGCACCAGACGGAGGAGCCAAGTAACACTAACGAAGAGCTTACCCTGCTCGATATCCTGATCATTTTCGCGAAGCGAAAGCAGTCGAGTTCAGGAATTGCGGTCGTGCTTACAATTATCGCGGCGATTGAGTGGCTCACTCTGCCGAGAGGCTGCCCCGCAACCGTAATCTCTTCAGACATCGGCTTGGCCATTGCTAATGATCGGATCGAGCCCGTCAAATCCACAGACGCTGTACATCGAAGACTTCTCCATCGCTGGCTGATGTTGCCAACAGGATTCACCTGGAAGTTGCGATCCACGGTATGACCACACTTTCTGCTGCTGATGGACCGACAGCATGGCTTCGGAAGCATCTGTTTCGGCGATTCACTGGCCGTAATCGGCGCATCACGACCGCGGCAGCATCCGCATTCGTCGCGAAAGTCGTCACTCTTCTCGTAAGCGCGATCACCGTGCCGATTACCGTCAGGTATCTCGGCGCCGATACCTATGGTCTTTGGATCACCATCAGCAGCACGATTGCGATGTTTCTTGTGCTCGACATTGGTATTTCTGCGACGCTGACCAATTTGATATCGGAGGCCTACGCCAGGGACGATCGCGATCTTGCAGCGCAGTATTTTGCCACGGCGTTTTGGGGCCTCCTTGGAATTGCAGCCGTGCTCGGGTTCGCGGCCGCTCTGGCGTGGCCCGTGGTTCGCTGGGATTACCTCTTCCATATCCAGGGAGAATCGCTCACGCGGGACACATCGCGTGCGGTCGCAGCAGCATTCGCCGCGCTTCTGCTGTCGCTGCCGGTGGGCCTTGTGACAAAGGTCCTCGCTGGATATCAGGAATTGCATATCGCGAATCTGTTCTCTGCCGGCGGCAGCATCCTGAGCCTCATCGTAGTTGTGGTTGTGGTTTGGGCTCACGGAGGACTGCCCGTTCTGGTCGGCGGTTATGCCATTTCCGCAGTTCTGGCGAATCTGATCTGTCTTCTTTGGATATGCCTTGTACGCAAACCCTGGATGAAACCTCTTCCAGGCAGAATAAAGGCGGGTCTTCTCCCGCGCGTGCTCGGCTCGGGAGCCCAGTTTTTTGCGATCCAGATTGCCGGATTGGTGGTTTTCTCGACAGATAATCTGATCATCTCTCACTTCCTCAGCCCTGCCCAGGTAACGCCGTATTCGGTAACGTGGCGTTTGGTAAACTACATTGCAGTTGCGCAAACATTCCTTTTTCCCGCGTTGTGGCCAGCTTATTCTGAGGCCTACGCCAGCGGGCATATCGAATGGATCCGCCGGACCTATAAGCGTGTGCGTAACATAACGATTATTTTTCTTGCGGCTGGTTGCACCGTCATGATCCTGTTGGGGCGACCCATTATTCGCATTTGGGCGGGTCCTGCCGCGGTGCCCTCAGAATTTTTGGTCTGCCTGATGTGTGTCTGGATCGTCATCTTTGCATTTGCAACAAATCAGTCATGTCTGATGGGCGCGACCTTTCGCACAAAGAAGCAGGCCCTGGCCGCTGTGATTGCGGCTGCAGTCAATCTGGGGCTCTCGATTCTCTGGGTCAGGTCCATGGGATCTTCCGGGGTTCTGCTGGCAACGGTAGTGTCTTACCTGGTGTTTATAGTCGCTGTCCAAAATCATGAGGTGGTGCGAATTCTTCGCGGCGACTATCTATTTATAGATGGAAAGAGCCGTCACGCATTGCTCCGGCCAACCAGGGATTGACAATGTTTTTTGAGCGAGCCAAGTCAGCAGGCATGCAGCGATTGAAGAAGTCTCTACTCCGGGAGACCTATGCGGCCCAGAACCAGAACACGCTCCTCCTCGGGAGGATAGCGAGTCAGCAGGTGCGGTCACGAGAACGAATCACAAGTCTCGCCGATGTGGAGTTTCGCGTTAGCTCTCAGTGGGGTGAAGATGGAATCCTCGATTGGCTTGTGGAGCGCGCGAATATTCCTGGAAACGCACAGTCGTTCATCGAATTTGGTGTGGAAGACTATCGTCAATCCAATACACGGTTCCTGCTGCAGAATCGCAACTGGCGGGGATTGATCCTGGACGGAAGTCCCGCGATGTTGACAACCGTAAAGGATGATGGCCTGTTGTGGGCATACGATCTGGAGGCACGGCCAGCGTTCATTACCCGGGAGAATATAAACGAACTCATCAGAGCCGCGGATTTTACGGGTGAGATTGGCCTGCTGAGTATCGATCTGGACGGGAACGACTATTGGGTTTGGGAGGCTTTGGAAGTTGTCAATCCAATCCTCCTGGTGTGCGAATACAACGCAGTATTCGGAGACGTCTATCCGATCAGTACACCCTATGATCCGGCGTTCCATCGCACAAGAGCGCACTTCAGTAATCTCTATTTTGGAGCATCAATTCGGGCTCTCTGTTCTCTGGCGGCCAGGAAGGGATACAGGTTTGTAGGAACTACAACCGCCGCCAACGATGCCTTTTTTGTTCGGGAGGACTATGCCAGGCGATTTGTGGATGTATCGCTCGAAAGCGTTCTCGCGTTGCCATCCCGAGTGCGGGATTCCCTGGATATGCGTGGCAGACCTGATTACGTCCGCGGACTTGCGCGGCTTGGCCTGATCTCGGAATTGACGGTGATCAATGTGCAAAGCGGCAAGAGTGTTAAGTTGGGCGATCTGAGCGGCATATATACGGAGGAGTGGCTCGCAATCATGGGAGAAGGCAAGCTGGATAGCTGGGATTTGCGGTGGGAAAGCTAAGGAGTTCATAATGCGGCAATTTCCGAGCGTTCTCCCTGACAGGTTGCTGAGCCTCTCTCAGGCCCTTCCGTGGCCATTTCGATCACGCGTTTGGGATACCCTGCAGAGGCATTATCGAAAAGTAGGGCGCCAGACAGGAGAATTGACTCGAATTCGATTCGGTGGGATTGAGATTTCAGCGCCCCTCGATCACCCAGCGGTCTACTGGCGCTACTCTCCGCAATTCAACCGTAATTTCGTCTCCGTAGTGCAGCGAGTATTAGAGTTTCGGCCTGGAACAGTGATCGATGTCGGCGCGAACATTGGCGATGGAGTCGCGCTGCTGCGTTCGGCGGGGGTGAATGCGCCTGTCCTCGCCATTGAAGGCGCCGATATCTGGTGGAAGCTCCTCTGTTCGAACACCAGCATCTTCAGCGGCGTTGAACTGGAGCACGTGTTCCTGGGGCCGGAGGAGCAGCGCGCAAACCTTGAGCTCCACATTCAGGATGGCTCCTCCAGGCTTATCAAGGGCGGCTCCGGAGTGCCTATCACTTCGCTGGACAGGCTGTTACTCGGATATGCCGACAGGCAGATTGCAATACTGAAGACCGATACAGATGGATTTGACCTGAAAGTACTGTTGGGAGCGAGAAAACTTTTAGTGGAACAGCGGCCCATTATCTTCTCCGAGATAGATGAGGGCCTGTTGCGTGATCAGGGAGACAGCTCAGCTGAATTTGTACGTTATCTGGCAGGATGCGGGTATCAGATGATTGAGGCGTGGGATAATTATGGCCGCTGGCTTGGATCGCGATCCGTGTCGCAGGGACTCGAAGACCTCATCGAGAAATACCCTGGTGGTCCCGAAACGCCTTACCTCGATGTAGCTGTCTTTGCCCAGACCGACTGGGAAAGATTTGAGCCAACCGGCGATGAGACCATCGGATGAAGACCAGGTTCCGGCTTCGTAAAGGGTTCCTGAGAAAAGTCCTCAGAAGAATGGTGTGGCTCGCTTACGGAATCCCGTTTCGAAGGCCTTCGAGGGCTGCGCTTGAAGCGATGGGGCCCCCGAAAAGAATCCTGGTCCTCGCTGGCGCTCATGTCGGCGACACCGTGATCACGACCTCCATTATCCCCGTCTTGCGGAGCGCCTACCCTGAGGCGGAAATCGGCTTTCTCGTGGGCAGCTGGGCCGCCACGGTGATTCAGGGGCATCAGGACATATCCTTTGTCCATGTGGTGGACCATTGGTGGCACAATCGCAGCCGCGAGAGCCGCCTGCGCAAATTTCTGCACTACCGGCAAACCCGTAAAGCGGCTCTGCCCCGGATTCGCGACACCGGTTACGATCTGGCGCTCTGCGTCTATCCCTATCTCCTGCCCGACTTCATGGATCTGGCATGGAAGGCAAAAATCCCGGTACGCCTCGGCTTCAGCGTCAGTGTGTTCGCGCCGCTGGCAACGGCGACAGTCGAAGTTCCCTCCAGTCCTTTCGTTCACCAGAGCGCGATCCAGGCAGAAGTACTGCGGCTGCTGCATCTGGATTCGCAGCATACTGCCAAAAGAAAGGCAGTTCTTCCGGAAACTCCGCCATCGGCTGCGCAGGAGCTTTGGCGTCTCTTCGACATGAGCCATCTGCAGGCAGGGCGGTACAGAATCATCCATGCTGGTTGTGGCGATCCCCGGAGAGAGATGCCTCTGGATTTTTGGAGGGAGCTGGCGTCGAACCTTTCCGGGCAAGTCACCCTCGTGTTTACCGGGCGGGGAACTCGCGAAGCCGAAAACATCAGAGCCATCACCTCCGGGCTCGAAAATTGCGTGAACGCGTGCGACAAGCTTTCCTGGCAGGGGTTTGTGGCTGCCGTTCGTCAGGCAGAGATTCTTTATGGCGTGGAGTCGATGGCCGGGCATGTCGCGGCGGCAGTTGGAACGCGTTCTGTCGTTGTGTACGGCGGGGCGGCCGGGGTGGCGCGATGGCGGCCTGAGGGGCCGGCCACGGTAATCACCAACCACGTGCGTTGCGCTCCGTGCAATTTACCGTGGGGCTGCGAGACGATGGACTGCATGCGGGGAATCGCTCCCCAGGACCTCATCAGGCTGGATCTGTAGGCGCCACCCGAATTGATCAGAAGCCACGACCGTACATACCGCACGCGCAGAACATGGACAAGCCGGGATACAAATAATGCCGACAGCGCTTGGTGTAATCTTCCTCCTTCTCGCGGTCTACTGCTTTACCAGAGGACGAGACTGCCTGTTCTCGCTGCTGGTGTTTTCGGGAATTTTCCAGGCTTCCACCGTCATCTCCGGAATATCCGTCCAGCCCTATTATTCGGTGGCCATCTTCTTCGTGGTGCGGTGTGTGGCAGACTTTCTGGCTGGAAATCTCTCAATTGTCCGGGTGAAGGGCGTGGCGCCCCTGATGGCCTTTGGGGCGCTGGGCATTCTCTCAGCGTTTTTGTTTCCTCGCATATTCAGCGGAACTCCCGTTTACGACCCGACGCTGGGGCTGGACGTGGGATTCTTCCTCCGGCCCGGCCTGGAGTTCAGTGGCGCCAACAAATATCAGGCGTGCCTTCTGTTTGTGAACATCCTCGTCGTCCTTTGTGCTGCGCTGCTGCCTGGTGAGATTGCGAGACCGAGCCGGTCATTCCGTCTCGGATTCCTCGCGCTGTTAGGAATTGCGTTAACGCAGTGGATGTTCCTGTTCGCCGGCCTTTCATTTCCCTACGCATTCTTCAACAACGATAAGAACTACACGCTCGCGAATGCGGATTTGTCTATAGGTCTGGCGCGTCCCAATGGAACGTTCAGCGAACCTTCCATGGCGGGAACCATCCTGGTAGCCATCTTCCTTGGGAGCCTCGCGACCTATTTCAAGGAGGGAAGGGGCCTGGGAACGCTTGTACTGTCGATCGCGGGTGTCCTGATCGTGGCGTCAGGAGCATCTTTCCCTGCAATCGCGCTTGGATCGGTCCTGGTGCTGCTCAGTTATCCGGTGATCCGCTTCCCTTACTATTTAAAATTGAGCCGGCTCAGGAGGTCGGCAACCCTGCTTGGAGCTGCAGCACTGGGACCGCTCGCGCTTGTCATACCATCCCTGCGCAGCACTCTCATGCAACAGCTCTTGAACAAGCAGAGTTCGATTTCCTTTGTTTCCCGCACAGCAGCAGACTTATACGCGTTTCAATTGCTGGTTAAGACGCACGGAGTCGGTGTCGGTCTGGGAAGCAACAGACCATCGAGCCTGCTGGCGACCATCGCAAGCAACATGGGAATCGCTGGCATCGCGCTTTTCGTAATCATGATCGTCAGACTGTCGCAGAATGAAGCGGGCGAATATTACTGGCTGAAATGGTCAGTCCTGGGGCTGATTTTAGATATGGCTTTCGGAGTGCCTGACCTGAACTTCCCGCTGCTTTGGATTCTCCTGGCACTGGCTGCTCGCGCTGCCCGGGCAGAACGAAAGGTGCAAACTGTACAGTTTCAGTTGGCGGCAGGCTGAAACGAAACACCCCAAAGCCCACAGGAGAGATCATCGGGATAGCGAAACCGCTCAACCAATCTCTTTCTGGTTGCGGATAATTAAATCTACCGTCGTCGGGACAATGTGTTGCATGAAGGGAAGTTTATTGAGCGCGAAGTAATATATCGTTTCAAATGCTTCTCGGTTCGTAAGCGTGGGAGCATAGCGAACCTCAATGTCGAGTCCTGTCTCTTGTCCAAGGACAACCAATTCGCGGTATCGCAACACGTCCTCATAAACATCCGGCCGCTTGCGATTGACGCGATACAGCGCGGCTGGATAGATAAAGGAGCGGCACCCGGGCTCGTGGAGATACAGGGCAACTCCCCCCTTCCGAAGGAGGCGTTTTAATTCATTCAGCGTTCTGCGGTGTCGCCCGAAGTGATGTGCTGCCGAGTAAGCGAAGACCAGATCGAACGAATTATCGGGGAAGGGAGCCTCATATGCACGACATGCAACGGCATCGTCGAGCTTTACTTTCCAAACATGTTCCCATTTGTGCAGTGAGGCCACCGCTGCAGCGCTAAGATCGGAGGTGACTACGCGGGCACAAGGATATTGGCGTTTCACCAGACATGAAGCCCATCCCTGGCCGCCGCCGAGTTCAAGGATCGAATTCGCCTGGGCAAAGAAATGGGAGTAGGCATTTAGCTTTTCCATGAAAACACGAGCGCCAGCTGCCTTGTTCAGGATATTCTCGACGCTGTCACTTTCTGGTGATTCTGTCGGAGACAGTTCCCAGAGTCGGTGTTCCTCGGCTTCCCGTTCACAAATTGCTTTCATCATTTGCCTGTCTGGTGATTGTATCGTCGTCGGGAGGCTCGGAGCGGGGAGATCTGGCGACCACCTTCAGGGCACCTACCACGGCTGTCTTCCACCCTGGGCCGGATACTCCGATGGGACGCAGGAAATCAGCATCCCGAAACCGCTGTTATGAGTCCGTTGGTAATCGTGAATCTGCACGAGCCTGCGGTTTTGGTACCGCTGAACCCGGCAGTCCGATTGGATCCGTAGGCCGCTGCATCCATCGATCCAAACTGAATCCCATCCTTCCCGTACGTCCACTGGCGGGCAGTTGGGTAAGTTCCGTAGGGCACCCACAGCAAATTACCCGGGGGCGTCATGTTATATTGCGCTCTCCTGAAGCTCAGCGACGAGGGGCCGATGGTGTTGTCCACGTTGTTTCCTGAGGGGTAGAAATAGACGCCATATTCCGGCGAGCCGTAAGCGTCGGTACCCTCCAGGATCGAATAGGTGCTGTTCATGAAGCAGATATGAGCTGTGAGATTATCGCCGCTGCTGCCAGTGGTCGACATATAAAGATTGCTCAATCGGACGAAGCGTGCGGTGTACGCAGCGTTCGATCCCCAGCCACTACCGGATCGGTTTCCGAGTACGATGCTGCAGAGAGTGGAAGCTGTCGCTGGCTGGGCATCTTCCACGTACGAATCCTCAATGGCATCATTCGTAACGCCTTCCACCAATATCTGGGGAACTGCCGCGTTCTCCTCAAAGGTAACCCCGCGAAAGGTGTTGAGTTCGTCGCCTGCGCCCGCGTCCCAGACGTTTCCGGAAGCTCCATAAACAATGGACCCGCCGATGAACTGGTTCGCATTACTGGCAATTGAATGGCTCGTATCGCTTGTCAGCTTGACATTCCAGGAACCGGCAGCGGCAATGTCGTCGTTCAGGAAAACGGCATTGATGCACCCGACGCAGGATATGTTCAGGCGCCTGAAGCCGTAGATATATGTATTGATGGCCCGGAAGTTCCAGGCATCCCTGAGTAAGAACCCGTTGGCGGACGCTCCCGCAGCGGCTCCATAGAAAGAACAGTTTTCAACGGCCACCTGTGCCGCAGAATTGATATTGCTTGTTACATAAAGAGCATTTGTGGTTCCTGTATAGACCAGCTTGGCGGCGCGGCTCCCGCACTGAATCGTCAGACCTTTGAATTGCGTCTGCGATATGGAGATTGTAGTCGAGTATCTGTATTCCCCATCAGGGATATAGATAGTGCCGGCGGCGCCAATGTGGGCGATCGCAGCATTCGTCCAGGCTCCAATATCTGAACCCGAGCACCATGAAGGTCGGCCGGCGTATCCGCACGCGGCAGGATCCAGCACATTCTGAAATGGTGAATTGGTAAGGTTTGCAGAAGGCTGGCGTGGAACCCTCTTTCCGGCCTGTCCGAAGCATAACCCCATCGCCAATCCAAGCGAGAGCAGAAGCGAAAGTGTGATTTTAGACATTGGGCCTTTCAAGTGCGGAAACAGCCAGAGAGGGGATAGGAGATAACGGTGCGGTTGAACTGTCAACGCGAGCGCGCGGCAGTACAGGTATCGTGCCGGTGATCCCCATCAACTCCAAAAAGTGCGCGGCGCTCGGGACCACAGAAGCGATCTCGCGCAGCGACCCGTCGCTACCCCGCAGGTTGCCCCTCAGGGTCCGGCAAACCCAGGGTGGGGAGCATTGGGAATTGCGAAACAAAGAGCCCGACACGGGACTGGTCCACTACCGTGGCGGCGGCGCGCAGGACGTCTTCGACCGAGATGTCCCACATGCAGGCGCTCTCGTGGGGGAGAGTACATCTTTGCGGGATTTGCCGTTTGTAGCTGTTAATGCAAGGGCTGCAAGCCTGTCGCGTGCGGTAGACGGACGTCGCCCGGGGCCCCACCGGGCCCCAGCACCTGGGGCTGTTCGGCCCAAAGAGGCCCACAGTCGGGGTGCCCATAGCGGCGGAGAGATGCATCATTCCAGTATCGCCGCTGATCATAAGGTCGCAGTGTCGAACCAGAGCAAGTGTGCGCTGGAGATTCCCAAGATCGGATGCATCGACGCTCTGACCGCGAAAGCGGCTTCTGAAGTTCTTAATCAGGGATTGTTCCGCTCGGGAGCCGGTGAGAAGGAGATACATGTTCGGGAGGCGTTCAGCAAGAACGGCGGCCAATTCCAGGAATCGTTCCATCGGCCAGCGGCGATATTGCGCACTCGGTCCGACACCCAGATGCAACGCGATCAGCGGATTCGCAGGCTCGGCGATCCCATGAGCGCAACGCCATTCTCTCACCCAGGCTTTCGCATCATCGGAACAGAGCAGCGGCACCGTCTGCTGGAACTCGGGCATCCCGGGGTCCAGGATCCTGACCAGGCGGAGGAATAATCGCCACATCGATTCGTCCTCCCGGAGCTGAACGCAGTGGGTGAACATCCGACTTCGAGGACCGGCGGAGGCAGGGGAGAAGCCAAGCCGGACCGGAATGCCTGACAGCCGAACGAACGCGGCGGTCAACAGAGATTCCTGCTCGAAGTCGACCACAACGTCGTAGCGAGTACGCCGCACCTGCCAAAGAATTTTAATTGCCTTCCAGATGCCATCCTGGTTTGGCCGGTAAGAATAAACCTCGCCGGCACCTGCAGCCTTCATCGTCTCCAGAGTGCGATCTTCGACGAGGAAGTCGATATGGAGGGATGGCTGTCGACTTCTCAGAGAAATCAATAATGAGCTCGCCAAGACAGCTTCGCCCATCCCGCCAAACTTCAGGACGAGTATCTTTCGCGGCGCAGAGCGCAACGGTCGATAAGTTTCCGTGGCGCTTAACGACGGCAGGAGAGCGATCAGTTTGTCGAGAAGCGCGTGAAAGGGCCGATATCGATAACTGTGATGACGCATGATCACTCGCACAATAGCCTCGGATCGTGGCGATGGACGGGGCCATTCGCCTGTGCCGGCGTTCTGAAGATCCCAGGCAAAACACTCGCAGCTCGCGGATAGTATTTCACGAATTAGCCGCAGTCACCCTTGAATTGGGTTGGGCCGCATAGATCGCAGCTGATCACGTCAGACCACCGCAACCGCTTCCCCGAGTGAGTGATCAACGGTACCCGCGCCGATTGGTGAGGGCGATCACATCGCGACCGGATTGGTTGAGGGCGGTAATCGCAACCTCGTGGCCGGTAAGGATCTCGAGTCTCGTTCAGTGGCTGATATACATCTGCCGGGATTTTCGGCTGATTACTCCGTCCCGGGCAAAAGGCACAACAGCGATCTGGAAAAAGAAGCTCGCATATCCCGCGAGGAAAATTTCATCAAATCCGAGGGACAAGACTATGATATTCGAAGTCGGAGTTCTGCACCGCTTCGTCAGGGCTCTTCATCGTGAGATGGTAATGTCAGCATTCCTCAATCCAGATTTCTTCTTAGACTGCGCAATCCAGGAATACCTGCATTCAGCTGCACGGCCTGTCGGGCATTTTCGCCGGGAGCGGAGAGGGCGGCCTTTGACCACGCTGACAACTGATGCGTCGGATCTCACCGCGATTGGGGCCTGCTGCGGTTACGGCACCGTGCTCGGCGGAAGAGTCGCGGCGTTCAGCTCCAAAGACGTTGTGGAATTCAGAGTCTGCAAATCTGTTCCGGAAGAAGAGGCAATCTCTCAGCGATGATTCGCGATCTGCACCAGGTTGTTGAACTCATCGAAGGCGGATGGCGGAAGAAGCACATCGTCATTGTGGGCGATGTTATGCTCGACAGCTATATCTGGGGTGATGTTGAGCGGATTTCTCCTGAAGCGCCCGTACCAGTCGTGCGAACAAACTTTCGCGGCGAGCAGCCCGGCGGAGCCGGCAATGTCGCATTGAATGTGGTTGGCCTCGGAGCCGGCGCTACTCTCCTGGGCTTCTGTGGCTTTGACAATGAAGGGAACAGTCTGATCGAGATGCTGAATCGGGCTGGGGTGGGGACCGAGATCGCTCAGGTTCCCGGCCGTCCAACCACGTCGAAACTGAGAATTATCGGCGGGAAACAGCAGATGCTGCGTCTCGACACGGAGCAGATCGATGGGTATCCGTCCGAAGCGTACGCGCAGCTTCTGAAGGGATTCGAAGATTCACTTGCCGTTGCTGATGCCGTAATTCTGTCTGATTATGCAAAAGGCGTTCTCAGTCCCGAGTTCTGCCAGAGGGCCATTCAGGCAGCTCGGCGTCGTGGTGTTCCGGTACTGGTTGATCCGAAGCAGCGCGAATTCTCCCGATATCGCGGCGCCACGACTATCTGTCCGAACCTCTCCGAACTTTCTGTTGCTGCCGGCGTATCCATTAAGGCTCTGGATGAGTTGCTGGCCGCTGGACAAGATCTGGTGGCGAGCCTTGATCTCGATTGCCTGGCAGCGACTATGAGCGAGAGAGGAATTGCTCTGCTTCGTCCAGCGTCCAGGTTCATCGCTCCGGCTGCCGCTCGTCAGGTCTTTGACGTTTCCGGCGCGGGAGACACGGTTATCGCAATCCTGGCCCTCGCCCTGGCCGGTGGTCTCGAGATGGAGATCGCCATTCAACTGGCCAACGTAGCCGCGGGTATTGTGGTCAGCAAGGTTGGTACAGTTCCCGTAGGCCGTGAAGAACTATTGATGAGCCTGATGCCGCAGATCGAACTCCAGGCGCAGGAGAAAGTTCTTTCTCTGGATCCTTTACGGGCACGAGTAGCCGCATGGAGATCGGCAGGGGAAAGTGTGGTCTTCACCAACGGATGTTTCGACCTGCTTCACATCGGCCATATCACCCTCCTCGAAGACGCGCGCCGTGAGGGCGACCGGTTAATTGTTGCTATCAACAGCGATGTTTCCGTTCAGGAGCTGAAGGGGCCGACTCGTCCGATTGTGGGAGAACGGGAGCGCGCGCGAATCCTCGCAGCGCTGGCAGCGGTCGATGCCGTGGTGATTTTCGATGATCCCACGCCCCTGCGGCTAATCGAGTCGCTCCGGCCAGATGTGATCGTAAAGGGCGGTGATTACCGCGAAGAGACTGTGGTAGGCGCTAAGGAAATCCGCTCGTGGGGAGGGCGGGTGAAAATCGTTCCCACAGTTGAGGGCTTCAGCACAACGAGAATGATCGCGAAGGCCATGGTGCCAGCGGGCCAATAGGACTGCGGTTCATGCCTATTCCCACGCCTCGCAGGTCGCGGCCGTTAGATCGTTAGCGGCTCCGCTGAAATCCTTAAATCCGACGGTCGCCTGAGTAGTATTGTCCGCGTAGGAGATATAAATCACTCCAGGCCCCGTCTCCGTCGTCGCCTGACAGTTGATATGCCAGTTCGCATCGGGCATCGCATAGGTAAGCGTTACCACAAAAGTGCAGAGCCCGTTGGGCGTCGCGCTGCACAAGGGCGATCCCGCCACTGGAACGTCCTGCCGCTGCGTGTACATGGTGTACCCGGCATTCGCGCCTTCAGATACAGTCAATCCGCCCAGCCATTCCCTCGTGCCCCCTGAGTATGGCTGGTACTGGCCTGGCGCAAACATCGCCGCCGTATAAGGGAACCACAGATGGCCGTCTGTGGGGGCTTGCTGATACAGGTCTTGTTGATATCCAATCGCCAGCGAATCAGTTGTAATTCCATGAAGGTCGCCCAGATTGTTGAAGACAATCCCGTAGGAAGCGGGGCCGTTGTCTGTTACCCGGTCGATTTTGATGTTTTCGCCGTTCTGGACAAAGAGGGTCGCTGTCGTGAAGCCACTTCCCGCCTTTGGGGTAATCAGATAGTTATTTTCGAAAACAAAGTTCGAACTCGGGAGGGTTGCGTTTGAGCCGATGCCGCTGCCCGCCACGTTACCTACGACGCCAGAGAATACGTTTTTGGTCGAACCGCTCGGACACGGGAGGTATTCGATATAGCTGTCTCTGATGGCGGCATCCCAGGTGCCCTCGACGATAAACTGCTGCGCCACGTTGCAGCCCGCCCCTTCCTCCATCGTCACGCCGTCGAGAATGTCGCTGGTGTTGCTTCCATAGGGAGTGAACCTGCCCTTGTCCCAGTAGTTGCCGGATCCTGCATATACCAGGGATCCACCGAACATCCGGTTGGTAGTCGAACCGAAGCGGTTGAGCGTGTCCGGCTCCCATACGAGATTCCACTGGCCGGCCGAGGCAAAATCGTCGCCCATGAGGAGCGACGCAGCGGCTCCAACCCCATGCACATTGGCAGCGGAGAAGCCAAACACGTAGACGTTTGTGAGATGTGTATTCTGTGCGTCAAACAGATGTATGCCATCGGTCCCCGCTGCCGCTCCGCTTCCATTGAAGGTGCAGTTCTCGATGCTGACCTGGGAGTTAGAGGCGGGGGTCGGCACGCTTCCGCTGGTGATATAGACGGCTTCTCCTCTGCCGGTGTAATTCAGGACCGCCGCTCGGCTTCCGCACATCAGCGTCAGCGTTTTGTTTTGCGTCTGGGAGATGGAAATCGGCGTCGTCTGAATGTAATTTCCATCCTGAATGAAGATGGTTCCGGAATCCCCGAGCAGGGCTGCCGCCGCATTGATCCATGCGCCAATATCCGAGCCGGAGCACCAGAAGGGGGCAGGTTTGTATTGGCAGACAGACACGTCCACCCAACTGTTGACCCTTACTCCGCTATGGTTCTGGCTGCGTGCCGAGCCGCACAGGGCGAGCACTGCGACGAGAAGAAGTGAGAATTTGCGCATGGTTCTCCCCAGTTATCTTTCAGATTCAAGCTGCGGTTGCGATATGGCGTGAAATACATGTTCGATCCATGAAAGTACGATTCGCTGTCTTCCTTCACAGACGAGGAGCGGCCGCACGGTGCGGTAATATGAGCCCGAACCTGTCCGCGCCATCCGCCGGCCGCGCGCCGAGCCCATCGAGATCCAGATCGGCGGAGCGAACGCCGGAACACGACTCCCCCGAATCGCATCCGGCATCGCTTCGAAATCGGACCCACAGGCCGGATGGAGGGCTTCGGCGAGACACTGATGAGGATCTGGTAATGGCGGATCGGGACCGGTTCGTGCTCACGTTGACCGCACGGCGCGAAAAGCGGGGAAGGGAGTAGCAATTGAGCGGGATGAGTTTAGCTGCCCCGGAAATGGAACCAAGCTACGCTTCTCCTGGGGGCGCGGTACGCTCAAGAACAGTACTTCGGTGCCCGCATGAGTAGATGATTCACGATCCATGTCTTTCGTGGTCTGCTCTCGGTTACAGGATCCATTGGGGTTGGCCTATAAATGAAACCGCAGGAATTCATCCATCGCTCCCAAAAAGCAGGGTCAACCGCCGGCTCGCCTGCCTGAGATTCGTTGCTTCCCAGTCTTCAGGAAATTCAATCGAGCACAGTATACGTGGCTCGGGAGAACGGAGCCGGAATTTCCGCCGTAAGCAGATGACAATCGGGACCGAATAATTCGGACATCCAAAACCATCGGTACGCTATCGTGACAGGTAGCTCTTCGGGCCGAGATCGCGGCCTGGTCCGGCTGTTCCGCGGGAGATAAATGATCGGCGGCGGTCTTGTTGCTTCGGGTTATGCAACGGCCCCCGTTTCAGGCAACGGGGAACAGAATCTCGATCGGGAAACAGAATCTCGGTAATGAGCTGATCCGCGAGTGTGACGCTGGGATCGTTCACGTAATTTTCGATGTTATAGTCGTCGCGCAGCGGGAGCCGCTTGTCCTGGACGATTTGCCAGACGCGACCCGGCGCCTCCGGCAATTGCGACCAGGGGCTGGTGAGAACGAACCGAACGTACCTGCATCCCGGAAAGACTGCATAACGCAGACAGGCGGGACGGCGCTGCAGCCAGCGCGACACCGGCGCGATAGATCTGCCTGGTCAGGCCGGCAGCGTCGCAAATATCCTCGACGCGGGTGGCGCTGTAAGCCGTTGGCGCGGATCACGTGCAGGGCGGCATCGAGGAGTTTTCGTCTCGATTCGTGCTGGGAGGGACCGGATTCAGCTCCGTACCGACCAACAATAGGTATGCAACCTAACAAGGCCGTTCTTTTGCTGTCAACCCTGTTTCCCACACCCGCGCCGGGGTAATGAGCCGGTCGGCGCCGCTGCGCTATCCTTGTTGCGATGCGTATCGTTTTCGCCTTGCTGTTGTCCCTCCTGGGCCCGGTCGTGCTGGCGCAACAGCGGGAAACGGAAGAGACTTTCAACCGGGCAGTCGAGGCGCAGCAGCGCGGAGACGATGCCGCCGCCATTGAGGGCTATCAGAAGGTTCTGAAGCTCGAACCGCAGCGGCTGGAGGCGCGTGCCAATCTGGCGGTCGCCCTCGCGCACGAGGGACATTTTGACGAAGCCATCGCACAGTATCGTGTGGTGATAGCGGCCGCGCCGGGAGACAGCGCATTGCGCATGAATCTGGGCATCGCCTACTACAAGAAGGGCGATTTCAGCGATGCGCGGCGGGAGTTCGCGGAGGTGGCGCGATCGCACCGGATGGATGCGCAGCTGGCGATTCTGCTGGGCGACAGCGAGGTGCATCTGGGGCAGGCTGCCGATGCTGTTGCCCTGCTGACGCCGCTGGAGGCTCAGAATGCAGCCAATCCTGACTTCGAATATGTGCTGGGCAGCGCGCTGGTGCATTCCGGACACCGCAGCGAAGGAGTAGAGCGTCTGGAGAAGGTGGCTGCGCCCACACAGAGCGCGGATGCGTATTTGCTGGCCGGCTCGACGCTGATGGACATGAACGACTTCAGCCGCGCACAGACGGATCTGGACAATGCTGTGCGCCTGAACCCTAACCTGCCTGGTGTGTATACGCTGGCCGGGATGGCGAAGGACATGAGCGGGGACGCGGCCGGAGCGGAGCCGGTCCTGCGCGAGGCGGTGAAGCGTGATCCGGGCGACTTCAATGCGAATTTGTATCTGGGAGCGATCTTATATAAGCGCCGCGCCATGGACGAGGCGAAGACGTATCTGGACAAGGCGGTGAAGATCAAGCCTTCTTCGCCGACTGCGATCTATGAGATGGCGCTGTGGGAGAGCACGTCGGCGCACTACGAAGAGGCCGCGCGGGACCTGGAGAGCCTGGAGAAGTCCAACCCCGACTGGCTGCAGCCGCATGTGGAGCTGGCGACGGTTTACTACCGTCTGCATCGTCAGGCCGATGGTGCCCGGGAGCGGGACATTGTCGCCAAAATGAAGGCGCAGCAGCAAAGCGAGGGTCCGCCGAAGATCCAGGAGCCTTAGAACGGGTAAGGCTGGTTCGGTTTTACGACGCGAATATCGTGATCGGTGAAGACGAAATGGCCTCCGGGAAACGGCACTTTGGGCATGTGGCAGGAGGCGCAGTTGGATTTCGCGACAGGACAGACTTTCGCGTGCGGCGGCGCCGCTGATGTAACGCGCGAGTGACAGGCCAGGCATTTCCTGTCGTACCAGGCGACATCGCGCACCACCCTCTGATGCGGATCATGGCAGGCGATGCAGCCGATGCGCGGATCTTTGCCGTCGAAGCATCGGCTGTTGGCGAGGCGGTAGGGCTGAAAGCGAACATTGGCCGGACCGCGCCAGCCTGCTCTGACCACTAACTCCCAGGTGCGATGGCACTGGCCGCAGAAATTGGAAAGATCCTCGCTGGACAGCTTTTCAAGCAGAGGGGGAAGCACGCTGTTGTCTCCCGCCATTTCGGCGTCGCTGTGGTCGCCGGCTCCGACGTGGCAATGCTGGCAGGCAACGCCGGGGGTCAGAGATTTCAGATTGAGAGAATGGTTGACGACCGCGTTGGTGGCATGGCAACCAAAACAGGTGGTGACGCCCTCGGTCTGCAGCGGGCGGCCAATGGCCTGCTCAAGTGTGGTGGGGCTGATGCGATCGTCGCCGACGGTGAGATCCAGCCCCTGGATGGTCGGGTAGTAGCTCACCATGCTCTCGTACATTTGACCATCGTGTTCGAGCAGCCAGGTTTGCGCTTCCGCACCCATAGCCCATTGCACCGGGATGGAGATGGTGCGCGTACCGTCGCTGACGGCATATTCAGTCTGCCCATTATGGGTTTCGACAGTGTAGGAATACGATCCGCGGCGGAAGGTGAGCTTCGGATGCGCACTGACCGTTTGGTTGTCCCCGGGCAGCTGCATGGCCCGTCCCATCTGCGTGGCGGGCTGCGTCGTGGCCTGCTTACGATGGCAGTTGGCACAGTCGGCCGTGGTCTGCACGGATTGAGCAGAGAGGAAACCGCAGCAGAGCGCCAGAATCAGCAGGACTTCAGAAATTCGCATCGGGAGCAGCCTGTTTACCGGAAAGCGTGAGGCACAAGAGCCGTTCCCGTCTGGCATCGTCCTTTCGTCCAAGTTCTGAATAGGCTTTCGCCAGCGCGATATGCGCTTCAAGATTCTGCGGATCGATCTTCAGCACCGCTTCGAGATGAGCCAGGCCAGCGGTGACATCGCCAGTTTCCACCAGATCTTTGCCCAGCACCAGCTGCGTAACGGCGAGGGAGGGGTCTTCGTCTACAGACTTTTGTGCACTGGGAAGAGCTGCGGCGAAATCGCCCTGCATGCTGAGTGCCCAGGCGAGCATGGAATGGGCGACGGCGCTGGAGGGAGAGACCTCCAGTTCCTTGCGGAACTGCACGATGGCTTCGGCTGGATCGGCAGTGAACAAAAGGTATCCGTAAAGGTAGTGAATATTGGGTGTGGTGGGAAAGAGGGTAAAGATGCTTTGGAATGCCTGACGGCCGGCGTTCAGATCTCCATTCATGACGCTGGCCGCGGCCTGTCCAACCTTCAGCACCAATTGCTGCTGCGAGGAATCGAGGTCACGCGGCAGCACGGGCATACGCAGCCCCGCCAATCCAATTCCGGCCACCACATCGGCGCTGATACCACCGTGTTTGACCAGTGCAGTGTACTTACCAAGGGCTTCTTCGTAGCGGCCGAGGCGGGTGAGCAGCAACGCCTCATGATAAAAGATGATGCCGGCGTTGCGCGGCTCGTTCGCGGCACCCAGGGCGATGGCATGCTGCAGGTCCTCGAGCGCCTGCGGGTACTGCGCCTGCTCGAACTCGCAAAGGCCGCGCAGCGCGAGGGCAGGGCCGGCGTTCGGCGTCAGATTGATGTAGTGGGTGAGGGCGTCGGCCGCAGGCGCGTACGCGTCGTTTCCATACTGCAGCATGCCCAGATACCACCACCCGTCGGGCCAGGCCGGCCTGAGCTGCACCGCCTGCTGGTAGAGCTGTACGGCCTGAGGGACATTTCCCTGCTCGCGCGCCGCCGTGGCGTCGGCCGCCAGCTCGTCGAAATTTGGCGATTGTTGTGCACACGTAAAGAGCGGCGACAGCATCACAGCCAGGAGCAGACCTGGAATCGGCTTCGCGATGGCTCGGCCGAAAATGCCGTTCCGGGTTGGAGGCTGTTGGATTATGGGCCCGATCATAAGCGGGAAGCTGTCTCCGCGCGGCGAATGTGTCTGGGAAGAATATAACGCGGCGCGTCTCCGAAAAGTGGGGACGATTTTGCCGACGATTCAAGGCGGTATGCAATTTGTCATTGACAGTCGTGCTTTCGCTGGGATATCAGTAAAACGTTTGACATGATGGTACGCGAAGGAACCCCAGGCTAATTTGACAATTCAAACCGAACACCTGAGGGACGAAAGGTGTCGGGTAAAACCGGTCGCCACCGGCGGTGCAATTCTCGTGCGAGGGTTGCGTCTGCTCTCAGCTGATACGGCCAGCACTTCTTGTTGCGGAGTGCTGAAGGAACTGAAGAGGCGGTCGGTCCCAGGGTAAGCGAGGAAAGCTGCGGGGGACATGGATCCCGTGGCTGCAGTTGAGCGAATTTTACAGGAGGCGATATGGTGCACGGTCACGGACCGGCGCGGCCCGGGAGACGGGTTGCGTTTAATCTCATCACTACCGTGGTGATCGCGGCGATGGCAATTTTCGCTGCGTCAATTCATGCGCAACAATTGACAGGTACCCTGAGCGCGACGGTCTACGATCAGTCCGGAGGCGTTGTTCCCGGCGCGCAGGTGACGCTGACCAACCAGGCGAGCGGTGACGTGCGCACCGCGACGGCCGACAGCCAGGGCCGCTTCGTGATCACGGCGGTTCAGCCGGCAACCTACTCCGTCAAGATCAGCGCCCAGGGCTACACGACATGGCAAGAAGACAACATTGTGATGGGCCAGGGCGACAACCGCGATATCCCGAACATCAAGCTGGCGGTTGGCAACGTCTCGACGAGCGTGCAGGTGATCGGCGGCGGAGCCGCGGTGGTGCCCACGGACACCGGTGAAGTGAGCACGACGCTGAACGAGAAGATGATCGACTCGTTCCCGCTGCAGGGGCGCGATGCCGGCGAACTGCTGAAAGTGATGCCGGGCATGGCGCTGAATCAAAATGCCGGCGGCGCGCAGAAGACCTTCAACGATACGGTGGTCGGCTCCAATAATGGACCGGTGGGCGACTATTCTGCCAACGGCACGCAGCCGAACGGAACCGTAGCCTACATGCTGGATGGCGCGGATCTCGTCGATCCCGGCAACTTCGGCACACAGATCGCGAACATCAACCAGGACATGGTGGGCAACATCAAGTTCCTGTCTGCCGATTACAGCGCCGAGTACGCGAAGGGGCCGACGATTTTCCAGGCGTTCAGCAGAAGCGGCGGTAACTCATTCCACGGCGAAGCGTATCTCTACACTCATAATTCGGTGCTGAACTCCGTCGACGCCTTTACCAAGAGCCAGGGCGGTAATAACTCTGCGCAGAGCTATTACTACATCGGCGGCAACATTGGCGGTCCGGTGCTGCTCCCCTTTACGCACTTCAATCACGATCGCAACAAGCTGGTCTTCTGGGCAGGCTATGAGTACATGAAACAGCAGCCGGCCGGCTCGATCATCAACTATAACGTGCCGAACGCCGCGCAGCTATCCGGGGACTTCAGCAACGCGGGCATTCCGGCGGCGGCCATCAAGCAATGGCAAAATTTTTATAATCCCCTGTCGGCGAACGTACCTACGGGCGGCAGCGCCACAGGGTTTCCGACTACGGACATGGATCCAAACATGGTCGGCATCCTGAAGCTCTACCCGCAGACGAACGAGACGCCTTCAGCGAATAACGGCTACAGCAACTATCGTTACGTGAATACTTCGCCCCAGAACCGTTGGGAGGCAACCGGCAAGCTCGATTACTCGATCAGCGACAACACCAAGCTGACCGGCTCCTACACGTATCAGAAGGAAAGCGATCTGGCTCCCATCTCCATCTGGTGGGCGACTCCGAATACGCTGCCGTATCCGGCTCCGGGAGCGTCGAACACGGTCACCTATGTGATCAACACCAATCTGACGCACGTGTTCAATGCCACGACGACCAATGAGACGGTGTTCACGTGGTCGCACTTTGTGAATCCTTATAAGCTGGCCAATGCGAATGCAGTTTCGCGTACCGCGAACAACTTCAATGTTCAGGGGCTGTTCGGCCATACCTCGACGCAGATTCCAAACTTCGACCCGGACTACTGCTGCAGCGAGGCGCTGGCCAGCATCAACTACTATCCGATGACTTCGGCGACCGGCCCGCTGGGCGCCGGCTCTTTCGGAGGCATCAAACAGGTACCGGCGTTCTACGACAACTTCACCAAGGTTATCCGCTCGCACACGATTAAGGTCGGTTTCTACTGGGACCGCAGCTCGAACGAGCAGAACAGCAACGGCCCGGATAACGGGACCTATAACTTCGAAACTGGGCAAAACTCAACGAAGAATCTCGTTGCCGACATGATGCTGGGATACGTCAACAGCTACCAGCAGCAAAACCAGGATGTGGCGTCGGACAACGCCTACCATCAGATATCGTTCTACGGTCAGGATTCGTGGCGGGCGACGCAGCGGCTGACTCTGAATTACGGACTGCGCTTCGATCACATCGGGCAATGGTACGGCTTCAACGACTTCGCCAGCGGCTTCCAGGTGTGGGACGGCGCCAGTTACGTGAACAGTGCCAATGCGCCCGCAAATACGGGTCTGCTGTGGCACGCGATCGACAAGAGCATTCCGCTGTCGGGATGGTCTTCGCCGGCGTTCTACTATGCGCCGCGCGTGGGACTCGCCTATGATATCTTCGGAACCGGCAAGACTGTATTCCGTGGAGGCTTCGGCGTCTTCCGCTATCAGGCGACGAGCGAAACGGCAGAAGCCGGCAACGGGCCCGCAGGCTCGTTTGAATACACCACGCCAACGGTCTTCAACGGTGTGGCCAACATCGGCGGCTTCTCGCCGCCGTCAAGCATTTCGCAGAGCGGCAACAACGCGAATATCTACGCCATGCAGCGAGGAGACGATCGCGCTCCCTTCACCAACGACTGGGACGTCACCATCTCGCAGGCACTGCCCTGGCGGTCGCTGCTGGAGGTTTCCTATGTCGGGAACCGCAGCGCGAACGAGTTCATGGACGGAACGAACAGTAACCTATTCAACCTGAACAACGTCCCACGGGGCGGTCTGTTTGGTGTCGATCCGGTGACCGGGCAATATATGTCGCCTGCGGCGCCGCCGTGTTCAACAACCAGCGCGTCCAGTCAGAGCCTTTATTGCCAGGCAAACCCCGGCTACGCGGCCAGCTACAACGTCAACGACTTCCGGCCGATGGTGAATTACCAGAACGTCTATCTGGTCACGCACTATCCCTACTCCAACTACAACTCGCTGCAGGTGAGCTTCACGAAGCAGACTGGACCTGTCACGTTCCTGACCAATTACACCTTTTCGAAGGTGCTGGGCATCCGCGATGGTGGATCGAACAACGGCGCGGGCAACGGTACGGGGATGGATCCGTTCGTGCTCCGCAACGACTACGGTCCACTGGCCTACGATCACACCCACATTATCAACCTCACCTACAACTGGCAGCTGCCGACGTTCGTCCACAGCAACGGCTGGGGGACGATGAAGATCCTGGGCGGGGCCATCAACGGCTGGCAGATCTCCGGTTACACCGCGTTCCAAAGCGGATATAACCTGCAGATGCAGACCGGCGGCGACCTCAACGTGCAGTATCCGACTGGGCTGACGGTGCCGACGGTCGCAAACCCGAACCTGCCGGACAACAGCATTACGCTGCCGAACGGCCTGAAGGCGATCGGGATGAGTCCGTCCACGTGGTTCGGGACGAGCGCGTACAACGACCTGCTGCCATCGGTCACGTGCAATCCGCTCCATGGTCTGCACCAGAGCCAGCGCTTCAACCCCAACTGCTTCGCACCTCCGGGCTACGGGCAGCAGGGGCAGTATCAGGAGCCTTATATGAGGGCGCCCAATTACTGGGATAATGACCTTGGTGTGTATAAGAACTTCCACTTCACCGAGACGCGCTATCTGCAGATTCGGGCCTCTGCGACCAACTGGCTGAATCACCCGCTGCGGCAGTTTGGGCTGGCCAACAACAGCGATATTCAGCTGAATTTCATCGGTACACAGGATGCTACCTGCGGAGCCTGTACCAACCCGGACGGGACGCCCATCCAGGTGCAATACTTGTCTCCAACCAATACGAACGCAACCACGACCGGCGTGCCTGCCTTCAAGACGGGCGCGCGGTTTGTGACCCTGGCTTCCAAGTTCTACTTCTGAGCCTGGGTTCGCATACAATGGCGAAGGGGCGGCTCCACGCTGCCCCTTCTCTTCTTTGGTCTATGTTTTCCCTGAAGCGTTTTATCCCTGTGCTCCTTCTGGGAGTGCTGCAGATGGCGGCAGGAGGCGGTCCGGCCAGAAGCCAGGCGAAGACTTCGCCAATCCAGTTCCAACTCCAGAAGGTACCGTTTCGTCTGGAGAATGACGAGACGCCGGCAAAGAACGCGCCGGAGGCGATGGCCGGAGGAGTTGCCGTTTTCGATTACAACGGGGATGGCCGCCCCGATATCTTTTTTGCCAACGGCGCCAACATCGCGACCCTGAAAAAGGATTCGCCCAAATACCGCGACCGGCTCTTCCGCAACGATGGCAACGGGCATTTCACCGATGTAACTGACCAGGCGGGAGTGGCCGGCACCGGTTATGATGTCGGCGTAGCGATCGGTGATTACGACAACGACGGCCATCCCGACATTTTTGTGACGGGTATCTATCGCAACACGCTCTACCACAACAATGGCGACGGCACTTTTACCGATGTAACCGCCAAAGCCGGACTGGATAAGTCCAACGATCCGCAATATGGCCCCCTTTGGGCGGTGGCCGCGGTGTGGGTGGATGTGAACAACGATGGGCTGCTCGACCTCTTCGTCGTGAACTATATGCAGTGGAAGTATTCCGATCAGCCGCTGTGCTCCTACCGCGGCGTGGCCGATTATTGTCACCCTCGCTATTACAAACCAACACCGGACCAACTATTTATCAACAATGGCAACGGCACGTTTAGTGACGTTTCAGCGGCGTGGGGAATTCGGGAGCATCCGGGCAAGGGAATGGGCGTAGGGATGGCCGACTATGACCAGGATGGCCGCCAGGATCTATTCGTCACCAATGACGCGGGATACGAATTTCTTTTTCATAACCTGGGCAATAAGTTTGAGGAAGTTGCTTTCGACGCCGGAGTGGCGCTCACAGAAGATGGGGACTTCATCTCAGGAATGGGATTGGATTTCCGCGACTTCAATAACGACGGATATCCGGATATCGGTTATGCGGCCCTGAATAACCAGACCTTTCCGCTGTTTGCCAACACGGGCAAGGGGACCTTTACCGAAATAACCGCACCCAGCGGTATGCGCGATGCAAGTATGAAGATGGCGGGGTACGCCGTCGGCTTCTATGACTTCGACAATGACGGGTGGAAGGATATGTTTGTCACCCGCGGGCATGTCGAATCGATGCCTCTGCCGGGCGCGGAGATCGACGAATACAACACGGTTTTTCATAATCCCGGTAAGCAAGGGAAGTGGGTGCCGCTGACCGAAGAGGCGGGGCTGAACGCAGCGGCGGCGGCGCGGCACAGGGGCGCCGCCTTCGGCGATCTCGATGGAGACGGGCGTGTGGATGTGGTCGATACCGCGCTGAGCGCCGATGCCGAGATCTGGATGAACCGCAGCAGCAATGCGAATCACTGGCTGGATATCGCGCTGCGTGGGACGAAGAGCAATCGCGATGGGATTGGGGCGCGGATTAAGGTTGTCAGTAAGACCGTTGGCGCCCAATATAACCACATGACGACCAGCGTGGGCTACGCCTCGTCGAGCTATGGCCCAGTGCACTTCGGGCTGGGTCCGGATGCGCGCGCGGACATGGTGGAAATCTGGTGGCCTTCGGGGGTCGTGCAGACCATGCAAGATGTCAACGGCGATCAGGTGCTGCACGTCACTGAGCCTGCGAAGTAATTCAGCCGCGGGCGGCGGGGCCCGGGCGTAGCCGTTCCCGGTACCACACGAGCAGAAATATAACGGCGGCCAGTGCCGTGATGATCCATCCCCAGATGCGATCCGGGGTCAGGGTCCAGGAGATGTCGATCTGTGATCGCCCGCGGGGGATCGGCAGGACGATAAGGCCGTCCTCGCGATGCGGGCGGATGGTGATGGGTTCCCCGTTGATGGTGATGCGCCATGCCGGGTAGTCGCGCAGGTTGATGACATAGAAAGCGGGAACTGAGCTGGTCGCGACAAAGTGAAGGCGATCGTGCAGGTCGACGTATTGCCCTTCGGCGCTCTGGTCCGGAGGCGGAGCGTGGGGCTCGCTGGCGATCCAGGCAGCGGGATTATCGTGGCCGATTGCCAAAGAGTCGGCGGTCGCCGGCGTGTATTCGTCGGTGGGATCATGCGTCTCGCCGATCCTGAAGGCAGCGACCATTCCTTCGACATCATTGGTTGCGCTGCAATACTGGCGGAAGAAATGATTGCCGACAGCGCCGAGCAGGAGCGGTATGGCCAGCGCGCAGGGGATGGCCACCGATGGTCGAAGCTTTGTCCGGCCGAGAGCCAGCGCCAGGAGCGCCGCAGCGGTGGCTCCAAGGATGGTTCCGAAGCGCCAGGGAAACTGCAGATACTTTAACTCGGGAATCAAGCGCCATAGCGGTGCGCTGGCAGCGGTCAGCAGAAAGCCGACAAAGACAGAAAGCAGAAGCAGAGCGAGGGTGACGAAGCGACGATAACCGATCTGATGATCAGTTTGCGGGAGATCGGGCTGCTCGTCTTTGCGTGAGAGCGCAATCGCGGCAAAGATGGCAATAAGCGCGAGCAGGGCGACTGAACAGAGAGAGGCGGTGCGCAGGATGGCGGTGTGCGAGATGCTGACGGAATGGCCGAAGAGGAAATTGTCCTGATAGCGCGTGCCAGGGGCTCGGGTCATGCTGATATCGACCCAGCGCCGTTCCAGTGTAGCCGGAATGAGATAGAACCCGGCGAGGGCCAGGCCCAGACAGGAGCCCGACGCAATTCGCGCAGCATCATTTAAAACCGCGCGCGGCTGTTGCCGGGATGTCCATATCCACACCACGCGAACCATGGCCAGCAGGGCGAGAGAATAACAGCCCATAACGGCAGCGGGGTTGTTGGTGAGCCAGAGCAACGCGACCGCAAGAGCTAACTTCCACGCGGAGATATGCGGCCGCAGAATGGCCAGCATAACCAGCGGCACCCAGGCGGCGGCGAGCAATTCCGCGTAAGCGGCGCGCTCGAAGAAGGTGAACAGCATGTAAGGGTGAACCATGTAGAAGCCGGCTGCGATCAGGGCATTGGCCTCCTGGGTCCATTCCCTGGCCAGGCGGTACATGGTGAATCCGCAGGCAGTGAGAGCCAGCCAGATGAAGGTGGCGGGTGCAGCGACCCAGGGCAGGACGAAGCCGAGCAGCGCTCCGATGACCCAGGAGAGCGGCGGATAAAAGACGAAGCGGGGCTCGCCGGAGTTCCACGCCGCGGTGAATTCCCAGTGCGGCAGCAGCAGACCCTGCTTCCACTGCGTGCTCACTTCGAGCCAGTTGAGCACGTGGAATCCGTAATCGTGCCCGCAGGACGAGCCCTGCACGATCAGGGGCAAGACAGCCAACAATGCGCCAGCGGGAACGATGAGGAGATGGAGACGGTCTCGCATCCTGTTAGTACTATAGGTGGGGATAAGTGGGCTGCGCAGGAAAGGCCGATCCTGACGGATTGCCTTTCCTCTGCGCGTGAATTTTCAAAGTTAAAAACGGGCCTGCAGTGCGCTGCCGTTGTAGCGGAGGTGCCGATTGCCGCGGGTTACGGCCTCACCCACGCCGCGTCCCGCGCCAACAAGCGTAACGTCGAACTGCCGCGGAGAACTCGGGAACTGACCCTGACGCGCTCCGATGCTGAAGCTGCGCGCTGTATTGTCCCAGTGCAGCTGAATGCGCGCATACTGTCCATTTTGGTAGGCATAGGTCAGTCCGTCATCCTGGTAAAGGGACGCATCGGCTTCTTTCCCAGGATAGATCCGCAGTTCGATGGGGGCGTTGGGATACTGGCCTGTGTACTCCTCTTCCGGGCCCATGGGCAGAATGCTGCCGGCTCGCACGAACAGAGGCAAGACATTCAGAGGCGCTGCGCGATGGATCACCTGGCCGCCGGCAAATCGGCGACCCGTCCAGAAGTCGTACCAGTCGGCCCCCCTGGGCAGGTAAACATCGCGCGAGGTTGCGCCCTGGGCCGTGACGGGAGCGACGAGCAGGGAGGGACCAAACATGTATTCGTCGTTGATGTCGAGAGCTTTGATATCGGAGGGGAAGTCGAAGACCAGCGCGCGCATCGGCGTGTAGCCGTCGAAGGTCGTTCTTGCGGCTACCGAATAGATATAGGGCATGAGCCGGTAACGAAGGCGGTCGTATTCGGTGAGGATCTTCTGCGCTTCGGGTCCGAACGACCAAAGCTCGTTCTGATTGTTCCTGCGGGCGCCATGGGCGCGAAAGATGGGGCAGAAAGCGCCGAATTCGAACCAGCGCACAAAGAGCTCGCGGTAGGCAGGGTCGGTGGTGTCGCCTCCGACAAAGCCGCCGATGTCGCTGGTCCAGTAAGGCAGCCCGGTCAGCGAGTAATTAAGCCCGGCGGGGATCTGGCGGCGCAGCGAATCGAAGGTCGTCAGCGTATCGCCCGACCACACCGAGGCGGCGTTCCGCTGCTGACCGGTAAAGGCGGAGCGGGTAAGGGTGAAGACGCGCTTGTCGCCGGGCTGGCTGCGTTCACCGTCAAAGATGGCCTGGGTGGTCATCAGCGGATACAGGTTCGCGTACTTCGAACCATCGCCGAGTGCGGTGCGGGCGCCGGCCAGCATGGGCCCGTGCTCCTCCGCGTATAAGTCAGCGGGCTCGGTCGAGTCCATCCAGAAAGCGTCGACGCCGATGTCATACAGCGAGGTCTTCGTCTGCTCCCAGTAAAGCTGGCGCGCACCCTGGTTGAAGGCATCGTAGAGGCGGGTCCCCGTCATATAGGCTGGCAGCGCATCGGGGCCGGGAGTGACGAAGTAGCCTTTGGCATTCATCGCGTCGAAGTTGGCGCTGCCAGGCTGAAAGAGCGGCCAGATGGAAACCATCAGATGCAGGTGTTCGTCGTGAAGCTTCTGCACCATCAGGCGGGGATCGGGGTAGTTCGAGTTGAAGGTACGGGAACCGAACTCTGTCTCCCATCCGGCGTCGAGCACGATGTTATCCAGGGGAATATGCAGGGCGCGGTACCTATCGGCCACGCCGAGCATCTGGTCGGTGCTCGCATAGGCAAGCTTCGACTGCCAGTATCCATAGGCCCAGCGGGGGAAGAGAGGCGCCGCGCCGCTCAGACGGCGATAGCCCGCGATGATCTTGTCGAAGGAAGGGCCACCAATGTAGTAGTAGTCGACGGCATCGGCATCATTCGATTGAAACGTAACGACCTGGCGGAAGCGGTTATCCCAGTCGGTGACCGACGCGCTGTTCCACAGTACGCCATAGCCCTGGGAGGAGAGGAAGAAGGGGATGGAGATGTTGGTGTTGTCCTGGGAGAGAAGCAGTTCCATATTTCTTTCGTTCATGAGGCCGGTTTGGTGCTGGCCCAAACCGTAGAGCCTTTCTTCCGGAGTGATGGCAAACCACACCGAGGCTTCATGGGCGGGCTGGCCATTGGTGATTCTCGATGTTATCCGACGCGGAAAGGGCCAGTCAGTCTCGGCCAGCATGGGGTTTCCGTATGAGAAGAAGCGGACGGCCGAACTGTTTTTCTCCACGTCAACGCGCAGACCGGCAGCGACGATCTCGATGGCGCGAGCCGAACTGTAGACAGAGAAAGGCGTCGCGGGGCAGGCGGAATCCGGCAGCGCCGGGTTGCTGAGGTCGGGAATGGAAGCTCCGGGTGCAAAGGTGACGCGTGCGATGTCGTCGCCGCAGGGCTTGATGCGCAGCGTGCCGGTGGTCAGCTGAAACAGCTCGGCGTCGGCTGTGGTTTGTTCGCTCACAACGACGTCGGGGTGGGAGGCCGGTTGCTGCGCGGAAAGCACGGCAGTATTCGCAATGACAATCGAAACTACGGCCTGCAGCCAGAATCTTTGGCCACCGGTTCTCTTCTTCATTCCAGCTCCTGAATTGGAACGTTCTTAGGCGCGCATGATCAAGGCGCCGCGGAGAGCAGACGGAGGGGCTAAAACGATATTCCAGCCATCTTTCTCGTTCTCTGGAATTGTACTGTTTGTGCGCACAGATGGACGAGGCGGTCGGCAGCGGCGTGCCGGGACAGCATTGTCTCCGGCTACCGACCGGGAGGCATCATGCCGCACGGCCGGCTTGCGCAGCGCCAGCCGGACTGGCTACAAGCTGGCGGCGCAGGGCGCGCGGACCGAAGCCTTTGATCCGCTTGAATTGCCGGTTGAAATTGGAGTAATTGCCAAAGCCGACACGGAAGCAGATATCGAGAATGCTGGCGTCGGTCTGCACGAGCAACTGCGCGGCCGCGCCTACGCGCAGCTCATTGATGTAGGTGGTCATGGTGCGGCCGGTCGCTCGGCGAAAGAAGCGGCACAGTGATGCCTGATCCATCTGGAAGCGGTGGGAGAGACTCGCGAAGTCGATCTCGTCTTTGAAGTGCTCATTCAGGAAGAGGCAGATCGCATCGATACGTTGCTGGTCCGCAGGGCGGTATACGGGTCGCAGTTGCAGAGAAGACAATGCCTGGGCCCGATCTTCCGCGGATAGATCGATGAGTGCTGACAGCAGGCGCAGGAGCCGCTGGGCCGGAGGAAGCGAGGGGAGATCCACGAGAGTAGCGGCGACTCTGCGGCCGGCTTCGGTATGGCCGAAGGCGAGGCCGGTGGCTGAGCGCCGGAGCAGCGATGCGACGGGCTCCAGTTCTTTCAGAGCAAAGAAGTACTGGCCGGCAAAGTCTTCGCGAAACTGGACGACGACGGCGCGATGGAATTCGCCGGGCAGCGATCGTTCCGGCCCCGAGCGCCAGCTGTGCGGGAGGTTGGGGCCGAGGAGCACCAGATCGCCCGGGCCGTAATCGGCGATGCCATCGCCGACCAGCCGCTGACCATGGCTGTCGACAATCAGGGTCAGTTCGTATTCGGGGTGATAGTGCCAGTAGAAAGGGAACTCGGGATCGTTGCGCTCATACGCAACGAAGGACAGCGAGCCGGGGGCGATCTTCTCGAGCGACGGCCTCATGCGCTTACATTAGCAGCTGTAACCGGGCCAGGCCATCCGACTTCGCTCAATGGAGTACATAATTGCGCCAACTGGCCAGAGGACCGGCTGGCGTTCAGGCCGCTACGCTGAAGCATTGGTGAAGGACGCGGTCCTGCCGAGGAGGTCCAATGGAACGTGAAGCAGATTCCGGGAGCCCGACACCCTATACCGGCTATGCCGGTCTGCCGCCGCTGGTGGGGCTGCACTCGATGGGTGAGGCCGCGACGAAGGGGCTGACGGTCAGCGAATCGGTGGCGCGCATCAAACGCATCCACTGGTCGCTCAGGCGCCTGTACGCGATCTTTGTGGCGCGCGTCACCAGCATGCCGATTTATGAACTGAAGATGGCCTTCAGCCTTCATGCGCATTATTGCGTGGAGCACGTCGAGGCGTTCGCGGAGCGCGTACGCGAGATGCGACAGCCACCGCATGGGCTGGAAGTCGTACCGCACGCGGCTCTGGATTTGTTCTTCGACGAGATTCTGGCCGCGCCTACGCCGGAGGCGCTGGTGCTGGGTCTCTATGAGCATGCGGTGCCAGCGCTGATTCGGGCGCTCGAGCACCTGATGGCGGATACGAATCGGTTGTTTGACCATCCGACGTGGCGCGTCTGCCGCCTCACTCTGGTCGAGGTTCGGGATATTCAGGAGTACGGAACGGAAGCAGTGCGCTGTTTGGTAACGGAGGAACACCGCGCGGAACTGCGGGAATGGGGCAATCTGCTCGACCACGCATTGGCAGCGGCCGGCGATCTGGACGGGAAGAGGGAACCGGCAGGTGAAATTCCTGCGCGGCAATATTCTGCGGTTCCGTACACGTACGACTCGGTGCCGCGGCGCGATGAGCGCTTCAAAGACCCGTACAACATGGGCGTAAATGCGGAGGCGATGCTCTTCGATGCGAAGATCAAGCCGCTCCCCAAGACGATCATGCTGTATTTCAAACGCATGCGGGAGATCGACGTCCCGGAAATGATGGCGAGCATCCTGGCGGAGACGCGCGAACGGCCGTGGGAATATTACCGCGATATGACGCGGCAATTGTGGGATGAAGCCCGCCACGCCATGATGGGCGAACTGGGGTTCGTTTCGATGGGGATCGACTGGACGACGATCCCGTTTAACTTCACCTGGTCTCTGGGGCTGAACACGAAGCTTTCGTCGAAGGAACGGCACGCGGTGCTGTACACCATCGAACAGGGGCTGATGCCGAAGAGAACCGGCAAGGAATACGAGTGGGAGGTTGGCGTGGCTACGGCCAATCCCCTGACCGCCCTGATTCAGGATTACGACTGGGCCGATGAGGTGCTGCACGCCCGAATCGGACGGCGGTGGATCGTTCCCGAGATCGGTTCGCAGGCTGAAGCGATGGCCTATGGCGACAAGGCATGGTCCAAAATCCTGGTCGACTGGAAGAAATGGAAGGAAGACGGGCTGACGGAACATCGCAACTGGTGGCCGGAGGTTTATCGCGCTGCCTGCCGCCACTGGAAAGTCGAGCCCGATCCTGAACTACTTGGTTACGACACGAATTACGAAAACACCCGCGCGGATCTCAAGGAAGTCGCATTCTGAGAGAGTGGTGGTTGCCTGCGGGAACAGGCGCGGCTTAAACGAATCTTGCGGGTGTTTCGCAGCGGCAGAGAGCTGACGGGTGCGCCGTTTGCAGGAGTCTGAGCGCACCCGTCGTTTGAAAAGGACGGCCGGCGCCTGCCGTGTAAGATGGCGGCAATGCGGAGAACTGCACTGCTTCTGCTCCTGGTTGTCCCCCTCGGATTATTGGCACAGAACCTGTCGTTTGCGACTCAGGATGCCAGACCGGTTCCGGAATGGCTGAGCCGGGCGAGCATCTACGAGGTGTGGCTGAACACCTTCAGCGCGGAAGGCAACCTGCGGGGCGCGATTCCCCGGCTGCAGGAGATCGCCGATCTCGGCGCCAGCATCGTCTATCTCGGACCCATCGCCAGGCGGTCCGCCGACCCCGCTGCCTCGCCCTACAGCATTGCCGATTACAACGCTATCGATCCGGAGTGCGGGACCGCGCAGGATCTGCGCGACTTTGTGGCGGCAGCCCATCGGCTGCACCTGAAGGTGATGCTCGACATCGTGTACTACCACACCGCTCCAGACAACGTGATGATGAAGGAAGATCCGTCTTTTTTCGTCAGGACGGACGACGGGAAAATCGCCCGCGGATTCTGGCCTCAACCGCTGCCCGACTACAGCAACCCGAGAGTGCGGAAGTATCTGATGGACAGCCTCGTGCACTGGGTACGGGACTTCGGGGTCGACGGCTTCCGCTGCGATGTAGGCGGAGGCGTGCCCGTCTCTTTCTGGGAGGATGCGAGGAGAGCTCTCGATCAGGTGAATCCGGAGGTCATTCTGCTGTCGGAATCTGATCGGCCCGACGACCAGCTGCACGCTTTCGATATCAATTACAACTTCCAGTACTATCTGGCTCTGCGCTCAGTGCTGAGCGATGGGGCTCCGGCGATCCGCATCCGCGAGGAGTGGGAGCGTATGCATGACACAATGCCTCGCGGAGCAAGACTGCTCCATTACAGCGATAACCACGACTGGCCGCGTGCGGCGCTGCAGTTTGGAGAAAAGGGAGCGATGGCAGCGTCGGTGCTGGACTTCACGCTCGATGGCATACCGTTTATCTATAACGGGCAGGAGGTCGACGACACCACGGCGACTCCGTGGCGGAAGCTTGCACCCCTTCGCTGGTCCGCGGTCAACAACGGCGCTGCCGAGCATGCCATCGAGTCGACGCGAGAGCAATATAAAGCTCTGTTTCACATGCGGGCGACGCATCCTGCTCTGACCGACGGCGAGGTGATCTGGATCGACAACACGCAGCCGGACAGGGTGCTCAGTTTTTTGCGCAGGAAGGGAAACAGCGAAGTGCTGGTCATTCTCAACCTGTCGAATCGCGAGACACACGTGACCATCGACCTGCCGGTGATGGATTATTACGCGATTCAGAACCTGCTGAAGCCCGGGAAGACATGGTTCCAGCTTTATTCGGGCCGGGTTTCCGCCGATCTCGGAGCTTTCGAATCAGTGGTGGGGGAACGGATCCCGCGCGCGCCGCTCGAGCAGAAAGAGCAGTGAGGCGATGGTGGTTTACTGCGACGGAAGCTTCCAGGCGAACATGACGCCGCCGCCGCTGGTCAGCACATACTGATGGCCATCGAGCTCATAGGTTATGGGAGAGCTGGCGATTCCTGCGCCGGAGCCGGCGTGCCAGAGGGTCTTCCCAGTCGCGGTATCCAGCGCCAGAAAGTTGCCGTGGGCATCGCCGCTGAAGGTGAGTCCGGAATCGGTGGTCAAAACGCCCGAACCTGCTCCTTCGGGACCAAGTTCATGGCTCCAGCGAATTTTGCCCGTCTGATAATCGATCGCTTCCAGCACCCCTTTTCCCCACACACCGTAATCCGCGCCCGCCCAGCCATAGGTGCCATCCGACGGTTTGGCGAAATAGATGCTCCAGCTGGGGTGGGCATCGACAATGAACAAGCCGGTCTTCGGATCGAAGCTGGGTGAGCGGAAGTTGGTGAGGCCACCCTCATCCGGTGCGATCAGACGACCGTCCGGGGCCGGCTCTTTTTCGAGGGCCGGGACTGGCTCTCCCTTTTCGTTGATGTGGCTCGCCCAGTTCACGGGGCCGAAGGGAGCGGTCAGCAGATCTTTGCCGTTGGTGCGGTCGAGCACGAAGAAGTATCCGTTGCGCGAAGCCTGCATGAGCATCTTGCGCGGGCGGCCGTGAAACATTCCGTCGACGAGCACCGGAATCTCGACGGCATCCCAGTCGTGCGTGTCGTGGGGCGAGGGCTGGAAGGCCCACACTAATTTGCCGGTATCCGGATTGAGCGCGACGATGCTGCAGGTGTAGAGGTCATCTCCGGGCCGCGAGACGCCGGTGAGGACGGGGGTGGGGTTGCCGGTGCCCCAGTAGATGAGATTGAGATCCGGATCATAGGTCCCCGCCATCCAGGTGGTGCCGCCGGTGGGGCTGTTGGGTGTGCCCGCCGGCGGCGTGACATCCCAATTCCATTGGGTTTTGCCGGTTTCGGGATCGATGGATCGAATGAAGGTCTGGAGATTGTCCAGGTCGCCACCTATGCCGACGATGACATGGTCGCCGACAATCAGGGGAGCCTCGGTGGACCAGTAGCCCTGGTTCACGTCGGCGATCTGGACGATCCAGCGGACGCTGCCGTCTTTAGCATTCAACGAGACGAGGTGGGCATCCGGGGAAAGAAAGTAGACCCAATCCTTATAGATCGCCACCCCGCGCTGGCCGATGTGATCGCCCTTATTGGGGGGATAGCTATAGTGCCAGAGCTCGTAACCCGAACGGGCATCGATCGCCCAGATGTTATCGGGAACAGTGAAGTACAGCACGCCGTCTACCAGCAGCGGCGAGGATTTTATGGTGGCGGTCTGGTCGGTCTGGAATGCCCATGCGAGGGTGAGGTTATGTACGTTGGCCGGGGTAATCTGGGTCAGTGCACTGTGGCGGCGGCCGGAATAGTCGCCGTGATAGCTGGGCCAGCTGTCGGCAGGCGGGTGGAGCAGCATGGCCCGGTCGACATTTTGTGCGATGAGAACCGGAGAGACGAGAGCCGCGAAGGCGCTGATTGCAACTACCCATGCACACCCTGGAAATTTCATGCGGACGGATATCCCTTTCGCCTGAGACCTTGCAGGCTATTATCCCTGCGGGCCGGGCGGATTCTGCGGCCTGACCGGCGCGACGACGCTCGATGCGGGCTGCCCCGACCCCGGAGGGAAATGCAAGATTGCCGATGCCGGCGTTACAAATGATGATAAGCGCCAGCGGGAGACTTCGACACGGACGGGCGGACGCAGGCGTGAATTATTGCGCCCCCCCGACATTTTCGTACGGCGGTGAAGAGACTCTCCCTTGCGCGGTGCGTCATCATGGGCTGAATGGAAATTTCTACGGAAAACCCGGCGCTGGGGATCGATTTTGGGACGACGAACTGTGCGATGGCGCTGGCACGGAACGGGTCAGGGGTGCAGATCGCTTCGTTTCCCACGAGCCTCGGCAGCAGCTTTTCTTTTCGCACCGTTCTTTATATTGAGCAGCTGAAGCAGGCGGGCACGCGGCGAAGGATCCTGTCGCGCAGCGGACCGGCGGCGATCGAGGGCTATCTCGCAGCGGAGGAAAAAGGCCGGCTGATTCAGTCGCTCAAGTCATGGCTGGCCGACCGCCTGTTCACGGGCACCGAAATCTTCGGCCGCCATTACACGGTGGGCGAACTGGTTTCGCGCATCCTGTCGGACCTTCGCCTGCATGCCGAACAGCAGTTCGGTGTACCGATTCGGCATGCGATGGCCGGGCGGCCGGTGCGGTTCGTAGGAGCCGATACGGATGAGGACGACGCCTATGCCGTCTCGCGTTTGCGTGAGGCGTTTGTGGCGGCGGGATTTGAGACGGTGGAATTCGAGATGGAGCCGATAGCAGCGGCTCATGCCTACGAGTCCGGCCTCGACCATGACGAGCTGATCCTGATTGGAGACTTCGGCGGGGGCACCAGCGATTTCTCACTGCTGCGCGTGGGCCCGGGTGTTCGCCGCCGTGGCCGCACCGAGCACGATCTGCTGGGCAACAGCGGTCTCGCGCTGGCCGGTGATGCGTTCGACGCGAGAATCGTGCGCAAGCTGGTGTCGCCTGCACTCGGAGCCGGATCGCAGGCGCGCTCGCTGAACAAGCTGCTGCCGGCGGTGCCGGCGTGGATTTACGCCAACCTCGAACGATGGCACTACCTATCTTTCCTGCGGACGCGCAACGTGGCCGAGATCCTGAAGAGCGCGCGCGCGCGAGCGCTGGAGCCGCAGAAGATCGAGGCCCTGATCCACCTGATTGACGAGGATCTCGGTTATCACCTGCATCAGGCAGTGCAGCGGGTGAAATTTGAACTTTCGCGGTCCGAGGTCGCGGAATTTCGCTTTCGCGAGGGCAGCCTGGATCTGCGCATTCCCGTCCGTCGCAGCGACTTCGAACGATGGATCGCCGACGAGCTCGAGAAGATCGGAACCTCCGTCGATTCGCTCCTGCGGACATCCGGGGTCGATCCGGGCGATGTGGATCGAGTCTTCCTGACCGGCGGGACATCCTTTGTGCCGGCGGTGCGACGGATATTTTCCTCCCGGTTCGGTGAGGAACGCATACGGGACGGCAATGAGTTCACCTCCGTTGCCCACGGACTTGCGCTGCGGGCCAGGCAGGGGCCGGCGTAAGTGACCGTCGTGTCACGACATAACCCAATGTCTACAGGGTGGTAGGGAGCCCGAAGGTAACCAAAGTACCACCTGATCACCCGGCAGAGGCATTACGGTAACCACCCCCGCCGTGTCATCTTTAGGTAACTTCCCTATGACTCAAGGCTCCCTTCAGCGCGGCCTCGCGTCGCGGCTCTTCCGCACCACGGTCGTCTGCCTGGCGACCTTCCTGTTTCTTCAGCTGGTGAGTCTCTATCTCAGCTGGCCGAAGCAGATGATGCTTGGAGCGGCGAGCATTCTCCTCGGCCTGATGGCCAACCGGTGTACGAACTCCCGGGTGGTGACGCTCGCGCTCATGCTGGTCTCCCTGACCGCGACAGTTCGCTATGGGTGGTGGCGTGTCGCGCTGCTGGTCGATTTCTTTACGGACCCCTCGAATCATCGCTTTGGATTCGATTCGGCGTTCATGCTCATCCTGATATCGGCCGAGGCGTACACGATCCTGATTATGGTGCTGGGCTACATGCAGACGGCGTGGCCCCTGCATCGCACTCCGATCCTGCTGCCCAACGACGAGAGGGCGTGGCCGGACGTCGATGTCGTTATCCCTACGTATAACGAACCGCTGTCGCTGGTACGCTATACGGCCCTGGCTGCGATCCAGATCGATTATCCACCGGAAAAACTGCACGTCTACATCCTCGACGACGGCACTCGCGAGGATTTTCGGGAGTTTGCGCAGGAGGCGGGTGTCGGTTACATCACCCGCGTGGAGCATAACCACGCCAAAGCGGGCAACATCAACCATGCCCTGACGAAGATGACGTCTCCGTATGTGGCCATCTTCGACTGCGACCACGTTCCGACGCGCAGCTTTCTGCAGATGACCCTCGGCTGGATGCTGGCGGATGCGAAGCTGGCCATGCTGCAGACGCCGCATCATTTCTATTCGCCCGATCCCTTCGAGCGCAACCTGCTGCAGTACAAGACCATTCCCAATGAAGGGGAATTGTTTTACGGAATCGTTCAGGATGGCAACGATCTCTGGAATGCAACCTTCTTCTGCGGCTCCTGTGCGCTGATTCGGCGGTCGGCGCTGGAAGAGGTGGGCGGGATTGCAGTGGAGACGGTGACCGAGGATGCGCACACATCGCTGCGCATGCAGAAGCTTGGTTACAACACTGCGTATATCAATATTCCGCAGGCGGCCGGCCTGGCGACGGAGAGTTTGGCGGCACACGTCGGGCAGCGGATTCGCTGGGCTCGCGGCATGATTCAGATCCTGCGAACAGATAATCCGCTGCTCGCGCGCGGTATGAAGTTTACGCAGCGCCTCTGCTATCTGAATGCGATGCTGCACTTTCTGTATGCGGTGCCGCGGCTGGTCTTCCTTTGCGCCCCGCTGGTCTACATGCTGCTGGGCAAGACCATTATTCCGGGTTACTGGGTTGCGATTCTGGCTTACTCGCTGCCGCACCTGATCTTATCCAGCCTGACCAACTCCAGGATTCAGGGCTATCATCGGCACTCGTTCTGGAACGAGATTTATGAAGCGGTCCTTGCGCCGTATATCCTGGCACCGACGCTGCTGGCCCTGATCAATCCCCGGCTGGGGAAGTTCAATGTCACCGATAAAGGGAGCACACTGAGCGACACCCACTTCGACACGAAGATCGCTACGCCGACGGGATGGCTGCTCTTCCTGAACTTCCTCGGCCTGGCGATCGCGCCGTGGCGCCTCTTCGTGCAGGACCCGCAGCATCCAGGCACCGTGATCATGAACCTCGTCTGGATTCTGTTCAACATGGTAATCCTGGGCGTGGCCGCAGCCGTGGCCCACGAGCAGAAGCAGAGACGGGGAGCAGTGCGCATCGAGGCAAAGATCCCCATCCGCCTGCACATGCCGGACGGGCGCGAGCTGGACGGCATGACGATCAATATGTCGGCGAGCGGCGCCGCCGTGAAGTTAACCTCCAGCGAACGGCTCTCGGTGCGCGACCGGTTCCGGGTCAGCTTTCCCGATCACGCCGGCGATGAGGAAGTGACGGCCACCGCGGTCGGTCTGCGCAATGGAGAGATACGTCTGGCGTTTCTGGCCAACACGATTGCCGAGCAGGAGACACTGACCCGAGCACTCTACTCGCGCGCCGATGCATGGCTGCAGTCTGCGGAGTCAAAGGAGGTCGATCGTCCCCTGGTCAGCCTCGGGCGAGTCATGCGGCTGTCGGTCTACGGGATTTATCAACTGCTGGCGAGCCTTCTGCCGGAGAAGAGCCGCACGTCGAAACAGCGTGTGGCCAGGACGGCTGCGGCGGTGCTGGCTGCCTGCTTCTTCCTGCTCAGCTGCCAGCAGCTTCTGGGTTCGGATCGGTCTGCACAGAACCAGCTTCCGGCAGCGCCGGATTCTTCGACGATGGCAGCGGAAGGCCTGAGCGGTAAACAGCAGAGCCTGACTCTCGCGGACATGGGTGCGGGGCACATCATCGAGATGCACGGCCCTCACTCCTGGTATTCGGCGCAGTTCAATTTGTCGTCGGCGCTTGTGCCGCGAGTAGCGACGCTGCGACTGCGCTACAGCATCGACTCCGGGCTTGACCCGCGTGTGACTTCTCTCAACGTCGAGTTGAATGGAACAACCATTGCTACACTTCGGCCCACGCCGGCCTTTCAGTCCGGCACCGTGAATTTCATCGACGAGGATCTCCAGGTTCCCGCCGGTCTGCTGGTCCGCACCAACAACTTCACCTTTGAATTCTCGGGCAGCGGGGTCATGGAGCGTGAAAGTCAGGCAGGCTCGGCGATCCGTGTCCGGATCAGCCCGCAGTCCACGCTTCAGGTCAGCGGCTACCGGCTGCGGCTGCACAATGATTTGTCGCAGCTGCCGTTACCTTTCTTCGATCCCGACCTTCAGTCGGCCACGGTCGTTCCCTTCGTCTTCCTCTCCGCACCCGACGCGAAGGCACTCGAGGCCAGCGGAGCCGTCGCTTCCTGGTTCGGTCTTCTCGCGCGGTCCAGACCGGTTCGCTTCTCGGCATCGATTGGCGACATCCCCGCAGGCGATGTTGTCGTGTTCTCCGATCATCGCGACAATCTGCCTGTATCTCTGCAGTTACCGGCGGGCAGCGGACCTGTGGTCGCCCTGCGCAACAATCCCTCCGATCCATATGGGAGCGTGCTCATCGTTGCAGGCAGCGATGAGGATCAGCTGCTCGCTGCGGCGCGGACTCTGGCTCTGCTGAAAAATGGAGACGCTCCCGCTTCTTCTCAGGGGCTGGCTCCGGGTGGAGATACGCTGGCGATCCCGCAGACGGTGATGCCTGCACCGCGCCTGCCGGAGGACGCCCCGCGATGGCTGCCGCTGAAGGCCGCATCGCCTCTGGTTGGGTGCCAGTCACAGACCGCACTGCAGACGGATGGCTCGCGGCCGGTTCCTCTGTACTTCCATCTGCCGCCGGACCTCTTCTATGGCGAGCGTCAGGTCCTGAAGCTGCGCCTCAACTACCGCTACAGCGCGTTCGCGGCGGGTCCGGGAGCGGCGCTGCGCGTTGTCGTGAACGGCACCCTGCTAAACGAGATTCCGCTGGCCAACGGAGCGGACACATCGGACAACCAGCGCCTCATCCTGCTGCCGGTCGCGGCCATGCGGCCGTTCGGCAACACCATTCTCTTCTCCTTCGATTTTGGCGCTGGCCGCAAGACAATCCAGCAAGGCTCGCCGGCCCAGCCGAATGGAGAGATCCTCTGCAACTCCTCTCTCGACCTGCACGGCCTTTCATTGTGGACGCGCATGCCGAACCTGCAGCTCTTCGCCAACGCGGGGTTTCCGTTCACGCGCATGGCCGACTTGTCCCAGACCACGGTAGTGCTTCCGGCCAACCCCACTGCCGCCGAGATCGAGCTGTATCTCGGCCTGATGGGCCACTTCGGCGCACAAAGCGGGTACCCGGCGCTGCGGGTTACCGTCGCGGGTCCCAGCACGGTGATCAGCGATAACAGCGATTATCTCGTCATTGGTACAGCGTCGGACCAGCCAGCCTTCACCTCGCTCAATCCGCTGCTTCCGGTGGCGATCGATCCTGCCGGTTTTCATCTGACTCATCCGGGCCGGCAACTGCCCGCACTCGCGAACAAGGCAGGGAACTGGTGGCCGGACTGGCTGCACGCCACCGCCGGGCGGAATCCGTTTCCGATCGACGATACGGTCTCCGATGCGATGGTCGAGGAGATTGAATCGCCGTCATCTCCCCAGCGATCTTTCGTTCTCATCGCACTTCGGGACGGCGCAGCAGCGGATCCATTTTCGACCGCATTCGTCCGGCGTTCCCAGTCCGATGACATGACTCACGCGGTCAGCCTGCTGCGCAACGGGCAGTTTCATTCTTACTCTGTCGACGGGGCAACCTATCACTTGGGCGATATCTCGTGGTTCGCCACCATGCGCATCTGGCTCACTCAGTATTTCCTGTTGCTGCTGGTGACGGTCACTGCGTTGAGCTTTCTGCTGGCGCGGTGGATGCGGGAGTGGCTGATGCAGCTGGCTGGCGAACGGCTGAAGCTGGCAGAAGTCAACAGAACCGCGCAATTGTAGCCAGCAGCGAAGCTGTCGGCCGAAATACTCTGGGGAGCCGCACTCCCGCAAAAGTGTTACATCGCCAATTGTTACCGCAGTGATAGTTTCGAAAAACTACAGTCACACAAGGTGCGATTACTATGCCTGGTCCAATTTTGGCCGGCAGCTACGACTTCCGTCTGGTTGCCCTTTCTATCGCGATAGCAATTCTGGCAGCCTACGCGGCTCTGGACCTGGCGGGACGCGTTACCGCCTCGCGCGGCCTGATGCGCTTTTCCTGGCTGTGGGGCGGAGCGGTTGCGTTCGGCATCGGAATCTGGGCGATGCACTACATCGGCATGGAAGCCTTCCATCTGCCGGTGCCGGTTATGTACAACTGGCCGATGGTGCTGCTGTCGATGGCGGCGGCGGTGGTCAGCTCGGGCGTTGCGCTCTTTGTGGTGAGCCGGAAGACGATGGGAGTGGCGGCGGCCGCGGTGGGGGCCGTCCTCATGGGCAGCGGGATAGCTGCCATGCATTACATCGGGATGGAAGCGATGCGGCTGCCGGCAATGTGCAGCTACTCGCCCAGGCTGGTGGTTCTCTCGGTTATTTTGGCCGTGGTTATTTCGTTCATTGCGCTGTGGCTTTCGTTTGCGCTGCGCGGAGACACGGGCACGAAGTGGAACTGGCGCAAGCTGGGTGTCGCCATCCTGATGGGGCTCGCGATTCCCACTATGCACTATGTCGGAATGGCGGCCGTGACCTACCAGGCAGGCGCGGCGATGAATACCGACCTCAGCCATACCATCTCTGTTTCTTCGCTGGGGCTGGCGGGCATCGTGGTCACGACACTGATGTTGCTGGGGATGGTGTTTCTGACGGCCACTCTCGATCGTCACTTCACGTTTCAGGCGACGCAGCTGGAGTTGAGTCAGCAGCGCATCCGCATGATGGAAGAGATTGCCGCGGAGCGGGACAAGGCGCGGCTGGCAGAAGCCGCCAGCAAGGCGAAGAGCGAGTTTCTGGCCAACATGAGCCACGAGATCCGGACGCCGCTGAACGGCATCATCGGCATGACCGACCTGGCGCTGGAGACGGAGCTGACGCGGGAGCAGCGCGAATATCTGGAGACGGTGAAGCTGTCGGCCGATTCGCTGCTGAACGTGATCAACGACATTCTGGACTTCTCGAAGATCGAGGCCGGCAAGGTCGATCTGGAAGCAGATCGATTTCGATCTGCGCGAGTGCGTCGAGGGCGCGCTGAAGACGCTGGCGCTGCGAGCCGACGAGAAAGGGCCTGGAGCTGCTGTGCGATGTTGCGCCGGAGGTGCCGGAAATGGTTTCGGGCGATCCGGGACGCCTGCGGCAGATTCTGATCAACCTGGTCGGCAACGCGATGAAGTTCACCACGGAGGGCGAGGTTGCGCTGAAGGTGCATGCTCGAGGTGATCGAAGATAAGTCGTCACGACTCTGCACTTTACGGTGACGGATACGGGCATCGGCATATCAACGGCAGAAGCAGAAGACGATCTTCGAGTCGTTCAGCCAGGCCGACACATCGACGACGCGCGAGTTCGGGGGCACCGGACTGGGACTGACGATCTCCAAGCGACTGGTGGAGATGATGGGCGGACGAATCTGGGTGGAGAGCGAAGCTGGGCGTGGGTTCGCAGGTTTCACTTCACGGTGCGGCTTGGGGAGTCGCGAGGCTCAGCCGGTGGAAGCCAGACGCGCAGGTTCGCGCACGCGACTCTGCGCGGAGTCAAGGTGCTGATCGTGGATGACAACCGCACCAATCGGCGCATTCTCGAGGGACTGGTGACGCACTGGGGCATGAATCCCACGATCGGTTGCCGACGGCGAGGAGGCACTGACGGAGCTGCACGGCCGCCGCGAGGCGGAGGCAGCCGTTCGGCCTGATTCTCACCGATATGCACATGCCGAAGATGGATGGCTTCGGCCTGGTGGAGCGAGATCCAAGCGAGAAGCCGGATCAGTCGACCTCGACGATCATGATGCTGACCTCGGGCGGGCATCGCGGAGATGCGGCGCGCTGCGGAGAGCTGGGAATTGCGGCGTACCTGCTGAAGCCGATCCGGCAGTCGGAGCTGCGCGAAGCCATGGCGCGTGTGCTGGCGCGCGAGGATCACGCCGGAGAGCGACCCGATGATTACGCGCTACAGCCTGCTGCAGGAGAGCGGGCGGAAACGCAGCGCTGAACATTCTGCTGGCGGAAGACAACCCGGTGAACCAGAAGCTGGCCATGCGCCTGCTGGAGAAGCGCGGGCATCAGGGTGACGGTCGCCGGCAACGGCAAAGAGGCGCTGGCTGCGCTGGAGAAGCGCACCTTCGACCTGGTGCTGATGGATGTGCAGATGCCGGAGATGGATGGACTGGAGGCGACCGCGGCATTGCGGCGAGCGGGAGAAGAACAGCGGAGCGCATCAGCCGGTGGTCGCGATGACGGCACTGGCCATGAAAGGCGACCGGGAGCGCTGCCTGGAAGGCGGGCATGGACGGCTATCTGTCCAAGCCGATTCGGCCGCAGGAACTCGACAACCTTCTGGACAGCTATATGGCGCGGATGCAGAGGCTCAGCGGCTCGAGCCTGCAATCCTGGCAGTGGACGAAAGTGTGAACGAGCAGGAACTGCTGGAGCGTGTGGACGGCGACCGCGCGTTCTCGCGGAACTTGCGGAAGTATTTCGCGAGGATTATCCGAAGCAGATGAATACAGCGCGAGAAGCGGCCGCGTCGGGCGATGCCGAAAAGGTCCAGCGGGCGGGGCACGCCCTGAAGGGGGCGCTCTCCAATCTGGCTGCGACCCAGGCGTGCGCGGTTGCGGTTTCGCTGGAAGCGATGGGCAAGGCAGGCGATCTATCGGGTGCGGCCCTGTGCTGGCGCAGCTCGAGGACGAGTTGCATCGAGTGGACAGAAAGCTGCAGTCCATTTGTCCGGAGCTGGTCAAATGAGGATCCTGGTAGCCGATGACGACCGAGTTTCCCGGCTTCTTATGCAGGGTATCCTGCAGAGGAACGGATACGAGGTGATTCTGGCTGAGGACGGCCTGAGCGCCTGCCGTGAGCTGACCAATCCTGACTCCCCGAGGCTGGCGCTGATCGACTGGATGATGCCGGAACTGGATGGGCCAGGCGTGTGCCGGGAAGTGCGCCGCCGCCGCCACGACTCCTATGTCTACATTGCGCTGCTGACGGCCAAGCAGGGGAATGCCGACATCGTGGAGGGGCTGGAGGCCGGAGCGGACGACTATCTGACCAAGCCATGTCACCCGGCGGAGCTGAAGGCGCGGCTTTTGACGGGGCGGCGGATCCTCAGCTACGAAGACAAGCTGGTGGAGTCGCGCGAGGCGATGCGTTTCCGCGCCACGCACGATGCTCTTACCGAGCTTTGGAACCGAGCGTCTATCCTGACGCACCTGCGACAGGCCATGGAAATCGCTTCGCGCCGGAGAAGCGCCCTTTCGGTGCTGCTTTGCGATATCGACCACTTCAAGCGGATCAACGATCTCTACGGCCATCTTGCCGGCGACTCGATTCTGCAGGAAGTCTCCTCGCGTCTGCTGCGGTCTGTCAGGAAGACCGACCGGGTCGGCCGCTACGGGGGAGAAGAATTTCTCGTCGTGCTCGACGGCTGCAGGGCTGAAGATCTGAAGTTGTGTGCCGAGCAGGTGCGCACGGCCGTCAGCGGAACTCAGATTCGATCGACCGGCCACGCACTGGACGTCTCTGTCAGCATTGGAGCGATCACGTTTGAAGGCTGGAGCGGCCACGCCTCGGTCGAGCAATTGCTGAAGCTGGCCGATGAGGCTCTGTACCAGGCGAAAGCCAGCGGGCGCAACTGTGTTTCGTTGTGGGGAGACGCGCTGTCGAGCGACGGGCTGCTTTCGCGCCTCGACTCGGTGAACTAGCCCCTAAGTTAAGGCCATCGAACCAGCTCGCCAGCACAGCTCAAAGCCAATAGCGAGGAGGCACAGCGACAGCATCAACCGCATGGTGCGGGCCGGGATACGGGGCGCCAGAAGCGTTCCGGCCGGGGCTCCGAGCACGCCCCCGAGAATGAGTTTGCCGAGCAAGCCGGGCTCCAATCCTCCGCCCAGCAGATGAACACCCCCGGCGATGAGAGAGACGCAGAAGCCGAAAGCGAGATCGGTCCCGACGACCTGGGCTGCGTCGAGCGGGGTCAGGCTGAGGAGTGCGATGGAACCCAGCGCTCCCGCCCCGGACGAAGAGAAGCCCACTTCGGCGCCAATCGGCAGCATGGCGGCGGCGAGCCATGCGGGCCGGGGCTGACGGCGTCCTTCCGGCGCCGGGCGGAAATGGCGGAAGATATGCCACGCGGAGGAGAACGCGATCACACTGCCCAGGGTCAGGTAGATCCAGAAGCGGTCGATGCTCAGATGACTCGCATGGCTGAGGGCGATCGAGCCGAGTATGACACCGGGTACGCCGGTCAGCAGCATCACGGCCAGAGTGCTCCACACCACACGGCGCCGCAACACCTGTACGGGCACGACCAGCAATTTGACCAGAGCAGAGAAGAGAAGCGCAGTGGACACGGCGGTCGCCACCGGAACGTCCAGGAAGAGGATCAGCAGCGGTGCAGTCATGGTGCCGGCGCCGACCCCGGTGATAGAGATCAATGCGGCAATCACGAAGCCGAGCAGAACATCCAAAGGCATCTCCCGGAGTTAGCTCCGATTTGCCGGCTCAGGTTTGCCGGCCAGGTCAGGTTTTCAGCGTTTGCCCATCTCCATTCGCCGCGCTGACTGACATTGGCAGCGCAGGCTGAGCCGCTGGGTCAGTGCCCGCTCCTGAGGGCGCAGCTGTCGCGGTCCTGTGCTTCCCTCAGGAAGGGGATAATTTCCAGTGGGAGAGATCACGCTCCAGCATGATTTCCATTTCTTCGATCTCCCGCGAAAGTAACGCAGCAATGCGGCGCCTGGTTTCCGCATTCGTCTCCGGAAACGGCGCCCCGCCTCCGATGAGTAACCGGAACAGGCGGGAATCCCTGGCCGAGGCGACGACATTGTCGAGCCTTCGTGCTTTACACCAGTCCGCCATGGCGGTGGCAGCGCGGGTAGCGAGATAATTCCGTGGCTCGCTCATTTCGGAGGTCGAATAGACCTGTTTCATCTGGGAGGGCTCAAGCTCGAAACGAGGCATGCCCAGGAAATCGCAGAGGTTGGCGATAAAGCTCCGGGGATTGCTGCTGAGCTCTTCGAAAAGGTTCACTGAAATCTGCTCGGCGGGGAAGCGCCTCTGCCAGGCGCGCAGATGTGTGGCGTACTGGCTGGACGCGATCAACTCCGGGTCCCGCTCCAAAGCCTCCTCCAGACTCCATGGAAACATCCCGTGGGCCCGCTTGAGCCGATACAGAGAAATGAGCCGGTGCACCGGATGGCGAAAGATGAAGACCAGCTTCACAGCGGGGAGCAGGGCCGCGATGCGGTCGCGTGCGTGGCTCGAAGCAAAATAGGTAGGAGCGACCTCGCCGACCAGGCGGTCGCCCGGCGCGCTGGGGAAATGGGAGAGGTACCAGTTGAGCCCTCGGGAAAAGTGGACGTCAAAAAACCGCGTTTCTTTGGTGGGCGCTGGCAGGACGGCGCGGTGACGGAGCACCTCATGGATCCAGCTGGTCCCGGTTCTGGGCGGCCCGACCACAATGAAGGACGGGAGCGGACGCGCACGAAGGTCCGCAGGGCATGCAGGCGAACAACCCGAGATTTTGGCCGGCAATCCGCCACCGATCGCTGCGATGGCATGTGAAGCTTCTGTCGAACTCACCAACCCCCCTGCTGTTGCTCCTGCAGATTTGCGGAATCTCAGCGAAAAGCGATGCAGCTTTTGATGGCCTTTCCTGCGCCGGGGGTTGGATCGTAAAGTGGTATGAAAGCCTTTGATTACGCGGCAGAGCCCGGGAGACAGAAGCATGCCCTCGACTTCGCGAGCCCACGATATAGGGAGGATCCGCAACTGCCTGCAGTCCGTTGCAGAACTGGTAGCGCGCCGCGACGTTCGTGAGATTTGCATGCATCACGCGCACGAAAGCAATCCATCGACTGCCCTCGACCGCGAGATCGATCGCTTTATCTTTGAAAACCTTCCACTTCCCGGGGAAGGCTGGCTTTCGGAGGAAAGCCCCGATGATCGGCTGGATTTGCCGCGTGTCTGGGTTGTCGATCCGATTGATGGCACGCGGGAGTTTGTCCAGGGCATCCCGGAGTGGTGCGTATCCATTGCCCTGATGGAAGGGCAGCAGGCTGTGGCTGGAGGGATCCTCAATCCCAGCACGGGAGAGATGTTTCTGGGCTCACTGGAGACGGGGCTGAAAATCGAGGGCCCGCGGGTACACGACCGATACCGGAGCAACGACGGGAGCCCGTGCCTGCTGGTCAGCCGCAGGGAACATCGCGAGGGCAAGTGGGAGGCGTGGAAGGAAATGGGGATGCATATCCTGCCCGTTGGTTCGATTGCGTATCGCCTGGCCCTTGTGGCAGCCGGCTATGCCGACGCTACGTCCACCTTTGAACCGCGCAGTGAGTGGGACATTGCAGGGGGAGTCGCGCTGGTGCTGGCTGCCGGCGGCGACGTGCAGATGCTGAATGGTTCTCCGGTTCGGTTCAACAATGCGGTGCCGCTGGTAGAGAATTTCTTCGCATTTGGAAAGAACTGCCCAGCGTGCCTCCGGGGAATTCCTGAGACCGGAGGACGGCCGCAGTAGCCGAAGGCCGACGATTGCACCGGCACCTCATGTGGCTGCAGCAGCGGTGGCGAGACGCGATTCGATGGCCTCCACGATTGCGTTGGCGCAATCGGCGATGCTTTCGAGGTCGGTGCGGCACTCGACATCCGGAGACAGCGGCGGCTCGTAGGGGTCGTCGATGCCGGTGAAATGGGGGATCTCTCCAATGCGGGCCTTGCGATAGAGCCCTTTCACATCCCGCTCCTCGCAGACCTTCAGGGGCGCGTTGACGTAAACCTCGAGAAAGTTGGAGATGCGGCTGCGCAGCTCATCGCGGACATCGCGATAGGGAGAAATTGTCGACACCAGCGCGATGACCCCGTGGCGGGTGAGCATTTCTGCTACGAAGCCGATGCGGCGAAGGTTTTCGCTGCGGTCCTCTCTGCTGAAGCCCAGGCCGCGTGACAGATGCCGGCGCACCTCGTCGCCATCGAGATGTTCGACACGGTAGCCGCGTTCCCACAGGCGGTCGTACACGGCGCGACTCAGGGTGCTCTTGCCTGCAGAACTCAGACCGGTGAACCAGACGGTCATTCCCTCTGGAGAAGCGGCGGTCGGGCGCGCGGGCTCGTCGTTCACGGTTTCAATCATGCCCGCGCCCAGTGTCAGGTTTGTGAACGGGTCGATGACGATGAAACTGCCGGTGTGGCGGTTCACTGTGTAGGGATCGCAGAAGATGGGGCGGCGCGTCCTGATGGTGACCAGGCCGATATCGTTCATACGCAGCTCTTTGGCCGGCTGCTCGCTGAGGTCGTTCAGACTGAGCGTGGAGATAGATGAACCGGCTTCGCACCATACCATTTGCGAGGCATGCTTGATCAGGTAGCGACGGCCCATGAGGAGGGGCACGTCGGACATCCAGACGACGCGGGCGCGAATGGAGCGCGCCGCCTTCGGCGGCTTATCAGCATCGGCCAGCATGTCGCCGCGCCCCAGGTCGACGTGATCGTCGAGGCAAACGGAGACCGACATCGGTGAACAGGCATCGTCCAGGTCTCCGTCGTACGAAGGAAGCGACATGACACGCACCCGCCGTCCGGAGGGAAGTGCGAGCAATTCCTGATGGACAGCGACATTGCCGGACATGATTTGTCCCGCGTAGCCCCGATAATCCTGAAGGCGGATGACGTGCTGCACCGGCATCCGGAAGGGCTGGCTGGGCAGGTCTTGTTCGACGGGCACCGTCTCCAGAAATTCGAGGACGCTGGGACCACCGAACCAGTCCATGCGGCTGCTGCGATGGACGACATTATCTCCGTGCAGGGCCGAGACGGGGACGAAGTACATGCTGACGCCCTGCATGATCTTTTCGAGAGGCTGAAAGTCGTGGCGGATTCGCTCGAAGACGTCCTGGCACAGATCGACCAGGTCCATCTTGTTGACAACGACGATGATCTGCCTGATCCCCAGCAACCATGCAATCGCGGCGTGGCGGATGGTCTGGGGCAGGATCCCCTTGCGGGCATCCATCAGCACCAGGGCTATATGGGCTGTGGAGGCGCCGGTGGCCATGTTGCGGGTGTACTGCTCGTGCCCCGGCGTATCGGCAATGATGAATTTCCGGCGCTTCGTCGAGAAGTAGCGGTAGGCAACGTCGATGGTGATGCCCTGCTCGCGTTCGGCGCGCAGTCCGTCGGTCAGGTAGGCCAGCTCCAGGCCATTCGATGAGGCGCGGCTGACGGACTGCAGCTGATCTTCGTAAACGCCTCCGGCGTCGCAGAGCAGCCGGCCGATCAGCGTGGATTTGCCATCGTCCACGCTGCCCGCGGTACTGATTCGAAGCAGATCCTGGGGCATGGTCTAGAAGTAGCCCTCGCGCTTTTTCTGCTCCATGGAGCCTTCCTGATCGTGATCGATGATGCGGTTTTCCCGTTCAGACTTCCTGACGGTCTTCAGCTCTTCGATGATGTCATCGACGGTGTGTGCGGTCGATCGCACCGCTCCGGTGCAATAGGTACAGCCGAGGGAGCGCATGCGGCACATCACCTCCACCGGCTTCTCGCCCGGCAGCATGGGCGGCCCATGTTCGGGGGAGATGAGGGAATCGCCGCGCACCAGCATGGGGCGTTTACGCGCGAAATACAGGGGGACGATGGGGATGTTTTCTGCCCGGATGTACTGCCAGACGTCGAGTTCGGTCCAGTTGGAGAGAGGGAAGACGCGAATGCTTTCGCCCTTGTGGATGCGGGCGTTATACAGGTTCCATAGTTCGGGACGTTGGTTCTTCGGATCCCACTGGCCGGCATCGTCGCGGAAGGAGTAGACACGTTCTTTCGCACGCGATTTCTCCTCGTCGCGGCGGGCTCCGCCGATCGCGGCATCGAAACCGCCCTCCCTGAGAGCATCGAGCAGAGATCCGGTCTTCAGCAAACCGCAACACGCCTGGGTGCTGAGGCGAAAGGGGCTGGCGCCCTCGGCCAGTGCTTTGGCGGCAGTGTGAACGATGAGGCGCAAGCCGAGCTCGGCAGCAATGCGGTCGCGAAATTCGATCATTTCGCGAAACTTGTAAGAGGTATCGATATGGAGGAGAGGAAATGGCGGCCTGGCCGGGTAAAACGCCTTCTGGGCCAACCGCAGCATGACCGAGGAGTCCTTGCCGATCGAGTAGAGCATGACGGGATTCGCAAACTCGGCAACGACTTCCCGCAAAATGTGAATGCTTTCCGCCTCCAGCATTTCCAGGTGGGACAGAATTCTGGTTTTGCGAGGTGCGTTCTCCAACGCCAAAGCTGTAGCCATAAACTTCCGCTGATCTTCGGGCATTAGTTGCGAAAAGGGGGTTCCGGGTTGTCTGCCCTCGGCGATGTGGTGTTCGATCCCGGACACGCCATTTCAAACGCGGACGCCGCGACCGGGCGCGGGCGACGAACTCCCCGGATTGCGGCGCTAACATCCCTCTCGCATTGGCGCTCAAAATGCACTCAGGAAGTGTTTTGGGAGGGGCACTGTGCTGAGCGACCTCAGATTTGTGATGCGGCAGTTGCGGAGGGCTCCGGCATTTACGGTCACGGCGGTGATCACGCTGGCGCTGGGGATCGGGGCCACCACGGCAATCTTCACACTGGTCGATGGAGTGTTGCTGAAGTCTCTGCCGGTGCGCAGTCCAGGCGAACTGTGGCGAGCGGGCGACGTGGAGAATTGCTGTTTCAGCGCAGGACTGCCGACCTACAACCGCGATTATCCGAACGACTGGTCCTTATTCTCGTACGAACAGTACCGGGAATTCCGCGATCACACCCGGGGATGGCAGAGTCTGGCCGCCTTTGAAGCGTCGTCGGAGGCGTGGGCGGTGCGGCGAGCGGGCAGCCAGCAGCCGGCGGCGCCGTATACGGGCGAGTGGGTGTCGGGGAATGCGTTCGACACGCTGGGGTTGCGCGCCTATGCGGGACGGTTATTGCACGCGTCGGACGATGAAAAGGGCGCGCCGCCGGTGGCGGTGATGAGCTTCGATACCTGGCAGCAGGTATTCGGGCGCGATCCGGCGATCGTGGGATCGAACCTGCTGTTGGATGGAAAATCGGTGACGGTGGTGGGGATTACGCCGCCCGGTTTCCATGGTGAGCGGCTGAGCCCGACGCCGACGCAACTGTGGATGCCATTTGAAGTGATGGCTGCGCTGTCGCCGGGGGAGACGAATCTCGATCATCCGGAGCTGCAGTGGCTGAACGTGATTGGGCGCGTTGCGCCGGGTGCAAAGATTGCGGCGATCCAGGCGCAGATGCAGGTGGAACTGCAGCAGTTCCTGCGCTCGCCGATGAGCAAAGTGACGGGGCCGGAGCAGGCGTTCATCCCAAAGCAGTACCTGCGGCTGACGCCGGGGGGCGCCGGAGTCCAGCGAATGCAGGAGCAGTACAAGGGGGACCTCTACCTGCTGATGGGTATCTCGGGCTTTGTGCTGCTGATTGCCTGCGCAAATCTGGCGAACCTGATGCTGGCGCGATCGGTGACGCAACGGGTGCCCATCGCGGTGCGGACGGCGCTGGGAGCGCCGCGGCGGCGGTTGGTGGAACGCGCGCTGGTGGAGTGCTGGCTGCTGGCGCTGATGGGCGGTTTGGCCGGACTGCTGGTGGCGTGGGGCGGGGCGAAGCTGATCCTGCATCTCGCGTTTCAGAACGATCCGATCAGCATCAGCCCCGATCCGTCATGGCCGGTACTGGGATTTGCGCTGGCCGCATCGGCGCTGACGGCTATGCTGTTCGGCGTTGCGCCGGCGTGGCTGGCGGCGCATGCCGATCCCATGGAAGCTCTGCGTGGGGTCAACCGGTCAACGGGACGACAGCACCGCTGGGCACAGCAGGGACTGGTCGTGGCACAGGCCGCAGTGTCGGTGGTGCTGCTGTGCGGCGCCGGCTACGTGATTCTGAGCCTGAACAAACTGGAGCATCAGCACTTCGGATTCGAGACGGCGCATCGGACGATGATCATGATCGATCCACAGGATGCCGGATACAAGCCGGAGCAGCTGGATGCGATGTACCGCGAGCTGCACGATCAGCTGGCGTCGATTCCAAGTGTGGAACGCGTGGCTTATTCGCTGTGGAATCCGCTGGATGGGCGGAGGCGCAGTGCAATCGTTTCTGTCGAAGGTCGGCCGGCACCGCCGCCGGGCTCATTGGAGAATCTTGCCTCCTGGGATCGCGTCAGCTCGGATTACTTTCAGGCGGTGGGCACGCACGTTGTCAGGGGGCGCGGCTTCCTCGAGAGCGATACCCGGACGAGCCCGAATGTCGCGGTGGTGAATGAGTCCTTTGTGCGCAAGGTGCTGCACGGGAAAAATCCGATCGGGGCGCACTTTGGGGATGCCGACCCGTCTGCGACCGGGATTTATCAGATCGTCGGGGTAGTGGAGGACACGCAGTACTGGTCGCCCACCGATCCGGTGCAGCCCATGTATTTTGTCGCGGCGGCGCAATGGCCGCAACTGCCGGCGGGCAATACCGCAGCGGCGGATTATGCGCAGTTTATTGCGAATACCCATTACATGTGGTCGTGGGAGGTTGAAACGCGCGGACCGGTGCCGGACCTGGAGGCGCGGATTCGGCGGACGGTAGCGGCCTTCAATCCGAATCTGATGGTGGTGCGCTACCAGAGCTTTGCAGCCCAGGTGAACCTGGCGTTTGCGCAGCAGAACATGATTGCCCAGCTGACGTCGCTGTTCGGATTGCTGGCGCTGGTGCTGGCGGCGGTGGGATTGTACGGCGTGACGGCCTATGCGGTGGCACAGCGCACCGGTGAGATCGGCATCCGGATGGCGCTGGGCGCGACACGAGGCGATGTGCAGCGGATGATATTGCGGGGAGCCTTTCTGCAGGTGGGGCTGGGACTGGGTATCGGCATACCGGCGGCCATCGCAGCAGCGCACCTGATCGCGGCCGAGATGTATGGAACAACCGCGTACAACCCGCTGGTGCTGGGAACCGTTGTTCTGGTGCTGGGCGTTTCGGCCCTGCTGGCAGCGGCGCTGCCAGCGCGGCGCGCTGCGAGCGTTGAGCCTATGGATGCGCTGAGGAGCGAGTAGCGTTAGTGTGGTGACGACTGAAGTCGTCCCCGAGACAAAGCCAAAGAACTATTCTTTAAGGAACTTCAGACTCAGGACACCAGATTTGCGCGATGAAGTGAGCGTCATGCGTGCCGTGCGATTCATCAGCCACGCTCCACGCAGCACTATCAGCCGCCACAGCGGAACGATGAAGACGCACTGACCCGGGCCATCATCGCGTTGGCCGGCCAATATGGCCGTCGGCGCATCGCGCCAACCACGCAACTTCAGGACCGGCGAAAATAATCTCCTAACCGCAAGGCTGCGGCTCTGTCTAAAGCGCTGAATGCAGGAAACCGACCACTCGGTTGTCCGGGCTGTACTGGCCGGCGATAAGGACGCGTACGGCGCCCTCGTACGCGCCCACAGCGGGACTGTCTTCCGGGTGGCATTTCGGATCACTGGCAATGAAGCGGATGCGGAGGAGATTGTGCAGGAAGCCTTTCTGCGCGGATATCAGAGACTGGAGAGCTTTCAGCAGAGATCCGCCTTCGGGACGTGGATCTACAGGATCGCTGTGAACTGCGCGCTGAACCGGCTCGGCCAGCCCGACATAGAAGCGGAGTATCGCCACGGCGAGGAGAGCGATCCGCAGGAGAAGAGCGTGCAGGTTGCGGCGCAGGACGCCGACCCCGAGCGGGCGCTGCTGAGCCGCGAGATCGGCGCCGCGCAGGAGATGGCGATGCAGCGGCTGACGCCGACGGAGAAGACCGCGTTCGTGCTGCGGCACCTCGAGGACCGGTCGATGAACGAGATTGCCGAGGTTCTGGGCATCGCTCCTAACGCTGTGAAGCAGGCGGTCTTTCGCGCGGTGCAGAAACTGCGCCGGGAGCTGGCGCCGCTGCGAGGGAACGCATGAAGCACCTGAGCGAAGACGAGTTGATTGAGCTGTACTACGGCGAGGCCCTGGGCGACGCGTCGGCGCACGAGCAGGCCTGCCGGGAGTGCTCGGCGCGATTTGCCGAACTGCGGCAGAGTCTGGATGCGATCCGCTCCGCGCCAGCCGCGCAATGCAGCGCGGACTATGGCGAGCGAGTGTGGGAGTCGTTGCGGCCGCGGCTGATCGCGTATGAGAAGAAGCCGGCAGGTTGGCGCGCATGGGGACAGTGGCGCACCGCGCTGGCTGCACTGGGTTGCGTGCTGCTTCTGGCCGGAGCCTTCGCTGGCGGGCGCTACTGGGAGCGGGTCACAACCAGGAAAGTCAATGTCGCCGGGAATGCAGGCAGGGAAGCGACGCAGCGCGTCGTGGTGGTGGTGCTGGCGGATCACCTGGATCGCACGGAGCGCCTGTTGGTCGCGCTGGAACATGCCGATTCATCGGACCGCGCGGACAACGCACAGCTGCAGTCGGCCGCACAGCAATTGCTGGCCTCGAATCGACTGTATCGCGCCACCGCGAGCAATGCCGACGATCCGCTGCTGGCAGGGACGCTGGATCAGCTGGAGGGCGTGCTGGCGGAGATCGCCAACGATCCGAACCTGACTGCGGCCGATCTCCAGCGGGTGCGCAACGAGATGAACGCGGAGGGAATCCTCTTCGAGATTCGCGTGCTGATGGCACGCAGGCCGGATCAGGCGAGCGGGCCGAATCACGCAAAAGGAGCATCGATTTGATGAAGTTCAAGGAAGCAGTTGTCATTTTTCTTGCGGCCGCGGTCACTGTCGCGCCGGGGCGTCTGCACGCCGCGGAGCTGCAGCCTTCGCCTGCCGCAAACGGATCGAGCGCGGGCCTCGACGATGCGAGCCTCTATGCCGATGGCACCCGTGCCGTCAACGAGAGCCGCTGGTCCGATGCGGCGGGCCTGTTCGACCGCGTGGCGCAGATGCGCGGCGAGCATGCAGAAGGGGCACTCTACTGGAAGGCGTACGCCGAAAACAAGGGGGGGCAGCCAGCAAACGCGCTGAGCACCTGTGGGGAACTACGCAGGCGCTATCCGCAGAGCCGCTGGCTCAACGAGTGCGGCGCGCTGGAGATCGAGATTCGCGGCAGGAGCGGGGATCCTGTTCCACCCCAGGCGGAACCGGATGAGAATCTGAAGCTGCTGGCGCTGAATGCGCTGATGCAGCAGGACCAGGCGCAGGCGGTGCCGATCCTCGAAAAGATCCTCACCGGCAACCAGCCGGAGGAACTGAAGAGCCGCGCCCTGTTTGTGCTGGCGCAGAGCAACTCGCCGCAGGCCGAAACTCTGATCAGTCAGATCGCGCATGGGCAGTCGGGTCCTGTGCTGCAGATCAGAGCGATTCGCGTAGTCGCTGCCGCGCAGGGCAAGCGTGCCGACGACACGCTTGCGGACATCTACCAGCACTCGACCGACGCGCACGTCAAACGCGCCATCCTGCAGTCGTATCTCATTACCGGCGATTCGGCCAGGCTGCTCGCCGCGGCGCGCCAGGAGACGGATCCCGACTTGGTGCGGGCTGCCATCCAGACGCTGGGGGCGACGGGCGCGGGACAGGACCTGCTCACCCTCTATCACGCCACGAACAGCGCGCAGACGAAGGCCGAGATCATCAACGCGCTGATTGCCAGCGGCCACAACGGGGTCGCGCCACTGACCGACATTGTGCAGTCGGAACACGATGCGGAGCTGCGACGGAAGGCGATCCGCAATCTGGGAATTGCCGGCGGCATGTCGGTGGCTCCGGCGCTGGTATCGAGCTACCAGAGCAACACCGATACTGAGACGAAGCGCGCCGCGGCGCAGGGGCTCTTCCTGGCAAATGACGCGCACGATCTGGTAGCGCTGGCCCGCGTGGAAAAGAACCCGGAAATGAAGCAGTACCTGGTGCAGCAGCTGAGCCTGATGCATAGCCAGGAGGCCACGCAATACATGCTGGAAATTCTGAACAGGTAGCGAGGAATCCCATGAAACAGGACTGGTTAGCAGCAGTCGTACTCGGCGTGTCCATGCTGGCGATGGCCCAGGGGGCGCCGAAGGTGATGAACGCGCAGTTCCACACTGAGCCGGCCGGCTCAGGACTGTCCGCGACGGTGGACCGATTTCAGCATGCAAATGGACCGCTCTGGCTTGGCTATCAGGTGGCTGCTGTTCCACGATCGCGTTTCTCTGTGTGTTCGGGCGACAGCGTTGGATCGATGGACGATGGATGTTGCGGTGTCTATCGATTAGAAGGCGGCGATAACACCTTTCGATCTTCTGACGCGGATGGGACCACCGAAACCAGTATCGACATTCTGGTGCGCATCGATCAGGGCGCAGTGGACAAAGTGAGGTTCGTGGGCGCCGGCTGCCGACTCGATGCAGGAGGACTCCCCTTTACCTGGCTCACCGGCGTGCAGCCGGACGACAGCATCGCGTGGCTGTCCAGCCTGGTCACAGCGGACAACCGGAAACGCACGGACCAGGCGCTCGCAGCGATCGCCATGCATGAGACGGGAAAGGCAACTTCGCCCCTGGCTGGGTTTGCTTCTTCGGCGAATCCGCTGTGGCTGCGCGAGAAGGGCGCTTTCTGGCTGGGAGCCGAGCGCGGCCACGATGGCCTGCTCGCCCTCGAGAAACTCGCGACGGACCCGGATGCGGAATTCCGCGTGAAGCTGGCCTTCGATCTGTCCATCAGCCATGAACCGGCGGCAACCGACGATCTGATCCGCCTGGCGAAATCGGACACCGACACACGCGTGCGCGAGCAGGCGATCTTCTGGGTAGCGCAGAAGGCAGGAAAGAAGGCTGTGGCGACGCTGAAGGATGCGGTGGAGAACGATCCTGAAGTCGCGGTGAAAAAGAAGGCGGTCTTTGCCCTGAGCCAGCTGCCGAAGGACGAGGCGGTTCCGGAGTTGGTGCACGTTGCGCAGACTAATACCGATCCCGCGGTCCGCAAGGAGGCAATCTTTTGGCTGGGGCAGACGCGCGACCCCCGGGCGCTTGCGTATTTCGAGCAGGTCCTAGAACACTAAAGACAAGGAACGTGCGCGGGAAGCTGCTCCTCTTCGGTGTCTTCTCGTGAATGATGCGCGTTCGGCGCTGCAGTTCAGGAAAAAGCAGTGCTCCAGCCTTTGCGCCCGGCTCGTCAAGCGGACCATCCCGCGTCTGCCTCGGCGTCGCGATGGGTGCAGGTGCCGCAGATCCCAAGCACACAAGCCAGACGCTCTCGCGGTCACCCGCTCGCTTGCCGGGTCGATGCGAAACGCCTCATTGCACCGGATGGCACCTATCAGGCGCGGGAGGCGTAAACACGCTACTTACTACTTGTAAGTAACAGAGCGAACACAACAGGGAGATATGCTATCGAGGCAAGCAGCAGTCGTCGTGCATGTTGATTCGACTTTTGCAGAGCGAGGACAGACCCGTAATAGAAAAAAGCGGATCCCGCGAACAGAGCGCCCAAAACGTAGATCGCATCTGCGTGCCCGAACAACGCAGGGAGCAGAGTTAATGGGATGAGAACAAGGAGCGGCAGGACCGTCATCCAATTGACAAACGCAGACCGCCTGTCGGCCGCCGGCAACACGCGATAGCCGGCTCGCTGATAGTCGTCGCGGTACATCCAGGCAATCGCCATGAAGTGGGGGAATTGCCAGAGAAACAGAATGCCGCAAAGGAGCCACGCCTCGGCACTCAGATGCCGCGACGCGCCTGCCCAGCCGATCAACGCCGGCATTGCCCCGGGGACCGCTCCGATGAGCGTACAAAGCGGCGATTTCCGTTTGAGCGGGGTGTAGATCAAGAGATAGGAAGAGAGCGTGAACAGCGCAAGCACGCTTGCAAGTAAACTCACCCTAACTGCCAGGACGATGCTGCCTGACGCGGCCAGGACGATCCCCAGGGTGAGGCCGATGGGAGCCCTCAGGTGGCCTGTCGCGAGCGGACGACGTGCGGTCCGGCGCATCTGTGCGTCGAAGCGCCGTTCGATGTACTGATTCAAGGTTCCGGTGCCGCTTGCAACCAGAAGTGTTCCGATCAGCGTGCATGCCAGGAGGGAGAAAGGAAAAGGGCCCGGTTGATGTGCATGACCCAGATAGAAACCCGTGAAGGTCGTCACAGCGATCAGAAAATTGACTTCCGGTTTGGTGAGCGTCCAGCAGTCCGAGATTGTGGAGTAAAGGCGCGAGGCAAACGTGAGTGCGTTGACGGAGGCACGGGCGCGTACCGCCAGACCGGGGTCCGTGTCATCGTCAGTGAATTCCAGCTCGGCCCGTGCTCCCAGCATGAGTGCTCCCTTGATCTGTCCTGACCGTCACGTGTTCGTTACAACGCGGCATGCGGATGCTGTCAGAGAACCAATTGGTTCACGTATCTCCTCGGGACAAGTTAGAGATCATCTCTTTGCTGCCCATCCAGCGGGACGGAAAACCCCGTCCTTACTGAGCAAACATCGGGGCAGCCTCGCGGCCATTCATACTCTCGCGGCCCGATGAAGAGCTTGATTCCTGTTTCTTGAATGTCGATCCTCACTTCGACTGCAGAATGCAAATCGAGGGTCGGAAGAACGTCGTCGGTAATGCCATACATGCCTCGACCTCCCTGGGCTTCGCTCTTTCGACCGAGATGCGCTTTGCAATCGTGCATCGCTTACCCCGGTCAGAATGGAAGCCCCTACCTCAGCACAGAGAGATACTACAGCCGGGGCAGGCAATAGAAAATTACATGTTCCCATTAGTTCAGGGGGCCTCATCGTATGCAATCTGCATCCGTTTTCTACACGCCGTGGATCAATGAGGACGCTTCTGTGCAGCGCACGATGAACCTGGCGCGGGCATGGGTCTAATTGAAAGATGTAATTGGAAACGCGCTGCATCGCTCTATACGATTTCTCGAATGGACTTTTTTCCCCGACGAGAATTCATGAGCGTAGTGAGTCTTAAGAAAAATTGTTGTGACCTGTATTCGCCGGCCACGGCCGGATGGAGAAGGAGTGGCCTGGGAGGATGCATCGTGGCGATTGCGCTGACCACAGTGCTTCCGGGAGTAGCCCAGAACACTGCGGCCCCACAATCCAATGCGGGCATCGTTGGCGGTACGGTGGAGGGTGTGAATGACACCATCGTGCCTCAGGCTGAGCTGACACTTAAGTGCCCTCTTCCATGCAGGGCTCAAACGACTGTGGCAAGCGATACAGGCGGGTTTGAGTTTCGCGGTCTTGCATTGGGTGTCCCATATCAGGTTACGGCGACCATGAGCGGATTCAGGGAGTGGACGTCACCAACGATTCTGCTCACGGCAGATCGGTCGAATGTTTTCCTGACTGACATCCGACTCCAGCTGGAAGATGAGACTTCTGTCACTGTTTACGCATCGCAGGAGCAGGTCGCAACGGAACAAGTAAAGCTCGAGGAGCGGCAACGGGTCGTTGGTGTCGTACCCAACTTCTACGTTGTGTACGATGCCAGAGATGCTGTGCCGCTTTCGACCAAGCTTAAATTCAAGCTTGCGATGCGAATCGCGGTCGACCCCGTGACTATAGCGGGTGTCGCAGCTCTTGCGGGCATGCAGCAGGCGGGAGACACGCCCAATTATGTCCAGGGCGCCAAAGGATATGGGCAGCGGTTTGGGGCTGATGCGGCGGTTGGAGTGAGTGACATCGTGATCGGAGGTGCTGTGTTGCCGTCACTGTTGCACCAGGACCCGCGCTACTTCTACCAGGGCACAGGCACAACCGCTTCTCGACTCAAGCATGCGCTGTTCAGTCCCCTCGTTTGTCGCGGTGATAATGGCAAGGCGGAGGTAAATTTTTCAAGCCTTGGCGGCGATTTGGCTTCGAGTGCGCTTTCTAACACATACTATCCCGATTCGAACAGAGGACCTGGACGTGTATTTGGAAGCTTTGCGATCGGGACGGCAGAGCGGATGCTCAGCGGTGTGATACAGGAGTTCGTTCTTCGCAAGCTGACCCCCACAGCAAAATCCGGGAGTTTTTGAATTCAATCAGCTTGAGATACCTATACGCGCGTTCTCGTGTTCTAACAGGAACCGGCTCATCGAGAAGTAGTCATCAGGCGCGCTCCGTGAGGTTCAGCGGCTTCCTAAACTCATAGAGGACGTGCGCATCTTTGCCAATGTGCCTTATCACCAATTCCTCCTTCGAGATCTGCAGGTCGGTAAACCCGACCGCCCGGAGACCCCAGGGTCCTCGTTTATCGGGGGATGTTGTCCAGCCGACGAGCTCTGCGCCTCCTCCGCCCGAGATGACAAACGAAGCGGGATGCCCTTTGAACTCAAGGTGCTGCAAATCATGATCGTGGCCGGAGAGGTATAGGTCGACGTTGTGACGCCGCAACAGAGAATCCCACTGGGCGATCAGCATCGGATTGTCGCGATGTTTTCCATTGCTGTACAGAGGATGATGCGCGACAAGCGCCAGAAAGGGCGTGGATCGCGGCTTTTGGAGTTCGGCCTCGAGCCAGCGTTGCTGCTCATCGTGCTGCTGCCTGGTGAGCACAAAGCTCCATGGCGAGAGATCGAGTCCTTTGCTTCCCGGAAAATTTGAAGCTAAGAAGACAAGGGTGAGCAAAGGATTCTCTTTCGGCAGTCTCACGCTGTACCAGCGCCATGGCATAGTCCATCGAGAGCCCCGATTGGTGTACGCCAACTCAGCTTCAACCTTATTCCCGCGGAAAGTCTCGTAGTCGTGGTTGCCGAGCACTGCATATGCGGGGCCGGGGAAGGTCGATGATGGATACATCTGTTCGAATTGCCTGATCCACCGACCAGACTTCACCCCATCCGGCATTTCTCCATAAAAGTTATCGCCCAGCATTAGAAGAGCTTCCGGACAAATGTTGTTGTCAGACGCCCATCGCTTCATGGCATTGGCGACGGCGATCTGTTGCCCCGGTTCCGATACCGTACCCCAGTCGCCGAGCATGAGGACGTGGCTGGATCTCGGATCTGGAGGTGTGCCAGTGGACGCCATCCCCCGAACGGCGAGAGGAGACCGAAGCAAGGCGAGGGCGGAGAATTTCGCCGTCTGTTGCAGAAAGTGCCGGCGGCTCCACCCTCCTCGCCCGTTTGTTTGGTTCCAATCATCCATTCGGCTTCGGTGTCCTGCGATCCTCCTTCATAGAGAGGTGCGTTCGATCCCGAGCAACGTCCACTGAGCATCTTGTTTTTTGAAGATCACAGTTACACTTCTAAGCGGCTCTTTCGCATCGGTCAGCGTGCATCCGATGAAGTTGCCACCTGCGAGAGATGCCAGGCTTAATGGGACGGCGTTCGTCGATCCGTCGGTAGCCGCGACTTTATGGCCGGATCCATCGTCGAACGAGAACCAGGAGTAGTTGTAGTCCGCTGCCGGGATCACGCCGTACTCCTGTCCCAGGTCGGTGTAATGAAGCCGCCCTTCGGCAATCGTGAAATCTTCAAGAGGAGCCACCCGCGAAAACCACGCCTTGCCGATGAGATCACGCCGTGCGATGAGGACGTTTGTGATGTAGTTGGTCACCGCAGGGTTGGAAAACTGACCCTCTTCCACGATGGCGCGAATGTCTTCGTTGCTGAAGGACATCACTCGCCTGGCCCCCCAATAAGCGTCCTGCGGGGTCATCTCGAGGAATGCGGGGTTCGGATAGTTGGGCTTCCAGGTCAGCGGATCGAAGCCCGCGGCGGTGAAGTTTCCAGCGGCCGGAAGATGATGCGGATATTTCACGGTCTCCCACGCAGTGGGGACGAAGCCAAGCGTCAGGGCGCGGTTGGCCTGCTCCCGGCTGGTCGGCAGCCAGAACTCCTGCCCGTGGCGCGGGTCTTTCGCAATATCGCTGTCACTTCCAAACGAATCCCCAAAATCGAGAAGATGGTGAACGATCCTGGCGTCTGGCCCCTTTCCGACCACGGAGTCGAGGCTGTTATCTCCCTTTGCGTCGGTGTGATTGAGCCAGGCGAAGAGCACTTCCAGTCCTCGAAGGTCACGCCGACGATCATGCGGAATCAGGTCATTCGGGTCATCACTACGAGTGAATTCGTAGCGAAAAGGACCAACGATTCGCCCCGAAACGGACAGGCTGGCCATCAGCCGGATCCGGCCATTTGACTGGACCGGAACTTCATCAAGGATCTTCTCGAGTTGCGCCTGACTCATCGGATGCTTCTTGCCCGAGAGGGCCGTAATTGTAGCCTTCTCGGATAGCCGGAAATCCTCGCGGTGAGCGAGAAGAATATAGTTTTCCGGAACATTGTACCCAGCCGCGTAGAGGAAGAGTGCACCTATTACATCCGCGGCGGTTGCCATCTCCGGGTTTGTCGGGGGATCGACCTTCACAAAGTAAATGAGACCGCGACTGTCCCTGATTCGGAAGCCGGGTGTAACACCTTCCGTCTTGGCCGCCACGACGATAAAGGGGGGCTGTGGGCCGCCGTGAATCCGCGCACCTTTCTGCAATGCTTCGACAGAAAGAGGGGCGCGATTCGTGAACCAACTGGAATCAGGCACCTCGCCCAGGGTATTGATACCAAGACTCGGCGTGGCCGGCGGCGTCTTGTATTTCGCGGAGTGGTACATGAAGTCGTAGAGCGCATTGATACTCTGCGCCCCGGCCTTTTGAGCCGACTCGACCTCCGGTACCCTCGTGATGGGATCGTCTGAAAGATACTTTTGGGCGATAGCCGCAGTGGCGTGGCAAACCACACCAACTAGAACGAACGATAGAGTCTTCCGAACGCATTGTTGAAGACGAACCATACCTTAACTCCTTCTGGCGAAACGCCGACGTCGAACCGCATAATTTCCTGCTGTTTGTTCTTGAACCTGAAGCCAAGGCCTCCGTCGCCGTGGAGGTCGCGAACGCCGATCAGGCCAGGACGTCCGTAGACGTCTCCGCCGTCTCCGAACAGCGCCATTTCAAGGCTTCCTGCTACCGACCAGCGGTACTCGCCACTAAGAACAGAGGAGCCATTGTCGTAGAACCGATACCGTTCATATCCCCTCAGGTCATTGGGGCCGCCAAGGGTTGGCTGGAGATAGAACGGAACCTGCTGGCCGTCTGCATGAAATGTTGTTTCGTTACGTGCGCGGAATGCAAGTGTTCGCATGCCATTGATGAAAGGGACATAGTACGTGGCCTGGCTCTGCAACAGGTGGAATGAAGAGTTGTTACCGCTCTGATCCCAGAACTGCGTATCCTGAGCTTCGAGAACAAGCCCTTTGGGATTGCTGAAGCTCGGAGAAGTCAGATTGGCCGTAATCGACGCCGTTCCGGTGATGAAGTTCGACTGCTTCTCCAGACCCGGCGTGTTGGCCTCGGTGAAGATTTTGTCCGTCGACGGCCAGCCGCCGAGATCGCCAGGACCGACATTGACGAGGAGACCACCCACCGAGTAGCCAGCCGACAATTTCTGGTCCAGAAGATGAAACTGGCCACCGAAGTTCGCGCTTGTGAATTCGCGCCGGAAGTCGCTCCGACTGTCCTTGTTCGAATCGGGGCCTTCTCCGTAATAGGGCATGGAAGCCGCATTTTGGTATGCTCCAGCCGCGGTAAGTTCAAGATGGCTATTCATCAAACCCGCAAAATCCAGGGTCGATTGTCCCTTGTACCACTTCTTGGTTGAGCCAACGAGGTAGGTGTCGCTGGTAAGATGCTCACCCAGCCAGTCACGTCGGACATACCTTGGACCGAGCGAAAACCCTCCACCGGTGGGCAACCCCCCGAGTTGGAAAGCCAGGCCATTCGGATTGATAAGAGGGTCGACAATCTTCTCCTCCAGTCCATCGAACTCCTGCTCTCCGTGCGAGGGCTTTACAGGGCTCAGGGACTGCGCCTTTGCCTTCTCGGCAGCGATAATCGCGGCAGTCCGGGAATCCGGGGGCTGGGGCTGGGCGTCCTGTGCCACGCTGGAAGCACAGCCCAGCGAAATGGCTGTGCATACTGCAATCGTTAGAAACACGTTATTGGTCATAATCCTGCCTCCTGCAACAATCTGCCTTCCTTCAAGCGAGAACGGCTCCTTCTTCGAGCAAGTTTTTGAAGAGGAAGTTGACTGTCGTTGTCGCTTTCCGCAGCCGCTTCCATGTGTTCCACGCGTCGCAGCAGCCACTCGCTGCCAATCCAGAGAGTCGCTCCGAGTGATGCAACGACCACCAGGGTGTATCTGAAGTTCATGCCGGCATGATCGGAGAGAAGAAGGTGCAAAATGCCGGCTGCGGACATGTCGCCGAGACGTTCACCGACCACATCGACGAGCGGACGCATCTCGACTCGCAATTTGTCGGGCAGCGCCGCGTAGACTATTTCAATTCCGCATCGCGACACGGAATTGCGAAGGGAATACTCTCCGATCCGAAGGAACTCAAATACGTGAAAGACCGGTACGTACGCGCTCGCCAGTACGGCTACCGTCAAGATCCCGGGATACAGGGTCAGGCAACGTTTCGCCCATGGGCCGCCCGTAAGTCGCCGGACGCCAAACTGCGCAAGCAGAGCGCCGAGGCAGAGGAAGCCCTGCAGCGACCCCATGAAGTGAATCCTCTGGGCCTGCGAGCTGAAGTGCTCTGCAACTCTCACTCGGAATACGAGGTCGAGCAGGGTTGACGTCGCAGCTGCCAGGATCGTGACAACCGCCAACATTCGGACTACTGCGCTCGACCAATGTTGGCGTACGCCGCTAAATTCCTGAAAGTTCTTCTTTCCCGCAGAGACGCAGCTTCCGTCTTTGTGAAAGAGAAGGAGACACGAGACGGATACATCCATTACCGCCAGCATCAGGAGCGAAGCGCGAAAGTCGCTTGCTGCGGGCAGGTGCACCAATCCAAAGCCGGCGAACATGCCTGCCGCGGTCCCGGAGATCAGAACTGAAGGAACCTTGTTCGTGTCGCCGTGGTTGCAATTGCTCGTCCAGTCTCCGATCAGCACCCAGAGCAAAGACAAACCAATCGCGGTCGATGCGGACACCTCGATGTAATAGGCTCTCAGCATCCAGCTGTGGTTCTGGTACAGGAACGCGATGATGGTCTCAGCAACCGCATTCAGCAGGTAGAAGAACCTGACAACATGAATTCGGGCGTCAGATCTCAGGAACAGAGAGCAGATCAGGCTCATGGTGATTGCCAGCAAGGTGCCAATGACGGTCAGGCCAGGCAGCTCGGAAACTGACAGTCGAGACCCGAGCAGCGAATCTCTGAATGCCCTGCTGAAAACGTAGTGCATCATGAGAACCGAGTAGGACAGGACAAGAATGGGAAATGAGCTGTCGCTGAGACGAATTGTGAGACTTTTGATCATCTATGGCCGTTCCGGGGAGTTAGTGCCGTATAATTCAGTACATTTACGGGTCTGAAAGGCCCCGAATTCCATCCTTCTATTCCCTGGCCTAAAGGCCGGGGTTTGCACCGCTTACGCGCGAGCATCTGCGCGAGGGATCCAATCATCCGGTCAGAGCATTAGTGAAACTCCGGTACCTTTCGCTTATGCTCCACATAGAGCCTGAAGGCCACGAAAATCCATAGCAGCGTGATTACCAGAGTCATACCTGCAAATGCCCGCACACCGAAATGGAGCGATGTTCCAATGAAGATGACACCGGCTTGCAGGACGTCACCCAGGCGGACGCAGAATGTCTCAATAGCCGCCTTCGCTTTGTACTTCGCTTCTCTTGAAGTCGGAAGCAGGAGCGCTGCGCGAACCGTATTCTGCAGTGAGTAGTTGGTGGAGTTTTCAGCGATCTTTAGAACCCGCACCACTGGCAGAATTGGCTTTGTAAGAATGGACACGAAGGTCGCAATCGAGATCACCGGAAGGACGAACATCGATCCACGCACGCCGATTCTCCTGAAGATACGTGAGACGAGGAATGTCTGAATGACAAAGCTGACGGCGTTCGTCCACTCGTAGTAAGAGGCGTAATACGCTCCGATGTACGCCTTGCGGGCCTTCATCAGTGATGCTGCAGTGCCGACGACGTGATTTGTCTGATCTACGAGCAGCTTGCCAAAGATGAAGTCGCCGGAAAGACTTACAATGTTAAGCAAAACGGTAAGGATGGCTATCAGCATCAGGTAGCGATCGCGCATCAGAAGATGAAAGCCGCCCTCACTGTTCAAGGTCTCGCTGTCTTTCCTCTTCTCCAACTCGCCGCCGCGCTTCGTGATGATGTAGCCAGCGAGCCTCGTCAGTACGGCGCAGATGCACAACGCCCCGACAGCGATGAGCATGATCCTGTAAGGGCCAAACGGACCGATTAACCTCCCTGCAATCCAGGCGCCTCCGACTGCTCCGGCGGATGCGCCGACTCCCAGTAACGGGAATAGCCTTTTGCCCTGATCCTGGGAAAAGAGGTCCGTTGCAAAGGCCCAAAGCTGGGCAACGGTGAAGACGTTGAAGATCCCTACCCAGATGTAGTAGACGACGCCGATTCGAGCGCCGGTCCGGCTTACAAAATAGAAGATGAGCAGGTTCGACGCGAAGAACAGTGTTGTCCATCGCAGAAGCCGATTGCGGTTTAGTTGAGTTGCAATCCAGCCGTACAGCGGCACCACGCCGAGCAGAACGATTGCCTGTGCTGCGGACGAGTATGCCTTCACTTCCGCGCCACCTTCGGCGAGTATGAGCGACTCTCTGACGGTTTTCAGAAGGTAGTAGGCGGCCAATAGGGTAAAGAGGTTGATCGTCAGGATCAACGCGCCCAAACCCTCTCCCGGGCGAACATCACATACAACCGACAAAATTCTCTCCAGGAGGTTCTTTCGCACTCGCAGGTCAGCTCCGATCGCTGCTGCGTTTGTTGCCGGCGACGTGGCGAACGCAACCCTGTCTGCCTTTATGTCGAATATGCCCATGGATCCTCGTTGCAGCATCGCGGCCTTGCGTATCGCTGCATAGTAACGAGGTTCATGGTCGGATTCCTATTACATCTTCCTGGTAGTGTGCCATGCCGAAGATACTTCTCTCGATGACAGTCGAATCTGGAATTCGAGGCGTTCATGGGTAGCAGAAACATGTAATGTTCTGGGCAAACACGCGCGCGATAGTATTTGCCCTGAACTGGGTGTCAGGTCAATCGATGCCTTTTAGGGAGCATTCCTGAAGATCTCCCAATGAGGCACAGAGCGATCATGACGAACCCCCGGATAAACCCGGTGCAATGGCAGCGCACAAGGAGAATATCGATGCTCAAAGGTTTCAACTATCCGCTCACGCCTAAAGGAAAGTCGACACTCAATCCGCCTCCGCCCTGGTACTATTCAGCCGACTTCCTCAACATCGAGTTCTGGGCCGATCCGTCAGCGGCAGCCGCTGTACTGCCTCCTGGACTGGATCCTGATCCAGCGGCAGAGGGCCATGGCAATGCTCTCTTCTATGACTGGCAGTTCAGCGGAGCCAACGAGGAATATCTGGACCCCGCCCGTTATCAGTATCGCGAATTCTTCCTGCTGATCGACGCCCTGTTTGAAGGCAAGCCGGTAGCCTATTGCCCGTATATCTTCGTCGACAACGACGCAGCGATTGCGCGTGGATGGACTCAGGGTTACCCGAAACGCCTTGGCCAGGTTTTTCAGACTCGCTACTATGCTGCGACCGGTAAGGCCGGTCCCGCATTGGCGCCAGGGTCGAAGTTTGCCGGCTCGCTGACAGCAAGTGGCCGACGGCTGGCTCAAGCCCTGGTTACGCTGAGGGAGCCGATCACTAACCCCGCAGTCCTGCAGCAACGTCCGGTTGTCAACCTGTTGCATACGCCCCGCCTGGCTGCCGGCGAGCAAGATAAGCCCGCCGTTCACGAACTCGTCGAAAACGTGCCGCACGATATCAAGATCGAGCAGGCATGGATCGGCGACGGGCTCCTCACGTTGCCAGTGGCAGATGGAGAAGAGGTCTCAGATCTCGCCCCTGTTCGTTGCGGCAAGGGCATTCGTGCCTCAATGGCCTATGTCGTGGATGATCTCAAGACATTGAAGGGTCTAACCGGGTGACGCCAGGAGGCAGCGCCCACAGGCAGCCACTCCTCTTCGCGATTTTTCAAAGCGACCTCAGTCATGATCCACGTGAGAACTTGATGAGCGCTGAACGGAATTACGAGGGATAACCCGATTCGGACCTCGAAAGGAAATTATGAGTTCAAATACTTTCAGGACAGGTGCACAGATTGTTGTGGAATCGCTGGAGCGACACGGAGTCACACGCGTATTCGGCATTCCCGGCGCAAAGATCGACAAGGTCTTCGATACGCTGAGGTCGTCCTCGATCGAGACGGTCGTTTGCCGCCACGAACAAAACGCGGCTTTCATTGCCGGAGGAATCGGACGACTGACAGGCAGGGCTGGAGTGGCAATCGCAACGTCAGGCCCCGGGGTCAGCAACCTCACCACAGGGCTTGCCACCGCAAACAGCGAGGGTGATCCGATGGTGGCCCTCGGTGGATCGGTCGCTACCTCTCAGAGCCTGAAGCAGATTCACCAGACCCTGCAGGCCGTCTCGGTCCTGAAGCCTGTGACAAAGTATTGCGCTGAGGCAGGATCCTCGGAATCGATCGCCGAGGTCATGGCGAATGCTTTCCGGGCAGCGGAGTCCGATCGCCCAGGGGCAGCATATGTGAACTTGCCTAAAGACATTATGGAGGGAGAGGCAAAATGCGAAGCCCTCGATGTCCCCGCGAGTCCCAAATTCGGGCCGGGGAGCCGTGAGTCGCTGGCAGATGCCGCCAAGATCATTAACGGTGCGCAGCGGCCTGTGCTGCTGCTGGGCCTGCTAGCCAGCAAACCGGAAAACGCGGACGCAGTTCGCGCATTTCTTCGTAAGACTGAACTGCCGGTCGTTGGCACGTTCCAGGCGGCAGGAACGGTTTCTGCAGATCTGTTCAAGAGGTTTGCAGGACGGATCGGCCAGTTGGACAATACTCCTGGAGATGAGCTCCTGGCGACGGCAGACGTCATTATCACCGTAGGCTACGATCCCGTTGAGTACGACCCGTCCATCTGGAATCATCCTCGGTCCGCGCGGATCATCCATATCGATTCCATACGTGCGGATGTCGATAATTTCTACGCCCCTGCCGTCGAAGTTCTGGGAGATATTGCGGCCAGTTTGACCGGCCTGGCCGACCTTATAAGCCCCCTCGTCCTTGCGCCGGACGTCGAGCGCTTTCTGGCGACGCTGGCCGCGAAGAGGGCTCTGAGGATTGAAGACGCAGATCGATATACCGAGAATCCGATCCATCCCCTCAGGATCGTAGCGGAACTTCAGAAGTGGATTGCAGATGATGTGACTTTGTGTCTCGATATGGGCTCATTCCATCTCTGGATCGCGCATTTCCTTTTCAGCTTCCGAGCGCGGCAGATCCTGATCAGCAATGGCCAGCAGACGCTTGGCGTCGCTCTGCCCTGGGGAATCGCATCGTGTCTGGTAAGACCAAACGAAAAGACACTGTCCATTTCGGGGGATGGGGGGTTTCTGTTTTCCGCGATGGAGCTCGAAACTGCGGTAAGGTTGAAGCTCGACCTCGTTCATATGGTTTGGATCGACGGCACCTACGACATGGTGGCCGTCCAGGAACAGCCGAAGTTCAATCGCACGTCGGGAGTCGACTTCGGGCCAGTCGATGTCGTCAGGTATGCCCAGGCCTTTGGAGCAGTCGGCATCATGGTCGAGACGCCCGATCAGATTGGGCCAACACTGAAGAAGGCATTTGAGATCCCCGGCCCCGTCCTGATTGGCATTCGAGTAGATTACCGAGACAATCACAAGCTCTTCGAAAAGGTGCACGAGCATCTTCTCAACTAGCCAGTTCCGGAGACCCCGATGCCGATTGGTCACGAAGTCCTATTGTTCCCGAACCTCTTGCTGCTGGCGGGGTACCTATCAAGAGGTTTTGTCTGTCGAATTGAGACCCTCGCATTTTGGAAAAGAACCGTCCCGACGAGCCGCTCGGCTTGCCGGGACGCAGGAGATCCTGGAGCCAGCTTATTTACTGGCGGCATCCTTGACGCCTTTTCCGGTCTTCCTGACACCCTTTGCAGAGTCTTTGGCAACAACCTTAGTCCCATGACCCGTGCCCTTCACACCGGTTTTCGCTGCATGTCCGACCTTCTTTCCAGCGTGTGTGACTAAATGTCCAGTCCTGGTTGTGGTTTTGTCCACGTCATGAGCAGCATCCTGGCCGATCGCCATACCCACGCAGAGAACTACCATCGCTGAAATTCCTGTAATTCCAAGTGCTTTCATCTTCTCTCCTTTTCAAGTACTGCTTTCTGCATTGAGGCGTGAGCACGGGCGGCCCGCGCTCTCAAAGTGAATCGATTTGCTGGACCGCGGCTCACAGATTCGAACCGAGGACGGCAGAGGAAGCCGTCAGGGGCGCGTCAATTTCTCGAGCGCATATACAAAGGACTCATATGGCGCCCGAGTCGCGTGCTCCATACCCACTTCACACGTCCGGTTCGCACAGAGGTACAGGTTAAGGTCCCGGTGCATCACTTCCTGCGCTTCATCACGCGTCGCAGAGCGAGTGAGCTCCTCATGGAGCAAGCCGCGATCTCCCGCGAACGCGCAACAGGTGCTCGTGAGCGGATAGAAAGGCTTGTCGGCGAGTTGGGCGGCGATCTTGCGAATGGTCGTATCGTTTCCAAGTGTGTGCATCGAACATGTGGGATGAACAGTCGCGAATCCAGCCTTCCGGGTCACCTTAAGGTTGGGAAGGAGCTTCTCGTCAGCCCACGTGATGGAGTCATAAATTGTAAGGGCCTTATGCCGTTCGCGGTTGTCAATCGAGAGGTAATCAAGAACCTCCTGCTTGAGCCCAAGTGTGCAGGAACTGGCGTCGCATACGATCGGAAGTGCTCCCTGCCGACTCCAGCGCCACATATTTTCCACCACTCGATTCGCCATCAGAATGTTGCCAGCGTTGTAGCCCTTCGAGTGCCACACAGTTGCGCAGCAGGTCCCCACAACATCAGCAGGAATAAACAATGGGTAATCTCTTTTGCCATTTTCGCCCTGGTTTCAGTCGAGACGGTGCCCTCCTGGGTAATCGCGGTGTAGAGTGGCATTCGTGTGACCTCCTATGCGGTGGGCCGGCGGGCCAGAACCAGTGCTATGGCTCCGGTCAGGAGCATGAGGCCCGCTTCGTCGGCGGGTCTCACCCGTTGACGCGCTGAGTATTTCGGGTTGATGAGCCCAGTTCTAGTGGGCCGCTACCGGAATATTGGGAACGAGCACAAGCTTCTTGTTCACAAACTCCTCAAGCCCCAGGTTGGAGAGTTCCTTTCCATATCCGGACCTCTTGATTCCGCCGAAGGGAAGATCAGGCCAGCTCACATCCGGATAGTTGATGAAGACCATCCCTGTCTCGATACGGCTGGCGACGCGTTTGGCCCTCTCTATATCCGTGGAGTAGACCGACCCCCCAAGGCCAAACGGCGAATCGTTTGCAATCGCGATTGCTTCAGCTTCGTCCTTCGCCGGGAAGATAAGCGCGACGGGGCCAAAAAATTCCTGTTTGTATGCGGGATTGTCGGGGGTGAGACCAGTAAGTACAGTGGGCTCCAGGAATGCTCCGACCGTCCCTGCCCGGTTTCCGCCGAGCAGAACCTTTGCTCCATGGCTGGTTGCGTCATTGATCTGCTGCAGGATCCGCTGCAACGCACTGTCAGATGACAGCGGCCCTAAGGTCACGCTTTCGTCGAGCGGGTCTCCGAGCTTCAACGCTTTTGCGGCGGCTATGAAGCGTGGGAGGAACTTGTCCAGCATCGATTCGACAACGATGAATCGCTTGGCGCCGATGCATGTTTGTCCATTGTTTCCGAACCTTCCGAGGATGGCCATCGCCACGGTATGATCCAGGTCGGCGTCGTCGAGGACAACGAATGCATCGCTGCCACCCAACTCCATCGTGGACTTCTTGAGATTCCTGCCAGCTCTGGACGCCAATGCCTCCCCGGCACGCTCCGAACCGGTGAGAGCAATCCCTTTGACACGAGGATCGTCGATGAGGGCTCCAGCCTGATCGTTGCTCAGGAACAGATTGGTGTAGACCCCGTCAGGAAGGCCAGCTTCCTTCAGAATGCGTTCAAAGGCGACTGCGCACTGGGGCACACCCGGTGCGTGTTTCAGCAGCATCACGTTCCCTGACATGAGGTGCGGCCCGACGAAACGCGACAACTGGTAGTAGGGGTAGTTCCACGGCTGGATGCTCAGCAGAACGCCGAATGGAGAAAACTCGAGATGCGCATCCCCCATGGCAGACTTGATGGTTTTCGATGCGAGAAACATTGCCGCGTTGTCCGCGAAGTATTGAAGGATAGCTGCGCTCAAATCGACTTCACCGCGACTTTCCGCAATGCATTTCCCCATTTCGATGGTGGCAAGCCTTGCCAGTTCGCTCTTCTGTTCGAGAAGAAGCTGAGCGGCGCGGGCGATAATCTTTGCACGGTCGTCGATCGGGCGTGCCGCCCAGGAAACAAACGCCTTGTCCGCTGTGGCCAGGGCGTCCATCATTTCCTGATCAGTGTGTTCGATGAAGGTCTTGAGGACTTCTCCAGTGGCTGGATTTACGCTGCGGTATGGCACGGTGAGTCTCCTTTGCAGTTCACGTGACTGCCGACCAGCACACGCGTCTCGCGGTATGCGTCGTCGTTGTGTCTGACCTGGCCGGAGTTGAACTCGCCAGGTGAACAGGGTGATGGTAGCAATCCACAGGCGCCCGATAAATTACATATTCCTTGTAGGCGAAGCCCCGGAACAGACTCGCTACTGCCCTCAGCAGCGCCTGGTCGCGCGCCCGTCACCACGGCACCCTGAATTTGAATTGTGCACCGAAATCAGGATTGTTTTCTGCCCACAACCGCCCGTCAAGATCCTCAACGATTGAGCGGAAGACCGCCGGCAACATCTGGAGGATTGCGATCGGCATCAGGCGCGAGACGTGCTGCAAACAAGGGAGGCCGCATAACTGTCTCGATATGGCTAATAGAAACATGTGATGTTCTGGGCATGGGTTCAGCGGTAGGCTCTCAAAAGATGGCGGCTTCCTTGAATCGCCGATCGCTGTGAACCGAAACAGGAGGAAGCATGAAAGGTATTTGTCCAGTGTGCTGTCAACCCGTGGAGCTAATCGAAAGCTGTGTTAATACCCTCGACATTCACTATCGATTGCAGGCAGGCGGGGCAAAGCTCTGTCCGGGAAGTGGAAGGCAATTCTATGGATGCCTGGAAGCTCCCAGCCAATAGGGAATAACCGAGTATGGCGATGACTTTGACAGTGGCAGAAGCACACCCCTGGCAACATACGAGGAAGCTAATGTGATGAAGGGTCGTTGGTTTAGCAGGACAGCAGGCGAGAGATGCGAATATGCCCGCAAGGAAGAGTTTGTCAGCGTATTCGAGTGCGAGCGAGCAGCCTTGCAAAGGCTTGCCCTGTTGCTCACTGCGAACTCGGAAGCCGCAAAGCGATGCTTGATCGGCGCCTTCAGAGGATGCATTGCAAGCAGTTCAGTCTCCAGGGAATGGGCACTCGTTTGGAGCCGCCGCATGGTTATTCGCAATGCCATCAGCCTCGTCATGGGCCCCGGAGGTCAGTCCTTCGTCAACACGAACGACGACGCATACAACGGGCTAATCGCGTTCTCCCCAAATGACTCGCCCGATGCAGGTAAGACGTCTGAGGCAATTCTTGGCCTTCCTGACCTTGAACGATTCGTTTTCGTCATTTGTGTTCTGGAACGGTATTCGATACGAGAATGCGCATTGCTCCTGGGCAAGTCGCCGCGAGAGGTAAACGAGGTGCGACATCGGGTCGGCAATCAACCAGGACAAGTCGATGGAACACGGCGGGAGCTCACAACGTTCCAGCGATGACTTAGAGCGGCCTGCCGGCAACGGAGGAACAAAATGGCGACTACTTCATACAATCCTAATGAGGCACATGTACCGCCGGGTGGAGTACCCGGAAAACAGGATCCCGCAGGCGCGGGATCTAAATCCGGCGATTTTCTCGACTCACAGCTGTTGTCACGATCGCTCCATCACAATGGCAATTACGCGTGTGGTTACTCTGAAGTTCATGACGATCAGTTGATCGCCGCCGCACAACGCGGGGATCAGCAGGCATTTGTGGAACTCTGTGGGCGCTATTCTACCGTTGTAAAGAGGAAGATACTCAGAATCGTCAGGAATCAGGAGGACGCAGAAGATGCACTTCAGGACACTCTGTTGCGAGCCTATATGCACATGACCTCGTTTCGCCGGTCCTGCAAATTCTCAACCTGGCTCACAACCATAGGAGTGAATTCGGCATTAATGATCATGCGAAAACGAAGAATTCGCAGAGAAACATATACGAGTGCGGGCAGTCCGGATACGGGAATGGTGGAAGTACCAGAGCCCGCGGACCGATCGCTGGGACCTGAAGAAATCTATCTCAAACAGCAGGCCATTCTGGTTGTGAAACGAGAAGTTGAGAAGCTGCACCCGAACCTGCGCTCCGTCGTCAACCATTATTACGGATCGGAATGTTCGATGGAAGAAGCGGCGAAGGCGCTGGACATCTCTTTGAGCGCAGCAAAGTCTCGTCTTTTGCGAGGCCGAGTCAGGCTGCGTTCTTCGCTTGCGAGGCATGGAATCTTCAAGTCCCGCAATTGAGTTGCAGCAGCTGTCGGACGCGCCTTGTCAGTGATTGGACTTGAGTTGAGGACCCGAGACGGAAGTTCCAGTACTGATCAGTGGGACCATACTATGGCGCCATCCGCTGTCGGCCCCGTATGAGCAGGGTTTCAGGTCGCAATCCGAGTGCCGAGTCCAGTCCCTACACCTGCAATCAGTTCCGAGGCTATTCCATATTTATGTAATGCCCTGCTGTCGAGGGGGACGAGTCCTGGGGTCGGGTTTGCCGGTATAATGCCTAACGTCAGGGGACGTCGCAAGGCATGTTCCGATTGTACGTTGTTGCCGGCCCGCGGATCGTCAGTTGCTTATTTCGAAGGAGGTATTCTTCATGGAACCGACGAATGAGCTTGTCTATATCGTGGACGATGAGGCCAACGTCGGGGAGGCATTGTCCACGCTGCTACGGGCTAACGGTAAACGCGTGCATATCTTCATGTCTGGACAGGGCTTCCTTGATTTTGCCCGCCGAGACTCCTGCGCCTGCCTGATTCTCGATCTCAGGATGCCTGGCTTGGGCGGCCTGGAAGTCCAGAAGCTGATTTCGGCGAAGACTTCAATACCTGTGATCTTTCTCACCGGGCGAGGCGACATCCCATCAACCGTGCGAGCGATGAAGGGAGGGGCGGTTGATTTTCTCACCAAGCCAGTTGATGAAGAGGCGCTCCTCGCTTCGGTTGAGCGGGCTTTGCTGCAAGACCGCGCGAACCGGCAGCAGGCAATGGAGCATGCCAAATTGGTTGCTCGGTATGAATCCCTGACACCGCGGGAACGAGAGGTCCTTCCTCTGTTGGTACAAGGTTTGCTGAACAAGCAGGCAGCCTTCGAGTTGGGGATCACCGAATACACTGTCCAAATTCACCGCGGGCACATTATGCGAAAGATGGAAGCCGATTCTTTCGCGACATTGGTCAAGCTCGCGGGTAAGCTCAGGATCGAGACAGCCAGCGCATCCAGCGGGAAGACGTAAGACAGTGTCTCTGAAAGATCCGGTAGAGTCTATTTGGAATGACTCGGGGGTTCTCAATGAATGTGTTGGACCGTAGAATCGCGGTCATAGATGACGATCTCCGAGTTCTTGAATCGCTCGTCAATCTCCTGGCTTCGTTTGGATACAAAGCAGAAAGCTATAAATCTGCAGAGCAATTTCTGGAATCCGATAGCCTTTCCCGAACCAGTTGCATAGTTACGGATGTCGAGATGCGGCAAATGAGCGGCCTCGGCCTTCTGCAACATTTGAAAAACAGCAACTGTACCGTCCCTGTGATCATCATTACGGGAAAACCGTCAGCACGATCGGAGGCGTTTTATCTGGAGAGTGGTGCTGCGGGCTTCTTCAGAAAGCCAGTTGACGGCGATGCTCTGGTCGAATTGATTGGTTCAGTCTGTATCTGAATTGAGCTTGCCGCCTGGCTTGCTGGTACCGTAATCTCAATCGATTGTCAAAGACATGGTTGCCCGTGATGCCGCAGGTTGACGCCGCCCCTTTCCCGGCTCACGAGGGCGCGTGCCCTTTCCGGCGTTGACATTTTCAGGACTGGAGAAACAGGAAGTCGGCTCTCCCCGCCCTCTGGACGGTCTACCGTGTCCACCATAGCGAAAAGTGATCCTGGCCTGGTTGAGGACCAGATTGTATTTTTTCGCCATTGTCGACTCGTCCCCTGCGCTTCTCCCTACAGCGCGGCCGGATGGCTACCTCGATTCGTTTAATCAGACCTGGCTCGATTTCGTCGGTGTGCCGCTGGAGAAATCCTTCGCCAGGGGAGAGCCCTTTCAGGAAACATCAAGAGTGCGAAGAGCCGATGGTGTTTATCGCTGGATGTTGCACAGCAAGATTCCGATATTTGACATGGTTGGAAATCCTATCAAGTGGAATGGTTCGAGCATCGACATTGATGACCGAAAGAGAGCAGAGGAGCAACTTATAAAGAGCGCCCAGGAGTCGCGGAGGAGCGACCGGATTCGCCAGCATCGTGATGAAAACATTACCAGGTTCCCCGCTGGGGCACCGTTTCTTTGGCGTACATATTTATGGAATTGACGATCGCTAATCGGGATGTAAGCTGGGGACATGACGCTTCCCCAAATTCAGTTGCGCGAAGAATCGGCGGATCGTCTTGCAATACGTCAACTCATCGACGCGTATGCAGAGTATGCCGATCGCCACGACGCCATTGGACAGATGGCGCTTTTCACAGCCGATGCGCACTTCGTTGTGTACATGGACGCGACATCGACTACGCCTTCACAGGAGCTTCACGGGCGGGACTCACTGGCACCGGTTCTTAAGAATCTAAACGTCTGTCAGCCCACCGCACACTGCGACAGTCAAAGCATGATCAGGCTGAACGGGTTGAGAGCCACCGCCGAAACGTACTGCATCGCGCATCAGGTGTTGGAGCAAAATGACCTGCGGAGCCTGATGATGACTGCGATTCGCTATATCGATACTTTCGAGAAGGTGGAGGACGCATGGTATTTCGCCGAACGTAAGTTCCTGGTCGAGTGGATAGAGACACGCAAGCTATCCTGGTCCGTCCCCTCCCCCTCGGTTGCCTTCGCCGTCACTGCCTGGCAGGACTTTGCGGAATCTGTTGGGTTTGAACAGCGGCTCGCCGTATGAAGCCCATATTCATTGTCATACTCACGTCATTACTTTTCGACTCATTTGCGCGAGTCTCCACAGGGAAAGATCGGCAACTTAAACTAACCAGTATGCTAACGGATATCAGACCTGGCACTTCAGGGCAAAAGCAACTCTGGCATTCATTCGCCCACCTCGACATGGTTTGGCAGCGTGAAGTGAAAAGTTGCGCCTGGCCCGGAGTTGGGGGTGGCCCACAAACTACCGCCGTGTGCCTCGATGATGGAACGGCTGATCGCCAGTCCCATTCCGGTGCCTTCAGGTTTTGTAGTGTAAAAAGCCTTAAAGATCTGGTCTATGTTCTCTGCAGGAAGTCCCACACCGGTATCGCTCACCGAGAACAGCAATCCTCCGTTCTCCGCCTGCGATCTGATCGTGAGATCGCCTGGCGGGTTCATCCCCTTCATCGCTTCGATGCCATTTAGCATGAGATTCATAAAAACCTGCTGTAATTGCACCCGATCTGCCATCACGCAGGGAAGATTTTCCGCGATTTGAGTGCGTATAGAGATCAAATGCTGATTCGCCGCGCTGCGCAACAGAACGATCATCTCTCGAATGACCTCGTTAACATCCACCTCTTCTCTTTGCGGCGTGCCTTTGTGAAACAAGAAACGGATGCGGCTGATGATGTTGTCAGTGCACCTGAGGTTTTCGACTATCTTCATTGCTGCCGCGCAAGCCTGTTCGAGATCGGGTTGAGCGCGCGAGAGCCATCGGGAGCAGGAGACCGCGTAATTGACAGCCGCGGTGACCGGCTGTCTGATTTCGTGAGCCAATGACGCAGTGAGCTCTCCCATGGTCGTAACGCGGTGTATGTGCGCGAGGTCAGCTTCCGCCTGGCGCAAAGCGGCTTCGGCTCTTTTGCGTTCACCAAGTTGTTTTGCGGCGTAATTGAAGGCCCTCCCGAGATCCGACAACTCATCAGCTCCACTAACCTCAACTTCATATTGAAAGTCGCCGCGCGCCAGTGCCTGCGCGCCGGCATCCAGCCGCGCCAGGGGCCGGCAAATCGCGCGTGTCGTGTACCAGCCCAGCAGAGCGGATATCAGGAGAATCAACACGGCTACCGCCAGCAACATAAGGAAGCGCTCGTGCCGCGCCCGCTCAGCGCTCTCCAAGGCCTGTGTTCGCTCCTGCGCGACTTCGCGGTCCACATCCTCGACCAGCGATGAGCTCGACAATGCCAAAGACTGTACTTGATTTGCCAGACGTAACCGCACAACCCGCCAGTCATTCGCTTTCACCAAATCAAGCATAAAATCGACTTGCGAAGGTAATGCACTCCGAACGGTTTGCAGCCTGGTGAGGATGGTGGGGTCCAGGTCCGCATCACGTGCCAGGTTAAGCGCCTGCTGAGCACGTATCACATCTCGCAGAAAAGTATCGCGAAGGATCACAGCCTGTTGTGCAAATTCGTTGCCGTCCTGAGCATCAGCCAAACGAATCAAAGTCTCCCTAAAGGTCACCACATCGAGGTGCATGCGCATAATGGCAAGGGAACTTTGGTCCGCCTCATAAGAGCGCCGCGATAACGCCTCTACCCGCCCGATCTGCCACACCGCCACGGCATCGCCTCCTGTCATCAGGATCGCGATAGCCGCGAAACACATCGTCAGGCGAAGCCCGATCGTGAGTCGCCGGCGGCCATCGCTTCTCCTGGATGTGGATCGTGCGAAGGAGACAGGCTCCTCGTCGCTCACGGTACGGATGTGCGCCGTCGTTCGGTTCATCAGGTTCTCTTCAAACCGGTGATTTGCGCCAGTTCCGATGCCAAATCGGATGTCGCATGAGGCGCAGTTTTGCTCCCGACGAGTACGGTGTGAACCGCGTCAGAGTATGCGCGAGACACTTCAGGATATTTCTTACCCGTGCTGGTTGACGGCCGCAGGATGCCGCCACCGCGATAAGCCTTCAGGACCATTGAGAAATAAGGGTTGGTTGCTATGGAGCCGGCGTCGTTATACAACGCGGGTATTGTCGGTCCTCCGCCAATCCGCTCGCAGCGGCTGAGTTGAACGTCGGACCTGCACAAAAAGCGCACCAGCATCGAGGCCTCGCGAGGATGAAGAGAATGGCGTGAGACCCCGTAGCCTCTTCCGCCAACGCAAGCCGCACTTCTTTCCTGCCCATGAGGGAGGGAAGCGATAGCAAACATGTTCTTTGTCAGCGAACCCCTGACTGGTCCCTGTACCGGTGTCTCAAAGTACGAAGTCGACCAGTTGCGCATAAAAGCTGCCTGACCCGTCTGCCAGACGTTGTCGGCATCCCATTCTCTATAAGCCACCGCGCCGGGTGGTGAGATGGCACCGATCCACCGGGCTGCTCTGGCCCAGGCACGGGCTGCGAGGGGGTTGTCGACCGTGATCGTGTCGTCTCCTACAATCTGCCCTCCGCCCTCTGAAACCTGCCATTCCAGTGCGTTGCAGGTGAGAGCCTCAGATGACGCTCCTTCCCAAACAAATCCCCAGAAGTTCTTTTCACCTCGGGCGCGTTCGCCGGTCTGAATTCTCATCGCCATGTCCTCAAGATCTTTCCAACTCTCCGGAGGACTGAGGTAGCCGTAAAGGCGCAACAAATCGGTACGGTAAAACAGAAGGCCGATATCGATGAGACAAGGGAGGGCGACCAATTTGCCAGCCACCGTGTTGTTAGCAACCAGCTCGGGGAAATGCGCCGCAATTTCTGCCGGAGGAATGTAGGCCTTCAGGTCGAGCAGATTATCGGCCAGAATTCCGGGCCAAATCACGTCTATCGCGTAGACATCAGGTATTCTGGCGCCGCTCTCGAGAAGGCTTCGCCATGTGGCCAGTTGCTCTATTGCTCCCTCGGGCGCAGGCACAAGCTCAACTCGGATTCCGGTTTCCTTTGTGAACTGCTTCAATTCCTGGTGTCGGCGGGTCTGAAATTGATTATCCAGCCAGGTTTGATCCATGAGGACCAGAGTCACTCCCGAGGCAGGTTGAACGGACTGCCGGCAGCCTGTTTCCGCGAGAAGCGCCAGAGCACCCAGCCATTTGAGAACGGTCCTCCGCCCTGGGCCCCGACCTGATGGAACTGGATGCCCGGGTTTCTGTCCTTCGGAAGAGCGTGCACCACGGAATGGGTCGACCGCGAGGTTGGTCGGCCCGGACAGGTGCGAAGCTTTCCTGAACACACTATTAGGAGGCATTCTGACAGCTCTTCAAAGGGAGATGTTGTCTCCCCTGCTCACGATAGACGCCCTCTTTCTGGCGTCGCACAGCTCGCTATCAAACGAGAGAAAGTCGCGGACCGCTGAATCCACACAGGGTAACTCCAAATGGGGGTCCCTGCCATGACTTCGCCGGTTTCGTCAATTCTGGTATGCAGGAGCGCTCGGGCACAGGAGGTGGAGGCGCCGGGCTCCGAAGGGGCCAGCTTCTGCGAGCCCCCGGTTTCCTGGTGGGGTCGTGGCTGGACTTCCATCCTGTATTGGTTGTGGAATTTTGCAAGCCGCTCACCGAATTCTGCCTTGAGACTGTTCTGAGGGACGTAATGCGCGCAAGTGGCGTTTTGGCCCTCGGTGCGTATCAGCGGCCATCTATTGACCGTTTGGGGAACTGAATCACCTTTCCTCCTCACCCAGGCCGAGGGCGGTTCTTTGCGACAGATACTCCGGCTGCACCACCAAATGTCGCGATGAAGCCGCTCAGTCTGTAGTCTTCTTCTGAGCTCCTCTGCGGGCAAGTCACCTCCGTATTATTTCTGCATTATTTTGAGGTATCTTGCTGAAAGAGTGGTGGTTTGCTTTCAAGCGGCGTGCACCATCCGGCCGCGATTAGGCGCCTTACCAGGACTCGGAGTAAACGATTGGTGACGATTCATGTATCAGAGCGAGTGCGATTCGGGATCTTCGAACTGAATGTTCGGACCGGTGAACTTGTCTCCACCGAGGCAGAGGTGGACGGCGTTCCAACTCAAAAAGTTCTTCTCCGAGAGCAGCCATTCCAGATCCTTCGAATTCTGGTCGAGCGCCGCGGCAAGGTCGTGTCCCGCGAAGAGATCAGGAAGGTGCTCTGGCCGAACGACACGATTGTGGATTTCGACCGCAGCATCAACGTTGCGGTGGCGATATTGCGAAAGGCTGTGGGCGATACTGCCGAGAACCCCAAATATATAGAGACCCTGCCGCGCCGGGGATACCGGCTCATGATTCCGGTCGAATGGCAGGAGAGCGCGGGCGAGAGCCCGAAAATCGCAGAGGACAGGGCAACCTCGCCATCCCCCCGACCCATTAGAGGTGTTGGACTTACCGGCAAACGCATTTCCCACTATCGCGTTCTGGAAGTCCTGGGAGGGGGAGGAATGGGGGTGGTCTACAAGGCCGAGGATCTGAACCTCGGCCGTCGCGTCGCTCTCAAATTTCTTCCGGAGGACATGGCAGAATACGAGCCGGCGATTCAGCGCTTTAAACGCGAAGCGCAAACCGCCTCAGCACTCAACCACCCCAATATCTGCACGATCCATGAGATCGCAGAGTATGCGGGCGAGCCATTCATCGTCATGGAACTGCTTGACGGTGAAGCTCTCTCCATCCGCGTCGCCGCGGCGCGTGGGCCTCTGGCGCTAACAGCCGTGCTCGATGTCGCCATACAGGTCTCGAGCGCGCTCGAGGCGGCGCACGCCAATGGCATCATTCATCGCGACGTCAAGCCGGCCAATATCTTTCTGACGAAAGATGGGAATGCAAAAATACTCGACTTCGGACTTGCCAAGTTGACCTCCGGGTCAGAAGAGCAACGGTCGAGTGTGACAGATACGTCCTCCCGTCTTTCCGATGGCCGCGGCGAATGGCCACCGAATCAAACTCGTTCAGAGAATCGCGCTGATCTCACCCTGACTGGAACTGCCTTAGGAACCGCCGGCTACATGTCCCCTGAGCAGATCCGAAAAGAAGAGCTGGATTCTCGCACGGACTTGTTTTCGTTTGGATTAGTCCTGTATGAAATGGCGACTGGAACCCGTGCCTTTCAGGGAGACACCGTCGAGGATGTTCATCAGGCGATCCTCCATTGCGCGCCGGGTTCAGGGCACGAGATCAACGCATCCGTCCCGCGGCGACTCAACACCATCATCTCCAAAGCCCTTGAGAAGGATCGTGCGTGTCGCTACCAGTCCGCTGCAGAGATGCGCAAAGACCTGTTGCGGGTCCGGGAAGAACTGCGTCCCACCCACCATTCGGTCCGAAATTGGCTGGTCGCGACTGCATCGCTCGTTGCCCTGTTAACTGTTTGTGTCTTTTACTGGCGCATTCACAGAGGAGTAACGCTTGCTTCCTCCGACACCCTCGTTCTTGCCGACATGGACAACCAAACAGGAGATGACGCTCTGGGTGACGGCATGAACCTTGCCCTGCAAGTCTCATTGCAGCAGACGCCGTATCTCAATCTGCTGGGCGGTGACAAAGTACGCGAGACACTGCGAGTGCTTCGTCTTGACGAAAATAGCAAGATTACGACCCGGACCGCAGTGCAAGTCTGCCAAAAAACGAATAGCCGGGCTGTCCTTTCGGCATTCGTTGCGGATGTCGGCAATCGTTTCCGAGTGGGCTTGAACGCCCTGGACTGTCAGTCTGGAAAAGTGATGGAGCAAGTGGCCAATGACGCAGCAACCCGAGGCGAGATTGTTCGGGCTCTTGGTTTGTCCGCTTTCCAACTCCGCGGCAAGCTCGGCGATGCGAAAGACTCTCTGCGCAAATTCGCTCAGCCTCTGGATCAAGCGACCAGTTCTTCACCGGACGCTCTCGCACTCCTGGCCGTGGGATATAAGAACCAACTGAGTGGAGACATTCCCAGTGCTCTCGACGACTATGAGCGCGCGATCGAAAAAGATCCAAACTTTGCGCTGGCGTATGCCGCAGAAGGGAGCGCAAATTACTGGTTCTCCAGGGAGGCCCTTGCATCGGCCGACCTTTCCAGGGCCTTCGAACTGCGAAGCCGGCTAACGATTCCCGCTCGGTTTCAGGTCGAGACACTCTACTACGGAGACAGTCGAAACGAATGGAACAAAGTTTGTCTCATCGCTGGGGAGTGGGTTCACACCTTTCCTCGCGATGTCATCGCTCGAATGAATTTCGGCGGCTGCCTAAGGTTTATGGGGCGTCACGATGAAGCATTAGTTCAAACGCGTGAGGCAGTACGGCTTCTTGCCAGTAACCCCACTTTCACTGCTCTCGTGATGTCAGCTCTCTATACACAGAAATTCGATGAAGCGAAGGAGACGTACGACGACGCGATCTCGCGTGGATTGGAATCGCCCGAACTACACATTGATCACGCGTTGCTTTCATTTTTACAAGACGACAAATCCGGGATGCAGAGGGAGTGGACGTGGGCGTCGCAGGATCCTGTTCGGAGACGCGAGCTCCTTTACATCGAGTCGAAGACTGAAGGGTTCTACGGGCATTCTCGAGATGCTGACCGCTTGACGCGGATGAATGCAGAGTCGGCGATGAAGGCGGGATTATCATTGGATGCTGCCCTTTATGAGAGTGCCGCCGCTTTGCGGGAAGCTGAGAACGGGAATGCAGAACAGGCGCAATTGCTGACTACGAATGCCCTCAGGAAAAGCCAGGATCGTGCGGCTTTGATTTTCGCCGCATTAACACTTGCGCGCGCGGGCAAAGCGGAGCAGGCACAGATACTGGTGGAAGCCATCAGCCAGCGCTTCCCCAGCGACTTTGAAGTTCGAGCCTTTCTCTTGCCCTGCGTAAAAGCCGCAATCAAGCTTAGCGAAAAAGATCCATCCGCTGCCCTCACAATATTGCAGCCCGTCGAGCCTTACGATCTCGCCATCAATGACGTCCTGGACTATGTATATCCTGCGTACCTGCGAGGCCTTGCCTATCTACAATTGAAGCAAGGGGCGTTGGCAGCAGATGAGTTCCGAAAGGTTATCAATCATTCCGGAGTCGGAGAAGCCTTCGTGACCGGGAGCCTTTCTGTCCTGCAGCTGGCGCGTGCCCAGGTCCTCATGAAGGATACCGGGAAAGCCCGAGAAACGTATGAAGAGTTCCTGACGCTTTGGAAAGACGCCGATCCCGACTTGCCCATCTATAGGGCGGCCAAAGGAGAGTACGCCAGCTTGCGGAATCCGCAATACCATTCCCGATAGAAGTGTCTCGCCTGGAGCCTTGTGGGTCGACAGCGGGCCACCGTCGCCCACAACTATTCGGTTCGTCATGGGCCCGGCACAACGCAAATTCCAACCCTGAAGGCTCTGTCTCAACTCTCACCGGCTGGGTACTTCGATTTGTGCACCGGGTATGGACTGTGGACCGCGCGGCCCGTAGTCGGTATCCGCAAAGGCGTGTCCTCCGCGAATGAGATCGACGGGTGAGTCATATTTGTCCATCACCGATTCGACGAACACAAGGCCTTTATGCGAAGATTGCAGAACCTTCCGGAGGTCTTCGATTGTCTCCACGACATGTGTCATATCGGTGTAGCTTCTGGAAAAGACCTTAGGCAAATCCGAGTAGCGCCAGTTAGCCACGTCGTTGTAATTGGCATCCTTACCGAGGATTGTCCGTTCGATAGTGTAACCGTGGTTGTTGATCACGAAAATGAACGGTTTCAGATCGTGGCGCAACATTGTCGAGATCTCCTGTACGGTAACCTGCAGGGAACCCTCGCCGGTAAACAGCAAGTGGCGCCGACTGGGTGCTGCAAGCAGGGATCCGAGCAACGCTCCGGTCGCGTATCCGATGGATCCCCAGACTGCTTGTGAGATAAACGTGCAGCCTTCCGGGAGGTTCATTTGTCCCGCGCCGATTATCGAAGTGCCATCCTCGCGATAATCACGTCTCCCGGGAGAACGAACTCCTGCATGGCCTTCCAGTATGCGGCCTGGGTAAGGGCGCCATTCGAGTCGGCCGCTTCAGGGGTACGGGGTAAGGCCGTAAGCTTAGCTTTGGGGGACTGCGGATTGAACTCGAGCAACGCATTCAGGAGTTCCGCGATGTGAACACCCTGAAAGTTCTTTGCGCCGACGTCTACATACCGGGAGTTTATTTGAATCGCAGATTCCGGTAGCTTATCCGTGAAGAAGCCGGTGGCAGTCTCGACCCTTCGATAACCAACCGTGAGCAGGCAGTCGCTTTGTTCGATGGCCTCGCGTGTGGCGGGAGCGCTGGCAATGCCAATGTAAGTGCCGACGAAAAGCGGCGATGTTTCACAAAAGACTCCTTTTGACGTATTCATCGTGGCTACGCACATCTGCCATCGCGCGGCGAGTTCAGCGACTTGCTTTGCCACTCCGAACCGATCGGCGTCGAGATCAAGCAGGAAAGCCGGTGACTGTGCAGCCCTCAGGCGTTCGAAAATCGCCTGCGCGCACGACTGGAGGCGCTCCTTATCACTGGGCGTGGCCTCGAGCGTCAGCGATTCCCCGGGAACGTCAATTTCGAGATACGAGACGTCGGACGGCAGTTCCATGTAGACAGGAAGCTTCTGTTGCCATGACGTCCGGATCAACCGATCGATCTCAGAGACGGCATTTTCCGGAGAGAGTACCGCCTGCGCCGCGGTGACTTCAGCAAAGGCACGATAGAAATTGCCTTTCTCGCGGTCCGCGAGCGTGTGGTGCATCAATTCTCCGCGTTGGACCGATTTTGCGGGTATGGAACCGCAGATGCAGATAACCGGCACGTGCTCACTGTACGCGCCGGCAATGCCGTTGATCGCACTCAGCGCCCCGACTCCGTTGGTGACGATCAGGGCCCCAAGACCCGTGATTCGCGCGTAACCGTCTGCAGCGTAGGATGCATTTAGTTCGTTGCAGTTTCCAATCCAGGCAGGTTCGCTGCGGTCTTCGAGTTGCTGCATCAGTTCGAGGTTGTAGTCGCCCGGAACGCCAAAGATATGCCGAATGCCAGCCTCGTACAGGCGACGCAGCAGGAAGTTACCGATCGTTTCTTTCATTAGCATCTCCTCCTGGTTAGTTCAACTCCGCGGTGGATCGTCGCCAGGCGCATATCTCATCACAATCAAATATTTGTAGCTAAGTGGAGATGAGAAGTGGCACCCGAAGGTAGTATGGCGTCCTCGGCTTGCTTCTCGGTCGACTGAGATGACTGAATGTGATGGCGTGATTCCACGGGCCTAACAATCTGTGGGCAATATAATCGGTCGAGGAGTCGCTCACTATTACATCTTTATGTGGTAGTCAGGATGGACCTGACTGCAGGAGCGAGGTGCAATTGCTCTCCCGGCAGGCCGTGGCTGACGCGCCAGTCCGCATTCCCGGTTCCCAGACAGTACCTCTGCTACGGTGCTTCAGCGCGGGTGGGTCCAGGTACGTGGCATGACCACGCTCTGCCACCAGTCTCTTGTGCTGCCACCATCACTTGATGATCTCGTGAATCTCTGCAAGGTACCCGCCTGGGAACTCGACGATGGCGGCAGTTCGCCCGCTGGAGGAATATGGCTGAACAAGAATGCTGACACCCAGCGATTCCGCTTTCGTGAGCGTATCGGTAAGGTTTGAAACCTCATAGCCAGTCAGTTCCCGCCCATAGGGGTAGGGGAGATGGCCATCGGTAACAAAGACCGTGAGCTTGCCGAAGGGAGATTCGACGCGGACGCGCCGGAATGTTTCACCTGGCCGGCCAATTTCAATTCCGGGAGCGTGAGGATCGTCCGAAACGATCTTCCCATGAGAGAAGGCCAGAAAGCTGCGAAGAAAGTCGGTTACACGGACCGGCGATACATAGACACGATTCTCGGGAATTGTCTGAAATGCCGCGTATGAGGGTTTAGTCGTGTGCCAGTATAGCTGCATGTTGATTCCACCCGGCCACTGAACGACTGCATCGCGGCCGATTGGGTCAGGGAACGAAGCGACGAGTACGTCAGCACCGTTGGCTTTGGCGGCTAAGATCGCCTTGTCGAGATCGGTAACAAGATAGCCTGTTCTCTCCGCACCGAAGGGATACGGAACCGGCGTCCTGAATCCAAACAGCGAAACTGTGCCTACAGGCGTCTGCAGAAGTTGGGAACTTGTACTACTCGGAGTCGGCGTGACGGTGACCACGACTTGCTTTGTACTGGTACCTCCAAACGTACCAACAAAAGCCTTCACAAAGGCATCAACGTTTTCTGGCGCGACGTAGACGTGCGTCGTATCGTACTGTGGGCCGACGGCGACATCGGACTTCGCCGTCGCAGGGCGTATTTCCGTCAGGCCGGCTGAAACCCCGACAATCAGCATCGCCGCCGCGCCAAAGCGCCACGCAGAATGAAGTGCTCGCATAGTGGACCTCCTCACGATTCTGAAGTTTGGGGCTTCGGTATCAACGATAGTGCTCAGGTTTGTTCCAAACATTCCTGAACAGGGAGAGAGCGCTTCATCCTCTCTAATAACGTCTGGAACCCGAGCAGGACTCATAGCCACCGGTTACTTCGCCCCTGCCGCTTCCATTCTGTGGAGTACCGGCACATGGCCAGCCGGTGTGAGTCCGCCCCAGCCGGCGAATAAGTCCGAGGCAGCGGGCGCATTTCCGAGCAGTGGCCGAGAACATCCTTCCACACTCATGCTCAGATGTAACTACCAGAAACATGTAATGCAATTACCAGATACATGTAATATCGATGATCTCCTCCCTTTGCTACTGTCGTGTTCGTTGACCGCAGCTCCTCGATCCAAAATGCACCAATCTGGAACGGCATTCCTTCGATGTGAATGTCAGAACCTTGCTCGACAGGTCAAACTAATCGGGCAAGAACTTCGTGACTGATTTGGGGATTCAGCCGAGGCGCAACTACCGCGGGAATCACCGCAGGATCTGGACTTAGCTGAGACAAGATCCGGCGAACGACCTTCACGAATATGCACAAGAACAGGAGGATACATGAAACTGGAACCAAGAAGCGAAAAGGGGTTGCTGACGCCGGATAACTGTGTCATTACCCTCATCGACCATCAGCCGCAAATGCTGTTTGGCGTAACCAGCATCGACAGACAGTCGCTCATCAACAACGTTGTCGGCTTCGCCAAGGCCGCGAGGATCTTCGATGTTCCCCTGATCCTGAGCACGGTTGAATCGAAGTCATTTAGTGGATACATCTGGCCTCAATTGCAGGCGATTTATCCCGATCAAATGCCGATTGAGCGCAGCTTCATGAACTCCTGGGATGACGAGAAGTTCGTGGCTGCGGTGAAGAAGACAGGGCGCAAAAAGATTGTGCTCGCTGGTCTTTGGACACAGGTGTGCGTCGCGTTTCCCACCGTTCAGGCGATTCACGACGGATATGAAGTGTATGTCGTTGAGGATCTCTGCGGCGATCTGGATGAAAGAACTCATCTGGCGGCGATGCGACGGGTCGAGCAGGCCGGAGCGAAGCCGGTGACCTGGATTCAGGTGATGCTCGAGTGGCAGCGCGACTGGGCAAAGAGGGATACGTATGACGCGGTGATGGATGTCGTGAAGCACCATGCCGGTGGCTACGGGATGGGCGTGGAGTACGCGTACACGATGGTTCACGGTGCGCCGATCCCACGGTTCACTCCGGCTGGGAGGTTCCGGCGGAGTTGGTTCACAGCTAGCGGGCTCAAGCACGGGGCCGGTGGATCGGCCGGCCCCTGGCTCTCGACAAGACCACATGCGCGGAGGCGTCCATGGGAAAGCTCAGAATCTTTTACAACGGTAAGATTGCGACCAATTCAAATCCATATTTCGCCGAGGCCATTGCCGTAGAGGACGGGAAGATCGCTTCGGCTGGACGTAACTCCGAGGTTCTTCGCCTGAAGAAACCAGACACAGAGAACATTGACCTGCGCGGCCAAACCGTCGTTCCCGGCCTGAACGATTCGCATCTGCATATCATTCGGGGCGGCTTGCACTATAACCTGGAACTTCGATGGGACGGTGTACCCTCATTGGCCGACGCCCTGCGCATGCTGAAGGAACAAGCCGCCCGAACTCCTGCACCGCAGTGGGTGCGCGTGGTAGGTGGATGGAACGAATTTCAGTTTGCTGAGCGTCGTATGCCGACACTCGACGAAATCAACGCGGTTGCGCCGGAGACGCCTGTCTTTGTCCTGCACCTCTATGATCGCGCGTTCCTGAATGCGGCTGCTCTCCGTGCTGTCGGATATACAAAGGACACCCCCAATCCTCCGGGTGGAGAGATTCAGCACGACAAGCATGGCAACCCGACTGGCCTGCTGATCGCACGGCCAAACGCAGGAATTCTCTACTCCACGCTCGCAAAGGGGCCGCTACTGCCGTTCGAGGATCAACTTGTCTCGACACGTCACTTCATGCGTGAAATGAACCGCCTTGGCGTGACCAGCGCAATTGATGCAGGCGGAGGATTTCAGAATTATCCGGACGACTATGGCGTGATCACCGAACTGCACCGCCGCAATCAGATGACGGTGAGGATTGCCTACAACCTTTTCACACAACGTCCAAAGCATGAACTGGACGACTTCAGGCGGTGGACAGGCAGCACAACACTTCACCAGGGAGACAGCACTTTCCGTCTCAATGGCGCCGGTGAAATGCTTGTGTTCTCGGCCGCGGACTTCGAAGACTTTCTGGAGCCGCGGCCGAACCTGGATGGAGTCCTGGAAAGCGAACTCGAGGCCGTCATTCGCCATCTTGCGGCGGCACACTGGCCGTTCCGCCTGCACGCAACCTATGACGAATCGATCGAACGCTTTCTCAATGTGTTTGAAAAGGTGAACCGCGATATTCCGTTCAAGGGATTGCACTGGTTCTTCGATCACGCGGAAACAATCAGCGATCGAAATATAGAGCGAGTGGTTGCGCTGAGTGGCGGCATTGCTGTTCAACATCGCATGGCATACCAGGGCGAGTATTTTGTGAATCGCTACGGTGAGGACGCGGCACGCAAGACGCCGCCCGTTCGGCGGATGCTGGAATTAGGATGTCCGGTAGGAGCCGGAACAGACGCGACCCGCGTCGCCAGCTTCAATCCCTTTGTCTGCCTTTACTGGCTCGTGACCGGGAAGACGGTTGGTGGCCTGGACACTTTACCCGGAGAAGAACCGGCTGACACGAGAAGAAGCGCTGCGGCTTTACACACAAGGGAGCAGTTGGTTCTCAACCGAGGATGGCGCGAAAGGCGAACTTTGCGGAGGTCAGATGGCGGACTTCGCCGTGCTGACTAACGACTACTTCAAGATCCCGGCCGACGAGATCAAGGATCTTGAGTCTCAATTGACGGTCGTGGGAGGAGAAGTTGTTCACGCGAGCCACGACTTTCAGTCACTTGCTCCGCCACCGCTGCCGTCAGCGCTGAACTGGGCTCCAACCGCGCATTATGGTGGTTATCACCAAACAGACGCGGCCGCCGTTGGGCCACTCGTTCATCGCTGCGAAGGACACCCGCTCCATATGCCGAGCCGGCACAAACTGGGTGAAGCGATTTGGGGCCTGGGATGCGACTGTTTTGCGTTCTGACCGAATGCATTTCATGAGCCACAGCGCACAAGAATGGAGAAAAGAGCAATGAAGGATCTGCTCATATCATTTGCGGTCGGCACATTTGTGGGCCTGCTATATGGAGTTATTAAAGTGAAGAGCCCTGCACCTCCTATCATCGCCCTGTTGGGACTGCTTGGCATGGTGATAGGAGAGCAGGTAGGTAGCTGGGTTCACACCAGGAACGCAAATGTGGCTCACGCAGCAGCGACATGCCTCTTCGGCAAACATTGGAATCCACGTGTCCAGGTGGCAGAACAGGGTTCTGCCCTTCCTCAGGCAAAATGAGAAGTTGTTTTGACCAAGTCTCCTTGTACGATAGCCATCATTCTGCTGGCCGCGTCAGCGCTCAGGGTGCTGCGAGCACAGCAGATTGCGCCCGCAGCGATCCCCGATCGTAGCTACAAGCTACTTAGATCGGACGAAGACTGGAGTTTTCTCCGCGATAAGGATCTGCGCTGCGACTTCTGGGACCCAATCAAGTATATTCCGCTGCGGAAAATCGACAAGAATTGGTTCGTGACCTTCGGCGGCGAAGCACGCGAGATCTGGGAGCAGATTGGCAACGACAACTGGGGCCAGTCGCCCATCATGAACGGGTATCTGAATGAGAGATACATGGCATATGCCGACCTTCATTACGGACCCCATGTCCGCACGTTCCTTGAATTGAAGAGTGGTATTAACTCCTGGCGAGCGGGAGGCCCTCGGCCTATAGACGAAAAAAAGCTCGATTTTCAGGCGGGGTTTCTGGAGGTTGGCGGTGAGACTTCCTGGGGGTCGGTGCATGTGAGAGCCGGCCGGCAGGAACTGGAGTATGGTTCGGGTCGGCTCGTGGATGTACGCGAAGGCCCTAATGTAAGGCTCAGCTTCGACGGGTTCCTGGTGCGGACCACGACCCATTCATGGCAGGTCGACGGATTTGCGATGCGGCCTGACGAAGATAACCCAGGATTCTTCGACAACGCTCCAGATCACACCGCAGGCTTCTGGGGTGCATATGCAACGCGGTCCCGATTCCGGGCAAAATGCAGCTGGACCTTTACTACCTGGGGCAGGATCGAAGAGATGGCGCCTTTGAGAGAGGAACGGCACATGAGGTCCGCCACTCACCAGGCATAAGAGTATCGAGGCCTGTCGCCAGCGAACACCCCGGCTGGGATTTCGACGATGAAGCACTTTGGCAGTTTGGCAGCTTCGGAGCGGCAAACATCCGTGCCTGGACCGTCGCAACGGAGACGGGCTACAGGATTCCTACGATTCCGCTGAAACCGCGGTTCAGCGCAAAGGCGGATATCTCGAGCGGAGATCATCCAGCGACGAATACGCTGGGCACTTTCAATCCGCTCTACCCCAAAGGCAACTACTTCGGCGTCCTGGCGACAACCGGTCCAGGGCCAATCAACTTCATTGACGTTCATCCTCACGTAGAAGCATCGGCTCCGCACAACGTCTCATTGTCTTTCGACTGGATTTTTCAATGGAGACAGAGCCTGGACGACGGCGTCTATGCCGTACCCGGATTTCTGATCAGAGCGGCGGATGGTAAGTCGATCCCGGTTTGTTGGAAACAGACCGGGCACCGAGATCCGATGGCAGGCGAATCGTCACCTGTGGTTCCAGGCAGACTACGGAATCTTCTATGCGGGCCGTTTTCTCAAGGAAACGCAACCCGGCCGCAATCTGGACTACTGGGCGCTTTGGGCAGGCTACAGGTTCTGAAATGGAAACTTGATGGATTCCCTCACAAACAGCGACCGCGTCCTCTACGGCTCCCTCTATTGCCTGACGTTCGTGACCGGATTGGTCGATGCAGGCAGTTACGTGGCAATGGGGCACGTCTTCACTGCCAACATGACCGGCAATATCATCTTTCTGGGTTTTGCATTTGGCGGAGTGCCAGGTTTGTCGATTGCGCGATCTGCTGCCGCACTTGGCTTCGCCCTTGCAGGCGGATTGCTTGCCGGGAAGCTCGACACTTTCCTCGGGAACCGGCGTCGCAATATATGGCTTGCGGCCGCCTTTGGGATCGAGACATTGCTCCTATTTGGCGCAATGGCGGTTTCGTGGTACTTCAAACCTCGGGGAGGACAGCACATCTCCATGGCACTTTACGGGGTTATCGCTTTGACTGCGATGGGAATGGGGATGCGCAACGGCACGGTCAGACGGCTCGCAGTGCCAGAACTGACGACAACCGTACTTACGCTTACGGTTGCGGCACTCGCCTTTGACTTTGCACTCAAGCCAGGCAGCAATCCGAGGTGGCGCCGGCGCGTCGGCTCAGTCTTCATGATGTTCTTCGGAGCATTTGTGGGCGTTCAACTGTTAAAGCACTCACTGGGGCTCCTGCTCGGCGCCTCGGGCGTTCTGACTGCATCCTGTACTCTGGCTCAAATCTACCGCGAGGAAACGCAGCACGAGGCAAAACTGCGCTCTTCGTAACGCTGGCGGTTCGGTGGATAAATTCTCAACAAATGAATGAAGCTCCAAGAGATCCGGGAGCTCACCAAACATAAGCTCGATAAATTACATATACCGTATACGCGGGTCGCAAAGACCGTCCAGCACACTTCATTAAATTCCTGGGACTTTTTCCTTTTGGCGACTGGAGAAACCCGGCGAAAATACGCAGTATTGCGCATGAAAAAAAAGTTGTCACCGTTTCCCGGGTCGCGTCATCGAACCGGGGTACCGGGGTTCCATGTGCATCCGATTCCGCTAGCGGATGGGGTGTCTCTCGGGCCTAGCAGAAACATGTAATAGCGATCGCCCGAAGTGCCCCATACGATAGAGCCGAGTTGCTCTATGTTCTCCAAGATTGTCGTCGCCCTGAATGACCTACCTGAATCGCAGCATGCCTTGCGCACAGCGATCGATCTCGCTCGTTTGTGCAACGCGGAACTAGCGACAGTGTCCATCCTGGGAGATCTTCCAGCCTACGCTTCGTTTTCAGTTGTTGTTGATCCAGGCGCCCCTGCCGCAATGCTGGAGGAGCGACGGCATCGTCACGAGGAACTGCACGAGAAGGCGGCGACTCTGGCGCGAGAATCAGGGTGTTCGCGCACAAGGCTCGATTGTATTCGGTAAAGAGGTGCATGCAATTCTTCGCTTTCTGAAAGAGCAGAACGCGGATTTGCTCGTCGTTGGATTGCATCAACACGACTTCTACCTGTCCCGCCTTTGGAGCTCCGTCTATGACCTCGCTCAGGACGCTACCTGCAGTGTGCTCGGCGTGCACTGAGTGGGAACCGGAGTGAACAAGGCAAGGACCAACAAATCTGAGCGAGGTCCGGAGGAGCTGGAACATGGGTAAAAAAGCGTTGATCATTCCGCTAATCGTGTTGCTTGCTGCTGCGGGTCTTCTCTTTGGCATTGCCGGGCACTGGACGGGTTGGCAAGGGAGTCGTCGTGACCAGGAGACTGACGATGCCTACCTGAAAGCCGACATGACACCTTTGAGCACCCGGATCTCGGGAACGGTCAAAAGAGTCGACGTCGGTGATTATCAGAGTGTCAAGGCAGATCAGACGCTCATCGAGCTCGACGACAGCGACTATCGAGCGACTCTGGATCAGGCCCGGGCGGCTCTGGCCGGATCCGAAGCCGCCCTCGAAGACAATCAGGCGGCCAAGAAGATACAGGATGCTCAGATAGATGCTGCAAAAGCCGGTATCGTCCAGGCACAGGCCGCAATCGATACCGCAAAGGCCGGTGTCGCCTCCGTTTCCCCTGAACTCGACAGAGCCGTGACTGAGTTGCACCGCCAGCAGGCCCTGTTCGACGCGAAGGCCGCAACTCACCAGCAGCTTGAAGGGGCCACGGCTCAGGAAGGACAGCTCAGCGGCCAGCTTGACGCGAGCAGAGCGGGCCTCGCGCGCGCCGAGGCGGCTCTCGCCACAAGTCAGAGTCAACTTGAGGCGGCCAGACGCCAGCGAGAGGCGCTGAACACGAAAGACGATGTTTACAAAGCCGACATCGCGGCCAAGAAAGCAGCCATCGTGGTCGCAGAGGTCAACCTGGCTTACACGCGAATTTCGGCTCCAACGGATGGAACCGTTGGAGAGCGTCAGGTACTCGCCGGTCAGTTGGTCGCCCCAGGTACGCAGATGATCGATCTCGTGCAAGACGACGTTTGGGTTCAAGCCAATTTCAAAGAGACCCAGCTGACTAACATGCGAGTTGGCGATTCGGCAGACGTTCGGGTCGATACGTTTCCGCATCGAGTGTTTCACGGCAAGGTCGATCAGCTGTCCCCCGCCAGCGGTTCACAATTTGCACTTCTGCCGCCCGACAACGCGACAGGTAACTTCACGAAGGTCGTTCAGAGAGTGCCGGTCAAGATAGTGTTTTTTCCAGGACAGCCCTGGCTCGACCGCCTGCGATCCGGTCTCTCGGCAATTGTCATCGTTCATACCAGGAAGGCTGGGGGCCGATCGGACGGTGATCAATGACAAGTCCTGACGTCAAGACCCCTGACGCTCACCCGACACTGACAACGCACCCATTGCTCGGGGTTGCCGGCGTGCTGCTGGGCGCAATGATTGCAACATGCACTGGACGGTTGATGAATGTGGGCTTGGCAGATATTCGGGGCGCGTTGCATCTTGGAGTCGACGAAGCATCGTGGATCAATACCTCATTCAATGCATCGATGATGTTCATTGGACCGTTTTCTGTATATCTGGGGGGGCTTCTCGGCCCTCGCCGCGTACTTCTGGCTTGTGCGTGGATCTTTACCGCGGTAAGTTTTCTGATTCCGTTTTGCCATTCGCTCGGCGCAGCAATTGTATTACTTATCCTCGCCGGCCTCAGCGCTGGCACGTTCTATCCGCTGACCCTGTCCTTCGTGCTGAGAAGTCTTCCGATGCGCTTCGTTTTGCTGGGGATCGCGATGTATGCGACGGACATCATTTTCACCACGGATATGGCGCAGGCATTGGAGTCTTACTTTATCGATCACCTCTCATGGCGTTGGATCTTCTGGAACGGGACTGTTCTGACCCCGCTGATGATCGCCCTGGTCCACTTCGGCATTCCGGGGCAACCGCTTCCAAAACCCCAGCCTGGGCATCCTGCTCCGAATTGGAGGGGCTTCCTGTATGCGAGCCTCGGGGTCGCGCTCCTGTATATCGCGCTCGATCAGGGGCAACGCCTGGATTGGTATCGCTCTTCGCTCATTATTGGACTAATGGCGTCAGGTGTGGTGCTTGTACTTGCCGCGTTGATTCGGCACTTCCTGCTACCGAATCCCCTGGTTCACTATCAGTTCCTCATCCGCAGAAACACATTACTGCTGGCTCTCGTTCTGATCAGCTTTCGTTTCGTGATGCTGGCTACGGTGGTAAGTATCCCCAGCTTTCTGGGCTCCGTTCGAGGATTCCTGCCTTTACAGGAGGCGCCAGTGCTGATCTGGGTCGCGCTTCCCCAATTTGTGCTCGGCGTGGCCGCCATGTCATTGATGCGCACAATCGATCCCCGTCTGATCCTCACAGCGGGCTTCGGGCTGGTCGGGACTGCATGTTTCCTCGATGCGCGAGTCACCTCAGTGTGGGCCGGCCCCAACTTCGGAATAGCCCAGGCGGTGATGGCCATCGGACTGGCTCTGGCCTTCAACTCGATGGTTGGCGCAATTGTGCTGGAAGTTATCGATACAGGCGCATTGACACGGCCCGCAGACGTGTTGACCTTTGCGGGATTCTTCCAGACCGTCCGGTTGTTTGGGGGCGAGTTGGGAGGGGTCTTTATGGGGCACTTCATCGCTGTTCGAGAAGAGTTCCACTCGAATATGCTTGGCCTTTACGTTCAGCTTGGGAATGGCATTACCGATCACAGGCTCCTCGGGCTCCAACATGGATTCGCTTCGCATTCGACTGGTCTGACTGCGGCCGGCCGTGCTGCGGAAGTTCTGGGATTGCAAGTTTGGCAGCAAGCCTTCACCCTGGCCATCTCCGACAGCTTTATTCTCGTGGCTGCATGCTGCGTTACGTGTCTCGTGGTGGTTGCTTTCATGTCCACGGTGCCAACCCAGTATCGACAAGTCGTTGCTGCTCCTGTGGAGGCCAAATGAGAAGCGCACTCCACAAAGGGAGGCAGTCTATGACGCCGGTTTCTATCGCGCAGTGGAGGCATCGCTCAGCGGCCCGGTTGTTCCTGGCTCTTTCACTGTTGGGCTTGACATTCGCCACTCATGCGGTAGCACAACAACCCTCTCCGACTCCGATGCGATTGACACTGCAGCAGGCGATTGATCTCGCGCTGAAGCAGAATCATTCTGTTCGGCTTCGCTCCCTCTCCGTCGAGCAGATGCAGAGTACAAAAGGCGAAGCGCGGTCCAACTACTTGCCGCAAATCAAGGCGAGCGGTAGCACACTTCATTTGACAGAGCTCGCCGGCATCGATATACCCGCCGGCGCATTCGGGAGCTATCCGTCAACTGGGCCGATACCATCGAAGTCGCTCTTTATTGATCAAGGTGCTGCCACTGGGTATACAGGCGGAGTGGGCTTAGAGCAGCCTCTCACGCAGTTGTTCCGCATACACCAGGCGAATATTGCGGCAAAGCAGGATGTTCTCGTCGCGAAAACACAGCTTGATCAAACGCAGGATGCGATTGCATTGCAGGTCCGGCAGCTCTACTACAACATCCTGGTCAATGCACAGAAGCTCGAGGCATCTAAGGACCAGTTAGCCGCCGCCCAGGTCAAGGATGAGGAGAGTCGCAGCGATGTGGCGCGAGGCAACGCCCTGGAAGTATCGGCGCTTGAGAGCCAGGCCAGCATCCTGCAGGCGCAGCAGGAGAGCTTAACCCTGCGGCTGCAGGGAAATGACTACCGGCGTCAACTCGCGGACACGCTTGGGCTTCCGGTTAATACTCCGATTGATCTCGACCCCGGAGCGGCTGGGGCTGCGCTCGACATTCCATCGCGAGCTGACGCGGTCCGAATCGCGCTCGACCAGAACCAGGATCTCAAAGCAGCCCGGGAGACTCTCGTAAAGGCACAAGCCGGGTTAGTGGCAGCTAAGGACGCCTACATCCCCGATGTCACGGCGCTCTCCCGCTACAGCTACCAAAGTGGGATACCCCTTCTCGTCCATAATTTCGGGACGTTTGGCTTTTCACTCAGCTACGATCTCTTCGATGGCGGGCGCCGCGAAGCCAAGGTGCGGGAAGCGCGGAGCGAAGTGCGATCCGCAGAGGTCGCGGTGGACAAGCTACAGTCCGAGATCGAGGTGCAGGTACAAGGCATTTACGACAAAGTTGATGAACTCAGCCAGATGGTCGAAGTGGCGGGACAGGTTGTAAAGGTCCGAACAGAAGCAGCCCGGCTCGCGGATCGCCAGTTTGAACAGAACGCGGCGCTCGCCTCCGCCCGTAGTCAGGATCACGCGGACCTGGCAAGTGCAACCGCATCCCTGCTGGAGGCGAATTGCGGCCTCTCGTTGGCGGAGGCTGACTTGAAAAGAGTTATCGGTCAGATGCCCCAATAAAGGGACTTGTTAACGCGGGCCAGCTAACTGTACGAAGGCAGGTATCAACTCTGTGGATAATACGCTAACCAGCGTTTTGGCAGCGCTCGGCGGCTCTGTCATAGGAGCTACAACTCCCGTCTTCAGCAATTTTGTTTTACAGCGAAGCCAAACGCAACGAGAGCTGACCAACCGCGAAATCGCGCAGCGCGAAGAACTCTATTCTGAGTTCATACGCCAGGGAACGGGTTGTTATGCAAAAGCTCTATCACAGAGCCTGGAAAATATCGACGAGATTGTGGCAATGTATGCGCTGGTGAATCGAATCAGGCTCTTTGCGTCGGAAAGCGTGCTCGAGGCCGCCGAGGCGTTTGTGAAAAAACTGGTCGAAAGATACGGCGAGAAAAACATGACCATTGACCAGATCAAATCAGTGGCTCTCGAGCAACACGCGGACCCCCTGAACGATTTCGCGCTTAAGTGCCGATCGGAACTTCGCGACGTCTACGCGCGAGCGAGTTGGAAACGCGAGTAGCTACCACGGGACGACTCGACCATGCCCCACATCGCTGTTCATGGCCCGGAGTGTACATTGCCACTACAAGTCGGGGATTGAAGAGCTGACGAACCAGTTGTCGCCGAGCCCTGACGAACCCGCTGTCTGAATCGCGACGCCCCCGCCTGTCCTCTGGCGTGGCGCCATCCTGTGCGGCAGCCGCCTGGTTCCACGCGAACCCTCATCGATGTCCTGATTCTTCCCAGTGCGTTCCTAACAGGAACATGTAATTTCGACAAGCTAGTTCAATTGCTACTATCACGTTGTCAGACGCGTTTCAGCGCCGGACAGGGCAGCGCCTCTACTCCGGCGAGTGGGTCGATAACTGCCAAAACTTGTGTAGGTGAGGAGGGAATTCGCGAGATGAAGATGGCGCCTACTGAATGCCTGACTCGCTTTGGTGGCGCCACCGCGTGCTTTCTTTGGACAACCAGCTTGCGGGCACAAGATAGTATCCCAACTACACTGGCTCCTGCATCCACACCTGCACATCAGATATTCGACTTATCGATCTTTGTCGTTGCAATTTCGGCTGGGATATTTCTGATTGTCGGCGGGCTGCTCGCGATTGCTTTGTTGAAATTTCGGGCACGAAGAACCGACCCGCCTGGCGAACCGGCTCAGATTTACGGCAGCACTCAAATTGAACTGGCATGGACAGTAATTCCGCTTCTGATTGTGGTTGTTCTCTTCCTCACAACTGCCCGAATCATCTTTGCGATTCAGGATGCACCAAAGCCCAGGACGGCCCTTGACGTCACAGTAATCGGGCATCAGTTCTGGTGGGAGTTCCGATATCCGAAGTACGGGATTGTTACTGCAAACGAACTTCATATTCCGGTCAGCTCCGGCGCGGCACCCGAGGCAACCTTCCTCACGCTGACGTCGGCAGACGTCAACCACAGCTTCTGGGTTCCACGACTGGCTGGCAAAACGGACCTGATCGCGAATCACGTGAACAGCATGTGGATGGATCCTCAGAAGCCGGGATTGTATCTCGGCCAGTGTGCACAGTTCTGCGGTACGCAGCACGCGTTGATGTTGCTGCGCGTATACGTCGACACGCCAGAGCAGTTTGCCGCCTGGATCAAGAATCAACAGCAACCGGGGCGACAAGATCCTGCGGTGGCGGCAGGGACGAAGAGTTTTCGAGAGGCAGGCCTGCATGAACTGTCACACGATCTCCGGAACGGCGGCAACCGGACGGTTCGGTCCCGATCTCACGCACCTGATGAGCCGGGAGACACTGGCCTCTGGCGCGATAGACAATACGCCGGCGAATCTACGTCAATGGATTAAGTCCCCGGATACGTTCAAACGCGGCGCGCTTATGCCCGCAATGCAACTGAACGATAAGCAATTGGACGAGGTTACTGCTTACCTCGAGACATTGAAGTGACGGCAGGATCCTGACATGAGCAATTACTCACTTCCAGTCATCCCTACGATCGAGCCGAGCGCTTCCGCATCGGATCCAGGTACCTTCCTCGAGAGGCTTCACGGATGGGTAGTGACCGTCGACCATAAACGTCTGGGCATCCTGTACATCCTGTACTCGACTTTCTTTCTGCTCATCGCGGGCGCCGAGGCCCTGTTGATCCGCCTTCAACTCGCCTATCCGCACAATCACGTCCTGAGCGCACAGGTCTATAACCGATTTTTCACGATGCACGGCACCACCATGGTGTTCCTCGTCGGAATGCCATTCCTGTTTGGATTCGCCAACTACATAGTTCCGCTTCAGATTGGCGCTCGTGACATGGCGTTCCCGAGATTGAACGCCTTCAGCTTTTGGCTGACCGCTTTTGGCGGTTTACTCCTCTACTACAGCTTTCTCGGCGGGGCTGGACTGTACGGCATGGGAAACGCGCCTGATGTGGGCTGGTTTGCGTATGCGCCACTTACTGCGCGGTCGTTTTCTCCTGGTCATGCGACCGATTATTGGGCACTCGCTCTCATCGTCAGTGGTTTTGGCACACTGGGTACCGCGGTCAACATTGTTGCGACGGTCATCTCGATGCGCTGCAAGGGGATGACACTCATGAGAATGCCTCTGTTCACATGGCTACTTCTTGTCGTGAGCATGCTGACACTCGTGACCATCACTCCACTCACGGCGGCGCAGTTCATGCTGCTGATAGATCGCTATTTGGGTGGCCATTTCTTTGACACACAAGCAGGGGGGTCTTCTCTGATCTGGATCCATTTTTTCTGGATATTCGGTCATCCCGAGGTTTATGTACTCGTTCTGCCGGCCTTCGCAATCGCGAACGAGATTATCCCCGTATTCTGCCGCAAAGCCATCTTTGGCTATCCGGCAATGGTTGCAGCTTCAGTGGCGATCATGTTCGTCAGTCTCGGTGTATGGGCGCACCATATGTTCACCGTCGGCATGACCTCAGCTTCGAACGCCTTCTTCACGTTATCGACGATGCTGGTCGGCGTCCCAACCGGGATCAAGATCTTCAACTGGATCGCCACTTTATGGGGAGGTCGAATACGTTTCACAACTCCGATGCTGTTCTGCATTGGATTCCTGTTCCAGTTCCTCATTGCCGGACTTACCGGCATCATGCTTTCGGTATCCCCCTGGGATTGGCAACTCCATAATTCGTACTTCGTGATCGCTCACTTTCATTACGTGCTTGTCGGGGCTGTGGTGTTCTGCATCTTCGCCGCCATCTATTACTGGTATCCAAAGGCGACGGGACGTTTGATGGACGAGACGCTCGGGAAGTGGCATTTCTGGCTGTTTGTCATCGGCTTCCACATCACATTTGACACCATGCATTTCCTTGGACTCCTCGGGATGCCGCGCTCGATCTACACCTATCAGCCCGATCGTGGATGGAATTTCCTTAATTTGGTCGTCTCGATCGGAGGACTGATTCAGGGCATAGCGGTGCTGATCTTCGCGTACAACTTCATCGTCTCTTACTGGCGGGGCAAAGTCGCAGGCGACGATCCCTGGGACGCCTGGACGCTGGAATGGGCAACGTCTTCTCCACCCCCCGCGTATAACTTTGACGAGTTGCCGGAAGTGCATAGCCGCCGGCCGCTGTGGGACGCGAAGCACCCCGACGATCCGGATTGGGAGTACGAATCATGAGTTCTGTACCGATCAATCACCCAGGGCGAGCTATCGAGTGGCATCTTCCCAGCAAACGCCGGGTTGGAATGTCTGCGTTGATAGCAGGGGAGAGTGCGATCTTTACCATCTTCGTCATTGCCTATGTCTTCTATATAGGCAAGAGCCTCACCGGACCCACACCGCGGCAGGTGTTAGAGATCCCGGTTGTAGGCACAATCTGCCTGCTTTCGAGCAGCCTGACGATCTGGCGTGCAGAGAAAGCAATTGATGAGGAACGCATAGCGAGCTTCACCCTGTGGCTTGCTGCAACGATCGCCCTTGCTGCTGCCTTCCTGACGAATACCGCTCTTGAATGGAAGAAGCTGATCTTTCAGGATGGTTTGACCATCAGCACGAATCTCTTTGGAACGACGTTCTATTCTCTCGTCGGACTCCATGCGACTCATGTGGTTGTCGGGTTGTTTCTGCTGACCTCGACATTGGTCTTCTCTTTGTTCGGTTGGGTCGATTCGCGGCAGAGTGAACGCTTCGGCGTGATTGCTCTTTATTGGCACTTCGTAGATGCGGTGTGGATCGTGGTTTTTACAGTCGTGTACCTCATCGGACGGTGAATCGTGATGAATATTCGTAATGAGGAACAGAGCACGAGAGAACCCATCGAGATGCCGGCCAGCACGGCGTGGCCGATTCTCCTCGCCTTCGGGGTCACGCTTTGTTTTGCGAGCCTGGTGACAAGTGCGGGAGTCGGCTTTGCAGGCCTTGTTCTTGTCTGCTGCGGCGTAGGGGGATGGGCGCGGCAGAACCTTCCCGATGAACGCCATGAAATGGTCCCGGTTACGGCGAGAAGTGTTGTGCCATCGAGCCGGAGAACCCAGGTGGCGCACATCCAGATCAGCGAAGTTCATAGAGCATTCCTCCCTGTCGTGAGTTATCCCGTCTCCTCGGGGCTCCGTGGCGGCATCGCCGGGGGAATCGTCATGATCTTTCCCGCTCTCCTTTACGGTTATTTGACCCAACACAGCATTTGGTACGCGGTGAATCTGCTTGGAGGCGCAGGCGTAGGGCACTGGACGAACGCTACGACTGCAGACATTGCCGCCTTTCACTGGAACGGTTTGATCACAGCAACGATCATCCATGCCGCGGTCTGCACACTGATTGGTCTGCTTTATGGGGCAATGCTGCCGATGTGGCCGCGGCGACCGATCCTTCTGGGCGGAATCGTGGCGCCGCTCATGTGGACTGGCCTCATCCATTCAATCCTCGGATTTGCAAATCCTGCGTTCAACGCAAGAATCGCATGGGGCTGGTTCGCTCTCTCTGAAATTCTGTTCGGTATTGTCGCAGGCATCGTTGTGACAAGGTCCGGCAAGATCCGGACGCATCAGACTCTGCCCTTTATTCTTCGCATGGGAATCGAAGCTAAAGAGTTCAGATCACCCAAAGAGGATGAGTGATGAAGATAAAGGGCAATGCAATTGTGTCGGTTATCTCGCTCTTCGTGGTCATAGGCAGCGCGGGATGTCGCTGGAGAATCGGGCCTCCGAACGACCAGGAAGAACTTATGCGGCCCGAAAACGTAGTGTCGTTCGACCGTCTCTACAAGCAGAACTGCTCGGCCTGCCATGGCGAAAACGGTTCCGGGGGGCCTGCACTCGATCTGGCCAATCCTGAACTATCAGGCACTCGTGGACGACGCATCTTTGAGGCGCTGGATCACCTACGGCATGCCCGGAACCCAGATGCCGGCCTTTGGTGATTCGGCAGGCGGATTTCTTACGCCGCAACAGGTGGACACACTCGTTGGTGGCATGCGTACGCGATGGGCTCGCGCAGACCAAAGGGTGCATGACATGCCGACCTATTCTTCCAGCACCATCGGCAGCGCTGAGCAGGGCCGGCAAATCTTCCAGGTGAGCTGTTCCTCCTGCCATCAACAAGGACAACAGAAGATCACCGACACTCAGCTACCTCGCTCTGGTGAGCGATCAGAGTCTGCGGACCATCGTCATTGCGGGCCGGCCTGATCTTGGACAGCCGGATTACAAGCAGGTCCAGCCCGGTCAGCCATTGACGGATCAGGACGTGAGCGACATCGTCGCATACCTGCATTCACTGCGAAGTGACACTCCGGGCCAGCCGTACCCCGAGACCAGCATCAAGAGGTGATTTGTGAGTGAATTGGAACTGACCGTTGAACAGAACGAAGAAGAGCTCACGCCAGTGGACCCTTTGACTGTGTCGCGGCGATGGCTGTTACTCAGGGTCGGTGCGCTCCTTAATGCCGTAGTTGGCGTTGCGGTCGCAGTGCCGGTAGTCAAGTACCTGCTCTCTCCCGTGAAGCCGGACGACGCATACAAGTCCTGGGTGTCACTGGGCTCTGTTGACACGTTTCCTGTCGGGGAGACTCGCTTGGCGAAGTTCACGAATCCAGGTGGGCAGGCATGGGATGGCGAAACGGATCGCGTCGCCTGCTGGGTACGCCGGATCTCCGAAAAGGAGTTTCAGGTGTTTGCCATCAACTGCGCTCACCTGGGATGCCCGGTTCGCTGGTTCCCGCAGTCGCAATTGTTCATGTGTCCCTGTCACGGCGGGGCCTACTATGCGGACGGTAGTCGGGCTTCCGGTCCGCCTGAACGTGGGCTGTTCACCTACGACGCAAAGATCGTTGATGGGAACCTTCAGATCGATGCAGGTCAGATGCCCACCCTGTCGAACACGGCCAGGCTGGTTCAGATCGAGAACGCCCAGGGAGGATCGCCATGCGCCGGTTGAAGACTCTCTACACCTGGTTCGACAGCCGTCTCCAGCTCGGAGAACCCATCAAAGAGATGGCGCTGCATCCTGTCCCGAATAAGACGGCCAGCTGGTGGTACGTCTTCGGGAGCGCAGCCTTTGTTCTGCTGATGCTGCAGATTGCGACGGGAATCCTGCTGGCGTTGGTGTATGTTCCCTCAGCTGGCCAGGCGTGGAACAGTCTCAACATCCTGAACCACCAACTGACTCTCGGTTGGTTCCTGCGCGCAATGCATGGCTGGGGATCCAACTTCATGGTTGCGGTCGTGTTGATCCACATGGCCCAGGTCTTCCTCTTCGGTGCATACAAGTTCCCGAGAGAGCTGACCTGGATTCTGGGTGTGTTCCTGCTCCTCATGACACTCGGGATGGCATTCACGGGTCAGGTGCTGCGTTTCGACCAGGACGCTTATTGGGGCCTCGGCATCGGAGCGTCGATTGCGAGCCGCGTGCCTTTCATCGGCAGTACGCGCGGTCCACATGATGTTAGGCGGTCCCATCATCGCCGGGGCGACGCTGTCGAGATTCTTCGCATTCCACGTCTTCGTTATTCCGGGAATGCTGCTGGTATTCGCCTGCCTTCACGTCTGGATGGTAGTCAAGCTCGGCATCAACGAATGGCCAATGCCCGGCCGTATCGTTCGCCGCTCCACGTACCTCACGGAATACCACCAACTTACGAAGAAGGACGGTCGGCCATTCGTGCCAGGTGCCGTGTGGAAGGACGCATTCTTTTCTGCGGCAATTCTCGCGGCTGTTGCCGTTTGCGCAGCTGTATTCGGACCCTACGGACCGGGCGGTCAGCCGGACCCAACGATCATCCAGACTGCTCCTAAACCTGACTTCTTCTTCCTGTGGCTTTATGCCGTGTTGTCCTATCTTCCTCCGAGCCTCGAGACGCCGTTTCTGCTGATCGCTCCTGTACTTGGAATCGCGGGACTCGTGGCCCTTCCGTTTTATGCGGGCGAAGGCGAGAAGAGCTGGCACCGGCGTCCCATCGCGATCCTCATGCTGACCGCGATCGCCGTTGCGTGGGGTGTGTTCACGCATCTTGGCACCTTCACGCCGTGGAGCCCGAAGATGAACGCATGGAGCGGCGGACCGCCGGTTCCGATCCGCTATACGCATGATGCGAGCCCGCTCCAGCGGCAAGGCGCAATCGTCTTTCAGTCGAAGCAATGCCGCAACTGCCATTCGATTGCGGGCGTCGGCGGACAGCGTGGCCCTGCTCTGGATCTTGTCGCGACACGTCTCACGGAGGATCAACTGATCCGCCAGGTTCTTCAGGGTGGCGGCAATATGCCCGCATACGGCAAGAATCTGAGCCCCCCCGAAACCACCGCACTCGTCCAGTTCCTCGAGACGCTGCATCCCATCAATCAGCCGGCCGCCATCGATGCCTCCCATCAGGCAGCCATGACAGAACCCGGTCCCCAAACCGTGAAGGAGATTAGTTGCAGACCTCTTGGCTAAGTCTCTGTACTGATTGGGACATCCCTCCCCGAGCCACGCGCGCCTTTGCCGGGCTCGATGCGCTGAAGGAGCAGTCCGCAGCAGAAGCATTCATGCGGGTGGTCGGCTCCCTGGTGTTTCTCGCTCCCGCCATCCCTTTAGCGGCTCTATTCTTAACGTACGGTCGACTCATCGATGAGACGACAGGACTGGAGAGGGCACGTGCGATGGCTCAGTAGATTGTTCGAATTTGTCGGAAAGGTGGGGCTCTTCAGCCTGCAGGTTCTCGTTGATTTGCTGAGGCCTCCGTTCGAGTTTGCTCAGCTCTCTCGTCAACTCGCAGAAGTGGGAAACAGATCGCTCGCCCTCATCATCGTTTCGGGCTTTGCTCTGGGAGCCGTCATGACGCTCCACACAAGAAGCACCCTGGTGATGTTCGGCGCGACGGCGATGATACCGGCCGTCCAGTCAGTCGGCTTCTTCGTCGAAATTGGCCCTCTGGTCGCAGGATTGCTGCTTGCGGGGCGAGTTGGCTCAGGAATCGGTGCGGTCCTTGCGAACATGAGGGCTTCCGAGCAGATCGACGCTATCGAATCGCTTGTCGATTGACTCTTTCAAGTTTCTGGTGGTGCCGCGGGTCCTTGCCTGTGTGATTGCGCTTCCTTTCCTGACGACTCTTCATGGACTTCGCCGGACTCCTTGGAGGGTTTCTATCAGAGGAGCTTTCCTCTCACATTGCGCCGGCTCTTTACCTCAACCGCGCCTTTGATTACCTCCAGTGGGCGAACTTTATCGCGCCCACGCTCAAGACCGCTGTCTTCGGCTTCATCATCGGCTGTGTTTCTTCCTATTTTGGGTATACGACCGATAAGGGGGCGAAGGGCGTCGGTGAGGCTGCCACGAACAGTGTCGTTGTGTCGTCACTGCTGATCATTGTTGCGGACGTATTGCTGATCAAGTGCATCTTCTTCCTCTTTCCGGACACGGCCATATGAGCGAGACCCCTAGCATCGCAGTGGAATTCAAGCGGGTGATGAAATCGTTCGGCGCAAAACGCGTGCTGAATGACGTGTCTTTCCATATCGACCAAGGTCAGGCCCTGTGCTCTGCTCGGCCGCAGCGGTACGGGCAAGAGTGTCACCCTCAAGCTGATTATGGCTCTCATGCGTCCCGACTCAGGAGAAGTCTGGGTTGATCAGGACAATGTCGTCGGCTTGGGAGAACATGGACTGTCTCACGTTCGGAAGAAAGCTTGGGTATCTCTTCCAGGATGCAGCTCTTTTCGATTCACTCACGCTTTACGAGAATCTGGCCCTGCCTCTCAGCCGGCTGACAAAGAAATCCAAGGATGAGATCGACGATGTAATCCACCGAGTTCTCACCGATGTCGGCCTGGGAGCGGACGGCGCGAAATATCCGTCTGCGCTTTCAGGGGGAATGAGGAAAAGGGCCGGTCTAGCCAGAGCCCTGGTGCTCGAACCGAAGATTCTCCTGGCCGATGAACCGAGCAGCGGGCTGGATCGCATCACAGCCGCTGAAATCGATGAACTCCTCATGCGCCGCAAGACTGAGCACGGGACCGCCTTGATCATCGTGACTCACGATGTGCATGGGGCACGCAGGATTGCTGACCGGGTCGCCGTGCTCGACAATGGAAATGTCGTCGCATTTGGGTCAGTCGATGAAGTAAGCCAGAGCGAAAACGACGTCGCTCGCAGACTCATTACGGAGTGAAGCTATGCCTAGACGATATCTTGCTGTAGGAATTTTCATCATCGCCGGCGTGACACTGTTCGCTCTCGGTATCTTCCTCGTTGGAAGCCGTCACGAGGCTTTTTCGCGCCACGTGCTGCTTGTATACCGAGTTCGCCGATCTCGATGGCATCACCAAGGGCTCCAAGGTACAAGTTGCCGGTATGGATGCAGGCCAGGTGACGAGGATCGACGTGCCCAATTCACCGACTGGCCGTTTTCGCGTACAGATGAAAGTCGACGAACGGTTTCACGGCCTGATTCGAACCGACTCTGTCGTGACGATCGATACAGAAGGCGTGGTCGGGGATACCTTTCTGACCATTCATCCCGGATCACCGCGTGCTGCGATCGCGCAGGCTGACTCCATTCTGCAAAGCAAGCCTCCCGTGAACATATCCGATCTGCTGACGAATGGCCTCGGAGTCATGAATGATGCAGACGCGACTCTGAAGCAGGTCGGAGGTAAGCTCAACGTCGCCCTCGATGGCGCAAATGAGGCAATCGGCAATGCGAACGATCTGCTTGTGGGACTCAAAGAGGGGCGCGGACCAGCCGGGATGCTCCTCCGCGACGAAAAGGTGGCAGATCAGATCCGGGAGACCTTATCGACCGTACAATCGACGACGTCGAACCTGAAGCAAGCGTCAGCCGGAGTGAACAGCATGGTGGCGGACGTTCAGCACCGTCAACTGCCCGCAGAAGCTGGACGACACAATGGCGCAGATTCGTTCTGCTTCGACTCGAGCCAACGCGACGATTGAGCAGGTCCAGCAAAGCCTGACGCAGGCTTTGGGTCCCGACGCCAACGGCGTTACGGCGGGACAGAACATCAGTCAAAGCCTGAGCAATGTCAACGCTGCAACAGGTAACATGGCTGAGGATACCGAGGCACTCAAACACAACTTCTTCTTTAAAGGATTCTTCAATCACCGTGGTTACTATAGTCTGTCCAGCCTGTCGCCGCGTGAATATCGGCGCAGCAGACTGTTTGCGGGTCTCAATAACTCCCGTGTGTGGCTAAGAGCCGATTCCCTCTTCCAGCATGAAGCAAATGGCTCGGAAGAACTGAGTCAGGGTGGCAAGCGCGCGATTGATGCTGCCGTTGTGTCATTTGGCGACTCGATCTTCACATACCCCATTGTGGTCGAGGGATACTCAGATGCAGTGGCGCCGGCCGATGCCCTTTCCTCCTCCTATGACCGCGCTCAGCTCGTCCGGAACTATCTCGAAGCACGGTACCCGTTTGAAGAAAAGAATGTGGGTGTGATGCCTTTGAGCGCGACTCCCCCAGCTGGGCTGGGGCATGGGCAGTGGTCGGGTGTATGCATTCTGGTCGCGGAAAAGAAGTAGTTCGCCTGGGGCGAGAGCAACAGCGTTCGAAAAGGAAAGCGGTTTGTGAACTCAACTCAGATGCCGACATCGGCCAGCCCAGCTTCTAACCGACGGGGTAGGTAGATATGCACTCGATGCATACAACGATGAGGCATTCTGGAAGACGCTCGGGAGAAGCGGAATATGGGCAGCGTACAGATTCGAACGGCAGCCCCGATGCGCGAGTGGAAATGGTCGCCAGCGGAGAAGGTGGTCGCCCGCAGAGCCTTCAATTTGGCCCTGAACCACGAACTGGAGAACGCCATCCGGGAAGCAAAGGAACGGGCCGAGCGGATCAGGGAAGCTCAGGACCTGTGGGAAATGGAATCCTGGCTCGCCGAACGGCGCCGACGGGTCGACCGCACCTTCGACTTCCGCTACTCTGTCCTGCCCCTCGTGTTCGCCGCTCTGCTCCGCGACCGCCGCCTCAGCGAAGACGACTTGCGCGGCCTCGCCCAGGACAAGCTTGATGCCATGCGCTACATAGCGGCGCCTGAACAGCCGACGGAGAGCGGGAATCACGGAACAGGGGTTCGGCACCCGGTTACGGGGATTCATGAAGTGTCGGCAGCGAAGATTTAGGCTTGCATCGGGAGTACGCGGCTTCCAATCGGCCTGGCGCCTTCGTCAGTATCGAGAAGAGCCAGCCAGGTGTGGTTGTGAGCGAGCACGTTCTCCAGCTCCGGCCCGCTCAAAACCATGCAAGCGGTTGAGAGCGCATCCGATTCGGAGGCAGTATCGGCGAGAACCCAGGCGCGGTTTTGCCGCGATGCGGGACGGCCGGTACGCGGATCAAGTATATGGGCTCCCTTGACTGCCAACCCTGAACCGCTCAGCGAAGCGTGGGCCAGAAAGAATCTGTGCAATGAATCGTCTTCCCCCAGGCCACAGGACCAGCCGGGGGTATCGGCGGGCTGATCTCCAGCAAGAATGCTGCTGCCGCCTGCGACCAGCAAAAACGAAGGGCAATCCCACTGACGGAGCAGTTCGGCCACGCGGTCAAGAGCGAACCCCTTGCCGATGGCGCCCAGATCGAATTCCAGCCGCCCGCTCACGCAGAGTATTGCGTGCTCGCCCGGCAGTAAGTCCCACTGGGGGAGGGAGGGCTGAGTTTTTAAGGCGGCGGGTGTGGGACTAAACGCACTGTGCGTTGCCTCTTCCATCCGCTTCGCGATTTGCAGGCAGGCGAAGGCCGCCTCGCTCAGACGCATCTTCGCACCGGGCCCAAGGCGTGCCGCCCGAGCAATGTCGCTGTGGATGCGGAAGCGGCTTAAACGCGATTCCAGCGAGTCGACGAGATCGAATGCGGCCTGTGCAGCCTGCGCAGCATAGGCTGTTTCGCCATGGGCGATGCGCATCTGAAAGTGGGTCGACATGGCGGCGTGGTTGAAGTGATGAATGTCAGCCATACGATTTCACTTCGGCTCAGGCGACCACAACAGGATGAGCACGCCCGGACGGACTCCAAAGAATTCCGGACGGAAGTTCCGCAGTCGATCGGCGTATTGTTCTGCCGCCTCGGTGGAGGTGATATAAAAATCTGCCTCTGCCACCTGCCGGCCAGGCTGCCAGAAGCCCACCTGGTCAAAGTGGCGGAGGTACCATGGCAGGGGCCAGGGATCCGAAGCGATCACCGCGATGCGCGGCCTGGCCACGGCATTCCGGCGCGCCAGATCCGCGATTTCCGTGGAGAGCCCGAGAATGTCGTTTGACGTGTGAGCATAGGCATAGGGATTGGTTTCGTCGGCAGGATGGAGAAAGACGCGCTGGCGGGTGTCGTGGGCGATCAACACGCCCACCAGGACCGCGAGAATGCAGAAGGATGGAACCGCTGCGCGCAGTCGCGGTTTCTTCGCGGCCCAGCGCCAGAGTGACTCAACCGCTTTCGCAGCGAATAGTGTCAGCGGGAGCCAGAGATTCAGCGCCAGCCATGGCGTTTTGTAGGGAATCAGGCTGTAGAGTACGGCGATGAAGAACGCGTAGTACGACAACAGACCATAGGGTGAAGGATTCCGCTTTTTGATGCTGATGATGAACCCGACGCAGGCAAGAGCGAACAGCAGTCCACCGGACCACCCGCCGGTGAGAAGCCGGCCGAAATACCAGAAGGGCTTCTCGATGACCCTGACCAGCCGCCCGCGTGAGGACATCCGGGACCGTCTGCAATAGAGCCGGCAGCGCTTTTCCATTTCTGCCGAACCAGGTGAATAGAATCACGAGCAGCCCTGCAAAAGTGCCGCTCGCGGCCAGCAGGGATGCCAGGCGCAACGACCTGGCAAAGCTTTTGCCGCGCAGATTCCGCACGCTGAACACAAATGCCGCCGCGACCAGGGCGAACAAGTGAAGGACGGCAGTTTCCTTGCAGGCGAACATGAGTGCGAGGCATGCGCCTGCAAGCACGGCCTGGCGAGTGGAGCGCGTTTTCGAGGCGCGCCAACCCGACAGGATCAGCCCGAACGTCGCTGCGCAGAAGAGCGATTCATGGATGAAGTACCGGTCGTAGTAGACGGGCAACGGAGCGACGGCAAACAGCAGCGCCGCGAGCAGGCTGGGCATGAAGCCGAACATTTCGGTGGCCGCGCCAAAAAGGAGAATCGTGATGGTCCCGGCCACGACCGATGTGAGCCGCAACTCTGATTCCGTCAGGTCGGAGAATGACCTCGCTCCCTGCATCCTTGACCAGCGGCAGAGCAAGGGCCGCCAGTGCAGGACCATGGCGGTCCTGCGGATCGTAGGTGAATGGCTCTTCGGCAAGCAATTGTCCGACGATGTAGGCATTGACGGCTTCGTCGGTGTGCATGGGCCGCGCGTCCAGTTGCGGGAGGCGAACGGCCAGTCCGATGAGCGCGACGATGAAGAAAGCCAGCCAGCGAGCCCAACGCGAACGAGAGCTCGCATTCTCCATTAGAGCGCTGCCCGCGGCGGCTAAGTTCAGGCGCAGGCTTGCCCCACACTTCAACCTCGATGTAGTCGTTCAATTTGTTGGTCGTGTTCCCGTTGCTGTAGAGGCGAACATAACGGCCCTTCGCGCCCTTGGCGTCGATCAGCTTGCCCTGGTAGGTTTCAACGTAATTCAGATCCTTACCCGCGCCAAGGCCAAGTCTCGCCTTTGAAGTCATTGTTGAAGATCGTGGTCACGCCTGACCTGAACGTGGGGTCATCGGACACCTGGACCATTACATCGCGATAGACGCGCGCCTGGGAGTGGAAGTGCCAGACAAGGACAGCATAGATGTTGGCGCTCTTCGCCAGGTCGATCTGCACCCATTGCTTTGCCCGGCCCGAGTTCGACCCAGGAGCCTTCGTCGCCGGCCTTGTCGCCATCGGTGACCAGGTCCAACGTTCCGACCACGGGATTGTTGTCACTCGAGGTAACCTTCTTACCCTTGGCCAGGTTGACGGTGCCTGCGGGAACCATGAAGTCCGGGCGCTTGCCCTTCATCGGGGGCTCAAGATTCGGCACATTGAGCGGGACGGGCGTGCCGACGAAGAGAGGGCGGGGCAGCTGGGTCTTCAGCGGGACTTTGTCCTGCGCCAGAGCGGCAGTGGCAACGACAGCAATGCGGCCACAAGGGAACAATTGCGGGAAAGGGTTGTTTTCATAGTCTCAGGCCTTCACTTCTTCGCTGGTGATCAGGAGCTTCTTCTCGGCGGCCACCGCTTCGTTGGCTTTATGAATGACGTATTCACTCGTGAAAGCCTCATCGCCGGGGCAGTTCAACTTCGCCGTGCCCCGGATCGCGTTGAAGAAGTTTTCCAGGTGCGGCTGATGCGGGGGTTTATTGAAGAACACAGGAATCTCGTATTGCGCCAGTTGCGCGGTTTCCCGCACGTCTACTTTGGTGGCGTCCGCCGGATGTTAACTGATTTGCACGCACGTAGCCCTTCTGTGTCAGGTCGTCCCATGAGACCGCATCGGCGCGAGCTTCACGATAGATGGCGCAGATGGACGGATCTTCCGACATTTTGATGGTGCCGTCGTCACCCATGAACGTTTCGAAATAGCCGCCGCCGGCGCTGGTCGTGGTCTGCACCTGGTAGAACGCGCGGGCAACACCCTGGGCCAGGGGATACTCGTAGATGACCATGGCGTTGTCATACCAGTCGTGGTTTTTGAAGTAGTCCAGGCCGCCGCTGGCGACTACGGACTTGGGCGTCGTGCCGAGCCACCAGTTGAAGATATCGATCTGGTGCGCACCGAGGTCGGATAAGGGACCGCCGCCCAGGCCTTTGTACCAGCGCCAGTTGCGGAACTGGTGCATGTCCTTGTAGCCGTACTTTGCGAGCATGCTCGCGGGCATCTCGAATTTCTTAGGCCAGCCGAAGTCCTCTTTGACGGCGCGATTCCATTGTCCCTGCACGGCGGTGAGCCGGCCGCAAAACTGGGCATCGTGCAGCAGCCGTGTTCAGGGTGAATACATAGCGCGGGATTGCTGCGGCGCTGATGACCGATCTGCAACAGCTTTCCGGTTTCACGCATGGTCTGCGACCATGGAGCGCGCACCTTCAATCGTGTTGCTCATCATCTTTTCGCAGTACACATGCAGACCGGCTTTGAGGCAGGTGTTGGTCATCGGCGCGTGGCAGAAATCCGGCGTCGCAATGACAACCGCCTGCAGATCCTTTTCCCTGGCGAGCAGGTCTTCATAGTTCTCGTAAGCGCGGACTTCGTTGCCGAGTTTCTGCAGGTAGCGTTCGCCTTCGCCGCGGTGGTAGTCCCAGATGTCGCACAGGGCTACCAGCCGGATCACCCTCAATGTTGAGCAGGGATTCGAGGAGAATCTTGCCTTCCTCGCCATAACCGATTAGTGCAACGTTGATGGTGCTTCAGCGATGAGTGTTTGATTGCGACCTTTTGTTCGCCGGAATTGGACTTGCAGGCTTCCAACAGCATGGCGGCACCAGCCACCGCTGCAGCGCCGATGAATTCACGACGATTCAACTTATCTACCATTTCGTGAGCACCGCAAACCTGTTGTGCCGGGCAAGCAAAAATGCGGCAGACACCAGGCCGATGTGAATGCCAAGGTACGCCACGCCATCGTTCTGATCGATCAGCACCAGCCCGACCGTCAGCGCAACGTAGAGCAGCGCCTGAGCAAGCAGAGACAGGCGAGTGCCGAGGCCAATGATGAGCATGATCCCGGTGAGAATGAACGCGGGGCCAAGCATGCGATCGAACAACACCAGCGCGAATTTGGGAAAGAGCGGCTCATGCGCAAACTTGTCTCTCATTCCCGCGGGTATGCCCGCATAATTCGCCAGCGCGTAGGACTTGACGCTCACGTTGACCATCACGCCGCTCGCATCCGGCTGGCCGGTGGCAGGATCGATGAGCGGCATGGCGACCGATTTATAGGCGGCAAATTTCTGAATGCCAACGAACAGCGCACGAACGCCCAGCCACAGGCGCAGAGCCCAAAATGCAAAGGTGTAATCCCAATGAGCTGTGCGGCGGGAAGCCGGCTGCGGTTCTTCGAGGCCGGCCGCGTGCTCTCTGTCAATCCCAGGCTCAACTGCAAAATTCTTCACGAAGCCTCCGCCGCGAACAACCGGGGACGACCCGGCTGCGGTGAGAAAAGTCTTAGCTCATCTTCCAGGGACCGCGGTATTCGCGCGTCATCAGTTGGCTGGCTGCCGGATCGCCGATGATCTTTTCTTCCTTCACGTCCCAGCGGATCTTTCTTCCTGTGAGCATCGAGATAAGACAAAGGTGCCCGGGAATTGCCGAGTGGTGCCCGATTTCGACGGGAGTCACGGTGGCCTGTCTGCTCCGAACGCAATCGAGGAAGTTCTGGTGGTGATCGGACGACGTGTAGAGCTTCACTTTGCGCAGTTCCCGGGGTAGGTACTTTCCCTGCTTCCAGGCAGGATTCGAGGCGTCAAATCCGTCGCGATCCACCCACACCCAGCCCTCGGTGCCGATCCATTTCACGCCCATCTTGATGTCGGGGTCGGCCCCGGCAATCGTCATGGTCACGCCGTGCGGATACTTGAGTTCGAATCGGTATTTGGGGGCAGTGTTCCATACCGCATTGGCAGGCGGCAGTTCGCCGCTGCCTTCCACCTCCGACGGACCGGAATGGTCAAAGTCGAGCCCCCAGTGAGCAATGTCGCAATGATGCCCGATCCAGTCCAGAAGCTCGCCGCCGCCGGTGTTGTAGTTCCAGCGCCAGGTTTTGTGGGAACGGGCTGCGATGTAAGGCTCCATCTTCGATGGGCCGATCCACATTTCGTAGTCCAGCTCTTTAGGAGGATCGGTGACAAGCAATTTCCAGGCCGGAGTGTCGACTACAATCTGCTCCAGGCTGGTGACGTTCTCCCCTGCGGAGGCCAGCCTGGCCAGCGACTCTTTGCCGACGCCGTCGAAGTCCCCGTTGCCGCCGGGCAGGCCGACTTCGACATGGGTCACCGCTCCAATGAGCCCGTTGCGAACGATCTCCGCAGCTTTATGAAACATGGGAACAGAGCGCTGCCAGGATCCCATCTGCCAGACGATCTCATTCTCCCGGACTGCGCGCACGATGGATTGCTGCTCAGCGATGGTGTGCGCCAGAGGTTTTTCGCCGTAGATGTCCTTTTTGCGCCGGGCGGCCTCGGTAGCAACGATCTCATGCCAGTGATCGGGGACGGCGATCATGACGGCGTCAATATCGTCGCGCGCGAGCAGCTCACGATAATCGTGATAGCCTTTGCAGTCCTCGTTGCCGTAAGCATCATTGATTTTCCTGACGGCCGCCTGCAGATGATTGGCATCGATATCGCACGCGGCAACCACCTGGCAATCCGGCAATGTCAGGAAGGCTTCCGTGTTGTCGGGCCCCTGCCACCCCATGCCGATCACGCCCAGATTGATCCGGTTATTAACGGATGTTGCCGAAGTTTGCGCAGCGAAGCCGCGCAGAACCGCGGGAAGAAGGGCCGCAGATCCGGCAGTTTTCAGAAAACGGCGGCGATTGAGAGAACGAAGCAGGGCTCCGGAACCAGATTGTTCAGGCATGATTTACCTGAATAGCACTTCATTCGGCGAATTCCAGTGATCTATATCACGCTCTCCGCCGGCGGGTTCGACCCGGCCACCCCCTTTCAGTGAAGTCTGATCGCCAATGGACTCATGAACCGCTGATTAGTCGCTCAAGAGCCGGCTCTGCGCCAGGAGTCCGCGAATGATCGGATATGCGGTTAATCTGTCCGAACCCCGCTTTTCGGATACCTATCCGGTCGAGATCTGCGCAAGTTGCGCTCGATCAGCGCTTTGCCCTTGAGTCTCCCACCGGCCGAACTCGCCCCCTGACCTGGCTGCAGGAAGAGATCCTTCTTGACAGATCTCCAGTTGAGCTCGCCTCAGCGAAATCGCAACCGCATGAGTCCAATTCCGCAGAAGTCAGATAGCGTCATGATGCCGTTCAAACCTCTCCTGCTGGGTGGGAGCATGTCCCGGCGATGAGGAGAGTGCAGGAGTGAACAACAGTCGGCGGTCCTCTAAGGGCAACCGCCAGATGCGCCGCATTCTCAGTCAGACTGCCAACGCCGCGGTCAGAATGGATGCCCCTGGAACTACGGCAGCCAGATCTCCGAGCCCTGAGGCGCTGTCATGGTCCGGCATGGCTGAAAAGGATCCTCTGCGGCCATGGTCAGGAAGCAGCAGGCAATGACCGGGAAACAGGGTTCCAGAACAGCCAACCGCGAAGGGTTTTCAGCCACCCCGGCAAACGGAGCGGAATCGCGCTCCGCGCCGGGCTCTATACCCGCGTCTCCATGCACGATCAGCAGACGCTGCCGATGCAGAATCGAGCCTGCGCGAGTATGCCGTTCGTCGCGGCTGGACCATCGCCATGCAGGTGAAGGAAGTTGGCTCCGGAGCCTCGCAGCGGCAGACGCGGGTGAAGCTGATCGAAGCTGCACGGCACCGGGAGATCGACGTCGTCCTGGTCTGGCGTCTGGATCGCTGGGGCAGATCGGTAACCGATTCGCTGGCCACGCTTCAGGACTGGCCGCCATGTTAGCCGTCTTCGCTGAGTTCGAACGCGAGGTCCTGCGCGACCGCGTCCGTGCCGGTCTGGCTCATGCACGGCAAAACGGCAAAACCCTCGGCCGTCCTCTTACCGCCGGCCTTAAAAGCTGACAGGATTCAGCAAACTCTATCGCTTCGGCCTGAGCAAATCCCAGCTCTGCCTCGGCCGCACCTCCATCCGCCGTATCCTATCCTCAAACAGGAACTGACATGGCGATGAAGACAGCCGATCCCGGACGCGACATCTATCAGATCAAGGTCACGCTGCTGGGCACCAGGCCGCCCATCTGGCGTCGACTGCTGCTCGACGCAGACACAAGCCTGGCACAGCTGCATGACGTGCTGCAGATCGCGATGGGGTGGGAAGACAGCCACATGCATGAGTTCCGCACCGGTCAACGGCGTTTCGGCCAGCCGGAACCTGCCGACCCCGTCATGCGAATGCCCCGCGTTGAAAGCGAACGCACCGCGCGTCTTCGCGCTGTACTAAGGAAGACCGGGGCAAAGCTGATCTACGCCTACGACTTCGGCGACAGCTGGGAGCATAGCATCGTGCTGGAAAGACTTTTTCCTGCCGATCCCAACACCGCCTACCCCGTCTGCACGGATGGCCGGCTCGCCTGTCCACCCGAAGACTGCGGCGGCATCCCCGGATATTACGACCTTCTCGAGGCCATCAATAATCCTGACGACGAAAGCCTGGAGGAGCGGCGTGACTGGGTTGGCGACGACTTCGATCCCCAGAACTTTTCAATCGACGAAGTCAACCGACTCCTGTCATCCAAGCCTCGCCGCACTAAGACCCGCTCGCGGTAGCTCTGCTCTCACTATGCAGGCTTGCCGAAGGGCACGATGATCTGGAGTGCGAGAATCCAACCACGCATAGCCGCATGAGCGGGACAAGGTGTCGACCACTGACCCGGATGCGACCTATTTCAGCCAGGGCGACAGAGCGCCGACGCTCGGCTACTTCGACAACTATCTGATCAACAATGGAAGGTGTGTGGTGCTTGCCATTGAGGCAACGGACGCCGCCCGAGCCAGGAAATCGCTTCGGCTGGCAAGATGCTCACCGATTGTGCAAACAAAGTTTGGACTTGCCCCAAAGACTCCAGCAGCGGGCACTAGTTATGGGAAAGCTGAGTTCCTCACCTGGTTAGAAACCAGGACATTGTTTCCTATGTTCCTCTGCGGAAGCATTACCGGTCGAATGATCGCCTCTACAGCATGGATCGCTTTATCTACCATCCTGAGACGAACAGCTATAAATGCCGGGAAGGAAAGAGCTGAAGTACGTCGGTATCAAGCCCGCTGTAAACAGAAGCCATATATATGGATCGACTCGGGCCAAGTGCTGCGGATGCTCCAGAAAGGCTGAATGTACGATGGGCCGCTACAAGCAACTGGTGATACATGTCGAAGAAGCTGTAAGGCAGCGTGCGCGACAGCGAGCCAAAGAGCCCGCGTTCTTCCGACATCAACGAGAGCGAAGAGAGGTCGAGGCGCTCTTCGGCGAGTTGAAGAATCAGATCGGACTGCGTCGAGTTCGCTACCGAAGACTCAAACACGTTCGCGAGCAGTTCCCGATGGCCGCGCCCGCGCAGAACCTGAAGCGCCTGGTTCGGCATCTTACAACCGTATGCCCAACGGAGCCAGGCTCGCGCATCGTGCGAATGCAGACTCGCAGGACACGACCTCGGAATCGACGGTGGCTTCTCCTCAAACCTCTTCGATCCGGTGAGTTTTTCAACAACCACTTTTTGGTGGACGACTGTTGAGTGCGTCTTAGTCAGCCGCCATGACCGCCAGCGACTCTCCGGATGCCAGCGTGACCTGTCCCCTGATTCGTAAGCGACGCCGCAATGCACCAAAGTGTGCGCCTGGAGACGGCAGCCTGCCGATGACATGAGCAAGGTAAGATTATCGTATTACTAACGCCGAAGGCCCTGGATGAATCAAACCATTTGTTGAGCGCTCGTCATGAATCTGCAATTGCTCCAACCCGCGATTGCAACTCACATTTCTGGAGCAGGACAGCCGCGCGCATGGCGCTTTTCTCGGCTCGTCATCGTTTGGTTTACGATGTGCTTATCTGTCGCGGCTGCGTTCGCGCTCGACCCACAGAAATCCATCACTCAGTTCGTCCATACCGCATGGACGGAAAAGGATGGTGCTCCGGCTGATATCGAAGCCATCGCGCAAACCAAGGATGGATATCTGTGGCTCGGTACGCCGACCGGCTTATTCTCTTTCGACGGCATTCGGTTCGCGCGTTTTGAACCGCGAGCCGGGGAAGATCTTCCGGCTGCGCCGATCCGACGGCTGCTCGCAACTCGCGACGGAAGTTTGTGGATCGTGTTCTCCTCTGGCAGTGTGAGCCGCCTCCTCAATGGCGACGTGACCTCTTACTCTGATCGGGAGGGTCTCCCAGCCACCTTTGCATTGGTCGAATGCCAGGATGGCAGCTTGATCGCGGGCACCGCGAGAGGTTTGGCGCGCTTCAAGGGCGGGATCTGGAAGGATGTAACCCGGGAATGGGATTTTCCGGGCAGGCAAGCGCGAAAGACCTACGCCGGCCAAGCGGGGGCGTCGATGGTCTTCTTCGACAGGGCAGGTACGCTCTGGGTTGACACGGAAGCCAGAGTCATCTACCGTCCCTCCGGACAGAAGCAGTTCATCGATCCGGTCGATCTGCTCGACGTGACAGGGACCCTGTCCAATTTTGTAGAAGCTCCTGACGGCGCGATTTGGATTTCCGAAAACAGGCGATCTGCCCACACCGTGCGGCGATCGGAGAATCACAGTCCGATGACCGAAGTTCGCGGCGGCGCCAGCTGGGTACTCTTCGATCGGGATGGTGGTCTTTGGGTTGGTTCGCCCGACGATGGCCTGCGCCGTATTGCCCATCCGGACCGAATCCGAGGCCATCAGATTGCCCAATATGACCCGGAAGCCGAACAATTTACGAAGAGAGATGGGCTCTCGGGAAATTATGTCTATGCCCTGTTCGAAGATCGGGAAGGCAACATTTGGTCGGGAACGAGCCGTGGACTCGACCGCTTTCGGGACAGCCCATTTACTCCTGTCTCCATTCTCCACCCCAGCATGCCCAGGGGTATCCTGGGCACAAGCGATGGCAGCCTCTGGACCTTCGCCTGGAACGAAAGGATCATGCGCATTAGTCCTCGCGGCGATCACGAGGTAAAGTCTCGGTATGGGGCAACCTCGATGTTCGAAGACGAGAGTGATGTTCTATGGCTCCTCGATGAAGATCCGATAAACGTTTCCCGGTTCCAACAAGGACGGTTCGTCGGTGTCATCGGCTCTGAGCCTCCCCTGCCGGGGATCCCAAAACGGTTCTTTCATGTCATCGGTTCTGAGCATCCCTTGCCGGGGGGTGTAGTCCTGAGGCATACCGTGGGGATTACCCGTGATGGGGAGGGTGGCATTTGGTTGTTCGATCTGGATCAGGGTCTTTTCCGTCTGGCCGATGGCGTACTCACAAAAATCGCAAATCAATCGGAGGCGGTCTATCCCTGGGAGTATTTGTATGCAGATCGAAACGGCCGGATCTGGGTGGGCCAATATAGTCATGTGGCGCTCTACGACCACGGAAAGCCCCAATTCTTCGGAACCAGCGACGGTGTTCCACAGGGGCCGGTTTACACGATCTATCATGATCGCGCAGGTAACGTCTGGGCAGGCGGATGGGGCGGTCTGAGCAAATTTGAGAATGGCCGTTTTCTCCCGATCTCCAGGTCTAACGGACTTCCCGCGCAGTCCGTCTTCGGCATGGTCGAAGACGACGACGGCTACTGGTGGATTGTCACCAATGTTGGAGTCCTGCGAATTCCAGCCGGCGACCTTGATCGCGCCGTTGCGAACCCCGCCTATCGCATTCGTTATGAATCCTTCAACATGTTTGGCGACCTGCCTGGAAATCCGCGCTACTCGTTCCTGATGCCGCTGATTGCCCGGACCAGGGATGGACGCATCTGGTTTGACACCGCAAACGGGATCGCCTATGTGAATCCGCGGCGCATCAGGAAGAACGATCTGCCTCCACCAGTGGATATCGAAACAGTAAAAGTCGGCAATAAGGTGGTAGCTCCAGTCGACGGGATCGTACTGAATCACAATACAAAAAATATCGAGATCGACTATACGGCTCTTAGTCTGTCGATCCCGGAACGTGTGCTCTTCCAGTACAAGCTTGAAGGACATGATACGGAGTGGCAGGAACCCGGGACGCGGCGACAGGCATTTTATAACGATCTTCGCCCAGGGAAGTACAAGTTTCGCGTGATCGCCTGCAATGGCGACGGCGTCTGGAACGAAGAAGGAGCAACTCTGGGCTTCGTGGTCACGCCAGCCTGGTATCAGACGATCTGGTTCAGCGCCTCGTGCCTGGCAGGTTTTGTTTTATTGCTGTGGGCGCTCTATCAACTTCGTCTTCAACAGCTGCAGCAGCAGTTCAACATGATGTTGGAAGCTCGCCTCGGCGAGCGGACCCGCATCGCGCGGGAATTGCACGATACCCTGCTGCAAAGTTTTCACGGACTCATGTTTCGATTTCAGGCAGCTCGCAACATGCTACCCGGGCGACCGGAGCAAGCAATGCAAGCTCTCGATGGCGCGATCGCCAGAACGGAGCAGGCAATTACCGAGAGCCGGGGCGCTATTGGGGACTTGCGTTCCGAACCGGTTGCTCAGAGCGATCTGGCAGAATTGCTGACGGCAATGGGTCAGGAACTGGCGGCCTTTGAGGATGCGAACGGCAATGGTCCACTCTTCCGCGTGATCGTAGAGGGCGAGCGGCGAAGATTGTCTCCGATCCTCCAGGAGGAAGTCTACGGAATCGCACGCGAATTACTGCGAAATGCTTTCCAGCACGCCCATGCACAGCGGATCGAAGCCGAGATTCGATTTGAGGATCACCTGTTTCGAATGCGCGTACGCGACGATGGAAAGGGAATGGACCCCAATGTGCTTGAAGCTGGTGGGCGCGCCGGACACTGGGGATTAACCGGTCTTCGTGAGCGTGCACAAAAACTCGGAGTACGATTGGACTTTTGGAGTGAAGTCGGAGCGGGTACGGAGGTCCAGTTGACGGTTCCGGCCGCCGTAGCCTACGAAAAATCGTATGATCGCGTTAGATTCAGAATGTTCCGAAAGGCGAGAATTCATGAGCATCGGTCCTTGTCTGATTCGAATCCTCACCGTCGATGACCACGCGCTCCTGCGCGAGGGGATTGCCGCCCTGGTTAACACTGAACCTGATATGAAGTTAGTGGCGGAGGCGTCCAACGGAGAGGAAGCGATTGAAAAGTTTCGATCACACCGTCCGGACGTAACCTTGATGGATCTCCAGATGCCGGGTTTGAATGGCATCGAGGCAATCAACCGCATTCAGAGCGAATTCCCCAACGCGCGGATCATTGTCCTGACGACCTACACCGGCGACATTCAAGTTCTGCGAGCGCTTAAAGCCGGTGCCCGGGGTTACATATTGAAGGGGCACGTACACCGAGAGCTACTGGACGCAATCCGTGCTGTCCATGCCGGAAAAAAGCGGATACCTCCGGAGATTGCGGTAGAGTTGGCTGACCACGCTGCGGATGATGAGTTGAGCCCACGTGAAATCGATGTACTACGTTTAATTGCCGCCGGCAACGCCAATAAGCAGATCGCCGATCAGCTCTCGATCGGCGAAGCGACCGTCAAGGGGCACATTACAAACATACTCTCCAAGCTCGCCGCTAACGATCGGACCCATGCAGTTACGATTGGCCTAAGGCGCGGAATTATTGAGCTGCATACCCCCTATAAGTAGGGCTTCAGACCTCAGCCTTCAACCCTTTCGTGTCCCGCTGCAAATATCTTAGGATGCAACGGGGGGCGCTCTGCAACGCTTATTTTCAACGTTTGCCGACGGCTGGCCTGGTGGAGGACTTCTACTCCAGCGGCTACTGACGGGCACTGTTCTTCTTTATTGCGGGATCACACACCTGGGGAAAGCATCTCAGTTTGTGCCAATCACTCCGCACCTCATCGGAGCTGGCGCTGGAATACTTCTCCTCGTCGGGTTGTGGACCCCAGTCGGAGGACTACTCGTTACCATTGTTGAGCTGTGGGTTGTTTTGTCGCGCGTCGGCGATCCGCTGGTTCCCCTGATGCTGGCCATTCTCGGTGCCAGCCTGGCAATGATCGGACCTGGTGCCTGGTCCGTTGATGCACGGCTATTCGGGAGGAAGCACATCGGGCCTCCGAAATACTAAACACGCTCCGACAACCCAAAAGTATGGGTATCGGGCCTCCCTGCAAGTATTAGCACCGCCTCCTACCATATATCTGGCCAACGAACCGACCATCTGGGGTTGTTCGCATGGCGAAGTTTGTTCCACACTCCAGCTAAAGGGCACAGAGTTCCACTGATTTTGGGGATGTCGTGAGAGCGGATCGCAGAGACGGCGTAGGAGGCGAGTAGAGGAGGGTCAAATATTGCCTTCCCGGACGCATAAAGTTTCCTAAGTATGGGCTTTGCCAACCGAGACCTCTCCTCGCGGCAGGAATTTGAAGGAATGTTCAGATGCAGCACGGATCTGATGAAAATGCTGGACCTCGTTCGAACTGTGGAGTACATCGAGTCCACGGTTCTCATCGATGGCGAAACAGGAAGAGGCAAGAAGTGGTCAGAGCACCATTCTTTTTTGCAGCAGACGCCGAGATCGAGCCTTCGTAAATCTGAACCGCATAGCGATTCCGCTGAGCCGTCGACGACTTGCATGAATCCGGTGCCGGATATCGACAAGATCTACGACAGACAATTCCCAAAGCCACGGCTACACACAGGGAGGAACAGTGAGAGCACACCGTAGGGAAACAGAAATTTCAGGCAGCGGCAATATCCTCATGTTCGATAAAGGAGTTCGTCTTGATCTGCGAAACGCACGGCAGGGGCGTGCACAAAGCCAACTGACAGTGGCGGAGAGGATGTCGACCATCGGCAGGATGGCATGCACGATATCCCACGATATGCGTCACTCGCTCTCGGCGATCTATGCGAACGCCGAGTTCCTCGAACGCCACGATTTCTCTGCGAGTGAGAAGGCTGAGCTGGTGATCGAAATTCAAGAAGCAGTGCTCGCGATGATCGAACGCCTTGATTCACTAGTGCAATTCGGCAGCAGTGGACGAAAAAACCCGGTTGTCCATGAGAGTGTTTCCGTGGTTGTTGAGAAAGCTGCTGCGGCAGCGAAGTTTCATCCTGACGGGCGCAACGTGTCCATCAAAGTCGGCAAGTTACCTCCGGCGAAAGCAGATATCGACGCGATAAATCTTGAAAGCGCCATCTTTAACCTGCTACTCAATGCCTGCCAAGCTGCGTCACACTCAACTCGCGTTCCTGAGGTAGAGGCCCATCTTACGGAAGTCGATGAGCGGATCTATGTGACGATCCTGGACAATGGTCCCGGCATACCTGCCTGTGTTCGGGAGACGCTGTTCGATCCGTTCGTGACTGCAGGAAAACCCAACGGAACTGGCCTAGGGCTCACCCTGGCTCGCCGAATAGCTGAAGAGCATGGTGGTAGCGTCTGCCTCGAGGAATCGAATCCAAATGGGACAGTATTCACGCTGAGCCTGACGAAGAAGTAGGCGTGGTCTTCTGGCCGTCCATACTCAGTGATTTCGTCGAGGCAAGCTCTGTCGTGGTTCGATGGAAGTGTCCACTTATTTTGTGGCTGTTGAAAGACCCGGGCAGAGCGTCTGGAGATCGCAGCGACACAAAATCATATTGAGGATAAGTCGCCTGCACTCTGGCACCGAAAGTTGCGGATGTTCCATTGAGAGTAGATTCCTGCTGTGTGATATGCCGGACCAACCGCTTCAAGTTTTGCCCACCGCTCCGGCGGCGCGAGTTTTTCGCAGAGCCTCAGGGCCGGGGCTTTTGCCGCCGTCGCTGACGCGGGACCATCCTGTACGAAGGACCCAATCATGCGGTCAGAGCACCATAGGCTAAAGTCCACAATAAAACTGGAACGGGTCTCCTGCGTGGCATCGAGCCACCCAGGAGACCCGTCGTTGGCGCATGTTTGCTGCCCGCCTGCGTCAGTAGAACAGCTTGAGAGCGAACTGCAGGGTGCGGGCTCCGTTGTTCTGGTTGGTGTTTTTTGTGCTGGTGATGGAACTGAACCCGCCCTTCAGGTTGGTGAAGTTCAGATTCCCCGGCTGTGAGAACGGCGGCGTATTCGTGGTATTGAACGCCTCGGCGCGGAACTGCATGTGAACGGATTCCGTGATCGAAAAGTTCTTCAGAATCGACGAATCCAGGTTGGCAAACGACGGTCCGCGCGCCTGCTCCTGACCTCCGCCCAGCGGCGAGTAGTCGGTTTGCCCGATCGCGGTCGCGAGCGGCGGCTGCGAGAATGCAGCCGGATTCAGCCATTGTGTGTGGTTGTGCGGTCCGGCGTACAGGCTTTGTCCCTGCACCACATCCGCGAAACAGCCGAATTCAGAAGTGGCGACGGGGCAGGTCACCGTAAAGGGCTGACCGCTCTGGTAGCTGTAGATGAAGTTGACCGTCCAACCGCCGAGAGCCGCATCCGTGACCTTGTTGGCATTGGCCATGAAGGTGCGGCCCCGGCCGAAGGGCAGATCGTAAGAGCCGGCCACGTGAACAATGTGCGTCGCATCGGCATCGCAAAGGGCGTAGTCGCGGGAGATGCCAAAGCCGGGCAGCCACTCGGCCCGGTACTGCTGGTTCTGGCCGGCTTGGGTGTGCTGATCGCTCATGCACTTACTCCAGGTGTAATTGGCGAGCAGATACAATCCATAACTCATCTGATGTTCATACGTAGTTTGCAGAGAGTTATAACTGCTCGTGGCATTGGTGGTCTCATAGGTCGCGTTACGGGCGAAATTCGGGAAGGGAACATAGCTCTGAGGATTCACCGACGGCGGCAGAATCTCCGTCGGAGAGTTGTTATAGCCGAGATTGTCCAGGTGCCGTCCCTGCGTTCCAACAAATCCGACCTGAATGGAGTCGTGGTTCGTAAACTGATCCTGAACCGTCAGATTCTCGGTCTGGACGTACGGGGTCTGGAAGTTGTACTGACGTCCGTAAAGATTCAGGCCCTGCCCGCTGTTGATGGTCGGATCGGAGATGTTAATGGTGCTGAAGGCCTGCTCTATGGTCGCGGGCTGGCCGTTGGAGAGAAGCAGGGGGTGCTGCGAATCGGGGCTGTTGAACGCCGAAACATAGACAAAGGGATAGTTGGTGCCCAGCGTGCCTCCATAACCGAGATTGCCCAGGGCGCCGTAGGCGGTGCCGAACCCTCCCCGCGCGACCAGCCTCGGCGTGATGCGGTAGGCAAATCCGATGCGCGGCGCAAAGTTGGTGGTCTGGGCATTCCCCAGATCCATGCCTCCAACGCAGTCCAGACTGATGTTGCTGCTGGCCAGCAGTGCGTCGAACGAATACGACCGGGGGACGGCGCAGCCTTTGGTCGGCATGTAATAGGTTCCGCTGTTGCCGTTGCCGCCCACGGGAACAAAGTTAGCCTGGCGTCCGTGAACCTCCGCGTACGGAGTGAAGTAGTCCCAGCGCAGGCCAAGGTTCAGAGTCAGATTGGGAGTGGCCTTCCAGTCATCCTGGAAATACGCGCCCCAGTACCAGCGATGGTCGTCGGTAGCGGCGATATTCGAGCCGGAGAAGCTGCCCATCCCGCCTACATCGTTTACGCCTCCGACCGAGGACGTCATCGGAGTAACCAGTAAGTCGCCAAGCCCGTTCAGGCTGCTGTTCTGGTTGGGAATGTCGGTGTATTGTCCGGTGAAATTGAAATCACCGCGCCCCTGCGGCGGCTGCGAGATATCCCCTTCCAGATCGTCGATCTGAAATCCGGTCTTGAACGTATGGTTGCGGAACACCCTGGTTACGCTGTCCGCTCCTTCGATGCTGTACACATACTGGAGAGTCGGCGTGTAATTGCCCACTCCGATGTGGGTCAGCCCGTTGATCGTGATGGGAGGAAGGCCGCCATTATTGGCTACCTGCGGCACTCCCTGGATGCCATATTGGGCCGGGATTCCAAAGGTGTTTCCGTAAACGGATTGTTGCAGCTTATTGCTGTGCACCATCCCCACGTGCATTTCATTGGTCAGCGCAGGGGAGAAGACATGCGTGTAACCAACGGCCCATGCATACGCCGGCAGGCTGTCGACGCGGCCGCCCGTCTCTCCTACCGCCAGGCCGGGCAGGCTCGAGGGAACATCCGTGGTGTAGAGGCTTCGGTCGTAGACCCCGAACAGGATGTTGTTGGGGTTGATGTCCTCGTCGATGCGAATGTCATACGTGTTCGTGTTGTGGGGCTCTTTGGGAACCCAGAGGAAATTGTTGGCCAGCCCGGGAGCCGTCGGCGCCGGGTAGACGCTCAACAGATTCACTGCATTCGCATCGATCCTCGAGGTCGGGATGGTGTTGAGCAACGCCTCCTGGCTCGGGGTGGTGAAGTTGGTTATCCCGGTCAGCGGCCCGCCGGGCAGCGTATTGGCCGCGGGGCAGCCGCCGGACGCGCTGCATCCATAGAAGGGATCGCGCACATAGCTCCCCGCCGGTCCGGTGAGGCCGGTAATCGGGTCGACGCCGCTGGCTGGAATAACGCGCGTGGTCGCCGGATCGAGGATGGCGCCGTGCGGGATCGTGCGGCCGAGAGCATCGGTTCCCGTGCCGCTGTTATCTGCGATCAGATCCTGCAGGTTCGTGAATCCGCTGGAGGCCATGCCCGCGGTGGGAACCGTGCTGGTGGCGGGAACCGGGATGACGTAGCGTCCGCCCTGATAATCAAAGAAGAAAAAGGTCTTGTCCCTACCATTCAGGACGTGCGGTATAAGGACCGGACCGCCAATCGTTCCTCCGAACAGATTCTGGCGATATTCCGGGACGGGGTGACCGCTGTTAAAGAAGTAGTTGGCGTTGAAAGCGTCGTTGCGCAGGTACTCCCACACGTCGCCATGCAGCTGGTTGCTGCCCGACTTGATGGCGGCATTGATCACACCGCCGGTGGAATGGCCAAATTCCGCGTTGAAATCGCCGTTCTGAACCTTGAACTCCTCGACCGCGTCGGGCGGCGGCACAATGGCCGCGTTCGTTCCCGTATAGTTGCCGCCGTAGAACTCGATGTTGTCGTTAATCCCGTCCAGCCGGAAGTCGTTTTGCCAGACGTTCACGCCGTCAACCGAGAAGTAGGCGCTTTCGGTGCTTCCGGAGTCCGCCGTGGGCTGCCCGGGCGGAGCCGTCGAGACACCCGCTGAGAGCTGGGCCAGCGAACCCCAGTCGCGGGTCGCCAGCGGGAGGTCATTCACCGTCTGTGTGGTGATGGTCTGGCCGACGGCTGCGTTTTCCGCTTCCAGCAGCGGAGCCGCCGCGGTCACCGTGACTTGCTGCTGGACACTGCCCGTAGCCAGCGGCAGATCGACCGTCAGGGTCTGCTGCACGTGAACTTCAAGGCCCTGAACGATATAGTTTCTGAATCCGCTGGCGGATGCCTCGATGGCATAGGTCCCCGGAAGCAGGCCCCCGAAAAAGTAGGTCCCGGTTGAGGTCGAATTCGTGACCGTCTTTACGTTTGTAGCCACGTTGGTCAGCGTAATTTTCGCTCGGTTGACCACCGCGCCCGAAGGATCCTTGACCGTACCTGTAATACCGCCGGTATCGATCTGTGCCATCATGCCGCATGGCAGCAGGAAGAGGAACACTGCTGCCATCGTCTCGAGAAAAATGCCTGCCCTGCTGCGTCGTAGTTGCCGTCTCAAATCTGCCTCCAAAGTCACCGCGTATCGTATGGCGGACGGGTTGCGCTCCGTCCGCTCTGTCGTCGTAACCGACAGCGCCCATATTCGTCTCCGCGCTCCAGCGGCGGAAGTGTTTACACCCCTTTCCCCGCGTGAATACACCTGTGATAACATCTTGCAAGTTATTGAAATATAATTGCTTATCGTAACTTTTAAATTGCGGTGAATGGCCCGCGCAGTTCGGCTCCGAACCGCCGCTTCATCGCATGTTTACTGGCGAGCACTACCCTGAGGCAATTATGATTTTTCCCTCGGACATTCTCCGGGAAGATAACCATGCTGGGACGTTCGGCCGCTGTCGATCCTGAAGAGATAGTTCTGCCCCCTCTCGCATCGCCGCGCGACGAGCGGGAGGCCGACCCGCGCTGGCAGCTCGCGCAGCGTGTAGTCGCCAGCCGGTACTTTGCCCGTTCCCTGCTGCTTTCCAGGTTTCTCCTGCACATCGTTGCCGAGACCCTCGAGGGCCGCACCAGCGAAATTACCGAGCATCAGATTGGCGTCCGGGTCTTCGACCGGCCGGCCAGCTATCGCACCATCGAGGACAACATCGTCCGCAATTACGCCCGCCAGTTGCGCCGGCGTCTCGCCGAATATTTCGCGGAGGAAGGCGCGCGGGAGCCCCTGCATATCGACATACCGCTCGGCGGCTACATCCCGATCTTTGTGCCGGCTTCCGGGTACGCGGCGGAGCCCGAGGTCTCCGAGCCCTCTGCGCCGATCAGCATTCATGAAGACCGGCCTGCTCCCCCGCCTCTGCCGTCGGTCGCGCCGCCTGCCCCGCAGCGGAGCAACGGGCGTCTGTGGCTTTTTGCTCTCCTCGTGACCGTTTACAGCACGATTCTTGGCGCTCTCGTATGGTTCGCAGCAACGCGCGTGCACGTCCCGCCCAGCACCGCGGCAGAGCCGACTGCGCCGCTCTGGACGGCGCTCTTCAGCGGCCCTGCCACCACCTACATCGTCCCCTCCGACGCCGGATTGAACCTGCTCGAAGGATCTCTCCCGCCGCCCCGTTTCTCTGGCAAGCTACATCGACGGCGGATACTCCCAGCCGACACTGCCGTTCATCGATGCGCACAGCGCCGACGATCTGAAGACCCAGCACTTCACCAGCTTCGTCGACCTGCAGATCATCTCCGGACTCACCCGGCTGCCCGAGTTCCATCCCGACCACGCTGTGCTGCGCTTCCCGCGAGACCTCCGTCTCGATGATCTGCGGAACGCCAACGCCATAATTCTGGGGTCGGTGGGGAGTAATCCCTGGGCCGCGATCGCCGAGAATAATGCCAACTTTCGCATTGTTTATGGCGAAGGAATGGAGGGGGCTTCGATCGTCAACTCCAAACCGCAACCCGGTGAGCAAGCGACGTACGTGAGCCACTGGAACGAGCCGGCGCACGAAACCTTCGCTCTTATCTCCTGCCTTCCCAACCTCGAGGGCAGTGGGCGCCTGCTGGTTCTGCAGGGGCTGGACGTCGCCGGTACCCAGGCCGCCGGGGAAACCCTCCTTCATCCCGCCGCCATCGCCGCAATTCTGGGCCGAGCCCGCCGCCCCGACGGCTCGCTACGCTTCTTCGAGATATTGCTGCGCTCCACCAGTATCGAGTCCAGTTCGGCAGGCACACAGGTCATCGGCACCCGCATCTACTGATCCCGCCTGCATCGACCCGGGGGCGGCCCGGTGCGTCTCCAAACTCCCGCTTAGCACTCCCGCTTAGCCTGAAAATCCCCGCGCCAGATTGTTGATGACTCATGGTTTCTCTTTCTGTTTGTTCATCTTTTCGGGAACCCGGTTGCTCACCCCGGCCACAGGAGTTATTCAGTTTTGGCCCTCTTTCGCGCTAGAATTGCTTGCTGCCGTTTCCACCGCAGGAGTTTTTTCCACAGGACGAGGGCCACCCTGACATTGAGAGAACAAACCATCCAGGATCGAGTATTGAAGGTCATCGCGACCTCGAAGCGCATCCCACTCGAGAGTGTTCAACCCGACAGCAGCTTCGAATCGCTGGGGATGGATTCGCTTGACCGGCTCAACATCCTCTTCGACCTTGAAAACGAGTTCGACATTGAAATCAACGACGAGGATGCGAAACAGGTCAAAAATATCCAGGAGATGATCGAGGGCGTGACCCAACTGGTTCAGGCGAAGAACAGTGCTTCGCCTGGGGAGTAACGTGCGCCGCGTCGTCGTCACCGGAGCAGGCGCGATCAGCGCGCTCGGCAATAATTCCGCCGACTTTTGGCGCGCATTGCTAGCCGGCACCTCGGGAATCCGCAAAATTCAGGGCATGGATCAGTGGCAGATCCGTTTTCAGAATGGCGCGGAAGTTCTGGACTACGTCCCCGAAGATCATTTTGATGCTCCCCAGATCGGCTTCATGGATCGCTTCGCGCAATTCGCGGTCCTCACCGCCCGCGAAGCCATTGCCCAGGCCGGGGTTGAATGGACCCCCCGCCTGCGTGAAACCACGGCTGTGATCACCGGCTGCTGCCTCGGCGGCCGATCCATTGAAGAGACCGGGTATTGGGAGCTGTTCCACAACGGCAGGAGCCGCGTCCATCCCCTCACCATCCCACTGAGCATGAGCAATGCCGGTGCCAGCCATATCTCGATGCAGTTCGGCCTCGAAGGGCCGGCTTATACCATCTCCACCGCCTGCGCCTCCTCGACCCACGCCATCGGACAGGCCTTCTGGATGGTCCGTTCCGGAGCTGCCCCCATGGCCATCGCCGGCGGCAGCGAAGCTCCCTTCTTCCTGGGCAATCTGAAGGCCTGGGAGGCTCTGCGCGTGATCAGCAAAGATACCTGCCGTCCGTTTTCCGCCGAGCGCAGCGGCATGATCCTCGGCGAAGGCGGCGCGATGCTGGTGCTCGAGCCTCTGGAGACCGCACTGGCGCGGGGCGCGCGCCCCATCGCTGAGATCGTCGGCTTCGGCATGTCGGCGGATGCCAGTCACATCACGCAGCCTGCTTCAACCGGAGCGAGCCGCGCCATGCGTCTGGCCATTCAGGATTCCGGACTGGCTCCGGAACAGTTTGGCTATATCAACGCCCACGGTACGGCTACCGAAGCCAACGACCGGACCGAAACCGCCGCCATTCGCTGCACCTTCAACGAGCATGCCGAACGGCTCGCCGTCAGCTCCACCAAATCCATGCACGGCCATGCTCTCGGAGCCGCTGGCGCGCTGGAGGCGGTGGCTTGCGTGCTGAGTCTCCGCGATGGAATGCTGCCCCCCACCGCTAACTTCCTCTCGCCCGATCCAGCCTGCGATCTGGACGTCATTCCCAACCAGGCGCGTGCCCGCGCGGTCGAGGCCTGCCTGTCCAACTCCTTCGCCTTTGGCGGCCTCAATGCCGTGCTCGCCTTTAAGGCGTTCGCCTGATCTGATTTTCTGCCCCTCAAATTCGCTTTCCCCGACGACTGACGTTTGGCCGAGAATTCGGCCAAACGTCAGTCGGAGGAGCCGCGGTTGCCTCGCGCGAGTCATACTACAAACCCGAGGCGAAGAATCAACGAAGATCGCGATAGAATAGCAGGATGCTGTCGCCGGTGACCCCAGTCCCGGAAAGTCTTCCGGACTTCGACACTCCCCCAAGCCTTGCGTGGGCGCACCCGCTGGTGCAGGAGTGGTTCGTGCGCCGCTTTGCGACTCCAACCGAACCGCAGGAGCAGGGCTGGCCGCTGATCCGGACAGGCAGGCCGGTGCTGATCTCCGCACCCACCGGGTCGGGCAAAACGCTGGCTGCATTTCTGATCTGCATCGATGGGCTGATTCGCAAGGCGCTCGATGGGGCGCTGGGGTGCGAGACCGAAGTCGTTTATGTTTCGCCTCTCAAAGCACTTTCCAACGACGTGCAGAAGAACCTGGAACTTCCGCTGCGGGAGATCCAGCAGCTGGCGCTGATGCGCGGCTACCTGTGCCCACCAATACGTGCCGCGGTGCGCACCGGCGATACGCCCGCAGCCGAGCGGCGCGCGATGCTGAAGACGCCGCCCCACATTCTGGTGACGACGCCGGAGTCGCTGTACATCCTGCTGACGGCAGAAAAGAGCCGCGAACATCTGCGGCGCGTGCATACCGTGATCGTCGACGAGATTCACGCCATCGCCGATGACAAGCGTGGTTCGCATCTGGCGCTGTCGCTGGAGCGGCTGGATGCGCTGGTGGGCGGGGAGAACAACCTGACGGCGGGCGCGAGCCTGCTCATGCATCCGGCGCCGTTACGCATTGGGTTGTCGGCCACGCAGAATCCCATCGAGCTGGTGGCGGAGTTTCTGGGAGGCGCGCGCGGGAACGAAGTCGCCATTGTGCAGGCGGGGCAGCGGCGCGCGCTGGACCTTGCCGTGGAAGTGCCGACCGACGAACTGGGCTCGGTGGCGACCATGGCGGTTTGGGAGAGCGTGTACACGCGCATCGCGGAGCTGACGACGCAGCACCGTTCGACGCTGGTGTTTGTGAACACACGGAGCATGGCGGAGCGGCTGGCGTTTCAGCTGGGCGAGCGTCTGGGAGTGGAGAACGTCGCGTGCCATCATGGCAGCCTCTCGCGCCGGCTGCGGCTGGAGTCGGAGCGGCGGCTGAAGGCGGGTGAGATTCGCGTCCTGATCGCGACGGCCTCGCTCGAACTGGGCATCGATATCGGCGCGGTGGATCTGGTGTGCCAAATTCAGTCGCCGCGGGCGATTTCGGTAGCGATGCAGCGGGTGGGACGCGCAGGCCACTGGCGCGGCGCGGTGCCGAAGGGTCGATTCTTTGCGCTGACGCGCGACGATCTGGTGGAACAGGCTGCGCTGGTGCGGGCGATGCGTTCGGGCGTGCTGGACCGGCTGGAGATTCCCGCGAAACCCTTCGACGTCCTGATGCAACAGATTGTGGCTGCGTGCGGTGCCGAGCCGTGGGAGGAGCGAGCGCTCTACCAGGTGTTTCGCCGAGCACATCCGTACCGGGATCTGGGCTGGGAGGAGTTTGACGAAGCGCTCTGCCTGTTGACGGAGGGCATCGAATCGAGCCGCGGGCGGTATGGGGCGTATCTGCTGCGGGATCGCGTGCACGGGCGGGTGCAGGCGCGTCGTGGCGCGCGCACCACGGCCATCACCAACGGCGGAGCGATTCCGGATGCCGCGCTGTTTCCGGTGATTTTGCAACCGGAAGGCGTACAAATTGCCACGCTGGACGAACATTTTGCCGTGGACTCGTCTCCAGGAGACGTAGTGCAACTGGGCAACACCAGCTGGCGGATCCTTCGTATTGAAGCTGCGGGCCGGGTGCTGGTGGAAGACGCGCAGGGGCAGCCACCGACCCTGCCTTTCTGGTTTGGCGAGGCGCCACAGCGTTCGCGGCAGCTGTCGGAGTTTATTTCCGAACTGAGGGTGGAGATCGATCGGCGCACCCGGGACGTGCTGCCAGGGTATGTAAGCCAGGCCTCACCGGACGTGGCTGAGGCGGTCGCCCTGCTGAAGGCCGAATGCGGCGTGAATGACGCGGGCGCGGAACAACTCATCAGCTACGTAGTGGCTGGACGGGCGGTGCTGGGCACGGTTCCTTCTGTAACCGAGATTGTTGCAGAACGTTTCTTCGACGAAGGCGGCGGCATGCAGCTCATCCTGCACGCGCCCTTTGGGGGGCGGATCAACAAGGCGTGGGGGCTGGCGCTCCGGAAGCGGTTCTGCCGCGGATTCAATTTTGAACTGCAGGCGGCGGCGACTGACAACGGCCTGAATATCTGCCTGGCGGAGCAGCACAGCTTTCCCCTGAGCGATGTCTTTCATTTCCTGACGGAGACGACGGTGACGGAACTGCTGGAGCAGGCCTCGCTGGCGGCGCCTGTCTTCAAGACGCGCTGGCGCTGGGATGCCTCACGAAGTTTGCAACTGTTGCGGTTTCAAAAAGGGAAAAAAGTTGCGCCTCAGGTGCAGAGGATTCGCTCCGACGACCTGCTCGCCAGCGTCTTTCCTCAGGCGGCGGCGTGCTTCGAAAATATTGAGGGCGACATTCAGATTCCCGATCACCCGCTGGTGAAGGAAGTAATGCGGGACGTGCTGGGCGAGGCGATGGACCTTGCCGGATTGAAGAATGTGCTCGCGGCCATGCACGACGGGCGGATCCGGTGTGTAGCGGTGGATACGACGACGCCTTCGGCCTTTGCGCATGAATTGCTGACGGCCAAGCCGTATTCGTATCTGGATGACGCCGGCCTGGAAGAGCGGCGGGCCCGCGCAGTGCAGATGCGCGGGGTGCTGCCGGACGCGGTACTCGGCGAGGCAGGCCGGTTGTCTCCGGAAGCGATTGCCGAGGTGCGGGAGGAGATCTGGCCGGACATTCGCGACGAGCATGAGCTACATGATTTGCTGTGCGCATTGGTGGTGCTGCCCGTGGAGACGCTGTCGTCTTCGCCAGCCTGCCGCGACTGGGAGGTCTTTCTGGAGCGGCTGGAGCGGCAGAGCCGGGCAACGCTAGTGCGGGCAAACGGCAGACAATATTTCGTTGCAGTGGAACGGCTGGCGTGGCTGCGGACTTTGTGGGCCGATCTGGAGATGGCCGGAAATTCCGGTGCGGCTTTGTTACAAATTGGCGAGGAAACGCCGGACGCCGAAGACGTCCTAAAGAAAACGCTGCAGGGATGGTTACAGATTCTGGGCCCGGTGACCTCGGCGGGGATGGCTGCACGCCTGGGGGTCGATGCGGGCGAGGTCTGGAAGCAGATGCTGCGGCTGGAATCGACAGGGACGATCCTGCGGGGAAATTTTGAACGGGCCGCAGGCCAGGAGGCCGTGGCCGATATCGAGGTGGAGTGGTGCGAGCGGCGCATTCTGCAGCGCATTCATAAGCGCACGCTGCATACCCTGCGAAAGCAGATTGAGCCGGTCACGCCTGCTGTGTACATGCGCTTCCTGCTGGACTGGCAGCACCTGGGACAGCAGCGGCAGTTATCCGGGGAACAGGGATTGCTGGAGGCGCTGCGCGCGCTGGAGGGGTTTGAGGCGCCGGCGGTGGAGTGGGAGCGCTCGATCTTGCCGCAGCGGGTGGCGGGATACGATCCGCGCTGGCTGGATGCGCTGTGTTTAACAGGCGCGGTTGGGTGGGGGCGCATCTCTCCGCATCCCGCATTTGCCGATGTGGCCAGCGGCGGCCCGCGTCGCGTGGTGCCCACCAGCCAGGCGCCGGTAACGTTTTTTGTGCGGGAAGAAGCGCTGTGGATGGATTTGTGCCTGTCGCGGCGGCAAATTCCTGAGGCGAATCTGAGCGCGTGTCTGAGCGAGCTGGCGAATCGGGTGCGTTCCTGTCTGGGCGAGCGCGGGGCGATGTTTGCATCGGATTTGATCCGCATGATGAGCGCGCCGGCGGAAGATGTGCATCGCGCGCTGTGGGAACTGGTGGCAGCGGGGCTGGTAACGGCGGATGGCTTCGACAGCCTGCGTATGCTGGTCGATCCGCGACGCAAGCGGACGTTTGCTGCGCCGGGACGAACGAAGGCTGCGGGGAGAAACGCATCGGGACGATGGGCGATGCTGAGCGATCCGGCAGAGGCGGGCCAGCAGGAGACTGCCGGCGAAGCGGCTCTTCGGCACGATGCGCAGGTGGAGTCGGCCTGCAGAATGCTGCTGCGGCGGTATGGCATTGTGCTGCGCGATGTGCTGGCGCGGGAGACGACGGTGCCCGCGTGGCGGGAACTGGTGGGGATGTTCCGGCGGCTGGAGGCACGCGGTATTGTGCGCGGAGGACGCTTCGTGTCGGGATTTGGCGGCGAGCAGTTTGCCCTGCCGGAAGCGGCCGACGCGCTCCGGGCGAATCGCACGCGCACCCTCGCCGATATGCCACCGCTGACCGTGGCTGCCGCGGATCCTATGAATCTGGTGGGCGTGGTGATTCCCGGCGAGCGGCCTGCATGCGTGCCGGGCAACACGGTCACGTTGCCTCTGCCTGATCAGGTGCCCGAGGCGGCGGTGGTGGAGATACCCCTGCCAACAGCATTCGCGTGGGGAACGCGAGAAGCCGAAGGCGGTGCGATTGCCTGAGTCTGAGGTGAAAGTACCGGAGCCGCTGGTCGAAGGCCGCGACTATTATCGCGAAGGCCCGTACGTTGTCTTCACCGAGGCGTACCATCTTCGGCGTGGATCGTGTTGCGGCTCGGGATGCCGGCACTGCCCGTGGCGGAGCGGGCATGTCGGGGCAAACGAGTCTGAGGTTGATGGTTCAACCCAGGCATGAAAAGCCCTTTGCTCCGGCAGGCCAGGTCTGAACACAATGCGGAAAGGTCACGGAAGGGGGAGAAGAGGCGTCCCTCAGCGGCTAAAACCGCACTCTTTTTGCGATCCTCACGGCACGGCTGAAGCCGTGCCCTTTCAAGGCAACCGAGTCTTTTCGTGATTCGTTGCCCCCAGTTTCTCTGCATGTCGTGATAGCCCATGGTTCCAGGCCCATGCTTCTGTCTGAACCGAGCGCCGTTATTCCACCTTGCCGATGTAGACGCCAAAGGGGCCGAGCTGGACCGATTGCAGCGAAGCGGGATCGGCGGCGCCGGGCGTTTTCAGCAACGTCGTGGCATGCGTGCCCTGAACGCCCTGCGCGGAGACGTCGAGGCTCACGGTCTGCGGCTGATCGGTGAAGTTGCAGGCAACGACGACGGCTTCTCCATTGGGCCCTTTGCGCAGCCATGAAAGCACGTTGTTGTCGCTGCTGTTGAGCATGATCTCTTCCCCTTCACGCAGAGCGGGATCCTGCTTCTTCATCTCGATGAGCTGCTTGTACCAGTGCAGCAGCGAATCCGGCTCCTTCTCTTCCGCAGCCACGTTAACGGTTTTGTAGCTGGGCGGGATGGGGAGCCAGGTCTTCGCGGCGGTGGAGAATCCCGCATCCTTAGCGGCGTCCCACTGCATGGGGGTGCGCTCGCCGTCGCGGCCTTTATCCTTGGGCCAGCCTGTCAGTCCCACGGGATCGCGAACCTCAGCCTTTGTCTTTGGAGGAGTCGTGACCATGCCGATCTCGTCGCCGTAGTACATCATCGCGGTGTCGCGCGAGGCGAAGAGGACCGCGGCGATGACGCGGCCGACGTTTTCATGATGGGCGGCATGATCGTAGCGATCCCAGCGCGCGTTGTCATGGTTATCGAAGACAAACAGCGGTTCATTGCCGTTAATCTCCGTCTCTGCTTCGTTGATCCGACTGCGGAACTCGCTGGTATCGAAATGATTGATAAAGCCGACCTGCATATCCATGGGGAGCTGCAGCTCGTCATCCTTGTCTCCGCCATACATCTTGTAAAGGTCGTGAATGCTGCTGAGATAAGTCTCGCCGATCAGCACAACCTGCCGCCCCTGGTAGCTGTTGGCCACCTCCCGCAGCTGGCGCAGCACATCGTGCACCTCGGGGAGGTTGTTGGTCATGTTGTCGTTGAGCTCCACATCCCCGTAGGCATTGATCTGCTGCTGCCCATCCTTCAAAACCGGCTCCTCATTCCGGTCCTGCGGATCTTCAAAGAGGGTAGTAATGGCATCGAGGCGGAAGCCGGCGACGCCGTGATCGATCCAGAAGCGTTCGACGCCATACATCGCCTTGCGAACTTCCGGGTTATCCCAGTTGAGGTCCGGCTGCTGGATATAGAACTTGTGGTAGTAGTACTGTTTCGTCTTTGGATCCCACTGCCAGGCAGAGTGGCCGAAATCGGACTGCCAGTTGTTGGGCGGCCCTCCATTCGGAGCGGGGTTGCGCCACACATACCAGTCGCGCTTCGGATTGTCCCTGGAACTCCGCGACTCCAGAAACCACGGGTGCTTGTCGGAGGTGTGATTCAGGACAAGGTCCATGATGATGCCGATGTTGCGCTTCTTCGCTTCGGCGACGAGGCGGTCGAAGTCGGCCAGAGTGCCGTACTGCGGATCGATGGCTTCGTAATCGGAGATGTCATAGCCAAAGTCGACCTGGGGCGAGGGATAGATGGGAGTGAGCCAGATGGCGTCGACGCCGAGATTCTTCAGATAATCGAGGCGCGAGGTGATGCCATTGAGATCGCCAATGCCGTCTCCGTTCGAGTCCTGGAAGCTGCGCGGGTAAATCTCGTAGATGACGGCGTTCTTCCACCATGCGTTGGGCTGGCCCGGTTCGCCGGCGGGATTCTGCTGTGCGCTCAGTGCCGCGCCGAGGGATAAGGCAAAGAAAAGACAGGAAAGGCGGCAAATCGCTGGTTTCATTGGTGATCCCTCCCCGAAACAAATGGAATTCCAGCGCCGGTCCGCTGTCGGCTGGCGTTTTATCCACGAACGAAGCTACCACAAGAGTACGCGCCGCCGCGGTAGCTGCGGCCGCGGTACTCTGATGGATGATGAGCAGGTTGTCGCATTTCGATGAGGCCGGTGACGCCCGGATGGTGGACGTGAGCGGGAAGCCGGAGACGCGGCGGGAAGCTGAAGCTTCGGTTCTCGTTGCGATGTCTGCGGGGACGCTCGCTGCTCTGGCGGACAATCCCAAGGGGAATCCGCTGGAAGTGGCGCGGATTGCGGGGATTCAGGGGGCGAAGAGGACGGCCGAGCTGATTCCCATGTGCCACCCGCTGCCGCTGAGCTTTGTTGATGTGCGGGCCGAGGCGACGGCGGAAGGTATCGCCATTCGCGCCACGGCGGCAACAACCGGGCCTACCGGTGTGGAGATGGAGGCGCTGACCGCCGCGGCGGTGGCAGCGCTGACCGTGTACGACATGTGCAAGGCACTGGATAAGGGGATTGTGATTCGGGATCTGCGGCTCGAGCGGAAAACCGGCGGAAAAAGCGGCACATACCAGCGCGAAGCTGGATCCTGAGGCTGCGGCGGGCATCCGCGTGGCGGAGGGAGTCATCCAAGAAGACAAGGTGTTCCCTGGGTTGTTGTGTCTGCGGCCGCTTCGATTCTTCGTATAAAGAATCGTGAGCCGGCCGGAGGGCGGATCATCGCCGAGGGGCTCCATCACGAGGCACGTCCACTTCTATTCCAGGATCGCTTCTGATGTCCCATGTATTGGTAACCGGCGGGGCCGGTTTTTTCGGTGGCATTCTCAAGCGCCACCTGTTGCAACAGCATTACCAGGTGACCAGCATCGATCGGGTGCCCGACCCGAGCTGGCATCCGGGACTGACCAAAATCACCGGCGACCTGCGCGATCCGTGGCTGCTGAACTCAGCGTTTGGCCATGGAAGCTACGACGCAGTCTTTCACTGTGCGGCGACGCTGGCGCACGGGCTCTCCATTGATGAAGAAGAGCTCTGGACCTCGAACGTCAATGCCACAGGCATGATCGCGGAGGCCTGCCGGCGTTATGGGGTGCCGAAGCTGATTTTCACGTCGACGAATTGTCTGTGGGCGCGGAATCCAGGGCATGCGATCCGGGAGGACGACGCTCCTGCACCGGTGGAGGTTTACGGGAAGTCGAAGCTCGCCGCCGAACAGATTCTTGGGCGCTACACGCGCAGTATGGACGTAACCATCCTGCGCTGTCCCACAATTATCGACCGCGGGCGGCTGGGGCTGCTGACCATCCTTTTCGAGTTCATCGAGGACGGGAAGACGGTTTGGGTAGTGGGCGAAGGCACGAACCGTTACCAGTTCATTTATGCGGAAGATCTGGTGCGTGCCTGCCTGGCGTCGCTGCGCTCCGAGGGTTCGGAGGTTTTCCACGTGGGCTCAGCCAACGTGAAGCCGCTGCGGGAGGTGTATCAGGCGGTCATCGACGCGGCGGGCAGCTCCTCGCGGGTGCGGTCGCTGCCGCTGAGGCCCACAATGGCGGCCATGAGCCTGGCCCATCGTCTGCGGTTGTCGCCCCTGGGACCCTACCACTACCGGATGATCGGGGAAGACTTTCTTTTCGATACGAGCAAGATACAGAGCCTCCTGGGTTGGAAGCCGACGCTTACAAACGAAGAGATGCTGGTGCAGGCGTATCGCTACTACGCCGGACGGCGGCAGGAGATCAGTGAGCGCACGAATGTGTCCGCGCATTCGAAGGCGGCGCCGATGGGCGTGATCCGACTGCTGAAATGGGTCTCGTAAGGAGAACTGGCCGTCCAGGCGATGCCGCCCTGCGGGGAGGGATGCAGCAACAGCCTCGGCCGGCAAATCCTGGGCTGAGTCTCGTGGAGCGGCGGGGCGAGACCGGAACTACGGAAATCGGAACTGCAGAGGCCCAAACTGTAGAACTGCCTGTCGCGCAGGCCACGCGCTGGACCTGGCTCGAGTCTGCGGTGCTGGCCGGGTACTGCGCGGTCGTCGCGCTGGGAATTATCTGGCATGAGCCGTGGGCGGACGAGGCCCAGGCCTGGCTGCTGGCGCGGGATCACGGCTGGTGGCCGCTGATGGCGCATGCCATTCGCTACGAGGGGTCGCCGGGGCTGTGGCACTCGCTGCTGTGGGTGTTGACCCGGTTGCAAGTCAGCTTTACCGGCATGCACTGGGCGTCGGGGGCAATCGCGGCTGCGGGTGTCTTTGTGCTGTTGCGGTGGTCGCCGTTTCCGCTGGTGCTGCGCATTCTCTTGCCCTTTGGATTTTGGCTGGCCTACCAGGATGCGGTAGTGGCCCGCAGCTATGTGCTGTTTGCGGTGCTGGCGTTTCCTACGGCGGCGATCCTGCGGGCGGGAGTGGCGCATGGGCTAACGAAGAAGCGGCTGCTTGCGCTGGCGGTGCTGCTGGGCCTCATGGCCAACCTTTCGGTCCACGGCTTCGTCGCGTCTTTGGGCTTTGCGCTGGTTGGCTGGGCGCTGCTGTGGCGCCAGAGGCGAGCCGGAGCGCCGCTGCGCGCAGCCGCCGCGGCGTTGTTGCTTGGCTGCTTCTGGGCAATGGCCATCGCAACCACCATCCCGCCCAGCGACGTGAACTTCGCGGCGGGCAGCAACATAGAAAAATCAAAGGAAAGGGTGCTGGCCAGTACGGGCGATGCGCAAGCGAAGGCTATGGTGACCATCGATTCCTCGCCGGCCAGCGACGTGCGGCCAGGGGAACTGGCACCGGTTCCGCCGCTGGAGGTTCACTGGACGAAGGCGCAGGCGCTGTGGCACCGGGTGGGGCGGATTCTTTCGCTCCTCACATATCCCGTTTCCAATTTCCGATGGCTGGCGCTGGCGGCGTGCGTCCTAGCGATTGCTCAGGCCATAGTCTTTGGCAGGAGAGCCGGGCAGATCGGATGGGTGGGCTTGCTGCCCTGGGCGCTGATGGTGCTGGTGTTTACGTCGATGTACATCGCGCCGCGGCATTGCGGGATGCTCTGGACGGCGTTCGTAGCGGCTCTGTGGCTTACCTGGCCCGCCGACCCGGCGATGGCGAAGGGCCCACTCTGGCTGCGCAGAGCCACACTGGCGGCACTGGTGCTGGTCGCGCTCGATCAGGCGTGGTGGACGGCACACTCGGTCTGGGCCGACGTGCATGAGCCGTACTCCGGCGACGTTGCGATGGCGAAGTTTCTGAAGGCGCAGGGGAGCGGCAAGCGGGTGGCCGGCTTCTACTACCACACCGTCGGGGTGGCCGCCTGGTTTGACCATCCTGTGTTTTTTAACCAGCCGCACGCTTACTGGCTGTGGAGCAGGAACCTGCGCATCGATCAGCAGGCGCCGGCGACGATCGCGACGCATCCTGACATCCTTGTAGTCGGGGGATTCGAGTGGAGCCGCCACAATGCCAACATCAGCGACGACTGGGTGACGCCGGACTTCACCGAGATTCACCGTACCCCCATGGCCGACGCGTACCGGATTATCCCGTATGCGGAGGCGCACGGATATCGCGAGACGCACCGGTTTTGCGGACGCTCGTTTATCCGCGATGGGTATGCCGAAGAGTTGTGCGAGGCCGCACTGGAGCGGGCGCCGTCGATTGCGGCGCCGCACCACCCAAAGCCACGATAAAATAGCGGGAACAGGCAGACTGGACGGCCGCTGCCGGGAGCGTCAGCTCCTGGTGGAGGAAAGTCCGGACTCCGCAGGGCAGTGTGCCGGATAACGTCCGGGACCTGAGCGTCAAGGCTGAGGGACGGCTAGTGCCACAGAGAAGATACCGCCTGCGCCTCGCAAGAGGCGCCGGTAAGGGTGAAAAGGTGCGGTAAGAGCGCACCGCTCCGGCGGTAACGGCGGAGGCATGGTAAACCCCACACGGAGCAAGACCAAATAGGGAACGAATCCGGCAGCGATGCCGGTACGCGCCGGCCCGGCGCGTCAACCCCGGATGGGGCATCCGGTGGCGCGAGCCGCAGGATGGAAGTTTCGGGTAGGTCGCTAAGTGCATTTTCCGCAGGGAGGATGCCGAGAGCGTGCGCAGCGATGCGCCGCCCAGAGGAATGGCCGTCCTCGACAGAATCCGGCTTACAGGTCTGTCTGTAATGGCGGCCCCGGTTTTCCGACAAGGAGAGCCGGGGCCCTCAAATTGAGTGGTTTCTCGTTAGTGGTTCCTCGCATCCCGGCGTTTGCCGGAAGCCTCAACCGTGGTGCTCGAGTTTCGCGTGAGGTGCTCAGGCGATGGTGTGGTGATCGGCCCACGCCTGTCGCAATCTTTCCGCTGCCACTGCGGCGGGAACGACGCGGGAAGTGCTGCGCATCAGCGCCCATGCAGCGGCGCCTGCCATTAAACCGAATACCCAGGGACGAATCATTACGGATGGCCCTCAATGAGATAAAGATTGTTTGATACTTTGTGATGGCTGGCGGCGCGTCGCGGGATGCACGCACTTAGGTACGGGTCGCAGCCTTAGAAGTCGATGTGGCCGCGGACTCCGCCCACCCAGGCGGGACCTCGGTCGCGGTTATACCCGGGATCGTTGATGTGCTGCACATCCAGTGCGAAGAAGAGACCCCTCCACGCGTGCCAGTTGTAGTAGCTTTCGACGATGTTTTCGCGGCCGTAATTCAGGCGCCCGTCGCCGAGCAGGAATCCGATCCCGCCATACTTCAAATAATTTTGGTGATCTTTTTTGATGGCGTTGCTGACAAAGGCCACGCCGAGCTTGTCGGAGGGGCGGTGCCAGCGCGCGCCGTAGTAGTCGGCGGCGCCGAGAGCGTTCTCACCGACTTCGGTATAGGCAAAGGATTCCTCCTGATCGTCGTTCCAGCCGAAGCGGGTGGCGATGCGGAAGTTCGCAGTGATCTCCTGTTCGTTGTTCCAGCCGAAACCGTATTTTGCGGCGCCGAAACGCTCGTGCGCGACGATGCTCGGCCTGGGATCGATGCCGTCCAGATACGCCTGCACCGCCTCCCGGTAATTGCCCATATGCGCGTTGTTGACGTAGCTGAGGATGCGCGTGACGCCCCTGTGCCCGCGGATGAAGGAGCGGCGCCACTCAAATTCCCAGTCCTGACCCCGCGCACGGGAGAAAGCCCAGTCCAGGTTGATGCCATTGGCGACCGTCGGCATGGCAAAGATGCCATAGCGCGCGCTCCAGTTGCGGTCGTCGTATTCGAAAACGCCGCCCACCGTGTATCCGCGTGTATCCGCGGCATAATCCCATGCGCCATCGTTATCGATGGTCCAGTTCATGAACTGCAGATGACTGTCGCTGGCGATGTCGTTGATGTCGAACACGTCGGGCAGGCTCATCTTGCCGGCCCGCGCTTCGAAGCGCCGCACCGGCACCTGCGTTGCCAGGGATAAAGGACCGCGATCGGCCTCCGTCAGCTGACGGCTGAGGCCGATGGTCTGGTGAATCTCCCCGCGGGCAAGGTAGGGCGCATTGCTGAGGTAAGGATTGCGCACGACATCGAGGTTGGTGAATCCCGCGAGCCCCAGAGCCTGGCTGAGCCCGCGGCCTCCGGACTCCTCGAAATCGACCAGAAAATCGGTGTTGTAGCGAAGATTGCGATGCGGCTGATAGCCGAGGTACAGCGTGTCGAGAATGGATGTCTTATATTCGCCCGCGTTGCGGAAGCTGTTCGGCCCCTGATAGGGCGAATGGAAGCCGGGATGCCCCTGGAAGATAACGTTGAGCTGACCGGAGATCCAGTACGGCGCATCCTGGCTGTGAGGAAACATGGTGAGGGTGGGCGCAGCGGCGGGCTGTTCGGGAGACACATGCGCAGCTCCGGACGAGCTGTCCCCATCCTGGGGGCCAGCGGCGATGGCTGGATTTCCAGTGGCGACGAGGACCGGCAGCGGCGCGTTCGGCAACACCTGAGCATGCGCAGCGCACATGCTCACCGAGGTGGCCAATGCCATAGCCATGAAGATGATTTGCAAATGACGCAAAGACAATTCTCCGCGGCTGGGCGAGGCACCCCGGCTTTCCGGATTTGGCCGCTCAGGAAGCCGGGGTGAGTGTAGGTTAAGCATGGTTTATGAAAATCTGTTGAACGAATTCAGTCCCGAAGCCGCTGGGTCAGGCGCACAAGGTCCAGGGTTCGGATTGGGCATCATCGCTGAGATCGGCCAGGGCGTGCATGTCCCCATCGATCCACACAGCAGCGAGAGGCTGCCGAACGTTGCCGGTCTCGATCCAGACGCAGGAGAGCCGGTTGGCACGGATTTTGGCGGATGTCGAACCGCGGTCTGCCCGAGCCATCTGAACGGGGAATTCTCTGATCATGACCATCCTCCTTGGCGCGTACTCCGGCCCGACGCTTCCGCTGCCGGGACGCCAATGGATTTGAGGAGGGGCTGCTGCTCACTCGCTCGTTGCGGGTTGCGCACCGTGACGAGCAGCCTGCAAAGCTGACTAACGATCACAGCGCAGGAGAGCACACCAGTGGTCCGGGGGCTCGGCGCAGGGTACGTTTCTCATAGAGAATTGGAGCGGGGCCAAACCTTCCGGAGGCCCCGCCTTGATTTTTATACCATATCCCGGTAGGGTATACGACGGAAAATGCACACTGAAAAGGAAAAGCGTCCGGCTGTATCGAGAGAGCAGCAAAAACTGATTGCGCGCGTCCGCCGCATCCGCGGGCAGGTGGATGCGATCGAGCGTTCGCTGAGCGACAAAGAGAACTGCGCCGATGTGCTGATGCTGCTGGCCAATGTACGCGGCGGCATCAACAGCCTGATGGGCGAGGTGCTGGAGGATCACATCCGGCTGCATATGATGCCGGGGGAAAAGAGCGTGGAGAATTCGACGGAGCTGGCCGAGGATCTCATCGATCTGGTTCGCGCGTATCTCAAGTAGATCCGCAGGTGGATTCGCTGGCCAGTGGCTGCGGCGAAGCTGGTGACCATGTTGCCTCACGGTGCAGGAGAGCTTTTGCGCTGCGAAGCCGGACCGACCCATTTGTCTATGCTCTTCGCGCCCCATACAATCGATATTTGTTGCAGGGCGAGCACGTTTTCGATTTTTCTATGAGCGAACACGCAGGCAGCAATGCGCAGGCGGAGCCGGTTTCTCCGGCATGGGTCAAGACTGAACTGGCGCGCCATCCGCAGCGGCCGCACCCGATGGACTTTATCGAACGACTCTTTACCGATTTCAGTGAGATTCACGGCGACCGCGCCTTTGGCGACGATCCTGCCATGATTTGCGGGATGGCCCGCTTTGACGGTCAGGAGATGATGGTGGTCGCCAATCTGAAAGGGCGTAGCACGAAAGAGAAAGTGCACCGCCGCTTCGGCATGCCCGATCCTGAGGGTTACCGCAAGGCATTGCGCGCGATGAAGATCGCGGAGAAATTCCACCGGCCGGTGATAACGCTGATCGATATTCCGGCCGCGTATCCTGGCGTTGGTGCGGAAGAGCGCGGCCAGGCCGAGGCCATTGCCCGCAACATGCGGGAGATGTCGCGGCTGCGGGTGCCGAGCATCGCGGTCATCACCGGCGAGGGCGGTTCCGGTGGAGCGCTGGGACTGGCGGTGACCGACCGTGTGCTGATTCTGGAGAGCGCGATTTACTCGGTGATACCGCCGGAGGGGTGTGCGGCGATTCTGTGGCGCGATGCCTCGTATAAGGATCGGGCCGCCGAGGCCATGCGCATCTCGGCGGAACAGGTGTCTGCCCTGAAGTGCGTCGACGATATCGTGCCGGAGCCGGAGGGTGGCGCGCAGAACGATCCGGCAGCGGCGGCGGAGATGCTGAAAGAAAAGCTGCGCTGGCATCTCAATGAGTTGAAGGCGTTGCCACTGGACCGCCTGCTGTGCCGCCGGTACGAAAAGTTCCGCAACATCGCTCAGTTCTACACGCTGTGAGCCGGGAACGCCGGCTCATTTTCTTTTTCGGAGCTGCCGAGTGAGTTTTTTCGAGCGCTTTCGCGCGCTGGCCTGGTTTTTTGGAGCGGCCGCCTGGTTTCTTTTTTCGGACCTGATCGCCGATCGTGCCTCGCAGGGACTCAGCCTTGGCGACGCCCAGGAGCTGCTGCACCGGACATTTCTGCTCTTTCTGCTGATACTGGGATACACCCTGTTGAGCCGTCTGGGCCAGCGCCGCATGGCAGGAGCGACGGCGATGGGACTCGCGAAACGTCCAGGGCGCCGCGGCGAGTTCGCCCTGGGCGCGGCGCTGGGATGGGCAGCGGTGGTGATCTGCGTGCTGCCGGCGGCCCTGATCGGCGGGCTCGCCGTAACCGCCTTTACCAGTCCGCACCAGTTTTATGTGGCGGTCCTGGACCTGATTGCGCTCGCGGCGGGCACACTGGCTATCGAAGTGGCCTTTCGCGGCTATGGGTTTCAGCGGCTGGTGGAAGCCATGGGCCCGGTGGTCGCGACCCTGTTCATGGCGCTGATCTACGCGGTATGGCGTACGCATGGCGCGGAGACCAGCACTGCTTCGGTGCTGGTCTCCTTCTTCCTGGGATGGGCGCTGGCGTTAGCCGCTTTGCGCACGCGCGCTGTGTGGGTGAGCTGGGGACTGCATTTTGCATGGGTAGCGGCGATGACCATGCTGTTTGGTCTGCCGGTCGCCGGATCCATGAATTACTCACCGATCCTGGCGACCAACGCGCGCGGTCCGGCCTGGGTCACAGGTGGCTTTCAGGGGCCGGAGGGCAGCGCGTTTGCGGTCATCGTTTCCTTTGCCCTGCTCTTTGCTGTGGTCAAGGCCACCGGCGAACTGAAGCACAGGTACGGCTATCCGGAGATTGTGCCGGGGGGAATTCCGGTGGATCTGGACGCAGCAGCCCGGCGCCAGCACGAAGCCGCGATGGGCGAGACGGCCCGGCAGGAGCCTCCGCTGGTGCAGATTCTTCCCGCGCAGATCGCTCCCGAGCCGATTCTCCCGGCGCAGTCGTCTTCACCGCCGCGCGACGAGCCTGCCGACCATCCGGCGGAGTAGGCCGGATCAGCGGATGCGGTAGCGAATCCCCACGCTGACGCCCAGATTGGGCATGGAGCCGTAGGTAAATCCCGGCCAGTACTGATAGTCCACGTCACAGAGCCGGAGGCGGATGCGTGGCCAGAAGCTGGCCATGCCGCTGGCGTTCAGCGCTCCGGGGCCCAGATACGCGCCGCCGGCATAGAAAGAGACCGCGCGGGTGAGCGCGATACCACCGGAGATGTTCACCGTCGCGGTAAAAGGTGACGGGCGATCCGAGAACCGAATCCGGGCTGGAACTGACCACACTGATCGTGATCTGCTCCTGCACTCCCTGGCTGATCGTGTTGGAGATCGCCGGACCGTAATAAGTGTTACCGCTGAAATTCGCTGTGATCATGTGCGTGCCTACTGCGAGATTGCTCAGCTCAATGCTGGCGTCGCCTTCCATTGAGCGTCTGTGCGGTTCCGATCTGATTGCCGCCGTCCAGGAAGGTCACGGTTCCCGTCGCTGTGCCGTGGGTGCAGCTGCCACAAGTCACACTCACACTGAAAGTCGCACGCGAACCGTAGCTGGAGGGGTTGGGAGAGGAGGTGAAGTTCACACTCACCTGGTTCTGCAGCAGTTCCCGCCCAACCAGCTGAACGGTGCAGGGCGTCGCCGATGCGGGAGTGGCGAGGCTGAAGTTGCCCACCAGAGGATTGGGAGAGGGATTGGTGGTGCTGGTCGGCGCATATTCGGACGCCACCGTGCATTGCGCATCGACGTCGACTGCATTCGAAGTGCTGCAGGTGGTGCCGGCGCTGTCCAGCGCCGCATAGGCATCGTGGCTCACCGCCGAGAAGCTGAGGCTGGCGTTGCCGTCGTTTTCCAGCTTCTGCGATTGTGAGCCGCTCACCTGGTTCTGCCACAACTGCGGCGTATAGAAGAGTGTGGAGTTGCCGGCAGAGACTTTGCGGATGATGTGATCGAAGTATTCCGCGATCAGCAGATTGCCCGAAGCGTCGACCGCAACGGCATAGGGCGCGCAGATCCCGGCTCCGGCCACACTGACCGGCGCTCCGGCGGCAATGCCGCCTCCCAGGAAGTTCTCTCCGGACTGGTTATTGCCACAGGTGTAACCGCTCTTGCCATCGTTATAGGTCACGTTATCGTTGTTGCCGGCGACGGTCCTGATCTTTCCCGTCGCCGTGCTCACTTTGCGGATGACATAGTTGCGCGGATCAGCGATGTCGACGTTGCCCGCACGGCAGGAATTCGCTCAGTAAGGTAATTCCTGGTACTTTCGTGTTACCGGAGGCTCAGCACCGCAGAATTTTGTTCTCGCTTCGGAGTTAGACCGCGCGGCCGGCTGCGGCGCCCGAAGCCCACGCCCACTGGAAGTTGAATCCACCCAGCTGGCCGGTCACATCAACGACCTCGCCAATGAAATACAGCCCCGGTATCGCTCGACATTCCATGGTCTGCGCAGAGAGGGCATCGGTATTGACTCCGCCGGCCGTCACCTCGGCCTTCTCATAGCCTTCGGTCTCAACTGGCCTGAACGCCCAGGTGTGCAGACGATGCTCCAGTTCCGCAATTCCGTGGTTCGTCCAGCGCATCGGGGGAGCTACATCGAGCAGGCGGTCCGCGAGCCGAGCTGGTAGGGTGGCACGGAGGGCAGACTTTGCTGCGGAGAGATCGCGGCGCGCGCCGGGCTGGCGCAGGCTGGCGAGAAGCTCCTGGCCGGGAGCCCAGTCCACCAACAGCGGTTCTTCGCCGTTCCAGTACGACGAAATCTGCAAGATGGCCGGCCCGCTCAGGCCGCGATGCGTGAACAGCAGCTTTTCTCGGAAGCTGCGCCTGCCGAGAGAGACGACCACGTCGACGGAGACGCCGGTGAGATCGGCGAATTGAGCGTGCTCTTCTCCATCCAACACCAGCGGAACCAGCGCCGGCCGGGCCGGGACGACGGGAACGCCGAATTGCTGCGCGAGCTGGTAGCCGAAGTCGGTGGCGCCCATCTTTGGAATGGAAAGCCCGCCCGTGGCGACCACCAGCGCGTGCGCGTGGAGCAGACTGGTCTCGGTCGCGACGGTGAAGCGGCCGGCCCCACCGTCGTCAGCAACTTCGGGTGCCCGCCTTACTTCCTGAACTTTGGTTGCGAGAAGAATACGGATGCCGGCCTGGGTGGCCTCGCTCACGAGCATGCGGACGATCTGGTCCGCAGAGCCATCGCAGAAGAGCTGCCCGAGTTTCTTTTCGTGATAAGCGATGCCGTGGCTCTCGACGAGGCGAATGAAGTCAGAGGGGGTATAGCGCGCCAGCGCTGAGCGTGCGAAGTGTGGATTGGCGGAGAGAAAGTTCTCGGGGCGGCAGTGCAGGTTGGTGAAGTTGCAGCGCCCGCCGCCGGAGATCAGAATTTTTTTGCCAACCCGCTCGGCACGCTCAAGCAAAGCGACACGGCGGCCGCGTCGTCCTGCCTCGATGGCACACATCAGTCCCGCCGCGCCGGCGCCAATGACGACAACATCGAAGCTCTGCTGCACACGGCCTGGGTTCACGGGGAGAGAGGCGCGCATTGATACGCCTGCTTTCATTAGAGCATTCGCGAGGCATGCAGGCGACGTCGGCTCTTGCCTCGTCTCCGGCTGTATGTTCGGCGGCGCCGGCGCGAGTGAATCCATCTGGCTCAGGCTGTCGGGTGCATTTCGAAACACAGATGAACCCGGCCAAGTATGCTCCGAATCTGCTCATACATTTTCCAGTCGAGAAGTTGGGGAAGCTGTATATCGAGAATTGCCCGAAGCAGATCCCGCGTGTCGATAAAGATGCTCTGCATGGCGGACGTGTAACCGGGAACTGCGATGCGAATCCGTGCAGTGGAAGGCGCGGTGAGAACTATGCGGCCGCCGGAGAAGGCGCCGGTATGCAGGATGCGGGGATGACGGCCGATCATTTCCAGCACTTCGTACTGACCATCCAGAGGACTGCCAGAGCCGGCGGCGGTTATCTGCAGTTCGACATGGGCTGTGGCTGGCCGCGGCGCCACATAGTCTGGAGTCTCAAAGTAGATGGGGTTGGAGATGGCGATCTGATCGCGCTGCGAACCGTGGACCCTGACGATGTACCAGGAGGTTGCCGCCTCTTCGAGGGGAAAGACGACCTCGTGGGTACAGGGACGACCGGTCAGTTCGAAAGTTTTGTACGGATCACCGTTGCGAATGACTTCGATTTTGGTGAGGTATTCGCCGAGGATGCCGCTGGCCCAGGCGCGAACGCGACCCGTTGCGGCAAAGGGAGAGGCGACGGGGATGATGTCGCCGATTTGGTGGTGGTTGATGGAGAAGTCGAGGAGTGGGCCGCTGGTGACGAAATTGCGTCCGGCCTTCATTTCGGAAGCGACCTTCGTGATGGTGAGCTCACCGTCGATGCGTGTGTAAACGCGCACGGCGCCGGGGATGGCGCGGCCTTCGGTTTCGAAAGTTGCATCGGAGGATGCGGTGGCCGGGATGCGGTAGCCGTGGTTGAGCAGCATGTACCAGAGCTGCTCGCCCAGCTCGTTGACGAGATGCTCCGAGGTCTGCATCATGATGTCGATACAGTCGTAGGTGGGGCCGGCAATGGTGTCGAAGGGCAGCTCCTGGGAGAGGTTCGAGACGAACTTGTCCTGCTCGAGCGGGAAACCATTTTTGCCACCCCATACGCCGCGCCAGAGGCGGCAGGGATGGGTGCAGACAACGATGCCACCAACAGAATGGATAAAAGCGTGACTTTCGAAGTTGGGGGTGGGGACCTTTTGTTTCTCGTAGTCAGCTGCGCTCATCGCGTAGAGTTCGGCAACAGGATCTTCGCCGGCGTTGCCGAGGTCGCTCATGCCGAGATTCCAGCAATGGCCCATGCAGTGCGAAACGTCGCCCTTCCAGTAGTTTTTGGGCTCTTCCATGTTCCAGTGGAGGGTGCAGTCGGGCGCTGAGGCGGCTGCGCAGCGTGCGCTGAGCTCTTTGGCGACAGGGTTATGCAGGATCCAGCCCTGCGCGAGGGACATGTAGTCCAGAGCTTCGGCGCAGGCCGTCAGTCCGGCGAAGGCGAAGGTGACATCGATGTTCGGCCGGCTGACGCCCATGTGCACATGATTGTCTCCGCAGACCCAGCCGGCGCGGCGCAGTGAAGATACGCGTGCGAGTCCGACGACGCATTTCGATGTCTGGCCGGCGACGAGATCGAGGACGCGGCGTTCAGACTGATAGTCGAAGCCGCGGGTGATGACGATTTCGGTTCTGCCGGCGGGAGCGGCGATGTGAAGTTCACCCGGAGAACGGATGCCGCGGGTGTAGGCGGGGGTGGATGTAAGAAGCCGGCCCTCCGAGGTGTGTATGGCGATGGAGGAGGGAATGAGGCGACCGGTTTCTCTATCGTATGTCCTCAGATGCAGGGCCGCGGGGCCTTCGCCGGCCTGAGCAAAGACCGCGGGAAAGTACATAGTGCTGAGAGCGAGAAAGGATTGCTGCAGAAAGGCCCGGCGGGAGGGCCGATGCTGAATGTTGTCTGTCATGCTGTTTCCTCCCGCAGGCATTTGTGCAGCGCACTGCGTTGGCTGATGGTTATGGAACTTAGGTTAGCTAGAAGTTCATCCGAACCCAGATATCGAGTTGTCGAGCCGTCGATCCGTCAGTTTCGCTGTAAGTCGAAGTGATGTTGCCGGCGGTCGGTGAGTTAATCGCGACGTTGGCCGGAGGCGAGAAGTTAGCATGGTTCAGGACATTTTGTGCCGTGATGCGAAACTGCATGTGCATGGCTTCCCAGAGGGAGAAATCCTTGAACAGCGCCGCGTTCACATTCACGAAATCTGGCGCTTCCAGGGAGTTGACGCGGGCATCGCCGAAGCGGCCGGGGCTGACGGGATTCGAGCAGAGCGGCGCGCTGTCGGGGCAGCCGGGAATCTTGAAGGCTCCCGGGTTGAACCACTGCGTCAGCCGGTGGCCGCCCGCCGGTGTCGTGCTGACGCCGGGGATCACATCGGGACGCCCGGTGAAGTTGTTGGTGTTCGACGGGTCGAAGCCTGTGAACTGCGGAGTGAAATAGGAACCCGTTGCCCCGGCAAAGCTCAGCGTAAGATTCCATCCCTGCGCGGCCTGCCGGGCCACGGAATTCCAGTGACTCGCGAAGCTCGGCGGTATTTGCCAGATGGCATTGAGGAAGAGGCGATGGCGGCTGACGTTGGTGGCGTTGCCGTATTCAGCGTGGTGGTCGTAGGCGTTCTGGATGAGGGGTCCGGTGTAGCTGGTCTGGTCCTGGGTGTCGGTGAGGTCTTTGGCCCAGGTCCAGCCGGCCTTGAAGAAGAGGCCGCGGCTGAGGTTTCTGCGCGCCGAGACCTGCAGCGAGTTATAGTTCTCCGTGCCGCCGTTGTCGGCCCAGGTTACCGAGTTAAACAGCGGATAGATATATGCGCCGGGCGAAAAGGGCGTGGTGGAGGGAGGCGGCTGATCGATGTTGCGGCTGTAGATCAGGCTGGTCGCTTTGCTGCCCACATAAGCCGCCGACAGGGCATAGTTGCCGAAGTCCTTGTCCACGGTCAGATTCCACTGCTGCAGATACGGGACGCGCAGATGCGGATTGACCCCGGTCACGTTCTGCGTGGGCAGGCTGCCGGAGGCCGCGAAGGGCGCGGGGAAGCTGAAGGTGGCCGCCCCGCTGGTCACATGGTTGGTAAAGGACTCGCTGCCCGCAAACGGGCCTCCCGCTAAGTTCAGCGAGCCGTAGATACTGTTGCCGTACACGCCGTAACCGCCCCGCACCACCAGGTTACTGGAAGTTATCGGCCGCCACGCGAAGCCCAGGCGCGGATAGAAGTATGCCTTGTGGAAGTCCAGCAGCGTGCCGTCCGGATAGTGCGCCGCCGCCGCCGTCTCGATGGGCAGGTTCTTCGGATAGAGCGGATTGATGCGGCTGCCCGCGTCGTCCGGGATCACGATACTGCCCGTGGCCGGATCGAAGCTGGACAGCATGTCGTGCTGCTCGTGGTAGGGCCCCTGCGCCTCCCAGCGCAGCCCGTAGTCCAGGGTCAGCTGCGGGCTCAGCTTCCAGTGATCCTCCGCATAGCCGTTCCACCAGTTGCCGAAGCGATAGGTCTTCGGCGTCATGATGGTCAGCGAGTCGGTCTGCGGCAGCCCCAGCAGGAAGTCCGCGTAGGGGAAGCCGGTGAACGAGCCGCTGAAGTTGTACTGCCCGTACACGCTGCCGCCGGCATCCACGCTGGCGCTCTGATCGCGCACCACCGTGAAGCCGTAGCGCATGGTGTGCGCCCCGCGCGTCCAGGTCAGATTATCCGTCTCCTGAAAACTGTTGTCGGGATAGACGAAGTAGGGCACCTGGTTGGCGGTCGTGATCCCCGCGACCGACATAATCGGAACCGTCGGCACCCCGGTGGTGGCCACGCCCTCGATGCCCACTTCACTGAGGATCTGGCTGCCCACATAGGGCGTGCGGATGGAGTTCTTCTGCCGGGTGGCGCCGATGCGCGCCTCGTTGACCAGGTTCGGCGACAGGATGTGCGTCCACGACAGCTGTCCGCTCCGCCCCAGACGGAAGGAGTGCCGCAGCCCGAAGGGCGGCAGGCTGCCCCCGGTCCACGAGGCGTAGGGCGTGTTGATGAAGTTGAAGCTGGCATACACCAGATCGTTGGCCCCCAGGCGGCGGTCCAGACGCAGATCGTAGCTGTCGAAAACCGTCAGCCCGCTCTGCCCGGGCTTGAGCAGCCCCCGGTAGTTGCTCGACTCCAGCGTCGCCGCGCCGTAGTTGGGCAGCGGATAGTAGAGGCTCTGCACCTTCTGCGCGACCGTACTGATCATGCCCGCCGGAATCCGGTTGCCGGCAAACGGCTGGCCGGTGTAGGGGTTGATCACCGGCTGCGCCAGGCCGCTGAAGTCTCCGCTGCGCCAGGCCGCCAGCGGCGTGCTGCCCGCTATCACGTTGTCCACGCTCTCCCGCGAGTGCTCCCAGTCGGCGAAGAAGAAGGTCCGGTCCCGCTGGATGGGCCCGCCCACGCTCACCCCGCCGTCGTTGTACACGCGGAAGGGCACCCGCGTCGCGAAGTAGTCGGCCGCGTTGAATACGTCACCGTTGTAGTTATAAAAGAGGCTGCCGTGGTACTGGTTGGTTCCCGCCTTCGTGATGGTGCTGTACTGCGACGCCCGCGGATACTCCGCCGGACTGTCGGCCAGCTCCACGCTCACCTCCGAGGTCCCCTCCATCCCCGACTGCACCACCGTGCCCCCGCCCCCGTCCATCTGCGCCGTCACGATCATCCCGTCCACCGTCTGCGTGTTGTCCAGGTTCCTCCCCCCGTCCACCGCTACCCAGCCCCCACGGCTCCATGTCGTTCCAGGGTTGGAGAGGACATAATTCTGCGTACGCTCATCGCCGAATTCGCGAGCCGTCGAAGGTAACTCCGTCAGCTCCTGAGCCGTTGTCAGGTTGGAGAGCGTGCCGGTGTCGTTGACCAGCTGCCCCTCGGCCGACACCGTCACCGACTGCGTGGTGCTTCCCGGCTTCAGCAGGATGCGAAGGGTTCGATTGTCGCCCACGCTGAGAGTGATGCGCTGCGACTCCGTGGTCGTGAAGCCTTCATGTGCGGCGCTGAGCGTATACACGCCGGGAGGAAGAGCAGGAATGCTGAACTCTCCCGACCCGTCGGTGGTGAGCGTTCGCCTCAGGTCCGTCGCTGTATTGCTCAGGTCGAGTGTGGCGTTGGCGATGGCCGCGCCGCTGTCGTCGACAACGGTGCCATTCAGGTCGGCGGTATCGTTCTGCGCACGAAGACTCACCGCCGGCACAATCAGGGCCAGCACCAGAATCAGCCATCCCCATCGGGAAGGCGCGGTGCCGGGACGACGTCTTTCATCTCTCATATGTTCCGATCCTCATAACTGCGTGTTGTCACTTATGGCTGGGGGCAGGGACCAGCGACTACTATGCGGATTCCTGTTACTTGTTCTGCTTAGGGGTTTGCTGGGCCATCAAGGGAAGAGACATCCCGGATCTTCCCGCTCGGACACGGCGTCCGGGAATCATGAGCAGCTGGCCCATTTTCAACAGTGCTTCTGCCTGGTACTAGCGCGGGAGCATCGCAATCTTCCCAGGCCGGCGCCGCAATTCACCGAATCTATATATTCCCGATAGCTTTCCCGCCGGAGTACCGGTAACTGTGGACAGCGAAGTCCCTATCCTCCGGTGCGGAGAACCGGAGGTCATCATCCGCCGCATACGGAAGATCGGGCTTACGTCAGAGGTCGAATTTCATCTGTAGATCACCGAGGGTCTTTCGAATGGACTCGTACGTACTCCAGTCCAGGATGGCCTCGGGACGGATCTCCAGCACGCTTTCGAGTAAAGCCGGCGTGTCGCTGAAGATGCTCTTCATCGCCACTTCCCGGCCGGCAACATGGACGCGAATGCGTGCTGTAGCCGGGGCTTCGAAGGCCGCATGGCCTTCCGAGAAATCGCCCCAGTTCAATGTCTTTGGCTCGCGTCCGATCATCGTTACGACTTCGTATCGCCCGTCCAGAGGCTTTCCCGTGCCGGCGTCAGTCATCTGCAGGGTAACTTTGGCGGTGGCAGGCTGCGGTGCACGAAAGTCGGGAGCTTGGAAGTAAATCGGATTGGAGACCGCATACTGACTGTCGTTCGATCCAAAACATTTCACGATGTACCAGGAGGTCGTGCTTTCGTCGATCGGGAATTCCACCTCGTGGCTCTTCGCTCGGTCCGCCGGATGAAAACTCTTAAAACTCTCGCCGTTACGAATTACCTCAATTTTGGTAAGGTATTCGCCCGGCGCGCCGCTGGCCCATGCCTTTACGTGAGCGCGGCACCGCAGTGGACCGGAGATCGGTATCACCTCGCCGATTCCCTTTTCATCCACCGTAAATGTCAGCAGCGGGCCGCTGGTGACGAAGTTACGGCCGCTCTTCATCGCAGTTGCTACCCGAGGCAAGGTCAGCTCATCCTCGATCCGGGTATAGACACGCACCGCGCCCGGAACCGCACGCCCCGGATTGTCGAAAGTAGCATCGGTCGAAGCTGTCGCGGGCATCCGGTATCCATGGTTCAGCAGCAGGAACCAAAGCTGCTCGCCCAATTCGTTCACCAGCCGTTCGCTGGTCTGCATCATGATGTCGACCGCATCGTAAGTCGGACCGGCAACCGTATCAAACGGAAGTTCCTGCGCCATGTTGGAGACGAACTTATCCGTCTCCTGGGGAAATCCGTTGCGGCCTCCCCACGGCCCCCGCCAGAAGCGCAGCGGGTGCGTGTAGGAGACGACGCCGCCAATGGAGTGGATCAGTGCGTGACTCTCAAAGTTGGGCGCCAGAGTCTTCTCGTTCTGGTAATCACCGGCGCTCAGAGCGAAGAGTTCGGCGATCGGGTCCTTAGCGTCTTCGGTCTGGTTGCTCATGCCGAGATTCCAGCAGTGCCCCATGCAGTGCGAGACATCGCCCATCCAGTAGTTTTTGGGCGCCTCCATATTCCAGTGCACCATGCAGTCTGCAGCCGAGACGGCGTCGCAGGCCTGTGTGAGAGCTTCAGGCGTGACGACATCAATGTTCCACGCCTGAGCCACCGACATATAATCGAGCGCTTCGGCGCGGGCGCTGAGGCCGAGAAAGGGGAAGTTCTGGATAATGCGGGCCTCCCCATGCTTCATGTGGACGTGATTGTCGCCGCAGACCCAGCCATCCTGGCGAAGAGAGGAAAGGCGCGCGAGATGGATTTCACAGTTCGTGTTCGTGCCGGCTTCGAGCAGCAGTTCCCGGATCTCGGACCGATAGTCGAATCCGCGCGTGACAAGGACACGGGTTTTGCCCGGGGGAAGATCCGAGCGAAATTCGCCAGGGCAGCGGAACCCTGAACTGTAGCCAGGATTGTCGGTGAGGAGTTCGCCGTGCGCGGTGGTGAGGGCAACCGAACAGGGAATGATCTCGTTTGTGGCGGCATCGCGGACCGTGAGGCTGAGCGCAGCAGAGGCTTCACTCTCGCCCAAACCCGGAAAGAAATAAAGGGTGTTGAGAGCGAGGAACGACTGCCGGATAAACTTCCTCCGGGTGATTGCGAACTGTGGGCCGGCTGCTGTCACTTCTATCTCCGTTCCATACTGATGGTTGCTGTGGCGCCTGTCACACGGCCGATGCCAGGAAGCAGGCGAGGCGATTCGAGGCGAGGGCTGCGAACCCAGGAAGCGCTGCAGACACAGTTCCGTATGCACGCAGCCAGGGCATGAAGTGTGTCACGTCTCTGCAGCAGGTGCGCGATACGGCGACAGGTGCGGCAGCCCGCCGTGACGCGAGCAAAATGCGGCGCTGCAGCCGTGATATCGAGACTGTCTATTCACCACTACTGCAGCCAGCAGGAAATCTTCCCTGCCCGGCGCCACAATTTACGGAGCGTTCATCTCCCAAGACAGCGAGGCTGCCAGATTGGTGTGAAGGAAAGGTCTCAGGCACTGAGATAAATGAAAACCGCAGCGACAATGTTGCGCACGTATGAATTCGCAGATCTACAGCAGCAAACGGCGCCGGACTGCGGGTAATAATGAAGAGAGACGCCGCTATGCAGAACGCACAGCTTCTGGAAGATCAGCTCTCCCATGAGGAGGTGTTTGCGAATCACTACTCATGGCTGCTCGCCTGGTCACTCCGGCTGAATGAGGGAAGGCACAGCGAAGCGGAAGACCTGGTCCACGATCTCTATATTCAGCTGACGCGTCTTCGTCCCCGCCTGCGGCCGGACCCGGACCACATTCGCGGCTATCTTTATACCATGCTGCGCAACATGCACCTTTCGAAGCTGCGGCGGGCGCAGCGCAGTCCGATCTGCGAACTGCTGGTGATCGACTACGATTCGTTTGAGATCGGGATGCGTTCCATTCCCGAGCGCTCGCTCACAGCGGTGGCGGCGCAACTATGGGAAGTTTGTGAGTACATGTGCGAGAGGAAGAAGCGCTCCGTCTCCGCGAGCGCGCTCCTGCTGCGCTTTTATATCGGCTATTTTCCGAGCGAAATAGTGCGGGTGCTGAAGGCCAGGCGGGCCACTGTGGACAAGCAGTTGCACGCAGCGCGGCGGGAGGCGCGGCTGTCCGTTCTGCGTCCGCAGACGTTCAACATTTTCCGATCACGACGCAGCGGTCGGCAGCTTCCGTCGCTCCCGGAAGACACGCAGGAGCTGTTTCACCTGCTGCGCAACAGGGTTTTCGATTCCTGCGAAGGGGAGTGTTTCTCAAGAGAGACGCTGCAGCGTATTTACGCGCCGTCGAGCTTCGAGGTACTAAGAACGGCGGAGTTGGCGCACCTGGTGAGCTGCCGGGTCTGCCTGGATGTGCTGAACCAGATTCTCGGTATTCGGCAGCTCGCCGATCGCTCGCCGGCCGGGGCACTGGGCCGGGACAGCGGAGGGCCAGGCGGCAGCAGCGGCAGTGGCAGCGCCCCGGAGTTTCGGCAGGAGGCGATGCGGCGGCTGCAGGAGGAAGATGAGCATCGTCCAGCTTACCTGCAGGTGGCTGTGAATGGAGAGATCAGGGCCTCGCACAAAATCACCTCCGAATTAAGTGAGTTTTACGTCGGAGTGGGGAGCAGCAGCGTTCCGGATTTTATCGAAATTTTCAGCGAGCAAAATATCCGACTGCTTTATTTGCCTGTCAATGCCTCCGGAGAGATATCCGGCTTCGAGGAGGAGGCAAAGGTCTGCCTGAGCGACGGCCGCTCGCTCGAAGTTGCGATCCGGTTTACGGATGCTCCTGTGATTTCGGTGCGATACCACGATCCGCTTTTTGCCGAGGCAGAGACGGCGGCTATTCCGATTCCCATTTCAATGCCGGATGGTGGTGGGCGACTCGATTTCCGCCAACGGCGGGGTCTTCGGCGGCTTCTGCCGGGGAGACTCAACTTCCCGAGGGGCCTGTGGCCAGCAGGAGCTATTGCAACTGTGTCTGTTGCACTTGTGGTGGCAGCGGGAATCGTGGCCGCCGGCCGCAGACATTCATCGATACTGCCGGCCGAGCTCCTGCTGCAGGCCGACCGGCGTGCAGCTGCAGAGCTTCCCGGGCAGAACCTGGTGCGGCGTACGATACGGATCGAGGATCGGCGGGATACGGGGCTGAGCGCGGATCAGAACTCCGTGGTGGAGTGGTCGTCGGCGAATACCCGCACGCGGGCACGGCGTCTCTACAACCATGCAGGCGCGCTGATTGCCGAAGAGATCACCCGTGACGGCGATACGCGGTTCTACGGCAAGGTGGGCGAGAAGAAGATTATCCGGATGGATCCCGCACACCTGCAGCCAGAGGATGTGTGGCAGATTGCGCCGTCGGCAGAGCAGTTCCAGAGCCTGATCGCGCCAGCCACGCCTTCCGCGGTCGAGCAGGAGAGCGATCGTTACGAGATTCGCTATCGGCCGCCGGACGGCAGCAGGCAGGCAGGACTGGTGGAGGCGATGCTGGTCCTGCGCCGCAGCGATCTGCATCCGGTGGAAGAGGATCTGGTGGTGCGAACCGATGGGGAGCAGCACCGCTTCCGGCTGATCGAAGCGAGCTATGAATACTACGCAGCGGCTCAGGCAGAGAAGAATGTCTTCGCGCCGGATGCGATTCTTGCGCAAACGCCGCCGGATGGCGTAGCGCGTTCGTTGCCGACGGGCCCGTTGGCCGCGGCCGAAGCGGGTCCGGAGCCTGCCATCCATGCGCTCTATCTGCTCAGCCAGGTGCGTGCGGACATGAACGGGGAGACGGATGTGCAGTCTGCGCCGGATGGCACTCTGCGGATCACGGGAACGGTGGCCTCGCGCGAACGGCGGGAGGAGATTCTCCAGGCTCTGAGCGGTCTGCGCGGGCAGCATGGAGTCCTGATTGATTTGCGGACTCCGGATGAGGCGCGCGGCCGGGGAGCCGAGCACACGGGGACGGTCGAAGTCATCGCGCCTTCGGCAGGCACCATTCCGCTGGACGGGCAGGTGCGTCAGTATCTGAGCGCGCAGGGCATCTCCGCCGCGGAACTGGATCCTGCGGTGGCGCGGTTCTCCGAGGAAGTTCTGGCGAATGCGGACGAGGCGCGGCAGCACGCGTGGGCGCTTGAAGGGATTGCCACGCGGTTCTCGCCTGCGCAACTGGCCAGTCTTTCGCCGCAGGCGCGCAGCGAGTGGGTCCAGATGGCCGACATGCACAGTTCGGCGCTGCTGCGTTGCGTTCAGGCAGTCCGGGGGCAACTGGCCATGCTGAAGCTGAATCAGCCAGCGGAAGAGGCAGGGACGGAATCCATTGGCGACGTGCAGGATCTCTCCCGGGCCGCCGAGCAGATGCTTCGGCTCTCGATTCTCTGCACTCGCGATCTGTCGACGTCATTCGCGCTTTCGGCTTCTCCCGTGGCGAAAGCAGCGGTGAACAATCCGGAGTTCTGGCATTCACTCGACACGCTGCAGTCCCTGGCGCGAGCAACCGCGGATGCGAACCATATGCTCGAGCGGGCGGCGGTCGGGTCTTCACGGTAAATTTCCGCGAGGTTGACGCCGCGGATCCTCACTCCTGGAGTATTCAGGTGAGAACAGGCAGAGCCATCGGGAAAATGCTCCGTTGTCCGCGATGGTGGGCGCTGTGGATTCTCTGCATGTTCACCGTCACGAATGCGCTTTTTGCGCAGAACGACACCGCCGATCTGAGCGGTACGGTGATGGATCAGAGCGGGGCCGTTGTGGTGCGGGCGCAGGTGGACCTGACCAACAGCGAGACCGACCTGCAGCGCACGGTTTATACCAGTGAGCGTGGCAGCTTCAGTCTGCCTGCGCTGCCGCCGGGGAAGTATACTCTGCGCGCCGAGCACGATGGCTACCAGATTACGCAGTCGCAGCAATTCGCTCTGAGCGCGGGCGACGAGCGCACCGTGATTATCAAACTGGAGCTGGCCCGGATCCATCAGGTAGTGATCGTTTCCGATGACAGCGAGGAGCTGGTGCATGCTGGCGGGGAGATCACCAACCTGACGACCGAACAGGAGATCACTGAACTGCCGACGGTCAGCCGCGAGTTCGGCGATCAGCGGACGCAGGCGTTTGCACTGCAGAACCCTGGAACGACATGGAGCCGTGGGGGCTGGGTAGCGGTGGACGGGGGGAGGAACCTGGACAACACGCAGACGGTGGACGGGATGATCGTGACGGCGCAGATGGACGGGGGCGGGGGCACGGTGGTGCAGTCGGGGATGGAGGGGACCTCGGAGGTGAGCGTGGAGCTGGCCGACAGTCCGGCGGAGTATCCGCGGGCGTCGCAGTACAGCACCATCACGAAGGCGGGAACCAACCAGTACCACGGCAGCCTCTTTTATAACTACAACGGTGACGTATTCAACGCGGCCGACTACTTCGCGACGCGGGTGCCCTTCCGCGTGTACAACGACGGCGGGGTGAGCGTGGGCGGGCCCATCCAGCGGGACCGGACCTTCTTCTTCGCCGACTGGGAGCACTCGCGGGAGAGCGTGGACAACGTGATAGCGGGCAGCACGCCGCTGGCGGCCTGGCGCAGCGGAGACTTCAGCGGCCTGGCGCAGCCGGTGATCAACCCCTACACCGGCCAGCCGTTTGCCGGCAACCGGATTCCGGCGGGCATGATCAGTACGGTCGCGCAGAAGGTGCAGAGCCTCTACTATCCGCTGCCCAACTACGGCGCGGCGACGCTGGAGTCGAGCAACTACCGGGGGCTGCTCAAGCCCGGGCAGAGCGGGCTGACGGTTTTCGACAGCTACGATCTGCGTCTGGACCGCCGCCTGGGGGCCAACGATCTGGTGTATGCCAGCTTCAACTTCATCAACACGCCCTACGCCTCGTGGACCGGGGGCAGCCTGCCGCCCTTCGGGCTGCGGCACTCCTTCCGTCTGGGGCGGAGCGGACAGCTGTCGTGGACGCACATCCTGTCGCCGAACCTGGTCAACGAGGCGCGCATCGGCGCCACCCGGCAGAAGAACTCCATCCGCACGCCCTATGTGGGCAGCCAGATCCTCAGTGAAGTGGGCATCGAGGGCGTGGCCACCACCGGGGTGCCGACGGTTCCGATTATGTCGGTCGCGGGGATCACGACCGCCAACCAGGTGCCCTACTTCGTCTATCCCGACAACAGTTTTCAGGAGACGGATAATCTGACCTGGACGCGCGGGGCGCACACCATGCGCTACGGCTTCACGGTGGTGCGCGATCAGAGCGCCAGCGTGGATGCCGGCGGCAGCGTGTACGGGCAGTACAACTTCAGCGGCTCGTTCACCGGCTTCCCCTACGCGGACTTCCTGCTGGGGCTGCCGCAGACCGACTCGCTGACCATCATGACGCCGAAGACCTATCGCTTCGGCAACTGGTGGAACGGCTATGCGGAGGATCACTGGAAGCTGAGCCCGCAGCTGACCCTGGACTACGGGCTGCGCTGGGAGGCGCAGGGGCCCTACCACGAGCAGCACGACATGCTGTCCAGCTTCGATCCGGCCACGGGCAGTATCGTGATCCCGGACGACGCGGGCAGCCGCATCAATCCGCTCTATCCGAAGAACCTGCCCATCGAGACGGCGGCGGCGGCGCACTATCCGGACGGCACGCTGCTGGACTTCCACAAGGCATACTTCTATCCGCGCCTGGGCTTCGCGTGGCGGCCGATAACTTCCAGTAACCTGGTGGTGCGGGGCGGTTACGGCGTGTACGGCAACAGTATCTACGGCTCGCTGAACTTAGCGGGAGGCCCGTTTGCGGGCAGCGAGTCCTTTACCAACCATGTGACCAGCGGGGCGGCCACCTTCAGCTTCCCCGCGCCCTTCGCGGCCTCCGGCAGCCTGCCCACGCAGAACGTGACCGGGGTCAATCCGCATCTGCGCGTCCCGTATCTGCAGCAGTGGAATCTGACCGTGGACAAGGACTTCGGCAACTATGCCCTGTCGGCGGCTTATGTGGGCAGCAAAGCGACCAGCCTGATCTACAGCCGCAACATCGATCAGCCGCCTCCCTCCACCACGCCCTTTTCGCCCGGCGCATATATCTATCCGCTGTTTAACTCGGTAACCTGGGCCGACAACGGCGGCACGGAGAACTATAACTCGCTGCAGGTCTCGGCGCGCAGAAACCTCAGCCGCGGCCTCTTCTTCAAGGCCGGCTGGACCTGGGCCAAAGACCTCACCGACACCCAGGACCAGACCAGCTACACCGGACCCCTCATCCAGAACGCCTACGACCACCACGCTGAATACGGCAACGCCACCAACGTCAGCCGCCATCGCCTCTTCCTCAATGCCATCTGGCACACTTCCGGAGATTCGCAGAGCGATGCCGGCGCACGCGCGGGCAGCGCGACCTTCGTTAGAGGATGGGCCATCGCCGTTAATCTGCTCGCGGAAACGGGGCCGTACTTTACGCCTCTTTTTTCCGGATACGACGTTTCGAACACCAATACAGTCGCTGCTCAGAGGCCGGATGTCGTGCCTGGCGTGAGCACGCGCCCGCCAGGAGGCCGCCACCTTCGCCAGTGGTTTAATCCGGCGGCTTTTAAAATCCCCGGCTGCTCAGACAGCCAGCCCTTCTGCTCCAGCCCCGCCGCCGTCGGCCGCTTCGGCAATGCCAGCGTCAACTCCCTCGAGGCCCCGGAATACTTCGAGCTTGATTCGGCTTTCATCAAGGACGTGTGGCTGCATGACGCGAGCAGGCTGGAATGCCGGGTCGGTATACAGAATGTGCTGAACCATCCCAACTTTGCGCCGCCGGCTGATGTGACGATCACCTCGCCAACGGCCGGCAACATCACATCGACTTACAGCGAGCTGAACGGATCGACCGCGCGACAGGTTACCCTGGGAGCGCGGATCGTGTTCTGAGCTGGTCTCTACCGCGGCGGCGAGAGAGCGCAGCTTCGCGCTTTGGTTCTGTGAAGCTTCAGTTAATTCCCCGGACTGACAGGGAAGATTGGCGGGGAGCGCCGCTCGTATAGGCAGGAACAGCACCACGGTTCATTCCATGGGACAACGGTCCGCGATTTGCCTTCCAGCCAGTCCGGGAAGGCGGCGTGGCGTCCCCTTTCAGCCCCGTCCACGATATTTCCGCTGCGTGTCTGCGGAGGAGAATCGGGGTCGGCGTGTGGTCTGCTCCTGTTGTTTTCCTATAAGGAGGTCAATGCCATGGACGAAACTACGATCAGACCGATTACCGCGAGCCGGGAGCACTCTCATCGCGGAATATTCATTGTCTTATTCATTCTGGCGCTGTGCACGCCTATATCTTTGCCGGTTTATGCACAGGTAGTAACAGGAACGATCACAGGGATCATCAGCGATTCCTCAGGCGCGCGCGTGCCCAACGCGACCATCACAGCCACGAACGAAGGCAACGGCGTCAGCCAGTCGACCACCAGTACGGCAGACGGCATTTATAACCTGCCCTATCTCCCTCCCGGCACCTACAGGATTACGGTGGAAGCGAGCGGCTTTGCGAAAGCGACGGAGGCAGGGGTGCTGCTCGACGTTTCGACGGTACAGCGCGTGAATGCAGCTCTGAAACCGGGCAATACGCAGGAGACGGTCAGGGTGAGCAGCGCCGCGCCACTGCTGCAAACGGAGGGCGCCGAGGTTTCGCAGACCTTCGATGCGCAGACGGTGCGCGAGCTGCCGATCGCCAACCGCAATGTGCAGGCGGTCGCGGCGCTGCTGCCCGGCGTCACGCCGCCGGTGCAAAGCAACACAGCCACAGAGGACCCCCAGGCTACCACGATGTTTAATGCCAACGGCCAGGGCAACACCTCCAACAACACGATCGTGGACGGCGTGGATAACCTGGACCCGCTGCTGGGGTTGAGCATTTATCTGCCGAACCCGGAACTGGTGCAGGAAGTGAATGTGACGACCAGCAACTACAGCGCCGAGTTTGGACGTGTGGGAGGCGCGGTGGTGAACATCATCACGCGATCGGGGACCAACCAGTTTCACGGCAGTGCCTGGGAGTTCAATCGGGTAGCCGCTCTGGCTGCCCGGGACTATTTCGATGAGGCCCCGGCGACCAAACCGGCACTGATCCGCAACGAATTTGGGCTGACCTTCGGCGGCCCAATCCGCAGAGACAAGGCATTTTTCTTCCTTGGATATCAGGGAAGATACATCGATCAACCGAGCACCGATATCACGACGGTTCCGCTGCCTGCCTTCCTGAACGGAGACTTCAGCGCAGTTCCAGGGCTTTCGCTGTACAACCCATTTACCGGGAATGCGGACGGTACGGGCCGTACCGCCTTCTCCGGGAATATGATTTCCCCCCAGTACCGGAGCCCGATAGCGCAGCAGCTGAACAAGTACTTTCCCGCCCCGAATCTGCCGGGGATCGAGAATAACTATGTCGTCAATGTTCCCTACAATTACTCCGGAAACCAGTATGATGCGAGGGGCGATTATAACTTCAGCGAGCAGACGAAGCTGTTTGCCCTGATGAATACCTCGCATTATCACGTGCAGCAGAACGGCATTCTGGGAAACACGATCAGCGACAGCGAGGTAGCCAACGACTATACGGTTACGGGGATTGTGAACTTCACCCACGGCTTCAGTCCGACGCTGCTGACCGAGCTGCGCCTGGGCTACAACCGGTACCGAACGGATGTGAACGGCATCGACCAGACGACGATTACCAATCAGAATCTGGGGATCGCGAATCCCAACCCGGATCCTATTTCGACGCGGGGATTCGCGAACATCGATATCAGCGGAATGGCGGAACTAGGAGACACGCAGTATTACTATCCGCTGATGAATACCGACAACCTCTATCAGGTGGTAGATACCTGGACGAAAACCTTCAGCAATCAGGAGCTGAAATGGGGCGGGGAAGTCCACCGCATCATCAATGAGCGCTATCAGCCGGAGGGCGACGATCTTGGACCGCGCGGCCTGTTTTACTTCGAGCCGGGAACGACGGAACTGAACGGCGGTCCGGGGCTGGGGAGTTATGGATCATTTGTGAATGCCTTCGCCTCCTATCTGATCGGGGCGCCTAACCAGACGAGCCGCACGTATATGCCGATTGCGCCAACCAATCTGCAGTGGCAAACTGCGGGGTTCGCGCAGGACACCTATCAGGCCACGAGCCGGCTGACGGTGGATGCGGGATTGCGCTATGAATTTTATTCGGCGGTTGTCCCATCGCACCCCGGCGGCGCCTCGAACTTCGATCCTTATACGAACACGCTGCTGGTGGCCGGATACGGGAATGTGGACATGGCCACAGGAGTTAGTTCGCAGTATCTCCTCGAGCCACGGATGGGGCTGAATTACCGGATCAACGACCGCTCGGTCGTGCGGGGCGGCTATGCCATCAGCGGATGGACGGGCGCCCGCGGCTTCACCGGGGGAACGCTGTCGACACAGTTCCCGACCATCTATAACGTGCAGGTGGGGAACACGGGCGGCTATCAGGTGAACGGGATGTTCAACAGCCTTCCGGTGGTACCGCTGATTTCGATTCCGGCCAACGGACGGATCAGTCCTGCTCCGAACCAGGCCTTCTTCGTCATTCCGAACCGCAATCCTCTACCTTATGTCGAGAACTATAACCTGACGTACGAGCGCGAATTCTCACCCACCGTTGCCTGGAACGTGGGCTATGTGGGTGCACTGGGGCGGCGGCTGCCTTATAAGCAGCAGCTGAATACGGCTGCGCCCGGAACGGGAACCGCGGGGCTGCCGTTCTATGCGCTGTACGGGCGCACTGCGAACACCCAGCGCGTGGCCAACGGCGTGAGCAGCAGTTATAACGCGCTGCAGACCACGCTGACGCGGCGCTTTGCAAATGGCTTCAGCCTATCGCTGGCATACGCATACAGCAAGTCAATGGATGTAGGCAGCAATCAGCCGAGCTTCATCGACAACCTGGACATCCAGCGACAGTATGGGCCGTCGGACTTCGACCGGACTCACCTGCTGACGATCAGCCACGTTTACGAGCTGCCCTTCGGCAGGGGCAAGTCGTTCGTGAACAGGGGCGGGATCGGCAGCTTTGTGCTGTCGAACTGGGAGCTGAACGGGATCTTCCGGCTGGGCACGGGATCGCCATTCACGCCCACGGCGAATGCCACTTCCTGCAACTGTCCGGGGAACAGCAACTATGCCGACCGGACAGGCCCGGTTCACACCCTTGGCGGGATCGGGGCGGGACATCCCTGGTTCACGACATCCTCCTTTGCGCCGCCGCCGCCGAATCAGTTCGGGGATGCGGGGCGCAATTCAGTGCGTGGGCCGGGGCTGAAAAACTACGACTTCTCGCTGTTCCGCAGCTTTCCGGTGGATGAGCGGGTGAAGGTGGAGTTTCGGGGTGAGTTCTATAACCTGACGAACACACCACACTTCAGCAATCCGGATGGCAGTGTCACAGACGCGACGTTTGGGATCATCTCGAGCTCGCTGAGCGGCTACGGCAACCGGCAGATCCAGACAGCGATGCGCGTTCTGTTCTGAGATCCGCGACGCCGTCAGGTGAAACATGCGCAGGCCGCTCCATCCGGGGCGGCGCTGCCTTTGCCCGGAGCGAATTCGGGCAGGCCGCCGGGACTCGGTGGCCCGTAACCAGGAAAGGAACTGGCATGAGGGTTTGCAGTTTTGTGGGACGTGCGATTTTGCTGTGCGGCGCTTTCGTTGGGGCAGCTGTGGGCGTACAGGCGCAGGTGACGCTGCTGGCAGAGCATCCTGGGGAGCGGCCTGCCGGGCTTGATCGCAGCTGGCCTTCGGTTGTGTCGCACACGCATAACTGGAGATTCCGGGACGGGGAGATCCCGAATCCGGGGAGCTTTCCCGTGGCGGAAGAGCAGCTGGTGGAGTGGTGCCGGAAGCTGGGCATCCGCGCGGTAGGCGTGGGGAGCGCATGGAGCCCGGCGGTGGAGGCGAACTTCCAGCGTTTCGAGGGGCCGGACCGCAATCTCTATTATTCGGGCACGTTTGACCAGAAGTCGGTGATGGATGTGGCTGGAGTGCACGGCGTGCTCGACTATCTCAATGAGAAATCGCATGGCGCGACGCTGTTCTACCTGGACAACGAGACGCCGAAGAGCCGGATGGGCCACGTATGGTGGTTTGGGTATCTGTATGACTATCCGGCGTGGCACGACTATTCGCAGGATCGGCCCATCCAGTACTGGGAGCACGATCGGGATGTGGAGATCAATCCGCTGAACGGGGAGCCACAAACGCGGAGGAATCTCTTCGAGATCATGGCCATCCAGAGAAAGGCCGGAGCGATCGGGATTTTCGCGCATCCGACACGCTGGTGGATCAGCAATGGAAAGTTCACCACCAACATCGCGGCGATGTCCGGACTATTTCTGACGGTGGACGGATCGATCGACGGGATGGCGGTGATGGGCGACCGGGTTTACAACAAGTCTTACCAGGATCTCTGGTTTTCCTATCTGGATACAGGTGGAAAGGTGCCGGGATTTGCGGAGACCGATTTCTTTCTGAACAAGGCGAACGAACATACAGAGCTCGACACATTCCGAAATTATCCGCATATCGGAGAGCGGCCGCTGACGGAAACGACGATCCGGGATGTTGCCAAAACCGGCGACGTGTTTTTCAGCAATGGTGGATTCGTGAACATCTCGGTGGATGGCGTACCGATGGGGTCGGTGGAGCGAACCGCGCCGGGGATGCACCACAGGCTGCGCATCGAGGTCTATCCCGCACCGAACAGCCACCTGGGACGAATCGAGATTATTGGGAAGCATGGTACGGTGCTGGCGACGAAGGGGAACTTTGCCGGCGGGGTTCTGGAATACGAACTGCCGGGAAGGGGCGAGCCGGACTATGTTGTGGTGCGGGCGTTTGGCGCGGGCGACAATCCGGTTCGCGATCCGGACCACGTAAAGTATCTGGCGGTATCGAATCCCGTGTACCTGTGGCCGCAGGGTTTTCATCCCGCGCAGGCGCGCACGGCGTGCACCTTTCATGCTGCGCCGGACAGTGCATGGAGGGGAGGCACGATCGAATTGCAGACCACGGATGGACAGCTGATCCGGCGGGAGACGATCGGCACCCAGACCATTGCGGCGACAATCCCGGCGAATGCGCGGGTGGTGCTGAAGAAAGAGGGACTCAAGCCGCGGATGTTCTACATCGCGATGGAGAATGCCGAGGTGGAGAAGGACCTTGACTATCTGGAGTATGGCGAGTTCCGCAAAGACTACCCGAACCTGCCACGGGCAGTTGTGCCGCCACAGGCTTTCCATCTGGAGGATCTGCGCCGGGCGGTTCAGCATTTCGATTACGAGATCAGGTAGGAACGAACGGTCCGGATACCTCCGGCGCACTTTCGTCGACAGGAATGCTCGAAATGGTGGGCCCGGAGGGATTTGAACCCCCAACCAAGGGATTATGAGTCCCCTGCTCTAACCGTTGAGCTACAGGCCCCGACTCTATGATGTTACTGCACAGGACCGGTCTCCCGGCTAAGGGCGCGTCAATTTGGCGCCATCCCCCCATTTGGGGCCAGTTCCCGGCCCCCCGGGATGATGCGTACCCGCTGTGCGAATGGAATGCCCACGGATCGCCACCACCGAACATGGAGAGCAGCGGAGCGGCTTTTGACTGAGCACCGTTCACACCCTGCACGCATTTCATAGGAATGCGGCAGGACGACGGCTAGAACCAGCGGTGGTCAGAAGGTTACTTTGGCGCCTAACTGCACTTGGCGGGGAGAATTGGATGTGTAGTTGATGACCCCAAAGTTTGGATCGTCCACAGCAGTATCCGGCGTGCCGAAAACCGGATGATTGAGCGCATTCTCCGCTTCCAGGCGCAATTCCAGCGTCATACCTTCCCTTACACTCGCCAGCGAAAAATCCTTGTTGAGCGACATGCTGGTGTTAAAGGACAGAGGCGATCGGATTGCTCCGGTGGCGCGGGGAGCATCGCCCAATGTGTATACGGGCGGCAACTGGACCACCTGCGGATTCGAGATATAGTCGTTGATCCAGACAGAGTCCTTTCCATGGGTGCGCTTCGGCTTACCCACGAGGTTGGGTCTTTGTGCTCCGTATGTCGGTAACGACGTCCCATCGTAAGTGCTGAACGCGAGCGGTCTGCCACCCGCGACGCGCCAGATACCGTTCGTCTTCCATCCGCCCAGAATCGCGTCCAGCACGCCCGGCATCTGATTGAAGAATCCCCTGCCGTGTCCCACGGGAATATCGTATGTATAGCTGAACTGAAAGACGTTAGGAATGTCGAAAGTGGAGAGGCTCCGTTCCAGCCACGGCTTGTTCGGGTCCTGAAGGCTGGTAAAGCTGCCCAGCCAGGTCGTGTTGTCGTCGGGAACCGATGAGTCGTCGATCGATTTCGACCAGACATAGGTAGCCAGGAACTGCAGGCCGTTGGAGTAGCGCTTCTCCGCCTCCAGCTGCAGCGAGTGATAGGTGGAGTTCGCAATGGGCCATGCATCTGTAGTCACGCCGCCGGGGAACTGAGGATAAGGAAGCTCCAGATTGAGTTCCTGGATCTGCGGAGCCGACAGGATGCTGTTGGGGTCGGTGATGATCCCGTAGAACGGGTTGTCGACCATATTGGTGAGGTCATTGATCTGGTCAAGGGAGTATCCCTCAATCTGCGGCCCAAGGTGGTTAATGTAATTAGCGCCGGAGAAATAGAGATGCGTGCCCTTCTTTCCGACGTAAATGACATTCAGCAGCACGTTCCACGGAACCTGCATGTTCGATCCCAAAGCTCCAGCTTTGTTCGTAAGGCGTATTAGTCATAGTGCGCAGCGGTCCATTAGCGCCCTGGCCGACATCGTTCATCAGTCCGAGGGAATTGCCAGGAGGCTGAATCAGCCCGCTGGGATAGGGATTGCTCAGGTGAAGGTAGGGCGTCGCACCGTCGTTGTTGTAGGTGGTGATGACGCTGGTGTACTGGTTGAATCCCTGCGCGCCGTAGGGAGCGACACCGGTAGCGCCGGAGCGGGGCTGCGAGTAGTAGATGCCGTATCCGCCGCGAATGACGGTGATGGGGCTCGACCTGCCAGGCGAAGCCGAAGCGCGGCTGAATATCTTTCCAGTCGTCGTTGACGATGGTGCGCTGGTTGGAGCTGGCGAATACCTCGCCGCCGTGAAGGGTTCCGAGCGCGGGAACGGAAAGCGGAGAGACGACATTCGGGATCGAACCAGTTCTGGCGGTTATGACGATCGGTCCTGGGCATGGATACGTCGTAGCGCAGGCCCAGATTCAGAGTTAGTTTCTTGTCTACCTTCCAGTTATCCTGCACATACCCCGCGTACTGATGGTCCTCGGTAGCCGGCTGGTCCTGAATCTCATAATAGGTGCCTGAACTCCCCTGAGTCATCTGGCCCATCAGGAAGCTGGCCATCCCGTCCCCGCCGCAGGTTCCGAAGTCGTACGGGCACTGCGAGGAGCCGGACCGGTCAAAGCTGAAGATGCCGTTGGGAGCATTGGTCTGGATGTAATTCATCTGATGCTGACGGCCCTCGAAACCAAACTTCATATCATGGCCGCCGAGGACCTTATTGACGGCAATGGTCAGCTGGCCCGTGTCCTGACCCTGCTTATAGTTGCCGTAGGGGTCGCCGCCGATGCTGGTATATCCGGCAGAGTAATAGGCAGACTGATCGATGAAGATAGCGGGAACACCCATGAAGCCATTGGAGTTGAGATAGGCCGGGAATCCGAGCTTACTCAGCGGGTCGGTTACGCCGCCGGCTCCGTTGTAGGCGCTGATGCGCTCGGCGCCGCGGGTAAAGCCGAAGATTACGGTCAGCAACAACGTCTGATTAATGGTGTGGGTGTCGTTGAGGGTGAACAGGTGGGCTGAGCCCTGATTGGGGCCACCGGCACAGGGATCGGCAAAATTGCCGAAGCAGTTATAGCCAACCGCGCTGTTCCACTCGTGCGAATACCTGGCGCTGAGCAGATTCTTTTCGCTGAAGCGGTGATCGATCTTGAGGTCCCACTGGTCGTTGGGGTTGCGGCTGGCGCCGGAACCGATCCAGTTATCGTAGATGGTGCCCGACGCGATATTCGGCGCTGGAAAGAGATTCATCAGCTGCTGGGCGACGGGATCGATGAGGTTACCGGGGCCACCGCCCAGTTGATACGGTGTGCCATTGAGTTTGGCGCTGCCCGGGCTGGTATAGGCACCAATGTTGTTAAAGGGGATGAATTTTCTGCGAACCGCGCCCGCGCCCTGATCGTTGGCGACATAGACGCCCGTGTAGGGGTCCCATATTTGCCCCGCGGCCACGCTGCACAAGCCCGACGCATCGAAGGTGCCGCCCTGCGCGCCGCAGAGTTCGCCAAAGTCACCAGTGCGCTCAGCCCCCGACGGGACCCCCGCCTGGTAGGTGCCGGCACTGCTTTGGCGTGTGCCGTCGTAATCGAAGAAGAAGAAGGTTTTCTTTTTGATGATGGGGCCGCCGATGGTACCGCCGAAGTTATTGCGGTGCACCGGAGGAAGCGGGATGCCATTCAGATTATTGAACCAGTTATTGGCGTCGGTCAGCGTATTGCGAATGAAGTCGTACGCGCTCCCGTGGAAGTTGTTGGTGCCCGATCGAGTGACCATGTTGACTACGGACGCGCCGGAGAAGCCATACTCCGCACTGAAGTTCGACTGCTCCACCCTAAATTCATCCACCGCCTCCGGAGATGGCGTGTAGGTAACCTGGGTTACGCCGCCGTTTGGCTCATAGTTCGTAACCGTCGCGCCATCCATCAAAACGTCGGCGGTGGAGTTGCGGCTGCCATTGGAGATGAAGTTGGTTCCGGTGCAGCCGGTTGAGCACTGATCGTCCGCCTCGGTTACACCCGGTGTCAGCGAGACAAGGTCCATCACATAGCGATCAACCAGAGGCAGATCGTTAATGAACTTTCTGTTGACCACCAGACCTGTCGTCGCGTCTTCCGAGTCGACGGCCTGTTGCTGTGAATGCACTTCGACGGTCTGTGTTGAAGTAGCCACCTTCAGGCTAAGGTCGGACGTCGGGTTTTCACCTACGTTGACTCTTATATTCGTGCGCTCGGTTTTCTCAAAGCCGGTCATCTCGGCAATCACGGTGTAGAGGCCCGGGGGGATGGACCGGTAGAGATATCGGCCTTCGTTGTCTGAGGTCGTACTGAACCGATAGCCCTTATCCTGGTCGAGAAGGGTGACCTTTGCTCCTACAATCACAGCCCCACCGCTGTCTGTCAAAACGCCGCTGACGGTTCCGAAGTAGCCCTGACCGAAAGCGATGGCCGGAATCATGAGCAGAAAGGCCAACGATAAGATGCAACAAAATCGCTGAGATGCCCTGTCGAGTTTGAGCGAAGGCGTGTACATCAGGATCTCCCTCCCGTCCCGAACGGAGTCTGTGGACGGATCTTCTGCTCGCGCAATGCGGCGCCAATTACCTCGACCGCTTGCTCCGCGAACCGCGATCCGGTTCTTTGGAAACACCCTGAAACGTCAATTCAATATGTGTGCATTAACGGTCCAAAGTTCCGTATTGTCAAGGAGAAAACTGAAGGAAAGAAGCATCTTTCCGACCGAAGTGCCCACGCGACGGCCTCGAAAGCGCAAACCTGTCTGTGAGGGCAGTTTTAGACGTCCAGCCGGTTTGCCGCCGCGACGCGTCCGTACCATTCGCCGGAATCTTTTACGGTGCGTTTCTGGTCGCGGAAGTCGACATACGTGAGGCCATAGCGCTGGCTGTAGCCATCCGCCCATTCGAAATTATCGAGCGCACTCCAGGCGTGGAAGGCGCGCACGCGGGCACCGTCGGCGATGGCACGCGCCAGTTCGGCCAGTTCGGTGCGGAAGAATTCGATACGGCGCGTGTCCGGGATGCGGCCGTTCTCGCGGTCATACGGAGTGTCGAGATAACTGCAGCCGCTCTCCGTGATCTCAATGATGGGGTGATTGTAATCGCGAGAAATGCGCGTGACCAGGTCATAGATACCGCACGGCCATATTTCGAGACCGGCATCGGTCAGCGGGCCTTCCGAGGGCATAACTGCGTGGAAGCGGGTATACGGATCGCGTCCCGCAGGGGTGTCTTCTTCGATTTCCGTGCCGAAGCTTGCCCCGCCTGCTGCATGTGCGCCACCGCCCGCGTCGGAGACGATGCGGCGCGTGTAGTAGTGGAAGCCGATCCAGTCGAGCGGCACCCGCATGATCTTCTCGTCGCCGGGACGGAAGCCCATCGCCTCATAAGGGGTCGGCACGACGAAGGCCTGCGGATAGCGGCCGTGGATCGCCGTCTCGAGGAAGTAGACATTGTTGGTCGCGTGATAGCGCTCGGCGGCGGTGCGATCGGCTTCGCTGTCGGTCTTCGGATAAGCCGGAGCCATGCCATAGGCGCTGCCCACCGTCGCGTGGGGCGAGGCGGCTTTGATAGCGCGGAAGCCCTCGCCCTGCGCGAGGTTCACGGTATGCGCGGCTTTGAGGAAGTCGGTATAGCTGGCGCGGCCGGGCGGAAAGACGCCGACGCCGTAACCCATCCAGGTAAACGACCACGGCATATTGAAGGGCGCCCAGACGGTAATGCGGTCGCCGAGATGTTTGGCGAGGATGCCGGCGTAGTCGGCGTAATAGCGGGCAAGATCGCGGTTGGGCCAGCCGCCCCGGTCTTCGAGAGCCTGCGGCAGGTCCCAGTGATAGAGCGTGCAGAAAGGCCGAATGCCCGCCTGCAGCAGTGCGTCGACGAGCCGGCTGTAATGGTCGAGGCCGCGGGGGTTGGGAGCCCCCATCCCGGTGGGCTGGATGCGGGGCCAGGAAATCGAGAAGCGGTAGCTCTTCTGGTGAAGGCGCCTGAGGATCGCGATGTCGTCACGAAAGAGGTGGTACTGATCGCAGGCTGCGTCGCCGGTTGCGGCACCCTTGATTTTGCCGGTGGTGTGCGCGAACCGGTCCCAGATGGATTCACCTTTGCCATCTTCATTCCAGGCGCCCTCCACCTGGTGAGCAGCAGTGGCCATGCCCCAGAGAAAGCCGTCGGGAAAGTGGGCCGCGCCAATCTGCGCGGGTGGAATCGAACCGGGAACCTGAGGCGGAAGCGGTTCGGCGCCTGCGACAGCTCCGGCATTCCGGCCGGTGAGAACCGTTGCGCCCGCCGCAGCCACGGAGCGATTCAGAAATTCGCGGCGATTCATCAGGGCTGCTCCCCTCTGGCAAGGGCCACACTATACCATCCGCAGAAGACAGCGAGTCAAACGATTGATGTAGTTAGTTCTCCTCTGCAATCGCGCTTACAACCTTGTCAATCGCGATGCGCGCAGCGTCGCCGGTGGGCTGGTGATCGTTGCACAGGACGGAAAAGACCAATGTCCTGCCACTGGAAGCTATGAGATAGCCGCTGAGAGCGCTCACCTCGGCGAGCGTGCCGGTCTTGGCGAAAACTCTGCCCTTCAGGGGTCCGGTCGTGAAGCGGTTGGAGAGTGTACCGTCAATGCCGCCGACAGGCAGGCTCGCGCGATAAATCTGCCCCCATGGCTGCCGGGCGGCATACACGAGAAGGCTGGTGGCCGCGCGCGGCGTGATCACATCGTCCCCGGACATGCCGGATCCGTCGAAGAAGAGGAAGTCGCCGGGGTCGACGCCTGCGCCGATGAGGAACTGGCGCACGACGCGCGCACCCTGGGCGATGGAGCCATCCTGCCCTTCGAGTCGTCCCAGCAGGTGCAGGTAAAGTTCAGCGTGCAGATTCTGGCTAACCTTATTGGTGACGGTGATGTCTTCCGCCATGGGGGGCGAAAGGTGGGTCGCGAGCACGCGCAGCCCCGTGGTGGGCGGCTCGATGGTGGTGAGGTCCAGCGGATGAAGCACAACCGTCTGATCCACCTCGGCGCGATAATCTTCGGTATCGACGGAGAGCCGGTGCTTGGGCTCCGCGTTGCCGGTCACCGTTATGCCGCGTGCCAGCAACATCTGCCGGAGCGCCGTAGCCGCATAGCCGGCGGGATCATCGATGGCCAGCGCATCGTGCAGGCCGGTCTGATTCACGGTGCCGTAGAGGCGAATGGTTCGGCTGCCCAGTGCGCGGTCGATGCCGGAGTGGGGTGGCTGATTGCCGGGCAGGATGGCCAGCGAATTCTCCAACGTGTACCACGGGACATCCGGATTCCACTGGACCACGGGCTGAGTGGCAAACGGAGCAGGCGTCGCTGCGGGAGTTGCAGCCGCGTTCGTGGGATCAGCCGCAGGAGTGGGAGCGCCGCTGCCGCCCTGCTGAACGCTGAGGTACACCACGTTGTCGTTGACCGTGAGCGCTGAGACTGGTGCGCCGTACTCCCATTGCAGGTCATCCCAGGCCCAGTCCCCGCCATAAGGCTCCCAGGGGAACCAGGAATCGTCGCCGATGACATTGCCGTCGATGCGGCGCACCCCGTTAGCGACGATCTGATCGGCCATGTTCTGGAGTGCCTCGAGCGGAGTATTGGAGCGCTCCGTCCTGCCCGCGTAAGGATAGGCGCGGCCGGACATGGTGGGATCGCCGGCGCCCAGGATCACCAGATCGCCGCTGAGAGTGCCGTTGTCCAGATCGCCGGAGGTAACGGCCGTGGTGGTCCAGGTGGCCTGCGACGGGATCAGGGCCAGGGCCGCGGCGGTGGTGAAGAGCTTCGCGTTCGAGGCAGGCTCGAAGAACTGCCCGTCATTCAGCGAATAAACGGGCTGGCCTTCCAGCGTGACGACCGAAATCCCCCAGTGCGCGCGCGACACGGCGGGATCGGCCAGTATGGCCGGGATGACGGTACTGAGTGCCGGGCCGCGTTGCGATTTGCGATGCGCGCGGGCAGACGCGGGAGCAGCGGCCAGCGCGGCGAACAGAAGCAAAAGTGGAATTCGTTTCATTCCTGGGTCAACATGAGCAGGCGTACTGCGGGGATTTTGCCATCGCAATTTCTCTGGAGTGTAGCATCGTTTCCTGTATGGCCTTTGTCCGGCGCCGCGCGTCAGCATGGCAACTCCGCAGCCACGCGCTGCGCCTGGGCGAACGCACGCTGGTAATGGGCGTACTCAATGTAACGCCCGATTCGTTTTCCGACGGCGGCGTCTTCTTCAGCATTGATACGGCTGTTGAGCATGCCATCGGGATGCTCGAGGACGGTGCGGACCTCATCGACATCGGCGGCGAGTCGACGCGCCCTAGTTCTCACCCGATCGGTGTTGCCGAAGAACTGGACCGCGTGCTGCCGGTCGTCGAAGCGGTATTGCGGGAAAGCCCCGAGACGATATTCTCCATCGATACTTATAAGGGAGAGACGGCGCGCATTGCGGTTCGCACAGGCGTGGAGATCGTCAACGACGTCAGCGCTTTCAGCTGGGACGAAACGATGGGCCGGACCTGCGCGGAGCTGCGCTGCGGCGTGATCCTGATGCACACGCGCGGCCGCCCCGGCGAATGGAGAAGCCAGCCGCGGCTGGCTCAGGCGGAGGTTGTGCCGCTGGTACGGGACGGGCTCGAAGAGGCTCTGGCGCGCGCCCTCCAGGCCGGCAACGAGCGCAGCCGCATCGTCCTCGATCCTGGCTTTGGATTCGGCAAGGCGCTGGACAATAACTATCCGCTGCTGGCTCACCTCGATGACCTGCTCATGCTGGGACAACCGCTGCTGGCCGGCGTCTCCCGCAAATCGTTTCTGGGCAGAACCCTGGGGCGCGACGCCGGAGGCAACGACGTTCCGGTAAACGAGCGAGTGAATGCAACCCTGGCCGCCACGACGGCTGCCATTCTGGCCGGAGCCGCTGTTGTGCGGGTGCACGATGTGCGGCACGCGGTTGAGGCGGCGCGCATTGCCGACGCAATTCTCACCGAAGTTTAGCCGACCACACACCGGCTCGCCGCTGCGCCGAACCGGGCACTGAGCGCGCTCAAGCGATCAGACTGATGCTGCCGCCTTCTGCGGCCTCCGCTTCCTCATCGTGTGCTGATTCGTCCTCGACGTGCGGCTCCCCGCGAAGATCCGATTCCGCAGGATCCGATTCCGCGCCTGCGTTCTCTTCTTCCGGATCATCGGCGGTGGATTTGTCGGGGACGGACTTCCGCCTCTGCCTGGCGGACTTTGTCCAGACCGGCGTCGCTTCTCGGCCGACCCCGTTCATCTGCGAAACCCGATCGACATCCATGACGCGTCCTCTGCCCAGCCGTCTACTGATGACTTCGGCCCCGCGCAGAACAAACTTGAGAGCAGGCCGCGCAATCCAGCGGCCAGTTGGAGGGCATGTCGTGAAACGGTTCAGGCGGCCATTCCCGCGTATTCTGAATCGAGTATGGGCCGCATCCGCATTCTCTCCGACCAGGTCGCCAATCAGATTGCCGCGGGCGAGGTGGTCGATCGTCCGGCTTCGGTGGTCAAAGAGCTGCTGGAGAACGCGCTCGATGCGGGCGCCACACGCATCCGCGTAGAGGTAGAGGGCGGGGGCCGCAAGCTGATCCGCATCGCCGACGATGGCTGCGGCATGTCGCGCGACGATGCTCTGCTGGCCTTCGAGCGCCACGCCACCTCAAAGATTCGTTCCAGCGACGATCTGTTGTCGATTGCCACGCTTGGCTTTCGCGGCGAAGCGCTGCCCTCCATCGCGTCGATCTCGCGGCTCGAACTGGTTACGCGTCCGGCCGCTCAGTCCAGCGGAACGCGGGTGGAGATTGCGGGTGGTAAGGTGCTGGCCGTCGAAGACGCCGGCGGCCCCGCAGGCACCACGCTCGCGGTGCGCGATTTGTTCTTCAACACGCCGGCACGCCGAAAATTTCTTCGTGCCGAGACCACGGAGCTGAGCCATGTCACCGCGCTGGTGACCCACTATGCGCTGGCGCATCCGGAGATGCACTTCGAGCTGCACTCGGCGACGCATGCACTGCTGACGGCCCCGCCGGTGCGCGAAGCTGCCGAGCGCATTTATCAGATCTTCGGAGCTGACACGCTGGATCAGCTGCTGCCTCTGGCTGCCGAGCGCCGCTTCGATCACGCCGGCATTCCGGAACCCCCGCCATGGCGGCGCGCCGGGGATTACCGGCCTCCGGATCCGGGGTTTCTGCGGCTCTCCGGGTTTGTATCCAAGCCGAGCCTGCAGAAACTGAATCGCAACTCCATCTACATCTTCGTCAACCAGCGCCTGATCCGCGACCGGCTGATTCTGCACGCGATTGTGGAAGCCTACCGCAACATCATTCCCCCCACCTCATTTCCGGTCATGCTGCTCTTCCTGGAGATGCCGCCGCATGAGGTGGACGTGAACGTGCATCCGGCGAAGACCGAGGTGCGCTTTCGGCAGCAGTCGCTGGTGCACGATTTCGTGCGCGACAGTGTTCGCGTGGCGCTGATGAAGGCGCGACCGGCGGCGGCTTTCATGGAAGCGCTCACCGCCAGCCCGCGGGCTTCGTCGTCACTCATTCCTGAAGTGGGCTCGGGAGACGTGGAGACCGGAGTTTCCGAACCGCCGGAAAGCCCAGACGAGGTCGAAACATTCACCATGGCTCCGCCCGAGCCGAAGCCGCAGGTGCAGCCTCTGCCCTTTGCTTCTGCGGAGCCAGTCGCCGCGGAGACCACAGCTGCGCCCCCTGTCGTGCCGGATATACCCGAGCCGCTGGTGAAACGCGCCAACGGCTCCGGGTGCGGAGAGCAGGCATTTCCGGAAGGCGCCGAGACGGCCGGCAGCCTGGTTTCGCTGGCGTCGCTCAAGCCGCTGGGCCAGCTGCGCGAATCGTTCATCCTGGCTGTCAACGACGAGGGGCTGTGGATCATCGATCAGCACGTTGCTCACGAACGGGTTCTGTTTGAGAAGATCCTGCGTGAGCGGCAGGTGGAGCGGGTCGGGCGGCAGCGGCTGCTCATGCCGATGCTCATCGATCTTCTGCCGCAGCAGATGGTGGTGTTTTCGACGCTGGCCGAGGAACTGGAGCGGAACGGGTGCGAAGCGGAGCCTTTCGGTCCGCACACCATCGCCATCAAGGCGGCTCCGGCAGGGCTTGCCGGCGCTGAACTGGAGCATATGATCTTCGAGGTGCTGGAGCAGCCTGGGTCGATGTCCCAGTCGGAGAACCTGGAGACGGCGCGCGCCCGCATCGCCGCCTCCATCGCCTGTCACTCGGCCATCAAGGTGAACATGCCGCTGGACGCGGCGCGCATGGAGTGGCTGCTCGCCGAGCTGGCCCGGACCGAGCATCCGACCAGTTGTCCGCACGGGCGGCCCATTGCTTTACGATATTCATGGAAAGATATCCAGCGGGCGTTCCAGCGAATCTAGAGCTTCAGCGAAGCAGGTCATTTTTGAATCAGCAGCAGTTACAAACCGCGCGCGCGGCGCATTGGCATCAGAACGCCCAGCCCCTGCTCACCCTCGACGACAGCGCACGCTGGCTGACCGAGACCGGGCTGTGCCTTTTTCTTCCGCGGCATGCGCAATTGCCGGCCCCGGCTCCATCCTTCGTCGAAGCCTGCATGGGCGAAGCTGCCGTAACCCCGCCGGCCAGTGCGATTGCCCGCGCTATGGAGCTGGCTGCGCCGCTCGTCGAAGAAGGCCGGGTAATCCCGCTGAACCTGCTCGGCACGTTTTCCGAACAGCCGGATTTCCTGATCAGCGCAGAGGCGCTGCGCTGGGCCGCGGCGGTGCGCGGCGACCGCAACTGGAAATCCGCGCCTGCAGGGCGCACCGCGCCGATTGTGTTACACGCCTGGGAGATCCTCGACCGCGAAGGCACATCGACCGCTGTGGAGATTCGCGAAGGACTCGGCCGCGAGGTGACGGAGGCGGCTGTGCTGCGGGCGCTGATCGAGCTGTGGAGCAACTTCCGGGCCATGCCGATCTATGTATCCGGCCAGCCAACCCGCTGGAGTTTGCTGAAGGTGCGCCATGCCGGCGAGCTGTCTGCCGCGGGCAATACGGCCCAAACAACGGCGCTGTCGGTTCTGGTGTCGCAATATCTGCGATCGGCGGTCGCGGCCACTGCGGAGGAGACGGAGATTTTCCTGTCGCCGCTCACCGCCCGTTCCCGCATTCGCGAGGTCATTCACGGAATGATGGCGACGCGGCAGTTGGCGACCACGACGCTGGGCTCGCAGACGCTGGTGTTCGTCGAGGGCACGCTGGAAGAACTGCTGCCGGCGCCGGCACCCGGTGCGGAAGCGGAGGGGACCGAAGTGGGCCAGATGGCGGCGGCTGCTTCCTCGGGCGAAACCCTGGCCAGGCCGCCGGCCAAAGTCCGCGAGGATCGGACCCGCGAGCGTGCCCGCAGGCCGGAGCAGCAGCGGGCGTGGCAACCGGGCAAGACGCGGGAAGGGAATCGCGGCAGATCGGGTGTCCGCCGCGAAGAGCAGCGCGGCAAGCGCCCTGCCGCGACGGGCCCGCGCAAGGAATTCCGCGGAGCCAGGCAGGGGAGCGACGAGCAGGAGAAGCGTGGTGCGTTTCGGCCTGGCCAGCCAAAGCCGTTCGAGAGGAAGCGCGAATGGCAAAAGGGCGGCGACCGGCCCCCCCGGCGATTCGAACCCCGCAAAGAGGATCGCGGCGCCGCGCCGCCCTTCAGTCGTGAAGCCGGTGAGAAGCGAAGCGGCGGACGTCCAGCGGGTGCTTCCCGGGGACGCCCGCAGGCCTGGCAGCCACGCGACCGCGCAAAGGCTCCGCAGCGCGGTGAGAAACGGGAAGGCGGATGGAAACCGTTCACGCGGAAACCAGAGCGGCAACGGCCCCAGCGTGAAGGTGGCGGTCCGCAGGCAGAGCTCCCACAGCGCCCTGGGTTCTACGGCGGGAAAGAGAGGCCACGAGGCAAGGGCAGCCCGCCGCGTGGAGAGCGCCCGCCACGCCGGGATTCCCCTCGCCGCGAAGATCGGCCTGGCTTCCAGAGACAGGGCTTCGCTGGTGCGGGCCGGGAGAGAGCGGGGAGCCAGGAACGACCTGTGAGCCAGCGGTCCTCGACTCAGGAACGGACTGCGGGGCGCGGGCCGGAGCGCGGGGGCAGGAAGTTCGATGGCAAGAAGTTCGGCGGCAAGCCAGGCTTCGGTGGTCCAGGAGGGACCGGTCCGCGGCGCTTCAGCGGCCCCAAAGGGCGCTTTGGTTCCGGCAAGCCAAGCCGCCAGGGAAGGTCCGGGCCGCCCAACCGGCCCGAACGTGGCAACGCGCAGGGCAAGCCTTTTCGCAAGGGCCGTCCCCCGCGCAACGAACAGAATCCGCGTAAGGAAGAAAACCCACAATGACCCGCGGCCCAATCATCGCAATCGACGGTCCCGCCGGGGCCGGTAAAAGCACGGTTGCTCGCCATCTGGCGCAGCACTTCGGCCTGCTCAACCTCGAAACCGGCGCGATGTACCGCGCCTTCGCGCTCAAGGCGATCCTCAGCGATCAGGATTTCGACGATTCGGCCGCGCTTGAGAATCTTGCCCGGGATACCACGATAACGCTGGAGCCGACGAGGGCCGGGAATCGCGTTTACCTGGATGCCCGCGATGTGACCGAGCGCATCCGCGACTCCGATGTGACCCAGGGCGCCTCCCGGGTCAGCGTGCACCCCGCGATCCGCACATGGATGGTCGATTTGCAGCGCGAACTCGGCCGCCAGGGTGGCGTGGTGATAGAGGGACGTGACATCGGCACCGTTGTATTTCCCGATGCTGACGTTAAGGTCTTTCTGGATGCATCGCCGGAGGCGCGCAGCCAGCGACGGTATGAGCAGAACTCCGCCTCGACGGGCACGACTGCTCCGAACTTCGACCATGCCGCCGTTTCCCAGGAATTGCGCGAACGCGATGAGCGCGATCGCAACCGCGCCAATTCACCGTTGCGGCCTGCCCCGGATGCCGTTGTCATCGACTCGACGGAGATGGGCCTCGATCAGGTGTTGATCCGAATCGAGGAGCTGGTGCAACCGCTCCGCGCCAAAATCCAGACTCCGCACGACGCCGGACTTTGAAGTTTGCTTCTGCCCAGCGGTGGTACACGTCTTCAGGAGTGCTTGCGGCCGCTCTGTTTGCCCGTAGCCGGCTTGCCTGTAAAGGATCCGGTGGCGTGCTGGCCTGCCGGGGTTTTGGGATGTTGCTGCGCCTGGCCGCCCTCCACATTCAATCCCAGCACGCGGCGCTGCAGTGAGCGGCTGGTGCCTGTAAGCTGAGCATCCTCCGGTTCCACAGGGAGCACTCTGGACGAGGGCTGCTGCGCTTCGGCCTTCTCCTGGTGCGAACGAAATCCCGGTCCGGGCCGGCTGCCCGATCCCGGCTGCGGCTGAACTTTAGCGGCATGACGCGCCATGACTCACCTCATCCGTCAAATGCGGGAATTCCGTAATAAGAACAGGCGCGCGGAATACCCTCGGCCAGATTAGATGCAGAGAGCGTCGGGATAGTCTGAGGCAGCAAACTACATAGCCATCATTTAGCTGGGGGGGGCAGAATTTGGCGTGCTGAATGCGTCGCGCAGCCTTTCCCAGGTCACGGACAGGTTCTCGGGCAGGACGCGGGTTTCAGCGATGGTCGTCATGAAATTCGTGTCGCCGGTCCACCGCGGCAAGGCGTGCAGGTGAAGATGGCCGGCGATCCCGGCGCCGGCGGACTTGCCCAGATTGAGACCGAAGTTGAAACCATCAGGATGATAGAGAGAGGCGAGAGCGCGCTCGGAGCGCTGCGCGAGGTCCATCATCTCGTGCGTGACCTCCGCAGACAGGGCGGCCAGTGAACTCTGATGTTCGCAGGGCACCACCATCACATGGCCTGAGGTGTAAGGAAAGCGGTTGAGACAGACGAAATTCCGGCCGGCGCGCAGCACGATTCCCGCCGCACGCTCCGCATCATCCCGGGGCATGCCGTGCTCGACAGCATAGTCAGTGGCGGCAATCATGTTGCAGAAGACGCAGCCGGTATCCCCGGGCCATGCGCTCAGTTCTTCAGGGACGCCCTGCCGCTTCCTGCTATCCGCCCCAGTGACGTAGGAGTAGCGCCAGGGAGTCCATAGGAAGTCCACCGGGGCAGTATAATCTTCCGCCCCCGCCGCCTTATCCCGTTTCTACAAATACTATTTCCTTACCGACCTCATCTATGTGCAGCCAATCATTGATGGATTGGCTGCGTTCAGAGCGCGGCGTCCGGGTACACCATTTGCAGAAACGGTTCTAGCGCGGCTGGGGCAGTTCCCTCCGCATGGCCTGCACCTTGCTGTGCTTCGTGGAGTAAGTGAAGTAGATGACCAGGCCGATCAGCAGCCAGATACCGACGACTTCCCAGGTCAGCAGCGGCAGATTGACCATGAGGTAAAACGCACTGATGACGCCGAGGATGGGCACCAGCGGAACCAGGGGTGTCTTAAACGGCCGCTCCAGATTGGGCAAGCGCACGCGCAGGATCCAGACCCCGGCGGACACAATCGCGAACGCGAGGAGGGTGCCCATGTTCACCAGCTCCGCCAATTTGCCGATGGGCAGCAGCGCCGGGAGAAACGCGACGATGGTTCCCACCACGATATTCGAGATCCATGGCGTACGGAAGCGCGGATGAATGTCGCTGGCCCACTTCCACAGCAACCCGTCGCGGGACATGGAAAAGAAGACGCGTGACTGGCCGAGAAGCATGACCAGCATGACCGTGCCGAGGCCGAAGACCGCTCCGATCTTCACCAGCAGGCTGCCCCACGAGACGCCGGTAGCGTCGATGCCGAGGGCCACCGGCTGCGCCACGTTCAGGGCCTTGTAGTTCACCAGCCCGGTCAGCACCAGCGAAACGGCGATGTACAGAATCGTGCAGACAACCAGCGATCCGAGGATGCCGATGGGCATGTCGCGCTGGGGATTCCGCGCTTCCTGGGCGGCCGTGGATACGGCGTCGAATCCAATGTAGGCAAAAAAGACGGAAGAAGCGCCGGCAATGACGCCATTGATCCCGAAGGCGCCCCGACCCTGGTTGGGCGGGATGAAAGGATGCCAGTTGGCGTGCGCCAGCTGCGGATGATGGAAGAGAAAATTGATGCCGACGACCAGGAATATCCCGACGACTGCCAGCTTCACGAAGACGATCGCGGAGTTGAGGTTGGCGGATTCCTTGATCCCGATCACCAGCACGATGGTGACGCCGATGATCGCCAGGAACGCAACGATGTTGAAGATGCCGGTGACGTTAGGGAGTCCTGCGGTGCCGACGCCGGGCGGCAGCGACATCGCCGGCATCCAGTTGCCGTGATAGAGATAGAGGACGTTGCCCCAGGTCGTGGTGAATCGTGCCAGGGATGGCCCCGGCGTGAATCCGATCTGCGTCAGCAGGCTGAGGAAGTAACCTGACCAGCCCGACGCCACCGTTGCGGCGCCGAAAGCGTACTCGAGGCAAAGGTCCCAGCCGATGATCCAGGCCACCAGTTCCCCGAGCGTCGCGTAGCCGTAGGTATAGGCCGATCCGGCAATGGGAATGATGCTGGCGAACTCCGCATAGCAGAGACCGGCGAAGGCGCAGGTGATGCCCGCCACGATAAAGCTCAACGCCACCGCCGGCCCGGCATGCAGAGCCGCGGCCTGGCCGGTCAGCACAAATATTCCGGCGCCAATGATCGCCCCGATGCCCAGCGTGATCAGATTGACGGGGCCCAGAGAACGCCTGAGCGTGTGTTCGCCCTCCTCGCAGGCTTCCTGACGCAGAAGGGAGAGCGGTTTGACCGCCAAAAGCTTAGCCATTTTCGGCTGATCCTCCAGGGATGTGCTCCGGCAGGCTGGCGCGCCGGGGCGCTGTTTCATGAACCGACTTGCGGGACCACACGGCGAAGACCGGCACTCCGAGGAGCACGATCACCAGTCCAGGCCAGGTGTATTGCGGTTTGTAGCGCAATAATACGATACAGATCCAGGCGGCCATCACAATATAGAGCGCCGGCAGCACCGGATAGCCGAAAGCCCGGTAAGGCCGCTCCGCGTCGGGCCGCTTCACCCGCAGCACAAACAGGCTGACGATGGTGAGGATGTAGAAGACCAATTCCGTGCAGATAATGTAGTCGAGCAGCTGGCTGTAAGAACCGGAGATGCAGAGCAGACACGTCCACACCGCCTGCACCATCAGTGCCGCCACCGGCGTATGCCAGCGAGGGTGCAGATTGCCTGCCGCCTTAAAAAACAGTCCGTCCCGGCTCATCGCGTAGTAGACACGCGCCCCCGCCAGGGTAAGCCCATTGGCACAGCCGAAGGTGGAGATGAGAATGGCTCCCGCCATCAGCCATGCGCCGGCGCGGGAAAAGATCTGCTGCAGAACCGCGGTGGCCACGCGATCTTCGCTGGCGTACTGGATACCGCGCGCACCGATGCTCGCACCATGCGAATCGCCATGCAGCGGCAGCGCCAGCAGGTAGACAAAATTGGCCAGGATGTAGAGGCCGAGCACCAGGGCCGTGCCCAGCGCGAGCGACAACGGCAGATTGCGTTTGGGATTGCGAATCTCGCCGGCCGTGTAGGTGACGTTATTCCAGGCATCGGCCGAGAAAAGCGAGCCCGTCTGCACGACGGCCAGAATGGTCAGCAGGCCCACCATCGCCATAGGGCCGCCCACGCCCACCTGTACAGGATGCAGATCGTGCCATCCGGCCCCGTGCCAGAAGTTCGCACCGAAGTTGGCGCGGATGGCGGCGGCGTTACGGCCCAGGAACAATCCAAAGCCAACCAGCCCCAGCAGCGCCGCGGTTTTGGCCGTGGTGAAGATGTTCTGAATCAGCGCGCCAAGGCGAACACCAAAAATGTTCACAACCGCGAGAAGCAGAATCACCAGGATACCGGCAAGATTGGCGGTGCTGAGGCCGATCTCCATGTTGCCCAGTACCATGGGGCCAACCTGCCACGCCGGTACATGGCCGATGTGCCAGATCCAGTTCGTCGACGAAACGGAAGGGAAGAAGACGCCCAGAAATTTCCCGAACGCGACGGCGACGGCGGCGATGGTCCCGGTCTGAATGACCAGAAACAGCGTCCACCCGAAGAGAAATCCCCAAATCGGCCCCAGAGCCTCGCGCAGGTAGATGTACTGGCCACCGGCGCGGGGCATCATGGCCGCCAGCTCGCCATAGCTGAGGGCACCGATGATGGTCATCACCGCCGTAACCAGCCATGCGCCAATCAGCAGCGCCGGAGAACCGGCGCCGCGGCTGATGTCGGCAGGCACGATAAAGATGCCGGATCCGATCATCGAGCCCACTACGATTGCGGTTGCGCTGAAGAGGCCGAGGCTTGCCACCAGACCCGATTTTGCTGCGGCAGGGGCGGAAGTTTCGGCGCGGGGACTCACGTGTGCTTCTGTTCTACTTGAAAATATATTCAGACGCGATAAGCCTTGCTAATGCTGACACTTGTAAATACAGCGGCGGAATAGAGTACATACTGGAGTACACAAATTTCCCTTGACAGAGGGTTTCGGAACGGAGCATATTGAAGGCGCATCCCGAGAGTGTTTGCACCACCCCCGGGACGCTAACCCAATCGCCTTGATAGGAGGCAATCGTGGCTACCCCTCACAGTAGCACTCCATCTCTCCGTCCTCAATCGAATTTCCCTCCCATTCGCTACAGCGCGAGACACGTCGCGGTCATGGTCCGGATCGCCACGCGCACGTCGGCCGATCTAAAGAAGCTCAGCACGCGCACCAACACAACGCGCGCCCATCTGCGGTTGATCGCAACCGGGCGCTGCCGGCCCACGCCTGCGGTCCTGGCTTACCTTCACCTGCAGCGCGATGGGAAGGAGTTCGTATGGCAGCCCCGGTGATCCAGCGCGTGGCGCTTTACGCGCGCGTCTCAACCCTGAATGGCCAGAACCCTCACCTGCAGCTCTCTGAGCTCAGGGAATACGCACAGCGCCGCGGCTGGGCGGTTTCTGGCGAATATGTCGACCTTGGCGTCTCGGGCGCGAAGGAGTCGCGCCCGGAACTCAACCGCATGATCGCCGCGGCTCACCGGCGACAACTGGACGCGGTCCTGTGTTGGAAGCTGGACCGCCTCGGCCGGAGCCTGAAGCACCTGGTGGTGACGATTGAGGACCTCGCGAGCTATGGGGTCGCCTTTGTCTCTCTCCGCGACAATCTGGACCTGTCGACACCATCCGGCCGGCTGATGCTCCACATCATTGGCGCCATGGCCGAATTCGAGCGCGAGCTGATCAGGGAACGCGTCTCGGCCGGCATCCACGCCGCCCGGGCCCGCGGCCAACGGATCGGCCGTCCCCGGGTGTACGTGAGCCCTGAGAAGGTCTGCCAGATGCGAGAGGAGGGAGTTCCGTGGCGCGAGGTATCACGGCGCCTGGGTGTCGGCGTAGCGACGGCTGTGCGCGCTGCGCAGGGCGCTAAGGCCCTGGGGGCGCGGGCCGAAACCGGCCTCATCGCGCACGCTGTCTAGTTGCTTTCCAACATAGCGCTCCCCGCCCGGTGTTTGCCCACCGGACGAGGAGCTGACCACAACCCGTCCACAAGGAGACGACCATGGCTAAAGCGCACCGTATCACAGAGAAGTTGCCGTCTCAACCGCTCCAAACCTATTCGATTGTTGTCGACGATGGCTGCGGGATCTCGGAAACCTACAAGGTCAAAATGACCTTCCCCGAGGTTTCGCAGGCGATCCACAGCGCATGCTGGGAGTTCGCGTACATGGAGATTACGCCGAAGAAGAACCGGTCGCAGGTTAGCGTCAATTACAGGTTGTTCGCGGGGCACTACATGGATTCAGCCAATTCCCTGCGCCACATGGCCAAGACTCTCACAGGTCAGTGCCCGGACGAATGGCTGGAAGTCCTGTGCCTCGCCGCTTCCGAGTTCGAGCGCGACAAAGCCTTTCAGCTCTGCTCGGGATCGATCCTCGTGAAGTTCAGCCAGAAGTGGATCGAGGAGTACGGAGAATGACGCCAACAAAGCGCACCAGACCGCGGCCGCGTCAGTCCGGAGCTTTGCTCCGGATCTCTGAGCACCTTCAACATACACCCCTCGCCTTCGGAGTCCGGCTCGAAGAAATCGAAGCCATGGCCGGCCTGAAGCAAACGAGGAGGGATTACCGGCGACTGATGCCACTTGCCGGACTGCTCTCGCAAACTGGCTGGTGGCTGCGGGCAGCTCACATCGTGAGCGAGGAGTCACCGGGCGCCTCAGGCGAGGTACGCCCGCTGCTGGAAGGCCTGCTGACTGCCGTTCCCGCTGCATTTGGCAAGCACGACCGGTTGCCACTGAGGGCCCACATCGTCATCAGCGATGCTCGGCCTTCAGGCGAGAAGAGGATGCGGCCGCTTTTCGAGGGGCTATTGTCGGCCATGCCGGATGCCTGGCGGGAACACGCTGAAAGCACCCTGCCGAGATCGGCCGGGGGGAGGGAACTGGCGGTCCGGTACCTGGCATTCCGACAGGCGATCCTCGACAAGGCGGCCGAGATTTGGCCGCCTTCAGTGGTGGATCGGCTACGACGACAGCCGTAACCAAAAGCACATCCCTTCCATCTCCTAAAGAGGCCGATCCGAATCTGGATCGGCCTTTCACTTTTCCGGTCAACGAAAGGGATATATGCCAACCGACGATCTTCTTTCCCTCGCAGCGATAGCTGCGGACTTCCTCGAATATGTCGACGCGCGCTTCAAGGCCGGTACGATGACCCGCAATGGTCAGCGCGATTTTCATAGCGGATGGGCGCTGATCAAGGCCACAGCGCTGGCCTCCATGCCGATCGATCGCATTGGCACAAACGACGCTCAATCGGTCCGGTTCTCCGGCGGCCCATGGAATCAGCGGAAGGCGCAGAAGACGTTGGGCCGCATCCTGAACTGGGCTGCCGAAGAGGGCTATCTGCGGGCTGCCCCGCGCATCAAGCGCACCCGCGCCTACGGCCGCACGCAGCGGATCACCGTCGACATCGAGCATAAGCTGATCGATCACATGGAGAAGGAGGCCGCCGACATCTTCATTACCATTCTGGACACTGGCATGCGTCCCGAGGAAGCAATGCGGATGCGCTGGGAAAATGTCGATTGGGAAAGCGGCGAGTACTTCACGGCTGGCGGCAAGACGTTTGAGTCGCAGCGCCGCGTGCCGCTTTCGGATCGCATGCTCAGCATGCTCCAAAGGCGATTACAGACCCAGAATGCGAACAGCGAGTGGAAGGGAACGTGTTGGGTCTTTCCCAGCAAACGGTCGCCCGTCGGACATCGGACAACTATCATCAAGGAATTTGCGATGGCTCGCAAAGCGGCCGGATTCGGTAAAAGCGTGGTGTCGTACTGTGGCCGGCATGAGTTCGGAACCACTTACATCGAGAACGGCGGCGATTCGTTCACGCTAATGAAGATTATGGGCCACACGGACATCCGGACCACGCAGCGATATGTGCATCCGAACCTGCGGGGCGCGGCGAAGATTGTCAATCAGCGGAATGTCAAGCGGTTGGAGGCTGCACGAAAGCTCGAAGCTGGAAGTTGCTCGCGGCTTGGATCCATGCGAAGCTGAGTCATCGAATGAACGGCATTGGCCGCCTGGCTGGAACCGAGGGCGGCCATTATTTGTTTGTTCGGACTCAAGAGCAGCGATTGTCTAACGCGGGCTCGACCGCGATCAGTAGCGTCGCCGCGTCGCCGTTGTCTCTAAGCCACACTTCTCAGTCGCAGTTCGTAGGAATCGGTCACCGACTCTTTGCCGAGCGTCGCAAGCAGTGCAAGCTTATCGCCCGCTTCAACCGGATGCCGCCTAAGCCATTCTTGCACTTCGGGACGGCAAAGATCTGGGATCCGTTCGGCGAAGAATGGAAAAAGATCCATCGAGACGTATTCCCTGCCATCCGCCTTCGGGAATCCTGGGAGGGGTGCCAGGTTCAGCTCTCCGAATGCGGGCAAATAGCGGAACGTGTACCATCCATCTCTCCTGCGACCCAAAACCGCAACTACGGTTCCATCAAATACGACTTCCAAGCGCGGCGGCGGCGCCTTAAATCTCGATTCCCATGCCATTTTTCCGTATCCCCCTTTCCCGGGCGACTTCGCCCAGCAGATCTGACCGTAACCGCAGGACCTTCACTATTACGCGTTTTCGCAAGGAAGAAAATCCCCTTTTGTAGGGAAATTTTCCGAGTAACCGGCGTGCGATCCGCGCTACATCCTTATCGGCAATCCGGGCAAAGGCCTCAGCCGTTTGATGCGGATAAAGCTCGCACAGATTCGAAAACAACTCGAAGTGATTGCAGCCATTGATTTTGGGGTGAGGCTTCGCCGGACCGATGCAGGGTCGAGAACTGTGCACATAGCGCAGGAGGGAGTCCGAATCCGCATCGAGTAAAAGTAGTTTACCTTCGGGATGATCCCACAGCAAGGCTTCGAGCTGAATCAAACAATGGCGCTAGCCTAAACCCGGCAGTACCAAGGTCATCCTTTTCTGGCCGAAGGACACCCCAATTCTTCGGGTGTCGGTCGGCGGAACCGATGAGGGCATCGAAAACGAGCATATCCACGAACTGCTGGAAAATCGCGTCTGCGTCGCGTCCCGTATAATCCCGAATCGCCTGATATATATAGTCCACGCCATAAAAGTCCTGCTCGACGGCTGGCCGTATCGTCTCCAAGACTTCCTCGCGCTCATTCAGAACTGCAGCTACGATCAGACTTCCGTGAACCAGCATCTCGCCCCTACGGAAATTGCGGGTTACGAAGTAGAGATGCTCATCAAGGCGCGCTATCCCACTGTGTGCCATCTCGAAGGTCAGCAGCCGGCCGAGTTCATTATTGAACAATTCTGTGAGGACCTCGACTGGCCCGTTCTTTGCGCCGAATTTGACGATGTAGAAATCATCCCTCCCATTCGGTCCCTGAAGAACCCACTTTGGGGCCTTTCCTCCGATCTGTTTGTCTTGGCGAATCTCGTAGCCGGGCATAGTCCGTGGAAGGTCCCACGTTACCGCGCGAACAGCAGCACGTCGCACTCGGGTTGGAGGGCTGGTTGGCGCTGGAACCCTGATCTGACTCCTCTTCGCGCTCCGAGGGTCCTCAGCTAATCGGCTAAGAAGGGCATTGCGCTCCCGAGATGGAAACTCGCCAGGCACACTCCTGATTCTACGAAATGTCGCAAAACCATCTGCTTTCGGAACGTCCGAGATTTGCCAGCGAACCATGCAGAATCAGCGCCTTGCTGGCGAGAAAAGCGACAGGTTTTAGGAACGTCCGGAGGGTTTAGCATCAGCCCATGCCGTGCCTGCACAAGCGTCTCAGAAGCATTGGTGTGATCCAGTACGCGCCGGCGCCCGGGGATCTTCACCGCATCACCCTCGGTGTCTCCTGCGAAGAGTGCGGGGTGGAGTTCCGATTCGTCACCGGAGACGGCGGTACAGCCTACAATGACCAGGCAACGCTGCTGACGGCCTGGCTAGGCGAGCCAGCGCCGTCAGCTCCAAATCCGGCGAAGTGAATGGACTCTCGGAGGGCTGTCATTTCCCGGACAGCGGTAGACTCAGGGCATGGCAAAGCGGGAACCTTTATGGGATCCATCGTATGCACTTTACAATTCGGGATGATGCGGCTATTCATCGCGGACATTTCGGACCATCCTGCTCTCCCTAATCGCTACAAGTTCCAATTCGCGCAGTCGATCGAGAACGCGCGCATCTGGACAACGCAGGAGGCGGCAGAGCGAGCCCGACAGCTCTACGGCCATGATCTGGGAATCGCCGTCGATTCGTGTCTTGGAAACGGGGAAGGCGGTCCGTGTACAGATTTTCGCGTTGAACCGACACTGCAAGGTGGTTTCGCGATTTCGTGCGAGGCCCCGATTACTTCGCCACCGCCGCCGGATGGAGCATGAAATAGACGGCTACCCCCCGGGGGATGTCGCCGCGGCTGATCACCTGGGCAGCTGGCCGGTCTGCAGCAAGGCCCGCGCCAGCAGGTTACCCTCCTCAACCACCTGAGACGTCGTGCGCGCCTCAGAATGCGCCTCAGAAGCTTGCCCGATGCGCGTGTAGAACTCGACCGGCGACACCTCTTCTTCCTCCTCCGAAGTGCGCTCCACCGCTGGCGGCCCATCGTCCTCCAGCAGCTGTTCAACGGTCCACTGTCGCGCGGCGATTCGGATCTCGAGCAGGGTCGGATCCTCCCCGCCCTGGTCAGCCAGCTCGAGGATCTCATCCATCAGCTTGTAGGCGATGATTCGCCGCTGGGTTGCGTCGCCCATGATCTCCGGGGCGCACAGGTGCTTTTTCTTCTTTGCCATTGAAAATTCCCCTTTTTCGTCATATATGGAACGCGCGCGCGTGCGCGCAGGAAAGGCCGGAAACCGGCGCACTTTTGCGCACCTTCAGCTGCCAGAGCTGATCATCCTCGATGACGAATTAGCTCGCAACTCCCTCCGCTCCCCGCGACCCACGAGCTGCTCCAATTCCTCGTCGTCCGCCTCCGAAAGCCACGAGTCGATTACCTCGACCGTCAGGACGTTCGTTACTTCATGCTTTTGGGTACGTTGCCCGAGCTCCTGGGCAGCCTGCTCGAAGATTGCGCGGAGTTCGGCGAGCAGTGCCACGTCGACCGCATAGTCATTTGCAATGAGCTTTCCCCCAGAGACGATGCTGCGTTTCACCAGCAGGCCTGTGTCGCCTCCCGGTACGTTGGCCATCTCGGGATCGACCGCTCGCTCTTCCATGACCCTGAGCACTTTGCTGTGCATCTGGTTCAGCACGCCGATTCGGTATTCCCGCCGGGTGATGGCGCTCTGCATCGCGATGCGTCCGAGTTCGGTCTGGATCTCCTGAACTCGAACCGTGAAGGCCGGCTGGTTCTTCCACTTAACCAGAGCGCGGCGCGAGATGCCCACTTCTTCCGCGATCGCTGTGTCGCTGAGTTGGTCTTCCGCGAGCAGTGCAGCCGCCTTTTGCTGACGGCCAGTCAGTTTCTTCATTAGATTCACCTCGAAAAGCGGGAGCCGGGTATGGCGACTCGGCTCCCGGGAGAAGCGGAAGGCTGGCAGTAAGCCCGGAGCCACTCGGGCACCCTCCGCTTTTTTGCGCCATGCTGCGGCTTCCGTGACCCAGAACCGCAGCCCGCGCAAGGGTTGATCTCAAAAAGAGAGGGAGCAGGGACTCTCGGAACCTGCTCCCCCTTAAAAGCAGGAGGACGTCGGCTGGGTAAAGGAGTAAAGCCCAGCCCGTCGCTCCCACCGTTTGCACGCCGCCGCGGAAACTTGGAAGAAACCGCGGCGGGTGCAAATATTCAGCCTTCAACCTTCCGCGATCACGAGCCTTGGACCGCTCCAGCGCCCATTCTCGAACTTCGTTGGTTCGTTGGTGAACGAATAGTCTTCGGGGAGAACCGGCCGAATGTCATCGATCTTGGCATCTGGATCCTGAAGCAGCGAGAAGAACCGCCTCCGCCACCGTGCTGCCGTGTCTTCCGTCGGATCGACGCCGGTGCCAGCTGCAGGGTATTCCTTGCCCTCGCGGGCTCCCTGAAGGGCAACCTCCATGCGTGTGGAATTCCCAAAACGCACCATCTGACCGTTCTCATCGGTGATGGCGACTCCTCTTATTGCCTTTATCAGCAGGCGCTTCTCCGAAGCGCGGTTATTCAATTCCACGAGTTGATCGGCGATGACATCGCAGTGGCTAAGTAGAACCATCATGGCTGCCCGCTGCTGCTTCGCTTTCGCGACCGACAGTCGCGCGTTTAAGACCTGGAGCTCCCTCTCGATCGTTTGTTCAGTCGCGCGCGCCAAATTCAGCTCTTCCTGAGCAGCGGCCTTGGCGGACCGACGCTCCGCCAACTCCGGAGGCAGTTGCCGTGGATCGTCACCACTCTTCAACGCGTGCACTCGCCATGTGCTGATAGCCTCGTCCAGCCCGTTATTGCGCGCGAGGTCTCTGTCAGCCTCCGCCACTATCGTTCGGGCTCGCAGGATCGCAGCCTGGTTTTCGGTTATCTCGTCAGCGATCTGCTGGACTCTCGCAGCCGCTGCCTTCAGCTCTTCTCTCTTTTCACACATTGCTATCGGCTCCTTTTCGGTTTTGCTGTGAATCAACTCTTTTGCTGCGCTGCCAGGGCTGCTTGCATCATCCGTGTGCCGGCGACGGACCGCGGTTCCCGATCAGGCAAGATCGGCTCGCAAAAGCACCGGCAATTCGGCAGCTCGCCGGCATGGCCGCGCAGATTGTCGAGGACGGGCGGGTCGTTCCATGGAACCGCCTGACCCTCCATGGCTTTGTGGGAAGGCCGCACGTCGCCATCGTGTGCCGTTCTCCAAATGTAGGAAGTCGACCCGATAAACTGGGCCCGCGCCTGAGTCAGCGCGGTTGCGGTTCGCGAGACCTCTGTGCGCGCAATCAGCATTGCTCGGGACTTCGACACCTCGCCGGATGCCATGATGTCCTTGGCGATCTCGGATGCGCGCCGGCCGGTGGTGATCGCTTCGAGCGTCAGCTTGTGCACGCGCTCGGCCGCCTTGAGGGGAATGCTCCGAATCAAGCGCACCTGGCGAGCGAGAGATGCGCCCATTTCTGCACCGATCGGCGCCCGGTCAATCTCCTGTTTCAGCGCCTGGCCGATCGCCTGGCCATGCTTTACCCAAGCCGCGGCATCTCGGTGGCTCACGTCGCTGACCATGCGTTTCGCGACCGCTTCAGCCCAGGGCGTGATGGTCTCCGCATACCGGCGTAGCATGTCGATGAGCACCGCGGGATCGGAGAGCACCCCCTCCGGAGCGATACCGCGCACGATCATGTCGATCTGCTTTGCCAGCTTTCGAAGTGTTGTCGAGTATTGAGTTTCAGCGCGACGGCCGGCGAGGAAGCGCTCCCGGGCTTCCTTGCGTAGTCGGCGAAGGTCAATTGGGCTTGGAGTATCGTCGGCCATAACTGGGTTTCCCTCTCATCTTGTGAAAATTGCTGCTTCTGCAATCAATTCCGCGCCGAGTAGCGTATAGTGAGCGGGCCGGAGGGAAGACCATGGCCCGCTCCTTTGTTGAGTTTGTTCGCGCCATGAAGTGGGACGCCGACAGAACTGTTCAGGAACTTCGCACCTATGCGGGGGAAACCTCAGAACGGAGTAAGATTCGACATTCAGTGATCGATCTGCTCCATTCCGAGTCGCTGCGCGTGGAAATGCTGCAAACGCTTCTGAAGGAACTCGGTCCTTCCTCAACCGCGGGCCCTCATCGAACGGCTCCGGTGAAGTTGCGCACAAGGTCGTCATTCACGCGAGCCTGCTGGCGGGCCACCGCACGCCCCGTACCTTCGGCATCGCCGCCGGCGACATGGATATCCGTCTTCTGGCTGATGGTGACGCTCGGCTTGTCTGCGGTGCGGAAGAGAGCCGCTTCGCGCTCGCGGCGGGCCAGCAATCCCTGATCGACCAGGTAATGGCCATCCTTCAGGACCTTATCCCAATACTTGAACTGATCCGCTGCACCGGCGTAATCGCCCGCATTGAGATCGCGTAGCAGCGTCGAACCCTTCAGGGCGCCCGGGCCCAGATTGAACACGAAATCAGCCAGAGCCTGCTGTTGGTTGTTGGTGAGTTTGACCTTGACCATGCTTACAACCTGCAGCAGCGCCTTCTGCAGATCGCTGGACAGGAGCGCGGAGGCCTGTGCATCGGAGATCGGCCCGTCGAAGTGTTCTCCGGGCTTTATCTGATGTCCGTACCCGATGCTGTAGCCCTTGTTATCCCAGGTCGCATTGCGGAACATGCCTTCGTTGGTGGCAACGAACTTCCTGATTCGATCGGTGATCGCGCTTGCCCCATTCGCGAGGCTCGGAGACAGCATAGTGCCGACAAGCCTCGCGAAGTTCCCAATCCCGAAATCGTGGATGTCATGTGCCGTGCGGCCGACCTGGCCGGGAAGGGCTTTGGTTTCCTTTTCAATCGCATGGCCGGCTGCGACCGCGTCTTTCTTGCCTTCTTTCCATGCCGCCGCGGCTGCCTTGCGTACGAGCTCCGGATGCATGGACATCCAGACGATCGCCGCGCCGGCAGCTGATGCGACGATCGCCAGCATTCCGGGGCCCATACCCAACACGCTGAATGCTTCGGCTCCTCCCGCTGCCTCCGCACCTGCAGCGGCTTCTCCTGTCGCCGCTCCACCGCGGCCGAGGAGCTTCCCGGTCACAGCCGGAATTGCCTTCCAACTTGCGAATGCCGAAGCCACTCCGAGTACTCGCGAGGACCAGCCATCGGTGGCCTTGTCGGCGCGCGTTATCCAGCCGACCATCTCTTCCAGCCAGTGAATCGCCTTCTCGCCCGCCGGTTCCAGCCGGTATGCGACGATGTCCGTCAGGTTCGCGATCCCCGCTTCGAGAGTGCGGAGATCCTGCATGAACTGATGGGACCGCGCCGTCATCTGCTGCGGATCGATTCCGGCCGCGGCGAACATGCGATCGCGGATGGCGAGAAACTTCGCCATTTGCGGCAGCCCGCGCTCTCGAGCATGTTGAAGGTCTGCTCGTCGATGCCGAACATCTGCGCGATCTGCGCGCCCTGATAATAGGGCATGCTGCGCAGCCGCGTCAGCAGCTGCACCATCACGCGGGTGTTGTCGAGCTGGCGCGGGTCGATGCCGAGCGAGCCCAGCATCCCGTTCAGGCCGGGATTCATGCGCCGGGCAGCAGCAAGACCTTCGACCGCGCTCTGCGCTTTGGCAGCATCGACCCCAACCTGCGAGGCTGCGAAGCCGAAGTCCTGCAGCTCGCGCACGCTCGACCCGGTGCGCTGGGAGGCGTAATACATCTCCTCCTGATGCGCAGCGATCGCGCGCATGCTTGTCGCCAGAACCGCGGAGGCGCCGGCGGTAGCCTTGGCAAGATCGACCGCACTGGTGGCCGTCTTCCGCATGACGTCCTGAAAATTGCGGAACTGCTGGTCATTTATGGAAAAGCCGATAGATATAAGAAAGGATTTGAGAATGTTCTCACCGGCCATCGATCACCTCTTTAGGCAGATTGGGACTATCAAGCCTGTGCGACAGGCTGGCAATTGGGAAACGGGACATCGACCGAATCGACAGCGAACAGGTTGCCGATGCTTTGGTAGAGCGTGCGAGCGATAAGAGCCAAAGAAATAAGAGGATCGAGCGTCTCAACTTCATCGACAATCCCTTCCCACCCACTGATCGCTTTGCGCTCGCAGACCGCCAGGCATGCCGTCGCGATCTGCTGAATTTCGAGATTGGAGAGTCTGGACATGGCCTGTACGATCAGCAGCGAGCCATAGGCCAGCAACTCTGAATCGTCCGCGTCCAGGGCGGGTATCGCTCGCGTCAGCGATTCAGCCACACTCGAGAGAACCGGCGCCAGCAGAGCGAGCACCTGGAGCCGGTTCAACATCGGCAACTTGCCGACGCGATAGGTGGCGCCGCCAATTTCCAGAATGGGCGACATCTTAGGCGCCCTGTACCGTTGAATCGCAGATAACAGCGCCGGTCGCGCGCAGAAACCAGTGATCGGCATGCTCGCGCGGTACCGGATGCTCGCCCACCGGGAAATACACGCGGACGAAATTTTCGGGATGAAACAGAACTGACTTTTCAAATCGCATTGTGACGGTGTCTTTGCCCGCGGCAAATGCCGCGGGTGTCAGGCAGCCTGTGTGAGTGTTGGTTCGGTGTGCATGGTCGACAGGTGTGAACATTGAGGCTCCTCGCGCGCGCGCGCGTTTTTTTGGTGTTCGGATTGTCCGGTTTGGGGGCTTTAGTAAAGGCCCCACTTCAGCCGCGAAGCGGCCTGAAAACGCTGCATCGAGGAAGCCTTCGGATCCTTGACTGTGGCCTCGTCAGCAGTCTTTGCCGCGGCTCGCGCATCGCCGATGCCGTGGCGCCGATCGCTGGCTTCCTTGAACCGCTCCATCGACGCGCCCATGGCGCCGCCAGCGCCAGCCATGTGAGCACGGCTGCCGGCCATCTCCGACTGGTAGCGGGCTAGATCGAAGCGCCCGGATTCGCGCTCGACATCGTCGTCTTCCGGGGTGACGCGCGGATCGTTGTCGGCAATCCGGCGAATACACCGCGTGTCGTGCATCTTGAATCTTCCGAGGAAGCTCATCGATTTTTCTCCTGTTGGGTTGGGTTATGTTCCAAAATTGTGCGCGGGAGGCCGTAATTCGCCTCCGTCTTATCAATGGTTTGAAACGGACTGGCCCTGCGATTTTGTGCGACTCCGAAGCGTTCCAGCCGGAATTCCTTCTGGAACATTCACCAGACGATTAGCGACGACGACGCGAGTAGCCGCGAAGCCTGAAAAAGTCTTCGACCGTGCGAACCGTGGAGCGCTGTTCGGTATATCGCTGCTCCCACTCCTCCGCGATCCGCGGAAAATGAACTTGGAGGGCAGCGCGGAGCAAGGTCGGGCTTTGGGCAGAGGTCTCGCTGTATCCGGCATCGATCGCCGCCTGATATTCGCTCTTACCCCTCCGCAGGCCTTCGGCGAAAAGCTGGAGTTTCTTCGACGGCCTGCGACCGTGTGTTTGCCTCATGCGATACTCCCTTCACGCGCGCGCGTAGAGGTGTTCGGATTGTCCGGATTGCTTGGTCGATCTCCGCACGCGAATCGGCGTCATTGGCCGGCTGCGCGCGCCTTGTCGAACGCAAGAAGAGGCGCTGTCGCAGGTTGCCTGCACGCGCACGGCGTAAGGTATGTACCGGTCGGCGAACTGCCCGGGGTCCATGGCGATCCATCAGCGCGAACCCGAATGAGACCGCCTTCGCATTTGCCGCAAGACGGACGATGCGGCCGCGGTCGTTCTGACGCTTGCCTCCGGTTTCGCATTTGCAGGACCCTTGTCATGTCACGCCTCCTGTGTCCGTTTCCACTCGCGCCAGGCCTTCGCCATCGAAGGGTAGCGCGCCAGGATTGCTTCTTCTGAATCGCCTTCGCTCATGCGCTCTGCGACGTAGAGCTTGAACTCGCTGAATTCTCGCGATTCACGCTTTCGCTGCGCGGCCTTTGCGAACTGGGTCCGCTCGGCCACTCTGATCTCTTCGAGTTTTTCCGCGGCGTCAGCTGGCAGGGGAAAGAATCTCCGCCCCGGCTCGACCAACAGTGATTCCAGCGCCTCCGTCAGCCGCCCGATTCCATGCTCCGCTGCGAGAATCTCGTAGCCCCGCGTGATCATCTCCAGCGACTCCGCCAAATCCTGATGGGGATAGGCCTTCCGCAGTTGATCCATCAGGATCACCAGTTCGCTGTATGCCTCGTTTGGCAAGCATTTGATCGATGGCCGCGCGAGCTCGTTCATTCCGGTCCTGAGCGCCAGTTCGCGTATTGCCTGCATGTGGTCCACCTTTCGCTATAGTTGAGGGAATTTTCCAGTTGGTTCGATCATCGAGATAACGCGACTGATTGAACCATGTGGCTGGATGCGGCAACTTTGTTTTGTCCGCTTGCGAACCTACCGGCGACACCGCATATTCGCGCACTGCCACCAACAGGAATTCGTGCGCCTCGTGCACGCTCATCGGCGGCTTGCCCAGTTCTCCAATACGCAGCCTCTCTAAGGCTTTAGAGATGGCCTTCACAGCAGCGCCATGGCCTTCTTTACGCGGATATTCCCGGTAGATCTCATCGGAGGGAACTGCCCCGCGCGAATTGCGCCGGGGTGAGGATGCGTTAGCATCCGATATTTGCTTTGAAGATGAAGATGAAGATGAAGATGAAGATGAAGGGGTTGAGTTTTGCTTATCGCCAGTGGTTATCTTTTGCTTAAGCAAAGCTGGATTTCCGCCCAATTTTCCGACTTCGCTGCGAATCTGACGCAGCTTTTCATCCCTGACCATTCGCCGGTTGAAGATCGCTCCAGTTTCTGGTTCGCGACTTGCTACGCCAGAGGTTAGAAGGTTGGTTAGGGTTTGGTTGAAGGTTTGGTTATCCAAACCTATAACCCGAGCGATCATTTCGTCTGACATTGGCCGGTTGTTAAGAACCAGCACCCCCCGGCGTTCCGATTCGTGCATCAGCAAAAGCAATTCGAACCAGACTCCACGGTCATGAAAGCTCAGAGACTGGACGCCAATGTCTTTTCGCCAATCTCCCGGGTAGAACTGAATCGCGGGCAACTTGTTGCTCATCTGCTGGCGCCCTCTCTCGAACCTGGGGCTGCATTTTCTTTGGCGGCCTCCGCCCGCTCGCGATGACAGTACTTTATTGATTGTCCGGCGAGCCCTCGGCAACTCTGGCCGGCCGGAACCCCGCAGGTGGGGCATGGCTGCGACTTTCTGGACGATCGGTTCATAAGGGTTTCTCCCTCCTCAGCTCGCAGCCTGCAGGACACCGGCCGGCGTTTGGGGGACGGAGGAGACACCGCGCGAAGCGAGGATGCGCTGGCGGATCCATTCATCCACCTCGCTTTCGATCCACCCGACCGATCGCGCACCGAGTGACACCTGCCGCGGGAAGTTGCCCTTCGCAATTTCCGCGTAGAGCATGGAACGGCTGAATCCGGTGCGCTGTAATACGGCACCAATGCGAAGAAATGCATTCATGGGGTTTTCCTCCAATGAAAATGCCGCCTCGCGGGCGGCATGGGTTAGTTGCCAATGAAAAAGCCCCGCGGTTAGCGAGGCTCGTATCTGCCAAATTTGGACGTAGCTATATTCCTGGGGGGGTTCGACCGGCTGCGTTACCGGCAACTCGGTGTAGTGCCGAGGGCCACCGCTTATCTGGGCAGCAACGGGCGAGTTACGCTCGCCAATCGATACAGCTCTCCCCACCAGCTGACTGCAGACCAGGCTTCGTGCTGGGCAACCCGTGGAGTGCGGGCGGTTGCCGCTTATCTGGGCAACGACGGGTGCGTTACGCGCACCACTCGATACAGCTCTCCCCACCAGGGGTTTCGCTCCGGCTGCGTTACCGGGCCACCGGTGGAGTTCCGGGGGTTGCCGCTTATCCGGGCAACGACGGGCGAGTTTACTCTCGCCAATCTGATACAGCTCTCCCCACCAGGGTATTCAGACCGGCTGCGTTACCGGCCACTAGGTGGAGTGCCTAGAACCAGTCTCATAAATACCTGAGCGCTGTTTTCGTGCGATCCTGGGTCTGCTCTGGTATAACCGCGAAGCGCCGTGACAGGACGCTGGGAACTGACCGACGAACAGTGGGCAGTAGTGGAGCCGGTGCTGCGACCGCAGCGGCGTGAGGACAACCGCGGCCGACCCTGGCACGATACGCGGGCTGTACTGAACGGCGTGTTCTGGGTGCTGGGCACCGGTGCGCAGTGGCGCGAACTGCCGGAGAAATATCCGCCGTACCAGACCTGCCACCGCAGATTCCAGCAATGGATCCGGAGCGGGAAGCTGGAGGAGGCATTGAAACTTCTGGCGCGGCATCTGCATGAGCGAGGCCGGCTGAATCTGGAAGAGGCGTTCGTGGATGCTACCTTCGCGAGCGCCAAAAAGGGGGCTTCGCTGTCGGCCCCACCCGGCGCGGCAAGGGCACGAAGATCGTCGCTGTCGCCGCTGATAACAGTCTTCCTCTCGCCGTATCTGTCCAGAGCGCTTCGCCTGCCGAGTGCCAGCTTGTTGAGGAAGTTCTTGCCGGAAGCTTTCTCGACGAACTCCCGGCCAGGCTCATCGGCGACAAAGCCTACGACTCGGACCCGCTCGACGCCAGGCTCGCTGAAGAATACGGAATCGAACTGATCGCGCCCAACCGACGCAATCGGAGCAGGAGTCAGGATGGCCGCAAGCTGCGCCGCTATCGAAAACGCTGGAAAGTGGAGCGGCTCTTTGCCTGGATGCATAACTTCCGCCGCCTCGTCACCCGATGGGAATACCACATCGAGAACTTCCTCGGTTTCGTCCACCTCGCCTGCCTTCATATGCTGCTCAGACATTTGTGAGACCGGTTCTAGGGTTCCCGCTTATTTGGGGAACGACGGACAGTGAGACTGTCAGACTGCAACTGCACTGTTTTTTCTTCTGAGCACCGCGCTCAAAAGGGGTATTTCTGTCCACCTAACGTGATGAATTCACTTAGCTGGCACGGCACACTCAGAAGCCAACTTATGAGCACGGCAGTCAAAACTGACTGCAAAGTTAGCGTCTCAAAGTGTCCATAAATATGCAATGGGAATTTTTAGAATGTCGCATTATTGTTACACTTTGTAAGTTGCTCAGTTATTACTTTGTCCTCGGTCGCGAGTTGCTCGACATAGTCAGCCCAGAACTGCAGCATGGATCGGCGCTGCTCAGAATATTCGGCTTTGTTGTAGACACCTCGGACTCCGCCGATCGTGTGATTCAACGCCTTCTCGATGACGTCAGACGAAAAGCCTTTCTCATGCAGCAAGGTAGATGCTGTACGCCGCATATCGTGAATCGTGAAGGGCTCCAGTTCAAAGTTCACGCCATGCAGCGCGTTATTGAGAGCAGGCGCGCTAAATGGCTTCGTCAGGCTTCCTCTCCCCGGCAGAATCCATTCTGAGCCGGTCGAGAGCGCTTTCAGCTCCGCTAACAGGCGGCCTGCCTGGCGTGAGAGATAGACCAGATGTTCCTGCCCGTTCTTTGAATTTTCCTTGGGAATCAGCCACTCGCCATGATCGAAATCGACGTGTGCCCATTTCGCGAACAGCAGTTCAGATTTTCTTACGAGTGTCAGAAGGATCAGATGAAGGGCGAGTTTGAACTGACGGCGGATCCCGGATCGATAGAGCGTCTGAAGGTAAATGCGAATCTCGTGCGGCTTTAGAGCCCTCGTGCGCGACTTTCGGACAACAATAAACCTCGTCGGCGTCGCCAGCGCGGGATTCATGCTTGCCGCGCCTCTGACGATTGCGTAATCGAAGATCCGCTTGATCTGGTTTCGAATCTCCGCCGCAGCAGCAGGGCTACCGTGATCCCTCTTGTTGAAAACGATCTCCTGAACTCTTTCGGCGGTCACATCCTTGAGGCGCATGCCGCCGATCCGCGGGTAGATTTCGTTGTCCAGATAGCGGCGCGGGTGTGTGGTGTCTTTCCTGACCTTTGAAGCGACCTCGCGAAACCATCTCTCGCCGAATTCACGTACAGAGAGAGAATCGCCAAAGCCGGCCCGCGCGGCTCTCTTTGCCGCCGCCGGAGATCTCCCAGCTGCCAAGAGGGCCGCCTGCTCATCGCGTTTTGCGCGGGCCGACTTGAGAGTCATCTCTGGATAGCGCCCAAGTGCGACCTTTTCCGGCCGCCCGTTCAGCCGGTACCGGTAGATCCAAGACCGAACTCCGCTGGGGAGCACCTCGATGTAGAGCCCGCGACCGTCGGCAGTCAGATACCTGACCGGCCGGGGCTTCAAGGCTTTAATCCTCGCATCGGTAAGTGGCATTGGGTTTTCCCGTGTACTCCATGCCTTAAAATCAGCTCTCTCCTGTAGGCGTACACGCCGGAGTACAGAAAATGCACTAGCTTGCGGAGTACCTGTGTGGACATTCTAGGACAAGTAACCGGTTCAAACAAGGTGGTTTATGCATGCCGCAAAACTTCTGTGGATATTTTGGGATGTGATTAAATCTTCTACTTGAAAATCTGAAGAAAGTCTTTGACGGATTGTGCGGGGCTTCTGCCGGAGGCGAAGATGGCGGAAATCACGGCAATGGAATCCGCACCCGCGTCGTAAACCGACGGTGCGTTCTCGTGCGAAATGCCGCCGATTGCCACCAGCGGCTTCGTGGTCAGCGAACGGGCGCGCATGACCCCTTCCACGCCGATGACTGGGCTGGTATCGGATTTGGTGGCCGTGGCGAAGACCGGCCCGACAGCGATGTAGTCGACCGGCTGCGCATCGGCGGCCATGACCTGCTCGTCGTTGTGGGTGGAAAGGCCAACGATGGTTCGCCGGCCGACCAGCGCGCGGGCTGCGGCAGGAGGCATATCGTCCTGGCCCACGTGGACCCCGTTCCACCCCGCCGGCAGCACCAGTTCCGCGCGGTCGTTCAGAATGAGCCGCAGCGACGGCGCGGCCTCGCGCATGGCCAGGGCATCCTGGATCACAACCACGTCCTCCTCGCGCTTGTTGCGGTATTGCAGCATCTCGACCCCGGCATCGGCGAGTTCACGCAGGAGGCCGCGGAGCAGATCCCAGCGATTCTCGTGACGCTGCGAACGAAAGACCAGGTCCGCATCGAGAATGGGATACAGCACGGGGAGATAGGGCGCGCCCGTTGATAAGCTCACGAGGGCCGACCCGTATCAGGAAGCGCATGGTCCACCCCGGTCAACTGCTCCGAAACCTGCCACAACTGGTTCGCCAGCCGCTCGTCATAGGCCTGAGTCTCGGCGCGGACCTCAACCGGATAGCCGCGGATCTCCCGGAAGCCGTCAGGGCCGTAGAAGCGCCCTCCCTGGACCTCGGGTGCGGTAGCTGCGTAGAGCGTCGGCAGAGCGCCCTGCTCCTCCGACTGCGCCACCAGGGCGACGAAGGGCGGAATCACTTTGGCCAGAAAGCCGCCACCCTGCCCAGGGCCGGCCGCGAAGAGGTTGGTGTTGGAGACGCCAGGATGCGCGACCACGCTGATCGCCGGAGCATCAGCGCGGCGGAGCCGACGCTCCAGTTCGAATCCAAACAAGAGGTTGGCCAGCTTCGAACGCCGGTACGCTGGCCAGGGCTGGTAGCCGCGCTCCCACTGCAGGTTGGCGAAATCCATGGTGGCGCCGCGATGCGCGATGGAGCTGACTGTGACGATGCGGCGCGGATCCCGGGGATGGCCGGCGAGCATGGCGGGCAGCAGCAGGCCAGTCAGTGCGAAGTGTCCGAGATGGTTGGTTCCCAGCTGCAGCTCAAACCCCTCGCGGGTCAGCTGTCGCTGCGGGATAGCCATAATGCCGGCGTTGTTGACGAGCAAATCGAGTGCTCGGCCCGTGGCCAGAAACTCCTCAGCTGCCGCGCGAACGGACGCCAGGCTGGCGAGGTCAAGCTCGGCGATTTCCAGTTGCGCCTTTGGAACTTCGATCAGGATTCGGCTACGGGCGGCATCGGCTTTCCCCCGGTCGCGGCAGGCGAGAATGACGGCACATCCGGAGCGGGCCAGCGCACGCGCCGCATGAAAGCCGATGCCGCTGTTGGCGCCGGTTATGAAAGCAAGCTTGCCGTGCTGCGAAAGAATTTCAGCAGCCGTCCAGCGGGCCATGCTTTCTCCTAAGCCTGCTCATCGTGCGCCTCGCCGAGGACGACGCGGGCTGTCATTTTCCTGCGGCCGCGGAAGAAAGTGACAGTGACAGTATCGCCAGGCTGGTGCTGGTTCATGCTCTCCGTGATGTCCTGGGAATTCGTAATCTCCTGACCGTCGATGGCGACGATCAGGTCGCCTCCGATCGTGATCTGGGTGTTGCCGAGCCAGGCGGTTTCGTTGCCGCCGTGGAGGCCGGCGCGCTCGGCCGCGCCTCCGGGCTGGGTAGTTTGAATCAACACGCCGTAACTGGCCGGGAGGCCCATCTGCTGTGCCAGGCCCGGACTGATAGCCAGGGTGCGGATGCCGAGCGAGGGACGCCGCGCGTGCCCATATTTCTGGATATCGCTCAGCACCGCCTTGGCCGTGTCGATAGGAATGGCAAAGCCGATACCGGCGTTTTGCTCGGCGCCGTTCTGCGCGATCATGGAATTGATCCCAATCACTTCGCCGTGCGAATTGAGCAGCGGACCTCCCGAATTACCGGGATTGATCGCTGCATCGGTCTGGATCGCATTTTCAATCGGAGAGCCCTCGGGCCCGCGCACCGAGCGAATGGCGCTGATGATGCCGGAGGTCATGGTTCCAGAGAGCCCGAAGGGATTGCCAATGGCGTAGACCTGCTGGCCTACCTGCAGATCGCGCGAGCTGGCCAGCACTGCGGGCACCAGATCCGATGCACCGATCTGCAGCAGGGCCAGATCGTGCAGGCGGTCGCCGCCAATGACCTGCGCCGCGTAGTGGTGCTTGTCGTGGGTTTGCACCTGGATGTTTCGCGCGTTGGCAATGACATGGTAGTTGGTGAGGATATGCCCCTGCTTATCCAGAATGAACCCCGATCCCTGGCCCTCAGAGGGCACGAATCCGTAGAAGAAATCGAGCGACACCGTGGTTGAGGTGATATTGACGACGGAAGGCACGACACGCTTGTAGACCGCGATGTTGTTCAGTTCTTCGGAGGTATATTCCGGCGCGGCATGCGCCTCCGTCAGCGTCAGGGGGGACCGGTTTTCGTGCGCCAGGAAGGGATAGCGCAGCCCCTGATGCGTGGTGAAATACCAAAATCCACCCACGATGAGAAGAATGAGAACAAGCCTTCGGAAATTCATGACGTTGGGTTCAGTGAGACTGCAAACCTTTCTTCCCGGACAACGTTAAGCCGGCCCGCAGGGTGGGAACCGATCAGCAATGGGACTGACTTTATTCTAGCTACTTCGGCCGATGTCTTTTGATGCCGCTCGCAGCCTGGCGGCGACCTGCTCGATCTGGGAGCGAGTGGATTCGATGGAGCCTGCATTGTCGATGACGAAGTCGGAGCCCTTCCGTTTGACGGCGTCCGGCAACTGCGCCGCCAGCCGGGCGCGCGCATCCCGCTCGGCTTCGGTTCGCTTTTCCGGCGGAGCATCCGGTGGAACGATGCGCGCGAGAAAGCGCTGGATCTTCGCTTCGTCCGGCGCCACGACCAACACGACACGGTCGAATCTTTCGCGCCAGTGGGTGACGGTGCCCCACGCTTCTGCTTCGAAAATCAACGCCGATTCCACCACCACAACAGCGCTGGCATCCTTTGCGAAGATCTCCGCCATCCGGCGCTCCTGCTCGGCAACCACGGGTGAATGCACGATGCGGTTGAGTTCCGCCAGCCGTCCCTCGCGGAACGCCAGCGTTGCCAGCCGGGCGCGATCGAGCGAGCCATCCGGTCGCTGGATCGAAGGTCCGAAGTGGGCCACGATGCCGCGAAAGACGTCCTGTCCGGGCTCCATCATCTCGCGTGCGATCGAATCCGCCTCCAGCACATGAAACCCGCATTCGCGAAAAATAGTCGCAACTGTCGATTTTCCGCTGCCCAACCCACCCGTCAGCCCCACCCGCAGCATGGTTCTCCTGTCCAAACACCGGGCTTATGCGGATCTCGCGATCCGATGTCGATGATGCCGTCATTGTATTGCGGAGGCACCAGGGATCTTGCCGGCTCGTAGGCAGGCAACCTAATGCCGATGCAGCAATGGGGTAATAAAAGCCCAGGCGATCGCCAACGCCACAAGCATCGCCAGCAGGATGAGGCCCAGCATCAGCCCCCACGATGGTCCGGGGTGTGCCGCCCGCTCCTGTCTCTCCTTCTCAGGTGCATCCATCCCTCCAGTTTACCGGGTGAGTGCGCGGGAACCTCGGGCGGTACACTTTACGGCGTGAAAATTGCACCCGGTACAAAATGTTTACAACACATCTGCTCCCATTCCGTGTCTAACGAAGCGAGGCTTGGTTCAGCAGCACACCGGTACAGAGACCACAAGGTTTCAGGGAGCGAACGATGGGAAGCGAGAGAATCGAGAAATTTCCGGCGGCTGAACTGGCGGGACTTCGCACGGAACTTCTTCAGTCCAGCGTCGACTCGTGGCAGGCAGCAGAGCTTGTTACTACTTTCCTGGCCGGCCGCGGCTACGGTGTCAATCCGGTGATGGTGCGTGAGGCGGTGCTGCGGCTCGAAGGCGCTATGTGCTCGATCGAGTGCATGCAGCTGGAGTTGGAACGCGTCGCGTACGTGATGTGACGGAACCGCTGCGTGGGCGGTAAGCGCCTCTGAACGAAGATCATGGATGCTGCAATTCATCTCCTTTTCACATAAGTAGCCTCTCCGCGACCGCGTGAATTCTGCACATTTCTGCATCTAAGCCGCCGCTCGTGCGTCGAATCTGTATGGGTGGTTAGCGGGCCGTGTCTCCCCGACGCGGTCCATGAGGCGGAACCCTGTTGTATCCGCTGGCGCGCTCGCGCCGTTTCACAGTCCATGGGTCTGGGCAGACCAAAATGCCGCCGGTCTTCGATCGGCAGCCTCAGTTGTTCCCTGCTCGGATAGGCCCGCTGAGAATCGGAGTGCAGCGTCTTTGCAAAAGGAGTCTTTCATGCGATTCGCAGTTCGGTTGAAGAACTTTTCTGTCGGCCTTGCTTTCATTTCCTCCATCTCGGTGGCGGCAGCCTCGGCGCAGTCCCTGCTGGGTGTTAACGCCCAGCTCGATCACAACCTGGATTCCAAAACAGCAGCTGCAGGCCAGGTGGTTACCGCGAAACTCGACGGCACGGTGACAACCGCCGATGGCCTTCGTCTGCCTAAAGGTTCCGAACTGATCGGTAAAGTCGACACCGTGCAGCGTTCGGAGAACGGTGGTCCATCCAGCGTGAGCCTCCTGTTCAGCAGTGCGAAGCTGAAGGACGGCAAGACCGTCCCGGTCAAGGTGACCGTCGTTGCGGCTTATCCCAGCAGCGCGGGTGACTCCTCCGATGCATCCGATCAGACGTTGCCCCCGCCGCCGGCGCAGGTCAACGGCGACGCAGCCGTGCAGCAGGATGCCGGAGCACTGGGCAAAGTAGCTCTTACCAGCGCGGTCAAAAACAGTGATTCCGGCACATTTTCCCGCGCCAACGGTGACTTTCGCCTGTTCTCCGGCACCTATCTCCAGGTTGGCATCGCACCGAGCGCGGCCGCCGGCACGTCCACGGCAGCGGAGTAACAACCTCTTCCCCAATTCCACCCTGAAACTAGAAAAAGGGTTGTCTGCGGACAACCCTTTTTGTCTGCACGGTCCAGTGCACCGCTCAGCATTCGAACGCTTTGTATCGGACAGTTACCCTGTCTCGAACATGAGATTCAACAAACTCCTGTGTTCTATTTGTAACTGTGATATGAACAAATCTATGCAGCCGAGTTACTGAGGCTCCTGTATAAGAGTCAGGAGCGCTGCTCAATGGTGCTGCAGATTTAGCGTATCCAACACTGCCCTTCGTGCGTCTACTTATTAGAGGGGTTAGAGAGGCTGATTCATATCAGCCGTCTCGATAAGGTTATCTGCTGTTCCAACGGCACGAGCGCGGCCCTTGCGGCGGACTCTGATGACCGCCGATACATCTATAGAGGAGTTACAGATTTATGCAATCCAAAGTATTTCTAAGAAACTTATCGCTGGGACTGGCAAGCGCCTCGCTGTTTTTTGTGGGCGCAGCGATTGCCCAGCCGAGCACCATGGCGGGCGTGAATGTGAGGCTGGATCACTCCATCGACTCGAAGAACGCCGCACCCGGGCAGATTATTTCCGTGAAAATCGATAATTCCGTAAAGACGCTGGACGGTATCGATCTACCCCGAGGCACTGAGCTCACGGGCAAGGTGGATCACGTGCAGCCTTCAGAGAATGGCGGTCCGGCTACCGTCAGCATCGTGCTGGATGAAGCGCAGATGAAGGATGGAAAGCAGGTACCGGTCAAGGTCACGCTGATCGGCGCGTATCCTCCCGGACAGTTGAGCGACTACGAAGACGGAACCGAAACCATGGGTCCGGTGCCCAGGAACATCAGCATGCAGGAACAGGTAGATCAGGAACCCGGAGTGCTGAGCCATGTCTCGATGAATAGCTCAGTGAAAAGCCACGACTCTGCTGAATTTCGCAGGGACGGCGGCAACTTTAAGCTGGAAGCGGGAACTTACTTCCAGGTTGGCATCGCGCCCGCGAATCAGGGCGGCCTTTCCCAGGCCGCTGAGTAAGCTCAGACCAGGCGTCTCGTCAGCAATGAAAAGGCCGTCCCCGCGGACGGCCTTCTTCTATCACGAGCAGTTACAATTGCGGATCCGCATGCATGGATCTTCACCTGGATATCAGGATCTGCCGGCCGTTTCAGACCTGCATAACATCCACTTCCTTCTTTTTTGCCATCTCTTCCATTCGTTTAATCTCTTCGTCCGTCAGCTTCTGCATTTCATCGAGTGAACGCTTCTCTTCGTCCTCTGAAATCTTCTTGTCCTTCGCTGCTTTTTTGATCAGGTCATTGCCGTCGCGGCGAATATTGCGAACCGCGGTACGGTGATCTTCCAGCACCCGATGCAGGTGCTTCACCACTTCGCGGCGCCGCTCCTCGGTCATGGGAGGAACCGGGACGCGCACCAGTTTACCGTCATTCTGGGGATTGAAGCCCAGATCCGAAGTGCGCAGCGCCTTCTCGATATCGCCGATGAGGCTCGTATCCCAGGGCTGAATCACGATCATGTTAGCGTCGGGCGTGGTGATCTGCGCCACCTGGTTGAGTGGCGTGTCGGTTCCGTAGTAATCCACCTTCACCTGATCGAGCATGTGGATGGAAGCGCGCCCGGTGCGGATCGAGGCCAGGTTCGTCTGGAAATCCTGCACAGCTTTGTCCATCCGGGTGCGAAGCTGCGTGTGCGTCTCTTTGAGTGCGGGAATGCCCGCCATAACTGGTGGTGGCATGATCGTTTTCCTTCCGGAAGACTCTTCAAAAGACGTATTCTACTGCGTCTCCCCACTTTCATGGGCCGAGCGCGAAGTGCGCGTGGCTCCGCGGCCGGTGCTATGATGCCCCGGCGAGAAACAGAAGGGCCGCAAGAGGGCACAGGCCTCATCGCTCCCTTCTCCCCATTTCCGCTTTCGATTTCTTCGCAGTTGCCGGCAGGGGAATGACCAGGAATCGGCACCACAGGAGTACGCCTTGACCGAACTGAGATACCAGGCCTTCCTGTCCTACAGTCACGAATCCGATGCACCCCTGGCAGCGGCACTTCATTCCTCGCTCAGCCGGCTGGCCAGGCCCTGGTACCGCATCCGCAGCATCCGGATCTTTCTGGACAAGACCAGTCTCGCGGCCAACCCGGCCCTGTGGCAATCGATCGAAAACGCGCTGGGCGAGTCGGAGCATTTTCTGCTGCTGGCTTCTCCCGCGTCCGCGGCCTCGCGCTGGGTCCATCAGGAGGTCCAGTGGTGGCTGCATAACCGGTCCGCCGAGACCCTCATCCTTTGCCTGACCGCGGGAGAGATTGTCTGGGACGATGCTGCCGGAGATTTCGACTGGCAAAAAACGACAGCCCTGCCTTCGAGCCTGCAGGGCGCCTTTCCTGCTGAACCGCTCTATGCCGATTTCCGCGCCGCAAAAGCCGCAAATCGATACATCGATTCAGATCCCGCCTGGCGCGGAGCGCTTCTCGACGTTGGCGCACCCCTGATGGGGCGGTCGAAAGACGATCTGGATGGGGAAGATATTCGTCTCCATCGGAGAGCGGTACGTACAGCCTGGGCGGCCGCGCTCGTCACCATGGTCCTCGGTCTCTCTGCGGCCACAGCTATGATCCTGGCGCACGAGAGGCAAATGATCGCTGCCTCCCGGGCACTGGCCTCCGAGGCGGCATCGCACGTGGACGATCGATCCCTCGCGCTGCTGCTGAGCATGGAGTCTCGCCGCATCGCAGACACCGTCGAATCCAGGCGGGCGCTGCTGACTGCGATCCAGCGCGCACCCAACGCCCAGGCCTTTCTGTGGGGCCATACCGATGCGGTGACAAAGGCGGTCTTCAGTCCTGACGGAAGGACCATTCTGTCGGCGGGCTGGGACGATCGCATCGTGACGTGGAACGCAACCACCCATCAACCCATCGGTCAACCGATCGCGGGTCCCAAAGGTCTGGTGAGCGTCGCGTTCAGTCCCGACGGTTCTCGATTCGCCGCGGCAGGCAACGGCACCATCGCGATTTGGGATGCGGCGACTCGCCAGCCTGTTGGTGATCCACTGCATACCAGCGAGGATCTGGTTCACGTCGCTTTTTCGCCAGACGGCAAACGGCTGGTTGCGAGTACCGACGCGTATGGCGGTCATCCCGCGACCGTGCTCCTTTGGGATCTGGCCAGCCGGCAACGCATCGGCGAACCGATCGAGGGTTCCACCTTTGCCTTCAGCCCCGATAATTCGCTGCTGGCGATCGGCCGCTACGACGACCTCATTTTCTACGATCTCCGGTCTCATCGTGTCGCCGGACGACCTCTCGCCGGCCACACAAAGAACATCGCTTCGATCGCCTTCAGCCCGGACGGAACGCTGGTTGCCGCCGGCGCTGAAGACAAGACGATTGTTCTGTGGGATGTCGAGAGCCACAGGGCGTTGGGCACGCTGGACGGGACACTCAGACGCCGTCACCACTTTGCTGTTTCGACCCGGATCGGGAAGACTCTGTTTTCAGGCAGCTCTCGACGGGAACATCCTCCAGTGGGATCTTCAGGAGACTGAAGGCGACGAGCAAGCCGGTGCGAAACCTCGGTGCCTCCATTTCCTCGATCTTCCTCGGCCCCGATGGCCATCTGCGCGCCCTGGCCCTGGAGAAGAACCGGGCGATCCTGCTCAACGTGAATGACGATCCGCCGCTGGGCCGTCGCATCCAGGCGCCGGACAGTGGCTCCTCGAGTGTCGCCTTCAGTCCGGACGGCCGCCTCGCTCGCATCCGCCGCAGAGTTTGGAGACATTGCGGTGTGGGAGGTCGGGACCGGTGAAGCCCAGTGGGCCTCCGCTCTCAGGCCATGAAAAGCAGGTCAGCAGCCTCGCCTATGCGCCGGACGGCAAGGTGCTGGTCTCCGGAAGTATGGATGGAACGGTTCTCTTCTGGGACACTGCATCCCGCAGGGCGCTGGAACCTGCCATCCATGCGTTTCGATCTCCCGTCTGGAGCCTCGCCTGCAGCCCCGACGGAAAAACCGTGGCCGCGGGGGGAGATGCTGCAGCTCCAGCTTTGGGATCTTTCCAGCCGCCGGGAGCCGACGCCGCCAATCACATCGCAGAGAGACCGCATCTGGACGCTCGCGTTCAGCCCGGACGGCCAGTTGCTGGCATCGGCGGGCAACAACCTCTCTGTCGCGCTCTGGAAGGCTGGCGCCGCCGGCCACCTCGTCAGGACTTTGGGAGGTCGGGCCGCCGGCGATGATTTCGAAGTGATGCCTGTGGGCGCCGCCTTTAATCCGATGAGCACACTGCTGGCCGCCAGTTCAGCGGACCATTCCGTGACCCTCTGGAACGTCAGGAGCGGACGCCGGGTCGATCCACGACTCTTCGGCCACACCCAAACAGTTTCCAGTGTGGCGTTCAGCGGAGACGGTAAGACGCTGGCGTCGGGCGGGGCCGATGATCAGATCCGGCTCTGGGACGTGGAGACTCGCGAACTCATCGGCGTCCTCAGCGGGCAGCAGCAGGCCGTCCATTCCATTACCTTCGCTCCGGGAACAGAGACTCTGGCATCCGCCGGCGCAGACGATTCCATCATCTTCTGGGATCTCGACCTGCAGGACTGGAACCGGCAGGCCTGCCGCATCGCGAATCGAAACCTGACCCGCGCGGAATGGAACACCTATCTCGGAACGAGCCCTTACCGGAAGACGTGCCCGGATCTTTAAAAGCGGGCAATGCCGCCATGATGCATGGTGGCACAGGGGTAGTCCTCTTCCAAAAGGGAACCGAAGGACCAGGGTCTTCAGGCCTGGGAATGGACTGCCCGCTAGCGCAGTTCCCTTACCAGGCGAGAGAAGAAGAGCAGCCCTACCGTCGCCTGCACCATCGCTGCCACAGAGAGAACAGTCACCATAGCGCCTATTGTCTGCCGGGAGCGATGAACCTGGGTGGCGCGTTGACACGAAATTCTTTGAAAATTAAGACTCGGGGCCAAAGATAAGCGAAAAGGCGACGCTGCTCATGTGCACTGATACAGTCGCGATCTGAACGCGCGTGAGGCTCAGGCCCCGGTACCCCGTTACATCAGCACTTGCACACCAGCGGCAGTGCTGCTGGCCTGCGAGTCGGCCTGTTCATGCGCGTGGTACGACGAACGCACCAGCGGGCCGGATTCGACATGGCGGAAGCCCATTCGCAATGCCTCCTGCTTCATGAAGGCAAATTCGTCGGGCGTGTAGTAGCGGGCGATGGGCAGGTGATCCTTCGACGGCCGCAAATACTGGCCGATGGTCAGAACGTCAACCCCGGCGCCGGCCAGATCGCGATAGACCTGCAGCAACTCGTTCATCTCCTCGCCCAGGCCGACCATCACGCCCGATTTTGTAACCGTGCGGGGATTAATTTCCTTTGCGAACTGCAGCAGGCGCAGCGTGCGTTCATACCGCGCGCCGGAGCGCACGGCGCGATAGAGCCGCGGCACCGATTCGGTGTTGTGATTCAGGATCTCCGGCCTGGCCTCAACCACCAGCCGAATTGCCTCCTCGTTCCCCTGAAAATCCGGGATCAGCACTTCAACCTGGCAGCCAGGCGCCTGGCGGCGGATTTCTTCGATCACCATGACGAAGGCGCGCGCGCCGCCAACGATGTCGTCGTCGCGGTTGACGCTGGTGATAACGGCGAACTTGAGCCCCAGCGCGGCGACCGCTTCCGCCACGCGGCGAGGCTCGTCGAAGTCGATGGGATCGGGACGGCCCTTGGGCACGGCGCAGAATCCGCAGCGGCGCGTGCAGGTATTGCCCAGCATCATGAAGGTGGCGGTGCGATGGTGCCAGCACTCGCCGATGTTGGGGCACTGAGCCGATTCGCAGACGGTGTGCAGATTAAGGCTGCGCGCCAGCTTCTTCAGGTCGTGGTAATTGTCGCCCATGGGCGCGCGGGCGCGGAGCCAATCCGGCTTGGGCAGGGGACGGCGCGGGGCGAGGTCGATCTGAACCAGAGAATCCAGTGCAGGCGAAGGAGAGGCAGCCATTCTTTCCATTTTAGGCTGAATCGGACGCGTGCCACTCCCCGAATCCTGAACCACCCCTTGCACCGAGCGGCCCCTGAACCGCATCCTTAGAGAGACGCCATGGCTACGACAACCACTGAAGCCCCGACCCTCCCCCAGCTCTCCAACGACGAAATCGCGCGCTACTCGCGCCACCTGATCCTGCCCGAGGTGGGGATGGAGGGCCAGCAGAAGCTCAAAGCCGCCAAAGTTCTCTGCGTCGGCACGGGAGGCCTCGGCTCGCCGCTGGCCTTCTATCTGGCCGCGGCGGGCATCGGCACGCTGGGGCTGGTGGACTTCGACGTTGTGGACTTCAGCAATTTGCAGCGCCAGATCATTCACAGCACCAGGGACGTGGGGCGCCCGAAGATCGACTCGGCCAGCGAGAAGCTGGAGGCGCTCAATCCGTTCATGAAAATCGTCAAGCACGAGACCATGCTGACGAGCAAGAACGCGCTCGAGATCATCAGCCAGTATGACGTGGTCGCCGACGGAACCGACAACTTCCCGACGCGCTACCTGGTCAACGATGCCTGCGTGCTCACCGGCAAGCCCAACGCCTACGGCTCCATCTTCCGCTTCGAGGGCCAGGCCAGCGTCTTCGCCACGGAAGACGGCCCCTGCTACCGCTGCCTTTATCCGGAGCCGCCGCCGCCGGGGCTGGTTCCCTCCTGCGCCGAGGGCGGCGTGCTCGGCATCCTCCCTGGTCTCGTCGGTGTGATTCAGGCCACCGAAGTCATCAAGCTGATCCTGGGCAAGGGTGAGCCGCTGATCGGACGGCTGCTGCTGGTCAACGCGCTCGACATGCGCTTCCGGGAACTGAAGCTGCGGAAGAATCCCGACTGCCCGGTCTGCGGAACGCATCCAACGGTGAAGGAGTTGATAGACTACCAGCAGTTTTGCGGCATTATGCCCGAGCCCAAACCCACTTCCGCCGTTAATGGCATCCCCCAGATGAACGTCAGGGAGCTCAAGCGCCGCATCGATGCCGGCGACGAGCTGTTTATACTCGACGTGCGCGAGCCCTTCGAGTACCAGATCGCCCAGATCGGCGGCCATCTGATTCCACTCAACGATGTCCCGCGGCGCGTGAACGAGCTGAATCCGGAGCAGGAGATTGTGGTGCAGTGCAAGTCCGGTGGCCGCAGCCAGAAGGCCGCGGAGTTCCTGGCAAAGAACGGCTTTACGAAGCTGCACAATCTCGCCGGCGGTATCACCGCCTGGTCGAACGAAATCGATCCGGCCGTTCCGAAGTATTGACTTGTTTCCGGCAGGGACGGTCTCGGGCTGTCCCGCCACCGGCTCACCCGTTCTCTTCTTCGAAAAGTCCTCGAACCCGCGTGGATGTCCTTGTAGAGCCGCCGCGCGGCTTTTTTTGAATGCATCCCAACTCCGCGAATGCTGGGGTATACTCCGTGTGCCCCGCGTTGTGCGTTAGGCAAGGGGTTTTGCCTGGCGGGGCATATCGGTGGCCGCCATGGACTTGCTCGCTCTTCGTCTTCTTTTTGTTGTTATCTTTACGGTTGCCTGCTGGTTCTTTCGTCCCTTCGGGATCAATGCATGGATCTCCGCTGCGGCCGGTGCAGCCGGCGCGGGCCTGATCATCTACTTCGAGCTGCGGGTGCGGGCGCTTACCCTGCGCCGCCTCTTCGGAGCAGTCATCGGCAGCCTGCTCGGCATCATGGGAGCGTTCCTCTTCTCTCTGGTGCTGCGCAACAGCCTGCCGGCGGGCCGAACCCAAAGTCTGCTGCAGCTGAGTGTGCTGCTGCTGATGACCTACGTGGGGTTGGTGGTCGGCGCCAGTAAAGGCGATCTGCTCAACCTGGCAGCGCTGGGGGGCCTCTTCACTTCGGAGCGTGCCAACAAGCGCAACACCAAAGTACTCGATACCAGCGCCATCATCGACGGCCGCATCGCCGATATCGCCGACACCGGCTTTCTGGAAGGCACGCTGATCGTTCCGGAGTTTGTCCTGCGCGAGCTGCAGATGGTCGCGGACTCCTCTGACCCGTCCAAGCGGCAGCGCGGCCGGCGGGGGCTCGACGTGCTGCAGCGCATGCGCGGTGAACCGCAGCTGACCGTGCAGATCGTGGAAGAAGACTTTCCGCAGATCCGCGAAGTTGACCTGAAGCTGATTGAGCTGGCCCGGCAGCTTGATGCAAAAATCGTTACCAACGACTTCAACCTCAATAAGGTGGCCCAGGTGCGCGGCGTCCCTGTGCTCAATATCAACGACCTCGCCAACTCGCTCCGTCCTGTTGTCCTGCCGGGCGAGAAGATGCGCGTCCTGGTCATGAAAGAAGGCAAGGAATTCGACCAGGGGGTTGGCTACCTCGACGACGGGACCATGGTCGTTGTGGACCATGCCCGCCGCCTCATCGGCCGCTCCGTCGAGATTGCCGTGACCTCGGTCCTGCAGACCGCCTCGGGCAAGATGATCTTCGGCAAGCTGGACGAAACGGTCCGCCCCGAACCGGTGCGGCCCATGGAAGTGCCCAGCTAAGGGAGGGCCGGTGCGGCCTGAGGCTCTCTCAGGCCGCCAGTGCCTCTCCGGGTATCAGTTGCCGCTCTGTCGAGTCGCGGCGCATCGGCTGGCGTTTCCAGTAGGTCAGCGAACGCCATACCCACTCCATCGGTCCAAACTGGAAGTACCGCAGCCCAAATCGGACTGAAGGTCAGATTCAGGACCCACACCAGAGCCACAATCGCGAACAGCTGGTAGGACTCCACCTGGCTGTACAGCTTCCCGTGGAAGCTGCTGAAGAGCACGGTGCAGAGGATGCCGTCAACAGATAGTTGCTGAGCGCCATCTGCCCAACAGCAGCGATGCGGCGCGTGAGCCACGGCACCAGGCCAGCCTTTGCCACCACCACGACCACAGCGACATTGGCCACGGCGCCTGCGAGACGTCCAGCCTGGTAAAGACCACCCACCAGGCAGATTCCGGCTGAAAGTTGTCGCGGATCACGCCGATCGACTCGATGCTGTTGATAGGGATGCTCAGGACAGATAGCCGGCGCCGATGATCCATGCATAGGCTCTTGTAACTGAGGCCGCCGGTGAGAAAACCTCGCCGGTAGAGGGCCATGCCGATGAGCCATCATTCCCAGAACGTCGGTAAAACCGAAGGTGTAGTGCAGAACTCAGCCTGGATTCTTCGGCCCCCAGTCGGTGTGCCATTTGAACCATGTCCACGAAGTTCCCGTGCATGGCCTTCAGGTCGTCGCATCGTGCAGCCTTCTTCCGCCGTGTCAGCGTGTCGTTCCACTCCTTCAGCGCATCCTGCTGGCTGGCAGTCAGCTTCTTGCCGGAGTTCGCCAGCGCCTGGGCCGCCAGCCCATGGTCGCGTGTGCGGATAGCGCTGACGGCGTAATACGTATCGGAGCCGCTGCCGAACGCCAGCACCACCAATCCGGCGAGACGGGTTCTGACGCGAGTTTGCGGCATGGATAGAGAAACAGCAGCGCGGTGATGCCGTAGTAGTAGAGGATGTCGCCCATCCAGACGAGGTAGAAGTGGAGGACGCCGAAGAGCATCAGCCACATGTTGCGGCGCAGGAAAATGTCGGCGATATCGCGGCTGCCGCGGCGTTCGGCGCGCTCGGTAAGCAGGATCACTCCGGCGCCGAAGAGCATCGAGAAGGCGGCGCGCATCTTGCCCTCGAAGAAGAAACCCAGCGTATGACCCACGCGGTAAGGTCCAAGTGCCGGTGATGTCCCACCATCAGCGGGTTGTTGTACATCTCAAACGGCCCGCTGAAGCTGGCAATGTTCATCAGCAGAATGCCCATCAGAGCGACTCCGCGCACGATATCGATGGTGGGAATCCGTTCGTTCTGAGTAACCGGGCCCGCAGGGGAGTTGGTTAAATGCGGCGCCGCAGCGGCGACCGGAGAGACTTCGCTCCCGGTGATCGCAGTTGTCGGCGTCTCGATGCCTGTAAGGACAGTGGAAAGAGCTTCGGGCAAAGGGCACCTCCGGGGAAAAGAATGGGAGGCCCAATGGGGGAAAGTGGCGCAATCCTACCACTCAGGCGTTGTCCAGTAAGCGTTCGAACAAAACTGCTTTTGGCATTCTGACCGGGCGCGAAATCCAGGGACCGTGTCTTTCCGCCGTCGCGTGAAATTACGCAAGTCTTACACCGTGCTTTCCAACCTGCGGTTACCTTCGAAATAGAAAACTGACGAAATGCCCACCTTCGCTGAGATTCCCGCTGCCACCGTTCGTGCCGACTCTGAGGCGCTTGCCCAGACCCGCTCCGCGAAGCTCAATATGGTCTTTGCGGTTACGCTTGCGGCCTTTCACATCGGGGCCATCGCCGCCCTCTTCTTCTTTAGCTGGAGCGCCCTGGCCGTGATGGCGGTGCTCTGGGTTCTGGGGCAGAACGTCGGCATCGCCATGACCTACCACCGCTTGCTCACCCATCGCGGCTTCATTACTCCCAAATGGGTGGAGTACGCCATGGCCATATGCGCCACGCTGGCCCTGCAGGGTGGACCGATCTACTGGGTAGCCGTCCACCGCATGCATCACCAGCTCACCGACCGGCCCGGCGATCCGCACTCCCCGCGCGATGGCAAGTGGTGGTCGCACATGGGCTGGATCCTCCATGGATCCCTGCACAACCGCGATCCGCTGCTCGAGCGCTACGTTCCCGACATGGCCCACGACCGCTTCTATCAGTGGCTCAGCCGCTGGCACTGGGCTCCGGTCACGGTCGTCGGCATCGGCCTCTTCCTGGCAGGCGGATGGTCCTGGCTGCTGTGGGGCATCTTTCTGCGTGTCACCCTCGGTCTGCACGTCACCTGGCTGGTCAATTCGGCGACGCATATCTGGGGCGCGCGCCGCTTCCATACCCGCGACGACTCCCGCAACAACTGGTGGGTGGCGCTGCTGACCGGCGGCGAAGGCTGGCACAACAACCACCACGCGCATCCGGTTTCCGCCAGCCACGGCATGGCGTGGTACGAAGTGGACTTCAACTACTGGGGGATCCGCCTGCTGGGCTGGATAGGGCTGGCCCGGCGCATCAAGGTGCAGGGTCCGAGCGGCGGTCCGGCACGGATTCTTCATCCCTGAGGCGGGTCGAAACCATCGAATTGTGGACGCCCCGGCCCGATTCCCCTATACTGGGAAATGTTGTAAACACGTAATTTCTGAGCAGGATCATCATGCCCAAACTCAAAACGCATCGGGGCGCGGCCAAGCGCTTCAAAAAGACCGGTACGGGCAAATTTTTGCGCGGCCAGTCCAAAATGCGGCACATCCTTACGTCGAAGGAAACCAAAACCAAGCGCAAGCTGGCTCACAGCTCGCTGGTTTCGGACGCCGACCACGATAAGGTCGCCCGCATGATTCCCTACGCCTGATCTTTCCGGGCCTCCCTCAATGAATTGGGGCGAGGCTCCCGTTCGCAGTCGCGGACGAGTGGACAGGCAAGCACAGCGCGTGAAGAGGTCTATTCCCACCTCCAGCCGCTAAACCGAGACACCCAAGGAGAACAGCCATGCCGCGTGTAAAACGTGGGACGAAACGCAGTGACCGCCGCAAGAAAATCCTGAAGAGGGCCAGCGGCTACTTCCTCACCAAATCCAAGCTTTATCAGGCAGCCCAGGAAGCCGTCGAGCGCGGCCTGAAGTTTGCCTACAGCGGCCGCAAGCAGAAAAAGCGGCAATACCGCTCCATCTGGATCGTGCGCATCAACGCCGCTGCCAAAACGAACGGTATTTCCTACTCGCAACTCATCAACGGTTTGAAGAAAGCCGGTATCGAGCTGGACCGCAAAGTGCTTGCAGACATCGCGGTCAACGATGCCGCTGCTTTTACGGCGCTGGTCGGACAAGCGAAATCCGCCCTCACCGCGAAAGCCGCCTGAGCCACGCTGGCGCTCGATCAGGGCACGCAATCCATGGCGGAGCGCGTGCCTGCTTCGCGCTTGATCCATGTCCTGTTCCATTTCAGGCCAAACGGCGCGGCTGCATTCCGCAAGTCATGGAACGGACAGGACCAGGTTTCCGTATTCACCTGTCATCCGGGAAAGCCACAGCGATAATGGATACACTGGATTTCGATTTCATTCCCTGCGGAAAGTTCCTTGCCCGATTCTGACGCCAACTCCTCCAGGCAGCGCAAAAACGCAACGCACGCTGCGACCTACGCCGAGGCCGGCGTCGACATCTCCGCCGGCGATCGCGCCAAGCAGCGCATCAAATACCTCGCCCAGCGCACCTTCAACCGCAACGTCCTCGGCGAGATCGGCGGCTTCGGGGGACTATACCGGCTCGACGGCAAGCTCGAAGATCCAGTCCTGGTTTCGAGCGCCGATGGCGTCGGTACCAAGCTCAAGCTGGCTTTCCAGCTCGCCATTCACCACACAGTGGGCGCCGACCTCGTCAACCACTGCGTGAATGACATCGCAGTTCAGGGCGCGAGACCGCTTTTCTTCCTCGATTACCTCGCGACCGGCAGCCTCGATCCTGAAGTCGCGGAAAAGGTCGTCTCCGGTCTCTCCGAGGCCTGCCGTGCCAACGGCTGTGCGCTGATCGGCGGCGAGACGGCGCAGATGCCCGGCTTTTACCAGGAAGGCGAGTACGACCTGGCCGGCTTCATCGTCGGCGTCGTGGAGCGCGCGAAGCTGATCACCGGAGCGAAGATCCGGGTCGGCGACATTCTGCTCGGCTTTCCCTCCACCGGTCTCCACACCAACGGCTATTCGCTGGCTCGGAGGCTGTTCTTCGAAACCGCCGGCTACAAGCCCGAGCAGTACGTCAACGAGCTCAAAGAGAAGGCCGGGGCGGCTCTCATGAAGACCCACCGCAGCTACCTTGGCGTGATCAAAAAGCTCATCGCCAGTGACTACACCGTCGGCATGGCTCACATCACCGGCGGCGGCATCACCGAGAATCTGCCGCGTATTTTGCCCAGGAACGTGTCGGCGCACGTGGAACTCGGCAGTTGGCCGGTGCTGCCTATTTTTGAACACCTGCAGCGCCTCGGCAACGTAGAGCAGGATGAGATGCTGCGCACCTTCAACATGGGCATCGGCCTCATTGCCGCTGTGCCCGCCGACCGCTTTAAGCGGGCCAAGTCCATGCTGGATCGCGCCGGCGAAAAGTCATACGTCCTTGGGCGCATCGTGAAGGGCGACCGCAAAGTCATCTACGCCTGAGACGCCGTTGTCCCTAGGGCCTCAACCTAATCCTCAATCTCTAACCCCTGGACCCTATGCACCGTTTGGGCATCCTCCTCTCCGGACGCGGCTCCAACTTCCTGGCCATCGCCGACTCGATTGCCTCCGGCAACCTTCGCAGCTGCGAAATCGCCGTAGTCATCTCGAACCTCGCCGATGCCCCAGGGCTGGCTGCCGCTCGCGAACGCGGCCTCAATGCCGTCGCCGTCGAAGCCCACGGCCGCAAGCGAGCCGAACACGACCAGGAAATCATCTCGTGCCTGCGCGAGCACCAGGTGGATCTCGTTTGCCTCGCCGGCTACATGCGCCTGCTCTCCCCGGGCTTCGTGCAGGCCTTTCCCCAGCGCATCCTGAATATCCATCCGTCGCTGCTGCCTGCTTTCCCTGGCCTCGACGCCCAGCAGCAGGCTTTTGAATACGGCGTGCAGATCGCCGGCTGCACGGTCCATTTCGTCGACGAACAGCTGGACCACGGCGTCATCATCCTGCAGCGTCCCGTACCGGTTCTCGAGGATGACGACACCCATACCCTGGCCGTGCGCATTCTGGAGCAGGAGCACATCGCGTACAGCGAAGCCATCGGCCGCGTCGTTTCAGGCCGGTATGAGATCGTCGGGCGGCGCTATCTGCCGAAGTCCTGAAGCGGTGTTCCTCAGGTTTCTCCGGCTGGTGTCATCCTGACCGAAGCGGAGTGGAGTGGGACCTGCTGCTTCCTGCACTACGCTGCGGCCTTCGCGCCTTTTTCCTCGTCGTCGTCTTTCTTCTCCCGCGCCTGCTTCGTCTTCCAGGAGCTTCGTTGCATGCGAACCAGCTCCCGTGTGCCCTCGGCTGTCAGTTGCCGATCGGCCTCGCTCCTCGTCAGTTCGAGGACCCTGGTGGCCTCGATCCGCTTCACCCGATGCCAGGGACAGAACTCGTTGCCGCGGGCCAGAAATCCGGATTTGGCCCAGTCCTCCAGCAAATCCTCCACCTTGCTCTTCACATCGTTCGCGTCTTCAAAGGGAAGCAGATCGAACGACTCCCCGGAATCCAGATGCACCGTCGCATAAGCGATCAGGACGGTCTCCTCTGCCCTTTGGTTCTCATTGCTGTCAGCCACCGAGCATTTCCTCCGCATGTAGTTCCACGGGGTGAGATGCGCATCGTCAGGCGGCGAGTTTGGTGTGAGGCCGGGCCTGCTCCATTTGCTCGAAGATGCGGTCGCGCCAGCGGAGAATGTCGGCCTGGCGTACCTGGCGCCGCATACGGATCATGCGACTGCGTCGTTCAGCGGCGGGCATTTCGAGAGCCCGGCGGAGAGCCTGGCAGATGCCGATCTCATCGTACGGGTGCACGGAGATGGCGCCGGTATGCAACTCGGGCATGGCGCCGGCAAACTCGCTGAGGATCAGCACACCGTCGTTCTCGACGTGTGAAGCACAGTATTCCTTCGCGACCAGGTTCATGCCGTCCTTGAGCGGGGTGATGAGGGCGATGCCCGCGGCACGGTAGAGGGCGATCAGCTCCTCGCGGGGGATCGAGCGGTGCATGTACTGGATGGGGGGCCAGCCGGGCTCGCTGAACTCCCCGTTGACGCTCGAGACCAGGCCCTCAATGGTGGAGCGGAGTTCCTGGTATCCGGGGATGTTCTCGCGGCTGGGAATCACGACCTGCAGAAGAGTAACTTTACGGCGGAACTGGGGACATGTGCGCAGAAAGGCGCGGAAGGCGCGCAGTCTCTCGGGGATTCCCTTGGTGTAATCGAGGCGATCGATGCCGAGGGCGACTTCCATATTCTCCTCCCCACGAATCTGGCGCATGCGTTCGATCACGGCGGGGGTGCGCGCGTCGTTGTCGAACTGCCGGAAGTCGATGCTGATTGGGACCGAGCGCAGGCTGGTTACGCCCCGGGCGGTGGTGACGAAGCGCTGATCGCCGCGGCCGGTAACCCGGGCTCGCGGAATATAGCAGCGAATACTGGCAATGAGGTTGCGCTCGTCGCGTCCCGTCTGCAGGCCGATAAAGTCGTAGTCCAGCAGGCCCTCGAGCACCTCGCGACGCCACGGGAGCTTGCCGAAGATGTCGGGAGAAGGGAAGGGGATGTGCAGGAAGAACGACAGGAAGGCGTCCGGACGCCGGCGGCGCAGCTCCTGCGCCACCTGAATCAGCTGGTAATCCTGCACCCAGATGGTGTCGCGATTGTCTGCGACGGATTCGACGGCGGCGGCGAATTTGCGGTTCACCCGCTGGTAAAACTCCCAGTACTCGGGGTCAAAGACGCAGCGGGACTGAAGGTCGTGGAAGAGCGGCCAGAGGACTTCGTTGGAAAAGCCTTCGTAGTACTTCGCCTCCTCCTCTTCGGTGAGGACGATGGGGACGTAGCGGAAGCTGTGATCGCGTGTGGCGGCCTCCAGTTGCTGGTGCAGCTCCGGGGAGTCTTCGGTTCCGGCGCTGCCCACCCAAATACCGCCGTGATCCCTGAGCACCGGCTCCAGTGCGCCAATCAGGCCACCGCTGGATGGGATGGCCTTGAGCTCACCGTTCTCCCGGCGGAAAGAGATGGGGATGCGGTTGGAAACCAGGATCAGACGCGGAGACGCCGTCGGACGAGGGCGAGCGTGAATCGGGACTTTCATCATGCGGGATCCTCGGGACGGCTGGCCGCCGCGAGCCAGCGGTCGAGAAAAGCCAGTAAGTCCTCGGGTGGACGCAGCCAGAGGTCAGCGGCAGAAGCACGTACTTCCGTGCGAACCAGCACCGGCAGGCAAAGGTTGCCGGGGCCGCACTCGCGGAGGGCAACAAAGGCATCTTCGTCAGTCAGGTCGTCGCCCAGATAGGCGGCCGGCGTATCGGGCCCCTCGTCGCGAAGGATGCTGTAGACGGCGGTGGCCTTGGTGCAGCCGGTTCCGCGCAGCTCGATACCGCCGTCGAAGGGAAGCCATTCCAGGCCTGAGTCTGCAGGAGTGTCGCCGGCGATCGAGCAGGAAAAGTTGCGGGCCAGTTCGATGATCTGCCGGGACTCGTCCGGGTGCAGGCCGCGCGTATGCATGGCGACGCTGCCGACCTTCTTCTCCATGACATAACCGAGGGAGCGCCGGTGCAGAGCGGCCTCCAGCCGTTCGAGGCATTGCTGCTGAACAGCCCGAAGGGGAACGGCGGTATATCCGCCATCGGGGTTGAGGCGCTCGCGTCCGTGGCTGCCCCACATCTCGACTTTGAGACCGGAAGGGAGCAGAGAGGCGAGTTCGCGAGCGGCACGCCCGGAGATCAGAACCAGGCGCAGGCGCGGCGATGCGGACAGGCGGAGCAGGCGCTCGGGGACCCCGGCGTACATCGTGGCGTGGAGGCGATCGCGGACAAACGGAGCGAGCGTGCCGTCGTAGTCGAGCATCAGGACAGAGCGATGCGCGGCCGCGAGTCTGCTCCACCACGAGGGTGATTCAAACAAGCGCCAGGGCGGCGGGAGGGCGCGACCTGCCGCGCGGCCGGCCGTGGTCACCGATGAGCCTGCGACGGGTTCCGTTCTGCTGACCGCCTGTCGATCACGCATGCCTGCACTTGGATGCCTGGGGATAGGGAGAAAGCTAGCCGCCGGGGAGTGCCCAGCGAGCCACCTCCGGTCCGCTATCGGGCTGGGAGCCAGAGAGTTGCCGTCTCCCCACAAAAGTCTCGGATATTCCCCGAATACTCCCTGAAACTCATAGTGTAATTCGGGGGACCAACGCGCATTTTGAACTCGTCCAGCCGAGGCCGATCCGAGCCCGCGCAGCCGATATCGCGGGTCTAAGGATTGGCGTGGACGGCGTGAGCCCGAAAGTCGTTCACTTTATCCATCATGCGCTGCACCACAGCGGCTTCGAGAGGCGTCTTCGCCACCTGCTGTGCGATCTTCAGCACCGCGACCGCATCGGAGTAGCGGCCCAGCATCATGAGGACATTGGCCGTGTTCAGGCGGTAGTTGAGGTTGCCCGGGTCGAGCTGCACCGCCTGCAGGTTGAGCTGGTGCGCTTCCTCAAGATTGGAGCGGCGGTTTGCATAGAGCGCGGCCAGCCGGTCGTAGGCAGGGGCAAAGCGGGGGTCCAGCTGGATCGCTGTCCTCAGGTCGCTCTCCACGTCATCGCTGGCGGATCCCTGCATCATGCGCAGGACCGCGTAGTAATAGCGGGCTCGATAATTTTGCTCATCCAGAGCCATCACCTGCTGATACCACTTCTTCGCCTCATCCAGATGATCGGCGCGCAATGCGAGAAAACCCATGGTCTCCTGTGCCTGCACATTGTTCGGATCGGACTGCAGCACGGAAGTGAGCAGCGCGCGGGCATCCGCCGTCCGGCCGCTGGCGGCAAGGAAATCCGCACGGATCGCATCGGCCTGGGGCGGCGTCAGCGGCACCGTGGTGAAGGATTCTTCGACGGGCGTCCCGGCGCTGGAAAGCTGGAAGTAGCTATAGGCAGCGCTGGGCATCCGAAAGTAGCTATATTGCGCACGGCGGGTATAGCTCTCGAGCGTATCCTGCAGCTTCTTCAGATCCCCGAAGGCCTGTTCGGCGGCGGTCACCGGGTCCTGATTTTGGGCGACCAGATGAATGTAGGTCGATACACGATCGGTGTGCTCCTGGGTATCGGTGGTTTCCAGATAATGGGTGAGCGCCCAGGATTCAGCATAGAAGACTGAGCCCTTCTGCTCTTCGTGATAGTACGGCGAGGTGGCATCCACGCGAAACAGGACCGGCAGCGGAATGAGGCCGTGCTGCTGCAGGTAAAGCAGGTTGTCCTCGCTGGGCTCACCCAGCAGCACGTCGTTATCCCGAAACTCGGTGTTCTGGAAGAACTCCGCCAGCCCTTCATTCAGCCACAGCGGTAGCCACTCGATGCCGCTGCCCAGCTCCAGATGCGTGTACTCGTGGTAGATGGTTGACCAGGGGTGATCTCCCTGGGCGTCAAGCCGCATCAGGATGTAATTCCGGTCAGGCGTTCGCTGAAACAGACCAGCCAGCGCCAGCTGGTCCCTGCCTCGATAGGCTTCGGGCTCCAGCGATTCCAGTCCCTTCTTATTCTTCACCGCGATCACTACGATGGGGGACACCGGATCGACATTGGATTTCGGAAAGAGCTTTTGAAAGACCCAGCGCATGCGCTCGAACTGATCGGCTACCCGGCGGCCCTGCTTGTCGCCCGCATCGGTGACCACGGTGAAATGCGGGCTGCTCACCTCGACCCAGGCAGACGTAGTGTCACGAGCCCACGCAGGGGCGGCGGCGAGCAAAAGCAGCAGCGCGAGTTTGCGCGGCATGGGTGACCGGAGGGGAACGGACCATGGGTGCATTCGCGTCGATACCCCCATGAATGGGACGAAAACCAGCAGGGATTGTTGCGGATCGGGGCCGGTCAGGCCGCGATCGGGCGCGGCATCGCACCTCCGGATCCGGCCTGCGTTCGGTAAACTGGCTACAGGACAGCCATTTCCCTCATGACTCTGCTCAAAGCGGTGCGCGGCACGCGCGATCTTCTGCCGCCGGAAACTGAACTGTGGAACCACGTGGAAGCCACCGCGCGGCGCGTCTTCGCCCGTTACAACTTTGGCGAGATTCGCACCCCGATCTTCGAGGATACGCAGCTCTTTGCCCGCGGCGTGGGGGAGGAGACGGACATCGTCTCCAAAGAGATGTACACGTGGGAGGATCGGGCGCGAGCCCAGAGCGAGAAGAGCCAGTCCCTGACGCTGCGGCCCGAGAACACGGCGGGGGTGGTACGGGCGTACATCGAGCACAAGCTGGGCGAGACCGGCCTGCTGCAAAAGCTCTATTACATCGGACCGCAGTTCCGGCGCGAACGGCCGCAGAAGGGCCGCTACCGCCAATTCTGGCAGATTGGCGCTGAGGTGATTGGGCCGCCGTCGGCGGGGTCCGAGTCGCCGCTGCGCGATGCCGAAGTGCTGGAGATGCTGGCTACGTTCCTGGATGAGCTGGGCATCAGCGGGTGGACGCTGGTGGTGAATTCGGTGGGCTCATCAGCGGACCGGCCACGGTATATCGCTGCGTTGCGCGAGGCGCTGCGCGAGGTCGCTCCTCGCATGTGCGTGGACTGCCAGCGCCGTGCGGAGACCAATACACTGCGCGTGCTGGACTGCAAGGTGCCGGAGGATCAGCCCATCATCGAGACGCTGCCCAGGATCGCGGATTACCTCGACGACGCATCAAAGGCGCATTTCGCAGCAGTGCTGGCTGCGCTCGATGCCTGCGGCGTGAAGTACGAGGTCAACCCCCGCCTGGTGCGCGGTCTCGATTACTACACGCGGACGACGTTCGAGTTCACCCACGGCGGTCTCGGCGCCCAGAACGCGCTGCTCGGGGGCGGCCGCTACGACGGCCTCTCCGAGATGCTGGGCGGACCAAAGGCTCCGGGCATCGGGTTTGCGATGGGCCTGGATCGGCTGATCCTGACCCTCCAAAACCGCTCGGCCGAAGCGGCTCCGGGCGAGTCGCAGTTTGCGCTGGCAGACGTCTTCATTGCGCCCCTGGGCGAAGGCCTGAATGCAGCGGCGCTGGGGCTGGCGCGTGACCTGCGCCGCCAGGGACTGCGGGTCGAACTCGGCGACGGAGCCTTCCGGCTGAAGAAGTCGTTCGAAATCGGGAATAAGCTGGCGCGCAGCATCATCCTGCTGGGTGAGGACGAGCAGCGCTCCGGTATTCTGACAGTCAAGAATTTCGCCACCGGCGAGCAGAGAAAAATTGAGCGTGGGGAGCTAACTCAGGCGCTTCGTCAACAGGTTGCGGAAAATGGATAAGCGAGAGGCATAACCCTCCCTCGGCGGCTAAAGCCGCAGTCGTTTCGTTGTTCTTATGGCACGGCTGAAGCCGTGCCCTTTCAAAACCGGAATTTGCCAGGCAGGAAAAACCATTGCTCGATTTTCTAGGCACACGACAACGCACCCACACCTGCGGCGAGCTGCGGGCCGCCGACGCTGACAAGACCGTTACCCTGATGGGCTGGGTGAACCGCCGGCGCGATCACGGCAACCTGATCTTCCTCGACCTGCGCGACCGTTACGGCATTACGCAGATCGTCCTCGACAAGGATCTGTCGCCGGCGGGGCACGCCAAGGCCGAACAGGCGCGGCCGGAATATGTCATCGCAGCGACCGGCAAGGTGCGGCTGCGCGGCACCGACGCGGTCAATCCGAAGATGGCCACAGGCGAGATTGAGATCGCGGCGACCGAGTTGCTGATCCTGAACGACTCGAAGGTGCCGCCGTTTTCGCCCGCTGAAGACGCCATCGCCAATGAAGAGGTGCGGCTGAAGTACCGCTACCTTGACCTGCGCCGCGCTGAGATGCAGCGCAACTTCGAGGTGCGGCACAAAGTGGCGCTGGCGGTGCGCCAATATCTGTCGAACCAGGGCTTCTACGAGATCGAGACGCCCTTCATGACCCGTTCCACGCCGGAAGGCGCGCGTGACTATCTGGTGCCGAGCCGCGTTCATCCAGCGCACTTCTACGCTCTGCCGCAGTCGCCGCAGCTCTTCAAACAGATCCTGATGATCTCGGGTCTCGATAAATATTTCCAGATCGTGCGTTGCTTCCGCGACGAGGATTTGCGCGCCGACCGGCAGCCGGAGTTCACCCAGATCGATCTGGAGATGACCTTTCCGCAGCAGGACACGATCTTCGCGGTCGTCGAGGGCTTTATGGCGGCGGCGTTCGCGGCCGTAGGTATCACCTTGCCCATTCCGTTCCCGCGAATCTCGTACGACGAGGCCATGCGCAACTACGGCATCGACAAGCCGGATCTGCGCCTGCCCGGGCTCACCGACATTCGCACGGCGTTTACCGCTGAACAGCTGCAGACCCTTGCCGTGGATCCCTCGCTGCCAGTGGTTGCGGTGCGCATCCCCAAAGTGGGCGAGCTCTCGCGCAAGGAGCGCGACGACAACCGGCCGCTCTTCGATACGAAGAAAGGCGCGAAGCTGCTCGACGACCTGAAGCGTCTGGAGAAGTCGTTTCCCGAGTCTGTGGGTAAGCTGCGCACGCTGGCACATGCGGAGGCTGACGACCTGCTGCTGATCGTCGCGGGCGACGCTGCGACGCACATTGCGGCCAGCGACACCAAGCTGGCGGGGCGGCTCTCGGAGCGGGAGATTGCGGTGCTGAGCGCGGCGGGGAATCTGCGCGTGGAACTGGCAAAGAAATATGCGGACCGACACGGCGCCTTCGCGGTGACCGAAGCCGTGGTACAGGCTCCGGAGCGCGCTACGGGCGTTGTGGATGGGGCTGCGGCCTTTCGTCCGTTGTGGGTCACGGATTTCCCCATGTTCGAGCACGATGTGGAGACGGGCCGCTGGGCTCCGGCGCACCATCCCTTTACCTCGCCCCATGAGGAGGACATGGATCGGCTGGAGAACGATCCGGCCTCGGTGCGCGCGCGCTACTACGACCTGGCTATGAACGGGCTGGAGCTGGGCTCGGGATCCATCCGTATCCACCGGCAGGATGTGCAGCAGCAGATCTTCCGCGCATTGGGCATGTCCGAGGAAGAAGCCAAGGAGCGATTCGGGTTCTTCCTGGAAGCGCTGCAGTATGGCACGCCTCCGCACGGCGGAATCGCCCTGGGCCTGGACCGGCTGGTCATGATCCTGGCCGGGGCTACGAGCCTGCGCGAGGTAATCGCGTTCCCCAAAACGGCGAAGGCCATCGATCTGATGGTGGACGCGCCGACTCTGGTCAGCGACCAGCAGCTAAAGGAACTGCATATCCGTCCCGCCTTGCGGAGCTAGTCTTGAGTCCGCAAGCTGCTTCACATTGTCATTCGAAGCGAAGCGAGTGGGGGACCTGCTTTCGGGAAGCCGGTCAGGCCTGATGCGGCTGGCCAGCCATGGGCCGCTGTTTTCCTGGCAGTTCCATCTCCCATCGCCGGCTGCCCGGCGGTCCCGGGTCCGCCCCGGGTGTTACCCTAAGTCTTCAGTTCCTTCTTTTGAGGTTTCCGATCGCGTGAAAGCCGTGATGTTTCGTTTTGTGGCCCTGGCGGCGTTTGGGGCTATTTTCTTTCCGCTGGCCCGTCTGCATGCCCAGGTCACGGCCACCGCTCCGGAAACGGAAGCGCCGGAATACGCGCAGCGCTGGGACTTTTACGGCGGCGCGGAGTACGCGCACTTCAATCCCAGCCCCGGCCGCAATGTGGAAGCCATCAACCTGCTGGGCTGGAATGGTACGGCGACCGCCTGGCTGCATCCCGGCTGGGGTATTGAAGCCAGCGCGCGCGGGGTGTACGGCAACCTGGTGGTTCCCAGCAACAATCTTGGCGTTCCCTCGAACCCGACCATGTCGGAGCACCTGTTTCTCTTTGGCCCCAACTTTCGTATGTACCGCCGTGCACGCACCACCGCGGGCATGCACGCACTCGTCGGTGCGGCCTACGGCAGCTTCAGCTCACAATTTCCTTCCGGCGTGACACCGCAGGACGTGGGGATCTACAACGACAAACTGGCCCTGGGCCTGGCCGTCGGCGGCTACGCCGATTACAACGTCACCCCGAAATGGTCGGTGCGATTTGTCTCTGACTGGCAGCCGACCCACTACGGCTTCAGCTGGCAGAACGAATTCGCCGGATCGGTCGGCATCGTCTACAAGTTCGGATCGCTGCACAAATAGCTGAAAGCAGGGGAATGACGGTCAGGGATGGAACGGTTAGCCTGATGCTGGCCGCCTCATCCCAGACAGTTCTTAGCCTGGCCGCTTCCTGCCTGATCTCTCAATTATCCCGGTGCTTCCGCATATAGACCTCGAACTTGCGGGCGGCACGGCGGCGCTTCCAGCGGTAATAGCGGTTGCGCAGCCCGTACATGCTTTCGCTGCCGGCAAAGGCGAAGCCGCGCCGGGGTGCCAGCTTGATGTAGAGATATCCGAAGAGCGCGCCGCCCAGCTGCGAAAACGCAAACACTCTTTCCGCCGAAAAGAGCATGGCCAGCGCGATGAGCATATACACCGCGACCAGGTACTTGGCCTTGATGCTCATGGGCAGCGGGAACATCATGAATTCCATGTCGGCGTAGAGGACACCAAAGGCGATCAGCAGGCCGAAGATGCCGCCGTAGCAGCCGTAGAGCACGACTCCCGCGCCGGGTGAAGCCAGATAGAGCGCCACCGCGGCCAGACCGGCGCCCAGAACGGAGAAGAAAAAGATCTCCATTAGCCAGCGAGGACCGTGATTGGCCTCAAGAAAGCTGCCCAGGAACCACAGTGAAAGCAGTTCGAAGGCCGTGGCCAGGATGCGGTCGTGGATCAGACTATAGGTGAGAAGTTGCCAAATTCCGCCATGAAGCACAAAGCCGGGATGCAGAGCTAGGATGTCCACCAGCTCTCCGGCAACCGGCCGTGCGAGGGCGCCGAGAATCAGCAGCAGGAAATAGGCGCCGAGATTCCACAGCACGAGGCTGCGCGTGAACCCGCGGAAGTCGGGAAAGCCGAGAACGCTGGAGGAGAAACGAGGCACGGGGATATTGTCTCATCCGGGCCGTGGAGCGCTCGTAACCCGTTTCTCCATCGAATGCACGCCGGTCATCTTTGCGGCAATGGAACAACGGCGGGGCTGCGATGCCCCTGGCCATCGACGGCGAGCACCCCGAAAATGACGTTGTCTTTGGAGATGGGGAGGGTGACGTGATGCGTGCAGCCGGGCCCGAGGCGCGAAACCTCCTGGCCGGCCCCTGCGGCGCTGCCGTTGCCACAAGCTTCCTGGCCAGGAAGCTGATCCGCCGGGATAAAGCGCTGCCAGTCAGGCGCGGTAGTAGCGCGCCAAACGATGAGGTACTTCGTGCCGGCAGGGGCGTTCCGGCCGTCGACCCAGGAGATGGTGGTGTTGTTGATGGAGTTGTCGAAAACCTTCGTCGGAGGATAGACGACGTCGACCGGCGCGGGCGGCGCGTCCGCCAGCACCGCCATGGTGGCCGCGTTCAGACGCGCGACGCGGGCGACGTAATCGAAATCCACGTATTTCAGCAGATCGCCGTACTGGACACCCTTCTCGACACGAACGTTCTGGTGCTGGTGGTTGAAGTCCTCGCGCCACTCCGTGAAACGGACGGCAGGGAAGCCCTCCTGGTTAAACGAGCTGTGGTCGCCGCCGCGCAGGAAGCGGTCGCGGCGGAATTCGAGCACCGCCTCGAGGCCGGAGGCGCTGGGCTGAGCGCTGCCGTCCGCTGTTCCGCTGTAGGTGCGAGCCACATCGGCGACGGCGCGGGCCAGCTCGCGGGAAGGAGAGTCGCTCTCGTAGCCGAGCAGGACGATGCGCCGAATCTCTTCGGGCGTGGCGTTAGCGGGAACGCTCTCGGAGAAGACGCGTACAGCGTGCTCGTCCTGAAACTTGTCGCCGGGTGTTCTGTTGCCGCCAACAATGTCGTTGTTGAGGACGCCCTCGAGCTGCCAGTTGTCCTGCTTCGCCAATTCAGCCAGATGCTGGCTCCCGAAGAGGCCCTGCTCCTCGCCGGCCACCGCAACAAAGACGAGGGTGGCGGGGAACTTTACCTTTGAGAGCACCCGCGCGCATTCGAGGCTGACTGCGACGCCGCTGGCATCATCGTTGGCGCCGGGAGCTTCGCCGTGGGTATCCATCACATCGGTGTCGCGGGAATCGTAATGGCCGGTGACGAGAATCATTCTCTGTGCCTGCCCGGCATCGGTCCCGCGCATCACAGCATAGACATTGGTCAAGGGCGTAGGCTGGACTACGCGCGCGTTCGGTCCGCTCTGCGGCGGCTGCGTGAACGAGTCGCGGTGAACGTCCAGACATTGCCCGCAGGCGGCGGAGATTTCCTTAAACTGCGACTCGATCCAGTCTGCCGCGGCGCTCACTCCGGTGCCGGACGGCAGGTCTTTATCAATGCTGGATACGGTACTGCGGTTGTGGAACGCGACAAGGGTCGCAATCGTATGCTGAATGGTTGTGGGAGAGATGCGGGCGAGCGCGCCGGCAATGGCGGCATCTGTGCGCATGGGCCGGATCGGCGCTCCGGTGGCATCCAGATCGCGCTGCGCGGCATCGCCAGAAGAAGCGCACGCAAGGGCGAGAGCGGAGAGGACGGCGGCGAGAGGACGATGGAATTTCATCACATCGAGTATGCCCTGGGACGCTTGACGCGCGGGCCGCTTCTCTTCAACACTAGCCATGGCTGCGGAAAACAGCGCGGGGTGATGGCGGCGGCAGAATCGGCCGCAATCTCTCCAGCCGTTACCGAAACGCCGAGCAGCAGCTCGCACACAGAAACCGCTGACAAACTTTTTCACCCGACTTGCGTCACGCTGACAGATTCGAATTTTCTTTCTCCTGGTGGAGGTGTTCATGCCAATTTGCCCTGAATGCGAAAGCACTCTCGACTTCGACGAAGATGAAGTGGAAGAAGGCGACGTGGTCGTCTGCGATGAGTGCGGAACCGAGTACGAAGTCGTAGCCGTCGATCCGCTCGAATTGAGCAAGGTCGAAGAGGATTACGAAGACGAGGAAGAGCTTGGAGAAGAGGAAGAGGAATGACGCGGCAACAGCAGCGTTTGTGCCCTGACGCTTCGATGCACCTGGCGGCTGCCGGAGTTCGGCGCATGCGGTATGCCGGGCTGCTGGTGGCTACGGTCATCTTGTTGGCGGGGCTGATGCCAGCGGCCGGCGCGCAGAATTTCGGAATCAGGAACCTGCAGGGGAAAGTGCTGGGCGCCAACGACGCGGCGATCAGCGGTGCCATCGTCTATCTGCAAAACTCTCGCAACAATGACGTCAAGACCTTCATTTCCGGGAACGACGGCTCGTATCAGTTTGCCGGCCTTTCCGCCGATACCGATTACACCGTGTGGGCCGCATACAAGGGTAAGAAGAGCGCATCGAAGACCGTCAGCTCCTTCGACTCGCGCAAGCAGGTCTATATCGATCTGCACATCAAGTGAGCGGGAACTTCAGAGCAGAGCTCAGAAATTTCTGCTGACCCCGCAAGAAGAAATGCCACCCTTCGCGGGTGGCATTTCTTCTTGGCAGTGCTCTGAGCCTTGTTCTCTGTTCTTACCTATCCCGCTTCCAGTTCACGAGGTCGCCGAGGGTTGTGGTGGAGCTCGAAACCGGCTGCTTGTAGGCTTCCACGTCGGCGCGGCTGGCTTCTTCTCCGCTGACCGCGCGCAGGCTGAGTGCGACTTTCTTCTCTTCCGGGTTCATCCGGATGATTTTGAATTCGAACTCCTTGCCCTGTTCCAGCTTGATCGGCACGCCGTGCGCGTCGGTGGCTTCGGAGACATGGCACAGTCCCTCAACCCCCTCCGCGATCTCCACGAACGCGCCAAATTGCGCCGTCCGCAGCACCTTGCCGTGCACTACATCGCCCACGCGATGCTGCGCGAAGAAGGTCTCCCAGACGTCGGGCTGGAGCTGCTTGATACCGAGCGACAGCCGGCGGTTCTCCGGCTCCACGCCCAGCACCACCGCACGAACCTTCTCGCCCTTCTTCAGCACCTCGGAGGGATGCTTCACGCGCTTGGTCCAGCTGAGATTGCTGACGTGCACCAGTCCGTCGATGCCATCTTCGATCTCGATGAAGGCGCCGAAGTCGGTGAGATTACGTACTCGCCCTTCCACAGTCGCGCCGGTCGGATACTTGTCCGCCAGATGCTCCCAGGGATTGTCGAGCAGCTGCTTCATGCCCAGCGAAATGCGCCGGTCTGACGGGTTGACCGCCAGAATGACCGTCTCCACCTCATCGCCCGGCTTCACGATCTTCGACGGGTGCTTCATCCGTTTGGACCAGGTCATCTCGGAGACGTGTACCAGCCCTTCGATGCCCTGCTCCAGCTCGACGAAAGCGCCGTAGTCGGTCACGCTCAGCACGCGGCCGCGGACGCGGGCGCCAATCGGATAGCGCTCAGCGGCGTCCAGCCAGGGATCAGGCGTGAGCTGCTTGAAGCCCAGCGAGACGCGCTGCTTCTCCTTGTCGAACTTGAGAACCTTCACCTGGATCTCGTCACCGACATTGACCAGGTCACGGGGATGCGTGAGCCGTCCCCAAGACATGTCCGTGATGTGCAGCAGACCGTCGATTCCGCCAAGGTCGACGAAGGCGCCGTAGTCGGTCAGATTCTTCACCGTGCCGGTGAGCACCGCGCCCTCTTCGAGATGCTCGAGGGTATGGGAGCGGCGCTCGGCCTGCTCCTCCTCGAGGATCTCTTTGCGCGAGACAACCACGTTGCCGCGCTTCTTGTTCAGCTTGATGACCCGCACCTGAATCGGCTGCCCGATGTAGGCGTCGAGATTGCGCACCGGGCGCAACTCCAGCTGCGAACCGGGCAGGAAGGCCTTAATGCCCACGTCCACGGTCAGACCGCCCTTTACGCGGCCTACCACCGTTCCGGTCAGCGGAGTCTTCTCGTTATGCGCCTTCTCCACCGTGTCCCAGACGCGCAGCCGCTGGGCCTTTTCGTAGCTCAGCAGGTAGCCGCCCTCCGGCTCCTCGCGCTCGATCACCACTTCCACGGCTTCGCCGGGGTGCACCTTCGGCTGGCCGGTGAAATCCACCACCTGCTCGATGGGAATCAGCCCCTCGGACTTCATGCCCACATCGACCACGACGTGCTTGTCGGTAATCTTGATGACCGTGCCCGACACGATGGCCGAGTCGTCGAAAGCCTGCGCGGCAGCTTCTGCCGCCTGTTCGCGGTCGAAAGATTCGAGAGCCGCAGCAAAATCTTCCATGCTGAGATCGGGCTCTTCGTGATGTTCTTCCGGCTGCTGGGCCTGAATTTCCGGGTTAGAGGTGGTTTCGGCGGACGGGGCAGACTGCTCCGCCGCAGCTTCAAGCGTTGGGGTTTCCAGTTCGGTGTTCAGAGGATTGCTCTCGGTTTGTTCAGGATTGAGGACGTGTGCCATAGCTGACAGCTCCGGGATTCGGTCGGCGGCTCCCGGTATCCGCCCCACAGCTGGGAATCCGGCAAACTATCCCACCGGATGGCTGGCTGCGGCTTTCTTCACTGTTGGCGCCGGGGTTTTGGAGCTCTGCGCGGTTCTCAGCGAAGTTCGGGGATCGTCTCTTCCGCTTCCTCGCCCAGGCGGGAGTATCCCAAAGGAGGCGACGGGAATGCGTCTCCAGACTGGAGCACCCGGCAGGACAGAATGAACGGGAGTGGCGATTCGGAAGTCCGCGCAATAAATCCCGCAAGCGCAAACCCCCTGTAGAAACTATAGGACCGCTAAATGGCTATGTCAATTACACATTCGTGAAGAGCAGCAAAATATAGTGACTTTTGCGTTAAACCGTGAAGAATGGCGCGCCTTGAGCGCCCAATGCAAGAAAAAGGAGCGGTTATGAGCCGCTCCTTTTACGTCGCCCCATCGTGACTTCTGCCAGAACTATGGGCTGCGCCCGCAGGAACTATTGCTGTGGAGGAGCAGGTGCCTGCCCGTCGCCGGGGCCTTGTCCCTGCGGTGGCGGCGGCGCACCAGGCCCCTGCCCATCGGGACCGGCGGCGCTCCCCTGGCGGTGCTGGCGCCACATGCCCGGGCCGCCCCGCTCGCCCGGTCCGCGGCGCATCATCCCTGCCTCCCGATGCTCCTGGCGGAGAGCCTTGAGCTTCTGCCACTGCTCGGGCGTAAGCGTTTTGCGCAGATCGAACAGCATGCGGGCATTCGCCTTCTCCAGATCGGCGCGCGCCTGCGCCACCGAATCGATCTGGGCGAGGATCTTCGCTTCATCGGGCTGATCGGCCTCGATCATGGGACGGAGCAGAGTCTCCTGCTTCTCCAGGTTGGCGTTCAAATCGATCAGCCTGAGGCGATGCTGCAGAAAGATGTCGTCCATCTGGTGCTTCTGCTGATCGGTCAGATTGAGCTGTTGCGCGACGCGCGGATCGTTCCACCAGCGGCCGAAGTGGCCGTCGTGGAAAGCGCGCTCCATCGGCGGCGGACCGCCAAAGCCTTCCCGCCCTCCGGGTCCCGGCATTCCCTGAGCCGAGGCAAACCCCGAGGAAACCAGGCAGAGGATCGTTCCCCAAAGAAAGTTATTCATGCGTGACATTTTTCTTCTCCGTTACAGAAACATCGGTCGTGGATCCTTCAGTGAGGTCGGCCAGCGGACGCAGGGCGTCCGGCACACCCTCAGAGACTTCGCTGTCTATCTGGTTCATCAGGGCCGTGTCGTCGACGCTGGCCAGCGTCTGGGCAGGCGCCGGCTGCGCGGCAGGTGTGGTGCGTCTGGCGACGGGCTCTGCCCGGTGGTGGTGATGGACATAGGCCGGGACCAGAATGCCGGTCGCAATCGCTGCCGCAAGCGCCGGGGCCAGCAGCAGGCTCAGACGAAAGGCCCGGCGTGGAAGCACATCGGCGGCCAGGGGGCGAAGAGTGCGGCGCTCCGCCACGTGGTGCATCGCGGAACGGTAGAGACTGAGCGCTTCGGCAAGCTCGCGCACGTCTTCCCGTGTTTTTCCAGCTTGCCATTCCGATGACGCTGCCGTCTTCAGGGATTTCATTTCGCTCCTCCGATCCGCTCGCGCACAATGGCCAGGGCCCGGTACAAATGCGACTTCACGGTACTCAAATTCATGCCGATGGTGGTGGCGATCTCGTCCAGTTCCATCTCTTCCACAAAGCGCAGCACAAACACAGTCCGCTGCTGCGCCGATAACTTTTCCACCGCGCACCAGACTGCGGCGACGCGGTCACGGGCCAGCGTGATGCTTTCCGGTGAACTACGCCCGTCGGGAATCCAGTCGCTGATGTCCATCACATCCAGCGCGGAGCCGCGCGTCTTCTGCCAAAAGCGCAGACTACGGCTGCGCAGATGGTCACGGAGCAGGTTTACGGCGATCCGCGTCAGCCACGTGCTCAGGCTCGAATCGCCCCGAAACTGCTGGCGCGCGTTCCACGCTTTCAGGAAGCATTCCTGGGTGAGCGTCTCGGCCGCGTCCCGGTCGGTCAGCGACGCACTCAGAAAGCGCAGGATGCGCGGCCGGTAGACCCGCACCACTTCGTCGAAGTCGGCCAGTTCCAGGACGGCCTGCTCGTTTCTACCGATGGCGAGCTCCGTGCCGGCGATCTCTTCCATGCAACAAGATAGACGGGCTTTGATCCGGCAAGTTTACAGCGCGTGAAGAAAAGCAGAACGCGCTTTTCTTCGTGGGAGGCGGCGGCGTCTGCAGCGTGGCCGCGACGGAATAATGTCACGAGTCAGTGCTGCAGGTTCGCACTTCTGTTGAGACGGATCAGCCGGCTTTCCGCTCCAGCGTCAGGCTATCGCTCAGCAGGGCATCAACGGGCAGCGATTCCAGCTCATATTCCCGGACGCAGTTCTTGCCCGCCAGCTTGGCCATGGCCAGAGCCCGCTCGGCCTCGCGTAACACGATCAGGGGCGACCGGCCGTGGCTGGCAGCCAAACCAAAGCTGGCCGTAAGCGTTGCCGTCTCGCCGTCCAGGGCAAAGGGGTGTCCGAGAAGAGTCTCGCGAATGCGCTCTGCCAGGACCAGGCCGTTCTCGCGATTGCATCCCGGCAGCGCCAGCAGGAATTCGTCTTCGCCGCAGCGGCCGATCAGGTCATAGCTGCGCAGCTGGCGGCGGAATCGATTGGCCAGCTCCGTCAGAACCCGATCGCCGGCCGCATATCCATACTTGTGGTTGATCATCGAGAAGTCGTCGAGATCGAACAGCATCAGGCTCAACGGCGTCTTCATCCGCTGCACCCGATCGGTTTCCTGGAAGATCAGACTGAGCAGTGCTTCGCGATTCCACAATCCGGTCAGCCCGTCATGGGTCGCCTGGAAGCGTAATTCCGCCGACTGCTTCTGCACCTGGCCCAGCAGAGCCAGTACCCGCTCCGCGACCCGGATCCGCACTTTGAGATCGGTGGCGTCGGCGGGAAGCTTCAGGAAGTCGTCGCAGCCCGAGGAGAGAGCCAGGCGCACCTGCTCGCGGTCGGCGTGCTCGCTGCAGAGAATGACCCAGCTGCGGTAGCGCTGCTGGCGCCGCCTGACCTGGGACACCAGATCTATCCCGGCTTGTTCGCCAAAATCCATGTCGAGCAGAGCGATCGCGGGCGGCATCGGGCTGGACATCCGCTCCAGAGCGCCGGCTCCGCTTTCGACCAGCTCGACCTGGTAGCGCCAGGACTCCAGAATGCCCGTCAGATATTCGGTATTGTCGCCCGGAGGGCAGCCGATCAGAACGGTGGGGCCGGGTGCCGCTAAGCAGGTCGTTGCAGCCATGAGAGTCTCCCGGGAAGTGAATCTCCCTGCTGCAAGAAATCGGCCCCGAATTAGAAACCTTTAAGAATTTCGCCCGCTTAAGTTTTCCACAGGTTGAGGAGCTTTCACCGCGTATATCTCTGGTAACCAACGAACCCGTCCAATCGCTGCCTGGCATTGTCTTGAGCATTGCTCTGCAAGCGTTTGTGGATCGCAGCAGGACACCCAAGCCTTCTGTTTGGCGGGCATTTGCATTTTTGGTTCATTGTGAGATAATAGTAACGGAAGTAACCTAACGGCGTTCAGGGCGCTGCACGTCGCGACTCTGTCCAGGAGAGCGAGCGATGAACCCTTCTGTAAAGACTACTCATGTCATCCCCAGACATCTTCCGCCCGTCCGTCTGGGAAAAATGTCCACCCTGCTGGTCTGCCGCTTCTGCATGAGTCCGATCGGGGTTTACAACAATTCCGCCGAGAAGGTTCGTCTGGAAACGAAGCATATCTGCGGGGAGAAACTGGGCCTGCACAAACCAGCAGTATCCGTGCCGTTTAATTAGACGATTCCTGCCTTCCGTTTGCTGTTGACAGTCGTTTTCTGCCTGGTGACTCTCACCCTTTTGTTGATACTTCGTTGATACCGCTTTCATAACCTGGCGCACGGCTACTTTAACCGCTCCCGCACTTCCGGCCTTACTAAATACAGAAAAAACACCAGATTAACGGTCAACATGACGATCATCGCGATCTGGTGAAATCTCACCAGCATCCATGTGCCGTACAGGCCCGAAAGAAAGACGGCACCCAGCGTGAGTGCCCAGCCCCAGCGGCGCATGCGCAGCAGTCCCTGTCCTGCCGCCGCAAAGGCGGCGCAGAGCAGGAGAACCACCAGGGGAAGCCGGTGGGTTGTTACACCAATCAGGCCAATCACGCTCAGCAGTATCATCCAGAGCGCGATCGCGGCAACTCCAGGCAGTAAACGGCCTCGGCCGGCAGCAATGGGATCGCTCATAAAGTGTGCAGGTAGGCCAGAAGATCCCTGAGCTGCTCATCGTCCAGTTGGTTCTGGTAGCCGGGCATCATGTTGCGTCCGCGCAGGATGACCGGGGTAACACGGTCATCGTTGGCAGGAGCGCCGCTGGGCAGATACTTCTTGCGGTACAGGCCGAACAGGCTGGGGCCATGCAGATCGCCGGTGTGGTTGGCGTAGTGACAACTGGCGCATTCCTGGTTATAAACAGCGCGGCCCTGCTGTTCCACAGGCGTGAGTTCGCTCACCGGCTTTGATGGGGCAAGGGAGGGACCGCAACCGCCAACAGCCATCGACGCCATGAAGAAAATCGCGAAGATGCTCTTTGCATTCATTTCTCGACCACGGGGCACAGTGCACCCTCCGACAGCTCCATTCCCGATGCAGGTTCCTCTCAACACTATAGACAATGGCGGCTCGGATGCCGCGGAAGGACCAGGGGACTTGAATCCACCCGCAGCCTCAGCTAATCTGGGCCTTCAGTTCCCGCGATGACCCTTCCCTCCGCCGTAAAAACTGTTCTTGCTGGTGTGCTGCTCATCCCCCTTGTCAGCTATTCCCAGAACGCCGCGGAGCCGTCCTTGAACCCCGAAGCGTTGCTGGAGCGGGCGGAGCGGGCGAACGGTCTGCGCGGAGAGGGACTGACGCCATGGCACCTGCGCGCCCACTGGCAGCTCCTCGAAGGTGGATCTCATGCCACCGATGAGGGCAGCTTCGAGAAATGGTGGGTGAATGATCACAGGTACAGGATCGTATGGAGCGGCAAGGCTTTCCGGCAGACTCGCTACGGGACCGACGCGGGTCTGGTCTCTACCGGCTCACCGAGCCCGCCGGGAGAAGTTCCGCTGCTGATCGACGATGCGCTGCAGTTACCGCTGCCGGCGCGCTCACCGGCCAACCTGGCACCGTCGCAGATTCAGCAGAATGGCGAAACCCTCCATTGTGCGTCCCGCGGGCCCGATCTGGCTCTCGCGCCCCAGTCAGGCCGACTGGCATCGGCCTACGAAGCATGCTTCAGTGGGAATCCACCCGCGGTCCGGCTCGAACAAGGCATCGGCATCGAGGGGCTCTTCAACTCCATCGAGAATTTTCAGGGGCATCAGGTACCGCGGCAGGCGAAATTGATCCGCGAGCCAGGCCCCGAAGTGGACCTGACCATCGATTCGCTTGAGCCGCTGGGCCATTTCGACAAGGCGGACTTCACGCCGCCGCCGGGAGCAACTCCTCTCGAGGTGCGGGTCAGAGTTCGGTCCGACGTTCTCGAGCGTTACAGAATTCCTGGCGGCCTGCCGCCCAGCTACCCCGCCGCCTCAAAACAGCAGCACATTGAGGGAACGGTCATGGTTGCCATCGTGGTGCGCGAAGATGGAACCGTCGGCAGTGCGCGTGCCGTCAGGGGCCCGGAGGCTTTGCGCGACGCTGCGATGGCGGCGGTCGCCAGCTGGCGCTTCCACCCCTACATGGTGAATGGCAAGCCCGTCGAGGCGGAGTCCGAAGTCGCGGTGCCTTTCAGACTGGGAAGCCGATAAGGCTGGCGCAGTAATTCGCGTGGATCGGGGCACAGCCCGCGGGGCGCTTTTGGCTTTGCCAAAGGCTGCCGCAATCGTAGACTGAAGACGGATGGGCGCCGGGTTCGCATCGACTGATCGCTTCATTGCTGAGGTGAAGGAAAACCGGTTACGGCCGGGATACGTCCTCGTCGGAGACGACGTTTTCCTGTACGAGCGCTGCAGGCACGCTGTGTTGCAGGCGCTGGTTCCCCAGGACATGCGAGACTTCTGCCTGTCCGACCTCGACCTGGCGGAAACCAACATTTTCGAGTCGCTGGACCGGGCGCAAACGCCTTCCCTGATGGCTCCCTTTCAGGTCCTCTTTCTGCGCAATCTGAAGACGCTGTACACCCGCGGCGCAAAGAAAGAGGAGTTTGCCGCCATCGAGGCATATTTCCGCTCACCCAACCCGCAGGCGCTGCTGATTCTTGTCGCCGATCATCTGCGCATCCCATCGGACCCTCGGCGCATGGACATGGAGGACCGCAACCGCTACGACCGCATCCGCGAAACCCTGGGTGACTGGTGCGGCATCGTCGAGCTGGCACGCGCCGATGAGGCGGATGCGCTGAAGTGGATTGCGGTGGAGGCAAAGCGGCGCGATGTGCATTTCGACCAGGACGCGGCCCGCGAGCTGGCCGACGCGCTGGGCGCGGACATGATGCTGATCGCCGGCGAGGTCGAGAAACTGGTGCTCTACGCCGGCGCGAAGCGCCACGTAACCCTGGGCGACGTAGAGACCATGGTGCTGGCCGCGAAGCAGCGCTCTCTGTATGAACTGACCGACGCGATCTCCGCGAAGGACCGGGCCCGCGCGCTCAGCCTGCTGCATGGTCTGCTCAACGCCTCCGACGGGGGGGAAGACTCGGCCATCGGGCACCTGTATATGCTGGCACGCACGTTTCGCCAGATGCTCGTCATCCTCGAGAAAAATGTCCGCGACTCGCGGGCCATCTGGCAGGCGCTGTGGCAGGGATTCCGCATGCCCCCTTTCGCGGCGGAGGACGTGATCCGCCAGGCGCGCCGCTACAAATCGCGCCGCGAGCTGATGCGGGCTCTGCGGCTGATCGCGCGCGCCGATCTGGAGTTGCGCTCGCAGCCGCCGGACAAGCGCCTGGTGCTGGAGCGGCTGGTGATGGAACTGGCCAGCGAGCCGAAGCCGCCGATCGCCGGAGCATCGCCTCAGTACGCCATGGAGTGGTGATCCGGCTGAGTATCTATAGCACGCAACCAGCAAAGAATCTTCGGAGGCATAACACGAATGCCTCAGACGACTGGGAACCTGGCACAGGATGGTCTCGCGGGAGCGGGACGACGGTGAAAGCCCCGGCCTTCAGGCCCGGAAACGTACTGAGTTATGATCATGCGGCCATCACACTCGATGCCTATTGCCAACCCTTCGGCTGATCCGGTTCGCGGCGATGCCAGCGATAGGCGGCCACGGAGTTCTTCCAGAAGAATTTTTCTTCGGCCAACCTGCCTTTTCCGGCCACGTAGGCGCGCACAATGCGGAAGGTCTCTCCATAACCGGTTATGTGATCGCTGTTCGGCCAGTCGCTGCCGAAGAGAATGTGGTCTTCGCCAAAAATGTTCCAGAGCGCATCGAGACGCTCCCTGTAAAACGACACATTGGAGGGAACACGATCTCCCACTTTGACGGGGATCTCAGAAAGCTTGATGAAGACGCGTGGATTCTCGCTGAGTCTCTTGAGATTTGTCCGGAACTCCGCGCGCCCTCCCTGATCTTCGGGAACGACTGCGTTGGGCAGGTGATCGATGACGATTCGCAACTCGGGGATGCGGTCCGAAACATCAAGAACCGCGCGGATCAGATTCGCATCGGGATTCGCGGTATCGAGCACCCCGCCATCGCCGGCGATGCGCCTCAGGTCGTCGACGAAGCCCGGCTTGTGGAGGTCCACACCCAGATCACGTTGCCACAGATTGCCGTAGCGAATACCGAGAAAGAGCGGGTTGCCGCGGAGCCGATGCCAGTCTGCCGCGAACGAAGCGCTGCCGGGGATGAGATCGCCCACGTATCCGACGATGATCGGATGATTTGCGGCTTGCTGCAGGATCCAGTCGTTATCGCTCAGGAGCGGCGAGGCTTCGATGGCAATGGCGCCCTTTACGCCGAAAGGGCGCGCGATGCGCGCATAGCGATCCGGCAGGGAAGGCCGGTAAATGGCGGTGTCGGTTTTCTCCGGCCATGGAACGCCACCGGGACGGCTGGTGTCGAACAGGTGGATATGCGCGTCGATCACCGGGATCGCAGGTTCGGGGGCAGCCGCTGCATCGGTCGCGCAACCGATAGCCGCAGCCAGCATGCACTTGAGCGCGTCTCGTCTCTGCATTGAATCCTGGTTCCGCCGTCTCCCCTGTCGCCGATTGCGCCGGCCCACCGTTCCCAGGCCTCAAGCGCTGCTGGCACAGTTTCCGCTTCCCAACATACGCTGTCCGTTCTTCTGCGCTCAAGTGACGGAGCCGGATTGAGAAATCCTGAATTCCGCAGCCCCTCTATGGCGTGACCTTTTATCTTCCAACGTGCCGCGGTGGCAGGTTTCGGGCGGATCAATTCCATCGGCAATCTGGTTGGCTTCATCGCGCCCAATCTGCGGGCCTGGGTGGAAAAACCTGGGGATCGCAGTACTCTGGCATGTTTGTGCTCGCAATGGTTACACTTGCGGCGGCAGCTTCGATTGCGTCCCTGCCCGTCTCCGGTGCTCGCAGAAACCGCATACAATTTTCACCGAGGAGACACGGGTTTCATGCAGTCATCCAGAATTCGGGCCGTGCGGGCCTGGGCGGTCAAAGGAGGAGGCGCCGACTATCACGATCAGGGGCGGGATCACTGGATTGACGACCACATCGCGACACCCATGGCCAGGTATCCCGAGTATCGCGCGAGCCGCCAGTCGTTCGGCCTGAATGTGCTGGGCACTCTGGTGGTCGAAGTGGAGGCCGAAAACGGCGTGGTCGGCTTTGCCATCAGCACCGGGGGCGAACCGGCCGCGTGGATCGTCGAAAAGCATCTTTCCCGATTTCTCATCGGAACGGATCCGGCGGACGTCGAGCGAATCTGGGACCAGATGTATCTCTCCACCCTGTTCTACGGACGCAAGGGGCTGGTGCTGAATGCCATCAGCTGTGTCGATCTTGCGCTGTGGGATTTGCTGGGCCAGTTGCGCCAGGAACCGGTTTACCATCTGATCGGCGGAGCGGTCCGCGAGGAGCTCTCCTTTTATGCCACCGGCGCGCGGCCCGATCTTGCCCGGGAAATGGGTTTCATCGGGGGCAAGCTGCCCCTGCGTCACGGGCCCGCGGAAGGCGAGGAGGGTCTGCAGCAGAACCTTGCGCTCCTGGCCGAGATGCGCTCCCGGACCGGCCCCGATTTCTGGCTCATGTACGACTGCTGGATGAGCCTAACCCTCGAATATGCCTGCCGTCTGGCAAGCGGCGTGTCGGATTACAACCTGAAGTGGATCGAGGAGGCTCTGCTGCCGGACGACTACTGGGGCTACGCCGAGCTCAGGCGCAATGTTCCCGGCGGCATGCTGGTGACGACCGGCGAACACGAAGCGACCCGCTGGGGATTCCGGCTGCTGCTCGAAATGGGCTGCGCCGACATCCTGCAGCCGGATGTCGGCTGGTGCGGCGGCCTCACCGAGCTTCTGAAAATATCCGCGATGGCCGATGCTCGCGGAGTTCTGGTCGTGCCCCACGGGTCGAGCGTCTACAGCTACCACTGCTCGATTACGCGCCACAACAGTCCCTTTTCGGAATTCCTCATGATGGCTCCGAAAGCCGATGAGGTCATCCCCATGTTTTCGCCGTTACTGCTGGACGAGCCCGTGCCGCAGAACGGCCGGCTGCGGTTGAGCGATGCGCCTGGCTTCGGGGTCCGCCTGAATCCCGTGTTCCGGAAGCGCAGCGGGGCATGAAAGGGCGCCTGAGGCGCGCTCCACGAAACTGGCATACTGGCAGGAAAGAGACAAAGGAGAGAAGGGAAGCGGGAACAAAGATGATCTTGTACAGGGTGAGCGACGGATTCGCATTGGAGCACGCGGGCAGCTATTACCGTTTAGAGGAAACTTCGCTGGATGACCTCGTCGGCCGCCCGGACCTGCACAGCTATCTAAGCGCGCAGGCAAACGGCAGTGCGACGCGCAGTACTGTCGATCCGGCCGAATTGCAGGCTCCCGTCGGCCAGCAGGAGGTCTGGGCTGCGGGCGTGACCTATTTCCGCAGCCGCACCGCGCGCATGGAAGAATCGGAGCAGGCGGGCGGAAGCAGCTTCTACGACCGCGTGTATTCCGCGGAGCGGCCGGAGCTGTTCTTCAAGGCATTGCCGCACAAAGTCGTGGGGCCAGGTGCGGCGGTTGCCATCCGCAGCGATGCACGATGGTCGGTGCCCGAACCGGAGCTTGCTCTTCTCATCAACCCGTCGGGTCAGATCGTCGGCTACACCATCGGCAACGACATGAGCTCCCGCGACATCGAGGGGCAGAATTTGTTGTATCTGCCCCAGGCGAAGATCTACGACCGCAGCTGCGCTCTCGGTCCCGGCATTCTGATCAGCCAGGAGCCCTTGCCGCCTACGACCGCGATCGAGGTGGAGATTGCGCGCGCGGGGCAGACCGTATTTTCCGGCAAGACAGCCTTGTCGGAGATGAAGCGCCGCCCCGAGGAACTGGTCCAATATCTATTCCGGGATCAAACCTTCACGCACGGTTGCTTCCTTCTCACCGGCACCGGCATCGTGCCTCCGGATTCCTTCACACTGCTGCACGGAGACACGATTCGCATCAGCATTGAGGGCATCGGAGTCCTGATCAATCAGGTCGGCTGACGGCCCGGCTGTCTGTGGGCCTGACCCGCGTGGAATTTCAGGTCAGATATAATCCACCTGAACGGTGGAAGTCTTTTTCAATCTGGTCTGGGTAGCTGTATCCGTCGCCCTCTTCGCCGTGTGGCTGACCGCCATTCGGCAGGAACGGAAGCAGTCGCGGCTGCCCGCCGTCGGCACGCAAATCGTGGCGCTCGCCATCCTCGTGGTCATCCTTTTGCCGGTCATCTCCCTCACCGACGATCTGCAGGCGGTGAATACGCCCGCTGAGGCTGAGCATCTTTTCCGCCGCGGGGATCTTGAGCACGCCGTTGACCAGTCTCTTCACAGCCTGCCCGTGGCCTTTGGGCAGCTCGTATCCGGACTCGTGCTTCCCCCGACTCAACGGATCGCCTTTACCGTGACCGCCGATCCCCCCGTCTGGCCGATGCGCGGCTACTCCCGCGCGGCAACCACCCGTCCGCCTCCGGCAGTTTAGCGTCCCGTGCGTCGAATTCCCGTCTTACCATAGGCAATCTCAATCGCCCAGTGCGATGACTGGACATGCATCATGAAATTCCCTCGTTCCCGGCCTGGATTGGTGGGGGCCCTGTGCTTCGCCGCCGTATTGCTGCATGCGCAGGCGCCCGCCCCAACCGCAGCGCCTCTCACGCTGCCCCAGGTCCTCGATATCGCCCGATCCAAGAATCCCACTCTGCTCTCGGCCGAGCAACACGTGCTGGCCACCAAGGCCAGTGAAATCACCGCGGGCCTCCGGCAAAATCCCAGCTTCACTGTTTCCGGCGCCGATATCAATTTGCCCGCCAGCAATCCCGCCAGCCCCTACTCGTACGCGGCCAACGTGAGCCGTCTTTTCGAGCGGGGAGAGAAGCGCCGCTGGCGGCTCGATGCCGCCCACTCCACTACGGACGTCACCCGCAGCCAGTACAACGATCAGGAGCGTCAGACCGTACTGCAGGTCAAGCAGGCATTCACGAACATGCTGGTGGCCAAAGCCGCTCTGCAGGTCGCCCAGGATAACCTGAACAGCTACCGCAAAACGCTCGATCTGAGCAAAGCGCGTCTGGATGCCGGCGATATCAGTAAAACGGATTTCGAACGCATCGACCTCCAGATGGCCGAGTTCGAATCCGATTTCGACACGGCGCACCTCACGTTGACGCAGGCCAGCGACTCACTGCAACTGCTCATGGGTATCGAGAAGCCGTCGCCGGCATTCGACGTCACGGGCAACATCGATCCCCCCGATATCCATGTCACCATGGCGCAGGTCGAGCAGGAAGCGCTGGCAGCCCGGCCCGACTATCTGGCTGCCCGCCAGGGCGTGGCTCTGGCCGATGCCAATATCAAACTCGCAGATGCTGAGGGCACTACGGATCCAACCCTCGGCGGCGAGTATGAGCGGACCGCTACTTACAACAGCGCCGGGTTCCAGGTCTCCATTCCCCTGCGCATCTTCGATCGCAATCAGGGGGAAAAAGAGCGCACCCGCTACGAAGCACAGTCGTCGCGGCTGAGCGAAATTGCGGCGCGCAATCAGGTGCTCAGCGATGTCGATCAGGCGTGGGCCGCCTACGATGCGTCACTCGACCTGGCCAGGCGCTACAACGGCCACTACCTGGCGGAGTCGGACAGCGTCCGAGCCAATCTGGAGTTCAGCTATCGCCATGGGGGCGCCACACTGCTCGATTATCTGGATGCGTTGCGCGACTACCGGCAGGTCCACCTCGATGCGCTCAATGCCAACCAGCAGGTTTGGCTCAGCATTCACCAGCTCAGCTTCGCCGCTGCCACGGAGATCGTCCCATGAATCGGCCTTCCGCCACCGTAGTTGCCGTCTTCGCTCTGCTTCTCTTCACCGGATGCCAGCGCGACGATTCCCCGCCTGTAACCGCAACGCCCAGGGAGCAGGTGCTGGAGACGACCACTGTGCATCGTCAGCAGGTGACGGATCAGCTGGTGCTGCCGGCGCGCATCATGGCCAATCCTACCGACATGGTCCACATCTACCCGCTGATCAGCGGCCGCGTACTGTCGCTGAAAATTCTCCCCGGGCAGGAAGTCCGTAAGGGGCAGAAGATCGGCACTCTGCAGAGCAGCGATGCAGCGCAGGCGCGATCGGATTATGAGAAGGCCAAAATTGAAGCGGACCGCGCCGACCTGCAACTGAATCGCGCCAAAGAGCTGCTGGCCCACGAGGTGATGGCGCAGCGCGATTACGACGACCTGATGGCGCTGGACCGCGCCGATCACTCCGAACTGGAGCGCGCACGCCAGACCCTGCACATGCTGGGGTTCAGCGAGAACGATACGTCGGACATCATTCCCATTACTGCGCCCATCAGCGGCGTGGTGCTCGACGTCAGCACCGCCCCCGGAGAACTGCAGCGCTCTCTCGACAACGCCACAGCCATTGCCACCATCGCCGACATCGATTCGATCTGGGTGGTTGGCGATTTGTATCCGCGCGATCAGTCCTCGATTCGTGTAGGCCAGCCCACCAACATCACCGTCAGCGGATATCCCGGCATGACGCTGCACGGCACGATTGGCAACATCTCCGACGCTGTGGACCCGGTCTCGCTGACGCTGAAAGTTCGCGTCGTGCTTCCTAATCCCGCCCATCGCCTCAAGCCCCAGATGTACGCGAATATGGCGGTGGCCGGCAAAAAGCGGGACGTTATCGTGGTACCCGCAACTGCCGTGATCCAGAATGGACACGACACATTTGTATTTGTCCAGACCCAGCCCGGCAAGTATGAACGGCGCAATGTGACCCTGGGCAGCACGCGCCCGGAGGCGGATGAAATCGCCTCCGGGCTCAACGATGGAGACAAGGTAGTCATCACCGGCGCGGAGCTGCTGCGCGAAGCCGAGGGGCAGTAACTATGCAGGGCCTCATCCGCATCCTCCTTCGCTACCGCAACGTCGTTCTCATCGTTTTTCTCGCAGCTCTGGGTCTCGGGGCCTATGCCTTCATGCAGCTCGACATCGAGGCCTACCCCGATCCCTCGCCGCCCATGGTGGAGTTCATCACGCAGAATCCCTCCTGGTCCGCCGAGGAGATGGAACAGCAGGTCACGATACCGCTGGAGACCGGCCTGAATGGCACACCGCAGCTGGATCAGATTCGCTCCATCAGCATCTTCGGCCTCAGCGACGTGAAGATGTACTTCAACTTTGACAGCGACTACTTCATCGATCGCCAGGAGGCGCTGAACCGCCTGCAGGAAGTGACGCTGCCCAACAATCTGCAGCCGCAGCTCTCGCCGGAGTCGCCCGTCGGAGAAATCTACCGTTACCAGCTCACCGGCCCCGGGTATTCGCTGAATGAGCTGAAGGCCACGCAGGACTGGCTGATGCTCCGCGAAATCAAGCAGGTGCCCGGGATCATCGACGTGGCGACGTTCGGCGGCACGACGCGCCAGTATCAGGCGGAGATCGATCCCAATAAGCTGCTGACCTACGGCGTCACCATGACCCAGGTCGTGAACGCGGTTCAGAACAGCAACGCCAATGCCGGCGGCAATTACCTCACCATCGGCAGCCAAAGCGTGAACGTGCGCGGTATTGGCCTGCTGCATTCGCTCGACGATATGGGTAATATCGTCGTGGCCGAGCGCAATGGAGTGCCCGTCCTGCTGCGCGACGTGGCCGACGTGCGCGAGGGGCACCAGCCGCGCCTCGGCAAGGTGGGCCGCAACGAAGACTCCGACATTGTCGAAGCCATCGTTCTCCTGCAAAAGGGAGCGAAGAGCCTGCCCGCCCTGGCGGCCCTGCGCCAAAAGATCTATGCCCTGAACCACGGCAATCTGCTGCCGCCCGGCATGCACATCAGCACCATCTACGACCGCACCAGGCTCATCAACATCACCACTGCGACGGTACGCCATGTCGTCATCATGGGCCTGACGCTGGTGACCCTGGTTCTGCTCAGCATGCTGGGCGACTGGCGCATTACTCTGATCGCCGCCATCACTATTCCCTTTGCCGTCCTCTTCTCCTTTACGCTGATGGTGCTCACCAATCAGTCGGCCAACCTCATCTCCATCGGCGCGATCGACTTCGGCATTCTGGTGGATGCCTCGATCGTCGTGCTGGAGAGCGTCTACCGGAGGGTCTCGCGCCGCATCGAGGGTGAGGATATCTCCGAGCTCATTCTGGCCGGCGTTGCCGATGCAGCCAAGCCGGTGCTCTTTGCGACCCTCATCATTCTGGTAGCCTTTATCCCCCTGTTCACCATGCAGGGAGTACCGGGCAAAATCTTCGCTCCGATGTCCGTAACGTACGGATTCGCGCTCACCGGCGCTCTCATCTTTGCCCTGATCTTCGCTCCGGTGCTCGGTTCGCTCGCGGTGCCGAAGAAGATCCGTTCCGACGTGCAAGAAACGTGGCTCAGCGCCTTCTTCCGCCGTCATTACTCCAGTGGTCTGCGGCGCGCGCTGCGCTTCAGCGGCGCGACATGGATCGTCGCGATTCTTTGCCTGGCCGGCGCCGCTGTGCTCTTCCACTTTGTCGGCGGAGAATTCATGCCCGCGCTGGAAGAGGGCAACCTCTGGATTCGCGCCGATATGCAGCAGGACATCTCCTTCCAGTCCTCGGAGAAGCTGGCCGATGACATCCGCGCCACGCTGCGCGCCTATCCCGAGATCACCCAGGTCGTCTCGCAGATGGGCCGCCCCGACGACGGCACTGACGTGAGCACCTTCAACAACATTGAATTCCTTGCCGATCTGCAGCCCACTTCAAAGTGGCGTCCGCAGTTCCACGGCAGCAAAGACCAGCTGATTGCCGCCATTGAGCACAGCTTTCAGCAATTCCCCGGCGTCGATTTCAATTTCTCCCAGAACATCCAGGACAACGTGGAAGAAGCCATGTCCGGAGTCAAGGGAGAAAACTCGCTCAAACTTTTCGGCAACGACTTCGATGAGCTGACGCGCATCGCCGACCAGATCGCAGGCATCATGAAGAGCGTTCCCGGGATCACCGACGTCGGCGTCTTCGATGTTACCGGCCAGCCCAGTTTGCTGGTTTCCATCGACCGCAGCAAAGCCGCGCGGTACGGGCTGCAGCCGCAGGACATCAACAACGTCGTACAGGCGGCAGTGGGCGGCGCGCCCGTCACGCAGATCATCGACAGCGACCGCCGCTTCGATTTCGCGATCCGCTATGCGCCCCAGTTCCGCAGCACGCCCGACGCTATCTCCCGCATTCTGCTGCCTACACCCGACGGCAACCAGGTGCAGCTCGGGACGGTCGCCGACGTTACCATCCGCAACGGCGCCTTCATGATCTACCATGAGGGCGGACGCCGCTATATTCCCATCAAGTTCAGCGTCCGCGGCCGCGATCTCGCCAGCGCCATCCAGGATCTGCAGAGTCGCATGGCCGATCAGGTCAAGCTGCCGACCGGTTATGAATACACCTGGGCCGGCGAGTTCGACAGCCTGAAAAAAGAACAGCGCCGTCTCGCCCTGATCATTCCCGTCAGCCTCGCCGGCATTCTGGTGCTGCTCTACATCCAGTTCCGCACCTGGCGCGATGCGCTGATCGTCATCGGAACCCTGCCCTTCGCAGCGATCGGCGGCATTCTGGCGCTGTTCCTCACCCGCACACCCTTCAGCATCTCGGCTGCGGTGGGTTTCACCTCGCTCACCGGCGTCGCCACTCTAGGCGCCGTTGTCTTTCTCTCCGGAATCCGCCGTGCACAGCGCGAGGAAGGCATTGAGCACGGTCTGGAAAAGGGCTGCCAGGACGAGATGCGTCCCGTCATGATGGCTTGTATGGCAGCGGGCATCGGCCTGCTGCCCGCAGCGGTTGCCAACAGCATCGGAGCCCAGGCGCAGCAGCCTCTGGCCAGAGTGGTGGTGGGTGGCATGGTAACCACAGTTTTCGCCATCCTCTTCGTTATGCCACTATTAGTTCGCCGATTTACGTGGAAGCGCGAGCTAGCCAGGCCGTCGGAGGAGTAATGGCTGTGCTGTCATGTCCCTAAGTTGCATTGACTATGTAAGGCTGTCGGCCTGAAGCGACGTTGGGCCGCTCTGGATGATTGGTTACCAGCGCATTATGGTCCCGCGCGAGCGGGGCGGCGGTGAAAGCCCCGGTCTTCAGGCCGGGGAACAGCAGCATTGGATATCGGGACCTTCAGGCCGGAAATGTACTGAATGCTGCGCTTTCGGAGAAAGATTGTGGCTGGGTACTCGGGAACGCCTCTGGTGAAGAAACTCGGCGTGAAAAGCGGGCAGCGATCCTGGAGATTCCGGATGCCTGCCTCCGTTGCGGATGAGATTCGGACAAGCGGCGTTGAGCCAATCCTGCTCGACCAGCCGGCGCCCGGCCTGCAGATGGCTCATGTGTTTGTAACCAGCCGGCGCGAGTTATCCAGGCAGTTGCTGCAGCTCATGCCTCTGCTTGCCCCGGATGGCACAGTCTGGGTTTCCTGGCCTAAGAAGTCTTCGGGCGTCATCACCGATATGACGGAAGACGCCATTCGCAGCGAGGCACTCCCGCTGGGACTGGTTGACATTAAAGTCTGCGCGGTCGACGACACCTGGTCCGGCCTGAAACTCGTGATCCGCAAAGACAGACGAGCAGAGAGAGTGGCTCATCGGTGAAACAAGGCGCTCCTACTGCCACTTGTGCACGGTGACCCCTCCGTTGATGCGTGACTGCAGCACATCCTCGAAGAACATATAGGGATGAGCCGGTTCGAGCGCGCTCACCTCGTTCAGTCTGCTGCGCATCCCCGCCGGAATCTCAAAGTCCAGAGACGCCAGATTGCTTTCCAGTTGTTGTTGGCTGGTCGCGCCGATCAGGGTCGACGTGACCCCAGGCTGCGTCGCTACCCAGTTGAGCGCCACCTGCGCCATCGATCGTCCCAACTCCTTCGCCACGGTTTCCAGCACGTCCAGGGTCCTCCAGTTGCGCTCGGTGAATTTCTCGAAGACCGGGTTATTCGTGTTCTTCAGGATTTCCAGACGGCTCCTGCCACTGTCGGTGCTCTTGTCTCGCTTATATTTGCCGGCGAGAAATCCGCTTGCCAGCGGGCTCCACGGGCAAACAGCCAGGCCCAGTTCCTGGGCGGCAGGGACGTGCTCCCGCTCGATCGTGCGTTCCACCAGAGAGTATTCCAGCTGCAGGGCAACAGGCTTCGCGGAACCATGGCATTCTGCCAGCGTAACCGCCCGCGCCGCGTACCAGGCGGGCACATCGGAGAACGCGTAGTAGCGAATCCTGCCGGCGCGCACCAGATCGTCCAGCGTCTCGATGACCTCGCCGACCGGCGTTACTTTGTCCCACGCGTGCATCCAGTAAAGGTCGACATAATCCATCCCCAGCCGCTTCAGCGATCCCTCCAGCGCGCGATAGATGTTCTTCCGCCCGTTGCCTCCGGCGTTGGGATTCCCCTCTTCCACATTGAAGGTGAATTTCGTCGCGATCACGAGTTTGTCACGCAGCCTGCTCTCCGCCACAAAGCGGCCCAGCAGTTCCTCGCTCTTTCCTGCGGCATAGCCATCCGCGGTATCGAGGAAATTCCCGCCCGCATCGATGTAGTAGTCGAAGATCGCGCGCGAAGTGTCGTCCGCAGAGCCCCAGCGATCGTTGCCAAAGGTCATGGTTCCCAGGCACAGCAGGCTCACCCGCAGGCCAGACCGTCCCAGCGTGATGTACTCATTCATGCGCATGATCATTCTTCCCGCAGATCGGAATTGGGACCACTCAGGATGGAGCGCCGGTGCAACCTAGCCGATTTCGAACTCCGGATCGACCGGAATTTGCAGTGCCGTCGCCAGGGCATTGGTTTGGTTGGCCAGGCCGATAATCGCAGTCAACTCAGCATACTGCTGGTCGGTGAGCCCTTTGGCGCGCGCCGCTGCGGTATGAGAGTGAACACAGTAGCTGCAATTATTCGTTGCCGACACTGCCACGTAAATAAGTTCTTTTGTGAGGGGGTCCAGAGCGCCCGGCTCGACCATCACCTCTTTGATGGAGGACCAGGTTCGCTCCAGCAGGGCGGGCTGGTTGGCAAGGGCGCGCCAGAAATTGTTCACGAAGTCCGAGCGTCGCGTGGTTCGGATATCGTCGAAGACCGCCTTCACGCGAGGATCCCCTGCGACGTCCTCATCGGTCCAGAGCTTTACGGTAGCCATAGGAGTCTTCCTCAATTCGGGTGCCAGGCCAATCGAGATGGTGTCGCCAGGACACGTTGCAGTCCAATGCCAGGCAGGCCGCCGCACCTCATTCATTCAGAGCGGCCGGCTCCGACAACGGCGAGTGGATCAGCATCCGCTCCTATTTTCGCAGACGCACTTTTTCGGCGCTTAGCTCTCCGCATGGTCTTGTGGCAGGTGAGTTCCTGGTAACTCCACCCCGGAAAGACCGTCTATACGCCATGCACCTTCGTCAGGTAGCCGGAATCACGGCGCTGTGCACCGCAATCGTCGCGACCGGCGTCGATTTGGAGGCTCAACAGGTCGCAGGGCCGTCCCGGGCGCCGACTTCATCGCAAGCGGCAACGATCACGGTCAACGCCCAGCTGGTCAACCTGCCTGTGATCGTGCGTGACCGGAAAGGCGCCCTCATCCAGAACCTGACCAGGGCAGATTTCGCGCTCAGCGTCGAAGGTCGTCCGCAGGCCATCCGGTATTTCGATCAGGACAACGACCTGCCGCTGACACTGGGGCTGCTCATCGACACCAGCGGCTCGGTCCGCAGTGCCCTCGATGACGAGCGGACAGCCAGCGAGGCATTTCTCGATCAGATGATGAAGGCACCGGCGGATCGGGCACCGGATCAGGCTTTCCTCATCCAGTTCGCGCATGAGACGGATTTGCTGCAGAATCTCACCCCTTCCCGCCCCAAACTGCGCGAAGCCCTGAACCAGGTTGGAATCGAGTACCGGGATGAGAGCGATCAGGGCCGGAACAATGGCAATTCCGGATACGGCGGCTATGGCCATCACCGCGGCTTTCCCGGCGGCGGCACCACACTGTACGACGCCATTTTTCTGTCCTCGGATCAACTGATGCAGAAGCAGCACGGACGTAAAGCTCTGGTGGTTCTGACCGATGGCGAAGATCGGGGCAGCATGGAAACGCTCGCGAGTGCCATCGCAGCAGCCCAGCGTGCCGAGACGGTGGTCTATGCCATCTACTTCAAAGGCGAACACTACAGTGGACACGGCGGAGGCTTTGGAGGCCGAGGAGGTGGCTTTCCAGGTGGCGGGCGGCACGGAGAGAATCAGGCCGACGGCCGGAAAGTCCTGGAGCAAATCACGGGCGAATCGGGCGGCCGGATGTTCGAAGTGTCAGAAAAGCAGACCTTTACGGTGATCTATACGCAGATTGCCGACGAACTTCGTTCGCAATACCGGCTCGGGTACACCCCCGATGCGGCAGCGGCTGCCGATGGCTTTCACCGTATCGATCTGGCTCTGACGAAGAATAAAAAACTAGTGGTGCAGACGCGGGACGGCTACTACGGCGGCCAGTGAAATCCAACTGGGGTATCGACCCCAGGCTCCCGGGGAACAACGATGTGCTCGGCCACCGCACGCCTCGCGTTGCAGGCCCCGCCCGTCCGGGAGTAGCCAGGAACAAGCTTCGCCACCGCGTCATACCCCGATTGTGGGAGTCGCCAGCAGTAACCTGCTGTGTATAATCTTGCAAACTTCCCTGTATCTCGGCAGCTGAAACGTCGTGTTCATGAGTTGGGCGTCGGCCATGGATATTCATGGCCGACGCATCCCTGTTGCTCGATACGCGAAGCGAAATTCGTCTCAGGAACGGGAAGGCGGCTCCCTGATCCGAATTTTCGCTTGCCGGTGCAGTCTGGCTGCCGAGGGGCAATGGATTGGGGTCTGGTATGAGATGGGTCTGGCCAACTTCGCAGAAGACGCAACTGGTTTTGTCGTTGCTTCTTTTTGCGCTCACGGCGCTGGTCCTGCTTATCTTTCCTCTGGGCCAGCCGGTGGAGATTCTGCGCCACGGCTTCACCCCTGCGCGATCTGCAGGCGTTGATCTTCGTCTCGGTACCGGGCTGGCCGCCTGGCTGGTTTGTCTGGGAAGTCTGGTTTTCGTCAGCCGGCAGGCCAATGCGCTCAGCGACAACCTGCGGCTGGTTTTTACGCGCTACCTCCTTCTGGTTTTCCTCCTGTTTTTTTCAGTAGAGCGCGTAGTGCGCGGGGCGGCTCGATGGCTGCAGTTCCACGGCATCGTCCACCGCATATTGGGAATCCAGTTGCTCAGCTCGGTCACCGTCGTGCTCGGAGCCGCGGTGGTCCTGCCGCGCCTGCGCAGCGTTCGCGAGGGGTTGGCTGCGGGACGCAAAGAGCACGCCCGCTTTGTCGCGGCAGCGGAGAGCACCCTCGACGACTTCTACATCTTTGACGGTGTCTACGACGCATCCGGCCAGATCGTCGATTTCCGCTTCAGCTATATCAATCCCAATGCGGAACGCCGGCTGCACACGCCTCGTGAGCGCCTGCTGGGGAGAATCCTCACCGAGGTTCGCCCCTTCATGATCACTTCCGGCCTGATTGAAAAGTACCGCGAGGTGGTGCGGTCAGGCGAGCCCTACACCTGCGAAGTCTTCATCGACGACGAGATGATCCATGCCACCTGGCTGAACGTGCAGGTGGTGAAACTCGGCGACGGCATCGCCATTACCAGCCGCGACGTCACCGAGAGCAGGCGCCTCACCGATCGAGTCCACCATCTCGCTCATCACGACCAACTCACCGGACTGGCCAACCGCACCCTGCTGCATGACCGCCTCCAGCAGGCGATTCGGCGAGCGCAGCGTCACCATGAGAAGGTGGCGATCTTTATGCTCGATATCGATCATTTCAAGCACATCAACGACACCCTGGGCCACAGCGATGGCGATGCCCTGCTCGCCGCGGTGGGACAACGGCTGCTCGCCTCGGTGCGCGAAACGGACACAGTCGCGCGCATCGGAGGAGATGAGTTCGTCATCGTGATGCCCGATTTCAGGATCATGGAACACGTGGAGCGCTGCGGACGGCTGCTCATAGAGAACACAGCCAGGCCGCTTATGATTGGCGGCCGCGAGATTACCATCACGGTCAGCGTCGGCGTCTGTATCTGCCCTGACAGCGGCGTCGGGACGGACGAACTGCTCAGGAAGGCCGATGAGGCCATGTATGCGGTCAAAGATACGGGCCGCAACGGCCTTCATATCTTTCGGGAGCGGATCTCCGCAAACGTCACCCAACTGGCGGAAGTCGAGAATCAGGTATGCCTTTGAAACGACCAGCATCCTTCCGGCGGCGTTCAGAAGCATCCTCAGGCTTTCACCGGCCCCCATGTACCCGATGACCGACACGACCCTCAGTCTCCGCACAGTGGCCGGGCCCTCAGTCCGGAAGATGCTGGCCTATGCGCTGTGGACGATCCTGGGGCTCCACACGGTTCTTTTGCTGGTGGTGCAGCCCGATCGGATCGCTGCATCGCGAATCTGCACCGCCGCGGCGGCGCTGCTGGCCGTACTGTGCGCCGTCTGGCGTACCAGCCAGCTTCCGGCGCGCGCCCGTCCCATCTGGCTCTGGTCGGCTGGCGGGTTTCTGCTGTGGGCTACAGCGCACCTGGTCGAGACGTTCCTCGGAGGATCCGCCGCCAGCAATCTGGCCGTCGATCCATCGGATTTCATTTATATGATCGCCGCCTTCCCGCTGTTGATCGGGCTTTCCACAACGCGGGAAACGGAATCCATTCGCACCATCTTTTTCCTGAACTGCACCCAGATCGTGATGGCCTTTGTCCTGAGCTATCACCTGCTCTACGGCATGGCGAGGACGCCTGAGGCGGCGGCGACCGTGATGGGGCGGATCTACGGCCTCGATTGTGCACTGCTGGCTCTCATGGCCGCTCTGCGCCTTTTCGCATGGGAGACGCCGGAGGAGCGAAGGACCCTCCGCACCATTTGCACCTTCCTCTGGACCTATTTGCCCATTGAACTTGCAATGGATTACGCCAGCCAGCACTGGAATTTACAGGCCGGCAGCCTCATCGATCTGCTGTGGAGCGTTCCTTTCGCCCTGACCGCCTGGCTGGCCCTGACCCTGCCAACGGACGATACCGAGGCCATCCCGCGCAAGACCTTCCTTCGTGGCCGGCTACTGGTGGAAACACTCTGCCCGCTCCTGATTACCACCGGCATCTTTGCCCTGGCCGCCTCCATCACCAGCCAGCATCCGGTCCTGGGTCTCTCGGCGATTTTTCTCCTGCTGATGATCCTGGGGCTGCAAAGCGGTTTGCTGCAGCTGAACTATCTGGCGGGTCAGGCACAACTGCTGGAAAGGGAACAGGATCTGCAGGCCGTCAATGCGAAACTGCAGCAGCTGTCCCTGCTCGACCCTCTGACCTCGATCCCCAACCGGCGCCGCTTTGACGAGGCTCTCGGCGAGGCATGGCGGCGAGCCGGCCGCAAGCATGAATCGCTCGCGCTGCTGATCGTCGACGTCGATCATTTCAAAGGTGTCAACGATCTGCACGGTCACAGCTACGGGGACAAGGTCATCGTCATCGTCGCTCAAATTCTCCACCAGCAGGCCGGCCGCCCCTACGATTTACTGGCTCGCTACGGAGGCGATGAGTTTCTGCTGCTTCTGCCCGATACAGACGTGAACGGAGCAACCGCTGTCGCTGAGCGCATCCATGCGTCCATCCATCATGCCGGCGTCGAAAATTGTGCCTCTCCCTTCCAGCAACGGCTTACCGTGAGCATCGGCGTCGGCGTTCTTGCTGTCAGTCCCGGAGTCGAATCGGGCCGTCTCCTCGAGGTCACCGACCGCGCCCTTTACGAAGCGAAGCGCCTCGGCCGCAATCGCACCTCAGCCCGGCAATCCTGAGTCGCCCACCCAAGTCTGCCCCAATCCCGGACCCCGCAACTCCTGACCCTGCGATCAGGCACACTGCAATCCCATCGGGCAGGTTCTATACTTCTCCCTTGCCGGTGATCGGCCCGAAGAACGCGGAGCAGCCCTCCCGCCCGCGCGTCGACGATCATGAGTTTTGTCCTGTTGCGAAGAAGTTCAGCTGAAAGGAGTTTCATCCTGATGAAGCGTTTCCTGTTGTGTATGAGCCTTCTCGCCGTTACCGCCAGCCTGCCTGCCCAGCAAAATAAACCGCCGCTCAGCCCGCCGGAAAAGGCGACGGCAACCCTCGACGGCAAGACCGTCAGCATCGCGTATGCTTCGCCCCGGGTTCGCGGCCGCGAGGGCCAGATCTTCACCAAAGACGGGCTCATCAGCCATAATCCGCATTATCCCGTGTGGCGTGCCGGGGCTAACTCCGCCACCACCCTCGAAACCGAGGCCGATCTCACCATCGGCGATCTCTCCGTGCCGAAGGGCAAATACACGCTCTTTGTCGATATCTCCAACCCTGACCAGTGGGTACTGATCGTGAATAAACAGACCGGCGAATGGGGCCTGGCCTACAATGCCTCGAACGACCTGGGGCATACGGCAATGCAAATGAGCAAGCCGCCGCAGATGGTCGAGGATCTCCGCTGGATGATTACCCCGACGGGCCAGGGCAAAGCGCAGCTGACCTTAGCCTGGGAAGACCACAGCGCCTCGGTTCCCGTCGAGGTGCACTGAGGCGGCGGCCGCTGCTGAGACTGCGAAGGAATCCTGGCGCCTGCGTCTGCGGTATCGATGCAGCCGGCCGAGTTGAATTCGGCCAACATGAGCATCAAAGCAACAGGACCCTGAGCAGTGCGAGGAAGGGAAATCGTCAGGATGCCAATTTTCGGGCAATCTCCATCCATCGTGTGTTCCTCCAGTGCTCCCGCGGATCCGCTGCTGCCCGGGCAAAGGTCCAGGGACGAGCGCGTTCGAAGTCGACCTCGGCAAGGCCGGCAACACGGCGGACCAAACGGATCGGGTCCGCATGCAGGCGCAGTTCGCAATTAATGAGGTGCTGGACCGACCGGCTCAATTTTATTGGCAGAGTCCTCTCTCCTTCGGCTATTCATAAGTCAGCGCTTCGCGGATAGACAGCCGTACGGAGGACATTGCTGCCAGGACGCTGGCCATGCCTCCGGCAGCGACCAACGCTGCGAAAGCGACGACGATGCCGAGAGGGGCGATCGCGAAATCGAATCCGCCGTGCAGCAGCTGACCGATCATGGTCGCCAGAATTCTCGTCAGAGGCCAGGCGAGCACCAGAGCCACGCCCCATGCGACGACAGCAACCGTCACGGCTTCGCCCACAAAGATAGCGCGGATCATCATCGGAGTCGCCCCAATGGCGCGCAGCACGCCAATCTCGCGCCGGCGCTCCAGTGCGTTGATGCCCATCGTCGTCACCGTCCCGGCGACGCCCACCGCGCCCACAATACAGGAGGCGAGCACGAGGAAGACGTAGATCATCAGCACATGCTCGTCGACCGCTGAGCGAAACTCGGACTTGCTGCTGGCGCCGGAGACGCGAATGCCATCGCGCTCGAGGCTGGGATCGATCTGCTCACGCGCCAGCTCGAGCGAAGTATTATGCGAGTCCTTCAGTGCGATGTGCGTTACATTCGCCATACCTTGGTGGATCGGATCGAAGAGGGAAATGGGAACATAGACGATCGCGGGCGGCAACATCGGCTCCCGGCAGATGCCAACGACTCGTACAGTTTCAACAAGCGTGCCAATGTGCAACCGAAACTGATCGCCCACCCGCATTTGAGGATTCTGTGCGGCCATCGTCGGGTTGAGCACCACGGCATCGGTATCCCCGGCGTGCAGGCCGCGCCCCTCGGCCATCACGGGAATGAACATCCTGGAGTTGGCAGGCAGGCCGATGACTGAGAATCGGTGATTCGGCTGGCCGTCCGATGCCGGCTCGGCGCTGTCAGGATCGGTACCACCTGGATGGGGGCCACCCGGATCGGAGGGGCCGCGCGAGCCAGCCTTCGCAACCCAGCCATCGGCGGCAATCCAACTTTCAGAGACCAGGATTCCAGGAATGCCGCGCAGCGCATGGTCGATGTGGGTGACCGGGGACATTTCCTCGAGATAGAGGGTCAGATCGTATCTCTCCGCGGCAAACTCCCGATCGAAGGTCCGCATCATCGTGGCGCGCAGATTGAGAGCCGTCATGAACAACACTGCGGCGCAAACCAGAGTCAGACAGGTGAGCACGAGCCGCCCGCGTCGCCGAAAGCTGTTGCGCACCGCGAGCAGGACCGGGCGCGTGCTTCCGCCTAATCCAGCCAGCAGTCGATCAAACCTTCCCACGCCAAAGCTCTCCGCGGAGGCTCCTGTGCTTGCCAGGGCGCGGCGCACCGGCATGGACACAGCGCGCGCCACAGGAATCGCGCAGGCCAGGAGAGGCACCACGAGGCCGGCCGCTGTTGCCAGCAGGAAGACCCAGGCCGGAATGGAGAAGCTGTCGATGTCGAAGTTGAGAAAACCCGCCATGTACCGGCAGAGCATGCGGCTGCCCCAGATGCCCAGCGGTACGGCCGGCATTACGGCCACGCCTCCCAACAGCAGAGATTCCAGGAGGTAGATGCCCGCGATCTGGAGCCGCCTGGCGCCCAGGGCCTTCATCACCCCGATCAGCCGGATCTGGCGCGCCATCAGCACTGTGATGAAGTTAAGCGCCAGAACACCGCTCAGCGCGAGCAGCAGGAATCCGAAGCTCAAGATCGCCAGAAGCAACCCCGCCATCAAATCGGCGTGGGGATGCTTGCCGGGCGCCGGAACATCGATGTCGCCGATTTGGAACCCCTGCGCCTGGAGTCGCTGCCTGAGGCGCGCGGCCACCTGGCGGATGTGATCCTGGTTGTACTGGTCGTGCGCAACCCGGATCAGAAGTAGATTGAGAGCGGGCTTCTCACCGATTTGAGCCAGCGTAGCGGGGCTGATGTATCCGTAGACGGCGTTCTCCATCCTCGCCTGGGCCTGTCCCACGTCGTGAACGCGTCCAGCGATGCGCAGCGTATGTGGCTCACCGCGATCGATGCGCACGGTGATGGTATCTCCGATGCCGGCTCTTGCCACGCTCACCGCGTCGCGTTCAATCAGCATGTCGCCGGTGGCTGGAGGCCATTCTCCTTTTTCGAGTACGAATGTATCCAGCCGGATTGCCCGGAAATTCGGGATGACGATGAGGAGCAGATTGCGCCACTGCGCCGGTCCGGTTCTGACCCGGCCAAAGAATGCGCCCCTCGCATCGATTTCTCTGACTTCGGGATCCGTTCGGGCCGCGGCGAGCATACGCTCATTGACTCCGTCTGTATGCAGGACGGCTGATGCTGGATTGGTCGCGAGATAGCCTCGGTTCAGTTCGCGGGTAAGTATGACGTAAGCGCCCAGCAGGGTTACCACTGCCGCTACCCCAGCCGAGATGGCGACAATCACGAAGGCCGATCGCGTCCGTTCCTGCCAGGCATCGCGAAATGCTTTGCGGAACTTCGCCGTCATCGCTGCTCCTCTGCGGAGGACTGCGCCAGCGCACCGTCAACCAGCTCAACCGTACGGTTGAAGCGGCCCGCGGTGTCTCGCTCGTGTGTGACGATCAGCACTGTCTTGCCCTTGCGCGCCAGCGAAGCGAATACTTCAAAAACGGCAGTGCCGGTCTGTGAATCGAGATTGCCGGTCGGCTCGTCAGCCAGAACCAGCGGCGGATCGTTGGCGAGAGCACGGGCAATCGCAACCCGCTGCTGCTCTCCACCGGAGAGTGCTGACGGAAGTTTGTCGGCATGGCGGGCGACGCCGGTTCGATCCAGCAGATGCAGGGCGTGTTGTCTCCGCTCACGGGAGGGAACCTTGCCGGCAAAGTCCATCGCCAGCATCACATTCTCCGCCGCTGTCAGCGTCGGCATCAGCTGAAAGAACTGGAAGACCAGGCCGATGTTTTTCCCACGCCAAACCGCGAGGCGCTTTTCATCCAGCTCTCCTACATTTGCGCCGGCGACAACGAGCTTTCCTGAGGAGGGCCGGTCGATGCCGGCGATCAGATTCAGCAAAGTGGATTTGCCGCTGCCTGACTTTCCGACGATCGCTACCAGCTCGCCGGCGGCGATCTCCAGACTGATGCCGCAGAGTGCGGGAAACTCTCCGGCTGGCGTGTCATAGTTCCGGGTGACCCCTGCAAGGCTGATCATGGCCGGAGCGTATCGAATCGCGGCTGAACCAGGTATGAACATCACGTTCAGCCGCCATTCAGCCTCCCAGGAATAAGATGGGCGGGAGCGCCGTTCCCCTGGAGACGAAGCCAAGGTGCGCATCCTGGTCGCCGAAGACGAATTACTGCTTTCACAACAATTGGCCGCGGCCCTTGGCGAAGCCGGCTTCGCGGTGGACTGCGCCGGCGACGGCGAGCATGCGGACTACCTTGGCGCGACCGAGCCGTATGACGCGGTGATCCTTGATCTCGGACTGCCCAGGCTGGATGGCCTGACCGTCCTGCGGCGCTGGCGGACGGCCGGTATCACCGTTCCCGTGCTGATTCTGACCGCGCGGGGAAGCTGGCACGAGAAGGTCCAGGGAATCGACGGGGGCGCAGACGATTACGTCTCCAAGCCCTTCCGCATGGAGGAAGTGCTGGCCCGGCTCCGTGCCCTCATCCGCCGCTCCAGTGGACACGCCCACTCAGAGATACAGTGCGGTGCCGTCGCCCTCGATTCGCGTCGAGCTCGCGTCACCCTCAACGGTGCGCCGGTCAAGCTTACCGGCCACGAATTCCGCGTTCTTTCTTATCTCATGCACCACCACGATCGCGTGGTGTCTCAGGGTGAGCTCATCGAGCATGTGTACGCGCAGAATTTCGATCGCGATTCGAATACTGTCGAGGTCTTTATCGCGCGCCTGCGTCGAAAGCTGGGCGCGGCCTTTATTCGCACCGAGCGGGGCCTTGGTTATCGCATCGAGGACGACAGGTGAAATCGTTTCGACTGCAACTTCTGGCCGGCAGCCTCCTGTGGACCCTCGCGTTACTCGCCTTCTCCCACATGATCTTCCTGCTCGTTGTTTTTCATAAATTCCCCATGCTGAATCGAATCGTCATGGCCTGCGCACTGGTCGTCATGGCTGCAGGCGTGGCGCTGGTGGGCAGCGCTCTGATTCCTTTCCGCCGTTTGCGCGCTCAGCTGCCGGAAATTCGCGACGGGCGCAGGCAGATCATTGCAGGTTCTTATCCAAACGAGATCCAGCCTCTGATCGACGACCTGAACATGCTTCTTGAACAGCGAGAGCGTGCGGTGCGAAGAGCTCAGGCCAGGGCTGGAGATCTGGCTCATGGCCTTAAAACACCCTTGGCCATCCTGGCGCAGGAAGGCAGGCGTGCACTGCAGGAAGGCCAGCCGGCATTCGCAGAAATGCTCCTGCAGCAGGTCGAGCGGATGCGCCGCCAGATCGAGTATCACCTTGCCCAGGCCCGCGCTGCTGCATCCGGAAACACGCCGGGGTTGAACTGCTCAGTGGCGGATTCAGCCGACGCGCTCATGCGCACTCTTCAGCGGCTGTACGCAGAGCGGGAGCTCTCGTTCCAAATCGAGGTCTCCGAAGAACATTCTGTTCGGGTTCAGCGTGAGGATCTCGATGAGATGCTGGGCAACTTACTCGATAACGCCTGCAAATGGGCCCGGACCGAGGTGGCGCTGTCGTCTCATGCGAAGGATGGCGAGATTCTGGTCGTTGTCGAAGATGACGGCTCCGGGATCAGCCCGGAACTGCGTGCCGGAGTCCTGCGACGCGGCACCCGTCTCGATGAGACGACCCCGGGTTCCGGCCTGGGCCTGGCGATTGTTCGTGAGCTCGTTGAACTCTATGGCGGATCGATCTCGCTGGACGACTCTTCCAGCGGAGGTCTGAAAGCCAGCCTGCGCTTCCCGGGTGTCAGAACGAAAGAACTCTGAGCAAAAGAACCGACCTTCCCTGGGATGACGGCGCTGCAATCCTCCGGAACCAGGCTCCATCGCGAAGCGTATCCGTTCCTGAGGCTGCCCCATGCTGACTCTTCGCCAGGATCTTGCCTACGCTCTGCGCCAGATGCGCCTTTCCCCCGTCTTTACCCTCACCGCGATGCTCACCCTCGCCCTCGGCATCGGCGCCACCACCGCCATCTTCTCTCTCATCAACACCGTCATGCTCAGATCGCTGCCGGTCGCGGACCCGGCCAGCCTCTACCGCATTGGCGACGGCCTGGACTGCTGTATCGAGGGCTACACCCAGGACAACTGGGGCTTCTTCTCCTACGATTTCTACCGGCGCATGCAGCACAACACGCCGGAGTTTTCCTCGCTCGCTGCCTTCCAGGCCGGCGGATGGACGCTGGGCGTGCGCCGCGGCCAGAGCGATCGCGTTGCCAAACCGCTCCGCACCGAGATGGTTACCGGCAATTACTTCTCCACCTTCGGCCTCGGTGCCTTCATGGGCCGCACCATCACCCCCTTCGACGATCAGCCCAATTCGCCGCCGGTCGCCATGCTCAGCTATCGCACCTGGCAGCAGCAGTACGCATCGGATCCCTCCGTCGTCGGGTCCACCTTCATCATCGGCAACCATCCGGTCACCATCGTTGGCATTACACCGCCCGGCTATTTCGGTGACACTCTGCGCGCCGATCCGCCTGATCTCTGGCTGCCCGTCAATCAGGAACCGGTTTTTGCCGGATCCAACTCGCTGCTGCACCACTTCCAGGCGTGGCTCCGGGTCATCGGCCGTCTCAAGCCCGGTGCCTCCGTTGCCACCACCGGCCCGCGCATGACCGCGCTCCTCCGTCAGTGGATCGTCAACGACAGCGCTATGCCCGCCGACTGGATGGCCGGCATCAAAGCCGACCTGCCCAAACAGAACATCCGTGTCATTCCCGCCGGCGTCGGCGTCGCCACCATGAAAGCGAACTACGCCGATTCTCTTCACATCCTGCTGACAGTCTGCTGTCTCGTTCTGCTTATCGCGTGCGCCAACATCGCTAACCTGCTCCTCGCCCGTGGAGCATCGCGCCGCACACAGACCTCGATCCGCCTCGCCCTCGGAGCGTCCCGCACCCGCCTCATCCGCCAGAGTCTCACTGAAAGCATCCTCCTCGCCCTCTTTGGCGGACTCGCCGGGCTCGCCGTCGCGTATCTCGGCGTCCGGCTTATCGTCGCTATGGCCTTCCATGGCGCCCACTTTGTTCCTATCTCGGCTGCGCCGTCCATACCCGTCCTCCTCTTCGCCTTCGCCCTCTCGCTCGTTACCGGCGCCATCTTTGGAACCGCGCCCGCATGGCTGGCCACCCACGCCGATCCCGCGGAAGCGCTCCGCGGCGCCAATCGCAGCACCCGCGATCATGCCTCGTGGTCGCAGAAGACCCTCGTCGTCGTCCAGGCCACGCTCTCCGTCGTCCTCCTCACCGGAGCCGGTCTGCTCACTCGCTCGCTTACTAACCTCCAGCACCAGGACTTCGGCTACCAGATCGACCACCGCATCACCATCGGTCTCACCGCGCCCTGGACCTCATACTCGCAACCGCAGCTCGATGCGCTGTATCGCGAGCTGCAGGACCGCCTCGGCCACATCCCCGGCGTGGAGCGCGCCGCGCTCGCGCAGTACACGCCGCTCACCGACAACTGGGGAGAAATCGTCATCCGCCAGGGCCGCGGCATGCCCGGCCCGAATGAGCGCTCCGGCTCGTCGTGGGATCACGTGGCTGCCGGCTATCTGGAACTAATGGGCCAGCAGATCGTCCGCGGCCGCTCCATCAGCGAAGACGACACCGCCTCGACACAGAATGTTGTCGTGGTCAACCAGGCTTTCGTGAAGCAATTCTTCAAGCCCGGCGAGGATCCCATCGGCCAGCACTTCGGCCTCGACCTTCCTCGCCACTCCAGCACCTTTGCAATCGTCGGCGTCGTGGGCAACGCGAAGTACACCGATCCCGCCAACACGGAGCCTCCGCGCCCCCTCTTCTTCGTCCCACTCGCCCAGCATGTGAAATATCAGGACGACCCGGTGATGGCCCAGATTGACGACATGACTCACTACGTGGAAGGCGCCGTCCTCCAGATCCGCGGCAGCATGGAGGGCCTCGAACCCCAGATCCGTCGCGTCCTGTCTGACGTTGACCCCAACATCACTCTGCTCGGCCTGTGGCCGCTCCGGGAAACCGTCGACTCCAGCTTCGATCAGCAGCGCGCCGTCGCCAATATGACCGGCCTCTTCGGCATTCTCGCCCTCATTCTCGCCGCCGTCGGCCTCTACGGCGTCACCGCCTACACCGTCGAACGCCGCACCAGCGAGATCGGCGTCCGCATGGCTCTGGGAGCGGACCGCACCAGCATCATCCGCCTCGTCCTTGGCGGAGCTTTCCTGCAGATCCTCATCGGCCTGCTCATCGGGATCCCCGTCTCCATCGGCTGTGCCCGCCTCATCTCCGCACAGCTCTACCAGGTCAGGGGATGGGACCCGCTCGTCCTCGCCGCCTCCATCCTCACCCTCTCGCTCTGCGCGCTGATCGCCAGCATCATCCCTGCGCGCCGCGCCGCTTCCGTCGACCCCGTCAAAGCGCTGCGCACTGAGTAACTATCGAGGACTGCGAGATGGCCCTTCGAGTGCCCCGAAATCATCTGAATCCCAGGCGCGATCTCCATTCCCTACCAGTCCAGGATCGCGCCGTCGTATGCCCGGATCGTCGTGGAATGCATGACCTCCTGCACGAAGGGATGCTTCGCCGCTGCCGCTTCGTTGACCTCGATCCCCAGCCCCGGCGCGTCGCTCGGCAGCCAGAACCCATCCTTCGATTCCAGCTGCTGTTGCACTATTTCCCATCGCCACGGAACATCCGTCAGCATGTCTTCCTGGATGAGAAAGTTGGGCGTGCTGAGATCGAAGTGAAGCGCCGCGGCATTCGCCACCGGCCCCAGCGGGTTATGCGGAGCGACTCCCATCGTGTAAACCTCAGCCATGGCCGCGATCTTCTTCGCCTCCCACAAGCCGCCGCAATGGCATAAGTCCGGCTGTATGACGTGGCAGGCCAGCTTCTCGAAGACCTCGCGAAATTGAAATCGCGTCACCAGCCGCTCGCCGGTCGCAATCGGCACCGGACTCTGCCGGCGCACCTCCGCCAGCACATCCACGTTCTCCGGAGGCACCGGCTCTTCCACGAACAGCGGCCGGTACGGTGCCAGCACGCGGCAGAACTCCACTGCATTGCCCAGTGAATGCCGCCCGTGGCAGTCCACCATGATGTCCACATCATCGCCCACTGCATTACGCAGAGCGCCCATGATGCGCTCCGCCTGCTTATAACCGGCAATGCTGTTCAGCGGCTCGGTGGGAGGCGTCAGCAAAACTTTAACCGCCGTATAGCCGCGGGCGATCACCTCCAGCGCTCGATCGACAAACACCGCCGGATCCGCTGCGTTCTGCGATTCGTATACTGCCCGCATATCTCCGCCGCCCAGGTGCGTGTACATCCGCACCTTCTCCCTTACCGCACCGCCCAGTAACTTATAAACCGGCTGGTTGAGTAACTTCCCCCAGATATCCCAGCACGCCTGCTCGATGGCGGAGATGGCCGACAGTCCAATCACCCCGGTTCGCCAGAAAGACTGCCGATAGAGTTTCTGATAGAGGTGTTCGATCCGTGTGGCATCCTCTCCTACCACCATGGGCTCGAAATCCTGGACGGCGCCCACCACACTCCGCGTCTTCCACTCGAGCGAAGCCTCGCCCCAGCCGAAGAGCCCTGGAGCATCCGTCTCCACTTTGACGAAGACCCAGTTGCGCATTTCGGCGTTGACCACAACTGTCTTCAAGCCGGTAATCTTCGTCATATCGGTTCACGCCCGCGGCTGTTCGCCTTTGAGACTCATCCCGCCATCGGCAGCAAGCGTCGCGCCGCTGATCAGTGAAGATTCATCAGAGACAAGAAAGGCTACCACGTTGGCGACTTCCTCGATGGTTCCACTGCGGCCTCGCGGCTGCACCTCATCGAAAAACCCGTCGCCTCTTTTCCGGATTGGCCTGAGCAGCTACGAACCCGTGCAGCATCGGTGAATCGATGGTACGCGGGGCCAGCGCGTCGCCCCGGACGTCACTCCGCGCGCAGGCGATGGCCAGCGCGCGGCTGAGCGCGATCAGCGCGCCCCTTCGTGCTGGAATAGGCCGCGAGCCCCAGCAACTCGTTGATCCCCGTATGTCGCAGCTTTATTGTGCCTGCCTCGAGATCGTCATCGACCTGCTCCGGCAGGCTGGCCTTTCCATCAACGACATCGTGGAAAAATGCGACCTCGTTTCATCTGACCAGGATAGTTGTGCCAGGCCGTTGGTGGGTGTGGCTCCATTCGGCCCGGCCGCACCCTGATCAAAACGGCAGTAACCTCTAGAATGCGAACTTACCCCCAAGTTCGAGCAGGCGAGGACCATAGTCGCCGGTAACAGCGCCAAAATTGGAGTCGTGGGAGTTAGTATCTACGTTCTGGAATTGCGTGTGATTGAAGGTGTTGAAGGATTCGAACCGCAGCTGGAAATTAGGCAGCCCTTCGTGCCGGAGTGGAATCGTCTTGAACAGCGAAAGATTCCAGTTGAAAATCCCAGGCCCCACGGCTGAATCTCTGCCCGCACTGCCAAAGCCCTGGTTGGGACCACCGTTCCATGGAGCCACCGGATCGGCATAGGAACTTGGGGAGAACCACGCCCCCACTTTCTTCGGATACGAGGGTTTGGAGACAAGATCAGGGCGATTCGTGAAGCAGCACCCCAGGCCCACAACATCCGATCCCGTATACGTGATGTACAAAGGCACTCCGCTCGTCACTTCCGTTATCCCGGAAACGGTCCATCCTCCCCCCACCGTACGCGCAGCCGCGTTCTGGCTGTGCGTAAAGAACGGCAGGTCGTAAACGTAGCTGGCGTTGAGGATATTGCGATGATCGAAGTTAGTGTCGGAAGCACGGTCGTACTTCGCATTAAACGGATCCGACAGCCCGTTCAGATCGTTGCTCCCGATATCAACCAGGTGAGACCAGGTGTAGGCGATCTGCGTGGTGAGTCCGTGCCGGTTCTCCATCCGTATGCCTGCCTGGAGCGAGTTGTAGTTGAAATTGGTTTCGTTTTCCTCCTGGTTGATGGCGCTGAACCCCGGGAATATGCGATAGAGATTGGCGTTGAGCGAGCCGTTGGCCACGCCCTCGCGGAGATCGTACGGATTGGCCGTGTTGGCGGGATCGGTAAGCGGGAGCGTGTTGACCTGCCGGTCGTCGTCCTGGTTCCAGCCATCGGAGCCCACATATTGCAGCTCGGCGACCACCGAGGGCGCAAGCTCGTGCTGGATGCCGAAGCTGTAATCAGCCGTTCCGGGGTTCGGATAGTGATAATTGATGTTCGTCAGATCCGATGGAAACGACTGCGTCGTGGTCAATCCGGTCAGCGCGCTGGTGTGAGGGTTGGAAAAATAAACGTTCGTTGCTGAAGGCTGATAGGCGAAGGGCGGATTGAGTGCGGCGTTATAGACGTCATTGCCCTGTACCCGCTCATAGAACATACCAAAGCCGCCGCGCAGAACGGTTCTTCCGTTTCCTGCGAAATCCCACGCGAAGCCGATACGCGGTTGCCAGGTTTTGTATTCATCCTGGACCACGCCACGGGGAAAGCCATTCACCCCGGCTTCCCGGATGCCGTTAAGGTAAAACTGCTCGCTGCCCGTGGCGCTGAAGGTGGAGAGCGCTGCCGAGGAAAGGGTGCCGTCCGGATTGAGCGGATAACCGAGCGAATAGTTATAGTCGGCAGCGACAAAGTTCGCGAACTGGTTATAGCGCTCGAAGGCGTGCGGCAAACCGTCGAACCGCACCCCGAGGTTCAGCGTCAGGCGCGGCGTGGCATGCCAGTTGTCGTTGACATAGAAGCCGTAATTGTTGTTGACCCAGTGCTTATCGGCCAGATACTGCAACTGCGTAAAGCTGGAAGCATCGCCCAGCAGGAAGTTGACATAGGAATCGCCGGAGAACGCGCTGGAGTTAAAGGCTGCCGTTCCCTGAGTATTCGCCTGGAGTTGCTGGTTCTTATAATCGTGCAACCAGCTGAAGCCGAACTTAAACTGGTGAACGCTCTTCGTCCAGGATAAGTCGTCGCGGTATTCGAAGCCTTCATAGCCGTTCTTCCACGGAAAGTAATTCTCGCTCCAGTTCACATTGAGCGGCGACCCCTGAAGATCGATTTCCGGCATGTCCTTACCCGCATTATCGGAAACGGGGAAGAAGCTGCTGGCCGTCCATCCGCTGGGCAGCTGATAACTGCCCCCGCTGCCGGGAAGCGGAGCAAGGTTGATCTTGTTACCGCTGTAGAGGAACGCGGTTTCGTTCAGCAGCGTAGGTGAAAAGGTCTGGGTGAGCTTAATGACCGCCGTGTACGCTGGATTGGCCATGGCCGTGCCCACCGTCGGATAGGTACTGTCGCTCCACAGCGGCGGGAAAAAGGTTTTGTTCATGGCATCGTGCAGGTAGTGACCCATCAGCTGATATTTGCTGCTGATCGAGTGGTCGATGCGCACCACATCTTCGCGGATGTTATCCGTCGTGGGAATCGACGCCGTAAATTGATTGCTTCCGAGATTGGGTCTGGGGAAGGTACCGGAATTCAATTCCAGGACCGCATTGGGATCCATCAGGTTGGCCGGAATAGTGTTGTTCGGAAAAGGTTTTCCCGCCGTCAACCCATCCTGCGTATATAAAGCCAGTTTGGCCGAATCGGTGGTAACCGGGACGATCGGCACCGCTCCACTCCCCGGCACGGTATAGGTCAGAGGGGTCCCGGCGGTCGGAAAGTTGCTGGCCATGATGGTATTGGCGACCAGAGGCGAACTTCCCTGGATCAGCCGCCGCCACTCTTCGTTCCAGAAGAAGAAGGTCCGATCGTGGGAGGGGTTGTAGATATGGGGAATAAACAAAGGTCCGCCGATATTTCCACCCGGAGTATTCAGCTGGAAGCTGGGGCGCGGCTGGCCTGCGGACTTCGTGAAGTAATCATTCGCATCGTAATCGGTGTTCCGATTGAACTCGTATACCTCGCCGTGGAAATTGCGCGTGCCGGACTTGAGCGCCATCAGGATGGTTCCCCCCGAACCGATCCCGTAATCCGGACTGTAATTGCTGTCCAAGGTCCGGAATTCGGCGATCGCTTCCTGCGAGGGCAACGCCATGAAACAGCCGCCGCAGCCACGGTCGTTCAACTCGCCGCCGTCGAGCAGATAAATGTTATGGGTGGTTCGAGTGCCGTTGAAACTAATGCCGTTTGCAGAGGTCAGTGCGTCTACTCCGCTGAATTCCGGCAGATTGTTGGAAACGCCTAGGCCGAGCGCAGCCAGAGCCGTCACATTGCGGCCATTCGTGGAAAGCTGTTCCACCTGCTGACCGGTCATGAGCGTGCTGACCTCGCTCGTTTCCGTCTGGATCTGCAGCGCGTTGGCCTGCACCGAGACGGTCTGCGTCTGACTGCCCACCTGCAACGCTATGTTCTCTTCGAGGGTTTGGGCGACGTTCACCTCGATCCCTGTTTTCGTGTAGGTCTGGAACCCGGGGGACGTCGCCTTCAGCGTATAGCTGCCGATGCCAAGGTTGCCGAATCGGTACGCTCCGGAAGCATTGGTAACGTCCTCACGTTCCTGGCCGGTTCCGGAATTGGTGAGCGAAATCTGCGCGTGGGACAGGACGGCACCCGAGGCATCCGTCACCGTTCCGTTGATGGTTGCGTTCTCCTGGGCCCAGGTGTTCGGCATCAATATGCACGTGGCGGTGATGCAACCGAGCCAGACCATCGCTGTGAGAGAGAGCTGCGATCGAAGGGTGACCCGGGCGGACGAACTTCCAGCACAGAAATTCATATTGCCTCCTGGAGCAAGCGTTTTCAGTCGCGCAGTTTCGACATCCGGAATATTCATTTGTTTCGGAGGATGCCGGGCCATTTCTGGCCGGTAAACATTTACGCTTCCGTTTGTGAACTTGTCAAGAAGCCCGCATTCCAAGCTCTGATCTCAGTGCTATGTATAAGAAGCACATAGCTTTTTTGAGTATTGACAGTTCGGGCATTAGTTGCCGGAGTGACACAGGAATGGGATGGTTCGTAAGCGGTCCGCGCGCCATCTTTGCGCGACGAATCTCCGTGGACACACCAGCCGGCGAGCACGGCCGCCGGCTCTAAGCACGCGCCCGCGGCACCGCTTCCTCCCAGCGTCCCTGTGCCTTCAGGATCAGCTCGATGACCTCGCGCGCGGCGCCATAGCCCGCGCGGCGGTGCGTGGTAAAGTGGCAGACCGCCGCTAACTCCGGTGCGCCATCGGCGACGCAGACGGCCAATCCGGCTCGCTGTGCCAGCGGGATGTCCGGCAAGTCGTCGCCCATGTAGGCAACCTCTTCTTCGCTGACACCTGCCTTCCGCACGCATTCTTCGAAAGCCTGGGTCTTCGTCGCCTGGCCCAGATACACAAACGTGACTTTCAGCTCTTTCGCGCGCTGTGCAACCGCAGGCGACGATCGGCCGGTGATGAAGCCTGTCTGAATTCCCATGGTGTGGGCCAGCGACAAGCCCTGCCCGTCTTTCGCGCTGAAGACTTTCATCTCGGAGACCACCGGATCGCTGGGGCCGCTGGCTGAAGTCGTCGAGATCAGACACACGCCGCCGTCGGTGAGCGTGCCGTCCACATCCATCAGGAACAGTTTGATTTTGCGGGCGCGAGCCAATACTTCAGGCGAAGCCAGGGACGCGAGCGACATGTCGGACATGAGCAAATTCTAAAGGGAACGTGCATCGCTCAACCTGGAGATCCGGATTGCGGGGGCTTTCACATGTCCCGGCCAGGCGGTCCGGACCTCAGGCCCGCCGGGGACCGACACTGCGTGTCACAGACTGGAGTGATCTGGGTATAGTGAGTATGCATGAGTTCCCGGCTAACCGAAATCCAGCGTCCCTCCGCAGTGTCGAAGGAATTTCCATCCTCTTCAGGAGAGATGTTCCAGGACTTTTTCGCGGAAAAGCGCCACGACAGCTATAAGAAGCACGACCTGATCGACACCCGCGGACGAAGGCTCTTCGAGAATGCGGCACGCGCCTGCGCGCACGACGCGTATCCCTTTCAGGCGCCGCTGAGCACCCGGCCGGGACCTCTGGTGGAAATGGACGGCCATCGCATGCTGATGCTGTCGTCCTATGACTATCTCGGGCTCATCGGCGATTCCCGTGTCGACGAAGCAGCCATCGCGGCCATTCGCAAATACGGAACCGGGACCGGCGGAGTGCGCCTGCTCACCGGCACGCTCGATATTCACAAAGAGCTGGAAGAGGCCCTGGCGGAGTTCAAGGGTACCGAAGCGGCGATTACCTATACCTCAGGATACGCAGCCAATCTGGCGGTCATCAGTGCGCTGCTGGGGCCCGCCGATCGGGTGATTGCCGATACGCTGTCGCATCGCAGCCTGATGGATGCATGCCGTCTGGCGGGCGTGCAGATCCAGAGATTCGCGCACAACGACCCTTCCTCCCTGCGCCATGAGCTGCAGAACGGACCCGAGGCCAACCGAACCCTCATCATCGCCGACGGAGTCTTTTCCATGGACGGCGACATCTGCAGGCTCCCCGAACTGATCGCGCTGAAAAAGGAATTCGGCTGCTATCTGCTGATCGATGAGTCGCACGCGAGCGGGGTGGTGGGCCGGCACGGCCGGGGAACCGATGAGCATTTTTGCGTACCCGCCGAAGAAGTCGATATCTGGACCGGCTCGCTGGCCAAAGGGTTTCCCTCGAATGGCGGCTTCGTTGCCGTCTCGCAGCGCATGTCCATTTTTCTGCAGCACGGCTCCGCTCCCTTTATCTTCTCCGGAGCCCTCGCCGCTCCTGCCGCCGCCGCGGTGTGCGCAACCCTGAAGATCCTGAAGGAGGAGCCGGAGCGGGTTGCCCGCCTGCAGGCCAACGCGGCCTTTCTGCGCGAGGGCCTGCGGAGCCTCGGCTACGATACCGGCCTCTCCCAGACGGCCATAATTCCCATCATGTTTGGCGGCGATGACAAGACCGCCCTGTTTGCGCGCAAGCTGCGCGACTACGGGATTCTGGCTTCGCCCGTGCTGTTTCCCGCCGTCACCCAGGGAACCGCCCGCCTCCGGCTCTGCGTCACTGCCTCGCACTCCACCGAACAGCTGCAGTTCGCACTCGACGTATTTGCCAGGATGCGGAGCTTCTGAGCCGATGCCGGTGCTGGTCACAGGCGCGAGCGGCTTTCTCGGAGGCCGCCTGGCCGAGGTGCTGGCTCGCGCGGGAGAACAGGTTACGGTGCTGGCTCGTGCCGGCTCTGACCTGCATCACCTGTCGGGCCTTCCCCATCTGCGCGTCGTGCGAGGCAGCCTGACCGACAGCGCTCCACTGCGCGAAGCTGCGCGCGATGTGACTCACATTTTTCACTGTGCTGCAGCTTCAACCGACTGGGCCGCACCCGAGATCTACCTCGAGAGCAATGTGAGAGGGACAGAGACCGTGTTGCTGGCGGCCCGCGAGGCCTCCCGGCTGGAGCGTTTCGTCCACATCAGCACCACCGACGTCTACGGATACCCTCGGGTCCCCTGCGACGAAACCGGTCCGCTCCGGGATGTGGGCCTGCCCTACAACCGCACCAAGATCATGGCCGAAAACGCGGTTTGGCGCGAGGCGCGGCAATCGGGCCTGCCCGTCACGGTGATTCGCCCCGCCACCATCTTCGGGCCTCGTGGCAAGGCCTTCGTCACCGACATCGCCGACCTGCTGCGCCGGCGCGAGATGCTGTACATCGCCGGCGGACGAGCCACCGGCGGCTTCCTCTATGTCGACAACGCCGTGGACGCAATCCTGCTGGCGGCGCGCAGCCGAGCGGCGCTCGGGCACGCGTGGAACCTGGCCGATGGGACCGGAGCCACATGGAAAGACTATGTAACTGCGCTGGCCGGCGGTTTGGGATACAAGCTTCCCTGGATCCATCTGTCCTGGGCAGCAGCGATGGCGGTTGCCTGGACCATGGAAGCCCCCTGGCGCTGCATCAGGAGGTTGCCGGGCCGGCCGCTCCTCACCCGCCACGCCGTATTTCTGCTGGGCCGGGATCAGGAATTCCCATGCGAAAAGGCACGAACCGAACTGGGCTATTTCCCCCGGATCACTATGGATGAGGGAATAGCCCGCTCCGTGGCGTGGCTGAAGCGGGCAATTTAGAACTGTTGTCACTGTGAAAGCAGTTTGAGTGGTCCTGACACACAGCAGAGCTGTCATCCTGTGGAGAAGTTTGGCGCTTTGGGCCAAACGGAGATGAACCCGCAATTGCTTTTCGCGACCTATGCTTCTCGCGACACTACATCAGCCCAGTTATCAGCTAGTATCCTGAGTCTGCAGTTCGTTCAAGAATTGCTCTTTGGCTTTGTATCAGGCACGCTTCAGTGGTGCCGTAAAGATCGCCGAACAGATGGGCTTCAGCTCTGAGGGCCGCTGTTCAAAGCACTGCAATTCGTCAATTGTTGAATAAACTTCAGACTCACCGCACTAAGTTATCAGCCCGGGTATTAATCCGGCTATCAGCCTGGTCAGCGTTTACCTGGCGTCGCCCGCAACGGAATACTGCCGCCGGCTACTACCGCCACTCAATCCGCTTTACCGTTCTTTGCGCAGCAGGTACACTGCCTTTACTTCAGCACAGAGTAAGGGGACCCTGAATGAAGCGGTTGCTGATCGTAGAGGACCAGGCACATGATCTGCACAGAGCCGCTGATCTGGCCCAGTCGATGGGCTTTTCCGTTGTGGACGCGCGCGCCTCTGCCATGGCCGCCAGGCTTTACCTCGAAAACGCGCTTCGCGACGAAGGACCGCTGCCCGACGCGATCATTCTCGATCTCGACCTCGGCTATGAGAGCGGCTTTGAACTGATGCGCTTCTGGCATGGCAATCCACGCCTTTCCCCCATCCCCCTTATCGTCTGGACGGTGCTTGGGGACGAACAGCGCGAAATCTGCCGGCTCTTTAAGGTCAGTGCCTACGTTTCCAAATTGGACGATATCGCCCGGTTATCCGAAGCTCTGAGCAACCTCGAGCGCCCGGAGCCCTGACCGCCGTCTTGCGGCGATTGACGGATTGCGCCTCTGGACCGCAGGCTCCAGACCGACGCACCGTAATACGCCATACCCCAGGACTCCAGCCGAAATGTATAGTAAAGGACGGTATAAACGTAAAGTTCACCGCGAAGCAGTGAAACTTCCCGGCCACGACACCGGGAGGGAGGGGCCTGCATGAACGACCTGGCGGAGATTATTTCCCGCAACGAGTCTCAAATCCGCGACGAATGGATCCGGGACATGAGTACATCAGTCCAGCGATCCGATCTCATCAGCAAAACCGAGCTGAACGAACAATGCCGCAGTCTTCTCGCTGCGGTAACCTCCGGCGTCAGAGTCAGCGGCAGCGCCGACATTTCCGGGCCCGGCTGGAATGCTGCACGCGATTATCTCCAGGAAATCTCCGCATCTCGTGCCCGCCAGGGTTTTTCCGCCAGCGAAGTGGCCACCTTCGTCTTCTCGCTCAAGCGGCCTCTCTTCTCCGCCATCCGCCGCGACCTGGCCAAAAATCAGGACACGCTCTTCGATACGGTGTGGGCGGCCACGGAACTCCTCGATTCCCTCGCCCTCATCACCACCGAAGCCTACAGTGCTACGCGCGAGGAGCTCATCTCGCGTCAGCAGCAGGAGCTGCTCGAGCTCTCCACCCCTGTCGTCAAGCTTTGGGATGGCATCCTGGCGCTCCCCATCATCGGCACGCTCGACAGCGCCCGCACCCAGGTGGTGATGGAGAATCTTCTGCAAACCGTCGTAGCCACCAACTCAAAATTTGCCATCATCGACATCACCGGCGTGCCTACCGTCGATACCCTGGTGGCGCAGCATCTGCTCAAGACCATCACTGCCGCCCGTCTGATGGGCGCCGAATGCATCATCAGCGGCGTTCGTCCGCAGATTGCCCAGACCATCGTCCACCTCGGTATCAACCTCGAAGATGTGATCACCAAGGCCAAGCTGTCGGATGCCTTCGCGCTCGCTCTCCAGCGCAGCGGACGCACGGTGGTGCGCCAGTCGGCCGTGGCGGCGGCTCCGATTCTCGGTGCGCCGTTGAAGAAGCAGGAGGGCTAGTGGATCGCATACCGGTTCTCCGTATGGGCTCGCTGCTGCTGATCACCATTCAGGTGGACATGCACGACAAGCTGGCTCTTCAACTGCAGGATGACGTCACCCAGCGCATCTCCGAGTGGGGTTCCACCGGGGTCCTGATCGATATCTCATCTCTCGAAATCGTTGACTCGTTTATCGGCCGCATGCTCGCGAATATCGCCGCCATGTCTCGGGTTCTGGGGGCGGAAACAGTCGTCGTGGGCATGCAGCCGGCAGTCGCGATCACGCTCGTCGAGCTCGGCATGTCTCTGCCCGGGGTTCGCACTGCATTGAGCGTGGAAGCGGGAATGGAGCTGCTCTTCGGATCCGGCTTCGGACTGCTCTCGGGAAGCGATGATGAGCGAGACCAGGCGTGATACGCAGCAGCTGAAATCCTCCAGCGACGTGGTCCTCGCCCGCCAGAAGGTCCGGCAGTGGGCCATCGAGCTCCGCTTCACCCTCGTCGATCAGACCAAGCTGGTCACCGCGGCCAGCGAGCTGGCGCGTAACGCCCTCGATCATGGGAAGGGCGGGCGCATGATCATCGAACAGGTCGCCTCCGGCGCCAAAGTCGGCCTTCGGCTCATCTTTGAAGACAACGGACCGGGCATTTCCGACATCGAAATGGCCCTTAAGGATGGATTCACCTCGGGCTCCGGCATGGGCCTGGGGCTGGGCGGCAGCAAGCGCCTGGTCAATGAGTTTGCCATTGAATCTGCCCCGGGCAAGGGCACAAAAGTGACAGTGGTGCGATGGAAATAGCCATGACAGAGCTGGTCCCGATTACCGACCCCAGTTCGGTCGGCGAGGTGCGTCGTTCCGCCCTCTTCACCGCCCAGCGTCTTGGCTTCGATGAAACCCGCGCCGGCGAGTTGGCTCTCCTCGCCACTGAATCCTCCCGCAACGTCCTCATCCACGGCGGTGGCGGCCAGGTCATCGTTGCCGGCATGAAAGACAAAGCTGTTGCCCTGGCCCGCATCCTCGCCATGGATAACGGCCCTGGCATCCCCAACCTCGCCCAGGCTATGGCCGACGGCTTCTCCACCGCCGGCACCATGGGCGGCGGCATGGGCGCCATGAAGAGGATGGCCAGCAAACTCGAAATCTTCACGGGCCGCAAAGGCACCATCGTCCTCCTCGAGCTCGGCCACGGTCCCTCCGCCGACAGCCTGCAGCTGGCCGGCCTGGCTGTGCCGCTTCCCGGCGAGCGCTTCTGCGGAGATGGCTGGACCTGGCACCGCTCTGCCGACCGCACCGTCATCCTGCTCGTCGACGGCCTCGGCCACGGGTGGGGGGCCTCCGAAGCGGCGCAGGAGGCAATCGCCACCTTCCATAAACGCATGGATGCCGCCACCCCTTCCGGTCCCGGCGAGATTCTCCAGTACGTGCACGATGCTCTCCGCAAGACCCGGGGCGCCGTGGCCGGCGTCGCGGAGATACGTCCTCTCGAACAGACCCTCACCTACGCCGGTATCGGCAATATCTCCGCCGTTCTCATGGCTGCAGGCGGATCGCGCAATCTCGTCTCTCACAACGGTACCCTGGGGGTCGCTATGGCTCGCGTTCAGGAGTTTCGTGTGGACTGGCCCTCCGATGCCGTGCTCGTGCTCCACTCTGACGGCCTGCAGTCCCGCTGGGACCTCGATGCCTACGCCGGCCTCGCTGTCCGTCATCCCGCCGTGATCGGCGGCGCGCTCCTGCGCGATTTTCGCCGCCAGCGCGATGATGCCAGCGTGGTCGTTGTCAAAGCCGCTGCGTGACCCATGTCCGTTCCCCTCTTCAATCTCAACCTGCGTACCGAACGGGATGTCGTTCAGGCCCGTCAGCGCGCCCGCGAGGTCGCTGCCGAGCTGGGTCTTGATAATCAGGACCAGATCCGCATGGCGACCGCGACCTCCGAGATTGCCCGCAATGCTTTTCGTTACGCCCGCAATGGCAAAGTGAGCTTCGCCGTCGGCCTCGAGCCGCCCCAGTGCCTCGAAGTCACGGTCTCCGATGCTGGTCCCGGTATCCCCAACCTCGAGGAGATCCTCGATGGCCGCTACAAGTCAGAAACCGGCCTCGGCATGGGCATCGTCGGCACCCGCCGCCTCATGGACGGCTTTGCCATCGAAGCTACCCCCTCCGGAACCACCGTCCGCATGGTCAAGCACATCCCCGACCATCAGGCCGGCCTCACCCAGCGCGCCGCCCGTGAACTGCGCCAGAAAATGCAGGAGCGCACCCCCGATGGCCCCTACGAGGAGATCGAGCAGCAAAACCAGGAGTTGCTCAGGACCCTCCAGGAAATCCGCGCCCGCCAGGAAGAGCTGGAACTCCTCAACCGCGAACTCGAGGACACCAACCGCGGCGTTGTCGCCCTCTACGCCGAGCTCGACGAGCGCGCCGACTATCTCCGCCGCGCCTCCGAGCTCAAAACCAAGTTCCTCTCCAACGTCTCCCACGAATTTCGCACGCCGCTCAATTCCATCATCTCCCTCGCCCGACTCCTCATGGATCGCATCGATGGCGATCTCACCCCCGAGCAGGTGAAGCAGATCGGCTTCATCGAGTCCTCGGCCCGCGACCTGCAGGAGATGGTCAACGACCTTCTCGACCTCGCGAAGGTCGAAGCCGGCAAGATCCGCATCCGTCCCAAACGCTTCGAAGTCCACGAGTTGTTCAGCGCTCTCAAGGGCATGCTCAAGCCACTGCTGGCCGACAACAGCTCCGTCGATCTGCTCTTTGAGGACGCCGGCGATCTGCCCCCCCTCCACACCGACGAGGGCAAAGTCTCCCAGATTCTTCGTAATCTCCTGTCCAACGCCCTCAAATTCACGCCCTCTGGCCGCGTCACGGTGTTCGCCCAACTCATGGGCGACGACATCCTCTTTGCCGTCGCCGATACCGGTATCGGCATCCCCGCCGAGCACCACGAGACGATCTTCCGCGAGTTCAGTCAGGTCGAGAACCCGCTCCAGGAACGCCATCGGGGCACCGGCCTCGGCCTTCCTCTGTGCCGCAACCTTTCCATGCTTCTCGGCGGCAAAATCTGGCTTGAAAGCGAACCCGGCCGCGGGTCCACCTTCTTTGTCCGCATTCCCGCGATCTATGTCGGCGAAGTCAGCCTCGCTGCGGAGGACGCTGCCAGCCTCCCGGCCCCCGAATTTCATCGCACCCCGGTACTCATTCTCGAGGACAATCCCGAGACCGCGCACCTCTTTGAATCCTTCCTGCGCAACTCGGAATTCCAGCCCATCCTCGCGTCCACTGTTTCCCAGGCCGAGGTCTGGACGGCCCGCCATACCCCGGCCGCCCTCCTCTCCGACGTTTATATCCGCGACGACGTCGCCTGGGGCTTCCTCGCCCGCCTCCGCGAAAAGCTGCCACAGCTCCCGCTGATTGTTACCAGCATCTACGATGAATCCCGCACCGCCCTCGGCCACGGCGCCAGCCTGTTCCTGCCCAAGCCCGTCGAGCGGGAGAGCCTCCTTCGCGAGCTGCGCCGGCTGACCTCCCATAGCGGAACCCACAGGCTTCTGCTGGTCGACGACAACGATGTCTCGCGCTATATCGTCCGCGAGCTCATCGATCGGCCCTGGCTGGAGATTCGCGAGGCAAGTAACGGAACCGAGGCTTTGGCCTCCCTCGAGCAGGGACTCCCCGACGCCGTCATCCTCGATCTGCTCATGCCCGACATCAGCGGCTTCGAAGTTTTGCGCCAGCTGCGCTCACGCCCGGGAACCGAAAGCCTCCCAGTCCTGATCTATACGTCAAAGAAGCTCTCTGAGTCTGAACGCGCCCAGCTGGAAGCCTGGCGGACCCGCATCGTTCGCAAAGAGGATGTGTCAACCCGGCTCTCCGCGGAACCGTTCCTTGACTGGCTGAGATCGATTGGCCTCACCCCTGAAGCGAACCTTCGGGAGCGAAATGTCTGAAGACCGGCCGCGCATTCTGATCGTCGATGACCGCGAACAGAATCGCTATGTCCTCAGCCGCATCCTCCGCCAGGCCGGTTACGGCTGCATCGAACTGGGCACCGGCGCGGAGGCTCTGGCTCACGCCCGCACCCTTCCTTCTCTCATCATCCTCGACGTCCGCCTTCCCGACATGTCCGGCTACGAAGTCACCCGGCGGGTTAAGCAGGATCCCGGCACCGCGCATGTCCCCGTCCTCCAGATCTCCGCCTCCATGGTTTCCAGCGAGAGCAAAGCCAAAGCCCTGGAAGCCGGAGCGGATGGTTATCTCGTCCATCCCATCGACGCCACCGTGCTGGTGGCCACCGTTCGCGCCCTGCTTCGCCTCCATGCCGCCGAGGCCATCGCCCGCCGCTCCGCTGAACAATGGCAGTCGACCTTTGACGCCCTCTCTGAAGGCGTGGCCTTTATCAACTCCGAAGGCCGCCTCGTCCGCTGGAATGCCGCCTTCGCCGAAATCTGTGGCTTCAGCTTCCGCTTCCAGGCCGGCGATGACGCCTCCCAGTTGATGCAAACCCTCCTCGGTACCAGCGAGCCTCTTCGCCTGGACGGGCCGGAAAGCTATCGCACCGAGTTCTCCATCAACGAGAGAGCGGTCCAGATCTCCATCAATCGGGTGAGCGCCGAGACCGCCGACAGCGGCCTGGTCCTCGTCCTCTCCGATATCACCGACCGGCAGCTGGCCGAATACGCCCTTCGCACCGCCGAAAAGATCTCCGCTACCGGCAAGCTCGCGCACGCCATCGCCCACGAGATCAATAATCCGCTGGAAGCGCTGACCAATCTCATCTACCTGGCGCAGGCCTCTCCCTCCGTTGAAATCATTCAGGGGTTTCTCGCCCACGCCAACGAGGAGCTGGCGCGGATCGCTCGCATCACTCGCCAGACCCTCGCCTTCCATCGCGACTCCCAGGATCCCGTCGCCCTCGACATCGGCCGCGTCGTTTCCGAAGTCGTAACTTTGTATCAGCGCTCCGCCTCCGCGCGCCACGTCCAGATTGTCTGCGACAACCGCCCCACCCCCGGGGTCTACGGATTTCATGGCCAGCTCTCTCAGGTCTTCGGCAACCTCATCCGCAACGCCGCCGAAGCAGCTCCTCCCGGCAGCCGTGTTGCGGTGCGCGTCCGCCCCATCAGCCGCGCGGGCGAACCAGGCACCCGCGTCAGCATCCACGATTGTGGCCCCGGCATTCCCTGGCACGTGCGGAAAAAGCTCTTCGATCCCTTCTTCACCACCAAGGAGCTCAAAGGTTCAGGCCTCGGCCTGTGGGTCTCGAGGAATCTTGTCATGAAGCACCGCGGCACCATCCGCTTCCGTACTTCCACCCGCACCGGTTCCAGCGGAACCACCTTCGAGGTCTATCTTCCCGCCGGCGTCGAGCCGCTGAAGACCCTCGCGGAGGCTTGAAGCCTCGCCCGATCCACTGTCATTCTGAAGCAAAGGTTGGCCACTTTTTGGACCAACCTTTGCTTCAGAATCTGCGTTTGCGTCCTGCGAGTCATGCCATAAACTGCCCGGGCCCCCCCGCTCCCTTGCGTGGAAGTGACGGCGGTGAAAGCCTCAGCCTTTGGAGGCGAGAAAATGGGAACGCGAGATGGGGGCCTTCACAGCCTGCGGAAAACTCGCGATTTTGAAGGTGCACAGTTTCAGCTGTGCCGTAAACAACAGCAAAAAATTGGACTTAGTCTCTGAGGGCCGACTTCCCCTACCGGACCGTTGGCGTAACATCGATGGCGTTGTCATGACATCCCCCCTGAGGAAAGCCGTGAAACCCTTGCGCCCCTGGCCCTTGCGCGCCAGGCTCTCTGCATTCTGCCTCGCTGTGCTGCTGCCTGGGCTTGCCGCCGCTCAGGTCGTACCCGCCGCCAATCAGTTGTCCGCCACACCGGAGATCCCGCAGCTTCCGGAAGTGCTCTACGGCGCTGCTTACTACCACGAGTACGAGCCCTACGAACGTCTCGATCAGGACATCGCCATGATGAAGGCTGCCGGCCTTAACGTCGTGCGCATGGGTGAGTCCACCTGGAGCCTCTGGGAGCCCGAAGACGGCCACTTCGAATATGCGTGGATGGACCGCGTCGTCGATGCCATGTCGAAAGCCGGGATCAAGGTCATCATGGGCACGCCGACTTACTCGATTCCTACGTGGCTCTATCACGAACACCCCGAAATCCTCGTGCGCCCGCTCGGCGGAGCGAAGACCTTCTATGGCATGCGCCAGAACATGGACACCCGCAGCCCCGTCTACCGCTTCTACGCGGAGCGTCTCATTCGAAACCTCGTCTCCCACTACAAAGACAATTCCGACGTCATCGGCTGGCAGATCGACAACGAGACCGCCTCCTACGGCGCGTCGAACCACGACGTCTTCGTCGGCTTCGTCAATCACCTCAAGGAAGAGTTCGGCACCACCGACAACCTCAACAAAGCCTGGTTCATGAACTACTGGGGTGAGGACATCAACAGCTGGGAAGACATGCCCACCCGCGACGACGCCCAGAGCACTGGCTATAAGCTGGAATGGTCGCGCTGGGAGCAGATGGGCGTCACCGACTTCCTCGCCTGGCAGGCAAAGCTGGTGCGCGAGTGCCGCGGTCCTGGCCAGTTCGTTACCACCGACTTCGGCGGCGTCATGCGCGCCGATGTCAACGAAAATACAGTCGCCGCCGCTCTCGACATCCCCGCCGTCAACGTCTATCACGGCACCCAGGACCACTTCGACGGCACGCAGCAGTCCTTCCAGGAAGACTTCACCCGCTCGCTAAAGCACAGCAACTTCCTTGTCACCGAAACCAACGCGCAGTCCACCGACTGGACGTCCGCTTTCCAATTCCCGCCTTACGACGGCCAGCTCCGCGAAGATGTCTACACCCACATCGCCAATGGCGCCGAGATGATCGAGTACTGGCACTGGGCCTCGATCCCCGCCAATCAGGAAACCTACTGGAAGGGTGTCCTCTCCCACGACTTCGAGCCCAACCGCACCTATGCTGAAGTCTCGAAGACCGGCAACGAGCTGAAGAAGGTCGGCTCGCATCTCGTCGGCTTCGACCAGCACAACCAGGTGGCCATCCTCTGGAGCCGTGATTCGCTGAACGCCATCACCTTCATGCCCTTCAACTCGAGTGGCCCGCAGTGGGCCTTTGCGCCTCCCGTCGCCGACTACGCATCGCTGGTTCGCCAGTTCCACAACGCCCTCTATCGCCTCAACATCGGCACCGACTTCGTCTTCCCCGAAACCACCGACCTCTCTCAATACACGCTCATCATCGTGCCCGCGCTCTATATCTCCGACGACGCGCTGCTGCAGCGCATCTCCGATTACGTCAAAAATGGCGGCCACGTCGTCATGACCTTCAAGAGTGGCTTCGCCAATGAGAACTCCGCTGTCCGCTGGGTGCGTGCCCCCGGCCCGCTGCGGGAAGCCGCGGGCTTCAGCTATCAGGAGTTCTCCAACCTCGAGCACCCGCTCGCACTCAAGGACGATCCCTGGCATGTGGGAGCCGACAACAAGGTCATGTACTGGGCCGAGTTCCTCATGCCCGAACACGCAAAGGCGCTCGCCTGGTACGATCATCCCTTCTTCGGCCGCTGGCCCGCCGTCACCGAGAACCAATACGGCTCCGGCACGCTCTTATATGAGGGGACGTACTTATCCGAGCCGCTGCAGCAGGCCATCCTGCTCGATGAACTGCGCCGCATCGGCCTCAGCGGGCCCGACCAACAGCTTCCCCCGGCCATCCACACCGTGCGGGGCGTCAATCGCGCTGGAGACCATCTGCAGTTCTACTTTAATTACTCCAGCAGCCCGGCGACGTTTTCCTGGCACGGCTCCGCAGGCACTGATCTGCTCACCGGCCACGCTCTCGCATCCGGACAAAGCCTCACCCTGCAGCCCTGGGACCTGATGATCGCTCAGCAACAATAATCAGATCCGCGAAATGCTTCGCCCCGAGCAACCGCCGCAACCAGTGCGCTACAGGATGTTTGGATCCCGTGCGCACGATGTTCCGCGCGAGCGGGACGGCGAGGAAAAGCCCCGGCCTTCAGGCCGGGAAATGGGAGCGTGAGATGAAGGGCCTTCATTGTCCGCGATGGTCCTGAAACAGGTCTATTTCTACGCCGAGCCTGTTAGACCTTCGGCAGCTGCGCCGTCGTCCAGTCCCCGCCAATGGCCTTGATCAGCAGCACGCTCGCATCCAGTTCCCGCCGCCGGATGTCGATATCGTTGCGCTCGTTGTTCAGCGCCGTGGTCTGCGATGTCACCACCTGCAGGTACGTATCCACGCCGCCCTCATACCGGTTCTCAAACAAGTGCAGCGTCTCCTCGGCTGCACTTGTTGCCGCCCGCTGCTGCTGCGACTCCGTAGCCAGCACCTTCAGCACCGCCAGATTATCTTCAACGTCCTGGAAAGCGCCCAGCGTCGTCTGCCGATAATTCGCGACCGTCGCATCATAGCCGGCCTGCGCAATTTCCTTCGAGGCATGCCGGCGTCCCGCATCGAACAGCGTCTCTGATAATCCCGGTCCGACCGCCCAGAAGCGGCTCGGCCAGTTCAGCCAGTTCAGCGCCGAAGTCCCCTCGAAGCCTGCCAGCGCGCTCAAACTCAGCGTCGGATAATAGGCCGCTTGTGCAATCCCGATCTGCTCGTTGGCCGCGGCCATGCGCCGCTCTGCTGCGGCGATATCCGGACGCCGCTCCAGCAGCTCCGAAGGCAGCACCACCGGGGTGGGCGGCAGATTCGGTCCCGCCGTATCCAGCGGCATCGCCGGCAGGCTGAAAGCGGCCGGCGGCTTGCCGATCAGAATCGCGATGGCATGCTCGTACTGCGCGCGCGCCACCGTCACATCCGAATCCAGCACCTGCGCATCCTGCAACTGCGTCCGCGCCTGATCGACGACCGCTTTCGGATCCACGCCGCCGTGATAGCGGTTCTCAGTCAGCTGCAGGGCTTTGCTGTAGGCCTGCACGGTGTCGTCCAGCAGCCGCTTCTGCGCGTCGGCGCTGCGGAGCTCGAAGTAGTCGAGGGCCAGATCGGCATGCAGGCTCAGCGCTGTCGCCGCTTCGTCCGCAGCGCTGGCCTGCGCCTGCTCGCGCGCTGCCGTCACCCCGCGCCGAATCCGTCCCCACAGATCGATCTCCCACGACATCTCCACGGGCAGCGCCATGTCGCCTTCGCCGTTGTTCGCCAGCGTCGGCGCAAAATACGGCTGATGCGCCGAATCGCGCACCGTCGAGATGCTCGGAGCCACACCCACCGTGGGCGCCTCAAACGAACGGCTGTATCCAATCGCCGCCCGGGCCTGGCGGAAATTCGCTTCCGCAATCTTCAGAGTTTGGTTCGCCGGCTCGATCTGCTTTTCCAGCGCATCCAGCTGCGCGTCGCCATAAATTTCCCACCACGCTCCGCGCGGCGTCTGGTCTCCTGGATGCGCAATGCGCCAGCCATCCGTCTGCTGCGCATCCGTCGGCGCCTCCTTAAACGACGGCGCCATCGGCGTCGAGGGCCGCGCGTACTTCGGCCCCACCATGCATCCCGAAAGCAAAACAGCAGTGCTCGTCAACGCCAGAAGTGCAGCTCGCTTCACTGCGCCCCCCCGTCGCGGGCAATCTCCACTGCCTGTCCGTCTTCAATCGAGTCGGAGGGATCCACCACCACCGCATCCTGCGCCGTCAAACCTGACAGCACCTCGACGCTGCTCCCGTAATCGTGTCCGATCGTAATCGGCGCCAGCTGCACCTTCCCGTTCCGCACCACCGCCACCCGCAATCCCTCCGAGCGGAACAGCAGCGTATTTGCCGGAACTGTCACAGCTCCCGTCGTGGGAGGAACCCCCAGGTGCACGAAGACATACGCCCCCGGAAACAGCTGCTGCCGCGGATTGGCAACATCCACTTCGACATTCAGCGTCCGCGACACCTGATCGATCGCATCCGAATCCCGCACCAGCGTTCCGTTAAACATCTGTCCCGGAAATTCGTCTGTTGTCAGCGTCGCCTTCTCCCCGGTCCTCACCGCGGCCGCGTAAACTTCCGGCACCGGAATATACACGCGCAGCTCGTTAATCGACGCCAAATGAAACAGCTCTTTCGGCGTCGTGTTCTGCCCTGCATCGATCAGATCGCCGATATCGGTGTTGCGCGCCGTGATCACTCCGTCAAACGGAGCGTAAACGTGCTCGTACGACTGCAGCTGCTCGAGCCGCCGTACATTGGCCTCATTTGCCGTCACCAGCGCCTGCTTCGAGCTCAGATCGCTGACCGCCTGATCCGTCTCCTGCTTCGAAACCGAATCCGTCTCCAGCAAGTGCTTCCACCGCGCCGCCGTGATCTGCGCCAGATCCAGGATTGCCTGCGCGCTCTTCAGATCGCCCTGGGCTTGCTGCAGCTGCTGGTCGAGTTCCGGGGTCTCAATTTCCGCCAGCAGCTCTCCGCGGTTTACGTGCGCCCCGATGTCCACATACCACTTCTTCAGATAGCCGCTGGTCCGCGCATAAATCGGCGTGTCGATATAGGCCTGGGTGTTTCCCGGCAACACAATCTGCTCTGCCGCCGACCCCGCCTTCGGATGCGTCACTGTCACCGACGGAATCGCAGCCGCCTGCGTCGCACGTTTCAGCACCGCTTCTGCTTCCACGCGCGAGTGAATGCCGGAGTGAATCACCATTCCCACCGCCAGACAAACCACCAGCAGCACGAGCAGCCCAGCATGCGATTTCCGCAGTCCTGTCTCTGGAGCGGGCGGCGGCGCTGCCGTCTGAACGGCCCCAGCAGCAGAAGAATTAGTTTCAGGTCCGGTCATGGTTCGTTCTCCGTGGTTCATGCGTGGGTAATATGGCCTTCCGGTTCGGGGACAAGTTCAGGATCTTCGGCCGAGCCGCCGCCATGCAGCAGCGCGAAAACCGACGGGACAAAGATCAGCGTGGCCACCGTGGCGCAACAGCAGGCCGCCGATCACCGCGCGGCCCAGCGGCGCGTTCTGCTCGCCGCCATCGCCCAGGCCCAGCGCCATCGGAATCATGCCGATGATCATCGCCAGCGCCGTCATCAGCACCGGGCGAAAGCGTGTCGCGCCCGCTTCAATCGCGGCCCGCACCGCGTCGCCGTGAAGCTGCTAGCCGCTCCTTCGCGAAGGAGACCACCAGAATGCTGTTCGCCGTCGCCACGCCCATGCACATGATCGCGCCCATCAGCGCAGGCACGCTCAGCGTGGTGTGCGTCACGAACAGAAACAGCACAATGCCCGCCAGCGCCGCCGGCAGCGCCGTGATGATGATGAACGGATCGAGCCACGACTGGAAGTTCACCACGATCAGCAGGTAGACCAGCACGATCGCAAAGCGCCAGGCCGGCCAGCAGCCCGAAATACGAGCTCCGCATCGTCTTCACCTGCCCGCGCACCGCTAATGAACGTGCCGCGCGGCAGAGACTTCTCGGTTCGCCTCCACGATCCGCTCCACATCCCGGCTCACCGCGCCCAGATCGCGATCCTGCACCGCGCCGTAAATATCCACCACGCGGCGAATGTTGTAGTGCGATATCGACCGCCATCTCGTGACTGCGGCTGATGCGACGCCACATCGCGCCAGAATCTCCGGCTGCTGCCTGCTCGCCGCAGCTGAATCGGGATATTCTGCAAGATCCTGGAGCGACTGCATGCGGTACTGCGGCGTCTGCGCCACCAGGTTGTAGTTCACGCCGTTCTTCCAGTTCAGGAAGAACATGCGGCGTGATCTGGAAGCTGCCGCTCAGCGTGTTCAGCAGGCTCGTGTGCACATCGCGTTCGGTGTAGCCGCCCTGCGCCGCCTTGGTGCGGTCGACGCCGACGTCCAGCGTCGGATAATCGAACGGCTGCTGGATGCGCAGATCCGTCAGTCCCGGAACCTGCCGCAGTTCGGCCGAGCATCCTGTCGGCAATCGCATGGCTGGCTTCGATATCGTTGCCCTCGATCTGCACATCGATCGGCGCCGGCAGTCCGAAGTTCAGAATCTGCGTCACGATGTCGGCCGGCAGGAAATAGAACGTTACGCCGGGAAACTCCCGCGGCAGCCTCCGGCGCAGATCGCGAACGTAATTCGCCGTCGGATGGTGATCCTCGTTGAGCGACACCAGAATATCGGCGTCGCCGGCGCCAATCAGCCCCGAGGTCGATGTGCATGGTGTTCATCGGGCTGTACGGCAGGCCGATGTTGTCGAGGATGTTGTTCAGCTCTTTCGCGGGAATCTCTGCCGGATCTGATCCTCCACCAGATCGCACAGCCGCGCCGTCTCTTCGATGCGCAGCCCCGTCTTGCCGCGCACATGCAGAATGAATTCGCCGCTGTCGGTGTTGGGAAAGAAGTCCTGCCCCAGCCAGGGAAGCAGCAGGAAGGCGCAGCAGACAGAGCGCCGAAAAATCCCGGAACAAACACCCTGCGATGCGCCACCAGCCGCTGTCAGGCGTCCCCGGTAGCGGCTGCGCAGCGCGCTCAAACGACCTGTTGAATCCGCGCTGAAACGCCGAGAGAATGTTGCGCGGAGCCGCTTCCTCGCCATGCTCCTTCAGCAGATACATGCGCCAGCGTCGGCACCAGCGTTCGCGACAGGATGTACGACGCCAGCATCGCGAAGACCACCGCCTCGGCCAGCGGAACAAACAGATACCGCGCCACCCCGCTCAGCAAGAACATGGGCAGAAACACGATGCAGATGCACAGCGTCGATACCAGCGCCGGCACCGCGATCTGCGCCGCGCCCTCCAGAATCGCTGTCGTCCAGCCGGTGTCCCTCCTCCAGGTAGCGCTCGATGTTCTCAATCGTCACCGTCGCGTCGTCCACCAGGATGCCCACCGCCAGCGCCAGTCCGCCCAGCGTCATGATGTTGATCGTCTCGTGCAGAAAGCTCAGCACGATGATCGAGGTCAGGATCGAAAGCGGAATCGAGATCGCAATGATCAGCGTGCTGCGCCAGCTGCCCAGGAACAGCAGGATCATCAGTCCGGTCAGCGCCGCCGCGATCACTGCCTTCGCGGATCACGCCGCTCACCGCTCCGCGCACAAAGATCGACTGGTCCCCCAGCGGCGTCATGCGCAACTGCGGCGGTACCGTTGATGCCACCCGCGGCAGCATCCCGCGAATGCCCTTCACGACATCCAGCGTCGAAGCGCTTCCCGCCTTCAGCACCGAAATCAGCACGCCGCGCCGCCCATCCTGCCGCACCACGTTGGTCTGCACCGCGAATCCGTCGCTCACCGTCGCCACGTCGCGCAGGTAAATCGTCGTGCTCGCCCACCTGCCGGATGGGAATATCGTTCAGCCCGGCAATCGTCCGCGGCGCGGCGTTCACCCGCACGTCGTATTCGCTTTCGCCGATCTTGGCCGTCCCCGAGGGCACGATCAGGTTCTGCGCGTTCACCGCGTTCAGCACGTCAATCGGCGAAACTCCCTTCGCCTGCATCAGCCCCTGATCCATGTTGATCATGATCTGCCGCTGCTTGCCGCCATACGGCTGCGGCAGCACCGCGCCCGGCACCGTCACCAGTTGCGGCCGGACGAAGTTCATCGCCAGATCGTTCAGTTGCTGCTCCGACAGTCCCTGGCCCGAAAGTCCCAGCTGCAGAATCGGCACGCTCGAGGCGCTGAAATTGATGATCTCCGGCGGCAGCGTTCCCGGCGGCAGCTGCCGCAGCATGTACTGCGAAGCCGCCGTCACCTGCGCGTTGGCCGTATCGAGGCTCGCGCCCGGCTGCAGAAAAATCTTCACCACGGCTTCGCCGTTATAAGTGGTCGACTCGATGTGCTCGATGTTGTCCACCAGCGTCGTCAGCGCCTTCTCATAGGGCGTCGTCAGCCGGCCTTCCAACTCCTCGGCGTTCATGCCCGTGTACTGCCAGGCCACCGAAACCACCGGAATATTGATATTCGGAAAAATGTCTGTGGGTGTTCGGAGAATCATGACCGGGCTCAAAATCAGAATCAGCAGCGCCAGAACGATGAACGTGTACGGACGCGTCAGTGCGATCCTGACAATCCACATGGGTGATCATGTCTCCAGAGCGGGGATGAGGGTACTGCGCCAAAACGCGAGAGGCGCTGGCGTCAGTCTAATAAAAAGGGATTAGCCGCTCATTCAATAGAGCAGCTCTCCCTGCAATAGGCTTCACAGTTTGTTCCGAACGCTTCAATCGGAAAAACCGATAAACTGTGAGCGTGGAGCTTCGCCACTTCCGCTACTTCTGTGCCGTCGCCGACTGGCGCGGCTTTAACCGTGCCGCCAAGGCTCTCCACGTCGCCCAGTCCGCGATCAGCGAACAGATCCTCGACCTCGAGAGTGAGATCGGCGTCCAGTTGCTCAATCGCTCCCAGCACCGCGTCAGCCTCACCCCGGCCGGCGAAATCTTCCTTGAAGAGGCCCGCAAAGTTCTTGCCGACGCCAACCGTGCCGTCGATCGCGCGCGCCGCTCGGCTCGGGGAGAAATCGGCAGCCTCCGCATCGGCTTCCTCGTCTGGGGCGCCAGCAGCTTCCTGCCGCGCGTCATCCGCGATTTCCGCCACACCCAGCCCGGCGTGCACCTTTCTCTGATGGAAATGCTTCCCGCCGCGCAATCCGAAGCTTTAGTCCGCGGCACTCTCGACGTCGGCTTCACCCGCCCCCTGCAGCCTCCCTGGTCGGCCCAGCTGCGCTCTGAGACCCTTTACCACGATCCGCTGCTCGCCGTGCTTCCCGCCGACCATCCCCTCGCCCGCGGTCCTCTCGACCTGCGCGACCTCGCCCATGAGCCCTTCGTCATTTGCGAACGCGAAATCTCACCCACCCTCTTCGACCGCATCACCTCGCTGTGCGAGCAGGCAGGATTTTCCCCCCGCATTGTTCAAACCTCGAACGTGCTCTCCAGTGTGCTGGCCCTGGTCGAAGCCGGCGAAGGCGTCACCCTCATCCCCTCCACGCTGCGCCACGTCCGCTTCACCGACCTCGCCTTCTGTCCTATCCGCGAGCCGCACGGCACCATCGAGCTGATCCTCGCCTGGTCGCCGGAGCGCGAAGGAGCGGTGCTGCGCGCGTTTCTGAAATTTGTGCGCGCCAGAAAAAAGTCGATTCCCGCCATGACCATGGACCATCTCTAAGCGCCCGCCATTTCCGGTGCAGAGAATAAGCAGCTCTAACCGGATGATTGGATCCGTTGCGCACATGGTCCCGCGTAAGCGGGACGGCGGTAGAAGCCCCGGCCTTCAGGCCGGGGCAATAGAAACATCAGATCGAGGCCTTCGGGCCCGGAAAATTACTGAATCACCACGCCAGGCAACCTTGACGTACGTCGTATACGCCCGCTCTCCGACTGAGGTAAAGGGCAGCATCGTCACCGATCCCCCCGCGGCACTCACCTGCCACTCCCGCTCGCTTATCCGCCTCGCCGCCAGCAGCTGTTCCCGCGTCATCTGCGGCGCCGCAGCCTGCTCGGCCTGTTTCACCGCCATCAGCACCAACGGCCCCCGCAGCAGCGCCACCGTGTCCGAATGCCGCGCATCAATTGCCTCCAGCCGCATCTTCAGCGGAAGCGCCAGCTCCACCCGATCGCCGCTCTTCCACTCCCGCCGCACCGCGGCGAACCGACCCGGCTCCGCCAGCCCTGTCTGCCGAGCCCCGTTCACGAACAGCTCCGCTCCCTCCGCCCATTCCGGAATCCGAAAATTGATCGTCGTCTCCGCCGGTTGAGAACTCGTAACCGTGAATGTGACATGATCCTCGTACGGGTACTCTCCCTCCTGCGTGAGCGAAAGCGTCGCTCCGTCCTCGGTCCAGCGCAGCGTGGAGGGCACGTACAAGTTGACATACACCGCCTGCGGCCCGCGGAAGTACGTGTTGATCCGGTAATCCGTCGCCACCTGCGGCAGCGTTCCCGAACAGCAGGGCCAGCGCGCATTGTGATACACCCGCCCGCCGTCGAAGTTGTAGTCCGAGTAGTAGAACGCGTGGCCGTTCTCCTCCAGCGGCTTCGATCCCAGCACCGTGTTGTACATCATGCGTTCCATGCTGTCGCCGTAGCGCGAATCGCGCGTCACCCGCAGCAGGTACCGCGTCACCTTGAAATGCGCATACGACCCGCAGGGCGTCTCGAAGCTGTGGTGCGTGTTGGTCAGGCTCGCGTACACGTCGTCGCTGCCCGGCGCCCGCAGCGTCTCGTCCGGACCCCATCCGCCCGTCGCATAACTTTGCTCCTGCACCATGCGGAAGCCGTTCTGCCCCGCGCGCAGATGCTTCTCGCTGCCCGCCACCAGATACGCCATCATCGCCGAGCTCAGCGAGTTCACGTAACTGTACGCATGCCGCCCGTTCAGCACGTTTTCATTCCGCGACAGCGGATCGAACCACGTCTTGTCATCCAGATACTGCAGCCCGATGTCGTAATATCGCCGCCCCGCCCCGCGCGCGTACGCCAGAAACATATTTTCCGGAACCGTGTACGACTCGTCCCATGTCCATGATTTATCCGCCGGATCCTTGTCGGTGCGCCATGCAACATCATGTTCAACCGCATGCCCCGGCATATGCGGTAATGCGGTATTGGTCGTCTGCTCCAGAATCGCGAAGGCCTGCGGATCCTTCACGTAGCTGTGCGAATCCAGCAGCCCCAGCACCAGCTTGTCGTAGGTGTACGCCGGGAACCTGTTCCTGATGTAGAACTCCGGCGTGATCGTTTGCGCGTACAACCGGTTCAGCCGCAGCACCTTCTCCCGCGTAGCCTCGTCGCCGGTGATCGCATAGGTGCGCGCCAGTGCCGAGACCCACTGTCCAAACGTGCATCCTGGCGCGAAGCCTCGGTCGAAATGTTTGCGGTAGTCGTAATCCGGATCGTAGCTGTACCATCCGCCCAGATCGTCTCCCGGCGCCGCCAAGCCCGACATCTGCCGGAATGGCTTCAGCAGGCTGTCCTCGCTCAGAGACATCAGCACCGCATGCGTCTCGCGCAGCTGCGTTTCCTGCGGGTCGCTGCTCATCAGCACATCGCCATAGCCGAATTCCGCCAGCGGCGCCGCCTCAGCCGTCTCCGCTCCCCACGCGACTCTCCGCCACCAATGCCCACCGGCGACCGCTGCCGCCGACAACGAGCCCGCCTGCAGAAAACGCCTGCGCGAAACTTTTCCCTTCGACCTCATACTCATTCTGCCCACACCTTTAAGACGAACCGGTTCGATTGACCGTCACCATCATCAACCTCGGCTGCCTCTCCTGTCATCCTGGCCGCATTGCAACCCCTCGTCTTCCGGGGGCCACATTCGAGAACTTTCTGATCCCATCGCTGGTCAACATGGAACAGCCGCGGTATCAAATGGTCTCGGAAAGGAGAACAGGCGCTATTTTCCACCCGCCTGCAGCTGGCCGAGCTTCGCTTTCAGATCCTCCAGCTTCTGTCCAGCCTCCGCCAGCTTGCCCTCCGCAGTCAGCCGCTGATAATCGGCCAGATCCTGCGCAGCCCCGGCAATCAGCGCGCTTCGCTCCGGCGGAGTGCCGCCTTTGGCTCCTGCGTTCGTTGGCTGACTCGCTTCCGGCGCAGCAGCCGTGCTGTTCAGGCTCGAAGGCTGCCCGCCGAACAGCGCGCCCATCGCCGCCTCAAAGCTCGGCCCGTACGCCAGCCGATCCTGCAGCGCCAGCACTACCAGCCGCAACTCCGGCATCGGACTCCGCTCCGCCTGCAAATAGATCGGCTCCGCATACAGCAGCGCCCGCCCGCACGGGATCACCAGCAGCGCGCCCCTTCGCACATGCGAGCCCTGCTGGTTCCACAAGGTCAGCTGCCCCGAGAGCTGCGCGTTCTGATCGATGCGCGCCTCCACCTGCATCGGACCATCGACCAGCCTCGTCTTGGGAAAGTCATACACCACCGCAGTGCCGTAATGCGCGCCGTCGCTGCGCCCCGCAATCCACCCGATCAGGTTATTCCGGTTCGCCGGAGTGAAGGGAAGGATTGCTGCGAACTCAACATCCGCCGCTCCCGGCAGCTTCATCAGCACGTAGTTTGGCTCCATCAACTGCGTCTCCTGCTCGCCGGAGCCGCCCATGCCGACCTCCGAGGCCACCGTCCACAAATCCTCGCGGTTGTAAAACACCTCCGGATCTCTCATGTGGTACAGACCGTACACCGCTGCCTGCTCTTCCAGCAGCAGTTGCGGGTACCGCACGTGCCGGCGCAGATCGGAAGGCATCTCGGCTGCATCCCGGAACAGTGAAGGGAAGATGCGCCGCCACGCTGTGATTACCAGGTCCTGCGCATCGAAAACATAAAAGGTCGTCGTCCCGTTATAGGCGTCGATCACCACCTTCACGCTGTTGCGCATGTAGTTGATGCGTTCGTCGCCCAGCGAGTAATAGGTGGAGTCGGGGTAGCCGTCCGACGTCGTGAACGCATCCAGCATCCAATAGAGCCGTCCGTCGTCCCCGATAACAATGTAGGGATCCGCATCCCAGGTCAGGAACGGCGCCAGTGCCTGCACGCGCTCGCGGATGTTGCGCCGCATCAGCAGCCGGCTCTGCGCCGTGATGTCGTCGCTGAACGGCAGCTTCCACACGTCGCCGCGATCGGCCGCAATCAGAATCCGCCTTAACAGGCCGCCCAGAACGATGCCGCCCGCGCCCTCATACGACGTCAGATTGTTTGCCTGCCCCTGCGGGTAGTTGAATTCCTGTTGCCGCGTCTTCACGTCAACATCCGTATTCGTCATCTGCCCGAAATAAACTTCCGGGCGGCTGATACTCAGCCCCGGCACCTCGCTCTGCACCGGCATGTTACTCAGCATCAGCGTTGGCAAACCTTCCGTAGTGAACCCGTTCACGGGATTCATCGTGATGCCGTAACCGTGCGTGTAAATCAGCTTCTCGTTAATCCAGTTGCGGCTGCTTTCCGGCAGCTTATCGACATTCAGTTCGCGCGCGGCCAGCATTACCTCCCGTATCTCGCCGTTGATCCGATAGCGATCGATGTCGATGTCGGGAAAGTCATAGTACGTGCGGATCTCCTGAATTTGCCGCAGCGTATCCTGCAGCGCCCGCCAGTCCCACAGCCGAATATTTTGGAGCGTCGCCTGATTGTTCGCCGCGTCCGCCGCCTCCACCGACGTCTCCGCCGGAAACTCCTGCTGCGCCATGCGATCCAAACCCCACGCCTGCCGCGTCCATTGAATGTTCCACGCGATGTACGGCCGCTCTCGCTCCAGCTGATTCGGCTTTACGATGAAGCTGCTGACATACCACCCCACCACCTGCACGCCGGCATAGCACGCAATGGCAGGCGCCAACGCCAGCACCAGCCACGCCGCACGCGGCCGTCCCCACGCGTTAACCGCCGCGATGCCCGCGCCCAGCACCAGCGCCGCTGCTACCAGCAGCAATCCTGTAATCGTGACGTGAGCGTCGGTGTAGTTCACGCCGCTGAAGATCGTATGCCCTTCCAGCAGCATGCCGAATCGATCCAGATAGACCCGCGACGCCAGCACCAGCAGGAAAAACGCAAAGGCGATCGACGATCCCCGCCAGGGGAGCGGCAACCGCAGGCTCTCGCGATCGCGCATTAGAACCCGGCCGCTGCTCGCCAGCAACAGGAAGCCGACCGCCCCCAGGCACGCTATCACCGCCATGGCCAGCAGCCATCCGGTGATCACCTGCCACGCCGGGAGCGTGAACAGATAAAAGCCGACCGGCTTCCCAAAGACCGGATCAGCCGCACCCTGCGCCCCCTGCGCGCCGGCCCGCCACAAGGCAAACACCGGCCATTCCGCCATCATCGCCGCGCCGCTGATCAGCGCAATGCCCAGCGACACTGCGACGCCCAGAAAACGCAGTGCCCGCCTCAGGGGCAGGCTTAATCTCTGCCGCCCGATAAAAATCGCGCGGTCGTGCGGAAGATCCGCCTGATGGATCCACCACAATCCAAGGAACCAGCCGTACAGCAGGACAAACGTTGCAGCAAAGAACGCCGCGCCCACACCCCACGCCAGCCCGCAGCTCTTCCAGAAGACGCTGCCGAACCCGAGAGAGCCGAACCACAGCGAATCGACGTAGTAGGAAAGAGCCGTGCTGGCTCCGAGAAAAATCGCCAGCACCACAGCCAGCAGGAAAATAACCAGGCGCCTTGGACGCGCCATTCGGCCTCGAATATCAATGGTCTGGTGCACCAGGCAGTCCCTTCTCATCTGCGCAATCTGCCCCGCAGAGAACCGCCCGTATTGTACGCTGCGGCCGTCCTGTCGCTGCCGCGCGCTTTACACCGGCGTGCGCTGCAGCACCGACTCCAGTCCGCAAATACGAAACCAGCGGTATCCGTAGGGCTCGAACAGAACGCAGTGCCGCCCGTTCTTCTCCGGATGACTGTGATCTTCCGACAGAAGGTTCACCAGCGTGCATTCCCGCTCATCGCCGCCCCGCAGAGAAAAGCGCACCTCGCGCGGCTCCGCGCTCAGATTGTGCATGCACAACACCGCGCTGTTCCGCCACGTGTAGCGGATCGCGAGCACCTCCGGCGTTCCCGTCGCCAGAAAAGAAAAGTCTCCCCACCCGACTTCCGGAACCTCCTTGCGCATGCGAATAATGCGCTCCATCCAGTTCAGCAGCGAATTGGGATCCCGCCGCTGGCTCGCCACATTCACATGCTCATATCCGTAAGGGCCCCCGCTGATCAGCGGCAGAATCGGCCTGTGGCTTTTCGTGAACCCGGCCTGCGGATCGTCCGACCACTGCATCGGGGTGCGCGCGCAATTGCGCTCCGGCAGCGTTAGATCGTCGCCCATCCCAATCTCGTCTCCATACCGGATCACCGGCGTGCCTGGCAGCGTCATCATCAGGCTGTAAGCCAGCTCCATCCGCCGCCGGTCGCCCTGCACCATGGGCGCAAACCGCCGCCGGATTCCCCTCCCGTACAACTGCATCTCTCTCTCCGGCCCGAACTCCGCAAACACCTTCTCGCGCTGCGCATCCGTCAGCCGCCCCAGATCCAGCTCGTCATGGTTGCGCAGGAATTGCCCCCACTGCGCGGTCGCGGGGCGTGGCTTTGTTTCCTCCATCGCTTTCATCAGCGGCCACGCGTCCTCGCTCGCCAGCGAATAAAACAGGTGCTGATTCACTTCGAAGTTGAACATCATCTGCAGCCGTTCGCCGTAATCGCCGAAGTAGCGCAGATCCGTCTTCGGCAGCACATTCGCCTCAGCCAGAATGATCGCTTCGCCCTCCCGCCACGTCAGAAATTCGCTGAAGCTCCGCAGCATCTCATACTGCTCCTGGTGCCTCCTGACATCGGCTCCTTTCTTCGCAATCACAAACGGAACGGCATCCATGCGAAACCCCGAAACACCCAGCTGCAGCCAAAATCCCATGATCTTCAAAATCTCCGCCTGGACCTCCGGGTTCGCCGTATTCAGGTCGGGTTGAAAATCGTAGAAGCGGTGAAAGTAATATGCGCGCGCCGTCTTTTCGTAATTCCACGTCGACTTCTGCACTCCGGGAAACACCACCCCCGAAGCCGCATCCTCCGGCTTCTTCGCCGACCACACGTACCAGTTCCGGTATTTGGACTTGCGTTCCCGGCAGGCTTCCTGAAACCACGGATGCTGATCCGATGTGTGATTCACCACCAGATCGATCAGCACCCGCATCCCGCGCTGCCGGCAGCCGTGCGTGAACTCGACAAAGTCGCCCAGCGTCCCATACCGTGGATCTACGCCATAATAATCGGCGATGTCGTAGCCATCATCCCGAAAGGGCGAAGGCTGAAACGGCATCAGCCACAACGCCGTCACGCCCAAGCCCTGCAAATAATCCAGCCGCCGCATCAGGCCTTGGAAATCGCCAATCCCATCGCCGTTCGCATCCATGTAGGTAGCAACAGACAGGCAATAAATCACAGCGTTCTTGTACCAGAGATCGTTGATCATGCGGGCTGATATTCTCCCTTTGACAGTGAGGAGCGTTTGCTGAGATGCAGGACCTCGCCTGGTGGCAGCGTGCCGTCATCTACGAAATCTACCCGCGTTCTTTTCAGGACAGTAATGGCGACGGCATCGGCGATCTGAACGGAATCATCGAGCGCCTCGACTATCTCGTCCGCCTCGGCATCGATGCGATCTGGATCTCCCCCATTTACCCCTCGCCCATGGCCGACTTCGGCTACGACGTCGCCGACTACTGCGCCATCTCTCCGCTCTTCGGAACCATGGAGGACTTCGACCGCCTGCTCGCCGAGGTCCATCGGCGCGGCCTGCGTATGATCCTCGACTTCGTTCCCAACCACACCTCAGACCACCATCCCTGGTTTCTCGAGAGCCGCTCCTCGCGCGACAATCCGAAGCGAGACTGGTATCTCTGGCGCGATTATCCCAATAACTGGGCCAGCAACTTTGGCGGCTCGGGCTGGGAGTATGACGAGGCCACGCAGCAGTATTACTACCACTCCTTTTTGAAACAGCAGCCCGATCTCAACTGGCGCAATCCCGCCGTGCGCTCAGCTATGTACGATGCCCTGCGCTTCTGGCTGCGCCGTGGCGTCGATGGCTTCCGCGTCGACGTGATGTGGCTGATGATCAAGGACGATCAGTTTCGCGATGACCCGCCTAACCTCGGCTACCAGTTAGGCCAGCCCTCCAGCAACCGCTATCTCCCCTTCTATAACTCCAACCGCCCCGAGGTCCACGAACTGGTCGCCGAGATGCGCACCGTCATCGACGAATTTCCCGAGCGCGTTCTCATTGGCGAAATCTACCTGCCCATACCGCAGCTGATGACCTACTACGGCCACGATCTGCGCGGTGCCAACCTGCCCTTCAACTTTCAGCTTCTGCAGTGTGCCTGGAGCGCACAATCTCTCGCCCAGGTCATCGCCGAATACAACTCCGCTCTGCCTCCCGGAGCGTGGCCCAACTGGGTGCTCGGCAACCACGACCAGGTGCGCATCGCCAGCCGCATCGGCACCAGCCTTGCGCCCGTCGCAGCCATGCTGCTCCTGACCCTCCCCGGCACCCTCACCCTCTACTACGGCGAGGAGCTCGGCATGACCAATGTCCCCGTTCCTCCTGAAGAGGTCCAGGATCCAGCTGAGAAGAACGAGCCCGGCATCGGCCAGGGGCGCGATCCCGAGCGAACTCCCATGCGCTGGGATGCATCGCCCAACGCCGGCTTTACCACCGGCCGTCCATGGCTCCCGATTGGCGACGATTACGCCCACATTAACGTCGCAGCCCTCGAAGAGAACCCCCGATCGATCCTGCATCTGTATCGCCGCCTCATCGCGCTGCGCGCCAATCATCCAGTCCTGATTCGCGGCAAAATCGAACACCTCGCCGCCGAAAACAACGTACTGAGCTACCGCCGCACCGCAGACAAACAGTGCCAGCAGATCCTGCTGAACTTAAATCATCACCCCGTTACTGTCCCCATCGAAGACGCAAAGCTGCTGCTCTCGACCTTTCTCGACAGGGAAGCAGAAGTGGCAAAGCAAACCATCCAGCTGCGGCCGGCGGAGGGCCTGATCCTCCAGCTCCAGTGAACCGACCGGAGGCATCCCTCTTTCATCTACTTCGTCGCAAGCGCCTTCGACTGGTCCAGCGCTCCGCGAGCATGCAGCATCTCCGGCAGCTTTCCATCCGCGGTGGGCCATGCCTTCAGGAACACCCGATACTCCGTCTCTGCGAGCGCTCTGCTCCCCGCCATTTCATCTGCCCGCGCAACGCCGTAGAGTTCAAAACCGGACGCTGGGCGCTCCGTCAGCGCTGCCTGAAACGCCGTCTTCGCCGCTGCATAATCCTTCGCGCGCAGCAGAGCCTCCCCCTCCGTCTCCGCTACCGGACGGATATAGAACGGCGGCTCGTGATACCCCAGCTTCTTCTCCGCCGCGATCGCCTGTTGGTACAACTTTTTCGCTGCATCGGGCTTTCCCTGGCCCAGCAGCACACCCGCACGCAGCTCCAGCGACGCCACGCTCAGCGCGCTCATCAGCGGTTCTGCCAGGGCATCGGGATTGACAGGAGCCATCGCCGGCCCTTGCCCGCTGGCCTTCGCCTTCTCCGCATCCGCTTTGGCCTTTTCAGCCGCTGCCGCTTTCTCGCTCTGCCCGGCGCGCCAAAGTCCCGCGTCCATCTCCGCGGAAGCGTTCTGTGCAGCTTCCACCGCGCCGCGATCCAGTGCCTGCATGCCTTCGGCAAAATCGCGCAGCTCATCCCGCAGGAATCGCAGGTTCGTCGTCTTTTCGTTATCCGGCAGATTGGCCTGATCCAGCATGGTCAGCACCGCATTCCAGTCGCCCACCCGAAGAGCCACCGGGAGCCGCCGGCTCACCCGCGCCATCTGGTCGCGCGCGCTCCAGATATACAGCGTTCCCGACAGCTCTCCCCGCGCTCCCGCCAGCCGGTCCGAGAGCGCATTCGCTTCCTCCAGCCGTCCCTGCTCCATCAGGTTCGCGATTCCATACATCAGGTTGTGGACGTAGTTCCAGTCATCGTCCACGCTCACATGCTGCTCCCGCATGTATTTCTCATCGGCTGCCGTCGATGCTGCAAACCAGCGATCCGCATCCGCATAGTCGCCCACCCGGTAGTAAATATGCCCCGGCATATGAACCATGTGCCCGCTCGTCGGCGCCAGGCTGGCCAGCAGCGCTGCGCTGGCGATCGCGCGCTCCGGATGATTGCTCGGCTCCATCGCATGAATCCAGTAATGGTTCGCAGCCGAATCGTTGGGCGCGTCCTTCAGCACGCCCTCCAGAATGGCAATCTTCTCTTTCTCTCCACCCTTCGGCTCGCCGTTGTCGTCGAATCCGTCGCCGACCGCATTGGCCAGGAAGATCCGCGCCTCGATGTCATGCGGCTCCTTCTGGACCAGCTTGCGGTAGAGGGCAATCGACCCCGCATGCTCGCCTTCCTTCTCGTGCGACTCGGCCTCCGCCGCTTCGATGTACAGCCGATTGTTTCGGGTCGCCTTATCCTTCAGCCGCACTGCCTGTTCGAGTGCCCGGCGCGCATACACTGCGTACACCCCCTGAGACCCCCCGCGCATTTGTTCCGCCTGCGCCAGTCCCCAATAGCACATAGCGCAATTCGGATCGCCGCGGATCCCCTGCTCGAAGGCCCGGGCCGACTCATAATCCCAAAAGTCGTGCAGCAGGCTCAGCCCCTGATCGAACCATGCCTGCGTCTCCGCATTCGCCCGAATCTCCATGTGCGAATTGCCGATGCCCGTCATCCGCACCGGAACCGGTAGCTGCTCCGGCGGCGGAATCGCATGCACCCCGTCCATCGCCGCCATCGATCCCATGCCGCTCGTCTGCGCCCACCCCAGCCCACTGCTGGCCATCGCTGCTCCGGCAACAGCCAGCCACGCCACTGCTCTTCTCATGCAGACGAATCTACTCCGTTCCCGGCCTTCGGCCCATCCAGCACACTGCAATCCTCTCCTTCTGTCATCCGCCCGCATACATTTTCCTGGAACCCCTTCCGCACCTTCTGCGTAGCAGAGACTGGTGCTCACGTTACCCATCCATTTATATCTGTCTGGATACGGACAAAGCCGTCCGGGAGCGGACACTTACCCACGAAGGGCCTCCGCGAGCTGCTGCGTATCCCCAAGCGGCAGCCGGAGTTGCTTGCAGCCCATCCAAGCGGCATAGTGGAACAATACTTGCACCGTAACCGGGAATGACCTCCCTGAAGTGGCGGCTGAATGAAGCAGTTTGAGTCTTTTCGGCTGGATACGGCCAATGGGTGCCTGTGGCGCGATGGAGTGCAGATCGCTCTGCCCCCCAGGCCATTCATGGTCCTGCAATATCTGGTAAACAACCCAGGACGCCTCATCAGCCACGATGAACTGCTCGATGCGCTCTGGCCCGAAACCTTCGTGCAGCCCCAGGTCCTGCGTACCTACGTACTCGAACTGCGCAAGCTCCTCGGCGACGATGTCGCACAGCCGCGCTTCATTCAGACCCTTCCCAAACGCGGCTATTGCTTCGTGGCTTCGGTCAGCGAGTGCAGCGAGAATGATCGCGGCGTTCAGCGCGAGTCCCTGCCCCACTACACCGACCTCCGCGGCGTTGCAGGCCGCGACGAGGAGCTCGCCCGTCTGGAAGCCCTGCTCCGCCAGGCCGTCGCCGGCCATCGCCAGGTGGCCTTTCTCGCCGGAGAGGCCGGCATCGGCAAAACGGCGCTGCTCGACGCCTTCCTCGATCGCGTCGCCTCCACGCGTCCCATCGCCGTGGCGCGCGGGCAGTGTGTCCAGGGCTTTGGCGAGAAGGAAGAATATTACCCGGTCATGGAAGCCCTGGCCCAGCTCTGCGCATCCTCGGCCGGCGAGGAAGCCCGGCGGATCCTCGCTCGGCTTGCCCCCGCCTGGCTGGCCGCTCCGGGACGCGAGGCGGAACCTGCACCCGCGCCGTCCAGCGTTCCCGAACGCATGCCCGGCGATCTCTGCGCCGCTCTCGAAGAAATAGCAGCGAAAAATGCGCTGCTTCTCCTCTTCGAAGACCTGCACTGGGCTGACGAGTCCACCCTCAACCTCGTTTCCGCTCTCGCCCGCCGCCGCACTCCCGCCAAACTCATGATCGTCGCTACCTGCGGCAACGGCGATACCGCGCCCGATCATCCGCTCAGGCGAATGAAGCACGATCTGCTCCTCCGCCAACTCTGTACAGAAGTCGCTCTTGCCCCACTGAACCAAACCGCCGTCAGCCAGCTGCTCAGCAGGGAACTGAAGCAGGACCCTCTTCCGCCCGGCCTCACCGCCTTTGTCCACCAGCACTCCGAGGGCAATCCGCTCTTCGTCATCGCCATCCTCGAGCATCTCATCGCGCGTCGCTGCCTTGTCCGCGACGGCCCCGAGGACGCGTCGCGCTGGGTCGCGCGGGCCTCCTTTGAGGAATTGGACGCCGATGTGCCCGACCGCCTCGCCCAGATGATCGAGCTCGAAATCGAATGTCTCACCCCCGACGAGCAGCGCATCCTCGGCGCAGGCAGCGTGATGGGCATCGCCTTCCCCGCCTGGGCCGTCGCCGCTGCCCTCGAACAAAACACCGCCGAAATTGAAGAAGCCTGCGATCAGCTCGCGCGCCGTTTGCATTTCGTTGAACGCGCGGGTCAGGATGAGCTCCCCGACGGCACCCGCTCCGAGTTCTTCGTCTTTGTCCACGGCCTCTATCGTGAGGTCCTGTACCAGAGACAGCCCGCCGCGCGCCGCGCCCGCTGCCATCGGCGCATTGCCAGGCGGCTGGGTGAACTCTTTGCCGGGTGCGAATCCGCCGTAGCGCGCGAGATGGCCATGCACTACGAGGCCGCAGCCGACTGGCAGGGCGCCGCCAGTGCCCTGCGCATCGCCTCCGGACATGCGCGCCGCCGCCAGGCCCATGCCGAAGCCACCCAGTTGCTGGAGCACGCGCTGCGCATCGCCGAACGCCTCAGTGATAAGAACCGCGACTCCGCACTCCAGGCGATTCGCAATGAACTCGCCACCGCTCGCGAGCATGCATCTGCCGGCGCGCCTCGCCGTCAAAAAACACCCCGCAAAAACTTGACGCTTTCTGGATAAGAATTTAACGACTTTCCTTTTCGTGGATGGTTACTGTGGTCGGCATAACAGGAGACACAGCGATGACATCCACACTCCGCAGATTCTTCCTGGCGTCAGCAGTCGTGACGACCTCAGCTTTGGCAGCAAACACCGCGATGGCAGCTACGCTCAACGTGCCGTTCAGCTTCAACATTGGCAACAAGACCTGCCCCGCCAGCCGCTATACCGTGAATCGCCAGCCCGACGGAGGCATCGTGACCCTGATGGCCGCGGACGGCAAATGCAGCTTCGGGTGGGTCGTTTCCCCGGGTGACCCCGCTCCCACCGACTACCGCGTCGTTCTCCGCTTCGACGAAGTCGGCCAGTCCCACACCCTCCAGTCCGTTCAGTATGGCGCCGCCATCACCGCCCGGTTGGATAAGCAGATCAAGAGGCACGAATACACCCCAACCCGCGTAATTATGGGCCAGTAACATGTCCGCGGCCCCCAGGGTCTCCGCAGCATCAGTCCGGACGAGGTGGACAAGAGGGCGCATCGCGAAACTGCGAGCGCCCTTTTGCCGTTTGCATCCGCTGGTGTCCTGGGTCTCAAAAGAATAGTTCTTTGGCTTCCTATCAGGGCGCGACTTTCAGTCGTGCGGTAAAGATCGCCAAACAGATGGGCTTCAGCCCTGAGGGTTGTTGTTCAAACCGCTTCAGTCTGTCAAATTGTTCAACAAAGTTCAGCCTCACCGTCCCTCTGCTGCGCCAATCCTGAAATCCGCAATCAGCGGCAGATGGTCCGATGCCACCAGCGCTCGCCGGCTGCGCCAAAGCTGCGTCTCCTCCAACTCCAGCGGCGCCTCGAAATAGCAGTGATCCAGCGTCAGCAGCGGCAGTATCCCCGGATACGTCTTGGGAAACCGTCCCGCATGCTGCGGCTGAAACGTGCTGAATGCCGTCCGCATCAGCTTCGTCGTCAGCCCCCGCGTCCATTCGTTGAAATCCCCCAGCACCAGCCTCGGCCCGCTCAGCTCCGCCTGTCCCAGCACCTCTTCGCTCAGCAGCCGCCTTCCCTGCGCTCGCCGTTCGCCGATGCTAGTGCCCAGATGCACATTGAAGATGTGCAGCACCGTCCCGTCCCCGATTCCGGCATCCGTCTGCAGCACTCCGCGCTCTTCCCGTTCGCGATGGGTTATATCGTGATTCCGCCAGCCCAGCAGAGGCAGGCGCGTCAGCGTCATGTTGCCATAACGCCCGCCGTGCAGCGCTCGATTACTCCCAAAGGCCGTCGCATGATCCGCAAACTGTCGCGCTATCTCGCCGGCCTGATCGAACTCGGATTCTCCGCCGGGCCCATCTACCACCTCCTGCAGACACACCACGTCCGCCGCAAATTCGCGCATCACCGCGACAATCCGCTCTACCGAGATCCTGCCATCGAACCCGCGGCACTTATGAATGTTGTAGGTCGCGACCCGGATCCGTCCGCCGTCGCTCACTGCTGCCGCTCGAAGATCCATCCCAGCAGCTCCGGAGCGCGCTCCGTCACTGGCCGGTGCACCCACTCCTCCAGCGAAACGCGCCGGCTCTCCCCCAGATCGGCCGACATATCCTCCTCCAGCCGCTCGGCGAATTGCGCATCGCACACCGCCAGATTCACCTCGTCGTTGATGCCGAACGAGCGGTTATCGAAATTCGTCGAGCCCACCACCGTCCACAGCTCATCCAGCACAGCATCTTCACGTGAATCATCGCCGGCTGAAATTCATACACCCCAGCTCCTGCCTTGAGCAGCGGCCCGTAGCCCGCGCGGCTCGTGCTCCGCGTCACCAGATGATCGCTCTTCCGTCCGGGCACCAGAATCCGCACCTTCACCTGTCTCTCCTCAATCGCGCGGCACAATTCGCGCATCAGGCTCTTGTCCGGCAGAAAGTACGGCGTGGTGATCGAGATGCTGCGCTGCGCCGACGCCAGCAGCAGCTGAAACAGCACCCGCGCCCGCGTCGATCCGCCCACCGTGGGGGTGCTGTTGATCACCAGCGCCGCCGTCCGGTGCGGACACGCAATATCCGGGAAATACGCTTCCCCGTTCAGCAATTCGCCGCTGGCCGACAGCCAGTTCTCCGCGAAGGTCGCCTGCAGGTTCGGAACCGCCTCGCCTTCCACCCGCACCATGGTGTCCCGCCATCGCGGATTCCCGTGCACCCCGTGATACCAGTGATCGGCGATCCCCGCGCCGCCGATAAACCCGATCCGCCCATCCACAATCAGCAGTTCGCGATGCGTGCGGTTATCCAGCCGCGTCAGCCGGTACCACGCCGGCCCGTTGTACCACCGCACCTTCCCGCCCGCCGCGATCAGCGGTCGAAAATACCTTCGTGTCGCGCCCGCGCTCCCAAACGCATCGGGCACCAGATTGACCTGGATGCCGGCCTTTGCCCGCTCCGCCAGCGCCTCCACATATTGAGAGCCGATCTGGCTCTTCTCGAAAATATAGGCTTCGAGGTTCACGCTCTGCCGCGCGCCGCGAATCGCCTCCAGCTCCGCCGTATAAAACGCCGACCCGTTCGTCAGCACCGCAAAGTCGCCCGTCCGGTTCACCCTGGCATCGGCCAGCGATTCCACCAGGTTCAGAAACTCCGCCGAATCGTTGCGCGGCAGCTCCCCCCGGTTCGTGATCTCGTATTTCGGTGTAGGTCCAAAGATGCCCGACAGCAGAAACGCCGCAATCAACAGCAGTGCGACAAATCCCACCACGAAAAGGCCCGTCGGAATCGAAACCGCCGCCAACAGCGCAAACACGAAGCGTCAGCCTCCTCCTGTGGCCTTGGGCCAACAGCGTCTGTCGGTCACCTCTGCCCGGCAGAGTCCCTCAGCCCGTCCAATTTAGATGCACACGCACGAGCCCTGCGTCCGCCCGGGTTTTCCGGATCGCCGCCCTCACCGGTGCGTGACCGCGAGATTATCGAACTGCGCTCGGTTCCACTCCGACCCGATGCCGAACATGCCGTGCGTATGGCCGCTGTCCTCCACCTGCGCCACCCCCCGTCCATCGACGCTGGCCACGATCTCCTGCCCGCGAAACGTCAGTTGCAGATGATGCCAGCTGTCCGACGCCGGCGCGATGTGTCCCGCCGCCAGGGTGTGCGCCACTTTGCCGTAGTCCGTGCTCAGCAACTCCCAGATCCCGTCGCCGTGCAGCCGCAACATGTAGCCGCTCGGCAGCCGTGCTGCGCCATCACGAAAAACATCGGGGGAGTCGATCCGTCCCAGCACCATCGCGCTGCCTTCACCGCTGCCTTCGCTTCCAATCCGCACATCCGCATCCACCTGGTAATCCTCCCACGTCGCGTCCCCGGCCACCGTCCACGGATCGGGCAGCGGACCCCATGGAATCGGCCGCTCCGTAATCACCTGCTCCAGGCATTTGCCCGGCCGCTCCACGCACGGGTGCACCTCAAAGGCTCCATCCTGGTCCGCCAGGAACCGGGGACTCCTCCCCACCGCCGTGTCTTCAAAATCGTCCCGATAAGGCATGGGAAATGGAGCCGCTGCTGCCGGCGTCGCCGTCCCCTTGCCCTGGCCCGTCGTGGTAGTCAGCGAATATAGCGAGTCCGGCTCGAACGTATAGTCGAACGCCCCTTCCCGCACCGGCACATCGGTCACGTGTTCGAATGTGCGCTGGCTGTTCGTCGCCCACACGTGCACCATCCCCGTTGCAAGCCCTCCCTGAACCGTGAATCGCACGCTCTGCGGCTGCTTTGCATCGATCGTCTCCAGCACCACGCTCCAGTCCTTCCCGTTGGGCGAACCGAACGTGACATAATCGCCCTTTTCAGACAGCGTCCCGCACGACTTTTCCAGATACCGCCAACCCGGCTGCGCAAACTGCGTCGTATGCGCCGTCGCCCAAATCGCACCCTGCACCTCGTAGTGCCCTGACCACGGCGTATTGGCGTACATCAGCCCTGAGTTTGGCGCTGCCAGGTTGTCGTAGTACGACGTAACCGGACTCCATATTTCCGTCGCCGTGAAGCCGCCCTGCAGATAGTTCTGGTTGTACAGCCGCGCCAGAATTCGCCCGCCGATACCCCAGTCCCGCGAAAGAATCGGTCCTCCTCCCGAATTCGGCTGATCCTCGCTCGACCACAGCGGCATGCCCGCTCGCTCGGCGCCCGGCGGTGTGGTGTATTTGCCGTCTACCAGCGGATAGTGAACCGACACCACAGCGATGGCGTCCCGCAGCGCAGCATCCTTCTGCATCGCATCCAGCACCTCCCACTGCCCGTGCCCCTCGCCCGGATACTCATCGCAGCACACGATCTTCGTGTCCAGGTGGTGCTCGTCCAGAACCCGCCGCAGCGTCTTCACATACTCCGTGCTCTCCAGAGCCTTTTCGTTCCAGATCCCCGTGTAAGCAATGTCCAGGCCCCATGTCTTTTGCGCCCCGGCGATGAAGTCAGCCACATAATCGGCCATGTCATCGGAGTAGAAGTTTCCTCCGCCCACCCATCCCGGCGCGCCCCACGCCAGCGTATCCAGCACGATCTTCGGATTGCGCTTGCGCGCCTCTTTCATCAGCCACCATTCGTAGCCCTGCGTATAGTCATGATCCATGCGCGTGCGCATCGAACTCGGCTCCGAGCCGTCGGTCGAGTTCACGTCCGCGCCGATCTCCACCTTCAGGTGCTGGAGCGAAGCACCGTAATTCGGTTTGAAAAGGTAATCGAGGATCTGGCTCCGCCAGGGCTCCGGATAATCGATCAGCAGCCGCGAAGAAGCGCCTGCGCTCGCCGCGCCGATGCCGTCAAAGGTCCGGCCGGCACTTGCCCCGTCCAGCACGATCTGCTTCACGGCGTCCTGCGCTGCGGCCTTTGGTGCCACATGCAGGATTAGAGCCGCGCCCGCGGCCACCCACAGCATCGAGTGCATTCTCACGCCCTCTACCTTACAGAACAGCCGCCGCCCCCGGCCACATACAGATCGCTGATTGGGTCCGCTGTGCAGGAGGGTGTTGCGCAAGCAGCACGACCGAGAAAGCCCTGGCCTTCACCCCTTTGCGGAGAAAATTCGCTGTTTGAAGGGCACACCTTGAGACAATCGAACGTGGGTGGAGTGAACCCCCAAAGTGAGACATTTTAGGAAGTCACAGTTTGCAGCGAATGGGGGGCTGCAAATGCGAAGGAATAGGAGTTACACGGAGGAATTCCGGCGGCTTGCGGTGGCGCGGATGCAGGGCTGCCACAACATCTCTGCATTGGCCAGGGAACTTGAAGTTCCGCGGCGCTTGCTGTATCGGTGGCAGATGCGGCTGGAGGGCCCGGTTATACCTGTTGAGGCTCGATCTTCGGGGCTTGAGGAAGAGAACCGGCTTCTGAAGCAGCTTCTGGCGGAGCGGACGCTGGAAGTGGATTTTTTCAAAGGTGCCTTGCAAAAGATAGCGGCTCGGCGCCAGCAGAACGACGGCGCTGGCGAGACGGCATCTACGACCAAATGCGGTCAGTGATGTCGCAGCAAGGCGGTTTGACGATCGAGCGGATGTGCATGCTGGCGGGGGTAAGCCGGGCGGGATTTTATCGCTGGCTTACGGCCGAGGCGCCAAGGGAAGAAGAGATGGAAGTGCGCGCGGCGATTCACCAGGTGGCGTTGGAGCATCGCGGCCGCTACGGCTATCGGCGAGTAAGCCGGGAACTTCGCCGCCGCGGCCTGGTGGTGAACCACAAGCGCGTGGCGCGTCTGATGCGGGAGGACAACCTGCTTGCGGTCCAGCCGCGGGCCTGGGTTCAGACCACCGACTCCAGCCATGAACTCACGGTCTATCTGAATCTGGCCGCGCGCATGCAATTAACCGGGATCAACCAGTTATGGATAGCCGACATCACCTATATCCGGTTGCGGACCGAGTTCGTCTACCTGGCTGTGGTGCTGGACGCCTGGTCGCGCAAGGTGGTGGGCTGGGCGCTGGGGCGCAGCTTGGCAGCACAGCTGACGGTGGCTGCGTTGAAGCAGGCCATCGCGCAACGGCAGCCGCTGGCCGGTCTGGTGCACCACTCCGATCGCGGCGTGCAGTATGCCTGCCGGGAGTACGTGAGCCTGCTCGCGAGCCAGGGAATGTTGCCCAGCATGAGCCGGCCCGCCAACCCTTACGACAACGCCAGTTGCGAGAGCTTCATGCGCACCCTCAAGCGGGAAGAGATCTACGCCAACACTTACCGCGATATGGACGATCTGCGCTCGCGCATCGAGGAGTTTATCGAGTGCTATTACAATCGCATTCGCCTGCACTCGGCGCTTGGTTACTTGTCGCCGGAGGAGTTCGAACAGACTGCCGCACCACCTGCTCAGGCAGACAGTCGCGGTGCTGCCAGCATGAGTTTTTTCAGGCATGGGGAAATCTATCCACCCGATGTGCGCAGAAAAACCGGGAGCGGTCCTGGTGCTCCGCTCCCGGCGCTCATCGGTACGGATGAGTCTCCCACCGGCTATTCCTTGGCGGGTTGCTCTCCAGCAGAGCCCGACTCCGCTTCACCGGCTATCGACTATGCTCAAGGAGAAGCAACACCTTGAGAAGACAATCACAATAAACGGCAACTGTGTCTTCGGAAGACTGTCTCACTCAAGGGGGTCACCCCAGGGTGCCCCATATCTCGATTCTGAGACAAGGGAAATTGCGCGAAGCGCAACCTGAAAGTTGATCCAATGGAGCACGATCAGGGCACGACTTCACAGCTATCGGAAAAACTCACTGTTTTGTGAAAGGGCACGAATTGATACGCCGCAAGCCCCTCGGGAGTCGGTGGGCTCTTAGCCCCTGAGGGGCGCTTTCTCGGCCTCAAATCGACTTCTCCGCAGCTTCTTCAGGCCGGGGAAATAGTATCGGCGCTCAGCTTCTCTCGCGGAGTTCACTTTCCACGGGAGCTGGCCGCCTTTTCACCACGTCCGCATTGCTCCGGATCGCGTCTCTCTGCCGCCGCAGCATCGCGGCTTCCATCTGCAGCGACTCCGCCAGCTGCCGGTGCAGCCGCTTCATATAGCCGTTCGCCGTGATGCTCAGCAACTCCATCTGCTCCTCGGCCTCGCGTTCCAGCTCCGCTGCCCGATCGCTCAGAGAATCCGCTCCCTCACCTGCTTTCATTGCAGACCAGGCCCCATCGGGATTCATTGTCATGTCGCGGCCGAACATAGAACGCCTTGCCTTCCCAGCTCTTCTTCCAGCCGCGGAAGCCTGCTTCCCCGGTGACGTTACCGTTAACGTTACATTCGTTTAACTATGCACTCAATAATCAATAGGTGGTATTACGTCGGTATCTGCCCCTCTCTCTCGCCCAGCTGCCGTCTGTGCCGCCATTCCGCCTCATCCTGTGGCTAGACGCCTCATTCCGTGCCCCGCCGTTTGATCCATTCGGCCCTGACGCGATAGGCTTCCTCCTGTCACATCGGCACACCTGTTCGAACTCATCATGCCCCAGGCAGAACTGCAACAACGCCTCAGCGAAATCGTCGGGAGCAAGTACCAGATCCTCTGCCGCATTGGCGGAGGCGGTATGGCCCAGGTCTTCCTCGCCCGCCATCGCTTCCACGGCGGCCTCTTTGCCATCAAGGTTTTAGCCGAACACCTCGCCGGCGATCCCAGCATCGTCTCCCGCTTCGAACACGAGGCGCGCATGGCTGCTTCGCTCGCCAATCACCCCAACATTGTCCCGATTTTCGACATCGGCGAAGGCGACGGTATCCACTACCTCGTCATGCAGTTCATCTCCGGAGAAGACCTTGCCAGCTATCTCCGCCGCCAGGGGCCCGTCAGCCTGGCCGCTGCCGCCAATGTCATTGCCCAGGCCACCGAGGCCCTCTCCTGCGCCGAAGCCCGCCACATCGTCCATCGCGACCTCAAGCCGGCCAACATGCTCCTCGACGAAACCGGCCGCATCAAGCTGCTCGACTTCGGCATCTCCCGCATCGCCGATGTCTCCGACGGCCTCACCCGCCCCGGCGAAAGCGTCGGCACTCCTTACTACATGAGCCCGGAACAGGTCCGCGGCGAGCCCTGCGACATCCGCAGCGACCTCTACGCCGTGGGCGTCGTTTTCTTTGAGCTTCTCTCCGGCCACCGCCCCTTTGAAAACGAGTCCGCCCCCGCCGTCCAGATCGCCCATCTCACCACGCCCCCGCCCTCCCTGCTTGCCTACCAGCCCTCGTTGCCGCCGGCCTGTGACGCCATCGTCCAAAAGCTCCTCGCCAAGCGTCCTGAAGACCGCTATCAGAGCACCGCGGAGTTGCTCGAAACCCTGGTGTCCTATGGCGCCAACGCCGGTCCCGGTGAGTTGCGCCCCTCCGTCAATCCCGGCCTGCAGGATGCCATCCGCTGTGCGCAGCAGATGCCTCTCGAGCGCCAGCCCTCCTCTGCAACGCCCTCTTCCACGCGATCCATCTCCGATGCCCCCACCATGCCCCTGGCCGCTGCGAACGGCCCTGCGCCGCTCCCGGCCGCGCGCCCATCCGTTGCCATCGCCCCGGCCGACACTTCAGCCGCGCCACAATCCTCCCGGCGCATCGGCCTCACCATCGCCATCTCCTCGGCCGTGCTGGTGCTCATCGCGGCCCTCGCCGTTCTCTGGCTGCGCCATCCCAGACCGGTCACTGCTCCAACCACCACTGCGGCCGCACCCGCACCTCCGCCCGTCTATTCCGACACGCACGGCCGCATGCTCCTCGTTCCAGCCGGCGCCTTCATCTTCGGAACCCAGGGTGGTCACGACGGCCAGAACCTCACCCTCCCCGCCTTCTATATCGACGAGACCGAGGTCTCTAATGCCGAATACCGCGCCTTTTGCGAGGCCACCGGCCATGCCCCGCCTCAGACCCCTGACTACACCGCCCACGCCGACTACCCAGTAGGCGGTATCTCCTGGCAGGATGCCGCCGCCTATGCCGCCTGGGCCGGCAAGCGCCTCCCAACCGAAGAGGAGTGGGAAAAAGCCGCGCGCGGCGCCGACGGCCGCACTTTCCCGTGGGGCAATACACCCTGGACCGGCGACGTCCCCACCGGGCTCCAGCCTGTCGGTGCAAATCCCTTGCGCCGCAGCCCCCTGGGCGCATATAACATGGCTGGCAACGTCTGGGAGTGGACCGCCACTTCCTACACCCCCACCTCCGCCGACACCGTCGCCATGCAGCAGTTGCTGAAAGGTCAAAGCTTCTCTGCCGACTGGCGCATCATCAAGGGCGGCAGCTTCCGGCCCGGCGACAACGAGGATTTCGATGTGGCGAAGCATCGCCCCCTGCCGGTCGATGCCCGCTCTCCCTGGATCGGCTTTCGCTGTGCGCGAAACGCCCCTCCGGCCTAAAAACACTATGGTGAGAATGCGCGAACGGATGAGGAAACCATGATCTCCCGAAAGATGCTCTCCCTGGCTGCATCCCTGCTGCTCTCCTCGAGCCTTTTCGCTCAGCAGGTCACCGTGCGGGATGCCTTCTGGTCCTCGAGCGACATGATCAGTGTGACGCCTAACCCCGCTGCCCACAAACACCCGGCTTCCCGTGCGCGTGCGCAGCATCTCACCGCCGCGCCAGCCCCCACGCAGGAGACCGAGGCCGCGGTCGACGCGCAACAAACGCCCGGCCTGGTCCATGCGGTCCAGCTGGTCAGTGAAAACGGCTACGGTGCCGCGCCCCACCTCGTCCGCGCCGCCGCAGACCGCCTTGGTCTCCGCTGCTCGCTGCTGCTCCGTGGTCTCGACGGCCGTTATATCGAAGTCGCTCCCGGCTCGGTCTTCCACAGTGGGGACCACATCCGTCTGGGATTACTGGCCAACGGCCCCGGCTATATCTATGTCATCCAGCAGGGCTCCTCCGGCGCCTGGTCGCCCATCTTCCCGCCGCCTGGCTCCGCTCAGGATGCCAATAAAATCGCCGCCGGCCAGATGCAGATGGTGCCCGGTGGCACCCGCGCCTTTGCCTTCGATCAGAATCCAGGCGACGAAAAGCTCTACATCATCCTCAGCCGAGCTCCCATCGCCGACATCGACCGCGCCATTCAGGGCCTGAAGGGGACGAGCCAGCCTGCTCCGCAGCAAGCGGCTCCTGAAGCGCAGACCAGCCTGATCGCCGAGAACAAAATTCCCGATTTCTTCGTGCAGCAGCTCGCCAGCCGCGACCTCACCCTCGTCGACGAGCAGAAGGTCGACGACACTGCTGCGAGCGACGCAGGCTCCGGTGAGAAGGCCATCTATGTCGTCAGCAAGACGAGCGGCTCCGACTCATCGTCGCAGGTTGTCCTCAGCCTCGATTTACATCACGAATAGCGCGCAGTCTTACGGATGCGAAGAGAGCGCCGCGTCGATCTTCGCAATATATTGCTTGGCCCGGCTCGCCTCATCCGTGTCGGGATTCGCCGCGACCACATTCCCGAATCGCACCTTCGCCTCGCTCAGCAGATTCATCACATCCTGCGTGCTCAGCGCCGCCGCGCCCGCATTCGCCTTCTCCACGTAGATCAGCCCCAGCCGGTAATTCGCCCACAGGTCCGTCGGCATAAAACTCAGCGCCTTCTGGCAGAAGGGAATCGCCGCATCGTCGCGCTTCTGCATCCACTCGCAGTCGCAGATCCCTAAATTCGCCTGTCCCTGCTGCTCCCGCCAGATATCCTGCTGCGCCGCCTGATGCTTGCGCCCGATCCCGAGCAGAAAGCCAGCGACGTAATAATTTACATTCCCCAGCGCGCCGGAGTTGAAGTTCGTCATCTGGAGATATTGCCGGTACTCCGCCTCCGCGCCGGGTGCATCGTTCAGATGCCGCTCGCATTCGGCCAGCCAGAAGTGCGCCTCGCCGTTCGCCGGGGTCGCCTTCACCGCCCGCAGCGCCGCAGCCTTCCCATCGGCAAAATCGCCTTCGCGCGCGTAGGCCTGCGACAGCAGATACAGCGCCGTCCCGTCTTCCGGCTTCAGCTGCAGAGCCGCGTTCAGCTGACGGACCGCCTCGTCCAGACCGCCCTGATCCAGCAGCGCCGCTGCATAACTCACCCGCGCTTCTTCATAATCGGGATCGATCGAAATCGCCTTCTGAAACGCTGCGCTTGCCTTATCGTCCGCCCACAGCGCATCCTCCACCCGCCCCAGATACATCCAGGCCTCGCTGTACTTCGGATCCACCGTGACCGCCTGGTTCAGCTTCGCCTCCGCCTTCTTGTAATTCGCCTCGAACCCCTTCTTGTAATCGGCAATGGCCTCATCCAGCAGATCCTCCGCCGCCTGCGCATGCTGCCGCGGGATCAGAATTCGCACACTGACCGTCGTCTCCTGCCCCGGATACACCACCTCTTCCCGCGGACCATCCGGCTCGTAGCCCATGTGCACCGCTTTGATGGTGTGCGATCCCGGCGTCAGTCCCGGCAGCCGCAGCGCCGAAGCTTTGCTCACGGCCCCCACGTCCTTCCCGTCCAGCCACAGCTCGGTGTTATCCATGTTGGTCTGGATTACCAGCGTCCCATATTGCAGGTCTGCCGACGACCCCGCCTTCACCTGCTCCGGGTTAAATGCCAGCACCATATTGGGATCGAAGCTGCCCCGCTCCGACGTCGGATTCTGCCGCCCGCCCGTCGCCTCCCGCACATTGGTGTGTACGTACTCCGCCAGTTCGTCCGCGCTCACCACTCCGTCGCCGTTGGCGTCCGCTGCGCCGGCCAGCCCGCGCACCACGTAATACGTAAAAATCCCGTGCCCGCCGCCCCAGTTCGCGCTCTCGAAGCTCTGCTCGCGGTCCCGGCTCGCCGTCAGCGAAAAGATCGACTGGTGCAGGTCCAGCAGCATGTGATTCACCTGCATCGCATCCGTCTCCGGCGTGATCGCGCCGCTGTGGCAGGCGTCCGTCAGCAGCACCTTCCACTTGCCCTGAATCTTCGTCCCGATCAGCGTGCCCAGCGTGTCCATCGGAATCGCCGTGCTCGCGATGTTGTGCAGATCGATGTCATAGGGCGCCAGATATCCCTTGCCGCCCGACATAAATCCGTGCCCCGCAAAATAGATCAGCACCCGATCGTTCGGCTGGGTCACCGACGGCAGCCAGGTCTCCAGCTCCTCGAGAATGTTCGCCTGCGTCGCCTGCGCATCCGTCAGCACGTGCACGTGATTGGCAGGGAACTCGCCGCCCTGCTGGCTGATCAGCGTTGTGTAAATCGACTCCGCGTCCCGATCCGGATACTGCAGCTGCGCCGACTCCGGCAAATTCTCGTAATGCGCAATCCCCACCACCAGCGCATAGCTCTGCGGCACCGCGCCCGACGCCGTCCCGCTCTCCGGCGGATGCACCGGCTTCAGATCGCGCGCCCCGGTGCTCGGGTTCTGCGGAGCTGTCTGTGTCGTTTGTGCTGGAAGGGAAGCCGAGACCAGCAGCAGAGCCGCTGCGATCCACGCGCACGCACCAGCAGACATTCCGGATTTGCGCAGCATGCGCCTGCCTCCTCTCGGCTTATTCCCGGTGCGCCAGCCGGAAGGTGTAGATCAGCGGAAGCTTCGCCGTCGCCGCGGGCTGCACGGCGGTCCCATCGCCGTCATCGGTAAGAATAATATCCCGGGAAGCCGTCTTCGCGAGCGGAACCAGTTCGCGCGGCACCGGCGCGCCCGGCGCCAGCGGAGCCACACCCGCCGACGCATCGATGCAATCCCCGCGCGCCTTGAAGATCGCGTCATCGCAGCGCGGCAGCAATCCCGCGGGCAGAGCTTCCGGCTTCTCCTGATTCTGGCCGCCCGGCGCCGCTGCCGGCGGCAGCGCAATCGGCGTCGCGCTCACCAGAAAATAAAGAATGTCGAATCCCGTCGGCCCGCTCACCTCAAACCACCCGTCGCCGCTCACCGGAACCAGATAGCTTTTCTCCGGCTCGATCCGGTTATCGCCAGCCAGCGCGCTCGATCCCGGAAACAGCGTGTCCGTCTCGCCCGTCGTCCCCTTGTCCACGACGTACAGATAGCCCGCGATGTGGCTGGTGATCTGAAAGCGCAGGATGTCGCCGTTCCGGAACACCGTGTTCTGCGGAACGGTTTTGCTGGCTTCGCCTGCCTTCCGTTCGAGCCGGATCGAAATCAGCCCGGCGGAGTTCGCGCTCTGCGCGCTCAGACTACCCGCGGTCCCTGCCGCCAGAACCAGCGCAGCGGCCATCGTCCGGCGTATCCCCAACCGTTTTCGCAAAAGCTGATCCCTCATGACTGCGAGAGCTACCGATGCCGTCCGTGCAGCGGAATCGTCAGGCTCCCGCCCACGACCGTCGGCGCTCCAACCGTCGGCGTTCCCGGCGTAATCGTCGTCGAGTTGCCGCCGCCGCGCGTCGCGAGTATCGCTCCCACCGTCCCCGCCGCCGCGGCCGTGCCCACGATAATCAGCACCGCCTTCATTGAAATCCCGTGCGCCACCTGCTCGGTCGTGGTGGTCGACGACGATTGCCCCGATACGTTCTTCTGGTGAATCGTCGTTTCCGCCGTTGCTCCCTGATAGTTCACCGTCACGTGAATGTCATACGAGCCCTGCACGCCGTTCGGTCGCAGTCCCGTAGCCATCGCCCGCCCCGTCGCATCGGTCAGCGTTGAAAACGTCTGCGCTCCATTGGCGAATGCGCCGCCCGGTCCCGAGCTCGGCAGGCTGAACAGTACTGCCGCCCCGGCCACCGGCTTGTGATTCTCGTCCTGCACCTCGACAATCGGCTCCCGCGCCGTGCGTTGCCGGATATCGTTCAGCGCGCCCTCGCCGTCCAGAATGCTGATCACCAGCTTCGGAGCCGGCGCCGCCTCCTGTGCCCCTGCCACCGGGCAGGCCGAAAGAACCAGCAGGCAGCACAACCCCGCTGCCACAGATTGCAGCCCGGCTTTCCTTGCCGACATACGCCATCCCCTCGTCATTGCGCCGTCCCCGGCTGTGAGTCGCCCTGCGAATTTGTCAGCGTCACCGTTACACTTCCCACCGAGCTCGCGTCCGAATCCAGCGTGAACGGCTGCGTGTACAGGAACGTCGTCCCGAAGGTATCTGAAGTCGCCGATCCATACCACGTCCCGAACGGCCCGGTCAGATCCACCGTCAGATCCGTCGTCTTCAGGCTCTGTCCCGTCGCCGGCGTGAAGTGGAAGTGTGCCTGCGTCATATCTCGCGTCGACGACAGCCCCAGAATCGCCACCGTCATCGACATCCCGCTCCGCGTCAGCGTCACTGAGTTAATCACCGGCGGCGAAGTGGGAACTGTAATCGCCACTGGCACCAGAGTTGCCGGCGTGATGTTCGCGCCGCCGGCAGTCAGGACAATCGTCACCGTGATGGTGCCGGCTGTCGATCCAGACGAAAAATCAATGGCCGGAATCGCCGCCGTGCTGTTCGCGGGAATCTGAATTACGTCCGTGGTCGTGTTGTTGGGGAAGAGCACCGCCGGGTCCGTCACCGTATTGGGCGGGGTCGGCGCGAAGCTCAGCGTCAGCGTCGCCGTAATCGCTGCCGGGTACGGGCTTACCGTCAGCGTCACCGAAGCATTCTGTCCCGCTTCCGCCGTGGCTGACGCACTCGCCGTCGCCGTGGCAGACGACGCCAGAATCGTGAACGTCGCCGATCCGCCCACCGCGACGCCGTTCGGATCGGCTGCCGTGATCGTCGCTGTTCCCGCAGCGGTCAGCAGCGACGCCGGGATCACCGCCGTCACATGGTTCTGATCGACCCACGTGGTCGCGAGCGGCGTCTTGTTCCAGTACGCCGTGGCCCCCGTCACGAATCCCTGCCCCGTGATCGTAACGGTTGTGTTCCCGTCGCCCAGCTTCGCGCTGGAGGGCGAGATGCCGGTCATCGTCGGTGCCGGCAGGCTGAAGGTCGCCGATCCGCCCACCGCTACGCCATAAGGATCGGCCACCGTGATCGTCGCCGTTCCTGGAATCTCCAGCAGCGACGTGGGAATCACCGCTGTCAGCTGGTTCAGGCTTACCCACGTAGTCGCCAGTGCCGTCTTGTTCCAGTAAACCGTCGCGCCCGTGACCAGGCCCTGTCCCGCCACCGTGATCGTCGTGTTCGGACTCCCCAACTCGGCAGTCGAGGGCGAGATGCCGGTCATGCTGGGCGCCGTCACCGTGATCGTCTGCGTCGCGGTCCCCGGACCATAGTCGAAGCTGTCCGTCGGCGCTAAGGTCGCCGTCACCCTGGTCGCCCCCGGCGGCAGCACCGTCCCCACCGGTGACGAATACGTGATCGCCCCCGGTACACTGCCCGTCGCATCCAACTGCGTCGCGCTCAGCGGCGTTCCGTATTCCATGGCAGCCGGTGGCGCCCACGTCAGCGTCGTCGGCGTCTGCGTCACCGTAATCGCCACCCCGGCCGACGTGCTCGCGGCGAAGTTATTGTCCCCCGGGAAATTCGCCGTCACCGTGTCGGTCCCTGCCGGCAGTGTCTGCGCCGCCGTGGTCAGCGTCGCCTGCGCCGAGGCCGAGTTCAGTAGTTCCGACGCCGTCGACAACGTTGTCGAATCGCTGGTCGGATTGATCGTGATCTCCGCAATGTCCGCCAGGCCATCCCCGTTGAAATCGCCCGTCGTCGTCAGCGAACGTTCATTTTGTGCCGCGCCCACCGCTACGCAAGTGCTGAAGAGCCCCGTCCCGTCGTTCAGCGCCAGCCACACCGAGCCATCCGTCATCGTCACCAGAATGTCAGGAAATCCGTCGCCATTGAAATCCCTAACGTTCAGCGATGCTGGCGTCAGCGTCAGGGTCAGCGTCGACGACGCCGTCAGATTCCCTTTTCCATCGCCGAAGAAGACCTCCAGAGTATTCAGGTCCGTAGCCTGGCTGCGCACGGGCGCGACACCTTTCGGCCCTTTCCGCAAATACCCCCCGCCCGAATCCGAACTCGCTGAATCGCTGGCCACCACCACGTCCGTCATTCCGTTGCCGCGAAAATCCGCCGTAGCCACCGCCACCGGAATATCTCCGGCCGCGAACAGCGTGGGCGCGGCAAAAGTGCCGTCGCCATTACCCAGATACAGCGCCACGTCCCCGGGAGTGATCAGCGCGCCTTCCGTCGTCGAGAAGTACCCCGCCACCACCAGATCCGCATGCCCGCTCCCCGTAAAATGACCTGACGAGATCGACGTCGGCAACAGGAGATCGCCTGGCGTGCCGTCGCTCGCCGCCGGCGCCGTCTGGTACGTGGGGAAACTCCCCGGCGCCGTGGCGCCTGCATTCAAAGCCACGCCGACGATATTGCCGTTGTAAAAAAATTGATTCGCGGCATAGGCGACATCCGGATAGCCGTCTCCGTTGAAATCGTCCACCGTCATCACTTCGGTGGGGTTGCTGCAGTCGCACTCGATTCCCGACTGATCGCGACTGATCACGCTCAGCGTTTGATCGAATCCGCCACCCGAGTTCCCCGGCAGCAGGTAGTACTCGTTGCCGTTGCCGTTGTATCCGTGCAGCAGCACGTCCGTGGTGCCGTCCTTGTTGAAGTCCGCAACCGCATACGCATCGATGCCCGGATAGGTCCCGATGATGTTGGAGTTTGTGATCTGATATACCGTCGCGCTCGATGCCTGGAACAGATTGGCTCCCTGTCCCGCATAAACTGTGAGCTCCGGGATGAATGTCTCATCCGACGTGAAGTACCAGTCCAGCACGCCCAGCGTCGAATACTGCGTGCCCGAGTTCAGCGCGAAAATCCCGAACGGATCGTAGGCGAAGGTTCCGAGGATCGCCGGCGCCGGGAAGCTCTCCGTTGCCGGCAGGATCGTCAGCGCTCCCGTTCCCAGCGAAGTGGTCCCGTTCAGAAACGTGACCGTTCCCGTCGGCATCCCGCCCGTTCTGATGGGAGGGGCCACCGTCGCCGTCAGCTTCACGCTCCCCGGCAGTTGCAGCGTCGCGCTGTTGCTGGTCAGCGTTGTCTTGGGTGTCGGAGTCGTCGTCTGCGCCAGCACTGACAGAGAACCCAGAAGCAAAAGTACACCAGCGAAGCCTCTCTTCATGGCTGGGCTCCTCGCGCTGCACTCTGCTCGGCGGGTAAGAATACGAAGCGCGGATTCACCGCATCCCCGTCATACGCCCACACCGTCCCCGCTCCCGTGTCATTCACCCGGAACACCAGATTGCCCGCCAGCGTCTCCAGTCTGGTTGGCGTGCAGTGGCACACCACTTTTACCGCGGGAGTCTGTCGGCTGAGATCGATGCGCACGATGCTCGAATCTTTCTCGTTCACCATTGCCGCCTTGTGCCCGTCGCTCGAAACCGCGACCGCTAGCGGTTCAGCCAACCCATCGGCTGGCCCCGCCACCTGCGTCAGGCTTGCACTGCCGCCCATCTGTGCCGCTTCGACCACTGTGCTTGCGCCCGCATCCGCTACCAGAGCCGTATCCGCACCCGGCACAAAGGCCATTCCTCCGAACTTTGTCACCGCCGTCACCGCGCGCGTCGTTCCGCTGCCGCTTGCCACGAACTCGATCGCTGCTCCGCCGCCGCTCTGCGGCACGCTCGCCAGCACCGAGCCCGAATCTGCAACCGCCGCTGTTGCTGTACCCGGCGGCAGAGCAACACTGCTGGTATGCGGCGCGGCCGGCAGTCCCTCCAGCAGCAACGCGCCGCTGTGTCCCGGCGCGTAGGCCAGCGCCGCGCTGCACGAAGGGCTGAACACGACCTGCGCCTGCGCGCTTGCTTCATTCCCCACCGCCAGCGGTACGCCCTGCGGCAAACCGGTCAGGAACAGTGCTCCCCGGCTGGTCGTCAGCAGAGCCATCCTCTGCCGCATGCAGACCGTCGCGCTCGCATATGTCCCGTCGTTATAGGTGGGCTTTGCCTGCCACGCTGCTCCGGTCACCCCGTACACCGCGCGCAACCCGCCGGCCGTCGTGTCCCACCACGCGCCCAGCAACGGGCCGGTGGCCACCGTTTCGGTCACGGGCGTCGTCGTGGGCGACTTGCCAGGCGACCCCGATGTCGTTCCACACGCCGTCATCACAAGGACGCTCAGCGCAGGTCCGAACCTCCACACGATTCTGTAAACTTTCTCTCGCATACAGCAATCTCGTCGAATGGGAAGTCAGCAATGAGGACTGCGGGAAGGAAATTCCATGATGGTGAACGAACGTTAAACCGTTGTCAATTGAAAAACATCACGTCTCGCCTTCTCAAATTGTGGTTCAGCGGATGTGTGAATCGAACCCTTATATCATCGAAACCGCGCTTAGCCACTGCCTGTTCTCCGGCCTTTCGGGAACATTCTGCGGATTGAAGGCCTCAGGGTAAGCGCCTGATCTCGGAATCGGATTGCAAAACCAAATCCCAAAACCAGGCTTCAAACCAGCACTCCGGTAATGGCACACATGGCACCGGCGCCGCCTCGCAAAAAACAAACGCTCCCGGGACGTCGCGGTCATCGCGACCGCGACCGTACCGGCACTGCGGCGAGCCGCCCCGCATCGTGGCTCACCGCGAACCTCTCTACCAGCTTCGAAAAACAACGCACCATCCTCGCCGCGGCCCTCGCGCTCATCGTCCTGACAGTCTGGCTCTGGTCCCCCGCACTCCATTTCGGCTTCATTTACGACGACCACCTCCAGATCGAGTCGAACCCCTGGATTCAAACCTGGACCCACCTCGGCCCTCTGCTCCGTCAGCCGCTCTGGGCGCAGCTTGGCCCCGAGCACGCGTCCCCCTACTACCGTCCGCTCTTCTCTCTGCTGCTGCTCATGCAGTACTCGCTCTTCGCTGCCGATCCTGCGCTCTGGCATCTCGCCAGCATTGTGCTCGAAGCTATAGTGACGCTGGTGCTCTTTGCGTTTCTCCTGCTCCAATTCCGTCGCTGCCTGCCCGCATTCGTTGGAGCCCTCTTCTTCGCCACGTCACCCCTCGCCGCCGAGGTCGCCGGGTGGGTCTCTGCCTCGGACGAAGCACTCTGTGCGCTTCTCATCCTCCTCGCGCTCAGCGCCCTGGCTCTTGCCGCCAACATCGCGCAGCCGCGCCGTGTGTCTCTGCTCCGCTGGCTCTCCGTTGCCCTGCTCGTTCTCGCCGTCCTTGCCAAAGAGACCGCCGTCGTCGGCGTACTTCTCGCGCTCGCTTACGAACTCCTGCTGCTTCCTGCGCCGCGCCGCGCGACCCTCACCCGCGTCCGGATCTTCGCCATCCCGCTCGCCGCCTTCTTCCTGACCCACCACTCCCTGCGTACGCCCCAAGCCGATTCGTCTCCGCACCCGCCCGCGCAGGTTCTCACTGCCATGCTTTCCGCTGCGCTACTGGGACTCCGCAAGCTGCTGTGGCCCCTGCCGGTCAGCGAGTTTTACGACATCTGGTTCGCGCAGCCCCACTCCGCCACATCGCTCGTCCTCGAAATTGCAATCCTCCTGCTCCTCGCAGCCGCGGCACTCTGGATCGCTCTCCGTTCTCGTTTTGCCGCGTGGTCTCTCCTGGTCGTCGCGCTCCCGTTAGCCGCTGCGGTTGCGGGCGTAGCGTTCTTCCGCGATTACGACCTCTTTCACGACCGTTATCTTTATCTCTCCTTCACAGGCCTCGCCATGCTCCTCGGCGCCGCTGTGGCCCGGCTCAGCATGCGCCCGCGCCTTCTCGCGCCCGTCCTTGCACTCTGCGTTTTAATCCTCGGCGCCCAGGCCTGGGCTGCCCATTCCGTCTCGCGCCAGTTCAGCAGCGACATGGCGCTCGCCTCAAACGCCGTCCATGTCGCGCCGCATAACATCGTCGCGTGGCAGCTTCTTGCCGATACTCAGCTGGAGATGGGGGACTGCCGCACCGCTCTCGCCAGCGCTCAGCAGGCCGCACAGCTGCGCTCCGACCTGTGGAAGAGCGTCTTCTTCCTCGGAATCGCTGAATCCCGCTGCGGTCTGAACGCGCCTGCTGCCGAATCCTTCACCCGAGCTGCTGCCATCCCCGCGGCTACAACCGAGCAGGTCGCCTTCGCCTGGTATGAACTCGCCCGCGCTCGCATCGCCCAGGGCAATCTCCCTGCGGCCCAGGCCGCCCTCCGCCAGGCGGCTCAGCGCGACCCCGCCTCTTCCAGAATTCGTAATCTTCTGGCGCACATTTCCACGCCGCAGCCTGCCCCCTGATCCAAAACTGTGGCAGCGCCGGGATATGATGTTTCCCTCGGAGGAGGCTTACGTGAAGCTGCTCACGAAATTCAATCTGGTGCTCATTGTGGTCTTTGGCCTTGGTCTCTACCTCATCGCCCACAATGCCTATAACTTCCTCATGGAGGATGCACGCCAGCAGGTCCTCCAGCAGGCCCAGCTCATGTCCGCCAGCGCCAGCGCCACCAAAGACTATACCGACCAGCAGGTCAGCCCCATCCTCGAAACCACCACCCAGCACACCACTGACTTCCTGCCCCAGGTCATCCCTTTTTACGCAGCCAATACGACCTTTAAGTTCCTGCGCAATTCACATCCTGACTACACCCTGCGCGAAGCCGCCCTCAACCCCACCAACCTCGATGACCGCGCCACCGAGTGGGAAGCCGACCTCATCAACTACTTCCGCGATCATCCCTCCGACACCGAGCGCGTCGGCCAGCGCAACACGCCGGTCGGTCCGGTCCTCTACGTGGCCGATCCCATCGTCGCTGCCGCCGGCTGCCTGCCCTGCCACAGCCAAATTTCCGTCGCGCCGAAATCCATGATCCATCACTACGGCCGCGACCACGGCTTCGGCTGGACCGCCAACCAGATCATCGGCGCCCAGATCGTCTCCGTTCCCATGTCCGTCCCCATCGCCATGGCCAACAAGGGCTTCCGCATCCTGCTCATCAGCCTCGGCACCATTTTCCTGCTGACCATCGTCCTCATCGATCTGGCGATGTACTTCATCGTTATTCGCCCTCTGCGCCGCGTCTCCAAAAACGCCGACATCATCAGCAAGGGCGAAATCGATATGCCCCCCCTCGAGATCAAAGGCCGCGACGAGATCGCGGAAGTTACCGCGTCCTTCAACCGCATGCACACCAGCCTTATCAAGGCCTTCGAGATGCTGAACAGTTAGGCTGTATCGACATAGGAAATGAGCGATGAGATGAGGATTAAGTAACGGATGCTGAAGGAAAAAACAAAAGTGTCATCCTGAGCAGAGCGCCGCCACATCGATTTCAGCGAGAAACTCCGCCTCCCGGCACACAGTCGAAGGGGAGTTGGTCGCGAAGCGGCCGAAAAAGCCCTGAAGCGGCCAGCGGACCGACAGCGCAGAAACCGCCGCCTTATTTGTTCTTCGAACGAAGAAACGCCGCGCGGTCCGGATCGGAACTGATCTGCTTAGCCGCCTCGCGATAGATGAAGTCCATATCATCCGACTGGGCGGCCAGCTTCTTCACCACGAACTTCGCCACCGGCCCGATATAGGTCGCCAGCTTGCGGCTCAGCTCTTCGAGAGGCAGGCTCTGCAGCCCGCTGCCCGACCCGGCACTCGCCTGCCGCGCCTCGGTCGTCGATCGAGGCACTGGTTCAGATCGCGCTCCGGTCCCCGGCCGCAGCCCTGCCGTCGCCGGCGGCTTTGCCATGGGCAGCGTCATCACCGGCTGATGCCGCGTCGCCATGGTCGCCGACTCGATCGCCTGCAGAAACTCCTCCGCTGTGGCAAACCGCTTTGCCGGATCCTTTTCAAGAGCCAGCATGACCGCCAGCGAAAGAGCCTCCGACACGATCGGCGCTATCTGGTGCGGAGCCGCAGGGACCTGCTGCATGTGCCCCACCATGATTTCGTAGTCGCTGGCCCCGGTAATCGGCAGCCGCCCGGTCAGCAACTCGTAGAGAGTTACACCCACGGCATAGATGTCCGACCGCGATGTCGCCTTGTGCCCGCTCACCTGCTCCGGCGACATGTAGTTCAGCGAACCCATCAGAAAGCCAGCATGGGTCAGGTCGGTCGAGTGGTCGGTGATGGCGATGCCGAAGTCCAGCAGCTTGACCACGCCTTCCTGGGTGATCATGATGTTCGAGGGCTTGATGTCGCGGTGCACCACGCCGAGGCCATGCGCGTAGATCAGCGCCCGCAGGATCTGGGCCACGTAGTCCAGCGCCTGGGGCAGCGTGACCGCCACCCTGAGCCTGCGATCCCGGAGCGTCTCGCCATGGATCAGCTCCATCACCATCACCAGCTGGTTGTCGTGGTAGAAGGCGTTGTGCAGCGATGCGATGTTCAGGTGGTTGAGCGTGGCCAGCGTCTGCACTTCGCGGCGGAAGCGCTCCACCATCTCCGGCGTACCGGACTGCGTCGGGAGCAGGATCTTCAGGGCCTCGCGCCGCTGCGAGATCAGATGCTGCACCTCATAGACCTCGCCGAGCCCGCCAGCCCCCAGCCTGGCCACAATCTCGTAGTCGCCGATTTTTTGCCCCGGTTCAAATGCCATGACTTGGAAGCGATGATGCTGGGTTGGCCGGCCGGCCCTGCACCGGTCGCGTACCTCTGCATCATAGCCCGCGGTCTCGATCCTCGTCTGCGCAGAATTAGGCCTGCGGCTCGATCCGCACCATCTTCATGAACGCCTCGAAGGCCGGGCGAACCTGCATCAGCTCCGGCTCTACCGTTGTGAGCGTCGCGATGCCGATCCATTTGCCGCTGCGCACGTAGTGCTGCACCTGGAACACCGTCGTTCCGTTGAGTGGCCGGTGCTTCAGCATCAGCATGGCGGCCTCGGTCGCATCGGGAAACTCCAGCGGCGCGGGGCCGGCAATCAGCGGCTCCTCAAAGGTTCGCTTCATGAGCGTCACCTGTGCCTGGATATAGAGTTTCAGCTGATTGCCCGCCAGCAGTTCGTCTTCCTTCAGGCACACGTTGCTCGGCGCCGCTCCGGGCTCCTGCCGGTGGATGCCGAAGTCCGGAATCCAGGCCCACCCTGACGGCACTCCGGCAACGATCCAACGCCCGATCCGCGCAGTGTGCGCCGGGGTTCCTGTTGCGGCCTGGGCATCGGGAGTCATGGCAATCTCTTGAAGAGAATTCAGAAAGCTCCTGCGGCCTGGCCCACCTGCCAGGCTGCGTACACCACCAGTCGCCGCCGTTCCTCATATTGGCGCGCGGCGTCGGCACCGGCGAAGTCCATCGAGTAGCCGTCCAGATCGCGAGCCAGGAAGCGCATCGGCAGCGCCGCATCCAGCAGCGGCTGCTCGTCGCCGATGGCAAAGTGCGCCGCGGCTGTTTTCGCTGCGGCCAGGCGTCCCTCCAGCGGCGGCAGAACCTTGCGCCGCCATAGCGCAGCCTGCGCCGAATCGCTGCCGACGATGGCGGCCTGGACCGTCTCCACCAGCGCCGTCAGAGTCGTGACGAAGCGCTCGGCGGTGGCTTCCGGAATCGCCTGCGTCGCGGTCATTCTCAACCCTTCTTTGGAACGAAGCTCTGGATGGTCTGTGCGGCCGTCGACGCCGCCGTGGTGCACACCTGGGTCGCGGTGTTCTGCGCCTGGCCCGCCGCCTGCTTCCCTTGTTGCGCCGCCTGCTGGGCCTGTTTTTCAGCGTGCTGCAGTTGTTGCTGCGCCTGCTGCACGGCGGCCGCGCCTTTTGCCTCGGTTTGCTGCGCCGTCTGCCGGGCTTGATTCAGCGCCTGCTGGGCTGCTGCCTTTCCCTGCGCTGTCGCCTGATTCACCTGCTGCTGCGCCTGCGCCACCGCCGCCTCTGCGGCCTGGTTCGCCGCGTGTGCCTGCTGGATGGCCTGATTTAAATTCTGCTGCGCCTGCTGCACCGCCTGCTGCGCCTCTTGTTCGGCTTGCGACATTTGCCCCGCCGCGTGTCCCGCCCACGCCTTCATGCCGTCGGGAGCGGTCACCGTGAGCACCTTCACCACATCCTTCGCCGGATCGGTCATGGCGGGCGCGGCCGTCGACCAGAAATTGGTTGGGGCGTCGCTTTCAGAATCTCCTGCGGCAAACAACTGAGTGCCCTGGGGCAGCGTTACCGGGGCCACGCTCTGGAAGTTCGCGGTCATCTCTGCGGGCAGATCGGGCCAGCCGGGCTGGCCCAGTTGAATTGGGGGCAGCGGACCGCCTCCCGGCGACCACGTGTTCACCGTCCCGTCGTACTGCACCACGGCCTGCGTCGAGTTGGCCCCTGCCGGCGGAGGCTGCATGGGGACGGCTGCACCCATCGCACCAATCCCGGCTGCCGCTCCCGCCGCGCCGGCTGCACCTGCCATGCCCACCAGCACCGTCTCGCAGCCCATCACCGCGACGTCCGGAGGCCCCACGCATGTCAGCTGATCCGTCACCCGCGACTGCGGCATCTCGCTCACCAGCACCGTTGGCGAGCCAAGTATGAACGGGCCGCCCACATGCGGAACGATCCCCGTCACCATGGGGCACACATGGTTGTCGCCGATGCGGGAGGCCGGCATCATCCCGATCAGCACTGTCGGGCAGCCGAGAATGACCACGCCTCCGTGCGCGGTCTGGCTGGTAATGGTGCACGCCGGCATGCCCATCTCAGAATCCTCGTCCCGCCTGGTTGATCGCCTGGCTCGCTGACTGCTGCACCGCCTGCGCGCCCTGCTTGGCCTGATTCAGCGCCGGCCCAGCTGCCTGCTGCACCTGCTGCGCGGCCTGCTGTGCCTGTTGCTGCGCCTGCTGTGCCGCCTTTTGCGCACCGGCTGCTGCCTGCTGCGCCTGCTGGGCTGCTTGTTGAGCCTGTTGCTGAGCCTGCTGCGCGGCCTGCTGTCCCTGCTTCGCCGCGTTCTGCGCCTGCTGCTCTGCCTGCTGCGCGGCTTGTTGCGCCTGCTGGGCCTGTTGCTGCGCCTGCGCCGCAGCCTGTTGGGCCTGTTGCTGCACCTGCTGCGCTTGTTGTTGTGCCTGCTGGACTGCCTGGGCGGCCTGCTGGGCCGTCTGCTGCGCTTGTTGCTGTGCCTGCGCCAGAGCCTGCTGCGCTGCCGCTTTGCCCTGGGCCGTTGCCTGATTGACCGCGTTCTGCGCCTGCTGCACAGCCTGGTTCGCCTGCTGATACTCCTGGCGCGCCTGTTGCGTCACCTGCTGCACCGCCTGCTGGGCTTGCTGCTCGGCTTGCTGGGCGGCCTGCTCCGCCACGTTGGCCGCCTGCTCCGCCTGGTTTGCAGCCTGATTTGCCGCCTGCGCCGCTTCCTGGGTAGCCTGCTGCGCTGCCTGATTTGCCGCATCAGCCGCGCCGCCCGCTCCCGCAGCCGGACCTGGAGGGCTCGGGCTCTTCGATCCGCCCCCCCCGGCTGAGCTTGATCCCGACGCCAGCGAAGGCGTCGCCGGCGCCGATCCTGTTTGGCTGGTCTTCGCCTGTGAGGGCGGATTATCTCCCGGGAACCCCGGCGCTGTCGGTGCTGTTGGCGCGCTGGGCGACTGCGGGCTCTGCGGCATCCCCGGCGAACCTGGAATCGCCGCTCCTCCGCTGTTGATCATCACCAGCGTTCCCTGAATCACCACGCCTTCGGGCCCCACCGAAACAAAGCCGCCCGGGCCCGAGAGGCACACGCCCATGCCTCCCTCGATCACGACGTTCATGCCGCCCTTGATGTGCACTTCCTGGCCCGAATCGACCACATACAGCATGCCCGCCTTGTTGAACTGGTTCTGCCCCACCTGCAGCGAGTAGTTCATCCCCACCTTCTCGTTCAGGTTCTGGCCCACGCTGATGTTCGAATCCTGTCCGATGCTCTCCTTCAGGTTCCCACTGAGCTTGTGCTGCCGGTCGCCGCCCACCTGCACGATCTGGTTGCTCTTCACATTCAGGTGCGCTTCGCCGTCGACTTCCTGCAATTCCTTGCCCTTCACCAGACGATGCGAATCGCCATCCACTTCTTCGAACTGGTTCTTCGTGATCGTGGTGTGCTGCTCGTTGCCCACCATGGTGTGCCAGTCGTGCTCGACGTGCAGATCGTAGTCGCGCTCGGCATTCATGAAGATCTGCTCTTTGCCCTGCAGGTCTTCAAAGCGCAGCTCGTTCGCATTGGCTGCGCCGCCGTTTTTCGAGCTTCGCGTCAGCACGCCTGAGAGCGTGTACTGCCCCGCCGGATCGTATTTCGGCATGTTTACGCCGTTGTAAACCGACCCCACCACAATCGGCTGGTCCGGATCGCCCTCGATGAAGTCGATCAGCACCTCATCGCCCGTGCGCGGCCAGAAATATGTTCCCCATCCCTTGCCTGCCCACGACTGCGCCACCCGCAGCAGCGTGTTGTCCGGCGTGTTCGCCTTGCGCAGTCGGTCCCACCAGAACTGCACGCACACCCGCCCGTACTTATCCATGTACGAGTCTTCGCCGGAGGGCGTCACCACCAGCCCGGTATGCATCCCGTGGACTACCGGCTTTTCCGTTGTGAAGGGCGGCCGGAAGGGAATCGACGACGGAATCGCCGTAAATGTATTTGTATACGGCGCTGCTACATTCTTGCTGCGCGTCCGGTACGACGGCGTTTGCTGCACATCGTGCTCCACCCGCGTCAGCAGATACTTGGTGTTCAGGCTGCTCTGCGGATGCACCGTCATCGTGAACGTGTATCCGGTCGTCAGCGGGATCGCATTCGACTTTCCCTCCACCACCACCGTTCCCGCATCGCTCACGTCCCGGCGCACGTTCATGAAGAAGCTCGCCAGATCGCCGATCTTTCCATCGGAATCGGCCTTCTTCAGATACGCCGCTGCGCTGTCTGCATAGTCGTACTGCTCGTTGCCATTCGTTCCCAGCGGACCCTTGGTGGCCGCGCTGGTCCCCGCGTCCGGCACCACCTTCTCGCGGATAAAGCTGTAGTCCCAGATACTGTGCTTTCCGCTCACGATCGTGGACTTCGACGCAAAATCCTGGACTACAAAGTCGTAGAAGCCCTCGAACTTCCCGGTCTGGGGCGCATAGCGAAAGGAGTTCTGGATCGCGCAGTCGGCCAGCTTGCTCGAAGACATCCTGGAGCGTGAAGACGTGATCGTCCTGGCTGTGCTTGAAGTAGTAGAGGATCCCGTGCTGTTCCATCAGCCGCGAAATGAAATCGAAATCCGTTTCGCGATACTGCGTGCAGTACTCCATGGGCGTGAACGTCGACGACGTCTCTACCGACGGGCTGATTTTGTACGGGCTCAGCACCGCCTTAATCACGTCCGTGACGGTTTGGTTCTGAAAGACCCTTGTGTTCTTGTTCAGCGTCAGGATCCAGAGGCTGGGGACGATATACGCGCGGTAATTGTTGAACTCATCGTCGCCTCCTCCGCACAGCTCAAAGCTCGCCACCACGCCGTTGATATAGCGCAGCGTGCCGGAGTCATCCGTGTTGATCCCCACCGTCACTGTCTTCCCGATGATGTTCTTCGGATCGATGGTGGTATCGGCCGCCGCTACCAGATCCACCTGGAAACGGAACAGCTCCGACACGCCCTCCACGCCGGACAAATGCTCCGGCAGAAGCACGTTGTCGCCCAGCGGACTGGTGAAGTGAAGCAGCCGGTCATCCTGCCCAAATGCGCCCATAGCGTTCAGTCGCAGCTTTCCTCAGGTGCTCGCCACTCTACGCAGCCAGCATCAGACCTGCGCCGTCTCCTCCATCAGAACCGCCGGCGTCGACCAGTCATACGTAAACTGGCCCTCCGGCGACACGCTGATCTGCACCCGCTCGGTCGGCGCTTCTTCCGCCATGCGCGCCAGCACCTGGCGCGAAATCTCCGGCAGCATCGTGTTGGACAGAATGTTGTCCACGTTGCGCGCGCCGCTCTCCACTTCCGTGCAGCGCTTCGCCACTTCATCCAGACCAGCGCCTCGTCATAGGTCAGCGCGATCTTGTGGTTCTCCTGGATGCGCCGCTGAATCTTGCCGAGCTTCAGCCGGATGATCTGCTTCAGCGCCTCGTCGCGCACCGGGAAGTACGGAACGATCACCATGCGTCCCAGAAACGCCGGCTTGAAGATCTTGTTCAGCTCCGGCTTGATGCGCCGCGACCAGCCCTTCGCTGTCGGGCATCGTCTCCGGATCGGCGGTCAGCTTCATCAGCGTGTCGGTCGCCGCGTTGCTGGTCAGAATGATGATGGTGTTCTTGAAGTCGATCTCGCGGCCCTCGCCGTCTTCCATGATTGCCCTTGTCGAACACCTGGAAGAACAGCTCGAGCACGTCGGGATGCGCCTTCTCCACCTCATCGAGCAGCACCACCGAATACGGCCGCCGCCGCACCGCTTCGGTCAGCACGCCGCCTTCGCCGTAGCCCACGTATCCCGGAGGCGAGCCCTTCAGCGTGGAGACCGTATGCGCTTCCTGGAACTCCGACATGTTGATCGTGATCAGGTTGCGCTCGCCGCCGTACAGCAGGTCGGAAAGCGCCAGCGCCGTTTCCGTCTTGCCCACGCCGCTCGGCCCCACCAGCATGAACACGCCCACCGGCTTGCCCGGATCGTCCAGCCGCGCGCGCGAGGTGATGATGCGCTGCGCAATCGCGGCCAGCGCATGATCCTGTCCGATGACGCGCTTCGCCAGCTGCGCCGTCCAGCTCCAGCACCGTGGCGATCTCGTCCTTCACCATCTTGCCCAGCGGAATGCCCGTCCACGCCGAGATCACTTCGCCCACGATGTGCTCGTCCACGCAGACGCGCATGCAGCGGATTCTCGCCCTGCACCTTCGTCGAGCTCTTCTTCCAGCGCCTGCAGCGCGTCCAGCGACGGCTTCTCCGCAGACTTCCCGTCCCCCGGCATCTTCACCGTCTCTGCGCCGCTCTCCAGCGCCTCGCGCATCGCCCGGATCTGCTGCACCAGCTCCACTTCCTTCTCCCACTGCTCCTTCAGCTTCGCCAGCGACGCCTCGCGCCGCCGCCAGCTGCTCCTCGATCGTCGCCAGCCGCTCCGCATGATCCTCGCCCACCGTCGTCTCGCGCTCCAGAATCTGCTTCTGCACCTTCAGATCGTCGATGCGCCGCATGGCGTCTTCAATCGGCGGCGGAGTCGTGTTCTGCCCCAGCGCCAGCCGCGCGCAGGCCGTATCCAGCACGCTGACCGCCTTGTCCGGCAGCTGCCGGCCCGCCAGGTAGCGATGCGACAGCCGCACCGTCGCCGTCACCGCCTCGTCCAGAATGCGCAGCTGTGATGCTTTTCCAGCGCCGCCACAATGCCGCGCAGCATGGTGTCGCACTGCGTCTCGCGTCGGCTCTTCCACCTTCACCACCTGGAAGCGCCGCGCCAGCGCCGCATCCTTCTCGAAGTACTTCTTGTACTCCGACCACGTGGTCGCCGCGATGGTGCGCAGCTCGCCGCGCGCCAGCGCCGGCTTCAGCAGATTCGCCGCATCGTTCTGCCCCGCCTGCCCGCCCGCGCCGATCATGGTGTGCGCTTCGTCGATGAACAGAATGATCGGCTGCGGCGAAGACTTCACCTCTTCGATCAGCCCCTTCAGCCGGTTTTCGAATTCGCCCTTCACGCCCGCGCCCGCCTGCAGCAGCGCCAGATCGAGGCTGTGCAGCTGCACGTTCTGCAGCGGCGGCGGCACATCGCCGCTGGCCAGCGCGCAAGCGCGAATCCTTCCACCACCGCCGTCTTGCCCACGCCCGCCTCGCCGGTCAGAATCGGATTGTTCTGCCGGCGCCGCATCAGAATATCGACCACCTGGCGGATCTCCGAGTCGCGTCCCAGCACCGGATCGATCTTCCCCGCCTTGGCCTTCGCCGTCAGGTTCACGGTGTACTGGTCCAGATGCGGCGTCTTGCCGCCGGCCCGCCGGCCGCGGCGCTTCGCCTTCGCCGCGCCGCCGCTGTGCCGCGCGCCAGCGCACGTGATTCCTCGCGCGACTTCTCCGTAACTGCGAAGAAGTCTTTGCGCAGCGCCTCCGCCGGAATCAGCTGCAGCTCCTTGCTCACATCGCGGATCAGCCGCGCCAGCTCGCTCGTTCGACAGCAGCGCCAGCAGCGTAAAGCCGGTGCGAACCTGACTCGCGTCGTACTCGATCGTCGCCATCGTCCACGCTTCGGTCAGCATCTTCACCAGCTGCGGGCTGAACGCCGGGCTGCGCGCATTGCCGGTCTTCAGCCGGTCGAGGCTGCGCTGCAGCTCGGCTGTCAGCCGCGAGCGGTCCACGCCATACTGCCGCAGGATGAACGCAATGTCGTTGTCCGAGCTGTCGATTGCCTTCAGCAGATAGTGTTCGATCTCGATGTCGTAGTGCGTGCGCGAAACGCACAGGCCGGCCGCGGCTTCCAGCGCGCTCCGCGTGGCATCGTTCAGTTTGCCGATCAGTGACTTCAGGTTCAGGCTCATCTCTCTCGCTCCTCACTGCAAATCTCTGCGCTCACCACAGCCGATACGTCGCTTCATCCGGATCGCGATCCAGCGGCCGATTCTTCACCCAGCTCACCAACCCCAGCCGCGATGCCCGCGCTCCCTCCGCTCCCAGTTCCATGGGCGGCGCTTCGCTCGCGTTCCAGCACCAGCTGGACGATGAAATCGAACTCCCGATTCGTATAGAGCCGCAGCCACGCGCGCAGCTCCGTGCTCGCCGTGCGCGCCCGGCAAAAACTCCTGGTACCGCTCAAATCTCATCGGCCCCAGCCGCAGCGTGATCGTGCCGTGCTGGTCGTAGACCTCATCGCCGACAATCGTTCCCATGCCCAGCCGCTCGCAAAACGCGCCACTGTCCCGCAGAAAGGTGAGGTTGCTCCGGCGGCAGCCGGTTCCACGTCCCCGTAAACTGCTCCACCTCCACCGGAACTTCGAAATAGTCCTCCAGCAGCTGCTTCAGCCCCTGCGCCGTCGGCCGCCTCTGCGAGACCAGGCCTGCATAATACAGGCAGGCCTCATCCGCAATCTCCATGCGGTGCGTCAGGCCCCTCGTGCCCAGCCCGACCAGGTCCAGCAGCCGCTCGCTGATCAGGTCGTCGCTCGCGCCCGTCCGCTCATACGCGATGTAGAACCGGTACTTCTGCCACCCTCGATAAAACAGCGAGATGATGCGGTGATTGAAGAGATCGAAGAAGTCCTTCGGCCCGCGATCCTTCGCCTTCGCCCGCTCCAGCAAAAACTCCGTGTATGGATGCAGGCAGCGCCCCCACCGCCGCGCACAGCCCCATAAAGTTCACCTACATCGTCGGCTGGCCGTTCTTCCGGCGTCTCCAGAGCCTGCAATCTCGCTCGCCGGAAACGACAGCGTCGGCAGGGAAGAGAATCGCACCACCTCCGAGGACGGCGACACAAACAGCCCCACCGGATTGCGCTCCGGATACAGCCGCTCCAGCAGCCGCACCGCCTGGAAGAAGTGGACGCTGTACGGCTCCTCTGCCAGCATCTTCCGAATCGGTTCGAACCGGCTCGGCTCAAATCGGCTCGGCTTGAATCTCAGATCAGCGGCTTGTAGCCCGCTTTCGGTGGCCATTCGCCCAGCGGCTCCTTTCTCTGATTGCGTGCGCGCCGCCAGCTGGCAAAAGCTGTTGATCGACGTGTAGCAGCCCAGAAAGCGGTCCAGCACGTTGGCGAACAGATACACGCCGCCGCCCACAAACTGCCGCTCGTCCAACTCGATCTCCACGCGCGTTCCCCGCGCCGGCAGATTGCCGTAGATCGACTCCATGATGGCAAAATGCGGCCACGAGTTCATCTTCGTAATCCCGCCAATCTGATTCTCGAGATACGACGAGTCGGTAAAGTTGTGCAGCCGCAGAATCTCCTGCAGCGCGCCCACTCCCTCCTCGGTCAGCGACAGATAGTTCAGCGAAAGCTGCGAAACCAGCCGCCACAACTGCCCCTTCGCGTCCGGCGGATCGATAGCGTCGGCGTTGGCCGCCGCAGCGCCGTAATCTGCCGCACCGCGGGATACTCCTCGGCGATGAAGTCCCCATCCTCCAGCCCGAACGGCAGCCGCGACGGCAGATCGAAGTTCGAGCAGGAGCAGCGCACCGTCAGCACTTCGGCATTCGGCTCGGTCAACGCTCCGTCCACATCCACCAGCGACAGGTGCATCGTCGAAGGCTCTCGCTCGCCCAGCACATTCATCCGCCGCATCGCGTGCCAGAACACGCGCGTGCTGTCCCGCCGCGCCTGGAAGCGGTACGAATACAGCGGCTCCAGCGGAATGCTCTCCCGCCGGCTGGTATTCGAAGCCATCACCTCGTCAATCGAGAAAATCTCCGTCGTCTCCTGGTGCCGCACATCGGGAATCACCTGGTACTCATGCTTCGTATGCGTCACCAGAATCGGCTCCGCCACCTGCGAATACAGATTGATCACCGGCGTGCAGCCCAGCCGCAGCGTCCGCGCCGAAACGCCCGTCTCCAGATCCTGGCTGCCGCTCCGGCCGGTCGAAGCGCGACACGCAGAACAGGATCTCCGCCTGCTCCTCGCACCCCGCCTCGGCAATCGCCTCCAGCCCGCTCAGCTCGAAGAACAGAAACTTCTCCGAGAAGGTGAAGTACTCCTGCAGCAATCGGTAGCCATCGAACGACCGCTTCGGATACGGCAGCAGCGCCTCGTCTTCTTCGAAGCCCATCGGCCGCAGCCGCGACGGCGCAGATGCTCACCACCTTGCTCCCGCGCTGCGCCGGATTGCGCACCAGCACCGCAATGCAGTTCCGGCACAGCAGCTCGTACAGCGTGTGCACCACATTCGTTTCGCCCGTCAGGTGAAACACCAGCCGCCGCATGCTGAGCTGATCGAAGCTCACATCCCGCGCGCACTGCAGCCGCATCCGCACCACGCCCGCCGCTCCCGGCACCCGCACCGGATCCGCCAGCCGCTCCGGCTGCCGCCATTCGCATTCGCTCACCAGACACCGGCCACAGTTCCACCGGATACGCCGTCTGAAAGCGGCACGGCTGCCCGTCCACCGCCCGTTTGGTCGCCAGCGGTGTGCGCGCCGGCATCACCAGCCCCGCCGTCTGCTTCCCCTGTTCCGGATCCACCTGGCATTCCACGACCGTCATCGATGGAATGGGCCGCAGATAATGCGGCGAAACCAGCCCCAGCAGCGCCGACGTGATCTCCGGAAAATCGTCGTCCACGCGCAGGTGAACGCGCGCCGCCATGAAGGCGAATCCCTCCAGCAGCCGCTCCACGTGCGGATCGTCGCAGCGGTCCGGCTCCAGCAGCAGCCGGCTCGCCACCCGCGGATACTTCTTCGCGAACTCGCCCCCCAGCTGGCGCAGATACGCCAGCTCGCGTTCGTAGTATTCGAGCAGCTCTTCGCGCATCCCTTACTTCACCTTGTACTTACTTGACCTTGTACTCGCCGCTGGAAAGCTCCAGCACCGTGTCGAACGCAATCTCTTCCGGCGCCGGATCGAGCTTCATATTGCCTTCGATATGAAACCGCAGCCGCCGCTCCATCTTGTCCGAGTCCTCCACCGTCACGCGTACGTTCATCAGCCGCGGCTCGAAATTGCGCAGGCATGCCTCGATCGCCAGCCGCAGCTGCCGATGATCCGAAGCCGACGACAGCCCCATCGCCGTAATGTCCGGCAGTCCGAAGTTCACCATCGATGCCCGCGCCGCCGGGTATCCTTCGATCTCCGGCATAGGCGGCTGCCGCGTGTTCAGCAGCCATTCCAGATCGCGCTTCAGCGCCTCCTTAAAAAACCGCACCGACTGCGAACGCGTCGCCGGCCATTCCTCGACGGCCATCAGCCGGTCGAGCACCGATTGCGTCACCAGCGTCTCTGTGGTCGCACGCGCCACTCCGCCGGACTCCTTTCACCCTCAGTGCGAAACATTCATCGCCGTGATCGGATCGATGCGGCACAGCCTCGCGAACAGCGCTTCGCGCGCTCCGTTGTTGTTGCCTGCGGTCTCCAGGCACTGCAGCAGCAGCGCCAGCGGAGGCGAAATCATCTCTGTGTCTTCCCACTCCTCCAGCCGCCGCTCTTCGATCTCCTTTACCAGCTCTTCCAGAACCGGGTACGCCACCTTGCCCTGCCCCGAGCTCATGCACAGCTGCGCAATCTGCAGCCGGCGCTGGAAGCGCGCCCGCCCGCTCGGCTGCTGCGCCGCATCGCGCATCAGCAGCTGAATTGCCTGCGTCAACTGCCCGCGCCGGATGAAATCCCGCGCCAGATCCATCGCGTCCGGAGGAGCCTCTTCCGCAGCCGGTTCCGCCGGCACCGGCGCCACATACATCGGCTGCGCCGCCGGCGCTTCCACTGCCACCGGTTCCGGCGGCTTCGGAATCACCATCTCTTCCAGCCAGCGCTGCGTCTCCGGATTTGCCGCCGGCGTGTCGTCGTCCAGAGTCCACGTGGGCATCTCCGGAAGATCCCTGAGCACCGCCTGCACCGTTGAGATCACAGCGGCCGCCACCGACGTGTAGCCCGCCTCGTAGCTCGCCTTCCACACGTACCGGTGCACGTCCAACCACGCGCGCCCGCAGGACTCGCCTGCTGCTGCCACTGCCGCCCGCAGCAGTTCTTCCCAGTTGCTCTCTGATGCCAGCCGCTTCAGCGTCTGCCGCGTCTCCGTCGGCGGCGAAACCAGAAAGTCGTAGCTCGGCCAGCTCCCCTGTTCCCGCATCTCGCCCAGCCGAATCGACGCATTGACCAGATACGCCACCGGGCTTCCCGAGCGATCGTTCTCGAAGAAACTGCGCGGCTGCCTGAATGCGCCGGAGCGCATCCTCCCAGTCCGCCGGCTCGGCAGAAATCGCCTTCGCCGCCCGCGGCCTGGACGTGGCCACCACCTGGGCGACGGCTGGTGGTTCCTCCTCGGCTGCAGCCTCGGCCTCCGCTTCTTCCGGAGCCGCCTCCTCGGCCCCCGCGTCCGGCTCGAGCTTGCGCTTTTCGTTCAGCAGGCTGCCGACTACCTGGCCGACTTCTTCGAGCGCCGCCCGCAGCTTGCCGAATCCCGGCGCGTCGTCCCCGTATTTTTCCTCGCAATAAAGCTGCAGCCCGTTCAGTGTTTCGCCGGCCGACCCGATCGACTCCTCCAGGTTCACATAGAAAGTCTTCGGCGTCGCCGCAAAGGCCCGGTCGAAGTCCTCCGCCGTCGGCTTGCCGTCGCTGATCGCCTGCTCACGGGCCTCCCGCTTCGCGTCGTTGTACTCGGCATCTGCCTCGTAGCCAATCGAGCGCGATTCCCGGTACTCGAAGAAATTCAGGCCGTCGCGCGTGATCGGCGCCTGCCGCAGGATGGTTGCGACCCGGTTGGCCGCCCACTCCATCGGCACCGCCCGCATCCCCGCATCGCCGTCCTCGATCTCCGGATACAGCGTCTCCCAAAACTGTTCCTGCAGGTCCCGCATCAACTGCAGGCACGGCTGGATCAGCCCGATCCCTTCGCGCCGCACGTGGGCTTCCATCAGCCACGCCGCCAGTTGCAGATCCTTGCTTTTGGTGGCGAGCGCTTCTCCCGCCAGTTTGATTACCAGCGCATGATCGGCCTTCTTGGCCGCGCGCTCCCAGGCGCCGCTGGGCATCGAGTCGTCATCTTCCGTCCGTGCTTCCTTGATCTGGTCGTAGACTCGCTCGTATCGCAGGCTGGCCCCTGCCGGATTCTCCCCAGGGATCGGGTTCAGCAGATCATCACGTAGTGGCACGTGCGGCCGTCTCCCCGGCGTGATGGAAACTCAGGCTCCGCATCTCGAGAAAAGACTCCTCTTCGTCCCCATAGCGCAGCAGCTTTCGCCCCAGCGGAATCTCGCCATACTTCGCATCCTCCTGCCACACCGTCGCCCGCCCCAGCCGCACTTCATCGTCAGAGCTCTTCCACGACAATGGCGCCATCACCGGCAGCAGCACCTCGCCCAGATCCTGCAGCCGGAAATCGGCTGTCGTATGCAGTACCGCTGGAATCCACAGCAGATCGCGCAGCCGTTTCGGCGCTTCGGTCTCGATCGACTCGATGTAGGCGTAGGGAATCCACGTGTAACTGCCCGCGATGAACGCTTCCAGATGCGCTCCAATCCGCGGATCGGCGTCGCTCAGCTCCGCGAACTCCGCCCCGTTCAGCTGGCCCGGCGAAGAGGGATGCGCTGTCCCCAGCGGCAGTTCATCCTTCGCGAACATCTCCTGCCTGGTCCTCTCCGCGTGCAGCGCCGAGCGATACAGCATCGCTCCCGCCGCCGCCTCCTTGCTGGCGTCCGAAAGAATGTCCAGCTGCTTCGCCGCCCGGTCGTATTCCCCGGCGAAGCACAATAACTCAAAGAGAAAAGTACGGCGCCTGGTGTCGAGCGGCTGTTTCCTCAGCTCGTCACCAAGCGCTTCGATTGCCGGCTGCAGCTGCCCGGCGCGATACAGAGAGAGCGCGTCCATCCCGGGCCGCCTAGGTGAGTTTGTTTTCCTTCAGGTTGTAAGTGACCGGCCCGGTGCTGGTCAGGTTTCCCTTCTCATCCTGTACCGAGTAGTCGATCTTGATCTGGTTGTAGGTGAACGAAAGGCTGACCGTTGGAACCTCGCTCGATGCCGAGATCTGCATGCTGCTGACAAACAGCTCCTGGAAATCCACCTTCAGATAAGGCTTGCCGTTTGCCCCCGATTTGACGGCTGACATGGTTCCGGTTTTGATGTGCGTGCCCGCGCCAATCGACTTGAAGAACTTCGGTGTTGCCTTGTCGAAGTAGGTCATGACGCTGAAGTCGCTCAGATCGGCCTTGCCTGCGCCCGATCCGCCAGTGCCCGCTACCGACGACACCTGCGAAGCTCCCCAGCTCCAGCTCATCAGCTGAATCTCGTTTTTGTGATTCGCATCCGCGGACTCACCATCGATTCCGTCCAGTTTCAAAAAATAATCAACTGCCATGCATAGCTCCTTTCAGTTGGCAATCGTGCCGTTGGTCGAGTGATCCTGGTTATACGGCCCGGCCCGTTGTGCTGCGCTACTTCCGCGCCGATGCCGGCAGGTCGGCCACCAGACGAAGCGAAACAGAAAGTTCGTCCAGCTGGAAATGCGGCTTCAGAAAGGCCACCGCGCGATATGCGCCCGGCTTTCCAGGCACCTCGGTGACCTGGATTGCTGCCTCGCGCAGCGGCAGCTTTGCCTTTGCCGCCTGCGACGCATTGTCATCGGCGCAAACATAATTGCTGATCCACTGGTTCAGGAACTTCTCGCAGTCCTGGCGCGTCATGAAGCTGCCGATCTTGTCGCGCATCATCGCCTTCAGATAATGCGCGAAACGCGACATCGCCAGCATGTACGGCAACTGCGCGGAAAGCCGCGCATTGGCGTTGGCCGCTTCCTTGTCGTACAGCTTCGGCTTGTTCGCCGTCTGCACGCTGAAGAACGCCGCGTAATCGGTGCCCTTGCAGTGCACCAGCGGCACCAGTCCCTGGTCGGCCAGCTCCTTCTCGCGCCGGTCCGTGATTGCCACTTCGGTCGGGCACTTCAGCGCGATGTCGCCTTCGTCGGTGCGGAAGGTGTGCGCCGGCAGTCCTTCCACCAGGCCGCCGCCTTCCACGCCGCGGATCGCCGCGCACCAGCCGTAGCTGCGCGAACGAATTCGTCAGCCGCGCCGCCAGCGCGTAGGCCGCATTGCCCCACAGATACTTCGAGTGATCGGTGCCGTCCACCGCCTCTTCGTAGTCGAAGGCGTCCATCTGCTTCGTGTCCTTGCCGTAGGGCAGACGCATCAGGATGTGCGGCAGCGTCAGCGCCACATAGCGCGAATCTTCCGACTGCCGGAAGGACTTCCACTTCGCGTATTCGGTGGAGTCGAAGATCTTGCCGATATCGCGCGGCGCACCCAGCTGCGTGTAGCTCTCAGGTTGAGCAGGTCCGAGCTGGCCGCGGACAGGAACGGCGCGTGCGCCGCCGACGCCACCTGCGAGATCCGCTCCAGCAGTTCGATGTCTTCCGGCCCGCTGCCGAATTCGTAGTCGCCCACCAGCGCCGCGAACGGCGCGCCGCCGAAGACGCCGAACTCTTCTTCGTACACCTTCTTGAACAGCGCGCTCTGATCGAACTCCGGCGCCCGCTGCAGATCCTTCAGCAGCTCGCTCTTGCGAAGCGTTCAGCACCTTGATCTTCAGCATGTCGCTGGTTTCCGTCTGGTCGATCAGGTACTTGATCCCGCGCCAGGTCCCTTCCAGCTTCTGGAACGCCGGATAGTGCAGAATTTCGTTCAGCTGGAGCGAGATCAGCTGGTCGATCTGCGCGATGCGCGCCTGGATGGTCGCTTCCGCGTCCCGCGTCAGCGTCATGTGCCCTTCGCAGCACCTGGCCGACGAACTCCTTCACCATGTCCCGGCCGCGCTCCATGGTCGCCGCGTCGCGGTTGAAGCGGCCCTGCGACGACAATCTGATCGAGCAGAGCCTGTTCTGCCGTCTGCTCACGTTGCCGCTGCTGCCGCTGCGTCTGCATCTTTGCTGCACTCATTCCGCACCTCCGGTTTTGCCCAGTTCCGCGCTTGCAGCTTCTCGCGGCTCTCCGTGTTCGAGACCGCTTCGAACAGCGCCTCGTCCAGCTTGTCGTTGCCCTGCAGGCTGCCGCGCAGATCCGAAAGCCGCGTCCGCAGATCCAGCAGCTCCTTCAGCGGCCCCACCTGCTTCGCCACGTTCTCCGGCGAGAAATCGTCCAGGCTCTCGAAATTGCAGATCCACCTTCAGCTGCCCGGCATTCGGATCGTCGCTCAGCTTGTTCGCCACCGAATACGCCAGGTGCGGCTGCATGCCCTTCAGCACGCTGTCGAAGTTGTCCGGGTTGATCTCGACAAACTTGCGGTCCTTCAGGGCCGCCAGTGGCTGCTCCGGCTGCCCGGTCAGATCGCCCAGAACGCCCATCACGAAGGGCAGTTCCTTCAGCTCGATCGCGTCGCCGATCTCTACGTCGTAGGTGATGTGCACGCGCGGCGACCGGACGCGGTCGAGTTTGTGCTGTGTACTTTCTTTTGCCATACCTTCCTCCGGGGACCTGCACGCGCTGATGTCGCGCGCACCTCTGAAAATGACAACACTTCTGGAGAAGCCCTTCCGGACAGTCCACGCTATCTGTTCAGCTGGGGTCAATACGGTCGCGCAGAGCATCAGGATTGGAGGGCTGTCTTCGCGTTCGATTCAGGAGCGCACTGATTATTGCCTGAGCAATAGTGCGTGTCAAGCCCGCTCCGTTTCATCGCCTGCGTCATACTTTAGCCTCGCCTGCAGCGCGAATTTGCTGGTGTATACTCATCCCCCGGACGGGGGTCGCTATTCATGCGACAGCTACAGCCAGTCGTCTGGTCCAAGGGTGTCTTTTTGTCGCCGCAGCACCTGCAGGCCCAGGATCGCTTCTTCGAAGACACCCTCCGCTTCCTCTCCGGCGCACTCGCGTTTCGCAACTGGGGATTCTCCTCGCTGCAGATCGACGCCGCCGGTCTCAGCCAGGGCCGCCTTGCCGTCAGCCAGGCCTCCGGCGTCTTTCCCGACGGTCTCATGCTCGACATGCCCGCCTCCGACGCGCCCCCCGGCGCCCGCACCCTCGACGAGTGCTTTCCCCGCGGTACGCAATTCCTGCGCCTTCTATCTCGCCGTCCCTCAGGAGCGCCCCGGCGGCATCAACGTTGCTCTGCAGCGCGGCAGCGTCAGCACCCGCTTCTACTCCGAACTGCAGATGCTCCGCGACGAAAACAGCTCCGGCGTCGAAAAGCCCGTCTCGCTCGCCCGCAAGAATCTGCAGATCCTTGCCGAAGGCGAGAACCTCGAAGGCTCCGTCCTGCTCCCCCTCGCGCGCATCGAGCGCACCGAAGCCGGCGGCTATCGCCACGACCCCAGTACGTCCCGCCTCTGCTCAATCTCAAAGCCAACGAACTGCTCACCGGCATCCTCCGCGGCCTGATGGAAACCCTCAGTCTCCCGCAGCAGCCAGCTCGCCGGCTCGCGCCGCCAGCGCAACCAGTCCCTCGCCGACTTCAGCGCCTCCGACATCGCCAATTTCTGGCTCCTTTACACCATCAACTCCCACCTGCCCGTCACCCGCCACCTGCTCGACGCCGACCAGGTGCACCCCGAAGCCCTCTTCCTCGACATGCTTTCTCTCGCCGGTTCCCTCACCACCTTCTCGTCGAAGATCGAGCCCCGCGACCTGCCTAAGTACGAACACGAACAGCTCGGCCCCTGCTTCATCGCCCTCGACGCCGCCATCGCCGAACTGCTCGAAACCGTTGTCCCCAGCAACTTTGTCGCGCTCCCGCTCAAGCCCCTGCGCGACTCCATCTACGCGACGGCCATCGACAAAGATCAATACTTCGAGAACTCGCGCCCCTACCTCGCCATCTCCTCCGACCTGCGCGAGGCCGATCTCATCAGCCGCACCCCCGCCCTCATCAAAGCCTGCTCCGCCACCCACATCGAACAGCTGATCCGCCAGGCGCTGCCCGGCCTCAAACTCACCCACGTCCCCGTCCCGCCCCGCGCCATCCCCGTCAAGCTGCGCTACCAGTACTTCGGCCTCGAACGCACCGGCCCCGTCTGGGACGCCATCACCCGGGCCCGCAACTTCGCCGTCTACGTCCCCGGCGAAATCCCCAACCCCGAAATGGAACTCATCTTCCTCTTCGCCAACCCGGACTGAGTGCCCGCTCCGCGTTAACAGGCAAGTCAGGGATGCTACCCCCTGTAGCTGGCGTCCTGTCCAGACAGCTCTGTTCTTTATAGATAAGGCTTTCATCCTGACGCGCAGCGGAAGGATCACGGTTGCCGTTCAGCCTTCACGCCCTCTCCGCGACCTTTGCCTGCGATCGCGGCCCGCCCTTGACAATTCAACCCTTGACAATTCAATTTGCCGATCTTATGCTCGATGTTCGATAGATCGATCATCGACTAACCTATGCCCAAACGCAGACTCGATCCTTTGCCCTCGGCGGCCTTCCAGATCCTGCTTTCCCTCACCGATGAGGATCTTCACGGCTACGGCATCATGCGCCAGGTCGAGCAGCAGACGAGCGGCCGAATGCGGCTCGGTCCCGGCACCCTCTACAGTTCGATTCATGCGCTGCTCGAAGACGACCTCATTGAGGAATTGGATCGCAGCGGTGAACGGGCGGCCACCGCCGAGCGGCGGCGCTATTATCGCCTGACCACCGCCGGGCGAAAGGTGGCGCACTCCGAAGCCGAGAGACTGGCGGACTTACTCCGCGTCGCGCGGGCCAAAAGAATCCTGAGGGGGGATTATGTCTGACCCGGAGGGGACTGTCTTTGAAAGGATTTACGCCTGCCTGCTTCGCCTCTTCCCACCTGCTTTTCGCAGACATTATCAGCAGGAAGCGCTGCGGCTTCTGAGCGACCGGCTCAGCGATGAGAAGGGCGCCTTCCGCCGACTGCGTCTCAGCGTCGATCTTTTGGCGGATATGATCGGAGCTCTGCCCCAGGCCTATAGAAACTCCTATGCGGAAGCCGCGCCCGCTGCTTTGCTAACGCCGCATCTGCAGGAAGCCCCGTCGTTCCAGATTCTTCAGAAAGAACCGATGCGCCGCGCAGCCGTCGTCCTCGGGGGCTTTGTTTCACTCACCGCGGCGGCCGCATTCATCTGTGTGATGCAGGGACCCATTGCGTATCATCCTGCCCAACGGAAAGGCCACAGGTCTCCCATCGTACTCGTGATGGAGCACCTCAATCACCCTCTGTCGGTGGATGCAGCAGGCAACGTTCCCTCGGGTGCTCCCGCACCTGCTGCAAACGGCGCAGCAGCTCAGCCTGCCGGGTCAGGAAATCAGAATCCAAACCCAGGCAACTCCGGTCAAGCGGCGTCGCGTGTAGCTGCAACAGCTTTATCGCCGGCGCCGGCGCAGTCTGCGCCAATCCGCGTCATTGCGCGCAGCGCCGGCCCGTCCAATCTGCAGGGCCCCGCCCCGATGGAGGTTACTGCCCGGGTAGCGGCCAACTTATCCGGGACGTGGACCGGATCGTGGCGCGCGGCGCGCGCAGATACTGAAATTCCACGCTGGTTTAGCCTCAGGCAGAACGGCGCAAAGCTCAGCGGCACCGGCGGACCGAATTCCACTGCTCAATATGCGATCGCCAATGGTTTGGTGGCCGGCGACTCCGTGCAGTTCGAGTTGCATGATGGGCGAAGAACATTCCTCTACGACCTCAAAGTTGAAGACAACGGACTCCGCGGCACCGTATCCATCAGAAGTGAGAACGCAACACGGACTGTAACCGTGTGGTTCGATCGCGCTCGCTGACTCCGGACTCAGAAATTTCGCTTGATAACGACTGCCGTGTCCACCCTACCGGTGCCGCAGCACGAACACCAGAATCAGCACGATCACCAGCAGCAGAAAGACATTCACCAACAGGATCAGCGGCAGATGTTTTTGCAAACCGCTCTGCGGTGGAGCGGCCGCAGCGGGCGGAGGAGGCCCAGCCTGCGGCGCAGCCGGAGGCGGAAATGCAAAGGCCGGCGGTGCCAGATGCGGAGTCGGTGCCTTCGGAGCAGCCATGGGAGGCATCGCCGCGGGCATGGGGAAACTTGGCCGGCCCGCCGCCGGAGCCGCCAGGGGCGCCGATGCAGGCCCGCCCACAGCTCCGGCTTGCGCCTCTCGAAATGCCGACCCCGAAATCACCCGCGTAAACTCCCCCGGCCCGCTCGTCATCGGTCCGCTGGGCGCGGGCCCCCCGGCCGGCGAAGTCGTCCCCGCTCCCGAAAAATTCGCTGCCGGAAAATTCCCCGCCGGAGGCGCAGCCGGCCTCGACTGCGGAATGCCAGGAATCCCCGCCGCCGGAGCAACACCCGGCGCACCCTGTGCCGGCGGCGTCGAAAGAGACTGCAGCAGTTGCGTGAAACCTCCCGCCGCTGCTGAAGTTTGCGGAGCCACCTGCATCGGGGGCAGAGGCGCTTCCGGAGCCTTCGCCGATCCGGCTTCCTCCTGGTTCAGTGCTCGAAACAGCTGGGTAAATCCACCCTGCGCCGCTACAGGAGGCTCCGCCGCGCGTCCCGCCCCCCAACCAAAATCTTTCTCCGCCGGCGGCGGCTCGGTCCGCAGCGACGGAAACGCCGTCTCCTGTGCAGCGGGCGGCGCAGCCGGTGCGGCCGGTTTGGAGAACATCTGCGTGAAGGTCCCTGGCTCATCCCGCCGAACTGCCTCTGCAGGCACCGCGGGCTTCGAAAACATCTGCGTGAACCCACCCGGCTCACTGCTCCGTGACTCACTGCCTATAGAAGGCTCCGGCGGTGGCACAACAAGGGCTGGCCTGTTTCCCGGAACACTCCCCGCCGGGCCACCCGGCACCTGCACCGACTGAAACAGCCTCGTGAACTCCCCCGGCTCGCTGGCAGCCGCCCCGAATGACTGTCCGGAAGGCTGCGCCAAAGACTGCCCAATGGGCTGCCCTGGCGCCTGTACTGCTGGCTGCACAGCCGGCTGTACGGGCGGAGTCGGTGCAGCCGTGACCGGCGTCCAGGCCGAAGTTGCCGCCGTCTCGGCTGGCCGCGACGGCTTCTCCGAAAGTGAACTGAACATCTGCGTAAAGGTTGTCGGAATTGCCCTGTCCTCACCCGTACCTGTGTTCTCGGCTGGCCCGGCTGGGCTCTCCGCCGCCCCTGCTTTCTCTACCGGCACCGCAAACGGCTTGCCCGCCGGAGGCGGTGTATCCGCCCGCTCCGGCCTCTCCACGGAGACTTGTTTAAAAATGCTGGCCAGCTCCTGCGCCGGCTTCGCGCCCGGCGCCGATCCTCCCGGAGGAGCCTTCAGCGTCTGCAGCATGCGCGTAAATTCCCCTGGCCCACTCGCATTCGTCCCTTCGCTCGCAGCTGGCGCAGGCGGAGCAATTGCCATCGGCCGCTCTCCTGAACCTGCTCCCGATCCTGCTCCTGGCCCGCTCCCCGCTCCACTCTTCAGCGATGCCAGCACATCTTCCCCCGCCGCCGGCTTCGACGGCCCCGGCACGGTCCCGAAGATCCCTGTCGCGCTGGCCGCCTCACGCGGTTCAGATTCATCCTTGCCGGAAGCTTCCAGGGGATTTTTAAAGTCGCTCATTCCGGGTCACCACGCTGCTGCAAGATCGCCTCTCTCAGGACCCTCAGACTACATGCCCTTAGCTTGACAGTAAAGAGCCGGCAGCCTACGATTCACACACACTTGGCGGCAGTCATCTCCAGCCTCAGCAGCGAAGCAAAGACGCGCTGATCGCCTCAGGCTGCGCCTGCCCCGCCGTATCAGCCCATGTACCATACTCTTCGATCGCTATGAGATTCCTGTCACGCGTCGTGTGGTCCGAGGGAATGTACCTCAGTCCTCACCATTTTCAGACGCAAAGCCGTTATTTCGAAGATTCGCATCGCCTTCCTCGCCGCCAGCCTCTGGCGCGAGCCCTGGGGCCTGCTGCACGCCGAGCTCGATCCAGAAGGCCATCCGCAACGGTAGCGCCGTTCTGCTCCACGCTTCGGGCATCTTTCCCGACGGCCTTACCTTCGAGCTGCCCAACTCCGACCCGCCGCCGCCCGCCCGCAATCTGCTCGAACTCTTTCCCTCAACTGACGCCGCGCTGCCGCTCTACCTCGCCGTCCCCGCGCGCCGTGACAACGGCTTCGACTGCGATCCCGCCGCGTCCCCCAACGGCTAGCCGTTTTTCGCGCATGCAGCGCATGCTGCGCGACGAGACCAACGGCATCGACGAGCGCGAAATCGACCTCGGCCAGAAAAACATCCGTCTGCATCACCGAAGCCGAATTAACACCCGAGGTGCTCTCCATCCCCATCGCCCGCGTGCTGCGCGATGGCCGTGGACACCTGATCTTCGACGAGGAATTCATCCCTGCCTGCCTGCGCCTCAGCGCCAGCGAGCCGCTCATGCTGCTCGTCCGGCGTCTGCTCGACGCCATCGGCGAAAAAAGCGCCACCGTCACTCGCGGCGCTCGCCGCCAGGGCCGCTTTGAGGCCGGCACCGCTGCGCTCGACGTCGCCAACTACTGGTTCCTGCACGCGCTGCACAGCGCCATCCCGCCCCTGCAGCACCTCAGCACCACCCGCCACGCGCATCCTGAGGACGTCTTCGTCGAGCTCTCGCGCCTCGCCGGCGCGCTCTGCACCTTCGCCGTCGACTCCGATCCGCGCAATCTTCCGGCGTACGATCATCGCAACCCCGGCCCTGCCTTCCGCGCGCTCGACGCGCACATCCGCCGCCATCTCGAAATCGTTGTTCCCGTCCAACACCGTCACGCTCGACTTCCATCCCACCGAGCCTTACATCCAGGCCGCCGACGTCCGCGACGAGCGCTGCCTGCGCCGCGCCCGCTGGATCCTCGGCATCCGTTCTCCGCCTCGGCGAATCCGATCTGCTGCGCCAGGTCCCGCGCCTGGTCAAGGTCTGCTCCTCCAAGTTCGTTCCGGAGCTGGTCAGACGCGCGCTGCCCGGCATGACGCTCACCCATCTCCCCGTGCCGCCCACCGCCATCCGCGCCGAAGCCGACATGCAATACTTCGCCATCGAGACCTCCGGCCCCTGCTGGGAGCACATCCTGCAGACCCGCAGCGTCGGCGTCTACATGCCCGGAGAAATCTCCCAGCCCGAATTCGAGCTCACCGTCATCGTGGAGGCATCGTCATGAGCGCCCCTCGCGTCAACAGTCTCGCCCTCTGCTTTCAGGAAGTGCTCACCGCCATCCTGCGCGTGCGCTTCCAGCGCCAGCAGGTGCAGGACTCGGAAAGCTTCCGCGCCCAGATGCGCCGCTCCCTGCAGTCCGCCATGCAGGAAGCGCGCGCCCTCGGCTACTCCAGCGATACCGTGCAGATGGGCGTCTTCGCCGTCGTCGCCTTCATCGACGAGAGCGTTCTGAACCTGCAAAGCCCGGTCTTCGCCGACTGGGCCCGCCGCCCCCTCCAGGAAGAGCTCTTCGGCGGCCATCTCGCCGGCGAAATCTTCTTCCGCAACCTGCGGACCCTGCTCGCCCAGCAGGATTCCTCCGAAGTCGCCGACGCCCTCGAAGTCCATTGCCTCTGCCTGCAGATGGGCTACCGCGGCCGTTACGCATTCGGCGACACCGGCGAACTCCACCAGCTCCTGCGCCAGGCGCTCGGCAAAATCCACCGCGTCCGCGGCGACTCCCATCTCATGCCCCTCACCGCCGCCCCTGAGGTTCGCGCCGCTCGCGGCAAAGATGCCTGGAGCCACGGCCTGATGATTACCGCCTGCGTCCTGGCCGGCCTCACCGTGGTCGCCTTCGGCGGTTACGAACTCCTCCTCGGTTCCGGCGTCGCGCAGGTCCAAAACGCCGGAATCACCGCTCAATAGGAGCTGCACGTGCTACCCATCCTCATCGCTGCCCTTATCCTCATCCTCTCCATCCTGCTCGCCTGGATCGTTGGCCCTGTGCTCGGTATCGTCGGCACATCGCTCCTCATTCTGCGTGTCTCCCTCGTCACCATCGGCATCGTCATCGCCGCCATCATCCTCGTCATGCACTTCCGGCAGAAGCGCCGCGAAGCCGCCACCACCGGCCTTCCCGGGGGCACCGATCTCGACACCCTCCTCCGCGATGCGGAAAAGCGTCTCGCCACCGCCCAGCGCACCGGCCCCAAGTCCCTCGATACCCTGCCGCTCCTCTACATCCTCGGCGACGCCAACTCCGCCAAGACCACCACCGTCCTTAAATCCGGACTCGATCCCGAGCTCCTCGCCGGCCAGCTTTATCGCGATCAGGACGTCGTCCCCACCCCCGTCGTCAATCTCTGGTACACCCGCTCCTGCGTTCTCGTCGAAGCCGGCGACGCCGTCCGTAAAAATCCGGCGCTCTGGAGCAAGCTGATCCGCCGCACCCGTCCGAAAGTCGTCCGCTCCGCCGTCGGCAAACAAGCACCCATCCGCGCCGCGGTGGTCTGCGTCAGCTGCGAACAGTTCACCGGCGCCTCTGCTTCCGACACCGTCCTCGCCGCCGCTCGCGCCACCAACCAGATGCTCCGCGAACTCGCGCAGCAGCTCGGCACCGATATCCCCGTCTACGTCATCCTCACCAAGCTCGACCGCATCCCCAACTTCACCGAATACGTCCGCAACCTCACCGCCGAAGAAGCTTCGCAGCCCGTCGGCATCGCCCTTCCGCGCAGCGAAGTCTCCAGCGGCCTCTACGCCGAAAAAGCCACTGCCGAGGTTACCACCTCGCTCGACCAGCTCTTCTTCTCGCTCGGCGAATACCGCGTCGAGCTGCTTACCCGCGAAACCGATCAGCGCAACGTCGACCCCGTCTACGAATTTCCCCGCGAGTTGCGCAAGCTGCGCAACAATCTTGCCTCCTATCTGGTGGAGCTCGCCCGTCCCAGCCATCTCAACGCCAACCCCTATCTGCGCGGCTTCTACTTCACCGGTGTGCGCGCCCAGATCGTCGAGCAGATGGTCACCGCTCCCGCACAGACGCCCTACGCGCAGCCTGCCGACGCCGGCGCGACCCGCATGTTCTCCGCCGCCAGGTCCGCGCGGCCGCGACTGCCCCAGGCCCCCAGGTCGTCTCGCAGAAAGTCGCGCAGTGGTGCTTCCTCCCACGCCTCTTTCCCACCGTTATTCTCGAAGACCGCACCGCCCTCGCCGCCACCAGCAGCAGCGGCCGCACCCACGTCTTCCGCCGCGTAGCCTTCGCCTGCATCGCCCTTCTGCTGCTGATCTATCTCGGCTGTCTCAGCGTTTCCTGGGCCAACAACGCCCGACTCGAGCGCGACATCGCTTCCGCCGCGAGCACGCTGCCCTCCACGACTGTCCCCGCGGCCACCCTCGCCTCCACCCAGGACCTCGCCGCCCTCGATCGCCTCCGCTCTGCCCTCGTTCAGCTCGAAGCCTTCCAGCAAAACGGTCCGCCCCTCAGCTATCGCTGGGGCCTCTACCACGGCAACCAGCTACTCACGCCCGCGCGCCAGCTGTACTTCGACCGCTTCCGCCGCCTGCTGCTCACCAACACCCAGGCCAACCTCGTCACCGCCCTCAACGCGCTGCCCGCCACGCCCGCGCCTGGCGCCGATTACTCCGCCGCCTACAATCCCCTCAAGGGCTACCTCATCACCACCAACAATTCCGACAAGAGCACCGCCGACTTCCTGACCCCGGTCCTCATGCAGTACTGGCAAAACGGCCGCGTCCTCGAAACCGATCAGCAGCGCCAGCTAGCCTTGCGCCAGTTCGACTTCTACGCCGCGGAACTGCCCCACAATAACCCCTACACCATTCCGCCCGAGATGCCGGCCGTTACCCACGCGCGCAGCTATCTCGCCGGATTCGGCGGCTTTGAACGCATTTATCAGCAGATGCTCACCGCCGCCGGCAAAACCGGGCACCCCGTCGACTTCAACCGCGACTATCCCGGCTCCGCCGCCACCGTCGTCGATCCCCACATCGTCCCCGCCGCCTTCACCCGCGCCGGCTTCGCCTTCATGCAGGACGCCATTCAGCACCCCGACCGCTACTTCACCGGCGAACCGTGGGTGCTCGGCGATCAGGCCCCGCCTTCGCTCGACCGCTCCAACCTCACCCAGCAACTCACCGCCCGCTATCAGCAGGACTTCCAGTCCGAGTGGCGTAGCTACCTGCATTCCGCCCAGGTCGTTCACTACCGCAATCTCAACGACGCGGGCTCCAAACTCCAGATCCTCTCCAACCCCGCCTCGCCATTGTTGGAGCTCCTCTTCGCCGCATCGCACAACACCGCTGTCGCCAATCCAGTCATCCAGAAAGAATTCCAGCCTACCCAGGCCGTCGTCGCGCCTGAGAGCCCCGACAAGCTGGTTGGCTCCGGCAATCAGACTTACGTCACCGGCCTGCTCGGCCTGCAGGGAGCCGTCGCCCAGGTCGCGCAGGATCCCACTGCGGCCACCAATCCCGCCGCCGTCACGCCCATCATCACCGCGTCTACCCAGGCCCATACCTCGGCGAGTCAAACGGCCCAGGCCTTCAACCTCGACCCGCAGGGCCACGTCGATCAGATGGTGCTCGGCATCCTCCAGGCCCCCATCAACTCCGTCGACGAAGTCGTCCGCGGCCGCGGTCCCCAGCAGGCCAACGCCGGCGGTGCCGGACTCTGTTCCGCCTTTGCGCCCGTCATGAGCAAGTTCCCCTTCCAGCCCAATGCGCCCGTCGACGCCACCCCCGCTGAGCTCGCCGCCCTTCTCCAGCCCGGCTCTGGTGCCCTGTGGCAGTTCTACGACGCAACCCTCAAACCCGTCGTCCTCCAGCAGGGAACCACGTACGTGGTTGCACCCAACGCGCCCATGAAGGTCAATCCCGACTTCCTGCGCTTCTTCAATCGCGCCGCCGGCCTCTCCGCGCTCCTCTATCCGTCCACGCCCGGCGCCGGACTCAGCTTCACCGCGCGTATCCTTCCGTCCAACGGCATTCAGAGCGTCACCCTCCAGCTCGACGCCGACCGTCTCTCCGGGGCCAACGTCTCTCGTACGTTCACCTGGTCCCCGCAAACCAGCCAGCAGGCGCAGCTCACCGCCACCTACGCCACCGGAACCCTCCCGCTCCTGCAGTTCAGCGGACCCTGGGCTCTCCTTCACCTCATCGATAAAGGCCACGTCGAGCAACCCGGCAATCCGGTCCGTCTCGATTACCCGCTGGAGGTCTCGAACTCTCCCATCGTCGTCAACGGCACGCCGCTGGTCGTCCATCTGGAGCTCTCCGGCCCGAACGCCAACCTCCTCGTTCCCGGAGGCCTCAGCGGTATGCGTTGCGTCTCCACCGTCTCCCATTGAGCCTGGCTGCCCCGGGGTCTCGATTCTGAGACCCGGGATACCGCAGAACCAGATTTATCCGTGCTGGTGCATCCTGCCGTGCGAAGCGGGGCTTGAGCCCCGATTTGCGAAAAAAATGGGCTTTTCAGCCCTGGCCCTCAGCCCGCAAACTGCACCAGCAGACAAGTCACGTTGTCCACCGCGCCCTGCGCCTTGGCCGCATCGATCAGCGCCTGACACGCCTGCTCGAGGCTTGCGCTGCCCAGAATCAATCCCGCAATCGCTTCCGCATCCGCATAGCGCGTCAACCCGTCGCTGGTCAGCAGCAACATATCCGCCGGCGCAATCGGCGCCGTAAAAATATCCGGCTCCACCGTCTCCTGCTGCCCGATTGCGCGCGTTATCAGCGACTGCAGCGGCGACGATTCCGCCTCCTCCGCATTCATCATCCCGCTCCGCACCTGCTCGGCCACAAAAGAGTGATCGTGCGTGATCTGCGCGCACACCCCGTCGCGCAGAAAATACGCCCGGCTGTCGCCCACATTTCCGATCACCAGATTGCCGCCGTTCACGCACGCCGCCACCAGCGTGGTGCCCATCCCCCGCAGTTCCTCATTCTGTTCGGCCAGCGCGCATACCTGCCGGTTAGCCTGCGCGATAGCCCGATACAGCCGCTCCTCAGCCTGCGCGCTGCCGTCGGCCGCATATCCCTCCAGCAATTCCTTCACTGCCGTTCCACTGGCCAGCTCCCCCGCCGCCATGCCGCCCATCCCGTCGCAGACCACAAACACCTGCGCCGCCAGATCGTAGCCGAAGCTGTCTTCATTGTTGCTGCGCCGGCAACCCACATCGGTCAGCGCTGCCACTTCCACTCTCACCGTGGCTCCCCCGCACTCGATCTTCTCGCCGGAACGGGCCATCAGGTTGCCAGATGACCCATCGTCCTGTAAAGCCGGGCCCCTTACTCCGCAGCCTCTGCCCCTGGAAGCTCCGCCACCTGCTGGAGAAATACCTGCAATACTTCCTCGCCCGTCCCCGCCACCCGCTCGCCCGGCCTCACCCCGCTCCTGCCCCAGGCCAGCAGAAACACCAGCGGAATCCATCCCCGCGGATCCTGCTCTACCTCCCGCCCAAACGCATATAGAGCGCGCGACAGCTTCAGCGGCAGGCGCACCCCGTCCACCGCATGGGCCGCCGGGTCCGCGCACAGCGCTGGCGCCGATGTCACCAGATACTCCCGGCAGCTCAGCGGCCGCATCGGGTGAATCCCGCAGTTTTCGTTCTCCAGAAACGGGCAGGGAACTCTCGCATGAAAATAATCGATCGCCAGCTGCGTCGCCGGCTCTCCACCATCCGACCAATCCGCGCTCAGGATCTTCTCGATCACCCCGGCATCCCGCAGTGCTGCCAGCGCCCGATGAAACCGTGCCTCCAGCTCCGTCCGCCGCGTCTCGGGCAGCGTTCGCATCCACTCCATCAGCGCCTCGGCTTCGAACAAGCTCACCGGCACCATCTGCCGGCAGCACGCCCCGCATCCGGGTCCACACGAAATCGGCGTTCCCGCCTGGCTGGCCTCCTCGGCCACCCTCCCTACAATCGCGTTTTCAAGGTTCTGGATGATGGGCAGCAGCTCGGTCAGCGTCGTCCGCTCCGCCGGCACGACCGCGCTGGCGTGCAGAAAGCCTCCGCCCACCGGCAGCGAAAACGTGGCCTTTACGGTGGACGCGCGCCCGTGATCGGAAGACTCCGGCATGCGGTCTGATTGTACCTGGCGCCGCGCTGCTCTGTGCGTGCGGCCCCCTCGACCGCCGCGGCCTCATCGACCCGCGAACCCGGAGCAGGGAAGCCGACAACGCAACGGCTCACCACCGCCGCGCATCCACCTCCACGGAGAGCCCCCGCCCATGCCCCTCAAAACCAAGCCCGAAGACAAGCCCGCCTCCGTCTGCTTTCACCTCGACTTCAAAGACGCCGGCCCCATCGAAGTGACCGCCAGCCTTCTCCCCAACCAGAATCAGCACCCGTATCGCATCCAGGGCGGCACACCCCGCTTCGACAACCGCGATGCTTTCAAAAGCAAGGTGCTCGAAGTTGGCATGAGCCCCGCCGTCGCTGAAGACCCAGGCCGCTCCTTCAACGCCACCGCCCGCCAGCTCCGCGAACTCGGCTTCAGCGTCGAAGCCGAAGAGAAAGAACAGGCCGGCTAACCCACCGCGGGCCGGAAATAATCTCGTGATCCCGAACCAATACCTTGTCCTCCCGACCGTAGCGAAGCGAAGCGGAGGAACCTGCTTGCCAACCTCTCCCGGCAGCAAAGGCACACACAAAGCCGAGCAACAAAGCAGAGCAACAAAGTCCGGCTGCCCCGGGTCTCGCTGTTGAGGCCCGGGATTCCACAGACCCAGACAACGAACACCTGAATAAAAAGGTCACTCCGAGCGCAGGCGATGCAAGACCCATTTGCTACACGCCCGTCTCCAGTCGCATCTTAGAGATCATGAGCCAGGAGACTGCCGTTCGTCCCCACTTTCTCAACGTCGAGAAAGCCGCCCCGGATCATACTGCCCCACCCGTCGACCTCAGCGTGGATGGCCGCACCGTGCAGGGCATCGCCGGCGAACCCCTCATTGACACCATCAATCGCGAAACCGGCAAGGAGCTCGCCCAGGTCTGCTACCACCCCCAACTCGGCCCCATCCAGACCTGCGACACCTGCATGGTCGAAGTGAATGGCAAGCTGGTCCGCGCCTGCGGTACGCCGGTTGAGGCCAACATGCGCGTCGAGACCGAATCCTCCCGCGCCCAGGCCGCCCAGCGCGAAGCCTTCGACCGCATCCTCGGCAATCACCTGCTCTACTGCACGGTCTGCGACAACAACAACCAGAACTGCACCGTCCACAACACCACCGCGCTCCTCAAGGTCGAGCATCAGTCCATTCCCTACCGTCAAAAGCCATACGAGAAGGACGAGACTAACCCCTTCTACCGCTACGATCCCGATCAGTGCATCCTCTGCGGACGCTGCGTTGAAGCCTGCCAGAACGTCCAGGTTAACGAGACCCTCTCCATCCGCTGGGAAGACGAGCATCCCCGCGTCCTCTGGGATGGCGGCTCGACCATCGGCGAATCCAGCTGCGTCTCCTGCGGCCACTGCGTCACCGTCTGCCCCTGCAATGCGCTCATGGAAAAATCCATGCTCGGGGAAGCCGGCTACTTCACCGGCCTTCCCGCTCAGGCCCTCGGGCACATGATCGACGTCGTCAAAGGCATCGAGCCCGAGCTCGGCTATGGCCCCATACTCCAGGTCTCTCAGGCCGAAGCCGACATGCGCATGGTCCGCACCCAGAAGACCAAGACCGTCTGTACCTACTGCGGCGTCGGCTGCTCCTTCGATATCTGGCACCGCGACCGCCAGATCCTCAAAGTCGAGCCCCACGACGGCCCCGCCAACGGCATCTCCACCTGCGTCAAGGGCAAGTTCGGCTTCAACTACGTCAACAGCGGCGACCGCCTTACCTCGCCCCTCATGCGCGACGGCGACAAGTTCCGCGAGTGCAGCTGGGACGAGGCCCTCGACTTCATCGCCCGGCGCATGACCGAGATCCGCGCCCAGCACGGTCCCGACTCCCTCGAATTCATCGCCTCCTCCAAGTGCACCAACGAGGAGAGTTACCTGATGCAGAAGCTGGCTCGCGGCGTCATCGGCACCAACAACGTCGATAACTGCTCCCGCTACTGCCAGTCGCCCGCCACCAAAGGACTCACCCGTACCGTCGGCTACGGCGGCGATTCCGGCTCCATCTCCGACATCGAGCGCGCCGCTCTGGTCATCATCGTCGGCGCCAATCCCGCCGAGAACCATCCCGTCCTCGCCACCCGCGTCAAGCGCTCCCATAAGCTGCTGGGCCAGCGCCTCATCGTCTCCGACCTCCGCAAAAACGAGATGGCTGAGCGCGCCGACATCTGGCTCCAGCCCAAACCCAGCACCGACATGATCTGGATCAGCGCCGTCGCCAAAACCATCCTCGACAACGGCTGGCACGACCAGGCTTTCATCGATGCCCGCGTCAACAACTTCGAAGCGTACGCCGAAAGCCTTCAGCCCTTCACCCTCGAATTCGCCGAAGAAAAAACCGGCATCCCCGCCGCCACTCTGAGGACCGTGGCCGAAGACCTCGCCCACGCCGAAACCGCCTGCATCCTGTGGGCCATGGGCGTCACCCAGCACAAACACGGTTCCGATACCTCCACCGCCATCTCCAACCTTCTCCTGCTTACCGGCAACTATGGCAAGCCCGGCACCGGCGGCTATCCGCTGCGCGGCCACAACAACGTCCAGGGCTGTTCCGACTTCGGCTCTATGCCCGACAAATACCCTGGCTACATGGACGCTTCCGATCCCAAAGTCCGCGAGCACTGGGAACTCGCCTGGGGCGTCAAGCTCCCCTCCAGCGAAGGCATGGATAACCACCTCATGGTGGACGGCATGCATGAGGGCAAAATCAAGTCCCTCTACCTCATCGGCGAGGACATGATCAGCTCCGAATCCAACAAACACTACCTCGCCGCCGGCCTCGAAAAACTCGACCTCTTCGTCGTGCAGGAGCTTTTCTTCACCCTCACCTGTCAGTACGCCGACGTCATCCTCCCCGGAACGCCCTCCTTCGAGAAGGAAGGAACCTTCGTCAACACCGAGCGCCGCATTCAGCGCCTCTATGAAGTCATGAAGCCGCTGCCCGGCACCCGCCCCGACTGGGCCATCATTCAGGACATCGCCAACCGATTCGGTGCCGGCTGGAGTTACAAATCTCCTTCCGACGTCATGGACGAGTGCGCCGGTATCGCGCCGCTCTTCGCCGGCGTCACCTACGCGCGCCTCGCCGGCTACAACAGCCTGCAATGGCCCGTGCAGGCGGACGGCACCGACACCCCGCTCCTCTATACCGACCGTTTCCATTTCCCCGATGGCAAAGCAAAGTTCCACCCCATCCACTGGAACGAGCCCAGCCAGACAGAAGACTCCGAGTACGATCTGCATCTCAACAACGGCCGCATGCTCGAGCACTTCGAGGCCGGCAACATGACCTACCGCATCCCCGGCATCGTCATGAAGGTGCCCGACACGTTCCTCGAAGTCTCGCCCGAGCTGGCCAAAGAGCGTGGCCTTGAATCCGGCCGCTGGGTAAAGGTCAAATCGCGCGACGGCGAAATCCAGCTCCGCGTTCTTGTCACCGACCGCGTCAGCGGCAATCAGGTGTACGCGCCTCTCAACTCGCGCAGCCAGCCCATCAACACCCTCACCAGCAACAACGTCGATGTCGACGTGCATACTCCGGCGTATAAAGAAACGCCCGTGCAGATTGAGCCGCTGCCCAGCCGCGGCCGCCCGCCGCTCCCGCATACCAATCACCGCTTCCACAAAGGCATCCCGCAGAACGGGGTCGAAGTCGAGCGCAAGTGGGCGCTGCCGAATTACCGCATGCCCGGCACAGATCTCGTGCAGATTCAGCCCGCCGCCAGCCCCAAACAAGTTGCGAACCGGAGGGATTAGTCATGGCCAAACCCATTCAGCTCGACTTCCCACCCCGCAACGCTCAGGCTGAACTCGCGCAACGCCTCGCCGAAGCACCCGCCGAACACGCTGCCGCTCTCCTCGAACTCCTCGAGTTGATCGAGGTCCTGCATCAGCGCAATGTCCTCAGCACCCTGCGCGGAGCCGTCGGCGCCGGAGACGATCTCGTCGGCTACGTTGCCCATGCCGCGGCCCAGCCCGAATCCATCCGCGCCATGCGCAACTTCCTGGCGCTCTCGAAGCTCTTCGGCAAGCTCGACCCCGAGCTCATCGAATCCATCGAGCGCTCCATTCCCCCTCAGCTCCAGGACCGCAACGCGCGCCGTATGACGCCCGCGCCCAGCCTCTGGAAAATCGGCAGGCTCTTCGTCTCTGCACCCGTCCGCCACGCCCTCATGGCCACCGGCTTCATCCTCGCCGGCATTGGCTATTACATGAACAAGGAGACCCCCGGCACTGCCGATCGGGCATAGGGATTGCCTGGCGGCTAAAGGCGATACTGTTCGCTGCACCTCACCGCCCATACAACAGTGCCCCCTTCCGCAACTCCTCAAATTGCTCCACCCCTGGCCGCCAATCCTCCGCAATTCGCTCCGGGTCCTTCCCCGCCTCCAGCTCCTCCAGAACCGACCGGTTCTCCAGCAGCGTCTTCATTTTATGTAACTGAAACTGTTGCGAATACAGCCGATGCAGCGCCGCCGCGATCTCCACGCCCAGCTCCGGCGCATCCAGCACATTCCGCTCCGTCACCAGAATCCGCACCCCATGGCATACCTCGCCCGCGTACGGATACGGCTTTTCCGGCGTGAACTCCACCGGCAGAAACCGCACCCCCGGCAGATCGCGGCCATTTAAATAACGCGCCAGCACCCGCCCATCCACCCACGGCGCGCCGAACTGTTCAAACGGTGTATCCGTCCCGCGCCCCACCGAAATATTCGTGCCCTCGATCAGCCCCAGCCCCGGATACAGCTCCGCCGCCTCTAGCTCCCGCAAATTCGGCGACGGATTCACCCACGTTTGCCCCGTCGAATCGAACCAGTCCCCGCGCTGCCAACCCTCCATCGCCACCACCCGCAGCGGCGCATTCAGGTGCAGTTGCTGATTGTTGTACCGTGCCAGCTCCCCCATCGTCATCCCGTGCCGCACCGGAATCAGCATCGAGTTCACATAGCTCTCTGTGCCCTCATCTGAAACCGGCCCCTGCACAAATGCTCCGTTGATCGGATTCGGTCGATCGAGCACCACAATCTCCGTTCCCGTCTTCGCCGCCGCCTCAAGGAAATACCGCACGACGGCTTCATAGGTGTAGAAGCGCACCCCGGCATCCTGCAGATCGATCAGCACCGCATCCACCTTGCGCAGCGCATCTGCTGAAGGCCGCCGATCCGCATCCGTCGCCCCATACAAACTGATCACCGGCAGCCCTGTCGCCGCATCGGTCGAATTCGGGACGCCTGGCTTGTCGTATGTCCCGGCAATCCCATGCTCCGGGCTGAACAGCTCATCAAGGGTCAGCCCCGGCACTGCCAGCGCCGCATTGTGGAAGAGCACATCGATCGTCCGCCGCCCGTCACCATCCACGCCGCTCTGATTGGTCATCAGCCCCAGGCGCAGTTTGCCACCGTGCTGCCGCGCCATCTCCGCCAGCTCCGCGAAGTGGTCCGATTCCAGCACATCGATCCCTGTCTTCACCTCCGCGTTGCGCGCCGTCCATCGCCGCATCCCGCTCAACGACTCGTTATATCCGGTGATCCGCGCCGCCAGCGCGCCGCCGTCCCCATGCACCCCCACGGCAATCGCAGCCGCATCCGCAATCTGGCCTCGCATCGCCGTAATCCCCGTCGGCCCGTTCGGATGCACCGCGTTCGTCAGAATCACCACATACGTATCGCTTACGGGATCCATCCACAGCGATGTGCCCGTGAACCCTGTATGCCCAAACGACCCCACGGGAAACAGCGTCCCCCGATTGCCCGAGTAGGGCGAATCAATATCCCATCCGAATCCACGCAGCGACGTCCCTGTCGCCGGCTGCTCCGGCGCCACCATCTTCTCCAGCACTATGCGCGACAGCGGAAACTTGCTGGGCCGCCCCGCCAGCCGGCTCAACAGGTTCTGCGCGTACACTGCAACATCGTCCGCATTGCTGAACAGCCCCGCGTGGCCCGCCACACCGCCCATCCGCCGTGAGGTCGGATCGTGCACCACCCCGCGCAGCATCACATCCCCTGGAAACGTCTTCGACTCCGGATTCCCGGACGCCGACGCCCCGTGCTCCCACTGCGTCGGCGCAATCTCCGGAACCCAATCCTTCGGCGGCAGATAGCGCGCATTCTTCAGCCCCAGCGGCGCGGCCACATGCTCGAGGAAATATTGATCCTCCGTCATCCCCGTCAGCTTCTCCACCAGTGCGCCCAGCATGATGAAGTTGATGTCGCTGTACTGGAAGCGCACCCCCGGCGGCCGCAGCGGCGCAATCTCAAATGCTCGCCTGAATCCCTCTTCCTTTCCCGTCCACGGCTCCTTCAGCGACAGATCCGGCGGCAGCCCCGAGTAGTGCGTCAGCAGATCCCGAATCGTAATATCGCCCTTGCCATTCGCCGCGAACTCCGGCAGATACTTCGCCACCGGATCGTTGAGCCCGATCTTCCCCTGCTCGTACAGCTGCATCACCGCCGTTGCCGTCGACAGGCACTTGGTCAGCGACGCCATGTCGAAGATCGTGTCCGTTGTCATCCGCTCCTGCGTCGGCTCGAGCGACCGCATCCCGTACGCCCGCCGGAACACCACCTTCCCGTCGTGCCCCACGATCACCACCGCGCCCGGAATCTTATGATCTGTAATCGCCTGCGTTACAATCTCGTCGATCGTCGCGAACTTCTGCTGCGCTCCTGCCATCCCTGCGCACCAAAACAGCACGCAAACCATCGCCAGTTCAAAAAGATAACGGCGCATGCTACAAATCCCTCCGCTCCGCATCCGGGAAGATCAGGCTGGCCGTGTAACCGACCGCGCAGGTCACCAGCGACCCGATCAGCACCCACCACGTCCATGCAATCTTCGGCAGCACCATCGCGTGCCCCGCCACTGAAAAAGACAGTGCGTGCGGCTGGATCCACAGCAGCAGATCCACCAATACTCCGGCCGCCAAGCCCGCAATTGTGCCCGTCTCGCCCGCGCGCCGCGTCAGCGTGCCCAGCAGAAACACGCCCAGCATCCCGCCCCACAGCACCGACGCGATCGACAAGCCGATCTCCACCACGTGGCCGCCGCCCCGCGAAAACATGGCCAGTGCGAACAGCACCGCCGCCCAAATCACCGTCATCAGCCGCGACAGCCTGATCCGGACGCGGTCGGAAATGTCCGGATACCGCGGCAGATAAAAATCCACCACCGAGGTCGAGGCCAGCGAATTCAGCGCCGCACTCAAATTCGACATGGCCGCGGCCAGCACCGCCGCAATCATCAGCCCCGCAAAGCCCTCCGGCATCTGTTCCACAATGAATGCCGGAAAGATTCGGTCCGCCGCCACTCCCGGCGTCCTGCCCAGGTGTTGGTAATACACCCACAGTCCGGCGCCAATCAGCAGAAACAGCGTGAACTGGAAAAAGACCACCACGCCGCTGGCCAGCAGCGCAATCCGCGACTCCTTCAGGTTCTTCGCCGCCAGCAGCCGCTGCACCATCAGCTGATCCGTCCCGTGGCTCGCCATGGTCAGAAAGCATCCGCCCAGCACGCCCGCCTGGAACGTGTACGTCTCCGCCACCGACCACGAGAAGTGCAGCATCGTCAGCTTGTGCGCCGCAGCCGCGTCGTGAAGCAGCGCGCTCCATCCGCCTGGAATGTGATGGCACACCGTCCACAGTGCCACCAGCGACCCCAGCACGTAGAGAAACATCTGCACCACGTCGGTCCAGATCACCGCCGCCATACCGCCCTCGAACGTGTAGAGCAGCGTCAGCACCGACAGAATCGCAATCGACGCCACATCGCCGGTCCCGATGGCCACGCCCACCACGATGGCCACGGCAAAGACCCGCACGCCCTCCGCCGCCGCCCGCATGGCCAGGAACAGCCCTGCGGTGAAGCGGTGCAGCCTTCGCCCAAAGCGCTCCCCGATCACCTGGTAGGCCGTCATCAGCTCGCCGCGAAAATACCGCGGCAAAAACAAAATGCAGATGACAATCCGCCCCAGCAGATAGCCGAGCGCCAGCTGCAGAAATCCGAAGTCCCCGGTGAACGCCAGCCCCGGCACGCTGATGATGGTGAGCGTCGAGGTCTCCGCCGCCACAATCGACAGCGCAATCGCCCACCACGGTAAATTGCGGTCCGCCAGAAAATACGACCGCAGCGACCGGTCCCCCGTCTTGCGAAAACGCAGCCCGAACAGCGTGATCCCCGCCAGATACAGCGCCACCAGCACCAGATCGACAGCGCGCAGATGGGGCGGATGAACCATCAAAAAGGAATCGGCAGTCCTTTGCGGTTGAGCTTGCAGTTTTTAGTTCGCCCCGCCGCTCGCCGCGGGCGTCGCAGCAGCCGCCGGAATGCCGATCGTCTCCGGCGCCGGCAGCGAGTGATGATCGTGCCACTGCTCCCGCGCTTCGGCGATCTTCGCGCTCCGCTCCACCCACAGCCGCGCCGCCGCGTCATAGCGCGCCGTCACGTTGTTCAGCCAGAACGGCCGGTTTTCCTTCAGCCACACTTCGCTGTAGCGCGCCTTCAGATAGTCGTAGCCGTCGCGCAAATCCTCGCAGCGCCCGTTCACCCCCGACAGATTCCACAGATCGCGCGACTCATGCTTCGAGACATCCGGATTCTTTTGCCCGTCGTACGCGCGCCGGTACTCGTCCGCGACCAGGTCCGCTGTCTGAAACTTGAACACCAGAAAGTCGATGCGCCGCGCTCCCAGATCCATCGCGTCCAGCGCGTCGGTTTCCTCGAGGCCGCCCGCCATCCGCGCCTGCGCAATCAGCGTCAGCGCCTTCTCCGCATCCAGCCGCACCTGCGCCGCCACTGGCCGCAGTTTCGCATCCACCTGCTGGCCCTGCTCGCTCCACGGATCCACCCAGAACCACGCATCCCGCGCATCCTCGAGCCCTGCCTGCTCCAGCACCTGGTGCGCCGCCATCAGCGCCTTCTGCGCCTCGTCAATGTTGCCCGTCGCATCGCCGTGGAACACCGGCCCGTAATCCTGCTGGAACTGCGCCGTATTGCTCGCTCCCGGCTGCCACGCCGCCGCCGCTCCAAACAGCACCGCGTACCAGTCCTCCAGAAACAATCCTTCTCCGTCGTCATCCCAGATGGTGTTCAGCATCCCGGTGCTGCCCACCTTCTGCCCATCGGCCACAAAGCCCTGGATATTCCCCAGCGCCATATTGAAGTCCGGCCACACCCGGTTCCAGTCGTTCACCCCCGGCGCCACCCACGTCTGCATGCCCGCGTGCGTGTAAGGGTCCAGCCACTTCGCAAATCCCTCCGGCTCCGGCTCGTAGTGCCACGGCACCGCGATCATGTCGCGCGGCAGCCGCGGAACCAGCTCCGGGCTGTTCATGGCCATATCGCCCCAGAACAGCAGCTGCCGGTGCAGCGGCTCCAGCGCCGTGTGGATCTGCGTCAGAAAATCCATGTACACCGCGCCCAGCCCGCGCTCTTTCACCGCGACCTCGGTCTGCCCCTGCCCCAGCTCAAACGTCTCGTCCGCGCCGATATGCAGAAACGGTCCCGGATAGATTCCCGCCAGCTCATCGAACCACTGCGTGATCAGCTTCATCGATCCCGGCTGCCCCGGCGCCAGCACCGCTCCGTTTGGAATCTCCGCCAGCGGCGCATATCTCCTGCCAGGTCAGAACCTTGTGCAGATGTCCGAACGCCTCCTGCTCCGGCACGATGGTCACGTGATACTGCTTTGCGTACTCCACCAGCGCCTTCGCGTCCTCCTGCGAAATCGACCCGCCCGGCAGCGCCGGCAGCGGCGTCGACTTGTACTGCATCGTGTTCTCGAAATACGGCGAGTACACGTTCAGCTTGTACTCTGCAAACGTCCGAATCTGCTTCTTCTGAAAGTCCAGCGTCGGTACCGGCCCGCGCGATAAGTCATCCTGCACGCCGCGCCACTTCATCGCCGGCCAGTCCCGGATCGCCGCTCCCTGCAGCACCGGTTCGCCTCCGGCTGTCACCAGCTGCCGCAGCGTCTGCGCTCCATAGAACACGCCCGTCGCCGTGTGCCCGATCACGTACGCCTCGCGCCGGCCGGTCACCAGCACGTAGCCCTCCGGGTCCATGGCCGCGTCAAACGCCAGGTTCTCCCGCCGCAGCACCTGCTTCGCCAGCGACGAGTCGTCGCGCAGCAGATAGATCCGTATCGCGCCTCCGCTCACCCGTACGCCGCGATCCTTCAGCGCCGCCTCCAGATCGTCGGCCGCAAAGCGATCCTCGGCATCGCGCCCCGGCGCCAGCACCCGCACCCCGCCGTTGAGCGATACATTCGGCCGCGCCGTAAACTCTCGCGGCTGCGGAATCAGCGCCGGCCGGGTCCCGCCGCCCTCGGCCGCAAAGGTGGGAACTGCGATGGAAAGACAGAAAAGGGAAGCGAACAGGAGCAGAGCGCTCGAATTTTTTCTCACACGCCCATACTCCAATGTTCCCGCCCCAAATGTCCAATCGGGCGCAGGCTGTCCGGGGCCCGATACCTGGCCTGAGCGGCCCTGAGCAGCGGGCAGGGAAGTCGTATGGCCTTGCCTGGTTTTGGTGGATACGGGAATCGCGCTGGCTGCTCCATAGCCTGCCCTGCGCTCGCGAAGGGTCTCGATTCTGAGACATGAGAAATCGCGCGAAGCGCAACCCGAAAGCTGACTGGCGACACCGCGCATCTTTGACCGGCACAGCTTTACAACCTGTTGTTCTGTTTTGAAGGGGCACGCCTTCAGCCGTGCCGTTCCCGAGGCATCCGGTCACACCGTCACGCTCTCCCGATACTCCCCAAACGCCTCGCGCAGCACCGACGCAATCTCCCCCACCGTCGCCCGCCGCTCCACCCCCTCCAGAATCGCCGGCATCAAATTCGCCCCCGTCCGCGCATGCTCCCGCACCCGCTCGAGCGCCGCCCGCCAGGGCCCCGCATCCCGGCTCGCGCGCAGCGCCCGCACCCGCTCCACCTGCTTCCGTTCCAACGCTTCATCCATCCGCACCGTCGGCACCGGCGGTTCTTCTTCCCGCGTAAACCGGTTCACCCCCACCACCACCGCGTCCCCCGTATCCACTGCGCGCTGGTAGTCGTAGGCGGCGTTCTGAATCTCCCGCTGCACCCATCCCCGCTCGATCGCCGCCAGCATTCCGCCCATCGCCTCGATGCGCTCCAGATACTCTCGCACTTCCTGCTCAATCCGCCCGGTCAGCGACTCAATGCAGTACGACCCCGCCACCGGATCCACCGTATTCGCCACGCCCGACTCGCACGCGATGATCTGCTGCGTCCGCAGCGCGATGCGTGCTGCCTCTTCCGTCGGCAGCGCCAGCGCCTCATCGTAGCCATTCGTGTGCAGCGACTGCGTTCCCCCCAGCACCGCCGCCATCGCCTGAATCGCGGTGCGCACAATGTTGTTCTCCGGTTGTTGCGCGGTCAGCGTCGACCCCGCCGTCTGCGTATGAAACCGCAGCATCCACGAGCGCGAATTCTTCGCCGCAAACCGCTCCTGCATAATCCCCGCCCAGATCCGCCGGGCTGCGCGAAACTTCGCAATCTCTTCCAGAAAATTGCTATGCGCGTTGAAGAAGAACGACAGCCGTGGAGCGAACGCATCGACATCCAGGCCTGCATCGAGCGCGGCCTGCACATACGCCATCCCGTTCGCCAGTGTGAAGGCCACTTCCTGCGCCGCGGTCGATCCCGCCTCCCGCATGTGATACCCCGAGATCGAAATCGTGTTCCACTCCGGCACCTCTTCACCCGCCCACGCGAACATATCGGTCACGATGCGCATGGCATGTCGCACCGGATAGATGTATGTCCCGCGCGCGATGTACTCCTTCAGGATGTCGTTCTGCACCGTTCCCGACAGTTTCTTCACCTCGGCGCCGGCCCGCCGCGCCACCGCCACATACAGCGCCAGCAAAATACTCGCTGTCGCGTTGATGGTCATCGACGTGGAGATACGATCCAGCCGGATTCCCTCAAACAGCCGCTCCATGTCCTCGATCGAGTCGATTGCCACCCCGACCTTGCCCACTTCGCCCAGCGCCATCGGATCATCGGAGTCGTACCCGATCTGCGTTGGCAGATCGAACGCCACCGACAACCCCGCCGTCCCCTGCGCCAGCAGGAATTTGTAACGGCGATTGCTCTCTTCTGCGTCGCCCATCCCCGCGTACTGCCGCATGGTCCACAGCCGCCCCCGATACATGGTCGGCTGAATCCCCCGCGTAAACGGAAACTCCCCCGGAAACCCCAGTTCCCGTTCCGGCGACCACCCGGCATCCGCCAGATCCTCGGCCGTGTAAAAGTCTTTGGGATTGTCTTCCATGGTTGAAAAACGCCCGTCCCCCGAACCCAAAAGGCCCGCGCCCGGTCAACTGGTATTTGTATCAGGACACGGCTTCAAGTGCGCAGCCAAACGGGTGCGGCAACCGCCAGATCTTCGACCTCTGGCTGCTTCGGTCACCGGCAAGGCGGCGGCCGAAGCGCTTCGCTCAGAACGACGGAGTTTGCTGCGCGTGCCGGGCGGAGCGGAGGGGCGTGATAGGGTATCGAGAACAGATTCCGAGACGAATTCTGCAGCCGAGCGACCCCGATCCTCCTCCAATTCCTGAATGGATACCAGCCTCCTTGTACCGCGAAAGCGGATCAATACGCCGGCTCAGGTGTTGTTTGCCAGCCTGATCGGTACCACGATCGAGTTCTTCGACTTTTACATCTACGCGACGGCGGCGGTGCTGGTGTTTCCGGCGCTGTTCTTTCCTGCGTCGGATCCGGCGTCGGCGCGGCTGGCCTCGCTGGCCACGTTTGCCATAGCCTTTGTGGCGCGGCCCATCGGGTCGGCTCTCTTCGGGCATTTTGGCGACCGGATCGGGCGCAAGACCACGCTGGTGATCGCGCTGCTGACTATGGGGATTTCGACGGTGTCGATTGGGGCGCTGCCGACCTATAAAACCACTGGCATGGCGGCACCGGTGCTGCTGGCGCTGTGCCGCTTCGGCCAGGGGATCGGGCTGGGCGGCGAGTGGGGCGGCGCCGTGCTGCTGGCCATCGAGAACGCGCCCGCACACCGGCGTGCGTGGTATGGGATGTTTCCCCAGCTGGGCGCGCCCATTGGCTTCTTCTTCTCCGGCGGAGTGTTTCTGCTGTTGTCGCGGGGACTGACCAACGAGCAGTTCTTCCGCTTCGGGTGGCGGCTGCCGTTCCTGGCGAGTGCGGTGCTGGTGCTGCTGGGGCTGTATGTCCGGCTGACCATTACGGAGACGCCGGTCTTCCGGGAGAGCGCAGAGCGGCGGGAACCGGTGCGGGTGCCGATGCTGACGGTGGTGCGCCATTACACGCGGGCTCTGACGGCGGGGCTGCTGGGGAGTTTGTCGACCTTTCTGATCTTTTACCTGATGAGCGTGTTTGCGCTGTCGTGGGGGACGAGCGCGCTGGGCTACAGCCGGGGAACGTTCCTGCTGTTGCAACTGGTGGGAATCCTGTTCTTTGCGGCGACGATCCCGCTGGCTGCGGTGCTGGCGGAGCGAGGGCGCAAGCCGGTGATGGTGGGGATTACGATCGCAATTGGGCTCTTCGGGCTGGTGCTGGCGCCGCTATTCAGCGCCGGATGGATCGGCGTGGCAGTGATGCTGGCGGTGGGCAATGCGCTGATGGGGATTACGTACGGGCCGCTGGGGACGGTGATCGGGGAACTGTTCCCAACTGAAGTGCGGTATACGGGGACGTCGCTGGCGTTCAACGGAGCGGCGATTGCGGGAGCGTCGATGGCTCCGTATATTGCGACCTGGCTGGGGCACCGCTATGGGTTGGGAAGCGTGGGGTGGTATCTGACCGGCTCAGCAGTGGTGACGCTGATCGGGATTGCACTGATGCGCGAGACGCGCGGGGATGTGTGGGACGTGGAGCTTTCCTCCCCCGCAGGAGAGGCGGCGGATTCGGTGTAGACACCGGGCGCTTCGGGAGATCGAGAAGCAGCTTCCTTCGCTACCGGGTGACAGGGCTATTCTCTTCGTTCCTGGAGGAAGTCGGGGGCTACCGGATTCTCATACAGAGAATAGTCGCGGGTGACGACGGTGAGGCCGCTGGGGGTAACAAAGTAGTTGCGGCGGTCGTCGTTGGGATCGTAGCCGATGACAGTGCCCTCGGGCAGATGGACGTCGCGGTCGATGATGGCGCGGCGGATGCGGCAGTGGCGCCCGATGTTGACGTGGGTGAAGACGATGCTGGAGTCGACTTCGGAGTAGGAGTTGACGCGGACGTCCTGAGAGAGGACGGAGTTGCGGACCACGGCGCCGGAGACGATGCAGCCCCCGGAGACGAGCGAGTTGATGGCCATGCCGGTGCGGCCGGGTTCCCCGAAGACGAATTTGGCGGGCGGATACTGGCGGACGCGGGTGCGGATGGGCCAGCTGTTGTCGTAGAGGTTGAATATCGGGGAGACGGAGGCCACGTCCATGTTGGCGTCGTAATAGGCCTCGAGGGTACCGACGTCGCGCCAGTAAAGAGCTTCCTTGCGGTTCTCGTCGACGAAGTTGTAGGCGTACATCTTGTACTTGCCGAGGATGGCAGGCAGGATGTTGTGCCCGAAGTCGTGCTGGGAGTCGGGATCTTCGGCGTCCTTGATGAGGGCGGGGAGCAGGACGTCGGTATTGAAGAGGTAGACGCCCATGGAGGCGTCGACCATATTGGGATTCCAGGGAGAGCGCAGGTCGGTCTGTTTGGGCTTCTCGAGAAAGCCGACCACCTCGCCGTTGCGGGCGACTTCGACCACGCCGAAGCGGGGCACCTCGTGCGGCTCAATGGCCAGCGTGGCCAGGGTGACGTCGGCACCGGAGTCGAGGTGCTGGCGCAGCATCTTGCCGTAGTGCATTTTGTAGATGTGGTCACCGGACAGGATGAGGACGTGGCGCGGCTGCTCGGAGCCGATGGAGTAGATGTTCTGGTAGACAGCATCGGCGGTGCCCATATACCAGTTGGCGCTGACGCGCTGCATGGGCGGGAGAATCTCGATGAACTCGCCCAGTTCCTGGGCGACGACGCTGGTCCAGCCCTCGCGAATGTGGCGATTGAGAGAGAGTGCCTTGTACTGGGTGAGGATGTAGACGCGGCGGAGATCGGAGTTGATGCAATTGGAGAGGGTTACATCGATGATGCGGTATTGACCGCCAAAGGGAACAGCAGGCTTTGCCCGGTCGCGCGTAAGGGGGAAAAGCCGTTCACCTGCACCGCCCGCCAGAAGGACACCCAGAGTATCTCGCATCGGCATGATCGCCTTTCAAAGGCTCTGCGCGTGATTGACTGCCTTGCCGCGAAGCGTCGCAGCGAAGGCCAGATATACCACAAATGAAGGCGGTTGCGCCTGGGGCGCCGGGGAGGGGCAGGATCAGGCGTCTTCCTGTTCGCCGTGCTCGCCGCTGACGGAGATGCGGAGGGACTTGAGGAAGTGGAGATCCTGGGCCGTAAAGGTACCGTCTTCGGAGGAATCGACAGCGGAGGGATCGACGGCGCCCTCAGGCTGCTCCTCGATCTCGTTGAGGCCGATGGTGGCCTCCAGCATAAGAAGAACTTCGAAGCCCTGGCGGCGAATGTCGGCGACCACGCCCGCGATCTGTGAGGATTCGGAGACGCTTTCGTGGATCGCCTCGCCCAGTTGCTGCACCAGCTTGCGGAGTTTCTGATTCAAGTGACGACCTCGATTTCCTGGCGTGGGCGGCGTGGGACCGCAGAGCCTGATTCCCCTACCTTACTTCTGATGATGCCGCGGGGCAATTGGAAGCGGGAGCCGGGGCTGGGCGGCAGAGGTAATGCGCCGGGAATGACGGAGGACTGAAGGCGAAACAGAGGGAGTGGCCGCATGGGGCGGCTGCTAGACTTTGGGCATGCGGCCGAATCGCCTGGGGCGGGTTTTGGGAGTGAGCGCGCGCGTGGCGGCGGAGAAGCTGAAGGAGTCTGCGCGTCCAGGGACTGCGCGTCCAGCGAACCCAGGGACTGCGCGTCCAGCGAATCCAGGGACTGCGGCTTCGGAGTCCCTGCGGACGGTTTCGGCTGCTGCAGGACGCGTCAGGGCTATACCGGCGGCAAACTATGCCGAGGGCGGACGGCGGCTGGCGCGGGGCGCGGGGCGATTCGGGGCCTCGCTGGTCAAGCCGTTTGCTCATGCCACGGGCGTGTTGACGCTGGAGATCACCGGAGTCTTCTTCGCCATGTTCACGCTGTTTTTCGTCTCGCACGCCTGGCAGGTCTACAAGAAAGCGAGTTGGCGGGATGGGCATTTCGCGGTGTACGCGGTGCTGGCGGTGCTGTTTGCGTGGTTCGCGGTGACCTCGTTCTGGAGGGCGCGGCGGAAGCAGCAGGGGCAGTAGGATTCCGCTCCGGCCGTCAGGCCGAGGTTTCGGTTTTGCATCCGGACACGCGGCCTCGGAGGGCTGCGAAACCGCCCGCAAAGTAACCCTTCAATCCCCTTCGTCTCGCCTTACCTCGCTTCAACCCCCTCGCCTCAGCCCCTCGCCTCAGCCCTCACCTCGCCTCACCCCGCCGCCTCGCCCCGCCGCCTTACCTGAGCCGCCCCACTCCGCATCCCACTTCTCATGCGCCACAAGCTCCTCGAACACCATCCCCGCACCTGGGTCCTCATCTTCGACACCGGCGACGAACTCGCCTCCGGCCTCCAGGCCTTCGCCAAAGAAGAGCGCCTCGCGGGCAGCAGCTTCAAGGCCATCGGAGCCTTCTCGTCCGTCCGCCTCGCCTGGTTCAACTGGGAGACCAAAAAGTACCAGACATCCGTCGCCCTCGACGAGCAGGTCGAGCTTCTCTCCCTCATCGGTGACATCGCCCTCAAGGACGGCGAGCCGCAGGTCCACGCCCACGCCATCGTCGGCCGATCCGACGGAAGCGCTCACGGCGGGCACCTCCAGGAAGCTCACATCCGCCCCACCTGCGAAGTGATTCTGACCGAGAGCCCCGAACATCTCCGCAAACAATTCGACCCCGACTCCGGCCTCGCCCTGATCCGCTTCTGAACCCTCACGGCGGTTGCCCCATAGCCTGCCGTGAGGACACGGGGTACCCCCTCCCCCCACCCGATTTTGGCTTCTGATTGATTCTTAACGGCTTAGCTGGTATTGGCGAGTTCGACAACTTCCGTCTATTCCCCGGGAGGGGTTATCTATTTCAAAATAAGTCATTTACTTTACACTCGTGAACGACGTATTGGCCGTCGCAGAGCTCTGGCGCCTGGTATTGGATCATCTGGTCGCTGGCCGGGGCAGGCCTGTCTTCGAACGGAAAAAGGCTGCTCCAGGGAGCAGCCTCTTTCCTTTCCACCTAAGTCCAGAATACCAGACGGGAAGAATTGGACTGCCAAATTTCCTGCGTGCTCCAGGGAAATAAGTACATTGGAATGAATACCGATTACCTTGGTGCGGAGCGCGGGGGATTGACGATTCCCCGGTGGGTGGCCGGGAGCAGGCAAAGCCGGGTTGCGCTTCACGCAATATCCCATGTCTCCGAATCGAGACCCTTCGGCAAGCTCAGGGCAGGCTACGGGGCAGCCGGCCCGTGCCGGCCTACTGCCTGCCGGCCCAGCTCTCCAGTTGCTGCGGGCTTTCGATCTTCCCCGCCACCATCTGCTCCACCATCTCGTGCATCGCCAGCAGCGGTACCGGCCGGCTGATTTCCGTCGCCCCTGTCTCCCCGGGAAAGCGCACCATCAACATCGGACGGGGATCGAACTTCCCGTGCCCCGACGCCATTTCGTCTTCGTCCGTCCAGCCGAAGCTGTGTCTCCACAGCCACACTCGCCAGCTGTGATCCGAGGACAGGATCACCGTGGTCCGGTCCGCCGCTCCGCTTGCTGCGATGTCCTCGAGCATGCGTCCCAGCACCCGGTCCGACAGCGCCAGGTTGTCGATGTAGCTGCCGCCCGCACCGATCCGTCCCGTCCGGCGGTCGTAGTTGCCGGGTGGGTGCGGCACTGGTAAGTGGATGAAGCACAAGTCGATAGCCGTGTCGCCGATGAGCGCATCTCCGGCCCGCACCGCCCCCACGGTCGCAAGCGAAGTGGGATCAGCCGGCCGGCCCGCCGGCTTGTGCCCGAACGTCCGGTCCCAATCCGCCTTGAGCGGCGCCGCGACATTGCCCAGCGTGCTCTGGTCCCGGGAAAGGTGATCGGGCAGCGACTGCAGATCCATCCAGCAGAAATCCAGCTGATCCCGCAGGATGCGGCAGTACGGGTTATAGGAACCGAGCGCGCCGGTCGTCCATCCCTGCCGCTGCGCGTCGGCAAACAGCGTCTGACCACCGTCGAACCGCTGCCACGGAGCCTTCGCCGCCGTCCGGTAGACCATCCAACCCGGCGCCGTCCCCAGCACATCGTCGATCGGCTTCCCCAGCAACAGGGAGGGGATCACATCTTCGGTAAAGAACCCGTCCGGCTGCACATTGGAAAACGTGGCGCTCTCCACACGCAGCCGGTCGAGATTCGGCAGTTCCAGTCCCGGCCAGCGGTGCGCAAAAACCTGGTCGTACGACATCTCGTCGAAGAGCAGCCACACGATTCGCGCATGCGGAGCCGCGATCGCCGCCACCGGCTTGCGGAACTCCGCTTCGTCATGCGGCTGGTGCGCCAGGCTGGCGACCACCAGCCCCGGCACCATCCAGAAGAGGCAGAAGCCCAGCAGCATCAGCCCGAAGCGCAGCACCCGCACGGTGCCGCGATACCACCGGCCCGATCCCAGCCATACGGCGCCGAGCACCACCGCGACCAGCAAAAACGCCCGTCCCGTCGTGATCTGCTGCCACCACAGCACCTGCGCGACGATCAGCCCCGCTACGGCACGCGCCGCCAGCAGCCCGAACCACAGCGCCCACAGCAGCAGGACCACGCCTCGTCCAGCCCTCGAGCCGTCTGCCTGCCGGGCAGCAGATCGCGCCTCCGCCGCCTCCAGCGCCCACACCACCATCATCGCCGCCAGCGACAGCAGCACCAGGTCGAGCGCCAAAGCGCGATCGACGGTGGTCAGCGGCAGCAGCCGGTGATACAGATCGATATGCGTTCGCGAGAGCTGCAGCCACAGCAGTCCCGGCGTCAGCAGAACCGCCGCGCCTGCTCCTTCGAGCCAGCGCCGCGCCCAGGAAGCAGCCCAGGACGCAGATTGTGCCGTGTGTTTGCGTTCGCCTGCCTGCACCCGTTCTTACCTGGCCTGCAGCAGGAAGAGCACCCGCCCGTTGGGCAGAGCCTCGCGTCTCACCACCGTGAAGTACACACCCATCGCGGCGGCAAACGCCGCCTCGTCCAGGTGCCCGTACAGCGCCGCGCGGCCTCGCATCAGATCGACAAACCGCGGATCGCTCGCCGGCACCCACTCCACAATCGCCCAGCGGAGCGTGAGTTCGGCGACCAGCCCCGCAATCTCCGCCAGCGGAATCTGCTCCGAGAGCAGCAGGTGATGGATCAGGCCCAGCATCATCACGCAGTCGAATCGTCCCCGCGCCCGGTCGAGCAGCGCCAGGCTCTCGCGATTGCGCCAGCCCGCAGCCGGTGTCGGCCGCGCCGGATTCGCCAGGATGGGCAGCACCGGCACGTTCAGCCGCTGCGCCTCACGCCAGTTTTCTTCCGTCGCCCCAGGGTCTGTATCCCACGCCACCACATTCGCGCCGCACTGCGCCGCGATCCGCGAAAACACCCCGGTGTTCGCTCCCAGATCCAGAACCTGACCGCGGTTGCGCGGTGGTCAGCGCCTCGCGCACAAACCGCTGCTTGCGCTGCTGATCGTCGCTGCCATAATGATCCGCGGTCTCGGTATAGCCGCTCCACCGCGTCGCTCGCCGATCCGGCGCCAGCCGCTGGAGTTGCCGCCGCAGCGCAGCCAGATTCCGCTGCAGCGTCGACCGCGCCGCGGCCGGATCCTGTCGAACCTTCGTGGTATTCTGCGCGCTCGCTCCGCCGTTCTTCTCGAGCAGGAGCGGCATGCGTGATCAGCGAACGGAACGGCTCCCGCCAGCGCTGCCACCGGCTCAGGTAAGGAGCCAGATCCGCCGGCTCATAGCCATCGCGCTTCTGCATCGAAGCCGCCAGCGGCCAGCCCAGATATTTGTACGCCAGCAACGGCAGCAGGAATGTCCGGACAAACTGGCCGTACGCCAGCCACAGCGGACTGCCCGGCTCCCGCTCATCGATCGACAGCACGTCGACAAAGACCGCCCGCGTCCCCTGGAACAGCACATTCAGCGGAGTAGCGTCTTTGAGGATCAGTCCCTGCGGCAGCAGGGCTTCGCACAGATCGAGCGTCAGTTCCGCAGCCCGGATCCACGCCGCCGGCGTCCACTCCCACGGATAAGCAGGAAAGAAGATCCGCGGGTGTTCAAGGGTCAGCTCACCGTCGTCACCCGGAATGAACTGGGTTCCGATGAGCCGTCCGCTCCCTGTCCACTCGCCGGCCAGATCGGAACGAAGGAAGCGCAGTGCAGCTTGTGCATGGTCGGGGTGCACACGCCGCAGGACGCGGTCCCCATCGAAGCGCAGCGAACCGGCCGGATCGCGAAATGTCTCGAGCGGCAGCTCGACCGTTGCCATTACTCAGCCGTTTCGGTGGGAGCGCTCTTTTCAGGCGATGTTTCTTCCTGCGGCGGTGGGGCCATCCGGAAGAGCTTGCGGATTTTCGAGCGCAGGATGAACAATCCTCCCGCCAGCATCGAGCCTCCGACCTGGAAGGCGAGCAGGCCCGATCCCGGATCTACGTAGCCATACGCAGGCTTGGTGAATACTGCCAACAGAACCAGCAATTCGATCGATGCCAGCGCCACCAGTAGAGTGCGTCGCACGGTTAGCACAGGAATAGGTTAACCTCCCTCGTCCGATTTACTTCCAGACGATATTTGCCGAAGAAAGTTGCAGCCCGCTGAAGATCCGTTCATCCCAGCCAGGCCATCTGGTTATCATACCCTTAACATTCGGCTCCTGCGATCCCACCCGCGTCACTGGCAGCCCGAAGGCTGGCCGTGGTTTTCGCAATGCTCATTCCAGCCGTTACAATCAAAGCTGCAAACCGCAGAAACTTATGAGTACCCACCTCGGAACCACCCTGACCGCCAATCTTCAGAAGGCTGCCCAGCAGGCAGGCCTCACCGTTCTCTCGATCGACGCCGGGAAGGATTTCGGCGGTCACGCCACCACGCGTTTCCGCCTCGGCAGCAGCCCCGATGCGACGGCCGAGCGTACCTTACTGCTGGAATTGAGCGAAGTCTTTGATTTCGATAAGCCCGAATTGCTTCCGGAGATGACCAGCCACCTCCGTGAGGCGGCGAAGCGGCTCCGCAATCCGCGCCCCGACGCCTATGTGACGCTGGCGGGTCTGCCGGTCAGCTTCAGCCATTTTGAGTGGCCGTTCCACCGCTCCACCTCCGGCGCCGATACGTTTATCGTCCACGGCACCCTGCATCTTGAAGACGGCACGGCATCGCCGCTCCACACCCTCGTCTCCGCCAGCATGACCGTCACCTTTGCCGAGATCGTTCCGGCACCCGAACAGCCCTACGCGGAGACCTTCATCTACAACGCTGTCCGCAAGACCCTCGACCGCGGCCAGCTGGAGCTGCTGAAAAGCGGCAACCGCCAGCCCGTTCCGGTCACCACCCGCTACTACAGCCGCTGGCAGAAGAAGTTCTTCTTCACCGACACCGACGACCGCAGCCGCATGGATTTCCTGGCGCTGAAGGTCTACTGGCTCTCCGGCGTCCTCGGCGGAAGTCAGCCCGTCTGGGTCGCCGATCCCCGCGACGCCCAGTACCTGAATACGACTGCGGAAGAGCTGTCCCGCATGGCCGCCGATCTCTCGCGCCAGGGCATGCTCGCTCTGGATCAGGAATACGCCGCCGCCACGCCGATGCTGTTGAGCCGCTCCGAGGAATATCGCGCAAAACTCGATGCGGCTCTGGCCGTGACCCGGCCGGCTTTCAATGAGGAGATGCGGGCCGGCCACACCAATATGTAGCAGTCACGGGCGGGGATGGGCTCTCCGAGCTGCGACGATCAAACTGGCAGCGTCTATACCCACGCGCACAACAGGTGGCCGGAGCGACCGTGCAGTCTCTGCTCCGGCTGTCTCTGCTCCGGCTGACCCTGCTCCTGCTTACCCTGCTCCTGCTGACGCGGGCCAAACCACCGCGCTCGAATCGCAGTGCCGTCGAGATCCTCGATCGCCGTGAATCCGCGGGTGCGTAGCTGCTCCGCCAGCTCTTCCGGCACGAAGAAGGACCGGAACGGTTCGCCGGCTCGCGCCACACGCTCCGCGAGAAACTCGAACGCCCTCCGCTCCGCCTCGCCCATCAGCTCCCGAGGAACGGAATAATCAAAGACCACCCCGCTGCCCTGTGGCAGTCCACCGATCAGGGTCAGAGTCGTCATCACCGTAGTGGCCGTCAGATAAGGCACGACTCCCAGCCACGAGAAGAACGCCGGCTTTTCCCTTGCAAAGCCCGCCGCCTCCAGCCCCGACAGCAGAGTTTGCCGCTCGAAGTCGACCGGAGCAAATCGCAGCGAGTCGGGGATCGCGATGCCCGCATGCGCCAGCCGCTCCCGCTTCCACTGCTGCGTGGCTGGGTGATCCACCTCGAATACCTGCAAACCATCCAGCGAGTTTCGGTAAGCGAAGGTGTCCAGTCCCGCTCCCAGGACAACATACTGCCGTACGCCCCGCTGCACCGCCGCCGCCAGTTCCTCTTCCGCGAAGCGGCTGCGTGTGGCCACGAAAGCACGTAATCCCCGCGCCCAGGCGGTGCCATTCTCGTCTTCCGCGCCGTTGCGTACCCGCGCCGCCGCTTCGTCGCTCAGCACACGAAAGGCGAGTGGATCCTCGAACACGACGGGATCGTCGTAGAGCTGATGCGCGGCTCGCCGCATGGCGACCCGCTCCGCTGTTGAACTGCGGCGCCCTTCAATCAAACCGATCTCTCAGGGGCTCAGGGCTGGGCGTAATAGCCGTTGCGGGTACGGATGATCACGCCGGGTTTGTCGATCTTGACCGCGAGATCGTGCCACGTGTCCGGCTTCTCGGAGTGAGCCGGATCGAAGCTCAGCGTGTACCAGGCCGAAGCGTCTTCGGCGCACTGACCAATCTCCCCGGCAATGTCGTTGCTGCCGAACAGAACTTTGCCTCCGCTCTGGGTCGAAATGACCTGCAGCGCCAGATCGCCGGGATCCGCCCGGCTCGGGCCTGGGACCGGCTTGAGGTAGTTCTTCCACAGAAAGGTTCGAAAGGAGCCTGCGTCGCCCATACCTGAAGGATCGACGGCGTACAGCACCACGCGTCCGCGCCGCAGGGAATCTGAGAGGTTCACGATCAGATCGAAGAAGCTTCGCTGCTGCTGGCTCGAGACAATGACGTTGGGGTTATCGAAGGTCCACCACCCGGGGCTGACCCACACCACCAGCTTTCTTCCCGGAACGCTCTCCTCGTAGCGCCCCAGCGCCTGGAGCGCGCGCAGCGACAGCTCCAGCCGCTCCGCCCCGCCGTAAAATCCCGCCGATCGCCCGATATCGCGCAGCTCTGCCTGATGTTTGTCCAGGACCGATGCCAGCAAATTGCCGTCTGTCGAAGGCTGGCTCACCTGGCTGAAGCCGCGCTCCGACAGGAAGGCCAGGGTCACCGCCACGGGGAGATGTCCTCCGTTGCGGTGAAGATACTCGTCAATCTGGATTCGTTCGTTGCTGACTGACTGGAACCCGGCGTTGACGTCGTCGATGAGCAGCACCATCACCGGCGCATCCGGAGCGGGCTGCGGGGTCGCGGCGGCAGAGCTGTGCGCTCGGAAAGTGAGGATCGGCGCCGGCTGACCCTTGTCCAGCAAAGTGAAATCCTGCTGCTGCAGCCCCGGAACCGGATTTCCTGCCTTATCCGTTACCTCGACATCGATTGTGATGGGGCCTGAAGCTGGCGCGGCCCGTTCCGCAGCCGGAGCTGTGGGCACCTGCGCGAAGCCCGTGGACGCTGCACACATGAGGACAAGACAGACAGAGGCAAGACGCATCACCAGAACTCCCCCCGATTGGCTGTTACGCCATGATGACCGGCCGCGCCCGGATGACTCCAGGTGGCCGCTGCACAGGACCGCAACCATCCTACTCCTGCCCCTGGTTCAGTTTCCGGCCCTGTTTCTCCCTGATCCCTGGTCCTCGCCGGAGGCGAGTGGCTGGATCAGGACTGCTGCGCCGACGCACCCGGCGTAGCCGTTGAAGTCGACTTTCCCTGGCTCGCCGGGGCGCTGCTTCCGCTCTGCGGTTGCGCCGGCGGCTGGGGATTGGCCTGCTGTTGAGGCGCGGCTGGACTGGATGCCCCGCTTTGTCCCTGTCCCGGCCCTGTTGACGGCGGAGCCTGTGCCTGTGGAGACTGCGTGGGCGGCGACTGTGTCTGTGGAGCCTGGCTGGGCGGGTTCGCCGGCGGTTGCGTCTGAGGAGCCGGAGAGGCGGCGGGCGGTTCTGCCGGCTTTGCCGGACCGTTGCTGCTGCCCTTCGCCGCGGGCGTTCCCGGCGCAGGGGCCGCTTCCCCCTCATGATAGGCCGCGCGGGCCGCGTGCTGATGGGTTGGAGCTTCGCCAGGCGGGGGCGGCAGCTTCTCTGCAGCCAGCGTTACCTGGTTCACCACCGATGGATCGTCCCGCAGCTTCACGTACAGCTCCCCGCCATCCGGATGCGGTACGGGCAGCACATATCCAGGGAAGCCATCCGGCACCTGCACCGGGTTGGCAAACTGCGGATCGCTGGACACCGAATCCACCAGAAACAAATTCGAGCCGCTCAGGCGGCACTGCTGATCCGCACCGGACGGGCACTTGAGATCGTGCAGAACGGGCAGGCGCACCAGCGTCGCCAGCGGCTGCCAGTCGCCGTCCGCCCCATTGTCGATCACGCGAAACTTCAGCGGACCAAAGGCCGACGGGCCAAATGCCTTCGCCGGATCGAGCGTTGCCAGCGCGACTTTGGCATTCTCCAGCGTCATCTTTCCGTTATCGAGACTCAGCGTCGTCGAAAACGCCTCATCTTCGGTAGCCACTTCGAGCTGCTCGCCGCGTGTGAAGCTCACCGGAGACTGGGCGCGCACGGAAAAGGTCAGCTTCGCATCCTGGGGCAGCTCATCCTGGTTCGCGAGCTGGATGTTGCTCCCCGTGCTCGATGCGGAATCCTGCACGCTCTTCCCGATCATGGCAACGCTCGGCCGCGGCGACCCCACCGCCGTATCCACATCCATCGTGCGTCCGTCCGTCAGCGCTACCTCGGCCTTCGCCGCATCGCCCGAATGCAATGCCGCAGCGGCTTTCGCATCCTTCGCTACCATGGGCAGCTCATCGCTGCCCATGGTTGAATTGATCTTCCCCGGGACAAAGGTGACGCCCTTCAGCGTCAGGCTCGCCACATCCTCCAGACGGCTGCCTTTGAGGATCCCCTGCGGATCGCCGGCATGGATCGTGAAGCTGTCCAGGTGCCCGGCCTCGGCAAAAGCCCGCAGCGGAATGGTCTGCGCCGTGACCGTGCCGTACTGCTTGACTTCCAGCAGCAGCGATCCCGGATGCGTCTCCTTCAGCGGCACCTTGACCTCGACTTCGTCCGGGCTGGTCGCCTTCCAGTCGGCTTTCAGCTCCTTCCCGGTCGAATCCTTCACCAGGATGGTATCGACGCAGCTTGCATCGTCGGTCGAGAGATGAATCGTATCTTCGCGTCCGACGATGAGCGCATCGCGATCGGCCGCCGCCAGCTCCCAGTGCTGCGCGTGCGTGTTTTCGAGGCGGAAAGTCGGCCCATCGTACTTCTCGAAACCCCAGTAGCCATGCAGCGAGGCGTCGATGGAGTTGCCGAAATCGCTGGCGCTCAGATCCTTCGCCTCCAGCACCAGTCCACCCTGCTGGGCATCCGGTTTCACCGGCTCATCAATCGTCTTCCCGTCCTTCGTTTTCAGCCGCAGAATCGTGTCATGCGCATAGCCGGTGGAGAAGACGAGCGGCGCCCCGTCTACTGCCAGCACCAGCGAGTTCTTCTCCGCGCAATAGTTCTGTTTGGAATCAACCGGGTGCAACGGCGGCGGCTGCGCCGCCTCGACGGCCGGCAGAGCCGTCACCAGCACCGACTTCGGATTGTGAAACGAGGGCGGAGTATTCAACATCAGCGCCAAAGTCTCCGTGCGCTCGCTGGCCAAGGCCGGAATGTACTGATACTGCGCGGTGTGGAACGTATCGAGAATGCGTGCCATATCCACCACGGATCCGACATACGGGCTGTAATACCCATAGCTCGCCTGTGGCGTATAGCTCAGCTGCATGGCCAGATCGCCGCTTGCCCCTGAAGTCAACGCCTCCACAATCGACGCGCTGTGCCCGTCATTCAGGATCAGCGCATCCTGTCCCTGGGTCAGGCAGGCTGCCTGTAACTCCGGTATGCGGTCGAGACATTTGTCGTCGATCTTCATTCCCAGGCTGCGGCCCAGCAGGGGAGTGGCGTCTTTCAGTTTGGCAGGATCGGTCGCGTTGATGGTGCGCACCGCTGCCAGATACGTATCCAGCCGCGAGCGGTCCAGCATTGCCTGGTTCAGATCCTGAGAAGCCCGCACGAACGAGCCCGGCCGGCCTCGTACCGCGTTGACCAACGTTCGAAAATCGCCACCCGTCTCCGGCGCAAGAAACACCACCACCTGCTGCGCGCCCTGCGGCACGGTCACGCTGAGTCCTTCGTCTCCGGTCTTGCGATTCCACGTCTCCTGGCGGAAGAACCAGCTCTCCGGCGGCGGGTTTGTCGATCCACGCAGAAAGGCGGCGACCAACAGGTAGTGCGCCGACTGGCCCTCCGGCAGGTCCGCCTTGATCCATACCCGATCGCCCACGACCAGATTGGGCACTTCGGAAATGGGCAGCACCTTGCTGCCGCGCGTGACCTTCACTTCCAGTTTGGGGCCAGTCAGATCGAAGGGCGCCGCATCCGCCCGCGCGAACCCAACCGCCGACAGAAACACCACCACCGCAATCGATGCACGAAGAACTCGACTTGCCATATCAGCTAATATTTTAGGCCCCCTGCGGGTAAGAAAGGCATGAAAATACCCGGGCGTCGCATTTGCTGACGCGATTCCCGGCAAAAGGTTGCGCAACCGGCCAGCCACGCAGAATCAACATTTTGACGCCTGTCGCCCCAATCCCTTCATCGAATGAACAGGAGCGTCTATGAATCTCACCCGCCGCCGTTTCTATCATCTGCTGACCGCTCTGGGCCTCTATCCTGTCTTTTCTCCGCTGGCTGCCGAGGGTGCGATCTCGGGCAGCGGCGGCGGCGCCCGCGATCCTCAGATCCTTCGCCTCTCCCGCAATGGCTGGATGCCCAACAACGAACACCTGCCGGTGCTGCTCTATCGTGGCGTGCTGCAGGGCAAAGGAGCCGATCCAGCCTCGACCTTCGAGGCCGTCTTTACCCGTAATGGCTGGCCGCCGCAATGGCGTAACGGGGTCTATGACTTTCACCACTACCACTCGACGGCCCACGAGGTTCTTGGATTTGTCGCCGGTTCTGCTCGCCTCATGCTTGGCGGAGAGAATGGCCATGAGGTCACGGTCAACGCGGGCGATGTCGCGGTCCTGCCCACCGGGACCGGCCACTGCCGGCTTTCCGCATCGTCGGATTTCCTGGTGGTGGGCGCCTACCCGCCCGATCAGAACTGGGACATCTGCCGCTCCGCCCCGGACAGCGTAGCCCAAACCCGCATGCAGCATCTGCCTTTTCCCAAGTCCGACCCGGTCACCGGAAACGCCGGCCCGCTGGTGCGGCTCTGGTCCTGATCCCGCTCTGGCCCTGATCCCGCTAACCCTGATCCTTCAGTCCTGATCAGGGCAGCAGCGGGGCGCCACCCTCGCTGTCATCCTTCAGCGCCACTCCGCTGAGCTGCAGCCGCCGAGCCTCGCTCAGCAGATACAACAGCCTCCGCGCTGCTTCGTCGCAGGGCAATCCTTCCGGGCGAATATTCGAGATGCAATTTCGGTCCGCATCCGTGCGCCCCACGCGCGGCGCCCAGGTGAGATAGGCCCCGAGGCTGTCCGGCGAACTCAGTCCCGGCCGCTCCCCGATCAGCACCAGTACCGCCTGCGCGTGGAGGATCTCTCCAATCTCGTCGCCCAGGGCCACACGGGCCGATTTGGCGATGATCGTCGCAACCCGCTGTGAGTCCCAGGCTGCTCCATCCCTCAGCGCGCACAGCAGCGGCGCGGCATGCCGCTCGGGAGCGACCGCCGAAAGACCATCGGCGATCACGACTGCCAGTTCGCAACTGTGCCGGGGCCGTCCGGATTCGGCCTGCTGCCGGAGAGAATGCAGCAAATCCCGGCTCTTTTCATCCAGGGTTCGACCCAGATCCGGCCGTAGCAGATACTCCATCCGATCGCGCACCTGGCTCGCCACGATCAGCGGTTCGCCCAGGCCGTTGTCGCGCAGATGGCGGCCCAGGCCCTCCACGTTCAGCTCCGCATGCACCGCGTCCCGCGCCCGCGCATGCGCCAACTCGAAATCCAGGAGCGCCCGGGTCGGCACGCTGCCGCCCACGCGGCCCAGGCCGATCCTCGCCGGTGTGAAGCGCCGCAACTGGGCCCAGGTATCGGAGCCCGAATCACTCATCCCAGCCACTCGCTCGCTGCCGGAAGCAGCCTCATCGGCGAACCCTCGCCCAGCAGATCGCCGCCAGCATCCGCAATTCCCATCCGCTCCAGCCACGCTTCGAACTCCGGCGCTCGCCGCAGGCCCAGTATGCTGCGCGCATAGAGCGCGTCGTGGAACGAGGTGCTCTGGTAGTTGAGCATCACGTCGTCGGCTCCGGGCACGCCCATCACGAAGTTCACTCCGGCCACCGCCAGCAGCGTCAGCAGCGTATCCATGTCGTCTTGGTCGGCCTCGGCGTGATTCGTGTAGCAGACGTCGCAGCCCATGGGCAGCCCCAGCAGCTTTCCGCAAAAATGATCCTCGAGGCCGGCGCGGATGATCTGCTTGCCATTGAACAGATATTCCGGCCCGATGAAGCCGACGACGGTGTTTACCAACAGCGGTTTGAAGTGGCGAGCGACGGCATAGGCGCGCGCCTCGCAGGTTTGCTGATCCACTCCTTCGTGCGCATCGGCAGAGAGCGCGCTGCCCTGGCCGGTTTCGAAGTACATAACGTTGTCGCCCACGGTTCCGCGGCGCAGCTCCAGCGCCGCCGCACGCGCCTCTTCGAGCAGCGCCAGCGAAACCCCAAAACTACGGTTCGTCTTCGCCGTTCCGCCGATGGACTGGAAGACCAGATCCACGGGGGCGCCCCGCTCCATCGCGCGCAGCGTGTTGGTGACGTGGGCCAGCACGCAGGTTTGCGTCGGGACTTCATAGCGCTCGCGAAAGGCGTTCATCATGTCGAGCAGCCGCATCACTGCCTGCAGACTGTCCGACGCAGGATTCACGCCGATGACCGCATCGCCGCAGCCGTACAGCAGTCCCTCCAGCATCGAGGCGGCGATGCCGCGCACATCGTCGGTCGGATGATTCGGCTGGAGCCGTACCGACAGCCGCCCAGGCAGCCCCAGTGTGTTGCGAAACCGCGTCTCTACGCGGCATTTCTGCGCCGCGAGGATCAGGTCCTGGTTGCGCATCAGCTTCGATACGGCAGCGGCCATTTCGGGAGTGATCCCCGGCGCCGTCTGTGCCAGCGTCTCTGTGTCCGTTTGCGGATCAACGAGCCATTCGCGAAAAGCGCCGACGGTGAGGCCGCCGATCGCCGCGAAGGCTGCGCGGTCGTGCGTATCGACGATGAGCCGTGTAACCTCGTCCTGCTCATAGGGAATGAGCTGCTCTTCGAGGAAATGGGCGAGCGGGACTTCGGCCAGCGCCATTTTGGCGAGCGCCCGCTCTTCTTCGTTTTCCGCAGCAATGCCTGCGAGGGCGTCACCAGAGCGCGCCGGCGTAGCCTTCGCCAGCAGCGTTCTGAGGTCGGGGAAGCTGTGCGTGCGCCCGGCGGTGGTGATGGTGTAGGCCATCGGCTTCTGAGGGAGACGATAGCATCCTCCGACAGTCACGACTGCAGGGGCTGCGGATAGAGACTTTCGCGGAAACTTCAACGGGATTCCCGCAGGAATCCCGTTGGTGAAAATGGTTCGCGATTACGCCCGGCTGAGGTAGGCGCCTTCGGCGGTGTCGACGCGGATCTTCTCGCCTTCGTTGATGAACGGCGGCACCTGGACGACCAGGCCGGTTTCCGTCTTCGCCGGTTTCGTGACCGACGACGCGGTTGCCGACTTCAGGCCCGGCTCGGTTTCCACCACGGTCAGCTCCACGGTCTGCGGCAGTTCGATGCCGACCGGCGTGCCGTCGTGAAATGAGACTTTAATCTGCAGGTTGGCGGTGAGGTATTCGACCGCGTCGCCCAGCGTGTCGCGCTTCAGGTGGGTCTGCTCGAAGTTCTCCGTGTTCATGAAGTAGTAATCGTCGCCGTCGTTGTAGAGGAAGTCCATGGGGATTTCATCGACGATGACGCGCTCGATGGGATCAGGCGAGCGGAAGCGTTCCACGAACATAGCGCCGGTCCGGATGTTGCGCAGCTTGGCCTGGATGAAGGCGCGCAGGTTGCCGGGCGTGCGGTGCTCCACCGAGAAGACAAGGTGGAGATCGTTGTTGTGCTTGATGATCATGCCCGGACGCATTTGGGTGGCGGGAATCGCCATAAGGGAAAAGCTCCTTGCGGAAATTGAGTGCGGAATGTGGCGGCGGAAAGTGCCGCGGGCGGCGAGCCTCAAGCGGCTCGCACAGAAGCATACTCCGGCAGGATCGATTTTATCGCAGCGAGGCGAAACCCCGCCGGAACCGCCCTTAGCCCACCAGCAGCTTCCTGAAGAAGTGTCCAAGGTGATGGAAGAAGCCAGGCTGCGATTTCGGATGGGGAGGCTGAGCTGTCGTGGCAGCAGGCGGAGCCGTGGCTGCAGGAGGCGTGGGCGTGGTATCGCCAGATTTGGGCGGTTCGGGAGGCAGCGGGTTCGGATTCCTGCTGTCGTACGCCAGCGGAGCCTCGACTTCCGCATGTGCCTGTCCGGGAGGAACGACAGGGGTCGTGGGGGCAGCCGGCGGCGGCTTTAATCCCTCGCTCTCGGCCAGCGGGAAGGGATTCTGGACTGCGGTATCCGACGTTTTGGCCACCGGCTCGCCAGGCTTGGCCGGCGTGGTCCCTGGAGTACCGGTACTGGCCACTGAGAGAGGCTCCGGCGGGCAGCCGCAGGGCTCCTTCTCGTTGTCGACAACCTGGCCCAGACTGCCTTTCTCGAAAAGCACGCGCTGGTTGGGCTGGACGCGATACGCTCCGCCCTCGAAGAGGTTGCTGGCCAGCACATACGGTGCGTGGTCGCCGTGATTGTCGATGCAGGTATCGCCCTGGCTGTTCACTCGGAGGCTAAGGTCGGCTACGCCCGGACCCGAGATCAGAATACGCAGATCGGGGGTGAGCAGCACATCGGAATACTGCCCCGGCGTGTAGTGGGCTTCGAGGGCTCCCCGATCCATGGCGATCATCAGGGCGCCTCCGCCGGAGACCGTGTTGTCGGTGGAGAGGTGAATCTTGGTGGACGCGCAGACATTCAGAGTGCCCCCGCGCGTCAGACTCACCTTAGCCGTGCCGTCCCCTGCCGTAATCGCGCCGTTGTTGCCGATGGTGGCGCGGCCGTTCTCCACCGACAGCGATCCGGAGAGCGAAACGCCCTGCGTACCGACGGTCGCGATTGAAACGGATGCGGCGGCTGGTTTGGGTGCCCCCGCGGGCTGACCCACCGGTAACTGGTCGGGTGGCAGCGGGATTAGCTGGGCAGTCGCCCCTGTGCCTGCCAGGCAGGCTGCGAGGACCATCCCCAAAGCAGGGAAACGCACGCCTCTACAACTCCAGAAAATTTTGTATGAGCCGCTTGCCCTCATGGGTGAGCACGCTTTCCGGGTGGAACTGGACGCCTTCGATGGGAAAACGGCGATGGCGCAGCCCCATGATGGTGCCATCCGCGGTGCGCGCCGAGACCTCCAGCTCATCCGGTAGCCCTTTTTCCTGAACGATGAGCGAATGATAGCGCGTGCAGGTCATGGGTGTGGGCAGTCCCGAGAAAATCGTTCTGCCGTCGTGTTCCACCTCACTGGTTTTGCCGTGCATCAGCTTCTGGGCGCGCACCACCTGGCCGCCAAAGGCCGCGCCGATCGCCTGATGTCCCAGGCAGACGCCGAGAATCGGCACCTTACCTGCCATCCTGCGGATCAGGTCAATGGAGATGCCGGCCTCGTGCGGCGTGCACGGCCCCGGCGAGAGCACAATGCGATCCGGCCCCAGCGCTTCCACCTCTTCCGGCGTCAGCTCGTCGTTGCGGCGCACGTCCACCTTCGCCCCCAGTTCCCCCATATACTGCACCAGATTCCAGGTGAAGGAGTCGTAATTGTCGAGGACAAAAACCATGTCCTTCCAGTTTAGCGCCGGAGGCAGCCTGGTTTTAACCAGCCGCTGGTTCGACGACTATTCCGTGGCCGCGGTGGTATGCTGATGCGCATCGGAGGTGCTCGTATGAAGCTCCTCGTCTCCGCCCTTCTGCTGGCTTTTTCTTCCACTCTCCTCGCGCAGAATCGGACGTCGCCGCCTCCCGGGCCGGCTGGAGTTCTGAGCCTCGATCTGCAAGCCTCTCCGGTGCTCGGTCCGGATAATCAGGCAGGCTGCCCGGTGGTGCTGACCGGTGCGCGCCTCACCGACTCGAGCAAGGCGGGCTTATTTCCAGTTGCGTCCGGCGATGCACCCGTGGCCAGGCTCGATCTTCGTTTTCAGAATGCCAGCGGAAAACCGATCCGCAGCGTGGAAGTCACCATTCACCTGACCGGCAAGACAAACAAATACCGGCTCGACGCAACTTCGTTTGTCTTTCATCTGACTTTCTCCGGGACGGATGCGGTTGATCGGGCTGCTGAGCAACTGCGCCAACTGCAGCTGCCGCAGGAAATGTATCCGTACGGCGTGAATGGGGTATCGCTCGAACGGGTCAGCTTCTCCGACGGGAGTGCCTGGACCGCAGGTCCGCAGACCAACTGCCGATTCCATGCCAACTCGGAGCTGATCGGAGCGAAATAGGGAGGGCCAGGTTCAGTAGATTTCCGGGCCTAAGGGGCATCTCATGCCTTTTCCTGGCTTGAAGAGTATGTTTGCAGTGGTTCGCACAACAGCCCTCAGGGGCTGAAGCCCGTCTGTTCGGCGATCTTTTCGGCAGGACTGAAGTCGTGCCCTGATACAAGGGCTTGAGCCTTGATACAAAGCCAAAGAATTATCTTTTAGGAACTTCAGACCGAGGACACCAGTTCTCACACAGACTCTAAGAGGCCGGTCAGGGCACGAGGGCGAAGCCGCGGCCCGAAGCAGGCCTCGACGGTTTCGGGCGCGAAGCGCAGCTGCCTGGACGGCTAGTCCTCCCGGGCGCGCTCGATTGCCCGAACCACCGCTCTCGCCTTGTTCAGGCTCTCCTCATACTCCTTCACCGGTACAGAGTCGGCGACGATCCCCGCTCCCGCCTGGATGAAGCCCTTCCGCCCTTCGACCAGCAGCGTCCGGATGGCAATGCATGAGGTCAGGTTGCCGGAGTAGTCCGCGTAGAGCACTGCGCCTCCATAGATGCCGCGCCGGGTGGGCTCCAGCTCCTCGATGATCTCCATGGCGCGTATCTTTGGTGCGCCGCTGAGGGTGCCGGCAGGGAAGCAGGAACGCAGAGCATCGACAGCACTGAGTTCCTTTTTGAGCCGCCCCTCGATGGCGCTCACCAGGTGCATGACGTGCGAGTAGCGCTCCACGGACATCAGATTCGTCACCTCCACTGAGCCGTATTCGCTTACCCTGCCCACGTCATTGCGGCCCAGGTCGACCAGCATCACGTGCTCCGCGCGTTCCTTCTCGTCGTGCAGCATCTCTTCCGCGGCTTCAAGGTCGGCGGTCTCGGTCGCGCCTCGCGGGCGCGTCCCGGCGATGGGCCGGTACTCGACACGCCGGCCTTCCACGCGGACCAGCAATTCCGGCGAAGAGCCCACGATGTGGGTGGTTTCCTCTTTTGCGGACTTCGCCCCAGGCTTTTTGCGGCCGAAGCGCAGGAAATACATATACGGCGACGGATTCACGATGCGCAGGGCGCGGTAAACAGAGAACGGATCCACTCCGGGCTCGACATCGAGGCGCTGGGAGAGCACGACCTGGAAAATGTCGCCCGCTGCGATGTACTCCCTGGCGCGTTTCACCGCCCGGAGGAAGGCGGCCTTCCTGGTCCGCGGCGTGAGGCGGAGCTTGCCGGTGACTTTGCGCCCGGGCAGTTTGGGAAGGGGCTGGCCGAGGCGCTTTTCCAGCCGGTCGAGGCGCTTCACGGCGTCGGCATAGGCGGCCAGCGGCTTGTGGCGGCGCAGGTCGGCAGTGACGATGAGCAGGATCTCCTTCTTGACATGATCGAAGGCCAGTACCTCATCGAAGAACATCAGACACGCGTCCGGCATCCCCAGATCGTCTTCCGTATCCTGCGGAAGCCGCTCGATCTGGCGAACCACGTCATAGCTCAGAAAACCCACGGCACCCGCGGTAAAAGGAGGCAGCCCGGCGATCCGCGCCGGTGTGTGGCCGGCCAGAGCCTCGCGGAGCAGCGCGAAGACGTCGCCCGTCATCCGCCGTGTCTTACCGTTTTCCGTAACCTCGACATCGTCTCCATGCGACACAATCCGCCGGCTGGGGCGGACGCCGATGTAGGTGTAGCGTCCCAGCCGCTCGCCCCCTTCGACCGATTCGAGCAGGAAGCACTCCGGCTCCGCGGCGGCGATCCGCAGGAAGGCCGAAACCGGCGTCTCCAGATCCGCGGTGAGGGTGCGGTAGAGCGGGACAAGGGTATGGGTGCGGGCCAGGCGCAGGAACTGGGCGCGATCGGGTAAAGTTGGCGGCATTGAATTTATGGTACAAGGCGCAGCGGATCGGACTGCGGGCTCTTCGGATCGGCGAAGGCGCGAAACGTCTGGACCACCAGCCCTGGCAACTCGTCGCGATTCTGCTTCGTGAGCAGTTCATGTCCGGCACTCGGGATCGGCAGCAGCGCTGTTCGAGCCGGGATCAGCCTGAGCGCCTCCTCAAGCTCCGCCGGCGAGCCGAATCCGTCGCGGGCGCCGTGCACGAACAGGGCCGGCGTCTGCAGCAGCGGAAAATGCTTTGTGCGTAACTCAGTGGGACGCTTTGGAGGATGGAGCGGATAGGAGAGCAACAAGAGCCCTTCCACCAGGCCAGGCTCAGAGGCCGCGAGCATCGATGCCTGCCGGCCTCCATAAGAATGGCCGCCGAGAAAGAGGCGTCCACCGGCATGGGAACGCAGGGCGGCGACTGCCGCGCGCAGACCGTCCTGATCCCGCTCGGCGCTGCCGGGGGGCGGAGGTCCATGGGGGCGCTTCTGGCGGAAGGGAAGATCGCAGCGGAGCACGGTGATCCCCGAGGCGGAGAAAGCCTCTGCCAGCGCGGTGAGCAGCGGAGACTGGCAGTTCGCTCCGGCGCCGTGGGTGAGCACAAGCCCGTCGCCAAGCCGGCCATCGGCGACAAGGCCGTCGGCGTCAGCCGCTTCGGCGCGGTGGAGGAATCCGCGCACGGGCGTCTGGCTGGACGAATCGTCCCGAAATTCAATGAAAGCGCTCATCGCCGTCCTGTCCTGCTGCTCTCCTATCCTGGCTCCCTATCCTGGCTCCCTATCCTGGCCCCATCGCATCCTGCAGGCGCTCCAGAAAAGCATCCTGTCCCTTAAAAATTTTCTTCCGGGCCGCATCCAGAGAAAACCATGCCCCGCGGTCGACTTCCGGGATCTCAATATAGTGGCGGGAGCGGGGCGGCCATTCGATCTGGCAGGTATTGCTCACCAGCGCAGCGGGGTCGAAGTCGCCCTCCACGGCCCAGGCGATGACTTCTTTGCCGGAGGGCTGGTGGATGGTGCCGAGGGGGAAGAACTCGCCGTCAACCGGGGAGCCGGTTTCCTCCTGAAACTCGCGGCGTGCGGCTTCGAGAGGCGCTTCGCCGTCTTCGTACTCGCCCTTGGGGATGGACCAGGAGTCTTTCTTCGCCCAGAAAGGGCCGCCGGGATGAATGAGGAAGACTTCAAGCGCGCCGAATTCAAGGCTGCCGGGGGCCCGGCGGTAGAGCAGAATTCCGGCGCTTCGTTTTGGCGGCATCGATAGTTCTCTGAGTATTATCGGCCATGCCCCGAATTGGTTACGTAATCATGGCTTGCAAGCCTTGCCGGATGAAGGGGCGCGGGCCTATACTCGGTCCGTTTGGCCCTGGAACGGCTTTTCTCCGAATCGAGCCATCTTAAACCGGGGCACATGAAGGACGAAGCAGTGGAGATTCTCTTATGGGAACGGTAAGTCTTGAGCAGGAAATCAATCCATGGGAAGCGCAGGCGGCGCGCTTTGATTTTGCCGCGCGCAAACTGAGCCTCGACGAAGGATTGTGGCGTGTACTCCGCTATCCCTCGCGGGAAATCATCGTACATTTTCCGGTCATGATGGACGACGGCCGCATCGAGATGTTCACCGGCTATCGCGTGCTGCACTCGCAGGCGCGCGGGCCGGGCAAAGGCGGCATTCGCTACTCTCCGGACGTCACGCTGGACGAGGTGCGCGCCCTGGCCAGCTGGATGACCTGGAAGTGCGCGGTGGTGAATATCCCCTTTGGCGGCGCCAAGGGCGGCGTGATCTGCGATCCGAAGAAGATGTCGCAGGGCGAACTGGAGCGCATGACCCGGCGCTACACGGCGGAGATCATCGAATTCCTGGGGCCGGAAAAGGACGTGCCTGCGCCCGACGTGAACACCAACGAGCAGACCATGGCCTGGATCATGGACACCTACTCCATGCACATGCGCCAGACGGTAACCGCGGTGGTGACGGGCAAGCCGGTGAACATGGGCGGATCGCGGGGACGCAAGGAAGCCACGGGGCGGGGCATCGCGCTGGTGTGCGACGAGGCGATGAAGTATCTGCATATCCCCAGGGAGGGCTGCCGGGTCATCATTCAGGGCTTCGGCAATGTGGGCTCGAACGCGGCGCGGCTCATGCAGGAGCGCGGCTATAAGATCATCGGCATCGCGGAGTACGACGGCGGCCTGTTGAATCCCAACGGCATCGACATCGGCGGGTTGCTGGAGCATCGGCTGCGCAACGGCACGGTGCTGGGCTTCCGTGGCGCTGAGGGCGTGCCCTCCGCCGAGCTGCTGACCACCGACTGCGAAATTCTCATTCCCGCGGCCACCGAAAACGTGATCACCAGCCGCAACGCTGAGCGGATCAAAGCGCGCATCGTCTGCGAGGGCGCCAACGGGCCGACCACCGCGGTGGCCGACGAAATCCTGGCCGACAAAAAGATCTTCGTGATTCCCGACATTCTGGCCAATGCCGGCGGTGTGACCGCCTCCTACTTCGAGTGGGTTCAGGACCGGCAGGGCTACTTCTGGAAGGAATCGGACGTAAACGAGCGCATGGAGGCAATCCTCGCGGAGAGCTTCGACGACGTCACCCGCTATTCCGAGGCACACGGCGTGAACAATCGCATCGCCGCGTACATGCTGGCCATCGACCGCGTGGCGTTCACGATTCGGCAGCGAGGCATTTACGCCTAGGACTGGCCGTCCAGCGCAAGCGCTTCGCGCAATTAGCGGGAGACGGCATTCCGGGCCGCCTGAGGCTGCTCGGAATGCGTCACGGTTGTCCCTTTTCCCATGAGCGTGGCGAAGACGCCCGCGACCACCAGCATCGCTCCGACGATCTGCAGAGGGGCGAGGCGCTCGCCGGCTAACGCAGCTCCAATGATCAGCGCGAAGACCGGGTTGACGTAGGCGTAGCTGGCGACCCGGGTCGGTGACTCATGCGCGATGAGCCAGACGTACGCCGTGTAGGAGATGATCGAGGCCGCGACCACCAGATAGGCCATGCTGGCGACTACGCGCGCGCTGAGCAGGACCGGCGCGGGCGGGAGGCGGTGGAATTCGCCGGCAGCGGCTGAGAGCGCCAGCAGCAGCAGGCCGCCGGTGAACATCTGTCATCCGGAATTGGCGGTTTGCGGGCGCGGCAGCGCCAGACGTCGCGACCAGAGCGTTCCCACGGACCAGCAAATCGTTCCTGCGAGGGTGGCGAGGACGGCCAGCGTGGAACTGTGAGCCGGGGTCGAGCCGTGAGCAGGTGCCTGCAGGGCCAGCAGGGCAACGCCGCCAAAGCCGAGCGCGATTCCGCTGAGCGAGAGCGCATTGGCGCGCTGGGTGCGGAGGAAGAAGACTTCTCCCGCGAAGATCCAGACCGGAATCATGGCCGAGAGCACGGCGGCAATGCCGGACGCAATGCGCGTTTCCGCCCAGAAGAGACCCGCATAGAGGCAGGTGAACATGACGAATCCGAGGGCGGCCGCGCCGAGAAGCTGACGCGGGCTCGATTCGCTGCGGGCGCGCGTGCGGCTCCAGAGGATGAGCACCGCGCCGGCGAGGGTAAACCGGAACCCGGCCGCGAAGAAGGGCGGCACCGCCGGATGCGCGAGTCCGGGCGCGGCTCCGGACGCGACAACCGGCGCGACGATTTCGCGGATGGCGAGGAACGATCCGCCCCACAGAACATAGATGGCCGCAAAGGCGAGCAGCTTGCGGACGGGCATGGTTCAGCTTAGCCGGAATTCAGAAGAAGAGCGCGGAGTCAGCTGGCGACTTCCACGACCTCGTAGCGCACCGGAGATGGTGAAATCGCCTGGCCGCTGTTGCGCATTTCTTCCAGATACAGTGCGATGGCCTCGGCGATCATGGCGCGAGCCTCTTCATAGTCTCTGCCGGTGGAGACCACTGCGCCTGGTTGCAACTCAGGCGCGCAGGCGCCGATCGTGCCGTCATCCGCGCGCTCATAAATGACGAGATAGCCTGTTGTCATCGCCTGATTCCAGCCTGCTTCATTATGCAGAGAGCAGACCTCTGGGCACATCGTGTCCGGGTGAATGAACCGGCACTACTACGATGCCGTTCTGGATGGCGGTAGATACGATGGCTGCCGCTCGTGCGGACATGTTGCCATCCATCTTCCTCCAGCAACACAATGAGATCCCGGTACTTCATTTTTGTCGCGTTCTCCGCAAATTTGTTCTTTGAGTATCTCCCGAATAGCTCTGGTACACTCAGGCTTCCCCGCAAGCGGTTCGAGGAAATTGTCTTGGCTGATCTTTTGACAAAGTCTCAGGGTTTTCAGCCCTTTGTTCCTCCCGGCGAGACGCGCCCGGAACTGACGTTTCGCGCCATTGTGCTGGGATGCATCTTCGGTCTGCTCTTCGGCGCGGTGACGGTGTATGTGGGCCTCGAAGCCGGGCTCACAGTAGCGGCGTCGATCCCCATTGCGGTGCTTTCTATCAGTGTGCTGCGGGCCCTGGGCCGCGCGTCGATCCTTGAAAATAACATCGTCCAGACGACCGGCAACGCGGGCCAGTCGATTGCGGCGGGCGTAATCTTCACCCTGCCGGCGCTCATCTTCCTCGGCTTCGACCTCGAATACTTCCGCATCTTCGTGCTCGCCATGCTGGGCGGCTGGCTGGGTGTGCTGTTCATGATTCCGCTGCGGCGCCAGCTCATTGTGGAGGAGCACGGGAACCTGACCTATCCCGAAGGCACGGCCTGCGCCGATGTCCTGCTGGCGGGCGAGCGCGGCGGCTCCTTCGCCAGCCGCGTCTTTCTGGGCCTCGGGCTGGGCGGCCTCTATACGCTCTTCCAGAACGGCAATATCTTCGGTGCGTGGCCGGACACCCCGGATTATCAGCCCGACTGGGGACGCCAGCACATTATGAAGGGCGCGGCGCTGCGCGTGGACGGCGTGCCGGAGTATCTGGGCGTGGGCTACATCATCGGGGCGCGCGTGGCGGGGACCATGTTTGCCGGCGGCGTCTTTTCGTGGCTGGTTCTGATGCCGGCGATTTACTTCTTCGGATCGCATTTTCCGCAGGCGCTGTATCCGGCCACCAAGCCGGTTACGCAGATGTCGCCCGGGGACCTGTGGTCAGCCTACGTGCGGCCCATGGGTGCGGGCGCCGTGGCGGCGTCGGGGCTGATTACTCTGTTCAAGACAATTCCTACCATCGTGGGCGCGCTGAAGGCGGGGTTAGGCAATCTGCGCAAGAGCGCGGAGACGGCGGCCAGCGAAGCGAGAACAGATCGCGATCTGCCCATGTCCGTGGTCGTGGGAGGGAGCATCGCGCTGGTGGCGCTGATGTGGATCTTCCTGACCTTCAAGCCGGTGCCCGGCGCGCAGACGGGCATGCTCGCGAACCTCGCCGCTTCGCTGCTGATCGTGGTCTTTGGATTTTTATTTGTAACCGTGTCATCGCGGATTGTGGGGTTGATCGGGAGCTCCGCGAATCCGATCAGCGGCATGACCATTGCGACGTTGATGGCCACCGCGGCCGTATTTCTGGTGAAGGGATGGACGGCTCCGGCCTATGGCGCGCTGGCCATCACGGTGGGCGGCGTGGTGTGTATTGCTTCGGCCAACGCCGGCGATACCTCGCAGGATTTGAAAACCGGGTTTCTGGTGGGAAGCACGCCGTGGAAACAGCAGGTGGCGCTGATGATCGGGGTCTGCGTCTCGACTTTCGCGGTCGGCGTCACGCTCAATATCGTGAATCGCGGCTATGAGGAGTTCCACCCCATGCAGCGGGCGTGGGATCTCTCCGCGCCGCACGATGGTGTGCAGACGCAGGGAGCCTTCACGCGCAAAGAGATTCACGTCATGCTGCCGAACAAGGCTACAGAAACAGAGTCCGGAAGCCAGTACATTCTGCTGAACGCGCTGGGCTCGCACGAGCTGGCCGACGGAAAGTACCTCTATAACCCGCAGACGAAGACCATCGAGGTGCAGTGGATTCAGGGGATCGGCAGCGAGAAGGCTGCGGCTCCGCAGGCGCGGCTGATGGCGACGGTGATCAACGGAATTCTGCGCCAGCAGCTGCCGTGGGGACTGGTGCTGCTGGGTGTTTTCCTGGTCATCGCCGTCGAGCTGATGGGCATTCGATCGCTGACCTTTGCAGTGGGATCGTATCTGTCGATTGCAACGACGCTGGCCATATTTGCCGGCGGGATGGTGCGCTGGATGGTGGATCGTGCGGCGGCGAAATCCGGCGAGGCTACGGAGGGAGAGAGCGAGATCAGCCCCGGCTCTCTCTACGCCAGTGGTCTGATTGCGGCGGGCGGTATCGTGGGCCTGATGGGCGTAGGCCTGAAGCTCTGGGAATCGCTCTCCGGACGCCAGAACCCACTGCAGCTGCCACAGACGTTTCTCAATAACGACTGGGTGGCCGTGGCCATGTTTGCGCTGCTGGGATTCTCGCTCTACTACTTCGCGCGCAAGCCGCTGGCGAAGAAATAAGCTCGCTCACGGTTACGCAACTTATTCACGACTGGCGCGTCTTCATCGGCAGCACGATTGAACTGACGGCTTCTCATCAGTTCCGCGCCGGAGCATGCGCATGGAACTTTTTGTTCGTCGTTACTCTGCCCTCGTCGCCTCCCTGCTGATCCTGCTGTTTCTCCTTCCGCCTGCGGCTGTGGCATCGCCCAAACCTCTGGATGCCGCCACGGTGCAGGCACGCATTCAGAAGCGCGGCGTGAATCGCTGGATCTGTGTGGAGGAGAATACGGGCGTCGAACTGGTGGGCCGCATCATCGGCATTGGTCCGCAGTCGTTCACTATTCAGTTGCCCAATGATCCCGAACCGGTCGAAGTGGCGTATACGAGCGTGGTGGATCTGCGCACGGGATTAACGCACGGCGCAAAAATCTTCATGATTTCCGCGATCGCCGGCAGCGCCGCCTTTGCTATCTGGGGTGCCGTCCACTTCCACGATGTGGAGCAGTCGCACCAACTGCCGACCTCGCCGACGCTGCCGCCGTTTCCCGCTTCACGGTAACTGCGCCTGGTTTCAATGCGCTTCGGCAGCCGCTGCGTCCTGAGCCGATACGATTCGCAACGGCCCCAGGATGCCGGAGGGCAGCGGCTTGATCTGATTCATATCCTGCGGCGTGAATCGTTCGCCGTAGCGCTGCCACAGCAGGCGGTAATCAGGCAGAGCGTGGCCGGCCATCTCATTGATCGCCGTGTTCGCGACTACAATCTTCAACTCATTCGATCCGGCATGCAGGAACGGCGCGATCTCGAGGAAGAAGGCTGGGTGCCACACGCTTCCTGCGCGTCTGCCGTTTACATAGACAATGGCGGCATCGCGCAGCGGCGCGTCGAACCAGGCCTGCATACCCGGCTGATTCAGCCGTGAGGCTTCGAGGGGTGTGCCCGTGCCGAAGTCGAGCAGGACCGATCCTGCATTCGCGATTGCCTGAGAGATATCGATGCTGCGGGTATAACTCACCGTGCCCGAGTAATATCTGCCTGCCTCATCGTCTGCCCAGGAATGCAGCGTCTGCATAGTTTTTGATTCGCCGGTCTTCTCGAAGGTGACCCGCCAGTCGTGGCTGAGATCGATGGGTGCGAAATGTGTAACAGCCGCTGCTGTTTTTATCGGCATGGCGCGATCGGAGAAGACGAGGACCCGCGACTCGTAGGGCGCCAGAGTCATCGACAGGGTCGGTCCGCTGCCCGCGCCTCTGACTTCTCCGCTGAAGGGATCCCACCATTCCGCTCCGGATCGCGTTGTGCGGAAGGTTGCGGTGAAGCTGTGCGGCCGGTTGCCGGTATTCGCGATGAAATAGAGGTCGGCATCCGCGAGCTTGCGATGGATGAAGCCCACCTCGGGAGCCGCAGGTTGCAGTGACACATCCGGCCTCAGGAACGAGGCCAGGGCCGCGCCGAGATCGGAGGTCTTCTCGACGAGCCGCGTATTCTTCGCTCCGGGCGCGAACAGCTCGCGCGAGATTTGCTCGACCGCCGGCGTGTCGCGCTGCGATTCCATCCATCCCGGGGCCCGCGAAGGCAGACCGCGCGTCGCCAGCACGATGCCTCCATCTCGCGCATACTGCTCGATGCGCCGCCAGGTGGCGAGGGGCAGGCGCTCGATGTTCGGAAGCACCAGCAGCGGATAGTGAATGCCTACGCGATCGATGGCTTCCGCATCGATGAAGTCGAAGTTATACCCCGCGTCGAGAATGGCAGGCACCAAATACGGTCCCAGCAGGTCGGGCATCTGATCGCTGACGGTGGCATAGCCCGGGTGGAAATGCGCCTGCGCATCTTCCTCCGGCAGCAGTACCGCGACATCGTTGGCAGGCTGGCCCTGCCGCAGCAGCCAGCTCATCCGCGCGCAGTACCGCGTCACCTCCGGCATGACGATCCACCACGGATTGTGATCGTTGGAGACCGCTGCCGCATAAAACGACCAACCCGGCTCTCCGGCGGAGGGCGGCGAATACGGCCATCCGTGTCCCATGAACTGATTAATTCCCTGCAGAAAAAATGTGTCGGCCTCGGCCTTCATATCCAGAGGCGTGGCGCGAAAGGCAGGGGAGTGCAGCCACGTCCACGTTTCCGACGAAGTGACGGGGCGCCCGTACACATGGCTGGCCGAGGTCGCCCAGCGCGTATCCGAGAACGGCCCGTGCCACTGCGAGCCTTCGCCTTCGGGCAAATCGACGCGGGCGTTGCTGGAAAGTGTAACCGCCGGGATGCCATAAGTCTGCGAGCGCAGCTCCGTGTGGTGCTCCCGTGCCCAGGCGTTGATCGCACTCAGATAATTGTCGTCGATCAGTTCCGCGAGCGTGCGCGCCCAGTCGTAGCGAAGGTCGGCAGCTTCGAGAGTGGTTCCGGCGACCAGCTGCGGCAGATGCGGCGTGAGATCGTGACCTCGGCGGTTACGGAACTCCTCCAGGAGATTCGGAGTCCAGTCGGATCCGTAGACTTCCAGGCTGTCGCTGAAGACTGAGTAAGGAGGATGCTCGCCGAAAGCGCCGAGCAGCGGTTCGGCCACATTTTTCAGATGGTCGTCGACGGCCGCCGCGCTGAAGTGATCGAGAACAAAGCCCTCTGCCCCCAAAGCCGCGCGTTTCACCTGCTGCCCGGTACGGCTGGAGATGAAAAACAATGCGACATGCGGGCCGGATATACCAGCCGGCAGCGTCATTCGTCCGTTTTCAATCTGTTCCATGCGTTGAGCGTGCTCGGCATCGAATTGCGCCGTCGTTCCGGCCGCGAGAAATGCGGCCAGCAGCGTTTCTCCGTTGCGGACGGATGGAATCGCAACAGAAGGCTCGCCCGCATCGATCGGCGCCCTTACCAGGCGCAGCGCACCGGCCGCTTCGGTGACCGTCACCGCCGGGCCGCCATACGGCCATCCGCTGCCCAGCGTGATGCTCACGCGCATGCCCAGCTCATGAGCAGCGTCTGACGCAAAGCGCACCATGCTCAGGAATTCGGGCGACTGATAGCGCAGGTTGCGAAATCCGGTCCGGGGATCGTCCAGTTCGAGCGGATAGACGGGCTGAATCTCGACGCCGCCAATACCCCCCGCCTTCATCGTGCGCAGCTCGCGAGCCAGCTCGTCGTGCTCCACGGCAGGCCCGAACCACCACCAGCGCATCATCGGCCACGCATCCATCGGAGGCACGGCGAAGCCCTCGCGCAGCTGGGCCAGCGATGGGTCAGGCGTTCCGACTGCGCTGTGCTCCTGCTGCATGTTCGGCGTCTGCCGGGCTCGGGCCGGCGGGAGCAGCACAACAGCAAGGGTCGCGAGCAGAGCAGCGGATCTCGAAAAGTGCATCGGGCGGGATCTCTCCTGACGGCGCTCCCATGCTAACCCTGCGGTTCGGTGCAGCAAAGCCGGGCGCATCGCCGGAGTCCGGCACTCACTCCATCACTCACTCTTCGGGCGAGAGCCATTATGCTGTTGGCGTGGCGGCGAAGCAGAGATTTCGCGGGGTGCTGGAAGCGGGCAGTACGGGATCGCTGAACTGGGTCATCGTATGGGTCCCGTTCGATCCAGCCGAGGTGTGGCCGCGCCGCAACCGGCTGCGCGTGCTGGGCACCATCAACGGCTTTGCCTTTCGCACCTCGCTCTTTAAGAGCGCAGAAAAAGGCTATCTGCTGCTGGTCAACAAGACCATGCAAAGAGGAGCGGGGGTGCGTCCCGGCCATATCGCAGAAGTTGTTCTCGAGCCGGATCTCGAAGAACGCACCGTCGTCACTCCGCCGGAGCTCGAGAAGCTGCTGCGGCAGAGCCGCTCGCTGCGGACGTGGCACGATCGGCTGAGCGACTCTTACCGCAGGGCGATTGCGGACTGGATTACGCAGGCGAAAAGTGCGGCATCCAGAACCAAGCGCGCGGAGAGGACCGCCGAACGCATGATGCTGGCCATGGAAGGGGAGCGACATCTCCCGCCCATTCTGGAAGCAGCATTTCTAAGCCAGCCAAAAGCACGCGCCGGGTGGCAGGCGATGACTCCGGTGCAGAGACGCGGTCACCTTCTCGGTATCTTCTATTATCAGAGTCCGGAGTCACGCCGGAAGCGAACACAAAAAGCGGTCGACGAGGCTCTGCACATCGCCGCGAGGGATTCCAGCGCGGTCGAGCGCTGACCGCGACATCCTGCGCGCGAGTACCGCGCTGCATCTCTCTATAGTGCTTGGTCTCGGTTACTTTGCTCGCGGCAGCGCGAAGCCTAATCAGAGTCTGCAAAGAAAATTCCCGAAAAGAACCTGCGTAACTGCGCTCCGCTGCCAGCGTGGATCGCGATCGATCAGGCCCAATCAGGCCGAGCCAGGCTCAATCAGCGTGGGATGGGCAGAACGGTGCGACCCGGATCGTCGATCCACACGAGGATGGAGCGCGGGTAATTAGAGGTAATTAAGGATAAGGAAGGGAGAGAGGGAAGTTAGGAGGGGAGGGGAAGTGGGCTTAGTGATCGACTAAGTACTACAGTAACCAAACTGTTTAATACTCTCTAAATAGCTGTAAATCGAAACAGATCTCCAGCTTACAGAGTATAGTCGCAAGTGTTGGACAAAGTCCACAAGATTTTTGACACATAAATTCAGGAGATCAAACATCATGAAATTCGCCCTTCGCGCCTTCGTCCTCGGTATCTGTGCTGCCGGTGCTTCCGCCGCTGTTCTGACATCCCACTCCGCAGTTCTCGGCAGCCACCAGATGATGCTCGCCAGCTCGCCGATGCCCAGTTGCGGCCCGAACGCCTGCACGGGCAATGGCAAAGGTGGCACGATCGCGCTCTCGCCCATGCCCAGCTGCGGTCCAAATGCGTGCACCGGCAACGGTAAGGGTGGCACCATCGCGCTTTCTCCGATGCCCAGCTGCGGCCCGAACGCCTGCACGGGAAACGGTAAGGGAAACTAGTCTCTCGACCTTTTGGTTATTCAGGGTAGCACGAAAGTTGCAACGACTGGTCCGCGCTCCTGCGAAAATTTCTTGGAGTGGCCTCATGAATTGCGTTATCCTCATAGCTCCGAGGACACGTAATGGCCCATCTGCAAGACGTTCTGATCAGGCTCGAACCTCTCTTCCTGGTGTTGGCTGCAATCGCGTTCTTCAAGTCGGGATCGGCGCGACGCTTTCCCGCCGTCGGAACGTTTTTTGCCCTCCGCGGAACTTCGTGCCTGCTGCTGAACTGGGTTTTGTGCCGCGGGGGTTTTCCCCAGTGCGGAACCTGGCGCTACACGGCTTACTTCTATAGTTATTGGATCTCCTATGCTGCCTGTGCCGTAGCCATCTTTTTCGTGGTACAGGAAGTCTTCAAGCGTGTGATGGAGCCGGTGCCTGGGCTGCGCCGGCTCGGTCTCCTCGCCTTTCGCTGGATCAGCGTCGTCTCGGTCGTGGTTTCTGTCGGCGCGGTGGCGCTGCCGGCTGCCGAGGCGGCTACAAATGGAGACCGGCTCGGCCCTATCGGCATGCAGTTCGCGCGTTGCGTGAGCGTCATGGAGCTTTGCCTGCTCGCCTTCCTGGCCCTCTCCATTCATGCTCTCGGTCGCTCGTTCCGCAGCCGCCTCTTCGGCATCGGACTGGGCTTTGGTGTGCAGGCGGCCTCGGAGCTGGTCACGTCGGCTCTCCTCGTCAGGTTTCCTGGCCTCAGCTCGCCGGCGAATCTCTTTCTTGAGATCACGACCACTTTGGTTCTGCTCACCTGGACCGTCTACTTCATCGTGCCGGAGCCGGAGGCTGAGCGTAACCTCATCGTGCTGCCTCCGCAGTCCATGCTCGCCCGCTGGAACGCGCTGGCCAAGGGGCTCGGGCAGCTTCCCGAGGTCGCCGTGGCCCAGCCAACGGGCTTCTTCCTTCAGGATATTGAGAGCGTGGTCGATCGCGTGCTAGCCAAGAACCCCGCTATGATCACCCACTAAACACAACTTCGAGTCATGCGCGAAAGCCCCGGAGATTCCGGGGCTTTCTTCTTTTACTCTGCCAGCGGTGGTCGGTGGCTGATCCCCACACACCTGACTCCCGACCTCGCAGGCTCCGAGATGCAAAGCAAAAGGCCGGACTCGAAAGCCCGGCCTTTTGCGTGAAAGTCGTCCCTCAGGGGCTAAAGCCCAATAGCTTTTGCGGACGCTGATGGCACGAGTAAACTCGTGCCCCTTCAAAGCGGCGAGTTTTTCCGCACGCTGTGAAGTCGTGCCCTGATACAAAGAGTCGCGCCCTGATCCAGGGGCAAAGAACAATTCTTTAACGAACTGCAGACTCAGGAGACCAGATTACTCTGCGGTGACCGCTTCTACGGCGACGTATCGTCCCGTCCGCCCGCGGTCGATGAACCGCACACGGCCGTCGATCTTGGCGAACAACGTATCGTCGCTGCCACGGCCGACATTCAGGCCAGGCTTCAGTTTCGTGCCGCGCTGCCGCACGATAATCGAGCCGCCCGTCACCGTCTGACCGGCGAAAATTTTAACCCCGAGCCGCTGTGCATTGGAGTCGCGGCCATTCTTGGAACTGCCTAAACCTTTTTTGTGTGCCATTTCCTGTTCCTGGTCTCCGCTCAGACGGAGCGGTGATTTCTAATCCTGTGCGCTAGGCTGTATAGCGATTGCCGTCCACCTGGATCTCGCTGATGCGCACCTGGGTGAATCCCTGGCGGTGCCCCTGCAGCTTCTTGTACTGCTTCTTGCGCTTGAAGTGGAAGACCAGAATCTTGTCGCCACGGCCTTCGCCGATCACCGTCCCGAGAACCTTTGCGGACTGCGGCTTCAGCAGCGATCCCGTCTCCCCGGAAAACGCCAGAACGTCGCCAAACTCGACAGAGCCGTCTTCGGCTGCAGTCAGGCTCTCGACCTTCACCACATCGCCGGGAGCGACCCGGTATTGCTTGCCACCAGTGCGGATGACCGCGTACATAATTCCTCCGGCGCCCGCAACAACACTCCAAGGAAATCGGGCAGGCGCGCTATCGAAAATTGAGCTGGGCGGATACCTTGCGAAGGCCCCGGAGACACACGGGACGGGCAGAATCGCCAAACCAATCCAGTGTACCGGCAGACCCTACCGATGGTCAATCGCCTGCTGCCGTGGAGACTAAGCGGGCGCGGCAAATACAGGCCCGCACCGGCGTTTGGACAACAGCCCTCAGGGGCTGAAGCCCCAATTGTTGGGCGATCTTTTCGGCACGACTGAAGTCGTGCCCTGATAAAAAGCCCAAAGAACAAAGCCAAAGCGGTCTTTGCGGCAGGATTGAAGTCGTGCCCTGATACAAGGGCCCTTTTGTAAGCGTTTTTCTTTCAACACCTTGCGGATTTATGGAAAACTCTTGTCTTGATTTTGTCTTCACCTCTAAGGCAGAGGCAGAAAAGGGGTACCGGCCTGTAAATTCCAGTATGCCGGATGCGAACTCACAGCCGCCGTTGGGCATAACTCTTCAACGTTCTGTTTGTGACGAGTTCGTCGAGGGCAGCCTTCTCAATCGGTCCATAGATCATCACGGTTTCTGGATGAAAGTTGTCGTACGCACCGAATGCAAGCTCGCCGTTAGCTTCGATCTGAACGTGGATGATGCCTTTATACCCATCGAACGCGATCTTTGAGCGTATAGCTTTCTCGATCTCGGAAACGCGGGCCGGGATAAGCGGTAGAACGACGAAGTCGAGCCGCGGAGCAGTTGTCGCTCGCTTGAGGATTGGTGTCTCTTCGTGCGCAGATCCTTCGAGCCTATACAACTCTGTTGTGGCGAGATTGCCCTCAAATGCCACTCGGCTCTGATCCGATGCGAACTTGCGCATCATGGCGAACAACAAACCAGGGCGGTCACGAGTGTCCAACCAATAGGCGTTGATCACAGGCAAAGAATACAGGTTTGCACGATGTCGGAGTTTTTACTGATTGGAGCGGAAAAGCAACCGCAGGTGCTTCGTCGCGCGCTCCTCGGGATGACAGCGTGAAATTGTCTATTTTTGTCTACACCGCATGGCATTCTCGGCATTTTGGGCTTTCTGCGCATTTGGGGAATCAATAACTTACGTATTTCCAATCACCGCTTCGATCGTGCCCTGATACAAAAGCCCAAAGAACAAAGCCAAAAGCGATCTTTGCGGCACGGCATGATTCAGTACAATTCCGTGTCTAAGAGGCCCCCGAATCTGATGCGTCCATTTCCGCGGCCTGAAGGCCGGGGCTTTTCACCGCCGTCCCGCTCACGCGGGACCAGCTTGCACAAGGAACCCAATCCTCCGGTCAGAGCGCTGGAAAACAAGGCGCTGGAAAACAAGGCACTGGAAAACAAGGCACTAGAAAACAAGGCGGCCGGAGAAGATGAGTCCGTGGTTATAGCTGTGGAAGTGGCTGGTCGCGATCTGTTCGCCACCGCCGACACACAGGACCAGCCGGCTGTTCTCAGTGGCAGGACGCAGCTTGTGGGATGCAAGAAGCCCCGGCATCATGAATGCCTGTGTCTTCCCGTCGTTGGGGCCGCCGTGGAAATACGTGGCGTTGAACTCCGCTTCCGGCCACAGGTACTTGCCGAGGTGGTATTGCCCGGTCGTATTCCATGCGACCGGGCGCCCGAGCCTGACGGTGTCGCCGGTGGGCAGCGTGGCGCTGACGGTGCTCTGTACGTCAAGATGTCCAAAGCCCTTACCGATGCCCATACCGGGGGCGACGCCCGCGTCGGTGCTGCCGTTCTTGTAGCTGCCGGTAGTAACAGTCCCGGTAACAAATGCACAGGCAACGTAATTGCCATGCTGGGCATTCCCGCTCAGAAAGCGGTACTTGGCGAGGAACGACGCATCCCCGGCCCCGTCCACAGTCGCCGCTGCGCTGTGAGTGAGCAGCGGCGGCAGGTTGATGTCGAACTCAGTCCGTGCCCAGGGGATCAGGCTCAGCCCTTTGCTGGTGTCGTAATTCCAGGTTGTGGCATGGGTAGAGCTGATCTGCCGCGTGAAGTCGCCGCGATACACCTGGATCAGCCCGACATAGGTGGTGGCCAGGGGCGGCGTCCACGCTGGTTGTTTTGCCTGGGTGGCAGATGTACGTGCTTCCCATTTGTCGAAAAAATTGTTCTGCGCGCCGGCGGACAATGCCGCGAACAGGAAGATCAAAAAGCTTGCGTAGGTCCTCAGCATAAGTTTCGCAAGAATGACCTGCGCACCGGCAGACACACAACCAACCAAAGATGGATTTTGCTGAGAGGTCCCCAGTTTGCCAGGCCCGCAACGGCCCGCGCGCGGGCGGCCCTAAGCCGGCAGCCCTTAGAAGGTGGCGCCCCCGGAGTTGGGCTGGTTGCTCACCATCTCTTTACCCCCGCTGCGGCCGATCAGATAAACCGTACCGTGAAGCTGTGGCATGGTGTCCGGGGTGGTCCAGAGCCAGGTGCGCCCAGGACCATTCCACAGTTTCGCCAGCGCGGCGTCATCCACAAAGACGTCGGCGTTCGCCGATCCCGGGGCCGGTTCCTGCGGCGTCAGCAGCAGAACCTTGTGCTCCAGATAGAAGGCTAGCGACGAAGCCCCCTCAAAGGGACCGTTGACCACCACGGCATCTTCGGCATGCACCTCAGGCTTAGTCGCCTCCGCCAGAATGGCGGAAGAGAGCACCGGTGAAAAAGTATTGAGCGCGAGGTGAGCCGCGATCAGGATGGCGACCATCATCCCGGCGAGGAAGCAGTTGGCCATGCGGGCGTCATCGCGCAGCCGGAACCACAGGCATGCGGAGACACCCACCACCAGCGCAGCCAGGGTCATGGCCAGCGGCACTTTGAATGCGCCCATGGCTGCGTGGGTCAGATCGAGCAGATAGGCAAAGAAAACCGGATGGTGGCCAGGATTGGGACGCAGCAGCGTGGCAATGTCGCTCCCTGGCGCCGGCGCCGGCGAGGTTACAAGGAAGTAGGCGACCACGGCGGCTGCGGCCATCCCGGCAAAAAACAGAATCCATGCAGCGATGCGGCCCTGATGGTGGGGAAGGCTCTCATCTTCGGCGAGCCAGCCGCCGGCCAGCAGGGCCATCGGCGGCAGGGCAGAAAGCAGGTTGAACTCCAGCCGGGCAAAGAAGCTGAAGAAGATTACGACAACGAGAATCCAGAAAATGCAGAGCAAACGCGACTGACGCCGGCACTCAGGCTCGGGCGACACTCCAATCCGGAGGGCGCGCAGCGTGAAGACACACCACGGCACAGTCCAAAGCAGAAGCAGCGGCCAGAAAACCAGGAGCGGAACGCGCCCGCCGGCCATCGGCGGCAGCAGAGCCTGGGGGTATGCATGGCTGGTGGCCAGCCTGACCGCGAAGTGCCAGGGCAGCACGATCAGCAGAAACAGCAAAATGGCGGGGATCGGATGCCAGCGCAGCAGGTGCTTCAGATTGTGCGTCCACAGCAAATACAGAATCGCGATCGCCACAGGAAACAGCACACCGGCGACGCCTGCGCTCAGGATGCCCAGCCCGCAGGAAGCGGCGAAACCCAGCGAACTGGCCCACAGGTGCTTCTGCTGATGGAGGGACCGCCAGAAGAAGTTGACGGCGAGGGTGGTCCACAGGCAAAGAAAGACGTCGCGCAGCAGCAGGTGTCCGAAAAGAAACACGCCAAACGAGGTCATCAGCGCCAGAGCTGCATAGAATCCCGCTGCCGGCGAACGGCACAGGCGCCGTCCCAGAGAAAACACCGCGATGAAAATGACCAGCGTGGCCAGAGTGACAGGAAGGCGTGCAGCCCAGTCGCTGACCCCGCCGAAGAGAGCGAAGCTGACCGCCATCGACCACGAAAGCAGCGGCGGGTCCTGCGGAACCGGGATGCCATTGAGAGTGGGAACGATCCAGTGCTGGCCGGTGACGATTTCGCGGGCAATTTCGGCGTTCAGGGCATCGGGGCCGTCGAGCAGCGGCGGCCGGACCATGGAAAACGAGGCGTAGAGGAGCACCCAGAGCCCGACCAGCGGAAACACGAAGCGTTTGGCCGTGCGCAGGCTGGTCATCAGTGCAGATTATACGGGTGCCCCGCGACCTGAGAGCGGAATCCCTGCGCGCGGGCTCAGCCGGCCGCTGAACCAGACAATAGGCCCAGGCAGCGCCTATTGGCCCATCATGGTGGAGGCCCAGCGCATCGAGTCGACATAAATCGATGCGATGGCGCCCTCGGCCAGTCCCAGGAGGTTCTGGATCTCCTCGCAGCGCTGCCATTCGCAGGACTCCAGACTGCGGACGAGTTCGAGGGCGCGGCCTGCAGCGCTTTCGTCGCCGGCCAGCGCCGCTTTCATGGCAGGGCGGATGGGGAGGTGCTGGAGGATGCGTGCCATGTGAGTCTCCAGCAGCACGTCCAGCAGAGACAGCATGCCGAGGAGGTAGAGCTCCGACGGCGTCTCAGAGAGCGAGGGCGCGAGCAGCTCGCAAAAGCGCGCACGCGACAGCGCCATGGAGAGCAGCGCCGTCGAGCGATGCCCACCCATCGCGCCGGCCATCGCGACGGTAACCATCCTGCGCAGCGCGTCATCGCCCACCATCAGCAGCGCCTCGCGCACCGTCGTAACCTCGCCAGGATGGCCCTGCAGGGCGGAGTTGGCGAGGCGCAGCACGCGATAGCAGAGAGAGGCATCGCCCAGAATCAGCCGCTCGATCTCCCGGAGGTCGGCCGGCACCCGATTCAGCGCAGCCAGCAGGCTGAGATAAACCAGCTGATTCTGCGGAACCGCACGCGTGGAAAGCAGCAGCGGATGCGAAAAGAAGAAGCCCTGAAACAGGGTGCATCCCTCCGCGTGCGCCACCTTCCTTTCCTCATTGGTCTCGATCTTTTCCGCCAGCAGACGCGCATCGCTGCCACGGGCCATATCGTAGATATCACGCCTCACCAGAAAATCCGAGGCTCGAAAATCAACTTTGATGAAGTCGGCCAACTCGAGAAACGGAGCTCGCGAAGGCAGCGGAGAGAAATCATCGAGCGCCAGACGATATCCCTGCCGTTTCAGGGCCAGACACGATCGCAGCAGCTCGGGATCGGGTTCGACATCCTCGAGGATCTCGAGAACCGTATTTTTCGGCGGCAGCAGCTGAATCAGCCCATCCACAAGAGCGGCGCGGGTGCAGTTGACGAAGGCCAGGCCCTGGTTCGGCTCAGGGATGAGCATGAGCCAGTGGTCGACCACTTCGCGCGTGGCCTGCTCCGGATCTCCGGAGAAGACATCGACCTCGCCGGCGCGGAACAACAGCTCGTATCCAAACAGATGCTCCTTTGCATCGACGATCGGCTGCCGCCCCAGAAAACGAGTGGGAGCCACCAACGGCGCAGCCCGTCCGCCTCCTGGTGCGGTGTCGACGAATTCTGTGGCAGACGGCTTTGCGTGCATAGGTGCTCCCGGAATCGGCACCGCAGCTCGGGCGCTTCAGCTCCGCGACGGCTACGTTCTCTTATCGGCAGGCGGCAAGGCGGGCATCAGACGGACGTCGACGGCCCTGATCATGCAGGCCCGTCCAGCGACAGGTGTGGCAATTCGAGTCATGAGTCTGCTCCAGGCAGCAGACTCGTCGCGGCGCCCGCTCCGGTACACTGCTGAAAGCTTCACGATGTCGACAGACCGATCCAGCCACCGGCTGCGCAAATTCCGATTCGAACGCCCCCAGCAGATTGCAGCGGTGATGCTGTTCCTTCTCCTGGCGCAGTGCCTGTGGGTCAGCGCACGGCGTCCGCTTTCCGAGACGGATTATCAGTTTGCCCGTTGCGGGCGCGAGATGTGGGAGCGGACGTCGCCGCTGGCCGGATATTTCACCACCTGCGGCAACATCCACGATGGCATCCTGGCCTATCGCGCGGCGGGACTGCCGCTGACGCTGGAGCGGATCGCTGCCGGCCAGCAGGCCACCACCTCCACCTGGGAAATGCGGCATGAGGTGGGCGCCATCAGGCTGCTGCTGCGCCTGCCTTTTATGCTGGCTGGTCTGGCCCTGGGCGCCTCCCTGTGGTGGGTTACGCGCAGACTGTTCGGTAACGAGGGCGGTTACATATCGCTCGCCCTCTACTGTTTCATGCCGGCGGTAATTCGGGCGTCGACCGTGCCCAATAATGAAATCCTGGCCGCATTCGGCCTCTTTTCCGTCATCTACACCGCGATCGGCGTGTCGCATGCGCTGCAGGGGCCGCGGCGTAAATGGCGTCCCCGCATCGTGCTGCTCACGGTGGCCCTGGGCTTCACGGCTGCGGCTCATATTGCTGCCTTTGCCCTGGCCCTGTTCTTCACCGTGGTCTTCATGGCGTGGGTCGCTGAGGGGCGCCGCGCCTACATTCCCACGCTCCTGATCGTTTGGGTGCTGGGTGGATTTTTCCTGCTCTTCGCGGCCTATGGATTCCATCCGGACGCCTTCAGCTACCTCTTTCGCAGCGCTGCGGGGCGGATGTGGTTCTCGCTGGAGCCGGCGAAGGGGTTCTTCTCCGATCCGCTGCACGCCCCTTTCACCATAGCGCTGGCGGGAAGCCTGGCGCTCTATGCGGCGGCGCGCCGCTCGCGCTACTTCGGCAACACCGCCCCTCTGCTGGTGGGTGCGCCGCTGCTGTTGCTCGTGACCACCGGCGTGACCTCGCAGCCGTGGCTGTGGGCGCTGCCGTTCCTGACCGCCTTTGTGGGAGGAGTCTTCGCCGATGCGCTCGAAACACGCTGGCGCAAGACGTTTCTGTGCGCTACGGGGGTGGTGCTGGGGGCGCAGGCAATTTTGTGCGTGGCGAGTTGGGTGGGGATGGCGGGGTAGGTCAGCCCGCCGCGCGCTCGGTTCCGCTCAACTCAATAGCGGCTGCCTCCTTGCGCAGCTCCCGCACCCGTTCGCCAATGGCGTACTTCAGCTTGTCGACGCCGAGCCCCGTTACCGCTGAAATCGCGTAGAAGGGCAGCTTGCGGCGCTTTGCCATCGTCTCCAGCTTTTTGAGTTTGTCGGGATTGGCGACATCCACCTTCGATGCCACAACGATCACTGGCTTGTCCTCGAGGCCGTGCCCGAAGCTCTTCAGCTCGTTGACGATGACGCGAAAATCCTCAGCCGGATCGGGCCGTCCGCTCCCATCCGACACATCGACGAGGTGTACCAGCAGGCGGGTGCGCTCGATATGGCGGAGGAACTGCACGCCCAGCCCGGCGCCCTGGTGCGCGCCTTCGATCAGCCCGGGGATGTCGGCGACGACATAGCTTTCTTCATAAGGAGCCTCGCCGATGGTGACAACTCCCAGCTGTGGTTCCAGCGTCGTAAAGGGATAATCCGCGATTTTGGGCCGGGCCGCGGAAATGCGCGAGATCAGCGTGGATTTTCCCACGTTGGGATACCCCACCAGCCCGACATCGGCCAGCACGCGCAGCTCGAGCCGGTAGTTGCGCTCTTCGCCGGGGCGGCCCAGTTCGTGCTCGCGGGGCGCCTGATGCGTCGAGGTGGCGAAGTGCTGGTTGCCGCGTCCGCCGCGTCCGCCGCGCGCGATCACGATGCGCTCGTCGGGGTGGGTAAAGTCGTGCACCAGCTCGCCGGTGTCGGCGTCGAAAAGTACGGCGCCGACCGGCACTTTGAGGACGAGGTCCTTGCCTTCGCGGCCGGTGCAGTTCGATCCCATGCCGTGCTCGCCGCGCTCGGCCTTGTGCTCGGGGTTGAAGCGGAAATAGACCAGGGTATTGTGCCGCTGGCTGGCTTCGAGGATCACGTTACCTCCGTGTCCTCCGTCGCCGCCGGACGGTCCGCCGCGGGGAACGAACTTTTCCCGCCGGAAGGCCATGCAGCCGTTACCGCCGTCACCGGCTTTGACGCGGATTTTGGCTTCGTCGATGAACATTCTCTGTTAACAGTGTAGCGAATCATTCACACTCGACTCAGCGACCAGAGGCCAACCTCCGAACCGGCCTGCTCCCGGTCCGCGTTGCAAGCGGGGAACGTGCGGCTTCCGCGAGTTCAGAACGCAATGTATGCGGCGCTTTGCCTGGCAGCAGGGGCGGCGCTGTGCCGGGCGCAGTCCGACACCGGCGGCTCCGTTGACGGACAAGTGATCGCTCCCGGCGGACAGGCCGTCGCAGGCGCGGTGATCCACATCGAGAACACCGTCACCGGCGACAGGAGCGACGTGACCTCCGGCGCGCGGGGGGATTTTCGTTTTGCCGAGCTGACGCCCGGCGGCTACACGCTGCGGGTGCGGGCTCCGGGGCTGTCTGACTGGGAAGCCGACCATCTGATGGTCGGACTGGGCACGGTGACGCGCCTGAAAGCCGCGCTCGCGGCGCGATCGCTGCATCGAACGGTGCTGGTCGATGCACGCGCCAATGCAGCGGTGGAGGCGGAATCGGACGCCGCCGGACAGGAGATCTCCGGACTGGCGACCGAGATTCCCAACAACAGCCAGCACTGGTCGAGCCAGGCCGGCCTGTTCGGAGCGGCCGCGCCGGGGACGAATGGCGGCCTGAGCTTCCTGGGACTCAGTCCCCTGATGAACAGCATTGCCATCGACGGGACGGACCACACCCTGGCGTTTCGCGGCCGCGAGCGCGGCACTGGAATCGGCGCGGAGGGCAACGGCTTTGCGGCGGCGCAATCGGCTGTCGGCACGTTCCAGATCAGCGCCAACAGCTACTCCGCCGCTTACGGCCGGGCCGAGGCGGGATCGATCAACAGCATCAGCAAAAGCGGTTCGAGCCACATGCACGGGCAGGCGATTTTCTACGACCGCGGCGCGATCGGGCAGACTTTCAATGCCTTCAGCAGAGTGATGGAGGCTGTACCCGCGGGCACCACGACGAGCCAGCCGGTCCTGTACCTCAACGGCCAGCCCATCACGTATGTCGAGCAGCCATATCATGCGCCGGATCGTCGCCAGCAATGGGAGGTCTCCGCCGGTGGGCCCATTCGGCGAGAGCGCGCTTCGTGGTTCTTTGCCTGGGAGCAGCACGAGCGCCACGATCCGGCCGTGGCGCGCGCGAACGAGCCGGAGGTCTTCTTCTTTCCGCCCTCAGGCCCCACGCTCACCACTCTCGAAGCGCGCCTGGCAAAGAGTACCAGTCCGCTGTTGGTCGCCTGCCCCGCAGCGGGGCCCGAAGGCGAGGGGTCTACCGCGCTTGCGGAATGCGCCTGGTCGACGGTGCTGCGTCAGCTCAGCGGCATGTTAGGCACGGTTCCCCGCTCATCGCGTCAGACCAACCTCTTTGGGCGCATCGACTGGCGCGTTAATACGCGTAATCAGCTCGCGCTCGAGTACAGTTCCATGCATCGCAACGCCCCTCATGGGGTGCTCGGCGGAGCGTCGGAGACCGACGGCATCGGGAGCTTCGGCAACAGTTCAACCAGCGACGAGGGGGCCGGGGCGCGATGGGAGTATTTTGTAACGCCGCACCTGGTGAGCAGTACGCGGCTGCAGTTCAGCCGCGATGTGCTGTCGCAAAGCCGCGCGGCATCCACACCGTTTGAGCAGCAGTTTGCGAACAACGCATGGGGACTGCCTCCGCAGATCTCCGTCGATCGCAGTGCGGGCTTCAGTTTTGGAACGCTTTCCACCGGGAACAAGCGTGAGTATCCGGCCGAGACCCGGCAGCAGTTCATGGACGCGGCCACGTGGGTTATGGGCCACCAGGCGATCCGCTTCGGCTACGACTATAACCACGTGGTCGATGTCATCGACGGTATCAACGGGGAAAATGGCGCGTATTCCTACGCAAGTCTGCTCGATTTCGTATCGGATCTCCTCGCCCCGAACAGCTGCAATGGAAGCTCGACCGGTACCGGTTCGTGGCCCTGCTACCAGCGTTACCGGCAAACGGTCGGTCCACCCAACTGGACTTTCAGCACCGCCGATTACGCCGTGTATGCCGCGGACGAGTGGAAGCCGGGACGGCGTCTGACCGTAACGGCCGGGCTTCGCTACGAATATGAACGGTTGCCCGATACAAATCCCGCGCTGGTAAACTCGGCCATTCCGCAGACCGCCCGCCTGCCGCACAACCGGGAGGACCTGGGTCCGCGCGCGGCGTTTTCCCTGGACCTGTCCGGCCGCGGTAATACGGTTGTGCGCGGCGGCTTCGGCCTCTACTACGGGCGCATCCCCAACGCAACGGTATACAGCGCCCTGACCTCCACGGGATCTGCGCGCTCGCCGCGCACGTACAGCTGGCGGCCGATGGATGCGGGCGCTCCGCAGTTTCCCTATGTCTTTGCCGGCGACGAGACACCGTATGTCGATCCCGCCGCCCCCGATCAGCGGTCGACGGCGCCGGAGGTGGTGTATTTCGATCCGCATTTCCACCATCCGCAGATCAATCAGGCCGACCTCTCGCTGGAGCAGGCGATGGGGTCACGGACGCTGCTGATCGTAACCGGCATGGCCGCCGAAGGCCATCATCTGACCCAGTTTGTTGACGCGAACGTCGATCTGGAAAATACGGCAACCCTTTTCTATAACGTCGAAGCGCCGGGCAATGAGGGCAATGCAGGGCCGCTGGCGAGGAACGCGGCGCAGGTTCCAGGTTTCACCAACATCGTCTATTCGCCGCAGCGGTTTTATTTCGAGCGGCTGAACCCGGCCTGGGGCGCCGTCACCGACATCACCAGCGAAACCAACTCCAGCTATCGCGGCGTCATGGTGCGGCTGGTGCGCCGCATGTCACGCACCCTGACCGTCAATGCCGGCTACACGTACGCCCACGCGATCGACGATAACCAGAACGAGGCGACCTTCGCCGACCGCAACGACGTCTACGATCCTGCCGATCCGCAGATCGAGCACGGCACGTCGAACTATGACGTGCGACAGCGCATGGCCGGCGGAATGGTCGTCCGCGAACCATGGCGGCCGCGTGGCGCTTCCGGCTTCTTGCTTGGAAATTATTCGATCGGCGCCGCCGGCGAGTGGCGAACCGGGTTGCCCTTCTCGATGCGCACCACGGGATCGGTTCCGACGCCGTCCTGTTCGTACCAGGCCTGGCTGATCGCCGGAGGAGCGACGGGCAACGGCGCCCGATGCCTCGAAACGATACAACAGCCAAACGCGATCATCACCGGCACGGCGGTTCCCATCCCCAGCCTCGGGCCCACCCTGAACGGCTCGGGCGGCGAGGATCTGATTCCCCCGGTCGGACGCAATACCTTCCGGTATCCGGCTGCGGCCAATTTCGATCTGCGTCTCACGAAAAGGATCCGTCTCAGCGACCGTTACTCTTTCGAACTACTCGGCGAGGCCTTCAATGCGCTGAATCACCAAAATGTAACAGCCATTGAGACATCGGGATATCGCATCGCCAACGATCCCGCCCATGCGAATATGGCCACGCTGACGTGGCAGAGCGGAATGCGGCCGACGACCCAATCTGTCGTGGTCAATGGCGCCACAGAGACGCAGTACGCCTACGATGCAACCGCGGCATTCGGCGGCGTGACCAATGCGAACAGCGGCGCCATAAGCCGCGAGCGCCAGATCCAGGTGGGCGCAAAGCTGATTTTTTAGCGGATTCCGGAAGATTCAGCCCTCGTTTTCCACTACCTCGGAACGAAATTCCGTACAGCCATTCCACTAAAGCATGCTGTAATTGATCCAATATTTATTTCGCTGTGCGACGGTTCATCAGGGGACGATCCAAGTAGATCCTTCCTCTCCGGTTCTTCCAGCATCCCGTAATCCGCTGGACCGAAACGATGTTCAATTTTCGAGGCCTGTCTAAAATGAAAAACGTTTTCCGCTCCCATGCAGCGTGGGCAGCCATCTGCCTGCTGGTCCTGACCTTCCTCCCGGCGCAACTCCTCCATGCGCAGCAAACCCTGGGAAGCCTGAACGGAACCGTCACCGATGTTTCGGGAGCCGCCATCTCCGGCGCCGCGGTTACGGTCGTGAGCGAACAGACCGGCCTCACCCGCTCCACCAAATCCGGGAAAGACGGATACTGGGAAATCCTCAATCTTCCCGTGGGCACGTACCGGGTAACCGTCGAACAGCAAAATTTCCAGACGGTCAACTATCCGGCGATCGCCGTGCAGGAAATGCGGGCCGCTACGATTAATGCGGCACTGAAGCCCGGGGCCGTAACCGAATCGGTGACGGTTACCGCCAATCCGCTGCTGAACGCTACCGACACCACCAACGGCTACACGCTGGATAAGACCCAGATTGCGACGACGCCGCTGGCGACGGGAAGCTTCACCCAGCTCGCGGTCTTCGCCCCTGGCGTTAATGCGGAATTGCTCAGCGGCGTCGATACCAACGCCGGCCTTGGCAACCAGAACATCTGGGCGAACGGACAGCGCGCCACCAGCAACACCTTCCAGGTCAATGGGACGGATGTCAGCAACATCTTCAACGGGATGAGCGCGAGCGGCCTGACATCGCAGCGTTACAACTTCAACATCGGCGGCGGCAGCACCTCCAGCAGCTCCTCGGCCGGTGCGGCGCCCATCGGCGGCGCAGCCCAGACCAGCACCTCCGTCTACGGCTCAACCGGCAACAGCCTGCCTTCTCCTCCGCCGGAGTTTCTGCAGGAGATGCGCGTCAATACTTCGATGTATGACGCGCAGCAGGGAGAAACCGCCGGCGCCCAGATCGACGTCAACACTGCTACGGGCACGAACGCCTTCCACGGCCAGATCTACGGAACCTTCGCCAACAACTCGATGAATGCCGCGCCCTTTTTCTTCAAGCAGGAAGCCCTGCTGGCCAACGATGGCGTGGGGGTATTTCCTGATTCGCTGGCGAATCCGGCGCTGCATCGCTGGACGGCAGGCGGAGCGGTGGGCGGACCTATTCTCAAAGACAAGCTGTTCTTCTTCGCCGCCTATCAGCGTCTGTACGACTCCGATCAGTCGACCGGTCTGAGCCAGATGACCGTTCCCGATGCGCTGACCAACGACCGCTCGCCGGCCGGTCTGGCAGCCGTGGCCTCCAGCTGGGCGGGCAAGCCCTTCACCGGCACGATCGATCCCATTGCGCAGGCCATCATGCAGGCGAAGTTGCCGGATGGCAGTTACGTGATTCCTTCCGCCCAGGGCGCGGGGATGTCGCAGTACGGCTTCGTCCCCAACGTCACCCTCATCGGGACCTCGGTGCTGACCGGAAATCAGGGTACCGGAACCCTGCAGTACAACGTGAGCAACACCGACCAGCTGACCGCGAAGTACTACTATCAGTCCGATCCCGCCAATAAGACCTTTGGCATGTCCCAGACCGGCGGCTTCCCGCAGACCCAGACCAACGGATCGCAGGTCGCCTCGATCGGCAACACGCACACCCTGGGCTCGAAGATGAATTTCACCGAGAACCTGGGCTACGCGCGCCTCTTCTCGTACAGCTATTACACGCAGACCCTGGCGGGTGGGAACTTTGGCATAGGCGGCAGCAATCCAGGCGGTTTCTATCAGGCCGCAGGCATGCCGGGACTGCTCATCGACGAGATGGCCGCCAGCAGTACAGTCGCGCCGGCCCTGAAGATGGGGCCATACAACTCCTTCGCCGACATCGGCTTCTACCAGAACCGCCTGAACCCCTCGGCCAATGTGATTTTTACGATGGGCAGGCACACCATCACCGCGGGCGGCGGCTACAGCTACACGCAGCTCAATATCGAGAACAACCGCGACGGCATCTCGCAGGTCAGCAGCAAGAATTTTGAGAGCTTTCTCGAGGGCGGGGTTCACAGCTCCAGCGTGGTGGAGAGCATTGCCAACGGGCGCAACAATGCCGACCGCTATTACCGCACTAACGAAGCTTCGGGGTACGGGCAGGACAAGTGGCAGGTGCTGAGCAACCTCAGCATCACCGCCGGTCTTCGCTACGACTACCACGGCGGCCTCACCGAGAAGTACGGCAACATGTTCAATTTTGACCCCAGCCTCTACAGCGTGACGGGTACGACTACCTCGGGCTTCACGGTCAACAACGCCGGCTTCGTGATCGCCGGCAATAATAAATTCAATCCCACCCAGGGCGTCAGCGACTCCACGCTGACCGGCCGCCAGTGGGGTCTGTCTCCGCGCGTGGGCTTTGCCTGGTCGCCGACGAAGTACCACGGCAACCTGGTGTGGCGCGGCGGCTTTGGACTGTACTATGACCGTGGCGAGCTCTTCAGCTATCTGTCCCAGCCGGCCGGCAGCGGCAATGGCGGCCCCTTCGGCGTTACCGAGTCGGCTCCGCTTACCAGCTACGTGACCGGCACGGGATCCACCCTCAAGAACTACCTCGGCACACCGGTCTACACTCCAGCGGGTGCCAATCCAGCGATCATTACCCAGGCTCTGCAGGCCACGCTGAACGGCATGACCGGCTCGCCGGCTCCGGGCAGCGACTATGCCGCGTATGGCCCCAACTGCGGAGGCACCCAGAGCCAGGAAGGTTACTTCCTCTGCCCCGTCGCCCTGAACTTCGCGGCCTACGACAAGAGCAACGTGCTGCCTTACACGATGAACTACACTCTCAACGCCGAGTGGCAGCCGACAACGAATCTTGCCGTCACCATCGGCTACACCGGCAGCCGTGGACGCCACGCGGTGGTCCCGATTCCCTTCAACGAACCGGTGATTGCCACGCCGCAGAATCCGATCCACGGTGAAACCGCAAGCTACGGCTTCGATGTGCTGAATCAGAACAGCACACCGGACGGTTACGACTATGCGCCGATCGCAGGCGAGCCCTGGAACACTGAAGACGGCGGCAACACCGACTTCCGCGCGCCCTACATCGGCTTCAGCCCCAACGCCGCGCTCTACAAAACGGTCGGCACCTCGGCGTACGATGCGCTGGAAGCCCATGTGGAGAAGCGGCTGTCGCACAACCTGTCGGGCGGCCTCAGTTACACCTTCAGCCATACCTACGACGAGCAGAGCGATATCGGCCTCTTCTTCACCGGCGACAATCCGAACAATCTGCGCGATTCGTATGCCCGCTCCGACTTCGACCGCACCAACGTGCTCAACGGCTTCTTCGACTTCGGGGTTCCCAACACCGCCGGTCAGCACACTCTGCTCTCTTACTTCACCAACGACTGGCACCTCGGCGGCTGGGGTGTAGCGCAGAACGGGCAGCCTTACTCGCTCTATGAGTTCTACGGCGCGGTGGGGAGCATCAACTTCGGCGACTTTCCCACGCTGATGAATCCGGTCCTCGGCATCAAGAATCCGAAGAATCCCAAATCGGCACTCACCGGCAACTCGGGCAAATTCCGCAGTGGAGCCAATTACATGCCTGCGATCGACCCCACGCAGATCGCTATCAATTACATTCAGCCCGGGCAGATGGGCGTTCCGGTCTCGACGGGCAACGATCCCCAGGATATCTACGAGACCAACTTTGCTCCCGGCGAGCGCAACATCTTCCGCCAGGCCTTTCAGAAGCAGCTGAATCTGAGCGTGCGTAAGCAGTTCCATCCCAGCGAGAGGCTCACGCTCGAGTACAACTTCAACGTCTTCAACATCACCAACACGACCAGCCTCGATGTCCCGCAGAACCAGACGCAGGTTCGGCAAAACTTCGGCTGCTCCGCAACGGCACTCGCTGCCTATGGCGGCAACAATAACTGCGCAGACCAGTATGTGAATTACGGTCAGGTGGTCTCCAGCAACAACCCCGCCGATCAGCAGTCGACGCTGACCGATCTCGATCAGATCCCGTATCACAATGGTTCGGGCAAGAGCACAACGATTCCGCTGGTCCTCCCTGCGGGGACGCTGTCCTGCTCCTCTCCGACTCTCAGCAACGGCTGCCCCAACAACGGCGCGAACTTCGGTTCAGTGACCTCAGTGATCGGCAGCGCCCGCGTCGTCACCATGGGTCTGCACGTCACGTTCTAACCGGGATCGCATTCAGCCTCGGAGGAGTTCCCGTCCCGGGAACTCCTCTGCTTTTGCGCTGAACGAGACGGAATTTCTTTTCTCCATCTGAATATGTCTGCTCTGTAATCACTCATTCATGCGATCGTGCGATGGTAGGTTCTGAAACCGCTGTTCGATTCGCTGTTATTTCGGGGGAGCGCCAGCTGCTCCGCGAATCGTCGTGTGTAGCCGGTTTCATTTGCAAATGAGTTGCGTACAGGCGGCCGGGAAATGACCGTAGCCCCATGCGTATAAAACAGCGTTTTTTGAGGAGAGTCAATGATGCGTACCATTCCTGCCCGATGCGGGATTTCCATTCTGCTTGGTCTTATATTCTTCTTTGCCGCCGGAGCTCGATCCGAGGCGCAAACCGCAGTTGACGGGGCCATCGGTGGCACCGTGATGGATTCCACCGGTGCCGTGGTGTCGGGGGCCAAAGTGGTGGTGCGCAACACCGCCACCAATGCCGAGCAGATTGCCCAAGCCGACAGCTCCGGCTACTTCCGGGTGATTCACCTGCAGCCCGGTTCGTACGCGGTCGCCGTCACCGCCACTGGCTTCAGCGATTTCAAGGCCGTCAATCTCACCGTCCAGGTGGGATTACTGACGGATCTGGAGGCGCGTCTGGAGCCGGGGGCTGCGGCGCAGACGGTCGAGGTCACGGGTGCCGCTCCCCTGGTCAACACCAGTTCGCCGGATTTCTCGGGCGTGATCGATCAGAACACCCTTACCAACCTGCCGGAAAACAACTATCGCTGGTCGGCCTTTGCGCTGCTTACACCCGGGGTCACGAACGATTCCAGCGGCTACGGGCTTTTGAGCTTTCGCGGCGCCAGCACGCTGCTGAACAACGTGACCATTGACGGCACAGACGACAACCAGGCGTATTTCTCCGAAGAGCGCGGCCGCACGCGTGCCGGCTACTCCACCATCAAGGACGCGGTTCAGGAATTTCAGGTCAATACTTCGAATTACTCGGTGGAATACGGGCGCTCCGCGGGTGGCATCGTTAACTCCGTCACCAAGAGCGGCACCAATGCATACCATGGCGACGTTTACTACTTCGACCGCGATGGGGCGTGGGCGGCGGAGAATCAGTACGTAACTCACCCAGTTCAGGTATCGGCTTCGCCGCTTGCCTACAACGTAGTGGCGTTCAAGCCCACCGACCTGCGGCGCCAGTATGGGTTCACGGTGGGTGGCCCGATTCTGAGAGACAAGCTGTTCTTCTTCCTCGCCGGCGATCGCTTTTTCCATGACTTTCCCGCGGCGGCGACCATTCTCGGCACCAGCGCCAACGCCAACTTTTACAACACCACCGGCAGCTACGCGGCCTCCCAGATCAGCCAGCTCGCCTCGCTGACCGGCATGTCGCCCAGCGCAGCCGCCAGCTACTACACCGCTGGCGTTAACAGCATGACCAGCATGCTCGGCGAGGTTCCGCGGACCGGCGGCCAGACTATTTTCTTCCCCAAAATTGACTGGCAGCTGAACCAGAAGAACCGCGTTTCCGTGGAAGCCAATCGTATGCGCTGGACTTCGCCTGCAGGCATCCAGACCAGTCCCGCCGTGGCGTACGGAATCGCCAGCTTCGGCAATGACTACGTTCGCGATAACTGGATCGTCGGCAAGCTGGACAGCTTTATCACCACCAATTTCAGTAACGAAGTCCGTTACATGTATGGACGCGACTTCGAATTCGAGTTTAATCAGCAGCCCACGTCCTACGAGGAGAACAACCTGGTGAAGACCTCCACGGGATACACGAACTCGCTGGGGCTGCCTCCCAACGTGTATCTGAGCGGCTTCTTCCAGTTCGGCACACCGCAGTTCCTGAACCGCGCCGCGCTGCCGGACGAGCGCCGCTGGCAGATTGCCGACACTGTGGAATGGATTCGCGGCAATCACGATTTCAAATTCGGCGGCGACTACATCCACACCAACGACCTGATCTCCAACCTCTACAACCAATACGGCGGATTTACGTACAGCGGCAACACGCCTCTCGGCAACTACTTCGCCGATCTGTATCTGTCGCAGAATCCGGGCGCCGGCACTGCGGATAACTACACCTATTTCAATCAGGGCGCAGGCCTGGCGGGGATCGACTTCAACACGGGAGATTACTCGCTCTTCGCCCAGGATGAATGGAAGGTGAATCCCCGCCTCAGCGTCACTCTGGGTCTGCGTTGGGAGTACGAGCATCTGCCTTCGACGCAGCTCGCCAACTCGCTGGTTCCGGCAACGTCGAACATGCCGAGTAACCTCGGCAACGTCGGTCCGCGTGTTGGGTTTGCTTACGACGTCTACGGCCACGGGACTACGGTCGTTCGCGGCGGTTATGGCTTCTTCTTCGCCCGCGCCATCAACGCCACCATCTATCAGAACCTGATCGTCACCGGCGCCTCAGGCAGCCAGACCAACCCGCAGTTTAATCCCGGCGCCCCCTGCGCGCCGCAGTTCCCGCAGGTCGTACCGCCCGGCGCCTACTCCAGCTGTCTCGAAGGCTCGAGCGGCAATGCCACCGTCTATTTCTTCGACAAGAACTTCCGCATTCCCGAAATCCTGCAGGGGGACCTGACCCTCCAGCAGCAACTCGCGAAGAACGATGTCTTTTCCATCTCCTGGCTGGGATCGTGGGGACGAAGGCTGCCGGATTTCGTCGACACCAATCTTCCCGCCCCGACCCAGGTGAGCTTCACCGTCGCCGATCCCAGCGGCCACGGACCGCTGCCCAACGGATATACCTTCACCACGGATACCTACCTCGGCAACCGCCCCAATCCGAACTTCAGCTCCATCACCGATACCTTCAGCGGAGTGACGTCGAATTATGAAGCGCTGGTGGGCCAGTACCAGCACCGCATGTCTCACTCCGTCTCCTTCAACGCCAACTACACCTGGTCGCATGCGCTTGACTATGGCGAAAACAACAATACCTCGCCCCTGGCCAACAACCTGCTCGATCCGGCAAATCTGAGGCTCGACTACGGCAACTCCAATCAGAATGTTCCGCAGCGCCTGATGATGTTCGCCGTCGTCGATTCACCCTGGCATGTCAACGGGCCGCTCGGCTATGTCCTCAACAACTACGAGCTGTCGCCGGATTACCAGTTCCAGTCCGGGCTGCCGTACTCGGTGGGCATCAGCGGATCTCAGAAGTCGCTCTACCTTACTCCTGGTGAGGCCGCGCAGGGGAACCTGGTCTCCACCGGATCCTTCAACGGCTCGGCGGGCAACAATCGCGTTCCGGGGGTCGATCGCAACCTCATCAATATGCCGCACACCAATGTGGTCGACATGCGCCTCTCGAAGCGCGTGGCCGTGCGGGAGCACTACGATGTTGAATTCCTGGCCGAGGCCTTCAACCTGGCGAACCACCAGAACGTTACGGGTGTGGGAACCAACGCCTATGCGGTCTCGCTCGACAAAACCAACCACCTGAACGAGCTGACCCCCTACACGGCCACGCCGTTTGGAAGCGTAACCAGCACCGACAACAGCAACTTCGCCTATAACATCCGCCAGATTCAGATGGCGGTTCGCCTGCAGTTCTGATCGGCTGACTCAGCACGAGCGCGGCGGCTTCGGCCGCCGCTTTTCTTTGCAGCTGTGGCCGGACCGGTAGAATATCGAGAGAAGCGAATGGTATTTACCGAACAATACGACGTGGTGGTGGTGGGCGCGGGCCACGCCGGGTGCGAAGCGGCGATGGCGGCGGCGCGCATGGGGCTGCGTACCGCCCTCTTCACCCTCAACCTCGATCTCATCGCCCAGATGTCCTGCAACCCGGCCATCGGCGGCATCGCCAAAGGCCACCTGGTGCGCGAAGTCGACGCCCTGGGCGGGATCATGGGGGAAGTGGCCGACGCCGTCGGCATCCAGTTCCGCCTGCTGAATACTTCCCGCGGCCCCGCCGTCTGGTCGCCGCGCGCGCAGTGCGACAAGCAGCAGTACCGCGTCAAAATGCGCGAAGTGCTGGAATCCCAGTCGAACCTGTTCATCAAGCAGGCCGAGGTCAGCGACCTGGTCCTGGAGGAGTCGCGGGTCACTGGCGTCCGGCTGCGCGACGGCCGGATCATCCACGCCGGCGCAACGGTCATCACTACCGGAACCTTCCTCAATGGCCTCATCCACTGCGGCGAAGAGCATTATCCCGCGGGCCGCAGCGGCGAGCCGCCTTCCGTGCTGCTGGGCGAGGCTCTGAAGCGACTCGGCCTGCGCGGCTGCCGGCTCAAGACCGGTACGCCGCCCCGGCTCGATGGCCGCACCATTGACTGGAGTAAGTTCGCGGAGCAGCCGGGCGATCCCGATCCCACTCCCTTCAGCTTCCGCACCCGCGCGATCCCCCAGCGCCAGGTCTCCTGCCACATCGCCTTTACCACCCCTGAAACGCTGCGCATTATCCGCGAAAACGTGCACCGCTCGCCCATGTACTCCGGCCAGATTCAGGCCATCGGCCCGCGCTACTGCCCCTCCATCGAAGACAAGGTGGTGAAGTTTCCGGACAAGGAGCAGCACCAGTTCTTCCTCGAGCCTGAGGGGCTGAATACGCACGAGGTCTACGTCAACGGCATGTCGACCTCGCTGCCCATGGAAGTGCAGTGGCAGATCGTGCGCTCCATCCCAGGCCTTGACAATGCCGAGATGCTCCGCCCCGGCTATGCCATCGAATACGACGCCATCGACCCGACCGAGCTGGACCGCGCCCTGCGCGTAAAGAAATTCCACGGACTGTATCTCGCCGGCCAGATCAACGGAACCTCCGGCTACGAGGAGGCGGCCTGCCAGGGCATTATGGCGGGCATCAACGCAGCCCTCAGCGTGAAAGGTGAGCCGCCGTTCACGCTCGATCGCACCGAGGCCTATACGGGCATTCTCATCGACGACCTCATCTCGAAGGGAACCAACGAGCCTTACCGGATGTTCACGTCGCGCGCGGAGTTCCGCCTGCACCTGCGCATCGACAACGCCGACCGCCGCCTCACACCGCATGGCCGCAGGCTGGGCCTGATTCGCGACGCAGACTGGGCCGAGTACGAGGCAAAGCAGGCGCGAGCCGTGGCGCTCGAAGAAATTCCTCTCCACCGGCAAGGCAACCGGTGGCGACTGGCCCGCGGGGCAGACCTGGGCGCAGGTGCTGAAGCGTCCTGAAGTCACCATCGACACACTCTGGCCGTCGCTGCGGCAGCAGTTGCAGGATCCGGTGTTCGCGCCCTGGCTGGACTCGGCCTATCCAGCGCCGGAGGGATGGCTGCCCATGCGATCAGCACCAGCGCAGGTGCACAACGAACTGAAGTCCGTGGAGACCGAGATCAAATACTCCGGCTACCTCGATCAGCAGAAGAAGGCGATCGAAAAGCTGAAGAAGGCCGAGGAGCGCGGCATCCCCGCGTGGTTCGACTACACCCAGGTCAGCGGCCTGTCGCGCGAGATGCAGGAGAAGCTCACCCGTGTGCGTCCATCGACGCTGGGCCAGGCCAGCCGCATTCCGGGCGTTACGCCCGCAGCCCTGACCCTGGTCAATGTGTTCATCGAGATCCAGGGAAAGCGGATCCGGGAGGCTGTGCAGTAGCTCGTGCCTGGGCAGAAAGCTATTTGACTGGTAAAAACTCGATCTTTACAGACCTCTCGGCAGGTTTGAGATCGAAATCAGCAGTGACGAATACATGGTTTGGGTTCGAAGCAAGCACCGCGCCAAACGCGTCGACATAAGGAACCTTGTAGTCCGCCCGAATTAAGGCGGCGGCAACGGCCTGCTCCCCGGTTACAGGGAGAACTTCCATTCCTATTCCGGTGAGGCGCTGCAGGGCCATGTCCACAGCACCCCGGCCCCGGGTGCGATACGCGTGGCCGGCCACTTCGCCCCAGTGCACCGCCGAAACCACCACCGCCGCCTTGCCTTCGAGTTGACGCTGAAAAATGGCCTCCACGCGATCCGCTCCGGCTTCGTCCTCGAGGAAGCGCAGAATGGCGCTCGAATCGAGCGCGTACGTCACCACTTGTGACGGCGCTCCTCTTCCCGGCGCTCCTTTAGAAGTTCGTCCGTCATTGAGGGACTTCCCGCCAGCGATCCTCGCAATGCGCGCAGATATTCCCGATTGACGGGTTCCAGAATGATGTGGTTGCCTTCACGCCGCACGGCGATTCGCGTGCCCGGACGTATTCCAAGGGCCTCTCGGATGTCGGCGGGGATCACGAATTGTCCCTTGGTGCTTACCGTCGCAATATCGGCCATGATGTCTTACAGTGTAGCGCAAGTAAGACGAAGCGGAAAAGAGGTGCCGATTAGTACTGACCGCCCTGATCGCCACCATATGCGAGGTTGTCGAAGCGCGTGCACCGTCCGATCCACGCCAGTTCGATCGACCCCGTCGGGCCGTTGCGCTGCTTGGCCACGATGATCTCCGCCTTGTTGTCCATGTCCGGATCGGACTCGCCATTCTGATCCCGGTTGTAATAGCTCTCGCGGTGGATGAAAGCCACCACGTCCGCGTCCTGTTCGATGGAGCCCGATTCGCGCAGGTCGGACAGCATCGGCTTCTTGTCGCCGCCGCGCTGCTCCGAGGCGCGGGAGAGCTGCGACAGCGCGATCACCGGAATATTGAGTTCCTTCGCCAGCGCCTTCAGACCGCGCGAGATGGCCGAGACTTCCTGTGTCCGGTTCTCATACCGTTTTGCCTGCGGGCCTAAACTTCCCGCCGTCATCAACTGCAGATAATCGATGACGATCAGGTCGAGGGTACCGGCGGACTGCCGCAGCCGCCGAGCTTTGGCGCGCATCTCTGTCAGCGAGATGCCCGGCGTGTCGTCGATAAACATGCGCGCTTCCACCAGACGCTCCAGCGCATTGGTGAGCTTGTCGCGGTCCTCGCGCAGCAGAAAGCCCTTCTGAATCTTCTGCGAATCGACCAGGGCTTCCGACGCCAGCATGCGGCGCAGCAGCGACTCCTTCGACATTTCCAGCGAAAAGACCGCAACCACTTTGCCGCCCTGGATCGCGGCATTCTGCGCGATGTTGATGGCGAAGGCCGTCTTGCCCATCGAAGGCCGCGCCGCGATGATCACCAGCTCGGAGTTCTGCAGGCCGCTGGTCATGCGATCCAGCTGCTCGAAATGCGTGGCGAGCCCGGTGACCTCTTTGCCTTCTTTGTAGAGGTTGTCGATGGTCTTGAACGACCCGGCAACAATCTCGTGCACGCTCGCGAAGCCCCGCGTGATGCCGCGCTCCGTGACCTCCAGCAGGGAAGTCTCGGCAGCGTTCAGCACTTCCAGAGCATCTTCGCTTTGATCGGCGGCCCGCGTAATCGCACTGGAGCAGACGTTGATCAGCTGCCGCAGGAGCGACTTGTCCTTGACGATGCGGACGTATTCCTCAATCGACAGCCGCCGCGGCAGCCCTTCGGTGAGCGACGCGAGCCACGCCACGCCGCCCACGGACTCGATCTCCTTGCGGCGCGCCAGTTCTTCGCTCAGCGTGACGATGTCCACCACATGATTGCGGTCGATCAGCTCGCCCATACGGGCAAAAACGCGCTGGTGCGCGGTCAGCGCGAAGTCGTCGGCGCGCAGTGCGCTGGCGGCCTCGCTGTAGGCGTGGTTGTCGAGCAGGATCGCACCGAGGATGGTGCGCTCGGCGTCCAGGGAGGCGGGCAGCCCGCGCTCAAATTCGATGTCAGGGGTGGTAGCCATTGTATGCGGAGCCTTTCATTATCCCGGAATCGGGGCTGCGGATATCTTCCGCATTGTGTGAAGAAGGCGACGGGAACGCAGCCGGGCGGGTGGCCTTTTCCCGGCCCGGAAGTCTATGATTAAGGAAAGTCCCCCGGAAGTGGATTTTGTCGCATGTTGCATAAAACTTTGTTGCTTGCCGTATGTGTGTTCTCGCTGTGCGGCGCGGGTGTGCGCGCGCAGCAGACGGAGTCGGTTGCGCCCGGACAGACGCAGCCGCCGGAAGTGAAGGAATTTCAGGGGTACGAAGATCAGTGGAGCAACGCCGTGGTCAAGGGCGATCAGTACACGATGGAGTATCTGCTGTCGCCCCTCTACGTCGACATCTCCGCCACCGGCGACGTGACCACCCGCAATCAGCAGATCGCGCTCCTCTTCGACAAGGGCGCGGGACCGCTGAGCATCCAGCAGCGCGTGGTCAGCGTGCGTACCTTCGGCGATACCGCCGTGGTGAGCGGCACGTACATCGTTAAGCTGCGTACCAATGGCAAAGACCGCGAAGAGCGCGGCATTTTTACCCATGTGTATGAACGCAACCACAACCACTGGGCGTGCGTGAACGCGCAGCGCACTGCAGTCGTCGACCTGCTGCCCGGTAAGCAGAAGAACCAGCAGAGGAGCGATGCCGCAGAGCCGTTCCACATCCCGTTCTTCCATAAAGGCGCCGAGTCGACCCAGTCCGCCAACAATGCGGCAGGCACTACCGGGCCGCAGGACTAGCCGTCATCGCTGAGACAACAGCTCCGGCCGCCGACGAGATCCGTTCGGAACCGATGACCTTTACGCGACCCATCTGGGCTGAGATTTCGCGCAGTCGGCTTGTTCACAACTTTCGCCTTCTCCGCTCGCTCGCCGGCCCCTCGGTGGAGTTGCTGGCCGTCGTCAAGGCCAACGCTTATGGTCACGGCGCGGCCGAGTGCGCATCTATTCTGGCTGCCGAAGGCGCGTCCTGGTTCGGCGTCACCTGCGTCGAAGAAGCCATAACCCTGCGGTGTATTTTTCCCGCTGCGCGCATCCTGGCCATGTCCGGCCTGTGGCGCGGAGAAGCGGATGCCGTCCTCGAGCATCGCATTACCCCTGCCGTCTGGGAACCCCTTCACCTCGATCTTCTCGAAGCCGCAGCACGGAGCCACCGGCTGGGGCCCGCCACGGTCCCGGTGCATCTGGAGATCGATACCGGCATGTCGCGCCAGGGGGTGCAACTCGCCAGCCTGCCTTTGCTGCTGGACCGCTTAACCCCGCAATCGCCTCTGCGCGTCGAGGCCCTGATGACGCACTTCCATTCCGCCGAATCCCCGCAGGTCACTCAGGGCCAGGTCCGGCAATTCTCCGCAGCCGTGGAGTTAGCCATCAGCCGTGGTGTGCGGCCGGAGATCCTGAGCGCCGGCAGTTCGGCCAGCCTGCTCCAGAAAGATACAGACGCAGTTACAGAACCAGCGGCCCGCATCGGCGCCCGGCGCATGCTGCGCTCCGGCATCGCTCTCTATGGATATTCGCCGCTCAGCCCGCAACCCCCTGCATTGCATGAGGCTCTGCAGCCGGTGCTCGCCTGGAAGACCCGCGTCATCTCCCTGCGCACCATCGAGCCCGGAGAGGCCGCCGGCTACGACGCCACGTTTCAGGCCCGGCGCCGCAGCCGCCTCGCGCTTCTCCCGGTTGGCTATGCCGATGGCCTCAACCGTCTCCTCTCCAGTTGCGGCTGCGTGCTGCTGCGTGGCCGGAGTGCTCCCATCGCCGGGCGCGTCTCCATGGACCAGACCATCGTCGACGTAACTGAGATTCCCGAAACCGCCCTCGGCGATGAAGCTGTTCTGATCGGCGACCAGGGCAGCGAACGCATCACCGCTGCCGCCGTCGCCCAACTCACCGGCACCATCCCTTACGAGGTACTGTGCGCCATCGCGGCGCGCGTACCGAGAATGATGGTCGACTAAGCGATGCTCGCCAACCTCTATCGCCGCTGGATGTACGCCTGGGAGACGGCGCTGACCACCCGCGACGAGAATCGCGTCGTTCGCCCTATGGAATGGGGATTCGACTGGCTCAGGGATTTCGTCCTCTCCTGCGGCCTCGACGACCTCATCGCGCGAGCCAATCGCAATCCAGCTCAGGCCGAGCTGGCCATGGAAGCGCTCAATCATGCGATCGTCCGCAACAGCGATGCCTTCTTCGGATACGAACGTCCGCGCGATTTCCGCCTGGAAGAGCGCGAGCCTCAGCTTTTTCCCACCAACGTTCGTCCCGAAACCCTCCGCCGCGATGCTCATCTCAGACAACTGGCAGCCGACGGAAAGCTTCCCAAAGCCCGGTTCCTGCGCTTTACCTCGCCGGTGCGCACCCCGTACCCGGAAAACGATCTGGTGAACGCCCGCTGGTACCCCGCCCCCGCGGAGAAGATGCGGGGCAAGCCGCGGCAGGCCATGATCGTCATGCCGCAGTGGAACGCCGACGCCTTCAGCCACAACGTGCTCTGCTCGCTGTTTAATCGCTTTGGCATTTCGGCGCTGCGCCTGAGCAAGCCCTTTCACGATATCCGCCGGCCCGCCGAAATCGAGCGCTCCGATTACGCCGTCAGTTCCAACATCGGTCGCACCATCGCTGCCAGCCGCCAGGCTGTCATCGATGTCCGCTGCTGCCTCGACTGGCTGGAAGCACAGGGCTACGAGCAATTTGGAATTCTCGGCACCAGTCTCGGGTCCTGCTACGCCTTCATCGCCAGCGCCCACGACGCACGCCTGCGCGTCAATGCCTTCAATCATGCATCGATGGCCTTCGGCGACGTAGTGTGGACGGGGCAAAGCACGCGGCACATCCGCGCGGCCTTCGCCGATGCCGGCATGACCCAGGAACAGCTCTACCGGCTCTGGAGCGGTATCAGCCCCATCTCCTACATGCAGCGTTTCGCCGGACATCCCCAAAAGGTGCTGGTCATTCACGCCCGCTACGACCTTACCTTCCTGCCCCAGTACTCCGAGCAGGTGCTGCGCAGCTTTGCCGGCCACGGCATCGACTTTGTTTCAAAAGTCCTCCCCTGCGGCCATTACACAACCGGCGAGACTCCCTACAAGTTTCTGGACGGCTGGTGGCTGGGTTCCTTCGTCTATTCCGCCTTCAAAGAGCTGGCCCGTGAGCACCCCGGCACTCCGGTCCGGAACACAGAAGTTGGGCGGGGTGAGCTGGTCGAAAGGTAGCTCAGCCCTCGAGGTGCACCGTCGCCATGGCCAGCGTTGCCGTGTGCGTGAGCGAAAGTGAGACACGGGCCACTCCGAGCTGTCCTGCAATGGCACGTGCGCGGCCCGTCAAATGGAGGGTCGGCCGCTGGCCGGGCAGACGCCGCACTTCCAGCTCTCGCCAGCTCACACCGTGCTGGATGCCCGTCCCGAGTGCCTTGGCTCCGGCTTCTTTGGCGGCAAATCGAGCCGCGAAGCTCTCCGCGGCTGTGGCTCTGGCGCGGCAATACAGGATCTCTTCCTCGGTAAACACCCGGTGCAGAAACCGATCCCCAAAGCGTTCGATCGATCGAGCGATTCGCGGCACTTCAATGAGATCGATGCCCGTGCCTACCAGCATGACGCAACCCTAGCACAGGCGAAAACCTTTAGCCTCGGGACGCAGAAAAATGCGACTGATGAGATGCTTGCGCTTTTCCGATGCATGGGTTGTGCAGCCAATCCGAGGACAGTACGGGGAAGAGAAGGGATGGGATCTCAACCTGATCGCGCTTTGCCCCGACGATGCAGCGCGCACCGTCCGCTTCCTTACCGGAGCCGTGATGGCCTGCGGCGGCTGCGTCCTCTCCCGCCGCTTCGATGCCGGCGACAGCGCTGCCATTGAGTTCGAATTCGTTCGGGCCACCTGCGTGGAGATGTACAGCATCCTGATCGCGGCCGGACTCGAACTGAGCGCCCAGTCCCATCTGACCCTGGCCACCCTGTGCCAGTGCACCCGCGAGACGCTCGACGTAACGGCTGCGGATCCGGTGCGCGTCGAGCTCACGATTCGCAAGGCGGGCGTCGCTTCCCGCTGCGAAACCGGTGGCTCCTGTGCGCCGCCAAAAATGGCCTGAACTCTCGTTTTCCGCTCCCTCCGCACCCGATAACGTTCGCCTCAAGCGCGCTGGTCCGATCGCTGGTCCCATCTCTGATCGATACTGGTGACTGCATGGAACGATGGGACGCGATCGTGGTGGGTGCAGGTCCGGCCGGATGTGCCGCTGCCTGGGATCTGGCGGTGGCCGGACGCTCGGTGTTGTTGCTGGACCGGGCCGAATTTCCCCGGCACAAAGCGTGTGCCGGCGGCCTCACCCGCAAGTCCCTGCGCGCGCTCCGTTACTCGGTTGCGCCGGTGACACGCGTGAGCGTCTCCACGATTGTTGTGGAGAAGCGCCGCGGCGAAACCACCACTCTTTGCAGCCGCAATCCCGTCTGCGTTATGACCGTCCGCCGTGAACTGGATGAGTTTTGCCTGCGGCAGACCATGGCGGCCGGGGCCCGGTTCGCTCGTATCGGTTTCATCCAGGCGATCGAGACCGGTCCCGAAGACGTTGTGGTGCGCACCCAGGGACAGTGCTTTCAGGGCCGCTTCCTCGTTGGCGCCGACGGAGTCCACAGTCGCGTGCGTCCGTTGCTCTGCGGCGATCGGCCGCCGTGGTTCCGCCGCGGCCTCGCTGTCGAAGCCGATGTCCATCCGGGCGGTGGGCATCAATCCGATCTGATCTTCGACTTTGCTTCCGTCCGCCAGGGATACGGCTGGGTCTTTCCCAAAGGCGACCACCTCAATGTGGGGCTCTACACCGAAGCACCGGATGAAAAGCTGGACCGCGCCCGGCTCCTCGCATGGATCCGCGAGCGTTTTCCCGGAGCGGACGCCGAGCATATGACGGGACAATATCTCGGATTCGGAGCAGAGCAAACGCTGCCCGGCGAAGGCCGCATCTTTCTCGTCGGCGATGCCGGCGGCTTTGCCGACCCGCTCACCGGCGAGGGCATCCACGGTGCGATCGCCAGCGGCCAGGCCGCTGCCGCGGCGATCGACGGCGACCTGCGCGGCCGTGCTCCCGCCCACCGCGCCTTCTGGCGGGCAACGGAGCGATTGCGCGAGGATCTGCGCCTCTCTGCCTCCGGCGCACGCTGGTTCTACGGCAACCTCGACCTGGGCTATCGCGCCCTCACTGCGCCGTTGTTGCGGCGTGCCGTCATCCATGCCTATGCGGACGGTACTAAGATTGCTCCTCTCGCCAACGCCGTTCGGAGTTTCGCCCGGCTCTTCCCGGCAGGCGTTTCATGACGCGCTGGAATTTTTCTCTCGCTCTCCGGCGCCGCGAACCTTCTCTCCTTTGCTGGTAACATTGAGTTCAGGAAGTTTGCGGCGGTCAGTTCATCTCTGTACCAGGACCGCTCTCCCCGGGGCGACTCTCGCTGTCTGAACAAGACTGGATTCTCCTGGCCACCGACCTGTAGGCCCACAAACAGACCGGTTCGGACTGGCCGCACATCCACCACTGGCACTGGCGTCGAAGCAGATGAGATCCCTGATCCAGCACCCCACATTACGTTTCTGGAACGCTGTCGTTCTCTTCCTGTTTTTCTTCTGTGTGGTTGCCGCTCCATCGGCCTGGGCTGATGGTCCGCAAAAAACGCCGAGCATCTTTGCTCCCGCCTCCACTCCGGCGCAGAGCATCTTCGGTCTCTCACTCTTTGTTCTCACCATCACCGGCGCCATCTTCTTCACCGTCGCCGGCCTCTTCATCTTTGCGCTCGTCCGCTTCCGCGAACGGAAGACCGATGACGCCAGCGAGCCGGTGCAGGTATACGGCAGCGTTCAGGTGGAGCTTGCCTGGACAGTGATTCCCATCCTGATCGTTGTGGTGCTGTTTCTCACCACCGGCCGCATCATCTTCGCGATTCAGGATGCGCCGAAACCGACCGACGCTCTGGATGTCACGGTTGTGGGCCACCAGTTCTGGTGGGAGTTCCGTTATCCGAAGCTGGGCATCGTCACCGCTAATGAGCTGCACGTCCCGGTGACCAAGGCGACTTATCTGCACCTGCTCTCTGCCGATGTAGATCACAGCTTCTGGGTTCCGCAACTGGCGGGCAAGACGGATCTGATTCCGAACCATCCCAACGAATTGTGGATTCAGCCGACTCATCCGGGGCTTTACGTCGGGCAGTGCGCGCAGTTCTGCGGCGTGGAGCATGCGAAGATGCTGCTGCGCGTTTACGTGGATTCGCCGGAGCAGTTCGCGGACTGGGTAAAAAGCGAGCAGCAGCCTGGCGAGCAGGATCCGCAGGTCGCGCAGGGGCGTCAGATCTTTGAGACCCATGCCTGCACCAACTGCCATACCATCGCCGGTACGGCGGCTGTGGGCACCTTTGGGCCCGATCTCACTCATCTTGCCAGCCGTGCCACTATCGCGTCGGGAGCAGCTCTGAACACCACCGCAAACCTTCGTGACTGGATCAAAGACCCCGATCATTTGAAGCCCGGCGCGCTGATGCCGGCCATGCAGCTGAGCGATGCGGATATTGATCAGCTCGTGGCCTATCTCTCAACCCTTCATTAGTACCAGGAAGACAGAATGGCGGATCAGACCTTACCGATTGCCGGATCTCTCGACGTCACCCCGCAGCTCAGCACGCAGAGCCCGCTGCTTGAGTGGCTGCACGGCTGGGTGGTGACGGTAGACCACAAGCGGCTGGGGATTTTGTATATGGTCTACGGGATCTTCTTCCTGCTGGTGGGAGGTGTGGAGGCGATCGCGATTCGCATCCAGCTGGCATGGCCGGGCCTGCACTTCCTCGCGCCTGAAACGTTCAACGAGATGTTCACCATGCACGGCACCACCATGGTGTTTCTGGTGGGCATGACGATCCTGTTCGGGTTTGCAAATTATCTTGTGCCGCTGATGATCGGGGCGCGGGACATGGCGTTTCCGCGGCTCAACGCTTTCAGTTTCTGGATGACCGCGTTCGGCGGGCTGCTGCTTTATTACAGCTTCATTGGCGGCTTCGGCCTCTATGGCATGGGCGCGGCTCCCGACGTGGGCTGGTGGGCCTACGCTCCTCTGACTGCGCGGGCATTTTCTCCAGGCCACGCCACCGACTACTGGGCGCTCGCCCTGATCGTCGCGGGATTCGGCACGCTGGGGACCGCCATCAACATCGTCACCACCACCCTCTGCCTGCGCTGCCGGGGCATGTCGCTGATGCGGATGCCGCTGTTTGTCTGGCTGATGCTGGTGACCAGCGCCCTGACCCTGATCACCATTACGCCGCTGACCGCCGCACAGATCATGCTGGTCATCGACCGCTATCTGGGCGGACATTTCTTCGACACCCAGGCGGGCGGCTCGGCGGTGGTCTGGATGCACTTCTTCTGGATCTTCGGCCACCCGGAGGTGTACGTGCTGGTGTTGCCGGCCTTCGGCGTTGCCAGCGAGATCATCCCCGTCTTCTCGCGCAAGGCCATCTTCGGATATCCGGCCATGGTGGCGGCCTCGGTCGGCATTGCCTTTGTCAGCCTCGGCGTGTGGGCCCACCACATGTTCACCATCGGCATGACTTCGGTGGGCAACACCTTCTTCGTGCTCTCCACCATGCTGGTCGGCATTCCCACGGGCATCAAAATTTTCAACTGGGTCGCGACTGTGTGGGGCGGAAAGATTCGCTTTGCTGTGCCCATGCTCTTCTGCCTGGCCTTTGTAGTCCAGTTTCTGGTCGCGGGCCTCACCGGCATCATGCTCTCGGTCGCTCCCTGGGACTGGCAGCTGCACAATTCCTACTTCGTGATCGCGCATTTCCATTACATACTGGTGGGCGCCATCGTCTTCAACATCTTTGCGGCGATCTACTACTGGTATCCCAAAATCACGGGACGGATGCTGAGCGAGACGCTGGGCAAGTGGCACTTCTGGCTCTTCTTCATTGGCTTTCACGTGACCTTCGACACCATGCACTTCGTAGGCATGCTGGGCATGCCGCGGTCGATCTACACTTACGAGCCGGACCGGGGCTGGAACACCCTGAACCTGGTCATTTCGATTGGCGGCATCATCCAGGGGATTGCGGTAATGATCTTTGCCTGGAACCTTGTGCAGTCTTATCTGCGCGGAAAACGGGCGGGAAACGATCCCTGGGATGCCTGGACCCTGGAGTGGGCCACACCGTCGCCGCCCCCCCCTTATAACTTCGCGACCGATCCGATGGTGCAAAGCCGCCGTCCGCTGTGGGATCTGAAACATCCGGAAGATCCGGACTGGAAGTACGAGTGATGAGCGCCATTCCTGTTTTGCCCGTTGCCGAACCGTGGCACCTGCCCTCACGCGGGCGCGTGGGCATGCTCTCGCTGATTATCGGCGAGTCGGCGATCTTCACTATCTTCGTCGTTGCCTATGTCTTCTACATCGGCAAGAGCCTGAGCGGTCCAACCCCGCAGCAGGTGCTGGACATTCCCCTCTTTAACACCGTTTGCCTGCTCTCGAGCAGCGTGACCATCTGGCTCTCGGAGCGCGAAATCGAGCATGGGCGGGTTCGCCGCTTCGCCGCATGGTGGTCGCTCACCATCGCGCTGGGCATCATCTTCATCGTCGGCACCGGCATCGAGTGGCACAAGCTGATCTATGTCGACGGGCTCACCATCCGCACCAATCTTTTCGGCACGACCTTCTATTCGCTGGTCGGGCTGCACGCGACCCACGTGATCGTGGGACTGATCATGCTCAGTCTCGTGCTGCTCTTTACGCTGACCGGCCACGTCAACGGGAGCCACTCCGAGCGCATTCAGGTGCTGGCCCTTTACTGGCACTTCGTCGATGCGGTGTGGGTGGTGGTCTTTACCGTGGTGTACATCATCGGGAGATGAAGCGGAGACGCGTATGACAGAAACCACTCAGCACATGGCGTCTCCGGCGTACGCGGACAAGGTCCATCTGCCCTCGTCGACCCACTGGCCCATCATCTTGGCGTTCGGCTGCACCATGGCCGCCGGGGGCCTGGTGACCAATGGGTGGGTGACGGTCTTCGGCGCGATCCTGATCGTCGCCGGCAGCGTCGGATGGTTCCGCGCCGTTCTTCCCCACGAGGCGCATGAAGATGTTCCCGTCGTGGTGCAGCCAGTCATGATCGCAACCACGCGACGGTCCGTGGAACGGCTGCAGATCGGCCCCGAACAGCGTGCCCAGCTGCCCCTCGAGACCTATCCGGTGAGGAGCGGCATCAAGGGCGGCATCGCCGGCGGCATCGCCATGATTATCCCGGCGCTGCTCTATGGCTTGATTGCGCAGCACAGCATCTGGTATCCGGTGAATCTCCTGGGCGGCGCGGGTGCCGTGGGGCCATCGCTGACCACCGCTGAGATTGCAGCCCCCCACTGGGACTGGCTGCTGGTCGCGATTTTGATCCACAGCGTGACCTGCCTGCTGGTGGGACTGCTGTATGGAGCGATGCTCCCCATGTTGCCGCGGCGTCCTGTCGTACTGGGCGGTATCCTGGCTCCGCTGCTCTGGACCGGCCTGCTGCACTCGACCATGGGCGTCATCAACCCGGCGCTCGATGCGCGCATCGCGTGGGGATGGTTCGTCGTCTCGCAGGTCACGTTCGGTGTGGTCGCCGGTCTCGTGGTTGCCCGCGACACCCGCATCCGCACCACCGGGAAGCTGCCGTTCTTCGCCCGGATGGGCATCGAGGCTCCCGGCCTGATGGAGTCGAACCCCCATGCAGGGCCGCCCCTGCCCCCCAGGGAGAAGCACTGATGCGGTTGCGGACGCTGGTTTCGGTGGTGGTACTCACAGCTCTCGCCGGCTGCGGGACGTTCCCCGGCAAGGAGAAGATTGAGACCGTTGCTCGCCCGGATCAGGTGCTTGATTTTCATGTCCTCTACAGCGCGAACTGCGCCGCCTGCCATGGCCGTGGCGGAGAGAACGGGCCGGCGATCGATCTGGCGAATCCCGAGGTTCAGGCGCTGGTCGACGACGATACGGTGCGCAGAATCGTGACCAGCGGCATGTCGGGAACGGAAATGCCGGCCTGGGCGCAGTCGGCGGGCGGCATGCTGACCGCGCAGCAGGTGGATGCCATCGTCGGCGGCATGCGCAAAGAGTGGGAGAAGCCGGACGCGTTCGGTGGAGCGACGCCTCCGCCGCTCCAGCAGCCGCAGGGCGGCGATGTGCAGCGCGGACAGCAGGCGTATCAGGCCCGCTGCGCCAGCTGTCACCAGGGGCCAAAGCGCCAGCAGGTGAACAGCCCCGTGTATCTCTCGCTGGTGAGCGATGAGGCGCTGCGCATCATCATCATCGCCGGGCGCCCGGACATCGCCCAGCCCGACTGGCGTCACGACACGCCCAACGGCGCCGAAGGCCAGCCCCTTTCTGCGCAGGATGTAACCGATATTGTTACGTATCTGGCATCGCTGCGGAATCCCGCCGCGGTTTCGGCCGCGCCCCTACCCATTCCGCCGAGGAGATAAGTCTGTGAGCGAGCACGATAACCCTAAACCTCCGAGCACGGGCCCTGACATCGGCACTGCCAGCGAGCAGGCCAGCGATCGTGAAGGCCCGAGCATCGTATCGCGCCGCTGGCTGCTGCTGAAGGCCGGCATCGCTCTGAACGGTCTGGTGGGCCTCGCGATGGCCGTGCCCATCGTCCGCTATCTGCTGGCGCCGGTCCGCAAGGACTCAGACTACAAATCCTGGATTTCGCTGGGCCCGGTCGACGACTTCCCGGTCGGCGAGACGCGGCTCGCCTCTTACAAAACTCCCTGGCAGCATCCCTGGGACGGGCAAACCGATAACGTGGCCTGCTGGGTGCGTCGCGAAGGCAGCAGCGAATTTACCGTCTTCGCTATCAACTGCGCGCATCTCGGCTGCCCGGTTCGCTGGTTTCCGCAGTCGCAGCTGTTCATGTGCCCCTGCCATGGCGGCGTCTATTACGCCGATGGCTCGCGCGCCTCGGGTCCCCCGGAGCGCGGCCTTTTCACCTACGACAGCAAAATCGTCAATGGAGAGTTACAAATTGATGCGGGCCAGATGCCCAGCCTTTCCAACTCGGCGAAGCTGGTGAATATCGCCACCCCCTCCAGCAACGGAGACTGCCCATGCCGCGGTTGAACCAGATCGGCAAGGACCTCTACGACTGGTTCGAGCGCCGGCTGCAGATCGAGGGACCGGTCAAAGACGCCGTCCTGCACAAGGTGCCGCGCAACACGGCCAGCTGGTGGTACGTCTTCGGCAGCGCCGCCTTCACGCTGCTGATGCTGCAGATCGTGACCGGCATTCTGCTGGCGCTGGTCTACGTGCCGTCGGCGGCCGAGGCCTGGAACAGCCTCAACATCCTGAACCATCAGGTGCCCCTGGGCTGGCTCCTGCGCGCGATCCATGGGTGGGGATCGAATTTCATGGTCGCCGTGGTTTTTATCCACATGGCGCAGGTGTTTCTCTTCGGAGCCTATAAATATCCACGCGAACTGACGTGGACCGTCGGCGTCTTTCTGCTGCTCATGACCCTCGGCATGGCCTTCACCGGCCAGGTGCTGCGCTTCGATCAGGATGCCTACTGGGGGCTCGGCATCGGCGTTTTCATCATGAGCCGTGTGCCCTGGGTGGGCGGCGGACTCGTGCATCTGCTGCTGGGCGGTCCGGTCATCGCCGGTGCCACGCTCTCGCGCTTCTTTGCGCTGCACGTCTTCGTCATTCCCGGCACGCTGCTGGTTCTGGTCATGGTGCACGTGTGGATGGTCCTGAAGCTCGGCGTGAACGAATGGCCTATGCCTGGCCGGCCGGTGCGCCGCTCCACCTACATTCAGGAGTACAACAAGCTGGCGCACGAGGATGGCATTCCCTTTGTGCCGGGCGCGTTCTGGAAAGACCTGGTATTTTCAGGGGCGGTGCTGGCTGCGGTGTTTGTCTGCGCGCTGGTCCTGGGTCCGGTGGGACCGAGTGGACAGCCCGATCCGTCGATCATCCAGACGGTGCCCAAGCCGGATTTCCCGTTCCTCTGGATTTATGCGGTGCTCTCGTTCCTGCCGCCGGCCATGGAGACGCCGTTCATCCTGATCGCACCCATTGTCATGATCGCCGGTCTGCTGGCGGTGCCCTTCGTGGCGCCGGAGGGTGAGAAGAGCTGGCATCGGCGTCCGGTAGCGGTACTGGCCCTCACTTCCGTGGCTGTAGCGTGGGGCGTCTTTACCCACCTCGGCATGTATACGCCGTGGAGCCCGCACATGATGGCGTGGAGCGGCGATACCATCCCCGTGAAGTACCTGCGCGAGGCTACCCCGGTGGTGCGCCAGGGGGCCGTGGTCTTTCAGGCGAAGCAATGCCGCAATTGCCATCAGATCGGGGGCCAGGGCGGGCAGCGCGGCCCGGCTCTGGATGCTGTCGCGACGCGTATGACGCCGGACCAGATGCGCTTCAAAGTGGTCAGCGGCGGCGGCAATATGCCCGCCTTTGGCAAGAACCTTTCGCCGTCCGAGGTAGAGGCGCTGGTCGCCTTCCTCGAAACTCTGCACCCGCCCGGCGAGCCTCCCGCTTTCAACCCATCCCAGGCCGAAATGCAGCACGCTGCGTCGCCTCCACCCGTTGGCGGAAGCCCCGCCCCATGAGCGCCGCATGAATGTCGAGGCGCTTTTCACCAGGTGGGACATCCCGTGGGCAGTCACCACTGCGCTGCTGATCACCGCGCTAATTTATATCCGGGGCTGGCTGCGCATCCGCCGCACCCGGCCCGGCCTCTTTACTCCTGGCAGGCTCATCGCTTTCCTCGCCGGAATCGCCGCCCTTTTCGTCGCAGTTGCCTCCCCGCTCGATACCTTCAGCGAATCGCTCCTCTTCATGCACATGGCGCAGCACTATGTGCTGATGTCCGTCGCGCCGCCCCTGATCGTCCTCGGTGCGCCCGTGGTCCCCATGCTGCGCGGCCTGCCGCGCTGGGTCATCCGTGCGCTGCGTCCTCTGTTCGCGAACGGCCTGCTGCATGGGCTCGGCGCCTGGCTCACCGGCCCGCGCGTCGCGTGGATCGCCATGAATGCCGCCTACCTGGGATGGCATATCCCGCGCGCGTATGAATTCGCGCTGGCTTCAGAGAACTGGCACAACTTCGAGCATGCCTGCTTCTTCTTCACCAGCCTGATGTTCTGGTGGCCGATCATCGCGCCATGGCCCTTCCGCCAGCGCGGCTCGCGGTGGATCCTGCTGCCTTATCTGCTGCTCGCCGATCTGGTGAATACGGGCCTTTCGGCCTTCCTGTGCTTCTCCGGGCGTCTGCTGTATCCCAGCTACGGAGCCGTTCCGCGCCTCTTCGGTCTCAGCGCATTGAACGACCAGATTGCCGCCGGAGCTTTCATGTGGGTAGCCGGCTCGACGGTCTTCCTCATCCCGGCCATGCTCATCACGGTGCAGCTGCTCTCGCCGCGCCGGCAAAGACTGCAGGCCCAGCGGATGTTTGCTGTGCCTCGCTGACCGACCCCGCCCTGCGCCGCTGTCCTACCGTGTCTCCGCCGGTTCCCGCTCCAGAGTTCGATTCGTCATGAACCGCTCCAGCGCCTGCATCGCACACCCCTGACCGCAGAGATGGCGCATCTCCGGGTTGCGGCTCTCCGCGAAATTCCAGGGCAGGACGGTAAACCGCTGATTGGGCTGCCCCTCGTCAAAGCAGGGTACATCGCCCAGCACGAGCATCCACCAGTGGTTCGACTCGCCCTTTTTCTTGCCGCAGATATCGCAGGTAAAAGAAACGTCCCAGACCATGGCAGACCCCCTTCGGAGCGCAACTTTACCCTACAGTACACCGGAATTGGCTGTGGACGGGTTAATGTTCCGGAGGATCCGGGCTCGGTCGTGTCCAGCCCTCTCCGGATGCGCAGATCTGCTTCGAGCCAGGCTTCGCAAAGCGCTGAGCAAACCCCCTCAGGCGAGCTTCCAGGGCGAGCGATAGGGACGCGAGAGCAACGCGCTGGCTTGTTCGTCGTTGAGGATTGTCTCCTGCTCGACGTTCCACTGAATTTTCCGGCCGACCAGCATCGAGATCAG
>CAWGSD010000005.1:2532500-4228038 GCA_963825195.1 uncultured Acidobacteriota bacterium
TGGGGAAACCCACATGAGCAAACCTCATGTACGGCCCGCTGAATACATAGGCGGGTACGAGCGAACCCAGGGAAGTGAACCATCTCAGTACCTGGAGGAAGAGAAAGAAACCTCGATTCCGAAAGTAGTGGCGAGCGAAATCGGAACAGCCCAAACCTGGAACATTTCGGTGTCCCAGGGGTTGTAGGGTCCGCAACAGTAGAGTTACCAATCCGGTCGTTAGCCGAATCCTCTGGAAAGGGGATCCACAGAGCGTGACAGGCGCGTAGGCGAAAGCGATCCGGACTCGAAGCGGATACCTGAGTAAGGCGGAGCACGTGAAACTCTGTCTGAACCCGCGGGGACCATCCCGCAAGGCTAAATACTCGATTCTGACCGATAGTGAACCAGTACCGTGAGGGAAAGGCGAAAAGCACCCCTGTGAGGGGAGTGAAAAGTACCTGAAACCGTGTGCCTACAAGCAGTGGGAGGGCTATGCCCCGCAAGGGGAATGCCTGACCGCGTGCCTATTGCATAATGAGCCGGCTAGTTATTCTTGTCAGCAAGGTTAAGCGTAAGCGAGCCGCAGCGAAAGCGAGTCTGAACAGGGCGTTCAGTTGGCAGGAATAGACGCGAAGCGGGATGATCTACCCTTGGCCAGGTTGAAGGTGGGGTAACACCCACTGGAGGACCGAACCGGTGTTTGTTGAAAAAAGCTCGGATGAGCTGAGGGTAGGGGTGAAAGGCTAATCAAATTCCGTGATAGCTCGTTCTCTCCGAAATAGCTTTAGGGCTAGCGTCGGGTGATTTGCACTGGTGGTAGAGATCTGGATGGACTAGGGGGCTTTCCGGCTTACTGAATCCAACCAAACTTCGAATGCCAGTGACAACCAGCCCGGCAGTCAGACTGTGGGGGCTAAGCTTCATAGTCGAGAGGGAAACAGCCCAGACCGCCTGCTAAGGTCCCCAAGTTACGGTTAAGTGGGAAAGGAAGTCGGAACGCCCAGACAGCCAGGAGGTTGGCTTAGAAGCAGCCATCCTTTAAAGAAAGCGTAATAGCTCACTGGTCAAGCGGTCCGGTGCCGACAATACAACGGGGCTAAAACCGTACACCGAAGCAGCGGATGCACACCTTTACCGGTGTGCGTGGTAGGAGAGCATTCTCAACAGCAGTGAAGTCGGACTGAGAAGACCGATGGAGCGTTGCGAAGAGACCCTGCCGGCATAAGTAGCGATAACGGAGGTGAGAACCCTCCGCGCCGAAAGTCTAAGGTTTCCTGAGGAAGGTTAATCCGCTCAGGGTCAGGCGGTCCCTAAGGCGAGGCCGAAAGGCGTAGCTGATGGACATCCGGTTAATATTCCGGACCTCCCAACCTTCGTTTGACGATGGGGAGACGCAGAAGGATAAGCAGGACCTCCTATGGCTATGGGGTTCGATACGCGTAAGCTGGTACCGGGAGGCAAATCCCCCGGTGCTTAACAGTGAGGCGTAAAGCAGTAAGCCGTATGGCTGAAAGCTGCCGATTCCACGCTGCCGGGAAAATCCTCTAAGGAGAGGCGTTGGGAACCGTACCTCAAACCGACACAGGTAGACGAGGAGAATATCCAAAGGCGCTCAAGTGAAAGCTTGTTAAGGAACTCGGCAAATTAGACCCGTAACTTCGGGAGAAGGGTCGCCCATCTTCGGATGGGCCGCAGTGAAGCGCGTACGGCGACTGTTTAACAAAAACACAGGTCTCTGCTAAGTCGAAAACGACGTATAGGGGCTGACGCCTGCCCGGTGCCGGAAGGTTAAAGGGAGAGGTTAGCCGCAAGGCGAAGCTTCGAACTGAAGCCCCGGTGAACGGCGGCCGTAACTATAACGGTCCTAAGGTAGCGAAATTCCTTGTCGGGTAAGTTCCGACCTGCACGAATGGCGTAACGATCGTACGACTGTCTTAACGAGTTGCTCGGCGAACTTGTAGTACCGGTGAAGATGCCGGTTACCCGCAGCTAGACGGAAAGACCCCGTGCACCTTTACTACACCTTTACTATGATTTATGGCTCTTGCTGCGCAGGATAGGTGGGAGGCTTTGATCCCAGGCTTTCGGGCTTGGAGGAGCCACCGGTGAGATACCACCCTGCGAGTGCTGTGAATCTAACCTCCTCCCGTGATCCGGGAGAGGGACATAGTAAGGCGGGTAGTTTGACTGGGGCGGTCGCCTCCTAAATTGTAACGGAGGCGCGCGAAGCTACTCTCAGACTGTTTGGAAATCAGTCGTCGAGTGCAAAGGCATAAGAGTGGTTAACTGTGAGACCTACAAGTCGAGCAGATGCGAAAGCAGGCCTTAGTGATCCGGTGGTTCTGTATGGAAGGGCCATCGCTCAACGGATAAAAGGTACGCCGGGGATAACAGGCTGATCGGAGCCAAGAGTTCATATCGACGCTCCGGTTTGGCACCTCGATGTCGGCTCATCGCATCCTGGAGCTGTAGAAGGTTCCAAGGGTTAGGCTGTTCGCCTATTAAAGCGGTACGTGAGCTGGGTTCAGAACGTCGCGAGACAGTTCGGTCCCTATCTGCTGTGGGCGTAGGAGATTTGCGGGGGGCTGTCCTTAGTACGAGAGGACCGGGATGGACGAACCTCTTGTGTTCCAGTTGTCATGCCAATGGCACGGCTGGGTAGCGAAGTTCGGTTGTGATAACCGCTGAATGCATATAAGCGGGAAGCACGCCCCAAGATGAGATCTCCCTGAAGGGCCCAGGAAGACCACCTGGTTGATAGGCTGGAGGTGAAAGCGCAGTAATGCGTGCAGCTTACCAGTACTAATCGCCCGTTCGGCTTGTCCATAGAATTAACTCTGCGCAGTATGCAGGGCATTCAACAGGCCTTGTAGGTCATTCTGAAGCGAGCACGCAGGTGCGAGCTGAAGAACCAATCGATTTCGTTTCCGCTTGCGGCGGCCCCAGTGATGGCGGTCCGCCGTAAGCTATAAGTTGTGACGCCAGTCTGCCGCGTTCCGTCCCTGAAGAAACTGTCCGGACGAGAGCGGCCGCGGGGAAACCATCCCGCCAGGCGTCGCTCGAGTAATAAGGCGTCGAGGTCCTTCGCGTAAATCGCTCAGGATTTCGGCGGCGGGCTCAGAGGCCCGCCAAACGCCTCAGTTTGCCGGTGACCATACCGCGAGGGTCCCACCCGTTCCCATCCCGAACACGGAAGTTAAGCCTCGCTGGGCCGATGGTACTGCACGCGAAAGTGTGTGGGAGATTAGGTGATCGCCGGCATAACATCGAAAAGCCCGCTCTTCGGAGCGGGCTTTTTTGCTTTTGCGTCACTTCGCTTCGCTCTCCTTGCCCGTAATCTCAGGAGTCGCTCAACCTGCTCGGGTGAGGCCCCAGCACCTCGGCCCCGGTCGCGGTTATCAGCACATCGTCTTCGATCCGAAATCCGCCTTCAGGCTGCCGATAGATACCTGGCTCGACCGTGACCAGCATCCCCTCCTCGAGGATCTCGGCCGAAGACGGCGCCAGCAGTCCCGCCGACTCGTGATAGCGAAAGCCCAGACCATGGCCCGTCACATGCGGAAAGAATTCTTCATAGCCGCTTTGTCGAATCACGGCGCGCGACGCGGCATCCACCTCTGCACACGGCGTACCGGGGCGGATCGCCGCAATAGCCACCTGCTGCGATTCTCGCACCACGTCGAAAATCCTGCGCTGTTCTGCGCTTGCTTTTCCCGCTATCCGAACGCGGGTTCTGTCCGCCCAGTAGCCATCGACGACCACACCGAGCTCGAGCAAGGCTACGTCGCCATCCTGCAGAGTTCGCGTCGTTGACGTCTCATTCGCACGATAGCCGAGTGACGATTCTTCTGCGCCCACTGCAACCTGCGCGAAAGCTCGTACCCTGCGGGCGCCTTGAAATCCGGTACCCTGCACCATGACTGCGTGTTCAACCGCCGCGGCCAATTCAACGCCCGAAGCGCCAATCCTTACCAGCTCGTCGAACGCCCTCAGTCCCAGAGCTGAAATCTCGGCCGCCACCCGTAACTTTTCTATCTCGGGCGCTGTCTTTCGTGATCGTTCCAATTGAATGCGCCCGGAAAAGTCGACCAACTCCGCTTTGGTAAACCACGAACGAAGGAACGCCTCCGCGTCGCCGAGAGGGAAGAGGAATTCCGCGCAGTTCCATGACGGAGCTACGACGCCCAAGCTGCCGTCATAGCCAATTCGCTTCCACGAAGCCCTGGCAATCGGCGCCAGACAGCGCCGGATGCCGGTAAGCGGGTCCGGTGCGGTAAGCACTCCGTAGGGATAGAAGACCTGGTCGATATCTTCAAAGATGCCGGCTAAATCGTTCCGGTAGCACTCAGGAATGATGCAGGTGGCAGTACCCTCGCGGGGAAAAATCAGGACGCTGGCTCCGATCATCGGCCAGTATCCGCTCAGCAGCAGCACATTCTCAGGCAGCGTGAGAATCAGTGCATCCAGCCCGGCCTCTTCCATGGCCCGTCGCATCCTGCGGCTTCTTTCATTCATGGTCGAATAGCTTCCTCCCTATATCTTCAGACCTATACCGCACCTTCATCCGGCGTCGATGAATCCCGGATACAGCGTCATCCCGCCATCGACATACAGGGTGGTGCCATGCACGTAATCGGATTGGTCCGATGCCAGCCAGACCACCGCGCGGCTTACATCCTCCGGCTCTCCGATCCTTTTGCATGGAATGAGCTTCAGCAGCAGCCGCTCGAACATCTCCTGCGACGTCAGCTTCTCTACATTCATCGGCGTGCGGATCGCGCCTGGCGATATGGCGTTGACGCGGATGCGCAGGTGCGCCACCTCCTGCGCGAGGCTCTTCATGAATAACATCAGGCCACCCTTCGCCGCGGCATAGTTAGCATGCGAGGCCCAGGGAATGATGTCGTGCACGGAACTAATAAGAATCAGTTTTCCGCAGGCATAGGAGATCGACCGGTCAATGCCCTGGCGCTTGAAGAGCCGCACCGCCTCCCGGCAGCAAAGAAATACTCCAGTCAGATTGACCGCGAGCACCCGCTCCCACTGTGCCATAGTCATTTCGTCGACAGGAGCATTGAGTTGCAGCGCCGAGTTAGGGACACAAATGTCCAGCCTTCCGAAGGCCTCCACCGCCTTCTCATACATCGCGATCACTTCGTCCTCTTTGGAGACATCCGCCCTGAAGGCGATCGCCTTGCGCCCGCGCTTCCGGATCTCATCGACCGTGTGCAGGGCTCCCGGTTCATCACTGTAGTAGTTCACCAGCACATCGGCCCCGGCCTCCGCCAGTCCGATTGCAATATCCTGCCCCAGCCCTTTGCTGGCGCCGGTTACCAGCGCCTTCTGCCCAGGAAGGATCCTGGGGATTGGCGCGGGAGGCATTTCATTTGGAGGGGAGTAAATCGAGTTGGAAGACAAATAAGTGCTCCTTTAAGTGAATCGCCAACATATGCTCGGTGATCCTGGTGACGAAGAATCCTAAAACCGCTATTAGAATCCCCTGGTCCTGTGCGCAGGATGGTCTCGCGTGAGTGGGACGGCGTGAAAGCCCTGGCCTTCAGGGGGATGAATCATGAGACCACTGGTGGTAACGCGTGTTCATCAGGATCGCGCAGCGCAGCCACGGGCGAAGGCGCCAGTATAGTACTACTCGCAACCGATTTGGAAATCAGTTCAGGAGGGAACTGGCATTTGACCGGGATTCGCAGACCGCGCACTCGTCCATCCGGCTCTCTCCGTCGGGACTTCAGCGCACATTGCAGTCCTCCGACGGCTCGCTCATGAGTGATTCTGGTACGCTGTCGCGGGGGCGAATCTCCCGTTCGCCCAGGATCCACGGAGAGGATGCGATCGATGAAACCAATCCTCTGGGCGCTCATCTCTTCGCTGTCGGTGGTCGGAGCGTCGATGCACGCTAACTCCACGGCTGCGCAGACCAGCATGGCCAATCATTCCACCAGCCTCACGCTTGCCTCGCCGGGGACGGGTGATATTCCCTATCGTGGTACGCGTTTTGACTGGTCGGGAGTAATCTCTGGCTTCCAGTCGCAGGGGCATACCTGGTTCGGTCGGTGGTTTGCGCGGATGGACCCCACCATCCATGACTTCACCTACGATAGTGCCGGGATCATCGCCGGCCCCTGCACCGCTGTTACCGGCCCGGTCGAGGACTTTACCGCTGCGCTTGGCTATCAGGACGCCACCGTCGGGGGCACCTTCGTCAAGATTGGCGTCGGCGTTCTGCGCAAGCCCAGCGACGCGAAATACGATTCGCTCCACCTGTACGAGATCGTCGATCCCGGTCGATGGCAGGTGAGCAGCCAGCACAACGTAGTCCAGTTTCAGCAGGAGGTCGGCGACCCTTCCTCCGGGTTCTCCTATCAATACCGGAAGACAATCCGGCTCTCCGGCAGCGAACCGATGCTGATCATCGACCATCAACTTAAAAACACAGGCAAGCGTACGATCGAGACCGACCTATACGACCATAACTTCCTCGTCATTGACGGGCAGGCGCCGGGCCCCGACATAACGATCCGTGTTCCGTTTCAGATTGTCCCGATTCGCCCGCCCGAGAAGGAACTGGCGGAATTCAGCGGCAATCGCATTCGCTTTCTCCGGCAGCTGAGCGGCGAGGATCGCGTTTATGGCTCTTTTCACGGATTCGGCAGCAGCCCCAGCGACTACGACATTCGCATCGAGAACGCGCGGCTCGGAGCCGGTCTTCGTATCGCAGGCGACCGTCCTCTCACCAACGTGGCCGTCTGGGCCATCCGTGCCGTGTTTGCTGTAGAGCCATTCATCACCATATCGGTCGATCCAGGGAAAATGGTAACCTGGCACTATCAGTACACCTTTTACAAGCCGGACTCTCCGCAGCAGTAAGTCGGAAAGCTTGCCCCGTTTGCGCTCCGGGTAGACTACTTTGTTTCGGAAGCAAAAAAGCTTCGTTGCCGATATCTTGGGCGAAAGGCGCAGCACTCTCACTCTTCTGCGGTCTTTCTATCTTGCGGTTTTCCGTCATTCGGCCAAAAATGCGCAATCACTGGATCAGGGTGTATCCGTCGCGTCCGCAGTGACAGGGATATGCCGGTTGCGCCTGGCACTTAGCGCGCAGCCACTGCAGCGGCGCCACGCCGGATCAGCATTTCCTTGCCGACAAATTCGTGCGGTACGTAGTGCACCACCGGCGCCGATCGTCCGCGCACGATCGGGAGTGCGAACTTCAGCAGATCCGGCCCGTAACGCTCAGAGTGGAACGAAACCGTCCCAATGCAGGGGCTCGCCGGATCCGCGGCAATGTCCATAATCTCCGCGCTTCCACCGTGGCCAACGATGGCGAAATCCATTCCATAGCGCGCCTTGTGCGTTGCCTCAATCGCGCCGATGGCGCTCTCGTCATTGATTCCCACGATCAGCAGACGCCGCCGCGTTTTGGACTTCAGAAACCCTGCCACCGCTGCCCTGGAACTTTCTCTGTCTCCGCCGCCGTCCAGATGATGCACATTATTTTCAGCCAGCCCTCCCAGCTTTTCCTGAACTCCCTGCAGCGCACCAACCAGGCGGCTCTGAATCGTTCGTCCCCCGCGCGGTGATTCCAGCAGCAGCAGCGCATCGACTTCAGAATTCCACTCTCGACTGGCATGTTCCGCCAGAGCCGTCCCCGCAGCGAAGCCGGCCCGATAATTATTCACGCCAAAATACACCGTTCCGTGATGCGGATTCACCAGCGAGATCAGCGGGATCTCTGCGCGCAGGAAGACATCGGAAATCACCGGAGCGACGCTCTCAAACAGCTGAAACTCGATGGCCAGATCCACCTTGCTGCTCGCCATCTCCCGCGCATTCTGAATCGCCAGATCCGCATTGCGGTCGTTATCCCAAACCAGCAGGTCAATGCCGGCATCGGTCGTGGCAGCCTTCAGACTCTCTTCGATCTCTACCGCCAGCGATACGTGTTTGGAGAGATTGGCGAATCCAAATCGTAGCCTGCGCCGCAGCTGATTGAGCCGGTAATGGCGCCCCGACCGGTTCAGATAATCCCTCATCACCAGCGTGTGCAGAATGCGATAGGCCGTTGTGTGCGGGATACCTGTTGCCTTAACCACGTCCTCCAGCGTCAAGGGGCGGTTCGCCGATCCAAAGCAGTCCAGCAGGTCAATGGTTCTTGCGATGATCGGAACCCAGTACTTATCCAGCTTTCGCGAGTTATCCGGATTTTTCACGTGGTTGTGCTCTTCGTATGCAGAGATGCGCACGCTCAGGTCATGACGCATCAGGATTCTTACACAGTTGTCCCGATTTTGGGAACAGTTCTCAATCGAACTTTCGTGTTGAGCGCTTTCCTCTGCGGATACCGCAGGGACCCTGCAGCTTTGGTCAAATTGCCCCTGGCGCTGGCAATGATCCCATTATTTACGCGGGGACAGAGTTCCTATGGGAACTACCTTCCGAAGATTCCCCTTGACACCGGTCGCGGCCCGACGCTAAGTACTTACCTGCGGGCCGGTATCCGGGTCGGGCAGAATGATGTCTCTTACCCGGGACGCTAACTCGTGGGTCGCCTCAAGAAACTGCCTAAGAGTTCGAACCGTGGGCCAATAGGAATCAAAATCGGCAGGCGATAACCCGCCCTCCTCGTAGGCCCGGCGGAAATCCGTGAACTGATCGAGCAACACCCTTACAATTTCCGGATCAACCGGAATGTCGATTCTGTTTATTACCGGTATGCCGCTGGCATTAAACCGAACCTGCCACTTATAAGGAGGCGAGATAACGACGTCCCCTCCAATCAGTTCGCTCCAGTGCATGTGGTTCCGGAAGGCAGCCGAGAGCAGCCTCAGCCGGTAACCCCGTTCGCGATACAACTTATATGCCTTTTTAAATACCGCGACGCCGGCCCACTCCAGATATCCCGGATCGAGCATGATGTCCTGCTTCTCCGCGATTACTTTAAGCCAGTCATCGAGACGGCCTACCATAATGGTGCACACCGGTCCCATGGCGGCAATGTCCTTGCCTTCCTTCTCGCGCCGCTTCAGCCCGCGTTCCACAGCCTCAGCCACCGCAATCGCCTGAGGAACCGTAAAGCTCACCGTTGCGTTGATGCTGACGCCTCGGTAAGTAGCCTCCTCCATTGCTGCAATGCCCGCTTGCGTAGCCGGCAGCTTCACGATCATGTTCGGCGCCAGCGAGTTGAAGTGAAGCGCCTGCCGCAGCAGAGCTTCTGGGTCGCGATAGTAATGCGGATCCGTTTGTATCGACAAACGGCCGTTCTTCCCGCGATGTTCCGCGAAAACCGGCTCCAGCAACCTGGCTCTCTCTGCCGACAGCGCCTCCACGAGCTTCCAGCCAATCTCCTCCTCGGTCGCGGTCGGCATCTGCTCCGCAAGGCGGCGGATTCGGGCGTTCCACAACTGAGCTTCCTTTGTCAGCGCATCCAGCACGATCACCGGATTGCAGGTCGCTCCGACCGCCCCATGTTCGATCGAGTACGTCAGCTCCGAAAGCGTCGCAGAGTCGTTCCACAAGCAGGTCTCTGTGCTCCGGGTCATCTGGTGAAGCGGGCTCTTGTAAGTGTCCAAAACGTTATTTCGCTGATCCATGAATGGCGGTTCTCCCAGGAATCTTCGGCGATAACTGGAACTGGTCTCATCATTCCAATTCCCGCTGCCGACGCGAGGGCATATGCTCCTGACCGGAGTCATAGCACGATAGATGAGACCAGTTTTAGAACTTGCGCGACCATTCCTTCGGCCACCGCTCGATCACGACCTTCTTGTCGGTGTAGAAATCCACTGCGTCATGCCCCTGGCCGTGGAGCACCCCAAGAAAGCTGTCCTTCCAGCCACTGAATGGGAAATATGCCATCGGAGCGGCGACTCCAATATTCACTCCTATATTTCCCGCCGGAGCTTCGTAGCGAAACTTGCGTGCGCTGTTTCCGCTTGAAGTGAAGATGGATGCGGCATTGCCGTACTTACTTCGCGACAGGATCGCCAGCGCATGATCCAGATCATCGGCCGCCTGCAGCGAAAGAACGGGACCGAAGATCTCCGTATCCGTCAGCGGGCTGTTTTCCTCGACTTCTGTCAGAACCGTCGGCTTGACGAAGCTGCCGGGAAGTTCATCTCGTCCGAGGCGGCCGTCCAGCACCGCTTTTCCTCCATGCCGCACGCCGGTCTCGATCAGCGTTTCGATGCGATCTTTGCTAGCGCCGGAGATTACCGGCCCCATCTGGACGCCATCGTCGAGCCCGGGTCCGACACGGATGCTCGATGCGAGATCGACGATGCGATCGCGAATTGCATTCTTATGATCCGCGACCGCAATCGCGACAGAAATTGCCAGACAGCGCTGGCCGGCGCAGCCGAATGCGCCGTCGGTGATAATCTTCGCCGTCACGTCCAGATCCGCATCGGGCATGATCACCACGTGGTTCTTTGCACCACCCTGACACTGAACGCGCTTCCCATGCGCGGAGCCTTCCGCATAGATATACTTAGCGACCGGCGTGGAGCCCACAAAGCTGATAGCCCGCACATCGGGATGACGCAGCAAAGCATCCACAGCTTCCTTCCTGCCCACCACCATGCCGACCACTCCCTCGGGAATTCCTGTCTGGTGCAGAAGTTCGATCAGCAGGCGAGCCGTCAGCGGCACTCTCTCCGAGGGCTTCAAAACGAAGGTGTTGCCGCACGCAATCGCGTAGGGCAGAAACCACAGGGGGATCATCGACGGAAAATTGAATGCGGTGATTGCAGCCGTAACTCCCAATGGCTGCCGGATCATCATTTCGTCGATCCCCGCGGCCACATCTTCGAGGTTGTAGCCCTGCATCAGCATGGGAATGCCGCAAGCCACTTCAACATTTTCTATACCGCGCTGCAGCTCTGCCCGTGCTTCCGCCAGGGTCTTGCCGTTCTCGCGGGTAATCATACGGGCAATCTCATCCGCATGCTCGATCAGTAGCTTCCGAAAGTGGAAAAGATACTGAATCCGGGTCTGGGGAGGGGTCCGCCGCCACTCGGGAAAGGCTGCCTTTGCGGCCGCGACTGCAGCCTGCACGTCATCGGAACCGGCCAGCGGATAGGTCGCCAGGACCTCGGACGTGGCGGGATCCAATACGTCGAACATTTCCGGGGAGCGACCAGCGTGCCACGTGCCGCTGACACAGTTCAACGCCTCTAACTCACTAACCTGCATCCGCTAACCTCCAGTTATATTCTGCGATCTGGCGCCATCAAAGATGGACGGGGATCGCCGGTCGCTGTGAAGTTCCCCAAAGAACTCTGTCCACATCCGATCTTTGTGGGCACTATATTCCGCTATTGTCTCGCTTAGCAAGGCGTTTTGGCGCAGATTTTGTGCAAACCGACAGTGAGGTATTCACGTTCGGCCGGGAATTTTCGCGGCGGGTGGTCCTGAGATGGCGAGCCCTGGCGCCGGAGTTCGCCGCTGCTTCTGCCATGAAGCCGCTGCCCTTGAAAGTTCGGCCGCGTCCGTCGCTACCCCTCCGGGTGGATCAGAACCTTCAGAGCCTTCCTGTCCCGGCAAAGCTCGAACGCTCTTTGCCAATCGGACAGAGGCAGTTTGTCGGAGATAAGATCGGCGAGCCGGATTCGGCCTTCAGCATAGATCTTCATCATTCGCTCCCAGGTTCGCGCCGTGTAACACACGGAACCGTTGATCGTCAGCTGCTTGTAAAAGATCTGGTCGATGGGAAACTGAATATCCTGCCCACAGATTGCGACCTGCATGTATTGCCCCATCGGCCGCAGCGATTCAAGGCAGCCGCGCACAGATTCTGGATTGCCCGCGCACTCGAAAGCTACGTCCACATGGGATCCGTCGGTAAGATCCCGCACCGCATCGCGGAGCGGCCGGTCCTGCACGTTAACCACCTCCGCTGCGCCAAACGCCTGCGCCGCGCGCAGACGGTCCGCGTCTCCGGTCGTCCCGGCAACAATCGTCCTGACTCCCTGGGCCACCAGAAGCTTCAGGCATAACAATCCGATCGGTCCAGGTCCGGAGATCAGAGCTGTGTCGCCAATCCGTACGCGCGAGAACTCTGTAACCGCCTGCACCGCGGCGGCGAAAGGCTCGCTGATCGCGGCCTCCTCCAGAGTAAAGTGATCCGGAATTCGGTAGAGTTGATCAGGCCGCATCACCACATAACGTGTGAATGCTCCGTCTACTCCATGCCCCATGCCCCTTCGGTGCGGGCAAAAAATAAAGTAGCCCGACCGACAATGCTCGCAATTGCCGCACGTGACGGCTGTCGCTCCCAGCCCGGCAACGCGTTCTCCCAGCCTGACTGCCCCGTCAACATTTCTGCCCACTTCCACCACCGTTCCCGCGAACTCATGTCCCAGGATCACCGGCGGAAAGTTGCGAAATGTGTCGTGCAGCACGTGAAGATCTGTGCCACAAATCCCGCAGTAGGCAATCTCCAGCTTTACCTGCGAGTCGCCGCACTCCGGCTCTTCGACGTCGAGGACATCGACATACCCGTCACCGCTTGCATACTTCACCAGTGCTTTCATCTGCAAGTCCTTACTGCGACGTCTCGATCAGTTACATGCATCATGCCGGCCTCTGCCTGACAATTTCGTCTAACTACGGGCCGCGGCGAGCGGTCTCCTGGAATAGGACGCCGAATCGCCTCTGGTTCCTTCCGAGTATCAGAAGCCTCTTTGGTGCGAGTCGAGTGCTTCTGTCCCGAGCGAATATCTCAGCAGGCTCCGGGGAACCTCCGGAGCCCATGAGTTCCAACATGAACTATTTTCTCGCCCGGGGCTTGTGTCACTATATTGCGCTCCTATTCGATTAGCAAGCAGGCTTTATGCGGATAGCATGCTCGCCCTGGCAATGGATCGGTGTGCGGTAGGTCGGGTCGACTTTCCTGATAACAGGCGCAAATGGTTCATCCGTCGAACTAAATGTCCCATCGGACTCCTGTCCGCCGGCGGGTCCTGTGCTGGATCTGCCGGTCGCGATAGTGGGGAATGTACATGCCGCCATGATGCGGTATTGACCAGGCTCAGCTCACTGGAGAGATGATTGCTAGGTAGGCTGAATCCAGGCTGTTTCAATCAGCGGATTACCGGCAGCATCAAGACGCTCCATCTGCCCGCCGGTAAGTGTGATCTCCAGTGCATCTATATTTTCCGCCAGTTGCTCCGTTGCGCTACCTGCAATGATGGGGAGAATCGCCGGTTTTCCCTGCCGCATCCATGCGATGATCGCCTGAACCGGGGTACATCCTGCCTCTCTGGAAACACTGGTGAGCACCTGGATCCGCTCCGGGCTGTCGCCCCCGCCAAACTGCGCTGGTATTTCCCGATCGTCCCGCACATAGGCTCCCTGCAGCAGGATCGAGTATCCCATCAGCGTGATGCCGTAATGCGACGCGTAGTCCCTCATATCGTCGCTCAGAAAGATCTGGGGACCGAAGTCAGCGCCGTGCCGCGGTCTGAGATAGGTATACCTCTGCTCCACCACCGAATAAGGAGTCCATCCGCGATCCCTGGCAATCGAGTTCGCTTCGGCGACGCGCCACAGGCGCAGATTGCTGGCACCCAAGACGCGCGCCTTGCCCGCCCGTACCAGCCGATCGAACGCCTCCATGGTTTCCTCAATCGGCGTGTCGCGGTCATCGCGATGAGCCTGGTACAGTTCGACCCGGTCCGTCTGCAGCCGCTTCAGGCTCTTATCGCATTCTCGCTCGATTTCTCCCGCTGTCAGACCTCCTGGCGAACCCGGATAGTCAAATGCCAGCTTGGTGGAGATGACCAGTTCATCGCGGTTGCCACGTTCCTTCATCCACTGGCCGATCGTGCTCTCGCTTTCCCCACCGCTGCAGCCGGGATACCAGCTGGCATAGAAGTTTGCCGTATCGAGGAAGTTACCTCCCCCCTCGTGATAGAAATCCAGCAGGGCAAAGGATCTGCTGCGATCGATCTTGCTCCCGATCAGGTCGGTGCCAAAAGCAAGTGCACTTACTTCGATATCGGAATTTCCCAGCTTCTGCCTCTTCACGCGTGCTCCCATTTGATTTGACTCTTGTAAGTACCTTGGGTCCAGTTCCCGCATAGATCGCACATCCGGGTCCTGGCCGGCTTCGAAAAACTCGCTATTTTGCGGAGGAACAAGTCTACCCGTGCCGTAAATGCGGCGAAGTAGTTCGGGCCTGGCTCATGAGGGGTCCTTTCGCATCTCAGATTCGCTTTTTCCCCGGGGTCTGCGCGTGTCCCGTCCCGAAATTTGCCTCATAACTACTGCTGTCATCCTTGCGGGTTTGGCCGAGGATTCGCCCAAACTAGTCGAAGGAGCTGCGGTTTCCCTTGGTATGTTTGCCGCGAACCTCTGGGATACTGCACTAAGTGGCCCTGCTGTAAGTCGCCAGGAAAACTCCGAACATCATCACGAGAGCCCCGGCTACATTGACTGGAGCTATCTTTTGAACCGGAGAATCGAGCCATCCGAAGTGGGAGAGGAGCATTCCGCCCAGGACCTGGCCGGCGATCAGTGTGATAAAGACAGCCCGCGCACCCACATGGGGCAGCATCCAGGCAATGGCAAATACCAGACATGCGCCAAGCGCTCCTGCCGTCAGCAATACAGGGTTGACGTCCCTGAAGCCGCTCAGAGCGCCGGGGCGCCAGCCCGTCAGCCCGATCAGCAATGCAGCGCAGGCGCCGATGCACCAAAACACGGCATTCCCGACCCTTGGATTCTCGATCGTATTGCCAACCTTGCCGTTCATGGCCAGATGAACCGCGAGAACAATACCGAGCAGGACGATAAAGGCATAGAACTGGATCTTCATGGTGCTCCTTGCTGCGTGAAGCTTCTGCGCTATTAGTTCCCTTTTGAACAGTAAGCAGGGGATCGAACTGCAACACACCGTACCCCCGCCTTTGCCGGAGTGTCAAGACTTCTCAGAACTCGCCGCCTACAAGAAGGTTGTCAATCCCGCCGGCGTGCTGGTTTTTCCTATCCTATTGGCGCGACTAACTGGTGGGCACCCAGTTATGATCCGAAAACAGGGTTGGTATACGCCAATGCAGCTCGTGCCTGGGCTTACTTCACCCCTGCCGGGTACGGCCGATTCCGTTCTCCCCGCAATATGTTCTGGTCGCCATCGACTATAAGGAGGGGAAGGTACCGTGGACCTATGAGTTAGGCAATCAAGGGCCGTGCTGATCTCGGGACTGCTGACCACCGAGGGAGGACTTATCTATATCGGAGCATTCAAATGGGCGTTTCGCCTCGAAGACGCCGATATAACGCCGCACCCGTTTCCCACCGCGGGTTAATGAGCATCGAGCCGGCTGCGCGTACGCACAGCAACTCGCTCAGGAACGATCCGCACCCAGCAAAGCGACCTGCTCCTTCAGCTCCGTCAGCTCCTGACGCAGCCTGGCCACCTCCGCTTCCAGCTGCAGCAGCCGTTCATGGCCTGCGGGAGCGGACGCCTCGACCGCTCCGCTCGGGGAGGGCGCGGCGCTGTACTCAACTTCGCCCGAAAGCAGGTGTGCGTAGCGGATCTCCTTCGTGCCCGGCTGACGCGGGAGCGCGGCCACCAGCGGCGGGTCGCGCTGCATCAGCCGCTCGAGGACCGAGAGCACATCCTCCAGCTCTTCGAAGCGGTGCATGCGCTCGGTGCGGCCGCGCAGCTCGCCCGGCGTTTGCGGCCCACGCAGCAGCAGCACGCAGAACACGGCGTTTTCACCGCGCGTGAAGTTGAACACCTCCTGCAGGTGGTGCTCGTACTTCGTTACACGACTGTCGACGCCGCGCGCCGGTCCGGCGAGCCCGTCGTCTTCCAGCCCATGCAGTGCCTGGCGCACCTCGTCTTCCGCGAGCTGCAGCACGGGCTCCCGGTTGTTCTTCTGGTTGCAGGCATTTATCAGCGCATTCAGCGAGAGCGGATAGTACTCCGGCGTGGTCGCTTCTTTCTCGACCAGGGCGCCGAGCACGCGGGCTTCAACGGGGGTGAGCAGGATGGGCATGGAGCGTAGTACCGCGAGGTGCAATTTGCGGCAAATTTCGAGTGTACGGCAAAGCCGCTGCCGGGGCAGCCGGTACCCCCTGGCAAAGGCCAAATCCGGATCAATTTCAAAAATAAAGAGTTATCGGTTGTTAACACACTCGACAACATCCTCCCATTCATCGGCCAGGGGTTACGGCCACGCCGTTCATCCGGAAGGGGTTCTGAACCCCGCGACGACAACACCGATAGCCGTACGATCAGCGCCTGAAGAAGCAGCAGGGAATTGTCAAAGAGCCAGACATAGAAAAGCCCGACCGCTGGCGGTCAGGCCTGGATTTCCTACTTCTATTTTACCAGCGCGGTACCGTATGACCGGCGTGGCGCCCGGCAGCGTTCGCCACAGAAGTGCTTCACGCGCAGAGCCTTAGCGTCGGCATTACTTTCGGCACGTTGACACAGGGGCATGAGCGCCTGGGCGAGACAGCCGGACCTCGGAAACAGGACGCATGGTTCGGTACATTTTCGGGTCTTAAAAGGCCCCTGATCTCCTGCTTCCATTTCCCCGGCCTCGAAAGGAGCGTTTTGACATGGTTCGAAGAACAGCCGTCAGGGGTTGAAGCCCATCGGTTTGGCGATCCTTGCGGCACGACTGAAGAGGCTGGGAAAAGTCACTTTGAGGCCGAGAAGTCGCTCCTCAGGGGCTGAAGCCCAATAGCTTTTGCGGACTTGATGGTACGAGTAAACTCGTGCCCCTTCAAAGCTGCGAGTTTTTCTGCAGGCTCTGAAGTCGTGCCCTGATCTGGCCACCTCAAAGGAGGTATCAGGAAGCTTGTCAATTGCAAACCTTCCCAATTGCCGACAATGCACCCGTGAAGAGTTCCTGTTGGCCTCTCAGACAAAAGGAGCACCGCCGTTGTCGAGGTTTCAGCCGCCTGGTCGGTTTCGAGGACGGAGCCAACAGTTATTTTTGAATGGGGACGAATTTTGAAACGGGAACGATCAACTCCCTGATTAGGGACGACCCGACATGCACCGGCGCAGGATCCAGTCTGATTGAATCTCCCTCCCATGAGAGCGATCGAATTACGTGATAATCACACATTGGCTCTCCCGCCGCATCAAACGCGCCCTTACAGATATTTTCGGGGCCGACCAGCCCGTGGATCGATGTCCTCGGCGGGTCCCCGGGGCCCGCAGGCGGCGTTACCAGGACAAGGCTCATTACGCCAGCCTTCACGTCTGCAAAAACGACCTTGCTTGAATCGGGTGCCCAGGCAAAGTCCGAGCCAAGGTTATCGTCGCTCAAGTCTTCGCGGAGGCATAAGTTCCGGCGAGCGGGTAAAGGGTAGATCTGAAAGCCGCGCTCCGCGCTCTCCGGATTTTCATGATTTGGGTCGTTCTCCGGCCAGCCACACACGTTCTGTCGGGGAGACTTCAGAGTGTCATACAGCCGATATAGGTTTTCGTATGTCGCGGCCTCATTCGGATACCAGTTGTCGAATAGGATAAAGCGCCGGTTCGGCGAGACCTTGACAGTGGTCCCGGCGCCCACAAGATCGATCACCTTTTTTGCGCGCAGATCGATGATTGCAAAACTACTGCTGGCCCTGTGGTCCACCTCGACAACAATTGCCTTATCGCCGGGGGCACGAAGGATCGAATTGATCTGCTCGAAGTAGTCCGGAAGCTCTACCGTCGTTTTTTCGCCCGTACTCGCCTGCAGGCTGACGGCATCGGGCTCGTCGTCCGACGTTCGATTCATCAGATCGATTCGCCACTCCCTGTCGTGCCAGTACACGGCCGGTTGCTTTGGCCCGGTTATAAAGCCGGTTACGACAGACCGCACGTCGGCATCGCCAATCCGCTGAACGTCTGACTGGGGCGCATTGGCTGCAATCTCCTGACCTGATAGCTGGACAGAAATGATCAGAGCGGTGACAAAGCAAGTGCCGAAATCCAGCCGGTTTCGGAGCTGGAACCTGCATGAGCCGCGTGCGGCAGAACCGAGTTGCGTTGCGGAAGGTCTCATCTGGGAAGTGATTCTCTCAGAACATCCGCCTTCGAGAGATACCCCTTTCGGGTCCTGCCTTCGCAGGGTCAGAGAGGGATCACGACTGGCAGGTGAAAGTAATACCGGCTTTGCGGAACATTCGCGTGGAGGCAAGTTCGTCGTTGCACGCTGGAGGGTGGGTCGGTCGCGCGCGACCGAAACCCCTCGCACCGGACCGCATCTGTCGACCAACTGCGTTGGGGCTTCGGGGGGTTCTTCGACTGCGCGCCGATAAGCGCATCGTTCCGCCCGCGGGGGAACCGATGCCTCGGTTCCCCCACTGCGACAGTCTCACCCAAACTGCCGCTCCTTCAGAGATACAAGAATGACAATTTGTTACTTTGATGGCCGTGTGACCGGCTATATGGAAATTTGGGAGCGGGCCGAAGCAGAAAAGCAACCGCAGATCCTTCCGCCTCGCTATGCGAGCCGTCAGGATGACAGCGTTTGAGGTAGGCGTAGCCCGGTTGCGGTCGCTGGGTGGCGGGATTTGTCCTTCCATCTTGCAAATCCTGCTGATCCTGCAAATCTGGACAGTTGAGGAATCAGCAGCTTACTTAGTTTCAATGACCCTCTGAAGTAGTGCCCTGATAGAAAAGCGAGCTTGTAAATGCTTCGGATTCGCGGACCAACAAAACGCGAGAAAAGTTTCGTGCGAATTCTGTGCGGCAGGCCATGGCAGGGCAACGGAACGCGTGACGAAATGTGGACATGTCGAATATTCGTCGCGGCTTCGGTTGATGAGATGCGGGGCGCATTTGGACGCCGGCGAGCGATTGTGCTGAGCAGAAATCAGTTAACCTGGCACGCTGCTGACAGGGAGACGTCCTTTGTTTGGCACCTTGGGTGCTGCCAGAACCGTCGACGGGGTCCTGCACTTTAGCATGCGCGATCGCATGGAATCATCGCCGGACGAACCGGAACCATTTCTGCGCCCCCACGACGCTGGGCGGTATCGTTGCAGGGTGGGGCGGCGCGGATCGTCGCACCCGTACGTTAACTGTCAGAAGGAGTCGTGATCTATGAGCCGGATCTCATCAGGAACAGGAAGTGATACGGGAGAAGGAGAAGCGGTTCCTTCTGCCGGCGTCTTCGGAAAAGCGAAAAGCCCTCTGACGAAAGCGGCAGCATGGATCACAGATCGGAATATTCCTTTCGTGGTCATCAGCATCGGCATGATCGTGATGCTGCTGTGGGCAGGAGCTTTTAAGATGACGGCGCCGGGCGCGGAGGGGATCATTCCCCTGGTTACGCACAGCCCGCTGATGAGCTGGCAGTTTAAGGTGTTCGGCCCCTATGTCGGCGCGGATATCATCGGCCTAACCGAGTGGACGGCGGCGATTCTGTATATCGCGGGCTATCTGTGGCCGAAAGCCGGTGTGGTGGGCGGGTTCATCACCACGCTCATGTTCTTCACCACCAGCAGCATGCTGATCACAACTCCCGGAGATACGATCGTGGTCCACGGGATTCACTACATGAACAATCTGGGACTGTTTCTTTTTAAGGATGTGATCGCCTTCGGAGCGTCCCTTTACCTGATCAGCGCCTACGGAAAGAGAGCGATTGCCTCCGAAAAGTGACGCCGGGGCGGTTGCGGTGGGAAACGGTACGGAGGGTATGGGGCGCCTCGCTGAGAATGACAGCGGGTTGGTTTGAAAAACCTGACGCTGCTGGTTCTCACACAGCCTGAAGGCCGGGGCTTTCACCGCCGTTCCGCTTACGCGGGACCATCCCGCGCAAGGAATCCGGTCAGCCGATCAGAGCACTAACAGGCACCCCGGTCCGGCAGCGGACATCCGCCGGCAATCGAAGGGATGATCGAGAGCGTGTCTGAAGCGCCGACGGTTGTTTCTTCGCCCCCGGGCAGATAACGGATGTCTTCGTCGTTCAGGTAAAGGTTCACGAACGAGCGCAGTTTGCCCTCGGACGTATAGAGGTGCTTCTCAAACTGCGGATACTGCGAGGTGAGTGCGGAGACCGCCTGAGACACGGTCGTGGCCTCGACGGTAACGACAGACTGATTGGCGGCGTAGACACGCAGCGGCGTAGGAATCTCGATCTTCATAGGCTCTCATTCCCTGGATAAAGCGGCAAAGCGTTGAAGGTGGGGAACTCAGAACGACATGCTGGTTTAGCGGCACGACCGGGGAAGCCGTGCCATGCTACACAGCGCGCTTTGCGTCATGAAGGCGGAGGACCGCATCGGTATTCCTGGGGCACAGTATCTCATAAGCCCATGCCTCCTGAACCGTGTTTCCCCCTGGGTTCGGGGAAGGCTTCGGGCTCGAGGCCGGGATCGAGCTGCCCCGTCACTTCGATGGCTTCATCCTCGAAAGCCTTGTCATCCTCGGTGATGCCGGTCAGGAGAAACGAGTTGGTCTGCCGCGCCGCGCCCTGCTCCACGGCGGTGATCACATAGCTGCAGCCGATCCAGTGCGCCTCGGCAAAGTCGGTCGGCGACCACTGAGCCGGATGATCGGGATGGGAGTGATAAAAGCCGACGATGTCCAGCTCGCGTTCGCGGCCCAGCCGCTGAATCTTCACCAGCTCCTGGGGAGCGATATGGTAGCGGTTGTGCGCCGAATCGGTGCGCGTGTTGCCGGCGCGGATCGCATCCTCGACTGCATTCACGCCGGTCAGAAAACGGCCCAGCAGCACCCCGCAACATTCATGCGGATACGTCTCTTCGCCGTGCTGGCGAATCGCGTCGTAAATCTGCTGGCTCAGCCGCAGCAATTCATTCCTCCCAGAACCGCTCGCTCAGATACTTGTCGGCCGCATCCGGCAGAATCGTAACAATGATGGCTTCTTTTTGCTGCGCCGCCTGTTCTTCCGCGATGCGCAGCGCCGCCGCGACGGCTGCTGCAGCCGAGATGCCCACCAGCAGGCCCTCGGTGCGGGCCAGGCGCCGGGCCATGGCATACGCGGCTTCGGTCTCAACTTCAATGTCGCGATCGGCCAGGGCGGGATCGTAGATCTTCGGCACGATGGCGGTGGCCATGTGTTTCAGCCCTTCAAGCCCGTGAAACGGAGAGTCGGGCTGCATGGAGATGCACACAATGCCCGGATTCACTTCCCTGAGACGCCGCGTGGTGCCCATGAAGGTGCCGCTGGTCCCCAGTCCGGCGATGAAATGGGTGATGCGGCCTTCGGTCTGCTCCAGAATTTCGTTGGCGGTGGTGCGATAGTGCGCGCGCCAGTTGGCCGGGTTGCTGTACTGGTCCGCGTAGAAGTATTGAGGATCGGCTGCCAGTTCCCGCGCCCTGCGAATCGCGCCGTCCGAGCTTTCCGCCGGGTCGGTCCAGATGACCTCAGCTCCATAGGCCTGCAGAATCTTCTTCCGCTCCGGGGAGACGTTGGACGGCATGCAGAGCGTGACCGGAAAGGCCATGGCCGCGCCCAGCATGGCGTAGGCGATGCCGGTATTGCCGCTGGTCGCGTCCAGCAGGCGCTGGCCGGGGCAAAGCTGCTCGTTGCGGATCGCCTCCAACACGATAGCCGAGGCCGCGCGGTCCTTGACCGAGCCGCCGGGGTTGGTCCATTCGGCCTTGCCCAGAATCTGCACGCCAGGCAATTCCGCCGTCAGGCGCTCGAGACGCACCAGAGGCGTGTTGCCGATGCGATCGAGCAATGTGGTGCCGGGCAAGCCGGTCTTCGCTGGAGCCAGTGTCGCCATGTCAAATTGCGCCCGCTGCCCGGTTATGCGAACCTGAAAGCAGCGGGTAGGAAATAGTGTAGCGAAACCCGCAGAAAACCCCTGCCATGCTCAAAAAGCCACGCCAGCGCTCGTACTCTGAAATCCTCAGCGAGCTTCGCCGCCTTCAATTCGATGTTCAGGATGTGCCGGGAGTCGCAAACCGGGCGCGAATCTCCAAAGACGGCTATGCCCTGGTCGTGGAAAAAGCCGATACGCCGTCGGGACTGCGCATGGCGGTTCGGCCCGGCCCCGTGATCGGAGGAGAGATCACCCAGCTTGTCGACCGCGGCTTCCAGAAATTTTTTAAGACCAGCAAGGCAGAGTTCCCGGCAACGGCCGACCGCCTGAAAGGGCTGCACAATTTCGTCGAGGCGGTGAAGGAAGTCGCCGGATCCATCACCCTCTATAACGAAGCGCTGGGAACGGTGAGCGATGCGTACCTGTACGACCGTGTGAAGGGCCGGGACCTGCCGGAAGGCGAGCGTCCGACGCCGGCCTGGCAACTGCCGGCTGAGCCGCTGCGCCGCGAACCGCTGTAGCCGCCATCGGCAAAATCTGCGCCAGACCAGAACGCCGCCGCCTCCAGGCGCGTCTATGACAACATGCGTCTACGCTCAATCCCGATCCTGGGTCTCGGATCGCTGGCGACTTTCCTGTTGTCCCTGGTGGCAGGCCTGCCGCAACAGGCTGCTCCGAGTCACCGGCCGCCGCCATCACAGGCCGCGAACGGCCCTGAAGGCGCGATCCCCATGCCGGCCGACCGCGCTGAGGACTCTTACGCGATCTACTCCATGCTCATGCCCGGGCAGGTTTTCTTGAGCATGCCGCCCGAGCAGAATACGCAGTGGGCCATCGCGGCGATCACCATCAATGAGCAGGACCGCAATCCGGCCATTCCGCCGCAGGGTCAGCTGAAGCCGCCGCCCGACCATCCCCGGCGCTTCAATGAGGCGGTCGGCGACTATCAGGCGAACCGCTTCATCCGCGTACAGCTGACGCAGCCACAGTTCAGGATCGGCCATCCGTTCTCGCTGCTGGCGCCGGACCAGGTGAGCGAACTGCGCGCGGCCAAGGCTTCGTCGACGGCTGCTTCCGAGGTGCGGTCGCGGTGGGCCGGCTATCCGGGCATCACGTTCTTCAGCGAAGTGTATTTCGACACGCACCATACGGCGGCGCTGGTCTACATGAACGACTGGTGCTCGCACCTGTGCGCCGCCGGCAGCTGGGTTTATCTCGAGAAACAGGGCAGCCGGTGGCAGCAGCGCTCGGGCATCGTGGTTCCGGGGGCATAGTACTGGTTGCATAGATGGCCGAGGCAGCCCAAGAGACATCCCTCAGGAGCTGGAAGCCCCAGGTTTCAGGCGGGTTTGTACAAACCGGGAGATGGGTAACAGTTTAGACCGGGCAGATGGGTAACACTTTTTCGCCGGGGTTGAAGTTTTGTAGTTGCCGGACGGATTGGTTGTTGGTCGCAGCCGCGGCGGTGGGAATCGGGGAATCTCTGTGGTTGGAGATTTCCGGATTTCCACCGCCGACGACCTCGGCTGGAGGCAGGTTGCCGGTGATGAGCTGGAGACTGTCGAACCAGGCAATCGGAAAAGGGCCGAAGCAGACGCACCAGTAGCGGTCGTCGATCGGCTCCAGACCGATGCGTTCTCCGGCCAGCACCTTGCTGAGAAACACATCGTGGCCCTTCCAGAAGAACTGCCCGTGCGGATATACACAGCGCACCACCATGCCGGTGTCGTACTCCGGCTCCGACACTCTGGCCGGATAAGGACGCGGCGAAGATGTGTAGAGCGCCGCAGGAGGCCTCTGGCCCAGCGCTTCATGCGGCCGCTCGTGGTTGTACTCCGAGCGGAAACGGTCGAAGGTCTGCTGCTGGCGGCGCCGATTGGCTTGCGGCGGCGCGGCCGTCTCCGCCGCCAGCGTCCGGTGCATGCGCTCGTGGCGGCCGTTCTGTTCCGGATGCCCCGCCTGGATGCGTTCCGCCACGATGCCCAGCTTCATCCAGTACAGCGACAGGGGCGAGAGTCCGGCCACGGCGCGGGAGGCAAACGGCGGCCCGTTGTCGGTGCGGATGGCCAGCGGCAGTCCGTACTCGCGAAAGGCTGCTTCGGTGATCGAACGCACGGCTGCGGTATCGGTCTTCTCCACCGCCTGGCAGCGCAGCAGATAACGGCTGGCTGCATCGGTCATGGTGAACGGATCGATGCGCTCTCCGTCCCGGGTGCGGAACCAGCCCTTGAAATCGGCGCACCAGACGGCGTTGGGCTCAGCGGCCTGGGCGAACGGCTGGGTGAAGGGCGGCGTCCTGCGCCGCAGCCGTCGCGCATGCACCAGGCCGGCGCGGCGGAGCAGCGCGCCGATGGTGCTGGCCGCAGGCCACGCCCGCTCAGGATGGCGCGCCGCCAGCCCGGCCCGCAGCTTGCGCGGCCCCCAGCTCATGTGCGCACGCCGCAGCGCCAGCACCGCTGCCTCCACTGCCTCCGCCGTCTGGTTGGGATGATGGAGCGGCGCCCGGCTGAGGTCCTTCAGACCCTCGGCGCCCTGCTGTTCCCAGCGCGCCAGGATCTTATAGCCTGTCCTGCGACTGATTCCGTAATGGCGACACAGCTCCGCCATCGTCCACTCTCCGCTCTCGTACTCCACCGCGAACCGGGCTCGCTCTTCCACCACTCCGCTCACTCTCCAGGGCATCTCCGACTTCTACATGCCCCTGTTGTCCGCGCGAAGTGTTACCCATGTCCCCGGTCCAGTCTGTTACCCTTCTCCCCGGTCTGTACCGGTTCCAGCGGCACGGCTAAAGCCGTGCCCTTTCAAAACAGCATTTATGCAACCAGTTCCAGGGGCTTAGAGGCTGTTATTAACTTTCGCGCGGCCGGCGTTGCGAGGGAAAATCGGGCCAGACGAAGCCGAGCCCGAAGGCTGTGGCGGGTCCACTGTCGAAGGCGAGAATGAAGTATGGCCCGATTTGCCCCGCAACCCCTCGGGCTGGGGCCCATTTTCCCCATTTCGTCGTCGCTCGTCGCTAAGATACACCCGGTATCTGTCACTCCTCGCTCCTCGAACTGAGCAAAATGGGCTCCCAGCGCCGGTCGCGGGAAAGTTAATAACAGCCTCCAGGGATTTTCAGCGGCTGGTGCCTGGGCCGCATCGGCCGGCTGAGGGCGTGATAGCCTTGGATGTTTCTGCCGTCACCTCGCGCAGGGCCGGCTCCGGCCCCGGCTCAGGAACTCCGACTCCTCATGAAGAAGCGCATCCTTCCACTGCTTTGCCCCCTGCTTGGCCCGCTGGTCTTCAGTCTGATTGCACTCGCACAGCAGCCGCAACGCTATCCCTTCAACGATCCCTCGCTGCCGGAAGAGAAGCGCATCGACAACCTGCTGTCGCTGATGACCGCTGACGAGAAGATCGGCTGCCTCGGCACCCAGACCGGCGTCCCGCGCCTCGGCGTGCCCAACATCGGCAGCTCCGAAGGCATTCACGGCGTGGTGCAGCGCGAAGCTCGCTGGCGCCGCCAGCCCATCACCACCACGCAGTTCCCGCAGCCGCCCGGGCATGGGCGAGATCGTGGGATCCCGGATCTGGTCCGCCAGGCCGCCGGCGTCGAAGGCTACGAAGCCCGCTTCATCACCCAGACTCCCAGGTACGACCGCCAGATCCTCATGCTGTGGGGACCGCAGTCCGACCTGGCGCGCGACCCGCGCTGGGGACGCAGCGAAGAGGTTTACGGCGAAGATCCCTTCTTCAACGGAACCATGGCGGTTGCGTTCATCCATGGCCTGCAGGGCGACGATCCCAAGTACTGGCAGGCCGCGGCGCTGCTCAAGCACTTCCTCGCCAACAGCAACGAGAATCACCGCAACAGCTCCTCCTCCAACTTCGACCAGCGCCTCTTCTGGGAGTACTACTCGGTGCCGTTCCGCATGGGCTTTCTCGAGGGCGGCGCCAAAGCGGTGATGGCCTCCTACAACGCGTGGAACGGCACCACCATGGCCGTCAATCCCATCCTGCAAGAGCATCGTCCGCGACAAGTGGGGCGTCGACGTGATCTCGAGCGACGGCGGCGCGGTGCGCGCTGCTCGTCGATCCGCGCCATCTCTTCCCCAATCAGGAGGCCGCGGTCGTCGCCTGCATCAAAGCCGGCATCAATCAGTTCCTCGATCGCTATCAGGACGAGACCCGAGCGGCGCTGAAAGATGGCTCGCTCACCGAAGCGGATATCGACTCCGCTCTGCGTCACAAATTCCGTATCGCTATCAAGCTCGGCCTGCTCGACCCGCCCGAGATGGTCCCGTATACGAAGATCAAGGACTCGCCCGAGCCCTGGAACACCGACAGGGATCGCGACATCTCGAAAAAGATGGCGCTCGAATCCGTTGTCCTGCTCAAGAACGAGAACAACTTCCTGCCGCTCGACAAGGACACAATCAAATCCATCGCCGTCATCGGCCCGCTGGCCGACTCCGTGCACTGGGATTGGTATGGCGGCACGCCTCCTTACACCGTTACGCCGCTCGAGGGCATCAGAGAAGAAGTCGGCCCCAACGTGAAGGTCAACTACGCCGCCGATGACACGCCGGCGGCAAGGCTGCGGCCATCAACGCCGCGCGCCACTCGGATGTCGCCGTGGTGGTGGTCGGCAACGATCCCACCTGCGGACCGGACATGGCGCACGACTGGGTGAACTCGCCCGACGGCGGCGGGTACGCTGCCCTGCACCGTGCCCAGCGACGGCCGCGAAGGCCGCGACCGCGAGAGCATCGACCTGGCCCAGGAACAGCTCGTCAAGCAGGTCTACGACGTCAATCCGAGGACCGTCGTCATCCTCGTCTCCAGCTTCCCCTTCGCCATCAACTGGACCCAGGCCAGCGTGCCGGCGATCCTGCACATGGCCCACTCCTCGCAGGACGAAGGCACGGCGCTGGCGAAGGTTCTCTTTGGCGATTACAACCCCGGCGGCCATCTGGTGGAAACCTGGCCCAAGTCTCTCGACCAGTTGCCGCCCATGATGGACTACAACATCCGCGACGGCCGCACCTACATGTACTTCAAGGGCGAGCCGCTCTATCCCTTCGGCTTCGGCCTCAGCTACACGACGTTCAAGTTCTCGAATCTGCGCACGAATCGGCCCAGCGTCGCGAAAGACGGCACCGTGACCGTCAGCGTCGACGTCACGAACACCGGCAGCCGCGCAGGCGACGAGGTGGTCCAGCTGTATGTGAAGCATCCGCACTCGAAGGTGGAGCGACCGCGCGAGGAGCTGGAAGGATTCGAGCGCGTGCATGTCGAAGCGGGGCAGACCAAGACGGTGGAGATCGCGCTGCCCGCGTCGCGGCTGGCGTACTGGGATGTGAAGGCGAACGGATTTCGCGTGGAGAGCGAACCGGTGAGCCTGATGATCGGCGACTCGTCAGCAAATCTGCCACTGAGCGCGACGGTGCGGGTCGAATAGGGACTGGCCGTCCAGGCGGACGCGCCTTCGGCGCGGGACTGCTCAGCGACTGTGGTGAGGGAGGGATCGTGGAATCCCACATCTGCCAGCGGCCGGCAGATGATGGGGCAACCGGGGACTGGCCGTCCGGGCGAATGCGCGTCAGGCGGTCGCCAGTGGCTGGTGCGTCCGCCAATTGCCGCTGCGCACCAGCGCATCGATGCTGGCCGGCTTCATGGGCCGGGCGAAGTAGTAGCCCTGACCGCAGGGGCAGCCGAGGCTCTTCAGCTCCTGCAACTGTTCGGCATCTTCGATTCCCTCAGCGACCACGTCCAGGCCAAAGGATCGGGCCAGATCCAGAATGGAGCGCACGATCTGGTGAGACTCGCGATCGCGCACCATGCCCTGCACAAAGGAGCGGTCGATCTTCAGCGTGTCGAAGGGATAGCGCTGCAGATAATGCAGCGAGCTGTAGCCAATGCCGAAATCGTCCATGTGCAGGCCGACGCCGAGCTGGCCGAGCGCCTGCATGGTCTTCAGGGCCGAAGCTGCGTCGGAGATCAGGCTGCTCTCGGTGACTTCGAGGCGGAGGCTGCCCGGTCCCAGATCGGTTTCCGCCAGCACCTGACGGACACGCTCGACCAGATCGGCACGCTCGAACTGCCGCGCAGACAGGTTTACGCTCATCCGGGCGCCTGCCAGCTCGGGATGTCCGGCGTTCCGCCATGTGACCAGCTGACGGCAGGCCTCCGCCAGGCCCCAGTCGCCCAGGGGCAGAATCAGGCCGGTCTGTTCGGCCAGAGGAATGAACTCGGCCGGAGCGAGCAATCCGCGCCGCGGGTGATTCCAGCGCACCAGAGCCTCGAAGCCGATGATGCGGTTGGTGCGGAGATCGACTTCGGGCTGGTAATAGAGGGTCAGCTCGCCGGAGCGAATGGCGCGCTCCAGATCGGCTTCCATCTCCAGCTTCTCAATCGCCCGCTCCCGCATGCCGCTGGTGTAGCACACCACGCCGGAGGGCTCGTCGTTGCGGGCGTGGGTCAGCGCACTCTCCGCATCGCTCATCAGATCTTCGGGGTGACAGCAGGATGCATCGGCTTTGGTCAGGCCAATGGCAAGCTGCGCGGTCACGCGGTGTCCCTGCCAGACAAACGGCTCATGAAAGGCAGCCATCACCTCGTCGGCGAAGCGAACGGCTTCCGCTTCGCTGTGCACGGTTTCGAGACAGACGAGAAACTCCGCCCCGGTCAGCCGCGCGGCAATGGATTGCTGCGGCAGCATCGCCTGCAGGCGTACCGCTGTTTCCATCAGCAGACGGTCCCCACCGCTGCATCCGAGCGTTTCATTGACGCGTTCGAACTTGTCGAGCGCCAGCGAAAGCACCGCGAAGTCCCAGTCACCGCGCGCCCGCGCGTGCTCGATGCGCCGTTCCAGGTGATCGATAAAGAAGATGCGGTTGGGCAGCCCGGTGAGAGGATCGGCCATGCGCGTCTCGGTATGGTCGGTGAGAGATCCGGCCAGATGGGTTACCTGACCCTGGGCATCCTGGGCCACCACCCCCCGCGCCAGCACCCAGCGCCAGGCGCCGCTTTCATGGCGAATGCGATGCTCGTTGCGAATGGCTTTGGACTTGCCGGCGCGCACGGCACGCAGCTCCGCTTCAAACCGAGGCTTGTCGTGGGGATGCACCCGATCCATCCACGCGCTCACGTGCGAGCATGCATCACTGGTGCCGGTAATCGAGCGCCAGCGCTTCGAACACCACAGCTGGTCCGCGAGCAGATCCCAGTCCCAGAAACCCTCCTGTGAAGCCTCGAGGGCCAGTGCATAGCGATACCAGTCGTCTCCGTTTTCCCGTCTCTGGTCGTGCACCATCGGTTTCCTGTTCAGCCGGTATCAGGCGGCTGGGTTGATGCAAGCGGCGGTGGGCGGGCCCCTTCCCGGTCTGAGAAGGACCGCGCGCAACTCCGCTGATCTTGCCGTTTGCTGCCTGTACTGGGTTTTATCGGCGCAGGTGGTCCAGAGCATGAGGCGTTCTGGCAGCCCTGAGAAGACAGGCGATATTTTGGAAGAGGACCGAACTCTGGTCGATCCCCTGAACGGAGTGAGCGCATGAGCCGTCAACCGCTGGTGCTGGTACTGGCAGACAGTGAGGATTCTCAACTGAAAGAACTGCGCGGGCTGCCGCACGTGATCGGCAACAACCTCGCCGCGTTTCGGCAGGCAGCGCCGGAGGCGGAGGTAATTCTGCACTGGTCCGGCTCGCGCGACCTGCTGCGTTCCGTCTTCCTCGCGGCACCCAAAATACGCTGGGTGCACTCGCGCGCGGCCGGTCTGGACAATCTTCTCTTTCCCGAACTGGTTGAGAGCGAGGTCCCGGTGACCAATGGCAGCGGCGTCTTCAGCCAGTCTCTGGGCGAATTCGCCCTGGCCGCGATTCTCTTCTTCGCCAAAGATCTGCGGCGCATGCTGCGCAACCAGGAGGCGGGCCGGTGGGAGCAGTTCGACGTGGATGAGATCGCCGGGCAGACGGCGGGAATTGTCGGCTACGGCGATATCGGCCGGGCTGTGGCACGCCGCGCGCACGCCATGGGCATGCGGGTGCTGGCTCTGAAGCGCCACGCACCCGCATCCCCCGATCCGCTCATCGAGCAGTTTTACCGGCCGGAGGCGCTGGGGGAGATGCTGGCTCGCTGCGATTATGTTGCAGTGGCGGCGCCTCTGACGGAAGAGACGCGGCACATGATCAGCGATGCGGCCTTTGCCGCTATGAAGTCGAGCGCGGTGGTCATCAACGTCGGGCGGGGGCCGGTCATCGATCAGGCAGCGCTGGTGCGGGCTCTCACGGAGAAGAAGATTCGCGGTGCCGCGCTCGATGTCTTCGAAGTGGAGCCGCTGCCGGCGGGCGATCCGCTCTACACGATGGAGAACGTCCTGCTTTCGCCCCACACCGCGGACCACACTCGCGACTGGCTCGACCAGGCCATTCGTTTCTTTCTGCAGCAATACGAACGCTTCGTCCAGGGCGAGCCGCTCAGGAATGTGGTCAACAAGAAGCTGGGCTATTAAGTGTTGGCAACGGAGAGATACTGCTGCCCGGCATTATGCTGCGCCGCCTTCCGTATCTCATTGTGGGAATGGTATTTATGGCGGGTCGTCGCGGCCTTCGGGGGATATAATAAGACGCGGGCAATGGGCCCTGACCGCCGGACCAGCTATGCGGACGAATATGAATCCTGACAAAACGATCCTGAGAATCGATGACCCTCGCGAGCAGGAGCAGGCCACGCTGCGGTATTGGCAGAGCTTGCCTCTGGGCGAGCGCCTGTCTGCTGTCTGGGACGCCAGCGAAGCAGCCTGGAGCTTTGCCGCCGCGTTCAAAGGAGGTCCGCCCGATTATGATGCCCGCCGACTTGAAAGAACTCTTACGCGCGTTGAACGCTCACGGCGTTAAGTTCCTCGTGGTTGGCGGTTATGCTTTCGGTGCGTATACCGAGCCACGAGCCACGAAGGACCTGGATATTTTCATTGAGGCCGATGAGAAGAACAGCGAGGCCCTCTACCGCGCACTCGCCGACTTCGGCGCCCCTTTGCACAACCTTGCACCAGCTGATTTTCGGGATGGCAGCTGCTTTCAAATTGGCAGTCCTCCGGGGCGAATCGATATTCTCCAGCGGATTGACGGAATGAGCTTCGACGACGCCTGGAAGAACCGCGTGGAAGCACAGATCGAGGAGGGAATCCGGGTCGCAGTCATTTCCCGCGAGGACCTCATCCGTAACAAGCTTGCCAGCGGTCGAGAGCAGGACCTGCTCGACGTAAAAAAGCTGCGGGCCTCTGCCCCGCAGCAGTAAGGTCTATCTCACCACCACGCTTTCAGTGTGCACGCCCGCTTGAGGGAGCGGATGCTCCACCACGGCTCCGTGTCAACCGTGAGTACTGGCTATCAGCCAAAGAACCTGCCAGCTTCAACCAACACATTGCTTCATCCATTGAGGTGGTCGCAGTTTATTCAGCCCAACAACAACTTTGAACGAGGGTAGTCGAAGGCGAAACTTTCGGGATGCCGACCACGCGGCCGGAAGAGGCTTCAATGCGATCATCCCGCCATTACGCAGCGGGTGGAATGGGTATCATGCTCCAGCGCATGGCTACCGTTCGTCTGACTGCCGTTCCTGCGCTTGTGCTCGCCATACCTATGGGGCGCGGAGCCTGGCGGCAACCGCCGCGCTTTATCGGCGCGATCGGGTGGCTTTCTTTGCGGCCTTCTTCGGCAGCTTCTTCGCAGCCTTCTTTGGGACAGGCTTCTTAGCCGGAGACTTCCTGGCCGCAGACTTCTTTGCAGCCTTCTTCGTGGGTGTCGTTCTGGCGGCCTTCTTCACCGCCTTCTTCGCTTCTTTCCTGGCGGGTGATTTCTTCAAAGCCTCTGCCACCGAACCGATTGCCGTTTTAACCGTACCTGCGACATCTTCCGCCATCGCAAGGCCGTACCCAACCTTCTCCGCAGCTTTTTCCACGAATGTCCTGTTCGCCATTTTCGGACCTCCGGCCTTGATGTTCGTGCGCAGTCACGAATTGTAGAAGGATATACGGAAGTTGGTGTCGAAATGTCCGTGTTGCCGACTTTTCGCCCAGAACGAGTCAATGAGTGGTTTTGCCTGAATGCGACGGTTGAGGTTCGCTTGGGCCCATTCGCTGGATACTGGCCGACTTATGAGGAGCGATCCGGTGCGATCTGGAATATCTGGTTGAAAGTAAAGGCACTATCTGAAATATTTCGCCTGAACCGAACGGCAATAAACTAAAATCAAAAAGGGGGCCGGTCGCGATGAAAAACACCGTTCATGGACGGAAATGGGGGAATCTTGCGACGGATCAGCTTGCCGCAGCGTCGAGGCTCTTTTCCTCAACCGTCGTGCGCGAAATGGCAAGGAGAGGCAGATCCCCACTTTTCGCGAGGTTAGCATCCCAGTCTCAATTACTCGGGTCCTTCTCTCGATCCGAACGTGTGTGTACGCTCTTTGACGCCGCATTTGCACTTCTGAAGCACGTGGGATACAGGCACGAGTACATCTACAAGACTGCTCTCACCCACAAGGTTCTGCTCGGGAGACACTCTCTGCAAACTGCATCAATGATCAACGAGTTCCGGGTGGGCGATTGCAAGGCCGATGTCGCGATTCTGAATGGAACCGCGACCGTGTACGAAATCAAGTCCGAACGCGACTCGTTGGCTCGCCTCGATCGCCAGATTGCAGCTTATGCCACGGTGTTCGCAAAGGTCTATGTCATCGCGTCGGAGAGCCACATCAATGCAGTGCTAAAAACGGTCCCGGATGCTGTGGGAATACTTTGCCTCAACAGCCGTCATCAGATTTCCACCTTACGAGACGCCATCGACCAGCCCGAGCGGACATCGCCTGGGGCAATCTTCGATTCGATCCGGACGGGAGAAGCGCGCATGATCCTCTCGTTCTTCAGCATCCCCGTTCCTCACGTGCCAAATACCGAATTGCACCGAGTTCTGCGCGAAGCGTTTGTGAAGCTCGATCCGACACAAGCCCACGAAGGAATGGTTCGCGTCTTAAAACGAACGCGCAATTTATTGCCGCTTTCGGCTCTCGTTGATCAGCTCCCCCGCTCCCTTCAGACTGCAGCTTTGTCGGTTCCGTTGCGCAAAGCGGATCATGAGCGCCTAGTGGCTGCTGTGAATACACGTTTGAAGGACGCCGTGGGGTGGGCCTGAACGAATGTATCATCCATATTTTCGTGGAAAGCAATTCGAACTGCTTTGTGTCCGAGAGATGGCTGCGGTTTTCAAGCAAGCGGGTTTTCGTCCAATCATCGAGCCAGTCAGGGAAACCCTGGGGGGGCTAAGCCGCGCTCTTGATGCGGTCGTCGATGTGGCGGGTCGGGCAGTTCTTATCGTCAATCCGCACCATGGCGACCTCTCAGACTCCGGAGCTCCACTCAGCGACCTACTTAAAGAGAAGTATCTCGAAATGCCTGGCATTTCGGCCGGGATACTCCTCAAGAACGGCATGACCGCTGCACAAGCGATGAAGTGCTATCGCGATCATGCTTCACATTCGCCCGTTCTGATCCATTCTGATTTCGGAGAAGGCAAGGCGCTCGCGGAAAAGCTGGGGGCACAAAGCGGAGATCAGTGTCACATCTTCGACGAGAAATTCTGTGGAAAGCTCTATCGGAGGCACTTTGCCGGCGGACACAGAGTTCTACTTCGGGATGGGTTTGAACGCAAGAAAAACAGGGAATACGAGCTGCTTGAGCCATTCTCTGACCTCCATGCGACATTTCAGGACGAGGGCATGGAGGGCTTCGGAGACTTCCTAATTGTCGGCGACGACTTCAGCGAGACCGGCGGTCCGGCCTATGCGGTCGCGATCCATCTGACGTTCATTGATCCGGACCAAGATGACTACATGTGGATTTATCACTTCGTATCTGACCGACAGGACACGCCTACGGATCCCGCCGGCAAATTCGCCGAAGCGCTCGAAAAGATGATGAAAGTCCTGAATAGGCCGAATTCCAAAATCCTGGAGACAACCGCCGTCAAAGAATTCCGTGACCTTTACCAGGAGCGCCATTTTCCCGGTTTGGGCCATGTAAAGAAGCTTTCGATGAATCACCACATTGAGACCTTAGCCAACTATTTCCGGAATGCTGCCTAATTCGCGATGAATTGCTGCGCTGAATGCTTCGGTGACCGCAGCTTGCGCCGAGAAATAGCCCGTCTTTCAATCGCAACAGGACGGTGCTCATATTGCGAAACCGATAATGTCCCTGTCGTGCTACCGGGGCAGCTCGCGGAGGATTTCGAGGTCTTGGTAGGCGCGTATCGCCAAGACCCCGCGGGCAAGCTCCTCGTCCAATGGTTTCGGGAAGACTGGGCAATGTTCCGGCACCCTAAAATGGATGATTCCCGCGCCAAGGACCTGCTCGCAGAGATCTTGAATGATGGAGAGATTGTCCGACAGCAATTCGCGCCTGCAAGCAATTCCACGGTCGATAGTCTGAGTGAATGGGAAAGCTTTCGCGATGAACTGATGTATCACAATCGCTATTTTCCCGCGTCCACTGTTGACCTGAAGCGACTGGAGGCGCTCCTGTGGCCTCTTAAACTCGACGCCGATGAAGTTCCGACTCAATGGTACCGAGCAAGAATTCAGACCGGTGACGCGGCGTTCAGCGCGGGCGAAATGGGTGCTCCTCCAAATCGAATCGCATCGCACGGGCGCGCCAACCCAGCGGGCATTCCGTATCTGTATCTCGGTTCAAGCCCGGTTGTGGCGATATCTGAAATCCGCCCGCACACTGGAGAACGGGTGTGCGTTGCAGATTTCACGTCAACCCCCGATCTGAATCTCATCGATTTACGTGACCCGCGAAAAATGGTGTCTCCGTTTGTGCTTGAAGAAGTTGAAATCGGAAGAATGAGAAGCGACCTGGGCTTTTTGGAACGGTTGGGGGAAGAATTGACGCGGCCTGTTGTTCCACAGTCTGCCGCCATTGACTACACTCCAAGCCAATATCTCTGCGAGTTCATAAAAAAATGCGGATATCAAGGGGTGATCTACCGAAGCTCAGTCAGTGATGGAATGAACTTGGCTCTTTTTGATCCTACGCGCGCACGCTGCGGTACTGTTACCCAATATCGCGTCACTCGAGTCAGCGTAGATATTGTCACAGTGGTTTAGTTAGCCCGAATTGGAGCATCCTCGCGACCAAACTCTCCCTTTCTTGCAGTGATCGTTCTGGGCGGGTGCGAAAACGGGATCGGTAGCGGGAAACGGGCTTCGCATCCGCGATCTCCATCGGGGCGTCGATGAGGGCATAATCGCCGATGCGCTCATTGAGGGCTGCCAAACCTGGCGTATCACCATCTTTCCGGAAGTTACGCCAGAACAGCCCGGAAGCCCGATTTTTAGAGAATGCCTATACAAACCGGGAGATGGGTAACAGTTTAGACCGGGCAGATGGGTAACACTTTTTCGCCGGGGTTGAAGTTTTGTAGTTGCCGGACGGATTGGTTGTTGGTCGCAGCCGCGGCGGTGGGAATCGGGGAATCTCTGTGGTTGGAGATTTCCGGATTTCCACCGCCGACGACCTCGGCTGGAGGCAGGTTGCCGGTGGCCAGCTGGAGACTGTCGAACCAGGCAATCGGAAAAGGGCCGAAGCAGACGCACCAGTAGCGGTCGTCGATCGGCTCCAGACCGATGCGTTCTCCGGCCAGCACCTTGCTGAGAAACACATCGTGGCCCTTCCAGAAGAACTGCCCGTGCGGATATACACAGCGCACCATCATGCCGGTGTCGTACTCCGGCTCCGGCACTCTGGCCGGATAAGGACGCGGCGAAGATGTGTAGAGCGCCGCGGGAGGCTTCTGGCCCAGCGCTTCATGCGGCCGCTCGTGGTTGTACTCCGAGCGGAAACGGTCGAAGGTCTGCTGCTGGCGGCGCCGATTGGCTTGCGGCGGCGCGGCCGTCTCCGCCGCCAGCGTCCGGTGCATGCGCTCGTGGCGGCCGTTCTGTTCCGGATGCCCCGCCTGGATGCGTTCCGCCACGATGCCCAGCTTCATCCAGTACAGCGACAGGGGCGAGAGTCCGGCCACGGCGCGGGAGGCAAACGGCGGCCCGTTGTCGGTGCGGATGGCCAGCGGCAGTCCGTACTCGCGAAAGGCTGCTTCGGTGATCGAACGCACGGCTGCGGTATCGGTCTTCTCCACCGCCTGGCAGCGCAGCAGATAACGGCTGGCTGCATCGGTCATGGTGAACGGATCGATGCGCTCTCCGTCCCGGGTGCGGAACCAGCCCTTGAAATCGGCGCACCAGACGGCGTTGGGCTCAGCGGCCTGGGCGAACGGCTGGGTGAAGGGCGGCGTCCTGCGCCGCAGCCGTCGCGCATGCACCAGGCCGGCGCGGCGGAGCAGCGCGCCGATGGTGCTGGCCGCAGGCCACGCCCGCTCAGGATGGCGCGCCGCCAGCCCGGCCCGCAGCTTGCGCGGCCCCCAGCTCATGTGCGCACGCCGCAGCGCCAGCACCGCTGCCTCCACTGCCTCCGCCGTCTGGTTGGGATGATGGAGCGGCGCCCGGCTGAGGTCCTTCAGACCCTCGGCGCCCTGCTGTTCCCAGCGCGCCAGGATCTTATAGCCTGTCCTGCGACTGATTCCGTAATGGCGACACAGCTCCGCCATCGTCCACTCTCCGCTCTCGTACTCCACCGCGAACCGGGCTCGCTCTTCCACCACTCCGCTCACTCTCCAGGGCATCTCCGACTTCTACATGCCCCCTGCTGTCCCCGCGAAGTGTTACCCATGTCCCCGGTCCAGTCTGTTACCCTTCTCCCCGGTCTGTACCATGCCATTGCGGCACGGCTGAAGCCGTGCCCTTTCAAAACACGTCGATATTGGCGGATAACCGGGATTTCTGACCTTTACCGAGCCCTGGCCTGCTGGCCGGGCTCGCCTTCGGCGGGGATGATGCTTTCACCGTTCATCGCAGGCTGGCAGGATTCTCCGGAATGGCCGGCATCCTACTTCTGTAATCTTTGGCAGACTTCTGATGGAGCGGTGGCAGCCTGGGCCGGAACCAGTTATTGAAGAACCAGTCATTAATGAACCAGTTATGAAGAACCAGTCATTGAGGAACCAGTTACTGAGGAACCAGGAACTCGCCAGATTTAGAAGCGCAGCAGGTAAGAAACCTTCACGTACAGATTCTTGCCGTCGTTCATCAGCGAGGAGGAGGTTGGTGCCAGGATGGGATCGCTGGTGTTGCAGGTGCCGTTGTCGGTGCGCGTGCACAGGGCGCGGTCGAGGTTGGCGAAGTTTCCGATATAGCCAACATAAAGAGCCGTGCCCGGGTGGGGCATGTAGGTGAAGAGAGCGTCGGCAAAGAGCGTTTTGGAGTTGGCCAGATCGGTGTACTGGGCGTTGGGGAGGGTGGCTATGTACTGCCCGATCAGGTTGACGGAGGCGGCTTTGGTGAGCTGATAGTTCCAGCGCGAAATCAGCTCGTGATTGTCGTAGACCACGTCGCCGCTGTCGAGGTCGGTGAAGTGCGTGTAGACGTAGCTGTTCTGCAGGTCGACGGAGCTGAACGGCTTCACTTCGAGGTTCAGATTGGGGGACGAGACGTTCACCGGGCCGGGCCCCGCGCCATCGGGCGGCGAGTAATTGATGACGGTGCCGCGATAGTAGCCACCGCCCAGCGCGAAATACGGCAGGGGCGACGTATAGAAGTTCAATCCTTCGGTGTGGCTGTGATACTCGACATCGGCCGGCAGCGCGGAGTAGTCGATGGGCCGCAGCCGATCCTGACCCAGGTCGATGTCCGCCGAGAACGAAGTCCGCCCCTTGAAGCTCAAGCTGTACGACGGGTTGAAATAGAAGTCCAGCGGATTGCCGTCGTGATCCCAGATGCGCTCGCTGTAAATGCCGGGGCCATGCGACAAAATCGGCCCGTGCGCGGGACGGAAGGTATAGCTGAAAGCGCCGTTGGGCTCGCGCACGTCGGGACGGGCGAAGAATCCGGTGTCGGTGACAAATCCAGCTGAGGTGTCGTTGTAGGCCGTCCACCAGCTGCGGTGCAGATCGGAGTAACTCACTTGCTCGTAGTAGGCCTGGCCGCTGCAGGTGAGGCTCAGATTTTCGCAGTACTGTTCGCCCGCGGTGGAGTTGCTGATGTTCCGGGTCTGGGAGGTGACTGCCTGTCCGGTAAACGTCCAGCGATTCTTAATGCGGGCGCGGTAGTCGAAGCCACCGGCGCGGTTGAACGAATTCAGATATTCGCGGTCGGCATAGATCAGCCCCACGTCGGAGAGCGAACCAATGTCGCGGTTGACGCGCGCCACATAGAAGTGGGCGCGCGTGTCGGCCTCGGGATCGCCGGCCGGCACCGCCTGCCCCGGACTTCGGTCGTCGACGCCCAGCACACCCATCGCCCACGGGCCCAGCTTGCCGGTCAGCCGCGCGCCATACTGCGGCGTCACGATGTTGTTGGTGTAGTAGAGGCTGATCGGCGTGGCGAAGTAGCTGCTGTTCTCAATGAAGAACGGCCGCACCTCGGGGAAGTAAGGAGGGAAGCGCTGGTTGGGCGTGGCCGGGTTGTTGATCCCCACCTGACTGAAATCGGGATTGACGGTGGCATCGAGCACCAGGCTGTTGTGCAGGATGAACTTCGAATCGAGGCCGGTGTAACCCTGCAGGTGCTTGTCTTCGAAGTACGGATTGATGGGGTTCACCGTGTTCAGCTGGCGCATATTGCGGGCCAGCGTGTAGGGCTCGAACTGCGAATTCCGGCCGTGCTCGATGTCCTGGAAGCCGAGGACTTCCATGTCCTGGGTAAGGCGGCCCGCGATGTTGTGGTTGCTGCGGGGCCAGTAATCGGACTCGTTAGTGTGGGAGATGTTACGGCCCAGGATGATGCCCCACGTACGCATCTCGCCGGCTGCGGCTTTGGCGAAGTAGAGGCTGGCGAAGGGGATCCGGAACAGCACTACGTACCCCGACGCGGTGCGCCTGCCCCACGTGTCCCACACCGTATCGAAGGAAAAATCGTAGCCGGTCTGCTCGCTGTAGAGGGCGTCTGCCTGGATACCGAGAGCATTGCTTTGAAAGGAGAAGGCACGGCGCTGGTCGTGAAAGGTGTCCAGCATCAGCTGGACGCTGTCGTCGTCGCCCAGCGAATCGCGCGCCAGCATGTGGGCCCGCACCAGCTTCGGGGTCTTGTCTCGGCAGAGGAAAGCCGCAAAGAAGTATTCGTGGGTGTAGCCGAGCCAGGCGGTAGTGCCGTTCGAGGGGCGGTGGCCGTCATCGGGATAGCGCTCGACGAATCTGTCGATGCGCAGCATTTTGGTGGCGGCTCCGGAAGGACCTGCCGGTGCGAGGAAATCGCTGAGCTTCGGCGCAATCTCCAGACGGGGAATGAGGACGGCACCCGGGTGCGAAGCGAGGCTGATGGCGCCGGCGTGCGGTTTGGCCGGCATCCCGCCTCCGTCGGGCCGTGCCGCGGCATGCGCCGAGGCGAGCACGGACAGACAGGCCAGCAGCAGAGCCAGCCTTTGCAGGAGCTTCGAGTAGATTTTCGAGCCGATCATATGGCAGGACGGCAGATCCAAAGTCTTACAGGAAGCGAGCGGAGGCTTCCGCAAAACAGCCCTTATCTCTTTATAACCCAGATAGAGAGAAGAAGATGTGGCGACCGATGGCTCTGTGCGGATAACCGGCACCCTCGTACTCAGGCACGGTCGTACTCAGGAGGGGATCGCTGCATTGGGCCAGAGAAGATTCAGCGGCTGCCTGGCCATTTTGATCTCCGACCAGGCGGCTCCGAGCACCTCGCCATCGGCTTCCACCAGCAGCGGCGCGTCGTAACGATTGCCCTGGAGGGGGCGGCAGACCAGGCGCTCCACGGTCACGTAGCGGGGGAAGGGCAGGCCGGCCCATCCGGTACGGCCATTCATCTGGCGGGTTGCCAGCGCGTGGAAGCTGGCGTGTGCCAGGCCGAGCCGGCTGGTGGGCGGAACCCATGCAACGCGGAGCCACGACGCAAAGGGGTCGCCACCGGGGCGCCAGCGGTTGATTTCAGGCACATGGACGGCGATGGCCTCGCAGGCATTCTCCCGGACCGTGTGTCCATCGGCGAACCGCATCTCGATCTCAAAGGTCTGGACGGGATGCTCGATCAGCAGGCGCGCGCCTCCGGCGAAGTAGGCCAGACGGCCTCCGCGGCGCTTGCCCTGGCCGGTGGGCGCCAGATTCATAAGCGCGGCGTGAACCCCCATGCCGGCGGCGATGAAGAAGTACCAGCTCCGGTTGCGGCCATGACCGGGGGGACTGACGGTGATCTCTCCCAGGCTGACGGAGCGAGGGCTCGAATCCACCAGCAGCGCGGCGGCGGCGAGGGGATTGCGCGGCAGGCGCAGGTTTTGCGCGATCACGTTCCCGGTGCCGAAGGGCAGTACTCCCAGGACAGCATTCGACCCGGCCACTCCTTGCAGGACCTGAAAAACCGTGCCATCGCCCCCGCACACGAGAACCGTATCGAAACCGGCGGCCACCGCCTCACGGGCCTGATCACCGGCGGACTGGGCAGAGAGGGTTTCCTGCAGGTGTACGTCGGAACCGCGGCTGCTCAACAGCTCTGCAATCTGCTCCACGGAGGCGCGACGCCGGGCCGTGTTGATCAGCAGCGGGTTGAGGAACATCAGGACGCGGCGCATCACGTCAGAGTAGAAGTAAAGTGACCCGAGGTATATGAACAAACAGTGAGATGCAGAATGAGGAACCCGCTCCATCAATGGGCGGTGCGGCGCCTCTGTATCAGGGGCGCTGCATCATGGGTCGGGAACCTGCCGCAGGTTACCAGTGCGAGGGGATGGATTACCCCCGTCCTTACTCCCCGTCCGCCTGATCGTAAATATCTGCATCCACACCCCTGCCGGCGGGCGTATACAGAAGTGTAGGCAGGTGGCGACTGGACGCTGACGAGCACACCTTTCGCGTGCTGATGCTGGAGCACCAGGGGATGGTGTACAGCATTGCATTGCGAATCCTGGGGGACCGCTTCCTCGCTGAGGAAGCTGCGCAGGACGTCTTCCTGGAGTTGCATGCTACACTGGGCGACCTGCAGTCGAACGAGCACGTAACCCACTGGCTGCGCCGGGTTACGGTGCATCGTTCCCTCGACCGGGTACGCCGTCGCGAACGGCGGCCTGAAGTGTCGATGGACCAGGATGACCTCCCCGAGCTGGGCGTCGAGGCCGCGTCCGGCGATCCATTACTGAGCCGCCAGCTGCGGCTGCTGGTGGGTTCGCTCCCGGTAGTGCCACGCACCGTGGTGGTGCTGCGCTATCAGGAGGATATGTCGCCGGAAGAAATTGCCGAGGCCCTGGAGATGCCGGTTGCGACGGTGAAGAGTCACCTTCGGCGCACGCTGAAGCTGCTCCGCGAAAAAGCGGCGCGGGTTCTCCGCTGAAGGCCCTGCGCCGAGGCGAAAGTGAGGCAGTTATGTACGAGACCGATGCGGAAATGGAACAGGCGCTCTATGCGGCCCTGGCCCGCGAAGCCGCTCCGGAGACCCTGCTGGCGGTCGTCGACCAGCGCCTGACCGCAGCCGCAGAGGCCCAGGCGATTGAGCGGCAGGCGATCTTCGTTCCCACCTTTGCCGGGCTGGTGATCACCACGCAGTCTCGCTGGACCAGCCTGCTTTCGCTGGGAACGCACACGCTGCTGGCCGCCCTGATCCTGCTGTTCGCGCTGAACAGCTGGCATCAGCGCGTGATCCAGAAGAAGCTGCTCGCGACCCGGGTCGATGTGACGCCCTTTGTTCCTCTTGCTCCGATGAAGGACACCATGGGCGGCGGCGGCGGTGGCGGCAACAATGAATTGATCGAGGCCTCGAAGGGCCACCTGCCGCAGATGGCGAAGACGCAGATCGCGCCGCCGCAACTGCTCCGCCTGGATAATCCGAAGCTGCCGGTCGAGCCCACGGTGGTGATGCCGCAGCAGATCAAATTACCCGATGCGCCGAACATGCCCGATGTCGGTCTGCCCCAGTCGCCCCAGGTGGCTTACGCGTCGCAGGGCACCGGTTCGGGATCGGGCTTCGGCAGCGGCTCCGGGGGCGGCATCGGCTCGGGCCATGGCAACGGCATCGGCCCCGGCGAGGGCGGCGGGTACGGCGGCGGGCCCTACCATCCCGGCGGCGGCGTCTCCAATCCTGTGCTGGTCTACGCGCCCGATCCGGAGTTCTCCGACGAAGCCAGGCGCGCCAAGTATCAGGGAGTCTGCGTGCTGGAGCTGATTGTCGATGCTCAGGGCAATCCGCAGCGGGTTCATGTGGTCCGGCCGCTGGGTATGGGTCTCGACGAAAAGGCCCTGGAGGCGGCGCGGCAGTACAAATTCAAGCCGGCCATTTTTCAGGGGCATCCGGTTGCGGTAATCATCGAGATCGAAGTGAACTTCCGCATTTACTAGAGCATTTCTAATTTAAGTGTCTACATTTGATGGGATAATCATCCTGTCCCTCGAAGGGAGGGTTCGGATGCAGTCGTATTCCCAGGATTTGCGTGATCGTGTGCTGCGCGCGCTGGCCCGCGGGGATGGCCCGTCGGCGGTGGCGCGGCGCTTTGAGGTGAGCCGCTTCTATGTCTATCAGGTGCGGGACCGGGAGCAGCAGACCGGGGTGCGCAACAGTTATCAGATTGGCGGCCATCGCCGATCCCGGCTGGAGGAAGCGGAACCGACTTTGCGCGCCTGGATTGCAGCCGAGCCTGGCCTGACCCTGGCGGAGCTGCAGGAGCGGCTGGCGGCTGAGGGTGTTGCGATCAAAATCGGCGCGCTCTGGCACCAGCTGAACAACTGGAATCTGACCTTCAAAAAAAACGCTGCACGCCAGCGAGCAAGAGCGCGAGGACGTGCAGGCGGCACGACGCGCATGGGCTGATGCGCAGCCAGGGATGGACGTCGAGAAGCTGGTATTTATTGACGAAACCTGGGCTGCGACCAACATGACGCGAAGCCATGGCCGTGCTCCCCGGGGCTGCCGATGCGTCGCTGCAGCGCCTCTCGGCGACTGGCAAACAACGACCTTTGTCGCCGCCCTGCGCCGCTCTCAGCTGACCGCTCCCATGGTGGTGGACGGACCCATGGACGGGGAGTTGTTTCTGGCCTGGGTGGAGCAGTTCCTGTGCCCCACACTGCACACAGGCGACCTCGTCATCCTCGACAACCTCAGCAGCCATAAAGTGGACGGTGTCCGGCAGGCCATCGCTCTGGCTGGCGCCACCGTGCTCTATCTGCCGCCCTATTCGCCCGATCTGAACCCCATAGAAAAGCTCTTCTCGAAACTCAAGACCCTGCTCCGAAAAGCTGCCAAACGATCCACCGAAGACCTGTGGGAACAGATCGGCCAGTTGCTCCCCACCGTCTCGCCAGGCGAGTGCACCAACTACTTCGCCTCCTCCGGATATGTAAGCACTTAAATTAGAAACGCTTTAAGGATCGAATTGAAGTCTCGAACCGGTGTCCTGAGCTGGTGTCCGGTGCCTGACGTTCGTCAAGTCCCCGAAGTTCGTCAAATGATTGTTCTCGGGGTTTTGTATCAGGGCACGACTTCAGAGGCTGCGGGAAAAGTCACTTTGAGGCGGAAGGGTCGCTCCTCAAGGGCTGAAGCCCGATTTTTAGAGAATGCCATTGCGGCACGGCTGAAGCCGTGCCCTTTCAACGCAACGAATTTTTCTGCAAGCTCTTCGGTCGTGCCGCAAAGGGCGCAAGATCAATCGGGCTTCTACCCCTGAGCGTGGCCGCGGGATACATCGATTCCTGGAATTTAATCCGGCTGACTGCAGAGCCGGACATTCCTGTGTGGTGCTCTGTTTTCGGATGGAGGAGATCAGTTCCGGCAGCCTGACCCGCTCCAGCCGTAATAGCGACGGCTGTGACCGTAATAACGACGGCTGCGACTGGGCGAACCAAAGTTTGCCCTAAAGATAGGATAGAATCCCTGGCGCGCTTGCGGTACGCTGCGCGTGGGGGGATACAGGGCCCGCCTGGTCACCACCCCCCCGGGCAAGGCTGGCCCGTAGAACACGATGGTGTTGTGCTCTGGTTGCAGGAGTCGATGGCTTCGGCTGTTGGTTTTGCTGCTGGTCGCCGGGGGGGGCCTGCCCGTTCGAGCGCTGGCAATTTCTGAACTGAATTACAGTCCTGAACTGAATGATGGACTGCACCATGAGTGGCAGCAGGCCGGCGTTGCGCACGCGGCCGCTGCGTGTCTGGCCACCCTGCCTGGCTGGTACCGGACGCCATTTCTGTGGCTGGCCGGTGTTCTGGTGGCAATTCTGCTGAGCTGGGGCATGGTTGCGCTGCGAACCCGCAGTCTGGTGCACCACCGAACAGAACTCGAGCGTCTGGTGGCGGAACGCACGGCGCAGCTGCAGCAGGAGAAGCAGGCGCTGGCGGAGGCGCGAGAGGAGCTGCAGATCCAGGCGACGCACGATTCCCTGACGGGACTGTGGAACCGCGCCGCGATTCTGGAGCATCTGCAGCGCGAGGCTACGCGCGCGGTGCGCGAGGGCTCGGTGCTGAGTGTGATCATGGCAGACCTCGACCACTTCAAGCAGGTCAACGACAGCTACGGTCACCTGTGCGGCGACCGGGTCCTGCGGGATTCGGCCCAGCGGCTGCAGGTATGTCTGCGCCGTTATGACTTCATCGGTCGCTACGGCGGGGAGGAGTTCCTGATCCTCATGCCTGGCTGTGATCCGGCGCTCAACGCGGGGCGATTCGAGGAGTTGCTGGGCTGCATCCATGCCCGCCCCTTTACTGGCTGCGGGGAGGAGTTCCACGTCAGCTGCAGTTTGGGAGTAACGGTGCTGCGCCCTGAAAGCGGGGCACCTTCGCCGGAGGAGCTGCTGCAGTCGGCGGATGAGGCACTCTACCGGGCGAAAATGGCGGGCCGCAACTGCGCGCAGTATGGGGAGCTCACGTAGCCATCGGCGGGCCAGCCGAAACTGCGAATGCCCGAAACCAATGCCTGAACCTTTGCCTGATGGATCCGGGCCCGACTCTATCCGGACCCGACTTTATCCGGGAGGCCAGTGCATCGGGCGTCCGCCCATCAGGTGAACGTGGAGGTGGTCGACGGTCTGGCCGCCTTCGGGACCGGTGCTGATCACGACACGGTAGCCCTTCTCCAGTCCCTGCTCCCGGGCGATCTCGACGGCTGTCGAGAGAAGGCGGCCCAGCAGGGCTTCGTCTCCGGGCTCGGCGTGAGCGAGCGAGGCGAGATGCTTTTTCGGAATGATCAGAATGTGGGTCGGCGCCTTCGGGTCGATGTCGTGGAAGGCGAAGACCTGCTTATCTTCGCGGACCTTCTTCGAAGGAATCGTACCGGCGGCGATTTTGCAGAAGATGCAGTCCACGGGCTCTCCTGTTCAGAAGCGGAAGTAGACGCCTGCCATCGGTTCAGAGGTTTCGCGGAACGCGTTGGTGGTGAGCCGGGCCTCGCCGAAATCCGGCGCCTTGTAATAGACACCGCGGTATTGCACCCGTACGCCGAAGTGGCTGGTGAGGAGCGGGAGGTTGACGCCGACTCCGAAGTTGAGGGCGGGACGCGCCTGATAGGCAACATTCTGGCCCCCATTCAGCGAGGGGGAGAAGACCAGGGCGCTCGCACCGACGGTGGCAAAGGGCTGCAGGCCGAGAGTGGTCGCGCCATGCACGTAATACGAGCCGCCGAACTCGTGGGTATTGTGCTGAATCCCGAATGACTCTCCGGTGTAGTACTCGGCGAAGCGGGTGTATTCGTAACCGGCCTCATAGCCCAGCCACCAGTGGTAGCTGTGGCGGAAGCTGGCGGCGCCGCCCGCCGACTTGGTGGGCCGGTCCGTGATGCCGTTGCCGCTGGCGGTGGAGGTGAATTGTGCGAAGCCGTCCACGGAGATATCGGAATTGCTGAGCGCCTTTTGGGCGTGCGCGGGAGCAATCAGGAAAGCCGGAGCAGCGAGAAGCAACAGGCTGGGCAAAGCAAACTTCCGGAAAAGCATTCGAGCGGGAGACCTCCAGCTCAATAGTAAAGTGCTGGTTCGAAACGCGCCCGCCCAACCTGCGCGCAGAGGGGGCGAAACGGCCGGGAAAGCGCCAGGGTTGCAACCAGGATGACGCCCGTATCCGGTCAGCTGATAACGGGTTTGGTCAGCTGATAACGGGTTTGGTTCCATTCCCTGCGTGCGGGGCGCAGGCCACCCTCGGTTATTCGCCGTTCACGCGACGCAGTTACCACCGAAGGGCAGTTTTCTACCATTCAGCCCCGCCGGGTTGGTGGCGGGCCCGGTGAAGCCTATTCTGAACGCTGGTGAAGTCCTGGCAGCGCAACAACTTAGTGTGATCCCCCAGGCAACCCACAGTATCTTGCAGGACCAGGAGATTTTCAGCAATGTCAAGAACCGTCAAATACGCAGAGAGAGCGGTGACCGTCGCGGCTCAGGGCGCCTGGACCGTGTTTGAGAAGCTGAACAGCATCCGCCCCAACCCCTCGTTTACGCCGAAGTGGTCCGATAAGCCGCTGCTGAAGTCCTGGCAGAAGGAGAAGCCTCCTCTCGGCTGGCCGCGCACCACCGATTCGCTGTGTCCGAAGTGCGTGCCGGAGATTCGGCAGCAGATCATCGACGGCAAGCTGCCGCACGAGATCCTGCTGAACGAGAAGGTGGGCGAGATCAAGGCGCAGATCATCGAGCGCGACGGCAAGATCCTGATGGTGAAGGATTGCCCCAAGCACGGCCATTTCGAAGACGTGATGTCGATCGACACGGCGTTCTTCCGCCACCTCGAAGAGGTCTTCCCGGGCCGCGACATTCGCGCCCACAATGACGACAAGCTGCACAACCACGGCACCTCGACGGTGACGCATGGCCGTGGCTCGGTGCTGACTATCGATCTGACCAACCGCTGCAACATGATGTGCGATCCCTGCTTCATGGACGCCAACCAGGTCGGCTTCGTCCACGAGCTGACGTGGGATGAGATCAAGACCATGCTGGACAACGCCATCACCATCAAGCCGCGGCGGCAGATGTCGGTCCAGTTCTCGGGTGGCGAGCCGACGCTTTCGCCTTACTTCCTCGATGCGGTCGCCTACTCCCGCAAGGTCGGTTACAACTCGGTGCAGGCGGCGACCAACGGCATCGAGTTCGCAAAGTCGAAGGAACTGTGCCGGGCGGCGGCGGAAGCCGGTCTGCGCTATGCCTACCTCCAGTTTGACGGGATCGGCAACGCGGCCAACTCGCACCGCAAGGTCGGCAACCTGTTCGACGTAAAGCTGCAGGCGATCCACAACCTGCACGAAGCCGGCGTGGACATCGTCCCGGTGACGACCATCATCAACGGCATCAACAACGAGCAGGTCGGCCACATCATCCAGTTCGCGCTGGATAATCCGAAGAAGATCAACTTCCTCAGCTTCCAGCCGGTTTCGTTCACCGGCCGCGACGAGGCGGTGACCGACGAGCGCCGCGCGGCGCAGCGTTACACGCTGAGCCACATGGCGCACGACGTGAAGAACCAGACCGGCCTCGGCGAGCCGACGCGCGACTGGTTCCCGATCAGCTTCATGAGCACGTTCTCCGACTGGGCCGACCTGGTGCACGGACCGAACCATGAGTGGGGCCAGCTCTCCTGCGGATGCCATCCGAACTGCGGCATCGGCATGGCGCTGATGATCGACAAGGAAACCAAGGAAGCGGTTCCGGTGACCGCGTTCCTGAACGCCGATCGTCTGGCCAAGGACATGGCGAAGATCAACGACGCGGCTCGCGGCAAGACCCTCTCCGTCGTCGGAGCGGCGCTGGCGCTGCTGCGCAACTACGATCCGCGCAAATCGCCGACCCACTTCCGCATCGTCGACCTGCTGCAGAAGTTCGACAAGTGCTTCGGCGCGACCGGCCGCAACTACGGCAAGGTGACGGGCGACCGCACCATGGCCGACATCGAGCAGCGCCGCGCCGACCGCTGGAACTTCCTGTTCATCGCAGGCATGTGGTTCCAGGACCTGTTCAACTACGACTTCCGGCGCACCGAGCAGTGCATCATCCCCTACGCGACCCAGGAAGGCGAGATCAGCTTCTGCGCGTACAACACCGGCGTGGGCTGGCGGAACATCATCGAGAAGATGCACATGACGGCCACGCTCACCAAGTGGTACGAGGAGCATGGGCGGCACGAGATCTTCGCGGGCGGCAAGAAGGTCGGCATGGAGTCGGCGCAGCACACCCTGATCCTGAATCAGGAGCATGTGGACGCGGCGGCCAACAACACCTTCGAGAAGAGCGGCATCGCCAAGAACGCGCGCGAAGAGAAGCTGCGCGCGCGCGAGGCGAAGCTGAAACAGGACGCCGAGAATGCCCGCATGGCGAAGCTGTACCGCGAGCATGTGCTGGGCGAGAAGCCGGTCGAAGGGCTGGTGTCGATCGATTCCATCGCGCCGGCGCCCAAGCCGAAGTCCGCGCCCGCCGGCGAACCCGTCATGGGGGATTAGCCATCGAGGCGGACGCGCCCCTGTCGGGGCGAGGTACTGGAAGTCAAGCGACCTGCGACTGGACTGGCCGTCCAGGCGCACAAAGATTCACTAACCACCAACCTGCCTTGGCAGACCAAAAAGGCCACCCGGAACCGGGTGGCCTTTTCTGCTGGGACTGGCCGTCCAGGCACACGCGCCTTCGGCGCAGAATGTCGATCAGCCACCTCAGTGCTGGGACTGGCCGTCCAGGCACACGCGCCTTCGGCGCAGAATGTCGATCAGCCACCTCAGTGCTGGGACTGGCCGTCCAGGCACACGCGCCTTCGGCGCAGAATGTCGATCAGCCACCTCAGTGCTGGGACTGGCCGTCCAGGCACACGCGCCTTCGGCGCAGAATGTCGATCAGCCACCTCAGTGCTGGACCGCGGCTGTCTCCGCCAGCGCCTGATCGATCAGCGCAAACAGCCGCGTCTGGTCCACCAGCTCCACGAATGGCGCGCCGCTGCTGCGGTTGGTCACCACCCAGATCGTCGGCGTGTGCTGGATTCCCACGCTCTGCCCCAGTGCATAATCGGCCTTCACCAGATCCGCCAGCCGCCCCTGCGGATCGGCATTCGAGGGGAACTTCAGCTGGTGTTCCTGCGCAAACTTCGCGGCAAACGCCTCGAGATCCTCCTCGCTGTGAATCGTCGGCTGAGCGGCAAACAGCGCATCGCGAAACGCATCGCCCAACTGCTTCGAATGGATGTCGAACCATCGCGCATCCACCGCCGCCTCGAAGCTCCAGGTGTGGAAGGGCAGCGGAAAATCGTGCCGCACCCAGGGGATGTGGTACTTGTCGGCCGCGTCCTTCAGCATCGGATTGGAGTGCGCGCAGTCCGGACACTGGAGGTCCTCAAACTCCACGATCGCCACCCGCGCCCCCGCCGGCGGATGTAGCGGCATCGCATTGTGCACCTCGGTTGTCGCCGGCTCCGGATTCGAAAACTGCGCCCAGGCAGGCAGTCCCGGTACCGGCGCAGCCAGCACCATCGAAAGAACGATTGGCCGGATGAAAACGCGCGCAAGTTTGTTCATGGCAGGTGCCAACATTCTAGCTGCGCGTTCACGCGCCCGCCGTATACTGGCCGCCTCTGAACGGCACCATGGTCACCCCTCGCAACCCGGCGACTCTCCCCCAGGTAGTGCCGCCTGCCCGGCGCACGGCACTGGACAAGGCCTCCTTCGCTCCGGACCAGCTGCCCCGGCGGAAGAAGCCTGCTGCTGCCTGGAAATCCAGCGACGCGCCCGCGGCCGTTCGCGAATTCTTCTCGAAGCCGCGCCGTCTGGCCGAGTGCAACCTCGTCCGCCAGCTGTTTTCGAACGATGTTACAGAGCATCGCCGCGCCGCCGAAATGGCTCGCCTCATTGGCATGCGGGAGCCAGGCGCTCTTACGCCCTACGCTTATCTGCTGGCCGATGTCGCCGCCGCCTGGCCGATGCAGGAATGGCAGGCCCGGCAATATGCTCTGGTTGCCGCCGCGCTCGCGGCCGGCGATCACGACCAGCGCATGCGACTGGTTCCGCTGGTGCGCGCCCGCCTCGAAGAAGACCGCATCGCCGTGCGCGCCATGGCTCTCGAAGCCTTCGCTGTGCTGGCCGCACACGAGCCGGAGCTCCGCGACGAGGCCCTCGCCATGCTCGAGCATGCGCGTCACAGCGCCACGCCCGCGCTGCGCAGCCGCGCCCGCCTCATGCTGCCGCGGCTGCTGAAAAAACCAGAGGCTTAGTTAGTCCCGCTGGACGCGTAGTCCGCACTGGGACCGGCTTGGCGGTTACTGCCCGCGGCGGGGTTTTTCATTGGCCAGGGTTGTGAGGATGGTGTAAGCGGCGGTTAGTCGTGCATCGATGGGGTAGTTCCGGTTGGCGAGGATGACGATGCCCAGGCGCTTCTCCGGGATAAAGGCTACGTAGGCTCCGAAGCCGTTGGTGGAGCCGGTCTTGTTGATCCAGACATCCTGGCGCGGAGGTTCGGGCGGGTTGATGGCCGTGACCGATGTCGGATTGAGGGCCATCCCCGGCGAGTTGCCGTCCAGCAGCGACGGCAATGCTACCGGATACGGATACTGCTCCCAGATGAGGTCCTGGGTCATCGGACCGTCGTGGAAGTAGCCGGTGTGGGTGGCAATCAGGGCACGCTCGAAATCGCTGTCCGACTTGCTGTTCGAGCCGCTGTTCGACCCAGCCAGATTCATGTTGGCCGCTACGAAGCGGAGCATGTCGGGAGCGGTTGCCTTGATGCCGTAGGCCTCCGAGGAGAGCTCCCCGGCGGTCATGCGAATTGGAGCTCCCTGCTTCGTATAGCCCTGCGCGTAGTTCGCCATTTTGCCTGGGGGCACGTGGATGTAGCTGCTCCGGATGCCGAACGCGGGCAAGAGGCGCTGCTCCATCAGCTGGTCAAAATCCTGCCCCATGCTCTTTGCGGTGATCCAGCCGAGGGTTCCGATGCCGATGTTGGAGTAGGTTCGCATCGTTCCCGGTGGCGCGGTGGGCTTCCAGTCGCGGAAATACCTTAGCAACTGATCGTCGTTCGTGATGTTGTCCGGCACCTGCAGGGGAAGGCCTCCGGGCGTATGGGTACCCAGATTCAGCAGGCTGACCTTGCCGAAGGGACGCTTCTGCAGACCGGGCAGGTACTTGCTGGTCGCATCGGACAGCGAAAGATGGCCGGTGACCTGGGCGTAGGAGGCCAGCGTGGCCGTGAAGGTCTTGCTGATCGATCCGATTTCGAACAAGGTGTCGGGCGTGACCGGCTGACCCGTTTCCCTGGACGCCACGCCGTAGGTGAAGACGCTGGGCTTTCCGTCGACGATGACGCCGACGGCCACGCCGGGAATGCTGTATTGCGCCATCAGGGGCCGGATGGACTGGTCGACCGCGCTTTTGATCCGCGGCTGCGGGGTGTCGACGGCGTGGCTGACGGCCGCGGCTGTGCCCAGGGCCCAGAGAGTTGCCGCAGCGAGGTTCATGGCTCTGATCTTCATGTCTTCGGGGGTCTCCAGCTTCTGTGAAGTGTCGGGCTACTGGAAGGTCGCGGTGCGGAGAAAGTCGAAGGTGCCGGAGGGGTTGGGGTGGATGTTGCCCAGGCGCCGGTCGTGGACGACGACGGCGTCGAGATACCAGAGGTTGCAGAGAGGGCAGATCGTGGCCGGCGATCTGCTGGATGCGGTGGTAGTCGTCGAGGCGCTGCTGCTGAACCTGGGTTGAGGCGGCGTCGGCGATGAGGCGGTCCATCTCAGAGTTGGCGTAGAAGCCGCGGTTGCCGCCGTGGGGCGGGAAGGACGCGCTTGAGTAGGCGTAGCGGAAGATGTCGGGGTTTTCGTTGCCGCCGATCCAGCGGGAGGGAGCAAGCTGGAAGGCTCCGCGGACAAGGTCCGCGTAGAAGGTGGCGAACTCGTAGCTGCGGAGATCGAGAGCGATGCCGACCCGAGCGAGTTCTTCCTGGATGGCGACCGCGGTGAGGCGGACGGTTTCGTCGTTGGAGGTCTTCATGCCGAGGTGGAAGCGGATGCCATTAGGGCCGCGACGGTAGCCGGCCTGGTCGAGCAGGGCGTTAGCCTGGGCGGGGTCGTAGGGGTGCTGTTCGGTATCCGCAGTCCAGGCCCAGTGGCCCGGCGGCAGAAGGCTTTCGGCGAGGCGGGCCTGGCCGCGATAGAGAGCCTGGATGAGCAGCGGACGGTTCATGGCGAGGGCGATCGCGGTGCGGACGCGGGCGTCGCGCAGGATGGGGTCGCGGAGGTTAAAGACGATGTAGTTGAGAACGGTGCCGGGGCCGTCGTCGATGGCAAGGTGGGCGTCGCGACTGAGGGCGTAGACCTCGTCGGCGGGGAGGGCGTTGCTTTCGACGTCGGCTGAACCTTTTTCAAGCTCGAGGGCGCGGGTGGTGGCGTCGGGAACGACGGCGAAGCGGATGCGGGGGATGTTGGGCTCCGCGTCCCAGTAGGAGGGATTGCGGGCGACGACGACGTCGCGGTCCAGCTGCTGGCTGACGAAGGTGAAGGGTCCGCTGCCGATGGGGTTGTGGGCGAAGTCGCGTCCGCTGCCGTAGGGAACGATGCCGATGGCGCCATCGCAGAGGTTGAAGGGGAGGGCGGGGTCGGGCTGTTTGAGATGAAAGACGACGGTGGCAGGGTCGGGGGCCTCAACCGATTTGAGGGTGGTGAAGGAGCCGGCTTTTACGGAGATGACGGTGCCGTTGAGGATGGAGTCGATGGTCCACTTCACGTCACGGGCAGTGAGCGAGCGGCCGTCGTGGAAATGGACGCCGGTGCGGAGGTGAAAAACCCAGGTAAGGGGGTCAGGAGTCTCCCAGCGGGTGGCGAGGAAGGGCTGAAGGCCGAAGTGCTCGTCGCGGCGAACGAGTGCGTCGAAGAGCAGGGCGTCGATGTGCTCGGCCTGGGCGTCGGTACCGATGCGGGGATCGAGGTTGGCGGGGCTGGACTCGATGAGCATGGTGACGGTGTGGGGGTCGGGCTTTTGGGCGCAGCCGAGGAGGCAGAGCACAGAGGTCAGAGCGCAGAGCACAAGACAGCGTTTAGCGTTTAGCCCATAGCGGAGAGCGGGGAGATTGACTTCGGCGACCAGAGGAAGCAGAGGGCACAGGGCGCAGAGCGCACGCCAGATGCGAAGCAGGCTTGAAGAAACTAAGACGGCGGCGGAGGGATGGCAATCGCCGAGATTCCTCGCTGCGCTCGGAATGATGGGCCCGACTTTCTCCTGAATGTGTGTCGCCTTAGCCGGCATAGGTGATCTGGCCGAGGATGGCGGGGCGGGTGGCTCCGGTGGCGGAGGGGAGGTTGCCGGGGCGGTGGTGCCAGGTCTGGTACGCCAGCAGGGCGAAGGCGGCCGCTTCTTTGGCTTCGACGGGGATACCGGTATCGGCGGTGGTGGAGACGGTGCAGCCGAGGGGCGTGAGGCGTTCGCGGAGATGGGCGAGGAGCGCGGGGTTGCGGGCTCCTCCGCCGGAGACGATGAAGTCGATTGGGGGGTGACCGGCCGCGGGATTGGATGGCGGGTTGGCGAGGGGGAGAGCCCAGCGGCGGACGGCCTCGGCAATGCTTTCGGCGGTGAGTGCGGTGGCGGTGGCGATGGCGTCGGCAGGGTTGAACTTTCGCGGGTTCAGGCGGCGGCAGGCGGCGAGGAAGCGCGCGGTGTAATCGGCTCCGAACTGTTCGCGGCCCGCGGATTTGGGCGGAGGGTGACGGAAGAACTTCTCTTTGAGCGCGGCGCGGAGGACGGGCTCGAGGATGCGGCCCTGGGCGGCGGTCTGGCCGTCGCGGTCGTATGGGCGGGAGAAGAGCTGCTGCATGAGGGCGTCGAGGATCATGTTGCCGGGGCCGGTGTCGAAGGCGATGACGTTTTCCTGGGAGGCGCCGGCGGGGATGACGGTGAGATTGCCGATGCCGCCGATGTTCTGCAGGATGCGCGCACGGCGTGCGTGGGCGAAGAGCACGTAGTCGAGGAGGGGGACGAGAGGTGCTCCCTGACCGCCAGCGGCCATGTCGGCGGGGCGAAAGTTCGAGATGACGGGGAGGTTGAGCTCCGCGGTAATCAGGGCGGGCTCTCCAAGCTGCCAGGTGCAGGCGAAGCGGCGGCCGGCGTAGGGGGTAGGCGATCCCTGGTGGTAGATGGTCTGGCCGTGGCAACCGATGAGGGCTGGGCGGATTTTCGTGGCCTCGATGGCGGCGCGCGCGGCTTCCGCATAAGCAAGCCCGAGACGCCAGTTCAGGCGAGCCAGCTCGGCGGCGGAGGTGGAGGCTGCGTTCATGGCGGCGAGGATTGCCTGGCGCAGGGCCTTTGGGAAGGGGGAGGCTCGGTGGGCGAGCAGGGTGAGGGCCACCCGCGAAACAGCAGGGCCCTCCGCTGCGCGCGCCGAAAGCAGGCGCGCTTCGGCCGGGATGACAATTTTTCTTTTGTCATTCCGCTGGGATCGTGACGAGGAGATGCGGACGAGCGCGACGTCGATGCCGTCGGCGGAGGTGCCGCTCATGATGCCGGCGACGATGAGGGGCTGGCCTGTCTTCATTCGGTATGTCTGATTGTATGCGGCAGAGCCGCAATTCAGATCTGGGCAACGCCGATCCATCGTTCGGGATCGACGGAGACGGCGGGGGCTTCGCCGACTTCCTCGGCGAAGCTCCTCACCTCCTCAGAGAGCCGCTGGATGCGGCCGTCGGAGAGGTTCTGGCGGCGAGAGGGCTGGAGCCAGCGCTTCTTGGAGCGGTAGATCTTGCGCCACGCGCTGGCGATGACTTCGCGGAAGGCGGGCGAGCGCTCGCCCTCGCGGAGCAGGGCTTCGTACGCGCGCAGAACAAGAGTGGGATCGCGGCAGATTTCGATCATCTGGATGCCGGCGAGGAGTGCCTGGACGACGGCGTCTTCGATGGACATCTGGGAGAGGATGCCGCCCATCTCCATGTCGTCGGAGAGGATGACGCCCTTGAAGCGGATCTGGCGGCGGAGAACGTTGGTGACCCAGTAGCGGGAGACGGTGGCAGGCGCGGGATCGCGGCCGATCCAGGGATAGGAGGCGTGAGCGACCATGGCGAAGGGCAGCCGGCCAGCGATGGCCAGCCACGGAGCGAGGTCGGTGCGCCACATCAGGCGGGTCTGGCGCTCGATGACGGGCATGGACTGATGGGAGTCGACGACGCCGCCGCCGAGGCCGGGGAAATGCTTGCCGCAGGCGAGCATTTCTTCCATCTTCATGCCGGCGAGAAAGCAGCGGGCGTAGTCGATGACGCGCCAGGGGGCGGCGGAGACGGCGCGGGTGCGGAGGACGGCGGCGGACTCGGGCAGGGCGAGGTCGAGGACGGGGGCGAAGACCGCATTGAAGCCCAGCGCACGGGCCTCCCGGGCAATCAGCCAGCCATGGCGGCGGTAGAGCTGGCGTTTGCCCGTGGCGAAGACGGCGGCCGGCGAGGGCATGGGGGCGATGACGTCGCGCAGGCGATCGACGAGGCCGCCTTCGACATCGACGCAGCGGAACATGGGGGTGGTTCCGAGGCTGTCGGCAGCGCGGAGAAGCGCGGCCACCTGCGCCGGGTGCTCGATGTTGCGGCGGAAGAGAATGACGCCGCCGGGGCGGATGCGGCGGATCCAGTCACACTCGGCGGCGGAGAGGTCGGATGAGGCGAGGCCGGCGACGAGGATCTGGCCGGCCTGCTCGGCGAGCTGCACGTTGCGGCGCCGGGGCATAAAGACACGGGGGGGGCGGCCGCCGGGGCTGGCTGTGCGAGCGCGTGGGGGAGCTTGTCTGCGCGTGGGGCTCATAGATGTTGGTCCCTCGGGCCGAGAGTTGCCTAACCCGTGATTTCGGCTTTCAGCTCTTCCAGCAGATTGAGCGCCTGGAGCGGCGTAATGCTGTCGATGTCGGTCTGCGCCAGACGATCGAGGATGCGCTGCGAAAGCGGAGTAAACATGGTGAGTTGCAGGGAGGGCTCGGTCTCGGCGGCCACGTTGCGCCGCTCGGAGCGCTCATGCTGCTTCAACACCTGGCGAGCGCGCTGGATGACGGACGGAGGAAGACCCGCCAGACGCGCCACGTCGACTCCATAACTCCGGTTTGCAGGCCCCTGTTCTATGCGATGCAGGAAAACGATCCCCTGGGTGGTCTCTTTGACCTCAACATGCAGGTTTTTGAGGCGGGGAAACTCCTCAGCCAGCATGGTGAGCTCGTGGTAATGGGTGGCGAAGAGGGTGCGGGCGCCGATATGGCGCTGCAGGTATTCGAGGGTGGCCCAGGCGAGGGCGAGGCCGTCGAAGGTGGAAGTGCCGCGGCCCATTTCGTCGAGGAGGATAAGGGACTGGGCGGTGGCGGTATTGAGGATACTGGCGGTTTCGGTCATTTCGACCATGAAGGTGGAGCGGCCGCGGGCCAGGTTGTCGCTGGCGCCGATCCGGGTATAGACGCGGTCGACGAGGCCGTAGGTCATGCGGTCGGCGGGGACGAAGCTCCCCATCTGGGCCATGATGACGAGCAGGGCGGCCTGGCGCAGGTAGGTCGATTTGCCCCCCATGTTGGGGCCGGTAATAAGGAGAAGGTTGGGAGCGGAGGTGGTGTCCCCGGAGTCGAGGTAGAGGTCGTTGGGGACGAAGCGGGTGTCGCCGGCGTCCTCCATGAGGCGTTCGATGACGGGATGGCGGCCACCGGCGATTTCGAGGATGGGGGCAGAATCGATCGCGGGACGGATGTAGTTGCGGAGGGCGGCGAGGTGAGCGAAGGCGGCGACGAGGTCGATGGCGGCGACGGCGGCGCTGGTGCGGCGAATGCGGCCGGCATTGTCAACGATTTGGCGGCGGAGGGCGGCGAAGAGGCGCTTCTCGATTTCGACGCAACGCTCCTGGGCGGTCAGGATTTTGGTCTCGTAGTCCTTCAGCTCGGGGGTGGTAAAGCGCTCGGCGTTGACCAGGGTCTGCTTGCGTTCGTAGTCGGCGGGAACGTTGGGCAGGTTGGATTTGGTGATCTCGATGTAGTAGCCGAAGACGGAGTTGAAGCGGACTTTGAGAGAGCCGATGCCGGTGCGGCGTCGCTCGCGGTCTTCGATGGCGGCGATGGAGGCGCGTCCGCTGGAGCTGAGGGAGCGAAGCTCGTCAAGCTCGACGTCGATGCCGGCAGCGATGACGCCGCCTTCGGCGAGGGTCAGGGGCGGCTCGGGGACGAGGGTGGCGGCGATGGCGGCGCAGAGGTCTTCGAGAGGATCGAGGGAGATGGCGGCGGACAACCAAAAGGACTGCGCGTCCAGCGGTTCTGACTGCGCGGAGTGAGAAGGAGCGGATTTTCCCACTTCGGTCGCTGACCCGTCCTCCGCCTGGGATGACAATTCTTCTTTGACACCCGCCTGGGTTTCGTCCTTCACGCTGGCGAGCCCTGCCAGGGAAGCGGCGGAAGTTTTGACGGCGGGGAGGTGGTGGAGGGAGGCGGCCAGAGCGAGGAGGTCGCGGGGGCCGGCGCTGTCGAGGGAGATGCGGGCGAGGAGGCGGTCGAGGTCAAGGATGCTCTGGAGCGACCGGCGCAGCTCCTCGCGGCGGATTAGATTGAGGCGGGCGGCGTCGACGGCGGCGTAGCGCGATTCGATGGCGGCGGGATCGATCATAGGGCGCAGGATCGACGCGCGGAGCAGGCGCTTACCCATGGGCGTGCAGCAGGCGTCAAGCGTGCGAAAGAGGGTGATGTCCGGGCCGGCTTCGTGGAAGAGGGGATCGACGAGCTCGAGGTTGCGGACGGTGACCTGGTCGAGGTGAAGGTGCTCGGCGCGGCGGTAGAAGCGGAGGGAGTCGACGTGCTGAGCTTCCGACTGCTGGGTGCTGCGGACGTAATTAACCAGCGCTCCGGCGGCGATCGCGGCGGCGGGGTGATGGGCGAGACCGAAGCCTTCGAGCGACTGGCTGCCGAGTTGGCGTTCGAGGAGGGGGATGGCGTAGTCGGGGGTGAAGGCCCAGTCGTCAACGGGGGTGCGGGTCCTGATCTGGGCGAGAGCCTGCTCTGCGGCTTCGGGGCTGTCGCCGCGAGACGGCGGAAAGAGCGGGCCGCGGGTCGAGGGGAAGATGAGCTCGATGGGATTCAGCCGCGCCAGCTCCTCAAGGCACTGCGAGGCGGCTTTGGGGCCGGAGAATTCGGTGGCGCGGAAGTCGGCGGTGGAGAGGTCGAGGAAGGCAAGGCCGGCGGCTTCTCCGGCGCAGTGAATGGCCGCGAGGTAGTTGCTTTGCTCGGCGGCCATGGCCGGATCGAGGGCGGTGCCCGGAGTGAGGACGCGTGTGACTTCGCGCCGAACGATCTTTTTTGCCAGTTTGGGATCTTCCATCTGCTCGCAGATGGCGACCCGGTAGCCCTTGCGCAGGAGGCGGGTGATGTAGTTCTCGGCGGCGTGATACGGGACGCCGCACATCGGGGTGTTGCGTTCCCTGTCGCGCGCGGTGAGGGTAAGCTGGAGCTCCCTGGAAGCGGTTTTGGCGTCGTCGAAGAACAACTCGTAGAAGTCGCCCAGACGGAAGAAGAGCAGGGCGTCGGGGTGCTGGCCTTTGGCGGCCAGATACTGGCGCATGAGCGGGGTTTGGGAATCGGTGGCGGGCTCAGACACGGGAAGGGTCAGGATATCGCAGGGACTCGCCGTCACGGCACTAGCCGTCCAGGCGGGCGCGCTTCGCGCCTGTCGCTGGTGCGATGGTAGGCTGGCGGAGATGAAGCTTTGGTCGATTGCGCTCTCTCTGGCGCTGGCGGCTGCGGGCGCACAGACACCAGCGCCTCCGGCCCAGGGATCGGCGAGTTCCGGAGCAAGCGAGCAGATTTACACGAACGCCGACTTGCACGTGACGTTTTGGTATCCGGCTTCGCTGAAGCCTCGGGATGCGCAGAGCGTGGCGCAGCTGGGGCGGCGGATGATGTTCGGGAGCGATCCGGAGTTCGATTCGACCCAGGTGCAGGCGCAGGAGTGTTCGAAGGTGCTGCTGGCCGTAGCGGTGCCGGGCGATGCCGGGAAGTCGGGGGGCGGCAGCCAGGAGCCGGCAGCGAGTCTGACGCTCTACGACATTGCTCCGAACTGCGTTCCTGCCGGTGCGGAGAAGAACAAAAAGAAGATGGACCAGGTGCTGGGCGCCCTGACCAGCGAGGGCACGACCATTTTGGGAATGATGCCGATCGAGCAGCCGATGGGCTATCTCATCCAGGGCTTGCGGGTGCATCTGGCTGCGGTGCAGGGGCAGCCGGTGACGAAGACGGACCTGCAGACCTCCGAATCGCAGCTGCGCGCGGCAGTCGCGGTCGCGGTGCGGGGACACATCCTGAGCTGGATGCTCGAGGCAAACAGCGTGGAGGGGTTCAACCGGCTGCTGGCCAGCCGGGTGGATTTCGGAGCGGGGCAGCCGCAGGCGCTGGCTCCCATGCAGTTTCACTGAGGGCGAGGCGGTTCAGCGTCTCGCCGCTTACGGTCCGGAATAAAGCTCGATGGGTGAAAAACCGATGGTCTTCGTCTTGCTGTCGACGCGCAGGAAGATGGGCGTGCTGCCGCCGTTGATGTTGATGCCGATGACCACGCCGTTGCCGACGCGGCGGGACACGATGATCCTGTGGCTTTTGATCACGCCGTAGTCGCTGGCCGGGCCCCAGTCCCTCTGGAACTCGCTGAAGCCGTAGGGTTGGTACTGCTGCGGGTGCTGCTGCCAGTTGGGATCGTGGTTCCAGAGGCCATACGCCTTCTGGAGATCGCCACCTTCAACGGCGCCGAGGAACTGGTTAATCTGGTGATCGGCAGGCCAGTGCCAGAACTGCCAGGGGATCTGCAGGAACCAAAGCCAGGTAGCGATGCCCGCGATCACGGCGATCACGATGCCGGTGATGGAGAGATTGTGGACCATGCGCGCTTTGCGCGCATTAAAGGCAGGAGCATCCAGCAGGGTCATTCCGCGCGACTCCTTTTGTCTTTCGGGACCCGAAACGTCGTAGCAAAACTCATCTCACTCATTCTGACACCACGGAGCGGGCTTCGGTTTCCTGAAGGCAGCGAATGGCCGGATAGCTAAAAAGCCGGCGAGCTAAAAAGCGGATAGCTGAGAACCGGATAGCTAAAAACCGGTTAGCTAAAAAGCGGATAGCTAAAGACCGGTTAGCGAAAGACCGGTTAGCGAAAGACCGGTTAGCTAAAAGCATTGGATTCAGAGGGAGTAGCGGTTGCGATCCTTGTCGGCGCGGCGTTCGATGGCCAGCTGGATGAGGCGTTCGATGAGCAGCGGATAAGGCACGCAGGAGGCAGCCCAGAGACGCGGGTACATGCTGATGGAGGTGAAGCCGGGCAGCGTGTTGATTTCGTTGAGGTAGATGCGGCCGGAGGGGCCCGGCTCCATGAGAAAGTCGACGCGGGCGAGGCCGGCGCAGTCACAGGCGCGGAAGGCTGCGAGGGCCATTTCGCGAACCTGCTTCGTTTGCTGTCTGGTGAGTTTGGCGGGGACGATCAGGTCGGAGCCTTCGCTGAGGTATTTGGCCTCATAGTCGTAGAACTCTTTGCCGGGGACCACTTCGCCGACGATGGAGGCTTCAGGGGAGTCGTTGCCGAGGACGGCGACTTCCAGTTCGCGGGCCTTTTTCTTTTTGCCGCCGACTCCCTGCTCGATGACGATTTTGCGGTCGAAGCTGGCGGCCAGCTCGATGGCCGGGCCGAGCTCTTTGCTGTCGTGGGCTTTGCTGATCCCGACCGAGGAGCCGAGGTTGGCGGGTTTCACGAAGACGGGATATTGGAGGGCAGCTTCGACACGGGCGCGGACTTTCTTCGGGGCGGCCTGCCATTCGCCGCGGAGAAACGTGATGTGCTTCACGATGGGCAGCTTCGCCGAGGCGAAGAGGCGCTTCATCACGTCCTTGTCCATACCGGTGGCGGAGCCGAGGACGCCAGAGCCGACATAGGCGAGGCCGGCCAGCTCGAAGAGGCCCTGGATGGTGCCGTCCTCGCCAAAGGTGCCATGAAGCACAGGAAAGATGACGTCGATGCTGAGGACGTGGTCGGGGCTGGAGGGCGCCACGGCACGGGCATCGCGGTCAAAGGGGACGAGAGCTTCGCTGGGCATCGGGGGGACGAGGAGCGATTCGCCTTTACGCAGGACCGCGGCCGCAGAGGTGGCCTCGGGATCCCCGGCGCGCAGATGTTTGTCCTGGTTTGGGGCCTGGCCCGGCGCAGACTCGCCGGCGAGCAGGCGCTCGGCGTGAGCGGCCGTGACCCATCGGCCTTCTTTCGTAATGCCGATGGGAATGACGTCGAACTTTTTACGGTCGATGGCTTTGAGGACGGAGGCGGCGGAGAGGAGCGAAACTTCATGCTCGCCGCTGCGGCCACCAAAGAGGATGCCAACGCGGATCTTTTTCTTCATGGACGGTTGCCATTTTAGCCGGGATTGGTTTGGAAAACCGAAGGAGGCAGTGGCGGCTGAGCGATCGTCGAGATTGCCCTCGATTTTGCTCAGGCCCGGCTTTCGATTCCGGGCCTGCGCGCGTGACATGACGGGGGTGAGGCTGGGGGTCTGGCTGAGACGAGTCAGGCCTCGCCTTTGGGATGTTGGGCGAGGAGGTCGGAGACTGTATCGAGCATGAACGCCGGGTGAACCGGCTTGGCGAGAATGTCGAAGACATGCCCTTTTTTCGAGGCTTCTTCGAGGAGATCCTGAGTGCTGTGGTGGCCGGAGAAGAGGAGTAGGCGGCAACAGGGGTAATTTTGGCGAAGGACGATGGCGAGGTCAATGCCATTCATGCGGGGGAGCATGACATCGAGGATAGCGAGCTCAGGCTGCCAGTTGGCGATGGTTACGATGGCGTCTTCTGCGGAGTAGGCGACGCGGGCTTCGTAGCCATTTTTGGAAAAGATGAGGGCGAGAGTATCGGCGATGTTTGATTCGTCATCGACAATGAGAATGCCGCGACCGTTCTCAATCCCTGTCACGACGGCCTCCTCGGCGGTGCGCCCGAGAACCGATGGGCAATAGGCAGTTGGATGCGGGTGACGGCCTTTGGTTGTGACGAAGGTAACACCCGCGCGTCACCAGCCCAGATGTTTCGCGGAAAGAAGGCGTTTGGGGGGGCGTGTTTGGGGTAGGCTGGGGGCAAAGGGGCTGCTGCCTTCCAGCCGCGCCACTGCTCCACACTGGATGGCCAGGTGCCGAGATCAGGCATTGACGGGCCTCGCGAAAGAAATCTTCGTCCAACTCCGATGACGTTTCCACCTCACCTGCTCCTCGTATGCAGGAGCCCGACGGAGGAGGATCGCAATCGGCGATCACCACCGCGGACCAGTTTGTACGATGCGCGCAACTTCCTGTTAGCATACCTGCCTGGTAACGCTAAATTATTGATTTCATTGACGCAATTGCGCTGATGAAAGGGTAAAGCGGCAGTGGAGTGTGCAAGTTGGCAGATACGGAAACCTCGCCGGAATGGGCGGAGCGAATTCGGCGGCTGTTGCGGGAGCTGAAGATGACGCAGTCGGCACTGGCAGACCGCCTGGGCGTTTCACCCGCGACGGTATCGCGCTGGATTCAGGGCCGGCACGAGCCGACCGCGCAGACCTACGTCGCTTTGGGGAACATGGCGCCGCCGCCGGAGGGGACGTATTTCTGGGAGCGGGCGGGCATGGACTTTTCGGGGCTGCCGGAAACGCGTGCCGGGCAACCGATCTCGTCGATGCAGGTGAGGCTCAAGGATTTCCAGGTGGTGACGAGCCGGAAGATGGTGCAGGAGATGGTGGGGCGTGGGAATGCTGCGGCGATTCCGCTGCTGAATGTGGCCGCTTACGGGGATCGCATGCCGCCGGGCGAGAATGTGATGCTGTCGGAAGCGGCGGTAGAGGACGTCCTGCTGGCGCCGCTGGAGTGGTGTCCGCACCCGGAAAAGATGATCGGGATGCATCTGCGCGGAGATTCAATGGAGCCGGTGATCGCGCCGGCATCGATTTTGTTTGTGGACACGGCGTCGACCAGCCGGGAGCGCCTGGATCAGCGGCTGACGGTGGTAGCGCATCGCGACCTTGGTTTCAAAGTGGCGCGGTTGCAGCGGATTTCGGGGGCAGATCTGCTGGTTTCGGCCAATCATAAGTACCCGCCACTGGATGTGAGCAACGCGTCGAAGTGGAAGGTGTTTGGCGAGGTGCTGTGGTGGATCTCGCGAGATGCTGAAGGGAATCCGTAAGCGGAAAGGGATCAGGGATTCAAGCTCATGCTGCGCGTTCCTCTCTCGCCGCGCCGTTCCGCGCTTCGAGGGCCTTGACGCTGTTTTTAAACGCCTTTTCCAAAACTCCCCTGCCGATGGTGCGAAGCACGAAACCGAGCACCCGTCCCCTGAGGTTCTTGCCGTCGCGGACCACGTCGACATCTATGTTGGTCGTCCCGTTGGGCTGACGCGTGAAGGTGTAGGTGTGGCCGGACTCGCCTCCCCACAGGTTCGAGTCGGTTGTCGTGAGGACGACGTGATTGGGATCGGACCAGTCGTAGTGCAGGCGTTCCCAGATGCCGCCCGAGCCCTCTGTGACGTCGGCCTGTGTGCTGCCCCGCTGATGCACCTTGAGGTACTCGTCGGCGCTGTTGCCAAACAGCTTCGAGCGGCCAGGCCCGAAGTCGGTGAGCCCGGCGATGTACTGCTCGGGCGTGAGGGTAGTTGTCTGGTGAAGATGGATCGTGGACATGTCTTTTCTCCCTTTGGTTGAATACTTCGTGTGGGACGGCCGTAAGCATGATGGCCGTCCTACTCATGGCTGAAATACGCCGCCGCACTCTGCCGGGGACGCGTTGTCGATCAGGGTGAGCGCGGACGACGGATCGACAGCATCGTTTGACCTATGGAGCTTCGATCCGGAGTCAGTGAGTTGCCGTCGGCTTGGCACCGGCCTTAGCCTTCGATTCCTTTGCCAGCAACCCATCGAACACGTATCGCAGGAAAGCCTGGAGCGGAGCGTCACTTTTGTCAGCCTGCGAACGCAAAAGCGCTCCCTCCCAGCTGTTGAGCAGGAAGCCGGCCAGCGCCTCGGCGTCCGTTTCTGCGGGAAGTTCCTTCTGCGTAACTGCCTGCTCGATGACCGCAGCGATCGCGCGTTGCCAGCGCGCGAAGGATGCGCTGATGCGCTTTCTCAACTGCGGACTCTCTGCGGCGACTTCCAGGCTGAATCGGCCCAGCAGGCAACCCGGAATCGGTCCACGCTGACCGGCGATCTTCACCAGATCGAGGAAATAGCGCTTCAGCCGCCGGAGCGGGCTGGTGGTCGCATCGCTTAAGACTGCGGCAGAATGCTCGGCCTTTTGCGCGGCATATCGTTCCAGCGCAGCTGCGGCAAACTCCTCCTTGCTGCCAAAAAAGTGATAGAACGATCCCTTTGGAACATCCGCCGCCTGGAGGATCTCGGTCAGGCCTGTGGCATGGAACCCATGCCGGTGCATCAGGCCGAGGCCCACGTCGATCAGGTGGTCACGCGTCGATCTTGCAGTCATAAGAAGCTCCTCGCTGGTCCCGATTGATGGAAGGACCCTCGGTGAGATCAGCCCTGAATCCCATAACGAACGGCCGGCTTCCGGCGGGAAAGGTTCGGCCCCAAAGCTTTGCGCGCCTCTTCAAACTTCTCCCAATCCGCAATGTCGGGCAGGGAGGGAATGGTAATCAACTCATGCCGGTCAAGACCGGCGAGTGAAGCATCCACCATATCCTCGGCGGTCATTACAATCTCGGCGGGCAAATGTTCCACCGGCCGGCCGGCCTTCTCCCACAAGGGTGTTGCCGTCGCGCCGGGCAACACGGCCTGCACCGTCACGCCTTTGCCTTCCACTTCGTTCTTCAGCGCCTGCGTAAAGTTCACCACGTAGGCTTTGGTGCCGCTGTAGGTGCCGTTCAGAAGCTCGGGCGCAAGCGCAACGACGGAGGCAATGTTGATGAGCAGGCCGCTTTTGCGCGCCACAAAACCAGGCAGAACGGCCAGTGCCAGCCGGGTCAACGCGGTGACATTCAGATTGATCATCGACTCGAGGTCGTCGATCTTCGCGTCGAGAAGCTTGCCTACGCTGGCCGTGCCCGCATTGTTCACGAGCGCAGTGATGGTGGGATCGGTGCTCAGCCGCTCGGCCACGCGCTGAACGTCGTCTTTCCTGGTCAAATCGGCAGCCATCGTCTCGATGCTGCGTCCGGTGGCCTCCAGTCGCGCGGCCACTTCAGAGAGTTTCTCCTGACTGCGTGCAACGAGGATGAGATCGTAACCGCGCCTGGCCAGGCGGTCGGCATAGACTGCGCCGATGCCGGTGGAAGCGCCAGTGATAAGAGCAGTGCCTTTGGATGTGGATGCTGACATGATGTGAAACCTCTTTAAAGGTCCGAAAGATTTTCGGCCTCGCATCTGAGTAGAGTAGACCAGTCGGTCTACAGATTCAGAAAATCTTTCTTCGCATTGAATGTCTCTTTGTGCCGGTCAATCGTGTGTGATCTCGCTTCGCCCGAAGTGCAAAAGAGATTCGGAGTTTCTCCCTTCGCTGTCGACCGCTGGCCGCAGGGGCGCATGCAGCCAGCTATTGGCCGGCCCGCCGCGCGGCGTCGGTTGACCCAATGCGAGCTCTGCCTGAGGATGTGGTACACACCCTCCCATCCGGAGCCGTCGACGAAGCCGCCGTGCACGAGAACGACAGATTTGGGGTTAGACATGTTGTCTCCTTTAAGCAGGGAATTCGAGTATCGGCATTGCGAGCTGCAAGCCGGATGGCCGTGAAGCCTCAGGGGTGGTTTTTATCGGAAGCCACTGTGGACAACAAGTTCTGAATCGTTATGATGTGGTGAGCTAATCGACCCGATCGTGAATCTGAATTTCAACCACATCAGCAACCGCGGCAGCCGATTGTCAGCCGAAGCGAAAGAGTTCAGTGAATTCCTGAAGATGTACATTGCGAGTTGGGCGGGCACTTCGAGGATTCACCAGGGCGTTCAGCGATGCGAATGATAACCGCTGTGAGCGAACGCTGTGAAAGAGCCGGGTGCGGATCGATGTGCATCGCGGGCGTGGCCGCTTTGTGTTGGGCGCTCGTGATGTGGAGCGGAACTCTGTACGCTCAATCGACGACCCAGGCACACTCCGATAGCCGACCGCACGCATCGACTCACGGTGACTTCGTGGACGTTACCGCACAGAGCGGAATTCGCTTCTTCGGCCGGTCTCCTCACACGCCGCTTAAGTACCTCATCGAAACCATGGGATCGGGAGTTGCTCTATTTGATTGTGATAACGACGGCCGTCTTGACGCTTTCTTTGTGAATGGCGCTCCGATCACAGATCCGGAACCGAAAGGAGCAATCCCGCAGAAGACCGAAGCCCAATATTGGAATCGGCTTTATCACCAGAAACCGGATGGGACGTTTGAGGACATTACAGAGAAGGCCGGTCTGGAAGGGATGGGCTTTGACATGGGTGTTGCCGTTGGAGACTACGATAACGACGGCTACGAAGATCTGTACGTCACCGGCTACGGAGGGAACCATCTCTATCACAACAACGGCAACTGCACCTTTACCGATGTGACGTCGAGTGCCGGAGTCGGTGGAAGTGGCTGGTCGACCTCGGCGGCATGGGTGGACCTGGATAATGACGGCTTACTGGATCTGGTGGTTGGGCGGTATGTCGTCTGGGATTGGAATGACGTATGGTGCGGAGAGCATAGCGCCGGGCACCGCGCCTTCTGCCAGCCCGACATCTTCAATCCGATTTCCATGCTCGTTTATCACAACGACGGGAACGGGCACTTCACGGAGGTTTCGCATAAACTCGGGCTCGACAAGCCGGCCCGGGCGCTGGGACTGGCGATTGCGGACTACGATCGCGACGGACGCATCGATCTCTATGTCGCGAATGATTCCATGCCCGAGTTTTTGTTTCACCAGAAGAGCAACGGCACTTTCGAAGAGGTGGGCATGGAATCGGCCTCAGCCGTTAATGCCGACGGGCAGACCTATGCCGGCATGGGAGTTGACTTCGCCGACTATAACAACGATGGATGGCCGGACATCTTGGTTACCGACCTTGGGAATCAGAAATACGCGCTGTACCGCAACCAGCGTGACGGCACATTCGATTACGCGACTAATTCCACTGAGCTTGGAACCATTACGCTGTTTCACTCCGGGTGGAGCGCGCGCTTCCTGGACTATGACAACGACGGATGGAAGGACCTTCTGATCGCCCAGGGACACGACCTGGACAATGTCGAGCTGCAGGATCCCCAGCTTCACTACCGCGAACCCATGCTGCTGCTGCGGAACACCGGGCATGGCTTCGCGGATGTTTCGGCGGAATCCGGCACAGTTTTCAAAGAAGCCTGGGCGGCGCGCGGCATGGCGATTGGAGACATCGACAACGACGGTCGAATCGATGCCGTGGTGACCACGAATGACGGGGAAGCGCACGTTCTGCGCAATGAAACCGTGACCGGCAACCACTGGATCACCCTGCGGCTGATCGGTCACAAAAGCAATCGCGACGGGATCGGGGCCGTGGTCAGGGTAAATGGATCCGGAGGGCCACAGTGGGCGACCGTCACGACGGCATCCGGCTATCTGTCTTCGAGCGATCCCAGAGTCCACTTCGGGCTCGGTCCCGCAGCGGATCGTGTACAGATTCAGATTCACTGGCCCAGCGGGACGGTACAGACACTCGACAATGTGCAGCCCGACCGGCAGATCACGATCGACGAACCCACCGGCGACCCGGCAAACCTCCCGAAGCAGCGCTGACCCGCCATCACTGCTTCTGTTGCGCCGCATCAAGCAAGCGCAGGGCTCTTGCTATGTCCTCATCCTGGGGGGCCAGTTTCCGGGCCTCGAGTAACTCGGCGCGTCCCTCGCTGAGCGACCCGGAGTGACAATAGATAAGTCCGAGATCCTTGTGGAGCTGCGGCCGCGCACTGCATTCACCGCAAATGCCGATGGCTTCTTTGAGCTGGGCAATCGCCTGGGGCCAGTCATGTGCATCGGCCGATGCGAGAGCGAAGTTGCCGAGGGACTGCGCGCGGTCCGTGATGTGCTGCTGTGACTGCAGCGCCTCGAACTGAGCCCGCAGCTGGCCGGCGCGTTCAGGATCGTTTTTGCCGATCAGCCGGGACAGGCTGTAGAGCGCTTCGCTGTAGTGCGGTTGAATTGCGATCGCCTTCTGCCAACTTTGTTTCGCACCTTCGGTATCTCCATTGCGTTCAAGTTCCTGGCCGAGCATGAAGAGGGCTTCCGGATTGTTCGGGTTCACGGCGAGGCAATGTTTAAATGCGGCGATGGCCGCCTCCGTCTCTGCTGCGCGGCGGGCAATAAGGCCCAACAGGTACCAGGAGTCTGCCGAACCCGGATCCAGGCGTACGGCTGATTCAAGTTCGGGTTTTGCTTCGGCGTTGCGCTGGAGGTCGAGAAGTACGCGCCCGCGGTTGTAGTGCGCCTGCGCGTCCTGCGGATCAAGCTGAACAGCCTCGGTGAACTCAGCGAGGGCTCCATTGAGGTCGAACTGATCGGCGAGCGCGATGCCGAGATTCAAATGTGCACCCGGCGATTTCGGGTCGAGATCGACAACCTTGCGGAAAAGAGGCATCGCTTCGCTGCTGCGATTGAGTTTGACCAGGACCATTGCGTACGCACTTAAAGTTGCTGGGTTTGCCGGATCAAGCCTGACGGCGTTGCTCAATGCCTGCGCGGCTTCGGCGTATTGGGACTGGCTGGCTCGAATGATTCCCAGGTTCGCAAAAGCCTGTCCATATTTGGGATCGTTCTCGGTGGCCTCGCGAAAGAGCTGTTCGGCATCTGCCACCCGATCGAGCTGGCCGTACAGAACGCCGAGATTGTTCTGGGCTTCGGCGTACTGCGGGTCGAGGGCGATGGCAGCTTTGAATTCCTTTTCCGCTTCCATAGGTCGATTCGCTTTGAGATCGATCAGCCCGAGCTGGTTATGCACCAGAGACAGCCCCCCGTCCAGCTGTTCCGCGGTTACCAGAGCTTGCCGTTCGGCTGCGATATCGCCCAGCTTGTCTTCTGCCAAAGCCAGGTTGTAATAGGTACGAGCGTTTTTCGGGTCCTTTGCAATCGCCTCGCGGTACATCTCAACCGCCTGGCGGGCGTCACCGGTTTCGAGGTCCTGATTGCCCTGGCTGGCACTGACCACTGCGGCAAGCTGCTCTCGTTCCTGTTGTTTCTCACTCTCAAAAGAGTTCAACGCCTTGCGCGCCTGATCCTGCAGTCCAAGCGAGCGCAGGACAGCGGAGAGCTGGAACTGAACCTTGCTGGAGGTGGGATCGATTTTGAGAGCTCTTTCGAGCGGCGGGCGGGCTTCGGCAGGTTTGTCGAGATGCGCCAGTACAAATCCCAGGTTGTAGAGCGCCTCGAAGTCATTGGGTTTTATCGATACCGCCTGCTGGAGATCTTTCGCAGCTTCGGCGTAGTTCCCAAGTCCCCGCTCCACGACGCCACTCAGATAGAGAGCTTCGAAATCATGCGGCCTGCGTTTCAGATAGTCACGAATCGTCGGTTCGGCGGCGCCAAACTGGGCAAGGATCACGAGACACTTCACAAGGGAGACGCGGGCGCTGTCATCGCCGGGGTCGAGGCGGATCGCGTCCTGGAATTCCTGTGCAGCTTCCGTATACCGGCTTTGCTGGGTATAGACGATGCCCAGGTTCAGGTGGCCCTGCGCGTAGTCAGGGTGCTCTTTCTCGATCGCAGACAGGACTCTGATGGCATCGTCAAGGTTGTTGTTTTTCGTGTAGGCAATCGCCAGGTTGAGGCGCAGCACCTCGTCGTCGGGGGCGTCTTTGAGGGCTGCGATGGCAGCGGTGTAACGCTTTTCGTCAATCAGGGCCTTGGTCAGTCCGTCGAGAGCCCGGGCAGAATGAGGGTCCTGGTCGAGAATCCTCCGAAACGCGACTATCGCTTCATCCTGGCGGTTGAGCTTGCTGAGAGCAAAGCCCAGAGGCAACAGAATCTGCGCGGAACCGGGGTTGAACTGGAGCGCCTTCCGGAGTTCTTCGACGGCGTGCGGAGTGTTCCCGTAACTAAAAAGGGCGACCCCGAGATTGTAGTGACCCTGCCATGAATTTGGATCAAGGCGAATGGCCGATTCGAAAGCTGGTATTGCGCAGGCGAACTTGTTCTGAGACGCGAATTGCGCTCCCAATGCATCGTAGGCGGCTGCAGAGGGATGCTGAGCGACAGCATTTTGCAATGCGGTGGGAGCCTGGCAAGCTGGCGCGCTTTGAGCAAGCGCGGCCGAGGGCAGTCCTGCAAGTGCGGCGATGAAGAGGAGGACGGGGCACACCAGCGTTTGCGCGCGATCGTGGATGCAGGAGGTATGGTTGGGCGTTTGCAGGGAGGGCCGGGAGGTGGGAATTCGGTTTGACGGAAGTGAAGCCATATCCGCAGGGACTCGGATTGGCCGGACGGTCTGAAGGTACTGTGAAGAGTGACCGGCCGGACTGGAGTCCATTTATACCATGCTGACAGTCTTAGCCGCCTCCTGGCATTGGCGAAAGATCGCAGCCGGATCCGCAGAATATCCCCCGCCGCGGAATGCTACAATCCGCTGACCGATGCAAAGGCTGTGTGCCGCGATCGCCAAATCTCTGGCAATTGCGCTATTGAGCTTCATGACATACGGATCGCTTTGGGCGCAGCTCGGCGTTGCGACCGGGAATGGCATCGCCACTCCGGCTCGCCCGCTCCCACCCGGCATAAAACCGCCTCTCGTCAATTATGAGGACGTCGCGGCGAAGGCGGGACTCACCTCGATCAACGTTTCCGGCGCCGAGAGAAACAAGCAGTACATTGTCGAAACCACAGGAAACGGAGTGGCCATTTTCGACTACGACAACGATGGACTGCCCGATATTCTCTTTCTCAACGGCGGCCGCTTCAGGGATGGCGGCGCCGGTCCCGGCCCCGTCCTGTATCACAACCTGGGAGGGCTCAAATTCGAGGATGTAACGCAGAAGGCAGGTTTGACCGACCGGGGATGGGAACAGGGTGTTTGTGCGGGAGACATCGACAACGACGGTTATGCAGATATCTTCATCACTGAATGGGGCCACAACGTTCTGTATCACAACAGTGGGAACGGCACGTTTCGCGACGAGACGAAAGAGCGCGGACTCGACTCCCCTGACACCCGCTGGAGCACCGGATGCGCGTTTGTGGATTTTAACCGCGATGGGTACCTGGACCTGATGGTGGTTCACTACCTCCGTTTCGATCCCGCGCACACGCCGCATCCCGGCGAGCGGTCGCAGTGTACGTGGAAAGGCCTGTCCGTCATCTGTGGACCGCGGGGATTACCCGGGGAGACGGTGTCTCTGTTCGAGAACGACGGACATGGTCACTTCACGGACGTTTCCGACGCAATGCACGTCACCACGCCGAAGGACTATTACTGTTTCACTCCCCTGGTCGACGACTTCGATAACGATGGCTGGCCCGACATCTACATCGCGTGCGACTCTACAGCCAGCCTCTTCTTTCACAATCTGGGCGGCAGGAAGTTTGAAGAGACCGGGGTGCAGTCCGGCGTGGCCTACAACGATGAAGGCCGTGAACAGGCAGGCATGGGAACGGCAGCGGCCGATTTCCTGCACACCGGCTGGTTTGACATCTTCAAGACCAACTTTGCCGACGATACGCACACGTTCTATCGGAACCGCGGGCACAACGATTTTGAAGACGCCACGATCGAAACCGGTCTCGCAGTCAACACGCGGTACCTGGGATGGGGCACGGCGGCCATCGATTTTGACAACGACGGCTGGAAAGATCTGATCCTTGCCAATGGCCACGTCTATCCGGAAGTGGATTCGGGGCGCACCGGAGAATCCTTCAAACAGAAGAGGCTGCTTTACTGGAACCGCGGGGACGGACAGTTCTACGACATTTCCCCACAGGCTGGAAGCGGGATCAATGAAAGTCATGCGTCCCGCGGTCTGGCGGTGGGCGATCTGGACAACGACGGCAATGAAGAGATCGCGATCGTGAATATGGGTGAAGCGCCATCTCTGCTGAAGAACACGTCTCCCCCTCCAGGGCATTCCATTGTGATTCGCGCCGTTACCGGCAATCGCGATGCGATCGGTGCACGTGTAACCGTGACCGCCGGCGGGATGAAGCAAATGGATGAAGTACGCAGCGGCGGATCGTACATGTCGCAAAGCGATTTCCGGCTCCACTTCGGGCTTGGCAAAGCAACCTCAGTCAACATTGAGATCAGGTGGCCGGATGGTAAAACTCAGGACTTTCCAGGAGTTGCAGCAGGAAAGATTGTGACAATCCAGGAAGGGAAGGGCATTGTTAGCCTTCGCCCTTACACTGCGAGCAAGCCGTGACGCGCCAGTGCCGGGGTGTCAGCGCCGCCTTTATTGCGTTGGCTGGCGGCGTGCCTCTTCGAGCATCTGCCGCATGAACGTGTCCTGAGGAAAGACCTGCACGTAATGCTCAAGGGCTGCGCGGGCTCGAGCGTACTCTTTCAGATTGATGAGCTGCACGATCAACGATCGTTGCGTGAACGGGTTGAAGGGGTCCAGTTCGATCGATTTGTCGAGCCACGCGACCGCTTCTGCGCTGCGTCCGTCGTGCGCCAGCGCTTCTGCGAGGTCGGCACAAGTTGTGGCCTGGGCGGGGTCGAGCGCGACTGCCCGCTGCAGGTGCATCTCGGCCGATGAGAAGTTGCCCGCCTTCAGATCCCGGCGTCCTGCCGCTGCCTGAACCAGAGCATTGTCGGGCATCGATTTTTCGAGCTGCGTCAATACATCAAGATATCGGTCGACATACTGCGGCTTGGCGGCAGCCAGCTCTCCGTACGCCTGCAGAAGCGTCAGAGGCGACGGTGGGAGAGTCTCCCGGCCGGGTGCGGGATTGAGATGAATGAGGTCCGGAAGTGCAGAGGTTGTCTGGTGGAATGTCACCTCGGGAAATGGCTCGCCGGGTGTGGCGACGATGCGGTGGTTCGTCGCGGTGGAGTGCGAAATGACCTGGATGTCGCGCTTCGGCATATGGCATTCCACGCAATCGTTTGGCGGACTCCGCCGCAGCCGCGCCGCCAGTGGAAGACTGCAACTGCTGTTGGTGTGGCAGGCAAGGCATTTGCGGTCGTAATACGCGGGAGCCTCATTTGGTGTGGGCTGAACGTGCGGGTCGTGGCAACTGAGGCAGCTCATGCGGCCGCCACTGGAGCGGTAGCATTTGCTGAGGATCATGGAATAGTAGTGCTCCACGTGATCTGCGTTGGGCGGCGACTCGGGTGTGGGCGGCACGAGAAAAATGGAAAGAACGTCGTCGAGCGGACGACCAGGTCGAATGTCGCGGTACGACTTTCCCGGTTTCAACACGCGCACATCGCCCGTCTGGTGACAGGTCATGCAGATGTTGTCGGCCAGACGGGGAGACAAGCGGGCAGGATTGACAATCTGCGTTGCTCCGATTTTTCTGGGCAGGTTCTTCATCGCCTGAATGTGTGCTGCACCCGGCCCGTGGCAGTTTTCGCATCCGATGGGCACTTCGGAAAACGGCGGGTCACTGTACTGGCCATTCGTCCCGGGAACGGAATTGGCCCGTCCGGCGTGGCAGAAGATGCATCCGCTCAGAATCGGACGGTTGAAACCAAGATCCAGCGCTTCATAGCCCGGCGAGGGTCCCCAGGTACCTGGCTTTGTATAGAACGACAGAGGCGCCTGGAACAGGTAGCGATCGTCTTCCACCACCGGGCCAAATCCGTTGACTCCGGCGCCTATGAGCCATTGGATCGATCGCGTGTCGCGAAACTCTTCGGAACCGTCATGCGAGAGTGTGTATTCGCTCTGGTAGAGCCTTCCGTCTTTTGCATACACGTCGAAGCTGCGATGGGTTGTGTCGTTCGTAAAGTGCGCCGGCAGCGAGAGACCGGGAAAGGAGGCGGGACTCGCGGGCACAATCGATGTGCCCATCGCGGTCTTTTCATATTTGCGATAGATGTCTGCGTGACAGGCGGAGCAAGAGGCAGACCCGACATAACCGGCATGGTTGCTGCCCGTCGCCTGTGCGTCTCCTGCGCCGGTGAGCTGCACGTTTGTCCATGCCCGTGATGCCAGGCTCAACAGCAGGACAAAACCCCCGGCAACGAACCGAATCCATCCGGCGCGGCGGCTCCGGACTCTGCCAGCCAATGAACTGCCTCCCTCAGGACGCGCGGACAATATGTGGCGTCCGCCGTTCGTTTCCTGTGTGATCGCCCGACATTTTCAAAGCGCAATGCTCAACGTGCGACGAAGGATAGCACGGGTCAATTCCGCACATTGCGAGTCACAGAACGACAAGCGAGCACGCCGACGCCTCTCTCCGACAGGCTCCGCATTGCATTTCACATTGTGAAATGCGAACTTCATAGGCCGAATTTCTCGACGAAGTGGCTTGACACTCAATCTTTCGATTGAGTATAAGTGCCGCCCAACGGTTGATTTCGGCCGTTCCCCAGATGTGTACCACAATTCGGCCTCTTGCAGGAGCATCACGGGCCCCAGGCCACTCTGACGGGGTGGTGTGGTCGATTGCGCTGAAGAGCGAGCGGAGCAGATCAGGCGAGACACGAGCTGGGGACCTTTCGGATATCGATGTGGTTCACATAATGAAATGGAAGCGGGCACGGCGGCATTCCTGGAGGCTGGAATGGGTATTGCTGAAACGAGCGCGCGTAGATTCATCAGGCGGCTCTTCGCTGTCTGCGCTGCCTTGGCAGTCGTTCTGTTGGCGACGCTTCCATCCGGGGCGCAGCTCTCAACCGCGTCTGTGAATGGCACGATCCGCGATCAGAAAGGCGCCGTCATCCCCGGCGCTACCGTGGTCCTGCACAACGTGGACACGGATGTGGCGCGTCAGGTGGTTTCGAACGGTTCAGGCGCGTATGCAATCCTGGATATCGTTCCCGGCCGTTACATTCTCGAGGCCACAGCGACAGGTTTCAATTCTCAGAAGATCGCTCAGTTCGTCCTGGCTGTCGACCAGATCGCAACCCTGGACTTTACCCTGACCGTAGGCTCGACCACGCAGGTCGTGAATGTGGCGGCGACTGCTGCACAACTCGACGTAACCAGCGCGAACCTGGGAACGGTGATTGAGACGAGGCAGGTGAACGATCTGCCGCTCGACGGGCGGAATTTTACGGCTCTGCTGCAGCTAACACCAGGAGTGGCGCCGATCATGGTCGGCCAAAACAGCGGAATGGCCGGCAGCGGAGGATTTGGCGCGCCTGTCGCCATCGGCACCGACTATGATTTCCCGGCGATCAACGGACAAACCAACCGCAGTGATTATTTCCTGATGGATGGACTCAACAACTACGGCACTCTGGAGAGCACGTACGCCGTGCCGCCCATCATCGACGCGATCCAGGAATTCAAGATTGTGTCGCATACAGACAGCGCGGAGTACGGCGATGTTCTGGGCGGCGTAGTCGATGTGGTCACCAAAGGCGGGACCAACCAGCTGCACGGGGCAGCCTGGGAGTATCTGCGCAACGCAGTCTTCGATGGCGTGCCTTACTTTCAGGCCCCCGGTACTCCAGTGCCGAACTTTCACCAGAACCAGTTTGGTGGAGACCTGGGCGGCCCGGTTGTCCTTCCCCGGTTGTACAACGGTCATAACAAATCATTCTTCTTTGGCGCCTATCAGGGCTGGCGTTATTCGAAGCCGAACGATACCAACCTGCTGGTTCCAACCGCCGCCGAGCTTGCCGGCAACGAAGCGGACAACGGCCAATTACCGATCTTCAATCCGTATCAAACGGTCGCGGTCGGCGACAACTTCGCGCGGCCTGCATTTCCTGGAAACCAGATCCCGTCGAATCTGATCGACCCGCGGATGGTGGCGTACGCCAAATTCGTCTTTCCCCAGGCAGGGGCCTTTTTTCAAAGCAATGGCCACGGCGGCTTTCTTTATAACGCAGTAGATTCGACGCCGCTGGTGCAGGACCAGAACGAGTTCAATGTTCGGGGCGACCAGTCCATCGGTACAAAAGATGCGGCATGGTTCCGCTACAGCTTTATCAATGAAACGGTCACCACCTCAGGCGGATTGCCGAACCTTCCATCCACGCTGACCATTAACGCGCGGGACTGGGGTGGGAGCTATGTTCACACATTCAGTTCAACCAAGATCCTCCAGGGACAGTTCGCGAGAACAACGGTGCTGGATAACTCCACCACACGCTTTAAAGCCAGCACAAGTGGTATCTACAGCACGGCCGGGTTTGCAGACTCCTTTGCCAACGGATTTGCCGGCGCGAATGGCGGCTTCCTGATTCCGTCGCCAGGGATCAATGGCCTGTCGAACGGCGGCGAAAGCATCGATGACACGCCCAAGGCGACCGACAGCTGGGAATACAAGGGAACGTACACGCAGATTTTCGGCAACCACCAAATCAAGGTGGGTGGCGGATACATTGCCACCGGCTTTGCCAGCCCGCTGTCGCAGATCTCTCTGAGTTTCGCTGCCACACAGACGGACGACCCGCAGAATGCCGGAGCGACGGGTGACCCGCTGTCGTCGTTTCTCCTGAATGTCCCCAGCGGTGCGAACCGGCGCAACGTGAACGAGACGGAAAGGCCGGGCGGGCTCCTCTCCGGCTTCATTCAGGATTCATGGAAGGCGACGCCGTCTTTGACGCTCAACGTTGGATTGCGCTACGCCTACACGTTCATTCCGCCCTATGGAACCACGGCGACGATCGGAGAACAGGGCGGGATCGAAACCGGCGACATGGATTTCAGCAACGGAACCTATATCCTGCAGTATGTTCCTCCGCCGTGCAGCGTGCGCGGGCACGCTCCATGCATCCCCGGAGACGGAACGCTTCCGGATCATGTGGTGGCGCTGCCGTATCATCACATCGCGCACAACGTGAAGACCAACTTTGGGCCGCGCTTCGGCTTTGCGTTCAAGCTGAATGACAAAACCGTGCTCCACGGAGCCTTCGGTATTGTCTACGATGACTGGGCGGCGGTGACACAGATGGCGCAGAATATCGAGGGCTCATGGCCCGATATCGGCCAGCAGATCGCGCCCTCGACGACGAACTACCCCACCACGGCCAATCCGACGCCCACCGTCACCGCACAGAATCCGTTTGGCTCCGGTTCGAGCAGCTTGTTTCCGCCACCGACACCCTTCACCAGCAACCAGTGGTTCTATGACCCGAATATCAAGAATCCCTACTCGGAACAGTGGAACTTCGGAGCGCAGCGCCAGGTATCCGGTTCTCTTGCTCTGCGCGTGGACTATGTCGGTTCGGGCTCGCACCGAACCAACGTCGGCGGCCTCTATAACACAGCGCTGACACCCGGCCCCGGAGACACGCAGCCGCGTGCGCTGTATCCCTACAGCATTCCCACCTTTTATGACCGGAGTATCGGCACGGCAAGCTACAACGCCCTCCAGGTCCAGCTCGACAAGCGCTACACCAGCGGTTTTTCTTATCAGGTGGCGTACACCTGGTCCAAGGCTTTTGCAGAAGACGACGGGTGGTTCGGCGTCGAAGGATTGACGGCGCAGGATCCGTACCATCCCAAGGCGTCCCGCGGTCTGTCCGGAACCAATTTGCCGAACATCTTTTCAGTCAATGCCCTCTATGACGTACCGGTCGGCCATGGCAAACAATTCACGACAGGAAACTCTGTTCTGGATTACATTGCGGGTAACTGGCAACTCAATAACATCTTTACCTGGCGCGATGGACAGGACTTCACTGCGACCGACAGCCTTGATCGCGCCAATATCGGCGGCGGCAGCCAGCGGGCCAATCAGGTCGGGGATGCAAATCTCTCGCGCCGAACTCCGGCTGAATGGTTCAATGTCGCGGCCTTCGCTCTTCCGCCGGTGTATACATTTGGCAACGCGTATCGAAACAACCTGCGAGCGCAACGGTATATTGATCTGGACAGCTCGGTCATCCGATCGTTTCCGATCTGGGAGTCCCTGACTTTTCAGTTTCGAGCCGAGGCGTTCAACGTTTTCAATCATCCGGTCTTAGGCATACCGAACAGCGATGTTTCCACCGCAAGCTTCGGTTCTGTCACCGGTACGACCAGCAACCCAAGGCAGATGCAGTTTAGCGGGAAGTTCATATTCTGATCGGCAACGGGGTCACATGCGATAACATGCGTCGAATCGCAGTGGTCCAGCGGCCCTGATCTGCTTCTGAAGGTTTGGATTCAGCTGGGGCCGAATTGCTCGTTCAGAGGATTGGCGTTGAAGCGGGTGACGGTGGTCTCGGCAAGAGTGCGAAGGCGGAAGTCCGCGCCAGTCGGCGTGGTGGGCAAGGTGATTCAAATTCTGGAGCAGCTGGACGGCGCCCCGCGCGGGTTGCTGTTGCGTGAAGTCGTTTCCCTTACCAATATCAACAAAAGTACGGCGTATCGCTTTCTTTCCCATCTGGAAAGCGAAGGGTACGTGTTCCGGGATTCCAACGGGTACTACATGGTGGGGCCAAGGCTTGCCAGGTTCGGCAACGGTGCAAGCCATCAGGCAATCCTCTGCCGCACCAGCGCCGAGATCCTGGAAAAACTCCGGGCCGATACCGGAGAGACTGTGAACCTGGCCGTCCTGGATCGGACGGAAATCCTCTACCTGAGCGTTTTTGAGAGCAGGCACACGTTCCGTATGGTTTCAGAAGTGGGAACGCGGCGGCCCCTCTATTGCACAGCGCTCGGCAAAGCCATTCTCGCGTACCTGCCCCCCGCTCAGCAAAGAGAGATACTGGGAGCGATTCGATTCGATCAGTTGACTCCGCAAACGGTCAGCTCGGGAGAGCAGCTCAATGAGGATCTCCTCAAGGTTCGCCGTCGCGGTTATGCTCTCGACGACGAAGAGGCGGTTGTGGGTGCGCGCTGCATCTCCGTCCCGATTCTCACTCGTAAGCAGGCAGTCATCGCCGCGATCAGCATTTCGGGTCCGGTGGTTCGGATCACGAAACGGCACGTCCCGGAGTTCGCAATGATGCTGCTCTCTGCCGCTGGAGAGATCGCACAGCGGTTAAGTGTTCTTTTCAGTTAAACGGTTTTCGGAGAAAGCCGCTGCAACAACTCCCTGGCGCCAGCGGCCTCTATCCGTTCCTGCCAGAAGGCCGCGACATCTATACCGACTGCGGGATGAGCGCGGCTGCTGTCGCAATCGGATTTTGCAGATTCAGAATCGCGCTGCGCTCCAATCTGATGTCCTGCTCCACCAGCTCGCACGAAGGAGGGTCCGGTGAAAAGATACGGCATGATCATTGGAGTCAGGCCGGGATATGAGGTCGCGTATCGCGAAGCGCATCGCGGGGTCCCCTGGGATGTTCAGCGCATGATCAGGGAGTGTCATATCAGCAATTACTCGATCTTCGTTCGTAACTCGGTCCTGTACAGTTATTTCGAATACTCCGGCCCGGACTTCAAAGCTGACATGGCGAAAATGGCAGCAGATCCGGCAACGCAGGACTGGTGGGCTCGTATCGGACCCATGCAGGTCCCCCGTGAAGATCGTGCTCCCGGCGAATGGTGGGCGGAGATGGAAGAGGTATTTCACCTCGACTGAGCTTCAGCGGCTCGTGCGACTACAACACTCTAACTGCGATGACGCCGATGTTATCGTCCGGCGGCCGTACCGGAAGGTCGACCTGCAGCCCAGCTTCCGATTGGTGATAGTTCAGGAATGCGCCTGTGGCCAGCAGCCGCGCTGATACGACTTTTCTCGCGAACCCGGGAACCTGGAGACCGCTATTCGGCCAATCAAGAACATGAACATAGATCGTGTCGCGCTTCGCCGTGGTGCGAATCCCGTCCACGCCCTGGATCGGCCCATACATCGTGCCGTAGATGGAGTCGCCGTTAATGGCCATCCATTTGCCGATGGCTTCGAGGCGATCCTGGAATTCAGGCTGAATCGTTCCATCGGGCCGCGGACCGACATTGAGGAGGAAATTGCCGCCTTTGCTTGCTACTTCGACCAGCGACCGAATCAGAAACTGCGATGACTTGTAGTTGTGATCGTGCTCATTGTAGGCCCACGTGTTGTTGATAGTCATGCATGTTTCCCAGAGCTGGAAGTCCTCAGGTGAAGGAACTCCGGGTTTGAGCTGCTGATTCACGCTTCGATCGACCGCATTGAAGTGCGCCTGCCTGGTTGGAACTGCGGCCGGCACAAACTGCTCCGGCGTAACATAGTCGCCAGGTACGCCAATGCGATCGTTGACGAGCGTCGCAGCCTGCAGCGAGTGAATGAGATCAAGAAAGCGCCTGCCGTCGTATTTCTCCTGGTTATTGAGTCCGTCGAACCAGATCAGCGCCACAGGGCCGTAACGAGTGAGAAGTTCCGTGATTTGCAGTTGCATGTACTGCAGGTATATGGGCCAGTCGGGACGATCCGGCTCGCCATGCCAGTTCACGCTCGCCGGCTTCGATGTGTCGCGAAAATCCGAGTGATGCAGATCGGGCGGCGAGTAATACAAGCCGAGCCGCATGGAACGCTCATCGCAGGCGGCCGCCAGTTGCCTGACGATGTCCTTTCTGTAGGGGGTGTTCGTGATCTTGTAATCGGTGTAAGAAGAATCGAACATGCAAAAACCATCATGGTGCTTGGTCGTGAACACCATATATTGTTGCCCCGCGGTTCGCGCCAGGTCGATCCACGTGTTGGGATCGAAGCGGGCCGGATTGAAGCGCGACGGCAACGCCCGGTATTCCGATTCGGTAATACCTCCGGGATCCGGCGTCATGATGGGCCACGATGCTTCGACGCTGGCCAGAGAGTAAGGCCCCCAGTGAATGAACATTCCGAACTTCGCGTCGCGGAACCAGGCCGTTCGATCGTCTTCAGGCAGCAAACCCCACGCACGACGCGGCAGGAGCGATAAGGAAGCCACACCGAGTCCGGCCTGCAGGAAGTTGCGGCGGCCCATCAAATAAGCGCTCACCGCAGCTACAGTAAGGTTCGATACAAAGGTCAGTCAAGCCGATTCGTACGCAATCCGAACCCAGATGCCAGCTCTCAACGCGCGAGCCGGTTGATGATGCATCACCTGAATTCACGCAGGCGACGCACTGGCTGGGATCGCTTCTATTCGTAGCGCAGAGCGACCATTGGATCGATCTTCATAGCTCGTCGCGCGGGCAACCAACAGGCCAGCAGGATGATGAGCAACATGATGCAGGGAACGATGGAGAGCACGAGAGGGTCGTTGGCACTCAGCCCGAACAGGAAACTGGCCATGATCTTCCGCAGGAAGGATGCGCTTACAACGCCGAGGATAGATCCCGCGATCGCCAGCCGGGCGCCCTGGCGGAGAACGAGGCGCATCACGTCGTGAGAATTCGCCCCGAGCGCCATGCGGATGCCGATCTCCCGGGTGCGCTGCGAGACGGAAAAGGCCATAACCGCGTAGACTCCAACGGCTGATAGTGAAAGCGCCAGGAGGGAAAACGTTGTAAGCAGCGAGAAGTCGAAATTACGCAGGGATCCGGAATCAGACACCATCGAATCCATCGTCTTCACGTCGTAGACGGGGGTGTTCTGATTGACCGAGGCCGCGGCGGCGGTGATCGAATGCAGGAGTTCACTTTGCGCCAGGAGGCTGCGAACCGCGATTCCCATGTTGGCCTCGACCAGCGGCCGCAAGTTCCCGGGGACCTGACTATATGGATAGTAAGCGGTTGGTTCGATGGCCACGTCAGCGCCCCAGTGGCGGACATCGGCGGTCACGCCGACCACAACGCACCATGAACTCCCGGCAATATTCGGCTTGAGCCGTTGGCCGACGGCGCTCTCGCCTGGCCAGTATTCGCGGGCAAGGCTCTCGCTGACGATGGCAACAGGGGACGAACTCGCCGTGTCGCGCTGATCGAAGGCGCGGCCCTGGAGCAGCGGGATTTGGAGAACGCGGAAATAGTCGTCGCCCACAGCCCGGTAGCGTGTAACCACCTCTCCCTGGACTGGAGCAGGAGATTTGCCTTCAGTCAGGATTGGTGTGGAAGGGTCGGTACCGCTCAGAGGGAAGTCGCGAGCCACGGCCGCAGATTCAACACCCGGTATCGAGCGGATGTGCTCCACCATCCGGCGATAGAAGTCGGGCAGGCCCTTGGCGTCAAGTTGGGAGGGCGCTGCGATGCGGAAGGTCAGAACGCCGCTGGGAACGAAACCGAGTTTCACGTCGCGCAGCGACCACAGGCTTCTCAACGCGAGTCCTGTGGCAATCAGCAGCATGCACGCCAATGCTGTTTCGGCGATTACCAGAATAGAGCGCTGGCGGCCAAATCCCCGTCCCGTGGAAACGACCTGTTCGCGCAAATTCTCATAGACACGGATGCGAGTCGCCTCGATGGCAGGCGCGAGTCCGAAAAGAATACCTGCGGCCATCGAAACCAGAACGGAGTACGCGAGGACTGCGCTGTCAACGCTGGTTTGTTCGATGCGAGGGATTTGGGGAGGGTGGAGGGCGAGCAATCCGCGCAGAAGCAGAAACGCAATTGCAATGCCCGCCGCTCCGCCCGTGCCTGCCAGGAGTATGCTCTCCGTGAGTAACTGGCGAACGATGCGCGACGGTGAGGCTCCGAGCGCGGTGCGCACCGCTATTTCGCGCTGCCGGGCCGCTCCGCGAGCCAGCAATAGATTGGCGACGTTGACGCAGGCGATGAGCAGCACAAAACCGACGCACACCATAAGCATGAGCAGTGCAGGCCGTACGCCGCTCGTGAAGGCATCGTTAACAGTCTGCAGAAAAACGCCAAAGCCAACATCGCCGCTCGGATCTTCCCGGTGCAAACGAGCTGCCGCGGCATCGAGTTCGCTGCGTGCCTGCTTCAGGGTGGTTCCAGCCGGAAGACGGATGACGCCGCCCAGCCAGTGAAGATTGGGAGACGAACCGGTTCCGCTGTCGCGCCGCAACTGCAGCGGCGTCCACAGCAACTCCGTTCCGTCGAAGCCGTTGAACCCTGCGGGCATTACGCCAATTACGGTATAGGGCACCCCGTCCATCTGAATGGATTTGCCGGCGATATGAGGATCAGCGTTGAAGCGGTTCTTCCAAAAGGCGTAGCTGAGTATGACGAATTGACCAGCGCCGGAATGGTCCTCGCGGGGAGAAAAAAGCCGGCCCAGCAGCGGCTGCACGCCGAGGGCAGGAAGGAAGTCAGAGGAGATCACCCCTCCCGCAACCCGCTGCGGTGGCTCTCCTGGGCTGCTGATATTGAATTGCCATGAGATATGAGCTCCCATTCCGGCCAGCAGGCTATTCTGCTGCTTCCAGTCCAAAAAATCCTGCGTGGAGAAGAGATTGCTGTTCCCATCGGCCTGGCGTTGGCCCACAAGGATGAGTCGACCTGGATCCGGAAAGGGCCACGAACGCATCAGCACGGAGCGAATGACACTGAACATCGCGGTGCTGGCGCCAATTCCCAGGGCGAGTGTGAGCACCGCCGCAATGGTAAAGCGCGGAGACTTGAGGGTCGATCGGGATCCGTACCGAATGTCCTGCAGCAGCGTCTCCATTTACAGGTCACCTCATGCTGAATGAGACGAGCGACCGGGCCGATCGTTACGCCGACTCGCCGATCAAATCCGGCAACCGGCCGGGTGGGACGGCTGGTCACTGAAAGAGTCGTCGGAGGGGTCGATTGCTCGGGGATTTCGAGAGTATGCTGTCGGTATTGACAGAGCGGTCGAGATCCGACTTCGAGATCGTATAGATCGTCTGCCGATGAGCGCGGAATGGAGATTTGAGGCCAAAGCATCGCATCGAGCCTTTGCTGCCGGTTGGCATCGGCCCGGCATATGACGGGCGGCGTGAGGAAGGCAGGGGCTTATCGAGATCAGGAGGTAAGCGCAAATGGCAACCATCGAGAGCAGCATTTTGCGGTGCAGCGGCGTCGATGTGGTTGGCGATATTCCGTGGGGCTCGCACTTTTGCCTGTTTTACGACACGAAAGCGGACCTGCTCGAAACGCTGGTCTCCTACTTCTGGGCTGGGTTGCAAAGCCACGAGTTCTGTTTATGGGTGATCGCCCCGCCTGTGACCAGGGACGACGCACTGGGAGCGCTACGGCAAGCTGTTCCTGGTTCCGATCGCTACATACTCGACGGCAGCCTCGAGATAGCCTCAGCTCGCGACGTGTATCTGCCGGATGGCACATTTGACCTCAACAGAACGCTTGCCGGCTGGATTTCGACACTGCGGCGCGCTTCCGCCAGAGGTTACGTCGGGGTCAGATTAGCAGCCGATACCGCCTGGCTGGAAAGCAAGCATTGGAGGGACTTTTGTGAATACGAAGACTCGGTCAACAGCGCCATCGCGAATCAGAGTTTCGCAGCGTTGTGCACTTACCCGCTGGCCGCATGCGGAGCTGGAGAAATCCTGGATGTCGTACGCACCCATCAGTTCGCGGTGACGAAGCGGCGCGGCAGCTGGGACATTATCGAGACCGCGGGTCACAAGATGGCCAAGGCCGAAATCAAGCGTCTCAATGAGGAACTCGAACAGCGTGTAATCGAGCGGACCAGCCAGCTGGCGGCAGTCAATGAAGAACTAACCAGGGAAGTAACAGATCGTCAGCGCGCCGAGAACGCGCTGCGGCGGACGGAAGCCTATCTGGTCGATGCGCAGAGGCTGGCCTCCAGCGGCAGTTGGGCATGGAACGTAAAGACACGGGAGGTCCTTCATTGGTCTGCAGAGTGCTTTCGCTTGTATGGATTCGATCCAAAAAGCGGGTTACCTTCGTGGGAACAATGGGCCCAGCGCATTCATCCGGATGATCGGCACGAAAGGCAACTGGCGATTGAAGAAGCGATTTGTCAGAAAGCAGATTATGAGCTCGATTATCGAATTATTCTTTCCGACCACACGATCAGGAATGTCCATACCGTCGCCCATCCGGTTTTCAGCGCCGCCGGCGACCTGGTTGAATTCGTGGGAACCGTGATGGACATCACCGAACGGAAGCAAGCGGATGAAGAACGAGAAAGGCTACGGCTGCTGCAGGCGGATCTTGCGCATGTAAACCGCATCAGCACTCTCGGTGAACTGGCCGCATCCCTGTCTCATGAGCTGAAGCAGCCCATTGCCGCCTCGATCACAAGCGCCAGGACCTGCGTGCGATGGCTCACGCGCGATGAGCCGCAGGTGCAGAAGGCGTGCGAAGCAGCCATGAGGATGGTGGAGGACAGTCACCGAGCGGCCGGAATCATCGACCATTTACGGTCTTTCTATAAGAAGGGTGCTCCGCCAGAGCGCGAGTTGATCGATGTGAATGAAGTCATGCGTGAGATGCTTGGCCTGCTGCGCAGCGAAGCGAACCGGTATGCTATTTCGATGCGCACGGAGCTGGCAGGTGAGCTCCCCGGAGTGATGGCAGATCGCGTCCAGCTGCAGCAGGTGTTCATGAACCTGATGCTCAATGCCATCGAGGCCATGAAAGACACAGCGGGCCAACTTACGATCAGGTCGGAACTGGGCCAGGATGGTCTCCTGCTCATCTCGGTCAGCGACACCGGCGTGGGATTGCCGGTCGAAAAGGCAGACGAGATTTTCAGCGCCTTCTTCACCACCAAACCGCAGGGCTCCGGCATGGGCCTTACGATCAGCCGCTCCATCGTCGCATCCCACGGCGGCCGTTTGTGGGCGAAAGAAAATGACAAACGAGGAGCAACGTTTTATTTCACTCTGCCGACCCACGCTATCGGGCTTGATTAGTTCTATGAGTCTTGGGGCAGCACCCGGAGTGCCCATGACCGCGCGCGTTAGCCCTGTGCCACGAGCACGCAGACCTTGCCGGCAGAACAACACGATCTTCGGCAAAGAAAAAGCCCGGCGAGAGCCGGGCTTTTCTCTGCTTTGGTAAGTGCGGTTACTCGCTGGCCGCCATTTCCTCGGCTTCGCCTTCCTGACGCATCATCTCCAGTTCGCGCTCGGCTTCTTCCCAGGCGGTCTGGACTTCCTGCTGGATCTTCGCTGCCGCTTCTTCCAGTTCCGGTGAGAGCTGGACGTTGCGGTAGTATTCCATGCCGGTGCCGGCCGGGATGAGACGGCCGACGATGACGTTCTCCTTGAGACCGCGCAGGTTGTCGACAGCGCCGTTGATGGACGCCTCGGTCAGCACGCGCGTGGTCTCCTGGAAGGAGGCCGCGGAGATGAACGACTCGGTGGAGAGCGAGGCCTTGGTGATGCCCAGCAGCAGCGGGCGTCCCACAGCGGGGCGGCCGCCATTGGCGATCACGCGGTCCTTCTCTTCGCGGAAGCGGAACTTATCAACCTGCTGTTCGAGCAGGAAGCTGGAGTCGCCGACTTCCTCGATCTTCACCCAGCGCAGCATCTGCCGCACGATGGTTTCGATGTGCTTGTCGCTGATGGCCACGCCCTGGAGACGGTAGACTTCCTGGATTTCGTTCACCAGGTAAGCCTGCAGCTCCTTCTCACCGAGGACGGCGAGAATGTCGTGCGGGTTGAGCGGACCATCCATGAGCGGCTCGCCGGCGCGGACGCGCTCGCCTTCCTGGACGTTGATGTGCACACCGCGCGGCACGGAGTATTCCTTCTCCTCGCCGTTGTCGGCCGTGACATACACGCGGCGCTGACCCTTCGAAACCTCACCGAAGCGAACCACGCCATCGATCTCACTGATGATCGCGGTTTCGCGCGGCTTGCGGGCTTCGAAGAGTTCCACGACGCGGGGCAGACCGCCGGTGATGTCCTTGGTGCGCGTGGTTTCGCGCGGGATCTTGGCAAGGATATCGCCGGGGAAGACCTCGTCTCCGTCCTGAAGCATGAGGTGAGCGCGGCTGGGCATGAGATAACGCTTGTTGCCCTTGGCGCCCTTGATGACGATGGCAGGTTGGCGCTTCTCGTCGGGAGCTTCAGCGACCACGAGGCGCGAAAGGCCGGTGACCTCGTCGACTTCTTCGTGGAGGGTGATGCCTTCCTGCAGGTCTTTGAACTGGACGGTGCCGCCGATTTCCGTGAGGATGGCGAAGGTATAGGGATCCCACTCGGCCATGACCTGGCCGAGAGTGACGGCCTGACCCTCTTCCACCTTGAGGCGCGCACCGTAGACGACCTGGTAGCGCTCCTTCTCGCGGCCGCGGTCATCGATGACGGCAATGGAGCCGGAGCGGTTCATGGCGACGAGATCGCCCTGACGGCTGCGGACCGAAGCCAGGTTGATGAAGCGGACGGAACCGTTGTTCTTGGCTTCGAGGCGGGACTGCTCATTGACACGCGAAGCGGTTCCACCGATGTGGAAGGTACGCATGGTGAGCTGGGTGCCGGGCTCGCCGATGGACTGCGCGGCGATGACGCCGACAGCTTCGCCGAGCTCCACCATGCGGCCGGAGCCGAGGTTGCGGCCATAGCAGAGGACGCAGACGCCGCGGCGGGATTCGCAGGTGAGCACAGAGCGAATCTTGACGCGCTCGATGCCCGCTGCCTGGATCGCCGAGGCCAGATCTTCGGTGATCTCCTGGTTGACGTCGACGATGATGTTGCCCTCGTAGTCCTTGATCTTTTCGAGGGACACGCGGCCGACGATGCGGTCGCGCAGCGGCTCGATGATCTCGCCGGATTCCACGATGGGCGTGACGTAGATGCCCTCAACCGTACCGCAGTCGCGTTCGCTGACGATGACATCCTGCGCCACGTCGACGAGACGGCGGGTGAGGTAGCCGGAGTCGGCGGTCTTGAGCGCCGTATCCGCCAGACCCTTACGAGCGCCGTGCGTCGAGATGAAATATTCGAGCACGGTGAGGCCTTCACGGAAGTTCGCCGTGATGGGGGTCTCGATGATTTCACCCGAAGGCTTGGCCATCAGTCCGCGCATACCGGAGAGCTGGCGGATCTGCTGTTTCGATCCGCGAGCGCCGGAGTCGGCCATGATGTAGATCGGGTTCATGGCGCCTTCCTTATCGGCGCGCTTCATGTTGTCGAACATCTCGTCGGCGACCTTTTCGGTCACCGCCGACCAGATCTGGATGACCTTGTTGTTGCGCTCGCCGTTGGTGATGGCACCATCGAGGTACTGCTGCTGCACGGCGATCGCCTGCTTTTCAGCATCGCGCACCGTGGTGTACTTCGAGTCGGGGATCACCATATCGTCGAGGCCGACGGAGAGACCGCTGCGGGTCGCGAACTGGAAGCCCAGTTCCTTAATGCGATCCAGCATGCGCACCGTCTGCTCGAGACCGAGGTTCAGGTAACAGTAGTTGACCAGCTGGCCGATGCCCTTCTTCTTGAGCAGGCCGTTGACATAAGGCATGTTCTCCGGCAGCGCATCATTGAGGATGGCGCGGCCGACGGTGGTCGTGATGTACTGGCGGTCGTACTGCACCGGCTCCGTGTGGGTCAGATCCTGATCGTCGTACGCCGTGGTCATGTCGAGGACAGGACCGGTGTAGCGCAGGCGGATCGGGCTGAGCGTCTCGACTTCCTTCACTTCGAGCGCCATCAGCACTTCTTCGATATTCGCGAAGACGCGGCCTTCGCCCTTTGCACCCTTCCTGGCCTTGGTGAGGTAGTAGAGTCCCAGCACCATGTCCTGCGTCGGCACCGTGATGGGGTGACCGGAGGCCGGCGACAGGATGTTGTGCGACGACAGCATCAGCACACTGGCTTCCACCTGCGCTTCAGGCGACAGGGGGATGTGCACGGCCATCTGATCGCCGTCGAAGTCGGCGTTGAAGGCGGTGCAGACCAGCGGGTGGATCTTGATGGCCTTGCCTTCGACCAGCACCGGCTCAAACGCCTGGATGCCCAGACGGTGGAGCGTAGGCGCGCGGTTCAGCAGCACCGGATGATCGCGGATGACTTCTTCGAGGATGTCCCAAACGATTGGTTCCTGCATCTCCACCATCTCTTTGGCCTGCTTGATGGTGGTGCAGTGGCCGGTCTGCTCGAGCCGGTGATAGATGAAGGGCTTGAACAGCTCGAGGGCCATCTTCTTGGGCAGACCGCACTGGTGCAGCTTCAGCTCGGGGCCAACCACGATGACCGAACGGCCGGAGTAGTCGACGCGCTTGCCCAGCAGGTTCTGACGGAAGCGGCCCTGCTTGCCCTTCAGCGTATCGGAGAGCGACTTGAGCGGGCGGTTGTTGGCACCGCGCAGGACACGGCCGCGGCGGCCGTTATCGAAGAGAGCATCGACGGCTTCCTGCAGCATGCGCTTCTCGTTGCGCACGATCACTTCGGGCGCATGCAGGTCCATGAGCTTCTTCAGACGGTTGTTGCGGTTGATGACGCGGCGATAGAGGTCGTTCAGATCCGACGTGGCAAAGCGGCCGCCATCGAGAGGCACCAGGGGGCGCAGTTCCGGCGGAATGACCGGAATTACGTCGAGAATCATCCACTGCGGCTTGTTACCCGACTTGCGGAAGGCTTCGACCACCTTGAGGCGCTTCGCGTACTTGAGGCGCTTCTGCAGCGAGGTTTCGGCCTTCATGCGCTCGCGCAGCTCGACGGAGAGCTCATCGACATTGACGCGCTTGAGGAGTTCCTTGATGGCCTCAGCGCCCATCATGCCTTTGAAGCCGGTGGGGCGGAACTGCTGATCGATTTCGCGGAACTTCGTCTCGTCCTTGATGATCTCGCGTTCGCGGACTGGCGCGTCGCCGGGATCGACGACTACGTAGCTCTCGAAGTAGAGGACGCTCTCCAGATCGCGCAGCGAGATGTCGAGCAGGTGGCCGATGCGAGACGGCAGGCCCTTGAAGAACCAGACGTGCGAGCAGGGCGACGCCAGCTCGATGTGGCCCAGCCGCTCACGGCGGACTTTGGAAACAGTGACTTCCACGCCGCACTTGTCGCAGATCACGCCGCGGTGCTTCATGCGCTTGTACTTGCCGCAGAGGCACTCCCAGTCGGTGACCGGGCCGAAAATGCGCGCGCAGAAGAGTCCATCGCGCTCCGGTTTGAAGGTGCGGTAGTTAATGGTTTCCGGTTTGGTGACTTCGCCATGCGACCAACTGCGAATCTTCTCCGGCGAGGCCAGCGAAATGCGGATCGCGTCGAAGTCGGTGATGGGGCTCGTCATTTCGAACGGGCTGGAACGGTACAAGGTATTCCTCCCTGGCAGTTAGCTGTCAGCTGCTAGCGTTTAGCTATCAGCTGACAGCTGTTCGCCTTGCTGCTTCGGTCTTCGTTGGCGTCGCGGTCATCGTGCGACGCGGTCAATGCTTCCAGAACTCGTTTGCGGCTCCCGCCGCAGCCCTTAGCTAAAAGCCAGGGGCTGACGGCTAAGAGCTGTTTCTCAGTCGGCGGCAGCCAGCTCGGGGACGGGCTGCTTCTTTGCGTCCTTCGGGCCTTCTCCGGGCGTCTGCTTGATCAGCTCAACATCCAGGCACAGCGACTGCAGCTCGCGGATGAGCACGTTGAACGATTCGGGCACGCCCGGTTCGATCGCCGCCTCGCCCTTCACGATGGCTTCGTAGATTCGCGTACGGCCGTAGACATCGTCGGACTTGGCCGTGAGCAGCTCCTGGAGGATGTAGGCGGCGCCATACGCTTCCAGCGCCCACACTTCCATTTCTCCGAATCGCTGCCCGCCGAACTGCGCCTTGCCGCCCAGCGGCTGCTGGGTGATCAGCGAGTACGGCCCGATCGACCGCGCGTGAATCTTGTCGTCCACCAGGTGCGAGAGCTTCAGCATGTAGATGTAGCCCACGGTAGCCGGCTGTTCGAAGGCCTCGCCGGTCATGCCGTCGAAGAGCTCCGTCTTGCCGGAACTCGGCAGCCCGGCCGAGGCGAGGAGAGCTTTGATTTCGCTCTCGCGCGCGCCGTCGAACACCGCCGTTCCGAACCAGATGCCCTTGCCCATGCCCGCGGCGACGCGCAGTAACTGCTCGTCGTCGAGTTCCAGCAATTGGCGCAGCGCCGCTGTGTTGGCGAACCGTTCCTGCACTACCTGGCGGATAGTGTTCGCGTCCTGGTGCTTTTTCACCAGTTCGGCGACCTGCTGTCCCAGTTCGTGCGCTGCCCAGCCGAGGTGGGTTTCCAGAATCTGACCCACGTTCATACGGGAGGGCACGCCGAGAGGATTGAGCACGATCTCAACGGGAGTTCCGTTGGGCAGATACGGCATATCCTCTTCGGGCAGGATGCGGGCAATGACGCCCTTGTTCCCGTGCCGTCCGGCCATCTTGTCGCCGACCGACAGCTTGCGCTTCATGGCGATGTAGACCTTGACCAGCTTAATGACGCCGGGAGCCAGTTCGTCGCCCTTCTGCAGCTTCGAGATCTTCTCGTTGGTGATCTTGCGCAGCACGTCGATCTGCCGCGAAGTCATCTCCTCGATCTCGTCGATCTGCTCGTTGACGCGGGGATCTTTGTCCGCGTAGCGAATGCGCTTCAGGTTGCGGGTGGAGATGCGCTCGATCGCGTCGCGGTCGAGGATCGCTCCCTTGGCCAGAAGCCGCTTGTTGGTGCGCTCGTCGTGCAGGTCGGCCAGCACTTCTTTGCCGCCCAGAATCGCTTCGAGACGCTTCAGCCGCTCGTCGGTGAGAATGCGGATCTCGTCGGACAGGTTCTTCTCGAGTCCGGCCACCTGCTCGGCTTCGATCTGCCGCGCGCGCTCGTCCTTCTCCTGACCCTTGCGGGAGAAGATGCGGACGTCGACCACCGTGCCCTCGATGCCCGGAGGGCAGGTGAGGGAAGCGTCGCGCACATCGCCGGCCTTTTCGCCGAAGATGGCGCGGAGCAGTTTCTCTTCCGGCGTGAGCTGGGTTTCGCCCTTGGGCGTCACCTTGCCCACCAGAATGTCGTTGTGGTGGACCTTGGCGCCGATGCGGATGATGCCGCTCTCATCCAGGTCGCGCAGCGAGTGCTCGCTGACGTTGGGGATGTCGCGGGTGATCTCTTCCGGCCCCAGCTTCGTGTCGCGCGCTTCGATCTCGAATTCCTCAATGTGCACCGAGGTGTAGTAGTCCTCGCGCACCAGCTTTTCCGAGATCAGAATCGCGTCTTCGAAGTTGTAACCGCGCCACGGCATGAACGCGACCAGCACGTTGCGGCCGAGCCCAAGCTCGCCCTGCTCCGTGCAGGGACCGTCGGCAATGACCTGGCCCTTGAGAACGCGGTCGCCCTGGCGGACGATCGGCTTCTGGTTAATGCAGGTGTTCTGGTTGGACCGCTTGAACTTGATCAGCTGATAGATGTCCGAACCGACTTCGCGCGACAGCTGCGTGGGGTGGTGTTCGCCCTCAACGCGGATGATGATGCGCTCGGAGTCTACCGAATCGACCACGCCGTTACGGCGAGCAAGGATCACAGCGCCGGAGTCGCGCGCGGTGACGCCTTCCATGCCGGTGCCCACCAGCGGAGCCTCAGAGACCAGCAGAGGCACCGACTGGCGCTGCATGTTCGCGCCCATCAGCGCGCGGTTGGCGTCGTCGTGCTCGAGGAAGGGAACCAGCGACGCAGCGACCGAAACCAGCTGCTTCGGGCTCACGTCGATGTAATCCACTTCGCCGCGGTTGACGAGGACGAAGTTGCCCTGACGGCGGGCGTTGACCAGCTCTTCGACGATGTTGCCGTTCGCGTCCAGTTCCACGTTGGCCTGGGCGATGGTGTGCCGGTCTTCCTCCCACGCAGAGAGATAGAAGGAGTAGGGCTCGTACTCGACGAGCCGCTTCTTCTCGTTCTTCAGCTTATCGTTCAGCTTGAGCGCCTCGGACTTCTCGAGGTGATCGCCCACGCGCATGCCGCTTTCGCCTGCATTGGTGATCTGCACGAAGTCGAGCATGCGGCTGTCGCGCACCTTGCGGTAGGGCGACTCGATGAAGCCGTACTCGTTGATGCGCGCAAAGCAAGAGAGCGAGCTGATCAGGCCGATGTTCGGACCTTCCGGCGTCTCGATCGGGCAGATGCGGCCGTAGTGCGTCGGGTGCACGTCGCGCACTTCGAATCCGGCGCGCTCCCGCGACAGACCGCCCGGCCCCAGCGCGGAAAGACGACGCTTGTGCGTGATCTCCGACAGGGGATTGGTCTGGTCCATGAACTGCGAGAGCTGCGAGGAGCCAAAGAACTCGCGGATCGCGGCCATCACCGGCTTGGCGTTGATCAGGTCGTGCGGCATGGCCGTCGACATTTCCTGATACACGCTCATCTTTTCCTTGATCGCGCGCTCCATACGGACCAGGCCGATGCGGAACTGGTTCTCCATCAGCTCGCCGACCGCGCGCACGCGGCGGTTGCCGAGGTGATCGATGTCGTCCACCACGCCGATGTTGCGGCGCAGTTTGAGCAGGTAGCGGATAGTCGCGTAGAAATCATCCGGCGTGAGCGTGCGGTGATCGAGTGAGGTCGCGTCCTGGTTCTCATACAGCTTGATGTTGAATTTGAGACGGCCGACGCGCGAGAAGTCATACTTACGCGGATCGAAGAACATGCCTTCGAAGAGCGCGGTCGCGGTGTCGAGGGTCGGCGGATCGCCCGGGCGCAGCTTGCGGTAGATCTCGATCAGCGCCTCTTCCGGCTTGCGGACGGAGTCGCGGCGCAGCGTGTTGGTGATCACGTTCCCCACATCGTCGCGCTCGGGGAAGAAGACATCCAGCGAAGTAACACCGGCTTCGACAATCTTGTGCAACTTGTCGGAGGTCAGCTCCTGATTGGCCTCCATGAAGACTTCGCCGGTGGAGGTATCGACCACATCGGCTGCGGTCATGGCGCCGTCCAGTTCAGCCTGCTCGACCTCGACCTCGGTGACCTTGTGCGCGCGCAGCGCCTTCATGATCGATGGCGTGATCTTGCGGCCGGAGTGAGCGATCTCTTCACCTTTGACCACGACCGCGTGGGCCGGCTTGGCTCCCAGCAGGTGGCTTGGCTTCTCGGCGTTCTCGTCGATCGTCCAGAAGAGCTTTCCGTCCCTCACCGCGATCTTGTCGACGGTGTAGAAGGTGCGGAGAATCTCCTCGTCGGACTTAAGACCCAGAGCGCGGAGGAAGATCGTGCCCAGGAACTTGCGCTTGCGGTCGATGCGGACGTAGAGGGTGTTCTTCTGGTCGTACTCGAACTCCACCCACGAGCCGCGGTAGGGAATGATTTTGCCGAGGAAGTAGGTGCGGTTGTTCGCCGTCTCGAAGAAGACGCCGGGCGAACGATGCAGCTGCGAAACGATGACGCGCTCGGTGCCGTTCACGATGAACGTGCCGTTCTGCGTCATCAGCGGAATGTCGCCGAAGAAGACTTCCTGCTCCTTGATGTCGCGAATGGTCTTGGCGCCGGTCTCGGGATCCTTGTCGTAGATGGTCAGCCGTACGGTGACCTTCAGCGGGGCAGAGTAGGTCATGCCGCGCTCTTCGCATTCCGCCTGGTCGTACTTCAGCTGCAGACCGACCGGGTCGCCGCACTTGTTGCAGAAGTCGGGCGTGTTCTTGTTGTAGGTTCCGCACTTCTGGCAGAGCACATCGCCGGGGTGGAAGGGATCGGTGATGACCATGGCGCCGCAGTGGACGCAGGTGGTGCGCAGGTGGTGGAGACCCTTGAGGTGTCCGCACTTGCACTCCCAGTTACCGATGGAAAAATCCACAAAGTCGAGCTGCGATATATTGCGAAAATCGGTGATGGGGAAGACGGAAGTAAAGACCGACTGCAGACCGGAGTCGTCGCGCTCGGACGGCAATTTGTCCATCTGCAGGAAACGCTCATACGAGCGGCGCTGGACCTCGATGAGGTTGGGGATGCGGATAGCTGTAGGAATTTTGGAAAAGTCGAGACGGCTGCGAACGGCGCGGTTCTCGTTAGGCATTCTTTACTCCTCGGGACCCGTTGCGCGAGGGATAAAAGAGCGGCCGCCCGGGTCGCGCGGCTCACTCCTGTTGATTGGTCCTGCCACGCTTGCCCACCCCGCCTCGTTCGGGACACGTAAGCGCTACGTTGGTTACGGCAGCACTAAAAGCTGGGTGCAGCGCCGTTTTTCTCTTGCGCGGAAGGACATAACAGCGTTACGCTTCCGCTTTGCCTGGACCGTTTTCGCGGGAAAATCCATCCCGTGCGTCCTGCCGGTTGCCGCTGGCCCCTGCCGGGACCGGGGCGTTCAGTTACGGGGCGGAGAATCGAGAGCGGGAAAGCAGAAAGCCGCCGGGAAAAGCGGAAAATGCCCGCGGAGACAGCATCTCCCACGAGCGCCACAACCGAATTGTGCACTGTTTAGTGACAGAATGTCCGATTCCCGACGCTTCCAATACCTGCGTTGCCGCCCTACAGCCTGAGTTTCTGCATCGTATACACAGGTCCGCCGCCTGGCCTGCGTTTACGCCGGCAATCCTGCCGGGATAGTCGACGTACCGTCCCGCTCCAATGCGCGCGAACTGTCAGGCCCTTTGCGAAGCCGGGCGTGGTTCACGAATTCTGGATGATCGGGAGGGCAGAGAAGCGCCCCGGAACCAGCAAATAAAAAAGCAGCCGAGCGGAGCGCACAATCCCAATGATAGCGCGTTCCGCTTTGGCATGCAAGTTGCTGGCCGAAGTTTCTGAACTACTTGACTTCGACAGTCGCGACGCCTTCGAATTTCTTCCTGATCGCCTCGGCGTCTTCCTTGCTGATGTTCTCCTTCAGCGTCTTGGGAGCGCCATCGACGAGGTCCTTGGCTTCCTTCAGGCCGAGGGAGGTGACCTCGCGTACCGCCTTGATGGTGTTGATCTTATTCGCACCGGCATCCTTCAGGACGACGGTGAACTCGGTCTGCTCGACGGCTGCCGGAGCCGCTGCTGCTCCCGCTCCGCCTCCGGCAACCACCACCGGAGCCGCCGCCGCGGCCGAAACGCCGAGACGCTCTTCGAGCTTCTTCACCAGGGCTGCTGCATCCAGCAGGCTAAGCCCCACAATCTGATCTTCGAGCTGCTGCAAATCCGCCATTGTTTTCTCCACGTAAATCTGAATTTTTACCCGCCGGAAGGCTCACGCCGCCGGTTGCCGTCCCGCCGAATCGAGGTTTCCGATGTGCCCCAGACCAGGCACCCCTCAAGCCGGAGGTTACGGCCGAATCCCGTACTAGCTGGCGGGCGCTTCGCCGCCGGCAAACTTGTTTTCCTTCACGCCCTGGTTGATCACCACCGCCAGATCGCGTCCCGTGGCGTTGATTACCGTCGCCAGCCGCTGCGCCGGGGCATTGATCAGGAAGAGCAGCTTCGAGAAGATCTCTTCCTTGCCCGGCATGGTCGCGAGGGCCTTGACTTCTTCGATGTTGATGACCTTGCCGTCGACGATGCCCAGCTTGAAGGTGAACTCCGCGTTCTCCGCGACCCACGTCGACAGCGCCTTGGCCAGGGCGACCGGATCGCCGCTGGTGTAGGCCACCGACGAAACACCCTTCAGCCCCTGCAGCGCGGCTTCAATCTTCGTGCCCTGCGCGGCGCGCCCGGCAAGCTTGTTCTTGAGCACGCGATAGCGTCCGCCGGCCTGGCGAACCGTCTTGCGCAACTCGAAATCCTGAGCGACGGTCAGCTTGCTGAACGTCCCGACAATGGCGCTGGTCGAGTTCTCCAGCTCTTTTGCGAGCTGACCGACCTTCTCCGCCTTCTTCTGCCTGCTCATTGCCATAAAGAGCCTCTGGCTGCCAGCTTCTAGCTGCTAGCTGAATCTGTTTGTTCGCCCTGATGGGCTGGCGCTCATATTTCACCGGCTAGCGGCTAGAAGCTAGCGGCTAAGAGCTGCCTCTTATGCCTTGGCGGCCGAATCGGCCACGGCGCTGTCCAGCGAAATCCCGGGACCCATCGTCGAACTGATGGTGATGCCCTTGATGTACTTGCCCTTCGCTGCCGAAGGCTTGGCACGCACTACGCTGGTGATCACGGTCATCGCGTTCTCCACCAGCTTCTCGGGCGGGAAGGAAATCTTGCCCACCGGAACGTGCACCAGAGCCGTCTTGTCGGTGCGGAACTCGACCTTGCCGGCCTTGATCTCGCGGATGGCCGCAGTCACATCGTTGGTCACGGTGCCGGTCTTCGGGTTCGGCATCAGGCCGCGGGGACCCAGGACTTTGCCGAGGCGTCCGACGGACTTCATCATGTCCGGCGTGGCGATCAGGGCGTCGAAATCGGTCCAGCTTTCCTTCTGGATCTGCTCGACCATCTCTTCGCCGCCGACGATGTCCGCACCCGCCGCTTCGGCCTCGCGCAGGCGATCGCCGGAGGTGATGACCGCGACTTTCTTGGTCTTGCCCAGGCCATGGGGCAGAACCACGGTGCCGCGCACCATCTGGTCCGCATGGCGCGGGTCGACGCCCAGACGCAGCGTCAGATCCACGGTTTCGTCGAACTTGGCAAACTTGACTTTCTGCAGAAGCGGAACCGCTTCCTGCAGGGGATAAGGGCGCTTCTCTACCTGGGCGCGCGCCTTCCCGATATTCTTCCCGAATTTAGCCATTTTCCCTCGTCTCCCACCGCGCGGACGCTGCTGCCTGCCGGCCGTGGTGCTTTTGACAATGCGGATACCCGGGACGGGTAAACGCAATTATTGATTATCCACAGAAACTGCGATGGTTGCAACCATCCTGCCTGAACGATGCGGCATGGTTACTCCACCTTCTCTTCCCGAAAGCGCTGCATCGTGGGCACAACCCCGGCAATCGGTCCTTCGCCGCTTAAACATTCCTTGCGACGCTATGCCGTGACTTCAATCCCCATCGACCGCGCGGTGCCCTTGATGCTCTTCACCGCGGCGTCCACCGAGGCGGCATTGAGATCGGGCATCTTCTGCTTCGCGATCTCGACCACCTGCGCCTCGGTAACCTTGCCCACCTTGTCCTTGTTGGGCGTGCCCGAACCCTTGGCCAGGTTCGCGGCTTTCTTCAGCAGCACCGACGCCGGCGGCGTCTTGGTGATGAAGGTGAAGGTGCGATCGGCGTAGACGGTGATGACCACCGGGATGATCAGGCCGGCCATCTCTTTGTTCTGCGTGCGGGCGTTGAACTGCTTGCAGAACTCCATGATGTTGACCTGCGCCTGGCCGAGAGCGGGTCCCACCGGCGGTGCCGGGGTCGCCTTGCCGGCTTCGATCTGGAGTTTTACCTGCGTCTGAATCTTTTTTGTTGGAGGCATTTCCCTGAAACCTTTCGTGCTGTCCGGCAGCCGACTGCAACCTGGTACCGGTAGCTTGTAGCAAAATTCTCGTACTTCTGAATCTCTTTCGCGGCACGCTGTCAGCCAGGAGCTACCAGCTGCCGGCTTGTCTTACGCGATCTTCTCGACCTTGCCGAAGTCCAGCTCCACAGGGGTTGAACGGCCGAAGATCGTGACCATGACTTTCAGGGTCTCGCGATCCTCGTTCACGTCGTCCACCACACCGTTGAAGTTGGCGAACGGGCCCTCGGTGATACGCACCGACTCGTTCTTCTCGAACTTCACCTTGAGCCGCGGCTTGTCCTTCGAGACATCGCTGCGGAAAAGGATCGAGCTGACCTCACCCTCGGTGAGCGCGACCGGCTTATCGCCTGTGCCCAGAAAACCTGTCACCCGCGGCGTGTTCTTGATCACGTGCCACAGGTCGTTGTCGAGATCCATCTCGACCAGCACATAGCCGGGAAGGAAGACCCGCTCCACGGTGCGCTTCTTGCCGTTGATGATCTCGGTGACCGGCTCGGTAGGGATCATCACCCGCCCGATGCGGTTCTGCAGTCCGAAAGCCTGCACGCGGGTCTCGATGGATTCGCGCACCTTGCGCTCAAAGCCCGAATAGGCGTGGATGATGTACCACCGGAAGCGTTCGTTTGCGGGGGGTTCCAAATGCGGCTGGGCCGCTTCGGCGCCTTCGGCGACGCTCTGGGTTGCGTTTTCTGTTTCTTCCGCCATTGCTGATTCCTTCTGTGACCGACCGCTACTGCAACGCGCCCAGGAAATGGTACAGGTGCTGCTGCAGCTGCCCCAGCACCGCATCCACTACGTAGAAAAACCCGGCGAACGCGAAGACCGACACGATGACCACAATCGTCGTCGACTGCACTTCGGACCAGGAAGGCGTTACCACCTTCTTCATCTCCGAGCGCACGTCCCTCAGGAAGTCACGGCTGCGCGTAAACAGGCTCAGGGCGCGGTTGGGGACGCCTTCGTCGGGACTCATCGCTGCTGCTTTCGCCATAGACTTCTTCTTTTCCGCGCCTTTGTCTGTTACGGGCATAAACACGCCCACTCCTGCGGTTTCTGCCGCGTTTCACGTTGATCTGGCAGGGGCGGAGGGATTCGAACCCCCAAGTCCGGTTTTGGAGACCGGCAGTTTAACCGTTGAGCTTACGCCCCTGGAACAGCGTTTGGCGTTTAGGGCTTAGCGTTCAGGGCCTCGGGGCGGTTCCGGCGGGGGGAAGCCATTTCCGCCTCAACTGGCAGATCCTAAACGTTATACGCTATTCGCTAAACCCTGCTGTTACTTCGTTTCCTTGTGCGGCGTGTGCTTGCGGCAGCGATTACAGAACTTCTTGAACTCGAGACGGCCAGTGGTCGTCTTCTTGTTCTTCGTCGTCGAGTAATTGCGCTCCTTGCACTCGCCACACTGCAATGTCACAATTTCACGCATCTTCTTATCCTACCTGATTTCAGGACAACCCCACCCAGGAATTGCCTCTGACTCGTTCCAGCAGGACCGGAGGACTTCTCCGATCCCGCTGACCTGCTAACTTGCTGCCTTCGCTACCGGCTACAGGCTACCGGCTGGTCCTAGGCGATGATTTCCGAGATGGTGCCTGCGCCTACCGTGCGGCCGCCTTCGCGGATGGCAAAGCGCAGCCCCTTCTCCATGGCCACCGGCGTGATCAGCTCCACTTCCAGCTCCACGTTGTCGCCCGGCATCACCATCTCCGTACCCGCCGGCAAAGTCGCAACGCCGGTCACGTCGGTGGTGCGGAAGTAGAACTGCGGACGATAGCCCTTGAAGAACGGCGTATGTCGTCCGCCCTCTTCCTTCGACAGCACGTAGACGCTGGCCCGGAACTTCGTGTGCGGCGTGATCGATCCCGGCTTGGCCAGCACCATCCCGCGCTCCACGTCTTCCTTCGCGATGCCGCGCAGCAGCAGTCCGGCATTGTCGCCCGCCAGGCCTTCATCCAGCTGCTTCTTGAACATCTCCACGCCCGTGACCACCGTCTTGCGGGTCTCGCGGAAGCCCACGATCTCGGCTTCCTCGCCCACCTTCACCTTGCCGCGCTCGATCCGGCCCGTCACCACCGTGCCGCGCCCCGAGATCGAGAAGATGTCTTCGATCGGCATCAGGAAGGGCTGATCGACAGCGCGCGCCGGCAGCGGCACCTGCTTGTCCACCGCATCCATCAGCTCGTCGATCTTGGCTTCCCACTTCGCCTCGCCGTTCAAAGCGCCCAGCGCCGAGCCGCGAATCACCGCCACGTCGTCGCCCGGGAACTGATACTTCGACAGCAGCTCGCGGACTTCCATCTCCACCAGATCCGTCAGCTCCTCGTCTTCAACCGCGTCGCACTTATTCAGGAAGACCACGATGTAGGGCACGCCGACCTGGCGGGCCAGCAGCACGTGCTCCTTGGTCTGCGGCATCGGTCCGTCGGTCGCCGCAACGACGAGGATCGCTCCGTCCATCTGCGCTGCGCCCGTGATCATGTTCTTGATGTAGTCGGCGTGGCCCGGGCAATCCACGTGCGCGTAGTGCCGATTGGCCGTCTCGTACTCCACGTGCGCCGTGGCAATCGTGATGCCCCGCTCCCGCTCTTCCGGCGCGTTGTCGATCGAGTCAAAGGACCGAAAATGGTTCTTCGGATTGTGCTTCTGCAATACCTTTGTGATCGCCGCCGTCAGCGTCGTCTTCCCGTGATCGATGTGCCCAATCGTCCCCACGTTCACGTGCGGCTTCGACCGGTCAAACTTTTCCTTCGCCATTGCGTTTCCCTCTCTGAATCAAATCCTGCATTGACTGGCGTGCGGGATTGCAGCCCACGCCTAGTAAAGCGCGTAAACCTTAAAAAACTTCTGCCGCACCTCGGGCGCCACCTGCTCCACACTGCGCAGATAATGCTCCCGAATCTGCCCCTGGTCGGAATTGCCGAGTGCCGCGTAGGTCTTCTGCGCCGGCTGCCCCAGAAATCCATGTGCCAGCACCTGTTCGAACTGGCGAACGCGCAGCCTTGCTCCCGACACTTTGCGAAGAAACTGCTCCACCCGCGCAGGAGCGAAGGACCCGTCGATCGCCTGCCGGACTTCGGCGAAAGTCTTCTCGTCGTGGATGGGAATCACTGCCTGTTCGAACATCGTTTGCGTCCTGCTCGTCTCTATTTTTTGGAGCGGGAGACGGGAATCGAACCCGCGACCAACAGCTTGGAAGGCTGTGACTCTACCACTGAGTTACTCCCGCCTGAAACTGCAGCTTCCAGCCGTTAGCTATCGGCCATTAGCCGGTGACACTGACACGCGAACGCTCGCTGATCATCGCAGCGAGCGGCTAAAGGCTAATAGCTGGAAGCTACCAGCTAAATTCTGGAGCTGATGACCGGGATTGAACCGGTGACCTCTCCCTTACCAAGGGAGTGCTCTACCAACTGAGCTACATCAGCCCTGCACTACAAACTTACAACCTTCCCCCTGGAGCTGATGACCGGGATGAAACTGCCGAACCGGTGACCACTTTCCTCGTCGCGGCCTGCGCCGCGAGGCTTACCAAGGGAGTGCTCTACCAACTGAGCTACATCAGCCCTGCTACCAACCTACATCGCCTGGGCAAGCCCTGGAGCTGATGACCGGGATGAAACTGCCGACCGGTGACCACTTTACTCGTCGCGGCCTGCGCCGCGAGGCTTACCAGGGGAGTGCTCTACCAACTGAGCTACATCAGCCCTGCTACCAACCTACATCGCCTGGGCAAGCCCTGGAGCTGATGACCGGGATGAAACTGCCGACCGGTGACCACTTTACTCGTCGCGGCCTGCGCCGCGAGGCTTACCAGGGAAGTGCTCTACCAACTGAGCTACATCGGCCCTGTACAGCTACTGCAAACCATGGCTTTCGTCCGCCGCGTCTGCCTGCGATCCTTTCGCAGTGAGCGCGATACGTAACGCAAAGCCTCCCAGCAGCACCATCACCAGCAAGCGTACCCTGCCAGGATCCATGGTGTACCAGGCGAGAGTAGCCAGAACCGCCAGGCCGGCCAGCGCCAGAAGCTTGCGCCTTATGCCCGTCACCCGCATTTCCGCACCCTCACAATCCCAAATGGTGCACAGGGGAGGATTCGAACCTCCGTAGTGCCTGACTTCAGGGTTGCGACTTCGCGCCGCCGGCTCTCGTCTCAACCCTCTCGCTTGGCTCGCGCCTTCCCAGCGCTCGCTCCGCGATTCACCCACTCAACCCTCGCGCTATCTTCGCGCGTCTTAACTTCGTGGTGCACAGGGGAGGATTCGAACCTCCGTAGCTCCAAAGAGCGGCAGATTTACAGTCTGCTGCCATTAACCACTCGGCCACCTGTGCCCAAACCACCAAACCCGCGCCAGCCATCCTGGCTTCCGTAACGCTTCGCGCACCCTCCAGCCTCCCGGAGCCTGATCCGGCCTACGCATATCGCGCTGGACTGAGGAATTTCGCTGCGAAGAGAATCGGTTCCCCGGCCTTCTCTCGTCCCGGCCGGAAACTGGAGCTGGCGAAGGGATTTGAACCCCCGACCCTCTGATTACAAATCAGATGCTCTACCAGCTGAGCTACGCCAGCCCGGACGGCCCTGCACTCATCGCTGACGGCACACTTCTTCGCCAGCATTTTGAAGAGTACAGCATTGAAATTATCACACAGAATCGCCGGCGGCAATGAAACTCCGGCGCATGCCGGAGGGAGGAAATTGCCTGATATCCGCGGATCTTCAGAAAAATCTTTGCCATACCTGCGGAAGCGCGGTAAGGTGGGCGCCACGGCTTCGGCGAAGGGAGAGATCCTCGACATGGGCCGCGACGCAAAATCTGCCAACGGCGGCGCTCCGTGCATCGGCACGGTGGAATATATCTTGCCCACTCTGCGGAGCCGGCTCTTTGCTGCTTCTCAAATCGATCTGGATGGCTACATCAAGCTTGACGCGCTGAAGCGATTCGTCGGTGCCGGCAGGGCAAAGGTGTGGGACGCGACGAAGTCCCCCATGGGGATGAAATTTCCCTGTCCGGCGATCGATACTCTGGAGAGGCAATTGGTCAATTCACCGGCGTTTGCAAAAGTTCGGTGGAATGCGGATCTTCGATCCGTTCCCAGGGGAGGAACGGCGTTTCGTCAGGTTTCCAGCGAAAAGAGTCTCCACATCATCCTCGACATAGCGGGGGAAAATAGCCCGTGCGAAATCCATCTCGACGAGATCTCCATTGTTGTCGGACGAACCAACGACGGATACGTCGAGTACACACGGAGCGTGCCCACGCTGTTGAAGCATTTCGCCAGCGAGAAGCTGCATATGGAACAAGGCTGGGTGTTCACGCCGATGGATCAGTAGCGAGGAGGAAATCTGGCGACGTGCAGACTGGGAGGTTGGGTGCCCTCTGACGGTCCGCTCCCGGGCAGTCCGGAAAACGTTGCTGCGGTCATGCAGACAGGCCGAAAGCGCACCCCGGATGAGATGATAAGGCATGTACCCCCCGGAAGAGCGGGGGACCCCTCCGATGATCCACAGGCGCAAGCGCTTCTCCATCGCCATCGTCATCATCGTCCTGCTGTTGCTGGCGGGCGCGATTTATCTCCGCAAAGAGGCTCCGCCGGAAGCGGCGCGCATCCTGCCTGAATCAGACGGGATCGTGTACATCAACCTGCGGCCGCTGCGCACCGCAACCCACTTCGATCAGCATCCGGTCGAACACTCGCCCGAATATCAGCGGTTTATCGACGCGACCGGCATTCAGTTCGAACGCGATCTTGATGAAGCAGCTTTTGCTCTGCATCGCATGGCCGATGCCAAAGGCCCTAACGGCCCGGTGGCTTTCTCTGACGTCTTTGTGGGGCATTTCGACGGGCGCAGGCTGGGACAGTATCTGGCCACGCAGGCGGACGCTCAGGAAACCTATGCCGGTCACTCGATCTATGACATTGCCAGCGAAGGCCGCACCGTTCGCGTGACTCTGCTGGGGTACGACATCGTCGCGGTGAGCAACTACCCATCGGCGGAGATGATCCACTCCATGATCGATCGCTACCGGACGGCAGCTCTGCCGTTCGCAGGCTCATCGTTGCTGTCGAAGCACTACTCGCAGGTGCCGCTGCTCTCGCTGGCGTGGGGCATCGGGCAGATTGCCCTGCCGCTGGGCAAAACCGGAGGGGCGCGCGTGATGGGTATCCGTCTGCCGCTGCCGGTCGATGCGACCTTCATTGCCTCCCTTACCTGGATTGGTCACATTCACCTGCGCATCGAGGAACTCGCGCCCAGCGAGGCCGCGGCTGCCGACACCACCGAGTCGATGCAGACGATTCTCATCCTGGCGAAATCGCTGGCGGGGGCGGGAACGGGAGGCAGCCAGCCCTTCGACGCGGATACGCGAACTTTTCTCAACAGTGTTTCGGTCGAGCGCCACGGGAGCCAGGCTGTGCTGTCCGCCACAGTGCCCACAGGCCTGGTGGAGCGCATCATTGAGGCGCCACCCGCTCTGCGAGGCGTCCCGAACGCCGAAACCAAACCGTAGCACTCGAAGGCAAAAAGTATCCTGGCGCCGGGTTGCAGCATCAGCAAGGTACGGGGCTGTTTCGCACCGCATTTCATTTCAACCTGCCTCATATCAACCTCAACCTGGAGGAGTAATGCAGAAGTTGCCTACCGGACCCTTTACCGCCTGTGCCGCCGCGCTTTTGCTCGCTGCCGCATGGGCCGGCTCGGCCCCTGCTTTCGCTCAAAATCAGACACTTACCGGCCAAAACGCCTTTACCGATTACAGCAAAGAGCACCCTGGCGTCATCCGCCATCTCACCGTTGGCGATCTGCCTGCGCCCTATGCGACCAAGGGCGTCGATAATGGCGCCGATATGGTGGCCCGGCCCCAGAACGCATGGCCGCAGGCGCCTGCCGGATTTAAAGTCGACCTCTACTACACCGGCCTCGATCAGCCGCGCCTCATCCGCACCGCGCCCAATGGCGACCTCTTCGTCGCGATTAGCTACCAGAACAAGGTCATGGTTTTCCGGGGCGTTGGCCCTGACGGCAAACCCAAAGAGGTTTCCACGTTTGCCGATAATCTCAGCCAGCCCTTCGGCATCGCGTTCTACCCCGCAAAGGATCCGAAGTGGATCTATATCGGCAACACCGACTCCGTGGTCCGATTCCCGTATCACACCGGGGATATGAAAGCGAGCGGGCCGGCGCAGAAACTCGCTGATCTGCCCGGCGGCGGACGGCTGCGCGGGGGCGGCCACTGGACCCGTGACATTGCCTTCTCCAAAGACGGCAAGCGGATGTTTGTCTCCGTCGGATCGCATTCCAACGACGACGACTCCGACACGCATCCGGAGGAATTTCACCGCGCCGATGTTCTGGAATTCACGCCCGAGGGCAAGTTCGTCAAGATCTACGCCTACGGCATCCGCAACTGCGTAGGTGAAGCGGTCAACCCCACCACCGGACAGCTTTGGTGCTCGACGAACGAGCGCGACATGCTCGGCGACGATCTGGTACCCGACTACATCACCCATATTCAGGAAGGCGGCTTTTACGGCTGGCCCTGGTACTACATGAGCGCCAACGGGGGCGTGCAGGACCCGCGCCAGCAGGGTAAGCATCCGGAGCTGCAGGGCAAAGTCATCACGCCCGACGTGCTGCTGGAGCCGCACTTCGCCTCACTGGAGATGCTCTTCTATGAGGGTTCGCAGTTCCCGGCCAGGTACAGGGGCGACGTCTTCGCCGCCGAGCACGGCTCCTGGAACCGCTCCAAACGTGCGGGGTATGAGGTGATCATCGCGCCGGTGCATGATGGCAACGCGACCGGCGAATACGAGGACTTCCTCACCGGCTTTACCACCTCCGATGGGCATGTCTGGGGACGTCCCGTTGGCGTAACCGTGGCCAGCGACGGCTCGCTCTTCGTCACCGATGACGGCTCCGGCTCCATCTGGCACGTTACGTACACCGGCAAGTAAGCGCGGGGCAACGGCAGGTAACCGCGGCGGTGTTCGGCCAACAAGCGGGTGGGTTCTGCCCCGCCCGCGACAGCGCCGCCGCAAATGCCGTACTCTGATTTTCGGATGAATACCCGCCGCCGCACCCCCCTCTTAGCCGCTGCGTTTCTGCTGTCCTGCTCCCTCTCCTGCTCATTGCTGGCACAGCAATCCACGCCGGATGCGCCGCAGCCCTCGGCGCCGGCCTCACCGGCTGCTGCTCCGCAGGCCTTGCCGGATTCCCCCGATACCCAGGCGCACATTTCTCCGCAGCCCACCGGGCCCACCGTCCTCTTCGATACGACCATGGGCCGCATGACCTGCCGGCTGTTTGACAAGCAGGCGCCCGAAGCCGTCGCGAATTTCGTCGGCCTGGCGCAGGGAACTAAAGTCTGGACCGATCCGAAGACGAAACAGAAGATGGAGGGCAAGCCGCTCTACGACGGCACCACCTTCCACCGCGTGATTCCCGGTTTCATGATCCAGGGCGGCGATCCGCTGGGCACGGGTGAGGGCGACGCCGGCTACATGTTCAAAGACGAGTTCGATCCCAACCTCAACTTCGATGTGCCGGGACGCCTGGCCATGGCCAACTCCGGTCCCGATACCAACGGCTCGCAGTTCTTCATCACCGAAGCGCCCGCCGAGCACCTCGATCAGCACTACACCATCTTCGGCCAGTGTGACGATGCCAGCATCCCGATCGTGCAGTCCATCGCGCGGGTGAATCGCGACAGCAACGACAAGCCGCTCGAGCCGGTGATTCTGAACAAGGTCACCATCATTCCAGCCGGCCAGCCCGTGCCCGCCGCAGCCCCGGCGGTCCCGGCTTCGCCTTCACAGCCCACCCAATTGCAGGCAAAGCCGCAACTGTAGTTTTCCATTTTCCCATTCCACAAGGAGTTTCCATGTCCAGACAGCCAGGCACGTATGCCGTGTTCAATACCACTGAAGGCCAGATCGTCTGCCGCCTGTTCGAAAAAGAGGCGCCTAAAACCGTTGCCAACTTCGTTGAACTTGCCGAAGGGAAGCGTGATTGGACGCACCCCGTCTCCCGCGAGAAGAGCAGCAACAAACTCTACGACGGAACTATCTTCCACCGTGTGATTCCCGACTTCATGATTCAGGGCGGGGATCCGGCGGGCAACGGCATGGGTGGTCCTGGCTACAAGTTTGAAGACGAGACCAAAGGCTCGCCGCACCGTTTCGACAAGAAGGGGAAACTGGCGATGGCCAATGCCGGACCGAACACCAACGGCTCCCAGTTCTTTATCACCGTCGCCGGCACCGACTGGCTTACCGGCAAGCACACCATCTTCGGCGAAGTCGTGGAGGGCCAGGATATCGTCGACAAGATTTCGAAGGTGTCGCGCGACCGCTCCGACAAGCCGGTGAAACCGGTGGTGCTGGAGTCGGTGGTGGTCGAGCGGGCCTGAGCGGCAAACACAGCAGATCGGCGGGGGTGGAGGATAGTTCCTTCACCCCCTTCCGTTTGCGGCCAGTTGCGAATCGGATCGGGCCGGTGTTCGATGTGGAGTATCCTGTGGAACAGGATCCACATATGGAAACAATTCAGGTCGTTCTGGACAGGAAGCTTTTACACGCCACGGATCAGGCTGCGCGCCGCAGAAAGCAAAATCGTTCCGCATTGGTCCGGGAGGCTCTGCGTGCGCATCTGCAGCGACTGGATATGCTCGCCAGGGAGGAGCGGGACCGCGAGGGCTATACGAAACTGCCTCAGAAAAGCGATGAATCGCGTCCGTGGGAAGCGGAGGCGGCGTGGCCGGAAGAATAGCCCGAGGCGATGTCCGCCTCTATGAATTTGCTTCTCCTGATAAGAAGAGGCCGGTGGTTGTCCTGACTCGGGACAGCGCGATCGGGTACCTGTCAACCGTGACCGTCGCGCCCATTACCTCCACAATCCGTGGCGTGCCCTCGGAAGTGATCCTGAGTGAGGACGATGGCATGAAAGCGGCTTGCGTGGTCAATCTGCACAACGCGATTACAATCTCTCAGAACAAATTAGGGAAGCGCGTTACTCAGTTAGGTCCCCTGCGTATGAGCGAAATCTGTGCAGCATTGCAGTTTTCCCTGGGCTGCGATTTCCGCTAGCGATGGTTGGAGCAGGTGATTCGACGCCGATGAGAGCTCTGCACTTCGCTCTGCCGGTCATGTTAGCCCAGGGTCTTCACCCCTTGCGCGCCGCGCGGTACTTCACGGCCACATAGGTGACATAGACCAGATGAATCACAATGGTCGCCGCGTACGCGAGCGCCAGATGCCGATGTCCCATATCCATAGCTATCTCCCTGCCTCAATCACATGCTCGGTTCCCAGTGACGCGAGCGCCGCTTCCTGCTCGGCACGCTGCTGACGATATTCGGACACGTAACGCATGCTGGCCACGAAAATGCCCCACATCAGCCAGCCGGCGAGGTTCCACCAGACCGCCGGCAGCATGCTGGGATCGATCCCGGAACCGGGGGCGCCGCCGAAGACCGGAGCGGGGTGCTGGGTGCGCCACCAGCGCGTCGACATATAGACGAGCGGCACATCCAGATAGCCGAAGATGGCCATCACCGCAGCCAGGGTGCGCATCTGCGGACCCGCAGCGAAACGCCGCAGCAGCAGGTACGCCACGTAGATCAGCCACAGCACCAGCGTGGACGTCAGGCGCGCATCCCATGTCCACCAGATGCCCCAGACGGCGCGTCCCCACAGCGACCCGGTAACGAGGCCGATGAGGCAAAAGACCACGCCCATCTCCGCCGAAGCCACGGCCAGCGAGTCGGCCTTCATCGCCAGCGCGTGATTGCGGTTGCGGACGCCGAGGTAGACCAGGGAACAGACCAGGTTAATGGCGAAGAACAGCCCCATGCCCGCCCACGACGGGATGTGATAGTAAAAAATGCGCTGCACATCGCCCTGCTGCGAATCGGCGGGGACGACGAACATCGCCACCCGGAAGCCCTGCGCCAGCACGCCCAGCGTTGCCAGCAGCCAGATCCATCGCCATACCTTCATATTCTCTGCCTCATGCCGATGCGGGCCTGGATTATGGCCTCGTATCGTCCTGCTCTTTCTCGTTGTAGTTGAAATGCACCCGCAGTTTGACCTGCGGCATGCTGACCCCGGCAGGAAACGGCGCATAGGACGACCCGGTAATCCCCGCCCAGGCCGCGCGATCCAGCGCAACATCGCCGGACCCGCGCAGCAGCGTCATATTCGCCGGCTTGCCGTCAGCGCGCAGGACAAACTCAATGGTCACCATCCCCTGCTTCGCCAGCGGGGGCCGCGCCGACTGCGGCAGCACTTCGATCCAGTGCTCTTTCGTGTTTCGCATCAGGGAGCGCATGTAGCTGTCCATCGTCGCCGTGCCCGCAGGAGGCACATCGCTCATCAGATCGACCGCTATGCTTTCCGGACCCGGTTCGGACCAGGCTGCGTCATCACCGGCCGGCGCGAGGCCGTTCTGCGCCCTTCCCGTCGGCGTTAAAACCGGCGCGATCGCCAACGCCAGCAACAGAGCCGCGACTTGTATCCCTCTCATTCGCCTGATCCTCCTCATCTGCCCCTGGTCGTCGTCCGTTGCCCTCCGCAGCCCGTATCAGAAACCTTACTCCCGCACGCTACGGGGACCTCTTCCCACATCTATAGAAATTAGGGTACAAAGGTACACCATGGCGTGGTTCACCCTCATTCTCGGCGCTCTCCTGATGGCCGTAGGCATTGGCGGCCAGATCTTCGGCACCCGTAAGTCGTCCACCCTGGCCCTGCATGATCGCCCCGCGCGGAGGTGGGTCTTCACCGTCGGCAGCCTCGTCGTCGGCTTGTGGATCTTCGCATTTTCCGCCGCCCACTTCATGCATTACCACCACACCGGCCACTGGTAGGACTTGCGGTCCAGGCATTCGTCCGTCCGAGGCGTTTTCCGACCGAGCGCGGCTAACATGTGTGCCTACTCTGCATGGAGAATGACCTCGAAGAGCATCATGCAGACCGTCGTAAAAATGACGTCGTAAGCCACCAGCATCTTGATCCACAGTATCGGGTCCGACTCGCCGGTCAGAATGGCCGACGCCGACATCACCATCCCCAGCAGGGCGGGGATGAAGATGGGAAAAAGCAGCAGGGGCAGGAGCAATTCGCGGCTGCGCGTGCGGATCGACAGCGCGGCGAAGAAAACGCCGTTTACGATCAGCGCCCATGTTCCCAGCGGGAGCACGACTGCCAGCAGCCACCCATTGCCGATTGCGCGCAGATTGTAAAAGATCACGAACAGCGGCGCGAGCAGGATCTCCACCACCGTCACAAACAGGAAATTTGCCAGCGCCTTTCCCAGGAACAGAGAAGCGCCAGGCGCCGGAGTCATGCGCAGCGCGTCCAGCACCTGATTGCGCAGCTCCCTTGCCCAGGCCTGATTGAGCGCGCTGACCGCCGCGAACATCGTGGCCACACACAGAATGCCGCCCGCTATCTGGCGGGAGACGGCGCGGGTAGGATCGAAAGCCAGGCTGAACAGCACCACCACCAGCAGCGCAAAAAACAGCATGGAATTAATGGCGTCTTTGGAACGCCACTCGAGGCGCAGGTCTTTGGCGAGGTGAGTCAGGAAAAATGCGCGCTTCATACGGATTTCTCCTCACGGGTGCCTGCCGGGTGAAGGTCCTTTGTCAGAGCGGCGATGGTAGCCTTCGCAGCCCGCAGATAATCCGCCGGTGCCAGCACCACCTGCACACCGCGCGCTCCGGCTGAGACGGAAATAACGTCGAACAACTCGATGGTTTCGTCGACGTAGACCGGGAACTCCTTCTTCGCCCCGAAGACGGTCACGCCCCCGCGCACGTAGCCGGTCAGCGGCTGCACGTCCCTGAGCGAAACCATTTCCGTCCGGCGTGCGCCCGCTGACTGCGCCAGCTTTTTGAAATCCAGTTCTGCGTCACCAGGAACGACAGCAAAGATGTGTTCGCGGTCGCTGGTGACGCAAAGCAGAGTTTTGAAGACCTGCTCCGGCGGCAGACCGATCTTTTCCGCCACCAGAATCGCGGAGAACTCCTCGGGGTCGATCGCATATTCGCGGATTTCATAGTGGATTCCCAGCGAATCCAGAAACCGCGCCGCGTTGGTCTTCGTGTGCGGTTTCATCGTCCCGCCCCTCCCCCCGCGAAGGTGAGCGCGCCGTTCTTCGTGTAGGGGCCTTCCACCAGCGACTCGACCGCCCCTGCTCGCAGCGTCAGCACAAAATCAGCCAGCGGCTCGGCCAGTTCGCGCTGGTGGGTGGTCAGCAGGATGGTCCGGTGCTCGCTTCTGAAGGTCTCCAGCAGCCGCAGCATCTGATGCGCGCTACCGATATCCATGTTCGAAAAGGGCTCGTCGAGCAGCAGCAGCTCCGGCCGCGAAATCAGCACGCGCGCCAGCGAGGCCCGCTGCTTCATTCCCTGCGAATACTGTCCGACCGGCCTGCTCAGGTCGGGATCCAGTCCCACGCTGCGCAGCGCCTCTTCCGGGGCCACACAATCGCGCTCACGATACAGGGTGGCAAAGTAGCGCAGATTTTCGACGCCCGAAAACTCGTCGTACAGCATCGTGGCATGGCTCATGTAGCCGATGCGGTCGCGGGCCGCCATCGGCTCCTGCGCTTTGCCCTCACGGTCGAAGATGCGCACCGTACCGTAGCTTGGCTTCAGCAGACCGGCGAGGGTGCGCAGCAGCGTTGATTTCCCCGCGCCGTTCTCGCCCAGAACCAGGTAGCAGCGCCCCCGCTCGAACTCGACCGAGATCTTCCGCAGCGCCGCAAAGGTGCCGTAGATTTTGGACACCGACTCGGTTTGGACAATGGCGTTCATAGTTTCCGCAACGCCCTGCATCTTGCGAGACTCGGGAGCAGCGCTTTCATTGATCTGCCTCAAACAAGTTGTAGCTGGAGACAGATCCTCCCTTAATCAGCCTCAGGAGCAGCGGATTTCGCACGTAATCAGCTGCCGTGTAATGGAAATGCCTGACCAGGCGGTAATGAGTGGTGAACCATTGCCAGTCGCCGGCAGAGATGGGCACCGCATCGACCGTCCGGTGCTGCCAGATATCGTCGCGTTCCACGACAAAGGTTGGTTTCTGCTCTCTGAGCCAGGGCACAAACCAGCCGCGTCCGTCCTGCAGGCGGTAATCCAGAACACGTTCGGAAACCAGGCCAATCTCGTCGTCCGTATGAATTCCGGCAAAGAAGGGGATATATCCGGCGGGTTCGAGCAGAAGGCTGTCACCGGGACGGGCCAGAGATGCGATGGTCCGGCCGATGCCCGCTCGGTACTGATACTCCTCCATGCCCTTGCTGTAAGAGAAGAGCCATTGAACGCCCATCAGCATGCACCACACGCTGAGTGTAGTTGTCAGGACCCATCGGCGTCTGCCTGGGGAAAGGCCGTCGGTCCAAACCAGGAGCTCATAGCAGGCGAACGTACTCAGGAGCCATGCGCTGGTCCACAGATACCAGGGGAAGATCACGCCTCCCGCCACGTAGCAGAGCGGAATAAGGATGCCGCAGGCCAGGATGGTGATCATGATTCGTCCCAGGGGCGTGCTCCTCTGTTGCCGGATGGCTGCTGCGGCACAGGCACAAAAGAGCAGGAAAAAGACGATACCCGTGCGCATAAAGAAGCGGTTCTCGATGAGCCCGGTAAAGCTGTTGGTCAGGAATACGCCGATCAGTCTGTGCAGGACGGCTGCGGCGCTGTGGCTGGGGTGATAGCTGATCTCCTTGGCCCGCATGGTGATGGGAACGGCGGAGCCTTCGACCAGTTTGTTGAACATCAGCAACGACGCGCATCCCGCCAGCGCAGCAAGCAGGGCGAGCGCGCCGTAAATCCTGCGGAAGCTCCCCGCCAGAAGTGCGAGCAGGAGCGCAAAAGCAATAGCATCCGGCCGGATGAGCGGCAGAAGAAAAATGGGAATGCATACCGTCCAGGAGGGTTGGCCGGCGCGCATGAGGTAGAGGGCCCAGCAGATGCACAGGACCTGCAGAGGAGTCTCCATCCCCGTATAGCTGATCGTTAATGCGACGGGCAGCGTGGCCGTCAGGACAAAGAAGGCCAATTGCTGCCAACCGGTACGAAACAGCGTCCTGGCCAGCAACATCGCGGCGAGCACAAAAGCAATGGAATCGGCCACCAGCGTTGCACGAATTGCAAACCGCCCGAAAACCAGGCGCAGCAGGGCTACCAGCAATCCATAAAGAACGCTGGTTACGCCCAAGGCGCGCTCCCCGAGGTTGTAGGAGTAGGTGCCGAAATCGGCCAGGTGAAATGCGGTTCGGAAGGTAATATACGCGTCTTCCTGAATGTGGTGCGTCAGGCAGAACGGAATGCGAACTGCTACGAGGAACACAAACAGCAAGCCCCAGTTCTGAAGATCACCGGCGGCTCCGATCCGAGGGGAGGAACGCAGACGCACTCCGGATGCGTTCTCGGTAGAGAGGGGCATGCTGATCCTCAAAGTCCTGCGGGTCGGTCGAAAATGCCTTTACTGAGACTTGCTGGGGACTGCGGCAGCAGCCTGGCTGGTTCCCGGCTTCTGCTGTGCCGGCGCGTACTTTGAAGCGCACTTGGCCTGGAGCTGGGTCGCATGGAACACGCCGTCGCGGCCGTAGGTCCCGATGGCCAGCGCCTGGCTGTTGTCCTTAAAGGTGTCTGGCGGCGGCTCTTCGCCGGTATAGGCGACGGTCAGCTTGCGGTCGTTCTCCACCAGCACGAAATTCGCGTGGCTCCCGCTGCGCTCAATGGTGCCTGGCTGGACGCTGCCTGCGACCCGCAGATGGCGGGTAAAGGCCTTGTTGCCCATCGTTTGCAGCTCCTGGATGGTGACGTAGTAGCTCTTGTTCGCCTCCACGCCGGTCACCGCAAGATAGGCAATCGCGCCCACGATCACGAGGACCGCCAGGGCAATCCGCACAGTCTGGCTTTTGCCGCTAGTCATAATGGCTCTATTGTAAGCAGTCTCGGCCGAACCGCGCATGTGACGAATATCACGCGGCGACAAAGTTGGCTGGCCGCGGGGCATCGGGAGGCCCGCCCGGCCCCTACCCGGTCAATCTCCGCCCCCAAACACAAGCGCCGGGAGACTGCCAGCTAAGGCAGGCTCCCGGCGTAAGCGCGTCTTCTGTTTCGACGGCCCCGGATCCGATCGGGCTGGGTCCGGGTACTTCAGCCCTGAACCAGGGAGATCAGTCGCCGGTTCCGCAGCTGCAAATGCCCTGGCCGCTGCCCAGAATGCCAACGAACGCGCACTGCGCCTGCAGGTTTGCAAGCTCCGTGGCGCCCAGTGTGGAATCAGAGGACTCGGTTTCCGTGATCGGATAGGAAGTTCCAACCGCGTTCTGGATGTGGGTAACCCAGGCCCGCAGGTTCGGCGTTGCCTTCACGTTCGAAGTCGGATCGCACGGAGAGTTGTTGACCGCCGCGGAGACGATCTTGATCACTCCGTTTCTCGATACGACACCGGTCAGGGGGTTGGAGGTCAGGTTGCTGCGAACCGAGATGGTACGCAGACCATTATGTGTCTCGAGGCATCCGCAGCATTCTGTCAGCTGCTGATCCGCATCGAACACATAGACCATCGCGCACAGGTTCCCGTAGGTCAGGCCCGGATTGTCGATCCGAACCGTCGCGTCGGGCGCCGGTGCAAAATTGTTGGAGAAATAGTTGAGCTTGTAAACGTCTGTCTGAGCGGATGCCATGCCGGCAGCGAGAGCCAGAGAAGCGATTCCAAGCAGAGCCCTGGTTACATTCAGTTTCATTAGTCAGCCCTCCCAGCGTCTGGTCGCTGCGGGGGACAGACGGCCGCGCCTGAACCGAAACTCTAGCCCCCCGGGCGGCCTAATCAAATTCCCCAGGTGCACTAAGCCTCCTCCACTATGCCTTCCTGCTTACCGCGTTTCCTGTAGCCCGAATGGACTGACCCGCAGACGAGCCTGCCGAGGCTGGTTGCTGGGGAGCTCGGTGCCTTTCCCCAGGCTCCTCCACGAATAGCCACATGCGCAATTTATAATCCGGTTTTCGCCCTTTGCTCATCGAATCGAAAAACCCGCACATTGCGACCCGAGAGAGGTGATCCATGGCAGCATCCAATCCCACCCTTGAAATTCTGAAGCCGCGCGCCGGCTGGATCGCTAACCGCAAGGCCGAGGCTGCCCGCACCGGCGACACCAACATGTCGCAGATGCACTTTGCCCGCAGGGGTCTGCTCACCGAGGAGATGGCTTACGTAGCGCAGCGTGAAAAGCTCGCGCTGGAGCTGGTGCGCGATGAAGTAGCGGCAGGCCGCCTGATCATCCCGGCCAACATCAACCACCCCGAGCTGGAGCCGATGGGCATCGGCATCGCCACCAAATGCAAAGTGAATGCGAATATCGGCAACTCTGCCATCACCTCGAATATCGACGAGGAGCTGCGCAAGCTGCACATGGCGGTCCAGCACGGGGCCGATACTGTGATGGACCTCTCCACCGGCGGCGATATCCCCGAGATTCGCGACGCCATCCTGCGCCACTCGCCGGTCCCCATCGGCACGGTGCCGATTTACGAGGCGCTGGCCAGAGTCAAGCGGCTTGAGGACCTCAACATCGATGTCTACCTCGAAGTCATCGAGGAGCAGGCGCAGCAGGGCGTCGACTACTTTACCGTGCACGCCGGCGTGCTCATCCAGTACGTGCCCATGGTGGCAAAGCGCATCACCGGCATCGTCAGCCGCGGCGGCGCGATTCTGGCGCAGTGGATGACCCATCACCACAAGCAGAACTTCCTCTACGAGAACTTCGACCGCATTGTGAAAGTGATGGCGAAGTACGATGTCAGCTTCTCGCTGGGCGACGGCCTCCGCCCCGGCAGCATCGCCGACGCCTCGGACGAAGCGCAGTTTTCCGAGCTGAGGACCTTGGGCGAGCTCACCGCCAAAGCCTGGGAAAGCGATGTGCAGGTGATGATCGAAGGCCCGGGCCACGTGCCGCTCGACAAGATCAAAGAGCAGGTAGACAAGGAAGTCGAGTACTGCTTCGGAGCGCCGTTCTATACGCTGGGGCCGCTGGTCACCGACATCGCGCCCGGTTACGACCACATCACCAGCGCCATCGGCGCGGCGCTGATCGGCTGGCACGGCGCCTCGATGCTCTGTTACGTGACGCCCAAGGAGCACCTCGGCCTGCCCAACGAAAAGGACGTGCACGATGGCATGATCGCCTACAAGATCGCCGCGCATGCCGCGGACATCGCCCGTCACCGGCCCGGCGCCCGCGATCGCGACGACGCCATCAGCTATGCCCGCTATACCTTCGACTGGGAGAAGCAGTTTGCCCTGTCGCTCGATCCCGAGACGGCGCGCTCCATGCATGACGAGACGCTGCCCGACGACTACTACAAAGAGGCAGCCTTCTGCTCCATGTGCGGACCAAAGTTTTGCTCGATGAACTGGTCGAGCAAAGTGGACGAGTTCAATAAAAACGTCCACGGCCTCGAGAAACAGGACCTGAGCGAGCTGGTTACCCTGCAGGCCCAGCAACTAGCTGAAAAGAAGTAAGTTCCTGATGAAAGTACCGCTGAGAGCCGCCCTCCGGGGCGGCTTTTCCGTTTCCACCCCACAGGAATCGCGTATTTACACAACCTCAGCGAAGGGCGTGGTATCAGACTAAGAGATGCAGCTAAGCAGCTAATCCGACAGGAGCAAACGAGATGAGCACCTGGAAATTTTGGGCAGCCTTTGGTGTGGGAGTGGCCGCTGGCGCGGCTCTCGCGCTGATTTATGCGCCGCAGTCCGGCGTCCGCACGCGCCGCCAGCTTCGCCGCGGCTGGGAAGACGCGAACGAATACATTCGTGACACCGCTAATTCGGTGAGCGAACAGGCCGGCAAGTACGTCCAGCGCGGCAGAGACGCTGTGGGAGACGTCGTCGACTCCGCGCAGAACGTGGTCACCTCCGCCAAACGCGTCGTGAACTTCTCCTGAAGCGAACGGGCCTTCACTTTCGGCTGTGAACGTGGGATGATGGCGGCGAAGTTGTGCCGCTGAAATCCCATGTTCGAGCGCTATACCGAGAATGCGCGCCGCACGATCTTCTTTGCGCTTCGCGAAGCTTCTGCAGTCGGGTCGCCAACGATAGAAACGGCCCATCTGCTCGTCGGCTTACTTGAGGCTGCCCCGGAAATACTTGTCCGTCTATCCGTAGGGTCGGTCACGCCCGAGGCGTTGCGCTCCCGCCTGCGCGCACCGCCCGCTGTAAACGCTCCCGGTGAGATGTCTACAGATCGGCCCCTTTCGAGTGCCAGTAAGCCGGTTTTGTCCTTTGCCCTGGAAGAGGCCGACCATCGCCATGATCGGCACATCGGTACGGAGCATCTCCTCGCCGGATTGCTGCGAGATGGGCGGGACCCGACAGCAAAACTTCTTCGCGAATTTGGGAGCGGTAAGCAGGCATGGGTCCCGAGCGGCAGATTTCGCACAGGCTGGCTCCGATTGTGTACCGCCATCGGAAAAAATCTGAAAAAATAGCTGCATGACCACGACTGCAGCCGCAGTTTTCTCCGACCGCATCGGGCGGATTGAAGTCTCCGCCACCATGGCCGTTACCGCGGAAGCCGCGAAGCTGCGCGCTCAGGGCGCGAAGCTGGTCGACTTCGGCGCCGGCGAGCCGCACTTTGCCACGCCGCAGCATATCAAGGACGCCGCCATTGCGGCCATCCAGTCCAATTTCACCCGCTATACGGTGGTTTCCGGCATTCCGGAGCTGCGCCAGGCCATTGTCGAGCGGCATGCCGCCGATTTCGGCTCGAACTACACGGCCGACGAAGCCGTCTTCACCACCGGCGGCAAGCTGGCTCTCTTCAACGCCATCCAGGTGCTGGTCGATCACGGCGACGAAGTTATCCTGCCCGTGCCCTACTGGGTTTCCTTTAAGGACATCGTGCAGTACGCCGGCGGCAAGGTCGTCTATCTCGAGACCAGCGAGGCGGAGAATTTCCGCATCACCGCCGATGCCATCGAAGCTGCGATCACGCCGCGGACGAAGGCCATCATCCTCAACTCGCCCTCCAATCCCTCCGGCGCGGTTGTCTCGCCAGCGGACCTGGAGCGCATCGTCCGCCTCGCACATGAGCGCGGCATCTGGCTGCTGCTCGACGAGTGCTATGTCTACCTGCAGTACACCGGCGCGCTGGTCAGCGGCGGCTCCTTCACCGATGCGAAGGAGCATGTCGTGGTGCTCGGCTCGCTCTCCAAGACTTACGCCATGACCGGATGGCGCGCGGGCTATGCGCTCGGCCCCAAACCGGTGATCGCCGCCATGAGCAAGCTGCAGAGCCAGTCCACCTCCTCGACCGCGTCGTTCGTGCAGAAGGCCGCCGTCGCCGCCCTGCGCGAGTCGCAGGACTGTGTCGCCGAGATGCGTGCCGATTATCTGAAGCTGCGCGACAAGATCCTGGGCCGCCTCGCCGAAATTCCCGGCGTCACCTGCACCACCCCCGACGGCGCCTTTTACGTCTATCCGAACGTGTCGGCATATCTGGGCAAAGCCGGTGTGCCGACTGCGATGGAGCTTTCGAAGCGTCTGCTGCACGAGGCGCATGTGGTCACGGTGCCTGGCGAAGCCTTCGGGACCAGCCAGCACATCCGACTCTCCTACGCCACTTCGCACGCCGACGTGGAAGAGGGCCTCGATCGCATGAAAGCCTTCTTCGCGAAACTCTAACCCGACGCAGAGCGGAGCGCTGATCGTCGCGCTCCGCCGCGCTCCTCCAGCTTTAAATACCTTCTACTCCAGCTTCAATATCAGCAGCGTCATATCGTCGTGCTGCGGCGCCCCCGCGGTGAATGCATCCGCCGCGGACATCAGCGCGCGCAGCACTTCGTTGGCGCTCTTCTGCCGAACCGGCAGTGCCGCCGCGATCATGCGCTCCTCGCCCCATTCCTCATCGTCGTGGGTCATGGCTTCGCTGATGCCGTCGGTATAGAGGATCAGCAGGTCGCCTGGCTCCAGCGTCAGCGCCTGTTCCGTGTACGGCGCGAAGGGAAGCAGACCCACCACCGGCCCATCCGCCTCGAGGCGGATGATCTGGCCATTGCGCAGCAGGACCGGTGGATTATGCCCGGCATTCACGCACTCCAGCCGGCGCGTGCGCGGGTCGAAGGCGGCAAAAAAGAAGGTCGCGTATCGGTTCGACGCGGAGGCCTCATACACCAGAACGTTCACCTTGTGCATCAGCTTGGCGAAATCGCGCGGGTTATCGAGCGTGACCCCGCGCAGCGAGGCGCGCAGGCTGGCCATCAGCAGTGCCGCCGAAATTCCCTTGCCGGAGACGTCACCGACGGCGAGACCCACGCGGCCATCCTCCAGGTTGATCACATCGTAATAATCGCCGCCGACTCCCAGCGCCGGCCGGCAGGCTCCCGCAACGGATGCGTTGAGCAGCTCCGGCATCTCCTGCGGGAAGAGCCGCTCCTGCACCTCGCGGGCGATCTCCATCTCGCGGTTCACCCGCTCCCTCTGCGCGGCCTCGGCGGCCAGCGAGTGCGCCAGCTCGCTCACTTCGAGCGCCAGGCCGGTTTGCCGCGCCACCGTCTGCAGCACCTGCAAATCCGTCCGCGACCAGGCGGCTTCGGAGCGCTTCGGTCCCAGCGCCATCACCCCCATCAGCCGATTGCGGCCCGGCAGGGGCAGCAGCAATTCGGCATTCAGCACATCCAGCGCGCGCCGCTCCGCGGTTCCCGCCATCAGATACCAGGCGTCAGGATCGCTCCGGTACAGCCGCGCCGGCTCGTTGGAGTTCACCAGAAACCGAATCGAGGAAGCCTGTGCCGGCAGCGTCAGCGATCCATCCGCGGCGACGCCGATCGCCTGCTCCACATAGAATCCATCGCCCCGACGCAGCAGAAGCGCAATCTGCCGGATGTGCAGCGTCTCGCAGATGCGTCGCGCCACCGTTTCCAGCAGCGGCCGCGTCTCGGTGAAGTGGCGCACTTCGTCGGAAAGCTCGTTCAGCATCACCTCAGCGTTGTAGGCCTCGCGGAAGAACTGGCGATCGAGCCATTGCTGCAGACGCTTGCTCACGCCGAATCGCAGCGCCAGGATCAGCGCCAGGAAGATTCCGGCTCCGGCAATATCGGAGGAGTCCGGCTCTTGCTTGTGCAGCGCCGGCAGCAGCAGCAGCAGCCCAATGACGCTGAGCAGAGCGGCCTGCAGCACCCACAGGGACGCGCGGGCCAGCGCATACCTGGTGCCGATGCGCAGCAGCACACGAACGTCCAGCGCCCGCTGCACCAGCACCACATACGCCAGGGTCAGCGGCGCCAGCATAAACAGCAGCGCTCCCAGGTAGCGGATCCAGTAGGATCGCGCCTCCCCGCCGCGAATACCGAAGTGCGGCAGCAGCACGAAGACGATCAGCAGGGCGCTCATGCCGACGCTCATGCCAGCGGTCAGCACGCGCAGGCGCCGGCGCGCATCCTGGGTCGATGCGGAACGCAGCTTATCCAGGGTAATAACGAGATACAGAAGGACAAACAGCAGGTTCAGAGCGTTGACGATGGTGTCGACATGAATGCTGGCGCGGGCGAGGAACGGTCCATCGCCGCCGCCGTAATAATCCTCGAAGATCGCCGGATACAGAAAGCATAGGCAGACAGCAAAAATTCCCAGAAGGGCCCACTTTACCCAGCGAGCCCGAGCGTCAAGGCGGGACCGCTCAGGAAAATAGACTCCGAAGAGAAACAGGGCTGGCGCCCCGGCCAGTTGCAGCGTCTGATACCAGAACCCGCGCAGGAAAAATCCCACGCCCGTGGCCAGTCCGGTGTCGATAAACATAACGCTGGGAAAGGTGAGCAGGACCAGCAGCAGCCACGCATTGCGGTCGGTGGGACGGGAGAATACGACCCAGTAGCCAATTCCCAGACAGAGCAGCGGCAGCAGCCCTGACACGAGAAACTCCTGCCAGAAGGTAATCAGCGGCGTCCGGCTGTGCGGGTACACCGGCTTCACCAGGGTCAGGGTGGCGGTTGCGCGCGTGCCATTTGGGCGGCTGTACTCGACCTCCATAACATCGCCGGGATGGCTTTCGGCCAAAATCGAGGACCACTGTGCCGTTCCGGTGTAATCGGCGCCGTTCAGCCCGTCTACGCGATCGCCTGCCACCAGCCCCGCGGCGATCGCTTCCGGCTGCAGTCGGTCCTTCTTGATTTCGTGCGAATCGGGATTGTAATTGAACGGAACATCCACCCGCTGATCCCAGTGGACCGTCAATTGCCAAACATCTGCCAGGACCGCGATCCAATAGCCGAGGCTGGCGACAATCCAGAGGGCCAGAAAAAAGCGCAGCAGATTCGGCGAAGAAGTCTTCTTCCGTCGTTTCATTCGTGGGGACATGGTATCCCGGGCGATGCTCTCCCGCAGCGTGGATTTTCCTGCACGTTGCGATATCCTCGATACGCGTTCGGATACGCATTTGGGATACGCATTCGGGAGGGTTCCAGGTTCATGCGTCTTTCTTTCTTAGGCGTCTTTCTCACAGTTCTGTCCTGCGCGGCTCAAACCCGGCCGCCGATTCTCGGCATCTCGCACATGGCTGTCTACACCAGCGACGCGCAGGGGGCAGAGCATTTCTATGTTCACAACCTGGGGCTGAAAAAGGCCGACGATCCCGAGAACCCGCAGGGGGTTCGCTACTACGTCAACGAAGAGCAGTTCATCGAGGTTCTGCCCATGCCGGCCGACGCCGGCGTCAACCGGCTGGATCACATCGGATATATGACTGCCAATGCGGAGCAACTGCGCGCCTATCTCGGGGCGCACGGTATCTCCGTTCCTCAGTCCGTCGAACATGCCGGCGATGGCAGCGAATGGTTCGAAGTCAGGGATCCCGAGGGCAACAAGGTGCAGTTCGTCGAGCCGCCGGCGAAGCTGCTCTCTTTAAAAAAGATCTCCGCTCTCTATGAACTGCCGGGCGCCGATCCCATCGGCCGCCGCATTATCCACGTCGGCATGCTGGTGCACAGCCGGGAGAAGGAAGATACGTTCTACCGGGAAGTACTCGGGTTCAGGCCTTACTGGCACGGCGGCATGCAGCCCGACAAGACCGACTGGGTCTCGCAGCAGGTGCCCGACGGCCACGACTGGCTCGAATACATGCTCACCAGCGGGCCGTCGGGCAGCGGCGTACCCGCGCAAATCTCCCAGAAGCAGCTTGGCGTGCTGAACCACTTCTCGCTGGGCGTCGAGAACATGGAGCGTTCGGTTACCAAACTGGATTCCGAAAGCCGCCTGGGCAAGGAACCTCCGCGCCCGCAGCTCGGCAAAGATGGCAAGTGGCAGTTCAACGTCTACGATCCGGATCTGACCCGCGTCGAGCTCATGGAGTTCACCGCGGTCGAGAAGCCCTGCTGCTCGGACTTCACCGCCGCCAACCCCTCGCCCGACGGCCAGCCGTAGAAGAAAAGACTCTATCCTGGCTCTTCGAACAGAACCGGCTGTTCCAGGGCCTCGTCGGGATCGCGGAAGTTGCCCAGGCCCACCCCGATGAGGCGGAAGCGCTGCGATGGCCCCAGATCGACGCGCTCTCGCAGAGCAAGCGCCATGCTGGTCAGCTCCTCACATGATGAAGGCGGTGCGCCCGGGGTCAGGCTCCGCGTCATGATCCGGAACTCGGCCGTTTTCAGCTTCAGAACCACCGTTCGCGCCACCCGCGTTTCCTTCCGCGACGCGGCCCAGACCTTCTCAGCCAGCCGACGGATTGCCTCTTCCGTCTCATCGAGGGAGATGTCCTGCTCAAATGTGTCTTCGGCCGAGATGGACTGTGTCGGCCGGTTCGGCACAACCTCGCTGTCGTCCATGCCGAACGCCAGCTCGTGCAGTCGCAGGCCATGGCGCCCAAACTGCTGGTCGAGCACGGACAACTCCATCTCGCGCAAATCGCCGACGGTGTGGATGCCGAAGTTCGCCAGCCTCTGCGCCGTCACTTTCCCGACCCCGGGCAGCCGCTCGACCGGCAGCGGTGGCAGGAACGTGTCGATGTCCTCGGGCTGGATGACGAACAGGCCATCGGGCTTGCGCCAGTCGGAGGCAATCTTGGCGAGAAACTTATTCGGGGCCACCCCCGCCGAGGCGGTCAGGTGGAGTTCATCGCGAATCTGCTGGCGGATGGCACGCGCCACCCGGGTTGCCGTTGGCAGCCCGCACTTGTTTTCCGTGACATCGAGGTAAGCCTCGTCGAGCGAAAGCGGCTCGATCAGATCCGTATGGAGGCGAAAAATCTCCCGCGCCTGCCGCGAGACAGCCCGATACCGCGGAAAATCCGGGGGGACAAACACCGCCTCCGGGCACAGGCGCTCCGCTCGCATCGCCGGCATCGCCGATCGCACCCCGAAGCGCCGCGCTTCGTAGGAAGCAGCGCACACCACCGAACGGCTGCCCCGCCAGGCGACCACCACCGGCTTTCCCCGCAGGCTCGGATCGTCGCGCTGTTCCACCGACGCATAGAAAGCGTCCATATCGATGTGGACAATCTTGCGGACGCCCATGCCGGAACAATAGCAGGATGGAGGTTGACTCGATGGTGCCGTGAGAGCGACTCAGTGGACGGAAATCGAGAAGGAGTCGATTGGCGCTGCGAAGGACCTGCGGTTGCTTCGTGCGAGGGATGCCCCGAATCTCCGGGACACTACCTGGAGCCTGTTATTAACTTTCGCGTGGGAGGCGTTGCGAGAGAAAACCGGGCCAGACGAGGCGGAGGACGACGGCTGTGGCGGGTCCACTGTCGAGGACGACAACGAAGTATGGCCCCGGTTTTCGCCGCAACCCTCCGGGCTTCGGCCAGTTTTCCCCATTTCGTCGTCGCTCGTCGCTCGAAGATTCCCGATATTCGTCGCTCCCCGCTTCTCGAACTGAGAAAAACTGGCTCCCAGCGCCACCCGCGGGAAAGTTAATAACAGGCTCTAGGCGGCCTGCTGGTCGTTTTCGCGAATGGCGGCGAGCTCGCCCCGCAGGCGGATGCGGGCGGCGATTGCCGAGCGCATGACGGCAGTGGTGGTCATGCGGAGCAGTTCGGCGACCCGCTGGACCGGGTAGCCTTCCACGTCCATGAGCAAAAAGATGAGGCGTTCGGTGGAGGGCAGGAAGCGGATGGCTTCCTCTAACTCGGCACGCAGGATATTGCGCTTCGACGAGAGGGCCGCGGACGCGGGGACGGGCAAAGTGGGGTCGGCATCCTCTTCAAGGACCTTCTGATCCCGAAGCTGCTCGAGGAGCGAAGCGTCGACGATCTCGCGGTCGGGCTCCTCAGCGCGATGGAAGGCGCGGATAAACGTTCCCTGGAGAAGGTCTTCCGCGTCAATCTCGCTGCCGGTCATGTAGTAGGAGACGGAGAAGACACGATGCCGATGGCTGTCGTAGACGTCTCTCTGGCGCTGCTCCAGAGTACTGGGCGCCATCTCACGAGCGGTCACTCTGGCGAAATGTTTTTCCGGGTCGAGCAACATGCGTTTGTCTGATGCAGCTGGTACAGCAAATGAAGCTTACCACGTCCGGGCCACGAGCGATTTGGACGCCAAAAACGCTCCGCGGGATGGCAGCATATGACGCTACGAATTCCGCTCGCCTGGATTGCACACAGAGTACGGTTCAGAAGGGACTTCCGCAATCCCCCGTTCCGGGAATTGAATATGGGGCTCAAAAAAGCCAGGTTAGGATAGATTGGGAATCTTCGCCGAACCGATAAAACAAAGCAGACGTGGGCAGAGCCCTGGCCGTGGAGGGGAAGTGGCGTCAGAGCGGATTCTGATTGTGGATGACGAACCCTACGTTCGCACCCTCATGGCCGCCATGCTGGAGAAGTCGAATTACACGCCGGTCCTGGCCTCCAATGGACTGGAAGCGATTCAGCACGTCGAACACGATCCACCCTACGATCTGATCCTCTCCGACATCGTGATGAACGGGCTGGACGGAATCGGCCTGCTGGAGCGGATCCGGGAGGTGCATCCGGACACGCCCATGGTGATGGTGACCGCGATCCACGATGTGGGCGTGGCCATCTCAGCCATGCGCAAGGGCGCCTACGATTATCTGCTGAAGCCGTTTGAGAAGGAGCAGCTGTTGGTCACGGTGCGCAGGGCGCTGGACTACCGGCGGCTGGTGCAGCAGAACTCGGTTTACCGGCACAACCTGGAGCAGCTGGTTTCGGCGCGGACCGAGATGCTGCGCCAGGCGATGGCCGACCTGGAGCGGTCATACGACATCACCCTCGAGGCGCTGGGCGACGCACTGGACCTGAAAGACGCAGAGACGGAAGGACATTCGCGGCGGGTGACGGCCTACACGATCGCGCTGGCGCGGCACTGCGGCGTGGAGATGGCGCAGACACGGGTGATCGCGCGCGGCGCTTTTCTGCACGACATCGGCAAGATGGCGATACCGGACGCAATTCTGCTGAAGCCGGGTCGGCTGGATCCGGAGGAGCAGGCGATTATGCGGGAGCACTGCGCGCGGGGGTATCAGATATTGCGCAAGATTCCGTTTCTGGAGGAAGCAGCGGAAATCGTTTACGCCCACCAGGAGTACTATGACGGGAACGGATATCCGCGCGGCTTGAAAGGCGATGAGATTCCGCTGGGTGCCCGCATTTTCGCGGTTGCCGATACACTGGATGCGATCACCTCGGATCGCCCGTACCGGCGGGCAAGCACGTATGCAACGGCTCGGCGGGAGATTCAGCGATGCGCAGGCACCCAGTTCGATCCCGGCATCGTGGAAGTCTATCTGGGACTGCCGGACGGTCTGTGGGAGGATCTGCGGGCGGAGATGACGCGGCATCCGCGTTTTTCGCCACTGTCGTTTGCCGGTTCCATCGAAGATCTGAAGGTATAACCGGGGCCTGAGTCCTGAGAGTGCCGCCACCTGGAGAGAACGGTATGCCCGTGCTGGACGAGAAAACCATCGCCGCAAAACTGACGGCGCTGCCCTTGTGGAAGCTGGACGGCAAGGAACTGGTCCGGCTATGTGAGTTTGCCAACTTCGTCGAGGCGATGCAGTTTGTGAACGGGGTGGCAGAGATGGCGGAGGGTGCGGGACATCACCCCGACATCGACATTCGCTACAACAAGGTGCGGCTGGCGCTGGTCAGCCATGACGCCGGCGGCCTGACCGAACGGGATTTCGATCTGGCGGCAGGTATCGACAGTCTCGGATAGAGAATCCGGGCCGGTTTTCCCGGTCAGGAACTGGAGATCGGCAGCGTTTTGGGGTGGGAGGAACCGCCGTTCCGCAACTTTCAGGTATCTTCTGCGTCTGGTAAAGAAGAGGGTTGGTCGGGAGCCTCAACCGCCTGGCGGAGTCTGGTGAGCGCCTTCCGGTGCCAGAGCGCGACGGCCAGGCCTCCGAAGAGAGCTGATCCGGCGATGAGCAGGCCGGTACGAAGAGCCCGCAGCCCTGGGGATGACGCGGGTTCGGTGGCGGAATCAAGTTGGGATGGGGGCGTGAGCATACGGAAAATGGGAGCCTGCGAGGCCAAAAAGAGACTCGCTGCACGTGCAATAAAAATAATAACGGTTGAAAAAGCCCCTTGTATGCGGTCCCGATCTGGGTTACAGTATTTGGTAACGGAAGAGAAACAGATTTACCGATTTTGGAAATTCGCTGCAGCCCGATGGCAGCCGCAGGCATCATAAGAAGCGAAGGAATTTGAAACCGGACTGGCGACCAAGAATTCCCGGCTGGTTTGAGAGTTTATTTATAAGTTGCGTCACTGGCCTCCCGGCACGAACAATTAACCGTTCGTGCCGTCTTTTTTTTCTGGCGGCAGAACGACCCCTTCCCATTCGTCCCGCTATCCCATTTGAACGCCGGGTTTCCGCCTCGGGTTAGGATAGCTGTGGAGATCCCTGGATGTTGAAACGAGTTCTCTTCAGCGTTGTTTTGGCCCTGCTGGTCATGGCAGTCTATGCGATCCCGGCGAACCCCACCGCGGTGCATGCGCAGTGGTCCGATCCGCAGGACGATGTGCCTGCATATCACGCACAGCCACCCGCGAAGGGCGAGACTTTGCCGCCGCTGCTGTCAGGCGACCAGCTGACCGGGCCTTATTTCCATCAGCCGTGGCAGGTTGCCGTTTACAAAGAGGCGGCGCAGATTCCCAATGTGCTCTACCAGTTGCCGTGCTACTGCCGTTGCGACCGGGCACTGGGGCACAAGAGCCTGCACAGCTGTTTTGAAGGGACGCATGGTGCGATCTGCGAAACCTGTGCGGCGGAAGAGGCTTACGCCTACAGGATGACCAAGGCGGGGAAGACTCCGCAGCAAATTCGGGCGGGAATCGAGCGCAAGGAATACGAATCGATCGACCTGAACGCTCTGGGCCGGAGCTGAACCGCGACTTGCCGACTGCTTCGATGAAACGAGCGCTGCTGCAGCGTCTGCCGGCGGTGCTTTTGGCAGGAGCCGGAAGTCTGGCGGCCGGGGTGGTGCACCGTCCCGGACCCTATGTGCTGCCCTGTTCCGGAATCACCCTGACGGCGAGCTATCTGGCCGAGGCTGCACCGGGAACCGGGCCGGGCTTCCTGTTCCGTATCGATAATGGAACGAAGAAGCAGATTCGGCTGGAGCAGCCGGTGCCATCGAGCGCGCACTGGTATGCGCTGGTCGGAGGCCGCTGGTTGTGGCGGGCGTCGGCTGGCCGTGGCGGGGCGCTGGTCGACGCGGAGCGGGAGCGCGGGCCGATGTTTGCGTACCAGCCCCCGGCGGCGCCGGCCGATCCCGAATATCTCACCGTTCCGGCGCACGGATTCAGGGAGTGGAGCGAGCCAATGCGGGATCATCCGGCGATTGAGTACCGGCCGAGCTGCGCGATGTGTAATTATCCGGGCGAAAAGGAATATCGGGCGATCTTTGCCTATGCGTATCTGCCGAATGCGGCGGAAGACGCGACGAATCTGGTGCGCTGCGGCCTGCGCTCCGCAGCGGTGCCGATGCCGCCGGTGGCGATCCATGAGGCCGCATCGTCGGCCGCTGCGTCTGCCGCCCGGTAAAACGCGGGAAGGTTCTGTCCGCCAGGGCCGCCCGGTTCAGGACCGGCGGTAAGGGCTTCATTGCTTCGGAAAATTAACTTACGTTCTCTGCATCCTGCATGGGCCAGGTCTCGTCTGTTCGCGTGCAGCCAGCCTGAGCGCGGCCTGAACGTGGCGGCCCCCGCGGGGATGCAACTCGCAACTGTGCCGAATGGATGCGGGTTTCTATGAGCAGTTGGAGGAATCAGAAGCATGAGAAACACACTCTTTACCCTTGCACTCGGCGGAGTTCTGGCGTGTGGCGCCACATCCGCCCTCTATGCGCAGGACAACACCGCGCCGGCACCACAGGAACAGCAGCAGGGCCAGTGGGGCCATGGGCATCGCCAGATGGATCCCGACCGGCAGCTGGCCCACATGACCAGGGCGCTGGATCTTACGGCCGACCAGCAAACCCAGATCAAACCGATCCTTGCCGACCGCCAGCAGAAAATGCAGGCTTTGTTCCAGGATCAGTCGCTGTCGCGCGAGGATCGTCACAGCAAGATGCAGGCGATCCAGCAGGACACGAAAGGTAAGATCGAGGCGGTCCTGAACGACCAGCAGAAGCAGAAATTCGAGTCGATGCATCAGCGTGGGCCGCGGGGCGGCGAGAACGAAGCGCAGCCTCAGTAAGTCCGGGACGTGCGGTCTGTTGGCGGGTAGTCTCCGCTGATCGTGTCCGCTGATCGTGTGTGAGGTCAGGACCGATTCAGCGGAAGCTCCATGAAAACATCGGCACGCGCGTATTTCGACTCATGCTGCGGACCGGGCAGGTGGCGGAAGCCCAGTTGCTCGTAGAGATGGACTGCGGCAGCGGCTCGCTTGTTCGACTCGAGACAGAGCCGGCTGGCGCCCATGCGCTGGGCTACCGCGATGGCGAATTGCAGCAGACGGCGGCCGATACCGCAGCCGCGGGCCGATTCGGCGACCGTCATTTTGGCGAGTTCCAGTTCGCCGGGCGCCGTGAAAACCAGAGCGCAGCAGCCAACTACGGAACCGTCGAGTTCCGCAATGCAAATCTGACCGCCAGGATCGAGAATGTGGGTGCGCGGATCGCTGAGAACCACGCGGTCCGCGGGCTCAATCGCGAAGTACTTGCTGATCCAGTCCTCGTTCAGGCGCTGGAAGGCTGGCTCATCGCCGGGGCGGAAGGTGCGGAGCAGGAGATCGTCCATGGGCATTCGATGGCGCACCCGGGCGGCGGATTCTACTGTGTGACGGTCGCGCCGGCCTGTTGAGCGACAGCATGAAATTTGCGGTAGTCGTCATCCGTGACGTGGATGTTGGCACGGAATCCGAGGACGCCGATGGCGTGAGCAACGAGGTAGATGTCGCCGCCGGTCGGAAGCCAAAGCTCGTTATTGATGAGCTTCTGATCGAAGACGAGATTGCTGCCTTTTCCAAGGGAGAAGAGGCCGAAGCCGGCATGAACATTGTCGGTGAGGCGGGCGGTTAAGCGACGCACCTGCCGGTCTTTCTCGTCGATCCAGACCGTGCCGGAGGTGCGGCGCGCGGCTTCTTCGGCGATGTTCCTGGCCTTCGCGTGCGGATCGCCCTGAAAATCGAAGGCGATGGTGCTGCGGCCGTCGAGCGTCTCGCGGCGCGGGCTGGAGAATTTGGCCATGGCGAGAATGCGGCTGACGCTGATGACCACCTGGCCGGATGGAGCCTGTCCGGGCGGCGTCTGCTGCGCTTTCTGAATCTGCCTCAGGACGCGGTCCTGCTCCTTCTTCTGCTCATCAGGACTCAGGTCTTTGGCGTTCTTCTGCACGAGGCGGCGCACCTCGTGGGTGTTGACGTAGAACACTTCCGATTGCTCGGATTCGGTCTTCTTCACGCTGCCGTTTTTGTTCAGCTCCTGGGTCGTGTCGAGTTCGCGAAAGGTGTAATTCTCGCGGATGCTGTCCATCTGCCGCTGATGATCGCGGACCTGGTTGATGAGCGTGAGAGGATCGGGGATGGGTGCATCGGAGGAGGCCTGAGCGGAGGCGGCGAGTGTCGCGGCGCAGAAGATCAGCAACAAGGCGAAGCCTGCAGTAGTACGAACGTCGAGGCGGAACAACATTTTTTGTGGTGCAGCGATCATAGCGTAAGCTGTTGGCATTTCCGGGCAGGACCCGGAGTACGAAGGAGTCGAAACAGTATGGTGCGACTGCTGGTGCGTTGGCTGTTGCATGCGCTTGCTCTGCTGATTACGGCGAAGCTGGTGCCGGGGTTCCGTATCGCGAGCTTCTCCTCGGCGCTGATTGCGGTGCTGGTGATTGGACTGCTGAATGTGACGCTCGGTCTGCTGCTGAAGCTGATCACGCTGCCGCTGGCCATTCTGACGCTGGGATTATTTTTCCTGATCATCAACGCGTTTATCCTCAAGCTGGCCGGGAATGTGGTGCCTGGTTTTTATGTCGAAACGTGGGGCGCGGCGATCATTGGCGCAATCGTGCTGGCGCTGCTGCACATGTTGTTCGCGGTGGTGATGGATTAATGCTCGTCCTGCTCCGCTACAATGGGTCTATGCCGTCTGACAACGCCTCCCGCCGCCGGCAAAAGGCGCCTCCCCCCGGGGAGACCGGCCAGGAAGCCCTCTATTTGCGCTCGCTGAGCGAACGGCAGGTACCGGTTCACGTGAAACTGCGCGATGGGGAGACGGTCACGGGCTGGATCGAGTATTTCGATGACCGGATGATTCGCCTGACGCGAGAGGGCAAGCCGAATCTGTTCATCTACAAGAATCAGATCAGGACGATTACGGAGCATGGGCGCGATGCTCGCCGGCGCGTGCGCCGCAACGACACGGCTGAACGCGCATCTGAGGATGGCCGGTGAAGGAAGTTCTAAAAGAACTGTTGACTCAGCCGAGGGTTCCGGAGCATCTGGAGATCGCAACGCGAGCGGCCGTAATCGCGCTGGAAGCCGGAGCGCTGCTGCGGGAGTATTTCGAGCGCGGCGTCGAGACCGAGTACAAAGGCGACGTCGATCTGGTGACGGAAGCCGATCGCGCTTCGGAAAAACTAATCGTCGAGCGGATCGGGTCGGTGTTTCCCGACCATGGCATTTTCGGTGAGGAAGGCGCGCGGCGCCAGATCGAGAGCGAATATCGCTGGTACGTCGATCCGGTAGATGGAACCACGAACTTTGCTCATGGATTTCCGGTGTTCTGCGTTTCGCTGGGGCTGGAGCACCGGCCGGCAGGGCTCGCTCCGGGCGAGGACGGCACACTCATTGCGGGTGTGATTTACGATCCAACGCGCGACGAGCTGTTTGTCGCGGAGAAAGACAAAGGGGCGTGGCTGGACGGACGCCAGGTGCATGTGTCGAAGACGGCGACTCTCTCGGAAGCGCTGCTGGCGACCGGGTTTCCCAGCCGGAAGCGGCATGCGAGCCCCAACATCCACTTCTATCAGGAGCTCACGCTGCGCTCGCACGGGGTGCGGCGGGCCGGATCGGCAGCGCTCGATCTGGCGTATACGGCCTGCGGGCGGATCGATGGGTTTTGGGAGTTTCATCTGAATCCATGGGATACTGCGGCGGGCGCACTGATGGTGCTGGAGGGCGGCGGAAGCATGAGCCGCTTCGACGGCGAGCCGTTTCGGCTGGACAGCAGTGAAACGCTGGCTACCAATGGGCTGCTGCGCGACGAGCTGATTGCGCGCTTCAGCGATCTTTTCGCCGGGCGCAATCTGCACCCCATCCCGACGCCGGCGGAGTTTGCGGCGGCTCGGGCGCGAAGCAAGAGCTAAGACCTGTCAGCAGCGCCAACCGGCAGTCTCGCCGGCAAAAACGCAGCAATGGTTTCGAAAGTTTTCCTTGTGGGGAGAGCGCAGGTTGCGGCGCGAATCTGCCCTGCTAGAATGGTCGGTTGTCAGAACAATCGGGCTTGAGGGACTGCAGGGAAGTTGCTCCGTCCGCGGCTGGTCAGCGCGGGGCAGCGATGCTCCGGCTTCTACCTCGGGTTACGATTGCTGTCACTCACTCCCACTCCCGAAGAGGAACTTCATGGCTTACGTGATTGCGGAACCCTGCATCGGCACCAAGGACACCGCGTGCGTCGATGCGTGTCCGGTGGACTGCATCCACCCCAAGAAAGACGAGGCGAAACACGCCGAATCCGATCAGCTGTTTATCGATCCGGTGGAGTGCATCGACTGCGGCGCATGCGTGCCGGTGTGCCCGGTTTCGGCCATCTACGCCGCCGACGATCTGCCCGAAAAGTGGCAGAGCTACACCGCCAAGAACGCCGGATTTTTCGGCCGCTAAGTTTCCTCGTATCTGCCACGGACGCGCAGCACCCTGCTGTGCGTCCCGCGTGCGCCGCCCCGCCTGCCTGAATTGCCTTTCTGTCCGGAGCAACCCCCGGTCCCTCCTGCTGCGTCATAGCGGATATTGCCGTTTTCCGGAAAAACTCTTCCTCTATGACTCTGACTGCGCCGAAGATTCCGAACAGCAGACCCACTGGAGCGCCCAACCATGGAACAATTGGCATGGAAAGGTTTGTACTGATGAACCCAGGCCCGACGCAGCCGCGGCCGGCTAACCAGCACCTTCGTCGTAATCCGCCGATCGCCGGCGAGCAGGAAGCTATCGATAAGGCGCGCGAGGGGGATGGCCGGGCGTTTGAAATTCTCTATTCGATGCACAAACGGCGCGTCTACTCGCTGTGCCTGCGCATGCTGGGCAATGTCGCCGAGGCTGAAGACCTGACGCAGGAGGCATTCCTGCAGCTTTACCGCAAGATCGGCACGTTTCGCGGAGACTCGGCGTTCTCGACCTGGCTGCATCGGCTGGCGGTGAACGTGGTGCTGATGCACCTGCGCCGCAAAGGCCTGCCGCAGGTATCGCTGGAAGAGACGCTGGAGCCGTCGCAGGACGATGGTCCACGCAAAGATATCGGAGCGCGGGATCTGACCCTGTCGGGGTCGATCGACCGCGTGACGCTGGAGCGCGCGATCGAGAACCTGCCTCCGGGCTACCGCCTGGTATTTGTGCTGCACGATGTGGAAGGATACGAGCATAATGAGATAGCGGAGATGCTCGATTGTTCGATCGGGAACAGCAAATCGCAGCTGCACAAGGCGCGGATGAAACTGCGCGATCTATTGAGGACCGGGCAGCGGAAGGAGCAAATCGCGTGATGGTGCTGCGCGCGATGGATCGAACCATGACCTGTACGGAATTTCAGGAGACCCTGCCCGAGCTGTTCGAGACGAACAGCGACCTTAGCTCGCATGAGCACCTGAAGACCTGCGAGAACTGTGCCGCTTTGGTGCGTGATCTGGAGTACATTGCGGCTCAGGCTCGGCTGCTGCTGCCGATCCATGACCCCAGCCCCGCTGTTTGGGAAAACATTCAGCAGGCGATCCGTCAGGACCGGCCGGGAAGTTCCTCCATCCCGGCAGGCAGGAAATAAGGGGCCGCTCTCTCCGTTCCGCTTCTTATAATCAAAACTCATGAGCAGGCAGACGCCATGGCCGGCGGTCGCTGTTAGCAGAATTGTGCTTACGGGCTTTATGGGCGCGGGGAAAAGCACGGTCGGCTCCCTGCTCGCTGCGCGCCTGGGATGGCGATTTCTGGATTCAGACTCCGTTGTGGAGGCGCGAGCCGGGATGACTGTGGCCGAGATCTTTGCGCGCGCTGGGGAGCCTGCTTTCCGCGAGATGGAAGCATCCGCGATCCGGGAGAGTGCGGTCGTCGACGCAACCGTGCTGGCACTGGGGGGCGGAGCGCTGGAAACCGCAGGCACGCGGGAATTTCTGGCGTCGCTGCCCGACTGCGCACTGATCTTCCTCGAGGCTCCTCTGGAGACGCTGATTCGACGCTGCAGCGGGGACGCGGAGGCGCCGGTGCGTCCGGTGCTCGCGGACCGTGCACGTCTGGCGGAGCGCTATGACGCGCGTCTGGCGTGGTACCGCCAGGCTCATCTGACGGTGGCGACCGCGGGCATCTCCCCGGAACAGGTGGCGGAACGCATTGCGCAGTGGGTGGTATCGGGCTTGGAACAGCCGAAACGCGGGGTGCCGGCATGAAGAATCTCGGACCGCGCGCGACAGTACTCTTTGCCTTTGGGGTAGCGATCGGGCTGTATCTCGCCTGGCTGCTGCGCGATGTGCTGGTGGTGATCTATGTGAGCGCGCTCTTCGCCGTGGTCCTGATGCCGGTGGTGCGCGCGATCATGAACCTGCGCATCGGCAAATGGCACCCGGGCAGAGGTATGGCGGTGATGCTGCTGATGGTGCTCACCTTCGGCAGCCTGGCTCTGTTCTTCTTTTTCGCGCTGACGCCGGCCTTTCACGATCTGCGGGAATTCATTCGCGAACTGCCGCAGAAGGGGCCGCAGTTCTTTAACCGGCTCGAACGCCTGCCCGTGCTGCGCAGCATCGATCTGGATGCGCTGCAGGAAAAGCTGCAGGACATGTATGCGAATTTCGCGACCTATGCGGTGAAATTTGCCGGCGACTGGGCGGGAACCGTGGCGCGGGTGCTGACCGGCCTGGTGCTGACGGTGTACTTCATCATCGAGGGCGACGAAGCGTACTCATGGTTTCTGTCGCTGTTTCCGGTGGAACGGCGGTTGCGCCTGGATCAGACGCTGAACCGCGCCTCCGCGCGCATGGGGCGGTGGCTGCTGGGCCAGGGAACGCTGATGCTGATCCTCGGAGTTTCCAGCACCATCGTATTTTTCCTGCTGCATGTTCGCTATGCTTACGCGCTGGGCGTGATCATGGGGCTGGCCAACATCGTTCCGGTGGCCGGAGCGCTGGTTTCGGTAAGCATGGTTGTGCTGGTGGCCGCGCTGGATTCGTGGAGCAAGGTGCTGGGGGTATTGATTTTCTATTTCATCTACCTGCAGCTCGAAAATACCTGGCTGACCCCGAAGATTATGAAGACCCAGGTGGACCTTGCCGGACTCACCATTCTGATCGCACTGCTGATCGGGTCGTCGCTGGCCGGGATTATCGGCGCCATGGTGGCAGTGCCCACGGCGGTTTTGGTGGCGGTCATCCTGAACGAATATGCGGTCCATGAGGAGGCGATCATCTCGGCGCCGCGGCCGGTGGATACGAATCCGCCGTTGGTGACACCGTAAGACAGGCAGACAGACGGATGCCGGTCTGTCTACGCCGCCGGTGTTGCTTCTTCACGAACGCAGGCAATCGGTGTGTTTCTCTGCGACAGTCGAAGGGCTCCATGATTACCTCTAAGTTACCTGCGTAATAATACGGCCGCGATTAGTCGTAATGATACCCTCAGGTACTTCAGTCGACAGGACGCCGGCGATAAGAGGGCTCTAACTCCCGGCGCATCCGTTCTATAAGTTCGATGTGTACAGAGCTGCCTCTCGTTAGCCATCCTGACAAGGGTCAGACCGCATCTTATCTGCCCGTAGTTCGATCGGCCGCCTTTCCCCCGAAAGACCTCTGCACGTCGCAGCATGGTGAAGCTTCCTTCCAGGAGGCGACACCTGTTCCCCGGGCCCACGTTCGCTCGACAGAGTTGCCGGAGGCAGTCCGCATGACGTACGCGAAGTATTTTGCCCTGATGTTCTTCCTTGCCTTGACCAGCACTGCTTTCGCCACGGTCAGCGTCAGCAGCCCAACTAATGGATCGACCGTAAGTTCTCCCGTCCACTACGTAGCGTCAGCCACTACGACGACCTGCTCCGCAGGGGTCGCATCGATGGGCATTTACATCAATAACAAGCTGACGTATGTCGTGGATTCGACCAGTATGAACACGACGCTTTCCCTGAGTCCCGGTTCCTATCAAACGGTAGTGGAGGAGTGGGATCACTGCGGCGGCGCGAGCTATACGAAAATCAACATTACGGTCGGTAGTCAGTCGAGCGGGGGGGGCGGAAGCAGCGGCAGTGGCAGCACGACAGGGGTAACGGTAACCACGCCGGCGGCCAACAGCACCGTGACTTCTCCGGTTACCTATAAGGCGACAGCTACCACGAGCACCTGCTCCCAGGGTGTCGCCTCGATGGGGATTTATGTCAATAACAAGCTGATCTACGTAGTGGATGCGGCGACGCTGGATACCCAAATCACGCTCAGTCCGGGTGCCGAGCACACGGTGGTGGAAGAGTGGGACAAGTGCGGCGGCGCGGCTTACACGACGATTAACCTGACCGTGGAGTCATCGACGACCGCACCGACGGTAAGTATGACGGCGAACCCGACTTCGATCGCATCCGGAGGTTCGTCAACATTGACCGTCAGCGCAACCAATGCCACCGAGGTAACGGTAACGGGAGGCGGCGATACCTACGATCTGGCGACGACCGGCGGGACCGTCAAGGTAAGCCCGACGGAGACCACGACGTATACGGCGGAAGCGACCAGCTCCACCGGCACGGCGTCGGCTTCCACTACGCTTACGGTGCTGCCGTCCAGCAGTCTGGACTCTATCCAGCACGTGATCTTCATGCTGCAGGAGAACCACAGCTTCGATAACTATTTCGGCATGCTGAATCCATACCGCGAATCGAATGGCTGGAATATCAGCGAGGACGGAAACACTTATACGGTGGATGGCATCGACGATAAGCTGGATAAGATCTCGAATGTGGATGACGAAGGCACTTCCTACTCGTTGTTCAAGTTCACCAGCACCTGCGTTGACGACGAGAGCTCGGCGTGGCTGGCCAGTTATGGCGACGTGAACCGGTACGACTTCCTCGCGACGCGGCCGATTCTGACCGATGGTTTTGTACACAACGCTGAGGGCTACGCGAAGAGTTGCCTGAGCGGGGGCGGATGCTCCGGTGCTTATACCGACACTACCGGCAAGCGCTCGATGGGGTATTACGATCAGGGATTCCTGAACTACTACTACTACATGGCTTCCCAGTTTGCGATCTCGGACCGCTGGTTCTCGCCGGTCTCGAGCAAGACCATCGACAACCGCATTGCGACCTTCACCGGCGGCACGACGCAGGGCCTGGTCAACGATCCGGGCAGCGACGACCATTTGCCCCAGCTCGATATCGACAACATTTTCGAAGAGCTGGATCAGTCGAGCGTGTCATGGAAGATCTACTACACGGTGACGCAGGGCTTCTGCCTGGACGAGGAAGACTGTTCCGGCAGCTACAGCGCGAAGTTTCCTGCCACGACGTTTACCGACCTGACATACTCCGTCCGCTACCTGTATGAAAATCCATCCGGAGCAGCCTGCACAGGGACCACGAAGCCATCCAGCGTGGTGGGGGATTCTTCCAATTCGTTCTGCATCGACACCAACCACATCGCTCCGCTTTCCACGTATTACACCGACCTGAACAACGGCACGCTGCCCAGCTTCGCATTTATCGAGTCAGGATCCGGGGTGAACGACGAGCATCCTGGCTCCGGCCAGTCGATCCTGGTGGGTCAGGCTGAAGTAGCGAACGTCATGAACGCCTTTATGGCCAGCTCCGCGTGGAAGAATTCCGTCTTCTTCTTCGGCTATGACGAGGGCGGCGGTCCGTACGATCACGTGCCGCCGGTACCGGGGCACTCGAATGCGAACACCGATGCTTCGCTGGGGACCATTCCGGATATCTCGCAGATTGCCGTGAACGCCGACAGCTACAAGCCGTGCCTCCCGAGCGGCGGCAAGGCCACTCTGCACTGCGACCTTACCGCCACCGACCCCGGGGCGCACTCGGACGACGCGGCGGCAGAGCAGGGTTTTGCGGCGCAACTGGGCTTCCGGGTGCCGAACATGATCGTCTCGCCATTTGCGCGGAAGCATTATGTGTCGCATACCCCGATGGATCACACGGCGGTGATCAAGTTCGTGGAGAATCGGTTCATCGGGAGCTCCGCGCACCTGACCGGCCGCGATGCTGTTCAGCCAAACCTGCTGGAGTTTTTCGACTTCACGGGGATTCCGTGGGCCACTGCGCCGAAGCCGCCAGCTCCCGTGACCGCGCAAACACTTGGCTACAGTCCGTGTGACCCTTCGAATATGGGGCCGTAATCGATGCGGCGGCGGAGCGCTCCGGGCGCAGGCGCTCCAGACGCCACCCGCAGGCGGCATCATGCACACGACGGGGTGAGCAAGGTCCGGTTCCGCCGGAGCCGCCACCCCGGACGGCGCCCTGGGCGGAGGTCGCTGTGCTACTGTTGGGGTAGGCTGTATCGGGGCGTGTGCGCGCGTCCCCGCGCTCTGCGCCTATGCCGCATTCGCCCAACCTTGTATCCCGCGCTCCTGTGCCTCCTCCGGCGAGCCCGCCCGCAAATGCCGTCCCCCCGGAACAGCCCCACCGCGTGCATTGGCTGCGCCGCGCCGACCTCTTCCTGCGGGTAATGGTGCGGCTGTATCTTGGGCTGATCCTGGTGTTTCTGCCGTGGACCCGGATATGGGCTTTCAACCGCTTCTTTCTGTACTATGCGCACATCGCGCATCTGACCGAGAGCGGAGCGGTCCGCGGTCTGGTTTCCGGCCTTGGCCTGCTGAATCTGTGGATCGCGGTTTCGGAGGCCATCCATTACCGAGAGGACTAGCATGCCCCGCAAGCCGCCGACACCACTCGAGAACGCCTCTCTGGCCTATGAGAATGATGCTTTTCTGAATAGCCCGGATGGGCGCATCATCCGCATCCTGTCGGAGTACTCCGAGCCGCTGGCGCGGTTTCGCCGCGAGCGCATCCAGGACACGGTAGTGTTCTTCGGCTCGGCGCGGTTTCGTGCCCTGGACGAAGCGCATCGCGAGCTGGAGCTGCTGGAGAATACCGGGTCGAGCCAGCCTGCTCCGGAAGAAGAGCAGCCGGCGCGGCAGCCGGAGATCGAGCAGGGCACCTCGAGCGAGCTGCGGCTGCGGCGCGCCGAGGCCGCGGTGGAGATGGCTCGCTATTACGAAGACGCGCGCCAACTGGCGTTTATGCTGACGCAGTGGGCCAAGGAGCTGAAGTTTCGGAGGAATCGCTTCGTGGTGACCTCCGGCGGAGGTCCGGGCATTATGGAGGCCGCCAACCGCGGCGCGTGGGAGGCGGGCGGCAAGACCATCGGGCTGAATATCCGTTTGCCGTTCGAGCAGATGCCGAACCGCTACATCACGCCGGCGCTGAATTTCGAGTTCCACTACTTCTTCATGCGCAAGTACTGGTTCGCCTATCTGGCGAAGGCGCTGGTGGTGTTTCCGGGGGGCTTTGGGACGCTGGATGAGATGTTTGAGATTCTGACGCTGTCGCAGACCCAGAAGCTGGCGAAGAAGATCACGGTGGTGTTGTACGGGCCTTCGTACTGGGAGAATGTGCTCAACCTCGATGTTTTGGTCGACAAGGGGGCGATCTCGCCCCGTGACCGCGAACTCTTTCATGTCGCAGACCGCCCGGAGCAGGCCTTCGAGATTCTGCGGGATGGCCTCACCCGGAACCATCTGGAGCCGGAGAGCGCTCAGGAGCCCGAGGTGCCGGAGATTGCGGGTACCCGGCGATAAGGAAGCGCGGCGATCCTTCCGCAGCGGCAACTAAACAGGTTCCGCGGAAATCGGCGGTATCTCACAGGTAATGTTACCTATGCGGATACTTCGGCCGATTTGACCGACTCTTTTTGCATCCGTAATGCCCTGTTCATGGTGCATACAGGAGACTGGTGCCAGTAGAACGACCTCGGGAGGAGGACTCCATGGCCGGACTGCATCGCATCTCTTACCTGTGGAAGGAGCCGGACGCGGTTCGTGATTATCCGACCGCGGTCTCACTGCACAGCCACACGAATCAATCGAAGGAAACCCTGGATTTCCTGGCGAACCTCGGGAACCAGTATCCGGTGCTGCGCCCGGTGGTGGGACGTTACGAGCGGCGCGCCCGCGAACTGCACAATATTCCGATGGACTATGCGGCGGGGTACTGGACGCCGCCATTGACGCCTCGGCTGGCCTTTGATTTGGAGAGTAAGCAGATTGAGCAGACCCTGGGCATGATGCCGCTGGTCTCGATTACGGATCACGATACCATCGCGGCCCCCATGCTGCTGCGGACGGTGGCGGCGGCGCGGCATATTCCGGTTTCGGTCGAGTGGAGCGCGCCCTTCGGTGGCGATCAGGCATTCCATCTCGGGATTCACAACCTGCCCAGCGATACGGGCGCGGCGTGGATGAAGACCTTCGAGGAATATACGGTTCATCCGGATGAGAAGCGGTTGACCGAGATCCTGGCCGCGCTGCATGCGCTGCCGAATGTGCTGATCGTCTTCAATCACCCCTTGTGGGACCTGTACTTGATTGGCCAGGAGAAGGCGGCGCAGCGGGTGCAGGATTTTCTGACGGTGAATCACGAATTTCTGCATGCCTTTGAGCTGAACGGGCTGCGCGACTGGGCGGAAAACCGCCAGGTGAAGCGGCTGGCGCGGTCGTGGAACAAGCTGCTGATTTCGGGCGGCGACCGGCACGGGATGGAGCCGAACGCGAACGTTAACCTGACGCACGCGGCGACGTTCACGGAGTTTGTTCACGAGGTGCGCTACGAGCGGCGGAGCCACGTGTTGTTCATGCCGCAGTACGCACAGCCGTGGAAGCACCGGATTCTGCAGTCGACGCTGGATGCGATTCGGGACTACCCGGATTTCCCGCTGGGATCGCGTAACTGGGACGAGCGCGTGTGGCACCCCGGACCGGACGGCGTGACTCGCCCGGCGCGGGAACTCTGGCCCGGCGGCGTGGCGCCGCGGTACATCAGCTTCGTGATCAAAGCGGTGCGCCTGATGGGCAGCCGCCCGGTCTCCGGCAGCCTGCGCATGGCGTGGACCGAATCGCGCGAGCTGCAGTTTGCACTGGGCGAGGACGCACTGAGTTAGTTACTATTGTCTGTGATTTTTAATCTGCTGTTTGCCTGGGTTCCCTATCATCCCACTCGTTGACGCGCGTCGCGTATTTTCCGGATTCCTTTCACGAAATCAACGGTGTGGCGCACACCTCGCGTCACTTCGAAGACTATGCACGGCGGTGGAATTTGCCTTTCCTCTGCGTGCGGGCGGGAGAGCGGCGGGAGGCTCTGGCGACCGAAGGGAATCTGACGACGCTGGAGCTGCCGCGGGGAATCTTCTCCTTCGCGCTGGATAAGGGCCTCCGCTTCGATCCGGTATGGGCGCGGCATTGGCCGGGAATTGCGCGGGCGGTGCGCGACTTTCGACCGCAGATCATTCATATCACCGGGCCCAGCGAAGTGGGCCTGCTGGGCGCGTGGCTCGCGCATCGGCTGGGGGTGCCGCTGGCGGCATCGTGGCACACCAACGTGCACGAATATGCGGCGATGCGCTCGCGCTGGCTGCTGGAGCGGCTGCCCGCGGCGCAATCGGCCGCGACGGCGCGGTGCCTCGAAGAGCGGGCCTTGCGGATTGCAGCCTGGTTTTACCAACGGGCCCGGGTTCTGTTTGCTCCTAACCCTGAGCTCTGCCGGCTGCTGGAGAGCCGCACCGGCCGGCCTTGCCACCTGATGCAGCGCGGCATCGATGCGCACCTGTTCTCGCCCGAGCGGCGGCAGCGCGAGCCGCGTGATCAGGGATTCGTTCTCGGATTTGTCGGGCGGATGAGCGTGGAGAAGAACGTGGCGCTGCTGGTTCGGGTGCAGCGGGAACTGGAGGCGCTGGGGCTGCGCGATTTCCGGTTCCGCATTGTGGGGCAGGGAAAAGAGGAGGCATGGCTTCGCCAGCATTTGCCCGGAGCGGAGTTTCCCGGCGTGCTGCGCGGTGAGGCGCTGGCGCGTGCGTATGCGGGCATGGATGTGTTCGTCTTTCCGTCGCACACCGATACGTTCGGCAATGTGGTGCTGGAAGCGCTGGCGTCCGGGGTTCCAGCCGTAGTTACGCCGGATGGTGGACCATGTTCGCTGGTACGCCACGGGCACGCTGGACTCGTCGCTCAGGACGCAGAATTCGCGGCGGCGATTGCGCGCATTCTCCGCGATCCGGCACTGCACGAGGTGATGCGGCACAACGCGCGCGCCTTCGCGCTGGGCGCTTCCTGGGATACGGTGTTCGACGGCGTGTATGCGGCCTATGGCCCGGTGCTGGACGCGGCCGCCGCAGCGAAAGCCAGATAGCTGTGCGGCTTCAGCGTCAGGGTGAAGCTGGATCTCGGTGGTGGGCCGGGCACCTGATTCGTATGCCGGGGAGCGGGCTCGGCGGCCGGGCTCACCGCCTCGCCGGTCGCCAGATTGCGTAGCTGCCCGCCGGCACCTGTAACCGAAACAGTCACAGTTACGGCTTCGTCGCGAAACGACTCAAGGGCGAAGGTGCCGTTGTCGTAGGTGAAGATGCCGACCCGGCTGGGTGCGTCGAGTTGCACCGGCTGGTCCTCCATCAGATAGCCGCGAATGGCGGTCAGCACAGGCTGGGGCAGCGCATACAGGTCGTTGAAATTGTCGGGGATAGTGAGAACGTAGAGGGTGCCTTTGCCGTAATGATCCATGAGCAGCAGCGGCGCGCCGCGGCCACTGGCGGTACCGCGGACCAGCGGCCAGGCATCGTTGGTGACGAAGTCGATTTCGGGGACGAGCAGGGGAGCGGAGGTGCCCAGGTTCGATCCACCTCCGGCGCCGTAGGCACCCCAGTACTCGGTGGGCAGCAGCTTGCGGCCGGGGTCGCGCAGCACGCAGATGTCGTCGAGCTTATCGCCGAGCGCATGCACCAGGCCCGAGGTGATGATCACGTTGCCGCCGTCCAGCAGGTGCTGTTTGATCCTCGCGACAATTTGCGGGTCGGATTTCGCTGACTCGGTCAGCAGGATTGTCTTCGTGTCCCGCGGGAACTCCGGCTGCATCTCGATGGGAATGCCGATCATGCCCAGATAGATCTCGAGGAAATCGTCTCCGGAAGCGTGATAAGGCCGCCAGGACGCAATGCCCACCGGTTTGCCGAGTTTGCCTACCACGGGATCGATCTGATTGAGCGCTTTGCCGGCGACTGCGGCGAAGTTGGGGATTTGTCCAGCGGGCCACCACGCGGCGTAATCGAAGCTGGTGTGCATGCCCGCCCAGGCCTGACGCGCACCCGGCGGAGCGGGGCCCACGAGAAGGTTCCAGTTGAAGAGCATGATCTCAGGAGCTTTGGCGAGCATGGTGTCCCACAGCTGCTCGGCGTAGCGGTCGATGGTGCGAATGTCGAAGGTGTCGACCCACCCGCCGCCGTTGCGGCCGGGCGCGACGTGGTCGAAGTAGCGGACGATCTCGTAGCTCTCGTATTGCTGCAGGTGCTGATCGGTGACGACGGGGTCGCGGGTCTCTGTGCCGGTGTAGATGCCGCTGAAGATCTTCGGTTCTTCGGCGAGATCGTAGCCGTTGCCCTGGAAGTCGGGATACCAGTTGGGAAATTTGATGATGATGCGGACCTTCGAATTGACCGCACGAGCCGCATCTACGATCAGCTCGCGGGAAACGCCGTCCATGAGTTTGAGGCGGAAGTCACTCCAGCTCTCCGCGCCTTTTGCGGCGATGTCAGAGGGATCTTTGGTGTTATTGAAGAAGAAGTCGTCAAGGATGATTTCGTCGAAGTGGCGCGCGGTCAGCTCGGTCACATGTTTCACATAGGCGCGGTCGTTGGGACAGGTGTAGCAGAAGGAGCGAAACTGGCTGGCATCGTAATCGCTGAGGGCGATGCCCCCGGCGACCTGCACACCCTGATCGGTAAAGAACTTTTTGACGCTTTCGATGAGGTCATCGTCGGCCATGACCCGGCTGCGATAGGTCTCGATGTAGACCTTATCGACTTTGACGCCGCTGGAAATCTGCTTCCAGGAAGACTCGAGCCAGGCGCGGTCGCGCATGTGCTCAACCACCGCGACGGGGATGTAGACCGCGATACGAAAATTCTGGTTGGCGGCGGCCACCGTGACAGAAGTCGGCGTCTGCGCGCGCATTTCGGAGGCGCTGAACAGCAGAGAAACGAAAAGGCACACTACGGCCTGCAAATCAGCCCGCATCGCGTACACCCCCTGAATCAATCGTTTCAGCATACTCCCGGGAGGGCGGAGGGAAAAGCGCACGAGCGCAGACTGCTGGTAAGGATTGCATCGCCGGACATCGACTTCGCGGATTTGCGAGGATGTCACCCGCACCGCAGGTAGCGCATCATTATTGGTGAAGCGCTCAACTTCGGATGAACCAGCCCGGCATCACGCAGCCCACATCCTCTCATCGGCCTCTGCGCGATGGGTTCGAATCTCGCTTCGGAGACGCAATGGGAAAACGAATTCTGCCTGCCATCCTGCTTGGCTTCTGCTTCTGCATGGAAGCGCTGTCTGCGCAAACTCCACTGCCTTCGTTGCCGGCTGTCCCGGCCTTCTCCACCGCGCCGGGGCCGATGCTGCATATCAGCCGAGAAGTGGATCCGGCGCGGCCGTTTTCGGTCCTCGGACCGCATGGAGCGGTGCTGGGTGCGGAGGACGGGGGATACGAGGCGTGGATCTTTCCCTGGAAAATCTTCAGCGACCTGCGGATTACGGCGAACATGCAGGATTATCCGGTGCCGATTGAGGTGAACCAGCATGCGGCGGATATCGACGTGACGCCCGCAGCGACAACGATTACCTATGCGCATGCAAATTTCACAGTGCGGCAGATTATGCTGGCGCCAAAGGATCCGCCGGAGGGGGCGGGGGTACTGATCCTGTACGAGGTTGAAGCGATTCGACCCATGACGCTGACCTTCAGCTTTACGCCGGTGATGCAGCGCATGTGGCCAGCGCCATCGGATCCACAGCCTTCGCCGGAGTGGGTGAAGACGCAGAGCGGGCCGAGCGGGCCGACGGGCTTTTACATCCTGCATGAGAACTTTCCCGATCATGCGGCGGCGCTGGCCATGCCCACGGCGGACGCGGGGATTTTGCCGCCCTACCAGGAGGGGGCGGGCAACAGCTGGCCGCTTCAGTTTGTGCTGCACTTCGATCCGGCGAAGAACACGAAGCAGATCTTTCCGCTGCTGATCGCCTTCGCCAATACGGCTGCCAGCGCGAAGCCTGAGGCGCTGGAGGGCAGCCTGGCGTCGCTGGATGCTGCGGTTCCGTCTCTCTACGCGAACAACGTGACCTACTATCGCGATCTGCTCTCCAGCCACACCAGCATCGAGACCCCGGACAGCCATCTGGACAAGGCATTCTCCTGGGGCGTGGCGGCCATCGATCAGCTGCGTATAGAAACGCCGGAGCAGAAGGGCCAGGCGCTGACGGCGGGCTTTGTCGGATCGGGTGGGGTGGCGCGCCCCGGCTTTGGGTGGTTCTTTGGGCGCGATGCGCTGTGGACGTTGTACGCGGTGAACAGCTATGGGGACTTCGGGACGACGCGGCAGGAGTTCGAATTCCTCTTCCGCCATCAGCGCGCCGATGGGAAGATCATGCACGAATATTCGCAAACGGCGAACCTGGTGGACTGGGAGTCGCTGCCGTATCTGTATGCTGAGGCGGACTCGACGCCGCTGCTGCTGATGGCGATGAACGATTATCTGAAGGTCAGCGGCGACACGGATTTTGTGCGGTCGCACTGGGACAATCTGGCGCGGGCCTGGAATTTCGAGACCTCGCATGTCTCCGACGACGGCATTTACAACAACAGCCAGGGGACGGGGTGGGTGGAGTCGTGGATAACGTCGATGCCGCATCAGGAGATTTATTTGGCGGCTCTGGATGAGCAGGCGAGTACGGCGTTCGCCGATTTGGCGCGCGTGGCGGGACATACCGATGTGGCGGATCAGGCCGCGGCACGCGCGGACCATATCCATCAGGCCGTTGAGAAGGAGTACTTCCTGGCCGGTCAGAATTTTTATGCCTTCAGCCGCAATCCGGATGGGACGACCGACGATACGCCGACCATTTTTCCGTCGGTCGCATGGTGGGACGGCACGTTTTCGCTGCAGCACGCTGGAGCCATGATGCGGCGGTGGGCCTCGGATGAGTTTTCGACAGACTGGGGAACTCGGATCCTGGGCGATCATGTCAGCTTTTACGACCCCATCAGCTATCACCAGGGATCAGTGTGGCCGCTCTACACGGGCTGGGTATCGCTGGCGGAGTATCGCGACGGACGCCCGCTCGAGGGCTATCAGCACCTGATGCAGAATGCGGACCTCACCTGGTCCGAGGATCTGGGATCGGTAACGGAGCTGCTTTCGGGACAGTTTTTTCAGGTGCTGGGGCGCAGCACGGCCCATCAGCTTTGGTCGTCGGCGATGGTGATTTCGCCGATCCTGCGCGGGATCTTCGGGCTGGAATGGAATGCCGCCTCAGGAACGCTGAACGTGACACCGCATCTGCCGGCGGACTGGAATTCCGCCACCGTGCGCCACGTGCCGCTGGGAAACGCGACGGTCGACCTGACCTTCACGCGGCGTGGACAGGATCTGACCGTCGAAGCGGCCGGGGCTTCCGTGGTTCACCTCGTATCGCATATGTCCGGGGCGCGGGTGCAGGGGAATACGCTGCACATTCCGCTGCCGGCGGTTGAGGTGGCAATCCCGCAGCATCTGCCGGAGTTCGGGGCAGAGACGCGGCAGATGAAGGTGCTCGATGAGCAGTATGGGAATCGATCGCTGACGCTGACGCTGGCGGCGCAGGGATCGGAGACGCAGACGGTCTATGTAAAGGAGAACGCAGCGGGGCTGCGTTTGCACACGGCAGACGCGAACCTCGGCGCGATACAGAACGGGCTGCGGCCGGTGACGGTGCAGTTTCCCGCCAGCGGCGGTTATGTGACGAAGACGGTTACGTTTTCCTGGTAAAGCGGACCTGGCAGATCAGGCCGGAGGATTAAATTGCAGTCCGGCCTGCTGCGCGGCCTGCTCGGTCGCAGGTAAGTTCAGCTCCGCCAGAGGAATCTGCTGCTGCCGGCCGGAAGAGGCTTGATCCATGACGATGACCGTATCCGGCGTGAGCGCATAGTTGTGGATGGCCTGCTGGTGGCCATCCTTGAAGATCAGGGTCAGCCCCGGTTCGGGAGCGACAGGGTCTCCAGCCTGCTGCGGAGCACCCCAGGGATTCGACGCATAAGGAGCGTAGTCAGGGCGATAGTCCGGATCGTCGGGAGCGGAGCTGTCGGCATACGGCTGGGCTGCGATGTCGCTGGGGATACCGGCGCTGTCGTACCCGTTGCTGTCGTCGTAGCCGTTGTCGTAGCCGCTGAAATCCGGATACCCAAGATCCCAGGGCAGCAGCTCCCATGAGTTGAGGAAGGGCGCGTAGGGGTAGCCGCCGTAGCCGTAACCGCGGTAGCGGCCGCGATCCCGACCGTGTCCGCCGCGCCAGTCATTCGTTGCGCCACGATAGTCAGGCCGTGACCCTGAATAGCCGGAGCGATAGGGAGAACGGTAGCCGGGCGATAAGCCGCGTGCGGGCACATTCCACCCCATGCGAGGCGCCATGCCGAAAGCGCGTGATGGAGCGGTGCTGAAGCCGCGGGACGGAGCGGTATAGATTCTGCCGGGCCCGGAGTAAATCCTGCCGGGCGATCCAAAGCTTTGGCCGCCGAAGCCGCCGCCGAAGCTGTGGCCTGCGAACCCACCAACGTGGCCACCACTGAAGCCGCCCGCGTGACCGCCGCCGAAGCCGCCTGCATGACCGCCTCCGCCACGCTGGGCGATCATCGCTGGCGTCGCCGCCAGCAGGGCCGAAAGAAACGCGACTGAAAGAACCCGCCGCATAGCGCCATCCTACTCTTCTTTGGACGTTCCGCGGGTCGGGAAAGATGCGGGCGGATTCGATCGGGCTGTGACTCGGATGATTGCGCGCCCGGATGAACGCAGGCTCAGATTGGGGCTCAGATCAGCTCGGTTCCCCACAGATCGTGCAGGTGGATCACGCCTTCGACGCGGTGCTCCGGGTCGACCACGATCAGCGAAGTGATCTTCTGCTCCTCCATGGTGTGGAGGGCGCGGACGGCCAGTTCAGCAGCGGAGATGGTTTTGGGGGTCCGGTTCATGACTTCGCCCGCGGTCTTACGCAGGGAGTCGGGCCCGTCCCGCTCGAGCAGGCGGCGCAGATCGCCGTCGCTGACGATGCCGGCGAGAATCCCATCCTGCTCCACGGTGGTCATGCCCAGCTTTTTGCGGGACATCTCATAAATGACGTCTTTCATAGGGGTTTCGGGCCCTACGCGGGGGACGGAATCGCCGCTGTGCATGAGCTGGCGCACTGTAGCAAGGCGCTTACCGAGCTTGCCGCCGGGGTGGAGCACGGCGAAGTCCTCGGCGCGAAAACCCTTGCGCAGGGAGACGGCGATGGCGAGAGCATCGCCCAGGGCGAGCATGGCGGTGGTAGACGCGGTGGGCGCCAGGCCCAGACCGCAGGCTTCGGCGGGAACGGAGCAATCGAGTGCGATGTCGCTGGCGGTCGCCAGGGTGGAGCGAGTGTCGCAGACAAAGGAAATCAGTCCGTTGCCCATGCGCTGGATGGTGGCCAGCAGGCGGAGGATCTCCTCCGTCTCGCCGCTGGCGGAGAGGGCGATGACCAGGTCGCCGTCAGTGATCATGCCCAGGTCGCCGTGGACGGCTTCGGCGGGGTGCAGGAAGAGGGCCGGGCTGCCGGTGGAGCTGAGGGTGGCGGCGATTTTCTGGGCCACGATGCCGCTCTTGCCCATGCCAGTTACGACGACCCGGCCGCGGGCCTGACCGCACCCGAGAACGCGTTCGACGGCGCGGTCGAAGGCTTCCGCCATGGGTCCGTCGAGGCGTTCGGCCAGAGCCAGCAGAGCCTCGGCCTCAATGCGGACCAGCTGAGATGGAGTATGCGCAGCGCTCATGCTCTGAAATTATTGGTCTGAAACTCCTGATGCTATCACCCGCCTCCCGGCGGACTGAGGCGGCGAACCGGCAGCCCCGGTAGAATAGGAGAGGCAAAGGATTGAAGACTTGCGGCGGAATGTGATTGTTTTGTCGGCAATGGTGGCGGCTCTGGCGTTGATGATCGCCGCCGGTGTGGTGAACTACATGCATCGTCGCGCGGAGCGGGCACGGCTGCAGGGCATGAAGATGGAATTGGTTCCCGACAATGGCTCGGCTGGCGCGAGTACGGGCGGCGCTCCTCCGGTGGCTGAGAGCGCAGCCGACGATGACAACACATCCGCGCTGAATGGCAAGCTGGCTCCCAATTTCACGCTCGAAGATTTGAATGGCAAGAAGGTCTCCCTGGCCAGCTACAAGGGACGGCCGCTGGTGGTGGATTTCTGGGCGACATGGTGCGCGCCGTGCAAGGTGGAGATTCCCTGGTTTGAGAAGCTGCACGACCAGTATGCAGGTCAGGGCCTTGAGATTCTCGGCGTTTCGGCTGACGATCTGGACAAGGATGACCCCGCGAAGATGTTTACGGAAAAGCGGGACATCGCGGATTTCGCCACGAAGATGCACATGAATTATCCGATCCTGATCGATGCCGAGGCGGTTGAGGATCTGTATAAGCTGGACGCCTTTCCGACAACATTCTTTATCGATCGCAACGGCAAGGTTGTGGCTTCGACGGTGGGGCTGGCGCCGCGCGATGTGATCGAAGCGGATATCAAAAAGGCGATCGGCAACGGAGCTTCGTCGTGAAACTCCTGGCAGCTGCGCTCTGTTGCGCTGGATTGCTGGCCGCCGCGCTGACGGCAGCGCCGCAGAAGCTTCCCTGGCAGACTTCGGACTCTTCCAATCCCAACAGCACGCAGCTGGTCCGGTACCTCTACCCGCAGCAGGTGACGCTGCAGGCGGGGAAGCCGCAGACGATCGATTTGCACTTTCGCATCGAGAATGGGCTGCACATCAACTCACACACGCCACGGCAGAAGAGCCTGATTCGCACCGAGCTGATCGTTGCCGAGCCCCCGGGAGTAAATATCTCCGCCGTCGATTTTCCGCCGGGATCGGACTATGCCTTTCCTGCCGATCCGTCGCAAAAGCTGAGCGTGTACAGCGGAGAATTTGTGCTGAAGATGCATATCACGCCGAAGTCCGGCGATCATCTGATCCAGGAGGCGCTGCGCTATCAGGCCTGCGATACGCATACGTGCTTCCCTCCGCGGACGACACCCGTTGCCGTGGATGTGATCGCGCACTAGGTGCGTCAGGCTTCGTCAGAGACTTTGGCGGTGGAGTGACGCTTCACGAAGGTGGGCGAAACAAGGATCGACCGCTGCTGCGGTTTTGCGCCGCCCTCGCGAATGAGCCGCAGCAGATGGGCGGCGGCGTTCTGGCCCATCTCCCGAAGCGGCTGGCGGACGGTGGTGAGGCCCGGACGCATGGTGGCGGCGGTGGGAATGTCGTCGAAGCCGACCACCGAAACGTCGCGAGGCACGTGGAGACCGGCCTCGTGGAGCGCGGTGATAGCGCCCATGGCGGAGGCGTCGTTGAAGGCGAAAATCGCGGAGAAGCGATTGCCCTGCTGCAGCAGTTTGCGCGCGGCGACATAGCCGGGCTCGCTGCCCGGAGCCATGCCGTCCAGTTGCACCACGAGATTTGAATGGATGCGGATGCCGACGTTTGCGCAGACCCTGCGGATCGCTTCCCAGCGTGACCGTGTATCGGAACTGAAGGTTTGTCCCCTGATGAAGGCGATGCGGCGGTGGCCGAGGCCGTGCAGGTGGGAGAGCGCAAGGTGCGCCGCGGTGAGGTGATCCAGTTCGATGGCGAGGACACCCTGTTTGCGGTTATGCCCGGAGACAGCGACCACAGGGACGGGCAGATGTTCGCGAATGGCGGTATCGACGGCGATGATGCCCTCAACGGCGCGCGCGAGCAGCAGGCGGGGATAACCAGCCAGCAGATCGGCCCGGTGACGGTGGCTGACGACAAAGTAGAAGAACTCTTCCTGCAGCAGAGCATCTTCAATGCCGCCCAGCACAGCGGCGGAATAACCCTCGCTGATTTCGGGCACCATGACGCCGATGGTGAAGCTGCGGCCCCTGCGCAGGCCGCGTGCGAAGGCATTGGGCTCGTAATGCAGAGACGCGGCAGCCTGCAGGACGCGCTGCTGCGTCTCGGCCGCGATGCGAAACTGGCCGCCCGAGCCATTCATGACCCGAGACACCGTGGTCTGCGAAAGGCCGAGATGAGCGGCGAGTTCCTTCAGGCCCACACCGCGCCGGCGCTCCTGGCTGCGTGTTTTATTACTGCTGATCCTGATTTCCTTTCCGGGCCCGGGATGCGGGCAAGCAGCGGCGCCGCGCGATCCGGCGGCGAATCCGCGCCCTGCATGCCATCGTATCGGGGAACTCGTACTTTGCACCGCAGGATGTAACGCCGGAGCTGGCCGGCTTGCCTCGGCGCCACGTTCACCACATGCAGGCGGCACAATCGCGTGTGCAAACAGGAAGAGCCGGTCGCGCCAGATGCCGCAAGGGATACACGGGCGGCGGCTTTTTCTCCACAGCGCGGGCATCCCTGCGGAGATGCCATACATCCCCCGTTGTTGCACTACTTTCCAGGGAGAGCCAGTTATGCATGCCGTTTCATCAGGAATCCTCCGCCTGATGCGGAGCGCAGTTCGCATTCCAGCCACAACAGAATCAAGACGCGGCGCCGGCATCCTGTCGGCGCTTTTCTTTGTAACGCTGATCGCCCTTTCGACGCCATCGCTGCATGCGCAGTTCAAGGCGTCGCTGCGCGGCACAGTTACAGATCAAACCGGGGCAATCATTCCTGGGGCCACGCTGACGCTGAAGAACGCGGCGACGAATGCCACACAGACAACGACCAGCAATCAGGACGGCATTTATACCTTCAATTCGCTGGCCCCCGCGCCCTATGAACTGACGGCGTCACATGCGGGCTTTGAGACGAAGGTGCTGTCGCACGTGGAGATCATTCCGGAACAGGCGAATGCCCTCGATCTGCAGTTGCAGGTGGGAGCAGCCGCCCAAACGGTGACCGTCTCCGGGGTCAGCCGCGGTCTGCCCACCGAGACGGCAACCCTGAGCTCAACGGTGACCAGCCAGCAAATCCAGAACATGCCGTCCTTCAATCGCGACGTCTTTCAGCTGGCGGAACTGACGCCAGGCGTGACCGGCGATGCCTCCCAGGCGGCTGCGGGTGGCTCGTATAACCTGCCGGGCAATCAGGGGCCGGGTGGAACCGCGGCCGGGTCCGGCGGCATCTTCGAGACGGAGAACGGTCCGCAGATTCAGGATCTCGGCGGCCAGTACGAAACTAATGGCATTTCGGTCGACGGCATCAGCACCACCAGCGCCGTCTGGGGCGGCACATCGGTCATCACGCCGAGTGAAGACTCGGTGGAGGACCTGCATGTGGTGTCGAACAGTTACGACGCGGAGAACGGCCGTTTCAGCGGAGCGCAGATTGAGGTCACCACGAAGAGCGGCACCAACGACCTTCACGGCAGCGCATTCTTCAAGGCATCGCGGCCCGGGCTGAATGCCTATCAGCGGTGGAACGGCGTGGGATCGAACAAGGCGCCGTCGTGTGCTCCGGGCGTTCCCGTGACCAGCGAATGCCTTGCCGCGTCGCGTGGCGTCAACCGCGACCAAAGCCGGTTCAATCAGTACGGCGGCAGTCTGGGCGGACCGTTCTGGAAGAACAGGCTGTTTGGGTTCTTCAACTACGAAACCAGCCCACTCTCTTCGACCAGCACCTCGCAGGGATGGTATGAGACCTCGCAGTTCGACTCCTCGGGTGCGGTCTCGGGAAGTATTGCTTCGAAATACCTGGCGACGAAAGGGGAAGGGGTCGCGGCTTCCAGTATGGTTCCACGCCAGTGTTCTTCCATTGGCCTGGTGGAGGGCGTGAACTGCAACACTGAAAGCGGCGGTCTCGATGTGGGCTCTCCTCTGACCACCGGCCTGGGCATGCAGGACCTGAGTTACGGCGGCAGTTCCAATGCGCCTGGAGTGGGCGGCGGCCTGGACGGCGTTCCGGATCTCGCGTATTTCAACACGATCAATCCGACAAACACGTCGCAGGCGCAGTACAACGGCCGACTGGATGCGAACGCCACCGCCAATGACCGCGTGACCTTTGCTATCTATTGGGTCCCGCAGGACATCACGGACTACCAGGGCCCGGTCCGCTCAGCGAACCTGTGGCATCACAGCCAGATCAACGACGCTTTCTCGGTGATCTGGAATCACACCTTTTCGGCGACGCTGCTCAACCAGGCGCGTGCCAACGCTGCCGGGTGGCGCTACAACGAACTGGCCAGCAACCCGCAGGAACCATTTGGACTGCCGCAGGATAATATCGACGCGGTCGGAACCATCGGGGGCCAGGGAGGATTCCAGCCCTTCGGCGCTCCCGGACCCGGCGATTACAACCAGTGGACGTACAGTTACAACGACGTTTTGACCAAAGTGCTCGGAAATCACAGTATCAAGGCTGGCGGCGAGCTGACGCGGCTCTATTACCTGAACAACGCTCTCTACGCGGCCCGGCCGCAGTTCAACTTCCATAACCTGTGGGATTTCTCGAATGACGCGCCGTATGTGGAGTCGGGCACATTCAATTACGCGACCGGCATTCCATTTTCGAATCGGCAGGATGACCGGGAAAATATCTGGGGGTTCTTCGGGCAGGACGACTACAAGATACGGCCGAACCTTACTTTGAATCTGGGGTTGCGCTGGTCGTACTTCGGCGCGTTTTACTCCAAGCAGAGCAACCTCGCGGTTTTGCATCTTGGATCCGGAGCCAACGCGCTTCCGGGGATGAGTATCCATCTCGGCGGAGGGCTCTACCAGCCGCAGAAGGACAACCTTGGCCCGCAGGTCGGATTTTCGTGGCAGCCGATGAGCTCGAACGGCAAGGCGGTACTGCGGGGCGGCTTCGGCATGAATTACAACCAGAACGAGATCGCCGTGGTCGCGAGCGGCTTTGGCAATCCGCCCTTCGACGTGAGTGCCGACTTTAACTGTCCGTATCCGTTCACGACTAACCCCACATGCGCCGGCACGGGCATCCTGTACGAGACAGCAACGAACACCAACTCCATCTTTGGATTTGCCCCTAACCAGGCCGCGATTACCTCGTTTAGCTCTGCGAATCTGCCGCTGACGGGCACGACCGGCGTCACCGGTTTTCCCACCCATCCCAGGACCATCGTCAACTATCACTATTCCCTGGAGGCGGATTACCAGCTGCCCGCGAGCACCGTCGCTACCCTGAGCTATCAGGGCGACCAGGTGCGGCACCTGCTGGTGCAGAACAACTGGATCGCGATCGCGGCTCAGAACGGGCTGGCCACGAATCCGGTGGTGAACTCTGTCGACTGGTGGGAGAACTCCGCCAACAGCAACTACAACGCTATGATCGCGACCCTGACGCATAGCTTTGCCGAACACTTCCAGGCCTCGGCGCAGTACACGTGGGGTAAGGCGATGGATGAGCTTTCCGGCCCTTACTACCTGGATCCGTATCCCTACGATACCCACGCAGCATATGGACGGGCGGATTACAACGTCCAGAACGCGGTGAAGATTTTCGGTCTGTGGCAGCCGGTCTTCTTCCATGGCCATTCGTGGACGGAAAAAGTCCTGGGTGGCTGGTCGATCAGCGGAATCTGGAACTGGCATACCGGTTTCCCGTGGGATCCGACGTATAACGTTGCAGGAAATCTTTACTACAGCGGAAGCCCCTACAGCACACTGCGGCCGACTGCCGCACTGCCCGGGTTCGGAAAGAACACCAGCAACAGCACCTTCCAGGGCTTCACGACCAATGCCAGCGGCAGCATCAACCCCAACTTCAACGGCGACGGGGCCGCATACTTTGGAGCGCCGATCTATACGACGGGACCGGCCTTTCCGCTGACTACACCGGAACCGTTGCCGGGAATTCATCGCAACAGCCTGAATGGGCCGGACTATAACGATCTGGACGGAACGCTGGCTAAACAGTTCGGCCTGCCCAGGAACCGCGTTCTTGGGGAGAATGCCGTGTTCGAGGTTCGCGCTGACGCCTACAACTTCTTCAACAAAACCAATATCAACGCGGCATCGATCGATACCAGTCTGGGATCGGTAGATGCTGGCACCGGCGTGGTCAGTCCCAACTCAGATTTCGGCGTGGCCGGTGGTGCGCTGGGTGCCAGGACGGTGCAGTTGCAGGCTCGCTTCAGCTTCTAAGTTGCCTCCCTGATACTCTCCGGAGGGTGCTTCTGCTGAAGTACCCTCCTTATTTTCTCTTCGGCCTGATCCGGATTAACTGAATAAAATACTCATGGAGGTTACGATGCCGCGCTTGTGGTTCGCTCTGGCAGCCGCCGCAGCCCTGGCAGTTCTGCCTGGAATCAGCTACGCACAGCAATCTGCCGAGCCGGAGCATATCTCAATCGATGCGCACGCCGCCGGTACGCCCTTTCCGCATTTCTGGGAGGAGATGTTCGGTTCGGGGCGCGCCAACCTGGTAATGCGGGAGAGCTACCAGCAAGATATGCGCCGCGTGAAGAAGATCACCGATTTTCAGCATGTGCGCTTTCACGGCATTCTCGACGATGAGAATGGCGTTTACAGCGAGGACCAGCACGGCAATCCGGTCTATAACTGGACCTATGTGGACCACATTTATGACGCGCTGCTGGATAATGGCGTGCGTCCTTTTGTGGAGATCAGCTTTATGCCGAAGGCGCTGGCAGCCAAAGTGCAGTACCACGCCTTCTGGTATAAACCGATTCCATCTCCGCCGGCCGACTATGCGAAGTGGGACGCGCTGATCCGGGCCTTTGCTCAGCATCTGATCGATCGCTATGGAATCGATGAGGTCTCGCAGTGGTATTTCGAAGTGTGGAATGAGCCAAATATAGACTTCTGGATCGGCAGACCGGCGCAGCAGACTTACTTCGAGTTATATGACCATACCGCGCGGGCGCTCAAGACGGTAAGTCCGCGGATCCGCGTTGGGGGCCCGGCAACCGCCCAGGCAGCGTGGGTGGGCGACTTGATCGCTCATGCGACACAGAACAATGTCCCTCTGGATTTCGTTTCGACCCATGTCTACGGGAACGACACGTCGCAGGATGTATTTCACGAGAGCCGTCAGGTCGCGCCCCACCAGATGGTGTCGGCGGCCGTCGACAAAGTTCATGAAGAGATCGCTAAGTCGCCACGGCCGGAGCTGCCGCTGATCTGGAGCGAGTTCAACGCAACTTACATGAACCAGCAGGAGATTACGGATTCGATCTATATGGGGCCGTGGATGGCGGACACCATCAGCCAGTGCGACGGCAAGTTACTGATGATGTCCTACTGGACCTTCTCCGATGTATTCGAGGAGCAGGGCGTGAAGAAGACTCCGTTTTACGGCGGCTATGGATTAGTCGCGGAAAACGGGATCCCGAAGCCCGCATTTGACGACTTCATGTTGCTGCATGAGCTTGGCGACGAGCGGCTGCCCGCTCCGAAGGACGAAGCGCTGGTGACCCGGCGCAAAAATGGAACCCTGGTGATCGCGCTCTGGAACCTGGTCGAGCCGGGCACGGAAGGCGCAGAGAAAACCGCGGAACTGGAGTTGAAGGGCATTGGCGGACATACGCACGCGACGATCCGGCGCGTCGATGCAGGTCATGGCGACACGCTGGATGCCTGGAAGAAGATGGGTAGCCCGCCATTTCCGAGCCGACAACAGGTTGAGGAGCTGAAGAAGGACGCTGACATTGGCGCCCCGGAGGTGGTTCGGGTGAACAGCAATCGGCTGACGGTGAAGGTGCCGCCGATGGGTCTGGCGTTGGTGGAGATTCACTGAACCTGCAGAGATCGTCTAACTCCGAGGCCGGAGCTGCACGAGCAGCTTCGGCCTTTCCAGTTGAAGGAGGCGCAACCTCTCGTGCCGAACCGGGTCTGGACTGGAGAGAAATGGAATGCAGCATGACTCCAGTCGAGAGGAACAAAGATGAAGAGAGCTGTTAGTTTGGCGCTGGTTGGTTTGACTCTTTTGTTAGCGGGCTGCGCACATCGGGAAGTTCAGGCATATCCGCCTCCGCCGGCTTACAGCGAAGCGGCGCAGCAGGGTTATCGGGACGGCGTTCATGCGGCACAGCGCGATTTGCACGGCGGACTGCGCCCGGATGTGGATCGGCATCCCCGCTTCCGCAATCCTCCGGTGCCCCCGCCGCTGCGCGACGATTATCGGCATGCGTTTCGCGAGGGATACGAGCGCGTGGTGCACGGCGGTCCCGGACCAGGGTACTAAACTTGCGCGGAAGCATTTCGCAATGAAGAGCGGCTCCCGCAGGTGGGGAGCCGCTCCGCTTTGCGCGTGATGGTGAAGCCTATTCAGGGTTGAACGGAAAGGTTAGCCAGGGTGTGAACGAGACACCGGTGCTGACGGAGGAGCACCTTCCCTCCAGCGGACCGGCAGAGCAGTGCCACCAGTTTTCCGTAGCGTCGACCGTGCCGGTTCCCAGGTTGTCGACCCCCATGCCGATCGAGAAGTTATTGAAGTGGGCAGAGACCTGACCGCCAGGCGCTTTGAAGGCGAGGTCGATGGCTTCGTCGTCAAAGACGTTCTGGGAGACGATGGTGCCGTAGACCGGCGCGGTGCTGTACAGGTTGATGCCGGTGGGACCGGAGGTGGCCGCGTCTTCGGTATCCGCGGCGTTGCCGGAGAAGTAGTTGCCGACGATGACGTTGTTATTCAGGTTGATGGCCGGTGCCGGCGATGGGGCAGACGCGTGATTGTGCATGGTGACGCCGGGCAGGCCGTTGTCGATCAGGGTGTTCTCGATGATGACATTGTCGGCGGCGGTAGTGCCGGGAAACGGAGCAAAGAGGCCGACACCCGCGCCCGCACCGGGCAACTGCGCCCCATTGTGCTGGGAAAGATTGTGGGAGATCGTGGTGTGCGTGATCCCATAGGAAATGGTCGCGGTGGGGATGACGGAGGTCGCGGGCCCATGCGAGGCGATGGTGATGCCGCAGTCCCACGGGTTGTCATGCACGAAATTGCCGCTGATGAGGTTGTTGCGCGTGGGGCCGGTCTCGTCGCTGATGAGCATGCCGCCGGAGTTGTGGTCGACCTCGTTGTGAATCACGGTTGAATGAATGACGCCCATGAGGTGAATGCCCTCGCCGCAGTCATCCCCTTCGTTGGTCTCAAAGGCCGGGATGCCAGGGCAGTTTCCGGTGCCGATCTCCAGCGCCTGATTGTTGTCGGTTACGTGATTGCCGACCACCGTGACGTCGTTGGCATTGGCGATGAGGAGGCCTTCGAAATTGGCGTTGCGGATGGCGAAGCCTGAGATCAGCACGTTGCCCACACCCGCATTGGGAGCGGCAGACATGCCGTTCACGAAGATGGCGTTGGATAAGCCGGTGGCATCGATGATGGGCTGAGCATTGGGAGCCGCGACCAACGACAGCGATTTAGTGATCAGGACATCTTCCTTGTAGGTGCCGCGGGCGACCTGAATGACGTCACCGGCATGAGCGGCGCTGACCGCGGCGCTGATGGTGGATTTGCAGCCGGAGGTGCCTCCGGGATTGACGCACAGAGTAGCGGCTGATGCTCCGAGAGTGGAGAGCAGGGCGAGGCCAGCGAGAACAGGCCTGAGTGTGGAAACGTGCATGGGCATGGGTGCCTCCGGGTGGGGATCGCAGGTGGATTGCGGGGGAGTGGGAGGGCCTGGGCGGGAACGAACCGCCGCCATGCTACATGGGAGCAGGGCCGGTGGCTACAGGAAAATTCCGGGGCTCTGCTTGCGGCCTATGTGCCGGGAAAACGGATGCTTACAGATTCACGGCGGGAGGCTCTCAGATTTCCTGTATCTAAACGGGGCCACGGGGATCTTATAAGGGTCGATCAAAGGAAACAAGGGGTTGACGGAAGGGGTTATACCTATGCGGATGGGGGGAGTGAGTCGTTGCCTGCGCGGTTTGGCGGCGCTGGGGGCATCGCTGTCGATGCTGGCCTGTTCGGCGCATGCGGCTCCGAAGACGCCGATTCCGGCGGCGCATGCCGACCTGGCGCTGGCAGCGAAGCCGGGGAAGCAGACGGCGGTGTTTGCCGGCGGATGCTTCTGGGGCACGCAGTCGGTCTTTGAGCGGGTGAAGGGCGTGGTGGATACGACGGCGGGCTACTGCGGGCGGATCGGCGGCGACGGCAACCTACGACCAGGTGACGACGGAGACGACGGGGCACGCCGAGTCGGTGGAGGTGGTCTACGATCCGTCGAAGATCACGTACGGGCAGCTGCTGCGCATCTTCTTTTCGGTGGCGCACGATCCGACGCAGCTGAACCGGCAGGGGCCGGATGTGGGCACGTCGTACCGGTCGGCGATCTTCTATGAGAACGACGACCAGAAGCGGATTGCGCAGGCCTACATCGCGCAGCTGGACGCGGCGAAGGTGTTTGGCGAAGCCGATCGTGACCGAGGTGACGCCGCTGAAGGGCTTTCTATCGCGCCGAGGACTACCACCAGGATTACGCGCTGCACAATCCCGGACAATCCCTACATCCTGGTCTGCGACCGGCCGAAGATCGAGGCGCTGAAGCAGCAGTTCCCGGAGTTGTTTGTGGATTACAAGGGGACGGTGAGCGGGGCCAGGATTCCGTCGCGGGAAAGGGATCGCCTTCGGGCGATCCCTTTTTCTTTGAGGTACAGGAGGATATCGAGCGGACGAACCTGGTTTTCGGTTTCCTGGGGGAGAAAGGTAGACAGGGCCCGGAATGCCAGGTGCGGATGCCCGGGATGGCTGCGGTCTGCAGGATGGGTGTTCCGACGCGTGTCGGATCAGCTCCCCACGAAACGGTCTAACAGCCGGGTCTTGCTCACGGAGAGAGCACCGGAACCAAGTTGGTTGGGGGAAGGGGCCCCTCACGCTACGCGGGTGGGCAGGAACGGTCAACGAAACCATTGAGGAGAAAGGCGTTCCAGGCGGGGTTGACGGGCTGGTTTCGGGTAAGGATTTGCACCGTTTCTGGTGCATCGGAAAGGCACTCCGGAGTGGTAGAATAAGGGAGTAGCGGCAATCCGTAAAACCTTCGTTTTCAGAGAATTTCCTGGACTGAATCCCCGCCTCCGGTGCTGCTCAAAAGCGGGCAGAAAATCCGAAAACGACGCACGGTTTTATCCCCTCACTGGAGTTTCATGGCGACCAAAGAAGTGACACCCACGGAAAGCGCAGTTCTGCCTGGCATGGACGGCCGGAACGAGCAGGCCAACGGCAAAAATGGGGACAACAGCACCTACACCAGCGACAACATCAAGGTGCTGGAGGGTCTGGCGGCGGTGCGTCTGCGGCCGGCGATGTATATCGGGTCGACGGGCGAGCAGGGGCTGCATCACCTGGTGTATGAGGTGGTCGACAACTCGGTGGACGAGGCGCTGGGTGGGCATGCGACGCGGATCGAGGTGACGATCCATGTCGACAACTCGATTACGGTGGTCGACGACGGGCGCGGCATTCCGGTGGACGACAAGGTCTGATCAACGGCGAGAAGATGCCGGCGGTGCAGGTGGTGCTGACGATGCTGCACGCGGGCGGTAAGTTCGACGCGTCGAACTACAAGGTCTCGGGCGGACTGCATGGCGTGGGCGTGAGCTGCGTGAATGCGCTGGCCGAGGAGTTCGACGTCGAGATCTGGCGCGACGGGCACGCGTGGGAGCAGGACTACGCGAAGGGCGCTCCGATCCGCAAGCTGCGCAAGATGGGGCCGTCGAAGCGGAGGGGGACGAAGGTCCACTTTCTGCCGGACAAGTCGATCTTCACGGTCACGGAGTATCAACTACGACACGCTGGCGCAGCGGCTGCGCGAACTGGCCTTCCTGAACAAGGGGCTGGAGATTACGCTGACCGACGAGCGCACGACCGATCCGAAGACGGGTGAGGCGAAACGCGCGGAGTTCAAGTATGTCGGCGGCATTGCGGAGTTCATCAAGCACCTGAACCACGGCAAGCAGGTGCTGCACGAGAAGCCGATCTACATGGAAGGCCGAGCGCGATGACGTGGCTATGGAGATTGCGCTGCAGTACAACGACGCTTACTCGGAGACGGTGTTCTGCTTTGCCAACAACATCAATACGGTGGACGGCGGCACGCATCTCTCGGGCTTCAAGACGGCGCTGACGCGGACGATCAACGCCGTTGGGCAGTCGCTGGGGCTGTTCAAGGATCGTGAAGGAGAATCTCTCCGGCGACGATGTGCGCGAGGGGCTGGTCGTCGTGATCAGCGTGAAGCTTTCGCAGCCGCAGTTTGAAGGGCAGACGAAGGGCAAGCTGAACTCGGATATCGCGGGCACGGTGCAGGCGTTTGTGAATGAGCGGCTGGGCGCGTTCCTGGAGCAGAATCCATCGGTGGCGAAGAAGATTATCAACAAGGCGATCGAGGCGGCGCGGGCGCGCGAGGCTGCGCGTAAGGCGCGCGATCTGACGCGGCGCAAGGGCGCGCTGGATGGCGGCGGCCTGCCGGGCAAGCTGGCGGACTGCTCGGAGCGGCAGCCGGACCGGTGCGAGCTGTATCTGGTCGAGGGCGAGATCGGCCGGCGGCACGGCCAAGCAGGGGCGCGACCGGCAGTTCCAGGCGATTCTGCCGCTGAAGGGCAAGATTCTGAACGTCGAGAAGGCCCGCTACGACAAGATGCTGGGCCACGAGGAAATTCGCGCCATGATTACGGCGCTGGGCACCGGCATCGGCAAGGACGACTTCGACGCGACGAAGCTGCGCTACGGCAAGATCATCCTGATGACCGATGCCGACGTGGACGGCTCGCACATCCGCACGCTGCTGCTGACGTTCTTCTTCCGGCACATGCAGGAGCTGATCAAGCGGGGCATGTCTATATCGCGCAGCCGCCGCTGTACAGAATCAAGAAGGGCAAGTTCGAGCAGTACATCAAGGACGACCGCGAGTACGTGCAGGTGATGGTGAAGCGCGCCTCCGACGGCATGGTGATTCGCTACGGCGAAGGCGCGAACAAGCTGGAAGGCGCGGCGCTGACGAAGTTCATGGGGCAGCTGAATGAGTATCTCGGCTTCTTCGAGAAGGTCGACAAGCGGCTGCGGAATGAGCAGGTGACGAATCTGCTGGCCAAGGCGGAGCTGACGCGGCGAAGGCGATTTCGAGAGCGAGACGAAGTTGAACGCGCTGTACAGGGAACTGAAGACGATCGTGAAGAAGTATCAGTTCAAGGCGCTGAACAAGCCGGTGCAGGACGAAGAGCATCAGACGTGGTCGGTGAGCTTTACGGATGCGCAGGGCGCGGAGCGGCGGATCGACTGGCTGCTGGCCTCGACGCCGGAATATCGACAGATGCTGTCGAAGCATGCGCAGATTAAGGAGATGCTGGAGCCTCCGTTTGTGGTGGAGTACGCCGGGAAGACGACGCTGGGCGCGCCGGATCCGGAAGAGACAGAAGACGAGACAACCGGAGAAGCCGAGGCAGGCAAGCCCGCTCCGAAGCGTACGGGGAAAGCATCGCTGGATCCGGTGGAGAAGCAGACGCCGCGGGAGGTGTTCGAATATGTGATCGAGCAGGGACGTCGCGAGTATCAGGTGCAGCGCTACAAGGGTCTGGGCGAGATGACGGCGCCGCAGCTGTGGGAGACGACCATGGATCCGGAGCGGCGGACGCTGCTGCAGGTGAAGTTAGAAGATATTGCCGAGACGGAGACGATCTTTACGACGCTGATGGGTGAGGATGTCGATGCGCGGCGGAAGTTCATTGAAGAGAATGCGCTGGATGTGAAGAACCTGGATATCTAGTTGCACTAACTGTTGTAGGTTTGCGGAAATACCGTCCAGATCTGCATAGATAACTTCCATATTTGCGCAAATGCCAGGTCGGATGTCTGTCGGCCACCGGGAAGCGTCGTCCTGAGGCCGCCTCAGACCGTTGACAGGTCCCTGTCGATTTGGACCAGAGGCCGGCGATTGGGCGACATTGCAGACGAACCTGGAATCCGCGCCGCGATTGCCTAACGAGCTGAGCCAGAGCGGAAAAGGCAGAGTGCAGCATTTCCGAGGTGCGCAGAAGAGTCCAGTCTCGGGCTTTTTGCTTGTTGCGACCAGGTGAACGAGTGAACGACATCGCCGCTGGCACGGAATGGCGACCCATAATCGCCGGCAAGAATACTGATGGAACCGGTCGCCGCGAAGGCTTGAACGAGCAATAAACACATCGCGCCCCCACATGGGACAACTGACGCTGGGCATTCTGCACTCGGTTTATGGCCGTGCAGGGTTAAGGAACCTGGCCCCAATCTACCCAGCGCAACGGCCCGAAACACGACATTGCGACTTTTGCGTCCAGATGGTGCGCTACTGCGCGCTTATGGGTCCGGGACACGCCGATTTTGAAGCATAAGCCTCCGGAGGCATTGAAAATGCCGGGCGAAATGTTGCTCCTTATGCGTCCAGCTACATTACTGTGGCTCACTGAAGGGCTGCCCGACCGCCGCCCTGGTTCCAGTACGGCATGATGCGGGAATCATTCCGGACACGCAATCCGCAGGTCCACAGATTCAGCGGGAGCGCGCTGCCGGAGTAAGTCGCGTATAGGATGGCGACCCGAAGTTTGCCACATACACGTCGCCATGCTCAGAGTCCACAGCGATTGCATATGGATTGCGTTCTGCAGGCAGGTTCGCGACGACGGTTCGCGTGTGTCCGTCAATAACACTCACGCTGTTGCTGTACGTGTTCGCAACGTAAATCCGATCTCTCGCCGGGTCGACGGCGATGGCTTCAGGGCGATCACCGACGGGGATGGTGGCCAGCACCTTGCCCGCGGGACCATCCACGACGGTGACGCTGTTGCCGGCATAGTTAAGAACGTAGACGAGGCCAGTGCGCGAGTCGACGCCGGCCGCACAGGGCATAGCTCCGACTGCAATCGTTGTCTCGGCCCCGGAGTCTTCGTGGATGGCAAGCAGAGCCTGGCTCTGCGCCTCGGTGGCATAGAGGATCCCACGCGCCTCATCGACCGCCAGACCCCACAGATGCATGACGGCAGGAGCGCGGCTGGTTGTGTGATTGCGCTCATCCAGAACGGTCAGCGCCGGGTCTTCGTATCCGAGGAGATACGACCGATGCAGACGGGTGTCGATCTCAACAGCATCCTTCGCTCCGAGCGGCAGCGATCTGGTTTGGTTGGTGGACTCATCAATTTCGGTTACGAAGTTGCTGTAGGTGTTCATGACGAGCGCCCGGTGCAGCCCGGCATCGATCTGGATTGCGTAGGGCATCCTTCCCGTTGCCAGCGTGGCGATCACCGACTGCGTGGCGCCGTCGATCGCGCTGACGGTGTCGCTGGCCGAATTCACCACGTAGATTCGGTTCAACTCCGGATCGATGGCCAGAGCGTCGGGAGATTTACCCACCGGGATACTTTGCGTTGCACCGTTGACGCCGTCCACCATGAGCACGCGGCCGCGCGGCTGGTCCACCACATACATGCGATGCGTCACCGGGTTAACGGCAATTGCGCGGGGGTTAAGAAGCGCCGTCTGTGCGGCCTCGATGCGCTGCGCAGGGGACCTTGCCCCTAACAGGCAGAGCCAAAGGCCCGCCAGCACTGCGTGTGACCGGAGCCAGCGATGGGCACGCGCATGCGTCTCCGCGAATGCCGGGCAGGAGACAGAAGGTTCCGTTGAAGCCGGTTCGTGCATGCTGGATTCCCTGCCGCGCCGTTCGTGTGGCGGATCCGGATCGAATTCCGCCTGACGTATTTCCTAAACCTTGTTTAGTATCGGGAAAGGCATAGCAATTAGCAAATACCTGTACCACTGGAACGGCCCCGGAAAGGATGACCGGCGAGGGCACGAAGGAGAACAGTGTGCTGATTGAAATGAGATCCCGGGGGCGGCTCAGGCGGATGCTGGGCGCCTGTTGTGCGGCGCTGGCATGGGCTGGCTGCGCGGCCGCTGCGCACGGCCAGAGTATCAAACCTGGATTCCACGTGATCGCTCTGGCCGAGAAGGGCGGTATTCACAAACCCTATGTCGATGCCGCGAAGATCTGGCTCCAAAAGGAATCGGCGCGCGATCATTTCTCCATCGATTACATCGAAGACACGAACAGGATCGATGACGCATTCCTCTCGCACTATCAGCTCTTCATCCAGCTGAACTATCCTCCGTACGGCTGGACTCCCACCGCAGGGGCCGCGTTCGAGAAGTATATCGACGAAGGGAAAGGCGGCTGGATCGGCTTTCATCATGCCACCCTGCTGGGACACTTCGATGGCTACGGCCTGTGGGACTGGTTTTCGAACTTCATGGGCGGCATCCAGTTCACGAATTACATCGCGACCTTTGCCACCGCAACGGTGCGAGTCGAAGACCGCTCCAGCCCGGTAATGAGAGGTCTGGGCAAATCTTTTCAAATTGAGAATGAGGAGTGGTACACCTACGACAAGAGTCCGCGTCAGAATGTGCACGTGCTGGCCAGTGTGGATGAAAGCACGTATCAGCCGGATTCAAAGCTGAAGATGGGCGATCATCCTGTGATCTGGACGAACGATCACGTGAAGGCCCGCAATGTGTACATCTTTATGGGCCATCATCCCGAGCTGTTTCAGAACAAGGCGTACGCCCGGCTGTTCCACAACGCGATTCTCTGGGCGGCTGCACGATGAAGCGCTTCTGGTCCCACGCTCTGTTGGCGCTGCTCGCAGCCGTACCGGCGGTTTGCGCTGCGCAGCAGCCGCGATTCAAGGTTCTCGCGTTCTACTCCGAACATACGGAGCCCGACCACGTCACATTCGGCGAGCAGGCTGTTCGCTTCCTCAACGGCCTGGCAAAGAAGGACTATTTCGCGCTGCGGACAACGACTAACTTCGAAGATATGAAGCTGGATACCCTCAAGCAATACCAGCTGGTGTTGTGGCTCAACGATTTGCCTTCGACGGCCGCGGAGCGAACCGCGTTTGCGCAGTATATGGACGCGGGCGGCGGATGGCTGGGCTTCCACATCGCCGGTTATAACGACTCGTCCACAAACTGGCCCTGGTTCGTCAGCTTACTGGGAGGCGCGGTCTTTGAGAGCAACAGCTGGCCCGCTCTGCCGGCGACGCTGCTCGTGGAGGATCAGGGTTCGCCCGTCACGGCCGGTCTCCCGTCCAGTTTCGTATCGCCGGCCAATGAGTGGTACATCTGGAAACCTGATCCGCGCGAGAACCGGAATGTGAAGGTGCTGGTCTCGCTGGCGAACTCCAATTACCCGCTGGGCTGGAAGGACACACTGGTCGCCGGCGATCTGCCCGTCGTGTGGACGAACACGCGCTACCGCATGCTCTACCTCAACATGGGACACGGGGATAAGATCTTCACGAGCACGGTGCAGAACCGGCTGTTTGAGAATGCAATTCTCTGGCTGGGCACGGAGAAGTAGAGGGAGGGCAGGCCGTGGCCAGGCGCGACCTGCCTGCGCTCCTTGCCGGGGAGCCCCCGCCAGGAAAGCGGAAGTCGGCGGTGTGGCGGGCGATAGAGCCAGCCGATGCGAGATCCTGTGCTACTCGACCGGCGCGAGACTTCCGCGAATCACCATGATGGAAGCGGCCGGAACTTCAAATCCGGACCCAGGCGTCGTGTGCAGCTCTTCCTGTTTCGGTGGACCATCCGGGTCGGCATGGCCATAGCCGCCGACTATCACCGGCTCGTTCGGATTTTCCGGGTGAGACATAGGCGAAACGGCCTGCGGATGCCACGCATATTGCTGTTTGCCGAAGACCACGGCGTGGACATCGCCGGAAAAACCTAGGGTGCGGCCATCGTCTTTGTTGTGGAACGCGATTTTGATGGTGTGGGCTACGTCCTGATCGCGGTTGACCAGCATCACCGACCATTGTTTGTCGGGGCGCAGATCGGCGTAGGCGGTCACCAGCATATGACCTGCGCCGTCGTGAATGGTGCTGGAAGCGGGGAAGATAGTGTTTTCCTCTCTTCCGGGCTGGATCCATTCGGTATTAATGATCTCGCTGGCGAAGAATTGTGAGAGCGGCTGCGCGATATCGTAGTTTTTGTCGACGCTGAACATACCGAAGACGCCCGGGGAGTTATTGCAGCCGCGGTCTTCCTGGAGCGGCAGGTAGTGGAAGTAATAAACGCCGTTGCCGCCCGCGGTAAGGAAGGAACCAATATAGTCGGCGAGCCAGAGACCGGCGAAGTTAGCGAGATAGGCCTCGCTGGCGCTCGAGGATAAGTTCGATTCCGTGATGAAGAAGGGGACATCCTTCGGCAGACCGTCGTTCCGCCACACCTCCACGATGTGGTCGATGTGCTGCGGTTCCTCGTACAGATCGGCCCAGTTAAAGGCGCAGGGCGTCAGCGGGTAATGCTCAAAGGAGAAAAAGGCGAGATCCTCGAGGCGGCCGTGGGAGCGCAAATAGTCGAGAAAGCGCGTGAACCAGGAGGTATTGCCGTTCGCATCCGGCCACACCTGAATATCTTCATTGACGCCCTGAAAGGCAGGGCCGCCCAGCTTGAGCGCAGGGTCGACCTTATGCAGGGCGGCGGCGAACTGGAGATAGAGGGCGCCATAGTCCTCCGGCGACGTGTATTGGCCATCCGCTTCCTCGCCCATTTCGACGTAGGAGATGGGATAGTGGCGTTCTTCAAGATAGCGGATCTGCGCTGCGGCATCTTCGGGCTGACCATACAGCATCGCGATAGGAATCATGGCGGGCAGGCCGTGAGTAATCCCGCTGGAGTAGAAGAGGTCGAAGCCGGCCTGCGCCTGGCGCTTGCTGAGCAGATCGTCCGCGCTATGCCAGGGATCGACCGAGGAGCAATAGGTGGTGGTCTGGTCCTGATCGGAAGTATGCCGCACCATGTCGTGAAACTCCCCTGAGCGATCCAGGGTACCGAGATAGAGCTCGCGAATGGCATAGCCGACGCAGTTACGAGGGTCGGAGGAGCCGTCGGCGTCGCACGTATTCGACGACGCGGTCATGCGAATGCGCACGAACTGAACGATCACCGGAATATGCGTGAGGGAGATGGTTTCGACGCCGCCCCTGCCTGCAGTGATCGAGCCGGTGGGGAAGGTCTCCCAGATGCCTTCAGTAGGCCTGCCGATGGGGTCGAGGCCGGTCCAGAACTGGACTTCGTAGTGCGTGGCATAAGGCGCGGCCCACGCGATGCGAATGGCATCGACGAGTTGTTTGTTCTTCAGGTCAATGATGACCCACTGCGGGTGAAGGCTGTCCGGTTCTCCGGTGAAGCGCTCGGTGAGATAGGGATTGCTCTTCCAGAAGGTCTCGGTGTCGCCATCGGCGAGGCGGGAGAAGCCGGTGTTGCCGGTGCCGTCGTTGCGGGTGAAGCCACGCCGCGGAAGCGAATAACCGTAGGAATAACGGATGGGATCGCCGAGGGTCGTGGAGCCGGTGAAATAGCCGCGGCCGGCGGGATCGCTCCAGGTACCGGTGGGGTTCCAGTGCCAAGCTTCGACGGCCAACTCGGTGTTCTGCCGATAGGTGATGGGCTGCCAGCCGGAGGGAGCAACAGCGGCCAGCACCTTCGGCGTCAGCGCCTCGTCGATGGCTTCGACGGAGATGCGATCGAGTCCCGCGCCGAGCGTTTGCTGTGGGATGAAGTGGTTGGTTGCGTCGCCCGGAGCCGTGTCGACGTCGATCGTCTGTGCGCGCAACGAGAGAGATGCAAGGCCAACGAAGAGCAAAGTTGCCAGGCGAGCTTTTCTAAACAAGAGGTCCCCTCCCTGCTTTCCCATGCTGCCGAGTCATCGACGCGCGGCGCGCACGTGCCCGGGAACGGCGAATCCGTCCTGCAATATCTGCAGGCCGATTCGGAGTACGGTTCGCGGTGTACGGGCTTTTGTTTGGCACGATGATCATACCGCTGGATTCAAACGATTCAATATACAATGCTGCCCATCCATGATGAATCGGCAGCGGACGTCGGGTGAAACAACCGCGTTGTGCCTGGACGATGGGGATGAATCCCAGCCTTCCTTCTCTGCGGGGCAATTCGGAGGGCTGAGTCGAGTGACCTCAACCTATCCATACTGTTTTTATGCCGCCGCGTTCCTTCTGCTGGTATGCGTTGCTCCGGCTCAGACGCAGGTGTCCGACCGAGGGCCGGTCGCACTGCCGGAAATCTCCCGCGCCGCTCAACCAGGGGAGCTGATTTCGGTGTTGGGGCAGCGTTCGGCGCTGCTGGGGCACGAGTCAGGACGCCTGGAGGCGTGGGCGTGGCCGCTGAAGATCCTGCACGACTTTCATCTGAGCGTGCGCGTGGGTGAAGAGGTGATTCCCGGCGATTCGCTGGTGCGCAGTGTCACGGTGCGGCCGGAATCGACCCTGCTGGTCTACGCCGGCGATACGTTTTCGATTCGGGAAACACTGGTGGTACCGATCGATCAGCCGGCGGCGCTGGTCCAGCTGAATATAGAGACCACTCAGCCGCTGGAGGTCATCGCGACCTTCCTGCCCGATCTGCAACTGGAGTGGCCAGGCGCGATTGGCGGGACCGATGTGGACTGGAATCCCAGGCTGCGCGCGTATGTGATGACCGAAGCGCAGCAGAAATTTGAAGCGGTGGTCGGATCGCCGACGGCGACAGAGTATGTGGAGCAGTATCCCTTCGGCTACGCGGGGCCGCGGGAGACCGCGTTTTCGCTGGGCGTATCGCCGAAGGGGAGCGATACCAAAACCATCGTGATGACCGGCGCGCTGGGACAGCCAAAGGAGGCGGAGGAGCGATTCCGGCAGTTGAGTTCGGAATTCGATGCGACACTCGCAAACGCGCGGCAGTATTACGAGGACTATTTGAGGGATCGGGTGCAGGTGAGCCTACCCGATCCGATACTCGAGGATGCGTTCGTCTGGTCGGAGATCAGCATGATCCAGGCGCTGGTGAATAATCCTTATCTGGGACGCGGGCTGATTGCGGGCTACAACGTTTCCGGCGACGACCAGCGGCCCGGGTTCGCCTGGTTCTTCGGACGCGACGCCATGTGGACGGCGATGGCCCTGGATGATGTTGGAGACCTGAGCACGGCCCGCGCGGCGCTGGAATTTCTGGCGAAGTATCAGAGGACCGACGGGAAGATTCCGCACGAAATCTCGCAGTCGGCCAGCTTTGTGCCGTGGTTTACGACAACGCCCTTTGCCTGGGCCGCGGCGGATGCCACGCCGCTTTTCATCATTGCCGCGCGCGACTACGTGCAGCGGAGCGGGGACGTGCAGTTTGCCCGCGATCACTGGGACAGTTTGTGGAAGGCTTACCAGTTTCTTGCCTCCACCTACGGACCTGACGGCCTGGCGCAGAACCTGAATGTTGGCCACGGTTGGGTGGAGGCGGGGCCGCTGGTGCCGATGCGCGCGGAGCTGTACCAGAGCGGGCTGGGCATCGAGGCGGTGCGGTCGCTCGCCGTGCTCGCCGCTCTGCTGCAGAAGGACGATGTGCAGCGGGAATTGTCGGCGGAGTTCGAGCGCAAGCGGCCCACGCTTAACCAGGCTTTCTGGATGCCGGAGGAGCGGGCGTATGCGATTGGCCGCGATCCAGAGGACCGCGCGATCGATATCTCCAGCGTGCTCGCGGCGGTGCCGATGTGGTTTGATCTGCTGGACCCAGACAACGCAGAACCGATGATCGACCGGCTCGAGGGCCCCGATTTTCAGACCGACTGGGGGGTGCGAATTATATCTGCGCGCGAGCCGAAGTACGATCCCGGCGGATATCACGCCGGATCAGTGTGGCCCCTGTTTACGGGCTGGGCGTCGGTGGCCGCGTATCGCTATCATCGCGCTCTGGCCGGCTACTCCAGTCTGCGTGCCAACGCGGAGCTGACCTGGTCCGGAGCGCTGGGGCACGTGCCGGAGGTGCTGTCAGGCAATTACTTTCAGCAGCTCTCCGGAACTTCGCCCGATCAGATTTGGTCGGCTGCGATGGTGGCTTCGCCCCTGCTGCGGGGACTGTTTGGGCTGCAGGCCGACGCAACCACGCATACACTCTCCTTTGCGCCTCATGTCCCGGCTGACTGGACTTCGTTCTCGATCAACAACATTCGCGTGGGAGCATCGGCTGTGAACCTGCGCTGGTCGAAGACTCCGGAGGCGACCCGCCTGGAAGTGACCCGCGAGGGAGCGGATGCCTGCGATCTTGAATTTTCTCCGGCCATCAGCCTGCGTGCGAAGGTGCGGCATGTACTGCTCAACGGGAAGTCGGTTCCGTTCCGTGTGGAGGCGAACTCGATCGATCAGCATGTGATGGTGCATGTCGCGACATCAATTGCAACGGACACCGTTACACTTGTGCTCGCAGACAATTTTGGCGTATCCGAGGGAGGCAGCCTGCCGCTGGCGGGGAGCCGAAGTCAGGACGCGCGCGTGACCAGTGAGCGCTGGTCTCCGCAACGGGATGTGCTGTATCTCGAAATTGCGGGCCCCGCAGGTGCCCAGGGCGAACTGAACGCATGGGACGCGCGCGAGATTGCGTCTGTGGAGGGCGCACAGCTGACGTCGGTAGACCCGAACATCGGGCGGATTCGTTATCGGATGCCCGAGGGGGATGCGAGCGCGGACGCGCACCTGGAGATCGCCATTCGCTTTCGCAATGAATCGAAGAAGAACAGGTAGTCGGGAGGCATCGTGAATATAACGACCAGGGTCGGGACCAACTGGCTCACCGGCGATCAACGCTAGAACGTCTACGCACAGCGCTGGCTGGGGAATATTCCGGGTGCGAATTCGTGGGGCTCTTCCTTCATCGTCGACAACGGCACAACTTTACCCAACTGTATTCAGCATCAGGTAGCGAATCTGGCCGGAGCGCTCGACGGCACGTCCGGCGGCACGCCCATTCTGTGGAGCGCGTCATCAGAAGGGGCGGCGGACGGGACAAGTTCCGGGGTCTTCGATGAAATGAATCTGTGTCCGGCCAACGGTGGGGACACCTTCGCAAAGTTTAACGGGAATGACGGTACTTATGACGCATCCGTCTACACGTTTTATCAGGACAATATGCAGTCGTGCACCACGACGGAGCCGGCGATTGACCTGACGGCGACACAGTTTCTGATGTGGTCGTGGCGGGAGGCGAAGCGCCCGGTGTCTTCAGTCGATGGAAGTTACCGACACTGAAAACGAAATTTGCCGAAGGGAAAGCGCTCGCGGCCTCGGCGAATTTTGGCAGCACGACTTTCTTCGTCACGGACGAACACGAGAATGTCTTCCAGATCCTGGATAACGTGACAAAGATCAAGGGCAATCATTCGCTGAAATTTGGTGTCAATTTTCAGAGCGTCCGCTTCTCAACGCTCCAGCCGCCCTATCCGCGCGGCACTTACGACTTCACCGGCCTGTATACGAGCGATCTGAATGCGAGCTTTACCGGCTATGGGGTCGCGGATTTTCATGCCGATCAGAACAATAATGCTCAGCTCTCGAATGAGTTCAAAAACGGAGATGCGCACTGGTATCGAGCAGCCTACCCCCAGGACGACTGGCGCGCAACCAGCAGGCTGACCCTCAATCTGGGACTTCGCTACGATTTCTATCAGCCCTACAAAGACGTTGGCGGGTACCAGGCCACTTACTATGTGACCGGACCAACCGGGCCGGGATTCGGCTCCGGGGTCTACCAGATTCCGCAGGAGCAGAAGAGCTTTCCTCTGTCTCCGACTTTCACCACGCTGCTGGCCAAAGACAACATCGCTCTGCAGTATGTCGGCAATCCGGCGCTGGTGGATGCGCAACATCTGAACTTTGCGCCACGTTTTGGCGTTTCGTATTCCGCGGATCCGAAGACGGTAGTACGCAGCGGATTCGGCATCTTTTACGGCGGCCTGGAGAGCACGGGGTATTACCCGAACCTGGGCGAGAATTATCCATTCCAGTTCACCGACACCTTCACCGAACCCAACTGCGCGGCGGCCAACTGCCCGAGCATCAGCGATCCGGCGTACGGAGGGGGGTTTCGCTGGAAGGCGGATTCTCGATCCCGCTGGCGGCGGGTTTGTCCAATTACATTTCGACGCCGACGCTGCGTGGGTCCGACCATCTCGCGAAGACGCCGTATACGATGGACTACAATCTCTCGGTAGAACGGGAGATTACGAATAACATCGCGGCGACGGTCAGTTATGTGGGGGATATGTCGCGGCATCTGGCGGTATTTCCCGATCCCAATAACGCCGACGCTCTGGTGAACTCTGCAGACAGCGCTCAGCCGTACCGGCCGTTCCCGGACTTTGGCGTCGGCGCATTACCGGCTGGCGCTGGCGTATTCACATCTCGGGCAGCGCGATCAGGCACAGGCGGAGATTGCCCTGGAGTTGAAGTACAGGCAGCAGGAACGTGACGGTGTGGATGCCCGCCTGAAGCAGGTCACCACGTTGCTGGTAAAGATGCAGTGAGCGGCTCGCGCAGATCAGCAATTCACGGTCGGTAGACTCCCCATCGAAGTGCCCGGCTTTGTTGTCCGCGCGGCTGGCTCGATCCCCGCACTTTGCGTATATGCGGACACTGGTAACAGACCACACCGGCTCGCCCACCATCAGCAGCGAGCCAGCGCAGCTGTTAATGCGAAGCGAAAGAGCCCGAACGCTGCTCGGATGCAGCCGGCTCCTCGTCACTGAAGTGCAACTCGGGGCCACCAGGTTCGAGGAACGGGCGGCCGTAGTAGCTCTCGATCAGCAGCGCGCGCAGCTCGGCGATGAGAGGGAAGCGGGGATTGGCGCCGGTGCATTGATCGTCGAAGGCTTCTTCGGCGATGGAGTCGACCTGGGCCAGGAACTCTTTTTCCGGAACGCCGGCGGCCTGAATCGATGCCGGAATCTCCAGGTCGCGCTTCAGAGATTCAATCCACGCGAGCAGGTTCGCGACGCTGCCGTCCGAATCGCGGCCGGCGATGCCAAGGTGTTCCGCAATCTCCGCGTAACGGCACTTCGCTTTGGGGCGGTCGTACTGGGAGAAAGCCGCCTGCTTAGCCGGATTGTCGTTGGCGTTATAGCGGACCACATTGGCGATGAGCAGGGCGTTGGCCAGTCCGTGGGGCAGATGAAAGGCCGCGCCCAGCTTGTGCGCCATCGAGTGGCAGACGCCGAGGAAAGCGTTGGCAAAAGCAATGCCGGCGATGGTTGCCGCGTTGTGGACCTTCTCGCGAGCGATAGGATCACGCGCGCCGTTAATATACGCAGACGGCAGATGCTGGCTGAGCAGCAGCAGAGCCTGCAGAGCCTGGCCGTCGGTGAACTCGTTGGCCATGATGGAGACATAGCTTTCGAGCGAGTGGACGACGGCGTCGAGTCCCCCAAACGCGGTGAGCGGTTTGGGCAAATTCATCACCAGGTTGGGATCGACGATGGCAAGGCCCGGCGTCAGCTCGTAGTCGGCGATGGGGTATTTCACGCCGGTGGCGTCGTCGGTGACCACGGCGAAGGGCGTCACTTCAGAGCCGGTTCCGGAGGTGGTGGGAATGGCGACGAGCTCCGCCTTGATGCCCAGCTTCGGGAAGCGGTAGATGCGCTTGCGGATGTCCATGAAGCGCAGGGCGAGGTCTTCAAAATTAACCTCAGGATGCTCGTACATGACCCAGATGAGCTTGGCTGCATCCATGGGGGATCCGCCACCGACTGCCACAATGACGTCGGGCTGGAAGGCGGTGGCGACTTCCACACCCTTGCGGACGATGGAGAGTGTGGGGTCGGCTTCGACGTGGTAGAAGACTTCGATTTCGAGGCGCAGCGATTTGAGGATGCGGATGACTTCATCGACATAGCCGTGGCGGAACAGATACATGTCGGTGACGATGAGGGCGCGCTTTTTGCCTTCGAGCTCTTTCATGGCTTCGAAGAGGCAGCCGCGCCGGAAATAGATGGAGCGGGGCAGCTTGTGCCAGAGCATGTTTTCGGCTCGCTTTGCGACGGTTTTGCGATTGATGAGGTGCTTGGGTCCGACGTTTTCCGAGATGGAGTTGCCGCCCCAGGAGCCGCAGCCCAACGTGAGCGACGGGGCGAGGCTGAAGTTGTAGAGGTCTCCGATTCCGCCGTGGGATGAGGGCGTGTTGATGAGGATGCGGGCGGTCTTCATGCGCAGCCCGAAAGCGCGGACGCGGGCCTGCTGCAGGTCCTGATCGGTATACAAAACCGAGGTGTGGCCGATGCCGCCAAGGACGACGAGCTGGGCTGCGGTTTCGACGGCATCGTCGAAGTCGCGGCGGCGATAGAGCGCGAGGACGGGGGAGAGCTTCTCGAGCGCGAAGGGTTCGGCAGCGCCGGCGATTTCGACTTCACCGATAAGGACGCGCGTTCCGCTGGGGACGTCGAAGCCGGCCATGGTGGCGATCTTCTCCGCGGATTGGCCGACGATGCAGGCATTGATGCTGCCGTTCTTAAATAACAGCTCGCGGACCTTCTGCAGTTCATCGGGGTGCAGCAGGTAGCCGCCGTGGGTAACGAAGCGATCGCGCACCGCATCGTAGACGGCGTCGACCGCGATAACGGACTGCTCAGAGGCGCAGACCACGCCATTGTCGAATGTTTTGGAAAGCAAAATGGAGGCGATAGCGCGCTTGATGTCGGCGGTTTCGTCGATGACGACGGGCGTGTTGCCGGCGCCTACGCCGATGGCCGGCTTGCCGGAGGAGTACGCGGCGTGGACCATGCCCGGTCCGCCGGTGGCGAGAATGAGATTGATGGCCGGGTGCTGCATCAGCGCAGTGGACAGCTCCAGCGTGGGCTCGTCGATCCAGCCAATGATGTCCGGCGGTGCGCCCGCGGCTACAGCAGCATCAAGAACCAGACGAGCCGCGGCGCAGGTGGACTTCTTCGCACGAGGATGCGGGCTGAAGATGATGCCGTTGCGGGTCTTGAGGCTGATGAGCGCCTTGAAGATGGCGGTTGACGTCGGATTGGTGGTCGGAACGATGCCGCAGATAATGCCTACCGGCTCGGCATAGGTGAGGATACCGTGCTCGTCGTCGGTTTCGATGATGCCGCAGGTCTTCTCGTCTTTGTACTTGTTGTAGATGTATTCGGAGGCGAAGTGATTTTTGACGACCTTGTCTTCGACCACGCCCATGCCGGTTTCTTCGGCGGCCATTTTGGCGAGCGGGATGCGCGCGTCCGATGCGGCAAGCGCGGCGTTGCGGAAGATGAGATCGACCTTCTCCTGGGGAAATGTGGCGAAGGTCTGCTGCGCCTGTTTGACGCGGGCGGCCAGAGCATTGAGTTCGCTGAGATTCGTCACGGGCATGGATTGCCCCTCCTGGGGATGGTGTGCGGAGGGCAGGTCTTTCGCGCGCCTCCTACCCCTTCATCGTGCAGGGGAGGGGACCTGTCGGGCTGTGACATTGGTCACGTTACTAAAGGCAAGACCGAGGTAGGGCGGATGGCCCGGCCAATCCCTGGAAGACAAAAGTGTGGCAGGCCGAATTGTTGAGAGATGCTTGCATCTGCCGCCGGACCGGATTTGAATGAAGTGATGAAGCACGATGCTCTGGCCTATCCGGAAACGGCAGCCGCGGCTGCGCCCGCGCTGACCGGGTCGGTCCGGGTGCTGATCCAGTTCGACGTGTGCGAAGAGCTGCGGCTGGATTATCTGCAGCAGACGGTGAGCCCGCGCACGCTGCAGCAGCCCAGCATGAAGCAGGTCGTGCCGGCGTACGTTCGCTACCAGCGGCCGCCGGTGGTGGAGTCGATCGAGCCGCTGGTTCTGGAGACAGGCGAGCAGCTCGCCGGCGAGATCAAGTATTACGATTACGGCGTGGTCAGCGTGGCGTTCCAGCTGCCCCTGACAGGGGACTGGGAGAGCCTGGTGCAGATCGCCAGCCGCTGGGTATGGGACATGGATTTCGGATCCCGTGCCGAGCCGATCGTTCGAAAGAAACTGGAGCGAGTGCCGACGGCGATGGTGAAGCCGTACGAGCGGTGGCTGAGCGAGGACTACTTCATCTTCCACGTGCGGGAAGTTGCGGGCGCGCCGACAGCCGCCGAGCTGACCCGCGATTGCGGAACGCAGATTGCCCAGGTCGTGCGCGGGGAGAAGCTTCCTTTATCGCAGGGCGAGCGGGCGGAGGTGCTGCAGTCGCAGATCTCGTATTACGCGTCTGACCTGGCGGTAATTGGCTGGAATGCCGCGTTCGTTTACGACAGCGCGGCGGGAGTCGAAACGGCCGTGCAGCTGCTCGAATACGCCAATTCGCAGCTGCTGGAGTTCCGCCACTACGATGAGCTGCTGACCGGCTTGCTGGACAGCGTTTACAACTCGCTGGGACCGAAGCCCGGCGTCTTTGCGCGCTGGCGTCTGGCGCGCTCCGCCTCCAGTCTGCATGCAGTGCTGCTGGAGGTGGGGGAGCTGACGGAGCGCGCCGACAACGCGATCAAGTTCCTCAGCGATATGTTTGCCGCGCGCCTCTACAAGCTGGCCGCGGGCAAGGTAGGCGTGCCGGATTATAAGAACCTGGTGGCGCAGAAACTGAAAACGGCAGAGGATCTGTATCAGTTCATGCTGGAACAGTTCAACCAGAGCCGCGCATTCTTTCTAGAGGCCCTGGTGGTCCTGATCCTTCTCATCGAGCTGTACTATGCGTTTCGCGGGCACCTGCTCTAAGCCCGCCTGGATCTGACAGGCCAGCGCTTAAGTTATTGCGCGGTCCAGCCGCCATCGATGGGCAGAGAAGCGCCGGTGATGTTGGTGGCCGCGCCGGAGCAGAGAAAGAGGGCAAGCGCGGCGATATCCTCGACCGTGGTAAAGCGCCCGCTGGGCTGCTTTTCGCAGAGGAAGTCGCGCGAGGCCTGTTCGACGGAGACGTGGGTCTGGGCGGCCCGATCGTCGATTTGCTTCTGCACCAGCGGCGTTAGCACAAAGCCAGGACAGATGGCGTTGCAGGTGATGCCACGTCCGGCGTTTTCGAGGGCGACAACTTTGGTCAGTCCGACAATGCCGTGCTTGGCCGCGACATAGGCGGATTTATTGATCGAGGCAACCAAGCCATGCGTTGACGCGATGTTGATGATGCGTCCCTGGCTGCGCTGCTGCATGCCGGGCAGCGCGGCTCGGATCGTATGAAAGGCTGCGGAGAGGCAGACGGCGAGAATGGCGTCCCAGCGGTCGGGCGGGAACTGTTCGGTGGGCGCAACGTACTGGATGCCGGCGTTGTTGATCAGCACATCGATGCGCCCGAAGTGACCTTCGGCGTCGGCGATGAGCGCAGTACACTGTTGCGGATCGGCAAGGTCGGTGGTGAGGTAGCGGACGCGAACCTTGTGCTCCTGCTCGAGGCTCTGCACCAGCGCTTCCGCCTCGCCGGGCGCGGCAAAGCCATTGATGGCCAGGTGAAAGCCGGCGGCGGCGAAAGCTTTGGCCATGCCCAGTCCGATGCCGGAGGTGGCGCCGGTAATAACGGCAATCTGATCGCGCTGCATATGGAAACTGCTCCTGAAGGGGATTGAGGCGGCCGGGCGCCCTGATGAGCGAATACGTCGACGATACAACATGGCTGCCGGTAAGGGAGAGCCACGCGGGGCAGCCGGCGATCCTTGCCGGCGACGACCGCAATTCGCATCTGAATGCAGCTTCTGGCGTATAACTGAATTTCACCCAAAAGCAACCATTCAGGGGACCTCTATGGATCGAAGAGAATTCTTGGCGGGCGCAGTTAGCGCCACAATGATGGGGGCGGCTGTTCATGCTGCGAGTCTTCCCGCCGGGACTGCGCGCGGTGCGGACGGCTCGGGTATGCCGGCTGTGCAGGAAGAGCGGCCGTATCCCAATCTGAAGCCGATGGCTGTGGGCCTGCTGATTCAGCCGGCCGAGGGCCCGGAGATGACCATCGCGCGGGTGCACGACTTAGGTATGTCGAATTGCTTTCTTTCGATGGATGCTTATCTGGGAAAGTATTCGAAGACGCTGGCCCAGCAATTGAACGATCTGCTCGAGAAGTACGAGGTGACGGCGACGGCGGCGGAGGTAGTGGGGCCGGGTCCGCTGGTGTGGGATTTTCTCAAGGGACCTTCGACTATCGGGCTGGTTCCCAGGGCAACACGTACAGCGAGGATGGATGCGCTGAAGCAGACCTCGGACTTCGCGAAGCTGCTGAACATCCGCCAGGTACAGACCCACTGCGGCTTTCTGCCGGAGGATCCTGCCGACCCGCTCTATGACGAAGCGGTGCTGGCGATTCGCGAAGTGGCCCAGCACTGCGCCGGCAACGGGCAGATGTTCCTCATGGAGACCGGCCAGGAGACGCCGACGACGGTGTCGCGCGCGATCAAGGACGTGAACCAGCCGAACCTCGGCGTGGGCCTGGATACGGCGAACCTGATCCTCTATGGCAAAGCCAATCCCGTCGATGCGGTCGATATCATCGGAACGCATGTAAGAAGCGTTCACGCGAAAGACGGTAAGTGGCCGACCGACCCGATGAAACTGGGCGAGGAAGTGCTGATTGGGACGGGCATCGTCAATTTCAGCGAAGTATTTACGAAGCTGCATCGGCTCGGTTATCAGGGCGCAATCACCATCGAGCGCGAGATCTCGGGATCGCAGCAGGTCGCGGACGTGAAGACGGAAAAAGTTTATCTGGAGAAGGTTTTATCTCAGGTGCTGCCGCAGCAGGCATAAAAGAGGAATCGGAACTTATCGGCTATGGACAGACGACAATTTATGGGCGGCGCTGCCGCATCGGGAATCATGATTCTTAACTCGCGCACCGCGTTTGGCTATCCGGCCAATTCGGCTGTGCGGTATGCGTTGCTGGGCTGCGGCAGCCGCGGCACCTCGGTGGCAACTTCCTTCGCGAAAAACACGCAGGCGCGGCTGGTGGCCCTGGCCGATATCTTTCCGGATCAGCTCGCCGCCGGCAAAGCTCACTTCGATGAAGTGAACGCCTCGCTGGGCGTGCCGGCCATCGATCCGAAGCTGATGTTCCGCGGCTATCGGGCCTTTGAGGAACTGGCTGCATCGCCCGACGTCGATGCCATCCAGATTTCAACGCCGCCATGGTTCCATGTGCAGCATCTGGAGGCCGTGGTGAAAGGCGGCAAGCATGCCTACTGCGAGAAGCCGATGGGTGTGGACGTGGCGCAGACGCGGCAGGCGCTGGAGATTGGCAAGCTGGCCCAGGGCAAAGTGAGTGTGGATGTGGGCTTCCAGGTGCGCAGCGCGCCGCCTATTGCGGAGGTGGTGCGGCGCATTCACGCCGGCGATCTCGGCAAGCTGGTCTGCATCGAAGCGCACTACAACGCGCCGACGGCGGTCAGTCACAACGGATCGAACTGGTCGCCGGATGAATTTCGCCTGCGCAACTGGCTGTGGGACCGCGTGCTCTCCGGCGACATCATCGTCGAGCAGAACATCCACGTGATCGACCTTTGTAACTGGATTCTGGGAAGCCATCCCACCAAGGCTTCGGCAACGGGTGGACGGAATGCGACGACGCATCCGGGCGACACCTGGGATAACTACCAGGTGACCTACACCTATCCGAATGATATGCACGTGAGCTTCTCCTCGACGCAGTGGGGCGCGAGCAGCTGGTTCGATGTGACGGAGCGCGTCTTCGGAGAGAAGGGAATCGCCGAAGCTCCCTATTCCGGGCCGGTGCGCATCATCGGCGAGAATGCATGGGAGTGGAAGGAGAATCCGCCCGCTGCGCCGGGAGCACCTTCGGGATTCGCCGCCAATGGCGCGTTCAACGACAACCTGCAATTTGCCGATCGGGAAAAGGATCGGGCTTTCATCGACAGCATTACTTCGGGTAACTTCCACAATCAGGTGGAAGTTGGCGTGGAAAGCGCGCTGAGCGCTATGTTGGGACGCATGGCCGGTCAGCAGGGACGTGAGATTACCTGGGAGGAGCAGTTACACCATCCCGAGGTCTACACCATGAGTCTGAATGTGAGCCAGTTCACCTGAGGGAACTGGCTCCTCCCTGTATCGTCCACTTACTTTTTCGCGGGCAGCTCGCTGATTAGTTCGGTTACGGCGCGGTCAAGCTGCCCATCGTGCCCTTCCTCCGTCTCACCCGGCTTGCGGACGACCTCCACATCCACGGGGCGCGGATGCTCTTCCATGGTTTCGCCGCGCTGGTCCTGCACGCGAATTTCCGGCAGGCGCAGCCGTGAGCCGTCGATCAGTTCAGTGCCGTCGGTATAGATAATCCAGCCGGCGGTGGGCACGCCAACAACTTTGCCGAGGTGCAGGTCGCGATAGCCCTCAGTGAAGTCTTCGCCGTCAGAGAGCGTGGATTCATTGGTCAGCAGGACGGTGGGTTTGCCCAGTGCACGCTGGCCGAGGATCTGGCGCGCCGGCGTAGGCGGCAGGCCGCGCGGTGTAAGGGTGAGGAAGTTTTCGCGTGTGAAGACATCGAGCGCGTAGCCATTGACGTAGCCGCCGTTGTTGTTACGGATGTCGATGATGACGCCATCCTTGTTCTCATTTTGCGCGTCGAGGTCCAGATAAAGCTGGCGGAGCGCGTGATCGCTCATGTCGGCGAGATGCACGTAGCCGAGGCGGCCGCCGCTGACCTTGTCGACCTCCGCACGGTTCTGATCGATCCATGCGCGGTAGAGCAGGCCCGCTTCAGTCGTGGTGGTGACGGGCATAACGACCACGTCGCGCTCTTTGCCATCGGAACCGGCGATGTGCAGCACGGTGCGGCGGCCGATGGTGTCGGTGAGGAGCTGATCCAGATTGGTGTGGGCGTCGATGGACTGGCCGTCTATCGCCAGCAGATGGTCGCCGACCGCGATGCCTTCGATGGCAGCGGGCCCGAGCGGGACGACTTCGCGGACGATGAGCCCTTTGCCGTCTTCATACGCTGCGCGATCGAAGCGAAGACCAAGGCGGCCGACGTGCTGTGCGCCGTTGCCGGGTGCGCCGATGCCGGAGTGGGAAGCATCGAGTTCGCCGATCATAAGGTTGATGTCGCGGCGCATCTCGTCCGGGTTCTGGCTGCCGGCGATATAGGGAGCAAACTCGTCGTGCAGCGCGGACCAGTTGCGGCCGTGAAAGGTGCTGTCATAGAAGCGGCGGTTCAACTCGTGCCAGGCTTCCTCAAAAGCGACGTTCTTCTCGGTGGCGAAGTCGACGTCGAAGGTTGCGGTAACCGGGATCGGCTTCGATGCGCCGCTGTCCAGCGCGAGACGGTGGAGTTGTCCGCCATCAAGATAGAAAATTTCTTTCGAATCGGGGCCGAACTCCCAGTCATTTTTTTCTGAAGATGTGGACGTCAGTTGATGGGCGACAGGCGGCTCTTTGGGGTTCTCTTCGAGCGAGTAGCTATAAAGGTTGGCCTGGTTGCCGGCGCGGGCTGAGAAGATGAGCGTTTTGCCGTCAGGGCTAATGACCGGCGCTTCGGCATTGAGGCCGATGGGCAGCAGCGTGAGGCGGTCGCGGAGGCCGTCGAAGCGAATAGGGACGGGCTCGGGCTTTTTTTCAGCTTCGGGTTTCTCGGCGGCCTTTTCGTTCAGATTCTGCTCGCCGGTGCTCGCCGGTTTGGTCTCCTGGCCGGGCGGCGTCGGCTGCGCGGGCGAGCGGAAGAGGTCGCGGAATTCATCTTCGCGGTAGGTGGGGATGTGGAGGGTAAGGTCGACGCGCGCGATGTCGAAGTTCTCGCTGCGCTGCGCGGTTTCAAAGAGGATGTACTTGCCGTCCGGCGACCAGGCGATGTGGTCGGCGCTCTGGCCGTTGGCGAGAAACGTGACGGGTCGCGCCTCGCCGCCGACAGTGGGCACGACCTTGAGGTTGCGGAAGGAATCGTAACCGTAGGTGGTGAAGGCGATCCAGTCACCGGCGGGCGAGAAGACGATGCGCGGATTGTCAAGGTAGTCGGTGGCGAGCACGCGATCGCTGAGGTTGGCCAGCGTCATCAGGTGGAGTTGCTTCTCATCGCGCGTGAAGGCGATGCTCTTGCCGTCGGGTGCGTAGCGCGGATGTTCGTCCTCAGTGGTGCCGTTGGTGAGCTGGCGCTCCTTGTCGGTGGTGAAGTCGTATTCGTACAGGTTACTGTGACCATTGCGCAGGCTCTGGTAGACGATGCGCTTGCTGTCGGGCGACCAGCGGATGCCTTTCTCTTCTTCAGCAGTGCGGGTGATGCGGATGGCTTCTCCGCCGTCCTTGGTGGTGGTCGCGAAGATATCGCCGTGAGTCGCCATCGCTACTTTCTTACCGTCGGGCGAGAGCGCCATTTCAGTAAACTTCGAGGCCGCCTCATGCTGCATGCCGGCCGCAGCGGGCGATCCGCGCAACTCGATGTGGACTTCAGAAGCGTTGCCGCTGGCGGTGTCCATCTTCCAGATGGTGAGGTTGCGCTCGAAGACAATGGTTTTGCCGCGGTTGCCGATGGTGGGGAAGAGCACGCGGCCGGACTTGAAATGGGTGAGCTGCTTCTCCGCGCCGTCGGATACTTTCGCGGACCAGATATTCTCCGGGCCGGTTTTGTCGGACATGTAGTAGAGAGCCGAGCCGCCTTCGGACCACATCGGCCAGGCGTGTTTGGCGTCGCCTGGCAGAAACACTTTGTAGCCTGATTCGTCAGCGATGGGCTTCAGCCAGAGTTCGGTGTCGTCGATATGGCTATGGCCGTCGCGCCACCACTGCACGTGACTGATGCCCTTAGCCATCAGGGCGAGGGTTTTGCCGTCGGGAGAGGGCGCCGATTCGAATTCGGCGAGATAGCGTTCGCGGCTGACCTCGAGAGGAGTTCCGCCTTCAGCGCTCACGCGAAAGATGTCCGTAGTGCGTGCGATGTCGTCCGAATCGGAGGTGAAGTAGAGCCAGTGGCCATCGGCCGACCAGCCATCGAGGTCTTCGGCCGCATCCGCCCAGGTAATGCGCGTCAGATCTCCGGTAGCGAGGGTGAGAACGTAGATATCGCCATTGCCTGTACGCGTGGAAACGAAGGCGAGGCGCGTGCCGTCGGGCGAGTACATGGGCCGCGATTCGGTGGCGGGGTTGCTGACCAGCAGGTGGGCTTCGCCGCCCGCGGCGGGGACGGTCCAGATATCGCCGCCGGAGACGAACGCGATCTCGCGCCCATCGGGTGAAAGTGCAGGCTGGGACAGCGACGGAAGGCTGCGCGCCGGGGCGGTCTGTGCGCAGGCAAGGATGGCAGGAGTGAGCAGTGCGAGGACGAGGCAAGCGCGAAGCTGAGTCTGCAACGAAAGTCTCCTGAGGATCGCCGGGATGGGCCGTTCCGGGGTGGCTCTTCCATAGTGGCGGGGATTGGTGATTTTGTAACACAGAGCGGCAGGCACATGGGCGGTGTGCAGGCAACGGGCCACGGAAGCTTCGGCTCCGATGGTTTTGCGCGTTCGGCGCCGACTCTTTCTGTGCGACTATTTCTGAACCATGCCTGAGCGCGATCTTACGGACCGCCGCCTGCATCGCCCCCTCGGGCTGCGCGATCTGGTGCTCGCGCAAATCCTCTGCGTCGTCGGCAGTTCGTGGGTTGGTGTGGCGGGTGGACTGGGCCGCGCGCAGTCCCTCGTCTGGGTCGGGGCCATGCTGGTGTTCTACCTGCCGATGGCGGCTTCGGTCGTTTGTCTCAATCGACAGATGCCCCTGGAGGGTGGCCTTTACGTCTGGGCGCGCGAAGCCTTCGGCGATCTGGGCGGGTTTCTCACGGCCTGGAATCTGTGGGTGTATGGGATCGCCGTCACCGCCACCATCCTTTATGCGATCCCCACCGAGATTTCGTATCTCATCGGGCCGTCAGCCGCGTGGCTTCCGGAGAATCACATCGCGTCGATGGCGATCGTCACGCTGATGCTGGCGGGCATCACCCTGGCGGCGCTGCGCGGGCTTGAACTCGGCAAGTGGATCCACAACATCGGCGGCATTGCGATCCTGATCGTTTTCGCAGGGCTCATTCTGCTGCCGCTGCGGGCTGTGGGTCATCCCACGCCGCAGCCCTATACGCCGTTCTCCATCGCGCTGCCCCCGCTCGATCTGCGCACCCTGGCTCTCTTTGGCCAGATGCTGTTTGGCGCGCTGTGCGGCCTCGAATATATTGCGATTCTTGCCGGGGAGAGCCGCAATCCGGCGCGCTCCATCGGCCGGTCGGTGATCGTCTCGTCCCCAGTCATCTGCGCCATGTTCATCCTCGGCACCGCTTCGATCGTCGCCCTGGTGCCGCGCAGCCACATCGACTTCATCGCGCCCATCCCTCAGGCCATGCGACTCACACTGGGCATGACCGGTGTTGGCAATGTCGCGGCCGTGGCGGCCATTCTGTTGTTGCAACTGCGGCTGCTGGGCGCAACCAGCTACCTCTTTACAGGAGTGACGCGCCTGCCTATGGCCGCCGGCTGGAATCATCTGGTCCCCTCATGGTTCACGCGGCTCGATGCGCGCCGCCGCATGCCTGCCAATTCCATCCTGTGCACGGCCGCGCTGGTCTTCGCGATGGTCATTCTGGCCAGTACCGGCGTTCATGCCCAGGAGGCCTATCAACTGCTGAGCAACGCCAGCCTGACGCACTATGAGGTGGCCTATCTCGCGATGTTTGCCGTTCCGCTGTTCGGAGCTGCCGGCCTGCGCCGCTCGCTGCCCCGGTGGCTGAAATGGACCTCTGCTGCCGGTCTCGGTTCCACTCTGTTCAGCCTCCTGATTTCCGCCTACCCCTTCGTGCATGTGGTCAGCGCCCGCACTTACGCCATCAAGATCCTCAGCACGATTTTTCTGAGCAACGCCATCGCGGTAGGCTTCTACTGGGCGCGGACGCGCCGAGCTGCCAGGGAAGGCGCCGCGATCTCCGACGCCGCCTGAGGGAAATCCTGACCAATGCCAGTTCCGGGCCAGCACGACATTCTCGACTTCTCCGCCATTCGCGTGCTCGACGGCGGCATGGCCACGGAGCTGGAGCGCCGCGGCTGCGATATCTCCGGCCCACTGTGGTCGGCGCACGTGCTGGATGCCGCGCCGGAGGTGATAGCGGCGGTCCACCTCGACTATCTGCGTGCGGGCGCGGACTGCATCTCAACCGCCAGCTATCAGGCCTCCGCGCTGGGCTATCGTGAGATGGGCCGTGACCCCCGCGAAGCCGAGCGGGCGATCCGCCAGTCGGTGGCAATCGCCGAGCAGGTCAGGGCGCACTATGCGCGGGAAAGCTCACGGCGTGTCTGGATTGCGGCTTCACTGGGTCCCTACGGCGCGGCCCTGCACAATGGCGCCGAGTACCACGGCCGCTACAGCATTGGTTTCGCCGAACTCGTGGCCTTCCATGCCGAGCGCATTGCCGTCGCCGCCGATACCGCGGCCGACCTGATAGCCCTCGAGACGGTGCCTTCCCTGGAAGAAGCTCGCGCGATTCTGTGCGCGCTCGAACAGGTACCGTCCGCGCGTGTCTGGATATCCTTTACCTGCCGCGATGCCGGCCTCGTGGCCCACGGCGAGCCTCTGAGCGACTGCGCCGCTGCAGTCGCCGCTGCGGAGCAGGCGGTTGCGGTCGGCATTAACTGCACCGCTCCGCATTGGATTACGTCTCTCCTGGCCGAGGCTCGTCACGGAGACGAAGATAAGAAACCGGTCATCGTCTATCCAAATTCCGGCGAGAGCTGGGACGCGGCTGCGCGGAGCTGGCGGGGAGAATCCGACGCGAGTCATTTTGGCGCCCTGGCCCGCGAGTGGTATGCGGCGGGAGCGCAGGCGGTGGGCGGATGCTGCCGTACCGGTCCCGCTCACATTGCCGCGGTGGCGGGGAGTTTGTCTGGTCGCCAACAGCCGGGTCCTGATCCACCAAAAATACGGTATCCTGAGAACACGCGCCCGTAGCTCAGCTGGATAGAGCGGATGCCTCCGGAGCATCAGGTCGGGAGTTCGAATCTCTCCGGGCGCACCATAAATTCAATAATTTAGCTTTAGGTCAATTCTGCTCCGTCGGGGAAGAGTCGGGACTTTTACCCTGATCCTCATTTCGACGCGGCTGCCGGCTGGAACACGAAATCACCATCATCCCCGATAAAGGTGACGGGCAGAATTCCTTCGGGCGATGCTCAAAGGCAGGCCGGGCGCCACCACAATTTGCTACGCGCTCTCGCCTCAGCCTCTGGTTGATCATGGTACCGCAGGGCTGCTTTTTCTCTGCTGCGTTCCAAGGCCGCAGATAGACAAGTCCTGCTATCTCGTAAACGCGCGTCGTTAAGGGCTCTCGAATGCCGGGCAACCACTATCGTGGTATATGTGCCCATCCGAACGCGTGCTACTATGCCGCCAAATGTCTCCGGCATATTGCAGACGCTGTCAGTCTGATTTCATCCATCGATCCCATTACAGGCTGCTCGAGAGACCTCTGATGATTCTTTGGTTACGACCTTACCGCTGTATGTCCTGCAGTCACAGATTTTATGGATTGATTTCGAAGAGGGTGTAGTCTTCGAGGCCGGTATGGCCCATGACTGATTCGGATCAGCGCACAGCAGCAATGGCCCGTTTCATTACCTGCCAAAAGGTTGTTTTGCAAATGCATCGATGAGCGCAAAATCGGGCGTTGGTTTCAGCGGTCATTTGCGGATAACGACGAACTCCCATCGACTCTGAAGTCGTGCTGAGACTATCGGCCCGGATTTCTCTTTTGATCATGGCGTACGCTGCTGCCAGGCATAAAGGTGCCGGGTGAGGAGTTCCTCCCGATGCATTGATGCGCGGAGATGTTTGTCATCGCATTCCGAAGGATTTGGAGGCGAGTGAACCGCGCGATGCCGGGCCGGATTGGGGTTGATTCAGGACATCTGTGTTTCCTGCGACCTTAACCCCTGGGCTACCATCTAAACTTCAGGTGATTCCTGCCAGTCCGTGCGGTACACTTGAAGGGCAGAGACGTATCCCCAGGAGATTGCAACTCATGGCTACCACAACGACCACCATTCCCGTGAGCACGCCCGAAGCGGCGCCCCCGACGACCACCCCTGTACGGCTGACTGACAGCGCCGTGAACAAGGTGCGCGAAATCATGGCGACCCAGGATCCCCTCCCTGCCGGGCTGCGCATTGGCGTCGTGGGCGGAGGCTGCTCCGGATTTCAGTATTCGATGTCCTTCGAGAATCAATCCGGCATGATGGACAAAGTCTATGATTTCAACGGCTTGAAGGTGTTTGTCGACGCTACGTCGCTGATGTACCTCAACGGCTGCGTGGTCGACTACGTCGAGACGCTGGAAGCGGCCGGCTTCAAGTTCGAGAACCCTACCGTAAAGAGCACCTGCGGCTGCGGATCGTCGTTCACCGTTTAAGCCGGATCAGCATTAGAAGCGCCGAGGCCCGCCCTTGCGGGGTGCGGGCCTTTTCTCATTGCGGCGAAGACGTGGGGGAGGTGGGGTCGGTGGGCGCCGTTGGCGAGGTGGGCGAGGTGGTCGTCGATCCGGGCAATTGCATGCCCAAGCCGTTGCCGGTGGACTGGGTTCCCGAGTTGCCAAAGCCAGTGCCGGTTCCGGTGGCGTTGGTGGTGTTGTTGATGTTGTTCATGCCGCCCATCATGGCCGCCGCTGCCTTCATCTGATCTTCCATCGGGTCGTAATTGAATTCCCACTGGTTGTAGTGGGTCTGCTTCTTGTAGTCGAGCAGAGAAGCCTTTTTTGACGGCAGCGTGAAGCCGACGATCGGACCGGTGCCTCCAAAGGAGGTTGCCGAAGTACCGCTGCCGGTTGAGCCGAAGGGTGAAGTCCCGGTGGGCGATCCCGTCGGAGAGGCCGAGCCAATGCCCGAGCCCGAAGGCGAGCCAAAAGAGCTTCCTGTCGAGCCGAAGCTGGAACCGGACGATCCGAAGGAACTTCCCGAGGAGCCGAAGCTCGAACCCGAGGATCCGAAGGAACTGCCCGACGAGCCGAAGGCTGAGCCCGTGCCACTTTGCCCGGGATTGCCAAAGGCGCTGCCAGTCGATGCTCCCGCCGCCCCGGAGGCGTCTGTAGAAGAGCCGTCGGGACTGGCAAGGGGAACGCCGTTGGCATCGGTGGCCACCGGAGCGATTGCGTACATCGAGCTGCTCATCCCGCCCATGGCCACGCCCGCCGCCGCGATGCCTGCCACGCCGGAGAGCGGCTGGCCGAAGAAGCCCAGCGGCCGCACGTGAGCCTGGCCAAAGTACACCGGCTTCCAGTCGTCCTTGCCGGTTATCGGATCTGTGTAGCGCTTGCGCAGGTAGCGGATCTGGTTGGTTTGCACCAGCTGATCGACCGAGGTCGGGTAGGCACCGAATTTCTTGTAGTAGAGCTGGATGGCACGCTTGTACTGCTCACCGCGATGGATCAGCTCGATCTCTTTTTCACGCTGAATCGAAGTTGCGATTTTCGGTGCAGCGATAGCCAGGCTGATCAGCAGGACCACTGCCAGAAAAATAACAGCCAGCAGCACGAATCCGGATTCGGAGTCGGATTCGTGACGGTCAGCGAGTTTGAGGGAAGAGAACTGCATGTTGTGCCTCAGCTCTGCGTCAGCGGGAGGGTCTGGGTGTTGTTATAGAGCAGGTCGGTCACCTGAATCGAAAGTGGGTTGATCTTCACGACCTTGAAGTGATGGTCCACCACATCGCCTTCCGACGCGATGAACACATCGTCGCCGTGCAGCAGGAAGGCTCTTCTGGCGCCGCCTGCAGCCTCATAGCCAAAAAATTTCAAATCGATGGGCGGTGGCGGCGGCGGGCCGGTCGGCCCCACCTGGGCCACTTCCGTTGGACGCACCGGACCTTTGACCGGTTCAATCTCCGGCGGCGCCGAATTCATGGAGAAGATATTGCGCCCCGATCCGGTGTAGTCCAGCGATTCTGCGCCGGCCATCAGTTCAGGGTGCAGCGTGGGATCGAGGCTGGCCAGCCCTGGAATCTTCTCCGCGGCATGACCCGGCCCGGTACTCCGCATCACCCTTTGCTGGGCTACATTGACGGACTGGGGAGCTTCCGCGCTGGGCGAAGTTGCGGCCGTTGGCGGAGGGCCGCCGCCAATAAAGACCGATTTAACGAAATACACTACCGCGCCCAGCATCACCAGCAGCAGAACCGCAAGGATCGCGGCTTTCTTCTTATCTTCGAGACCGGTCCTCATCGCGCTCCCTCCTGCGCCGCCGGCTGCTGTTGCGGAGGCGCTGGAGGCAGATCCGTTGCTCCCGCTCGCATGTAGGTGGTCAGCTTGAGACGCAAGTTGACCAGGCCGCCCTGCTGGCCGGTGAAGGTCACGCCATCGATGATGAAGAAGACGTGGTCGCGGTCCCGCTCCGCATCGTTGATGAAGTGCATCAGCCCGGAATATTCGCCGCTCAGGCCCGCATCGATGCGCACTTCGGTCAGGCCGTCGATGGCCGGAGCGGGCGCGTAGGTCGCGCGTGAATAGAGCACATGATTGCGGGTCGCGGCCGAACTCAGCGCTGCCTCGATGGTCGAATAGTTCGGGGCGATGCGTACATCGTAGAATTTCTGCGCATCCTGATCGGCGACCTCGACCTTATGCGGAAGTCCGTTCAGGTGCTGCATCTGCGCCTGCAGTTGCCCGTAGCGGATCTGCTGCTGCGTGAATTCGCTGGACTGGTCGGAGCGAATGGCCCGCCACGCGAGGGCGAACTGCACAGCGATGAAAATGTTGGCGACCAGCAGCAGCACCAGCACCCCAAGATGCAGATTTAGTTTGGTGAAAATCTTTCCGGCGCGCTTCATGGGTGCGGGGCCCTCCTCTGCGCAGGATCTCCGCCGGAAGCGGGCGGTTTGACGCGGCGCGGCGCGCGGAGCGGTGTGTGGAGCGAGGCGTGCAGTTCCTTTGCCTGCGGCTTCTCTTCCTCTTCGCGCCCGTTCACGGGCAGCGGCAGCGGACGGTAATCGGCCAGGATGTCGAAATTCACGTTGGTATTTGTGCTCACGGCCTGCACATTATTACCCTGAGTGCCGGGAGCCGTCGCCAGTGTCTCGGACGCCAGCCGCGGCTGGGCAAAATGTTTCGACTTCTCAAGGTTCCGCACCAGATCGAGCGCCCGGTCACGTGCGCCGGTCACGCGCAGGCGGATGGTCACATGACCATCCGGCGCCACGATGGGATCGATGCTCTGCACCTGCACTCCGGAAGGCAAAACATTTTCGAGATCGGTCATGGTCGCGGTCCAGGAGAACGCCTTGCGGCGGAACAAGCCATTCAGGAAATCCGACTGCTCGAGAATCGCCGCATCCTTCGGCTGCTGCATCATGGCCACGTAGCTGCGCTGCTGATCTTCTAATTGCCGGACGTGGTGCTGAACGCTGCTTACGCGCGCCAGCGCTTCCTGGGCCTGGGTGCGTTCGCTGCGGTACAGGAACCAGAGCGCCAGCCCCAGCAGGGCAAGAATCAGCATCCACGTGCGCAGCCGGTTATAGATCGGCCGCAGCTCGAAGTAGGGATGACTGGCGAGATTGACTGCGATCCGCATCAGCTTGCCAAAGCCCCCGTGACTCCGGCTGCCACGCCTTCCGGGACGATGGTTATTGCCGACACACGCGCCGGTGCGGGCAGCTCCTCGACCGGCGGCGCGGGGTCCACAAACTTCAGCCAGCGCGATTGCCGGGCCGCCAGCACTCCGCCCGGTCCCGCGTAGTAGAGCTGCGCCGGCGTGGCGCGCAGCGTGTCCTCGTACCAGGCCAGGGTGGTGATCACCGCCTGCGCCATCTCCTCTTCGCGCGCGGCTGCATCGGGCGGCAGATCGACGGAACGGTGCAGCAGCATTTCATCGCCTTGTGTAACCGCGGTGGTTACTGATCCCTGGCTGTGGTTCACCAGCAATGCGGCGCCCTCGCTGCCAAGAGTTGCAGCAGCAGCCAGAGTGCTGGGCAGCACGGCTCCGGGCTCGTATCCTGCCTCGTGCACAGCGCCCTCATATTCCGCAAGAACGTCGGCCGGCATTACCGTCACCAGCACGCTCATCTGCCCAGCCTTCTGCGCCATGACCTGATAACTCACTGCAGCAGCTTCCACATCGAACGGCACCATCTTCCGCAGCCTGAACTTGACTACCTGCAGCGATTCCTGGCGTTTGGCCGGCAGCGTATCGAAATCCAGCAGCAACACACGCGCCGTCGCATCGGGAACGACAACGGTGAGGTCGTTATCGCGTGCGTTGATCGCCTCCAGTGCCTGCCGCACCGCGGCGCTGACAGCACCCGCATTGGCGAGATTTGGCACCTTCAGCCCCGGCGTCAGCGCCCCGGCCGGAAGCGGCGCAAAGGCCATCACCGTCTCGCCCCGACCGCGCTTTTCCTGCGACACGCGCGCCGCAATCACGCCCTCGGGGCGAATCTCGCACGCCAGTCTCGGCCGCATGCCCGCCGCCGGTTTGAACATCTTCTCCAGTCCCACTATCGCGAAGCCTCGATAAACGTAACTTTGTTGATCTCTTTCAGCGTGGTCAGCCCGCGCCGCACACGGTCCAGCGCCGACTCGCGCAGGAAGTGCATCCCTTCCTGCTGCGCCAGCTTCCGCACTTCGGAACTGGGCTTCTTTTCGAGAATGATTTCGCGGATCGGGTCGGTCAAATCCAGCAACTCGTGAATTGCCGTTCGTCCGCGGTATCCGGTGCCGCCGCACTCGATGCAGCCGCGGCCTTCGCGGAAGGGAAATTCGCGCCACTCCGCGAGATCCATGCCGCTCGACAGCAGCGTTTCGTCGTCATAATGCACGTCGTGCATGCAGTACTCGCAGATGGTACGCACCAGGCGCTGTGCCAGAATGCAGTTCAGGGCCGAGACGAAGTTGTAGGCCTCAACGCCCATGTTCAGGAAGCGGCCCAGCACGTCGACCACGTTGTTGGCGTGGACCGTGGTAAATACGAGGTGGCCGGTGAGCGCGGAGTTGATGGCGATCTGCGCCGTCTCCTGATCGCGGATCTCGCCGACGAGGATCTTGTCGGGGTCGTGCCGCAGGATGGAGCGCAGTCCGCGCGCGAAGGTCAGGCCCTTCTTCTCGTTAACGGGAATCTGCGTGATGCCGCGAATCTGATACTCGACCGGATCTTCGATGGTGATGATCTTGTCTTCGTCACTCTTAATCTCGTTGAGCGCCGCGTACAGCGTCGTCGTTTTGCCGGAGCCGGTCGGACCCGTGACCAGCACCATGCCGTACGGTTCGCGAATGTAGCGGCGGAAGCGCTTGAGGTCGTCGTCCGCGAAGCCCACCACGTCCAGGGTCAGCTTGCGGAACTTCTCGCTCATCGATTCCTTATCGAGCACACGGAGCACAGCGTTTTCGCCGTGGACGGTCGGCATGATCGAGACGCGGAAGTCGATCAGGCGGCCCTTGTAACGCACCCGGAAACGGCCGTCTTGGGGGACGCGGCGCTCGGCGATATCCAGCTCGCTCATGACCTTGATGCGCGACAGAATGGTGGTGTGGTGTTCGCGCGCAATGGGCGCCATCGCCATCTGCAGCACGCCGTCGATGCGGTACTTGATGATCACCGAATCGTCGTAGGTCTCGATGTGAATATCCGACGCGCGCCGTTCGAGGGCGGTGAAAATGGTGGTGTCGACGAGGCGGATGATGGGGCTGATGTCCTCTTCCGAGGTCAGCTTCTCGATGGAGATGTTCTCGTCGGAGTTGTCTTCCGAGGAGAGGACGTCGAAGGTCAGCCCCTCCGACGCTTCGTCGAGTACGCGCTGCGACTGCTCCGTCTTTTTCAGCAGGTCGGTGATCTGCGAGAGCGTGGCCACGCGGGTGACGATCCGCTGGCCCAGCAGGCCGGAGATTTCGTCGAGCATCATCAGCTTGCTGGGATCGCTGACGGCGATCACCAACCGGTCCTCGAGTTGTTCCAGCGGGACGAAGTTGTAGCGGAACATCATGTCCACAGGAACGCTGCGCAGCACTTCATGCTGAATGCGGAAGTTTCTCAGGTCCACGAACTCCGAGCGATAGCGCCGCGCCAGGGCCTGTGCCTGGAGGGTTTCATCCTGCTCGGTGGGAAGCGTAATCGCCTGCGCCATCGTTAATACCTCGGTTCCTGCGTTGTGATGCCCGTTTGACCCGTTATTGCCCATTACCGTCCGAAATTGTTGCCCATCGAGAAGATGGGAAGATACAGCGCGATCAGAATCGTAACCACTACCACGCCCATGACGATCAGAATCGCCGGTTCAATCAGCGCCAGCGCCGCGGTCAGCGCGGTCTGCACATCTTCTTCGAAAAACTCCGCCACGGAATTCAGCATCTGCGGCAGCGCGCCCGTGGATTCGCCCACCTCGACCATCTCCGTGGACAGTTCCGGAAAAACTCCTGTGGCGTCGAGGCTCTTCGCCAGCCCTTTGCCTTCGCGCACGCTGGTCACGGAGGAAAAAACGGCTTTGCTGATCCGTTTGCTGGTGATGGAGCGCGCCGCCGTTTCCAGCGACGGCACCAGCGGGATGCCCCCGCTGAGCAGCGTGGAAAGGGTGCGGGCGAACATCGCCACCTGATACTTCAGCCAGATTTTTCCGAAGATCGGCAGCGCAATGCGCAGGCGATCCATCTGATCCGCGCCGGCGTCGCTCTTGTTCCACTTCCACAGGAAAAAGGCGACCAGCGCCAGGGCTGGCAGGATGTAGATGATGTAATGCTGCGCCCCCTGCCCGATGGCCAGCATGGCCAGGGTGATCGCCGGCAGCTTAGTCCCGATCTGGTCATAGAGCTTGGCGAACTGCGGCACCACGAAGGTGATCATGAAGATGAACATGCCGAAGACCAGGGTGATGAGCAGCGCCGGGTAAATCAGCGAGGCCTTCAGCTTCTTGCGAAACGCCAGCGAGACTCGCTGGAAGGAGAGATAGCGTCCCAGCACCTCTTCGAGGTTGCCGCTGCGCTCGCCGGCCAGCAGCGTGGTGGTGTACATCAGCGGAAAACCGCCCTGGGCTTCAAAGGCCGAGGAGATGGACTCGCCGGTTCGCACCCGCGCTGCCACGTTCTGCAACTGGCCGGCGAAGTTGGCGTTTTTCTGACTCTTGGCCAGCATCTCCAGCGACCCGAGGATGGGCAGCCCAGCCTTGATCAGCGTAAGAAACTGCTGATTGAAGATGAGGAACATCTCCAGCTTCGCCTTGCGCGCCCCGCCCGTGAGTCCACGCTGCTTGACCGAATAGACGTAATAGCCCGCCTGCGAGAAGCGCTGGCGCAGTTCGTCGGCGGTGGCAGCCGACTGCACCTGTTCCTGCACGTGGCCTCGCTCATCGGCCAGCCTGATGACAAATTCAGCCATGGAAATACCTGCCGGCACTGCGGTCCGGCGCCGGAATGCCCCTCTTTTAGCGTAGCAGTTCGTGGACTAGACGTGCCGGAGGGCCATTCTGCTCATTTGGGGTGCCGTCCGCTGTCCACCTTCTTCAGACGGTCGGGGTCGAGTTTCGCAATCCGGCCGTTCGGCCCCACCACCCACGGCAGGCTCAGGGCGTTCCAGTTGCCCCCGGTTGCGGCCCCGTCGAGAGGCTGCCAGGTCTTGCCGTCGTCGCGGCTGATGTCGGAGCCATTGGGACCCACGGCGATCCAGGCGTGGGCGTCAGGATCCCAGGCGACGGCGGAGCGATAGCCGTGGGGTGGCTGAGTGGCTGCGGTCCAGTGGCGAATTTGCGACCACCAACGGGCAGCAACCCCGGCGGTCTGATCGGGCTTCTGGTAATCCCCTCCCACGGCGAGGACGTCTGCCATCCCGGGGTCTGCGCCCAAGGAGAATATTCCCGCGGATGGGGAATCGCCGGTCATCGGCAATTTTTCGCGGTCGAAGGTCAGAAACCCTCTGAAGCATTCCGCGGGATCAGATTGAGCAGTCAGCATGGTGCAGTCTTCGCCGCCGGTATACAGCCAGGGCCCACCAGGGCCGCTGGTCCCAAACCACGGAAAGCCGCCGGGATCGATCAGCAGGGAGGAATTACTGGCGGCGAAGGCGCCAATTTTTCCGCTTCCGGCATTCAGGCCTGTACTGTTGACCCGTCCCCAGGTCTTTCCCCGGTCGAGGGTGAACAGCAGGATGAATCTCCCGTCGACGGGATCGCCGAGCACGAAACCTCTTCCCTGGTCATTGAATACCATCGCATCCCAGAACCCGTCTTTATCCGGGTTCGTAAACAGCAGCTTCCAGCTCGAGCACCCGTCGGTCGTTTTATATAGTCGCGACTGGTCGCCCGGCCCGCTGGACATCACGATGGCGGTGTTGTCGTCCCACGCCCAGAGCCCCCGAAAATCGAGCTTTTCTGCTCCCGGCGGCATCGCGCAACTCTGCCATTCGTAACCGCCGTCCTCGGTGCGCAGAACCGTGCCGTTCGTCCCGCTGGCCCACGCGACCCCGCCTCCAACAGCATGGATGCCCCGCAGACCCGCCGTGGTCCCACTCTTCTCCAGAACCCAGGGACCGGAGGTCCGGTTCAACTCCTGAGCTGCCAGCGCGGCCGTCATTACCAGAGCCAGGGCCACACCGAGCGTCCATTGCCGCGCCATGATCCTCATGGTAAAGGCACGCCTGCGGAAGCAGGCCGGCGGGAATTCCAGGCGGGAATTCAAGGCAGGCGTGCGATGGCTCACAGAAGTGCGGGTGAATCGCGCTAAACCGGGGCCATACCCCTCACAACATGTACGCCCGGTGGCGGCGTAAATACAAACGCAGAGCTCGGCGCCGGCGGATTCGCCGTCTCGCCGCTGAAGTCGAAGCTGTTGGTCACCCCGTCGGTCTGGTCGATGCTCATTGACCGAATTGTCCCATCCGGCGTCACCGTGATCCGCATGGCCGAGACGCGCTGCTCGAGACCCTTTGGCACGCCGGACAGCACGGACTCCCCGTTGCCGGCCGGCGTGATTTCGAGGCCGCTCAGCTCCTTTTCCAATTCGGTATGGCCCAGCAAAAAGCGCAGCGGAGACCGCAAATCGTCAAGCTTCTTCTCATCGACTTTCTGCGCCTCGCTTTCGCCCGGCGAGTAAAAGTAGCCGTCGTGCCCGTCGAGGATGAAAAGCTTGCCGTCGGGATCGGTATAGGTCCAGCGCATCTTGCCCGGCTTCTTCAGCAGCAGCACACCAGCTTCCTTCCGGTGCATCCCCATGCCGTCGTAATGCTGCACGAAGTGGACCTCCAGCGAATGCAGCGCGTTGTAGTGATGATCCACGCGGCCGGCCAGCTCCGCCGCCGCTGGTCCGTTCTGCGCCCTCCCGATGCCTGCGAGCACCGCCGCCGCTGCCGCCACAAACAAAAACCGCCAGCGGAGAACTCCCCGCCGGCGGCTCCTGTTCCACAGCTGCGCCATTACTGAATCGGTACGGTGCAGTTCGTCCCTCCCGAAGGATCCGATTTAATTTCGCCGCTCATATCGATGCAGAAGCCCCGGTGTCCGGTCTTGCCGACCGACTGCGGCACCCCGGTCGCTTCAAAGGCCGTATACATATCCTGGTTGTTTACAGTGGTTTTCTGGCAGTTCACGATGTTGAACGTGTATCCCGATTTCTGGCCGCCGGAGAGATCCGACTGCAGCAGCTGCGAATTCTGCGCGCTCGGTGCGCCGGAAGACGCATTACCGCCCAGCTGCGCCAGCGAGCACGAGAAACCGTTGGCGGGGTAGTTCGTCTGGTATTGGATCTCCGCCTGATAGATGGCCCGCAGCGACTGGATCGCCGACGTCTCGTTGGCCTGGCTCTTCAGGTTCATCATGTTCGGAATGGCAATGAGCATCAGGATCAGCATGATCGAAATCACGATCAGCAGTTCCATCAACGTAAAACCGGCATCGCTCCGTGGCGCACGCCTGCGTTCTCTGATCCGCTTCATGGCTGGGTGTCTTTCCTGCGTCGTTTAATCCTAATAGAACAGGACGCGCACCGCCAGCGCATCGCTCACAAATCCGCGCTTTCTCTGCATCGCTTTGTCTCCGAGCTGACTCTCCTATATAAGGATGGCAACAGCATCCCATCGGCAGAAAGGATTTTCAGCATGCCGCCAGCTAAAAAGGCCGCGAAGAAGCGCGCCAAACCCGCTCCGCATAAGTACGACGAAGGAAAAGAACTGCGCCGCGCCTTTGAGCATACGGGACGCGTCGATATCCTGCGCCGCTCCCTGTCGCCCTCGGCGGCTGAGGCGATTAGTGCGCTGGTCGCCATGGCGTCCGCAGAACTCGCCTCCGACCGCAATCACGAAGCTGCGGAGCTGCTGCGCGCATCCGAGCATCTGAGCTTCGCCGCTCTCGCGGCTCCTCCGGTCGAAGCGCCGCTGACGCCGGAACTGCAGGGCGCGCTCGAGGAGCAGTTTGAGGAGCTGCGCCGCAGAGCCGAGGAGCACTGGGAAGCGAACCAGAGGGGCAAGCTGGCGTCAATCTACAACAAAGCACACGAGGCCGCCCTGCGCTCGTTCAGCAGGAGAGCCTGGCACCAGGCGCTGGAATTTGCACGCGCCGCCGAGGCGCTGTCGCACGTCACCGTTGACGAAGCTCCCGGACTGTCCGACAGCAGGAAAAGACTGAAAGCTGCCTGAGAGATCCACGGATCCTTCGCGACTGGGCCCTCTTTCATTGCCGGCTGTGCACAGTCGCAACGGCAACGCGCTCGGCTTGCAGGCGAGTGCGGAACCTGCCCGCTGAGCGTGCGCCGGAAAGTGCCTGGGGATTGCAGATAATGTGCAATCGCAGCCCAGGCGACGCGGTGGAAAGCGGCGAGGGCAAACGCAGCGGCCGGTGCGAAACTACGGTCACGCGGTTCTGACATGTAGCTGCTTGGTCTGGAGTGGCAGGTTTGCAGCTTCACCGCTGGCGCTATAAAATGAAGAAACGTTGGCGCCAGCCTGCGTGTCGGGGAGTGGCTCAGCCTGGTAGAGCACCTGGTTCGGGACCAGGGGGTCGGAGGTTCAAATCCTCTCTCCCCGACCATCTAAATCAACAACTTGCGATGGACTGAATGGCAGCGACCCCACAGAACCCCATGGGCCGTGCCTGCCCGCGCGCGAGGCGATGCGGGTGGATCCCTCGGTGGCTCTGTGGTACGGGTGAGCGGCTTACGAACTCCGATGGCTCAGCCGAAGGCGCACGACGGAGTGTTCATCCGGGTTCGCCGGATTTTACCCGCAAGGCCCGGGAGCCGGTATCAATGAACGAGTTGAATCTTCCGCCCGATGTTCGGCCCCGCTATATATCTCGACTCGGATCAGTAACCGCAAGCCTCTAATCTCCTCGGCACTTTACTGGCCTCCGGAGGCCCCGAGCGAACAGGAAGGTGAGCGTCACTCGGCCAGACGCCCACGGTCACTTGATGAGTGCCTTGGCGGTTTAGCGCGAAGCGAGATGGACTGCTGCTTACGGTTCCCGGAAGCTGTTAACCACAAGGTAATTTCCGGATGGGTGACAACTCGCCCGGGACTGTGAGAATGCTTGTTCCGGGCCGAGCGTCAACCGTAGGTGAGGTCGGTGCCCTGTCCGACTTCGATGATGTAGCCGTCAGGATCGCGGATGTAGCAGCGTATCTCGCCGTACTTGGGTATCGGCGCCGTGATGAACTCGCCACTGTCCCCATTGCGTCCACCAGTACCGCGTCGTGCTCGCCGAAGATCAACGTCGACGTGATCGGGTCAAAGCCGAGCGGCTCGCCGAAGGGCTTGGACCGCTCGCCGACCATCGCCTTTCCCGGGGCGGTAAAAATGTTCGCACTGAGCGTGTTCGGTCCATTCTTGCCGTCCATTTGGTACTCCTTTCGATGTCGGAGCGGGGGACTGTTGAACGCAACATTGGCAGAACCGTGACGACGAATCCGTTGGACAATTGCATCGATCCATACCCAAGCATTGGTGGGATGTCGCGGTCAGGAACGGGCATCGTTATGTCCCAACGGGCGCAGTTCGATCCGCGGTGGGGGAAATGCTATGAAGAAGATGAGGGCTCCGATTCCTTTTGCTGGTTCTGAACTCGACGCAACGCGTCGTGTCTCTGCTTTCTCCAACAGCGCCGATGAAGAATACCGAGTTCTGCTCCCATGGGGCTGCCGGGAACATCTGGTGTCCCAAGTCCCAAGAGGGTTAGCAAGACTCTCAAGACTGCGCCAGGACTTGTTGTGATCTTCGTCAAAAAAGCCAACGTGGTGGCAACTTCATGTCGCTGGTGAACTCAGCTCCAGGGGCACCCCCACTCCAGGAGGACCATCGCCGGTGTCCGCGGTGTTCGGGGCAGTTGCTCGGCCTGTGGCGGCGTCCGGCAATTCAAGCCACCTTCTTTCCTGCGTTGATGCGGTTCCATTCCTCATGCGGAGATCGACGGTCGAAGCACCATGCGCGCCGCGATATGATGGCTTTTCAGGGGCTTTCCGGCACGTCCCCCAGCTTCCTGGTGCGGATTTCCAGCCCCCGGCAGGAAAAATGAAGGAGACTACGCCCAAAAAAGTCGAGCTGTTTGATACCAGCCTGCGCGATGGGTTGCAGCAGCCCGGCCTCGAAATCTCAGTGCCCAACGCCGTGCTGCTCCTCGAGCGCATGGCCGAGTTCGGCGTGCACTATGCGGAGATCGGCTTTGCCGGTGCCAATCAATTTGTCGGCGACCTCACCAACGCTCTCGTTCCAGTCGACACCGGCGCCATGAAGCTGGCTATCTTCGGCCGCTCACGCGGTCGCGGCGCCAGGGTGGAGGAGTGGCCCGACGTACAGTTCATCCTCCGTCACCGGCATCGTATTCCTGTAGCCGTGATTGTGGTCAAGTCGCGCCTGCTCGATGTGGAGCGGTCGCTCGAAACTACGCCCGAAGAAAATCTGCTCATGGCCTGGGAGACCATCGACTGCCTGCAATCGCACGGCCTCGAGGTTCTCGTGGATCTGGAACACGCCATGGATGCCAATTGCGGCCGCCGCGAGAATGGCCGCCCCTGCGATCCCGATTTCAGCCAGCGCAGCCGCGACTATTTTGGCCAGTTGACGGAGCAGTGCGTGCGCCAGAACGTAAGCCGGATCGTGATCTGCGATACCAATGGCGGCGCCAGTCCCGAGGAAGTTACCGACCTTTTCACCGCCCTCACCCGCGATTTTCCGCAGGCGCGCTTCGCCTTTCACGGACACACGGATCGTGGCCTCGGTATCGCCAACACACGCGCGGCCATTCAGGCGGGAGCCATGCAGGTGCAGGGCACGCTGATCGGTACCGGCGAACGTTGCGGCAACGTGAACCTCACCACGGTCGCAGGAGCGATGCAGCTGCGCGACGAAGCCGAGTTTGTTTCCCCGGAAGCGCTGACCGGCCTCACCAGGCTCGCCCAATCGGCCTACGCAGCCTTCGGCCTGGAGCCGCCGCACGGTGCTCCGATCGTCGGCCCCGGCGCATTTGGCACGTGGGCCGGCATGCACGGCTCCAGCGAGCGCAAAAACCCCGGCGCATATCTGTGGTGCGATCCGGCGCTCGTGGGCGCCAGCCCCACCATCGGCGTCAACGCACAGTCGGGCAGGGCCAACATCATGCTGCTCTCCGAATCGCTCGGGGTTCCGCTCAACTCCGTTCAGGCGCAGACCCTGATGGATACAAATCAGGCCATGGTTGAGGGCGGCGGCTACACAGCCAGCGAAGTTTCCTTCCGCCTGGCCTGCATGAGGATGCTGGGAAGCCTGCGCAACTGGTTCTCCGTGAAAAGCTGGCGTGTCTTCGACGAGTCGGACGAGATCGGCGGGCGCTTTATCCAGGCTTTCATGACGCTCATCATCGGCGAATCCACAGTGGCAACCACGCGAGGCGAAGGCGCCGGCCCTGTCGACGCGATCACAAAGGCGCTGCGCCACGAACTCGAAAAGTGGTATCCATTGCTCGCGCAGATGCGCCTCGGGACCTTTACCGTCGCAGCCCTCGACATAAACGCGCACGATTCAGCGGCGCACGTGCGCGTCACCGCCAGCTTCAACGCCGACGGTCACGAACCCTGGATCACCGCGGGTGTAAGCAGCGACCTGAACCAGGCCGCGCTCATGGCCATAGTGGACGGCTTCCACCACTGGCTGCTCATCAGGAGCGTAGAGCAGCGCGCCGCGGCCACCGTGCGCGCGAAAGAATTCGCGATGTGAAGCCAAGTTCCTCTTATGCCCACCGGGCGACTTCCACCGCCCCCATCGCCTCTCCACCCGATCCTTAACGGCAAGTCGGTGAGTGGAGAGGATCGTTTAGACCAGTTCGGGCTCATCCCCGTTAAACCGGCTGAGCACGATACTCTAAGGCAAAGATTGCGGCCACGTGCGTCGGTGCTGGGAGGACCGTTTCGCTGTTGGATCGCTCTGTTGATAAAGGAGAACATGTTGAAGCACTTAGTAGCGATCGCAGGGCTCTTCCTGGCCATGGCCTCGAGCGGGGCATCGGCGCAGGTTAACGCAGGCGAGCAGAAGTCTGACCCGAACCTGCCCTTTACCGTGACTCAGGTCACGACGTTGAAGCTGCCGTGGCGGATTGCCTTCCTGCCCGACGGGCGGATGCTCATCACCGAAAAGGTTGGAGGTCTGTCGCTGGTCACCCAGCAGGGAGTAAAAACCCCTGTAGCGAACGTTCCGCCGGTTCTCTGGCACGGGCAGGGAGGGATGCTGGGCGTCTATCTCTCGCCGCACTATGCTAAAGACCACAATGTCTACCTGACTTATTCCGAACCGCGGTGACGGAGGGTTCGAGCCTTGCGCTGGCGCGGGCCCGGCTGAAGATCGACCACGACACAGCGAGCCTCGAAGATCTCCAGCGTCATCTGGCGCGATGGCGAGAGGAGGGCAGGGCGGACAGTTCGGCGCGGCGGTCGCCTTTTCTCCGGATGGCAAATATCTCTTCCTCACCAGTGGCGACCGGCAGCGATTCACGCCGGCTCAGGATCCCAACCAGCCACTCGGCAAGATCCTGCGCCTGACACTGGATGGCAAACCGGCTCCGGGCAATCCCATGGCTGGCAAGACCGGCGCGGCCACTGTGCCTGTCATCGACCCGCCTGCCGACACGGAAACGGCAAAGACGGCTCCGGTCGTGCGGACGTATACCTTTCCCGGCCCGAACCTGACGCCTGCGGAGACATGGGCCACCGGCTTTCGCACCCCGTATGGTCTGGCCTTTGGGCCGGATGGACGGCTGTGGGAGCTGGAACACGGCCCACGTGGCGGCGATGAGCTGAATCTGATCGAGCCCGGCAAGAACTATGGCTGGCCGCTGGTCTCCTACGGACACAACTACAACGGCGTTCCCATCCCCAGTCCGGACACCCGCCCTGATCTGACCGAGCCCGTGATTTACTGGGTCCCCGTGATCGCGCCAGGCAACCTGATGTTCTACAAAGGCGCTATGTTCCCGCAGTGGAACGGGTCGGCTTTTGCCAGCGGCCTGGCATCGCAGGCGCTCATCCGTATCACCTTCGACGGCACGGGAGGAGCGCAGACGGCCGAGCGTTGGGACATGGGCCGCAGGATCCGCGACGTGGAGGTCGCACCCGATGGAGCGTTATGGATGATCGAGGACGCGAATCCGGGTGGCCTCTTCCGCCTGACACCATTGGGCATGGCGGTTTCGGCTCCTGTGGCGCAGCCAGCAACACCCGCCTCCACTCCGGCGGACTCCGCGCCCCAGGACGCCTCGGGTCCCGACCGGGCGAAGAGCATCATTGCGAACAACAACTGTCTCACCTGCCATCGCATCGGAGGGGAAGGCGGGGACATCGGACCGTCGCTGAACGGAGTGGGAACGCGGCGCACGCCAGACCAGATCCAGGCGGTGATCCTCCATCCCCCGCAAACCACCAGCGCCGGTGCTCCCAACCCGATGCCTCCTTACGACGGCAAGATCTCGGAAGAAGACCTGAAGACTCTGGTGCACTACCTCAGTACACTTCCTCCTCTGCCCTGAGGCCGGGGGAAGCAAATGAATCGCCGAGGCACCGATCGGCGCCCGGAGATTCGTACCGGGAATCGGCTAATATCCAGCGATGAGTCGATGCAGATGTACTTGACCTGCCCTCGAAAAACCCCACCCAATCAATGGCCGGATCTCCCCGATCCGGCCGTTCCTGAAGATTACTTTCAGAAACAGGCCTACAGGCTCACTCCGAAAGAATTGGTTCCTGAATCTCCTCCGTTTTAGTCGTCAGGGCGTTGTGACGCTCAAGAAAACGGACGCAGGCGTTCCAGCGCAGGATAGAAGAATCGTTGCCGGCAGGCCGCAGGCGCTCTGCTTCCTCGAAGAATCGCATCGCCCTCACGATCTCGTCGTAGACGTAACCGTGCGACCCTGGCCCGTTTGAATTGTAAAGAGCCTTCGCACGCCGCTCCCAGGCGACCCCGGAATAATAGGCGCGATCATAGGGCGTTTCCAGGCCGGATATTTCCTCTATAGCTTTAGCAAAGCAACTTGCCTCGTGAGGAATCTCATCCGTCAGCGCCAGGATCAGGCTGATGCGCGCCTGGCGGTTTGCCGGCGCAATTTCCAATATGTCGCGACAGATGCTCTCGGCTTCGTTCGGCTCGTTCAACAGGCGGTAGCGTTCAGCCTTGGCCAGCGCGTCTTCCAGGCAATTGGGAGAAATCGGCTTCACCTTAAACATGGGACCTCCATCCAGTCAGAGGATGCGGAACAACCGCTTCAGGGGATCGAAGTAACGGTCAACGACCCGCTCCTTGAGCGGAATGATCGCATTCTCGGTAATCGTGATCGACTCAGGACAAACCTGCCGGCAACAGGTAGTAATGTTGCAATAACCGATGTTGTGCCTGTGTCTCAAATCGCTGACGCGGTCTTCAGTATCAAGCGGATGCATTTCGAGGGCAGCGGCATAGACGAGCAGGCGCGGACCGACGAACTCGTCCTGCTTATGATGTTCGCGCAACACGTGGCAGACATCCTGGCAGAGAAAACACTCGATACACTTACGAAATTCCTGTACGCGCTCGACGTCAACCTGCTGGATGCGCCATGTTCCATCGGCCGAGTCGGGCGGCCGGGGCTTGAAGGGCCTGATCGTCTTCTTTGCGCGGAAGTTCCAGGAAACATCGGTGACCAGATCGCGGAGGATCGGAAACGCGTGCATTGGCTCGAGGATGACCGGCGCGCTCAGGTTGATGTCGCTGAGCCGCGTCATGCACATGAGCTTGGGCACGCCGTTGATTTCGGCGGAGCACGACCCGCATTTGCCGGCCTTGCAGTTCCATCTCACCGCCAGGTCGTGCGCCTGCTGCGCCTGGATACGGTGCACGGCGTCGAGGACAACCATCCCCTCGTCAATGGCGGTGCTGTAATCCTGAAATGCGCCGCCTGACGGATCTCCGCGCCAGATACGAAATGTTGCCTGTGTGGCCATCTCTTTCGTCTCCCGCTATTTCATCTCCTCAACGACTGCCTTGAGCTCATCGGGCATCAGTGTAGTTGCCCGTTTCTCGACCTGCATGTTGTCGTCCTGACCGTGCCTGATGACAGTGTTGTGTTTTCCCCACTCCGGGTCTTTCGCGGGGAAGTCTTCGCGGAACTGTGCGCCGCGGCTCTCCCTGCGGAGCAGCGCCGCACGAGTAATTGCTTCCGACACGATCATCATGCTTCCAACATCGATGGCTGTATGCCAGCCATTGTTGTACTCACGATTGCCGGGCACCCCGGCTTGTTCTGCCCGCGCGCGCAATTGCCCGAGCACGTCGAGAGCCTGTTGCATCTCACTTTCGGTTCGCACGATCCCGACGAGGCTCTGCATGGTTTCCTGCAGGTCATATTGAATCTGATAGGGGTTCTCGCCAGAAGGGCCACGTTCGAAAGGGGCGAGGGCCGCCGTTGCCGTGGACTGAAGCTCCTTCTCGTCGATCGCCACCGGGCCGTTGTCTTTGGCGAAGGCTGCGGCGAAGCGTCCTGCGCGCCGTCCGAAGACGAGCAGATCGGAGAGGGAGTTGCCGCCGAGCCGATTCGCGCCATGCAGCCCGGCTGCGACTTCGCCCGCCGCAAAAAGCCCGGGGACCGTGGACATCTGCGATTCGCCATCCACGCGGATTCCGCCCATCATGTAATGAGTCGTAGGACCCACTTCCATTGGCTCTTTGGTGATGTCGAGGTCGGCCAGCTGTTTGAACTGGTGATACATGCTGGGGAGCTTGCGCCTGATGTGCTCCTCCGATTTCGGCAGGCGCTCTCTGATCCACGAGATATCGAGGAAGACACCGCCGTGCGGCGAGCCGCGCCCTGCCTTGACCTCGCGATTGATGCAGCGCGCCACATGATCTCTGGTGAGCAGTTCGGGCGGACGGCGCGCATTCTTATCTCCCTGCGTGTACCGCCAGCCCTCCTCTTCCGAATCGGCCGTTTGCTCCCGGTAGAGCTCCGGAATGTCGTCGAACATGAACCGGCGGCCTTCGCTGTTACGCAGAACGCCACCTTCGCCGCGCACGCCCTCGGTGACCAGAATGCCGCGCACGCTGATCGGCCAGACCATGCCGGTGGGGTGAAACTGCACGAACTCCATATCCTGAAGTTCGGCGCCGGCGCGATACGCCAGAGCGAGGCCGTCGCCTGTATATTCCCAGCTGTTGCTGGTGATCTTGTAGGCGCGCCCGATTCCGCCGGTGGCCAGCACCACCGCTCTCGCCTGCCACAGGTGGAAGCGGCCCTTCTCGCGGTCGTATCCGCAGGCTCCGGCGATTCGGCCGCCGTCGAGCAGCAGGCTGAGCACCGTGCACTCCATGTGGACTTCCATGCCGTTGTGAATGCCGTGATCCTGGAGCGTGCGTATCATCTCCAGACCGGTGCGGTCGCCGACGTGGGCCAGGCGGGGATACCTGTGCCCGCCGAAGTTACGCTGAAGAATCCTGCCGTCCGGGGTGCGGTCGAAGAGCGCGCCCCACGCCTCGAGTTCGCGCACACACTCCGGCGCTTCTTTGGCGTGGAGTTCGGCCATGCGCCAGTTGTTGAGGTACTGACCGCCGCGCATCGTATCGGCGTAATGGACCCGCCAGTTATCGCGATCATCGACATTCGCCAGGGCTGCAGCAATGCCGCCCTCGGCCATCACGGTATGCGCTTTGCCGAGCAGCGATTTGCAGACCACTCCCACCTTCGCGCCGGTAGATCCCGCTTCAATAGCGGCGCGCAGGCCTGCACCACCTGCTCCAATGATCAAAACATCGTAGGAGAACCGCTGGAATTCCGGCATCTACAGGATTCTCCAGTCGTGCCAGATGCCGATCGAACACAGGCGGACATAGACGTCCGCAAACGCCACCCAAAAGAGACTCGCCCACGCCCACTTCTTGTGCGCGCCGTTCAGGCAAGTTACGCAGTCGTAAAGCTTGTGCCGCACGGGATGCTCCGAGATGCGGTCGAAGGTCCCGCCGATCAGATGCCGGAAGGCATGACACCCGAAGATATATCCGGCCAGAAGCACCACGTTCACCACCAGAACGATGCTTCCAATCCCGATCCCAAAGCCGTCAGGAAAGAAGAATCCCCGGATCGCGTCGTAAACCAGAAAGCCCCAGACTACGTAGGAAAGCCTCAGAAAGTAGCGATGAAAATTCTGCAGGATGAGCGGAAAGCTTCGCTCCCCCAGATAGCTCTTGCGCGGCTCGCTGACGGCGCAGGCCGGAGGATCGGCCCAGAACGACTTGTAATATGCGCCGCGATAGTAATAACAAGTCACGCGGAACAGCCCGGGAATCCAGAGAATCAGAAGCGCCGGCGAGAACGGCAGAAAACCTGGATACCAGCGTGGTTTGGGACCAAACAGAGCAAACGGTGAACTGCCGAAAAGCTCCGGCGAATAAAACGGTGAGATATAAGGGCCATACGTGTAGTGGTTGTTCTGGAACGCCGCCCAGGTGGCGTAGACCACAAAAGCAGCAAAACCCAGGAAGACTGCTGTCGGAGAAAGCCACCACGCATCGCGCCGCGAGGTTTGGCCGAACTTGCCGTTTTTCCAGACCAGGTCGGGAGCCGACATCGTCCCTCCACGCAGGCGGGATTCGCATACCTTACCCTCCCCACCGCTGGCCTCGCATTGTATAGCAGCCGCTCTGCCAAGAGCCACGCGCCCGGTGACTTAGGCCCGGCAGTAGCCCAAAAGGCATCCTTGCCGCATCGCTGCCTGGGTCTGCCATGCCTGGGCTGAACCATCATTTCCTTCGTCACGTGCCGGGCTGGATGGGACGCAACGTACGCTCCGTATCGCCGCGTCCACACTCATTTCCCGAACCCCAAGATGAGTTCCGGGGGGCCCTTCCCGTCCGCCGCAGACCGGGCCTCTTTCTGAAGGCAGCTGGTGGTTCTGGGCCGAGCATTGCCTCGCCGGCGGATTCGAGGCGATCGCGGAAACCTTCTCCTCTGTATTCCTGCGGCGGCGGATTTCGTCACCCAGTACCCAGCCGATCGTGAAGCCGAACTTGGAAAGGAGCAGCGCCCGGCGGAACGATCGCTGTCTGGGAAATGCAAACCGAAGTCATCTGTTTTAGCTGCAGAAGTGTCTCGTGCGGGGCCGGTTCCTCGTTCAGGTTTGTTTAGCGGAACTATACTGGATGCAGATCAACGTTGTATCGCGCGAATCTGCTATGGCCAACCGAGCCGATTTCCCGATTGGCCGGCCGTAGCGCTACCGGCGGCAGGAACTGCCCCGGCCACCCATCGACCAGCGCCTCCGCGGCGACCCGCTGATAACGGAGGAATTATGACAATTGCTGGAAATCCATCGACTACCACTGCCACAACAACGGCGCCCGCCGGCAGCGACGTGCTGCATTCTGAGAATCACAGCCGGCTGACCACGGAGGACATTGCGAAGGCCGTAGCGCGGCATAAGCGCGAGCATCCGAATCCGGTTGGCACGGCGAGACCCCAGAAGACGACACCGCGCCAGTAACGAGCACGGCAAATTCCGGGCACCGAGATGGCTGTGCGATGCAGTGCGGGTGCGGGCCGCTCGACCGTCAGTACCAGCTCGACGGAGTCGAGTATCGCCGCTGGGTTGAGGAGGGAGAGATCGCCGATGTCGCAGGCGAATTCGGGTTTCCCGGAAGAATGAGCCAATAAACGGAAGCGAGGGACAATGCGATCGAAGCTGATTTATTCCGCCGAGAATTGTGTACAGGATGAATTCTTACTGGCCTCTCTGGCGATGAAGGCGATGCGGCGGCTGGGCAGTAGCGCGTCAGGCAGAACCGAAGACAGGGTGAACCAGGCGTTTAGCATCATCGCGCAAGAGGGTTCGGTGGGGAGAGATCCCGTTGCCGCAGAACCGGGGATTTCCCCGGTTTCGCCGGAGGGCTTTGAGCGGAAGGGCGGGGTAGAACCACCTATCAGCGCGGACGGCACGGTGGGCGCAGGCACACCACCCTCCAGTCTTGCGTGACGCTGTACTTCCTCGCCCGGGAAGGCGTCAGAAAGCGAGAAGGGGACGCATGAATTCGGGGTTCAGGGCGTAGTAGTTGCTGGCGCCAAGCCGGCGGAACCCCATTTCGCTCCAGTGTCTTCTGAGTTTCTGCAGCGCCTGTTCCCGGCTGAGCCGCGGAACGCCCATTCGCGCAGCTTCCCGAGCCGCTTCTTCGGATGTGCAGGATGAGTCGTCCCACTGCAGAGGAAAAGGCATCAGCAGGACGGCGCCCCCGTCCTCGCCAAAGAGGTCGATGAGCCGGTCAACGGCGGCGCGTCCAAGGCCGCGGCGGTGGAACTCTGCGGAGATTTCAACGCGATCAATCACAAAGACACGGTGGCTCCAGATGCCCAGCTCCTCGGTGAGCTCGGGACGAAGGCTCTGGCCGTCTTCGAACACTTCGTTGCGCACCTCTGCAATGGAGCTGAGATCGCCGTGATCGGCAGCCAGAGGCTTTTCGTCCCACTCGTCGAAGCGAAGAATGCGGGCCTGAATCTGACCCGCCTTCTGCACGGTATCCATCTCATCGGAGATCGCAAAAATGGTCGCCTCAATTTCGTTGACGAGCCTCTCTTCGACTGTTGTTGCACTGTCGAGAGGGAGCCGTGTGCGGACGTCGAGTTTGAATTGCGGCGACAATCGATGTTTCGCGGCGAGGTCTGCTCGACACGAGAAATCTGCAAGAACTGCATGTGCCATGTGACTGGGTTTCCTTCCGCGGCATCGGTGAACGCGGAGCCGTCGGACATGCATGCCTGACGGTCGGAATGGTGCGCACCGATGCGCGCATTAGCTTCATTGTTGACCTTGTTCCTGAATCTGCAAGTAACCCAGATCACAGCCACCAGGCGTTGGTAACGTGAAGCCGGTGCGGATTCGGGGACTACCGCAAGTGACCGGTAACTCGCATGTTACGTACCGTCACGCAGGGATCCACCACATGTCCTGTGTCTCACATTGTGTAAAGCGGGGATGCGAACTCCGAAGCCCCGGCGCCCACCGGCGTATGATCGCAGCAGCAAGGGCTTTTGCTTGACGAGGTGAGCAAGTGGCCTCGATTTCAGACGCTGGCGGATTTCCTGGAGGATGCTCGGAAGGGAATCCTGCTTCTCGGCGGACAAGTCGCCGCAGATTCTGGTCTTTGCTCCCTTCGGATTTTGTTTTCACCGACGGACGTGGCTCGTCTCGCTGCTCCGGCGTGCGTAATGTGGCCGCCCGGGGCGACTACCTGCTCTCGCCTGTTCCTTGTCCTGCGGTTCAAACGCGAAAGGAGCGTGACCGCCATGGAGCGAGTACCGATTCAAAGTATTCTCTGCCCGGTTGATTTTTCTGAGTTCTCAATTCGAGCCTACGACTACGCGTGTTCTCTGGCTCAGCACACGGGAGCCGCTCTTTTTGTCGAGTATGTCGTCGAGTTGTGGAGGTATCCGTCTGTGTGCTTTGCCCCGACGGCAAATCAATACGACGAGTTCTGCCGGCACTTGCGGATAGCAGCAGAAGCTCAGCTGCGAAACTTCGTGCAACAGCATCCGCCCAACGGAGTCGTTCCCCAATGCGTAATCAGGGAGGGAATGGCAACGGACTGCATTCTCTCCTTTGCGGAAAAGGAGGGCGCAGGACTGATCGTGATGGGGACGCACGGAATTCGGGGCTTCGATCGACTCATGCTGGGGTCCGCTACTGAAAAAGTTCTCCGCACAGCTCATTGCTCGGTGCTGGCTGTACATCGGGCGTCGAGGAAATTGCCGCATGGAGAACCAACACAACGCGGGATTGAACTGCGGGAGATCCTTTTCTGTACCGATTTCTCCGAGTTTGCCAACCGCGCATTCGACTACGCGCTCTCTGTGGCGGCCGACTACAACGCCAGCCTCACAGTGGTTCATGTTGTGGAAGGAATTTCGCGGCTCCGTTGCGCGGAGAATGCGGCAAAGGCGCATGAATGCCTGGAACAGCTGGTCGCGGCTCAACGCGCGGACATGCCCGGAATTACGACCGTGGTGCGATCCGGCAGGGCATACAAGGAGATCAGCCAGCTGGCTTACGAGCGGGACGCCGATCTGGTGATCATGGCTGTACGTGGCAGTAATGCGCTGGACGATCGAATCTTCGGATCAACGACCTACCGCGTGGTGCAACTGGGAAATTGTCCTGTGCTTGCGGTCCATCCGCACGACTGACGCTGTTGTAACAGAGGCGGTGACAAATCAGTGCAGATCGCTTGCGAGGGGAAGGGACGCAGCGTTCCAGCCGCCACCCAGCGCCTTGATGAGGAGCACGCTGGCATCCATGCGACGTCTCTGGATATCCAGATCGTTTCTCGCGTTCGCGAGGGCGGCGGTTTGCGCGGTCAGGACCTGAAGATAGGGGTCAGCCCCTTCGCGATAGCGGTTAGAGACAAGCTCCAGAGTTTCCCGGGCGGAAGCGTGTTCCCGCGCTGGCGCGCATGTGGAACATGATCTGGCCACTGTCGTTGTTTGGAAAGAAATCCTGGCCGAGCCGGGGATTGATCAGAGCCCGGCCGTTGATGGTTGTCGATTCAATGTGCTCGATGTTGTCGACAGTAGTGGTGACGCCGCGCTCGAAAAACGTGGTGATGCGGCCTTCCATCTCTTCGGGATTGAGCCCTGAGTAGCCCCAGGCTACGGCGATTACCGGAATATCAATGTTCGGGAAGATGTCGACTGGTGTGCTGAGGATGACGACCGGGGCGAGTACGAGGATCAACGGTGCCAGCACGACGAACGTGTACGGCCGATCGAGAGCGAGCCTGACAATCCACATTCCGGGCTTCCTGGTTTTCGCAGCGAGCCTGCATGGAGGCTGTGCGTGCAGGCGGCGAGGTGCCGGATTTCCTGGACGTGAGCGAGTGCCTCTCGGCGCGCCCTCATCGGGACTCTGGCTGTATTTCTTCCGAAGGATCACGGGAACGTTGTGATGTTCGTCACTCCCCGGTGGTTCGAGGCCAGCAGCGGCGATTGATAGACAAACGTCCTGGCGAAGATCCCACCGTTCGACCGTCCGGGGTCTCGACGGGGAACTCGGCGCCGGCGAGCAGGCGGAAACCCAAATCGAGAGCGGTGAATAAAAATCTGGTCAGGTGATATGGTTGTCATATAAGTTGGAGCGAAGGGTCGAGTGAGCCGGACGATCCGAACTTCCCTGGTGGAGAGACAACGTGAACCTGACGCGTCGTACTTTTGTGGCACTCTCGGCGGCCGCCGCCGCGGCATCAGCGCTGGAAGCCAGGGTTTTGGGACAGCCAACCCGCGAAGACAGCGTGCCGTGGCATCAGAAGATCCGGCGCGCCGGCCAGGTGAACATCACGGAGCACGATCCGGCCGTTCTGAACGTCGAGGAATGGGCCGACTATTTCGCCAGCCTGAAGTGCGACGTGGTTTTCGCGTCGGTGACGGGCATTGTGGCGTTTTATCCATCGAAGGTTCCGTTTCATCGTCCCAGTCCCTATCTGAATGGGCGCGATTTTACCGGCGACCTGGTCGCCGCCGCGAAGAAGCGCAACATGCATGTGATTGCGCGCTTCAGCCCCGACCTCAACTGGGGCGACGCGCTCGAGGCCCATCCGGAGTGGTTCCGGCGCGATGAGGAGGGCAGGGCTGTTTCTGCGGAAGAGGAGCCGCTACTCTACCATACCTGTTTGTTCACTACCTATATGACGGAACACATCCCGGCGATCATGCGCGAAGTGAACAGCCGCTATGAGATCGACGGTATCTTCACCAATGCGTGGCCGTATATCGGTCAGCTGCCGCCATGTTATTGCGATGTATGCAGAACCCTGCCGCCGTTTGGTTCGGTTGCCTACTGGGATAGGTACACCGAGCGCATTGTCGAGCTGTGGAAGCTGTGGGACGGGATCGCGAAGGAGAAGAGCCCGAATAACCTGTACTTCGGGAACATGGGCGGCTCGATCGAGTCGGGCCCGAACATGATGGCGCTGAAAGGCGTCTCGCAGTGGTACAACTGCGACAATCAGGGGCGCGGCGGCGAGGCTGCTCCGATCTGGGGATGCACGCTGCAGGGCCGGGTGTGCGATGCGATTCTTGACGGGCATACGGCCACCAATGTGACGGCGAGCTACTGCACGAGTAAGCCGCGCTGGCGCAACATTCATAAGTCCACGCAGGAAGCGCAGATGTGGATGAACGAGACGGTGGCCAGCGGCATGGTGCCGTGGTATCACTTCGTGGGCGGCGAGGAGGGACTGGGCGCGGACCGCCGGTGGCACGAGCCCGGACGCGAGTTCTTCGACTGGCTGGCGAAGCACGACGCGCATTTCACCAACAAGCAAACCATCGCCGATGTCGCCGTGGTGATGGGGCAGCGAACGCAGCGATTCTACCGGTCAGCCGAACTGGGCGACCCGATGATGAACATCCACGGCATCTACTATGCGCTGCTCGAAGGGCGGTTCCTCTTCGACTTCCTGCATGAGGAGGATCTGGTCACCGACAAGGTGAAGAAGTACAAGACTCTGATCCTGCCCAACATTGCCCTGCTGAGCGATGCGGAGTGTGCTGCCATCGCGGCCTTTGTGCAGAGCGGCGGATCGGTGATGGCGTCGTTCGAGACCAGCTTGTTCGACGAAAAGAACCGCAGGCGCAGCGACTTCGGATTGGCGGAGTTGTTCGGGGTTCACGTTGCGGGAGAACGGCGCACGCGCATCGGGAACGGCTTCATGGGGCGCATCGAGCGGCGCGATCACCCGCTGCTGGCGGGCTTCGATGATACCGACTGGCTTCCCGGCGCACAGTTCCTGCTGCCGCTGAAGCCGGTTGCAAATCCGGTGATGACGGTGATTCCGCCCTTCGTCAACTATCCTCCGGAGCTGGCTTTCCCGAAGGTGGAGAAGACCGACATACCGGATCTGATTGCGAAGGAAAATGGGCCGAGCAGGCTGGTCTACTTCGCGGGGGATATCGAGCGCACCTCGTGGCAGTCGGGCAATACGGATCTGAGCCGGCTGCTGCGCAATGCGATCACGTGGGTCACGCATGGCGAGGCTCCGGTGAAGGTGAAGGGCACGGGGCTGGTGGAAAGCTTTGCGTGGGAGACGCAGGCGGGGTTCGCGGTGCATGTGCTCAACTACACCAATCCAGCGGCGTTCAAGGGGTACATTCGCGAGTTCTACCCAATCGGCGAGCAGCGGGTTACGATGGCGGTTCCAGGCGGAAGGAAAGTGAGCCGGGTGGAATTGCTGCGCGCAGGCCGCGATGTACAGTTCGACGCGAATGGCGGGACGCTGCGGTTCACCATACCGACGGTGCTGGATTACGAGGTGGCGGCCGTGTATGTGTAAAGGCCAGGCCGGCTCCGCGGGCAGCAGCGAACTCCGGATTGAATGAAGATCAAGCAGAGCATCGAGCGCTTTCCCGGCGGCATGATGATCGTGCCGATGGCCTGCGGCGCGCTGGTGGCCACCTTTACTCCGAAGGCGGGCGAGTTTTTCGGTTCCTTTACCAATGCTCTGTTTACGGGCGCCTTGCCCATCCTGGCGGTTTTCTATGTCTGTATGGGAGCGACGATTTCCGCGCGCTCTCTGCCTGCGATCGCGAAGCGTGGCGGCGTGCTGATGGCAACCAAGGTCGCGCTCGGCATCGGAGCGGGAGCGCTCTTTGGGCATCTGATCGGCAAGGATCCGATTCCTGCCGGGCGGTTCGCGGGCATTTCGACGCTGGCGATTGTGGCGGCGATGAACGATACCAACGGCGGCCTGTACATGGCGCTGATGCGCAGGTACGGAACGGCCGAGGAGGCCGCTTCCTACTCGGTGATGGCGCTGGAGTCGGGGCCGTTTCTCACCATGGTCACGCTGGGAGTCGCCGGGCTGACGACGTTTCCGTGGCAAACCATGCTGGGCGCGGTGCTGCCGCTGTGCATCGGAATGCTGCTGGGTAATCTTGATCCGGAGATGAGCTTGTTTCTGGGCAGCGGCGCTCCGGTGATGATTCCGTTCTTCGCCTTCGCGCTGGGTAATACGCTGGACCTGCATCGGGTGTGGGCTGCGGGCATGCGCGGAATCGCGATGGGCGTGGCGATTCTGGTGGTGTCGGCACTGTTCCTGATTCCGGTGGATCGGCTGATCGGCGGCGACGGCACGGCCGGGATGGCAGCAGCGACGACGGCCGGCAATGCGGCTGCTGTTCCGTTGCTGATTGCCGCGGCAGATTCTCGCTATGCAGCGGCCGCCAGGCCGGCGACGATTCTGGTGGCTTCCTGCGTGGTGATCACGAGCTTCGCGGCTCCGCCCCTGACAGCGTGGTGGCATGCGCGCGCGATGCGGCGGCGAACCACAGAGGGCGAGGGCTGAGCCATGTTCGACACCGTCATCCTCGCCGATGATCTCTCGGGCGCTGCGGACTGCGCCGTGGCCTGCGTGCAGCGCGGACTCGACACTCTGGTGACGCTGGGCGAGCCGTCCGGCGATGCGGTGGCGGACGTAATCTCGATTGACGCCGACACGCGGCGGCTCGACCCGAAGTCTGCCGCGGAGCGCATGCGTGCGCTGACTGCGGCGTTTGCTCCGCGGGCGGAGACGCTGTTGTTCAAGAAGATTGATTCGTCACTGCGCGGCCATCTGGGACCGGAGGTAGCGGCGGTCCTGGAAGCGAGGCGCGCGGCTGGAGGACGAACCGTGGCGGTGATGGCTCCGGCGCTGCCGGCCAGCGGGCGCACGGTACGCAGCGGATCTGCTTACGTGAATGGCACGCCGCTGCACCAGACGGAGCTGTGGCGGAATCAAAAGATGGCCGGGGAGGCTTATATTCCGGGCATGCTGCAGCAGGCGGGGCTCACGTCGACGCGTGTCGATCTGGCGGTGGTGCGCGGTAAAGGGCTTGGCGAGGCGTTGAGGGAATCCGCCTCGCAATTCGACGTGCTGCTGTGCGACTCGGTGACCGATGGGGATCTGGAATTGATTGCGGCGGCCGCGCGGGCTCTCGAATGCGATGTGGTGTGGGTGGGATCAGCGGGACTGGCGCGGCATCTGCCTTACAGAAATTCGGCAACGAGCTCCGTGAAAACCGCGCCGGCACTGTGCGGGACGGCCCGGCCACTCCTGTTTGTGGTGGGCAGCATGTGCCGCACGGCACGGAAGCAGGTGGCGATATTGGCGAATAGCGAAGACATGCACACGGTGACAGTGCCCCCCGAACTGCTCGTGAACGGGAGAGATTCCATAGAATGGCGTGAGGCTCTGGCCGATCTTGAGCAGGCGGTGCGGCAGGGCCGCGATGTGGTGCTGACGCCGGCAGCGGCTCCCGTGCTGCGCATCGCGGAGAGGCCGCAGCTGTCGCGCGCCCTGGCGGCAATGACGGCAGGAATTCGCAGCGAGGTGGGAGCGCTGGTGGCGTGCGGCGGCGAAACAGCGCGGATGGTGCTGGACTGCTGGGGTGTTCACGGCCTGCGGCTGCTCGGCGAACTGGAGCGGGGTGTGGTTGTGTCAAAAGCGCTGAGTGTTGAGATAGAACTGACTGTGGTGACCAAGGCAGGCGATTTCGGCACGCCGGAGACGCTGGCACATTGCCGCCAGTGGCTGCATGCGGGCAGGGAGATTCATTTATGAGCCAGCCGATGATTGCCATCACAATGGGTGATGCCGCGGGCGTGGGGCCTGAGGTCATTATGAAGAGTCTGGCGCGGCCCGATATTTATGCGATGTGCCGGCCTGTGGTGATCGGCGATATTCGACGGCTGCGGAGGGCCGGAGAGATATGCTCCGTGCCGCTGACCGTCCAGCCATGGCAGCGGGAGCACATTGGCGAAGCCGGGAAGCAGCCGGGCCAGGTGGACTGCATTGACCTCGGGCTGATCCCTGAGGATTTGCCGTGGGGAAAATTGTCTGCGGTAGCCGGCGACGCAGCGTATCGATACATCGCGGTGGCGGCAGAGCTGGCGCAGGCCGGAGAAGTGGATGCGATTTGTACCGCGCCGCTGAACAAAGAGGCTCTGCACGCGGGTGGACACAAATTTCCGGGGCACACCGAGCTGCTGGCGGCACTTACCGGCACCGCGGAAGTGTCGATGATGCTGAGCACGCCGAAGCTGAAGGTCACGCATGTCACGACGCACATCGGGCTGCTGGACGCGGTTGCGCGCATCGAGCCCGGGCTGGTGGAACGGACCATTGCGCGGGCGCATGCGGTACTGGTGAAGTCGGGTTGCAGCCATCCACGGATCGGCGTGTGCGGGATCAATCCCCATGCCGGCGAGGGCGGGTTGTTCGGGCATGGCGAGGAGGAGCAGAAGATCGCTCCCGCGATTGCTCAGTGCCGCGCGCGAGGATGGAACGTCGTGGGGCCGCTGCCGGCGGATACCTTGTTCTTTCTTGCCCAGCGCGGCGACTACGACATGGTGATTGCGATGTATCACGACCAGGGGCACGGTCCGGTCAAGGTGCTGGGGCTGGAGTCTGGCGTGAACATCACTATCGGCCTGCCGGTGGTCAGGACATCGGTAGACCACGGCACGGCCTTCGATATCGCCGGGACGGGCAAAGTGGACGAGAGAAGCATGCTCGAGGCGATCCGCCAGGCCGTGGAACTGGCTGGCCGGGATCAGGACCGATAAAAGCCCCGACTGTTACCGAGCTGGCGGCCGGAATCCGCCTGCTGACCGAGCTTCGACGGATGCGTCGTCGGGCAAACTCCTTTTGTTAAATTGATTTCCGCCACCTGCTGAGTAACTTGTCATACGACCATACAGCACGGCAACACGACGATAATATTTTTCCTTGACTGCCGTTCGTCGAGCCACGTATAAAGATCGGCGCTGTCAGCTGTCCGGCTGCATTCACCGCGAAAGCGTCCCCGGATTCCCAGATGCATCCCCGGCAGCCCATCACGACGAGGGAGTAAAGACCTATGTTCTCGAGCCTGCTGAAGAGGCTGTTGCCAGTTCTCTGCCTGCTGCTGTTCGCAGCGTCTGGAGTAACAGCGCAGGAGACGCGTGCAACCCTGAGTGGCACCGTCACCGACAGCAGCCAGGCGGCCGTGGCCAACGCAACCGTAAGGCTGACTAACCTTAGTACCAGCGAAACGGCGACGGTGACGACCAATGCTCTGGGGCAGTACCGATTCCTCTATGTGAACCCGGGCAACTACCGGCTGCGGGCGGACGCGCCCGGCTTTCAGACCTATGTGCAGACCGGTATTGTGCTGAATGTCAGCCAGGCCTCGACAATCGACATTACGCTGACCATCGGATCGCAGACCCAGACGGTGACTGTTAATGCGGGAGCGCAGCTGCTGGAGACGGAGAAGTCCGACCGCGGCCTGGTGATCGACAGGCGCAACCTCTCTGAACTGCCGATCACAACGCGCAATCCCATTGTTCTCGCTGAGTTGGTGCCTGGGGTAACGAATACCGGGCAGAGTTATAATCTGACCCCGTTCTCGAACTCCGGCAATTCATCGTTTTCCATTAATGGCGACACCGGCGATGCGACTGAGAACCTGCTGGACGGCGCGCCAAATGACATGATTTACCAGAACCTGAACAGCATCGCGTATCTTCCTCCGGTGGATGCGGTTGATGAGTTCAAGGTAATTACCGCGCCTTACGATGCCTCGTACGGCCGGAATGGAGGGGGCGTCATCAGCGTGGTGACGAAAACCGGGACGAATGACCTGCACGGGACGGCATATGAGTTCATGGAACGGCCGTTCCTGAATGCGAATACGTATGCGAACAATGCCGCGCATCTGCCGCGCAGCGATTCGCGCCTCGACCAGTTCGGCGCCACGATCGGAGGCCCGGTGGTTCTCCCCAGGCTGTATAACGGGCATGACAAGACGTTCTTTTTCACGGCTTGGGAAGGGTATCTGCAGAACATCAACCTGTCGACGGTGATTTCGGTGCCCACCGCGGCGCAGCGGGCGGGGGATTTTTCGCAGACTTTCAACAGTCAGGGGCAGCCGATCACGATTTACGATCCGGCGTCGGGGCATTACGACGCAAGCGGCAACTGGGCGCGCGACCCGTTTCCAGGTAACCAGATTCCGCAAAACCGGATCGATCCGGTGGGACAGGCCATGGCGAACGCCTATCCGCTGCCCAACCAGAATCAAACCAGCACGGTGAACTGGCAGAATAACTACTATCCGCCCAGCAATATCACCTGGTATCACTTCTACAACTTCATTACCCGCGTGGATCACTCCTTCAGCGAAAAGGAACGCATCTACGGGCGTTATGCCTGGAACAATCAGGTGCTCTTTCAGAACACGAACGAGGTTCCGGGGATGGCAGGGGACCTGCGCCAGGGACTGAAGTCGAATCACGATGCGGTATTCGATTCGATCACGGTGCTCTCGCCGAATCTGATGTTGGACCTGCGCGCTTCGCTGACGCGCTGGACCCAGAACTACGCTCCCACAAACTACGGCAGCTTCAACGGAACGCAGATCGGCTGGAACTCGTCGCTGGTGAAGCAGCTGCAGGAGCCGGCCCGCTTTCCATATGTGACCGCGACGGATTATCAGACCCTCGGCAACTCCGCGAATAACATCTGGTTTGCTCCGACTACGGTCCTGACGGCCGAGCCCACACTTCGGTGGACGAAGGGGCGGCATCAGATCGGAACCGGCTTCGACTTCCGCTGGACGCGATTCAATACCTTCCAGGGCGCGTATGGCGGAGGCACGTTTGCAATCACCCAGGCGTTCACGCAGCAGAATTATCTGACCTCGGATGCGCTGAGCGGGAACAGCATTGCGACCATGCTGCTGGGCGGGGCCGCGTCGGGCGAGGCCGATGTGCTGGCGAATCCCTATTACAGCTGGAAATATTACGGGATATGGGCCCAGGACGATATTAAGGTCACATCGCGGCTGACGGTGAATGCGGGCATCCGGTGGGATATTCAGGACCCGGTAATCGAGAGGCACAATCAGATCACGCGAGGCTTCGATTTCACCGCGGTCAACCCGATCAGCGCGCAGATGAACGCTGCGGACTATCCGAACGGAGGCAATGTCTACGGCGGCCTGGTCTTCGCCGGTGTGGGCGGACAGTCCCGTTCGCCGTTCAATATGGATCTGAGCAATATCCAGCCGCGTATTGGCGCCGATTACCGCGTGACACCTTCGTTTGTGGTGCGCGGCGGGTGGGGAATCTTCTATGTACCCCAATACTCGACAGCCACCAGCTCCGGGTTTAGCCAGGCTACGCCGTTTGTCTCGTCGCTCGATTCTGGCAAGACACAGGCGTCGTTTCTGAGCAATCCTTTTCCGGATGGGATCCAGCAACCTTCGGGTTCGTCGCTGGGGCTGGCCACGCTGCTGGGGAACAGTCCTGGTTTTTCAAATACGGTGGGACAGATCGGGCACCTGCAGAGCTTCTCGTTCGGCTTCGAAAAGCAGCTTCCGGCGCGGGTGATGCTGGACGCTTCGTATGTGGGAACGCGCAGCGATCAGTTACCCGCGAGCAAGAATATCGATGCGCTGCCCACCAATATCCTGGCGCTGGGCAATTCGGATCTGGGTGGTTCGTCGACGTATCTGACGGCGCAGGTGCCCAACCCATTCCAGGGACTGTTGCCGGGAACATCGCTGAACGGAGCCACGATCAGCCGCCAACAGCTGCTGCTGCCCTATCCCGAATTCACGGCGGTGACGGAGGGAGATAATCCGCAGGGCAGGTCCTGGTATAACGCGTTGCAGATGGCCCTCATGCAGCAGCACTGGCATGGGCTGGACACGATGGTGACCTATACCTTCGCGAAGGAAATCATCGCCACGTCATTTTTAAATCCCGAGGACGCCTTGCCCGCGGACACGGCGGCGCCCTGGGATCGCACGCATCGGTTGGTGGTCGCGCCAATCTACGAGCTGCCGTTTGGCCGCAATCATGCTTACTTCTCAGACGTGAACCGGTTCGTGAATACGCTGATCTCGGGCTGGCAGGCGGCGGGCGTGTATACGTGGCAAACGGGCGCTCCCATGACAACGCCAACCGGCGTCGCGCTTATCGGCAACCCGAAGCTGTCGAATCCGAGCTGGAATCAGATGTTCAACAGCGGCCTGAAGGAACTGAACGGGACCGTAGTTGATGCGGTCAATGGATTGGCGCCGGCCTGGCGCATCCTGCCGCCCTTCGCGCTGCGGACGGCTCCGCTCCAGATGGGCAATCTGCGCGACCGCTGGGGCAATGAGTTCCAGCTGACCGCAGCCAAGAACAATTATTTCGGCCGGGATATGAATTTGCAGCTGCGCGCCGAATTTCTGAACGCTTTCAACCACGCGATCTTCGGAAGCGATCCGGTGATTTCGACGACTTCTCCGCAGTTCGGCTCGCTCATCCGGAGCAATGGGCAAAGCAACATCCCGCGGACGATCCAGCTCGCCGCCCGGCTCATCTTCTAGATCGAAAGGCTGCCCTTTACAGCTGCCGGGCTGCAGGCGCACGCGCGGAGATCACGCGGTGCACCTGCCGCCCGGACTGGATAATCAAGCCGTATGATAGCCTGACAAGAAGCAGCGACCATCACTTGATGCTTTTCTTCCCTGCTTGGGGGGCCGCATGATTACCGGAGGCAGGAAGGATTCCGAAGCCAGGCCTCGCAGTGTGCCTGCTTCCTTTCCCGCTGAGCAGATCTCCTCGGTGCGCACGCTGGCCGATCGCGTGACCGAGTCTCTGATGCAGAAGATCGCCAGCGGCGTCATCCCGGCGGGATCGCAGCTACCTTCCGAGCAGGCCATGGCCGCCACCTTTGGCGTGAGCCGGACAGTGATTCGCGAGGCGGTATCGCGACTCAAGTCCGAAGGCCTGATCGACAGCCGCCAGGGCCGAGGAGCGATGGTCCGCGTGGATCGCGGGGATGTTCCACTGCGGCTGGTGATCGACACCACCGATCCGCTGAAGGCAGTGATTCAAATTGCCGAACTGCGCATGGGCCTCGACGCCGAGATTGCGGGATTAGCGGCCGAGCGGCGCAAGCGGCCGCAGATGGCGGAGATTTACCGCGCGCTGCACAACATCGACCGCGCCAATAAAGCCGGTAAGGATGCCATCGCCGAAGACCTGGAATTTCATATGTCGATCGCGCGGGCCAGCGGTAATCCGCTGTTTCCTACGCTGATTCAGTTTCTGGGCGATGTTTTCCTGAAGACGATGGGACTGGCGCGAGCGAATGAACGCGCACACGAGGAACTCTTTGAGCGCACGCGCCAGGAGCATCAGGCCATTGCAAAGGCGGTCGAACTGAAGGATCCGGCAGCAGCTTCGCTGGCTGCACGCACTCACATTGTGAATGCGACGGAGCGTTTCCGCGCTGCCGGGCCGGACTTCTGGAAGACGCGCGGCTTCGAAGTGGACGGAAACTTCGCGAGTCGCTGAAACTGTCTCTAAATTTCCTGGCAGACTGAACCTGCGGTCCTGAAAAAAATACCCGCGGCCTCTGTGAGCCGCGGGTCGGAGGCAGGAAAGACAGCTTAGGCCTTGTGCTTCGCGAAGTAGTCGGGGCGCAGTTCTGTGCCCATGCCCGGAAGGACGGGAGCGAGGATCTGGCTGTCGACCATCTTCAGTTGCTCGACGGTGGCCGCCTGTCCGCGGAAGCTGCCCGACTCCATGTAGATGGCGTTGGGCATAGCGAGCAGCATCTGCATATCAGCGGGGCCGCCGCCATGGCTGGCGATGGGCAGGCCGGCTGCATCGGCCAGCGCACCAATCTCCATCCACTCGGAGACGCCCCCGGCGCGGCGACCATCAGGCTGCACGATGCTGACGCAGTGGTGGGAGATAAAGTCGGCGAAGCTGTACTTGGTGTATTCGTTTTCGCCGCCTGCGATGCGGATCTGCAGTTCTTCTGAGATACGAGCGTAGCCGGCGTGGTCGTAGGGCACGATGGGCTCTTCAAGCCAGTAGCAGCCGAGGTCCTGATAGACCTTGCCGCGCAGGATGGCTTCGGCGACGCTGAACTTCTGATTGGCATCGACCATCACCCGGCGATTGGGACCTGCCACCTGCTGCGCCATCTTGATGCGAGCCACATCGTCATCGAGCGAATAGCGGCCGACTTTGATCTTGACGGCAGCGAAGCCTTCTTCGACCGCGGACTCGAGTTGCTTCCTGTACTGCGAATTGTCGCTGTCGTTGGGATAGTACCAGCCGCACATCGAGTAACCGGGGATGCGATCGGCGAAAGGCCCGAGGAGCTTATAAACGGGAACTCCATAAGCCTTGCCGATGATGTCCCAAATGGCGGTTTCGCAGACGGAGATGGCGAACTGATTGAGGCCGATGACGCTGGCGTACTCAAGGGCTTTCCACATATCGGAGCGCAGGCGCTTCTGGAAAGCGGGATCCTGACCGACGACCACCGGCTTGATGGCGTTCTGAATGATGTCCTGCACCGCTTCGGGGCCGCCGGGCAGCATGCCGAAGTCGCTGCTGCCCCAGCCGGTGATGCCGGCATCGGTGTGGATGCGGACGGCGAGACCGCCGTGCGCCGCTCCGAACTCGTGAATGGCGTCGTAGAAGATCCGCCCGGGAGGGAAGTGCAGGATATCTGTCTCGATCCCGGTAATCTTCATCTGCTTCTGCATGTCGGTGGCCGCGAAGGCTGGAGCTGATGACAGAGACGCGACTGCCGAACCTGCTGCCGCCGCTCCCGTCAATCCGAAGAAATGTCGCCGATTCATGAATTCCTCTCTGTGTGGGTTCGTAACCGGGCCCGCAATCAAACTGCGCTGACGCTGGGGTTATGGATTGCTGCTGCCGGTTTCGTGTTCGTTGACCTTAATGACGAAGTAAGTGAAGGTTTGGCCGGGATCGAGCATTAACTGGTGCGGTACATTGGCGGGAATGTGAATGATGGAGCCTTTCTCAAGGCGAGTCTCCTGGCCGCCCTCAACGGACGATCCATGAACTTCGCCAGGACCAATGTCTCTGGGATTGGCGATGGTCCCGCCGGTGCGCAGCGTGGCATGGCCGTCGACGACGATGAAGAAATCCGCCATCACTTTATGCAGTTCAGCTTCGCCGCTGTGATGGCGCAGGATGATCTCGGTGAAATGCCCGGGATACTTCTCGAGCATGATGCTGGCGATGCCGTTTTTCGCGTCATTGCGGGCGGCGAGTTTGTCGTGCAGCTGGGCCAGGTCGGCAGGGGAGTAACTATCAACCTTCTGCGCGGACGCGAGCGCGGGCGAAAGCGCGATGCCCACGATGAGTGCGGACGCGAATTGCAGACTTCGATGGATGCTCACTCAGATTTCTCCAGTGGCTGATTCATTGAAACGGAACGGAAGCGCCAGGGCGCTTTCCGCAGGAGCTACCAGTAGAGCTTGGCGGCCAGCTGAATCTCGCGCGAGGTGCGCTGGAACAGAACCGGCTGCCCGGCGCTGGTGATGGTGGCGGCGTCCGGATTGCCGATGTCCGTCTGCGGATTGTTAAATTGCGGCGTATTGGCGATGTTAAAGGTCTCAGCGCGGAACTGCAGATGACGGATGTTGTCCTGACTGAAGCCGAAGTTCTTGAAGAGTGATACATCGAACTGGCGCGTGCCTGGCCCGTAGAGAATGTTACGTCCGGAGTTGCCGTAAGTGTAAGCTCCCGGAGATACAAAGTCGGCGGTGTTATACCAGTGCGTGATCGAGGGATTGGAAAGCTTGCCCGAGCCGATGCGATTGGGCCACTGCGCTCCGGTTCCGCTGTTCAGGAGGCTGGTGCCCATGACCGGCGTGAAGGGGGAGCCGGTCTGGAAAGTGTCGATGCTGTTGAGCTGCCAGCCGCCGATGAGATTCTGCACGACTCCATGAGCAGTGCCGGCGAGAAGCTGCCCTTTGCCAATGGGCAGCGCATAGGACCAGCTGAGAATCACGCTCTGGCGGGTGTCGAAATCGGAGTTGCCGCGAAATGCCTGCAGATCGCCAGGGATCTGCATGGAGATCAGCGTTCCCTGGCCGCTCGACTCATCGATGCTGTGACCCCAGGTCCACGCAGTGAGGAAATCGAGACCGGCGGAGAGGCGATGTTCGTACGTGCCCTGCAGGGAATTGAAGATGGAGTTCGCGCACATGCAGTTGTTGGAACCGTCGGCGAGATTGGGAAAGGGGCGCCGCGAGGCAACGGTTCCGGGGCCGGGCGTGGCCTCGTTCATGTTGTAGGTGAGCAGAACATGATGGCCGGTTTGTCCAACGTAGGCGAGGGAGAAGACGTCGTGGCTGGTGAGCTGATGCTGCACGTTCAGGTTCCACTCATTGACGGCCGGGTTGGGATAGCGGCGTGAGAAGACATTGAAGGTGGAGTTAGCGATGGGGAAAAGCGAAGGCCGCTGCGCGGGGAATCCCGCGGAGATAGGCAGCGCCGCCGCGTATCCAGCCGCTCCGGAGCTGTTGGTCTGGATGAGAGAGCCGTTGTAGGGCGCGTTCTTCACCATCGGGTTGGAGTTGTTGTTCTCGAAGGCGTAGAAGATCCCGGCACCGCCGCGCAGCACCGTCTTCTGATCGAGGCTGTATGCGAAGCCGAAGCGCGGTCCAAAGTTCGTGTAGCGGCCGCGGGTGATGGTATTGCCATAGTAGGGCGGCGTTCCCACCAGCACGAGCGTGCCGCCATCGACCGGAACAAAGCCGGAGAGGCGGTTGTGACGCTCGCCCCACGGTGTGACCAGATCGTCCCGCACGCCGATGTTGAGCGTGAGGCGCGGGCTGAGTTTCCAGTTGTCCTGAAGGTAGGCGCTGGGCGCATAGCGCATCATGCTGAAGTATTGGGTGACGTCGAGTTCTGAAGTGGCAGGGCGGCCATAGAGAAAGTCCGCCAGACCGTAGCCCGTGTACACGCCGGTGAAGGAGTAGCTGCCGACCGGATAGCCCGGCGAGTAGAAGGCGAAGCGCAGGCTGCGCCAGTTGAAACCGGCCTTGAGCTCGTGGTTGCCGTGAACGAGGCTCCAGGCCTGATCGATCTCCCAGTCGTTGTTCACTTTGTTCAGGCTGCCGGAGCCGTCGCCAAGGCCGACCTGACCGGAGACGCTGATATGAGTGAGACCATTTGCGTTCCCGGCATTGGCATTGGGGATGCCCTGTTGCTCGGCGATCGCGCCGAAGCGTGTGTCCTGATCGATGATGGCCTCGACCAGTCGCGAATAGCCGAGGCGGGCTTCGTAGTATTGCGTGGGGCTGATGGAGCGGCCGTAGCCGATGACGATCTGGTTCGCGGGAACAAGAGTCTGGCCTGGACGCGACGGTCCTCCGCCCACTGCGGGCGCGGGCAGATAGCCGGGCGTGATGGTGTCGGGGTTCTCTTTGCTGTAGCGGACGAAGCTCTGCGTCTTGTCGGTGCGGTAATCGACGCGAATATCACCCTGATCGATGATGTTTTCGACTGCCCCGTTATAGATATAGTTGTTGATCAGCGCCGGATTGGAGGGGTTGATATTAGGCGCCGGGAAGAGTGCCATCAGCTTCGCCGAGGTTGGATCGATGCTCTGTACCTGATTGCCGGGAAGCGGCGTCGTGGTACCCGGAACGTATAGCTGTTTATTGAGTGCAGCGAAATTGCCGGTGTCGAACGCAGGGAGCGGAACGGTGCTGATTTCGGTTTGCGCCTGACTTTGACGCTTGCCTTCATAGTCGGCGAAGAAGAAGAGGCGGTCTTTTCCGCTGAAGAGATGGGGGATGATGACAGGGCCGCCGACGTTGGCGCCGAACTGGTTGAGGTGAAAGGGGGGGATCGGATTGGTGTGCGCGTCGAAGTAGTTCTTCGCATCGAAGTCGGAATTGCGCAGGAATTCGTAGAAGACGCCGTGGAACTGATTGGTGCCGGAGCGGAAGTCGGCGTTGATCATGCTGGGATTGCCGCCGTACGCTGCGGGCGCGCTGCTGGTCTGCACCTTAAATTCCTGGATGGAGTCGACAGGCGGGAAGAAGAAAATGTCGCCGGCGTCGTTCTCGGTACTCCAGATCCCGTCGAACATATATACAGTGTCTTCGGCGGGGTTGCCGTTAACCACGGCGCCGTTGGATCCGCGGCCGCTGGTGTATCCCTGGGGAATGGAGTTGCTGGCGTTGGCGGCGTGATTGTTGACGCCGGGTGCAAGCTGCACCAGCTGCGTGAAGTTGCGCGAGTTGAGCGGGAGATCGACCACCTGCTGGTTGGTGCGGAGGTTGCTGATTTCCGACGATGCGGTTTCGATGGTTTCCGGGGTGTCGGAAACAGTGACTGTTTCCGTGGTCGAGCCAAGCTGCATCGCGACTGTGAGCGCCAGGCGCTGGCCTACGGCGAGTTCAAGTGTCTGCGACTGTGCCTTGAATCCCGGGGCCTTCGCGGTGAGCGAGTAACGGCCGGGCTCGACGTTCACAAAGTCGAAGGTCCCGGTGGCGGAGGTGGTGCCGTTGCGGACGACATTGGTGACCAGGCTGCGGAGCGCGACGTTGGCGTTGGGAATGGCAGAGCCGCTTGGATCGGTTACGGTGCCAGTTAACGACGCTGCTTCAAACTGAGCAAAGCCTGGCCGTGCCATGGCCAGCAGGACTACGGTTAACACCAGCGCGACTCGCTTCAACATAAGATCTCCTGACTGCTACAAAATTCCAGCGCTCGCTGGAGCGCCCGAGTGCCGCTTGTTCCCGGCCCGGATTGTGCGAGACTTCGATTCACCGGTGAACCCCATCTGGCTGGTTCCCCTTCCTCCGGAGCTCGCGTCTGACTTATCCCGGCCTGGCCGCGCTGCTTTCCTTCCGGCATTTGCTCCGCGTCTCTGCCAGAATGCCGAGCAACTAGCTATCCCAGGTCAACAGCTGTGTATGCTCGATCTTTGCCGGATCGAGCTCGATGTTGTAGCCGGGGCCGGTGGGCAGGGAAAGATGTCCATCCACCGGGACCGGAGGGTTTTTCTCGAAGTGGTAATACGACTGCATCTTGTTGATCAGGTATTCGGCCATGGGAAAGGTCATGGGCGACTGGCTCGCGATGACGTGCAGAGCCGCATGAATACTGTGGCCGTGGGGAATCACGGGTATGTCGTGGGCCGAGGCGACGACGCCGATTTTGAGCAGCTCTGAAGTGCCGCCGCACCACTCAGGATCAGCCTGTACAACTGAGAGGCCCTCTGCCTGCAGGAAGCGTTCCACCTCCCAGCGGCCGCCGAAGTGCTCACCGGCAGCGACCGGAATGCTGATGCTGCGGCGCAGGGTGCTGAAGCTCTCGATCTTTTCGGACAGCATCGGTTCTTCGATCCAGCGCGGCCGATACTGCTCGACGCGGCGCGCCCACTCGATGGCGTAGCCGAGATCCCACCCATTAAAGGCATCGAACATAAGGTCGGTGTCGTCGCCGAGGGTTTCGCGCAGGACGCGTACCAACTCTACATTTTTGTGCATGCCTTCCTCGCCTTCGCCTGGTCCATAGGCGAGGAACCACTTCTGCCTGCGAAAGCCCTGGCTGCGAACTTGCTGGCAGCGAGCCTTTACCGCTTCGGGCTCGACCGAGAAGCCGAGGCAGCTTCCGTAGACTTCTACCGACTTTCTGGTGGGACCCCCAAGCAGGCGATAGACAGGGACGCCGTAGAAGCGTGCACGCAGATCCCACACGGCGTTGTCGACGGCGCTGATGGCCATGAGATAAATGCCGCTGCGGGCGTGACGATCGGAGCGGTAGCTCTCGTCCCAAAGCGTTTCGCCGGCGAGCGCATCCTTGCCGAGGAGGAACGGACGAAGCTGGTGGCGCACGACGATGGCGGCCTCTTCATCGATGGGGCCGTAAAGTCCATCGAGCCCCTGCCTGGTGCGGATGCGCAGGTAGATCTCGCGCAATGCGACCTGCTTCTTTCCCTTGTCCTGGTCGTGATACTCGGGGCGGCGGTAGTCGTCGTAGACATCGAGCTGATTGACCTGGTACTGGTTGTTGACGCCGGCTTCGGTCTCGTGGTGGCCGCTGAGCTGGACCAGCTCCAGATCGGCGATGTTCAGCTGAGACGATTCACGATCGGGACGCGAGGCCGGCTCCGGCTGGGCGCTCTGCGCGGCGGCCAGTGCCGAGGGAACACAGGCGGTAGCGAGCATCCCGGAGAGGAAGGCACGGCGGCCGACCTGCGACGTGCTCTTGCTGCTCCCGGCGGCAGAATGGCGTCGATACGTATAGCCTGCCATGTCAGTTATGCGGTCCTGAGAGTTGCCGGTGCGGCGCCAGCCGTGCCGCCATTGCAGGCGGTCTGAGGTAAACGGCCGCAGGTCGGAAGTTGCGGAACGTGTCGCGACTAAAACGTTTGATCATTGTTTGTCTTCAATCGAAGGCGATGGGGCGCCGTTGTGGATCGATGGTGATCAGGCCGTGCGCGGAGCTGTTCACGGATCGATAGCCAGCGATATTACGGGCCGCAATTCGGGATTGTCAAGTGAAACAAATTGTCGAAATGCAAAAACTGAAATATTAGTTCGTAGTTCCGCTCTCAGCAGCCCCGAGGCGGGATCCGGGGAAAAACCCGCACCGACAGCGCTGAATTGGATTGACAGACGGAGAACTGCCGCTGAAGGCAGGGAAAGGCGGCTCGCGCTATACGCCATCTTCTATGCCGTGCAGTTTTCATCCGCATAGAGCGCGGATCTTAAGACTGGGCAGATCCTGAGTTACGTCAGAACTCTGCCTGATGCGGGGCAGATTATTCCTCAGAAAAGATGGTGGAGTAATCGCGGAACTTGTAATCGCGGCGGCGCTGGCGGCCGGAGGGCCAGGTGACGCGTGTCTGGAAGTGCTTGGTGCGCGCAATGTGTTCCTTAAGGACGTCAATGGCCTGGGAGACGCGATTGGAGGCCAGCAGGTCGACCATCTTCTGATGTTCGTCGTAGGCGCGGTTGCGGTAGATGGCGGTATCCATGAAGCGGTGACGGAGCGCTTCGGCCATGTCGCGGATGTTGGCGTAGGACTGGAAGAGATAACGGTTACCGCAGTGCCGGATGAATGTGTGGTGGAATTCGGTGTCAAAGCGCTTGCTCTGGTAGATATCTCCGGCGCGCGAGGCGCGGCCAATTTCGCGGACGATTGTCCGCAGTTCGGCGATCAGCTTTTTGGGGTCAAGATCCATGGAGGCGCGCAGGGCGCGGGTTTCGAGCAGGCTGCGGAAGTCGCAGAGCTCCGCGATTTCCTCGGGAGACGGGCTGAAGACGTAGCTGCCGGACTGGGGAACAACGACGACCAGGCCCTTAAGGCGCAGTTCGCTGAGGCTTTCGCGGATGGGAGCCTTGCTGAGCTGGAGGGCGCGAGCCAGATCGTTTTCGGAAAGAGGTTCGCCGAGGTCCAGGCGCCCGTCGACAATGGCGCGCAGGATCTTTTGGTAAGCGACCTCCGTGAGCTTGAGGGCGCTGGGAGTTCGGATGGTGGCATCTGCGGCGGAGGCGGCGCGGCGCGGGAGACGATTGCCGTGGGCGTGGGCGGGCGATTCCTCTGGAGTGTGGAGGCGTGGAGTACGGCGGGCAGCCGTGGTCGACATACGATTCTCCGGTCCGGCCATGAGAATTACAGTTCACGGCGACTGGCTGACGGGCTGGGCCCGAAAGGACAACAGGCTGCTGGAGGCCAGATGTGGAACTCCAGTTTTTCACTCCCCCACGTTCAGCACTGGGACAATATATACCACCATCACTGTGCTGCGGCGCGCCACAGTTCCATGCCGAGAACCGGCGGGCGCGGGCATCTCTCAGGCGGCGCCTTCAGTGTCAGACAACGCGGTGACGGGCTCGGAAAAGCTCCTGCCATGGTTCTCCGGGCCGAACCAGTAAAGGCCGCCGAGGGCCAGGATCACCAGACATTCGAAAAGGCTCAGGGCCCATGGATATCCGATGTGCCCGCGCAACCAGAGTTCGACCATGGTGGCGGGAGACGCGATCAGTACACCGAGCTGATAGACGAAGCCAGGAAAGAGGCCGCGGACGGAGGGTGGCGAGAGCTCGTTCATGTGGGCGGGGATCACGCCGAAGGCGCCCTGGCCGCCAAGCTGCATCAGGCACGATCCGAAGGCCAGCGCGAGCACCGTTTTGCCGAACGCCCACGGCGGGATGGAGAGCAGGCAGAGCGCGAGAGCGAGCAGGATGGAGTGCCGCCTGCCGACGCGTTCGGAGAGATAGCCGAAGAAGAGCGCGCCGGTGACGGCGGCGATGTTGTAGAGAATGGGAATTCCATAGACCAGCTTCATGCCGGCAAGGGTGCGGCCGGAGAGGGCGGGAAGCGAGTGGAGAAAGTCGGGGTAGAGGTCCTGGGTGCCGTGCGACAGGCAGATCATGACCGACATGAGGACGAGCAGATAGAAAAAGATGCGGGAGTGGCCGCGGATAGAGCGAACCATGGCGCCGAACGAGGAGACGCGCTGCACGCGCCACGCATCGGACTCCGGAGCGAGCCATGCCAGCAGAGCCGTGAGCACGGCAACGGGCGCGCCGATGAAGAAGACGGATCGCCAGCCAAGCACCGGCGTGATCGTCTGCATGGCGATGGCGGCAGCGAGGTAGCCCACAGGATAGCCGCCCTGCATCAGACCGGAGAGTGGGCCGCGCAGGCGGACAGGAGCGCTCTCCATGGCATACGAAGCGCCAATGCCCCAGTATCCGCCCATGCCGAGGCCATAGAGGGCGCGAGCCAGTGCGAACACAGTGAAATTGGGAGCCAGCCCGCTGAGCACGGTCATCGCGGAGAAATAGAGAACGCAAAGGATGAGCGGGCGCTTGCGTCCAAAGCGGTCGGCCAGCGCGCCGAAGGCAAAGGCGCCGAGCGGACGCATGGCGAGGGTTAGGGTCAGGGTGTAGACGACCGCTGCTTTGCTGACGTGGAAGCGCGATGCAAGGACATCGAAGAGGAAGACGACGACGAAGAAGTCGAAGGCGTCAAGAATCCAGCCGAGGATGCCGGAGGCAACGGCAAGTTGCCATCCCCGGCCGTTGGTCTGCCGGGTTTGCGGGGACTCGGTGACGGTGAAGTGCACAGGCTACTTCCTCCGTTGTGCGTTGAGAGGAACGGAAAGCGGCGGACGGGAAGCATATTGCGTCGTGGAAGCGGGTGCGACCAGTGAATGACAAGAATGCAGGGGAGCGTACAGGGCGCCCACTTCTGAACTTCCACTTAGAAGTAGCCGGACCGAACCGAGGGGCCGTGGGTGTCTGTGGGCGCGGCGCGGCAGGCTGGGCGGAGAGAAAGAGCACAATGGCATAGAAAGCCGGTAGAATCGGGCAAAGCGACGCCTCACGAGTGAAACACAAACCATGGCGAAGGATCAACCTGGAATATGGCGCGGAACGAAGATTTTTATTTTCTGTCTTTACAGAATTCGACCTCATGCGAGTATTCTGGTATTCCAGTTAATCTACCTTGGGGCACGCCGCGAAAAGCGCTGCACGCCAGGTGGGTGGAACGGGAAGACGCAGGCGCTTGCTGATTCTGCTGCCGGGATGGAAACATGCTGCAGTATGCGGATGAGGAAATGGGGCAACGGCCGGAGGTCGGAGCAGGAATGACGCGCGAGAACGGAGCCCACCCCCGACGCGCATTTCTGTCCCGCCGCTTTCCCGATCCGGTCGAGGAGAGAATTGCAGAGCGTTACGAGCTGGTGCGGAACCCGGCGAGCCGTGTCCTTACCGGCGATGAGCTGGCGCAGGCTGCGCGCGGATGCCATTACATTTTCATCTCTGCCATGGAGCAGGTGCCGCGTGTAGTGTTCGAAGAACTCGCAGGCACGCTGCAAGCGGTGGCGACGATGTCGGTGGGCTTTAACCACATCGATCTGGAGGCGGCGCGGGAATTTGGCGTGGCCGTGTTCTATTCGCCAGGCGTGCTGTCGGATGCGTGCGCGGAGCTGGCGGTGATGCTGCTGCTGAATGCCGCACGGCGAGGATCGGAGGCCGACCGGCTGGTGCGATCGGGCCAATGGACTGGCTATGCGCCGACGCAGTTGCTGGGCGTGGGGCTGGTGGGGCGGCGCGCCGGCATTCTGGGCATGGGACGGATTGGGCAGGCTGTGGCGAAACGGCTGAAGCCCTTTGGCGTCGAGCTGCATTATCACAACCGCACACGGCTCGAGCAGGAGCGGGAAGAAGGAGCGATCTACCATGCGAGCGCGGACAGCCTGCTGCGGGTGAGCGACTTTCTGCTGATCTGCACGCCGGGTGCGCCGGAGCTGGCGAACTTTCTGAGTCGCGAGCGCATTGCTCTGCTGCCGCCCCGGGCCATCGTCGTAAACGTATCGCGCGGAGATACGATTAATGATGATGCGCTGATCGAGGCGCTCGAGTCGGGTCATCTGTTTGCGGCGGGGCTGGACGTGTTTGCCAACGAGCCACAGGTTGACCCACGTTATCTGACCATGCCCAATGTGTTTCTCACTCCGCACATTGCCAGCGCGACCGAAGATACGCGCAGCGCCATGGGGTTCATCCTGCTGGATGGGCTGGCCGCATGGGAACAGGGAGTGACGCTGGAGAATCGCCTATGCTGACCACTGTTTCGTCGATGCCGGCCCCCGCGGGTTTGGCGGATGCCGGCCTGTTTCGCCAGGAATGTCTGATTGGAGGGCGCTGGGTTGCGGGAGAAGATGCAGCGCCGGTGCACAACCCGCACGACGGAAGCGTGCTGGGAACCGTGCCCCGGTTGGGGGCAGCACAAACACGGGATGCAATTGCGGCGGCAGAGGCAGCGCTGCCCGGCTGGAGAGGTCTCAGCGCGAAAGAGCGCGCCGATGCGATCCAGCGTTGGGCGGAACTGTGCTTACAGCATCAGATGGATCTCGCGCGCATCCTGACGCTCGAGCAGGGCAAGCCGCTGGCAGAAGCGCGCACGGAGATCCTGTACGGAACATCGTTCCTGCAATGGTTTGCCGGCGAGGCGCGACGCGTCTACGGCGACACCATCCCATCGAATGCGCGGCACCAGCGCATCCTCGTTCTGAAGCAGCCGGTTGGCGTAGCGGCGGCGATCACGCCATGGAATTTCCCGAATGCCATGATCACGCGCAAGGCGGGCGCGGCGCTGGCGGCGGGCTGCACCATGGTGATCAAACCGGCGCCGGAGACGCCCTTTTCGGCGTTGGCGTTAGGGGAGCTTGCGCAGAGGGCGGGGATTCCGGCCGGCGTGCTGAACATCATTACCGGCGATGCGGTGGCGATCGGCGGGGAGTTAACGGGCAATCCTGTCGTCCGCAAGCTGTCGTTTACCGGATCGACTGAAGTAGGAAGGATTCTGCTGCGGCAATGCGCGGATAACGTCAAGAAAGTCTCGATGGAACTGGGCGGCAATGCTCCCTTTGTGGTGTTTGCGGACGCGGATTTGGACCGCGCGGTGGATGGCGCGATGGCCTCCAAGTTCCGCAACGCCGGGCAGACGTGCGTGTGCGCCAATCGCATCTTTGTCGAGGATGCGGTCTACGATGCGTTCACCGAGAAGTTGCAGAAAGCAGTAGCGGCGCTGCGCGTGGGCAACGGGCTCGATGAAGGAGTCACGATTGGACCGCTGATCAATCAGGATGCCGTGGAGAAAGTCACGCAGCACATTGAAGACGCGGTGCGGCACGGAGCGCGGGTGCGCTGCGGCGGAGAGCGTCACGCGCTGGGCGGCCTCTATTTCCAGCCGACGATTCTAACCGACGTGAGCCCGGAAGCGCGGCTGATGCGCGAGGAGACGTTTGGGCCGGTGGCGCCGCTGATCCGCTTCCGCAGCGAGGACGCGGTGCTGCGCATGGCCAACGACAGCGAGTCGGGGCTGGCCTCGTATGTGTATACGCGGGACTTTGCGCGCATCTGGCGCATGGCCGAAGGGTTGGAGTATGGGATTGTCGGCATCAACGAAGCGCGCTTCTCTACCGAGGTTGCACCCTTCGGCGGTGTGAAGCAGTCCGGTATCGGACGCGAGGGTTCGAAGTACGGCATTGAAGAGTATCTGGAAGTTAAGTATGTCTGCATCGATATCTCATAACTAATAACTTGATAACGTGCGCGGGGGAGATCGGATGAAACTGGATGGCCGTATTGCCATTGTGACCGGGGCGGGCAGCGGCTTCGGCGAGGGGATAGCCCGGCTTTTCTCGAAGGAAGGCGCGAAGGTGATCGTCGCCGATATCCGGGGAGACAGAGCCGATCGCGTCGCGCAGGAGATCAGCAGCGGCGGCGGCACGGCGATCGCGTCGAACACCGACGTAACAAAAAACGATCAGGTGGCCGCGATGGTGAAGCTGGCGCTCGATACGTGGGGGCGGCTGGACATCATCGTGAACAACGCGGGGACGACGCACAAGTCGCAGCCGATGCTGGATGTGGACGAAGCGACCTTCGACCGGGTGTATGCGGTCAACGTGAAGAGCATTTTCTGGTCGGCGAAGAATGTGGTCCCGGTCTTCCGGAAGCAGGGCGGGGGAGTGATGATCAACATCGCGTCGACAGCAGGAGTGCGGCCGCGGCCGGGGTTAACCTGGTATAACGGATCGAAGGGCGCAGTGAATATTCTGACTAAGTCGATGGCGGTCGAGTTAGCGCCGGACAAGATTCGAGTGAACGCCATTAATCCGGTGATGGGCGAAACCGGGCTGCTGTCGGAATTTTTGCCTGGCGAAGATACGGCTGAAGTCCGGGCGAAAATCATCAGCACCATCCCCCTGGGGCGGCTGTCCTTGCCTCTCGACATCGCAAAGGCGACAGCGTTCCTGGCCAGCGACGAAGCGGATTTCATCACCGGCGTTTGCCTCGAGGTGGACGGGGGACGCTGCGTTTAGGAGTGAGACGACGTAATGGCTGATTTCAGAATCGCCGTGATTCCTGGTGACGGCATTGGTAACGAAGTTGTGCCGGAAGGACTGCGTGTGCTGGAGAAGACCGGCGCGCAGTTCGGCTTCCGCTGCACGTTCCAGCACTTTGACTGGAGCTGCGAAGTCTACAAGAAGACCGGGCGCATGATGCCGGAAGATGGCATCGAACGGCTGAAGGACCACGATGCGATCTTCTTCGGCGCGGCGGGCTTTCCTGGCGTGCCGGACCATGTGTCGCTGTGGGGACTACTGATTCCGATCCGCCGCGAGCTGGATCAGTATGTGAATCTGCGGCCGGTGCGGCTGCTTCCGGGCGTCGTGGCTCCGGTGCGCGCGGAGGCAGGAGAGATCGACTTCTGGGTGGTGCGCGAGAACTCGGAAGGAGAATATTCGCAGATCGGCGGACGCATGTTCGCGGGAACTCCTGAAGAGATGGTGGTGCAGGAGGCAGTGTTCACGCGGCGCGGCACGGACCGGATCCTGCGCTACGCGTTTGAGCTGGCGCGGCGGCTCGATCGGCGGCACGTGACGTCGGCAACCAAATCGAATGGCATTTACTACTCCATGCCGTTCTGGGACGAGCGCTTTGCGGCGATCGCGGCCGAATATCCGGATATCCGCACGGATCAATACCACATCGATATTCTCGCGGCGCGGTTCGTGATGACACCGCAGAGGTTCAGCGTGGTGGTCGCGAGCAATTTATTTGGAGATATTCTTTCCGACCTCGGTCCCGGCGTGACCGGAACCATCGGGGTGGCGCCTTCGGGCAACATCAATCCCGAGCGTCGGTATCCGTCGATGTTCGAGCCAGTCCACGGATCGGCGCCGGACATTGCAGGGAAGGGCATCGCCAATCCGGTGGGGCAGATCTGGTCGGCAGCGATGATGCTGGAGCACTTGGGAAAGCCAGAGGCTGCGGCGCACATCATGCACGCCATCGAGACAGTCTTGCCGGGGCCGCGCGAGACGCTGACTCCGGACATGGGCGGCAGGGGCACGACGCGTTCGTTGACGGACGCGATTCTGGCGGCGATTTGATGCCGCCGATCAGATGATGTGGACCCAGTAGGCCAGTACAAGTACCTCGAGGCCGACGAGCACGGCGAGAAAGATGCTGTGCCTGAGGGTCAACCGCAGCAGTTGGGACTGTTGCGGGACGGTGATGCCGGTGGCGGCTGCGGCGACGGCGATGGACTGCAGGCTGATCATCTTGCCCATGACACCGCCTGCAGAATTGGAGGCCGCAATCAGCACGCGGCTGAAGCCGAGCTTGCTCGCGGTGATGACCTGCAGGCTTCCGAAGAGGGCGTTCGATGAGGTATCGGAGCCCGTGAGGAACACGCCGAGCCATCCCAGGAAAGAACTGAAGAAGGGAAACGCGGCGCCAGTGGTGGCGAATGCGAGGCCAAGAGTTCCGGTGGCTCCGGAGTAGTTCATGACGAAGGCCATCGACAGCACCGAAGAGATGGTGACGATGGGCAGCGCCAGCTGGCGGAGCGAAGCCAGGAAGACGCGAATAAAGTCACGCGGATGCACGCGCAGCAGCGCGGCCGAGATAAAGCAGGCGAACATGCAGGAAGTTCCGCCGGCTGAGAGCAGGTTGAGGTTGAACATAGCCGGGTAGGGGGACGGCCTGGACATGACGGGCGGAAGCCGCAGGATGAGGTTGTGCAGGATGGGCCAGCGCACCGCAACCGTGGCCATATTGAGAAGTGCCTGCAGCGGCTTCAGACCCCAGAGAAGTACGAGAATGACGAGGACGATATAGGGCATCCATCCCTGAAGGATGGCGAGGGACGAGTAACTGGAGCCGGATGGGGATGCATTAGCCGCCGGCAGCGCGCGGTCGAAGGGGCCCGGCGGCAACGAGGGATCGCGGCGCTGTGTGCTCTGGACCGGAGGGTGCCACACGCGCAGCAGCGCCACCACGCCGACCATCGCGGCGATGGAGCTGAGAATGGCGGTAAGCTGCACGCTGACGTAGTTGGAGACCAGGAACTGGACTCCGGCGAAGGCGATGCCGGAGACGACGAGCACTGGCCAAACCTCCAGCGCGGCGGTGAGGCCGCCCATGGTGATGACCAGATAGGCAGGGAGGATGAGAGCGATGGGCGCGCAGAGGAGGCCAACCGCGCCGCTGAGCTTGTCGAGCGGCAGTGCTGTTACTCCGGCCAGTGTAATGATGGGAACGCCAATGGCTCCGAAGGCGACGGGAGCGGTGTTGGCCATGAGGCAGAGGGCCGCGGCGTAATAGGGCGAGAAGCCGAGGCCGACCATCATGGCGCCGGCGACGGCGATAGGCGTGCCGAAGCCGGTGGCTCCCTCAATGAAGGCGCCGAATCCGAAGGCGATGAGGATGGCCTGGATGCGCAGGTCGGGGGTGAGCGAGCCGAGGGAGTCGCGCACGATGGCGAACTTGCCGGTGGCGACGGTGAGGTTGTAGAGAACGATGGCCCAGAGGACGATCCACGAGATGGGGAAGAGGCCGAAGGCTGCGCCGTAGGCGGCGGAACTGATGGCCAGATGCACCGGCATGCGGTACCCGGATAGCGCAACGAAGAGGGTGACGGCGAGCCCGGCGAGTCCTGCGACCCAGGCCGGTTTGCGGAGGACGCCGAGAAGGAAGAGCAGGACGAAGACAGGAGCAGCGGCGATGGCTGTGGAGACAGCGAGGTCCAGGCCCCAGACGTGATATCCCTGTTGCCAGATTCCGTTCATGCGCGGACCGCGGCCCTGCGGTGAAGTGCAGCTGAGGTGTGGCGCAGGCGAAGGAACCGGCGATGACGCGCTGGCCCGTCTTCATTTCCAAAAACCTGAATACCAGTTTGGGCCGATAAGCCAGTGGCACAATGCCGGAAGAAAGGGCGGCCGAGACTGCAGGTGTGCTGGTGCGACTCAGTTTTTAGATTGGTGAGCAGCATGGCTGGTCTGGAGGTGCCTTTATACAACAAATTCCATCTGATATTCCAGATCCGATTGTCAGGTGAAAGCCTGGCCGGTTAAGCTGGGAGCGTTTTCCAACACAGACCAGGAGAGAGAACTAAATGTCGAGCAGCAGCGAGATTCCGGGAATCGTCCTTTCGTGCACCGGTGACCGAGCGATACGCGGAGATTCTGACGCCGGAGGCGGTGGCGTTTGTGGTGGGGCTGCAGCGGACGTTCAACGCGCGGCGCAAGGAGCTGCTGGCGGCGCGGGCGGCGCGGCAGGAGCGGCTGGATGCGGGCGAGCAGCCGGATTTTCTGAAGGAGACGAAGGAGATTCGCGAGAGCGAGTGGACGGTGGCTCCGCTGCCTGCGGATCTGCTGGACCGGCGGGTGGAGATTACGGGGCCGGTGGACCGGAAGATGATCATCAACGCGCTGAACTCGGGCGCGAAGGTGTTCATGGCGGACTTTGAGGACTCGACGACGCCGACGTGGGACGAACGTGATGGATGGGCAGATCAATTTGCGCGATGCGGTGCGGCGGACGATTACGTTTGACCGATCCGACGAGCGGCAAGCAGTTACAAGCTGAACGAGAAGCCGGCGGTGCTGTTTGTGCGGGCGCGCGGATGGCATCTGGAGGAGCGGCACATGTGCGGTGGACGGCGAGCCGATGTCGGGGTCGCTGTTCGACTTTGGGCTGTATGCGTTTCACAACGCGAAGGAGCTGCTGGCGCGGGGTCGCGGGCCTTACTTCTATCTGCCGAAGATGGAGAGCCATCTGGAGGCGCGGCTTTGGAACGATGTGTTTGTGAAGGCGGAGAGCGAGCTGGGAATTCCGCAGGGGTCGATCAAGGCGACGGTGCTGATCGAGACGATTCTGGCGACGTTTGAGATGGATGAGATTCTGTGGGAGCTGCAGGACCACTCGGCCGGGCTGAACTGCGGGCGGTGGGATTACATCTTCAGCTTCATCAAGAAGTTTGCGGGCGATACGCATGCGTGTGCTGCCGGACCGCGGGCAGGTGACGATGACGACGCACTTCATGCGCAGCTATTCGAAGCTGTGCATCAAGACCTGCCACCGGCGCAAGGTGAGCGCGATGGGCGGGATGAGCGCGTTTATTCCGATCAAGACCGATCCGGTGGCGAATGAGAAGGCGTTGACGCAGGTGCGCGCGGACAAGGAGCGCGAGGCGACGCGATGGGCACGATGGGACGTGGGTGGCGCATCCGGGGCTGGTGCCGGTGGCGCTGGAGGTGTTCGATCGCGTGATGCCGCAGCCGAATCAGATTGACGAAGCAGCTGCCGGATTATCACGCGACGGCGGAGGATCTGCTGCAGGTTCCTGAGGGGACGATTACGGAGGCAGGGCTGCGGCAGAACGTTGCGGTCGGGCTTGGGTATGTGGAGGCGTGGCTGCGCGGGATCGGGTGCGTGCCGCTGTTCAACCTGATGGAGGATGCGGCGACGGCGGAGATCAGCCGGGCGCAGCTGTGGCAGTGGGTGCACCAGCACGCGAAGATGAACGATGGACGCGTGGTGGATCTGGGCCTGGTGGAGAGCATAATATCGGCGGAACTGGAGAAGCAGAAGGATGATCCGTCGCGGCTGGCGGCCTACAGCAAGGCCGCCGATCTGCTGCGGAAGTTACTGCGGGCGGAGAGGTTCACGGAGTTCCTGACCATTCCTGCTTACGAATATGTGCTGAAGCAAGAGAAGGAGGCAGAGCCAGCCTGAGATGAGGCAGGGAGAACGCTGACCGGCAGACTGGGCGCACAATCCTGATCGAAACTTTCCCCTGTCATCTCAACCAGTTCCGGGAAATCAGCAGCTTGATCCTTCGTCCTGATATCGAAGCCTGAGTGTGACTGCCCGGCCCGCTCCTTCGACGAAATTCATTGGTCGCGACTATGCAATTTTGGCGCCCCGAAACTCCTCTTGACAGATGGCGGCTCTGTAGTGTTATCTTTCGATCCATTCCGAATATCGATTATCGGCGTCGGGACTCAAAAGAATTAGAAGGTTTAGAGATTTCGATTTGCTCCCGATGCCATGATTCGGAGCGCCGTGCATAGAGCCTGGCGGGCAGAGTTCGTGAGCGTGTGATTGGCACAGATCTGCGCCAACTGCCAGAGCCGTGGTCAGAAGAGGGTGCCTTATGAAGAACAACACCTTAAATCGGTTCTCTTCGGTGGTGACTGGTGCGATTCGGATTTGGATGATTCCGATTCTCGCCCTCTGTTGCGCGTTGCCGCTGAGCGCCCAGTTCACGAACTCCAGCTTGAACGGAGTCATTCTCGATCCCTCCGGCCTGCCTGTGGTGGGCGCGAAAGTGACTGTAGAGAACACGGCGACGGCCTTCTCCGAGACTGTAACCTCCGGGGAAAACGGCATCTACCGCTTCTCCACTCTCCCGGTCGGCACTTACACACTGAGAGCGCAGGCTCAGGGCTTCGGCGTCTATATGCAATCCGGCATCACGCTGCAGGTGAATCAGGTGGCTACCCAGGATGTGACGCTCCGCGTGGGCTCCCAGACGCAGCAGGTGCAGGTGTATGCGACGGCGCCGCTGGTGACCACCAGTTCGGCGACGGTGGGCGAACTTATCGATACGCAACAGGTGGTGCAATTGCCACTGAACGGGCGCGCCGTTCAGTCCCTGCTGTTCCTCGGAGCGGGCACCCGCAACACGACCTCGAACTACTGTGCCTATGGCTGTATCGGCGGCGTCTTCCCCGGCGAGCAGTACGCGAAGATCAACGGGACGGCCTCAACCGGGGTGACGTACCTGCTGGACGGAGCGGATTTCAACGACATTCTGCTGAATACGAATCTGCCCTTCCCCAATCCGGATGCCACGCAGGAGTTCAATACGCAGACTCTGAGTATGACCGCGGAGTACGGCAACGCGGTGGGCGGTGTGGTGAGCGTCGTGACCAAATCAGGCACGAATCAGATTCACGGCGACCTGTTCGAATTCATCCGCAATTATGCCGTCAATGCCAGAAACTACTTTGCCCCGACGGCTGACACGCTGAAGCGCAATCAGTTCGGACTCACGGTGGGCGGCCCGATCCGCAGAGATAAGCTCTTCTACTTCGGCAGCTACCAGGGAACCCGCCAGTCCACGGCGGCCGGTGGCGTGGTGACGTTTGTTCCCACCGCGGCCGAGCGCAGCGGCGACTTCTCCGATTTGCTGCCGGGAGTACAGCTGGTGAACCCGACAACCGGGGTTCCCTACGCGGATAATCAGATTCCCGCGAGCGATCTGAGCTCCATTGCCGAGAAGCTGCTGCAGACGGTTCCGGCGCCGAATGGCCCTGGGCGCCAGGTCACCTTCCCCGGCCCTCCCCAGCATCAGAGCGCAGACGAGTACCTCGCCAAGATCGACTACCAGAAGCAAAAGCACCAGATCAGCGGGCACTATTTTTACAGCAATTTCAACTCGCCGAAGTACGTGGCCCCGTCGAACCTTCTCCAGGACACGGGTGGGCAACTGCTTCACATGCAGAATGTCTCGATCAATTATGTCTACACTGCCTCTCCCACACTGCTTTTTAATACCTGGTACGGCCTGAACGACGAGACGGGGCAATCCGCGAACGGCGCACCTTATGGACTGAGCAGCATTGGAGTGAATATCGCGGAGCCGTCGTCGCCGACGATCAATGTCAGCGTAGGCGGCGGATTCGATATCAGCGCCGGCTATTTTGGATCGTTTGTGCGGAGAACGCAGCAGTTCCAGGAGAATGTGACCTGGGTTGCCGGGAAACATGAACTGCACTTCGGCGCCTCCTACGGCTATGTGACCACGCCGAAGCAGAACCAGTACGGGGAGGGAGGCTCGTTTGGCTTTACGAACAACCTCTCCGGGGATAACATCGCCGACTTCATGCTCGGCCAGGTCTCGAGTTTTTCTCAGTCGGGCGGCATCTATTATCACTTCACTCAGAACCGGATCAGCGGGTTCGCGCAGGATAACTGGCGACTGAATCCGAGGCTGGTCCTGCAGATGGGAGTACGCTGGGATCCGTTCCTCCCTTACTACGATACGGAAGGACGCATTGGCTGCTACGAGCCCGGCAGGCAATCTCTTCGTTATCCCAATGCACCGGTTGGGCTGCTCTACGGCGGCGATCATCATGATGCCGGATGTCCCAAGGCTTCATACAATCGGAACCTCAGCAACCTGGAGCCGCGCTTCGGATTCGCCTGGCAGCCGACCGCGAATGGAAAGACCAGCCTGCGGGGCGGCGCCGGCCTCTATTACTCGATCCCTTACATCGTCATGATGCAGGATGTAACGTCGATCCCGCCGTTTGCTCCGCAGGTGAACCTGACCGATGTGTCATTCGCGGATCCCTACGTTTCGGCGGGCGTCGCCAATCCGTTCCCGGCGCAGTTCGGGCCGTCCGTTGGGGGGCCGAACACAGTCTTTCCGACGCCGCTCGCCCTGCCCTATATCCTCGCGCAGAACTTCAGGGCTCCTCGCGTGGGATCCTGGAATCTGACCCTGGAGCGCCAACTCGGAAGTTCATGGCTCGCGCGTCTGGTTTATGTCGGCAACAAGGGCACCTATCTGTCGGGAACCGGGGATGTGGAGAACGGCAAGCAGGAGCTGAACCCGGCGATCTATATCCCCGGCCAGTCCACCGAGGCGAACACACAGCAGAGACGCGCGAACCCGGCGTACTCCAATGTGGATGTGGTTACGCCCAGCGTGAACTCGCATTATCACGGACTGCAAGCCGGATTACGCAAGCAGATCTCCTACGGATTGTCGCTTGACGCGAACTTCACCTGGTCGAAGAGCCTCGACGACTTTGCTCCGATTCTTTCGGCGGCGAACTCCGATACCGATCCCTTCAACCAGCGTTTCGACTACGGGCCGTCACCGGACGATGTGGGGCATGTCTTCAATCTATCGCCCATCTATCAACTTCCCGCCTGGAACACATCAAGCTGGGCAAAGAGAATCGTGAATGGCTGGATGATCACGTCAATCCTGAGCTGGCAGGGCGGAGCGCCCTTCACCATCTACAGCGGAGTCGATAACTCCTTCAGCGGCGTCGGCGCCGACCGTGCCGACCTTACGGGCGCGAGCGTCAGCCAGGCATCGCTCAGCCAGCACAGGTCGCACAGCCAGGTGGCCAATAAGTTCTTCGATGTCTCCCTGTTCGCGCCGAATGCCGTGGGCACCTTCGGCGACACGGGAAAGAACATTCTGCGGGGACCGCGATATTTCGATACCGACATGGCGATCGTCAAAGACATTCCGATCACGGAACGGTTCAAGATGAACTTCCGGGCGGAATCCTTCAACCTCTTTAACAACGTGAACTTTATGACGCCGGGTAATACGGTGGAGAACACCGGGTTTGGTCAGATCACCGGGGCGCAGGACCCGCGCATCCTGCAGTTCGCTCTGAAACTGCTTTTCTAACCACAGACCATCCAGGGGGATCATGGGAAAAGCAGAAGGAACAGTGGATCCGCTGATGAAGCTGCTCGGGCTACGGGCTTCAGAAATGATGGATTGCGGCGTGCTGTACACCCCGGCGGCTGCATCCCCTTCTGGAACAGGTCCGGGAGTTCCTGGAGCGGAGCGGTGTGCGCGGGCCATGGAATCGTCGGCCAGTAATATTTCTGGTTGGGCCGGCATCTCGGACTATACGAACCGCTCGCTCCATCATCTGTTTGGTTTCTCTTCCCGCTGGGCGAGGCACTGAGCTGAGGCAGCGCTGGCATTCAGCGCATTTCCAGGGCGTATGCTCGGCTCATCGCCCCTGAAGCAGGCAAACCGAGCAGGAGCTCTTCAATCCGCGCAGACCAGACGTTGCGCCGCAGAGGTTCAGGAGATCATGCAAAAGAAGAAAAATGATGGAACCGAGATCAGCCGCCGACGGTTCCTGCAGGGCTTGAGCGCCGGAACCATTGCCACCATCGTCGCTGGCTCTGGAGGGCTTTCTGCGGTTGCGTTTGCTCAGGACGAGGTGGAAGCGACCGGACGACATGTGCAAATCCGGCGCTCGCGTGTTCCCGTTCTTCGCAAAGGAGACGTGGTGATCGCGGGTGGCTCTATTGCTGCGGTCGCCGCCGCGCTGCGGTTCGCCAGCTCGGGGCATAAGGTCGTCCTGGTGGAACACCGCAATTACATGGGAAGGGAGATCGCTGCGACCCTGAAGCCCTGGATCGATCTGGGCAGGCTGGCCGACTCCGGTCCGGTGCCCGAACCCCTCGCTGCATGCCTGAAGAAAATGGATACGACTCCGCGCTCCGGCGAGATACCGCTGGGCATGGATGCCTTCAAGGTATCGCTCGAGACTCTGCTGCTGGATGCAGGAGTAGAAATCGTGTACTCCAGTCTGCCCACCGATGTGGTGGTTGCCGACGGCGAGATGCGTGGCATTGTCATCGGCAATAAGTCGGGGCGGCAAGTTTTGCTGGGCCGGGTGGTGGTGGACGCCACCAGCACAGCGCTGGTAGGGCGGCTTGCCGGCGCGGAATTCCAGCCGGAGTCCGATGAGGATTTTCGTTTCGTTCGCATGATCGAGATGGAGAATGTTCAGCCGCTTCCGGCATCGACGCTCAGCATTCCAGCTGAACTCGGTGTCAGCGGAAACACGCTGACAGTGCATCCCGGCTATGAGTTCAAGGGCCATGTGTTGATCGAGTGCCCGATGGACCTGCGGATGGGGAAGATGGACCTGCCCGGGATGATGCAGCGTGAGATCGAGGCGCGGCATCGCACCATGCAGGTGGCGTCCTACCTTATTCAGAACGTCACGGCATTCAAGGCGGGTAAGCTGGCGATTTGCGCCTATGAGCTGGACGGGCCGCAAACAACACGCCTGGCTGGTGCCGCTCCCGCGTGGGCAGCAGCGTCAAAGGCCGGGGAGCTTGCCTTCACCGACAAGCACCAGCGGAATGTGCATCTAGCGATGGCCGATTTTGCAGGACCGGCGAAGAATCTTTGGTGCCTGAACGAAGCGGCCCGGCTCGAGGGCAACGACCGGGACCTGCTGCGCGATCCGGTGAACGCGGCTCTGATCGGAGCAGCCTTCGCGGAAGCTCTGCTTCCTGCGATCGAGCAGAGTGCATCTCTGCCTGCCCCTGGCGATTATTCCTCCGCTTATCACACGCCGCACGGCATGGAGGTGCGGCTCCAGGACAGCCCCCAGAGGGGCCGCGAGTACGAGCGCGTCATCGTTCCACCGCTCGATGTTCCGATCTTGCGCGAAACTGATGTGCTGGTGGTGGGAGCGGGATCGAGCGGCGCGACATGCGCCAACTCGGCGGGACGAGAGGGCGCGAAGACCGTGGTCCTGGATCTGAATCCTGGCCTCGGGGGAACAGGGACACTGGGCGGCGTGTGCGCATACTGGTACGGACGCTACTGGGCGGGATTCGCTATCCGGAATGCGAGGCTGGTGGACGAGGTGCACCGATCCATCAACTGGCCCGTTTCTGCCAATACGCTGAATGGACTCTGGAATATTGAGGCGAAGATGTATGCGCTGCTTCAGGACGCGCAAAAGGCCGGAGTGGACGTATTCTTCAGCAGCACGACCATCGCTGCCATCATGCAGGACAATGAGGTTCGCGGGGTGGTAGCCGCAACGCCTTATGGACCGAAGGCGGTGCTGGCTAAGGTGACGGTGGATGCGACCGGAGATGGGGACGTCGCCGCCTTCGCGGGAGGGCGCTTCACATTTGGCGCGGAGCGCGATCACTTCCCCATGTGGTACAACCTCGCGGAGTACACAGCGCCGACGGAGAGCCGCTGGCATTTTGCGCACACGGTGGATGTGACCAATATCGAGGATGTAACCAAAGCCTTTCTGCTGAGCCGTCGCGGTGGCCCGAAATGCTTCGATCATGGCAATTACATCGCCACGCGCGAGTCGCGGCACATTCACGGCGATGTAGTTGTCACGCTGACAGATCTCCTGCGCCACCGCCCCTTTCCCGATGTCATCAGCCTCGGTGCCGGGCAGATGGACTGCCACAGGAGGATTGCTTCGGACTGGCTGAGGATGGGGCTTCTGATTCCGATTCTGCCGACCGAGATGCCGTATCGCGCATTGCTGCCGGAGGGGCTTGATAATCTCCTGGTGGTTGGCAAGGCGACGTCGATTGCCCACGACGTGATGTACAACACTCGCAATCAACCGGAAATGGAAAACCTGGGCGGCTCGGCGGGCGTGGCAGCAGCCTACGCGGTTCGCGATGGAGTCAGTGCGCGAAACGTGAATCTGCGCAAAGTGCAGGAAAGGTTGACGGCCGTCGGTACACTGCTCCCCGACATGCTGACGCGCAACACGGACGAGAAGCCCTATACGCAGGAGCAGATCCGAGCCTTCGTGAGCCAGCTGGACGGCAGGCATTTTGCGGCCTGGTCCGACGTTCCCATGGCGAAGGAAGGCACGCCGCGCTTCCGTGAAAAGATTCCGGTGGTTGAAATCTGCAGTTCCGATCCCCACCTCGCGGTACCGGTTCTGGAGGAGGAATTTGCGAGAGCCAGCGGAGACCGCCAGCTGCGCCTGGCGCAGGCATTGGCTATGTTTGGCTCGCGGACCGGTGTGCCTGTGCTGATGGCTGCCATAGACAGAGGGCTGGCGCACAGAATCACGAATATCCCAATGGAAGACTCACCGGAGGCGGGCGCGATCGAAGGTAAAGAGTGGGGCATCCCCTTCCCTCCGGCTGAACTTGTGTACTCGCTGGGAATGACGCGCGACCCTCGCGCCATCGCTGTGTGGGACAAGGTGGCTGACAATACCACAGCCGAGCCGGGGGATTTCCGCGACGAGCTTCCCTGGCCATTTCACTACGTCGATTCCATTTGCTATGGAGCGGAGCTGCTGGGCGATCCTGCGGCCATCGCTATCCTGAAAAAGCTGCACAGCCGGCCGACCTTGCGCGGGCAGGCAGTGAAGCAGGGATTTGTAACCGACTTTGATCTTGATAAACGGGCGCTGACGGAAATCACGATTGGCCGGACTCTGGCCGCCCTGGGCGACGCCGAGGGGTATGAGATTCTGATCGACTATCTCGACGACGTTCGCGCCAACCAGGCGGAGTTCGCACATATGACTCTGGAGCAGATGACGCGCTTCGATCTGGGCAAAAATGCGAAGGCCTGGTCCGCCTGGCTGGAGAGCAACCGCGGCTCACTGCGGCCGGTTCCGCTGGTCGAAAGATGGCAAAGCGCAAATGCCGCGTCGGAGCTGCCGCTTTCGGAGCAATTCGATCCCCTGAGCACGGCGAACGCATAGAGGCGGTGGATGAGCCTGAATCCCAAATGGGTGCCGATGAAGTGGCCATGCGGCCCCATTGCGGTCGCCCGGCTGAGTGACGCAAATGGCGGGGATGCCGAACTGCGGGAATGCGCAGCGGCGTGGGCTCGGCCTGAGGCTCTGGAACTGCTGAGGGGAACCCCGGTCAGCTGCCTGATCGTGGAATGGGCGGCAGGCATGGCGGAAGACAACGCGCAGCAGCAGACCTTACGGACGCTCATCGAAGCGGGGCGGCGGCGCGGCATCAGCTTTGTCGGCAGGGTGAGCGCAGCGGATCAGGCCGCGCAGGCCGTCGCAGCCGGAGCTGCCGCCGGGCTGGAGGCGGTGATTCTGTCCCAGCGTCAACCATCAGATGCGGCACTCCCGCAAATCTCGATGCTGCCCAGCGATCAGGTCGACTGGGCACAGGCAACGCCGATCTTCATCGCGAGCGGGAATGTGTGGCCCGGCACCAATCTAAAGCCGACCGATGAGAACATGGACGGTGATACAGCGGTTGCCGGCCCAACCAGCAATCCGTGGGTCGAATCGAACAGCTGGCTTTCACTGCTGGCGCGGAGCATGAGTCCGGACAAGGTCCTTTGGCTCGACCTCGATCCTCCCGAGCTTGCGGATATGTTGCCGGCACAGCGTTATTGTCTTGCGGTCGCCGATACCCGCCTTTACGGAAGCCGGTGGATTCTGTCGCTGGATCAGCGAATGCGCGTAGCTCTTCTCAAACGAGACGCCGTGGCGATGGAGGCATGGAAGCAGATCTGCGACACGATTTCTTTTTTTGAAGTCCATGCGCAGTGGGACAGCTGTGAGCCCATGGGAGTGCTGGGGGTGGTTTCGGATTTCGGGCAGAACGTGTTTACGGCCGAAGAGGTGCTCAACCTTCTCAGCCGCCGTGAGGTTCCCTTTACTGCCGTTGACCGAACGCGCCCACTGCCCCTGGGGGACGCATGGATGAGGGGAATTCTGTGGATGGATGATGAAGAGCCGGGGGCCGGGCAACGCCGGGAACTGCTCGACTTCGTCGAGCAGGGTGGGCAAGTGATTGCCTCACGGTACTGGGGACCAGCGGATATAACGCCAGGGACCCAGGATTGGTTGAATGGCTACAATCTCTACAGCGTGGGCCGCGGGCGGATTGTGGTCGCTGCGGGAGGCTTTCCAGACCCGTATCAGCTTTCGAGAGACACTCATCTCATCGTGAGCCGAAAAAACGATTTTGCGCGCCTCTACAACCCCGGAACGACAAAGTACTACTCAAGCATCGATCGGGCGCGGCGCAGGCAGATCGTTCAGGTGCTGAATTACTCGACAGAGGCGGCGAATTACGTCACATTATGGGTGAATGCCAGGACGAATAGGGCACGCCTCTGGAGGCCGAATCCCCCGACCTCGCCCCCGCTTCCGCAGGCAGCGACTGACGATGGGGTGAGCTTCGAGCTGCCGTCGATCGCGGTGAACTGCGCGGTCGAGATTGAGAGGGTGGTCTGATGCGAAGAGAATGCTCACGCAGGAAATTCCTCGGATCGATGGGTATGGCGGCAGGCGCATACATGGTTGGCCCTGCGCTTGCGGAGCGCCGGTCATCGACAACAGTCGCGATCGGGCGATGCGAGGACTACAACCGAACTGTGGTGGATGTGCTGGCCACTCTGTTCGATCAGCTCGGCGACCTTCAGTCGCTGGTGCGGGGAAAGACGGTGGCCATCAAGCTGAACCTGACCGGAACAGCGACCGATCGTCTGCATTATCTTGCTCCGGAGCAGACGCACTGGGTGCATCCTCAGGTGATCTGGGCCACGGTGCACCTGCTTGGCAGGGCCGGCGCGCAGCGGATTCGCCTGCTCGAAAGTCCATGGGCAACCGCCGAGCCGCTCGAGGAGTTTATGAACTATGCCGGCTGGCGGCCTGCAGACTTCCTGAATGCTGCTCCGCGCGTGGAGTTCGAGAACACCAATTATCTGGGACATGGCAAGAGCTATACGACTTTTTCGGTGCCCGGCGGCGGCCTGATGTTCAGGGGTTACGATCTGAATCATTCGTACAGGGACTGTGACGTATTCGTTTCGCTGGCAAAGCTGAAGGAACACAGGACCACGGGGGTCACGCTCTCGATGAAGAACTGCTTCGGCATCACGCCCTGCACGATTTACGGAGACAATGTGCCTGAGGATGAGCCGGGCCTCGCGCCTTTGGGCGGCCGCGGACCCTTTCATAGCGGAGGCCGTCTGCCTCCGAAGAGCGCGCCTCCAATCGTGGATGTGAATGCGCCCAGGGATGCGGGATACCGGGTACCGCGCATTGTGGCCGACCTCGTCGCGGCGCGGCCGGTGAATCTGGCCATCATCGACGGAATTTCCACGATGACCGGCGGCGAGCTGCCAATGAACAACAGGAGCGGCCGGCCTACCCTGCCCATCCATCCCGGCCTGCTGATTGCCGGAACCAATTGTGTCTCAACGGACGCTGTGGCGATGGCGGTAATGGGATTCGATCCGATGGCGAAACGCGGAGCGCCTCCCTTCGAAACTTCAGACAACATGCTGGAACTCGCTGAGCACCTGGGGGTGGGGACACGCGATCTGACTCGCATTGAAGTGGCCGGCACTCCGATCGCCCGTGCGCGCTTCCCGTTCCGCAGCCCCCCGAATGTGCATGCCTGAACTAATTGTCGCGCCCGCTGCGCCTTCTCTGACGCGCTATGCCGGATCGCATCGGGCCATGGGCACCGTGTTTTCCATCGTGGCCTATGGGGAAGATGGGGCATTGTGTGCCGATGCTGGACGGAAGGCCTTCCGGGAAATCGACCGGCTCGATAACATGATGAGCCACTACAAAGCGGACAGCGAACTATCAATTATCAACCGGACCGCTGGCCATCAGACCATCAACATCTCTGCCGAATTGTGCTGGATTCTCGAGCAGGCTCTTCAATACAGCCATGACAGTAACGGAGCCTTCGACATAACGGTCGGGCCGCTGATGAAGCTTTGGGGTTTCTTCGGTGGGCCAGGCCAGGTGCCCCCCGCGGCCGAATTAGCTGCCATTCGCAGGCGCATCGGTTATCGGCACCTCATCCTCGATACGAGGAACCGGACCATTCGCTTTGATGAGCCCGGACTTGAACTCGACCCTGGGGCGATAGGAAAGGGCTATGCTGTCGATTGTGCAAGCCGGATCCTGACAGCCGCGGGGATCACGCGCGCACTGCTCTCGAGCGGCACCAGTTCCATTTGCGCTGTTGGCTCTCCGCCCGACAGAGAAGGCTGGAGTGTGGCACTGTCCGATCCGCTGGACCGGAGGAAGACTGCGAGAGGCCTGCAACTTCGCGACGCCTCGATCTCTGTTTCCGGTATTCGGGAGCAGTTCTTCGTAGAAAATGGCAGGATTTACTCGCACCTCCTGGATCCGCGGACTGCCGCGCCTCGTGATAGCGTCCTTATGGTTGCGGTTGTCTCGTCCTCGGCGATGCTTAGCGATGCGTTGTCGACCGCCTTCTTTGTGGGCGGCGTACCGTGGACCCGATCCTATTTGCAATCGCATTCTGGCCTCACCGCGATCTTTCATCTTCCGTCCGGACCAGAGCAATTCACCGAAATCGAGATAAAGTCACCAACGCGGTCATCCCGGCCTCCCGATGCTTTGCGCCACTGAAGAGTTAGTTAGAGCAGTCTCGCCCGGAATTCGTCAACCCGTTCCTGACCACCACAGGATGGAGCAAAATCGCACCCGTTCGAGTGCATACCGGCTACCAGCAATTCACCTGCGCAACCGTGATTTTCCTTCTGCCCTGTAGGGGAACGCCTCACTGTAACTCGTTCGCGCAGCAGATCGCAAGACTCTCAATTCTTTGGCTCCCAAGCGTGTTCAGAGCTGGATTCCAGGACACCACGGCTCGATTCTTCTGATGAGCGCCGGCTCACAGATTATAAATAATCTGCAACTACCACCACCTATCAATAATCAATTGGTTATAGGCAGTAATTGCCTGCGTTCCCGGCAAGCACGGTAGTGGTTGCCCGCATCGCATTCAATCCCGCTTTCGGATTGCAAAACGGTAACGAAACGCGGATACCAGCACATGGAGACGATCTCTTCTGCAGATCTCTTTGCTGCTTAAGAACAACCTGAAGGGGCTTCTCAGACAGAGGGCCGTTTGCATGCGCTTTTCTCATGCAGAGAGACGATATTTATGTGGATTGTCAAACTTGCGCTGAATCGGCCTTACACGTTCATCGTTGCGTCCATCCTGATTCTTCTTCTGGGAATTTCGTCAATTGCGACGATGCCGGTCGATATCTTCCCTACCATCGACATCCCGGTCATTACGGTTGTCTACGATTACCGGGGTCTGCAGGCGCAGGAGATGGAGCAGCGCATCACGACCTTCAACGAGTTCATCATGTCCACGGTGAACGACGTGAAGTCGATCGACTCGCAGACAGTCCGCGGCTACGCCGTGCTGATGATCTATTTCCAGCCGCAGGTACACATTGATGCAGCTATTGCACAGGTGGGCGCAGCCGTGCAATCGATTCGCTTTCGCTTTCCCCCAGGCGTGAATCCGCCGTGGGTGCTGCGCTTCAATGCCTCGACGGTCCCCATCTATCAACTCGCACTCTCCAGCGACAAGCTGTCGCAATCTGAGCTCTACGACTACGGCATTTTCCGGATACGCCAGAAGATATCTGTGGTGCCCGGGGTTCTGCTCTCGGCCCCGCACGGCGGCGTGGTGCGCCAGATCATGGTGGACCTGAACCAGCAGGCGCTGCTGGCCAAGGGTCTGACACCGATGGACGTTGAAAACGCCATCACCTCGCAGGATGTGACCATGCCGACCGGCACCATCAAGATCGGCGACCGGGAATACGGGTCGAGTCTCAACAACAGCCCGCGCGACGCGCTCGCTCTGAACGATGTGCCGGTCAAGGTTGTGAATCATTCCGTCGTCTTCATGCGCGATGTCGCGCATGTACGTGACGGATGGATGGTGCAGCAGAATATCGTGCGCGCCAACGGCAAGCCATCGGTACTGACTCCGATTTACAGGAGCGGTTCCGTCTCGACGCTCTCGATCATCAACGCCATCAAGAACCAGATACTTCCCGCTGTTCAGGCTGCCGCCCCGAAGGGCATGAAGATTCAGGGACTGTTCGATCAGTCGGTCATCGTCCGCGCATCGATCGAGGGCGTTTTGCGCGAGGGAATCATCGCTTCCTGCCTCACCGCCCTGATGATCCTGGTCTTTTTGGGCAGCTGGCGCAGCACGCTGATCATCGCCATCTCCATTCCACTCTCCATCCTGAGCTCCATCATCGTTCTGCATGCGCTGGGAGAGACGCTGAACACGATGACGCTGGGCGGACTGGCGCTGGCCATCGGCATTCTGGTGGACGACGCCACGGTTACGATCGAGAACATTCACCGGCACATGGGAAAACAGCCGCTGCATGAAGCCGTGCTTTATGGCGCAGCGGAGATTGCGACACCGACATTTGTATCGACACTGACCATCTGCATCGTCTTCGTCTCCGTCGTCTTTCTTACCGGGCCTGCGAAATACCTGTTTACGCCGATGGCGATGGCTGTGGTTTTCTCCATGCTGGCGTCGTACCTCCTCTCCCGCACGCTGGTTCCCACATTGGTCAAGTATCTGCTGGCCAGCGAAGTCCACTCTTCCGAGGGTGCTCCGGACCCTACCTCCGAAGACGGCGGGCCCTCGTGGTTCAGGAGATTCAACGATCGGTTCAACGCCGGCTATCTGCGCGTACAGCGCTGTTACACGTCCCTGCTGCATGGATTCCTTGAGCATCGCCGCAGGGCCTTCATCATCTGCGCCTCGGTAATGGCGACCGCGTTCCTGCTGCTGCCTTTCATCGGTCAGGATTTCTTTCCCGCTGTCGACACCGGGCAGTTTCGCCTGCATGTTCGCGCCATGCCCGGCACGCGCATCGAGCGGTCAGCGGTGCTCTTCAGCCAGGTGGAGCAGAAGATTCGCCAGGTGGTTCCTCCCGATCAGCTGGACCTGGTGCTGGACGATATCGGTCTGCCGCAGGATCCCATCGATTTCACCTTTGGCTTTACTCCCAATGTTGGAGCCTTCGACGGCGAAATCCTTGTGTCGCTGAACCAGAAGCACCATGCGTCCACGGAAAAGTACATTGAGCAATTACGTACAGTGTTGCCGCGGGCCTTCCCCTCCATGACGTTCTACTTCGAGCCCGCCGACATGGTGACCCAGATCCTCGACTTCGGGCTTCCCGCGCCCATCGATGTGGAAGTGCAGGGAACGGATGACGGGAATTTCGACGTGGCCCGCGACCTGCGCAGCAAAATTGCCGCGATCCCCGGCGCTGTGGATGTTCATCTTCAGCAGGTGATGGATAGCCCCAGTCTCAGGATCAACGTGGACCGGACGCGAGCCGCGGAGTTCGGACTGACGCAGCAGGATGTGGCGAACAGCCTTTTCGTATCGATGGCATCGGGCTATGCGGTTGCGCCGAATTTCTGGGTGGATCCGAAGATGAATCTCACTTATACCGTCACGGCGCAGACGCCGCAGTACCGCCTGGACTCGCTCAACAGGCTGGAGAACACGCCGATTCCCATCAAGACGCTGCCCAATCGGACCGAGATGCTGGGCAACATCGCGACCATCACGCCTTCCTGGGAGCCGATAGTCATCAATCACCACGATGTGCAAAGAGTGTACGACGTGATGCTGAATACACAGGCAACCGATCTCGGATCGCTCGAGAAAAGGGTCCAGCGCGTTGTCGACGCCGAGCAGAAGAAACTTCCCCCCGGCAATACAATTGTGCTGCGCGGCCAGGTAGAGAGCATGAATGAGGCGTTCACGCGCCTCGGCATCGGCCTCGTCTTCGCAGCTGTGCTGGTGTACCTGCTGATGGTCGTCAACTACCAGAGCTGGCTCGATCCGTTCATCATTATCTGCGCGCTTCCTGGAGCCTTCTGCGGCATTGTGTGGGCGCTGTTCCTCACGCAGACCACATTCAGTGTGCCCAGCCTGATGGGAGCCATCATGTCGATTGGCGTCGCGACCGCCAACTCCATCCTGCTGGTGACCTTCGCCAACGAGCAGAGCCAGCGCGGGCATTCGGCGTTTGAAGCAGCCGTATCGGCGGGCGCCACGCGTTTGCGCCCGATTATCATGACGGCTTTTGCCATGATCGTCGGCATGCTGCCCATGGCCCTCGGGCTGGGCGAAGGCGGAGAGCAGAATGCGCCGCTGGCGCGCGCGGTCATCGGCGGTCTCTCGATGGCTACCTTCGCAACGCTGTTTTTTGTTCCCCTGATGTACAGCTTTATCCATGAAAAGCGCAGGAGCGGACACCACGAAAACCGTGAACAGGAGAATGCATAATGACCGGCGCAAGTTCAAGCAGCGAAGTAGTGGAGCCTGAGACTTCCACGCCTCCGGGCGGGAAGATGCCTCGGATCGCCGTTGCGGTATTGGTAGGCGTGGTGCTGCTGGCAATTGGTATCGTTCCCCGTGTACTGCGGGCCCGCGAGGCGCGGGACATCGTTCACGCCAGCACTGTGTTGCTTCCTGAAGTAATTGTGGTTCATCCCCAGTCAGCGCCGCCGCAGACGTCGCTTTTGCTGCCCGGAAATCTCGAGCCCATGTACAGTGCGTCGGTCTTTGCGCGCACCAATGGCTACATCGAAAAGCGTTTTGTGGATATCGGCTCGCATGTGAAGGCCGGGCAGACACTGGCGATCATCTCGACGCCCGAGGTAGACCAGCAACTGAACCAGGCTCGTGCTGAGGTGCTGCAGGCAGCAGCGTCGCTGCAGTTGACGAAGGCATCGCTGCAGCAGGCCCAGGCTAATCTGGACCTGGCGCGCCTCACCAGAGACCGCTATACCCACCTCTCCGGCACGCGGGCCGTCACCCAGCAGTCGATTGACGACGTCGTGCAGGCTTTCGACGCGCGCACGGCGGACGTTGCAGCTGCAAATGCCAACATTGCCGTGGCCCAGGCCAACCTGCAATCGCAGAAGGCAAACGTACAGCGCCTGACACAACTCCAGGGATTCGAGCGGGTGGTCGCGCCCTTCGACGGGGTCATTACAGCGCGCAATGTCGAACAGGGCGACCTGGTGAATGACGGCAGCGGCAACGGCAGCAGGAGCCTGTTCAGCATTGCGCAGAGCAATGTGCTGCGGGTACAGGTTGAGGTTCCGCAATCGTCCGCACTGGCCATCCAGGACGGCCAGACGGCGGTGCTGACAGTACGCGAGAGGCCGGGCAGAGAGTACACCGCGACGGTGACGCGCAGTGCGGAGTCCGTGGACCTTGCGGCGCGAACCATGCTCACGGAAGTTCAGGTGGACAACCGTGACGGCTCGCTGGTCCCCGGCATGTACGGCGAGGTGAAGTTCGAAATCACGCACAGCCACCCTTCGATCATTATTCCGACGACCGCTCTGGTGATCGACAAGAACGGCACGCATGTGGTCGAGGTAACGCCCGATGACCACATCCATTTCATTCCCGTTGACATAGGCCAGGATCTGGGCGCGCAGATTGAGATCGCGCACGGACTGCACGGCGGCGAAAGCCTGGTCACCAATCCCAGCGATCTGCTGAGTGAAGGACAGAAGGTTTCCATTGCCGAGTGACTCCACAACGCGTACCAGGGTGATTGTTCGAGCGAGTAGCAGAATGAATCGACTCGTCCCCATTTCCGTCAGCATTGCTGTGCTGCTGCTCACTGGCTGCATGGTGGGACCGCGCTACCAACGTCCCGCCGCACCGGCGGCGCCCGCGTTCAAAGAAGCGCCGCAGACAGCAGCGAGCGATGGGTGGGAGCCCGGGCAGCCCAGCGATCAGCAGCTGAAGGGAGACTGGTGGCGTCTCTACCAGGACTCGCAGCTCAATGCTCTGGAGTCGCAGGTCGATTCCGCGAACCAGACGCTGAAGGCTGCCGAGGCCAACTTCCGCGCGGCACGCACGGCTATCGGATATGCGCGCTCGTACGAGGCGCCCACGGTCGGAACGAGTCCGTCGGCAGGCACGCTGCGCGAATCGGCGAATGAGCCGTATTTCCTGACCGCCCTCGCCAACAACGGCGGAGGCAACTTCACACTCCCCTTCGACCTGAACTATGAGATCGATCTGTGGGGGCGCATTCGTCGCGGCGTAACCGCCGCCAGAGAACAGGCGCAGGCGAGCGCCGCGGATATGGAAAGTGTGCGCCTGAGCCTGCATGCCGAGCTGGCAACCGACTACTTCGGCCTGCGCAGCGCGGACGGTCAGGCAAAGTTGCTCGACGATACCATTCAGGCGTATCAGAGCGCACTGGAGCTTACGCAACAGCGCTTTACTGGCGGACTCGCCCTGCAGTCCGACGTGACCCAGGCGGAGGCGCAGCTGGAGCAGACCCGGGTACAGCGCAGCGATGTCGATGTGCAGCGCATGCAGTTCGAACACGCTATTGCTGTTCTCATCGGCAAGCCTCCGGCCCAGTTCGCCATTCCTCCCAGCCCGATCGACATGCAGCCTCCGCGGATGCCGGCAATTCCCGGTTTGTTGCCCTCTGAACTGCTCGAGCGACGGCCGGATATTGCAGCCGACGAGCGACGCATGGCTGCCGCGAATGAACAGATCGGCATTGCGAAGGCGGCTTATTACCCGACGCTTTCTCTCAGCGCACTCGTCGGTATGCAGGGAACCTCTGCGTTGAACTGGTTCACGTGGCCAAGCCGTTTCTGGGCTGTTGGGCCAACCTTCTCGGAAACTCTCTTCGATGCCGGCAGGCGTCGAGCGACTACGGAGCGTGCCCGGGACGAATATGACGCGACCGTTGCCACATATCGCCAGACCACACTCACCGCATTCCAGCAGGTGGAAGATAATCTGGCTGCGCTGCGTATTCTGCAGTCGGAGTCGGAACAACAACGCCGCGCAACCACGGCAGCGCTCGAGTCCCTGCAGATTTTTCAGGAGCGCTACACCGGAGGTCTGGACCTCTACCTTGAGGTGGTCACGTCCCAGACCACGGCGCTTGCCGATCAGCGAAACGAGATCGACATTATGCGCAGGCAGTACGATGCCAGCGTTCTGCTGATCAAAGCCCTGGGTGGAGGCTGGGACGCGCAGCAATTACCAAAGACGTAGAAGCGTCGCAGATTATCTATAATACCGACCGATGACTGACAGCCAACATGCATTGCACCGGGATTCGATGGCGGAGCAGGTCAAGCAGGAGCTCCTGCGAAGAATCATGCACGGAGAACTTCCCCCTGGGACGCGCCTCGTGGAGCTCCAGATCGCTCGCGACCTCAACACCAGTCAGGGGCCGGTCCGCGAAGCCTTGCGCGAACTTGAAGCAATGGATCTCGTCATCTGCGAGCCATATAAAGGGAGCCACGTTCGCGAGGTAACGTCTACCGATATCCGGGAAGCCTACATGGTCCGCGCCGCTCTTGAGGAGCTGGCTGGCCAGCTGGCTGCGCCCCAGTTCCGGGGAGGTGTTGCTGCTCTGCGCAGGGAGGCGACCGCCATCCTGAACGCAGCTCGCAAAAAAGACGTAAGAGACTATACATTGCACGACGTCAACTTCCACCGCATGATCGTGGAGGGTGCGGCCAACCGTATCCTCCTCAGAACGTGGAATTCTCTGGCGTTTGAAGTGCGTATCCAAATGCGGCTTTCCAAAGACGAAGTCGACCTGGTAGCCATACAGAATGCCCACTGGCAGATCATCGATGCTCTCGATGAGGGAGAAGGAAAGCGGGCCGGAAAGCTGCTGCGCGACCACATCGCCAGCTTTCGGACCTGATTTCCTGACGGCGCGGGGACGGTCGTCGATCGCCACAGAACACCGCGAACGATGGCAACCAGAGGTTCTATTTGACGTAGCGCTGTTCCCCGGCCGGAATGGCCACAGAAAGCCGATTCTGCCGGGGAGGCAGGGGGCACGTCGCATAGGGAGTGTAGGCGCAGGGTGGATTCTCAAGGCGATTGAAATCCAGCCACAGGTCGCCGGGCTGGTTGAGGCCGTGATCCGGGAAACCGGTGTAGAGGAAGCGGGATGCGCCGTAGGTGGTCGTTCTGCTGGTCGAATCCCGAAGAATGAACAAGAGCCGCGGTGTGTTGCCGGACTCGACGATGGGCTCCAGCGAAACCTGCCGGCCATCAAGAGTGAGTTCCGCGCGCCCTGGGACGGAAACGTCGAGAGTTGTTCCGATCACCGTGGGGATTTTCATGTGCTTCTCAGGTGCGTAGGGAATCCAGCGGGCACGGATCCGGTATCTCGGATCGGGCGCGTACCAGCGCAACCCCTGGAAGTGAATCCGCGCAGCAGCCTGCGAGTTCCTGATACGGAGCGCATAGCGGTCGCCTCGATGGATGACAAACATGCTGAAGGTGCCGTCGCTCAGATGGTCCGGATGATCGCTGGCGGAAAGCCTCCCGGCGGCGGGAGGCCGGCCGTCGAGCAGCAGGCCCTCCGGGAAGCCTGCCGGAGGAGCAAGCAGAGTGATGCTGTCATGATCGAGCCGCAGAATTCCAAGATGAGCTGGTACCGGACCTGCAATGCGGATCCAGTTATCGCGCGCCGAGCCGAAAGGGTTATCACCTGTCCGCAGCCAGGCGAGGTCCACGAGAGCCAACCAGCCATCCGGTGCGTCGAGACTCTTCGCGTGTTCGCTACGCCAGGCGAGCAGGTTTTGTGTCCAGGCGGAGGTGGCCGACCGGCCTGTATCGGAATCCCCATACAGGCCGGAAGTGCAAAGCAGCAGCGCTGCGATCAGAGCGTTTCGCATGGTCAGCCTCATCTCAGAATTCAAACCTGGCGGTGAGTTGCAGCTGGCGGGGAGCGGAATCCCCACCGAGGAAGGACACTAAAATACTGGTCGGCGTGACGGTGTTCGCGACGATATCGTGCAGAGAACTTCATATTGACCTCTCTTCAAGTGAGACGAACATGATTACAAGAGAAAACGGCCCACAATCTGGTTGTGGGCCGCCTCGGATCCTGCGATCGCTAGTATTGACTAGCTGTGACGAGAGTCAGCGTGCCCACACCAGGACATGCGCATCGCGCACATGCTGCAACACGAGAGTATGGGACGGAGCTTCATGTCCTCTTGATACCACTGATGCAATGGAAAAGTCCAATCGGTTTGCCCATTGTTGAATTCGTCGGACCAAACGGGGCGGCAAACTCGCCGAAGGACGAGAAGGCCATTGGTTCGAACCGCCGGCTGCACGGACAATTGGTTAGTCCTCGCCGACTCTCACCCAGGGAACCGATCCCGGTCACGTCATGGGTACCGCGGGGTACATGGCGCCGGAACAGGTACGCGGCCAGCCGGTCGACCATCGTACCGATTTCTTCGCCTTCGGAGCCATCCTCTACGAGATGCTTTCCGGCAGGAGAGCCTTCCACCGTTCGACCGCTGCTGAGACCATGACGGCCAACCACATTGAGCATCTTCGACATCGCGAACGCAGCAGTGGTCTACATCTTACAAAGGGGTGGTCGCCTACCCAGCGTGGTCGAAGGACGGCCACTCCATCTACTTTATGAATTTTCAGGATCACCCTGCGGTGTTTCGAATTCATTTGCCCGATGGCAAGGTTGAGCAGATCGTCGACATTAAGGCGCTCAACTACACCGGGAATAGCGGTATGTGGATGGGAACGGATCCGAGTGATGCTCCGCTCTTTCTTCGCAATATTGGAACGCAGGATGTGTATGCCCTCAGCCTGAGCGGGAAATAGTCTAATTCAAAGGCTCGCGGGAAGGGCAGTCGCGTCACCCTATAGCCAGGTTGGGTTCGAGGCGCTCCATTCTTTCCAAACCGCTGAGCCAATCCCTGGAACGATCCACGCTGGTGTCCTGAGTCTGCAGTTCGTTAAAGAATTATTCTTTGACTTTGTATCAGGGCACGAGTCCTTGTATCAGGGCCCGACTTCCGTCAAATTGTTCAATAGACTTCAGACTTAGCGCGTTAGGACGTGACCACAGGAGAGACCGCGCTGATCGATCGATTCATATCCATCGGAGTTTACCAATGGCCACCGTCCGCTTCTTGCGCAGGGGATTTCAGCCAGCCACGCCTGCCCCCGAGGGCCGACCGTTGATCACCTGTCGCGAAATTCTGCTGGATAGCAGATGATGGTCAGGTGACCATTGCGCTGGCGATTCCGATCGCCACGCTACCGCCTCCCCGCCAGATTTTCGACGTCAGATTTTCCAGGTCAGGTTTCGCACCATGTCTCAGTTTTCAGACCGTGCCGCGCCGCAGCAGGTGGCGCCTCTGCTTGCGTTGGCCGCTCAATCGCTCAGGGCCGGGCGGCCAGCCGATGCCATCGCGCCATTGCGCGATGCAGCACTACTGCAGCCGTCCAATCCTGTCATCCAGCACGATCTCGGCCTCGCTTGCCTCGAGGTTGGCCGCCTTTCCGAGGCCATCGCGGCCTTGCAGCGAGCCGTCGACAGCAAGCCGCGCTACGGCGATGCCTGGTTTCGCCTGGGAATCGCGCTCGAGAAGCTGGGCAACATCGGCGGGGCCGTTGCTGCGTACGACCGCGCCACCCGGCTGCTCCCCTCCCTGACCGAGGCGTGGTTTCGCGCCGGCGCCCTGGTCTACACGCTGGGCCATCGCGACGAAGCGATCGGCTGTTTCCGCCGCGCGGCCGCGACTGGCGGTACCACCAGCTTCGGCCGCCTGGGCAGGGCTCGGGCGCTGCTCACCGAGGATCGCAACCACGAAGCCGAACAGGTGTTGCGTCAGACCCTGGCACTCGATCCGAAGAACGCCATGGCGCAGGATCTGCTCGGCAATCTGCTCTCGGAGTTCGGCCGTTTCGACGAGGCGCGCACATGCTTCCAGCGCGCCATCTCGATCGCCCCGCTGCTGGCGGGAAGCTACTACGAACTGGTCCGCTGCCGCCCCGTCACCAGCGATGACGACGGTCTGCTGCAGCGGATGGAAGCCGCGCTTACCACGCCGGGGCTGGAAGCGGCGCAACGGCTGCGGCTTCACCTCGCCATTGGCAAGGCGGCCGAGGATCTTGGCGACTACTCCCTGGCCATGCAGCATTTCGACGCTGCGGATGCCGTGCGTCGGGACTTTACGCTGTTCGACGCGGCTGCGTTTTCCATCGAGATCGACCGCCTGATTGCCCGCTGCACACCCGAATGGATCGCCCGGGCGCCCGAACTCGGCAGCAGCGATCCGACGCCGGTCCTGATCATCGGCATGCCGCGCTCCGGCACAACTCTCGTCGAGCAGATTATCTCCAGCCATCCCGAAGTCGCGGCGGGCGGCGAGTTGCATTTCTGGAACCAGCGTGGGACGGAGTGGTACGGCTCCGGTGCGGCCGGGACCGAGATGCCGTTCCTCGGCAGGGCCGCAGCAGATTATCTCGGTGTGCTGCGCGCCATCGCGCCGGCGGCGGCGCGCGTGACCGACAAGATGCCGTTCAACTTCCTCTGGGCCGGGCTGATCCACATGGCATTCCCGCGCGCAACCATTATCCATTGCCGCCGCGCTGCAGCCGATACGGCGCTGTCCATCCATCAAACTCATTTTCATCCGAGCCTGGCGTTTCCCACCGGAGGCGCCGAACTGGTCTCATATTTCCGCAGTTACCAGCGGCTCATGGATCATTGGCGGAGCGTGCTGCCGGCGGATCGCTTCATCGAGGTTGATTACGAGGAGTTGACCCGCGCGCCTGAACCAGGGATCCGGCGGATCGTCGCAGCCTGCGGCCTCGCGTGGCACGACGCCTGTCTGCGCCCCGAAAACAATCAGCGGCGTGTGAACACTCCCAGCAAGTGGCAGGCCCGGCAGCCGATCTATCGCAGCAGTGTCGCGCGCTGGCGACGCTACGAACCCTGGCTGGGCCCCCTGCGTGCGCTCGTAGAAGACGGGTTAGAACCGGACACGGCTGTCGCCCCATCGTGACGCCGGCGCGAGCCCCAGGCTGCCTTTACGTATCGCGCGTCCTCAGTCAACGCGCAGACTCCGGTGCTTTCGACTTCCATAATTGCAGATGTCACTCGATCCGCGGTGACGAGTTCAGCCCGCTCAATTCGCGACCAATGCCTGCGATCCCACGGCGCCGCGCTCACTTCCCACTCGCCGACTGTGCGGGAACAAGCGTGATCAGCGAGCGTTAGTCGGAGTCGATCGGTGAGAACCCAATGCGATGAGCAAACCAGCGGTCATTCCAACGGATTGTTGGTGGTTGGAGACGAAACTATAGTCGTAAGCCGGTTCGAGAAACCACCCGAATTGATGTTTGCCATTTGGCCAGAACATAAAGTCTCCACCTGCTTCGAGGGCGATGGAGTTGGTGGTCGTGCCGCCCTGTTTGAGGTAAGTCCATTGGGGACCGACGCCGAGCATGAATTCTGCCTTCCGCGATATGGACCACGGTTTCTTAAATAACAAGTCAGTGTCCCATTCCGAGGAATTGCCGGTGTAGAAGGGCGCCACGCCCGCCTCAACTTCCAACCAGTTTTCGATAGGCGTGACCTCAACTGCCAGATTCGGCGCGAAGGTGGCCGCGCCGCCTCTGGTATTCCAATTCGTCGCAGCGCCAACCTCAAGGATCGCCGCTGCTTCTTTCTCTTCATTAGTGCCATGTGTATGGCCGGACGGCCCTCCAGTAAGGGTCTGCCCGTGAGCGTGCAGGCAGAAAAACAGGAACAGCCACGACTCGAATGCGGGCATTCGCATATGGATCTCAGAATAATCTCTTTCGAACACACCCTCTTTCCGCGAGAGTGGCCCATGTTCAGAACCTGCTGACTAAACAAGCTCACGATTGTTTCGGACGTGGGCTATTCGATCCGGGGAGGACGAGACCAGGTGGTGTATGACAGAGCGATGACGATGACCACTGACCTGGGCGGATCGGTCAACATCTTCGCCAATCCGCAAGCTCGATTGCCCGCAGAATGTAACGCAGTTAGTAGCCGCGTAACTATTTAATGCTCTATTCACACGCCATTGGTGCAGTCGTAACTTTTTCATACATAGCGGCCTCGTGAACAAGGCTACAAAACTGTAATCTTGCTGTCACTCCGTTGTACGGTATGCGTATTTACCTTCACCCCATGCGCAGTTTCGTCCGCGCTGATCGTCTTAAGCCTGTTACAGATCGTCTGCATAGATTGGCGTCAACAAGGTGTAAAGGGGACGCCGGTCGTATTTCCTCTGCGAGGTTGCACGGTCGATTGCGGGTGCACGACGAGAAAATTCAAGGGGGAGAACGGTACATGTCCCGAAAAGCGTCTCGAAAAAAATCTCGCAATAAATTTCGGATCAACCATCTGCGTCCACTCGCCGGCCTGCTGGCAACGGGGCTGAGCGTTCCCGCGTTGCTGGGTCAGTCCAAGCCGTTCCCGACCTACACCACCGGCCCGCAGCCGAACGGCTCGTGGGTTGTCAGCTCGGGCCAGATCATCACCCCCGCCGGCACCCAGGTCGACCTCGGCATCCGCGTCCGCGCGAAGGCCATCGCCCTGAATCCCAACACCAAAACGCATACCGCCGCTGTCCTCACCATGGGGACGTCGACCTCCGATGGCAACGGAGCCGTCGAGGTGTTCGACACCCGCACCGGCGATGTCCTCGAGAACTACATCCCCTTCGCCAAGGATCCGAGCGGCAGCTACACCGGCATTACCTATTCTCCGGATGGCAAATACCTGGTGTTCAGCCAGGACAGCAGCCACGTCACCCTGGCCACGGTCGATGACGAGGGCTTGCTCTCCGATGACGCCCAGGTCAGCGTGCCGGCCGACAATTCCTTCATCACCTGCTTCCCCAACAGCCCTCCGGCGGCTTATGCTAATCCCTGCGGCTCGTTCTATACTTCAAGCACTTCTTACCCCGGCGGCGTCGCGGTCTCACCGGACGGCAAGAGCGCTTACGCCCTGCTCAACCAGAACGACACCCTCACCAAGATCGGCCTGACCGCGACGACTCCCAAGCAGGGTAAGCAGATCCGCGTCGGCAACGCGCCCCACAGCGTCGTGATCGCCAGCAACGGCACCACCGCCTATGTCAGCAACGAGGGTGGCCGGGCCGCTACCGAGGCTGATTTCCAGATCAACTCCTCCGGCACCGAAATTGTGGCCGACCCCTTCGTTGGCGCCGCGATCACAGGTACCGTTTCTGTGGTGGATCTGGCCAAAATGAAGGTCACCGCTACCATTCCCACCGGTCTGCATCCGACCGGAATGGCGTTCTACGGGCAATACCTGTTAGTTGCCAACACTTATAGCGACAGCATCTCGGTCATCAACACGTCCACCAACGAGGTGGATTGGACGATCGACCTCGGGCTGCCGATCGGAGTGCCGGGCGAAGGCCAGCCGGCCTATGGCGCCGCGCCCAACTCGATCGCTGTCGATCCCAGCAGAGGCGTAGCCTACGTCGCGCTCTACAACGCCAACGCCATCGGCGTGGTCAGCCTCAGCAAGCACGCGACGAACCCCGTCCTGGGCATGATCCCGGTAGCTTATGCGCCGGCCTCAGTCGTTCTGGACAAAAAGGATAACGTCCTCATCGTCGCCAACGACAAGGGCATCGGCGCGCGTAATTCGTTCGAGACCGATTACGGCGTCAGCAACTACAACACCCACCAGGACGATGGCACCGTCAGCATCGTTCCCTTGCCGGACACCAAAACCCTGATGGCGATGACCAGTCAGGTCTTCGAGAACAACCACTGGGATCTGACCAAAAATATCAAGTCTGCTGCCGGTGGCAGCCCGGATGCCACGCCGGTCGCCATTCCATCCAAAATCGGCGATCCCTCGCTGATCAAGCACGTGTTCCTGATCATCCGTGAAAACCGCACCTATGATCAGATCCTGGGCGACGTGGCTGCCGGCGATGGCGACGCCTCCCTGGCCGTGTTCGGCGGCAAGGATACGCCGAACGTGCACGCGCTGGTAAAGCGTTTCCCACTCCTGGACAACTTCTACGATCCCAGCCGCCAGTCAGCTGATGGTCATCAGTGGATCACCGAGGGCATGGCGCCCTACGCCGACGACATCCAGTCGCCTGACTGGGTCCGCAGCTATCCGGGCGGGAACGCCGGCGATGCGCTTGCTTATCAGAACAAAGGTTTCCTCTTCTCTGAAGCGGCGGCCGTTGGTCTGCCGGTGAAGATCTACGGCGAATACGTCGAGAACGATACGTTCAAACAGCCCAACGGATCGACCGCCGAGCCGAGCTGGAGCCAGTTCTACTCCGATTCGCAGAAGTTCGAAGCCGGGCTCGAGAAGACGCTCTACTACCAGAACACGGTCCAGGCACAGTCTTCCGTCCCGGCTGTGTACGACCACCTCATCACCAACTTCCCGCAGTTCGATCTGGGCATCCCCGACCAGTTCCGCGTCGATGTCTGGCTGCAGGACTTTAAGAAAGACGAAGCGGCAGGTACAGTGCCTGCATTGAGCATCCTGTGGGTGATGTGCGACCACACCGGCGGCCCGCCGACCGTGGACGCCGAACAGGCCGATAACGACCTGGCCATCGGCCGCATCATCGACTACGTCAGCCACAGCAAGGTGTGGACTTCGTCGGCGATCTTCGTCGAGGAAGACGACGCGCAGAACGGCGTCGACCACGTTGATGGTCATCGCAGCCCAGGCTACATCGTCAGCCCCTACACTGTGCAGAATGGCCCCGCCGATCACACCTACTACACCCAGGTCAACATGACGCGGACGATCGAGCAAATCCTCGGCCTGCCGCCCATGAATCAGTTCGACCTCGTGGCTTCGCCGATGAGAACAGCTTTCGTCGATGGCGAGCCGCCCGCGGATAACTTCAAACCGTGGTCGCACGTCGCGAATCAGGTCCCGCTGACCCAGGGCGTTACCACTACGACCGCAACCAACACAATGGACAGCCCTGCCGTCAAGGCTCTCAAGGCCGCCTGGCTCAAAAAGAAGGCACAGATCTTCGCCGGCAAACTGACCAGGCCTGACTCCGAAGACCCGGACACCGTCAACCACCTGAACTGGTACATGTCGACCGGGTTTACGCGGCCCTACCCCGGCGAGAAAACAGTTCGCCCGCCCAGCGACTTCCACAACCCGGCGCCTGCCGGTGACATGGACGACGACTAAGACACCTTTCGACTCGAAACGCCCTCTCCCCGATTCACCGGGGAGAGGGTTTTTTATGCCTCAAACCCAAATCCTGGTCGAGCGATTGCCGACCTTGATTCGTCCAGCCTCAATCGTTCAAACTCAATCTCCCGCAGCCGTGACCCGAGTCACAGCTTTTACCCCGCCCCGGTGTGACAATTCTGGTCGCACGAAGGCCGGTTCGAGGCCGCTGCGCCTTCGGGAAGGGCCCCGCATGTCGAATACACGCAGAGAATTTCTGCAGTCCGGCACCATAGCTGCCGTGGCAGCCCTCAGCGGCTCAGCCAGGCTGTTGGCCGAGCGAACTGCCGAAGGACAGGTCCTCCATCCCCTCGCCCAGCCGGCTGCGATGCAGGGCGGTTCAGCGCCCATTCAGGTGCCGAAGATGAAGTTCGGCGGCGCCGAAGTCAGCCGCATGATCATGGGCGTCAATCCCTTCTACGGCTACTCGCATTACAACGGCAACTTCAGCCAGCTCATGGCCGAGTGGTACACGCAGGACAAGGTCTGCGAGGTCCTGCATCGGGCCACCGCGTACGGGATCAACGCCTTCAACTACGTCAATGCATCCCGGGCACCCCAGGACTGGGCGCGGTTTCAGGCCGAAGGCGGCAAAATGCACCTGATCGCTCAGGTGGCCGCGCATGACGACGCCGCCGCCCTGGTCAAAAATCTCAAGCCGCTGGCCGTGCACCGGCAGGGCGAAGTCGTCGACATCGCGTATCGCAACGGCGCCATGGATACCGTGCGGGAATGGTGCAAACAGGTGCGCGATATGGGCGTCCTCGTGGGCGTCGGGACCCACAAGCCGGAGGTCATCGAACTGGTCGAAGAGCAGGGATGGGATGTCGACTTCTACGCCGGCTGCGTCTACAACCGCACCCGTACCGAAGAGGAATGGAAGCAGGTCTTCAACGGTGAATTGCTGGAAATGCCGCGCGAAATCTACATGCAGAGCGATCCGGCCCGCATGTATAAGGTGATGCGGCAGACCACCAAACCCTGCTTCGCCTTCAAGATTCTGGCCGCGGGCCGCATCGCCGAGGACAGCATCCGCCAGGCGTTTCGTACCGCCTTCGAGAGCATCAAGCCCATCGACGGTGTCTTCGTCGGCATGTTCCCGAGTGGCAAAGATGAAGTCCGTGAGAATGCTGAAATCGTGCACAGCATTCTGACCGGCAGCTGAAGACGAGGGCTGATCACAACCGAACCTGTGCCGTCCGAAGCTCGCTTTACATGCTGCTGCCCTGACCGGATGATTGAGTTCCCTGCGCAGGATGGTCCCGCGTGAGCGGGACGGCGGTAGAAGTTCTTTGGCTTTGTATCACGGCAAGAGTCTTTGTATCAGGGCACGACTTAGTTGTGCCGTAAAGATCGCCAAACAGACGGGCTTCAGCCCTGAGGGCTGGGGTTCGAACCATTTCGATCCGTAAAATTGTTCAATAAACTTCGGACTCGCCACGCTAGTGCGGCACCTGCCAGCCCGCCCCTACGGTAGCCAGGGTCACCTGGTCGCTCGGATTGTCGGCCAGGTCCTTCGCCAGTTGCGGAAACGCGGCCTTTATCTGATCCGTCTTTGCCCAGACAGGGACGTTCGACATCGTGTAATGGTAGGTTACGGTCGTCTCCGTAAAGCCGTTGTGCGGCGCGGGCGGAGTAAAGCTGTCGATGCTGGTGACCGAGCGTTGCCCGTAGCAGAAGCGCGGCGCAAACCGGTTCCCCGCGGCATTCAGCGAGTAGCGATCCACATGGATGGAGCGGTCTTCGAGCCGCGTCGTCAGGCCTGCATCGGTCAGTGAATCCATCTGCTGCTTCTGCTCTTTCGCGCCGGTTCCCGGAGCGACTTCATACGGGAACTCCTGGCCGTGTGGAAACAGGCAGTCGCTGTGGTCCGCGTACCAGGCGTTGATGACCTTCGTGAAGTTTTCCGGGGTCGCTTTGTTGGCGGACGAGCAGCCGCCCACGAGGGCGAGCAGCACACAGAGGGGAATCCAGTGCCTGATTTGACTTGCCATTTGACTTTCCACGTACTTCCGGCTCTCCACAATACGCTAAAAAGAAATCGGCAGGGTCCCGCGGCTGGCGCGATTCTCCTACGCCGTGGGCAAGCAGAGGAAATCGCGAAAACCTGCGCCCCTGCCGTGATGCGAATCTGCGTTGCTTCGCGAAAACTCCGGAAAGCTCCGCAGGAGTTGTGGAGGGCGGCGTTGCTCTGCCGCTGTCCGCGCTCAGCTTAAAGAAGATGCGGTTTCGGTCCGGCGGAGATGGCCGCCGGGATTCAGGGTGGCTTACCGGCCGGAGCGGTCGCCCCGCGGCGCCGGGCGGAGTAAACCGATTTTCCGATTCCGGGAACCAAAAAGCCGCGTCAGGCGTATGGTTTCCCAGTAGGGGAGCCGGGTATGAAGATGCGCGCCGTGTCGCGAATCGTCTTTCTGGGAGGGCTGCTGGCCGCCGTGGGCTGCCACGTCCAGGTGGACAAGGGAAAAAACGGTGAGGATAAAGATGTCAGGATCTCTACGCCGCTTGGAGGACTGCACGTTCGCTCCGATCAAACCGCTGCCGCCGACCTCGGATTGCCCGTGTACCCCGGAGCGCAGATCGCGCCCGATCACGAGGGAGATAAGTCCGCCGACGTGCATCTCGGTTTCGGCGAGTGGCAGCTTCGCGTCCGGGTCGTGACCTATCAGACATCCGACGCGCGGGACAAGGTCGTCGCGTTCTACCGTAGCGCGCTGGGACGCTTCGGCGACGTAGTGGAGTGCAAAGGCAACCACCCGGTGGGTTCGCCGGCCATCACCAGCGAGGGCCTGACCTGCGATGAAGATCGCGGCAAAGCCAACATCCACGTTTCGGGCGTGACGGAAGGCGACGATCTGACGCTGCGGGCCGGTTCGAAGCGACACCAGCACATCTTCGCCATCAAAAATGGCGGCGAAGGTACAAGGTTCGCATTGGTTGAGTTGCAGCTGCCGGCGGCTATGGCGGAGAGCAATTCCAGGGGCAGCGACTGATTCTCCCGCCGGGATTTTGCCCCGCGGTAACGTGGGGAACTCCTGCTATTCACGCATTGCTTTCGCCGCCCGCGTACGATAGGGTCAAATTATGGACCCGGTCTGCTACCGCTGTGGGAATGGTCTGCACGAGGGAGACCCCTACTGCTCCCATTGCGGCGCGCAGCAGTTGCTGGTCGAGGCGCCCGATGCATCTGCGCAGCAGCAGCCGGCGCAGCGGCTGCGCACCGAACACACACTGGTGCAGTGGCCCACGGCTATCACGTCCGCACTTTTGCTGGCCGTTCCCGTAGGCCTGCTGTCGGCGCTGGCCGGCATGAGTTCGCTGTTTGTCATTGCCGGCGGATTTGCCACCATCGCGCTCTACCGCCGCCGGAGTTCCGCCTTCACCGACGGCCGCATTGGCTGGCGTCTCGGCGCCATTCTCGGCGTGGCTTCAGCCCTGATCGCCAGCGCGGCTGACGCCATCCGCATGATTGTCATCCGCTACCTGATGCACAACGCACATGCGGTCGACGAGCAGTTCCAAAGCGTCGCGCAGCAGATGGCAGACCAGGCGCTGAAAAGCAACAACGAAGCCATGCAGCAGGCCCCGCAGCTGGTGCATGCCTGGGCGAGCTTCTGGCTCTCGGCCGATGGCCACGCTGCCATTCAGCTGCTGACGGCGGCGATCGTCTCGCTGGGGATGATTCTGCTCGCCGCTATGGGTGGCGCCATCGCGGGGCGTGTCCTGGCTGCCCGGCCCCGAGCTCAGCGCACTCTCTGATTGCTGTCCGGAATCCGAAACATCCCGCTTCGTCACGGTTGCGGTGAACTCCCGACCCTCGTATCATCCCCTTTAAAGCTCTTATGTCTGAAATGCAGGCCGCTACGCCTAAATTGCGCGAGAAGGGTCGGATCATGTCCGCCTCGGAGATCGAGCGTACGCTCGTCCGCCTCGCCCACCAGATCATTGAAAAGAACAACGGCGCGGCCAGCATCGGGCTGGTCGGCATCAAGCGCCGCGGAGTGCCGCTCGCGGAGCGTCTGGGCGCGCTGATCAAAGGTATCGAGAAGCATGACGTCGATACCGGGGTCCTCGATATCAGCTTCTACCGCGACGATCTTTCCACCCGCGACATCCGTCCCGTTGTGAATCCGGGCTCGCTCGGCTTCGACGTCAACGGACGCGATGTGATCCTGATCGACGATGTGCTCTACACCGGCCGCACTATCCGTGCCGCTCTCGATGCTCTATTCGATCACGGCCGCCCCCGCCGCGTGCAGCTGCTGGTGCTCATCGATCGCGGCCATCGCGAGCTGCCCATCGAAGCCACCTTTGTCGGCCGCTCCGTGCCCACCTCGCAGCGGGAGATCATCGAAGTGAAGCTCCGCGAAATCGACAACGACGAGCAGGTGCTCCTCGTGGAGCGCGTGTAGGAATCTTTTACTGTTTCGGGCCGTTATGGCAGAGTTCGCGGCGGCTTCGGCCCCGCGAAGATAGAGAAAGCCCCGGCCTTCAGAGCTTGGTAGAAAAATTCGTTGTTTTGAAGGGGCACAGCTTTAGCTGTGCCGTAAGTGACAGAAGATAACTCGGGCTTTAGCCCCTGCGGGGCGACTTTTCAGCCTCAAAGTGATTTTTTCCGCAGCCCCTTCAGGCCCGCTGCTGGCGGTGAAGAGAGAGATGGCGCACACCCGAACCCGATCGCGAATCCTGCAAACATCCTCCACCCTTTCTCTTTTCCAGCAACCCATCCATGCAGGATCGGCGATCTCCGCCGACGGCTTTTCTGTTGCTGAGGTGCGGCGCATTCTCGAGTCCGCCGATGCCTTCGAGGCCGAAGACCCGCTGCGGCGCGCAAAGCGTCTGGCCAAACGCCGTGTAGCGCTGCTCTTTTACGAATCGAGCACACGGACCCGTACGTCCTTCGAGCTCGCCGCCAAGGCGCTCGGCGCCGATACCACTCTGGTCAGCTCGCTTTCTTCCAGTATCGAAAAGGGCGAGTCCCTCAAGGACACCGGCATCACCCTCCAGGCTCTCGGCGCCGAATGCATCATCCTGCGCAGCCCGTACTCCGGCGCACCGTATCTGCTGGCGCGTGCGACGGGCTTGCCGGTGCTCAATGCCGGCGATGGCATGGCGGAACATCCCTCCCAGGCGCTGCTCGATCTGCGCACCATCCTGCAGTTCCTTGAGATCCGCGCCGGCAAGGTCAGCGAAAGGACGCTGCGCGGCGTCACCGTGACTATCTGCGGCGATATCCTGCACAGCCGCGTCGCGCGCTCCAATGCGCTGCTGCTTCCGCGCCTCGGCGCAAGGCTGATCCTGTGCGGTCCGTCTGCGCTGCTGCCGGAATTCGCAGCAGGACTGGCTCCCGGTATCGTCATCGAACGCGATTTCAATGCGGCTCTGCGCCAATCCGAGATCGTCATGATGCTGCGCATCCAGGCCGAGCGCCTCGCCGGCCTGCAACTCGATTTGGATGAATATCGCAGCCGCTATCAGGCTAACGGCGAACGCATCGCCGCACATGCGCCGAAGGCGCTCATTCTGCATCCCGGACCCATTATTCGCGGTATGGAAATCACCAGCGAAGTCGCCGACGGCCCACAGTCTGCCATCGCCCGGCAGGTTCACAATGGCGTGGCCATCCGCATGGCCCTCGTTTTTCGGGCATTGACTACGCCGGCCGGGAAGGGCGGCGCGCAATGAAAGATTTGCTGATTCGCGGCGGACGCGTGATCGATCCCGCCAATGGTCTCGATGCAGTGCGCGATGTTTTGCTGCGCGACGGCAAAGTAGCGGCTGTCGATAATCCCGGACAGATCCGCCCGTCCGGCGTCGAGGTCGTCGACGCGAGAGAGCTGGTCGTCGCGCCCGGCCTGATCGACATTCACGTCCATCTGCGCGAACCGGGACAGGCGTACAAGGAAACCATCGCTACCGGCGCCGCTGCGGCTGCCGTGGGCGGATTCACCAGCGTCTGCACCATGCCCAACACCATCCCGGTGAATGATTCGCCGGAGATTGTGCGCTGGATGCAGGCGCCCGAGCGCGACGCGGCGATCCGCGTTTTCCCCATCGCTGCGGCAACGCGAGGCTCCATGGGCGAAGCGCTGACGGATTATTCCGATCTGAAGAGAGCGGGCGCGGTCGCTGTGACCGACGACGGCAAGCCCATCCTCGGCGACGCCATCATGCTGGATGCGCTACGCGCTGCCGCGAAGGCCGGTCTCCCCGTCATTCAGCATGCCGAAGACACGCGCCTCACCGGCGGCTGCTCCATGAACGCCGGCCCCCTCGCCTTCCGTCTCGGCCTGCGTGGAATGCCGGTTGAAGCCGAATCGAGCCTGGTCGAGCGCGACATCGCGCTGCTGAAGAAGGTCAAGAACGCCCACCTTCATGTTGCGCATCTCTCCACGGAAAAGGCGCTGAACGCGGTACGCCAGGCGCGTCGCGAGGGCCTGCACGTCACCTGCGAAGTCACGCCGCATCATTTCGTGCTCAACGAGGAGCGCGTTGCACTCTACGATACGCACGCGAAGATGAATCCGCCTCTCCGCGCCGAGAGCGATCGCCAAGCCATGATCGAGGGCCTGCTCGACGGCACCATTGACGCCATCGCCACCGATCACGCTCCGCACGCCGCGCATGAAAAAGAGCAGGAGTTCGACCGCGCGCCCAACGGGATTACCGGTCTCGAAACCGCCCTGCCGCTCGCAATCGAAGTACTGCATGTCCACCATGGACTGTCGCTCGCGAAAATGCTGGCGCTGTTGACGAGCCGCCCCGCGCAGGCGCTCGGCCTTACCGGGCGCGGCGCGCTGGCCAAAGGATCAACAGCCGACGTCGTCGTCTTCGATCCCGAGGAGCGCTGGACCTTTCGCGCGGCCGATTCAAAATCCAAATCGAAGAACACGCCCTTCGACGGCTGGTCCATGCGAGGCCGCGTGCAGGTGACCATCAGCGAAGGACGCATCGTTTACAGAGGGTGAGCCCCAAAACGGTAAGCTGGCCTTGCGGGTCCGGTTTTGCCTGGTACGCCTCGCCTGCAATTACGAGTTCAGCGTCGCTTCTTCTTTTTACGAAGCTGGCTGGCCTTTGGCGGCCTGTAACGAGGCCGCTTGCCGGATGCCGGCCGGTCGGCTGAAGGCTGTGCAGCGCTTGATAACTGGGTCTGAGGATCGTCTCGGCGCTTCTTCTTTTTGGTGCGCGCGCCCTGCCCTGGCTTTTTGCCAGGCTGCCGCTCCTCTTCTTCCAGAATCGAAAACTGCAGGCGCTTCTCGACCGCATCCACGCGATCGAGCACCACACGCACCCGCTCGCCGACAGAAAACTGCCTTCCCCAGCGCTCCCCAAGGATCTGGCGCGTGTTTTCGCGATACGTGTAGCGATCGCCATCGAGCAGCCCAAGCGTGTGTATGGGCACCAGCCCTTCCACAAACAGCTCGTCCAGCTCCACAAACAGCCCGTACTTCGTCGCATTCAGGATCATGCCGCTGAACGAATCGCCCACGCGGTCGCGCATAAACTTGATCTTTTTCCAGTCCACCAGCTCGCGCTCAGCGTCCGCCGCTCGCCGCTCACTCTCGCTCGATTCCTGCGCGATGGCCGCTAAGGACTGCTCGTCCAGAGGTTCGAAAGGTGCCCGCGCTTTCTCCGAGCGTTGACTTTTGGCCCCGCCATGCGCTCCGGTGGTTCCGCCCCACGGCGAGTCTGTTCCATGAGGCTCGCCCGGGGACAGCACACCGTGCCCATTCACCTGTGCGTGCAGCAGCGCCTTCGCAATACGGTGCACGATCAGGTCGGGATAGCGCCGGATCGGCGAAGTGAAATGCGTGTAACAAGGTGCCGCCAGGGCGAAGTGGCCTCCGTTCTTCTCGCTGTAGCGTGCCTGGCGCAGCGAACGCAGCATGAGGTACGAGAGGATGCGCTCCTCCGGCTTGCCCGCGATCTTATCCGTCAGCTTCTGGTACATCCGCGGCGTCACCGGAATATCCTCAGGTACCTCATAGCCGCGAGGCGATCGGCCTCCCTGCCTATGCTCGCGGCTCGCCTGTCTCTGTTCCCGCCGTTCGCTGCGCATCCGAAAGGTGCGCACCGGCAGGCTTCCGATCCCCAGCGAATATCCAAAGGCCGCGGCAATCTCCTCGAACTCCACGACCCGCCGCGGCTCCGGCTTCTCATGAATGCGATACAGCGATGGCACCCCGAGGTTCTCCAGCCACGACGCCACACATTCGTTGGCCGACAGCATGAACTCCTCGATCAGCCGGTGTGCCCAGTTGCGTTCCGCCCGTGTCACCGCCTTCATCGCGCCAAATTCATCGAATTCGATGATCGGCTCGGGCAGATCGAAATCGATCGATCCCCGCCGCTCGCGCTTCCGGTTCAGAATGCGCGCCAGCTCCAGCATCCGCTCAAACTCCGGCACCAGTGGCGCACACTGCGCACGCAGCTCCTGATCGCCCTCCAAAATCCCGTGCACCTGCGTATAGGTCATGCGCCGCGCCGAGCGGATCACGCCCTCGGTCACCTCATACCCGAGGATCTCGCCCTGTGCGTCGATCCGCATCAGACACGAGAGCACCAGCCGATCCTCGCCCGGGCGCAGGCTGCAGATATCCGTTGAAAGCTCCTGCGGCAGCATGGGAATCGCGCGATCGGGGAAATATACCGAGGTCCCGCGCAGCCGTGCTTCCAGATCCAGTGACGACTCCGGCCGCACATACTCCGCAACATCGGCAATGTGTACCTGCAGCTCCCAGCTGCCATCATCGTGATGCCGCACCAGCACCGCATCGTCGAAGTCTCGCGCCGTGTCTCCGTCAATCGTCACAATGGGCAGCTGCCGGAAGTCTCTCCGTTGTGCCGCGATCTCCGCATCCAGATGCGCCACCTGCCTCGCTTCCGCCAGCACGGCATCGGGGAATATCCGCGGCAGGTGATGCTTGCGGATGACCATCTCCACATCTACGCCGAAATCGTCTTCATGGCCCAGCACCTCGAGCACGCGCCCGCGCGCCGGACGCGTCGGTGTGGGCCAGTCCGTGATCTCCACATCGACAACCAGTCCTTCGAGGTCGTCGTAATGCCCCGCCGCCCTGGCCTCCGCGCCCAGCACGCGATGCGGCGTCGCAGCTTCCGGCACCGCAGGCAATTCTGCGCCGGAGGGAATCAGCACCGGCTGCGTCATGCGCTCGTCGAAAGGAACGACGAAGTGTCCGGCGGGCCTGCCCTCGCGTTCGTTCTCGCGACGCGCGTAATGAAAAATCCCTACCACCGTCGGATTGCGCCGCGTGAGGATGCGGATAATCCGGCCGGACCGCCGCTGATTCTGCCGGTCCCGCCGCGGCAGCGCCAGCTCCACCAGCACCTGGTCGCCCTGCATCGCGCCGCCTATCTCACCCGGAGGGATAAAGACGTCTTCCCCGACAACCGGTCGCGCCCCCGCCTGCGCCGGATTGGGCCGGACAAAACCAAAGCCGTCCCGATGCAGATCGAGGCGCCCGGCCACAAGATTGTCGCCACGGAGATTGCCGCCACGGGAAGCCGGGCTCTGCCGATCGCTCCGCCGAGCCCCACTGTCCCCCGGCCGCGTCTCGGCGCTTGTCCCTGCAGCGGCCTGCGGCAGCGACCAGTGGTCGCGGTCGGCATGCACCAGCTGGCCGGCGTCCGTTAGCCGCTCCAGCTGCTCGCGCAGGATGCGGCGCTCCTGGCCGCCGCCCAGGCCCAGCTCCCGGACGAGCTGCTTGTACCCGGCGCGGCCTCCAGGCAGCCGCTCAATGTGGCGCAGCAGTTCGCGGTCGGTCATGCCACTTCCGATGCTACCGGAAACAGGATGCAAGGAGCCCCGCCGCTGGAGAGAGGGGTCGAGCTGCCACCCCCACTCGCATCCCCCTCACGCATGCCACCAGCTGCTATTTGACGGCGAGCACATCGATTTTGTGGATTTTGGGGGGAGTGGCGAACAGTTCATTGGCCTTCGCCATCAGCGCTTTGGCAATTTCGCCGTTTAGATGCGCATCTCGCCCCGCCTCCGTCTCAAAGGTGTCGAAGATGCCATACTGGCCATCATCCTCTTTAATCGCGTACCAGGTAACGGTGCCGGACTCCTTCCTCGCGAGCTCCGCACCCTGTTTCAGAAAGGCCTCGACTTCGGCCTCCTTCCCCGGTTTTGCCTTCAGAGATCCATACAGCGCAAACTTCACCATCGCAAATCCTCCCCCTGTTCTTTTGTCTTCCTTGTTCTTGTCTTCGCCACGAATGGCAATACTGCGGCGCTTGATCCAGATGCCGCCATTGAAGGGATGCATCGCAGGGCGATACGGTTCGGAGCGCTCGACAAGTCGGATGTTTTTAGTTCACGAAATTAGGGGCCTTTAGGGGATTAATGGTATGGGTGCCGGGGTACTGCAGGCTCCTGACTGCGCATCTCCTGCAGACCGGAAATAATTAGGGACCAGAGTTCCACAGGCCTCGGTGCGAAGATTGGGGTGCCAATTTCCAGCGAAGATGTTTAAGATGCTGATAACGGCGGCGATTGGCGCGGAGGGGGATGAATCTCCAGAGGAAAGAGGGTCGGCGCTGCAAAGTTCTGCCTGGGACCCGGCGTACGACTCCGGCAGGCCAGTTGCAGGGCGCAAGTTCATCAACAATTTTTGAAGAAGGAAGGACTGAGTAATCATGTGGAAACCCAATCAGCCCGGTAGCGGCACAGGGCCGCAGAGCCCCGAGCCCGTGCGTCCCTCGACGCCAGCAACCCCCAGCTTTGAGTCGAACAGCACGCGGACCGCTCCGGCTCCCGCGCCCCCGAGCAACGCCGCCACCGGCGAACAGGCCACCATCGGCAAGAGCCTGGTGATCAAGGGCGAAGTCAGCGGCTCCGAGTCGCTGTACATCGACGGTAAGGTCGAGGGTGCTATCAGCCTGCCCGGCAATCGCCTCACCGTGGGCCGCAACGGCCAGGTGGCTGCCAACATCTCCGCCCGCGAAATCGTGGTGCTCGGCAAGGTGCGGGGCAACGTCACCGCCAGCGATCGCGTGGATATCCGCAGCGAAGGTTCGCTCACCGGCGACGTGACTGCGCAGCGCATCTCCATCGAAGACGGCGCGTTCTTCAAGGGTGGCATCGACATCCGCAAGCCCGGCTCCAACGAGAAAGCCTCCGACAAGGGCAGCGACGCGAAAGCGTCGGCCAACGCTGCTGCCGAGAAGCCGACTCCGGTCCAGGTCTAAGCTTCTTCGCTTGAAGCAACAGGCTCCGGCAGCGCAGCTCGGCGAACACGCACACCGGGTCAGCGCCAGCGGAGCCTTTTTGCTTTTGCGGGGATCTGTAAACTTCGGGACGAGTTCGGCGATCAGCTTCCTCAGGAAGAGGACGGCCCAGCCTTAACGTCTCCGCCCCAGCAATCGCTGAATGCCTCCGAGGCTGGCAATCCCCATCCAGTACGTGACCACCAGGTACATCGCGGCATAAGGAATCAGCACACAGGGCCCCACCAGCAGCGGCCGGTGTGGCCAGGTGGCCGGGAAGGGAAGTGCTCGCTTAATCCCATAACTCACCACCGCGGCCGCTACCGCCACCAGCCAAAGTCTGGCGATGCGCGCCCCTCCCGACGGGACAGCGCCGATGCGCCGGTTCATCGCGCGCCGCAGCAGAGAAAACTCCAGCCATCCTGCGATCCCCGCCGACAGCGTCAGCCCTGCCGTTCCCCAGCGATGGTCCAGCCCCAGCATCCGCGGCAGGGGCAGAGCGCACAGGTAGCCGAGCCCAAACGTCAGCGTCACCCGAATCACTGCGAACCGCAGCGGCGTGCGCGTGTCGCGCAGGGCGTAAAACGCCGAGGAATAGAGACGCCCCGACGTTGACGCCAGCAGTCCCACCGCCGATCCCGCCAGTACGCCCCACACATACAGCACATCCGCATGCTGGAAATGTCCGGTGTGATAGATGAACCCCACAATCACGTCGCCCAGCAGAACAAACGCCACCGCCGAAGGGATCACGAAGAACGCTATCTGCTGCAGCCCGTACTGCAACCGCCGCCGCAGATCGCCGGCAATCTCTTCCGCTGTGCCCAGCGCGCTCGACATGGCCGGCAGTTCCGCCGCCGACACCGCCATTCCAAACAAACTCACCGGCAGCGTATATAGAGTCTGCGCATAGGCCAGAGCCGCCACCGCGCCCGTGCCGAGGAAGCTTCCCAGCCACGAGTCCACGTAAGCGCTGATCTGCACCACACCGCGGCTCACGAACACGGGCAAAAAATTCCGGGTCACCGTCCTGACATGCTCGTTGCCGATGCCCAGGTGCATCCTGAGCGGCCAGAGAAACCGCAGCACCGTCGGCAACTGCACCGCAAACTGCATCGCGCTGCCGATCACCGATCCAATCGCCAGCAGGATCGCCAGCCGCGACTCTGCATGATGCCGCCCGCCCCAGATCAGGGTCGTGATCATCGCGATGTTCCACACCACCGGCGCCGCGTACGACAGGAAGAACTTCCGGTGGCTGTTCAGAATCCCCAGGCACCACGCCGAGAACACCAGCAGCGCCGCGCCCGGAAACAAAATCTGCACCAGCCGGATCGTCAGCTGCCGCTTCGCGTCGTGAAACCCCGGCGCAATCAGATCGATCAGCCACGGCGTCGCAAACACTCCCCCCGCCACCAGCACCGTCGTCACCAGCAGCAGCAGCGCGAACACCGCCTCCGCCAGTTGCGACGCCTCCTCATGCCGGTTCTCTGCGTTCAGGCGCGCATACACCGGTATGAACGAGGCCGACAGCACGCCCTCGCCGAACAGATTCTGCAGGATGTTCGGGATTCGAAACGCCGCGCGGAACGCGTCTGCCGCATCCGAGTTGCCGAAATAGTGCGCGAAGACCCGGTCGCGGACCAGCCCCACCAGGCGGCTGAGCAAAATGCCCCCGGCCACAGCGCCTGCGTGGCCCCGTCCGGCTGCGCTCTTCTTCGGGGTGAGATTGGTCGCGGTGTCCAAACCCAAATTATAGGGGGCGGAACTCCACTCCCCTTTCCCGGCCTGATGCGTATCCGGATACCGGTGCGAAGATGATGGTCGTAGCGGCGATTCTTAAAGGAGGTGCCTGTGACTCAGCCCAACCCGCTCATCGGCTTCTATCGCGACGGCGCGCAGGACGACTGCGGCCGCACTCTCGCAGAAGTTGTGGCCTGGCCCGACGATCGCCTCGAAGACGTGCACGACTTCATCCAGTGGCTCTTCCCGCTGCCCGAGCGCAGCGGCGCCAATCCCGCTGCGCCGGTGCTCGATCGCGCGACCATCGAAGCCTTCCACGCCACGCAGGAGATCCGTGAGCGCCTGCGCCAATCTTTCCTGCGCATGCTGCGGTTTTACGGCCTGCAATGGGCCGAGAATTCAGTCGAACGCGCCCCCAACTTCCCCGCCCGCGCTCAGAACTGGCTCCGGCCTATGAACCACAATCACCTGCGCCTCACACGCATGCTGCGCTCGCTGCGGCTACTGGGGCTCGCCACTGAGTCCGCCGCATTGTTCGGTGCGCTGGATGCGATCAATCGTGAGTTTCCCGGCCGCATCACGGAGCGCACCCTGGCCTTCTGGCGCGACGCCGCCCTCTGAGTGCGCAAACCGTATAAACTGCCCTTTCCGGACGGACACCTCCTTCCAATGAGGCAAACCACATGCTCCTTGCACGCCGGTTCTCCGCGACGTTCGCCCTGGCATTCACACTCAGTTCTTTTGCACCCATGATGCACGCGCAGGATTCCGGTAAAACCATCCACGGCGACAACGGCATCATCCTCCCGCCTCCGCCGGTTGCGCCGGTGCACGTGGTCACCGACGACTACGACGGCGTGCAGATCCAGGATGACTACCGCTGGCTCGAAGACGCGAAGAGCCCACAGACCCGCGCCTGGATTGACCAGGAGAATGCGTACACGCAGCAGTATCTTTCTCAGGTGAAAGACCTGCCGCAGATCAAAACCGAGCTGACCTCGCTGCAGCGCGTGGATGTCTACTCGATTCCGGTGCTGCGCGGCGACCGATACTTCTTCAAAAAGCGCCTCGCCGACGAGAACCAGGGATCGATCTACATGCGCAAAGGCTGGAATGGTCGAGACGAACTCCTCATCGACGCCAATAAACTCAGCGCCGATCAGAACACCTCCGCCAACATGGTCGACGTCTCCGACGACGGCAATCTGCTGGTGTATGAGGTCCGCGAAGGCGGCGCCGACGAAGGCTCCATCCACGTCCGCGACGTCAACGTCGGAACCGATCTTTCGGACGTCCTTCCTTCCGCGCGCTACTTCGGCGTCGGCCTCAGTCCCGATAACGGCGGCCTCTACTACGCGCGATTCACCCATGAAGGCACCAACGTCTGGTTCCACAAATTCGGCACGAACGTATCCGATGATGCGAAGATCTTCGGCGGCGAATACCACAGCGAGAAACTCAGCGAACTCGACCTGGTCAGCGTCGGCGTCAGCGACAACCACCACTGGCTCATCGTCGACATCGCGCATGGCGTCCCCGCCACCCGCGAGGACTACCTTATCCGCGATCTGCGCAAGCCCGACAGCTCCTTCGTCCCGCTGGTTTACGGCGTCGAAGCGCACGTGCGCCTGGTCGACGACGGCGACCGCTTCTTCGTCATGACCGACTACGAGGCGCCCAACAGCCGCATCGCGGAAGTCTTTCCCGACGGCAAGCCCGCGGACTGGAAGACCATCATCCCCGAGGGCAAGGACGTCATCAACGACTTCAGCATCGTCGGCGGCAAGCTCTTCGTCTCGCGCCTCCACGACGTCAAGACCGAGACCACCATCTACTCCCTCGATGGACTCGAGACCGGCACTGTGACGTATCCGGGCATCGGTTCCGGCTCCGTGGTCTACGGCCGCCCCGGCCAAACCGAAGGTTTCTATACCTTCGAGGCCTTCATCACGCCGCCGACGATCTTCCGTTACGACACCAACACCGGCAAAACCGAAGTCTTCGCGAAGCCAAACGTTCCCTTCGATTCCTCGCAGTACGAAGTCACGCAGGTCTTCTATCACTCCAAAGACGGCACTCGCGTCCCCATGTTCATCGCCGGCAAAAAGGGTCTGGAGCGCAACGGCCAGGCCCGCCTGCTCATGACCGGCTACGGCGGCTTTGACCTGCCGATGCTGCCGCAGTGGAACGCCGAATATGCCTGGTGGATGGAGCAGGGCGGCTTCTTCGCGCTGCCCAATCTACGCGGCGGCAACGAGTACGGCGAGGCGTGGCACAAGGCCGCGATGTTCGCCAACAAGCAGAATGTCTTCGACGACTTCTTCGCCGCTGCCGAATATCTGATCGACAACCACTACACCACACCCGAACGCTTCGCCATCCGCGGCCGCTCCAATGGCGGTCTGCTCATGGGCGCGGCCATGACCCAGCGTCCCGACCTCTTCGGAGCCATCTGGTGCGGCTACCCGCTGCTGGATATGCTCCGCTATCAGAAGTTTGAATTCGGCAAGCTCTGGACCACGGAATACGGCAGCGCCGAAAATCCGAAAGACTTCGCGTACATCCGCAAATATTCGCCCTACCAGAACGTGAAAAAGGGAGCCGACTATCCCGCCATCATGTTCTTTACCGGCGACAACGACACCCGCGTCGACCCCATGAACGCGCGCAAGATGACCGCGCTCATGCAGGCCTCCAGCGGCAGCGACCGCCCCATTCTGCTCCACTATTCCGTCAAGGGCGGTCACAGCGCCGGCGTCTCGGTGTCGCAGCTGGTGGACGATGAAACCGACGAGCTGGGCTTCCTGTGGAACGAGACAGCGGGGAAGTAAAAACGCCGTAAGCGGGATCCCGTCGTGCGCGCGTGCCCCAGATTCGCCGCGGCCCGGCTCCGAATTTTGACTTTGCTTTTGGCTGGCGATCGGCTATGCTGCGGCGCATTCTGTGCCGGGGCAGCTTGCGGGCATGGAGAGTTCTGATGGATCCCACGCCGAAGACGCCGCGAGCGCAATCCAGCCCAGCGCCCATCGTTCCCGCGCCGGCCGTCGATGCCGATCCGGCAGTCGTATCTGCGCAGGCTGCGAGCCCGGCTCGCCGCAAGCACATCGGCATTCTGGTGATTCACGGCATGGGCGAAGAGAACGCCTACGATACCCTCGACGGTTTCGCTCGCGGCCTTTATCGCCATTTCGGCGGACCCGACCAGCCTGCTTACACCATGCAGACGGAGTGGAAGGAGCGCGGCTCCGATCCCGCTCATAAGCAGACGTCCTGGACGCAGGCGCAGATTCGCTTCGAGCCGACCGCGGCCGCCGATCCCGCTGCGCCACGCCTGACCCTGGCCGAGTATTACTGGTCGCCGGCGACCAAAGGCAGGATAAAGGACGTGGCCGTGCTCACCTGGTTGCTGCGCACCGGCCTCGAGCCCTTCCGCTATCTAAGTGAGAATCTCCAGGTCATGCAGGCCGCCGGCGAGGCGGGTAGCGCCGCCGATCGTACCCGCCGGGGCCTGTTCATCCTGTTTCGCGAGTTCTTTCGATTTGTGTGGGTGTATCCGCTTTTTCTCCTCTCCTTCGCCGCGATCGGCGCCTTCCTCAGCCAGGCGAAAGATATGGCCGCGATCCTCGCCGGTTTGGAAGGCCGATTCAACGTCGTGCTGGTGGGGCTGCTTGCCGCGGTGCGCCTCCTCATTCTCGGAAGTCTCGCGGGCTATTTTTGGAACTTCGGGAAATGGCTGCGCTTCCGCATTCCGAAGACTGACTCCCGCCGCCGCTACAATTGGTTCGCCCTCACCGGCGCGGCGATCCTGGCCGCCGTCGTGTTCGTGGCTCCTGCCTTTTGGATCCAGGGATTTCTGACCGCGGCACCGTGTCCATTCTGTTCCTCGGACGTTCTGTTTGTGGGAACCTGCCACGTCTGGGCCGCGTGGGTCGGCCAGCTCCTGCTCCTCGAGCCGCCGTTTACCTGCCTGCTCATTCCTTTGGCGGAACTCGCCCTCGCCGCCGTCATCCGGAATTTCCTCATCGACTTCCTCGGCGATGTGGCTATCTATACGAACCTCAATCAACGCGCCGACAACTTCGCCGTCCGCGCCCAGATCCTCGAGGAATGTGGCCACGCCCTCACCACGCTGTATATGGACCTCCGCGAGGAAGCTGGCGACCGGCTCGCCGGCAGCAACGCCACTCCGGAAGAGCACCGATGCGCCGCCCAGTATCTCTCCTCCAACGACTTCCAGATCGTCGTGGCTGCACATTCTCTGGGCACCGTCATCGCCTACGACACCATCAACGACCTGTTCAATCGCGCGCGCATCGGGGCCAAAGCCGCCGGCGCCAGCGAGCTGCCTGGCCAGCCTGCAGATCCGCCGGCGATGGATGTCTGCCACCACATGCGCGGCCTGCTCACTTTCGGCTCTCCGCTGAACAAGACCTACTACTTCTTCCGCGACAATTCGCAGGCCGAACAGCTGATCCGCGCTCAACTGATCGACCAGCTGCACTCCTTCCGCCTGCTCGCGCCCGCCGGCGCGCTCGGCGGCGTCGGCGTGCAACTCGTGCCGCCCGATCCGGAACTGTCCCGCCTCATCCGGAATTTCCGCTGGCTCAACATGTGGGCCACCATGGACATCTTCTCCGGCAAGCTCTTCTTCTACGACCTTGCTCCCGCTGACCAGCTGCATCGCTGGTACTGGAAGCCGGTCCTCGCTCATCTTTCCTACTGGACCGACGAGAAGATGTATCGATTCTTCGCGGAGCGCCTGCTGGGCTGAGGCCTGCCGAGCTTACCGTCTTTTCCGCGTGTACTTTCTTGCCAGGGATTCCGGCCAGAGTTCCGCCCCCACTTCTCCACACCTCCCACACCCATCCACCGAAGTTGCACCATCGGCGCGCCTTGTGGCACGCCACGCCGGAGCCTATGCTCCTCAGGTGGGGTGATTCGGCCGGAAGACTACGGCCACCGCAAGGCCCAAATTCCACCGAATCACCCCGTCCAGATCGCCCTCCGGATTCAACCCTCCACACCCGCCCTAAATAAGGACTCCGGCGGTTCTCCACAGCGGAATTCCCAAAATTGAATGATCTACCACCTTTGGGGCATCTAAATACAAGATGTTGTGGTTTGCCCTTGACACACACCATTGACAGCGGTACTTTGCCATCTGCGGCTCCAAAATTCGCGCCTTGGTTTCTGAGGTCGGTTGTAGCTTCCCCCTGAGCAGGAAGCGCCTCCGGCCGGGCGGCGGTTTTGTGATCCGCTGATAATTGAAGGAGCTGCTGTTTCCCCGCGACTGGCCTTGTCAGCCGGCTCGCGGCTTTGAGTTTTTTTGCCGGCCCCTTGCCTCGCCGGCTGTCAGAAGGACAGAACGACCAGGCAATAGATCAGGCAAGCCAAATCATCCCGGAAGGACGAATACCCATGGCCGAGGCCACCAAAAAATCCGTTACGATTGCCTCTCCCCAGACCAGCGCCGCCAGCGCCGGCCATGCCACCACCCCGGCCCATCAGGCCGCGCTCCGCTTTGCGCGCTTCTTCTCGCGCCCCAATCTTTCGCCCTATGACGAGGTTCAGTGGGAGCGCCGCACCGCGGCCATCACCGACGCCTCCGGCAAAATTATCTTCGAGCAGAAGGACGTTGAGGTCCCCGTCGACTGGTCGATGACCGCAACCAACATCGTCGCCAGCAAATACCTCCACGGCCAGATCGGCACCTCCGAGCGCGAGACCGGTGTCCGCCAGCTGGTCAGCCGCGTCGCCGAAACCATCCGCGACTGGGGCCTGGCCGCCGGTTACTTCGCCACCCCCGAGGACGCCGCCGTCTTCCACGATGAGCTGGTCCACCTGCTGGTCAGCCAGAAAGTGGCCTTCAATTCGCCGGTCTGGTTCAACGTGGGCTGTGACCGCCTCGAGCCCAACTCCGACGCGCAAAACTGGCACTGGAACCAGCACACCTGCGCCGTCGAGTTCTCCGTCACCGGCTATCGCAAGCCGCAGTGCTCGGCCTGCTTCATCAATGCCGTCGACGACTCCCTCGACTCCATCCTGACCCTCGCCAAGACCGAGGGCATGCTCTTCAAATGGGGCTCCGGCACCGGCACCAACCTCTCCACCATCCGCGGATCGAGCGAAACTCTCTCCGGCGGCGGCACCGCTTCCGGCCCGCTCAGCTTCATGCGCGGCTTCGACGCCTTCGCCGGCGTCATCAAGTCCGGCGGCAAGACGCGCCGCGCCGCCAAGATGGTCATCCTCAACGTCGACCATCCCGACATCGTCGATTTCATCGAGTGCAAGGCGAAGGAAGAAGCCAAGGCCTGGGCTCTCATGCGCGAAGGCTACGACGGCTCCTCCGGCCCCGACTCCGAGGCCTACTCCTCGATCTTCTTCCAGAACGCCAACAACTCCGTCCGCGTGAACGACGAGTTCATGCGCGCCGTCGAGAAGGACGCTGAGTTCTCCACCCGCACCGTCAAAGACGGCAAGCCGGTGAAGAACTACAAGGCCCGCGACATCATGAAGAAGATCGCCGAAGCCACCTGGCAGTGCGGCGATCCCGGCATGCAGTACGACTCCACCATCAACCGCTGGCACACCTCTAAGAACACCGCCCGCATCAACGCGTCCAATCCCTGCTCGGAGTACATGTTCCTCGACAACTCCGCCTGCAACCTCGCCAGCTTCAACCTGCTCAAGTTCGTAACACCGGCAGGCACATTTGATATCCCTGCTTACCGCGCCGCCATCGACATCATGATCACGGCGATGGAAATCCTCGTCGACAACTCCGGCTATCCCACCGAAGCCATCGCGAAGAACTCCCACGACTACCGGCCGCTGGGCCTCGGCTACGCCAACCTCGGCGCGCTGCTCATGGCCTTCGGCCTGCCTTACGACTCCGATGCCGGCCGCGACTTTGCCGCCACGCTCACCGCGATCATGTGCGGCGAGGCCTACCTGCAATCCGCCCGCATCGCCGAGAAGTGCCCTGCACTCGCTTCGGCGACGCCGCAGACCGCCGGCGCGAATTCCGACAATGGCGGCGCCTGCCCCGGCTTCTATATCAACCGCGAACCCTTCCTCGACGTCATCCGCATGCATCGCGCGGAGGTGAACAACATCGGCAAATCGAAGACTGCGGGCGACAAAACCTTTGCCGTTCCCCAACTCGACGCCCTCATCGAAGCCAGCCGCGACTGCTGGGACCAAGCCCTCGCTCATGGCGAGAAGCACGGCTATCGCAACTCCCAGGTCACCGTCCTCGCGCCCACCGGCACCATCGGTTTCATGATGGACTGCGACACTACCGGCATCGAGCCCGACCTTGCTCTGGTCAAGTACAAGAAGCTGGTTGGCGGCGGCATGATCAAGATCGTCAACAACACCGTTCCCACCGCGCTCTTCAAGCTCGGTTACAACAACGCCCAGGTCGACGCCATCGTCAGCTACATCGACGCCACCGGCACCATCGAAGGCGCGCCCTCGCTCAAGCCTGAACACCTCGCTGTCTTCGACTGCTCGTTCAAGCCGTCCAGGGGTACACGCTCCATCCAATACATGGGCCATGTGCGCATGATGGCCGCCACCCAGCCGTTCCTCTCCGGTGCCATCTCCAAGACCGTCAACCTGCCCCACGACTGCTCGCTCGACGACATTGCCGAGGCCTATCTCGAGTCCTGGCGTCTGGGCCTGAAGGCCGTGGCTATCTATAGAGATGGAAGCAAGGGCGCGCAGCCGCTCAATGTCTCCGACGGCGCCAAGGCCAAGGAGATTAAGAACAGCGCAGCCTCGGTCGAGCTCAACACCGCAGCCGACCGCGTCCTTGCCGCCTTCGCTTCCGGCCAGAAGCCGGCCGAAGCCGACGTCAAGACACTTGAAGCCAAGATTTCCGAGAAGGTCGAAGTCGCGGCGAAATCCATCCTCGCCGCCGGCAACGCCTTCACCGCAGCACTGGCCACCGCCGAGCGCAGCAGTTCGTCCGAGTCGCTGGCCGATCAGCAGGCTCCTCCACGTGCCGTGCGGCACAGATTGCCCGAGGAGCGCGCCTCGCTCACCCACAAATTCTCCATCGCGGGCCACGAAGGCTACATCACCGTCGGCCTCTACCCCAACGGCCAGCCCGGCGAGATCTTCATCCGCATGGCCAAGGAAGGCTCGACGGTCTCGGGCCTCATGGACAGCTTCGCCACGGCGGCGTCACTCTCGCTGCAGCATGGCGTGCCGCTCCGCGTGTTGTGCGAGAAGTTCGCGCACTCCCGCTTCGAGCCTTCGGGCTGGACCGGCAACGAGCACATCGGCTACGCCAAGTCCATCATGGATTACATCTTCCGCTGGCTCCAGCTGCGCTTCCTCTCCGGCCAGCAGCTGTCGCTCTTCGCGGGACTAACGCCGGGGGCATCAGCCCCCGCCCTGAACGAGGCGAAGGGCCTCGGCGAAACGCCCCTCGCCCCCGAACAGCATTCCCCCACCCGCGGGATGGGATCGGCCAGCGCACCCCAGGGCGGCATGGCTCCTGAGCTGGAAGCTGCCGGTTCGCTGCCAGCTTCCGGCTACCGGCTACCGGCTGCGGAAGACCGCGGCCTCTACCACGCCGCCGACGCCATGCGCAGCATGTACGATATGGGCGACGCCCCCAGCTGCCACACCTGCGGGGCCATCATGGTCCGTAACGGAAGCTGCTATAGATGCATGTCCTGCGGCAGCACCAGCGGATGCAGCTAACAACTCTTAGGTACTTTTACTTGGAGCAGACACCGTTCTGCTCCATTTTTCTGTCTCCGACAGAGTAGATGCAGCAAGAAACTCTACGCTTACCAAGATTCCTTCATCATCATCATCTCTCTTGGCGTTCCCTCGAAGCCGATGCAGTTCTTGCATCGGCATCGACGGACATCTGGAGTGCACATTTTCTGGGGTGCTCATTACCACGCGGCTGTGGGATATCACGCGCCGGCTGCCCCTGTTCTCGTGCGCTATTCGATTCCCAGCATTCGGTCGAAGCCAATTTCACTGGCTGGCTTCCCCGCTTAATCTACGTCATCCGTGGCGGGTGCGCTCGTCTCCTGATGACTTGCGCCACAGTTCCTCCATCTCGAGCATCTTCGAGGATGTGTATTGCCAATAGGAGAGCGGGGTTCCTGATGATGCCACCTCATCGATTGGGCCGGCAAAGTACAAGAAGCTCGATATTAGGGTGGCATCACCGTGGTTCAGCAGGGCAACATACTTACGGGCGCACGCCAGATGGACGGCGCATTCAATCTGCGTTATAGAGATATCCTGTCGCATCAAAGCCAGGGCAAAATCTTGTTCCCGGGACTCCAAAATGGCTGCGAATACACAACCGAGAATTGAGAAGCCTCCTGACGGACTCAAGAAAATTTGAATAATCTGGGACGTAAGGGGCCTCACTCTTTTCGTACGGCCAATATAGATCGCGAACCTCGAGTTCTGTCAGGGCCGCTCGATTTGAGGCCGCACGAACATCACATACCCCGCTGTCGCGCAATTCCTTGACGTAGCTGGCAACGGAGCGCCGACTTCGATTGATCTCGATCGCAAGCTGATGGTACCCGCGTCTCCGACTATGTCAGTGAGATGGCTCAGAGTGGCGGGCAGGATCGCTTTCGGGCAAAGACCGGCCTTCCCCTTACTACCTACTTCAGTGGTCTCAAGATACGCTGGATCCTCGATCACGTTTCAGGAGCCCGCGAACTGGCCGAATCCGGCGATGCGCTTTTCGGCAACATCGATTCCTTTCTCGTGTGGAACCTGACTGGCGGACCTCACGGCAGAGTTCATATCACAGACGTTACCAATGCCAGCCGCACTCAGCTGATGAATCTCGAAACACTGTCGTGGGACAACGTTCCGATTCCCGGCCCGCTCCTTGGTGGAGCGCCGGCGGGGCTGCTTCTGCACGCGGTACACATCTGAGGATGCGCAACCGCATGCAGTGAGGCCGATGCGATTATGCCGCTGGGCTTTTCCGCTTGGGAGAAGTTCCAAGGTGCAGGCGTGTCGCCATTTCCACGAGTTCGGCGAGAGAGCCTGCCGTCATCTTCTCCATCACCCGTCCGCGGTGCGCTTTCACGGTAACTTCGCTGATGCCGAGTTCCCCGCCAATCTGTTTGTTCAACATCCCTGACACGACCAATGACATCACCTGTCGCTCGCGGGGCGTCAGGGAAAGGTATGCCTTCTGAAGGGCGCGCATCTCGACATCGCGGTTCAGCGCGATCCGGCTCCGTTCCAGAGCTTGTTCAATCGCACTGAGCAGCGCCTCGTCACTGAATGGCTTGGTCAGGAATTCCATCGCTCCGGCTTTCATTGCACGAACAGTCATGGGAACATCGCCATATCCGGTAATGAAGATAATAGGCATCGCAGAACGCTCGTCAACGATTTGCTTTTGGAGATCCAGACCACTGAGCCCGGGCAAGGAAACATCCAGTACCAAACAACTTGGAACGGACTCTTTCTGTCGATCCAGGAACTCCTGGGCAGTGGAGTAGGTTTGCGGGTTCCAACCTGCCTGGCGAACCATAGATTCCAGCGATTCGCGGACCGATATGTCGTCATCGACAATGAACACAACGGATGAAGCCGACAGCATAAAACGCACCTCTTTCCGATCTGTGGGGCCGATTGTAATCCGGGGCCAGCGAGAGACGAAAGGCTTGCTCCTTCAAGGGTCCGCCAATGCCGCACGAAGCGCGTCGAGCAGTGCCGTTTCGCTGAACGGCTTAATGAGACAGGCGACAGCGTCCTGTTCGAGCAACTGCAAGCGCAGCCTCTCGTCCCTCTGAGCCGTCATGAAAATGACCGGCAGCTGCGGCCGGCGCACCTTCAAATCCCGTCTCAGCTCAGGACCAGACATCCCGGGCATCGAGACATCGAGGATTACGCAGTCTGCGTCCGAAAGGTTCGGGGAGACCAGGAATTCTTCGGCAGATGAGAACGTTCGTACCGCAAATCCCAGCTCAGCAAGCAGATCCGGGAGTGATTCGCGTACAGATTGGTCGTCATCGATCACGGCCACGATCGTCCGTCGATTCGTCATGGAGGTCCCGTTAGCTACCCGCAAGCGTCCCCATCCTCAGCAAAGAAATAAAGCGTAGAACGGCTCAAAATCGAAGTACGGCGAGCCGATGCAGGCCGAGTCCTGAGGTTCTCTGAGGCGGCCTGGGGCATGCAAGTCATGATCATCTCTGACCACTGGACGGAGGGCCATTATACTTTGGTATTGGTTCGCCCTCTCCGACGGGATTCAGCAGGCAGAACGTTACTAAAGACCAATAGTCGGGTTCCACCTCGCCCGCGGCTTCCCCAGCCTGTGCGTTCAACGTCAGCTCGAGTGCGCGGCGAGTTTTCCAATCCAGACTGAAGCTCGAATCCGGAACGCAACTTATTACCAAGGTATCGCCGATACCATTGGGCAATTGTTTCGCCGCCCCCGCTCTGGCTTAATCCAAATTGAAGATCGGACGATTCCTGAGCGATCGCCGCACGGCGGTGGTTCGTGGGAAAGGAATGTTTCCATGACAACATTTTCCTCGACTCTGCAGAAGCAAGCCACACGTCCGACGGTAGAGAGTATTGGCTCATTTGCGGTGTGCGTTCGACCGAAGGACCTGACAGCACGCCTCCGGTCACTCTACAAGCGCAATATTCTGGACAGCATTGGTTGCGCGATCTCCGCTTTGGCCGGAGCCCCGTTTTCTGCGCTCCGCCAGCAGTTCGAAGAATATCGCGCATCGGGAACCTGCTCACTGATTGGCGGAGTAAGTCCGCTCCGGATCAAGCCGCTGTTCAACTCGGGACTGGTGCGATATCCAGACCTGCTGGACAGCTGCATGGCGCCAGGGGGCCTGTGCCACCCAGCGACAACTTTGGAGCGGTCCTCGCCGCAGCGGAGCATGCGGGTGCCTTCGGAGAGGAGTTTATGCTGGCACTCGCAGTTGCATATGAGATCCAATGCAGGTTCACTGCGGCCATTCCGGTGATGGCGAAAGGCCTGAACCATGCGATGCAACTCGCCATCTCAACGGCCGCCGCTGCCGGCAGGCTGTTCGGACTTTCCGCCGACGAAATCGCAAACACCGTTGCCATCGCTACCGCCGATAATGTGTCACTGGCCTGTGTCCATGTCGAGCCCGTGTCGCAATGGAAGGGCTTCTCGCCAGGAATGACATGCATGCGCGCAGTTTACGCGGCGTCTCTGGCAAAACGTGGATTCACAGGGCCACATGGTTTGTTCGAAGGGCCAAAGGGGCTCGAGCAGTTGCTTGGCCAACGTGTCGAAGTGGACTGGGAAGAGATTCTCGTTGAGCTCAACTACCTCGCCCACGTCACTTCGTGGTTTATCTTCCAGCCTGTCGCCGAGTTCATCGTCAACCCCGCAGCAAACCCCCGCCGTTCCAAGGTCTCCGTGCACGGTTTCCGTATTGTGGCGAGCTTCTGAGGGTCAGAAGCTCGCCAAGTGCTCGTCAGTGACGTCTCCTGAACTACGAATCGCGAAGATGCGCAATCTCCTGCAGCAGGTGGACCACTCCCGTTCCCTTGCGTACGAAGCCGTCAATATTATGCAGATCTTCTTCGGGAACCACGGGCGAGCCGGAATATAGGACGATTTTCAGCTTCGGGTAACGGGCTCTCAAGTATTGCGCCAGAACACAGCCATTCATCAGGGGCATCTGATAATCCACCACCGCAAAATCGAGCGAAGGCGCAGGCCGCCCTGCCAGGGCCGAAAGACCTGCGACGGGGCAGCCGAAGGCCAGCACGGAGAATCCGGACATTTTAAAAACGAGCGCAAGGTTCTCGAGTTGCCGGACATCGTCATCGACCAGCACCAGGCAAGGTAACGGGGGAAGGATTGAATCATGACGGAACTCCGGCTCTGGGTTGGCAACGCAAAAGTATGCTGATACGACTGCGACATTTCAACGGCGTGTGTGCGCTGTCGTTCACCTTCAGACAGGCATCTGTCCATCGATCGCGATGCCAGCAGGAATCTGCATCGGGACGAGAAACTTCCTGGCTAGAACATAGTCATAAAGGTGATTGAGCGGAGAGGGAGGATGAAGCTGGCGGGCAGAGACCCATCCGTTTTCCTCGGTCCACTGCCAGCCGCTCGCCGAAATATTTTCGATTGCCTGCCGGAGATCCGATGAAGTCATTGGATAGCCGTAAATCCGGACGTTTTGCGCCAGCAGACGCGACAAAGCTTCGAGGAGACTTCCGTCGAGTTTCGTATAGCGATATTCCCACGTGCGAATCAGAAGCGACAGGCCCACGACAAAGCGCACTCGCTCCTTGGTGTAGCGATTGACGAGTGCAGTCATCCGGTAGAGTTCTCGCTCGCGGAACAGCAGAACATTTCCGCCCCGCGCGTGCAGAGCATCAATGCGTTCCAGCACGTCGGCGATTGCCGGAGGCGTATCCGCGTCCCAGAGCGGCTTCGCGGACAGGCAGAAGAAGCCAGTAACGGAGTCCCTTTCTTCCAGCTCTTCGCGGAGCTGCTGCACTCCCGAGGCCAGCAGTTGACCTGCAGCCTGGTTAGATTCCGGACGCTTAAACGATCCCGGCGCAAGCACGACAGCTTTTTTGTGGAGAACTTCGCCAGGAGGGACGGGCAGCCCATCCGCTGGAAAGAACACTGCCTCTGCGAGCCCCGCGCACACCAACTGCGCCAGCATTGCGCGCTGGTCCCATCCCTCAAACGCGCTCCCGCTCAGCTCCACATGGTCAATTTCAATGCGCTTCTCGAGACCTTGGGTAACATCTGTGAGAAAAGACTCCATCGCCTGCAACTGATAAAAAGCTGCATAAATCAGGTTCACTCCGAGGATGCCAATTGCCTCCTGCTCGAGAGGGCCCGAAGGGTCGCACATGTTGATATGGAGAATGATCTGGTTGGACTCGCCGCCAGGCTGCAACTGGAATCGCAGACCGATCCAGCCGTGTGGCACGTTGGTTCCTGAATAGTTGCGGGCCGAGATCGTATCGACATAAGCGAAGAATCGGGTGGTTGATCCACGACTTTTGTTCAGCTCTTTGATGAGCTGCGCCCATTCGCTGTCGAGCATGGCTTCCAGTCGTTGTCTGGAAACATAGCGCGCGCCGGCGCCGTACAAATCGTCGCTGACTTCTTTGTCATAAGCGGAGATTGACTTGGCGACGGTCCCCGAAGCTCCCCCTACGACCAGGAACCAGCGCGCGACTTCCTGTCCCGCACCAATTTCGGCGAAAGAACCATAGCTGCTCCTGTCGAGATTGATCTCGAGCGCTTTCTGATGCGTGTTGAGGTTTTCCCTGGACGTCATAGATTCTCCTGGACAGATTAGAGTCGGCCGCTTTGACGAAGTGCGTCCTGCAGAAAGCACAGAGCCAAAAAGAACACTGCACAATGGTCACCAGCAGAAGCAGCACCAGGAGAGCGACATACCTGACTGCACGATCGCGTGCTTCCCTCGAGGGGCGCGTGATACCGAACACGTCGATGAAGATCAATGCGAGGTGGCGTAAGAGCTTCATGGGCATTCAGCCTTTTCGCCCGACACCCACCTCCGGCCTGCTGCTGGCCCGGGCAATCGGATATAGCGATTGAGCCAAAAGCCCCCGATCAGCACAATTGGCCAATGGTATTAGGCCATACCTTGGTACTATCTCCCGGCCGATTCAACCGCCTGGCAAAAGTAATAGAGAGCATGGCCGATACGTTCGTCCAATTGTTCTCAGCCGCGCTCGTTTGCTCTCATGATCCATATGTCCGACTCGATCGGAATTTCCATTGTCATGAAGAAGGAGACATTGAATGAAGATCCTGATGGTGCTTACCTCACACGATCAACTCGGCAACACTGGCCGCAAGACGGGTTTTTGGCTGGAAGAATTTGCAGCGCCGTACTTCGTTTTCCTGGATGCCGGCGTTGAACTGACACTGGCGTCACCCAAAGGCGGGCAGCCGCCCATCGACCCCAAGAGCGATCTACCCGAGAATCAGACGCCGGCGATGGCGCGTTTCAAGAAGGACGCGGAGGCACAAAAGGCACTGGCGAACACGGTGAAGCTCGATACGGTAGAGGCGGAGGATTACGACACCGTCTTCTATCCAGGCGGACACGGTCCGATGTGGGATCTTGCCGAGAGCCCAATTTCGATTGGCATCCTCGAGGCTTTCTACAATGCTGGAAAGCCCATCGCACTCGTCTGCCATTCTCCAGGCGTACTGCGCCATGTCAAATACAAGGGCGAACCAGTGGTAAAGGGCAAGCACGTGACTGGTTTCACCAATGGAGAGGAAGAGCAGGTACAGCTCACCAAAGTTGTCCCATTCCTCGTCGAGGATGAGCTTCTGCACCTCGGCGCAATCTATGAGAAGAAGCAGAACTGGGAGCCATTTGCCGTGGTCGATGGGCGCCTGATTACCGGTCAAAACCCTGCTTCGTCAACCACTACGGCCCAGGCGCTTCTGCGGTATTTCTCCAAAGCTGCAGCTGCCTGAGCCGTCCCGAAGACGAAACGAACAGCCCGTTTTTTCTAAGACGCGGCCAGTTCGCGCTGAGGTTCTGGCCGCGTCGTTCATCGGGAGGCTGATCCTCGCCCGCATGAAAGAAGGCACTCGTGCAGTCTGCGCCATCAATTCTCAGGGGTTTCACCGTTGATCGACGGGTCTGGTTACTCTCCAGCGTTGCGATTGGCATTGGCCTATGTGCGACTATCCTGGCCGCGCTCCTGCTGCACTGCATTGCGGTTTCGACAAACATATTCTATTACCATCGCTTGAGCATCAATCCTGTTCCGCCGTCCGGAAGCCCTCTCGGGAATTGGATGGTTTTGGTTCCCGTTGTGGGAGGATTGATCGTTGGCCTGATGGCCCGGTTTGGTTCCGACAAGATACGCGGTCACGGGATACCGGAAGCGATCGGAGCGATCCTCCTGAACAGAGCCAAAGTCGATCCGAAGATCGCCATTCTAAAACCTGTCTCGGCAGCGGTTGCGATTGGTTCGGGTGGCCCCTTCGGCGCCGAAGGTCCCATCATTATGGCGGGAGGCGCCGTTGGATCGCTTATTGGCCAATGGATGTACTTGACTGATGCAGAAAGGACCACGCTGCTGGTTGCCGGAGCGGCTGCTGCGGGCATGTCTGCAACGTTCGATACGCCGGTGGCTTGGCGCGGGGCCGATCCTTCAGATGCCGCTCCTGGCGGAAACTCCGCCTGTCTCGTTTGCAATTGGGGCTCTTTTTCTGGGCGCATTCCTGGGTCTGGTTTCGGCAGGATTGAGCCGCATGATGTATGCGTTTGGGGACCTCTTTGAGTATTTACTTCTCCACTGGATGTGGTGGCCTGCGATTGGCGGTGTCGGCTTCGGAGTCGGAGGCCCCTTCTTCCCGCGTGGCCTCGGAGTTGGGTACGACAACATCGCAGAGCTGCTTCGCGGGAACGCGCCCATCGGGCTTATTGTTGGACTCCTGATCGCAAAGTCGCTGATGTGGGCATCCTCGCTGGGATCAGGAACCTCCGGTGGCGTGTTAGCACCGCTGCTCATGATCGGTGGTGCGGTGGGTGCCATGGCGGGGCATCTGGCACATGCTCCGTCCGAGACGCAGGCATTCTGGGCCCTGATCGGATTGGGATCAATGCTTGCGGGATCGCTGGGCGTACCGCTTACTGCAATTTTATTCAGCCTGGAAGTAACTCATTGTCTGCCTGCCTTGCTTCCTCTGGCCGTGGCATGCGTTGCGTCCCACCTTGTCACGGCCCTCGTGATGCCTCGGTCCATTCTGACTGAGCGGCTGAGCCGGCGAGGCAATCACTTGACTCGCGAATACGGTGTCGATCCGCTTGAACTTGTCCTGGTAAGAGACGTTATGTCGCCGCTTGCTCTGGTAGTTTCAAACATTCCTTTCTCAAAGGTATTTGTTTACGCTGATTCAACAACGCGAGGAGCAGCAGGGATCATGGCTACCGAGGGCCTGGAGACTATATCCGTCGTAGACCGAACGACCGGACTAGTATGTGGCGAGTTGTCACTCAAAGATTTGCTGCGCGGGAGAGCACGTTCCCTGGGCCGTGAAAGTGAGCGACTCAGGCTCTTCGGCATGTTCCGCCCTCGCTTCGTGGTCACAACGATGTTGTCGCAGAGCGCGATACAGCAGCTACAGAGCAAGCGTCGGGTGTCAGGCCGAATGTCAGGGCAATGTCTTTTCACTTGCTGGCTCGTGCCCGGGAAGTCCTGGTTTTTCACGGCAGGCGCCAGACCGGATTTATCCACGGCCTGGAATCGCAGCCGGCAGAGTCAGGTGAAAAGTTGCGCCGCGACCGGCGGCGGGCTCAGTCCACAAGCGCCCGCCATGCGACTCAATGATTGAACGGCTGATACGAAGTCCCATTCCCGTGCCGTGCGGTTTGGTTGTGAAGAATGGGTCGAAAATCTGTTCCGCCAGTTCAGGTGGAAACCCTGGGCCGGTATCATTCACGAACACGAGAATCTGCTCGTTTTCAGCTCGCTGCGACTGGATGACCATCTCTCGTATTCCATCAACGTCCTTCATCGCTTCGATGCTGTTGACGATTAGATTCATCACGACCTGCTGCAATTGCACGCGATCTCCGACGATCTGAGGAAGATCGGCTTCGAGTTCCGTACGAAGCGATACGTTGTGCCGCACTGCCTCCCCGCGCAGGAGGGCAATGGTTTCTGGAATGAGCTCATTTAAATCGACTGCCTGTTGATTTGGGGCGCTCTTCTCAAACTGCGAGCGAATCCGGGCAATAATGTCGGTAGCGCGTTGTGCGTCTCTCAGGATTCTGGCAAACACGCCGCGCACCTCATCGAGATTGGGATTCTCCTTCCCGAGCGTTCGGAGTCCGACGTTGGCATTGGTCATCGCGCCACTAATCGGTTGACTGAGTTCATGCCCGAGAGAGGCTGCCAACTCTCCCATGGTGGTTACGCGGTTGATGCGAGCGAGGTCGCCTTGCGCCTGGCGCAACGCCTCCTCGGTGCGCTTCTGGTCGTCGGTGTCGGTCGTCGTACCAACGAATCTGATAACTCGCCCTTCGGAATCGCGCAAGACCACGGCTTGCTGAAGGTGCCAGCGATAGACCCCGTCTTTGGCGCGCAGAGATCTGGTTTCGAACGCAAAACCCGTCCCCGAACGTATTCCCTCCCAAAAGGCCCTCGATGCTGTTTCGCGATCCTCAGGGTGGAGTACGGTCATCCAGGCCTCAGGATGTGACCGGACGAAATCGAGGGTCTGACCGGAGTATTCAAGCCAAACCTCATTCACGAAATCTGGCGTCCCATCGGGCTTCAGCGTCCAGGCGGACACAGGAAGCTGCTGCAGCAGCGCAACTTGTAGTTGCAACTCTGCATCGGTCCGCTGCAGTTCAAGGTAGAGACGGCTCGTCTCGGCTAGCCTTTCTTCGCTCGCGCGGAGTTTCTCGCGTTCGAGTTCCGCCTCGCTGCGCATCCGTTCTTCGCGTTCTGCGGTTTCGCGGCGAACAGTGGCCATGTTGACGTGTGCCGCTACTCGCGCCAGCAACTCCCGCGCAGCGAATGGCTTGATGAGATAGTCGTCGGCATCGGCTTCCAGGCCTTCCACGCGCGACTCTTCACCCGCCCGGGCCGACAGCAGAATCACTGGCGTCCCGGCGAGGGCTAGATCTTCGCGAATCGCCCGCAGCAGGCCAAACCCATCGAGATGCGGCATCATCACGTCCGCCAGCACAAGAGCGGGGCGCAATTTCCGAGCGGCTTCCAGCGCTTGCAGGCCGTCAATGGCCGCGTGCACCTCATATCGCTGGTTCAGCAGACGCGTGAGGTACTGGCGCATGTCCGCATTGTCATCGGCCAGGACGATCAGTTCGCGTTTTGCGTCTGGCGAGGGCTCGAACGAGGGTGACGGCGGTGCCTGTTTGCCAGGTTTCGCTCCATCGACGGCCACATTCGATTCGTCTCCGGACCACCGTCGTGCCTCTTCGACATAAGCCTCGGCTCGAATTGTGGTGGAGGCCAGCGTTTGTGCGGCCTGAACGCGCTCCGCCGGCAGATGCCCACTTCCGCACGGGATGGTCACGGTGAACGTGCTGCCGGCGCCCACGGCGCTCTCCACTCGAACCGTACCGCCGTGTAGTTTCACCAGTTCCTGAACCAGCGCCAGACCGATTCCTGTGCCTTCGTAGGTTCTGGCCTGGGTGCTCTCGATGCGGTGAAAGCGTTCGAACACGTGTTCGCGATGCTCTTCGGCTATACCGATGCCTGTGTCGCGGATCTTCAATTCCACCGCGCCGTCCACCCGCTTCAGCATAACCGCAACCTCGCCCTCGAACGTGAACTTGTAAGCGTTGGAGAGCAGATTCAAAACGATCTTCTCCCACATGTCGCGATCCACGTACACCGGCTCGGTGTCCGGCTGGCATTCCACCGTGAAGCGCAGTCCGGCGCACTCCATCGCCGAGTCGAAGGCGCTGGCGATCTCTGCTGTGTAAGTGGCCAGGTCAGTCGGCTGATACGACGCCAGGACGCGTCCGGCTTCAATCCGCGAGAAATCCAGAAGTGTGTTCACGAGCTTGAGTAATCTGAGGCCGTTCCGATGCACCGTGAGCAACAACTCCTTGCGCTCGGGACTGAGTCGCTCACTCGCTTCCTTCTGCACTTCTTCAAGCGGACCGAGCATCAGTGTCAACGGCGTTCGGAATTCGTGGCTGACGTTGCTGAAAAATGTGGTCTTGGCGCGGTCAAGCTCGGCCAGCGCTTCGGCCCGCTGGCGCTCCTGCTCGAACGCGCGGGCGCTGGTCAAACCGATCGTGATCTGTTCGGTAATCCTATAGACGAACTGGCGGTACGCAACGTCAAAGGCTCGGCCGGGATGGATTCCCGCGACAAGGAAACCCAGCGGCTCGCTGTGTTCTCCCAGCCGGATCGGCACCACGCATGCTTCTTTGGGAGGGAATGCCCAATTGGGCACCGGCACGCCCGCAGCCCGATCCCCTAGTTCAACCAGAACTCCTTCCTTCGTCAGGGCGGCGTTGAATCGCCAAAGGTTCTCGCTCCGGCAATCGATGACCGGCGGACGCAGCGCTTCGTCGGTTTCGACGCTCGCGCCTGCCAGGGTCGCTTGATGTTCTGAAGGCCGATATTCATAAAGAAATGCAAAGGGAAGGCTCAGGCAATTTTTGCCGAGGGTCTCCGCGCAGACGCGCCACACTTGGTCTTCGTTTCGCGCTCCGCCCATGCGCAAAGCTAAGTCGCTTAGCAAATCCCGGCGTCGATCTTCGAGCACCCGTTCCGTCGTCTCCAGAAGTGTGGCTAGCACCCCGCCCACTTTGCCGTTGTCATCCGGAATCGGGCCGATCGAAAATGCGAAGTAGACCTCTTCAAGGTAATTATTGCGGTTGAGAGGGGATAATTGGTCGGCCTGGGCACTGAATGGCTGACCCTGCGCCACGACCGTGTCGAACAACTGCTTGGTGAATTCCCATAATTCAGGGACCACTACGCGTGAGCTTCGGCCGAGCGCCCAGGGGTGCTTTGCTCCCATCGAGGGCAGATAGGCATCGTTGTACAAATTGATGTAGTCTGGCCCCCAGCAGATGTTCATCGGATAGGCAGAGCCCAGCACGATTCGCACGCAGGTTCGCAGAGCTTGCGGCCATTGCTTCACCGGGCCAAGCGGCGTAGCCGACCAGTTGAGTTCGCGCATACGCGTGGCCATCTCGCCGTCGCCGGCGAACACTGACTCGATCAGTTGCCTGTCGCTCGGGTTCATCCAAAATCCCTCGCGCCGGCAGCAACGCGGACAAGGCCTGCGAGCCGATGGCTGAAGAATCCCGAGGAGTCGCCTGGCTATCCGGGCCTGGCAAGCACTGGATGCGCTCGACAAAAGAGCCTGGTCCAACGGATCAGGAGTATGTTTCTTCGGGAAAATCAGGGGACATCAACAGGCCCGGTCGCCTCGAACGTGCTGCTGGAGAGCGATGCCGAATTATATCGTGCGCGGGAACTGGAGGGTCAGCGGCGAAGAGGCATCCGGTTCGACGGTTTTTGGCACGCCTTCAGAAAGTAAATCGGCCAGCGAGCTGAACTTGGCGTGCGGTGCCGGCGGTGGTCAGAATTTGCCCTGCGTCATCGGCGAAATCACCCGCCACATCCTTGAAGACCGCATCCCCGTTACCTCCAAGGGAAAGCGCACTTTGTGTGTTACTCGGAACTCCAAAATTCGGATGGTTAAACAGGTTATAGGCTTCCAGTCCAACCGTAAGCTTCCGTTCTTGATTGATTGCAAAGTCTTTGTGCAGCGCTGGGTCGAATTGCGCGATCCTGGGTCCGCGCAGCATATTTCGTCCGGCATTGCCAAACTGACCTCCGGGCGGAACAGCAAAAGCGCCTGGATTAAACCAGCACGCCACCGTACCCACCCTGGCCCCATTCGGGCACACGCCCACATAGGGGTTGCCAACAAGGTTTGGGCGTTCCGCAATGAGCAGCGACTGCACGTCGGCACTGTCGAAGGACAGCATCGGGGTAAATGGGGAGCCACTATAAACGCTGGCAACCGCCGCGATCTGCCAGCCACCCAGGAGAGGACCGGATCCGGGCAGCTCGTAAGCGGCATTTGCCGCGAAATTGTGCCGGATGTCGAAATCTGAACGGCCTCGGCTTCCCTTGCGATCGAAAATGTTCTGAGATTCGGGAGGACCATTGACAGAATCCACGAAATAATCCACCGACGCATCATCAATGGAATGGGCGAATGTATATGATGCCTGCGAGAAAAGATTATGCGCATAGCGTTTCGAAACGGAGACCTGACCGGAGTTATAAAACGATTGCGCGTCTGTCAAAATCGTTGTCACAGGCGATAGCAGGTTTGGATTGTAGCGGTGGCCTAACGCCGGCTCAAAGGGGTTCTGCTCGCCCTGGCGGGTGAGATGATTGCCGCGCGTCCCAAAGTATCCCGCGGTGAGGATCATACCTTGCGCGAGTGCCCGTTCCACGATGAGGTCATATTGCATTACATAGGGGAACTTCGGGTAGTAAGTCATTGCGAAAGGATCAAGCGGCTGGGTTACTGCTGCGTTCTGCGGGTTGAGAAACTGAGGGAAGACGAACTCCTCCAGATCGAAGAATGGCGGCAGTAATCTGTCAAGACCGTACGCCATTGCCGGGATCTGGTCGCGATAAATGCCGAATCCGCTCCGCAGCATGGTTTTGCCATCACCGAAGACGTCCCATGCAAAGCCCGCCTGAGGTGACAGAAGATCCAGCGGTGTTCCGGCAAATAACCTGCCGACCGTCGGCGCGGAGTCCGTCGCTGGGTTTCGAAAGGCGGATTCGCGGCCGTGGACTTCGGTCGGGTTGGAGTAGAAATCGTAGCGCAACCCGATATTGGCGGTGAAGCAGTTATTCACGCGCACGAAGTCCTGGGCAAATCCGGACGCCATGCTCTCACGGTATCCGCGCTCGGAATCGGCATTCGAGGGATTGACGCCAATGTATGCAAGCGGCGCACCCTCAAGGAAAAACTCGAGGGCCGGATTGTTACTAAATGCGGGCAGACCGAAGGCAGTCAGATCTTCGAATTCGTAAAGTCCGTTCACTCCGAAGTCCAGCGTCGAGTTGAGATCGAGCCTGCGGAACTCGGCGCCCAATTTCAAGTTGTGGCGGCCAATAGTACTCGACAGTTGGTCCTGAACCTGATAAACGGTCGAGAAATCACCTAAGGGAAACGCCGGGCTATTGCCCAGCAAGCTGGTACCGGTGATGTCGATCATTCCGAACGCCCGACCCGGTACCAAGGAAATCGACAAGCCCCGATGGGTATTGTCAACCGAAGAAGATGCCGTTGTCCGATTGACACCGAAGCGCAACTCATTGAGCCATTCCGGCCCGAATGCCGCACGGTCTTGAACAGTGAGATATTGATTCCGCGCCAGGTGCAGAGTCGGGAATCCCGGCAGATAGATGCCAGGCGGTGTTCCGGCGTAGGGCACCACAGAAGAACTGTCATCGATGGTATAGCGCGTGAAGATCGAATGCGTATTGGAAAAGTTGTGGTCGATGCGAACCATACCGTGATCCTCACGGGTAGCGCCTTTGTCCGCGGTGATCAGCTCGCCGGTTCCATCTCCATTGTCCGGTCCGTTCGAGGGGGCATCAGATTGAGAAACTGTTGTATCTCGGGGTTGATCGGAATGGCGGCACATCCGCTTGAACTTACGCTGGTGCAGGACGCGGAGTTAACCGCAGAGGGCAGGAAACCTTCATGAGCAAGCGCATCGGGCGCTGTAGCAATTGCCGTGGATGCCTCGACTTCGCGAAACCCCTCATAGTTGGCAAAGAAGAAGGTGTGATCGCGCTTGAGGGGCCCTCCGATTCCGACGCCGAACTGATTGCGGACAAACGGCGGAATCGGACTGGCGCCAAGGTCAAAATAATTCTTAGCGTCGAGCGACGCGTCCCGATGCACTTCCCACAGTGACCCGTGAAATCGGTTACTGCCTGACTTGGTGATCATCTCGATGACCGCGCCACCATGCCCGCCGTACTCCGCGCTGAAGGTCTGCGTCAAAACGCGGACCTCCGACAACTCATCGAGACCGAGAAAAAAACCGGAAGCGCCCGCGGGCGAAAAGCCCCATACCGGATCGGTCACATCCATACCGTCGATCAGGACGCTCGTCATACTGGGACGGATACCATTAATCACCACCTGCGCTGTTTTACCGCTGGAAAGCAACGAGGGTGCACTGCTGGGATCAGGAGCGACTCCAGGCTCCAGCGCAACCGCACTAAACAGGTCCCGGTTGTCGAGGGGTAGTTCCTTCAGACTTGCCTCTGCAACGACGCTGCTGAAAGTTGAGGTTGTATTGTCGATCTGGCTGACGTCTCCGTTTACCGTCACCTGCTGTAGCTGACTGCCCACCACCATCGAAAAGTTAATCAGAACTCCGGACCCCGAGGGGAGCGCTACTCCGTCGCGAAGCTCCGTTTGGAAGCCTTCTTTCGCTGCGCGAACAACATAGTTTCCCGCCGGTAGGCCCGCCACGTGATACTGACCCGTTATGTCAGTAACGGTGCTCAGCGTCAGTCCAGTGTCCTGGTTAACGATCGTGATTTGGGCGGCGGGAATGACAGCACCACTTGGGTCCGTAACCGTGCCGAAGACAGCCGCCAGCTCGCTCTGCGGCCAGGCGCGTACTCCGAGCAGGGAAAATGACAGGAGCACGAGGAAGCACGCTCTCGTCACATTGGACCAATTGAACGCTCGCATAAGTCCCCCGATCTCGCCACCTCCGGCGAACACGGACTCGATGAACTGCGATTGTGGGGCCCTAATTGATGAGAGAAGATACTTCAACATGGAGCAGCAGATTGGCTCCCAGGGGAATCTTTCGGGGAAAACCTGCGAGCCGGCTCATCTCGACTGTCACGCTCCACGCGATGCCAAATTATATCGCGGGGTTCCGGCCAGTTCACGGGCAAACTTGTTGACGCGAGGCGAGCAATCAGCCCGACACTGAATGAAGCGCAGTCCGCCCTCGGGTCATGGCCGGTAACTCGCGCGTGGCTCGGAAAAGCACTGTCCATAGCGATGAAATTCTGCCGGTGCCGGACCGCAGCCGGCGACCCCTCCAGCCTTTTTTCCGAGAGGTTCGCGCCTGTTTCCACTTGCTCCTTTCGTTGCCGCGGTCAGGCCGCTGCATCGAACCCGCAGGAAATTGTTTGGGCCTCAAGAGGCGATCGCATCGGGCCGAACCACACCGTGGGCCCACGGCGGCGTGAATCCAACTCGGGACGCGTTCTGGCCGGCGCTTCGCGAAGCCTCACCCTCGCGCGCGCAAGCCTGGACTTAACAGCGGATTCTGAGATTCGGAGGGCGCAGGCAATCTCGCCGACGGAGCACTCGCAATCAATTTTCATTTCGGTCACGATTCTGAGCGGATGCGGCAGGCCTCGAATCGCAGCTCTCAGCAGGACCTGCTGCTCCTGGCGCTCGTAGTAGCGTTCAGGATCGACGCTGCGATGCCCGCCATTGCTGCACTGCGATTCGGAAATCTCGAAGAACTCATAATTGTCGTCGAGAGAGACGGCGATTCCGCGATGCCTGCAGCATCAGCGCCGAATTGATTCCGATGCGCGTCAGCCAGGAAGAGAACGCACAACGATTTTGATTTCTGTATGCCCTGAGGAACGTATCCTGCAGCGCGTCCTGAGCATCTTCCCAGTTCTTTGTGATGCGGTTGATCCGCCTCATCAGCCTCTTTGAATGCCGCTGGCAAAGCTCAATGAAGGCGAGCGAGCTGCCGGACTGAGCCGCTACAACGAGCGCTTTATCGTCCAGCGCTTCAAGAGGTGGATGGAACGCCGGCATCGTTGCTAACGCAGGAGAATTCGACGGCATCGGCTCTCCGTTCAAAGTCGCAATTGATTTCCCGTTTGCGGAACTTGTCGAGATCTGCGGCTTTAACTGCTCCGGCAGCCGGCGGGATAGGGCCTAGGCCGCTCGTCGCATCCGGGATCGAAAAGCTCTTACCTTGCCCGCGGTCATCGCGAGCGGATCCGCGCGCCCAAACCACTCGAGGACTTCGTTGGTGGTATCGGCGATTCGAGTGTTGGGCCGGTGGAACTTCCTGGTCGCCTGGGCTGCCGCACGCACCAGGAGGTAGCGATTGTTCAGATACGTTGTTGCACGAAAGACCAGTTCAGAGCGCATAGGGTTTCCCTTTTGTTCACGAAATGAATCTGCAGAGTCGCCAACAAGTCACAAATATTCCGCGGAGCGACGGCCGGCGCGGCCAACTCCCGATTGCCGAAAACCATTGCATGCCAGCCTGCTACGTGTGATTAGGTCACGGGTCCAGAAGGGATTCCATTGGACGAAGGTATGTCCCGATACCATCGTCCAGCCGATTCCATGACTTCATCCCGGCGCATGGGATCTGCAACTCGCGCTCATCTCGATGAGTTGAGGGATGAAGAGCAGGCCCGGCGACGGCGCGCGCAGTACCAACCGCGGCCAGGCGGCAGCAGGAGCCGGGAATCATTCGTTGGCCGAGAATTCCTTCACGCTCTGAATCAGCATCGCTGCCGTGCGCGATTCCCCCATCGCGGTGTTGAACATTGCGTGATACAGGTAGGGTTCCGGCCATTTCAGTCCGAGATACTGCCGGACGAATGCGGCTCGCGCATGGTCGGTTGTGTCGATCTGTTCGATTGCTTGTTTCTCAGAGGCGCCTCTTGCGATCATCCGGCGGATTTTATGATCGCGAGAAGCGTAGAGAAAGGCGTGGAACACATCGTTGCGATTATGGAGGAAATACTGCGCACCGCGGCCGACAATGACCGAGAGGCCGCTGGAAACCGCTGCGTCAACGGCCATCTTTGAAGCATCGCCGATCCGGCGCGCGTCCAGCAGATGCAGCCGGCTGGCAGGTGGCAGGCCGCCCTCGAAGGCACCCCGAAGAAAGTCGTTGAAAACCCGATACACGACAGGATCGCTTCGCCATTCCCGCTGCTCGACGGCGTGCGGCGCACTCTGAGTCAACCGTGCGATCTCCTGTGTCAGTCGTTCGTCCCAGAGATTCCATCCAAGACGGCTGGCGACCAAACCGGCGACCTCTGAGGCTCCGCACCCAAACTCGCGCTCAATCGTGATGACTCGAATCATTGTGGCAATTTCCTCAACCCACCGCGACATCTCCGCCCGCCCCGGGATCATTTCTCTTCAGGAAGAATGCAAGAACGAACATGATGGAGCAGAGCGCGCCCAGGACCCAGAAGATATCCATATAGGAGAGTGCGCCGCCTTGCCGGTGCACCAATTCGTAGAATCTCGCGATTGCCTGGTCGTGTGCGTCAGTAGCGCGCAACCCCCCGGAATGCGCGATCTGCGAGCCCAGTGCACGGAGTGACGAGCGGTAGGCGGGGGCATCAGGAATGATGTGGCCGACGAGGACTTGCTGGTGATATTGAGCCCGCCGGGCAATCATCGTGGTCACCACGGAAGTTCCGATACTGCCGCCGATATTGCGCATGAAGTTGATCATGCCGGAGACACTGTTCCCCTTTTCCGGAGGAACGCCGATGTAACCCGCCGCCGTGATGGGAACAAACAGGAATCCAATTCCTATGACCTGGGCTACGCGTAGCCACATTGCAAAGCTGAAGCTCACGAACAAATCGATTTCGTGCGCGCAATAAAACAGCCCTATGGCAAGGCACAACCATCCCGTCGCAATGAGCCATCGGGCCTGAATCTTTGAAGTAAGCCGGCCGACGATCGGCATCATCACCAGCAGGACAACGCCGCCCCCGGACAGGACGAGACCAGCAAGCTCTGCGGTGTAGCCCATCAAGGTCTGTAGAAATTCCGGAATCAGGACCAGGGTGCTGAAGAGCATGAAGCCCATCATGAACATCATCAGATTTGCGGCCGCGAAGTTGAAACTCCTGAACATGTGGACATCGATGATCGGCTCCTTGCGGAACCACTCCCAAATGACCAGCGAGATGAGACATACGGTAGCGGTGATTGCAAGGGTGGTGATGAAATGCGAACCGAACCAGTCGTCCTCCTGTCCCTTATCCAGAACAACCTGCAGAGAACCTACTCCCAACGCGAGGAAGGAAATTCCGATGTAGTCAATCCGGATCCCCCCACGCTTTAAGCGGCGCAGGAATGGGGGATCTTCCACCAGGATGTGGGTCAGGTAAAGAGCAAGGAGCACCGGCGGCAGGGTAATGAAAAATATCCACCGCCAGGAGTAGTCGTCGGTAATCCAGCCTCCCAACATCGGCCCGACGGTGGGCGCGAGGACGGCGGTAATGCCATAGACAGCAAATGCGGAGCCGCGTTGTTCCGGAGGAAATGTGTCGTTGAGGATGGCCTGCGCCATGGGTTGCAGGCCTCCGCCACCGATGCCCTGCACAGCGCGAAACAGCAGAAGTAGCGGCAGGCTGGGCGCGAGGCCGCAAAGCAGCGAACTGAGGGTGAAGACAGCAAGCGACATCATGAAATACCGCTTGCGTCCGATCAATTCCGCGAGCCACCCGCTGATGGGTAAGACGATGGCGTTGGCCGCAAGGTACGAGGTGAGCACCCAGGTGCTGTCGTCGTAGCTGGCTCCCAGGCCGCCGGCTATGTAAGGCAGCGCAACGTTGGCGACGCTGGTGTCGAGGACCTCGACAAACGCCGCCATCGAGACAGTGGCAGCGATCGCCCATGGGTTAACCCTGGGGCGCCAGACAGCCTGCTCCGACGGAAGAGCGAGCGTTGCGGTGCTCATCGCAGGTACACTGTTGCTTCGACGTTCTCACCGGGACGTAGCTGATGATCGCGATTCTCGCCCGGCTCCAAAACGATTTTGACCGGGACCCGCTGGACAATCTTGACGTAGTTGCCGGTTGCATTTTCCGGGGGCAGCAAACTGAAGATAGGGCCCGTTGCTCCGGCAATGCTGTCGACATGTCCGTCATAAGTTCGACCGTTGGAGTCGAGCTCAAGCTTCGCCTTTTGGCCCACGCGCATGTGCCGGAGCTGCGTTTCCTTAAAATTTGCGGTGACCCAGACCTCATCCAGGGGGACCACGGTGAGCAATTGCTCGCCTGGGTCGACATTTAATCCGACGACAACCTTCTTCGTGACCTCGCCGGCTACCGGCGCAAAGATTGTGGTGTATCCGAGATTCAACTGCGCCTGATCCACTGCGGCTTGTTTCTGCTTTGTATCCGCCATAGCCGAAAGCGCCCGGGCGTGCGTGGAAGCCACGCGCTGCGGTCCGGCCTGCGCATCTTCGTAACGCGCCTCAGCCTCGGTGAGGCGGCTGTTCGCTTCCTGCACAGCCTGTTCCGCGGCGGCCTCGTCCGCTTCTGCCGCAGTGATGGCGGCAACATCCGTTGCGGCGGCGGCATAGGCATGGTCGAAGACCTGCTTCGGCACCTCTTCCTTTGCGAGCAGTAAGTGATAGCGGTTGACGTCTTCCTGAGCCTTTACGTTTTCCGCCTGGGCTTCCAGGACGCGAGCACGGGCGGCGGCTGCCTGCTTTTCTGCCGCCTCGATGGCCGCTTCCGCATTCTTGATATCGGAGGACGTAAACTTTAGCTGGCTGGTCGTTTCGACCGAAGATATCGGCACATCGATCTTCGAGCCGCGGGCCGAGGCCTCTGAGGTTTCCAGCGCCGCCTGGGCTCTCGCCAAGGCCACCTCATAATCTTTGGGATCGATTTCCACGAGCTTTGAACCCGCGTTGACCCACTGGTTGTCTCCCACGTTGACTTTCTGGATGTATCCGGAAATGCGGGCGCTGACCGGGTACAGATGAACGTCCACCTGTGCATCGTCGGTGGATTCGAACCCAGAGAGATAGTGCCAAAGCAAGGCGCCCCCTGCGGCGAGAACTACAAGCGACGCCAGTATGATCCAAAGCCGTCGGGACCTCCTGCGAGGATAGGTGGAGACGAGGTCGTCGCCTGCGTGGCTTTGCGCTGGCGCGGCGGCTTCCGCTGAGTCAGGTGTGTTTTTTTCCTCAGACATGCTCAATTCCCTTCCAGATACTGGGCGTACCGGGATTCCGCCACTCCCGTGGCTCTCGCCAAAGAAATCTTGGCCAGGTTGTAGCTGTAGAGACTCGCAATGTAAGCATCGTTGGCAATGGCCAGCGCATCCTGCGCCTGCACCACTTCAACGTTGTCCGTCACTCCCGAACTAAATCGATCGCGAGATTGTTCCAGATTCTCCGTGGCCAGCGTTACGGCGCTTTTTTCGACGGAGACTTCCTGTGCCGCCGATGCCAGATCGAGATAGACGTCGCGAACCTCCTGATCGATCCTGGCTCGCAGGTCTTCCAGTTGCTCGTCTTCTTCTGCCAGTGCGGCATCCGCTCGGAGAACGTCCCCGTGCACTCTCCCGCCCTGAAAAACGGGAATTTGCAGGGTAACGGCGGCATCGATGGTGCCGTGCGATGTGCCAGGATTAACACCGGCCAGTCCATAGTTCACTTCCGCTCCGATGGTTGGGTATCGCTCCGCGGAGGCGGCTTTTCTCGTGAGCTCTGCGGATCGCACACGATGCAGCTGGCTCAGAAAATCCGGGCGAGATTTGTAAGCGTCCTCGATCGCCTGGTTGAGACTCGACGGGGTGACCTCGCGAAAGGGGACGCGGTTGGTTACATCGAACTGCTGCCCCAGCGGGATGCCCATCGCCCGAGCCAGGACCAACTTTTCCTTTGCCAGATCATTTTGTGCGCTGATCAGTTTCTGCTCGCGCGACTGCAACTGCACCTGCGAGCGCAGAACGTCCACGGCGGAGGCAAGGCCGGAGGTCCTCTGGTCGGAAGCCTGCTGAAATAGTGTCTTCGCAGTGTCCCGTTCTGATGTTGCTGATTCAACCTCCGACTCGTCGGCGATGACCAGCAGGTAATTCGACACAATCACAAGAACGACAAGCTCCCGCGCATCTTTGGCGCTGAGCATGGCTGCGTCCAGGTGCGCCTGGGAAGACCGCATCTGTTCGATGGAACCCCAATCGAACACCGACTGCGTGAAACTTGCGCGCGCGTCAAACACGCCGAAGGGTCCAATAATCGGAGGCACGCCAGGAATGGAGAGACCGAAGGCAGACTTGAGGTCGATCTGATGAACGCCCATACCCGTATCCGTGACCACGTTCGGCAGCAACTCGCTCAGCGCCTGCCAGCGCTGTCCGCGCGCGCTGGTGACGGCGTTGGTGGCCAGCACTCCGCCGAGATTGTGCCTCAGCCCCAGATTGACTGCGTCCTCAAGAGAGAGCTCCAGCGGTGTTGCACTCAGTTTTCCGGAAGGAATGCCTCCGAGATACGGATTCTGCGTAAGCTCGCGATCGTCCATCTCCCCGGCCTGGACCGCCGTGCGGGGCGCTTCCGTTATGTGGGCGAGAGCGATGGGATTGTATGGAGCCGGCGTGGCTGGCGAACTATTCTGCGCAGACGCGATACAGTAACCGCAGAACAGAGCTTCGATCAGTATGGTTTTCACCCAGCCTCGCAACCTCATCCCAGCTCCTTTCCAGGCCCTGCGGGAAGGCCGGAGACATCCGAGCCTCTCGGTCCTGGGATCTGTCCACTGCCATTGACGAGCGCTTACTGCCGACTGGCCTTCGACGGGGGGAGTCGTCCTCCTGGTAAAGTGCGACCTCGATCTCAACAGAGCTGGCATCAGGAAAACAATTGGACGATGGTATTGCGATACTTTGGTATGGATTCGCGCGCCTTCCGGAAGTCCTTTCCGCAAGCGCCGCCCGATACGAAGGTAGTGGTCGATACCTTTGCTCAATAGCCTGCCCATTGCTCCTGTGGCTTAATCCCTGCAGACACGAGATCGATTTTCGATACGTGAAAGGAAGTATGGGCAATGGCGGCATCGGCGCAGGGAATGGACACACAGTTCACACCGACAATGACGTGCAGCGAGCCCGACGACGTCCTCGTCATCGAGGCCATCGGCGGCAACTCACGCTCGTTCGAGATTTTGGTTCGGCGTTATCAGCGGCTGATCATCGCGCTGGGCCATCGAATGACGGGCAATCGAACTGATGCTGAGGACATAGCCCAGCAGACATTCATGAAGGCATTTCTCGGACTTCAGACTTTTGAGCGACGCTGTTCGTTTTCGACCTGGCTCACCTCAATCGCAATCAACGAAGCCCGGATGTGGAAGAGGAAGCAATCACGACTTCGGGAGGTCACACCCTGCGGCATGGACAGCGAAGATACCAACACGCCGTTTTTCGAGTTTGCAGATTCCCGGCCAGACCCGGAATCATCCTGTTCGGAAAGGGAGCGGCGCGCCGTTCTGTTCAGCCGGATCACGCACCTGAACGCCAGGCTCCGCAGCGCTGTGGAAGCGTGTGATCTGCTGGGGGAGTCGAATCAGACCGCGGCACTCTTGCTGGGCATAACTGCAACCGCGGTCAAGTCGCGAAGGCACCGGGGACGAGCGATCTTACGCAGGGCGCTGGCTCCTTTTCGCTCTTGAGCTGCGTGAGAGACGCGAAGACGAACGGGCGATCAGAGCCCGTCTCTGACTGGGAGATATTCAGATATGTGCGCGTCGGCAGATTCCCTGATGCAGAGCTCCGGGCCGGAAGCCCGAGGTGTAGAGATGGTTGGGCAGAGTTCCGCTCTGAGGATCGTGTTCGAGCAGATTCGGCTGGTGGCCAGGACGGACTCGACGATATTGATCCTCGGCGAAACGGGCACCGGCAAGGAGTTGATCGCTCGCAGGATCCACTCGATGAGCGACCGCGCCGATCGTCCATTTGTCAAAGTGAACTGCGCAGCGATGCCGTTCGATCTGCTGGAGAGCGAGCTGTTTGGTCACGAACGAGGTGCCTTTACAGGTGCGATCGCCCAAAGACCAGGCCGCTTTGAAGTCGCTCACGGCGGAACACTGTTTCTTGACGAGATCGGGGATATGCCTTTTGCATCGCAGCCAAAACTGCTCCGGGTGCTGCAGGAAGGAGAGTTCGAACGCGTCGGAAGCAGTCGTACGCAACATGTCGACGTGCGCCTCATTGTCGCGACCCATCGAGACCTGAAGACGATGGCCCGGAGTAATGAATTCCGGAGCGATCTGTACTATCGCCTCAATGTTTTCCCGGTCACCCTCCCGCCTTTGCGCGAGCGTCGCGACGACATCGTCCCTCTCATCTGGCATTTCATCGGGTTGTTCTCGCGCAAAATGAGAAAGGAAATAACCTCAGTCTCGCAGGAAATGCTGCTCTCTATGCTTGCGCATGACTGGCCAGGAAATATCCGTGAACTTCAGAACGTCGTCGAACGCGCCGTCATCCTGGCACAGAACGGCGTTTTCCCCGACCTGCGCGGTCAGATCTGCAACGAAGATATCGCCGATACTCCGGCGCGTTCAGGCTGTCGGCACTACGAACGCGATACGATCGTCAGGACACTGCGGGAAACAAACTGGGTGGTTGGGGGCGCCAGAGGAGCTGCTGTCAAGCTGGGTATCAAGCGAACAACGCTCATCGCGAGAATGAAGAAGTTCGGGATTGAGTGCGAAAGGTGGCCGAAGTCTGCGGGTTCACAGTTCTGGACAGAGTGCGCCGCCGGTCGAGTTGCAGGAGATACTTCGATCAACCTGTCACCTACTTCCACCCGGCCGCGAGAAGACAAGGCAACAACTCTCAACTGATTCGATTCAGACGTGACCGGAACAGCGGCGCCGCATTTACTTTTTCCTGTGCCGCGATCCAGAACGTTTCAGGACAAACTCCTGCAGCAGACCGTTGGCGATTCGTCCGCCGACGCCGATCAGGCTGCTCTTGTAGACGAGACTGCCGCCACGTTCCTGGGACGGGTAATAGGCACATGCGATGGCTCCGGAGGCGAGGTCGCCACCGATTCCCGAAAAGTTGACCTGGCGGCGGCCATTGTCGCCGTAGGTGAGGACCGGAGTGGAGAGAGCATGAAGAAGGCGCGACCGCGTGATCCCCGTCCTCTGATAGAAGTATCGCGGGTCCTGATGGAGAATCGATGGCAGCAGAGCGTCTCCAATGAGAACGTTCGCGTAGCCCCCCGCGAACGTCGATCCCAGCCGCTGGCCATACCCCTGCACTCCCTCGCGATAGTCCGGATAATGCGCTGCCTGATAAATCGAGGCATTCAGCAGGAACCCTGCGATGGTTGCCGGATAGGTCAGGATTTTCCAGGCGAGGTGGAATTTGAGTTTCGCCGTCAGCGGCATGGGATTGCGGTCATAAGCAACATAGAAATTGGGGATAACCCCCAAAATGCGCTGCTTTTCTTCAGTTCGGACTTTCTCCGTTGCCATCTGCTCCGGAGTCAGAGCCGCGACCGAGACCTCGACCATCGCAAGGTTTAACTGGACTCCCGTCAGCAGACGATATTGTCCAGGAGTGAGGACAATTGCCTCCGATATCCAGTCTGCAAAGCCCTGCATGCGAACCGTCAAATGCCAGTCGGATCCCGGAGGCACGTTCGCCAACTGAAAGAAGCCGTTGCCATCGCTGCGGGTCGTGAGGTGCTCATCGGAGCTGGATCTGCTCAGCATCAACGTAGCGCCCGGGACCACTCCGCCATTCACGTTCACAACCGTGCCGACCAAGGTCGCAGATTGAGGCGCGAGAGCCGGTATCTCCTGTCCGAAAGCGAAAGTGTGAGCGATAGTCCTGTCGCGATCAGACAAAGAGCAATTCCACACAACCGATGTGAGATCACGCCTGCCACTTCCTTCGAGGATGTTTTTCGCTCATTGTTTCCTCCGGTGCGGCCCCGGAGGCTTATGAACAGCAGCGATTCCCAGAGAACCTGTGTACCCGCAGTTTGTGCGAGGGACTCCAGACAATCCATTGGACGAACGTCTTGATCGATACCTAAGTCTGGATTTTGAAGACCAGGCAGAGTGGCCTATCGGAAACCTGGGTTCTCCTGAGAGAGCACGGATCGGCAAAACCAGGGGCGATTCGCCCATCACTGCCTTCCGATCGGTGCCCCTCGTGCCGATGGCATGTCGCTTGCTTGCTGTCTGGAGAGTCGAGGCAAGAACTCGACAAATGCAGAGTGATTGAGACCTGCGCGAATCCCGAATGCGGCACAGTCCTTCACTACCTACGCGAAGGGCGAATCTTCATGTTTGCGATCGTGGAACCTCGAAAGGATACGGGCGAAGTTCGGAGGCGAGTTGAGCACTACTGGCTCTGCGGTCATTGCTCCTGCTTATTCACTCTGAAACGCGCGGGAGAAGCTGTTTTCCTGATGCGTCGCTCCTCAAGGTTCGTCAGCAACTCGAACGAGAACCATGGGCTCTGAATGGCAGTAATGGCGAACACCGTGCGCGGTGGCAAAGGGAATTTTCCGCCTTTGACTAACTCCGGACCGGGGCCTGGCGTGGCAATGACATATGTCAGTTAAAATGACACGGTTGACAGTTCAGCAGGTCGCTCTGATGTTTTGCAGTTGATTATCAGAAAAACCCGCGTCCGTTCCGGCGTTTCGGCTTGATGTCGAACTGCACCAACTGTTAACGCGACCGCCGGAGTCAGTCCCGCTCACACTCCCGCCGCTGGGCAAACCGCAGCGATTTCCAGATCCGGTTTTCCCGCAGCATCCGGAGTTGCTCGGGCCTGTGGCCGAGGGAGATGGCTGGACCCCGCCACAGAAGCGGCACTGGACATCGAGCGAAATCTACAGGACGATGCGCGGCTGGCTGTTTCCGTATATCCGTTCGCGAGTGACGCCCGGAGATTTTCATCCGCTCATCGCCTATCTGTTCACCGAATTTAAATGCAACCTCGACCGTCACTACTGCTGGGCGTTCGACAATAAGGTCAAAGGGATGACCGAGGATACTGCGAAGCGTTCCGTGGACTGGCTGTTGGGCACGGGATGTCGAGTGCTGGCCTTCATGGGCGGCGAACCGCTGATGCGGCCGGATCTGATTCACCGGATCACTTACTACGCGGCGAAAAACGGTTTCTGGATCTACCTGCCCACCAATGCTCAGCTGCTCCGCACCCACGTCATCGACAAACTGGCCGACGCGGGACTGGCGACCTTCAACATCGCTGTCGATGCAGTCGATATCAAGCCCGGACTGCCCAAAGCGTTGGCGCCCATTCGGAAGCAATTCGACTATCTGATCCGGAAACAGTACGACTACGGATATTCCGTTTCTCTGAACATCAACATCTGCCGTAACAATCTCGACGATGTTCGCCAGCTGACCGAGATCGCACGCGACCTTGGCATCGCGACCGACTACCACATCAACGAATCTCCGCTGATCGAGCAGGACGAACACTTCCAGCATGCGGAGAACAATGTCACCTACATCACGAAGGACGACTTGCCTGCGGTCGAGGAAACCATTCAGTGGCTGACGGAGAAGCAGGATTCCGGCTACAAGATGGTCAACTCGAATACGCGGCTCTGGCAGATGGTCAGCTTTATGAAGGCAATCACTTCCCCTGGAATTGCCGGGCCGGCCAGAACACCCACATCTTCCCGCAACTGTCCAAAGAGATGCAGTATGCCACGTAAGGATTGTCTACCGGACGACCGGTGCGGATGAAGCATAGTTGCACGCCATGCTGGATCGCCCAGACCTCGAGGGCTCGCCCGGTGAATTCACTTCCGTTGTCCACGGTGATGCTCTGCGGTGCCGAACCTCGCTCATCGATCGCACGGGTCAGTGCCGCAGCTACCTCCGCACCCTGAAGGGAACGTTCGCTTCCAGAGCAACGCACTCCCGCGTGAACTGATCGACGACCGTCAGGATGCGGTAAGAGCGCCGGTCCGCCAGCTTGTCTCTGACAAAATCAGCCGACCAGCACTGATTCGGTCGGCTGGCCGGGTTGGGCGCCACGCGATGTCTCCGGCTGATTTTCTTTCATTCCACGCTGCGCACCTTCAGGTTTTCTTCGCTGTAAAGACGATAGAGGTGCCTGGCGTTGACCGTCCAGCCTTCCCGGAGAAGCAACACTGTCAGTCGCCGGTAGCCGTAACGCACATGCGTTGCCGGCTCACACGGCCCATGGCAAGGCACAACAAAAACACCATCTCCTCTCCGGGCGGCTGGCCCGTGAACTCAGAAAGGTTCGCGAACTGGGATACGCCTTCGAAGACGAGGAAGGGGAAATCGGCTTTCGCTGCATTGGGGCACCCATCTTCGACTCCGAGAATCGCGTGGTCGCCGCCATCAGCATCGCCGGAACGACGTCGCAGATCTCCAATGAGCGCGTCGCCAGGCTGGCATCTCTGGTCAAAGCCACTGCGGGTCAAATCTCCTCACGCCGGGGCAGCACCTCTGAGCCGACGGATGCTGAGGACGGCGCCGCTCGCCATCGCTCGCGCAAATAGCAGACAATATCGCAGCGCAATTGGTCTTCCGCAGCCTGCCCGAGCGGCCACAACCGTTGGATCCCGTCGAAACCTGGCATTGCGAGAACCGTTCTCCTCTCTTTGCGAACAGGCGGGTTCAGTATGCTGAACAGATTTGTCCGTCCAGTGCTGCTCTGCATTGACTTGCTTTTGTCGACAGCCGAAGATCGCAGCTAATACCCACATGGACAGGCGAGGAGAGATGGAGATGAGGAGATCCCGCATACCTGCTGTGAAGTTCAGCCTGCCGCTGCTGCTGGCTCTGTTGCTGATCGTGGCGACGGGCCGCCCGGCGTGGGCGCAGTTTACCACCGCTCAGCTCAACGGCACGGTTGTGGACGCATCCGGCCTGGCTCTGATCGGCGCAAGAATTGAAGTGGAGCAGGTCGAAACGGGTTACAAAGCCTTCCTTAGCAGCGGCCCATCGGGAGAGTTCCTCTTTCCCAGCCTGCCGGTCGGTACGTATCGAATCACCGTCAGCATGGCAGGCTTCACTACTTACCAGCAGAGCGGGATTGTGCTCGCTACCAGCCAGGCGGTGACGGTGCCGATCCACCTGAACGTGGGTTCGGTTGCGCAGCAGGTGACCGTCACCGCGAACGCCGCCATGGTCACCACAGATTCGGCAACCCTGGGCCAACTCATCAGCGAAAAGCAGATCCAGGGATTACCCCTCAACGACCGCTATGTGCAGCAGCTCGTCTTCCTCATTCCAGGAGCACAGAACGTCACCGCCAACTACTGCGCGGCTAACTGCGAAGGGGGCGTCTTTCCCAGCGAGCAATATGCCAAAATCAACGGCGCCGGCGCCAATGGGGTGAGCTACTACCTCGATGGCGCAAACTATAACGACACCTACATCAACACGAATCTGCCGTTTCCCAATCCGGACGCTATTCAGGACTTCAATGTTCTGACCGACAACATGAGCGCCATCTATGGCGATGCGATCGGCGGGGTCGCGAACGTCACCATTAAATCCGGAACCAATGCAATCCATGGCGATTTATTCGAGTTCTTTCAGAATTCGATGTTCGATTCCCGGAATTATTTCGCGACGTCGGTCAGCCCCCTCAACCAGAATCAATTCGGCGGCGACATTGGTGGTCCCGTTCTGAAGGACCGTCTCTTTTATTTCGGCAGTTATCAGGGTACCCGTTTTAGTTCGACGAACAATGGCCTGGGGGCCTTTGTGCCGAACGCCGCCGAGCGCGCCGGCGATTTCTCCGATATCCTGCCCGGCTCGCCGGTCTGCGCTGCCTATGGCACCTGCGTACAGCTGGTGAACCCAGCGACCGGCGCGCCCTATCCCAATAACCAGATTCCGGTGAGTCCGGTGGCCACCTACATTCTCAAGGGAATTCCGCTGCCCAACGGCGCGAGTCTGGGTTTTCCTGCTCCTCAGGGCGAACCCAACGACACGCTGTATTACAACGGATTGCCCACGGTTCAGAACACCAATGAGTATCTGGCGAAGATTGATTACAACTTCGCCAAGCATCATCTCAGCGGCCACTATTATCAGCAAAATTACACCCAGCCGCTGGTTCTTCCCCCGGCGACGAACTACCTGGAGATGGCGGGGAATGCCGAGACCCTGATCGACAGAAACATCAGCATCGTCGATACCTACACTATCTCGCCGACCTTCGTGCTGGGAAGCTACTACGGGTACACCATGCTCGACGGCACCACCTACTCGTCGGCGCCCTTTTCCATGGCGGATGCCGGTTCGAACATCGCCGTGCCGCCGTCCAGGGGCGGCGGAGACACACCGTCGCTCAACCTCAGCGTGAGTACCTTTGGTCTGGGCAGCGGCAATTATGGTGTGTGGAATCGCGGCGATCAGTCGCTGCGGGAGATCGCCACGCTGACCAGGGGCACACACGTCCTTCAGTTTGGCGGCGAAGCGGTGCGCCTTACCCAGCCCATGGGCAACACCTTCCAGGAGGGCGGCACCTTCCAGTTTACAAACGCCCTGACGGGCAGCGACATGGCCGACTTCGAGGTGGGGGCCGTCTCAAATTTCATTCAGGGCGGAGGCTTATATCTCAACTTCACCGGAATTAACTGGAGCGCCTTCCTGCAGGACGACTGGAAGGTCAATCCGCGGCTGACGCTGAGCGCCGGCCTGCGCTGGGATCCCTGGATTCCTTCCAAAGACAGCCTCGGACGCGTCGCCTGCTTCGAGCCAGGCGCAGGCCAGTCGCTGCGCTATCCCAACGCGCCGCCCGATCTGATCTTCGGCGGTTCTAACCATGACCGGGGATGCCCCAATGCCGGTATTTTTGCCGATTACGCGAACTTCGGCCCGAGGCTGGGCTTTGCCTATCAGGTGACGCAAAATGGCAACACCAGCATCCGTGGAGGCGCCGGTTATTACTACGAGCCGCCGAATTCGCTCATCTATCAACAGATCGTCGGCGTCCCGCCTTTCGCTCCGGTTGTCAACCTCACCGACGTGAGCCTTGCCGATCCTTACGGCAGCGCCGGCATCGCGAATCCCTTCCCAACGGATTTCGGTCCTCGCAATCCGGGAGCGAATGCGACCTTCCCCTCGGATATCTCGTTCTCGCAGATCCAGGATCCGCACCTCCGTCTTCCCACGATCCTGTCCTATAACCTGACGATCGAGCACGGTTTGGGAAAGAACTGGCTCGTCCGCGCCGCGTACGTCGGCAACGATGCGCATCGCCTCTACGGTACCGGCGATCAGGAAAGCGGCCTGCTGCAGCTCAACCCCGCCATCTATATCCCGGGGCAATCGACGGAAGCCAACACGCAGCAGCGTCGCCCCTATCCCGATTACGGTTCCATTGCCGAGATCAATTCCGGCGTGAACAGCAACTATAACGGTGCTCAGTTCTCTCTGGAGCGGCGATTCGTGCACGGCTTTGCGCTGCAGGCCAATTTCACCTTTGCCAAGGCGCTCGACGACTTCGCTCCTCAGGGCTCGCCGTACTTCACGAATACCTGCACCTGCGGGCGCTGGTTCGATTACGGCCCGTCAGCCGATGACTTGCGCAAGGTGTTCAAGATCAACGGCGACTATCTGGTGCCCCATCTGAATGTCCCTCGTGTCGCCAGTCCTGTTCTCAATGGGTGGGAAGTAACGGCGCTGGCAGGCGTGCAAACCGGCAATCCGTTCACCATCTACAGCGGTGTCGACAATTCCTTCAGCGCGACCGGAGCGGACCGAGCTAACCTTTTGGTGCCGAACATCAAGCAGGCTTATCTGCGTCACATTCCGCATCCCGGCACGATCGGGCAGTGGATCGATCCGGCCGCCTTCGGTCCCAATACGGCGGGAAGCTTCGGAGATACAGGCAAGAATGCGCTGTACGGTCCAGGATACTTCGAAAGCGACATCGCGGCCGTGAAGAATACGAAGATCGGCGAACGGCTTTCGCTGCAGTTGCGGGCGGAGGCCTTCAACGCAACCAACCATGTCAACTTCGGTCTTCCCGGCAACGTGCAGAACAGCGTCGGGTTCGGGCAGATCGGGGGCACGCAGGGTTCAGGAGCCTACGGTGGTCCAACTTCCTACGGAACCTCGCAGCCGAGGATGTTCCAGTTCGGAGTTAAAGCCGCATTCTGACTGCGGACTTCTCCGGGCTAAGATACGAGCGAAGCAGCAGGAAGGGCGCCCAGGTTGACCCCAACAAATTTGTACCGCAGGGAATTGCTGAAATTAGCAGGCACAGGAGCGGCCGCCGGATTGCTGGCGACGCCCTGGCGAGGCGCAGCGGAAGCTCGGGATTCGAGGACTCCGCTGAACGAAATTAGTGTGCGGGCGTATGGAGCCGCGGGCGATGGCAGGACGCTCGACACGCCGGCCGTGAATCGAGCCATCGTCGCTGCCAGCGAGCAGGGCGGGGGAACGGTACGCTTTCCCGCCGGGACCTATCTCTGCTATTCCATCCGGCTCAGGAGCAAGGTGGCTTTCTGTCTTGAACCAGGCGCCGTGATTCTCGCGGCCAGCGTGCCGGAGGAGGGCAGGACCAGTGGCGCGTACGATGCCGCCGAGCCAAATGTCCCGTGGGATAAGTACCAGGATTATGGTCACAGCCACTGGCACAATAGCTTGATCTGGGGCGAAGACTTACACGATATATCTATTGTGGGCACCGGCCTCATCTGGGGAAAGGGTCTTAGCCGCGGCGCCAGCGAGAAGCCGCTGGCTGAAACTCCGGGCATCGGCAACAAAGCGATTGCTCTCAAGAACTGCCGCAATGTGCTCCTGCGCGATTTCTCGGTCCTCGAAGGCGGCCACTTCGCGGTTCTGGCGACGGGCGTGGATAACCTCACCATCGACAATTTGCTCATCGACACCAATCGCGACGGTATCGATGTCGACTGCTGCCGCAATGTGCGCATTTCCAACTGCAGCGTCAACTCTCCGTGGGACGATGCCATCTGCCCCAAGAGTTCGTACGCGCTCGGTTATGCCCGCACCACCGAAAATGTGACCATCACGAATTGTCTGGTTACCGGTGCGTATCAGATAGGCACCATGCTGGACGGGACCTGGAAGCGCTGGGCGGATCTGGATGAGGCGGCGCGATCGCAGGTTCAGCCGTATTTTCCCCAGGAATTCAACGGAAGCATCAAGCTGGGGACCGAATCCAACGGCGGCTTCAAAAATATTACGATTTCCAATTGCGTCTTCGACGGCAGCAAGGGCTTTGCCCTGGAGAGTTCAGATGGCGCCGTCGTCGAGGGTCTTACCTTCTCCGGCATCACCATGCGCGACTGCACCAACACGCCTCTCTTTCTGCGTCTGGGCCGCCGTATGCGAGGGCCGGCCGGTATCCCGGTTGGAAAAATGAGGGGCATTACGATGTGCGACATCGTGAGCTATCGCTCAGTCTCGCGTCTTGGAGGCGGTGGAATCATCTGCGGCATCGCCGGCCACCCGGTGGAAGACGTCAAGATTCACGATGTCTATCTGGAGCACATCGGCGGCGGCACGGAAACGATGGCGGCGATGCGACCGTCCGAATCGGCGGATGACAATCCTTATCCCGACCCCGACCAGTTTGGCGGCATCCCGGCCAGCGGCTTCTTTCTGCGTCACGTGAAGAATATCGAGTTGACCAACGTCGAAATCGCAATGCTTCAGCCGGATGTGCGCCCGGTCTTCTGGATGGAGGATGTAGACGGAGCGGACTTCTTTCGCATCCGCACGCCTAAGGCGCTGAGCGCGCCGGTATTTCTGCTGCAGGATGTCGAAGACTTCCGCGTGGCGCGGTCGCGCCATGTCGCCGATCTCGACCTGGAGAGCATTCGCAGCAAGACGCTTTAAAGGTTTACGTAGTCGTTAGCATCGTGACGGCACATCATTCAGCGCCGGGAACTGTGAACGTTGGGAGGATTGAGTGATTAAGATTGGCGTGATCGTCGCCGCATGCGCTTTGGGTGTTGCCAGCGCGAGTGCCCAAACCACTATGCTGCCGTCTATTGTCGAAACGCTGGCTGCCCCCGCACCCGCGCCGGCAGTTACGGAGTATCAACTACAGCAGTACCTGCTGCAGCGCATCCCGGCTCTGCCCCAGCCCACAACGGCGCAGCAATGGAGCACGGAGGAAAGCAGGCTCCGCACCCATATCCTCAACGATGTCGCCTATCATGGCTGGCCGCAGGCTTGGATCGATGCTGCTCCGCATTTTGAGCCGATGGGCGTCATCGAAACCGGCCATGGCTATCGCATTCGCAAGTATCGCTATGAAATCGTCCCCGGTTTCACGTCCACCGCGCTGCTCTACGAGCCGGAAAACCTCAGCGGGCGAGCGCCGGCGGTCCTCAACCTGCTCGGCCATGAGCCGGAGGGAACGGCCGTGGAGTACGAGCAAAAGCGATGCATCAACCTGGCCAAACGCGGGATCATCGCGCTGAACCTCAGCTGGATGGAATTCGGCGATCTGGCGCAGCCGGAGAACGCGCACGATTACGCTGCCGATCTCGACCTGGTGGGATCGAACGCGCTCGGCCTCTTCTATCTGGCTATGAAGCGCGGGCTGGACTTCCTCGCTGCTTCGGCGGAAGTCGATCCATCGCGCATCGGCGTCACCGGGCTCTCCGGCGGCGGCTGGCAAACCGTGGTGCTCAGCGCTCTCGATCCGCGCGTGGCCGTCTCGGTCGAAGTAGCCGGCGTCGGATCAAGGGAATCCAATCTGACCAATCCCAAAGATACTTATGAGATTGAAGAGGATGCTCCGGATCTGATGCAGGGCTTTGATTACCCCGAATTCATTGCCATGCGCGCGCCGCGTCCCACCCTGCTGGTTCACAACGCCGTCGACAGCTGCTGTTTCCGCGCTCCGCTGGTCAAGCCTGACCTTTACGACAACGTGAAGCCGTTCTTCGCGATGTATGGCGAAGCCGATAACCTCGCCTGGCACACTAATTTCGATCCCGGCGTGCATAACTACCAACTCGACAATCGCACCCAGGCCTACCGCTTCTTCACGGAGCATTTTCATCTGCCGGTGGCCGACAACGAAATCTTCAGCGACGCAGAGATTCACACCGCGCAGGAACTTGCCATCGGCGTGCCGGCCGGGAATCAGACTGTGCTCGGCCTCGCCAGAAGCTTTGCCGCCCAAATCCATCGCGATCCGATTCCTGCAGAAGGCGCGGAGCGTACACGCTGGACGCAGACGCAGCGTGAGCAGCTCACGTCCGTCGTTCGCTACCACAAAGTCTCGGTTGTACGCGCCCTGCGCACGGCGAACTCCAAAGGCATGGATTTCCAGAGCCTCTCGTACCGCTTCGACCAGTCGAACGGGATCAGCGCATACGGCATGTGGTTCAAACAGGACCACTCTCCCGCCGCAGAGCCGGTCACTGTGGTCCTGAATGACGAGGGATACAAAGCCGCGGGGCAGCAGGTGTATGACAACCTCAGCAGCGGACACGACGTGCTTGCTTTGGATCTGCTCTTTACCGGCGCCAGCCGGCCCGATGCATCCGACTCCAGCGACTGGGAGGTGCTGGTGGACAGCAGCGGGGAGCGGTGCCTCGGCCTGGAGGCGGCGCAACTGCTCTCGATCGTGCAGTGGCTCCACAGCGAAGGCGGAGCTCGCGATGTGCAGGTGCAGACGAAAGGAATTCGCTCGCAGGTGGTCGCGCTGATTGCGGCTGCTCTGGATCCCGCTGCCTTCTCGAACCTTAGCACCGAGGGCGGCATGCACAGCCTCTCCTGGCTGCTGGAGAAACCGGTTCCTTTCCGCTCCGCGCCGGATTTGTTTTGCCTCGACCTCTATAAGGACTTCGACATCGACTCGCTGAGCGCGCTCGCTGCACCGCTAAAGATCGCCGCAACCAGCGTCGTCGGCCAGTAGGCAAGGGAAGTCGTCGTCGTTCGAATCGATCGGAAACACTCCGGCGCCAGGGAGCTATTCCTATGCTCACCGCGTTCATCCTGCTGAACGGAAAGTCGCGGGGTACGGCAATTCCCGTAGACGAGACTTTATAGCCTGCGTTAATTTCGCGCAAATAAAGCTGAAGGAGTCATGTCGATGCCCAGGCAGAACGCTCCGGTCGCAGAACCCGCCGTAACCCGAAATGAGGCGGAAGGCCAGCGCGCTCGGAGAGACCTTCCCCGGTCCACGCCCGCAGCAGCCGAGCGGCTGCTGTCGCTGGACACCTTTCGGGGTTTCACCATGTTCTGGATTGTGGGCGGCGGCATGCTGGCCGAAGGGATCTTTGCCCTCAGTCGCAACCCTGTGACCGCGGCGCTCGCGCGCCAGTTGAATCACAGCCCATGGTTCGGCCTGCGGTTCTATGACTGCATCTGGCCAAGCTTCATGCTCATGGTCGGTGTGTCCATTCCCTTTGCCGTAGCCGCGCGATCCAGGAGAGAGAGCGAATCCCGGCAGCTCGCCCACGCCATTCGCCGAGCTGTGATCCTGTTTCTGCTCGGCTCGGTGAGGGAATCGATTTCTCTGAACTCCCCCTTTCTGGTGGAACTGAGCAGCGCGCTTCAGCCGATCGCCATCGCTTACCTGGTCGCGTTCCTCGCGGCCCGCCGATCCTGGCGTTTCCAGGCTGGACTGGCAGGCGGCATTTTGGCGGGTTACGCATGCCTGCTTGCGTTTTTGCCTGCTCCGGGCGTGCCCGCCGGCTCCTATGCGTTTAATCACAATCTGGTGCACTCGGTCGATATGGCTGTGCTGGGCACGCAGCACTGGGACATATGGCCGTATCGGGATGAGGGGTGGGGAACGGTCCTGGTCATTATCCCTTCCATTGCGACAACGCTGTTTGGGCTGTTGATCGGCGAGTTGCTGATGAGCCCGCGCACGCTGGCCGCCAAGGCCAGGATTATTGCTGCAATGGGCTTTGGATTCCTGGCCATTGGATTCGGTCTGAGCCACTGGATTCCCATTGAGATGAAGATGTGGACCACATCCTACGGACTGGCCAGCGCCGGCGTGGCCTGCCTGGAATTCCTCGTTTTCTTCTGGCTCGTCGATATGGTGCGGCTGAGAAAGTGGACCATCCTCTTCGTTCCGTTCGGCCGAAACGCCGTTTTCATTTACATGCTGACGAGCCTGATTTCGATCAAAGCAGGCACCGATGTTTTCACTCGGCCGATTGCCGCGCATCTGGGCCGGGGCGCCGATCTGTTCGAGGCTGCGGGCGCGATGGTGATTGAGTGGATGATTCTCTACTGGATGATGCAGCGCGGACTTTACGTCCGGCCGTGAGCGGTGGCTGAAGCTGCCCTTCAGGATTGCCCATTTACGAGACAAGGGCATGCCGGCAGTATTTGATTCCAATTTGGCGAGAGGCAAAAGAGATGCGAGGCGCGAGGCGTCGATCGAGAAGGGAAGTGCCGCTGCGGTTCAGCAGGTTCGGCGCGAGTGTGTCTGCCATCAGGGCGGGCACCGTCACGATTCTGCTCCTGCTTGGCATCGGCGTTGTTCTGAGTGCTGTCACTCAGGCGCAACAGATCACCGGCAGCATTGCGGGCAACGTCGGCGATTCGACGGGCGCTGCCGTGCCCGGCACGCAGCTGATCGCTACAAACGTGAGCACCGGCACGGTCACCAGGACCGTATCTGACTCCGATGGTAATTACCTTTTTCCTTCTCTGGCTGCGGGACAGTACAAGATCGAGGCGACGCGAAGCGGTTTTGCTTCCACCCGCATCTCCGGAATCACGCTCGATGTTTATAAAAGCATCACCGTGAATGTGGTCCTGCAGATCGGCACGGTGACAGAGACGGTCTCGGTCAATACCAGCACGCCTTTGATCGATCCGACTACCGCCAGTATCGGCACAACCATCACGCAGAACGAGCTCAACAACCTGCCGCTCAATCTGCAGGAGGTGAGCGCCCTGGCGTTGACGGTGCCCGGAACTGTGGAGACGACGGGTCGTTCTATGACGACCGATGAGGGAAGCGGATCCGGCTTTAACGATCAGGGTTACAGCGGCTCCGGTGGCACACCGGGGAGCAATCTGCTGCTCATCGACGGGATGGTCTCGCGAGCACTGAATAACTCGAGCTTCGCTCTGAATCCGCCGCCGGAAATGGTTCAGGAATTCAAGATCCAGAACAATGTCTACGATGCAACCTACGGCTGGACTTCAGGGACGGCCATGAACCTGATCACCAACTCCGGTACAAATGCCGTCCATGCATCGGCTTTTGAACTGTGGAGGAATCGCGACCTGGATGCTGTCAATTACTTCGCGCTTTCCAATCCGGCGTTCATCCGCAATCAGTTTGGCGCTGCCGTGGGCGGACCCATCATCCGGAACAGGCTGTTTTATTTTGGCGCCTATGAGGGACTTCGGCTGGTGGAAGGCGAGACGGTCAGTTCCCCGGTGCCCACAGCGGATCAGCATGCCGGCAACTTCCAGAGCCTTCTCAGCGGCACGACCGCCAACCTCTGCGCATCCAGCGGGACGGCCGCACCGGCTGCTCTGAACTACGACACCGGCCAGCTCTTCGATCCGGCGACCGAGACCACGTATATGTGCCCGGCCAATCCAGCGATGCCCGGAGGCAGCCCTTTCACCATTCTTGTCGGAACGCCAATTCCCAATAATGATGTGGGCGCCTATATGAACGGCCATCTGGACGCGGTTGCGGAGAAAATCCTGACGGCATTTCCTTTGCCCAATGCCAACAACGGCGTCAATTACATCAATCAAACTCCACTGGGCCGACAGGACGATCAGTTCGACGGCCGCATCGACTGGACGATTTCGGCCAAAGACGTGGTGTTCGCGCGGTATCTTCTCGGAAATTCCAATCAGCAAATCCCGACGGGGCTGCCGGCATTCGGGCAGTATCAGCACTATCGCGGTCATAATTTCGTTGCCGGCTGGACCCACACCTACGGGCCGAACCTGCTCAATCACCTGCTGGTCGGGTATCAGAAGGACTATCTGATTTATTCCTGCCAGGGATGTCCTCGTTCGCAGGGCACTCTGGCGGGTTTCGGCATCCAGAACCTGGCCGCATCTTCACCCCAGACGGAAGAAGACCCGAATTTCAGCTTCGTGAACTTCGCAACATGGGGCGATGGCTTTCCAGGGTTTTTCCCGGATGTGGTGCCGGATACGCTGGAAAAGGCTGAGGACTCGTTAACCAGGATTCTCGGACGGCATTCGCTGACCATTGGCGGAGAATTCAACTTCTGGCAGACGAAAGGCGTCGAGGATCCTCTTGATCTGAACGGCAACATTGCGTTCGATGGCCAGTATTCGTCGCTGGCGGGCGAATCGACCAATGCGAGTTCGGCGTCCGATCTGGCTGACATGGAACTGGGCTATCCTTCGGGGGGCTCCTATACGCAGCATCCGATCGTTACCAATCTGACCGGCGGGGCGTGGTTCAGCGCTTTTGTTCAGGACAATATCCGCGTGAACGCGCGGCTAAATGTCGACGCCGGGTTGCGGTGGGAGTACCGCCGTCAGCCGGCAGATGAGAACAACCAGATCGCGACGCTGTTTTCCCTGTCTAAAAACTTTCAACCTGGCGATGCGCTCCTGCTGACCGCGTTGCCAAACAGCGCGAATGACGCTCTCTGCGGCCAGAGCTACTTCATTTCTGCTGAAGGTGAATGTCTGGTTATGACATCGGCACAAAGAGCAGCGGAGCACCTGAACAGTAATCAGGTGCGCCAGGTAAGTTATGGCCCGGGTAAGGGAGATTTCGCACCGCGGCTGGGAATCTCATGGCGGCCGACCAATTCGGATATCCTGGTGCTTCATGTAGGCGGCGGAATTTTCTATGACATGCCTGACACAAACCGGCAGGGCTCCTACGCAAACAACAATCCAGTGTTTACGCGCACGCCCACTTATACCACCGCCTTCGGAGCGCCTCCGCCACTGACCAACGGCGTTCCAACGACGACAGAGACTATGTTTGCCAATGCTCCGGCAGTTGGCCTGTCCTCGATACGATCGCAGCTGATGCCCAGTCCGTTCTACCGCACGCCGACGGTCTATGAATGGAGCATGGGCATCCAGTCTCAGCTAACCAAAGCCTGGGCGCTGGAAGGGGATTATGTAGGCAATCGTGGCGTTCATAATGACGACTCCCACTTCAATGGAAACCAGCCGGAGCCAGGTCCGGGCGACCTGCAGCCGCGCCGTCCGTGGCCGGATTTCAACACGATTGCCTATGACACTTACGACGCGTTTTCGAATTATGACGCGCTGGACGTAAAGCTCAGCACTCGTTCGGAGAACGGCTTGTCGGGGACGGTGGCGTACACATGGGCGAAGAGCCTGGACGACAACGGAGGCGACATCCAGAATGGATTCACCGGGCCTCAGGATGACAACAATATGAAGGCTAACTATGCCCGCTCCGACTTCGATGTAGGGCAGCGGCTGGTGGTCAGCGGAGAATATCCCCTTCCGTTCGGGAGCGGCCATACCTTCCTGAATTCGTCGTCGCGTCTGGTGAATGCCGTCGCGGGCGGATGGATCGTATCCGGGATACTCAATTGGCAGACAGGGTTTCCCTTCACCGTCAATGCAAGTGAGGATTACTCCAATACCAACTCGTTTTCCCCCCGCCCTGACAGGGTATGCAGCGGAGTGGGAAGTAAGCAGGTCTTGAACTGGTTCAATACGGATTGCTTCAATACCGCTGCTCTGGCTGCGGCGTTAGCCGCCGGCACTCCGCGATTTGGGACATCAGGCCGCAACATCCTCAATGGGCCGGGAGAGGCGACGATGGATCTGTCGCTCATCAAAAACTTCAAGGTGACGGATCGAGTCAATACAGAACTGCGGGTAGATTCATTTAATCTCCTGAATCATCCTAACTTCGGGGCTCCCGACGCTGTGATTGGGAGCAGCACCCAGGATCAAATCACATCGGCAGGGGATCCGAGGGAGATTCAGCTGGGGTTCAAGCTCGTTCTCTGATGAGTTGGAGAATGGAATGCGCTTTGGGATCTTTCGTTCTCACCCCGGCGGGGTGAAAGGCCGCCATCCGACCGTAGCTGATTGAGACTCCAGAGCACGATTGACCTCAAATAGTGAAGGGAGCGAAAACTCGCTCCCTTCGTACAAATATTGGTAAGGATTGACTTTTAGAACAGCCGCGGATCGATGCGGTGGGCGGCTGGCTTCGCGATCACTATTCGCCGGAATTCCGGATGAGCCGGGTTGAGCAGGTAGTTGCGTTCTTCCGGAACGATGGCGCTGGGCACGGATAGAACCGGGTGGGTGGCGCTGTCGACCCAGGCGTCCCCGACCGACTGACTCGCGGCGGTCGGCGGCTCCGCATCCCAGTCCGGCGGCAGATCGGTCAGGACTTGCACCAGAGCCTCATCGCACTCGATTCGATAAAGAAGGTAATGGTTAAGCGGAGCAGATTTGGTCAGGTGCGCCAGAACCTCAAGGATCGCGAGCGATCGGGAGCCGGCCGTATAGACCATGCGAACTCCCGGACTGTTCCACCGCCCTCCAAAGAGCCGGGCACCTTCTCCGGCGAATGCGTCTGTTGCTTTTCTGGCCCGGGTAATTCTCCAGGCCTCCATCAGGAGAAAACCCCGTCTTCGAGCCGGCCGATGAGATTCCGAACCTCTCTTGCTCCCAGCTCGGTCCGCGCGTAATCGATGGGGCGGGCATTGCTCAGGCCCCGGACAGGCGAGGTCAGCCACTGCCGCACTCCGTCGTGGTCGCCGTCAAACAGACTCAGCGCGGCTTCGAAGATCTCTGCCAGGCGTAGAAGGCGCTCGGACTCAGCAGGGCCAAGCGTTCCCGAAAGCCGGCGGCGGGCAAAGGTTCGGGCGGGAACGCCGAGGAAATCCGCCAGATCCTGCTGAGAAAATCCCGTGACCCTGGCAAAAGCGGGAATAGTCGACCAGGGAAGGCCCTTTCCGATCAGCCGGATCAGGGAGGGCAGGTTCATCTCTTTGAGGCCCAGGATCCGCCCCGGCGAGGACCTTCTTTCCTGTTGCGGCGGGAGAACAAACTGTGCGGCTTTGGATGAGGCAAGGCGCATAGTCATATTCTACTCCAGACGTCCGCCAGAATGGCAAGACGAATCAGTCATACTGGCAACGGAGTAACCGATATTCCAAACCAGACCTAAGACCGAGAAAGCTGCGGTGCCGCCGGCATCTTCGCCTGCGCCTCATTCATCTCCTTGACGAGCTTTGCCAGGACTCCGCAAGAGGGGATATCGTCCAGTCTCCGAACGTCCTGACCATCGGTACCAATCCCCGGAGTGGTTTCGGGACGCGAAGTTCGGAATCTGGGCGCATTGGGGGGCAAGCTCCGCTATCGGCGACGGCGATTGGTATGCCCGCAATATGTACATGGAGGGCAGCTCGCAATACGAATACCATTTGAAGACCTACGGTCATCCCTCGAAGTTCGGGTATAAAGACACCATTCCGCTATGGAAAGCGGAAGCCTTTGCCCCGGCTGCGCTCATTCGACGCTATGCCGCGGCCGGCGCCAAATACTTCGTCAGCATGGGCGTTCATTGCGACAACTTCGATCTGTGGAACTCGCGAAACCACCGGTGGAATTCGGTGAAGATGGGGCCGAGGCGAGACATCGTAGGCGAGTGGCGGCAGGCAGCGCGCGAGGCCGGGCTCCGCTTCGGAGTGAGCGAGCACGTCTGGGCGAGTTATAACTGGTGGACCACCAACAGCCTTTGCGCAACGTTTTGTCACGCACAGGCAGAAAACGAAGATGCGACGTTCCTAAGGCAAGCCCGGGAGAAATATGACGCTCCCTTTGGCCGGAATCTCCAATCCTTCAGCTGCGCTGTAGAGTTCAATTGGAAGCAGCACTTCACCGAGGCCGTACGCGTCGGCGACGAAGGCACGGACGAGGATATCGCCAAACTCATTCAGCCGATTCGCACTCGCGTCACGGTCAGCCAACAAAACGCTGCAGTGTCTTCCGGGATGACCGACGATGAAGAAAGGCGGCTTCCTCATGGTGGCATGGCTGAAGGTCTCCTCGCACACGCTGTGCAATACAGCTTGAATAATTGGTTAGCTGCCAGTAATAACGCATTGCTTCCGTCGGAAGACACGCCCGTTCACGTCGAACCGTCCGTGTCAGGTTACAAGCTTGAATTCAAGATCCAAACCTTCGATGTTAGGTGTCGCTGGCGCGCGACATGAGTCTCCAGAGCGAAGGAGAAAAGGGATCTGCCTCTGATCGCCGGGAAACAGACTTCCGTCCTGGCCCCCAGGGCTTCCTTTTGACCTCCTATAGGCTGGGCGAGGATGGCGATTTCAGGCCGGGCAATCGAATCATCCTCACCTACACCTATCAAAACGTTGGCGGTTTTCAATTACCTGACCAAGTTGCGATCAACCGGGAGAGCCATCACGAAGTCTGGCACTACAAATTAACCGACTGTACCGTGCAAGCGACTAAGTGATTCGGTGCCGGTGAGTCGGATTGTCGGAACTAATTTTGTTCCCGGTGTTTGGCAAGATCAGGACAAACCACTCATCCACATTATTCCAGGGGTAAATACCGGATTAGTACCCGAAAACGTTAGGTTCCTGTCGGAACTGCCGGTGAACGGTTGCCGATCTGATGGATATCCGACTCTGTCGCGCAGGTGACGACTTTGCGTTTCTGAAGCCACCAGGGTCCGGGAAAAATTCACTTCCCGGACCTTGGCGGTTGGGTTTCGGAACCAACACCTCTCGCGATTGTCCACACGTTCACAATGTAGGCAGTCGATGCGAACTCATCTGTCCTGAAGTTGCTCATGTTTCAGGCAATACGGAGTCCACGGTATTGCGCGAAGTCTCTTCTTCTATCTGACCACCATCTACCAGGCATTGGCCGAAGGTTCCCTCTTCGATTTGTTTCAGCGCGGCTCATACTTGGTTGAGCGTGGTCAAGTCGATATTCGCTTCCTGAAGCTGTCCACCTTTTCCTCGTCTCTGACACTCGCATCGCTCCAGTCACGCGCAGAAGATCCGTCGTTCAGATCGCGTGCGCGTGTGCCCTCCCGATCGATAATCTTCAAAGAGACGCTGTTCTCCCGCCAAACAGTTGTTGCTTGTATCCTTCTTTGTTCAGGATTGCCGCCATGGTTCCCTCGCCCCCTCAATTTTCGTGTTCGTCTATCGACATGCCAGCACGAAGCAGTTGTACCGCTCGTCGTCTGACTCTCCAACCCTCACATAACGCCGATCTGCTTCATCAATCCGACCAGATCGTAGAAGAGTTTCTCTTCGACGATTTCGCCGCCCTTCCAGTGCGCAACGGTGCAGAACTCAACATGAAACTTCTTGTTAGTCGGAGTGATCATCTTGCCGTCCGGCCCCTTCATTGGACCTGTCATCGTGCCGCTAAAATCTGCAACAGTGCAGGTCCATTCGCCCTGAGCAATCTCAACTTTATAGGGATGATTGATCAGATGGTTGTCAGGAAACGTCTTGAAAAACTCGACCGACTCCGCCTTGTGATTGTTGATGCCTCGCGTAGGGTCTGCCTGGCCTGGCCACGAGACAACGGTGTTTGTGGCATGCCGCTTTTCGAACGTTTTCCAGTCCTGCGCGTTCCATGAATCGTCGAGTGTCCGCATCAGTTCCATATTGTTCAATCCATTCGTCTCTGCCATTGAATCCTCCGGTTGCGTCTGGTTGAAGCTCGTTTTAGGCCATGCAAAGCGTCTGTGTGTTTTCGGGGGAGAGCGTTCGCGGTGATTAGGCAAACGCTACTGAGTCGAAGCGATTCGGAAGTAATTGCTCTAAAGTGCAGTTCGACTGTCGCGAGGTCAGCAATCAGATATGTCGGCCGAGCACATAGACGAAGAGCAATCCCAGGAGCAAAAGCACAATAACGGCGAGAGAGAAACGCACGAAAAGCTTGTTGTAGTTTTTTGTTTCTGAGGGGTCGCTCTTTTGCAAGGGGTCATTTGATTTGTCTTCGGAGTGGCCATGGCAATTGCCCTCACGAAAGCTAGCCGACATCATACTCCGACTGAAGCGGTCTCGAACGTATTAGGAGGTGTTCTTCTATCGAACTCTGCCGTTGCACCAAAAGGTGCCACGAAGCCCTCCGCATCTCAAGCAGGCGTCAATCCCGCGTCAAAAAAAGAACTGATAAATGTGTCGCAATCCGGGCGTATGATGGCATGCACCAGAAGCGTCGTTGTTCCCACAATACGCAGCATTATCAGTAATCGCAAGGGCACCCCATGAGGGCTTCATTCTGTCGACCAGTTCGTGTCATCGCCCTCGCGGTCAGCGCAATCGCCAGGCGGACAATCCAACCGGATAGACCCGTCGAAAATGGAAAGAATCGGCACGGTCGACGAACGGTTTCAGTCCTACAACGTCGAGATGCTTGAAGTAACGGGCGGCAAATTTTGGAAGCCCTACGGTTCGCTTGCAGAACAAACAACTGAGCCGACTGGAGCTTCGGGAAGCTCGACGCCTGCCGGCATGGACCCAAACCTGTATGAATATCGCGCTCCGCTTAATCTGGCGAATCCCCGTCTACGCAAGATGGCCCTTGCACTAGGCCCGGCCTACATACGTGTGAGCGGTACCTGGGCAAACACTACTTATTTTCAAGATAATCCAGGGCCGGCTCCGAAGACGCCGCCAGCCGGTTTTGATGGCGTTCTCACGCAGGACCAATGGAAAGGCGTTGTCGATTTCGCAGAGGCCGTCGATGCAAAGATTGTCACCTCTTTCGCCACCAGCCCCGGCGCGCGTGACAGTGCGGGTGTGTGGACACCGGTCGAAGCAGATAAACTTCTTGCCTATACCCGTTCAATTGGGGGAGAGATCGCTGCGGCGGAATACATGAATGAGCCCACGCTCGCTTCGATGGGTGGTGCTCCGAAGGGCTACGACGTCGCGGCTTATGCCCGCGATGTGAAAGTCTTTGCACCTTATCTCAAGAAGGCAAGTCCGCAGACGATCTTTTTAGGACCGGGCGGCGTAGGCGAGGACGGAGCCCTCCCTCTGCCCACCACAAACACTCTGCCGTCCGGGGACATCCTCGCAGCAACCGGTCCGGTTTTCGACGCGTTTTCTTATCACTACTACGGAGCAGCTTCTGCTCGCTGTGGGAAGGTGATGCCGACCGCGATGACCGCGCAGGATGCCGCCTTGAGCAGGGAATGGCTGACGGGAACAGGCAGGATCGAGAGTTTTTACGCCGGGCTGCGCGACGAATATCTTCCCGGGAGACCGCTGTGGGTGACAGAGACCGCCGATGCAGCTTGCGGTGGAAACCGATGGGCTTCAACATTCACCGATAGCTTCCGCTATTTGAATCAACTAGGTGCGCTCGCGCAGCGTGGCGTCCAGGTTGTAATGCACAACACGCTTGATTCCAGTGACTATGGTCTGCTTGATGAGCGTGACTACGAACCACGACCGAACTCCTGGGCAGCCGTTTTGTGGCGTAGGCTCATGGGAACTACAGTTCTACAATCAGGAACTTCGTCTTCGCCTGATCTTTATCTCTACGCGCACTGCCTCAGAAGTGTGTCCGGTGGCGTGGCACTGCTCGCCATCAACGCGAGCGCGCACCCTCAGGCGATTGATATGGCGAAAGCATCCGAGCGCTACACACTATCAGCTCAACAGCTTGAAAGCCGGAGCGTCCAGTTAAACGGCCGGATTCTCGAACTTCAATCGGACGACACCCTCCCCGCTATAGACGGAGCGAAAGCGCCCTCTGGCAGGATGACGTTAGACCCTCAGACCATAACGTTTCTGGCGGTTCCTGAAGCGGCGAACGTCGCTTGCAGGCGTTGAAAATAGGCGTTCGGGAGGCCGCTGCTAAAGCGGTCCCTCCGATCGGATCATGCCGCGGGACACCAGCACAGGAGACCGAGATGACCGATGGAAAGAAGCCAGCTGAGATGCTTGCTCCCCTGGGCCAACTGCTCCCGCAACTGGAGGCGATTTACAAGGACATTCACGCTCATCCCGAATTGTCGATGCAGGAAACGCGCACTGCAGCCATTGCGGCGGACCATCTGAGGAAAAGCGGCTTCGAGGTCACGACAGGGGTCGGTAAGACGGGGGTCGTTGGCATCTTGCGTAACGGAGATGGTCCAACCGTAATGCTGCGCGCAGATATGGATGCGCTGCCCATCAGGGAAGCGACCGGTCTTCCTTATTCCAGTACCGTTACTGCGGCAGGCCCTGATGGCAAGACCACACCTGTGGCGCACTCCTGCGGGCACGACATGCACGTGGCCTGCTTGATCGGAGCTGCGTCGTTGTTTGCCAGGACCCGCGAGAACTGGCACGGGACACTCATGCCAGTCTTTCAACCTGGGGAGGAAACGGCACAGGGCGCGCAAGCGATGATCGACGACAACCTCTTCACGCGATTTCCGAAACCCGATGTCGTTCTCGGCCAGCATGTGATGAGCCTGCCATCCGGGCAGCTCGATTGGCGTACAGGTGTTGTCACTTCCGCTGCTGACAGCCTGCAGATTCGAATGTTTGGGCGTGGTGCGCATGGCTCCATGCCTGAGGCCAGCGTCGATCCCGTCGTCATGGCTGCGGCTACCGTCATGAGACTGCAAACAATCGTCTCCCGCGAAATCGCGCCCACGGATTCGGCCGTGGTGACAATCGGGGTCCTGCAGGCGGGCACAAAAGAGAACGTCATTCCAGACGAGGCGATCATCAAGTTGAATGTGCGCACCTTCGATGAAGGAGTTCGCAAACATGCGCTGGCAGCGATCGAACGAATTGCTAATGCCGAAGCAGCTGCGGCTGGCGCGCCGAAAGCACCTGAGATCACGCCTCTGGACCGGTATTCCCTGGTGACAAATGATGTCGATGCGACAAACAAGGTCGTTGACGCGTTTCGTCAAAACTTCCCTGCTGGCTCTGTGGAGCAGACGAAGCCTACCATGGCAAGCGAGGACTTCGGATGCTTTGGAGCGGAGTGGCATGCGCCAGCGGTGTATTGGTTCTTCGGTGGCGACGATCCTGCGGTATATGACAAGGCGAAGAAGAATGGCACACTCAACGAACTTCCGACCAATCATAATCCGCGGTTTGCGCCAGTGATCCACCCTACTTTGGAGACGGGTGTGAAGGCTCTGGTCGTCGCGGCGTATGCGTGGCTGGTATCGTGAACGAAATTCTTATCTACGGACGACACCTCGCCGGCCCCTTTCTGGAGCTGCTCGATCTGCTCGGAACATTCGTGTTCGCACTCAGTGGCGCAGCCGCAGGCGTGAAGAGCAAACTGGATTTATTTGGCCTTATGGTGCTTGCCTTTGCGACGGGGAACGCAGGCGGCATTACCCGCGACCTGCTTATCGGTGCGGTTCCGCCTGCAGCCATCCGCGACTGGCGTTATCTGGCAGTTTGCCTTCTCGCCGGTTTGGTCACGTTCTTGTGGTATCCCCATATCGATGTGCAACGCAGACCCGTGCTGTTGTTCGATGGCGCGGGCCTCGCTCTATTTGCTGTAACCGGGACGCAGAAAGCTCTGGCCGCCGGACTTAACCCAGTAATGGCTGCACTGATGGGAATGTTGACTGGAATTGGCGGTGGAATGCTCCGTGATGTCCTCGTGAACGAGACTCCCACGGTGCTCCGGGCGGATCTTTATGCCGTCGCCGCGCTTGCTGCCGGCCTCGCAGTAGTGACAGGACACCTCCTGCACTTCCCGGCTTTCGCGAGCATGATCGTAGGCGCACTCCTGTGTTTCTGGCTCAGAATCATGGCAATATTTCGCGGTTGGCATCTGCCAATCCCGGGGACGTCAGCTCGACAAGCCTAACAAGGCCACCTGCCCCTGAAAGTCCTGACGAAACTGACTCATTTTTCATGGCTGCTCTCCAGAGTTACAGGCCAAATGGCACTACGAATTCATCAATCATTCGGCTCCGCGACCCTAGAGCCTGTTATTAACTTTCGCGTGGGAGGCGTTGCGAGAGAAAACCGGGCCAGACGAGGTGGAGGACGACGGCTGTGGCGGGTCCACTGTCGAGGACGACAACGAAGTATGGCCCCGGTTTTCGCCGCAACCCTCCGGGCTGGGGCCCGTTTTCCCCATTTCGTCGTCGCTCGTCGCTCGAAGATTCCCGATATTCGTCGCTCCTTGCTTCTCGAACTGAGAAAAACTGGCTCCCAGCGCCACCCGCGGGAAAGTTAATAACAGGCTCTAAGAGCCACCGTGATGTCCCAGGGATCTTTAAAGAGCGTTTCGTTGCCTTGGTGAAGAGGTGGATAGCCCGCTCTCTCCAGGCTCTCGGCAGCGCGCTCAACTTCGCCACGGTCTGGAAGGAGAATTTCCCAGAACAACAGGCGTGAATCTCTGCTTGAGGCAATGGGCGAGTTGGCCACCCAGACATTCAGGCCAACATGGTGGTGGTACCCTCCAGCTGACGTAAACAGCGCACCAGGGTAGCGCCATGTGGTGATGTCGAGCCCAAGGCCGATATGGTAAAACTTCTTTGCCTGTTCGAGGTCGCCCACGTAGAAGTGCACGTGCCCCATGGACGTTCCAACAGGCGCGCCCCGCCAGCTATTCGCAGCGACTGGAGGAAACGTCTCGAAGCGAACGGGATTTGTGGCACTTACAAGTTCGGTATTCTCCACGACCCACTCAGACCGCGGCCGGTCGGCATAGACTTCAACGCTGAGTCCATCAGGGTCAACAAGGTAGATTGCTTCGCTGTAGAGATGGTCAGCCGCGCCAAATTCAATTCCATCATGACGCAGATGTTGCACGAAGCTGCTGAGGGCCGAGCGGCTGGGTAGGAGAAACGCCGTATGGTAAAGACCTAAGCGAGAGCTGTGACCAATAGGGTGGACCCCGGGCAATTCCTCCAGCTCTAGAAGGACCTGTCGGGAATCTTGGGCTCCAAGCTTAGCCAGGTTGTCCTTCCTCTCCAATAGGACTAGCCCAACCACTTCCGAATAGAAATGCACGGATCTTGCGAGTCGCGAAACTGCGAGGCGAACGCCCCCTATCCTCGCCGTTGCAGGCAGGTGAAAGGCGGGCGGATGAATACCGAAAGAGGTCACGTCTGCCGTGGTGCGTCTAGCGATCCCCATATGTACCGCGGTCTGTCTTCGAGTCGATTGTACGGCACGCATGTCAAGTTTGTTCACACTCAAGGCTGCGGGTCAGCCCCAAAAGGTGGAAGCGATGGTCAAGCAGGCCGTTGCCACGTTTGCCTGCGCACGGTTCGTCGAAATCGCTTGACCGAATGTTGATATTGATTACAGCGGAAGGCCGACACGACGCAGGAGGTCTTGAAAACGCGGGTCGGAGCGCAGCGGATCGAAACCGGTACGCAGGAGAACGCCCGGGTTAAACCGCTCCTCATAAGCCTGATTGAGCCAGGTCATTGCCTGATCTTTATCGCCCAGAGCGACATAGACCATGGCAATTTCAGCAGCCTGCGAGTAGCCATCAGCCGAGCGCTTCCTCAGATCGTTCAGCAGCACTGTCGCTTCTTGCCGTTTGCCGGCAGCAGCATAGGCTCGAGCCAGGTTGGCGGTGCATGTCGGACTGTCACCGGAGAGCTGGGCCGCCCTTTTGAGTTCTGCGATGGCTTCTTCCGACATGTGCTTTTCGAGATATGCCTGACCTAATTGATTGTGTGCAAGTGCAAAATCAGGGTCCATTTCGATGGTTTTCCGGCTCTGCTGAATCGATTCGTCAGGAAGATGCGCGATGACTAGAAGCTCAGCCAAATCGACATTGATGATCAGGGAGAGCGGGTCGAGGCTCACCGCCTTCTTCATTTCAGCAATAGCTTCGCTGTTTCGTCCCAGCAGGATCAGGTGCCAGGCATACCAGTGATGAGCGGTCGCATAACCAGGATTCAGCTCGATCGCTCGACGGAATTCGCGGTCTCCCGCCTGCAAGTCCCAGCCGAAACCATCCAGGCAGAACGCAAGAGAGGTGTGCGCTTCGCTCAGGCTGTCGTCCAGTTCCAAAGCTTTCAGGGCCGCAGCCTTTGCTTTGGGAAGTGCTTCCTTAGGAGTCATCACCGCATATTGCCAGTCTCCCAGCAGGGCATACGTGTCGGCCAGGCCACTGTAAGCTGCGGCGTAAGCCGGATCCTTGGCGATAGCCTGATTGAAATAATCGACGGCTTTCTCTAACCCGTCCGCAGTCCTTTTGTTCCAAAAGTAGCGACCCTTGAGATAGGCCTCATAGGCGTCGGGATCTACAGTCTTTGCGGCCTTCAGTTCTGCCTGTTCCTGAGGAGTGACTTCGATTCGTATCTGCTGGGCAATGGCCTCGGCAACTTTTTTCTGGAGGGCTAAGGTGTCGCGTAAATCTCCCTCATAACTCTCAGCCCACAAATGCTTGTCCGCAGGCGCCTTGATCAGTTGCGCCGTGATGCGAACCTGATTACCGGACAACAGCACCGTGCCTTCCACTACCGCGTCCACGTTCAACTCCCGCGCGATCTGCGGAAGGGGCTTGCGGGCTCCTTTGTACATCATCACAGAGGTTCGCGAAATCACTCTCAAAGCACGGATTTGCGCCAAATCTGTAATCAGCTCGTCGGTCATGCCGTCGGCAAAGTATTCTCGGGAGGGGTCACCAGAGAGATTATCCAGCGGAAGCACCGCCAGGGATCGAATGGCGGTGTGCGAAGGGGCGGCAGACCGAACCCGCCAGACGCCCAGAATGGCCAAACACAGGATCAGGGCTGGCACAACAATCTTCGGCTTCAACGGCCAGAGGCCGGGTTTGGACCCAGCGATCAGCGGAGCGTCCTGGCTCCGATGCTGCAACTCGGTTTTGTTCGGATCGACAGCCTCAGGTTCTGGCTTTTTTGCCGGTGCGTCCCCATCGACGACCGTCACATCCGCAATGAAGCGATAGCCACGCTTGGGGAGAGTTTCGATATACCGTGGACTCTCAGCCGAGTCCCCTAACGCGCTCCTGAGCTTAGCGATCGCGATATTTACGGCCTGGTCGAAATCGCCAAAACTTTCGTTGGCCGAGAGTCGGCTGCGCAATACCTCTCTGGTGACGACTTCCCCCGGCCGCTCCAGCAGGATCTCCAGTAGCTTCAGCGGCTGTTGCTGCACCCGGATCTTCACGCCTGCTTTGTGCAACTCACCCGAGCGGAGCGAAACCTCGAACGTTCCAAAGCGCAAGACGGAGGGCTGCCGCACTGGTTGCATGGCGTTTCGAGGCCTTGGGCGAAGTCTAGCACCGTCCGGCGAAGCCGCGGCCCAAAATATGCGTGCCCGTAACCCTCATCCAGTCAACCGGCTAAGAGGAAATAGAAAATTAATGTAAGGGAGAGCCGAGGTGAATTGATGCCTGACGAGTTGCGGGGGCAGATTGCCAGATGAAGTGAAGCACTGGCACTTCGAGATCTGTCACAGCGATTCGGGGAGGGCACATGACGCTTCCTGGAGTTGGCCCGGAACGGATGACCGGCTTTGAGATTCCCCTCCCACAGCAGGAGAAATCGCCGATTGGGTTCGAAGCGCTGGCCATGCCGCTGTTCGGTTCCATCTACAATTTCGCTCGCTGGCTTACACAAAATCAGAATGATGCCGAGGATCTGGTACAGGAAACCTATCTCAGGGCATTACGAGGTTTCGAGTCGTTTCAGCCCGGCACCAATTTCCGGGCATGGATGTTTAGAATCCTGAAAAATACGCACCTCAGTTCCTGCTCGAGCCTCGATCGACGCAGAACTGTTGCTATGGAACCGGAGGAGGACTCGCCTCCGATGGCGGTTACTTCCGAAACTCCCGAGTCACTGCTGATTGAAAATCACGGCATCGATGCAGTTCGGCACGCCATCGAGCAGCTTCCAGCCATTTTTCGCGAAGTTGTTTTGCTGCGGGACGTTGAAGATGCCTCGTACCGGGAGATTGCGGAAATCCTTTCGATCCCGCCAGGCACCGTCATGTCGCGTCTGGCAAGAGCCCGGCGGATACTTCGCGAGTCACTCAATGGCGCCCGCGGCACGGTGCGGTCGAACAGTTCAAAGTGGGAAACATCACCATTTGAATTGCGTTGCCACGAACGCGTACATGCCGGAATCGGAAAGAGTCTGTCCTCTCTAAACTGCGGTTTATTGGATAGGGAAGGTCTGTCAAATGCTTGAGCAAGCAGGATGTACGGAGCAAACATTATCTACCGCGCCTTCGCAGAGCATATCAACGGATTTTGCGGTTCCGGAGCGGATTTCCGCCATAGGCAGGATGGTCGCGCTCATTTCCCACGATCTTCGCCTTCCGTTGACCGTTATCCTCGCCAACGCGGAGTTTCTCACGCGATCAGAGATCGGCGGGATCGAAAGGAACGAGTTTTACCAGGAAATCCGTTGGGCTGTCGACCGGATGAATGAGCTGATCTCTTCGCTGTTTGAGTGCTCGAGAAACTGCGATCGTCTTCGCCCCGCCGCCCGAAACATTATTAACACCGTCGAGCGCGCTATCCGTATGACCTGTGCGAGGCAGAAGTACAGGCGCGTCACGATTACACACCATCATAAAGGCCACGCTGTGGCCTGGTTTGATTCGAACGGTCTCGAACGTGTGATTGCCAACCTTGTCCTGAATGCCTGTGAGGCGGTTTCTCCGGATTCGGGGCAAGTCGTCATAACCACGATCGGAAGTCAAGCCTCCCTGCAAATTTGCGTTTGGGATAACGGCCCCGGCATTCCCCCTAACATACAGGAGTCCCTTTTTCGACCATTTGTCAGCCACGGAAAGGCCAAAGGCAGCGGGCTTGGCCTCGCGATAGCGAAGAAGATTGTCGAGGATCACGGTGGCGAGATCCGCCTCGATGAGAGAGACGGAACCCTATTTAGGATCGCCATTCCCACCGTCGATCCTTTGGCGTCACTCCTCCACATCGGCTTGCAAAGTGACACATCTCTCCCTTCTGCTTGAACTGCGAGCCATCGTTCACATTCTGACGGCACGTATGAAATTCCGCGATTAATCCTGGCATGACAGGGGCTCCATGGCTGGCAACCAGCTTTTTTCAGGTCTTTTCTTTGCAGACGTGAAACCCGAGGTTCGACGGCCCCGCCTCCTAGCGAACGGAATTTTGCGAGAAGGCATTTTTTATCTTCCGCCGTGGGAATAATCCTCGCACAACTCAGTTTGCATACGCACGGGACCTCCGAGTCCAGGTCCGTGGTTCCCAATCGTTCCGTTGTGGCTATGTGCAATTGATCGCAACAAGTCAGCCAGCTTACATCCCTCAGGGACGTAAGCGATTAACGTCTCGGGAGGAATGCCAATGCTTACGCCCTTTCGGTGGAGGATTCTCCTGTCCTCCTGCCTGATCGTGACTTTGACTACGTTGGGCACCAGACTAGCGGGAGTCGCAGCCAAGTCCCCAACAGAAGCGCCGGCCGGCTTTAACACGCCCAGTTTCAATGGCGCGCATAGCGTCAGCAACGGAATCGCTGAACCTCCTGGTGATACGTTCGCCCGGGATCAGCAGGTTTACGAGGAAAACGAAACGGTTGCGGGTGGGCTGGGACCGGTCTACAACGCGACGAGTTGCGTCAATTGCCACCAAAATCCCAATAGCGGGGCAGCCAGCCAGATTACAGAACTCCGGGTTGGCCACAATGACGAAAATGGCAACTTCGTCAATCCGACGATCTTCATCAACGATGGGAAAAACACGATCACTGGCAGATCCATTGTCAATGATCGCGCTATCGGTCCGGAAGCCCAGGAGCAGATACCTGCGACAGAAAACATCCGGACGTTGCGCGCGGCCCTCAACACTCTCGGAGACGGATTCGTAGAAGCGATTGACGATAGCACCCTGATCGCAATCTCCGAGGAACAGCCGCAGGCGACCGATGGCAGAATTCATGGGGAGGTCGTCGAAGCTCCGATCTTTGAGGCTCCGGGGCAAACCCGGGTCGGGCGTTTCGGATGGAAGGACCAGCACAGCAGCCTCCTCTCATTTATTGCCGACGCCTATCTGAATGAGATGGGAATCACCAATCGGCTTCGGCCCACCAACGTGACAACGGTCCTCAACACCACAACCGGCATCGAAGATCAGCCGGACGAACTCGGCCTGGCTGACATCGACCACTTTGCTCAGTTTGTTCGCGGCACCATGGTCCCGCCCCGGGATACGGCGCTTGCCGCGACTCCAGCCGCCCTGAGAGGGGCAGAGCTTTTCAGGCAGCTTGGTTGTGCCGTTTGCCATAGGGAATCGATTACCACCGCTCCTGCGGGAACGGTGATCGATGGGGGGATGTTCACTGTTCCGGACGCACTGGGTGACAAAATCATCCATCCCTATAGCGACTATTTGTTACATGACATTAGAACTGGCGATGGGATCGTTCAGGTTGGTCCGCAGGACACAGCCAACAAATTAAGAACAGCTCCACTTTGGGGTTTGCGTACCAAGGCTCGCTTCATGCATGACCTGGGATCGTTGTCCATCGAGGATGCTGTCACCCGTCACGAGGGCGAAGCGCGTGAGCCCGCCAGAGGCTTTAAGGAACTGAGCCGCCGGGACAGGGAGTCGCTGATTGCGTTCCTGAAAAGTCTCTGAGGGAGCCGCAGGTTATTGCGCAGGAATACGAATCGTTTGTCGTTAGAGCTCTAACTTAGAACATCCAGGAAAGGTAAAAGCAACCATGCAAACATCGGTAAGTCATCCAAAGCATCCATCGAATCGCCGCTCATTCCTCAAAAGCGGCCTATTGGCAGGCAGCGCTGCGATTGGCGCGGGCCTTTTAGCTCACTCCGCTTCAGCACATGCACAGGGTAAGACCAGAGACGGTGACCTCGATGCGGGTGATGTTGCCATTCTCCGGTTCCTGGCGGCTGCCGAGTTAATCGAATCCGACCTGTGGACCCAATATGCGGAACTGGGCGGTATCGGTGACCAACTGCCCGTTGAAGTTAATCCGAGCCAGCTCATGAACGGCTATCAGTCAGCTCTGTCGAACCTCGATTCCGATGGTCCGCAATATATTTCCAGTAATACCCTCGACGAAATCAGTCATGCAAACTTCCTGAACGGATATCTCGAGTCCAAAGGTGCGGATCCAGTCAACTTCGACGAGTTCCGTACCCTCACTGGAAGCCAGGCCACCGGAGCGCAGGATATCGGGCGCCTGACCAACCTGATGCACCTGAATGTAGACACCAGCTGGTTTATCCGCTACCGCAGTGCAACTAATCCGGACTTCGGTACGACCTACCCACAGGCAATCAGTATCAGGAACCGCACAGCCATTCCCGTGACGGATGCAGATTTCGAGGATGCCAGCCATATCCAGGTGATCGCCAACACGGCAGCCTTTCACTTTGGATACATCGAACAAGGGGGCGCGAGTTTGTATGCAGCCCTGAGCCAAAAGGTAAAGCATCCGCAGGTTCTTGCCATCACCCTTGGAATCGGCGGAGACGAGATCGCTCACTTCCTGGAATGGGTCGATTTTGCGGGTAACGGCGTGCAGGGACCGGTCGCGCCAGTGACGGATGAAGGGCTGACGTTTCCAAACTTTTTCAGCAATCCGCCGAATTCGCTGATTCAACCCAGCCTGATTTTCCCCGTCCCCTGCGAGTTTATCGCCCCGGACCTGCCAAAATGCTCAGTCATTCGTCCGCTGAGCGATGTCGCGGGCGGAGCGGTCGCTACCATCGCCAGCTTCATTGCCGATGGGCTCTTCACCGGCCAGTCCAGGCGGTTTCTCAACCTATTGGAGGCTATGGCTGTAGCCGCTGACGCCGCGATACGCTAAACCTCCATTGATGCTCAACTATGAATCATTTATCACATATCTTCGATACATTTCCAGATCAGGAAGATCGGGGTGCCCACCCCAATGAGCAGATTGCCGAGCTTTTGTTCGCGAACACAGAAGAGCTATTCACGGAACCGCCGAGATCCGGATGCTCGATATTCTTGTCTGGAAGCTGAAAGGGGGCACGCTCCTCGCGTGCCCCCTTTCCCGTAGGCCCAGGAGCGCCAAACCGCAGATAGCACGCCGAGAAGCTGCCAGGTCCAGAACTCTTCTTGAAACGCGAATTAGCCCATCGTCCGAAGATCGTCCAGCCTCCACTATTTTGTTGTAGCCAGGAAAATCATTCGTGGCGCAGCACCACCATCAACAGGGGTTCATTGCCCAAATCAATGTTCAGGTCGATGAATTCTACGGGTCAGCAATATCCGCTGGTGCCGGGATACCATGCCAGCGATAAAAGAAATCGCCTTCATCAAAGGACCGGCAGGGAGCGGCGACACGGAAGATCCGCTGGAGTGCCGTCTTTGCAAGATGCAAGGCTCTGGGCGTTCGAGTCGATCCTCGTCTTACGGTTCAGCTGGAGCGACTTGAACCTGTGGGAAAGCGCCGTGCCGAAGAGGGTCGCGTCGCTGCGCAGAATTTACTTCGTGGCGGCGAGCGGTTCACCGCGCTTTTCGCCTACAACGACATCTCAGCGCTCGGCGCCATGAGCGCACTACGAGAAGGAGGCCACGCCCCATGGAAGATTGCGGGGCTGAAGCACGTTTTCCGTTGTCCATCCTGTCGACCGCGCCGACAACCCAGCTATTCATGTCGATCGACAAAGAAGACGAAGCTCTCGGAGGTTGCGGTCACTTCGGTTGCGGTTGAGCTTCCGTTTGTGCGTTCCTTAATGCGCTGACCAATTCAGCCAGGCGAGCCGGATCGACGTCGCTGACCGCGACGGCTTCGAGACCGTTCGTGCTGAAGGCCATCACATGAAACCCTGCTCGTTCTGCGGCAAACTGATTCGACTCCCCTTCTGCGGAGCTCTGGCGGAGAAAGACAGAGACACGATGCCTGCCGATACTGTAGAGCAACTGGGCAACGGGTTGGTCGCCCAGGTAGGTGAGGTTCGCGCCATCGAGGGTCGTGTCTCCTGGCAGGGTTTGGGGCAAATTGAAGCTGAACGGGATCTTGCCCTGGAACCACGGCTTGACCGTGTGTCGATCAGTGGAAACGACCTGCGGCGCAATGTTATCGGCAAGAGTGGCAACGTGCTGGTCGAAGACTTCGGTAATCAGCGCAGCGTGTTCGGCCGAGGCAACCTCGGCCCGTTGCGTGGCGCGTTGAAAGAGCATCATGCTCACTGAAGCGAGAAGGAGCACAGCGGCGGCGGCCCAGCCCAGCGATCCAAATCCCCAAACTGACCGCGGTGGAGAAACGGGCGCTGGATCGAAACCTGGCGCCTGGGGCCAGGATTTTTCCTGGGTTGCCAATCGCGCCAGGCGCTCCTGCAAATGCGGTGGTGGCTGGTACCGTTGTCCCGCCTTCGCCGTGGTGGACTTGAGCAGGCTCTGATTCAGAGCATATGAGGTACACGACGGGCATCCAGCGAGATGTTGATCTGCGCTGGCCAGTTGATCAGCAGTGAGTTCACCGTCCACAAGAGCATTCAGAATGGCGTGAGACAGGTGATCGGTCATGCGCGAAACTCCCTAAACGACGTGTGTTGAGCTCCAAGTGCCGTGCGAAGGGCAACGCGCGCCCGTGCAATCCGGGACATAACCGTTCCGATTGGAATCTCAAGGGTGATGGCAATGTCCCTGTACTTCATCTCTTCCACGTCACAGAGGAAAATGACCTCGAGCAGCGCCGGAGGCAGCGTCTCCATAGCCTCCTGGAGAGCAGCGCGGTCTGCCATCTGAAGCAGGTTCGTTTCCGGAGTCTGCCGATCAATGGCGGCCTCTGGATATGCCGCAGGCCCCGAGTCTCCTACTTCCTTCAACTCATCTTCGAGCGCAACCGTACGATTGGCAGCCAACCCGGTACGAGAGGTCAGGAAAGTGTTTCGGAGGATGCGAAAGATCCATGCCTTGAAGTTGCTGCCCGGCTCGAATGATTCGAATCCGCGAAGTGCCTTTAGAAATGTCTCCTGCACCAGGTCCTCCGCGTCGGTAGCGTTGCGCGAGAGCCAGAAGGCCAGGTTGTAGAGCGAGGGGAGCAGCGGCAACGCCAGGTCCTCGAACGGAGAGGTTCGGGGACCCACTTCGTAAGCCCTTCGCTTCCGCGGGAAACGCATCGTCACAACCGTACTATTTCATCTTCTCTCCAGAGATGAGAACTGGAATCGGACAAAGTTATTCCCATGGGCCGGGAATAAATTGCCTGGACCGCAGTTTGCATCCATGGAGGAACTCCCATGAAGGATGCGAATCGCGTTAATCACCTGAAGCGACTGGTTCAGCGAACCGACGCTGCGGAAGCGGCACAACCCAACCTGATGTCAGGCTCGCCTGCCAACGATGGAATTGACCGGCGAAACTTCCTCAGTTGTATGGCGTGGGTGGGCACTGGCCTGCTGTGGACGATGGCGGGCGGAGTGCCGACATCGAAATTGTTTGCCGCCACATCTGGAGAAGCAAGCGGGTCGATGGGCCATGCAGGGCCCGGCTTCAGCTTCGTCCAGATCAGCGACAGCCACATCGGCTTCAATAAGCCTGCTAATCAGGATGTGACCGGGACGCTGAAGCTGGCTCTCGACAAGATCAATCGGCTCCCGAGCAAACCGGACCTGCTGCTGCACACCGGCGATATCACGCATTCGTCGAAGGAGGCAGAATTCGACACAGCTCAGCAGTTGATCAAGGGCGTCAGGGCGGGCGCAACCTTCTATGTTCCGGGAGAGCACGACATTGCAACCGACGACGGCCAAATGTATCTGGAACGGTTTGGCAAGGGAACCAGTGGCAGAGGCTGGTACAGCTTCACCCATAAGGGCGTTCACTTCGTCGGGCTCAATAATTGTCAGCAAGTCGATGCCATGGGCAAGCTTGGCGACGATCAGCTTAGCTGGCTCAAGGCTGACCTCGCTTCGCATTCGGCTTCGACGCCGATTGTGATCTTTGCTCATATTCCGCTATGGATGGTGTATCCGGAGTGGGGTTGGGGCACGCCGGACGCAGCGGAGGCACTCACGTATCTCAAGCGATTCGGCTCCGTGACGGTGCTGAACGGACACATACACCAGGTGGTGCAGAAAGTGGAGGGCAACGTCGCTTTCCATACGGCGACCTCGACCGCATTTCCACAGCCTGCACCCGGCTCAGCTCCGCACGCAGGTCCCATGGTGGTTCCGGCCGGTAAGCTGAAAAGCGTTTTGGGTATTGCCGAAGTCCAATACGTTGCCAAACACTCTCACCTGGCCATCGTCGATTCGTCGCTGGAGGAGCGGTCGTGAGTCGGGTCCGGACCGCAGTGATCTGTAGCGCACTTTCCTTTGTGGCTTCGGTCGCGATGGCCCGCATGCACCCCTTCGGGGATGCGGGCCTGCTTGCGGCGAAATCTGCGGACACGTCAATCCTGAACAACACTCAGGTACCGCCCGGCGTGCGCACGATCCTGATTGAAAAATGCGCAGACTGCCACTCCAATCAGGCGCACGCGCCATTCTATGACCACTTTGCGCCTGTCTCGTGGCTGATGGAGCGCGATATTGTCGAGGCCCGGAAAGCGATGAATCTTTCGCTGTGGGATACCTACTCGGCAGACCAGCGACAGACACTGGCGGCGAAAATGGTGCAGGAGACAAAATCACATGAAATGCCTCCAGTGCAGTATCGAATGGTTCACTGGAACGCGCAGATCGCGGATGCCGACGTGAGAATATTCAGCCTGTGGGCACACGGGACGCAGACCGTGCCGGCTGGCGCCATGGTCGCCGGAGAGGGCGACACCGTGAGGGGCAAGGCACTCTTTGAAAAGCGCTGCACCGGATGCCATGCACTGACGCAGAACCACGAAGGTCCACAGCTGCAGGGGGTCTACGGGCGCACTTCCGGCACGGTTGCCAATTTTGCATATTCCTCGGCGCTGAAGAAGGCACATGTCGTCTGGGACGAGAAGTCATTGGAGAAATGGCTTACCGACCCCGACGCATTTATTGCCGGCAACGACATGGATTTCCTGGTTTCCAAACCTCAGGAACGCAAGGACCTGATCAGCTACCTGAAGCAGAGCTCGGGCCAATAGGGAGTCGGGCGCCTGGTTGCGAGTCCGTCATCCGCCAGTGCGAAGTGATCAGCAGATCCAGCCGCTCGCTGTGAAGATGTGGTTCAGGCGGTCCGTGTAGGCCGTGGATCGGCATAGGGCGTCAGCCGCCCCTTGTGACCGTCTCTCGAAGTAGCTGCAACCAGCCACTTTACGTCCTTCGAGGCAAAAGGCTCTTCCAGACGCACGAGGGCATCTGCAGCATTCAGTGAGTTCTCCATGGCACAACCTCTCAAAATCTCAGAAATTGGATTGGGGGATGAATCAGACAGGCCGCGCAGATACGCTCAAATCAGCTCTGGCAACCTCTCCAGGGCTTGAGGTCAAATCATGAGAGCTTCATCGGGCCACAGTTCGCAACAGGGCGTACTGGTGAACCTCGTTTTCTCCGCCAGGGTGTCTGTGAGCGACTCGGCGATATGGCATGAACCGAAAGTACAACCTTTTCTATCTTTGAGTCCCCGACTTCCCGATCTCGGTCTTTATTCGTGGCGCAACGCCTCCATAGGCTGAACCCCGGCCGCCCGCCGTGCCGGAATCCAGCTTGCCGCCAGCGCAACCACCAGCAGGACCAGAATCCCAGCGGTCATTGTTGTCGGATCGTACGATTGAATCCCGTAGAGCATCGACTTCACCAGCCGTGTCAGCAGCAGCGCTGCGCTCACACCCACAACAATCCCCGTAACCGCCAGCCAGGCGCTTTCGCGCAGAATGATGCCGCGAACCTGTGCCGGCAGCGCTCCCAGCGCCAGACGAATGCCGATCTCGTTTCTGCGATTGGCCACCGAATACGCCATGATGCCGTAGACGCCCACTGCGGCCAAAGCCAGCGCCAGCAATCCAAAGCCGGTGATCAGCGCAGCAAGAGCGCGCTCCATGCGTATGCTTTCTCCGATCTGCTCCTGCTGGGTGCGAATGTCTTCCAGCGGTAGATCCGAATCGATCTGCGTCACGGCACGCCGCAGCGCGGGCACGATGGCCTCGGGAGCGATTTTCGTGCGAATGACATAGCTCATTCCACCAACTTCCGTCTGCTGGACATATGGCAAAAAGAATTGCGGCGGATTTTCCTCGCGCAGATTCTGGTACCGCGTGTCGGCGCAGATGCCCACAACCTCGATCCAATCGCCCGTGTTTGCCTCCAGCCGGAACCTCTGCCCAATCGGATTGCCATGGGAAAAGCGTGTCCTGGCCAGGCTCTGGTTAATCACGGCCACCTTGGCTGAGGTCGCCGTATCTTGCGGACCAAATCCGCGACCGGCCAGAATCGGAATGCCCAGTGTCTCAAAGAAACGGTTGCCCACCTCTTCATCCCGCTCGCCGTGTGCCTTGGTCGGATCTGCGCTCTCCGCTTCGGTCATGAAACCCATCTTGCTCATGGAGTCAGTAAGGTAGGGCGTGGACATGAGAGTGATCGCCTGCACGCCCGGCACGGCAGCTAAAGCCTGTTCCAGCCGCTGATGCAAAACGACATCCTTCCCTTCCGGATAGCGTTGCTGGGGAGGATCGATCTGCGCCAGCAGCAGATGGTCTGTCCCGAATCCGGCGTCTGTTTCGCTCAGCGCCAATACCGTGCGCAGAAACAGCCCCGCCCCGATCACAAGCACGGTTGAAAGTGCAATCTGGAAGCCTACCAGGATCTTTCCGCCCGCGCCCCGGCGCCGCCGTGTGGCCGTCTGCGCACCCTCTTTCAGGCGACTGCTCACCTCGCTGCCCGCCGCCGACCATGCTGGAGCCAGGCCAAACAGAAGTCCCGTCAGCAGGGTGACCGCGGCAGAGAAGCCAAACACGCCCCAATCGAAAGGAATGTCTATTTGAGACGGCAACCAGGGAGTCGTCAGCAACCGCGGAATTGCGTTTCGCCCCAGGTAGCCGAGCAGCAGCCCACCCGTGCCACCCAGCGCCGCCAGCAGCAGGCTCTCGGTGAGTAACTGGCGCAGCACACGCGCGCGCCCCGCGCCCAGCGCGAGGCGCACGCTCATCTCTCTCTCGCGCTGCGAACCCCGCGCCAGCAGCAGGTTGGCCACATTGGCACAGGCCAGCGCCAGCACCAGCCCCACCAGCACGATAAGCACATGGACCGGACCCTTGAACCCACCATCCAACTGATGCAAGCCACGGCTGCCATCGGCCAATACCATACGCGGAATGCTCTCGTCCGCCTTTACTGTCATGGTTCCGCGAACGGCAGCAGCCAGTTCCAGATTCAGGTCGCTTCGAAGCTGCCGGTCGGTCACATTCGGTTTGACTCGGCCCATCACCTCAAGCCACCAGTTATCCGTCTGCGCCAGCAGCGATCTTCTATGTCCCCATGGCTTCACAAATGGCTGCATGCTCAGCGGGACAAACAAATCCGGCGATTGCTGCACGCTCTGCGCTCCAGTAAAACCGCGAGGATTCACGCCCACAATGGTCAAAATAGTCTGGTTCACGACGATCGTCTGCCCCAGTACCGCGGGCGAGCGGCCAAACTCATGGCGCCAAAGCAAATCGCTGATGACTGCGACGGCACCGGCCTCTGACGCGACATCATCGGAGGGTTGAATCGTCCTGCCCAATTGCGGCTTTACGCCGAGGTCGGAGTAGAAGTTTCCTGAAACCAGTTCCATCTGCATTTGCTGGGCGCTGCCACGAACCGATGCGCTCGTGGGTAGATCCTTGAAGGCAAACAGGCCCTGCAGCGATCGATTGTGCGCCTGCAATTCGCGGAACACCGGATATGAGAAGCACTCACTCTTCATACCCGCATCGCGTGCTTCATAGGAACTCCAGTAACTATGCACCGCTACTTTGTCGTCGCCAGCCCATCCCAATAGTCGCAACTGCTCCGGATGCGACACGCCGAGCCGGTCGTAAAGCAGATTCTTGGCAACGGAAAAGATCGCCGTATTCGCCCCGATGCCCAGTGCCAGGGAAGCAACAGCAATCGCCGTGAATCCTGGGCTCTTGCCCAGCACACGGAGGCCGTAGCGCAAATCCTGGAAGACAGTAGAGAAAGACAGAAATGTGCGCGATTCTCTCTGGCGCTGTTCGATAAGCACAGTGTTGCCAAATTGGCGCAGCGCCGCACTCGCTGCATCCTCGCGACTCATGCCCTGGCGCATTAGCCGATCCTTGAGAAGTTCAATGTGTGTCTCAACTTCGTCACCGAATTCGCGATTCGCCTGACCTTGACCGAAGAGCCCCCGGAGTCGCGACATAAATCGAAGAATCGAGGAAGTCGACATGGCTATTTCTGCCCCTTCAAACACAGTACTCGGCCAATGACGCCTGAAATTCTCTCCCGGTTTTCTGTTTCGGCCGCTAGCTGTTTCAGCCCACGCTTCGTGATTGGGTAGAACCTGGCCTTCCGGTTGTTCTCCGAAATGCCCCAGTCGGAATCGATCCAGCCTTGCTGCTGAAGCCGCAGAAGAGAGGTGTAGACGGTACCCTCATTCAGCGTCAACACCTGCTCGCTCACCTGCTCAATCCGGCGCGCGACTCCAAATCCGTGTTGCGGACCCAGGGCGTGCAGGGTTTTCAGGATCATCAGATCAAGCGTGCCTTGCAGGACCTCGGATTTCTCAGCAGGCACAAGTGCTCCTTTGGATACTGCAAAGAAAATAACACGACTCCTTTTCGATGTCCATAGGAGACGCGCTCGCATGGCAGTGTCCGATTCAATTCTGGAATAACGACAACAGCCCAACGCACGCATCGAGAATGCCTTCCGAGACGAATGCTCGATAAGTATCGGCAAACGGGCCAGGGTCCCGACAAGCCCCCCTTCCCGATCGCTACCGTAAAACTGCCGCCAAGCCGACTTCACATCACTATCCCGCGGCTCACTTCGTGACTCGGAGATTTGCCGAGCTTCAACGTCTTGCGGCAAATGGCGTTTGCGCTAGTTCAGAAAGAAGCAGTCGCGCTGGCGAAAGAACTGCCGCCGCACAATAGATGTGACCTTGTTTCCTGGCGATTAGGCCGGAGAGATGGCTGTCCGCAATCGATCGAAAGCGCGGCGAATTTAAATCAATGCAGGTGATCGGCGCGGCTTACCGATCTGTGGTTAAATTATCTCCGCCACAATTTGAGCCGAAGGAGAGACTTCGTATGTCGTCGTCCCCCGCATCTCTGCCCGTTCAGAGTCCTCTCAATCTAATGCTCAACATCCAACCCGGAAAAAATCAAACCATACTCGACTATCTCGAACAGAACCAGGCCAGGATTAATGCCGCTCTTACACAAGTAGGTACGGTCCATTTTGCCCGATTTCTGATGATACCGGGCACGCAATATCTATTTGTAATAACGACGTATGACGGCGACTTTGACGCGTATATTCAGGCATTCACGAACATAGTCGGAGATGTGTTTAACCTGCTTCTCTCCTGCGTCGACCCGGCGCCTCCGCTTCCCGTGCAACAGCACGTCGCAGCGTTCCAGGCCTTCGTGAGCCAGTACAACCTGCCGACGGGTCTTTACTCGGCCTATCCCGCTTGCACCGTTGTGCAGATATTGAGCAACGGATGCAATCCGCCGCACTAAGCGCCATGGAAGTGGCCGTGACAACGCTCGAACTGGAAGATATCCAGGGGATCATTCTGCGTGGCTACGGCTCGTTCGTCCACGTGCGTCACTTTATTGCCGCGGTGGCGGACGCAGACGCCGCAAGAGCCGTCGTCGGCAGCTTAGTCCCGGCAGTTCCCGCGACGGTAAATCCGAAGTGTCTGGCAGTCACGACCGCCGCCGAATGGCATGTCAAGCCCGACTACACGCTGAATTTGTCTTTCACCTACGAAGGGCTTTCTGCTTTGGGGGTTCCTTCAACTCTGATCGCGGGATTCGCGCCGGAATTCGTCAGTGGAGCCATCGGCTGCGCCAGCAAAATCTTCGACGTGGGCGCCAGCGCTCCTGAGAATTGGGAAGGCAGGATGGGTGTTGCTTCCGAGGTTCACGCCATTTTTTCTCTGTTCGCGAGAACCGCGCATGAGATGGAATGGCGCACTTCTGAACTGCTCGCTGCCATCTCGAAAGCATTCCGTCTGACTCACCGCCATGATGGCAAGGCTCTTCCTGATGGGTATGTCCATTTCGGCTATCGGGACGGTCTCTCGCAACCGTTTCTGGCCGGCGGGCCCCGTCCCACGCGACCGTATCCTGATCTGGGAGTCAATAAAGACGGAAGCTCGCCGGCGGGCGACTTCCTTTTGGGGTTTAAGAATACCTTCGGTAATCAATACTCGCCCGGCATTGCCAATACCAGCCTTGGCCGCAATGGCAGTTTCGGAGCCTTTCGGATCCTCAGGCAGGAGGTCGCGAGCTTTGAAGAATATCTGGCAACGGCCGCGCCCAGGATCGACCTGACGCCGGACCAGCTCGCTGCCAAACTCATGGGCCGCTGGCGCAGTGGCATGCCGCTCGCCCTGTCCCCACAAGGACCGTGCCCGATTCCGGCCGATCGCCTGAACATGTTTCTGTACAAATCAGCCGCGCCCGGTCAGCCCGAACCCGATCCCAAGGGCCTCGCTTGTCCCATCGGCGCGCACATCCGCCGTGGCAATCCGCGGGACGAAACCGTCGCGGGATTTTTTACCCAGCAGGCACGCATCATGCGCCGCAATGTTCCCTACGGTCCGCCGTTTAATCCTCAGCAACCGAACGACGGAATCGAACGGGGACTCATCGGCTACTTCATCAATGCCGACTTCGCCAATCAGTTTCAATTCCTCATGTCACAGTGGCTGAATTTGGACAACTTCGTTGGTGGAATGATTTCTGGCCCTGACCCCATCGTCGGAGCCAACAACCAATCCTCAAGCGACTATACCTTTCCGACATCACCAACGAGTTCGGCCAGGGTTAGCGCCCTCGAAGCGATTCGTCGTCACGCGCGGCAGCGCCTACTGTTTTCTACCGAGCATCACTGGCCTCCGCTTCATCGCTTCGATCGGTAAAAACACATAGTCCTGTTCACCAGCGTCACTGAAGACACAGCAGGATCCGCTGCTCGATGGGCTGATTGCTGCCGCAGTCAAGGTCGGTCCCGAACGCGGGCGGTATGACCAGGGCAGCGATCCGGGGGGCCCCGAGGTCTCGATTTTGAGGCCTCGGATCGCGTGAACCCGTCCCAGCCACTCGGTTACTCCTCTAAACGCCCATGGCAACGCTGAATCGTCACGATACGCCGGCTGGCCGGATTCCAGTCGCAAAGCCGAAATATCGGGAGGAATAATATGTGTCGGCTGGACCCTTGAGCCTTCCCTGGTTTCAAAATCGAGACCTGGCCACCTGCGGCGAAAGTGCGATGGGCCTATCCCCATCGCGAGAAATTAGCAAACTGGTGACAAGCGGATGACAACTTCCGTTCGCGCCTCGGCCTAGGATCACGAACTGAGAGGCCAGAGAAGGTTCCGAGCCCAGTCGCTCCGACCGCTGGTTTCGATCTCCCTCTGCTCCTGAATTTCCCCTGGAGAGTGAAATATGCTGGTTCGCAGGACCGCAGTCGCCGCTTGCCTCGGCCTCGTTCTTCTCATGATTCCGGCCCTGGCCCACGCACAATATCAACTTACCAACCTGGTTTCGAATCAAGTCGATTCGCATGCCCCGACCATCGATCCACTGCTGGCCAATCCCTGGGGATTGGCCCGCAGCGCCAGTTCGCCCTGGTGGATCAGCGATAACGACACCGGCTGGTCGACCCTCTACAATGCAGCCGGAACTCAAGTAGCGCTCAGGGTTGTGATTCCCACCGCCGGAAACGGACCGGTCGAGGCGACAGGCGCAAACGGCCCTGGCACACCCACGGGAATCGTTGCCAACGGATCGAAGACGGATTTCCAGGTCTCGGGCGTGTCCTCGTCTTTCATCTTTGCCACGCTCGATGGCACGATCAGCGCCTGGCCGGGCACTGAACAAGAACCTGGCGACCCTCGTGGTGGATCAACTCGGCCAGCAAGGCGAGTTACACCGGCCTGGCCATCACCAGCAACGCGTCGGGGAATTTCCTCTACGCGGCGGACAACACCAACAATAAAATCGATATGTTCGACAGCAACTTCAACCTGGTGAAGTCGTTTGGAGATCCGTCGATCCCATCGACCTTCTCGGTATTTGGCATCCAGGACATCAATGGCATGGTGTACGTCACGTATGCCGTACCGAACGTCGGCGCCGGCGGCTACGTCGACATCTTCAAGGAGGATGGCACCTTCGTGAAGACACTGATCCAAGGGACCGCTCCTGAATCAGGCCTGGGGCATTGCCCTCGCTCCCAGCAATTTTGGGCCGCTGAGCAATACGCTGCTGGTTTCAAACAACTCCGTCGACGGCACCATCAACGGATTCGATCCGATCAACCGGTAAGTTTGTCGGCACGATCAGAGACGAGTTCGGGAGACCGATTGTCCTCAATAACCTCTGGGGAGTCGCCTTCGGCGGCGGAACCACAAACAATGGAGCAACCAACGAACTGTTCGTCACCGTGGGTCAGGGCAATCGGCACAAGCCGAATTGGCCGGTACCTTCGCATCCATCGTCTTCAATCCAACTCCTTATCCTGAGGGCCACACAAAATAGGCGTTTCATCCCACGGCCGCTGCGGCCTTATCTTCAGACAAGATGAGGTTAGGAAGCAGCCTGGTGCCCACTCTAAAGCGCGCCGCAAAGCGACCAGCTTTAGGGCGGGAGGACCAGGCTGCTCAGCCGTCCACCCATCGTCAGTTTCGTGCAGTTCTCAGGATTATTCATTACTCCCCACAAACGCCCATGGCAACGCCGATTCTCAAGGACTGCTGGTACAAGAGATTCCGGTCGCCATGCGGACACCCCGGTTCTGATCGACTCAGTGAGTGCGCCGTCCATTAAAACGCACGCGTCCCCGATATCGATGCGGCGGTCAAGTACAGAGAAGAACGCTTCCGGCTCATCCCCATCTCCTTCGGCCTCCATCAGCCAACCGGGAAAAGCTCGATCCCGTGTGCTTTTCCCAGATTGCCCGAGTACTTCTTGTCCGTACCGTTGTTCCAATGCTCAAATACGCCGAGGCTGCGGCATCGTATGCCATCGCGTCCTGGATTGTAGAACGTCTTCGACGGCGGATCGTTTGCCAGAGCAGCTTCGCGCAGGTAGTTGTCTGCATTCGCGGTATCCACGAGATCGGGCCATTCCGAAGTCAGGAAATCGAAGCCCACTGAATCGATCGCCACGGGATCAAGCGACATAAAGATGCTGTTCGGCCAGGCATCGTTGAATGGCGCCATCTTCCACTTGCGTACAGGTGGACCATCCGCGTTTTCGCTTCCATAGAGCCCGTCGATGAGAAAGAGCATGGTTTTCCCTCCCATATCTTTGTGACCCAGGAAATCAACGTATGCGGCGTAACTTGGCGAACCGTCTCGATTGTGTGGGAAGCCATCGTGCGCATTTTTGTGCCAGTCGGTATGAATACTCGTTGCACCGAACAGATTCTTGGCACAAAGCGACACACCTGAACTCACATGCCCTTTCAGCAGCGCTGCATCGATGAGGTAAGCAGCTTCTACGACCGTGGTATCGAGCCCGGTAGCATTGCGGGTTGGCTTGGAGTAAGGGATCGCGTTGGGCTTGAACTCGGCCTTCAGGCGCCCGTCGCCGCCAATATGGTCTACGAACTTTACATCCGGAAACTCACCGTGAATCTTGTCGTAGAGATGTCCCGGAATGAACCGGCTGGAATCGAAGACTGTGATAGATGATTGCGGCACCTTTCCTGGACCGGTCAACCCTCGGACGAGCGAAAGGATCAAATGGGGCGACGAGTTGAGACGGTCGATTGCGCCATGATCCGTTGTGTTGTTCAGGTTCGCCTTGATTGCGATCTTCTCGCCGGTTTTGTATCCGGCGTTGCCACGACCATGAGTGCGATTGAAATAGTGAAAGATGGCACTCCATGCCTGGGCATCGCTCTTTTGATTTGTGAGACCGCGGATGGAGTGGAAGACCATGCGGTCAATGACAGCCTGGTTGTTGTTGGCGTCTTTCCACCAGGAACCGCTCCCATCCCAGGTCACAGCCTTCGGATCGTGTGCCCAGGTGACCCGGCCGGGAACTATGCCGCGCGGAACACCCAGTGGGGAAAGCGGCTCAAATAATGAAGACCCCATGCTGCTGGCAGCTGCAATTGAGAAGGCAAATTGTCGGCGCGTTATTTCCATTGTGTCTAGTCCTCCGCGGAAAACAACTGGGAGCCTGCCCGCTCCGTTTCCTGACTGGCAGAAGCTGCTTTACTCGTGAAAAACAGTGCGGCCGTTGGTGGCGGCATCACCACTTGCAGAGCGAGGCGACCTTGACCCGACCGCCAAATTGTACCAGTGGAGATCGATCGAACCTGCAGGAACATGTGGTTTCTTTGTGAGCAAGCCCGGGATAACATCACCGTGTAGTCAGGTAGATCCTCTCGCGTGGAAAGGGAGGATTCTCGGACTCAGTCGAAAAAGTAAGGCCAAAGAAAGTGCCCTGTGAGAGGGAGCGAGGTGTTCGCAGGATGCAAGACAATCCCACACTTAATCGAGAACACATCGACCGGATTCGATCAGTGGCGCAACTGCGTTCCGTGCGGTGCGGTGAGGTCCTCTATGAACCCTCTTGTCCCGATGTTCCTCTCTTTGTTGTCCTGGACGGGACTGTTTCGATCAGCAGAGCTGGTGAGGATGACAAGATCCTGGCAGTTCGCGAACCAGGACAGTTCACAGGAGAAATGTCTGTAATCTCCGGCAGCCGATCGCTCCTGACGGCACGTGTGACAAAAGATGGTGTCGTCCTTGAACTCACTCGTGAAAAAGTGCTGTCGCTCATCTCTAAGGATACGGAACTCGGGGACATCCTCATGGGAGCTTTTGTCGCACGCCGCTTGCTGATGATTCAGCTGGGCGAGGGCAATGTCGTCCTCTTCGGCACCAAGAGCTCTGCACGTACCCTCGCGCTCAGAGAATTTCTCACCAGAAATGGGCACCCGTTCACATACATCGATATTGACACCGAGTGCTGTGCGGGCGATTTGATGGAAAAGCTCGCCGTTCGTAATGGCGAAATTCCAGTCGTCTATTGCAACAGGCGATATGTGCTGAGAAATCCGTCCATTGCCGAGTTGGCGGTCTGTCTTGATCTCAACATCAACATCGACAAAGGTGTGCGCGATGTTCTAGTGATCGGTGCAGGCCCAGCAGGACTCGCAGCAGCAGTGTACGCCGCGTCAGAAGGACTCAATACGCTGGTTATCGAGAAGTCAGCACCTGGCGGCCAGGCAGGGTCAAGCTCAAAGATTGAAAACTATCTGGGCTTTCCCACTGGGCTTTCTGGACAGGAGCTTGCGAATCGATCCATCGCTCAAGCTCAGAAATTTGGGGCACAGCTTATGGTGGCACAATCAGTCGTACATATCGACTCCAGCCGACAACCATACAAGGTGATTTTGGAGTCCGGCCTTAAGTTCAATGCGCGCAGCGTCGTGATCGCAACTGGCGCGCAATATGCGCGATTGGCTGTCGAGGAAGCCGAAGCGTTTACGGGCAGAGGGGTCTATTACAACGCGACGCATATGGAGGCGCAGCTCTGTGACGGGGAAGAAGTGGCAGTAGTGGGTGGGGGAAACTCTGCGGGACAAGCCGCCGTTTTCCTTGCTCAGACATCATCGAAGGTGCATCTGCTCGTGCGTTCGGGGAAACTTTCAGAATCGATGTCGCGGTATCTGATCGCCAGGATAGAAGCACATCCCAGGATCGAAATCCACTATCTGGCTCAAATTGTTGCTGTCACCGGGACGGCGCATCTGGAAAGCATTGAGTGGAAGGACGACTCCTTAGGACTTGAGGTAGCCAAGCCAATTCGTCATGTATTTGTGATGGCAGGTGCCGCGCCTCGCACGGAGTGGCTTGAAGATTCCTTTGTCCTGGACAAAAAGGGATTCGTTGTTACCGGACCGGACCTTACTGAATACAAGAACTGTCAATGGCCGTTGAGCCGCTCCCCGCTCCTGCTCGAGACAAGTGTGCCGGGAATTTTTGCAGTGGGTGACACACGAGCCGGCAGCGTCAAACGGGTTGCATCAGCGGTTGGCGAGGGTGCGATGGCCGTCCATCTCGTGCATCGATTCCTCGCCGAAAGCATGGAGCGGCACGACGCGGCATGAATTCAACGGATGGACCCCGTGTCCGCCGCATGGCTTCTCGAATCCTTGCGGGTTACGTAGCGATAATGAAATGCCTGACGATCCGAAGGCGCCTTGGGTCAGATTCAAACACTCAGGTGTTGGTCGCGAATTTGGTGGGTCCGGGATCGAGTGACTTCTCGAATCCTGGGCCATACTCGAGTAACTGCACTTCTCAACGAATCGAACAAGAAGACCAGCTCATGAGCCAGCACGTCACCATCCTTCCCGAAGAAGCTGCAGACCGCCTCGCCATCCGGGAACTCGTCGAGGCCTGCGCACACTGCGCTGACCGCCGTGATGCGAAGGGGCAGACGGCTCTCTTTACCGCAGATACCCAATTCGTGGTGCGCATGAACGCCACGGATCCAGCGCCTTCACAGGAGTTGCCCTCGCGCGAGGCGCTCGCTCCAGTATTCGCGGAACTGAACAAGTGCGACGCGACCACGCACTTCGTCGGACAGAGCACGATCCTCACTCTGACGGCCGACCGGGCCACGGGTGAGGCCCACTGCCTGGCACACCACATAACAGTCGACGAGGGAAAGCGACGTTTGATCCTCGCCTCCCTCCGTTACCTCGACACGTTCGTGAAGATAGACCGCTCATGGCCGTTTCGAGAGCGCCGGCTCCACGTAGACTGGCTGGAGGAACTCCCAATATCATGACAGCGGCAAGCCAAATGGGCTCGATGGGCGCTTTGCTGCGACAGGGAGCCGTGGATGAATATTCCGAGGCCGAGTAAGATTCGCCTGGTTATTGTGGGCGCGACTGGGATGATTGGCGGATGCGTCCTTCGCTCTGCGCTCGAACACCCCGTCATCGAAAGTGTAACGGCTGTTGTCCGCGGGAGTCTCGGGATCTCCCATCCCAGGCTAAGAGAGGTTTTGCATCGAGACTTTGCTGACTACTCCGCGCTCGCGGAGGTGCTTTCGGGCCAGGACGCAGCGCTCTTTTGCCTCGGTACATATACCGGGGCGGTGCCAGACGCGGAGCTCCGCGGGATCACTGTAGATGACACAGTCGAGTTCGCGCGAGTTTTCCGGGTCGGCAACCCCGACGCGACGTTCTCGTTCTTAAGCGGGAATGGCGCGGACCTGACGGAGCGAAGCCGAATGGCTTTCGCTCGTTACAAGGGCGAGGCCGAAAGGGCACTTCTCGGGTCGGGGTTCCCGCACATTTACACCTTCCGGCCCGCCTACATCTACCCAGTGGAACCTCGGAAGGAACCGAATTTCAGTTACCGCCTGTTGCGGTGGATTTACCCCGCCTTTCGGACGCTGTTCCCCATCCATCTGACTCGTGCGGACGACTTGGCGCGGGTTATGGTGGATGTCGCGGCGTTCGAAAACTCAGAAGGTCCAATTTTCGAGAATCGCGAAATCCGGACGATGATCCAGTCGCTTCATCCGCCTCGGATCGATCAAGCGAAAGGTGACGTATAAGATGTTAGGCTCGTTCATTCGCCTGCGCGGTAGCTGGCGCCGAGCTCGGATGCTGCTTAGCGAAGCGATTCCCATCGTAAGAGCGCGGGTTGCTGAGCGGACAATTGCACTTGAGCAGGCAAATGAAGATTTGAAAACTGCGCAGGCTGAGTTGCAAAGACGATGGCAGTACCTGGCAGAGGCTCAGAAGCTGAGTCATTCGGGAACCTTCGGCTGGAAAGTCCGAAGTGGCGAACTGCTATGGTCGGACGAAACCTTCCGAATTCTGGGCTTCACCCGAGAAACGAATCCGACGATCGATCTGGTATTCGACAGAATCCATCCCGAAGACCGGGAGGGCCTGCAGCAGCTCAGGGACCGCGCCGCGCAGAACGGCATGGACTTAGATGTCGAGCACCGTATTCTGCTGCCAGACGGCGAGATCAGGTACCTGCACGTGGTCGCCCACGCCGGAGAAGATCGCTCGGGCAATCGCGAGTACATAGGTATCGTCAGCGACATCACTGAACGCAAACGCACAGAAGAAGAGCGACAGTCGCTATCTCGAGACTTAAAAGAGAGCAATGCCAGACTTGAAGAAGCACAACGCGTCGCACATGTTGGCTACTGGGAGTGGGATCTTGAGACAGGTGAGGTCATCTGGTCTGACGAGACCTATCGCATCTTTGGACTCAACCCGCAGGAACATCGAATGGACATAGCAATGGTCCGCGAAATGGTCCACCCTGAGGACCGAGAAGAACTCTACAGCGGAGTGGACGTGGAGCTTGAGGCCGGCGTCCACCCCGTTGCTGAATTTCGAATCGTCACTCCTCGTGGAGAAGTGCGCACGGTGCACGCCATCACCTCAAAGCTTTGGGGTGCGATACCGGGTAATCGAGCAAATGAGGCATCTGGAAAGGCCCGCAGGCTGTTCGGTACCGTTCAGGACGTCACGGAATCGAAACGCGCAGAGGAAGAAAGACAGGCTCTGTCTCGAAATCTCGAAGAAAGCAAGGGCAGACTGGAGGAAGCCGAACGCGTTGCCCACTTAGGTTACTGGATCTGGGATCTCCAGACAAATCGCGCGATGTTTTCCAACGAGACATGCCGCATCTATGGGCTGAAGCCGCAGGACGATCCCATTGATTTAGCGATAATACGAGAGCTGATCCACCCTGAAGATCGAGACTACGTGTTCCGGAACGCAGAACGAGCAGTTCGCGACGGAGTGCACATCGAAACCGAACACCGGCTCATTCGGCCCAACGGTGAAGTTCGCATCGTTTATAGTCCAGGCGATTTGAAGAGAAACGCGTCGGGACAGCCCTACCAAATGTTCGGTACGTGCCAGGACATCACCGACCGCAAGTGCGCAGAGGAGGCCCTGCAGCGAAGTCAGTTATATCTCAGCGAGGGACAGCGCCTCGCTCATATGGGTAGCTGGGCGCTCAATGAGAACGGATTCGATTACTGGTCTTCGGAGCTCTTTCAAATACACCGTCTTGATCCGAGTGATAAACCGCCGACGGTCGAACAATATTTGGGACTCGTACACCCAGAAGACCGGGCCTTCGTTGAACAGAAAATTCAACAAATGTTGGTTGACCAACACGAATTCCAATTCACGAAGCGGATTGTGCGGCCGGATGGAGAGATTCGTCATATCCGGTGCGTGGGTGTTCCGGTTACGAACGGGAGGATTTTCAGGGGGCTCATCGGGACAGAGATAGATGTTACGGAGCAGGAACTCTTAACGCGTGAGCTGCGGCGGGAGCAAGCGTACCTCGCGGAAGCACAAGGCCTGACTCACGCTGGCAGCTGGGCGTGCAATTTCCTCACCGGGCAAATCTTTCATCTATCGGACGAGGCCCTCCGCATATATGGCTTCGATGCTAGCCAAGGCCCGATTCCATTCGAACGCCTTTACAAGGCCACTTATCCCGAGGACGAGCCCGCACTGAGGGAGAAATTCTATGGTGCAATCCAGGCAAGAATGGATTATGACATCGAATACCGGATCGTTCGCCCCGACGGCACCATCAGAACGCTACGTTCCTTGGGACATCACGACCCCTCTCAGGAACTTGGTGAGTACCTCGGCATCACGATGGACATAACGGATCGAAAGGACGCGGAGAAGGAGCGCGAAAGGCTGCGCCAGTTGGAGGCTGATCTCGCACACATCAATCGCGTCAACATGATGGGGGAATTGGCCGCCGCCCTGGCGCACGAGATCAAGCAACCCATCGCCGCTTCAAACACAAGCGCAAACGCTCTCCTGCGTTGGCTGGCACATGATCCACCGGACCTCGAAAGAGCGCGGGCAGCAGCGGCCAGGATTGAGCAGGACGCCAATCGTGCAGCCGACGTTATCAATAGTCTTCAATCCTTTTACAAAACGGGATCACCTGCAGAACGCCAACTCATTGACTTGAAGGAACTAATTGAAGAGATGATCGTTCTGCTGAGGGGCGAAGCGGATCGGCATTCAATAACGATCTGTCCCCAACTCGCGGCCGATGCGCCCAAAGTCGTGGCAAACCGGGTACAACTTCAACAGGTGTTCATGAATCTGATGCTAAACGCAATCGAGGCCATGAAAGATATCGGAGGCGAATTGACGATCAGATCGCGAATGAATCCCGAAGGTCGTCTGCATGTTTCCATCATCGATACCGGTGTAGGATTACCGGCTGGACGTTCCGAACAGATTTTTGATCCTTTTCATACGACGAAATCGCAGGGGACTGGAATGGGGCTGACCATTACCCGCTCGATCGTGGAGTCTTACGGAGGGCGGGTCTGGGCCACTGTCAATCAAGGCGCGGGCGCAACCTTCCATTTCATCCTCCCCGGCGAGACCGAGGCTGATGTATGAAACCGGCGGTCGTTCCCACCGTCTTCATCGTCGATGACGATCGCAGCATGCGACAGGCCGTCCAGGATCTCGTCGAGTCAGTTGGTCTCCGCGCCGAGTCGTTTGCAACAGGTCAGGAATTTCTGAGCAGGCAACTCACTTCTGATCCGAGTTGCCTGGTACTGGACGTAAGACTTCCTCAAATGAGTGGACTCGATTTCCAGCGCCGGCTAAGCGAGATTGGTTTGCAAATACCCATCATCTTTATTACAGCGCACGGAGACGTTCCTATGTCCGTCAGGGCGCTGAAATCAGGCGCCGTGGAATTTCTGACCAAGCCGTTTCGGGACCAGGACCTGTTGGACGCGATTCAGCAGGCCCTCCAGCGTGACCGCGCGACGCGAGAACAAGAGGCTGAGGTCCACGAACTGTATGGGCGGTATAAGGTCTTGACCGCGCGAGAGCGGGAGGTTATGGGACTCGTAGTGTCTGGAATGCTTAATAAGCAGGTTGCCTCAGAAATCGGAGCCAGCGAAGCTACCGTAAAGATCCATCGAGGCAACGTAATGCAGAAGATGCAGGCGGGGTCACTCATTGAATTGGTCCGTATGGCCGACAAGCTCAAACTTGTTCTTCCTAAATAGCGCGGGTTCATCTCTGCAGGCAACTCGCTAATTTCGCTCTTCCTCCAGTTCTAGTCGATTACAACCTGAGTCGTAGTTTTTTCGCCTACGATCCGATTGCGCTGCATTTGTAGAAAGCATTACTTTTCGGCCCATGAAGATCGAGCACACCCCAAGCCTTTTGGCAATCCTCGATGACGACAAGTCGGTTCAAAGCGCACTGCAAGATCTGATCGAATCGGCGGGAATGTCCACCCTCTGCTTCGACTCCGCTGAACAGTTCCTGGAGTCGGGAGCCACGCGCAAGGCCGCGTGCCTGATTGCCGACATTCGCATGCCGGGCATGTCTGGTGTTGAACTGCAAGCAAAGCTTAAGGCCGAACGATGCCGAATACCGATCATCTTCATCACCGGGCGCGGTGACATTCCATTGGCAGTCAGCGCGATGAGGGAAGGTGCGATTGACTTTTTTACCAAACCGGTTGACGGAACTTCGCTGCTTAATTCGGTGGAACGAGCGGTGCAGCAGAATCTCGCCAATAGCCGACAGGCTACCGAACATGCCAGCTTAGTTGTCCGATATGAATCTCTGACGCCCAGAGAGCGGGAGGTGTTGCCGATGTTGGCGAGCGGTCTGCTAAACAAACAAGTGGCATTTGAGTTAGGGATCACCGAGTACACAGTTCAATTACATCGCGGACACATTATGCGAAAAATGGAAGCGGACTCTTTTGCAGCCTTAGTCAGGATGTCGGACAAGCTCAACCCCAATCACCGAAAGCTCGATAGGTACAATTCATAGTCGCTTCTCAGTGGCACATAGCAATCGATTGGACGGTACTTTGGCCTTCAGGACCGGGAAATCGTCCCATCTGCGGCATGTCCCTGGCCCAGAGACATCCTTTCCGAGTCAGCCGACGATATCAGCTCAATGCGCTCTTACAGCGTGATTTATAGGACGGCGTTCGGATCAGTCCGGAAAAAACGCCAATGTCATCATATTGTCGAGGCGGCCACGTTTCTGCTGCGTTCCTTTACAGAAAGCCGACTTTCCGTTTCCTATTAGAACTCGACGACTGCTTTGGTGATTTGGCCAAAGACTCAGGTTCACGTCTCGGATCTAAAGGAACCTGGCCGGAGTATGCCGAAAGAAAGTAGCTATTCGACGCGCAATGTAGTGGTTGGATCCGTTCGCGTGGCTGCCACTGTCGGAATCAGGGTTGCAAGGACCGTGACGGCGATGAGCAGCATCGTCGACCAAAGTAGGTGAGTGCGTCGTGAGGCCCAACCTGAAACAGTAGGCTCGACAAAATTCGCGACAGGGCAAAGGCCAGGGCAACGCCGGCGACGGCTCCTGGCACAATCATCCGCATTGCGCCGGCGAGGATTAGCCGAACGATATCCCCTTTGCTGGTGCCCGGCGCTATACGGACACCGACCTCCGGTTTCCTTTGCACCATCAGAAAACTGGTCACGCCATACGATCCGATGATCGCCAGGACGAGCCCCGTAGACGCGAAATATCCCACGAGCAGCATCTCAAAGCGGGGCTGATCTGCCAGCGTTGCGACTCGCTCCCGAAATGTTCCTACGTCGACAGGCAATGCAGGATCGAGCGAGGTGACCTGTTCTCTCACCCACGGCTGCAGCTTTGCTGCGGCAGGCTCGACCTCACCAGGACCGCTGCGCTTCGATTCCAGTCCTCCGCTCGATCTCTGCGCAGCCGGTAATACTCCGGCTTCTCGCCGGCTGCCAGGCCGCCAGTCTTCACATCTCCGGCGACACCGACGACTGTGTACGTCGGATCCTGGTCTGCGGGCGCACCGACCGCCAAACGGAGTTGTCGTCCGAGCGGATTTTGCCCACGAAACAGCCGTTTCGCCAAAGAGCGCCTGAGGACGACAAAGTGGTTAGCCGACCCTGTTTCGTCGTCGGTGAATCCGCTGCCTTCGATCAGAGGGATGTTCAGCAGACGGAAATACTCCGGGGTGACCCACCGCCAGGCCACATTCTCGCCCGTGCCGATCGCAAACCGAGGCTGGCCTTCTATCCGCAGAGAAGCATAGATCTGATCGTGGTGATTGCCTCCAGGAGGGAGCGAGTCACTTAACGCGACGGCATTCACTTCGGGGCCCCAGCGCAGGTTTCGCCACAATTGCTGAAAGAAGGCCATCTGTCGCTCTGCCGTTGGATAGTCCGCAGTTCCCAGAGAAATCGTCGCCATCAGCACGTTCTCGTCGTTCATTCCCAGGTTCTGGCGCTGCAGGGTCCAGAAACTGCACGCCAGCAGCGCTCCGGAAGCAAGCAGCAGCGGACTTGCTGCAAGCTGCGTGGTGACCAGGACCTGGCGCACTCGCGCTGTTTGCTTGCTCGGCGCGCCGCGGCTGGTCAAAGCATTTGCCGTGGGCGGCTGAGGCCATTGAGCAGTCCGAATTCCAAGGTAAAGAACAAACCTGCGGACAACGTGAAGAGGATTACGCGCGCATCAATTCGGGTACGGCTCAGAAACGGCATGCCGCCCGGTGCCATCGCTGCGAATCCATGCACGAGCATTGCCGCCAGCAACACTCCCGCCACCACGCCCGTCGCCGATAAAATGAAGGACTCAAGGAGGGCTCCCTGCAACAGACGAATTCGGCTCGCACCGAGTGCCGTGCGAACGGCTATTTCGTGCTGACAGCCTGCACGGCGTGCCGTCATCAGGCTGGCCACATTCGCTGAGGCAATGAGCAACACTGCCATCACCAATCCCAAGAGGATCCAGGCGGCTCGATGCACATCGTGGAACTGACGATCGCGCAGCGGCCGCACCGTGTAGTGGACTTCCTTTCTGAAAGGTGCCGGCGCCGATCGCAAAGAGTACTCGAACAGCGGATTCAGCCGTGTCTTCGCCTGCTCTGGGGTCACGCCGGGTTTGAGCAGTGCGAATGCCCACAGGGGATGGCCCGGATCTGTCCTGCGCTCCGCCGCGACATCCAATGACTCCGGCAGCAGCACATCTGCAGTTTGCAGTCGCGGCATCTCGAAGTTTTGGGGAAGCACCCCGATGATTTCGGTTGCCTCGCCGTCAATGTGGATGACCTTGCCTGCGATGGAAGGATCTCGATTGAATCTGCTTCGCCAAACAGCGTAGGAAATCAGAGCCACTTTCGGTACGTTCGGGCGATCTTCGCCGGGGAGGAAGTTACGCCCGATCACCGGTGTGACGCCGAGCGTGGGCAGAAAGGTATGTTCAACGCTGACACAGTCGAGTCGAACGGGATTCACTTCCGTGAAGTCGCAAGGCTCCACACCAGTCTCCGACGTCATGGCAACAAAAGGTTTCTGGTTATCCTGCCACTTGTAACAAGAACCACCCAGCATAAACTCCTGCGGTTCGATGGGCGCCTGCAGGCCTACGGAAACTAATCGATCTGCATCGCGATACGGCAAGGGCCGAAACAAGATCTTGTCGACCACCGTAAACACCGCGGCGCTGGAGCTAATGCCCAGCATGAGCGTAAGGATGATCGAAATCAAGAGTGCCGGATTACGGATGATTCTGCGCAGCGCATACCTCTGTATTCGACAGTAGGCTTGCATCCTCGATTGTCGATTGTCGAGGGAAGCAGCCGGGCAAATGCCAGGACGGACTCTTCCGACTTTGCGTGAGGTTTTGATTGCAAGCGCCTGCTGGATTCCTGAGCCTGGCCGACTTCCCATTACAAATCCCGGGTCGATGAGTGCCTTGGCGATAATGCACTGTGCGCCGGAATAAACCGGCATGTTGTGGGGGGTGCAGGTCCCCTGCAGGATAGGAGCCAGCAACTCCATCTTGACCTCCAGTCTTGCATGGGACATCGCGAGGTGTTCGGTGAAGCGTAGGCCGGAGGCATTGGTGGGCGGGGTGATTGAGCTTCGAAAAATCGCAGATCAGGATGCTGACTCCCTGGGAGTTCGTCTGAGTAACGCCTGCTGACGGGCGGCAGGGGGGGCGTGTCGGTGATGAAGTGGTTGTTGCCTGCAGAAGTGTTTGGGGCCCGGCTAAGCGTGGCGATTTACGAGTATCGATAGGAAGCAGTTCATGAACCTGTTGCACGCCATCTTTACCCGGAACCTCTTGATGTCAGGAGTCGCAATTGTCCGCTGTATTCCTCGGGCGTTACGGGTGACGCAGGTGGATGGAATCTCTTCTTCGCGGAGGAGAAGCGGCAGGAGTATCGCCGTCGTGCAGAGAATGTGACGCCTCACTCCCCGCGTCAGTGGGGGACCATGGAGGTTGACCAAATGCTTCACCACCTCAACCGGGCGTGCGAAGGCTCACTGGGTTTCTACAATCTTCCGAACGAGAGTTACCTGACGTCGCGGACGTTCTTTAGATGGATCCTCGTTGATTGGTTTCCGTAACAACCAGTCGGCCTACGGCCTCCATCCGGCTTCAAAATACCGCATTCGCAGAGATTCGAGTTCACATACGAAAAGGCACAACTGCTGAAAATTTTAGAGGCTGACTGGAGCGCGAGAACTGCGGATGCCTGGAAGCCGCATCCTATCAGCGTGGAAGAGGGCGGCCCAGCGTGGACGACCGCCGTACTAGGGTTCGGTTAGGCTGTCATTCAGCCGTGTGCCGACTATGTTGCTGCACTTGGTTAAGTAGACGATGTCCGAAGAGTTGAAATATATCGCCATAACCTGCGCCCTAAGGTCGTTCTCATCGAGGAGTGTGATGGCACCGAAAGTTTTCTGCGTCCCCGGAACATATGGACTTGTAGCAGGAGGATCGACGATCAGGAGCTCGAAAACGTCCCTGTAAGTTCGGTCGTCGGTCTTCCACCAATAGCCGTGGCCGGGAGTATCGTATCCAAACAATGTGTTGGTGAAGGTATTGGTCATAGTGCCGTCGCCCGTGAAGGTAACGAGACCCTGAAACGGCGCCGCGAGCGTCCCGGTGGTGACACCGGGGCAGTAGACGGGGGTCACCTGCAAGCGCCAGGTACCCACCAGGCCCTGCGGTCCATGCCAGTCTGCTCTGTCCCTGCTCTCCTGCGCCAAAGCACAGGTGCCTGAAACCAACAAGAGCAGTGAAAGCACGCGTACGGCCGAAGCCAGGGTTTTGATTGTCATAAAAGGCCTCCAGTTTGAGATTTACTCGTGACCAGGGACACACTCGGGCACCTCGGCGGGTGAACTCAAGCTGTAAAGTACAGAATGGCAGTCCTTTCCTCGATTTGCCGTAGAATGCGGTCTTTTGCCGTGCCTTCTCAGGCAGCAGTACAATTGGTTCCCGGTCGGACCATTCCTGGAGAGCGCGATGGGCAAACCAACCCCTGACACATCGCCGTTCGAGAGAGAGCTTGAAGACCGGCTGGATTCATGGAAGGAGATCGCTGCATACCTCAAACGCGACGTGACAACTGTCCAACGCTGGGAGAAGCGGGAGGGGATGCCCGTTCACCGGCACCTACACGACAGAATGGGGTCGGTCTACGCTTCCCGAACAGAGCTGCACGCATGGGCGCGCGGCCGGAATCTTCGAGCAGCGCAGCAGAACGGCAATGATTCCACCTCGGATGAGACTGCCGCACTGTCGAATGCGCCGCCCAGACTGGACGGCCATTTCGGCAAGGCAGAAGAAAGGCCGCAGGCTGCCTCCGCAGAAAAGGCTGGCGCTCGACTGCTCCCAGATACTTCGCCGGCTGCGAACACTCCAGTTGATGCAGGCGGAGTCAGCACAAACCCTGCCCTGAAACTGCGATGGCTGCTGGTCGTCGCATGCCTGATCCTCACAGTGGTCATCGCGGTTCGGATCCGAAATCGTTTCCTGTACGACTCGCCGACGCATCGCGTTACCGAGCAGCGAGTCACCTCCAATTCTTCCGACGCCCCGGTCGAGCGTGCAGTTGTTTCTCCTGATGGCAAATACGTCGCCTACGCTGATCCGACAGGGCTGTATCTGCGCGTCATTGCCTCCGATGAAACTCGCCGTTGGGACGTGCCGAAGGATTTCATCGCCTATCCCAGCAGTTGGTTCCCGGACGGCACGCATTTGCTGGTGATGCGGAGGGAAGGAATGCCGCCGATACCCAGCCTCTGGAAGCTGTCGCTGCTCGGTGCCGCTCCGCGAAAGCTCATCGACAACGCTGGCCCGGCGTCGGTGTCTCCCGACGGGACCCGGGTCGCCTTCGTGACGTCTCCGCCTAACGCGGGAAACCAGCTCTGGGTCATGGGTGCGGATGGATCCAACCCCCGCAAGATAGCCGAGGCCAGCCCGCCCGAAGGGCCGACCCATTCAGGTAGTTCAATAGCTTCCCCCGCCTGGTCGCCGAATAGCCGGCGAATCGCCTGCATCGAGCACCATTGGGTTCATGCTCTCGCTCCCCTCACGAACCTTTCGTCGGTGTGGACGCGCGACGCGGACGGACGCGATCTTCACGTGATCCTTAAAGATACCTTGCTTGGGTCCGCACTCTCCTGGGGGCCAGACGGGCGCATTCTCTTTGCCTCTCATGCAAACACTGCGGGTGAACGCGACGATGAGGAAATACATTCCATTCGCGTGGACGAACGCACCGGAAAAGCGACCGGGCAGCCACAGCTCGTCACCAGTGGTGTGGGGAGCATCGGAGGGATAACTGTAACCTCAGATGGGAAGCGGCTGGTTCTATGGAGACGGAACACCCAGGAGCAGGCCTTCATCTCCGAATTTGATGCCAGTACCCGAAAGTGGAAAACGCCGCGGCGCCTGACACTCGATGCGAACGGGAATATAGCGACAGCCTGGCTGTCTGACAGCAGGACGGTCTTGTTCGTTTCCAATCGTAATGGCACGTGGACACTTTTCAAGCAGGCGATCGATGAAGCGATGGCGGACGTCCTGGTCGGGGGACACAGCATATACCTTCCCCGGCTGAGCGCCGACGGTTCCCAGGTGCTTTACCTCTCGCAAACTGATCCGGCCAACCCCTCGATTTCAATATCCCTGATGCGACAGCCGGTCACTGGCGGGCCGCCCCAGTTAGTCCTGCGGGATACCGCTCTTGGCAATTACCAGTGCGCCCGTCTGCCGTCAACCTTGTGCATCGCTACCAAATTCGAAAAAGAAGAAGTAAACTTTTTCGCCTTTGACCCCGGGCGCGGAATCGGCCGCGAACTCTTGAAAATCCGCGGCCTGGTTCACGACTGGAGTCTTTCTCCCGATGGCAGAACGCTCGCCGATCTTCCTCATGATCACAGCATCCGATTTTTTTCCGTAGAGAACGGAGTCGCCAGGGAAGATAAAACGTTTACGCTGAATGAATGGCCGATAGAAAACGGCGACTGGAATGCGGATGGCAGTGGCCTTCTGATCCCAAGCATTACTCCGACGGGAACGCCGGTCATTTTGGAGGTCAACAGAGCCGGGAAAGCGTCTGTTGTCCTGGAGGGCGCCGCGAACACACCATTCGAGTTTATGATTCAGGCCCCCGATCGTCACCATGGGATTCTTGGAGCGATAGTGCCCGGCGACAACAACGCCTGGATGATCGACAATTTCTAGACCACTACGTCGCTTCTGGGCCGCTCGAGGGCGATCCAGCCTGGGCTCCCGACGGCCAATCAATCACCTCGGCGCCTAATCATGACGGAGTCCCACACCTCTTTCACGTGCTCATCGACGGCACCTCACCTACTTTTTTTGTCCGCGAGTACTCGGTCGATCCCACGCGGTCGCCTGACGGCCGTTTCGTTGTTTACTCGGGCCCTGATATCGGCACCACACTTTCCTTGAAGGCTGTCACGGCTGAGGCCGCATCGCATCTTCTGCCCGCCCTGACCCTGACTTGCGGAGCTCGACGTCTGGCCTTCGTGACCGGAGGATGGGCACTCGTCTTCCTGCGAGGCGAGATTCAACATAAGGATCTCCGGCTCATGGACTTGAAGACTGGTGCCGCACGGCAGTTGACCAGCCTCCCTACCGACTTCGACATGCGCGACTTCGATATTTCCCCGGTGAGGTTGTTCTCGAACGAGAGCAGGAGCGCTCCAATGCGGTGCTGGTGGATCTCCCCCGGAAATAATCCGTTTGGCAGTCAATGCAAAACTTAGGCACGATGTGCGATCTCGCCTTTGGGTAGCGTGACCGCACAATCGCCGTACCGAATGACACGAATGGTGAATCGTTTTCGAGCTGATAACTCAGTAATCGTCGCGGTTATCATCCCAATCGTCATCGTGCACCGGCCGCAGGTTGTGCTTGTAGACTTCTTTGCCGATAGCCAGCCCCAGCACCGCTCCTGCGTCCTGGTCGGTTCGAAAATGGATCCCGCCGTAAACTCGAGCGTCGCTGATGTCGTTGGTAATCTGCCTGAAGGAGGTGTATTGCAGGACGATGGTGGGCACGGCGGGGTTTGACAGCGTCATCGAATGTCCGGCTTCGCCGTAGAGACGCCTCATCACCGCGGCTGCCGCATTGGCTGCGCTGCCGTGGTTTGAGGGATAGCTCGGGAAACATGGGGTCACGATGAAGGGCACGAAGTTAGGATCGGCTTCGGTTTTCCGGTTGCCGTCCGTGTTACCTGCGCGGATCGCGGTTTCGGGGCGCCAGAAATTGTAGAGGTATTTGTTGAAGAACGCAGCGACCAGGCTGTCGTTGATCGCCATGTTGATCAGGGCAAGAGCCCGGGCATTCTCTGACAATGAACGCCTCTGTTCCTGCGCGATTTGCCTTGCGGCCTGATTGAATGCCTGGGTTGGCGAGGTGGCCGCGTAGTAGGTCGCGACATCTGACCGATCTGGTGGCCGCTCGGTGCTGTCGAGGCTCCCCACCGTCATCACCTCGTTGTATGTCTTCGCGTATTCGTTGCCCCTGAGAGCTGGCGGGGGACCGAGGAGAAATTCCTTCGCGCTCCGGATACCGAACGGGGTTACGTTCTGCCATTGAAAAGCGATTCCGGACGCGATTCCATTCACAATTGGACAACTGACTGTAGCCTGCCATTCGCCTGGAACAGGTGGGCCGGGTGTCTTGAATTGCGCCGGCGACGAGCCGTCGTTGGCACGAAGAGCGATCAGGACATTCGCTGCGGCCTCGCCCGTTGCGATGCCGTCAATCTTGGCCTTGCCATCCGGTATCGACGCCAGCGAGTTCGCGCGAGCAGGGTCGAGGGTCGACGAGCTGGACGGGAAATAGGTGCTGAGCACCCGATAGGCAGCCTGGATAGCTGCTGCGTCGGCTGAAGCAGCGTGAGGCGCTTCGATGCTCCCGATATACGGTCGATAGTCGCCAGTGTCCGCGTTGACGGCTTCAAAGACAGCGAGTTGCACAATCGCTGCATATTACGTTCCAATCCAGGACTGGATCGGCTTTTGCGACGGCAGGCCCGCACAGGGGGGAAACCCGGCGCTGTTGGCCAACGCGATGCGCCATGCTGTGACTACCGTCGATGCACGGCAGCCAGTGTTCGATATCGAGACGATGGATCAGCGGGTTTCTGACCTCGTTGCCCAGCGAAGGCTCATCTTGCTGCTCACGGCCTGCTTCGCGATGCTTGCAGTCGTTCTCTCCGCCGTTGGAGTCTATGGGGTTTTCGCCTACTCGGTGACACAGCGTGCGCACGAGATGGGGATACGGCTTGCCTTGGGCTCTTCGCGAATCGGCGTACTTCGTCTCGTCGTGACAGAGGCAGCCCGACTGATCGCGGTTGGTGGGGCCCTTGGATTTGCGGCCGCTCTTCTCCTGAGCAAACTTCTCGCAAGCATGCTCGTCGGCGTCACGCCCCACGACCCAATCTCCCTGTCGGTTGCATGGGTTCTGATGACGACTGTAGTGCTGTTGGCGAGCGCGATTCCCGCCTCGCAAGCCGCTCGCACAAACCTGATTGCCGTTCTTCACTCGGATTAGGCTTGCACTCAATTCTCGATAATGGCACGTGGGCTCAATTTCAGTTGAGGCCAAATCGCCGAGAGCGACTTGGCCCTCTTCCGAAAGCTGCGTGACATCGTTGCTCTTGGGGCCGCGAAAGATCGTGAGCGATACCTGACAGTTCCTCAGGTAATCCAGCTCAGCACCGAGGCCATTGTGATGCCGGGGCGCGTGGCCTTGGAGCTGGGGAAAGATAGCGGAGAACCCGCTTCTCGGATATGACGCGCCTGGATTGCCGGCAAAATCTATAGTGCCGTATCGACAGTGCTCCGGGCACGGAGATGCGCGGTTACCGGGCTGCCGACGGAGAGCAGTGTGGATACAGCGATTGGGACTAAACCGCCGAGCCACTCCGTTAAGCGCGTCTCCTCGAGATGCCGTAGCGTGGAGAGCGGAGGTTGACCGGTCGGAACGCACCGCGAATGGCATCGCGCGGCATACCGCGAACGCGAGTTCGACGGCGGACCTGCAGCATTCATCTCATATCGATGACATTGCTGACCGAGCGGAGTCGCCTCCAACCTTCGCCTCTCCAATTCCGCAACGGGGTGGCCGGAAACAGGGCATGGGCGCTAAAGGCTTGCCGACCTGTCCACCAGGTGTTAACAGAAGGAGTCTGTAACTAATGAGCAAGAACCTCAGGGTCCGGTCTATGAAGCTCATTCTTTCTGAGCAGGAACGACATTAGGAACATGACGCCAGTGGCCACGCCGAGGACCCAGAAGGTGTCGAGGTAGGAGAGCGCGGAAGCCTGGGCAAGCATGATGAGGTAAAGATGTCCCCAGGCGCCGGCGTGCGCCTGCGACCCGAGGGCATGAGTCAGCGATCCGGCAAACGAAGATGTGGATCTCTGAAACATGCGGCTGGCCGGACCCGTATCGCTGGCGAGAACGGCCTGATGGAACTGGGCGCGTCTGGCGAGGATGGTGGTGACCGCGGAAGTGCCCATGCTGCTGCCGATGTTGCGGACGAAGTTGATGAGACCGGCAACGGCGTTGCTCTTGTCCTGCGGAACGCCAATATAGGCGGCCATGGTGGCGGGAATGAAGATGAATCCCATGGGTATGTACTGCACGATGCGTACCCAGGTGGCCGAGGCAAAGCTCATTTGCAGGTCAATGCTCCGCGTTGAAAAGAACATGGCTATCGTGAGCAGCGCCCAGCCGAAGGCCATGAGATAGCGCGCCTGAATATGGGCGGTGAGCCTGCCCACGATTGGAAGCTCGACGAGCAGAATGATGGCAGCCGCCGAGAGCACCATCCCGGCGCTCTCCGCTGTGTAGCCCATCAGATTTTGCAGGAACTGGGGCATGAGGACAGTGGTGGAGAACGACACCCCGCCCACCATGAGCATCATCGCGCTGGACGTTGCGAAGTTCATATTTTTGAAGAGGCGAACGTCCAGGATCGGCGCCTTCACGCGCAGTTCCCAGATCACCAGCGTCACCAGGCAGGCGATTGAGATGATCAGCAGGGTCACGATGAAATGCGAGCCGAGCCAGTCGTCTTCCTGCCCCTTGTCCAGCACGATCTGCAGAAATGCGACCCCCACAGCCAGCAGGCCAAAGCCGAAATAGTCGATGCGGCTCTCCTTCAGCGTGGTGCGCGTGAGGAACGGCGGATCCTCGACAAATGCCATAACCAGGAAAATGGCCACGATGCCGACCGGCAGGTTCATCAGGAAGATCCAGCGCCACGTGTAGCTGTCGGTGATCCATCCGCCCAGAGTGGGCCCGATCGCCGGAGCCACGATGGCCGTCATGCCGTACACGGAGAATGCCAGGCCGCGTTTATGCGGCGGGAAAGTGTCGGCCAGGATCGCCTGGGCCATGGGCTGCAGGCCCCCGCCGCCAGCGCCCTGAATGACTCGGGCAAGCAGCAGAAAGGCAAGGTTCGGCGCGATGCCGCAGAGCAGCGAACTGACCGTGAAGATCACGATGCAGATGATGAAGAATCGTTTGCGCCCCATCAGCGAGACCAGCCAGCCGGTGATGGGCAGCACGATGGCATTCGAAACCAGATAGGAGGTCAGAACCCAGGTGCTTTCATCACTGCTGGCGCCCATGTTGCCCGCGATGTGAGGCAGGGCTACATTGGCGATGCTGGTGTCCAGCACCTCCATGAATGCGGCCAGCGACGCCACCACAGCGATGAGCCATGGATTGAATTTGGGTACCCAGTCGAATGCCGGATTAGGACGCTCAATAAGTTTGGTCAAGATGATCCCGGAGATCAGAGAATTACGACAATCCTATTTTCGATATGATTGCATGTCATGCAGAGCGGTCGCAAAAAGAATAGCCATCGACCTGCCATTGGGGATGATCCGCTGAACCGAGCCACGCGCAGCGAATCCAGGTTGCCGAAGCGGACGGCGGGGCGTCCCCGAAGCGAAAAGACCCGCCGCGCGATCCTGAAGAGCGCGTTTCGGCTGCTGAAAGAACATGGATTCGCTGACGTGTCGATGCAGCAAATCGTGGCGGATGCCGGCGTGAGTACCGCGACTCTCTACCGATGGTGGAAGAACAAGCACGAAATCCTGTTGGAAGCCTATCTGGAGATGACGGGTGAACTGCTGCCGTCGAGGAATCGCTTCACTCCACTGAAGAGGCTGCAGAAGTACACGGTACGGGTTGCGGCGTTCCTCCAGAGCGAAAACGGTCGGGTATTCCTGAAGCTGCTCATGGCGATCCAGGAGGATCGGGAACTCTACGATGCGTTCTACGAAAGGGTCTTTCAGCCGCGCCGCGCCGAGGGTTGCGAGGCAGTGCGGGAAGCCATGGAGGCGGGGGACTTCCCGTCGATTGTGGATCCTGACTTCGTAATCGACCTGCTCATCGGACCACAAATATTGAGGGCACTGCTGGGCAAGGATGTCACCGCGGATTTCGCTGCCAAAGTGTTCGAGTTTGTCGTTCGGAGGTAAGGCTCCGTCTCCTAAGATAGTGAGCCTCTGTCAAATACTCGGGGAAAGGCTTGGCCTGGTCAGGCATACCGAAGGAAATCGATGATTCGGTCCCCAATTTCCGCCACAGGCCAAATCGCATTTCCACAAGCGCGAGACATGAAAGCGCGCATTGGCGATAACGCGCTTCTCGAAGCCCTCGGCGATCACGGACTCGAAAGGTCCAAAGAGCGGACTCGACAATGGATCTGACAGTCTGTCTTTTGGGACTGGCGAGCATCTCTTTAGCTCATCTTTCAACGCCGAGCTGTCCAAGCGCGACCTCCGCCGTGCGCTTCAGTTCAGCTCTCGGTGATCCATTCGCGGCCTGAATGGCGAGACCGCTTAGAAGCGAAGAGAGATATCTCGTGTAGTCATCGACGTTTTCGCCTTTGGGGAACTCTCCCGCTTTTCGCGCCCTGAGGAGACGATCTTTGATGGCTACCTCGTTTTGCAGGCGCATCTCTCGCATCAGGAGCTTTGCAGGTTCCGTATCCGTACCGCGGGAGATAGCGCCAGTGAGCGTGAAGCAACCCGAAGGATGGTCCTTTGAACCGAGGAACTCAACTGTGTTGTCGAATGCCGCGAGAATGAAGCCGCGGAAGGTAGGCTGCTCGAGTGCCGTCACCCTGTATTGCGCCGGTACGTCAGCGTACCGTTTAGCGGCAAGATGCTGCGTGGTCCGGATGCGGCAACAACATGGTCGAGGCTGCTGGGCAAGGAAATCGTCTACGCGGGGCATGCAGATTTCGACGGCTTTGAAGCGCAGCCGCGAGAAAAAGGGAAGTCCGAGTTGGCTTGCCTACGATCTTCGGGTCATGTTCCAGGGTTTCGTCGAGCGTGGATTCAACAATACCGAGGATCAGGCGGCGCTTTGCTGCCTTGCTCGGGCGCCAGCCGAGAACGTACAGCAGCTTCGCTGAAGAATTGGCAAGGGAGTGCCATCCGCCGAGCGTGTCCTTCATATCGACCACCTGTTTGCGCGCATGCAGCGTCTTAATCCATACGAAGCAAAGACGAACGCCAGGACGAGAATCGGATCAAATTTATCCCAGGTACTGCTGCCGCCATTCAGTTGTGAATAGAACGCAAGTAAAAGCGTGAACGCAATACCGCCATAAACCCACTCCGTCAATCGAGGCACATTGGGAATCAGAAGGCCCGCGCCACCAAGGATATGGGTTACGCCAATCAGAGGGATGATATAGAGCGGGTATCCGAGTTGCTGATGGGCGATCCTCCATTCACCGGGATCGTGAATGAGATATAACCCTCCGAAGTACACCCAGATGACGGCGACAAAGCCGGTGATGACCATCGCAGCTATCTGCGTTGCTCGACCTGCCCGCGCGGATTGATCGATTGTGTGTGCAGCTTTCATGAAAAGCGATCCTCCTCTTGCGTCTGCTCCCGCAGATTCGGCGCTCGCCTCCGAGCAAACCAGAGCCATGAGGGAATGGTGTTTCGTCAGAGCGGAACCGGACGATCAGACGCCCGTTTCCGCCCGTTGCAGCCAAACACGAACTTTACTGTTTGACCTCGATCTCTCCTGACGTCAGCGCCCCGGTTCCCAGGGAACCGCGCTGATTCAGCTTGCCCCGGACTTACGCCCGGGCGGCGTTCTGTGCAGCCGCAAACACGTCGCGTGCGGAGGTCGTACCCGCTACGTGTTCCGTACCCGCGATTCCGAGGTCCATCCATCCCGCGTTAACGCTCTCAAACATTTCTTCGGCAGGTCCAGTGTGGCCCTTCGGGACGCCGAACTGCTGGAACGCTTCCGCCCAGCCTGCACGCGGGACTGCAAAGGCTTTTACGTCGAGTTTCAGGACTTCCCCCAATTGTCCGGCTACTTCATCCGCGCTTACCATCGAACCCAACTCGATGACGCGATTCCCTGACCACGCCGGCCCGGTCAGAAGTGTTGCCACCTCTGCGCCGATGTCGTCGGTCGCGACCATGGTCGATTTCCGGTTGGTAGGGTTGTAGAAGACCGGCAGGGTTCCGCCCTGGACGGCCCGTAGTCCGAAAAGAAAGTTTTCGAAAAAGCCACCGGCGCGCACGAATGCAACCGGAGATGGCAGGCCGCCAAGACCTTGCTCCAGAAGGGATAAGGCCGTGATCATCCCCATCCCGGTTGTTCTGTGCGCGCCCATCGACGAGAGCGCTACCACCCGCGGGGGCACCACCCTGGTCAGCGCCTCGACATAATTCGCAATCACGCCCTTGGCTTCTCTGTAATCAGGCGAGGGTGCCCAAACCGCCGGCAACATAACAAATGCGCCCTCCACACCTTTGAGAGCCGCCGCTACGGCTGCCGCATAGTTCCAGTCTCCATCCACCAACTCCACGCCCTGGTCCGCCCACTTCGCCGCTTTCTCGCGATTGCGCACAAGGGCTCGCACCTGTTTGCCCTGTTTCAGCAGATACCGCGCGGTGGCGCCCCCAACTTTTCCAGTAATGCCCATGACTAAATACATGCTCGTTTCTCCTTTTGCCTCGGTTTTGGCCGCCCATCCAAATGCGCGACCTGACGATTAGAGACCCATAATAACCATTGGTTGCAAAATAATCAGTGGTTTTCAAACCACTGGTCATAAATCAACAAACGGTCGCCAGAATCGCCAAAAGAGACTAAGCTGTTGAAGTGGCATCCACATCACCAAGTCGCCGGGCAGAGCGCAAGGAGAGGCTGCGGGGCGAAATCCTCGCGGCTGCCAGCAAAATGTTTGCCGATCGCGGCTACGAAGCCGTGACGCTTCGCGCGATCGCTCAGGAGATCGGCTATACGCACGCCGTGATCTACCAGCATTTCCCCGACAAATGGCACATTCTTGCCGAGTTGAGCCGAGAGACGATCGGGCAGCTGATTCAGAACTTCGACGCGATTGCCGCTGAACATCCTTCTCCGAAAGAGCGTCTATTTGCGACTTCACGTGGCTTGATTCAGTTCTGCACTGCCCATCCACAGCAGTTCCGCAACGTCTTCTTCGGGCCGGAGAGCCGCAACGGCATTCGCGCCGGACAATATATCAACGACATTGGCGCGCCGTTGTTCGAACGTTTCGTACAGCTCTTTTTCGAGGTCGCCAGGGATGAAGGATTGCCAGGCAGGGATGACATGGTGGTAGCCCACACCTGGTGGTACACGATCTTCGGCCTCGCCACGCTCATGGTCATTCAGGGGGTTGTGCCTGACTTGCCTGACCAGACTCTCGTGGTCGAGCAAACGATCGCCACGCTTTGGGCGGGCGTTCAGGCTGTTCCGCGATTGCCGAAGAGCGCGGTCTCCAGGCGATCCGGCCGATCCAGTACCTCAAAGCATTAACAGCTTCTGTCTGCTTAGGAGTCGTTGGAGGTATGCCTGTGGAGTGCCAGGACTCAACCAGGGTTTCAGGGCCGTAGCTCTTCTGGTGGCCGGGAGACTTCTCGTTTTACGCCAAATCGCCAACGCGCGTTTCGAAACAACCTTTGGAAACGCGCTTTAGCCTGAATTCATCCTTCGAACTTTGAGTTGGCTTATGATCTTGACGGCTCGATAGTCGACGATCTACCATCACTGTTCATCCAGGGTAGATTGTCTTCCATGACGAGACAGACACAGCAGCGATCAAACCTGGTTCGGGGCACACCAGACATGCTCTTTTTACGCATGCTCTTATACGGGCGGGCACGCGGGCACCAGATTGGCAAACACATTCAGCAGGCCACGAATGACTTCCTTCTGATGCAGCATGGCTCGCTCTATCCAGCACTGCACCGGTTGGAGCGGAGAGGGTGGAACGCCTCCAAATGGGAGACCGCTCCCGACCGTAATCGGGAGTTTAAGTATTACCGGCTCACGGAAAAGGGCCGGAAGCAGCTTATGGTCGAGGAATCGCAATTTAAGCAGATGGCGGAGGCAGTCGCACGCGTGATGTGGCCCGCTGGCGAGGACGGCTGAATGCGTTGGTGGCAGATCAGCGGGCGCGATGCAGACCTGGAAAGAGAGCTGCGCGCTGATCTGGAATTGGAAGAGGAGGAGCAGCGAGAGCGCGGATTGCCGTCGGAGGAGTCACGGTTTGCGGCGCGGCGTGCTTTGGGAAACGCTCTGTTGATCAGAGAGCAGACGCACGAGGCGTGGGGATGGGCGCCCCTGGAACGGGTGTGGCAAGACCTGCGTTACGCACTGCGCCAGATGAAGAGATCGCCCGGTCTTGCGTCCGCATGTCTCATCACACTCGCATTGGGCATCGGTGCAAACACAGCCATGTTCAGCGTGGTTCAGGGAGTGATTCTCGCCCCGCTGCCGTTTCCGCAAGCCAATCGCCTTATGTTCCTCTGGGAGAAACGGCTGATCAAAGTTGCATTAGCAAGCCCATTCAGCGGAACGACTCGCTGGGAATCAACTTCGGGCGCCGACCGCTGATGAGACATCGAGGTGGTCATCGTCCGAATGCCCATGCCACCATCAATGGGAACTCCTCGCGCCAGAATGCGCCACCGTGCGAGCCGGTTCGCTTATGCATAACGACATCTGCACCTGCGAAGCGCAGCGCGTCTGCCCACCTCGTTGCGTTATCGAAGAAGAACGGCTCCTGTGTCCCGGCGACGAGGTATACGCGCGGGAGAGGACTCGGCATAACATTGGGTGGCCTGTAACCGCCGCCAGGCGAGGCACAAAAGACCGCGCCGTAGATGTCTGGATGCCGAAGCCCAAGAGCGAGGGCCAGTTCTCCACCCGCGGACATGCCAAACGCTGCAGTGCGTTCGGCGGGCAGGGCCACCCCAAACCGAGACTTCATCCAGCTGCGAGCGTCCTCGACAAAGAAGTTCTCGTGTGCGGCGAACCGCTCCGGGTCAAAGTTCGGTGAGTACTCATGGAGCCGCGGCATCTCATCGGTCAGCCCGTGTACACCGGCGATCATTGTGGACAGCACACCGGCCCTCTCAAGCAATCGGCCCCATTTAGAAATTCGCTGACCATCACCCGCGAAGACGATTGATTTGGGAGGCTGCGGCGGAACGTACACCGTGATCTGCCGTCCACCGTCGTACTCAAACGTCTCGGTTACAAACTCTCCCGAGACTGCGCCGGCAGGCTTGGTGAATGCTATGCCGGGCTGTCTCGACTCGGCGTCGACGTGATTGCGTGTTCGCTCGGTCATGGGCTACCTTCATTTACAGAACGATAGTCGCCTGTGCAATACGGCCGCAACGCCGCGTTTGCAGAATCAACTTTCGCCATCATCCAACTCGTCCATCGAGCAGGACCGCAGCCCAGCGTCCGTCAGTTTACGACTCGGCGATATAGGACTCGTCGAGAATCGCCAGGGGCCCCCCTGTAACGATTGTTGGGTTGAAGCCCGTCTGCGGGTACTAATCCGGCGAATTGGCTCAAATCGAACCCAATGGGTGCTTTGCTCCTGAAACACATCCTTAAAGAAACCCGCGAATTGGAATGCGCGGGCTGCCACCCTTCGGTCTCAAGGCCATCCTTTACTTCAAGCAATGCGAGCAGCTTCAAATCGTTGAGACTCTCCGGGTCGGGGAGGGCCGGGTATTGTGAGTTAGGGGTCCCCTGACACGCCGTTCTGTACGTCTGCTTTCATTCTCGTCTTCAATCAGCCAGCGGTGTCGGGAATCCTTGCCTGGTCCCGCACGAGTCGACGGGAGAGGGTTCACCTTTCCCCGGGATGAGCCGAGGCACTGCGGATGTCGAGAAAGATGTGCTGCAGTTCTTCCTTCCTGGCTTTCAGTTGCTGAAACCGCTTCATGGCGCGGGCCGCGCAATCTGCATCGCCGGCGTTTCTGCAGGCGAGGCTAAGGTGGTAGTACGCCGAATCGTCGTATGGATCTGCCTGAACAGCGCGGTTCAGATACGTGACCGCCTCAGCAGTGGAGCCGGTGGACATCAGAGCGACCCCGAGTCCTTCGTTGGCTCCCGGATCGGCTGCCTGCAGTTCAAGAGCGCGATGGAAATCAGCGCTGGCTGCCTGCCAGTTGGCGCGCCGCAGTTCAATATCGCCCAATCTGCTCAGGGCCTGCTCGTCCTGCGGGTTATCGACGAGCGCCTGCTTGTACTCCGACTCCGCCTGAGCCCGATCGCCTGTGGAGTGCGACGCGCTGAGCGCCTCGCCGAGGGCATAGTGCACCCCGGAAAGGTGAGGATCCATCGCGATGGCACGGCGATAGGCTGTGATCGCACCGGGTATGTTGGCTACCTGCGCCATCTCATCGCCCTGCAACTCATACATGCGTGCTGAATCGGGCGCAGTCTGCGACAGCGAGACAAATGCCTCGTTGGCCAGCAGGCTGTACACCTGGTGCGCGGCATAGAGCACTTCCGGGTTATGTGGATCCAAGTCCTTCAATTCCGCGATCACCGCCGCTGCGCGCGTGAGATCGCCTCGCTGCATCAGGATGGTAAAAAGTTGACGGCCCACCGCCATACGCAACGATAGCTCACCGACCTGATCGAGAGCTTTCGTGAGGTGGTCGACGGCCATTTCGTTGTGTCCCAGTTGTGCCTCGGAGATTCCGCACAGGGCGACGATGTTCCAAAGCTCTGGGTGCGATCGAAGCGCAATCTCAAACTCCGGTGCGGCGTCGGCGTAATCGCGCTCAAGATAGTAGGCCAGCCCAAGGTTGGAGTGCGCGCTCGCATTTTGGGGATCGAGCGCCACGAGTCTGCGGTACGTATCGATCGCTTCGGGGAGCTTCTGCGCATGCAGATCACGATCAGCCTCCACGGCCAGCTTCCGGATGGCTTCTGCCTGATCCTGAGGGGTCTGCGCCACCGTGACATTCCCGCAGGCTGCCACAAAAAGGATCGCTGTTAAGGCGAAACGATCAAGGAGGAGCCTGCTCGAGGCCAGGTCGTCGATATACATGACGTTTGATCCAGTCTGCGAGTGCCATGGCGAATTGCAGCGACTCAACAATAACGCGTGCAGCCTGCGTCCGGGGAAAATTTGTCGCCCTGATCATTGCTTGTCTGATCCTGGTGCATCTGCACCATCGCGAGAACTGGCCGACCGACGTAGAATGGCGGCTGCGCCGGATTCGTGCCGCGGCACGGTTTGCCCTTGCTGAATCAGCCCGGGCGCGAGAAGGTACCTGAGAAAGCACTGTGAACGGGATGGACTGTATTCGGGTTTTAGTCGTCGATGATCACCCGGTCGTGCGCCGCGGATTGCACAGCATGCTCGACGGCGAATCCGGCATCAGCGTGGTTGGCATGGCGAGTTGCGGCAAGGAAGGTCTGCAGCTGGCAGAGAAGCTGAATCCCGATGTGGTGCTGCTGGACCTGCGTATGTCGGATATGGGCGGCGTTGAGGTGATCAATGCCCTGCGTGCTGCACGGCGGGATAACAAGGTTCTGGTTCTGACGAACTATCAGCTCGACGAAGATATCTTCAACGCGATTGAAGCGGGCGCACTCGGCTATCTGCTCAAGAGCGCGTCTCAGGAAGAAGTCATCGAAGCGATCAAGGCCGTGAGCCAGGGGAAACGTCAGATTCCCAGCGCCCTGGCCATGCGGCTGGCCGAGCGGATGGCGCGCACCTCGCTGAGCGCCCGCGAGCAGGAAGTGCTCGAGCTTGTGGTCCAGGGACTGACAAACAAGGAGATCGCCAAAGCGCTCTGCATCAGCGACATCACTGCGCGCAATCACGTCATCAGTCTTCTCGCCAAGCTCGATGCAAAGGACCGCACAGAGGCAGCGACCATTGCCATTCGTCGCGGGCTCGTCAAGCTCAGGGAGTGATGCGACAGTGAGGGTGCAGCTTCCTCTCTCGGTCCTATGACAGTTCATGCCAAACAACTCATCCGCCCGCTGGCTGTCGTCACGCTCGGCGCCTGCTGCGGATCTCTTGTCTCTCTGTATCCGGTGTTGCGGACAGTTCCTGAACCTCCTGTAATTGCGTTTGTAGCGCGAACCAGCGGGACCGCCTATACCGAAGACATGCGGCGCGGGGCCGAGGCCGCAGCCAGGAGTGCGGGCTACCAAATCTATTGGAATGCTCCTGCGCGAGAAGACGATGTGGACCGGCAGATCCGCATTGCTGAAGACGCGGTGAACCGCGGGGCGAAGGCACTCATCCTCGGCCCTGCAAACCCGTGGGGTGTGATGACGATGGTGAATCAAATGACCGCGCGACGCTTGCCGGTGGTTTTTGTTCAGACCGACCCGGTTCAGCCGTCCGGTCCATACCTGACCTCGGTCACACCGAACCAGAGGGAGTTCGGCAGGCTGGCGGCCTTACGAGTGGTTTCGATCGCCGGTGGCGCCGGACGAGTGGCCATCGTGGGAATCGACCGGGAAACGCCGGAGACGCTTCTTCGCGCGGAGGGCTTCGTGCACGCGATGGCGGCGTGGCCCGGAATCAAAATCGTGGCCGAGTCATCGGGTGCGGTGCAGACGCTTGAGGCCGAGCAGAACACCCGCGAGCTGGTGAGCTCGTATCCTGGGCTGAAAGCCATCTTCGCCGTCAGCGCGGACGCGGCACAGGGAGCGCTGCTCGCGCTGAAAGACGTCGATTCTCACCACTCGGTCGCACTGATCGCATCGGATCGCGATCTCTTCCTCATCGATGGTCTTCGCGAAGCCAGGCTGAACGCGCTGGTCTCCTGCAATGGGGAAAGAATTGGAAACCTTGCCGTTCAGGCAGCTCTGGAAGGGATACGAGCCGGTCACCTTCCCCAGCCGCGGCACCTGGATCCTGAACTTCTCACTCCGGAAAATCAGTTCTTTCATGGCGACACGGACCTGATGTCAGCAGCTCAGCGCGACAGCAGCAGCAACGAGTGAAGGAGCAGGCGATTTGTCGATGAAGGCATGGCATCGCGATCTCGTTTTGTTTGTTGTCGCCGCGGCTGGGGGAATGCTGGCCACGACTGCCACTCTTCACATGTTGCGGTCGCCAACGCGGGGGCTTCCCTGGTCCGACAAATTCCCACAGGCCGACGCCTCTTCATGGGTCGCATATGACGGCAACTGGAATATACAGTCGGGAGTCATGGTGAATGAGTCGAATGAGCGCGGCGCCAAACTGGTTGCAGGTTCACCGTACTGGGAGGACTACGCTCTGGATGCCGATATTGCGCTGAGCGATTCCGGCGACGCTGGTCTGATCGCACGGGTCTCTGAACCTGAACCGGGAGTCGATTCTTACAGCGGAGTGTATGTTGGCTTGCGCGTACGCGATGAAGTGCTTGTCGTGGGGGTGGCCGATCACGGCTGGAACGAGAAGGAAACAAAATCTCTGCGTCGCCCGATAGTTTCCGGCGCCTGGTATCACATTCGGCTCGAACTGAGAAACAAACAGCTCACCGCGCTGACCTGGCCCGAAGGACAGCCGAACGATGTCGTTCGACTCGACCAATCCCTACCGGAGATGCCACTGCGTGGCAAAATCGGACTGCGTTCTTACGACTCCGGCGGGAAGTGGAAGAATATCCGCGTGACGGAGCTCAGGGGTGGTATCTAGTTTCCGGCGGACATCATGGGATTACTGACAGCATCTGTGCTGGCCGCAGGCGTAATGACTACACCTGCGTCGCCGCCTGCCTCCGCCAGCGCCCCGAATGTCTCGATCGCGGAGATCTCCTCTGAGCCCCAGCCACAAGACTCGCTCGTCACGGTTCGGGCCACACTTACGATCAACGACAATCCTGCCTACATCCAGGACTCAACCGGCGGCGCTGAGGTTGAAGGTCTCTCTGCGCAGGAGCTGAAAATCGGCGACGAGGTGCTCGTCACCGGCGATCCACAGGAGACGGCGGATGGGCTGGTGCTGCGAAACAGCCGCGCCAGGCTCCTTTGGCATGGGTCTCCTTTGCCGCCTCTTTCGGTCACCGCCGGCGAAGCGGCGCTGGGAAAGTTTGCTGACCTCCTGATTGAAGTGGATGGGCAGCTGATCGACGCGGAGAGCCACGACGGCAAGACATGGCTGCGACTCAGGAGCGACGATCAGACATTTCTCGCACGCCTGAAAACCGGACTGGACAATTCGTTGCTGCCTGAAATGGAGCCCGGGACGGTGGTCCGGGTGCGCGGCGTGTGCTCGCTTTTGCCAGGCGACACCCGATATCAGGGTGGATTCGCGATCCTGTTGCGGTCTGCCGAAGATGTAGCGGTGGTCTCAGGACCGCCGTGGTGGAACCTTCAGCATCTGATCGAGCTCGGACTGGTGCTCGCCGCTCTGGTGATGGCCGGGCATCTGACGGTGGTGCAGATCCTCAAGGCGCGGTTCCGCGCCATCATGGCCGAACGGGCCAGGATGGGGCACGAGCTGCACGATACCCTCGCCCAGGGATTCGCGGGGCTCTCCTACCAGATTCAGGCTGCCCGAAAGATTGCTCCGAAGAGCAATGACCGCCTCAGCCGCCACCTGGACCTGGCGCTCGATATGGTGCGTCACAGTCACTCGGAGGCGCATCGCAGCATCATGATGCTGCGGCCTCAGTCGTTGTCGGAAGGGGCCGACCTGCACGCCGCAATTCAGTCTTCTCTTGAGCAAAGCACGGCGGATTGCGGCTTCGACGTCCGCTTCTCCACGTCAGGACCAATCGCGCAGCTTCCTCTCATGGCAACCGACGCCCTGTTCCGGGTGGCGCAGGAAGGAATCGCCAATGCGCTTCGCCACGGTCACCCTGGCTCCCTGGAAGTAAGTCTGCAGTACACGCCGTCGAGCGTCTGTCTGGGGATCCGCGACAACGGATGCGGCTTCGATCCCCGCGCGTCCACCAATCGCGGATTCGGACTGGCCGGCATGCGTGAACGCATGCGAGCGCTGCGCGGTCGGTTCACGATCGAAAGCGAGCCGGGCCTGGGCACCTGGGTTCGTGCAGAAATTGACCTGCGCCAGAGTACATGGGTGCATATCAGGTCCACGCTCAACCGCTGGCAGGCGTATGGCCGCGATCGCGTGCAGCGAACCTTCGGAAGAGAATGAATATCTTGATTTTCAGGCTAACGGAGCGGCCGCGGTTTCTGCCGCCGGGCCTTTCCTTACCACCCGCCCACTGATCTGCTCTCCATCTTCCCATACACGCCAGCATCGCCGGTATTGCAGGGCGCCTGCATCTTCGGCGCTGACGCCTCCGGATGGTGCAAATGCACCACGCCAGATTGGTGCAATCCAATCATGACGCTCCTGTGTCGCGGCCTATACAGTTTCATCGTCCCTGGCAGCTAAGAATAAGGCCCGCGAAACCCGCATAGCTGAGACGTAGCGCATGCGGGGAGCAGTTAGCAGGGACCTACAGTTCGACAATTGGAGGCACCATGTTCGCCCAGATACTTCGCAGCATCCCTCGCAGGATGCATTCGCACCTCCGCAAGTCCGCCTGCCGTGGCGTGATCCCCGCCCTGGCCATCCTCGCCCTTGGCTTTGCCGGCAACGCTTCGGGCCAGATCGATATCTCCTCTTCGCTCACCGGCACGGTAACCGACCAGAGCGGCGCTGTGGTTCCCAATGCTCAGGTTAGCGTCCTCAACGTGCACACGGGCGTCGGGTCGCAGGTGATGAGCAGTGCTCTGGGGGAATATCAGTTTGTCTCGCTGCAGGCAGGAACCTACAACGTGTCCTGCATGGCCCAGGGTTTCACCAGATTCCTGGCGACCGGTGTTGTCCTGCACGCGGGTGGCGTCACCACTCTCCCCATCAGCCTGCAGGTCGGCACGGCAACGCAGACCGTGACCGTATCCGGGTCTTCGGCCATGGTGGATACGGAAACTGCGAACAATCTGACCACCATTGATCCCGACCTGATGGAGGGCATCCCGGTGCAGGGGCGCGATCCTCGTGAATCGATGGAGGTCCTGATGCCGGGCGCAACTGCCGCCGGAACCGGCGCCAGCTTCTTCATCCCGGTGACGAGCTTCAATGGCGTCTCGCAGCTGACCAACAACTATGACATCGACGGCGCAGCCATGAACGATTACATGCACGGCTCCGCGGCTGCAAACTTCCCGCAGTCCGAGAATATCTCGGAATTCAGCGTTGCCTCGGCCTTGCCTGACGCCTCCGTGGGACGCGGCGCAGGCGGACAAATCGAGGCCACGCTGAAGAACGGCACCAATCAGTTTCACGGGCAGTTCTGGACCTACTTGCAGAACGGCGCGTGGAACGCAAACACCTGGTCGAACAATTTCCAGGGCGTCACCCGGCAGCCGTTCCATCAGGAGTGGTATGGCGGCAACGTGGGTGGCCCGGTGTGGCTGCCAAAGCTGTATAACGGTAAAGATAAGACATTCTTCTTCCTGTCCTACGAACGGACCACCACGGCGAAGAATTCCACCACCTCCGGACAGACCATTACCAACGCTGAGCGCAGCGGCGATTTCACGAATTCGCCGGACGGCATTCCCACCGTCAATGGACAGCCGATGCCGATGATTCCCGCCTCGGACTTCGGCCCTCTCGGACAGGCGCTTAACGCGAGCGGCGGAACAACCATCATGCCGGCCCCCACCAGCGGGCTCGACACCTTTACCTGGAATCCCAGTTTCAACACTCTCATTCAGACATGGGTAGCGCGCATCGATGAGAACATCGGCCGCAGGAACCGCATTTTCGGGAGTCTCTGGTGGTACAACGACTCGCCTACCTTCCAGGACATGTACGACGAGTTCAGCGAAGCCTCCTGGGCGACACAGTATCCCAATCCTCAGGCGACGTGGGGTGAACCTGTTCAGACGAAGGTGTGGGCAATCAACGACACCTACACCATCACGCCGTCGATGCTGAACAATTTTGTACTGGGCCTCACGCAGTCCGAAATCTCAGTCACCAACACATGCTCTCCCTGCAAGGGATTGATCAACCCTTCCAACACCGGAGTTAATTCCGTAGGCGACACTCTGGCGCCGGATGTTCAGCAAATCTCCACTCCCCGCAGCATGGGAATGGGTATCTACAACGGATACACGAATCCCATGACGCAGCACACCTGGGATATCACCGACAACTTTACCTGGACGAAAGGACGCCATACCGTCAAAGCCGGTCTCGAACTCCGCAACTACCATGAAATCTTTAATCAAACCTGGGGTGCGGGAGGCGACGTCTCGTTCCAGGATTCCGACAACGTCTATGGTGGTACCGGAAATGGCATTGCGGACATGCTGTTGAATGGAGGTCCGCTGGGACAGTTTGGCGCCAGTTTCGGTCAAAACAGTACGCAGAATCTCATCGTCAACTACCCTGCGCGGGAGGGCTACGTGCAGGACACGATGAAGGTAACACCAAGGCTGACCGTTATGGCCGGTTTACGGCTGCAGCCCTACTTCGGAATCAGAGAGCAGAAGAATCGCTTTGTGACTTTCCGCCCCGGCCAGCAATCGACCGTCTTTCCCACGGCTCCGGTCGGGTTGGTCACGGTTGGAGATAGCGGGATAACGCCGAACCTGTCCGGCAATGTCTACAATTTTGGACCGAGAGTGTCGTTTGCCTGGGATCTCTTCGGCAAACATAGGGCGGCCCTCAAGGGCGGTTATGGCCTCTACACGGATTACGAATACCTGCTGAATTTCAACGGATACACGACCGCTGCCCCGTACGGCGTCAACTACTACCCGACGCAGGGGCCGGGCCTCAACCTCTCCGCACCCTACACACAGTACGGAAGCACACCCTTCCCCTACACAGCGCCCACGGCGGGATCTGCGGCCGCTAAGTCACTTGTCTTCCCCAGTCCCCTCAGTGAGCAGGCGCTGGCAAAGAACTTCAACAACGGCCTGTATAACAAGTTCAATCTTGAGTTTCAGTTTGAGCCGGTCGACACCTATGTTGTATCTGCCTCATGGGTTGCAACGCGCGGAACTCATCTCTTTGAGGACCACAACCAGAACTGGCCGCGATTTGTTCCCGGAGGCAGCACCAACGACTCTGCCAATATCCTGTCCCGCGAGCCGTATTACCCGGACGGATTTAATCAGATCAGTACCTTCTATTCCGATTACAACTCCTGGTACAACTCGCTGCAGGTGGAAATCAACAAGCGAATCTCCCACGGACTAACGCTGCTGGGAACCTATACGCTGAGCAAATCCACCGGCCAGCAGGGCTGCCGCTACCTCGGAGACTGCGCACTCGACTACTACAGCCCGGGTACAGTCAACCAAATGACCGCTGCCTTCCGCTACATGCTCCCTGCATTCCTGCACCAGCAAACCTTGGCCCACAGTATCTTCGACGGGTGGGCCATCGGCGGAACCGGCACCGCGAGTACAGGCGGCTATGGCAGCGTGAGCGATTACAACTGCAACGAATTCAACTTCAATTCTGCCAGCTGCTATGCAAACTATACCGGCGGTGGCGCGCTGCTCTCGAATCGCAAGCAGGTAGTGACCAATGGTGGATCGGAGATCGGTGTGAGCTGGCTCGATCCGAGCAAGTTCGTCCGCGCCGATCAGCAGCTGGTGAACGGTGTACCCACCACGATGTCCGGCGTGGGACAGCAATTGTTTCTCGGCAACGCGCGCACCGGCGTCTTCAAAGGGCCTGCTTCCGGCATCGAAGACTTCAACGCCAGCCTCGATAAGGACTTTGGGATTTGGGAGTCGGTCAGACTCAACTTCCACGCAGAGGCCTTCAACGTGTTGAACCACACTGTGCTGGACATGCCCGGATACAACAACACCGTGGGACCGAACACGCAGGGATTCGGGATCATCAGCGGCGCCAATTCCCCGCGCAATGTTCAAGTGTCGTTCCACGCAATATTCTGAGGTGTTCGTGTCCTGAGGCCGCGGAGCCGCGCGGCCTCGCACTTCCCGTGTGCCCTGCCCCGATTTGCGAAACTATAGCCGGCGTCTGCCGGCACAAAAATCAAATCAACGCTGAGGAATCGATGCTGACAAGAAGAGAGATGCTGGTGGCCCTGGGATGTATATCTGCAGAGACAATTCTGGCCCGCGCGCTGGGTGCGGACGAAACAGGAGGGGACAGCGGATGGGAGAAGTATCAGGGTAACCCGGTTCTGGGCGGACAATATGGAACCTGCTTCGACATCTGCCTGCTGCGCGAGATGGGCAAATTCAGGATGTGGGTGTCGTGGCGTCCGAAGCAGAGCGTTGCCATCACCGAAAGCACCGACGGAATTCACTGGAAGGCGCCCGAGATCGTGCTCCCGCCGAATCATGAAACGGGATGGGAGGACGACATCAATCGTCCGATCGTGGTTCATCGGAAGGATGGCTATCACATGTGGTATACCGGCCAGGCCAACGGTCATTCGCGCATTGGTTATGCCACCAGCCCCGATGGCCGAACCTGGACCCGCAAGTCCCCGCGTCCTGTGCTCGAATCATCAGCACCCTGGGAAGGCGTCGCCGTCATGTGTCCCGATGTTCTTTGGGATGAAAGCGCCGGCCTCTGGAAGATGTGGTATTCCGCGGGCACGCAATACGAGCCGAATGCCGTGGGATATGCGACCAGCCGCGACGGCCTGCATTGGGAGAAGTACGCCGCAAATCCCGTGCTCGCTCCCGATCCGCATCATGAGTGGGAGCAGAACCGCGTTGCTGCCGTGCAGGTGATTCGCTGGAAGGGCTGGTACTACGCGTTCTATATCGGATTTCGCGATATCGACCACGCGCAAATCGGAATGGCTCGCTCCAGAGATGGCGTCACGAACTGGATCCGACATGCCGGCAATCCCATCGTTCGCCCCACGCCAGAAGAGTGGGATGCCGATGCCTGCTACAAGCCCTTTGCGCTCTACACCGGTGGTCACTGGATGCTTTGGTACAACGGCCGGCGGGAGCATCTAGAGCAGATCGGCCTGGTCCTTCATCGTGGAGAGGACCTGGGATTCGTGCCCGCATGATCAACGTGAGGCAGTCTGGTGCCGTACTTCGTATCCTCTTTATGACTCTCGGCCTCTTGCCTGGCCTTGCAGGGACGAGCGCGCAGAAGGCGCGCACCGAACCTCTGCTGAATCCAGAAAGCTACCGCAGCACATTCGATCGGTTTGTGGCCGACGAGCAGGAGATGCTTGGTTCGGCTCCGGAGCTTCCGTGGGACTGGTTTGTTGCCAACATCCCCTGGCTCGACACGCCCGATCCTGAGATCAACGAGATTTATTACTTTCGCTGGTACTCATTTCAGAAGCACATCAAGCACGTACCCGATGGCTACCTGATCTCTGAGTTTCTCGATTCTGTTCCATGGGCGGGCCGCTACAACGCCATCGACATGGCGGCCGGTGAGCACATCCGTGAAGCCCGCTGGCTGCGCGACCCGGAATATGTGGACGACTACACGCGGTTCTGGTTTGGCCCCGACGGCGAGCCACGGCGCTACAGCACGTGGGCTGCAGATTCCGTTTATCAACTGTACCTGGCCACGGGTAATGAGGATCTCGCGACTGGCCTGCTGCCCGCCCTCGAGAAGAACTACGCCGGGTGGGAAGAGACGCACCAGGACCCGAACGGCCTGTTCTGGCAAATCGATGACCGCGATGGAATGGAAGACAGCATCAGCGGCACTGGTTACAGACCCACGATCAACAGCTATATGTATGGCGATGCTGTAGCCATTTCGAGAATCGCGGATCTTGCCCGGCAATCCGATGTTGCCGCGAGCTACCGCGACAAGGCCGTTCGCCTGCGGGCGCTTATCGAGAGTCGCCTCTGGAATCCCAACGCCCATTTCTACGAAACCGTACCGCGCGGCGACCAGCATGGCTGGTCCGATGTGCGCGAACTGATTGGCTATATCCCGTGGTACTTCGATATTGCTCCCGCTGATCATGACGACGCGTGGAGCTTCCTCTTCGATCCTCGGGGCTTCGCAGGGAAATACGGGCCGACCACGGCGGAGCGCCGCAGCCCGCGCTTTCGATACCCGGTCCATCATGAGTGTCTCTGGAACGGTCCCTCGTGGCCGTTTGCAACCACGCAGACCCTCGTCGCTCTGGCTAACCTCCTGAATGGCCCGCAACAGCCCTTCATGACGGACGCCGATTACTACCGCCTCCTCAAAACGTATGCGCACTCGCAGCACATCCGTACGCCGCAGGGGCGTGTCATTCCCTGGATCGACGAAGACCTGGACGCCGATACAGGAGAGTGGACCGCGCGAGATATCCTGACGGCGCAGCACGCCTCTCCTCCGAACCGCGGCCGCTATTACAACCACTCAGGATTCGCGGACCCTATCATCACGGGTCTGATCGGTCTCCGGCCGGCTGCCGGAAACACTATCACGGTCCATCCCCTGCTGCCATCCGATCAGTGGGCTTACTTTGCCCTGGAGGGTCTGCCGTACCATGGCCACCTGCTCACCATCTTCTACGATCGCGACGGAACCCACTACCATCGCGGACGCGGTCTCCAGGTGTTTTGCGATGGTAGTCAGGTGGCGCACTCGGCGGAATCGCAGAGTGCAGTGGGTTCACTGGATCGCTGCGGGAAATGACCTCGCACCATGTGGGCTTCTCTGCTCATGCACGCCGATGTGCGCCGGAATAACAGGTTATAGCCCGGAAAAGGAAGGCGAAGTCGGCAAGGCTTTAGTTTGGAACTTTGTCGCCGGCTTGATATGCGGGCTCGCGAGCACTATGTCATAAATTAGCCAATTTCGGATCGGGTCACGCTTTGATGCGATCGCGGAGCCGATGATGCGTTCGGGGGGATTGCTCTCCTGGCGTTTTCAATTAAGTGCTGCCATCGGCATTGGCACGAAGACTTCGCGATGCGTTGCTCCATCGCGAATGGTAATCCTGGCTCCGGCTGCCACCCGCTCCGCCATCACGCATGGCTCGATCGCCGACCACAGAACTTCCGGCGACGAGCTGTGGAAGATGAGCGCGGTGCTCTCCGAAATGGATACCTTCCCGCGATAGAACCCCACGTCCCTCAGCCGGATAAGCCTGCGCGCCTTTCCCACCATTCCAGTTATCTCTTCGTAGCGGTCCGTTCCCCGCAGACTGCTCACGCCGGTCAGCTCAATTAAGACAGCGCCCGGAATTGCAGCGTCCACACTTCTGTCTGCTTCCGACTGCGGAATCGCGCGCAGCCTGGCATGCACAGCATCCAGCTCATGCTGCACCACCTCAGCCTCCTCGCTGCGGCCCAGACGTTTGAGTGTGGTAGTCACCCGTCCCAGGTCGTCCGCCATCGACGTCAGACTCGGGCTGGTCTGCCGACGGAATTCGTCAATTGCGGTCCGCAGCCACTGCGCGGCATCCTGATCCTTGCCCTCTTCCAGATAGATCAGTCCTCGGGTTCCGAGCGCCGAAGCCAGCACTCTGTCGCCCGCCGGCAACACCGCAATGGCGTGGTCGATCGCCGCATGGGCTTCATGAAATATTCCCATTCGCCGGTAATTGCTGGCCATGTTGTTCAGCACGGTAGCCAGTGTCCCGGCGGTGTGCCCCGCGCCTGCTCCCGGATGCGCAGGACACGTTCGTAGATCTCCGCCGCTTCCGCGTGGCGCCCGCGTTCTGACAACAGCACGCGTCTATCACCTGTTGAGTACAAAAGAGGCCTACAACGACAGTGTCTCCCACAAAACTGAAGAGGAAACCATCCGTCGTGCACAATATCGTCTACGGAGACAAGCAGCCCAACTAGGATTCCACCTCATCCCCGCTGAGAACGGATGATGCTCCCTGGGAGTCGGCTCGGCGGAAGTGATCCTGGCTGATCGATGAGATCGCGGCAGGGACGATCATTGCCGATCGGCCACCGCACACATTCGCACGAGCGCTCATTAGCGCACGCGGCTCCTGTCTTGGATGAGTCGCGGCGAGCTCAGGCTGTTTTAACACTGCGTTCTTCGCATGATCCAGATCTGGCAGGCGAAGCTTCCACACCGCTGGCATGCCTGGAACGGTACATTCGCTGCCTCTTAACTGTGAGGGCAGGAAATCATTGAAGAGCGCCCAGGCGACATCACAACACAGCCGGGGCCTACGTCAGCAGGCTTTCCTTCAAATCGAGTTCGCGTTCGAGATTGCGATGCACACTGTCCCCAATTCTTCCATTTGACCACAGGTGGCTGAGTTCTTCGCGTTGCCTCCTGATCGTCTCCAGCAACAGATGATTCGTAGTCAGGCCGTCCGAGTTTTTCTCCAAACTGCCTCCATCCGGTCCGCACTTATCAATGTCTTCGAGCCTATGTTCGTACTGGTGCAGCAGATCGTCGTAAATGTGCACCTCATGTTCATCCTTCGCCGACTTCCTGCGTTCGCCGAGGAAGTCGATACCCGCCTGCAGTAGCAGATGCCTGGCTTCTCCTTCTTCACAGAATTGTGCGTTGTCCGCAGACAATCCGAGCATCCGTACCAGCCATGGCAAGGAAAGACCCTGCAAAACAAGTGTCGCCAGGATCAGAGAAAAGGTGAGATAGATAATCAGACTTCGCTGAGGAAATGGGCTCCCGTCGTTGAGCGTCAGAGGCAGTGAATTTGCCGCGGCCAGCGCGACGACCCCACGCATTCCGCTCCACCCCATGACAAAAGCCTGATTCGATTTCGGCCTTTCGTATATCTGCTTCAGCAGGCGAGTTCGCACCCACCACGTTGCCCTGGTCGCCGGATACATCCAGGCCAGGCGCAGCATTACCAGGGTAGCAGAGAACACCAGCGCATATTTGAGCAGGCTCAGATGGTCATGTCCATGAATGCCGTCCAGCACATACGGAAGCTGCAAACCCAGGAGCACAAATACAAGCCCATTCAACAGGAACTCCAGCGCGTCCCAGACAGCCCACGCCTGCAGTCGCACTCCCGGGGAAAAGAAAGTCGAACTGCGGCGGCTTATAAACAAACCGCATACCACGACAGCGATCACGCCGGAACCTTTTACTGCATTTCCCATGAGATACGCCGCATATGGCACGATCAGCGAGAGGGCGATCTCCACCGGCCCGTCGTCCACCCAGCGCTCCAGCCACGTAACGATCAATCCGATGGCCAAACCGACCAGCGCACCTCCGATGGTCAGCCACGCGAATACGGCTATGCCATAGCCCACGGCAGGGGTCGTCCCTTGAACCACCATCTGAACTCCAAATTGCATCGCCAGCAGCCCGGTCGCATCGTTTAACAGGCTCTCGCCTTCCAGCAAGTCCACGATGCGTTGCGGCATGCCTACTTTGCGTGCGATCGAAGTTGCGGCGACCGCGTCTGTCGGCGAAACCACCGCTCCCAGAAGAAATCCAAGTTGCCAGTTAAATCCCGGCAGCCACCACTTTGCTGCATATGCGACACCAAAAGCGGTGAAGAACACCAGCAGTACGGCAAGGCTGGAAATTGAGACCAGGTTGTATTTGAACTCGCGCCACGATGTCTGCCACGCGGCCGCATAAAGCAGCGGCGGCAGAATCACCAGAAACACCAACGAGGGGGATAGCTGAACGTGCGGGACGTGGGGCAGCAGCGAACATAATAATCCAAAGATCACGAGAACAATCGGGTAGGACACCGCAAACCGCCGCGCGAGACCTGCCACAGCAGCGACCGCACAGAGCAGTCCGATCAGCAGCACCAGAATGTAGTTCACATGATCCATTCGGCCGGGAGCTCTCCTTCACATCAATAGTGTCATCAGGCTGATGTGATGAACAAGGATCGCCCGCGGGATCCTCAAAGAGTCCGCGTGCTTCAGATACTTCAGAGCGAGTGATACGTAGGTATCGCCGACACCTTCGTACGATTGTGTGCGCCTGGCCTTTCTGTTTTCATCGTTTCGACGCGACCCATTTGAGTGGACGCTCAGGAAATGACCATTTCCTCATCGCCAACTCTCAGTGCACCCGCTCAGCCATCCGCTCAAGATGCCGATCGCCATCCCGGCGACTGCGTCCATGATCAGGAAAATCACCGTGATGATCGGCGAAGCCGGCAGCATGGGGACATATTAATCACGGCTGGAAAGCCCGTCCATCCGAGTTCGGCAGATCAGATGCCCCTTCCCCAGACCCTGCCTGATCACGAGACGCTTGCTGAAAGGCAACTGCATCGCTGAGTGGACCGTCAATGCGAGCCCGTTCCAGTTGCTTGATCCTTTCGCGTTCGGCCCGCTCAGCCTCGAGCTTGAGCCTGCAATCTTCCTCCTCCAATTCGGCCTTCCGTTCGACGCGCCGGTCGTACCGCCGGATGACGGATTGGCTAAGAAAACCACTATGACATCCATACCCTCCTCAACCTGCTTGTGTCTGTAGCTTGCGAGCCTTGGAGGGGCTCAGTCTGCGTCGGTGTATCCTCCATCGCGTATACCGCGGCAAGCTGCTGAATTTTGGCGACGGTAACCCGATCGAACGTCGGACCATTGCCGGCTTGCGACAATGGGGCGAGTGCGCAGACCGAGCCTCTTCAGCCGGTCGCCTACCTTCTCGGGGCTCAGTCGCACCGTTTCACCGCGAGCCTCCAGCTGACGGTTGACCTCGGCTGCAAGCTCGCGGGCATAGGCGCGTTCCCGCCCGTCACGGCTGAGAGCCTGAGTCGCTTGTACGACGATAGCCTCGGAGGTGTGTCCGGCATTTCAGAGAGACGCTGCTGGTCAGGGTTCTCAAGAGGGCGACCCGCTTCAGCCGGAGCTTCGGTGCGTCCACGATGCCACGTCCGAGTGCCATCGCCATGACCGCCGTCTTTTCCGCACGAGATTTCTTACAGATTCTTCGCGTCGGGCCTACAGCAAGTCTGCGCCAGGAATTCGGCCGACGATTAATCTGCCCATTTATCAGTACCTATCCCAGCCGGGTCCGGCCGCGCGATTCGCCACAACTGATTGGCCCCCTCTACAATGCGATCACGTATGCGTTGATCTTCCGCACATAGATCCCGCAATGGAGCCTTGATAGTGCACAAGCTGAAGTGGAGCGATTGGCGGATTCTATATCTTCCGGGTATGTTGGTCTGGTTTGCAGTGAGCGGGGCATCGGCGCTTTCTCAGAGTGGCAATTCAGTAAAGGCCGATTCGGCGGCGCTGGTGAATCCGCTCATCGGCACCACGAATGGCGGGAACGACTATCCGGGCGCCACATTGCCGCTGGGCATGCTCGCGTGGAGTCCGGAGGAGCCGCGCAATCATCCGCGGAAACAGGTGCAGGGTGTGCCGGGGTCGATGCGTGACGATCGCGGGCGGCCCGCAGCCCCGGGTGGCTATGAGTACTCATCCAATCGCATCAGTGGATTTTCACTGACGCACCTGATGGGAACGGGTTGTGCCGGAGCCAGCGGCGATATTCCTTTTATGCCGTATGTGGGGGAGATCACCTCTTCTCCGGCGGACGACACGGGCGCAGAGAAATACGGCAGTACGTTTTCGCACGATAACGAGACGGCACACGCCGGCTATTACGAGGTGAAACTGGACGATGGCGTCCTTGCCGAGCTGACGGCGACGCTGCGCACCGGATCAGGGCAATTCACCTATCCGCAGGGCAAGCCGGCGGTGATGCTGGTGCGAACCGCGTATTCCGAAACTGGAAGCACGGACGCCCGGATTCATATCGATACCGAAACGAGGACAATCTCCGGCTCGGTGACCAGCGGGAATTTCTGTGGCTACATTGGTACTGCCGACCGCCGCAGCTACTACACGCTGTACTTTGTGGCGCATTTCGACACACCGTTTTTGAATGCAGGAACCTGGCAGGATGCGACGGTGCGCCCGGCGACGGTGGAAGCCCGTGGCGGAACAACGTACGGGACGGAGGGATTCGTGCCGCCGGGGAAAGGCTCCGGGGGGTGGGTCATTCTCGACACTTCGAAGTCTGCCCGTGTCGGCGTACGCGTGGGTATTTCCTACGTCAGCGAGCGGAACGCAGAAGCCAACCTCCGAGCCGAGAATCCGGAAGGAACTACGTTCCAAGCGCTGCGCGAGAAGGCGCATACCGCATGGAACGAGATGCTCAACCGGATACAGACAGAAGGCGGCACGCACGATGAGCAGATCGTCTTCTATACCGCGTTATATCACGCGCTGATGGGAGAGAACCTTTACAGTGATGTCGACGGGCGTTACCTGGGCATGGACGGCCAGGTGCATAAGACGGTCGCGCCACAAAGAGTGCAATACAGCACATTCTCGGGCTGGGATGTGTATCGGTCCCAGTTACAGTTGCTAACGCTGCTGGCGCCGGATGTAGGCGGAGATGTAGGCGAGTCCCTTCTTAATCAAGCTAATCAAAATGAAGGCGAATGGGATCGGTGGACGCACAATTCAGGAATCACGCATGTGATGAACGGAGATCCGGCCGCACCGGCGATTGCCGATATTCTTGCCTTCGGCGGCCGCAACTTTGACGTCTTGGCCGCCTACCGATCGCTGTTAAAGGCCGCTACCGTGCCGACAGCGCATGATCTGAGCAAAGAAGGTTGCGAAGTGGAGTGTGTCGGTCAGAGGCCGTCTCTGGACAAGTGGTTGTCGCTGCATTACATTCCGGTAGGCGCCCATGCCTGGGGACCGGCAGCAGATACGCTGGAAGACGTCACGGCGGACTTCGCCCTGTCCGAGCTGGCGCGGCGCCTGGGCGACGATTCGACGCATAAGCGATTTCTGGTGCGGGCGCAATACTGGAAGAACATCTTCAATCCGCGGGCAACGCCGGAGGGCGGCTACATCCAAAACCGCAACGCCGACGGCTCATGGCCCAAGTTCGATCCGGCATCGGATGAAGGGTTCGTTGAAGGCAGCGCGGCTCAATATTTGTGGATGGTGCCCTTCAACGAAAAGGGCCTGTTTACCCTGCTGGGCGGGATGGACAAAGCAAGCCAGCGCCTGAATGCTTTCTTCTATAATCGCGACGGCAGCCTGGCGATTACCGAGTCGGGCGGCCTGCACGCCGAACTGAACAACGAGCCTTCGATCGAGACACCCTGGCTCTTCGACTTCCTTGGTCAGCCCTGGAAAACGCAGGAAGCGGTTCGCAAAGTGCTGAATACCATCTGGACAAACTCGCCGAAGGGCATGCCCGGCAATGATGATCTCGGGGAGATGTCCTCCTGGTATGTATGGTCGGCGATCGGAATGTACCCGGAGATTCCCGGTCGTCGAGAGCTGGTATTAGGCAGCCCGCTCTTCTCCGGGATACGCATCCATCGCACGCAGGGCGACATCGTGGTGAGGGCAAGCGGCGCCGCTGCGGATTCTCCTTACATCCGAAGCCTGGAAGTAAATGGAGCAAAATCGACGAAAACCTGGCTCCCTGAGAGTTTTGTCGAACATGGCGGGACACTCGAGTTTGAGCTGAGCGCCTCGCCGGATAAAAGCTGGGGGATTCATACAGAGGATGAACCTCCATCATTCGAGCCGTAGAACGACGCCCAGGAATCCAGCGGCCGCAGGTCGTTGCCTGTGCGATCTGTGCAAACACAGTTACTCCTCGTTTGCCCGGTTTTTACTCGACGATGAAATCCTCGGAAGAGCCCGATGCCCCATGGCTTCCCTGGAGCGATCATGGGAGCTGTTCGATCTTCCCAGCAATGTGCCGCACAGTAGACGTGGCAGCGGAACGGCGCCCAGCTAGCGGCTGGGCAGCGAATCAGTGGGTGATGAGACGGACGGCGGCAGTGGTTCACCCACGGCAAGGCGCATCAGGGAAATCTGCTGGATCTGATCAACGATGATCTCCTGGGCGATGCGCTTCAGCTGCGCCGCGCGTCCATAGCGCAATTCCGCCTGGGCCATGTCGATCGCACCCTGATGGTGCGGCACCATCATCGCGACGAAATCGCGGTCGATATTGCCGGTCAGCTCGATCGTCATGTCATTCATCATCTTCGTCATCGCGGCATCGTTCTCAGCCAGGAAGGGCCGCTCCGTCTTGAGGGACGGGGGCACATTGTCCGCTGATGCGGGTGAAGAGAAACCTGGTCCCGCCGAGGTGCCCGCGAAGCTCGCCGCAAGCGTTGCCTCTGTCGGCGTCAGCTTCTCGCCCGAAGCGGCGCGCATCGCCGCGATCTCCTGGAGTTCCTCAACAACAATGTCCTGGGCAATGCGGATAAGTTGCTCATTGTGGCCGTAGCGGAGCTCTGCTTCGGACATGTCGATAGCGCCCTGATGATGCGGCGCCATCATCGCTACGAAGTCATGGTCGACATCACCCGTGGGCTTTACGGCCATGTCATTCATCATTTTCGTCATCGCGGCGTCGTTCTCTTTCAGGAACGCGACTTCCGCAGCGCTGGGCCGTCGCAGGAGGTCCTGTGCCGAAGCCCGAGAGGGCGAACCGACGCTGAACCCCGCGACTGTGACCACGGCAGCCGCAACAAACGACCGGACAACTTCGTTTCTGCCTTTCAAAATCAAAGCTTTTGAATCCAGCCATTCGAATCCCATTGTTTCTCCTTCCAAAATGGCGTTGACGTCGACGATGGATCTGAAACTTCGTGCGATGTTGATAGCTCCTTACGCCGGCGACCTCTTGATACCGCGAGACATCGCGGAAGAATCGTCACTAAAGCTGGATCTGAGCCATAGACGATCCTCTGAAGGCAACGCTCAGGAAGTCTCTCCTCGTATTCATTGAGCGGTGTGCTTCCCTCCAGAGATGGGGGACTGACCAGGGCCCAGTGTGATGATGTAGAACCCACATAACCATTCGACGTCATCACAGGTCCCACCGCTGGTCACGAATGAACTGCGAACTGGCTCTATTTGCCGTTGACAAGCATAGCTAGCTCCACAATCGACCCGTTCTCGTTCGTGCTCTCGGCCATAGTCTCGGCCTTTGCTTCGACTTTGGTCCGGGGGAATTCTATCCCGTCAGTGGCACCTTCAAGCGACAATGTCCGCAGATATCCAGTATCCCCATACTTGTGGAAAGTTACATATGATTTCTTTTGGCCATTCAGGGAACTCGTGAGCCTGAAGTTGACGAACTCTCCGTTCGTACCGGCAATATTCCGGATCAGCACCGTCGAGGCATTTTGGTTCGGTTGGGTAATCATATAAGAGCCCGCAGGCAGCTTGACATTGCCTGCGTAAAAGGAAAAGGGTGCTGTAAAGACGACCTTATAGAAGACGCTATCGGCGACCTGCGCCGTCAGCGGCATTACCGACAGCAGCGACAGCATTCCCATCGTCATAACGAGCTTTCGAAATTTGTGCATACGAATCTCCTGATGTCATTCACCATTATGTAATGGCTATATATTTTGCAAGTTGCACTCAACCAGAATGCTGAAGCGCAAAACTAACGAGCCTATATTGGTTACAGCTTGTGGCCTGATATTGTTTGCTTCCGTAGGTAAAGTGGCGAGGAGGGAATGAAATATTCCCGGCACTCAGTGTTTTTCAGCAATTACAGGTCGATGCCCAATTTTGCGATGTAGGCGCGCATCTCCCGGTCGCCGTTGTTGAACGGCAGGACATAGGTCCGCCTTCCATCAGACCAAAGACCCGCGTCGCCCGACGTCTCGATGCCACACCATTCCGGTAACAGCGTTCGACACGCCAGGGAATGTGTCCATATTTTGACTTCAAACGTCAACTTTCTGTCCCGCGCGTAGACACAGATCAACTCGAAGTCTCTGAATTTACGGACTCGTTCCATTCGTCCATTCACGGGAACTGTTGTGGCACGCCGCGTGCACCCGGACGAATGACACAGAGAGCCGAAAAGATCTCGTGTAATCGGTCACTCGCAAATCTTTAGAGCTAAACAAATAGCGGTTCGTTAACTTTCTGAAGATACAAAGAAAATGGCGGGGGTCAAGGACGTCATTCGCGGTCAATTCAATGGCCGCGGCGAGAAAGTTGTGTCGCCTAATTCGCCGCCTGAGACTTTCGCCGCCTTGGGCCTCGGAATCGATTGCTGGCGATGGAAGGGCGCAACGGCCTGGGTTGTCGCCGGGACGAACAGTCATGACAAGACAGTCATTCCGACGCCGTAAATTCGTGACCTGCCGACCGAAGGAGAATTGTTATGAATGCGAAGTTCAGGTGGACTCTATCGAATCGTCGTCATATCCAGATCCCTGCGCTGACAGTGGGTCTGTATCTCATATTTTCGATTTTGACTTCGTCTTCCCAGTCTGCGTCCGCACAAGCTGATATGACTGGGCTCAAGGACGCGAGTCCACCGGCCCAGCATTTCATATCTGTGAACCAATTGATTACGCCCGAGAAGGCTCGAAAGGCCACAGAACAGGCGACAGCTGCCATACTTCGGGGACGTTACGAGGAGGCGCAGAATCACTTGAAACGAGCGCTCGATATCTTTCCTGATTGTGCCATCGCTCTTGCCCTTCAAGGAGTAATCAAAGCAGATAGCGGAAATTTCCCGGAGGCTGCCCACTCTTTTCAGCAGGCAATTGACGCGGATCCGTCATTGGGCGCCGCCTATCTCGGGTTAGGACAAAGTTACAATAGGCAAGGCCGTTACAGGGAGGCACAAGTTCCGCTGGACCGAGCGAATGCATTTTTGCCATCGGAATGGCTCGTTTACTTTGAGACCGCGGTAGCCAAGCTGGGTGATGGAGAATCAGAAGCTGGTCTCAAAGAGATTACATACGCCGAGCGCTTCATTGAACGTGATGATCCACATGGGAAGGCGGCGGACGCCTATCTGCGGGGAATCGCACACCTACGATTGAAAGACTACTCTCATGCAAAAGGAGACCTGGCGGAAGCGATAAATTACGACCGCGGAGGTCAATATGCGGCACTCGCGCGGAAAGTCATGAATGAGCTCGCCAAATAGTCTCGAAGAACACCAACAACGTCACAAGCTGCAAGATCGGCGTGATTGCTGATTATCGGCGCTGAACCAGCAACTCAGGTGCATATTCATCGAGCTTCGATCGGCCTGTCACATCAAACGTGTGGGTGACTCCATTTTGGATTCAGGTAGGGCGCTTCCGACGGTCCTCTTCAGGATCTATGGAAATCTCTTTGTGTCCCGGATTGCGAAGATGGCGCTGAAACACGGACATGATCCGGGTGGCCGGAGTGACGTGTGGCGTGGGTGCCGCGGCAACATCGGTCACTTCTGCCGCGATCTGATCGACGATGGAAACGGGGCGGTAGTCACTCAGCTGGTCGGAATCGTCGTTCGTCCATATCCGCTTCCCTCCTAATGCTCCATTTGCGTGCGGCTCGTGGACCGCGCGCAAATGGTTCTCTGTCGAGAAAAAGACCAGACTGAGTGAAGTGCTGAAGGGGCAGGTCATTTTGGACTTCAAGAGTTCTTGAGCACATCAGGAGGGAAGTGTTGAAACAGCTTCTGCACTCCCCTGTTCAGGTTCTTGATGTTCTTGTCGGACCTGTCAGAAAGCATGCCGCTGGACACGCCGCGCCAGACCAGGTTTGTGGTCCTTGCATCGAAGAGATCGACGGCCAGCGTGCCAACTATGTACGTGTCGAATGTAGTTGTGGATTCTCCAAAGCCCCCAAAACCCCACCAACGCCAGCCGCCGCCAAAGTCATCGTAGTACGTGTTCAGAGTCTGCTGGTCTCGGTCGATCTCGATCGCAATAATTGAGATGTCACCGCCGGATTCCGCCCGGGTCCAGCCTTTCGCTGCCAGTGCTGCGTCCACCGTGGTTTGATCCGGCCAACGCACAACGGATCTGGTGTCTGGACTTTCTCCCAGCTATAGGTTGTGTACTGACCGAAATTTGCTGCGCGATCGTAGTCCGTCTTCACTCGCTGAGCGAACGACGCATTCGGCAGAAAAAGAGCGAGCCCTGTCAAAGGAGTTACTTTCGTTCGAACTTCCATAATTCCTCTTTGAATTGTTTGTCCTGATGACTTAGCCGGATTCGAATGGATGTGCGAAGCCGCCCGCCAGGGGCCGTGGAACCGTTGATCGCAGGCGGGCGGCCCTTCGTCACAGGATCTGCACCTGCACCGGAGCACCAAGCTTCGTACCGCTTGCCGGCACGATCACCAGATAGCGACGCTGTGCTTTCACATCGCTCTCCACGAGCTGCCGAATCGGACCGATGGCATTGACGATCGCCGCGCCAGCAGGGTTCGTCATGAAGGATTGCAGCGGCTGCAGTGCGCCGGTGCCATTCGGGTTCTCGGCCAGAGCAAGCACGTAAGGCTGCTTCGGCTGCAATCCGGACACCGCGGCTTCCAGCACCTGGATCAGACCTTGATCGAACAGAGAGACGCTGGTGGGCGCATTGCTCGTCTCCGCAGCGGAAGCCGCGAGGGTAAGATGTGCGACCTGGCCCGCGACGCCGAGCGATTGCAGGTTCTGCGTTCCGGGACCCGACGGCACCGCATCGGGCACATAGGTGAGAGCTTGCGGCGCCTGGCCGATGGGAACCGTCGCGATCACCTTGTTGGTAAGCGTATCGATGACCGTGACGCCGTCGCCGTTCTCGAGCCCGACATAAACGCGATTGCCGTCGCCAGACGGCCAGATCCCGTGCGGCAGCGCGCCGACCGGAATTGTCGCGACTTGCGAGAAATCGCTGGTCCGGAACACTTTCACTTCGTTCATGCCACCGATGGTCACATAGGCAAAAGTGCCGTTCGCGTTGTGGACGATGTTGACGTGGTTGGTGATCGGGCCCGTGTTGAGTACCTTGAGGACGGTGAAGGGAGGCTTGGCGTCGAACACTTCAGTCTTGCCGGTGTCTTTCAGGGTGAACCAGACCTGGGTATCATCCGGCGTCGCCGCGATGTTGGGGCAGAACGGGCTCGCCTGTTTAACCCGAGCGACGATGCTGTGCGTCGCCACCGAGACCACGTCCGTCTCGGGGTTGAAGGACGAACAAACATAGCCGTACTTGCCATCCGGCGAGAAGATCTGCATGCCAGGGCCTGCAGGGGTGATGATGCGCGTCTTCTCCATAAAGGTCCTGCCGTCGAGGACATCGACATAGTTCTCGCCGCGGACCGTGACCCAGACTTCCTTACCGTCGGGGGTGAAGAAGGCCTCGTGCGGAGCGCGGCCGACGTAAGTGATGTGCTTCACCACGTTTGTCGCGGTGTCGATGAATGCGACTGAGTTCGACCCGATCGAAACAACAGCGATCGTGCGGTGGTCCGGTGAGAAGCCCATGCCATGCACCAGGACCTGGCCCTTGTAAAGTGGGCTGAAATTGTTCGGCGAGGGATTGCCCAGACGGATGACGCCGAGCGTCGTGTTGCTGGACGGATCGACCACGGAGACCGTGTTGGAGAACTGATCAGCTGTGTAGACGCGGTCATGAGAGCTGATCGGTATGTCGGGCTGACCGAAGGGTGCCTGTTCTGGGGAAATAGAGCCGGGGTCGTGGAACAGAAACTGGCCGTGATACAGGGGGCTCAGAATGGAGTCGAGTAGTTTGTTTGTCGCGGGGTCGATCACCGAGACCGTGTTCGAGGCCTGGTCGGCTGTGTAGACGCGGTCTGCGGTTTGAGCAAGACCGGACACCGCACAAGCGGCCAGGAGTGCGGGAATCACTAAGAAGCGCATCGTGTCTCTCTTTCATAGCTAAGGGTGAGCGTAAGGGTTAGTGTTTCTTGCTGTGCCAAAGGTTCATCGCATCGATCTTGGATTGCTGGTCGACGATGACGCTTCTGCGAGCGGGCGCATCACGGTGTCTCTTCCGTAGCTCAGTTCCGCCTCTGCGCAGGCGCCGTCAAAGTAACCGATAGAGCTGGTAGCGCCGATTTGAGCTTCATTGAGTTGCCCCTTCTATACGTGCCGTGACCATCTCCATTCAACTCGTCTTTGGCTGTCAATGAAGTGTCGAGTGAGGGCCCGTTTATTCCCCCAGCGCCGGCGACTTATTTGCGAGATAAAGCGAGGGCTATTTGGAATAAAACCGAAGGCGGAACCCACTCTATTAGCGACAGCAGAGCAGGTGGTCAAAAGAGGGGTTACAGTGCAGATTAATGAAGAGATGTTCAACGACTGGGTAAGGCAGCGCCAGAGGCTCCTCATCGGGATTGCCTGCTGGTGGACCGGCTCGCGGACGGAAGCGGAAGAATTGACCCAGCAAGCTCTCTTACGGGCCTGTTCGCGGAGGGCAAGAATACAACGCCACTCAAGACGGTCGCCTCGTCATCGTGAAATCATGCCCCACCTGCGGCTTCGGCCCGCACCGAGAAGAGGAAACAATGAACGACCAAACTGGGAAATTGTTAGTCGTGGAGCCTGACGACGCTCTGCGGGCAAACCTTGTCGCTGTGTTGGAGGACGCAGGATACGAGGTTTCAACCAACTACCATGGGGGGATGAAAGCCGTTTTCGCATTCAAACCCGACATCGTTATTCTTGGGGCAGATCCACCGCAGCTGGATTGTTGCGACCTTCTTTCTGAAATCAAAGTTTCCAGGCAAACTCAGAATATACGCGTTGTGATGTTAGTTCATGGGAGTTCAGCGGAACGGACTCGGGGACTGGATCTCGGGGCCGATGACGACTTGTCGCTGCCCCTCGATCCAGCGGAGCTGCTTTCGAGGATACGCTCCCAATTGCGGAGCAAACAGATCGCTGACGAGCTCTCTGAGCGGCTCCGCCTTACGGAAGAGCACGAGAAGACCAATCAGCAGGTGGTGACTGCGGTCAACGAGGAACGGCGGACGTTTCTTGCGGGTACGATAGCCATTGTCCTTGTACTTATCATTGCCGGCCTCGCCTCACTCTCCTTCTACCGTCGCAGCCGCGCGGAAAATGGCCGAGGCTATGCGACTGTCGAAGGCCGTCTGCAGAAGCTCGAAAGAGAGGGCAAGGTTGCACATACAATTATCGATGCTTATGAGCCGAGCGTCTGTCTCATCCATGTTGTGCTGGCATTCCGCGATCACAAGACCGGCCTGAAAATGCGCTACGCGGCGCTCACAAGCACGGGCGAGCCTGTGACCGATAATGCAAGCAATCCGTTAGTGAGCTTTACGGGAGACGGTCCGGAAGTACACTTTGATGTTTTTGGGACCGGCTTTCTTGTATCCGATGACGGCCAAATCCTCACTAACCATCACGTAGCCGTGCCGTGGTGGCAAAATGACAAACTGAAGGAGATGCTCGATCGGGGCCTCCAGCCGGAGATTATTGAGATGACGGCATATTTCCCCGGCATCACCCATGGCATCACGATCACAACTCAAAAGATCTCATCCGCTGCAGATGTCGCGGTCGTGAAGGGAAATATCTCAGGGCTGGGCATCCGGCATATCCCGCTGGCCAAAGGTCATTCGGCCGTCGGAGGCAGTCCGGTCGTGTTGCTTGGTTATCCTACCGGCGTTGACGCGATTCTGGACCGGACTGACGCATCTACTCTCAAGGCGATTGAAGCTTCATCGAAGGGCGATCCGAAGCAAATGTTAGAGGAGCTTGCACACCATCATTTGATCAAGCCCGTCGTCACACAGGGGCACATCGGCGACGTGTTGCCCGACAGAATCGTTTACGACGCCCAGACGACCTCAGGCGGTTCGGGTGGCCCCCTCTTCAATGATCAAGGCCAGGTCATTGGAATCAACTTTGCAATAGTACGCGGCTTTGGCGGATCAAATTTTGCTGTTCCTGTGCATTTTGGGGAGTTACTTTTGAAGCCCTGAGATCGAATCCGCACCCGCAAGGAGCAGGCCGTAAAGGATCTTCAGGAATCAGTCGACGTGTCACTTATGCGCTGTGGAGGGGGCATGGCCGTTCGCATCGATGCCCGATCCAGCCGCACCGGGCAATCGGCTGCCCTCTTCCGGACGTGGCACGCAAACGCAAGCAGGTGGTGACAGAGGCGTTAGCCAACAAGATGGCGCCCATGTCCATCTTTGTCATGTCGTTCCATCACTTGCCTGAACTGATCCATGGCGGAGGGCAGTTGCGCAGCCGCCGTCAAAGTATCCAGTCGAACGAGTAGCGTCCATTCGTGCTTCATTGAGTTGCTCCTGCTTTACATCCCTGAAGATATCGATACGAGTCGTCTGTGCCGTCAACGAAGTGTGTATTTGGAATAAACCGGCAGGCAGGACCCACTCTATTGGTGACCGCAGACCAGGTAGTCGAAAGAGTACTTACCGTGCAGATCACTTAAGAGGATTTACAGTGCAGATCTCTGACCAGATGTTCAACGATTGGGTAAGGCGCCACCGGAGGCTCCTCTTCGGGATTGCCTGCCGGTGGACTGGCTCGCGGACGGAAGCGGAAGAATTGACCCAGGAGGCTTCCCTGCAGGGCTATCGTTTTCGTTCGAGCCTTCGCGCCGCAAGCTCGCTTCAGGTCGCCAGCCACAAAGCGGTCCTGCTCAGGATGAAGAACGAGGATCGTGCCAGCCTGCTGATTATCGATGCGCGACTGACCGCTGAGAACACGATCAGATCTTTCCTCGAGACAGCAGGCAGCGATAGCCACTGGTCCGATGGACGAAGAACCTATGTGGTCCTTTTCCAGGGGAGCGAACAAGATATGCACGCTTATATGAACCGAATGGGCATCGTTACTTAGAACGGCAGACTCGATTCGTTGACATTGGCGGCCGCCGATGGAAATCGGGTATCCCGGACTTTGTGCGCCCATGACAACCAGGTAGAGCCGACCAAGGGGCGGTCCCGCTTCTAAAAATCACCCTGTTTCGAGGAAGGAAATCCCATGCGCTCCAGGCGCCTAAGTATCCTCGTGCCTTGTCTGCTGATCGCGATCGGTTTGCTATTCGTTTTGCTCCACGCTCATCATCGACATGAAGGCGTTGCCGCCGAGCCGCCATCACCGGCGACCGTCGCCGTGGTTGCAGCGCGTGTCGGCACGATTGCGAATCAGCTTTCTGTAGCGGGCATCTTCCAGCCCTTTCAGAACATAGACGTCCACGGCAAGGTCTCTGGTTATATCCGGCATATCTATGTCGATATTGGCGATCGTGTCCACGAGGGGCAGACGCTGGCCGTGCTGGAGGTGCCTGAGCTGGATGCCGAAGTCGCGGGCGCACAAGCCGGTATAACCCAGACGCAGCAGAACATCGCGCGGCTGCAGAACGAGGTCGCCGGGGAGGAGGCGAACTACGCCGCCACGCATGCAAACTATGTTCGCCTGAAACAGGCCTCCGATCAACAGCCGGGGTTGGTGGCAGAGCAGGAGGTAGATGACGCCCTGGGACGTGACCGCTCTGCCGCGGCACAAGTGGACGCAGCGAAGTCCGCCGTGGCGGCCGCGCAGGGGCAACTCGGCGTCTCGCGCGCCAACAACCTGCGTGTGAGCAGTCTTGTCCATTACGCAACGATCACTGCGCCCTTTAGTGGTGTAGTGACCATGCGCTACGCCGATACAGGCTCTCTCATTCCAGCAGGGACTTCCGAGAATAACGCCCAGGCCGTCGTTCGTCTCGCCCAAAGCGATGTCCTTCGGCTGCGTATGCCCATCCCCGAGCCGGACGTCCCGCTGGTGCATGTTGGATCGATGGTAACGATTCATGTCCAGGCGACCGGGCAACAGTTTCCCGGTTCGGTGATTCGCTTCAGCCGGGATGTTTCGAATGCAACCCGGACCATGCTCGCCGAGGTCGATGTCCCGAATCCCGATCTGACACTCACGCCGGGGATGTACGCCGATGTCACCTTCGCGCTGCAACAAAAGATAGGCGCTCTGATCGTGCCGGCGTCCGCCATTATCCAGGGCGATGAACCGTCCGTGATGCTGGTCGACAGGAGTAACCGGGTTCAGCGAAGGTCGGTTGTGCTCGGCATTGCTGGCGCTAACGAGCAGGAGATTACAGGAGGTCTCAGCGAGGGAGACCGAGTCATCATCGGCCAATTGTCCACGCTACAACCCGGCGAGAAGGTTACGCCACAGGACGCCTCACCCGACCTCGTTGCCTACCACCAGCAGACACCTGAGGGAGACAAGTAGCCATGTCGAAGTTTGCGATTCGATATCCATTTTTCATTCTGATGGCGTGCCTGGTTGTCGTGGTCGTTGGCGTGGCGGTCATCATCCGGATGCCTGTCGATCTCTTTCCCCCCGTCAGGATTCCGGTTGTTGTCGTTGCCACGTTCTATGCGGGCATGCCGCCACAACAGATCGAGTCCGATATCACGGACAGTGATGAGAGATTCTTCACCCTGGGCAGCAACATCGATCATATCGAATCACGGTCGCTGGCCGGTGTCAGCCTGATCAAGATTTACTTCCAACCCGGCACCGATCCCAACGCGGCGGTGAGCAGCATCTCGAATCTCGCATTGGCCAATCTGCGGCGTTTGCCGCCTGGAACGCTGCCGCCGGTCGTGCTGAGCTTCGACGCGGCGAATCTTCCGGTGTGCCTCATCACTCTCAAGGGTTCTGGAATGAACCAAACCCAGTTGAAGGACCTGGCGCAGTTCAGCGTGCGCGACCAGGTCGCAAACGTGCGGGGCGCGTCTGTACCGCAGCCGTATGGCGGAACCTATCGGCAGATCATGGTCTATGTCGATCCTCTCAAGCTGCAGGCATCGCAGTTGAGCGTGACCGATGTGGTGCATGCCATCAACGATTCAAACCTCATTCTGCCCGCCGGCGACGTTCGCATCGGCCCCAAAGACTACAACATTTACGCAAACAGCCAGGTGCCTGCGCCAAACGATATCAACGGCATTCCGCTGCGCACCGTAGGCAATTCCTCGATCCTTGTCGGAGATATAGGACATGCCGTCGACGGAGGCCAACTGCAGACCAACATCGTCCGCGTAGACGGTCAGCATTCTGTCTATATCCCGATCTTCAAACAGGGCGGCGATTCCAATACAATCACCATCGTCAATGGCGTCCGCAAGGCCACAGCCCATTTGCTCGATATCCCCGCGGCCCTGAAAACGAGCGTCGTCTTTGACCAATCCGTCTTTGTTAAGACGGCGATCAAGAACGTCATCAGCGAGGGCGCCATCGGCCTTTGTCTTACCGGCCTGATGATTCTGCTCTTTCTCGGAAATGTCCGGGCGACGTTCGCAGTGATGCTGTCGATCCCCATCTCCTGTATCGCAACCTTTCTGATCCTGAATGAGTTTGGAGATTCCATCAATACAATGGTGCTCGGCGGTATGGCACTGGCGCTGTCACGGCTCATTGACAACTCTGTCGTCGTGCTTGAGAACATCTTTCGGCATTTCGAGATGGGTTCAAACAGCGTCGAAGCGGCAGAGAAAGGCGGCAAAGAGGTCCAGTTGGCTGTTCTGGCGGCAACCTGCAGCACTGCCATCGTGTTCTTCCCCGTGGCTCTGCTCACAGGCGTGAGCAAGTACCTGTTTACCGCGCTCGCGCTCGCGGTGGTCATCGCATTGTTTTGCTCCTACTTCGTGGCGATGACGGTCGTACCGCTCTTTTGTTCCCGCTTCATCAGGCATACCGGTCACGGCAACGAGCATGAAGCCGCCCAAAAGGACGATCCTGTGCCGGAGCACATGCGCGGAGGGCATGGGCAGAAGAACATCTTCGCGAAGATTGTCTACCACTTCAATCAGGGGTTCGGCTGGCTGCAAGGGCGCTATGACAGCGCGATCCATTATTGCTTAGGCAGACCCGGCGTGGTCGTCATCGCATTTTCTGCCTTCGTCTTCCTCAGCTTTACCTTGTCTCCTTTTCTGGGTCAGGCCTACTTTCCGCGCACCGATCCAGGCCAGTTTGTCATTAGCGTGAAAGCGCCAAGCGGCACCCGGATCGAACTCACCGACCAGTACATCGCTCATGTCGAGGACGATGTCCGGAAGGTGGTCGCAGCAAAAGACCTGAACATGATCGTTTCAAACATCGGTGTAACGCCCGATCTGTCCGCGATCTATACGCCAAATTCAGGCATGCATACCGCCTTTGTGGAGGTCAGCCTGAAAGAAGATCACAGCCTGAGCAGTTTTGTTTACATGGAACGTGTGCGTGCCAGGCTGGCGGCGGACCTGCCCGAGATCCAAACCTACTTCCAGACCGGCGGTCTCGTCGATTCGATCGTCAACCAGGGTCTGCCGGCGCCGTTTGATATCCAGGTCAGCAGCAACGATATGGACGGTGGGTACGTGGTAGCCCAGCAGCTTGCCGGGCGCCTGCGGGCAGTGCACGGCGTCAGCGATGTCTTGATTCCGCAGGACGTCGATTACCCCGGTCTCGCCCTCAACATCAACCGTCAACGGGCCAGCCTCGAAGGTCTGACGCCCAGGAATATTGTCGATAACGTGATCACGGCCATGACGTCGAACGGCGTGGTCGATCCCAGCTACTGGATCGATCCCAAGACCGGAAATAATTATCTGCTGACCGTCCAATACCCTGAGACGCAGGTTCAAACCCTGAAGGATTTCAAGGAGATCCCGCTTCGATCCGCGGACGGCAAGTATACAACCCCACTCGAAACGGTGGCCTCCATCAAAGCCATTAATACGCCGACCGAGGTAGATCACTATCAGCTACGCCGGGTGTTCGACGTGTACGTGATGCCGAAAGCGGAAGACCTCAACAGCATCAGCAGGCAGGTCACTCAGATCGTCGACGACACCCATCCCCCGCATGGAACACTGCTGACGATTCGCGGCTCGGTCAATAACATGCACGACTCGTTCAAGTCTTTCGCTATCGGCCTCGTTCTCTCCATCGTGCTCGTTTTCCTGATCCTGATGGCGCAATTCGCTTCCTTTGTCGACCCCTTCATCATTCTGCTGGCCATCCCCCCGGGAATCGCCGGTGTGATCCTCTTCCTGCTGACCACGCATACGTCGCTGAACATCATGAGCCTCATGGGAGTGCTGATGATGACCGGCATCGTTGTCTCCGACAGCATCCTGATCGTTGAGTTCACCGGCCAGCTCCGTGAACAGGGACTCAAGCTTGAGGAAGCTATTATCACCGCCTGCAAAGTACGTTTGCGTCCCATCCTGATGACCACGCTCGCTACTGTACTTGGCCTGATCCCCATGGCTCTCGCCCTTGAGGCAGGCAGCGAACAGTATGCCCCCCTGGCACGCGCCATCCTGGGAGGTCTCACGGTATCGGGCATTGTGACGGTGTTTCTGGTGCCGAGCGCGTACCTGTTAATCCACCGCCGCCTCGAGTCACGCCACGCGGCGCGCACTCAGGAGGCAACGGCTTGAAGCAGATACTTCTTATTCTTTCACTCGCTTGCTCGTTTGCGGCATGCGCGCAGAGTTCAATTCCTATGGCACCCATCCCCCAGGCGCCCTCGGCACCAGCTCAGGCTTCTCCGCTGGAGCCGGATGGTCAAGCGACACTTATCACCCGTGTTGATGCCGAGCGCATGGCGCTCAGGAACAACCCCCGCATCACGGCGAGTCATCTTCTTGCCCTTACAGCCGGCCAGGTCACGAGAGAAACCCACTCGAACGAACTGCCGCAGATCAACGGCAACATCACCGCGGTAGAGGCGGAAGACGGAGGCCGTATTGGCTCGGGGGAGCTGAATTCTTCGCGTCTCTACACGCATGCCGGTACTGGAGGCACGTTGTCGCAACTGCTCACGGACTTCGGCCACACGAGAAACCTCGTGGCCAATAGCCGTCTGCAGGCAAAGGCCCAGCAACAGAATGCTGTTGCTACGGAGCAGGACGTCCTGATCGCTACCGACCAGGCGTTTTATCGCTTGCTGGATGCGCAATCCCTCCTCGATGTTGCGGTTGGCACAGTGAAAGCAAGAGGCGACGTCCAAAACCTGACGCAGGCACTGACGAAGAGCGCCCTCAGGAGTGACCTCGATCTGAACGTCTCCTCCGCTGATCTTTCCCAAGCGCAGCTGCTCCAGCTCGATGCGGAAAACTCGGTCGCTTCGGCCAGAGCTGCGTTAGCCGAGCTTCTCGCCGCTCCCCCTGAAACGCAATACCGCGCAGTCGATGACGGCAGCACCGCACCTCCCCTGCCCCCTGACGATTCCTCGGCACTCATCAAAGAGGCTCAGGCGCAGAGGCCGGATCTGCAGGCGCTGCGTCTCGATACCCAGGCCGACCAGAAGTTCGCTCGTGCGCAGGAGTTGCAACGCCTGCCCACCATCTCTGCGCTCGCTATGGGTGGAGTCACACCTGTGAGACCGGACGGCGGAATCTTTACACCAAACTGGTATGCCGCAGCGGGCGCGAATCTGACACTGCCGCTCTTCACGGGATTTCGCATCAATGCGCAGATGCACGAAGCTCGTCTCCGCGAAAGAGCCTCGGAGAAGCAAACCCAGGAACTTTCAGATGCCATTGCACGCGACGTTCGCATCGCAACACTATCAGCACAGACCGCCTACCGGCGGATTGGGGTCGCGGAGGCATTCCAGAACCAGACGACTCAGGCTCTGAAGCTTGCTCAGACGCGGTATAAGTTAGGCCTGAGCTCGATTGTGGAACTCAGCCAGTCACAGCTACAAAGTACCCAGGCCACAGTCGAAGCCGTCAATGCGCGCTTCGACTATCTCCTTGCGTTGAGGTCGCTCGACTACGCTCGAGGTGTACTTACCCCATGACTGAGATCTCGATGCCCGTTTGAGGCAACCGTTGCTTTTCAGTCATCTCGCCTCCAACAGACGAATCGATTCTGCTGTCCAGCTGAGTGGCTATCGATGTGCAAGTCGAACCTTCGGTGGCCGGCGCGCCAGTCGGGTTTTATGGTTGCGATCACAACAGAAATGTGGAGGCGAATCCTTCAGCCAATGGCATCAACTGATACCATTGGATCGGTCCCTCGACAGCATCCTGGCTCCTGCTCAGCAATCGGTCATTGCTGTCTGGCGGCTATAGTACAAAATGTGCATCCACAACAATCCGTTTCTCAGCCATGCCGACTACGTACGCTACACCTTATAAGCTGCACGCTTTGTATCGCTATGGGTTTCCGATCGTATTGTCGGCGATTGCATTAGCCTTGTCGTTGACTCTGCAGGACAGGTTTGGAAATCCTTTCTGGTTCTTCTTCGCGATCGCGGTCATCGTGTCGACCTGGCTTGGCGGACGTGGACCCGGCTGGGTCTCTGTTGGCTTAAGCACAATTGTTGTTTTGTATTTCTTTATTCCGCCCTATCGCGCGTGGGATGTGAAGCCGCGCGATTTGCCATTTTTTCTCACTTTTGCCTTGTGCCAGGTGGCGGTGAACTGGTTGATTTCCTGGAGGCGGGACACGGAAGACGCATTGCGGCGCGCTCGTGACGAGCTCGAAGTGCGCGTCGAGGAACGCACTGTCGAACTGAGGAGTGCCAACGAAGCGCTCCTGCATCAGATGGCGGAGCAGAAACGCACGGAAGAGGCTCTCCAGGCGACACGGTCGGAGCTCACTCGGGTTGCGCGCATCACTACCATTGGCGAACTCACCGCCTCCATTGCGCACGAGGTCAATCAGCCACTCGCGGCTGTCGTCGCCAACGCAGACGCATGCGTTGCCTGGCTTTCGCACAGAGATCCGAATCTGGCAGAGGCGCGTGCGGCGGCCGAGCGCGCGACGCAGGGCGCCACGCGAGCCTCCGAAGTTATCGTTCGCATCCGGTCGCTCATCACGAAGGCAACCCCGGAAAAGGCCGCAGTCGACATCAACAAGATCATCGTGGAAACGGCCGCTCTGGCGCACGGCCAGGCCTTGACCAACGACGTCGATCTCCTTACAGAACTCGATCCCGACTTGTCTCCGGCGTTGGGCGACAGCATTCAGTTGCAGCAGGTCATTCTGAATCTGCTCAGCAATGGCATCGAAGCCATGACCAGCATCACCGGCCAGACGCGTACCTTAACCGTGCGCTCTCAGCAGCTCAACGGTAACCAGATCCGCGTCTCTGTCCAGGATTCCGGCGTTGGCATCGCACCGGAGGTCCTGGCCCGCCTGTTCGAGCCTTTCTTCACCACTCGATCGAAAGGGATGGGTATGGGCCTTTCGATCAGCCGCTCCATCATCGAAGGTCACGGCGGACAGCTCTGGGTTGAGTCGGACGGCTCGCACGGCTCCACGTTCCATTTCACACTCCCCTGCGAGGTTCGAACTGCTGCATGAAAGAACAGGAACCCATCGTATTCATCATCGATGACGATCGGCAGGTGCGCGACGGGCTGCACAGCCTCATTCGATCCGTGGGCCTGCGCGCAGAAAGCTTTGCATCGGCCCAGGAGTTCCTCGAGGCAAAGCGTCCCGATGCACCCGCCTGCCTCATCCTCGACGTGCGCATGCCGGGTCTGAGCGGTCTGGACCTCCAGTTGAAACTGAGTGACGGGGACCGCCGGCTCCCCATCATCTTCATTACCGGTCACGGCGACATTCCTATGTCCGTGCGCGCGATGAAGGAGGGGGCTCATGAGTTTCTCACCAAGCCAGTTCGGAGCCAGGATCTGCTGGACGCTGTGCAGAAAGCAATCGCCAGCGATCGCAGCCTGCGCATAGAGCGAGCCGAGCTCAGGGAGATTCGCACGCGCTTCCAGTCACTCACCCCGCGGGAGAAGCAAGTGCTGGACCTGGTAGTGGCCGGCCTGCTGAATAAGCAGATTGCCGATCAGTTGGGAACCAGTGAGCTAACGGTCAAAACCCACCGGGCGCACCTCATGGAAAAAACCGGAGCCGACTCGCTGGCGCACCTGGTGCGCATGGCCGAGAAGCTGAGAGCCAATCTTCAAAAGTAACGACCGGTCTCCTCCTAAAGCACGATAGCTTTCGATTTTCCCTGTTGCTAGGCTTGGTATTGCCGGAAAGCTTTGCCGGCAGAATCGGGTGGGCCGAGTTGAACCACAATGAATCCAAAGCCGGTATCATCGCCATCATCGACGATGACGGACCTCTTCGAGAGGCGCTGTGCAGTGTCATGAGGGCTGCCGGCCTTCCGACCAGAGCATTTGCCTCTGCGGAGGAGTTTCTTGAGTCCGGGGCCACGCAGGGTACCGCATGCTTGATTTTGGACGTTCGGCTACCCGGAATGAGTGGGATCGAGTTGCAGAGGAAGTTGAGCGCCGACAGCGAGGTTCCGATTATTTTCGTTACCGCGCATGGAGACGCGTCGCTGCGTGAGTCGCTGATGAGGGCCGGGGCAGCAGGGTTTATGAACAAGCCCGTAAGGAGCGCTGCGCTGTTGAAGGAAATACGCGCAGCGCTGGATAAGTCAGGATCGGATTCACCATCCTGAGGAACGATGCCGGAGGCAGTGATGTTCGTTACTAACTCGCTCAATACGAATGACCAGGTCGACACCACCGTCCGCGCTGGAGCACTGGCGCGTTGGAATGCCGCGGAGTCGATTGTCGGGCAGAGTTCAGGGCTACGGTCTATACTCCGGGAACTGAACCTGGTTGCTCCCACCGACGCGACGGTTCTCATCCTTGGAGAGACCGGAACCGGGAAAGAACTGATCGCCCGTGAAATTCATGATCGCTCCAGACGCTCCGCGCGCCCCTTTATCCGCGTGAACTGCGCCGCCATTCCTCCGTCGCTCATCGCTTCAGAGTTGTTCGGCCATGAAAAAGGCGCGTTCACCGGTGCCATGCAGCGACGCCAGGGTCGCTTCGAGGCGGCGCACAGCGGCACGATTTTCCTTGATGAGATCGGCGAGTTACCACTGGAAACACAAATCACGCTGCTCCGAGTTATCCAGGAGCGCGAATTTGAGCGCGTGGGCAATAGTCACCCTATCTCAGTGGATGTCCGCATCATTGCTGCAACCAACCGCGACCTGCACGCCGCGGTGAGCAGCGGCACGTTCCGCCAGGACATATTCTACCGGCTGAATGTCTTCCCCATTCACATGCCCGCACTACGGGAACGGCTGGATGACATCCCGTTGCTGGTTGACCATTTTATTGGTTTGTACGCGAAAAAGGCCGGCAAGCGATTCAGCATGATCCAGGTGAATACTATCGAAATGCTGCAGGCCTACGACTGGCCGGGTAATATCCGCGAATTGCAGAACGTCATCGAAAGAGCCGTCATTCTGTCCGAAGGCGATGTCTTCTCCGTCGATGAAAGCTGGATCCGCCGAATGTCGTCGCCCCGCGTGCGGTCCTCTTTTCCGCTTGCCGCCACCCTTGCCGATCGGGAACGGGAAATGATTGAAGCCGCTTTGGCGGAGTCACGTGGCCGTATCTCGGGCCCCTCCGGCGCCGCCGCGAAGCTGGGAATTCCGCGGCAAACACTGGACTCGAAGATCTCCAACCTGCAAATCAGCAAGAACCAATTCAAAACGCAAATCGCAAGGCAGTAGCCCACTCCCGTCTTTCCTTCCGCCTTGCCCCCGCGGCAATTGTAACTTCGAAAATTCACGGGATGTTGCTCGTCCACCATGGTTGGCGTCCCCACTGAGGATGCCCCGGCATCCTACCCCCTGATCTCCACATCCGGCAATGCAGGCGCGCGGTGACTCAGATGTCGTAAGTGTGCGCACTCCCGCCTTATTGCCAGGTCGGAGTTGCAAACTGGCAGTGCGTCAGCTTCTGTAACGCGCGAATGAATGACGATAGCTCGTCATTTCTGATTCTTCGGCACTAAGGTGGCGGATAAGTCCATCTAAATGCAATACGTGGGAATGGCGACAGGATTGCACTAACTCGGGAACAGGCTGGATGCGCAACACCGAGTTTTTATCTCAGGAGGATCGTAGTGGCTTTCACAGTTTCATCTCGCCGCACCAACAGCCCAATCGTATTCGGGCCCGGTAAGAAGCAGGGCCTGCAGACGAAGGAGCTCATCAGCGATCTTTGGCGCGTGGTCATTCACGCTGCCGAAGAAGAACGAAGAGCTTCGACAGCAACTGGCGGCCCGCAGGTACTGGCGGACTGTGAAGCCATACCCGCATCCTCGGCAAGCAGGAGTCATGCACAGGCTTCCCAGTTCTATACACGCAGTAACACAAGGAGACGAAATGAACATACTCAAGGTAATTACGCAGGCATCGCTGGTGGGAGCCGTCGCCGCTCTCATCTTTACCATGGCGCCCACGGCAGCGTCGGCTCAGGACACCAGCTCATCCACTTTCCGGCATGGCACGCCCACCATTGAAACCGCGGTTCGGAATGCTCAGGTCGTTTACGTCGAGGGCAACGACCTCGTTCTCAAACTCGAGAGCGGAAAACTCGAACACCTCAATGTTCCGGACAGCGACCGCTTCACGATCGACGGTAAAGACGTCTCCGTGAAGGATCTCAAACCCGGAACCAGGCTGACCCAAACCATCACGACAACGACCACGCCACGCTATGTCAACACGGTGAGAACCATCGAGGGCAAGGTGTGGCATGTCAACGCGCCGAACACAATCATCGTGTCGCTGCCCGACGGAACCAACCAGTACTTCAACGTTCCCAGGGATGCGAAGTTCGTCGTGGACGGCCGGGCGAAGTCGGTGTTCGAGCTGCGCAAGGGGATGAAGTTCAATGCGACGATCGTCACAGACGAAACCCACAGCATCGTCGCACAGAGCAAGGCGGTTGTGGGGGAAGCTCCCACGCCCCCGGCCCCGCAGCTGCTTGGAGTGTTGCTTTTTCAGCGGCCCAATCCGGCGCTGACACCGACCCCGACCGCGTCCGTGACGGCCGAGCATGCCTGGTTCCGGCTGCCTCAGACTGCGAGTCCGCTGCCACTGATCGGACTGATTGGCCTGCTGGCTCTTGCCGCTTCGATGGGCGTGAAGCTCGCTCGCAGCAAGAGCACGCTGTAACTTTTCCCGGCCGCCGACCGGAGCGTCCCGGATCGGCTCGACTGGGATTCTCGGAGAGGTTCTCGCGGTGGGCGAAAGCCTCTCCGGCAGCGACCACCAACAGAACGCAATTTTTGAAGAAAGAAGGAGAACGCAATGAAAACTGCAAAAATGCGGTTGCTTTATAGTCTGTCAACTATCGCGGGAATGCTGCTCGCAATTGCTCCCGCACACGCCAAAGGTGGGCCGACGGAAGGCGCTGTGCCCGTGACCATGACCGTGACGGCCACCGTTGCCGAAGGGAAGCGAATGCCCGAGATCAATCGGGAGGACGTTGTTGTGAAGCTCGGCAAGGAACGTCTCCGCGTAACCAACTGGGCTCTGGCCCAGGGAGACCGCGCCGGAATGGACCTGTTCATCCTGGTCGATGACGCGTCTGATTCGCGGCTCGGGTCCCAGCTGAACGACCTTCAACAGTTCATTAATCGCCAGCCGGCGACGACTGCGATTGGTGTCGGCTACATCAGGAACGGTGGAGTACAGGTCGTTCAGCAGTTCACCACGGACCATGCCCAGGCCGCTCAGGCACTGCGTTTGCCCCTCGGTCACCCGGGTGCCTACAGCAGCCCGTATCTCTCGGTCATCGATCTGATGAATCGCTGGCCGACTACCGAGAACCGTCGCGAGATTGTGATGATTACGGACGGCATCGACCGTGCGCGTCGCCACGCTTACTCACGGCACGGGCTCAGCACCAACGCCGATGTCGAAACGGCAAGTGCCGTGGCACAACGGACAGGCACGACGATCCATACCATCTACACTCCTGGAGTGGGTCGGTGGCATCGTAACTACTTCACTGCCATCAGCGGTCAGACCGACATGGCCAGGTTGTCGGGCCAGACCGGTGGAGAAGCGTTCTATCTCGGTCTGCAAAGTCCGGTCAGCTTTGCTCCTTATCTCAGCGAGTTACAGCGCGCGTTCGACAACCAGTATCTGTTGAGCTTCGCGGCAACTCCGGGAAAGAGGAGCGGCCTGCAAAATGTTACGCTCAGCACCGAGGTTCCGGGGGTTCGCCTCACGGCACACAACGCTGTATGGGTACCGGGCATGAACTAATCTATCCACAAACTCCGGCTCTGCGCGGCGCTGTCCGAGCATTCAGAGGGCGCCGTTGCAGGGCCGTAGTTTTACTTCGCGCCCCAGCACGATGAAACTCACTTGACCAGGCTATCGGAGGAATAACATGTCGACCTTTCGCTCAAACAAGTCAGTAAAGCAGACACCAGCGACCCGATTCCTCGTCACAGAGTGAGGCCCATGTTGAAGACCGAAAAGCTGAGGCGCGACAAGCCTGCATCCGGACACCCCACCAGACCTATCCGCAGACACGCCTGGCAGTTCTGGATCGAGACTCTATTATTGGCATTCGGTCTCGTAGCGCTCGCCGTTTTTGGCGCCGCGCGCATCGACAGCTACCTTGGGGCGCGCGCCGCACTCAGGGAGTTCGCGGCCCTCAGTTCCTCCTCCAGCGCGGCAAGCCGCAGTGCTGAGGCGGCTCCCGAAACGGCGGCCGAACTGGATTCTCCCAACGCCCAGTTCGATGGTTGGGATGAGCGCCGCCGGCAGGAATACCTGCGAGCTGCCGGGAAGCCCATCGCTGTCCTTCGTATTCCGAAGATCCATTTGGACGTGCCGATTTTCGAAGGGACCGACGATCGAACGCTGAACCGGGGCGCAGGAAGAATCGCCGGGACGGCGCGCCCCGGTGATCCGGGTAACATCGGAATCGCCGCGCACCGCGACGGATTCTTTCGCGGCCTGAAAGACGTACACATCGGCGACACCATCGAACTGGCGACGCTGAAGGGCAAAGTCAACTACGCAGTCGATCGAATTCAGATCGTGACTCCGGACAACGTAAAGGTGCTTGAGCCGCGGTCAACACCGTCCCTGACTCTTGTTACCTGCTATCCGTTCTACTTCATTGGGGAAGCACCGCAACGATACATCGTAAGTGCGTCACAGATGACGGATGAGCAAAAGGGCTCGGGAAGAATCGTCACGGCGGACAAACACGAAACAGCCAGTCGCCCATAAGACCCACAGCTCGCTTACTTCGGAGATATCGACCATGGAACCCAATCCGCTATTGTTTCGCGATCTTACCTATATCTTTTTGGCTGCTGTTGCCGGAGGCCTGGCAGCATGGCGCCTGCGGTTACCCCTGATCCTTGGATTTGTGTTGGGTGGTATCGCGATCAGCCCGTTTACGCCCGGGCCTCATCTTTCCAACCTGCATAGCTTCGAGGTGTTCGCCGACGTTGGCGTGGTCCTGCTGATGTTTTCTATCGGAGTCGAGTTTTCTATCAGGGATCTGATGCGAGTGAAATGGGTCGCATTGGTCGGCGGCCCGCTCGGCATTCTGCTCATCGTTGGCATTGCGACCGCGACCGGAAGGCTCACGGGATGGAGCTTGCGGGAAGGACTCGTCATCGGCGCTGCAGTTTCCGTCGCCAGCACCATGGTGATGGCCCGCCTGCTGACCGACGCCGGAAAGCTGACGAAAACCTATGGCCGCATCATGATCGGCATCACGCTTGTCGAAGATCTGGCGGTCATCTGCATGACCGTGGCTCTTCCCGCATTCGCCGGCACGGGAGAGGGAAGCCTGGCGAAGGCGGTGTTGACGCTCGGTAAGGCTTTCCTCCTCCTGGTTCCGTTGGCGTTTCTGGCAATCAAAGTGATTCCACGGATCCTGCGGCGCGTTAAGGCCACGTGTAACTCGGAACTATTTTTGCTGGTCGGCATAGCGGTGTGTCTTGGCACCGCGGCGCTCGCCGAGGCTGTAGGATTTTCCGTCGCCCTCGGTGCGTTCCTGGCTGGCCTCTCCATCAGCGGTATCGAGGACCTCCACGATGCGAACACGCAGCTGGTGCCGCTGCGCGATGCGTTCGTGGCGCTCTTCTTTGTTTCACTGGGAACCCTTATCGATCCCAGGATGCTCTTCAGAAACCTGCCGCTGCTCGGATTGCTGCTGCTGTTAATCGTCGTCGCCAAGTTTGTGGTATGGGGCGCGGTCGTCTGGATTTTCCGCTATTCCCTGCGCACAGCCATCGCAGTCGCTGCAGGCTTGACGCAGATCGGTGAGCTTTCATTTGTTCTGCTGCAGGTGGCGCGATCGTCGGGCATGGTGGGCGAAGACGTCTTCGCCGCAGTCATCGCAGCATCGCTCATGTCGATTCTGGTGAACGCGTTTCTGACGCGGATCGCGTTCCGATGGCTCGATCGGACCCAACCCCGTTCCAGCGCGCATGAGAGTGCCAGCCCGCCTGCTCTTCAGAAAATGACAACGGGGATCGGAGAAGAGTTATGAGGACCATTGTCACAGGACTAGCTCTCTTATTAGTGATCTCTCCCCTATGCGCGCAGGAAAGCACTGCGCCCCCGGCAGAGACGCGCAGTCACGATACCCAGCTTCTCTCCTTCGACGACCTCGTCATACTGTCGTCGACGGCCAAACCGGATGGTGGTCTTCAAGAGCGGTTAGCCAGGCTTCTTGACACGCCCTTCGTCAACAACGATGGGGCCGTCGCAGGCGAGCGCCCGCATCGCCCCGGCAGCGGAAACTCCGGCCCTATCCTGCGCGTTGGCCTGTGGAACATCGAGCGAGGGCTGAATTTCGACCTGATCCGGGCCGCGCTGACCAACACCGCCGAGTTTGAACGCCTCGCAGAAACTTCGGGGCACTGGGCAAGCGCGCAGCGGGAGACCATCGAATTGCAGCTGATGACGTTGCAAAATGCCGATGTCCTGGTGGTCAACGAGGTCGACTGGGGTATGAAGCGAACCGAGTATCGCGACGTAGCTCGCGAACTGGGTATCGCTCTCCATATGAATTACGTCTACGGAGTTGAGTTCGTTGAAGTGGACCCCATCTTCGCGCTCGGCACGGAGCAGGTGCATTTGCCGGTCGCGCAGCAGGATCGACGCCTGCAGCAGGATCTGCAGGTCGACCGCGTGCGCTATCACGGTCTGCACGGCACAGCCATCTTCAGCCGCTATCCGATCCGCAATGCGCGCATCCTCCGCCTGCCCGTCTGTTATGACTGGTACGGCCAGGAGCTAAAGGAATCCGCCAAACTCGAGAAGGGCAAACGGTGGGCGACGCACAAGCTGTTCGCCGAGAGAATCGCACGAGAGATTCGTCAGGGTGGGCGCATGGCTCTGCTCGCGGACGTAGCCATTCCCGACCTGCCCTCAGGAGAGGTAACGATCGTTGCGCCTCATCTCGAAAATCGATGCAAGCCGGAGTGCCGACGCCGGCAGATGACGGCGCTTCTGGCGGCGGTGAAGCAGGAGACGAATCCGGTTGTCATAGCGGGTGACCTGAATACCACAGGGCAGACAAATATTCCGACTTCAGTGCAGAACGAGATCATGAGCCGCGTAACGGACTATCAGTTCTGGATCGGGCAGACTATCTCGTGGTTTCATCCGCTGGGCGTATACAAGCACGCGCTCGTTCCCGTCCGCTATTTTCACGGCTACAACGACCCCACAGCCTTTCACGTGCCGATCCTCTGGAACAATCACGAACAGCCGATGTTCAAAACCGTGGAGAAGTTCCGCTTTGCCGACCAGCGGGCGTTTGATTTTCGCGGCGATCCGGAACACACGCTCAAAAGAAGAAGTCGCACGCTGGCAGACAGTAACGAGCGCGCCGGCAAAGGCTTCGTTCCCACCTACTCATTCGCTCGCGATTACAGTGGTCTCGTCGGGAGATTCAAACTGGACTGGATTATCGTGAAGCCCTTTACCGAGAACCCACGGGCGGAAGGGCAATCCTGGTGGTTCGCACCACAATTTCCCCGCACGATGCGCGAACTGAACGATTCGGTTGGCGACCGCATCTCCGACCATCCGCCGCTGACGGTTGATTTGCCACTTCGTGAGCCACCGCCGAAGGCCATCGACGACCAGTAGCTAAAGAGGAACGTTTCGGGGGAAATTGAGCGCTTCGTACACCAGGTGTTTAGTCCCGGCATTTGATGGATAGGATCGAGAGTAAATCGATCTGGTTTTTTTTGCGAGCATCTGCTCATGTGCTCATAGGCGGCAGCGGCGAGGCGACCGGGGAGAATGGCCTGCTGGCGGGTATCCACTCTCTGCGCCAGGGCACGACCGGCGGGTCGCACCGCATTGTGTTCACGGCGCACCCGCCGAACGTTGACACTCTTCCTTCCGAATGAGAGCGTACCAACAGGACGGGCATCCAAGTTCCATCAGCACCGTCTCCAGGAAGAAAGGGAAAAACCAGATGACCAGAACAGCCGTGAAGCACCCGGACAAAACCGCCTCCACCGGTACTTATTCCGCAGGACTCGTCTGCGACGGATGGTTATATGTCAGCGGTCATGCATCCCAGGATCTGAAGACGGGAGAGGTAGTCAGCGGCAGCATTGGAGAAGAGACGAGCCGCACGCTGAACTCGCTCGAGAAGGTGCTGAATGCCGCCGGCTGCACCTTCGATGACGTAGTGAAATGCACCTGCTATCTGGCGCGCATTGAGGATTTCGAGGATTTCGACAAAGCCTACTCTCGCTTTTTCCCTGGTATTCCACCGGCCCGCACCACCGTGCAGGCTGTGCTGTGGGGAGGGTTGAAAGTGGAGATCGATGCCATCGCCCGAATCCCCACCGGCGGGAGCTGATGACACCTCGGCCTGCATCGCGGGTCTGCCGGTCATCGCAATGATGACTACGACCAACGTGTAAACTTTCCGCTGTGCCTCTTTTCAGATTGGGGAATTCTGCTATGCGTTCTCTGCTTGCCGTTCGGCTTTCATCGTTGCTTGCCGCGTTACTTCTCATTGCCGGGGCAGCTGCCAGGGCGCAGTCCCATGCTCCTGCCCAGACGCCTCCGATGGGATGGAACAGCTGGAACCATTTCGCCGAGAAGGTGACGGACGCAGATGTCCGCGCAGCCGCTGACGCCATGGTGTCGACCGGCATGAGAGATGCTGGTTACGTTTACGTCAATATCGACGACACCTGGGAGGGTCAGCGCGACGCGCAGGGCTATATCCACGCGAACAAGAAGTTCCCGGACATGAAAGCGCTCGCCGACTATGTGCACGCCCGCGGCCTGAAGCTGGGAATCTATTCCTCGCCGGGACCGAAGACCTGTGGAGGCTACGAAGGCAGCTACGGTCATGAACAGCAGGACGCCGACACCTACGCCCGCTGGGGAGTGGACTTCCTGAAATATGACTTGTGCAGCTATATGGACATCATGAAGCTGCACGATCCGAGTCAGGATCCGCAGAAAGCCGTCGCCATGATGAAGGCGGCCTACGAAAAGATGCATCAGGCGCTGGTGAATACCCGTCGGCCCATCGTCTACAGCCTTTGCCAATATGGTGTGGGTTCGGTGTGGGAGTGGGGCCCTTCGGTTGGGGCGAATCTTTGGCGAACGACGGATGATATCCGCGATAACTATCGCAGCATGTCCCTCATCGGCTTCTCCCAGGCGGGGCTGGAGAAGTTCGCCGGGCCGGGACATTGGAACGATCCGGACATGCTGGAGATCGGCAACGGCGGCATGAATGCAGACCAATACCGCACCCAGATGAGCCTGTGGTCGATGCTGGCCGCTCCGCTGCTGGCCGGCAATGACCTCAGCAGGATGGATGGGACGACCAAAAGCATTCTGCTGAACAGGGAAGTGATCGCGATCGATCAGGATCGGCTTGGCAGTCAGGGATATCGCCTGGGGCCGCCGCAAATCTGGGTGCGCAGGCTGAGCGGGGGCGCCAAAGCTGTAGCGATCTTTAATTATGTGACCGATGATGAAGCAGAGCCGCTGACCCTGCAGCTGAAGGATGTTGGCTTCAGCGGCCCGGTCCACGCCCGCGACCTCTGGGCACATAAGGACCTGGGCATTCTTCGCGGTTCGTACACCGTTACCGTTCCGCAGGGCGGAGTCGTCATGCTGCGGCTGTGGCAGTAGCCGGACTGCACGGGCGCAGGCGAGCAGCGGTCATTCAGCTAATTGGACAACTACTCTCTGCCCGCGCATTTAGCCATTGACGGCTGTCATGGTGAGCGTCTCTCCTGCTGCGGTGGCTCGCGGCTGACGCGAAACGTGAGGGAAACATCATGAAACCGTGGTTGTTCACTGTCATGACGGCCGGTGCGCTGGCCGCGCCGCCATCCTTGCCGGCACAGGTACCGGTCGTTTGGGTGCCCTCCAGCTCGCTGGTAAGGGTCAGTCCAACCCAAACGCCGGGAAGCGCCAAAACCGCGGTGATCTATGCCGCCCGCGGGGAAACGCAGTCATTTCAGGTGGCGATACAAGCGTCGGCCGGTGATCTTACCGATGTCAACCTCTCGGTTTCGGATTTGGCAGGTTGCGACGACAGCAGCAGAGGGGAGATCATCCCAGCGGCCAAGCTGATCTTGTACCGAGAAAAATATATGACCGTTCTCCAGCACAGCCCGACCTACAACGGTCCGCCCAATCTACCGATCACGAACATCAATACGTTTCCCGATGCGCTGATTCCCTTCATCGACCCCGCTACCGGAGAGCCGCCCAGGGGAGGGAACTATGTCGCTGCACCGGTCGATGTTGCAGCCGGACACAATGTAGTCTTCTGGGTTGACGTGGCTGTCCCTGCGAATGTCCGGGCCGGCCTGTACACAGGTCATTACACCGTCACCAGCGGCGAAGGGTCGGTTCAGGGGAAGATGCTTCTCCATGTGTGGGATTTCACCATGCCCCGCGAGCCGGCACTCAAATCCAGCTTCAACGGAGGAGGCACGTATGTTCCGGGGTTGCAGGAGGAACTCCTGCGCAACAAACTGATGCCGGATTACGCAAGCCCCGCGAGCGAGCCCGGTCTGATCCGGCAATACGGGCACTTTGCCACGGACCTGCAGTTTTATGACGGTGTCTACTACGGCTACTGCACGCCGACGGCGCCTCCGACTCTTGCCGCCGTCGAGCAGGCGAAGGCGGCACAAGCGCCTGGTTTGTACCTGTATGACGATTCGGCCGATCCCGAAAGCTCCTGCACCGACAAGGCTTTCTATAACTCCGTCATCGCGTGGGCGCAGGTATTGCATAAGGCCGGGATCGCGAATCTGGTCACGCAACAACCGGTGCCCCAGCTCTATAACGACGGCTTGGGGAAAGGGCGTTCGGCTGTCGATATCTGGACGATGCTCCCGCAGAACTACAACGACGCCCAGGCGGAAGTCCCTCCTGCGGTCACCTTCGTGCTCAACAAGGGCGATGTTGCCTGGTCCTACAACGATCTGGTGCAGGATTCTTATTCACCGAAGTGGGAACTTGATTTTTTGCCCATCGATTACCGGATACAGCCCGGCTTGATCAACCAGAGCCTCGGGCTGACGGGCATCTTGTACTGGAGTGTCGATGACTGGTCCTCCGATCCCTGGGAGAATCCGCAGGGTAACCAGAACCCTGACTACCCGGGCGAGGGAATCCTGGTGTATCCCGGTGCGCCGGCTGGGCTCAAAGGCGTGGCCCCGTCCATGCGCCTCAAGTACCTGAGGGATGGGGTGCAGGATTACGGCTACATCGAGATTCTGAAGAACTGCGGTCAGGCAGAGTGGGCGCTCGGGCAGTCTCGGAAGGCGGGAAGGGACTGGACCAACTGGACGCGGGATGCGGCTCTGCTGGAATCTGTACGCCTTGAGTTAGGCAACAAAATCGCCGCGCTGGGCTGCTCGCGGTAGCGCCTCGTCTGTTCCGGCGCGACTGTAGAAACTGAGCTGTCCAGTCCAATGAACGCAATGTGTCTGGATGGGCTGTCGAACATTGACGGCCTCTACGCGCCCCCGTAGCATCGTCTCCCAGATGGAAACCGCAGCGACCCCAGTGCCAGGCAGCGAAACCGTCCCGAGTATTTCGGCCGGCTATTTCGCGCGAAAGCCGATGCTCGCGTTTGCCGCGCTCATCGCTGTCAACGCCATGTGGGCCTTCCAGTTCGCGGGCGCACGCTTTGCCACCCGGGAATTGGGCGCTGTGCTCGTCACCCTGGTTCCGCTCGCCCTGGCCACCCTGCTGGTGCTGCCCTTCGCCGGGCTTAGTCGCGATTTGTTCCGCGCGCGCAACCGAGCCATCCTGATCGATATCCTGCTGCTGGGCACACTCGGAGTGCTGCCCGCGCAGCTCTGTGTAGTCCTGGGGGTCGAGCGAACGCTTGCCTCGAACGCCAGCGTCCTGTCCCTCACCGTCCCGATCCTCACCGCTCTCAGCGCTTCGGTTTTCCTGCACGAGCACATGACGCGGCTGCGCTGGCTGTCGTTTGCCATGGCCATCGCCGGTGTCTGCCTCATCTCTTTCCACGATATCCAGAACGCCCACCTCCTTCGCGTCGAATATGTGGCCGGGAACTTGTTTGTGCTGGCGAGCTGCGCAGGCAGCGCATTCAACAATTCCTACAGCCGCCGCGCTCTCGCGCATCTGTCTCCGCCGCAGGTGCTGGTGTGGACCTTTATCGTCGCCGATCTGGAACTGCTGCTGATCGAAGCGGTCACGGATCGCAGTGGCTGGAGAAACCTGGCGCACCTCGCCCCTTCCGTGTGGTGGAGCCTGATCCTCATCGCCATCTTCAGCCTGGGCCTGTCGATGCTGTTGTACTTTTCAGTGATTCAGGCGGTCGAGGTGATGAAGGCCGCGCTCTCCGTCTATTTGCTGCCGGTCTTCGGCCTTCTTTTTTCCGCCATTCTGCTCCGGGAGCGATTGACGATGAATCTGATTACGGGCGGCATCCTGATCTTCATCAGCTGTTTTCTGGTGACGGTCTACGAGGAACGGCAGCGCCTGCGTGGAGCGGATTCCAATGCCGGCATTTAAATTCGACGGGGTCGTTCCTGTTATTCCCACTCCTTTTACCCGGCAGGACGCTCTCGATCTGGGGGCGCTCAGCGGGCTGCTGGAGTTCGCCATTGCCAGCCGCGTCTGCGCAGTCTGCCTTCCGGCGTATGCCAGCGAATTCTATAAGCTCGTCGAAGGTGAAAGGCGCGATCTGGTGTACGGGGCGATTGACGCCCTTGACGGCCGGCTTCCTGTTGTCGCGCAGGTGAATCATGTCTCCTGTGCGGCGGTAGCCGAGACAGCGCGCGACTTCGAACGCGCCGGCGCCGCAGCGATTTCGGTCGCTGTCCCGAGAGTCTTTGGGCTACCCGAACGCGACCTGCTCCGCTACTTCGATCGCATTCTTGAAGCGATCAACATTCCGCTCCTCATCCAGGACTTTAACCCTGGAGGCGCCACGGTCAGCGTGGAGTTTGTTCGCTCCCTGCATAAGCAGCACGGTCACTTCCAGTACCTGAAGCTCGAAGAGCCTATGATGTCGGCGAAGGTGCGGAGCATCGTGAACGAAACGGCGGGGGCGGTCGGTGTCATCGACGGATGGGGCGGCACTTACATGCTGGAATTGATCGACGCGGGGATTTGCGGAGTGATGCCGGGATTGGGTGTCTCCGACCTGCTGCAAATCATCTGGCAGCGAGCGCGCGCCGGGAGGAAAGATGAGGCCTACGAACTCTTCCAGGCGGTGTTGCCGCAAATCAGCTATAGCCTGCAGAGCATGGAATTTTTCCATCACGCGGAAAAGGCTTTGCTGGTGGCTCGCGGTGTGCTCCCCAACACGGTCGTGCGCGATGCGACGTTGACCGTTTCTGACACCGACCGCGCCCACATTGATTTTCTCAACAGGAAGATCGTCGAATTGATCCGACGGGAAGGGTTGAGCAGCGCAGATCTAAGCATGAGCGGCGGAAACAGCGGTGCGAAGAAAGCGCAGCAGGATGGGCCGGCTGCCTCCGTGCGAAAGGAGCAACGGTGACGGACGCCTACTGCACTATCTTTCGCGACGGGACGATTGTCGACGGCACCGGCGCCCCTGCATGCAGGGGTGACGTCGTAGTGGCGGAGGGGCGGATCGCCGCCGTGATTCCCGGTGACAGCCGTAGTGCATCGGAGGCTGCTGCGATGGGCGGCGAGGTTGTCGATTGTTCCGGCTGCGTGATTGCTCCTGGTTTTATCGATGCACACAGTCACTCCGACCTGCAGATCCTGCACAATCGCACCGAGAAGTTGCTGCAGGGTGTTACTACGGAAGTGGTGGGCAACTGTGGATTTTCGGCCTATCCCGCGCCGGCCGATCCTCAGCAACTGCGTGATTTCGCCAACGGCATCTTATGCGGGAATAACCACTGGAGCTGGACGTCGGCCTCCGATTACCTCCGGAGCGCCGGCGATTCCCGCGTGGCTACCGCGGTGTCGCTGGTTGGTCACGGGTCTCTGCGCATCAAGGTCGCCGGAAATACCACTCGAGCCCTCACCAGCGCAGAGCTCGACAGCATGTGCGGCCTGCTGAACGAGGCTCTTGAGCAGGGTGCGGCTGGTTTGTCGTCGGGGCTGATGTATGCTCCAGGCTCCGGCGCCTCGCCGGAGGAGCTCATCGCCTTATGTCGCGTAGTGGCGCGCCGGGGCGGCGTCTATGCCACGCACATGCGCAGCTATTCCGCCCGTTTGGTCGAGGCCGTGGAGGAACAACTCGCCATTGCTGGAGCTGCGGGTTGCCGTCTCCAGATCTCCCACCTGCAGGCAGCCGGCGAAGCATACTGGCCGTTGCAGCAGCGAGCAATCGCTGCGATCGAAGCAGCGTCGGCTCGGGGCGTCGATGTAGCGTTCGATGCCTATCCCTGGCTTGCCGGCTCCACGGTGTTGACCCAGCTTTTGCCGCAGGCAGCGCTGGATGGCGGAATCGCACAGCTTCTGTCGAGGCTCGCCGATCCGCAGCAGCGCGCCTGGATCCGCACCGGAATCCAGGCTGAGGCTCACTGGGATGGAGTTGTCATTACCTCCGTCGGCTTCAACGAGGCGTCGCTGGTGGGCAGGTCAGTCCAGGATATTGCACGGGAGCGCGGTACCGATCCGCAGACCGCGGTGATGGATATTCTTCTGGAACAGGAGGGGAGCGCGAATATTGTGGAGCACTGCCAGTCGCTCGACAACCTTCATGCGCTGCTCACCCACCCCCTGGGCATCGTCATCACCGACGGTGTGTATACCGCGGGACGTTCGCATCCACGCCTGTATGCGACGTTTCCCTTGCTGCTCGGCCATTACGTGCGCGAGCGGCAATGGCTCAGTCTGGAAGACGCCGTATACAAAGTGACGGGCAAGCCTGCCGCGACCTTTCACCTCGACGATCGGGGAGTGATCGAGAAAGGCCGCGTGGCCGATGTGACGGTATTTGATCCGAAGCTGATCCACACCGATGCAACTTATGAAAGGCCGGATGTTGCTCCGGCCGGCATCCGATCGGTCTGGAGGAGCGGCCGGATGGTCGTGCATGCCGGTGCTGTCGCCTGAAAGTGCCCCAGGGAAATATGCATATCGATGAGATTGAAACCCCTGCGGTCCTGATTGACGCAGCGATTCTTGACCGCAACCTTCGCACCATGGCCGAGTACTGCAGCGGTCATAACCTGTTGCTGCGGCCGCATACCAAGACGCACAAGATTCCCGAGATCGCGAAGCTGCAGATCCGGTACGGCGCCCCCGGCATTACCGTAGCCAAACTATCCGAGGCCGAGGTGATGGCGAATGCAGGAATCACCGATATCGTTGTTGTCTATCCGCTCTGGGGCGAGAAGAAGTGGAAACGCCTCACCGAACTGGCGAAACGTATCCGCATAGCGGTGGCGATGGATTCGCTCCCCATTGCGGAAGGCATCTCTCGCTCGGCGCGCGAGGCTGGCGTCGAGGTTGGCGTACGCCTCGAATTCGATACCGGGTTTGGCCGCTGCGGACTCCCGCTGGAAAGCCGCTCGGTCGAGACCGCTCTGAGAATAATGGCGCTGCCGAACCTGCGCTGGGAGGGTATTTCGTTTTATCCGGGCCACATCATGGGCAATCGCGCCATTCGCGAGGAAGATATTGCCGTGGAGAATCGCCAGCTCGATCGCCTTTACAGCCTGCTGGATGCTGCCGGTGTTCCTTACCCGGTAGTGAGCGGCGGCAATACGCCTGCGGCGTTCGAGAGCCATCGTTTCCGCGGCGTTACTGAGATTCGGCCAGGGACCTACATTTTCAATGACCGCAACACCGTGGATGCGGAATCAGCCAGCTACGCGGATTGTGCGGCGACCGTCCTGGCCACCGTCGTCAGCACCAGCGTTTGCCATCGCGCCATCATCGACGCCGGCAGCAAGATGTTTTCCGGCGACGCCTTGCTTACCGGCGCCCGCAAACACTTCGGCTACGTCCTCGACCATCCTGAGCTAACGCTGGAAGATCTTTCGGAAGAGCATGGACATCTTCTGACCGGCAAGCCCCGCACCGTTCAGGTTGGCGACCGCGTTCGTGTAATACCGAATCACATCTGCCCCTGCATCAATCTGCAGAACCATGTCTATCTCGTATCAGGACAGCAGGTGCTCGAGCGCTGGGCTGTGGCAGCTCGTGGGATGGTGAATTAGGGGCGGCGTTCAATACGCTGGACGCTTGTTGATGGAACAGCGCGAACCGCCCTTGCCTTGCGAACGGGCACACGAGAAACTTAGTTCGCTGACAGCGAGTTTCCCGTCTGTCCCGATTTACCGGAAGGCCGTAGAGTCACGTTCCCCAGGTCTCAGTTTGCAACTGTGCTCCCGGAAAGGAAGCAGATGAAAGCGAAGCGATGGATGGCGGTAGCGGTGGGCGTGGGGCTGTGCCAGTGTGGCTATGCGGAGCACCGGCCGCTGCTGCCGCGTCCGCAGCAGGTGCAGTACGGGAGCGGCAGTGTGGCACTGCACGATATGCAGATTGAATTTGCTGCGGCGCCGGATGCCGAGGACCAGTTTGCCGCCGGACAGTTGCAGCAGTGGCTTCAGGGCGAGACCGGGCAGCAGGTGTCGATCGCGGCTTTTGGCAATCAGCCCGAAGGCGGGCTGCCGATTGTGCTGGAGCGCGAGGGCGCGAAGGATGTGGCGCTGGCGCAGCCGGGCGAGCAACCAGGCCCGGATTCGCGCGAAGCGTATGACCTGAGCGTGACGCAGCAGGGTGTCAAGATCCACGCGCGATCGTCGGCGGGTATCTACTATGCTGCGCAGACGCTGCGGCAGCTGATCGAAGGGCAGGGCGCGGGCGCGGTGCTGCCCGCAGTGGAGATCCGCGACTGGCCGTCGATGGCCTATCGCGGGACGATGGTGGACATCAGTCATGGTCCGTTGCCGAAAGAGCAGGAGATCGAGCGGGAACTGGATTTCCTGGCGCGCTGGAAGGCCAATCAGTACTACCTCTACAGCGAAGACAGCATCGAGCTGACCGGCTATCCGCTGCTGGACGCAGGTGCGCGGCTCAGTCAGGATGAGGTACGGCGGATTGTGGCCTACGGGCGCGAGCGGCACATCGATGTGATTCCCAACTTCGACTTATATGGGCACCAGCACGATCTGTTCCGGATCGAGAAGTATTCGGAGCTGTCGGATGAGCCGCACGGGACGGAATTCGATGCGGCCAACCCGAAGGTGATGGCGCTGCTGACCGACTGGGTCAACCAGTTTGCAGATCTGTTTCCGAGCCCGTTTGTCAGCATCGGGTTCGACGAGACCTTTCAGATTGAAGCGGCAACGCATGCCAGCGGAGCCGCGGCGGCGCCGGCCGGATTGTTCGTAAAGCAGCTGACGGCGGTGGCGGATCTGTTTGCGAAACGCGGCAAGCGAGTGATGGCCTACGACGACATCATGGTGAAGTATCCGCAGGTGATTCCTCAATTGCCGCAGGGCCTGATCGCCGTCGCCTGGTACTATACCTCCGAAGATCCGACTTACAACCGCTGGCTGGGCCCTCTCATTGCTCATCACATTCCTCATATCGTGCAGCCGGGCGTGACCAGCTACGACGACATCGCCCCCGACTTCGACACCACCTTTGAGAACATCGATACATTCCTGGCTGCAGGCCGGAAGTCCGGCGCACTTGGACTGGTGAACTCTGTCTGGTCTGACGATGCGCAGCTTCTGTTTCGCATGTCGCTGCCGGGCATGGCCTATGGCGCCGCGGCGCCGTGGCAGTCGGCTCCCATGGATCGAGCGCACTTCTTCTCCGACTACGCACAGCAGATGTATCCCGCGACGATCGCGCCCGATATCGCTGCAGCGTTGAGCGAGATGACGATCGCCGAAACCGACATCAAGAAACTGCTTGGGGATCAATCGATGTTTGGTCTTTGGGAGGACCCATTCTTCCCGACTTACTACAACAAGCTGGCCGGGCATCGTGAAGATCTGCACCAGACGCGCATCCATGCGGAGCAGGCGGAGGTCGCACTCTTCCACGCGCAAAGTCTTGGCGTCGACCCGGAGACTGTGAACAGTTTGCTGCTGGGCAGCGAGTTGCTGGATTACGCCGGAGAGAAGTTCCAGACCCCACTGGACATGTCAGCGATCTGGGATAAGTTTGGGCCAAAACGTCCTGACGCCCAGACCTGGTGGAATGAATGGGGATCGCAGGTCACCCATTATGACCACTCCTATGTTACCGACCTCATGGACCGGATTTCGGACCTGGAGCCCGCGTATCGCGCGGAATGGCTGAGGGAATACACTCCGTACCGGCTTGGCGCGGCGTTGGGCCGCTGGGACGCGGAGTATCAATACTGGCGCAGCGTACACGAGAAGCTTCGGCACTTCAGCGACAGTACGCATCAGGGAGATCCTCTGCCGCCGCTGAACGAGGTCATCGAGAATCCCCATCCCTCCTGGGCGCCCGCGCGGTAGTGCGGCGCCCCGTGCGCCCCGTCTGCGCACAAAAACATATACACCCGCCATCTGGTCTCATGACCAGATGAGCGCTTTTGGAGCCGCTTTTTTGCCTGGTTCCCGAGATCAACGCGCCGGCTGCGGCCAGGCAGAAGGAGAATCCATGGCGGTGAATTTCAGCTCGTTTGAGCGCCGGCAATCCTGCTCGGCACGCCTTGTCTCGCGCCGTAGCTTCATCCAGGGGGCAGCAGCCTGCACGCTCGCGTATGGAGCGACGCACGCGGCGTTCGGCGCAACGCGCTCGGGCCGCACGCTGGCGTATGTAGGCACCGATACCAAACCTGTCGATGGCACCGCCAACGGCAAGGGAATTTACCTCTACGAAGCGGACCCGGCGACCGGAGACCTCACCCTCCTGCAATTGGCAGCGGAAACCGTGAGCCCCTCCTGGCTCAGTCTTCATCCGTCAGGGAAGTATCTTTACGCGGTCAACGAAGTTTCGGATTACCAGGGCAACAGCGGTTCGGTCAGCGCGTTTTCGGTTGACCGGGGCACGGGTGCGCTGCGCCATCTCAACACCGTCAGCTCTCACGGAGCAGGCCCCACGCACATGAGCGTGGATCCGTCGGGGAAGTTTGCCTTTGTCGCCAACTATTTCGGCGGGAGCATTGCCGTGCTGTCGATTCAGCCGGATGGATTCCTCGGCCCTGCGGTGTTTGTCCATCAGGACCATGGGTCGCTGGGCGCGCTGCACGCCGCCAGCGCGCCTCCGGGCAGCTTCGCCATCAGTGGACATGATGCGCCCCATGCGCACATGATTCAGTCCGATCCGGAAAACCGGTTTGTGCTGCAGGCGGATCTGGGGCAGGACCGGATTTATGTCTACCGTTTCGACGCCGCAACGGGACAGTTGACGCCGGCGCAGACACCGTTTGTTTCGCTTCCCTCGGGAGATGGGCCGAGGCACTTCACCTTTCACACCAACCAGCGCTGGATGTATTCCATTCAGGAAGAAGCATCCACGCTGGTCTTCTTTCATTACGACTCCGCAACTGGTTCGCTCACTCCGCAACAGACAATTTCCACGCTGCCTCCTGGATTCACCGGCACCAACTTCTGCTCAGAAATCCTGGTGTCTTCTGACGGCAAGTTTCTTTATGCGGCGAACCGGCTCCACAATTCTATTGCGGCCTTTGCCATCGCTGCAGACGGCAGGCTGCACTACCTCGGGGAAACATGGACCGAGGGCGATTACCCCAGCAACATGAGCATCGGACCTGGCGGGCGGTTTCTTTACGTCTGCAACCAGCGAAGCGATCAGATCACGTCGTTTCGTATCGACCAGCGGACAGGGTTGTTGACATTTACCGGGAAATACCAACCCCTCGGCACGCCCATGTGCATGGTGTTTCTCATCTGAACGCTTGCGGCCAGGCGCGTTTCAAAGGCGCGCAGCAGAACGCTTGTCCGGGCGTGTTCAGAATGCTGAACGATTTGTGTAGTCCACACAGGAACTGTATCGACGAGTCGCGCAGAACTGAGCTATGTTTGCGCCTAAGCCCCTGAGATCCAACTTCGAGGAGAGAGTAATGAGCATGCTATTTCCTTTGCAATCCATGCGATTCAGGAACGTCTTTACAGGGGCGGAAGCCGATGCCGTCCGGCGAATGGCACTCCTTCATGCCGCAATCGCAAGGCCTGCGCGCGTTGTCCTGCGCATGGCGATTTGTTTTGTGGCGGCGCATTGTCTCGCATTCGCGTGCTGGGGACAGGCAACCACGGGGAGCATCACGGGAACGGTTTCGGACCCAGCTCAGGCCGTACTGCCCGGCGCTGCGGTGACTGCGACCAATACCGCCACCGGGGTGACAAACAGCACCAAAGCCGATGCATCCGGCCGCTACGAATTCTTGTCTCTGCCGGCCGGCCAATATGCCATCACAGCGGCGCATGCCGGGTTCGACAGTACAAAGTTGACGGACATCACGCTGAACGTCTACCAGGCGCTGACCCTCAACATCGTTCTGAAAGTGGGCACGTCGCAACAGACCGTAACCGTAGAGGCGGCGCAAACTCTGATCGATACCACCAATGCCAGCCTGGGCACGATGGTGGAGGAAAAGACTATCGTCGACATGCCTCTCAATCTGCGCGAGGTTGGCTCGCTGGCGCTGCTTGTCCCGGGAACGGTGAATACGACCGGACGTTCGCTTGCTACCGGAGCGGCGAACGGGTCGGGCTTCAACGACTTCGGCTATAGCGGCTCGGGTGGTGGCTCAGGTGGCAATCTTCTGTTGATTGACGGCATGATTTCGCGAGCGCTGAACAACAGCAGCTTCGCTCTCGATCCGCCGCCTGAAATGGTGAAGGAATTCAAGATTCAGAACAACGTCTATGATGCGTCCTTCGGCCTGGCGTCCGGAACGGTGATGAATTTGATCACCAACTCAGGTGGCGATCAGATCCACGGCTCTGCCTGGGAATATGCCCGCAACAGCGCCATGGATGCGAGCGGCTACTTTGCTCTGAGCCGTCCTGATCTGTCGCGCAACCAGTATGGCGGCGCGGTCGGTGGTCCCATTGCGAAGGGTAAGATCTTCTACTTCGGCAGTTACGAGGGGCTGCGTCTTACTCAGGCCGTCGTGTCCTCCACAGTGGTGCCGACGGCCGCGGAGAAATCCGGAGACTTCAGTTCCTTCCTGACCGGATCCACGGCCAACCTTTGCGCTGCCAGCGGTCCGGCGGCCCCAGCCAGCCGGAATTACGACAGCGGTCAGTTGTTCGACCCGAAAAGCGAGAGCCTCTACACCTGCCCGGTCAATCCCGATAATCCCTCTGCAGGACAGGCCACCGTTCTGGTCGGCAATCCCATCGCGGGCAACATGATCGGCACTCTCGACCCGGTAGCGCAGAAAGTTCTCGCTCTGTTTCCTGCTCCCAATACGCAAGGCGTCGTGAACTACACCAACCAGACTTCGCAGCAGCAGCAGAACGACCAGTACGATGGCCGCGGCGATGCGAACGTTTCCGGTGTGGATCGGATTTTCGTCCGCTATCTTCTCGGCAATTCAAACATCGTCTTTCCAGGTGCGCTTCCGGAATTCAACGGCTATCAACATTTCCGGGGACAGAATATTGTTGGCGGATGGACTCGGGTCATTGGCCCCTCGGGTGTCAACGACGTACGCATCGGCTATCAGCGAGACTACCTGACATATACGTGTCAGGGTTGTCCGCGTCCCGCAGGCACCCTGTCGGGATTCGGAATTGCGGGGCTTACCAACCCGCTGCCCCAGTTCAATTTGTATCCGAACATTATTCTGAATAACTTCGCTCTGTGGGGCGATGGCTTCCCCGGATATTACCCGGTAACGGCGCCCGATGCCATCGAGCAATTCGAGGACACGTTCACCAAAGTGGCCGGGCGTCACACGTTGTCCTTCGGCGCGGATCTGGACTTCTGGCAGACCAAAGGCGTTACCGATCCATTGCAGGCGAATGGGCGGTTCGATTTCAACGGTCAATATTCTTCGCTGGCTGGCGAGATCCCTGGCGTCAGCACCGTTTCCGATCTTGCTGACCTCGAGCTGGGCTATCCTTCCGGTGGTGAATTCACCAAGAACGCGATTGTCACGAATTTGGTTGGAGGCCGCTGGATCAGCCTCTTCGCTCAGGACAGCTTCCGGGTGATACCGCGTCTGACCGTTCAATACGGATTGCGCTGGGAATACCGCCGGCAGCCCATGGATTCGCACAACCAGATTGCAGCCTTCTACCCTCTCTCCAAAACGTATTCGCCTGGCGATGCTCTTCTGCTGACCGCGCTGCCCGATTCGGCCAACGACGCCCTCTGCTCCAACGCTTACTTCATCTCCGCTTCCGGGCAGTGCCTGATAATGACCTCGGCCATGCGGCGAGCGAAGGGGCTGACGGGCAACAAGATCAGCGAGGTAAGCTTCGGACCTGGGCCGGGTTATTTTGCACCACGCCTGGGAATATCATGGCAGCCCACCGCCTCTGACCGGCTGGTCATCCACACAGGTGCCGGCATCTTTATGGATCTGCCGGACACCAACCGGATGGGCTCGTTCGCCAATAATAATCCGGTGTTTACGCAGACACCGAATTACGTGACCGCTTTCGGCAATCCACCGCCGCTCACGAACGGGGCGCCCACCACCACGCAGCAGGTATTTGTGAATGCGCCGCTGGTCTCGCTCACCGGCATTACGTCTCAGGTCATGCCCTCTCCGTTCTACAAAACGCCCGAGACCTATGAGTGGAGTCTGAGCGCGCAGTATCAATTAGCAAAAGAGTGGGGCACTGAGCTCGCCTATATCGGCAATCGCGGCCTGCACCTCGACTATATGTACAACACCGGCAATCAGCCGGTGCCGGGAGTTGGCGATCTGCAGCCGAGGCGGCCGTGGCCGGACTTTGGCTCCATTCTTTACGACGACTACTCCGGCTTCTCGAATTATCAGTCGCTTTACGGCAAGCTGGAGAAGAGAGCTTCTCACGGGCTTTCAGCGCTCGTGTCGTATACGTTTTCGAAGTCGCTGGACAATGAGGGCGGTAACATCGATAACCAGTCGACCATCCAGAACTACAATAATCCGAAGGCCGATTACGCCCTGTCTGATTTCAATGTAAGTCAGACCCTGGTGGTAAGTACCATCTATCAGCTGCCTTTCGGCAGAGGTCAGCGCTTCGCCCCATCGGGTCGGATCGCAAATGCTCTCGCCGGCGGCTGGGAAACCACCGCGATCGTCAGCGCAAGCAGCGGTCTGCCCTTCACGGTGACGACGACGCAGGACTATTCGAATACCGGCTCGGCATCGCCGCGACCGGACCGTACCTGCAACGGCTCGGGCCCGAAATCCCTGACCGAATGGTTTAGCACCAACTGCTTTACGACGGCGGCGCTGGCCCAGGCCTTCGCAAACGGCACCCCGCGCTTCGGTGATTCCGGCCGCAATATCCTTGCGCAGCCGGGCATGCAGAACTGGGACATCGGCTTCATCAAGAAGACCAACATCGGCGAGCGCTTCACCACCGAGTTCAAGGGAGAATTCTTCAACGCATTCAATCACGTCAATTTCGGACCTCCGGGACCGGTGATCGGCAGCAGTACGGCCGGGGTGATCTCGTCCCAGGCCGGCAATCCCAGGAACATTCAACTCGCCTTAAAATTGGACTTCTGATCGGCCTGTGGGGCCTGACGCGGCGCCGAGGGAGGAGAAGCGATGAACAGGATGAACCTGGAGGGCCGTTGTGCCGTGATCACCGGCGGCGCTCAGGGCATTGGGTTTGCCATTGCGAAACGGCTGCTCGAGTCGGGCGGCTCCGTCGTTTTATGGGATGTGCAGCAGGAGTCACTCAACAGCGCGGCGGATGAACTCTCCCGGTTCGGCCAGGTGCGCACGTTGCTGGTCGATGTGACGGATCCGGAAGGCGTCCGGCGGGCTGCCGAGCAAACGGATGAGATGCTGGGAAGCGTCGATATCCTGGTGACGAGCGCCGGCATTACGGGTCCGAATGTAAAGACTTGGGAGTATCCGCCCGACGCCTGGCAGCGGGTCATCAGCGTCAATCTAAATGGCACCTTCTACTGCTGTCGGGCCGTCGTGCCGCTTATGATGAAGCGCGGCTACGGACGCATTGTCACCATCGCATCCATCGCCGGAAAAGAAGGGAACCCGAATGCCTCGGCCTACAGCGCATCGAAGGCCGGAGTCATCGGCCTGACAAAATCGCTCGGCAAAGAACTGGCAGACCGCAATATCGCGGTCAACTGCATCACGCCGGCAGCGGCCCGCACCCGCATTTTCGAACAAATGACCCAGCAGCATATTGATTACATGCTTTCCAAAATCCCGCGAGGCCGATTCGTGATGGTGGAGGAGATCGCTTCCATGGTGGCCTGGCTGGTCTCCGAAGAGAATTCCTACACGACTGGCGCCGTGTTCGATCTGAGCGGGGGACGCGCCACTTATTAGGCGCAGACTGCATCGGGAAACTCCCACCGTGATTACTATTCGGGAACAGGTCCGTTGCACGGGCTATGGTAACCAAACCCATCCAGCCTGCTGAACACTAATCCCGAAAAATACCGCAGTACGCTTGATCGACTTTGAGGACAGAGGCGACACTAGGCCTCGCGGGCAAGTATATTGGTCAGCCGTAAGTCTGTATCGCGGGCGGCGCGCAGGAAGCAGATGAAAGCGAAGCGATGGATGGCGGTAGCGGTGGGCGTGGGGCTGTGCCAGTGTGGCTATGCGGAGCACCGGCCGCTGTTGCCGCGTCCGCAGCAGGTGCAGTACGGGAGCGGCAGTGTGGCACTGCACGATATGCAGATTGAATTTGCTGCGGCGCCGGATGCGGAGGATCAGTTTGCCGCCGGGCAGTTGCAGCAGTGGCTTCAGGGCGAGACCGGGCAGCGGGTATCGATCGCGGCTTTTGGCAATCAGTCCGACGGCGGGCTGCCGATTGTGCTGGAGCGCGAGGGCGCGAAGGATGTGGCGCTGGCGCAGCCGGGCGAGCAACCAGGCCCGGATTCGCGCGAAGCGTATGACCTGAGCGTGACGCAGCAGGGCGTCAAGATCCACGCGCGATCGTCGGCGGGTATCTACTATGCTGCGCAGACGCTGCGGCAGCTGATCGAAGGGCAGGGCTCGGGCGCGGTGCTGCCCGCAGTGGAGATCCACGACTGGCCGTCGATGGCCTATCGCGGGACGATGGTGGACATCAGCCATGGTCCGTTGCCGAAAGAGCAGGAGATCGAGCGGGAACTGGATTTCCTTGCGCGCTGGAAGGCCAATCAGTACTACCTCTACAGCGAAGACAGCATCGAGCTGACCGGCTATCCGCTGCTGGACGCGGGTGCGCGGCTCAGTCAGGATGAGGTGCGGCGGATTGTGGCCTACGGCCGCGAGCGGCACATCGATGTGATTCCCAACTTCGACTTATACGGGCACCAGCACGATCTGTTCCGGATCGAGAAGTATTCGGAGCTGTCGGATGAGCCGCACGGGACGGAATTCGATGCGGCCAACCCGAAGGTGATGGCGCTGCTGACCGACTGGGTCAACCAGTTTGCAGATCTGTTTCCGAGCCCGTTTGTCAGCATAGGGTTCGACGAGACCTTTCAGATTGAAGCGGCAACGCATGCCAGCGGAGCCGCGGCGGCGCCGGCCGGATTGTTCGTAAAGCAGCTGACGGCGGTGGCGGATCTGTTTGCCAAACGTGGCAAGCGAGTGATGGCGTACGACGACATCATGGTGAAGTATCCGCAGGTGATTCCTCAGTTGCCGCCGGGCCTGATCGCCGTCGCCTGGTACTATACCTCCGAAGATCCGACTTACAACCGCTGGCTGGGCCCTCTCATTGCTCATCACATTCCCCATATCGTGCAGCCGGGCGTGAAGAGCTACGACCAGGTCACGCCGGATGATGGTACGTCGTTCGAAAACATCGACACGTTTCTGGCAGCGGGCAGGAAATCGGGCGCCCTCGGATTAATCAATTCTGTGTGGTCGGATGATGCGGAACTGCTTCTCCGCATGTCGCTGCCCAGCATGGCCTATGGCGCGGCAGCGCCGTGGCAGTCCGTTCCCATGGATCGCGCGCATTTCTTCTCCGACTACGCACAGCAGATGTACCCGGCGGCGACCGCGTCCGATATCGCGTCAGCTCTGAGCGAGATGGCGATTGCTGAGACGGATTTGCAGAAGGTTGTCGGCGGGCAGTCGATGTTCGGATTCTGGGAAGATCCGTTCTTCCCGACTTACTACAACAAGCTGGCCGCCCATCGTGAAGATCTGCATCAGACGCGCATCCATGCGGAGCAGGCGGAGACATCACTCCTGCACGCTGAAAGTCACGGTGGGGACCACGAAACGGTGAACAGCTTGCTGCTCGGCAGCAGACTCCTCGATTACGCGGGAGAAAAGTTTCAGGCACCGCTTGAACTGAAGATTATCTGGGATGGCTTCGGTCCCACCAGGCCCGAGAGTGAACGCTGGTGGAATGAGTGGGGCTCGCGTGTGACCTACTATGACCACTCCTACATCACAGATCTGATGGACCGAATTACGTACCTTGAGCCCGCATATCAGGCGGAATGGCAGCAGGAATATGAACCTTACCGGCTTGGCGCGGCGCTGGGCCGCTGGCAGGCGGAATACCAGTACTGGCGCGGCCTCCATCAGAAGCTGACGGCGTTTGAAGACAGCACAGCCCCGCCGCAGAAACTGCCCGCGCTGGATGAAGTCATAGAAAGTCCACGCTCGCCGTGGGCTGCCGGTGCATCGGCAGACGGCCCGGGAGGGCCATAAGTCCCGGATTGGTGATCCGTGCGACCTATCTTCGCCGGTTGGCCGGTCACCAGGAGATTCGCCAACGGATCTTTCACGCAGTGACAAATCAAGGGTGGCGGAAAGCTGGAGAAGTGATGAAGAACAGAGCAGAATCGGTCAAGCTCCTGGAGCACAACAAACAGTACATCCCTGGAGGGGTGGTCTCTGTCAACCGCGCAACTCAACCCGCAATCGCGTTTGCAAGAGGCGAGGGAGCTTACATATGGGACGTCGATGGAAACCGGTATCTTGACTACCATGCTGCTTTCGGGCCTCACTTCCTCGGGCATAACGATCCGCATGTGACAGAAGCGGTGCTGCGCGTCCTGCGCGAAGGCGATAGCCTGTTTGGCACCGGCACCACCAGGCTGGAAGGGAAGCTGGCCGAGCTAATCTGCACCCATGTGCCGGCAGCCGAGTCCGTTCAGTTGTTGAATACCGGAAGCGAGGCAACTTATCAGGCTATCAGGCTCGGCCGAGCGGTGACGGGTCGGAACCACATCATACGAATCCAGGGCGGCTACAACGGATGGCATAATGATGTGGCCTGCAATCTCATGACGCCTCTGGCTGATTTGGGGCCGAGAGTCTCGCCGGGAGAATACCCATTCAAATCCATCAGCGCAGGCATTCCGGAAGAGCACCAGCAGTTAGTTCACAGCGTGAATTTTAACGACCTGGATTCGGTGCGATATGTTTGCGAGCGATATCCGGTCGGCGCTCTGATCACCGAGCCAATTCTTCAGAACATCGGAGTCGTCAAGCCTGCACCGGGCTACCTGCGCGGGCTGCGCGCGCTGGCCGATGAGTTCGGATTTGTCCTCATATTCGACGAAGTGAAGACCGGCTTCCGGCACGCCCTCGGCGGCTACGCAAGCCTTGAGCAGGTCGTCCCCGACCTCATCGTGTTTGGCAAGGCATTGGCCAATGGATACCCGATCGCTGTGCTGGCTGGCCGTCGCGAACTGATGGATCGTTTCGTCGATCCTTCTGTTGCGCGTCGCGTTCTGCTTGCCGGAACCTACAATGCGCATCCGGTTCCGACCACTGCCGCGATAGCGACCATCGAGCGTCTTCTCATGAATGATGGCGAGGTGTACCGCCAGACCGAACAACTCGGCGAAGCGATCCAGAAGGGCATGGAAGAAATATTTGCCAAACTGGGTATCTCCGCGGTCGTCGCGCGGCAGGGCTCCGCCTTTTGCTGGTATTTCATGGACCACTGTCCCACAGACTGGCACGATTTGGCCGAGTATCACGATTTTGAAGCCGACACTGCCTTCCGGACACTACTGGTGGAGCGTGGTATCTATGTATTTCCTCTGCCGCCCAAGCAATGCTCCATATCCGCAGCTCATACCGCAGAAGATATAGCCGAAACATTGCGGCACATGGAGAATGCGTTAACGCAGGTCATGGAGAGTACGGCGACCGCCTCAGCAGGAAAACAGAGATGAACCGAAGACCAATTGCAGCAACTCAACGCGCCACTTCCAAAAGGAGTGAAACAGGTGTGAGCGCGGGAATGATCGGCGCTGTCCCGGATCTGGTACCCGCCGGCGTCGTCGGCATGGGGCTCATGGGCACCAGCATCACGGCCTGTTTGCTTGGAGCAGGGCACAGCGTGGCATGCGTGGAGAAAGAGTCTGCCCAGCGGAGAAGCGCTCCAAAACGGCTGCTGCACCTTCTCAGGGATGGAGCCGTCACGGGACTGCTTCACTTCGATCCTGAGAAGCTGATGAGCCGCGTCACCATTTCCGCGGACTTTTCTGCGTTGAGCGCAGCAGACGTCGTCGTCGAGTCCACCGTGGAAAATGTCACCGTCAAACGCCAGGTCCTTGTTGAAATTGAAGCGGCTGTCCGCAGCAAAGCCCTGATCGGATCGAATACCTCGGCGATTCCCGTCACCGAATTACAGCGGAATGCCGCTCACCCGGAACGCATCCTCGGTTTGCACTGGGCAGAGCCTGCCAACATCACCAGGTTCATGGAAGTAATCTGCGGCCGGCAGACCTCCCCTGCCACCGCACAGCGCGCGATGCGACTGGCTCGACAATGGGGGAAAGAGCCATCTCTGCTGCGCAAAGACATTCGCGGATTCATCACCAACAGAATTATGTATGCCATGCTCCGCGAGGCGTTTTACCTGGTGGAGAACGGGTTCGCCACGGTTGCCGATGTAGACCGCTCATTGCGTAACGATCTGGGCTACTGGATCACTTTTGCGGGACCATTCCGATTTATGGATCTGACCGGAATCCCTGCCTACGCAGCTGTCATGAAAGATCTCCTGCCCGACCTCGACCGGGCGACGGAAGTGCCCCGCCTGATGCGCAGGGTGGTGAAATCCGGTGCCCGCGGTGTCTCCAATGCGAAAGGCTTCTATCGCTATACCCCGCAGCAGGCAAAGCATTGGGAAGATCTCTTCATCGAGTTCAGTCACGCGATTCGGGAACTCGCGGAACGATATCCGGAAGACATCGGCGACCGACGGCCAGCCAGGCGTCCCGTGAAAGCTCGAGCCCGAACCAGGGCCTGACCAGGCTTCGGGAGCGAGACCCGAGCAAGTAAATCTGTCCATATACCTGGACAGAAAAACGACGACTTACCGCAGACGTCCTTACGCTGCTATGATCGCCTCACGCTGTCCATCCTGATGGACACGCCCAGGACTCGCTTTCATGGCAACTGAATATTCCGTTCCTTCTGTCAGTCGTGCCCTGAACATTCTGGAACTGCTTGCGCAATCGCAGCGCGGACTTACCCTCTCCGACATCAGCAGAAAACTGGGCCTGCCCAAAAGCTCGACCCACGTGCTCATCAAAACGCTGGAAGGATCGGGGTATCTGAAGAGCAGCAGGAGCAGTGGCAAGTTCTGCTTCGGGCTGAAGCTGGTCAGCCTGAGCAATATGGCGCTCGAGAACCTCGACCTGCGTGAGCAGGCCAGGCCTTTCCTGCAGGACCTGATGGTGCGTACCGGCCTGACCGTTCATCTCGCCATTCTGGAAGGCGCCGAGGCCGTCATCATCGAGAAAATCGAGGCGCCGGGAATGCTCCGGCTGGCGACATGGGTCGGCCGCCGCCTCGACGCCAACAGTTCGGGAGTCGGCAAAGCGCTGCTGGCTTTCGCCGGGGAGGAAAACCCCACTCATCGATTTGCCAGGCCCCTGGCCAGGCACAACAAAAATACCATCTCCTCTCCGGAGCGGCTCGCCCGCGAACTCAGGAAAGTCCGGGAACTGGGCTACGCCTTCGAGGACGAGGAGGGGGAGATCGGCTTTCGCTGCATCGGCGCACCCATCTACGATTCGGGCAATCGGGCCGTCGCTGCCATCAGCATCGCCGGAACGACGTCCCAGATCTCCAATGAACGCGTCGCCAAACTCGCGTCACTGGTCAAAGCGACGGCGGGTCAGGTGTCCGCGCGCCTGGGAAGCAGCTCGGATGTGAAAGGGACTCAGAACGATTCAGGTGTCAGGGGCGGAGCAAAAACGGGGCCATTGGGGCGGAGTAAAAGTAGGCCAGTTGATCGTCGTGAGTCGTAGTGGGAACGATTCGGGCTCAATCCCAATTTGATCATTGACTGTCGACCGAATGCGCTGTCGAGATCCCAGGTACTGCTTCGTTGTTTGAATCGAGACACGTCCGCGCAGCAGCCGGATCTGGTCCAGTTCACGGCCCGCATTTCGACAGAGCCGCGCGCAGCTTCATCTCAAATCGTACGGTGCCAGGGTCGGGGCACCGACTTTCGAAGCGGAAGACCGTACTACATGCCAATTGCCTCTTCGCTGATGCCGTCCCCGAGCACGCGACCCGTATGGCTTACGAAAGACCTTCCCACAGTCGACGGAAGCAGAATCTCGAAGCTCTGGATAGCTCATCAGGTCACCGCAGATCACGATTCCTTTCCGGCTAGAACGGCTTATTCAACCGGATCTTGTAGACAAAGGCGTCGCGGCACGGCGGCGTTTTCGGGGTGGTCAGCACCAGAGCTTCGGGCGTGAACTGCCAGCGGATTGGCTCGTCGCTGCCCAGCATCTCGATCGCCCCAATCTCCGACGGATACAGGCCCGCCCAGGTGTCGCCATGCGGCACAAAGCTGGTGATCGAGGCCCGGTCACCGGGCCACGCGAGCAGAGTCGCATACAAAACGTCGTCGCGGCAGGTGAACCGGATGTCGGCCGGTGTGTAGCTGAGCGCATTGTTCTCGTTGAACGGCCCGCTCTTCGCGAGATGCGTCGGGCCCTCGCCGGCGCGCAGCCAGGGACTGGTGCCGTAGATCGCCTCGCCGTTGATGCGCAGCCAGTCGCCGATACCGCGCAGCTTCTCCTTCGCCTCGTCCGGAATCGTGCCGTCTGGCTTCGGTCCCACATTGAGCAGGAGAAAGCCGTTCTTGCTCACGCGATCGACCAGGCCGGTGACCAGCTCGTTGACCGATTTGAAGCCGAGCGCGCTCACGTAACCCCACCCGCTGCCGGCATCGATCGTCGTATCGGTAATCCACTCGGCGTAGGTCATCTCGGTTTCCTGACCGAGTTCCAAATCGTAGATGCCGACGCCGGGCGTGAGGTCATGCCATTTGTAAGTGATCGTGACTTCCTTACCGCGGGCGGCCGCCCGGTTGAAGTAGTATTCGACGAACTGCTTCTTGTACCACTGCTGAATGAGCTGGAGGCCGAAGTCGAACCACACCAGATCGGGATCGTAGTGGTCCACGACCTCGATGAGCTTGCCTTTCCACGTGTCGAGAAATTTCTGATCGGGCAACGCGCCTTTGGGGTGAATCACGCCGTACAGGCCGGAATACTTCGGATTGCCGACGTCGTAGCGGCTGTCCCACGTGGGAAAGTAGAACCAGTGCTCGGCATGGTGGAAGGCCGTCATGAACTTCATTCCCTTTGCGCGATAGGCCTTTTCCAGCTCGCCAACCACATCTCGTTTCGGTCCCATGTTCGCCGCGTTCCATGGCGAAAAATTCGTATTCCACATAGCGAATCCGTCGTGGTGCTCGGCGACAGGACCGGCGAAGCGTGCGCCCGCACTGTGAAACAAATCGGCCCACTCGTCCGGGTCGAAATGGCTGCCGGTAAACATTGGGATGAAGTCCTTGTAGCCGAACTTCTCGATCGGGCCATAGGTTGCGACGTGGTGCTTGTAATTGTCGGAATTCGGGTTGGTGTAGATATCGTGCGCGTACCAGGTGCCGTTTTTTCCATAAGCCGGCACGGCATAGATGCCCCAGTGCGTGTAGATTCCGAACTTGCCATCGCGCAGCCACTGCGGCGTGGGGATTTTCCGCAGGGAGTTCCAGTACGGCTGATAGGGCCCGGTGGCCGCGTCCGGCTGGGCCGCAGACAGCGCGAGCGGCGAAGCCAGCGAGCCGGCGGACAGGGCGGCTCCGGACTTCAGGAGATCGCGTCGATTAAGAAAAGTCATAAGGTCTCCGGCTGAGAATTCATTTCTGCAGGTGTTCCAGGCTCGGGTCGCGGCGGCTAGGCGTTGTAGTAGACCTCGCGCATGATCGACCAGGAGGTTTCCCCCGGCAGGGGAATCTGCATGGGATCGGTGGATCGCAGCCACTCCTGATTGCGTGGCTCAGCGGCGAGCCGGGCCATATCGCCGGCGTAATCGGAACCCGTGTATTCGTAACAGCCGAAGAGATAATGGCGTCCGTCCTCCAACTCCCGGAGATATATGGAGAAGTTATGCATGTGATATTTGCTGAGCAGATCCCGCACACCAGGGTTGGAAGCGGCGTGCAGTGTCTCATAGGCGCTGATCTGGTCCGGCCGCATGCCGATAACCATGCCGATGCGTCGCCCCGGCCGCCGACTGCGTCCGTGGAGGATGAGAGCAACGGCAGTTGCGGAAGCCAGGACCGCGAAACAACCCGCTTTCATGCTTATCTCCTTTTTGGCGGCGGATCGCCGCCTTCCTGCGATAACCATTGCGAGGGGAAATCCGGTGTGAGGCCCCAGCCGCCCATCGCAAAGTTGACGAATCCGAGTTTTAGAGCGGGAGAATCCGGCTGTACGCGGAAGTCCCCGTTCCCAGGATCAACAAAGAGCGGATCCGCGAAGACGGAGTTTCTGTCCCAGCCGAGCGCCTGCCATGTGGTCAGGTCGTAGCGGCGGGGGTTGCGCTTACCGTCTTCCGAGCGGAGTTGATCGACGACGGCCTGAAATTCGCCGTGCTCCGACCAAAAAAGGTTGCGGTCGATCTCTTCGAACCAGGGGCCATCCGCCGGCGGCGCGATCACTGAGTGGAACATCTGCGGCCACCAGGGCCAACCGTCCGGCCACTGCGCGCCGCCGGGATCCATGACTGTGATGTTGTTGTAATAGCGGTCGTGGTTGTCGTTGTTCCCGACGTGGAAACATGGGGCGACACGCGACTTGTACCAGACATTGTTATGCACCTCGCGATATGCGCCTTCGCGCCACTTGAAGCTGACACCGCCGATGGAGATGTTGTTGTAGATCTTGTAATTCGACGCGCCATCGTCGAGATCGTAGCCCCACCCGGATTTCTCGTTGAAGAAGTTATTGCGAACGATCACGGGTTCCATCGCATCGACCAGCACGTCCCAGGCGTCGACGCTCCGGTCCGCAGTGTAGGGCGCATGGGACTGCGCCAGAGACCACGCCCGATCGCGGCCCCAGGCATTGAGCGGGCCATGGTCGCCGGTCTCCCGTACAGTATCGTGCGTCTCGTTGAATTCGATGACGTGACCGCCCCAGGTGCTGTCACCGATGCAGAACGCGGCACGCGGCATGTTGTAGACGAGATTGTGGCTAAGGGTGATGCGTTTCGCCCGCGAGATATAGACGGCGGCGATCTGCTTGCCGAAGAACCCGCAGTCGTGCACCAGATTGTTCGCCGCGCGGCATTCGTAGGGGAAAGCGCGCTGCGTGCCGTTGGTCTGCTCCAGGTCTCCGACAAAGCATATTGCGCTGTCGCCGGTTTCCGTGAACTTGCAGCCGGTCACTGCGAACTCGCGGTTATGGTTGTTGACGAAGACGCCGTTGCCGCCAACCGCGTCGAACCAGCAGTCCTCAATCGAGCAGCGGCGGGTTCCCTCGGCAAGCACCGTACCGCCTCGATGAATGGACCAGTCGCTCAGCGAGGGGACATCGTAACGCTCCATGTATGTTGCTGCAGTGTGGGCGAAGCGCACGCCCTGCATCGCAATGTCGTGCACCGGCGACTCCTGGGTACCGGCAAACTGGATGGCGCTGGCATGTCGGGGAACCTCGACGAGGGCTGTGCGCAGATCGACACCGGCAGGCGGATAGTAATAGAGCGTGTCGCTTGCGATATCGAGAAACCACTCTCCGGGCGCATCCAGTTCCTCGAAAACGTTGTCAATGAAGAAGCGGGAGCCTTCGCCAACCCGTGCCGGATGGCGATCCCATTTGGCGCCAATTTGTTGCCCGCCTTCGCCGAACCAGATGATGTGCGAGGCGGCATCGATGCCCCGGATGTTCCACTGCAGATTGCCCCAGTAGGCCTGCTGGAAGATATGGATCTGCGCACCCTGCGCGCTGGACCACTTCCTCGGAGTGAACGTGCCCGGGTCGAAGCTGACGCCGCGAGGCGCCTCCCCGGAAAAGCTCATGTCCTCATGCGGTCCGGCAAAGGGATTGTTTGCGTCTTTCGGAACCGGCCCGGTAGCCGTCAGATATCCCGACTGTCCGGGATTCGAGGGATCGTAACTGGGAAAGCGCGCGCGGATTTGCCTCTTCCCATTGACGAAGAGCTGCGTGAAGCCAGGTCCGACGGGAACCGGTGTCTTCAGGATGCCGTTGCCGTGCTCCGTCCAGCGGCAGGTGAGCCGCTGTCCTGCGCTGAGGGTGACGGTGGCGCCGCCAGCTGCCGCCCAGGTCACCGGGGCGGCGGGCGTCCCCGAATCCTGAGGTTCGAATTTCAGCGGCGACGCCAGATAGTACGTGCCTCCGCGAATCCAGACGTGGAGCGGAGCCTCTCGTGAAGCCTGGCGCACGGCGCGCTGCGCACGTTCCAGCGTCGCAAAGGGCTCGTTCCCGGTACCTGGATTTCGGTCATCTCCCTCGACCGATACGAAGAAAGAGGTCTGCCCCGGAGAAGGCGCCGGTTCGAGTTCCTCCCGCTGGCGCTCAAGAGCCGGCAACGCGCCGGCTGTAGCCGCGAGGGCTGCTCCGCTCGTCAACTTAAGAAAACTGCGTCTCTGCATAAACTGTTCGGCTCCGAGCCATCCCCGCCGCAAGCGGCATGTCCACTCCGCAAATCACAGGCGATGGCCGCGAGAGATGCACGTCGATCCGCACGCTAATAGCGCCATTCCTGATTGAGAACCGGTTGCAGGATTCGAGTTACTTCCCGCACCAGGGAGCGGTCGTACGGCTGCTCGTGATCGGCGACGTTGCGGCGGACGGCTTCGGGCCGCGCCGTGCTGAACAGCGTCGTAGGAAGCTCGGGGTTCTGGCTGGAAAACTGCAGAGCCAGGCGGCTGATCGAGGTTCCCTGCGCTTTACAGAAATCCGCCGCCTGACGAAACAGCGCTCGGGCCGCCGGGCTGGCAGGATGCCAGTTGGCCGGCCCGCGCTCGGTAAGCAAACCGGATGCGAAGGGCGATCCGTTGATGATGCCGATCCCTTTCTGCCGGGCAACCGGCAGCAGGTCGAGTAATTGCGTGTCGTTCAGGCAGTAATGGTTGTGCACGAGAGCGGCGTCGACCTCGAGCGTAGCGAAGATTCGCTTCCACAAATCCATGGGATAGATTCCGAAGCTTACGCCCCCGATGCGTCCTTCGCATTTCAGTTCCTGCACGGCGTCATAGCCCTCGCTGAGCGCCCATTCGGTGTGGGCACGGTTCTGATACTCGATGTCGTGGATGTGGATGATATCGAAGTAATCCGTGCCGAGCCGGGACGCGCTCTCGTCAAGGGACGTTCGAATGCGCTGTCGTGAGTAATCCAGCGTGTCCTCGCCGTAACTGCCCGGCTTCGTGTACTTGCCAACCTTGGTTGAAAGGAAATACCGGTCCCGCGGAACGCCGCGCAGCGCTTTGCCGAGAACCGTCTCCGATACGGTGCCTCCGTAGGCTGGGGCGACGTCGAAATAATTAATACCCAGATCAAGTGCTGTATGGACGGCGGCGATGGCCTCTCCTTCGTCGACCGGATGAAAGACGCCGCTGAGGGAGGAAGCGCCAAAGCTGAGCCGCGATACCTTCAGCCCCGTTTTGCCAAGTACGCTGTATTGCATGATGCGTGCCACCCTTTCCGGAAACCGGCAGCCCTGATGATGTCTTTAGCCGCCTGTCAAGGAACTGCCAACCGCCAGCAGCACAATTGCCACGAGCAGGATGGTCAGCCCTGTGTAGAGGGTGCGCAGCGCACGTGCCGGCGCGCCGGTCCATTCCCCCGTGAGAAAGCCGAAGATGTTGGCGACCACCAGCGAGAAGGCGATATTCACCGCCCAGCCGACCGAGGTTCCAAGGCGTCCCAGGTAATACGCGCCCATACCGTAGGGGATCGTGGCGACAAACCAGATCAGACCCATCAGCGCGCCGTTGAGCCAGTCGAACGTCGCATGCGGGCCGATGTTTTTGCGCCACGTTCCGCGCCGGATCTGCATGCCGCCGAACCATAACAGCAGAGCGGCCGTAGCGCCCCAGAAGACAGGCATCCAGCTGGCCAGCGTCGAAAACACCGGACTCGCACCCAGCTTCAGGGCTTCGTCACCTACACGGTTGGTGAAAGCAAAGCCCAGGTTCGCGCACGAGCTCAGAATTCCTGATGCGGCGCATACCGTCAGGGCCAGGCCAAACTTCCTCGGTTGTCCCTCGCTTCCCGCATGACGCTCGCGGACCGCCCCAGCCTTGCCGCACACCGCGACGCCAGCGACGCAGCCGGCGATGCCCGCAAGGATCACCGCGCCTCCCGGTGTGAACAGCTCGCCGCGGGACTTGACCACAAAGGGCAAAATCGACCCCACCGCCGTATTAATACCCATGATGATGGCGAAACCCACCGACATGCCCGCAAGCGTGACGCCGTAGCCGAAGAGGATGGAGCCAATGCCCCAGCCAAAGCCGTAGGCTACGCCTGCCCAGATGGTCCCCGAACTGGAGACGGCAACTGCCTGCGGCCAATGCGGCAGGACCACGGCCGCCATCAGCAACGGCAGCACCAGCATCATGGTGAGCGTCGAAGGAATGTAAATATTCTCAAGCTCAAAACCACGTCGCCGTTTAAGCGGAACCGCCAGAGCACCGCCGGCAATCGCGGCGACAAAGACCAGGGCGAAACCCAGTATCGTGGCGTGCATGAGAAACGGCTTTCCCTTCCAGGGGAGTGTGCGGGGTTCCGCTCAAATCAGGAGCGGAAATTGGTTCAGCCATCTTAACCCTGCGGATTCTACGAACACCCGTGCACCGACGTCAAGCTGTGACCTGTCCCGCCCATCGTTCTCACCGGGCTGCCGGCTCGACCCGAATCTGTACCGCCGCGGTCGCCACAAAGGGCAGATAAATGACCAGCGAATCGCCCTCGAGATGTGGTTCGCTGCCGATGCGCGCCGTTATTGCTGTTTTTGTGCCGTTCACCGTCACCGATACCCGGGCCGAGCCAGTCCAGTTCTCGATCACGACGGCAGGATTCACCAGCGGACTCTCGGCGCTGGCTTCTGCTGCGAGAACCAGCATTGCCGGGGCTGCCGGGCTGCGGTGAACGACGAATGCCCGCTGCGCTGGATCGTAATCGGCCTTTTGACCATTGCCCTTTACAATGCGCATCGCCGGCGGATTCAGCCAGGATTTGGCCAGAGGCAATAAGCCGGGAGCAGGCTCCGTAGTCAGCCCGCACAGCAGCAGCTTGGTCTCGGTGTTTGCGCTTTTCTCCCAGGGATCCCAGTAAATGTGGGAGAGCGAAGTGTGCGAGGCGCGGTCGGCCGAGACGGCCGGGCGTCCGCTGGACCCTACCTGCGCGACCGGCCAATGGTTCCACCACTCGAACATCGAATAGCTCTGCTCGCCGTTGTAGGTGTCGTGCGACAGGCCTCGCGGCCATACAATCTGGAATGGATTCTCGCTGGATTTCAGGTGCACGATCTGGATGTTCGCATCTTTGGGTTCATCCAGTGTGTCAGGTCCTTTCGGGTAGCTGAAGGAATTCCCAGTCTTCGGCTCCCAGCGATACGTTGCCTGCTCTCCCCTCATATTCTCAAGCGTCAGCGCATCCGGCTGGATATTGTCTTCGGGGCGCTGTCCCGGCCCGTTAATGACGATCGTCTCCTGCCATTCATAGGAGCTGTGGTCGACGGCTGAGCTCCACAGCACCTGTTTGCGGACCGCGACGCCATCCGGATAGACGGTCCAGTATTCATCGGCCCAGTCAAACCATCCGGTGAGCTGATCCGGGTGCGCGCCCTCGTAATTGCGGGCTTCGGCGAGCGCGTACCGCCAGTGGATGATGGCACGCGCGGGCGTGGACTCCACGATGCTCACGCGAGAATAGCGACTCTGCTTGTCCGACATTGGTTCGCAGTCTCCGGCCCCGGGACAGCCCTTGCCCCAGGTCTCCAGAAACTCATCGGTATACCACTTGCCATTCCCGGTGACCCAGGCGGGGATGTAGTTCGTTCCCTGCCAGAAAACCAGCCGCATCGCTGACCGATCGAAACGCACCACAACATCGGAGTCCGGCCCGATCCCGCGCAGCCGATCCCATGACGGCTGATAGTGGAGAGAAGCCATCATCGCGCCGAAAGCGCCCGGCCCCGGCGGCCCGGCAGGTAACACAGCGTAAGCAATCACATCGCCTTCCGGCGCATGCGCCGCAGCAGTCTCTTCCTGGTCCTCGGCCGCAGAGACAGCGTGATGCAGAATTCTGAGGTCATCGAGATCGCCATCGAGCGAATACATCACCGGATCCTCCGGGTGACTGAGCCAGGCCGGGAAGGGAAGCTGCGGCGTACGCACGCGCCCCACCAGCAGGTCGGATTGCGTAGCCTGCCAGAAATGGCCGCGCAGGTCCAGGCTGCCCGCCAACTCGCCGTTGATCAGGATCCTCAGGCCTGTATCGCCGGCCCACACGCCCGTGACATGGGTCCACTTCTTCAGCGGGATGGTGCGGCGCGTCGTTAGCTTCTGCCAGACACCGTCGATCGTTGCCTGGAATCCAACGTGACCGAATGCGTCGATGCCAAAGAAGTACCCTACTTCCTCGCCGTCGCTTTGGTCGGCAATCGGCACCCAGTTCCACGGATAGTTGTTCAGCGCAATCCACGCTGAGACAGTGAAGGCGTCATCCAGCCGCGGGACGGCCTCCGCGCTGCGCATGATGTGAGTGGTATAGCCATCCAGTTCAAGGGCGTTGCCCTGTACTCCAGGCACGCGGCGCCAAAACCCCTGGATGGCGTCATCCCGATTGGCGGCCGAGTCGTGCACCAGATCGCCCTCCGGCTCGTCGAAAGTCCACACCATATCGGCCGCCGCATGCTGCTGCGTGTCAGCAGCCTGCGCATGCATGGACGGGGCAGCGATGGCGGCAGAGGTGACGATGGCTGCGCAGAATTTCCAAAAACGAATCGATAAGTTCATGACCGATGAGTTCATGACCGGCGATCTCTGTAAGGCGAACGAGGCAGTCGGCGCGCAGCACGGTATCCGCAGCGCGCCAATACTGGTTTCAAACGGCTTCGGTATGCGGAATTGGGTCAGCCTTTTCCTGGCTGGCTGAGAGACTAAGTCGCGCCTGGTGAGTTGTCAAATTGATACAAACCGCTTTCACGTAACCTCGTTCGGACGAAAATGCGGCGCAGTGCAACCAACGCACTGCTTAGGAATCGAGCGGTAGCGATCTTTATGGCACTGAGGCGCTTATGGGAAGCGCAAAAATAGGCGATTGACATCGCCTCCCGGCATTTGCTAAGGTTCCGCCGTCAAATGGTACAGCCTTTACCTCGGGCGGAGAGGAGGGCCCAGCATGAACGACTGGTTTCGCCGATCAGTTATGCAGATGAGCCTTGCGGCGTTGCTGGCGCTCGCGGCGCTCGCCATCGCTCCTCGAGCCGCAGCCCAGGTCGGGACCGCAGCGGCGGCCCTGAACGGCAGTGTTACCGATAGATCCGGCGCGGTCGTTCCCGGTGCCGCCATCACGCTGCGCAATACGCGCACCGGATTCGAGCAGGTCACGAAGAGCAATGAGACCGGGAACTACTCCCTTGTGAACATCATCCCGGGAAGCTACGAAGTTGTGGTCATCAAACAGGGATTCGCTACGACACGTTCGCCGGAATTCACTCTTGAGGTCAATCAGACCACCACGATCAACTTTACGCTGCAGGTGGGTTCGGCGAGTACGACGGTCACTGTCGCGGCGAACGCCGTGCACCTTGAGACCTCGACCGCAGAGCTGGGAACCGTGATTGGGAGCACAGAGGTTAACGCCCTCCCCCTGAATGGGCGCAACTTCACCGAATTAATGCTTCTCTCGCCGGGGGTCAGCCCCGTGAATGTTACCGAGAATGCCGGCTTTGGCGGAATTGGCAATCCCATCGGCACTGTGGTGCTCCCGTCCGTGAATGGGCAGAACAACCGCAGCAACATGTATCTGCTGGACGGGATCAATGACTACGGGTCAATCCGCGACACCTACGCCGTCCAGCCAACTCTCGATGACATTGAGGAATTCAAGGTGCAGTCGCATAACGATGAGGCGCAGTTTGGCCAGGTTCTCGGCGGGATTGTGAACGTCGTGACCAAATCCGGAGCGAATGTCTTTCACGGCGATGCGTGGGAGTATCTGCGCAACGATGCGATGGATGCCGCCAACTACTTTAATCCCATCAAGACGCCCCTGAAGCAGAACCAGTTCGGTGCAGGTGCCGGGGGCCCCGTGCTTCTGCCACATTACAACGGTCACGACAGGACATTCTTTTACGCCTCATACGAGGGGTATCGAAACAATACCGCCTCAAGCAACTTTTATCGCACGCCCACCAGTGCCCAATTATCGGGAGACTTCAGCAATCTCGACAGTCAGGGCATTCAAATCTACAACCCATTCAGCTCCGTTCCCCAATCTCCCTCTGAAACCCCAAATGCGACCGGATATGATCTGCAGCCGTTCGTGTGCGATGCCTCCGGAAACCCCGTGTCAGCGAATGGCAGCGGAATCCAGGCCGCAGGAACGCCCTGCAACAAAATTCCGGCAAGCATGATCGACCCGGTCATGCTGAACTACGCAAAAACGTTCTTTCCAGCTCCCGAAACCGTTTCCAGCCAGCCGCAATTCAACGGTCTGGACACGACCCCCAACATTACTCACCAGGATCAGGTTTCAGTGCGCATCGACGAGCAGCTCAATCTCCGCAACCGGGTATTTGTTCGCTGGACGTCAGCATGGGAACCGATCACGGGTTCCAACGGCTATCCAGGAGCCCTCAGCGAAATCCACAACTCCGAATATAATATCGCTGCCAACTGGACCCATACCTTTGGGACCCGCTCCGTCCTGCAATTCACCTTCGGGCGCGTATCAGCACAAAACAACCGGACGCCCTATTTCAATAACACACCGTCTAACTTCTACCAGAACTCCGGATACGCCGCCTACCTGTATAACCACGCGCCCTTTGGTGGAGTGCAGGTGCCGTCGGTGACGGTCGCCAACTATCTCGGCGCCGAAAACTATATAGGCAAGCTCCATTACTCGAACATCTGGGAGTACCGGGGCGATTTTGCCCGCACCATCGGGCGGCACAGCATACGGACCGGAGCCAGCGTGGCCACGGACGGTTGGGAGCAGCCTTTCTTCGGATCGGAAAATGACTTTTCCCAGCAGCAGACCCAGGATGGCAACCTGGACTCCAATACCGGCGACGGCATGGCTTCGATGCTGCTCGGTGTCCCGGGTTACTCCGAAGTGGACAACGTCTATTCGCTTCTGCACGGTGGCAAGATCATCGGTGTCTACGGCCAGGACCAGTGGAGAGTCAGCGACAAACTCACACTGAACTTTGGCCTGCGCTACGATCTCACGATTAATCCGCGGGAAGGCAAGTCTTCCAATTCCAGCGATATCACCGGAGACTTTGATTTCAGCAACGGGACTTATGTGCTGCAGAGAGCGGCTCCTGCCTGTTCGCCGACGCAGGGAGCGCCGTGCATCCCTGGTGGGACGACACCCGCCAACGTGCTCATCGCCAGGAACGGCAAGATTATTCACGACAACTATGACAACATCCAGCCCAGGCTGGGCTTTGCCTACCGGCTGACAAGCAGGACCGTCATGCATGGCGGCTACGGGCGCTTCTTCGATAACTGGGCGGGCGTTACTGAAAACCAATCGAATTACACGCAAACCTGGCCAAATATTGCCTTCGTCGGCGCGCCCGGTGGGTTCAATCTTTATGGGCCTCCCACGGGTCTGGCTCAGGATCCGTTCGATTTCGGCAACGTTGGTGCGAAGGATATCCCGCCTGCTCCGTCCCCTTTCTCTCCACTCAATACGAATTCCTATACCGATCCTCACCTGAAGAATGGATATTCCGATCAATGGAACTTCGGGTTTGAGCGTCAGATGGCGACAGGTGTCGTGACGACGATCAACTATGTCGGTTCGCGCAATGCGCGAATTGCGACGGCGATTACAGCCAATGCGCTAACCAGCCCCAACGGGAATCCGCCGTATTCTTATATTCCGCAGATGCCCTACACCGAGAGCCTGTCGTCGACGGACTACAACTCGCTGCAGGTCTCCTCACAGATCAGGCTGCACTCGGGGTTCACCTCCACACTGGCATACACATGGTCGAAGGCTCTTACCACGGGCTGTGATGGCTATAACTCGGGCTGCGAGATTCAGGATCCCTATCATCTCTCCATCGATTGCGGACCCGCCGCCTACGATCTGCCGCAGATCTTTGCGGGCAGCTTCGTGTTTCCACTGCCCTTTGGATCCGGCGCGATGAAGGCCTCCAACGCGCTGGTGAACCAGATCATTGCCGGCTGGCAGTTCAACGGGATCGTCAGCCTGAACAGCGGCCCGCGCTATGACGTGCAGGATGATAACGGCATCTCGGAGATCAACAACTTTTACGGGGTCGAGCGAGCGAATGAGACTGGCAATCCGCACGCAGGCTCGGGCGCTTATCCGCTGAGCAGGCTGAACCCGATCAACATCAATGCCTTCGCCGATCCTGCCGCCGGAACCTTTGGGACCATGGGGCGCAACAGCCTGCACGCCGACTGGGGCCGGAATCTGGACGTCTCCTTCTTCCGGGCCTTCCGGGTGACAGAGACGAAGAAGTTTGAATTTCGGGCGGAAGCGTTCAATGCCACCAATACGCCGGTGTTTGCGGCTCCGGATACCTATCTGCCCGATGGTCCAGGCTATTTCGGCGTCGTGACGTCGACGGCGAACACCGCCCGGCAGCTGCAGGTCGCACTCAAGTTTTACTTCTAGACCTCTTCGGCCAGCGTCGAAATTCGGAAGCAGGGAATCAGTTCTGAATGCGTGACCGGGCTACGCGATGGTGCTGGCCCATGAGCGAGCGTGCATCGCTGATGTGGTCCTGCATGGCCTTGCGTGCCCCCTCGGGGTCGCGCTCCCGAATGGCGGAGTAGATCCTGCGGTGGAACATGAGAGGGTGCTCGATGGAAACCCGGTCTGATAGTTGCCCCATGCTCATCAGCAATGTGCGGTGGATGCCTTTGAACAACAGGTGGCATATGCGGTTCCCGCTGGCGCGGAAGATAGCCTCGTGGAATGCAAGGTCGGCGTTCAGGCGCTCGCGGGTGGACTTGCTGCGCTCCATGGCGAAGATGGCATTGCGCAGGGCGGAGATGTCTTCTGCGGTAGCCCGCTCGGCAGCCCGCGCCGTCAGCTCCGGCTCGATCATCAGGCGGGTTTCGAACAGCTCATGCTGCGAGAGATCGTCGAGCAGAACGAGAAAGTCGATTGGCTCGTTCAAAATCGTCTCGGCGCTTTCACTTAGATATGTGCCGTCGCCGACGCGCTGGGAGAGTACTCCCATGATCTCCAGAACTTTAAGAACCTGGCGCACGGAGGCGCGATTCACCCCGAACTCTTTTGCCAGCTCCCGTTCCGGGGGAAACTTCGACCCGGGAGCAACAGCCCCCGACGCGATAAGGTTCTTGATGCGGCCGATCAGTTTTGCGGTGATGCGATTATCGGGACGTTCGCGACGTGCCGTTCCTGCGCGTGCCATGAATAATTCCCCGTGCTGCGCCATTGGGCGAGTGCGCAACCTCATCTTACATGAAGCGAAGGCGCAGAACCGGATTGCAATTGGTCCAGTATTTATCAAGGCCGGTCCATCGCGATGCAACCCATATCACTGCAGATTCATTGACGTCACGCAGGCGCGTCCTTAAAATCGTGCAGACCAGGTGGACGAACCAATTAGCCTTGAGAACAGGCGGCGTGAATTGAAGCAGATCGTATTGGAGGCCCCCGGAAGATTTACCGAGCACGACGCCGCGATGCCGGTGGCGCTGGCCGGTCATGCACTCGTCCGAATCGGAAAAGTTGGCGTGTGCGGCAGCGATTTCCATGCTTTCGCCGGCCGGCATCCGATCTACACTTACCCCCGCGTCATCGGTCATGAACTCTCCGGGATCGTGGTCACGGCCCCGGTGAGCGATAAGGGCATTCAGCCCGGGGATCGATGCGCCATCGAGCCTTACCTCTCCTGCGGATTGTGCCGCGCCTGCCTGCAGAGCCGGAATAACTGCTGCGAACGGATTCGCGTTCTTGGTATTCATATCGATGGCGGTATGCAGGAGTTCCTTTCTGTACCGATGGCTTTACTGCACAAGTCTGCTTCTCTCTCGCTCGACCAGTTAGCCCTGGTGGAGACACTGGGCATTGGCGCGCATGCTGTCGACCGCAGCGGGCTGCAGGCGGGAGAGAGCGCGCTGGTCGTGGGCGCGGGACCGATCGGGATCGCGGTGTCGCAGTTCGCGTCGGAACGAGGCGCTCATGTCCACATTGTTGAGAAAAGCGCATGGCGGCGCAGTTTTGTTGAGCAGATGGGCTATCCGGCATCGGACTCGGCCGATGCGCGGCAGGCAGATGTGGTGTTCGACGCCACCGGCAACGCGGATGCGATGAGCGCGAGCCTGGCCCGCGTAGCGACCGGCGGGCGGCTGGTATTCGTCGGACTCACGCGGGATCCCGTCACCATCGATGATTCTCTTTTCCATCGAAGAGAGATCACGCTACTGGCCAGCCGCAACAGCTTCGGTCTGTTCCCGCGCATCATTCGGCTGATCGAAGAGGGCCAGATCGATGCCTCCCACTGGGTGACGGACCACCTGACGCTGGGGGAAGTGGTCTCGCAGTTTCAGCTTTTGCCGCAGCGCAGTACTCTCATCAAGGCGATCGTTCATGTGAACGGAAGCGGGTAGGAGCCAACCTGGTGCGGCCATGGGACAGAGCCGGCTACGCGCTACCCATGAATGCCCGTCGACCCGTCGTGGCTGAACGCCAGGTTCGCTCAACCCAGGCACCCTTCCACCCCACCCCGCACGCGGCAAGACAGCGAGAACGCAATCCCAGCATCGGAACTCGAATCGGGATGGGAATCGCTGATGAAAACCGTCCTTGGCCGCCATCGATGCAGCTTCACTGGTACAAAATTTGCCACCGGCGACACGACCAGAAACAGGGCCTCCATGTGTGCATACTCGGTGCGCCGGGAAACAGATCCGCACCGGTCGCAGTCAACGCGTCTAATGTTTCCGCCTGGATGATCGGACCGCCCGGACAATACTTTTACAATGCAGCCCTTGACAGGGGAAAGTTCTCTGAGGTCTTGTAGTGTGGCGACGCATCCCCGACCCACGGGCGTCTGTCCGAAACTCTTCCTTGCCCGACCGTCCGTAAGGATGCGCTGCGTGTGCCCTGTCGCAGGATCTGAACTCCCAATCTGAGATCCCGCTCCACGCACGAAGTGTCGAGCAGCGGTGTCCCGCGAGAGCCGGCCCCTTTGCGCTCCGGCGCCGCACCCGATTCCATCGGAGGCTGACCTTGTCGAACATCGTTTTGGCTTTGCAGGGCGGAGTCGCCAACGGATCGGAAGCAACCTTCGATGGTCAGCCGATGCAGAAGGGCGTCCATCTGCGCTGGAGCTTTCTGGCGGCTCTGGGCTTTCCGCCGGGCGGGTTCTGGCTTTGCCGGCGACTGGCAAAACAGGGCGAAAAGCAGATCCCTCCGCCTCCCGCGGCGGCCACGGATGCCACAGTTGCCGGGGCCGACGCGGCCAATGCTGTTGCCGCGACCACCAGCGGAAGCACCTGGCAGGCGGTGCTCCAGCATCCCTGCCAGAGCGTGACCCTGGCTGGATGCGCGGCGCCGGGCTGCGACGAGATCGTGATCGAAACCTTCCGCCGCAATGCGGACGGCAGCCTGGTCGTCTCCGAACGGCGCACGGTAGCCGTTGAGCAGGGGGCCTTCCGCGTCTCGGTGCAGGCCAGCCAGATCTCGTGCGTGCGCGTGGTGGGCGCAGGCAGCGTGGACGAGTGCGGCTGCGGAACCATGGAGCCGCCTCAGGATTGCGGCTGCGCAGGCGGCGGACAGGGCGGCGGAAACCCGCCCTGCTCTGGATGTCCGGGGTGGGGAGGGCCCAACAAGAATGGATGGCAGTGCTGGGGGGTTCCGTTCACGCTGCCGGTGACGGTGAAGGAATGGCCGGCGCGCTACTTCGGAGCGCCCGATCCCAATACCACAGCGCCTCCGGTCGTCCTGCAGGACGACATCAAGGAGATGCGCCGTCGGCTGGGCACGCTGAAGCTGGGCGCGACGCTCACCACGGCCCAGGAAAATGTGGGCCTGGCGCAGCTGCGCGCGGAGCTGGTGCGGCTGGTGCAGGGATTTCCCACCACGCTGCTCAACGAGGTGCAGCTGCCCCCTTCGGCCGCCGGTGCCAGTGCGCCGAATCTGAACATCAACGTGATGCAGGAGCTGCTGCTGCTCGCGCTCGATCCGTACTTCGCCCGCGTGCTGGGGCTTTACTTCGTTGACGAACAGGCTGCGCCCGGAGTGCTGTACGACTACAGCATCGCCGGCTACTGGGGCGCAACGCCCTGCGACGATACGGTAATCTTCCCGGGGCTCACGCCGGGGGCGCCGCTGGCGCGCGGCTCGGCCACCTTCAACGGCATCACCATCGCGCCCCTCGGCGGAAACACTTCGCTGTGGCGCTGGACGAAGTTCGACGGCAGCGGCAATTACGATCCGACGGTTGATCCTTCATCGCCGTCCTTTGTGCAGAGCACGGCAGCCGGCATCGCCGCGGGACTCAGCGAGGCGCAGCAGCCGGACGCGCTGCTGCTGGCCTCCTCGCCGGGCGCATGGTGGTTTCCGCTGACGCCGTTGCCGCAGGTCTCGATCTCGCTCTCGCAGCCGGTGGCGCGCGTGGACGCGCAGGTGTGGGGCAACGGCACGCTGCAGGGATTGTCGGGGGGCGCCGTGGTTTCCTCGGCGGGCTTCAACTCCTCGCAACTGAGCACCGTGAGCGTGACCGCGCCGAGCGGCCAGCTCATCGACCAGATTCAGTTTTTGGGAGCGCTCGTCTCGTCGCCGGGCGGCTATGTGCTGGCCATCGGTGCGCTGACTCTGCATCCGTTGTCGCCCGACGCCATTGGCACGCAATACGCGATCATGCCGCCGCCGGTGGCAATCCAGCCGATTGCCGCGCCGGGACAGCCGTACACGACGTTTCGGCGTCGCCAGGCGGACATCGACACCAGCACGCTGACCCTGGTGCGGCACAGCCTTTTCGACGTGGTATGGCCGGCGCCGCCCGCTCCGCCGCCCGTCGGCGACCCGGTAACCGATCCGCTTCAATTGCCTCCGCCCGTGCAGCCCATCGGCTTCGTCGCCCAGCGCGAAGACAGCGGCGTGGCCGGCAGCGTAACAAATATTCCCGGCTGGACAGCGACACGGAGCGCGCCCGCGCCGGCGGGCTCGAATGTGACTACAGCGAAACTCTACCGGCTGGTCGATTCGGGGCTGGCCGATCCGGTAGGCGGATGGAGCCATCGCGTGGCCGCCTTTGATCTGTTCGGCGTGCGCGGCACGTGGAGCAACTGGTCCACGCCTCGCGGGGTAGAAAAGATTGCCGCCGCCCCCACGGCCATGCGCGTCGTGCAGTTCGACAACTCGGCTGCCGGCGGAGGCGCGGCCGCGCCCGATGGATCCGCGTGGATCGGGGGCACGCTCAATCTGATTGTCAACTGGGCCGGCGGCGCCTTCCTGATGTACCCGGATATTGTGACGGCCCGCATCACGGTGCAGTCCATCGACACCAGCGGCAGCGTGACGGGAACGCTCGCCACCAGTGACCTGGTGGTGCCCGCGCCGACGATTCAGCAGTTGACCGTCGCGTCTATCGTGGCAACGCCATCAGCGGACGGCCTCAGCTATACGGTGGCTATCCAGACCACCCCGCCGCTGGTTGCGTTGGCCAGCACCGATCCGGGGCAGGTGCTGATGCTGACTCTGCCTGACGGCTCATCGGAGCGCTACGCTGTGCGTCCCGCGGTGCCCGCGTCAGCCGGACAAAACGCGACGTCGCCGGTGGTGGCCACCGTGAACGCAGGCAACTCTGCACGCATCATCTCCAGCACTGGTCAGTACGTGGGCCAGCCGGCGTACCTGCTGTCGGGCTATGGGGTCAACCCTTTGCTGTCGGTGCCGCTCGACGTGCCGGTCGCGCAGCAAACCGCCCGCGCCCAGGTTTCGGTAACCGGGTCCACGAAGAATCCGTTTCTGGCCGGCGAGCAGATCGTCGACCCCAATGGCGTCAATCCCAACAAGCCGGAACCGCCGTCGCCGACGCTGATCTTCAACGGCCCGCAGCGGCTGCAACCCCCCGCGCCTCCGCAGCCGGCCGCCTCAACAACGCCGGTCCACCAGGTCAATCATCTTTATTACAATCCGGCCGACGCCAGCGGGGATGCCGATCAAACGCTTCCTTTCACCACGCCGGCGGCGACAGGGGTTTTGGGATACGTGCTGCAGCGCGAACCGGTGCGCTCGCTCTCGCTGGCCGACGTGAAGCGGCGGAACAACCTGAGCACGCCTAACCTCGCCGATCCGATTCCGGTGAAGGTGGACAGCGGCGTGCCGCGTGCCGATCTGGCCGCGTGGATTTCGTCCCTCACTCAGTGGCTCAGCGACTACAACGCCGTGCAGGCGTACAACGCGACGCCGCCGGGCAGCTATACTCCGCTGACCACGGGCAACGCGCTCCAGGATACCGGCGCGCAGCGGGCCTTCATCGAGCATTTCTACGGCGGCCTGCTGGACGACGAACTGTGTGCCCTTGCCGACGTTCCCGGCAATGCGATCGGCTACGTGCGCGTCAACACGCAGCCGATCTCCCCGAACACGACCATCGTCGACACCGTGGACGGCAGCGGCTACGGGCGCACGGTCTACCGGATCGCCGCGGTGAACCAGGCGGGCAGCATGAGCGCGACGGCGACCAGCACCATCGGCCCGTGGTACACCACCATCGTCACGCCGCCGCGTCCCCCGGTGCTCTACAAGCTGCAGCCGACGGAGACGGCCATCATCGTCGCGTGGGCGCTGGATGCCAGTCCGGATGTGGTGGCCTACATGATCTACCGCGCCTCAACCATGGAGGATCTCGAGGACCTGCGCTACTTCGGCGCCGACCCCACGCATCCCAGCCCGGCGAGCGAACTGCCAACGGTCCAGCGCAATACGCAGAGCTATCCGCCGCTCTCGTTTGTGCAGGGCTCGGGGCTGAACATCGACCAAAGGATTGTCGGTTTTGTGCCCGATCCGCGCCTCTGCGCACGCGACTACAACGGCAGCGATATGGGCGAGGTGATCCTGCCGCCGGGAAAGGCGCCGGACACCATCAACGGCGTTTACCGGCTGAGCGATTACGTGCAGGCCCTGGGGCCGACGGGGCAGTTGGCATTCAACTACTGGACGCCCCCCGGAGTGGGCGGAATTGCGCAGGTGGTGACGACCTCGGCGACGCAGTCGCGGCTGAAGGGGCTGCGCATCGGGCTGGGACGGGGCGTGCCGGTGGTGGTGGTCGCCACGTGGGCGGGCAAAGTCCAGGCGCTGGGGGTGGTGCCGAACCGGCGGGCGGCGTTCCTTGACAGCGCACCGGCCAGCGATCCTAACGCGATTCCAGCGGTTCCGGCGCCGAGCACCACCGCGCCCAACGCTTATGCAGTGGTTTCCGTGGACATTTTCGGCAATCGTTCCGCATCGTCGTCGGTGTTTGCGACGCAGATGTTGATGCCGGTCACGGCGTAATAACCCGGAACCAGTCAGAGAGAGGAACAGAGATGGCAGACGATCCGATCAAGGATGTGATTACGGCGCTCAGCGGTATCGTGACTCCCACTGCTGACGGCACGGGGTCGCCGACAACCACGCCGCTCTACGGCACGATCCAGACGCTGGTGCAGGCAATTTTTGGAATATCGGCGCTCCAGCCGGTGAGCACCGATGTCAAGAACGCGCTCACCTCGGCGGCGTCGGTGATGACGTCGATTGCCACCGCGGTCAAGTCGAGCACGGGCAGCCTGAGCGACGTGGGCGGGGTGATGACCGGGCTGCAGAATGCGCTGTCGATGATTCAGTCGCTGGCTCCAGCGGGAACGGCGGTGGTGCTGAATTCTGCGAGCAGCCTCTTCCAGACGCTGCAGCAGCAGCTGACCGCGCTGGCCGCCGACGCCGGCAACACGGTGGCTACCGCAGCAACGGAGCTTATGCAACTGGGGCAGATTCTTACGTCGCTGGTGGCGCTTTTTCCGTAAGCGGAGACCGGCCGATCCGCGCGATGGCAGGCCGGTGGTTCGAAACTCCACGATTCCTCTGAGAAAGGCTCTGTTATGCCGCCTTCCGATCCCCTCGCTCCCGTCGTCCAGGCCTTGTCGTACCTTGCCGCGCCGAACCCTCCGGTGAACAACCCTGTCGGGACGCAGCAGCCGAGCGACTGGACGGGCGGATCGAGTTCCGCGACGGACGGGCCGCTGTTCACACCGGCGCAGGTGCTGCTGGGGCTCATCCTCGGCGCATCGGCCGATCTGACTTCTCTGGGCAACGGCATCAACTCCGCGCTGACGGGCGTGGCGGCAGCGCTGGCAAGTCTCGCGAACGAGATCGGCGATCTGGAGTCCGCGTCGGGCGCAGCTACAGTGCTGGGCGGTCTCCAAACCGTACTGGGGCTGGTGAAAGGGTTTGCTCCGCCCTCAGCAGCCGGCACGCTGCAGTCGGCGAGCACGCTGTTTGGCCAACTGAATACGCTGCTGTCGGACATCACCCTCGAAGCCAACGAGACGGCTGCAATCTCGCAGCAGGTCACGGCCATCGCCCCGCTGTTCCCCGCAGCCTGAAAGGATCGACGCGCATGTCCACCTCGCTTATGCCCACGTCTCTACTCGGATCGCTGGGGCTGCCGGTCCTGAAGGACGCCCTGGATGCGGCCTTCGGGAACAGCGTGGTCACCCTCAGCGCCGACAGCTCCGGAGTCAGCGCGGGGCTGACGCTTTCGGGCGGCCTGACGGTCCATGTCGACGATGTGATCGTGAATGCGCAGGGGATATCGGGCCACTTCTACATCAGCGGGCTGAGCGCCACCAATCCGCTGAGCGCGACAATTGCGGGATTCACGGTTGCGCTGACCGCCTTTGACATTACCCTGGCACAAAGCGGCCTGGCTGCGAGCAACATCGCCGCGCAGCTCACCATTCCGTTCTTCACAGACAGCGATGGCAATCCGCAGGTAGTGGACATTGAGGTCAGCACCGACGCGAAGGGAAATCTGACCATCTCCGTGGCCGCCGCGCCCAGCCAACCTGCGACGCCCGACGGACTGGTGCAGCTCACGTACGACCTGACGGGCGTTGGCAGCGTGGAAATCGACGTGGATTCGCTCAAGATCACCGAGGTCAACAGCGTGTGGACGCTGCTGATCTCCGGCAACCTCATCATCGAGACAGAGGGGTTGTCGTGGCCGAGCATCGAGCTCACGGGGCTGGGCATCGACAGCAAGGGGAATATTTCACTGCAGGGCGGTTGGATCGATCTGCCCAATCAGTTGGCGCTGGATTTCTACGGCTTCCACGTCGGCCTGCAGAAACTCGGGTTCGGCACCGATGCCAATGGCGACAAGTGGATCGGCTTCAACGGCGACATCAATCTGGTGGAGGGTCTCACACTGGGTGGCAGTGTGCGCGGCCTGCAGATCGACATTACACACCCCGCGGTGACGTTCGAAGGGGTGAGCATCGACTTCACCATCCCCGACGTGCTCACCATCGACGGCGAGGTCGATCACTTCCAGGTGATCGGGGCGATGGGCCCGCAGGACCTGATCAACGCCGGACTGCCGGGCTACATCTACGACTTCATAGCGCCTGCAGGCCCGGCACCGCCGGGAGGCAAGCAGGTCAACGTCTTCGCGGGAGCGGTGAAGGTTGTCGTCCTTCCCGGCGACATGGACCTGGAAGTCGACGCCAATTTCATCGTCGGCACCTTTGGCGGCCAGTCGGTCTTCTTCCTCGACATAGATGCCGAACTGCCGGTCGGCATTCCAATCTTTCTGGATGTGGCGCTCTACGGGCTGCAGGGACTTGTGGCTACGGGGCTGCAGCCGCAGCCGGAGCCCACCTATACCTGGTGGCAATGGTTCAAGTACCCGGCGGCCGGCGAAAGCGGAGGCTCCGGCAAAACCACAGGCGCCGTCGATCTGAGCGGAACTCCCGACTACTCGGCGACGGATTTCTATAAATGGCTGGTGCCCAGTCCGGGCGCCTTCGCCATCGGCGCCGGAGCCACCATCGGCACCGAAGCGGACGACGGCTACACCGCTTCGGCAGCCATCATGTTCGTACTGATGCTGCCGGGCCCCGTCATCTCCCTCATCGGGAAGGCCAACATTCTCTCCCCGCGTATCACTGCCGCGTCGAACGACGCGAATTTCGATGCGATGGCCACCTACGACGCTAACTCCCAGACCTTCGATCTCACCATCGACGCCCAGTATTCCATCCCCGTCGTGCTCGACATTACGGCGACGGCGGAACTCTTCGTCGGGGAGGGGCAATGGTACTTCGCGCTGGGAAAACCTCCGCATGAGCAGCGGGTCTCGGCGCGCATCTTCGATATTTTTGAAACGGACGCTTACTTTGTGGTGAGCAACACGGGCCTGGTAACAGGCACGTGGACCGGCTACAAGAACTCGTGGAGCTTCGGACCTCTCTCCGCCAGCATCGATGCGTATCTGGCCACGCTGGCCGCCATCCAGTGGGCGCCGTTGCAGATTGCCGGAGGCATCGAGCTATACGGCAGTCTCCAGCTCAGCGCCTTCGGCATCCATGTCGGGTTGACCGCCGACGCGCTGCTGGAAGGCAGCGCGCCAAATCCATTCTGGGTTCACGGCGAACTGAGCGTGGAACTGGATACTCCCTGGCCGCTGCCCAACATTGGCGCGACCATCTCGCTGACCTGGGGTGGAGACGACGGCTCCGTTCCTCCCGCGCCGCTGGCGCTGAGCCGGCTGAACGCGACGCTGATCGATCACTGCGACTCGGCCGACAAGCCGGCCAGCGATCATTATGTGCTGCTCTCGCACACCGCGCCCGCGGTGGCTCCCGACCTGACCGTAACCTGGGACCCGGTGACGCCGGGCATTCTGGGGCTGACCACATCCACCGGCCGCACCCTCACCTCGCTGCCCGACATGATCCCCGACAACAGCAGCACCACGCAGTTTGCCCCGGTGCTGCCGCAGGACGCGCACTTCACCCTGAACTTCTCGCAGGGAACCTGCGACAACACGGGAGTCTTCGGCGATGCGCTGCCGTGGGGCGGCTTCCCGACGCTGCCGGCGGTGCCCGCGCTGCCTCCGGCCTCGCTGATCGGCGCAGACGATATGTCAAACATCAACCCGACTCAGCCGCCGGTGCAATTCGTCATCCGCCATACCCTTCTCGAGGTTGCGCTTTACACCTTCGATGCGGCCAGCGGCACCTGGAGCCTTGTCTGCTCGACCGCAACCCCCACCGTCAGCGATCCGGAGATCGGCGTGACGCAGCTGAGCGGCGTGTGGCTTTCCGCGCAGACAACGAATGCCGATCCGCGCCAGGCGATGACGCAGCTCAAGGTCGTCCCGTGGCGTTTGTTGCCGGGCGTCGACTGGACGGCGCAGTGGAGCAGCGAGTCGCAGATCGACGTGAGCGGCGATTCCTTTACGGACCAGGACTTGCTCTTCACCGTCGCGGCCGGCCTCGCAACCCCGGCTATCGGGAACTACGATGCGGGGCCATCCGGTTTGTTGTTTACCACGAACGGGAGTGTCGCCAATCCCGCTGTCACCATCAGCTTCCCGCAGCCCAGCGTTCTCACGTCGATCACTGCGCTGGTATATGTCGCTGACGGCGAGTTTTTCTTCTTCGAAGCTCCGCAATGCCTGGTGGACGGGGTAGCGCTGACGCCGCAGAGCTCCTGGCAGGATCCGAGCTCGCAGGCCTGGACAGTGAATTTCGCGAGCACCGGCCCGTCTATCCAGGAATTGACGATTCCGGTGGCGGGCAATCTGATGGTTATCTTCTCCATTGACTACTCGACCGCACCCGTGCCCATGGCCATTCTGCCCGAGGCGCCTGGCTTCTATGCTCTCGCGACGGCCACGATGATCGAGGCCGAGCGTGTTGGCGCGTCTTCTTTCCAGACGGTGCCGAACGGCAACCCCATCGTCGAGTTCGCGTACTTTCAAACCGCCTCGGGCCCCGGCACCGTGCAGGGAACGGCAGCGCCTCCCATCCCCATCGGTGCCGTGCCCTATCCGCAACTGGAGAAGAACTGCAGTTCCGCGGGACAACCGGCCTCGGCCTCGCCGCTGGCGGGCGCCCTGACCGACCTGCACACCTATACGCAATGGTCGTGGCCGCTCGATGGCGCTACTGCTGCCTATTACGGCTACGACGTCAATGTCGAATTCGTGGAGAGCTACGTCAACGCGCTTTACACAGTTTTCTCGAGGCAATCCGTCGATCTTTCCCTGCACTTCCGGTGCGTGGACCGGAACAACAACCACACGCTGCTGGTTCCCAATGCCATTCACGTGCCGTCCATCCCGCAGCAGAGCGCGCTGGCCGCAGGTGCCGAGACTGTGCCGCTGCCCTCGTACATTCCGCAGACGCCGGTTCCCATTCCACCGTGGCGCATCGACAGCCAGCAGCAGGCGTTGCTGGAGAAGCGCGTGGCTCAGGCGGTTCATCCCAGCGTGCTCGCCGCATCGGCTCCGGTCTTCGCGCAGCCCTCGCTGTCTTCACTTCTCCTCGAGGCCAATCCCAGCGGGCGCAATGCCGGATTGGCTGTCCAGCAGATCGGTTCCGGGCTGGCGGGGGTGATCCTCCACGAGATCGAGGAATACAACGACGGCCAGAAGGCCGAACAGCTATGGTTCAGGCCATTCGCGCCTTCCACGCGGTACACGCTCGATGTGGTGGCCGGCCCGCTCTACAGCGATCGCGATCTTGCGGCGCAGTCGGAGTCGCTTCCCGGGCAGGTCTCGCTGGGCGCGGTGCTCGATGCGACCGACGCCATCAGCCTGCTGGCGGCGCTCCAGGGTTACTTCGGCTATGAGGATTCGCTGACTACGCTCGAGCGCGTGCAGTTCACCACCTCGCGCTACCAGAACTTCACCGCCCATCTGGCGAGTGCGGCCAGCCAACTCGCCAGCGCTGCCGGCGTCACCCCGATCCGCAATTATGTTGCTGCTGCCGATCCCCTCACCTGGCTCACTGGCCAGACCGCGCAGCTCACCTCCTGGCTCGATGCCGGGCTGCAGTATCTCACCGACCGCCAGAAACTCGCGTCTCTGGTGGCGGCCTTCGATCCCCTGGCCGACGACCTCGGTTCAGGCAGCGCGCCGGTCACCAATGGCGCGTCGGCCCTGGTGAGCGACCGGCAGACGGTTGCCAGGGACTGGACCGCATTTTCCCAGGCAGTGAACGCGATCTACAACGGACTGATTACGGCGCTGGGCCATCCTGAAATGGCCGCCAATACTGCGCCCCTCGCCGTGCCCGATACAGAAATCAGCTTCTTCACCGATGCGACGGGACTGTGGATCGAGGCCATCCTCATCCAGAGCCCGGAACCACTGCCCTGGCAACGCATCTGGCGGTGGATCCGCCTCTCCGGTGCAGCCAACTCCGTCGATGCCACACTACCTTTGTGGAACAACGATGGGACCATCGGCCTGCTTGTGCCTTTTGAACTGCTGCGGGGAATCTACAACCTGAGCATGACCTTCCAGGGAAATCTCGGCGCCGAGGCGCCATGCATCACGCAGAATGCCACTGGGGTCACGGAAGGGGTTCTCGTGGGATCCATCAGGATGGGCCCACCCCTGCGCCGCTTTTTACAGGACAGCGAGGCGATCCAGGCGCCGGAACGCCCCGTGCTCGATCTGGCTCCGAAGCTGAAGGCGATCTTCCAGGCGTGAACTTTGGAGCACACCAACAAATTCGCAATATGCAAAGCTTGTGTGGAACTACTGCTTGTTGCTGTCCGATAGCGACGTTCCACTCAGCCATTCGCCCCGCAGAAGGATTTGGAACGTGCTTCAGGCAATCCCGCATGACGGATACGTCCTGGTCAGGAGAACTTCGTGCCGATGTGGCTCGATCCTTCTCACTTGCCGCGCACAATCACCGTATCTTCACCATGCGGGGCCTGCTCCGGATTGGCAGCCGGGGCGGGGCTGGTGTAACTCGCGGTAAGAAGCATGCCTCCCTTCGCGTCCGCCGTCCCGGCGGCTTCCATTCGAATCGCTCCCTCCGTTCCCACGTAATAATTCACACTCGGATTGGCTGCATCTTTCATGATCCAGAGCACCATGGCATGCAATTGGTCTTCGGTCAGCTCTGTGTGTGGAGGCATGCTTCCTTGTCCCCACACTCCGGTGGATCCCTCACGAATATTATGGGACAAGGTATCGGCCGTTGCCTGATTGTCCGGGTATCGTTCGGCGATTGAGGCAAACGAGGGTCCCATCGCCTTCGCTTTAAACTCATGACAGCCCAGGCAGTTGGACCGGGTTATGTCCAAAACACCGGCCGGAGTGGAAGCAGCTGCCGGAGCCGGTTTGCCGGCCGTCGATAAATCCGGGACATAAGTAGTCTTGAGCAATACCTCATTCGAAGGAATCTCCTGATATTCAGTGGACTTTCCCTGGTAGGAGACGACGATGCTGTAATTTACCAACGAATTCCAGTTATAGGTACCGTCGTCCTTCGGAGCCGTGATCTTCACTATCGGAGCCCCATCGTTGCCCCGGTCCTGGGCGCTGACAAAAATAGCGTGACCATTGCATAAGAGAAATGGAATCGAGAACGCAAGAACACTGAACACTAAAGCAGCAGCGGACTTTTCTATCCTGGACGTCATCACGCTTCCTTGATCTCCTGGGCGACTCGTTGCGCAGACCGAATGCACGATTCCATACCGCGGCTAAGAAGGTCCGCGTACGTTCCTGCAAAATAGATTCTTCCCTCCGGCTTCAGGATCTCCGGCCAGAACTTATGCATCTCCCCTATCGGAAACGGCTCCATTTCGCAGCTTGGCGCAAGTTTGTCCTGGGTCCAGTCCCTGGTTAATGCCTGCACGATTGTGTCCCGTTTGCCCGGATATACCCGGCGAAAGGCAGCCAGCACACGCTGCGGAGAAAGCCCCCCCGGGCCATATGCTTTTAAAATAACCCGCGTCGTCTCCACTTCACTCGGTACCTCCCAAATCGAGGAGATATCAGGGTGATCGAACTCCATGTTGATGCTTTTGAGTCCATCATCGAGCCAGAATTTGGAACTGGCCTCAAATACGTAGAAGGGGTGAGACGTATATGTCAGGTTATCCACCACATACTGCTTTGCCGGAGAGAGCGGAGGCGTGACGGGAATATTTCTGAAGACTGTTAAGGTAATGCAGTTCACAAAAACATCCGCGTCCAGAGTCTTGTCCCCATCATAGCCATATTCACGATAACTCACCGTTACACCCCTGTCGTTTTGCTCGATGGCGGTGATAGGGTGCGCCAGTTTTACTCGCGAGCCAAGCCGCCTGGCGAAGGCGATGGGGAGCTGTTCGTTCCCGCCTTTGAGGCGAAATATTTCACCTTCGGAAGGCGGGATGCCTCGAGACTTCATGGCGGCCAGCCTCCATATACAGTAAAGCGCACTGGTGTGTTCCTCGCCGAGATACTTGATGGCCGCCTGCGAGGCGCCCTCCTTCTCATAAATCTCGGTAATCGGTATTCTGTCGAGATCGTCAAAGCCTATGCCAAACGGCTGGTATGGATCTTTGATCTTATCCACGTAGTGCTGCAGATAGAAACCCTGGAGCTCGTACCACGGGTGCTTCGACAGAAATTGTACTTCGCGGCTGTTAAAGCCAAGCCCCGTGAGCGTCTCGGGCTCGGCCAACATCCTGTTCGTGTGAAACCTGCCGCCGATTATTCGTAGATCATCGTTATTGTAGGGGAGCCAGGAGCCTTCGGCATTAGGATATGGAACCGCAGGTATGTTGAACTCTTCGGCGTACGCGAAGAGTCGCTCATATCCGGGTTTGGTGATGTGGTCGGCGCCAAAGTCAGCATACAATCCGTCCGATAAGCCATCGCTGCCCGTAAACACATGACCGCCATACCTTCCCGCAGCCTCCAGAATGGTGACGTCGAGTCCGGCCTTCATGAGCTCATAGCCACAACATAAGCCGCTAATCCCAGCGCCCCCTATCACAACTTTCTTAGGTTTTGAACCAGCAGGCGCTGCCGTTTCCACTACGGCATCCGCCGTCATCATGCTGGGATCGATGATGGAGGCGCCCGCGCCGGCCATCATCGCTTTTAAGAACGTTCTCCGAATCATCCGTCTGTCTCTCTTTTCATGCTCTTGGATAGTTCGAGTGGAGGCGTGCCACAATCTGCCGCGGAACTCCACGCATCCATACTCCAGGCATCCATAGTAGATTAGTCACTTGCACGGTGATCGTCGCAACACGAAGCCGCGTGCACGATCTTCTGTTATCTGAAACGGGGAAAGGGTGATCGATATGCCGCCGACCGCAGTTCGGCGAGCACGCGGGAGACAACTGAGACATCATCTACAATTTCTCCAGGATGAGGAGGAAGCCACGGCCAGGCTCTATTACCATGGGTCCATCGAGCTTTGCAGCAAAGGACTCCTGAAAGCCCGGTATCGCAGGCGCCGTCAGCCGACTGTGCTCAGGATCGAAGCCAAGCCCTGTCCAGTTGATTTCTAATCTGCAGGCTACCTCCTGCGGAGCCCAGCTCGCGATCGATATCAGACATTTATCCTCTCTCTTATAGACGGTGGCTAACACGTCCTTGTGATCTGTCTTCACGGGGCAGTCCTTTTCCCAATAACCGATCATAGCAGCGTGCTGTATGCCAAATCTGTCCCACACCTCCCAGATCTTCCCCGGATCTGCGCCCTCATAAAAACGGGCTGTCATTCCGTAAATCATCCCACGCCAGGGATTGCCGCCCTTCTCCAGCATTTCCCCAAACAGTCCGAAGGGAATACCAGATATCTCAACCAGCCAATAATCGGGAGAGGCATCGTAGTTATATCCCTCACCGAACCAGAGACTGTTGATATAAGGAAAGTGTTCCATATATTGATTGGCGGGACTGATGCCCAGATAGAGAGGTGCTCCGAACGCGTCGCCCGAGTGCAGATCGATTAGAGAGCCGGGCCGCGTCTCATCCAGGACCCGGCGCACCCGCTGCATGATCGTCCGATCATACCCAATTCCGTCCAGATACAATCCGTCAATCTCGGCTTGAGTCAGAAGGTATTTCAGGCCCCGCAGATAATAGTTGTGCCAGCGCGAAAGGCCGGTAGTGAGGATCGCCGAATCAAGCTCTCCAGTAGGCAGGCTCTGATGCCACGCCGGAGTGTAGTTCGACACCAGATGCTCACGCAGCCATGCACTGCCACCACCGGGGCCATCTTTATATATCTCCGCCCCAAGGCTGCGTAATGCCCACAATTCCGCGACGCGGTTAGTTAGTTCCCGCACAGTGTAATATATTTTGACTTTCAAGCCGAGCGAGTGGGCCTCGCTGACATAGGAAGATAAGCGGTCCATCTCCAGAAAGGGATAGTTGATGTAAGGGTTGAGCTCATTCCCCTGATGGATGTTGATGATATTCGCTCCCGCCTGGGCAGCCAGATCGGGCTCGATATAGGCGTGATAATAACGCTGGTTCCAGTGTGCCGCGTCCAGCGGCTTGACCGGCGTCGGCAGCAATCCAAAGCGATACTCAATGGGCTCGTTAGCCTTTAGAGTGCGCGGTCCGCTGTAGGCGCGCACGATAACGCTGTCGCCATCCTCAGTGATGTCGCAGCCACCCTCGCCCTGATTACCCCACGACGCCGGGATGCCATCCGCACGCAGATCGGCGCTGTCCCAGGTGTCTTTCTGGCCTTTGAGCTTACATTGAAGTCCGGCAGAGGCATTTCCGAGCCAGATACAGTTGTCCGCCTTCCGGATATCCCATTTCCATTTCCATTCTCCTGGGTAAGCGCCGCCTCGTTTGCCCATTCCCATCAAGTGGCTGGCGATATCCGAACGGAAGGGTATTTCCAGACGGATATCCTTCAGCCTGACATCTGCTGAAGATTCAAACTGAAAGGCGTAGTTGACGTATCCATCGAACTCCATCTTGAGTCGGCACGTGCATCGAATGGACCCATATGTACTTTGATATTCCCGGACCACGGAGTCCTGGGCGTTGCTGATGGATTGCCAGGTCATCGGCGCGGCGGTCAAAACTTCCGTCGCTGTTTCAATGACAAATCGAATCGGCTTTGACAGGATTTCTACATCCCTGGAGCGGATGCTGGCGGGAAGTCCGTCTGCCGCGAATTGAACGCTGCGTAACAGACAGTCGACGGTTTCGTTGTGGACGGTCAGCGGCGTATAAGGCGCGGTAACCTTTCCGTCCAAACCTATCCCTGAATCCAGCCAGCGCAGGCGGGAGTAACGCCATAAGTCCCGGTCGCCAGAATCCGGAAGCGTGCGCGCCTCTACCGTGAGCGAAAGATGGAGGTCGGTTGCCGTTCCCGAAGCAGGCTTAATGCGCACAGTGCCATGATAATCACCGGGCTGTGCAGTTTCGGGAATCTGGACGCCGATCCAGAGTGCCTGAATCCGACCCTTCTCCACGGAGACGGTCTTTTCAAAGGGCCGCCCTTCCCAGTCGCTCCCTCCCAGGTTGAAGCACCGCAGCGCTTCTTTCGGGATTCGGCCACCGGAAGCCATCTGTAGAGGCTCGAATTCGATCGCCAATCGCTCTATATCGGTATTGGTCGCGTAGAGGCCGATCTGAAAGGCAAAAAACTCGTTGCGGCAAGCCTGGCCGTGAAAGTTGTCCTGTGCGCCTCGTTGTACCCAGCGTAGCGGGATATGCTCCTGCATGCGAATCGCATATTGGCGATCTTCGGGAAAGATAAGATAAGTGCGCGACGGATAGCGTGACACCAGGCTCTCGACTTCTTCTCTCGTGGCGACGAGTTCCATCGGATCGCAGCTATCGAAGTCAGTGCGGGCCTCGACTTCCCGGAACGTCGCCTTGGGAAGACCGTTGGATATCGTCATGCCGTTGCCTGGTCTCAAGCCGTGAGAATTCAGCCAGTCAGGTGCCGCTTTCGATGCCGGAGGCAGATAGTGGACTGCATAGGCCCACGGCGCGGTGTCGGCAGTGTACTGCATGTAGTAGAGGTAGTAGTCGGCGGGCGCCGAAGGTGGCTGAAACACAACATCTCCGTATTCGCCTGTAATATCGGCGGCGAACACATTCTCGATCCATATGCTGGTCCTGGCATCCTGAACAAAAACCCCTTTAAGCTGGGGATCCGCATCTCGTCTGCGCCACGGGATACGGACATAGACGGCATCGGCAGCGGTTGGAACATGGACGAGTGCTCGAAAATTACCTGATCCGTGCGGCCAAAAATCTACAGAGAACGGGGCGCCACTTTTGAACAGAGGTTCCCCGGTCGCCTTGCTGAGGAGGAAGCCGGACGAAACCACGGGAACCAACTTAAGGAAATTGCGCCGAGTGACAAACTGAGGGCGAGCGACGAATATCTCATCCGACATTCTCAGGGATCTCCTGATCCTTACACCTGACTGGATTGGCTGATGTTAGGTTATTGGTTTAATAAAGGATCCGGCAATCATACCCAGAGGCGGTACCAATCATCTGTTCGAGGCGCCTCTATGCCAGCAGCTTCCGCAAACAAATCGCATCCAGGTATTCCTCGTCATGATCCCGGTACACGGCATCGAGCACAACGGCCGCACCGGGAGCGATTGACAGAATAGAGGCAAGCCGCTCGGGATCCGGATAGCTCTGGATTGGAACATTCTCGTTCCAGATGCTCCCGGTAATATCTCTCTGGATCGCGCTAACGAACCAGAGACTGATCCTGCCCTGGAGCAACTTTGCCTGCGCAGGATCGACGTTTGCCGTGATCAGGGCTGCCGTGCTGGGCGCCAAACCAAGGTTCGGTGCGCTCACCCGATTCAGAAAAGTCAATGCGGTCGTCACGTCTGCAGGCGGAGCGCCGGGGCGCAGACGAAGATGCACTCTGATTCCTTGCGCATCCGCCTGCATGCACACTCGGCGAACGGTTTGCGCAAACGACTGCCATGTCTGCTCGTCACTGAAGTTATTCTCCGGATATCGATGAAGGGAAAGAATAAGTTCCTTTGCTGCGAGAATCTTCATCTTCGCGATCACATCTTCAATGGCATCGAGACTGGCTCGATAGTCCGTGCGAATGTTGTCCACCAGACGCAGATCAGGGAAAAGGTTAATCCCGGAGGTTAGATCGACGAGCAGGTTCAGCTTCTGCAGGTCGATCCATCCGCATTCCCGTTCAAGCTGGGCCGCTTCACGCGAGTGCAGGTATCTCCAGTCGACCACCACGCTGTCGAAGTGCTCAAAAAAGCTGGGCCGTGCCAATACCTCTTCCTTGATTGAGCGCGCACCCGGCAAAGGCAGGGCGCGCCGCTGCGGAAGCGGCGGCGGGACAACATGGGCAATTTCTTCCAGATTCTCCTCCCGCACCTCTACAGCGAATATGCGCATGTCTCCCCCTGCAATGTTGTTGTGATCGCTGACTCCCGGATCCGCATGTTCCATGCCTTCCGGTAAGTGGCCCATCGCCTTCTTCTCCGACTGGTCCAGCGGCAGCTCGCGGAGCGACTCGATGGTCCCACAATGACAAGTGATAGCGAGTGGCCTTTGCTGCCAGGACGGATTCGAAATGCCCAACAGATACTCGCCCGGACCTTGACGGCAGGTGATCAGGCTCAGGTCGTCGCCCGTATCGAAAAGCATCTGCCTGCGCAGAGCGTTGTCGAGAATAGTGCGAGATGCTCGCAGCAAAGGATAGGGTCTTGCCAAAGGCTGCTCAACCTCGTTGCGAATGCCGGCTGAGAAATCGTGATTCCCTTCGGCAGGCTTCGAAGCTATGCCGAAAGGACTGGCAAGAACGGTGATGCGGCCCTTTCCAAATGACAACTCGATTGCGGCCGGGGTGCCCGAAACATCCGCCAGCATGCGGGCACTGGTCGGAAAGCTCAATGCCCACAGATCAAAGGCATGATCTTCTCTCAGCGACGCCTGGGCAACCTTTATATAGGTGCCCGCAGGAAAATGATTTGGTTCCTCTCTGATCCGTACACCTGCCAATCCGTTGTGGAACTTGGATAGATTACCCGCGGTGACCAGCAAGTGTCCGCCATTCATAACGTAGCTTTCAAGCTTGTCGCGAACCTCGGCGCCTCCCCCCAGTTCGCCCGCGATAATCAGAACCGAATAGCGTGCCAGCAGCCATCCGGGCGCGTCGCTGAGCAAACAATCGGCCGCATCGCCATAAGGAGTCGCAGTCAGGAAGCCGGACTCATCTCGAAAGAAGGAAGAGTTTTGGTATCCGGGGTAGAGCAAATCCAGAACCCCGTCTGTCAGGTAATCTCCAGGCCCATAAGGCAGGTTGCCCCAAACCCGGTATGCCGGCCAGGGCGAAGGATCGCGTCTCGGTATTACCCAGCCGGCAAAAAAGTCCAGCATCAGAGCGAAGGGTGTCAGCATCGGGCCGGGCTTGCCAAACGTCTGCAGCCATCGGGCGGCCGCTTGCTGCATCTCTCCAATGGGTGAAAGTTCAGCCTCCGGACATGCCCCGGCCGAATCCGAAAGGTCCGGGCATTTAAAAAATCCCGACTCAAATCCAGCCAGAACGCTGTTATAGAGGATCTGACTGTACATCAGCCGCTTCATCAGGCTCAGGCTGGTGCCTTGGGTTGGGCCGCTGTCGTCGCTGGCGGGTCCGTACTGTTTCCATCCCCAGCGGTTATAAACCGACGCATTCCCGAACCACAGCACACCATATTGTTTACCGGCGCCGCGAAGAAAAGAGTAGAAGAGCTGGGCGTTGGGCAGGCCCTGGGCCGTCTCCGCCCCTATCAGCGTGTAAAGACCCTGCTTCAGAAAATAGTGCCCGAAATTGCAGGACACCAGGCACGCCAATTTGTTGCCGAGCTGGTTCGTAAGACGTTCAAAGTGCCTCTGAAAGTTCAGATACTGCTGCAGCCTGGTCTGGCACGATGGATAAAGCTCCGCCGCATAACCGGCGATATATCTCCCGTCCTGCTCCCCATTGTCCATCCCCAGCCAGCGGTCGCCCAGCATTGATTCCAGCAAATCGAATACACCCGGTGGCACTTGAAACTGTTGCCATGGCCCCCCGGGACCGGACCCCGGAACATAGCCCCAGATGTCGAACAGAAAAAGATTCCTTCGCTGGACCTCGTCAACAAGGTCCGCCAGGTTGTTGGCAAAGAGCACTGGATATCTTATCCACAGCACGTCGCCCAGTTGGTAATCCTGCGTGTATTTCTCAATCTTCTCGGAGTAATGAAGCAGTTTCCCATCCGTGATATCAAACTCCCGGAGGGCTGCAAAATGTACCTTCCCACCGAAGGTCTCCCAGGTCGGCGGCTTTACGTGTCGGCGCGCATAGTCGGGATGTTCGCGGGGATTCGGAAAGTGAGCATAAAAACGCTTTCGCACAGGCTCCAACGTCGAACCGGGAATGGTCCGATCGCTCGCGTCCGGCTGGCGCTGGTCCGCGAAAAGACCGTCGGTTCCTAGACCACCTGCACCTGCAACGATTGAATTTCTTATGAAGTCTCTTCGATTCATCGTGTGCGCTCGTGGGCGTCTTCGGGCGGAATTCTAGTGAGTCTCCGCCTGCAGCCGCTCTTTCTCAGGATTAGTAGTGATTCCCGCACAATCAGCCTGAAAAATTCAGATAACGGTAGCTCATCCCGGATATCGCAGGCTCTTCCCACTTTCAGGAGTCAGATGCCAGCGAGCCCATCCCTGGCTTTTTCGCCTTCCGCGCTGCCTGATTCAGCCGGCAATCACGAACCACGTGTACTGTCCGGCTGGAATACTAATCCGAATATGAGCGTTATATTCGCGGTCGAGCTTATGTCGCGTCACCGGTCCCTCCTGTTCCCGGATCGCTGCGGTGTCCGTCAGGCCGGTGTAATAAAGCGGCACCTGGAAGTCGCGCTCCACCTGCACTGGCAGTGGATTCCAAACGAACAACAGCCCTTTACCGCTGACGCCGGCAGGATTCACGTGCATCATTGCATCGAGGTCGCGGCCGTCGGGACGACTGATGTGGAGAATGTCGGCATTGACCAGGTCCTGATATTTCCGGAAGAAGCCGGTCCAGTACCGGACCCGCGCCCTCGTAATCTCAGTATCGTAAAGCCGCGGTCCGCGGTAGACGCCCTGAATCCCCATTCCGAAATACTCGGCCATGATGGCGTCGTAGTGGTCCAGATGCTGGCTCAGCGGTTCCATGATTGAGTCAGGGCCGCCGTTATACACGGGCGCCAGAGGACATGCTCCGTAGCACATGGATGGAGTACGCCACCATGTGCCGTCATAGACATTCTGACGCGCCAGGATAAGTTGCTGAGCTCGGGGCAGCGTCCACTGCGCTTCCTTGTAACCCACCGGTGACTTGTTGCTGCCCGTCGCGAAATACCAGTCCGGCGTAATGATATAGATGCCGCGTCGGACGCATTCGCCGTAGAAGTACTTCATTCGCTCCCAGTTCACGCGATAGGAATCCTGCAGGCCGCGGTGATATTTGTGGGAAGTGGACTCGCAGGGAAAGCCATGGTATGGGCCGTCGGTCTCGATCAGGTCTGCTCCTGTCGCGTCCATAAATCCCAGCACCTGCTGGAAAAACGCATCGCTTCCATAGGAGCCCAGACACATGCTGTTGCCATAATCCCGAGGGAGAGGCACCGGCGCATCTGCGGGCGATCCATGGTTGGCCGATGAGCAAAACAGAATGTAGCCTCCGATCTTTACGCCTTTGCTGTGCGCGTAGTCGAAGTCTGCCTTCATCTTTCGTAGATAGTCGGGGTCGGTGCTCATCATGTCGAAACCGCTGCCGAATGTCAGCACTGCCATTTCAAAGCCGCACGCTGCGCATTGATCAACCCCGCGGCGGATAGACGCAGAATCCGCCTTCAGGATGTGCATGTAGATCGGGTTTTCCTGCGTCCACGGCATCGTGTGCCGGTAGATCTGCCGGCGCGCCAGGCCTTTGCGTTCCGGATCGCGGCTGTCCTGAAAAAGCTCCCAGATCCTGAAAGACTCCCACCGCTCCCCTGCTTCCAGCTGCCTGGCCGGACCGACCGGGTAGTGGACCGTCATCAGCGACCGCGACCGGTACTCGCCCTGCCACTCCGGTCCATCTGAACCATGGTCCAGCTCTTCTTCTGACCAATATTTCAAGGCCAGGCCCGACATGCGCTCCGTAAAGGTCGGGCCGGAATCCATGGTGAATTCCGGGTCCACGTGCCAGCGCGTCGGTACGTTGCGGAAGAACGAGTATTCCGACTCCACAAAAATCCGGTCGTCCATCCCGTCCACCGTGGCGAGTTGCTCGATCTTCATATCCTCAACGGTGATGGGCCGATCCGTTGCATTCATGAAGGAAATCCATTTCGCAATGATCGGGATACCGTGATAGATCTCGTAGTTTACCGCCACCTGCAGGCCGTTCAGATCGGGAACCGAAAGCGGTGCCTGGTAGCGCATCGACACCCGCAACCCCCGGGGCGGCCACAGCACAGAAGGTGCTCCATAACGCGGCTGCCATGGCAGCCACGCTTCCGGTTTGGCCGTCTCTATACCGACAAACTCAAAGGCATCCGGCGCCGAGCGCAGTTTCGGCAACCAATCTACAAGCGTGTAATTGCGTATAGGCGGGCTCTTCAGACCGCCTAAGTCATACCACGTTCCGGCTAACTTGATCTGTGCCTCGGGCTTGATCGAGCGGAGGAACTCATATCCCGCGTGTTCATTGCGGATGGAATAGCAGGCCAGGTTTTGACCAAGAAAGAAGCTGCGGCTGATCAACCCATTGCCGATTTGCATAATAGCCGTTTGTGCTTGCTCGTCTATGGCTACCTGCATCTCGGGTTCCTGCTCGATCGAACTTATCAGCCAGTCCTTCGCTGCTCGCTTTGTCACGATTGAACGTACAAAGCGCACTCCATCCATCCCGCTGCCCAGCTTCGTGGATAAGCTCGGATTCGGGGCATCGAAACTCTGAGCGGCCAGGCTACTCATCGAGCTCACAGCAGAAAGCGCGGCGACGGATGCTTCCAGAAATTCACGTCTGTTCATCCACGTACCCTCCTGGCATCGATGAATTCACGCGCAGGCATTACCGCTGGAGCGGCCTGTCGTATCGCAGGCGCGATGACAGGACAGCGCTCCAATTGCCGCGAAGTGGACGGAAACCAGGCACCATGGTTCTCGGAATCCGTCTTCTGCGGTTTCGTGCACATCCTACCGTTTGTGGTTTCGAGTGGATTCCCTCTAATTTCGTTTAGCGCTTTATTTTGCAGAACAAATAATAGCGCCCTCACTCTACCACAGCTTCCGAACTCGGAAAGGCAACGCGGCCGTCAGCAGAAATCTGTCCGATGAGGCATGAGTCAGGATGCTGAAGCCACCTGTCGACCGTGATCCTGGCAGCAGACCAAAAGGTGTCAGACCCCGATATCCCTGACCAGGCAACAGCGCAGGGTCATCCCGGAATAAATAAGATGCAGCGCGGCTGAGTCCCCGAGAACTGTTGCGTCGTGGCCAGCCCAAACGAAGGACTTGTGGCGCGTCTCATCAGGACCGCGGCAAATTCAGCGCTTCTCGTACCGCTGTCCTCTCGTTGTCCTCTGAGGATAAGACTTTGCCGCCGGAGGAACGTCGGGGTTTCGCCATCGTTTCGTAGTGAGTTGCGGATCGTTTCGACCAGCAAGCTGCATTCTTTACAACAACATAGTTAACGATTCCGACTCCTTCGAAATCATTCATCATCGTTCGCCTCGCGATGGCAGAAATCAGAGCAATGCGAAGGATTGTGAACGATGCCCGTCCGAGTTGTGAACTGATTGATTTATAGCGTCACGGGAGCGAAGTCCATCTGGCCACCGCCTGCTCGGCACTCTCCCGTCCCGCCTCCAAGTTCAACCCAGCGGTCATCGGTGCCGTTGAATCTGATCAGGATTTGAGATCCACTCACGAGTCACTCTGACAATAAGAAAATATCAAAACTTCCACCAAGGCCTTTTACAACAAAGATATAGATGGGATTATTCATTACAGAGATGGCGCGCTAAATCGGCTTCGAAATCGGGACACGACCAAACTTGGACGCTGCCGGAAGCAAGCTCCGCCCAGCGCTAACGATTGACCGCTGTGGGCCGAGCGCCCACAGCGGACGAGGTGAAGCTGGATTCTTTTGCCGAAAAAGCTGTTGACAACGCATTTTGCCTGCCCTATTATCAACGCCTCTTCATTTAGTGTCGTATCTATTCACATTGTGCCGCATATGAGTTCGAATTCTTTCGGATCAGTAACCCCCCAAGCGGTCCGCGGGACGACGCCGCTGGCTCCCCACTAGCTCTGTGCAGGAGGCGAAACATTATGGTTAGCACATGTGATCGAAACAACCGGAGGAGACCTGCTGCGAAGTTCCGCTTCCGAAATGTATTAAAGTGGACCGCATTTCCACTACGGCAGAGTGTAAAGGACCTCCTCCTGCTCCTTGTGTTCTGTGTGGCTGCGTCGCAATTGGCCGACGTCGCCTTCTCTCAGTCCGTCAACGGCTTGATTAGCGGCACAGTTCTGGACCCACAGGGCGCTGAAGTACCGGGAGCTACTGTGACGGTGATCGATCAGCTCACCACCACGAGCCAGGCCACCCAGACGAAAGAAAACGGCGATTTCGTTTTCCCCGAAATTCGCCCAGGCACCTACACGCTTACAGTTGAAAAACAAGGTTTCGAGAAGTTCGAAAAAATCGGCATCGAACTGCTCACCGCAGATCGGCTCTCCGTCGGCAAGCTGACGTTGAAAATTGGGTCGAGTACTCAGGTGGTTATGGTCACTGCGCAAAATGCTCCTGTTGAGACCACGAGTTCCGAGCAATCCGCGGTTATTTCCGGTGTGGACATGGCCAAGTTGCCGGTTATTGGCAATGACTATGTATCCCTCACGAAAGTGGTTCCCGGCTCAACCTATCTTGGTGAGGGAAATGGTTCCCTTGGGAGCGGCTCTTCGCAGGCAAGTTTCATGGGTATTAACCAGGCGAGTGCCGCCTATATCAGCACCAACGGAGTCTTCTCGAGCTTCAGTAACGTGGGCACGGATGGATCGCCCACCGTCATCGCAAATATTCAGGATGTCAAGATACTCGTGAGCGGCTATGAGCCTGAATACGGTAAAGCCATTGGCGCCGTCCTCAATGTGACCACGAAATCGGGTACCACGGATTTTCATGGTTCCCTGTGGTACTCGTTCCGCAACGAGGACCTGAATGCCAACGACTACTTCAATAATCTGACCGGACAGCCGAGAAGTCGTTACCGGTACAACACCATCACCGGAACGTTGGGAGGGCCGGTCTTTGTCCCCCATCTTCTGAGCCGGAATCAGAAAAAGCTGTTCTTCTTTTTCTCCTACGATAACGAGCCGAGCACAGTGCCCCAGGGGCTCAATGAAGTCAGGATGCCGACCGCACTGGAGCGGGCCGGCAATTTCTCTCAGAGCTTCTATCCGGGCAGCACGCAGGTTATTCCTGTATACGATCCCAATACCCATCAGCAGTATCCTGGCAATATCGTTACGAGCGGCATTGTTCCGATGATGCAAAAGTTCCTGAACTGGTTCCCCACACCCAACTTTACGAATACGGGGGTGAGCCAGGGATTCTACAATTATGTGCTCGCCGCTGACGCCAATAATCCCACCAATCAGGAGTCGCTGCGAATTGATTACGCGCCCAGTGAGGCGTGGCGCATCTTCGGTCGCTGGCAGAGGGGCTTTTTTGGCTCCACGGGCGTGAACGAGCCCGGAATCTACGCTGGCTGGACCGGTCCCCAGTCGTATAACAACACCGAGGAGCGAATCGAACTCAACGGCACCTACACGATCAACGTCAATATGGTCAATGAGCTGGCGGGCGGCGGCAGCATCCAGCACGAGCAGACACTACTACCACCATCGACGCTGCAGGGATTTCAAATGGCATCGACGGGCATTAGCTTTCCCCAGGTCTATCCCGGCACCAACCCGCTCGGGATGCTTCCCGGTTTCAACTTTGCTGATCTGTCCGACGGACCCAGCTTTAGCTACGATCCGCGTTTCCCCATGAACGACCACTATTATGGTATTTCGGTAGCCGACAACCTCACCTATATCCACCAAAATCACCAGATGAAGTTCGGTGTCTACTATGATGACGAACACCAGAACCAGCCGCACCATGCCGGAAACGGCAATCCCGGAGGATACTTTATCCTGAATGGCGCGAACCCGAACAACCCGTATAACGTAGGCTATTCCTTTGCTGAAGCGCTGCTGGGCTATTTCGACACCAACCAACAGGTTACCAATCTGGTCGACGATTCCAATACCGCCAAGGCCCTGCAGTGGTATGCCCAGGACAACTGGCAGGTATCCAAGAGGCTGTCCATCAACTATGGTGCCAGATTCAGTTATGACATTCCCCAGGCGATAACCGGGGCTCAGGGTTCAGCACTGAACTTCGCTCTGTATAACGCGGGTGCAGCTCCGGTGTTGTTTCAGCCCGTCATGGTCAATGGCGTCCGGATGATGGAGAACCCTCAGAATGGCCAGACCTACCCGGCTGCTTATGAAGACCAGTTTGTTCCCGGCTCCGGTACGGTTGCCTCAGGCTCCGTAACCGTAGGCGCGCCCAATTGGCATGGATTATTCGGATCGCAACACGTTCTTACCGAACCGAGGTTTGGATTTGCTTACGACTTATTCGGAGATGGTAAGACCGCCATCCGTGGCGGCGTCGGAACATTCTATGCTATGCGCACTTTTTCGGGGACAATCTACGGCGACATCATTAACCCTCCCTCCATTTTTTACCCTACATCGTATTACGGTAACATCACCAACGAGACAGCGGTCCCCGGCCTCCTGAGCCCTCCGTCGACCAACTATGCAAACCATAGCGCAAAGCTGCCATACTCAAACTCCTGGTCGCTCGGGGTTCAGCGCGATGTCGGTTTCGGTAGTGTCCTTAGCGCTTCCTACGTGGCCCTGGTCTCAAGGAATGGTCCGTATACCTTCAATCGAAACGAAGTGCCCTATGGCGCCGAATTCCTTCCGCAGAATCAGGATCCAACCACGGGTACGCCTTTGCCTGACGATTATTACCGGCCATATCCGGGCTACTCGTCGATCAACGACTCCGAATGGCACGATAATGCGAACTATAATTCTCTGCAGGTAACCTTTAATCGCCGCATGTCACATGGCCTGGAATATGGCGTTTCCTACACGTATTCCAAGGCGCTTGACGACCGCAGGAGTACGACCTACGTTCCCTACTCAATGACGTATGGCCCAGCGAGTACAGATATGCGGAACCGCTTCACTCCCAACTGGGTCTGGGAATTGCCCAAGGCGAGCACGCGCTGGGACAATGCCTTCAGCCGATGGACGCTGGATAACTGGGAGCTCTCAGGGATTGCTTCTTTCATCTCAGGCCAGCCCATGCCTGTCACTCTGAGCACGACGACCAATGAAAACATAACGGGGGGAGGCGACGGAGCGCAGGTGATCCTCACCGGAAATCCCGTGTTGCCCAAAGGCAAGCGTACCTTCGACCACTATTTCAACCAAAATGTGTTTGCCCTGCCGGCCGTGGGTCAGATCGGGACCTCCTGGAATGGAGCCGCATTCTATGGCCCCGGGGTCAATAACTGGGACATCGTTGCGACCAAGAACTTCCGCATCAAAGAACGGGTCGATGTTGCTTTGCGGACTGAGACATACAACACCTTCAACCATCCGCAGTGGTCCACCGTCAATAACACGGCTCAATTCAATCCGGCGACGGGCGCTCAGGTCAACTCGGCCCTTGGCATGATCACGGGGGACCGCGGTCCCCGACTGATGCAGTTGGCGCTGCGCATCAATTTCTAGAAGCGGTTGTCCCCTCTGGCATCTGAAGCGAGGCTCCTCGGATATGCAGGACTCCATTTCCAGGATAGATCGGTTGATGATTGGCGCGCCCAAAAGGCTACGTGACCGCCGCAACGTACGATGGCGCGGGGTAATGAGGGTGGTGTAACTTCGCGATGCTTTTGGCACCCTGGGCGTGCCGGAACCTCATAGTGTCTTGACAAAGAATCCCGTGGCAACGATCCAGATTCCATAGTCGGCAGAGGGTGTGTGAAAATTCGGCGGAGAAAGTTCATCAAAGGCCTGGGAGCCTCAGTTGTCTCCCTCTCCGGATTGGGTCTTCGAGCGGCGGCTGCGGAGGGTGCTTCAATCGCAGCCGATTCCTGGCTGGAGCCCGCGTCGCCAGGCGAAACGCTGACGTTGAAAACGCGCCACGCCAACTTTGCCATCGATAAGTCGGGGACCCTCAGCGCGATCGACGGCAATGGCCGTAATTATCTCGCACCTGAACAGCCGTCCCCGGTCTTGAGCCTGCGCATAGCTGGGCAGTTTCATGCGGCGAGTCGCGCGTCCTGGAACGCGGCGAAGAACACCCTGCATTTAGACTACGAGGCCGTTGGCACGAAAGCAGTGGTGGCGGTGCAGTCAAAGCCGACGCACGTCACATTTGAATTGACGGAATTGCAATCCCCTCATCAGGTTGAGCTAATACTATGGGGCCCCTATCCGATAGCGATTGGTGACCTGGTCGGGGAGGTTGTTGGTGTCGTACGGGACACCGAGTACGCCGTGGGCATTCAGGCGCTCAATGTCAAAACGCTGGGCGGGTATCCGTCTCAGGAGAGCGACGTAGAACCGGATCTTCCACTGACTGATGACCTGGGAAGTTATCCGGAATTCAATCCCGAGCTGAAGAAACAACAGCTGTGGCGGGGTAACACAGCGACGCGGACGGCTTTCGGCAGCAGTCTGCAGGCTTATTGCCGCAATCGCAACCAGATGCGTGTGATCAGCAATTGGGGATGCCCGCGATTTGAAGCTCTGCCGTTTGACGACGGGGGCGTGGTTGGCAGCAGGATCGCGCTGTTCGCCGTTCCGGCGGCCGACGCCCTTCGCACCCTGGGCGAGATCGAGGTGGCGGAGGGGTTGCCGCATCCAATGTTGCATGGCACGTGGGCGAAGATGGCGCCGGGCGCGACCGCCTCGTATCTTATTGTGGATTTCGGCGAGGATACGATCAATCAGGCCATAGAGATGACCCAACGAGCCGGACTGAAATATCTTTACCACAGCTCACCCTTCGAAACGTGGGGACATTTCCGCCTCAAGCCCCATCTGTTCCCGCGCGACTGGGATGGCTTCCGCGACTGTGTCGCGAAGGCGCGTGCGTTCGGCATCGGTGTCGGCTTCCACACACTGTCGAATTTCATAACACCCAACGATCCCTATGTAACGCCGAAGCCAGATACGCGATTGGCGCGGGTCGGCACGACTGAGACTAGCGCCGATATTGATGCACAAGAGACAGAGCTGCCGATCGCCGACCCGGTATGGTTTAAAAAGAAAACCATCATGAACACTGCCGTCCTTGGTGAGGAGCTGATACGGTACGACGACGTCTCGGCTGAGGCGCCCTGGAGATTGTTGAAATGCCAGCGTGGTGCGTGGGGCACGAGCGCGGCTTCGCATCGCAGGGGCGATGCCGTCGGTAAGTTGATGGATCAGGATTACAAGGTCTTTCTCACCGACGCCACGCTCGCCGAGGAAGTCGCGCGCAGGATCGCAGCCTTTTGCAATCACACTGGCGCAGTCCAGCTTTCCTTCGATGGTTTGGAGGGCAACTGGTCCACCGGCATGGGGCAATATGGTTGTACCTTATTTACTAACGCCTGGTTTGATGCGCTGGCGCCGGCACAGCGCGGGCACATTATCAACGATGCCAGTAATCCGCATCATTTCACTTGGCACATCGCTACCCGGTATAACTGGGGCGAACCCTGGTATGCTGGCTTCCGCCAGAGCCAAACGCTTTATCGGCTCAAAAATCAGCTCTTTTATACTCGCAATCTCCTCCCCCATATGCTCGGTTGGTTTGCAGTGCGCGAGGAAACGACCATAGAGGATGTTGAGTGGCTCTGCGCACGAGCGGCTGGCTATGACGCGGGATTTGCGCTGGCAACCAGTTTCGACAGCAAGGCGACCCAGAGCAGCAGTGACGCGGTCGGCATGGACAAGAAGAAAGCAGCGATCTTCGAGACGATCAGTCAGTGGGAAGCTGCGCGGCAAGGCGGCGCATTCCCGGAGAGGCTGAAGCCAGAGCTGCAGGATGTGAACCGGGAATTCAGTCTTGCCAAAATCGGATCCGGAGAATGGGAACTGCGGCCGATTCATCCTCCGGGACCGACCATGCGGCTAAAGACGCAAACAGGTTCACGCTGATCCGTCGGATGCTGCTCCTGGCCAGACTCATCGCTATGAGCACCATCCGGCCGAGGGTATCCCGGCAACGATGTACGGCTCGTCTGTGCCTGCGCTTGGCAACCCGTGCACACCCTCCTTGAATTCTCGTGCCTCATACATGGCAAAGTGTGCAGCCACGTTCAACCGCAGTTAACCTCCATAACTAACAGGTATGCCATCTTCATATGAGTCCGCATAACTCTCCCTCGCGTCGACATGTACTCGCCTTTCTCGGCTCTGCCGCTGCTCTCTCCTGCGTGCCTGGAAGTGCTGTTGCGCAGGAGACGACCGCCGGCGTGGAGGGTGCAGAAGTTCCTTATACAGTTGCGGAACAGCCGTGGCCCGAGGAGCGGGGAAACCATCGGGTTCACGTCTTCGTGGATCAGCCTGCCAGCGTTGTCCACGTCTCCATTCCGTGGCGAAGACTTGATCCCGATCCGGAGCAGAAGGCTGTCCTGCTGTTCGGCCCGCAGGATATCCAGGTTCTCAATCTGGCGGTTGTCGAAATGAGTGCAGCATCCGCAGAAGTGTTCTTTGAGGCAACGATGCCGGATGACTATTTTCTCTACTATCTCCCGCACAAAAAGTTGACTGGCCACCAATCCGTCCTGGGACCCAAGGGCCAATATATGGCCCCACAGCAAGCGCAAACCGCTGCCTGGAATCAGCTGCTTCAGCGCGCCCGAACCACCGCAGGTCAAATACCACGCGCCCGCCTGATCCAGTTTCAGGCAAGAACCGCTTTCGATTCCTTTTATCCCATGGAAGTTCCTGCCACCAGGGACGAAATCGAACAGCTCGGCCGTGAGTATCCGAATCCTGTACTGCTCTTTGCCGAAGATCGTGACCATCCCATCAGGATGTACAAGCACTTGCCCTTGCGCTGGATCCAACGCGGACCGTCGAAGACATTTTCCGCGCAGGCATGGCGTGGAGAATTTTATGCCTTTCAAATAGGTCTGTATGCGCCTGAACATTCCGGGATCGCCTCGGCACCAATTTCTCTGCGTTTCGACGATCTGACCGGGCCCGGCGGGGAGCGAATTCCGGCTTCCGCGTGGAGGTGCATCAATACTGATGGCGTGGATGCGCGAGGAAATGCATTCCATAACGAGGTCATGATTACGGCCGGGAACGTCGTGCCGCTGTGGTTTGGACTTCAGGTACCGCTTCACTGCAGGAAAGGAATCTACCGGGGCAACGTTGCGGTGCTGCACAGAGGGGATCCTGTTTCCCTCCAGTTTGAACTGGAGGTGAAAGAGGAGTTTGTTCCTGCGTCTGGAACGGATCAACTGGGAAGCCTGGCGCGCATCTCGTGGCTGGATTCGACTATCGGTTCCGATGACACCATAACCGCGCCATATGTTCCGCTGCAGATAGAACAGCGTACGATAAGCTGCCTCGGTCGAACCGTAACTTTCGCCGATAATGGTTTTCCCCTTAGCGTAAAAGTAAACCATCAGGAAATGTTAGCAGGCCCAATTGAGCTGAATGTCTACAGAGGATCCACAAAGGTTCGATGGGAAAGCACATGCAGGATCATAAGCTCCGGCGCAGCGGCAGTTAGATTGGAATCTATCAGTCAGGGAGATGGCTACGAGCTCCATGTTAGAACAACGATGGAGTTTGATGGTGGCATCGGCTGCGATGTTAGCCTGACCAGCGGAAGAACCGGATCGGTTTCTGATATAACCCTTGAAATTCCATACATCAAAGAACGGGTACCGTATGCGGTCGGCATGAGCCTGAAAGGAGGCATTCGGCCTCGCTCCTGGCGATGGAATTGGTCAGAACAGCCACCGCGTTGGAAAGAACAAGGGAGCAACCTCGAGTATTTTCTGTGGATGGGTGACGTGCACGCCGGCCTCTATTGTCGACTTAAATCTCCTTTGCCCGATTGGATGAACAGGGGCGAGGGCGGCGTTACGATTGACGAGACGGCGGAGTGTGTTTTGCTGCGCGCAACCAGCGGCCAACGCTCTGTGAACGCCAACGAGGAAATGCATTTCTCGTTTCGGCTCTTACCTACCCCGGTTAAGCCACTCGATCCGAGTCATTGGAAGGATCGCTATGCCCATGCGTATCAACCTCCGACCGATCTCCAGGAACTGGGCGCGACGGTGATCAACATCCATCAGGGTACGCTTCCCAACATGTATATTAACTACCCATTTATGAATCTCGACCTGCTCGGCCCCTATGTCAGCGAGGCGCATCGACTGGGCATGAAAGTAAAAATTTATTACACGATGCGCGAATTGACGACCCGCCTGCCGGAGTTATGGGCATTGCGCAGCCTGGCAGGTGAGATTTACCGAACAGGAGGAACCCAGGGACAGGGAAACCCGCAACTCGACTTTTGGCTTCAGGAGCATCTGCACGGAGATTATTCGCCCGGATGGACTACCGTCACACCAACCGGTACCCCTGACACATCCTTGAGGGTTCATTCCGATTCGCGCCTCGCTAACTTTTATCTCGAAGGTCTGAAGTGGTTATTGGACAACGTTCCGATTGATGGTTTGTATCTGGACGAGATTGGCTACGATCGCTCGATAATGCAGAGGGTACGCAAAGTGCTGCAGCGCCGCCCGACTGCGATGATCGATATGCACGGCAATCATGACTGGTGGTCCTGCAACTGCCCGATTGGTTATTATATGGAGCATCTCCCGTATATTGACCGTCTCTGGCTTGGCGAGGCTTTCGATCCCGCATCTCCGCCTGATTTCTGGCTGATTGAAATGTCGGGGCTTCCATTTGGACTAAGCTCGGACTTACTGGAGCGGCCAAACCCATGGAGAGGCATGCTGTTCGGAATGACAGACCGCGCACTTTATAGCGGTCCCGCACCTGCGCCGATCTGGAAGTTATGGGACGCATTCGGGATTGAGGACTCGGCCATGCTGGGTTGGTGGGAGGCAGACGTGCCGGTAAAGATAAGAACGCAGGATATCTTCGCCACCGTGTACGTTAAGAACGGTAGATGTTTGATAGCCATTGCGAGTTGGGCGAGGGAAACGACGCGATTCCGGCTTGATATAGATTGGGGTAAGCTCGGCCTAAATCCGAATGGAGTTACCTTGACCGCGCCCGCGTTACAGGGACTGCAGTCCTTTCAAAAGCTGTCGCCTGATCAGGAGCTTACCGTGCCAACCGAAAAAGGTTATCTGCTCTTACTCGAGCAGGCCTGACTGATAAGGGCGCTGGCCCAGCTGATGCCGCCGCAGGCGCGGTCGATAGCCCTGGTCATTCGGCGGGACGATACGACAGGCGCGTCACACGCATGGCCATCCCATGCCAATTTGAAGGCTTGGGCGGATGCGCAGGTGCTTCGGGCAGCAGCGAACATTATGTCGAGCGCAAATGTGGGGTGCACCATCGCCACGCATCCTCTACGTCCCCACCTCTAACTCCACACCACCAGTTCTGAAACCCGCATCTACGCGGTGCGCCCATTCGTCCCCCGCTTCGCCCGCGTCTTCGCAGCCGCCTTCGCCGCGCTCCGCAATTCGGCCTTCCCCTTGGTCCGCACCGCTTTCTTCGCCGCCGCCGACCGGCTCCCGGCCCCGCGCCGCCTTCGCCGCGCTCTTCGCCTGCTTCGACAGCGCCGTCGGCGACGCGGTCGACCTCGACTCTCGCTGGAGCACTTCCTCGCGCGCACGCGACCTGCGCGCCGACTTCTTTGTGGCCCCGATCGTTCCGCTTACGCGCGAAGAGCCTCCGCCCGGACGGCCAGCCCCACCCTTCTCGTAATCCTGTTCCGCCTTCTTCCGCGTGCTCGCCTTGCCTCTCTTTAGAGGCGGCAGCGGAACCCCCGCCCGTCGCGCTTTGCTCAGCCCAATCGCAATGGCCTGCTGCGGCGAGCGCACCCCGTGTTTGCCCTCCCGCACATGCTCGATCTCCTCACGGACAAACTCGCCCGCCGCTGTCGACGGAGCCTTGCCTTTCCGCAGGTCCTCATTCGCTCGCTCCAGCGTCTCTTTTTCCGGCATCCCGTCTCCTCCTTTCTCAGTGGGATGTGCCGTTGTCCGCCCCGGTTCACCCCTGACTTTCGTAACCCCACGCCATTGATTTCGCTTGATCCATGGCCGCGCATCCTTCTATCCTGAAAACACAGAAAGCTCTGTTCTCGTGAACAGAGCTTTTTCCTTTGCAGCTGTCCGCCGGCCAACCGCCTCTCAAGGTATGACACCGGGGCTGTCAAACGCGCCAACACCCGCGCGCGGACTCCAGCAGAATCAAATGCTTACCAATCGCTATGTGTTATCGAACTCGCTAACACCTGAGAGTCTCAACAGAATCAATCACTTGCCGGACCCTGCATCCGGGGGGTACCCAGGCGCACCCGCCCTGTTCTCAGAAATGATCGCAGCCAGTTCCTGTTCCTGCTCCAGGAAGAGCGGCAGGCAGAAACCGCGCACGGCCGGCAAGTGTCTTGTTATGAAATGTTTCCAGTCGCTGAAGAGTTGCTGGAAGCAAGCGGATGGAGCCGACGACCGGACTTGAACCGGTGACCTGCCGATTACGAATCGGCTGCTCTACCAACTGAGCTACGTCGGCCTCGGGAGGCCCGGCGCGGAAGATGCGGGGCTAAGAACGATTTTATCGTCCCGGTTCGAGTGCGTAAAGGAGCCAGGGCCTATACTGCTGCCGAATGCCGAGCGACCAGGGAAAAGAATGGGAACGGCTGACGCGCCTGTACAGCGAAAAGGGCGATGACGAATTGTCGGAGCTGGCCACGGGCTTCGGGGATCTGACGGAGATTGCCCAGCAGGTCCTGCGCGATGAGATGAGGAAGCGTGGGTTGCAGGGGCCATCGCCGTCGGGTTCGGATCGGCGTGAGGCCGACCCGAACATCTTCGGCCAGTGGGGGCGGCCTTTCGCTGAACAGGATGCCGATGACTCTGTCACGGGTGATTCTGAGGATGGAGAGGAAAGCGGGACCGAGTTCACCTGGAAGACCCTGCTGTGCACGTGCGATGAGAGAGAGCAGGCATGGCAGATTCGCGAGGTGCTGCAGCACGCAGGGATCGAGAGCTGGATCGAGGCGCCGAATGCGAATGCCATGGATGTGATGGGGCCGCGGATTATGGTGGCCGCCGATCAGCTGGAGGAGGCGCGCGCGATTGTGGAGCGGCCGATCCCGCAGGAGATCATCGACCAGTCCCGGGTGAAGGTGGAGGATTTTGTCCCGCCATCGTGTCCGAAGTGCGGCGCGATGGACCCCCTGCTGGAGAGCGTCGAGCCGACGAACACATGGAGGTGTGAGGCGTGCGATGCCAGTTGGTCGGAGCCCGAGGTATCCCTGCCGAAGAGCAGCCCCTTCCTGCGCGGATGAGTGGTCTGGAAACGAGAAAAGGCCACCCGGCAACAGGGCGGCCTTTCCTTCAGGGAGAATAGTTCCAACGGAGGCAAAGCCATCAGAACTTTCTGGCGAAATACTATGGGCGGCCAGAGGGGGTGTCAAGGCAAAATCCGGCTCACTTACAACACATCAGGAATCAGCAGCTTACACCGGTCGCCTCAGGACGGGTGGATTCTGCCGGATTCGCTCTGCATTCGCTGTGAAATTCGCAGTACGGCGTGTAAGTGTTTATTTAACAATAATATAGTAGCGGATTGAATGATGCGCGCCGACGATTTTCGGGCAGGATACCGGTAAACCGGACAAAAATCACACCGGAGCTCGACCTTTAGCTGAGGTGGAGCGAGATGAACTCCTCTTCGGATACGGAGGAGGCCGGCTTACCCCGCATCAGGCGAACCAGTGCTCGGCCGCCACCGAGGAAGATGGCCAGGAGAAGAGCAGCGCCGATAAGAACGCCGGTGAGCGTGGCGATGCCGAGCAGCAGGCGCGCGACCTTGGCCGATTCGCTGACATAGCCTTCCGGATGATTGATGGTGACGTAATCGTTGAAGCGGATCTGATCGAGGAGCTGCTGTGCTTTCGATGCGGGCACCTTGCCGCTGACGACAGCGACCAGCGGGCCGATGCGCTTCGTCGTCAACCCTGATGATTTTGCCAGCCGATCGATGGCCTGCAGGTGACTGCCGGCTATTTGCGGCGTGGGATAGATGATGAGCGTGAGGGTAGCCGATGCTGCGGTGGGACCGTAGTTGGCGGTGACCGCCTCCGCGTCCTGACTGAAGTCGATGAGGTTGGGCGGAAGCACGCCGCCCATCTGCGCGTAGGCAGCAGGGCCAATGGCGTAACGGACGGTGGAGAGGTCGAGTCCGGCAGCGGGAAGATAATGCGGCAGCGAGGGAGGAATACCCTCGGGGCCGGGGGACTGCGGAATGTCGGCGGCGAGTGCGGTAATAGCGGCGTTCTCCGCGGCGGACGGGTGCGCGAACGCGGCATCGACGACGGTGGTGCCGGTCCAGAAGAGGTAGTGCTCGGCGGACGACGCGCCGCCACGGCCGATGTTCGCGTCGTGCATGGCGGGCTGGCGGTAGAAGGTGAATGCGCCGTAGGCTCCGGTGGCGTCGCCGAAGCGCCATGCGCGCACCGAGAGGCGATTCGATCCCGAGCCGTAGTTTGCCGTAGCCGATTGCTGCAGGCCATATTCATGCAGAACGGAGGCGTTGGCAGCGTCGGGAGCAGCGGACGGCGCTGCAGTGCTTTGCGCCCAGCCAGCGAAGGCATGGGGTAGCAGCGGCTGCGCGGGCGGCGCAGGCGCTGCGAGAGCCAGCGTGGCAATCAGTAAAGCGGCGCAGGCAGGAATTCGGGACATCGCTCTCCTTTGATGGTACTCAGAGAGACACCGGTGCGGGAAGTAAGGTTTCGGCGAAGGGTGATAGGCGGGGCTGCTGCGCAGAAGACGCCCGCGCCTATTCGGTGGCTGCAGGGTGGGTGCCGGCCTGGGCGACGTGGATGCCGTTCAGGCTGGAGACATAGCGGGAGACACCGCGGTAGAGAGATTCGGCGATCCGCTCGCGGTACGCCGGCTCGCGGAGCTCCTGCGAGTCGTCGGGATTGGTAAGGAATGAGATTTCCGCAAGGATCGAAGGCATATTCGCGCCGATGAGCACAACGAAGGGAGCTTTCTTGACGCCGCGGTCTTTGAGACCAGGATTACCCTGCTCGAGGCCGGAGTAGAGGCTTTCCTGGACGTCGGAGGCGAATTCGCGCGACTCATTGATCTTGTCCTGGAGGGCGATCTTCTTCACCAGGTCGGAGAGCTGGTGGATGGATTGGTCGGAGACGGAATTCTCGCGGGCCGCGACTTCGAGGGCATCGGCGGAGGAGGTGAAGTTCAGATAGTAAGTTTCCACTCCGCGCGCGTCGGGATCGCGACTGGAGTTGGCGTGGACGGATATGAAGAGGTCGGCCTGCGCCTGGTTGGCGATGGCAGTACGGGTTTCGAGCGGGATGAAAGTGTCGTCGCTCCGGGTATAGATAACGTCGGCGCCAAGACGCTGACGAAGCAGCTTGCCGAGACGAAGAGCGACGTCGAGGACTACGTCTTTCTCTTCGATGCCGCCCGGGCCGAGGGTGCCCGAGTCATGACCGCCGTGACCGGCGTCGATGACGATGCGATTGATCTTTAGGCCGAGGGCCCGAACCATTGACGTGGGCAGATGCTGGGTTCCGGAGAGTGTCTCGGCGGCGGCCACGCCGGTTGCGCCGGATTCGGCGGGAGGCACGTCGTCGGCTGAGCGAGGCTGCGGCCGCGCGATGCGGGCCACGGTGCGCGGAGTGGTCGCGGGTTGCGGGGCGGGGGTGGTCCCGGAGACCGAAGCAACAACCGGAGCGGTCGTCGGATGTTTGGTGGCGCGCACCTGATTGGGCTGGCTGCTGAGGGTGCGCACTTCGCCTAAGGCTGACGTCGAGGATGAAGAGGGTGAATTCGAGGCTGGGGCGGCGGCCGTATTCGATGAGGTATCGGCCGCGACAGCCGGGTCGGCGTCTGTGAAGACGCCCGTGCGAAGCGATGTTGAGGGTGCGGCGCGGTTCGAGGGCACGGGTGTAAACGATGAGCGCTCAGCTCGCGGCGGAGGCGGCGTGCTGGTGGCGACCTGCATCGGCGGCGCCCCTCCACGGCGGCCATGGACATCGATGATGAGCCGGGGTGGGTTGGGCAGGAAGAACGCTGAGTAATCGCTGATACTGTTTACGTCGAGGACGATCCGCGTGATGTTGGAGCTGAACTGAGCCACGCGAATCCGGGAGAGGAATCCATCGTCGGTCACCTCGACCGAGTGGCCGATGAGTTCGGGGGAGAGACGGGTTCCGTAGAGGTCGAAGAAGATGCGGTCGGGATGGGGCACGCGCGCGGCCTGGAAGCGAACTTCCTGCTGGAGATCGATAGCCACCCGGGTGTAGACCGTCGTGGACCAGTGGCGGATGCCGGTGATGAGGGCCACGTTGCTGCGCGAGGGCGGCGGCGGCGCGTTCAGGTCCTCGGAGGCCGGGGTTGGTGCAGCACTTTCGCCATTGCTGCGGCTGATGGTCGATGGGGCGGTGCGCGCAGACGGAGCCCCGGTCATGGGCACGAGCGGCGGGATGTCGCTTTCCTCGATACGCGACGAGAATTGCGAGGGTTTTGGCGAGTTTTGCGAGGGCCCTCGCGAGATGACCGGCGGCACCATGGGTTCGGGTTCGGAGGCGGCGCGGCTTCGGCTTTGCGGCGCTGCGGCTCTTGCGGATTCCTCATTGCGGCGGGGCGCAGGTTCTTCGCGCGATTGAATGGCCGCGGAGAGCACGGTGTTGCGATGGGAGCGGGTGCCGGCGGTCCCCTTTGGGCCGGATCGAGCGTGTTCCTGGGTCACTTGGACCCGAAGAATGGTTTTCAGCTCGGTGCGCGCCTCGTCGGCGAGGGGGCTTTGCGGGTACTGATGGAGATAGCTCTGGTAGACGGCTCTGGCCTGGTCGAGGTCGCCGAGGTCGCGCTGATAGATTTCGCCTTCCGTGAGGAGCGCGCTGAAACGATAGCGAGTGGCCGGGTATTGTCGGCGCAGGAATTCATATTGGCCGATGGCGTCGTGGAGCGCCTTTTCATCCTGAAAGACGCGGCCCTCTTCGGCGAGCAGGTCAGCGACGGCGGCGATGGAGGCGTCGGCCTTGGGGGAGGCGGGATTGCCGTGGTAGATAGCACGGTAGGCCTCGAGGACGCGGTCGTATTGCAGGCGCGTACGCTGCTGCTCGGGGCGGCCTTCGAGCGCTTCGCGCTGGCGCTCGGCCCGCTCGAAGGGATCGAGGCGCGAGGAGTAGTGCTGAGCCGCCCGGAGCGAGACGGGAGAAACAGCGAGAAGCAGGGACATGACGGGGACAGAGAGCAGCAGGCCGCGCTGGCGCGCAGCGCGAGGAAGCAGGAATCGCATCGGGGATGGGACAACGCGCTGCATGGGTTCAATGGGTCCGCCGGAGTCCAGAATCGTGGTTTCCAGGCCCGCGCGGGAGCCGTTGCTCCTTCCGCGGCTGCCGTCCCCATCGGCTGCCGTCAACGACACTCTCGATTATAGGTGGGGTGAACGCAGGGGCATATGGCGCGCACGGCACCCAATAGTCACCGGAACCCGGTTCGATACGGCATGTTGCGAAGATTTGCAGGACGAGCAGCCGGGATGGAGGGCAAAGGTCGGCACGGCCGTCGGGTGCACAGGGTCGAACAATTTCGCACCGGGGTAAGTTGCGCCTGCGCAGGCACATCTGAAAAACTGGCCATGCCTCACTTCTCGCCTCAACTATGGTTCGCCACTATCTGGTCAAAGGACGCGTGCAGGGGGTTGGGTTCCGATGGTTTGTGCATCGCGAGGCTGCGGCGCTCGAACTGAAGGGCTGGGTGCGGAACACCGAGGATGGTCACGTCGAAGTCGTGGCGGCCGGCCATGCCGACGATCTGGCAGAACTGGGGCAGGCCCTGCGCAAAGGATCGCGGGGGAGCCGCGTGGACGCGGTATTCGAACACGAACTGGACGCGAAGGAAGGCGAGAATCTTGGACCGTTTCGCATTGAAGGAGCCTGGTGAACGCACTATGACGCCTGGTACCACTGACTGCGAGCCACTGAAGGCGCTCGTACGCACTGTTCCGGATTTCCCTAAGCCGGGCATCCTCTTTTACGACATCACCACGCTGCTGAAGGATCCGAAGGGCTTTGCGGCGCTGATCGATGCGCTGGCGCAGTATTACATCGACAAGGACATCGATCTGGTGCTGGGGATCGAGGCGCGCGGGTTCATCTTCGGGCCGGCGCTGGCCTACCGGCTGAACGCAGGCTTTGTGCCGGTGCGCAAGCCCCACAAGCTCCCGGGACCGACGGCGCGCGTCACCTACGATCTTGAATACGGATCGGACACGCTGGAGATTCACATCGATGCGATCGAGCCGGGACAGCGCGTGGTGCTGGTCGACGACCTGCTGGCGACGGGTGGCACCATGGAAGCCACGATCAAGCTGGTGCATCAACTGGGCGGCGAAATTGCCGGCCTGGGCTTTGCCATCGAGCTGGATTTTCTGAAGGGCCGGGACCGGTTTAAGGATTACGACGTCTTCAGCCTCCTGCATTACGACGAGTAGTCATCGCGCAGAGCTTGCGGGAATTTCCGGCTCGGCGACGGGCCCGCGAATTCCCGCGGAACTTTTTGCACAGAAATGGCGCAGGGCGCAGAAATCGCGCCCGCTCCGCTTATACTTCGCTTTGCTTCTTTCGCAAGTCTGAGGAGGCGTTTCGATGCGACGGCGGGATTTCTGCAGGTTGATTGCGGCTGCGGCGGCCGCTCGGGGGGTTCCGGGACTGGCAGCGACGGGACTGGCGCAAAGCAGCGATTCAGGAGCTAGCCCGCAGACAGAGGCCGCAGCGGCGGGCTTCGACACCATCGCCCAGGACTACGTGCAGTTCTGCGCGACGCCGGAGGCGCAGCGGCTCTTCTACGCGCTCGAGAACGGCCGCATCATCAGCGAGAATCTCGACGAGAGCAACTGGAAGCCGACGGAGTGGGGACATCCTCCGGAATTGCCGTTGCCGGGCGGTTCGTGGGATGGCGTGCCCATGGATGCGCCGGTGCCGGGTCTTGGAGGCGATGGGCCCTACAAGCCGACGTGGGATTCGCTGCTGCAGTACGAGGCGCCGGAGTGGTACCGGGACGCGAAGTTCGGGATATGGGCGCACTGGAGCCCGCAGTGCGTTCCTGAGGCGGGCGACTGGTACGCGCGCCAGATGTATATCGAGGGCCACGAGCAATACAAATACCAGCTGGAACACTACGGACCGCAGTCGCGCTTCGGGTACAAGGATTTGGTTCCGCAGTGGACGCTGCTGAACTGGGAGCCGGAGGAGCTGATCGCGCGCTACAAGAAGGCCGGAGCGCGCATCTTCATCGCGCTGGCGAATCATCACGATGGGGTCGACACCTGGGACTCTAAGCATCAGCCCTGGAACGTCATGAACATGGGGCCGCACAAAAATGTGATCGGCACATGGGCGGCAGCGGCGCGCAAAGAAGGTCTGCGCCTGGGCGTGACGGTGCACCAGGGGCGCAACTGGTGGTGGTTCCAGCCCTCGCATGGGGCGGACCAGAACGGTCCTCTGGCGCACGTGCCCTACGACGGCCATCTGACCATGGACGACGGCAAGGGGCTGTGGTGGGAGGGATTCGATCCGCAGCGGCTGTATGGGCCGAAGCATCCGTTCAATGCGCTGCCCGATCCTTCGTATGTGAAGAACTTCTACGACCGCACGCGCGATCTGATCGACCAGCACGACCCCGACCTGCTGTACTTCGACAATTCGCTCTTTCCGCTGGGCTGGGGTGGCATGAATATCGCCTCCTACTACTACAACCGCAGCCTGCAGATGCACGGCAAGCTGGAGGTGGTGGCTAACGTTAAGGAAACGCCGGATAAGTGGGCGAAGGCGGTGGTGGCGGATTACGAACGTGGGCTGACCAGCAAAATCATGGACTACGCGTGGCAATCGGAGACCTGCATCGGCGACTGGCATTACAACCGCGCTCTCTATGACAAGCCGGGTGAGTACGGCGGCTATCTGCCGCCGCGCGATGTTATCCACTGGATGATCGATACGGTGAGCAAGAACGGGACCTTCATCCTGAATATCCCGGGCAAGCCGGATGGGACGATCGACCGCAAGGAGGTCGCGATTCTGGATCGCATCACTGACTGGATGTCAGTGAACGGCGAGGCCATCTACGAGACGCGGCCGTGGAAGGTGTACGGCGAGGGGCCGAATTCCGTGAAGAGCGGCTCCTTCCAGGGCACCAGCGTAGCGCAGCTGGGCGAGGAGGATATCCGCTTCACGCGCAGCAAGGATAACCGGGTGGTGTACGCCCTGGTGATGGGATGGCCGGCGGGTGAGATTGTGGTGCAGTCGCTGGGAACGGCGAACGCGACGCAGCCGGGCAAGATCGGCAACGTGCAGCTGATTGGGACAGGCGAGAAGCTGCGCTGGAAGCAGGCGGCCGATGGGCTGCACGTGCAGCTGCCGCAGCAGTACAAGCCGAAGGCGGATTTTGCGGCGGCGTTGAAAGTATCGATGGCATAAGCGGTTCGTCCGCGGGAACAAAGGTTTCGTTGGCTGTTGGTGGGAGGACAAGAGTTAGGTGATGGCAGTGCAGAAGGTTTGTGCTTTGGTTGCGGCGAGCGTGTCGTTGGCCGCGTGCAGTGCGTTCGCGCAGCGCGGGGCGTTGCCAGCGGCGGTTGAACTGAACGCGGGATGGCAGTTGCAGGACAGCGCGAAGGTGCAGGAAGCGGGATCGGTAGTTTCGGGGAAAGCCTATCAGCCGAGCGGGTGGCTGGCCGCGACGGTGCCGGGTACGGTGCTCACCAGCCTGGTCAACGACGGCGTCTATCCGGAACCGCTGTATGGGGAGAACAATCGCACCATTCCCGAGAGCCTGAACAAGACGCCCTGGTGGTATCGGACCGTGATCACCGTCCCGAAGGAGTACGCGCACCGCCAGGTGTGGCTGCACTTCGACGGAGCCAATTTCTCCTCGGACGTGTGGGTGAACGGGGCCGAGGTGGGAACGATCAGGGCGCGTTCATCCGCGGCCGCTTCGACATCACCAAGCTGGTGAAGCCGGGCGATACCGCTGTGGTTGCGGTGCGGGTCTCGCCGCAGCCGCATCCCGGCGTGCCGCATGAGCACACCATTGCCAACGGACTGGGCAGGAACGGCGGTATCACCGCAATCGACGGGCCGACCTTCCTGTGCACCATGGGGTGGGACTGGATTCCGGCCATCCGCGACCGCGATACAGGATTATGGCGGACGGTTTGGCTCTCGGCGACGGGGCCGGTGCAGATAGAAAATCCACTCGTCACGACCGATCTGCCGCTGCCCAGCGCTTCGACGGCGGATGTCACGGTGCAGGCGACGCTGGACAACACGTCGGACAAAAAGGAAGTCGGCGAACTGGAGGGCAGCTTCGGCGATGTGCAGTTTTCGCAGAAGGTGACGCTGGCGCCGAAGAGCACGCAGACGGTGAGCTTCGATCCGAAGACGACCGCGGCGCTGCACGTGGCGAATCCAAAGCTGTGGTGGCCGAATGGCTACGGCCCGCAGAACCTCTACACGCTGCACCTGCATTTCGTCGAGCACGGGAAGGATTCCGACGCGAAGGACACGAGCTTCGGCATCCGCAAGATCACCTACGGCGGCCCCGGATGACGCTGACCATTTCGGTCAACGGCGTGAAGGTCTTCATCCGGGGCGGCGACTGGGGCCTCGATGAAGCGATGAAGCGGATTCCGCGGGCGCGCCTCGATGCCGAGATCCACATGCATGCGTTGGCGAATCTGAATATGATTCGCAACTGGGTGGGGCAGAGCACCGACGAGGATTTCTACGAGCTGTGCGACAAGTACGGCATTCTGATCTGGGACGAGTTCTTCCAGCCGAACCCCAGCGACGGTCCGAACCCGGACGACCTGCCGATCTATCTCGCGAACGTGCGCGACAAGATTCTGCGCTACCGCAATCATCCGTCGATCGCGCTGTGGTGCGCGCGCAACGAGGGCTATCCGCCGCCGGAGATCGACACCGCGCTGCGCGTCATGCTGCCGGAGCTGGACCCGATGCGGCTCTATCAGCCGAGCTCAACCGCCGGCCGCGGTGTGGTGTCGCACGGGCCATACTACTGGCGCGAGCCCGCGAGCCTTCTACGTGCTACGATGCGCCGTTCAAGACCGAGACGGGCAGCGTGTCGGTGCCGACGCTCGAGTCGATCCACGGCATGATGCCCGAAGAAGGACTGGGAGGTTATCAACGATGACTGGGCGGAGCACGACTTCGCCAAAGGCGCGCAGCACGGCGATACGTATCCTTATGTGTTGGCCGGCCGCTACGGGCGCATCGTGAACCTCGCGGATTTCGTGCGCAAGGCGCAGACTGATGAACTACGAAGCCTTCCGCGCCATGTATGAGGGACGCAACGCGAAGCTGTTCGCGCCCGATACCGGCATCATCACGTGGATGAGCAATCCCGCGCAGCCGAGCTTTGTGTGGCAGCTCTATCACTACGACCTCGAACCGAACGCGTCGGAGTTCGCGGTGAAGTCGGCGGGTGAGCTGGTGCACATCCAGCTGAACGAGGCCGATGGGCACCTTGAGGTGATCAATAATCTGCCGACGCCCATTGAAGGCGACACGGCGCACATGACCATCCTGCGGATCTGGGGTAACGACAAGCCGGCGCTCGAACAAGACTATTCCGGTGAGCGGACCGGCGGACACGGCGATCGACCTGGGGCCGGTGCCGCTGCCCGAGGAGCTGTCGCCGCTGTACTTCGTCAAGCTGGAACTGCACGACGCGCAGGGCAAGATCGTCTCGCGCAATCTCTACTGGAAGCCGGATCCGGCACAGGGAAATGATCTTGACGCCGCTCGACTGGCTGCCGGCGGTAACGTTGCAGGGGACGGTGACGCGCCACGATGCCAACGGGCGACTGGGGCTGGATGTGACGCTGACGAATCCAGGAAGAACGCTGGCGCTGATGGCGCATCTGCAGTTGCGGCGGAAGAGCACAAACGAGCGGGTCCTGCCGGTCTTCTATTCGGATAACTACATCTGGCTGGGGGCCAACGAGAGCCGGACCATCCACATCGACGCGGACCTCGCCGATCTCAAAGGCGATGTGCCGCTGGTCGTGGTGGATGGCTGGAACGTGGATGTGACGCCGGTGACGAATGCGGACAGCGCGCTGGCGCCCAACGTTGACGCCCAGGTCAGCCACTGGCCGGCGACCGGACTGCCGATGATCACAGCAGGGCTGACGCAGGCGGAGAAGCAGCAGTAGTCAAATCGACGTGCAGGTCAATGCGGCGGTGCCGGTGCGCAGGAAGCCCGGTTCCTCTGACTTGTAATGGGCAGAATTCTGGCGGAGAGGGAGGGATTCGAACTTGAGCCGGCATGCGGGCGTCTGAGCCCGCAGGCGAAATCCTGACCCGAAGGGGAAGGACCTCGTTCAAACAAAAGCATCCTGGAATTCTGGCGGAGAGGGAGGGATTCGAACCCCCGATAGCCTTTCGGCTATGCCGGTTTTCAAGACCGGAGCCATCAACCACTCGGCCACCTCTCCGCGGGCGGGGCCTTTCCTTTATCCTACGGCACAATTGCCGGGACGGAACTCGGGACGGACCAGGGGGGCGATGCAGGGGCCCTGATCCGGCAGCCTTTTTCCCCCTATCCGTCCTCCTCTTCCCGGCCTTTCCCCGTGACGATTCTCCATCCGGTACGAGGCTGCGGTCTCGCCCGGCACGATACGACTCTTTTGCGTAGGCGTGCATCCAAGCATGAAAGTGCAAGGTTCCCCTTAGTTGTCCGCAGGTCAGAAATGCGCGTGATCCGCAGGGTGGAGCGAGCAGCGTGGTAGTGATTAAAGTATGCGTGTGCGCGAGATTCCGATCCGGGTGAGAGGGGCGCGTCCCTCATCAGGGACCTGCAACAGGATTAGTCCGAGTCAGTCCGGGGCCAGGACTGCGTTTCCCGCTCTGTTCGCCTCCCATTCAGCTGCTGCACGATTTGCGAATCGAACGGAAATGTCCTCATGAGTTCTGAGACTATCGCCAACGTTCTCCCCAACGCGGAATTTTTGCTGACGGCGATCATCGAGTCCTCAGAGGACGCCATTGTCAGCAAGGATCTCAACGGGATTATCACCAGCTGGAATCCCGCCGCGGCACGCATCTTCGGCTACAGCGCTGAAGAGATCGTCGGGCAGTCGATCCTGCGCCTGATTCCCGAAGAACTGCGCCATGAAGAAGACATGATCCTGACGAAGATCCGGGCCGGCCAGCGAGTGGAGCACTTTGAAACCACGCGGGTCAGGAAGAACGGCGAGCGCTTCGACATTGCGGTGACCATTTCGCCGGTGAGAGACGCGGCGGGGCGGGTGATCGGAGCGTCGAAGATCGCGCGCGACATTTCGGATCGCAGGCGCAGGGACGAGGCGCGAGCCCGGCTGGCCGCCCTGGTGGAATGCTCCGATGACGCGATCGTGGCTAAAGACCTCAACGGAATCATCAGCAGCTGGAATCCCGGGGCGGTGCGGATCTTCGGCTACAGCGCGGAGGAAATGATCGGCCAGCCGGTGCTCCGCCTCATCCCCGAGGAACTGCATCACGAAGAGGACATGATCCTCTCGAAGCTGCGGGCCGGGGAACGGATCGACCACTACGAGACGACGCGGGTCACGAAAGACGGGCGGCGCATCGATGTCTCGGTCACGATCTCGCCGGTCAGGGATGCGGAAGGCCGCATTATCGGCGCCTCGAAGATCGCCCGCGACGTATCCGACCGGAAGAGAATGGAGGGGCTGCTGATCCAGTCGGAGAAGCTGGCAGCAACGGGGCGCATGGCGGCGACCGTGGCCCACGAGATCAACAATCCCCTCGAATCGGTGATGAACCTGATCTACCTGGCGCGCAGGGCGAGCCCGCCCAGCGGCAAGGCATTTGGATATTTGCAGACGGCGGAAAAGGAGCTAGAGCGAGTCTCGCACATCGCGCGCCAGACGCTGGGCTATTACCGGGAAACGGGGGCGCCAGTGGAGGTGGCAATGGAAGATCTGCTGAACAATGTGCTGTCGGTGTACGAGACGAAGCTGCGGGCAGCCGGCATCGCGGTGGATTGCCGCTTTGAGGGGCACAGGCGAGTGAAGGTCGGTAAAGGCGAAATGCTCCAGGTGTTCTCGAATGTGATTTCGAATGCAGTCGACGCGATGCCCAACGGCGGACGCCTGAACCTGAGCGTGAAAGAAATGGAGGACGAAGGCGCTGAGGGAGTGCAGGTCGTGATCCGCGACAACGGAACAGGCATTGCAAAGCAACACCTGGAACGGATCTTCGAGCCCTTCTTTTCCACCAAAGGCGACGTGGGGACGGGAATTGGATTATGGGTAAGCCGGCAGATGGTGGAGCACCGCGGCGGCCAGATCACGATCGGCAGCAGTACGCAGGGACCGGACAAGGGCACAGTGGTCTCCATTTTCATACCTTTTACAACCCCGCTGGCGGCATGATCCAGGCCATACAAAACGGAATTTTCCGGAACCTGAGGATACTCAATGTTGGAAACGGAATTGGGGGTTTTTCGGGGAACAGAGCAGACGCTGATGCCTCCGGGCGCAGTGCGCGAGGCGAAGTCGCGCAGACGATCGGCGGCGAAGCCCAGCATTTTGGTAGTTGACGATCAGCAGATCATCGCTGACAGCCTGGCGGACATTCTGAACGGGAGCGGTTTTTGCGCCAGGGCCGCCTATGGCGCGCAGGAAGCGCTGCAACTCGCGGATGCGATGCGCCCCGATTATCTGCTGACGGATGTGGTGATGCCCGCGATGAATGGCGTGCAGCTGGCCATTGCGATCACGCAGAAGATGCCGGCGACCCGCATTGTGCTGCTGTCGGGTCAGGCAGGGATTTCCGATATTCTGCAGGACGGGCGCCGCCAGGGCTACGATTTCGAGCTGATCGCCAAGCCGATTCACCCCGACCGGCTGATCGAGCACCTCAGAGAACTGGGAAAGAAATAGCGGCGGAGGCTGCCTCTCCGCCTGAGCTACATCGCATCGGGAAGAACGCTGAGAATGACGCGCATGGTGTTGCGCGCGCCCGGGCCGACGGTAACGGCTGCCGCAAGGATGTTGCTGGCTTCCACGCAGGCCATGCGCGGCCATTCGTCGCTGCCGAGATCGGAGAGGGCTGCGGCGCCATCCTGCCATGGATTCCAGACAACGGTGGTGGCGGAATTCTCTTTTTCCGTGCGGAGGGTGCGATGCAGGACTGGATCGACGAGGTCGATGGCGGATTGAGTGTTCAGGTAAGCGCTGTCGGTGGCCCTGCTGATGACGATGGGGCCGGTCTGGAGCTCTTCACGATTGTTGTCGGTGTTGTCGAGGAATGAGACGCTGTCGAGTCCGAGGATCCGAACGTCGCGCACGCTTCCCACCCGGAAATAAGTATGCAGAGCTTCTTCGAACTGGAAGGGAGCGGAGCCGGTGTTGGTGACGGTCAGCTCCAGACGCAGAGCTGGGCCGCAGGTGATGCGATATTCGAGGTGAAACTCATGCGGCCACCAGCGGCGCGTGAGTTCGTCGGATGCGGTTGAACAGATCACCGTAACCGAGCCATCCTGAGTGGCGGCAAGCGAGTCGAGCCGCCAGGCTTTGGTGCGAACCACTCCATGAGCGGGAGCCTGCGGGTCGTCTTTCTTTCCGCGAAACCAGGGAAAGCAGATGGGAATTCCACCGCGGATTGCGCGGCCCTCCTGCCAGTGGGAGCGCTCGCTCAGAAAAAGAACTTCTTCGGCGCCGGCGGGCCGCCACGAGGTGACCTGCGCGCCGTGCAGATAGATTTCCGCGGCCACGGCCGGAGTGGTGAGCCGAATCTTCGGGAGATTGCCGTTGCCGGCGATCACCTCAGCCACGCCGGGAATGGCGAAGCGGCGGTTCAGATCTTCGCTGGAGTCGTTCCTTAAGTCGTTCATCGCTGCCTGCATTCTATGATGATGGGCGGCGGCAAATTGTCGCGGCCGTAGCGGAGTCGTTTGCTTATGCCGGGCGGGCGCAGGTCGGCGCGTTCTGCTCCCGGATGGCGAAAGAGGAGATGCTCATGGATTTGCCTGTTCAACCACCAGTGCTTCCCATGCTGGCGAAGCGGGTGGAGGAGATTCCTGCGGCGGGGGAGTGGATCTTCGAGCCGAAGTGGGATGGCTTTCGCGTGCTGGTGTTTCGGGATGGGGACGAGATGCTGATCCAGAGCCGCGATGAGAAGTCGCTGAACCGGTACTTTCCCGAGATTGTGGAGCCGCTGCGCGCGCAGTTGCCGGAGCGCTGCGTGCTGGATGGGGAGATGGTGATTGCGCGCGAAGGACGGCTGGATTTTGATGCATTGCAGTTACGGATTCATCCGGCAGCTTCGCGGGTGAAGCTGCTGGCGCAGCAGACGCCGGTTTCGGTGGTCTTCTTCGATCTGTTATGCGAGGGCGAGCGCGATCTGTGCGGAGAGCCTTTCGAAGAGCGGCGGGCGCGACTGGAGAAGGTGTTACAGGGCGCGAAGGCGCCGGTTCACATCACGCCGGCGACACGCGCTCGCGACACGGCGCTCGACTGGTTTCGTCGCTTCGAAGGCGCGGGCCTTGATGGAGTGATGGCGAAGCCGGTTACCGGTACCTATGAACCGGACAAGCGCGTGATGCTGAAGGTGAAGCACGAGCGCGACTGCGACTGCGTAGTGGCCGGCTTTCGCTGGTACAAGGATGCGGAAGGCAAGGCCGTGGGATCGCTGCTGCTGGGCCTCTACGACGAACAGGGCATGCTGCAGCACGTGGGCGTGTGCGCGAGCTTTACGAAGGAGAAGCGGCAGGAGCTGGTGGGCTATCTGGCGCCGTGTCGCGAGCATGCGCTGGATCATCATCCGTGGCGCGGCTGGGCGGGCACGGAAAACGACGGCGGCCATCGCATGCCGGGAGGGCAAAGCCGCTGGAGCCAGGGGAAGGATCTTTCGTGGGAGCCGCTGCGTCCGGAACTGGTGGTGGAAGTGGCCTATGAGCACATGCAGGGCGGCCGGTTCCGGCACATGGCGCATTTTCGCAGGTGGCGCCTGGACAAGAAGCCTGAGGACTGCACCTATGCGCAGCTGGAGGTGGTGCCGCCGCAGGAGCTGATGGAGATTTTCCCGCAGGGACGGTGAAGTTACACGGCATCGCCTTTGCGTGCGCGCCTGCCAGGAGGTCGCATTTCACGCGCTTCGTCGGGATCAGGGGTTTCCTGGGACGGGCGCAGGTCTTCGGGCACGTTGCGGAGATTGACGCGGATGCGGGTCCACGTAGAAGACCGGCCGCGCATGGAGTCGACGAGGACATCGTCGACGGCGAGGTGCGCCGCAGCTTCGGAGTGACGCTGCTTCCAGCGTTCGAGGCCCGCCAGCGCCGCGTCTTTGCTGGCAGAGTTGGCGATGACGAGCAGCGGCATCTTCGAGCGGCGCTGGCCGGTAGGCCTGGCCGAGTTGGAAACATCCGGTGCGGGATCGTTGCTGTGCTCCGGCGCGCTGTCCTGCGCAGGCGCGGATGACTTCTTTCCGGCCTTTTTCGCGCGGGAGGGAGCCACGCGTGCGCCTTCACCTTCCATCTTGCGGAAGTGCGGCGGCCAGGGTGCGTCGCCGAGGCCATCGGCTTCGTCCTTCGCGGCGAGTTCAAGGAGGGCCTCGAGCGAGCCGGGCGAGGAGTCCATGGCAGCGTGAGGATCGCCGATCGCCGCGAAACGCGCAGGCATGGTGAGCACAGTGAAGTCCGCAGGATCGCAGGCGGAGACTTCGTCCCAGCGAAGCGGCGCAGAGACGCGCGCGTCGGGCAGCGGGCGCACAGAATACGCTGAGGCGGTGGTGCGGTCCTTCGCGTTCTGGTTGTAGTCGAGGAAGACGCCGTGGCGCTCTTCTTTCCACCATTTGGAGGTAGCGAGAGTCCGGCACGCGGCGCTCGACGGCGCGGGAGAGTGCGAGTGCCGCGCGGCGGACCTCGGAAAAGCTCCAGCGAGGATGGATGCGCACATTGATGTGCATGCCGCGGGAGCCGCTGGTCTTCGGCCAGCCGCGCAGGCCGGTCTCTTCCAGCAGCGCTTTCACTTCGAGGGCGACACGCTGCACGTCGGACCACGCGACGCCGGGGCCGGGATCGAGATCGACGCGCAGCTCGTCGGGGTGCTCGAGATCGGCGGAGCGCACCGGATGCGGGTGCAGTTCGAGGCAGCCGAGGTTGACGATCCAGGCGAGGCCGGCGGCTTCGTCGACGACTAACTCTTCGGCGGTGCGGCCGGAGGGAAATGATAGAGTCACGGTTCGGAGCCAGGGCGGGCGATCGGCTGGGCGCGCGCTTCTGATAGAAGGCTTCGGCTTCCGCGCCGTTGACGAAGCGCTTGAGGACCAGCGGGCGATCGCGGATGCCGGCGAGAGCGCCGGGCGCAACGGCAAGATAGTAGCGGACGAGGTCGAGCTTGGTGAGTTGGATCTGCCGCGAAAAGTAGAGCTTATCGGGATGGGTGATGCGGACTTCGCGGCCTGCGATGGTGAGGACTTCGGCTGCTTCTTCCGATTTCATACGATTCTGTCCGGCCGGCGTTTTCTGTATTGAGATGCGGTGCATCGCGGGATTGCTGACGGCCATTGCGGCATTCCCGGGAGACCCACTCTACTGCATTTGACCCGGGGTGATCACCGGGCAGTGGCCAACGGCGGCCGGCGGCGATGCCAGTTTGTGCGGGCAGGCTACAATGCATCTGCGAAGGGATCGACGGCAGGGCAATGGCGGGCCGTAAAACACAGTCGAAGCACGTGACGCTGGTGGACGTGGCACGGGAGAGCGGATTTTCTCCGTCGACCGTATCGATCGTGCTGAACGAAGCACCGCTGTCGCGCTATGTGGCCGCACAGACCAAGGAGCGCATTCGCAGAACGGCGCAGACGCTGGGGTATCGTCCCGATGCCTTTGCGCGGTCGCTGCGCAGCCGGCGCAGTCACACAATCGGGGTGATGATCTTCGACCTTTCGGATCCGTTTTGCACGCTGATCCTGCGCGGCATCGAGCAAACGCTGCAATCGACCCCCTACCTGCCGATTATCATGGACGCGCATAACGACCGCAAACAGTTCGAGAGCTATCTCGACATGCTGATGGAGCGGCGAGTGGAAGGGCTGATCGTGGTGGCGAACTGGCTGTTCGAAGAAGGCGGACTGCTGGTGAATCTGCGCGAGAGCATACTGCCGACGATTGTGGTGGGACGCGATGTTTCTGCGGACAACATCAGGTCGGTGATCGTAGAGAACGAGCAGGGTGGTTACCTCGTGATGCAGCATCTCCACGGGCTGGGGCATCGCCAGATCGCGGTGATTCGCGGACCGGCGAAGCTGACGGATACGCAGCGGCGATGGAACGGCATACAGCGTTTTGCAGCAGAGCATGGAGTGACCATTGACCGCAGCCGCGTGCGCGAACTGCCGGATGCTCTGGACGCCTTTTCGGGATTCGAGGGTGGAGAGAGGCTGACCACGGAACTGGTGACTGCCGGCGCGCAGTTCACGGCGATGATCGCCTTCGACGATCTGACGGCTCTGGGCGCGGTGCGGGCATTGCGGCGCGCAGGGCGGCGGGTGCCGGAAGACTGCTCGGTGATCGGATTCGACGATGTGCCGCCGGCGATGTTGAGCACGCCGGGCCTGACCACGATCCGGCAGCCGATGGAAGAGATGGGCAAGCTGGCGACGGATTTTGTGCTGGACACGATTCTTGGGACAGTCGAAGACGATGTGCCGGTGGCGCGCATGCTGCCGCCGGTGCTGGTACTGCGGGAGTCAACGCAGGCGATTGGCTGAGAAAGCGCGGGATGGATTCGTCACTGCTTCGGTTATGCATGGCCGTACCGGGAAACCGTCCGCAGGGTTGCGAGATTCTCCCTCATTCAATCAGCTTCTGGATCAGCGCTGGCGGGCGAGAACGAGGGTGACGTCGTCGGGCTGTTCCTGGGCGCCGATCCAGGTGCGGAGGGTCTGCACAACCTGTTCGGAGATGGCTTCGAGGCTGAGGTGACGATGGCGGCGAACGACTTCCAGCAGTCGCTCTTCGCCGAATTCCCCGAAGTCGTTTTCCGGCTCGGTGACGCCGTCGCTGTAGGCGATGAGGATGTCACCGGAACCCAGGTGTTCGATGCCCTGTTCCCATTCCATATCGTCGAGCAGGCCGACAACGGTACCGCCACGGTCGAGGCGGGTGATGGTGTCGTTGGCGCGGAGCAGGAGCGGAGGCAGGTGGCCCCCATTAGCGTATACGAGGCGGCGGGTGATGCCGTCGTAGTGGGCAAGGAATAAGGTAGCGTATTTTTCCGGCTGGGTGCTGCGGTACAGGTGGCGATTGAGGAGGGAGAGGATTTTGGCGGGCTCCTCGAAGAGCTCGCCACACTCCACCTCATGCTGTCCGGCGCGGCGGGTGCGAGGATCGACCAGCGCCGCTACTCCTTCGGTCATGAGCTCTTCGCCGGCGAAGCGATAGGCGCGTACAGCGGAGTGGAGGGTGGCCATGAGCAGGGCGGCGGAGATGCCTTTGCCGCTGATATCGCCGAGGGCCATGCCGAGGCCGGTTTCGCCGAAGAGCAGGAAGTCGTAATAGTCGCCGCTGACGGTGCGGGCGGGCAGGCAGACACCGTGGAGTTCAAGCATGGGGAGAGCGATGCGGCCGTGCGGGAAGAGATTGGCCTGAACTTCCTGGGCGATGGCCAGTTCATTCTGGAGACGCTCTTTTTCGCGTTGCTCGGCGAGCAGGCGTTCGAGAGAGGCGGCCATGCTGTTGAAGGAGCGGCTGAGGGCGCCGAGCTGATCGCGGCGGCGGACCTGGATGCGATGCTCGAGGTTGCCGCCATCGATGGCCAGGGTGGCTTCGTAGAGGTCGTGCACAGAGCGCGTGATGGTTTGATTGAGGCGGACCGCGGCGAGGAAGGCGAGGAGTTCCAGCACGCCGAAGGAAATCGCGATGCCGATGAGAACATCGCGGATGACATCGCCGACTCGCAGCGAGGTGATGAAGAGGCGTTGGTAGAGCAGAGAGGGCCGCGACGTGACATCCGCGTAGGTGTCGTGGGGCTTGCCGGTGGTCCAGTCGATGGTGGGCAGCGGGGCGAGGAAGCCAACCGGAACGTCGTAGAAGTGAGAAGCCGGCGGCAGCTCGCCGCCAACGATGGCGTGTTTGCGGGCGTCGGCAATGTCCTCGCGGCCGATCTGGATGTGAGCCGGGGGCTGGCCGGCGTGGATGGTTTGAACTTGCACGGCAGAACTGGAAGTAGCAGGGAATTGCGATGGGTCGTTGTCGAAATCAATGCCGGGATAGATGGTGACCCGGCCGAGGCCCTGGGCAATGGCACCGACATTTTCTTTCCGGATCGGAACGCTGGTGACGACGGTGGTTGTGTGGCCGCGGAGAACCTCCTGATCCACGGCGCGCAGCCAGAGCTGGCCCTGATCGAGGACGATGCCGCGATAGGGCTCATGCACCCAGCCGGGAATGGAGGGGGTGGTATGGCTCTCGATGGAGGCAGGAGCGAGGCCGATGGGTTGGCCATCATGAAAAGCGGCGATGACGAGGCCAGCGTATTCATGCTCATCGGTTGAGGTGGGTGCTTCGGGGAGGGTGAGAGCGTGCAGACGCGGCTCTTCTTCGAGAACGTGAGCGATGTGCATGGCGAAGCCGCTGTTACTCGAGGCGATGTGCTCCAACTCATCGTGCACCACGCTGAGGGCGGCAAAGATGGCGAACTGGCCGGAGAAGACGTACAGGAGGATGACAGCGAGGGTGACAAAGAGCACCACGGGCGTGAGCCCCATGAGCAGGTAGGTCACGATGAGACGGTTACGAACCTTCCAGAGGAGGCGGCCGAAGACAAAACGCCATAGGAGCGGGACACAAAAGCCGATGAGCAGGAGGAGGTCCAGCTCAGCTATCTGGCTAAAGAAAATGCCTGATGAACGGGGCAGCCACGCGAAGGCAGAGAGGACCAGATAGGCGACAAGGAGCCAGAAGGCCGTGCGATGCACGAATCCCTGGGGCGGGTCGCGGCGGAGACGCCGGAAGACCGCAATCTCAATGTCGCGGGGCTTTCGCATCTTTAGGCAAGTTTACCGTGGCGGCGTGCAGCCCGTGTTCAGGCGCTGCACGGACTTGGTCAGACCTTAAGAAAGATTTTCCTGCGGTAGAGGACCACCATGGGCAGCCAGCACACCAGCATGAAGCAGATGGAATAGAGAAGGGACGCTAGTCCCGCAGGGTGGATTCCGGCAAAGATATGGGCGTACACGAATTGCTGCAGAGTGATGGGGCCGACGTGAATGGTCCACCCAAGGCTGCCCAGAACCTCAGAAAAAACGTAGGCGGCGATGGCGTTCATGCCGAAGACGAGCCAGAAAGTGCTCCAGCCTTTTTTCCAGCCGCGGACTTCGGTGACCCACATCAGGATGGCCCAGACGACGAGGGAGACGCCGGCGGCGAAGAGGACATAGGAGCTGGTCCAGAGCTTCTTATTGATGGGGAACCAGGGGTTCCAGAGTTCGCCTAAGAGGATGCAAACGATGCCGCCGCCGAGGACGCCTGCCCACTTTTGCTGCAGGGAACGATTGGTGCGCAGCCACATGGCGGTGAGCATACCGAACAGCGTGGTGCCGAGGGCCGGCAGATCGCTGAGCAGGCCCTCGGGATCGCGTACGCCTTCGTAGAGGCGGCCGGGCAAGATATGGCGGTCGAGCCATGCGACCATGTTGGCGTCTTTATCGAGGAACGGTATGTCGCGTCCAGGAACGCCATAACCCGGGACCGGAATCCATCGCATGATGATCCAGTAGCCGATGAGGGCGCAGACGAGGATCACGATTTTGCTGGTGGCGCGGCGATCCCAGAGATAGAGAAGGCTGGCGATGAGGTAGCAGATCGCGATGCGCTGCAGAACGCCGTAAATGCGCAGGTGAGCCCAGGGAAAATGCGGAAAGCCATTGACGAACAAGCCGAGGCAGAAGAGGATGACGAATCGCCTGAGGATGTGAGGGAGCATCACCCGCGGAGCTGTTCCGCGGTTCAGCCGAGATTCCATAGAAAAGACCACGGTGACGCCGACGACGAACAGGAAGGTGGGGAAGACCAGGTCGGTGGGCGTCCAGCCATTCCAGGCGGAGTGCTCGAAAGGCCACCAGGCGTGCCCGCCGTTGTTGTTGACCATGATCATGAAGGCGATGGTGACGCCACGCAGGACATCGAGAGAGAGCATGCGCGTGGTGGCGGTCGCGGCCGGTGATTGGACTCTGGTGACTGTGGCCATCGTTTTTAAGGGAAATTCCCGGTGAGGACCACTGTACATCGCGGTGGGCCGGACGGTATAGCCGGAAACACACGGCACGGTGATCGGGAGGGCCCGGTTGAAATGGAGTGAATCAATGAGGGGGAAGCTGAGCGAGGTTGGCGCGGGCCTGCGCGTTGCCGGGCGCGAGCTGCAGCGCGTGCTGGAAATCGGTGCGGGCGTTGGCGGTTCGTCCGGCGCGGGCCTCGAGCACACCCAGATTGTTCCAGCCGTCGGCATCGGCGGGCTGGAGGTGGAGTGCCTGGGTTTGTTCTTCGATTGCCTGCTGCAGGTGGTCCGTCGCAGCCAGGACCTGGGAAAGAAGCGCATGGAGATTTGCGTCACGGGGGGCCAGAGGTACGGCCTCACGCAGTTGAGTTAAGGCATCCGACGTCTGGCCGGACTGCGCGAAGGCCATGGCAAGGTGCTCGCGCGTATCGAGGTCGGCGGGGCGTTGCTGTTCGGCCTGGCGGAGAAGATCGACGGCCTGCCGGGGCTGGCCTGCTTCGATGGCCATGTCGCCGAGGTGGTAGAGCGCGGTGAAGTCCTGCGGATCGGCGGCGAGAGCCTGCCGGAATTCGGCCTGAGCGGACGCCGCATCGCCTTCGGCTTCGAGCGTAACGCCGAGGGAGCTGTGCGCGGACGCATCCTGTGGACAGTGCGCAAGCAAATCGCGGAGTTGCTGTTCGGCGTCGGAGAACTGCTCATGTTTCAGCTCGAGACCCGCGAGGTTGAAGTGGGCATCGCAGGATGTGGGGTCCACGGCGATGGCGGCGGTGAAGGACTGCCGGGCTCCCGAGGCGTCTCCCGCGTTTTCGAGGGCGGCGCCGAAGCTGTTCAGCACGCGCGGATCGGAGGGATGGGCGGCGAGGATTCTCTTATAAATTGCCGCGGCATCGGAGTAGCGGCCGAGGCCCGCCTGCGCTGAGGCGAGGTTGTAGAGGGCGACCGGGTCATCAGGATTCTTGCTGAGACGGTGCTCCATCCAGGCCTGCTCCAGCAGCAGGCGCGGATCGGGACCGCCGGGGGGAAGGTTGACGGGAAGAACCTGGAGCCAGAGGTGCGCCATCTCGTCGACGGAGCGATTGCCGGCGCGGACGCGGATGGGCGGGGCATTGGGATTATGAATGTTGTTCGCTGAGTTGTCGTAGGCGTAGTGCATGTGCAACACGGTTCCACGGGGCAGGAAGACGGGCTCGCGGTAGCGATACACGGACTGGCGGTCAATGTCCCAGGAAGGGATGCGGATGAGCCACTTTCTGCGGCCGTCGGGCAGGATGGCCCAGCTCTCCAGCTCCTTGCCGAGATAATGGGCATGGGGATAGATGCCGAGGAGGTCGACGTCGAGCGGAAGCTTCAGCTCATCCTGCACAACGAAGTTGCGAGCGCCGGCCGGGATATCGAGATCGCGATCGTCTTCGAGCTGGAGGAGCATCGGCTGTTTCGTGGGCGGATCGTGGGTGAAGTAGAGGCCGATTTGCGCAGCGATGGTTTCGGGCTTGCCGCTGGGCTTGAGGTGCATGTTGAGGATGAGATCGTTGCCGGGATCGAGGCGCCACGGCATGCCCGCGGGCTCGACGAGGACCGGAGTATCAGGCTTCCAGAACAGGAAGTGGCTGTCGGGATCGAAAGTGTTGCCGGCGTCGACCTCCAGTTCCATTCCGGGGACACCGCTCTTCCAGTCGGAAGGATGGCTGCGGCGGAAGGAAGCGGTACGGTCGATGAGGATGTTGGCGTGGTGGACGATCCTGGGCGCACCGGGCAGGATCTCCAGGGCTCGAATGTAATGGATCTGCGCGAGGGGATAGGGCAGGATGAAGTTGCGGAAGACGTCGGTCCCGGAGGCGGCGAGGGTATAGGGGCGCTGTACGGTTAGGATCAAATCGGGCGGCCCCAACTGCCACGCGGCGTCGTAATGCGGCGGGACCGGAGCTTCGGAGGGATAGCCTTCGGGCATGCCGGAGGCGACCCAGCGGCGGATGAGATCGATGTCTTCATTGCTGAGGCGGCGAGCATCGGCGAAATCCCCGAAGCCGGGAGCCGGGAGCCAGGGGGGCATAAAGCGCGACTGCGTTGCCTGGACCATCTGCGGACCGCGGCGGCGGGCGTCCTGATAGGTAAGAAGACTGAAGGGACCGGCACCGCCGGGATGATGGCAGGCGGCGCAACTGCGGTTGACGATGGGGGCAATCTGGCGACTCCAGTTAACCGGGCCTTCGGCGGCGTGCATAGCGTGACGGGGGTGCGGGAGGGTGGCAAGAGAGCAGCAGGCCAGGGCCGGCAAGAGGACCCGCAGCCCCCTCATGGCAGGTTCCGCGGAACGATGGAGCAACCGACGGCGGGACCGCCGGGGCGGGGGACGACACGATCGGCAAGCACGGCGCGGATGGCGTCCTCCATATCGTGGCGCGTGGCCGAGGGCCGCTCCTGGCCCAGCGCAACATAACGGTTGTCGATTCTTCCGCGGTAGACTTCGCGCAGGCCGGCGGCAGCAGGGACGAAGATCGCCACTTCGGGAGTGACGGTGACGTGTGCCATGCGTGTGAGCCGCTGCTGGGTATCGAGGACGGCCTCGCCATTAATGTGGAAGTCGTCCTGGTGATGGCGGACGACGTCGGCGCTGTCGGCGGGGTTGGGGTAGACCCACCAGAAGTGGACGCCGTGAGAGCCGAACTGCCGGGAGAGGCGCTCGATCTCGGGAATGTAGCGATTGGAGATGGGGCAATCGGACCCGGCGAAGAAGAGGACGATGACGCGCGAGCCGGGCGGCGCCAGGCGATCGACGGGCCGGCCGCTGAGATCCGTGCCCAAGGGCTGCGCAGCCCAGGCACTTAGAGAGAGGCTAAGCAGAGCCAGGATGCAACCTCGCGGCATAGACGTGAACACGTTACCACTTTGAGCCATTCTGACGAAATGGTCAGAGAGGCTAAATCGATTCATTGAAGAGTCATCCTGCGGTTCTATGTGTCCATCCCGGTGCAATGAAGGGCAACATCAGTTTGCCCTTGACAACTCCGACAACGGTTGCCTAAAGTTTCTGGCTCAGTAGCGCAATCTTGCAGAGTCGTGCGGCTATCCCAGCGGCAAACAGTTTAACAGCGACAGCCGCGATCAAGGATCTGGCAGTTAAGTTCCCCGGCGTGCAAGCGAAGAGAATCAGGGTTCGCGTGTCGATTACAGGAGGGACGCGGCCTTCAACTTACGTTCACTCGAGCGAAGTATCTGCGCAAATAACAGATGGCAATGACCATCCTGACGTAGTTGTCGGGGAGATATAGGTTTTTCGGTACGCCTTTATTGGAGGCAACATGAAAGTATCGAGGCTGATTGCAGCTTGCTGCATCGCCGCAGTCCTTTGCTTCTCCGCGGTATCTCATGCACAGGCAGTTTATGGATCGATTTACGGGACGGTAACGGACACGACCGGCGCCGTGGTCCCGAATGCCAAAGTCACCATCACCGATATTGCGAAGGGCACTTCGACCGCAGTAACTTCGAATGCCTCCGGCGAATACGTCGCCGAGCATCTGATTCCGGACACGTATGACCTGAAGGTGGAAGCTCCCGGATTTCAGACCTTTGAGGCCCACGGGGTTCCGGTGGCGGCGGATACGTCGCCGAAGATCGACGCGCAATTGAACCCGGGCAGTGCGTCGCAGACAGTGACGGTGAACGCGGATACGATTCCGGTACTGAAGACGGATCGCGCCGATGTGGCGACAGAGTTCACTTCGAAAGAGGTTGAGGATCTGCCGATACCGGACCGCAACTTCACTAACCTGCAGCTGTTGCTGCCGGGCGCGCAGTCCCTGAGCTGGAGCCACGCGGCGGATGAGAATCCGCAGGCGAGCAAGCAGATTCAGGTGGACGGCCAGGCATTCGGGGGCGTGGCTTACCAACTGGACGGTACGGATAACCAGGATCCGATCCTGGGGATTATCGTCATCAACCCGCCGATGGATGCGCTCTCCGAGACCAAGATCACGACGCAGAATTTCGACGCCGAGTTTGGCAAAGCGGTGTCCTCGGTAGTGACCGCACAGACCAAATCCGGCTCCAACAGCTTCCACGGGAGCGCGTTTGATTATCGCGAGAGCAGCGATAACCTGGGCAGAGATCCCTACACGCAGTTCCCCGGAACCATCTTCCCTCCAGGACTGAAGAACCAGTTCGGCGGATCGGTTGGCGGTCCGATCTTCAAAGATCATCTGTTCTTCTTTGGGGACTACCAGGGAGTGCGGCAAAAAGTGGGAACGGCGGAAACAGCGAGTGTCCCGACCGCGCACCTGGTTTCCACGTGCCTCGGGCCCGTCGGGTGCGATTTCAGCGAATATGCTCTGGGTATTCTGGGCAGTGCCACCGCTCCGCTGATTTATCAGCAGACGCCGGGCGGATCCGTGCCGTATCCGGGAAATGTGATTCCCGCGGCTCAGCTTTCTCCGCAGGCGCTCGCTATGCTGAAACTGCTTCAGCCCTACGCTCCGAATTCCGGTGGAGCGGTAGCGGCGGGAAGCCTGAACGGTCTCAAGAACAATTATTCGGGAAGCGGCACCGGCTTATTCAACAACGACCAATGGGACGTACGCGTGGATGATCAGTTGAGCCAGACCATGCATGCCTTCACGCGATTCAGCCGGTTTACCGACACACTCTCCGGGACCACGCTCCTTGGACCGGCAGGAGGGCCGGGCTTTGGTATCGGCGGCTACGGCGGCGTCTCGCAGGGCGCCAACGACAGTCTGGCTGCCGGTATGGACATCGCAGTCAGTTCGAACCTGCTTACCGACTGGCGCATCGGCTACTACCGCTATAACATCGGCGACTCCAAATTCGACCAGTCGGTGCCGTTTGCGACGCAACTCGGCATCCCGGGCGTCAACCTCGGAACCACGATCACCAGCGGCGCGCCTGGCTTCAACATTGCCGATGCCGATCGCTCCGGCAATCAGCAGCCGAACAATCCGACGGGCGGCGGCGCCCAGTATGGGTCGGCGCTGAACATCACGCGCTGCAACTGCCCGCTCATCGAGCGCGAAGATCAGTTCCAGCTGGTGAATAACTGGACAAAGATCTTCGGCAACCACTCTATGAAATTCGGTGCCGACCTGCGGTACGCGCGCAACCTGCGCGTTCCGTCCGATCAGGATCGAGCCGGGATTCTCAGCTTCGCTCCAGGGCCCACGTCAAACGGCGGGTCCACCGGAGGCCTGGGCCTGGCCAGCTTCCTCCTTGGGGATGTCAGCGGCCAGGCAAGCTCAGGAAACGCAGCCTTTCTTCGTTACGTCAGCTCCTCCACCAATGCCAAGGAATTCCAGAAGCGCCTGTTTTTTTATGCGCAGGATACGTGGCATCCCAGGCCGTCTTTGACCATCAATTACGGAATTCGATATGAGCTTTACTTCCCCGAGGTAGTCAATGGCAAGGGCAACGGCGCGCTGATGAATATGAACGGCGGTGCCGGCGGTTATAAGACGGACGGCTACCTCCGGGTTGCCGGATATGGAAACATCCCCAGCAACATGGGATGGAACCCCTCGTGGAATGCCTGGACTCCGCGCCTGGGCGTTGCGTACTCTCTCGATCCCAAAACAGTGATTCGTGCCGGATATGGACGCAGCTTTGATATCGGCGTCTTCGGATCGATCTTCGGACACACGGTTACACAGAACCTTCCGGTTCTCGCAAGTCAGTCGGTCAGCTCGCCCAATGTAACCAGCGCTGCATTTACACTGGCACAAGGGCCTCCGATGTACACGTTTCCGACGGTACCCTCGAACGGGCTGCTGCCGGCACCCGGATATACGGTCACCCCCAAAGCGCGCCCGAACAGCCTGCGGCTGCCGACTCTGGATGCGTGGAATCTGAGCGTGGAGCGGGCGCTGACGCCGACGCTCTCCGCGACCATCGCCTATGTCGGCAACAAAGGCACCCACACATTGAGCGACGGTGACGGGAATAACACGAATCCCAACGAATCGGGCATCTTCCTGCCAGCTCAGTACAGCGTCAACGGCGCGGCCCTTCATTACGATCCGTCGGTTTCGGGTACAACCGTCGTCAATGGCGGTCCCCCGGGCATCGCTGCGAACGGGGGCACGTCCAACGGCAGCTATCTCAGCCGATTCTATGGGGCGAAACTCGCTTCCTGTTCGGATCCGGGATACGAGGCGACGCTCGCCGCCCTGGCGGAGCCCGGTATAGCTCCTGGCATGTGCGGCTGGGAATCGAGCATTCAATATGACGGCGACGACCAGGATACAGAGTTCGACGCGCTGCAGGCCAGCCTGGCCAAGCAATTTACGCATGGGCTTTCGTTCAACATCCAATATGCGTGGCAGCGGGCCTTCGATTTCAACGCAGGTTACGCGACCTGGAACAAGGCCGCGGTGAAGGGACCGGACAGCTGGGTACGGCCGCAGCAAATCGTTGTTTACGGCATTTACCAGTTACCCTTCGGCAGAAACCAGATGGTTGCCGGCAACGCTCCGCGATGGATGGACGAGGTGATCGGAGGGTGGCAGTTTGCGCCGGTTATCACCTGGTCGAATGGCCTGCCGTTCAGTCTGAGCGTGGGCGGCGGGTGCGGCGCTTCGGTGCCGGGGAGCGCTCCATGCCAGCCGAACGGCGACCCAAGGTCTCTGCACACGCATCTGACCAGTTTTAATGCGCAGAGCCATTCACGCACCTTCTTCTCTGCGCCCGATCCAACGCTGTTCCCCGAGGCCGGTCTCGACCAGATTGGAAGAATTGGCAGAAACAGCTTCACCGGGCCGGGATACTTCAACGGCGATCTCTCGCTGCAGAAGAACTTCCCGATCCACGAAAGCCTGTTCGCTCAATTCCGGGTGGATGCGTACGACGGCTTCAACCACATCAATCCCGCCAATCCGTCGACCACGCAGACCGGTTCGGCGGGAACGATCACGGGCGAGCCGGCGCTGGGCATTTATACCAACCCACGCCAGATGCAGTTCTCGCTGCGCGTGCAGTTTTAGAATTGCCGCGGTCCCCAGTCACGGAGGGGAGCCAACTCCCCTCCGCTTGTCTTTGAGGAGTAAACTTCCCGCATCATGTTCCGGATGTTTCGGCTCTCTGTCCTGGCCTGCGCTGTTACGGGTGTCTGCGGGCGCGCGCAGGCGGCCGCAGCGCCGGATGGTCCGTCTGTTGCGGACGCGCGGGCGCTGATAACCCAGGGAAAGATGAGCGACGCTCTGCGTGAGCTGGATGCTCTGGCGGCGCAGCATCCGGAGCCCGCAGGGGTAGAACGCCTGCGTGGGATCGTGGAGTATCAGGATGAGCATCTGCAGGAAGCCGAAGCCTCGTTCGCGAAAGCGGTAGCGCAGGATCCGTCGGATCTGGAGTCGATGCAGATGCGGGGCGTGGTGCTCTACCGGCTGGGCAAAGCGGCGGAGGCGATTCCTCTGCTGGAGAAGGCACATTCAGCGGGGCCGGTGGCGAACGCCGATCCTCACTATGTGCTGGCGCTCTGCTACATCACCACGGGCCGCTACGACGATGCGCGGCGCGCACTGGCGACTCAGTATCAGTTCGAACCGAACTCCGCCGCCGCCTGGCTGGTGACAGCGCGAATGCTGTTTCGACAGGAGCTTACGGCACCCGCTGCTGCAGCAGCGAAGCAGGCAGTGCAGCTCGACGCGCATCTGCCTTTAGCTCATCGTCTGCTGGGGGAAATAGATCTGGCCAATGGGGATGCCGCGGGGGCGATCGTGGAACTGGAGAAGGAGCGCGCCGTGAATCCGCTGGACGGCGAGACCTATGACCGGCTGGGGGATGCGTATATCCGGAGCGGGCAATACGCGCACGCGCAGGAGGTGCTGGATCGCGCCGTGTTGCTCGAGCCCAACGCGACCGGTCCTTATATCTTGCTGGGCAAGGCATTGCTGGCGCAGCAGGATCCGGCGATGGCGACGATGTATCTGGAGCACGCACTGGCGATGGACCCGTCGAATTCGATGACGCACATGCTGCTGGGGCGGGCGTTCGCGGCGGCCGGACGTAAAGACGAGGCAGAACACGAATTTGCTGCGGTGCGCAGGCTGCAGGACACGCGCACGCCGGCGGGCAGAAACCCGTAGAGGATAGATGTTCCTGATGGCGAAGGGGCTAGGGATGGCTGCCTGTCTGCTGATGCTGGCGGCGGGAAGCAGTGCGCAGCAGGCGGCGATGGATCGAGCGAGCGCCGCCTTTCGCGCCGGAACGGAGGCGTATGCGAAGGGCGATCTGCATACAGCACGCACGCAGTTTGTCCATGCAGTACAGCTGGCACCGCGCATCGAGGAGGGGCACAGTGCGCTGGGGGTGGTGCTGTATGCGCTGGGGCAGTATCCGCAGGCGATTGCGGAGCTGCAGACGGCTCTCCGGCTGAAGCCGAGTGATCGGACTGCGGAGGAGAATCTGGCGCAGGCTTACAGCCAGACCGGTTCTCCCGAAAAGGCGAATGCGCTGTTCGCGGCGATGGATCACATGTCGCCACTCGGTGCCGATCTCCTGGCGGCGTGGGCGCGGGATCTTGCCGCAACAGCCAGGACGGATGCTGCGATCGACACGATGCAGCGGGCGGTGGTGTCGGATCCCCAGAATGCACAGTTTCGCGACCAGCTGGGCGCGCTGGATGCGCAGCAGAGCCGCTGGACGGATGCGCAGGCTGCGTTCGAGGCAGCGCTGCAAATCGATCCCGGACTGGCGTTGGCGCATCTGCATCTCGGCGTGGTGCTCAGTCACGAACAGCAGATGGACCGTGCCACAGCGGAATTGGGCCGGGCTGCGCAGCTCGATCCGCGGAATGCCGCGGTGCAGTATGAGTGGGGAAATGCGCTGGTGGCGGCGGGTGCGGATGAAGAGGCGATCGGGCATTATCAGCAGGCGATCGCAATCGACCCGCAGTTCCTGGATCCGACCTATCAGCTGGCGCTGGCTCTGCAGCGGGTCGGCAGAGAGAAGGAAGCGATTCCTCTCTTCGGGAAGGTCGTGGCTGCGCGGCCGCAGCAGGCAGAGGCTCTGTCTAACTACGGATTGGCGCTGGTGCAGACGGGCCGCGCAAAGGAGGCAGTTCCTTTTTATCTGCGTGCGATCGCGCTGACGCCCGATAATTCCACTGTGCATCAGGATCTGGGCGTCGCGTATCTGCAGCAGAGCGACGTCGACGATGCCGTGCGCGAATTTCAGGCTGGCCTGAAGATCGCACCGGATGATCCGCGTCTTCACTACAACCTGGGACTGGCGCTGAAGCTCAAGGACGATCTTCCGGACGCGATTGGAGAACTGGAGAAGGCGATCCATCTCGATCCGGGGTCGCCGGATGCTCCATACACGCTGGGCATTCTTTATATGCAGGCGGGTCGATTCGACGATGCGGTGAAGAATCTGCGCGTGGCGCTCGAGACCCGTCCGGAGAATGGCGATGGGTGGTCGGTACTGGGCAGCGTGTACCGGCAACAGGGAAAGAACGAGGAGGCGGAGGCGGCGCTGCGCAAGGCCATCGAACTGCTGCCGGAGCAGCCGGGGCCGCACATTACGCTGGGCAGCGTCCTGCAGGAAGAAGGGAGGCAACAGGAGGCAATTGCGGAGCGAAAGAAGGCAGCCGATCTGACGAGGGTAGCGGTAAATCGACAGCGGGCGGTGTTCGCCACAAACACGGGAAATGCTTCGATGAACAAAGGGCAGATTGCGGATGCGATTGCCCATTATCAGGAGGCCATCGGCAGCGACCCAGGGTACGCCGAAGCGCATCGCCAACTGGCCTCGGCCTTCGCCGAACAGGGACGCATGAGCGAGGCCTCTGCCGAACGGCAGAAAGCTGAAGCGCTGGGCAGCAAAAATCCGTAGGATGGCTCTATTACTTTTCTCCCGATGAATCGCCGGAAATTTCTGGGCTCGCTTAGCCGCACGGCGCTGGTGCTGCCATTCGCGGATGTGCTGCGGCTGGCCACGCCGCCATGGGTGCGGGGTGCGGCCACCGCCGGCCAGGCGCTGGGGCAGACGAAGCCGGGCGCGCAGCAGTCGTACGACGCGAAGCCGATGCCGCCTCCTCCGGGTCCGGTATCGCCGATTGCCGGTACGCCGCTGGGAGTGCAGTTTCTTGACGTGGCTTCGCAGGCGGGACTACGCGCGAAGACGATCTTTGGCGGCGAGGGAACCAACAAATATCTGTTGGAAACGACTGGCTGCGGGCTGGCGTTCTACGACTACGACCAGGATGGTTGGCTGGATATTTTTCTGGTGAATGGCTGGAGGCTGGAGGGATTCGCTAAAGGGAACGAGCCGACCTGCCACCTGTTCAAAAACAATCGCGACGGCACGTTTACCGATGTGACCGCCAAAGCCGGGCTGGCGCGCAGCGGATGGGGGCAGGCATGCTGCGTGGGCGACTACGACAACGACGGCTGGGACGATTTGTTCGTGAGCTACTACGGGCAGAATGCGCTGTTTCGCAACAACGGCGACGGGACTTTCACGGATGTGACGGCGAAGGCGAGTTTGCAGCAGCCGAAGACGCGATGGAATTCCGGATGCGCGTTTCTGGATTACGACCGCGACGGGCATCTGGATCTGTTTGTCGGGAACTACATCGATTTCGACCTGAAGACCGCGCCGCTGCCGGAGTCGGGGCCGTGTTTGTACAAAGGCATTCTGGTGGCGTGCGGGCCGCCGGGGCTGCAGCCGGGAAAGAACATTCTGTATCACAACAACGGCAACGGGACCTTCACCGATGTTTCGGAGAAGTCCGGGATATGGAACACGTATCGGGAATTATGCGCTGAGCGCGGCAGTCGCCGACTTCGATAACGACGGATGGCCGGATATCTACGTGGCGAATGATTCGACGGCGGCGACGCTCTATCAGAATCAGAAGGATGGGACGTTTCGCGATGTGGCAATCGAATCGGGGGTAGGGCTTTCTCCGGACGGCAAGCCGCAGGCGGGCATGGGCGTAACGGTGGGCGACTACAACCGGGATGGGTTGCTGGATATTGCGAAAACCAATTTTGCCGGTGACACGGATTCGCTGTACGCCAATCTCGGCGGAGGCAATTTCGAGGACCGCACTTACCTTGCGGGACTGGGCCTGAACACGCGCTACCTGGGCTGGGGTATCGGATTTCTGGATATGGACAACGATGGCTGGCTCGATCTGTTCGTCGCCAACGGGCACGTTTATCCGGAGGTGAACAGCGCGAAGACGGAAGCTCCTTACGCGGAGCACAAGTATCTCTATCGTAATTTGCGCAACGGGCGGTTTGAAGATGTGAGTGCAGAGGGAGGGCCGGGGATCACGGCGGCAGTTCCGGCGCGCGGCTGTGCCTTTGGCGATTTTGACAACGATGGCGATGTGGATGTGGTGGTGAACTGCGTCAACAGCCTGCCGCAACTGCTGCGCTGCGATACGAGTCGGCGGCGGCACTGGGTGAAAGTGAAGCTGGCGGGCAGGCGTTCGAACCGTACAGGGATTGGCGCCCAGGTGCGGCTCACGGCGCGGACCCAGGCGGATCGGGCGGAGGCGCTGATGCTGATCGACGAAGTTCGTAGTGGAGGCAGTTATTTTTCGCAGAATGATCTGCGGCTGCACTTCGGGCTGGATCAGGCGAAGACGGTGGAGTTGCTGGAGGTGCGATGGCCGTCGGGTCAGGTGGATTCGTTCAGGGACCTTGCTGTGGATCGCCTCTACGTTTTGGAGGAGGGCGCAAAGGAAGCGAAGGCGTATCTTCTGCCGGAGATGAGGAAGGCCTGAGGTGCGGCTGGGGCGCGTTCTGATGCTGGCGATCTGCTGTTCGGTCGCAGCCGGATCGATGAGCGCGGCCAGGAGTCCTTTGCAGGTGGACTCGCCGCCTGCGGATCCGGATGCAATTTGCGCGGGATGTCACCGGCAGATTTATAGCTCCTGGAAGAAGACGCCGATGGCGCACGCCAGCGGACCGGCGGTGGAGGGTTTCATCCCGGCAGACTTCGTGCATGCGGCTTCCGGCGTGCGCTATCGCACATTTCTCGAGAATGGCCAAATGTGGCTGTCATATGAGCGGCCGAATGTGCCCCTGCGTGTGCCTTCAGATCGCGCTCTTCAGGGGAAGCAACAGCTGCTCTTCTATCTTGGCTCGGGGCGGCGCGGCCGCACGTGGCTTTTCGAGCGGGAAGGCTACTGGTATGAGATCCCGATCAATTGGTACGCGAAGAAGAAGATCTGGGATATGACGCCGCACTATCTGCAGGCTGCAGAGATGCCCCTCACTCTGCCCGTCGATCCGGGCTGCCTGCACTGCCATGCCAGTGACGTTCAGGCGTCCCTGCCCGACGCGAGAAATCATTTTGCGGGGCTGCCGTTTCCTCAAGGAGGACTCACGTGTGCATCGTGTCACGGCGATGCGTCGCAGCACATCGCGCAGCACGGAAAAGGGCCGATATTGAATCCGGCGAAGCTGGAGGCGGTGCGGCGCGATTCGATCTGCCTCGAGTGTCATCTGGAAGGGGAAGTGGCAGTGGTAAAGCAGGGGCGGAAGCTGGGGGCGTTTCGGCCTGGTGACGATCTGTTCGACACAGCGGTGTATTTCGAGGACGGGAGGAAGACGGGGCCAGGCGGCCGGGCCACCAGCCAATGGGAATCATTGCTGGAGAGTGCCTGCAAACGCGCCAGCGGCGATCGCATGACCTGCACGACCTGCCACGATCCGCATGCAACGGTAGCGGATGCGGACCGCGCCCGCTATTACCGCGCGCGCTGCCTGGTGTGCCATGCAACGCTGGGCACCGGGCATCATGCGGAGAATCCTGACTGCACGTGGTGCCATATGCCGCGGCAGGAGACGGAGGATATCGCGCACGAGCAGGTTACGGATCACCGGATTCAGATTGCGGGGAAGCCGTTTGTCAGTCCCGTGCCCGATGAGCAACTGGTTCCCATCGGAAGTGCTCATCCTGGCGCGCGCGATGAGGGCATCGCATGGGCGCAGCTTGCGCTGCACGGCGACCGGGCCGCGGGAGAGCGGGCGTTGCAACTGCTGCTCGCGGCGGAAGGCTCCGGACTGGAGCAGCCAACGGATGCGGAGTTGCATATGGAGCTGGGATTTCTGGAGCAGGCCAGCGGCAATCGGGAGCGGGCTCGCGCTGAATATCAGCAGGCGCTGCGCGCGGATCCATTCAACGAGACCGCAGGCGCGGATCTGGCTGTTCTGAACGCGGAGAGCGGAGATTTCGCCGCGGCGCTGCCGTTGTGGCAGGCCGTTTTTCAGCATGATCCGGGGGCGACTGCCGCAGGGATCGATCTGGCGGTGGGGCAATGCCGACTGGGAAATTCCGCTGGGGCGGCGCAGACTCTGCGGCGGGTGCTGGTGTTTGCGCCGGATAATCATGCTGCCAGAAAGATGTCTCTGGATTTGGCCGCAGGAACGCAGACATGCGGAATGCGATGATGCCGCTCTGGTCCGGTCCGGATGACAAGAGCGAAGGATTTCTGAGGAGCAGCAAACTATGATGCGGGTGCTGGACATGGAGCGGAATCGGCGGGCATGACAATTCGACGCTTAACGCTGATATTGGTGGCTGCATGGCTGATGGCGGCCGCGCAGCCGGCCGCGAAGATGTCGTGGGAGATCGGGCCATTCACTCGGCCGGGGAGCGGTAATCCGGTGATCACTCCCCATCCGACTTCGGTCTTTACCGATCCGATCCGCAAAGCCCCGGTGCAATGGGAGGCGCTGCACACCTTCAATCCCGCGGCGGTCGTGCGCAACGGCAAGGTGGATGTGCTCTATCGCGCCGAGGACAACAGCGGCTCGATGCAGATCGGCATGCACACATCGCGGCTGGGGCTGGCGGAGAGCAGCGACGGCATCCACTTCACGCGGCGCCCGAGCCCGGCGTTTTATCCCGCGGACGACAGCCAGAAAGAGCGCGAGTGGCCAGGCGGTGTCGAGGATCCGCGCATCGTGGAAGCCGAGGATGGCACCTATGTGCTGACCTACACGCAGTGGAACCGGAGGACGTATTCGGTGGGCATCGCGACGTCGAAGGATCTGGAGCACTGGGCGAAATATGGTCCGGCATTTCTTACGGCCGAAGGCGGGAAGTACGCGGATTTGAAGTATAAGTCCGCGGGAATTGTGACCGCGTTGCGGGATGGGCGCCTCAAAGCAGCGCACATTGACGGGAAATACTGGATGTATTGGGGAGAAGGCGGGATTCATCTGGCGACCTCGTCAGATCTGATCCACTGGACTCCAGTGGAAGACAAACAGGGAAACCTGATTGAGGTGCTGCGGCCGCGTGCCGGCCACTTTGACAGCAGCTTTCCGGAGACGGGGCCACCGCCAGTGCTGACGGATCGTGGGATTGTGGTGATCTACAACGGCAAGAACGCCGCATCGGGGGGGGATCCGCATCTGGCGGCGGCTACGTATGCCGCGGGCGAGGCGATGTTCGATGCAAGGAAGCCGGCTCATCTGCTGGCGCAGACGGAGAACCCGGTGCTGAAGCCAACTTTGCCGTACGAGAGGACCGGGCAGTACGCGGCGGGAACCACGTTTGCGGAGGGTCTGGTGTACTTCCACGGCCACTGGTTTTTGTATTACGGCTGCGCCGATTCGCTGGTGGCGGTGGCGATCGCTCCCGGAGAAACGCAGCGTTAGCGGCCCGCCTGCCGCTCCTCGCGTGTTAAGTGGGACTGCGTGAGTTGACGCCTCAGGCGATGGCGCGGATGGCCGGGTTCGTTGCGACCTCCGCATCCTTGAGCGGATCGGCGCCGGCAATTTCTCCGGTAACGGGCAGGAATACCCGAAAGCAGGTGCAGGCCCGCGTGCCGGAGCGGAGGGTGCGGAAGCAGATGCGCCCCTCGTATTTTTGGATGATGCCTTTGCTGATCCAGAGGCCGAGGCCGGTGCCTTTGGCCGATTTTGTGGTGAAAAAGGGCTGGAAGAGACGCCGGGCGTCTTCGCGCCGGATGCCTGCGCCGGTATCGATGACGGAAATAGCGATGCCCCGGGCCTGGCTCTGCCGGTCGATGGTGTCGCGCACGCACAGGCGCAGAGTTCCACCCTCCGGCAGCGCCTGGATGGCGTTGCCGATGAGGTTGAGGAAGACCTGGCGCAATTCGCCGGGGAAGCCACGGACCAGAGCGGCCGAGGAATAGCGCCTTTGCAGATCAATGTGGTTGGTGGCGATGGGACGCTGCTGCAGTTCGACGACATTGTCCAGGAGTTCAGGGATAGCGATGGAAATGGGCTGCCTGGATTCGCGATAGAAGCTCAGGGTCTGGCGGGTGATATGCGAGGCGCGCTGGAGTTCCTGCTCGGCGAGGGAGGCGTAGTAGCGAGCCTCTTCGTCAAGCGAAGGATGATTGCGCAGCAGATAAAACGCATTGGTGATGGCTTCGAGGGGATTGTTGATTTCGTGGGCAATGATGCCCGCGACGCGGCCCATGGCAGCGAGCTTTTCGGCCTGACGCAGGGCCTCCTCGGCCTGCATCTGCGCGGTGATGTCACGCTGGATTTCAAGGATGGCGTCGCCTTCGCGGTTGACTACCTTGCGGGTGGAGACAACGATTTCGCGGCCGTCTTTATCGCGCTGGACGAGATTTCCCTGCCACGAGCGTTTGGTTTGCAGGGAGTTTTCGGCGTCTTCTTTGGAAACCGGAAAGACGGTGCGGAGGGTCTGGTGCAGGTTGCGGCCCAGGACCTCCTCGCGTTTCCAGCCATATAAACTCTCGGCGCCCGAATTCCAGAAGCGAATGGCGCCATGCAGATCGCGGACGATGATGGCCTCGGTGGCGAGTTCAAGCAGTTCGGCGCGCTCGCGGTGGTGCGCTTCGCTGAGGCGCAGCTCTTCAGTGCGCTCGGCGACGCGGCGCTCCAGATCGCTGTTGAGCCTTTCGAGCTCGCGGGTTTTGCGATGGAGCTCGACGAAGACGCTGATTTTGGCGCGCAGGACTTCAGGGATGACTGGAACCGAAATGTAGTCGACGGCACCGCGACGGTAGCCGTTGATCTTGTCGGTGTCGGTGAGATGGACACCGGAAATGAAGATAATAGCGGTCTTGCCGAAGCGCGGATGGTCGCGGATCATGTCCGCGAGCTCGAAACCATCGAGCTCGGGCATGCTCACATCCATCAGAACCACAGCGACGTCGTTGCGGAGGAGGACGTTGAGAGCCTGTTTCGCCGAGTTTGCCTTGATGAGGTTCTCGCCAAGATCGCCGAGGATGACCTCATAGCTCAGAAGCTTGGCGGGCTGATCGTCCACCATGAGAATGTTAACCTTCTCGTCTGCCGTCATCGGTCTCTCCGGGCCCAACCAAGGTCCTTCCTAACGATGCAACCACATGCGCAGCGCAGAGAGCAACTGCTCGGTGTTCACCGGCTTCGCAAGATATTCGGAAGCACCCGCTTCCAGGCATTTTTCGCGGTCACCCTTCATGGCTTTGGCGGTGAGAGCGATGATGGGCAGGCGCCGCAGAGAAGCATTCTGGCGGATCACCTGCATTGTCTCGTAGCCATCCATCTCGGGCATCATGATGTCCATGAGGACAATTGCCAGATCCGGAGTGGACTCGATGGTGTCGATGGCTTCGCGTCCGGTGCCTGCGGTGAGCACGGTCATGCCGCGTCGCTCGAGAACGCTGCTGAGGGCGAAAATGTTACGCACGTCATCGTCGACGATCAGCACCTTGCGACCATAAAGAGCTTCGTCGGACTGATGCAGGCGGTCGAGCATGCGCTGCTTGTCGGGGGGAAGATCGGCAACGACGCGGTGCAGGAAGAGCGCGGTTTCGTCGAGGAGACGTTCGGGTGATTCAACATCTTTGACGACTACGCTGCGGGCCAGCATGTGCAGGCGCGAGTCTTCCTCAGCGCTGAGCTCCCGGCCAGTGAAGACGACGACGGGCAGGTCACGGAGCTTCGTATTTTCGCGCAGCTGATCGAGGACCTCAAAGCCGCTCATGTCGGGCAGGCGCAGATCGAGGACGACGCAGTCGTACACCAATTGCTCAAGCTGCTGCAGGGCCGAGGCGCCGGAGTCGACTACGTCGATGTCGATGTCGTTGTGCCAGAGCAGCTCGCGGATGCTGAGCTGCTCAGCGGGATTGTCTTCGACCACCAGCAGGCGCTTGCGGCGCGGCATGGAGTAGTCGCGGATGCGGGTGAGGGCGGCTTCGAGATCTTCGGTCGAGGTGGGCTTGGTGACGAAAGCGAAGGCGCCGCGGGACAGACCGTGGCGGCGATCGTCATCGAGGGTGAGCATCTGCACCGGGATATGGCGGGTGCGTGAGTCCTGCTTGAGGTGGTTGAGCACGGTCCAGCCGAGCATGTCAGGCAGGAAGACGTCGAGGGAGATGGCGGTTGGATTGTATTCACGCGCCAGGGAGAGGGCTTCAGCACCGGTCATGGCGACGAGCACTTTGAAGCCTTTGTCGTGGGAGAGATCGGCGATGACGCGAGCGTAGTGCGGGTCATCGTCGACGATCAGCAGGACGGTTTCGCCCTCCTGGAGGTTATCGCGGTCATCCTCGATGCCAGCCTCCTGCTCCACGGCGACGGGGCTGGCAAGGAAAACCGGCGCGGAGGCAGAGCTGCCGTTCCTTTCGGCGACCGGCGCGGCGGCCGGACCCACGTAGGTCTGGGGCAGATAGAGGGTGAAGGTGCTGCCCTTGCCCGGCGTGCTGCGGAGCTGGATCTCGCCGCCGAGCAGGTTGGCTAACTCGCGGCTGATGGCAAGGCCGAGGCCGGTGCCTCCATACTTGCGGCTGGTGCCGGCGTCTGCCTGCTGGAAGGCCTCGAAGATAATGCGTTGCTTCTCGGCCGGGATGCCGATGCCGGTATCGGAGACCTCGAAGGCGATGACGGACCCGGCGCCGCTGAGCACGGGGTGTTCGGTACTCCAGCCAGAGGCGGCGCTGGAGACGGTGAGCCGGACGCCGCCCTGTTCGGTGAACTTGAAGGCGTTGGAGAGCAGATTCTTGAGGACCTGCTGCAGACGGCGCGGATCGGTGACCAGACTACGCCCGAGTTTGGGATCGCTTTTGACCTCGAAGAACAGCTTGCGATTTTCGGCCTCGTGACGGAAGGGCCGGCCGACGGCTTCGAGGAGGCTGCCGAAGAAGAGCTCTTCAGGCTCGACCGAGACGGTGCCGGACTCGATCTTGGAGAGGTCGAGGATATCGCTGATGAGGTTGAGCAGATCGGTGCCGGCGCCGTGGATGGTGCGCGCGAACTCAACCTGGCGGCCGCTGAGGTTGCCGTCGGGATTTTCGGCGAGCTGTTGGCCCAGAACGAGAATGCTGTTCAGCGGTGTGCGCAGCTCGTGGGACATGTTGGCGAGGAATTCTGACTTGTACTTGGAAGTGAGGGCCAGCTCGCGGGCCTTCTCTTCGAGGGCGCGGCGGGCCTGCTCGATTTCCTGATTCTTGCGCTCTACCTCGGAGTTCTGTTCAGCCAACTGCTGGGCCTTTTGCGCCAGTTGCTCGTTGGTCTGCTGCAGCTCTTTCTGCTGGGTCTGCAGTTCGGTAGCGAGTTGCTGGGACTGTTTGAGGAGAGCTTCGGTCTGCATCGTGGCTTCAATGGAGTTGAGCACGATGCCGATCGAAGACGTGAGCTGATCGAGGAAAGCCAGATGCGACGCGGTGAAAACGCTGAGGCTGGCCAGCTCGATGACGGCTTTGACCCGATCTTCGAAGAGCACCGGCAGCACGATCACGTTGCGGGGCACGGCTTCGAAGAGGCCGGAGCGGATGGGCACCGTGGTTCTGGGAAGTTCGGTGATGAGCATGCGGCGCTTTTCTGCAGCGCACTGACCGATCAGACCCTCGCCAACACCGATCTCGCGGCGGTAGCCGTCGTGGGTGTTGGCGAAGGCGGAGAGCAGGACGAGGCTGCGGGTGTCTTCGCTCTCGGTTTGGGTCTCGGTCTGATAGATGACGCCCTGCTGGGCATTGACCAGCGGCACGAGTTCAGAAAGCAGCATGCGTCCCACGGTGGCGAGGTCGCGCTGGCCCTGCAACATGCCCGTGAACCGGGCGAGGTTGGTCTTCAACCAGTCCTGCTCCGTGTTGCGGTCGGTGGTGAGCCGGAGGTTATCAATCATCGTGTTGATGTTGTCCTTCAGCTCGGCCACTTCGCCGCGGGCTTCCACCTGAATGGAGCGGGTGAGGTCGCCCTTGGTGACGGCGGTAGCGACTTCGGCGATCGCGCGTACCTGGTTGGTGAGGTTATCGGCCAGCAGGTTCACGTTGCCGGTAAGGTCCTTCCAGGTGCCAGCCGCTCCGGGCACGTTGGCCTGACCGCCGAGGCGGCCTTCGACGCCGACTTCGCGGGCCACGGTGGTGACCTGATCGGCGAAGGTGGCCAGGGTGTCCGTCATGTTGTTGATGGTTTCGGCGAGGGCGGCCACTTCGCCCTTCGCGTTCACCGTGAGCTTCTGTTTCACGTCGCCGTTGGCCACTGCGGTCACGACCTTGACGATGCCGCGCACCTGTTCGGTGAGGTTGGCGGCCATGACGTTCACGTTATCGGTGAGATCCTTCCACGTTCCGGCGACGCCCGGCACTTCGGCCTGACCACCGAGCTTACCTTCAGTGCCGACCTCGCGGGCCACGCGCGTCACTTCACCGGCGAAGGCGTTGAGCTGATCGACCATGGTGTTGATGGTGTTTTTCAACTCGAGGATTTCGCCCTTGACATCGACCGTGATTTTGCGGGAGAGATCGCCGCGGGCTACGGCGGTGGTGACTTCAGCGATGTTGCGGACCTGACCGGTGAGGTTTCCGGCCATGGCGTTGACGGAGTCGGTGAGGTCCTTCCAGGTGCCGGCGACGCCGGGGACGTTGGCCTGGCCGCCGAGACGGCCTTCGGAACCGACTTCGCGAGCGACACGGGTGACTTCGGCAGCGAAGGAGCGCAGCTGCTCGACCATGGTGTTCAGCGTTTCCTTCAGCTGCAGAATCTCGCCGCGGACGTCCACCGTAATTTTGCGGGACAGGTCGCCGTTGGCGATAGCCGTGGCCACTTCGGCGATGTTACGAACCTGGCCCGTGAGGTTCGAGGCCATAGAGTTAACGTTGTCGGTGAGGTCCTTCCAGGTACCGGCAACTCCGGGCACGTTAGCCTGGCCGCCGAGCTTGCCTTCGGTGCCGACTTCGCGAGCCACGCGCGTGACTTCACCAGCGAAGGCGTTGAGCTGGTCCACCATGGTGTTGATGGTGTTCTTCAGCTCAAGGATCTCGCCTTTGACGTCGACGGCGATCTTGCGGGAGAGGTCGCCGCGGGCGACTGCGGTAGTCACTTCGGCGATGTTACGGACCTGGGCGGTGAGGTTGCCGGCCATGGAGTTGACGGAATCGGTGAGGTCCTTCCAGGTACCGGCGACGCCCGGGACGTTGGCCTGGCCACCCAGACGCCCTTCCGTGCCGACTTCGCGAGCCACGCGCGTCACTTCACCGGCGAAGCGGTTGAGCTGGTCGACCATGGTGTTGATGGTCTCCTTGAGGCGGAGGATTTCGCCGGAGACATCCACGGTGATTTTGCGGGACAGATCGCCGTTCGCGATGGCGGTGGCAACTTCGGCGATGTTGCGGACCTGGCCCGTCAGGTTCGAGGCCATGAAGTTGACATTGTCGGTCAAATCTTTCCAGATACCGGCGACGCCGGGTACCTGGGCCTGACCGCCGAGCTTGCCGTCAGTGCCGACCTCGCGTGCGACGCGGGTGACTTCACCAGCGAAGGCGTTGAGCTGGTCGACCATGGTATTGATGGTGTCCTTCAGCTCGAGGATTTCGCCCTTCACGTCGACGGTGATCTTACGGGAGAGATCGCCACGGGCCACGGCGGTGGCGACTTCGGCGATGTTGCGAACCTGGCCGGTGAGGTTGCCGGCCATAAAGTTGACGGAGTCGGTAAGATCCTTCCAGGTACCGGCAACGCCGGAGACCTGGGCCTGGCCGCCAAGTTTGCCTTCGGTGCCGACTTCGCGGGCAACGCGGGTGACTTCACCAGCGAAGGCATTGAGCTGATCGACCATGGTGTTGATAGTGTTTTTCAGCTCGAGGATTTCGCCCTTCACATCGACGGTGATTTTTCGGGAGAGATCGCCACGGGCCACGGCGGTGGTGACTTCGGCGATGTTGCGGACCTGGCCGGTGAGGTTGCCGGCCATGGAATTGACATTGTCGGTGAGATCCTTCCACGTGCCGGCCACGCCCGGGACGTTGGCCTGACCACCCAGCTTCCCTTCCGTACCGACTTCGCGCGCCACGCGCGTCACTTCGCCGGCGAAGCGGTTCAGCTGGTCGACCATGGTGTTCAGCGTTTCTTTCAGCTGAAGGATTTCGCCGCGCACGTCGACGGTGATTTTGCGGGAGAGATCGCCGTTCGCGATGGCCGTCGCGACTTCGGCGATGTTGCGGACCTGACCGGTGAGGTTGGAGGCCATGAAGTTGACGTTGTCGGTAAGGTCTTTCCAGGTACCAGCTACTCCAGGCACGTTGGCCTGGCCGCCCAGTTTGCCTTCCGTGCCGACTTCGCGGGCGACACGGGTGACCTCGCCAGCGAAGGCGTTGAGCTGATCGACCATGGTGTTGATGGTGTCTTTCAACTCGAGAATTTCGCCTTTGACGTCGACGGTGATTTTCCGGGAAAGGTCGCCGCGGGCGACGGCAGTTGTGACCTCAGCGATGTTGCGGACCTGCGCGGTGAGGTTGCCAGCCATGGCGTTGACGGAGTCGGTGAGATCCTTCCACGTGCCGGCGACGCCTGGGACGACGGCCTGGCCGCCCAGCTTGCCATCCGTACCGACTTCGCGGGCCACACGGGTCACTTCGGAAGCAAAGGAGCGGAGCTGATCGACCATCGTATTAATGGCTTCCTTCAGCTGCAGAATTTCGCCGCGGACGTCGACTGTGATCTTGCGGGAAAGGTCGCCGCTGGCCACGGCGGTGGCGACCTCAGCGATGTTGCGGACCTGGCCGGTCAGGTTCGAAGCCATAGAGTTGACGGAGTCGGTGAGGTCTTTCCAGGTTCCGGCGACGCCGGGAACCTGCGCCTGGCCGCCGAGTTTGCCGTCGGTGCCGACTTCTCGGGCGACGCGTGTCACCTCAGCGGTAAAGACACTGAGCTGCTGAATCATCGTGTTGACGATGTTCGCGGAGCGGAGAAATTCGCCTTCGAGGGGGCGGCCGTCGACGTCGAGGCGCACGGTCTGGGTCAGATTCCCCTGAGCTACAGCGGCGATAGCGCGCGTGACTTCCGTGGTGGGACGCAGGAGATCTTCCATCAGCGTATTGACGGAGGTTTCCATCTCGCCCCAGGCGCCGCGGTGATGCGGAACACGGATGCGTTCGCGCGTTTTGCCCTCTTTGCCGACGGCTTGGCCAACCCGTTTCAGCTCGCGCGCCATCTGTTCGTTCGCCGACACGATTTCATTGAAGTGGTCAGCAATCTTTCCGGCAAGGCCGGTCCAGGAGACCGGCAGGCGAACACTAAAGTCACCATCCTTCATGGTCTGGAGGCCCTGGAGAATGACGGGGAGATAGTCGGACGCAGCAGTTTCCACGCCAGCCGAGGGCGCCGATTTCTGTCCGTTCTTTGTTTTGGGGGATGGCTGAGCGACAGTGGCCATAGGCAGCTCCTGCACAACAGGGAATCGATACCTCACCGGGAATGCGCCGGACGGGGGCATTGACCCGGAACTGAATCTGGATAGAGCGGTTGGTGGATGCTGCCAGACGGGAAAAAGGTTGCCCCACACGGCGGTTTGTGAGAAAAGTTGAAGATTCCTGGGGTATTAAAGCTCGATATGTCAGGGCCATGCGCGATGGGAGATGATAAGTCTCAGCCATGGAGAAACTAAACCGACGGAAATTTGTTCAGACGGCGGCGATCGCGCCTGCCGCAGCGCAGATGTGGTGGTCGAAGGCCGGCGAGGAATCGAAGCGCCGGCTGTTGTATGTAGGCACACAAACGGAGACCGACCCGACCACGCCTGGGGTGCAGAAGAGCCAGGGCATTTACGCGTACCACTGGGTTCCCGAGCGCGGCGAACTGCAGGCAGCAGGACTGGCGGCGGCAAGCGACAATCCGACCTTCCTGGCGCTGGATCCGAGTGCGAAATACTTGTATGCCGCCAATGAACTGGACCACTTTGAGGGCCAGAACAGCGGGGCGGTGAGCGCCTTCGCTGTGGACCGTGCTGCGGCCCGGCTCAAGCCGATCAATCAGGTAGCTGCACTGGGCGCCGGAACCTGTCACGTGGCGGTCGATGATCTGGGGCGGTCGGCCTTCTGCGCAAATTACGTGGGAGGGAGCGCGACCTCGTTCTACCTGAACCCGAACGGACAGATCAGCGATGCTGTCTCGCACTTTCAATATCAGGGGCATGGGCCGAATGCCGAGCGCCAGGACCGGCCACATGCCCATCGCGTGACGGTGACCCCGGGCGATAAATTCCTGCTGGTGAACGATCTCGGATTGGACTGCATTCACATCTATCACCTGAACAATATCAATGGGCACATGACGCCGAGCAATCCGCCGCAATGGAGTGCGGACCCGGGATCGGGGCCGCGGGCGCTGCGTTTTCATCCCAACGGCCGGTTTGCCTACTGCGTCTGCGAGATGGCGTCGAAGGTGGATGTGCTCCACTGGGATGGGGTGAAGGGGGCGCTGCACACCGTACAGTCGATCAGCCTGATCCCGGAGGATTATCACGGAGAGAACACAGGGGACGACATCGTGATCGACCGCAGGGGCCGCTTCGCTTACGCGGCGGACCGCTTTTACGATCACATCAGCAGCTTCTCGATCGACGAGAAGGACGGCAAGCTGACGCTGCTGGCGCGTACGCCGTGCGGGGGCAAGACGCCACGGCATCTCGCGCTGGATCCGACGGAGCGGTGGCTGCTGGTGGCCAACCAGGATTCGGACAACATCGCGGTATTTTCTATCGACGAGGCGACGGGAAAGGTTGGGGAGCAGGCGAAGAATTTTGCCCTGGCCCGCCCGCAGTGCCTGGTGTTTGCTTAGGGTCGTCTCCGCACAATCCGTTTAGGATCGCAGACCCTTCAGGGCGCTCTGGAACGTCCTCTCACGGCTTCCTTACAGCTGAATCAGGCGTAAAATCGCTATCGTTTCCGGAATCAAAAAGGGATTCCCGGTTGACATGACATGAAACGCTCTCGATCCCTCTGCGCATTTCTGATTGGTTTGTGCCAATGGATTTTGCTTGTAACCCCAGCCCTCGCGCATCCGGCCTCCGGTATCGTTGTCGACGACCAGGGCCGTATCTATTTTCTGTTTGACAGCCTCTATCGAATCGACCCTTCGGGGAAACTCTCCGTTGTGCAGCAGAACACAGGCGGGCATTGGCTCGCGCTCGATGCCAGGGGTGCTTTCGCCAACGCAACGCCCAAAATCTACAAGCGGGCCACCCCCGAGGGTGCGATACCGGCATTGATTTATGGCGACGGCGCTCCATTCGTGATCGGCCTCGACGGCAACCTGTACTACGGGACCAACGGCTCGCAAGAGGAATCGTTTCCGGCCGGGGCGTTGACGGTTGCGCGGATGTCGCCCCATGGAGAGCAGAGCTTGTTTGCTCCTTCGCTCAGGCAGACTCTCGGCAATTTGAACGACGGCATCACTGGATTGACCTCCGGGCCGGATGGTTCGATCTACGCGGCCACCTGGAAGGGAATCGTAAAGTTGAGTAAGGATGGATCGATCGCGAAGATGATGCACCCTGTCGTGGTGAAAGATTGCGATTCAGATCCTGCCGACCACAACCCAGCTAACTCGTCTTCCCCGCTCTTTCGCGGCCTGGGAGTCGATGCCGATGGCAATTTGTACGTTGCTGCGACCAGCTGCCATCGGGTCGTCAGAATCACTCCCAGCGGTCAGGTCACATCGATTCTGATTTCGGAACGCCCGTGGTCGGCCACCGGGGTCGCCGTGCGAGGGCAGGACGTGTATGTCCTTGAATACACCAACGCCAACGGCCCCAAAACCGAAGGCTGGAGGGCACGGGTGCGAAAAATCACGGCCAATCGCACAGTAACGATTCTTGCGGCGTTTTCCACGCCACTGCCTTCACCGCCGCCGAATCGCTGAATCAAATGAGATTTTCGGACCGGCATTGAGCCCACCATCGATTCCCCAACACGGCGTAGACACTGCGGTCTTGATTTTCTGAATTTTCGCCTCGACAGGTCTCAATTCAGGCAATATCGCCAAGGCGCGAATCGAGCGCTGTGAAGGCGAATACCGGGGTTCCTGACGTGTCACCAGCTCTGCCGAAGCTCCGGCTGCAGGCGACATGATGTTGCCAATCAGCCACCGCATAAAATTCGAACAGGCCGCCCTTCCGTTCTCATGTCTCGAATCTTTTATTGAACTGCAGAGGCACGACCCCAGCCCCGCATCAGGATGCTGATTTGGAAGCAACAACCTGATCAAGTTCGTGGATCAGCGTGCCGAGCGTAGCTCGGACTTCGGGCGTGAGGGCCTCGGGGCTCTTCAGGCAGGCCTCGATCTCGGAGGCGAGCTCGCTGCCGCGCGGCAATCCAAAGACCCCCAGAATCCCGGAGAGCTTGTGGGCGGCTTCACGGCCGCCGTCTCGCGCCGCAGCGTCTTCGGGATCAGCGGCGAGGGAGCGGTGCGCGGCCTGGAGAGTGGCGACTCGTTCCAGGATGGAAGGGCGGCTGGCGCGCCAGATTTCCTCGATCCGGCTTGCGATCTTTGCGGCCGGGTCGGTCATGCGTCGCTCCAGCCCAGCGCCTCGGCGATTTCGCTGGCGAGGGTGAGGGGGTCGAAGGGCTTAAACATCACGCGAGCCACGCCTAGATCGGAAAAGCGCTTTTGATCGGCAGACTGGACTTTGGCGGTGAGCAGGATGACGGGGATGCGGGCGGTTTCGGGGTTGGCGCGCAGTTCCTGATAGGTCGTGGGACCGTCCATGCCGGGCATCATGACATCGAGCAGGATGGCGTCGGGATGGTTCTCGCGGGCTTTGGCGATGCCGGCGGCGCCGGAGCCGGCGACGAGAACGTCCCAACCGGCGACGGTTTCAAGGCTGAGGGCGGCGACCTCGCGGATATCTTCCTCGTCGTCGATGATCAGGATACGGCGTGACATGATTTTCCCCGCTGGGCGTTCATGAATATCCGGAAACGGCTTCCTCTCCGGCAGGCGCCCCAATGGAGGCGCGATCGGGCAGGAAGAGGCGGAAGGTGGCGCCGCGATCTCCATTTTGTTCGGCCCAGATACGACCTCCGTGCTGGTTAACGATAGTACGGCAAATGGCGAGGCCGAGGCCGGTTCCGCCCTTCTGACGGGAATCGGAGGCATCCACCTGCTGGAATCGATCAAAGATACTCTCTAGTTTATCCGCAGGAATGCCGCGGCCCTGGTCGATGATGCTCAGGGTGACGCCGTCGCTGCCCTGTGCGACGACAACGCGCACGGTGGATTTGGGCGGGGAGAACTTGATCGCATTGCTGAGCAGGTTGGTCATGACCTGGAGCAGCCGGTCGGAGTCGGCCTCGGTCGAGGTGGGGCCGCACTCGCAGGAGAGGCGAATTTCACCGGCTTCGGCGACGGGCTGCATGGCGTCGATAGCCGAGCGAACGATCTCTTCGAGGTTAAGCCGGCGGAAGGCAAGGGGCGCCCGGCCCGACTGCATGCGTTCGAGATCCAGGATGTCATTGATGAGGCGCACGAGACGGTCGGAGTTCGCCACCGCAATGCGCAGCAGGCTGGCGGCCTTTTCGCTGGTATGGCCGAGGAGGCCGGCGGAGAGAAGGCCGAGGGCGCCGCGGATCGAAGTCAGAGGGGTACGAAGCTCATGGCTGACGGTCGAGATGAACTCATCCTTCATGTGGTCCAGAGCATAGCGCTGGCTGATATCGCGGAAGCTGAGGACACTGCCGACGGGGGCGCCGTCCTCGACCATGGGCATGACGGCGAACTCGACGGGGAAGCTTCGACCGGCGCCGCGGTAATAGACGTCCTGGCCGGAGGCGCCCTCGCCGGCATGGAAGGTTTTGCGGATGAGGCAATGGGGACCGCAGGCTTCGCTGCCGGGAGGGTGCAGGATATCGTGGACGCTCTGGCCGATCAGCTCGCTTTCTGAGCGGCCGATCATGGCGGCGGCAGCGGGATTAACGAAGTCGATACAGTTGGCGGAGTCGACGCCGATGATGCCATCGGCAACGGAATTCAGGATGAAGGTTTTCTGTCGATCCAGTTGCCGCAGGCGGAACTCCTGGCCGGTGCGGGCGATGAACTGGCCGAGGGAACCGCAGACGGTCTCCACAGTGGCGAGGAGATCGAGGTCTTCGCCGAGAGACTGGCGGTAGAAGCACTCGACGACGGCGATGACCTGATTGCCGACGCGCACGGGGACCGCCCATCCGGAGATGAAGCCGTTGAGACGAGCGGCAGCGCGACGGGCGAAGGCGGCGTCATGGCGCACATCGTCGACCCAATGGGCCTTGCCCAGAGACCAGACCAGGCCTGGAAGACCCTCGCCCAGAGCGGAGACCTGGGAGAGCGTCTCGCGCAGAAGCTCTTCGCTGGCGCGCCCGCGAGCCAGCCACGTGGTGCGGGCGCGAATCACGTGCTGCGATTCGTCGACGATCCACAGGGCGGCAAACTCGCTGCCGAAGGTGGCGCAGAGCGACTCCAGGACGCGGGTCAGGCCTTCGTCGAGGGAAGTGGATTCGGCGATGATCTGACTGACCACCAGCTGAATGCTGAGGCGCCGCTCGCGACGGTTCTGCTGGGTGACATCGCGGAAGGTGCAGCGGACAGAGACGGGGCCGGACTCCTCGCGTCGGCAACTGAGGCTGGCTTCGACTTCCATGGATTCGCCGGAAGAGATCTGGAGGCGCAGCGGATGGCGATCGACCCGTACGCCGTGGAGAGCCTTACGGAAGAGGGCAGCGGCCTCGGCCTGGACCTCGGGCGGAAATGCGGATTCGAAGCCGATCAGGGTTTCGAACTGAGCGGAATCCATGCCGAAGAGGGCCTGCCACGCGGGATTGACGTAGAGATAGCGGCCGCGGGGACTGAGGGTGGCAATCATCTCGGCGGAGTTCTCGAAGAGATCGCGATAGCGCTCCTCACTCTCACGCAGGGCGTGCTCGGCGCGGCGGGTGGCGCTGAGATCGACGGCGACCGAAACCAGGCCCTCGATGCTGCCGTTGGCGGACCGGACCGCCGAGAGATAGACCATCGCCGGAAAGGTGCTCCCGTCGCGGCGGCGGTAGCGCATTTCGAATCCGCGGACGCGGCTGGCGGGGAAGCTGGCAACGTACAGGACGTAGGGAAAGAGGCTGGACGCAGTGTGGGTGGGGATCTCGGAGCGAGCTTTGGAGCTGGTCAGAGAGGTCGATAACTGCTCGCCCACCCGGGACATTTCAGTTTCGGGGAAGAGGTCGGCAGCGCCGAGCTTGCCGATGACATCGGCAGCGCGGTAGCCGAGCATTCGTTCGGCGGCGGGGGTAAAGAGATTGATGCGGCCGGTGAGGTCGCAGGCGACCACCATGGGACCAGCAGAATCGAGGATGCTGCGGTGGAGCTGGGCGACGCGCTGCAGCTGGCGCTCCGCCTGGGCTTCGCGCAGGGCGGCGCGAAAGCTGGAGACGCCGACGAAGATGAGGAGTGCCTGGGCGAGGGTCCAGAATGCGGCGAACCAGAAGATCCAGGGATCCGTCCACTCAGGGATGCTGCTAGCGCGGGCAAGCACAACGGTCCCCGCCAGGGAGAAGAGCAGAGCGGCGACGAACGCCCGTGTAACGGTCCGGGAGTGAGTGATCCGGGTCAAACTCGATTCCGTGTGAGACTTTCGAATCACCTTCAGTTAGGCAGAAAAAGGAATTCCGAGAAAGTATAGGGGACGGAAACGGATTCGGACAGGAAAATCGGTTGATCCGACGGAGAGATGTAGAGAAAAGGGGCAATATCTACCCTGGAACTGGCCAGGCACGAAGGTTAACCAGCGCGGCAGGGGTCTGCCGCGCCGGGTCAGGCTCAGGCGTGCACCGGCTCGAGGATGCGGCTCCAGCGGCGCTCTTTACGGGCGGCTGCAGCATTTTTGTGGAAGGCGTAGCCGGCGATCAGGGGCAGGGCCAGGGTGGCTTCGGAGTAGACCATCTGCTCGTAGGTGGGTCGACCTTGCCCCAGGAGCTGGCTTCCTTGAGGGTGGACTCAGGAGAGCGCACCGTCGCGGACATCGGCGACGGTGATCTGGATGGCGTACTTGTGCATGGAGGCTTCGACTGCCGAGGATGTCGGCGGCGACGACGATGTCCTGGGCGAAGTTCTTGGGGACGCCGCCGCCGATCATGAGCAGGCCGGTGGTGGGGTTGGCGATCTTGAGCTGGGTGATCTCGTAGAAGTCCTTGGCGGAGTCGATGGAGACCTTGGGCTTGTCCTGACGCTCGTGCTGGTGGGCGACGAGGCCGAAGCCGGCGGAGCAGTCGGTGAAGGCGGGGCAGAAGATGGGGACGTTCTTCTCGTAGGCGGCGAGACGATGGAGTCGACGCCGCCGCTTTCGGGGGTCTTGCCGTTCTGCTCGAGCTAGGCGCCCATCTCGCGGATGAACTCGCGGGAGCTGTAGGGGCGGGGCTCGAGCGAGTCGGTGATCTTGTGGGTGGTCTCGTCGCAGATGCGGAGCTCTTCTTCGTCGATGAAGCGTGTCGTAGATGCGGTCGATCATCAGCTCGCGCAGGTCGGCGTCGCCTGCGTGCCGTACTTGTACTCGTCGTCGGCGATGTAGTGGTTGAAGCCGAGGGCCTCGAAGAAGTCCTGATCGACGATGTTGGCGCCGGTGGAGACGATGGCGTCGACCATGTTGTTGCGGATGAGGTCGACGAAGATCTTCTTGAGGCCGGCGGAGATGAGAGAGCCGGCGAGGCAGAGGATGACGCCGCAGTCGGTGATCGCGGAGCATGCAGTCGTAGATGTTGGCGGCGCGGGCGAGGTCACGGGCAGCTAGTAGGCCATGGATTGCCATGGCGTCGACGAGGGGGACGACGTTGTGCTGCTTGATGTCGATGTGGCTGGATGGGATCTTTGAGAAGTTCCTGTTTCGAAGGCATAGCAACCCCAGAATAACAGGGGAAAACGGCCCGAAATGCTGCGGGAGTGTGAATTCCAGGGGGCTGAATTCCAGGAGAGAATCTGGATTCATGAAATGCCTGGGATGGGGGCCCCCCCGGGGGGGGTCGTCTGGAAGTCCTGCGCAATCAGCGGGTTGACGGTATTGCCTCGTTCGATAACAGCTGGCCATTCATCCTAAAGGGCTTAGGTCTCACATCGTTCACCTGTTTACACTTACAGCCCGTGCGCAGCGTCCAAAGCGCGTCATTATGCGGCTTTGCCTAATTGTCAAAGAGCGGTGAGACGGGCGTCGCTGGGAGGCCCGGAATGACGAAGGGGATCGTCTGCGGCGCAGAGATCCCCTACTCTTTCAGGGTAGCGATACCGAGAGCGAGCAAGCAAGAAGATTCGACACGGAGAGAATTACGGAAGTTTGGGCTGAGAGGTTGCCGGCGGAGGCGAGAGCGGCGAGGAGAGTGTGTGGAAGGGCTCGCCCGCCGGAATGAATTCAACCGGCATGCCGGGGACAACCGTCTTCAGCCACTCGGCGCAGTAGCGCATGCCGGCTTCCTCCGAGACTTCATGACCGAGCAGGATGAGGGCCTTGTGGCGGCCCTGGGCGGCGGCGTCCTGCACGTAGGGCACGGTTTCCCACTCGCGGGACTCTCCGGCGACGAGGACCTGGACGTCGTCGCGCTGGAGGGTTTTCACCTGAGGCAGGAATCCGGCGGCGCCGGGCATAAGCGCGACCTGGGTAACGGGCATGGCAGGATCGCCGACGATGCGGATGACACGCGCGCCGGTACGGGCCTGGAGCGAGGCGGCCAGTTGTCCGACGGTGGTCGGGGGGAGGGTGAAGAGGTTCGGGTCGGAGGTGCTCTCATACGGCTTCCAGCCGAACTCATCGATCATGCCGGTGAGGATGCCGTCGGGCCGGCGGAGGTGCCACGTGTCGTGGAAGCGCCAGACGACGAGGTGGTGCTCGCGGATGAAGGCGAGTTTCTGCTCCTGGACGGGATCGCCGGCGAGCAGGGACATGTCGTCGGGGTGGTTATAGAAGGTCGGCTCGTGCGTGATGATGAGGTTTTTGCCGGAGGCGGCGGCCTGCTCGAGGACCGGGTAGGTGTCCATGAAGGTGGTCACGATGCCGGTAACGATGATGTTGGGGTCGCCGGCCTTGAGAGTATCCACGGTGTTGGGTGGCGGAGTCGCTCCGGTGGCCTGGATGATGCGGTGCATGACGTCGGCGGCGGTGAGCGGGGGTGCTGCGGATTGGGCGGGGGCTGCAACGCTGGCGAAGAGCAGGGCGACGGGCAGCATCAGTCGTCGAATGATGGGCCGGGTCGTCGCTCGATATATGGAATGCATCGTCACTCGGAGCATTGGGCGCACGGGGTTCTCCCGAAAGAGAGTTCGCATAAGAGTATGCCGCAAGCGGAAAGATGGGATGGCCGCGAGGCACAGAGTATGCGAGCGGTGCCGGCGTGACCGGAGCCGGCTGAACGTGCGAGGATGGTGGCCGTCTGTTGGGAGCGCAGAGGATGCAGACACTGCTTCAGGATCTCCGTTATGCCATCCGCCAGCTGGGGAAGAGCCCGGGCTTTGCCGTGACGGCGGTGTTATCGCTGGCGCTGGGAATTGGGGCTACCGTGGCGGTCTTCAGCGTGGTGTATGGGGTGCTGCTGCATCCCTTTCCGTACGCGGATGTTGACCGGCTGTGCAACCTGAGCGTGCGGGATCAGCGCGGGGAACTCTTCGACGAGTGGCTGCGAGGCCCGGAGCTGCGGGAACTGCGCAAGGTGCACGCCTTCGAGAGCATGGCCACCTGGGAACAGTGGAACATGGTCATCACGGGCCATGATGTTCCGGAGAATGTGCTGGCCTTTGCCGGTATTGGAGAGACGTTCCCGACGCTGGGCGCTGCGGCGTTGCTGGGGCGCTATCTGGGGCCGTCCGACGCGCCTGACGGGCAGGAGCCGCAGCCGGTGGTGGAATTGCATTACCGGTTCTGGCAGCGGCACTTCAACGGAGATCCGACCATCGTTGGGAAGACGCTGGAGCTGGATCACAGGACGTACACGGTCGTAGGGGTGACGCAGCCGAACTTCACCTGGGGGTGGGGTGCGGATATCTATCTTCCGCAGGAGATCGGGCGGGATGAGGGTGCGGGTGTGGTGGTGAAACTGCGCCGAGGTGTGAGCCAGGCCGAGGCTAACGCCGAGCTGCAGCCGCTGCTGGACCAGTTTGCGAGGGAGCATCCGCGCGAATATTCGCCGAACTTCAAGGCCGACATCCACTCACTGACCTGGGAAGTGACGAGAAACATGGGCGGCACGCTCTACCTGCTGTTTGGGGCGGTGGGGCTGTTGCTGGCGATTGGCTGCAGCAACGTGTCCATCCTGCTGCTGGCGCGCAACACGGCGCGGCAGCATGAGTTTGCCGTGCGATCGGCGGTGGGGGCGGGCAGCGTGCGGATTGTGCGGCAGCTGCTGACGGAGTCGCTGCTGCTGGCGGTGACGGGGACAGCGCTGGGGATCGCGCTGGCGTATCAGTTGCTGGCGTGGATTGTGGCGTGGCTGCCTCAGCATCTGTTTCCGTCCGACGCGGCCATTCGCATCAACCTGCCGGTGCTGTTGTTTAGTGCGGGTCTGGCGCTGCTGACCTCGGTGCTTTTCGGGCTGTTGCCGGCACTGCGGATGGCGAAGCCGGAGATCGCGCAGGCGATGCAGTCCAGCAGCAGGAGGGCGGTGGGCAGCGTCCATGGCAAACGGCTGCATGGCGGCCTGGTGGCGGCACAGATTGCGCTGACGCTGCTGCTGCTGACGGCGGCAGGGGCGGCCATGGAAGGGTTTGTGCGGCTGCTGCGCATGCCGCTGGGGTACGATCCGCACAACGTGGTCGCGGTGGGGATTCCCCTGCACGACAACACATACACCACGTGGCAGGCGCGGGCGAATTACTACGAGCAGCTGCGCGCCAGCATTGCGGCCCTGCCGGAGGTGGTCTCCGCCTCGGTCGCCAACAACGCGGTGCCTCCGAACAGCGGCTGGGAGCTGCCGTTTGAGCTGATGGGCAAACCGGCGGCCTCGCCCGATGCGCAGATGGCGCACGTCGCGCTGGTCGGCGCGGATTACTTCCGCACGCTCGGGATCCCCCTGCGGGAGGGACGCATCTGGACGGATGCTGAGGTCGAGCATGGCCCCCTGTCGGTTCTGGTGAATCAGACGTTCGTGCGACGTTACGGATCGGGCCGCGACATGGTGGGACATTCGGTGAGAATGGCGAAGCTGAGGAATGAGCCACCGAACACGCTGATGATTCCTGGCGCGGATGGATGGATACAGGTGATCGGGGTGGTGGACGATTCGCTGAATGACGGGATCGACCAGCCGGTGCAGCCGGCGATCTACGCGCCCTACAGCGCGCAGATGTGGAGGGGCACGGAGATTCTGGTGCGCAGCCGGGTTGCGCCGGCCTCCATCGTTCACAGCCTGCGGAAACAGATCGCGGCGGTGAATCCGGAGCAGCAGACGTTTGGCGCGATCAGCGATCTCGAGAAATGGATCACCGACGAGCCAGTGTGGGGGCGGGGGCGGCTGATATCAGCCTTGTTTGCGGGATTCTCGGTGCTGGCGCTGGTGCTGTCGGCAGTGGGGCTGTACAGCGTGGTCTCGTATTCGGTGGTGCAGCGGACGAACGAATTTGGCATTCGGATGGCTCTGGGAGCGACGCGGTCCCATGTGCTGCGGGTGGTGATGGCTTCGGCGGCGGGGAGCGTAGGCTTCGGCATCGTCGCCGGACTCGTACTGAGCTTTGGGCTGCATCGGGTGATGGCGAGCTGGGTGGGACCGACGACGAGTCCGGTGCTGCTGGTGCTGGGGGTGGCGCTGGTGATGCTGGTGGTCGCCGGCGTCGCGTGCGCGGCACCAGCGCGGCGAGCGCTGGGCGTGGATCCGATGACGGCACTTCGGTGCGAGTAGAGAGGCGTAGTGTGGCGGGCGCCAGAAGGGCCGCGCTAGTCGGGCAGGATCATCTTTTTGCCGGCGAGGTCGCAGGCACGCCACAGGTACCAGCTGGCAACGGAGCGCCATGGGCGCCACTTCTCGGCGCGGCGGGCGATCTGGTCGGCCGTGGCGAGCATGGTCGCGTCGAAGGGCTTGCTTTTGGGCAGACGCAGGAAAGTGAGGGCGAAGCCTTTGCGCACCCCGTAGTCGGTGACGGGAAGGATGTCGGGACGGCCGAGTCGGAAGATGAGGAGCATTTCGACGGTCCAGGTGCCGATACCGCGGACCTGGGTCAGGCGCTCGACGATTTCGTCGTCGGACATGCGGCGGATGGCGGTGAGCGTGGGGACTGTGCCGTCGATGGTCTTCGCCGCGAGGTCGCGGAGGGCTTTGGCCTTGCTGGCGGAGAGCCCGACGCCGCGCAGCATGTCGTCGGGCGCCTGGAGGAGATGCTCGGGGGCGGGGTGGAGTTCGCCAAACGCGGTGAGCAGACGCCTGAGGATGGCCGCGGCCGCTTTGCCGTGGAGCTGCTGATAGATGATCGACTCGAGCAGGGCCTCAAAGGGCGAGTGCTGGCTCTTGAGCTTCAGGGTGAAGGGTCCGGCGCGCTCGATGAGCTGGCCGAGCTTCGGGTCGGCCTCGGTGAGTTGCTGGCAGGCCAGAGCGGCATCGTAGCGAACGGCGCGTCGTCCATCGGTCATGGTTAGAACAGCCTATAGCGTTTAGCTGGTAGCTGCCAGCAGCCAGCTGAAGACCGGCCAGCTAAGGGCCGGCCAGCTGAGAGCCGGCCAGCGTGATGCCAGTGGAGAAGGACAATATGGCGCTGTTCTGGTTACAAATTATTGCCGGTGGCGAGAGCGTGCCGGGATCTGCCGCGCATAGGAAGGACAGGCGCAGGAGCGCTCGGGGCGGTTCTGCGGGTGCGGCGAGTGACTGTGGTACGCGTAGCGTGGCGGTGGGGAAAATTTTCAGCGTGCCGGTGCAACGCTTGCCTGGTGTGGCTCGCAGCCGCTATAGTGTTTCTTCGCGCAAATGTGATGCAGATCACAATTCGGGTGTGATCCAGAACACAATCGAGAACATCGTTCCAGAGCACGGAACTCGAACGGGCAACGGGAGTTCCGCGCACTGAGAAGCAGCATGGCAATTTCGGGAAATACTCTGCGAGGGTTGATTTCGTTGGTCACTCATGATCGCGTCGAGTGTTTGCAGTTCCCGGGAATGCTGAAGCCCACCAACTGCAGCGATTCACCAGGAGAAGCAGGACGCATTCATGGCGCAGATTTTTGACCGCAGCTCGAACGCGCTGGCCCGGATGAGCCTGGTCTTAACGGGATTGATCATCATTGGCCTGGGTCTCAGCCTCGACGAACTGCAGCGGTCGCCATGGGTGACCCGTCAGGGACAGAGGGCCGATCAGCCGGTACCGTTCAGCCACAAGCATCATGTCGAGGGACTGGGCCTGCAGTGCCAGTACTGCCACACGACGGTGGAGAAGTCGAGTTACGCGGGGATTCCTCCCACCAAGACATGCATGAACTGTCACGCGCAGATCTGGACCGATGCGCAGCTGCTGGAGCCGGTACGGCACAGCTGGGCGACCGGCGAATCGATCCCGTGGACGCGGGTGCACGACCTGCCGGACTACGTGTTCTTCAATCACGAAATTCACGTAAACAAGGGCATCGGGTGCGCGAGCTGTCACGGCCGTGTGGACCAGATGCCCATCATGTACATGCAGAATTCGCTGCAGATGGAGTGGTGCCTGAACTGCCATCGCAATCCGGAGAAGAATTTGCGGCCGACCAGCGAGATCTACAACATGGCGTGGAAGGGGGCGTCGGAGCTGACGCCGGTATGGTGCGCGGCGGAGGATGTGAAGACGGGGACGCCGACGGCGGAGAGCGTGACCTGCACGGAGAAGAATCCGGAGCTGGGCGGGGAGACGCAGATGGCTTCGCTGAACAAGCTGCTGCCTGGAATGCATGCGCAGGCGGTGGGAACGCAGATCGGCAGCGAGGATACGAGTCCGGTGATGCTGCCGGCGGGGCTGCACTACGCGAAGTTCACGAATCAGGAGGCGCTGGGGGATTTTCTGGCTCGGCACTACGACATTCGCAACCCGCGTGAACTCACCAGCTGCGAGGTTTGTCACCGATGAAGAGCAACGAGCAGTCAGCAGCCAGCAGCCAGCAGACAGTGGCCGCCGAGGGCGCAGTGGGCGAAATGCGTACGGAGAGTCTGGTGCAGATCGAGCCGAAGAAGCTAACCCTCGAAGAGGTGCGGGCGAAGCTGGCAAACCAGAACGGCAAGAAGTTTTGGCGGTCGATTGATGAGCTGGCGGAGGCGCCGGAGTTCGAGGAGCTGGTGGCGAAGGAGTTTCCTTCGCAGGCTTCGGAGTGGATCGACCCGGTCTCGCGGCGCAATTTTCTGAAGGTGATGGGCGCGTCGATGGCGCTGGCAGGCCTCGCGGGATGCACGAAGCAGCCGGACGAGCCGATTATGCCGTACGTGAAGGCGCCGGAAGATCTGATTCTGGGCAAGCCGGTGTATTTTGCGACGGCGTTTCCCTTCACGACGGGCGCGGTTCCGGCGCTGATCAAGAGCGACGCTTATCGTCCCATCAAGGTGGATGGCAACCCGGAGCATCCGTATACGCGCGGCGGATCGGACCCGATTACCCAGGCGACGCTGCTGGATCTGTACGATCCGGACCGCTCGCAGCACGTGCTGTACCGGGGCAACACGCGGACGTGGCCGGCATTTCTGGCGGCGTTCCGCAGCATGCTGGCGGACAAGAAGGCGCAGGGCGGGCAGGGGCTGTATTTCCTGAGCGCGACGGTGACCTCACCGACGCTCGCCGGCCAGTGGCAGCAGGGGCAGAAGAACTATCCGCAGGCGAAGTTCGTGCAGTACGACCCTGCGAATCGCGACAGCCACTACACGGCGGCGAAGCAGGCCTTTGGCGATTTCGTGGATGCACAGTACCGGCTGGATCAGGCGGATGTGATTCTGTCGCTGGACGCGGATTTTCTGGGCGGCGCGCAGTTCCCCGGCTTCCATAAGCTGGCGCGGGATTACGCGCAGAAGCGGAAACTGCAGGGCACCGATGAGATGAACCGGCTGTACGTCGTGGAGTCGGTGACGACAACGACGGGATTCAAGGCGGAGCACCGGCTGGCGCTGAAGCCGAGTCAGATGGCGGCATTTGCGCAGTCGCTGGCGAACGCGCTGGGAGCGGGCGGTAATGGCGGCGGAAACTGGTCGGATCACGAGGCGAAATACCTGCAGGGTGTGGCTGCGGATCTGAAGGCGAGCGCAGGCAAGTGCGTGGTGATTCCAGGCGAGTATGCGCCGCCGGAGGTGCATCTGGCGGCGTTCGCGATCAACCAGGCGCTGGGCAATGTGGGCAAGGCGGTGGTGTACACCGATCCGGTGAACCCGATGCCGTCGATCCAGGCCGACGAGCTGAAATCGCTGGTGGCGGACATGAATGCCGGCAAGGTGGACTGGCTGGTGATTCTGAATGCCAACCCGGTGTACTCGGCGCCGGCAGACGTGGATTTCGAGAGCGCGCTGGCGAAGGTGAAGACGGTGGTGCATCTGGGCTCGCATGTGGACGAGACGGGCGAGACGACGCACTGGCACATCAACAACGCGCACTATCTGGAGATGTGGTCGGACGCGCGGGCGTACGACGGCACGGTAAGCGTGATCCAGCCGATGATCGATCCGCTGTACGGCGGGCACTCGGCGCACGAGATTCTGCAGTCGATGCTGGACGAGCCGGATGTTTCAGCTTACGACGCAGTGCGCGGGACGTGGAAGCAGCAGCTGTCGCAGGGCGACTTCGAGTTCAACTGGCGCAAGGTGCTGCACGATGGGTGGATCGAGAACACCGCATATCAGCCAAAGGATGTGACGCCGAAGGGCGGCAGCGGGGCGGGCAATGCGACAGCCGCGGCGGGCGGAGGCCTGGAAGTGGCGTTCCGGCCGGACGCACATGTGTATGACGGGCGCTACGCGAATGTGGGCTGGATGCAGGAGATTCCGCGGCCGGTGACGAACCTGTCGTGGGACAACGCGGCGCAGATGAGCTTCGCGACCATGGAGAAGGCCGGGCTCGCGGAGAACGACGCGGTTGAGATTTCAGTCGGCGGGAAGAAGATTATCGCCGGAGCGCTGGCGGTTCCGGGACAGCCGGACGGTGTGGTGCTGGTGACGCTGGGGCAGGGGCGGAGGATGGGCCGGGTGGCTGGCGGCGTCGGCTACAACGCGTATCTGATCCAGCGTTCGGACATGCCGTGGGCGCAGTCGGGCGCGACGCTGCGGAAGACGGGCGACATCTACGACATCTGCGTTACGAAGAGTCACCACATCGATCAGCGCGCGGTGTTTGCGGGCGGCGATGGCAGCGGGACGCATTCGATCGAGGGCAACGAGTCGCTGGACCGCGGGATCATCCGTTACGCGACGCTGACCGAGTACAAGGCGGATCCCGAGTTTGCGCATCAGGGCCCGGGGCGCGACGTGCCGGAGCCGGACGAGAGCATGTTCCCGGCGTACCGCTACGACAAGAACGCGTGGGGGATGTCGATCGATCTGAACTCCTGCGTGGGCTGCAATGCCTGTGTGACGGCCTGCTATGCGGAAAACAATATTCCGGTGGTGGGGCGGCATCAGGTAAAGGTCGGACGCCTGATGCAGTGGATCCGCATCGATACGTACTTCGAGGGCGATCTCTCGGCGCCGCGGGCGCACTTCCAGCCGATGACCTGCCACCACTGCGAGAACGCGCCGTGCGAGCAAGTTTGCCCTGTGGGCGCAACGGTGCACTCGCCGGAAGGCCTGAACATGATGGTCTATAACCGCTGCGTGGGCACGCGCTATTGCTCGAACAACTGCCCGTACAAGGTGCGGCGTTTCAACTTCCTGTTGTACTCCGATTACGAGACGGAGAGCCTGAAGCTGATGCGCAACCCGGATGTATCGGTACGCAGCCGCGGCGTGATGGAGAAGTGCAGCTACTGCGTGCAGCGCATCGAGGCAGTGAAGATCGAAGCGGACAAGGGAAACCGCGATATACGCGATGGGGAGATCCGGACGGCGTGCCAGCAGGCGTGCCCGACGGACGCGATCGAGTTCGGCAACATCAACGACCGGCAGAGCCGGGTGGCAAAGATCAAGACCAATGCGCGCACCTACGGGGTGCTGGCGGACATCAATACGCGGCCGCGGACGACGTATGTGGCGGGCGTGATCAATATCAACGAAGACCTGGCGCGGGAGCTGGGGGAGTATCAGAGCCAGGCAGCGGCCAGCAGTCAGCAGTCAGTGGCCAGCAGTCAGGGATGAAGCGGCCAGGAAAGTAGCGGCCAGCAAGACGGGAACTGGCGCCTGGAAGCTGCAGGCTGGTGAACGGTAAGAGGACTCGGAGCGCATGGCAACAAAAGACGCACCCATACACAACCCGATGGTGGATCCGGTTACCGGGGAATACCGGGTCATCGCGCCGGGGCACACCTTCAAGTCGGTAACCGAGAAGGTCTCCCGCATCGTGCTGACCAGCCACACGCCGCTCGGATGGTGGTTTGGATTCATGGTAGCCGGCGGATTCGTCGCGATGCTGCTGACGGCGGTGACGTGGCTGTTCCTGAAGGGCGTAGGCATCTGGGCCATTACCATCCCGGTGGCGTGGGGCTTCGCCATCATCAACTTCGTGTGGTGGATCGGTATCGGCCACGCGGGGACGCTGATCTCGGCGATTCTGCTGCTGTTCAAGCAGAGCTGGCGCAATTCAATCAACCGCTTTGCCGAGGCGATGACGATTTTCGCCGTGGTCTGCGCCGGCATGTTCCCGCTGATCCACGTCGGCCGGCCGTGGCTGGGGTACTGGCTGTTTCCGTATCCGAGCACGATGAACTACTGGCCGCAGTTCCGGTCGCCGCTGCTGTGGGACGTCTTCGCGGTGTCGACCTACGCGACGATTTCGGTGGTGTTCTGGTACATGGGTATGATCCCCGATCTGGCGACGCTCCGGGACCGGTCGAGCTCGAAGGTGGGGCAGTTCTTCTACGGTCTGCTGTCGGTGGGGTGGCGCGGCTCGGTGCGGCACTGGGTGCGGTACGAGACCGCTTCGCTGCTGCTGGCCGGCCTGGCGACGCCGCTGGTGCTCTCCGTACACAGCGTCATTTCTCTCGACTTCTCGGTGGCGCTGCTGCCGGGCTGGCACACGACGATCTTCCCGCCCTACTTTGTGGCCGGCGCCATTTATTCGGGTTTCGCCATGGTGCTGACCCTGGCGATTCCAATTCGGAAGTTCTATCACCTCGAAGATCTGGTCACGATCCGGCACATCGACAACATGGGCAAGGTCATGCTGGCGACGGGGATGATCGTGGCCTACGGCTACTCCACCGAAGTGTTCATGTCCTGGTATTCGGCGAGCCACTGGGAATACTTCATGATGTGGAACCGCATGTTCGGGCCCATGGGGTGGTCGTACTGGGTGCTGATTACCTGCAACATCGCGCTGCCGCAGCTGATGTGGCTGCGCCGGTTCCGCACGAACGTGGGGCTGATGTTCCTGATGTCGCTGATCGTGAACACGGGCATGTGGTTCGAGCGGTTCGTGATTGTGGTGACGAGTTTGACGCGCGATTATCTGCCCTCGTCGTGGGGTACGTATCGGGCGACGAAGTGGGATTACATGACATTCGCGGGAACGCTGGGGCTGTTCACGTTCCTCTTCTTCCTGTTCATTCGGTTCCTGCCCATGATTCCCATGTCGGAGCTGCGGCTGATGCTGCCGCAGGCGAAGGTGCGGGAGCACGCGGAACCACTGCCGGAGGCAGGTGACTGATGCCTTTACCTGAGGGGCTGTACGGCCTGATGGCCGAGTTCGATTCGCCCACGCATCTGGTCCACGCGGCCGAGGCTGCGTACCACGAGGGCTATCGCCGGATGGACTGCTATACGCCGTATCCGGTGGAAGAGGCGGCGGAGGCGATCGGGTTCCATCGCGACGAAGTTTCGCTGGTGTGCCTGCTGGGCGGCCTGCTGGGGCTGGCGGCCATGTTCGCACTGGAGACGTGGATTGCGGTCTGGGCGTATCCGCTGAACATTGCGGGGCGGCCGTACTATTCGTGGCCGGCGTTTGTGGTGCCCGCGTACGAATGGACGATTTTGTGGTCCGGCCTGTCGGCATGCTTCGGGATGCTGGCGCTGTGTGGTTTGCCGAAGCCGTATCATCCGGTCTTCAACGCGCCAAATTTCCGCAACGGAGCGACTACCGACAAGTTCTTCCTGTGCCTGGAGTCGACGGACCCGAAGTTCGATGTGACGGAGACGCGGAGCTTTCTGGAAGCGCACTCGCCGGTTTCGGTGGTGGAGGTGGAGTATTAACGCGACAGAGATCGGAGCTCAGAGCGCAGAGCTCAGACGGCCTGCTGCCGCCTCTGCTTCGCTGCGGCGGCGTGTGGGTATGGGTGGGGCACTGGCGTTGCTGGTACTGGCGGCGGGCTGCCGGCAGGATATGCAGAACCAGCCGAGGATGTTTCCGCAGCGCGGCACGACGCTGTTCGCCGATGGGCGGTCGGTGCGGCCGCAGGTGGAGCACACGGTGGCGCGGGGCCAGCTGTACGAGAGCGATTACTTCTATACCGGGCTGATGGACGGGAAGGAAGCGGACATGATGCCGTTCCCGGCGACCATGCAGGTGCTGGCGCGGGGACAGGAGCGCTTCAATGTGTACTGCACGCCGTGCCACTCGCGGGTGGGCAACGGAGCGGGCATGATTGTGGAGCGCGGCTATAAGCCGGCAGGCAATCTGCACGATGCGCGGCGGCTGAGCGAGCCCCTGAGCCACTACTTCTACGTGATGACCAATGGCTACGGCGCTATGCCGGACTACAAGGCGCAGGTAGCACCGGAGGACCGGTGGGCGATTGCGGCATATATTCGGGCGCTGCAGCTGAGCCAGGCCGCGAATGTTTCGATGGTGCCGCCGGGAAAGCAGGTGGAAAACCTGAGCACGATTGCGCAGCAGCAGGGATATCCGGCGAGCGCCGCCGGCCCGTGGCCGATGCCGTCGACAGCGGTCTACAGCCAGCCGACGGCAGGCGTAGCAGCGGGGGCGCCGGCGGAGAATCCGCGGCAGCCAGCCTCAAAAAACGTACCGGCGCCGGCAACGACGCAGGGTGAAACCAACCGGCCCGCGGCACGGCCGCAGGGAGCGCGGAGATAAGGCATGGCCAACGGTCATTTCACCAAAGGATTGCCCGCAACGCTGTCGGCGCCGGCATATGTCGACGTGTGGCGGCGGAAGGCGCTGATGGCGGGAGCCACCTTTTCAGTGCTCGCGGTGATTCTGGGATTTCTGGGGCAGGCGATGGATCCGGAGCATTTGGGCTGGAACCACCTGCTGCGCGGCTGGCTGGACGGATTCGTGATGTGCTTCGGCTTCTGCTTCGGGGGGATGGCGCTGCTGATGGTGCAGTACCTCTCGGGCGGCAAGTGGGGGCTGATCGTGCGGCGTCCGCTGGAGGCGATGACACGGACGTGGCCGCTGATCGTACTGATGTTCCTGCCGGTGGCGATTCTGGGCGCGACCTTCCGGCAGCTGTATCCATGGGCGAAGTACGCGGACTGGCAAACGGCGTTGCAGCAGGGGCAGATCAGCCACGATCTGGCGCACGCGATCCGCTGGAAGGCGCCGATGCTGAACGTGGTGAACTTCTGGTGGGTTTCACTGGTGTGCTTCGCGATCTTCGGGCTGTATATCACGCTGCTGAACCGCTGGTCAGTGAAGCGGGATGCGGATCCGGAACCGAACGTCGCGTACTGGCGCACGAAATTCGAGAACCTCAGCGGTTTTGGCGTGGTCCTGTTCTCCGCGCTGCTGTTCCTGCTGGTGATCTACTGGGTTATGTCGCTGGATCCGACCTGGTACTCGACGATTTACGGCTTCCAGTATCTGGTGGGCGAAGCGTTCGTGGTGCTGCCGCTGGCCATTCTGACGCTGATCGGTCTGAGCAAGGCGGAGCCAATCCGCAGCACGTTCAGAGTCATCGAGCAGCATGATCTCGGCAAGCTGTGCTTCGCTTTGGTGATGCTGAACATCTACTTTGCGTTCGCAGCATTCCTGATTATCTGGTCAGGAAACTCGCCGGAAGAGATTCCCTGGTATCTGGACAGGATTCGCGGCAGCTGGGGCGTGATCGCCACGCTGGACGTGATCTTCCACTGGCTGATTCCGTTCGCCCTGCTGCTGTCGCGGGATCTGAAGCGCATCCAGAGCCGGCTGTCGGTGACCTGCTGCATCATGATCTTGGCCGGATTCTGGGATATGTTCTGGCTGATCGAGCCCAACTTCAAAGATGCGGCACGGAACCTGCACTGGAGTTTTGGGATCTTCGAATACCTGGCAGTGCCGGCCGCGCTGTTCTCGTTCTGGCTGGTGTACTACTTCGGGCAACTGAAGACGCGTCCGCTGATCGCGACCAACGATCCGCATCTGGCGGAGATTCTGGAGCACGATTATGTCCATGCATAGTCCGGAGAGCGGGCAAAACCGGAAGAACCTGGATCCGAAGGCTCACCAAAGCGAGGCGTCGGTCCGGGAAGGCTACGAGGTTACGGATGCCAGCGTGGGCGGCATCATGGTCTTCCTGATCGGGCTGTTTGTTTCGGTTGGAGTTTTCTTCGTGCTCTGCTTTGTGATGGGCAAGGTGATCAACAACGGCCTGATCCGGGCGGATGGGCCGACCAACAAGTGGGCGGCGCAGAACCAGATTGCGCCGACGAAGAGCATCCGGTCGGGTCCGCAGCTGGAGCAGGAGCAGCTGGCGAAGCTGAGCCAGCAATTCCCGACGCCGCGGCTGGAGACGGACGACGGCAATCAGGACCTGATGCAGCTGCACGAGCGCGAGGATCTGCTGCTGAACTATTACAGCTGGGTGGATCGGAGCAAGGGGACGGTGCGGATTCCGATCGAGCGGGCCATGGAGATCATTGCGCAGCACGGATTGCCGGTGATGCCGTCCGAACAGCAGCAGGCGCTGATGATGGGCGATTCGCAACCGGTGGTGCAGATGCCGCTGACGGATGGTTTTGCGCAGACTGCGTATGAGCAGGAAGTGCACGGACAGGCGGCCGAGGCGGGCGAGCAGTCTTCGGCGAAGGCAGATAACCAGTGATGGGGAAGCGGCCAGCATCCAGCGATAAAGCGGCCCGGCAGTTAGCGAGATAGCTGGTAGCTGGTGGCTGGTGGCGAAACAGCAGGTAAGGGGCAACAGGGATAATGCGGCGTGGTTGCACAATTCGGCGGTGGGGAAGAAGGATGGCGGCGCTGGCGTTTGGGTGTGCGCTGCTGGGCCTGTCCGCTGGTTCGCGCGCGCAGGCACAGAGCCAGTGGTTCGGCTTGCAGAAGCCGGGAGCGCCGGCCGAGCAGCAGCCACTGCTGCTGAAGAAGATCAGCATTCAGCAGCGGCTGAATACGCAGCTTCCGCTGAATCTGGCGTTTCGGGATGAGACGGGCAAGGCTGTGCAACTGGGCGATTATTTCGGCAAGCGGCCGGTGATCCTGTCGCTGGTGTACTTCCAGTGCAAGATTCTGTGTCCGGAAGAGATCGACGGTCTGGTGGGCGCGCTGGAGATGTTGAAACTGAATCCAGGGCGGGATTTCGATGTGGTGCTGGTGAGCATCGATCCCACCGAGACGCCGGAGATCGCGGCGCGGGAGAAGGCGTTTTACCTGAAAAGGTATGGGCGGCTGCAGACAGCGAACGGGTGGCATTTTCTGACCGGGCAGGAGCCGGCGATCCGGACTTTGGCCAGCACGGTGGGTTTCGGCTACGTGCCGATGCAGGGACCGGACGGGAAGATGACGCAGTTTGCCCATGCGAGCGCGGTCGAGCTGGTAACGCCGGAAGGCCGGCTGGCGCAGTACTACCTGGGGGTGGAGTTTTCCCCGAAGGATCTGCAGCTGGGGCTGGTGGAAGCGTCGCACGGCACGATCGGGTCGCTGGTGGACAATCTACTGACGTACTGCTATCGGTACGATCCCACGCTGAATCGGCACACGCTGCTGTACATTCGGATTTTCCAGGCGGGCGGAATCCTGACGGCGCTGTTCCTGGGCTCATTTTTATTGGTGAACTTCCGGCGTGACATCCGGGAAGCGCGGGAGGCGATCCCGACGAGCAGACAGACTACTCACACGGTGAACGGATAAAGGGCGACGATGCAGCATTTCATCAGTCCGGTACTTTGGCAATTTTTAATCCACTGGCTTACGAACTTCGCGATCTTCCCGCCGGAAGCATCGACGATTGCGCCGTACGCGGATGCGCTGTATTTCTTCCTGATTCTGATCTCGGTTGTAGGTCTGGCGGCGGTCGCTTTCCTGGTAGTCACGTTTTCGATTCGCTACAGAAAGGACATGAACCCGACGGCGACGCAGATCGAGGGGTCGACGCTGCTGGAAGCGACCTGGACGATTATTCCGCTGATCCTGTTCATGATCTGCTTCGTGTGGGGCGCGCTGCTGTACTTCCGCGTATACAGCCCGCCGCCGAACGCCATGAACATCTATGTGGTGGGGAAGCAGTGGATGTGGAAGGTGGAGCATCCGGGCGGGCAGCACGAGATCAATGCGCTGCACATCCCGATCAACCGGCCGATTCAGCTGACGATGATTTCCCAGGATGTGTTCCACAGCTTCTCGATCCCGGCGTTTCGTGTGAAGCGCGAGGTGATTCCGGGGCGCTACAACACGGAGTGGTTTGAGGCGACGACGCCGGGGACGTATCACCTGTTCTGCACGCAGTATTGCGGCACGCTGCACTCGCAGATGATCGGCCAGGTGGTGGCGATGACACCGGAGGATTATCAGGCGTGGGCGGCGGGCTCGACGAGCGGCAATTCGCTGGCGCAGAACGGGGAGCGGCTGTTTGCGAGTCTGGGCTGCAACTCGTGCCACAACGGCAGCGCGAACGCGCACGGACCGAACCTCGCCAACGTGTACGGATCGCACGTGCAGATGAGCAACGGACAGTTCATCACGGCCGACGATGCGTTCCTCCGGGACACAATTTTGAATCCCACGATGCACGAGGTGGCCGGGTACGCGCCCATCATGCCGACGTATCAGGGGCAGGTCAGCGAAGAAGGGCTGATCGATCTGGTGGAATATATAAAACGTCTTGATTCGCAGTACCGGATCGAGCAGACGATCGACAACAGCGGAGCACAGCCCGTGCAGACGGGAACGACGCCGCCGGGGACATCGGCCCCGGTAATGGCGCCAGGGATGGTGAAGCAATGAGCACAATCGTATCTCTGCCGGACCAGACGACAGCGACGCTGCCGAAGGTTTCGTATCTGAACAAGGAATACGGACTGAAGAGCTGGCTGCTGACGGGCGACCACAAGCGGATCGCGATGCTGTACCTGATCTCGATTACGTTCTTCTTCTTCATCGGCGGGGCGATGGCAGGTCTGATTCGGCTGGAACTGCTGACGCCGGCCAGCGATCTGCTGGCTCCCGACACCTATAACAAGGTGTTCACCGCGCACGGCCTGATCATGGTTTTCTTCTTCCTGGTGCCGTCGGTGCCGGCGACGGTGGGGAACTTCGTGATCCCGATCATGGTGGGCGCCAAGGACCTGGCGTTTCCGAAGATCAACCTGCTGAGCTGGTATCTATATGTCGTCGCAGGCATCATGATCATCGCCGCACTGGTTTTCGGCGGCGTGGACACCGGGTGGACCTTCACCACACCGCTGAGCACGCACTACCTGAACACGCACGTGGTGACGGCAGGACTGGCGGTGTTTGTCGCGGGGTTCAGCTCGATCTTCACCGGACTGAATTTCATCGTGACCATCCACCGGATGCGCGCGCCGGGCATGACGTGGTTCCGGCTGCCGCTGTTTGTGTGGTCGCACTATGCGGCGTCGATCCTGATGGTGCTGGGGACGCCGGTGCTGGCCATCACCCTGGTGCTGGTGGTGCTGGAGCGGACGATCGGGATCGGAGTGTTCGACCCGACCAAGGGCGGCGACCCGCTGCTCTTCCAGCATCTGTTCTGGTTCTATTCGCACCCGGCCGTGTACATCATGATTTTGCCGGGCATGGGCGTGATCTCCGAGGTGATCAGCACCTTCTCGCGCAAGCGGGTGTTCGGCTATACGGCGGTTGCGTTCTCATCGGTGGCGATTGCGGTGTTCGGGTTCTTCGTGTGGGCCCATCACATGTTCGTCATGGGCATCTCGAACTACTCGGCGCTGGTGTTTTCGCTGCTGACCATGCTGGTGGCGGTGCCTTCGGCGATCAAGATCTTCAACTGGTCGGCCACACTGTATAAGGGATCGATCACGTTCGAAACGCCGATGCTGTATGCGTTCGGCTTCATCGGACTCTTCACGATCGGCGGGCTCACGGGCGTTTTCCTGGGATCGATGGGCATGGATATCCACCTGACGGAGACGTACTTCATCGTGGCGCACTTTCATTTCGTGATGGTGGGCGGCATGCTGATGGCGTATCTGTCGGGCGTGCATTTCTGGTGGCCGAAGATGACGGGGCGGATGTATCCGGAGGGCGTGTCGAAGCTGGCTGCTGTGATTACCTTCGTCGGGTTTATCCTGACCTTCTTCCCGCAGTTCATTTTGGGATATCTGGGCATGCCGCGGCGGTACGCGGCGTATCCGCCGGAGTTTCAGGTGCTGAATGTCTTCTCGAGCGCGGGCGCCAGCGTGCTGGGTGTGGGGTATATGCTGCCCCTGCTGTATCTGACCTGGTCGCTGAAGTACGGGAAGATCGCAGGGCCCAATCCGTGGCAGGCTACGGGTCTGGAATGGCAGATCCAGTCGCCGCCGCTGACGGAAAACTTCGTGGAGACGCCGATTGTGACCCACGAAGCATACGATTATGAGTGGCTGGAATCTACGAAAGTGAGCGAGGTGCCGACCGTTGGATAGTCAAACGCTTGCCGCACAAACGGCGGAGACCGGCCACGTCGAACACGCGCACCCGCCGTTTCTGCGCCATCACTTCGAGAATGTCGCGCAGCAGCGGGAAGCGGCCACCTTTGGCATGTGGCTGTTCCTGCTGACGGAGATCATGTTCTTCGGCGGGCTGTTCTGCGCGTACCTGATCTTCCGCAACTGGTACTACCCGGCGTTTGTGGCGGGCAGCCACTCGCTGCACATCTGGGCGGGCACGCTGAACACGACGCTGCTGATCATTTCGAGCTTCACGATGGCCATGGGCGTCCATGCGGCTGAGACGCGGATGCGCAAGGCGCTGGTGGGCTGGATGATCGCAACCATCATCCTGGGCTGCGGCTTTTTGTGCGTCAAGGCGTACGAGTGGCACGACGAGTGGGTGGAGCATCACGTTCCGGGACTGAACTTCAGCCCGGCGACCTTCGAGCACGGGACCAAGGCGTATCCGGACGACAAGCTGCCCCCGGATATGGCGGAAAAGGCGCAGGTGTATTTTTCGCTGTATTTCGCCATGACCGGGATGCACGCGCTGCACATGATCATCGGCGTTTCGCTGCTGACGTTCCTGCTGATCAAGGCGAAGGGCGGGGCTTACACGGCGGGGCATGTGGCGCCCATAGAAAACTTCGGACTGTACTGGCACTTTGTCGATATAGTGTGGATCTTTCTGTTCCCGCTGTTGTATCTGATCAGTCGACATCAGTGACCACAGCGATCAGAGCTCAGAGCACAGAGCTCAGGAAAAACTTTGGGACCCGGAATTGGAGCTTGAGATGGAACCTGGACACTCTCCTGAGGCGACACATCAGCACCACCTGCATATCGAGGCGTCGGAGCCGACGCATCATGCAGAGCATATCGTCAGCCCGCGAGTCTATTTGATCATCGGCGCCTGTCTGCTGGTGCTGACGGCGACGACCACGGCCGTTTCCTATATGGAACTGGGGACGTTCAATGCGGTGGTGGCACTGGCCATTGCGTGCATCAAGATGTCGCTGGTGGTTTTGTTCTTCATGCACGTGAAGTACAGCTCGCGGCTGACCATGCTGACGGTGGCGGCGGGTTTCTTTACGTTTATCGTGCTGATCACGATGACGATGACGGACTACATCAGCCGGGCGTGGGGACGATGGTAGGGGAGACAGCGCTTAGCAGTCAGTCTCCAGCGTAGCAACGAGCAGCAGGAAGCTGGAAGCAGGTAGCAGAGAGGATTGAGTGTTGGGGGGGAGCGGCGGTGGCTGCTCCCTTTTCAATTTGGGCGATGAACTCTGGTCGGCCCCGTGATCATGTTCCGACCCTATCCTCATTTTTGAAATAATTCTCTGAACAGCGCGTGCAAAAATACGTGATTGAATCGTATGTTTTGCAGTCCTCAAGCGAAGCGCAGCCTCCGGCGGGACAGGGCCGTGTAGACAACTACGCGCGGGGAGTGTCCGGGGTGGGGAGCTCGGTGCGGGGCTGGGGATCGCGGACGGCGATGGTCTGCGCGAGAGGGACGTCTTCGCGGACCGGCGCGAGATGGCGCGTACGCTGGTAGGTGTAGCGGATGCGATGGATCACCGTGAGGGTGGAGATAACGGCCAGCACCCAGAGGACGGGCGCCATCACACCCCAGCGGTTGAAGAGCGCGCCGAGGATGATGAGAACGACGCGTTCGGGGCGTTCCATGAAGCCGACTTTACAGCTCCCGATGAGGGCCTCCGCGCGGGCGCGGGTGTAGCTGACCATCAGCGAGGTGATCATGACGAAGGCGGCCAGGAAGACGTAGAAGAGGCGGTTGCCGCGGGCGTAGAAGACGAGCAGTCCGAAGAAGAGGACCACATCGGAGTAGCGGTCGATGACGGAGTCGAAGAAGGCTCCGAAGACCGTGACCTGCTGTGTCTGGCGGGCAACGCGGCCGTCGACCATGTCGAAGATGCCGGCGCCGATGATGACCAGGCCGGCATAGAGGAACATGCGGACGTAATTGTGCTGGTTGGCGAATCCGAAGAGGACGGCGGCGGCGGTGTTGATGATGAGCCCGATGAAGGTGAGGACGTTGGGAGAGATGCGGGTCAGGGACAGCCCGTCGACAATAGCCTGCAGGAGCACGCCGCAGGCGCGCCCGAAGGCACTGGTCCAGGTGCTGGGGGAACTGTTGTCGCGGGCCATCGCGGCCTCTACTTTCCGGCTTTTGCTGCTTCTTCGGTTTCGTCGTGAATCGTCGCTAACTTCAGCACTTCGAGCTCGCGCCTGCCATTGGGCGTGACGACGGTGGCCATATCGCCAACCTGCTTGCCCACCAGCGCTTTGCCGATGGGAGAGGTGGTGGAGATGAGGCCTTTGCTCACGTCGGATTCTTCGCTGGTGACGAGCTTGTACTCGATTTTCTCATCTTTCGAAGTGTCGTAGACGAGCACAGTGGAGCCGAAGGCGGCGCGATCGCGCGGAATGTTCGAGAGATTGACGAGTGCAAGTTCCGCCATGCGTTTCTTCAGCTGGCCAAGGCGCGCGTTGACGAAGTCCTGGCGCTGCTTGGCCATGTGGTACTCGGCGTTCTCGCTGAGGTCGCCCATAGCGACGGCCTTTTTGATTTCGGCGGGCAGCTCGTGGGCCAGTTCGTGCTCGAGCTGTTTGATCTCTTCCTGAAGCTTCTTTTTAATGTGTTCCGGCATGCGGCTGTTCCGCTGAGGACGGATCGCTCCGAGCCGGATCGAAGGCAAGACCGAGGCGATGCAGAAGCGCGACAGCACCTCCGCTCCGCAGGGCGCCCTGGAGCGCGGCAGAGAGGAAACAGGCCCCAGAAAAGGGAATAGAAAAAGGAGGCATCCGCAGCCGGGGCCGCGTGCCCCCTTTTCCTGATTATACGATGCCGCGGTTTTCGCTGCCGCTGCCGTATCTTTGGGCGTCCAGGAAGCTCTGGAGGATGAGTACGGCGGCCACCTGATCGACTACGGCACGGTGCTCGGAGCCGGGGCGGCCGGCGGCGTGGAGATGGCGGTGCGCCTCGGCGGAGGTGAGGCGCTCGTCCCACAGGTGCACGGGGAGGGCGAAGGCCTCGTGGAGGGATTCGGCAAAGGCGTGGGTTTTGGCCGCCTGAGGGCTGATGTCGCCGGACATGTAGAGGGGATTGCCGAGAACAATGGCGGAGCAGTCGAATTTGCGAAGGAGGCGGCCGAGGGATTTCAGGTCCAGTTTGAGGTTTTTGCGGACCAGGGTGAGGACGGGCTGAGCGGTGAGCCCAAGTTCGTCGGAAACAGCGACGCCGATGCGGCGGTCACCGAAATCGAGGCCGAGGAGGCGAGCGGGCACAAGGAAGATGGTACAGGGGCAGCTAAGGGCCGGTCAGCGAAATGCGGCCAGGGGTGATGCGGTCAGGGCTAAAACGGCCAATGCTGAGGCAGCCAGGGATAAGCGGCCGATCGAGGAGTCCCCGGAGGGCCGAAAAGAGGTTGCTTTCAATACCGTTTGAGAGGCGAAAAGACCGCATCTTACAATCAGTTAGAGAATCAAAGACTGAAGGTTTCCAGGACGGCGTGCGACGCTTCTTTTTCCTCTTACTTCTTATCTTTGTGGTGGCGGCCGGCGCCTTTGGATTTGTGCTGCTGGTTCCCGCGGGGCCGCATACGGAGACGTTTGTCGATATTAACCCGGGCATGTCGACGTCGCAGATTGCAGCGCAGCTGAAGCAGCAGGGCATTATCCGCAGTAAGGATATATTTCTGGCCCTGTACGTAGCGCGGGGGCGCACGCTGAAGGCGGGGGAATATCGCTTCGATCACCCGATAAAAATGACAGAAGTGTGGGACCGGCTGCGGCGCGGGGACGTCTACACCATCGCGGTCACGATTCCGGAGGGGTCGAACGTCTTTGACATCGGGGAGCGGCTGCAGGCGGCGGGGCTGGGCGGGAAGGGCGAATTCGTGAAGGCGGCGCAGCAGGACAGGAGCCTGATCGCGGATCTGGACCCCACGGCACCCAGCGTGGAAGGGTACTTGTTCCCGGATACGTATCACTTCACGCGGCATATGACCGCGCAGGAAATGATGGCGGCGATGGTGCGGCGATTCCGGCAGGAGGCCCAGGCGATGGGACTGACCAGCGACTACCACCAGACAGTGACTCTGGCTTCTCTGGTGGAGAAGGAGACGCCGCTCGATCAGGAGCGGCCCCTGGTGGCGAGCGTCTTCGACAATCGGCTGGACAAGAATATGCCGCTGATGACGGATCCTTCGGTCATCTATGCGGCGCTGCTGGAGGGGCGGTATCGGGGGACAATCTACCAGTCGGACCTGCAGGCAGATTCGGCGTACAACACGTATCGGCACGCGGGGTTGCCGCCGGGGCCGATCTGCAATCCCGGCGTGAAGTCGCTGCAGGCGGCGATGCACCCGGCGCAGACGGATTATTTGTATTTTGTAGCGGCGGGCGCGGATCCGTCCGGGCAGTCGCGGTTCTCCTCGACCATCGAGGAGCATGCGAAAGACGTGGAAGCCTATCGGCGGGCGGTGCGGCAGAACGAGACCAGGTGAAGCCGCCGACCGTCTCGTTTCGGGCTGAACGCACCCGGTATACTCGCAGATTGCTGGGCTGAGGCGAATGCATCGATTGCGGACCAGAGTTGTTGTCGCGATAACGCTGGCGCTGCCGGCCCTGAACGGGTGCCTGGTGCACACGCGGAAAGTGCCGCAGGCGATCATGCCGACCAACGTGCTGTCGGCGGCTCCGCAGCAGCTGGTGGACAGCATCAACCGCCAGTACGACGCGATTAACTCGATGAGTGCCACGGTGGAGTTCACGGCCAGTGAGGGCGGGTCGCTGAAGGGGAAGGAAAAGACCTACACCTCGTTCACGGGGTACATTCTGCTGCGGAAGCCGGAGTCGCTGCGGGTGATCGGGCTGGCGCCGTTTGTGCGGACGCGGCTGTTCGATATGGCCAGTGACGGCAATACGTTCAAGCTGTGGATTCCGCCGAAGAACGAGTTGATCGAGGGGCCGAACGCGGTGACGAAGGAGTCATCGAATGCCTTCGAGAACATGCGGCCTTACATCTTCTTCGACTCGCTGCTGATTCGGAAGATCGGGCCGGAGGACATGCTGTCGATGACTGCGGACAGCGATACGACGGTCAACCCGAAGACGAAGAAGCTGGAAGTGCGGCCTGAGTATCTGCTGAACGTGATGCGGCAGCAGGGCGACAGTCATGTTCTGCTGGCGGAGCGGGTGATCGAGTTCAACCGGCTCGATCTGCGGCCAGTGGGGGAAGACATCTACGACCAGAACGGGCAGATTCAGACGCAGACAATCTACGGGCCGCTGCAGAAGTTCGGGACGCAGCTGTTCCCGGGGACGATCACGATCAAGCGGCCGCTGGAGCAGTACCAGATTGTTCTGTCGATCCAGAAGCTGCGTGTGAATCTGCCGCTGAACGACGAGCAGTTCGAACTGACGGGTGTGCCGCAAACGGTCAAAGTGAAAACCCTGCAGTGAGGCATTGTGACAGCGGGTAGCTCGTAGCCGGTAGCTCAGAGCCCAGCAAGCGGTGAAGCCTGTCGGAGTTTATCCGCTCTGCGGCACTTCGAAGAGCTTGCGGAAAGCTCGCCTTTGAGGCCGATCGTCGCCCCTCAGGGGCTGAAGCCCAACCTATTTTGTGGCACTTACGGCACGAGTAAAGTCATGCCCCTTCAAAGCGGCGAGTTTTCCGCAGGCTCTTTGAATCCGTGCCGTGAGACAAAGCCAGCGAACAAATCCTGAGAGAGCTTCAGCGACGGCACACTACGCGTGGGCCGGTTTGTAATCGTCGTAGAAGCCGGTGCGCGCCAGAATGTCGAGTATTTGAGTGCCGAGCTGGGCGACCGATTCGGAGCGTTTGCTGTCGCTCTTGTCCTGGCGGTGCCTGACGACAGCGCGGAAGAGCCTGACAAAGAGGTCGAATTTCTCGACGAAAGCATATTTCCACGTCAACCTCGCGAATTGCTCCAGCAGCCCGTCCATTTCCTGGATGAGGGGACTGCGACGGTACATGACGCCGAGGGCGCTGGCTTTTTTCCAGTGGGACGGCTGCCACAGACCGTCCATGAGCTGATTCACAGGCACGGGTTTCAGGGCGAGGTGACAACTCCGGATATCCATGTCGAGGAAATGGGTCTGGCCCTCAAGGCGGTTGAGCTCATATTCGAGCGCCTGCGCGTACTGCTCGACCTGGATGGGTTCGCCGTAGGAGCGAACTTTGGGGAGGGGGAGAATGGCCGCGGCCCCACCTTCACGCAGTCCCTCGAGGGCAACGCCGACGCAGTTGTGTTTGGGGCTGAAGGCGCGGTACTGGGCGTTGGTTTTCTGGAAGTCAATCCACCAGTTTCCCATGCGATTGGTGTTGAGGCCCCAGCTTTTGCCTGCGGCGCGAAGGCCGGGGAGGCAGATTTTGGACTGCGGGCTTTGGGACCAGGCAGGCACGGGAACCTGCGTGCCGTCCTTCAGCCGATAGTAGGCGCCTTCGAGGAAGCCGGCCTCGCCTTTGGGCGAGTCGGCGATGCGCTTTTGTCCGGTCAGAGGGACGGGCAGGGGCGTCTTGCCCTCTTCGCGCAGGAGACGGTTCCATTCTTTGGGATAAAGGATGCCTTCTCTGCGGCAGTAGGCTACTTCGAGACGGATGGCGGTGAGGGCATTCATCTCGTTGATCTTGTCGTTGAGGGAATCGGGGGAGAAGGAGCCAGGTTGATCGCTGAAGGCGTTATGAAACCCTGCTCCTTCTCCGGGCCAGAAGCTGATGTTTTGCGTGTAGGGGTCAAGGCCGGGCGTGGTTTTCACGCAGGTGCCCATGACGGTGACGGCGGCGTGGCCGAAGTGGGAGGTGGGCACTTTGCCGAGCATCTTGAGATTGCGCCACACGCGGACGACGGCCTGCTGGGAATAGATCATTTTCACTGGAGCTTCTCCTTTGCTGAACGCCGGGCAGCGGAGCGGGAACCGGAGGCTCAGGCGTCTCTGCTGGAGTAAGCGATATTCCGGAGGGCGGACCCTCAGCGGGGGCAGTTTTTTTCCGAAGCAAGCCGGGGGCAGCTCACATTAAAGCGGGTGGCGAAGAAGCGAGCGGCCGGCTCAAGCGATCAGAGGGGGCGGTCGGTATAGAGCGTTTTGTCGGAGACTTCCTGGACCTTATAGAGCCGCGCGTGGAGGAGGGCCTCGACGTGGTCGTGGAAGTCGCCGGGGACAAAGAGGAAGCGGCGCGGGCCAGTGCCCCAGAGACGGAGAAGATCGGCGTCGCTGAGGAAGATGTGGGGTGCGTCAGGATAATCGGAGCCCCAGATCATGGAGGAGCCGAAGAGCTGGCCGCGGTCTTCTTCCTTGTCAGGCGCGAAGTACCAGTTGCGGCCGTGGACCAGCAGGGCCTGGCGGCGGGTATAGAAGATGATCGAGGAGCCATCGGACTGATCGCCATAGAGCATGAGCTGGGCGTTGGCGTTGCCGGGCTCAGCAGTGAGGCGGTTGATGGTATCGGCCATGGACTTCGAGGAGAGCATGGGCTGGAAGCGCACCAGCGCGATGTGGGCGGCGATGAGGATCACGGCCAGGGTGAAGGCGACGCTGACGGTGGCTTCGACGGCATGACCCCGGCGGCGCAGACGCCAGGCGGCGAGAGGGCCGGCGAAGAACGCGAAGGCGGCGAGGATGGCGGGCAGGCGGAGCGCTGCCAGCGAGGGGCCGGTCAGGTCGAAGAAATGAGACATCGAGAGCGAGTAACCACCCACGCCGCGATGGGCCATGAGGGTGCCGATGTCAGCGATGTAGGGGAGATGGCGGGATTCCCATAATCCCCAGGCGAGAGCGGCGGCGACGGCAACACCGATGACAGCCAGGAAGACATGCGCCGAGGCGATCCAGCGGCCGGAGCCGGATTGAGTACCCTGCGGCGACTGTTCAACCGTGGCCAGAGCGCCGGCGATGAGCATGAGCACAGCGGGATAGATGGGCCAGGTGTAGTACTCCTGGTTGGTGGAGAGCGCGAAGAAGACGAGGATGAAACCGGCGTAGAGCGCGAGGAGCAGGCTGGTACGGGCGCGGAAGCGGAGGCGCGCGGCGAGGGCGGAGGATTCGTACGCGCTGAGTTTGGGATCGAGGAACTGGATGGTGTTGGTGGCGTCGTAGCGCAGGTCGGAGTAGAAGAGGTGGCGATTGCGCCAGGCGCGTCGAAGGGCGACGGGGAGAAAGAGGCTCCAGGGAAAGATCCAGATGAGCTGGCCGATCCAGTAGACAAACCAAGGCTGGCGATTGTAGTCGTGGGGGTAACGGAGGCCGAGGAAACGCAGGACGTGCTCGTTGATGAAGTAGAAGTAGAAGAATCCATGGACGTGGCCGGGGGTGGGCACGTTGCCTGCGGGGTTGCCATGGTCAGGATTGCGCAGTCCGGCGAGGATGTGCCACGGCGCGCCAATGGCAAGGAAGAGGAGCAGGCCGGTGAAGAGGCGGAACTGACGCCAGCGGCGCCACTCACCGGTGATGGCGAGGTACGGGATAACGGAGGCTCCGAAGAAGACGATCGCGATGAGGCCTTTGGCGAGCAGGGCCAGGGCGACGGAGGCGTAGGCGGCGTAAAAACGCGCGGGCTTGCGGTCCTCGACAGCGGTGATGAAGGAATAGAGTGCGAGGAGGAGGAAGAAGGTAATGATGGAGTCGGGGATGAGAAAACGGGTGAAGAGGAAGACGCCGACGGAGGTGAGCACCGCCAGAGCCGCATAGAAGGCGGCGCGGTCACCCCACGCGCGCCGGCTCCAGAGCCAGGCGATGAGCGCGCATCCGAGCACGGCCAGCACCATGGGCAGATGGGTGGCGAATACGTTAAAGCCGAAGAGATGATAATCGACGGCCACGATCCAGTAGGGGAGGGGCGGCTTTTCGAGGTAGCGGATGCCGTTGACGTAGAGGGTGACCCAGTCGCCGGTGAGGGCCATGTGCTGGGCGGCCTGGGCGTGGGTGGAGTCAGCATCGTCGAGCAGCGACGGAGAGAACAGCGCGGCGCCATAAACCGCGAGGAAGACGAGCAGCAGCAGAGTCCACGCTTTTTTCGGCGTGGCAAAGAGCGAAGGCTGGGCAGAAGTGGCGGCTGGCTGGTCCGCGGGCGGGCGGGGAAAGGTCATTTGTTCGAAGCCTGGCACTGAGTCCAGAATATCAGTCAGAGTGAAGGGGAACGGCAGGCAAGCCGGGGCTCAAGGACATGGCGGAAGATCGCGAAACGATAAGACAGCTGGGGATGAAGCTGAGAGAAAACCTGGCGAAAAGCGCGAAGGATCCAGATGAGGATTCGGTGCATGACACGCGCACCGGCACGCGCCGGTTACAGGCCACGCTGGAGGCTCTGGTGCGGGAGATCCCGGCCGGTGATGCGGACGTGGCCGGCGAGCGGGTGAGGCAGGCGGCGACGTCGCTGATGCGCACGCTCAAGAGAGTCCGGCGGGCAGCGGGGCCGGTGCGCGACCTGGATGTGCACAGGAAGCTGCTGGGGAAACTGACGAAGCGGGCGCTGGGCGAGAAGGACGAGAAGCAGGATGAGCCCGGAGCGGGACAGGAGCATCCCCTGTTTGCAGATCAGCCGGACGTACTGGAGACTCCGGCGGCGGGGCTGCGATCGGAAGGTCTGGCGGGGCAGGCCGATCATCTGGACAGGTGGCTGAAGCATCGTCGCAGCGAGACGGCGGATGCGATGCAGGTGCAGGCGGCGGAGCTGGTGGCGAAGCTGGACAAGCGGCTCGCGGAGTTGGAAGACGCGCTCTGCGCGCGGCTGCGGCGATCGAGGAAGAAGCCTCCTGGCGTGGTGGCGCTGGACAGCTTTGCGCGGCTGGCGATGGAAATGCAGCATCTGGACGTGGGGAATCTGCATGATTTTCGCAAGGGCGCGAAGAAGGCGCGCTATGTGGCGGAACTGGCGGCACAGGGCGATTCGCAGGCGCAGCAGGTGAGCGCGTCGCTGAAGAAACTACAGGATGAGATTGGGGACTGGCACGACTGGCTGGTTCTGGCGGAGGAGGCCCGGACAGCGCTCGGGGATGAGGCGGAAGAGCTGATTGGGCTGCTCGATACGGAGCGCGAAAAGCATTTTGTGGGTGCGATGAAGACGGCGGCAAAGCTGCGGGGGCGGCTGATGGGGGAGTGGCTGGCGGTGTCGGGGCTGGCGGCAGGGCGGAGCGCGCGGCGACGGAGTCCCTTAAGGGCTGAAGAGGCTGCGGAAAAATCGGTTTGAGCCGGAAAAGTCGACGCTCCGCAGACTGTAAACCCGCGGTCGTTCACAGCAGGGAGGGCTTCTGCGGTCGCTCCTGAATTTTCGGCATATTCGGCCAACTCAAGCCGGGGGGCAAAGCTCCCGGATCAAAACACGGTTCGCTTCGCGAATGTCCCACGTCTCAAAGGCGAGACATGGGGCAGCCACATCCCGAACAGACATCCCGGATGGGCAACCCGAACCGGAACGCCGGCACAGGCATCCACATAGGGTATCGACACGGGCAGGCGCGACCAGACAGCGTCGGTGAATCCGCCGTTCGTGTATGGTGCTGAGTGACAGCTTGCGGAGGGAATTAAGACGGTTTTGCCGATCATGCAGACCTTTGCGGCCATCGACATCGGATCGAATTCGTGCCGGCTCAAGATTGGCCGGGTGGTGCAGCATCGGCTGCGCATTGTGCATGAAGACCGGGAGGTGACGCGGCTGGGGCAGAGCGTCTTCGAGGCGGGGTTCGTCTCGCCGGAAGCGATGGCCGCGACGCTGCGCACGCTGAAGCGCTTCCATAAAGCGGTGCAGACGCATGGGGCGGATCGGGTGCGCGCGGTGGCGACTTCAGCGATGCGCGATGCCCGAAATTCACGCGCGTTTCTGGCGTGGGTGCGCGATGAGACGGGATGGGAGGTCGAGGTCATCTCCGGCCTCGAAGAGGGGCGGCTGATCCACCGCGGCGTGGTGGAGAACGAGGCGGGCGCGGGCGGCCGCTGTCTGCTGATCGATGTGGGCGGCGGCAGCTGCGAGGTTACGCTTTCCGAGCACAAGCGGATTCGGGAGACGATCAGTTTGCCGCTGGGTGCGGTGCGGCTGACGCAGGAATTCGTACCGAGCGACCTGCCGAGCAAGGAGGAGATTGCGCGGCTGCGGCAGTTCATTCATCGCGAACTGAGGCGCGCGAGCCGGCGGCTGCTTGCCGACCGGGGTGGGGCGCACGGGGTCCGGCTGACGATTGGGACCTCGGGGACGGCTGCGGCGCTGTCCGACGCGAGCCGGTCGCTGGCAAAAGGCGGCAAGGGCCGCGCGGCACAGGAGCTGACAGCAACGGCTACGGTGCGCAAACTTGCGGCCAGGCTGACGAAGATGACGAATGCGCAGCGGGCCGCTGTTCCGGGGATAGGACCGCGGCGGTCGGAGATTATCGTCGCGGGCGCTCATGTGTTTGCGGAGATCATGGAGGAGTTCGGGCTGGCAGGGTTCCGGTATTCGCCGCTGGGGCTGCGCGATGGCATGCTGGCGCAGATGCTGGCGGAACAGGATTCACGGGCTTCGGTGCATCAGGAGTTCGAACGCGAGCGCTGGCAGGGGGTGGTGGAGGCTTGCCGGCGGTACGGGATCGATCCGCGGCAGGCGGAGCCGGTACGGGATCATACGGCGCAGCTGTTTCGGGATCTGGCGCAGGTGCATGGACTGCCGGTCGAGTATCAGACGTGGCTGGAGGCGGCGGCCATGCTGCGGGACATTGGGAAATTTTTGAACCACCAGGGATATCACCGGCACGCGCAATACATCATCGCCAACTCGGAGCTGTATGGGTTCACGCCGCAGCAGCGGGTGGTGGCGTCGGCGATTGCGCGCTACCTGGGCAAGAGCCGGCCGACGCCGGAGGGGCGCACGATGCGACAGGTGCCTCCGGACGAGTACGAGCATGTGCGGCGGGCGGTGGTGTTGCTGCGGCTGGCGGCTGCGCTGAATCAGGACCGCGCCAGCGACGTGCTGAAGGTGCGGGTGCGGGTCTATCCGAAGCGCGTGCTGCTGGAATTGCTTCCCGGGCGCACCGGGGCTGAACTGGAGCTGTGGTCGTTGCGCAAAGAGGCGAACTATTTCCGCGAGGTCTTCGGTCGGGACCTCTTCGTCGCCCTGGCGTAGATGCCCCGCAAAATGCGGGGATCGACGAGCCAGTGCAGGGTGCCAGGCAATCGGGTGCAGTCGATGCGGGCGATGGCTCCCTTGCGCACGCGGATGTTGAGGCGGCCGGAGGGCGCGAGGAGAGAGCCCATGAAGATGGGCAGATTGGGATTGTGGCCGACGATGAGGACGTTGTCGTATTCATCGAGGCTGCGCACAAGGTCCTGAAACTTCTGCACGCTGGCGTCGGGTGAGAGGGCCTCGGAAATCTCAATCTTAGTGTCGTAGCCAGTCTCAGTGCCGACGAGGGAAGCGGTCTGCAGTGCGCGCTTGAGCGGACTTGAAATGACGCGGTCAAACTGTACATTGAGAGCGCTGAGGTAACTGCCGACGAGGAGGCACTGTTGCTTGCCTTCCTTGTCGAGCGGCCGTTTTACGTCAACAACAGGATTAGCGCGGCGCGTGCCGGCGCTGGCATGACGAAGGATGTAGAGATTCATAGGTAAAAATGCCGGATATTTTTCCAGCCTCTGGCGCAGGGCTTTAACGCGATTGTAACAATCGCCGCGGGGAAGAAATGTTAATTTTGCGGGGTTTCGAGGCCGTTGCGGAAGGGCTGGACGCGAAAATCGAGGGCCAACTCCGATCGTGGCGAAGGACGGGAGGCGTTGGCTATGCTGAGGGCCCATCACAGCATTTAGGTCACCGGCTGCGGAGCGGGGATGGGGCCGGGGTAGGGCTCCGGATCGGGCTCCGGGGGCGGGCCCGGCGCGGGCGTGGGCTCCGGAACGGAGGGCGGTTCAGGAGTGGGGATGGGTCCGGGATCGAGTCCGGGGATGTTGGTGCCGAGGTGCATCACGGGTTCGGACATTGTCTGGTGGGACTGCGGCGAGGGGAACGTGGTTGCCTTCGGGCTCTGCCATAGCTCGGAGACGAGCAGGCCACCGAGCCAGGATCGGGTGGCCTGGCGGGTGAATCCGGCGAGGGTGAACAGGGATTGCCATGGGGGAATGCGGCGAACCTGAAGGCCGGTGAGCAGGCGGAAGGCCGCGTACAGACCGGAGATGAGAGAGTGACCGAGCCATGAGCAGAATCGGCTGCCGGCCGGAACCTGGAATTCCGAAACCAGCCAGAGGGCACCGGGCGTGAGATGCGGTTGAAGGCGAGCGATGAGCTGCTCGGCTTCGGAGGGGCTGAGGCAGTCGAGAAAGAAGTGAGTGACGACGAGGTCGTAGCCAACCCCAGGGGCAAATCCGGGCGGCGTAAAGGCACGGATATCAGCGCAGGTGGTGGCGAGGCGGTCAGAGGCTGAGTTCCCGGTTGCAATGTGGGATGCGCGGGCGCGAAGCAGGCGCAGCATGGCGGGGCTGGCATCGACGGCGTGGGCCTGGACCTGAAGATTGGCTGCGAGAAGGCGGGCTATAAAACGGCCGTCCCCATCGCCGAGGACGAGGGCGCGTGTGGCGCTTGCGAGGTGGTCCAGATGCGCGAAGCGGCAGCTCTCGAGCAGGGGCCCAAAGGACAGGTACTCCACAGGGCGATAGAGGCGGGCGACCCGGTCGAACTTTGGGGTGCTGCAGGTGGTGATGCGCGCGGTCATACCCGCCAGGATGCATGCCACGGCAGGAGCAGCAGCAGCGGCGTCAGAAGCGCAGCGTCGGCAGCGATGCGCAGCGCAAAGGCAGAAATGGAGCCGGAGTGAGTGGTGCCGCGGTAGTGCAGGCGATCCAGACCAAAGAGGATCAGAGCGGAAAGCAGGGCGGCGGCGTCGAGGCTGGCAGAGGCGGGTTGGTGGAGAGTGAGCGCGGCCGCAGCGGCAGCGACGACGAGGGCTGCGGCGGAAACGGGAAAGCGGCGTGATGGGCCACTCCTCTCCCAGTCATCGATCGCCAGGCAGTTGAGGCAGCAAAGCGCGGCAAAGAGGAGCACCGGCAGCGCCAGCTCGCCATGAGGCGCGCCGGGCATGGACCAGGCGGGAATCGCCGTCGCACCGGCGAAGATGACACCCACAGCGAACTCGCGCCGGAAGGGTAAGGACATCGGCAGCGGGCGGAGATGCACGACGGCGAAGTAGAGCATGGACACGGCGAAGAGGAGGGTGTCTTCGCGGCGGGCTGGCGCGGACATGCGGTTAGCGATGAGCCAAAGAAGCGGAGCGGCGGCGATGCTTCCTGCCACGAGCAGGTCGGTGCGGTGGCGGGCATGAAAAAAATGGCGTTCGCGGAGATTGGCTGCAGGGGCCGAGCGACGGCTGTCGAGGAGGCGATCGGCTATATAGATCAGCCACGTGCCGATGCCGAGGACGGCAATGGCGACGGCCGACGAGCGGACATGGGCGGCGCGACCCAGGGCCCAGGCCCAGAGAATCGCGACCGTCGGGGCATCGAGGCTGAGCAGGTGCCAGTAAGCGGGAATGGCGAGGAGACGAGCGCGGGGCCGCCGGGCATCGACGACTGGAGCGGCGAGAGCCACGGTTCTATTGTAAGGAGCCGCGGATGCGTGAGACCGGCCCGGGAGCAGGAGCTGAAATTAATTGGCGAAGGGAGCTGAACCCAGATCTGCCAACTAAGGGCAGATCCGGGCCACCCTCGGCTTGTGTTGATCCAACTGCGGGCGTGGGATGAATTCCACGTCACCAACTGCGGGCAGAGCCAATCGTCCCCCTTTCGGCTCGCGATGCTTGCTCAGGCCAGATTGTCAGACCTTGACTCGTCAGAAGCGGAATCGGTAGCGCAGCTGGCCGTATATCTGGCGGGGATCGTTTTCGTGAAAGCCGCCGAAGGTGAGGCTGTTGTCGAGCAGAACGCGGCGGTTGGCAACGTTGGTGGCGTTCACGCTGAGCGACCAGGCTTCGCCGATGGATTTACCGGCAGCGAGGTCGAAGGTGGTGTGGCCGGGCAGATAGTCTCCGGTGTAGGGCGAAGGCGGAGCGTTGTAGCCATTGGAGAATCCGGACCCGTAGTAGACGTTGGTGGAGGCCCAGGCGCGGCGGGGCAGATTGGCGTCGAAGCCGAGGTTGAGGGTGTTGCGCTGGTCGTGGTCGAGGGGGGAGTAGCCTGGGGGAACCGCGCAGGCGGCGGAGTTTGGCGGATAGCAGATCAGGCCGCCGGTGATGGCGCCGATTTGCTGGGCGAGCTGATTGGAGTAGGCGAGGTGGGCCTGTCCGTATCGCCACAGGCGTGGCGAGCGGAGGGTCAGCTCCCACCCCTGGATAAGCGCGCCCTGGACGGTAACCGGGATGAAGATGCTGGATTCGCCAATGTTGCTGTGATCGAGGAAATTGTTGGCGCGGGTCTCGAACGTATCGGCGTCGAGGAGCCAGCCCCGCCAGGGAATCTGCAGGCCGAACTGGTGTTCTTCGTCGCGCTCGCCGCGGAGGGGGACGAAGCTGGTGTTGGCGGATTGCGCATAGGCCAGCGCTGGTCCGGAGATGCTGGTGAGCGGTGGCGGCTGGTAGAAGTGGCCATAGAAGCCGCGGAGAACCCAGTTGAGTTTTGGAATCTGCACGGCCATGCCGATGCGCGGATAGATGGCGTTCTCAGTGATGGCGGCCTGAAAGTGGGTCTGGCGCTCACCGCCGATCAGGGTGAGCCAGGAGGTGGGACGGTAATTGTCTTCGATGAAGGCCTCTTCGACGCCGCCATTGACCAGCGAGGTCTCAGAAAAATTCGGTGCGCTGGCGTCGTTGAAGACCGCTCCGAAGAGGTCGTTTTCATGCTGATCGTAGCCGTAGAGGCCGGCTTTGATGGAGTTGCGCGCAATGGTGGTGGAGTAATACGCCTGCGCTCCGGTGTACTGGCCGATTTCGCGCGCGCGGGTGGAGGCGGGCAGGTCGTAGGCGCTCGGCTGGTAGTCGGCGTCGTTGTAGTGGTAGAAGGGCGAGATCTCGAAGAGCGACGATGCGCTCAGGGTGTGGATCCAGGAGAAGGTGGTGATGCCGTCCGTTTCGTGCTCGCCATCGCGCAGGCCGGATGAGTCGTAGAGCTGATTTTCCCAGTCGTTGGGGTTGGGGTCATAGGGAATCTGGTAGTAGTCGGTGCGGAGCTGGGAGACGAGGCGGAACTGATCGCGCGGATCGCGGTTAAAAATGAGCGATGCAAAGCCGCCGTAGCCGTTCTCACTGTCGTGGATGGGGGTCTCGATGGGGGCCATGAGCCCATAGTTGCTGCGGTTGCCGTTGAGAGCGGCGAACCACGCGAAACGCTCGGTGTGGTCGCCAAAGCTGAGCTGGCTGTCGGTCTGATCAAAAGATCCGATGGTGGTTACAAATTCACCTTCGCGGTTGGCTTCGAAACCGGTGCGGGGGACGACGTTGAACATACCGTAGGTGCGGTCGCCGAGATCGGCGCCGTAGCTGCCGCGTTCGATTTCCAGGGTATCGATGTCGCGGGGATCGACCTGAGGGCCGACATTGCTGGCGATGTTGGTGTTGGGGATGGGGACGCCGTCGATCATCCAGTTCAGCTCGTGGCCGCCGCGCATGTGGAGCATGTCGTGGGTCATGTACGCGCCGGGAGTGTAGTCGGTGATCATGGCGAGGGAGTTGGTGCGGTCGGCGCCGGGGGTTTCCTGAATGTCGCTGCGACTAATGAGGGTGGTGGGGGTGACAGAGTCGGGATTGGCAGTATCGGCTTCGGCGTGGACGATCGCGGTTTCGTGAGCAGCGGCGATTTGCAGCGGGAAGTGGAGGATGCCGGTGCCGCTGCTGGTAACGACCACGGTCTGCTGCAGGTCGGCGAAGCCGGAGCTGGAGACGGTGGCGACGTAAACACCGGGGGGCACGGCAGGAATGGAGAAGAGGCCATCCTGATTGGAGGAGGCGGTGAAGGTGAGGTCGGAGTTGGCGGCGCGCAGCACGACGGTGGCGCCGGCGATGGGGCGATGGCCAGGGTCGTGAACGATGCCCTGGACCTGGGCGAGGACGGCCGCATCGACGAGCGGCGCGGCCAGCACAGATAGGGTCAGCAGAGACAGGAGGGGAAACAGAATCTTACGCAGCATGAAGGCTCCTGAGCCAAAGCTCGCAAATGTAACGCAATGGGTTACAGAAAGAGACACGATCGCCGGGGAGGCGGGGTCGCTTTTGATGGCCGGTTACAGGGAGGCGAGCTGAGGAGGACCGCGCTTCTGGCGGGAGCGGTCAAAGGAGACGCGATAGCCGGCTTCAGCTTCGCGGATGACGGCTGCGGGGCCGGCATTCCGGGCAACGGCTGCGGACGTGTGCTGCGACGAGAGCGCGTGGGGGAGCATCAGCGCCGGGCGGGCGAAGGGTGGGCAGGGACACTTGCCGGAAACGGTGGTGACGCGCTTCGACACGTTGACGGAGACAGCGTCGGAAAACATAGCGCAGTGGTGCTTGCCATCGCGGCGGCAGCAGGCGGGCAACTGCGATTCATCGGGTGCGGACGCGAGCGCGGGCGCGATCAGCGGAAGGCTGAAAGCAAAGACCAGCAGGATCGCAAGCGCACGCCGCATGCAGTCATCGTAGCAGGAGGCGGTATGGGGGCGCGCGACCGGCTGCGTCGCGGATGCGTACCGGTTCCGTTTACTTTTGGCGTGCGCGAGTGGTGTTATTGCGAAAAGTCCTGCTGGATGAGCGGGTAAACACCCTTCTTCGTCGTGGAGAGAGTGAGGCGGTGATAGGACGAGGCGTCGGCGCCCTGATCGGGAGTGAAGGAAAGCATGTACTGGTTCTTCAGCAGACTCTCGAGCTTCGAGTAGGACTCGTCGGCTTTGTCATGCTTGCCTTCGATCATGTAGCCGCCGGTTCGCGTACAGATATCCTCGAGGATCTTTTTGCCGTCGATGTGGGGCTGTTCAGTGGGCTGGCCGCCGCCGCGGCGTCCACCGCCCGGATAACCGCCTCCGCCCCCTCCGCCGCCAGGAAAGCCGATGCCGCCGCGACGGCCCTGATTTTGATTGGGATTGCTCGTTTCCTCTTCGCCTTTGTAGTAGATGGCGAAGAGCATGGTGTGGGCGCTCTGAGCGGCTTCGACGGCGTCATTGACGGATTCTTTACTGCCGTGGTCGATGCCGTCGGTGACGAGGACGAGGATGTGGCGGCCGGGCTGGCCTTTCATCACCTCGGTGGAGGCGAGATAGATGGCGTCATAAAGGGTTCCGCCGGGGCCGACGTGGCGCACGGCCTGGGTCTGGTCACCACTGTCGCTGCCGCTGTTCTGATTGCCGAACTGCGGCGAGCCCAGCTGGGTGATGGAGTCATGCAGCTTGTTGGCGGTGCTGGTGGGATCTTCGAGCAGATCGACTTCGTGGGCGTACTGGATAACAAAGGCTTTGTCATCCGTGCCGGGCAGCGTGTGGTCGACGAATTTCGCGCTGGCGAGGCGCAGGTCGCCGAGTTCGTCGCGCTGGCTGGCGGAAGTTTGTGCGACCAGGCCGATGGTCATGGGCGAGTTGGCGTCGGGCACAAAGGACTGAATGGTGGCGGTGTGGCCACTGTCGACAAGGGTGAGATCGGCGGGGGTGAGGCCTTTCACCGGATTGCCATGGTCGTCCACCACTGTCACGGGGAGCTTGACGGGAGTGCCTGCAGTGGCGCCGGGAGCGGCTGCGGCCGGAGCTTTGGCGGGCGCGGCCGGGTGATCCTGGGCGCTCAAAAGAGCGGGTGCCGCAAGAACAAGCGCGGCGCCGGCGGTGACGGCAACAAAGGGCGCAAAAAGTGGGCTAATTCTCATGGAGTTTGCCGGATTGTGGTTAATTCACCCATTAGACGGCGGGATGGGCATGGTGGTTTCGCTCCTCAGCAGTGGCTGCGGCGGAAGAACCAGTAGTCGATAGAGAAGCGGCCAGGGCCGAAGATGAGCAGGATGAGAGAAGCAAAGAGAAAGGTATAGGGATCGGCCCCGTAGAACTTGCCGGGATTGCTGAGGATGGCGGAGAGGGCATCGCGGTCGGAGAGGAGATAGGCACCCAGCATGTCGCCGGCGAGGAAAAGGCCGGTGAGGCGGGTGCCGAGTCCGGCAATAAAAAGGATCCCGCCGACAAGTTCGAGAAGCGATATGAGGATGACGGTGGCATGGGGTGCGGGAATGCCGAGGCTCGAGAAAAAATCTGTGGCGCGCCCGAGGTTGTGGAGGCGACCCCAGCCAGACTGAGCGAACTGCCATCCCCAGTAAAGGCGGACGAAGAGCAGAAAAGGCGACTGCAGAGCCGCTGAAGCATGCTGGAAGCGGCGATACACCGTGACCGTGGGGCCGCAGGGGTTTTCGGAGACGGGCGCTGGGCGGTTGGTCTGAGTGGTTCCGGGAGTGGGCGTGCTCATGCGGATGCCTTTCAGCGGACGGGACTCAACACCTGGATCGCAACATCTGGATTTAGCTGGTGATCCACCCGAGCATACTCCAGGTGGCGAAGGCTTCCTGCAGGAAGGCAGGACGCTGATCTTCGGGGATCGAACTGCTGGCGAGGGCGAGGTCGATGGATTCGCCGAGGGATTTGCCGGCGAACAGGGCCGAGAGCAGATCGAATTCTTCCTGGCAGACGGGCTTGTACCAGACGGAATTCTCGAGACGGTGCACGGCGAGCCAGATGGGCTGCGGGGAGAGAGCGGCGACGCGGCGGACGTGATGGCGTTTGCGGCTGGCGCTCGCGTTGTTGGCCGAGGAGGTGCTGCTCCCGTCCTCCGAGCGCACCTGGATGAGGAGGTCTTCGACGGGCCAGGAGAGTGCGAGGAGGCGAAGGTATGGTTGCAGGCGGAGCACGGAGCTTTCGTCGATGGCGGAGAGGGCCTCGGGGGTGATGGGGGGGCGCTCTTCGGAGTCGAAGGCTTCGATGTGGGCCCATTCGAGACGGACCATGTCGAGGGCGAGGGCGTGGTGGGGCTCGATGTATTCGGGGTGTGCGTTGAGCCAGGCTTCAAGGCGCGAGCCGAGGTTACGCAGCGAGAAGGACTCAGAGGGACATTCGGTGAGGTAGGCGCGCATGAGCTTGTCGAATTTGGCGCGGCCGAGGATAGCCAGGAGGCCGGGGAAATCTTCTTCGAAGCAGGAGTAGAGGCGAAACCAGTACTGGCGGTTGTAGATTTCGAGGCGTTCGAAGGAGGTCAGGCGATCGTTGGGGCGGATGATGGCTTCAGCTTCGGCGAGGTTCGAGGCGCCGTTGCGACGGCGGCGGGGCATGGTTTCCGCGCGGGTGAGCGGATGCATGACGGCAGCGGCCATGCGGCGCTGGATGTCGAGGAGTTGGCCCTGTTGAGCAGAAGCGCGGGCAGGACGGGGCGTTGGAGTCGTGGCGCTCATCGGGCTGCTCCTATAAGCAGGCCCCTCCGCTTCGCGCCTTCCGGCGCATCGGTCGGGATGACAAAACTATTTTTGGCGGCGGCTTCGACGGCGGCGACAGCGTTATCGGGCGGGGCCAGGGCGGCAGCCTTGAGGAATTTGAGGGCCTTCAAAGCTTCGCCGTGGACTTCTTCGAAGCTGGGGATGTTGTCGTCCCACTCGAGCAGCGTGGCGGTGGGGCCGCAGCGCTCGATGGCGCGGGCATAGAGGCGCCAGACGGCAGGCAATACGGGGTGGTCGTGGGTGTCGAGGATGTACTTCTCAAATTTGCTGTGGCCGGCGATGTGGATCTGCGCTACGCGGTGGGCGGGGACGAAGTTGACGTAGGTGAAGGGATCGAAGCTGTGGTTCTGCGAGGAGACGTAAATGTTGTTGACGTCGAGGAGAATGCCGCAGTCGGCGCGCTCGACGACCTCGGTGAGGAACTCCCACTCGGTCATCTCGGAGACGTGGAACTCGGCATAGCTGGAGACGTTTTCGACCACGACGGGTACTTCGGTGAAGTCCTGCACCTGGCGGATCTTCTGCGCGGTGACCTCAACGGCTTCCCAGGTGTAGGGCATGGGCAGCAGATCGTGGGTGTAGCGGCCGTCGACGGAACCCCAGCAGAGATGATCGCTGAGCCAGGGTGTATGGGTGCGGCGGACCAGGTCTTTGAGGCGCCTGAGGTGTTCGCGATTAAGGGGATCGGCGGAGCCGAAGTACATGGACACGCCGTGCTGCACGACTTTGTACTGCTCGAAGAATCTGGTCGAGGATTTCGAGGGGGCGGCCGCCGTCGATCATGTAGTTTTCGGAAATGATCTCGAACCAGTCGACGACGGGCTTGCGGCTGAGGATGTGCTGATAGTGGGGGATACGCAGACCGATACCCACGCCATAGTCGGTGAATCCGTTGAAACGGTTTGCGGGCATGAGCACCTCTCAATGCGCTACAGGGTTGACGAGCCGAGGACCGGGGCGTGAGCGCTGGGGACGGATGGAATCATTGTAGTTTGCCGGTCAGGATGATGCCGCGCCCAAGGACGGCGATGAAGGCCAGGGCGCAGACGGTGGAGAGCCGGATCCACATTGGGCTGCGGGTGATCGTCTCCGGGTTGGCAGCGGGCGATGTGTTGCGCCGCAGGACGAAGGGGACGAGCAGAAGTCCGACCTGAGCAACGACGGTGATGGGCAAGTCGGAGAGGAGCACAAACTGAATGCCGAGCCTGTTGACGGCAGCGGCGACGCAGGCGATAACGGCGGCAGAGACAAAGGCCTGGAGTGAGATACGGCGGACACGGCGGCGCTGCGCGCGTGTGGCCTGCATGGAATGTGTCAGGGCGGAGCCGAGGATGAAGATGGCAGCGCACCAGGCGAGGACGCCGCCGATGAGGAGCAGGATGCGAGCCGGAGTCCAGGCGGCCACGCCGAGCAGGACCGAATACCAGTCGCCATAGTCGGTCAGGCCCAGGAAGCCAATGAATGCGGTGCCGGTGAAGGCATTGAAGGCGCAGGACAGCAGCAGAAAGAGGCGCGCGCGCACCGAAGCTGCTTTGCAGGCGCGGAGAAGCAGCCAGAAGACTACGGCGGCGGCGACGTTGATGAGCGGAGCGGCGATCTCCGAAGCGGCATTTTCATAGGCGCTGGACCATCCCGCGCTGGTCATCATGCCGAGGGGGGCAATGGTGCGCAAAGCCACCACAGCGTGCGTGGCTTCCGTCAGCACGCTGGAAATCATAAAGGCCAAAGCAGCAATGGCCCACACGGTGAGCCGATCATCCTGAACGGCAGCAGAGCCGCTCGCAGCAGACGGCCGCAGGCTCACAGGATGGTTGGGAAGGGTGGCCATAGAAGTGAAAACGGGAAGGGCCGCGTGCACAGCGGCCCTCCACAGACTAAGAAACTAGTCGGGCATCTTGGAGCCGTCAGTAGCACAGCCGCCTTTGCCCTTGCAGCTGTTCTTGCCTTTGCAGCCGTTGTCGCTGCTCTTGCAGCCACCCTGGCCTTTGCAGTCGTTTTTGCCTTTACACGAATGCTTGGGCGGTTTGGCCTGCGGGGTACCGGCGAACGACACTTTGCCCGCCTTCAGGATGGGCGTAGCGGCGGACGAGCTGAAAACGGACGCGTGCATTGCTGTCGCGCCGCTAAGCAGGCCGGAAACGGCCGCTGCGACCATCATGGTCTTCATCGATTGCTTCATTTGTCATTCCTCCATGGATTGCCTGAGGACCAGACCGGGCGTGTTCACAGTGGGGCGACGCCGGGCGGGGGACCTCGCGGTGCGGATTAGAGTACATAATGAGTACGCTCGCTGCCAAGGGTTTGGATTACAGCCGGTTCAATTTCCACACCCCTGATTTTCCCGGTGTCGGGCGGCGTCCGCTTGTGAACCCGCTGGAGCCGCCGTTCATCCACGCCATACCGTAGTTCGTCCCAGGATGGTTCATCGGTAATACCTGGCCACCGGTAGCTTGTCCGTACTGAGCCGTTAGAGCCGGCGCGGGCAGATTGGTTACAGCGATTCGCCGGAACACCCTGCGCGCGGGCACGGCGCTCTGGTGCGCATCTTCAGGGCGAGAGCAGAGTGCGGTGACGGTGGGGCGTGTGGTATTCGAGGTAGCCGAGTCCGACGCGCATGTGGTGGTGGACTGAGTTGGGCACGGTGACGGCGAGGCACATGCCGAGGATCCCGTGGGCCACGGCGATGGTATAGAGGTTGCGATAGCGCAGGAAGAGCCCGCAGGAGATTGCTCCCCAGATCAGAGTGAGCGCCACCAGCAGGGGATTGGGGATGTGGGCGACAGCGAAGAGGATCGCCGAGAGTGCGATGGCGGGCGTGCGGCGCGCGCCCATTCTGAGGAGCCGCAGCAGGACGTAAATCTGCAGGATGAATTGCTGCATGAGCGCCCAGACGGCGTACCCGGCGATATGCACGCTGACCGGCATGATGCCGTAGAGGGGATGCAGCGTATGCAGTCTGGCGGCGATGGGGATGGCGGCAAAGAAGATCGCGATCGAGACGAAGACGATCCAAAGGGAAGGCACGAGACCGCGGAGGCCGAGGCCGTGCGTTTCATGATGACGGCGCGCCAGCCAGGCGGTGACGGCGATGAAGGCGAAGGTGAACCAGTAGAGGATCCGCTGGACGGGGTTGGGGGTCCAGACCACGGCGAGGATGAGGCCGTAGCCGATGAAAAGTTCGGCCACGTCGCGGCGGCGCGAGCGCTGCGCGGCAACGGAGACGGGCGATACCGGCGACGGGGAAATCATGCTGCCACACGGACCTTCTATGGGATGATGTTCCGGACCCCGGGATGCTGTCATTGATTTTCCGGGGCGGAGAGATTGGGTGACATCCTGGGACGGGTTCAGCGCAATCCGGCGGTCGGCCGAGGTGCGGGGCTGGACCAGCTGGTTGCGTGCACTGGGCGATCAAGCTGGATTTTCCGGGGTATCGGCCGTTCAAGCGGCAATTCGAAACCATGCCGTGGGGCGAGTATCACTATCGTCCGCCGGGCCTGGGGAGCGCCAACATGGAACCGGTTTCGTTCTTCCTGCAGTACATGTATGCGGTGCCGGTGGTGCGCGCGAGCACGACAGATCGAAAGCTGGGCGACAAGGCGGCGGAGTTCCACACTGCGGGGCTCATGGACGTGGTGCGGACGACCGAGATGTGTAAGTAGGGGCTGCCGAGCAAAAGTAAGAGGCATCCTCGCGGATGCCTCTTACTGTCGTTTACTGGAGCAACGTCCCGTTTTCGGGTTCGACTTTCGCTTCCTCGGGCGGGATGACGACGGCAGCGGCTACCTTATCGCCTTCCTCGATGTTCAGCAGCTTGACGCCCTGGGTGGAGCGGCCGGCCGCACGGACGGTGGTGGTGTCAATGCGGATGATCTTGCCGTATTGGCTGATGACGATCAGCTCTGAGGTCTCATCGACCAGCTGAATGCCAACCACTTTGCCATTGCGGGTGGTGGTCTTGACGTTGATCACGCCTTTGCCGCCGCGGGTCTGCAGGCGGTACTCCTCAACATCGGTGCGCTTGCCGAAGCCGTTGTCGGTGACGCTGAGGATGCGATGGACGGTGCCGTTCTTTTTGGGAGTGACCGCCATGCCGACGACGTAGTCGTTCTTGCCGAGGTCGATGCCGCGCACGCCATAGGCCGGACGACCCATGGAGCGGACATCTTCTTCGGGGAAGCGGATGGCCATGCCGTCGTGGGTGGCGAGGAAGACGATCTGCTGGCCGTCCGTGACGCGAACGGCGACGAGCTCATCATCGTCGTCAATGCCGATGGCGATGATGCCGCGCGCCATGACGTTGGAGAAATCTTTGAGCTCGGTCTTCTTGACCGTGCCTTTGCGCGTGGCGAAGAAGATGAACTTGCCTTCTTCCTCGAGGTTGCGCACGGGCAGGATGTTGCGGACGGTTTCACCGGGCTGCAGGCTGAGCAGGCTCGCCATCGATTTGCCTTTGCCGGCTGCGCCTACGTCCGGAATCTCGTAGACTTTGAGCCAGTAGACGCGCCCCTTGTTGGTGAAGCAGAGCAGGTAGGCGTGGGTCGAGTCCACCATGAGTTGCGAGACGAAATCTTCCTCGCGGGTCTTCATGCCGGTGCGACCGGTGCCGCCGCGGCGCTGCTGGCGGTAGGTGGAGATGGGCGTGCGCTTGAGATAGCCCTGGTGCGAAACCGTGACGGCTACCTGTTCGTCGGCGATGAGGTCTTCGAGCTGGAGCTCGGCGGTCTCGTCGACGATCTGGGTGCGGCGCTCGTCGCCGTATTCTTTCTTCACGGCTTCGAGTTCCTTCACGATGACGCCGCGCAGCTTCTTCTCGGAGGCCAGAATCGATTCGTACTCGGCGATGTTGTCGCGGACTTCGCGCAGCTCTTTGAGCAGTTCATCGATGGAGAGCTGAGTGAGGCGGTAGAGCTGCAGTTCGAGGATGGCGTCGATCTGGCGGTAGCTGAGGGTCAGCGTGGCCGAGATGAGCGTCGTCGGATCGATGGCGTACTTTGCGGGATCGAGGGTGACACCGGCGAGTGCCTGATCGCGCACGGTGATGGTGCGGCCGGAGAAGAAGCGGAACAGGTTCTCGCGTGCGTCGCCGCGGGAGGACGATCCGCGAATAATTTTGATGACATTGTCGAGGTGGTCGAGCGCGATCTGATAGCCGAGCAGGATGTGCTCGCGCTCGCGCGCCTTGCGCAGCAGGAAAGCGGTGCGGCGGCGGACCACGTCGGCGCGGTGATCGATGAAGATGCGGATGGCTTCGGGGAGAGGCAGCTCGCGGGGCTGGCCGTTGATGACGGCCAGGAAGATCATCGAGAAGCTCTCCTGCATCTGGGTGTGCTTGTAGAGCTGGTTGAGGATGATCTGGGCTTCGGCTCCGCGCTTGAGCTCGATGACGATGCGCATGCCGTCGCGGTCGCTCTCGTCGCGGACGTCGCCGATGTCGTCGATGACTTTGTCGTTGACCAGCTCGGCGATGCGCTTGATGAGGACGTTTTTGTTGACCTGGTAGGGAATCTCGCTGACGATGATGGACTGCCGTCCCTGGCTGAGATTTTCGGTGGCGCATTTGGCGCGGATGAGGAAGCGGCCGCGGCCGGTTTTGTAGGCCTGGGCTATGCCGCCGCGTCCGTAGAGAAAGCCGCCGGTGGGAAAGTCGGGACCCTGCACGTGCTTCAATACTTCGGCGAGGCCGGCGTGCGGGTTGTTCACCATTTCGATGGCGGCGTTGATGACTTCGGTCAAATTGTGCGGTGGGATGTTGGTCGCCATGCCGACGGCGATGCCATTGGAGCCGTTGACGATGAGGTTGGGAATGCGCGTGGGCAGGACAAAGGGCTCGTAGGTGGATTCGTCGTAGTTGGGGACGAAGTCCACGGTCTCCATTTCGATGTCGGCGAGCAGCTCACCGCTGATCTTATCGAGACGGCATTCGGTGTACCGCATGGCCGCGGGCGGATCGCCATCGACGGAGCCGAAGTTGCCCTGGCCGTCGACGAGGGGATAACGCATGCTGAAGGGCTGCGCCATGCGCACCAGCGCGTCGTAGATGGCAGAATCGCCATGGGGATGGTAAACACCCATGGCCTGGCCGACGACCTTGGCGCACTTGGTGTACTTCTTGTTCGACTGCAGGCCCATCTCGTGCATGGTGTAGAGAATGCGACGATGCACGGGCTTGAGGCCGTCGCGGGCGTCGGGCAGGGCGCGACCGATGATGACCGACATGGAGTAGTCGAGATACGACCGGCGCATCTCGTCTTCAATGTTGATGGGCACGAGGTTGGCGGCGCCGGGACCGGTAGGACCGTCGCCTGAATTGCCGCCAAGGGGAAGCTGGGGGTTCTGATCGTCTGCCATAAATTTCGCGTGGGCCGAGGGTCCGCTCCGGAGGGGCGTGCGTAGGCTGCTGCGCAGGGGACCTAAAGGCTTATCTTTATGATACGGGAGAACTTAGCTCCGCACAACCGGGTTTAGCCCAATGGATTCATGGGCTTGGGGACTGGTCGTCCAGACAGACGCGCTTCGCGCCCGAAACCGCCCGCTGCCAGCCTCTCTTTTGCAGCCGGTTGATCCCCCGGCATTGGGGCGGGATGAAGCGGAAAGTGCACGGCCGGGCGGGCGCTATAGTGGAGACGAAGGCTCTTCAGTCTATGGCGAACGCTGTAGCGGCGCCGGTCCTGAGCGGACCCCCGGCGACGCTGATTTACAACGACTGGTATCCGGCGATGCGCAGCGAAGCACTGCTCGGGCACAGGATGGTGACTACGCTCCTGATGGGCATCCCCCTGGTGCTGGGGCGGCGCGAGGATGGGCGGTTGTTCGCGATGCGGGACAGCTGTCCGCACCGGGGAATTCCGCTGTCGTGCGGATGGTTCGATGGGAAGACGCTGACCTGCAAGTATCACGGGTGGGCCTTTGAGCCGGTATCAGGGCAGTGCATGGAGATTCCGTCGCTGACGGAACGGGACACGTTTCCGCGCAGGCTGTATGGGACGGCCTATCCGTGCGAGGAGCGGGATGGGTACGCGTGGGTGTACGTCCCGGAGCCAGGGAGCGGGCGGGTTCAGCCGGAGGACGCGGCGCTTACGCCGGTGCCCGAGTTGCCGAAGTTCAGCGAGCGCTATCGCAGCGCGCATCTGACGGCCGATCTGCCGTGCAACGTGGATCACGGGATCATCGGGCTGATGGATCCGGCGCACGGGCCGTTTGTGCATCAGGCCTGGTGGTGGCGTAAGCAGGCCAGCATCCACGAAAAGGAGAAGCGCTTCGAGCCTATTCCGCAGGGGTTTCGGATGGCTACGCATGCGCCGTCGGTGAACTCCGCGCCGTATAAGCTGCTGGGCGTCTATGGCGAGCCGATTACGACGACGATCGATTTTGTGCTGCCGAACCGACGCTACGAGACGATTCGCGCCGGGGACAAGTGGTTTTCGAGCCTGACGACGGTGACGCCCACCACTGCGACTGCGTGCCGCATCGATGTGTATGGCGCGTGGAACGTGCTGTACTGGGTGCCGTTCATGACATCGCTGCTGCGATTCTTCGGGAACATGTTTGTGCGCCAGGATCAGGTGACGATGATCCAGCAGGCCGAGGGATTGAAATACGATCCGGCGCTGATGCTGATCGACGATGCGGACCGACCGGCCAAGTGGTATTTCGCGCTGAAGCAGGCACGGCTGAGCGGGAATCCGGAGAAACATCCGATGGATGGGCCGGTCACGCTGCGGTGGAAAAGCTGAAGAAACAGCTAAAGCCCGGTTAGCTAAAAAGCGGTTGGCTAAGGGGCGGTCAGCTGAAGGCCGGTTAGCGGAGAAGCGTTAGCCTGGGCTCCGTTTCCATTCGGGTGGCCGTTGCCGTTTCCATCCTCGGCCACGATCTCTTCGACGGAGATGTGCATCTGGCGGCCAAGGTCCCTGAGCTTGTCGAGCCACTCTTCGCCGAAGGGCTTCTCGCGATGCGTTCTGAAGGTCTCGTACCAGAGGTTCTGCGCCTGCCAGAGATTGAGATCGAAGGGCAGTTCGCGGATGGTGCGGGCGATAAGCAATGCGTCATCAAGACAGCGCGAGTCGCCGGGATGCGCGTGCAGTTCGACCATAGCGCGCTTCATGCGCTGGTCGGTGATGTAGCCGAGGAGCTGTTTGTCGAGGGTGACCTGATCGGCGGCGGCGGCGCTGAGCCATGAGCGAACCTGCAGCACGTCGATGGGGCTGCTTTCGATGGCGCGGCGCAGGCCGGCATTGATGGCAAAGGTCGCGGTCAGGCTGAGCGCCTGGGGGCGGGGCAGTCCGCTCTGGCTGAGGAAGTGGAGCAGTGACGCCTGGTTCTCGTAAATAGCGGTGAGGCTGGATTCGACCTCTTCCTGGGTGGAGGTGAGCAGGATGTCGAGAATGCGCTTCTGCTCATCGCGGAAGAGAGAGCGAATGGAGTAGGTCTTGTTGCCGAAGTGGCGGTCGAAGCAGCGCACCACTTCGGGGAAGTCGGCGCGGCTGACAGCGTCTTTGGCGTCGGCGACAAATTTCTCGTAGGCGGCCGTCTCTTCAGGATTCCAGCGTTTCACGACCGCGGTGATGTTCTGGTCGCCGAAATGGAGGACCGCAAAGGAGACGGTTTCGGAAGCCTCGGTAATGTTGGAGCTGACCAGCGCCTGGCCCACCACGAGGCGCACGCGGCCGGAGAAGACCGCTTCATAGGCGATGCGGCGGACGCAGTAGGAGAAGAGATCGGCTTCGTCGGGATAGCTGGTGAAGATGGAGCTGATGGCGTAATGGGCGGCGACCTGCTCGAGGCCGACCTGCATGCGCCGCACGTAGCGGTTGTAGACCGAGGCGCCATCCTGCTGCTCGGGGAGGTTGCTCTTCGCCGCGGCGAGGCGGTTGACGAACTGAGTTTCGAGGGAAGCGGCGCGTCCGCCGAAGAGCTCCTGGGCCAGCTGCAGCACGCGTCCGGCATAGGCGATGACCTGCACGGTCTCGATGCCGGAGATGTCGTCGAAGAACCAGCCGCAGCTGGTGTACATGAGCATGGCGTGGCGCTCCAGCTCCATGAGCCAGAGGGCGCGGACGCGCTCATCGGAGCTGAGGACATGCTTCGCGTGGGCGGCGAAGAATCGCTCGCGGGATTCGCGGGAGCGGTCGAGGACGACTTCGATGTAGTGGTTGCGGGCGGCGTCGGGATCCCTGAAGAGCCTGGAAGAGGCCTCGCGCACCAGCGGGGCAACCGAGTCGCGCAGCCAGTCCAGCGCTTCGCGGAGGGGCTTGCGCCACTTCTGATTCCAGCCGGGGCGGCCGCTGGAGCAGCCGCAGTCGGCACGCCAGCGCTCGATGCCGTGGGCGCAGCTCCAGGAGGTGTTCTCGACGATCTGCGCCTCGTAGCGGGGAGGATACTTCTCCAGAAACTCGCCGTAATTGGTGAGACGAACGCCGCCTTCTTCGACGTGATTCTGGTCGCCGATCTTGTGCAGCATCCAGGCGAGTGCCATTTCTCCGAAGTGGTGGTGGTGGCCGTAACTTTCGCCGTCGGTGGCCACGTGCACCAGCTGGGGATGGTCGCTCTCGGGCTTGAATCCGCTCATCAGGCGCTGGGCAAAGCCCTCTCCGCTGTTCAGCAGGCCTTCAAAAGCAATGGCGCGGGAGCGGGGACCGTCGTAGAAGAAGACGGCGATGCTGCGGCCCTGTTTGAGGCGGATCAGGTAGGGCTGCGTAGTATCGACGGAAGCGTCGGGTGTATCGATCCAGGCGGGCTCGGTCTCCTTTTTGGGCAGTCCTGAGGCTTTCAGCCCGGCGGCGACGGCCGCTGTGGCGGGAGCTTTGATTTTGAAGGGGCGAACGCGCGCGCATTGGTGCGGAGCGAGGAGGACGAACCTGATACCGTTCTGGGCGAGCAGATCGAGGGTTTCGGAGTCGACGGCGGTCTCCGACAGCCACATCCCCTCGGGCAGGCGGCCAAAACGATGCTGGAAATCGGCGATGCCCCACTGGATCTGGGTGATGCGGTCGCGGGTGCTGGCCAGGGGCATGATGATGTGGTTATAGACCTGCGCCATGGCGGAGCCGTGGCCGGAGAAGCGGGCCTTGCTGCGCGCGTCCGCGCGCACGATGGCCGTGTGGACGCGCGGGGCGTTGTTCTCGAGCCAGGAGAGCAAACTGGGGCCGAAGTTAAAGCTCATCCGCGCGTAGTTGTTGAGGATGCGGATGATCTGGTTCTGCTGGTTCACAATGCGGGCGGCGCTGTTGGGCGCGTAGCACTCGGCGGTAATGCGCTCGTTCCAGTCGTGCCACGGCGCCGCGGAATCCTGCAATTCGACGGTTTCAAGCCAGGGATTTTCGCGCGGCGGCTGATAAAAGTGGCCGTGGACACAGATCATTCGTTCGGGGGTGCTCATACTTCTCCTGACGGCAAATCTTAGGCTAAGCCCTTCAGGGGATTGAATCCCACCGAAGAGATAAACCTAGTCTCATCGGCAGATTATTTCTATGCGACAATGTACGAAGACCGAGAGGTCGGCTCTTTATCCGTCTGTCTCGGGGAGACTTCCCATGTTTGACAATCTTTTCAAGCCCGAACACCTGCTGCTCATCCTGGCGATCGCTCTGCTGATCTTTGGTCCCACCAAACTGCCGGGACTGGGCAAGGGCCTGGGAGAGGCCTTCCGCGGATTCAAGGAAGGCATCAAGGGCACGCCTGAAAATTCAGATGCCCCGAAACAGGAAACCGCTGCGAAGTCCGAGGCTGCTGCGCCGCAGGTGAAGTAGCTTTTCGGGCGATGGTCTGCAGGAACGAGCCGCACCTGTGGGTGCGGCTTTCGTGCGTCTGTCCGGATTTCTAAAACGCGGGCGGAGCTGATTCTAAAAAGCTATTTTCGGAAGTGGGCCGCGGCAGCATCGACGTCGAGCCAGTCGGGGGCGAGCTGCACGTCGTAGGACGCTTTGAAGACGAAGCGCTGCTGGGTCATATCGCCGTTGTGGAAGCGGGTGATGGCGAAGGGCGTGGGCAGGCCATTGACGTTGTGGTAGTCGTCGTACTCCTCCACCTCTTCATTCCTGTCGTGGTAGGTGGGATCGCGCCAATGGTAGGTGCGGCGCAGGGGGAGATGCGTCTCGGCGTCCATCTGGATGGTGATGGAGTCGTTCTCCGCGTTGAGGAGCGTGACCTGCTGGGCGAGATGACGCTCGGCGAGCGACTGGCCGTCGTACATGAGGATGGTGGCGGGGTCCTTCATCCAGACGCGCACGGCCGTCTCAATGGAGTGGTCGCGACGACGGATGGCCTCGGAGCACTGGTCGGCGGGGAGGGGCTTTTTGCCGCGGTAGGTGACCTCCCAGCAATTCTTGCCGGAGAAAAACTGCATCCAGCGGTGTTTGTCGGACTTGCTCTCATCGAGGTCGAGGCGATCTTCGTTCAGGGTCCGCCAGTCCCAGTACTGGACGGTGGCGCCGGTAGGCTTGCCCTGGTAGAAGGCGGCGATACGGCCTTCGATGTAGCTGTTCTGGATATTGAGCCAGCGATCGCCGCCCAGGGCTTTGACCATGGCGTCGAGGGCGGCACGGGCTTTGGCGGCGCTGGAATCCTGCGTGGAGCCGGCCGGGCCCGCGACGGTTGAAGCGGGCGGAGCGTCCGGAGAGGGAGCCGGGGCATTTTGGGCGCTGGTGGCCAGAGCGCAGACGGCGAGGAGCAGAGTTGCGGTGGCGCAGATTTTGGACATGGTTAGCCGACGAGGACGGCTCCTCCATTGACATTGACGATCTCGCCGGTCATAAAGCCAGCAAAGGGCGTGCATAAAAAGAGGATAGGCCCGGCGATCTCGATGGGCTCGGCGGGGCGGCCCAGGGGGATGGCGGAGAGGACGCGCTCGGGCGTATCACGGAGGGCGGGCGCGGACATATCGGTGGCGACCCAGCCGGGAGCCACACAGTTGACGCGAATGCCGTGGGGAGCGAGCTCCGTGGCCAGGCCCTTGGTCATGCTGATGAGGGCGCCTTTGCTGGCAGCGTAGTCGGCGTGAAAGGCTTCCCCGCGCTGGCCGGCGGTGGAACTGATGAGAACGAGGCTGGCCGCCTGCGGACCTTCCGTCGAAATTTGCGTCTGGATCTGACCGACGGCGGCCTGGACGAGACCGAAGACGCTGTCGAGGTTGATGGCCAGGGTGCTGCGCCACTGGGCTTCGGACATGGTGGCGATGGAGGCATCGTCGGGCGGCCAGACGCCGTGATTGACAACGAGGATGTCGAGGCGGCCAAAGGCTTCGACGGTGCGGCGGACCAGGGCGCGGCCGTCCTCGGGGGTAGAAAGCTCCTGTTGAAAGGCGGCGCACCTGCGGGAACCGCCGCATTCGGCGGTCAGGGCATCGGCGGCTCCGCGCGCGGCGCGGTAATTGAAGGCGACCTGTGCGCCAGCCTGGCGGAAGAGGCGCACGGTGGCGGCGCCGATGCCGCGAGAGCCGCCGGTGATGAGCGCGACCTTGCCGTCGAGGGTAAGCGGAACCATGGAACCAGCGTACCAACAGGATCAAATTTGGTCGTGGCTCAGCCGGGTGGATCGGCAGGATCGCCTGGGTGTGACTTTTGCCCGGAGCCTAACAGAACGCGCGGGAGGACGATCCAGAATTCTCTGTTTCTTGACAAAGCGGCGCAGTCGCCGTAGCGTCACACCACATTCTCTGCACTATTCAGCAGACAAGAAGTCAGCAGACAAAGAAGCTGGTGTTGCTTCGGTGTCCGGTTGTCTCCGCTCGCATGCGCCCACGACAATCGCGTGCCGGTCTATGCATGTCCCGGGATACCGAGTTTTCACTCTGTGGCAGGGCCGGCTCTTCTGACTCAGGTCCCGAACAAGCTATTCCATTGCCGAGGAGCGGTTATGACGGTGATTCAAATTGGCCTGGTCGACATGACCGGCACGATCGACGCGGAGCTGGTACATTCCGCCGCCGCTGCACTCAACCTGCAGGTCACACGCGATCTGCCGCAGTTCTGGCCGATTGCGGCGACGGTGATGTACCTGCCTAACCCAAAGAAGGTTCCGGCGGGCGTGTGGCCGGTCCAGTTGGTTCGGACGCTGCCGCCCGATGAAGGCGGTTTTCATTCCGACAAGCACCGGCAGCCCTACTCGAAGGTCATCGCGTCGAAGAAGGATTCGACCTGGACCATCGATGCGAGTCACGAAATTCTGGAGATGCTGGTCGACCCGTATGGGAATCGCATGCAGTCTTCGGTGGCCATCGAGATCGTGGACGGAAAGATCAAAGACGGCACCGGTCAGTACGGCTACCTGGTGGAAGCCTGCGATCCATGCGAGGACAACCGCTACGCGTACACCATCAACGGAATCGCGGTTTCGGACTTCATCACGCCGCACTTCTACGATCCGATGGTCACACCGGGAACGCGCTACAGCTTTACCGGCGAGATCAAGGGGCCGAGGCAGATCCTTCCCGGCGGGTACATCTCCTGGGTGGACACCGAGAAGGACGAATGGCAGCAGCTGATGTACGTCGATCCGTCGAAGCCGCCGACCATTCAGAACCTCGGCAAGGCCGACAGCACGAAGAGTCTGCGGGAGTGGATCGACGGGCTCGAGTCGGCGAAGACAATGAACCGGGGCAGCCGCAGGAGCAAGAGTCCTGAGACCAAAGCTTTACTGGACTACTCCGCGAGACGAATTGCTGCGCTCGATCGTCTCTCGGTTGCTAAGGCTAAGCTCTACCGATAAGGCTGCCGGGGAATGCGGAGTCGATGCGGAAAGCAGAGCGACGCACCGCGAATCGACGTTTTGCCTCGCAGAACCGTCAGGCCAGACAGTGCAGTTGCGCAAGGAGCCGCTGTCGTAACGGTTCGTCGATGAACGCCGCACGGAGGGCTTCGCGGTTGCAGGCGAGCAGTTCCTCCTCGGTCCAGGCAAAATGCTCGCGGAGGCGAGCGTATTCCTGCTCCAGAGTCACGTTGGTGATGGTCCGAGTATCGGTATTGATGCCGAGGGAGACGCCGGCGCGGAAGAGGCGGTCGATGGCGTGTTCTGTATACGTCGAGCAGGCGCGGGTCTGGACGTTGCTGGTTGGGCAGAGCTCCAGATGGATGCGCTTGCGGCGGAGGTGGTCGACGAGCCGGGCGTCTTCGATGCTGCGCACGCCGTGGCCGATGCGCGAGGGCTCGAAGGCCTGGAGTGTTTCCCAGACGCTCTCGGGTCCGCAGGCTTCGCCGGCATGCGCGGTGCGATGGAGGCCGTGATCGGCTGCGTAGCGGAAGGCGGCAACGTGGGCGTCGATGGGGAATCCTGCTTCATCGCCGGCGATGTCAAGGGCGACAACACGGCTGCCGCGGAAGCGCTCGACAAGCTGCGCGGTCAGGAGGCTCTGCTGCTCGTCAAAATGGCGCAGGGTGCAGAGGATCAGGCGAGCCTCGATGCCGGCGGCGGCGATGCAGTCCTCGGTGGCGCGGTCGACGGCCTCGACGACGGCCTCCGGTGTCATCGCCTGCTCCAGATGGAGCAAGGGGGCGAAGCGTAACTCGGCGTAGATTACGTTGTCGGCGCTGAGCTGCTCAAAGACATCTTTGGTGACCAGGCGCAGAGCTTCGGGCGTTTGCATGAGCTGGAAGCCGCGAGGGGCGCGGGTGAGGAAGTCGGCGAGGCTGGAGCACTGCGTCGGGGCGACGAATTCTGTGTCGTACTGCTTGCGTGTGACGGATGGATCAAGCCTGGAGACGGCGGCGTAGCTGAGGGAGCAGTCGAGGTGGAGGTGCAGCTCAACTTTCGGGAGGGATGGCATCGCTCAGCATATCAGGGACTGGCCATCCAGAGGACTGGTCGTCCAGACGGACGCGCGTCGCGGAACTGGCCGTCCTGGCAGCTGCGCTTCGCGGGGGACACTAAGGAATCAAGCTACCGCACTGCTGCCTGCCGGCCATTGCAGGCAGGCGTGCGGCTCGTGATCGGGGTGGTTATTGGGCAGAAGGTGGCGCCCGGAATGGTGGAGGACGAACCACGCCACGATGAAGAAGACGACGAACGCTCCGGCCGCCATCGCGACAGCGAGCAGGAAGTTGGGCTTGCCCCCCTCGTGTTTTGTGTAGGTCTCGTTGGTTGCTGGATCCGGCATATTCAGTTGGATGCCGGAGGCAGCGCCGCGCGATTTCCAGGAAGCGACGCGCGGCGTCGAGGCGATCGTCGACAGCAGGTCGAGAGCGGCCGGCGTTCAGGATTTAGCGGGCGCCGAAGGCGGCGTCTCCGGAGCCAGGGTTTTGCCCAGCACCCATTTGTCGTACCAGTTAAACCAGCGCTGATAGCGGTCGCGGATGAAGCTGGGCCGGGTGAATCCGTGGAACTGGCCGGGATAGACGATCAGCTCCGTGGGGACGTTGAGACTGCGGAGGGCCTGATACATCTGCTCGCCGCCGTTGAGGGGGACGTTCATATCGGACGTGCCGCCCATGAAAAGGGTGGGGGTATGGATGCGGTCGGCGTGGTAGAAGGGGTAGCCGAGCGCGATGTACTTCTGGGGATCTTTCCAGGGCGGACCGAGCTCATTGTCGTACTGCAGGATGTATTCGTCGATGCCGTAGAGGCCGACGGGATTGCCGGTGCCGGCGCCGCTGCTGGCGGCTTTGAAGCGATTGGTGCTGGCAATGGTGTAGTCGGTGAGGATGCCGCCGTAGCTCCAGCCGCCGACAGCAAGGTGATCGGGATCGGCGAAGCCTTCTTTGATGGCCTCGTCGACGCTGGCCTGCAGGTCTTCAACCTCGTAGTGGCCCCAGTCGTCGGCGATGACCTTCTGCCAGGCGCTGCCGCGGCCGGAGCTGCCGCGGTAGTTCACGTTGAGGACGGCGTAACCGTGGGCGGCGAAGAGCTGGCGGAGGATCTCCCATTCATGGGCGTCCTGGCCGTCGGGGCCGCCGTGGATGAAGAGGAGCATGGGATATTTCGTGCCAGCCTGCGCTCCGGGTGGGAGCGTGATGAGGCCGTGCACCTGAGTGCCGTCTTTCACGGTGGCGTTGAGGTCGCGGGTTTCGCTCAGCTTTAATTCGGCGAGCAGCGCATCGTTGTGGTGGGTGAGCTTGCGGAGGGAACCGTTGTCGAACGCATAGACTTCGCCGGGCTGAGTGTCGCTGGCCCAGACCAGGGCCGCGTGTCCGCCGTGCTCATTGAGGCCAGTGGCGGTACCGTTCTCGCTAAGGTCGCGATGGACCTGCCCGTTGGCCACGTCCACGCTCGCGGGGTACTGATTGCGGTCGTCTTCGACGAGGACCTCGATGGACTTGCCGTCAGCGGAGAAGACCGGAGCGGCAATGGATCGGTCGAGATTCTCGGTCAGGATCCGGGCAGGAGCACTGCCGTCGGCAGCCACGATGCAGAGCTTGCTTTGGCTGTACTGCCAGAGCTTGAGGGGGTCGCCGCGGAGGAAGGCGATCCAGTGACTGTCCGGGCTCCACGCGATGTGGCCGCCGTCGGGTCCGTCGTAGTGGGTGAGGCGGCGGGGTGTGGAGTTGGGTTGCGCGTCGACCACCCAGACATCGGTATTGATGGATCGGTCGGGGTCCGCATCATGATTGCTGACGTAGGCGATCTTCGTGCCGTCGGGGGACCAGAGGGCATTACTCTCGTCGAATTGTGTGTCGGTGGTGAGTTTATCGAGTTTGTGCGTGGCGACGTCCCACAGGTAGAGCTGGGTGTGCTCGTTGTCCTTCAGATAGCCTTCGATGTCTTCCTTGAAGTGGTAGCGGTCGATGACGATGGGCTTCGGCTTTTCCTTCTCCTTGTCGGTCGCGCCCTTCTTGTCTTTCTCAGCCTCGTCTTCAGGAGAGATTGCAAGGACCAGCTTTTTCGCGTCGGGCGACCAGGCGTAGGCGGAGAGATGGCCTTTGACGTCGGTAAGCTGATGGGCTTCGCCGCCGCGGCGATCGAGCACCCACACCTGCGTGCCTTTATCTTTCCCGGAGCGGTCGGCGGTGAAGGAAAGATACTGGCCGTCGGGGCTCCAGCGCGGGGCGCTGGAGGAGGCTTCATCGTCATCATCCGAATCGTCGGTGACATCGCCTTTCCAGGTGAGGCGGACGTCCTGCTTGCCGTCCCAGGAGACCATCCAAAGATCGGTGATGCGCTTGTCGGCGGCGGTGTCGATGGTGGAGACGGTGTAGGCGACCCACTGGCCGTCGGGGGAGATTTCGGGGCTGCCGACGTCGTGGAAGCGGAAGAGGTCGTTGAGGGTGATGGGGTGCGGCGTTGGAACGGCGGCCGGAGTTTGCGCAGGCGCTGGGAGGGAGAGGCAGGCAAGCAGACCAGGAGCGCAAAGGGCGAGCGGAAGGCGCTGAAAGGACATGGGCTGCAGTATAACGGGGACTGGCCGTCCAGGCGGGCGCGCTCCGCGTCCACAACGCCGGACGGGCCGGCGACTTTGACGTTGCCTCGGATGAATGACCGCCGCTTACTGCGCGAAGCGCCCTCGCCTGGACGGCCAGTCCCCCGGACGGGCAGTCCCCTGGAGGGCCGATCCGGTAGACTGAGGCTCTACCTATATGTTTGAGAATCTTTCTGAAAAATTACAGCGTGCCTTCAAGAACCTGCGCGGGCAGGGCGCGGTCACCGAAGAGAACATGCAGGAGGCGCTGCGCGAAATCCGTGTGGCGCTGCTCGAAGCCGACGTCAACCTGAACGTGGTGAAGGAGCTGATCGACCACATCCGCGAGAAGGCTCTGGGGCAGGAGGTGATGACCTCGCTGTCGCCGACCGAGCAGGTGACCAAGATCGTGCGCGACGAGCTGATCGCAATCCTGGGCAAGGATGTGGCGCGTTTTCAGTTCGCGTCCCGGCCGCCGACGGTGATCCTGATGGCGGGGCTGCAGGGCTCAGGGAAAACGACGACCGCTGGCAAGCTGGCGGCATGGCTGCAGAAGGGCGGGCACCGGCCGATGCTGGTGTCGGTTGACGTGTACCGGCCGGCGGCGCGCGAACAGCTGCGCGTGGTGGCGAAGTCGATCAAGGCGAATATCTACGAAGGCGATCTGAAGGGCGAAACGGCGGGAACGCCGCTGGTGGAGCGGCTGGCGAAGGAAGCGCGGCGCGAGGCGGTGATCACAGGGTGCGACACGCTGATCGTGGATACGGCAGGCCGTCTGCACGTGGACGAGCAGCTGATGGACGAGATGGCGCTGCTGAAGTCGCTGCTGTCGCCGCAGGAGATTTTGTTTGTCGCGGACGCCATGACCGGACAGGATGCGGTGCGATCGGCGGAGGCGTTCCATAAGCGGCTGGCGCTGACGGGCACGGTGCTGACGAAGATGGACGGCGATGCGAGGGGCGGCGCGGCGCTGTCGATTCGGCACGTAACGGGGCAGCCGGTGAAGTTTATTGGAACGGGTGAAAAGCCGGACGCGTTCGAGGCGTTTCATCCGGACCGTATCGTTGGGCGGATTCTCGGCATGGGCGACATTATGTCGCTCATCGAGAAGGCCGAGGAGAAGCTGGACAAGCGGAAGTCCGAAGAGTTTGCGCGGAAGGCGCTGTCGGGGGATGGATTTTCGCTGGAGGACTTTCGCGATCAGCTGCGGCAGATCAAGAAATTGGGATCGCTCGAGAGCATTATGAAGATGCTGCCTTCGGTGGGGCCATTCGCGGGCATGCAGCAGATGGCAGGGCAGGTGGACGAGAAGCAGCTGGCGCGGGTGGAGGCGATCATCAATTCGATGACGCAGAGGGAGCGCGACCACCACGAGATTATCTCCGGCAGCCGGCGTAAGCGCATCGCGAATGGTTCGGGCACGACGGTGCAGGAAGTGAACCAGCTGCTGAAGCAATACGCCCAGATGCGGAAGCTGTTCAAGGGCATGGGCAAGGGCGGGATGATGCAGCGGCGCGCCATGGGCATGCTGGGCGGGATGCGCGGACGGTAGGGGACTTGCCCCGTCCAGGCATCTGTGCTTCGCGCAGGGGCTGGATTCGCTGTCCTAATTCACTCGAACAGGTTGGGGCGTCGTGGTTCGACGACGCGGGGCTTGCCTTTCGGCTCGCGGCGGTCCTTGATAGCAGCCAGCGCGGGCGCGGTGGAAAGGATGCCGAGCAGTTCGCGCAGCTCGGCGCGGAGGCGCTGCAGCTTGGCCTGGACCGCGCCGGAGCGTTCCCCGTTGCCGCCTTCGATGAGCGGCAGCTGCGGCGGTTTGGATTTGCCGGAGTCCTGGGCAAGTACCTGACGCGCGCCGGCGATGGTGTATCCCTCATCGTGCAGGAGGCGCTTGACGCGGAGGGCCAATTCGACTTCGCGCTTGCGATAGAGACGTTGGCCGGTACCGCTCTTGTTGGGGCGGAGCTGCGGAAACTCGGTCTCCCAGAAGCGCAGCACATAGGTCTCCACGCCGCAGAGCTTGGCCACTTCGCCGATGCGGAAATACAGCTTATCGGGAATGATGGGTTCCTGGGGCGCGTGCCGCTGGGTTGCGTGTCTTGCCATCAATAAGCCTGCGGAGAGCGGGTACCGCTCTCTGCAGGCAGTATAGGACAGCGAAGCGCCGGCGAGACAACAAGAATCAGGGATTGTGTTCTATGGGCGTGCGTGACGGCGAACTGCGCGGAGCAGCGCGGAGGTACTGTACAGGCCAGGAAGCCGTCTGTTCGAGAGCAATCGCGGCGTGCAGCGGCCAGTAGGGATCGCGCAGGAATTCGCGAGCGATGAAGACGAGGTCGGCCTGACCGGTGCGGACGATGTGCGCGGCCTGAGCGGGATCGGTAATCATGCCGACGGAGCCGGTGAGGATGCCGGTCTCTTTGCGAATGGCTTCGGAAAACGGCGTCTGGTAGCCAGGGCCGACGGGAATGGCCGCCCCGGCGACGTTGCCTCCCGACGAGGTGTCGACGAGATCGACGCCATGCTCGCGCAGCAGAGCGGCGAGGCGGATGGACTGCGTCAGATCCCAGCCGTTGTCGACCCAGTCGGTGGCGGAGATGCGGACGAAGAGCGGACGCTCGCGGGACCAGACTTCGCGGACGGTGTCGACCACCTCGAGCAGCAGGCGCGCGCGGTTTTCGAAGCTGTCCCCGTATTCGTCACTGCGGTGGTTACTGATCGGCGACAGGAATTCGTGGAGCAGGTACCCGTGGGCAGAGTGGATCTCGATGACGTCGAAGCCGGCGCGGTCGGCACGTATGGCTGCTTCGCGAAAAGCCTGGGTGATCGCACGGATCCCGGCCAGGTCCAGCTCATGCGGCTGCGGATAGTTGGAGGCGAAGGGGATTGGACTGGGGGCGAGGACATTCGACCATCCGCCTGCGTTGGGAGAAACGACGCCTTCCCCTTCCCAGGGGCGGAGGGTGCTGCCCTTGCGGCCGGCGTGAGCCAGCTGGATACCGGTGCGGGCTCCCTGACTGTGCAGGAAGGCGGTGATGCGGGCGAGGGCAGGGATGTGTTCATCCTTCCAGATGCCGAGGTCCTGGGGGCTGATGCGGCCTTCGGGGGAGACGGCGGCGGCTTCGGTGAAGATGAGGCCGGCTCCGCCGACCGCGCGGCTGCCGAGGTGGACGAGATGCCAGTCGGAGGCGAAGCCATCATCGCTGGAGTATTCGCACATGGGAGAGACGACGATGCGATTGGGAAGGGTCACGGCGCCGATGGCGAGCGGCGAAAAGAGGTGTACGGGAACTGAAGAAGTCATTCGTGCTTTTGGATGAGCGCGGGAGGAATCGGTCGCAGGGCCTCGAGCGTAGCGCGCTGTCCGGGGCAGAAACAAAATCGATGAATTGGATCGACGGATTAAAAGGGGCGTGGAAACAAAAGAGGCTTCGCTCGAAACGAAGCCTCTGCGGAGTGCCAGGAGGAAGTGCAGACCTGCTAACTCATTTGCCTCTGAAACCCTCTCCCTGAAGGTCCTTAAACGCCAGCCTGCCCCTATATCCTGGCAAAAGATACTGAAGCCTTCAACATCTTGGGCCTGCATTGCGGTTCTGTCAAGAAGAAAACAGAGCCAGGCACCGAGCGCGGGATCAGTGCAGCCGGAAATAACCGGCTCTTATTTGGCCGCGTTGTCGGCGGTTTCTTCTCGTGTCTGGTAGGTTTGCCGGTTAGGCGGGAGCGGGAGCAGGCGGTAGAGGACGAGGAGGTTACGGTCGGGGTCGTCGAAGGCGGGGAATTGCGCGACGCGCTCCAGCGAATAGAGCGTCTCGATGTCGGCGAGGGTGCCGGGGTCGATGTCGTTCCAGGTGGCGAACCATCCCGGGCGGTATTGGTGGATGCGGTAGGGAAGGTCCCAGGTGCCGTAATCGTCGCAGATGGCAGGGAGGTGGGTGAGGAGGGTGATTTCGTCTCCGCTGACTGAGAGCAGGAGGCGGTGCGGGCCGGGGTGCTGGTCGATGACGCGTGTTAATCCCTGGGCAGCGTTGAGCCAGGTGTATTCGGGGTGGCGGAGATAATCGGCGATCTGGAAGATGCCGTGGATAGAGACGGCGGCGAGGGTGAGCAGAGCTGCTGCGCCTGCGAGGCGGAAGAAGCGCGGGCGGCAGAGAAGATCGGCGGTGCCGAGCGCGAGGACAAAGGCCATGGGATAGATGACGACTTCGTAATAGCGGGGCTGGGGACTGTTGTGCCAGCCGGCGAAGAAAATGTATCCTCCGGCGGCGAGAAGAGAGGCAATGATGAGGGGCCAGGCGCGTGACCGGTGCGCCGCGCCTGAAGAGGGAGGCACAGGGATCATCGCCAGCAGGAGCAGAAAGACGGCGAGCGCGCAGAGGGCGGGTGAGATCCAGAGAGCGCCGTGGAGGGCGTACCAGAAGGCGGCGATCCAGCCGGAGAAGGTGGTGGGCTGGGGCCACTCGTTGGCTGCGAAGAGGTAGTGGTAGTCGACGCGATAATGCGGGCGCACCAGCAGGAAGTACCAGAGAGACCAGGGAACAGCGGCGGAGACAGCGGAGATGCTGAGCGCGTGGATCGACGCGCGCAGCCTGAATCCGAAGGCATGGGTGATGAGATAGATGGTTGAGGGCAGGATGAAGATGGCGGTCGTCTTGGTGAGGATGAGCAACCAGAGCAGCACGCCGATCGCGATGAGGATGACGGCGTGAGTGCGGGCGTTGGAAGCGGGCAGACGCAGAGCGAGAAGCCACGACAGCAGCAGGATGGTGATGAGAAGCGGTTCGAGGAGCGCAAGCCGGCTGAAGGCGAAGAGAAATGGACTTGAGACCAGAACAGTGACGGCGAGCAGCGCCACCCAGGGAGGGCGGGTCCGGGTGCGTACGATGCGCCACACGAGGAGCAGGTTCAGTCCGTAGACGACGAGGATGAGGGAACGGGTCGCGGCTACGCTGACACCCGTGAAGTGGAAGAGGCCGGTGAGCAGCAGCGGCCAGACAGGGAGGGCGACGGCTGGATTGAAGTCGCCGTGCAGGTACCCGTGGCCGGTAAGGTGGTAGCGAATGGCGGCGTTGGCGTACCAGCCTTCGTCGGTGTACTTGGAGTAGTCCATCCACGGGGAGTAGTTGGGGAAGTCGGCGAGCAGATGCGGGAAGTGGAGGCAGAAGAGGGCAAAGATGCCGATGACCCAGGCCGCGTAAAAGGCACGCTTTTGACCCATGGAGTAGAACGCATGCCTGCGCAGGCGTTCCTCTGTTGCAAAGAGCGGCGCTGATCCTCCCGTTGGCGGCATCCCGAGTTCAGAGTAGTATACGAATCCCAAAGAGGGGAACGCCGCTCTCGCCGGCGCTGTTTGGCCGGAAGAAGATCGAGATGAGAAGGCAGAATCCCGCTCCCCAATGCTGGGAGCGGGATTCTTTGGCTGACTACTGCACCGCCGCAGTCACTCCGAGAGTGTGGACCTGACTCGTAGCCGTGGAGGTTCCGGTGACCAGGACACTGTAGTTTCCTGCGGTTGCCCCGCTCGTGGTGATCGTAAGCGTGGTGGAGACGGAAGGGTTCGTCGGCGTTGCGCTGGTGCCGCCGCTTCCGCCCGTTCCGCCGGTGCCGCCAGTACCCCCGGTGCTGCTCGAGCTCGATCCGCCGCCGCAGCCCATGCCCAGTCCCAGGACGCAGGCGACCACGACCAGACCCAGCAGGTTGCGCCAGGCGCGGCGGCGTGCAGGGATACAGAAGAACAGAACGCAGGCCAGGGCCGCGCCTCCTCCCATGGCGAAGAGAGGCAGCGGTCGATCCCTGGGATCGAGTTTCGCGTTGGCCGAGGCGGTGAGCGAGACAGAAGTCTGGCTGAGCGAACAGCTGACGCCGGTGGGAGCGTTAGGCAAACTGCAGGCGAGGCCGACTGTGCCGGTGAAGCCGTTCATCGGCGTCGCGTAAACCGTTGTCGTTCCGGTTCCGCTGGCCGGCACGGAGACGACCGAGCTGGCCGCCGTGATCGAGAAGTCGGACAGCGAGCTGGTGATGGGGCTCAAAGTGGTGGACGAGGGGGCGTAAACCTTATCGCCGCTGTACTGGACGGTGATCAGGTTCGTGCCCTGGAAGAGACTCTGGCTGTTCAGTGTGGCCGAAAAGCTGGTGCTGTTGCCGGAGCCAGCAGGCAGGGTAAATGCGCCCAACTCGTATCCGGAGGAGAAGAACTCCACGCTGCCGGTTGGAGCGGGATTGCCGCTCTTGCCGGTGACCGTCCCGGTAACGCTGACGCTGGTGGTCGGCGAGACGCTGCCCGTGGCATTGGCGGTGATCGTCGAAGCCACCCCGGAGGGCGAGGAGATGGTGACGCTCTGCGTACTGCTGGTGGCGCTGTAGTTGGCGTCACCGGAGTAGCTGACGGTCACGCTGTAGGTACCGGGCGCGGTCGCGGTGACGGCGGCGACGCTGTTCGCGAAGTAGTTGCTGGGATCAACCGCCGGGCTCAAGGTGAGGGTGCCGGAGATTCCGGACGGGGAACTCGAGACGGTGACGGTGCCGGAGGGCGCGGCCAGGCCGGGGATCGCCGCGCCGACATTGCTGGATTCGACGCTCGAGTTCGAGGTGTTCTCGACCAAAATATCGACAGTCGTGGTGCTGGCGGCAGCACTCATGATCCCGATCTGGGGAGTCGCTTTGGCGACGGTGAAGGTGATGGCGGAGCCGGTGGAGGACTGGTAAGCAGGATCGCCGGCATAACTGCTGGTGACCGAGTGCGTACCGATGCCGAAGGCGCCGTTGAATTCGGCATCGCCTTCGGCATTGAGCTGAGCGCTATTGACGGTCGTCTCGTTATCGGCGAAGGTGACGGTGCCGGTGGGTGGATCGTAGTACTGGCAGATGGCTCCTGTCCCGCTGCTGTTGATGCACTGGTTGTAAAAGGTGGTTCCGTAGATCTGGGACGCGAGGATGAGCTGCGTGCCGTAGGGAACCGTCGATCCGGAGCTGACGGCCACAGAACTTGTGGTGGTGGTAGCCGCGTTCAGAACATTGAAGTAGTTGGTGCTGGCTTCGGGATTGACGGTGATCTGGGTTTTCGACGAGGTGCTGGCAGCATTGGTGCCGTCGCCGCTGTACTGCGCCCAGATGTTATAGGTCCCGCCGGGGAGGTAGTAGATCGACGAGGAGAACGATCCGTTGGTGAGGGCGAAGGCCCCCACCCCCTGCTGGAGCGGGGTGGTGCTGTCGGTCATAAGCGCGACGCTGCCCGTGGGCGTGGTGCTGCCGCTGACCGAGCCGCTTACCGTCACCGCCGTGCCGTGGGTGTAGGAAGCGCCCGCACCCGGGGAAGTCAGGGTGGTGCCCGTCGACTTGAAGGTGACGCTGCCCCAGTTGGTCAGGAACTGGGTGGCGTCGATGGTGCCAAGGCCAGTGGCGAGGTTATAGCCGGCCGTGGCGTTGTATTCGGGGGTGGTGCCGGTGCCGATCTCTCCTTCGGCAGAGGGGCCGTAGGTGGGATCGGTGACGGTAATCGGATTGGGGACGCTGATGCAATTGGTGGGCGGGAAGGTTCCACTGCTGTTTGAGATCGTGTTGATATTGCAGGGCACGGAGTTGGTGCCGTGGGTGACGTCGTGGAAGGCCGCAGGGAATTGCGTCCTGAGAGGATAGAGGACGAAGTCGGCCTGACCCTGCCGTCCATATTTCTGATTAATCAGCGCCATCATGCCGGCGAAGGTGGGTGCGGCGGCGGAGGTGCCTCCGACTCCGGTGATCTGGACGGTGCCGCCGCTGGAAGCCGGCTGGCAATCGCCGTCCGCGTAGCACTCCGCGTAATAGCTGGCGTTTTGTCCGTCCGCAGCGAACAGCGATACGTCGGGCAGGTCGCGGACTTTGTCCGCCGGGACACCGGTTCCGGTTTGCCATGCGGGCTTGGGGTAGCCGGAGAGGGTGCTGTCGCATTCTCCGGTGCTCGAGTCGTAGTCGTTGTCACTGCAGACCCCGGCATTGCTGGCTCCGCCGCTGCCGGCGGCGATGGTGGTTGCGGTTTCGCCGGTCCCGTCGTAGTAGTTGTTGATATCGAGACCGAACTGGCTGTCGTTCCAGGGCTGCTCGGGAATCACCCCCTTGATCGACCGGGTGGGGGTGCTGTTGCTGTAAGTGAGGCTCCAGTAATTCGCAATGCTGGCGCCGCCGGTCGCATAGTCGCTGTAATAGAAATCAGTTCCGCCCACGGCAACGTTCCAGGGCGTCGATGCAAAGCCGTTCACAGCCTGGCCGTTGACCGCGTAATACTGCGAATTGTCGTCGTCGCAGCCCGCCGAGCCGTTGTCGCCTGAAGAAACCATGACGGTGATACCCTGGGCGGCGGCCTGTTCCCACAAGGCGTTGAAGAATTCGTTGGTGGAACCGAGACCGGCCTCGCATTGGCCGAAGCTGATGCTGATTACCGGCGCGATGTTGGCGTAGACGGCGTGTTCGGCAGCCAGGTATAAGCCGTTCTCGAGGGCCGTGTCGGCTCCGATGACCAGATCGACGGTGGCGCCGGGAGCGACCGCTCCGGACCATTCGACGTCGAGATAGGCTTCGATGGAATCGTAATTGGGGCCGTCGGGATTGTTAATACCGTCGACGCCGGGATCATTGCCGTCGATGACGACCTGAGGCGGGTTGTTGCTGAGCCCGAAGAGGCTACGGAACTGATTGACCAGATCGACGTTGATATTGGAATCGTTGATGATGGCGATGGTCTGTCCGGTTCCGTCATAGGTGGTGCCGGAGTAAGTGGAGTTCAGCGCGGAGTTGGGCAGATCGTACTGGACGCCGAAATCCTGGGGCGAGACGACAAAGCTGTAGTTGTTGTTGCTGCCGACGGTCCACTGCGGAGTCGCTTTATCGGTCTTCGGGTTATAAGTCGCTGTTCCCGGACTATGGCTGTATCTTCTGGGGCGGAAGTTATTGAGAGAAGTAAAGCCGGAGATAACGGGAGCCAGGGCTGCGGGAATCTGGGGATTGGTGGCTGTGGCGTAGTGCGTGCTGCCGTTGACCACGTACTTGTGGATCTGCGCGTGGAAGGCGTCGCGTAATTGAGCCACGTTGCCGTTGAACTCGATGACCTGGCGGCCGGGCTTAACACCGGTCACTTCGAAGCCGTGCGCGGCCAGCCAGGATTCGACGGTGTTGAGGTCCTGATCGGAAGGACCGAACTGCTGGCCGAATTGATCAGGCGTCAACCATTTGTGATAGCTGGCGCTGCCAGGTGTGTGCAGGTCGGAGATGAGCTGGCGCAGCGTGGTTTCCTGGCTGGCGCTGCGCTGTAAAACCAGGTGCATGCGTTCGATGGGCATGGAGTCGGGCGCGACGCCGCGGTCGTTGGAGGCATTGGCCAGAGGATGAACGTAACCGTGCAGGGTGACGCGGGCATTTTCATCGATAGGCTGCACGATGCGGTTGGCGGCGATCGCCTGGCTGGTCTGAGCCGGCAGCGCGGTTGTGGAGAGAAGGAACAGGGCGGGCAGAAATGCCAGGGGGCGTAGGGGATAGAGGATAGAGCGCAACATGGCCACCTTCGAAAGGCTATCTGTGAAGCAACCAGGATCGACCGCGGCTCGCGCACGCGGCAGCTACCCCGCCCTGCGACAGAGGTCGGGGATCGCGTTCATGTATTACTCGCCTGGCTGAACGCAATTCTGAAGGACCGGCGAGTCGCACTACATGCAGACGTCGAGTTCAATATTCGAACGAGCCTCCAGGCCGGCACATGACCGCTGAGGTCAGGCGCGGACTGGAAACCCACGTGGGTTACACGGACGCTGCGTATGCATTAGACAGAGATTGGCGAGATAAGTTGCGGAGGCAGGAGATCGCTGCTCAGCTGCTGGAGTCGAGGACGATCCATTTTCCACCCTCGTAGTAGTGGATCGTGGAGGAGCGCTCGAGGCGAGCATCCTCAATGCCGTCGTGGTCGGGATGGGCGAGGCGGCGGAATTGCGGCGAGGAGCGTAGTTCGGTGGCGCGGCGCAGAGAGATGCCCCACGCAGAACTGAAGACAGAATTGCCGGGCTCCGTACCGAGCCAGACGGTATCGGGCTGGGCACGCAGGGCAATGGGCGCGTCATACTGGCCGCCGAAGAAAACGTAAAGGGTGGTGACGCCGGCGGCGGAGCAGAGCGCAGCCCAGTCGTCGCTGCCGGAGGTGCGAAACGCGCCGCGGATGACATTCTCCGGCGCCTGGGCTTCGAAGGTCTGCGGGATCAAGCAGGCGCGCTGGCTAAGCTGGGCGACCACAGGCGCGGGCAACTCGGGAAAAGACGCCAGCGGCAGAAGGCGAATGCGGTAATCGAGGACATCGCCCCCGGGAGCCGTGAGGTGACCGGCCTCGATCCTCTCGGTATTGCCGGTGGGGTTGGGCTGGAGAGGCGGCGGAGCGTTTTGCAGAAGGCCAAAGAAGAGAGCGGCCCAAAGGCCAGCGCCCGCCGCAGGGGTCATTTTGATCCGAGAATGCTGGGATAGGAATTCTGTTCGAGCCAGGCAGACGCGGCGCGCAGCAGATCGTGAAAGAAGGAGATGCCGGCATTGGGAAGGCGGACAATGATGCGGGTGTCGCGGGAATCATCGACCTCGGGGATGGCAGCGATGGCGCCGAAGAGCGGTCCAAATTCGGCGGGCGCGTCAGCCGGATCGCCCTGCACGCCAACAGTAAGGCCTTCGCGGAAGAGATAGCTCATGCCGACGAGGCGTTTGTCGAGGCGGACGAAAGCGGGCTGAAAACGCGCCAGGCGGACGTAGGCATCGAACATGGCGAGAGCGCCGGGGATCTCGTCGATATCGGCCGGGACGCATACAGTGCGAGGGCCGTCGGTGATCCAGACTTCAATGCCTTTGGCAAAGCTGTCGGTGGTGGACTCGGTCGGTTTGGGGGCGGACTCAGACGGTTTGGCCGGAGCCTCGGTGGGTTCGGACTCCTCAGCCTCGGCGGCCGGCCTGGGGGTTACGGGCTCCGGTTCGCGGGGCGGATCGGTGAGGTCGACCGCCAGAACGGCGGCGATGCGAATACTATTGCGCAGCAGCAGATCGTCGTAGCCGGGAACATCCGGGATGTAATTGCGGCGAAGCACAGCGGCGCCTGGCTTTTCCAGCAGGGAACGCAGACGCGTTCCCGGCTGGGGATGCGGCCGGGCGGCAATTTTCAATTCCAGACAGGGCATCGAGTCCTCTTGTTGGAGTGCTGACAGCAGAGTATACGCAATCGACCTTAGGATGGGAGGCAATTTGCGGGCGCCAGGTCGCGCTGATGGAGGGAGTATGCTGGTGCCCAAAAGCTGAGCCGGACAGGAAAGGAAAATCCGCGTATGCGCAGGCCTGCGGGCGTGGTTGTGGCAGCTGTGGTGCTGGGGTTGATTGCGCTGTTTGGGATCTTCGCCGAGGTGCTGATCCTGGGAGTTTCGCTGCTGGTGCAGAGTCCGGTCATGCCGCATTTGCCGGCGATGCGGGCCACGCTTCTGGTGACCAATGCCGCGGTGTTGTGCTTCTTCCTGTTCTGTGAATGGGCGGTGGTGGGTCTGTTCCGGATGCGCCGCTGGGCGCGGATTGCGATGCTGATCGTGAGCGGGGTGATGTTCTGCGTTTCGGCGATATTGTGCGTCGGGATGATCCTGATACGCGTCCCGGCGCTACCGGTGACCAAAGGGCCCTCGCCTGTGAGTCTGCAGGCGGTCTTCGTGGGGATGTCGGTTTTTTATGGACTGCTCTCACTGATCGGAGCGTGGTGGCTGGTGTATTTCAACCTGAGGCCGGTGCGGGCGGCGTTTGCTGCTGCGGACCCGCGGCTGCTGAATGGACAGGCGGTGCCGGCGAGTGAGACGTCTGCCTGGCGGGTGGTCCTCGTGGTGTGGGCATGGCTGATGCTGGCGGGAGCGCTGTTCTTTCCGTGGGCTATCTGGACGCGACTGCCTGTTTTCCTGTTTGGGTTGGTGCTGCACGGGGCTGTGGCGATGGCTGTGCTGGCGGCGTACGCCACGGTGCAGGTCTTTGCGGGCGTGGGTTTGCTGCGCAGGTGGAAGGCGGGCTGGTATGTGACGCTGGCCTGGCAGATCTATTCGATTGCCTATTCTGCGACGATGTTGCTGCCGGGCACAGGCAGGCGCTTTGCTGAGTATCAGCAGCAGTTGGCGAACCAGTGGAGTGGACTCACGGTGACATCGCCGCATGCGACGGTGTTTGTCAGCCAGCGGCCGTTCATGGAGATGATGTTTCTGCTGGGACTGGTGGTGGTACTGGTGCTTACCTGGGTGCTGATCCGGGAGAGAGGGGATTTTCTCGGCCGCGAATCGCCGGCGGTTTGACACTCACTGGCCGCAAAGTTAGGGTCAGAGTGAGTTCAGGATGCTTTTCACGTGAGATTGCTTCCCGCTGCGAAATACTGTTTTGCATTGTGTCTGCTGGCCATGGTAAGCGCGGTCTGCGCGCGCGGCCAGGATGTCGGCAGTTTTGAAAAACGTGTGACGGTGAAGACGCTGACCAACGGGCTGACACTAATCCTGTGCAGCCGGCCGGAGGCGCCGGTGTTCTCGTACTTCACGATTGTGGATGCGGGCGACGCGAACGATCCGGGGGGCGAGTCGGGGCTGGCGCATATGTTCGAGCACCTCGCCTTTAAAGGCACGAAGGACATCGGGACGAAGGATTACGCGGCGGAGAAGGTGGCACTGGCGAAGGTGGAAGACGCGTGGGCTGCCTACGACGCGGAACTACGCAGGCAGCCTGCGAACGGGGCGAAGCCGGGCAGTCCTGATGCGCAGAAGATGATGCAGCTCAAAGCTGCGTTCGATACGGCGGAGAAGGCTGCGAACGAATACGTCATTCCCAATGAATTTACTGAGATTGCCGAGGCCAACGGCGCCAATGGGCTGAATGCCGAGACGAGCCTCGACGCGACGCAGTATTTCTGGTCGATGCCGGAGAACCGGCTGGAGCTGTGGGCGTATCTGGAGAGCGATCGCATCGCCAACCCGGTGCCGCGTCAGTTCTACCGCGAGCGCGATGTGGTGGAAGAAGAGCGGCGCATGCGGGTGGATTCCGATCCAGTGGGGCGGATGGTGGAGCAGTTTCTGGCCACGGCGTATGTGGAGCATCCCTACCGTCGCCCGGGGGTGGGCTGGGAGAGCGAAGTGACGCAGCTCTCGGCGACCGAGGCGGAGGCGTTCCACCGAAGGTATTATGTGCCGGCCGATATCACCGTTGCTGTGGTGGGTGATGTGGATGCGGCCACGGCAATGCCCATGCTGGAAAAGTATTTTGGGGCGATTCCGGCAGGACCGAAGCCGGAGCCGATGGCATCGGTCGAGCCGCCGCAGATGGCCGAGAAGCAGGTGATCCTGCACGAGACGACGCAGCCGCTGTATCTCGAGGGCTATCATCGGCCGGATTATCGCGATCCCGATGATGCGGTGTACGACGCGATCCAGGACATCTTCTCGAACGGGCGCACGTCGCGGTTGTATCGCAGCCTGGTGCGGGATCAGCAGATTGCGGCCGAGGCAGAGGGATTCAGCGGATTCCCCGGCGATAAGTATCCCGGGCTGTTCGCATTTTTCGCGGCGCCGAATCCGGGACACACACCGGCGGAGATGCGGGCGGCAATTCACAAGGAAATTGAACGGCTGAAGACTACCGATGTGACCGATGCCGAGCTGGAGATGTTCAAGACGCGGGCGCGCGCCGATGTGCTGCGCAGCCTGGGCGATAACCAGGGGCTGGCGGAGGAACTGGCGATCTATCAGCTGCGCTATGGCGACTGGCGGGAGTTGTTCAATGAGCTGCAGAAGATCGATGCGGTGACGAAGGCGGATATCCGGCGGGTGGCGAATAAGACGTTTGTGGATACGAATCGGACCTGGGCGGCGGTGGAGACTGAGCCAACACCGGCGGCGCAGAAGGCAGCCGGAGGTCAGCAGTGAGCCGCGCGCGCTTCTGCGGAATGGCTTTTGCGGCGGGATTACTCGCGGCACCCACGCTGAGCTTTGCGCAGCAGACGACGCCGGCGATTCCACCCGATGCTCGGGAAGCGAAAGAGCCGGGCGCGTGGGAGAGGATCCCGATTCCGTCGCTGCATCCGTTTCATCCGCAGCAGCCACATCGGATCGAGCTGGAGAACGGGCTGGTGATCCTGCTGGAAGAGGATCACGAGCTGCCGTTCATCAACGGCTTCATTGAAATGCGGGGCGGTTCGCAGTCGGAGCCGGCGGCGAAGGCTGGCCTGGTGGATCTCTACGCGCAGACTTGGCGCACCAGCGGCACGGCGAAGCAGAATGGCGACGCGCTGGATGATTTGCTGGAAGCCAGGGCAGCCAAGGTGGAGACCAGCGGGGATGACGATTCGACGGCGGTGAACTGGTCGTGCCTGAAGAAAGATGAAGACCAGGTTTTCGGAATTGCGGTCGATCTGCTGCTGCATCCAGCGTTCAGCGAGCGGAAGCTGGCGCTGGCGAAGCAGCAGGAAATGGCCGCGATCGTGCGGCGCAATGACGATGCGGGCGGCATCGCCGGGCGCGAGGCGGCGAAGCTGGTGTATGGGGTGCGCAGCCCGTACGTGCGGCAGGCGGAGATCGCGACCACCATGGCGGTGCAGCTGAACGATCTGCAGGCGTGGCACACCAAGACGGTGGTTCCGAACAACATGATCGTCGGCGTCGAGGGCGATTTCGACGCAGCGGCGATGGAGAAGACGCTGCGCGACACTTTCGCCGGGCTGCCACGCAGTGCGGCGTGGAAGGTTCCGGAGGTTCCGGTGCCGGGCCCCGCGCCGGGCGTGTATCTGGTCAAGAAGCCGGATGTGAACCAGAGCAATGTATGGATCGTTGGCGTGGGCACGGAGCGCAGCAATCCCGACTACTATGCGCTCAGTGTAATGAACCAGATCTTCTCGGGAGGGTTTGGGTCACGTCTCTTCCAGGATGTGCGTACGCGGATGGGGCTGGCCTACTCGGTGGAAGGTGCGTATGGGGCATCCTATGACCATCCGGGAATGTTCTATACAGTTGCGGCGACCAAAAGCGCGAGCACGGAGGAAGCTGCAAAGGAGATGATGAAGGATATAGGTGAACTGCGGACGCAGCCGTTTACGGAAGACGAACTGAAGACGGCGAAGGATCAGCTGCTGAATTCGTTTATTTTCCAGTACGACACGAAGGCGAAGGTGCTGGATGAGGCAGCGGCGCTGGAGTTCTATCACTATCCGGCGGATTTTCTGACGAAGTATCGCGAGGGTGTCGAGCGGGTGACGGTTGCGGACCTCGAACGGGTCGCGCAGAAATACATCGATCCGGCGAAGCTGGCGGTGCTGGTGGTGGGCAACGATGCGCAGTTCGGAACGCCGCTGAGCCGGCTGGGCCTGGGCGAGGAACGCGTACTGGATATTACCATTCCGATTCCGCCTGAGATGCGGCAGGCGCTGGGGGCGGGGCAGGAATAGGATCGGCCGCGCTGGAAAGTTTCGAGGAAAAATGCGACTGGGAATTCTGATCATGGCTGCGGGCAAGGGCACGCGGCTCAAATCGAAGCGGGCGAAGGTGCTGCATGAGATCGGCGGGCGTCCGCTGGTACGGCATGTGATTGAAGCGGCGGCGCAGGTGGTGCCTCCGCACGATGTTTTCGTGATTGTGGGACATCAGGGCGACGCGGTTCAGGCGGCGGTGCGCGATACGGGCGTGCAGTATGTGGTGCAGCAAGAGCAGAAGGGGACGGGGCATGCTGTGCAGACTGCCGAGCACGCGACACGCGATTACGACGAGCTGATCGTGCTCTCGGGCGATGTTCCACTGCTGCGGCCGGAAACGATTATTGCGCTGCGCGATTTTCATCTGCGCGAAAGGGCGGCGATGACGATTCTGACGGCGGCGCCGGAGGATCCCAGCGGCTACGGGCGCGTGTTGCGGAAGCACGAGGGGGAGCCGGAGGTTGAGGCGATTGTGGAGCACAAGGCGCTGACGCGGGAGCAAAAGACCGTCAGGGAGATTAATTCCGGGATCTACGCCTTCAAACGCGCGGCGCTCTACGGACACATCGGCCAGCTGCGGGCGGATAACGCGCATAAGGAACTCTACCTGACGGACCTGGCGCAGATTCTGGCCGCTGCGGGTGAACGGGTGGTAGCCGTCGAAGCTGCCGAAGCCACCGAAGTGCTGGGGGCCAATACCATCGCCGAGATGATGGATCTGGACCGTGAGCTGAGGATGAGCATCGCGCGGAAGCTGATGGCCGAGGGCGTGACCATCTTCCGTCCGGACACGGTCATCATCGATGCCGGCGTGGAGGTCGGGCCGGATACCGTCATCGAGCCCTTCGTGCAGTTGCTGGGGACGACGCGGGTGGGAAGCGGCTGCCGGATCCGCTCGTTTTCCGTGCTGGAGAACGCAACGCTGGCGGACCGGGTGCTGGTGCAGCAGTCCTGCGTGCTGGAGCAGTCGGAGGTGGAGAAGGGCGCGCAGATCGGGCCGTTCGCGCATCTGCGGCCGGGTTCGCATCTGGGTGAGGACGTGCACCTCGGCAACTTCGTAGAGACGAAGAAGACGCACATGGGCGCGGGATCCAAGGCTAATCACCTGACCTATCTGGGGGACGCACAGATAGGCGCCGGGGTGAATATCGGCGCGGGCACCATCACCTGCAACTACGACGGCGTGGGCAAGTATCCGACGGTGATCGGCGATGGCGTCTTCATCGGCAGCGATACGGCGCTGGTGGCGCCGGTCTCGATTGGCGACGGGGCGTATATTGGCGCTGGTTCGGTGATCACGGACAATGTGCCGGCGGATGCGCTGGCCCTGGGGCGCGCGCGGCAGGTGAACAAGGAGCACTGGGCGAAGAACCGGCGGGCACAGCGCGAGGCACGGAAGCCGGGAAGTTCCTCCTAGACACCACCGAGAACAGGGGCGACGTTTTGGCTGCAAATCAAATGGGCTGACCGCCCCGGCGCGGCCCCGATGTACGTCGTTTCTCAGCGGGCGACGGCTTCGGCCGGCAAATACGTTTTGCTGACGGCAACGTATCCTTGACGCGCCACCTGTTTGCCGCGCTCACGATACAAGGCTTCATCGCGCGGCTGCGTCGTGCCCAGTCCGTCCACGTAGCGGTTGTACATGCAGAACGCTGCTGCGATCAGCACGGTATCGTGAATCTCCACGTCCGTCGCGCCCAGGGTGCGAGCGTATGCGACATCGTCGGCGGTCACATTCTTGCCGCCCCGCTGCACCTTACTCGCAATGATCAGAAGCGCCTTCAGCTTGTCGGAAATATCCGCGTGCTGAAAGTCCGCCTTCACCCGCCGCACCAGATCCTCGTCCCCGTCGAGATGGGCCGCCGCGATCGCGCCGTGGATCGTCTGGCAGTAGTAGCAGTCGTTGAGCGAAGACACGTACGTCGCAATCAGCTCCCGCTCTCCGGGTGTCAGCGTGTTGGGTCCACGCAGCAGTACTTCCACCAGTTCGTTGAGCGGCTTCGCCGTTTCGGGGCGGAACGCCATGGCGCTCCGGATTCCCGGCAATCCTTCCGGCAGGGCAATGTGGGGCATAGACTGGTTGTCCTTTCAGGCTGGAGAGTCTTGAGGCAAACGGTCCCAGAATCCGGCCTGCATCCGACCATCGTCAACCAACTAAAGGTGGAATTCCCGCCGTCGACCGATAAATCGAAGAGCAGCGGGCGAACCCGATATCATCGTCTATCGAAAGATACAGATCGCCTTCCACCTTTGGGTGGAAGACACTCCATGCAGGAGTTCAGTAAGGTGGGCGAGGCCTTGCATTCTTTCTTCGGACCCCAGGTTTGTTCCCGGCACGACGCGGCGCTCCGAGTCTGCGCATGCGGTTGCGCGGCGTATCGCTGCTTCGCTGATGACCCCCTTGCTGGTGGCATCGTGGGTTGTCACTCCGGTTTGCCCAAGCCGCAGTCGATGCAATACACGCAGTTCGTACAGGCGTTTTATGTGGGTCTGGCTGCCATGGAGGTAGGCAACGACGTTCGCGCCGAGAGCGCCTTTGCGCAGGCCACGCAGCTGGCTCCCGGCGAGCCGGCGGGCTGGGCGGACTGGGGCATCCTGGCGTCTGCGCCAGCGCAACTTCGATCAGGCCAAGCAGCGCCTCGATCGCGCCCATCAGCTCGTTCCGCACAACGCTCAGGTCGACGCCGACCTGGGGACGCTGGAAAGCACCCGCGGCAACTCGGCCGCCGCCATCGCCGATTTCCGCGAGGCCGTTCGCCGCGATCCCGAATAACGTTCGCGCCCTCTATCAGCTCGCCCTCGAGATCGAGCGCCAGGGCGGCGCTGACAGCGAAGCGCAGTTTCAGCAGCTGATGCAGCAGATTCTGGCCGCCCAGCCCAACAACCTGCCTGCGCTGCTCGAACTAAGCCGCATCGCCGCCAAGCGCGGAGACACCGCGACGCTCCGCTCTGCCGTCGACCGCATTGCTGCGCAGTCGGCTGGCTGGCCGCCCATGGCGCAGCAACAGCTTGCCCAATTGCAGAGCGCTGCGCAACAGCTCGCCGGCCACCGCCGCCCTCCGCAGCATTTTTCTTCGCAACGTGCTGATGCAGGTGGCCGAGCTTTCGCCAGAGCCTGCCGGTCATCAAAGCGCAGCCGGGCGAGGAGGCACAGCCGTTCCTGAACTTCGTGCGCCTGCCCTCGCCGCGTTCGCGACCGGCTCCGCCGGACAACGCCATGCGTTTCGTCGCGGAGTCCGCTGCCCAATCCGCAAAATCAGAGATGGGACTGGATCGGCGCAGTCTCCCTGAACGATAAGCAGCTGCCCACGGTCATCACCGCCAATGCGAAAAACCGTGAGCCTCATCGGCGGCCCATCGTTTCCGTTTCCTGGCGGAGCCAGCGGCACGGCGCCGGGTCCGGAATCCGTGCTGCCTGTCGATTTCAACTACGACTTTCAAAACCGATCTGGTGCTGGCCGGTGCGGGCGGCGTGCGTTTCCTGCGCCAGGACTCGCCGCCGAAGTTCACCGACGTCACCGCGCAAACCAAGCTGCCGCCCTCCGTGCTCAACGGCAACTACACCGGCGCATGGGCCATCGACATCGAAGCGGACGGCGATCTCGATATTGTGCCGGGTGCGCCATCCGGCGTGCCCACCGTGCTGCGCAACAATGGCGACGGCACCTTCACGCCCATCCAGCCGTTCGCCGGGATCTCCGGTATCCATCAGTTGGTCTGGGCCGATCTGGATGGCGATGGCAATCCCGATGCGTCGCTTATCGATGGCGCAGGCCATCTGCACGTCTTTCGCAATGAGCGAGCAGGGAATTTTCGAGAGATCCCATCACCGTGCCAGATCTTGGAGTCGTGAAGGCTATCGCCGCCGCGGACACGCAACACAGCGGCACTCTCGATCTGCTCGCGGTTCGGTCCGACGGCGCCATTGTGCGGCTGATCGACGACAACAGTGCATGGACTTCGAACGAAATCGCGCGTGTTCCGAATGCGGGCAGCGCTCTGAGTGGAGCGGTTCGCCTGCAAACCGGCAGACTTCGACAACAATGGCGCAGTCGATCTGTTGCTTACGCAGGTAGGCGGCTCAACTCCGGGCAGCGGAGCGTTGCTCTGGCTGGGGAGTGATGACGGCACCTACACGCTTGCTGGATCGCCCCTCCGGCTCGGCGCGCGTCTTTGCTGCAGCCGATGTGAACGACAGCGGCCATCTCGATCTGCTGGCCCTCGATCCAGCCGGCCAGCCTCGTCAAGCTGGTCAATCACGGCACGAAGAATTACCACTGGCAGGTCATCCGCACCCGCGCGGTGACGGCGACCGGCGACCAGCGGATCAACTCCTTCGGCATCGGCGGTCAGGTGCAGATTCGCTCCGGCCTGCTGCTGCAGGCGCAGGCCATCACCGGTCCCGAGGAGCACTTCGGCCTCGGCACATGGACGGAAACCGACGTGGCGCGCATTCTGCTGGCCCAACGGTGCCGTCAACGCCGAATTTGCCCTCCAGGACGATCAGGAGGTGCTCGCGCAGCAGCGCCTCAAAGGCTCCTGTCCCTTCCTCTTCGCGTGGGACGGAAAAGAGATGCGCTTTGTGAAGGACACCGTGCCCTGGGGATCGGCGATCGGGCTGCGCATCAACGCGCTCGGCCCGGCGCGTATCGCCGCCACCCAGGAGTGGTACAAGATTCCGCGCAGCGATCTCGCGCCGCGCGACGGCGCTTACGATCTGCGCATCACCGGCGAGCTGTGGGAGACCTACTACTACGACTGGCTGCAGTTCATGACCGTCGATCACCCGCAGGGCACGGAGATCTTCACCGATGAGCGCTTCGTCGTGCCGCCGGTGAAGCTGGCGATCACAGCCACCGAGCACGCCGCACCCCATCGCCCACGCCGTCGACGACCACGGCAACGATGTGACCGGACATTCTGCGTTCGCTCGACGGACAATATCTCGATACCTTCGGCCGCGGCCAGTATCAGGGCATCACGCGCGATCACTATGTCGAGATCGACCTGGGCAACGATGTGCCTGCCAGCGGTCCGCTCTATCTGATCGCGCGCGGCTGGCTCCATCCTTCCGACTCGTCCATCAACGTGGCGCTCAGCCAGGGCCATCATGAACAACCGGAACCGCTGCAGCCTCGAAGTTCCCGACGGCCGCGGCGGCTGGATGTACTGCGCGTCCGAACCTCGGATTTCCGGCGGGCCGCAACAAGATTTGCCTCATCGATCTGACCGGAGTGTTCCGGCCAGGCACGCCGCGCAAAGTGCGCCTGCGCACCGAATCTCGAAATTTACTGGGACCAGATCCAGTGGGCGCGCGGCTTGCCCAACACGCCTCTGAAGATCACCCGCATCGATCCCGTCGCACGGCTGATCCTGCGCTATCGCGGCTACTCCACCATTCATCAGGCGAACGCGTCGTCGCCGGAGATCCCGGATTACAACCATCTGCGTCGACCACGCAGATCTGGCCCGACCTCGAGGGCTATTACACGCGCTACGGCGACGTGCGTGCAGCTGCTGCATAAGATCGATGACCGTTACGTAATCATGAATGCCGGCGACGAGATGGCGCTGCGCTTTCCGACTCCGCCTCCGCCGCCGCCCGGCTGGGTGCGCGACTACGTGCTCGCCGGCGACGGATGGATCAAGGATGGCGACTACAACTCCACCGATTCCGCGACCGTGCGCCTCTGCCCTATCACGCGAGGACCGTGTACGATACTCCACCCGCGCCGCTTGAGGACGAGTGGGTCTATCGCCATCACCCCGAGGACTGGCTCACCTGGCAGACGCGCTATGTCACGCCGGAGCCCTTCCGCAACGCGCTGAACGATGAACCGGGCAGGACAGGAGAGGCCCCACCGCCGCAATGAAGCGAATCCCCGTAGCTCGCATTATCCTCACGATCGTCTTTGCCGGCATGCTGGCCACGCCTGCGGTCATGCGCCGTATTGCTTCCCGGCGCGCTCTGCCGGTCGCAACTCATACCGATTGCCAGTCCGCACTGACACGCTACGGCTTCTGCTTCGAAGAAGTCTCTCAACAGGCCGGCATCCATTTCGTTCATGAAGCGCCGGTGCTCGATCCGAAACTCAACGGCATCATGCCGGAGGTCGCCTCGATGGGCGCCTCTGTCTCCATCGTGGACTACGACCGCGACGGCTGGCCCGACATTTACGTCACCAACAGCCGCATCGGCAGCCTGAACCACCTCTACCGCAATAACCACGACGGCACCTTCACCGACGTGGCCCAGGAGCTGGGCATCGCCGACGTCAACCAGCCCGGCACCGGCGTCTCCATGGGCGCCGTCTGGGGCGACTACGACAACGACGGCTACGAGGACTCTATTTCTGATTAAGTGGGGCAAGCCGGAGCTCTTCCACAACGACGGCGGCAAGGGCTTCACCCGTGTCACCGATCAGGCCGGCTTGCCGCCATGGATCAACGCCAACACCGCGGTGTGGCTCGACTACGACGGCGACGGCAAGCTCGACCTGTTCGTCGGCGGCTACTATCCGGAAGACGTGAACCTCTGGCATCTGAAAAATACGCACATGATGCCGGAGAGCTTTGAGTACGCCAAGAACGGCGGCCGTAAGTATCTCTTCCACAATCTCGGCAACGGCCACTTCGAAGAAGTCAGCGCGAAGGTCGGCATCAACAGCCGCCGCTGGGCGCTCGCCTGTGCCGCAGCCGATCTGCGCGGTACTGGCTATCCCGACCTCTTCGTCGCCAACGATTACGGCGTCTCGGAGCTTTACCTCAACGATCACGGCCACTTCCACGAAGCCGGGCCAGAGACCGGCGTCGGCTTCGCGCCCAAGAGCGGTATGAATGCGGCCTTCGGCGACATCTTCAACCAGGGCAAGTATTCGATCTATGTCTCGAACATCTCCGAAGAAGGCGTGCTGATTCAGGGAAACAATCTCTGGGTACCGCAGGACGGCAGCACTTTGCACTATCGGAACATGGCCCGCGACCTAGGCGTCGAACTCGGTGGCTGGAGCTTCGGCGCGCAGTTCGGCGACCTGAACAACGACGGCACCCTCGATCTGTTTCTCGAGAACGGCTATATCTCCGCCTCGCGCAATCGCAGTTACTGGTACGACTTCTCCAAGGTTGCCGGCGGCAACAGCTCTATCATCAGCGATGCTTCCCACTGGCCCGCGTTCGATGGCCGCAGCCTTTCCGGCTACCAGCAAAAGAAAGTCTGGATCAACGACGGCGCCGGCAAATTTGAAGACGTGGCCCAGGCCGTCGGCGTGACCGACCGCTACGACGGCCGCTCCGTCGCGCTCGCCGATCTGTGGAACACCGGTGTTCTCGATGCCGTCGTAGCCAACCAGCGCGGCCCGCTTCTGATTTATAAGAACACCGTCGCCCCGGGAAACAGCTGGATCGAGTTCGATCTCGAAGGCACCCGCAGCAATCGCAGCGCGATCGGCGCCCAGGTCACGCTCTTCTGGAACGGCGAAGAGCAGATTCAGTACAGTCTCCGGCGGCAACGGTTTTGCCTCGGAGAACGACCGGCGCCTGCACTTCGGCCTCGGCAAGGATCCGCATCTCGAGAAAGCCGTCATCCGCTGGCCCTCGGGCACCGTGCAGACCCTGGACAATCTCACCCCCAACCGCCTATACCACGTGAAGGAGCCCGCATGAATCCGCCGGCCGTTGCCATTCCTCAGGCTGCCCCGCCGCCGCGCGCCCCGTGGAAGAGCCTGCTCGACAGCCGGTTCGCGCCGCCAGCTTTTATCACGCTGATCCTTCTCGTCGGCAATCTCTCCTTCGGTATTCTCGAGAGCTATCAGAAGACTCTGCTCGCCATCGGCACCAGCATCGCGTGCGAACTGATCCTGGGCCGCATCTTTCTGCACAAATGGCCGCATCCAGCCAGCGCCTACATCACCGGCATCAGCGTCGGTATTCTGCTGCGCTCTCCCGCCTTCTGGCCCTACGCCCTGTGCGCGGCCCTCTCCATCACTTCGAAATACGCGCTGCGCTTTCGCGGCCGCCACATCTGGAATCCCTCGAACTTTGGCATCTGCGCCATGCTCTTCCTGGCCTCCGATGCCGTCGCGGGGCTCAGCATCCAGTGGGGCAACAACTTCGCGTCCCTCATGGTGATCTGGGTCCTCGGCTCGCTCATCGTCTGGCGTGCCCGGCGCTTCCACATCACCGCGGTTTATGTCGCCTCCTTTATCCTGCTCTCGCTGCTGCGCGCCCACATCACCGGCGACCCCTGGCAGTCGGAAATCTCGCCGATCACCGGCCCCATGTACCAGCTCTTTATCTTCTTCATGATCACGGACCCCAAGACTACCGTCCGCTCCCGCATGGGCCAGTGCATCGTCGCCGTTGCGATTGCTTTGGTGGAATTCTTTATGCGGCTCGACAGCAGCATTTACGCGCCGCTGTACGCGCTCTTCTGGGTCGGGCCGGCAGCGATCCTTATCGAGATGTGGATCAATTCGCGGCGGCCGGCCCCTGCTCTCAGTCCCGCTCCGGCTCGCCCTTAACGGCTGATTGCCGGCGACCGCGGCCGAAAGCCGCACTGCTCCAGCATGGCGGCGATTTCCTTCGGAGTCGCATCCAGCTTGCCCGCGTTTTCCAAGAGATCGCGCGCTTCTACCGGATACCAGTTCCGCCGCTGCGGCCTTCCCAGTCCCGCAACATTGAACGGCTCAATCGCACTCACAATGTCGCGGATCAATTCCGCCGACTCCGCCTGCGTCAGGAGTCTCCGTGCCCGCTCGAACAACCGAATGCACTCCGGCCCGAACACCGCGTGGTCGCATAACAGAAACGACGATGCCAGATGCGGCTTACCCAGTCTCCGCGCCGCCTCCGAGTAGCTGGCGGCGGCGAAGTAGAGCAGCGACAGTGCCGTGAAAACCGGAAAATTTCCCATACTGGCGTACAGGCTCGCAATCAGCCGCGCCGTCGCCACCAGCTCGCGGTCAGTGCGCTCCGCATAAATTTGTAACTGCGGTGCGAACCTTTCCGTTCCCCAATTTTCTTCGAGGATCTCCGCCAGCCGGGCCACACCCAGCAGCGTCAGGGGAAATCCCGTCGACAGCAGTGGATCGACAAATCCGGCCGCCGAAGGCAGCAGCGCCCATCGCGAGCCTGCAACTCGCCCGGAACGAAATCCCACCCGCCGCATATGCGTAAATGGCCGTACTGCTTTCGCCCCGCCAAACTGCTGCCGTAGTGCGGGAATCAGCGCCAGCAGCCGCTTCCATGCCTGCTCGCCATCGCTCAGATCGAGTTGCGCAGCCATTTCGTCTGTCGCCACCACCCCCGCGCTGGTCCTCCTGTTGTTGAACCGCAGCACCCACACCCACCCGCCGTCGAAGACGTGATGCACCGCGGCATCGTCGATGGGATAAGGAGGCTCCTCCACCGTTCGGCTGTACTCCGTCTCCGCCAGCCGCCGCACGCCCGAGAAGTGACTGTAAAGTGCCTGCGTCGCGGGGAAGTCCGGCAAATCCCGCTCACCCAGTTGCAGTGCACGATGCAGAAATCCCCGCGGTCCGGTAGCGTCCACCACAAAGTGCGCCCGAAACGTCAACTGCTCGCCGTTCCTCTGTCCTTCCAGCGTCGCCTCACCTGCGCCTTCCGTGAATCCGCGCAGAGCTACGCCATCCACATAGTCGACGCCCAGTTTCTGCGCCTCGCGCACCAGCAGGTGATCGAAGTCCGCCCGATACCAGTGCGTGTCGGCGATCTCATCGCGTGGGCTTGCCGCCACCAGCAGCTGATTCCGACGCTCCGGGTCCTGCCGCTCAGGCTCGGCGCCAGCGGGCGACCCGAGCACATGGTGATGAAACGTGAATCCCCGCTTCAGCCCGCACGCGATCTCCGGATACGCTCGCTGCCAGCTTCCCCATTTCGCCAGTGGTTGCAGAGCCGGCAAGTCGTAGCGGGTCGCCAGCTCCTCGAGCAGCAAATTCGACAGCGGCGTCGACGACTCGCCGATCACGACGCGCGGATGCGACCCCTTCTCGATCAGAACCACCGAGTGTCCCAGCCGCCGCGCAATCATGGCCAGCAGCGATCCCGCAAACCCCGAACCGACGACGGCGATGTCGTAGGTCCGGCTCAGCTTCTTCCTCCACACGCTCGCACGCAAACAGCGGGCAGAACAGATTGCTCAAGATTCATCGCTGCAGCCGCGCAACGCGCGCTCGTGACAAAGCACGCACCGCAGCCCTCTGCTGCACGTCCCACAGATCCGCGAAGACGCGTCCTCGGCCCCGGCCGATACCGTACGCCAACGCTGCTTCCAGCGTTGCCAGCGAGGGCGGCGAAAACTCTCCATCCGTGGCCAACTCCTCCATCGCCCCGTTGCCGCCGCGCGTCGGAATCAGCGTCGCCGCCGTCGCGCCGCACTCAAACGCAAATTCCAGCGATCGCGCGGCCCACTCCACCGCCTCTTCCTCGGGCATAAACGGCGGCTTCACCAGAATGAAAACGCGCAGATCGATATCGTTCTCCCGCAGCCGATCGGCTGCCGCTCGAAACTGCTCGAGCGTCATCCGCTTGTTCAGCCTGCTCAGGATCTCCGGATGCACCGTCTCCAGCCCCATCGCTACTTCGAGCCGTCCGCTCAGCCGATCCCGAAAGCGCAGACAATCGTCTCCAACCAGCGCCGGATGGCACTCGACAATTACGCGCTCGAACCCAGCCACTCGCTCCGCAATGGCCGCGTGATCCTCCGGCGGAATCGCTTTCCGATCGAAAAAGCTGCCGCTGTTGTAGAGCTTGATCTGCCGCGCCGCCGGCAGCCGCTCGCAGCGCATAGTCAATCTGCGCCGGAATCGCTCCGCGCGGGGTATCGTCATCGAGCGTGTTGCGCCACAGGTCGCACATCACGCAGCGCCACGGGCACTCGCGATTCGTCAGAAAGACGGTCGCCATCGACACGATTTCGCCCGCAGCGCTGCGTTCCTCCTCCACAAAGAAGGCCTACGGGCGCAACGGATCGAGTGCATTGCGCTGGGTCCGACGCGCCAGAATCCAGGCGTCCCGCTCACGGCTAGTTTCCGGATACGGACACCGCAGCCCTCAGTGGTAGAGCGAAAGGAACTGATCTCGGTACTCGGCTTCGCGGTAAGGCAGCCGCGAGCGCAGCGCCTCCTCCGACAGCGCTCCATGCTGAAATCGCCGCTTGGGAAAGATCGGCATCTCGATACCGGTCACGGCCTCGACTCCGCGCGCAACAATTTCGCCCTTCAGCTCGTAGAGCCGCTCGCACGTTGTACTGCGTCAGCTCGATGAAGGGAATCGCTTCCGCAACGGCAATCACCTCCGGCCGCGTATAGGGGCTGAACCCCTCAAAGCCATAATGCCGCGCCGTCGCGTACGTGCGCACATACGAGCGGCTCAGGCCGCCGCTGTAGGTCAGCGAGTGCTTGATCTTGCCCACACCCCAGCCTTCCTGGTAGAGCATCGGGTTGTGGATCACGCTGCGAATCGTCAGCTCGGGATTCTCTTCGATCGGATAATCCTTCAGGTTTTCGTCGCCGCCATCGCCGTCGATCAGGTATCGCCATTCGGGATAGCGTGCGCGGATGCCGCGGCCCAGCGCCATCGCCATCGTTGCCGATTCAATATCGAGCGGCTTGTAGTCTTCCACCACGCGGATCGTCTCGCTCACATCGAGCGCCGACGCATCGGCTTCAATCGGCTCCAGAAACAGCGACAAGCCCAGCCGCTCCAGGAAAGTCGCGCCTGCCGCACGTCGGGACCATCTCCCAGGTCGAGCACAAACGCCTTCAGCCGCCCGGGATTCATGCCCAGCTTGCGCATCACGTGATAGGTGATCAGGAATACGCTGCCGCTGTCGATGCCGCCGGAGAAACAAACGCCAATCGGCTCCTCCGCGGGAAGCGTCTGCAGCCACTGCGCAATCTCTTCCGCCAGCGCGGAGATGTAGGTCTTGCCGATCACATCCAGATCCGCAGGCAGCGTTCCGCATGGCCGGCGTAAAGAAGCGCGTATACACCGGATCGGGATCGGGACATCCGATCAGTTGCAGATCGACGACGTAGTGCGCCGGAACCATGCGCGTGTAGCTCGGATGAAACTGCCCGTCCAGCCCCTCCGCCTTCAGCCATTCGTAGATCGTGTCGATCCGCGACGCCACGATCAGCGCCGGACCTTCCTGCCGCTTGGCCAGGAAGTACCGCATCGGCCGGTCCAGCGAGCGCGCCATCCGCACCGTCTTGCCCAGACTTGGCCAGCAGCGCGAACGAGCCCTGAATCTGGCGAACCGCCTCAGCCGGCCCGCGCAGCAGCAGCGCCCGAGCCTCGTCGACGCTCATGTTGTAAAGATGATTCGATCCGGGCTCGATCAGATCGACGACGCGCTCGACATAATGGTCCATCGCACTCCTCGCAGGCAGTAGTTTATCTGCGGCGCATCACAAAATCATCCTGGGCCAAGGTTCCGCGGCCCCGTCCTCACGAAGCATGCAGCGCGGCCAGCGAATCGCTTGATCGTCGGGCTCTGTCCGGCCTCAATCTGTTGCCGGCGCAGGTGGTGAAACTGCGTGAGCACCGCATTGGCATCGGCCAGCGCCGCGATGCGTTCCGCGTACGCCTTCAGTTTGCCGCCCGGAATCGCAAACAGAGCCACATCATCCGGCAGCACATCGAGATACGCGCGCGCCCCGCAGCATCCCAGGCTCAGAGCGGCGCGTCCTGTATTCATCACCTGCGGCACCACGGCGCACGCCGGTCTGCCCATCGCCGGCGGAATCTGATGCTCCACCTGCTGCGTCGCCTCGGACAAAATCAGCGTCTGACTCGCATCGACAAACAGTAGCACCACATCGGGTGGCAAGCGGAGCATCGGCCAGCGGAGAATAGATGACATACCTGCGGCTGCGCCTGCAGATACCGGAATCAGCGGCAGGTCTTCAGGCCGCACGTAGCCCAGATCGCCGAAGACCTTCAGTGCGTCCATCAGATCGGTTTGCTGCTCCGGCGATGGCTGCAGGTTATGCGTGTAGACGCCGATCGCGCAGTGGTTGTGGTCCGCAGCCGTGGTGGCAAAGGCCCCCGCCCCTGCATCTTCCCAGAAGCGGCATCCCGCCGGCACGCGCCCAGCATGTACGGGCACACCGGCCGGCAAAGTGTCTGAAAACGAGATGGCGACCGGCGGCTGCTGCAGATGGAGAGAGGCAGACAGGGTATCTGGCAATCCCCGCAAAGTCGACATCGTGATTTTTCACGTGCAAGCGCTCCCTGGGATGGTCGCCATGGTTGCGCACCATGGCGTCAGTTGATCCGCTCAGGCGTTCTTCTCAGGCTCGGCGGTAAAGCCAAGCTCGCTGATAAAGCCCCGCAGAGCGCTGCTCGTCCAGAGACGAAGGGCTGTACCGGATCACGACCAGCGCCTCGGGATACGTGGCCTTCACCCACTGCACGCCCTTCTGCTCGGCGCAGCATCGTTTCCAGTCCCACGGCGCAGGTGACGCAGGTGAAGCCCTTCACTCGGTACGACACCGTTTTCGTCTCGCCTACTGTATGCTTCGCCGCTTCCACAACTGCCAAACCACCCACGCCGGCGAAGGTCATCATTTGCACAAAGCGTCTGCGTTGCATCACCACTCCTTTGGAGATTCTGTCCCGCGAGCGATCGCTATTTTGCCGTCGCAATTCCCGGCTCATACTTCCACGCCGTCTCGATCGCCGCCTTGATCGGAAAACCGCGTGTCGGTATACTGGCTGAATTCGATTTTCTTATTCAGCACGCCGGTTTCGATCATCAGGTCGCGCACCATATCGAAGTCCGCCTTGCGCGGCGCGAGCTGACTGTACACCACGCGATCCATCGGCTTGGTCAGCGCCCATCGCAGCAGAGCCGGCTTCTGGTTGTAGTAAAAGCGGCCAACGAAATCGGCTGCATCTTCGCGATACGGCTTGCCCTTGTCCAGCCACAGGCCGGAGCGCGCAATGCCGTCCACCAGAACCTGCACCACCTCCGGACGCTTGATCGATCAGGTCCTGCCGCACCACCAGGATGCACGACATGTAGTCCGGCCAGTATTCGCGCGCCTGGAAACAGAACCGTTCCATAGCCGGCCATCTCCGCCTGCGAGGGAAACGGCTCGCCCATCACAAATCCGTCGATCGCGCCCGCCGCCAGCGCGCCGGAAACATCGGGCGGAGCCATCTCCACCATCTTGATGTCGCCCGGCTTCATCCCCCAGATCTTCATCGCGCGAAACAGGATCAGCCGCTCGTCGGAAAACCGGCTGGGGATCGCAATCGTGCGCCCGCGCAGATCGGTAAAGGTTCTTGACCGGACCATTCTTCCGCACCACCAGAGCGCTGCCGTAGCGATGCCCCAGATACACGACCTTGATCGGCACGCCCTGCGCCGCCAGTGCGATGGCCATCGGCGCGACGATGAAGGCCGCCTGCACCTTGTTGGAGATCAGCGCTTCCTTCATCTCCGGAAAACCCTGGAACATGCGCGGCAGAAACAGCTCGCCGTTCTCCGAGAATTTCGAAATGTAATCGGTGACCGGACAGGTCAGCTGGCAGGTCACGGGAAGATACGCGACGACAATCTTCCGCTTCGCAGGCGGACGAAAATCGTTCAGCACCGCGTCCCAGTTCACGTTCAGGTAGCCATGCAGCGCCGTGATCAGCACCAGCCATCCGCACGCAAACAGCGACAACCTTGTTCTTAGGACTCATCGCGGAACCCCCATCGCACCGACCGCAGTTTTTCCAGCCGCCGGAACCCGATATCGAGCACCAGACCGATCACCCCGATCAGCAGCATGGCCGCAACCACCAGGTCGTATCGCTTTCCGGAATTTCGCGAATCGATCACCAGATATCCCAGGCCCGAATCGACCGCGATCATCTCCGCCGCCACCACCACCAGCCACGCAATGCCCAGCGCGATGCGCAGTCCCACCAGGATCTGCGGCAGCGCGGCAGGGAACAAGACCTCTGGCCAGCAGCTGTGGCGGCGTAAGTCCAAAATTGCGTCCCGCGCGCCGGTAACACCGAAGGCACATTGGACACGCCGTTGATGCAGGCCACCACGATCGGAAAAAATGCGCCCAGAAAAATCAGGAAAATCGCCGGCATCGTCGCCCACGCCAAAAAAGATGATCGCCACCGGAATCCACGCGATCGGACTGATCGGCCGCAGAATCTGCATCACCGGATTCACCACCTGATTCGCCGCCGGATACCAGCCCAGCGTCAGTCCCAGCGGAACTGCCCAGCACCGCGGCTGCGCCAAAGCCAATCGCCACCCGGCGCAGCGAATCGACAATATCGCCCCACAGACACGTGGTGCCGCAGCAGCTCCGCCATGCCCTTTTCCACGTCGCGCGGAGAAGGAAAGACCTTGGTCGCCGCTCCAGCGCACGGAGTAGTACCACAGCGCCAGCAGCAACGCGGACGCGAACATCGGCCAGAAGAACCGTTCCCACTTTGCCGGTTGCGCGAGCGAGTTCATAGTCTTGTGCGCCAGCCCGATCTGCTGAAAGATGCCGTCGCGCAGTTCCAGATAGCGCGGCGAGCTGATGTCGCGTGGATGCGGTATATCGATCGTTCACGATCTGCTGAATCGTTGCCGGACGCGCGCTCATCACCACCACGCGATCCGCCAGCTGCACCGCCTCGTCGATATCGTGCGTCACGAAGATGATCGTCTTGCGCTCCGCCTCCCAGATGCGCAGCAGCTCTCCGCGCATGATCAGGCGCGTGATCGAATCCAGCGCGCCGAACGGCTCGTCGAGAAACAGCATGTCCGGATTCACCGCCAGCGCGCGCGCGACTTCCAGCCGCTGCTTCATGCCGCCGGAAAGCTCCGTGCGGATAGGTCTTCTCGAACCCCTCGAGGCCCACCATCTTGACGTAGTGGGCGATGCGCTGCTCGCGCTCGGCGCGCGGCAGCTTGAACAGGCCGAATCCGATGTTGCCCTCGACCGTCAGCCACGGAAAAACGCCGCGCTCCTGGAAGACAAAGATGCGCCGCGGATCCGGCTTCCGCACCGCTTCGCCGTCGACGCGTGATCTCTCCGCTGGTCGGCGACAGAAATCCCGCCATCGCATTCAGCAGCGTCGATTTGCCGCAGCCCGAGGGCCCCAGCAGGCACACAAATTCGCCCTCGCCCACTTCGAGGCTGATGTCGTCGAGGACATGCGTTCTCTTGCCGTCGCGTTCGAAGGCCATGCTGACGTGCTCGACCGCGTAGCTTCGTCTTCACGGCGGCAGGCCGCGACAACAGATTGTGTCAGCGCCACTAATCCTCCGAATAGCCCCAGCGGAACGACTTTACCTTTTCCAGCGACTGCATCCCCATATCCAGCAGCAGCCCGATCACTCCGATAATCACCATGCCGGCGACCACCAGGTCATAGCGATTGCCCGCATTGCGCGCATCCACGATCAGAAATCCCAGACCCGAGTTCACCGCAATCATCTCCGCAGCCACTACCACCAGCCACGCGATGCCCAGAGTGATGCGCAGTCCGACAATCAGGTGCGGAACCACCGCCGGATACAGCACCCGATAGACCAGGCTCGCCGAGCTCAGTCCGAAGTTGCGCCCTGCATTGATATACACCGCCGGAATACTCTGCACCGCATTGATCGCCGTCAGCATCAGCGGGAAAAAGCACCCGATAAAGATCAGAAAGATCGCAGCCAGATCGCCCACGCCGAACCACAGGATGGCAATCGGAATCCACGCCAGCGGAGAAATCGGGCGCAGGATCTGCAGAATCGGATTGAGTGCCATCTCGGCCCGGCGGTACCAGCCGATCGCCAGTCCCAGAGGAATCGCCAGCACCACCGCCAGGAAGAAGCCCCAGGTGACACGGAACAACGAGGCGACGACATATTTCAGCAGCAACCCGTGCCGCACCAGATCCGCGATGCCGCCTACCACTCCCCACGGCCCCGGCAGCAGGTGCGCATGACTGCGCTCGAATGCCGATCTCCCAGAGCACCAGCAGCAGGGCGATGAACGCGAGGGGGCGCCACTGTAAACGCAGGTTCATCCTCGCTGTTTTCTCGGCTTGCATCGGTCTGGTCCTCATCGCATACGCCTGTGACTTCCTTCCGCGGCATCGTCGAATCGCGGAGAAGGAAGCTCCAAAGAAGCCTGCGCTTGTGGGTGGTGCTGGGGATGTCTCGCGGGTTGATATTACCCATACCGGACTACGTTGCGCCTCCACCAAAAGGTGGAACGTTGCATTCGCCCAGGGACAGAAGTGTGTCCCAGCCAGTTCCTGGCACGAATGACGGCGGACGCAGCCCGCCGTGTTCCCCCGCGAGCGGATGCGCAAATCAATTTTGCGGATCTTCCGGTCAGCGCGCCTGCCCCAGGGAAGGGAACTGCGCCGTCATTGCGGATCGGCGTGGCGTCAGCTCCGCATCGATCAGCGAACCGATGTCGGCCCACACCCGCGGGTCGCTCTCGATCTCGATGTGAGGCCTGGTAAACATCCTTGCGTACCACGGATATTCAGCGCAATCCATCGGATGTCCTTTATAGGTCATCTGAAAATTTCCGAGGATCTTCGTCGTCTCCGGGTCGGCGGCCCGGATCTTCGCAACGCCGTGCAGCAGACCATGCGTCTGATAGAAGTTCACCGCACTGGCTACATTGGCGGGGATCAGGAAATCTTCCTGGCCCGGCTTGGTAATGCTGTCGATCTGGATCGTCAGCAGCACCGGGATTCCGTCTTTCCCCAGTTGCCGAGCCAGCTCCACCACCTCCGAGCCTCCCCAACTGTGGCCGTAGAGGATGATCCGCGCGTTCCGTCGTTCCGTGCCGTTCAGCCGGCCGTCATGATTTGTATCCAGCAGAGTGCGTATCCGCAGAAATGCTGTTGCGCCCTGGTGGTTGCCATAGACCTCCACGTGCACGTGGGAATATTTCTCCCGGATACGGTCGGCAAAGCGCAACTCCTCATGTTTCCGGTCGTTGCGCTTAACAAAGCCCCCGACAAATCCGACGACGATGGAATCGGCAGTGGCCCCGGTATGCAGCGAATCGGTCTCGCCCGTACCTGCGTCATGGAGATGGCTGCCGCTCGCGACCGCGTCCAATGCGGCAACTGTGCAGCAGACCTGTGGCTGTGGCGTCGACTGTGCGGATGCGCAAAAGCTTCCAGGAATAACCAACAGCACCGCCGCCACCCCGGCCAATTTTTGAACGGGCACGCGCATCGCCATTTCACCGTCCAGTCTCAGTCCGTCTGCATCAGGGAGACTACTCTCTTCTGACGATGATTGCCTGCCGAAAATTCGAACTTCCAGAGGACCACGCCGATCTTTCATCGGGCAGTGGGCCGCGCCGTTCTCCGGTAAAATGCCCGGGCCCGCGGCCGGGGAGGGTGGGGCCGGGATTCGTTTGCGAGGCAGGCAAATTTCCCTGAAATTTTGCGTGAGGGGTGTCGATTCCGGGAAGGGGAGATCGACGTACAGACAGAGAGAAGGCGGAGCCGGCTGGCCGCCGGTCCCTCAATTCGATACGTGAGGAGAATAACCGTGCGATTCATGATGCTGATGATCCCCAAAGGATATGAACAGGCAAAACCGGGCGCCATGCCCGATGCAAAAGCGGTATCGGCCATGATGCAGTACAACGAAGCACTGCAGAAGGCGGGCGTGCTGCTGGCGCTCGACGGCCTGCATCCGCCGTCGGAGGGAGCGCGGATATCGTTTGCGGGCGGAAAGCCGGTGGTGACCGATGGACCATTTCCGGAGGCGAAGGAGGTGATCGGCGGCTACTGGATGATCCAGGTGGCGTCGAAGGAGGAAGCGATTGAGTGGGCGAAGCGGTGCCCGGCATCGGCGAACGAGGTGATCGAGATTCGGCAGGTGCAGGAGATGGCGGATTTCACGCCGGAGGTGCAGGCTGCGGCGCAGGGGTTTGCCGAACTGCAGCAGGGAAAGACACGAACGTAGTCGCCGCGCTGGGTTGCGCGGAGCCACACGGAGATGATGTGATCGGGAGCTGTGACAGCTCCCGAGGCACATCGTGCGATTGAGGCGGTTTGGCGGATCGAGGCGGCGAGGCTGATTGCAGCCCTGGCACGGAGAGTGCGCGACGTGGGTCTCGCCGAAGACTTTGCCCAGGAAGCCTTGTTGGCCGCGCTTGAGCAGTGGCCGGAGGCAGGGATTCCGGAGAATCCGGGCGCGTGGCTGATGGCGACCGCGAAGCGGCGGGCGATCGATTATTTTCGGCGCAGGGCCGTGGCGGAGCGCAGGCAGGATGAACTGGGGCGCGAGATGGAGATCCGGGAGCAGTCGGTGCCCGATTTCGACGCAGCGCTCGATGACGATATTGGCGACGATCTGCTGCGCCTGATCTTTGCGGCGTGTCACCCGATCCTGCCGACCGAAGCGCGGCTGGCGCTCACGCTGCGGCTGCTGGGCGGCCTGACGACAGAGGAGATTGCCCGGGCGTTTCTGGTGCCGGAGCCGACGATGGCGCAGCGGATTGTGCGCGCCAAGCGGGCGCTGGCCGGGGCGAGGGTGCCGTTTGAGATTCCGCGGAAGGCGGAGTTTGGCGAGCGGCTGGCTTCGGTGCTGCAGGTGATCTATCTGGTCTTTAACGAGGGGTATGTGGCGACCAGCGGCGACGCGTGGCTGCGGCCGGAGTTGTGCGAAGAGGCGCTGCGGCTGGGGCGGATTCTGGCGGAGCTGATAGCGGGGGAGCCGGAGGTGCACGGGCTGGTCGCGCTGATGGAACTGCAGGCTTCGCGCATGCGGGCGCGGGTGGGCGCTTCCGGAGAGCCGGTCCTGTTGCCGGATCAGAATCGTGTGCTGTGGGATCAACTGCTGATCCGGCGCGGGCTGGCAGCGCTGGATCGAGCGGAGCGGCTGGGCGGGGCGCTGGGTCCGTATGCTCTGCAGGCGGCAATTGCGGCGTGCCATGCGCGGGCGCGGACGGCCGAGGAGACCGACTGGGCGCGAATTGTGGCGCTCTACGATCTGCTGGCGCAGGTGATGCCTTCGGCGGTGGTGGAGCTGAACCGCGCAGTGGCCGTGGCGATGGCCGAGGGTCCGGCTGCGGGGCTGGCGCGGGTCGATGCCCTGGCGGAGGAGCCGGCACTGCGGAATTATCATCTGCTGCCGGGCGTACGCGGGGACATGCTGACGCGGCTGGGACGGATGGCGGAGGCGAAGGCAGAGTTCGCGCGTGCCGCGGCTCTGGCGAAAAATCAGCGCGAACGGGAGATGATGCGGGAGCGAGCAGCACGGGCGAGTCGGGAGGCCGAGCCTAAGCAGTCTGCTTCTTAGCAGCACAGTAGAAGCGGCTGAAAGACCCGCGTCAGGCCGCGCCCCCGCCGCTGTCCTTATTGCGTGAAGATTTGCTTCGGACACATGGCGTGGACGCCGACGTTGCCGTCGACCAGCTGTGTGATGTCGACGTCGACCGCGACCGAGGTCAGCATGTAGGCGTCGTCGCGGCTGAGGTGCTTTTGCGTGACGAGGAAGTCGATCATGTTGCGGACCGCCATTTCGGTGGCGGTCCTGAGGTCGGGACTGAAGCCCATGCTGATGTAGCTGGTGGGGGTCTCGGCGCGGGGCCAGAGCAGGTGCTGGTCCTTGTGCACGATGAAGCGAAACGTTCCGGTGAGGAAAGTTTCCATGGCGGTGATATCGACTTCACCGTTGCCCTGACCGGCGTGGCCGTCGCCGGCTTCGAAGAGCGCTCCCTTGACGTGGACGGGGATGAAGAGAGTGGTGCCGGCGACCAGCTCCTTGTTATCCATATTGCCGGCGTGCATCCAGGGTGGGGCCGAATCGTAGCGGCCAGCGGACTCGGGCGGGGCCACGCCCATGCTGCCGAAGAAGGGGTGCAGGGGGATGTCGATGCCGGGAGCGAAGTGGGCGATCATCCTGTCCCGATCAAGGGGGATAATCTTCGAGCGACCATAGGGGAAGTCGTTGGGCAGAAAGCCGCGGCCGGCGCCGAATCCGTTGCAGGCGAAGGGCGCGTCAAGGTCAATCTTGAGGATGTCGACTTCAAGAACGTCGCCAGGTTCGGCTTCGGCGATGGCAATGGGGCCGGTGAGAATGTGGCCGCCGGGGCCGCGGTCCTTCACCTGGTCGTAGATGGGCTGGTTGTACGCGGGGATTTCAGCGGCAGGAGCACCTTCGGCCTCCATGCGTTCGTTGGAGCCGCACGTGGAGAGGGTCTGCATCCGGACGGTATCGCCGGAGTGAACGGTGAGGATGGGTTTGGCCTTCGACCAGTAATAACCCCAGACCACGGTCGTGGGTGTGGCCGGGAGGAAGGCGGGAGTCTGGGCGTTGGTCAAAGTGGCGAGGAGGAGCGGCAGAGCGGAGACGATCTTCATAGGGCTCCTGTCAGCAGAGGATGGCACAGATGGCAATGCGGGCCGAAGGATCTGGTGTGGCTTACAGACACGGTACAAAGGTTTCGGGCCCGGCACGGTCAGCTGCAGCAGAAGTCGTCCGAATTGCCCAACCTGCTGGCTCAGAACGGAGGCCATTCTGACATCGCGCCTTCGACCAGGGCAGCGCATTTTTCGACGCGATAACCCTGGGCGTCGTGGACGACAAAGACGCGCGGTTTGCCGGTTGCGCCGGTGCTCCAGAGGGAGACCCCGGCGTAGGCGCCGTCTTTGCGGACGATGTAGTACTCCATGTCGAGGAGGCGGATCTTTGTCATGTCGCCGCTGTAATTGTGAACGATGCGGCGCAGGGCTTCCATACCCGCGTCGCGCGGGCTCATGCCCTGGCGCATCAGCTCGACGATAGTGTGAGCGCCGGCGACCTTGATGTTTTCCTCGCCGGAACCGGTGGCACCGGCGGAACCCACATCCTGATCCGTATAGCTGCCGGCGCCAAGAATCGGCGAGTCACCGAGGCGACCGGGAAGCTTCCACGCCAGGCCGGAGGTGGTGGTGGCTCCGGAAATTTCCCCTTTTGTATTGACCACTGATACGTGGATGGTGCCGGTGGTGGGCCAGAGGATCTGCTCAGCGGCGTCCAGGCGGTCCTCGGGAGCGATGCCGAGGTCGGCGGCCATCTGTACCAGCTTTTGCGTGCGGAAGCGGATCGTGGCGGCCCACTCCGGGGTGGGATGGCGCGGTACCTGACCCGGTCGCAGGAGCGGCTCGTGAACGGCCGCAGTCTGGCCAGGCGAATCTTCCCGCAGCGAGGAGAGGCCGTGGAGATCCATGGTGGGTTTGGGGGCGGGGCGGCCGGCGTAGGGATCCTTCCACTGTGGCTGGGTCATGCCGGGGCCCCACCAGTCCATCTGGGAATTGTTTTCCTTCCAGAGCATCCAGATTTTGCGGGCGTCGTCGGTGAGCAGATTTTCGCGGGGAAAGCCAAGATCGATGGCGAACTGTTCCGCGCCTCCGGCGACCAGCATCACGTGGGCGGTGTGCTCGTAGACTTTGCGGGCGACGAGGCACACGTTTTTGATGTTGCGAACGCCACCGACCGAACCGGCCGAGCGGGAAGGACCGTGCATGCAGCAGGAGTCCAGTTCGACGACGCCGTCTTCGTTGGGAAGGCCGCCGAGCCCGACGCTGTGATCCCTGGGATCGTTTTCGCGGCCGAGGCAGATGTGATGGACCGCGTCGAGGGTGTCCTGGCCATCGAGGAGCATCTGGTATGCCTCCTGAATGGTGTTGTCCCCGGTGACTCGCGTGACGATGACAGGACTGGCCGGAGGTTTCATTTGCTTGACGGCGTCCGCAGTTTGGGCGAAGGCGTCAGGAATGGTGGTAAGGCCAAGGCCGGCGGCGCTGATCGCGCTGATCGAGAGGAAATCGCGGCGTGTGGTCATGGCGGGAAGGATAACAGGAAGCCGGAAGCTGGAAGCCGGTAGTGGTTCGTCGGGAGGAGAAGAAAATCGGAGTGGGATATTAGGATAGCTCCGCGGGCCTGTGATGGCCGGATCGAGGGGGATGATGACGCGGAGCGGAGTTCTGTTGTTGGTGGCGGCGGCAGCGTGCAGCGGGGGGTGGGCACAGGATCAGCTGAACGTGCATCAATTGCCGCAGGATCTGGCGCAGAAGATCGATCAGGTGGCAGAGCAGGTGCTGCAGGATACCGGCGTGCCGAGCGCATCGGTGGCGATAGTGCAAGACGGCACCATCGTGTACACGCAGGCGTATGGCAAAGCAAGGCTCGATCCGGCGGAAGCGGCGACCCCGGCCATGCGGTACTCGATTGGATCCATTTCGAAGCAATTCACGGCGGCGGCGATCCTGCTGCTGGAGCAGCAGGGGAAGCTTTCGATTGACGACCCGGTGGGGAAGTATTTGCCGGACCTGACCCGGGCGAATGAGGTGACGATCCGCATGCTGCTGTCGCACACGTCGGGGTATCAGGATTACTGGCCGGAGGACTACCTGATGCCGCCGATGCGGGAGCCGACGACGGCGCAGCACATCCTGGACATGTGGGGGAAGAAGCCGCTGGACTTCGATCCGGGAACGAAGTGGCAGTATTCGAATACGAATTTCGTGATCGCCGGGCGGATTGTGGAGATGGTGAGTGGCGAACCGCTGATGCAGTACCTCGAGGAGCACGTTTTTCATCCGCTTCAGATGCGGCAGGTGTGGAACTCGGACGTGACGAAGCTGGGGGACACGGACGCGGAGGGATACATCCGCTATGCGCTCGGCCCGCTGCGGCCTGCTCCGAAGGAGGGGCGCGGGTGGATGTTTGCCGCGGGGGAGCTGGCCATGCCGGCCTACGACCTGGCGCAGTGGGACATCAGCATCATGAACCGTTCGCTCCTCGAGACAAAGTCGTATGACGAGATGTTTGCGCCCGTGATGCTCCACCCCGGCGTGCAGACAGCGGGTACGCCGGGGACCCCGGGGCTGAAGGATGGGAGCAGTTCGCACTACGGGCTGGGGCTGTTCGTGCGGGATCTGAGCGGGCATCCGTATTACGAACATTCGGGCGAGGTGTCGGGGTTTGTTTCGGAGAACATGGTGTTTCCGAAAGAGAAGCTGGCGATTGCGGTGCTGACGAATCAGGATGCGTCGTCGGCGGCGGGGATGATGGGGCGGGAGCTGGCGCCGCTGCTGCTGGGGATCAGCGCCGAGACGCCCAGCGCGGCCGAGGCGCAGGCGCGGCAGCTGTTTGAGAACTTCCAGCAGGGGAAGATCGACCGCTCCCTCTTTACCCCCTGGTGCAACGCATACTTCGACGAACAGGCGCTGGGGGATTTTCGGTCGAGTCTGGCGCCGCTCGGAGAGCCGTCAACCGTGAAGCAGATGGCGGAGGAGTTGCGCGGAGGGATGACGTTTCGGGTATTCACAGTGACCTTTGCCAACAGCGCCCGGCGGCTGAGAATCACGACTTACACCATGCCGGATGGGAAGCTGGAGCAGTATTTAGTGATCCCGGTGAACTAGCCGTTCAGGCGGAGACGCCCTGGAGCGCTTCGGGATTGAGGTAGCACAAGGATGAAACAGAATCTGGAGAACACGATGGCTCTGCTGAGCCGCACGCCGGCGGCTCTGGATGCCCTGCTGCGAGGGTTGCCGGGAGAATGGACGCATGGGGAGGAGGGCGAGGGGACCTGGAGCGTATTTGATGTCGTGGGACATTTGATTCATTGCGAACGGACGGACTGGATGCCGCGGGCGAGGGTGATGCTGCAGGCGGCGGATCGGCAGGGAGACGGGCCGCCGTTTCCGCCGTTCGACCGGTTCGGGCACCTGCGCGAGGTCGAGAGGAAGTCGCTGGGGGATCTGCTGGATGAGCTGGCGCGGCTGCGGGCCGAGAATCTGGTGGAACTGCGGGGATGGAATTTGCGCGACGAGGAACTGGAGTTCCGTGGACGGCACGCGGCGCTGGGCGTGGTGACCTTATCGGAACTGCTGGCGGCGTGGGCGGCGCACGACCTTACCCATCTGCACCAGATTGCCCGGGTGATGGCGCATCAGTACCGGGGGGCGGTGGGGCCATTTACCCGTTTTCTAGGCGTGCTGCAGTGCGGAGGGCACAGCGCGGCTGCCTGAGGATGCTCTTGCGCGGCGATTTTGTGATGCAACGACTACGCCGGTTCGAGCCCTTCCTGACGTTTCCTGCAGCCGGTCAGGGCACGATCCAGGCGGAATAGCCGGGCCCGTATCCGCCAGTATCCATTCCGGAAAGCTACCCCGTCCCCTGGCAGTGCCGCGTCTTTGGTGCCGGGGAGGAGGGCTGGAAAGGGCCTTTGCCATCCCATATATTTCCTTATTTTTCATAGTGTTTAACACTCCATTCAAGAAGCCCGTTTAGCGTATACAAATTGTGACACTGCGGATCCAGGAACCTCGCAGGCCCAGGACCGTCGGCGCCACCACTCCGGTGGGTGGGCTTGTGCCGATTGCGGTGCCCGGACCTGCTTCGCCGGTCCGATCGTTTCTGCAGAGCCGGGGGAGCTCGGGGTGGACCGACACAGGCTTCCGGTGGCTGATGCTTACCTGCGCGCTGAGCATCTTCGCTATCGTCGCGCTGATTGCGACCGAGTTAGTCACACATTCCCAGCTCACCCTGACCAAGTTCGGCCTGAGCTTCTTTGTGGGGCGCGCATGGAATCCGGTCAGCGGGAATTTCGGCGCACTGCCCTTCATTTACGGGACGGTGGTTTCTTCGCTGGTGGCCCTGGCGATTGCGGTGCCGCTGGCGGTGGGCGTGGCCGTGTTTCTGACGGAGATGTGCCCCCGCGCGATGCGTGGGCCTCTGTCGTTTTTGACGGAGTTGCTGGCGGCGATTCCCAGCGTCGTCTACGGGCTGTGGGCGATCTTCGTGCTGGTGCCCTTGCTGCGTGGCTACATCAATCCGGTGCTGATGAAGGTGCTGGGCTGGACAGGATTGTTTACCCCTCCGGATTTCGGGATCGGGATGTTTGCCGCCGGGGTGATTCTGGCCATCATGATCCTGCCGATTATCTCGTCGCTGACGCGCGAGGTGATGACGGCGGTACCGCACACGCAGCGGGAGGCGGTGCTGGCCCTGGGCGCGACCCGATGGGAGATGATCCGGATGGGCGTGCTGCGGAATGCGCGCATCGGGATTGTAGGCTCCATTATTCTGGGCCTGGGCCGGGCGCTGGGCGAAACCATGGCGGTAGCCATGGTGATCGGCAGCAGCCCCACGATCAACAAGTCGCTGCTGGCGCCGGCTTCGACCATGGCCAGCGTGATCGCGAACGAGTTTGCAGAAGCGGCCGATGATACCTATCGCAGCGCGCTGATCGAGATCGGGCTGGCGCTGTTTCTGGTGACCATCGTGGTCAACATCTTTGCGCGGCTGCTGGTGTGGGCCGTCACCCGCGGCGCTCCGGCGCGCGCGGCGTAAGGACGGAACGATGGCCCAGCTTTCCAGAAAGGGCGGCACGAACCGGCACTTGCGGTGGTTTACCAACCACCTGGCAACGGTGCTGGCGGTGCTGAGCACCTTGCTGGTGATTGCACCGCTGGTCGCGATCTTCATCGATCTGGTATACAAGGGCGCGAGCTCGCTGAACCTCAATTTCTTCACGAAGATTCCGGCGCCGGTAGGAGAACTGGGCGGTGGGATGGCGAATGCCATCGTGGGCTCGGCGGTACTGCTGGCCCTGGCGAGCGCCGTCGGGGTGCCGATTGGCATCGCAGCCGGCATTTACCTGTCCGAGTTCGGGCGTGGAACTAAACTGTCGAACGTGGTGCGATTCACGGCGGACGTGCTGAACGGCGTACCCTCGATCGTGATGGGGATCGCGGTCTATGCGCTGATCGTTGCGCCCATGAGGGGATTTTCGGCGTTTGCGGGCGGAGTGGCGCTGGGCATCATGATGATTCCGACGGTGGCGCGGACCACCGAAGAGATGCTGCTGATGGTGCCCAACTCGATTCGCGAGGCGGCGCTGGGCCTGGGCGTCCCCAACTGGCGGTCGGTGCTCTCGATTACGCTGAAGACGGCGACGCCGGGCGTGATCACGGGCTGCATGCTGGCCTTTGCGCGCGTGGCGGGCGAAACAGCGCCGCTGCTGTTTACAGCGTTCGGGAATCAGTTCTGGAGCACCAATCTCAATCAGCCCATCGCGGCTCTGCCGCTGCAGATTTACGTGTACGCCCTCTCCCCCTATGACGAATGGCACCGTCTGGCATGGGCCGGATCGCTGGTGCTGATTGTTCTGATTGTGGTCTCGGTTTCCCTGGTACGGTTTGTGACTACGCGGGGTGTGCTGAAAGGGGCAAGCTAAGGATGGGCGTCGGCATTGAGGTCACAAACCTGAACGCATGGTACGGGACCAACCACACGCTGCAGGACATCTCGCTGCACATTCCTGCTAACGAGGCGACGGCGCTGATCGGGCCGTCGGGGTGCGGGAAATCAACCTTCGTCCGCTGCCTGAACCGCATGCACGAGACCAACCCTATTGCCAAGGTCACGGGCGACGTGCGCGTGGGCGGCCTGGATATTTACAGCGAGACATCGGCGGTAGAGGTGCGGCGGCGGATCGGCATGGTCTTCCAGCGGCCGAACCCGTTTCCCACCATGTCGATTTACGACAACGTCGCATCGGGACTGCGACTGAATGGGTTCCGCAACCGCCGAGTGCTGGATGAGGTGGTGGAGCGGTCGCTGAAGCATGCGGCGCTGTGGGATGAAGTGAAGGACGACCTGAAGAAGAAATCGGGGGCGAGCCTTTCCGGCGGGCAGCAGCAGCGGTTGTGCATCGCGCGGGCGCTGGCCGTGGATCCCGAGGTGCTGCTGATGGACGAGCCGGCGTCGGCGCTGGATCCGGTGTCGACGGCGAAGATCGAAGACCTGATTTTTCAGCTCAAGTCGCAGTACACCATCGTGATCGTGACCCATAACATGCAGCAGGCAGCGCGTGTGGCCGAGCGGACGGGATTCTTCCTGAACGGCAGGCTGGTGGAATTCGATACCACGCACAAGATTTTTACTAACCCCGGTGACAAACGGACCGAGGATTACATCACGGGCAGGTTTGGATGATGAGAATCCGGTTTCAGCAAAACCTGGACGATCTGAAGGAGAAGCTGCTGGTGATGGCGGGCATGGCCGAGCAGTCGATCCAGAGGGCGGTGGAAGCCTATCGCGTGCGGGATCTCTCCATCTGCGATCTGGTGGATCGCGGGGAGATGGCGATCAACCGGCTGGAACGGGAGATTGACCAGATGTCGCTGGACCTGCTGGCGATGGAACAGCCGATGGCCATCGATCTGCGCTTCATCCTGGCGGTCATCAAGATCAACGCGGATGTGGAGCGGGTGGGGGATTCGGCGCGGGCGATCAGCGACCGGGTGCGGGCGTTGCAGGCATTTCCAGCGGCCGAGATGCCGGTGGATATACCGCGGATCGCGAATCTGGCAAGCGGCATGGTGCGCAAGGCGCTGCAGGCATTTATTGAAGGTGACGCGGAGATGGCGGAGTCTGTGTTGAAGATGGACGACAGCGTGGACAAGCTGAACGGAAGCGCGCACCTGACGCTGCTGAGCCTGATGAAGAGGGAGCCGTCGCTGGCACCGCAGGCGCTGAATGCGCTGATGATATCGCGGGCGCTGGAGCGCGTGGCCGATCACGCGACGAACATTGCGGAAGATGTGATCTTCTGGGTGCGCGGGGCGGATGTGCGGCACCACATGGGAGTGGGCGCGGGGCGCGGCAACAGCCAGAGGCCGACCTGACCGGAACCGCATCCCGGGAACCGAATCTTAGATATCTCAGAGAAGACCGGGGTCCCAGAAATCGAGTGCGGCGATGGCCGGATAGTAGAGGCCGAGGCGCATCGGGATTGCGGGTTCGTGGAGGGCGCGCAGCACGCGGGCATAGGCGAGCAGCTGCGGCTCATAGAGTGCACGCTCGGTTTGCAGAAAGAGAGCGCCGGACGGGGCGGCGCTGGTCTTGTAGTCGATCACCCAAAAATAATCGGAGCCACCGCTGAGGGGTTCGGGCCCGGCGCGGAAGACGCGATCGGCGCGCAAAGTTCGCAGGCGGGAGCCTTCGCCGGGAGTATAGCCGGTCCAGGAGGCTTCGGACTGGGCGTCGGGGTGGACCGCCAGAATCCATTGGCAGACGGGGTCGGCGGCGCAGGCGACGAGCATATTGGTAACAGCGGCGGTGGCCGATGCGAGAGATTCGCCGGTGAGCGCGGCGGCGCGCAGCAGGGAAGCGGCATGGGCGCGGATTTTGGCCGCAGTCATGCCGGCCAGTGCGGGGCCGAGGCGCTGCAGCAGCGTATGGACGGCCGATCCGATGACGCGCGCCTGACGGGAGCCTTCGGGTCGGCAGAATTCCTGCGGGTCGGGCCGGCTGAGGCGAATCGGCGCAGTGACCGTTACATTGTCACCGGGCGCAGGCTCATAGTCCGCAGGCAGGCGGCGGAGGATGAGACCGGGCGCGGAATCGGCAGCGGCGGCGAGCTCGTCGAGCACCGCCGGAGCCGCGGGAAAGTCCAGAACGCGGGCCGGGGTCTGCGGTTGGGGCTGCTGCAGCAGGGATTCGAAGTCTCGCTGCAGAGCTGGCCAGGCGGTGGCGAGCAGGCTGTCGCGGTTGGCGGGCCGAATTCCGTTATTTGTAACCGATGCAGTGCCTAAAAGGTGCAGTTCGCGGCGGGCGCGAGTGCAGGCTACATAAAAAAGACGCTTGCGCTCCTCGTCGAAGCGGATCCGGCGCTGCTTATCGACCCATTTGTAGAGCGGTTCAGTTTCTTCGCCCTGCTCGCCGATGGGAGCGACGAGAAATTCAGTTTCCCCGGCGTGCCAGGGGCTGATGCGCTCGAGCGAGCAGATGAGCGGATGTGGGTCGGAGGCGGACTGACGGTCGAGGCCAGGCACGATGACCACGTCGAAGCCGAGGCCTTTGGCTTTGTGGATGGTCATGAGCTCCACGCTGCCGGTGGGATCAGGCTGGGCGAAGAGGCGGTCGAACTCGGCATCGAGATCACCGGTGAAGGCGGCCAGGCCGTCGGGCGCGATGGCGTCGAGGAGCGAGAAGAAGACCTGGGCGTTCTCGTGCGCCGCTTCGTCGATGCAGGCGGGACCGCCGAGGGTGCGCCAGGTGCGCTCGATCCATGAAGCGAAGGAGGGGGATTCGGATTGACGCCAGCGCAGGTCGAGAGCGCGGCGGAGGATTCCAGTGGTACGCGCGAGGCGGCGCTGGCCGTCGGCCGAAAGCAGATGTTGGTGGCGGTCGATGAGCTCGAGGACAGAGGCGTCTTTTGCGCGCGAATCGTCGGAGCCGGTGAGGCGGTGCAGATCGGCGAGGGTGAGGCCGCACCACGGCGCGCGCAGAACGGAGAGCCACGCGATCCGATCCATGGGATGGAGGAGAGCGCGGGTGAGCGAGAGAAGGTCGAGGAGCTCCTGGCGGTCGGCGAGGCGCTCGATTTCGACGGCGCGGAAGGGAATGCGGTTGCGCCGAAGCAGCGGGACGATCTGGGCGAGGTGAGTGCGGGCGCGGACGAGGACGGCGACGCGGTATTCCCGCTGTTCGACGCGCGCCTGCTCGATGAGGGGCAGCTGCTGCTGCAGGATGCCCTCGACCTGTTCTGCTTCATGCTCCTGGGCTTCGCGGACATCCGCCTGCGTGGGCGGAATGTCGGGGGTGCCGATGATCTGCGCGTGGACTTGGACGGACTGGTGGGGGAGCGCGGGCGCGGAGGCGGTAGCTGCGGCGAAAGCCACTGCGGCCGATCCGGGCGGCGGAGAGTCGGCACAAACGGCGGTGAATATTTCGTTGATGGGCTCGGTGAGGCCGGCGTGGGAGCGGAAGTTGACGGTGAGCTGGACCGGGTAGCAATGGAGGTGGTGGTCGGAGCCGGGCGCTGCGCTGCCCGATCCGATGGCGAGGCCGTGTTCGCGGACGTGGGTGAAGAGCTCAACCTCGGCCTGGCGAAACATGTAGATGGACTGCATGGGGTCGCCGACTAAAAAGACGGTGCGATCTTCTCCCGCGTCCCAGGCGGCGAGGAGGGCGGTGACGAGCTCGTGCTGGCGGCGCGACGTATCCTGGAATTCATCGATGAGGAGATGGCGGACGCTGCCGCCGATGCGTTCCGGGGTTTGCTCGAGGACCTGCTGGGCGGCGAGGGAGATTTCAGTGAAATCGACGGAGTTCCTTTCGGCGAAGACCACTTTGAGCTCGGCGATGGCCTGGCGCAGAACGGTGAGGATGTGGCGCAGCGTGGTCCACTGCCCGTCGGAGTAGGTGGCGGGCGGAAGCGCGCGGATGGCGCAGAGCGCGTCGAGCAACTGCGGCATGTGCCGCATGCGGCCGAGCAAAAACGTCATTTCATCTTTGCGCTGCTTCCTTTCCGATCCTGCGGGTCCAGGTGGGAAACCCTCGGTCACCTGGACGCGCTTCCGCCACTCATCCTCGCCAGTCAGCAGCAAATCGCCGAGGCAAAGCCAATGGCCCATGGACATGGCCGGCGAAAACGAGTCGACGCCGGAGAGCAACGCGAGTTTCTGGTTGCCTTGTTCGCAGGCGTACTGCGCAAGCCGCAGGAGATCGCGATCAAATCGCGGTTCGGCGGTGAGAAGAGTGTAGGCGAGGCCCAGAACACGCCGGTGTTCCCGCTGGAAAGGCGCTTCGAGACGGAGGCGCGCGTCGGCCCAATCCTCTTCGGACATATCGCCGGAGAGGGGAAAGGCATGCTGCCACTGATCGCGCACGGCGAGCATTTTGGCGAGGAGGTCTTCGCAGCCGGAGAGGCGGTTGTCGCGGAGATCGAGCAAGTGGGCGAGAGCGCGATTGAGAGAGGGATTGGGTCCGCCGAGGTGATCGAGAGTGCGGCGCGCGGCAAGGGCGTACAGGGGATCGGCCTGCTCGGTGGGCTGGAGCTTGCCGCCGAGGTGCGCGAGCAGCGGGCGATCGTGCGCGATGCGAAGGCAGAGGGAATCGATGGTTTCGATAGCGAGGCGTTCGGGATGCTCGAGCAGGTTCCAGCCGCGGCGCTCGGCGTGGGCGAGCGCTGCGCGGGCGAGCGCGATGCGGGAGAAATCTTCGGGCCCGAAAGAGCGGCGGCCGGCAGCAGCTTCGAGGTCGCTGAGGATGCGGGCGCGCATCTCGGCCGTAGCGGCAACGGTGAAGGTGATGGCGAGGATTTCTTCGGGCTCATCGACGGCGGCGAGGAGCTTGAGATAGCGGCGCGTGAGCAGGTCGGTTTTGCCGGAGCCGGCGGGGGCCTGGACGATGACCGAGCGGCGGATGTCGAGGGCGGCTTCGCGCGCGGCGATGTCGGCAGGCGCGTCGGTGAGGAGGTCAGGCATCGGCGGGCTCCTCCTCTTCGTCCCCGTTCGCTGTGGCGAAGGCGAAGCTGTTCTCGGCGACACGGCAGAGACCCTGAAGGCGGCAGAGCGTGCAAACTTTGGGGTCGCGCGGATTGACGGCGGCCTCGCCGCGTAGAAAATCTTCGGCGAGACGGGCGAGGGCGCGGGCCCAGTCCTCGCACATGCGGTCGGAGTAGGGATCGGTGACGAGAGCGCTGCGGGCGCCGGCATCGGCCAGAAGCTGCGCCTGCGCATCGCGGATACGGCCTTCGAATTTGGTTTCGCCGGCGCGAATCTGGGCAAAAAGGATACCGCTGAGATTCTCGACGTTGCCGTAGGCGGCGTAGAGAGGAAGCTGCGGCTCGGCGAGGCGTTCCCCACGCCACGCAGCGGGGGAGATCACGCCCGTCTTGTAGTCGATGAGGAGGCGGGTGCCGTCGACCAGCCGGTCGATGCGGTCAGCGCGCAGGTTCAGTCGCAGGTCCCCGATGTGGACGTCGGGAAGACGCTGCTCGCAGGCTTCGACGGTGAAGGGCTGACGGCCGGCTTCGATCGTCAGCCAATCTGTGAGCCGTATGCGGAGGGGGCGCCTTTCGGCGGCCAGATAGGCATCGCGCCACGGCGTGGACGGTCCAGCGCCAGGCCCCTCCGGACCGCGGGAGGCGTGGAAGACAGCTTCGATGTGGGCATCGAGGATGCCGGCCAGCCGATTGGTCGCAATGGCGGTGACTAAATCGTCGCGGGTACGGAGGGGCGCAGGTTCGGGCTCGGAAAAGAGGCGTTGCAGGACCTCATGGAGGATCTTGCCCTTTTCCGCCGGGCTGAGGCCTCGTTCGCTCTCCTCGATCGGACGAGCGGCGAGGCGCCGGGTGGCAAAGGATTGAAAGGCGCAGGTGGCCTGGCGCTTGAGAACCTCTGAGCCGCCGGCGGTGCGGTCGATGGGCCAGGGAAGGACGCCGGAGTCGTCGGCGATGGATTCGAGCGGATGCCCGGGCGGCGGTTCGATGGACTGCAGCGGAGCGGGATGAAGACTCGCGGCGGCGATGGGGTACGCGCCCTGGGGGAACAGGCCGGCAACGAGCGGCGAGGGGCGCAGCTCGGCATCCTCATTGCGCTGCGCATAGCTGAAGACGATGTTCGGTGTGCCGGCGAGGAGGCGCGTGGTAACCGCGTGCGCCAGGTTCCAGTCGTCCTCGGGAGTGGCGTGCGGCATGCGGAAGTCGCGCTGGACGGACGGTGGAAGCAGCGCATGCAGGCGTCCGCGCATGGGCCAGCTGAGGTCGTCAGTGCCGAGAAACCAGACCGAGTCGAATTGCTGGCCGGACGATTCGAGCGGGCCCATGATCTGAATGGGTGCGTCGTGGGATTCGGGCGCGAAGATGGTTTCGGAGGCGTGGCGCTCGAGGAGGGCGAGGAAGCCGGGCCAGGAGATCCGGGCGCCGTCGAAGTCGAGCAGGGCCAGGTCGTCGAGGAGGCGCTGCCAGCGCTGGAGTGCCTGGAACTGCACAGAGTCGTCTGGGCGCTCGCCCGGCCAGCCGGCGCGGTCGAGCAGCAGATGGACAAGTTCGGCCCATGCGGAAGGCTGGCGGTCTTCCTCGCGGACGCGGTTGGCTTCGACGGCGCGAAGCAGGGTGCCGAGGGTGTTGCGCAGCGTGCGGAGTGCTGGATCGGCGGCGAGAGAGTCCCGGTAGCTGTCGAGAGAACGTTCAGGGGTGATGGATCCTGTGCTGCGCTGCCCGGCATCATGGCGGGCAAGCGCGATGGGAACTGTAGCGGTGTCAGCGACAAATCCAGAGAGCACGAGCCAGGAGATTGCGCGGGCGGGCAGGGGAGCGGAGGTCCAGCGCAGCAGCAGCAGCGCGGCGCGGACGGCGGGGACCTCGGCGAGAGGATGGCCGAGGGAAAATTCGAAGGGCATGGGCGCCGAGGGCTGGCGGATGTCCTCGCTGGCCGGCATGAGGACGCGGCGGAAAGTGCGTTCGATTTCGCCGCGCGCGGCGCTCACCGCCAGGATTCCGATGCAGGTGTGGGGATGGGCAGAGAGAATTTCGCGAGCCCAGGCCGCGCAGGCGGCGATTTCTTCGCGGGAAGAGGGAGCGGCGACCCACTGGCGGCGGGATTCTTCCTGGGTGAAGGAGGGTTCGGCGTAGTCGTTGGTGAGGCGGACGCCGCGCGCTTCGAGTGCGGTGAGGAAGGCTCGCTGCGCCGGGGTGATGCGGGTGGGAGCGAAGCCCACCAGGCAGAGCTCCGGGGGCAGAGTAAGAGCCGTGCCGAAGCCGAGGACCGCGGTGAGGGTCGGCTCCAGCTGGCTGGCGCTGAGCCAGCGGTGGCGGGTGCACTCGCGTTCGAATTCCTGGGCCCAGTGGCGGAAGCCCTCGGCATCGGTGTGCTCCCAGGCCAGGCGCCGGGCGGCATGAGCGTTCCAGGCGGAGAGCAGAGACCACGCCTCCATGGCGAGCGCTGCCATTTGCTCGGGCGAGAGGACGAGGGCGGCATCGTCGCGCTGGACGCGGGTCCAGAGGGCGCGCTCCTGCAGAGTGGAGAGCAGCATGGGGGCGCTGGGGTTGGCGAAAGCGTGCTCGCGCCAGAGTTCGCGCAGCCAGGAGTCCCAGTCAGTGATTGGCGGCGAGGACCAGACGCTGCGGCCCTGAGCGCGTTGATCTTCGGCGTGGCGGAAGTGCAGGGCGCGGGCCGCGCGGGGACTGGCAGCGACAATGGCAGCGCCGCGCCGCAGCGCGTCGGCTACGGGCCCGGTGAGAGTCATACCACCCCGTGGAGCCGGGAGCGGGCTCGCCAGAGACCCCGGGTTTCAATTGCGGATTTCAAGTGCTCTCAGCGCATTCACAGTGAATTTCTGGTTTCTCCCAAGTGTAAACTGGCGTGTGAAGCCTCTGTTTGCGTGCTTTTCCACCGCCCTTCTCACGGCGGTGGTTGTGTTTTTAGGAGGGTGCCAGCGGCAAGCGACGTCCTCAGGCGAAAACCCGGCAGGCGCGCAGCAGCAGGCCGGGGTAAAGCGGTATCCGATCCGCGGTGTGGTGGTATCGAGCAATGCGAAGACCGGTGAGGTCACCGTCGATACGCAGGCGATACCCGGCTATATGGACGCGATGACGATGCCCTACACGCTGAAGCAGCCGAATATCGCGACCGAGCTGCATCCGGGGGACACCATCACGGCGACGCTGGAGGCGGGGGCGAACTCCGATGCGCTGGACGAGATCGTGGTGGTGGCGCAGGCAAAGCCGGATTACAGGCCCGCGGTGACCTACAACGATCTGGAGCCGGGCGAGGCGGTACCGGATTTCCACTTTCTGAATCAGAACGGTCGGACGGTGAGCCTGGGGCAATGGAAAGGCAAGGTGGTGCTGCTGACCTTCATCTATACGCGCTGCCCGCTGCCGAACTTCTGCGTGCGGATGAGCCGGAACTTCGCGGAGATCGATAAGGCGTTACAAGCAGATCCAAAGCTGTACGCGAAGACGCATCTGCTGAGTGTTAGCTTCGATCCGCAGTACGACACGCCCAAGGTGCTGCGCAGCTACGGGGGCGCATTCACGGGGAAATATACCCAGGAAACTTTCGCGCACTGGGATTTTGCCGCGCCTCCGGAGAAGGAACTGTCGAAGGTGCTGCAGTTCTTCGACGTGGGGGCCACTGCGGAGAAGGATCATACGATCACCCACTCGCTGTCGACGGTGATCATCGGTCCGGATGGAAAGATCGCGCAGTGGTTTCCGGGGAATGACTGGACGCCGGAGCAGGCGCTGGGTGAGGTGCGCAGGCTGGCTGGGTCGTGACTTGGGTATGATGGTGGTCTGACCACGAGTTTTTAGCGAACATTTTTAGCGGAGGAATGGCTTCAGATGAGCAGTGGGCTGCAGATTCGCAAACAGGGTGAGCTGGATTTTCTTTCGTTGGGAGCGCTGGTGCACCGGCTCGATCCGGGGATTGTGCCATTTCGCAAGGCGACGGAATGCGCGATTCACGTGAGTGGCGGCGAGTTCAATGTGGCGGCGAATCTTTCCGACTGCTTTCGCATGAGGACGGCGATTGCCTCGGCAATGGTGGATTACCCGATCGGCGATCTGATCGCAGAGCGGGTGCGCGCGATGGGGGTGCGGCCGTTCTACAAGCACTTCGAGCACGACGGCGTGCGCGGGCCCAATATGGCGACGGTTTACAGCGACCGCGGCTTCGGGGTGCGGGCGCCGGTGGTGTTCTACAACCGCTGCAACGAGGCGGCGGCGCAGCTCAAGCCGGGGGACTTCGACTGGAAGGCGATTTTCGCCGGCGGTGTGCGCTGGGTGCACAGCGGTGGGATTTTTGCGGCGCTTTCGCCGGCCTCGGGCGAACTGGCCGTGGAAATGATGAAGGCGGCAAAGGATGCGGGTGCCATGACTTCCTTCGATCTGAATTTTCGCGAGAAGCTCTGGAAGATCTCAGGCGGCGCGGATCGGGCAGTGGAGACGGTGGCACGCATCGTGGAGCACGTGGACGTGCTGGTGGGCAACGAAGAGGATTTGCAGAAGGGGCTGGGGATCGAAGGGCCAAAGGTTGAGGACAAGGCCAAGTCGAAGCTGGATCCCAGCGTGTTTTTCGGCATGATCGATAAGGTGGTGAAGAAGCATCCGCAGGTGAAAGTGGTGGCGACGACGCTGCGCGAGGTGCACTCGACGAACCGGCACAGCTGGAGCGCGGTGGCGTGGGTGGATGGACAGACCTATTCGGCTCCGACGGCCGAACTGGATGTTTACGATCGCGTAGGCGGCGGGGATGGCTTCGCGGCGGGATTCTTCTATGGGCTGCTGACGGGTGCGGGCCCGGAGGAAGCGACGCGGCTGGGATGGGCGCATGGGGCGCTGCTAACGACGTTCCCGGGCGACACGACGATGGCGACACTGGACCAGGTGCGGGCGTTCGCAAAGGGCGGATCGGCACGGATTCAGCGGTAAGACTACGTACTTTCGCCACTCGGCGCGCGGGGGAGAAAGCCCAGGGACCGGCGATGGGCGGGTACAATCCAGGAGAGACCGGCGACAGGGGTGGCTGAGAGGCGTGATCGGGAGTCTGTTCCGCAAAAAACGGGAAGGTGAAGGCAAGGACCGGCCGACGACGCTGACCGGGCCCCGGATTCCGCGGCACTCGAGCGGATGGGCGGCATTGCTGCAGCACCTGCGCGATGAGCAGGGGCTGCGCGTGCTGGACATCGGGCCGACCTCGCCGCAGAACATCAACTTCCTCACCGGCATGGGACACAGCATCTACATGGCCGATGTGGTGCGTGAGGCGCTGAAGGGCAACTGGGAGCTGCCTCCGGCGGAGGAAGGCGGGGAGCCGAGATTCAATGTCGAGGGGTTTTTCAAGCAGAATCTGAACTTCGAGGGACGCGATTTCGATGTAGTGCTGCTGTGGGCGACGCTCGACTACATTCCGGACGGGCTGACGGCGGCCCTCGTTTCACGGCTGAAAGACGCGACGGTGAAGGGCGGGAAAGTGCTGGCCATCTTCCACAGCAAGGCGCAGGGTCCGTATACGGCGTACTGCCGGTATCACCTGACCAGCGAGCCGGAGATCGAGATGCAGGAATCGGAGCCGTTTCCGGTACGGCGAGTGTATACGAACCGCAAGATCGAGCAGCTCTTTCAGGGATGGTCGGGGTACCGCTTCTTCCTCGCCAAGGACAATCTGTACGAGGTAATCATCACGCGATAAGCTGTCGCGCAGTATCGGAGTCAGCGGCCACACCGGATATGGTGATGGTCGCTGTTACATTTTGCTCTGGTGATAATCGCTGCGCAGTTCTTTCCTCCGGATCGCAGCGGGGAGAGGTATGCGGGATATAGCGGCGTCTGCAATGGCAGGCAACGTCCACAGGCGCGGGATACGGCCGTCAATCCCACGAAATATTCCGAGACATTCCCCTTTCGTACCCATGGTTGTGACGAAGTTTCAGCTATGCTGATCCAGCTTCCGGGAGACTGCCTCCCTGAGCGGCGCTGGCACGCCGGCGCCGCAAATATTGCGGTTGAGGAAACGTCTGCGCAAGCGCCGTTCGACCGAGGCAGCGATCCGGACGAGGGTGATGCTGTCGGGCCACGTTGCAGTACTGCTGAGCTTCTGCCGAGGTTCCCCAATGTCCACGCCGGAGACGCCGACCACTCGCGTCCGGGACGAGAACGCTGCGCCCCAGGCCCCCGGTTCCGCCAGAGTGCTGCCGAGGAGCGCCCTCATCGGGCTGCTGTGGGCCCTGCTGTTTCAGGGCGCAACGCTGGTCCTGGGCTACGGCATGTTTGAGGCGGCTCGCCTTGTATTGCGCTGGATGACCGGGACGCGGCTATAGGCGGCCTGCGTTTCTGCCGAGAAACTGCTTGAGCCCGGTGCGCCGGGACCCTATCAAGCCCTGAACATCGGCTCCCGCTCCGAACATTGCAAAACAATTGCTGTGGTGGGGAAGAATGATCCTCGCGTGCCGTGGTCGGAGTCGCGGCAGATCTTCGACAAGCTGAATGCACAGGGGACGCCCACGTTGTTCATGATGGCCAGCGACGAGGGGCACGGATACGCGAAGAAGAAGAACCAGGATCTGCTCTTCGGTGCCGAGGTGATGTTTATTCGGAAATATCTGCTGGATCAGAATTGAACGCCTGCGGATGCAGCGTTGGATAGCGGGTTGAGCGCTACTGATCGAGCGGGGCCGAGGGAGTGGCGTAGTAGCCGGGGCGGTAGCGCAGGGTCCAACTCGTTGCCTGAGGGGCGACACCGGGTTTGACGGTGACCTGAATGCGGCGAAAGTCGGACTCGGTGCGGCGCTGGACAGGGTAATAGCCGATCAGGTATTGAGTGCGGAGGTCTTCGGAGACCTTCTGGAAAGCCTTGGTAATGTCGCCGAATTCCGCATAGTAGTACTTGCCGCCGGTCTGCTCGGAGAGGGTCATGAGGGCGTGCTCGCCTCCGGTGTTGCGGCCGGCGTCGTTGAGGATGGGCAGGTCGATAAGGGAATACACCATGACTTCAGCGCGGATCGCCTGGTCGAGGGCATCGGGATAGCTGACGCCTTTGACGGTGTTGCCGCCGTCCGTAATGAGGAGGAGGACCTTACGACCGCGGCGGGCGGCGAGGTTCTGAGCGGAAAGGTAAACCGCGTCGTAGAGGGCCGTAGCCGGGCCGGTGGAGAGGTTGTCGAGGCCAGAGTCAATGCGGTGGACGTCGGCGGTGAAGGGAACGACTTCACGAACGTCGGAATTGAAGTCGATCAGGTCGAGGCGGTCGACGGGACGCAGCAGGGCATGGATGAAGTCGCGGGCGGCGTGGCGCTCGATGTCCAGGTCTTTGCGGACGGAGCCGCTGGTGTCGATGGCGAGAACGATGGAAAGAGGCATATCGGTCTCGCGCTCGAAGAAGGCAATTTTTTGGGGGACACCGTCTTCGGAGAGAGAAAAGTCGTCCTGATTGAGGCCGCCGATGGGAGCACCGGCGGGATCGGTGACGTTGAGGAAGACGTTCACGAGACGAACGTTGACGTGATAGCGGGGCGGCGATGCCTGGGGCGGCGTCTGCGGCACCAGGGCTCCGGCACCAAGCAGAGCGGCCAGCAGCGTAACCAGGGGCCGAAATTGCTTCAACCGGCACGCTCCGGGGTGTCGGGGCCGGGCGTCAGGTGGGTGGGGAAGGGATCGCCCTGGGCCCAGACTGCTCCGTCCTCGAAGTATTCCTTCTTCCAGATAGGGACAGTTTGTTTGAGGGTGTCGATCAGCCAGCGGCAGGCGTCGAAGGCGGCGGCGCGGTGGGCGGAGGCGACGGCGATGAGAACCGAAGTTTCGCCGATTTCGAGGCGGCCGAGACGGTGCACAATGCACAGATCGCGGATGGGGTAGTTGGTCAGGGCCTGCGAGGCGAGGGCGCGCATCTGAGCGAGGGCCATCTCAGAGTAGGCCTCATAGATCAAATAGAGCGTGCGGCGATCGCGGGTGTGATTGCGCACGGTGCCATCGAAGATGACGACGGCTCCGTCTTCGCCGCGTTTGAGGGCAGCGGCGAGGGCGGCGGAGTCGATGGGATCGTTGGTGAGCGCGCTGTACGGCACTTGCCGAGCGGCGGGATCTTGAGGGTCGCACGGCGCCCCGCCGCTGACCGGGGGCAGGAGGGCGACTTCGTCACCATCGGCGAGGAGGTGAGTAGCGGGAGCGTATTCGCGATTCACGGCGACGGCGAGGGAGGACCAGAGGTCGGAGGGAGCTGCACCGTCATGGGCCGCGCGGCAGCGGTCGAGCAGGTCGCGGACGGTCGAGCCGGCGGGGAGGTCGATGGGGCCGGCAGAGCTGCCGAGGAGGTCGCGGAGGATGCCGAAGGCAAGGATGGTGACGCGCATGAAGAAAATAGTATCGGGCCGAGTGCCCTCGGGTTGGACGGGACTCGCCGTCCGGGCGGTAGCACTTCGCGTGTTATGGGGTGAACAAGGGCGGTTCGACCGCGGGGAAGAGATCTCCTGATTCGTCCCCGGGATACCAGAGGCGGGTGCCCTCAGTGCGGGCAAAGGATGTGATGCGGTGGGGTTCACTGCAACTCCTGCCCTGCCGGTCGTAGAGAATGTGCTCGACGGGAACACCGCGGACGCTAAGCGCGTCCGCGAGCAGCGAGCGGTGACAGCGCCAGGGCACGGCTTCGGCGCAGAGGAGCGCGCGGACGCGGGAGTCGGGCGCGAGGTGGAGCAGTGGATCGAGGGCTGCCGCGAAGGCGGGAGTCTGCATGTAGTCCGCGTAGCCGCGAAAGCTGGAGTTCTTCCAGGCGGTGTTAATGGAGTCGGGTCGGGGATGACGCAGGCCGCCGAGATCTCTGTGCCACTCGTATGCGATTCCGGCATTCTGCAAGGCGGCGGCGAGATTCTCCTGCGCGAACTGCGGATTGTGGCGGGAGCGCGGGACGGTACGGATGTCGAGGACGAGGTGGACGCCGTTGCCGGCAAGGATCCGGAGGAAGGTTTCGATGGGCAGTGTGGAGTGGCCGATAGTGAGGAAGGCGGACATCAGGGACGACTGGGGAACATCTTACGAGATTGCAGAGTCGGGGGGGCGAAGGAAAGACTCAGCGGTAAGATGGGCTGACTCGGGCGATGCGTGCAGGTAAAGGGTCTTCGAGGAGAGGGAGGGTGCAGGTGAGCTATATCGACAGGAACCTGGTTCCGGGGGAACGGGTTATTTATCAGACGCGGCTGCACTGGATCGTGATGCTGGGGCATATCATTCTCGGCCTGCTGATGCTGGCCGGCGGAGGGTTCGCGCTCTATTACGCATACATGCATCGCGCGGAGATACAGATCACTAACCTGCACATGACGGAGGGCGCGGGTGTGGTGCTGCTGTTTACGGGGCTGCTGGTGCTGATTATGGGCAGCGTGCGCCGCAACGCGACGGAGATGGCGGTAACCAACCGGCGGGTGGTGATCAAGACAGGACTGGCGGCGCGGCGGACGATCGAGATGCTGCTGCAGAAGGTGGAGAGCGTGCAGATTACGGAGCCGGCCATGGGGCGGATGCTGGGATATGGGTCGATTCTGGTGATCGGGACAGGCGGAACGTCCGAGCCGTTCCACAAGATGGCACATCCCCTGGTCTTTCGCAGCCAGGTGCAGCAGCAGATTGAAAAGCTGCCGGGCGGCCTTCCTCCCGCGGATGAGGTGAATCGGGTGGTCTGAAGGATGGGCCGCTGCGAGTTTCAAGCGGCACGCCCTGGCGCATGCGGGGCTGTGGCGATGCTCCTGCCGATGGAAGCGCTGATCGCGATTACAGGGCCGCAGGCGATCGCGGAAAAGGTTCTGGTGATCGGGCAATGTTCACTCCGGCCGTGATGGCAATTGGAAGGGGAGTTCCTGTACAGCGCCAGGTGCGGCATGCGTTCTTCATGCGAGACAATGAAGGAGTATGGAATTTGTCGATTTGAAGGAGCAGTACCGGCGGCGGAAAGCCCACATTGATGCGCGGATTGAGACGGTGCTGGAGCACGGGCGGTTCATTCTGGGGCCGGAAGTCGGGCAACTGGAAGAACGACTGGCGGCGCGGATCGAGGCGCGGCACTGCATCGGATGCGCGAGCGGGACGGACGCGCTGCTGATGGCGCTGATGGCCCTGGGGATCGGGACCGGCGATGAGGTTATTACGACGCCGTTCACATTTTTCGCCACCGGGGAAATGATCACGCTGGCCGGAGCGCGGCCGGTGTTTGTGGACATCGACCCGGTCACGTACAACATCGATCCGGCGCTGATCGAAGCTGCGGTGACACCGCGGACGAAGGCGATCCTGCCGGTGAGTTTGTATGGTCAGCCTGCGGAGATGGATGCGATCAACGAAACGGCCGAGCGGCACGGGCTGGCGGTGATCGAGGACGCGGCGCAGAGTTTTGGAGCGGTGTACAAAGGACGGCACTCGGGGAACCTGAGCACCATTGGTTGCACAAGCTTTTTCCCGTCGAAGCCGCTGGGATGTTACGGGGACGGCGGGGCGTGCTTCACCAACGACGACGGCCTCGCGGGGGCTCTGCGCGAGTTGCGGAACCATGGGCAGTCGGCACGCTACCGGCATACGCGCATCGGGATCAACGGCAGGCTGGATACCCTGCAGGCGGCGGTTCTGCTGGCGAAGCTGGAGATCTTTGACGAGGAGTTGACGGCGCGGGCGGAAATCGCAGACAAGTACACGGCGTTGCTGCAGAAGGCGGTGCAGACGCCGCGGGTATTAAGGGATCGGAGCAGCGCCTGGGCGCAGTACACCATCGAAGTGCCGGAGCGGGCCGCGGTGGAGGAGGCGTTGCAGGGGGCGGAGATTCCGACGGCGGTGCACTATCCTCTGCCCCTGCATTTGCAGAATGTCTACACAGAGCTGGCGGCGGAAATGGGATGGGCGCGCGGAAGTTTCCCGGTGGCGGAAGCGGCGGCGGAGCGGGTGTTGAGCTTGCCGATGCATCCCTATCTGGACCCGGTGCAGGTGGAGCAGATAGCCGAAGCGGTGAAGGTGGTGGTGCGCGGACCGGTGGGGGTGAGTGCTGAGAACCTCAGCAGGTAACAGGGCAAAGAAAGAGGGATTGACAGGCTGCGGCGCTGCCCCGAGAATGGCCACAAACAGCGGACGCCGCGGAACCGGTGAAGTGCATCTCATCGGGCAGGTGGACCGCCGAGACGCCGCGCGTGATGCCTGACTCAGGATCGAGCACGAGCCGAAGCGCCGCAGAGAGAAACTCTCTGTGGGGTATCGCGCAGCGACGGGCGCAGAGACCGAAGCGCCGGGCAGGTCACGCAGTCAATTTCCGACAATCAGGGTTTGCAGGAGCAGGGGAATCTGTTCGCGGGAAAGCTGTGCCGCGAAGAGGCGAGAGGAGGCCCGCCAAGAGCAGCGCGCGATAAGAGGGAAGCCGTCGTTGGTTCGGCCAGTGGACTTTCGGGGCCGCACCCGCACTCAGCACATGGAACGACACAGAGGAGGTACATATGCAGGAAGAACTTCAGATGCTGGATGAGTGGATACCGGAACAGATGGAACCAGGAACGCTCTTTGTGCTGGAGAATGCGACCCCGATGGGGGATGAACGGAACCCTTTTGTGGCGGTGCTGGCCTGTCCGCGTTGCGGAGCGCTGGGGCTGATAACCCGGGCGCAGTTTGTCGGGCAGGAGTCGATGATTTGCGGCGGAGATATATGCTCGGCGGAGTACTATCTGCGCGGCGACGAGATTGAGTACCGTAAGCCGCACTGAGTGGCGGAACGATCACCAGATAGGCGTGCGCGCAGGGGCGGGCACGCCTTTTCTTCGTTAGAACTAAGGCAGGCGTAGTTCGACGCAGGTTTATTATCACAAAATCAGTCGATAAGCGGTCTAAGTGAGTTATCCTCGACGGCGGAGGGTACATGGATACCAGACAGATGGTCACCGAGTTAGAGGCGGAGATAGCGTTGCTCCAGCAGGTACGTGAGTTACTGGCAGGGGCCAGCAGCGCGAGCCGCGCAACAGCGACAGAAAGGGCACCGGCAACGGCTCCGGCAGTGAGGAGTGGAAAGGGGCGGCGGCCGCTGAGCACCGAAGCACGGGAGCGGATTGCCGCTGCACAGAGAGCGCGCTGGGCCAAATCAAAACGCGCAGCCAAGAGAGCAGCGAAGAAAGCCGCAAAGGGCTCGGCTAAGTCCGCGGCGAAGAGCACAGGCCGCGCCGCGGCAAAGAAAGCTGCGAAGAAGTCGGCGAAGCGTGTAGTTAAAAAGGCTGCAAAGAAGTCTGCGGCCAGGAAAGCGGTCAGAAAGACGGCGGCGAAAAAGGCTCCCGCAAAGAGGGCGATGAAAAAAGCGGCCAGGGCTGCAGCTCCGGTAACGACAACAGCCGCTCCTGCCGGACAGAGTTCCGAAAGCTGAATTAGTCGGATATCGGGACTCGCGCTTGGCCGGACGGAGCCCCAGGGATAAGTCTCGGGTCGCGGGCGTTACCTGCCAGAGCACCCCTGGATGAAGCGGCTCAGCGGTGTTCTGTCGCGGGTTGTGCAGCAGTTCCCGTAGGCCGCGCCGCTGCCGATGTTTACGTTTACGTTTCAGGTTGCGTATGCCGGGGACGCGAATGACGGGCCGGGGCAGGTGCAGCGGTTCTGTAATCATAATCGTTCCTTATGCGGTTGGGCCACGCGGAGTGACCGCAGGGAATCCATCGAATGTCAGGTTGGCGGCGGAGCGGATTGACGAGGGCGGCTGTATCTGTCGCGCGCGTTGATATCGCCAGGACGAGTTTGCCGATACCTGCAGCAGGAACGGTAACAGTTCAGCAGACGCAATCCAGTGAAAGAAAAAGTATCGGATATGGTTACAGATGTCTCGCCCATCGACGGCCTGCCGGGCGAAGCCGATCCCGTGGAGCAGGCACGACGGGTGCTGAGCCGGGCCAATGGGAACGCCAGCCGGAATACCTATATTCTGCTGGATGCGGAGTGGACTCTGGCGGAAGCGGCGCGGCAGGCGGAGCGCGGGCAGGGTCGGCTGCGGGGCGTGCCGGTGGCGCTGAAGGACTGCTTCGACCTGGAGGGATTTCCCACCAGCAGCGGATCGAAATTCTATGCAGCGCGGGGGCCGGCGGCCAGCGATTCGGCGGTCGCGGCGCGACTGAGACGAAGTGGCGCGGTGATCGTCGGTAAGACGCATCTGCATCAGCTGGCCTACGGCATAACCGGAGAGAACCAGGAGTACGGCGACTGCCTGCAGCCGCGGGATGCGTCGCTGCTGACGGGAGGATCGTCCAGCGGGGCGGCGGCGGCGGTGCAGGAAGGATCAGCGCTGGCGGCGATTGGGACGGACACGGGCGGGTCGGTGCGGGCACCGGCGGCGCTGTGCGGGCTGGCCGGCTATCGAAGTTCGCTGGGAGCAGGGGACTGGCGGGGCGGGCAGCATCTGTCGGTGACCTTCGATACGATCGGGTGGCTGTTTCGGGATTTGCGGGATGCGCCGCTGCTGGCGGAGTCGCTCTTCGATCTGCCGGAGGGCAGGCCGGAGCGCGGGGATCTGCGGGTTGGCGTGTTGAGCGGGGATTTTTTGGACGAATGCGATCCGCCGGTGCGGCAGACGATGGAGGAGTGGGCGGAAAGGCTGAGGCGGGTGGCGACGGTGACGAGGATGGAGGTTCCGGCGTACTGGTTTGGAGCGTGGGCTATTTATGCGCCGATCCAGGCAGCGGAGGCGGCGGCGATCCACGCGGGATTGTATGAGCATTTTGAGCCGGGGATTGCGGCGCGTCTGGAGTGGGGCGCTTCGCTGGGTGAGGAGGAAGTCCACGGTACCCACCCTGGCTCCCGTGTGTCCACGAACCCGACCAGCCGCTCGCTGGCTGCCTGCTGCACACTGTGTAACCAGCAGGAGAAGGATTCGCGTCGATTTGTAACCAGCACGGATACATCATCGGCGTGAGCGCTGCCCAGAGCGCTGATACCCTCGTGCTGGAGCCACCCGCGCCCATCCCAAACGCCGGGATCGAGGAAGCGCTCCTGCGCGTGCATCGCAACTCGTCCGCGCAGTTCCTCTCCGCACGCCAGGCTGGGGAATGCCGCATCTGCCGGAGCATACATCGTGAGGCGCAAGCCCTCCGGAACGGGCAGCGGTTCGCCATCCACCGCGAGCACCTGCAGGTCCAGTTGCCGGCTGCGTTCTTCCCGAACTTTTTCGGAATAAGGAGCCTGGGAGTCAGAGAGGCGCACCGTTCCTATCCGGACAATGCGGCCTCGGATCTCGTGAGACGTCTCCACACCGAGACGCCGTGCCGACGGGGTTGGAGCCGGGGTCGCTTCCGCGATTTGTCCGAGCGGCGTAATGGCTGGAGGCCGCGCCTGAACCTCGGCGCAGAAGCCGCCGAGCAGGGTACAGAGCAGGGCCGCCGCCGCGAAGGCAAGCCGCTCGGCGCGGAGTGCGGCCATCACGGTAAGGGCCAACGACAGCAGGATACCCAGCAGCAACATTCCGGGACGCAGCCACATCCATTGCGCAGCCACGATGCCGGATGCATAGCAAACGGCAGCCAGCAGCGCGGGGAACGCAAGGCCGGCCTGCAGGGGATGTATCACTGCAGGGGGACAGAAGTCCTCGGAAATGACAGGAATTTGCGGGCTGGCAACGGCGGCCATCGGAACGGTCGCCTCAGGCGGGCAGGAGAGCTTTAATCCAGAGACAAACGCGTGACGCTCTCCAGATGGAACGTCTGAGGAAAAAGGTCCACCAGATGCATTGTTCTGAGGCGATAACCGAATTCTAGCAACGCTGCCAGGTCCCGGCTCAGTGTTGCCGGATCACAGGAAACGTAAGTAATCTTGCGCGGCCGCAGTTTTCCCAGCGCTGTTGTCACCTCGCTGCCCAGTCCCGCCCGTGGTGGATCGACAACAACGAGGTCAGGTGGGGATTCCCGCTGCTCGAGAGCGCGACGCAGGAAGGCCGCGGTTTCAGCAGCAACGACTCGATGCCGGGTACCGCGCAGGTTCTCGTGCAGGTCGCGCACCGATGTCCCAGCCGATTCGACCGCAACCACCGACGTGAAATGCGCCGCCAGCGGCAGCGAGAACAATCCCACCCCTGCATACAGGTCCCATGCCACGGCCCCATCTTCGCTGCCGACTACCAATTCCACCAGGGGCTCGATCAGGAAGCGGTTGACCTGGAAGAAGGAGCCGAGACTCACGCGATAGTGGCGGCTTCCGCAGGAATACTGCAGCGAACTCGCGCCGATCTGCGCGACGTTTTTGTCGGCACGCCGTGCTTTTTCCGCAGAGAATACCGCCGCTCCGACCGCATCGGGAAGAATCAACCGCAGCCTTGGCCAGAGGTCCTGCAGGGCACGCCTGGCTAAGGTTGATTCGGTGCCGGTCCACAACGCAACCAGCATCGCGGACTCGTTCGCATCCGTGAAAAGTTCGATCTCGCGTACCCAGTCCGCAATTCCAATCTTCTCGCCCTCGCGATTGAGTCTCTCGATAGCCTGCTGCAGAGCAGGTGCAGCGATGGGACACGTCGCCACGGGCAAATTCACATGCGAATTGCGCAATTTGTAACAGAGAGAGAACGGATTTCCGCGTACATGCAGGCGCACGCGATTCCGATAGCCGAGCGGCTCGCCTGTAACCGGAACAATTTCGGGAATGGCTGCGATGCGGCCACGCTCCAGCGTCTCGCGCAGGATGGCAATTTTCATCTCCGCCTGAGCGGCGTACTCCGCGTGCTGGTAATGGCAGCCTCCGCATTCACCGAAATACGGACACGGCGCCTGAGTTCGCACCGGGCTCGGCTCGATCACGGCGTCCAGTTCAGCAGTGGCATAGCCGCGGTTCTCTCCGGTGATGTGTGCCTCAACAACCTCACCGGGCAGCGTGAAGGGTACAAACACAGCGTTGCCCTCGGCGCGTGCTAACCCTGCACCGCCGTAGATGGCCTTCTCAATGTGCAGCCTCACTCCTGCCTCATGTAGAACAGGCTCAGCCGCGGCAGATCGTGTTTTTCCAGCAGGCGCTTGTGCAGGAACTGCTGTTCGATTTGCCGAATCTGCAGCGCCTGCATGCGTCGGCGATACGGTGCAATCTCCTGTGCGCTTTGCTCGCGCAACACCGTGAGTTCCTCTTCGGAGGCGCTCGCCGTCACGGCCGTCAGCAGCTTTTCTTCCAGCACCGTGAGCGTTCGCTCCAGTTCTTCCAGATTCGGCATCTGTTGGCGCGTGGACATTGCCAGGCCCTTCATCCGATCTGCGATTTCTGCCGCCGACTGCGCCGCCAGACCGGTAAGCCTGGCCGTTTGCAGCTTCATCGCCGTCTCCTCGAAATAAGCTGCGATGCGCTCCTGTTCCAGTCCCGCCTCCGCCGCATCGGGCTGTGCTTTAGCTGCGCCGGTCAATGCCTCGCGCATGTCCTCCGCCGCAGTCATCACTTCCTGCGCGCACCAGGCGAGCCCGTTGACGCGACGTACATGCGCCCGCGACTTCCGCGCATCGTAGCGATCGAAGGCCGCGTCGATGCCGCGCAGAACAGCTTCGAGCGGAATGCCGGCCTCACGCCAGGTCTCGATCAGCGCCCAGTCCAGTGTGGAAAGCAGCAAAATCGATCCGCGCCGCTGCTGGAACCGTTCCTCAATTTCCGTGAAGTAGTTGAAATAGTTTTCCAAGATCTCAGAGACTCGGCCCGTGGGCGTGGTGAGTCGGATTTTTCGCCGCGCGATTGCGGTCGTAGATGAGGCGCAGTCCCTCCAGCGTGAGCATATCGTTCACCTCAGAGATGTATTTCGACTCCCGCGCAATCAGATTGGCCAGGCCGCCGGTCGCAACGCACTTCGTGTCGCTGCCAAGCTCCGCAATCATGCGCTCGAGGATCGAATCGACCAGGCCGATATGCCCCCAGAACAACCCAATCTGCAGATTGTCGACGGTATTTGTGCCGATAATCTTCGCCGGCTTTCTGATCTCGACACGTGGCAGGCGAGCGGCGCGTGCAAACAATGCTTCGGCAGAAATGTTCAGCCCGGGAGCAATGGCACCCCCTAGGAACTCTCCCTTGCGCGACACGACATCGAAATTGGTCGCCGTCCCGAAGTCCACAACGATGGTCGGACCGCCATATTTGTGAAACGCGCCCACGCTGTTGGCGACGCGATCGGCACCCACCTCGCCAGGATTGTCGGTCAGAATCGGCAGCCCCGTTTTTACACCCGGCTCGATAAACAGCGGCTTGTGTCCGAAATACCGCTCGCAGAACTGCCGCAGAATCCAGTCGACCGGCGGCACCACCGAGGCGATGACGATGCCGCGAATCGAGCTGCTCTCGACGCCCTCATTATGTAACAGGCTCTGTATCAGAATTCCATACTCGTCGGCAGTCTGCCCGTGGCGCGTACTGATGCGCCAGGTCGCGCGCAAATCGCCCGTCGTGCCGTCTGCGGCGATTGCGTACAGAGCAATCACCGTATTCGTGTTGTTGACGTTCAGTACCAGGAGCATCGTTCGATCTCCGTTCCTTTACGCTTCGCGCACGCCGCCGGAAAGTACTGTGCGCACTCCATCGGTGGTGCGCACCCGCAGAAAGCCGCGAGCATCCAGCCCCTCGGTCGTTCCCACGAATCCGCCTGCTTCGTCGACGACGACGCGTTTGCCGCGAATCCACGACGAGCCTGCTTCCAGCCGTTCGCGGATGTGATGTGCAGCGTGCTGCGGATCAGAAGCACCGGCGAGAGCGGCAACCTCACGATCCAGCGATTGCAGCAAAGCGATCAGCAGCTCCTGGCGCGGCCAGCTGCGCCCGGTTTCGATGGCCAGCGATGTAGCAGTACCGTTCAGTTCGTCCGGGAAGCGCGGCTGATGTACGTTGATACCGATGCCCACGACAGCGTGGCGCACGCGCGTGACCTCCGCATTCAGTTCCGTGAGAATACCGCAGAACTTGCGACGCCCCAGCAGCAGATCGTTGGGCCAGCGCAGGTCGGCCTGCAGCGATGTGAGCTGCCGGATCGCGTTTTGCGCTGCCAGCCCGGCGGCGAGCGACAGCCACAGGATGTCGGCGGGGGCAACCTGCGGCCGCAGCAGCACACTGACATACAGGCCCGATCCCGGCGGTGAAACCCATGCGTGCGCGCCGCGTCCGCGTCCGCTGGTCTGCTCATCGGCAAAGTAGACGCTGCCGTCCGCAGCGCCGGCTTCAGCCTGCTGCATCGCGTACGTGTTGGTGGAGGCGATGGAAGAGAAGAAGTGAAGCCGGCCCGCATAGCGCGATCCTGCCAGTTCTGCATCCAGTGCGGTCAGATCGAGTCCGTCGTCCACGCGCTAATAGATCTCCGCAGTAATCCGCATCGAGAGGTCCACAGCAGTGGCCGAGTGGGTCAGCGCGCCAACGGAGATGTAGTCGGGCCCGGCCAGAGCATATTTGCGAATGTTCTCGAGCGTTATGCCGCCCGATGCCTCAATCGGGAAATCGAAACCGCGGTCGCGTACCGCGCCCACTGCTTTTTTCACTTCCGCGGGCGTCATATTGTCCAGCAGCAGCGACTCGGCCCCATGGTCCAGCGCCAGCGACAGCTCCTGCATATTGCGAACCTCGATATCGATCGTCTGCCCCGGTTTACGGAGTCGGGTTGCGCGCTCCAGAACTTTCTCGATGCCGCCGCCGAGAGAAATGTGATTGTTCTTGATCAGAATTCCGTCGGAAAGATCGATGCGATGGTTTTCGCCGCCGCCGCAGCGGACGGCATATTTATCGAGGATGCGCAGACCTGGAATCGTCTTGCGCGTGTCCAGCACCTTGGCGCCTGTTTCCTCCACTTCGTCGACATAGCGGCGGGTGAGGGTCGCGATGCCGCTCATGCGCTGCATCAGGTTCAGGATGACCCGCTCGCAGCCCAAAATGACACGAGCATTGTGACGAATCACGGCAATCGCCTGGCCCTTGCGCAGCCGCACTCCATCGAAGATCTCAGGATGGCTCACGACTTCGAAGCGGCCGCTGCTGCGCCCGTCGAGCCGCGCAAAAATCTCCAGAAACCGCGGAATGCTCCCCACGCCGGAGAGTACGCACTCCTCTTTGGCCAGCACCGTGGCGGCGGCACGCAGCGACGGCTCGATGGTGAGAGCCGTTGTCAAATCGCTGGTGGCCTTATCTTCGACGAGCGCCTGCTCCAGAATGGCTTCGATGCGCCGGCTCTTCCATTCCATGCGGTTTACCCCAGCTCCTCAAGCGCTTTGCGCGTCTTTTCGATCAACACCACCAGCTCCGCCGCCCGCCTGCGCAGCCCTTCCACGACTGGTCCGGGCGCTTTGCTCAGGAAGCTCTCGTTGCCAAGCTGCCGCTCCGCGTTCGCACTCTCCTTCTCGTAGCGGCCCAGTTCTTTGGTCAGACGTTCGCGTTCGGCAGCGATATCGATCTTCTTCTCGTAGATCACCTGTACGTCGAATTGCGGTGTTGAGCGGACGGCTGCACCTTCTGCCATCGCTTCCACGGCTTCAATCTCCGACACGCGCGCCAGCCGCTGAATAATCTCGCCGTTCTGCGCAAACGCCAGGCCATCCTGCGCAGCGCGGAAACGGATGGGAACCAGAGCCTTCTCTTCCACGCCAAGATCTTTGCGCAGCGCCCGCACGGAGATAATCAGATCCTGCAGCGCAGCCATCTGCGCTTCGACCTGCGAGCCGGCGGTTTCGATACCGGCCTGCGGATACCGCGTCAGCGCAATTGACTTTCCTGGCGGCTCGCCTTCGTATACGGCGTGCCACAGCTCCTCGGTGATGAACGGCATAAACGGCGACAGCAGCCGCAGCGCTGCCTCGAAGGTCTGCAGCAGCGTGGTCAGCGCGGCTCTGGTTGCGGTTTTGTCTGCTCCCTCGCTGAAATCGAGCCGCAGCTTCACGATCTCCAGATACCAGTCGCAGAAGTCGCCCCAGAAAAACTGATAGACCAGACTCGCCGCTTCGTGGAAGCGATACTCGCCCAGGGCAGCGTTCACCTCGGCGGCCACGGAGTTCAGCCGCGAAGCAATCCAGCGCGCCTCCAGCGGAGCGTCCGCAGAGACCGCCGGCATACGCCCGAGCAGCGAGCGGTCCACCTCAATACCCGCTTCTCGCGCCCGCTCCACGTTCATGAAGATGAAGCGTGCGGCGTTCCAGATCTTGTTGGCGAACGCGCGATAGCCCTCCGTGCGCGCCTCGCTGAATGCGATATCCGTGCCGGGCGAAGCCATCGCTGCCAGCGTGAAGCGCACCGCATCGGTTCCATAGCGCTCGACAATCTCGATGGGATCGATCACGTTGCCCTTGGTCTTCGACATCTTCTGGCGATCGGCGTCGCGCACCAGCGCGTGGATGTACACATCGCGGAAGGGAACGGTTTCGCTCAGCTCCCGCTCCGATCCGTCGGCCATGGGCACGTCTTTGGTGAACCAGCAGCCGAGCATGATCATGCGCGCGACCCAGAAGAAGAGGATGTCGAATCCCGTCACGAGCAGCTGCGTTGGATAGAAAACATCGAGGTCGCGCGTGTGCTGCGGCCATCCGAAGACAGAGCAGGGAAGCAGGCCGGACGAAAACCATGTGTCCAGCACATCGGTCTCCTGCGTGAGCGCTGCACTGCCGCAGTGTGCGCACTGCGCCGGCGTCTCCCGCGCCACGGTGATCTGCTTACAGGTTGCGCAATGCCAGGCCGGAATCCGATGCCCCCACCAGAGCTGGCGCGAGATACACCAGTCATGGATGTTGCGCATCCACTCGTAGTAGGTCTTCGCGTACTGCTCGGGCGTGAAGCGGATATGACCCTGTTCCGCGGCGGCGATCGCGCGGTCGGCCAGCGGCTGAATCCTGATGAACCACTGCGTCGACAGCCGCGGTTCCACTACCGTCTTGCAGCGGTCGCATTTGCCGATCACATTCACGTGATCGCGGACAGCGCCGAGCAGCCCCTGGGCTTCCAGATCTTCGAGCACACGTTTGCGCGCTTCATAACGATCGAGTCCGGCGTATGCTCCCGCCTCGGCGGTCATATGGGCGGTCTCATCCATTATCGAGATCGCGGGCAGGCCGTGGCGCTCGCCGATGGCAAAGTCGTTGGGATCGTGCGCCGGGGTCACCTTCACCGCCCCGGTGCCGAACTCCATGCTTACCCATTCGTCGGTGATGACGGGAATTTCACGGCCGACCAGCGGCAGACGCAGCATTTTTCCGTGCAGATGCCGGTAGCGCTCGTCGTCCGGATGCACGGCCACGGCTACATCGCCCAGCATGGTCTCCGGCCGCGTCGTCGCCACCGTTACGAATTCGCCCGGCGCATGCACCACGGGATAGCGAATCTCCCACAGCTTGCCCTGCTGCTCTTCGTGCGCTACTTCGAGGTCGCTGATGGCGGTCTGGCAGCGCGGGCACCAGTTCACGATGTACATCCCGCGATAGATCAGCCCCTGCTCGTAGAGGGTGACGAACGCCTCGCGCACGGCCACGGAGAGGTTCTCGTCCATGGTGAAGTATTCGCGCGACCAGTCCACGCTGGCGCCGAGCCGCTTCATCTGATCGAGAATGGCTCCGCCATAGTGCCGTTTCCATTCCCACACGCGTTCGACGAAGGCTTCGCGGCCGAGCTGCTGGCGCGACGTGCCCTCCGCCGCCAGTTGTTTCTCCACCATCATCTGGGTGGCGATGCCCGCGTGGTCGGTACCCGGCAGCCACAGCGCCAGGTCGCCCAGCATGCGCCGCCAGCGGGTCAGGATATCCATCTCCGTCTGGTTGAGCATGTGGCCCATGTGCAGGCGCCCGGTCACATTGGGTGGCGGCAGCAGGATGGTGAAAACGTCGTGTCCCTCGGCACGCAGCTTGTCCAGCGCGGCCGGGTCGGGCGTCTTTACTTCGAACAGGCGCTCGCGCACCCAGTACTCCGCCCAGCGCGCCTCAATAGCCGCCGGATCGTAGGCCTTGGGCAGCTCGCGCCGGTCCGCCTGCTCGTCCGCGTTGTCGCGTTCTTTCAATGCGATATCGTCCGTCGTGCTGTTGGTTTCGGGGGACATGCAACTTTTCACCATATAACGTTTTCAGTCTTCCCTGCAGCCTGCGTGGGCAGGGAACCAGCGCCCAGAAGAAAGGCCGCCCGCGGGCGGCCTTTCGGTTTGACTCAGAATCCGTCAGAACGGATTCACCTTGTCCAGCCCGGTCTTCTTTTTGTGTTTGCTCGACGACTCGTCTTTCTTGTCGTAGGGCGCCTTCTTCTTTTTGCCGGCAGGCTTGCCGCTGGCAGTGGCTCCCGTGTTGACCTGGGCGCCGGCAGCACCGGCGGGAACCTCGTTGACCTGCTGCCGAGCCTCGGCAGGCTTGTCGACGGCCGGCAGCGGCTGATTGTTGGTCGGGCCTACCGGCATGGCCAGCGGTTCAGCATTGCTGTGCGGAATCGCATTGTTCGCCGGCGAAACTCCACCCGGTGCGCCTTCCGGAGCCGCGGATCCACCGCCTCCGCCGCCACTGCTGGGCACTTCCACCGTCACGGTGCTGCCCGGCGATCCGGAGGCGTCCGGAACTTCCTGCAGCGTCAGCGCTCCGCCGGATGCGGGAGCGCTCTCAGGAGCGGTTCCACTCGGGGCAGCTGCGGTCTGGGCTGCGGGGGCATTCGCCGCCGCGGGCTCCGGAATCGGCTGGCCCTTCATGGCCGCTACGTAAGCATCCTTCGTTTGCTCCGCGACCTGGTTGGGCAGGACCGGCGCCGGACTGGTCAGCGAAGGTTCGCCCACCCGCGCGGCCTTAACGGTGTTCGGTCCGCGACCCAGCAACTGCAGGGTGCGCGCGCCCAGCTTCACGGTGACGCGGCTGTCTTCCTCTGCCTGACTTTCGGCCAGGGCCTGCTGACTGGCATCGGGTACCGTTCGTCCCATGGCGATCAGGCGATCCTTCGCGTCTTCCACATGAGGCGCGAGCGGATACCGCGTCACCACAAGGTCCCAGGACTGGGCGGCACGGTTGTCATAGTACTTCGTCAACTCGGCTTTGGCCTTGGGCGCGATCTTCCAGTGCGATACCATCTGCGCCTGATTCGCGTACGCATCGCCGATGGTAATCAGGGCTTCGTCGTTGCGGCTGAACAGCGGATAGCTGTCCGCCACCGTCTGCAGGCGCGCAATCGATGCGGCCCAGTTCTCGCGCGAAGCGTAGTACTCGCCGATCTCGAACTGGCGCTGCGCCAGAACCTCCTGCACCTCACGCAGCTTCTGCTTGGCGCGCGGGATCAGCGGGGAATCCGGGAAATCCTCGAGCATCTTCCGGTATTCCTCTTCCGCGTGCACCGCATTCTGCGGATCGCGGTCCGGCTTCTCCATCTGCTGGAAATAGATGTCCCCCACCTTCATCTGCGCCTCAGCCGCTTCCGGCGAATTGGGGAAGAAGGTGATGAAATCCTTGTACTCGGACTCGGCCTGGGTCAATGCAGCCGAGCCGCCTTCCTTGAACCAGGTATCGCCCACGGCCAGCTTGGCGCGCATATCGTATTCAGAGTCCGGATACGTATTCAGCAGCGTCTGCAAGTCGAGCCGGGCCACGTCATACTTGCCCTTCTTCATGGCCAGCATGGCTTTGTCGTACAGCACCTTATCCGGCTGCTTGGAGTTCACATTCGCCAGCGGATTCGCGCTCAGGTCCACTTTCTTCTTTTTCTTTTGCCTGGCGAAAGCGCACGGTGAAGAGAACGCGATCGCCGCGCCCAGGAGAACCGCCGATGTACGGATTACCAACCGATTCATAACACCTCGAGGATCGCAGACGCTCCGGGTGGTGCCTTGCGGAGGCAGGGTGGTCTGCGATGACCCGGCTCCGGTTGAACTTTTGCTCTAAGCCGCCAGCTTAGCTGCCCGCTGCGCCGCCTGCAACAGCGAACGCGCATCCCGTTCGGGGTGGCCGTCACCGAAGACGGCATTGCCGGCCACCAGCAACTCCGCTCCGGCTTCGACGATGCTGTCGACCGTGTCGTGCCCAACCCCTCCGTCCACTTCAATCCTAAACTCCAGCCCCATTTCCTGACGAAGTTCTTTCAGGCGCCGCAGCTTATTGAGTGAGTACGGGATAAACTGCTGCCCGCCGAACCCCGGGTTCACGCTCATGATCAGGACGTGGTGCACCATGCCGAGAACCGGAATCAGGTGTTCCACGGTGGTGGCCGGGTTAATGACCACCGCCGGTTCCATCCCGTGCTGGGCGATCAACTGCAGGGTGCGGTGCAGGTGCCGGCATGCCTCATAGTGGACGCTTACCCAGTTAGCGCCAGCCTCGGCGAAATCGCGGATAAACTCATCCGGATTGTCAATCATCAGGTGGCAGTCGAGCGGCAACTCCGTGTGCTTGCGCAGCGACTTCACGATGGGCGGTCCCAGCGTGATATTGGGCACAAAGTGGCCGTCCATGACATCCACATGGATGACGCTTCCGCCGCCTCGCTCCGCGGCCGCCACTTCGTCGGCCAGGCGCGCAAAATCAGCGGAAAGAATCGATGGGGCGAGTTCCACCACAATAGTTCAAGTGTATCAGCGGGATGGCGGTGGTTTCGGGGGTACGGCACGTCGAAAGTGCCGGGCTCGGCTCCGGCGCGGCGTCCGCTTCAGTTTCCGCACTCGGCCAGCGGGGCCAGCGTACGTCCCCAGGCATGGAGGCCGGAGCGCAGGCGCGCTTCCGTCTCCGCAAGGCTGGGTTGCTGCCCCGGCTCGGTCCTAAACGAGATGCGCTTCTCCGATCCGCACAGGTTCAGCGTTTCGAGCGGGGTATCTCCTGTCAGCTGCTGCATCGGGCCGGGATCGCCATAGACTGGTTCACCGCCGACCATGACCAGCTCCACCTGTTCCGGAAGCGCATGGTCCAGCGTCCACCAGGCCTCGTGGCCGCTCGCCGGCCGCAGCACCAGCAGGTCCGCCGCATAGCCTTTTCGGATCTGACCCAGCTCTCGATCCAGGTGCACGAGCTTTGCTGCATTCACGGTGGCCATATCCACGAGAGCGTGGTCGTCGAAGAGCGGCTGCGGCTGCGTCGCGTTCCACACCGCGGCATACTGCAGTTCGCCGAGAAGACCATCGCTGCCGGTCGGGCTCCAGTCGGGAGCCAGCGCCATGACGACGTGGTTCGCCACAGCCGCCGCTACATTCGCGGTGCCTCCGTAGAGCTCGATATTGCTGCGCGGCGACCAGACAAATCCCACCCCCGCCGCGCTCATTTCGCGAAAATCGTCGGGCTGCAGCGCTACCGCATGGATCAGCGATACCCCCGGCAGCAGCAGCCCCCGCCCTTTCAGCATCAGGAATTCCCGGGCGGCGGAAGCATTGCCGGGCGCACCCTCGGCCAGATGGATGAGCAGCGCGCCTCCACCGGCGAGCGCCTGCTTTGCATCGGCCACTTCCGCCTCGGTCATCTGCAGCGGAAAGACGTTGTAGACGATGCGCTCCCGCGCCGCCGATCCCAACTCCGCAGCAGCCGCTCCGGGCTCCTGCAGATCGTCCAGGTTGCGGGCCAGCCCGCGATTGCACGGCGCCCGCAGGCTGCCGACCACGCTGGTCTCCCCCTCGGTGATCGCCTTCACTTCGGCATAGCGTTCCGCGTCGCATTCCAGCCCTTCCTCCACAAGAGCTTTATGCGGAGCATCCATCAACACCTTGTAGATCGGCGTTTGCTGCCAGTCGTAACGGCTGCCGAATTCCTGATTGGGTTTCCAGCGCGGGAATATGTTCCAGGTGAGGTGGTTGTGCAGATCGATCAATCCCGGCGCAATCACGCCCTCGGTCTTCACGAGGGTCACGCCGGCGGGAAGGGAAAGATGCGCGCCCACCTCCCGAATCACGCCATGCTCGATCAGCACCATGCCGTCGGGAATCACTTCGTCCGGGGTCAGCACCGTTCCTTCGAGCGCAATGGGTTTTTCCTGTGCAGGGGCGCAGGCGGCGAAGAGGAGGATCAGCAGACAACACAACCGTCGCGGCATGGCGGTCTCCGTGGGCAGGCTTCCTGGGAAGGTCCTATTGTACGGATCGGCTTTGGAGGGGCGTGGGAGCTGAGGAGTGTTTCAGGCGCCGGCGCTCAGCTGAATGCGGCTTCCCGCTCTGCGCCACGCCCGGTGGTGGTCAGGACAATGGCGGCGGCAATGATGAGCGCTCCGCCCACCCATGTCCCAGGACCCAGCCGATCTCCGAGTAACTCCACGCCGAGGATGGAGCCCAGCGCCGGTTCGATGTTGAGAAAGACGCCGGCGCGCGACGCGGGCACATGATGAAGCCCCCAGTTCCACAGGAGCGTGGCGGCGGCCGTGCACAGCAGACCGCTGGCCGCGGCGGCGAACCAGACATGCCATCCCAGTCCGCGGACCGGAGGCAGGCCGTCCTGCCAAAGGACCCACGGCAGCAGCATCGCGGTTCCGGTCAGAAGCGTCCACGCGGTCACGGCCATTGCCGACTGCCCTCGCAGGATCAGCCGCTGGTTCAGCAGCACCCACCCCAGAGCAATGATCAGCGCCAGCACTACCAGCAGGTCACCCGTCAGATTCCCGCCGTGGATGCCTGCGTGATTCGCACTCAGCACGATCAGGCCAATCCCGAGGGTCGAGCCTGCGAGCGCCAGCCATCCCTTGACATCCAGCCGCTCGTGCGCAAAGAGCGTGGCCCCCACCGCCAAAATCACCGGCATGGTGCCGACCATCAGAGCGGCGTGACTCACCGTGGTGAGCTTCAACCCTTCAAACTGCACCAAAAACTGCACGGGGACGCCCAGAAACGACCCGATCAACACCAGCTTCCACTCGCGGCGGGTAAACCGCGGCCTCTCCACGATGGGAAGAATGCCCAGGCAGGCAAACAGGAACCGGTAGAGCACGTAGTGGTCGACACTGAGCCGGGTAAAGGCGAGCTTGCCGAAGAAGAAGCCTGTTCCCCAGCAGCAGCCGGCGAGAGCGCAGGCGAGATAGCCCATGCTGCGGCTTACGGCGCGCCGCTGTTCGACAACTGAAATGTGGCTCACGGCCGGGGCAGGCCTTTCCTCCATCGCAGGTGGGGGCGAGACAGCCATTCCGTCTTTGGATGAAGCATCACGCCGATGGTCGCACGGAAGCTGGAGCGGTATCGGCCAGCCCTCGCCAGGCGTCGTCCAGAAAGAGACGGATTGCGGCAATCCCGGCCGCGCCCGCCTGCACGCACGCGGCAGCATTTCTCTCCGTCACTCCGCCCAGCGCCAGAACCGGAATCGGCCTGGCCAGGTCAACGGCCGCGCGCAGGGCAACGAGACCCTGGCCGATCGTCACCTTCTCGCCGCTGACTTTCTCGAAGACCGGCGAGAACAACAGCAGGGAAGCGCCTGCAGCCTGGCGGATCTCCTCCGGCGAGTGGCAGGCCGCGCTGACCACGGCCTCGCGCCCGGCTCGTGCGTACACCTGTTCTGCTGCCTGGATAGCTGCGGGCCGGGTGGCCGTCAGCGCACCGTCGGCACCGGCGCTGCTCAGGGATCTGGAGTGCAGATGCACGCCATCCGCACCCGCATCGATCGCGACCTGCGCCGGTCCGTTGACCAGCACGCGCGTGGCACTGCGGGTGCGACGAACCGCCTCCACGATGCGGGCCGCGAGCTCCTGCAGCTCCGTCAGCGCCAGATCCTTTTCCCGTACCTGGATGTAATCCACGCCGCCGCGCGCCCACTCCCCTGCCAGTGTGACCAGGCGATGGCGACGCGCGTTCTCATCCCCGGGCAGCAGCTTTCGGCTCGTAATGGCATAGAGCAACATCTCCCCTCAGTGTAAGGGCAGATTCATACAGCTAATCCCCACAGGAGGTAAGATGAGCACGGACCTGTTCTCGGCAGGCTCCTGTCTGACGCATGGCGAAATACGATTTGCTGGTCATCGGTTCGGGCCCCTCAGGACAGCGTGCGGCGGTTTCCGCAGTCAAGAAGGGTAAGCGCGTTGCGCTCGTGGAGATGCGCAGCGTCGTGGGCGGAGTGTGCATCAACACCGGGACCATCCCCAGCAAGACCATGCGCGAAGCCGTGCTGCATCTGTCCGGCTACAACTACCGATCCATCTACGGCATGAATTACCGCGTGAAGGAAAAGATCACCATGGCCGATCTTGCCTTCCGCGTGCAGCACGTCATCAAGACGGAGATCGACGTCACCGAAGCGCAGCTTTCCCGCAACGGGGTTGAAATGCTCAACGGCGTGGCGCGCTTTGAGGACGCTCACCACGTTCATGTGGAAGGGGTGCGCGGGAGCAATAGCTACGAGGCGGACAATATCGTCATTGCCGTGGGCACGCGCCCTGCTTTTTCGCCGAAGGTCCCCGTCAACGGCACCACCATCATCAACAGCGACCAGGTGCTGGAGCTAATAGATCTGCCGAAGAGCCTCATCGTGGTCGGCGGCGGTGTAATCGGCGTTGAATACACCTGTATGTTCGCGGCGCTCGGTGTCCGCGTGACCCTCATAGAAAAACGCCCGCGCCTGCTCGAATTTGCCGATCAGGAGATTATCGAGGCTCTCAGCTATCACCTGCGCGACAGCCGCGTCACCATGCGCCTGGGCGAGGAAGTGGGCAGCGTAGAACAGCTGGCCGAAGGTGCCGTGGGCGCGAACCTCGAGAGCAAGAAGCGCGTTTCGGGCGACGTTCTGCTCTACGCTGTAGGCCGCCAGGGCAATATCGACGAACTGAACCTTGCTGCCGCCGGTATTGAGGCCGACAATCGCGGCCGCATCCCGGTCGACAAAGATTTCCGAACCAAGGTCCCCCACATCTTTGCGGTGGGCGACGTCATCGGTTTTCCGGCGCTGGCTTCCGTTTCGATGGAGCAGGGGCGCATCGCCGCCGAGCGCGCGTTCGGCGACGAACATACACAGTCCAACCCCAGCTTTTATCCCTACGGCATTTACACCATCCCGGAGATCTCTTTCATCGGGAAAACCGAGGAGCAGCTGACCGAAGAGGACGTTCCTTACGAGGTTGGGGTGGCGTACTACCGGGAAATCGCGCGCGGCCAGATTCGCGGCGATACCACAGGCCGCCTCAAGCTCATCTTCCATCGCGAAACGCGCCAGGTTCTGGGCGTGCACATCATCGGCGAGGGCGCTGCGGAGCTGGTCCACATCGGCCAGGCTGTCATGGCCCTCAACGGTACCGTAGACTATTTCATCGACACCGTATTCAACTATCCCACCCTGGCAGAGTGCTACAAGGCCGCCGCCTTCAATGGCATCAACCGGCTGGCTCGCTTCGAGGATTAGGGGCTGCGGCGGAGGGCATCATGGCAAACACGATCGGCGTGATCATGACGGCAAAGGTGGTTGCCGGCCTGGTCGAGGAGAATCGGCTCCAGGACGGGCTCAAGGAGTTTCCGGAGAACCTGGACGACACCAATGGGCTCATCGAAGTCCCCGCCGACAGCCTCTGCGAAATCATTTGCGACGCCATCGCCACTCTTGCCGCTTCGACGGACGCCAACATCGAGGCCGCGGGTGTGGCCATCCCTGGGTATGTGCATCAGGGCGTGATGCTCGACTCTCCCAATCTGCCTCAGCTCAAAGGGGCGCGGGTTGGGGAATCGATCAGCGCCGGTCTGGAGAAGCGGAAAATCAATCTCAAGGTGCGGGTCTTTAACGATGCCGACGCGGTGGCCGCCGGCATTGCCGCAACCCGCGGCCAGCTGGAGCGTCAGGTGCGCGTCTGGACTATCGGCAACGGGATCGGCTTTGGGCGCTACCCCTACACCGAGGGTCCCTGGGAAGGCGGCCACATGGTCGTTACCCTCGATCCACGCGAGAACTACTGCGGCTGCGGTGGCCGCGGCCATCTGGAAGGCATCATGGGTTACCGCGCGATGCGCCTGCGCTTCCTCGATATGGAGCCGGACGAAGTCTTCGCCGCTGCCAAAAAAGGCGACCGCCGCTGCGTCGAGTTTGTCGAGTTATGGCATCGCGGCCTCGCCGCCGCCACGGCCTCGGAGATCCACCTGGAAGGAGCTGGGCGCTTTTATTACACCGGCCGCGACATCCAGCGCCTCGACCTTGCGCGGCTGAAGCAGTATCTCTACGAAATGATCAAGATGAGCCCGCTCCAGAGCTACAACGCCGAAGTTCTCCCCGAGGATCCATCGCTGGCCGTCATCGGCGCCGGCGTGGCCGCGCATCTGGAGGGCCGCTACTGAGCGGACCCGTACGGATAGGCGCACCTCGAAAGCCAGCCTGATCGCGGATTCGCTTTTCCGGATCGCCGCCAATCGGGAATCGCAGAGTGGTCCGGCGGACGGCGAGGCCGTGGGCACAGGACGCGTCGCCTAATCTCCGAAGCTCACCCGGATTCCGAAGCGCGCCAGCCTTGGCGTGCCCAGCGTCGTCACCGGCGTCTTGCCCACCTCGACTGCCCGGTCGAAGAGATTCTCGCCCGTGGCGTAGGCCTCGACGTGGCTGCCGAAGTTGTGCTGCGCGTAGGCGTCGAGACGGAAGTAGCTGTGCAGCAGATAAGCGTTGGCGTCGTCGTCGAACTGGCGTCCGCCCTCGCGTCCCTGCAGGCTCAGGATGCCTAGCCGGGGCCGCGTGAACAGCACCTGCGCCGTGGCCATATTGCGGGGAACCTGCGGGATCCATTTCCCGATCAGATCCGGCTCGGGCGCGAATTTCGTCACCGTCGCGTCGGCATATTGATAGCCGCCCTCCACCGAGATCCATCCCACCGGCCTGGTCGCGAAGTCCAGCGAAACGCCGCGGCTCTCGATCTGACCCAGATTTTCGCGCTGCAGCAGTTCCGACGTGGGCGTCACGCTCAGCGTCAGCGCCGTGATGGGCCGGTTCACCTGCGTCCAGAAGTAGCTGGCCCGGACGCTCGATCCCCACGAACGAATATCCTGCTGCAGTCCCGCTTCCCAGCCAGTCGCGCGTTCTGAGCGCAGGTTTGGATTCGGCTTAGTGGTCTGTTGCCCCACCTGACCGGTGCGGTAGAGCTCATTTTCCGTGGGTGCCCGATAGGCCCGGAAGCCCGAGGCATTCAGCGCGAGAGAAGGCGTGATCCTGCGCACGATGCCCAGCCGGGGATCGAAAACCGTTTCGCTGAACGACGGCAGCTGCGCAGGCGGCGTCGGGTAACTGAACTGGCGCGCGTTGAAGTTGGAGAAGTGGTCGACGCGTCCCGATCCGCTGATCGTCCAGCCGGAGGGGGTGAACAGAAACTCGCCCCACGCGCCGGTCTGCCGCTGCCGCGCTGAAGTATCGAGCAGGCCGCCCGAAGCGGAGAAAAGCTGCTCTCTGTCCTCCGCCCGGACATCGTGGGTATCCGCGCCGGCCAGCACCAGCGCATGCGTGCCCACGGGCCGATGCCAGTGCAGCATCGCGCCCAGCTCAACCGCGGGATCGAAGGCATAGCGGGTCAGCGCCTCCGACGCCCGGCCGGCGCCGATGCTCGAAAAGGTCTGCCGGTAGTGCTCATCGCTGCCGTACAGCCGCAGCGCAAAACCGTTCCAGTCCGCGCCGGCCGCGCTGCGCCACAGCCGGGTAGCGTTCCACTGGACTGGCGTGCCGTTATGCCGAATTTCGTTCAGCACGTTGCCGCGCAGAAAGGCTCGTCCGCCATCGGGCAGCGACCGATCGATTTCCGCCAGCCCATTCTGCGCGTGCACATTCGACGGCTGATCGATGGGGCCGCGCAGTGCCGGAGCGACCAGCGTGTAGCCATCCGTGGCGATCAGCCCCGCGCTGCCCACTGCGGACAAGGGCCCGTGCTTCAGGGTTCCCAGCGCACCGTCATCCAGGGTGCTCTCCGACCCGCCACTTGAGAAAAGTTCGAAACGCGAAGATTCCGCGCGTACCGGAATCACGCTGATCACGCCGCCGATGGCGCTCGATCCGTACAGATCCGATGCGCCGCCGCGCACAATTTCCACGGAATGAACCGCCAACTCCGGCAATTCCTCCCAGTGAATCCACCCGCCATAGGGATCGTTCAGGGGAACGTCGTCGAATACCACCAGGGATCGGCTGGCGGCTGTCGATCCCAGCCCGCGCAGTGAAATGCCTTCCGTGGTCGGGTTGGCCACCAGCGAACTGGATCGCCGGAAGAGCTGAAATCCGGGGATCTCGCGCAGCTTGCCGTCCAGCTCCGGCGGCGCTGCCCGCTCCAGCTGCTGCCGGTCCAGCACCCGCGTACTCGCCGGGCTGTCGGAGCCGCCCAGAGGCGACCGGTAGGCGGTCACCGTCACCGTCTCCAGCGGCTGGTTCAGAACCACCTGCACCGGCCGATCCGGAGCCACTGTAACTACGGCAGCGACATAATGGGTCGCCGTCACTTCGATTTGCCGCGGGCTCTCTGCCAGCGTGAAACTGCCATCCGGCCCGGAGACGGCCAGGGTTTTGCCCGCCATGTCCATGATCACTGCGTTGCCAATGGGATCGCCATGGGCATTCCGCACCGATCCGCGCACCTGCGCCATGGCGGTGGCACACAACGCAATCCCCAGCAGCAGAGCAACCCGGAACTTCCGGGCAAACCAGCACATGGCCATTCGATTCACGGCAGCTCCTTCAGGCTGCTCAGTTTCCGCACGGCATCCCTGCGGTTCGGGCCCTCGTCCGGAAGCCTCGCCAGCAGCTCCCGCATGGTCGCGTCCAGCAGGGGGTGCCGCAGCTCCGGCGCGATTTCAGTGAGCGGCGCCAGCACAAACCTCCGCTGCGACAGCTCCGGATGAGGCAGCGTCAGGTGTGGCGACTGCACCACCAGTCCATCCACCAGCAACAGGTCCAGATCGAGTCTGCGCGGCCCTTTGGGTGTATCGCTGGCCCGTTCCCGCCCGTATTTGCGCTCGACGCCGAGCAGGAATTCCAAAAGAGTTTCCGGCTCCAGTTCCGTCTCCAGCTGCAACACGGCATTCACAAATGCCGGCTGCTGCTGGTAGAGCATCGGCTCAGTCTGGTACAGAGAAGAGCGGGTGCGTACGCGGCCTGCTGCGCCGAGGTCTTCCATGGCCGCCTGGATTGTCGCCTCCGGCGAACCTGCCCGCGACGGCAGGTTAGCACCGAGCCCGATGGTCGCCACATGCATCACATCCCCACACTACCGGAAACTCCAGCCCCGTCCTCCGCGCTATCCTCAGAATCAATGAAAGTTGGGTTCTTTGGAGGCAGCTTCGATCCGCCGCATCGAGGACACATCGCCCTCGCTCGTCTTGCCATCGACCGTCTCGGTCTCGATCGGGTTCTGCTCGCCCCGGTGGGGATACAGCCGCTGAAGCGCGACTGTCCCCAGGCGAACTTTGGCGACCGTGTCGCCATGACCCGCCTCGCGATTGAGCAGGAGCCGGGCCTCGAGCTTTCCCTCATCGATGCGCCCCACGCGAAGAAGCGGCCCAACTACACCATCGATACGCTGCGGGGCCTGCGCGCTTCTCTGGCACCGGACGACCAGGTCTTCTGTCTGATGGGCGCCGATTCCTTCCTCAGTATCGGCCGCTGGTACCGTGCCGCCGAACTGCTGCTGACCTGCAATTTTGTCGTTGCCTCGCGCCCTGGCTTCGACCTTGGGCGCATCGCCGCAGCATTGCCCGCCAGCATCTCGGTGGGCGCCTGCGATGCCCCGCACGCCGACAGCCTGGTTGTTTGTCTCCGCAGCAACAGCGGCCGCGAATCGCACCTGTATCTGCTGCCCGACCTCGACGAGACGGTGGCGGCCACCGACATTCGCACCGCCATCCAGAAGGGAGCCGATCCCCACTCCCTGCTCCGTCCCGCTGTTGCCGCCTACATCCGCGAGCACGGCCTCTACCAGGCAAACGCCAAATCCTGAGCTCGTCGTTTCCGCTCCCCCATCCGCAGCAAATTGCCGTACCATCGACAAGGAGCAAAACCAAATACCGAGGACCGGATACCCGCAACATCTCCGGTTTTGCCGCAGGAGCATTCTCACCCAAGCATGGCATCCACCGAAACGCGCAGGATGGTTCTGGCCGCCGCCGCGGCCTGTGAAGACAAGAAGGGCGAAGATACCCGGGTTCTGCAGCTGGACCCTTCCGACTCCGCCTTCACCGACTTTTTCCTCATCACCAGTGCTGCCAATGAGCGCCAGGCGCAGGCCATTGCCGATGAGATCGAACTGCGCCTGAAGCGCGACTTCTCCACTTATCCCAATTCCGTCGAAGGCCGCCGCGTAGGCGAGTGGATCCTGATGGACTACGTCGATTTCGTGGTCCACATCTTCCTCGGTCACCGCCGGGCTTTCTACGATATCGAGCGCCTGCGCAAATCCGCCCGCGTCATCGCTCTGGCGGAGCTGACCGCCGCGCTTACCGAAAAGACGCTGGCCGCACGCAAAAAGACACCGGCTAAACGGGTCGCAAAGAAGGCGCTGGCCAGGAAGACTGCGGCGAAGGCGACCTCTGGCAGAGGGGCGGCGAAGTCCGCGGCCCGAAAACCCGTAAAAAAAGCCGCAAAAAGCCAGAAAAAACGGGCAAAATAACTTCGTGTCCGAGACTTCCTTCAGCTTCATCGACCTGTTCGCCGGGATTGGCGGTATGCGGATGGGCTTCGAGGCTGCGGGAGGCCGATGTGTCTTTACCAGCGAGTGGAATCCCTGGGCCCGGAAAACCTATGCAGCCAATTTCGGAGACGACGGGCCCATAGCCGGTGACATCCGCGAACAGGATGAAGACGAAATTCCCGACCACGATCTGCTCGTGGCCGGCTTCCCCTGCCAGCCTTTCTCCATCGCCGGGGTGAGCAAAAAAAACGCCCTCGGGCGCCCTCATGGATTTGCCTGCGCCACCCAGGGCACGCTCTTCTTCGACGTCGCGCGCATCCTCGCCGCGAAGCAGCCCCGCGCATTTCTTCTCGAGAACGTCAAGAACCTTCTGAGCCACGACCGAGGCCGCACCTTTCGCGTCATTCGCAGCACCCTCGAAGAGGAACTCGGCTATCAGATCTCCTGGCGCGTCATTGACGCCGCACACTTCGTCCCCCAGCATCGGGAACGCATCCTGATCGCCGGATTCCGCGAACCCGTCAGCTTCTCGCTCGACGATCTCCCGCTGCCGCGCTCCGGCCCGCGTCTTTGCGCGATCCTGCACCCCGAAGACGGCAGCGAAGTGTCCGACCCGCCGTACACGGTGCCGCCCGATGCCGCCGTGAATCCCAAATATGTGCTCACCAACAAGCTTTGGGCGTATCTGCAGGCCTATGCCGCTAAACATCGCGCTGCCGGCAACGGCTTTGGGTTTGGGCTGGTGGATGGCGAATCGACTGCCCGCACTCTCTCAGCGCGCTATTACAAAGATGGATCCGAGATCCTCGTCAGCCGCGGTCCCGGCGCAAATCCCCGCCGCCTCACCCCGCGCGAATGCGCCCGCCTGATGGGCTTTCCGGACAGCTTCCGCATCTCCGTTTCCGACACTCAGGCTTATAAACAATTTGGGAACAGCGTAGCCGTGCCGGTTATCGCCGCCGTCGCGCAGGCCATGCGGCCGTACATTTTCGGAGAACGGCCCGGCCATCCCATCCACCACGCGATCCGCGGATCTCAGTCCAGCCTGTTCGCAGCCTCAGCCGCTGATCCGCTAATCTGCTAACTCGCCAGCCTGCTGATCCGCCAACTCGCTGACCATGACCGACGTTCACACCCGCGAACAGCGCAGCCGCAACATGGCGGCCATCCGCTCCGCCAACACCAAACCGGAGATGCGTGTGCGCTCTGCCCTGCACGCTTTGGGCTTCCGGTTTCGCCTGCATCGCAAAGACCTTCCCGGCCGTCCCGACATCGTGCTGCCCAAATACCGCACCGCCATCTTCGTGCACGGCTGTTTCTGGCACTGTCACAGTTGCAGATACGGTTCAGTGGTCCCTGCCACCCGCGCTGAATTCTGGGCCGCCAAGCGCGGGGGAAACGTCGCCCGCGACCGCACCAACACCGCAGCGCTGCGTAAGCTGGGCTGGCGGGTCATCGTTCTCTGGGAGTGCGAAATTCGTACCGGCGAGGCCGTTTTGGCCAAAGTCGGCAAGCTCCGCATCGCAGGCTGATTTAGCATCAATCTCGATGCCCGACCTAGCCAGCCTGCCTACGGAACTCCGCAATCCCGCCTCTGAACGCATCGACGAGTTGTCCACCCTGGAGATGCTTCAGGTCATGCATACCGCCGATCGCGAAGCGGTCGCCGCCGTAGACCGCGAGCTGCCGAACATCGCTGCAGTCGTCGATGCCATCGCCGCGCGCATCACCACCGGTGGGCGGCTGTTCTACATCGGCGCGGGAACCTCCGGCCGCCTCGGGGTACTCGATGCCTCCGAGTGCCCGCCCACCTATAACACCCCGCCCGAACTGGTGCAGGGAATCATCGCCGGGGGCGACATCGCTCTGCGCAACTCGGTGGAGCGCGCCGAAGACGATCCGGGCCAGGGGGTGCGCGACCTGGAGCAGCGCGGCTTCTCTGCGAACGACGCTGTGGTCGGCATCGCTGCGAGCGGCCGCACTCCGTATGTCCTGGGCGGGATTGAATACGCCCGCCGGCTGGGCGCGCTCACCATCAGCCTCACCTGCGTGCCGGGGTCGCCCATCGCCATGGCCGCGGAGATGGCCATCACCCCTGCGACCGGCCCCGAGGTCGTCACCGGCTCCACGCGCATGAAGGCCGGAACCGCTACCAAGCTCGTGCTCAATATGCTCTCTACCGGCGTCCTGGTTCGTCTCGGCTACGTCTACGGCAATCTCATGGTCAATGTGCAGCCGACGAACACCAAGCTGGCCGACCGCGCGGCTCGCATTGTGGACTCCATCACGGGTGTGGGGTACGCTCGCGCCAGGGAGATTCTCGCCGAAGCCGGCTCTGTAAAGACCGCCGTCGTGATGCAGGAGCTGGGCCTGAGCCGCGTCGAAGCCGAAGCACGCCTCGCCGCCGCCGGCGGCCGCCTGAAAGACGTTCTCCAATGAACCGGATCCCCCTGAGCGGGAAACTTTCCGCAGGCGAATGCCCTGACTCCAGCAACTCCCCGGGGGAAGTGAGAAGTCATGAAAGCCACGGTATTTGAATTCCGCTTCCGGGTCCTGATTGCGGCGACGATCTATGTCGTCGGCTTCTGGGCGCCGTGGACGCGCTACGGCGCTGCAGCGCCGCCCACCACAGCCTGGCTTGCGCTCTCAACCACGCTGGCGAACTGGGGGTGGCTGCCTCTGGATCAGGCGACCATTACCGTAACCCTGCTGGCCATCTTCTTTGCCTGCGCGGGGGCTGCGGTTCGTATCTGGGGAGCCGCGTACCTCGGCGCTTCCGTCGTCCAGTCCCCGGCCATGCATGCGGGTGAGATGGTGGCCTCCGGTCCCTATCGCTTCGTGCGCAACCCCTTGTACCTCGGTACCTGGCTCTTCAGCGTCGGCGTGTCGATCCTCATGCCGCCCAGCGGCGCTCTCTTCTTCCTGGTCGCGAACGTCATCTTCTACATCCGGCTGATGCTCGCCGAAGAGGACTATCTGGCTGCCGAACTGGGCCCGGCCTATCTGGAATACAAGCAGCGGGTACCGCGCCTTCTGCCCAGCGTCAGCCCGCGGATTCCGGCCGCAACGGCGCGGCCCCGCTGGCTGCAGGGCGTGATGGGCGAAATCTACCCTGCCGGATTCGCGCTTTGCATGGCCATTCTGGCCTGGCGCTACAACCCCAACATTCTGATCCGCTGCGTGCTGCTCTGCTTTGGGCTCTCCCTGCTGGTGCGCGCTTTCCTGCCCCGGCCGCAGCTTTCCGCGGACTAATTTCCTGCGGGCTAATCCGGGCAGGGCAACGGAGTCCCGTATTGCAGGCTGCACGGCCAGGCTGCCACGCCGGCCGCACACGGTTTCACGACCATCGCTGCTGCTGCTGCGAGGGATGAGCGCTCCAGTCTCCTCCAGTTCAGGATGTTTTGCCGGGTGCTCCGACGTCCTCTTCTTCCGGATCGGCTGTTGCCGTCGAACCGTGCGTTGCCCATAGGATACAACCGAGAAAAGTTGCCACAAACAGCAGGATTAAGCCGATCGTGTTGGGGGTGCCAGCCATTTTTTCCCTCCAATAAGAGAGAGCGCGCGACCGGCTTATCCCGTTGTATGCGCCGGCGTGTCGAAGTTCGCAGCCCCGATTTTGCGGCGCCCTGCCTCCGGCCCGAACCTGGCGCATCGGGGAACAAGCTGCTTTGTAAGCCCGGTTATCCGCGGATGGCCCTGGCGCCCCAAACGTGCATCTAAGTGGCCGTCACGCCAGATTCGCGGCTTCCTGGCGGGACAGGAGACACACGCCGTGAACAGCAAATTCCCCCTGCTCGCGCTGGCCTTGTTGTCTGTCTCGTTCACTCTTCCCTCAAACGCACAGAATCTGCTCGATGACGGTGGTCACGACGTCAAACTCTTCGCTGAATTCACCGGCGCGCGCTCCGGCCAGGGAGTGGGCACTCTCTGGGGCGCGAGCGCGGGCGGCTATGTGCAGGGACATCTCCTCGGCATCGTCCTGCGCGGCACCGCCGAACCGAGCGGCGCTACCGTGCACGTTTTCAATGCGCTTCTGGGGCCGCGTCTGGCGGTGAGCCTTCCCCTGGCCCGCCTTTTTGTGGAAGCTACGGGTGGAGTCGGCCACACCGGCTACTACGACACTTACGGCAATTTCGGTTCTTCTTGGGGACCTGCCTGGCAGGCCGATGCCGGGATCAGCCATGGCTTTTTGCCACGTCTGGAATGGCGCATCGTCGAGGTGGGCTACGGCCGCATCTATGCCGGACCAGGGGTTTCGCCCGTTTTCATCAGTACCGGGCTTTCCCTTCATGTTTGGGGTTCAGGCGTTCAGTGAGTTGCTGAGGCTGGCCAGCGCCGCGGCCGCGGCCTCCACGGTCTCGCGGATATCGTCCTCGGTGTGCGCCGTACTCAGAAAAGCCGCCTCAAACTGGGAGGGCGGCAGCCACACGCCTGCTTCGAGCATGGCCCGGTGAAAGGCCGCAAAACGTTTCGTGTCGGACTGGGCAGCGGTTGCAAAGTCTGTGACCGGATCGCCTGTGAAGAACCAGGTAAACATCGCTCCTGCGCGATTGGCGGTCAGGGCCACGCCGGCCTTGGCCGCCGCAGCCGCAATGCCTTCCACGAGAGCCGCACTGCGGCGCTCCAGCGTCGCGTAGACCTCAGCGCGATGCTTCCGCAGATAGCCGACGGTCGCGATGCCGGCCGCCATCGCCAGAGGATTGCCGCTCAGTGTTCCGGCCTGATAGACGGGCCCGAGGGGGGCGAGCATGTCCATAATCTCGGCACGCCCGCCAAAGGCCCCGCAGGGCAGGCCGCCGCCTATAATCTTCCCCAGGGTCGTCAGGTCGGGCTGGATCCCATAAATCTCCTGCGCCCCGCCCAGCGCCACCCGGAACCCCGTCATCACCTCGTCGAAGATCAGCAGTGCGCCATGCTCTTCCGTCAGCGTACGCAGCCCTTCCAGATATCCATTCGCGGGAGGAATGCACCCGGCGTTGCCCACCACCGGCTCGACGATGATGCAGGCAATCTCCCCAGGGTGCGCGGCGAACGCTGCTTCCACGGCGTCCAGATCGTTGAAGGGCAGAGCCAGCGTAAAGTGAACTGCTTCCTCCGGCACGCCCGCTGAGCCGGGAATCCCAAACGTCGCCACGCCCGATCCGGCCTTCACCAGCAGCCCGTCCGCGTGCCCGTGGTAGCAGCCCTCGAATTTCACGATATATTTGCGGCCCGTGAATGCCCGCGCCAGCCGGATCGCCGACATGGTCGCTTCGGTCCCGGAACTGACGAAGCGCAGCTTCTCCACCGACGGGTAGGCCGCTACCACCAGTTCAGCCAGGTCGCCCTCCAGAGCCGTCGATGCCCCGAAGCTGGCGCTGCGCCCGGCTGCCTCCCGAATGGCCTCGACTGCGGGCGGAAAAGCGTGTCCGAGGATCATCGGCCCCCACGAGCCCACGTAATCGATATAGCGGTTGCCGTCCGCGTCCCACAGATACGCGCCCTCCGCGCGCTCCACAAAGGGGGGCTCGCCACCCACCGCGCGAAAGGCGCGGACCGGCGAGTTCACTCCGCCGGGAAAGAGCTTTTCTGCGCGCAGCCGCAGTGCCTGGGAACGAGCCAGGGAACGAGCCCGGGAGGGAGCCATGGGTCGGGTCATGGATCGGGTCATAGGCACAGTATAGGTGCGGCCGCGCGACATTCAGAGTGACGGGCGCCGCCGAGATAGAAGATACTGAGACCCAATGAACACGAAGGTTTGTTCTGTGCTGCTCGCCTCCGCGGGTCTTGCCATGAGCGCTCCCACGATCCAACCGCAAGCCGACGCCGGCGCCAAATTCCGTGCCCTTGCCGACCAGTACTTCTCCGATGCGGTCTTCCATTACGCGCCGACTGCCGGCACCAGCGTGGGCCTGCACCAGTACGACCCGAAGCTCGAAGACTACAGCCGCGCCGGCATCCAGTCGGAGATCGCCACGCTGCACAGCTTCGAATCGAAATTCGATGCCTTCCCGGCGGCCGGCCTCGATGAGAGCACCCAGGGAGACCTGGCCATGGTGCGCGACAACATCCGCGGCACTCTTCTCGAACTGGAGACCATCCGCGGCTGGGAGAAGAATCCCGATACTTACTCCAGCGGTATCACCAACAGCGCCTTCGTCCTCATGGAGCGGAACTTCGCTCCGCCTGACGATCGCCTTCGCTCCCTCATCGCCCGCGAAAAGCAGATGCCTGCAGTCTTCACCGCAGCGCGGCAGAACCTGAAAAATCCGCCGCACATCTACACCGAAATTGCCCTCCAGCAACTGCCTGACCTGATCAGCTTTTTCCAGAACGATGTGCCGGCGGCGTTCAAAGACGCCAAAGACCAGGCAGTCATCGCCGAGTTCCATGAAACCAACGCCCAGGCGATCGCGGCTCTGCAGAGTTATGAGAGCTGGCTGAAGACAGACGTTCTGCCCCATTCCAACGGCGACTTCCGCATCGGTGCGGCGACCTTCAGCAAGAAGCTGGAGTACGACGAGATGGTGGACATCCCGCTCGATAAGCTGCTCGAGATCGGCTATGCCGACCTGCATAAAAATCAGGCTGAATTCCAGCGCATCGCGAAGGAAGTCGACCCCTCGAAGACCCCAAAGGAAGTGCTGGCTGAACTTGACGCCATCCACCCCGCGCCCGACCAGCTGCTGCCGGCATTCCACAACACCTTCAACCACCTCATCTCCTTCATCAACGCGAAGAAGATCATTACCATTCCCTCCACGGTCGAGCCGACTCTCGAAGAGACGCCGCCCTTCATGCGCGCCACCACCCAGGCTTCCATGGACTCGCCTGGCCCCTTTGAGAAGCACTCGACGACCGCCTATTTCAACGTCACGCTGCCGGAGAAGAGCTGGCCGCCGCATCAGGTCTCTGAATACATGGCGGCATTCAACGTCGGCACGGTCATCAGCACGTCGGTCCACGAAGCCTATCCCGGCCATTACGTGCAGTTCCTTTGGGTGAATCACATCCACCTGAGCACAGTGCGCAAGCTCATCACGTCCAATACCAATGTTGAAGGCTGGGCGCACTACTGCGAGCAGATGATGCTCGACGAAGGCTACAACCAGCCGGGCGTCGGCGCGAAAGACCTGCGCGAATCGCGCCTGATTCGCCTGGGGCAGTTGCAGGATGCGCTGCTGCGCGACGCCCGCTTCGTCGTGGGCATCAGAATGCACACCCAGGGCATGACCCTCGAGCAGGCCCGCGCCTTCTTCGTCCAGGAAGGCTATCAGTCGCCTTCCATTGCCGATGTCGAGACCAAGCGCGGCACCTCCGATCCGACTTACCTCTACTACACGCTGGGCAAGCTCCAGATCATGAAGCTGCGGTCCGACCTGATGAAGAAAGAAGGCGCCAGCTTCTCACTGGAGAGGTTTCATGACGACTTCATGCGCCAGGGCGGCGCGCCCATCAAAATCGTCCGCAAGGCGCTGCTGGGCGATGACTCGCCCACGCTGTGACGCCGGTTCGCATCTAACTGATGTCTTTTTGTAGAATGCCCGGTTCGCTTGTGCATTCTGAAACCCCCGAGGAAGGAACCTGAAGCAAACGATGCCCACGAAGACCAAAGTGCGTAAGGCGGTTTTTCCGGCAGCGGGATTTGGCACCCGCTTTTTGCCGGCCACCAAAGCCATTCCCAAGGAAATGCTCGCCCTCGTCGATAAGCCGATCATCCAGTACGGCGTCGAAGAGGCGCTGGCTGCCGGCTGCGACCAGATCATCATCGTGACCGGCCGCGGCAAATCCGCCATCGAAGACCACTTCGATGTGTCCTATGAGCTCGAATGTACCCTCGAAAAACGCGGCAAGCAGGAGATGCTGGCCCTCAGCCGCCAGGTCTCGAACATGGCGCACCTCTCCTACGTACGCCAGAAGGAGGCCATGGGTCTGGGCCATGCGGTGCTCATGGCGCGCGACCTCGTCGGCAACGAGCCCTTTGCCGTCATCCTCCCCGACGATGTCATCGATGCGCCCTCGCCCTGCCTGAAGCAGATGATGGATGTCTTCGATGAAGTCCAGTCGACCATCATCGCTACTCAGGTGGTTGAAGGCCCTGCGATCTCTGCCTATGGCGTGCTCGATGGCTCGCCTGTTTCCGGCAATCCGCGCCTTTTCGATGTGAAGGGCATGGTCGAAAAGCCCAAGCAGGCTGAAGCCCCCTCAAAAAATGCGATCATCGGCCGTTACATTCTCACGCCGAAGATCTTCGATCTGCTGGAGAAGACGCCTCTCGGCGCCGGGGGAGAATTGCAACTCACCGACGGCATCAAAGGTCTGCTGCAGACGGAGAAGGTCTACGGGTACAGCTTTGAAGGCGTGCGCCATGATGCCGGCGACAAGCTGGGCATGCTGAAAGCCACCGTCGAATTCGCGCTGAAGCGCGACGATCTCGGCCCCGCGTTTCGCGAGTTTCTGAAAACCGTCAAGCTATAGAAAGCGCGGCAGCTGGTGCGCCCGGCTGCCCGGCTTCTCTGGAATCCGATTTGTAATGGCTTCGCGGGAGGCGTATCGTCGGATGTTGGGTTCGGGTGGCATCCTCCGCTGGGAGGAGCCGCACTGGAGACGACATGAGTATCACGCATTTCCGCAATACCGATGTGCCGGCATCCGCGCCGGCTCCGGTCACCTTCCAGACATTACAGGAAAAGAAACAGACGGGGCGCCCCATCACCGCCCTCACTGCCTACGACTACGCCACTGCGCGTCTGGTCGACGAATCCGGCATCGACCTCATCCTCGTCGGCGACTCTCTGGCGATGGTCGTCATGGGCTATGACAGCACCATCCCGGTCACCGTCGACGAGATGCTGCACCACACCCGCGCCGTGCGCCGCGCCGTCCGCCGCGCCATCGTCGCCGCCGACATGCCCTGGGGCTCCTACCACCTTGGAGTGAACGAAGGCGTCGGCAACGCCGTGCGCTTCGTGAAGGAGGCCGGTGCTCAGGCCGTCAAAATTGAAGGCGGCGCCAACCGGGTGGAGCTGGTAGAGGCTCTCACCGCGGCTGAAATTCCTGTTATTGGCCACCTGGGACTGACGCCGCAATCTGTGCACCGTATGGGCGGCTACAAAGTGCAGGGAAAGACTCCCGCCGCCATCGGTGCGCTGTTAAACGATGCGCACGCGCTTGAAGCCGCTGGTGCTGTCACCATCGTGCTCGAAGGCATGCCCCGTGAAGTGGCCGCGCGCATTACCGCCGAAGTCGGCATTCCGACCATCGGCATTGGAGCTGGTCTTGACTGCGACGGGCAGATTCTCGTCTTCCACGACCTGGTGAACCTGAGCTTTTCCCGCCCGGCGAAGTTTGTCAGGCAGTATGGAGATGCCGCAGCGCTTTTTCGCAGTGCGGTGGAAGCTTACCGTCACGACGTGGAAGAGCATGCCTTCCCCGGGGATGCCGAGAGCTACCATCTGCCGAAGGAAGTGGCTGCTGCGCTGGACGGTCCCACGCTGCGCCGCAAGGCCTGAATCCCGAAGCAGTGATGCGTATTCTCAGGACTATTGCCGAAGCACGCGCTGCCGTCGCCGGTCTGCGCTCTCAATCCCGCACCATCGGGCTGGTGCCCACTATGGGCGCGCTGCACCAGGGGCACCTGTCGCTGGTCCGCGCGGCGAAGGCGGCGTGCGATACCGTAGTGGTCTCGCTCTTCGTTAACCCCACGCAGTTCGGCCCGAGTGAGGATTTTTCGAAGTACCCGCGCACCTTCGAAAGCGACTGCGCGCTCCTTCAGGCGGAGGGCGTCGACCTTCTCTTCGCGCCCGATGCTTCGGAAATGTACCCAGCCGGTGCTCAGACCTTTGTGGAAGTCGAACAGATTTCCAGCCGCCTCGACGGCCAATCCCGTCCGGGGCACTTTCGCGGGGTAGCCACAGTAGTCACCAAGCTATTCAACATCGTTACACCAGACCAGGCGTTTTTCGGACAGAAGGATGCGGCTCAGGTAGCCGTTCTCCGGCGCATGGTGCGCGACCTGAACTTTGATCTGGAACTGGTGGTGTGTCCCATCGTCCGCGAGCCCGATGGTCTCGCCATGAGCTCACGCAACCGCTACCTGTCTCCTGATGACCGGCGGCACGCGCTGGTTCTCAGCCGCGCTCTGCGCAAAGTGGAAGAGCAAATCGCCGCTGGAGTGGTGGATTCAACCCAGCTCATCGCAGCCGGACAGGTCCTGCTGGCCGAAGAGCCAGGGGTCCGCATGGACTATTTCCGCATCGTCGATCCCGACACTCTGGAAGACCTGGCCGATGTATGCCACGGAGCCCTGATCGCCGTGGCGGCCTGGGTCGGGCCGGCGCGCCTCATCGACAATCTGCTGATTCCGCCTCGCTGATCGGAAGCCTATCCGGAATCGGAAGCCCTATCCGGAATCGGAAGTCTATCCGGGATGTTGGTCGCCGTGCATCGGCTCCATCCCCGGCCCATGATGTCCCGGCGGCGGCACAAAGTGCTGCGGCATCTGGTGCCCGCGATGACAGGTGCCGCAGGTGACGTGCTTATCCTCCGGCTTCGCATCGGGGTCTTTGACCTGGGACATGAATTTCTCGTTGATGTCGCGCGTCATCAGCATCATCGTCCGGGCAATCTGCTTGTCGTTTTTGGCATCGGAGGCAAAGTCCAGCTTGTGCGTCTGCGGATTCATCTGGTGGCAAAATTTGCATTCCACGCCCAGCGAACCTGCGAACCCCTTCATAATTTTGACGACGTCTTCGGCCGGCATATCCTTCGGCAGGACCTTCAGGTTCGTCGGTTTGGGCAGAGGGTGGTGCACCCCGTGTCCGGGCGGGTTTTGGCCCGCGGGACCGCCGTCCTGCGCGACGATCGGCTGGGCGGCAAAGGCAAGGGCGGCAACAAAGACTCCTGCAAGAAAAAAGCGCTTCTGCATCTCTGCTTTCCTGGGGTAAAGGATAGGGAATCGACTGCAAAGAATCTTCCCGCCATCTTACACAAGCCGCCGGTTTGAAGCGGTTACAAACCACTCAGCGGGAGACAAACCGGTTTCCCGCCAGCGAGAAGCGCAGCGGCCAATCTGCCGCCTTGCGAATCCCTACTCGCGGCGTGGCAGCAATCTCCCCCGCCGTGAATCCATCGTCCTCGACATGGAGTCCTGACCGCGCCCTGGTGACGTCGATGCCATTGTGGGTTTCGCGCCGGATCCCCAGCGCCTGGCACAGGCGCCCCGGACCGCTGGTGAGCAGCCGCGGCGCTGCATCGGGCGGCAGGCCTCGCAGCTCAGCCATGGTCTCGATGCCCTCCACCGGCTCCAGGGCCCGAAGGAGAACGCCGCCTGGCTGGCCCTCCGGCTCACAGGAAAAATTCAGGCAGAAGTGCATTCCGTAGATGAAGTAGACGTAGGCAAAACCCGGAGGCCCGAAGAGCACAGAATTGCGCTTCGTCTTGCCGGCAAAAGCATGAGCCGCCGGATCTTCGAGGCCGAAGTAAGCCTCGACCTCCACAATCCGTCCTGCTAGCCGAATCCCTTCGTACCGCCGCACCAGCAGCTTGCCCAGCAGCCCCCGCGCCACCACGTCGGGTGGGTGGAGGTAGAAGTCACGGGGGAGGATACCCGATCGGCCTTTTCGTGCTGGTGTTTTCACTTGCGCAGGCATTCTATTGTCAGCGAGGCGGGACCAAGGTCCGAGGAGTTGAGCCGGATGAAGCCCGGCAGGGGCGAAGGCTCTGAATCGTCGCGGGGTTCGCTCGAAAAAGAGACGATCCTGAAACCATCACGACAGGCCAGATCCAGGTCCTTCTCACCGTTGAGCGAAATCTCCGCGTAGGCTCTCCAGGGACTCAGCGGGACAGAACCGGACCCAGCTTTTGCGGCCTCTCCGCGGAGCGGTTTGTCCGCTTTGACGTCGATAAAGACCGTAACCCGGTACGACGTAATCGAAACGGGGATCTTTGCTGCGGCGTCGTCCGGATCGGCCGGTAAAAAGTGACAACTCGTATCCGGAGTGATCTTGCCATCAAAGATGTTCAGATCGGTCGCGTAGTACGCTGTCAGACCTTCACTTATGATCCCGCGTACGATGGCCGTACATCCGCGCATCCGCTTGACGCGTAAGCTATCGTCGGAGTGCCCGAACGCCAGCTCGATCTCCACGGCTCCGCACACGGGATGATCGGAGACCAGTCCCAGCCACGGCCTCGTGCCCGCGTGGTACCGGATTGCGCCGTGTAGAACCGAAGCTGCCGGGGCCGCGGGATTGCTGCCGTCCGTGGGTGGGCACGATTCCCCGCTCAAGCGTCCCGGCAGAACCGCGAAAACCAACCAGGCCCCGATGCACCCCGCGCCAGCGAACCCAAGCCTCATTCGCGCCCTACTTCAACCCCTTCAGGGTCGCCAGCACCTCTTCCGCATGCCCCTCGGGCTTGACCTTAGGGAAGACCTTCAGGAGCCGCTGGTCCGGCCCGATCAGAAACGTGGTGCGCTCGATCCCCATCACTTTCTTGCCGTACATATTCTTTTCCTTCAGGACGCCAAACTGATTCGAAACCGTTTCGTCTACATCAGCAAGGAGGGAATACGGCAGATCGTACTTCTCGCGGAACTTCTTCTGGGCTTTGGGCGTGTCCCGCGAGATGCCCAGCACCACGGCTCCGGTGTCCTGAATTTTCTTAAACTGGTCTCGAAAGCCACAGGCCTCGATGGTGCACCCCGGCGTATCCGCCTTCGGATAAAAGAACAGAACCACCGGCTTGCCGGCAAAGTCGTGCAGATGTACGGTCTTCTCCTCATCGTTCTCGAGCGTAAAATCGGCAACCTTATCGTTGATGTCCATCGTCTTCCTTTGCGGAGTGGATTTGGGTGCGCAACCACGCGCACAATGGAGATTGTTTCCTGGAATTGAGAATGATGCCACGGGTTAAGCTCGATCTTATTGGATACCTTTGCGCGGCAGCCTGCGCCACCCTGCCGGCGTACGCCCAGTATCCCGGCCACATCGATTCCGAGCAGCAGCAGAATGTCGGCCACCTGCGCGCTACGGCGGTGCTGGAATACACCGGCGACCTGAAGGATCCAAAGGCGAACCGGCTCATCCCCATTGCCGTCTGGGACGGCACGCAGTACCAGCCCGGCTCGCTCTATCTGGCCGAGCCCGCGCCCCTGGCCGTGCTTTCCGGAACCCAGTACGAACTGGAGGTCGCCGGCCAGCCGAAGGGCTTCTTCGATATCCGTGACGCTGAAAACATTGGCGGACTGTGGGTCGGTGTGGGCAGCTATCAAGCCCCGCCCGTCGTGGTCAGGCGGCCCAAATCGCAACACATGCCCCGGGTTGTCCAGGACGTCGATCCAGACAAACCTCATTTCGCGCACCGTCCCGCCGATGACAGCAATGCCGACGCCGGCGAGAATGCCCCGGCCGCGGCGGCCAAAAATGCGCCGCCTGTGGACCCTGACCGCCCCACTCTGCACAACCGCCCCAGCGGCTCAGGCTCGCCGGATTCGAGCAGCAGTTCAGGTTCAGGTTCTGCGCAGGCCCCTGCCCCGAACACTGACCCTGACCGGCCGACGCTGCATGCTCATCACAGCAGCAACAGCGCGCCCATCTCGACCGCCAGCCAGCCTCCTGTCGATCCTGACCGCCCGCTCCTCCTCTACGGCAAGCCCGCCGAGCAGGAAAAGATCGATAAGGCCGATGCTCTCTTCGGTGTCCCAGCCGATATGCAGCAGATCGCCGGCATCTCCGACGCCCGCAGCACGGAGCATGAATCGTATGCCTACTCCTGGGCCAATCCAGATGACGAGAACACGATGAAAGCGGATCTGGAGACCATCGCGGCACAGGCGGTGGCGCCGCCGCCTCCGGCTGCCAGGCCCACAACCACCAGCACTCACACGGGCACCGCCGCCAAACGCCGTAAGGCCGCCCTGCCGGTCGCGCCCAAACTGCCGGCCCTCACCGACGAGGAATTCCACGCCTATGGCCTGAGCTTTGGCGGGGGTGCGACCATGGTCTTCTCCGCGCGTACGGTGGACACGCCGGCGAAATATGTAACGGTCGTGGCTCAGCCGGACTTTTACGGGAAGCCGCAGATCCTGCTGAAGCAGGTCACCAGCGACAACACGCTGGATGTCACGCCGCGCATGCAGCTTGTGGACGCCGTCGACACGGCGGGGGTTGGCCGCGCCGACCTGCTCTTCGAACTGCGCGGGCAAACCTTTCGCCAGTTTGCCATCTATCGCATTGCGGGCGGCCTGGCTACCCAGGCGTTCGTCACCCAACCCACCGCTAATTAGGATCAATGGCAGTTACAATTTCGGCAGCTGGGTTGTATCCCATCCGCCGCCCAGAGCCCGGATCAGTTGCACGCTGGCCACAAACTGCCGCGTGGCGATGTCGGCCTGGGTACGCTCGTTGGTCAGCTGCACCGTTTGCGCCGTCAGCACTTCCAGATAGGTCGTGACTCCGCCTTTATAGCGATTGGTGCTGATGTTCAGCGAACGCCGCGCCGCGGCTACTGCCGCCGCCTGGGTCACCGATTCGTCATCCAGAATGCGCAGCGCTGCCAGATTGTCTTCCACATCCTGAAAGGCCGACAGCACCACCTGGCGGTAATTTGCCACCTGCTGATCGTAGGCATCGTGCGCCTGCTGGGTGATCGCGTGCCGCCGTCCCGCATCGAAGATCAGCTCCACCGCCGAGGCCCCCAGCGACCACATCTCGCTGGGTCCCTGAATCAGCGTCCCGGGCGAACCGCTCAGCATCCCGCCGGAGCCGGTCAGCGAAACGTTGGGATAGTACGCTGCGATCGCGATTCCGATCTGCGCGTTAGCGGCATCGGTCTGGCGCTCGGCCGCCGCAATATCGGGCCTGCGCTCCAGCAGCTGCGAGGGCACGCCGATGGGAACCGGCGGAATGCGCTCACCCAGCGGCATCGCCGGCAGGCTGAAGATCGAAGGCGAAACGCCAATCAGCGTGGCAATGGCATGTTCGTACTGCGCCCGGGCCACGCCGACGTCGATATCCTGGGCCCGCGTGGTCTCCAGCTGAGTCTGCGCCAGGGCCACGTCGGACTCCGTGGCCACCCCGCCCCTGAATCGTACCTGTGTCAGTTTCAGATATTCGGCGTAGGAAATGACGGTGTTGTCCAGCAACTCCTTCTGGGAATCGAGCCCGCGCATTTCGAAGTAATCCGACGCCAGCTCCGCGCGTACGCTCAGCTCCACATTCGCCAGCAGCGCCGCTGATGCTTCCGCGTTGGCTCGCGTCTGCTCCACCGTGCGTCGTACCTGTCCCCACAGATCGGGCTCCCACTGTGCCTGTCCGGAGATGCTGTAGGTGTTGTACTGGTACCGCGAAAGGCCCCGCACCGTATTCGGCTGGTTATACGACTCTCGCGTGCGCCCCACCGAAGGGCCGGCGGCCAGAGTCGGGTAGTACTGCGATCGCGCGACCTGCACCTGCTCGCGCGCCTCGAAGTACTGATCCATTGCGATCTTCAGCGTCTGGTTGGAGACGGCTATCTTGTCTTCCAGCTCGGTCAGCTGAGGATCGTCATACGTCTCCCACCATTTGCCCTTCAATACTCCGTCGCTGGGCTCCGCCTGCTTCCACGTGCCGTTCGGCGGATTCGGTGGCGGGACCGCATTCTCCTTCCAGGCCGGCGCCTGCGCGGCGGTCGGACGATGATAGGTGGGACCCACCGTGCAGCCGGTCAGCAGAAGCAGGAGCGCCGGCCCGGCACATCCCACGGTCCGAAAACGCATCCTCAATTGCCTCCCTCCGGTCCCGCATTCCCGTGCTCCTCCGGAGGCGCTCCTGGAATTCCGCCGTCGTTCGGCTTCACGACCCGCACCGCTTCACCATCCACAACCGAGTCCGGCGGATTCTGCACGACCTCGTCGTCCGGCTTCAGCCCTTCCACCACCTGCACCTCGCGTCCGTCATCCTGGCCAATGGTGATGGGCACCAGCTTCGCCTTGCCGTTCACCACGGTCACCACGCGCAGTCCCTCTTCCCGGAACATCAGCGTCGAAACGGGCAGGATCAGCATCTGCTTCACGACTTTCACCTTGAAATGCACTTCGGTGTAGGCCCCCGGCACCAGCGCTCCGTCCGCATTCGGTACGTCCACTTCCACCAGCAGCGTGCGCGAGGTCGGATCGATTGCCCTCGAGGTACGGACCACCTTTCCGTGAAAGCGCTGTCCCGGAATCTGCGGCAGGGTCAGATCGGCCGCGGTTCCCGGAGTGCACGACGGAGAATCAACCTGGGGCACGTTCACGTACACGCGCATGATGTGCTCGTCGTCCATGTGGAACATCTCGTGACCGCCCGCCGTGCCCGATCCGGCATTGATCAGCGTTCCGATATCCACATCGCGCGCCGTGACGGTCCCGGTGAAGGGCGCAAAGACGCTTTCGAAACCAACCAGCTGCTCGAGCCGCTGCACGTTGGCCTGCGCCGATTTGACCTGGGTGTTGGTCGAGGCCTGCTGGGTGACAAAGTTCTCGGTGTCCTGTTTGGCGACCGCGTTATCGGCCAGCAGATCGGTATAACGCTGCGCCTGTTGCTTGGCGTACCCGGCATTGGCCTGCGCCGTCAGCAGGTCGGCCCTGGCCTGCTCCAGTTGCTGATCGACTTCCGGGCTGGCGATGGTGGCCAGTAACTGGCCCTTCTTCACGTGCGCGCCGATATCGAAATACCACTTCTCCAGATAGCCATCGGTCCGCGCGTAGATCGGCGAGTCGACATACGCAAACATGTTGCCCGGCAGGACGATTTCCTGGCTGGGCGCGCCGAGTTTCGGGTTATCCACGGTAACGTTGGCCAGCGCCAGACTGTCGGTCTGCCGCCGCAGCGTCTTCTGCGCGCGCATACGCGGAATGATGCCGGCCACGGCCACCGCCACCGCGACCACGAGCACCAAAACGAGCAGCACGATCGCCTTGCGCCCGGAGATGGGTGGGCGTTCGCTATGGTTTTCCTGTTCCTGCCTTGATTCGCTCATCGTTAACTCCCGGTCACCAGCTGCGGCCTGTGGCGCTGCTTCTCACGTTCCTGCCGCCGTTGTTCCAGCCGGCCGTGCACCAAACTGAAGATGGTCGGCACGAAGAACAAGGTCGACACCGTCGCAAACAGCAGGCCGCCGATCACGGCACGGCCCAGCGGCGCATTCTGTTCGCCTCCCGAGCCCAGACCCAGCGACATCGGCACCATGCCGATAATCATGGCCAGCGCGGTCATCAGCACCGGGCGGAAGCGCACATATCCGGCGTTCAGCGCCGACAGGGAGGCGTCGCCCACTGTCTCTTCCAGCTGCTCGCGCGCGAAGCTTATCACCAAAATCGAGTTCGACGTGGCCACGCCCATGCACATAATGGCGCCGGTCAGCGCCGGCACGCTCAGGCGCGTTCCCGTCAGGAACAGAAACCAGACAATTCCCGAGATTGCTGCGGGGAGGGCCGAGATGATGATGAAAGGATCCAGCCACGACTGGAAGTTCACGACGATCAGCAGATACACCAGCAGGATCGAGAACACCAGGCCGCCCAGCAGCCCTGCGAAGGAGGTGCGCATGGTCTGCACCTGGCCGCGCACCACAATCCTCGATCCGCGCGGCAGATGGCTCTTCTCCTGGTCGACGATCTTCTGGATGTCCCTGCTTACGCTGGCCAGATCGGTGCCCGCCACATTACCGAAAATATCGATGACCGGCGTGATGTTGTAATGCGTGACCGTACCCATTTCCTGGCCCGGCTCGATGGCGGCCAGGTTTCCCAGAATCTGTACCGGCTGTCCTCCCACCGGACCCTGCTGCGGAGGCATACCTGCGCCCAGGGAATTGCTGTTAGACAGCGCGCCTCCGGCTCCGCCGCTCGCCCCCGCGCCGCTGCCCGGCGTCACGGAAATATTTTTCAGGTCCTGCAGCGTGTCCAGCTGGTACTGCGGAGACTGCGCGGCAATGTCGTACTCCACCCCGTTGCGCGGATCCAGAAAGAACGTCGGAGAGGTCTGGAAGCTGCCGCTGGTCGCCACCAGCAAACTCTGCGCCACGTCCCGCTGCTGCAGCCCGGCGCTCTGCGCCATCGTCCGGTTCACGTTGATCTGCAGCTTGGGATTATCGAAGGGCTGCTGGATGCGCATGTCCGCGGTGCCCGGCACGTACTTGATGTCGTTGAGCAGCTTCTCCGCAAACTCGCGGTTGCCCTGCTGATTCGGGCCCACGATCTGAATATCGATGGGCGCCGGCAGTCCAAAGTTCAGAATCTGCGTCACCATGTCCACGGGCAGGGTGTAGAACTCCGTTCCCGGGAAGCGCTGCGGCAGAATTTCCCGCAGCCGCGAGACATAGTCATCGGTCGGATGATGCTTCTCGGTCAGCGAGACCTGAATATCCGCGTCCGCCGGACCCACCGGGGCCGAGTTCGTAAAAGACAGATTGATGCCGGAGTAGGGGAGACCGATGTTATCGATGATCGTCACCAGTTCCCCCCGCGGAATCACCTCACGGATGGTGTTGTCCACGCGATCGCACAGCGCAGCCATGTCCTCGATGCGGGTCCCCGTCCGCGCGCGCACGTGCAGCTTGAACTGGCCGCTGTCCACGCTGGGGAAGAAGTCCTGGCCCAGAAACTGATAGAGATACGCCGCCGATCCCATGGTGAAGACGAAAAAGATCACGATAAAGGCGACGGCGTACCGTATGCACAACTCGAGGATGTGCCGGTAACCGAGGCGAATCTTCTCGAAGCGGCTCTCGAAGGCCAGATAGAAGCGCACGAAGGGGTTGCGGCTCCTGTGCATCTGCTCGACTTCGCCCTCATCGTGTTCCCTGAGCAGATACTTGGCCATGGTCGGCACCACAGTGCGGGAGAGCAGATACGAGGCCAGCATGGCGAACACTACCGCTTCGGCCAGCGGTACGAAGAGATATTTCGCCACCCCGCTCAGGAAGAACATGGGCACGAAGACAATGCAGATGGAGATGGTGGCCACCAGCGCAGGAATCGCAATCTGGGCCGCGCCATCCAGAATCGCCTGCTCGATGGCTTTGCCCGACTCCAGATTGCGGTTGATGTTTTCGATCTCCACCGTCGCGTCGTCGACCAGGATGCCGACCGCCAGCGCCAGACCGCCCAGCGTCATGATGTTGATCGTCTCGCCCAGGGCACTGAGCACCAGCAGCGATGTCAGAATCGACAGTGGAATCGAGACCGCGATAATCAGGGTGCTCCGCCAGCTGCCCAGAAACACCAAAATCATGATCGCCGTCAGGCATGCCGCAATGACTGCCTCATGCACCACGCCATCAATCGACGCCTTGACGAAAATCGATTGATCCCCCAGGGGCGTGATCTTCAGCTGCGGCGGCAGTTGCGACTTCAGGCTGTCCGCCTTGGACAGAATGCCCTTCACGATATTCAGTGTGGAGGCATTACCGGTCTTGATTACGGAGAGCAGCGCGGATCGCTGCCCATCCACGCGCACGATGTTGGTTTGCGGAGGGAATCCATTCCGCACATGGGCCACGTCGTGGATGTAGACCATCGCCCCGTTTACCTGCCGGATGGGCAGGTCGTTCAGCCCCTGAACGTCTTCCGGCGCGCTGTTCGTCTCCACCTGATATTCGAAAGGTCCAATCTTGATCGTCCCCGACGGCAGAATCAGGTTCTGGGCTCCGATGGTATTGACCACATCGGCCGGCGCCAGACCTTTCGCCTGCAGCGCGGCGACGTTCAGGTCCACCTGCACCTGCCGCTGCTTGCCGCCGTAAGGATAAGGAATGCCCGCGCCCGGCACCGTCACTAACTGGGTCCGGATAAAGTTCAGCCCCAGATCATTAAGCTGCATCTCCGACAATCCCTGGCCGGAAAGCCCCAGCTGGATAATCGGCACGCTCGACGCGTTGTATTGGATGACCAGGGGCGGCGTGGTGCCCTGGGGCATCTGCCGGAGCTGGGTTTGGGCGATCGCGGTTACCTGCGCGACCGCATTCGCGATATTCACACCCGGCTGGAAATAAATCTTCGTGATGGCAATGCCGTTCAGAGAAGTCGACTCGATGTGCTCGATGTCGTTCACCGTCGTGGTCAGCGAGCGCTCGCTCAGCGTCACGATGCGGTTGGCCATCTGCTCCGGGGAGAATCCCTGATAGTTCCAGATCATGGAGATGACCGGAATGTTGATATCGGGGAAAATATCTACCGGCATATTCATGATGGCCAGCGGACCCAGCACCATCAGCAGCAGCGCCACAACGGCAAAAGTATAAGGCCGTCGCAGCGCGAGGCGGACTATCCACATATCGTTTCAGCTTCTCCTGCGGTGCGCGCCTTGCGGCGGCCGGGAACGGCACCCCGGGATGCGGGAACTCCGGAGCAGTTAATTATGCGCGACGCCGGACACCAATCCCTCTCACAGTATCCAATGCTTTGCCAGATTCGGAGAAGGCTTGCCTGATGGCGGCTTATGTGTAGTGAAGACGGCCCGCCGCATCAAAAAGACTCCGCGACAGAGACAAATGAGCCACTCCACCAGTAGATGAGACGGGGGCTGCGTGCGATTCAGTCCGAGTCTGGTCTTAGAGGTTCAGTTTGTTAAAGATTCGGCCCGGGATATTGCGTATCACCAGCATAATCGCCCACCAGAAGGGCGGCACGTACGCGACGCTTTTGCGCTTGTCGACCGCCCGCAGAATATGCTGCGCCACCTGACGCGGCTGCGCAAACAGGGGGCTGGGCGGCAGGTGCGCTGTCATCGGAGTCGCCACAAATCCCGGCTTGATGGTGAGCACCTGCACGCCGGCGCGATCGATCCGGTTCCGCACGCCATCGAGGAAGACATTGAGTCCACCCTTCGACGCTCCGTATACATAATTGCTTTTGCGCCCGCGGTCCCCGGCCACCGAGGAAATGACCGCAATGGTTCCACGCCGCTCCGCCTCGAAATAATTTGCGAGGACACCCACCAGCGATACCGCCGACAGGAAGTTCGTCCGCAGAATCGCCTCCGCCGCCGCATAATCGGCTTCGGCCTGCTGCTGGTCGCCGAGCACTCCGTGCGCCACCAGGGCAAGATCGATTCCGCCCAGCGCAGCGATTGCCTGGCTGAGCACTGCCGGATGCCGGCTGGTGTCGTCCAGATCGACCACGTTGGTCCAGGCAGCCGCCGCTCCGCGCGTGAGCAGGTCCGCCTGCACCGCGGCCAGTTTGTCCGGGTTCCGCCCCACCAGGTAAAAGCTCGCGCCGGTCTCCGCCAGCAGGCGCAGCGTGGCTTCTGCAATGGCCGACGTCGCGCCGAATGCCAGGACTCGCTTCGGTGTTCCGGCCCGGCCGGCGTCAGGCCTCATCATCCATCTGCCTCCGCCCCGTCACCCTCTGCCAGAAGGCAGAATCAAAGCCGGGATCGACATAACGCGCAAACTCCTGCCACTGCGGATAAAAGGCCTGAAACTGCTCCGGCGTCATCCGCGCGTCTTTGGCCGAATACATCCGTCCTCCGTAGTCCAGCGTGATCCGCGCCAGCCGGTCGACGAGATCGAAGCTCACTTCGCGCCGTATGGGGAAATCCAGCGCCAGCATCGGCCCGGGCCTGGGAAACGACATCATCCCCACCGAAGGCACGTCGCCGAAAAACTTGATCACCGCCAGAAAAGACGCCAGCCCCGACTTCGTAATCGCCTGCAGGATTTCCAGCATCCCCTCGCGTCCGCTCTCCGGCGGCAGCACGTTCTGAAACTGCAGCAAGCCCTTCCTGCCGTACATCCGGTTCCAGCGCTGCACCGAATCCAGCGGATAGAAGAACGGTTCGTAGTCAATCGGCCCAACCTTCTGTTGGCCCCACTGTTTGTTGAAGTAGAGCGTGTTGAACATCGCCATTGAATAGCGGTTCAGAGCCAACTCCGGCAGTTCAATGGGGAACACCAGCTTCGCATCCTTGCTCCGGTTCAGCGGTCCGGGAATCTGCGTGTGGTCCCCCTGCATGAAGATGCCGCGCGCAAAACTCCGCCCGGTGGAAACGCAGTCGATCCATGCGACCGTGTACTCGCCGGTGGCCGCCTCGGATAAGGCGAAGAACTCGTCGATTCCGTGAAATTTCTCGCCACGGTAGTCGATCTTGCGCGAAACGATGGGCCGCAATCGAATCTCCGCCCAGGTCATCAGACCGGTCAGTCCCATGCCGCCAATGGTGGCTGCAAACCAGTCCGGATTCTCAATGGGACTGCACACGAAGCGCGATCCATCCGATCGCACCAGCTCGAAGCGCAGCACGTGGCGGCCGAACGTCCCCGCGATCTGATGGTTCTTGCCGTGAATATCGTTGGCAATCGCGCCGCCGACGGTTACAAACTTCGTTCCCGGGGTTACGGGCAGAAAGAATCCTCGCGGCACGGCGAAATCCAGAATGTCTTTCAGCGATGCGCCCGCCTCGCAGCGCAGCACGCCCGTAACCGGATCGAAGCCGAGCAGGCGGTCCATGCCGGTGGTATCGAGCAGCGTTCCATTTTCCAGCAGGCACACGTCGCCGTAGCTGCGGCCGAGGCCGACCGGCAGCTGCTTCGTGGCCGCAGGCAGCGGATAATCGGTGGTCCAGTGCAGAGTGGCGACGTTGGCCTGAAACTTTGGATACCGCCCCCACGATTCGAAGCGCGGCGGCGGATTCTTCTTACCCATGAAACTCACTTTCTCATCTTACGAGGCGGCGAGCACCGCGATCACCATCACGGCCGCGCCAATCAGCAAACTCATGCGGTCGGTCACCGCGAAAATCACCGGATCTTCATCCAGTTCGCCCCGCGAGGCCAGCAGCCACACCCGGCTCAGCCACAAAATCATCAGCGGCGTAATCAGCCACAGCCGGATCGGATGCCGATAGAGCGTGGTCGTATCGCGCATCCCGATGTAAAACGAAAACACCACAACTGCCGCATAGCCACTGGCCGTGCCAAAGCTCCGCAACTGCTCGATATCCGCCAGCAGATAGCCGCGCCCGTTGGCCAGCGTCTGCCCCCGCGCCCGTATATTTTCCAGCTCGCTGAACCGCTTCACCATCGCCAGGCTCAGGAACAGAAACAGCGAAAATGCCGCCAGCCACGGAGAAATATCCACCTTGGCCGCGGCGGCGCCGGCCAGCAGCCGCAGCGTGTAAAGACCCGACAGCAGGATGACGTCCACCAGCACTACGCGCTTGAGATAAAGCGAATAGGAGAGCGTGGTCACCAGATACAGCAGCAGCCAGACGAGGAAAGCCGGGGGCAGGAACACGGCCGCGATCGCCACTGCTCCGCCCAGGAACGCGATTGCGATCGCGGCTCCCATGCCCACAGAAAGATCGCCCGCCGCGAAAGGCCGCATTCGTTTGCGCGGATGCCGCCGGTCTGCCTCGAGGTCCAGCAGGTCGTTCAGGATGTAGGTAGATGATGCCCCCAGGCTGAAGCTGATAAAAGCAATGGCCGCCAGCGCGAAAGTCTCCGCCCGCAGCACATGCGCCAGCAGCATCGGCACAAAAATCAGGATGTTCTTCGCCCACTGATGCAGCCGGATCGCCTTCAGAAACGCCTTCGCAGGCGCCGCGCGGTCATCGAACTCCCGCTGGACCGTAATACCTCGCGCCCGCAGGCGGGCTCGCAGCGGGAAGACCGGATTGGCTACCATGGCCGCTCCGGCATGCTTTAGCAGCGGTATGTCGGGATTGGCGTTGCCGACGTAGTCGTAGCCCCGCTCCCCGAACGCCTGCCGCAGTCCCTCCAGCTTGTTGCCGCCGGTCAAATTGATTTTGCCGTCGCTGGCCAGCACGCCGTCAAAGAGGCTGAGGTGATCGGCAATGCGCTCTGCCAGCTGCCGATCGGCCCCGGTGGCCAGATAAATCTTCCGCCCATCTCCGCGTTCCGTTTCGAGGAACTCCACCAGCGAACGGTTATAGGGCAGGTGCCGCACATCCAGAGTCACGCGCGAGGTGACTTCGGCCTTCAGCGCGGCCTTACCGCGCAGCAGCCAGAAGGGAAGCATCAGCGCGGCCCCTGGGTGAGTTCGCACCAGCAGCAGCAGGGAATCCATCAGGGTGTCGCTCTTGACCAGTGTCCCATCCAGATCGACGCACAGCGGCCGCCGGGCGGACTCCCGTTCCAGCTCCTTCAGCGAAGGCGACGCCTGGCTCAAGAAAATCTCTCCCTGCTCGTGGATGCGGAATCAGCGCCGTCGAGTCGCGGGAAGCCCCTGCGGGTCGGCAACTCTGTTGCGGATGAGGTGCTTACTGGAATTTCAGCGAAAGTATAGCACCGCACCGGCGCGCTCTCTGTCCTGTCAAACGGCCCCAGCCAGCGGATAAACCGAAGCGTGCTGCTGCAGGGACACGCTCCTCTGAACAGCGTGTCCCCGCGGGCTTAATGTGCCATCGAGCCTTCGAGCGTCGGTTCAGGCGCCTCGGAATTATTCTCCACGCGCTGCTCGGGGAAGTATGCGTTGATCACGTACTGCTCCAGCATTCGCTGGGTATTGAAAAACGAGCCGTTCAGCGCGATGGTCGAACGCATGATGCGCCGCCACTGACCCTGGTCCCTGTAGAAGAGCGGCAGAATCACCTGCTCCAGATGCTCGTACATCGAACGCGCCTCGCCCGGTTCATCCTCGTGGTCGTCGATGGCCCATCCCGTCACGCCTTCGATCCAGCCCTCGATCCACCAGCCGTCGAGAATGCTCAGACTCGGCACCCCGTTCAGCGCGGCCTTCATGCCGCTGGTGCCGGACGCTTCGTACGGACGCCGCGGCGTGTTCAGCCACAGATCCACGCCGCCGGTGAGCAGCGCGCCCAGCTTCCACTCGTAGTTCTCGAGGTACACGACTTTGAGGGCGCTCTCGCGCAGTTCGCGCGCCAGCTCGATCACTCGCCGGATCTTCGCCTTCCCCGGTTCATCGGCGGGATGCGCTTTGCCCGCATACAGGATCTGCATGCCGCCCTGGTTTTCGGCGCACCGTACCAGGCGCTCCGGATCGGTAAACAGCAAATCGGCGCGTTTGTAGGTGGCGGCGCGACGTGCAAAACCGATGGTGAAGACGTCCGGCTGCATTTCGACACCGGTCGCCTGTTTCACAAAATCCAGCAGGATCTTCTTCGAGACGGCGTGCGCCTCCACGATCTCATTCTCCGGAATATCGATGGCGTAGCGCAGCGTCACATTGTCCTGGCGCCAGCGCGGCAGGTGCTTATCGAAAACCTTCTGCACCGAGGGTGCCGTCCAGGTCCCGGCGTGCACGCCGTTGGTAATCGCGTCGATGGTGTACTCCGGAAACATCTGCCGCGACACTTTGCCGTGCTGCATGGCTACGCCGTTGACAAAGCGTGAGAAGCGCAGCGCGACATACGTCATGTTGAGCAGCCCATCGTGGAAGCATCCGAATCGCTCCAGCAGGCCGGCGCTTTCGCCGCCCAAAATCCGGTAAGCCTGCTCGCCGGAGAAGCGATCGTGCCCGGCCGGCACCGGAGTATGCGTGGTAAACACGCATTTCCGCCGCACGGCTTCCGCATCGCGCTCGGTAGCTGTCTGCAGCGACGCGCCGTGCAACTCCTGCTCCATGACGGGAATAGTCAGCAGGGAAGCATGGCCTTCATTCATGTGGTACACCGATGGGGTGTAGCCGAGAGCGTGCAGCATGCGCGCACCACCGATGCCGAGGATCGCTTCCTGGCGCAGCCGGTAGTCCGCATCGCCCCCGTACAGGTAATCGGTCAGCCCGCGGTCGCGCGGATCGTTCTGCTCCAGATCGGTATCAAGCAAATAGATGGGGATGCGGTGTCCCGCCACTCCCTCCATTTCGTAGCGCCACGACCGTACGGCCACAGGGCGTCCTTCGATGTTGACCGTCACCAGCGGCTCGAGGCCGCTCAGCATGGTCTCCGGGCTCCACGGCTGCGGCTCCTCGCTCTGGATTCCGGTTGCGTCCAGATGCTGGCGGAAGTATCCCTTCCGATGCGCCAGGGTCACGGCAGCCACAGGCAATCCCATATCCGCGGCGGCGCGCAGTGTATCTCCGGCGAGAACTCCCAGGCCTCCGCTGTAGGTGGGCATCTCGGGGGCCACAGCGATTTCCATCGAAAAATAAGCAACAACCCCGCCCACCGTTAAACCTTCCGGGGGGAAATATTGAGAACGATTAATAAAGCGCATGTGTAAACGTCTTCTCCGGCCTCGATCCAGCGCCTGTTCTTCAGGATAAGGCAATCCCTAAGTGTCTCACGCAGAATAACGAACCGTGTGATTCTTTCACTGGCGCCTCAACGCCGGAATGACCCTTCTGTGGAATTTTCCTCCCGGGTTGGCCCCGTACTTCTATGATGGCCGTTCGTCGCCTGACGGTCCGTAAATTGGAGGAACCTTGCCACCCATCGGCCGCAGATAGGCAGAGAGCTGCCCCCGGTGATGGATCGCGTCGAACAGGATAAACCAGAGAAACTGCCCCGCCGGCTGCTCCGACACAACGTCACCCTTGAAATAGAACTGCGCCTTCCGATTCCACGCCTCTTCGTCCAGGGCCGCCACCCTTTCGGCCAGCTCGGCTGATCGCCCTTCGTAGAGTGCGATCATCTCCGCCAGCGGTGGCGCCGGCTCACGTCTCCATTCGGCCCGGTTGTCCTTCACAACCTCCAGACACGTCTGCAGTTCCCCGGTCATGGTCCAGACCAGTTGCTCAGCGGAAGGGGACCGCTCATGCGGCTTGTAATCCATCCGGTCCGCGGGGAGCGCCTTAAGGACGCGCAGAAAGACCGGCCTCTCTGTCCGGAACCGCTCCAGATAAAATTCCCGCAGCGTCATCTCAGTGCCTCCTCCGCGATCGCATGCGCGCCGGCCGAGGCGTGGCACCGGTAGATTTCGGCGTCAATTCCGGTGGCCGCCCGATATTGTTCCTTCAGGGCCGCAGCGAACGCCTCCGCATGCCGCTGCTCCACCAGATTGACGGTGCATCCTCCGAAGCCGCCGCCGGTCAGCCGCGCACCGATCAGGCCGGGAAGGGTCTGAGCAGCCTCGACCATCAGGTCGGCCTCCACGCAACTTGCCTCGAAGTCGTCCCGATAGCTCACGTGCGCCGCGGCCATCAGGTCGCCGAGCTTGCGCAGATTGCCGGCCTCCAGCGCATCCGCAGCGGCCACCGTCCGCAGGTTTTCTGTGATGACGTGCCGGCAGCGCCGCAGGATGTTGTCCGGCATTTCGTGTCCCCACTTTTCCAGGTCCTGCGGGGTCGCGTCTCTCAGCAACTCGATCTCCGGCCGGTGCTGTCGAAGAATCGCCGTTCCCTCCTCGACTTCCCGCCGGCGCGTCCCGTACTCGCCGCCCGCCACCGAGTGCTTCACCATGGTATTGGCGATGACCAGGCTCACATCGTGCGGGATCGGCGCCAGGCGAAACTCCAGCGATCGGCAATCCAGGAGCAGAGCATGGTTCTCGGCGCCATTGCAGGCGATGAACTGATCCATGATGCCGCACGATGCGCCCACGAAAACGTTCTCCGCCCGCTGGCAAAGCATTGCAATTTCGTTGCGCGACATTTTCGCCCCGGTCAGACTCAGCAAGGCGAATGCTGTTGCCACCTCAATCGACGCCGAGGAACTCAGGCCGGCCCCCAACGGAACATCGCCCTGCAGGGTGAGGCTGTACGGCGGAACCTCCACACCGGCCTGGCGCAGCGCCCATGCCACTCCGAGGGGATAATCCGACCAGTGCCCGACGCGCGTCTCCGGAACCTCGCCGGGGCCAAAGGTCACGCCCTCGGCAAAGTTTTCCGACCAGATTTCCGTTCGCTGGTCCCTGCGGAGCGAGGCCGACGCGAAGGTCCCGAAATCAATGGCCGCCGGCATGACGAACCCGCCGGAGTAATCGGTGTGCTCCCCGATCAGGTTCACGCGTCCGGGAGCCAGAAACAGCCGAGGATCGCCGCCAAAATGCTTGAAATGAATCTCGGTGACGAGGCTGCCATTCAACATCTCGGTATCGTTTGCTGCCACAGTATTCCTCCTGCTTCCCTCACGAGCCCGCGACAGCCTGAACCCTGACCTGCATAGCCCATGAATCGAATTCTCCCGCCGCCAGTTTCCGGGCCGACCCCTGCTCGACAGCTTCGGCCAGCGAGTCCACAGGCGCGGTGCACGGCTCGACAGCTACGCACTGCTGGCGACGCGCCATGCCTACCGGCCAGCCGCCATAACAAAGCCACAAGCCGAGCCACGGCATCCGTTGCGGATCGAACCTTACTTCAATCCACACACCGCGTTGGCGCCGGATGATTGCCGCCCATCCCTCGGACGGGGCCGGCGCGAAGACTTTGTCTCCCGTTCCATCGCCGATCCCGCCTGCCAGGCTCAGATCAATCACGTCTCCGGATTTCGCCTTGGTTCGCGGCCACGTATGCTCCATGCCTTTCCCGCCCAGCCTCTGACCGGCCGATCCTTCCACCCGCACCGCTTTCACCGACTCCGGCAGCAGAAGCCGGTCTTCGGGATCGACAGCAAAAAGCGGATGCGCCGACCACGCGTACCCCACCGGCTCGTCACCGACGTTCTCGACCCGGTAGTCGATCCGGAGAGCATCGTCGTTGAACGTCAGCGTTCGCTCCAGGCGCAGAGGCAGGCTGACTCCCGTCGCCGCCATCCGAATCTCGTTCCCCGCCTGTTCGCAACTCCACGGCAGTCTCCAGAAATCCCCATGGTCCGGCACCCGAACCACCCTGCTCGGTGTGACCAGAGAACAGCTCGCCACCGAAGGCAGGCACTCATCCCAGCCGCCGGCATCGCCTTCTTCGAAGCCCATCGTCATGGTGCGCGGCACGTAATCCGCCAGCGGCGCCTGCAGCAATTCCAGATTCCCTGGCAGCCATCGCAGCGAGGCTATCTTGCCGCCCAGTTCCGGCAGAACCACGACCGCCAGTGTATCCGTTTGCATCGAGACGCGCGACAACTCCATAACGGCCATCCATTTTCCTCACTTTGCGGGATTCCCGTCCAGCGCCCGCCTCAACCGTTGGGCAATTTCGTCTGCCCAGGCCAGATGTTCCGGCTTCATCAGCACCGACCGCAGACACGTCACCCTGGCTTCCTCGCCCGCATCCGTCCAGCCAGCCTCGGGGAAAAAGCGTGCAGGCAGTTGCGCCAGAGCCAGATGCAAGTCCGCCGCCGCGGCACGATCGAAGATCTCCTGCGCGCGCCGGGATGACTCAACTACACTGGCTGCCCGCACCGCCCAAACCAGAATATCCAGCTCCGGCTTCGGCCCGGGGACGAACCGCGGCTCCTCTGTAACATATTGATACAGCCGCAGCGCTGCCTCGCGGCCCTGCTCCAGTCCAAGCGCAAACGCGCCGCCCGTCACCAACGGCAGAAGCCTCTGCGTAGTCCACAAAGCGACTGCGGACGCCCCGGCCCGGGAACACTCCAGGCTGATCTCTCCGAGGTGCAGCTCCTGGGACGTGAAGTAGGTGTAGGGCGAGTCGTGCTTATAAAAGCGACCCACCGCCGGATCGCGAAACAGTATGCATCCGCACCCATACGGCTGCAGCCCATGCTTGTGCGGATCGATGACGATGGAGTCCGCCTCGCTGATCCGTTCGAAGGCCCGCCTCGCCTCTTCGTCCAGAGTGGAAGCCAGCCGGAAATAGCCACCATACGCCGCATCCACATGGATCCGGAACCCATATCGGTCCCGCAGTGCCAAAATCTCGTCCAGCGGATCTACCGCGCCGACGGCGGTTGTCCCCAGCGTCGCCACCACCGTTCCGACCGTGCCCGCAGCCACCTCGGTCTCCAGCGCGCGCACGTCCATGCGGCCCCGCGCATCGGTAGCCACGCTGGCATAGGGCAGCTGCAGCACTCCGCTGATACGGCTGTGCGTATAGTGCGCCTGCTCCGAGGCGACAATCGTCTTCTCCGGCGCGATTTGCCCTGCGACCCACAGCGCTTCCAGATTCGCAAAAGTCCCGCCGCTGGTCAGGTGGCCCAGAAATTCGGTCCAGCCGAACATGCCGGCAATCGCCCGCACCGCCTCCACTTCCATGCGCGAACTGGCCCGGCCTCCGTCCAGCGCATGGTTGTTCGGGTTCAGCCGCATCGCCAGGGCATAGGCGGCGCGCGCTACGGGATGCGGCGGCTTCAGCATCTGCCCGGCATACAGCGGATGAAAATACGGATAGTTGTCCCCCAGCCGCTGCGCCGCCTCTGCCAGCACCGCAGCCATGCGCTCCGCGCCCGGCACGGCAGGCGTGTAGGCCGGAAGCCCGGCAAACTCCGCCTCCAGCTCCGCCAGCGCCTCGCCCAGCAGCGCCGTCTGTCCCTTACCCTCGCCAGTCATGAACCAACCAGCATACCTGCGACGGACCCGCGAAAAACGCACAGAGACTTTTTTCCCGAACCTCTGTTCAACCAGACAGAGCAGGAGTTACCCCATGAGAACTGCCTTGGTTCTCCTTATCTTCGCTGCATTTGCTGCTGGAAACAGAGCCCAGGCCCAGGACGCGGCCACCATGGCCACCCAGCAGGCCCTGATCGCCAGCGATCAGGCCCAACTCTTCGCTACCCAGGCCATGAACGATGTGCAGGCGGCAACCGCCCAGGCGCAAATCACCGCTCAGCAGGCTTTCGGCGCCGATCCAGCCCAGATGGCTATGGCCCAGGCGCAGCTCGACGCCGATCAGGCGATGCAGGCCGCTCAGATGGCGACGCAGCAGGCCCAGCTCGATGCTCAGCAGGCCATGCTGAATGCGCAAATCCCGGACTGAGGCACGCTGGAGGACCCCGCCCTCGCCTCCTCTGCGTTGGCGGTTCCAGCTCGTCGCCCCCCCCCGCTTTGTGTCAAGTCACGCCAAAACAGGGAATTACCTCATGCCGGATTTTGAGGACTCTGCTACACTCTAAGGCAGCGTTAGAAACGAACCGGGCAAGAGCAGTCGTTCGCCATGCCCAACTAGCATCAGGCCTCTGCCAGTTTCGCTCCGATTCACTCCAGCGCAATTCAATTCAGGACATAGCAACAAAATGGAACAAGGTACTGTGAAGTGGTTTAACGACGCGAAGGGCTACGGCTTCATCTCGCGCCAGAACGGCGAAGATGTCTTCGTGCACTACTCTGCCATTTCCGCCAATGGCTTTAAGAGTTTGCAGGAAGGTCAGGCCGTGCAGTTCAACGTCGTGAAGGGGCCAAAGGGCTGGCAGGCAGCTGACGTTCAGCCTCTGTAAAGACGCATACAAGTTTAAAGAGACAACACAAAAGGCGAGCTTTCGGGCTCGCCTTTTGCTGTGTTGCGCCTCCTCAGCAGAGTGGCCGCGCCTCCGGTACCATCCAACTACAGCGATGCCCAGCGAACTCGACGACCCCCGAACCTACTTCGCCGCCGAGCGCACTTTTCTTGCGTGGATCCGTACCGGCCTTGGCCTGATGGGTGTTGGCTTCGCATTAGCCCGCTTCGGCCTCTTCCTGCGCGAGTTCCAGGCGGGACAGCAGCCCACGCCGCGCCATACCGGTGTCTCCGTCTATTCGGGAGTGGCGTTGGTTGCGCTCGGCGTTGTCGTCAACATTACCGCAGTAACTGATCACATCCGCACGGTCCGTCAATTGCGCACCGGTTCCTGGATCCCCGGACGTATTGCCAGCAATGCCGTAATCCTCGCCCTGCTGCTGGCCGCCATCGGCATTGGCGTTGGCATCTACCTCCTCTTCCTCCGATAATTCGTCACCTTCGGATCCGGCCGCTCGTCTCTGAACTATTGGTCGAGTGACCCGAGTCTCGATTTTATTTTTGACTTGCATGACCGACGTACTTTGCGCAACTCCGGGCGCCGCCTCACAATAACCCCAGTGTTTATCGCCACACGTCTTCGCCTGATGGAATCCGCGCTGAACGCTCTCGACCGCGAAGCCACGCCCCGTCGACCCGTGCTCGCCACTCATTTGGCGACAGGCCTCAGGGGAGAGCGCGCCGCCTTCTTCTGGCTCCGGCGTCGCGGATACATCGTCGTTGCACGCGCCTGGCGCTCGGCCCGCGCTCCCGGTGATCTCGACCTGATCGCCTGGCTTCCCGAGAAGCAGGGGAACACCCTCTGCTTCATTGAAGTGAAGACCCGCACCACTCGCGCCGTCGCTCCTGCCGAAGCCGCCGTCGATCGCGACAAGCGCCGCACGTTGCGGCGCCTCGCCCGCCATTACCTGCGCCAGCTTCCGGATCGCGAAGTTCCCACCCGCTTCGACATCCTCTCCATCTACTTCGAAGCAGGGAAGGCTGCCGACTTCGAGCATTTCTCCAACGCTTTTGGCTGGAGCGAAGCCGAGCGCTGATCGCCATGACGGTCCGGCCTTCCGCTAACCGTCGCCGCTTCATCGCTGTCTGCCGGCCGCTTTTATACTAGTTCTCACGCATGTCCACTTTCCTTCCCGTCGATGAGCAGCTCGACCTGCTCCAGAAGGGCGCGGCTGAAATCATCCGCGTCGAGGAGCTTCGCGCGCGCCTCGAAAAGTCTCGCCAGACCGGCGTGCCCCTGCGCGTCAAGGCCGGATTCGATCCCACCGCTCCCGACCTGCACCTCGGCCACACCGTCCTCATGCGCAAGCTCAAGCACTTCCAGGACCTCGGCCACCAGGTCATCTTCCTCGTCGGCGACTACACCTCGCTCATCGGCGATCCCACCGGCCGCAACGTCACGCGCAAGCCGCTCACGCGCGAACAAATCGACCAGAACGCGAAGACCTACACCGACCAGGTCTTCCGCATCCTCGATCGCGAGAAAACCGAGGTCCGCTTCAACTCCGAGTGGCTGGGCAAGCTCACCTTCGAAGACATCATCCGCCTCGCCGCGAAGTTCACCGTCTCGCAGATGCTCGAGCGCGCCGAATTCCACGCGCGTTTCCAGAACGAGCAGCCGATCTCCCTTCACGAGCTGCTCTATCCGCTCGCCCAGGGATACGACTCCGTCGCGCTGCAAGCTGCGACGTCGAGCTCGGCGGCACCGACCAGAAATTCAATCTCCTCGCCGGACGCGAGCTGCAGCGCGACTTCGGCCAGTCGCCGCAAATCGTCCTGATGACGCCCATCATCGAGGGCCTCGACGGCGTGCAGAAGATGTCGAAGTCGCTCAACAACGCCATCGGCATCCACGAGCCGCCCCAGGAGATGTACGGCAAGCTCATGTCCATCAACGACGAGATGATGTGGCGCTACTGGACTCTGCTCACCGATCTCCGCCAGTCGCGAAATCGACCAGCATGCAGGCCGACGTCGCTTCCGGCGCGCTGCACCCGATGGAAGCCAAGAAGCGCCTCGCGCGCACCATCGTCGCCGGCTTCCAGTGCGCAGGAAGCCGCGCAGGCGGCCGACGAAAACTGGGCGCGGCAGTTTCAGCAAAAGAGCGACGACGTCGAAGGGCTGGAAGAAGTGCGCATCGCTTTCGCCGAGCTCACCAACTCAGCCTCGGCGCCCGGACTCCATATTCGCGTCCCCAAGCTCCTCGTCCGCACTGGTTTGGCCGCATCCGGCGCCGAAGCCAGCCGCAAGTTGGCTGAAAACGCCGTCCGCCTCGACGGCGAAACCGTCTCCACTCCGGGCCTGGCGATCAATTCGCTCCCCACCCGTATCACCGTTCGCGTAGGTAAACGCGCCAAAATAGCCGTGATCGAATAAGGCCGGAGCAAGGCGGCGATCAGGTAGGCGCGGCATGAATGCCGCGCCTACCATGCCTTCCGGCAGGTGCGTGCCTTTGGGGCGACCGCGAGGCCGTGCGTCTCGCTGGACGCGTAGTCCTATCGGATCACCTTCAGCGCCCCGCGGAATAGCTCGTCGAAATTTTCCCCTGCGGCCTTGTCCTTCTCTACCGCCGTCTCAATCGCCTTCATCGCCGCGGGCCGCTGATAGCCAAGGTTCACCAGCGCCGACAGCACATCTTCCGCCGCCGGAGCTTTCACGCCGGCCACCGGAGCCACGGCCATATCTTCGAGCTTGTCTTTCAACTCGACGACCAGCCGCTCGGCGAGCTTTTTCCCCACGCCCGGAATCCGCGTGAGCGTCGCGTGATCCTGCGCGCGAATCGCCGCCACCGTCCGCTCCGGATTCAGCCCGCTCAGAATCGTCACCGCCAGCTTCGGCCCCACGCCCGACACTGTAATGAGCCGCTCAAACAAGCGCTTCTCCTCGCGCTCCAGAAAGCCGTACAGCGCCAGCATGTCTTCCCGTACATGCGTGTGAATGTGCAGCGCAACCTCGCCGCCCTCTTTCGGCAGCGCCGTAAAGGTCGGCACGCTGATGGTAACGTCGTACCCCACGCCCCCGGCCTCCACAATGGCCTGGCCCGGACTCTTCGCGAACAACCGTCCCCGCAAATGCGCAATCATGCTTGATTCACTCTACCTGCTAATGTCCGCTTCGGAGCCTGCCCTGAGCGACTCCTCGCTTAGCGAGGAGGAGTCGAATGGGTCCACTCATCCACCCAGTCGTTCACCGTTTTGTACCAAAGCTCGGAATTTTGCGGCTTCAGCACCCAGTGTCCCTCATCGGGAAAATACAGCATCTTCGACGGCACCTTCATCCGCTGCAGGGTGTCGAAGAGCTGATACCCCTCCGAAACATCCAGCCGGTAATCGAGCTGGCTGTGCACCACCAGCGTCGGCGTCTTAAAGTGCGTCTCTGCCAGCATTGGCGACCACCGCCGGTAGAGCGCGCGGTTGGTCCAGGGAGTTCCTTTGAACTCCCATTCGTTGAACCACAGCTCCTCGGTGGTCCCGTACGCCGACTCGGTGTTGAACATGCCATCGTGGCTCACGATGCATTTGAAGCGGTCCGTGTGCCCCAGCAGCCAGTCCGCCATGTAGCCGCCGTAGCTTGCGCCCAGCGCGCATTCCCGCGTCTTGTCGATGAATGGATAATGCTGCTCCGCATAGTCCAATCCGCGCATCAGGTCGATGTAGGGTCGCCCGCCCCAGTCGCCGTTGACTCGATCCACAAAGGCCTGCCCATAACCCGTCGAGCCGCCCGGATTGATCATCACGACGACGTAGCCGTTGGCCGCAAACAGCTCGGGATTCCAGCGGTAGCTCCAGTCGTCGCCCCACGCCCCCTGCGGCCCGCCATGAATAAGGAACTTCACCGGATACTTTTTCGAAGCATCGAACCCGGGCGGCTGGATGATGAAGCCCTGCACCCGCACCCCACCGATCGAGGTGAACCAGAAGGACTCCATCTTCGGCAGATCAAGCTGCTTCAGGACAGCATCGTTGATGTGAGTCAGGTCGGTCTGATGCAGCTCTTTGTATGTGGCACTCTCGACGGAACCGGGAGGGGCCGGTTTTTGCGCGTTGTGCACCTCAGTCTGCGGGAAATCATCCAGTTGCAGAGCCACCGCTTCCGACGGTTCGCGGACCGTCATCTTCGAAGCGATGAATGACTTGCCGTTGGCGGCCGGATGCAGGTCTCCAAACTCGCCGGTCCAGGTCAGCCTCGAGAGTTGCGAGCCGTCTGCGGCGACTGAGTAGATCGGCTCTTCACCATGCTCGCCAGCCGCAAAGTAGATCGTCTGCGAATCCGGGCCCCACGCCTCCTCGTCCACCCAGCGGTCGAAATTCGGCAACACCTCACGAATTTCTTTCGTTGCGCGGTTGTAAATCACCAGCCGGAAGCGGTCGCTCTCATACCCCGCCCGCTTCTGCATCCGCCACGCGATCCACTTGCCATCCGGCGAATACCGCGGCGTGAAATCCCCGCCCTCGCTGGTTGAAATCTTCACCGCCTGCGCACCGGGGACGGGATTGTCCGCATCGTCCATGAGGCGCAGCGTGAAGATGTCCACGTTCGTGCTCAGCGCCGGGTCATCGACCTTTTTCTCCTCGAACGCAATCTCGCGTCCATCCGGAGAAAAATCCCATCCGTCGGGTTCTCCTAAAGAAAACGGCGGCACATCGTGCGTATCCCCCGGATTTAAATCCCGAAAGCTTCCATCCTCCGCCGAAGCCAAAAATAAATGGCTCCGCTTGTCGTCTGTAAACGCATTCCAGTGCCGGTATAAGAGGTGGGTAAAGATTTGCGCCTTCACCTTCGACTGCGCCTGCTCGTCATCGCGCTTTTTGTCGCACGCGTCCTCATCCGGTCCTGACTGACCCGACGCACTGCACTCCGGATACACCGACGACGTAAACAAAATGTGCTGCCCATTCGGCGACCACGTCGCATTATCCGCGTCGCTGCTGATGTGCGTCAGCTGCCGCGGCTCGCCGATTGTGCCTGCCGCTGTATCAAAATCCGCCAGCCAGATCTGCTGGCCCCCGCTGCGCGCGCTCTGAAACAGAATCCGTTTCCCGTCCGGCGAAAACCGTCCCCGGCTCTCGCCCGCTGAGGAAGCCGTCAGCGGGGTTTCCTTTCCGCCCGCAGCCGGTACGATCCACAGGTGAGGCGTGCGTGTATTCCTCTCAAGGCTCACGTCCGTCGCCGAGAACAGCACCCATCGCCCGTCCGGCGAAACGGCAAGATCGCCCAGCCGCCGCATCTTCATCATGTCCGCGAAGGTCATCGGCCGCCGTCCCGATGCTTCTGCGCCTGGTGCTCCCACGGCCGGCGTCCCTGGCGTCTGTGCAGCCATTGTCATCGCCGCGGCCAGTGCCGCCGCGACCCACACGGTTCCCTTCATGCCTGTCCTCGATCTTCTGTAAACGGGAATGCCAGCCCTATCGTAAATCGCGCGCAGCCGGCCCATGGCCTGTCAGCATTCTGCTCTCCTCGAAGTCCGGCGGCCGAAAGCGACTCGGAGCCGCGCTCGCCTCATCCACAGGCAGTTCGATCACAACGGCGGCTCCGTGCGGATCCAGGTTAACGGCCGAAATCTCTCCACCGTGCTCGCGAATGATGGAATAGCAGACGCTCAGCCCCAGCCCCACTCCTTCGCCTGGGTGGCGCGTCGTGTAGAAGGGGTCGAAAGCGCGCGCCGTATCGGCGAATCCCGGGCCGGTATCGGAAAACATCACCTGCACATTGCCACCGATCGCTGCCGCTTCCACCAGCAACCGCCGCTCCGCGCCCTCCGGCGTCTCCTCGAGCGAGCCGATCGCGTTTTTGATGACCTGCAGAAAGACCTGGCGCATCTGTTCACCGTCGGCCCGCACCCGCGGCAGGCCGACGGGAACGCGCAACTGCATCTCCACGCGCGCAGTCTCGAGTTCAGGCCGCACCAGCTTCTCAATATCCTCCAGCAGCAAGCCAACCGAGACCGCAGCCCGCGGCTCCGGCTCGGCCCGCTGGAAGCGCATCAGGCTTTCAATGATCTGTTTCATTCGCCGCGCCTCGTTCAGGATCACGCCGGCGGCATCGCGGGTGGCCGCGCTGCCACTCTCGGCCAGCAGCTCTGCATAACCCGTCACCACGGTCAGTGGATTGTTCAGCTCATGCGCGACGCCCCCCGCCAGCTGACCGAGCCCCGTCAGCCGCTCCGACCGGATCAGCCTGCGCACCAGTCCCTGATGCTCCCGTGCCGCCGCCATGCGTGCTACCAGCAGTTCGAGGGGCAGAACATCCTCGGTCAGCAGCGGTTCCTCCGGATTCCTCAGCCCGGCCAGCAACAGGGCTCCCTGTAACTGGCCGTCTCGCGTTCGCAGGCCGATCAGCCAGACCTTGCGGAAATTCATCTGCTTCAGCTCGTCCCCCGGCTCCATCAGGGGCGTCAAATCCCCGAGGATCAGGCTGCCGATCTGTTTTGAGAAGTATCTCTCCGTCGCTGCCGCTCGCGCTTTTTCTTCATTTGTGCGCCGGGCCAGCGCATCCAGGGCGCCTTCCAGCGCTCCTTCCATCCCTGCCTGGGCGGTCAGACGGAAAGTCCCGTCGGCGCTGCGCAGAAAAATTGCCGCCTGGTGAAAACGGCTGACGCCGGCGATGGTGGAGCACACCTTCTCATATTCGCGCTTGTCCTCGTCGAAGGAGATCGGAGCCAGATGCAGTTCCGTGTACTTTTCCATCTCCAGCCGAGCGCGCCGGTCGCGCTGCCGCCCCGCCAGGTTAAACGCAACCTCATCCTCCAGCACCAGCACCACCATGCCGACCGCGGTGATCACGCGCACCAGATTCAGCAGGTGGCCCAGGGCCGGGGACGATACCGGCCGATTGTAGATAGTCAGGATCACTGCCGGCAGAGCCCATACCGCCAGCCCACCTGAGGTGAACACCACGCCCGCCGTCAATCTTCGAAATGCGGAGACGAAGAGATAGGCTGTCATCAGCAGGATGCCGCTGTGCGCCAGCATCAGTACCCGCTGGTACTGCTGCTGGGCCATCACAACGATGCAGCCCGCTCCCACCAGCCCCACAATGAGCAGGCTTAGCCATACCGGGACGAGATTTTTCCGCAGACTCCATGCAGCGGCGATGGCGATGGCCGTGAACAGGCACAGCGCCAGCAACACCCGCACCGGCAATCCCGGCTGCGGATCCACCGAAACCAGCACGGTAAACGCCACCAGCGGAACGCCAAAGGCCACAACGAACGGAATCCTGGGTCGGTGGATCAGGTATTGCGGCGCCAGCGACGCCAGAAACATCAGCGGCACAATCTCCATACAGGACTGCGCTGCTGCCAGGCCCCAGCCGGACGCGCCATGGCCCGAAGCCTCGATTACGAGCCGTAATACACAGAAGGCCCATCCTGCCAGCCACAGGAGTTTCCGCAGTCGCACCGTGGGGGCGTCGCCGTCGCTCCGCTGGCCAGCCTGGGAGCGCCGTCCCTGCAGCCACAGGGCCCCAAAAACCGCCATCAGCACCGTCAGCAACACCAGCGTCGGTACTTGGGAGAGGGCTACGTCCATGGGCATCGCTATACGGTGCAGGGAGTTTGGTCCCGCCAGTGTAATTGCTCAAACCGCCATTCAGGAATGGATTTTTGAGCGGGAACCCGACGCGAGTAATCACAATTTTGCTCTCTGGTCACCCAAACGTGCAGAATTCTTCCGCCAGATCGCCGGCCCCCCGTCCCTGGACGTTTCGGTTCGCTGTCCGGTCGGATTTTCGGCTCCTGCGGCCTGGCATATCCTCAGCGCTTTCGGTTGCGTCTATCCTTACAACACAGGAGACCCGCCGTGTCTTTCCTCAGCAAACGCCCCGTCCGCTTCCCCGTGCCCATCTCGGCTTTGTTTTTGCAGGCGATTTTGCTGCTCGGCCTGCTCTCGGCGGCGCCGCTGATCTCTGCCCAGGTCTCCTATACCTCTATGCCCCTCGACTCGGGATTCGGCCCCCTCGACACTACCCAGCCTGCCATCCCGGTCCAGCAGATCGTCACCGAGTTCACTGCGAAGGAGGCTATCTTCCGCCAGGCACTCGACAACTACACCTATACCCGCAGTGTCCGCGTAGAAACGCTCGACGACGACAACAAGCCCGACGGACAGTACTACCAGGTCACCGATATCACCTTCGACCCCGAAGGCCGGCGGATGGAGCACGTCATCGATGCCCCGGAAGCCACGCTAACCCGTGTCATGATGACTCCGGCTGATTTCGCCGACATCGAGGAGCGCCTGCCCTTCGTTTTGACCACCGAGGATGCTCCCCAGTACGACATCACCTACGTCGGCAAGCAGCAGATTGACGAGGTCAAAACCTGGGTCTTCGATGTCAAGCCGAAGGTCATCGAAAAGAAGAAGCGCTACTTCCAGGGCCGCATCTGGGTCGACCAGCAGGATCACCAGATCGTGGTCACCAATGGCAAAAATGTCCCGGACGATCTGCGCGCCGGGCACGAAGATCTCTCTATCCCGTTTGTCACGTACCGCCAGCAGATCGACGGCAAGTACTGGTTCCCGGTCTATACTCACGGCGACGGCACGCTCCACTTCACCGCCGGTCACGGCTACCTGAGCCAGGATGTGCATATGCGCGAAACGGTGAAGTACACCAATTACCACCAGTTCCGCACCAGCATCCGCATCCTCTATGGGGGGCAGGACATTACGAGCGAGTCGAATCAGACGGGCCAGCAGAAGCAGGCGCCGGCCGGGCAAACTCCGCCCGCGCAGCAGCAGCCAGCGAAACCGCAGTAGGGGTTGATGGCAGAACCAGATTGACGTTAGCTTTCCCAGAGCCCTGAGCCCTGAGCCCTGAGCCCTGAGCCCTGTGCTCTGGGCCCCCTCACCCCCCGGTTTTCCCCATTCAGTCCCCCCTCCCTCCCTTCCGCTGCAACCCTTTGCCCCCGCCCTCCGGTCCTGGTACGATGGCTAGAGCACCCCTGACGGAATCCGCCGCCTGATAGCGAGGAATTCCGCGCATCTCTGGAGGAAATCCTTGCCTGCTTCCGAAAGATTTCTCTTTACCTCGGAGTCCGTGACCGAGGGCCACCCTGACAAGATTGCCGACCAGGTATCGGACGCCATCCTCGATGCCTGCCTCGAACAGGATCCCTACAGCCGCGTCGCCTGCGAGACTCTGACCGCGACCGGTCTGGTGGTCATCGCCGGCGAGATCACCACCAGCGCCTACGTCGACTTTCAGAGCCTGGTGCGCGGCGTCGTCACCGCCATCGGCTACGACAACGCCCTGTACGGCTTCGACTCCAACACCTGCGCCGTCATCTCCAGCATCAACAAGCAGTCGAGCGACATTGCTCTTGGAGTGGACACCGGTGGCGCCGGCGATCAGGGCATGATGTTCGGCTACGCGACCAACGAGACGCCCGAGCTGATGCCCACGGCCATCTCGCTGGCGCACAAGCTGACCCGCCGCCTCTCCGAAGTGCGCAAGGACGGCAAGCTGCCCTATCTGCGCCCCGACGGCAAGAGCCAGGTGACCGTCGAGTACGACGCTCACCACAAGCCCGTCCGGATCGACGCCGTGGTCATCTCCAGCCAGCATGCCGAGACGGTTTCGACGGAAGACCTGCGCGCTGACATCCTGAAGCATGTCATTCAGGCGGTTCTTCCCGCCAATCTGCTCGACGAGAACACCAAGTACCACATCAATCCCACCGGCCGCTTCGTTATCGGCGGACCCATGGGCGATACCGGCCTCACCGGCCGCAAGATCATCGTCGATACCTACGGCGGAATGGGCCGTCACGGCGGCGGCGCGTTCAGCGGCAAGGACCCGACGAAGGTGGACCGCTCCGCTGCGTACATGGCCCGCTACATCGCCAAGAACCTGGTGGCCGCCGGTCTCGCCGAGCGCTGCGAGGTCCAGCTGGCTTACGCCATCGGCGTTGCCGAGCCGGTCAGCGTTCTGGTCGACACCTTCGGCACCAGCAAGCTGCATGAGTCCGAACTGGTCCAGCTGGTCCGCAAAAACTTCCAGCTCACCCCGAAAGGCATCATCGAGAGCCTGAAGCTGCGCCGCCCCATCTACCGCAAGACAGCAGCTTATGGTCACTTCGGCCGTACCAACGAGCCGGACTTTACCTGGGAAGCCACCGACAAGGCCGATGCGCTGCGCGAGCAGGCTTACGCGAAGGCTGAAGTCGTCGCAACAAAGTAATCTGCGATTCATCGCGAATGAGGAAAGGGCAGGTCCTGGGGACCTGCCCTTTTCATTTCTACCGATCAGTGTCTTTATTTCAGAGCATCGTTCAGCTCAAACGAGCCATGGCGAGGCACGGTGCGATGAGGTGTTACTTATCGCAACCATATAACGGTAAGCAGATCTTTTTGAACCGCCCTTACACTCTCTCCATCCGCGCCGTGAAGTGCCTTAAGAATGGCGCCTCATAGGTCAGCCGCATGCCCCGGATGGCCTCCCGATTCTTCCAGACCTCCAGAATGACTTCGACCAGATAATCGATGTGGCTCTGGGTGTACACGCGCCGCGGAATCGCCAGCCGCACCAGGTCCATCTGCGCCGCGGCGGCGAACATGAGCGTGCCGATCTCCACCGACCGCACACCACCCTCCAGATACAGCTCGCAGCACAACGCCACTCCGGGGAACTGCTCCTGCGGGATGTGCGGCAGGAACGCCCGCGCATCGATGTAGATGGCATGACCGCCCGGCGGCTGCACAATCGGGACGCCGGCTGCGGCGATGTGATTCCCCAGGTATGCCGTTGACGCAATCCGATAGCGCAGGTAGTCCTCTTCGAGCGCCTCCTGCACGCCCACCGCAATCGCTTCCAGATCGCGTCCCGCCAGCCCGCCATACGTCGGGTAGCCCTCTGTCAGAATGAGCAGGTCCTTCTCCTGCTGCGCCAGCTTGTCGTCGTTGGTGCACAGGAAACCGCCGATATTCGCCATGCCGTCTTTTTTAGCCGACATGGTGCAGCCATCGCCCAGGCGGAACATCTCCTGTGCAATCTCCTTCGGCGTCCTGTCCGCATACCCCGGCTCGCGAAGCTTGATGAACCATGCGTTCTCCGCGAAGCGGCAGGCGTCGAAGTAGAGGGGAATCCCGTGCCGCCGGCATACCGCGCTCACCGCACGCGCGTTGTCCATCGAGACCGGCTGCCCCCCGCCCGAATTATTCGTAACCGTGAGCATCACTAATGGAATGCGCTCCTGCCCGACGCGTGCGATCAGGGCCTCCAGCGCCGCCACATCCATATTTCCCTTGAAAGCAGCGGCCACCCCCGGCTGCCGTCCCTCCGCCGTCAGCAGATCGACGGCCTCGGCTCCGGTAAACTCCACATTCGCGCGGGTCGTGTCGAAATGCGTATTGTTGGGAACCACATCTCCCTTCTTACACGCCACGCCAAACAGGATTCGCTCCGCCGCCCGCCCCTGGTGGGTGGGGATCACGTGCCTGTAACCGAAGATGTCCTGAACCGACTCGCGGAAACGATCGTAACTGCGGCTCCCTGCATAGCTCTCGTCGCCCCGCATGATCGCCGCCCACTGGTGGGTGGACATGGCGCCGGTTCCGGAATCCGTCAGCAGATCGATCAGCACATCGTCGGCGGGCAACAGAAACATGTTGTAATGTGCAGCCGCCAGCAGCTTCTCGCGCTGCGCACGCGTCGTCCAGCGAATCGGCTCAACGCTCTTGATGCGGAACGGCTCAATGATGGTGTTGACAGGCATCGCCCACCCCAAAACACCCTATACTACGCGCGGCGGGCCTTTACGCCAGAGGCATACAAGGGCAAGGCCATGCGCATGGATCCGACACGGCATGGCGGCGGATGGTTGAAGGCAGAGGCTCCGAACCGTTAGACGAAGGCCGTGCACAGGTGCTCAGACCCGTCCTGACTGGGTTCCCGTCGGAGCAAAAAAAGGCCACTGTCCCGGAACCCTCATCCGCAGGGGCGAACTTAGTGATCCTTAGCCACGACAGACAAATCCTCGTTGTTCGCATCGGCGGGGTGGCCGTGAGTCGCCCAGAGGATGCACGCAACAAAGATCATCGGGAAAAGGAATAAGACGATGATGGTATTGGGAGCGTCGGTCATACCGGCTCCTTCCGGCTTCATTCTGTGCCGGAAGCGGTGCGGCAGCGCCCGATTCTGCTGACCGGCACGTCTCGGAAGTAACACCGCGCATGGGAAATCCAGAAGGCGGACGAACGCCATTGCCGCCGCAGACAGCTCAGGACGCGAAGCCCGATGCAAAACATGGATCATCCAGGCCGACACGATTCGCGCATGTGCCTGAATCAGGACAGGTTCCGTTTAATGGCACTCCGCCGCCGCGAACCACCCTGTGGCAGGGATGCAGCGGTCTCAGGCGCTATAGATGGTGTACAGGAGCACGCATCCCGCGGCGGCCAGAAAGAGGTAGGAGAGGCGATTTGCCGTCCATATCGCATGGCGGCTGTTGCCTTTGGAGTGCAGCAGGTCAAACAATCCGGCGATCCACGCCTTAATCGCACCCGACAATAAGTACGAGGGCACAAGGAGCAGCACAAAGATCACCAGCACCGGCCAGATCGTCTGATGCACGCCACCCCAGTCGGGCATTATGCGCGTACACACCCACACCGGCACCGAACCCAGATGCTGGAACATCCCGGTTGCGGACATGGGGAATCCGATCATCTGATTCAGCCACACGTACAGCAGCCAGGCAAGCGGATAGCCCAGCCCCATGGTCAGCACATTCATTCCGGATACCGCGATCAGAGTCCGGCGCCAGCGGCTGTGCAGTTCACTGCGCAGATAAGCCGCCTCGATCATAATCACCGGCACCAGAAACAACACGATCTGGGGGTATTTGACCGGCAGCATGGGAATGCCCGCATCGGCGTGCGCTCGGGCCGGCAGCAACAGCAGCGCCGCCGCGGCCAGCAGACCGCTAACCCAACCTGACCTGTTTTTCCTCTGCATCGATGCGGAATCATACCACCCATCGTCTGAATCCGTGCCCTGCTTTTGGTTACACAGACGAGTCACTGATTGGTTACAGCGTAGTCACCCGGATGGGTCACCAGAAGGTTAGATTGGCTTCGGCCGAATTAACCTGGAAGTAACCGAGAGAAGCCCCTTGTCATTGGACTTCTCCCGGTCTGGAAAACGGGGATGGCGACAGGAGTTACCGCCGAATCTTACTTTGCGATCGCGATGATTTCAAAGCTCCCGGGCACGATGGCCGGCCGGGGTCGCGGATTCTCCGCGGTGGCTGGCGGACGCGGTCCGAATTCCGCGGTTACAACATACAAATGGCTGCCATCGCGATCCATGGCCATGGTCCGAGCCCCGCGCTTCGTCGCCAGATTCTGCACCACGCTGTAATGGTTTGGGTCGTCTTCATGAATCACCGACAGTGTGCCGCTGCCGCCGTTTGAACTGAAGGCATACTGGTCGCTGGGCGAGAACCGTCCCGCATCCGGCCCATCGCCAATGGCAGGCGTCGCGATCACCTTACCGCTGTCTGCGTCGACGACCGCCATCATCTGGTTGTCGCAAACCGGAAACAGCCGGCGATGAGCAATGTCAATCGATAGTCCGGAAGGGCTTTCACAGGGCGCAACCGGCCAGGTCGCCGCCAGCGTGTGTGCCTTTGCGTCCAGCTTTACGATCTCGCTCTTGTCCTCGATATTGTCGTATACGAAACCGTTTCCATCGGCCACGGGGAACTCCGGCTTGCCGGGCAGAGGAACCGTAGCCACCACCTGGTCCGTCGTCGTGTCGATCACCGTCACATTATGACTGCGGCCATTGAAGGCCCACACCGTTTTCGTCACCGGCTCAAACACCGCTCCATCCGGACCGGTCCCGGCGGGAATCGTCTTCTCGATGGTGTTGGTTTTCCGATTGAACTTCACCACCTGATTTGCTCCCCCGTCGGTGATGTAGCCATGAACGCCGTCGGAAGAGAACACCACGCCGTGCGTGCCATGCAGCCCTGTTATGTCGGCTACCTGTTTGCCCTGTGTGGTGTCGACGACGATGACGTGATTGCCGCGGGTAATGTACAGCAGCTTCGATTCAGGATCGACGGCGAGATAATCCCATCCGCCGTCGCCTCCGATCTTCCATTCATGTTCGATGTGAAATGGACCTTCAGCATGCAGCGATGCTGCACCTGTCAGTAATCCAGAAAATAGAAAGGCAAAGGTGACGGCGCGAACGCTCATAAGCTCCCTTCAGTGACTCGCATTCGACTGTAACAAAAAGGGAGCGCTGCAATTATGAGGGGTGTATATCTTCCTGAGCGAGAAAAGCACGCAGTTTGCCCGGCAGCTTCATCGGACTGCGAGGAAGGACGGCATCGCCGGCCAGTCCACTGGCGTCCAGCACCGGATCAGCCAGATACCCCACGAACTGTCCGGGGTTCGCGCGCTTCACGCGCAGGGCGGTTTCTACTGCCGATTCGACCGCATGTTCACCTGTCACTTCTAACAGAATCATGTCGAATTGTTCATCTTTCAGACTGGCATCGAGTTGCGCATAGTTTCCCGCGTACTGAATCAGAAAACCTTCGTCTGCAAGTGTTTGCCGAATCGCGAGTCCCAGTGCCTCCGAGTCGCTGGCGAGAAGAATGGAAGGAGAGGGCAAAGGTTCGCCAAAAGGCATTTTCGAATAAGTCATCATATCGGGCATGCTTTCTCCTCTTCGTTTTTCACAGCTTGAGTTGTGGGTTTTCGCGTGGCCGGTCGACTCCTGTTGAAATCGCCGGATATCAGGGGACGCTGAAATCTGTCCAGCGGCAGTCGCGAAACATTGGCGCCAGGTAATTCGAAGCAGCGGGGAAAGCATCCGGCAGCCGTGAAGAAGAAAGGCACGAGTGGGACCAAACGGACGACTTCGGCTCTAATGCATTAGATTTGAAGCTGTTTAAGCTTTTTATCGGGGCGGACAACCAATCTGTATCGGGAAATTCTGCGTGGCCGGAGGGTGAAGTTTTCCCTGTCTAATGCGGGTCGGCCGGGCATCTTGAACGCGAAGGGAGCCTTATGCAGCCAAATCTTTTCGACCTGCCGCTCGCCATGGTCTCACCCGCGACTGCAGCTGAACATGCACTCAATTCCACTTATGTACGGTTTTCGCTGCTCGCGCTCAGTTCCATCTTCTTTCTGGTCGATCCCTTCGCTGCGATTCCTTCCTTTATCGCCATCACTTCCGGAGTGGATCCCGCTCGCCGGCGTCGCATGGCCTGGAAGGCCGCCGTCACCTGCTGCATCGTCCTCACTTCATTTGCCCTGGCCGGTCAGTTCATCTTCCGCCTCTTCGGTATCCGCCTGCCTGCCTTCGAAATTGCCGGCGGCCTGATCCTGCTGCTGATCGGCATCGACATGCTCGAAGCCAAACGCTCGCCCACGCAGGAGTCTTCTGACGAAACCCAGGAAGCGGCGGCGCGCGAAGATGCCGGAATCGTTCCGCTCGGCATTCCCATGCTCGCCGGCCCCGGCGCCATCTCCAGCGTGATGGTGCTGGTGGGTCAGGCGCCGGACCATTGGCAGATGCTGTCCATCCTCGGCTCTATCGCGATTACCGCGCTCGCCAGCTACGGCGTGCTCAGCGGGGCAGACCGCATCCGCCGCCTCCTGGGCGAAACCGGCATCCGCATTCTCGTGCGCATCATGGGCCTGCTGCTGGTCGCTCTGGCCATGCAGTTCTTCGTCAACGGGCTCACCGACCTCGGGGTCATTCCGCGTCACGAATAGCGGCGCCACGCTCGTTGCCGGAATCGACTCTCCCGTCACTGAGGACTTGACACCCGGTGTTGCGGGAGGATAATTTTCGACTGCTCCCGGAAACTTGTAGAAGACGGGAAACGTTTCCTGCACGTGCAGCGGCTCAGACGTCCTGCGCATTCCGGAAACGGCTATCCCGCAAAGACCCGGGTTCGCTTCAGGACGGATTCGCTTCAGGAGAGGTCAGAATGAAAATCCAGAAGATATTCTTCCCCTGCGTTGTTCTCTGCCTGTGTCTTACCGGAGTGCCTCAGGCGAATGCACAGACGACGACCGGATCGATTACGGGCCAGGTGACCGACAGCACGGGCGCGGTTATTCCCCATGCCGACATCGCAGCGACGGAGCTGAATAAAGGCACCGTTTTCGCGGGCCGCAGCAATGCCAGCGGAGAGTATGTCGTTCTCAACGTGACTCCAGGCATATATAAAGTCACGGCCACCGCCCCCGGCTTTGCCACGGCGGAAGCGTTGAACGCCCGAGTGGCTATCGATGAAAAGCTGCTGGTGAATTTCACCCTAAAGCCGGGCGCGGCCGCGACCACGGTTGTGGTGACCACGGCGCCCAGCATGCTGCAGACGCAAAGTTCCGAAACCGGCGCTGTCATCGGCACGCAGGACATACTCGATTTGCCGCTGCTGTCGCGTAATTTCTACGATCTGCCGTTCCTGGTTCCCGGAGTCGCCACCGCCAACGGCAGCATCAACTCGTTTGCGGTTACTGTGAACGGCGCCCGTGAGTACGGGAACTCCATCACCATTGACGGCGTGGAATCCACGACCAACCGCACCCAGGACATCACTGTGGTGCCCAGCGTGGATTCCGTTCAGGAATTCAAAGTTGCGACCTCGGCCTATAACGCGGAGTTCGGCAGTTCCGGCGGCGCGGTCGTCTCCATCCAGACCAAGGCCGGCACCAATCAGTTTCACGGTGACGCGTACGAATTCTTCCGGCCTAACTTTACCGCCGCGCGTCCTTACGGCTTTCTGGGAGCAAAAGAACCTCCGTCGATCCTGAAGCAACATAATTACGGCGGCACTCTTGGTGGTCCTGTCATTCACAACCGCGCCTTTTTCTTCGGTTCGTACGAGGGCACCCGCCAGACGAACGCCTACACCTATCTCGACAGCACGCCGCCGGTGAACCAGATCACGTTTCTCCCCGACGGGTCGGTGGATATGTCGAATATGGTCGATCCCAATGCGGGGCAGACGTTTCCTGACGGCCATACAGTTCCCGCGGGGCTGAAGATCCCCATCTTCGATCCCAACGTCTCGTATGCCTGCTACGGGGGGTGCTCGCAGCAGTTCGCCGGCAACATCATCCCCGCATCGCGTGTCAGCAAGGCTGGCCTGGCGACGCTGCTGGATTTCTTCGCCAAGCCTAATCTGCCGGGGACCAGCAATGGCTGGTACAACAACTTCTTCGTCGACTCACCCACTAACTACAATCAGGATCAGGTTGATGCTCGCTTCGACCAAAATATTTCGAGTAAGGATCGCGTCTATCTGACCTTCCACTACTTCAATTCCAATCAACTTGTCACCGATCCTTATCACGGCGCGACGGTTGTGCCCGGCGGAGGCGATGCCGACCAGGCCAATAAGGAAGATGTTGAAGGGGAAACGATCTCTGCAACCTATGACCGCGTCTTCAGCGTCACCGCGTTGAATGAGCTGCGTTTCGGTTACTCCAGCTACCACGAGAACCTCTTCAGCCTGCTGAACGGTACGGATTACTCTGCCAAGTATGGAGTCGGCAATATCACCGTGCCTGGTTACCCGGTCACGGTCGGCTATCCGCAGATCTACATGGGCACCGGCTACCTGGCGGGCGGCTCCACGTATAAGCCCTACCACGTAACCGACGACAACTACGAAATCGACGATAATTTTACGTTTAGCTCAATCCCGCGCCACGAGCTGAAGTTTGGGGGACAGTTTCGCGGTCTGAATTCCCACCCGTCTTTTACTCTGTTTCCCACCGGGTTTGAATACTACGGCAGCTTCGGCTTCTCCCAAACCGCCGATCCGACGTACAGCTATTTTCAGCAGGATGCTTTCTTCTACAACGGCGGATCAGATATCGCCGATCTGTTGCTGGGTCTCCCCTTCGACGTCGATATCGGACTGCAACTCACGCAGCCGCACACGCAAAGCTGGTATTTCGGTCTCTACGGCCAGGATACGTTCAAGGTAACGCCGCGGCTGACTCTCAACTACGGCGTGCGCTACGAGCGCTATGCTCCGTATGTCGAATCGCATAACTACGAATCGAACTTCGATGTTGCCAGTGGGCAAATTCTGCTGGCCGGTGTCGGCGGCAATTCGCGCTCGCTGATGAATGCCCGCAACAATGACTTTGGTCCTCGTTTCGGGGTTAGCTATCTGCTCAATTCGAAGACGGTCGCACGCGCCGGGTACGGCCTCTTCTTCTCGCCCGAGAACGACGGCCGCGAAGACTTCCTGACCCAGAACACTCCGTTTGCCGAGCAGTATGTCTACACCAACTACTGGTACGACGGGCCGCCCTATGAATACGTGCTGGACAGCGGGGTTGCGCGCAATACCACCATCAACGCCCCTTCGAGCGGCCGCATCGATCCGGCGACGCTGACAAACGGAAATCTGGAAACGACCTATGCCGTCGATCCTCACCTGAAAACAGGCGTTTCGCAGCTGTTCAATATTGCTGTGGAGCGGGCCTTAGGGCAAAACCTGACTCTCGACGTCTCTTACGTCGGTACACTCGCGCACGGCCTTTCCTACCAGATCGGCGACATCAATGCGAATCCGACCGACAGCAGCAATAACTATGACAATCGTCTTACCAGTAACCTTGGTAAAATTCAGTATCTCAGCGATTACGGCAGCACCAGTTACAACGGCCTGCAGGTAAAGTTCACGAAACGTGAATCGCGCAATCTGAGTTTCCTGCTCTCTTACACCTATTCGCACAATCTGGACAACGGGCCGCCGCCCTTTAACCTCGGTCACTATAACAACAACGAGCCACAGAATCCCTACAACCTGCACGCCGAGTGGGGTAACTCGGATGACGACCTGCGCCATAATTTTGTCTTCAGCGGACTCTACCGGCTTCCATTGGGCCGTGGGCAGCAGTTCTTTCCGCACTGGAACAGCGCCACCAATGCAGTTCTGGGAGGATGGCAGCTGAACTCCATCTACATGATGCGCACTGGAACCCCGATCAATGTGGTGCGCGGCAACAACCCGACCTCAGTGTTGCCGGGGCTGCGGCCGGAGCTGGTTGGAGATCCCAATATTCCCAGAGGCCAGCGCACCCTGCTGCATTACTTCAACACGGCCGCCTTCAGTAACAGCAATCAGTATTTCAATTGCACAGGCACGGGTGTCAATACCTGCAATGCTCCCGGTGACGTCGCCAGAAACTCGCTCTACGGACCTGGCTATATCAATCTCGATTCATCGCTGTTTAAGACCTTTCAGGCGAAAGAACGCTATCAGCTCGAGCTTCGTCTCGAACTGTTCAACACATTCAACACGCCGCACTTCGCCAATCCTGACGGAGACGAGGCCGATTTGACCTTTGGCGAGATCCAGAGGACGATCGGTAATCCGCGCATTGCGCAGATTGCCGGTAAGTTCATCTTTTGAACGGCCGCGGTGGCAAAGCTCAGTGCGTGCTTGTACGGTGGTTTCCGTTCTGCCTTGTTTATGGATCGACTTACGTTCATTCTGCTCACGGTCGTGCTTGCCTTTGCGTGCGCCGGCGCTGCCCAAACACCGGCGTCCCCGCCCCAGGGCCGCACATTTTATGCGGACGGCAACGCACTACCGGGCGGCGACGGGCGGTCCCCTCAGTCTGCGTGGAACTCGACAGACCAGCTCAACGCGCAGTCGTATCTTCCGGGCGATACCATCCTGCTCCGGCGCGGTACTAAGTTCCACGGAAGGCTGATGCTGAAAGGATCCGGCTCGCAGGATGCACCCATCCGGCTGTCGGCGTATGGGGAAGGGAAGCGGCCGAAGATCGTCGCCGGCTCTTCTGTCGAAGAGGCGCTCAGGCTCTTTAATCAGCAGTACTGGGATATCGATTCCCTGGACCTTGCGGGCGGGAACACCTATGGCATCTTCATCAGCGGAGACAACGGTATTCTGCACCATATTCACCTTGCGAATCTCCTGGTGCACGACGTGACAGGCGGCCCGGTGAAGCACAAAGAGAGCGGCCTGGTGGCCATCTCGCCCGGCAGCGCGGAGCAGCATTTCGACGATGTGGTGGTGGATGGAGTCACGGCGTGGAACACCAACCAATGGGTCGGCATTTTGGTAGGTGGCGGCAACCTCGGTTATCCGCCCGAGAGCGACTGGAGCACCAATGCAGTCATACGTAACTCGACGGTCCACGACGTCCAGGGCGATGGCATTGTGCTCTTCCGTGTCCACCGGGGGCGCATCGAGAACAGCGTAGCCTGGAACACAGGCATGCAGGTTACCGAGAGCATGGGAACGCCGAATGCAATCTGGACCTGGATGTGCGATGACTGCACTGTGGCGGAAAACGAGGCTTACTTGACCGATAGTCCCGGCGTGGATGGCGGAGCCTACGACATCGACTATGGAAACACCCGCAATTCCGTTATCGATAACTATGGCCACGATACCCAGGGCTACTGCATAGCTGTATTCGGCGCCGGCTTTGTGACCAGCCAGAGCTTAGTGCGCGGCAACCTGTGCATCAACAATGGGCGTAGTCCCCGCATGGCGAAGTATCAGGGTGCGATCTTTTTGCTGACCTGGAATAATGGCTCGATCGATGGCCTGACGATCGAGAACAATACCGTCGAGTGGAGTCCGCCCGAAAATTCGCCTGCCTTGTTGAACAATGCCGCGATTAAGCCGGGAACCGCCATCTTCCGCAACAATACTATTGCTTCTATCTCCCCGTGGATGCTGGACAGTAATACGTCTCTTTCTCTTGCGCAAAACCACTACAGCTACTTTGGCGTTGGCGCTGTGGAATGGCGTTATGGAAGCCAGCGATTCAGCGGCGTGGCCGACCTGCCCGACCGGGACAGCAGCTTTACGCAAAGGCCGCTGCAGCAATGGGAAAGCTGGGACACAGTTCGCGTTGGTGGCTGGCAGCTCTCCTGCGATCTTCCTGTTTTTCTGAACCCTGCGGGTTTGATCGGTGATGCAGCTTTGCGCCAAATCGTGCTTCTGAAAAGCCTCGCTCGTCAATATGAGGGAAATGGCCTGCGTATCAGCCTCCGGATGACCTCGCCCAACGCGGACCTGTTCGGGAGCGCAGCTTTCCAGCAGGCCCTCGCCGATCTGGATCTTATCGGCATCGACGTCTCCCATGCGTTCAAAGGCGGCGATGAGCATACGATCCTGAGAGCGCCTGATGGAAAAGTCGCTCGAGAGTGGAGCGGCCTTTCCGGACCTGTTGTCCTGGGCCTTGCCGTGCGCAATGCACTCGGGCAGCCCGCCTACGCGCAGATGCGACAGGAAGCCGATGAATAAGACTACTTATTTTGCCACCACCGCTGCCGCATTGCTTCTTTTCGCAGCAGCCGTTCCAGGACAGGAGAAGTATTCCAGAGACTCTCTCAGCTCGCCAACGCTGCCGGATCCAATCTCCGTCTACGATAACTGGGCGGCCTACGACGAGCTTTCGGACAATGTGCCGCTGACCGAAGCTCTCACCATGCGCGAGCTGGACAATGTGTTGCGCCTGAAGAAGGCTGGCGCGCGCTTCGACTACTACGTGATGGATGCATTCTGGTTCGATCCGGACGGCGCATACCGCACGTGGAAGAAACCGAATTGGCCAAATGGCCCTGACGCGTGGATCCGGCGGTGCCAGGAAAACGGAATTCGTCCCGGCCTGTGGTTCAGCACCAACACGCTGGTTCACCTCAACGCCGCGCAGCCGTGGCACGATTCGCTGAACAAAAAGGGAACAGCGATGTCCATGTTCGAGGGCGGCTTTCTTCCCGACTTCATGAATATTTTGCAGTATTGGTACGACCATGGGATGCGCATGTTCCTCTTCGACTTTGCCGATCTCACGGCTGCCACCCCACACACGGAAGATACGCTGACCAAAGAGGAAATCGTCCGCCGGAATGCGGATGCCCTGCAGGATGCGCTGGCTAAGTTCCGGAATAAGAATCCCGACGTTGTGCTCGAGGCCTTCAACGGCTTCGGCGGTGTTATGGATTCGACTTACTATCCCTTCCCGTTCAGTGACCCCATCGATCTGAAATGGTTGAAGGTCTTCGATACTCTTTACTGCGGCGATCCGCGCCCCGGCGACGTGCCGGAGATGAATTTCTGGAGGAGCCTCGACATCTACAGCGATCATCAGGCGCGCCGTTACGAGCAGTCGGGTGTGCCGCTGGAACGCATTGACACCACCAGCTTCATGCCGGGTAAGACCGGTACTATCTACAGCCGTGGCTTCGCGGAGTGGAAAGGCTCGTTGATTCTGATGCTGGCGCGCGGCGGCTGGATCAACACGACCTACGGCAATCTGGAGTTGATGAGCGACGCGGATGTACGGTGGTTCGCGCGCGTGCAGTCGCTTTTTCTGCGCCTGCAGTCGGAAGGCCGCATCAAGAGTTTCGGCGGGATTCCCGGTGACGTGCAAACGTACGGATTTGGCGCAGTCGATCCCGCGGGCAGCGTTTATGTCGTCGTGAATCCGGCACAGAACGCAGCGACGGTTCGCATGCCGCTGCTCTCCCAGGAGCAGAGCCCGCTGGACCGTGGGCGTGTGCTCTTTCGCGACGCCGGCTTTATGCCCCGGCTGAACAGCGACACCATCGAGTTAGGGCCGGGGCAGATGGCGATGGTGGGCTTCGGCCAATATGCTGCGCCGGACTTCGATTTTGGTCTCCAGCAGGACGTGGTGATCCCGCGTGCCATCCAGTCTCTGCCGGCCGATTTCAAAACCGCCGGTAAAGGTGTCATTCAGACGACGATCCCCGCGCCGGTGAACGGCGACCTGCGGATGATCATGCAGCAGTACGCGCCGGATGGTACGCTGCGCCGTACGTGGGCCGGCGGTCCACCGAATGGCACGAACATGGGAAAGGTTTTCATCCTGAAAGCGGAGCAGGCCGGCAGAGAACTGCCCGTTCATGAGAACTATGACCGTGTGATCTGGGCAGGTCTTTCCTGGGCGGTGGGTGAAATCAGTGAAAAAGATATGCGGCCAGGAGCTCCGCTGACGTTGACCTTCCAGTCGACGGAAAAAGACCCTGTGATGCTGAAAGGTCGCCTTTATAAAGTCAGCTACGGAGCACATGTCCCGTCTGATAAGTAAGCAGTTAACTTAGTTCTGATTAGCTGTACTTACAGGCCCCCGCCATTTGCGTCCGGACCTGCCTTCAGCAGACCCGAAGTACCAGATGCTGCTTATCCCGCAGATCGGCTGCCGGCGAAGTGAATCGATGGGCCGGAGATGGTTGTGCACCTTTTCTGGCTCCCCGATCCCTCCCATGCGATAAGCCCAAAGTCCGTCCGCTTAAAAATGGCCGGCGCGGTCGATGCCTGTCGAAAAATCGTCTCATAAGAATTGTCTATTGGTTTTGCTCCGCGTGGGGCGTCGACCATTTTTTCCACATCGCAGGATCGGCCAGCATCCTGATATAAACGCCACCCACCACGGAGCGCGCCTGGAAGCCGGCCTGAGCACCAGTGACGGTATCGAACCAGTCGCTCAACGGAACGCGTGTCGGCGATTCCGTCATGAAGCGATACAGCGGATCGATCAACGCGTCGAACTCCTGCCGGTCAGGTGCCAGCGTCGCCGTCCAAACGGTCCAATCCAGCTTGGTATAGGTATGACGATTGTCGAGCGGCAGGCCGAACGCATTTTGATGCTGCAGATAGAAATGCAACTCCTCCTGAGTGAGCGAGGCAGGGAACAGGTTCAGGCCGAGTATCTTATCCCATACTAAGTTATATTTCTGGCTCCACGTGCCAGGCAGATTGAAAGCCAGGCGCGTGTGATCACCGTCGTTCGCCATTTTCACCCATTGGATTGCCATTTGCTGCGCCGTCTGGCTATAGCTCTTCGCTTCGTCCGTCTTGTGCAGCATCTCTGCAAGCTGGGCATAACTGCCAAGGGCGATTACGGCCTTGATGGAGAGATTGGCATTGTGCGCAAGATGGCCGGTGAAGTCATCGGTGCTAAGCTGATTTTCCGGATCGAGCCCCTTCTCCCGCAGATAGGCGGCCCAGCGTGACAACACCGGCCAATAGCGGGCAGCGAAGTCAGCATTGCCCTCGGCCTTCGCCAACGCGTCAAAGAGGATCAGCATATTGCCACTTTCTTCAACGGGCATCTGGTCTTCCTCGGTCTTTTCGCCTCCGCCGTAGACCTGACCGTTGGCCAGCGGATAGGTGCCGAGATCGTGCGGGGCGAACGGCCACGGCCAGCGCGGCAGCGATGCATATTCCATTACCGGCCGCAGTTCCGCCTCCAGCAGCTGCGGGTTAAACAGGAGGAAGAACGGCGCCGCGGGGTAAGTCACATCAACGGTATCGGTGCACCCATTGCTGGAATTTTCCTTGGAGAAGAGCAGTGGCTGCCCGTTGATGTCGGCGACGATTTTATGGGCTCCCAGAGTCTGCCGGTAAGCGAGAATCGCGAGCTGAGCGTAGTGGTCGCCTCCTTCCTGTTCCAGATCGGCGACGATCTTTTTGTCGAACGCCTCTCCGCGGTTACGCAGCGAGCTTTCCTCCTGTTCGGCGGTCTGCAGCAGGTCCGCCATGGTGCGCCCGTTGCGGCGCCAGTAATCGGGCAGCTGCTGGTGAAGGAATTCGATCGCTTCCCGATCGTCATAGGCCAGCATGGCGCGCCGTGTCACTTCATTACCCGAAACATTGCCCAAATCAAAGCTGACCCCGAGGCTGGGAAGGTGCACGCGCGGCGGCCTCGGCATATCCAGATCGTCGCTTGCTGCCTGCTTGCCGCTCGCCGCATCGCGGAGGAACTCACCGGCCCCGACGGTGCCGACCGACATGCCCGGCTGTTGCGGGACGGCAAAATCGGCCCACCCCCAGTCGATGCGCAGGTTGTCGCCGGCTTTTTGCAGCATGAGCTGCGCGCTCGTACCGATGTGCATCACGGTCAAATCGCCGACGCGGCTCGTTCCCCAAACCACCGGCTGGTGTTCATTGTCGACAGCCAGCCGTGCACCTGCGCTCACCGAGAGCTGCACCGCGTGAGGACGGCCATCCGCCGAGCGCACCGTCCAGGTGAGATACGTAAGCGGGCGCGAGAGAACGTCGGGATCCTGCGGCAGCGCAGGGGTAAAGAATGTTGCTGTCAGATGGATGCCAGATCCTTCGAACTCATAAATCGTGCGTGTTGGCCATATCGCGCGCGAAACCTGGGGCAGGGGCGGTAGCTCGCGCGTTCCACCCATGAATCGAAAGGGATGACCGTCGATGCGGATGAGGCCGTTCAACTGCTGTTCCGTTCCCGTCCAGTGCCGGGTCGCACTGCCATTCAGCGTGTCGTCAAATGACCACACGCTGAAATAAGGATCATGGACCACAAGCGGGGTAGCCGGGGTCCGGACCGTTACTGGCTGCTGCCCTGACAGGGGTGTGGTGCAGGCAGCTGCCAGCAAAGCTCCACCAACAAGGGACAGCAGCCGCCCGGATATGTGATTGTGCCGTGTGGCCGAGAAAGGTTTCCCGTTGTTCGTTCTCATACAGATTGCCGACCGCATATCTATCTAACTCCCGCCTTCAGAAATTTTGGACAGCAGCAGCTTATTCGTGTTGATGAATGGTGATCACGGTTACGCTTGCACGCGGGAAGGTGTGCCGGAGCATGCCGCCCTTCGCGGCTTCCTCCGTATCGACAGGGATGACATGATCCGGTTCGTCATCGTCATTTACATCGCTCAGGTTTGCGGAGCGAAGAGTCCTGACATGGGCGTGCTGCGCGGCCCCGAAGCCATCGATGCGGATATCAGCAGGAATATCGGTGTCCAGACTACGGTTCACGCAAAACAGAGTCAGTTCCGATCGCGCATCGTTTTCGGCCGCGACTATATCCAGATAGGGAACTCCCGAAATATTCGGCAAACGCGTGACCCCATGTTGCACCGAATAGCTTCCTCCCTCTGTTTCAACCGCGATCGCCCGCGTTGCATGGGCGGTTGAATACATTCGAAGAACGTAATACCCCGGAGCCGCGTACACCTGGCTGCGATTCTTCCAAATACCGGCAAACTCCATGATCCCGGTCATATCGGAGATCGGCACACTCGAAGAGTGCCGCATCAGCATGTTCAGGAATCCGCCTGTATCGACTGCGCCGCCCATGTTCGTGAAGTTGGGGGTGCCAGGGCGATGCCCGATGAAAAGCCATTCTGTGAAGGCGACACGGGCCTTGTTGGCGAAGGCAGGGTATTGGTTGATCTCGCTCTGTTCCTGCTCCAGTCTGCGTCCCAGCTCAACGGGAAGCGCAAAAGCGGCTGCGTTAATAAAATCGGTGGAGGCTCCGCGTGTCTCTGTCTCGGTATTGGTAACGACGAAGTGGGTCGATAAGTAGTCAAACGTCCCTGCAGGATTACTAAGCTGGGCGGCGTCCCACTTAGCGAAATTGTCAGGATCGGCGCCGGTGGCTATCAGGCGAGCATGCGGATCGACATCGCGGATGGCCCTGCTGAACGCCAGAGTGCGCGCCGCCAGTTGATCCAGTGTAGGATAGCCAACGTTCCAGTTACCCCACAGTTCATTGCCTAACTCCCACAGTAACCCGCCATGTTGCGGCCAATGTTCATTCACGTACCGCACCCAGCCGGCTGCTTCCTCCGGTGTACCGCTGCCCAAATTCAAGGCGACCTGGGGCTGGGCTCCAATCAGATTACAGAAGTGCAGGAACTCATCCGTGCCAAAGGTGTTGTATTCCGGAATGCCCCATGCGAGATTCCGCATGCTGATGCGCTTGTCTTCGGGCCCAATCCCGTCCTTCCAGTGATAGGAAGAGGTGAAGTTGCCTCCGAAGCGTACCAGGGGCGTATCCAGTGCCCTGGCCATGGCGACTTCATCGGGATCGAGTCCGTCGAGAGCATCCGCCGGCATCAGCGAAAGCTCGTCGATATCTGCCTGTTCGTCCCCGTCTACCTGCACCGCAAAATCCGCGGGATCGAGCCGGTGCAGAGCGTCCGCCGGCAAATCGAGATGAAAAGAGTATTTCGTCCAGCCGTCGCTGCCGGCGTCGATGTGGGCTGAGGCGAGCACGTCGTCGCCGTTGCGCCTGCGAATGGAAACGGTCAGGGCGGCAGGACCGCTGATATGGCGGGCGTACAGACTTCCCTGGTAGGACAAGGTTCTGTGAACCGGGAGATAGACCTGCTGCCGAATGCCGGTAGCCTCACCCGGCAGGCCGAGGATGCGCAGATAGAGCCAGGAATTGGCCGCGTCTCCGTGGCGAATTTCGTAGCGATTGCCCTGGCCCGGATTCAGCGGTTCCCAGGGCAGGGGAAGGCCCAGGTCGGAAGCGCGGGCAAGCGCCGGATTGCGATCGAGCATCTGGCGGACATGCGCGGCATCCCAGAGACCTGCTTCGAGGCTGGGGTTTTCCAGTATCTCGGCCCACAAGCCGTTGTAGGTCGAGTTGCCGATGGGCTCGAGAAAGCTTCCGAAGATAGTGCGTGGGATTTCTGCTCCTGGCGGCTGATCGGCATGCACGCGTACCGTGGCTACAGACGGAATAGGCTGTTCGACAGAAATCTGCGCGTGCAGCGGATATCCGACCGCCAGGAATGTCAGCGGAAGCAATCGAAGGCATGCCGGCCAGGGTGAGCCGGCATCCTGCTTCGTACGCAAACGAGGAATGGTCATGGTGTGCCGGGAACTCCGTTGGATTTGACTTCACTTACGGCGTTCATCTTTCTCCAGTCTTCGACGTCCTTTGCGCGCTCGCGCTCCGCCTGCTGATGCAGTTCCTCAAACTTCATGGTGGCGGCGCGCGCATCCGCAGTTTTTCCCAACTGCTTGTAGACCTGCGCGAGGCTATACCAGGCGCGCCGCTGAGTCTCTCCGGACAGCGTTGTTGCTTTCTTGAGTTCTGCCACCGCAAGCTGGTCTTTGCCCGCCGCCGCATACGCTCGGCCCAGATAGTAGTCGGCAACCGTCGACATTCCGTACAGCTTCACAACCTGCTCCAGCAAAGGAATCGCCGCTTCGGCATGACCGCTGTCCACGCGCGCGCTGGCCAGGTTATAGATCGCGATGGGATTTCCCGGCGTGAGAGTCAACTGCTGCTCGAAAGCTTTTTCGGCCAGGTCCGATTGGCCGGTCTGGCGGTATTCCCAGCCCAGACCCTCGTAGAGATCGGCTTCTTTCGGCGCGATCTTAATCGCCTGTTGATACTCCTCAATGGCCTGGGTATGCTGCAGAGCCTGGGCATCGATCTGAGCATTGAGACGGTGCAGCCGCCAGGAGCCGGGGTCCACGCGATAAATTTGCGTATAGCTCTGCCGGGCCACCGCCATGTGCGCCTGAACCCGGTAATCCAGAATGCCGATGTCATGGGGAGACAGCTCGGCGGCGCGATCCAGCGGCTCGGTCGCCTTCTCGGGATGTCCCGTGTCCAGCTCCACGATGCCCAGCCACATCAGTGCCTGCACGTTGTCGGCATCCTGGCGAACCGCCTCCTGCAGGTTCGCTACAGCATCCTCAACATGGTGGGTCTGGTAATCGGCAATACCGAGAAACAAGCGGGCGCCGTGGGTGGCGGGGTCGAGTTTCAGTGCCTGCTGGATGGAGGCGATGGCATCGGGGAGCCGGCCCTCTTTTAACTGGGCGAGCCCCAGATCCAGCCACGCCGGCGCGAAGGCCGGAGCGGCTGCCGTGGCTTTTTTATAGTCTGCCTCCGCTGCAGAGGCTTCTCCCGCGCGCATGGCTTCTGCTCCCTGGCGAAGCAGAGATTCCAACTCCTGCGACGGCGGTGACTGTCCGGGGAGAAGTGCGGGCAGGATCAGCAGTAAAGCGGTGCACAGGAATTCTCTGTACGCTGTTTTGTGCATGCGACAGCCTCATACCCGAATTGAACACGGCTGCCTGCCAGTCACAGAACGGCCGCTGTCGCCTGGAATCGATCATCTCCAGTTGACGCCATGCCTTCTCGGTACGGCATTCACCCGTCTCCCGGAAAGCCCATGTTAACCTACGAAGCCCGCTGAAACTCGGGGTTCGCCCAGCCCCGGGATTTCCAGCCCCAGGATTTATTGTTTGGAGAATATATGTTGGGAGAACACGCGCCCCCGGAATTCCTGTGAATTCCGGGGGCTTGCCGGCGATGCGATCGGAGTGACTCAGTCGATCTGACAGGACGTTTGACTCTTCCTGCCGGAGCTTAGAACCGCAAGCTTCCCGTCACCTGGATAGCGCGTGGCGAGTTGGACTGATAAGTGGGAATGCCGAAGGTGTAGTCATTCGGATTGCTATCCGGTGACCCGAAGATGTGGCGATTAAACGCGTTCAGGAACTCGAACTTCATTTCGAAGCCAAAGTTCTCGTGGATGGGTGTCTCCTTCAGCAGACTGAAGTCCTCGTTGAGCCAGGGGGTCATCCGGATGTTGGTCACGCGCGGCGTATCGCCAAGGTGGTAGGCGCCGCCATTCCGGTATTTTTCGAGGTTCTGGTCAATAAAGGCTGGAGTTGCTGTGCCACTTGTGTAGGCGGTCGCAGAGTTGTCCGCGGCTCCGTTGAAGAGGCTGTTGATGGTCGGATCGCTTCCCTGAGAGGTGTTGAAGGGGTTGAGGTGCTTCCATCCGCTGCGATAGACCGGGCTCTTGATGACCGTGCCTGGGATTTCGTTGTAGTAAATCGATTGCTCCCAGCCAGGGATCCCGCTGGCACAGCAGAAGGTCAGTGGCTGTCCGTCCTGATAGCGCTGAATGCCGCCGATCCGCCATCCTCCGGCCACATAGCTGGCCGCCCCGTGATTGAGCCAGGCCTTGTTGTGGCCAAACGGCAGCTCATACACGTAACTCAGCACGAACATGTTGGGAATGTCCTGAACGCTGATGGCTTTTTCCTGATGCAGATTGGCGGGATTCTGCACCTGCGGCTGCCCAGGATTCGTATTGGGCAGCGCGCTGTCGGTGTCGTTCAGGTTCTTCTGCCAGGTGTAGGAGGCCTGCAGGCTCAGTCCGTTGTGGAACTGCCGAGTGAGCGAAACCAGCAGAGCATCGTAGCTGGAGTGCCCGGTCGATTGCAGGCAGCAGCCTGAATCGATGAAGTCGTACTGCGGGAACGGCCGCAGTGCCTGCTGGATGTTGATGCCATTGCCCCAGAGGTTGAAATAACCAGGGAACGGAACCCCGACCCCATAAGGATTGTTCATCAGCGGCGCGTTTAGCTCATCCCCCAGCGTCAGGTCCCGCAGCGGCATGTTATTGATGTTCTGATTATTGGCCTGCAGGTTCTGCGCCTCGCTGCCGACGAAGCCGACACTCATGATGAGATCGGTCGCCAGCTGCTGCTGCACCTGCAGATCGAAGTTATAGACGGCAGCGGGGCGGCCGGCCGACTTCTCAATATAGGAGCCGGGCAGGTAGGTGCCGTTGTAGAGACCGGGATCCAGATTCGGAGGGTTGGCGAAGGCCGGGAAGCCGCTGTCAATCTGGAACGACGGATCGAAGCCGTTCTTCGAGGGGAAGACCGGGTTGGACTTGTAGCCCGCATTCATGGAGCCGCCGAAGTCGTCATACTGCAGCGGTCCGTAGAGGATGCCCGCTCCGCCGCGCAGCACCGTCTTGTTGTCCAGCCATGGCGGAGAGTAGGCAAACCCGATGCGGGGAGCGATGTCCTTGTAATACGCGTCGGCCCATGCGGTATTGCAGCCGTTGCAGGTCGAGCCGAAAACCAGAGCTCCGGGAACTCCGTATTCGGGATCGATGGCGGTCGGACTGAAGTTCGAGGTAAAGTTGTCCGCCTCGTGGCGGGGCAGGTCCACGCTGTAGTTCACGCCCAGGTTCAGGGTGAGATCCTTGGTGACCTTCCAGTCATCCTGCACGTAGCCGGAGTAATACCAGGAAATCCAGCGCGACTGATGCGCATAAACGTTCTGGTTGCCGTTGCAGGCATCCCCGAGAAGTTCGCTGGCCAGGCCATTACCGCTCAACGACTGATTCGGATCCGCCGCCGTCTGCGCCGCGCAGAAGTTGATCACAGGGGTATTGCCGTTGATAGGCGAATACTGCTGATAGCGGTCGTCGGTCCCGAAGGTCAGGCTGTGCGCGCCCTTCTGCCACGAAAGGCTTTCCACCACGCGAAGTCCGTTATCGATGTTGTCGCCGTTGTTGTTGCTGTTGCCCTCCTGGGGCGTGAATCCGTTGGTGGCTACAGGAAACATCTTGGAGACGGCATTGCCAATGCCCACCTTCTGAAACCAGTTAGTGTTGGCAAAGGATGCCTGCGCGAAATTGATGCTGTTGCTGCGGTTGGAGCCGACGATCAGATGGTTGAGCAGCGTCGGGGTGATGGTCCAGTCCCATCCGAGCCTCCAGAAGTGCGTATCGAAATCCTGCTTCCAGGTATTTGGATCGATCGGATACGGCAGGATCGGAGGCGCGCCCGAGATGCGATTGTTGTCTCGCGTGCTGTACGAACTCCATATCTTGTGCTTTTGGGTGATGTTCGCGTCGATCCGCACTGTATAGGTCGTGTTCGCAATCGGCGAATTGCTGGAAAGAATGAAGTTGTTAAATACCCCTGGAGCATTGGGGGGAGGGAAGTAAGAAAGGAGGTTCACGGCTGCGGGCGAAAATGAACCTGCAGGGATAATGTTGCCGGGGAATGCGGTGCGGCACTCAATCCCGCCCACCGTCCTGGTCGTGGTGGGGTCGAAGATCTGCCCCTGATAGATCGGCGTGCCGTCGCAGGGATTGGTTCCCAGCACCTTCGACGTGTTATAGATCGCTGGATTGGAGAAGTTTCCCGCGAGCTCCTGGGCCGTCGGCACCGTCGTTGTAGTGGTGCCGCCCTGGCTGTATTTCAACTGTTCCCAGCTGAAGAAGAACAGCACTTTATCTTTGCCGTTATAAACCTTGGGAATCCATACCGGACCGCCCAGCGTGCCTCCGTAATCGTTCTTGCGATCGACGGGCGTGGCATAGGTCGAGCGGCAGGCGGGGGTGTTGTTGGCGCCTGCGCAGGCCAGCGCCTCGTTGCCGCCATTGAACCAGAGATTGGCGTCGAGCGCGGTATTCCTCAGCAGTTCGTATGCCGAACCGTGGAAGGTGTTGCTCCCGCTCTTGGTGGCAAAGTTCTCAAAGCCGCCGGTGGTGCGGTTGTACTCGGCGGGCGGGACCGCTTCGGTCACGGTCAACTGCTGCAGGGCGTCGACCGATGGCGCTTCTTCGTCGAACGACGAGCCATTCTCGCTGCGCTGCTGGCTGAGGCCGTCGATCAGCACTTCAGCGCCGTAGTCCTGGCCGCCGGCAATCTTGCTGAAGAAGATCCCGTTGGGGCTGTTCGCCGTGCCGGGGCCGGTATTGCCCGGCAGCAGGAAGATAAAGGCTTCGGGTGAACGCAGCGCTCCCACGCCGCCCAGCGCGAGGGGCAGGTTCAGATATTCCTGGTCGCTGACCGATCCGGTGACGTCGGAGCTTTCCGTTTGCAGAGTAGGCGCGCTGGCGTTGACCGTCACGCTCTCGGATGCAGTGCCAAGCTTCAGGGTGACATCCAGCGCGGTTGTGATCTGCAGGTTCACCCGAACCCCTGTCAGGGTTTCAGCCTGAAATCCCGATGCGGTTACGATGACGTCATAGGCCCCGATCGGGAGTTCCGGAAAGCGGTACGCGCCCGCGGAGGTAGATAACGTTTGCTGCGAGGCGCCGGTAGTCTCACTCTTCGCCTGAACCGTAGCTCCCGCAACGACGGCTCCGGTGGGATCCGTGACCGTTCCGGCCATGCTGCCGTAGACCGTCTGTGCTTTTGCGGGGGGAACCATCAGCCCCAGCGCGGCACATGTCAACAGGATCGGTTTCCACGCCCTGTGTCTCCAATTCATATCGCCTCCAAAAAAGCCCGGCTTCGACCGCCGGAAAGATCCATTGTTTTCTGCTGCTTGTAATTGGGGTCGAATCATTCCGGCCCGATTTTCGCTGTGAAACGGAACATCATAGCGCCGATCTTCAGAACCGCGAAGTTACTTTAGGACTGTGACAAGGTCGTTGCCGAGACGAATGGCTCAGGATCAGTCACAGATCCGGAGATGCAACAGGCACGACCCGAAAATGTATCCGCTATCATTGCTACGCGCTCCATAACCTCGGACTGCCGATCTGCCCAACCCTCAGGCGGATTCGAGAAGATATACGACTACAGGAGGGGATCGGCCTAAGCAGAATTACCCATTGACAGCGGTTGAGCTGAATGGCTACGCTAACGCTTCGGCGATGGTTGTATCGCGACTAACTTCCGATTTCGGCGGTGTTGCATAGGCAGAGCGCACCCGTTCATATTGGGAATCCAGGGGATTGCCGGTGTATCCGGAGCCCTCCAGAGAGAACGTTTACTCACAAATCTTCGACTCGGACGATCCCGCGCGAGAGGCAAAAGGTCACCGCTTCGGTCCGGTCAGCCACTTCCAGCTTGAACAGCAGGTGATTTACGTGGTTCTTCACCGTGCTCTCCGAAATCTGGAACACGTTGGCGATCTCGCGATTGGTCAAGCCACGGGCCAGCAATTTGATCACTTCCAGTTCGCGACAGGTGAGCGGACGGTGCGCCACACTCTCGGCCAGCTGTTTCTCGATCCCCGGAGATACCCAGCGCTTCCCGGCACAAACGGCGCGGATCGCCTCCATCAGCGTGCCCCGGTCGAGGTCTTTGAGGATATAGCCGAGCGCGCCGGCGCGCAGCACCTGCAGGACTTCTTCCTCAGTCTGATAGCTGGTCACGACTAAGATCCGAGCTGCCGGATAGTCGCCGCGGATGGCTTTGACCACCTCGATCCCGCCCCGTTGCGGCATCCGCAGATCCAGCAGGAGCACATCCGGCAGCAGCCTGCGGTACAACTCCACGGTATCGTTGCTGTTCGCCGCTTCCCCCACCACTTCAAAACCGGCCTCCGACTCGATCAGGCTCCGTATCCCGATGCGATACACCAGATGGTCGTCCGCGATCAGGATACGCAGGCGCGTTGCGGCCAACCCGCTGCCGTTGCCTGCGCGGCAATCAGGGGATTCATTCATAACGTAACCATAACCCGAATCATGGTCCCTTCCGTTCCTGACTGCAGGTGGAACTGAGAACCGATGGCCGCGGCTCGCTCACGCATGCCGGTCAGCCCAAAATTCCCCTGCGCCGGTCCAGGAGTTTCACTCAGGTCGAACCCCCGGCCGTTATCCTGCACTTCCAGGCGCAGCTGCCTGGGCTCATAGAAGATCCGCACCGAGATCCGCGTTGCCTGGGCATGCCGTACGGCGTTGGCCAGTGCCTCCTGCACGATCCGGAAGAGCTGGTTCACCAGGTTGTAGGAAAGCGGAACGGGTTCGCCCTCAACCTGCTGCTCGATCTCTGACCCCGACGCGGATTTCATCTGCAGAATGCAGCGGGCGATCAGAGCATCCAGGCGATCGCTGCGCGACGAGGAGCGCAGCATCTCGATCGAAAGGTGCGATTCATCGCGGCTGTGCCGCACCAGATGCAGCGCTTCATGCAGATACGCTCGCGCGCGTCCGGGATCGCGCTCGATGGTGCGCACCGCCGCTTCCAGCTGCAGCGTGATCCCGGCAAACGCCTGCGCCAGGGTGTCGTGAATATCGCGCGAGATGCTGGCCCGCTCCTCTGCTACTGCACGGTAGCGCTCATGCGTAATGCGCGAGTAGATTTGCACGCTGATCAGGATCGCAAATGCCAGAATGCCTGCCAGCAGCAGCACATGGGCCCGCGTCCACCACGAGGGACCCTCCACCAGCTCAATGTCGTCCGGGGCGCGCAGCTGCAGGGTGAATGAGTCTCCATAGCTGCCGGTCAGGTCGGTGCTGACAAACAAAACACCCGTCAGGCGCAGCGTCGAGCCTGGCTGCATCAGCTTCGGCGAAAGATCGCCGGCGGCACTGTCTCCCGGCAGAATGGCCGAAAAATTCTGATGTCCTCCGCTCAGGTTGAGCCGCACGCCGGTCAGTCCCGCCGGCACCGCGTCCAGCAGCCTGGCCGCGGTCTGCACCAGAAACAACTCGTTCTCACCCTCGGCTGCCTGATCCGGTGTAATGGCGAGAGGCAGCGGCATCGATCCGTTCCACAGGCGGCGCAGCTCGCCTTTTTCGATGCGGGGGCGCTGCGCGATGGTCATCTCGCCCGTGACCTCCACTTCGTCACCCAGCGCAGTCGGAGTTGGCTGCGCCAGCTGTACCTCGGTTGCTGCCGACCGGTCCTCGATCACCAGTCCGTCATGGTTCAGAATCACAATGCCGCGCACGATCACCGGCACCGGACTCTTCGCGGGCCGTGCCTTCTGGATCGCCGATTCGATCGACTGCAGGTTGAGTTCGGCGGTTTGCGCGAGCGTGGCGATGCCCGGCAGAAGCAGAATCCCCAGCACAGCCAGCGCAGCCGGACCCGTCCATCGATCGTGAACGTGCCTCTTCCTCATCTGTCCCATAGACGATAGAAAACACACTATACTTGCAGATCGGACCGTGCGCGATTATGGCGAATTCCAGGGTAATTCGGACCACCGTGATTTCTTCACTGGTCGCCATTGTTTGCGCGCTGGTTGTGGCCGCCGGTGTTCGTCACCGCACACTCGATCCCATTGCCGGCCGCAATGGCTGGCGCCCCATCAGCGGAAACTGGACGGTGCGCTCCAGCATCATCTCCAACGCCCACTATGGCCGCGGCGACATGCTGATCCTCGAACGGCCGCCTGGCAGCAACTATCGCATCTCCGCCGACGTCCGCTTCGACCTGCTCTTTGCCGAGACTCACTATGGCGATGCCGGCCTCATCATCCGTACCAGCGATCCCCAGCCGGGCGTCGATTCCTACAAGGGGTACTATGCCGGTCTGCGACCCGACAGCCAGACTGTCGTTCTCGGCCGCGCCTCTTATGACTGGCAGCTTCTCTCGGAGACCAAACTCGTCACCCCGATCTCCGCCTCCGACTGGTATCGTCTCGAACTGGCCGCGCACGGCTGCGACATCGAGGTGGCAGCCCAGCCTCCCGGCAATCGCGCCGCTACCTACATCCACTATCAGGATCAGCACTGCCTGACGACCGGTGTCGCGGGTCTTCGCTCGTTTTATACCGATGCCTCATGGCGCAACGTGAGGGTTGAGCGCTGGTGAGCCGTTCATGGGCGTCTCGCCGCGGGTAAGCAGCGCGACGATCGGGTTCTTGTCCATGCTCGTGCCTGTCAGGATCTGCACCGGCAGCTGCGCGGAATACGCACCGGCTGAAGCGCCGGTCAGGGCTACCCGCATCGCCTGCATCGCGCGCCTGCCCAGCTCCTGAGGATCGCTGACCACCAGCGCGTCAATGTTTCCCTGCTGCAGCGCGTGCAGTTCGTCGAGTTCCTCCGACACTCCAATCAGTGCCGGGCGCCGCTTGCCGGAAGCCTCGAAGGCCACAGCCGCCGCATGCGTCGAGAACTCCGCGGTCGTGAAAATTCCGCCAATGTGCGGATGCTCCGCCAGCAAATCCAGCGTAGCCTGGCGCGCTCGTGCCCAGTCGGACAGGCCGTACTTCACGCCGACCAGCTTCAGCTGCGGTTCCCGGGCGATTTCGTCTGCAAAACCTTCTTCGATCCGTGAGCTGCCTTCGACCGTAGGGCTCACGCCAATGATGCCCACCTCGCCCCTGCCGCCCAGCAGATCGACAAAGCGGCGCGCCGCCAGCCGGCCTGCTTCCTCTTCATCCCAGCCGATGTACGCCGCATAGTCTTTCGCGGGCAGCGCAATGGGCGTTCCAACCACGACCACCGCGATGTGCGACTGCTCCGCTTTCCTCAGGACCGAAGCCAGCACCATCTGGTGCGAAGGTGACACGATGATTCCCTGCATATGCGCCGCAATCGCGTTCTCCACCAGTTGTGCCTGCTCAGTGTAATCAGTGACCGACTGCGGCGCCGCCATCTGCACATGGATGCCTGCCGCCGTGGCATCTGCCTGCACCTCCCGGGCGAAGACCTCCCAGTAGCGCAGCCCGCCCGTCGGCATGATGACGGCGATGGTGGGCGGCTGGCGATGACAGCCTGCGGTACCTGCAGCAACTGCGCACGCCATGAATTGCAGAAAGATTTGTGGAAGCCGCCCCCTGTGTGCCATCTCGGGTCTACACTCTAATCCCCGCCGCGCGCGTGTGCCGACTGCCCGCCGGTTGCCGAACTCGCCGGCTCCTCGACGCGCAGGTACTGATCGCCCTGCACATCCTTCATCGTTTGTACGATTCCGCTGGGCCAGCGAATCTCGACCGATTTCGCAGCCGTATCGTTGCCCAGCCCGAAGTGCGCGCGCACATCGCTAGAGGACAGATAGCTCGATGCCGTCGTGACGGTGTACCACTGTGATCCCTTCGTCGTGTTCACGCGGATCACCGCGCCGATGCCATCCCGATTGCTCTTGTGGCCCACCAGCTTGAATCCGATCCAGTGATTGGACGTTTCGGTTCCATTCATCAGGATGTGCGCGGGACCGCCATTTTCCGTGATCACCGCGTCCATGCGCCCATCGTTGTCGATGTCCCCGATGGCCAGTCCCCGCGCCACCCATTTCTGCTGGAACACCGGTCCCGAGACCGGTCCGACATTGACGAATTTTTTCCCGTCGATATTACGCAGCAGCAGCGGAGCCTCGCGGTAATGCAGATCCGGGAAGGTCTTCTCGATGGTGTCCAGGTCGTGCGCCTGCGCGATCAGCAGGTCTTTCCAGCCGTCGTTGTCGTAATCGACAAAGCGCAGCCCCCAGCCGGAGTGCAGCAGCGTCATGCCGCCCATCCCGGTCACGTAGCTGTCGTAGTCGAACGTGCCGTCGCCGTTGTTCCTGTAGAGCGCGTACTTCTGGTTGGCGAGGTCGTCGATCGACCAGGTCCGGCCAGCCGTCGTTGTTGTAGTCGGAGAAATCGATGCCCATGCCGGCGAAGGTGCGACCTTCGCCGTCGACCGCGACTCCGGACTCCAGGCCCTCCTCTTCGAACGTGCCATCGCCCTTGTTGTGGAAGAGGAACTCCACCATCGAATCGTTGGCAACCACGATGTCCGGATGCCCGTCGCGGTCGTAGTCCGCGATGGCAATGCCCAGAGCCTTGCCCGGCTTGTCCAGCCCCAGCTTATGCGCTTCTTCGGTGAAGGTGCCGTTGCCGTTGTTGTGATAGACGAGCATCGAGATGGGCGGAAAGACATCCGGATGGCAGTAGCCGCGATTGTCCTTGGCGCCGCACCACACATCGTCCCAGTCCCACTGGATATACCGCAGGACGACCAGGTCGAGGTAGCCGTCGCCGTCCAGATCGACCCACGCCGCCGATGTCGACCAGCCGCTGCCGCCGACCCCGGCTTTCTCCGTCACATCGGTAAAGGTGCCGTTGCCGTTGTTGTGATACAGCCGGTTGCCGCCCAGCGCGGTGACATAGAGATCCTCGTAGCCGTCGTTGTCGTAGTCGCCTACGGCCACGCCCATGCCGTAGCCGACGCCGGCCAGCCCCGGCTTTCTCTGTCACGTCCTCAAACGTGCCATCGGCCTTCTGGTGGTAGAGGCGATTCCAGTATTTCGGGTCGGTTTTCTGCGGGATCGTTCCTTTCGGAACAACGTCGCCGAACGGCGCGCCGTTGACGAGGTAGAGATCCAGCCGCCCATCGTTGTCGTAATCGAACAGCGCCACGCCGGAGCCCATCGTTTCCAGCAGATACTTTCGGGAACTGTGTGGCGCCTGATGCACGAAGTTCACCCCGACTTTCGCGCTGACATCGACAAACTTCGCCGGCACCAAGTCTGTGGCATTTGCACCGGAACTTTGCGCGGCGCCATGCAGGACTAATCCGCCAAATGCTGCCAGCAGACACGCGGCAGCGGTCAGAAGTCCTCTGCGCGGGCGAAACTTCATGCTACTTCTTTCCTGGCTGGCAGATGGTGCAAAGCTCTCCTGTGATGCCTTTGCCTTCCTGGACGGTGAAGATGCGGTCCACCGCCGGCACCTGCAGCTTCTCGACCGCGCCGCTGGGCCAGTGAATTTCGACCCCATCGACCTTGGTCGCATCGTTCAGGCCAAAATGCACGCGCATATCGTTGGATGAGATGTAGCTTCCGCCGCTGAGAACGTCCTCCCGCTGCCGCATGCCCCCTGCGGTCAGATAGACGGTCGAGCCCACCGCATCGCGCGGGCTCTTTGGACCGCCGATCAGGCTCAGCTCGACCCAGTGATGGTGATCGGGATTCACATTGCGCAGCAGCATCGGCGGGCCGTCGAGATTATTGATGACCACATCGATCTTGCCGTCGTTAAACAGATCGCCGAAGGCCGCCCCTCGCCCCACGCCCACTTCCGCCAGTCCGGTGCCTTCGACCGCCGGCACCAGCTCGAAGGTGCCATCGTGCTTGTTGTGGAAGAGCAGTTCCCGCTGGGCGTAGGTCATGCCCCACTCCGGATGCTGATCGACCCCCGGGTACACATGGCCGTTGACGATCAGCAGATCCTTCCACCCGTCGTTGTCGTAATCCAGAAAGCCGTCGCCAAATCCGACAAAGGGAATGGTTGACGCCGCGACGCCTGTCCGGTAGCTCAGGTCGGTAAAGTTGCCTGTCCCGTCGTTGCGGAAGACGACATCGTAGTCATCGGCAAAATCGGTATTCACCAGGTCCAGGTGCCCGTTGTTCTCGTAGTCGCCGGCGGCGATGCCCATGTTCGCCACTTCGCGCCCATCCTGGTTCAGCGCATAGCCGCTCATATAGCTTTGGTCGTCGAAGGTGCCGTCGCCCTTGTTGATATAGAGATAATTCGGCGTCGAGTCGTTTGCCACCACCAGATCGACCTTGCCGTCGTTGTTTACATCCACAAACAGCACGCCCAGCCCGTAATACTTGTTCGGATCGCTGACGCCCGCCTTCACGCTCACGTCGGTAAAGGTGCCGTTCCCGTTGTTATGGAAGAGGTGGTCTTCCGCACCCTGCAGCCCGCGCGGCCCGCACATCACGTTCACGCCGCGGTACTGGCACATCGAACTGCCCGCTTCCTTCGATCCGGGGATCGGCGGGTGTTCAAAGTCATAGCGCACATAGCCGGCCACGAACAGATCCAGCCGCCCATCGCCGTCGTAGTCGCCGAAGGTTGCGCCGGTGTGATCGATGGCAATGTTCGGCTCGCCGCTGTCCAGTGCCACGCCCGCCTTCTCTGCGACATCGGTAAAGGTGCCGTTGCCATTGTTGCGGTACAGCCGGTTCTTTCCGACGTTCGTGACGTACAGGTCGGGCCAGCCATCGTTGTCGTAGTCGCCCACGGCGCAGCCCAGTCCCCACCGGTCGTTCTGCACGCCGGCCTTCTCCGACACATCGGTGAAGGTGCCGTCGTGATTGTTGTGGAAGAGCGCCGCATGCGGGGGCGTGGCCTTGCCGTCGAGGGCATCGAAGGTCGACCCGGTCACCAGGTAGATGTCGAGCCAGCCGTCATGGTCGTAATCCAGCAGGCACACACCCGACCCTTTGGCCTCGATAATGACCTTCTTTTCGAGGGTGCCGGTGGTATTGTGCCAGCTTGCCAGTCCGGACTGCTGCGCGATGTCCTGAAAGACGATGGGCCCCGTCTTGACGAACCCACCGGCGGTAATGGGACGATGCTGCGCATCGAACTCAGCTTTGGAAGCGGAACCGGCGGCCATGCCGGACTGCTGTGCGCCCGCGAACGGTCCGCATGCGAGCAGGAGCAGCGGCATAAACACCACGGCACACCGTGCCCACGGCAGGGCTTTCACGAAGCGGGAGACGGATCTCCGCACACCTTTCAACTGTGGCCCCGGAAATCTCAATCCCTGTCTCTCTTCAGCCTTCCGCCGGCTGGTGGCTGAATTTTCCCTGCTCATGTGTGGGTTTACTCGACACTATACAACTCCGAGTGCGCCGCTTGCTCCCGTCAGGCGAGCGCTACTGCGGGCCCACGGAATCTTTCGACCCGTAAAGCTTTGCGCTCAGCGCAAGTTCTGCGCGGGCCTCCTCCATCTTGCCGGCCGCCCGATAGGCTCGCCCCAGGTCGAAATGCAGCTTAGGATCCTCAGGGGACAACGAGACTGCCTGCCGCAATTCCGCGATCGCCTGATCGGATTTGCCGACCGACGCCAGCGCGCGGCCCAGCTTTCCGTGGCAATCGGCGCAGTGCGGCGCCACCGCCACGGCCCGCTCCAGCACGGGAATCGCATCCGCCGGGCGATTGTGTTCCAGCAGGAAGGAGGCGTAATCCAGATAGGCCCACTGGTCCGCGTGCGCATCTGCGTTGGCCAGCGCCACAGCCTTCTGATAGGCCGTTTCCGCCATCTGTGGACGATTGTCCATCTCATAGGCCAGTCCCAGATTTTCTTCCGCCTTCACATCCTGAGCATTCAGCGCGAGCGCCCGCATAAAAGCCCTCTCCGCGTCGGGAAAGCGGCTCTGCGAGTAGTAGCAGCGGCCCAGCCCGTACCACGCCTCTTCATTCTGCGGATCGAAGCGGACCGCCTGCTCCATCCAGCGAATCGCGTCGGGGTAATCCTTCAGCAGCACGTAATCCAGCGCCACTACTTTCAAGTCATCCGACTTTGGCGGGGTCAGACGCGCGGCGTCCGTATAGGTCTTCAGCGAGTCGGCAGGCTTGTCTTCCCGGTTCAGCACGAAGCCCAGCATGTAGAGCGCGTCGGAGGAATCCGGATGCCGCTCGAGATATTGGTGCAGCGCGCGATCGGCCTCGGAGAACCGCTCCAGGTTCGATAAAGATTTGCCTTCGAACAGCAGCGCGTCCGAGCGGCCGCCGTCTTCTGTGTCGGCCCTTGCGAAAAGCGGCACAGCTTCCGCATAGCGATGGGCGTCGAAGGCGGCTCGGCCCTGTTGATAGGCGGTGCTCGTCTGCGCTTGCCCGGCTATTGCCAAAGCGCCCAGCAGACCCACTACCGCCCCCATCCGCGCCATACGTGGGCCGATTATACGAGAGCCGATGCGGACCCCGCGGCGAACGCTACCCGCCTGCCTTCAGTGCCCATTGTTAAAATGAGCGCCGGGTGTGGATTCGTCTTCAGCGGGCCGCAGCTACCGTGCAGCACCTCTTTCCGATTCTCGGACTCATTCTCGCCGGAGCCACGGTCCCGGCGCAGACCACGGCCGATGCCAACGCTCTTCTTCAATCCGGCAAAGCCGCCCAAGCCCGCGCTGCCTTCGAGTCCATCCTTGGCTCCGATCCCGCCAACGCCCAGGCGCAGGCCGGGGAAGTCGCGGCCAGCGAGCGTCTGGCCCTCGACCGTGCCGCCGCCGGCAATAGTGTTGAAGCCCTGCAGATCCTGCTGCGCGCCGAGAAATATGTTCCAAGCAATCCGCGCCTCGAATATGACCTTGGCATCCTCGAAGACCAGATGCACCTCTATCCCGAGGCTCAGAAGTCCCTGGCTGCGGCTCAGCAACTGCATTTCGATGACCCGAAGCTCCTCTACGCCCAGGCGCGCGTCTACTTCGATCAGGATCAGCTCACGCCCGCCGAAGAGAAAATGTCCGCCTATCTCAGGCTGCGCCCGGGCGACGCGACCGCTCACTACGGATTGGGGCGCGTCTACCAGCTGGGTGTCCAGTTCGACAAAGCCCGCGCCGAATTCCAGGAGTCCATTCGCCTGCATCCGGAGCAGACCGAGGCCTGGTATCAGCTCGGCGACATCGCCCTCAAGCAAAGCCAGTTCGACGAAGCGCTGGCCGATTTCAGCAAGACGCTTGCCCGCGATCCGAAACACGGCGGCGCTCTCGCCGGTTCCGGCGAGGCCTGCTATCGCGAAAAGCACTACGACCAGGCGATGGATTTTCTCAATCGGGCGATCGCAGCCGCACCCGACTATCAACCCGGTCACTACTATCTCGGGCTGACCTTCGCGCGTCTGGGACGCAGGGAAGACTCCGAGCGTGAACTCGCTATCGCGGCGAAACTGGCCGACGAAGACAACAAGAAAGCCAGCACACGCTATCAGCTCAGCGTTCCACCGTCGGGGCCATAGAATGGCTGTCGAGCGCGCATATCGGGCAGGGCAATTTGCGAACGAGAGAGAAGAAATTTCGATGACAGCTTCGACCAGTAGCGGCTTTGGCCCTCCATCCACGACCCGATACACGCTCTTTCTGGCGCTGGCCCTTCTCGTCGTCCTCGCGCCGCGCGTGGCCCAGGCGCAGCAGCCTGAGGCCTTGACGCTCACCGGCGATTTTTGGGGGACCCACGATCCGTCCATCATGAAAGACGGAAGCACCTGGTACGTTTTCGCGACCGGCAAAGCCCGCGACGGCGGCCAGTTCCAGATCCGCTGTTCTCCCGATCTCCACGCCTGGACGCTGTGCGGCCACGTCTTCGATCAGATCCCTGACTGGATTCGCAAAGAAAGCCCCGGAACCCAGGAGCTGTGGGCGCCCGACATCTCGTATGAAAACGGCGAATACCGCCTCTACTATGCGTATTCGCTCTTTGGGAAGAACGCGTCCGGCATCGCCCTCGCCACCAACAAGACGATGGACCGGCAAAGCCCGGATTACCGGTGGCAGGATCACGGCCTGGTTCTCAAATCCGCCGAGTCGGACGACTTCAACGCCATCGATCCCAATTTCATCCGCGACGCGAAGGGCCACGCCTGGCTGGCCTTCGGCAGCTTCTGGAGTGGCATCAAAATGCGCCGCCTCGACGACCGCACCGGCCTGCTTTCTGCCGCGGACACGAAGCCTTATTCGCTCGCAACCCGCCGCCGGCCTGTGAACGCGCCGCCCGCCCCTCCCGGATTGCCGCCGGACTGGGAAGCTGTCGAAGCACCCTTCATCGTCCATCACGGCGGCTACTACTATCTGTTTGTTTCGTGGGATCTTTGCTGCCGGGGTGTGAGGAGCACCTACCACACCGTCGTTGGACGATCCAAGCAGGTCACCGGCCCCTACGTCGACCGCGATGGCGTGCCGATGACCCAGGGCGGCGGCACAGAACTGCTGGTCGCGAATCAGCGTTGGCTGGGACCCGGAGGCGAATCCGCCTATATGCAGCCACACGGACCCGACATCCTCGTCTTCCACGCCTATGACGCCCACACCGGCCATCCCGCGATGCAGATTTCCACGCTGAGCTGGGACGGAGACTGGCCCCACGCCGCACTTCAGCAATAGCGCACTGTACGCATGGGCGTATCTCTGGCTTATCGACCGCCGTTCCCGCTGCCGGTCGGTTTTTTGATCGGGCCCGCCTCATCCATGGCCTCAACCACGCTGTCGTCGGTCGCTGGCCGGCCGTTGCAATCGCTTTTCGCGCCCAGGGAGTTCTCGCTGCCCGCCGGCGCGTTGCGGTCGATCTCCGTGGCGCACCGGTTTGAAGCCGACTCCTCAGATATGCGCTCGTCCGTTTTCCTGCCGGTCGATGGTGTGCTCTCTGCCATGGTTCACTCTCCTGGTTCTGCCTGGCTAGTAAGATGCAGGCAAAGCAGAGACTAACCACGGCAATTCCGGAAGCGGCCGGCGCCCTGTTCCAGGCTGGATCCGGAATGACCGCGAGTCAGGCCAATTGCGTCGCGCAGGCCGTCATTCTGCTGGAGGGAGATCCGACATGAAGCGTAATGAAGTCACGGCCGCCCGCAACCGGGCGCGCCAGCAGCTGGCAGAGGCTGGCATCGCCCTCAGCCCTGCTGAGGCAGCCAACATCGAAGTGGCCGATATGGGGCTGAACCGCCTGGCGCAGGAGGGCCTTGAACTGGTCACCTACGAAAACAACGATCGCTACTGTGCCAAGGAACTGGTCCTGTTCCCCGGCCAGACTTGCCCCGAACATCGGCACCCTCCGGTCGAGGGCGAACCCGGCAAACAGGAGACCTTCCGCTGCCGCAAGGGTGTGGTCTGGCTTTACGTCGAAGGGCCTGCAACTTCCTCCATGCAGGCAAAGGTGCCGCAACAGAGCCAGGGGTACTACACGGCCTTTCATGAACTGGTGCTGCAACCGGGCGATCAGTACACCATTCCCCCGAATACGCTGCACTGGTTTCAGGCTGGCCCGGAAGGGGCCGTCGTCTCCGAATTCTCCAGCCGCAGCCGCGACGAATTCGATATCTTCACCGATCCCAACATTCGTCGAGCGCCGCTCGTCGAGGACTGAATTGGCGAGCTGCCGATGTCGCGATCTCGATCACACCGCCCGCTCCCCGTGTGTCGTCCGGCACCGTTGCTGATGCAGGAATCTGGTATGCTCTGAAGCTTTATGAAGAGAAGATCGTTTCTCCGGAATGCTGTTACCCTGGCTGCGGCTCCTGCTGTTCAGGCTGCATTGCACGCGAGCTCGGCGCAGAATCTGCCTGCGGTCGCCTCTCATCCTCTCAGTTTTCCGCAGGGCTTTCTGTGGGGCACTGCAACCGCCAGCTATCAGGTGGAAGGCGCCGTGCATGAGGACGGCCGAGGGGCCTCTGTCTGGGATACCTTCTCGCACACGCCAGGCAAAACTTACCAGGGCGAGACCGCCGACGTTGCCGACGATTTTTATCACCGCTACCCGCAGGATGTCGCGCTGATGCAGCGGCTCGGCGTGAAGACATTTCGCTTCTCCATCGCATGGCCGCGCGTCTTTCCGCAGGGCACGGGTGCTCCCAATCCGAAGGGTCTGGACTTCTACAAGCGCCTGCTCGACGCGCTGCAATCGGCCGGCATCGAGCCCTATTGCACGCTCTTCCACTGGGATCTGCCCCAGGCACTGCAGGACAAAGGAGGCTGGGCCAATCGCGCGACCAGCCACGCCTTCGCCGACTACGCCGCCTATACCGTGAGCCACCTGTCCGACCGGATCACCCAGTGGATGACGATGAACGAGTTCGATTCCTTCATCGATGCAGGGTATGGCGGGGGCGACTCGGCGCCTGGGCTCAATCTCCCTCGCGGCGAGCTGGCGCAGACACGGCACAACGCGGTGCTCGCCCACGGATTGGCCGTGCAGGCGATCCGCTCGGCGGCGAAGCGGCCCGTTCAGGTGGGCCTGGCTGAAGACATTTCAGGCGCGATGCCGGCCATCGAAGATCCACAGCACATCCGTGCTGCCCAAACCGCGTTGCGCGAAGAGAACGCTCGCTACATCACCGTCATCCTCGAAGGAAAATACACCGACCACTATTTGCGCACTCTGGGTGCCGACGCTCCGAAGTTCACGGATGAGGAGCTCAAAATCATCTCCTCGCCGATCGACTTCCTCGGGATCAACATCTACACCACTCGCGAGGTTATTCCCTCCGACGCTGAGCCCGGTTACACGATGGTGCCGCGGCAAGCCTCGTATCCGCACATGGCGTCGGACTGGCTGTTTGTCAACCCACAAGCGATCTACTGGACGCCGAAGCTGGTCTCCACCACGTGGAGCAGGATTCGCACGCTCTACATCACGGAGAATGGCTGCTCCGCCGACGATGTCGTACGGCCGGATGGCCGCGTGCTCGATACCGATCGAGTGATGTATCTGCGCAACTATCTTTCTCAGCTGCAGCGGGCCGTGTCTGAAGGCGTTCCGGTGCGCGGTTATTTCCTGTGGAGTCTTCTCGACAATTATGAATGGAGCTCCGGTTACAGCAAACGCTTCGGCATCACCTACGTCGATTTCACGACTCAGGCGCGCACCCCAAAGCTGTCGTTCGATTTCTACCGCCAGGTAATCGAGGGGAACGCGGTGGTGTGATCGGATTGCTGAAGAAGCGGGTCGATGTTCGGTTCCGTGTATTTGTAACCGGCACCGGCATATAAATTGACGCTTCTTTCCTGCCCAATGTACTTCGCCGAGGGAATCTGGAAATGCCCTGTCCCGAATCCTGAACAGTCTTTCGGCGTCTGCGTTTTGTCGTGCCAGTGCTCGCGACAGCCCTCCTGTAAGCTGGAAGAAGAATTTGGCCGGAGTCATCGATGGAGCAGGCATTCGCATTCGGCAAAGGCGAGCTGATCCTGGCGCTGCCCGAAGGGCCGCAATATCAGGTGATCAAGGCGCAGTCCGCGCAGGTACTCGCTGATCCTCAGCGCGCGATTGAGGCAGCGCTCGATGATCCCGTTGGCTGTGCTCCGCTCGCCGCGCTGGCCGCGGGCAGGAAGACGGCCACCATCGTGGTCTGCGATATCACGCGGCCTGCACCCAATGCCGTCACTCTGCCTCCGCTGCTGGAGCGGCTGCATCGTGCCGGGATCGCGCCGGAGGGCGTGACCATTCTCATTGCCACCGGACTGCATCGTGCCGCGACTCCGGAAGAGCTCAGCATCATTCTCGGCCCCGCCATTGCCTCCCGTTACCGTACCGTCAGCCATGATGCCAGGCATCTCGCGGCGCATCGTTCTCTCGGCCGAACGCAGCGGGGAACTCCGGTCTACATCGACGAGCACCTGATGGCTGCCGATCTCCACATCACGCTGGGCCTGATCGAGCCCCACCTGATGCTCGGCTTTTCCGGCGGCCGCAAACTCGTTGCGCCTGGCGTCGCCGCGCAGGAAACCATCAAGGTCATCCACTCGCCGAAATTTATGCGCGAAGAGATGGCCGCCGAAGGCTCCATCCGCGAAAACCCACTGCACCAGGAACTGCTCGCGATCGCACGCATGGCGCGCCAGGACTTCATTCTCGACGTGACCCTCACGCCGTCGCGGGAGATCTCCGGCGTCTTTGCAGGCGAGCCTGTGCAGGCTCATGCGGCCGGTGTGGACTTTCTGTGCCGGTCGTCTGCGGTGCATCTGGAGGAGCCCGTGGACGCGGTTGTCACCTCCGCCGCTGGGTATCCGCTCGATCTGACCTTCTATCAGACCATCAAGGGAATCACGGCTGCCCAACATATTCTCCGCCCAGGCGGAAAGATCCTGATCGTCGCGGAGTGCGGGGAGGGAGTCGGCTCGCCGGAGTTCGCCGGCAAGCTCAGTCGATACCGCGGAGCGCAGGAATTCCTCGACGAAATCCAGGGTGCTCCGGTGGAAATCGATCAATGGCAGCTGGAAAAGCTGGCATTGGTCGAACGGAAACATGAGGTGTTTTTCTATGCTCCGGGGGTTACCCGCCAGGCCTGCGGGGTGCTGGGCCTCCGCTGCTTTTCATCGGCCCATTCCGCTGTCGAGGCGTTCTTCCTTCGTTTGCCGCAGCGGGCACGCGTGGCGCTGATTCCCGACGGGCCCTATGCCTACGTTCGTCTCGCGGACTATGCTTCTCCGGCACTGACGCAGCTGCAGGTTTGACTTTAGGGCAGTCACTCGCCGCAGGTTGTACGCCCCAGGAAAAATATTTCCCTTGTCGCTTTCCTTTCCGCGCAACGCTTTTATCTCATCCACCAATCCCATCTTTTGGACCAAAAAGAGAGGATTAACACTCCTATGCGCTACTCCATCCTGCCGGCCGCGGTTCTGGCGGCGATGTTCGTGATCGCCGGAGGATCGAAGACTCAGGCTCAGATTTCGGTGCAGATCGGCCCTGCGCCAGTCTGTCCCTATGGGTACTATGACTATCCCCCTTACCCATGCGCTCCCTACGGATACTATGGCCCTGAATGGTTCAGCGGCGGCGTCTTTATCGGCGCCGGACCCTGGTATCATGGCCCGCACGGTTTTTACGGTCACGTTGATAATCATTTCGATCCACACCACGGTTACCACGGACCTATGCCCAACCGTGGCGACCACGCCGACCGGCATCCTGGCGGCAACTTCCACGGTAACGAAATGCGCGATGGGCGGGGCCACGTCCGGAGTGGCGGGCACGGTCGCTAAGCGCAAACAGAGCGTGAGGAAAGGCTCCGATCACGGAGCCTTTTCTTTCGCAGCCAGGTATTTCTGCTTTCACCGCATCTCGCCCGGGCGAGGTCCGGCTGTCCGATTCCGAACGGATGATTCTGACAGCGGACAGGGCCGGTGAACGTGTTCCCCGTAACCCACATCGCATCAACCGCGACCCGTGCGCTCCCATGGCAACTCGCCTGCAATTGTGTATGCCGTACCTGCTGCATGCAGGCGTGCGGGGGTTTGAGAAGACACGATGCTGGCGGACCTGAGATTCGCGTTGCGGCAGTTGCGGAAGTCACCCGGCTTTTCCCTGATGGCGGTGCTGACACTGGCCCTGGGCATTGGTGCGAACACCGCCATTTTCACCCTCGTCGACTCGATCATGCTGCGGCCGCTGCCCTTTCCGCAGCAGCAGCGGCTGATGCGCATCAGCTATGAGGGCGGGGATGCCACGGCTGCTTTTTTCCCCAAGGGCTGGCTGCGCGCGCTGGGCGAGCATTCTGTCTCGTTCGCCTCAGTGAGCGGATTCGGGCCGGACGCGGAATCGAATGTGGGGGAGGCGAGTTCATCCGATCGCGTGTTTGGCGCCGAAGTGATGGCCAACGCGCTGGACACGCTGCAGATTCATCCGGTGCTGGGCCGCTTCTTTTCTCCTCAGGATGCTGCGGGCAGCCATGATCCTGTCGTTGTGCTCAGCTATGGCTACTGGCGGGAGCACTTCGGCGCCAGCCCCGACGTGGTCGGCGAGACGATTCGCATCGACGGCATTTCCCGTCGCATCATCGGCGTGATGCCGGCCGGCGTGCGCTTTCCCTATGCGGATACGCAGTTTTTGACACCGGTGACCTTTCGCGGCGGCGATCCCATCGACCCGTGGAACACTTTCGACCTGCGGGGATTTGGCCGGTTGAGGCCGGGCTTTGCGCCGGCCCAGGCGCAGGGCGAAGTGCGGCGCCTGCAGAAGCTCCTGTTACCGCTTTTCCCGTGGCGCATGCCGGATATCTGGGCTTCGACCATGACCGTGGTTCCCCTGCTGGAATCGGAAGTGGGCGCAATGCGCCCGCGGCTATGGCTGCTGTTCGGCGCGGTGGGGGTGATTCTCCTGATTGCCTGCGCCAATGTCGCCAACCTGATGCTGGCGCGGGCCGCCGGCCGGGAGCGGGAGATTGCCGTGCGCAGCGCTCTGGGCGCGTCGGGCGGGCGGCTGGTGCGGCAACTGCTTTCGGAGAGCCTGGTGCTGGGCGCAGTGGCGGGAGCTATGGGCCTGATCGCGGCCGCCGCCAGCCTGCAGGGGCTCATCACGCTGTTACCCGCCGACACGCCTCGGTTGGGCGACGTCGCGCTGCGCTGGCCCGTCTTTCTCTTCGCCGCCGCCGCTTCGGTGTTCACGGGAATCCTCTTTGGGCTGATCCCGGCGTTGCGCATGGCCTCTCCGGAGTTGCGCGAGTCGCTGCACTCCGGCAGCCGCAGCGTCGCCGGCCATGCCGGGCAGTTTCGCCTCTCCATGGTGCTGGTGATGGGGCAGATCGCACTGTCCGTGGTCGTGATCACCGCCGCAGGGCTCATGCTGCACAGTCTCTGGAGCCTGTCGCAGGTGAACCCAGGTTTTCGTACTGATCGCATCGTGACCGCGGAGGTGTCGCTGAATGCGACCGCGTGCCAGAACAAAGGGCATTGTCAGGTCTTTTTCAGCACACTGCTGAATCGCCTGAAGGGCCTGACCGGGATGGAGGACGTTGCCCTCACCGATTCGCTGCCGCTGAACGCACAACAGGGAAATTATGTCTACGACGCCGAACAACATCCGCGCGAGCCGCGGGAGGGAGCCTCGCTGGCCACCGATCGGATTGTGTCGCCCGACTATTTTGCAACCCTCGGCATGAAGCTGGTCCAGGGGCGATTGCCCGAGGATCAGGATGCCTCGGGCGTGAGTCGCGCCGTCGTAGTGAACCAGCAAATGGCCAAACGGCTGTGGCCGCATGAGAATCCGCTGGGACGCCATCTGCTCAGCGTTGCGGATGAGCCGACGCCTGCAGTCTGGAATGCGAAAGCGGCCGTCACCGTGGTGGGCATCGTAAGCAACACGCATGAAGGCAGCCTCGCCGGCGGCTTCGGCGACGAGGTGTACCTGCCCATGACGCCGGCGAATCAGCAGCCCGTGATGTATGTGCTGCTGCGCACCGAGACCGGAACACAGGAGGCCGCGGCCGCGCTGCGTCGCGCGGTAGAGGAGGTTGATCCGCAGGTGCCGGTGACCCGCGTACGTACGCTGAATGAAGTAGTGGCAGCCTCGGAATCGGCGCCGCGCTCGCTCACGATTCTGCTGCTTGCCTTCGGCGTTCTGGCTGTCGTCATCGGCGGCGTCGGCGTCTACAGTCTGATCGCCTATATCGTAAGCTGGCGCACGCGGGAGTTCGGTATTCGTCTCGCCCTTGGCGCGCAGCGCTGGCAGATCATCCGCGGCGTCGTGCGCCAGAGCCTGTTGCTGGCTCTGGCGGGGTCGGCGCTCGGTCTGGCTGCCGCGGCTGGGGTTGCGCAGGTGATGCGTGCGTTCCTCTTTGGCGTGACTGCTATCGATCCGATGACGTTCTGCGCGGTGCCTGTGCTGATGATCGTGCTGGCACTGATGGCGTCCTGGGTCCCGGCACGCCGGGCCGCCAGCGTCGATCCCATGCGCACGCTGCGCATGGAGTAGTTGAACTGGAAACTAACTTGACCCAAGCCATCATCGCTGCGGAGCGTAATACGCCACGATGCCGAATGCGCGTCCGCAACAGCTCCTTGCCTAAGCTCTCGCCGAACTGCGAAGCACTGGGTGTTCATGCCTCATCCGGCTGGACGGAGAGGATGGAGGCAATGGCGGCTACAAGGCGATTCCAGTATGGTGCTCTCTCCTGACTTATCAAGGGAGCTAATTGCACCAGCTTCGTGGCATTCTTCGAGGACCCTCTCTGCTAAGTCGAAAATGTGCTCCGTTTTCTGCTGAATATCCACAAAAAGCCCTTGATTTGCACACAAATAAATCCCTTGCGTCCACGCTGTCCTGTGCAATGATTCTTGCAACGGAAGAGCAATCTTCCACGAGAAGAGAGCAGAGCGCAGTCCTCCTGGGAATCGGAAACGAGACGCAGGAGGCTCCGGCCAACCGGAGAGTCACGGAGTTCTGGGAAACCAAAGCTTCAGATTGCGGCGGGATGCTCGTGCAACGGCGATGACAGAAACAGGCGGGGGCTGCGGGCGCAAGTTCGCGGAAACCGCAAGCGTCTGGAAATGCAGGTTGTGATCGGGTTGCCGAGACCGGATCTTCGAGAAATCGGACAGAAGGGGGCGAGATCCCGCAAGGGACTTCGCCCCCTTCGCTTTTCCACGAAGCAGCTTCGGAAATCGCGCCGCACGCCCTGGCGATTGATCTTTCGCGGACTCGGCTCGTCTGCTGCACCCGCGCATGTCACGGTGTAACTGTGCAGGCGGGCTCGCGTTGCACAGACTAACTGGAAGTTATTAAGTAATGCCCTGTATTTCCACACTAACAACTTGATTTACACATAAATAAATCCCTTGCAACTCGGCTGTCCTGTGCAATGATTCTTGCAACGGGAGAGCAATCTTCCACGAGAAGAGAGCGGAACGCGGCCCTCAGGGATTCGGAAACGAAACTCAGGAACTTCGGGAAACCGAAGCTTCCGCGAAGCTTCAGGCGACTGGAGTCTTCATGGGCAGCGGGAAGGTTCGCACGACGTGGCGATGACGGAAACGGGCAGCTGACGCGGGCGCAAGCTCGTTGCAGCGGCAAGCGTCGGTCAGCGCAGGTCGTGATCGGGTAGCCGAAGCCGGATCTTCGAGAAGTTCGGACAGGAGGGGGCGATATCCCGCAAGGGAAGTCGCCCCCTTCGCCTTTAGCCCGCAAAATCCCACACCGGAAGAGTTCCGCGGAGAGTATCGGGGAGTAGAATCCGTGCCAACTCCGGCAGGCGCTTTTCGCCGGTTCTGACACATGTCCGCCAAACCTCCCAGCTCGCGCCTCGCTCCATGGATCGTTCTCGCCATGTTAGGAATGGTCGCGCTCCCAGCCGGCCTCACGCTGCACAGTGTCCGCGTGGCCGCCGTGCTCTATATTCCCGGCGCGAATCCCACGCCTCACGGATATACCTGGAGTCTGCTGCTCTTTCTTGTTCCCATCGCAGTAATCGCTGGATGGTTTCTGCCCAGTGAGCGGGTTCAGGTTCCAAAGCGCGCGTTCTGGTGCACGCTGGCCCTTCTGGTTCCGCTGGGTTTCGCCCTCGATTTCTTCTTTGCCAGCCGCTTCTTCGTCTTTCCCAATGCCGGAGCCACCCTGGGCATCGCCGCTCCGGCGCTGGGTCACTCCGTCCCCATCGAGGAGTATGCCTTTTACTTCTCCGGCTTTCTTGCCGTGCTCCTGCTCTATATCTGGCTGGGAGAATACTGGCTGGCCGCGTACAGTGTTCCGGACGCTCGCGGAACGGAAGCTCCCGGCGAGGAGCGCGCACTCAGGCGGCTGCTGGGCTTCCATCCCGCTTCCGCCATCGCCGGAGTGGCGCTCATCGCGGCGGGCATTGCCTGGAAAAAGCTGCTGTCCCCGGTACCGGAGGGCTTTCCCGGCTACTTCACCTTCATTGTCGGCGGAGCGCTGGTGCCGTCGGCCACGCTGTTTCCCGCGGCGCGGCGCCTGATCAACTGGCACGCCCTGAGCGCGACCATGTTCATCACCGTGCTCATCAGCCTTATCTGGGAGGTTACCCTGGCGCTGCCCTATGGCTGGTGGGGCTTCCAGCCGCAGGCGATGGTCGGCCTTCCGATCCGCGCCTGGTCCGGGCTGCCCATCGAGGAAGTAATTGTGTGGGTAGCTGTTACGTATGCAACGGTCATCGTCTATGAAGTCATGAAGGCCTGGCTCTGGGCCCGCCGGGAAGGCCGCAATACGGAGGCCTCGCTTCATCTCGAAGTCCGCACGCGGGCCGCCCGATAAAAAACAAAAACTCCGGATTACCCGAAATCTCCCCAGGCGCAGGCCGGGAAGATTCCGGGAGGACGATAATCTGCGCTGTAACGATGTTCTGATGCGGGTTCGTTATTGGGCAGATTCTGCCGGCTTGCCCTTCTCCAGGGCCTTTGCGCCATCGAGATGCTTCTGCAGCACGGGCAGAGTCTGCTCGGCATAGGATTTCAGTGCCGGATTCTGCGCGTCTGTAGCTTCTTTCTTATAGACCTCGATGGCCTTGGTGTGCCCGGCAATCATTTCGTGGATGTACTTCTTATCGAACGCGGCTCCCTTCAGCTTCTGGAAGGGATCGATCATCGCCTTGTCGTGCGCAGTGTCAATCGCATTTGGCACCGTGAGACTGGCCTGCTGGGCGATCTTGTGCAGCTGGCTGTAATCGCTGTCGTGGTCGGAGACCAGCATCTGGGCATAATCCTTGACCGGTTGCGCAGACGCGACCGATCCGGCTAACTGTCCGAGGTTGGCCTCGACCATGTCGGTTTGAGCTGCGAAATCGACGAATTGCTGGTCGCTCATCGGTGCGCCGGCGCCGGCTTTCTTTGCAGCCAGCGCGGAAACCGAACAAAGAGCAACGCAGCAGAGGGTAACAACGACACGCTTCATCTCCACTTTCCTCCTCACCTAACGTGAGATGCGAAAAGTGAATCGGGGTGCCCACAGAGCCACACCGGCGCTACGGGCCGACGCAGTTCGGGGCACCCCGCTGTCGTTTAGTGGACCACAACCACGGTCGAGATATAGCCGTCGCTGACGCGCGCCATCACGAAGTTTCCATCGACCTGCCGCCACTCATAGCCGCTGGGCGGCCGCTTCAGGTGATGGGAATGCCAGTCGACCTGCTCGCCTCGATCCCAGTCTTCGTGGCGGATGTGACTGCCGTGTTTCCAGTCATCGTGGTGAACGTATTGCTGATGGTGGTCCTGATCGTCGTGGTGGTCCTGGGCGATTGCGACCCCGCCACAAAGGGAAACTGCTAAAGCCGAAGCTGTGAGAATCCTGCCCAAATATCGCATAGTCACTCCTCCCCCCTCGGATTCAGACAGCCCTGTTGGCGTTGTTTGGCGCCAGACCGATTTTTGCCGCGCTACGCCTCGTGCCGATAATTCACGGACTTACGCGGCGTGCTCGGCCCGTTGCCAGGTCAGCCAGTGGTCGTACTCCGCATCAATCTGGCCCAGCTGGTAGAGCGTGTTGAGGGTTTCCACCACCCCGGTGTCCCGATCGACACTGACGATCGCCGACGTGTAGATGATCCCATTGGGAAGATCTGCATGCCCAACAATGCTGCCGGTCAGGCGCTGTCCCGGAGCGAGTTCCTGGTAGCCGGTGGCGATCACGCTGTCCACCACCGACCAGTTTTCGATTTTCACGTGTGGCTTGCTCTTCGCTTGGCTCATCTCTAGCTGCCTTCCCCTGAGCGGCCCCTGGCTGGCTTGACGAGATGTGGCGACTCAGCTTTCAGAGTGATGAATCGCAATTGGAAGGCCAACAGGGGCGGGGGATAATCAAGTACTTAGCCCCAGCCCCTCTCTGATGGCGAGTAATTTTTACCATCTCAGCGTAAAGCTTTGTCGGCGGCTCTTGGCGCTCCAGGTTGAGAGTCAAATGGCCCTTTGCGTGCCGCAGCCTACCCAGCCCACGGAGACGGACCGAGCAACTCCATCCCGTACCGGCGGAAGAAGGCAGCATCCTGAATGGGTGGATGCGGAATCGCGGTAGCGCGGAAGAAATTTTCCATCTGGCCTGCAGGGGTGAAGGCGATCAGCATCCGGCCCGGCCCGGAGCCGACTGCAGAGAAAGCGTGAGGCACACTGCGCGGGCCGAGGATCGAATCGCCAGCCCCCAGTTCGACCCGGCGGTCGCCCATCTGGAACACCACCCGCCCCTCGACGACGTAAAACCATTCTTCCTGGGCAACGTGGAGGTGCAGCGGAGGTCCGCCTTTGACCAGGTTCTCGTGCTCGATGACGAAGAGGCCGCCGCCGGTCTCGCGCGAGCTGACTTTGAAAAGGATGGAACTGAAGCCGCGGGAGTGCGATTCGCCGTCGCGGTCTTCGCCATTTTTCACGATATGCGCAGAGCCGGCCTCGGCGGGCATGAGCGCCGGAACCTGGGCGAGTGCCTCCAGGGCAGCGGTTGGCAGCAGGGCAGCTGCGGAAGCAAGCAGGGTACGGCGTTTCATCGCGGTCTCCGATCGTTCACGAAGAGCACACAGGGGAGGCTATGCGGTTCGGGGGGATGAACCAGCATACTCCCGCATGGGAACGATGATGCGCTGGGCCGAACATGCTGCGGATCTATTTCATGGCCGAATATTCCGTCGGGCGCATGTACACCTCGTCCACGCGATACTCATCGCCTGCCTTCTCGATGAGTTCGCTGGCCTCCTGCCGGTACGGGGGGAAAGCGGTATCGGCGTGCAGCGCCTTCCAGTGCTGTTGCGCTTCTTCGCGGCTGGGCTGGGCGACAAGATAGATGAAGGTGTTTTCCCAGCCAGGAACTTCCTGCGGCACCCAATAACCGATGACGCTGAGATCGTGCTTCGCCTGGAGCTTCGCCACGTCGCGAAAGACCGACTCCAGGGCCGGCTCTTTGCCCGGCAGCGTGTGATAAATCATGAGTTCGAAGACGCGATTGTTGTCGGCCCTGACCGGAGCGGGGCGCGTCAGACGTTGGGTGAGCAGCGATCCGGCGGCAAAGCAAACCAGAGCCGTGGCGCAGGCGAGCCATCCCTGGACTCTCCAGTTGCGGAGGGTGGTGAACGCTGGGCTTGGTTTCATGCTGCTTCCTCCATCGATGGGAGCGGGGGACTGGTGCCGGTGACTGCGGCAGGTTGACACAGATCACCGGTTGAAAGGGAGATTTGTGACGGGAAGCAGAAGACCGCTGGCGGGGCAGGAGTTCCTGCTGGGCCCTGGCTGCCGTTCTCCAGTTCGGGAAAGAGCCGGCAGCCATTGCGTCGAGCAGGGAAGCGCCCCCAGCCTTAGTTTTGTAAGACGACCTTCGCTCCGGACCGGCAGGAATCGTAGATGGCCTCAACCACCTGCAGAGCGGCGAGCGCTTCTTCGCCGGAAACCAGAGGCGACTCTCCGCGCTCAATGGCCTCGGCGAAGTTCCGGAACTGGCGTTCCAGTGGGACGACGGAAATGGCCATGGGGTCCGAGGCGCCCGACGCGGCTTCGTTGCCCAGCGGGGCGGGATCGCCGTCATCATGGAGCACGTCCCACGCGACAAGCTTGCCTCCGGCGACGATGGCGCTGCCCTTCGTGCCGTGAATCTCGACGCGCTCGGTATAGCCCGGCCAGAACGCGGTCGAGGCCTGCACCACGCCGGTCGCACCGGACTCGAAGCGCAGGATCGCGTTCACGATGTCTTCCGACTCGATGGCGTGGACCGCGCCCAGTTGCCAGTTGGCGCTCACTTCCTGAACAGGACCGGCGAGCCAGCGCACCAGGTCGACCTGATGAATGGCCTGATTGATGAGGGCACCACCGCCCTCCACCGACCAGGTGCCCTTGCCAGGCCGAGCGTAGTAGGGCGCGGAACGGTGCCACTTCACATAGCAGTCGCACTGGAGGATACGTCCGAGGCGGCCCTCACGAACCGCTTTCGCGAGAAACAATGTGGTGTCGTCGAAGCGGCGCTGACTGATGACATTGAGCACGATGCCGGCCTCATGGGCTGTGCGAATCATGGCGCGGGCAGTGCTGACGGTGGTGGCGATGGGCTTCTCTAACTGCAGGTGTTTACCCGCCTCGGCACAGGCTCGCACGGCCTCGAGGCGGAAATCGGGGAAGGTGCAGACGTCGATTACATCGATGTCGGTACGGCGGCACAGGTTCTCGAAGGAAGCGACAAATTCCGCGCCGTATTGGGCAGCGAACTTTCGCCCCGATTCCTCCGAACGGTTGCTGCAGGCGACAAGGGGAAATCCAATGTTCTGGTAAGCCTGCGCGTGCTTATGGGAGATGGCTCCGGTTCCAATAATTCCGATCTTCACAAAGAGTGTCCTGAATGGGGGGTGATGGGCGACGATGGGCCAAACGTGCAAAAGCGAACCACCGCGCTGGAAAGATTATCTCCGAACGTACGTCCACCTCCCATGAAGCGGCGATCGCAGCCGTATCGCAGTCCGCGAAATTCGCACGGTTAACCGAATACCTTTCCGCTCCGCCCCAAAGCATGGATATGGGGAGTCTCTGTCCATCTTTTCCGGCTGTGAATTTATGCTGGGACGTATATGGATAGAACTGGCTGATGGGCTATTTCGATCTGCAGGTGAACGGCTATGCCGGAGTCGACTTCAATGGAGACACCCTGGAGGTTGTGTGCCTTCGGCTCGCGTCGCAGGGTGTGGATGGCATTCTGGCCACAGTGATCACGGATTCGCTTCCGCTGATGGAGGCCCGCCTGCGACGCCTTGCGCGCATGGCGCGGCAGTCAGCCGTGGCAGGCCGCATGATTCGCGGCATCCACATCGAAGGTCCCTTTATTAACCCGCAGGAGGGCTATCGCGGCGCGCATCCTGCGGACGCTGTTCGTCCGGCCGACCTCTCTGCCATGGAGCGGCTGCTCGAAGCGGCCGATGGTCTCACCCGGCTGGTCACCCTCGCGCCGGAATTCGACCCGGGCTTTGGCGTAACACGGACGCTCGCCAGGAGAGGCATTGTCGTCTCTGCCGGACACACCGATGCTTCGCGGGATTGTCTCGCCGCTGCCATCGATGCCGGATTGACCATGTTTACCCATCTGGGGAATGGGTGCCCGGGGACCATGCCGCGGCATGACAACATCATTCAGCGCGCGCTCAGTCTGCGCGATCAACTATGGCTGTGCTTCATCGCCGACGGAGCCCACATACCGTTCTTCGCGCTCGGGAACTATCTGCGGATGGCCGACCCTGACCGCGTCATCGTTGTAACGGATGCAATGGTTGCCGCCGATCTTGGACCGGGAACCTATCGCTTTGGCCGATGGGAACTGGAGATCGGCGCCGATCGGATTGCCCGTGCGCCGGGAGGCGGCCATCTCGTGGGTTCAACGGCCAGCATGCAGGAGAGTTTCCGCAACTTAACCGAGCATCTGGGCATGACGGACAAAGACGCACGGAAATTGCTGGAGTGGAATCCGCGCCTCGCGCTCGGAGAAAATCCCGCGTCGTGCTGAGGGTAATGACGCTCACCGGCCCAACGGAGGCGCTGCAGGAATTCGCCCACTACCGCCCGCCTCGTCACAGGTATCCCCGCCCGGGTATCATGAAAAGGAACGTCCTGTTGCCCCGGATTTCCCGATCCATGCCTTTACCCCTCACGATTGACGCCGGCCGACGCCGAGAAAGCGCATGGCTTTGAGTTCCGCCTCGCCCATCGGCGCACTCGAACCGGCGGTATCGCGTGCGGGAGAAGACCCCCATCCGCACCCGCACCTGCATGCCCCGCGTGCCGGGGAAACGGCTTCGCTGCTGGTTGACTATCGCGAGCTGTTCAAACTGCGCGTAACCCTCATGGTGACGCTCACCGGATGGGCCGGCTTTTACCTCGGCTGCATGCGGTCGGGCATCAGCAGCGTGCAGCCTGGGCTGCTGGAAGCCCTGATCGGTATAGCCGTCGTTTCAGCAGGATCGGCCGCGCTCAACCAGGCGATCGAGCGCAAGCTGGATGCGAAGATGTTTCGCACGGCGAACCGCCCCATGGCCTCCGGACGTATCGGCCTGGCCCATGGCATCACCATCGGACTGCTGGCCATCGTCGCGGGAACGCTCTGGCTGACCCACGAAACCAACCTCATCACCGGCGGCCTCACGCTCCTCACGTCCTTCTTATACGTAGCGTTGTATACGCCGCTGAAGCGCGTCACCACCATGGCGACCTTCATCGGGGCCTTTCCGGGAGCGATGCCGCCCCTGCTGGGCTGGACCGCGGCGCGCGGACTCATCGAGTGGCAGGCGGTCGCGCTCTTCGCCATCCTCTTTGTCTGGCAGTTCCCGCATTTCATGTCTATCGCGTGGCTCTATCGCGAAGACTACGGCCGCGCCGGCATCCGCATGCTGCCCGTCGCGCAGCCGGATGGCTGGTCTACTGTCGCTCGAAGCCCTCATCTACGCCGTGCTCATGATCCCGGCGAGTCTTCTCCCCGTCTGGCTGCATATGGACGGCAAGCTCTACGCGGTTGCGGCCGTGGTGCTCGGCCTCCTGTATCTCGGCTATACCATCCGCTTCACCCGCATTGTGAAGGCCCGCAATGCCGCCGAATCGCGCATGTACGCGCGCGACCTGCTCAAGGTAAGCGTGATCTATCTGCCGCTGCTGCTCACCGCGCTCATGCTGAACGCGGTGGGGAAGTAAGCAGCGGGGAAGTTGTCATGGCAACGATGACCCAGTCCGGCCCCCAACAGAACCGCCAGCACGGGCAGGCTTTCCCCATCGAACTCGATGGCGTGACCCACGATTACGGAACCCGGCTGGCGCTCGATCATCTCAGCTTCTCGGTCGGCCGCGCAGAGATCTTCGGACTGCTCGGGCCCAACGGCAGCGGCAAGACCACACTCTTTCGCATCCTCTCCACATTGATGGTGCCCAGCGGCGGAGCCGCCCGCATCCAGGGCTTCGACGCAGCCCGTGAGCCCAATCGAGTCCGGCAGCAGACCGGCATCGTCTTCCAGGCGCGCAGCGTCGACATCAAGCTCACCGTTGCGGAAAACCTGAAGCACCAGGGCCATCTCTATGGACTCCGCGGCAGCCATCTCAAATCCCGCATCAACGAGGTCCTCACTCGCGTCGGCCTGCTCGACCGCGCGAAGGATATGGTCGAGACCCTCTCCGGCGGTCAGCAGCGCCGTGTCGAGCTTGCCAAGGGCCTCATTCACTCGCCCTCGGTGTTGCTCCTCGACGAGCCATCCACCGGCCTCGACCCTGGCGCCCGCCGCGACCTCTGGCTCTACCTGCGCATGCTGCGCGACCAGGAAGGCGTCAGCATTCTCGTCACCACCCACCTCATGGAAGAGGCCGAGCACTGCGACCGGCTCGCCATCCTAAGCGAGGGTAAGCTGGTTGCGCTCGGATCGCCCGCGGAACTGAAATCGCAAATCGGCGGCGACATCGTCACTTTCGAGACCGCCGGGCCTGAGCAGGCTGCGCATCTGGCCGAGCTCATCGCCAACCGCTTCGTTGTCGGACCCACCGTGCTCGGCAACCGCGTGCGCCTCGAGCGCGAGCAGGGCCATCGCTTCCTGACCGAAGTGGTCGAGGCGTTTCCAGGCATGGTCGAAGGCGTCTCGGTTGCCAAGCCCAGCCTCGAAGACGTCTTCATCGACCGCACCGGCCACCGCTTCTGGAACCAGGACGAGCAGGATAACGAAGAGGGGAAGAAGTAATGGCGACCCTGGCCACCTCCGCGCCGCGCACCGTCAACGTTCCCAACCCCGGCATCTGGACGCCGGCCTATTCGTTGTGGCTGCGTGAAATCGTCCGTTTCTACCGGCAGAAGGCGCGCGTGGTTGGGGTCATTGCTTCGCCGCTGCTCTTCTGGCTGGTGCTGGGCTCCGGCTTCGCGCACAGCTTCCAGTCCAGCCACGGCTCAGCCTCCTATCTCGCCTACTTCTTTCCCGGTTCCGTGGTGATGATCGTGCTCTTTACCGCGATCTTCAGCATGATGTCGCTGATCCAGGACCGCAACGAAGGCTTCCTGCTCTCTGTCCTCGCCGCGCCCGTCAACCGCTCCGCGATCGTCCTCGGCAAGGTGCTCGGTGGAGCGACGCTCGCAGCCATTCAGGGCGTCGTCTTCCTGGTCTTCACGCCCCTGGTCGGCATTCACCCCGGCGTCATGGCGATCCTGCTCAGCACGCTCGTCATCGTGCTCATCAGCTTCGAGCTGACGGCTCTCGGCTTCGCCATCGCCTGGCCTATGGATTCGCCCCAGGCCTTCCACGCCATCGTCAACCTGATCCTGCTGCCGCTCTGGATGCTCTCCGGCGCCCTGTTCCCGGCGGACCGCGCTTCCGGCTGGCTGGGCCTCCTGATGCACCTTAACCCGCTGAGCTACGGCGTCGATGCGCTGCGCAACGCTCTCTTTCCGGGCGAGCATACGCTGTTTTCCTTCGATCTGAACCTCGCCATCACCGCCGGCTTCTGCGCGCTGGTTTTTGCGGCTTCGTGGGCGATCGTGAACCACCGCACCAACAAGCCCGCGGCATAGGTAGGGCAGGGCTTCACCCCTGCCGTGAACACATTCGGACCATTGGGGCTTTAGCCCCTGAAGTAACACCGCAAGAGAAATGCAAACCGCCACCGGCAGCAGAAAATCCGCATCCCTCCCCGTCGCGGCGATCATCGGCGTCAGCGTTGTGGCCACGCTGTTCCTCTTCTGGCTCATCTACGTCCATCCGGCCTCGGACGCCGCCGCGCAACACTACACCTTCCTCCCCAATCTCAACGCACTGCTGAACGGCCTCAGCGCCATCGCCCTGCTGGTGGGCTTCTACTTCATTCGACACCACCGCATCGTCGCCCATCGCAACAGCATGATGACGGCCTTCGTCTTCAGTTCTCTGTTTCTGGTCTGCTATATCGCCAACCATGCGCTGCACGGCGACACGCTCTATCCCGTCCATAACGGCGTCTACTACTACGCCTATCTGCCCATTCTCATCAGCCACATCATTCTGGCGATTGTGGCGCTGCCCATCGTCCTTATCACCTTCTATCTCTCCCTTTCCGGACGCATTCCCATGCACCGCCGCCTGGCGCGTTTTACGTTTCCGCTGTGGCTGTATGTTTCCGTCACCGGCGTGGTCGTGCGCGTGATGCTGGTAGCGGCCCTGCGATAGCAATGGCTGACGCGCGATCAGAATCGTCCCCTCAGGTGGGCGAGCCCGACGACGGCACACGCGCCCTGCTCCGCTCCGGAGGCGCCACGCTCATCGCCGGCGTCATTGCCGCGCTGCTCACGGCGACGGTCTTCGGCGGCATCAGCCGCCAGGGTCCCCACACCAACGCCGGCTGGCTCTCGCTGATGGTGGCGATGATGTGCCTCCCCTTCGGCCTCATGCTCTTCGCCCTCGGCGCGGCCAAGTGGTTGCGCAACCGGCGCCTGCGCCTCAATAAGTGATTCCACCCTTCTGTCTGCACGGTCAGGGGTCCCGCTCTCTCCCCTGATCCGACCGCTCATCGCGAACCCGAACGACAACTGATTCCTCGATCAGGTAAACGCGGTTTTTCGCCGCGGAGCGCCCGCGAGTGGTCGCCGTGCGATCCGATCCGCCCCTCGTCCGTTCACCCGCCTGGGCGAGAAGCCCCGGCGTATTACCGCTTCTTTATCCTTCCAGGCTTGTGTTTGCTTCGGGGGCTCTTAGCGTCCGTTCGCAAACGTTCCGCGGTGCTGCGCAGGGCTTCAGTCAGTTCCCTGGCCGAGAGCGCGCTGGGGGGATCAAGCAACCACTGCACCACGAGTCCGGAGAGAAGCACATGACAGAAGGTGCCGATCGTCCGTGCAGTGTGGTCACTGATGGTGCTCTCGTCCTGCTGGAGAAACATCGCGGCCAGCCCGGTCCGCGCCTCGTGCAGGCGGCTCGCAATGAGCGCGCGGGTTGCAGGCTGGCCCACCATTTGCATGAAGATTTCGAAGTTGGCTTCCCACAGCGGTCGGTGGGTTTCAAACGTGGCGATCACCCTGGCCCACGTGGCTTCGAATCGTTCCGCAGGCGCAGCCTTCGCCGGGGCGCCCGCGCGTAACGCCCGCTGCAACTCCTGGTCCCACTCGCCAAACGCAACCAGCAGCGCTTCTGTCAGCAGCGCGTCCTTGGAAGAGAAGTGATAGCCGATGGCGGCCAGGCTCACGTCCGCTGCCGACGCAATGTCCCGCGCCGTCGTGCGCGCATAGCCCTTTTCGAGCAGACACTTCTTCGCTGCCTGCAGGAGCGCCTCGCGGTTGCCCATGAGAAGAGTTTAGCGAAAAACGGGACAAACGTGTCAGACGATCGTATAGTACAAATGTGTAAGACATATGTTCTATATCCGGAAGCAGAGGATCGTATGACCAACAAAACCGTTCTGATCTCGGGAGCGAGCGTCGCCGGCCCGGCCCTCGCCCTGTGGCTTGGCCGCTATGGCTTTCAACCCACCATCGTGGAGCGCGCGCCGGCAGTGCGGCCCGGCGGCTATGCGGTCGACTTCCGCGGGGCCTCGGTGCGCGTGCTCGAACGCATGGGCCTGCTTCACGAGGTGCAGCGGCAACAAACGCGAGTCGGTGCCATCACCATCGTCGATCGCGATAACCGGAAGGTGGCCAGCATGCCTGATGGCTTCACCAGCGGCGAACTTGAGATCATGCGCGGCGACCTCGCAGGAATTTTTTACGAGGCCACGCGTGCCACCACTGAGTACATCTTCGACGACAGCATCGCCTCCATGGAGGAGAGCCCCGCCGGCGTGGATGTGGTGTTGCAGCGAACCGGCCCGCGCAGGTTTGATCTGGTGGTCGGTGCGGATGGCCTGCATTCCCGGGTGCGCTCGCTGGCATTCGGGGAAGAGGCCCGCTTTGTGCGTTATCTCGGCTGCTATGTTTCGATCTTCACCATACCCAACTACCTGAATCTGGACCGCAGCGGACTGTACTACGGAACCCTGGGGAAAAAGGTCGGCATCTTCAGTGGACGCGACCGGCAGGAAGCCAAGGCGTCGTTCTTCTTCGCGACCGAACCGCTCCACTATGACCGCCGCGACACCGAGCAGCAGAAGGTGTTGCTGCGCGAGCATTTCCGGCACGAGGCCTGGGAGGTCCCGCGACTGCTGGAACAGATGAACACGGCGCCGGATTTCTACTTCGACTCAGTCAGCCAGGTGAAGATGGATCGGTGGTCCAAAGGCCGCTGCGTCCTGCTCGGCGACGCCGCGTACTGCGCCTCACCGCTCTCGGGCATGGGCACTGGCATGGCCGTGGTCGGAGCCTATATCCTGGCTGGCGAGCTTGCCCGGGCAAACGGAGACTACGCCACCGCGTTCGAGCGATACGAAACCGCCATGCGGCCATTCGTCGCGAAGTGCCAGGGAATCGCAGACGGAGGCACCCGCTGGTTCGTACCTCGAACCCGGCTCAGCCTCTGGTTGAGCAACCAGATGTGGAAGGTCCTGCCTTACACTCCCTGGAAGAACATGATGATCGATGTGCCCCTGAAGATTGGTAACTCGATCAGCCTCGCGGAATACTAACGCAGGGCCAGGGCTACGGATCAGTTCGCTCTGCCTTTTGAGCCTTGCCTGCACCCCTGCCTCCGGCAGTCCAATCCTCTCTTAATCTGGTTGGGCCACGCTGGTTGCAGCGGCAGTTCCGGTGCAACCAGGATCTCAGCCCTCCCCCGGCCGCTCCGCGTCATCACACCCGACGAGGGCAGGCGCTGAATGTCGCAAACTCACATCCGGACACACGTCGAGCTGATCGCCAAACACGAACAGGCCTTCCTCGCCAGCCGCACCCGCGCCGAGAAGATCAGCGACGCCATCACCCGTTTCGCCGGCAGCCTCCCCTTCGCGACCGGCCACCTCATCGCCTTCTTCGTGTGGGTCTCCTGGAACACCCTCAGCGCCAGGCCCCATCGCTTCGACCCGCCACCCTTCTCCCTGCTCGGCACCATCGTGGGGCTCGAAGCTATCCTGCTCGCCAGCCTCATTCTGGCGCGCCAGGCGCGTATGAGCCGCCGCGCCGAAGAGCGCGACCATCTCATGCTGCAGATCCTGCTCCTCAGCGAAACCGAGATCACCACGGTTCTCAACCTGGAGCGCCAGCTGGCCCGCCACTTTGGCCTCGATAAGATCGCGAACGCCCGCGAGGTGCAGGAGCTCAGCCAGCCGATCTCGATAGAGAAAATTACCGAAACCATCCGCGAGAACCTGACCGGCCTGGAACAGCCGCAAAGCCCGGAGGCAGAACCCTCTGAAGACGCCTCACTCAACCCCTGAGTGACTCGCCGGGGCGTCTGCCGTCACAGGTTCGCTCGTCGATTGCCCGTGATCATCCGCACGATGATGGTCAGAACCACCGCGCCGATCACGGCGATCACGATGCTGCCAACCATCCCATGCGTGCTCGCTGTGCCAAACCCCATATGCCCCGAGATGAAGCCGCCGATTAAGGCGCCGATCAGCCCGACGACCATGTCCATCAGGAATCCGAAACCGGAGCCCTTCATGATCTTGCCGGTAAGCCAGCCTGCGATCACGCCAATGATGATCCACGCAATCAGTCCATGTCCCATCCGTCTTCCTCCCCTCACTTCTTTCACTGAACCACGCGAGATCACGGGCCGCTGTGCGCTATAGCGTTTTCACGGATGGTGTAGACCGAAGCCGAAATCTCGACGCAGCCAATCCACCGATGATTGGCTGCTCGGAACGATTTGTCATCGGGACACAGTATCTGTGAAAACGCACTAAAAAAAGAGCTCGGATCAACGATGCTGCATGGCCGCGAACACTCTACCACGAATCAGATACACCTTTGTTCCAGGCAGGCTCCGGTTCAGACCCCGGCCGCGGCTCCTGGATTTTTCCTTGCCAGCCGCCGGCAGACCCGCTTAAGCTCGAAAACTCATCGCCCAATCACAGCCGTTTCCCGGAGGTTCCGCATGGCCAACCAGGTCGTGAGCCAGGTCGTGAGCGCCAACCAGGTCGTGAGTTACGACGGGAGCATCACCGCCTCGCCCCGCCAGCTTGCCTGGCCCCAGACGGTCGAGGAGATCCAGGCGATCCTCCGCGACCCCGAGCGCTTTCCCAGCCCGGTGCGCGCCATGGGCAGCTACCATTCGCTCACCCCCTGCGCTTCCTCCGACGGCACCATCGTCAACATGACCCACATGGCCCGGGTCCTCTCCATCGACAGCGCCAGCATGACCTTCACTGCCCAGGCCGGCCTGCAGATCATCGATGCGTCTCATGCTCTGCGCGCCCAGGGCCTGCAGATGATGCTCAACATCGAAATTGGCAACATGACCCTCGGCTCTGCGGCCTGCTGCCACAGCAAAGATGCTCTCGACGGCATCGAGTTCGGCCAGGTCAGCTCGTATGTCACCGCTATGAAATGGGTCACGCCCGCCGGCGACCTGGTTCAGGCGTCCGAGGCGGACAATCCCGCCCTGCTGCGGTCGATGCGCTCCAGCTATGGACTCTGCGGCATCGTTTATGAAGTGACGCTGCGCATCAAGCCCATTGAGGCTCTGCACCTCACCTATCTCCCGCGCCCCGTCGACCAGCTCACCGAAGCCGAAGTCGATAGCCTGCTCGACACCTCCGAGGGTCTCATCTGCTGGACCATCGGCCGCACCGCCATCTTTCAGCAGCGCCATCGCATTGCCGAGCCCGGCATCCTCGGCTCCCTTCAGGCTGCCGCGCGCCGCCATCTCTGGAACTACGAGGGAGCCCACATCGGCCGTTTCCTCGATCGCTTCGTTACCGACAAGACCCTGCACACCGCCGTGCAGCAGGGCGACTTCGACGCAGAGAAGTTTCTCTACGACACGCTGCACGTCTCCGGCGGCATCACCCTGCTTGCTCCCGACAAGACCGTCGACTACCACAACACGCCGCCCGAGGCCCGCTATGCCTTCACCTTCTGGGCCTTTCCGCGCGCGCAGTGGCTCTCCACCTACCGCGCTTATCTCGACTTTGCCGACCAGCACTGCAAAGACACCGGCTTTCGCTGCAACCTGCCCCTCGGCTCCTACCACATTCGCCGCGATTCCGGCTCACTGCTCTCCTACACCCAGGACGGGGAGATCTTCTCCATCGATCCCATCCACGCCAGCACCGACGCCGCAGCATGGCAGAACTTCCTCGAGCGCTTCAACGAATTTGCCTCCGAACGCAATGGCATTCCGCTGCTCAATCAAAGCCCGTTCGTCACGCAGAAGCAGGTGGAAGCCGCGTACGGCCAGCGCTGGCAGCAGTTCTCCACGTGGGTGCGCAGCGTCGATCCCGCCGGCCGCATGCTGAATCCCTTCTTCGCAGCTCTGCTTTCCCCGGTTAATTTGTAGCGGGAGTTCCCGGCAGCACCCCGATGGTATGCAGCCAGATCGCTGCCGTATGCGGCCACGTCGTCACCGGCAGATCGGTGGGCCGCAATCCGTAGCCGTGCCCGCCTTTCGTGTAGACATGCAGCTCCGCCGGCACTCCAGCCTTCTTCAGAGCCATAAAGTACTCAACCGCGTTCTCCACGTGGACGGGATCGTCCTCCGCCTGCACCAGAAAGGTCGGCGGCACCGACCCTGTGACCTGGATTTCCGGATTGAATTCGAAGTTCTTTTCCGCCAGGGCAAGATATCCAGGGTAGATGACGACGGCAAAGTCCGGCCGACAGCTCAGCTGATCGGCCGCATCGACGGCCGGATACAGCCGCTGCTCAGCATGGGTGCTCAGCGCCGCCGCCAGGTGGCCGCCCGCGGAAAATCCCAGCACTCCCACCCGCTTCGGATCGATCTTCCACTCCTCCGCATGCTCCCGCACCAGGCCCATCGCCCGCTGCGCATCCTGAAGCGCTGCCGCGGATTTCGGATACGGACCTGACCCCGGCACCCGGTACTTCAGCAGCACGCAGTTCACGCCAATCGAGTTCAGCCAGTCGCAGACCTCGGTGCCTTCCAGGTCTATCGCCAGGATCTGATACCCGCCGCCCGGAAACACCACCACCGCCGCACCGCTGTTGTTGTTCTCCGGCGCCGCGTAAAACGTGATGGTCGGTGTCGACACATCCCCCAGCCGCATCACCGGTCTTCCGGCAATGAGGTTGTCCTTCGCGGTCGTGGTGTCGTGTTCGGAACCGGTCGCGGTCTGCGGTCCGGGAGCTCCGCCTGGCCACAGCTGCGTCGTCGGATGTCCCGGCGCAGGCGGCCAGCCGCTGGATGAAGCGGTCTGTGCTGCGGCAGATAAGGTGAAGGCGATCAGTCCCAACAGAGCCAGCGCTCGATGCATGCCGGATCCTCCCCGGCCATCTTAGCCCAGCACCTGTTAAATGATGTTCGGATCAGACCTTACTGAGGACTCGGTGTTCCGCTGGCAGGCGGCTGCGATCCCGACCCGGGAGCGGTCTGCGCTGCCGGCTGCTGCGAACCCGACGTTGCCGGTTGCTGCTGGCTGCTTCCTGCTGCGGGCTGGGTCTGATCCGGCGGAGTGTAGCCGGGATCGCCCGGCCGCCGCTGATCCGGAGGCAGATTGACCGGCGCCATCGCCGGGTGCGGATTGTTCTTGTCGTTGTCGCTGGGCAGCTTCTCTCCTGGGTTGCGCAGCGTGGGTGGCGCGGTAGGCCGGTTCTCCTGATTCACGTCGGCGTCGGTCCTGTCCCCCATTTTGATTTGGTGCTCGTCCTTGGCCATCACCGGCTGATTGCCCCAGTAGTCCCCCATCTCATTGGCGGTGCGCACCAGGACCGGCTCGCCGACTTTAGCAACCTCGAGCCGGGCCACGTAATTGCCCACAAACCGCACAAACTCTACCGGCTGCGGCGTCTCGCCATAGACCCAGATCTCGAAAGGCTGCCCGTCCTTCTCCTCCCGACTCTTCCGGCCCGGCTGACCCTTCGCATAGACGACCATGTCTTTGTTCATTCCCACCAGCACCCGGTGCTGCTCGATGGCTTTGCGCAGGAAGTCCGGCAGCGTCTCCGCATAGGCCTCTGCCGGCGACTTCACCCCGAAATCGATCATCGGTTTCAGCAGCTCTTCCATCTGCTCGCCGGTCAGATCGGGAACGTGGGAGGCGAACTCCAGAGTGATCCGCGAGCCGGTGGGCGGCGCTCCGCTGTCCTGCACCACCGGGTTCGTGTAGGTCGGATCCATGCCGATGGAGACGTGCCGCAGATACTTGTGCTTATGCTCCGGGCCGCCGTTCAGGTCCAGAACCACGGTCTTCTCACGGATCTTGATATCCGTAACCACCACCCGTTCTCCGGGCCTCGCCGAAACGCCTTTTGCATGCAGCTCGGTGACGTACTTCTCCCCTGTAGGCTCCATGTGGCCGTTCGCGATCAGGGTCAGGTTGCCGACAGGCAGCGGGCGCATGGCAAACCCCTGCTCCGACTGCATAAAACGGATCAGTTGCTCGCGGCTGAGGGTGGTCAGAGGCTCGCGCGACAGCCGGACGTCGGTGGGCGCAAAGTCGGTGTAATGCTTCTCAACGTGCTCAGCCTCAACGGTAAAAACCTGGGCCTGAGCCGAGGCCGCAACCAGCAGAACCAGCGGCCCGCACAATGCCGCCAGCGTGGAAATACGGCCCGATACAGCAGTGGACGTCTGCATAAGACCCCCGGGTGGGTCGACACCAACAGCATGGCCCCGTTGGAAGGAAATTTCAAGCGGGCGGTGCAGGGGATTGAAGAACCAGCGCCGGGCGCAGGCTGCAAAGGGTACTTTTCCCTCTAAAGGGATAGACAGAAATGAAGCTGCAGGCGTTGCCGGTTTCTTTGCCTGGCGTGGTTTGTCACGAATGGCGCAGGCCGCCGACGAGGATGATGAGAGAAACGCTGAAGGGTGGCGTCCGCCTGCGCCCGCAGGGAGGCAGACCGCCAACTCGATGAAGCGCGCCGGCATAGACCGCGCCAGGAAAGAGCCTTCGTGGGCCAGAGTCCCCTGGCGCGGATGGAGCTGCGGTCCTACTTCTTCCGAACCGCCTTTTTCGCCGCGGTCTTCCGCACCGCCCTGGGGGCCTTCTCCTCGTCCTGCCGCGAGGAACTGGTTGCCGCCAGCCGGTCTCCGAGCACGTGCAGCCGCAGGAAGTTCGTCGATCCCGACCGTGTCCGGGTGCCGGCCACAATCCCGAGGATCTCCTTTGGCTTCACAAACCCGCCTTTTTCCAGCACCGACTCCGCCAGATCCACCATCTGCTCCGCAGTCTGCAGCTTGGGACAGCGGATGGGATGAACCCCCCACAGCATCGCCATCCGGTGGATCACCGGCTCGGAACTGGACAGAGCGTAAATCGGCGGCTTGGGCCGGTATTTGGACAGCTGCCGCGCCGTCGTGCCGGTTTCCGTAAAGACCGCGATCGCGCTGACGTCCAGATCCTCAGCCGCGTGTGCCGTCGACTCGCAGATCGTCTCCGCAATCGAAAGCCGGACGCGGCTGGGGCGTGAATCCCAGCTGTTGGTCTCGCGCAGATGCGTCTCGGTTTCGCTGACAATCTTCGCCATCATCTTCACGGCCTCCACCGGATACTTTCCGGCAGCCGTCTCCGCCGACAACATCACGGCATCGGTTCCGTCGTAGATGGCATTGGCGACGTCGCTGGCCTCGGCGCGCGTAGGCCGCGGATTCTCGATCATGGATTCCAGCATCTGGGTCGCGGTAATCACCGGCTTGCGATACTCCGCGGCCCGCCGGATCACATGCTTCTGGATCGCCGGCACCTTCTCCGGCGGCATCTCCACACCCAGATCGCCGCGTGCCACCATCACGCCATCCGCGTTTTCCAGAATGGCCTCCAGATTCTCGATGGCCTGCGGTTTCTCCAGCTTTGCGATGATCCAGGTTTCCAGCCCCAGGGCGGCTACGCGGAACTTCACGTGTCGCACATCTTCGGCCGTTCGCACAAACGAGACGGCAATGGCGTCCACGCCATGCTTCATCCCGAACTCCAGGTCTTCCTCGTCCTTCTCCGTCAGCGACGGCACGCGCACCGGAATGCCCGGCAGGTTGATCCCCTTGTGCTCGCCCAGCATGCCGCCGTTGATGACTTCGCACTCCACGTCTTCGCTGGGAATCTCGACCACGCGCAGCTCGATCAGCCCGTCCGAAAGCAAAATGCGTGCTCCCGGCTCCAGATTCTCGGCCAGCGTGGGAAAGGTTGTGGCAATCAGCGAGGACGTGCCCAGAATGTCGCGCGGGGTGATGGTCAGCCGCTGGCCGCCCTTCAGCTGCACGGGAATCCGGTTCTTCAGCCGGCCGGTGCGGATCTTGGGCCCCTGCAGGTCGCCGAGGATGCAGATCGGCTTGCCTTCCTCCCGTGCGACCTTGCGCACCATCTCAATCAGTTTCAGCTTTTCCGGGTGTGTCCCATGAGAAAAATTCAGACGGGCCACATCCAGCCCGGCGCGGAGCAGTTCGCGAAAGACAGGTTCCTGCGAGGATGCGGGCCCCAGCGTGGCGACAATCTTGGCGCGGCGCGGGTTTTCCCCCAGGAGGCCCGGACCAGACAGCGTGAAATTCATCCAACCCCCAAACTTTCTGTTGTCGTTATGTGCAGTGATAATGCTTCGGTGCGGTTCATCCTGATTTTATCGTGGGACGGCGCTGCTTTCACGTGCCCTGGGAACGGGCGCTGGTTTGCGGAATCTCCAGCACCTGCGCGCGCGGTGGATTGCCCGCGGGTTCCGTGGAAAGGCTCAGGGGCGCCGACTCCGGCAGAGGAAAGAGCTGGGCGTTAAATTCGGCGCCGATCAGCACGCTCAGCGACACCATATACAGCCATACCAGCGTTGCCACGCCGGCCGCCAGCGAGCCGTAAACGATGGAGTAGTCCGCAAACCGGGTCACGTACCAGCCATACAGCAGCGTGGCCAGAAACCAGCTGGCGGTGGCGATGGTGGCCCCCGGCATCGTCTCGCGCCAGCGGACCCGCACATGCGCCAATTTTCCCGACCGCGTCGGCAGCTTCCGGCGGGGCACGCCGTAGTGGTAGATCATGGACAGCGCCACAACGCTGGCGAACAGAGCAATCGCCCATCGGATCAGCCGCCACAGAATGATCAGATAGTAGTGCAGCTCGAAACCGGAGTTCTGGATCATCCAGCGCTCCATCCCATGCCCGAAGGCGAGCAGGATGGTGGCAATCGCCATCGGCACCATGGTTCCGGGAACCAGCAGCACTGCCACCACACGCTCCCGCAGAAATCCCCATGACCCTCGCGGCAGCCGGTAGGCGCGCCGGAATCCCTCCATCAGCGAAAGCAGTACGCCCATGGCCGCGAAGAGCGTTATGAAGACCGATGCCCACACGATGTGCACCGACCGCGCGCGGTTCACCATGAAATACATCTGCACCAGCGACATGGTGTCCGGGGGCAGTACCTGCTGAAACGCCGCCCGCAGCACCCCGCGGATGTCATCGCCGGCCGGCAGCAGTGCCACCACAGTCGTGACCACCAGCAGCGCCGGAAAGATGCTCAGGATAGCCGAATAGGCCGCGGCCTTCGCCATGGAAAACGCGCCGTGGCCAAAAGCCGCCCACAGCGCCTTTCGCAGGTGCCTGAAGATACGCAGCATAAACGTTCTAAGTGTACCCGCGACAAGGCCGCGCGGGCAGGCGGCGTCATCTGCCTGGACAACGCCGGCCGACGCACGGGATCAGGGCCGCTTCCAGTGCTCCAGAAAACTGGTCACCGACTCCGGATCCATCCGCCGCATGGCCTCAAATTCTCCATTCTTCTGGCTGTACAGCAGCCGCCCATGCGCGTCCAGTACTGCCAGCGCAGGAACCCCGCGGTGCAGCGGCACGTCGTACTTCTGCGCCACATCCACGTTCTTGTCCATGTGGCCGATGTCGATATCCACCAGAACAAAGTTGTGGGCCAGCAGATCGACATTGGGCTGCTGGTGGAAGTAGATATCCAGAACCTTGCAGTCGCCGCACCAGTTGCCGCCGAAATCCAGCAGGACGCGCTTGTGTTCCGCCGCTGCTCTGGCCAGCGCTTCGCGAATTTCGGAGTGAGCGTCGGCGCTCTCGTTGTAGATCTGGCGGAACTGCGCAGCCAGCGTACCAGCGCCGAGGGCAAGCGCCGCTACGGCCGCAAAAGCGGCGCCCGCGCGCCGTGAAAGCAGGGATTTCAATCTCATTGGGTCGGCTCACACGGGAAACTGGGGTCCCCGTGTTCATCAGGATGCCATAATTCGCCTCCGCGTCGCACTTTCTCACCCAGGATCCTGGTCGCCGAGGCGGCCTGATCGGACCCGCAGCCGGAAATAGGAGGACGTTTTCTTCCGGTTACGAGCCCTGCAGGGGGTCAGCAGCCTGTCAGTTGGTCTTGATCACGTAAACGTCGGGGCCGAGGGTGGTCACGTAGAGAAGGCCGCGGAAGGGGTCGATGTCGGAATAGTTGGGACCTCCCGGGATCGGAATCGTGTCGATGACCTTATCGTTCGCACCGTTGATCACCTGCACGGCGCTCAGGCCATTGCTGGTGTTGTCGACGTAAATCCGCCTCCGCGCCGAGTCGACCGAGAGATAGCCGGGCTGACCGCCGGTCGAGATCGTGGCTTTGAGAGTATTCGTTTTGCCGTCGATGACACTGACCGTGCCCAGCTGATCGGCGGTATAAACAAGATTGTGGACGTAGTCGACGCCCACACTGAAGGTCAGGTCTCCGCCCGCAGTCACAGTGGTCAGAATGGTATCGCTCGAAGCCATTGATGACGCCTACCTTGCCCGGAAACAGATCCTCGGCGACGTAGATCCGGTTGGTCACAGGATTGACGGCCAGGTTTTCGACTCCTTCAGGGAAGGAAATATCTTTCAGGATGTTATTGGTCTTTCCATCCACGACGTAGACATTGGCATTGAAGTCGGAGACATAGATCTTGTTGGTGGCAATATTGACTGCCACGCCGACGGCGGGAACATTCACAGTGGCGACCACCAGATCGGTCGTGGTGTCGACTACGTAGAGAGCCTGTGACGTCGTTACGTAGAGCCGGTTGGTCAGCGGATCGACAGCGACTTCTTCCGGACCATAAGTGGAGTCAATGAGAGCGAAACCGACGACCGTGTTGGTTTTTTCGCTGACGACGGCGACGGCGGGGCCGGAGGGGATATAAGCCAGAGCGGTCACCGGATCGATGGCGACATCGGTGGCGTTAGGGATGGGAATCGTGGCGACGATCTTTTGAGCACTGGCCAGGGTTGTCGAAAGTGGAAGCAGGCAGAGAACCGTGGCAGCAAGACTTAACTTTCCTTTGAACGAAAGAGCAGACATAGAGCCTCCGGGAAGGGTTGAAGGGCGGTGAGATGTCGGGGCTTCGGCATGGCAGGGAATGGCAACCAGGCACAGCGGTTTTGCGGAACAGGAGTTTTCTTCCCAGGGCGCGATGTCTGACTCGTGCCGTAAGTGCTGCAGATTGGAGAAGGCCTTTACACCATGAATGCTCAGCTCGCTGGTACCTTTTCCGCGGCCCTGGTTTCAGGCGCAAACGAGCACAGGTTTTCCTGCAGGCGATCCAACTTCCGTGCTCGCGATCAGGGCTTGCGAAGAGAATAGATTGCAGCGGAAGGGCCGCAGGTTGTCCCGAATTAGTAATAAATCAGTTAATGTCGGCTCTATTTGCCAGCGCGATCGAAGCTAGTGGCTGACCGGATTGCCTTGTCCGCGAAATATATCTGTCGACATAACACTTACTGGGAGTAAGTGTAGAAGCCGCGCCCGGATTTGCGGCCGAGCCAGCCGGCGTCGACCATGCGGATGAGCAGGGGGCAGGGGCGGTATTTGGGATCGCCGAGGCCGTCGTGCAGGACGCGCATGATATCGAGGCAGACGTCGAGACCGATGAAGTCGGCGAGGGTGAGGGGGCCCATGGGGTGGGCCATGCCGAGTTTGAAGACTTCGTCGACGGCTTCGGCGGTGGCCACGCCTTCCATCACGGCGTACATGGCCTCGTTGAGCAGGGGCATGAGCACGCGGTTGGAGACGAAGCCGGGCGCGTCGTTGACTTCGACAGCGGTCTTGCCCAGCTTTTCGGAGAGGGCCTTCACGGTGTCGAACGTGGCCTGGGAGGTAGCGAGGCCGCGAATGACCTCGACGAGCTTCATGACCGGCACAGGATTGAAGAAGTGCATCCCGATGACGCGGTCGGGGCGGTGGGTCTGGGCGGCGAGCTTCGTGATCGAAATGGACGATGTGTTGGTGGCGAGGATGGCTTCGGGCCGGAGGAGGCGGTCGAGTTCCTGAAAGATGGAGCGCTTGACGTCGAAGCGCTCGGTGGCGGCCTCGATGACGAAGTCGCAGGCGGCCAGCGAGGAGCGGTCGAGGGTGCCTTCGATGCGAGCCAGCGCGGATTCGACATCGGCGTGAGTGATCTTGTGCTTCTCCGCCTCGCGGTGAAGGTTTTTGCGGATGGTGTCGAGGCCGCGGTCGAGGAAGCGCTGCTCGACTTCACAGAGGCGGACGGTGAAGCCGCCGCGGGCGAAGACGTGGGCGATGCCGTTGCCCATGGTTCCGGCGCCAATGACGCCGATGGTGTGGATGGATGTCATGCAGGCTCCGGGTTGTTGCGTGCTCAGGGGCTCAAGCCCCTTTGTTTTTTCGCTCAGAACGGCACGAGTGAACTCGTGCCCTGATACAAAAGCGATTCCGGGTTGAATTTTCTTCGGACCGCCAGATGATGGGGCACCCGGATTGGAATTGGGTCATGGGGTCTGGACGAGCAGGCAGGTGATGTTGTCGCGGCCTCCGGCTTCGGTGGCAGCATCGACGAGCTGCCGGGCAGAGTCTTCGAGACTGGGTTCGGCGGCGAGCACTGCAGCGATTTGCTCTTCAGTGACTTCGCGGGTGAGGCCATCGCTGCAGAGCAGGAAGCGGTCGCCGGCCTCGACGGGCAGCTCCTGCAGTTCGGGCGTGACGGATTGCTGGGTACCGATGGCGCGGGTGATCACGCTGCGAAAGGGCGAGCGATCGGCTTCCTCCTGGGTCATGGTGCCGAGGCGCAACTGCTCGTCGACCAGCGAATGATCGCGGGTGCAGAGGGAGAGCTGGCCGGCACGAAAGAGATAGCAGCGGCTGTCGCCGGCGTGCGCGATGAGCGCGCCCTGAGGCAGAAGCAGCAGCGCGACCAGCGTGGTGCCCATGCCGTACAGGCCTGGATCGTTCTGCGCTCGTTCGAGCACGGCGCGATTCGCTTCGGCGATTGCCTGCTGCAGTACCTCGCGCGCTGCCGCGCCGTCCTGCGGTTCGCTGCTGAAACGTCCGAGGATCGTATCGACGGCGAGGCGGCTGGCCACTTCGCCGCCCGCTGCTCCCCCCATGCCGTCGCAGACGACAAAAATGCCGTGCTCCGGGCGATAACCGAAGGCGTCCTCGTTGTGGTTGCGGACGCGGCCGGTGCTGGTGTGGGCGGCTGCCTGAGGCAGCAATGCATTTTTCGTGCTCATCGGCCCCGGAAATCGAACCAGAATGTCGAACCAGAACACGATACACGAGCCAGGCGCGGTTGTATCGGCGCTCACCATGGGAGGCAGCCGCATCCTCTACAATCTCAATGAGGATATCGACACGATGACGCGAAAACCGCTGATTGCCGCCAACTGGAAAATGTACAAGACGCCGGCCCAGGCGCAGGAGTTCGTGAAGAACTTTCTACCCCTGGTGACAAATCATGAGCGGGACGAGATTGTGCTCTGTCCGTCCTTCACCTCGCTGTCGGTGGTGATCGCGGCAGTAACCGGATTGGGTGTGGCCGTCGGTGCCCAGAATATGCACTTCGCCGAAGAGGGCGCGTATACCGGCGAGACCTCGCCGCTGATGCTGAAAGCGATTGGGGCGACGCATGTGATTCTGGGACACTCCGAGCGGCGGCAGTATTTCTGCGAGACGGACGAAGTCATTAATAAGAAGCTGAAGACCGCGGTGAAGCACAGGCTGGTGCCCATTGTGTGCGTGGGCGAGGTGCTGGCCGAGCGCGAAGGCGGCAAGACCGAAGAGGTACTGGTGCGGCAGACGCGCGGCGTGCTGGCGGAGTTCACAGCCGAGAGCGCGGCTTCCGTCGTGATCGCCTATGAGCCCGTCTGGGCGATCGGGACGGGCAAGACGGCCACGCCGGCGATGGCCTCGGAAGCGCACAAGGTGATTCGCGGTGAAGTCGCGCAGTTGCTGGGCAATGCGACGGCGGAGCGCATGCGGATTCTGTACGGCGGCAGCGTGAAGCCCGACAATGCCACTGCGTTGATGAGCGAGGCGGAGATCGATGGCGCGCTGGTCGGGGGCGCGAGTCTGGATCCGCAGTCGTTTGGGAAAATTGTGAAGTACTGAGGGGACCTGCTGCCCTCAATGCGGGGGCAGCAGGCAGCGTGCACCGCGCGCGGCGAGTGCCCGATCAAAAGTTACCAGGGTTCCGGAAGCGGCTTCGGCGAAAGCGAGGAGCCATGCGTCCGCCCATACTTTGGGTGAAGCCTTTGAGGCTGACGCGTAATGGCGGAAACGAGGCTCGACCTCGGAAGGTTCCGCAATGAAAACCAGACGGTCGTCCGACCAGAATCGGTCGTAGACCCGCCAGGCTTCCGCGATGGTGAGCGGCTTATCATCCATCGCCGCGGCCGTGGTCATCAGCCGAAGAAAGCCCAGTTGGGTGAAGCGGGAGAAGCCGATCCGGCCCTGCTCCTCCTTCCACCAATGACGCGCCAGAGCGGCGTGAACGTGTTCGATAGTGGCCAGAGCCAGCCAGACATTCACGTCAGGGAAGTTCAATGAGCTCATAGATGGCTTCATTGGTTAAGTCGATGCGGCGGCCCGCGGGGCGAATCAGGGGCGGATCGAGACGGAGACGCTGCTGGGGTCGCGGCGACCGCGATTCGTCGACGACACGCTGGATGCTGTGCAGGATCAGCTTGCGCGCAGAACAGCCTTTCCGCGCAGCAGCCTCATGGAGCTGGCGATGCAGATCGCGGGGCAGATCGATGGACGTCCGAACCGATTCCTGCTTCATTCAGTCCTATTGTGATAGGGTGACTTAAATAAGTCAAAGCTTTCCACCTTCGAACACCTCGGATGCTGCACATTCCGCCGCGGCATCCGCATCCAACGGGAGCATATGAACGAACCCGCAACCATCCGCGAGATGCTTGAGAATTGCCACACCATTGCCGTGGTGGGGCTGACGAACCGCGAAGGGCGCGCCAGCTTCGGCGTTTCCCGCTTCATGCAGAGCCAGGGATACCGGATCGTGCCGGTGAATCCGAAGATCGAGAGCGCCCTGGGCGAGAAGGCGTACGCGACCCTCGACGAGGCCTGCGCGGGCGTCGGCCGCAAGATCGATCTGGTCAACGTTTTTCGCGCACCGGAGTTTGTGCCGGAGGTGGTCAAGGATGTGATCCGGCTGAAGATTCCGAACCTGTGGCTGCAGGAAGGTGTGGTGCATGACGAAGCGGCGGGCTGGGCCGAGGCGGCGGGCATCAAAGTGGTGATGAATCACTGCATGCTGAAGGAGCGCATGGCGGCGGGGTGGCGCAACCGCGAGTAAGCGGAGTGCGTCATTCGGACTCGGGCGTTTCGTCGTGAAGCGGCGGAGTCTTTGCCGTCTGAAGCTTCCACAGGATCTGTCGAACAATCCCCAGCCATTCGTTCATATCGGACGCTGTCAGCGCCAGATGCCGCACCAGGCGGCGGACTTTCTCCTCCATCAGGCTTTCGGTGCCTGGATGTGCATAGCCGCGGAAGGATAGCGCCTCGAGCAGAAGCGCGATCAGACGTTCTCGCTCGGCCGCGGTGGCGAGTGCCTGCTCGGCAGGCGGATGGATGGCTTCAGCCGGCCCCCCGCGAATCAGTTCGTAGAGAACGACGGCGACGGCCTGCCCCAGATTCATCGAAGGGTGTTCGGTGCGGGTGGGAATGCGCAGCAGAAGCTGACAGTGGCTGAGATCCTGATTCGATAAGCCGGTCTTCTCCGATCCAAAGAGGAGAGCCACTCTGGAGCCGGTGCGCAGCTGCGTCCTTATCAGTTCGGCTCCTGCTTCCAGACGGTACAGCGGTTCTTCGGAATTGCGCTGCCCGCCACCCGTCGTGCCGACGACAAACGAGCAGTCCGCGATCGCGGCGGGGAGCTGGTCAAACTCCTCAGCCCCGCTCAGAACCGACTCAGCATCGACGGCAGACCTGGCTTCGCGAAAGGCGACGTCGTAGGGATGGACGAGGCGCAGGCAGCAGAATCCAAAGTTGGAGATAGCCCGGGCGGCCGCGCCGATATTGAGCGGATTACGGCTGCCGACCAGCACGATGCACAGGCGATCCAGTTCTTCGGCGGTGAGCACGAATGGCTATTGTAGGGCGTATCACCGGCCGCGCGGGCTGGGAACGCTCAGGAGCCGAGGATGACGGCAAGAGGGCTGACTGCGGCTCAGAGAGGGATTGGCGCACGGGCACCACCGACAACTTCGGATCTAGAAAAACCGGCTCAATGAGTGGTTCGGCCTGATGGCGTTCTCGAGAACGACGGGCTCCGATTGCCGCCGTGGACCGAATTGGCGTCGGAGGCACCCCGGTTGGCATTTTGGTTGCTAAGGGATTAGCCTCCGAGTCTAATTGACGCACCGAGGCTCGCATCGCGGAACTGCTCTGCAAGAAAGTGCGCAAGGTGAGTGATCAGTCATTCGGAGGCGAGTGGACCGAGGACAAGCTCAGGTGGGTCAAGCTCTACCTGGAGCGGTACCAGGAGGCTCTGAAAAACCAGCATTTCACTACTTGGTATGTTGACGCGTTCGCCGGGACTGGGTCCCGGTCAGTTCCGGAGAACCCGAAGCTCAGCCTTCTCAGCCTAATCGACGATTCAACCGATCAAGCCGACGTTAGCCGGTACAGAGATGGCAGTGCGAAGATTGCGCTCGCGTTGCCGAGGCCGTTCCACCGGTACCTATTCATCGAGAAGTCGAAGTCGAAATGCGAAGAGCTGGAATCCACCATCAAAAGCCAGTTCGGGAGCCTGTTGGAGCGCTGTACCGTTCAACAGGGAGAAGCCAACGCTGCTCTCTGTAAATGGTGTGAAGAACGCAACTGGTCAAGGGACCGTGCGGTCGTCTTCCTTGATCCCTTTGGGACACAGGTGAATTGGAGCACGATTGAATCTCTCGGTTCGACGAAGGGGGTAGACCTGTGGTACTTGTTCCCGATGAGCGTCATACGATTGCTTGCAAGGGATGGAGTCATTGAACCAAAGTGGAGGGAGCGCCTAAACTCCGTCTTTGGGACGATCGAATGGGAGTCACGCTTTTACGAGCGATCGCGGACGCTCTTTGAGGATGTCGAGGGAACCACGAGAAACGTTACCGTTGACAGCGTCCAGAGGTACATCGAAGAACGGCTGAAGACATGCTTCGTGGATGCCATAAGCGGAAACGTCCTGAAGAACTCAAAGAACAGTCCACTATTTCTATTGTGCTTCGCCGTCGCAAACATAAAGGGTGCTCCAATCGCACGGAGGATCGCCCAAAGCATCCTGAGAGAGAAGAAAGGAACAGAGGTATGGCGACCTCATCACACATAGAGTGGACCGAGATGACCTGGAATCCGGTGACCGGCTGCAGCAAGATTAGCAGCGGCTGCAAACACTGCTACGCCGAAAGGATGGCGAAGCGATTGCATGCAATGGGTTCCGAGCGATACGTTAACGGTTTCCGCCTAACGCTTCACCCCGATCTCGTTGATGCGCCCAAAGCCTGGAAGAGACCGCGACTCGTATTCGTGAACTCAATGAGCGATCTGTTCCATCAGTCTGTGCCTGCTGAGTTCATACACCGGGTCTTTCAGACGATGCAGGATTGCCCGCAGCATACATTTCAGATTCTTACGAAGCGTAGTCAGCGACTGCGCGAGCTCAGCGACGAGCTGCCGTGGCCCTCCAACGTGTGGATGGGTGTGAGCGTTGAGGACTCTCGCGCGGTTACGAGGATTTCAGATCTTCTCGACGTTCCGGCACAAGTCCGGTTTCTATCGTGCGAGCCCTTAATCGGCCCGCTGGAAAAGCTTCCATTGATGGGTGTGCACTGGGTAATTGTCGGTGGGGAATCTGGACCGGGCGCGAGGATAATGCGCCCAGAGTGGGTTGAGTCGATTCATACCCAGTGCCGACGAGAGAGCGTCCCATTTTTTTTCAAGCAGTGGGGTGGCGTACGCAAGGACATGACAGGACGAGCGTTGCACGGGCGGACCTACAACGAGATGCCAGATTCAAGACTGACGGATGCTGGCTCCCTCCTGCCTATCCGCGCATGACCAACCGCCCAATTCTAATCCTCATGCGGAGCCCGTTTGATGGGCCGCGAAATTCCGCTGGTGGATTATCAACTACCTTTAAATCGCCAACCCACTCATTCACTGTGCGGGAGCCATCAAGTTCGCCCGAAGTGCGGTCGTATCGCGCGTACCTTGAAATATCGTCATCACGTATTTCGAGATCTTTCGATCAGCGGTTGCGGACCGGAGACGACATTCGTCGATCCTCGTCTGACTGAGGTCGATCAGACTTCCACGCCGCGGGGCTTCACGTTTTCGCGGATGTAGCGAACCACGGATTCGAGCGAGGTGCCGGGGCCGAAGATCGCGGCCACACCCTGGCTTTTGAGAGACTCGATGTCCTGCTCGGGGATGGTGCCGCCGAGGACGACGAGGATATCGTCGGCTCCGCGCTCGCGGAGCAGGCCGGTGATGCGGGGCACGATGACGTTATGCGCGCCGGAAAGAATGCTGAGGCCGACGCAGTCCACATCTTCCTGAATGGCGGCGTTGACAATCATCTCGGGGGTCTGGCGCAGGCCGGTGTAAATAACCTCCATGCCGGCGTCGCGAAGAGCGCGCGCGATGACTTTGGCGCCCCGGTCGTGGCCGTCGAGGCCGGGCTTGGCCACCAGCACGCGAATTGGCGTTGTGCGCTCCGCCACCGTTTTCACTCCCAGGAACGCTGAAGAATAGCACAGGGCAGCGAGGGATGCTGCAGTTTCGCCTGTCTCAATCATTACGCCGGCGCCTCAACCGCGGAGGCCAGATGCAGGCGGCGCAGCAGCGGCTCCATGGTGAGGCCCTGCACCACGATGGAGAAGATGACGACGACGTAGGTGATGGCGATGAGCCGGTCGTGGGGCATGCCGGGCGGCAGAGAGAGCGCCAGGGCAATGGCGAGGCCGCCGCGCAGGCCTCCCCAGGTAAGGACGGTATGCGCTCCGGGCTGCGGGCGATGGCGGATGCGGACCAGCAGCAGCGAGGCGGAGACGCTGAGCCAGCGAGCGATCAGCACCACGGGGATGGCGAGGAGCCCGGCATAGACATACTGCCAGTCCCAGCGCATCACCAGCAGCTCGAGTCCCATCAGGAGAAAGAGGATGACGTTGAGCAGGTCGTCGATGAGCTCCCAGAAGCGATCGACGTGATCGCGGGTGGTGTCGGACATGGCGAAGTGGCGGGCGCGGGCTCCGGCTACCAGTCCGGCAGCGACGGCTTCGAGCGGAGCGGAGAGGTGCAGCGCGTCGGCCAGAGCATAGCCGCCCATGGCCAGGGCGAGGGTCAGCAACTCCTCCACGCGGTGCGCGTCCACGGTGCGGAGAAGCCGGTAGGTCAGGTAGCCGAGCACCAGTCCCAGACCGATGCCCCCGCCCGCCTTGATGAGCAGCATCCAGCTAAACGACGCGGCGGAGGGCCGGGTGCCATTACTGAAGGACTCGAGCAGGGTGAGGAAGAGAACGGCGCCTACACCATCGTTGAAGAGGGACTCTCCGGAAAGTTGCGCCTGGAGGCTGGGAGGCGCGCCGACGCGGCGGAGCATCTGCAGCACCGCGATGGGATCGGTGGGAGAGATGAGCGCGCCGAAGAGCAGGCAGGTGAGGAATTGGGCATGGAATCCGGTGACGGAGAGAATCACCTTGAGCAGAAGAGCGACGAGGACTGTGGAGAGTGCCGTGCCGAAGGTGGAGAGGGTGAACACCGCGACCTTCTGGCGGGTGAGGTCGGCAAGATTGAGCTTCATGGCTCCGGCGAAGAGCAGGAAGGCCAGCATGCCGTGGAGGACGACGGCAGAGAAGTCGATGTGCGCCATCATCGCTGTGGCGGCGGCGTGAAGAGAGGGGATGGCGCGCCCGGTGACAGCCAGCAGCATGGACATGATCAGAGACAGCAGCATCACTCCTACTGCCGCAGGCAGGCGCAGCACACGATGGCTGATCAGGCTGAAGGCCGCAGCCAGACAGACAAGGATGCTGAGGAGTGCAAAGATGCCCATGCCGAGAAACCCGTTGAGACCACCGTGCCGAAATAACAGCAGACCTGGTTGGGGCGCGCTATGCCGCGGGCTGGTCCTCCACGCGGACCCGTATGAATGGATGTGCTGGACCCATTCGGCGGCTGCGATCAGAACACGATTCTGAAAATCGTAGCAGGGCGGGCGGCCGGAAGCGGATCAGGAGTCGCTGCTGTCGCCGGTCTCGATCGAATCGAGCGCCGCGAGCGCGCCGTCGTCGACGTCCCACTGCTTCAGAATGCGAAAAATTATGCCGGTGGAGAAGCCGGCGCGGATCAGCAGGCGGACCACCCGCGCGGTTTCCTTGTCGCTGGCGGGTTTGCGGATGCGCTTGCGTTCGAGATGGCGGCGCGCGAGTTCTTCTTCGCTGACATTTTCGTAGGCGGTGTCGAGGGTCTTCGCGATGACGGTGGAAGGGACGCCTTTGCGGATCAGGTCCTGCTGCACGCGGCGCTTTCCGAAGCTGGCGTTTTCCTGCCGCAGTTTGGCGTAGTCGGCGGCATAGCCGGTGTCGTCGAGGTAGCGGCGTTCTTTGAGGCGGGCGATGACGGATTCGATTTTCACTTCGCCGGGCTCCCCGGGCTCGACCCGGCGCCGGAGCAGGCGCTTCACCTCGGCAACGGTACGCATCTGCTGCCCCAGCAGTTTGACGGCGTAGTCATAGAGGGAATCCTCGTCGAGGAGGGTGGGGGCCTTGCGGGTGCGCATGGGGGTCAGGACTGCTTCTGTTCGCGGGCCAGTATTTCGCTGCGGGTCAGCCCGAAGTGCTCCATGTACTTTGGGTTCGTCGCGAGGTCGCAGAGGCCACTGTCGAATCTAGCGAGGCCGATGATCTTCCGGCGCGGCGGAGTTGATTTTGGGCCGGGGCGGCTGGACTTTGAAGGGATTGCAGGCCGGGTTGGGCGGCGCCGTTGCATGCCATCAGTTTAGTCCTGTGGGATTGGGTTGGACGATTTTCCTGGCGGATGGCCGCGGCCTCCACGGCCGTCACGCGGTGCGTGCACCGGCACAGGCGCTGAAGTCCACCTGATATTTTGGGAGATTTCGGCAGGACTTGAAGCCATGCCTGGTACAAGAGCCGGTTATTGGACCAACTTTTGCAGCAGCTCAAACTGTTCCTGAGTTCCAAGCACAACCAGTACGTCGTTGATGTCGATTTTTGAGGTGTCCTTCGGGTGCAGATCAAAAGAGCCATCGGATTTTCGAATGGCTAACACCTGGACTCCCGAGGCGTTCCTGATGTCCGCTTCCGCAATGCTCTTTCCATCCAGCGGCGAAGCCGTGGGAATGGTGATTTGAAAGAGGCTGAAATCGACGAGGCCGCCGTGCGTCACCAGGTCGAGAAAGTCGATAGCCACGGGCCGCGTTGCCATAGCAGCCATCCGAACGCCGGAGATGAAATAGGGCGAAATGACTCGGTTGGCGCCGGCCATGGTCAGTTTTTTCTCGGTATCTTTGAGGCCCGCCCTGGCCACGATGTTGAGACTCGCATTGAGCTGGCGCGCTGAGAGCGTGATGTAGACGTTGGCTACGTCAGAATCTGAGCAGGCTATCAGACCTTTGGCGTCATGGATACCCGCGGCCATCAAAACGGTATCGTCGGTGGCATCGCCAATAAGAATCGGAACGCCCTTCGCCTCGAGCTCATCAATCGATTCCTTTTTAGTGTCGATCACGATGAAGGGGACCTGCCAGCTCTCGAAGACCTGCGCTACCTGATGGCCCACTCTGCCGAAACCGCAGATGATGTAATGATCCTTCATCTCCTTGATCTTCTTATCCATATTTCTCCTCCTGCGATAACCGGTCATCTCGCCTTCAACGATGATCTCCATAACCTTTCCAGCGGCATAGATCGCGCTCCCGACACCGCCGACAATAATGAATATGGTGAAGATCTTCCCTGCCGGCGACAGAGGATGGACCTCTTCGAATCCAACGGTAAAGATGGTTATAACGATCATGTAGACCGAATCGAGGACACTCCATTTCTCGATCCACGTGTATCCCACCATTCCGACCAGAACAACGATCGCGAGAAAGGTCATCGCGGGAACGAGTCTTCGAAAAGGGTGGCTCATATCAGGTCCGTTCCTGCTTTTCTACACCGTCCCTCTGGTCTGACTTGCTGCCATCACGGCAACGGTCCTTCCGGCCTGGATATTACGCCAGACAGGACGACGGTGATCAGGTCTCAGGTGCGGTTTCAGGTGCGGGGCGGTTGCGGATCTCGAATTCGTTGTTCCTGGGGCGGCGGCTCTGCGCTCAGACCTGCCCTTTCTTAACGCTCGATCTGTGATACTTCCGAAGGGCCGACAACACGGTAGCTTAGGTGCAACTCGCTATACTGCTGCCAATGAGCAGGGGCCCTGGTTTTCTTGCAGCTAACGCCAAGCCGGTGTTGAAGGGCGCTTTCATTGCCCTGATTCTGGTCTTAACAACCTCATGTCGGGAACCGTCCTCTGACTGGAGGGGCACTTGGAAACTCGACCCGTCCAGGAGCGACATTCCTGGACCGACTCTAACGGTCTCAATCACTCCCGATGGCATGTACCACAACGCAAGCGGCGGCGGCACCCTGAACTTTGGTTGCGACGGTAAGACATACCAAGCCTCGAAGACCCTGACAGCCTTCTGTACGCAAAAGAACAGTTCCGACATGGAAATCACTGCCTTTAAGGATGGATCAAAGTTCTTTGTGGCCCATTGGGAATTGTCTTCCGACGGTCAGGAACTGACGGTCAGAGGGACGAGTTTCCACACAGACGGATCGAAGGAACAGAAAGAGAGTAGGTATACGCGTGTTTCCGGATCCGCTGGCTTCGTTGGCGGGTGGAGAAACGTAAATCCCTTCGAGGGGATACCGTCGATATGGCGGATAGATTTGCAGGGTAGCTCCCTACACTTTTCCTACCCGGAAAGGGGCTGGTACGCGGATGTACTACTTGACGGGCGAGACGCCGCCATACGCGGTCCCCGAATTTCCCCCGGGGCAACGATCGCACTCAAAGAACGCAATCCGCGAGAGCTTAGTTCTGAAACAAAGGTGAAGGGCGAAGTGGCCAACGTCGGGTACTGGCGAATCAGCGGCGATGGGCGTTCGCTGACTGAATCGTATTGGTCACCCGCCAGGCCGAACGAGAAGGCCGTACTTGTCTACGAAAAGCAATAGGAGGCCAAGAGCGATTCGAGTCGTAATACCGACATGGCGGAAACTACGGGCCAGTGCTCCGATGACTACGAAGGCTGCAAGCACAAAACCAACACACCAATCTGGAGAACGGAGTGAACCGCACCGCTGCGCGGGTTTCCTCACCGTTCTTGTCATTCGCTCGGAATGGCGGCGCAGGTCGAGAAACTGCTAAGTACGGCGGCGGTAGCGTATCTCGAATTCGTAGCCGGCGTTGGGCGGGAAGAGTTCGGCGATATGGCGGAGCCGCTCGGCAAGGGCCGGGGCGGCGAGCAGCGGATACTCCCGCTCCCGCAGATCGGCATAGTCGAAGTCGATGGTGAGCGACAGCATGTAGACCGCGAGGGCGTCGGCAAACGCTGAGTCGAAGTAGCTGCTGCGGGCCTTCTCGTCGATTTCGTGGCCTCGGCTGCGGTCGATGGCGCGGCGGCGGCTCTCCCAGGCATCGTGGCTGGTCTCGCCGCGCACGTCGGCGGTAGCCTGCGACCATGCCAGATCGGCAAAAGTCTGCGGCACGCCGACGGCGTCTACAAACTGATGGCCGACGTTGATCAGAAACTCGAAGGCCAGCGCGAAGCGATCCTGCATCAGGCGCGTCGAGATAAAAATGCACTCTGACCCGCCGAAGCGGACATTGCGATGGCAGATGGCGCGGTCGCCGAGATCGACGCTGTAGTCGGGGGCAACCACCGTCTCGTCGCTGTCTCCGATGGCCAGAGGCACGAAGTACCAGGCGCGCTGGCGCAGGGCCACGGCGATGACCGCGGGAACCGCCTGCACGATGTGCTCCAGCTCCTCCGGGGTGAGGAGCACCTCGCCGAAGCTGGCATAGCACAGCCCGTTCTCCGCCTGCCGAACCGCGGCCTCCTGGGCAACGCGAGCGGCGGGAAACAACGGGATCTGGGCAGTCTCGGTCATGAATCTGTATTCTAGCTGACGAGGGTGTTTCGTATGAGTGCCAGTACAGGACCGGCCCGGCTTCTGGGCATTCCGCTGGGAGACTTCGGCCTCCTTTCTTCGATTCTGCTGGCCTTTGCTACGGGGTTTCTGGCCTTTTTCTCAAGCTGCTTCGTAGCCATTTTCGCGCTGCTGATCTGGAACACCCTTGGGCACCATACCGTGAATTACGCCGACAGCTATCGCTTTGTGGCCCTTCCGCTGGGGATTGTGGTGATGGTGGGCGGCCTGGTGTTCTTCACCGGCGCGTGGCTGCGACGCAGGCTGACCGGAGCCCACTAAATGGCGGTGATTACGATTCCTGCGGGCGTGGCTGCGCCCTCCTCGGAGCAGGCGCGGAGCTGGTGCGGGCAACTGGAGGCCGGCGATATTCTCTATTTCCCGCAGACCCCCGTTCCGCTGTCGCCGGACGATATCAGCTTCCTGCTCGGCCAGCAGCAGACAGACAGTTCCCTCCACAAGAACATCGCTTACAAGCCGAATCTCGACCGGCTGAGCGGGGTGGACGCGAAGACGGCCAGCCCGGCAGCGGTGGAGCGTCTGCAGGGGATCATGCGGAAGTACTCGCAGTCGGTGGTGGCGTTTCTGACCGGATTTCTCTCGCCGTATCAGGCGAAGTGGCAGCTCGACTACGCCAGCTTTCGCCCCCAGGAGGAGCAGGGGCGCGACCTGCCGCTGCGGCGGCGCAACGACCTGCTGCACACCGACGCCTTCCCCACCCGGCCCACCTACGGCGCCCGCATCCTGCGATTCTTCAATAACATTCACCCGGATCGAACGCGCGACTGGATCGTCAGCGACCCCTTTGCGGCGACGGTGCGGCAGTTTGCTCCGCAGCAGATTGCGCCGGAGCCGGGATCGGCGTTGTCGCGGATCGGCAAAGGCGCGGCGCGGGCGATCGGCCTGGGAGCGGCGATTCCGTCGCTCAAGCGCTCGCCCTACGACGACTTCATGATGCGCTTCCACAATTTCCTGAAGGAAAACCCGCAGTGGCAGGCGCAGTGCCCGAAGTATCCGTTCCAGTTCCCCGCAGGGTCGAGCTGGATGGTCTACACCGACACCGTGCCCCATGCTGTCATGGCCGGGCAATACGCGCTGGAGCAGACGTTTCTGGTGAGGCCGGAAGCCATGGTGCGGCCGGAAGTCTCGCCGCTGCGCGTGCTGGAAGAGATCGTACACGCACCGCTGGTCTGAAGGCTGAGTTCCTTACCGAGCTATTGGGTGCTGTGCCGGCTGGACCAGCGCCCGGGCCCGTTCCATTTCCACTGCGGATGGAGCGGGGTCAGTCCTAACTTTTCATCTCCGGTATGCCTTTTCCAGCCGGATGCCCGGAAAAATTGTCAAGCTTTCTGCCTGCGTTACTTCGGTGTAATTCTTCATTACACATGCCTTGCGAGCCAGGAATTTTGGCACTCTCTGGGTGCCGGCTTGTTATACTGAAAGTAGAGAGCAAAAAGGTAAAGCCTCGCCCCGAATGGCGAGGCTTTTCTCTTGTGGGCACCATGACGCTGAACTGCTGGGGGTTGACGAACTCGCCAACATCCCGCTAAGTTACTGAAAATAAATCTCCACCTTTCGGCAGGGGGGAGGGGGGTACCCCAGGGTATGCCTGGCGGCTGCTCGGACGCTCATTCCACATCATTCCGTCGTATCCTCCTGCTATGGTGCGCATGACGGTGCTGGCCAGCGGTTCCAAAGGCAACAGCACGATTGTCGCCAGCGCCCGCACCCGCATCCTGATCGATACCGGCCTGTCCTGCCGCGAACTGATGAAGAGGATGAAGACTGCGGGTGAGGACCCCTGCGCTCTTGATGCCATTTTGATTACCCATGAGCATCAGGATCACGTTCAGGGCCTGGCCGTGACCGCCCGCAAATTGGGCATCCCGGTCTATTTAACCGAGCCAACCCACCGCGCCTGGGTGCGCTGGATGACTCCGCAGAAGCGCATCACTTATGCCGAATGGCTGGAGCAGCGGCGGGCGCAGGCGGCCCGGACGGCGCAGGGCGGCGGGGACGAGCCGACCCAGGAGGAACAGGCTGCTGTCGAGGAGGTCCTCAGCGAGCCGCAGCGCGATCCCACAGCTTTACCGGCGGTCGAGTATTTCCAGGCCGGCAACGGCTTCCGCATCGGGGATATTGCTGTTACGCCCTTTACGATCCCCCATGATGCTGTTGATCCTGTTGGCTTTGTCCTCGAGACCGAGGGTGTTCGTCTGGCAATAGCGACCGATCTCGGCTATATACCATCTAACGTATGTGTGCACCTGCGAGGGTGTGATGTGCTGATGCTGGAGTCCAATCACGACCTGGATATGCTCCGCGACGGGCCCTATCCCTGGTCCGTAAAGCAAAGAGTCATGTCCCGCGTCGGCCATCTTTCCAACCACGCGACGTCGGAGTTTCTTGAGCGAAGCTATGACGGGCGGGCAGCCTGGGTCGTGCTGGCACATCTTTCGGAAAGTAACAATCTGCCCGAGCTGGCGCGCATTTCAGCCGAGCGGGCGTTGCGGGACCGGATCAGTTTGCTGGCCAATCGCCTGTTACTCGCTGAGCAGAATCGTCCCACGGAAGCTATTGTTATGGAATGAAATATGCCTATAATGAACCAAGCCGCCCCTTTTAATCGTATCCTCACCTGCGGGATCTTTCGGCCGGGGCTTTGTACCGAGGTGAGGGAGAGTATGGGGGAACCTGAACGATGAGCCAATGTACTGATACCGTCGTCGGGGACATATTATCCAGCTGGCGCTATGACATCTCGGGCATTTCTCCCGAGATGCGTGTTGACTATGAAGAGCATCTCGCCACCTGCGCATATTGCCGTTCCCGGCAAAGACTGCACCGGGCCATTGACGTAACCCTGATCAGCGTCAGCACGCTTTCCATTGTGGTATTCCTTCTGGCTCTTGCTGTCATCCACCGTGTAGAGCCACTCCGCACCGCTGCCGTCTACGTCCACCTCGAACACACGCAGATGGTTCTCACGCTGCAGGCTGCCGCTGTGGTCGGTCTGCTGGCGTCTCTGGCTGCGTGGATTCTGGTGGCGATCGCCACCCCCGCTCCGGTTTACCTCACCGGGGTAGCGATCGAACAGGCGCGCGTCCTCCAGGATCGCATTCCTGAAGAGCTGCGCAGCCGTCTGCGGGCCTGAATTCCGGCTGATCACCAACTTCCGGGCCACGCTCCGGGTTTCAAACGACTTTCAGGGCAACTCAAGTGCCATTCACAGCACCTTAACCGGCAACGGTGGGTGATCGATGTCACATCGTTGGCGACAGCTTCTCTGCGACGATCTTCCCCGTTGGCAAGAACGGGCGAGTAAGGAGCTGACCATGGTGATCTACATCGATGCGGTGCGGTACGGGGCCGGATTCGACCAGACTGGCCAGTGGCACGAGGCAAAATCTGCCTTCGTTCCCGCCGGACAGCGGGCCGATGATCCTCTGAACCCGGCACGCGGTGCATTCTATGCGCTGGTGGTGAGCGGCGCTCTCTGGATCGGCCTGATCGCCGCCGGCCGCTCCATTCTGGGCTTTTTCGGGTACTGAGTCTCCGAATTCCCCGAGCTTCCGCATATACCTGACACTGCCCACCGTCAGTTGTCCCGGCTCAATTTCCGGGAGAACTGGAGCCATCTTCGACAGCTCCTCCTGCCGGGTGGCAACTGGTATTTGCTGCCGCCGTGCCCTCTCCGCCGCGGAGAAGTTTACCGAGTAACTCGTACTGATCGCTGGCGATGTAATCGACACCGGCCTGCTGCGCCGCTCGCCAGCGCTCTTCCGCTGCCGGCAGCGACCCGAAGTTATAGCCCCGAAACCACCCGTTGCAGCTTTCCTCTTTTTGCGTAGCTCCGTCGAGGGTATAGAAGCGGATCCACAGGCCGTGTGCATGAGCATGGCGCACCAGGGAGCGCAGGCGTGCGTCGTCGGCCGCCGTCCAGTCGCCGGCGCGCTGCTGGCCACCCTCTTCCACGACCTTCCAGGGGTTATTCCACCAGCGGCGATAGTTGGTCGCCGGCGCCGGTTCCAGAACCTCGGGCGCGGCCATCGGATTCTCGGTGTCGGTATGCGCGGCGCCGAAGACCAGCAGCCGGCCACCTACGGGCACCTCGTTGTAAAAGACGGCCTGCTGCGCGTCAGACTCGCCGGTGAGGACAAGAATTGGGCGGACGGTGAGCGGCTGGACACTGGCGGGGTCAGAGGTCTTCGCTGCGGTCGTCAGCCAGTCCTGATATTTGCTCAGCAGCGCCCAGATCGCATGCAGATGCGCCGGCTCTTCAGTCTTAAGGTCGAGGTTAAGGGTAATGAGCGGCCAGTTGCCGTGATTGCCTTCCATCAGCGCCTGCTCCACAATGGGGCGCACGCGATCGAAGAAGTAGTGATCCATGCTGGGTTCGTCGCCGCTCACCGGCGCTCCGTGAGCCACCAGCGACCGCGACTCGCCAGTTTTAGGATCGGTATACCAGTAAAGATCCTGCTCGATCGCCAGCGGCGTGCCAGCGGAGAGCGCCCGGTCGATCCGGTCGTACCACCACTCGTAGTAGGGGTAGCAGTTGTGCGCATCCATCACGCTGCGACTTCCGGGAACGGATTCGTTCCGTGGCTGCGATCCCGCAGCCAGTGCAGCACAGGTCATCAGGGTCAGGCACAGAGCACGGCGCATCGTTGTCCTTTCACTCAGCGTGAAGATGGGAATTCGCTTCCCAGTTGATATAGAGAGGGTTTCCGAGCAGAAGCAGATGGTCCTGCGCATCGTGCACCTCGGCCCGCAGCCAGTGGCGCGCGCCATCGGCCTGCCATTGCGTGCGAACGGTCTGGTCGGCATTCGCGACAGGCTGCGGCGGCAGAGCGGCCGATTCCTGGCCGTCGACGAAGAAGTGGACCGTTCCGCCCGCGCAGCCGGTGATATGTACCGTAAGCGAGACCGCCTCGCCTGAGGGGGCGTTGAGTTCACCGCCCATGACAGCAGAGCGTCCTGGGTCTCCGCCGTTCATCTCGAGCATCCGGTCGCGCGAGCCAGTGACGTCGATAAAGACGCGGCCCGATCGGATGCCATCGAGAATCGCGGCAACGGAAAGGTTCTGCGCATGAATCACGGTCGTCGGATAGCCGACGGAGGCTGGGTGCTCTGCGGGCCAGTCCGCATGGTGGTTATCGCTGCCACCGACTGCCGTGAGGCGATAGCCTCGCCGTAGTTGATCTTCCCAGAAGCGAGTGGCCGGATGGCCGCCGCCATTGACCACCTCGATGGAGGTTACGAGACTCATGTCGGCCGGCGGGGAAGGATTCCAGCCGCAGCCCATGCAAATCTCGCCGGTTGGCGCCTCGGGATGGTTGATGGAGACGATCGCCCCCAGCGCGCGGGCGCTGCGGAACATCGCGTTTACATCCGGAACCTGAGGCGTTCCCACACGGTAATCGATGAAGCGAGTCGCGCCCCATTCATTGGCATGGCCATGAAAGGTAGTCAGCTCGCGGCCAGGGATGAGCAGAAGCTTATCGAAATAGGGCTGCAGCTCACGCTCGTCGTCGTACTGCGAAGTGGCATTGTGATCGGTGATGGCGATGAAGTCCAGACCGCGGCGCGCGGCGGCATCGACCGTGACGAACAGGGGGCAGGGAACAGACTTCCCGCTTTGACTCGGGCAGCTGCCGTCGCTGTGGGCGTCGTGCATGTGCAGGTCGCCGCGGTACCAGCCGGGCTGATCGCGCAGCGGCTGTTCGGTGAAGGAGGAATCGTCGAGAGCCGAGTTGAACCACACTTCAGCTCGGTACTGCGACGTAACGCCCGCACGAATATTGGGCACGGCGACCAGCAGTTTCCAGCGGCCGGGCGGGATCGTTCCAGGAAGATACGACGGCGTGGCATCGGTTTCGCTGATGGTGAAGTGATCTTTATTGCCGCCGCTCTGGCCGCGGAAGCGGAAGGGATCGGCGATGCCCAGGTCCAGCACGGTGCGCTGATCGTGCCCCAGATTATGGAAGGTAACGGTGATGCGATGGGTACCGCGAGGGACGGCAAAGGGGACGTCGAAATACGTTTGCTTCTGTGACGGATGTACTTCGCCCTGGAGAATTAAATTCGGCTTCGGCAGCGTCTGCGCGGCAGCGATCGAGCCGAAGAGCATACAAAAGGAGAACAGGCGCAGTCGTGAATGCATTGAGAAAATGGTAGCTGCTCCTGAGATCAGACGGATCCGATCTCAGGAGCAGGTTCAATTAGAAGGAGACCCGCAGCGCAAACTGCATCACGCGCGGATCGCCGGAGAGGGTGGTGATGCTGCCCACACCGCCGCTGGTGATATTGCTGCTGGGCTGGCCGAACTCCGGCGTGTTGGTCACGTTGAAGACTTCCCAGCGCGCCTGCACGTTCCAGCCTTCGGCGATGGGAAAGTTCCGCAGCAGCGCAGCATCCAGCACATCGACGCCGGGACCGCGCAGCGTGTTGCGCCCCACATTGCCAATGGCTCCCACCGCGGTTGTGGCGTATGCGTCCGTGTATCCGGCAGGCGCATGGCGGGCGCAGGCTGAGTCCTTGCTGGCATAGAACCAGCAGTCCGGATCACCGACTATATGCGGCTTGCCCACCAGATTCGGCGTGGCCGTGGTGTAGCCGTAGGGATCAAGCACGGAGTTATGGTTGCCGTCGTTCTCATTCACCTGGAAGGGATGCCCGCCGTAGTAGGTGTAGACGCCGGAGGTTTCCCAGTCGCCAAGGATCCAGGCGAGCGGCCCGCTCTGCAGCATTTTCTGGCCACGCCCGAAGGGCAGGTCGTAGACGTAGCTGAGGGCAACGCGATTGGGGATATCGAAGTCGCTCGGACCGTACCAGGATGCGTAGTTGCGGCCATCGGGCGCATCGCCGGAGTTGGTCTCCAGTTCCTCGGGGGTATTGTCGAGGCTGCGGGAGTGCGTGAATGCGGCGCGAAGTTCCAGCCCTGAGGTCATGTGGCGGGTCAGGCTGGCCTGCAGGCCGTTGTAGTTGCCGTAGCCAATCGGCGAAGTCCACTCGATCTGCCCGAAGTTGGTATACGGAACCACGCCGGTGCTGACGCCGCCCGAGATGATCGGCTGGTTGTAGTCGCGAATCACGTCGAGGTGTGTGGACTTGGTGCCTACATAGTCGACTTCCGCAGCCCAGTTTTGCCCAATCTGGCGCTGAATGCCGGTGCTCCACTGCTGGACATACGGCTCAGGATCGGAAACCGGCACGGAGCGGATGTGGTACGCCGTGAGATTGCTGAAATCGACCGTGGTCGGATCGAGGAAGTTCGAAGGAAATCCCACCGACGGGGACAGCACCGGGGCCGTATTGCTGACCAACTGCTTGTTGATGAGGAAGGGTGGATTCAGAGACAGTTCGTCTTCGCTGCCGATGCGTTCGAACAGCGTGTAGTAGATGCCATAGCCGCCACGAAACACTGTCTTCGCGTCCGGTGAATAGGCAAAGCCGAAGCGCGGTCCGAAGTTCTTCGTGCTGGGCTGCACGATGGTGCGGTCCTGCAGCGAGCCGCCTTTGGCGAACGTCAGCGATGCGGAGGCCGGATTGAAGTCTGCCATGCGGTTCTGGCCTTCCATGGGAGGCGTCGCAAAGTCATAGCGCAGACCAAGGTTCAGTGTCAGTTTCGGGGTTGCCTTCCAGTCATCTTCCACAAATCCCGAGGCCATCCAGAGGCGCTGGTCGACGAAGAAGACGTTGGTCAGCGAGGTCGTTTGCGTGTAGCCCAGCAGACCATCCGCATACGACAGACCGGTGCCGGAGACGCACTTGCCGGGAGCGCTGTGCTGGCAGGTGAAGACGCCCGTATAGTCAAGGTCGCCTCGGGTGCTGGGCTCGTCCTGGAACAGGTTTCGCATCGGCAGGTAAACGCTGGCGCCGAACTTCAGCGTCTGCCGTCCATGCACCAGCGAAAACGTGTCGTTGTACTGGTACTGCATCGGAACCTGCTGTTTGGGCAGGAAGTCCGGCGAGCCTTCAAAGGCATAGTTGGAGAATTGGGTGAGCGGAATGCCGCCGCCCAGAGCCGGATTGTCGGGGATGCCGGGCACGAACTGGCCTGCGAACTGGTTCAGGGTGTAAGGCTGCTGCTGCGCATAGGAGAAGTCGCGCACCCAGCCGAAGCGAAATTCGTTCACCATGTTCTGGTTCAGGATGTGCGTCCAGCCCAGGACGGCGCTGTACCCCTTCAGCATCTGATTGCCCCACGCTGAGGTGGAAGTGCCGTCGGCGAGTCCGCCCAGATAGCCGGGGATGTCGCGCTGGCGGGTGGAATAGTTGTAGCGAACAAACACACTGTCCGACGAGGACGGCGTCCAGTCCACGCGCGCGTCGTAGTTGCTCTCAAAATCGGTGAGCGGCGCGTTACGAATGAAGTTGTTGATATCCGGCGGGCTGCCGGCGGTGGTGGTATTCGGCAGGGGGAACAGGGCCATCAGCTTCTGCATCGCGGGATCGAGGTCGCCTGCCGGAACGGTGTTATTCGCGAAGGGCTGGCAGTTAGAGCCGGAAAAGGCCGGCGTACACGTTGTGGGATCGAAGATCGTCGGATAAGTGACGCCGACTGCGGCGCCGGTTGCCGGGCTGAAATCGCCGATGCGCTCGTTGGGCAGAGGCACGGTCGCGGTGCGCAGCACGCCCTGCTTGATCCGCGTGCCTTCATAATCAAAGAAGAAGAAAAGACGGTTCTTCAGGATCGGGCCGCCCAGATTGCCGCCGAACTGGTTCTGGTTGTATTTGGGCTTGGTCAGACCGTGCCGGTCAGAGAAGAAATCGTTGGAATCGAAGTAGTTGTTGCGCACATATCTCGTACGCCAACCCATGGAACTGGTTCGTGCCGCTTTTGGTGTTAACTGAAACGACGCCGCCGGGGCTGCGCCCATATTCAGCCGAGTAGGGATTGGTGATGACGTTGAACTCGGCAATCGTATCCAGCGAGGGGTGCGCGGATTCTGTGCTCAGCTCCTGCACGTTTTCAGAGAAGGTGTTGTTGTCGATGCCGTCCAGGATGAAGTCGTTCTGCAGAGAATGAACGCCGTTGACGTTGAAGTCGCCCACGCGCCCGGCTGAAGTCGCGCCGCTTTGCTGGGTAAACCGGCTGATCTGGACGCCGGGAACGAAGCGCAGCAGATCATCCCAGTTACGCAGAGCCAGCGGCGTCTGCTCAATCGTGGTGGAACCGATCTCGTCGCTGATCGAAGCGTCGTCGGGAGAAAGCATGGGCGCCGCGGCCTGCACCTGCACGGTCTGCTGGGCTGAGCCGACCTGGAGGCGGAAATCTTCACGGGCGCGCTGGCCGACCGCCAGGGTGATCTTCTCCGCAAGCGTCTGAAACCCTGAAGCGCTGACACTGAGCGAATACTGTCCAATCGGCAGATCCTGCAGGGCGTAGGCTCCGGCGGAATCGGTTTGCACCGTCCGGGTGTAGCCGGTATCGGTATCAGTAGCCGTAACGGTGACATTAGGAAGAGCCGCCCCGGTGGGGTCGGCGGCCAGGCCGGACAGGCTGGCGGTATTGACTTGAGCCTCCAGAAATGACCCTGCTGCGAGCAGCAGGATCAGACAGGTAACTCGAAACGATGAGCAACGCATCGTGGAATTCCTCTCGTATGCTTTATTCGAATTGGCTGTGGGGTGCGAAGGACAACAACACAGCGGCGAGTCCCCCCAGGCTGGGTGGATCGCACTCTTTTAATGTCCGTCAGAATTGTAATCAAATGGTCAATACAACGTTAACAAATTGGAAGTACAGCCTTATAAAGGAAAAAAGAGGCCCGCTGTAGCTACCTTTAACGTCTTGTTTAGCTAAAGGCCCAGCGCGTTTGGGGCAGACGCGGACTGATCGTGAGCGATCAGCGCCCGGTATTCGAAGAGCATGCTGGCACGCCAGCGCAGGATCATCCCGAAGGCCAGGATGAAGAACAGCGCCCCCGTCTGCTCCAGAGAGAGCAGGGTGTTGAAGTAGCCACGGGCCAGATAGCGAATCAAAGCGAGCACGACAATAACGATGAGGAAGGCGCTGGAGCGCTTCATCATGATCGTTTCCCCGTCACGCTCCAGCCGCGAAGTCAGCAGGAGCGGATACGCCAGCACGATCGACCCGATCAGGAAGGCCGCGACCGCCCACAGCAGGGGCACGCGGAATGCCGGCACGACAAACATCGAAAATCCGGTTGCCATTCCCAGCGGCGGGATCAGGATTTTCTTCAGCGTGACCGCGCTTCGCCCCTCCTGGACGCGCCAGGCCAGCACGGCCACCATACCGGCCAGCGAGCTAATGGCGGAAGTTGCGGGAGACAGGTGCAATGGCCAAGCCTCTTCAGCGTGAAAGTGGGGTATCAGAAAAGCTGCCGATGGGAGCATTACCATCGGGGCCCGAAATTCCTCTTTCAGGATATCGCGAATCGCGCTGCGGCACTGTGTGCGATCGATCACTGCGCCCGGTCACTGACGCCGCGGAGACTGGAAGCGGAGGCTGGTTTTCGCTGTGTTCCGCCTGGATTATCTCTCCTGCGTCCTTACCATCCTGTCCACCGTGCTGGTAGGCCGAAAATCGTGGACTGGCCTGCTGATCGCGGCCGTGAACAGTGTCATCTTCTGCGTCATCGGACTGCGGACCGCCCAGTATGGACTGATTCCGTCGAACCTATTCTGTATCGCTGTTTACGCGTCGAGCATCCGTTCCTGGCTGCACCGAGAGGTCCGGACGGCCGCGAGAAGCTGACGGGTGGCTGCACTCAGCCAGCGCCGGCCGATTCAGACGCGTCTCTTGTTGCGAAGCCTCGATCGTTTACCGCGCACTCCCTGGCCGGAGCGTTTGCTGTAGGTGGCGTTCCGCAAAGCCGCGCGACGCCGGTGCCGGTGCAGGACCGCCGGACGGAGAGTGGCTGCGATCCGTCGCTCGGCCACATCGGGATCGTCTCCGTACTGAGGATCGAGCATGGCGATCACGGAGATGGCGCGGACACGGTAGAGCCGGGCCCACTGGCTCTGGATCAGCGAGTGCTGGACATCGGTCCAGTATCGTTCGCCATCTCCTGCGGGCATAGCGGCCGCGGTTGTCGTCCCGGACCCATCGTTGATGAGGGTAAGAAACTGCCCGAACTCCTGTAGATTGACGCCCATCTGATAGACGAGCTGGCTCATCGCCATCTGCTGGGAGGCGGTCAGCCGATCGAAATTGCGGCAGTACGCTCTGGCATTCTCGATCGCCTGAATGGCGGCAATCCGCAGCAGCAGGGTCGCCTCCTGATCGGTGATCTCAGGATCCAAAGCACGGATGATCTTTCTCCTGTGTCTCTTTGTTTTCCAGACAGCCAGATTCTCGTGGTACTTCTCCAGGATCTGCTCCAGGCTTACCGGCTGCAGTCCCGCCGCCTGCCAAAGCTGCGCCGAGGAGGGCTCCACGAAGGGGTGAGGATTCAGCGGATCGGTTTGCGGGTGTTCCCGCTCCGGGAGGTCCAGACTGAACCCCGCGCCGATCAGTGGCCTGCCGGTCTTCGGGTCGGGATAGGCGGCCAGCACCCACCCTTCATGCCGCCGATCGCGCAGGATGTCCATCAGATCCGGCAGACTGAACTTCACGTCGGAGTCTTTGAAAGCTAGCAGTTCCTGCACACCGGGGTTCAGGGCGGGAGACACGGCCGCCGTATCAGAATCGGAAGCGGCAAGGACCGATGCTGCCGACGGTTGCCGAAGCAACTCAGCTGGAGCCGCTGCGTCTTGCGCCGCAGCCGTCGAGAACGCGGCCAATCCAAGCGCCGCCGCGCTCAATGCTCGAACCAGGGTTTCCATCGCGTTCAGAAACCTGTCTTTCCGTAATCTCACGTTCACACAATGACGAAAAAGCCGCGCGAAGGCAATTACCGAAAAGCATCATGAACAAAAAAGGTAATGCCTCTAATCCCGCCACCCAGTTGGTTCGGAAGGCGGTTCTGGAAAGCGCGCAATGTCCGTCGGGTCAAAGCGAAGTGCCGGAGGAGGAGGGAAGTAAACTCAGCCTATGCCTCATCCTTCTCTGTTCCGTTACCGGGTCGTGGATGTCTTCACGCGGCATGCCCTCGAAGGAAACTCGCTCGCGGTCTTTCCCGACGCCTCAGGAATCGATCCGACCTGGATGCCACGCATTGCCAGGGAACTCAACCTGTCTGAGACAGTCTTTTTGTTGCCGGCCTCGCGCCAGGACTGCGCCGCGGCGTTAAGGATCTTTACTCCGGCCAGCGAGCTTCCCTTCGCCGGCCATCCTACCGTGGGCTCGGCCTTTGTGCTGAAGGAGGAGGGAATGGTCCCGCCGGGACAGGATCAGTTTCTGCTCGAGGAGAAAATCGGCCCCATAGCGGTTCGGATCGAATCCGGCGAGCGTCCGCTGATCTGGCTGCGTACCCCTCCGATCCGATATGGCGAATGCTACGATCCTTCCGCCTGCGCAGAGGCGCTGGGCCTCGAGCGCGGCGATCTGCTGGACATCGAGCCGCAGGTGGTCAGTGCGGGCAATCCCATGCTTTTCATCGCGCTGCGGAACAAAGAAGCCGTCGATCGCGCCTTCCTTGATGTGCAGGGGCTGCGCCGGATCAAAGGGACCGATTCTGACCCGGGAGCCGCGTTTGTCTTCACCCCCACGCCGGAGGGCGCTTACTCGCGGATGTTCGGAGCCGAACATGGTGTCGTCGAAGATCCGGCTACCGGCAGTGCGACCGGACCCCTGGCGTCGCTTATGCTGCGGCACAAGCTCGTGCCCGCGGCTCTGCTCAACCGCTTCGTCAGCGAACAGGGTACGAAGATGGGCCGGCGCAGTATCCTCCATATCCAGGTCTCCCGCCAGGACGGCGAGGAAATCATCGAGGTCGGCGGTCATGTCACACCCCTGATCGAAGCCACGATGAATCTGGAAGGGCTCGGATGAGAATCTTCCTTTGCCGCTCTTTACTATCGCAACCAGTGGATAGCGCTTCCGATCCGTCACGCAACGGAATTTTCATCGGAGATCGAGCATGGTAATTGCCAGCTGGAATGTGAATTCCATTCGCGCGCGGCAGGAGCACGTCCGTTCCTGGCTCATCGCGCGTCAACCCGACGTGCTCCTGCTGCAGGAGCTGAAGGCCACTGAGTTCCCATCTCTCATCTTTAAAGACCTGGGCTATGACAGCGCGGCCGTCACGCAGAAGAGCTATAACGGGGTCGCTATCCTGTCTCGGCTGCCTTTCCAGGTAGTCTGTACCACCCTCAGCGGCGACGAAACCGACAGCCATGCCCGTTTTCTGGAAGTGATGATCGAAGGCATCCGCATCGCGAACATCTATCTTCCCAATGGCAATCCGGTGGGCAGCGAGAAGTTCGAATACAAGCTGGCCTGGATGGACCGCTTTATCCGCCAGATGAAGATCTGGATCGAGAGCGGCGTTCCCACCGCCGTTGGCGGCGACTTCAACGTCATCCCCGACGACATCGACTGCGATAAGCCCGAACACTGGATGCACGATGCGCTCTTCCAGCCGGAGACGCGCGCCCGCTACCGGACGCTGCTGGGCATGGGCTACATCGACGCTTTCCGCAGCCTGCATCCCGGCGAAGGCGGTCACTTCACCTTCTGGGATTATTTTCTGCGCGCCTTCGAGCGCAACCGCGGTATACGGATCGATCATTTTCTGCTTTCGCCGTCCCTGGCGGGCCGCCTGGAGACATGCGAGATCGACAAAGGACCGCGCGCTCTGGAGAAGCCCTCCGACCACGCTCCCATCCTCGTGACCCTGCGCGCATGAGCCTGCGGGCAGCCGGGGGCCAGGGGGCAGCGATCGAGAACTGCTGGCTGGTGGTGGCGGGAATCACATCTCTACTAAAGTGAGAACCTGCGGAGTAATCTCGTGAGCCTGGAAGCACTGGCGGCTGCAATTCGGAACCGGCGCGTGATCCTGTTCGTGGGCGGGGGCATTTCGCAAAACCTCGGCCTGCCGGACCTGTCCGTACTGGTGCGCTACATCCGCCAGCGCATGGGCCTCGAGGGCGGCGACTACCATCTGCGCGACTATCCCATCCTGGCCGAGGCCTATGTTCTGGGCGAAGGCAAGATCGGCTCACTGCGCAGCTGGATGGATGTGACCTGGCATCCCAGCTCCATCGACGTCACCCGGTCTGAAGTCCATAACCTGATTCTCGACCTCGATTTTCCTGTCATCTACACGACCAATTACGACCACTGGCTGGAAGCTGCCTACACGGCGCGCGGCAAGCCCTTCCATAAAGTCATCAGCGTCGGCGATCTCACACGTTCCGATGGCCAGACGACCGAGATTATCAAATTTCATGGCGACTTCGACGACGATGATTCCATCGTCCTCACCGAAACCAGCTATTTCCGCCGCATGAGTTTCGAAACGCCTCTAGACCTGCGCCTGCGCTCCGACAGCCTGGCGCGGCCGCTGCTGTTTCTGGGCTACAGCCTGCATGACGTCAACACGCGTTATCTCCTCTATAAGCTGCAGCAGCTATGGGAAAATTCTCCCTGGTCCGAGCAGCGCCCCACCAGCTATATCCTCATGACAGGGAGCAGCCCTGCGCGGGAGACCGTCTTGCGGCACCGCGGCATTGAGCCACTGGTGGTGGAGGCGGCGGATCCAGGCACAGCTACGGTGGCATTTCTCCGCGATCTGCGCGAGCTGGTGTGCGCAGACGGCGGGCGCCAGGGTCCGAGTTCCGGTGGAGCAGCGCGGCAGACGGGAAAGAGCAACACGTCGAAGAAGCGAATGAGACCAGGGGCGGTCAAAAGAAAGTCCGGAAGGCACGCATGACCACAAGTGGCATTGCACTGGCGAACGACTTCTACGAGTACACGATGGCGGCGGCCTACTTCGACAAGGGGCTGCACGTCAACGCGAGCTTCGAGCTCTTTGTACGAGGGTTGCCCCCCGACCGCGCGTATCTGATTGCAGCGGGTGTCGACGAAGCACTCGATTACCTCAAGTCCCTGCGCTTCAGCGGCGAAGAGATCGATTTTCTCCGCAGGCAGCCGTCCATGCGCAACGTCAGCCCGGCCTTTTTCGAGTATCTGCGTGAGCTGCACTTCACCGGCGACGCCGACAGCATGGACGAGGGTCGTCCGTTCTTTGCCAACGAACCGGTGTTTCGTATCGCGGCGCCCATCATCCAGGCGCAGATCATCGAAACGGCGCTGCTCAGCATCGTTGGCTTCGCCACCGCCATCGCCAGCAAAGCCGCGCGGGTCGTTGATGCAGCGCAGGGGCGTGCGGTTTCGGAATTCGGCGCACGTCACGCGCATGGAATCGAAGCCGGTGTCCGCGCTGCCCGCGCTGCCTATCTTGCCGGGTGTGCCTCGACTTCCAATGTCGAGGCCGGCCGGCGCTTCGACATTCCGCTCACCGGCACCATGGCCCATTCCTTCGTGATGGCCTACGAAGACGAACAGCAGGCCTTCCGCGATTTTTGCGATGTGTTCCCCGACAGCTCGACGCTGCTGCTGGATACCTACGACACCATGCGCGCGCTGGAGACGATGCTGCGCGCCGGGCTGCATCCGGCCGCGGTGCGCCTGGACAGCGGCAATCTGCTCGATCTCAGTCGGCGGGTGCGGGAGAGACTCGATGAAGCGGGACTCGCAGACGTGAAAGTCGTCGCCACCAGCGACCTGAACGAGTACCGGATCGCCGATCTGCTTGCCGGGGGCGCGCCTATCGATGCTTTTGGCGTTGGCACCGAAATCTCCACCTCGAAGGATCAACCTGCTCTGAGCGCTGTCTACAAGCTGGTGCATATCGGGGGCCACGCGGCCGGTGACCGCGTCAAGTTGAGCGAGGAGAAACATACGTTCCCCGGCTGCAAGCAGGTGTGGCGCTTTCGTGGCAGCGACGGCCGGATCGAGCGCGACCTGGTCACCAGCATCGACGAGAGCTACGATGCCGAGCCACTGCTCCGGCGGCGGTTCATTCGCGGCCGAAGAGTACACCATCCGCTGCCCCTCGACGAGCTGCGCGCACGCTGCCTGGCCTGGCGCGACGAAATGGCGGACTCGCTGCGCCGCCCCAACAGCCACGCCGCATACACCATTGAAATCAGCGAGCGTCTCCACGCGGAGCTGGACGAGGCGCGCCAGCGGATTCAGGCCAGGGTCGAGGTCGAGAATTAGCAGCGCGACAGCGCTTCAGGCTGCGACCGCGAGCGTGCTCACCGCCTTCAGGAATGGTTCGATTCCTTCCGAAGCAGGCAGAACCCAGTGGAAGAGGGAATCCTCAAAGCTGGATTGGAGCGAGCCTTTGAGCCGCAGCAGCCTGCTGCCTGCGCTGTACCGGCGAATGCTGCTCGCCAGATAAACCAACTTTGCCAGCTCGACGGAGTTGCAGAAAATCCAGAGATGGGGTGTCGTCCCGCGGGCCGGAGCTTCCGCCTCCTCGGGACTCAGAGAACGGACTCGCAGCTCCGACCGGCCGGCAATGATGCGCTCCCGCTGCCGCAGCAGTTCCCGGTCGCGGCCGATGGAGAAGATACTGAGAGGAAAATGACGCACGCTATTTGGTCTCTTGAGAGAATGACGTTTTGAAACTCGCCGGGGTTCATGAATGCGACAGAATCCGGTGGAAAACCCCAGGAACGCGTCATCAAGATAGATTATTAACAAAATAGTAAACTAGGGTACGTAAACGTGGCGTTCGGCAGAAAGTATCAACTCGCACGGGAATGGCTGCGGTGTGAACACACAGAACCACGGCTCTCGTCCGCTAACCCGGGGGAATGCTTGTAAGAATATTCCGCTGACAGTATCGACCCGTTGAACCGGCAGGCCGAAGTCAGCGTTGATCGTCGTGTGCTACTTCTCCGGCTCTTCGTAGCAGGCACGTCCTGGCATGCAACGCGCCAGATGAACGTAATGATCGTCCGGCCCGGCAGGTCCCATCGTGCGCAGGCACCAATACGTTGAGGACGTATGGATGCCAGGTACCCAGGACTCCACGTTCTGCGGCGTGGTTCCATAGGGGTTTTTCGTACGGAGACATTGGCAGGGCGTTTTTGCCGTTACTGTGCTCATACTCATTTCTCCTGTCCGGCTATCCTGTACCGCTATCCTGCCGCACCTGGATCGCGATCACGTTTTCCCGCCGCCAGCAGGACCGTGCGATATACGGCTACCGGGAACAGATCGAGCTTATAGGCATTCATGGAAAGAGGCTGCGCGCCTTCCACCGACGCCTTTCCGGCTGCACGCGCGGTTTCTTCGGTGATGGGCTTGCCGGCCAGTACAGCTTCGGCCTGTGCGGAGCGGCGCACCACCGGAGACGCTGCTCCCATGGTGATCACGGCGCGGCGGCAGGTATCTCCATCCATCTCCAGCACTACACCAGCATCGGCAATGGCCCAGTCGAAGCTCTCCTTCTCACCGTATTTCTGGTAGGCGGAGCGCGTGCCGGGAGCGGGTTTGGGAACGATGATCGCCGTCAGCAACTCGTCCGGCTCCATCACGTTGAACTTTGTCGGATTCGCCTCCGGCACAACATACAGCTCGCGGATTCCAACGGTGCGGCGGCCCCGCTTCGCGGACTTCAGCTCCACGCTGGCGTTCAGCCCCAGCAGCGCCACGGCCGCTGAAGACGGAGCAACAGCAGGGCAGCCGCCGTAGTCCATGATCGCGTGGTACTGATTCAGACCTCCAAAGGCGAAGCAGAGATCTTTGCCCTTGCGGATGCACTGAAAATCCGCCGAGCGATAGTACCAGCACTGCACCCGCTGCAGCAGATTGCCCCCAACGGTCGCCATGTTGCGGATATGCGGCGTGGCGGCATGCCCGCAGGCATCGGAAAGAATCTGATACCGCGAGCGAATCACCGGACTCTCGCTGATTTCAGCCAGCGTCGTCAGCGGTCCGATAGTCAGTCCCTGATCGGTCTCGCGGATCCCACGCAGTTCGGCGACATTGCGGATATTGACCAGCTTGGGCGGCTGCTCGATGCCGTCTTTCATGCGATCGAACAGATCCACGCCGCCGGCCTTCACCACCGCACTGCCGTCCAGCTGCGCCAGTGCGGCGTTGACTGAGGTGCACTCTGCCAGGACAAAGCGGTTCATGCCATCTCCCTCCCTTGCGAAGGCGCATGCAGCGCCGCCAGCACCACGGCCGGAGTCATGGGAGTCTGCCGGATGCGAGCCCCCGTTGCGTTATAGACCGCATTGCCGATGGCAGCCCCTATGGAGACGACCCCGGCCGCCTCGCCGATGCCGGAAGCGTCGGTGGAACTCTGGCCGAGATACGTCTCGACCAGTCGCACGTCGATGTCAGGAATCTCCCGCGCGCCGGCGATCTTGTATTGCTCCAGATCCGGGTTGACCATCAGCCCGTATACCGGATCGAGCAGCCGATGCTCGAGGAGCGTATACGAGATTCCCTGGATGATGCCGCCGTTGATCTGGCTGATCACCCCCGCGGGATTCATCGGCCGCCCGCAGTCATGCACCGAGAGAACGCGTCGCACGTGGATGCGTCCTAACTCGGTATCCACTTCCACCTCGGCGACATCCACGCCGCCATAGGTCAGATATTTTTTCGGATCGTAGTCGGGGATGCGCTTAGCCTGCACAGTGATTTGCGTGGAGCTCATCCTGGCCGCTGCGCGCCGGAAGCTGACCGGCTGAATCTTGCCCGACTGGCTGCGCACCTCGCCATCGACCAGCACCAGATCGCCGGGTGAGGCGCCCAGCGCCGGAGCCACGTCGGCAAGGAATTTCTGCGACGCCTGCCAGGCTGCATCGCGCACCGCAGGCGTGAGCGAGAGCGTGGTAACGCTGCCGCCGGAGTCGGGGCCCTCCGGATAGTTTGTATCGCCGATCTTAACCGCGATCTGCGCCGGCGGTACGCCGAACTGCTCCGCCAGAATCTGCGCCATCACGGTCTTTATGCCGGAACCGATGTCCTGCACGCCGGACAGCACCTCAAGGGAGCCGTCGCGATGAACGCGAACCTCAGCGGCGGAGCCCATGCTGACAAAGCGGTACCAGACTGACTGCGCCAGGCCCACACCGCGCTTTACCGGACCGGGATCCGCTCCCGCCCTCGGGTTGCGCGATTTCCAGACGTCGCTTTCGCGCACGATCTGCCGCTCCACGCGGCGCACCGGATGCTCGTCCGTCTTGTCGCGCAGATCGATGGGATCCATATCGAGCTTGACAGCCAGGTCATCCATGGTCTGCTCCAGCGCGAAAGCGCCCTGGGGGTGACCTGGGGCGCGCATAGCGGAAGCCGGTCCGGCGTTGACGAAGACGTCGTTCTCCTCGGTGTGGAGTGAAGCGTATTTGTAGAGGTTATGCGCGGGGCCCGAACATCCGGCGCCCGTACCGCAGCCTGCCGTTCCGTACGCCACCAGATGGATGGCCGTGATGGTTCCGTCTTTCTTCGCTCCAATGCGGAGGGTCTGATCGGAACTGGGGCGGTTGCCGACGGAGAGATGTTCTTCCTCGCGATCCAGCATCAGCCGCACCGGCGCCCCGGTCTTCTTCGAGAGCGCTGCCGCGACCACGCCCGGATTGCCCGCGCCAAACTTCGCGCCGAAGCCGCCGCCCATGTACTCCGTGATGACGCGAATCTGCGACAGCGGGAGCTTGAAGAATCCCGCCAGCTCTTCACGCACGCTCGCCGTGCCCTGGGTAGAAGCCCACACCGTCAGCATCTCCGGCTTCCAGTCGGCTACGACGCCATGGGTCTCCAGGGCCGAATGCGTCTGTACCTGGGTTACGAAGCGTCCCTCGACTACAACATCAGCGTCTTTCAGACCCTGGTCGATATCGCCTACCTTCTTGATGGCAGGTCCGTGAATATTGCCCGTCTGCGGTACATCGGCCGGACCGCCTCCGCCGCCGGCGCTTCCCGCCTCATCCGCGGCGCCGGGAAATACCTGGGGAGAGTCCGTCTCGCGCGCCTTGTTCTGATCGACCACGAACGGCATCGTGTCGTACTGCACCTTCACTAAATTCGCAGCTTCTTCCGCAGCATAGGGCGTTACCGCAGCCACAGCCGCAACCGGCTGTCCGGCAAAGCGGACGACCGGATAGCGAACCTGCTCCAGAGCCGGATTACGCAGCACCGCGGGTCCCAGCACCTGCTGGATCACATGCACGCCTTTCACGCCGGGATACTTCTCCGCAGCGGACGTGTCGACCAACAGCACCTTACCGTGAGGAATCGACGCATTGACGAACTTCGCGTACAGCATGCCCGGCAGCTGCACGTCCGAAGTGTAACGGGCGCGACCGCTCACCTTCGCAGCACCGTCGTAGCGCTCGATCGACTGCCCTACGTATTTCAGTTCTTTGTTGATCGGCCAAACCGGCGGCTCGCTGACCGGGACCTCGCGCGTTTCGTTCTGCAGCGTGTAGCCGGGCACGCCCACCGGCATCTGCACGGCTTTCGTAGCGGGAGCAGCGGCCTGCTCTGTATCCGGATTTCCGCCGGGCGCGATTTCTTTCAGGTCGATTTTCATGGGCTCCTCCGCTACGCGTTGCGCCGGCTGCCGGCTGCGTCCAGGGTGGCGGCAAACACCTTCGGATAGGTGCCGCAACGACACAGATTGCCGGAAACCGCCTGGCGTACATCCTGCTCCGAGGGATTCGGATTGCGCTCCAGCAGAGCGGCGCAGCTCATCACCATCCCCGGCGTGCAGAATCCGCACTGCATGGCGTCATGCTTCACGAACGCCGCCTGCAGGGGATGCATTTCTCCTTCGCTGGAGATCCCTTCGATGGTAGTGACATGATGGCCAATGGCATCGATGGCCAGAGTCATGCAGCTGTTCACCGGCATTTTATCCAGCCACACTGTGCAGCCGGAGCAGACGCCGCGGTCGCAGACAATCTTGGTCCCGGTCATGCCCAGGTGAATGCGCAGCGCCTCGGCCAGCGTGGTGCGCGGTTCGATTTGCACCACATGCTCGGCGCCGTTCACGTGGAGGCGCACCGGAACCGCGCCGGGGCCGAGTTCGGTTACACCCTCTTTCGCGGATTTGGTCTCGCTGCTGAAGCCCTGCACGCCATCGAGCAGAGCGGTGCCCGCCGCGGTCAACCCCGCGCCTTTCAAAAATCCGCGCCGCGAAATGCCATTTTGTCCGGCCGTTTGCTGTTCGTCGACGGGATCCTGCGACCTGCGTTCTGACATGGAAGTTACTCCCTCAGCTATCAGTGGTCCTACCACAATGGCGGATGAAACACTATAGCTCCGGTGCCGTTACGGAGTAAACAGTTTGACCGCAACAGACCTGTCACTGAGCCAACCCGTCTCCTCGCAGAAACGGCGGGAGTCTCTCCTCCCGTACATTGTCATAGCAGTGCAGTTCGGTAAAGCGGGCAATCGCAGTTGGAATCCCAACCGCTGTGAATCCCGGATGTCCGGTCGCGGGATAGGGGCCGCCATGATTCATCGCTGCCGTCACGGCGACGCCCGTGGGCATCTTATCGTTGAGCAGGCGCCCCGCCTTGCGCCTCAACACAGGCGCGACCCGTGCATACAGCGCATCGTCGGCTCCCGATTCCGCCGAGTAAACGCTGGCGGTGAGGGAGCCGTCCAGCAGAGTAAGCGCTTCAAGCAGCTGATTGTCATGGGCAGCGACCACGGCCATCACCTCATTGCCGAAAGCTTCGCGCAGGAATTCGTGCGGCGCAGCGATGAACTTCTCAGCCGAAACCCGCAGCAGTGTATCGGCATAGCGGTAGCCGTCCCCGGGAGCGATTGTGCCGCCGGTGACGAGTTCGGCTCCGGCTTTACGCAGCGCCTCAATGGACTCATGCAGCCGCTCCCGGCCAGTCCCGGACAGCATTGGCGCCGGGGTACGGCTGCTGAACAGCCCGGCCAGTTCCTGGAGAAACGATTCCGCCGCCTCGCTCTTCGCCATGAAGACCAGATTCGGGCGCGTGCAGAACTGCCCCGCTCCCGCGGTGCAGCTGTCGGCCAGCTGGCTCGCCCACTGGCTCCCGCTTTGCTGCATCCCCTGCGGCAAAAAGATCACCGGGTTAAGGCTCGACATCTCCAGGTAGACTGGCTTGCCCGCCTCATCCGCAGCCCGCTTCAGCGCCAGCCCGCCCGCCTTGCTCCCCGTAAAACCGGTCGCGCCCACTCGCGGATCGCCTGCCAGCTTTAGCCCTGTCTCGTTGCTGACGTGATAGAGCATCTGCACCGTCGCTGCCGGCAGTCCGCTGGCCAGCACCGCCTTGTGTGCTTCCTTCGCCAGCAGATACGTCGTGTAAGGATGCAGCGGATGCGCTTTGCCGATCACCGGATTGCCGGCCGCAATCGCCGCCGCAAAATCGCCGCCGGCCACCCCGTTATAAGCGAAAGGGAAATTGTTCGGCCCGATCACCACTACAGGACCAATGGGCGCACGGCACAAGCGGATGTTTCGCTGCGAGTCGACGATGACCTGCCGCCACGAGCCTTCGCGTGCCGCCCGCGCCGCCTGGCGCAGCTGATCGCTGGTGCGGGGAAGCTCCACATCTTTCAGCCGCGGCTTGAAGGGCAGGGCTGTCTCCTCATGCGCCGCCTCCGCCAGCTGCTCAGCCGACGCGTCCAGCCCCGCCGCATAGTACTCCAGAAAATCGGCAATTCTCTCCGGCGCCGTTGTCTCGAGCTCCTTTGCCGCTTTCACCGCCGCTGACAGCGCCGCATCGCAATCGCTCCAGCGGCTGACCGGGAAGGCCCGATCGATCTTTTTGCCGGTATTTGGATTCTCCGCGTAAAACTCCGATTCCGCATCGGCAGCCCGCCAGGCGCCGTCAATCAGCACATCCATCATGCTTCCATCATCTCCCGCTGCGAGCGTTGTCTTCAACCAGCCTCACCTCAGGCCGCCGCCGTGCGCGCTGCAACTTCCCGCGGCGAAGTCTGCATGCCCAGGAGAATGACTCCGGACACGATAAGCGAAAGAGACATCAGCAGGAAGCCCGCCTTTGAATTCCCGGTCCAGGCCTGCAGCAGCCCGACAAAGTAGGTGCCGAAGAATCCGCCCAGGGCTCCGCAGCAGTTCACCAGCGCCATCACTTCGCCGGCCACATGGTTCGACAGCATCTCCGGCACAATCGCGAAGAACGGCCCATACGGCGCATACATCGCAGCGCCGGCCATGATCAGCGAGGCATAGGCCCACAGGAACGAGTGCCCCACCGTTAAAAACGAACCGGCCAGCGCGAAGCCGGAAAGCATCAGCAGCGGCCAGATGGTGCTCTTTCTGCGCGCGTTGCGATCGGAGTAATGCGAGACCACCACCATGGCGATCGAAGCCGCCAGATATGGCACCGCAACCAGCAGCCCCGTGATATCGATGGCCTGAGCCGAAACGTTATGGATAACGACTGGCAGCCACAGCACAAACCCGTAGACACCCAGGCTCCAGAAGAAAAACTGGATGCACAGTCGCAGCACATTCCGATGCCGCAGGGCGCGGCCGATGCGCACAACCTGCGGCAGCGACTGCTGCTCCTGTTCCAACTCGGATTCGAGGACCAAACGGCCGCGTTCGCTGAGCCATGCAGCCTGCTCTGGTCGGTCGCGCACCAGGACCAGCCACGCAAAGGCCCATACCACCGAGAGCGCGCCCTCGACGACAAACGTATGCTGCCAGCCGATCGCGCGAATCAGGAAGCCAGTCGCCGCCGACATCCACAGCACCGTGACCGGATTTCCCAGGATCAGAAACGTGTTCGCGCGCGAGCGCTCCGTCCGCGTGAACCACCGCATGAGCAGGATCAGCATGGCCGGCAACACCACGCTTTCCGCCGCGCCCAGCAGCATACGATCCACGGCCAGCAGCCAGAAGTTGCGGATCACTCCCGTCAGCGCTGCGAACGTGCCCCAGCCCAGCAGCGCCACGAAGATGAGCCGGCGCGCGCTGCGCCGATTCGCATAGGTGGCCCCGGGGATCTGCGGCAGCAGATAGCCAAGAAAGAATAAAGATGCCAGCAACGCAGACTGCTGGCCGCTGATGTGCAGCGTCTCCGCTAATCCGGCTGCTGCTCCAAATCCGTAATTTGCCCGATCCAGATAGGCCAGGCTGTAAGTGATGAACACCGCCGGAAGGATGCGCGTCCAGCGCTTTCTCAGTTCCGGTTCCTCCATGCACTCTCCCGCCTCGCACTCTCCCGCGTCGGATTCGCGTACTTTGCGATGATCGCACACCGCCGATGGGACAATGGACGCATGAGCATGCCGCTCCCTCCGCTGATCTCGATTTTAGAAACCGACGGCTTCGATTACGGCAATATTCGCACCCACGCTGCGGGTCCCGCGGGCACGCTGCCCATCACGCCCGAGATGCTGTTGCAGCAGCCCTCCGGCAATCTCTTCGCGCTTACCCAGAATGCCGGTATGGGCTGGGCGCCGGAACGCCTGCTCGATCCGGAATTCCTCATCCTCAGCACGCATGGCGGAGTGCGCGCCGAGGACGGCACGCCCATCGCGCTGGGCTTTCATACCGGCCACTGGGAAGTGGGCTTGCTCGTCGCCGAAGCCGCTCGCGAGCTCCGCTCGCTGCGCAGCATTCCGTTTGCCGGCAGCTGCACGGATCCCTGCGACGGCCGTTCCCAGGGAACCGCCGCCATGCTCGACTCGCTGCCCTTCCGCAACGATGCCGCGATCGTGCTGCGCCGCCTGATGCGCTCCCTGCCCACACGTAAAGGGGTGATGGGCATTGCCACCTGCGACAAGGGACTGCCCGCGATGATGATGGCGTTGGCGTCCTCAGGTGCTTTGCCCGCCATCCTGGTCCCCGGCGGCGTGACCCTGCTGCCCGAGAGCGGCGAAGATGCGGGCCGGGTGCAGACCATCGGCGCTCGCTATGCTCAGGGTCAAATCACCGCCGAGTATGCCGCGGACGTGGGCTGCCGTGCCTGCGCGTCGCCCGGAGGCGGATGCCAGTTCCTCGGCACCGCGGCTACCTCGCAAGTGGTTGCGGAGGCTCTCGGCATTGCCCTGCCGCATTCCGCACTCGCTCCCTCCGGTCACCCCATTTGGCTCGATGCAGCGCGGCGTTCCGCGCGAGCGCTGCTGCGCATGCATTCCGATCGTCTCGGCATGAGCGTAGTCCTCACTGACGCTGCCATCGAAAACGCCATGGTGCTGCACGCCGCATTCGGCGGCTCAACCAATCTGCTGCTGCACATCCCCGCCATCGCGCATGCAGCCGGACTGCCCCGTCCCACCGTGGAGGACTGGTCGCGCATCAACCGTCAAATACCGCGGCTGGTCGATGCGCTGCCTAATGGGCCGCGCAATTTTGCTACCGTGCAGGTGTTCCTCGCCGGCGGCGTTCCCGAGGTCATGCTGCATCTGCGTCGCGCCGGCCTGCTCGACACCAGCGTGCGCACTGTCAGCGGCCAGACCCTCGATGAGAACCTCACCTGGTGGGAGCAGAGCCAGCGCCGCCGTCGGCTCCGGGAAGAACTGCGCGCGCAGGACGGCATCGATCCCGACGACGTCATCCTCTCGCCCGATCGCGCCCGTGAGCGCGGTCTGACGCCTACCATCTGCTTTCCCATCGGGAACCTCGCGCCGGAAGGCTGCGTGATCAAGAGCACCGCCATTGATCCCTCCCTGGTTGACGAGGATCAGGTGTATCGCCACACCGGTCCGGCACGGGTCTTCACCAGCGAAACCGCCGCCATCGCCGCTCTGAAGAGCGGCACTGTAAGAGAAGGCGATGTAATGGTGCTCATCTGCGCTGGCCCGGCCGGCGCGGGCATGGAAGAGATTTATCAGGTCACCTCCGCGCTCAAGGCTCTTCCATTCTGCAAGCACGTCGCCGTGCTCACTGACGCGCGCTTCAGCGGCGTCTCCACCGGCGCCTGTCTCGGCCACATCTCGCCCGAAGCACTCGCTGGCGGCCCCATCGGCCGCGTGCACGATGGCGACATCGTTGAGATCGTCATCGACCGCAACCGGCTATCCGGTTCAGTTCACCTGGTGGGCAGCGGTGGAGAACGCTTCGGTCCCGAGGAGGGCGCAGCCAGGCTCGCAGCGCGTCCGCCTCGCGCCGACCTCGCGCCCCACCCCGATCTGCCGGAAGATACGCGCCTGTGGGCGGCATTGGTGCAGGCCAGCGGCGGTGTTTGGGGCGGCTGTGTCTACGACGCGGAGAGCATCATCGCCCGGCTGGAGGACAAAAGGCCCACCTCGCGATAAGTGAGGCAGTTTCGTCCTGCGATTCAATGCGAGGTCGTGTTTTCTCTCACAACTTTGTCCCCTTTACCAGGCTCCGCTATCCCACTTTGGTGGTAGACAAGCAAGCCGGTGGGCGATGGGCAGATGGCTCCGATTCATTAACACTTAATAACAATCTGCACTGTCTGGCTGTATACATACAGCTAATAACTCTGCTCTTAATTTGGAATCCCGGGGATAGCCCTCACTATGCCTTCGAAGACGGTGTGCCTGCTCTCATTTTTATTTCTCACCGCGGTCGCCAGTCCGCAGAACGTCCCCCGATCCTCTCACGTGTGGGTGATCAACGAGGAGAATCACGGCTATGAAGATATTGTCGGCAATCCTCAAATGCCTTACTACAACCAGCTCATCGCCCAGTACGGGTTAGCGACGCAGTTCTATTCCGATCAACATAGCTCTCTTCCTGCATTGATGTGGTTTGTCGCCGGTGCGGCGATTGAACCGAATAACGATACGGTCTCGTGCAATCACACTGAAGACAATGTAGTCCGCGAACTGCTGAAGCGCGGATATACGTGGAAAAGTTATCAGGAGAACCTGCCCTATGCCGGCTTTCAGGGCCTCTACAGCCCCGATAATCTTTACTACCGCCGGCACAATCCGCTGATTGACTTTTCCGACGTCTGCCCGGGAACAGGCCAGGATACGAACAGTGTTCCTTTTGCACAGATGGCAACGGATTTTGCTCAGGGGAACGTAGTCAACTACGCCTGGATCACCCCGGACGTCAATGACGATGCCCACAATGGCACCATCCAGGAAGCGGATCAGTGGCTTGAGGCGAATGTGCCGAACATCCTGGCGCGGCCGGAATTTAGCCCCGGGGGCGATGGCATTCTGTTCATTGTGTGGGATGAGAGCGATCTTGGCTCAGACAATCGTTGTTCTGCTACCGTCAGCCAGGGATGCGGGGGACGTACGGCCACTCTCGTGATTGGTCCACAAGTGAAGCCAGGTTATCAGTCGACCACCACTTATCACAATGAAAACGTACTGGCGACGGTCTGTGCGGCAATGGGTTTGTCGCCGTGTCCCGGCGCCGCGCAGAATGCTGCGCCCATGGCCGACTTCTTTACTACAGGAACCTCGTCGGAGAATCCGACTAACAGTATCGTTATTTCAAATCCTGGAAACGGAGCAACTATCACTGGAGCCGTTCATCTGATGGCTGGTGCGTCAGAGAGCCAGCCTGTGAGCCACACAGAAGTGTGGGATAACGGCGTGAAGCTTGGCGTGTATGGGACCCAGATCGATGCCATCTATAACCTGGCGCCGGGGAAACACACAACCACAGTGCTTGACCTGAATGACTCTTATAAGATCATTCGCGGGAACTCTGTTACTTATACCGTGCAGGCGCTGGTCGATGGGGTACAGGTTATCTCACCTACTCCCAATGAGGCCATCGGCATGTCAACGGTGCACATCGTGGCTCAGGCTAGTGAATCTGTGCCTGTGAGCCAGATGCAGGTCTGGGACAATGGGGTCAAGCTTGGCTGGTATTCGGGTGAGAATGTGAATCAATACTTCAACCTTGCGCCCGGACTTCATACTGTTACCGTTCTGGACCTCGACAGCCATTACTACATCGTTCATCAATCCAGCGTTTCGTATTCTGTGCAGTAAAGGAGCAGTCGGAATCGTGAGGCCGGAGCAATCCGGCCTCTTACCTTTTGGAACCCGCCCGAAAGCCACAACTGTATTTCATTCCGAACAAAAAAATGCGCAGCCGGTAACTTACCGGCTGCGCCGAAGTGCTGTGTGTGGTTAACCCTGGGAGGAATGCAGTACGCGGAACACCTGGCCGCCGTTGGACCAGATCAACACCAGCGCATCCTGCCCCTGAGGCACGCTGGAAAGTTGCTGCGCCGCATCAGCCGCGTCGCTAGTCGGCTTGCGGTTGACGGAGATGATTACATCGCCATTGGCCAGGCCCGCGTCATCGGCGGGGCTGCCCGGACGCACCTGCGCGACAACTGCGCCGTGCACGTTCTCCGGCACCTGGATCTGCTGCCGCACATCCGGCGTCAGGTTCCCGAGACCGATGCCCCAGCGTCCCTTGCCATTGCCGTTCTGCGCTACCTGCTGCTCGGGGCCGCCGTTCATCGAGCCGAGAGTCAGCGGCAGGGTCAGCGTCTTGCCGTCGCGCATTACCGACAACTGAATGTTGTCTCCGGGCTGCTTCTGGTCCACCCTCATCTGCAGTTCTCCGGCATCGTTGACCGATTTGCCGTCGAGTTCCGTGATCACGTCGCCCGTCTTCAGTCCCGCTTTGCTGCCCGGGGAATCCGGCGAAATATCGGTCACGACCGCGCCAACCGCCTTGGTCATGTTGAAGAACTTGGCGTTTTCAGGTGTCACGTCGTTGATCGAAATGCCGATGTAGCCGTGGCGCACGTGCCCGTCCTTGATCAGCGTGTCCACCGTCGGCTTCACAATCTCAGTCGGAATGGCAAATCCCATGCCGGAGAAGGAGCCGCTCGGCGAAATGAGGAATGTATTGATGCCGATCAGCTGCCCGCGCGCGTCCACCAGCGCTCCGCCGGAGTTGCCCGGGTTGATGGCTGCATCGGTCTGAATGAACTCACCCGGCTTGCGGCGATCCGCTTCCGGATTCGGCCGGTTCAGCGCGCTGATAATGCCGCGCGTCACCGTGAAGCGGAAACCGTAAGGATTACCGAAGGCCAGCACCAGTTCGCCGGGCTTCAACTGCGAGGAATCGCCCCACGGCACACTGGGCAGATCGTGGCCATCGATTTTGATCACCGCCAGGTCGGTCAGTGGATCCGTTCCGATCAGCTTCGCCTTGTACACGTCGCGGTTGCTCATGGTGACGTGAATATCGATTGCACCCTGCACCACGTGGTTGTTGGTCACGATGTAGCCGTCGGGCGAGATGATCACGCCGCTTCCCAGACCCTTCTCGATCTCCGGTCCCTGCTGCATGCGGCCCGGGCCCTGGAAGAACTGGCCGAAGGGCGAGTTGGGTCCGAAGAATTGCTGCATCTGCTGCTGCTGATCCTGTTGCTGGTTCTGTCCCTGATCCTGTCCCTGATCGTCGCCGGAATCTTCCGCGATCTGCCGCCCCGTCAGCTTCGACGTCACGGTGACGTTGACTACGGCCGGAGTTATCCGCGCCGCCAGCGCCTCCATGGCGTTATCCAGCGAGAGCAGCGCTCCCACACTGTTGTCATCGAGCGGAGCCGCCGCCGGAGCTGCTGCCGCCGAGGCCGGCCGTGCCCAGGTCCAAATGCCCGCACCCGCTACCGCTCCCGCGAGCACCACCGGAACCGCAACCTTCCGCGTGAATATCGATTTCACTTTCCCGTATTGCATAGTTGTTTTCTCCTGCCTGTAACTAATGAATTAGTTGTTGAAGTCAAAAAAAATTGCCCTTAAATCGAATGCGAAACGACTCCCTGGGCATTCGCCGCCGGTACCACCACGATCCGATAAATCTGCACGTGTACGCCGGTCTCGTCCGCTACTACAATCTGCAGCGTCTGCACATTCACCGCATTCGCCGCAGCCTTCTGTCCTGCGGCCGGTGCCGCGGCAGGCGCTTCATCCGGAGAATCCTGAGGCATCTCCATCGCGACCAGGATCACTACCGGCGCTGCCAGCGTCCCGGTATCCACCTGCTTCTCAGCCTGCGGCATAGGCAGCATCGCCATTATCGGGTGCAGAGAAGTTTCCCGGCTGGCATCGTGCGGCTGCTCCAGGCTCGCCCTCACCAGCGGCTCCGCACTCGCCCCGGCGGCAGCCTGCCTCGCCACCGCCAGAGTCATCGTCCGCTCCGCTCTCCGATGCGGCGCAACCGCGTGCTTCAGCACCGCTCTATGCACAGGCACCGGAGTCTGCGCAACGTGAAACGCCGCCGGAACCACTTCAGCTCCCGCGACCCGTGAACTGCTGGCAGGGGGCGCAAGCCGGCCATCGTAGGGCGCCGTGAACGCCGTTGGCGTGGCGATCTCGCCCTGCGCCGGAGCAAACACCAGCAGCCGTGGCGAATACAACAGAACGCCGCAGCAGGTTACGCAGGCTGCCCCGGCAAGCGCCAGCGCACCGCGTCCCACCCGCGTGTTCGCCGGCGTGCCCGCCTGCAGAATCCGTGCGATGCGCACTGAAGCTTCCCGAGCCCGCGCCACCGCCGCCTGGGCCATGCTCCACCTATGCCGCGCGCAACTCCTCTCCAGCAGCCCGATCAGGCATCCGGCATACCCGCGAGGATTCCCCGTCGCAGCCAGCACGGCATCGTCGCAGGCCATCTCCCGCTCCAGCGACAGGCGCGCGTCAATCCACCAGATGGCCGGATGAAAGAACAGAACCGCCCGCACCGCCTTCTGCAGCAGATTCGTCCAGTCGTCTCTCCGTCGCAGGTGCGCCAACTCGTGGATGACGATCGGCCGCAACTCTTGCGCCGACAGGTCACGAAGCGTCCATGCCGGCAACACAATGGCGGACTTCAAAAACCCGATCGCCGCCGGAACCCTCGCCTCGTCGGAAACAAGCAGCTGCACTGGTCTCTTCATCGGGCCCAGCACATCCTGCAGTGCAGGATCCAGCTCTGCCGCCGAGATTGCCCGGCAGTTCTGCCGCAGCCGCCGCACCTGCCAAACGCCGGCAACCACCCGCGCCAGCGCCAGAAACGCTGCCCCCACCCACAGAGCCGAAAACGCCACCGCCCAGAACGCCGGCACCGTCACTGGCGCATGCACCTGCAGCGCTACCCCTCCCGGGCCGCTCCTACCCAGGAACGGCAGCGCTGCTACACCCACCAGCGCAACCATCCAGACAGCAAAGCGCGTTCCGGAATTCTGACGCCCCATCACGCGCAGCAACAGCCATGCGGAGAGGGCAAGCAGCACTCCCTCCGGCAGCGAATTCAGTACTCGCCCCACCACGAGTTGAGCAGCCATTTCAGCGCCGGGAGGGATCACCGCAGCTCGCTCCCTTCCACCGCTTGCTCTTCGGCTTGCTCCAGCATCCGGCGCAGCCGGTCCAGCTCCTGCGGGGCGATTCCGCGGTCCTCCAGGATATTCAGCACCAGATCTTCGTGAGAATTGCGAAAGAAGCGGCTTACCAGGTGCCGAATCTCCGACCGGCTCGCCTCTTCCTGCGCCACCAGCGGGGTGTACACGTGCGCGCGGCCGTCTTTGGCATGTTCCACATAGCCTTTGCGCTCGAGGATACGGATGGTCGTCAGGACCGTGTTGTACGCCAAAGCCGACTGCTCCGCGGGCAGCGCATCCAGAACCTGCTGCACCGTGCCAGGGCCCTTGTCCCACAGCACCTGCATAATCCGCAGTTCAGCTTCCGTAAGCGTTTCTGAGGTCTTCCGCGGCACCGGAACGGCTCCTTTACTTCATTCGACGCGCTACGGAAAAGAAAGTAACTAATTTTTTAGTTGTTGTCCACTGCTGAATTTGAAATGCACCCAAACTTCATTCCAACCGGTCCGCGGAAACCCGTCGGATCGTCACTTCAGTGCCGCGTTTTCTCCTCCGGCACGATCAGGGGGCGCCGCAGTGGAACCATGGCGGCTCCCGGCTGCCCCATATGCTGCATGCGTGAGAGCATCTCCGAACGCACGTATTCCACGAAGTCCTGCATTTGCCGATTCATCTCCTCCATGCGTCCGCGCATTTGCAGAATGATGGCAATGCCGGCGATGTTCACGCCCAGATCCCGCGCCAGGTTGAGGATGAACTCCAGCCGCTCCAGGTCTTCATCCGTATAGAGGCGGGTATTGCCTTCCGTGCGCGACGGCTTCAGCAGCCCTTCGCGCTCGTACAGGCGCAGCGTCTGGGGATGAATGTCGTACATCTCGGCGACTGCCGAGATCATGTAAGCGCCTTTGGATTTACGTTTCGTAGGCATACGCGTCTCACATTATGCACTGGAGCCGGTGCCGGGCTCGTTGAAACGCGATGACGCGCCTGGTGTCTTCCTGGGTTCACCCGGCGCGAAGATATGGCACTCCGACTCCTCTGCTACCACCTTGCCGAGCGCGATCCGCCGCGGCAGCATGTTCTTCAATTGCCCGCCATAAATCCGGTACGGTACCGTCACTTCAAGGGCATAGCCGTTGTCACGCTCAATGCTGAGAACCAGCGCATCTGTGTAGCCTTCCGGGGACGGATTCGGCAGCGCCACATTCGCCACCATCGCCGCTGCCTGAATCAATCCGCGGCGGGCTCGGTCGTGCATGTGTTCGGCCAACAGCTTCCACAGCCGCGCGGGATCCCGGGGCAGCCGCGGCAGCTCCAGCGTCTCGCGCGCGATCTGGCCTTCCCGGTCCATGGCAAAGCCGAGGGGAGCCAGTTCCCCGTACTTTCGCAGGATGAGCCGTGCATAGGCCACCGAAGCATTCAAAAGCTGCGTTGCCAGGCGTCGGTTGGGGTCCGGCACCTCGTCCTCCACGCGTCTGTGCTCTTTCTGCAGCCATGCTCTCATGGGGCCACCGCCTTATCGATGCGGTAAATGCAGTGGTCGAAGCCATGCCAGAAGACGGTGCGCTGGAGGGTAAGGCCGTTCTTCTCGGCCACACGGCGCGAGGGCAGATTCTCCGGCCGGATCAGTGAAATCACGTGCTCGCAGCCGAGGCTCGTAAAAGCGTAATCGCGCACCGCTCGCGCTGCTTCGGTCGCGAGACCCCGACCCCAGTACGCGCGGTGGACATGGTAGCCGATCTCGGGTTCGAGCACGCCTTCCACATCCTGCCACACCAGGCCGCAGTCGCCGATCAGCTCTCCACTTTCCTTCGATACCATTCCCAATAATCCTGCTCCGGAGCGATAGCGCTCCATTTGCCGTGCGATGCCTTCTTCCACGCGCGCTCGGCTGTACGGCTGCGGATACCACCGCATGGTCTCCGCATCTCCCAGCACGGCGAAGAGAGCGGGTGCGTCGAGGGGCGTCAACTCGCGCAGCCGCAGGCGAGGGGTTTCGAGGACAGGCACAGCTAAACCTTGGCCCAGATTGCTTCCCGTGGATCTTCGGGGTTTAGTTTCGCAAATTCGCGCAGAATTTCCCGCGAGCGTTCGTCCCGCACCTGGGGAACAGCTACATCGACTGTCACGATCTCGTCGCCGCGTACGCCCTCGCGAGTGGCCGAAGGCACACCGCGCTCCCGCATCCGCAGCTTTTGCCCGCTCTGCGTTCCAGGCGGAATGCGCAATTGCGCCCGCCCGTCGATGGTGGGAACCTCGACGCGCCCGCCCAAAGCCGCTTCGGCCACGGTGACCGGCACGGTCAGCAGGATGTCATCTCCCTGGCGGGTGAACACCGGATGCGTACCGGCCCGGATGACCAGGTAAAGATCGCCCGGAGGGCCGCCATTGAGGCCCGCGTTGCCCTTGCCGGCCAGACGAATTCGCTGCCCATCGCGGGTGCCGGGCTTGATGCGGAACTCCAGTGGCTCCGTCCGGTGGACCGTGCCTTCGCCGTGACAGGTGGGGCAGGGAGTCTGCACCTTCCCGGTTCCCCCGCAGCGGGGGCACTGGATATTGAACTTCATCCGTCCACCCATTTGCGTGACCTGACCGGTGCCGTGGCACTCCGGGCAGGTCTGCGAACCGCCGACCGTGGCCCGGCCATGACAGGTCGGGCAAACTTCCTGGCGCTGGATATCCAGACGCACTGTACCGCCGCGGATCGCGGTCCAGAAATCGACATTGACCTGATACTCAAGATCGGTGCCAGGCTGCGGTCCCTGCGCCTGATGCTCGCGGTTGAACATGCCGGAAAAGATATCGCGGAAGCTGCCCCAGCCGGTACCGCCCCCACTGCTGGGCTCGCTGTCTTCAGAGAAGTCGAATCCGCCGAAATCGAAGGGCACCCCGCCCTGACTGCGTCCGGCGCCCTGAGAAGCGCCCGCGCGCGCCGCGGCTTCTGCCGCCGCGGGATCGATCTGATCGGAGTAAAAGCCGAACTGATCGTAAATTTTCCGCTTCTTCTCGTCGCTCAGGATGTCGTTGGCCTCGGAGATTTCCTTGAATTTCTCCTCAGACTTTTTATCGCCCGGATTGACGTCGGGATGATATTTGCGCGCGAGCTTCCGGAAAGCCTTGCGGATTTCCTCCGGCGTGGCCGATTTCTTTACTCCAAGCGCCGCGTAATAGTCTTTGTGCTGGGTCGGTGGCATTATTTCCTGAATGTTTACTGAACTCTTCGGGTCTTATTCGTGCGCGATCCGCTTCGCTTATCGATCTAGTTCCAAACCATCATTGCATCCACCGGTTCGACCCGCCAGAACAGATCCGGCTCGACCCGCCGCATCTGTGCCACGAACTGGCTGGCCTGCTGCTCGGTATCGAACACCACCCTGTTCGTAATTTGCCCTGCGCGCACCTGCTCGCACTTCCAAACCCTGTTGGTCATTCTCCTGTTCCCCTTGCCTGTAACTGCGCTCACCTACGCTGCTAAATTGTGGGGCGTTCCCACAGGAACGCCCCGGTTGCCATATGTGCGTTCGCACTTAGCGCTTGTCGTCGACGTCAACGTATTCGGCGTCGATCACGCCTTCGTCCTTCTTCTGATCGGCCGTGCCGGCTGCCGAAGCTGCCCCATCGGTAGGCGGAACGCCCGCGCCGGAGGGTGCGGCGGCATTGGCCTTGTACATGGCCTCGGCCAGCTTGTGCGAAGCCGCGGTCAGCTTTTCCCGCGCCGCGTTCATTTCGGCTGGGCTGGGCTGGCCTTCGAGGGTCTTCTTCGCATCGGCCAGAGCCGTTTCGACATCGGCTTTCTCGCTGCCCGAAACCTTGTCGCCGTTCTCCTTCAGCATCTTCTCGATGTTGTAAACGAGCCCGTCGAGCTGGTTCCGTGCCTCGATCTCCTCGCGCTTGGCCTTGTCTTCCGCGGAGTGGGACTCGGCTTCCTTCGCCATCCGTTCGACTTCTTCCTTGCTCAGTCCGGAAGAGGAGGTGATCTGAATCTTCTGGTCTTTGCCCGTCGCGGTGTCTTTCGCCGTGACATTGAGGATGCCGTTGGCGTCGATGTCGAACGTGACCTCGATCTGGGGTATGCCACGCGGCGCCGGAGGAATGCCGCTCAGCTTAAACTTGCCGAGGGTGCGGTTCTGCGCGGCCATCGGACGCTCGCCCTGCAGGACGTGGACCTCGACTTCCGTTTGGCTGTCTGCCGCCGTCGAGAAGGTCTCCGTCTTCTTGGTCGGAATGGTCGTGTTGCGTGGAATCATTGGCGTCGCCACGCCGCCCAGGGTTTCTATCGAGAGGGTAAGAGGAGTCACGTCGAGCAGCAGGAGATCCTTTACTTCTCCAGCCAATACGCCGGCCTGCACCGCCGCACCGATGGCGACAACTTCATCGGGATTGACGCCCTTGTGAGGTTCTTTTCCGAACAGGTCCTTCACCAACTGCTGGATCCGGGGCATGCGGGTCTGGCCGCCGACCAGCACCACTTCATTGATCTTGCTGGCGTCGACGCCAGCGTCGGTCATCGCCTTTTTGCACGGCTCCACCGAACGCTGGATGAGGTCCTCCACCAGCTGCTCCAGCTTGACCCGGGTCAGCTTTTTCACCAGGTGCTTCGGCCCGCTGGCATCCGCAGTAATGAACGGCAGATTGATTTCGGTCTCCAGCGCCGTCGACAGTTCGATCTTGGCGCGCTCGGCGGCGTCCTTCAGGCGCTGCAGAGCCATCTCGTTTCCTTTGGAGCGCAGGTCCAGCCCTTCGTCCTTCTTGAACTCGTCAATGAGCCAATCAACGATGCGCTGGTCGATGTTGTCGCCACCCAGGTGGGTGTCGCCGTTGGTGGACTTGACCTCGATGACGCCTTCGCCGACTTCGAGGATCGAAATATCGAAAGTGCCGCCGCCGAAGTCATACACGGCGATCGTCTCGTCCTTTTTCTTGTCGAGGCCATACGCCAGCGCGGCCGCGGTCGGCTCGTTCACGATGCGCTTGACATCGAGTCCAGCGATCTTGCCGGCGTCTTTGGTGGCCTGGCGCTGCGCGTCGTTGAAGTAGGCGGGAACGGTGATGACCGCCTCGGTGACCGTGCCGCCCAGATGGTCTTCGGCCGCCTTCTTCAGCTTCTGAAGGATCATGGCCGAGATCTCGGGCGGGGTATAGAGCTTGCCCTGGGCCTCGATGGCGACGTGATCGCCCTGCTGGACGACCTTATAGGGGACCATCTTCATTTCGTCGTTGACTTCGTTGTAGCGGCGCCCCATGAACCGCTTGATGGAATAAATGGTGTTGGCGGGGTTGGTAATCGCCTGCCGCTTGGCGACCTGACCCACCAGCCGTTCGCCGGATTTAGTGAATGCGACAACGGAGGGGGTGGTCCGGCCGCCCTCTTCGTTGGGGATAACTCTGGGCTCACCGCCCTCCATAACGGCGACGACCGAGTTGGTCGTGCCGAGATCGATACCGATCATTTTTGCCATTGGAATGCCTGCTCCTGAAACCAGTGATCCAGCAAGTGCCGCCTGCCTGTTCTTCCAGATTGGCACTTGAGTCACTTATTGTCAATCTATCTGATGCTCAAAATGGACCAATCGATGCGGGTCCAGAAATAACAGTAAAGCTGAGGGTTACAGGGAAGGCGGACGACGCCGGGGGCTGGCTCTGGTACTTTTCGTTCAGGCCTGGCGCTATTCCTTCTGAAGTGTTAAGTTGCGTATTCTCGGATTGTTGCTGAAGGCGCCTTGCATCCGGGCGCGGGTCTCCCGTATCCAAAGGGCATAGCAGAAGCTGGAAATCTTCTGGTTTTTCTTTTACTTCACCCACATTTGTGAGATCGGCAGAAGTGCATGGCAGACACTGGCGGTCAGCAGGCGCAGAATTCTGGTGTAAATCCATGGCTCATCGCGGTTTCCGTGATGCTGGCGACCTTTATGGAGGTGCTGGACACGGCCATTGCGTCGGTGGCTCTGCCCTACATTGCCGGGTCGCTTTCGGCTTCCAATGACGAAGCGACCTGGGTCCTGACCAGCTATCTTGTTGCAAATGCTGTCATTCTCCCGGCCAGCAACTGGTTTTCTCTGCGGTTCGGACGCAAGCGGTTCCTGATCACCTGCGTCATCATCTTCACGGTCGCATCGTTCTTCTGCGGGGCGGCGCCAACGCTGGGCTTCATCCTGATCGCGCGCGTGATCCAGGGTGCGGGCGGCGGAGCCCTTCAGCCTCTGTCGCAGTCGATCCTGCTGGAGAGCTTTCCACCCGAAAAGCGCGGCGCGGCGATGGCCCTCTTCGCATTCGGCGTGGTGGTGGCGCCGGTGCTGGGCCCGACCCTGGGCGGCTGGCTGACCGACACCTACAGCTGGCGATACGCGTTCTACATCAACATCCCGGTTGGGGCGCTGGCGGTCTTCATGATCAGCCGGTACATCCACGATCCGGAGTACATCACCAAGGGCAAAGCCAGCAAGTTTGACGGACTGGGATTTGGGCTGCTGGCGGTCTGGACGGGATGCCTGCAGGTGATCCTCGACAAGGGCCAGGAAGACGATTGGTTCGGGGCGATCTGGATCCGCTGGGCGTTTATGTTCCTGGTGATTTCCTTCACGTGGTTCGTGATCCACTCGTGGAGGGGCAAGACGCCGCTGGTAAATCTCCGCACATTGAAGGACCGCAATTTCGGGCTGGGCTGCGCACTGATTATGATGTTCGGGCTGTGCATCTATTCGATGATCACGGTGCTGCCGCTTTTCTATCAGGAGCTACTGGGGTACACGGCGTTCGCGGCAGGCCTGGTGGTGGGACCGCGCGGCATCGGATCGATCCTCGGGATGCCTGTCATCGGATATCTGGGCAACAGGGTCGATCCGAGGTATCTGCTGACCTTCGGATTTGTGGGATTCGGGATCATGTCGCTCTATTTCGGCAACATCACGCTCGACATCAGTCCCTGGACACTGCTGGTTCCCATCGTTGTGACCGGTTTCGCATTGAGTTTCGTCTTTGTCCCGATCACGACGCAGGCGTACAGCACGCTGCGCAATGATCAGATTGGCAACGCCAGCGGCATTTTCAATCTGCTCCGCAATGTTGGCGGCTCCATCGGCATCTCCATCGCGCAAACCCTGCTTGTGCGGCGCAGTGACGTGCACCAGAACCAGATCACGAACTACGTCTCACAAACGCAGATATGGTTTGAGCAGCAGCTCAGCGCAGTGACCGGCTATTTAACGCAGCACACTGCGGCCCCCAACGCACAACACGCCGCCGAGCAGACTCTCTACCAGCAACTCGGCCAGCAATCGCTGCTGTGGGCATTTGTTGATGTCTTTCGCTGGATGTCCCTCATCTGTTTTGCGTGCGTGGTGCTGGTGTGGTTTTTCAAGAAAGCGAAGCCTGGCAAGGCTCCGGTGGGAGTGCACTAGGGGCAGCGGGAAGCTGGTAGCCAAGAGCCGCTGGTAGCTGGTAGCGGGTAACGGAGGCGGCCAGTCGCCAGCAACCAGCAACCAGCTTCCGGCTACCAGCTTCATGCTTCCAGCCGCCAGCTTCTTTATCGGTGAATGATTTCCGATTCGCGTGAGGGGGCGGTGGTGCGGTAGGCGGATTCCGGAATCGTGGCCAGGCGCGAATCGCGCAGCCGCGGTCCGAGCCCGTAGAAGTGCTGGAAGCTCATGATGAGCGGCCGCCATTTGTCAGGATCGATGCGGTCGTCGTACCCTTCGAGCCGAATTTCTGAATCGACGTGCACGCGCTCAATCTGGACTTCGAGGGCGATGAGGCGTCCCCTGAGATCGTCGGCCTCCGAGGCGATGGGATACGCGTGCTTCAGCGTCGCTTCGAGATGGACGGGGCACTCCGTGGCGCGCGGCGGCTGGACCCGTTCGGAAGAAGCAGCGGTAAAGCCGGAGAGGCCAAACTTATCCGATTCGTGCCGGTAGCCGCGGCTGATCCTGGTATCCGGAACCGGATTCGATGCGGTGGTGAGGGCCAGGCGGTCGACCATCTCTGCCGGCGCCGCGGAGGGAAGATTCAGCACGCATTCGCCGGTGCGCAGGATGTTCTGCGGCGTTTTGGAGCGGGCGCCGAAGCCGAGCACACAGCGGGGTCCCAGCCACCACGCCGAAGACATGGGCGCCAGGTTGGCAGAGCCGTCCTCGTTCAGGCTGCTGACCAGCACGACCGGCGTGCCGAAGTAAAGGATTGCGGGGTTGATGACGCGGTGCATCGGATTTTCCTCCAAAGAGCAATCTGTTGTGAGCATGGAGGAAGGGGTCGCGAGTCTGCTATCCGGAGCTTGCGTTCAAACTGCGCTGACGTCTGCACTGGATCGCTCGGGCTACACTGGGTTTTCTCCTGAGGGGGGCCCGGTTGGAACGAGAGCAAAACGCCTACGACGCGGTAGAGTATCCGTCCTATTCGTATCCCAATACGCATCCGGATCGGCTGGCCGTCATGGCGGCGCTGCATGGAGTGGCGGCGGCCGCGGTGCGGAACTGCCGCGTGCTGGAAATCGGATGCGGCGAGGGGGCGAACCTGATCCCTATGGCCTACGCGCTGCCTGCTGCGGAGCTCACCGGCTTCGACCTGGCGGGAGCTCCGGTGGCGCGCGGCCAGCAGCGTATTCGCGAACTGGGACTCGGGAATGTGCGGCTGTTCCAGGGTGACGTGCTGGAGGTGGGGAAGGAGGCGGAACGAGGCGGGCTGAGTGAGTACGACTTCATCCTTGCGCACGGCCTGTATGCGTGGGTTCCGCCGCGGGTGCAGGAGCGGCTGCTGGCGATCTGCGGTGAGCACCTCGCCCCGAACGGAATTGCATTCATCAGCTACAACGCGCTGCCCGGCAGCCACATGCGGAACATGGTGCGCGAGGTGATGGCCTGGTGCGGGAGGAACGGGGAGACACCGGCGGAGAAGGTCAGGTCCGGTCTTGATCTGCTGGCGATGCTGGTGGCGAGCCGGCCGGAGAACGATCCGTACCGGCAGCTGATCCAGGAGCAACTGACGAAGCTGTGCAGGCGCAGCTTTGAATCGATTTATCACGACGAGCTGAGCCCGGTGTATGCGCCGGTGCTGGTGGGAACGTTTGTGGAGCACGCGCGGAGGCACGGGCTGGAGTACCTGAGCGAGGCGGTGCTGCCGATTCCGAGCGATCCGTGCTTCCGGCCGGAGCTGACGGAGAAACTGAGCGGGCTCGCTGGAGACGATGTGGTCGCGGTGGAGCAGATGCTGGACTTCGCGCGCATGCGCATGTTCCGAGAGACATTGCTGGTTCGCAGCGAGCAGCGGGTGCAGCGGGAGATCGTGGTGGAGTCGCTGCACCGTATGCAATTTGCTTCGCAGGCCACGGCTGCAGAGCGGGACGGCTCCGGCACCCAGGTGTATACGCTGGCGGGCGGACTGCGCGTGGGCAGCGACGATGCGCCGGCGATTGCGGTGATGGAGCGGTTGATCGCTGCCTGGCCGCGAACGCTCGGCTACGCCGCAGTACGGGATGTGCTGGCAGCGGCCGGCGTAGCGGCAGAAGCGCGCGCCGACCGGCTGCTGCAGCAGATGGCCGTGGCGCGCATGATCGACCTGCACCTGTGGGAGCCGCCGGTCGCGGGCGCGGTGTCAGAGCGGCCGAGGGCGACGGCGGCTTGCCGGCAGGAATCGCGGCTGCACACGCATCTCGCGAATCTCTGGCACGGTACGGTTCAGGTGGACGATCCGATGGTGCGAGCTTTGCTGCAACTGCTGGATGGCACGCGGGAGCGCGGGGCTCTTCTGGCTGCGCTGCGCGGGGCGTTTCCGGCCATCGATGCCGGCGAACTGGAGGGTGGGCTGGAACCGAATCTCAGCCATTTTCTGCGGGCGGCGTTGCTGGAAGCCTGACGCAGGTCAGAAAGCGGGAGAGGGAACAGCTGACTGATCGGCCGAGGCTTCTTCGAGAGGAGCGAAACGGCGCTGCTGCTGATCCCATGCCTCGATGGCTCCGGTGAGGATGTCGTAATACCAGCCATGCACCTGAAGGCTTTGGTGCGCCAGGCCGCGGGCTACCTCGGGATGAGTCTTGAGGTTTTCAAGCTGGGCGATGACGTTGGCATGGATGAGCGCGGTGTGAAGCCCGCGGGGATCGTCGCGCGGAATGGTGGTTTCGAGAAACTTCCAGGCGGGCTCAATGAAGCCCAGCCATTTCGCGGTAAGCGGCAGGCGGCTGAGGTCGCGACGGGTTCCCGGTGGGGCACCGTCGGGCGGGAGAACCGCTTTGACGGCGCCGCAGTCGGAGTGACCGCAGACCACGACGTCGCGGACGCCGAGGACTGCGACGGCGTACTCGATGGTCGCCGAGACGCCGCCGGTCATGGCGCCGTGAGGGGGGACGATGTTGCCGGCGTTGCGGCAGAGGAAGAGGTCGCCGGGCTCGGTCTGAAAAATGAGATTAGGGACGACGCGGGAGTCGGCGCAGGTGATGAAGAGGGTATCGGGCGCCTGACGGTCGGCCAGCAGATGGAAATGGTGCTGCCAGTGTGGGAAGACGTTGGTGCGGAATCGAGCATAGCCCTGGAGAAGGCGTTTCATCGGATTCCAGTGTAATCGTTTGCGTGGCTGCGGGTTCGGTGGTGAAAGCCTGAGGCGGCAGCGGTGAACGAAGCCTCGCCGGGGCCCTTCGCCCGCTTGCGCGGACTCAGGATGACGACGAGTGTTTGGCGCGGGCGCCGCGCCAGTAGAGGGTGAGGCCGATGAGGATGGAGACGATGGTTCCGATGAGGAGCTGGAGTTCGAAGCCGAGGGGGCTGGCGGCCTCGCCAGGGGGGACGAGCGAGACAGCGATACCGACGAGGACGACGACGAAGCCGAGGCCGCCGCAGATCCAGATCCCGATCTTACCGCCGGGAACGAGTACGGCGTGGGGGTTGGAGGCGCGATCGGGGCGGCTGGCCAGTTTGATAATCGCGGCGAACATATAAAGGAAGGGGATGAAGTAGAGGATGATGGCGGCGTCGACGAGGAACTGATAGGCGCTGCGTACGGTCTGGTTGAGCTGGCTGGCGAGGAGGATGAAGGCGGAGATGCCGCCCTGGACGAGGATGGAGACCCAGGGGGTTTTCCAGCGGGGATGGATTTTGCCGAAGGCGCGGGGAAGATAGCGGTCGATGCCGACGACGAAGGGGACGCGGGCGATGCCGGCGACGGTGGATCCGACTCCGCCGGCGTTGCCGACGGTGACGAGCAGGGCTGCGATGATGCCGAGGACGCCGATCTTTAAAGCCACGGAGCCGACGGTGATGGCATTGAAGACACCGCTCTGGGGATCGATGGCAGGCGCGGGGAGCAGCGCGAGGATGGCGAAGGTGCCAACGATGTAGATGAAGGCGATCATGGCGCCCGCTCCATAGACGGCGCGGGGGAGCGTGCGGCGGGGATCGCGCACCTCTTCGCTCATGGCGGAGACGAGCTCGAGGCCGGTGAAGGCGAAGGCGATCTGTGACCAGAAGTTGACGGTGCCCCAGTTCCACGCGGGCAGCATGTTGCGCAGGGTGAAATGGGTGGCCGATCTGAAAGACGGGCCGTGATGGAGGACGACCGCAGCGGCAACCACGACGAGGATGAGCAGCGGGACGTAGGTGCCGACTCCGCCGGCGTTCTGGAGCCACTTGCCGATGTTGAGGCCGACGAGGTTGAGGCCGACGGCGATGGTGAGCAGGCCCATGGAGACCCAGAGCTGAAAGGCGCGATTGTCGGCGACGGCGGCGCCGTGGGGGCCGAGGATCCACGCGGCCATGGACGCGGAGGCGAGCAGGAGGCCGGGAAAATAGAAGAAGGTGTAGATCCAGTAGGTCCAGCCGGCAATGAAGCCGTGGAAGTCGCCGAAGGCTTCTTTGGCCCAGACGTAGAGGCCGCCTTCTTCGGGGAAGCGCGAGGAGAGCTCGTTGATGACCAGGGCGCCGGGGACGAAGAAGAAGACGGCGGCGAGGATCCAGAGGGAGATGGAGGAGGGGCCGTTGTGGCCGGCGGCGGCGATCCAGCGGGGGCCGAGGACGCAGGCGATGTTGAAGAGGAGGACATCCCAGAAGCCCATGGTTTTGCGGAGCTGGGCTTTGGTCTCGGTGGCGGGCGCAGGGATCATCGGGTTCCGGTGGGCGGCAAGTTCCGATCATACGACGGCGGGGCGCCCCCACCCCCCTTCCTGGCGAATTTGGAGGTGATTGAAAGTTTGGGACTTAGCCGGGTTGATGAAGTCGATAACACGCGGGTGATTGATTCCGAGTGAGTTGCAGACGCTCGCGAAAGCGTCGTTCACGCGTGTGAGTACATCACTCACGAGCGTGAAGACCGCAGATGATTGACGCGGAGTCACTTCGGTGGCAAGGGTGTGTATATCGCTGCCGAGCGTGAGTGCCGGAGTTGCGAGCATAACTGTATCACTGGCGCTCGTGCGTACATCACTGACGCTTGCGAAGCGGCGGGGGCGGCTGGGCTGGATGGTTCTCTGCACGCAATTCTTCCCGGAAATGGAAAAGCCTCGCGGCTGGGCGAGGCTGCTTTGATTTCACCTTATAGATTCAGAATACCAAGCGGAGAGAGTTTTACTGCCAGATTTGTTGGGGTGGCTTGGCGGGTAAGCGGTTTGGAATCAACGTTGGTTACTTCGGTTTTGGGCGTGGGGGATTGACGGTTTTTGGGACTTTCGGGAGCGCGATTCCGACAAGCAGAGCTGGCTGGCCGGTTGAGTGTTTCTCGGCCGCTGCGCTGAGAATGGCGGGGCTGTTTTTTTAATCGCTTCAGCTGAACCGTCTGTTAGCTCTCGTTGCGGTAGAGGAGGTCGCGGATCGCGCGGCGGCGGGCGGCGTTGGCTTCGGCGTCGTGCTGGAGGGTATCGGGGCCGGTCACTTTTGCGCTGGGCTCGTCCTCTGGTTCGCTGCAGGAAGGGCAGCGATTGGCGAAACCGGGCTTGTCGGGTTTCAGCTCAAATTCTTCGCCACAGATGGTGCAGGTTCGGATCGGGAAAGCCATTTTATCCTCATGATATTCGACGTCGACCGGGGCAAGAAGTGACGTCTTATCCCAGCATTTCCGGCTTGTGGGCGGTGCCGTCGAAGTGCGCCGTCGTCTTGTAGAGCTCGAATTGACCGTTCCGCGCGGCGCGGCCGGGTGCGATCGAGAAGGCTGGCCACTTCCTGCTGCGAGAGCGGCTTGAAGGTCCGGGTCGGCTTCCAGCGCCTGATCGAGAATCTGCGGGCTGTCGATGCCGGTGATCTGCACGGCGATGGGCAGGTTCAGGCAGTAGTGCAGGGCTTCGATGGGCTTCACGGTGTTGCTGTCGAGGATGAAGTGGTCGCCAAAGCACTTCATGCCGAGCGGCGCAATGTCTTCGCGGTTCAGGACCGGCAGGACCTCGTGAGTAAAGCTGCGGAAGTGCGCGTCCATCACGTTGAGGGGCATCTGCACGGTGTCGAAATGAAAGTTGTGCTGGCGCGCTTCATCGAGCATGCGCAGGTGCACGTAGGGATCCTTGTGCCCGGTGAAGCCGATGAAGCGCACCTTGCCCGCTTTCTTCGCGTCGAGCATCGCCTCCATGGCGCCGCCTTCGGCAAAGATGCGGTCGGGGTCTTCGAGGCGGATGACTTCGTGGAACTGCATCAGGTCGACGTGATCGGTCTGCAGGCGCTGAAGCGATTCGTCGATCTGCTGCGCGGCGGCGGCGTTGGTGCGTCCGTCGATCTTGGTCATCAGGAAAACCTTGTTGCGATAGCCGCCGGCGAGCGCTTTGCCCATGCGCACTTCGCTGACGCCGTCGTTGTAGTCCCAGCAGTTGTCCATGAAGGTGATGCCGCGGTCGATGGCCTGGCGGATGAGCTGAATCGCATCCTGCTCGGGGATGGAGGATCGACCGATGTGGTATCCGCCGAGACCGATGGCCGACACGCGTTCGCCGGTGCGCCCCAGCGTGCGATAGATCATGCCATCGTTCTCCTTCGTCTCTGCCTGCACGACTGGGCTCAGCCACTGCTGCGCAGCGACAGCTCCGGCAGCGGTCTTCACAAATTCGCGGCGATCCATGGGGAACACACACCTTCCTGAGGTTTGATTTTGCTGCTCCATTTTCTGATGATGCCGTCACGTGCGAGGTGCAGCATTTTCCTGGTTTTTGTTGGGCCGCATCCGGCGATGTGCCGGTGGTTGTGTGATTCTGGATTTCTCCGGGCCTGACGTGTGTGTGAGAGCCCGATTTCCATCGGAAGTTTGTTGAACAAATTTGACGAATTGAAATGGTTCGAGCAGCAGCCCTCAGAGGCTGAAGCCCAGCTTATTTCCGTCACTTACGGCACAGCCAAAGCTGTGCCCCTTCAAGACGACGAAATTTTCTGCAAGCTGTGAAGTCGTGCCCCTGATACAAAACCAAAGCGATCTGTACGGCACGACTGAAGAGTCGTGCCCTGATACAAACCAAAGAACAATTTTTTAACGAATTTCAGACTCAGGACTCCGGTTTTCACACAGGCTCTGGAGGCCGGGCTTCACCTTCGTCGCGCTTACGCGGGACCCTGGGGTGCACAGGAGCCTGATCAGGAGTTCAGAGTGCTCGTTTGGTGTCAATCGAAGTGGTGGGTAGCGATCCAGATCCCTATCCAGATACTGAATGCCGTCATCAGCAGGAAGAGCACGACGGCGTGAATGGCCTCCCAGCGTCTCCAGCGAATTTGCGCGATGCGCCGCTTACTTCCGCTGTCGGGCTTCCACAGACTCACACGAGCCATAAGCACCTCCAGTACGGCGGGGACGGTGGGGGGCACCGTCCCCGCGACCATCGATCAAAACGAGAAAGTGATCTGGCCCGTGACGGCGCGCGGTGTTACATAGTGCGTGCCGCTGAAGGTGGAGAGGAAGTTGTAGAGCGCGTATTTATTCGTCACATTGATGGCTGTGAGCTGCGCTCCCCATTTGTAGCGATCGCCGTGGAAGAGATTGTCTTCTCCCAGGGACATATCGAAGAGGCTGCGCGGCGCGATGCGCTGCGGGTTATGGTCGTTGTCGCCGGTGTTCGGAGAGGGGATGGAAATCAGACTGGAGGTGAACTGCGTGGCCGGGCAAACACCGGGCAACGCGGTGGTGGGCGTGGCCCTGACGCCGTTGCAGGCGAAGCCGGCTTCAAACTCCTGATCGGCCGTCAGAGGAGCGCCAAACGCGTTCACCATTTTGATAGCGGGTTGGCCGTTCAGCGTGGTTGAGGAGGCCAGGCACGGGCTGTTGGGATCGGTAACGCCATAGCAGGGTGCATTGCCCGCCACCAGACCGCTGTCGTATCTCCAGTTGAAGCTGTACCAGGGCATGTGTTTCCACGGCAGCTGATACTGGAAATGGCTCGTCTCGTTGTACTTTTCGTCGTGGTCGATGCGGAAGGGATAGCCGGTTTGACCTACCGTAGCGCCGGCGCCGCCCACCTGGGGCGGGAAGAAGCGCGCGGCCACCGAGGACATGACGACGTACGCGCTGAAGTTGTGGAACTGGGTGACGTCGGCGCGGAGGGCGAATCCCGGGATTTTGGAGTTATGCCACTCGATGGGGAAGGTGATGGGCGTGTTGCCCAGCACGCTGAAATCGTAACCGTTGTGGGTATATTTCCAGATGTAGTCGCCGCTCACCACGAAGTGTTTGCCGGCGGCCTGCTGCAGTCCGGCGTGAAATTCGTTGCGGAAGCCGGGGGTGAGCGCTCCGGTGTCGCCTCCCTGGCAGGCGAGCAGGGGATTGAGGACATCGTTGAGACATCCGCGGCTGGCGAGGACCAGGTTCTCGTTGAAGGGCGTTTCCAGGGTGCGCGCGTAGGAGGTACGCAGGACGGTGTTGGTCCGCTTGATGTTGTAGGAAACTCCAAGGCGAGGCTCCGCCTGGCTGGCGTCGGACAGACCGTTATACACATCGCCGCGCAGGCCGAGGTTGAACAGCCACGCACCCGCGGTGATCTGGTCCTCGGCGTAAAGCGCGAGTTCCTTCACATCAGTGTGCCCGAGGAAGTTATAGAGGCTGCCTCCACGGGTCAGATCGTAAGGATACAGATTCGTACAGGGCGGGCCGGTGGGACGGTCCGGCGTGCCACCGGACATGCAGCCGAGAGAATCGAGATAGCCGGGGTCGACGATGCCAAGGGTATCGCTTTCGCGCAGAAACGTCTGCTCATACACGGCGCCGAGCTTGACGTTCTGGATACCTTTGACCCAGGAAATGTCGGCGTGGACGCCATCGTTGGCGAGGCTGCGATCCTGTCCGATGGACTCCTGCTGGATGGGGCCGAGATCGGCCAGCGGATCGCCGCTGGGGTAGTAGTGATAGACGTCTTTGCGAGCGTACAGACCGAGGTTGAAGACTGAATACTGATTGATGACCCGCGTATAGCTGGGCGCGATATCGAAGGTGCCGATCTTGGATCGCTGGTCGGTCGGCCCGTTCACGGGCTGCCCCGCGAAATTCAGGCCGCCCGCGTTCAGGTTGTCATAGGTATTGGGCGTCTGGAACCACGAGCGGGAGTAGTTCAGGTTCAGGTGCAGAGAGTTCGCCTGGTTGAGCTGATAGTCGATGCGATCGAAAAGATTCTCCTCGTTGCCTTTGTCATGAAAGACGGTGAACTCGGGCGGATCGAGAAAGCGCCCGCTGTTCAGGCCATCGACGGAGAGGAAATTGCCCCAGTTCTGCTTGCCGTAACCCACATCGAAGCCCGCCGTCGCCGAACCGAAGCTTCCGTAGGAGGTATAGATGGAGCCGGTCGGCTTGGTGACGCCCTGACCGGAGCGGGTCGTGACCTGGATCACGAGACTGGTTTTGTCTCCATACTCCGCCGGGGGCGCGCCGTCGATGACCTCCATCGACTGGACGGAAGAGGTGGGCAGCTGGTTCGAAAAGACCTTGCTCTGCTGGTCGGTGATGGGCTGGCCATCGACGGAGAAGGAGTTCTCAGCGTGATCGCCGAGGCCGTGAAAGAGACCATTGGAATCGGCAGCCACGCCTGGTGAGGCGAGGGTGACCAGCGAGCTAAGCGACGAGGACTGACTTTCCAGCGGCAGCTTGCCGAAGAGATTGCGGTCCACGTCGGTATGCATGGTGGTGTCGTTCTCGAGCAGGTCTTCTCCGGTGACCTGAATGGTGGTGGATGCCGTGCCTAAGCTCAGCTTGATGGGAACCGTGAGGGGCACGCCGGAGCGCACATCGACGTCCTGGGCAAAGCCGGCAAAGCTCTCCTTTGTTGCGGTGAGGTGGTAGGGGTTAAAGGGCAGGTTAGTGAACAGGAAGTGCCCGGCGCTGTCGGTGAGCACGGTGCGCTGGTACTGGCTGACCGGATTTTGAATGGTGACGGTAGCTCCGGGAATGACCGCACCCGAGATATCGACCACGGTTCCGGTGACGCTGCCGGAATTGGCGATGGACTGACCCAGGGCCGGGCTGAAATCGAGAAAGAATGCGAGAAAAGCCAGCAGGAAAAAAGACGCTGCCGCGCCACGCAGACACGTGCGCATAGGAAAGACCTCCGAAAGTAGTGAATTGTCCTTGTGATGAACTGCTGTTTAGGCGAAAACAGCAGGGACGGGCGGAGGTCGATTGGCTAACTTGAGGACAAATCTCTGGCGGGGAAGAGGAGTGAACTGATCCGCGATGCGATGCGCAACCGGCTGCGAGGACAGCACCAGGGTGACGGCCACCACGATCTGCACCGCGTGATGCGCCGTGACGCACAGCGAGCAGTCATGGTCAATCTGGCCGTTAGCGTGGGAGTGTGTGACCTGGAGGACGCCGGTAAGCAGCACAAGGGCAATGCAGACAATTCCCACGAAAGCAACGAGGGAATGGCGAGGCCCGCGCCTTGAGCTTACGAAGCGCATATGAATCAAACTATAGCCTGAAGTGCTGAATCTTCGCAAAAGACGGGCAGGACGGGGACAGAGAAAAGGTCATTGAAGACAGGGGAAAGATTGTTGATCCATTGTGGCGATGGGCGTCATCTCACCGGGCAGGGAGCTCCCTGTCTGTGCGGCGGTGCGGGCGGACGGTGTCCGATTGAAAGGCGGTAGTTTTGAGAAAGTGGCTGTACCTGGCGCTGGTCGTGGTGGCGGGGTTGCAGTTGATTCGACCTTCCATTCCCTCGAAACCGGCCACTGCCGAAATTCAGGCGCCGTTGCCGGTGAGGCAGATTCTGAGAAAGGACTGCTACAGCTGCCACTCCGACGAGCGGCGGCTCTCCTGGTTCGACCAGATTGTTCCCGGTTACTGGCTGGCACGTCATGACATTCTCACCGCACGTGAGCACCTGGATTTTTCGACGCTGGGCGCCAGGCCCGCCGCCGCGCAGAAGGCGACGCTGTATGAGGCTGTCAATATGATCCGCCTGGGCGCCATGCCGCTGCCGCGGTTCAGGAATCTTCACCCGGAGGCGCGGGTGACTCCTGAAGAGCTGACGACCCTCGAGGCGTATCTTGCGCCCTGGACTCCTGCTCCCGGCGGGGATCACGCTGCAAAGGCGGCCGCCATGCCCGCGGCGAGTGCGGGCGAGGCTTCTGCGCAGGTAAACCTCACCGCGGTGCAGCCGGAGTTGAATGGGTTTCCGTTCGATGCCAGCTTTGAGAGCTGGAAGGTCATCAGCACGACCGACCGCGGCGATAACCATACGTTCCGCTTCATCCTGGGGAATGACATAGCGGTGGACGCGGCACGACGAGGCGCGATCTCGCCGTGGCCCGACGGCGCACGCTTCGCGAAGGTCGCCTGGCAGCAGCAGCGCGGTCAGGACAATCTTGTCCATCCCGGCAGCTTTGTTCAGGTGGAACTGATGGAGAAGGATGCGCACCGCTACCGGAAGACGGACGGCTGGGGGTGGGGACGGTGGCGCGGCATGGAGCTGAAGCCCTACGGCAGCGGGGCGCAGTTCGTGAACGAATGCACCGGCTGCCACAGGCCGGTGCGCGGGAACGACTACGTCTACACGCTGCCCATGACCACGGCGCAGGTCCCTGGCGATGAGGTGGTCAACCATGAGGCTGCCATGTTGCCGGCAAGCCTTCCCTGGCAGCCGCTCGCATGGGGCGCAATCACCTTGTATGTCGATCCGCAGAACCATGCGACCGCGACCCTCTATGGCAATGAAGCCGCCATGCGAGGTGTGCGAGCGCGGGGTGTGAGCCCGCAGGCGCCGGTCTACCCGGCGGGCGCGGTTCTGGCGCTGGTGAGCTGGGCGCAGCGCGATGATCCGCACTGGTTTGGGGCGCGCATCCCAGGCACGCCGCGTTCGGTGGAGTTTGTCGAAGTCGCAGGACAGGGTACGACAGGACCGGGTAACAGCTATCGGCGATTCGCGGGAGCCGGACTGAGAGAAGATCGAGCCGCGGAAAGCACAGCTGCAGAACGTATGAAGTTCATCCTTGGGCTCGCCCCGGCGCCATTGCCGTAAGGGCGGCCACAATCCGTCAACTTATATTCGACTGCTGAAAGGAAATGCACATGACCACAGCGAAAGACCTCGTTGCCAGGCAAACGGCTCCGCTCAACACGCCGTCTGATCTCGATCCCGAAGCGGTGAAAGATATCACGGGCGCCCTCAACGCGCTGCTCGCCGACGTGTTCGCGCTTTATCTCAAGACCAAAAATTTTCACTGGCACATGAGCGGTCCGCACTTTCGCGATTACCACCTGCTGCTCGACGACCATGGGGACCAGATTTTTGCCATGACCGATGACATAGCGGAGCGCGTCCGCAAAATCGGCGGCACGACCATCCGCTCGGTCGGCCATATCGCGCGCCTGCAGCGGGTCGCCGACAACGACGCGGAATACGTGACGGCCCAGGACATGCTCAGCGAACTGCATGAAGACGAAAAGGCCCTGGTGCTGAGCATGCGCGCAGTTCATACGGTCTGCGACGACGCAGGCGATGTGGCCACCGCCAGCCTGCTGGAGAACTGGATCGATGAGGCGCAGCGCCGGAGCTGGTTCCTGTTTGAGACGACGCGACGTTAACCGCTGTATCTGAATCGGGGCCGCGGCTTCCACAGCCGCGGCCTGATGCTTCCCGCCCTGCCCTCCTCTATGATTTGCAGCCCGGGCCTACTGCGCGGGCGTCTCATCCGCAGGCGTTCAGGACGCCGTGTTTTGATGAGAACAGCTCGAGTCTGAGCGCAGCGCCGATCGCATGGATCGGAGTCCCTGCGCTATAGCGCCGCGCACGAAGAAAGCCGGTTCCTGATGGCGCGAGTCGCTCCGGCTCCCTCCCTTCCACCATCAGAGCGGGTCTCCGGAATGGAGTCGTCGGGAATATGTAACGGCGACGGCTGGGAAAGCCTTCTGAGAAAAAAATCTCATATACTGTGAAAACGTGCTTGACAGCCACGGAAACGTCGCAGTATTTTCGTGACTACATCGCTCAGTCATCGCGACGTAACATCCGTGGAAACCTTCCTGAGGGGCGCGTTCCCTCGATCGCAGTCTTTTCGACGGTCCCACAGTTTCGGCTCAGGTCTCGGTTCGCTCGAAGGGAATTCGGGCTCAGCGCAGTTTTCAGGATTAGCAGCTTCGATTGAAAATGATGGGCGCCTGCAGTCCGGGCCCGTGAACAGGAGGTTCCTGTGCACTGGGCGGGACTGAGGGGCGGTCGAAAATCGCAGAAGGTCCCGCGCCTCCGTTGTCTATGTCAGGGAGTTTCGAGGATCGTTCATTAACCAAGGAGTGGCAATTGACTGTAGAAATTTCAAGCACCCGGCATTTTCAGGCGGGCAGGCTCACGGTTGAAATCTATCCGGACAGCAAAGCGGCTGGTTTGGCGGCGGCAGAGGCGGCGGCCAGAGCGTTCAGGGCGCTGGGGGACACCAGCGATGCTTTTGGCGTGATTTTTGCGACGGGCGCTTCGCAGATCGACACCCTTGACGCGCTGACGCGGATACCGAACCTGCCATGGCAAAAGATCCGCGGTTTCCATATGGATGAATATGTCGGCGTGCCCATCGAGCATCCCGCGTCGTTTCGCCGGTATCTGCGGGAGCGACTGACGAGCAAAGTGCGCATGGGGGAATTTCATGAGATCGACGGCACCGCGCCGAACCCGGAGGAGACGGGGCGGCAGTATGCGGAGATGCTGCGCGCGGCGGCTCCGCAGGTGTGTCTGCTGGGGATCGGAGAGAACGGACATCTGGCCTTCAACGACCCTGATGTGGCCGATTTTGCGGACCCGGTGGATGTAAAGACGATCGTTCTCGATCCGGTTTGCCGGCAGCAACAGTACGCGGAGGGCTGGTTCCCCAGCGTGGACGATGTGGCGGAGTCGGCGATCACGCTGACGATTCCAGCCTTGCTGCGGGTGCCGAAGCTCATCGTTTCGGTGCCGGGCTCGCGGAAGGCAGCGATCATGCGACGGACAGTGGAAGAGGAAATTTCGACTGCGTGTCCGGCGACCATTCTGCGGACGCATCCGGACGCGACGGTGTATCTGGATGCTAAGTCAGCCGCGGAGTTAGACGGGCTGGGCTTTTCGAGATAGCAGGCCGACGAACGGGATATTCACGGGCGTTCGGTTGGAGACAGGGCACACAGGAGCAGCAGGGGGAGATATGGCGGATAGCGAAAGCAGCGGGACGAATCGCCGCACCTTCATCAAGCAGGCGGCAGGGACGATGGTGGCCGCGAGCATGAGCGCGCGCTCCTATGGGCGGATTCTGGGTGCGAACGACCGCATCCGCCTGGGGCAACTGGGATGCGGTGGACGGAGCCACGGCCACGTACACATGGTGCAACTGGCTTCGAAGCAGATCCCGGTGGAAACCATGGCGGTATGCGACATCTGGAGCCTGGCGCGCGAGCGCCGGGGCGCCCAGGTAAAAGAAGCATTCAATCTCGAGCCGCAGAGCTATAAGTACTCCGAGCAGATGCTGGCGAACAAAGATATCGACGGAGTGATGATCGCGACGGGCGACTTCCAGCACGCGAAGCTGTGTGCGGAAGTGGTGCAGGCGGGCAAGGACTGCTATGTCGAGAAGCCGTTTGCCAACGTTCTCTCCGAAGCCAAAGCGACACGCGATATCGTGAAGGCCTCGAAGCAGGTGGTGCAGATGGGCTCGCAGCACCGCTCGGAGCCGTATCAGCTGGCGGTTCGGGATCTGGTGCGGTCGGGGCGGATCGGCAAGGTCGTCCATATCGAGCAGGAATGGAATGTGAACGAGGAGCGCTGGCGGTTTACTCCGTTTGACACAGGTATATCGCGGGAGCGTTTGCAGGACCGGGACATGGAGTGGAAGGCCTGGATGGCGCAGGCCTCGCAGCTGCGCGAGGAAGATACAGACTGGAACCGTTGGCTGCTGGGCAAACCGCATCGTCCCTTCGATCCCCACGTCTATCTCGAATTTCGACTGTACAAGGATTTCTCGTCCGGTATCTTCGACCAGTGGATGAGCCACGGCAGCGACTTAGTACACCTGTGGATGGACGAAAGCTATCCGGAAAGTGTTGTCGCCAACGGCGGCGTCTTCACGTGGACCGATGGAAGGCAGAATCCTGATACGTGCGTAGCCGCGGTGACTTATCCAAAGGGCTTTCTCTATACCTATAAGACGGTATTTGGGAACAGCTTTCGCAGCTTCTCCCGGATCATGGGCCGCGACGGCACGATCGCCAACTATGGAGGCGAAGGCGCGTCGCTGTTTACGATCAGCAAGGAAGGCGGGCGCGACGAATACAGCGGCTCCGCGGATCAGAAGAGCGTCCCGGTGGTTAGTCCGGCGGATGACGGGCAGCAGGTTGTCACCAGTCCGGGCGCGCAGCCACCGGACTCGCGTGGTCCCGGCGACGACAGCGTGGTGCACGTTATGAACTGGCTCAAGGCCATGCAGTCGCGCAGCGAACCGAATGCCAACGTCGACCACGGCTTCTCGCATGCGATCGTCATCATCATGGCCGCGCAGTCGTACTGGAGCGGCAGAAAGCTCTACTGGGACCCCGCGAAGGAAGAGATAGTAGACGAGCCCGTACGCCGGCTGAGCTGACCCGCACCGCAGTGTAAAGCCCCGTCCGCTTCACATCGGTGCATTCCAATCGCTGATCCGCCCTGTTCGCGGAGAGCTCTATTCCTGATTTCGCCACGCGGCGCATTGACGCCGACATTTCTGCCGCAGTGTATCAATGCAAACACTGCGTGGAGGGACGCATGTATTCCAACCGGACGGTTCGATTAATGAAATGTTATGGATCGCTTCAGGTGCTGGCCGCCATCGCCTGTCTGGCTGTGGCGCTGCAGGCGAAGCCGCAGACCGCGGGAACCGGGAATATACAGGGTGCGGTCACGGATGGCACGGGATCGGTGATCCAGAATGCGGCCGTGGTGGTGGTTGACGGCGCGACTCAGGTAAAGCACGAAGCGACCACCGATGTGAATGGGCTGTATAGCTTCCCGAATCTGGCTATCGGGACTTATAACGTCCAGGTATCGGCGCCGGGCTTCGAGAACTATCGGCAATCCAATGTTGTTCTCGACGTCGGCAGCAGCATCGCCGTGAACGTGCACATGAAGATTGGCGCGAGGGACGAGACGGTCGAGGTGCAGGCGAGCGGGCTGGCGCTGCAAACGGAAGACAGCTCGCTCAAGCAGACAGTCGATGAGAAGACGGTGACGGAAATGCCGCTGAACGGGCGCCAGATGACCGATCTCGTAACCCTGATGGGAGGGGCGGTCAACGCGAACGAGAACAACGACGTTCAGGGATCGAAGACGTTTTACAGCTCGGCTGTGATCTCCATTGCCGGCGGGCAGGGTAACTTTACGGATTACCGGTTGGATGGCGGCGATAACAACGATTACATGACCAACATCAACCTGCCTTTCCCGTTTCCCGACGCAGTCTCACAGTTCAGCGTGGAGACGACGGATCTTACGGCGCAGACCGGACTGCATCCAGGCGGGTTGGTGAATGTGGTTACACGGTCAGGGACCAACCAGTGGCACGGATCGGCGTTTGAATTTATCCGGAACAATCTGATCGACGCGACTAACTTCTTCTCGACGACCAAGGACTCTCTGCACCAGAACCAATACGGCGGAACCTTCGGGGGACGAGTCATCCCCAACCGCATGTTTTTCTTTGCCGGTTATCAGCGGACAACCGCCGATCAGAGCCAGTCGCTGACCAAGGCTTACGTGCCAACGGCCGCGAATCTGGCCGGCGACTTCTCTGCAAGCGACGGAACGGGCTGCGGTTCCGCCCCGATCCAGCTGGTGAATCCGATCACCGGCGGGGTACTGCCCAATAATCAGATCAGTCCCAGCTATTTCGATCCGGCCGCGCTCGCCCTGGTCAAGTATCTGCCGAAGGCGACGAACGCATGCGGTCTGGTTACCTATGCTATTCCCAACCAGACGGCGGAGAATCAATTTGTCACGCGCATCGATTCCACGCTTAACCAGAAGCACAGCCTTTATGGCCGTTACTATCTGGACGGATATCAGCACCCTGCGTTCTATTCGCCCAACAATATTCTGGTCACCAACTCAACCGGCAATTATGAGCGCGCGCAGGGCCTGACACTGGGGGAGACCTGGGTTATCTCGCCGCACATGGTGAATACCTTCCACGCGACGGCGACGCGGCGCGCGATCGATCGCGGTCCGGCAGCGACGGGCATCAATGCCGGGACACTCGGCGTGAATATCTTCAACACCTCACCGGTTGGCTTCTCGCTTGCCGTGACCAATAAGTGGACGGTTTACTCGTCGCACGGCGCCCCGGCGATCTTTAATCAGAATACGTTCTCTTATGCCGATGACGTGAACTGGGTCCACGGCAAGCACCAGATTGCCTTCGGCGGCGAATATGTCCGGTCGCAGTTCAACGAGAACAACGTCTACCAGGGAAATGGGGCGTTCAGTTTCTCCGGGGAATTCAGTCAGTTCGGCCCGGATGGACGGAGCGTGGGGGGAACGGGGGAGGATGCGAACCTCGACTTTCTCACCGGTTCGATGAATAACTTCCAGCAGAGCAACGCCCAGCTGGACGCATTGCGGGCAGCTATTCCCAGTCTGTATGTGATGGACACCTATCATGCAACCAATAAGCTGGTGCTGAGCGTGGGCGTGCGCTGGGATCCTGACTTCTTCCCAACGGATTACTTCGGCCGCGGCTCGGTCTTCAGCATGAGCGACTTTCTCGCCAACCAGACCAGCACCGTTTATCCGTATGCGGCGCCCGGGAGCCTCTACTACGGCGATCCGGGGGTGCCCAAGGCATTTACCAAGAATTTGATGTGGCAGTTCTCGCCGCGGGTCGGCGCAACGTACGATCCGACGGGCAAAGGCCAGACCGTTCTGCGGGTGGGCGGCGCGATCGTGTACGACACGGTGGACTTTTTCATGGGGCAGAACATGAACGAGAATCCGCCTTTCTCGCAGTCGATCGAGAATTTGCCGCTGAACGCACCGGTGAGCTTCAGCAATCCGTGGTCGGTCGGGACGGTCACCAGCAATCCATTTCCGCTGCCGGCAAAGCCATCGTCGAACACGGTGATCCAGCCGGATTCGCAGTACATCGAACTGCCCCGGGAGTATCAGCCGCCTGTGATGTTTCAATACACGGCGAGCATTCAGCAGCAGTTCGGGCATGGATGGCAGGCGCAGATCGACTATGTGGGCAACCGCACGAATTTCAACAGCTATGCACTGCCGATGAACCCGGCGGTCTATATCCCGGGAAACTGCGGCGGCGCGGCTTGTTCGACACTGGGCAATACCTCAGCGCGGCTGGCGCTGACACTGGCGAATCCCACGGGCGGCCCTTATTACTCAGGCGGAGGGCAGGGTTCGGCGTATGTGGTAACGGGAGCCAATGCAAGTTATAACGGGGTGATCGCGACGGTGGAACATCGGCTCTCCTCGAGCTTTGTCTTCATGGCGAATTATGCCTGGTCGCACTGCATCGACATCGCCGACAACGTGGGAGATACCGAGGCAGTTACCGTGCAGAATCCGGCGAACATCAAAGGGGACCGGGCCAACTGCGGATTCGACTACCGGCATGTCGTTAACAGCAGCCTGGTGGCGACCAGCCATTTCAACCTGAACAGCTGGATGGGCGCGCTGGTCAACCGCTGGGAGATTGCGCCGCTGGTTCATGCCACCGACGGCGCTCCGTTCACGGTCCTGTCCGGTGTGGACAATTCGCTGACGGATATCGGCAACGATCGGCCCAACCTGACGAATCCGCAGATGGTGTACACACACGCAAAGCTCAGAAGCGGAGATTCATCGAACGCGCAATATATCAGTCCGGCGGCATTTACGCAGAACCCCACCGGGACCTTCGGCAATGTGGGACGGGATCAGTTCCGCGGACCGAAGTTTCTGCAGACGGACTGCGCGCTCAGCCGAGCCTTCCCGCTGCGGGAAGCGCTGGCGCTGAACCTGCGCTTCGAAGCATTCAACCTTCTCAACCATCCGAACTTTGCCACTCCTGAAAGCGATGGCTATATCGGAGAAACCACTTCGCTGATTTCGCCGACCTTTGGCGAGGTTACGTCCACTCCTTATAACTATGGGGCGCGCATCTTCCAGGGTGCGGTGAAGCTGACCTTCTGAGGGATTCCCGGAGAGGGCGCTGCCTTTCAGTGTTTGGAGCGCGGAGGCAGCGCGATCTGCGGGGCAGAGGGCTCGGGCAGGGGTTTGGGGGAGACAAGAAGCTGGCGGCAGGAATCGCGTTTGATCAACTCCGTGGGGATGCTGACCTGGCGCCGCGGCTGAACCGGCTGGGCAATGCGGCTGATGGCGAGCTCGACCATTTGCTGGCCCAAATGTTCGGGGAACTCCCGAATGCGTGGTCAGGCCCGGGTGCAGCCATCCGCCGACGGTGTCGTCGCAGCCGGCGACGCTGATGTCATCGGGGATGCGCAGGCCGCTGTCGCGCAGACCGCGGTAGACGCCATGGGCGGTTGGGTCATTGCCGGCAAAGATAGCGGTGACCGGTTCACCGCGAGCCAGGATCGACTTACTGCCGAGATAGCCGACTTCGGTTTCGTCTTCCGAGTCGACGTGGGTGTGGCGCGGCTCGAAGCCGGCCTCCTCCATGGCGCGGCGATAACCCTCGAAGCAGCGGGCGAACCAGGGAAGCCTGATATTGCCGACGAACCAGGTATGGCGATGGCCCAGACCGAGAAGGTAGCGGGTCATGTCGTACCCACCCTGGATGTCGTTGGAAGTGACGACATCGTATTGTCCCATGCTGCAACTCGCCGATGACGTTATTGCCGAGCACTACGAACGTGATCTCCTTCTGCAGCAGCAGTTCGATGAGGTTCGTGGAATTGGTGCCGGCCAGGACCACGCCGCGCACAACATCCTGCCGCTCGATGACGCGGGGGAGGTGGATCTCCTTCCAGCTGCGCCTGGGGCTGATAGTTGAGGGAGAGAAAGATCATGTCCCATCCATGGGAAGCACAACCCGCTTCGGCTCCCAGCAGAATGCGGGAGTGGTAGGCATGCTGCATGGCGCGGTTGCTGAGGAGAAAGGCCAGAGCTTTGGTTTTATTGCGCTGGGAAAGATCGACATTCAGCTTTTCCGCAGCTTCGAGAACGAGCCTTCTGAATGATCGGAATCGACGCGTTTATTGCCGCTCAGCACACGAGATACGGTAGCCACGCTGACTTTGGCGAGCGCAGCAATTTCGCGGAGCCTAACTTTGTTTTTCTTCTGCGTTTCACTCATGGGCACGCCCGTCCTGAATCGACTTTCGGCGGCAGCCAAAGCACGCAGCAAGAGGGCCGAGGCTGACCATCCTGACAATACAGAAAAGTTTCTCAGGAGGCAAGGAGCAGAGGGACGCGGGTCACGAGCGGCGGGCGGCTCTTGGAGGAGGGCTATTGGCAAATGAATCGAAATGGCGGAGTTGGCCGAGGACGTCGAGGACGTCGCGACAGGGCCAATGCCGAAGCAAAAGGGAGGACCGGCAACTTTTCTTGCAACGGCACAGGTTTTGCTTGCCAGCAGTGTAGTTTTTCATGGTTAAATGACTGTACTCTCGCAGCCTCTCGCGCAACGAGGACTCAGCTCACGCAGAAATCATGCCCAGAAAGGAAAGCTTATCGATGAACGAAAAGAATACGGGTGGAGTCGATCGGAGGACGTTTCGTGAAGCAGGCCGGCGGCGCAATGCTGGCGGCCGGGATGCAGGCCAAGTCCTACGCACGGATTCTGGGCGCAAACGATCGCATACGGCTGGCGCAGCTCGGATGCGGAGACCGCAGCGAGGGCCATGTGCACATGGTGCATCTGGCTTCAAAGCAGACGCCGGTGGAGACGGTGGCTGTATGCGATATCTGGTCGCTCGCGCGCGAGCAGCGCGCGGCCCAGGTGAAGAAGACTATTCGGCACGGAGCCACAGCTCGTTCAAGTATTCCGAAGAGATGCTGAGCAGGAACGACATTGACGGCGTGATGATCGCGACCGGGCGATTTCCAGCACGCCAAGCTGTGCACGGAAGTGGTGAAGGCGGGCAAGGACTGCTATGTCGAAAAGCCTTTCGCGAATGTGCTCTCCGAGGCCAAGGAAGCGCGCAAGACGGTGAAGGAGTCAAAGCAGGTGGTGCAGATGGGCACGCAGCACCGCAGCCAGCCGTACCCGCTTGCAGTGCGGGACATCATCCGCTCAGGGCGCATCGGCGATATTGTCCACATCGAGCAGGAATGGAATGTGAATGAGGAGCGGTGGCGATTCACTCCCATGGATACGGGCATCTCGCGCGAGCGGCTGAGGGACGTGAACATGCAATGGAAGCAATGGATGGACGAGCCGTCGAAGCTGCGGGAAGAGGATACGGACTGGAAGCGCTGGCTTCTGGGCAAGCCGTGAGCGTCCCTTCGATCCGCACGTCTATCTGGAGTTTCGTCTTTATAAGGATTACTCGTCCGGTATCTTCGATCAGTGGCTCAGTCACGGCTCGGATCTGGTGCATTTGTGGACCGACGAGAGCTTATCCGGAAAGTGTTGTGGCGACGGGCGGGATCTATGTGTGGAAGGATCAGCGGGAGAACCCGGATACCTGCGTGGCGGCGGTCACTTATCCCAAAGGATTTCTTTACACCTATAAGACGACTTTCGGAGAACAGTTATCGCAGCTTCTCGCGGATTCAGGGGCGGGACGGAACGATTATGAATTACGGGGGCGAGGGCGCATCGCTGTTTACGGTCAGCAAGGAAGGCGGCAGGGAAGAGTGGGATCCGACGGAGTCGGGGCCGGTGTACACCAAGACGCCGATTATCGGGCCGGCGAACGATAAAGAGGCAACGGTTCAGGTGCCGGGCGCGCCGGTGCCGAATTCACTGGGGCCGGATGACGACGATACGACTCACCTGATGAACTGGCTGAACGCTATACGGGACCGCAGGGAGCCGAACGCAAATGTCGATCATGGATTCTCGCACGCAATTGTGACCATCATGGCGGCGCAATCGTACTGGAGCGGGAAGAAGCTGTATTGGAATCCGAAGACGGAGGAGATTGTCGACCAGCCGGTTTGATCGCTGCCGGCGGATTGGAGCGGCGGATGCTGGATGCGAGAAGCGGCGGGAACCTGGCCTGCTGTTTCTGAAGCTTCCTTCATGCCTGCCGTTTGAAAAAGCAGGTCCCTCCACTTCGCTACGCTACGGTCGGGATGACAAGCGATCAAGGACCTCTGAAACACCGCACCAGCCTGTTACAACAAGCAGAACGGCCCAGGAAAGCAACCAGGACGGGAGATGATGGGAATTTCTTCCGAGCGAGCAGAGAGACTTTGAAGACACTGTTGAACACGAGCCCCGATCCTTCGACGTCGGCGCGCAAGCCGTCGCGCGTGCGCTGGTGGATCGTCTGGACGCTGTTTTTCTCGACGACGACGAATTACCTGAGCCGGCAAACGTTCGCGGTGCTGTCGCCGCTGATCACCGCTCAGTTCCATCTCACGCACACGGAGCTGGCGAGGATATTGGGAGCGTTTCAGATCTCCTATGCCATTGCGTGGCTGCTGGGCGGGATCTTTCTGGACGCGGTGGGAACGCGGATCGGCCTTGCTCTGGCAGCCGCTCTGTGGTCGGCCGTCAATATTCTGACCGGATTTGCTTCGTCCGTTTTCGCCTTCGCGGCCTTCCGCTTCATGCTGGGCATCGGAGAGGGCTTCAACTGGCCCGGAGCCAGCAAGGCGGTCGCGGAATGGTTTCCGGATTCCGAACGCAGCCTCGCGGTGGCGATCTTCGACAGCGGATCGAGCGTGGGCGGCGCACTGGCGGCGCTGACGATTCCGTGGATCGCTCTGGCTTTTGGGTGGCGTTCCGCTTTTGCGTTCTCGGGTGTTCTGGGGCTGGTGTGGCTGGTGGTGTGGCTGCGCGTCTATCGAACGCCTGACCGGCACCCGCGCGTCAACGCGGAGGAGCTGGCGCTGATTCGGGGCGGGAGTGCGGCGCGGGCCCGGGCCGAGCGTGCGGGGCTGCGCCGCTGGCGCGAACTGGCGAAAGATTCAAACGTCTGGGCGATTGTGTTTGGGCGCTCTCTGACCGATCCCATCTGGTGGTTCTATGTATTCTGGCTGCCGCAATATCTGAGCGATGCGCGCGGGTTCAGCCTGAAACAGATCGCGATGTTCGCATGGCTGCCGTTCGTGGCCGCGGATGTGGGGAATTTTACCGGCGGCCTCATCTCCGGCTATTGCGTTCGCCGGGGGATGACTGTGATCCAGGCGCGGACGCGGGTGTGCCTGGTGAGCTGCCTGCCCATCCTTGCCGGCATACCGGCTGCGCTGGTTCACAATGCCTACGTGGCGCTGGGACTGATTTGTGTAGCTCTGTGGGGCTATGCCAGCTGGTCGACAATGGGGCTGACGTTGCCCTCTGATCTCTTTCCCCAGGAAGTGGTGGCTACGGTTACCGGCCTCAGCGGAGCCATGGCCGGACTGGTGGGGGCGGGCTTTACCTTCGCGGTCGGCATGATCGTGGACCGCTTTTCCTACCGCCCTGCTTTTTGGGTTGCAGGACTGATGCCGGTTCTGGCCACTGCGATGTTGTTTCTCCTCATTCGCGATCGCGGACCGCGGGCGGCCAGCGCTTAGGGCCTGGTAACAGGCCCTGGTGCTGCGGAGTGGTGTGTCGGCCGGATCCTGATCGAAGTCGGCGGTGCGGAAGAGCCGACTGGCCCCGGAAATGAAAGCTGGCCGACCTGCTGCCCATGGATTATGCTGGTGGCCGGCCTGCTCGTTTCGTTCCCGGTATCTCGATCCGCCTCTCCCTACCGCGACGCACTGGAGAACCGACAGATGCTCGACGCGATCATGGTTCAGCGGCTTACGAAGCTCGTGCTTCCCACCGAGCTCGAGGCGTGGAAGTTGAAGTATCCAGCAGCCTGGGATGTTCTCAACGGCCCCAATCCCATCCGCAGCGACGCGACTGCTGCCGTCAACCTGACCAACCTAACCCTCAATTTGTGGCATTACGGCGATCGTAAAAAATGGGAGTGGGTGAGCGGTAAAGGCGACGCCTGGGGCATGCTGGAAGGTAAAACGCGGGTCCAGTACGATTGCCACACCATTGCCGATTGCCTCGCCGAGTTGGCCAAAGTCATCGGCTACGGCGCGGGAAAAACCAGCAACGTACTCAATATCGAGCCTCCGACTCACAACGACGTCTTCGTGATACCGCTCCGCCGATTGTGCGGCGGAGACCTGCTGCTTATGTTCGGCGGTGAGGGCGGCTATCCCTCCTGTGGCGGGCATCATGTCTGGTCCGATCATCGCATTATGCAATTCGAATCGCTCTGCTACGACGCGATGCTCAAAGTCACCGCGCTGCCTGTCGCGCAGGTCCAGGATCAATACGTCGAATGGTACGGAATCTACGTCAAAGATCCCAGGTACTTCGGAAGCATGCGCTGGAAGCCTGATCGTCCAGGCAAGCCAGCCATCTACTACGCCGGCGTCCCAAAGTACACCTTCCAGGAAATGGGCATAGCCCCCGGCTCTGTTTCTCCCGCCAATCCCCTGGGCAGTCCGATGCCGTGGAATACCAATCCAGCCTACCAATCGCCCTGGGTTGAAAATCCACTCTACCAATCGGCCTGGCAGAACAATCCACTTTTTGCACCCTCCGGCGCCAGGAAGAAATAAATCGCGACGGCTTCAGGCGGGAATTCTGACTTCGCGCACCTGGGAGGGGGCGAAGGGTCTGCCCGCTTTGAGGCGGAACTCGAGGCGAGCGACTCGACGCACATGGTAGACGAGGACGGGGCGGAAGCAGACCAGGCAGGTTCCGCCGCGGCGGCGAACGCTGGGGTAGAGGATGCCGTTGGAGCCGGCGGCGAGCAATTCTGACGCCAGCTGCTGGGAGCGCTGATAGCAGTCAGGGATAGGGCCGGGTTTGAGGAACTCAGCGAAAGCGCGGGAGGCCTTCGAGGCTTTCGAAGTCCGCATGGAAATCGGCGAGATAGTCGTCGAAGGTGGACTTCTCTTCTTCGTTCCAGGAGATTTCTTCGAACTGGCGCAGGCGGTGGAAGGCGACTTCGGCCATGGAGGTTTCGCGCTCGGCTGCCGCGTACCATGCGCCGCGCTGGCTGGTGTTGAAACGGCCGCCGAGAGGCGATGCGTGGGTGAAGGCGGCGTTGACGATGCGCGAGTAGCTCACGCCATAGACGAGCTCGTGGACGCTGATGCCGGGGAGCAGGCCTTCATCGGCCTTGAGGCGGGTATTGGTGGCGGCGTCGAGCGAAACCAGGTCGCGGACGAATTCGTCCTCGCCTTCTTCGGCCAGGTCGGCAAAGACGGTTCCGGCGGGGGAGTATTTGGAGGGGATGAGGCGGTGCGTGTCGGTGAGGGAAACCTCGCGACGCGCAGGCTTCACTGTCCGCCCCGGCGCGCATCGAGAAGCTGACGCACGTGCATCATTCCGGGCAGGCCGAGGCGCACCATGTAGGCGAGCGGGGAGGCGCCGTGAAACATGGGATTGGTGTTGGGGAGGGTGACCCAGGCATCGGCCAGGCGGCTGCTGTAGAGGATATTGAGGGCCTTAAAGATGCCCAGCAGGAGAGAGATTCTGGTCAGCGCATCCTGATCGAGGACACGGGGGTTCTTCTTGAGGGCGTAGAAGGAGCCGGAAGAGATGCCGCCGAGCAGCAGACGAGCGTCTTCGTCGCGGATATGCCATCGGGTGGTCAGGCGGAAGAAGCCTTTGACCGCTGAGGGGCTGAGGCGCTTCCGGGTGGAGGGTTCGGCGAGGTTGGGGGCAGCCTCGAAGTTATACCCGGCGACCTGCGGGATCTGGAGTGTGGCAGCCATGAGGGTGCCTCCAATAATGGAACTATACACCTACAAATACATAGGACGCGGTTTTTCTGGTCCCGGTCGGGCAAAACGGTAACGCAGGCTGGTCTTATTCTGGAGCGTGACCGTACGCAGGTCCATTCCGGCCAGGACTCGGCAGCGCAGGAGCATGGGTCGAACTGTAGCTCTGTGGCTGCTGGCCGGGGTGGTGGGTCTGTGGTTGCTGGCGGCGCTGACCCTGGTGGCTGCCCGGTGGATTGATCCGCCGACGACAATGGTGCATGTGCAGCGGCGGGTGCAGGCATGGATCCACGGGACGCCTTATCGCGAACGCTACCACTTCATTCCGCTGCGGCAAATCTCGCCCGACCTCGAGCACGCTGTCATCGCTTCAGAAGATGCGCGCTTTTATCAGCATCATGGCTTTGACTGGCACCAGATGCAGATCGCGGCTGAAGGCGATATGGAAGGCGAGCGGGTGCGCGGAGCTTCGACGATCACGCAGCAACTGGTGAAGAATCTGTTCTTTGGAACGGGGCGCTCGATTTTGCGCAAGGGGGCAGAGGCATCCCTGGTGCCGGTGGCGGAGATCGTGCTGGGCAAGCAACGGATTCTGGAGCTTTATCTCAACGTGGTGGAGTGGGGCCCGGGTGTTTATGGGGCGGAGGCGGCGGCACATTACTACTACCGGGTTCCGGCTCGTGACATTAGCCGGGAACAGGGGGCGCGGCTGGCCGCGATCCTGCCGGCTCCGCGGAGGAGAAGGCCGGAGCGGATGAATCGCATGAGCGGGTTGATTCTCGAGCGGATGCGGCAGATGGGGTGGTGAATTTTTGCCTGGGACATGAATGTCCCGATGTTTCCAACACCGCACGAATTGAAAAAGAGAGCATGTCGAAGAACCAGCTGCGGCCAGGGTGGTTCGCCCGAGAATTGGCATCGAAGTTTACAGGGGGCAACGAGACGGGAGGTGAAGAGGGATGGCAGCTGAGGTTTTGGAGTCGACCTGTTGCGTGGTGGGTGGCGGGCCTGCGGGCGTGATGCTGGGTTACCTTCTGGCGCGCCGAGGCGTGCAGGTTACGGTGCTGGAGAAGCACAAGGATTTCTTTCGCGATTTTCGCGGCGACACGGTGCATCCTTCGACGCTGGAGGTGCTGCGGGAACTGGGACTGCTGGAGGAGTTCCTCGAGCTGCCGCATGAGCAGGTAGAGTCGGCCGGAGTGGTCATCGGAGGTTCGACATTCGAGGTGGCCGATTTCCGGCATGTACCGGCAACCTGTAAGTTCGTGGCGCTCATGCCGCAATGGGATTTCCTCAATTTTCTTTCGGGCCACGCAAAGAAGTTTCCGTCGTTTCAATTGCTCATGGGGCACGAAGCGACCGATCTGGTGAGAGATGGCGAACGAATCAGGGGAGTGGTGGCGCGCAATGAGGGGAGCGAGGTGCAGATCAGCGCGGAGCTGGTGGTGGCCTGCGATGGCCGCCATTCGCTGACGCGCAGAGCGGCCGGCCTGCAGGTGGTGGAGCACGGTGTGCCCATCGATGTGCTGTGGTTCCGGATCAGCCGCAGGCCGGACGACCCGGGGCAGGTGCTGGGCAATGTGAATTACGGGAAGGCGCTGATCCTGATCAACCGGTCGGATTATTTTCAGGCGGGGCTGATCATCGAAAAGGGCTCGTATGACCAGGTCAAAGCGCGGGGTCTCGATGCGTTCCACAATGATCTTCGCCAGATCGCTCCGTTCCTGGGGGACCGAGTGAACGAAGTGCAGGACTGGGAGCAGATCAGGATCCTGACGGTGCAGATCAACCGGCTGCGGCGCTGGCATCGTCCAGGCCAGCTGTGCATTGGCGACGCGGCCCACGCCATGTCTCCGGCCGGTGGAGTAGGGATCAATCTTGCGATTCAGGACGCGGTGGCCACCGCCAACTTACTGACCGACGCGCTGGCGGCGCACTGTGTTTCTGAGGAGGACCTGGACGCGGTGCAAAGGAGACGCGAATTCCCCACCCGCGTCACCCAGGCTATTCAGTTATTGGCGCATCGCGGCTTCGCGCGCGTCTTTGAAAATCCAGGACCGATTCGCGCTCCCTGGCAGGCGAAAGCGATCACGCGCATCCCCGGCATCCACCGCGTGCTGGGATACGCCGTGGGAATGGGCGCGCGTCCGGAGCATGTGCGGGAGGAAGCAGAGAGGCCGCAAGCCTGGCGACTGTCACCGGCCGTATTGGCGGGAATTGGCATCGCGGCGGCAGGTGTGGCGTGCGGTTGGGCGGCGTGGAAGGCATGGAAGCTTCGGCAGGCAAGCTAGTGCCGCGACTGCATGATTCAGTACATTTCCGGGATGGAAGGGCTCCGATATCATGCTTTCATTCTCCGGCCTGAAGAAGCTGCGGAAAAAGACACTTTGAGGCCGAAAAATCGCTTCTCAGGGGCTAAAAAGCCCAACCCATTTTCTGTCACTTACGGCACAGCTAAAGCTGTGCCCCTTCAAAACAACGAATTTTTCTGCAGCTTGTGAAGGCCGGGGCTTTCACCTGCGCAAGGAACCCAATCATCCGGTCAGAACACCCGGGGTTTCGGAGATTTCCTTGCTATTCGGGCCATGGCGAAAAGCAGGTCGCCTTCGACGAGCTCAGGCCAGGCTCTCGACTGCGCTCGCTGCGGTCGGGATGACAATGTGACGAGACGTGCGGAGAACCAGAGCCGTCGCGCAGAAGGCTCGAAAGAATGCAACGGTAACGGAGTTGCCTGGAGCCTGGAGCTTTGAGAGGAGACGGCAGAGCGGCTGCCGGATTACCTGCGTGCCAGCGCTCCGATATTTTGATAGACAGCCTGCAGATCGCCGGCGGCGCCGTAGAAATCGAAGTTGCCCATATGGTCGGTTGTGAAATGCAGGAGACCGTTTCTGAGGAACCGGACCTCTTTGATCGCTCCAGTGGGAAACAGGACATGATCGCAGCGTCCCTGCGGATCGAAGCTGGCGGTGCAGTCATAACGCGCAGAGCCATCGGGCGCGATGGTGAGCACGCCGGTGCAGTAGGCCTGCGCGAGCTGTCCATTATTGGCGAAGAGCATATGGCGGTGCTGCAGCACGAATTGCTTCAGCTGACTCTGCAGCAGTTGCTGTTGCTGCTCGGCGAGGATTTGGGCCCGGAGGTTCAGCAACTGGGCGCGGCCGGGATAAAACACCATCAGGCGATCCACGTCTCCAATTGCCACGTCATAGTTCTTAGCGGCACGCGCGCTGTCGATTTGCTGGCCAACGGTGGTGAGGATGGTGCGCTCCATCGCAGCGCCCTGTGGGTTGCCGGCCTGCTCCAGGGCCAGCGCCCAGAAGAGGGCGCAGTCGTTTTGCGGGGCGATGAGATGGCCGGCATTCGCCGCCGCCTGAGCATTCTGAAGAAGAACGGCGGAGGGGTCGGGAGGCGCTGCGGTGGCGGAGGCCGGGGAAAGTGTCGTTTGTGAAGTTTCAGGCGCGGAGTCCTGTGGCGGCGGAGCGGAGGCCGCGGAAACTCGACTGGCCCGTTCCGGAATGTGAACTACCGTTGCGGGTGCGGGCGTTGTGGCCGCTGCGGGCTGCGCATCGCGCCGCGGAATGGGATCGGCACTTTTGGTCAGAACCGGCGCCGGATCCTGCGCCTGACTGGCCGATGCAGGTACGACCGGAACATCGGCGGGCGCGGATCGAGCCGCGGCGGGCGCAGAGGCTGCGGTTGCTCCAGCATTTATATGGTGGACGAAGGCGTAGAGTCCCAGGACACAGACCGCGACGGTCGCGAGGGCGGTAGCGACGATATATTTCCAGGCGTGAGTCTGCACCGGGACAGGGGCGGCAGCAGGTCCGCGTTCTATTTGAGCCACGGGAGCCTGGGCCACGGGAGCGAGGCCGGCCATCGCCATAACGGGGGCGGCCGCGGGAACTGCCTGCTGCAGCGGCTCGGTATCGAGCAGAGCGGAGTGAGCGATCAGCGCCGCCAGATGATAAGAATCGCGCTGGCGAGAACGGCACTTGATCATGAGGGTGGAACCGTCGGGCCGGAAAACGACCGCGCGCAGGAATCTGAAATCGTCGAACTGAGGCAGTGCGCTTTCCCATGGCGTCTTTTCGAAGACGGAGCGAATCAGAGCGGCTCGCGCGAAGACCTCTCCACTGCGTTTCCAGCTGCGGAAGAATTTGATCTCCGGCATGAGCAGGATCAGGCGGGTGATGCAGCCGTTCTGAATTAGCTGGCGGAGCTCCCAGTTCACCCACTGCGTCTTCCCGGAATACATAATGATGAGCTGAGACTCGCGCATCCAGGCCAGTACTTTTGACTGCCACTCGTCGTTGGAGAAGAAGGCGCGCGCGGCACCAAGTTGAGGCAGCTTATCTTTCGGAGAGCCGATGGCGATGAAGGGGCCGAAGCGGGAGAAGTGGTTGGAGAGCCTGAGTTCCAGAGAGAAATCGAGCAGGGCTCTTTGAGAACTGCTGTAGGTCTGTTTTTCATCGTCTTCGAAGGAGCGCAGGAAGAGGATGGGCGGGCGGTGGTCGATGGCGAGAAGGGCCTCAGCATCGGCCTGGAAGTAGCGGCGGGCGCGGATCAGGAGGAAGAAGCTGAGCACGATGAGGTTCTGGCCCAGCCTGAGCTGCGCGTTGGCCAGATCGGGATTGCTGGACGTGGGGAGCAGATCGATGATCAGCACCAGCAGGCCGGCCACGCACAGAAGCACTCCACGGCGCTTATTGATGGCGGGAATTTTGATGCCCCGATGCGCGTCGGGGCCGGCCTGCCGGTTCAGGCGCGACGTGAGTTGTTCGATGGTGTCGCCGGTGCCGGCGATAACCGATCGTTTCAGCCGGCGAATGCAGAACCAGCCGATGAGGGAGACGAAGAAGATATAACCGGCACCGCTCAGCGCAGCGATTTCTTCCTCGGCAGTGGTTCGCTCTTTGTTGAGTATGGCCATCAGAGAACCGGATGCGGCCAGGAGAATCAGGAAGAAAGCTGCGCCGGCGAACGCCAGCAGAGGGAAGAGAAAGCGATACCTCTTCCAGACGGCGGGATTGATGACGCCCACATGACGCCAGCCGGTATAGGCTGCGTAGCTGAGGACAGCCAGGCCCAGGAGCTGGAACAACAGGAGGCCTAAACCTGAGAAGCTGGTCAGGATTGCCGAGAGAAGCTCAAACGCAATCGATCCGCAGACGACGACCATCAGGTAGTCGGTCATGCGAAGCCAGCCGAGGGCGCGAGCCTGCCTGGTAATGTCGATCTCGGAAAGTGCGCGGCTATCCATAATTTCCTCGAAGGGTTGCAGCGACGATGACGCGGACCAGAGCGGACTTCGGTCGGACTGCGAAGGGCCTGTGGCTCCGGCCTGTGGGTCCGGCGGTCGCGTCGGCGCGGGAGCGATGCGAACCCTCGGCTATGGGTGCCTCACGGCCTCAACAGGAGAGCTGGGAGCATGGGAGCGCAGAACAGGTGCAGAGCGGGAGCAGAACCAGAGCGAAAGCGGGAAGCGCGCTTGAGCGGGGATTCTCGCCCTCCGCCATGCGGAAGTCAAGCAAAAACTCGGGAAAACCGGGCACAGGAGCAGCCGTTATCCCTGGGTTCGAGTGAAGAAGAGACCCGGAGCGCGTTCATGCTTCGGATCTCTTCGCCACGTCGTCCTCATTACCTGAGCGCCAGAAGGACCTGTTGGGGAGCTTCCAGCTGGGCCTCCCGCAGGCTGGCTCTCTTCTCACGTTTGGACTTCGGCAGATCCACGCTGACCAGGCAGTCTCCGCAGAGAACCTGACTCAGGAAGTACTGCTCGCCGTATTTGTGAAAGACCAGTTTGCGGTCAGAATCCTGGGCCGGGTAGTTGTGAGTGCTCATACCCAATGCGGCAATACCCGGGTTGCTCTTGTTACGGATCATGATGACTGCCGAGCTGACCGGTGTAATGAGGTAGGTGCCGGCGGGCATCGATCTGTCAGCGAAGGTGAAGCTAAACGGGACCGTCGCCTGAACTCCACCAGCTTGTGCCGATGCATAGCCAGCCGTGACGAGGTTGGCCAGGGCAAGAACTACGAATGCAAGGATCTTTTTCATGACCATTTCTCTCTTTCCAGGCGCTGTTGAGGCGCGGTTGAGGACTCCTCCCACGGAAGTCCGAGCCAGTGCGATGGCTGACAGGGCCGGAACGGTTTAGCGTTCCCGCCTGCCAATACGCCCGGGGAAGCGTATAGCGATGCGGTGATGGGCCGAGGCGCAGAGCCTGAAATTCAGCGGGCGAAACAGTTGTTTCCGGGTTGCTGCCGCCGCCGGATCAACATCCCTGCACTCTGTTACGCGGACAAGGGGGGCCGATCGTGACAAGCGATCCAAAAAATTTCCGAATCCCCCGGATTCGGTGCAGCCGACGATGCGGACGAAGGAGATTGGGGCAGGAATGGTTTGCTTACTGGCGAAGGCCGGCAATGATGGGTTATCTGTTTTAAATAGCCGACTTATGTCACGTTTCAGTGTTATTTCCCGCCTTTACCTATAGGCGGCAAAAAGCCGGCAGGTGTATCTGCGTTCCCCGGAACAGCTGCGCTTCGAACTAGTCCGAAAAAAGAGTGATCGCCCGGATAGCAATTGAGGTAGGCTCATTGTCATTCTCCGATCAGCAACTCTGTTATTCATCGGACCCCAGGGCCTCACTTGCCAAACGGCGCAAACGGAAACGCTGGCATGCACGTCACGCTGCTTCATGAAGGACACCCATGGCAGACTCGCGGGAGCACGTGGAGCAAATCTTCGAGGCTGCGGCAAGTCTCGCCCTGAGCGAGCGCGATGCCTTCCTGCGCGAGGCATGTCGCGACAATCTCCAACTGAGAGAGCAAGTCGAGAAGTTGCTGGTCGATCACGAACGCGCCGGGAGTTTTCTCGAGCATCCTGTTTTCCATTCATCGGCAATGAGGGCGGCACTGCTGCACGTTGTTGACGAAGATGCCCCCGCAGCGCCAACGGCAGAGCCGGCGCACCCCCCGCGATTCAAGCCGGGAGACCTATTGTCGGATCGGTTTGTCATCCTCCGATTTATCGACAAGGGAGGCATGGGCGAGGTCTACGAAGTCGAAGACCTACATCTGAAAGGGGTGCGTCTTGCAATCAAAGTCGTCCTGTCGCAGTTTGCGGAAGACCCGACGATGCAGGAGAGACTGAAGCGCGAGGTGCTGCTGGCGCGGGAAGTGGTGCATCATAACCTCTGCCCGATTTACGACATCTTTCATGTTCAGCGGCCGGAAGGACAAATCACGTTTCTGACCATGCGATTACTGGCCGGGGAGACCCTGACGGCCCGGCTCAGAAGCATGGGGCCGCGACCGCTGCAGGAGGCCAGGGCCATCGTGACCCAGGTGGCTGCGGGACTCACGGCAGCGCATGACGCCGGAATTCTTCATCGTGACATCAAGGCCTCCAACATTATGCTGAGCGGCACGGGAGACCAGGTGTTCGCCTGCGTCACGGATTTCGGTCTGGCACGTCCGGCTCGCGAGCACACCACCGCGATAACCGGCGCGGGGCTGGCGGGTACGCCCAGCTATATGGCTCCGGAACTGTTCTATGGTGAACCGGCATCGAAGGCGAGCGATATCTACGCATTCGGAGTTGTAACTTATCAGTTGCTCACAGGTCGCCTGCCGAGGCGCGAGTTCAATGCACATGGCTGGACGTGCGACGCGATCGACGCCGGGATTCCACTGCAGTGGCGGGCCATGATTGCAGGATGTCTCGAACCAAATCCTCGCGACCGCTTCGCCGGTCTGCCGGATGCGATCCAGGTGCTTTCAGGAAGCGATGTTTTGCCGATGCGCGCTCTGCCGGCGCCGCATCGATTTACGCGCAGGCGGCTGATCGTGCTGGGAACGGCCACCGGCGCGGCCGCCGCCTTCGGCATCTGGCAGCGGCAGACCCTCGAATTTCTTCTGGAGCCGCTTCCGGAAAAGCGCTTTGTGGCGCTGATGATATGGCCATTGGGCGACGATCCGGCGGTTGTGTCCACGATCCTCGACTCGATCGGCAATCGCCTGGTACGCGCCGAAGCGTATGTGAAGGATCTTCTGATCATCTCGTTCAATGACATTGCCGAACATGCCGGACCGCCGGAGTCGCCGACCGCAGCGGTTAAAGCGCTGGGGGCCAATCTGGCGCTGACGGCTTCGCTTCACTCCGCTCCGTCGATTCTTTCGCTGGCCCTGCGCGTCGTGGACGCGGAGACCCAACGAGTGCTGCGCAAAACCACCCTGACCTGTACGCCGAACGAGTTGCCGAAACTGGCAAACGACGGAGCGAAGGCTGCAGCTCTTCTGCTGGGCCTGCCTTCTCGCGAACATGCGCTCAGCGATCAGGAAGAGCTAAGGCGCGTTTCTCCTAAAGTCTTTCGCAGTTTCAGCGATGCTGAGCAACTGGCCCATCAGCCAAACGACGCGGGCCTGACCCCTGCGGTTCTCAAGTATCAGGAGGCGCTCGCGGAAAACCCGCACTTTGCGCTCGGATATGCCAAACTGGCTGTCGATTATATCCATCTCTATCTTTCCGGCGGAGACACCGCGGGATTGGATCTGGCCGCCCGGAATGCCTCCCTTGCACTTCGCTACAATCCGGCATCGGCGACCGGCCTGTTCAGCCATGCGCTGGTCCAGATGTATTCGGGCAAGACAGAGGCGGCACTCGATTTCTTCGCCCGGTCGCTGCACGCGGATCCTGGAAACCCGGAGACGCTGCTCTACAAGGCCCAGGCATTTCGCGATCTGGGCCGATGGCCGCAGGCGGAACAGGTCTATCGCGACATTCTGAAGGAGAGGCCGAACTATTGGCCTGCCTGGGACGAGCTGGGATGGATACGGGCACGACAAGCAAGATATAAAGACGCCGAGGCTGCGTACAATTTTGCGGCCAGCGTTGCGCCGAACGTAGCGATGCCGGTCGCCAATCTGGCCACTATGTATCTGGAACAGGGCCGGCGGGATGAGGCGATGGCCGCCTGCGAGCGAAGCCTGAAGGTTGCTCCTAACGAAGATGCCTATCTTCTGCTCGGAGACATGGCATTCTCCGACGGCAGATACTCCGCCGCCCTGGACAACTATCAGCGAGCCGCTGCGCTCATGCCGGGCGACCATCTCGTCTGGCGCAACATTGGCGACTGCTACGCGGTGCAGGGTCAGCAGCCCATGGTGAGAAAGTACTATGCCAGGGCAGCCAGCCTGGTCGCCGACTTTACAGCAGCGAATCCCCGGGCCGGAACGCGCTGGGCTACCCTTGCCTTTTACGACGCCAAGCTGGGCAACAGAGCTCGCGCCGAAACGGACATGGCGCGCGCAAAAGCACTGGGAGTGAATGACGTCGACTCCCGATTCATGTTTGTGCAGGCCCTGGCGCTGCTGGGCAAGAAGGAGGAGGCGTTACAGTTACTGCTGACCTGCATCGACAACGGCCTTGCGCCGATCAACGTCGATCTGGCTCTCGATCTCGCGAGCCTGCGAAAAGATCCTCGCTATCTTTCTCACATTGCTAAGCTGCGGTCCCCCAAAACGTCCCAGTCCTCGTAAGAGGCTACGAATGGTTCGAAGAAAGGATGAGCCCAATGAATTCTGAAAGCGGCGACAACAAAGGGGCTGCGGGCCGGCGCATCGGCGGCGGGTCTATCTGGGCCTATGCAGGAGTTATGGTGGCGGGATTTGTGCTGGGTGTGGGGCTGGATGCCAGGTATCGGCCGAATCATATCGTGTTCGAGGTTCAGCCCGATACCAAGGTGAATCTCGCGCCCTATAGAGGCGATATCATTGAGTGGAAATCCTCTAATCCTCAATCGACATCCACGGGTATTCGCTTCTTCTCCAGCAAAGTCCCATGTTCCGAGCCGAATGGCGGTAACCAGTGCACCTTCGCGCCGCTGACGGTTCCGCAGGTCTATCTCTACGACTGCGCGCTGGATAAGACGCCGAGCACCTGCTATGACCCGGGAATTGGTCCCTCGAGTACATCGGGTGGAGGTCACGCTTCTAAGTTCGCTCGCTTTGTTCAAACGATCAAAGACATTGTGGTGATTCTGGGTGTGGACCTGGAGCGATTGTTCGGGATCTGGCCCAAACCGACCGCGAAGCCCTGGCTGCAGGCGGTCGGGACAACTATCGCCGGACCAGCGGCCGCCGGTGGGACTCCACCTCCGCGTCATATCAATGTCGCCGTCGACTGCGACAAGGGCGGTAAATCCGCTGTTTTTCCGGATGGTAATCCCGCCGATGAGAACAACCCGATTGAGGCATCGGTGGGAGACAGCATAACGTGGCAGCCCTACACGGCCTATTCCATTGGCGATCTGTCGGTTTGCAGTCCTGCGCCGCTCAACGGTAACCCTGGTAGTCCTGCCGGCAACAATCTAACCTGCACACTGAAGAGCGGGTCCGGCGACGTCCAATACACGCTTAAGACAAGTGGCTGCGCAAACCTCAGCAGCATAACGGAACATATAAAGCTTCCATAACGGAACACATAAGAAGGCGGATGAAGTTCATTGTTTCGGGTCATGGCACTAATTGGTGGTTTGCCCCGCGTTTAGTGCCGTGGCCGCTTTTGCGATCTTTACGGCACGACTGAAGAGGCTGCGGAAAAAGGCATATTGAGGCCGAAAAAAGTCACTCCTCAGGGAGCTAAAGCCCAACTTATCTTCTGTCACTTACGGCACAGCTAAAGCTGTGCCCCTTCAAAACAACGAATTTTTCTGTAAGCTCTGAAGTCGTGCTCCTGATACAAAGACTCGTACCCCGATACAAAGCTAAAGAACTATTCTTCAAAGAACTTCAGACTCAGGACACTAATGCTGGGAATCCGACGTTGATGGCGATGGCGGGCTGATCTCTCTGAACAGCCACAGACGTGCCATAGCCCAGTCGCGCTTGGCGGTGCGCGGCGAGATTTCGAGGACGCTGCCGATCTCCTCGAAGGAGAGACCGCCGATGTAGCGCAGCTCGACGACTTTCGCCTGCCTGGCATGGATGGTTTCGAGCCGCTGCAGGGCATCATCCAGGGCGACCAGGCCCGGCGATCGTTCCGCGGGTATGCCCAGTGCCTCATCCCACTCCACCTGCTGCATGTTGCCACCCCGGACAGCAGCCAGGTGAGCCCGCGCGTGATCGACCAGGATCCGGCGCATCGCAGTCGCCGCGATTTGGATGAAATGCGCTCGGCTCTCCCAGTCAATGGAGGCGTCGGCCAGACGAAGATAGGCCTCATTGATGAGCGCGGTTGGCTGCAGGGTATGATTGGCCCTCTCTCGCCGCATGTAAGAACGAGCGAGGCGATGTAACTCCGCATAGACCAGCCTGAATAACTTCTCCCGAGCCAGCTCATCGCCACTACGCAGAGAGTGTAACAGCGCCGTTACTTCACCATCTGTTGTATCCACGACGGCCTCCGACAGCCACGCTCCTCAACAGGTTCAGCCCTCAGGCAGCCAGATCGTTGCGACTCATCATATATTCCTTATCAGGCTCTGTATAGCAGGGACAAGCTAACGATCCCGCAGCCGAGCCGGCATCCTGGCCTGCGGGATCACTTCCGATGGCCCGCGGAATGATAAACGACGGTGAAGTTGAGCCTATGACGACAGCAGGGCGACGGCGATGAGGGAGCAGACGATACCGATTACCTGAAGACCGGTAATGGCCTCATGCAACACAAACGGAACCAGCGCGATGACGATCACCGGATAGAGGGCCGTGACCGGGGCGACGATGGATGCCTTGCCGCCGGCCTTGAGTGCGGCGAACAATGCCCATGCGCCCAGAGCGTTCAACAATCCGCTGAGCAGAGCAAATGCGAGATTCCAGCCTGAGTAATGAAGCACACTTGTTCCCGGATAGAAAAGCGGCTCCAGCAGCATAAAGCCGGCCACGAGCCAGATGAGGGACGACTCGGCCGATATATAGTTCGTCGACAGCTTTTGCAGCAGGCCGACAACGCCCCAGGAAACGAGGGTGACGGCGGCAAACCAAAACCAGGGATATACGTGCACCACCATCACCTCAGAGAGAGAATATGACGATAGCCACAGCGGCGAAGCCGAGGCCGACGAACTGCAGAGGGCGAATCCGCTCACGCAGCACGATCACCGCCAGGACTACGGTAATCATGGGATACAGAGCCGTCGCGGCTGTAATAAGAGAGGTGTTGCCGCCGGTGTGGTAGGCGGCGAACAGTGTGAGCCCACCGACACCCGACAGCACGCCGTTGAGCACGGCATAAAAAATACCGCGGGGGCTCTTTTCAAGCCTGAATCGACGCGCGATGAGAAGCGCCAGGCAAACGGGCAGGCAGCCGATGGTAAACAGAAACTGCATGGTTTCCGGAGGAATTTCCCGCGAACCCAGTTTGGACAGGAGAGCCCATAGCCCCCAGGAAAAGACGCACAACAGGGAATACCAGAACCAACGAGCATTTATGGTCTTCTGCATGCTTTTCCCATTCCTCCGTACTGCTGTTTGGCAACTGCTCTGACGATCTCAGGAAGTTAGACGAGTTACCGCCCATCTAAAAGCGGATGACCCAGTCGGCAGGGCCGTCGGCTCCCACAAAGCGGAGGCTGGCGAATTCGCCCTCCTGCTTCCACTGGGCGGCGATCGTCCTGCCCTGTGAGCTAACCTGTACAGAACTCATCCTGTAGCCTGGTGGAATCCTGAACCACAGGGCATACGGCTCAGCGGCAACCGGAAGCGATTGTCCGCTCATTTCCTTTCTCGCTTCGTTCCAGGACTGCGAAACGATGGAGTAAGTGCCCGATATGTGACGGGAATTTCCGATCAGCTGGGGCCGGTTCTGTTCCGGGTGAACAAACAGCACTCGGGTATCATGCGGGGCGATGGAGAGGTCGATCTTGTCTTTGAAGGTTCCGAGGGGCTGCTGCTTCCAGAAATCGAAGACGATGTATCTGTGGTCCAGAGGCAGACCGAGCTGATCGAAGCTGAGGCTCCGGTCCGTTGTTTCGCTGCGCCAGTTAGTTTCTGCGGCGACGTCATAGACGCCGGCAGTCGAATTCACCTTCAGATCCAGCAGTTCAGGATAGTGATGGATGTAGTCGTCGGCGCGAACGTGTTTAAACAGGTCCCAGCGCGAATCTGTACCTCGGCTAAACAGATCGATGGGCATGATAGGCAAGGTCGGCATGGTGAGCTGGAGCAGCCTGAGACGCTCGGCCGGCAGCTCCGGCATGACGCTGGCGAGGGGATAGACGACTCCGGTGAGGGCAACATAACTCACCAGCGTCCGTGCCTCGGGGAGAGTCGTCCCGAACCCGGTCGCCGGATCCTCCCGCGTGCGCTCGACTTCGATGGTTTCAGCTGGCCGCCTGCCGGACGCCTGGGCGATGGTCATCGGCTCGCCGAGCTCCAGACCTTCGCCGGGCATGACATAAACGACTATATGGTTGAGAAATAAGTTGCCGGTAATGGAACTGAACAGGGAGTACATACCGTGCCAGTTGCCGTACAGGTCCTGACCGTTGAAGTAGGAATCGACGAAGCCGATTCCATTCAGCGGAGTTCCGGCTGGACATTCTTCCACGAAGCGCTGTTCGCCTATGGTCTGGCGAATGACTCCCATTCTGTCCCGGAAGTTATCGACAGGATCGAGCGACTTGTTATACAGGCGGCTCTTGTCAACGGGCGGGGCGTAGGCCGGAAGCGCCGATTCGCCATCGAACTTATAGTAGTCAAAGCCCATCGCATCGAGCCTGTTGAATAAGTGCTTCAGGAAGGAGAGAACCTCGGGGTTGGTCGAATCCATAGCGGGTGTCGAATAGTCCGTGATGACCTTACCCTGCCGGTCGTAGAGGTACCAGTCGGGATGAGCCGCGAGCGCGGGGCCGTACGCATTGGGCACCAGCCATACCCCGGCTTTAAGACCCTTTGCGTGAATATAGCCGGTCAGCCATTCGGGGCCGTGGGGGAACCGTTCCCTGCTCCAGTTTTCTGTCCACGAGTGTCCAAAAGAATGCGCGGGACCGCCGGACTGATTGGGGACATCGTGCGAGTCGAAATCCGGCGGCCGGTCATAGCCATCATCCAGGACGACATATTCAAAGCCGTACGGCTTCAGGTTTTTTGCCAGCCAATCCGTGTTGCGGACAACGTCCTGCTCGGTAACCGCAGCATAGTAACTGGTCCAGCTCGACCAGACGACCGGTGCGGTGGGAAAGTATCGATCGTTGTAACGCTTGTAGAACGGTACTCCCAGCACATGGGTGAAATAGTCCGGTATAACTCGGATGGTGGCGGTGTCGCGGACCGGGATGGTGAGAGCGTAGCCATCGGACCGGTTGGGATCAGCCTGCAGCTCCGCTCGTTCCCCGAAGTCGACCGCCGTGTCGGCCAGGCGATCGAAGAGGCTGTGCATTCCTGCGCCGGAGACGTGACCGAGTCCCAGGTGCATCACCTCCGGATGGCGCCGCGGCAGATAAGAAGGTCTTGTGGTCTCTGAACCGCCATAGCTGCCGACAGCCTCGTCGGTTCCCGCCCAGGTCACGGGCTCGCCCTGCGGATCGAGGAGAACGCTGACGGTCCGATCCGGGGACGACGGAGCCCAGCCGGCTAACGTCGCGTGAAAGTCGGTGGTGGTGATGGTGAGCGCGTCCGGACGGGCAACAAAAATCCATTCTGTATTCGGCTTGGCGGTTTCTATAACGAGCTGACCATCATCGGTGGTCCGGGCGGAAAAGCTGGTCAGCTGCGCAGGACCCGATGGGCGATCCTCCTCGAGATGGAGATCCCTGGCGAGGATGCCGAGCTTTTCTGCGGAGATGGTCAGAGTCCCGCTCTGCGGCGCGCACTCGACCTTCCACCCGTTTGCCTCAAGACAGATATGATTGTCGGTTTGAGCGCGTGCTCCGCTGCAGAGCAGACAAATAAGAGCGATCGTGCACCCGTGGCCTCTGCTTACTCGATTGCCGGCGAGCTTCATGCCTTTCCCCCAGGGTATTGCCTTACACACCGAATTTCTCTGAGCGGAATCCATTGCCTTCATGGCCGCACGTTCACGTATGGATAGGTCTGATTAACTGGCCTTCGATGCCACCGGCACAGGTCAGGCTGGCTGCAGCGCACAGCGCGCCGAGCGACAAGCACTCCTCGATGGACTTACCGGCCATCCACGCGCTGAGGAAACCGGCATCGAAATTATCCCCTGCGCCAACCGTGTCTACCGGCGTTCCGTTGGGAGTAGCGATGGGCGCGGCAGCAACCTCAAAGGTCTGGCCGCGGCTGACAGCGATGGCGCCGCGCTCGCCGCGCTTCACCACAACCAGGGCCCCGCTTTCTCCCAGCCGGATCGCTGCCTCGGCCGCATCATTCAGTCCGGTGAGCGCCATCGCCTCAGCTTCGTTGGGCAGGAGGACATCGACCCATGGCAGCAAATCCGCGATGATGTTCCAGGCCTGCGCGGTGTCCCAGTTGGGATCGAGCGAGATGGTAACTCCCGCTGCCCTGGCGCGAGCAAGAAACTGCGGCCAGCTGGAACTAAGATTCCGCAGCAGGAATGGGCTTGCCAGGTGCCAGTGCCTGCAAACAGTTTGCGGAGAGGCCGGCAGGTCCGCGGGCTGGGGAGCGTCGATGGTGCCGACAACGGTCAGGATGGCGCGGTCGTCCGGTTCCGAGAGGTGCACGCCGAGCCCTGTGGGGATGGAGGGGCTTTGCCGGACCAGAGAGACGTCAACCCCCGATCGCATCAATCGCTGCAGGGCGAAATCGCCGAAGAGGTCGGAGCCAACGTAACCAATCACGGCTGTTCGCAAGCCAAGTTTGGCCATCTGGCTCGCGAATATGTTGGCTGAACCGCCCAGTTCCAGGCGATAACCTTCGACGATCTGTTCCTGCTGGCCGAAGCGGGGACGGACATTGCCGTGAAGAATCAGATCGACGCACATATCCGAAACCGTTGCCACGTCGAAAAGGGGTTGGCTGATTCCGCCATCCTTCGTCTTGTGCTGACTTTCTTCTTCCAGGTGGTTCCCCTTCCATGAGCCGGGTTTGCTATCCGCGGGAGGCTTGCGCTGTCACGCGCCCCAATCATAGCCGTCGAGCGCCAGGCGTCGTATCGCGGTATCGAGTTTGGCGGGTCGTGGTGATCTTCTTCACAGCGCGGGCTGATTATAGACCCGGCGTTCGCCACTGAGTCCGACACACAGGGATTCAGGCGGGCTGGTCAACTGTTCGGCAGGATCAGGATCCTGCAGGCATCGGCACCCATGCGGAAGTGCTCGAAGGCCTGGGGTGCTTCGCCGAGGGGGAAGGTATGGGTGACGATCTGGCGGAGAGGATGCTGCCGGCGAGGGCGGCGGACCGAAGTCGAATCCGGTTCCTGGTTCGCATGCGTGGCGGCGAGGCCCTGAGCGCGAGGATGGAATGCCGCTCAGATATTGTTGATCAGAACTTTGCCACCGCTCTTGCGATCCATAACAATCCAGCTCCGGTGACGACAGCGCCGATCACTCGCGCGACGGACGCACGGGCGGGTGCGAGACGTTCAGCGGTGATCGCGGCCGTGACGGCGGCCATGGCGCGCAGGTCCATAACGCCGAGAACCATAAGGACCGCCGTCAGGTTGGCGCAGCTAAGACCGCAATGGAGCCCAAAGCGGACACCCTGTCGCCATGCTGCAGCAGCCCCCGCGGGCAGTGTTCGGCCGCGCTGCGGAGTTTCGCCGCAGCTGGCAAGGTGACGCGCTTTCCAGTTTGTGAACTGGAGGACGCCAGCAATGAGGATGACTAATCCGGCCACGATGGGAACGGCGCGCGCCAGTGCCGAGTGCGCCATCTCGAGCGCTGCAGCCGCCGCGCCCAGCGGAAAAATAGCCAGTCCGAAAATGGACCACACGGAGAAGTAGCCGAGCCCTGCCAGCGCAGTGAGACCGGCCAGGCGCGATTCGCGAGTCCAGCCGACAGCCTGGCGGTAGCGCCACAGCATTGGCACCAGGGACGGTAACATCATGGCCGCCATCATGACGACCCACATAGCGAGAAACGACGCTGCGGCCTCGATCCATGTTTGTCCGGGCATGCGCATCCACGCCATCGACATCGCCCAGCCGCCGGGCATTGGCATCTTTTCCATCGCGGACATGGACGCACACCAGGCGGTGGTCAGCGCCGCACTTGCGGTGAAGAGCAGCGCTGAGACGGCGAGGAAGGCGTGGCCGGAAACCTCCCCAACGACCGCGAGGGAGCGTTTCGGCCTTAAGGCGGCGGACTCGAAGTTGTCAGCGAGGTACGTTGTGTGAGCCATGATGCTGTCTCCGTTTCCAGCAGCGCGCCTGCAGGGGTTGGGGAAGTGGTCGTGCCGGGGTATCCACTTCACCGCAAATTCGGAGCCCTCGATTATGCTTTCGTCTCTTCGTCGCGCCTTCGCGCGGCGGCTCCCTGAGGGTCGGTCAGGATATCGACCCACTTTGGGTGAGGGGCGGGCTCGGCGTCGTAGTTGTCGTGCCAGTTCCACCACTTGTACGGCGGGGTCTGGGGGTAACCTTCCGGCGAGTCCTCCCAAGATTCCTGGCGGCCGAGCGCCGTGATGTCGAGGTAGCTCCAGGTGGATCCCATCGCCTCGTCGCCGCGGTTGTTGATGAAGTAGGTGCGGAAGACCCTGTCGCCGTCGCGGATGAATGCATTGTGGCCGTGCCACTGATCCACACCGAAGTCGATGTCGAAGCTGTCGGTGATGGTGTACCAGGGCATCTCCCAGCCCATGCGCTCCTTCAGGCGCGCGATGTCTGTCTGCGGCGCGCGCGAGGCGTAGACAAGCGTGGTGTCGCGGGCATTCAGGTGGCTCAGGTGGGCGACCTGATCGGCGCCCAGGGAGCAACCGCGGCAGGCATGTTCGGGCCAGCCGAACACCCCTGGCTCGAAGAAGGCGCGATAGACGACCAACTGCCTGCGGCCCTCAAACAGGTCGAGCAGGCTTACCTTGCCTCCGGGCCCGTCGAACAAATACGTCTTCTCCACCGCCATCCACGGCATCCGCCGGCGTTCGGCAGCCAGCGCGTCACGGGAGCGGGTGAAAGCCTTCTCCTTAAGGAGGAGTTGCTGGCGCGCAGTCTCCCACTCCTGCTGCGACACGATGGGGGGTGTGTTCATCGATGCTTTTCCGTGTTCCTTATCTCTCTCCCTGTCTGCTGGCATCTGCGTTGTCATCGCCTCTTCTACCTCCGTTGGATTTTGGCCTTTCGCTTTGTCCCGGATATGTCCGGGTGTCTGGCGGCCATGTACAAATACTGATACAGGAATCGAACGACCTGGGAGTGACAAGTGTGGCGGGATTCGGATGGATTCTCTAATCACAGCCGCAGCGCGCGCTCTGTCCGCAGGCGATCCCCTCGGCGCATTGAAACGAATCGCGCTGCGCGATGATGCGCCTGCGCTGGCGCTTCGCGGCATCGCGATGGCGCAGCTCGGAGAGTTTGTACGGGCGAGGGAACTCCTGCGGAAGGCGAGACGGGCCTTTCGTCCAAAAGAATCCGTGGCACGCGCGCGGTGCATCGTCGCCGAAGCCGAGATTGCGCTGGCCGCGCGCGACCTGGGCTGGCCGCCGAAAGCGCTTCATGCAGCACGGGTGACGCTGGAAGAGCACGGGGACCGGTTGAACGCGGCGCATGCGCGATATCTTGAGGTTCGTCGTCTTGTTCTCATCGGGCGTCTGGATGAGGCGGAGCAGATGCTGGCCGATTTCGACCCTGCGCCCTTTCTGCGGCGTCTCGTACCGCATACGAGCTGGTCATTGCCGGGATCGCGATGCGCCGCATCCGCACGAAAGCGGCGCGTGCGGCGCTTGCCCGGGCCGAACATGGAGCGCGGCAAGCGGGCGTTCCTGCTCTGATGGCAGAGGTTGAAAATGCGTCTCGCCTCCTGCATACACCGGCAGCGCGCCTGATTACACGTGGTGAAGAACGACCGCTGCTGCTGGAAGAAGTCGAAGCATTGCTGGGCTCAGGAGCGCTGGTCATCGACGCGTGCCGGAATGTGGTGCGTGATCCACGCACCATAGTTTCGCTGGTGACACGGCCGGTGTTGTTGGCGCTGGCACGCGCGCTGGCTGAGGCGTGGCCTGGTGACGTTCCGAGAGACCTGCTTCTTGCCCGTGCTTTCGGAGCGAGATTCGTCGATGAATCGCATCGCATGCGATTGCGCGTCGAAATCGGACGGCTGCGCAGAATACTTCGGCCACTGGCCGAGGTCAGTGCGACGAAGCGCGGGTTCACATTGCTTCCTCGCCGCGCGAGTGAGGTGGTTGTGCTGGCGCGACCGGTCGATGACGAGAATAGCGACGTGCTGGCTTTCCTCGCCGACGGTGAGTCGTGGTCGAGTTCCGCGCTGGCCATTGCGCTTGGGAGAAGCCAGCGAACCGTGCAGAGAGCGCTTGATTCGCTGGCGGCGGCTGGAAAGGTGCAGTCCTTCGGTCAGGCGCGGGCTCGCCGCTGGATTACTCCGCCGGTACCTGGATTCACGACAACTTTGTTACTCCCGGCTCCGCTGCCAATTGATTAAGGTGAATGCATGAAACGATCAGCAGCCGAAGTTATCGGTGAGTACGGTCCCTTTCCGGGCGCCGACAGCGTGAACGGAGTTACCTATGACGGCGAGCATGTCTGGTTCGCGTCGGGCGACAAGTTGCACGCCTTCGATCCTGCGAGCGGACAAGCTGTGCGCTCGATCGATGTTGCCGCACACGCCGGAACCGCATTCGATGGCAAGCACCTGTTCCAGATCGCGGAGGATCGCATCCAGAAGATCGATGTGAAGACCGGGCGTGTGCTCGCCGCGATTCCGGCGCCCGGCGGCGGCCGGGACTCGGGACTCGCGTGGGCGGAAGGGTCACTTTGGGTGGGGCAGTATCGGGATCGGAAGATCCATCAGGTCAATCCCGACACCGGCGCTGTTCTTCGCACAATCGAGTCAAACCGCTTCGTCACCGGGGTCACGTGGGTCGATGGCGAACTCTGGCACGCGACCTCTGAGGGTGATGAGAGTGAATTGCGCCGCGTCGATTCCCGCACAGGAGAGGTCTTTGAGGCTTTGGAAATGCCGCGTGGAGCCAACGTCTCGGGACTCGAGTCCGATGGGCGCGATCGATTTTTCTGCGGAGGACAAAAGAGCGGGAAGGTGAGGGTGGTTCGCCGCCCGAAACGCGGCTGAGCGTTTGCGTGGAGTCACGTTGACGATTCCGGGGCGGCAGCAGGGCTGGTATTTGGCTCCTGGCGAGCCTCCTCGAGCCGAGCCGCCTGCGTCATCAGATAATTCTGCTCGGGAAGGCTGGTCGTCCGGGCTGCGGCAGCTCGATAGTGCTGGACGGCCTTCCCGGTGTCTCCCAGCATCTCGAACAAGTGGCCGCGCACGGCATCGAGCCGGTAATGGCCGCTGATTCGTTCGTCCCGGTCGAGCACCCGCAGCCGCTCCAGCCCGCGTGCCGGTCCTTGCACCATGGCGACGGCAATAGCGTGGTTCAGCGTCACCATGGGGCTGGGCGCGACGCGCTGCAGCAGTTCGTAGAGTGCCAGGATCTGCGGCCAATCCGTATCTTCGGGCTGCGCCGCCTCGTCATGAACCGCGGCAATCGCAGCCTGCAACTGGTAGAGTCCAACGACTCCTCTGGAGAGAGCGAGGGTCAGCAGGGCGGTGCCTTCGGCAATCTCGTCGCGGTCCCAGAGACTTCGATCCTGCTTGTCCAGCGGGATGAGCTCGCCCTCCGGCCCGGTTCGCGCCATCCGTCGCGCGTCGGTCAGGAGCATCAGGGCCAGAAGGCCGGCGACCTCCGCGTCGTCCGGCAGCAGAGCCCGCGCACCGCGGGTCAGGCGGATCGCCTCGTGCGCCAGATCCAGCCGCTGCAGATGCGCGCCAATGCTGCTCGCATATCCTTCGCTGAAGATCAGGTACAGCACATGAAGGACCGCGGGCAACCGGTCTGCGCGCTCCTCGAGGGCCGGCGCACGAAAGGGGACTCCCGACGCGCGGATGTTTTGTTTGGCGCGGCTGATGCGCTGCGCCATGGTCGCCTCGGGAACGAGGAACGCCCTGGCAATCTCCGCCGTGGTCAGGCCGCCCACCGCGCGCAGGGTCAGCGCGATGGCTGAGGACGCGCTCAGGGCAGGGTGGCAGCACATGAAAAGCAGAATCAGGGTGTCCTCGGGATCCATCTCCGCCTCGATCTCTTCCACGGGCTCAACTGCAGGTTCCTCTTCGGCGATTGCGGTCTCGCGTTCGCGGCGCGCCATGTCGCTGCGCATCATGTCCGTCATGCGCCTGGATGCCACTCGGATCAGCCACCCGCGGGGATTCTCGGGAATGCCCTCGTTCGGCCATTGCCGGAAGGCCGCGAGCAGCGCTTCCTGCACCGCGTCTTCGGCCGAAGGAAAATCACGGAAGCGGCGAGCGATTACGCCGAGCACCTGCGGCGCGAGTTCGCGGAGCAGGTGCTCGAACGGAATTTCCGGAGTTTGTCCGTTCATGCTTTCTCCAGGCACGACTTTAAAGACCCAAATCGCTGTGGCCGCTCAGCACCTGCCGCACTTCGACAGGCATGCCAGCCGTCGTCCCTCCCGCGCCGGGCGCCTGAGAAAGGCGAGCGGCAATCGCGCAGGCCTGCTCGGGGCTTTCCACGTCGACGATCCAGTAACCGGCAAGGAACTCTTTGGATTCCGGAAACACTCCATCGGTAATGGGCTCCCCTTTGCTGCCGGCGCGTACGAGCCGGGCCTCATTGGGCCAGCCCAGGCCCTCCGAGGCAACGAATACCCCGGAGTCCTTCAGTTCTTTGCTGAAGGAGCGCATGAACGCAACATTGGCCTGAAGATCCTCCTTCGACCACCGGGCATAGCCCTCGAAATCCGACTTCTTCCCATTCATCATCAGAATGTATTTCATTTTCTTAAGCTCCTTTTCGGTCGTTAGCTTTGACTGAAGAGCGCCTTTCGAATCGAGCGCCGGCTGTCACGGGATCACTTCGCGGCTGGCCGGGAATCTGCGAACTGCCGTACTTCAATCGGCATGTTGGTCGGAATGCCGCCGGGTCCGGGCGCTGCCGCGATGCGACCCGCGATGGAGTAAGCGCGCTCAGGTGTCGCCACGTCAACGATCCAGTAACCCAGCAGAAATTCCTTCGACTCGGGGAAGATGCCATCCGTTATTGGCATGCCATTCTTCTCGCCACGGACGACTTTGGCTTCCTTTGGTTCGGCAAGGCCCTGGGTGGCGACGAACTCTCCGCTTTCCACCAACTCCTTCACGATGGCGCCGAGGGTCTGCATGTGCGTATCCCGATCGCTCGGCGACCAGGTGTGATACCCGGAAACACCGGCTTTGGTGCTGGACATCAGAAGAATGTATTTCATGAGATGTTCTCCATCTGTGACTAATGAATGCGGTTGAGGTTGATCCAACCCTGTTCGGCGGGTTGAAAAGATATTGTGCGCCGCAGGTTCGGGTCCGGCCTTTTTCCTGCGCTTTCATCCAGTAGTCGGAGCTGGTATCGCACTCTCGACATGCCTCGCAGAAAAAATTTGCCGGGAGAATCGGGACCCCGTGTCGAAATTGGGCGCAGGGAAACGACTACGAGTGGAGGTTAGCCGATGACGACCGAGGATATGGTGGTGGATGTCAGCCAGGACTGGCTTCAGGCGTGTTCCGTTCAGGAGCGATTCATGCGAGGGCCGGTCCGGAGCCATGGCCGGGTGGATTACGGCGCAAGCTGCCGGCAAATGCGCGCCCTGGGCGGGGACTGCTTCGACTTTTCCTGCCAGGCCGACGGCCAGCTGGCGATGCTGGTGGGCGACGCCTCGGGAAAGGGGGTAGCTGCCGCCCTGATGATGGCCAGCGTGCAGGCGTCGCTGCGGACCGCTGCTCTGTTCACAGGAGAGAACCTGGCCGCTCTGCTGCGTGTGGTGAATGCCCAGGCCTGCGCTTCGTCGCCTGCCGATCGCTATGCAACGCTTTTCTACGCTGTGCTGGACCGAGAGGCGCGCACGCTGCGGTATGTGAATGCGGGGCACAATCCGCCGGTGGTCCTTCGCCGTGACGGCGCCATGGATTGGCTCGAGCCGAGCGGGGCCCCGGTAGGATTGTTCCCCGACGCAGTCTGGCACGAGGGGGTTGTGCGGCTGCAGCCCGGCGACCGGGTCGTCGCTTACACCGACGGCGTAGTCGAGGCGTTCAGCCCATCCGGCGAGGAGTGGGGCGTTGAAGGCTTCCTCCAGGCTGCAAATGGGCGCGGGATGGGATCGGCGGACGAACTGGTCCGATCAATTCTTGACGCGATGGACGGATTTTCGGCTGGTATCCAGACAGACGACGCCACTGTCGCCGCGCTGTGTATTCGCTGATGCTGATCTGCAGGATTCGGCGGCGACCGGCGGACCATCTGTCAGAAGAGATGCGGGCCGTCAGAAGAGGTCCGGGATGTTGGTGAAGGCGATCCGGGTCGGGGCGGCCGCGCGGGCCAGAAGCATGCTGGCTGAGAAGAGCGTGGCGGTCCCATATTTCTGGTTCAGTGCGTCCATCGTGCTGGTCAGGCGGTTACGTTTCGACTCGATTTCAAGGCTGGAGAAGAGACTCAGGGTGTGCAGGTGATCGGGTACGAGGTTTCCCAGCCAGATACCGACGTAGAAGGGTCTGCGGTGCTTGTGGTCCTGCGGCCGTGCAGCCCAGAGCTTTTGCAGGGTCTCAATCAGGGTCTGATTGTCCTGACACTCGATTACGGAGAGGCCCTCCGACCAGACCGACTGATGAATTCCGGATGAATGCTGGGATTCTCCGCGAGCGGTTGCGTACTTGATGGTCAGAGAAACGTGCGTCGTCCAGAGGCGAGCCGTGCGCAGGCGCATGGCTGCCTTGTGCAGCAGTTTGTGGGCAACCGCGTAGCAGCCGTCCTCGGTGCGGAGTTCAGGCGGCAGAACGTGGCTCTGGCTGATCGACTTCTGATGCTCGAGTTCCGCATCCTGGAAGTCCTCGCCCCGCAGCCAGTACCAGAGCTTCTCGCCGTTGATGCCGCCCCAGACGCGGTTCAGCTGTTCACGGTCGAGTGCGAGCAGCTGCGGCATGGTCGCGATGCCCTGCTCATGGAGCCGCTTCTCCATCCGCGCGCCCACACCGGGCAGATCGCGCAGCGTGAGCCGGTTGAGGGCCGACGGCAGCTGGTCGGGAGTCAGCGCGACCAGCCCATCGGGTTTCTGCATATCGGAAGCGATCTTGGCGAGATAACGGTTGGGAGCAAGGCCGATGGAGCAGCGCAGCATGGAGCCGACGTTCCGTATGGACGCCTTGATGCGCCTGGCCAGATCGAGCGCGGCGGGCAGCGGCTGTTCGCGGCCGACCAGGCTGGAGGCCATCTCGTCAATCGACAGCACCGCTGAGACCGGCACGCACCGCTCGACGGCTTCGACGATGCGGTTGTGGTAATCGACGTAGAGATCGTGCCTGGCTTCCACCAGCTCGATCCCGGGACACATCTGTTTGGCATCGCCGACTCGCGTCCCGGTGCGTACACCGAAGGCTTTGGCCTCATAGCTGGCGGCAATCGCGCAGGTGGTATCGGCCATGACGGGAACAACGGCAATCGGCCGCCCGCGCAGCTCGGGGCGAAGCTCCTGCTCGACCGAGGCAAAATACGAGTTCAGGTCGAGGAGCAGCCAGCGCAGCCGCGGTTCGGTTTCAGATGCCATACTTCTCTCCTGCCAGGCGCCGATTCCGGCCGCGTCCTCCGTGAGCTGTCAATCACGGCATGCAAGCTTTCGAACCAGAGACGATGAGATCAGGCCGCCTGGAGTCGACGAGGACGAAGAACGCATCATTGGTCGCACAGGCAGCCAGAACTCCCCGCATCCACTGACACGAGTGTACGACCTGGCATCGCGGATGAGCAGCCGCTCCGTGTCAAACAGCTCGCTCCGGACGCGATGCAGTTACAGGGTGCATCGATCAACGAAAGCAAAAGGTCAGTTTCGTCTTACAACGTAAGTCTTATGAAGGTTACGAAATGGGTAGCACTAAAGTTCTAATTCCGGGTACTCTCTTCTGCAGCGCAACCTCGCATACAAAGGAGCTCCTGGCCCTGTGGGGTGCGCCTAAAAGGAGATCAACATGAAAGCCAACCTTCGTATGCTCATTCTCGCCGGCGCTGCTGCTCTGATCGCAGGGACGGCTATGCCGGCACATGCAACCATTTCGGGAAGCAATCCACGTCCTCCTGTTGGCTCAAGCAGCACTTCGAACGTGATGACGGCGATTTTAACCGTTCTTGGGTATTAGAGCTGCGCGGCGGACCAGCGTAAGATGAGGCTGCGATGCAGCTCTCTCTTTTGGCACAAGTGCTGTGGGCGACTGGATTCTGCGAACTCCTTGCGCTCATTCTTGTGCTGCTGGTCCGCCGCCGCTGGCAAGTCTTCCCGTATTTCACGGCCTATATTGCGTTCCAGGTGCTGGAAGCTGTGATCCTTTACAGCATTCATCGCTGGAGCAGCAATTCGGTATACTTCTGGGCTTACTGGGCCGGCACGCTGCTCGATCTGCTGCTGCAACTCGCAGTTGTGCTGGAGCTGGCGCGCATCGTGCTGAAGCCCACGGGCACCTGGGTTCGCGATGCCCGCAAAATGTTTATCCTGGTGGCCGTCGCAGGAACGGCTATTGCGGCCGCCCTGTCGTTTGGACTCAATCCAGTGATGCCGACCTCGGGGGAGAACTGGATCGAAAAGGGAAGCCTCTTCGCCGCCATGCTGAATGCGCAGCTGTTCGTGGCGATGGGGCTGTCTTCGACGCGCCTTGGCCTCGCCTGGCGCCACCACGTGATGGGAATCGCTACCGGCTGGGCCCTATGGGCGTTCGTCGGATTATTTGTCGAGGGCGCCTACAGCTATCTCGGCCCGAACTGGCACGGTGTGGTCCTCGACAACATCAGAATCATCGCTTATCAGATTGCCACTGTTTATTGGATAGTTACCCTATGGCTTCCCGAGCCCAAAGCCCGTACAATTTCACCCGCAATGCAATCCTATCTTTTGGGGTTGCAGCAGCACCTCGATCTTGGGGTCCAGGGCATCAGCAGGCTGGAAAGGCGTTGAGCTGACTATGTGGATTCTTCTGTTTACCGGATTTAGCGTTACCCTTGCAGTCGCGGGCCTTTACGCCCATCGATCCGCCCGGCGGTTCTCAGTTGTCGACCTGGCTCAGTGGGAGACGATCGTGGCGCGCCTGCAACCGGTCCCTTTCGCAGGTCTGGAACGGGTGGCGCTGGATCACCTGCAGCCACGGGGAAACCAACTGCAGCTGGAAACCGACGAGATGTGGGAACTGGTGGGGGGATGGGATGGACTCCGCCGCATGCGGCGCAATGCCGATCTCATCATTCAGCTGGCCGCTTACGTCCGGCAGTGGAACCACGCCGAGGCGGTCATCGTTGCCGAGCGCATTCGCCAGGATTCGCTGCTTCTGAAACGAGCGCTGCTGCGGATTGGGCTGCACCGGATCTCGGTCTACAAGCTGCGTGCCCCGTTCTACGTCCACCAGGCGGCCTCATCGTACTACCTGATGACCCGCCGGCTGCTGGCGCTGTATGAGACCAATCAATACCTGCTCTACCCGCGTCTGGCAGAGGCCCTGTAAAACATAACCATTCGGCCAAGTTCAGTTTCTGAAGCCGGGCTGACGGGCGGGAATCTACTTTGCGTGCTCAGGAAGCACGGCGTGTCACGTCGATCGTAGTCTTGAGCACCGTATCGCGGCTGAGGCGCAGGTCGCACAGGTCGCCGATCAGGCTGCTGGCCCACCAGTAGATGTTATGGTCGCTGACGGACTTCCGCATCCGCTGCATGCGATCGGTCATCTCGCTGACATCCATCTCGAGCGCCTGCGCAATGGCCTCGCCGGTAGCCTGGGTGTCGTAAGGGTTGACAATAATCGCGTCTCGCAGCTCACGCGAGGCACCTGTGAAGAGGCTCAGGATCAGCACACCGCGATTGTCCTCGCGGGATGCCACATACTCCTTTGCCACCAGATTCATGCCGTCGTGCAGCGACGTGACCATGCACAAGTGGGCGAGGCGGTAATAGCGTCTCACTTCTTCATGACTGTGCTGCCGGCTGAGAAGAACGATGGGTCTCCACTTACCGCGTTTGAAGCGCTCGTTGATGCGCGCGGCCTCGTTCTCTACCTCCCGATAAAACTCGGCATATCTGGGAATGTTGCTGCGCGTGGGCGCGCCGATCTGGATGAAGGTGAATCGCCCCTGGTAACGCGGATGGCGTTCGAGAAAAGACTCTACCGCGAGGAACCGCTCAACGATCCCCTTGGTGTAATCCAGCCGATCGACGCCAAGACCGAGGAAGGTTGTCTCAATTCCCAACTCCGCGATCAACCGGCTGCGCTCCTCGGCGGTATTGCCCTCCTGATTGGTGGTGTCGGGCTCCAGGAAGTCGACGCTGATGGGGAACGGCAGCACCGAAGACCAGTGACTCTTGTGTTTTACAGAGAAGCGCTCCCAGTCCACCTGCGCCTCGAGGACGCGATCCACAGTACTAAGAAAGTTATTACAGTGCGCCTGCACGTGAAACCCCATCAGGTCCGATCCCAACAGGCCGTCGAGCAACTCCTGCTGCCACGGGCAGATACTGAAGGCCTCAGGATTTGGCCATGGAATGTGCCAGAAAATGGCGACGCGTGCGCGGGGAAGACGGTCTTTGATCATGCGCGGCAACAGCGCGAAGTGATAATCCTGTATCAGTATGACCGGGGATTGCTCGTCCGCGATTTGTTCGACCAGGGCGTCGGCAAAGCGCGCATTCACCTCGTTGTAGAAGGCCCAGTCCGAGGCGCGAAAGATCGGCCGGGTGTGGGCCATGTGGCAGAGCGGCCACAGGCCCTCATTGGCGAAGCCATAATAGTACCCATCTTCTTCTTCTTTGGTCAGCCACACGCGGCGCAGGGTGTACTTCGGATCGTCGGGAGGAACCTGCAGGCAGTCGTGACTGTCCACAACGTCTTTATCCGCGGTGCCGCTTCCCTGAGCGATCCAGGTTCCGTTGCAGGCGCAGAGAATCGGCCCGATCGCCGTAACCAGGCCGCTGGCTGGAACCGTGACCCTGATCGCACCATCCTGCCGATTGTGAATGTAGGGTTCGCGGTTCGACACGACAAAGAGGTTGTTGCCGCCGAGTTTGGTACGGACATGGTCGGCCAGCCGCTGCGCTGTCCAAAGGGATTCGCTTCGATTACGCAGACGCGCCTCGATCTCCGCTGCCGCCCGCGCCTGGCGCATACTCTCGGCAAGCGGAGCAACTTCCCTGGCGAGCGAACTCAAAAAGTCCAGGTCCTTCGGCGACGGCGGCTGCGCATGACGGTCGGTGCGCAGAGTCTTCATCCATTCGGCAGCGCGCGCGATAGGGCCGACCAGGCTCCAGCGCACGATCAGCAGCGTGATGGCGACGATCACCAGTACCTGAAAGGCAATGTGGGCAAAGGCCTGACCCCAGATGCGGAAGATCTCCGTACGAATGTAGCCAGTGTCGTAAACAATCAGGATGCCGCCGGCAACGCCGTCATCAGTCGCATGCAGTGGGGCGGCCACTACATACAATCGCCGGAAGCCGGAGCGCATGTAATTCGTCTCGGTGCGATTGCGCGCAATCGCATCTCTCATAATCTCGGGCGTTGCGCGAATCAGCGCGTGAACATTGCCAGAGCTGGTCAGAGGTAAGCCTTTAATGTCATAGACTGCCATGCCGACGAGGTGGTCCCGGCCATTAAACCGCTGCAGCGTTGAATTGAGCCCTGAGGTGTCCCCTTTCTCCAGGTAGGATTCTGAAACCGCGGTCAGGCTGTCGCCGAATGTCTCCGCCTTCCTCTCCAGATCGACGCGGAGCGCATCTTTGTTGGTCCTCACCTGGTACCAGGACGACACCACCGATACCAGGGTAACCCCGACAATCAATGCAACAATCAACCGCAAGCTAAGAATCCGCATTCACCCTCGTTTGTCCTGCTTTGCGTTTTTCCGGATGGATCTGCAGGTATCCGATCATTTCGTTCATCAGCGGAACCGGATTCGCTGCTGTGGAAAGGGACACCTCTGCAACGAGCACAATTCCTCTGTACCCGGCCCATGCACACTTCGCGGAAGCTCAAGCCTTCGTGGTGTCAGTTTAACAATCGGGAGCAAAATGCGTATGTCCCGGAACCGCGATGAGGAGCGAGTGAGAAGCCGTCTTGCGGAAGCGGCTGTTAACAGCCGCTTCCATGCGCGCAGGGAAGGCCATGCGCGGCTCCTGTTCGTTCATTCGTAGCGGAGGGCAGTGAGTGGATCGATCTTCATGGCGCGACGCGCGGGGAGGAAAGCTGCCAGGGCGCTGACGGCGAGGACTCCGATGAGCATCACCGCGTAGTTGGCCAGGTTGGTGGGCCGGACGCCGTAGAGGAGGCGGGCGAGCAGCGGCGTGACGGCGAGAGAGAGGAGGAATCCGGCGAGGAGACCGGGAAGGACCCAGGTAAAGCCGTCGGCGAGGATCATGCGCAGGACCTGAGTGCGGGGCGCGCCGATGGCCATGCGGATGCCGATCTCGGTGGTGCGCTGCGCGACGGAGTACGAGAGGACGCCGTAGATGCCGCTGGCGGCGAGGAGGAGCGCGATCGCGGAGAGCAGGGTGGCGAGGAGCGAGGCAAAGCGACTCTCGGAGTGGGCACGATCGACGAGGAACTGCATGGGCTCGACGTGGGTGGTGGGGATGTCTTTGCTGACGCTGTCGATGGTGGTGCGGACCGGGGCGGCGAGGCTCATATTCGGCCTCTCGGTGTGGAGGACGAAGGACATCGACGGGCGTGGGGCGAGCGGGTAGGGGACGTAGATCTGTGGACGCACGATGGCGGTGAGCGAGTGGTACTGGACGTGGTGGACGACGCCGATGATGGCGGCCCAGTCGCGCTGGAACCGATAGAAGCCCTGGGGCGAATCGGAGAGATTGATCTTGTGTCCGATGGGGTTCTGGCCAGGCCAGAGCTGGTGCGCGAGAACGTCGTCGATGACAGCGACGTGCTGGTGCTGGGCGTCGTCGGCGTCGGTGAAGTCGCGGCCTTCGAGGAGCGTGGCGCCGATGGTGGCGAAGTATCCGGGCAGGATGGAGCGGTGGTCGGCCATGACGGAGGTTTGCTCGGCGAGCGAGGCGTCTTCGCGATAGTAGTAGTCGTACCAGTTGCCGGCGTCGTCGAGGGGAAGATGCGAGATGGCGGAGGCGGATTGCACGCCGGGGAGCGCGGCGAGTTTTTGCTGGATCAGATGGAGTGGCGCGTAGCCGGGAACGGAAACGCGGAAGGTGAAGACGTTGCCGGCGCGGAAGCCGGGATCGGTGTGGAGGATGTTGATGAAGGTGCGCATGAGCAGGCCGGTGCCGCTGAGCAGGACGAAGGCGAGCGCGACTTCGAAGGAGACGAGGGCGCTGGTCCAGGGCCGGCGCGCACCGGTCGATTGCCGGCTGGATTCTTTGAGGTCGCGGGTGAGGTCGAGGCGGCGGACGGAGAAGACCGGCGCGAGGCCAAAGAGGATGCTGGTGAAGAGCGCGACAGCAAAGGTGAAGACGAGCACGCGGGCGTCAAGGGGGACACGATCGAAGTTGACGAAGGAGGGCGGACGCGCCCCAAGGATCGCATGGATGGCGGCGTATCCGGTGGCGAGCGCGGCGACTGCGCCCAGCAGGCCGAGGAGCAGACTTTCGGTGAGGAACTGGCGGGCGAGGCGAGAGCGCGATGCGCCGAGCGCGGCGCGGATGGTGGTTTCGCGCAGGCGACGCCGGGCGCGGGCCATGAGGAGGTTGGCAATGTTGGCGCAGCCGATGAGGAGCACGAGACCGACGCCGGCGAAGAGACATAGCAGGGTGGGTCGAACCTCACGGACCGTGTCGGCCTGAAGAGGAAAGACCGAGACGGTGAAGTTGCCCATGGAAGCGCGTCCGCCGAGCTTGTTGATCTGCGCGGCGGAGTTCATCTCGGATTGCGCGGTGGCGAGCGTTGCGCCGTTGCGGAGACGTCCGATGACATGGAGGAAGGCAGGACCATCCGCTTGCCAGGGGCCGACGGGGATGGACTCGAAGACTTCGACGTTGGGCGGGACGCTGGCATCGTCGGGAAAGATGAGGCGGAAATCTGCGGGCAGGACGCCGATGACCGTGGAGCGATGGCGGCCGTAGCGGATGGAGCGGCCGATGATGGAGGGGGCGGAGCCAAAGCGGCGGGCCCAGACGCCGTGCGTGAGAATGATGGTGCTGGGCGCATTTTCCAGGTCGTCCTGCGGGCCAAAGAAGCGACCGAGTGCGGGGCGCGGGCACAGGAGCGGCAGGAAGTTGGAGGTGACGTCGGCGACTTTAACCTGCTCGGCAGGACCGTCGCCGGGGAGCGCGCCGTTGGTGACCCAGATGCCGGCGATCTGATCGAACTGCGTGGAGCGCTGGCGAAGATGAAAGACCTCGAAGGAGGAGAAGGGTGCGCGGCCGGAGTAGCCGAGGCCGGACATGAGGATGGTGAGGCGGTCTGCGCTGGGGTAGGGCAGCGGGCGCAGGAGCACGGCGTTGACGAAGCTGAAGATGGCGGTATTCGCTCCGATAGCGATGGCGAGGGTGAGGATGGCGAGGGCGGCAATGCCTGGTGTGCGCCGCATCTGGCGGAGGGCGTAGCGGAGGTCCTGGGCCAGATTATCGAGGCCGATGCCGGCGCGTCGATCGCGGACGGATTGCTTGATCTGCTCGAGGCCACCGGCCTGGGCGAGGGCCCTGCGGCGGGCTTCGACGGGCGGCATACCGGCAGCGATGTTTTCGTCGATGAGGAGGTCGGCGTAGCCGCGAACTTCGTCGTCGAGGCGGGCCTCGGCGTCGGACTTGTGGAAGATGTTGCGGAGGGCGGCGCGGATGCGGGCGAGGAGGACCATGGGTGGCTCCTAAGTGGATCGGAGGGCGTTGGTCATGGCGAGGGCGACGCGGTTCCACTGTGCGGTTTCTTCGCCGACCTGGCGGTGGCCGGCTTTGGTGAGGCGATAGAAGCGCGCGCGGCGGTTATTTTCCGACTCGCCCCAGGCAGAGGAGAGCCATCCGGCTTCTTCCATGCGATGGAGGGCGGGGAAGAGCGAGCCGGGTTTCACGCGGAAGGCGCCGTGCGTGATCTGCTCGATACGGCGGGAAATGCCGAGTCCGTGGAATTCGCCGGAGCCGATGGCTTTCAGGATGAGCAGGTCGAGGGTGCCCTGGAGAAGGGCGGTCGGGGTTGGCTCCAACGGAGACCTCCTGGCGAGTGACGACAGGAGTTTGGATGGAACTCATACAGAATGTCAATAGGAGAGTGACCGGGCGCATATCGGCTCCGCCTGCAGCCTGCGAGCGCCAATCCCGATCTTCGGTTCAGCTAATGAATTATCAGTTTCGGTGACCACAGAAATCCGTGATACGCGCCGACTGAGTCGATCCAGAAACCTGTCACGACACCTCCGGCATTAATTGCGGAGCCGACAGATTCCAATGCAGAGGGGACGTTGATGTTGACCAAATGACCGTCGGTGTAACGAACGAAGGCGTGGGCAAAGTCATTCGTATCGCCATACCACCCGACTGCAGTCCCTTCAATGTTTAATCCGTAGACCTGAACATTCTGGAGTGGGCCATACGGTCCCTGGTAGACGGTGAAAGTACCGTCCTGCGCGCGCTGAAATCCGGCTTCGATATCGCAGGGGCATTCGTCGGAGTGTTCGGAAATCCAGGTTCCCGCGACTACGCCACGGTCATTGATAAAGGCGTTGTACAACAAGTCGCCAATCGCATCAGGAACGTCGAAAGTGTTGAAATTCCCTTTGGGGCTGCGGATAAATCCGTGGTTCAGTCCGTTCGAATCTGTAACGAACCCAGCGATGACCCCGAAATCATTGATGGAGAGCGGGAAGGTGCCTTCTCCGTCGAGACCGTCTTGTCCGGCAGAAGGGGCATCGAAAGATGTGAAGTGGCCATCGAGAGTCCGGACAAAGCCATGGGTGACTTCCTGGTCGTCGATCCAGGTCCCTGTGATCACTCCAAAATCGTTAATACTCTGTACCCTGGTGCCATAAGTCGCGCCCGGGGCATCAATGGTCACGCCGGCGCCGTTTGGATAACGTAGAAAACCATGATAGACAAAGTTGTTATCAACGGCCCATCCGGCAATAATCCCAAAATCATTGATGGCAACCGGGCATGTGCAGCCCACGATGGGATCGGCGGCCGGCGCATCGAAGTCGACGAATCGGCCACTGGGCGATCGAACAAATCCATGCAGGCGGCCGCTTTTATCGGCCATGATTCCTGTGACTGCTCCCCACAGATTGATGCCCGTGGGCTCGGTTCCGAGCCCACCCGACGTGGATGCGTTCGGGTCGTCAAACGTGGTCAGCGTCTGCGAGCCTGCATGCAAGGTGAGAGCGAGTGAAGCGAGCAACGCCAGCCCACCGCGCAGGGCTACACTTCGCCAGGGAATTTGGGTCTGCATGCTACCGCCTCCGCACTCCGGGTTTCCGCCGACAGCCCAATCAGGTAGCCACGCGAAACCTGTTACGAAGCAGTGCCAGTTGGCGGTGTGGGCTGGCAGCTCTCGTGCCTGATACGTTGAGGGACCGCTGCAGACCGAAGTCTATAGCGTGGTGTTGCACGCATCCCTAAGATGGATGGAACAACATGCGGGGATGCATGGCACTTAGTATGAAGACTTTCGATTCAGAGTTGGGGAGTAAACGTACTCAATAGTAACTAAGCTCTGATTACTGTCTTCTGAGGCGCGGGGAACCTTGCCGGCGTACGAATCGAATGCGGAGCGGGGGAGATCGCGCCTGCCTCAGCAGGGAACGCGCGAGTGGGTAAGGGTTCTGGTCATCGGGGGCTGAGACGGAAGCACTATGAAGCCTGGTTTGATCAGATAGCACCGTAGCCGACTCACCTCCGCATCCGGGGGGGCCGCATCCCGGGGTCCGCATCCCAGGGGCCGCGCTCGTGGCTACGTGCAGAGCACAGCCAGCAACGCCACATCCCTTCGCCGCCTCCGCGTCACGCCTGCACAAAACTGAAGCGCTGCCGGACTCTCTGCTCCGGTCGGGAGGAGATCGACGCGGGCAAAACTGCCGCCGCCGCTGTCGTTTTGAGGCTATGGGCAGTTAAGGATCCGGGTTAGTCATAGAGTGGACATCAATTTCGACAAAATTGTCAGCACAATTGACACTCGCAACGGTATCCGGCCTCCGATACCCGCTGCAGGTATGTGTTCGTGGACAAGTGCGACACGATTCGCATCGATGGTTCAGCCTCCCCACTTTTGGACTGGAGGGAGCCCGTTCGCGCCTCGGATGACAAGAAGCAACGAGCAGGAGTGGCCCGGCAATTGCAGCCGACAAGTTAAGTTCCGATCAAATTCTCCCGACTGGAAGCCGTCGTGCAGAACCCGAAGACAGGAGAGGACTCAATGAATCCACCGATTGCATCAAGCGAGGACAGCGTCACGGACGCAAGGCCAGCGAAAAGAGACGATGACAACCTGGTCGCGGCCGCGCAAAGCGGTCACTCCGCGGCTATCGAGGCGCTGCTGCTGCGCAACAAACGCCTGGTTCTAGCGATCACGCGCCGCATGACCGGCAGCTTCGATGAGGCGGAAGACGTGGCTCAGCAGGCCCTCATGAAGGCCTTCGCGAATCTCTCCAGATTCGCCGGCCGGTCCTCGTTTTCGACCTGGCTGGTGAGCATTGCGATGAACGAAGCGCGGATGTGGAAGCGAAAAGCGCACAGATCGCGCGAGGTTTCGCTGACGGATTTGTGCCACACAGAGACATTCGAACTACCGCCGCCGGAATTCATGGACAGGCGCCCCAATCCGGAGATCACCTGCTCGCAAAGCGAAGCGCGGCGGCTCCTGTACTCGGAGATGGAGCGTTTGCCGCCGGGCACGCGGGAGGCTATAAAACTATGCGATATCGAGGGCCACTCGTCGATGGCTGCCGCCGTTCGACTCGGAATCACGGTGAGCTCGGTCAAGTCCAGGAGGTTACGCGGCCGGGTGGCATTGCGACAAAGGCTCGAGCCCAGTTTTTCCTTTGAGAGACGGCATGCTGGAATCGGCGTTGGCACGGGGGGAGCAAAGTCAACCCAGCAACCGCATTCGCGCAGGACGCGCACCGAATCGAAGCCGGCGGGGATGCCGCATCCGGCGGGAATCTAAAAATGTACCGGCAGTATCGACAGGTCCGTGCGCGTGGCAATTGACGTGCATTCTATCTAACCGCCGAAGGCGCAGGGCAGCACTTTTTGCGATGCCGGATTACGCGGACACGGCAGACAGTCAGGAACCGGAGGGAACAGCGATGTACACCAGCACTTCACAAATATTTGACGATCCGCTGTATGAGTACGTGGTCACAAGCGAATGCGCGGACGATTTCATTGACAAGATGAACTGCCTGTATCTGCTTTCCTTCCTCGTGACCGCAGACAGGCAGCTCGCCGAAACGTGCTTTTCCGATGCACTGCAGGAATACATGGAAGCCCAGGGTGGATTCATGGAATGGGCCAAACAGGAAGGCCGGCGCGCGATCATCAGGAATGCCGTTCAGGCCATGAGGCCCGCGCCAAAGCAGGCATACAGCTGGTCGTTCCATACGACGCCGCGGTCGCTGGTGTCGGCAGCCCATCAGCCGTTTGCTGCCATCACTTCGCTCAGCGCCTTTGAACGGTTTGTTTTTGTTATGTCGGTAATCGAAGGCTTTTCCGAAGAAGATTGTGCTGCCCTGCTGAACTGCAGTCTTCAGGATGTGGCGATCGGCCGCGAACTGGCGGAAAAGATTATCGCGGCAGAAGACCTCGGTTCGGATCTTACGGGTGAAATGGGTCTGTATTGTGTGCCGAGCCTGCTGGGTCACCAGCGGTGCGGCATCTGTTAGTGCCATGACCGAGGAGATCAGAACATGCAGATAAAGATGCGAGAAAAGAACGGAGTGGTCATCATGGACCTCAGTGGCCGCATCACGGTCGGGGAGGGCAGCGTGTCGCTGCGAGAGCGCACGCGGGAGGAACTGGGGAAAGGCAGGAAGCAGATTCTTCTGAACCTGGGGGATATCAGCTACATCGACAGTTCAGGGCTCGGAGAGCTGATCAGCGCATACGCCTCCGCCAGAAACCACGGTGGAGAAGTGAAGCTGCTGAATCTCACCAAAAGGGTCCGCGACCTTATGGAGATCGTCAAGCTGTATACGGTTTTTGACATCTACGACGACGAAGCGTCGGCCATTGCTTCGTTCCAGGACCGCCATTGAGCACCAAGGAAGGAATGGGGAACATTGGTGTTCTAACTCTGTTGCCACGACGGCACAGCTAAAGCTGTGCCCCTTCGAAAAGCGAGTGTTTCCGCACGCTGCGAAGACTGCAACGGCCATTGACTTGCCCGCTTAACCGACGGAGGGTCCGTAACGAAATCCACGTCACGTTCACCTGTGCTGATCGCTTCTGCGCGGTCCGTTATGGTCGAGGCCCAGGTCGAGACGGACCGTGAGCATACGCGATTTTCTGCTGTTAGAGGACGTATACCCGGCTCAACGTGCAGGCAGAAGAGGTTTGATCTTTTGTGGCGGCGACAGCAACCGACTCCGGAGCCGAGTGATGAGCGGGTGTGTCGAGTGGCCGCCACAGAGTGTCAAAATTCGGACTCTGCAGAGCTGAAGCACGAGGAAAAAATGCTCGTGCCACACGGCCGATGGGCCCCCCAACGATAAGTCGCCGGCACCTATGCGATAGTCGCTCGGATTAGGGATTTCACGACGAGATGCGAGTCGACAGGGACAGATTGATTCTTCCGGAGCAGGCGACCGGACAAAGCCTGCCTCAGGACGGCAAACGAGGAGAGCGCTTATGTGGATTGTCCGCTTTGCGCTGCAGCGGCCTTATACATTCGTCATTGTCGCGGCATTAATCGCCATCTTCGGTGTCGCTGCCATCCTGACGACGCCGACGGACATTTTGCCGGACATTGATATTCCCATCGTGAGCGTGATCTGGACCTACAGCGGCCTGGATGCAGATGACATGTCCCGGCGGATCGTCGGGGTCTGCGAGCGCGCGCTGCCGACGACCGTCAACAACATCCAGTACACCGAGTCGCAGTCCTATAACGGCGTCGGCGTGATCAAGATTCATTTCCAGGCGGGGGTGCAGGTGGATCTTGCGATTGCGCAGGTGACGGCGCTGGCGCAGTCGTTGTTGCGCCTGATGCCGCCGGGGATCCTGCCGCCGTATGTGCTCAAGTACGACGCTTCCAGCGTTCCCATCGTGCAGGTGAGCCTGGGCGGAAAGGGACTTTCGCAAATCGATCTCTATGACCTGGGCCAGAACTTTATTCGCGGGCAGCTGGCGACTATCAAGGGCGCCGCGGTGCCGCTGCCGTATGGCGGCGAGCAGCGATCCATCATGGTCGATGTGGAACCGGAGCAGCTGGCGGCCAATCATCTGACCGCCTCGGACCTTTCGGTCGCGCTGAACAACCAGAATCTGGTCACTCCTTCGGGCACGGAAAAGATGGGCGACCGTGAGTACCTGGTGGGAACCAACAGCAGCCCCAGCACGATCGCGGAGCTGAACGCGCTCCCGATCCGGACGGTGAATGGCGCGGTGGTTCAGATGAAGGATGTGGCGTGGGTCCATAACGGATACCAGCCGCAGACAAGCTATGTGAGCGAGAACGGGCAGGCGTCGGCGCTGTTGACGGTGATCAAGAGCGGCGCTTCTTCGACCCTGACGATCGTGGATCAGGTGAAGAAAGCCCTTCCGCGCATTAAAGCGGGGTTGCCCAGTGCGCTGACGCTGACGCCGATCTTCGACCAATCGGTGCTGGTGCGGGCTTCGATCCAGGACGTGGTGCAGGAGGCGGTGACGGCGGCGTTTCTTACCGCCATGATGGTGCTGGTGTTTCTGGGCAGCTGGCGAAGCACGCTGATTGTGAGCGCATCCATTCCGCTGGCGGTATTGTTCGCGATCGCGGTGTCCTCGGCTCTCGGCGAGACGATCAACGTCATGTCGCTGGGAGGACTGGCGCTGGCGGTGGGCATGCTGGTCGACGATGCGACGGTGGAGATCGAGAACACGCACCGCAATCTGGGAACAGGTGCGAAGAAACCGCTGGCCAGGGCGATTCTGGACAGCGCCGAGCAGGTAGCGATGCCGGCGCTGATCTCGACTATGTCGATCTGCATCGTGTTCGTGCCGGTAACGCTGCTCTCCGGTTCGGCGAAGTACATCTTCTCGCCGCTGGCGGTGAACGTAGTGCTGGCGCTGATCGCCTCGTACGGGCTGTCGCGCACGCTGGTGCCCACGATGATGCACTTCCTTCTGCCCAAAGAAGTGCCGCTGTATCAGGGGCGAGAGCAGGAATCGCCGCTGAGCCGAAGCCTGATCTGGCGGTTTCACCAGAGCTTTGACCGAGGGTTCGACTGGTTTGCCGGGAAGTACGAGCGCGGACTGGAGTGGGCTCTGGAGCACGCGGCAATGACACTGGCGGGCTTCGCGGTGGTGGTCCTGGGTTCGATGTCTCTGATTCCGGTGATCGGCCGGGACTTTTTCCCGTATGTGGATTCCGGTCAGATGGAATTCCATGTACGCCCGCCTGTCGGAACGCGGATTGAAACGGCGATTCAGGTGTTCAGGCAGGTGAACCAGGAGATTCGGCGCGTGATCCCGCCGAAGCAGCTGCAGATGGTGGTGAACAATATCGGGCTGCCGCCGGGGGGCGTCAACCTCGCCTATTCGGCGAGCGATACGACCAGTAACGGCGATGGGGATGTGCTGGTGCTGCTCGCGGCCCAACACCGGCCAACGCAGGAATGGATGCAGATTCTGCGGCAGGACCTCGCGCAGAAGTTTCCGCAGGAGACGTTTTTCTTCGAACCCGCCGACATTACGAATCAAACGCTGAACTTTGGGCTGCCCGCGCCCATCGACGTGCAGGTGCAGGGAAAGGATGCAGCGACGACAGCGCGAATCGCGGAATCGCTGCAGGAGCAAATTAAGGATGTTCCGGGTGCAGTGGATGTGTTCATGCAGCAGCAGGTGAATGCGCCCAAATTGAATATCAATGTGGACCGGCTGAAGGCGCAGGAAATTGCGCTTACGGCAAAGGACGTTTCTGACAACGTGCTGTTGTCGCTTTCCGGCAGTGGGCAGGTAGCGCCGAACTTCTGGCTCGATCCGACAACGGGGGTGGAATACCCAGTGATCGTGCAGGTGCCGCAGTACCGTCTGCACAACCTCGATGCGCTGGAGCAGACGGCTGTGACGGCGTCGGTGCCGGGCGCCAGCGACCAGTTGTTACGCAATGTTTCGGAAACCGAGCGGCAGGTCTCGCCGATGACTGTTTCCCATTACAACGCGCTGCCCATTATGGACGTTTTCGCGAACGTGCAACAACGCGACCTGGGAGGGGTAGCCAGCGATGTACAGAAGATTGTGAAGAAGAATTCACAGCACCTGCCACCTGGAGTGCGGATCGTCGTTAGCGGGCAGGTGCTGACGATGAAGACATCGTTCGCAAATCTGGAGGTCGGAATTGCGGCGGCGGTGGTGTTTGTGTATCTGCTGATGGCGATGAACTTCCAGTCCTGGACCATCCCCTTCATCATTCTGATGGCGCTCCCGGGAGCGTTCGCGGGCATTGTATGGATGCTGTTTCTAACGCAGACGACGTTTAACGTCCCCTCGCTGATGGGAGCCCTGATGACGATTGGCGTCGCAACCGCCAACAGCATCCTGGTGGTCAGTTTTGCCAACGAATCGCGCGGCGAGGGAGAGAACAGCAAGGATGCAAAGCAGGCCGCGCTGATCGCGGGCTCGACGCGGCTGCGACCGGTGTGCATGACAGCGCTGGCGATGATCATCGGCATGCTCCCCATGGCCCTGTCGCTCGGCGAGGGCGGCGAGCAGAATGCGCCGATCGGGCGGGCGGTTATCGGTGGCCTCCTGTTTGCCACGGTGGGCACGCTGATTATTGTGCCGGTGATGTACTCGCTGATGAGCAGGCACGGTCTGGTGAACTGGGAAAAACGGCTGGAGGACGAGATCCAGGGAGAAAAGCAATGAATACCGACGCCGCATCAACACCGGCGGGTGGCGATCCGCAGTACGGGGGGCAATCGGAGCGGAAGCACGGCCGGCGGATGCTATGGATTCCAATTGCGGTCGTGGTGCTGGCCCTCGCCCTGCTGCTGGGATGGCTGCCCCACTACAAGCGCAACCAGGAAGTGAACGCCAGAACTCAAGAGCAGAGGAACGCGTTGCCGGTCGTGGAGGTGCAGACCGTACACAGCGCAGGTTCGGACCAGGAACTGACCTTGCCAGGGACCGTGACCCCGCTCAGGAGCGCTCACATTTACGCGCGAGCCTCGGGTTATTTGAAGGCCCGGTACGTGGACCTTGGGGATACGGTGCGCAAGGGCCAGATGCTGGGAGTCATCTCGGCACCGGATCTGGACGCCTCGGTCGGGCAAGCCGCGGCGGCTGTGCAGCAAGGCAAAGACAACGTGCTGACAGCACAATCCACACTGCGGCTGCAGCAGGCGACCTATAGCCGGGTGCACACGCTGGTGCTCCACGGCATTCTTTCGAGGCAGGAGGACGACACAGCACTGGCGGCCGTTGAGTCGGCGCAGTCGAACCTGGAGGCGATGCAGAGTGCGGAGAAGGGAGCACAGCAGGCACTGGCTCGTGCACAGGTACTGGCAGATTTTGAACAGGTTCGCTCGCCCATCAATGGCACCATCACGGCGCGCAATGTCGAGGTCGGCAATCTGGTTTCGGCTACGGGAGCCGCACAGGGTCTGCCGGCGGTCTCCGCCAACTCCACGGGTGGGCCGCCCACGGGTGGCGCGCAGGGCGGTGAATTGTTCGATGTGGTGGATCTCGACAGCCTGGAAGTGTTTGTGTCCGTGCCGGAACAGGACGCGCCCTTCGTGCAGATCGGCCAGCCAGCAGACCTTACCTTGTCGGAGTTGCCGGGGGAGACGTTCAAGGGCAAAGTGATTCGGAGCAGCGAGGCTCTCAGCCAACAGAGCCGGACGCTGCTGACCGAAGTACCGGTCAGGGATCCCCGCCACCGGTTGCGGCCGGGCATGTTTGCTTCCGTGCAGATGCATTACAGGGCCCCGAATCCAGGCGTCCTGATCTCCGGCGACAGCCTGCTCACGATGGCGCGCGGCCAGTTTGTGCCGGTAGTGGAGAACAACGTCATCCAGATGCGGCCGGTGCACGTAGGGCGGGACCTGGGTACCCAGGTATACGTCACCGCCGGGCTCGAGGATGGTGACCTCATCGTGGTGAACCCCAACGATGCGGTCACGGAAGGCGCCCGCGTGACGACACGGCCCGCCCCCGCCGGCCAGCTGGGCGGCAGTGCAGATCGCACCGGGGGAGGGAAGAGTGGACAGGATCAATAGGACGGAGCCTCGCGCCGCAAAGCGAGCATGCTCCATCGAATTTGCCTGCTCGCGCGCCGCAGTACCGCGTAGCTTCTGCCTGGCGCTGAGCGGTTTCGGGATGAGTTGCGTGCTGGTATCAGGAGCGGCAGCGCAACAGACACCGCAGACGTCAGTTGCTGCGGGGACTCTTGCGAACGCACCCGCGCCGTCGCTCTCGCTGGCGCAGAGTCCGAGTCCTGCGCCAGCGCCCGGGAACCAGCAGGACGGCCGGCTTTACCTCAGCCTGCAGCAGGCCATCGCGATGGCGGTCAAGAACAATCTTGACGTCGAGATAGAAAGGGTCGATCAAACCATTGCAGACCAGAGCCTCCCGCTGGCAAAGGGCGGCGGATTGCCGCGTCCGATTAACTACACTGTCGCGGATACGCCGGCTGGCGAAGCACCTGTAGCCGTGCCCCTGCTCAGTTTCTCGTCTCCCGGTCTCTCGCCGCTGAGCGTGGACCCGATTACTTCGACTGTGTCTTCGTCCTATAACACAAGCCGCGTGCTGGAGGGATCACACTCTTTAGCCCTCAGTCCAGCTCCGTATTCCGGTGGATCTCCGGTGCCTGGCTTCGACGCGCAGCTGCTGGGGCGGTACGGATGGCTGCGGCGTAACCCAGCGGTCTCGCTGCTAACCCTCAGCCCGTCCGCAGCGACGCAGGCGGATACCGTGACAACCGACAATACCCTCGGCGACACGCTTCTGACCAAAGGGTTCAGCCCGGGGACCACGATTCAACTGGGCGTCAACGACTTCGTGCAGAGCTTCTACTCGGGCCGTTCCAGCGCGGTTCCGTTCTCCCATCCCAATGCCTATGCTCTGATCGCGCAACCGCTCTGGCGCGGGGCCGGCCACGCGAACAACACCCGCTATATTGCCATCGCGAAGACGAACAGGAAGATCTCCGCGGCAGTGCTGGAGCAGCAGATGATCGGCACGATTGCCGGAGTAGAAAACCTCTATGTCGACCTGGTGAGCCTGCAGGATTCGGTCAACGTGCAGGAGCAGGCGCTGCACGCGGCCGAGTTGCTGTTGCATAACGACCAGGAGCAGCTGAATGTGGGACGCATGCCGCCCATCGAGGTGGCGCGGGCGCAGTCACTCGTGACCAGCACCCAGGTGCTGCTGACTCAGGCGATTTCTCTGCGAGACCAGCAGCAGGTCATTCTGCGAACGCTGCTCGATCCGGAGTCGCTCACCAGCACACCGGGCAGAACGCCCGAAATTGTGGCGACCGACCTGCTCTCGCCCGCGGAGGCCGAGGCGCCGGCGGCGCTTCCCGATCTGATCAGGGGCGCGTGGGAGAGGCGTCCTGACCTGCAACAGGCGCGCCTGCAGGTGACCAATGGCGAGCGGCAGGTTGCGAGCGCCGCCAATGCGACGAAGCCGGAGATCGATCTCTATGGAAGCTATGAGAGCCGAGGCGTCGTAATCCCCGGACTGACGGCGATCGGCGGAGACAGCCTGACGGGCAATGCGCCGATCGACCCGGTTCCGACCGGAGGCAGCCGCTCCTCGACAGTGTATGAGGCCGGGGTACAGTTCTTCCTGCCGGTGCAAAACCGGGTGGCGGAGGCGAATCTAGGAGCGGACAAAGCGCTGTTGAGGCAGCAGCAGCTGCGAGTCACGCAACTGGAGTCGCAGGTAGCTGCCGAGGTGCAGAACGCGATCACCGCTCTGCACGCCGCAAAAAGTTCTGCCGATGCCGCGGCGAAGACGCAAGAGTTGCAGACGAAGCTTCTTGCCGCTGCTCAGGAAAGCTTCCAGTCTGGTTATACGACTAACCTCGCCGTCATCGAACAGCAGACTTATCTCGCTCAGGCGCAGACTACAGAGATCATGGCCAAGGCCGCCTGGCTGAAAGCGGCGGCACAGTTAGACCGAGTACTTGGGCGAACGCTGGAAAATAGAGGTATCGCGTTCCAGGCAGATCAGGGGAAAAGTAACTCGACAGAGCATTGATCGGTTGCGACAGCTTGCGCCAGGCAAAGAGAGGGGATCACACCCACGTGAATTGTCCCTCGATGTCCGGAATCTGTCCGAGGAGGTGCGAAGATATCCCGCTGCACATCCGCGGAGTTCCGAATAATGCCCGAGATTATTGTTGTTGTTGAGCCTCCGCGCTGTGAGAGCCTGTGGTCAGGTGGCCGAGGCTAACCCGCCGCGCCAACCCTGGATTTGGGCCTCACGAATATCGCACGGCTAAGAAGCGCGACGCCTGAGGATTGCCGGTGATACCTCTGCAGGGAGATCTTTTGCTGGTGATGGTCGCAACCGTGATTGCGACGGTTGGCGTTCTGTCGATTTGCGCCCATTTTGTAAGCAGGTTAAAGAGCGAGAGAATTCTTTTGTGGTTTGGGCTCTTTGCAGCGCCCTATGGGTGTGCCCTTCTTCTTCGTTCTATTTTGTTTCCTGAATGGAATGCACGAGCAGAGCTGTGGCTGGTCGTATTTGGAAAGCTCATCGGTTTCGCCGCCACGGTTCCAGCCTTGCTGTTGTTTCGCGAGTTTTACGGGAGAGGATGGCACTTCTCCTCCCGATGGATTCTTTGGACGTACGGCGCTGCCGTTACCATTGTCCTTCTCCTGATGGCACTGCATGAGGAGGCGAGGACGATTCCCTCTCCGGGAATTGCGCTCGTCCTGATCGTTCCTGTGGTATTGCTTTTCGATCGTTTTGCGGGCTACCGGCCGCCGTCAATTCCGGGCCAGGCTTTCATGTTCCTGGGCCTGCTCATATTTTTCCTGGCCTTTACCTACGATCATCTGGTGAACTTCAGACTCGGCGTCGTACGCTTTCGAGTGGAGCCCTTCGGGTTCCTCATATTGATCGCTTTCCTTGGGCTCGTCGTGGCTCGCCGGGTCGCCCTGAATGAGACCGAGTGGATTGCCCTGACCGGCGAAATGCAGGCGGCGCGAAAAATGCAGGCAGCAATATTGCCAGCCAAAATGCCGATCGTCGGAGACTGGACGATTGCTGCACGGTATTCGCCCATGACCTCCGTCGCCGGGGATTTTTATGGGTTTCCTTCGGCTCCGCCAGACTTATTGAATGTGATTCTGGCGGATGTAATGGGTCATGGGGTTCCGGCTGCGCTCATTGCGTCCATGGTCAAGGTGTCAGTTTTTGCCGGAGCAGAGAAGCAACAGAGCGCCGCGGAGATACTCGGTGACCTGAACGCGACGCTCTGCACGGACGCTCCTGGCCAGTACGCCACGGCGGCATATGCTTCGCTCGACCGGCGAAGCGGAACGGGGCGATACGCTTCCGCGGGGCACCCGCCTCCGCTTTTGCGGCGCGGAAAAGCAAAGCGAGTCGATCGCCTCGAGCAGTCGGGATTGCTGCTTGGTGTGAGGACAAAAGAAACATATCAGGAGGGTCTGTTTAGTTTTGAGGAAGGAGACCGGCTCCTGCTTTATTCAGACGGACTGACCGACGCGGAGAACCCAGCCGGAGACTCCTTCGGCGACGCTGTCCTCCTGAAATTCCTGGAGGCGTCAGATGATCTGACCGCGGAACAATTTGCGACCGCGCTGCTTGAGAAGGTGCTTCGATGGCCTGCAAGAGGTCCGGAACCGGATCAAACGGACGACATCACCTTTGTGGTCGTTGACTTCGGACCATGCACCGACAGCTGAGATACAAAGAGAAAGTGGACCTGGTTTATGTGGAATATGGATCGATCAGGCAACGGCTGTGTGGCGATGTTTACGGCGCGACTGAAAGTGGGATACAAGTTACTTCGTGGCGCAGTCCATACGAGTGGTGGCAGCGAGGGCGACGATCTGCCAGCTGCCGTTCTTTTGGGTGAGATTGAAGAGATCTCTGCCGCAGTGATCGAGTTTGCCATCGATGAAGAAGTTGAAGGGCGCCCAGACGACGGCCAGGTCGTGGTCGATGCGGACCTGCGGATCGTAGATCCGTTCCTCGATGTGTGTGGTTCCGGAGGTTGCTACGCGATTGGCGAAGTTCTCTATGGTGATCTGGCTGAGGGCGCCCTCCTGCACCAGGACAAGAACTCCACCGGGTAACCATGGAGCCTTGATGGCGGTCGCATCACGATGCGCCATGCCGTCGAACATGGCTTGTAATGGAGCAAGGACGGCCATTTCACCTTGTTTCGCTGAGCAACCGCCCAGCAGTCCGACGGCGAAGCAGACCGTCACGGCGCGCAGACGAGATCGCAGCGAGAAGTTTCCAGGGCGAGAAGTGGATCTGAAGGGTGTCTTGCGGGCTGTGATTTCAACTCTGTTCATCGGTTCACCTGTAACATGTTTTTTCTGGAAACACAGGTTCTGTTCATCAGAGAACCTGTACGTCGCCTGGCTCAGAAGTGGCAGTTCCCCGGGTCCGCAACGTCAATCCGGCGCGCGGCATGGGCAGGAATGAACTGGACGGCAATGGTTTTTGCCTCGACGGCGCCTTCGTTCCGGAGGATGTGCATGTGATCCCCACCGGGATCGACAAACGCCATTCCTGCTTTGTACACATGTGGTTTGCAGTCGGGATCGTGCCCTTCATAATCCGTCACCGTTCCTGCCGTGACGATGATCAGGCTATGCCCTGGGTGTGAGTGCCAGCCAGAGCTTCCGCCGGGCGCCCAGACATTGCTCTGCACATACATGTCTGACAATCCCTTCGTCTCCTGCAGTGACAGCCAGAGCTGCTCGTTCCCCTCTGCCTTCAGACCGCGCGGCAAGGAGTTAGAGACACTGATTGCGCCCAACCGGCCCACGGCGAGCAGTGTGCTCTCGTACCCTTCGGGTGATGTCGCCGAGGCACTTTCAAAAAAATAGAGAGCGGTGGCCGCGATTGCGGCACTGAACAACATCTGGCATGTTCGTTTCCGCATATCCAACTCCTTTTCTCGATTTGTATGCGCCCATCCCCATCCGGCGGCGATCCGGAGGCCCATCCGGGAATACAGGTGTAAGTCCTGTGCTCTCAAGTTCGGCCAGCCCACGATAGAGACAGGCTCTATAAGCTCCTCGCGTGGGCGGGCGCGCTCTACCGAGGAATCGCTATCAAAGCGATCGGGGCAGAGCCGCCGCCCACCTGCTCCCTGTAGCTTCGTTTCCTCTTCTTCGTTGACACTTCGAACTACGCGCGCTTGCGTTGCCGGAGGTTCAGTCAGAAGACCAGCGGCCGGAGTGGCAGTAATCGTCCGGGCTGGTCGTTCATCGGCGGTCTTCTCGATTCCCTAGCGAGTCGTCCAGCGGTTTGCGCACGACGCCATGGATGGCCTGCGGCCCGAAATGTGTCGTCGCAGGGCCCCCGAACACCAGGGTAATGTTCGAATCCGGGAGCGAATACCGGACATCGTTCCCTCCGCTGACGCAGACCTGCAGCGTCGACGAAGGCGGATCCGTCTCGAAGGGGGCAATGCTTCCATTTCCGGTCAACAGGCTGACCGTGCCGTTCAACTGAAAGCCCATTGTCGGGACGGGAGGCAGGTAAGTGGGGCAGCCGACCATGTCCCATGTGACCCTGACGTTCCTCAACCTGATGTGATGGGTGTGAGGGTTCACAAGGGGCTGTGCCGGATCGACAGCACCCGTCGAAGTTTTCCCGTAGCCGGACATCGTCATATCCGCTGAGAAGTCGGCGGTTCCCCATTCCGGGCGGACGTCCATCGACCACTGACCGTGCATTTCCCATGGGCTGCCTTTGACACTCGTACTCAGGGGTGAATAGTCGTTGATCAGGCCGCTGAAGTGCACGGACCTACGCTCCTGGGCCATTGCGCAGGTAGCTGAAACCAACAGAAGTAGTGAGAGCACCCGTACCGTCGAAGTCAGGGTTCTGCTTTTCATGAAAGAGGCTCCAATTTGAGATTGATTCGTGACCCGGGGACACAATCAGGCGCCCTGGCGGATAGCTTCAAGCGGTAAGGTGCAGAATGAAGTCGTTTCTTCGACTTACCGTCGAATGCAGTCTTTTGCCGTGCCTTCTGAGGGCGGCGGTACAATTTGGTTCCCGGTTCGTCACGGCTGCGGACCACCCTGGAGATCGTGATGGGCGAATCACCCCGTGACACACCGTCATCCGAGAGACCGCCCGAAGCCCGGCTGGATTCGTGGAAGGAGATCGCGGAATATCTGAACCGCGATGTGACGACAGTCCAGCGCTGGGAAAAACGGGAGGGGATGCCCGTTCACCGGCACGTGCATGACAGGATGGGCTCGGTCTACGCGTTTCGGGCGGACCTGGATGCGTGGGTGCACAGCCGCAAGCTTCGAACAGGACTGGAGAATGGGAACATTGCCGTACTGCCAGCCCCTGCCGCACAACCGCCGCAGCCGGCGAGATCGACTTCCCGAACCAGATGGAAGCTTATCGGGCTGGTGGGAGCGGTGGCGGCTGCGCTGGCAATTGGCGTAATCCTCTGGCTGCAGCGGACGGAGCGTTTCTGGCGAAATCCTGTCGCCGACGCGCGATTTCAGACGGTCACGGATTTCGAAGGACTGCAGGAAGCCGCTGCGGTGTCCCGCGACGGTCACTTCGTGGCGTTTCTCTCGGACCGGGACGGGCGGATGGACGTCTGGGTGACACAGGTCGGTTCGGGTGAGTTCCACAACCTGACCCATGGGAGTGCTCCGGAACTCGTAAATCCATCGATCCGGACCCTGGGGTTTTCGCCAGATGGCTCCCTGGTCACCTTCTGGGCGCGCAAACAAAACAACGCGAACAGCAGCGACATCAGTGTCTGGGCAGTGCCTACTCTGGGCGGCGAACCGAGACCCTACCTCGATGGCGTGGCCGAGTTCGACTGGTCGCGTGACGGCACCCGGCTGGCGTACCACACGCCTGGCCCCGGAGACCCGCTTTTCGTAGCAGACGGTGGCCTGCGATCGACGGGCCGACCCATCTTCACAGCACCTCCCGGCCTCCACGCTCACTTTCCCTTATGGGCGCCCGATACAGCATTCATCTACTTTGTCCAGGGCGAGTTGCCGGATAAATTGGACATCTGGCGCATCCGCCCTGATGGAGGAACTCCTGAACGAATCACGTCGCACAATGCGCGTGTGACCTATCCAGTTCTGTTGAATCGGCGCACGCTGATGTATCTCGTCAGCGATCCCAATGGTTCGGGACCGTGGCTTTATAGTGTGGACGTCGAGCGCCGCATTCCTCATCGGCTGACCTCTGACCTTGAGCGATATACATCGCTGGCAGCCAGCAGCGACGGTCGCCGCCTGGTGGTTACGCGCACAACTCCAGAGACAACGCTCTGGCGATTGCGGATCGCCGACTCGCGCGCAGAAGATTCTCAGGCGCATCAGATTGCGCTGACAACCAATCCCGGGTTTTCGCCGCGACTGGGCCCAAACTATCTTCTATATGTTTCTGCGACTGACACAGTCGAGAGCATCTGGAAGCTCGACAACGGGACTGGCACAGGGACGAGCACAGAATTGTGGCGGGGGGAGGGAGCGCGAGTCTTTGGCGGCCCGGCAATCTCTCCGGATGGACGGACTATCGCATTCTCAGTCCGGCAACGCGGGCGAACGATTCTGTACGTGATGCAGGCGGACGGCACGAACACGCGCGTCGTAGCTGATTCGCTCGAACTGCAAGGCAATCCGGCATGGTCGCCCGACGGCCGTTCAATCACCTCGGCGGCCCTGGACCACGGCGCCCCGCACCTCTTTCGCGTGCCGATCGACGGTCGCCCTTCAACGCCATTCATTCGTGAGTACTCGGTCGATCCGGCGTGGTCGCCCGACGGCCGCTTTGTTGTTTACTCGGGAGCTGACATCGGCACTACATTTTCCGTGAAAGCTGTCACGGCTGAGGCCGCACCGCATCCCATGCCCGCTCTGACCCTGACCCGCGGGGCTCGACGCGTAGTCTTCCTGGCGGGCGGACGCGCACTCGTGCTCCTGCGAGGGGAGATTCAGCATAAAAATCTCTGGCTCATCGACGTGGAGACGGGCGCCGAGCGGCAGTTGACGAACCTCGCTCCCGAATTCGACATTCAGGATTTCGATATCTCGCCGGACGGTCGTGAAGTTGTCATCGAACGAATGCAGGAACGCTCGAGCGTGGTGCTGCTGGACCTACACCGACCATAATCCAGTACCCCGGCGCCTAAACGCGCCAATTGAGACTGGTGGAATGCGTTCGATGAACGCGTTGCCAAATCGCAGGCACGTAATCGCCCTTGCCGGGCGGGGAATGTCGATAATGCTGGGCGATCGCAGGCTCGCGGTCGATTGAATCGGAGCTACAGTGGGCATACAGTACTGCCATATGAAAGACGCAGGCAGTGTAATCAGAGTGTTGATCATCGACGACCATCCGGTGGTCCGCCTGGGGCTGAAGACGATGCTGGAGAGCGAGGAGCGGATCGTGGTGACAGGCGCGGTCGGCTCGGCAAAACAAGGTATGGCCGAGGTGGAGAAGTCCCGGCCGGACGTCGTGCTGCTGGACCTGCGCATGCCGGAAATGGAGGGCGTGGAGGCGATTACCCAATTACGGCACATCGACCAGAACATTCGCGTGCTGGTTCTGACGAATTATGAGGAGGACGAATATATCTTTCGCGCCATGCAGGCAGGGGCGATGGGATATCTCCTGAAGAACACACCGCAGGAGGAGATCATCCGGGCGGTTGACAGGGTGCACCATAACGAGCGCTGCATCTCGCCGGAGATTGCGAGGCGGCTGAGCGAGACCATCGCCCGCGACGAGCTTAGCCAGCGCGAGCTCGAGGTATTGAACCTGGTCGCCGATGGGTTAACCAACAAAGAAATTGCGGAGCAACTATTTATCAGTGCCAGAACCGCGCGCAATCACGTTGCCAGCTGTCTGGTGAAGCTCGGCGCCGACGACAGGACGGAAGCCGTGACGACGGCCGTCCGGCGCGGGCTGATCCGGCTTACCAGGTGAGCAGAGGCCAGGTGAGCAGAGGAGCGGCCTTTCCCTGAGACGAGAACTGTCACACCACCTTTTCAGGCAGGGAGGCTTCCGCCGGGCCTGCGCCTGAGCACGGCGGCAAGCCGGTCGCGCAGGCGGACGCTCTGCAGGCTGGCCTTGACGCGCACCTCGGTGCCCTGCCCGGGCGCGCTTCGAATTTCGAGGACGCTGTATACGCCGCGGGCCCGCTTCTGCATGCCCAAAATGCCAAACCCTTCTTTCATGTTTCCCGAGTCGAACCCGCTTCCGTTGTCCCTGACGGCCAGCTCGACAGCGGCGTTTCCGTAGCTCAGCGCGATTCTCAGGACGGTGGGATTTCCGTGGCTTAACGCATTGACGATTGCTTCGCGGCCGATATGCAGCAGCGCGTCGGCGATGCGCAGTTTCAGGGGAGTGGGCTCGCCGCGGAGTTCGGGGACGATCTTGATGTCGCTCGGCGCGGTCTTGCGCGCGATCCTGGCCAATTCTGCGAGCAGGTTGTTCTCAATCGATGGCGAAGCCTGGCTGAGAATGGCAATGGTTCGGCTGGCTTCTTCATGACAGCTGCGCACCAGCTGATAGGCGACGTTCAACTGGTCGACGATATTGCGCGCGTCCAGAGTTTCGGCGCGCACAATGCCGGTGCGGATACCCTGAATCTGGTAGCCGATTCCGGCGAAGCTCTGCGCCATCGTGTCGTGAATCTCCTGCGCCAGCCGCTCCCGCTCGTGGTTGATGGTGTTCGTCTTCCACCCCAGCAGGCGGAAGTAGCCGAGCTGCAGCAGCATGGCGGCGGCCAGAGCGCCGGTGAACAGCATTCCCACGTGCCAGGGGGTCCACCACGGCGGCCCGTTGATGTGGGTGGGATGTTGCACGAAGCCTGCGTGCTGTTCGAGATCGCGGTAATCGCTCCAGGTGGCCGGCTCGACCCGGACGTTGCGCCACTCGGCGTTGGCATTTAAGGTTCGCAGCCCGAAGCGCCCGCTCTTGATACAAAAGTGTTCCTGAAATGCAATCCAGGCGGATTGCTGGGTGGCAAGATTGGTGACCGAAGCGCCGATGTTGCACCCGCAGGCTGTGACCCGCAGCCGATACCAGATGAAGGGGCTGACGCCGCCGGGAATGGTGACGGGCAGCACTTCCTGCCAGGCGTAACCGGCCCGTCCCATGACCAGGGTTCCGTCGAGACTGCGCAGGCCGACGAAGTATCCGTTGTACGAGTCGACTCCCCGCGATTCATCATTGGTGCGAATGACCACACCCATGTCGGCGGCCGGGCCCCGGAACAGGATATCGGCCGTAACGGTGTAATCACTCCAGTATCTGGAGCCGGCGAGCAGCTTGGCGCCTCGCTCGTAGGAATTGGACTGGACAGCGCCATCGGCAATCATCCAGCTTCCGCCGAAGCGCGTCCACTCGCTGCTGTTCCCCGCCTGCAGGGAAAAAGTATGCGCCGGCACAAGGCTCGGCCTGAGACGCCAGGGGGGCCGCATCCATGCAGCAATCGGCAGGATGGCAGCAATGATCACAACTCCGAGGAGCTGAGTCGAGGTGACATGCGGCCAACGCGTCATTTCCCTGTCCTCACGCCCGCCGTAACCGGCTGCCGCCGGAGCAGAAGCCGCGAAGACAGCATTGCGACCCGCCACATGGTATCGGTGAGAGGAGTTGCCTGGCTATCGGGCGGCGCGCAGCGTATTGCCTGCCAGGAGAGGTATCTACCTATGGAAGCCGAGTTCTCGCGTCCCTCGCAGCGCAGCATAACCCCTGCCGGCTGTTCTGGATGTGGATCGATTTGGTTATGGGTGGTTATGGCGATCCTGATAATCGTAGCGAACCGCTGGATATAGGTCATTTGAACCAGTCGAAATTGGTTCGCTCGCCCTATTGCGGGCAGTATAAGACAAGCCTATGATGCTGGCCGAAACGTTATTAGCTGATTTGTCTATGTAAATGCTTACATCCCTTTTAAAGGGAAGCATAACCTCGTTTCGCCCGGCATTGAAAGACCTTTTTCGGAGGAAACCATGATGCAACGAGTCTGGCTGCGCAAGCCCCGGCAAAATTCCGTTGAGAGAGCCATACGCTGTGCGGTGTTCTGCACGGCACTGGTCTTCATCCTTTTGGGTGCCGTCTCCGCCCGCGCGCAAAGCACTGTCAGCAGTCAGGTCAATGGTACCGTGACCGACACCAGCGGCGCTCTTGTAGTCGGAGCCAGCGTAAGCGTAACCAACGTCGCGACGGGCGTTGTCTACCGTACCCAGACGGACAATCAGGGGTCCTATCACGTCACCGACATGCCCCCGGGCACCTACACAATGGACGTGGTGAAGTCCGGATTCTCCAATCAGCACGTTCAGCCTTTCACGCTGATTGTCGGCCAGCTGTTTCAGGAGAACATCGCTCTGGCTGTCGGTCAGGCTGTACAAACTGTTTCAGTCAACGCGGCGTCCCTGCTGCTCAATACTGAATCTTCCCACGACGAGCAGCTCATCGAGAGCCAGCAGATTGACAATATGCCCCTGAATGGCAGGGATTACCTGCAACTCGCGCAGCTTGACGCTGGTGTGGTGCCCATCTCCGGGATCCAGGGGATCAACTCCCCCGCTTCATCCTGGGCTTCGGACTCGGGCGTAGTGGCGGTCGACATCAGTGGCCTGCGAGAAGACGATAACAGTTTCCTGTACGACGGAATCGAGACGCGCAATGCCTGGTACGGCGCCGCGGGTCTGCAGCCGGATCCGGATATGGTTCAGGAGTTCGTCATGTTGAATTCCGACGCCCCTGCGCAGTACGGATCGGGAGGTGCGTTTGTCAACGTCATTACCCGGTCGGGCACGAATCAGTTTCACGGAACGGCCTACGAGTACGTCCGGAACAATGATTTTGACGCAAGGAACTATTTCGATGTCAGCCCGGGTCCTCCGCCTTTTCATCAGAACCAGTTTGGAGGCAGCGTCGGAGGGCCAATCAAAAGGAATAAGATTTTCTTCTTCGGCAACTATGAAGGGTTTCGCCAGCTGGTGCCGGGCGACGATTACAATCTGGTTCCGAACGCCGACCAGCTCGCAGGCAATTTCAGTGCGGACAGCCAGCAGCTGTACAACCCCTATGTCCTCGATCCGGCCACGCCGACGGGCTATGCGATCCTGCCCGGCAACCAGGTACCAAGCTCCTATTTCAGCGCAATCGGGCAGAAAATCCTGGCCCTGTATCCTGCGCCCAACGGCTCCTTCAACAATGGCACCGCCAACTACTTCAACGTCGCCACGACAACGAATAACTGGAATCAGTTCAGCGGCCGGGTTGATTACACGGTCTCGGAAAAAGACACTCTATTTGGCCGGTACACCCAGGAGAATCAAACTGCGATTGCGCCGGGGATGACCTCGTACAACAGCCAAACCTTTCCTTCGAACCCAAAGAACGTAGCCATTGGTTGGACGCACACCTTTTCCCCTCGCCTGGTCAACAACTTCCGTTACGGCTGGTCCCACACCGCCGTGGGCCTCGAGCGTTCTGACGGTTACGATACTTCCCTGGCCAATCCCCTGGGTCTGATCAGCGAAATAGACTTCCCGGGATCGGACGGTCCACCCAGTATTGGTGTGAATGCATACGGCAATCCCGGATCCACGAATGGTACCGACATACTCAGAGAAGGGTTGAACATGTGGACCGAGGCGCTGATGTTCCAAAAGGGAAAACATCAGCTGACGGCCGGCGTGGACATCCGGTACGAACCCATCTACTCCTATGAGGATTGGTCGGCAACTTCGATCGGTTTCACCGGAGTTTACACGGGGGATGCGGTTGCCGACCTGCTGATGGGCGTCCCGAATAACACCAGGACTTCTCTCGGCACCGGGCCCACCGAGAACCTGAGGACGTGGTATCAGGCTTACTACGTGCAGGACAACTATAAAGTGAACCGCAGGCTGACGCTCAATTACGGACTACGCTGGGAGCATCGTTCGCCTCCGGTCGAGGTCAACAATCGCGTTGGCAGCTTCGACGTGGCGACCGGTCAGGACCTGACTTATCCCGCCACCAGCGTTCTGGGGCTGGGCAGGAACATGGTCATGCCGCGGTGGACCAACTGGGCGCCGCGGTTCGGCTTTAACTTCTTCCCGTCCGATAAGCTGAACGTGGATATCAAGGGCGGATTCGGAATGTACTACCTGCAGCCGAACATCAACCAGTATCAGGTGGAAGTGGATACGACTACGCTGTATGAGGTCGACGACTTCAACAACTCCGCTGCCGGCGTGCTTCCCGTCTTCAATCTGGATGGGACGTATGGAGCGGCGGGGATGTACTCGACGGCGATGACCAACGGGAACTTCTCAGGCGGCGGTCCGACCGTCTCCTTCATCCAGCCGAACGCGAAGACCCCTTACGCGTACGAGTGGAACCTGACCATCGATAAAACCATCAGGGACTGGCTCTTCGAAGTTGCCTACCTCGGAACTTCGGAGCGCCATTACGAGGAGCGCAACGAGCTCGATCCGCTCGGTACCAACGGCATTCCGCTTTACTACGATACCTGCGGAACGAATCACAATATCGGCTGCTACAGCGGCGTTCAGCAAAATCAGGAGACGGGCACCTCAAACTACGACGGCCTGATTGGACGCGTGGAGAAGCGGTTCAGCTCCGGATTCTCCGCGGCGGTCAACTACACATGGTCCAAATGCCTGGGCACTCCCTATCAGGATGAATTTACCTGGCACGTCAACATGCATCTGGATTACAGCCACTGCACAGAAGATATCAACAGCATCTTCACGGCCAATGGCATTTATGAGCTTCCGTTTGGGCAGGGCAAAATGTTCCTGAACAGCGGTGCCCTCAAAAATGCGATCGCCGGAGGCTGGAAAATCGCAGGGATCTCAACGCTGCGTACCGGCCCCTGGACGACATTAGGCAGCCAGCAGAACATCGGGTTCTTCGATGGCGCGCTGCCTGATCTGACCGGTCCTGTCAACAGCAACTCGCTGCACGGCGGCCTGGGGCGCAATTTCAAGCTGGGGCCGTATTTCAACATACAGAATGTAGTTAACCTGAGCGCTGTGGGGGTCCAGGGAAATTCCGGAACACATAACGTTGAAAACCCGGGCTACCAGGATTATGACATCTCGGGATACAAAAGCTGGAAGTTGGGCGAACAACCGAGCCTGACCTTCCGTGCAGACTTGTTCAACGCCTTCAATCGAGTCAATTTCGGATCTGTAGACACAGGCGATCTTGATAAGAATTTCGGCGATGTTTCGAGCGCATATGCGGCGCGCGAAATTCAGCTCAGTCTGCGCTTTAGCTTTTAATCTGGATGCATGAAGGGCCTCGATGTCCGGTTGATTGAAAAACTCACTTTCATTGCTGCTCTCGCGGCCGGCTGCCTCTCCAGCGGTCCGGCCGTGAGGGCGGCAGTGGTGAGCGATGCCGCAATCGCTGCTCAGGTTCAGTCCCCGGCAGCTAAAGACTGTCCTTCTCCGGCTGCCCTGGAGGCTGTGCTTGCCCAGGCTAGTTCGTGGATGGAACAATCGCGCTTCCAGGATGCCTCCGGAATGCTGCAGGCGCTCGCGGCAAGGAACTGCGATGCGCGGATCAGCCTGCTGTTGGCGGCCGCTTTCGAAGGGCAGGGCGATATGCCCAGAGCGACGGCGGAGTTGCAGCGGGCTCACAGCGTGTGGCCATCGAACGACAGCATTGCGGCGTCGCTGGCGCGCGACTATCTTGTCAGCCACGACACCGAAAACGCCGCGAAGGCTCTGGCGCACTTTCGTGCGAGCGCGAAGACACCCGAGCAGGAGATGCGGATGGCCGTTGTTGTGTATCTGGCGGCGCATCAGCTCCAGTCCGCGGAAAGCGTGGCCGTGCTGGCCTGGAAGACTTATCCATCCGTCGAAACCCTGCTGCTGATGGCGAACACGCTCCAGATGGAGGGACGCTATCCCGACGTCAACCGTCTGCTGGGAAGCCAGCGCGCAACGTATGCCGGCTCGGCCGAGTTCTTCGTCACGCTGGCGGAGAGTGAGTTCGATGCTTCGATCTATCAGGCAGCACGCGACGATCTGAAACGCGCCCTTGCGCTCGACCCCGGGCTCTACCAGGCGCACTACCTGATGGGCAATGTGCTCTCGAGGCTGAACGACCCGGATGGAGCGGTTGCTGAATATCACGAGGCCATCGATCTGGCCCCCGATCAGCCGCGGACCTGGTTTCAACTGGCGATGGTATTGCGGTCGAAACAGGACGATGCCGGTGAACGACAAGCTCTCACCCGAGCGCTGGCCGTCGATGAGCACTATGCTCCCGCGCAGTGTGAGATGGGCAGGATCCTGCTCGAGGATCATCATCCGGCTGAGGCGATCGATCATCTGACGACGGCAATCCAAGGCAATCCGCGTTCTGAAAAGGCTTACTTTCTGCTGGCACGTGCTTACGCGCAACTCGGCGAGCAGGACAAAAGCAGGGAAGTCATCAGCCGCCTGACGGCCGTCAGGAAAGAGAACCAGCCCAACCAGGGCGGCAAAATACAGAAAAGTGATCCATGATGCAGCGTTCGAGACCTGCCGCGATCAGTTGATATTCGGCGCACGCAGAATGCACCTTTTTCTTCGAGCAGAGCGACCGGAGAACGGAGATCGCACGTTCGAGCCAGGAGAGGGCGACCCGCTGGCGATAGGTTTTCGCGAAGATATTTATCAGAGGATCTTTGCGGGAACCTACTCGGAGCCGCGGCCGCAGCTCTGACGGTTGTACACTCCGGTGCTGTTGACATCTCCCTGTAAACAGGCTTAGAAAGAGGGTGAAGATCAGCAGGCGACGGAGTTCACCTTTAACCGCTGTCCCCCTCCCAGTCGAGCCGGACAGATGATGACTCCTGACAGGGGATTCCCTGTTACGGAGACATGTTTGTAGCGGGAATCCCGAAACACAAGCTAAGAGTTTTCGTTCCATGACGAATCCATGGACGCTTGCCGCTTTGTGGGTCGGACTTGCGCTCGTCGCAACACTACTGGGCATTTGGTTCAAGGTGTCCACTGCGCTTTCAGAGATCGTGGTGGGCACCGTCGCCCAACTCATTATCGGTGTCTTTCTGGCGCAAGGTAGTTTGGCGGGCAATACGCAGTGGATCACCTTCCTGGCGGGAACGGGAGCCATTGTGCTCACCTTTCTGGCCGGCGCTGAGCTTGATCCAGCCATTTTCAAAACCAAGTGGCGTGAAGCGCTGATCGTCGGACTGGCGGGCTTCTTCGGGCCATTCCTGGGCTGCACCGCGATTGCGCATTTCCTGTTGCACTGGTCGATCATGTCCAGCTGGCTGGCTGGCGTCGCGCTTTCGACAACCTCGGTTGCGGTTGTATACGCGGTGATGCTCGAACTCGGCTTCAATGTGACCGAATACGGCAAGGCCATCCTTGCTGCATGTTTTGTGAACGATCTCGGAACGGTAATAGCGCTCGAGCTCATCTTCTCTCCGTTCACATTGAAAACGCTGATTTTCGTCGGCGCCTCAGTCGTTGCGTTTGCAGTTCTGCCCTTCCTTACTCCGCGGTTCTTCAAAAGATACGGCGGTCGCGTCTCCGAACTTGAGGCCAAATACATTCTGTTCCTGTTGTTCGCGCTCCGAGGCCTGGCGGTGTGGGCTGGAAGCGCGGCTCCATCGGTTCGATTGCGAGGTACTGGGTCGGTTCAGCGATATCTGGCCGGTATGGAACGAAGTTCTACTACGGAACGTTCGTGATCAACACCATGGCCTGCGTCATCATCGGCTTCGCGCTGACATTTCTCGGAAAGCGGACAGAACTGAGCCCTGCCTGGCGCTATCTGGTCCCCATCGGTTTTGTCGGTGCTACAGCATTCGCGAGTTTGTCAGCTGCCTCCAAAGGCCCGATGTCATGCAGTGGTTCAGGACGAATGCAACGCTGTGCATCCCGCACGGACTGAAGCTGCGCCGCAAATTGCCCATTGCGCTGATTTCCAGAATTGATAGCGCGATGGAGAGTTATCGGCAACAATTGAGCGCGGACCTGGAGCATCTCCGTAATGAGTTGCTGCCGGAGTCCGATCGAATCGGATGGGGTGCGGTCGGCCGCGCCGCCGAATTTCTCGTTTCGCAGCGGGGACTGCGTCCCCAGGGAGAAGAATCGACATGCTGAATGCCGGAAAAGCAGTGAAGGTGAGTATTTATCTGAGCGAAGGCTCATCCCACCATGGGGTCCCCACGTATTCCAGAATCCTCGATTTTCTCTTTTTCAAAGGTGTCTCAGGCGCAACGGTCCTGAAGGGCGTCGCCGGCTTTGGAGCCGACCATCACATGCATTCGTCGAGTTTCGTGGAAATCTCGGACCACCTGCCACTCAAAATTGAGTTCATCGAATCTCGAGAGAAGGTGAACGAGTTGCTGGGCAAGCTCGAAGAGCTGGCCGGAACCGGGATGATCGAGATTCAGGAAACAACGGTCGCCAAGCCCGCGCAGCGGTCCAGGGCCAAAAAGGTACTGCCCTCGGCCCCCCAGAAGATCGAGGGCAACGCTCAGATGATGCGCATCTACATCGGCGAATCGGACCGATGGAAGGACAGACCGCTCTATCAGGCTCTGGTGGAGGCGATGCGAGCGAACGACGTCGCGGGCGTGACGGTCTACAAAGGCATTCTGGGCTATGGAGCCCACCGGAGAATCCATAAGGACAAGCCGTTGCGCCTGAGCCGCGACAGCTCCATCATGCTCTCCGCCATCGACACGGAGGAAAAACTCCGGGCGTTCCTGCCCCTGGTTGAACAGATGGTGGAGGAGGGTCTGGTTGTGCTCTCGAATGTCGAAATAATCAAGTACTCGCATCGCGCCATTGAAGTCGATTCCGGCGATAGCTCCACGAGCTCCGGTGAGGGAATGGCTAAGACGGAGGTCGAGCGATGAAGGAAGTATTTGAGGCTCGCATGCTGCGAATTCACTTCGGTGAGAGCGACAAATGGAACGGCAAGCCACTCCACGAAGCCATTGTCGCCAAATGCCAGGAACTGGGCATGGCGGGAGCCATCGTATACCGGGGTATCGAAGGATACGGCACGAGTACGCGCATTCGGCATTCCAGCTACTGGACCTTTTCGAAGGATGCTCCCATTATGCTGAGCATCATCGACACGGAACCACAGATCGGCAAATTGATTCCTCATCTCGACGAAATGGTGCAGGAGGGTTTGATCGCCATGTCAACGGTTGAGGTCATCCGCTATTCGCGAGACGCCGCAAGTACGCCGGAAAAGCTTTGAGTTTATGGAATCGGACCGCGCGGAAGGCCACGGCAGTCTGACGGTGCTGGACCACAATCTAACGACCGAGGCACCGGTGTCTATGGATGGCGCCTCTCGCCTGTTGCGACTCGCGGATCTGGCTCAGGAGCTTGAGGCTGAGGCTGTCGCCGAGGAAGCACGCGAACTCGCGGCGCGGGTTGCCGAAGGACGCTTCTATGTGGCGTGCATCGGCCAGTTCAAGCGAGGCAAATCTACCCTGCTCAACGCTCTGGTTGGCCACGCAGTTGTTCCGGCGGGTTATGTTCCGGTGACGGCGTACCACCGTCATTCGATATGGCGACCACGTTCGCGCGCAGGTTCGGATGCGTGATGGATCCTGGCAGGACGTTGCCTTGCCCGACCTGAAGGAGTACGTAACCGAAGAGCGAAACCCCGAAAACAAAAAGGCCGTGGACGGCGCGGAAGTATTCGTGCCCAGCACCCTGTTGTCCTCCGGCATGTGTTTTGTGGATACGCCCGGTCTGGGATCGGTCTTCACCGGAAATACAGCGACCACGCAGGCGTTCATTCCTCACATCGATGCAGCATTGGTGGTGGTCGGAGCCGATCCGCCGATAGCCGGCGAGGAACTGGCGTTGGTCGAAGCGGTGGGCAGGCAGGTACAGGATTTAATCCTGATGATCAATAAAGCTGACCGCACCACCGATCCCGAGCGTGCCGCGGCGGTTCAGTTCACGCGCGAGATTTTGGAAAAGAGGCTGCATCGCCCCATGGGCGAGGTCTTTGAGGTGAGCGCCGTGGAGCAGATGGAAACCGTGGTCCGCTGCGGATTGGAAAAAGCTACTGGCGAGTTTGCATAGTCTGGTCGACGACTCGGGCAGAAATCTCGCTCGCGCTGCTGGCGACCGCGGCCTCCAGCGCCTAAGCGAACAACTGCTGGCCATCATCGGCGAGGACCGCGACACGCTTCTGCGGCCCATCGAAGAATCCGAGCGGCGGAATCGTGCTCATGAAGGAAACCATCAACGAGGCGGAGCGCTCCATGCGCGAGCTGAATTTCCTGTTTATGGCGGAGCAGCAGCGGATTTCGGACTACTTCGTTGAAAGGCGCCGGCAGTTCTTCCGTTCCGCGTGGTCGGAATCTGAAACGGAATTTGGCAGGGAGCTGCCGTCCATGCCCCACGGGTTTGGCCCACGCTATCGGCGGCGGCTGATGCACCTCGCCCAGGAGATCTCGCGCCGGAAAGTTATGCCCTGGCATGCACGCCAAAGCGATCAGCCAGACTGAACCTGGCAGCGAGCCGACATTTCACCCCTGACTCAGTGGCGTCCTGGCTCCCAGCCACACAGGCGCAGTACGCTCAACTGTCACGCCGGAGGGCGGGTGGACAGCGAGGTTACGGCACGCAGCTGGTTTAAAATGTCCTGTTGCTTTCCAAGAGGAAGCATGCCATTATTCCTGTTGGAAACCTAAAGGTTGATTCGCCATGAAGGAAAAACCCGACGTCCTGCAGGGAACGCTCGCGCTGATGGTCCTCAAAACACTCGATGTCCTGGGACCGCAGCACGGCTGGGGGATTGCGCGGCGCATCGAGCAGATCAGCGGAGACCTTCTGGCTGTCAACCAGGGCACGCTTTATCCCTTGTTGCTCAAGCTCGAGCATGAGGGCTCGATTGCCTCCGAGTGGGGCGCATCGGAAAACAACCGCCGCGCGCGCTTCTATCGCCTCACCGCGGCCGGTCGCAAGCAACTCCGGACGGAGACCCGCGAATGGGAGCAGACCGCGGCCATCATCGCGCGCTTCTTCAAAGTCAAAGCGGAAGATCTGGCATGAGATTTCTGCGACGCTTCCTGATTCGCCTGTTGAATTTCGCGACGCGACAGAGCGCGGACCAGCGCCTGCAGGAAGAGATCGCCGAATATCTTGCGTTCCAAACCGAAGAGAATCTGCACGCGGGCATGTCGCCCACCGAAGCGCGGCGCCAGGCCGCAATCAAGCTGGGTGCGGCGGAAGCGATCCGTGAGCACCACCATGCCGAGCACAGCCTCCCCTTTTTCGAAAATCTGTTCTTCGACCTGAAGTACGCAGTTCGCATGCTTCTGAGATCTCCTGGATTCTCTTTCATTGCGATCGCCACAATGGCACTGGGCATCGGAGCCACCACTGCGATTTATAGCGTGATCGACGCCACGCTGCTGCACCCTTTGCCGTATCCAAACCCTGCCGAGCTGGTGCGCGTTGAGGACGACCTTCCCGGCATAGGCGCGCAGGACGTCGGCATCTCCATCCCTGAGTGGAGAGATCTGCAGAGTTCCGGGATCTTCCAGTTTGTATCGATTCACTCCTTCGCGTCCGTGAACCTCACCGGCAGTGCACAGCCCACGCGCATCTCCTTCAAGGATGTCACGCCGAATTACTTCGCGGTCCTCGGGGCAAACGCGCAGTTGGGTCGCACATTCGATCCGCACGATGCCACTCCCGGCTTCAACCTTGAGGTGGTGATCAGCGACGGGCTGTGGAGGAGGGAATTCGGAGCCGATCCGCACATTCTGGGCAAAACTCTGCGCCTGGACAACGACGCTTATCACGTGGTGGGCGTCATGCCGCCGGGGTTTCGCGATCTGGGCTCGACGCGCGAGGAGCAAAATACGGAACTGTGGGCAGCGGCTGGCTTAGCCGCTCTGCCATTTCCGGCTCCGCGGCGCGACTTACGTATCGATCGAGCGGTCTCGGCGCGCCTGATGCCCGGTCTCTCGATTGCGGCCGCGCAGGCGCACCTCGATGCGCTGGTTGAATCGCTGAAAAAGCAATATCCGGAGGAGTATCCGGCCCAGGCCGCATGGACCGTGCGCCTGATTCCGCTCAGCGAAAGCGTGGTCGGCAGCGTTCGCCAATCCCTCATTCTGCTGTTCGGCGCGGTAGGACTGGTTCTCCTGATCAGTTGCGTGAACGTCGCCAATCTCCTGCTTGCCCGTGCCAGCGCGCGAGGTCGTGAGATCGCGGTTCGCCAGGCTCTGGGAGCGGAAAGAACGCGCCTCATCCGGCAGCTTCTGACCGAGAGTCTGCTGCTCTTCCTGCCTGGCGGAATCGCCGGTTTTGCGATTCTTTTCTCCACGAGGAAGTTCCTGCTGCAGTTGGTTCCGGCGAGCCTGCCGCACCTCAACGACATATCGATCAGCTGGGACGTGCTGGTGTTTGCCATCGGCGTCTCTGTCGCAGCCGGAACCACCTTCGGGCTTGCTCCGGCGTGGCTCATGAGCGGTGTCGATTTGATGGGTACGCTGCGGCAGGAAGGACGCGGCTCCAGGGGTTCCCCGGAACGCTCGCGCGCCCGCCAGATTCTGGTCATCAGTGAATTGGCGCTCTCGCTGGTGCTGATGGTCGCGGCGGGCCTTCTGCTGCGCAGTTTTTGGGACTTGTTCAGGGTGCAGCCCGGTTACAATCCTGACCGCGTGATGGCCATGCAAACCTGGCTGCCGGGACCCAACGATCCGAATGCGGATATCTACCGCACCGCGACCCAGGAATCGGTCTTGCTGCGCGAGATTCTTCGCCGCAGCCGAACCCTGCCGGGCGTAGAAGAAGCGGCGGTCGGCGACGTCGCCGCTCTTCCCCTCGGCCACGGCCAGAGCGATCTCAACCCGCTGCCCTTCATCCGCGAAGGTCTCGAGACGAAGGACAATCAGGCTCCTGTGATCGATGGTTCCATCGTTTCGCCCGAATACTTCCACCTGCTGGGCATGACGCTGTTGCGCGGGCGCCTTTTCAGCGACCAAGACCTTGAGGGTACGCCCCAGGTTGCGGTCATCAATCAGGCCGCGGCTCGCACTTACTGGCCGAACCAGGACCCGCTTGGCAAACGCGTTCGGCTGCTCTCAAAGAGCCTGGCGACCCGCGAACTGTTGAGCTCTGCCAGGCCAGCCTGGACCACGATCGTCGGCGTGATTGCGGATGCCCGCACGGAATCGTTGGCGGACGCGGTTATTCCGCAGATCTACCGCAGCGTGTACCAGCGCCCCGTCAAAGACCTGGCCATCTTTCTTCGTGGACAACTCGATCCCAGCGCGATCCTCGCGCAGGAGCGAAGCCAGATTCAATCTGTCGATGCGCAACTGCCGGTCTTCCATGCGGAGACCCTGGAAGACGTGCTCTCCAGCTCGCTTTCCGTCAGGCGATTCGCGATGGAAATGGTTGCGTTGTTTGCGGCGACTGCGTTGCTGCTCGCCGGACTTGGAATCTACGGGACTATTTCCTATGTTGTGAATGAACAAAGACGTGAGATCGCCATTCGCCTCGCGCTGGGAGCTCAAAGAGGCACTATCCTCAAGATGGTCCTGCGCCGGGGACTCGGTCTGGCCGCCGCCGGTGACGGGCTGGGTGTGGCCGGTGCGCTCATCGTCTCTCACCTTATGGCCGGTATGCTCTACGGCGTAGCGCCGACCGATCTGCTCACCTTTGCGGGCGTCACCCTTGTACTTACCACTGTCGCGCTCGCCGCCAGTTATATCCCGGCGCTGCGCGCGATGCGCCTCGATCCGATCACTACACTCCACTCTGAATGACTTCCGCCTTGAGCCAGCAAAGGCGCGCGTTGCTCTGGCTCGCGGGCAGTGCCTGTTTCTGCAGGGGCGCCGAAGTTGGTCGGATTGATAACGACTAACGCGCCTGGTGTCGTGATGTTTGTATTGTCGACAAAACGCCTATTCCTCCCGAAGGGCTACCATTGGGTCCACACTGCTCGCCCGCCATGCTGGGATGACTGTAGCCGCAAATGCGACCACGGCTAACAATGTGGGGACGGCCAGGAACGTAGCGACGTCCCTGGCGCTTACGCCGAACAACAGGCTGGCGATCACGCGCGTCAGGGCGGCCGCGCCTGCAAGGCCCGCAAAGATGCCGATCAGCGCCAACTGCATCCCCTGCCTCACGACCAGAGCGAGAATCGTGTCCCGCCCCGCTCCCAATGCCACCAGAATCCCGATATCGCGTGTGCTCTGCGTGACCAGATACGACATCACGCCGTAGAGGCCCACGGCGGCGAGCAGCAGGGCAAAAGCGGCAAACGCACCCAGCATGGTGCTCGAGAAGCGCTGGCGCGCCAGCGAATCGAACAAGCGGTCCTGCATCGTCCGAACCCCGTAGACGACCGCGGCAGGATCGACTGCGTGGATCTCCCTGATCATCGCGGTGGAGAGTCCCGCTTCCTCGGAGCTGGAACGGGCCACCAGGAAGGTCCCTGGGTCGGGCCCCTGCCGCAACGGGAAATAGGTCGCGATTTTGCCGTCGGTCTCGAGACCGTATTGTTTGACCACTCCCACGATGCCGACAATGGTTATAGGTTTTTTCGGATCGAACCAGAGATGCTTCCCGATCGCGTCTCCGTGCGGCCAGAATCGCTGCGCGAATTTTGCGTCAATGACGGCCACCCGTGGCATGTCCGGGCCATCCTGCTCCGAGAAAAGGCGGCCTGCCACCAGCGGAATCTGCATCGCCCGAAAATAGTCCGTGCTGGCCGTGCGTTGATCCACCTGCAGTTCCTGTCCTGGCGGCGGCGTATATCCCTCCACGTGGATTCCTCCCCAACTCACCGAGCCGGTCAGGGGCAGCGCCGACACCGCGCCTTCGGCCACGACTCCTGGCAAGTGGTCGATCCGGGCTTCGACGTCACGGTAGAAACCGGTGAGGACTTTATCGTCGTGGTACTTGCTGTCGCTGACCGCCACCACCATCGTCATTACGTGGTCCGTGGTAAATCCTGGCGCTACGTTCTGCAGGCGGACGAAGCTGCGAATCAGCAGCCCGGCGCCGATCAGCAGAATCAGTGAAAAGGCGATTTCGGAAACGACCAGCAGGCCACGCAGACGGTGGCGTTTCACGTACAGGCCGCCATCCGACTGTCCGCTGCGGCCGCCGGCTTTCAGCGACGAACTGGGATTCATCCTGACCACGCGCCATGCCGGCGCGAGGCCGAAAAGCACGCCGGTCGCGAGGGACAGGCCGAAGGTAAAGGCCAAAACCGCGCCGTTGATTCCGATCTCATCGAGCCGGGGAATATTGCCGGGATTCATCGCGCGTACGATCCAAAGGCTCACGCGCGCCACCAGCAGACCCGCGCATCCCCCAAGCAGTCCCAGGAGAATGCTCTCCGTCAGTAATTGCCGGGTCAGCCGTTTCCAGTTCGCTCCCAGAGCCGTGCGGATCGCGACTTCCTTTTCGCGAGCCGCTGCGCGGGCAAGCAGAAGGTTGGCCACATTGGCGCATGCGATTAACAACACCAGCGCTACGGAACCAAGCAGCACCAGCAGGGTGCGGCGTACGTCTCCGACCACCTGCTGCTGCAACCCCACCACATCCATGCCGTAGCTCGCGTCGCGCTTGTCTTTCGTGCGGATGCGGCTGGCGATGATGTCGATATCCGCCTGTGCTTGTTGCACAGAAACGCCGGGCTTCAGGCGCACGAGAATGTTGTAGTTTTCATCGCCTCGGCGCTGCTCTGCATCCGCCCCAAGGGGCAACGGCAGAAAGATGTCCACCTTGTCCATCGGTCCTTCGGACGGCAGCACTTCAGCGTTGACCGTAAAGCCGTGCCGCAGCACGCCCGCGACGGTGAAGGATTTTCCATTGAGCGTGATGCTCTTGCCCACGATGGCGCGGTCCGAGTTGAAGAGGCGCTCCCAGACCCCGTTGCTCAGAATGGCCACCGCCGGTTGGCCGGGCTTGTCCTCTTCCGGCAGCAGCGTGCGGCCCAGCAGAGGCCTGGCCCCCAGCATCGACAGCAGGCTCGATTGCGTGCTCAGTACGTCAACCCGCTCCGGCTGCTGGCGGCCCGTCAGCGTGAATGTGCGGCTCTGCGCCAGCGCCATCTGATCGAACGAATGATTCTGGTTTTGGATGTCGATGTACTGGCCCGGAGACGGCCAGTCACGCAGAATGCCGATTCCAGGAGAATGCAGCCAGACTGCCGCCAGGCGGTCCGCATGCGGATAGGGGAGCGGACGCAGCAGCAGCGCGTCCACGACGCTGAAAATGGCAGAATTGGCGCCGATTCCGATGCCCAGGGATGCCAAAATCACCACCGACAGCACCCTGTTCCTGCGAAGCATGCGCAAAGCGTAGCGGAGATCCTGTAACCAGAGGTTCATCCATCCTCCCGCATTTGATAAATGATCATAGGACAGGCCGGCGTTCTCTGGCTGGAAAGAGGTCTTCCGGCGCAATATTTCTGAATCTTCCTGAAGGCTCGTGTTCGTGAATCTGTGGTTTCAGAAGGCAGGCATTGCCTTCTACAGCGCTTCCTCCCGATTGAAGTCTTTTGGGCGCCCCATGCGTCCTTTGTCCGATAAAGAACTAAATAGTTCAATATCTCTGCATCCTCGCTGCGTCCGGGTCATCAGTATAAAACTGAGCGGTTCACAATAGCCTGGGCCGGACAACGGTCGGGCAAACGAATTACGGGTGAACATTTATCCGAACACAATTCCAGGAGTTGATCATGCCAAAGACAACGCCCGAACAAAACAAGGCGATTGTTCTCGAAGCCTTCGACACTCTCTTCAACAAACGCGATTACGCGGCAGCAGAACGCTTCTGGTCGCCGAAGTACATCCAGCATAGCGCGCATATCCCGCCGGGACGCGAAGGGCTGTTCGCTCTGGTTCGTTCATCGCCAGACACGTTGCGTTACGAAAATCAGGTCATTGTCGCAGAAGGTGACTATGTCATCGCGCACGGCCGTTTCTCGGGAATCGGAAGGCCCGCGGCCTGGATTGCGGCCGACATTGTCCGATTCGAAGACGGTCTGCTTCAGGAGCACTGGGATGTGTTGCAGGACGAGGCCACGCAGGCCGAGTCCGTCAGCGGCCTTCCCATGTTTGGTGAACGTTTCTCTTCATAAGGATTATGGTTCGATATCCGTGATATCCATCGTTGCTGTATCGAGGTTCTGAATAGAACAGATCTTTGACGCAGTAGCGGCGGGCGCCGGGCAGGCTGAGCCCTCGCTGGCCGGCCGGCTACCGCTGGTGACAGAGGAGCACTGGCCCTCCATTGGGCGAATTGTCGCCGACCCGTCAGTAACGAAGGGGTAATTGACGGATTGGCGGTGATCCCGGCAGAATCCCGAGCAGACCCGCCAATAACCTGCAAAAAGATCACCTTCTCGTCCAGCCGGCTTTTCATCCCGCGCTCGGGTTTCCGGAGCGCGGACAGGGAGAGGTCTGAGAGTTCTCTTTCGCCTATCTGAGCATCAGAGCCGAGCGATATACTCTAACCCCCATACCATGCTCTGGACCCCAGGGACCAGACTCGGCCCGTACGAGATCCTCACGCCGGTCGGCGGTGCTGGAATGGCGGGCGGGGACGGGTTCGTCCTGTTGTTAGCGGGAGGGGCAAAGATGGGCCAGCAAAGACAGTCCGTTGAGAAGGTGTTCGGCGACGCCCTGGGTATGGCGCCCGAGGCCAGGCGCGCGTTTCTCGAAGCCACCTGCCATGATGAGCCGGAATTGAAGCGGCTGGTCGAGCAGCTATTGATGGAAGACGAACGCGCCAGCAGCTTCCTCAAAAAGCCTCTTTTCGATTTTTCTTCAGATGCCGGAATCCACGCCGACGCCCTCCCGCTGACCCCGGGCACCAGACTCGGCCCGTACGAGATCCTCGCAGCGATCGGTGCTGGTGGAATGGGAGAGGTGTATCGCGCGCGGGACACGCGCCTCGGGCGCGATGTCGCTGTCAAAATTCTTTCCACTCAACTTTCGTCCGATCCTGATCTGAAACGGCGCTTTGAGCGCGAAGCGCGAGCCGTCTCTTCGCTCACACATCCGAATATTTGCTGCCTGTATGACATCGGTTGCCAGGACGGAATCGATTTCATCGTCATGGAGTATCTGGAGGGCGAAACCCTTGCTGCCCGGCTGACCGCCGGTCGGCTCCCCCTGGGGCAGGCACTGAAGATAGGAGTGGATATTGCCGATGCGCTCGACAAAGCTCACCACGAGGGCATCATCCACAGGGATTTGAAGCCTGGCAACATCATGCTCACCAGGTCCGGTGCGAAGCTGATGGACTTCGGATTGGCCAAGGCGGTCACCGCGACGTTCAGCGCGTTCCCTTCAACGTCCTCAGAGATTTCCAGTCCACCAAAGATGAGCTCGCCAGCTCTGACCGCGACGCGGGCCCCATTGACTGAGCGTGGCGCAATCCTGGGAACGCTCCTCTATATGGCTCCGGAAACGATTGAAGGCCAGCCAGCCGACGTTCGCAGTGACATCTTCAGCTTTGGCTGCGTGCTGTACGAGACGGTATCGGGCAGGCGACCGTTTACGGGCGAATCAAGGCTGAAGGTCGTGGCTGCCATTCTGGAGAAAGATCCACTGCCTATGTCCAGTCTGCAGCCTCTGATTCCGGCGGCGCTCGAACATGTGGTGCTTCGCTGTCTGATGAAAGACCCCGGGGAGCGCTGGCAAAGCTCGCGAGATTTATCGAGAGAGCTGAAGTGGATCTCCGAAGAAGGGCGTCTGGCACAGGCGTCTGAAGTCGGGCCGCACCCTCGGGGAAGACTGGGGAGGCAACTGGGGGAAAGACTGGCGTGGGGAGTGGCCGCCCTGTGTATCGTCATGTTGGCCTGGCTCGGCGTTGCGCATTGGCGAAGCATACAGCCCGCGGAGAGCCGGCATCTTCGCCTTTCATTACTCCCACCGCCGTCTACTTCGTTCGTTCCCTACAATTTCGCCATCTCGCCCGATGGCCGGCGGCTCGCCTTCGTGGCTGCCGCACAGGATGGTGGCACCGCTTTGTGGATCCGGTCTCTGGCCGCTGGAGCTACGCAGCATTTGACTGGCACGGAAGGCGCCGCATACCCCTTCTGGTCGCCAGATAGTCGTCAGGTCGGCTTCTTCGGCGAGGGTAAGCTGAAGAGCGTTGATCCGGGCAGCGGCGCTGTCCAGATCCTGTCCGACACACCCGATGCCTTTGGCGGAGCATGGAACGATCGGGGCACGATCCTCTTCGCTGGAAATAACTGGCCCAGTGGCATCGGCGCCCTCTCGACAATTTTTAAGGTACCCGCCCTGGGTGGTGAACCGGAGCTCGTCGCCAGGGGCATCGGGCCGAGCTCCTCGATGTTTTGGCCGTCCGCTCTTCCGGATGGAGACCACTTTCTATATTTCCTTCTCGGGAGTTCTAACTCTGCCCAGAAGCAGGGAATCTATGTCGGGTCTCTCAGTACGCGGGAAAGCAAATTGATCTCTCCCGAGATTGTCGGCAATACTCAGTTCGCGTCTTCGCGTCTCTACTACGTCCGTGACCGCAGCCTTATGGCGCAGCCGTTCGATCTCAAACGGCTGCAGCTGACGGGGCAGCCGGAAGCGGTTTCGCGACAGGAACTGGAAGAAGCGCCCGCCTTTTCCCGCACCGGATTTTCGATCTCGGACAACGGCGTGGTGGTCTTCCAGTCGGCAACCGAAAGTGTTTCCCGGCTCTCCTGGTTCGACCGTTCCGGTAAAGAATTGGAAGAACTCCCGCGAACCGGTTATCGCGATCCTGCTCTCTCCCGCGATGGCACTCTGCTGGCCGTCTCCTCCGACGATGATCACAACGGCAAGCACTACATCCATATTTACGATTTCGCGAGGGGTACAAGCACCCGGGTCTCGAATGGAGGGACAGAAGTGTTTCCGGTTCTCTCGCCTGACGGCAAGAGGGTAGCTTATGTGGTCAATAATGCGAGGACTTCTCAGTACGTGGATGTTGCGGCTACCGATGGTTCCGGCAAATTAGAGCGACTGGCGGCGTCCGATTTTCTGATTCCCAACGACTGGTCGGCAGATGGGCGTTTTCTCATCTACATGAATTTTCAGAAAGCCGCGCCGGAGCTGGAGGTTCTTGACGTCCATAACCATTCGCAGACAGTTTTCGGGCCGGGTGCGGAAGCGCAGTTTTCTCCAGATGGAAAATGGATCGCATTCATCGGCCCTGGTTCGAGCAGTGATCAGGAGGTTGATGTGTATGTGGCGCCTGCCCGCGGCCCAGGCAGGCGGATCCAGATATCCAACCATGGCGGCGCACAACCGCGCTGGCGGGCAGATGGGAAAGAAATTTTTTATATCACCAAGGACAAAAAGATAATGGCGGTAGCGATAGACACGACGCATGACGAGCCAGTGGCGGGCGTTCCCCACCTCCTGTTCCAGACGCGAATCATCGCAGCGCGTACTGTCCTTTTTCAATACGCAGTCTCCCCCGACGGCAAGCGCTTCCTGATCAACTCGACGCTGCCCAGCGGAGCTGCCCCGCTGACGGTCGTGATCAATTGACCCCGATTCCGGTCCCGGCGCTTCTCTCTTCAACGCCGCGGCCGGCCGCATTTGTGATTTTCGGGTTTCCTGCTTTCAAGCAGGCTTGCCGTCTCTCCTTCACATTTCAGGTGACGTATGGTGAAGGCCGTCAGCAGGCTCGATGCGATCTGCCGACACCACTGAGTCGCGTGCCTCGCCATTCGTAGGTAATGTGAAACAAAACCTTGCGCCGCGCGGAGGGTTGTCGGCAGCCCACAAATGGCCCCCGTGCGACTCAACGATGGAGCGGCTGATCCGCAGTCCCATGCCAGTGCCGTGCGTCTTGGTGGTAAAGAAAGCATTAAAGATCTTGTCCGCCTGCTGCGGTGGAAGCCCGACACCGTTATCGCTGACCGAGATCAGCACCTGACCATCCTCACGGCGCTGCGACTGGATGGTGAGTTCGTGCGTCCCATCCACTTCTTTCATCGCATCAATGCCGTTCATCATGAGGTTCATCAGAACCTGTTGCAGTTGCACGCGGTCTCCCATGACCTGCGGGAGGTCTGCATCGAGTTCGGCTCGAAGGAATACGGAAAAATGAGTTGCCTCGTGGTACAAAAGAAGCTCCATCTCCCGAATAATGTCGTTGAGATCGACCAACTCCCGTTGCAGAGCGTCCTTCTTGAAGAGCAGGTGGACCCGCTTGATAATCTCGCCCGCGCGCCTTCCGTCCTGTACGATTCTGGACGCGGCCGCACGCGCTCTTTCCAAATCGGGTTGATCGCGCGCTAACCAGCGCAGGCAGGTATTGGCGTCGGTGATGGCTGCGGCAATCGGTTGATTGACTTCGTGCGCCAGCGAGGCAGTGAGCTCACCCATGCTGCTCACCCGGTTGGCGCGCGCGAGATCCTCATGCGCCTGCCGCAGCGCCTCCTCCGCCTGCTTCCGCTCAGTGGTCGCCTTCAACCGAAGTTCCATGATCCTCAGCGCGGTGGCCCAGCCAAAGAAGGCGGCGGTGAACAGGGTAACGAACCCTGTGACGATTGCTGTGAAGACGATTCGACGTTCGACGAGCGCAATGTTGGATGCAGCCTGGGTGCGCTGTTCTTCCACGTCGCGGGCTACATCTTTGACGAGCTGAGCGCTGAGAAATTCAAGCCGCTGGATCTGTTTGTCGGTTCGATCCCGTACGGCCGCCCACTCTCCCGAAGCTGCCAGCGCTCTGATGGCATCCAGATGAGACGGCAGGGTATTCTCGATGGATTCGATCGTGGGCAGCACGGTTTCGTCTACCCTGACGGCAGGAGGTAAATGACTGAACACTGCCTCAGTGCGTTTCGCCTCGTCCAGCACGTCGCTCCTGAGCGCTTCCGACACTGTGATGAACTGATTCTGGTCCTCGGATCGCGCCGCGACACCCAGCCTTTCGTAAAACGAGAAAAGCTCGCCATGAACGCGCAAGACCTCGATCAGTTCTCCGTCGACTCCCTTGAGGAGATCAACCTGAGAACGAACCTGGCGCAACTGCCAGAGCAGAACGCCATCGCAAACAATCATCATTCCAATCAGAAGGGCAAAGCAGAGCGCCAGGTGGCGGCCGATGTTGAATCGATAAGGAACGGAGCTGGTGCTCGCCTGCCTCAGCCATCCACTCAATCCAGTCGTGTTTTGGGAACGGGGCATACACTATCCACATTCAGGCGATGCTGCGGTCACGGAGCAGTCGAAGCAGCAGCAGGCTGAGATCCGGAAACCTTTCCTATGCGCTTCTCCTTTGGAACGCGATTCCGGCTCGGCAGTCCCGGCTTGAAACCAGTAATCCGTACTAACTCCTGTTCCAAAGAAGCCGCAGCCTCTGGCGCCTTGCTTTGGCCCAGCAAAACAGAGCGCACTGCCTGAATATAGGCTCGCGAAACTTCTTCGTATTTTCCTCCTGTAACCGCAGAGGGTCGAGCCACCACGCCGCTCACCTGCAGTTTTCCATGGTCGGCAGAATTTCGTTTGGCTCTCAGGATGGCGGTCGGGTCATACAACTCCGGCCAGTTCTGTGACTCGTAGGCCGCGCGAGCTTCTTCGATCTCGATCTCCTGATGGATGAGAAATCGGATCAGCTGCAGTGCCTCCGCTGTGTGCTTTGACGAACGCGAAAGACCGAGTCCAAATCCGCCCAAAGTCGCCGCTTGCGCATTCTTTCCCGCCGGAATGCTCGTGATTCCGATGGTGTCTCGAGTCGACGGAATATCGCGGACGCTGAGAAGATACGATCGCGCCCACCCCCGAAAAAAAGCGGATTTTCTCGCGTAGTAAAAGGCGTTTACAGCATCCCATTCCTGGAGAGAGGTCACGCTGGGCGGCGAGATCCAGCCTATCCAATGCGCGGCGCGCTGCCAGCTGCGGATCGCATCAGGATTATTTACGCTGATCGTGCTGTTCGCTTCGATGATGCGCCCCCCGCCTTCAGAGAACTGCCATTCCAGGGCGTTACAGGTCAATCCTTCGCCGGCCGCACCGGGCCATGTAAATCCCCAAAAATCTTTTTGCCCTCTGGCGCGCTCGCCGTTCTGGATCCTGACAGCCATCTGCTCGAGTTCGTCCCACGTACGGGGCGGCGCCCTGTACCCATACCGTCGCAGCAAATCCTTTCGGTAAAACAGAACTCCGAGATCGGAATGATAGGGCACGGCAACCAGTCTTCCGCCGACCGTGTAACTGGCGGCAACGTCGGCGTTGATCGAAGAGAGTTCCGGCCCCAGATACGATTTCAGGTCGATCAATTCGTCGCTCAAACCTCCGGGCCAGATCACATCGACACCATACACATCCGGACCGGGGTTTCCCTGCCAGAGCAGCTTCCGGACCAGGTCTAACTGGTCTAACGCGGTCTCCGGGGTCGGCAGATGCCTGACGCCAATTCCCGTCTGCTGCGTGAAATTTTTCAACCTGTCGTCTGCAACCACAGTATGGTCGGTCAGGTCGTGCGACCACTCCGGATCCACGAACGTGATGGTCGCGGGTTCCCTGGAAATTGCATGCCCTCCATGAAGAATCAGAGACAAGAGGAGAGCGCACACGATCGCGGCAGTCTTTGGCGAACGCAGCCATGAAGCTTTACAGATGCCGATCGTGAGGATCATTTAATCACCGGAAACGTGTCTGCCTGCCATCACAGGCGCCTCCACGATGTACCCGTGTTTTCAGGCTGTCAATCAGTTTGTTGGAGCAGATTTCAGAACATTGACGTAGAAAGTCTTCTGCTTTGCCTTCGGCCCGTGCCCACAAATACCAGGAAGATACCGCGCAGATTGATCGAGATCACCGGATCACAAAGTGCCCGCGTCGTTCCTGGAAACCCAGTGAGCGCGTTCGAGCAAATCCTGGTGCACACCAAGCGCGAAAACGGCCATAAACGACGTCTTCTCGCGCAAAAAATAGTATGAGTGGAAGATCGCGCTGGAACATTCTCACGGCAGCCGCCAAAGCCTGTCGGTAGCTTACGTCGGTGCGATCGAACGCGACACGCGTCGCAGGACAATTTTATCACGCAGATCCAGGGTTCCCCTGCGCCAGGGGAACCGCCAACTCCGCACCATCGGACAGGCTCTGCGGGTGAAGTTCCAACAGCGTCTCCTGCGAGGCTGCGGATTTCAATCCGTCAACTGTGCTTCCTTTTGAGCATGGCGGCCTGATAGAGGCGGCTGACAACTCAGCTCGCTTTCCAGGCGAGTGACGCTCAGAAGTATCTCGTCCTGAACTCGGTGTACCGGTTGCGGGCGGTACTCATGAGTTCAGAAAACTGTGGTTCCTGGCGAAGAGTGCGGAGCCATGGATCTGTATTGAAGTAAGGCCACGCAAAAAAGCCGTGATCGATGCTGTAGCGCAACATGCGCAGGGCAGACGCGTTGTCTCCCAGGACGGCATAGGCTTCAGCAATTTTGTAAGTACCTTCCGGATCGCCCACTCCGCGCTGCTGGATCCTGTATTCCAGATCGTGCAGAAGTTCCAGGCCTTCCGCGTTGTTGTGGGTGATCGAATCGCTGAACGCCCGGCCGGTCTGCGTATACATCGTGTGGTCGAGTTGCCAGGCACGATTGAAATCCCTCACCGCCTGGTTCCAGTTCTTCTGGTGATACTCTCCAAAGCCGCGATAGAAAACCAGGAAGGACGAATCATCCACGTCGGGCAGGCTGGCGAGGAATTTGTCGTATTCGCCTAAATAGAGGTAGGCGTTAAGAACTGCGCCATTGGCTCTCCTTACCAAAGGATCGATCTGGCGGGCGCGCTCACACTCCGCGACGGACTCGTTCAACATTCCGGCAAATCGGTCGGCATATCCGAGTTCCCAATGGACGGCGGCGTTGTTCGGATTGTCTTTCAGGGCCTCGCGCAACAGAGGCATGGCTTTTTCCACTTCGCCGGTATCGATGAGCAGGTTGGCCAGGAAGATGCGCGCTTCCATCTGGCGCGGCTCAAGGGCAAGCGCGCGCTGGAAGGCCGATTTTGCCTTTTCGTATTGTTCGCGGCCACCAAACTGGAAGGATGCGGTGGAGTTGTAGGACTGGCCGAGCCAGGCCCAGGTCAGGGCATAGTTCGAATCAATCTGCGTCGATTTCTCGAGCATCTGGATTGCCATAGGAAAGTCGTGGCTGCCCGCGAGGTCGACGCCTCGCAGGTAATATTCATAAGCCAGAGGACTGACCGGCGCATTGGGCCTGAGGCGCTTCGCCTCGGATGGTGAGAGATTGAGCGCGAGCCCCTGGATAATTTGTTGCGTCACCGCATCCTGAACAGTCAGGAGATTGTCGTATTTGACATCGATCATGTCCCTGCCCAGGATTTTGTCTGTCCTGGCGTCGACCAGCTGATAGGTGATTCTCAGGTCATTGCCCTCATGAATGAAAGTGCCGGTGAGCACGGTATCCACATTGAGGTCCGCAGCGACTTTGCGAGCATCGATCGTTTGTCCCTTGTATTTCTCGATTTCCGAAGAGGGGCGAACCGTCACCGCGCTGACGGTTCCCAGTCTCGTAATAACAGCGTCCGCGAGCGCAAAGCTGAGGAAGTCGTCGGTGGGAGTCTGCCGCAGATTGCGGAGCGGGAGGATGGCGAGACTGTGCTGGACGCCAGCGGCTCGAATGGGCAACCGACGTCTCAAATGCGCCAGGTAGCCGGCAACGGCAAGGGTAAGGATGAGAACGGCGATGACAAGCGGGCCGATGCGGCGGCGCGAGACCTCCGGGTGCGCCACCGTGGGGGAGATGAGCGAGGGGCCAACGCGCTCCCGACTTTCCTGAATGGGGTATTCCGGGGGCAGAGCCGAAGGAGTTGCAGAACCGGCCAGATCGGAACCGACGGAGGAAGCCTGCTCCGGCGAATCCCTTTCGGGCTCCGCTGTGGGTGACGGGGTGTTCCTGATTTCTCTGACGGGAGCAAGGAACCGGTAGCCCCTCTTTGGAACGGTCTCGATGCAGCGGAGATTGCCTTCTTTTTCGCCCAGCGCCTTGCGAAGAACAGAAATTGCCACGGTCAGGTTGGCCTCTTCGACAAAGCTGTCGGGCCAGACGGCACGCATGATTTCGTCTTTGGTCAACAGGCGGCCGGAGTTCTGCACCAGGAACAAGAGCAGTTCAAAGGCCTTGGGAGCAAGCGGCACAGGGATTCCATCTCGCGCCAGCCGGTGTTCGGCTGGATCAAGGCGAAAAGGGCCGCACTCGTAAAAACTCCCTCTTTTCAATTCCATATGTAGTGCGGGCTGCTCCGCCGGCGTTTCTTTGCAAATTACTTGGATTTCTTTTGGAGCCGCTTAAGGACTGCGAAGCTCGGTCCACATGAGTATGGCGGAGTCCTGAGCACCTTCAGTTCAGACCACGATCCTAAATCGCGGCCTGAGACAGGACAAGGAGAGAATCTCAATGAAGAAGTGGTTCATCGCAGCATATGCCGCAGTCGGTCTTGGGTTAGCCGGAGCGTCCGCAACCGCGCAGGTTCCTGAGATCGTCTTTAACCTCGTGCCTCAACCAAAGTTTGTCAGCTGCCTTGGGGAGCCATATGGTCCTACGCCAACCGCTGAAGTAATCGTCCAGAGAGGCGAGCTGAATGACGTTCTCATTCTGCGCGCCCATCACCTGAAACCAAACCTGGGATTCGACTTGTTCACCATTCAGAACACAAATCTGCTGGCGAACGGAGAAGCGGACCCGAAATTCAGGAACTTTGGACTGGCCTGGTATCAGACAGACGTTCAGGCGGATAGTGACGGAGAAGCGGAGGTGGCGATCAAAACGATTTTGCTGGATCAAATCTTCGGCTTCGATCCGACGGCAGGTCTGGCGCCTACACATACCTTTCATGTTGGGTTCTGGTTCAACAAGCCGGAAGATGCCGAGGCCTGCGGGTTCAATCCCAAAACCCCTACGCCTTTCAACGGTGAACAACACGCCGGGCCGAACGCAATGATCTCGTTGCCGAATTCGGCGACGAACCTCGGGCCGCTGTGCACAGGTCCCCGCAAGCAGGGATCGACATTCGTCTGCAATGAATAGGCTTCCGCTGCATCAGGCGAACGGGCTCTGACAAAAACAGGATCGCGGATCGCGCAGCGCCTCGCGATTCGCGACATCGCCAGTTTCGCACCGGAGAGGGAGTTGGTGGCGGTTCGATCGAAGGCAACAGAATCCAGGCAATCGATCCAGTCGCAGCAATCGACTTTTAAGAGGAGAGAAGCCAAATGTTGGATACATTGGAGCGGAATCACGGCGTGATGGAAGGTGACGGCGCCTACAATCGCGGGGCTCGCATTCCAGCCAGCGGAGCAATGGCATCTCTTCCGCTCCTCGAAACAGCGGTTCGCAATATAAAACTCGACCACGGCCCTGAGCCGATCGTGATCGCCGACTACGGATGTTCGCAGGGGAAGAACTCGCTCGCACCTATACGGCTGGCGATTGAACGGCTGCGCGAAAAGGTTGGGGCCGATCGACCAATTCTCGTATTCCACATCGATCAGCCCGACAACGACTTCAGCACACTGTTCAGGGTGCTCGATACAGAACCGGACCGGTATTCCCTCAACGATCCGAATGTGCTCTCGTGCGCAATCGGCAAATCCTTTTACAAGAGTATTTTCCCGCGTGGAAATGTTCATTTCGCATGGTCTTCATACGCAGCCGTATGGCTGAGCCATGTTCCGGGTCAGATTACCGGTCATTTTATGGCCACTCACAGCAGAGGGGAGGAGCGTGCTGCCTTCGAACGCCAGGCGGCACAGGACTGGAAGGATTTCCTCTCGCTGCGTGCCCGCGAACTGCGCCCGGGCGGCCGTCTGGTCGTGGTGCTGCCCGGTCTCGATGATGAGGGCAAATCGGGAATCGAGCCGGTCATGAACCAGGCAAATGCAGTCCTGGCAGAGATGGTCGAGGACGGAGCGATCGGGGCGGAAGAGCGAGAACGCATGGTGCTGGGAAGCTATCCGCGGCGCCGGAGAGAGCTTATGGCGCCTTTCGAGAAGGACCGGGATTTTCAGGGGCTGATCGTAGAGTGCTGCGAGCTAACCCGGTTGCCGGACGCCGCGTGGACCGAATTTGAGTGTGACCACGATGCAGAAGCTCTGGCCGCGAAGCATGCGCTCTTCTTCCGTTCGATCTTTGCTCCGTCGCTGGCGCTCAGCCTGACCGAGGTTGACGGTTCTGACCGATACCGCAGTTTCTCAGGCGATTTGGAGCGCCGCCTGAAACGACGTGTGATGAACGCACCGGCGCCATTGCACGGGTGGGTCCAGACGATGGTCCTGGCGAGGGAGCATTCACTGTGATTGAGTTCGCAGTGACGAATGGTCTGAGGGCAGAAAGAGGCAATATGAGCATGACGTTAGGCGAGATGTTGCATCGACAGGCCGTGCGGGACGCAGCGGCAACGGCTCTCTTCTGCAGAGACGAGAAGATTTCTTACGGCGAACTGGATGAGTCCTCCAGCCGGCTCGCCTGCTGGCTGCTCGAGCAGGGACTGCAGCGAGGCGATCGGGTCGCCATCCATTGGTCTCGTTGCGGATGGGTGCGGCACTGGGTGAAGAGGAATTGCGTGAACATGCGCGAACCAGGCTTGCCGACTACAGTGCCCGAGAGAATCCTCTTCACACCGGAACTGCCGAAGGGCGCGACAGGCAAAGTGCATCGGCTCTCGTTGAAATCAATGCTTGCGAGGGTTGCTCATGAACTTTAGAGGCCGTCGCGGCTTTTACGGCTGGTGGGTTGTAGCGACCGCAGCCACAGGATTGTTCTGGGGCGCGCCCATTACCGTTTTTTCGTTCAGCGTCTTCTTCAAACCGCTGATGCACGACTTTCACGTGGGCCGGGCTGCGATCTCCCTCGCCTTCACTCTGGGCGGTCTGGCTGCGGCCATCAGCGCCCCGCTTGCCGGATGGCTCACGGATCGCTGTGGCGCGCGCAAAGTAATCCTGCCGGCCACGGTGATGTTTGGTTCGACCCTGCTGCTGGCGAAAGTTTTGTCGGCCAGCATCGGACAGTTCTATGTGCTCTATCTGTTGCTCGGACTGCTGGTGAACGGTGTGGGGCCCGTCCCATATAGCTACGTGATTTCTCATTGGTTCGACAGGCGCAGGGGATTAGCTCTCGGGCTGACGATGTTCGGGATCGGTTCCGGCGCAATGGTAATACCCGTTGCCGCACAAATGCTGATTGCGAAATTCGGCTGGCGCAGCACCTATGCGCTCTTCGGGTGCGCAGTTCTTTTGATTTCCCTGCCGATTGTTGCGGTGTTTCTGAAGGAGAATCCCGCAGATTGGGGGCTATTGCCCGATGGCGCTGAGCCCCGAAGCACACCGGCTCTCGAACCCGCGGGATCGCCGGGCCGGAGCCTCGGTGAAGTCTGGCGGACGCAGACGTTCTGGCTGATGGTATGCCCATTCTTCCTGGCCGGCGCCAGTGTGCACGGCTGTGCCGTTCATTTGGTAGCTCTGCTTAGCGATCGGGGCATGAGCATGCAAACCGCTGCTCTTGGTAGTTCCATTCTCGGAGCTGCGGTGTTGATAGGTCGAGCAGGAACCGGCTTTTTGCTTGATCACGTCTTTGCTCCTTGCCTCGCGGCGGTGTGCTTTGCCGGCGTCGCCGTTGGCATCGCCCTGCTGAGGATCGGTAACTCGACGGCCATTTGCTTTGTCGGAGCATTCCTCGTCGGACTCGGTCTGGGCGCCGAGGTCGACATGATTGCTTTCCTGGTCAGCCGGTATTTCGGCCTGCGTTTCTTTGGCCAAATCTATGGTTTCGCCTTCGCTGCTTTCGCTCTGGCAGGCGCGCTCGGTCCCGTGGCGATGGGCGCAGGATTCGATTTCACCGGCTCTTACACCGCTCCACTCGGGGGGGTGTGTATCTCGGGCGCGGCGGCGGCGCTCCTCATCTCGAGGTTGGGGCCCTATCAATACGGAACAGCCGGCGCTGAACAAAAAGAGCAGGTACTGCATGTGTAGACCGACTCCTTCATCCGCGAAGCCTGCGACACCTACACCCGAGGGGGAGTGAACTTCCTGAAATATGACCTGTGCGGCTACAGGGACATCATGAAGCTGCACACCACTTAGAGACCGCGGTGATTGAAAACCTGTCGGCGACCGTGTCGTGAAAGTTGAGAGGGACAGGCGGCGAGCCAGGCTTATTACCCCTGGTCTCGGCCCCCCTTTTTCCGGACTCCAGCGAGATCGAGCGCGAGGCGAAGCGCGCCCATCTGCTGCGCGTCCGCTCCGAGGGCGCTGGTGGTGAGCTTCGGCTGAGCGCGCATCTTCAGCCGGTTCAGCATCTCCTCCGTTGCATTGCAGAGTCCGGGATGTAAACCGACGCCGCCGCCAAGCACAAAAAGCGGGCAGTTCAGCACCAGGTGGATGTTGTAGACAGCATGCGACAGCATGCGGGCGGTCTGCTCAAGGATGGATTGAGCAAGAGCGTCGCCAGCGAGGGCGCGATCGAATATCTGCGTGGCGGTGAGGTTATCAGGCAGCGAGGTTTTGTCAGCGCGCCACATGCTTTGCCACTGCGCCTTGATGCCATCGCCTCCGATCACACTTTCGAGACCGCCCGGCTCTCCTCGGCTTTGATTGATACTCTTTTATCTTCGGGAACGAGCATGTATCCGATCTCGCCTGCCCCCCAGCTGCTTCCGCGAAATGGAACGCCGTTGAGCATGATACTTGCGCCGACGCCGGTTCCGATGCCGATAAAGACAAAGTCCAGCACTCCTTTTGCAGCGCCGACCCAGTTCTCTCCGATAGCCGCAAGGTTTACATCGTTGTCTACCATTGACGGCGTGCCGAGAGCATCTTCGAGCAGAGCGCGCAGCGGAATGTCGCGCCATCCCATGAGATATGAGGTTGCGATTACGACACCGCTTTCAACGTTTGTAATGCCGGGAGCTCCGGCAGCAACGGCATTGAGCGCGCTGCGAGGGGCGGAGAATTTTTCGAGCAGCTCGCCTATACCTTCACTGATGAGGGCGATGACTGCATGCGGGTCCCGGACGCCGACGGTGGAAGAGGACCACCTGGCCACGACGGTTCCAGCCATGTTGGCGAGCGCAACGCGCAGATTGGTTCCACCTATATCTATGCCTGCGACATAGCCGGCATCTCTTGCTGCCGATGAGTCTTGTTGCGCGGCGATAGTGCTGCCGGCCTGCTGTTGCGTCATTCCTTTAACTACCTCGTGCGAGCGGTTTCGCGCGTGCGGGCTTTCTCTTGCCTGATTCACTTATGACGTAATTGCGTTGGCCTCAGTGCTGATGCTTTCCAACTCGCGGCCTTTGGTTTCCGGAACGATGAAGCGTACAAAAAGCAGCGTAACGATACAGAAGATGCCATAGATGATGAAGGTAAGCGTATTGCCCGCGGCTTTGATGAGTGAAAGAAAGGTGAGCGACACGATGAAGTTGGACGCTCCCGATCCGATGGTTGCTGCTGCGACGCCGCGGCCTCGTAGCTGCAGCGGGAAGACTTCAGAGACGAGGATCCAGGCGATCGGCCCCATGCTGAATGCGAAGCATGTGATGTAGATCATCAGGCAGATGGTGGCGATGACTCCGGGAGCTGCTCCAAATGCGGCGGGGTTATGGAACGAATACGCCAGCAGAAACAGCGACGCCGTCATGCCGGTGATTCCGACATAGAGCAAAGGTTTGCGGCCAGCGCGATCAACCAGCACCAGGGCGATGATGGTTGCGAGCACATTAGTGACAGCGACGAGAAGGGTCGCGAAGATTGCGTTCTTGTTCGACGTAATGCCAGCGAGCGAAAAGATGCGTGGGCCGTAATAGATGATGGTGTTGATTCCGGTGACCTGCTGCAGGACGGTGAAGCCAACAGCGATCAGAAGTGAGAAACGGACTGCGGGGCTCCAGAGCGCGCTCCAGCGTTTTTCAACCCTGACCTGAAGTCCGGAGCAAATGTCGTCGATGAGCAAGCGAGTTCCAACTGCGTTTGTATATTTTCCCAGAACAGACTCAGCCTCCGGGATGCGATCATGCGCGTAGAGCCAGCGCGGGCTTTCGGGAAGCGTAACCAGCAGCAGGACGAACAGCGCAGCGGGGACGGCTCCCAGACCGAACATCAGGCGCCACGCATGCTGCGCCGCAAGCCAGTAGCCCACGAGATCGGCAAGCGCAATGCCCAGCGTGAGCGCAAACTGATACAGGCCGATCAGCATTCCGCGCGATTGCGGCGGCGCGAGCTCTGAGACATAGACGGGCGCGGTGACGGAAGTGAAACCGATGGCGACGCCGAGCAGAGCGCGGGCGATGATGAGCGTAAATGCATTCGGCGATGCAGGAGCAAGGAGCGAGCCGGCCAGGAAGATTACACCGCCCCACAGCAGCGTTGTCCGCCGGCCGATGCGGTCGGCGATGATGCCGCCGGCGACCGCGCCAGCCATTGCGCCGACGAGCACAACGCTGACAACAATCTCTTCCATGCGCGTGCTGAGCGAGAAGGATTCGCGCACAAAGATTAATGCAGCAGCGATAATGCCCATGTCGAAACCGTAGAGAATGCCGCCCAGGCCGGCGATGAAGGACACCTTCCAGAGAAAGCTGCGGCGGACCTCGGTTTGCGCGGCGATAGCGGTTTCAGACAAAGTTTCCTCTTACTCGGCAAGGGGACTACTGTTCCATGACACCATATTGAAAGCGCGGAGGCAGCCTGCAGCCGGTTCTCTCGATCATGCCGAGCGTGAGTGCCTGCGGCACAAGCAGCGACGTGATGCCTTCCCACGGCTCCGGTATGGCATCGATCCTGACGGGAAACAGCTTGTCGGTCGCTTCGTGATTCTGTTCGGAGACAAGAACGACTTTGCCGCCTCTGCGATTGCACTCCTGCGCGAGCTTCACTCCGAGACCGGCAGCCCTGCCGAGCGCGAAGATGATAGCGACGTGCGAGGCGTCAACGTCAAGGTCAGGTCCGTGCCTGAACCCTGCGCCGGTATGCGGCGCGGCGCGGAATCCGCTCATTTCGCGGATGGTGAGAGCGCCCATGATCGCGCCTCCGTAAGCTGCTCCGCGACCGATGACTTCGATATTGGCGGCTCCACGGCAGAATGCTTCGAGCGCGTGACGGCGCGCGAAGATCGGGTCGAGGTTTGCGGCAAAGATATCGGCAGCGCGATCGGCGATTTCTTTCCAGGGAAGATCGAGAATTTCTGACGCAAGGATGATGGCCGCGGCGGTTGAGTTGGTGTAAGTCTTGGTTGCGTTGCCGTATTCGGGGCCAGCGAGGATCGGCAGTTTGTACTTCGCGAGACTCCAGCAGGTGCTGGCGGGATTGTTGCAGATCAAGCCAGGCTCGTTGCCGCTTTTATTGCCAATTTTGAAGAGTTCGACGAGCTCGGCGCTTTCACCGGACGTAGTGAGAAGGATGGACAGGGCCGCGTCGCCCCAGGTCGGCAGAGCATAGTGCAGCCATTCGCCAGCGTCGGCGGAGACGGAAAATCGTCCATGCGTCTGAAGCAGAACCGAGCCGCCGAAGGAGGAGCAGAAGGAGCCCCCCATTCCGATAAACAGGATCGGACCCTTTTTCTGCGCAAGGTCGCGCAGCTTTTTCAGCTCGGCGCGGATGGCGGAATCGGAATGATAAGACTGAATCAGCTCGCGAAGCCGGGCGGGCTGTTCGCGGCACTCGAGCTCCATTATCTGTGTACCCGTGGCCGAGAGCAGTTCCTTCGGGGGCTCCACGCCTGCGATCCAGCGCGGCTTTTGTTGGCTTATCTCTCCCATTTCATCTCTCGTCACACCGTCTCACATCTTTCATGATTCCGGGAGTTGCGCCGGAATTTAAACTGATCACGAAGAAAACGCATTGCGATGCGCCGGCCTATGAGGAAAACCGCGAAGGCATCATGCAGCGGAGCAGTGAAAACGCTTTTCCGAGTGTATACTTCCTGATGATTAGTAAGTATCACTCCCAATTAGAGATACGGCAAGGTCTTTCTTTTGCGCCAAGAGGCGCGAAGTGCATAATCCGAGTGACTGCGCAGAAGTGCTGGCATATAGCAACCCATTAGTTACCACAGCATCCCGACGGATGGAACGATCGTGCAGCTGAACCCGCTGCGCGTGGGTATGATCGAGATGTCGCGCGGTGAGTCTATGGTGTTGAGCCATCCGAAGGACAGTTGTTCCAGGCGATGGGAGAAAAGCTCGACCGCGCGGGGATTTGCTGCGTGTCATATTACTCGGCGACGATCAACAACGATCAGGACGTGGAAGGCGACACGAGCGACGACATGGTCAGGGTAGTTGCCTGCGCGGGAAAGCTCGCGTGGCCGAGCTGCAGGGAGAAACATAATGCGCAAGCTGCTTAGCTTAGTTTTGATCTCGATGGTGTCGCTGACGCTCCACGCGCAAACATCGCATCCTGTTCTTGCTCCTGGCTCAAAGGCACCCGACTTTGCGCTGCCGGGCGTTGACGGTAAGCTTCACAAGCTGAGCGATTATGTGGGCAGCCCGATCCTGGTTGTGGTGTTTACCTGCGACCATTGCCCGATCGCGCAGATGTATGAGAGCCGCATCGAGAAGCTCTACGAGGACTACAGCAAGCGCGGCGTGGCGATCGTAGCGATCCAGGGCAACGATCCTTCGGCGACGACAATCGATGAGCTCGACTCTTCCGATCTTGGCGACACACTGAACGACATGAGGATCCGCTACCAGTACAAGCATCTTCATTATCCGTATTTATATGATGGCGACACGCAGGCGGTGACGCGCGCCTACGGGCCGCAGGCAACGCCGCATGTTTTCGTCTTCGACCAAGACCGCAAGCTGCGCTACGAAGGCCGCTTTGACAACAGCTATCGGATTGAGAAGGTGACGACGCAGAATGCGCGCGATGCGATTGACGCGCTCCTGGCCAACAAGCCGATTGCGGTGACGCACATGGGCGTGTTCGGATGCTCGACGAAGTGGGCGGAGAAGCGCTCGCTGGTCGCGGCCTGGGAGCAGAAGCTGGATGCGACTCCGGTAACGGTGGATCTGGTGGATGCGGCGGGGTTGAAAAAGCTGCGAGCTAACGCGGGCGACAATTACGTGCTGGTCAGCTTCTGGGCGACTTGGTGCGGATCGTGCGTAGCGGAGTTTTCCGATCTGCAGGATACGTTCCGCATGTACAGCGACCGAGGGTTCCAGCTGGTGACGGTGTCGGCAAACATGCCGGATGAGAAGGCGGGCGTTCTTCGCTTCCTGCAACGAAAGCATGCGACCAGCCGCAACCTGCTCTTTGCATCCGACGACACGGCCGCGCTGCAGGCAGCGTTCGATCCGAAGTGGCAGTCTGCCGTACCGTACACGGTGCTGCTGGGCCCCGGCGGTACCGTGCTGTATAGCACGATGGGCTCGGTCGATATTCTGGAGTTGCGCCGGAAGTTGCTGGCGGCGATGCCCTCCGACTACATCGGCTTCAACAAGTACTGGCAGGGCCAATAGAAGACGATAACCTGCGTGTTACCAGACGCGGCACTGGGTGGCGTGGTCCATGGGCTGGCCGGCTTTGCATGCGAAAGCCTGGTCGAACTCCGGCATGTTGGAGACGACGTTGTTGGTGCGCAGCTCGGGTACGGAGTGCGGGTTAGTGAGGACGAGAGTGCGGGCGGCTTCCGGACGCAGCTGCGAGCACCAGGCGCCCCCAAAGGCGATGAAGAAGCGCTGCAGGTTGGTGAGGCCGTTCGCGTCCCTGTCGTCGAGCGACTTACCCTGCTGCTTCAGATCCTCCCGGAGCGCGGATAAGGAGAGATAGAGGCCGCCATTGTCGGCCGTGTCCTCGCCCTGGGTGAGCTTGCCGTTTTGCGTGACGCCGGGAATGCCGGGCACCGGACCGGTGTATTCAGCGGCAATGCAGGCGCCGCGTGTCTCATATTGCTTAGCGTCTTCGGGCGTCCACCAGTCGCGTAGATTGCCTTTGATGTCGAACTTGCGACCCTGATCGTCGAAGTCGTGGGTCAGCTCGTGGCCGATGATGGCACCGGCAGCCCCGTAGTTGACGACGTCGTCTTTGGTGGCATCAAAAAAAGGCGGTTGCAGAATGCCGGCGGGGAAGTTGATGGTGTTGGTCTGGGGATCCTCGTAGGCATCGACGGTGGACGGCGTCATCAGCCACTGGGTGCGGTCAAGCGGCTTGCCGGTGAAGGAGAGCTGACGTTTCAGCTCGAAGGCAGTGGCGTGCTCAACATTGGCGGGATAACTGTCGCGCGTGATGGCGAGTGAGCTGTAGTCGATCCAGTGATCCGGGTAGCCAATCTTGTCCAGGACAGCGGCGAGCTTCAGCTGCGCCTGGTGTTTGGTGGCGGGCTGCATCCAGGAGACGGTGTCGATATCCTGCTGCATAGCGGCTTCGATGTTGCGGACCATCTTTTCGGCGCGCGCCTTCGAATCGGGCGGGAAGGCTTTGGCGACATAGACCTGGCCGAGAGCCTCGCCCAGGAACCCATCGACCGCGGCCGTGCAGCGGCGCCAGTCGGGCGGTTGCTGCTGCCGGCCGGTGAGGACTTTGGCGAAGGCAAAGTTGGCGTTGCGCCAGGAGTTGCCGAGGGTGGAAGCGGCGTTGATGAGGAGATGCGCACGGAGATAGATTTTCCAGGCCGCAAGGTCCTCGCTGACGAGAAGCTGATTCAGGGCGCGGAAGAAGTCGGGCGCTGTGACCTCATAGAGTGGAACCGAGGGAGCACCGAGGGCGTGGAAATAGCTGTTCCAGTCGAAGTTCGGGGTGAGCGCGGCAAGCTGGGCGAGTGTGTAACGGTTATTGAGCTTATTGGGATCGCGGCGGGTAATGTTGTCCATCTGCGCCTGCGCCATGGCGGTCTCGATGCGCAGGACGGTCGAGGCCTGACCTGCAGCATCGGCATCGCTGGAGCCGGACATTTTGAGCAGGGTGACAAGGAGGGTTTGGTATTGGTCGCGGATGGTCTTCATCTGCGCGTCGCTGCTGAGGTAGAAGTCGCGACCGGGCATGCCGAGGCCGCCCTGGTCGACGCCGGCGACGACCTGGCCGACGTCATTGAAGTCCGGTGTCGGACCATAGCCGAACATGGCGACGCTGGTCTGGTTGTCACCGCTCTCCCAGGCGCGGCCGAAGGCGCTGTGGATGGCGGCGAGAGCGGCGGGGATGTCGCGCTTGTCGTGCATGGCGTCGATGCGAGCGAGCAGCGGCTGGATGGCGGAAAGGTCGTTGGCGCTGGTGGAGGCCTGGCTCATGCAGGTGGCATAGAAGTCCCCGATCTTTTGCTCGTTGGCGGTGCGCGAGGCGTCGGGAGTCTGGTACTGCTCGAGGATCTGGCGGAGGACGGCGCGGTTCCATTCCTGGAGCATGCTGCCTGAGCCCCAGGAGATCTGGTCGGGCGGGATGGGATTGGCGGCGAAGACCTTATTACAGACATACTGATGGAAGTTGACGCAGGGATTGATGGACGTATCGACCTGGGTGAAGTCGATGTGCTGCAGCTGGGGCAGCGCGGTGTCGGCCTGAGGATGCGAGGACTGCGCCGAAGCAGAGGGCGCCGGGGCGCAGAGGGAGGATGCGGCCGCCAGGAAAAGTGCGAAGCATGCTTTCATGAAGCCTCCATAGAAACAACGCCAAAGCGTGGCTCGAATCGCATGTTGCAGGAGCAGGGAGCCATCATACGCCACAGCAGGGAGGGTTCAAGGGAAAGGTGACGGGAGGGTGATTTGTCACCGTGAGTTGCGGTCCCCAAAGGGCGACCTTTGTGACGAGGAATTCTCAGACGAATCCACGTCGCATGCATGCTCTCTCTTTCAGCTTCCCAATTGGCAGGCAAATCCTGAAGTTGGAGGAAATATCCGACCGCACCTGGAGCCTGCGAAATCATGGGCGACTGTAGGCCAGGTTGTCGAAGCGCAGTGCGTGACCGTTTGTGACATCGAAGATCACCTCTGAGCCTGGGTTGTGCCAGCCGGTCCTGCAACGAACAAGTTCTTTCGGCCTGATCGTCCAGGACGCCTGGCCAACGCCGATCGAACGAACCACCAACTTTGCATCGCTGTCGCCGCCGTTATAAACATCCACACCTGCAAAGATGCGCGGTGCATAGAAATGAAATTCTCCGCTCCCTGCATTTGCATCCGACAGGACAAGCGTAAAGGTCCCGAACTTTCCGAAGGGCGTGCCAATCTTCCATTCTCCGCGGCCCCAATCAATCACGCCGGAAGGATACTGGCCAACCAGGGGCGTTCCCGCGGGCAGGTGCGGATCGTCGAAAGTAATGAACGAAGGCGGCATCTGACCGCTCTTTCCCTGAATGTCTACATTTGGGGAAGCGGTGTGGCGAATGCGCAGCGTTCGGGACTTTTCGTCGAACATATAACCCTCGTGCTGCAAATCGTTGCGGCGCGCGATCGGTCTTCCTCCGACCATTATGGAATCGGGAACAAAGTTCAGGCGAAGCACATCCGTCGAGTCGGTGTCGAAGGTTGAGTACGTAACGCTGCCGGCGCCGTAGGCAATTTTTGTTACCACAGAGAGGGAACCGAGCAGATGAGACTCATCGGCGGGAGCCCATGCGGGTATAGCCCAGAAAGCGTCCATCATCCTTCGCGGTCCATCCGCAAATTCATCGGTAAACCACCACTGGTTGCTGAAGGGAGCGTGAGCCGCGGCAGGAAGTCCCTGAAAATACGTAACCCAGTTGTAGGTTCGGAAGGCAGCCTGCTTATAAGCAAGGTCTCCGGTCCTGGCATAGTAGAAGGCTTCGACGGCCGCAAGCCTCGCGCTGTGATCGTCGCAGCACTGGTTCGGCAGGTTGCAGCAGAATTCTTTTCCGTTCCCCTGTTCCGTTGTGACCAGGGCACCGTGCACCATGTATTTGGGCCACTTGGGCGTCGTCTTCACCCACTCGATCAACTGACGGGCATGCTCACGCCAGTCGGGGTCCTTCTCCGGATGAAGAAGGACATAGCGGGCAAATTCAAGCGGGATAACCTGGTTCATGTTGTCCATGCTGCCCTGGACGTCCTCAAAGTAGCCGACCCAAACATTGTTGTGCATTGGGTATTGCATCAACCATGCCCATGCGCCCTCGCGAACCTTGCTGTAGGAAGCAGTATCTCCCTGATGCAGGCGCAGTAATTCGTCCAGCAGCATAATCGGCTCAACCACGTTGGCCGAGTAGGGAAACATCCCTTTTCCGTTTTGCAGGCTGCCGTCGCGTGCATGGCATCGATACGGCCATGGCGAATTCTTCTCATCGCCGGGCTTGAAATTTTTGGCGAGTGCGTCAGCGCAGCGAATCGCCGCTCGCAGATACTTCGTGTTTCCCGTCATTTCGTAGAGCCGGAGATAGGCGTAGCCGTCTTCGCCCACCACATGCGGTTCCACAAAATCTTCTCCATGCTGGCTCCAGCCGCTGATACCGAGGCGCGCCGGGATTTGCCGACGGATACGGTACCTGGGACCAGGCATAGCCTTCCGGAGTCCGGCCATGTTCCAGTTCGTAATCGACAAAGTTTTGCAGAAATTCCAACGTGTGCGGGTCGCCTGTATAGGGATACAAACGTTCGATAAATCCCTCCATCATCGCGCGCAGATAGCCCGTGGAATTGACCCAGGTCGGGTCCGGCTTCAATTCAAAGGTCGTACGGTCGAAGTCGAAACAGCAGTAAAACCAGGGCAGCCTCTGGCGATTGTATTGATCCCACATAATCGTCCACTGCGAAAGAAAATAAGCGGAATAGGAGTATCCGGTGCTGTCCGGCATCGGCCACGGCAACAGCTTTCCTTCGCTGTCTAAAGCGACAGGGCGTCCCGCAATCATTGGCTCGTCGACCGTCGAGATGACTGGAAAGGGCTGTTGCCCAGCGATCGACAGCGCGCTGCAAGATGCTGCCATTAAGATTCTCACCAATGCAGTCGGTTTTTTCATGCTCAGCACACAATGCAGCCTACCGCAGCTTCGGTCCTTCCGCTCGGATGGAGTTTGTCGTACGATCACGCCCGCGATGATTGGATTGCATGGCAGTCGCGACCTGCCGGCATACTCTGTTCGAGCGAAACGAGAGGGTCAACGCAGAGGGGATTCGCAGCGATCAACGCGCGTGTCTGCCGTAACGTCTTTAAAGTCAGGGATACGGCAATTGGGGGGCTCCTTCGCAGCGGCAGCCAGGTAAGTGAGCCTGTCGCAGAACTGCAGCTCGCAGCCGACGCCCAGCAGTGCGGTGAGCCGGCCATCGCGCAGGAGACGGCGGAATGACTTGAGAAATATTGTCGGTGATCCCGGTGCATTGGCACCTGCTCGTGATTGCCCGTTGTCCTGGCACTCGTTGCGGGGAGTGTTCAGGTCTCGGGAAATTGGGGCACAAGTGTATAAAACTGACCAGAATCGGCGCCGATAAAGCAGGATACTCACTGTAGCCCCCCAGACCCCAATACCTGGAAGCCGCGAACGCAGGAGGCCTTCAACAATATTGGGTCAGGGACATGCAGACTGTAGTTCGAAGCCCTGTGGAATCGCACCCGGTCAACAGAGAACGGTGGAATTGGTCGGGGCATCCTGAGCACGAGCGAGAGGGGTTCACAGTGGATTCGAGCTTCAAACCGAGAACTTCCGACACGCTGTCGGGAAACGGGACAAGTATCCAAAGCAACGTGAGAACCACGCCGGTGGAGCGATTCGCCACCGGGATTACCGGCCTGGACGACATTCTGGGAGGCGGCCTCGCCCGCAATCACCTGTACCTGGTCGAAGGCGACCCGGGAACCGGAAAGACCACGATTGCGATGCAATTCCTCATGGAGGGCGTCCGTCGCGGCCAAAAGGGCCTCTATGTCACTCTTTCCGAATCGAAGGCCGAGCTCCTGGAAATTGCCGATTCCCATGGCTGGTCCCTCGATGGGATCGAAATATTTGAGTTGACTCCCAATGAGGCGCAGCTCAAACCCGAAGCCCAGTACACCATCTTTCACCCTTCCGAAATCGAAATGTCCGACACCACGAACGCTGTCATGGCTGAGGTGGAGAGATTGCAGCCTGCCCGCGTGGTGTTCGATTCTCTCTCCGAGCTGCGCCTGCTGGCTCACGATTCCCTCCGCTATCGGCGCCAGATTTTGGGCCTGAAGCAGTATTTTTCCGGACGCAAATGTACGGTGCTGCTGTTGGACGATCGCACCGGCGAAGGCCACGATCAGCAACTCCAGAGCATCGCGCACGGCGTGATCCTGATGGAAAGCGCAGAGCGGGAATACGGCATCAAGCGGCGCCGTCTGGAAGTAAAGAAGCTGCGCGGCTCAAAGTTCCGCGAAGGCCTCCATGACTACTGCATCAGGCGTGGTGGGGTGGAAGTGTATCCTCGCCTCGTGGCCGCCGAGCACCTGGTGCCCTTCCAGCCGACCCAACTGGAAAGCGGTATACCCGCCCTCGACACCTTACTGGGCGGAGGGATCGACAGTGGCACCAGCACCCTTTTGCTGGGACCTGCCGGCTGCGGAAAATCAACCATCGCCGTCCGTTACGCGATCTCAGCGGTCGAGCGCGGCGACCGTGCGTCGCTCTTCACCTTCGATGAAACGCTTGCGACTCTGTTGATCCGGGCAAAAGGCCTGGGCATGGATATCAAGAAACATGTTGATTCCGGAAAACTGTTGCTCCGCCAGGTCGATGCTGCGGAGCTCTCGCCCGGCCAGTTTGTTTACGAAATCCGGCAACTGGTCGAGAAGCATGACCTCAAGCTCCTGATCATCGACAGCCTGAACGGCTTTCTCAATGCCATGCCCGGCGAGCATTTTCTGGCGATGCAGCTGCATGAAATGCTGGCGTTCCTGAGCCAAAAGGGGGTCACGACGATCATGACCGTTTCTCAGGTCGGCTTCGTGGGAACGAATATCGATACACCCATTGATGTGAGTTATCTTGCCGACACCGTCCTGTTGTTTCGCTACTTTGAGGCCGCCGGGGAAGTGCGGCAGGCGCTTTCCGTCATTAAAAAACGCAGCGGAGAACATGAGCGCACCATCCGAGAACTGGTCATGAGGAACGGCGTTATCTCCGTCGGAGACGTTCTCACGGAGTTCGATGGCGTGCTGACCGGTTCGCCGACCTTTCGCGGGCGGATGGAAAGCCTCCATCGCTCCGGGTCCCACACAGATTCTCCGACAGCACCATGACGGCCCGCGAAAACGAGCTCCGGGTTCTCGTGGTTGCGCCCACGGGACGCGACGGCCCGATGATTTGTGCTCTGCTCGCCGGCAACGGCGTTGCCTGCGCCTCTTCCGAAACCTCGGAAACGGCTCGAATGGAATTGAACGCAGGGGCAGGCGCCATCGTGATGGCTGAAGAGGGTTTCACCTTACCCGAAATCGCCGCATGGGCCGCGCAAATTTCAGCACAACCTTCGTGGTCCGATCTCCCTATCCTGCTGCTCACCGTGGCTGGCGCAGTCAACGCTGGAAACCTGAGGAGAGCTCTGGCTCGGCAACCACTCGGAAATCTGGTGTTGCTGGAGCGTCCCGTTCGTCCCGAGACCCTGATCAGCGCCGTCCAGGCGGCCCTGCGCAGCCGGCGCCGCCAATACCAGGTGAGAGACTTTATGGCCGAGCGGCGTGTGGCCGAAGAAGCCTTCCGCAAAGCCGAGAAACTTGCGGTGGCTGCACGTCTTGCTGCCAGCTTCTCGCATGAAATCAATAATCCGCTCGCATCCGTCACGAACCTGCTCTACCTCATCGGCGGCTCATCTTCGCTGGACGAGACACGAAAGTATGCCGAGATTGCGGAGCGGGAGTTGGCGCGGGTCTCGGAAATGGTCACCCGGAATCTCAGGTTTCACAGGGAGACGATCAAACCGGCCGCCGTCGAAATCACCCAGGTGGTGAACGCCGCCCTCAATCTCTATCAGGCGAGACTGATCACCGCGGAAATTTCGATTGAACGAGATTTCCGGGAATGTTCACCGATCTTCGGTGTGGTCGGAGAACTGCGCCAGTTGATCCTGAACCTGATAGCAAATGCCCTTGACGCCATCGGGCATGGCGGTACGCTGAAAATCCGCATCGCAGGAACGCGCGAACGCAATAACGGATCGAGGCCCGGTGTTCGCGTGACCGTCGGTGATACCGGATCCGGCATTCGCCCCGACATCAGAAACACGCTTTTCGAGCCGTTTGTCAGCACCAAAGGAAATACGGGCACCGGCCTGGGGCTGTGGATCAGCTCTGAAATCGTACGCCGGCACGGCGGCACCATCCAGGTGAAGAGCCGGGCGCATCTCCCCTTTACCGGAACGGTTTTCTCCGTCTTTCTGCCCTGCTATCCCAGTTGGACTCGCGTGCGTCACTCCGGGGAAGTGCGCGATTACCAGTGCGAGACCGTGCAGTTTTTGGCCTGATCACGACCCGCTCTCCGGTTCCCTGTGATCTGCTCATCGAATCAAGAAGGACCGCGATGTGACGCATACCCGGTTTCCGACCATACGACAATTACCCTCTGTTCCGGTGGATCCGCTCATATTCAGGAGCGGTTCAGCACGGGGGGAAAGGGGCGGCATTGGAGGCCCGCTGTTATCCATGCCAGTGTGCTTAACCTGGAAAGACAAACATGGCGATGCCAGCGGCAAACATGGCGACCGTGGTGATCGCCACCGCGGCGAAATTCAGGCGCGAGCTGGGCTGACCCTGCATTAATTTCCTGTCAGAAGCCACGACCAGGATCGCGACCAGGAGAAATGGGGCAAGCAATCCGTTGATCACTGCGGTCCAGTAGAGGGCCTTCACCGGGTTAATGCCCGCAAAATTCAGAGCGACTCCGACCGCCGTCGAGAGCAGAATCAGGGCGTAGAACCAACGAGCCTGTTTCAGTTTCCGATTCAGTCCCTGGCGCCATCCCAGCGTTTCCGCGAAGGCATAGGCCGATGATCCTGCCAGGGTCGGGATGGCGAGAAATCCAACGCCGACGATTCCCAGAGTAAACAGGGTTGCAGCGAACCTGCCGGCCAGAGGCCGAAGGGCTTCGGCAGCCTGGCGGGTCGTCTCAATGTGCGTCAGTCCATGGCGGTTGAGGGTGATTGCGGTAGTCAGGATGATGAAGAACATCACCATATTCGAGAAGAACGCGCCGACGCCCACATCGACGTTTCTCATCTCCAGCTCCTGGCCCGAGGCTCCTCGCCGCATCGCCAGCGTACTTTGTCCTGCGGCCTTCTCCTCTTCCACTTCTTCGCTGGCCTGCCAGAAAAAGAGATAGGGACTGATGGTGGTACCGAGGATCGCGACCAGCATCGACCATTCGGCTCGGCCATGCGGCATTGAAGGCACGAAGGTAGCGTGCGCGACCTGGCGCCAGTCGACTCCCACCACAATGGCGGTGATGGGGTAAGCGAACAGGACCAGCACCAGCCACTTGAGCGTGCTCGCGATCTGCGGATAGCGGAGCCGCACGGTGGCCCACGAGATCATGAAAGCAAAGACCACGACAAAGATGCGGGAATCGATCCCCGACAGCATGGCAGCCGCGTCCGCCATGCCTGCCAGATCTGCGCCGATGTTGATCGTGTTGGCCACAAGCAGAGCAAAGACGAAGAGGTAGAGCACCCACGTCGGAAATCGCGCCTTGAGATTGCCGGCAAGGCCCTGTCCTGTGACCTGGCCGATGCGTGCGCACATCATCTGGACCGCAGCCATCAGAGGCCACGTCAGGGTCGCGGTCCAGAGCAAGCCAGTTCCAAACTGCGCGCCGGCGACCGAGTAGGTTGCAATCCCCGATGGGTCATCGTCGGCTGCTCCCGTGATCACGCCGGGGCCCAGCGATTTCAGCAACAGTCGCATCCATCGGGAAGGGGAAAGCCTGGGCACGATGAGTCGGAGCGCAGAATACCTGCCAAGGTTGTCAGGAAGAGTGCGAGCAGCGCCTAAGGAGTCACTACCAACAGGCCGAACTCGTGGCTGATTGTCGAAGTTGCTGCATCATGCTCGCACCTGCCAACACCATTCGGCATCGGGACGGTAGTCACGAAAACTCATTCTTCAAACGCATTCCCCAGAGGCAGAATTTATGCCATGAACCGCTCCGTCACTTGCGTGTGCAGGCGCGCCAGAGTCCACTTTGGGAAGGCCACGCCGGCAACCGGCACGTGAAACTCAGGGGATCGCAACAATTCTCACGAATGGGGCGGGGCAGATACTCTTTAAGGCGTATCCTTGGTAACAGTAGGTCGAATTCTTCTTCCTCGCCTTCAGCCACCCAGATTCCGCTCCAGACGAGCACCTTTCAGCCAGTCAACGGAACCAATGGAGCGGCTAATGAGTCTGATCAAAAAATCCGATGTGAAGCATCGTCTTTCCACCCGAGCGAATGGGATTCTGCTGTTCAAGTCGTCAAACAAGCCCGATGTTACTGGTCAGGCGGAGGATCGCAGCACAGGGGCGAAGGCGACTGTACCGATTCCTTTTGCAGATCACTGCAAACAGGCGCCTCCTGCGGTGCTGTCAACTCTTCCGACCGACGTCGCTAACGAGCGTAAGGCATCGGACCCTTCAACGAGGTTCGGAGAATCGACGCCATGAAACTCCCTTCGATGTTTCTCCGCAATGGCTGTCTGTTGCCGGATGGGCTGAGGCTCGAACAGGCGCGCTTCAATAAGGCCTGGATGTCCGCGGACGATATTTCGTCCTCGGGGCTCGATGTTGTCGTGCGCAGTGCGGGCTGGCATTTTATGTGGATCGAGGAGGCCTTCTCCCGCTTCGGCTGCGGCAGAACCGAGGAATTGGCTGCTGACCGGGCAATTACTCGCGCTTTGCGCCACGTCAGCAGCAAATTCAATGCTGCTGAGGCAGACTCGGTAAAGTTTTCGACCTTTCCCGGCTTTCGAATCGCCAAAGCTACCGTGCATTCCCGCCGAATCCAGCAGGATTGTACCCTCAGCGCCGTCGATCAGGCGACGATTCGGCAGATCTCCGCGCAATAAGCTAATCCCCATCAGACAACCATAGTTCGTCGTTGCACGGGAGTCTGGGCGTCAGGGGATAATTTCGCTCGGGCATATCGTTTTCCGGGTGACGCGGGAAGGCAGGGATCCTTGTCCGTATCAAAGAGTAATCGCGACTTCTATGGAGGACCGCCCCAATGACTATCGCAGGCCTCAACTGGCCGTCTGTATTCCCACGGTTTCTTTGGATGGGCCGCACTTGTCCTCGTTGCAGTTCCATCGAATTTCGATCCGCCGAGCCGGAGCTTCCGGATCGTCTCTTCGAGTTGGTCTCGCTTCGCCCTGTTCGCTGCGTGAATTGCTGGCGGCGCTATTACTGGTTTGGCACAGCGATGGCTGATTGACAAATAGCCGACTGTTCGGAGATGCAGAGTTTGCGGTGTTGCCGGATACCGAAGGGGAGCGATCATGAAAGAGTCACGAACTTCCCCCAACGCTCCTTCGAATGATTTACCAGCCCAACTCAGCGGGGATGTCTCCCGGGGAATGCTGAACTACGAGACCGTTGCTTAATGGCGGTTCGATTCCTCCAGTTGGGTAATAATCCCAGCGTCTGCTGTGCGGCCGTCCCGGCAGCGCGTCCCACAATGCCGGAAGAACCAATCAGCACCAGCGTGCTCCGCGATAAATGGGTACAGATAATGCCGCGAGGGTTCAACGGGGCGCGGGCGAAAACGACGGTCACATCATCTGGCCGCTCCGCGTCGCCGATCCACTCCGCCACGGAGTTGATAGTTCAACGTGGTCATCAACATGGCAGGGGATAGTTGCGCTACGGCTTGCAACCAGGGCATTCAGAAAGCCTGCTTTCAGCAGCTTGCGGACAAGCCTGCTGACCTGCCGGGACTGATTGCGAATATCGGACGAGACGCATCAGCCTCAGGTCGGCCATCATTTATTGATGGCACTATAGAGTCCCGCTAAGTTCTCCGGTTTTAATAGACATACTCACGGCTTTCAGGTAAGGTTGGAGATGAGGTTGTTACTACACTTCCTCCTCTTTCAGGTTTCCTGAACTAAGTCAGCCCATCTGAAGTTCCCCCCTCTTAGCTAACAATGGCCTCCTAAGGAGGACCTATGTTCGCACGCAATGTTTCTGTTCACCTGAAATCCAACATGCTTTCCGAGTACGGGCACGTATTTGACAGCCAGATTCTCCCCTTACTTCGCAAACAAAGAGGCTTCAGGGACGAGATCACGATCGCCAGTTCCAACGGATTAGATGTCACGGCGATCAGTCTGTGGGATAACAAAGCGGATGCAGAAGCTTATAACTCCAATACTTATCCCGAAGTGGTGAAGACCCTCTCAAAACTGATCGATGGAACTCCCAGGGTTCAGACCTGTGAGGTTGTCAACTCGACCTTCCATAAGATCGGTGCTCCGGTCCACGTATAAGAGCCATAAGAATCATGAGGGAGGCGGTTAACGCCGTTTCCCGGGGTCGCCAGTGACGTGTCCTTGCCGTATCGGAGGATGAGTTGGGGAGAACCGCTTTCCCGCAACTCACTCCGACGGTGAATGAACGCCGCGCCTGAAAAGCTCGGAATGTGACAGCAATATTCCGGGGCAGGTGCGACAGCGCTGTCCGCGGCCATCATTCGCCATCCGGATCGCAGTGCCGATAGCGGGCAGCCTGGGGAGATTCATGAGACGAGTCCCGGCGTTTGCCGGAGTGGAGTATTTGTCGAAGCACGGTTCTCGCTGGTCGACGCGCGCCTCAGTGCGCGGCCCGGATCACCTTCCCGTATCGGCTGGATGCTAATTTCAGCGTAAGCTCGCGACGGCGGAGTTTCTTTTTGCGGAGTCTGTGGAATCTAGCTTTATCGCCATTGTGTTCCGACATATAACTACACTCCCTCCAGGTTGTAATTCCGTAAGCGGGGATCCATCCCGCAGCCAGAAAAGGCTGAGAGACAGCAAGACTGCTCCGGCTCTATGAATTGCCTCCGGAGCAGAGCACGCGATTCCATCTTGCAAGTGTACGCTCGTGAGGGCAATAGAACTCCATCCGAGAGCTGTCACCTTCTTTTCCCGCCACAGCGCAGCGCCAGAGTTCAGGAAGACCCATCCATCGCAAAAGGGTCCCGCGGCTAATGCGATCCCTCCGGGCAGTGTGAGTCATTTTTACCGAACTATTGTGGCTGCCGTTCGGACCGCCAACCACACGATATGACGGCGGGATGCCCCAAGCGTAAGACGTACGCCAAGGTCCGATTTCGCCGCTCCGAACCTGGCTGCGACCAGAGCACCCGACGTTGGCGTGCGCAGCGCAAGGTCAGACGACCTTCCTGCAGGCATCTGCAACTTTATCACCCGCTAATCTGATCGCAGCCGCAGCCACGCCTCCTGCCGCAAGCGTGTGCCTCAGCGCCGATTTTCTTCTTACCCCGCTGTGTTGAATCGAGACATTCTCAATCCCACCGCCGAAAATAGTGTGTGTCTCTTCCAGCCGGTCGATAGCCGAGTTCAACTCCGTCACAACGGAATCGGCTTCGTCCGCAAAAACCAACAATTCCACGGTAATCCTCTGGTAAGCCATGTGGTTCCACCCCTTCCACAATTCTACGTCGCGCAGCTCCCGACGCTCAGCGAGTATCTGGAGTAAGATTAAGTCGCTTCCGTATGCGATCTCCAAACTGAGAAGCGCGGGTCTGGCAGAGGGGCGGATGAAGCTGTCGGCGTGACTTGCCGGTACTTCACGTGTCTGGCTGCACTCAGTCTTCGTCGCAGGAAATGCCTGGTGACTCTGCCCAACCGGCGTCATGAGACGTGCCGTTAATTCGGACAGCCTCCGCGCTCTTCCAGGTCGCTTCTGGTCGCTCAATATGAGGTGCATGCCAGGTCTCCCGTCAGAAAACCCGCAGCGCACGCGGCTAATGGCCCTTGATAAACCGCAATCTCATAGGCAATAGGGTGTCGCTGTGTCTCCGGCCTTAATTGACGCTGGCTCCGTTAGCCGGCTCCGGTACCACGACCATGTGAAGACATGCCTGCGCAGATACTTGCCAGTGCGGACTGGCAGCACACCGGGAAGCCCGCGCCCTCGCCGCGAGCCGGCTCGCCGGCGGCCATCCAGTTCGAGAAGGCGACGGGTTCCTCCGCGACGGTAGAGCAGATCGTGTTGGCACCTGGGTTCGCACACTTCATCGTGAACTCCTGCTGCGTGGCGTCTGTCGCGAGATCAATTGAGAGAGCCGGTCCTGAGCTCTGACGCTTCGATGACCGGTTGGGCGGAAACCGCAGCCGGTGGTTGGAGGATCATCACCGGGCAGCGCGCTTCCGCGATTACCCGATGCACAACGCTGTCGTCTGATGCCCTGGGTCCTGTCCTCGCTGAAGATGACCCCAGGATAATCAGATCCCGGTTTGGGTACACAGCCTCCTCAAGGATCTGGCTGACCGTATCCCCTTGCCGAACCGCAATCTCCGGTTGCCTCCAAAGCCTGCTTTGTGTCGCGGCGAGAGCCGCCAGCCTCATGCGCGCTGCATGGTGACGTTGCTCCCGTTGGTCCTCGCTCAGGCCACCGTTATCCAGCACGTGCAGCAGGGAGAGGCGAGCGCGGCACGCCTCGGCCAGCCCACAGGCAAAGTCCACATATCCTCGGCTGTACGAATTAAGAGACAAAGCCAGAAGGACTCGATCCGGGCCGTGATCGGTGAACATCCCGGGATATACACGGCGGCCCACAACGCAGACCGGAACATCGAGCGACGTCAAAAGATTCGCCGCTGTCGAATTCTCCAGAGCATGTCCGGGCAGGCGGCCACCGCTGGTCCCCACGATAACCCTGTCGACTCCGCGAGAATGGACGAGCGAGGCGATCTGCTCAGCAGGGTTCCCCCGGAGCACGATCGGTTCACAAAGAATTCCCTGCCATCGAAGACGCAGTGCCGCATGATCGAGCGCATCAGCCGCGGTACAAATGCGAGGACGGACGAACGCCTTCGGGATGTTCGGACCAGCCCTGGCCGCCTCCGACGGCGGAGGAACGACATGAACCAGAAGAAGCCGAGCCCCGCTCCGTCTCGCCTCCGCAACGGCATAGAGCATGATCGCGGGATCATCATCGAGGCTGGTTGCGAGCAATATCACCCTCGGATCGCGCGAGCGTTGAATGTCTTTGTGCATATGCAACCTCACAGTTCAGAATCCGTTCGGCCACGGAGTTGGAATGGGACCGGGAATAGCGGCGAATGCCGTCGCATTGATCCCTGAGGCTCGCGCTCTCTCGCGACGCCGAAGAGTTCGCGTAACGCGGTAATCAACAGGACCGGGGCAAGCCCCCCGGCCAGATTGCGGTCGAAAAGCACGGCTTCCTCTCTTGAAATCTCGGCGGAGCCGGAATTCAGGATTAAAGGAATCTCGCTGCCCAGGCGGCGCATTTTGGCGGCAAGGACCCCGCCGCTCATCGATGGCATGGCATAGTCCATAACCACCGCGTCCGGCATTTTTCGCGCAAATGCGCTTAGGGCCTCGTGCGGATTGTCGGTTGTCTCAACCGCGAACCCGGCAGCCTCCAGCAGCACGCGCTGAAGGCCGAGAACTACCCGGTCGTCATCCACGCAAAGAATGGTCCGTCGGCGTGCCTCGCGCCGACCGGCGCTTTTCGCGGACCCTGGGACGTCCAGGTTTTCGGGCAATCCGGTCGAGCATGGAGGAGCACCTGGAAGAGGATTTGGTGTCATTGCGTCTCTCCTGTCGGCTGCCTCCATGCTCTTTCGGGGCCGGATAGGCAGATCGGGGGAATGACAGACCCTCCTGCATGCAGCGTTCCAGGACAGAAACACGACCAATCAGCGGCACCGGCTGAAAAACGCACCCGTATTCCAGAACCGCGTCAGGAAATTTGGACGATGCGTCCGGAATTTCGGACAGACTCGCGGGCTCTGCAGCCGAAACTGTCGATTATTGGCCGTTCCTGGAGCGTGTCGAATGGCTGTTTGGGTGCGAGACAGAAGGTCGCCATGGCCTTTCAGGAGTGTCTCGCCAGGGGCTCGGAGGCTGCGAAGCGGATGGCTGCGCGCTTGAGCGCACTTTGGCCCTCGCCGCACTCTCGTCGCTTCGGATGGCGGATGCGGGAATTGGTGGATGCGGGAATGCTCCAGTGAATCGCATGGTGGGAGTTTGGAGATGCCCGCAGACAAAGGATCCGCGGCAGGAAAGACAATGACGAACCTTATCTTCTACCTCCAGCATTCTGTGCCGGCTCTGCTGAGGGACTTCCCGGTCTTACTGCTGACGATATGCCCGGTCTTGATTGTTGTAGGCGCGGTGTTGCCACCGCTGAAGGGTAGACCCTGGCTGCTGGCGGCTCTCCTGGTGCTGGGCGTGGGTACAGGAGGCCTCTTCTTCGCGACTCCCGGCGGAATGATCCCCGACCCCTCTGCCGACGGCAGTCCCACTACCTGTGCCGTCCTGTGGATTTATGAAAGCCTCACGACGGAAGCCAAGATTATCTTCGCGGGGCTCACGGCCATCTACATCGGCGTGCTCCTCATGCCGGACCTCTTGCAACGCCGGGACAGTCGTCTGTTCTCGACTGTCCTGCCCGTGTCGTTTCTCATCCTCTATTTGGCAGGCGCTGTTTTTCTGGTTCAGACAGCGGATTCCGCTGCCAGCGTCGCCCATCGACTGGGTGTTCACCCAATCACCGCGCAGGGTGATTCTCAAACAACACGCCAGGCTATGCAGGGACAAAAAAGGTAATCTGTCGTCGGCACGAGCACTGCCCTTCCCTGAACAACAGGAGTACCCTGATCGCAAAAACCGGCTCGTTATTGGTATACATTCGTCGTCCTAGCAGCCGGAGAAGCACACCAGTTGGGAGGGAACAACGCAGCTTTGCCACATACAATCGTCGTGAATCCTCGCAGGACGGAAGGTTCATCACGAATCATTCACATCTGAACGTGCGGGAACCCTATGACCTTCGGAAGCAACAAACGGCTTTCTGCGTCCTGACTCTGTTCGCGCTCGCCATGCTGCTGCTTCTGCACATCCTGTTCGCGTTTGTGCTCAGCGAGCCATCGCTTCCGGTTGTTGCAATTCTGGGTTTGAGCTTTGCTCTGCGACTGGTGGAACTAGGGTGGCTGCAAAGCCGGCGTGATCCTCTAAGCGAGCGCGCAGCGAAGCTGGACGGGGCCATCTCCATCCTCACACTATTTCTTCTCGCCGGCCTTCTGGCCTGGCTCACCAACCGCGACCACAGCCCGTATCAGGTCCTGCTCGCAATACCAGTTCTGCAGTCTGCCTGCCTGTTCGGGCTCCCCGCCACGGTGCTCACCATTCTTGCGGCGGACGGGACGATTTTTCTTTGGCTGCGACACTACTTTTCCCTTCATCCGGAACCCTCAGGGGGCGAATACCTCGAGGCGGGCATGCTCGCGATTGTGCTGGCCATCGTTGGAATACTCATGTGGATTCTGGCACGTCTCCTTCGCGCTCGTCAGACAGCCCTCTTCGATACGCTTATCGATTTGCAAAATGCGCGCGAGAGCCTTGTGCGTGAGGAGAAACTTGCAGCCGTCGGTCGCCTTGCCAGCGGCATCGCTCATGAGATTCGGAACCCGGTGGCCATGATCGCCAGCGCCCTCACTACTGCCGCCGATGCCGCGACCGAAGTGAAGGAGCGGGAAGAGATGTTCGCGATCGCCGGCCGGCAAGCAAGGCGTCTCGAGATCCTGACCACGGACTTCCTTACCTACGCGCGTCCCTCTGTGCCCAGGCGTTCTCCTATTTTGCTCGCCGACCTGCTGTCGGCTGTCGGAGGGGCCACCCGCGTTCGCGCTGTGGATCGTCACATCGAGGTGACCTGTCGGACAGCGCAGGAGGCGATGCTCAACATCGACGCGTCGCAGGTAGAAGGAGCGCTGATGAACCTGACTTTGAACGCCGTGGAAGCCACCGCGGAGAAAAGCGCGATCACCGTGACAGCCGGAGTGGAGGATAACGTGCTGAACATCGAAGTTGAGAACTCCGGATCGGCGATTCCCGATTCGAATCTCGCCCGGATTTTCGAACCCTTCTTCACGACGAAGCAGGGAGGCACAGGCCTGGGACTGGCTATCGCGAGAGGAGTAGCGAGAGCGCACGGCGGAGACCTGTGGGTAAGCCGGAACGAGAACGGGCACGTGGCTTTCACCATGACGCTCGCCGCAAATGTGGCGGACGGAAACGAACAGGAGGCACCTCGTGGGTAAAGTCCTCATCGTAGACGACGAGCCGAGCATGAGACGATTCTCGCGACGAATCTGCGCCGCGACGGGCATGTGCTTGTCGAGGCCTCCGGCACAACCGAGGCTCGGACTTTGCTGGCACGGGAGGAGTTCGATGTCGTGCTCACGGACCAGAGGATGCCCGACGGAAGCGGTCTCGATGTTCTGCGCGCCGTTCAGGAAGATGATGCCACCACGGCCGTCATCTTCCTGACGGCCGTGGGCACGCTCGAGCTGGCCGTGGAGAGCATGCGCGAGGGTGCCTTCGATTTTCTGACGAAGCCATTTGTCCCTGACGTGGTGCGGGCGGCGGTCGGGCGCGCCTGCGAACGGACCGCGCTGCTGAGGGAGAACGCCGTACTGCGCCGGACTCTGCACAAGCTCGAGGGCGCCGATGACATTCTCGGCAGAAGTCCGGCGATGCAGACCGTGCGCGAGATGATCGCGCGCGTCTCTCCTACCAGCTCGACGGTGCTCATTACGGGCGAAACGGGGACCGGCAAGGAGCTGGTAGCGCGCGCCATCCACCGCAACAGTCCACGAGCGAAGAACCCGTTCATCGCGATCAACTGCGCAGCGGTGACCGAGACCCTTCTGGAGAGCGAGCTGTTTGGTCATGAGCGCGGAGCGTTCACCGGGGCCGACAAAGCCCGAGCCGGATTGTTTGAGGCCGCGCACGAAGGCACCCTGTTCCTCGATGAAGTTGCGGAGATGTCCCCGGCAGCTCAGGCCAAGCTGCTGCGAGTCCTCGCGGACGGGCAGATCCAGCGCGTGGGATCGACGCAGACGCGCCGCGTGGACGTTCGGGTGCTCGCCGCAACCCATCGGAACCTCTTCGAACGGGTGCAGCAGAATCTTTTCCGTGAAGACCTTTATTACCGGCTGGCTGTGCTTCCCATTCACCTGGCCCCACTGCGCGAACGCAGAGAAGACATGGAAGAACTGTGCCAGGTACTCTCCGGCAGAATCGCCGCTGAAATCAAGGTGCAGCCGCGTCCGCTGAGCGTTGAAGCGGCAGCGAAGCTGGCACAATACGGGTTTCCCGGAAACGTCAGAGAGCTGAGGAATCTGCTGGAGCGAGCGCTGATTCTGGGGCAGAGTCCCAAATTGCAGCCGGGGGACTTCCCCCTTCAACCGTCCGCGCCCGCCCCGCATGGAAGCGGGGATCTGACCATCGAAGAGCTCGCGTCGCAGCTTCCCGACCATCTGGATATGCGCGACACGCTGACCCGGCTGGAAAGAGCTCTGATCGTGCGCGCCCTCAATGGTTCTGATGGGGTTCAGGCGGAGGCTGCCCGACGACTTGGCCTCTCGCGCAGCGACCTCGGCTACAAAGTTGGCAAATATTCCATTGCTGGGAGCTCCGGCCTCGATGGGGAAAGGAGATCGACATGAATGACTTATTCCGCCGTTTCAGCCGAACTTGAGGGAAAACTCTGCAACAGAGCTACGGTCAGCTGTTCGAGCTTGCGCCCAATCTGCACTACGAGCCTGACCAGATTCAGCGGGAAAGGAATGCGTTCTTCCGAGGCGAAGATTCGTGTCGCCGCTGAAAGCCGGTGCCCTTCCGTCGAGAATCGTGTAGCTCAAATGCGGGGCAGGACCTTCCAGTCAGGAAGCGTGCTCTCAATCGCACCGAGCAGGTTTTGCCACGATTCATCGAAGGACCTGGCGCCGTCCGATTGCAGTCGGCGGCCAAACCAGTGGAAAGCTGTTGAGGTGTCCGCACTCCACCGAGTGCGGTTCCCTTAATCAGCCTCGATCAGGCCATCCAGTGAACTGATGTGCTGTTTCAGAGCCTCAGCAGAAGTCTCGAGCGCACGCCGCTCGGGCGTACTCAGCGGGATGGGCAGCACCCGATGAATCCCTTCACGGCTGAGGATGGTGGGGAGCGAGAGAGCTACCGGTCCCAGATGAAGGGAATCGGGAACCAAACTGGAGACAGTGAAAACTGAATGCTCATCGCGCAGGACAGCGTCCACGATGCGAACGAGCGCCGCGCTGATCCCATAGTAGGTCGCGCCTTTGGCGCGGATGATTTTGGCGCCGGCGACACGCGTCTCATGAGCAATCATTCCCAGCGCGTCTTTGTCATAGGGCAATCCCATCTGGTGACAAAACTCTTCCAGAGGAGTCCCGGCGATGCGTGCCGAAGACAGAACCGGAAACTGACTGTCGCCGTGCTCGCCCACGACGTAAGCATGCACGTTGCCCGGGGCCACGCTATATTTCTCTGCGAGCCGCCGCCGAAAGCGTGCTGTGTCCAGGGACGTGCCGGAACCAATCACACGGTTCGCGGGAAGTCCCGACCATTTCCATGCGAAATAGGTCATGACGTCGACCGGATTCGAAGCAATCAGGAGAATGCCGCGCGGATTGTGGCTAACAACATTGCGGACCAGGCTTTTGAGAATTACAGCGGTCTCCTTCATGCCATCCAGTCGGGACTTTGCTCCTGACTGGCTGACGCCGGCCGTGATAATGGTGATGTCGGCGGAGCAGCAATCGCCCAGGTCGCCGGCGAAAATGCGCGTGCGGTGCGAGAAAACCTCGGCGTCCCGCAGATCGTGTACATGACCTTCGGTGCGGTGCCGGTCACGGCCGATCAGGATAATCTCTGCTGTCATTCCTGAGATCAGCAATGCGTAGGCGGTGGTTGAACCTACATGACCTGTTCCGACGACGGCAATGCGGGGAAGCCGAATTCCGGTTCGCCCCTGTAGGGAAGAATGAGTCTGCGGGGCATCGTCAACCAGAACTTCCATTTCAATCTCCGTGTCCGTCGAGCGCGGGCGATTCTGGAACAGGCGTCGAAGCCTGCCGTAACCTGAGAGCGTCGCCCCCGGCAGCATGGCGCCGATGCGCCCGTGAAGCTCACTGTCCGTGGGGGGAAGAACTGTGGAATGCGCGGTTTATTCTGCCGATCCGACCAAACTCAGCCCGCAAACGATCCAGTCGTACTGGGTGTTTAGATGAACTGCACGGCTGTGTTGATTCGCTCGAATCTGTCGGGACCTGAAGGCCCAACCAGCGACGAGGGTACGGTCCACCTGAAAAGAAAAAGCCCGCTGGCGTGGCCCGGGCTTCGACCTCAGATCTGAACCGCACCGCCGGCTACGAACAACTTGATACTGGCCACACCAGCTGCTTTTGTCAGAGGCCAAAAAAACAGCAGCTTTGGCAATCTCTTCTGAATGGGCCAGCCGGAGGACATCGCGAGCGTCGTCGCCTTCCTCGCCGGACCCGATGGTGGAGGGTCAACGCGCAGGTGCTCCGCGCAAACGGCGGCTTCGCATAACAAGCCCGCAGCGATCGCACGCAGTTTTCCGAGACGATTACTGGTGGCCTCCATCTCGCACGAACCGGCACAGCCCATTACGGTCACTACCGCTCATGCCAGGGCATCTTTGCGATGGCTTCAGCGCGATCCGCCCGAAGTGACTGAAGCTCGTAAAGGGACGGAAAAAAATCATCGAAGCGGGCGCCCTTGTGTCGGAAATCATCAACCGTCTGCGATCGTTGTACAAAGAGTCGCCGCCCAGGGCAGCTCCGGGCGTGTCAGCGACAAGCCGGAATTTATCACTTGACCAGCGGCTCGGGGCGCCTGTCAGTGCGCGTCCCAGCTTGGTGGAACATTCACATACGAACGATCAAGTTCGTCGACGGACGCGCAACCGAGCAGCCTCAACGTGCGGTCGAGGTCGGCGCGCAGAATTTCGATGGCGCGATTGACGCCGGCTTCTCCGGCGGCGGCGAGACCATAGGCGTAGGCGCGTCCGCAGAGCACGGCGCGGGCGCCGAGGCAAAGGGCCTTGACGATGTCGGTGCCGCGGCGAATGCCTCCGTCCATGAGGATTTCGGTCTGCCCGTGGACGGCCTTCACGACCTCGGGCAACGCGCGCAAGGAAGCGGAAACGCAATCGAGCTGGCGGCCGCCATGATTGGAGACGGAAATGGCCGCGGCGCCTTCATCGACGGCGCGGCGTGCATCGTCCCCGGTGAGGACGCCCTTAACGACGATAGGACCGCGCCACAGTTCGCGAATCCAGCCGAGGTCGCTCCAGGTCACGGCGGATTCGGCGAGGGCGGCGGCAATATCGACGAGTGGCATGGGACCTTTGCCCGGGACCACGACGTTGGAGAGCGCTGGGCAGGCCTCCATCGCGCAGAAAACTCGCGAGCCAACCCGGGCGCGAGAGGATTTGCGGAAGAAATGGAAGTCTTTCGAATGGACCGCCGCTGACGAGTTCCTTCATCCCGTTGCGGAAATCGCGCTCGCGGATCCCGGAAACGGGAGTGTCGATGGTGACAACGAGCGCGGAAAACCCAGCGACGCGGGCGCGTTCAATCGCGGCCTCAGCGGCGCCGCGGCCGCCCATCAGATACAACTGATAGAAGACGGGGCCGGTCGAGGCGGCTTTTACATCTTCGAGTCTGTGCCCGGACATGGTGGAGAGAATGTAGGCGGTGCCAGCTTTGCCGGCGGCGCGCGCCGCACCCACTTCGCCCACGGGATGCATGAGCCGGCTGTAGCCAACGGGAGCGAGCAGGAAGGGAAGAGCGAGATCGAAGCCAAGAACGCGCGTGCGCAAGTCGCAATCGGCGAACGCGACCGCGTGTCGGGGACGGAAGGTGACGTCCTCATAGACGCGGCAATTTTCGCGGAGGGTAACCTCGCCTTCGGCGCCACCATCAAGGTAATCGAAGACGGATTTGGGTACGCGCCGCTGGGCGATGGCTCGGAAATCTCCGATGCTGACTACGCGCGGAGAGGCGACGGAACGGGAAGATCGAGTCATTTCTGCTTTTATACCAAGGCGGGGAGTTCGTTCACCGAAATTTCCTTCTTGACCCTAAGAACGGCGGCCATTGTCTCCCCAAACTCTGTTCGCGTCCATATGACGGAACCTTTCGTCCCGACTTGCCCTGCGGTTCAAAATCCTGAAACAGCAACTGATGTGCTAACTGATTCGTTCAGGTTGGTAGTTCGCTTGGTGGCACCCAAATACCTGGTTTTCGTCAGGAAAGGGCGGAGACAAAATTGCCCCAATGGGCGCGTCGCCAGTCATCCGGCAGCCTCTCGAGTCCACCCGTGTGACGCTGCTCCTGGTCAGCGCTGTCTTCCCGAGGGGCTCTTCCCTGCGAATGAAGGAAACACCTGGTCGATGAGCTCCTGACGCAACGTGAGGCGCAGATCGGTTCCGCGCTCCGGCTCGGTATTGGACTGAGGATGCAGCGCGGCCGATGGTGCAGGCGCTCCCGTATCGGTCGTGTTGACCGCGAGAATGCCGGCCGCGTGCCGCGCAGGATCGATGAACATCTCGGACGAAAATCCGCCCTGGTCACCGTCGTGGTACACGTAGCGGTGTCCGTTGAGATTGAGCACAAAGAAGCCGAGGCCCATTTTCGGCGCGTCCTTCGTGTAGGCGGTCGAGGTCTTGTCCTGCTCGGCAACCGGCAGCACGCCGGTCCATGCTTCCTCAAGAGAACTGCGCTTGAGAACGAAGTCGTAGACAGGATTGGCGGAGTCGCCGATGAGGAAACGGAGATACTTCACCATGTCTGTGATAGGAGCTTTGAGGCCGCTGTTCGAGGTCGTGATGCCGGTATCGAAGTTAAACGGCTGCTCGGTGAGCTTCTCTCCGGCGCGCAGATAACTCGCCGAGACATGCGATTCCAGGAAATAAGGGGAGCGATCGAAGTAGCTCTTTGTCATGCCGAGCGGCTTCAGAATGTTCTTATCGATGTAGACCTCGAAATCGTCGCCGCTGAGCCGCTCGATGATCTGGCCCAGAAAGACATAGCCGAGGTTGGAATAGCTCCACTGGGTGCCTGGTCTGAACGCGACGTGCGTATACGGCAGCATAGCCGCCACCTGAGCCCAGTGAGTCGGCTCAAACGGCTGCCAGTCGCAGTTCGTTCGATCATCGCAGTCCCATGGCCACGTCGGATTGCGAAAGCCCGCGCTGTGCGTGAGCAGGTCACGAATCGTGATCGCATCAATCCGCCCGAAATCGTCGTGGACCTGCCGCAACTCCGGCACATAGCGCACTGCGGGATCGTCCAGCGAGAGCTTGCCGCGATCACGCAGCTGCAGGATGGCGATCGATGTCATGGTCTTGGTGATCGATGCCCAGTTATACGAGGTTTCGCTGTCGACGCGCTGATGCGTGCCGTTCCGCATCACCCCGAAGAAAAACTCCGTTTCCTGCTCCTGCCCATGAACGATGGCGATACCGCCGCCCACAATCCCGTGCTGCGCGAGGACGGCATCGAAGCGCTGATGCAACGCCTCGTCCTGCGCAAGTCCAGCCGGGGGTGAGAGCAGAACTCCGAACAGAAGGGTTGTGAGGATGATGCGTGCCCCGGTCGACATGCCGCCCATGATAATACGCACCTTTCCCTGGCTCGCGTGTCTCTGGTCCGTTCGTTGCCAGGGAGCGGTTGCGCAACCGGGATGTCAACACAGTGAACGGCGTCGGCCGCAGTCGGCCTGCGCATCGCACTCGGCGAGGGGACGTTTGCTCTTCAAACACGTGTCCGCGCCGGTATCCATCGGGCGTAGCATTTTTCCGTCCGTTCTTCCTGTGGTTGCGCTATCCTGTCTGGCCGAACTACTATCCTGTCTGGCCGAACTACTATCCTGTCTGGCCGAACTACTATCCTGTCTGGCCGAACTCATCCTGTCTGGCCAAACTACTGTCCTGTCTGGCCAAACGCGCAACCGATCATATCCGAGTAGCATAGCGTTGAGGGGGCGGAAGAGATGAACAGACGAGAGATGCTGGCCACCACCGGTGCTGCGACGCTGGCGGCGCTTTGCATGCCGAAGCTGATGAAGGCCGAAGCTCCGGCGAGCCGGGTTGCGATCGTGCCCTGCCGCGATTACGCGCAGTATGGGCAGCAACTCTCTCGGGCCTTCGATCAGATCGGCGGGATCGAGAAGCTGGTGCGCGGAAAGACGGTTGCGCTCAAGCTCAACCTCACCGGCAATCCGAAAAACTTCCCGCTGACGCCGGAGCTTCCTTATCGGACGAATCCGCAGTCGGTGGCGGCGACCGTGCATCTGTTTGCCAGGGCGGGTGCGCGTCGCGTTCGTATGATTGAAAGCTTCTTCCCGGCCGATCAGGATCTGTCGTTGTGGGCACGCTACGGCCTGGACGTAAACGCGATTAACAACATGGGCGTGCCGGTGGTTTGGGAAAACGTGCAGAACCTGGGCAACTACAAGCAATATGTGCGCATGAAGGTGCCGTGGGGCGGGTACGCCTATCCGGCGTACCACCTGAACCCGGCGTTCTATCAGTGCGACGTGTACGCGTCGATGGCGAAGCTGAAGAACCACTGGATTGCAGGTGTGACCATGACGATGAAGAACAACTTCGGCAACACGCCCTGCTCGCTCTACGGCGGGGATTGCGGAGCGAACGGGAACGAACGGCCGACGCAAGAGCGCGGACCTGTGCTGCACAGCGGAACAACGCCTGCGCCCTCGGGAGTCGATGCCGAGCTGCATCCTGATTCGCCGCGCGACCCGGGCTATCGGGTTCCGCGCATTCTGGTGGATCAGAACGGAATTCGGCCGATTGATCTCGCCATCGTGGATGGCGTGGAGACGGTGCGGGGAGGGGAAGGCCCATGGCTTCCGGGCCTCGAAAAGATGACGCCGGGCGTGATCATCGCCGGTCGCAACGCCGTCAACGTCGACGCTGTCGGGATGGCCGTGATGGGCTACGATCCGTATGCGGAGCGCGGCAGCTCTCCGTTCATCCGAGGCGACAACTCGCTGCGTCTCGCGGACGAGGCCGGGATCGGAACCCGGGACCTGAAGCGTATCGAAGTAGTCGGACTTTCGATTAAGGACGCTCATGTCAACTTCGGCCCCGGTGCGGTTGGTAAGAAGCTGAGCGAATTGAAATCGTAATAGCTCGCCTGGACAATTGGACCTGGACCGGTACCACTAATGCTCATCGGCCACTTAGAGCTCTGCTCCCTAATTTCGAAGGCTTCAATTGGGTTGTCTGAATCGTTGACAAGGCTGAGCCAACGGGCTTCGGCTTTCTCCGGACTGTTTGAGAATTCGAAGTGATACTTCGGACTCTGAGCGGAGGCTGATCTGGAAGTCTGGCTGCCACAGCATGGATCGGAAAGCCGAAATTCCCGGATTGCCGACCAGCGGACCCCAAGTTTGTCAATGAGCAGCTAAGGCCTGAACTCGACAGATGAAGAAGGATATTTCGGTGCAAGCGATCTGGACGACCTCCAGACTGGGGCCGCGGCTTCTGCGGAGAAATCGATGAGCAGCGTGAAGATTCTGATCACAAGCGCCGTCTCGATTGCCATCCAGTTCGGGTTGGCGATAACCGGCTGGGGCGGATGGGGCCCGTTTTTCAGTCACGCACCCTTGCGGGCGCTGGCCTGGGTAACGCTGGGCCTTGTGGTTCTGGCGGCCCCTTCCGGTGGTGGCCTCAGTGTCGGTGTTAAGGAAGACCGCGGCAATCGTTGGGTGCTGGGCGCTTTCACCATCATCACGTTGCTAATGGCTTACTTCCCGGCCTATACGGACCGCATCGGGTTCTGGACTCTTGATGGCGAAGTGGTGCGCTGGACTGGTGTAGCGGTGTGCGCAGCCGGTGGACTACTGCGCATCATTCCCGTATACGTGCTGAGGAATCGATTCAGTGGCCTCGTGGCGATCCAGGCTGGGCACCAACTGGAGACGCGCGGTATTTACGGCCTGATCCGCAATCCGAGCTACCTGGGCATGCTGATCACTTCTCTGGGCTGGGTGCTGGCGTTTCGCAGCACCATCGGCGTTTTGCTGGTCCTGTTGCTGCTCGTGCCGCTGGTGGCGCGCATCCGCGCCGAAGAGCGGCTGCTCCGGGAGCATTTCGGCTCGGAGTACGAAGCATATTGTGCGCGGACATGGCGACTGTTGCCGGGAATCTACTAAAACGCCGGAACCAGGTCCGGTTCTGGACGAGCGGCCGCTCACACATTTGGCGAAGGGCGACGGTTGGCCGCCGCAATGCGAAAGTGCCGTGTTGGCCGACCATATGTCAGAGCCTCGGCCTTCGTGCACCAGACCCGCGAAACGAGTGTGCTTCCGGAGGCGTATCGGTACGAGGCGGCCGCCCAATTGAGACTCAGTCAGGCGCCGAACTGTCGCAAATGGTGATCGATGTGTTTGTACATAAGAATGGCCCACTGCTGCGGCTTGAGCGGACCAAAGAAAGGGTGGGGGTGCCGGGAGCAGCACGGTGCGCCCCTGGTGGCAAAACTATCGACCGCTGCGACGAGTTGGGCGCGTTCGCGCTCGAAGTCGCACTGCGTAGGGTCCGCCGAGAAGAGTTCCGATGACGACGGTGAGTTGCGGCGCATGGGCTTGTCGTCGCCGAAGACCAATGGCTTTATAAGCAGGCCGATGAAGTTGGCAGGAAAGGATGCACGCCTGGGGTTCACGACGCCCATCGCCATCTGCAGACCGGAGGTACAGTGAGCGAGCGTCTGGGCGAGGGTCATGCTGCCCCACGACCGCTCGCTCTCAGGTTGGAGGCGCATGATGCGCTGCTTTATGTCTTCTGCCAGGATGGGGTCAAAGAGGTCCTTCATGGTAGTTGCTCTCAGCCTTTAGCGCCCGGGGCGAAACTAAGGGTTTGTCCGAGTAGGGGAGTAATGCTTCGCGTACTGTTCCAACCGCGCGCCAGGAAGCAACGCTCTCCATTCGTTTCGGAACAGGTCGGGAGCCTCTCTTCTGAAGGCGTCGAAAGCGCTCATCGTCTTGCTGTCCAAGCGTAAATCATTGCCCGGGCCGCCATCCTCTCATGTGCTCTGAAGAATCGTCCAGATTGTAGCTTGTTTTGCGGGCCAATCTCAGAAAGCGAATAAGCGCCAAGGCAATTAGCGAAGGCATGGGCCTGACCGAGAACGCGGCGCGGAAGGTTAGACCGGCTGTCTGGGTGGCAGACGTCCGAGTCGCCGACCATACGCTACTATGCCTCGTCACTTCTCCGGCCGATCCGGCCCATTAGGCGTTGCTATCGGGGACTCGCCGAGCCCTTCAGGAGTAAACGGAAATTGCCGGCCGTCCCGCTTTGCCGACAATGCCCGACCTCGTCGAAACACCCATCTTCATCATGACCATGCGAATAAATGCTTTTACTGTGTTGGGGCTGATATGCATACGGTTAGCGATTTCCTTGCTGGTGAGCCCTTCCAGCAGCAGAGCAACCGTCTCGCATTCGCGCGCGGTGAGATCGAACTGGCGGGCGAGGGCGTCGAGAGCCGCGCCGCCAGAGATCTGGCGTTCCAGCAGAATGGCAAACGATATCGGGTTCGGAGTATCGCCGGCACCGTTGCAGTCTATGCGAAGAGCCCTGCAGGTGTAGGTCCGCCGCCCCGCCTTACATTCCCGGACAAAGCCAGGTGTTTGCGGTGATCCTCCACTCACAAGGACGGATTGGACCTTGTCGGAGATGAATTGCGACAGCAACCTGATGCTGTCCGGTTTCGTCGGGTAGGAAAGGATCTGGACCGCCACTGAGTTATAGGCGAGGGGTCGCATTCTGGAATCAAGAAGAATGAAACCCTGATTGAAACTCCCGGGAGTAAGCACAACATCTCCTTTACCTTCATCTGCCTGACCAAAAGGAAGGATCCAGCCTGGGAGATTGGAACGCCTGGACAGAAGTTATTCAGAGCATCAGCGAATCCGGGCGCTCCATTCGGGTGGATATACTGGGCGCTTTACATACATTGGGCTAGTTCTGCTTGGCCGGAGCATAGGGCAGAGTGCTTCCTGTGTCAAGGGCTAAGTGTTGCATCTGTTCGGAGTAATCCTTTCGCATTAAGCCGGATTTTCGACCTCTCCCGCCCTTGTCCTGCGTTTCCACCACCCGGGCGCACGGATCGCCGCGCATTGTGGTGGCTCGCCCTCGTTGTCCGGTTCGGCCTTCAAACCGCCGTCTGCGGTACCGTATCTGAATGCCGGCGGCAGTCTTAAAGGGAGCAGTGCACTGCCCACAGCGGAGCATCAGCATCGAGTATGGTGCTTACCGACATTTTGCCAGGCCGATTGGGGCCTGGACATCTGTACAGAAGTTTTTCTCGAGTATCTGAGCCCCGGAAGGGGCATCACAGGACTCCTCCGTATTTCAATCCACGCTCCCCTCGCGGGGGATCGACACCCCGGAGCGCTTGTAACTCCGAATTCTTGTTTCAATCCACGCTACCCCCGTGGGTAACTTCGAAGACTCTGGCGGCGCATGCGCTCTTTGCGGTGTCCACCCTGAAGCCCAACACATACTCGCCGTTGCCCCGGAGAAAGCGGGGGTTCAGTCCTGACCCGGTGCTTGCTTTGACCTGGAACTACCAGCATGCGCGGCCGCAGGGACTTGCTCTCCGGACGCCGGAGGGTCGTCGAAAGAGTATTCATCCACAGAAATTGCGGTAAAGTTGTGGACCGTCATGTATGTGACGAATGCGCGAGCGAGACCCGGTACTCTGGTCTCTGTTCCACGATTCTCGGCGCACCGCCATTCGCAATATGACTCGGGCTGGTGTATCCGAAAAGGTCGCCATGAGCACCAGCGGCCGCAAATACAGGTCAGTCTTCGACAGGTACAACTTCGTAAACGAAGAGGATCTGGGGGATGCGATGCGCAGAACGCGGACCTGCCTGAAGGAGCGTGCGCAAATGGACAAACAGCCGATCGCCATGCGTACTGCCGGGTGCTCAGAACTGATCAGAATTCCCGAAACGCGGACATTCCGAGTGCTGAAAGCAAAACAGCCTCCGACGCGAATATCGGAAGCCATTCAGAATCAGTAGCTTAGTTGGTTGCGGGGGGTGGATTTGAACACAGGACCCCGTTCCGAGTCCTGATTGCAGGTCACCGGCAGCGGACTCGTCAAAACTGACGCAAAGCGCTCCATAAACGCGATTTAAACGTCGAAGGGACGTCACCCCTTCAGTTCGCCCATACGATCCAAAACCGACACTGGGCTGTCCGTCAGCGGGTCAAGCCGGTCCGCCTGCTGCCTCATCCATACCAGCCGGTCCCCATCCGGAGTTCCAGGGGTAACCTCGACTTCCCCTGAGATAAGCCATGCCTCATAGGCATCGATAAAAGCACGCAGGTTCTTGGCGTGGAGCCAAGCGGCAGCCCACACCTCAAGAACTTCGACCCTCTCTTCCTCCTCTTTGATAGTCTGAGCCAGTCTCCGATGCTCTTCTGCGGCTCTGCTGGCCTCCTCTGTCTGCCTTTTGAGGCGCTCGGCCCGCAAGGCTTCGTCGCGTCCCAATCTCATCAATTTGCCAAGGCATTCCGCCAGCCGTCGTTCCAACTTCCCGTCCCGACCGTTATCGCGGAGTCGTTGACCGTAGCTGAAATCGCCCAGCCGAAGTTCCAGAACGCCAGTAAGCAACCGGCCTGCAATGGTCACGGTGTTTCCCCATTGATCCCGCTCGAAATGTTGGCCCGTGCGTTGCAGTTTCTCCGTAATCGCGAAGCGAATGGGGTATCCAAAAATCTCGGCGACCGCCCACTTGCGATCCGGGTCGATGGTGACCGGGAAGCCTTCAGCCTCTAGCACGATGACCAGCGCATTCATGAGGCCAAGCGCCCGCTCAAGCACGCTCTGTGAGACGCGAATGTCCAACGACGATTGGGATTGTCCCTCCATAACCCCGTCGCGATTGGCCGAGGCCCCGGCGAGCTTCTTCTCCGTTTTGGCGACAAGTTTGTGACGGGCTTGAATGCCCTGGAAATCGATCGACCGGGATTCCGTCTTCAATAGCCGGTGATACCACTCATCCGTTGGTTCGGGCGGCAATGTGGCGCCCTGCCCTGCTGAGTCTCTAACTGGCATCTTCAGATGTTCAACGAAGGGCACCTCCCTGAGCTTGGGTACAGGTGGCTTTTCGATTCGCAGTCCTGCCGCCTTCCGCGCCCAATAGCCCAGTCCCGGCAGGGGAATAGACGACTCTCGACACACTTTCCCGAGCCGAACATCAGAAATCCCGTACTTGGCCGCCAGCTTCGAAAGTGGCATTGACCAGACTTCGCCGTACAGCTTTTCCCGATTCCAAGTGTCCATTGTCCGTCCCGTCGGATTGGCGATGCACCAGCGATCTTATTGGCAGCGTTATCGAACTAAAGAACGAGAGGGCGCGGGCCGCACATGCGTCGGAAACGGGGCTCGGCTCGTCTTCATGCCAGAGGTCACTTAACAAGCGGCGCGATGAGGTGATTGGCCTTCTCCATCAAATCCAAGACACCGGCTACAGTACTAGGTCTGTGACCGCATGATGTGGTGCCGTTCGTAGCGGAATTTGCGACGAGCCTTCGTGCGTGTGAAACGCCAGTCGATGAGAGCCCGATCGCGATTCATCTTCTGATTCCAGGCCTCGGTTTCCCGCTGGAGCTCGCCGAGGGTGGGGATTCTGCGCTGTCCCAGGCACTGGCGGCTGAACAGGCTGATCTCGATTTCGGCCTGATTGAGCCAGCTGCCATGCTTCGGTGTGTAATGGGGAGTGAACCGGTTCCAGATCCAGCCTCCGACCTGCTCTCCGAACGAGTCGATGAGCGCCTTGCGGGTGTGCGAACTCAGGTTATCCATGACCAGATGGATGGTCTTTGCCCGGGGATAATGAGAAGCGATCTCCACCAGGTAGTCGGCGAATCGAGGCGAGCAGCGGTTCCGAGTGGCTCGGGTAAAGTGTCGTCCCGCCTTCGGCTCCACGCCGCAGAAGACATTGGCGGTGCCCTCTCTTTTGTACTTCGAGTCGCGCCGCAGGATCCGGCCCGGTCGCATGGGCCGCGGCGGACGAACCTCGGCGCGCAGCACCACCGGCTTCTCATCCACACAAACCACCGGCTCCTCCTCGCACGGCGGCCTCTCATACAGGGCCAGTACATCTTCCATGCGCTCGATGTACTCCTCATCGAGTTCCGCGCTGCACCAGCTTTTTTTCCCGCCACGGCTTCAGATCATGGCTCTCCAGCAGCACCCGGATCGTTTCCCGGCCCACCTTCGGGACCAGTTTCCGCTTCACCGCCTCCTCGGCAATCAGCCGCACGCTCCACCGCGCCCGACCTTGCGGCGGCGACCCGCACACCATGGCGATGACCCGCTGGCTCTGCTTCACGTCCAGCGCCCGCTGCTTGCCCGGCCGCGGCTTTTCGTACAGCGCCGACTCCAGCCCTTCCTCCCGGCAGCGCCGGCTGACGGCCCGCACCGTCTTGCGGGAAACCCCAACATAGCGCGCCACCTGCACGATCTTCCCTCCCTGGTCGAGCTGGCGCAGGATCATCGCTCTCCGCAGCACCCGCGCCGACTCCCGCCCCTTGCCCAGCATCGCCGCAACCCGCTGCCGATCTTTCCCACTCATCTCCACCCGGTAGCCGCTTGTCATGCCCCCAGGTTCACGCCGTGCTGACTTCCTGCAAAGTGCCTTCCCTGGTTCCTCTTTAGGCGGTCACAGACCTAGTACTGTGACCGCATGAAGCGGTTCTTTCTGTAGCCGAACTTCCGGCGAGCTTTTGCGCGTGTGAAGCGCCATTCGATCAGCACCCGATGGCGATTCATGCTTTCATTCCATGCGTCGGCTTCGCGCTCGAGATGGTTCAGGGTGGGGATTCTGCGGTGTCCCGGACACTGGCGGTTGAACAGGCCGATCTCGCTCTCGGCCTGGTTCAGCCAGCTGCCGTGCTTCGGTGTGTAGTGCGGAGTGAACCGGTTCCATATCCAGCCACCGACCGGCTCTCCGAAGGAGTCCGTGAGTGCTTTACGGCTGTGCGAACTCAGGTTATCCAGGACCAGGTGGATGGTCTTTGCCCGGGGATAGTGAGAAGCGATCTCCACCAGGTAGTCGGCGAATCGCGGGGAGCAGCGATTCGGAGTAGCCCGGGTAAAGTGCCGGCCCGCTTTCGGCTCCACGCCGCAGAAGACATTGGCGGTGCCTTCCCGTTTGTATTCCGAGTCCCGCCGGGCGACCCGCCCCGGTCGCATGGGCCGCGGCAGACGAACATCGGCATGCAGCACCACCGGCTTCTCGTCCACGCAAACCACCGGCTCCTCTTCGGAAAACGGCTGCTCATACACGGCCAGCACATCTTCCATGCACGTGATGTACTCCTCATCCAGTTCCGCGATACACCACATTTAATGGAATGGTCCGCCGCCTTTACCGAACTGGCAGCGGAGGTATAAGAGCCTCACGGAGGAGACATCTCATGGAACTGCATTCGATCGGCATTGATCTGGGCAAGACTGTATTTCACCTTGTTGGTCTCAACCCCCGCGGCGAGGTAGTTGTACGCAGGAAGTTTTCACGGGGGCAGCTACTGCACTTTACGGCAAACCTGCGGGTCGGATTGATTGGCATGGAGGCCTGTGGCGGAGCGCATTTTCTCGGTCGTGCATTGCGTGAACAGGGGCATGAGGTGCGGTTGATGCCGGCCCAGTATGTGAAGCCCTACGTGAAGACCAACAAGAGCGACTATATCGATGCTGAGGCCATTGCTGAGGCTGTCGGAAGACCGACGATGCGCTTTGTTCCGATCAAGACCGATGAACAGCTGGATATGCAGTCTCTGCATCGGGTACGTGAGCGCTGGGTGATGCGTCGGACCTCCATCGTGAATCAGATCCGCGGACTGCTGCTCGAACGTGGCATCACCCTCCGGCAGGGACGGAAGCATGTCGATGCCGCTTTGCCCCGGATTCTTGAAGATGCCGATCGAAAGCTGTCCGGAACACTACGTCTGCTGCTGGCGCAGCTGAAAATGGAGCTCGACCAGATCGTGGCGCGGATCGATGAGGCGGATGCTGTACTCAACAGGAACACCCATGAGAACGAAGCTTGCCAACGATTGGTAGCCATTCCCGGAGTCGGCCCGGTGACGGCAACCGCACTCGTCGCGGCCATCGGAAATGGAGCCGCCTTCCGCAAGGGCCGGGATTTCGCGGCATGGCTGGGAGTCGTCCCGCGGGAATACTCGACCGGTGGCCGGCAGAAGCTGCTGGGGATCAGTAAACATGGAAACCCCTATCTGCGACGGCTGTTCATACAAGGCGCTCGCGCAGTTCTGCAACATGCCAGGAAGCAGGCCCCAGGCCTGAGCGCGTGGCTCGCCCAGCTAACCGCTCGCACGCATCGTAACGTTGCCGCCGTGGCATTGGCCAATAAGCTGGCGAGGATCGCCTGGGCCATCCTCGCAACCAATGAACCCTATCGCCCCGCCGCACTGACCGGTGCAGTTGGGGCCTGACCGGGCCTGCAGATGACGCCTGCTGACGCAGGCTTGGAAATCGCATGCGCGATTCCCACATCTTCAGACCCGCGACTGCTATGCAATCCGCACTTTCCTGCCAGGTCTGCAGGCGAACCAACGAGATGGCCAAACGGTCGAACCCGGCGTTCCGAAAACCTGAGGGAAAAAACAGCCTCGAAGGCTGCACATTTAGATAGGCTCGGAGCGCAGCGCATTCCATCATGGCTCGGAACAAGCTGTTCCATTAAAAGCCGAATACATTTGCGCAGACCGGATCCACTACTCATTTTTCGCTTGCAGCAAGGCGGCGGACCATACATTTTTCCCGCCAGGGCTTCAGATCATGGCTTTCGAGCAGGATGCGGATGGTCTCCCGTCCCACGGCCGGCGTCAGTTTTCGCTTCACTGCCTCCTCGGCGATCAGCCGCACCGTCCAGCGTGCCCGCCCTTCCGGCGGCGGCCCGCACACCATGGCGATGATGCGCTGGCTCTGCCTGGCATCCAGCGCCGGCTGCTTGCCAGGCCGCGGCTTTCTCCCGCAACGCCGATTCCAGCCCTTCTTCTTCATAGCGGCGGGCGATGGCTCGCACCGTCTTCGGCGCCATGCCCACATTGAGCGCCACCTGCGCCGCCTTTTGCCCCTGATCCAGCTGCCGCAGGATCAGCGCACGCCGCAGCACCCGCGCCGACTCCCGGCCCCGCCCCAGCATGCCGGCGATCTGCTGCCGGTCCTGCTTCCCCACACGCACATGCACGCGATGATATTTCTGCATGGACCCAGGTTCACCCTGTTTCCAGCCCTGCCAAGTACCTCCGCAGGTACACCATCATACGGTCATGGTACTAGTGTGGTGTTTCTGAATTACGTTTACGGCTCCGGCACGACGCGGACAGGCCGCCCAGGAGCAACCGCAGATCCCTCCGCTGCGCGTTCGGGATGACAACGCTCAAGAGATTTCAGATACACCACACTAGGTTTGTCAGAGGGCGCAAACTGCGGAAAGTCCGATCAGCGGATCAGCGAATGCGCTTTGCTGTTGAAGCATGATACTTCACACCGGGGAAGAACCCTCCATCCTGGCCGACTTATCGTTCCTTTTTTCGCCTTCGATGAGTGCATTGGCGATTTGGACTAAACCCGCTTCGCGGGTAGGTGGAGAGAAGTATGATTTGGCAGGGCAATATCCATGCTGCACGCCATCAGAGCCAGAGCGGCGGTCCGAACTTTTCTGCACGGGGTAACATCGAAGTCGCCACGAAATTGCTGCACTGCAATGAATCTCCTTAAAGCAATTGCCCTGCCAAATCCCCACACGGTTTAGTCCAAATCGCCGTATCGACACTGCTCCAATCGGCAGTTCGGCAACCGCACATCTCTTGCACCTGGAGCACTGTCGATACGGCGCTATAGATTCGGTGCCAATTGACGATCTCGCTTTGAGCCGTTGTCCCTCGGCAATCGCCGGCAGAAACGGGACACCCGCGCCGCATAGTTCTCTACGTGGCCGAGGAGCCCTTTAATCTTCTGTGGAATCAATTTGAAGCTGCGAACCGCAATCCTGGCATCCCGCGAGTTTTGCCGGGTTGAAGGAACATAATCTTAACTTCGATGGACAGGGCTTTCAGCGGAAGCCTGGCGCGGAATTTCCACGAGGCGTCAAAGCTTTCTTGGGTGCCATGGTTCATTCGCCGGGACGCCCACGGAGCCGCCCACCTGAGCATCAGCTACCGGTTCAGCGCCAATCAGCTGAAGGGGAGTTTTCGGATCCTCTTCCGCATCTGCCTGCTTAACGAGCGAACCACTGTCCGCTTCGGCCGCAGTGTCAAGCCGGACCGGGGAGGAAAGCGACTGCGCATTTTCCGTGAAGAGAGGACTCTTGACATCCGATTTTGTATTGAGGCTCATAAAGTTCCCTTCTTCCTGTTGCTTAGGTGCATTTGCTCGTCTTAGCGCCCGGCGCGAATGGCTGAAGGCTAGAACAACACGACAACTTCCCGAGTATAGGCGGGAATAACTTCGACAAGTGAGCAAAACAGAACAGATCGTTGTTAATACGGGTGCCGTCCGCTCCGTGAAAATCGCAAGGATCATCACCGCACTGGAACTCCTCGTGATCGCAGAGTTCCGGTGAGCGTTAAGCTGTCACTGAGCAAAACTGCACAGTATCCGTATCTTCGCGAGACGATACTAGCGGCAAGAGTCCGAATGCCGCCTGAGCACTCTCTTTGCGCTCGACCTTCAGACACGGCCCACCTCGAGTGAGCCCGCTGCGATAGCGTCGGTCGATCTTGATCCCGCTCTTCCCAGGCAGAGATTTCCGGGGGCGGCGATCAAGAGGAGATTCCTGATGAAACCGAACGCAGGGAAGCCAGAGTCCAGGCCCGGGTCCAGGGACGATCTGAAGTCTCTTCCGATGCCGGACCTACAGAAAACGCTGGGGTCTTCTCCCGACGGCCTTACTCAGGCCGAGGCTCAGACTCGGTTGACGCAATACGGCCCCAATGCGATTGCGGAAAAGAAGACCAACGCATTCCTGAAGCTCCTCTCCTATTTCTGGGGGCCCATTCCGTGGATGATCGAGGTGGCCGTCGTCTTGTCCGGGGTGGTGCGGCACTGGATGGACTTTGGCATCATCCTGTTTCTCCTGCTTTCGAATGCGGTCGTGGGGTTCTGGGAGGAGCATCAGGCGGGCAACGCCATTGCCGCGCTCAAGGCCAGGCTGGCCACCAATGCACGGGCCAAACGCGACGGTAAGTGGACGACACCGAAGGCATCGGAGCTGGTGCCCGGCGACGTCATCCGCCTGCGGTTAGGCGACATCATTCCGGCGGATGCGCGCCTTCTGGACGGCGATTCCATTGAAGTGGATCAGTCGGCGTTGACCGGCGAATCTCTGCCGGTTACGGTCAAGGCGGGCGGAGCCGTGTTTTCAGGCTCGATTCTCCGCCACGGCGAGATCGACGCCATGGTGTACGCCACCGGGACGAACACCTACTTCGGCAAAACCGCGCAGTTGGTGGAAGAGGCGCATACCGTCAGCCATTTCCAGCGATCCGTGCTGAAGATTGGCGATTACCTGATTATTCTGGCCGCCGCCCTCGTGATACTGATCCTGGTGGTTGCGCTCTTCCGGGGCGATCCCGTTCTGACTACGCTCGAATTCTGCCTGGTGCTTCTCGTCGCCGCCATCCCGGTGGCCATGCCCACGGTATTGTCCGTGACCATGGCCGTCGGCGCGCGGCTGCTGGCGAAGAAGGAGGTGGTAGTGACGCGCCTGTCCGCAATCGAGGAACTGGCCGGCGTGGACATCCTGTGCTCGGACAAAACCGGCACGCTGACGCAGAACAAACTGACCCTGGGCGAACCTTTCAGCGTCAATAAGATCCCTGGCGATCAGCTGATTCTGTGGGCAGCGCTGGCCTCGCGCGCAGAAGACAAGGACACCATCGACCTGGCGGTGATCGGCGGGGTGAAGGACGAGAAAGCTCTGAAGAGTTACAAGATCCTGCATTTTCAGCCCTTCGATCCGGTGCATAAGCGGACAGAAGCCACCGTGAAAGCTGCGGACGGAAAGCAGTTCTTTGTGGCCAAGGGCGCTCCGCAGGTGATTCTTGCCATGGCAACCAATGCCGGTGAGGTTAAGCCGGCGGTCGAAAAAGCTGTGAATGAATTTGCGGGACGGGGCTTCCGCTCTCTGGGCGTAGCGCGCGCGGATGAGGAAGGCAAGTGGAAGTTTGCCGGAGTGCTGCCATTATTCGATCCGCCGAGAGAGCAGGCCAAAGCCACCATCGCAAGCGCCCGGCAAATGGGCGTGAGCGTAAAGATCGTGACTGGCGATCAGGTGGCCATTGCGCGCGAGACCGCCAAACAGCTGGAGATGGGAACAAATATCCTCGACGCCACTTCACTGGTTGACATGAAACAGCAGGATACCGCTCAATCCGCTGCAGCCATCGAGGAAGCGGACGGCTTCGCCCAGGTTTTTCCGGAACATAAGTTCCACATTATCGAAGTTCTTCAGAAGCGTGGCCACTTCGTCGGGATGACCGGCGATGGCGTCAACGATGCCCCCGCGCTGAAACAGGCGGACTGCGGCATCGCCGTTTCCGGAGCGACCGATGCTGCCCGCGCTGCGGCATCGATCGTTCTGCTGGCGTCGGGCCTGTCGGTGATCATTGACGCGATCAAGGAGAGCCGGAGGATTGTGCAGCGGATGAACAGCTACGCCATCTACCGCATTGCGGAAACGCTGCGCGTGCTGTTGTTCATGGTACTGGCAATCCTGGTGTTCAACTTCTATCCGTTAACGGCCGTGATGATCGTGCTGATCGCGGTGCTCAACGATGGCGCAATCCTCTCCATCGCCTATGACAACGTGCATTACAAGGAAAAGCCCGAGGCCTGGAACATGCGCCTGGTGCTCGGCATCGCAACCGTGCTCGGCCTGGTCGGCCCTGCAGCAGCCTTCGGATTGTTCTACCTTGGCGACCGTGTCCTGCACCTTGGTCATCCTCAGCTACAGACATTGATGTACCTGCTGCTCTCTGTAGCCGGTCACCTGACTATTTTCCTCACCCGCACTCGCGGACCCTTCTGGTCGATACGCCCCGCCCGCATCCTGTGGATGGCCGTGCTCGGCACGCAGGTGATTGCCACCCTCATTGCTGTCTATGGGCTGTTCATGGCCCCGCTCGGCTGGAAGCTCGCCGGAATCGTGTGGATTTACGCTCTGGTCTGGGCAGTGGTAACGGACCGCGTGAAACTCCTTGGTTACCGGATTCTCGACCCCACAAAAGCACCTTTGCTCGCAAAGAAGACGCCTGTCGATCGCACGCCACAAATCACCGCGCGAGCCTATGAGCTCTACCAACAGCGAGTGCATGGCGAAAGTCAGCAGGATCAGGACTGGCTGGAAGCGGAAAGAGAAATACGGAGCATTCCGCCGGCAGATCCGAAGGTTGCGTAAACGCGTGCGTGGCGCAGAAGGAAGAAGATGAAAATCGGATCGAAGCGTTTCCGTGTCCCCTCCGGAAAGAAGGTCGTACTCAGCAAGTGGCCTACAACAGTGGAACCTATCTGCCCGTCGGACGTCGAGTACGACGACCTTCTCGCAAAGCATGTCAGGGAGCTCAGTTCTCTGCAGCAGCTTCATTACGCGTCGCACCACTATGCTTTGCTTCTGGTTTTTCAGGGGATGGACGGCGCCGGCAAGGACGGAGCCATCCGGCACGTCATGTCCGGAGTGAATCCTGAGGGGTGCGAGGTGTTCAGTTTCAAGCAGCCAGGCACGGAAGAACTGGATCACGACTTTCTGTGGCGCGCTGCCTGCCGCCTTCCGGAACGCGGGCGGATCGGCATCTTCAATCGTTCCTATTACGAGGATGTACTGGTGGTTCGGGTGCATCCCGAGCTTCTCCGCAGCCAGGGACTTCCGGAAGAGCTTCGTGACGAGAAGACCGTGTGGGAGGGGCGGTATCGCTCCATCGTGGATATGGAGAAACACCTGCACCGCAACGGGACCAGGATCGTGAAGATATTCCTTCACCTTTCACAGGAGGAACAACGAAAACGATTCCTCGCCCGCATCGATGAGCCGGACAAGAACTGGAAATTCAGCCTGGCTGATATTCAAGAGAGGAAGTACTGGAAGGATTATGTGAAGGCCTATGAAGAATGCCTGCACGCCACGAGCACGCACCATGCTCCCTGGTATGTCGTCCCCGCCGACGACAAAGAGAATGCGCGGCTGATTGTCTCCCGTATTGTCCTCGACGCACTCGAAGATCTCAAAATGGCATGGCCGAGAACCACGCCGAAGCGACGTGCAGAATTGCAGACCATCCGAAAACATCTGGCAGCTTAAAGACTCGCCGCTGCGTTCACTCTTCGCAAGGGCCAAGACGTAAGACAGAGAGGATCGTTCCCTATGTCCACCACTGAGCAGATTCCAGGCGTCGATGCGGAGAGCCCGGCGTCCCTGAGCACTTGCCTTACGAAACCGGCGGCGCCGGCTGACTTCATCTTCGACGTCGCTCTTTCCAGCGCGGTCGCTGCGAACGGCCGGCACGAAGCTGCAGCGCCGGTTCCCGACGGCCCGCTTACGCCCCAGGTGCTCGACCGGATGAACCGTTACTGGCGCGCCGCGAATTATCTTTGCATCGGACAAATCTATCTTTTCGAGAACCCTCTGCTGCGAGAACCGCTAAGAGCGGAACAGATCAAGCCCAGGCTGCTCGGCCACTGGGGAACTTCGCCCGGGCAAAACCTCATCTACATTCATCTGAACCGACTGATTAAAGAGCACGATGCTGACATCGTCTATATCGCCGGTCCCGGACATGGCGGCCCTTCGCTCAATGCGAATTCCTGGCTTGAAGGAAGCTATACCGAAGTTCACCCGGAGATCACGCAGGACGAGAGCGGGATGAGGTTGCTGTTCAGAAAGTTCTCAACGCCGGGTGGTGTGCCCAGCCATTGCGGACCACACGTCCCGAATTCCATGCATGAGGGCGGCGAACTGGGCTACTCGCTGGTCCACGCTTTTGGCGCGGCCTTCGACAATCCCGACCTGATCGTTGCCTGCATTATCGGCGATGGAGAATCGGAGACGTGTCCGCTCGAAGGAAGCTGGAAGTCAGTCAACTTCCTCAATCCCGTGCGAGACGGCGCCGTGCTGCCTATTCTTCACCTGAACGGTTACAAGATCTCCGGACCGACAGTTCAGGCGCGCACGAGCGACGAAGATCTGAAAGCGCTGTATACAGGACGGGGTTACAAGCCGCATTTCGTGGAAGGCAGCGACCCGGAGCGTGTGCATCAGCTTCTGGCAGGAACGCTGGACGAGTGCTACGCCGAGATTCGAGCCATTCAGAAGGAGGCGCGCAGGGACGGATTCAAGAAGCAGCCAGTCTGGCCCATGATCGTCCTGCGCACGCCCAAAGGATGGACCTGCCCGAAGTCCGTGGACGGCATTCCCATTGAGGGCACCTTCCGAGCCCACCAGGTACCGCTGGCGACGGTTCGAGAGAACCCCGAACACCTGAAGCTTCTTGAGACCTGGATGCGAAGCTATAAGCCGGAGCAACTCTTCGATGCCAACGGAGCTTTCCTTGCCGAGTTGGCCGAACTTGCTCCGAAGGGTAACCGCCGCATGGGCGGCAATCCCCATGTGAACGGCGGCCGGCTCCTGAAGACGCTGGATCTGCCGAACTTTACCGAATATGCGCTCGACATTCCCGGTCCCGGCGAGGTAATAGCGGAGGCGCCGCGGAAACTGGGCGACTTCTTCCGTGACATCTTCAGGCTGAACCCGACGAACTTTCGCATGTTCTGTCCCGATGAGACGAATTCCAATCGCCTGAATTCGGTGCTTGAGGCAACGAAGCGTTGCTTCATGGCGGAAACTATCTCGATCGACGACGAACTCAGCCCAGACGGCCGCATCATGGAAGTGTTAAGCGAGCACTGCTGCCAGGGATGGCTCGAAGGCTACTTACTCACCGGGCGCCATGGCATGTGGTCTTCCTACGAGGCTTTCGCACAGGTGGTCGACTCAATGCTGACGCAACATGCCAAATGGCTGGAACAATGCCGCGACTTTCCGTGGCGCAAGCCGCTTGCTTCGCTCAACGTTCTTCTGACCAGCCACGCATGGCGCAACGACCACAATGGGTTCAGCCACCAGGCAACGGGGTTTGTCGACAATGCGCTGGCGCGCAGGAGCGAAACCGTGCGCGTGTACTATCCTCCCGACGGCAATTGCCTGCTGAGCGTATTCGATCACTGTATGCGAAGCCGCAATTACGTCAACCTCGTGACCTGTGGTAAACAACCACAGCTGCAGTGGCTGACCATGGATGAGGCGCTCGAACATTGCTCGCGCGGTGCGTCGACCTGGAAGTTTGCGACCAACGACGGGGGTGCGGAGCCGGACGTCGTCCTGGCCTGCGCGGGCGACGTGCCGACCATCGAAATATGCGCGACTTCCTGGCTTTTGCAAAAGTATGTTCCCGGCATCAGGGTGCGAGTGGTGAATGTGGTGGATCTGAGCGTTCTGATGATGCCGGATCAACACCCGCATGGGATGGACAATATGTCCTTCAACGAGCTATTCACCACCGATGCGCCGGTCATCTTCGCCTTCCACAACAATCGCTGGCTCATTCATACCATGGTTCACGGGCGCTCCAACGAGGGGCGCTTCCATGTGCGGGGCTATATGGACCAGGGCACCACCACCACGCCCTTCGACATGGTCGTGCTGAACCAGATGAGCCGCTTTCACCTTGCCATCGACGCGCTGAAGAATGTCCCGCGGCTCCGTTCTGTAGCTTCCGACGTCATCGATAGGTTCAATCGAAACCTCTACGAGCACCACGACTACATTCGGCAACACCTCGAAGACATGCCGGAGATCAGGAACTGGCACTGGACCGCTGATTTCAGCGAAGCAGTCGCTCCTCCTCCGCTGGCTAAGGGACATCCGCGGCCCAGCGTGTTCACGGATAGTTAGACCACGAAGTACGCGACGACAGCGGAGAGTGTTGTGGCCTCAAATTCAGCAACTGACGGCATGGATGCGCTGACGGAATTGGCGCTCAACCTGCACTGGTCGTGGAACCACGCGGCGGACGAACTCTGGAAGCGCCTCGATGCCGATCTGTGGGAGGCTACTCAGAACCCATGGGTGATTCTTCAGACGGTGTCTCGGGACACCGTCAGGTCCGCATTGGCCGAAGCGGGATTCCGTCAGCGGCTCGACGAATTACTACAACAGAATCGGGAATCGTATAGTACCGCCGCGTGGTTTCAAACGAAGCACGCGGGCTCCCCCCTCACGTTGGCCGCCTACTTCAGCATGGAGTTCATGCTGAGCGAAGCATTGCCGATCTACTCGGGCGGACTTGGCAATGTCGCGGGCGATCAGATGAAGGCAGCGAGCGATCTGGGCGTTCCGGTGGTGGGCGTTGGCCTGCTCTATGGCCAGGGCTACTTCCGCCAGGATTTCGATTCGGAAGGTCGGCAGCGGGCGTTGTATCCAGTCAACGATCCAGGCCAGTTGCCCCTCTGCCCATTGCGGAGGCCGAATGGGGAATGGTTGCGATTGCAGATCCAGTTGCCGGGATCGAAGATCTGGCTTCGTTGCTGGGAGGCCTCTGTTGGAAGAACAAAGCTGTATCTGCTCGATACCAACGACTTTGCCAATACTGCAGCTCACCGCGGTATTACAAGCGAACTCTATGGTGGCGACGCGGAAATGCGTCTGAAGCAGGAGATCGTGCTGGGCATCGGAGGCTGGCGCTTGTTGCGAGCGCTGGGGCTGCAGCCTGAGGTCTGCCATCTCAACGAAGGCCATGCAGCCTTTGCCACCCTGGAGAGAGCACGATTCCACATGGAGGATCATAAAAAACCATTTGATCTCGCCATGAATGTCACGCGAGCTGGGAATGTTTTCACCACGCATACCGCAGTCTCAGCCGGATTTGACCGCTTCGATCCCCAGCTCGTTCGCAAATATCTCACTCACTATGCGCAGGACGAACTCGCGATTCCTGTTGACGATTTACTCGCAATGGGAAAGCAGAACCGTGACGATGATTCGGAATCATTCAACATGGCCTGGCTTGCCGTGCGCAGCAGCGGCCGAATCAATGGCGTCAGCAAACTGCACGGCCAGGTGAGTCGGCATATCTTTCAGCTGCTTTTTCCACGGTGGCCGGAGCCGGAGGTCCCCATCGGTTCAGTGACCAATGGCATCCATGTGCCGACCTGGGACTCGGCGGCGGCGGATGCGCTCTGGACGGCCGCCTGTGGCAAGAAACGCTGGCGGGGGGATGGCGTCGTCGATGATGACATCCGCCACTTGACGGACGCAGAGCTATGGCAGATGCGCACAAGCGGGCGAAACACGCTGATCGATGGGATCCGCGGGCGATATGCGCGTCAGCTTGCTTCGGAAGGCCGCGGATCGTCGGACGCCGACGCCCTGTTCGATGACAAGGTTCTCACTCTGGGATTCGCACGCCGATTTGCGACCTATAAGCGTCCGAATCTTCTTCTGCATGATCCGGAGCGGTTGATTCGCCTGCTCTCCAATCCGCAGCGGCCGGCGCAATTGATCCTTGCCGGAAAAGCTCACCCCCAGGACTTACCCGGACAAGCGCTGATCCAGCAGTGGAACGACTTCATCCGTCGGCCGGAAGCCTGCAGGCACGTCGTGTTTCTCAGCGATTACGACATGCAGCTGACCCAGGAACTGGTGCAGGGTGTCGACGTCTGGATCAACACACCGCGGCGTCCGTGGGAAGCCTGCGGAACCAGCGGCATGAAAGTCCTGGTCAACGGAGGTCTGAATCTTTCCGAGCTGGACGGCTGGTGGGCGGAAGCGTATTCCGCTGCAGTCGGGTGGGCTATCGGCGACGGCAAAGAACACGGCGAAGATCCGGCATGGGATGCCGAGGAGGCAGCGGAGCTGTTTGACGTACTGGAGAACCAGGTCATTCCGGACTTTTATGAGCGAGACGAAAACGGGATGCCCGTGAAATGGCTGGGGCGGGTCCGCGAAAGCATGGCGCAACTGACTGCGGAGTTTTCCGCCACCCGGGCAATCCGTGAATATACCGAAGATCACTATCTTCCTGCCGCTTCCGCGTATGCGGATCGTGCAGCCCACGACGGAGCGCTCGGCAATGGCCTGGCGCAGTGGCAAAAGAAAATCGCTCAGCACTGGAGCTCCGTGCGCTTTGGCAACGTCGAGGTGAAGACGCACGATGGACAGCATTTCTTCAGGGTTGAAGTCTTTCCGGGGCTTCTCTCTCCGGATGAGATAAGAGTCGAACTCTATGCGGACTCAGACCAGAAGGCCGGATCTCCCTCCGTTGAGGTCATGACAGTATGTGCGGCCCGTGCAAATACACGAGGGGTGCTTGTGTATTTGGCTCAAACATCGAGAAGCCGCCTTGCCAGCGATTACACGCCACGCGTCATTCCACACCATCCGATCGCATCGGTGCCGCTCGAAACTTCCCAGATTCTGTGGCAGCGGTGATTCGCTATGGGGTCACGCGACGCGGCCCTGTTCACGGCGGCATGCAACAGGAAATGTCAGGAGGAAAGTTATGCGAAACAGGCTTGTTATTTGGTCGATTTTGCTCATCGTGGGGTTTCTGATTGGATTCATCCCTCAATATGCCAGATCACACCGGCTGCAGCAGAATGTATCCGCCATGGATGGTCAACTCGCAAAATGCCGGTCGGCGGAGCAACTATCCCAGCTGCGTTCTACAGCCACTCTCATGTATCTGGAAGCGACGCAGAAAAACTACGGCACTTCCGGAAACTACGCCGGTCGATTCTTCGATCAGGCTCAGCATCTTGCAAGCGATACTCAGAATGAGGCTCTGCGCAATTCACTGCGGGAGACTCCTGACGGCACGCGATCAGATCACCGCCGGTTTGGCGAAAGGGGATGACGCCGTCGTGCCCGCGATGCAGAAGATTCTTGCAGGAGTGGAACAGAATACAACACAATAGCAGCTGCGTCTCACTCGATTCGGCTCCATCAGCATTCCGATGGGCTGCATGCTAAGCCTGCTCCATGGATTCCCACTTGCAAGTCCGCCTGATTCGCATCGCCTAAGCAAGCCAGGATGGCCTCGATCACGCGCTTCGTGTCCTCAGGCCCTCGCACCGGAATGGAGATCACCCCTGCTCCCTCGGCCGGATAGTCGTTTCCGCCCACAAACAAGGCATCGCCCACGTAGATCATCTCTTTCAGAGAAATGCTGAGAATGTCGCGCAGCTTGCGAACTCCGTACGCCTTGTCGATACCCGGCTTGGTGACATCGAGAGACGTTGCGCCGCCGAGCCGAACGGAAAAGCCGGGAATTAAGGGATCCAGAATCGTTTTCACCTTCTTCCGCTTCGCAAAATTCGGGTCCCATTTTTCCTTTTCCTCGAGCGGCGCCTGCTGACCCAAAGCAGAGAGTGTGATCTGGCTGCCCCGGTCTTCGATGACGTCTCCCCAAACCTTCTCGGCTTTGAAGCCTGATACCTCGAATGCTTTTTTCATCGAACTGACGATCTTCTCTCTTTCATCCGCCGTGAAATCTTCCGAATAGATTTTCTTCCACTCCCCTGAATACCGATAGAACTGCGTTCCACAGGTCGGAAGGATGGACAGATTCAGCAGGCATTTGTCGTGAGGCAGATGGGAGAGCAACTGTTCCTCAAACTGCGGCCAGGCGCCCCCGGAGATCACCGCGACTTTGACGATTCCGAGAAGATCAGCGAGCAGTGTCGACATCTCCCAATCGAGAGACGATTTACTCCTGGCGAGCGTTCCATCCAAATCGAAAACGATGAGCTTCTTCATTCACCCTCTCCTGGCAGTTTCCGAAGCCACTTGCTGAGCAAAGTCCTGCCGGGCATGGATTGGCTCCAGCCGTATTGATCCAGGCAGCAAGCGCCAGAGTTCCTGTTGCACCACCTGGGGTTTTGTCACTGCCCGGCCGGGATCGTCTGATGTTGCCGGTGGTGCCTGCCCGGCACCAGCGACAGGTCGACGCTGGTGATGTAAACGAACAGGGCCACGGCGAGGCAAGCGACACCAACCCAGAATCGCCAGTCACGATGCGCGCGCATCCAATACGGACGGGCTTGCTGAGCGTGGCTCGCGTGCGGCCCCTCCTCATGGTGCGGGTGAGTGGTTCCCGGATCGGTCATGCGGGCTGCAATTCGTCTTCCGGTGCGGGCAGAGCGCTATGGCCGTTGCGCGCGGCCTGTGCTTTGTTTGCGTTTTCCTGACCAATTCCCATGGTGAGCGCGGTGAGCCCGGCAAGGCCGCCCAGCTGCATCGTCTCAATGGCGGAACTGGGAACGATGACGATCGTCGAGTTTTGTTTCAATCCTTCGTAGAGCATGTTCATGCCCCGCAAATGGAAAGCGATGGGGTCGTTGGCATACGTTCTGGCGGCTTCAACAAACTTTTCCGCCACCTGCCGCTCCGAATCGCCAAGGATAACGCGAGCCTGGCGTTCCCTCTCTGCCTGAGCCTGCATGGACATCGCGTTCTCCAGCGCCGACGGAATCAATACATCCTTTACCTCAACCGAGATCACGTTAATGCCCCAGGGTTCTGTGCGCTCATCGATAATCGTCCGCAGCACGCTGCTGATCTTGTCCCGGCCTTCCAGCATTTCCGAGAGCATGGTCTTGCCGATCACGTCGCGCAACGCCGTTTGCGAGGCCCAGCTGATTGCGCTCTGGTAGTCGGCGACGTCGAGCGCCGCTTTCTTCGGATCGATAATCTTCCAGAAGAGGACGGCGTCTACGTCGACCGGAACCGTGTCTTTCGTAAGCGTTTTTTCCGCTTTGAACGAGCTGGTAAGAACGCGCGTGTCGAGCCAGTATGGAATGTTTTCGATCAGCGGAATAATAAAGAAAAGGCCCGGTCCCTCCAGAGAGCGAAACTTCCCGAGGCGCAGGACGACGGCCTTGCTCCATTGATCCGCGACCTGTATCGCGGACGAAATGATGAAGGCAACCACCATCGCAGCGGAGAACACCGCTATGCCGGCCGCATTGCCTGCCGTCAGATGTGCGAAATATGCGAGTGCCGCGCCAATGCCGGCGATCACAACAAATACAAGTGTGGAAAGCGAATTGCTTTTTCTCATTTCATTTGCCTCTTATCTCGGGTGAAGGAGCTCAGGTGCCTGCCATGGGCGTGAATTCGGCACCGATCACTGATTCCATCCTGAATCCGGCGCGCCGTGGGTATTGTTCAAATGCATGCGGCCAAGCAGGGAGTGGGGCCCGCTGTAGAGAAATTCCAGCCCGACGTTTGCGCCTGCCAGTCCCAGCATGGTGTAGTTCCCCATGCGGAGCGCATCTTTAGCGCCATAGCGGCTGGGGTACCATCCGTAGACGGCCGTCATCGAACCGGCATAGGGTGCGATGAGCGCGGGCACCGAGAAAATGCGGCGACCATCTTCGTCGCGACGTGCCGTCAGAGTCGATATCAGGGCATGGCCAAGCCGCGGAAAAATGCCTCGACAGTTGCAGCGGTAGTAGAGTGCGTCTTCTCGGAAAGCTTCTGACAGCGCATAACGCGCCGTAGTACTGACCACGTTGGTGCCGAAGTCGGATCCGAATCGCCTGCCGTAACCCGCAGCGCCCTGTTTCCATTCCGGAGGGGAGTTGTCCTCCTGGTCGATGCCGGCCTCGACCGCCGCGATACCGATGGGAAGCGGGCCGAACGCTTCGAACACATAGTTGTGAATCCTGATTTCCTGGGTCGGACGGTCATAAGTCAGGTCTGGTTGTACGGGGTTTGTGCTTAAGGGTTTGGCAGAAGGACCCGCGGAATCGAGCGACGACTGTGCTTTCGCCAACAACGGGAGGGCTGCAGCAAGACTGGTGACGAAGATTGGGAGGATGATGAAACGCAGCTTCATGGCGGATCCCCCAAACTCATTCCCAGAGACAAGTGTTACAGAGTAGCTCCGCATAAAGATGGTCACTTTTGCTCAAAAGACTAAAGAATCGCCTTGCGGCTAAAACAAATACTGGGGTTCCTCCGATGGTCGTCATCCACGCAAGTTAGCCATTGTGCAATTCGATCCAGCCTGGCAAGTGGAGGCTATTGATGATCGGTGTTTTCTCTCCCCAGAAATGTCGATCGGCGCACACGTGGTTGGACTGGAGGAGAGGATCGAGTTTGAGCGTATCCTCACTTGCACGCTGAACTCAGTCCTCAAGAGGATTGTGCAAGTGCGTATACTGGCTCTCGGCCTGACGATGACCGGCGTTGCCGTGCTGACGCTCCTGCCTCTCATGCGAATTTGCCCGCGCGGACCGGCTTCGCTCCTGCAGTCAGCTCGCCCCGGCCGTCACTGCAGTCGAAGCTCGTTTTGCAGGCCCAGATCGTTCAGGATTGTGGGATTGGTTTCATCGACGCCGAGGATGTTGTGACAGAGGGCGCAGTCGTTGCTAAGCGTCTGGCCGGTCTTCGTCACGTGGTTACCGTCGTGACAGCGGAAGCAGCCAGGGTAGGTGATGTGTCCGATATTGTCAGGGTAAGTGCCCTAGGTGACCTTCATGAACGGGAACACGTTGCGGTCGTAAATCGCGACCAGTGTGCGGGCCGCAGCGTCGACCGTTGAACGCTGGCTGGTCCAGATATTCGGGTATTGCGTACGGTAGAAGGAGTCCAGTTCGGAGGGGATGATGCGGCCGGCCTCCGCCTGCGATGAATATTTCGCCTGGATGAGCGCCATTCCCTCTTTGTGCACGAAGGGCAGGTCGGGACTGGGTGTCCCGTTCGTCATAGCCTGATCGATCGCGTCTTCTGGAGTCTGGAAGACGTGGGCCGCCTGATTATGGCAGTCCATACAGTCCATGGTGCGACGTACGCCCTGGATGGGCTTCTTCCAGGTGGAGTCCGTCCACACCGTCCGACCGCCGTGGCCGTTGGGTGCGCTGACCTCAATGATGCTCTGATCGGTATTGTCGGTAGCGACGTACTCGAAACCATTGAGGTGTGCGCCGTGGATGCCGCGGTGCTGGGAGACGCCTTCGATACCGCCGAGGTGCAGAACCAGGATCGTCCGGGTCACGGAGTTCTTCTGGTCGCCGCCGAAGGTGGTTTTCACCAGCAGCTTTTCACCAAGGAACCGGCTCGGATTGTGACACTCTTCACATGTGGCCCGAGCGGGCCACAGCACGCTGAGAGGAGCTGTAATCGGTGTCGGCTATGTGTGAAACGTCACCTCCACCAGCTGCTTCGTTCCGTTGACCTTGGCCGCGAAATAGGCTTCCATGCTGTAGCCGACGTGGCACTCCACGCAGGCGACATGCGAGTGGGGGCCGACCTGGTAAGCTACCCACTGGGGCTGCATGACGTGGCAGGATGTACCGCAGAAGTGGGGGGAGTCCATATAGGCGACACCGCGATAGGTGGTGACGCTGACGATACCAAGATTGATGAGGGTAGCGGCGCAAACAATTACGACACCATGTCGGAAGAGCGGATCTCCGAGATGAATCTCAGGATAAGTGGCGGGAATCGCTCCCTGCCGGAGCAGGGCTCTGCGGCGGCGCCAGACTCCGACAGGGATGAGGATCAGGCCGATGAGGAACAAACCCGGAAGAGCGAGGAAAAAGATGAGCCGAGGTACGGATTCTCGAACCGGCCCGTCAGCAGGCTCTCGATCCAGTAAAAGATGAGAGTCACTGCCGCGGCTGTGGTGAGCCCGGATCCGATCAGGGTTGTCGGATTGTTTCCAAAGAAGAAGAATGGCTGCAGCCAATCTCGCTTCAGCTTGGCGAATGTGCTCACGAGGCGAGACCTCCGGCCACTCTATTTCTGCAGCTTTCGAATGTAGGCCACAACCTCTTTGATCTGGGCGTCGGTTAGTTTTCCGTTGTAAGCCGGCATCTTGCCTTTTCCATCCGTGGTGGCTTCAATCAACTGCGATTCGGGGGCCTTCACCAGGTCCGGATCCTTGAACGAAGGGATCTTCATCATCTTCGCCATCGGGGTGGTTGCCAGCCCATCGGCACCATGGCACATCGCGCATTTTGATTTGAAAATCTCGGAGCCTGAGCTCTGCGCCAGGAGAGGAGCTGCGAGGGATACAGCGAGGATCGAGAGTGCCCAGGTTCTGATGCCATGCTTCACGGTGTTCTCCTTTGCCGGTGATGGATCCTTTAGTTTCAGTCAAAACTGTACTCGCACTGCCATTCAAAATTCGTAGTGCATACCGAGGGTGTAAAGATTTCCGCGAAAGCTCCGCGGCAGGGTCGGGCCGATCGGCGTTCCCTCTCCATAGCCGTAGTAATTCCAGTCAGCACGAAAAGCCCAGCCAGGATGAACGGTCCAAGCCGCGTTGGCGTGAGGAATTTGATACTGCGACTGCAGAGGTCCCGGAATCTGTCGCGGATTGATGGCCACGGTCGTTCCATTGATCGCCGTCATGCGATATCCGAAGCCCGAGGTCAGGCGCGCAACAGGCGTAAACGTAATTCCGAACGAGCCATACTGCGTCGGCGCGTCGTAGTAGCCGTTCGTGTAATAGGGAGTGCCGTTTGCGATGCAGGCCGGCGAAGTGGTCATGGGGGTTCCCGCAGGGGCCGGCGTGATGGTGTAGCATTCGTCGGTCACGGTGAAGAAGTCCATGTAGCCATAGCTCAGATCGATCCCGTAATGCGGATTGGGTGACAGATCTGCTCCCACGGACAGACTTCGATCGTGATCGAGATGGTGAAGGTAGGTGCCGTTGTTCCGATTCTCGATATCGCTAAAGTCCCCAAAGATCGTCGCCCAGTCTTTTGGGTGATATGTGGTGCGCAGTTGATAATGCTGGAACTGCCGCGGATCGATCTGAACGTAGGCATTGTCCGCCGAACCGATCTCGACGTTGCCGTAGACCTTCCAGCCCGGCAGTGGCTGCAGTTCCGCGCCGAGCAGTGCGCCCTCGGTGTGAATGGTCAGACTGGACGCGTCCGGGTTGCGCAACTCGATCATGCGCACGCGCTGCCGCCAGCCGAGCGAGAAGCTGGCGTGCGGGGCGGCCCGCCAGCGGACCAGCGCGGTGTTGGTCTCCGTCTTCTGGCCAATGAAGAACGCATCAGCCGTTGTGCTGACCGCGCCAGTGGGCGAGGGGACTGCCAGCATTGAGGTTCCGCTGTAGGTGGTTTGGAGATAGTTGTCGGTCCCAGGGATACGGAAGTCGTAGAAGTCGTATTGTTCCGAGAGACTGAACCGCCGCGCAAACTGCCACACCAGGCCGAAATCGGCGCCCACGCTGGTCCGTTCCGCTTTGCCGTCTCCCGTTACGCTGAACGCCTGTGTGCTGCTGCGCGCAACGAGACCGGCGAACGACTCGTTGTAATTAGGGAGGTTCATGTTGGCGCCGGTGTAGAGTACGCGCCCATTCATCTGAACCTTAGGGATGTCAGAACTTTGGAAATGAAACTCCTCAGTCGGAAACAGCGTGCGCGTCGGCGCCGACCGGGAATACTGCAGATAACCGTTGCAGGTAGGATTTGCCGTCGCAGGGCTGGTTGCGCTGCTTTGAATGGGAGGCAAATGATTCCCGCAGCTCGGCACACTCGTGTTGTCGAATCCGAGGCTCACGGGTGAACCGTTGCTGAGTTGCAGGGTCAGGCCGCCGAGAAGCCAACTGGTGTCTCCTTTGTAGTGCTGGATGACTTCGTCGTACCCCAACACGGTGTGCGTCAGCGGTTTCCATGCAACGCCTACACGCCACACGTCGGTGCTGTTCCTCCAGTTTTGCAGGAGCAGGGCCTCAGTACCCTCATGAATTGAACTGAAGGTCGGTCCTTCCATCACGTTCTGCGAATAACCCGCATGAAAACTGATTCTGGAGATCGGAAATAAAGTCAGATCGACGTCCGTCATGCGGCGGAGGGTGTTGAACAGATGTGGCGAGTTCTCCACCTGAGGGAACGTATAGCCGTTGGATGTGAGTCCTGCCGGAACGAGCGGATTGTCCAGCAGATCGTAATCGAAGTATTGGCGATCGCGGCGAAAGGTTCCATCAAACTCGTACAGCCTGCCTTTGGACATACGGAGCACGGTGAAATCGTTCGGATCGCCCCCGTAACCCGCGCTGGCGGCGAACAGAGTATCGAACAGGAAGTGTTTCGATCCTTCGGTGGCATGCATGTCCAGACTCTGACTGAGAATCCGCGGGCCAGTCTGGAGATTGACCAGGGTGTCGTACATCGCTCCGCTGCCGGAGTAATTGGCGATATGTCCACCCAGATCGACGGACTGATGGATGGCGTAGCCATACTTCACGGTGCCTTGGGGCGCCAGGGGGTTCTTATCAGAGGCGCTCTGCGCGTGGCCGGGAAGTGTGGCGCCCAGGAGCAGCGAAAGGAGGAGGGCAAGCCGCGTCACGATTTTGGACAGCGATACCAGTCTCGTCATCACGCCTCCTCTCTCACTTGAAAAAGACGTCGCTGGCATTGGAGCCATGAATCTGCGTGTGGCAGTTGGTGCAGGCGACATACTGCGTAGCCTGGTTGTGGAACGACGGGGTTCCCGCTTCACCAAAGTTCATGGAAGCGGTGTGGCATTGCAGGCAGAGGGTATTGACGTTACTGATCTTCAGCAGCCGCGCATTGGGAGACCCATGCGGCGAGTGGCAGGCAAGGCACCCTTCCGTCCGCACCACGGGATGCTCGTAAACGAACGGACCAGCCGTTTCCGTATGGCATTTGGTACAGATCAGATTTTGATCGGCCGTGGCCTGCAGCTGATCCGGGTGGAACGTCCCGTGGGGATCGTGGCAATCGGTGCACTTCATAAGGCCTTCCGGAACTCGGTGATGAAACGGCATCGAGAAGCGGACCTTCACGCTCGCGTGGCACCTGTAACAAAGCGTTGGCTGTGCCGCGGTTAGGAGAAAGTTCGGAGTGGCGGCGTGATGAACGCTGTGACAGCTGAGACAGGTAAGGCCAGCTTCGCCGTGAGACGAACGCAGAAAGTCAGGGTGCGCTGCGGCATGGCAGGTCAGGCATTTGGCATCGATCTGCTCGGCCGAGGCCTTTTCAAAGCGGAAGATTTTGGTGACGTCACCGCCGCCTTCGACATGGGCTTTGCCGGGGCCATGGCAACTCTCGCAGGTGACGCCGCGACCCGCGTGTTCCAGGGCGAGGCGAGAATGGGGATTGCCGGCGAATCCTTTGGCGATATCGGTATGACACCTGGTACAGGTGCTTTCGCCAACATATCCGGCAGATGCACTTTCCCCGGCTGGTTGCGCGACGGTCTGCTGGGCAGCTCCGGCAGCCAGCACAGATCGCGAACCGAATACGCCAATCGCCAGGAGCGCCGCAGCGCCGAGTAAACCCAAAGGCCGCCGCCAGCGTATGCGCATCAACTCCACGAAGAAGAAGGACAGCATCGACTAGCACCTCGGCAATGAGCGGTTTGGGTTCTGTCTGGGTTGTGAGGCTTCTTCTTGAGGACGAGGGCCGCTGTTACTCGGGTTGGGTGACCAAATGTGTAACAGAGTCGCTCGTGGTGTCAATCAGACCGATTCGCTCGGAACTACCGTTTTGGCTTCCAGGACCTCACGAGGCCTGGGTTTGCATTTCCTGAAGTTCAACTGTCTAGTTGAGGCTTCCCTGGTGCGGGTGTCTGCGCAAAATTGCTCACCTTGGCAGAAAACTCTTCGGACCGCGGACGTTCCGCTCCCTCCTGCGACCATGCGATTCGCGAGTTCATTGACCGGTATCGTTCGGAGGCGTGCTGGCTTTCTATAAGACCGTCGTGACCCGATACCCGAATCTCGCTGACATAAGCGTCATTGCGCTCCCCTCGAAGCTCAACCCTGGGGCTGGTGGCAGTGTGCGTCGGCCGAGGATGCGATTCCGGAAAACCGAGCAAGAACACTTGCGACGACGCTCGTTCGCGAAGAAAAAATGCATGCCCGGGGCCGAGGGGTGCGCCCAGAGCGCCCAACGTTCAGCGATACGGCGATTGTGGCTCCCCGGTTGATCCGCTCACGATCTCGACAATCTCTACGTCGGCGATGCCTCCTGCTCCGTCTCGGCGAGTGCGGTCAATCGCCCGCTGGCCATCATCGCGAACGCCATACGAATCGCGGACCATCTTCTGGAAGAACGACTCAGGTAAACAATTGCGGGAGTTGATACTACTCTTGTGCGTGAGCTGTTTCAGCAGTGAGAGTCGTCAGGCTTGTCACCTGCCCGGCATCAGTGATCTCGTAGTTTGTGCACTTAATTGTTAGCTCGGCATGGCCTCCAGGCCGAATCGCGGTGATGCTGTGGTTGCGGGCGGGAAGTCAGAAGTCGCTTACCTTCTTGTACACCTCGTCGATGTCTGCTTTCCGGGTCCAGAAAGAGGGGCTTTTCGCCGGCTCCGCCTTCAGCCGAACGACGGCAAAGTCTCCCGCGTCGACCCAGATCCGACCATGGTAGAGAAATTTGTCTTTCCTCCTGGGCTCTACTTCAAGGACATAGGCATCGCCGGAGAACCCATGTTCGTACCCTATCAGCGTGAAGCGGTAATTGGCGTTCGTCAGTGCGGATTTACTCGGAGCCAGAGATCAGGATCCAAGCAAACATCCACGTCAGCGACCGCGTGCTGTGCGACGGAATCTGGACTTCTCTGGAACGGCTGGCCTCGCATCGATAGGGAAGGGAGCGTATTCCGAGATCGAGTAGCCGCATTGGGACACCTCGCCAATGCTCGACTGCATCCCGCCACCGTGCCTCCCCCCGACATCAATGGAGGTAGTTGCTTGCTGTGAGGGTTTCTCTGCTACAGGGATCCTTGAAGGGGAAGGGCTGGGAAGTCGGATGCGAAATATTGGTCTGGCGACCAGCGAACGGATCAGTTCGCCCAAATTCTCAGTTCATAGTTATAGAAGCCCCGATCGAATTGCCCGATGGGGTATACGAAGTCGTCTTCAATGGTCACACGTTCCTGACTGAGAAACCGGGCTGGCAGATGGACGATGGAATCGCTCTGTCAGATCCGACCTGGCGCAACGACAGGGATTATCGGCGGGACTTTGTAGAAGCGTGACGACCAGAGGAGCGAAGCTTCTCAAGCTCGTATAGCCTCATCAGTTCGCGGTCGATTTTGAGAGCACAGTCTTCGGCCTCAAGCACCAATGAATGCACCAAGGTGAAATCTCCCCCGATTACGGCCCTTTCGATCTCAAGCAATTTTTCGAGCAACATGCCAGCGGGGTGCCTATTTTTCGGGAGGCGACTGCTCTGGGCGGAACGCCATGCGGTGCATTCGCCCGTGCCGCCTTTGACCCCTGCGAGCCTCTCGGTAGCTCCCTGGGGGATTGGGGGGGAAGTATGTGCCTGATGACCCACTTCGTCAAGGTCGAAAGAGAAGTGGTAGTGTCTCAGTTTGAAACCCACAGCCCTCGCGCCAAGGCCGGCTCCCAGCATACCGCCTCTAAGCTTGTGGCTCATCAGAACGATGCCGCCATCCGCTATTTGGGTGCTTTCTCACCTTGTCTGGGCCATTCCCATACTGATGCCGTTCATGATGATTCCGGATTCGATAGCGGTCGCACGCAGGCATCGCTCAAAGCACAGCTAATACTCGGTCTTTCAAAACCGAGACACTACCAGAGAAGTCATGGGCTATCGCTCATTCGATAGTTCTGCAACTATTTCCTAAGTCGCACTTGATTCGGCCCTCGCTCGGAGTCGGTCGGTCAAGGCATGGTGCTGCGGTATCCCACGACAATGGTTTTGCCGTCGGTGGTTCATTTCGTCGCGCCTGGATGGAGCATGAAATAGACGGCTATCCCAACGAACGCGAGCACGACTATCCCGCTGGCTATGCTCAGCGGGATCACCAGAGTCCACCACAGCTTGCCGCGCTTCTCAATTTCAGTTTGATTCTGAGGGGCGTCGGTCCCGTTGCCGATATCCCGAGCGGATATCAGGAGTATGGTAACGGCCCAGATGATTCCGATGATGAGGCAGACGATGGAGAGGATGAACAGCACGAGCGGCCTCCCGTGATGCCTCCAATGATACCGGCAATGTTATTTTCTTCGGGCAAATTTTGCCGTCGCTAGAACTCCCGCAGGCCGGCTCGTAGGCGATCAATCACCGATTGGAGTTGCGCCGCGTCTGCCCCTGACCGGGAATCCCGGAAAGACAACAATTGGAAATAGACGTTCATAGCATCCACTGTCAGAGCGGACGAGTTTTCCCCACTGCGGCTAAGGTCTTCGAGCCTTAGCAGCGCTCGATTTGCCTTAGCAAGAAGATCGGCCAACGCACTCGGCTCAGCCATCGTGGAATGCCTCTCGGTTTAGCGGTAATCTTACTCCAAACGTGAATCGGCGATCGCCCGGAGCCCGCCCAACCGATTCCGAAAACCGGACAAGTCGAGGAGAGAAAGAACAAAAGCACAGCAGTCCCCGAAGAGCAGTTCCTATTACTTTTCGGTTAGCGGCTCGCCTGCTGAGCTCCTTATTTAAATGGCAAAAAGTTAAGACGGCCAAAGCCGGAGGGATCGCGGGGAAACGAGCAAGCTAAAATGCTCTCGTATATCTTACTGAATTGCCTAAAAACTGGAAGCACTTAGATGTCCTGCCATGCACAATTACGGTATCTTCACCATGCGGAGCTTGTTCCTGATCGGCGTACCGAGTGGGAGCCGTATAAACTTGCAGTCAGAATCATCCCTCCCGTGGGACTCGGCATTGCGGTTGCTTCGATCCGAATCGCTCCCTGCGTGCCCACGTAATAATTCACATTCGGATGCCTGCGATGAACGCGTTCCAATCAGCATGATCCAGTGGAAGAAGTCGGCCACTGTGGGATAGTTTTACCTTCATGCGCTGAGCCAATTTCCTTAATCCGTGCTCTAAATCGCGCATAAGATGAAAAACGCAAGCCGTTAAAAGTTTCATTGCAAACCCGCGAGGATTGCCTATATTCGCGGAAACCGGACAAGAAAGCAGATTATGTGGGTTGGATTGTGGGTTGAAAACTCTGCCTTGTGCAAGCACATTTTCGCTTGCTGAATTCTCTCGATCAGATTCCGAAGCATGGGCTCGTATTCTTCAGTTCGACGAGGGGCGCTTGATTTCGACTTGGAATCCGTGTGGATCGTCTGAAGTCGGCATGAGTGGTTCGGTCTTGAATGCGCCGCTCGAGAGTTTACTTCGAGGTAGCCGGTCAACCATCCTGACACAGGCCAGCCGCCGGGCAAACTTGCCTGCATCACGAAACACCTGCAGCATCATCTCGGCCGGACCCTTGAGCCGACCTGGATCGCGATTCCGCCAGGGCGAATGACAGCGCCTGCCAGGACGGGGTCGACTGGATGGGCACGAAGTTATCGGCGCTGCCGACTTTGAAAGCCAACTGAATCATCAGCCCTACCCCCAGATACGCAACGCGATTCCAAAAGCCCCTCCGAAGACAGCCAGCGTGACGCTCTCGACGAGCGCCTTGCGCACCAATCGGCGGCGCGGCGCACCCAGAGCAACCCGAATCGACGTTTGCTGCCGATTCCGAAGTCCGCGGGCAAGCAGCAGATTGGCTATATTGGCGCAGGCCAGCAGCAGCACGCAGCCAGCCGCCGACAACAGGATCGTAAGGCCGTCGCGATAGGTTTCGCGCACATCGTCGATCTCCGAGCCGCCTGGCGTCAAATGCCGCTTCTGTTGCTGCCATACTTCCTTCTCCTGCGCGTTCATGTCGGCCAAGTGGCTTGCCTGCCATGCATGCAGCTCGATCCGAAGCCGCGCCTCCAGCCTCTTCGGATCTGTCCGCGGGCGCACGCGTCCAATCAGGTCCAGCCAGTGCCGGTCGGGCATCTTGAGCTTCGCGGTTGCGCCATCCAGCAGTTGCTCCGTTGTCACCGGCGGCCAGAAATCCGGCATTGCCCATCCCGTCAGCTTGGCTCCATAAAATCCGGGTGTCGCAACCCCGGCGATGGTGAACGGATGGCCGTCAATCTCATAGGTCCCGCCTACCACCGACCGATCGCCTCCGTATTTCTCTTTCCAAACGTAGTAGCTCATCACCGCCACAGGCGGAGCAGCCTCCCGGTCGTCATTCGGCTCAAGTACTCGGCCCACCCACGCACATACGCCAAAAGTACGGAAGAAGTTGCCTGAAACATATTCCCCGTGGCGGGTCTCGGCCTGCGCACCGTAGCCGGCACGGCGCACGGCCAGCGCTGCGTCGCTGGCTTGCATCGCTGCAAGGTCGGAAAACTCTGGCGTGTTTGCCCTGATCTGCTGATAGAGATCCCAGGAAAGGAGTGAGAACTCGCCACCCTCTGTGTAGCCGCCTTCATCGCAGCAGTTAATTTCTTTGCCGATGCGCCATAATTCCTGCGGCTTCGCGACCGGAAGCGACCGCAGCATGATCTGCTCGACGAGCGAAAAGATGACCGTTGTGGCGCCAATGCCAAGCGCAAGAGTGAGCACGACGGTCATCGTGAACGCCGGAAATTTCCGCAATTGCCGAAGCGCGAGCCTGAAATCGGTGAAGATGGGCCTCCCTCACGAGTCGAAAAAATTAGAGCACGTCGGGACCCATCCCCAGAGTATCGTGAACGGTCGCATCCAGGGTGGTTACGGTCCACGGAATCCCCCCGGCTTGTCCATTCTCGACCAAACCTGTTCACAACCGAACGTCCATGGTCACGGTGGGGTTCGTGCGCTCCAAAAATACGCGTCCCGCATTTTGCCCTGTACGCGCCAAGGTGATCCGGGCCACGCACTGAGGCTCGCGTCGACCAGCGAGAACCCGCTTCGATAGATACTCGCCTCCGGCAAACGCCGGGACTCCTCTCATGAATCTCGTTGCCAGCAGCGCCGGTAAAGGTAAGCCTAAGCTGCTTTACGTTCCTACATCGATTACAACTGTGTAATCAACACCTATCTGCTCTTGGAGTTGTTATGGCCTGCCTCCTTTGGCTTGCTAAAGCTAAGGTTCCAGTCAATATGTGTGAGCAACGGAATAACCCTCGCCAGCTTAAAATGTTCACGTTCACGGAACCAGTCAGCGCTTCCAAGGTATAGATTGCCGGGCTTTGCCAACATTGGACCTTGTTTGTGCACCGGCGGTATTTGCTGCTTCACCACCGCCTGTGGCGCATTCGGCAGCTCTTGTCCATGCATGGCGGTGACAAACAGCACCATGAATACAGTCACCAGTAGGGCCATACCCACATAGGCATACGTACAATCGTCTTTGAGGTTACGTTTCATAACCCCTCCTTGCGTGAGGGGTGGGCTAAGAAGGACAGCGGTCGGATGGGCTGGCCCAGTTCAGAACGGTGAGTGAGCCGATAACAAAGACTCTTCCCCGGAGTCAGTTTCTCAAAGACGCATGTTAATAACTGAGCTAAACAGCTCGGTTCAACGGAATCAACGGAGCCAGGCTACTAAACTGCAGGTGCGGCCAGAGTGCCAGCGATGCGCTGCAAAGAGTTGTGAAGCCCTTACGCTGCCGTCCGCTGGTTGACCATGTGCGCGACCAGGATCGGGCCAGGTGAACGGCATGTCGGAAGACGCCTCGGCGACACAACCGCCGTGCTTCCGAGCGCCGAGTGTGTCATGTCAGAGTGGAGCACCGCATTGATTTCTATTTATTTGTGATCAGATGAGCGCTTCTGATCAGTTTTGATAAGTCTGCCGTTCCATACTCGTTACGCTGAACGCCCTGCACCCGGCGAGGAGACATCCCAACCAGATCCTCACCGTCGAAGGCGTTCAATGCCCGGGAGGGGTGAAATGTATCCCGAACTGACAAGTCCGACGTTCATTGTCGGCATGGTTGTGATTGGTCTTATCTTCGTGGTTGCAGCTGCGTTCTATGTGCGCAAGCGCAGAAAAGCCACGGCGGATCTGCGCGCTCGCTTCGGGCCGGAATACGACCGGGCGGTTCTTACGCATGGGTCCGAACGCAAGGCTGAAGCGAAGCTGGCGGATCGCGAAACGCGGGTGGAAGGTCTGAAGGTCCGCGAGTTGGGCGCCACGGAACGCGAGCGCTATGTAGACCTGGTCGCCAGGCAGGCTTCCGTGCACCTGCATCACGGATTGCTGAAAGCTCTGACTCCCGGCGATATCGAAGTCGCTGGAGGCGACACCCGGCGCTTGAGCGACGGTCGAGAACGTGTCGCGTCCGCCGGGGACATTCTGCAGCAGAGCTTCGTCGAAGGTGGTGCTGGAGGTATTGTTGGTTGTATCTACAACGACGGATTCCGCCTGCACTACGACGGACTGCTGGCTCATGCCCACAGACAACTGCGGGCTGATGGTCGCGGTGAATCCCGGTGTGATCACGATAGCGGATCGAACTTCTTTTCTGAAGCCGGATATGCCGTAGGTCAGCTGATAGGTGCCCGGTGGAAGCGAATCGAAGAGATAGCTTCCGGCCACATCGGTCATGGCCTTCCGCGGAGTCATAAGAGCGGGTCCCTCCGCAACAATCGATACGTTGGGCAGCACAGCGCCGGAGGTGTCGGTAACCACGCCGCGAATGGCGCCGGTAATGGCCACCTGTCCGAGCATCATCGCCGGTGCCAGGCACAGCAGCGATAGCACGAGCGGAAATCTCTTTTTCATACGTCCCCCTTCGCGGATGGCGTGACGACGGCTGTGCCGGACCCGCGGGTACGCCGGTTCGATGTTCCCCGGCAGGCACGCGGACCAGCGGTGCCACGATTCCTGTGACCCCGCTCACGTGAGCAGAAAAATCAGAGAGCTGATGTGTAAACGGAGCGGAAAGTTCAAGGGCCCTGGATGAAAGTCCCCGGCTGCTCGTTGGTTGCTGCGTTTTCTGGCGGATCGCGGTGAATAGGTTCGGCGGTTATCGCGATCGAACTTCGACGTCAACAGCGATTTGGGCTGGGTCGGGCAACGAGGGCCGGCCGGCGGGAAAAAAAACGGCAACCAAAGAGTCGCTGCTTTGAGCAAAATGTATACAATGCCTGCGTTCGTGTGTCAATGGGTGATCAGGAATCCAAAGGGCACGGTACTCCGCAGATATTGACCGGAGCGCGGATTCCCGGGGTCAGCCCAGCGATTTATGGGACGAATCAAAGTTTTTAATCCGTGGTGAAACGGCAGAAACTCGAGCGCGCCTCCCACTCGGGTTGTATACAATTCACACCCTGGGATGCTGAAGGAAGGGCTTGGCAGGGAAGGGAGATGGTCGAGCATGCAATCGATGCGTTGCCGTTGGGTGATCATCCTTGTGACCGGCATCGGGTTCTGGTGCACCGCAAACGCCGTCGCTGAACCGCTGACCATCAATAAGCTCCTCGAAATTCGTCATCCGTCGGACCCGGTGTGGTCGCCGGATGGCAGGCACGTTGCGTACCTGTGGGATCGCTGCGATGTGGTGAACCTGTATGTCGCCGACGCCGCTGGAGGGCAACCCCGCGTGCTAACCCATTTCGAACAGGGCAAGGTTGAGCATCCTTTCTGGTCGCAGGACGGAGGTTCCGTGTACTTCATGGAGAGCGGCCAATTGTGGAGAGTCTCGGCCGCAGGCGGCGAGCTCGAGGTTGTCTGGGCGATGCCTCAGGGCGCCGGACCGTTGGAGCCATCGCCGGATCGAACCGAAATCGCGGCTGCAGTTCCGGCTGCGAGTGGTGGTCACAGCCTCGTGGTCCGGACCCTGGGATCCAACGCGGAGCGCTCCCTCGCGACCAATAATGGGGTGATTTACGCCATCCGCTGGTCACCGGATGCTCAGCACATCGTGTTCATCGGTGACGGTGCACGCATTCCGCACGACGTTTCTCCCGCTTATTCCGGAGCCAAGCTGATCTTCCGCTCAACCGAATATGTGCCCGGCCGTTTGTATGTCGTCGGAACGACGAAAGGCGATACCCTGCCGTTGCCGACACTGGCATCGGAATATGACGACGTGAGCTGGGCGGGGAACTCGCTGCTGGTTTACGAGAAACAGTCCGCCGATTTCCGAGACCGCAGCGTGGTGACCATTGATATCGCCGGGGGCGCCGAGCGCGTGCTCCACGTCGATCATGAAACGAACTTCTGGAGCATGCCGGAAGGCGAAGCTGGAGGCGAGCCGCTGCCGTCGCCTGACGGCCGCTGGATCGCGTGGATCAGCGATGCTGCCGACGGCTGGGATCATCTCTATATCACCCTCGCGCACGGAGGGCAGCCGATTCAACTGACCAGCGGACATACCGAAGCGTGGCGGCCAGTGTGGTCGCACGACAGCCGCTTTCTGGCCTTCGACATCAACGACTCGAAAACGCCGGGGGATCGGCGTGTGGCTGTCGTAGCCATCGGAACAGACCCGAAGCATGCCGTGGTGCGATCCGTCGCGTCGGCTGAGGGCACGAACACTGAGCCGAGCTGGTCGCCGGCCGATGACACGCTTGTCTATCAACATACCGACTGGCAGAACTCCGCTGATCTCTACACGATTTCCACGAACGGCAGCGGCCAGCCGGTTCGACTCACGAATTCCATGCCCGCCGATCTGGATAAGTCGCTGCTGGTGCGGCCTGAGTATGTGACTTTTCCTGGCGCAGATGGTACTCCGGTTCCGGGCTGGCTCTTCGTCCCAAAGAACCTGGATCGGAGCAAAAAGCATCCTGCTATTGTCTGGATCCACGGCGACGGGATTAATCAAAACTACGATGGCTGGCACATCCAGCGTAACTATGCGGTTTACTACAGCTTTCACCAATATCTCCTCGAGCAGGGATATGTCGTATTCGCGCCGGATTATCGCGGAAGTATCGGCTACGGGAGTAAGTGGCGCTCCGCGGTCTATATGGATGTCGGCGGCAAGGATGCTGAAGATGCATCGCGGGCCGGCGAATATCTCAAGACGCTGCCTTACGTGGATCCGAACCGCATCGGAGTATGGGGTCTGTCCTACGGCGGCTTCTTCACGCTGATCGCGGTAACCCGCCATCCTATGCTGTTTCGTTCCGCTGTCGATGTGGCCGGGGTTGTGGACTACGCGATGTACTACGAAGACCCCTACCACGGAGGATGGACGGCAAGCCGGATCGGTACGCCGCAGCAGAATCCGCAAGTCTACGCAAATGCGTCGCCAATCTCGCATATCGGTGCACTTGAACGGCCGTTGCTGATCTTGCACGGGACGGCGGATGTTAATGTACCATTCATCGAATCGGTCCGCCTGGTGGACCAGGCGCTCAGGGAGAACAAAGGGGATCTCATCTCGTTCATGATGTATCCGGGCGAATTTCACTATTTCAGCCGCGAACAGGTGCTGCGTGATGCGTGGAATCGAGTCGATCGCTTCTTCGCCACCACTTTGCAGCCGGGGCGGTAGGTCGATCTGTGAGGCAGCAACCGGGTAGCTTCGGCCGTGATAGTGCTGTAGGACCTTATATTCCTGGTCACCAGTGAGGGGTCATGCAGACTCTGCTGAAGAACGCGACCATTATCGACTCGGCATCGCCTGAGCCGCGATTTGGCAACGTCCTTGTGGAAGACGGTCTGATTCGTGAAATTGGGTCGAACACATCGAGTTCAGCAGAGTGCGAGCAGATCGACGTGGGCCGCCGGACGCTGATGCCGGGCCTGATTGACTGCCACGTGCATGTAGTCGCCAGCATGATGGACCTGACCATGAATGCCCAACTGGCAGCACCGGTCGCTGTGCTTCGATCAGCTCAGATCATGAGGGGAATGCTGGAGCGCGGGTTTACGACCGTCCGCGATGTCGGCGGTGCATCCTTCGCTCTGGCGGAGGCGGTTGCGCGCGGTGTGACGCCCGGACCGCGTCTGGTGGTTTGCGGGAAAGCACTATCGAAGACCGGCGGCCATTCCGATTGCCGGCCGCGCTACGATACCTTCGATCCCAATCGCTGGGCGGATAACTTCGGAGCCCTGGGGCGTGTGGCCGACGGAGTTGATGAGGTTCGGCACGCGTGCCGGCTGGAACTGCGCCAGGGCGCCGCTTTCATTAAGGTCATGGCCAACGGCGGAGTCGCCAGTCCAACCGATCCCGTCTACTGGTTCGGCTATACCGCCGAGGAACTGAAGGCAGCGGTCGAGGAGGCACGCGATGCCCGAACCTATGTCGCCGCTCATCTGTATACGGCTGAGGGAATCGAGAGAGCCGTGCTGTGTGGAGTGCATTCGCTGGAACACTGCAACCTGATCGACGGTAAGACAGCTCGGTTGGCGGCCGAGGCCAGCGCCGTTGCAGTTCCCACTCTGGTAACCTACGAAGCGCTCGCGGAAGATGGCGCGGCCCTGGGATTGCCGGCCGTTTCCATCGCCAAGATCGACAGCGTGCGGAAGCCCGGTCTGGAGAGCCTCTCGATCCTGCGCGATGCCGGCGTCACCATCGCTTTCGGCACCGATTTGCTGGGAGAGACACACGTCCGGCAAAACGAGGAATTTGCAATTCGCGCTCGCGTCCTGCCGGCGGCGGAGATTCTGGCAAGCGCCACGACGGTTGGTGCAAAGCTTATTGGGATGGAAGGACGTCTGGGAATTATCGCGGAAGGGGCCATCGCCGATCTGCTGGTGGTCGATGGCTCGCCCCTCGAAAATATTCGTATCCTGTCGCAGCCGCGTAAACATCTTCGTCTGGTGATGAAGGAGGGCACTATCTACTCTCGCAATTCTCTGTGAGCATCGGGTGTGGCATGAAGCTGCAGCCTGTCAACTATGATGTACACAACGAGCATCAGATATCGCGGATCGCACGCGGCCGGCCGTCGATCGTGCCATCCTGAAGGGCATCCTGCTTCGGACAGAGATCATGACAGCGAAAACAAAGAGGCCCTCGAGAGCAGGGGCTACAAAACGGGAGCATGGCACCAGCGTTCTGACCGCGCTGCACCAGGTCCGCGAACTGATCGTGCAGGGTAAGCTCTCACCGGGCACCTGGATTGTGGAAGGCGAGTTGGCGAAGCGTCTTCACCTCAGCCGCACACCGGCCCGCGCCGCTCTGCAGTGGCTGCAGCAGGAAGGCTATGTTCGGGTCCATCGCACTGCGAACAAATCGCGCATGATCGTAAGCCCTCTGACCAAAGAGGACGCGAATGAGTTATATGCCGTGATCGGGAGTCTCGAAGGGCTCGCTGGACGCAAAACCGCGGCTCTTCCGAAGGCCGAACGCACGGCCATCGCCCACAAGCTGCAGGATCTCAATCAGAAGCTGGTGCGCATCCGGGGGAATCCGGCGCAGCAGGCGGAGATTTTTGAAGTCGATCGCAACTTTCACAGGTTAGTCGTGGAGGCCGGAGCCGGCCCCCGGCTGAAGGGCCTGCACAAGACAATTGAGCCCCAGGTGGAACGTTATTGGCGACTTTATGCGAGTTCGATTATCGGCAACCTGCAGCTTTCCATCGACGAGCACAACGAGATCATCGCGGCGCTGCTTGCGGGAGATGCGGACCGCGTGGAGCGGGCGCTGCAGAAGAACTGGTCCAACGGCTGCGAGCGGCTCGGGCACGTGATCGACATCTTCGGCGAACGGGGAAGCTGGTAGCTGCGCTCTCCCGGGTCTCGATCCGCGGAGTCTCTCTCGCTCAGGATGCGCCTTGATCGCGACCTCCAATCGCATCGTATGCAATATTGTGGACAATCGTGATAAAAAAGTTTGTGCCTTCCGCTTCAGTTCAGGTTATTGATTCGCACACCGCCGGAGAGCCTACCCGCGTCGTCATCAGTGGAGGACCGGATCTCGGCAATCATTCGCTCGATAGCCGCCTGCGCCAGTTCGCCGCCGTGCATGATGACTTTCGCTCTGCTGTGGTGAATGAACCGCGCGGTTCCAGTGTTCTGGTGGGAGCGCTGCTTTGCGATCCTCTCGACCAAAGCTGCGTCGCCGGCGTCATCTTCTTTAACAATGTCGGCTATCTTGGAATGTGTGGGCACGGGACCATCGGGGTGATCGCCACGCTTGCGCATCTGGGCCGTATCCAGTGCGGACAGCACCGCATTGAAACGCCAGTGGGTATCGTGAGCGCGACCCTGCATGCTGAGGGCAAAGTGACGGTGCAGAACGTCAGCAGCTACCGTCACGCCAAAAACGTATCCGTCATGGTGCCTGGATTCGGAACCATTACGGGCGATATTGCATGGGGTGGCAACTGGTTCTTCCTCGTGAAGGAACCGCCGATTCCGCTGAGTCTTGAACACGCCGAGGGGTTGACGGAGCTTTCCTGGGCACTTCGCGGGGCGCTTCGCGACGGCGGCATCACCGGCGCAGGCGGTGAAGAAATCGACCACATCGAGCTATCATCCTCAACCGTCACCAACGGCGCGCACAGCCGCAACTTCGTCCTGTGTCCGGGAAAGGCATACGACCGCTCTCCCTGCGGAACCGGCACCAGCGCGAAACTCGCGTGCCTGGCGGCGGATGGCAACCTCGCCCCGGGACAGATGTGGCGGCAGGAGGGCATCCTCGGCACCGTCTTCGAAGCTTCGTATCAGCTGCAGGACGGTAAGGTCATTCCCAGCATTACAGGTGCAGCCTGGGTCACGGCGGAGAGCCGGCTCATCCTTGACTCCGGAGATCCGTTCCGCGCAGGCATTCGTCCATGAGAGAAACGTGGGACGTCATCGTGGTGGGCGCCGGCATCGTCGGTGCGGCCTGCGCACTGGAGTGCGCCCGCAGCGGTTTCCACACCGCAATTGTTGACGCAGGCGAAGTCGGCGGTGGCGCGACCGCTGCCGGCATGGGCCACATCGTCGTCATGGATGATTCGTCTGCGCAGATGGCGCTAACCTGCTATTCGCAGAAACTGTGGCGGAGTATCTCCAGCGCGCTGCCGGCCAATGTCGAATGGGAACGCTGCGGCACGCTGTGGGTCGCGGCCGACAACGAGGAGATGAATGAGGTGCGGCGTAAGCACTGCGTGTATGCCGCTGCCGGTGTGCCGACGGAGATCCTCGATGCGCAGGCGCTGTCTGAGGCAGAACCGCATCTACGCCCCATGGCCGGTGCCCTGCTCGTCGCGTCGGATGCGGTGCTGTATCCTCCGTGCGCGGCCGCATATCTTGTACGAGAGGCACAGCGTCTGGGTGCGCGGTTATACACTCAGCGCCGGGTACTCTCCGCCCGTGCTGATGAAGTTCGCCTGAGCGATGGCGCGGCACTCAGCGCCGCGTACATCATTATTGCCAGCGGCGCTGATGCGGCGAAGCTTCTGCCGGGACTCCCGATCCGTAATCGGAAGGGGCACTTAGTCATCACCGACCGCTATTCAGGATTTGTGCATCATCAGTTAGTCGAGTTGGGCTATCTCAGGAGCGCACATTCTCTGACGGCCAATTCGGTTGCGTTTAACTTGCAGCCGCGCAAAACCGGACAGGTGCTCATTGGTTCCTCACGTCAGTTCGACGCAGAGGACAGCGGCGTCGATCACGCCATTCTTGGCGCGATGATCGAGCGCGCTCGCTGGTACATGCCTGGAATCGGCGGCCTCAGCGCTGTTCGCGTATGGACCGGCTTTCGCGCCGCAACCCCTGACAAGCTGCCCCTCATCGGTCCGTGGCCTGACGACGAAAGCCTATTGCTGGCAACCGGACATGAAGGCCTGGGGATCACCACCTCTCTGGCTACCGGACGCCTCATCGCGGATCACGTGGCGGGGCGGAGTACCGAAATTCTGATCGACCCGTATCTCCCTGGCCGCTTCATCGGGAGCCTGGCGCATGCCTGAGGATGCACGGCTGCCGATTGAACTGACCGTCGATGGCCGCGTCATTGCCGTTGCACCGGGAACGAGCGTGGCGGCGGCGGTGATGATGGCAGGCTCTCCCACGCGGATTTCTGTTACGGGTGAACCGCGCACTCCTCTCTGCGGCATGGGGATTTGTTTTGAATGCCGCGTAACCATCAACGGCGTGCCGCACCAGAGGAGCTGTCAGATTCTCTGCGAGCCGGGAATGGACGTGCGGCCGTCATGAACGGAAGCTTCGATGTTGTGGTGGTGGGCGCGGGGCCTGCCGGCATCGCGGCTGCGGTCCGGGCTGCCGAAGCCGGCGTGTCCGTGGCGCTGGTCGACGATAACCCTGCCGCGGGTGGACAGATATGGCGCGGCGGATTCTCCTCACAACCCGCAGCCGCTCGTCAGTGGCTGGCCAGGCTCAATGCGCTGCCGATCAGGCGCTTGCAGGGCTGGCGCATCTTCGATTCCGGCGGGCCCGGCGTTCTGCATGCAGAGCGGCAAAGCAGTCATCGCTCGGGTGAATCTACCTGGAATTGTGCCGAACTCCGTTACAAAAATCTGATCCTTGCGACTGGCGCGCGCGAGCGCTTCCTGCCGTTTCCGGGTTGGACCCTGCCGAACGTGATGGGAGCGGGCGGGCTGGACGCCATGGTGAGGAGCGGACTTTCCATCGCCGGCAAGCGAGTGGTGGTCGCGGGAACGGGGCCTCTGCTGCTGGCGGCTGCCGCCCATCTTGCCGGGTGTGGAGCGCGGATTGTGGCCATTTGCGAACAGGCGCCGCTGCGCCGCATGGCTTCCTTCGCCGCACAACTGCTGGGGCAGCCCAACAAGGTGGGGCAGGGATTCAGCATGCTGCTCGCCGCGCGACGCGCAGAGATTCTCACCGGCTGCTGGGTGCTCAGCGCCTGCGGAGAGAACAAACTCGAGTCGGTAACGTTGCGTCTCCCCGAAAAAATCAAAGAAGTCGCCGCTGACTATCTGGCCTGCGGCTATCACCTCGTCCCTAACCTCGAACTGCCTATGCTGCTGGGCTGTGACACTGAGGCGGGCTTCGTCGCTGTCGACGCTCAGCAGCGTACCTCCGTTGCAAATATCTTTTGCGCGGGAGAACCGACAGGCATCGGGGGCGTGGAACGGGCCTTGCTTGAGGGCCAGATCGCCGGCCTGACCGCAGCCGGTCGCACCAGGGACGCAGCAACTTTGGGCGGCAGCCGAAAGGGAAGCGATCGGTTCGTTCGTGCGTTGGCGGCCGCCTTCGCGCTCGATCCGGAATTGCGCCGGCTGCCTTCCGGCCGCACCCTCGTCTGTCGCTGCGAAGACGTACCGTATGCTGCGCTCACCGGGCATGACTCCTGGCGCGACGCCAAACTGCAAACCCGCTGCGGTATGGGTTCATGCCAGGGCCGAATCTGCGGCGCGGCGACGGAATTTCTGTTTGGCTGGCGGGACGGCTCGGCACGGCCGCCGATTCTCCCGGCTCTAGTTTCCAGCCTCGCCACCACGTCAGCAGGCTCGGCGCAGACTCCCGCGATTCAGTCCATTCAATGAAGGAAGGAAGTTCTATGAAGTGGTACGGCGTAATGCCTGCAATGACGACCTGCTTCGACCCGCAGTATAAGATCGATCATGCTTTCATGACCCGGCACGCTCGTTGGATGCTCGACAATGGCTGCACCGGCATCATTTCCCTTGGCTCCCTTGGGGAATCCGGTATGCTCACCGCTGCTGAGAGAGAGGCGGTACTCAAAAATATGACCGCGGCGGCCGGGAACGGCGCGCCCGTGGTTGGCGCGGTGTCCGCACTCTCCACCCACGAAGCGACAGCGCTGGCGAAGACCGCCGAGCAGGCAGGCTGTTCCGGCCTGATGGTCCTGCCGCCCTATGTATATCTCGGCGACTGGCGTGAGATGAAAGCATATGTGGGTGCCATCTTCCGTGCTACCCCGCTGCCCTGCATGCTCTACAACAATCCGATTTCGTACGGCACCGATTTCACGCCGGCACAAATCGCCGAGCTTGCCGCTGAGCATGAAAACCTGGCTGCGGTGAAGGAGTCCAGCGCGGATATCCGCCGCGTCACGGCCATCCGCGCCTTGACTGGCGATCGCCTGAGCATTTTTATCGGGGTGGACGATGCCATCGTCGAAGGTATCGCTGCGGGAGCCGTAGGCTGGGTGGCCGGGCTGGTCAATGCGTTCCCCGCCGAATCGGTTGCGCTCTTCGAGTGGGCGATTGCCGGCAAACATCAGGAAGCAGCGGAACTCTATGAGTGGTTTCTGCCGCTGCTCCGTATGGACACGGTCCCGAAGTTCATTCAGTTGGTTCATCAGGTGCAGGAGGAGACGGGAACCGGGAATGCGCGCGTACGTCCGCCGCGCCTGCCCGTTATCGGAGCCGAACTGGAACTGACCCGTGCCGCAGTTCGCCACGCGCTTGCGAACAGGCCGTCGCTTCGCAGCACACCATTTCCGGCTCCCTGAATTGATGCCCCATCGATGCTTGCCTCACGACCTTCGTGATCCTGCGGGAGATTCGCCCATGTCAAACCGCAGCGAAGCGCCGCTCACCAGTGTGGCGTGCTCGATGGTGGTCGAGCGATGCTCGGCGCCGTTCACCAGGATGCGCGTCGCATAGGGCGTTGTAGGTCCGTTCCCCGGCGCTTCGATTACGATTCTCTTTCCGCTCGCGAGATGAATCACAGCCTGCGGGAAGAGCGGAGCGCCGAGTGTGTACTCCGGCTTGCCCGGGCAGAGCGAATAAAAGCCAAGCGCGGTCAGAATGTACCAGGCGGCCATCGATCCCGTATCCTCATCTCCGCAGAAATCCTCAGCAGAATACGCCTCATTCAGCACGCGGCGCACCCAGTATTGCGTGCGATCGGGCCGTTCAGCTGCGGCAAACAGATACAGTACCTGGTGCACCGGCTGATTGTTGTGCATGTATTGCCCAAACGGAAGCGCAGCCATCTCCGACATCTCATGGATTTCCTGCTCATACACGCCCACGTGAAACTTGGGCGGCAGCGTGAGCATCTTCTCGAGCGCAGCCGCGGTGGCCTGGGGACCGCCCATCGCGGTGATGAGCCCCTGCACGTTTTGGGGAACATTCCATCGGTGCTGCCAGGCCGCGCCTTCCTCGTAAGGACTGCCCCACGTGAACGGATCGAAGGGCTCGAGCCACGAACCATCCTCATTCTTTCCGCGAAAGAACTTTGTCTGCGGATCGAATATATTGCGCCAGTTCTCCTGGCGCCTGCGGAACATCTCTGCATCCTCGTGCTTGCCGAGAGTGGCAGCGATTTGCCCAATGCAGAAATCGCCATACGCTGCATCCGCCGTTTCCGCCACGGATTGGTCAACGTGGTCGGCCGGAAGGTAGCCCAGCTTCAGGTAATACTCGATGCCCTGGCGGCCGTAGCCGCGACTTGGATCCCCAGGCTGCGTCGCATGTTTGCGCAGCCCTTCGTACGCGACCTCCCGATCGAAGCCGGAGATCCCTTTTACAACGGCGTCCGCGAACAACGAGTCGATCAAGCTGCCCGACATGCACGCCCGATAGCCGGGGGCGGGGAACTGGGGCATCCATCCTCCCTCCCGATAGGCGTTCACCCAGGCCTGCAGAATTTCGCCTAATCGTTCGGGATACACGACCGTCATGAAGGGATACCACGCCCGATATACATCCCAGTAACCATGGTCGGCATACATCACTCCCGGCATCACCCTTCCGTTGAACGCGCTGAAATGGTGCGGATTTCCTGCCTCATCGGATTCGTGCCAGAGACGCGGGAAGAGCAGTGCCCGATACAGACTGGAGTAAAATGTGCGCCGCTGTTGTTCCGTTGCACCGTCGATCTCGATCCGCCCCAGTGCGGCGTTCCATACCTCCCGGCCCTGGGCGCGCACTTCCGCGGCCGGCCGGTCCCCGACTTCCAGCTTCAGATTGCGCACAGCCTGCTCAAACGAAATGAACGAAGTTGCGATCCGCGCTTCGACCGGTCGGGTCGAGCTCCTTTCAAAACGGATGACTCCAATGCGGTTGCCTCCAACTTCGTGTACCGTGAAGCTCTGCCACGGCTCTGCCAGCTGGACCACGTAGTACGTTTTGAAATTGTCCGGCACTCCTCCGGCATTCGCCGGGGACTCGAAGCGCACGATTGTGCGCGAGGCATCCGGCACGACCAATCCGATCTTTCCGGGAATGTCGATCAGCAGCCCTCGCGAAGGCGCGTCGGTGATCGTTGCGGTCAGAATGCAGCATCGCTCCGTGGCAACCAGTTCGACACCAGCCTGATAACGCATCAGCCTGAGGCGTAGTGCATAGGGCAGCAGCTCTGCCTCCTCGGGGCGATACGATGACGAGCGTGCGTCCGGCTCGAGTTGTGGTTCGCCGGAAAACGGGAGAAATACCGCATGCCCGTAATCGGACAGCCACGGACTAAGCTGATGAGTGCAGCGAAAGCCCTGAACGCGCCGATCGGCCGGCACGAACATCCACGGTGTGTCGTTGCGCGATTGCAGCGTCCAATGGGCCATGCCGAATGGCCTTGCGATAATCGGCAGCGTATTTCCGCGCGAGAAGTAGCGATTGGAATTGGTTCCCTGAAGCACGTTGACCAGGGCCGCGAGGTCCGCCGCAGCCGGAGCGACTAAGCCTTCTTTGCGTTGCTCCACCGTTCGCTCGTTAGCCTGCGCGCTTGGGTCGGTAAAGGCCGTTCCGAACGCCGCCAGGCTGGATGCTTTCAGGAAATCCCGTCTGCTGTGATCCAAATCGTCGTCCTCACTGATCTTAATTAGTCAATCACATTTAGCAACACGAGACCGAATGCCGGGCCTTCATCAGCAGGCACCGAGAAATCAGGACAAGTTTGTCGCCCCGCTTCTGCTGGGCCGCGGCCAACTCCAGCGAGTTGCCATTGCCTCCATGCCGATCGGCGGCGGCGCTGCCAGTTCCCGGTAGAACCGCTCCGCTTCGCCGTTGTCATGGCGCAGCCTGCGCTCCCTGATCTCTCGTCTGGGCATCGAAAATCGCCACCTGCTGGCCGCCAGGTTAAAGTCACAACCTATAATCTTCACCACGGCTCCTTCCTCCCGTGAAGCTCTGGCCTTCACAATCCCAAAACCTATCCAGGATACGTTGGAGCCTTCCGGTTTATCCAATCAACCGAACCAAGGCGGAGTGGGGATCTGCTCTTAACAGGGTTGGACCAGCAAAGGAAGTTCGGAAATACGGCACTATCACGCATTAATTCCAGCTGCGGTATGGCCAAAGGGAATTTTCAAGGCTCGCGGATGGCCGCGATCGGATCGGTGTGCATCGCCCGGAGAGCAGGCAGCGACGAGGCCGCTCCCGCCACTACAGCCAGCAGCAGCGTGACCAGCGCGAAGGTGAGTGGGTCAGCTGCGCTGACTCCATAAAGCTGTGCGCTGATGAACCGTGTCAGCGCTCCCGTGAGAACAATGCCCAGAGCGATGCCCAGAGCGGCGAGACGCAGCCCCTGACGCAGAATCAGCCACAGCACATCCCGGCGCCCGGCCCCCAGGGCCATGCGGATCCCGATTTCGTGCGTGCGCAACTGGGTGCGGTAGGCCAGCACGCCATAGATGCCCGAGGCGGCCAGTACCAGCGCCAGCAGCGCAAATGCCGAGGCAAACGTGGACTCCATGACCGCGAAGCTGCTGGCGGCCTGCGTGGTCTGACGTAGCGGTCGCACGTCATACACCAGCCACTGCGGGTTGATCTGGTGGATCGCCTCCACCACTATCGGCACAGCTGCCACCGGATCGCCGGGCGTGCGGACCTGCAGGATGGTCTCCGGATCGCTGGACTGCAGGATCGAGTCGTAGATCATCGGCTCCGGCGTTTCTCCGATGTGCAGATGGGCGGAGTTCTTCGCGACGCCCACCACCGTGTAGAGCGTGTCCCACATGCGCAGCGTGCGGCCCAGCGGATCCCTGCCCGGCCAGTAATGAGCCGCCGCGGTCTGGTCCACGATCATCACCCGCGGCGCCTGCGCATCGTCCGTATCCGTAAAGCCCCGGCCCTCGACAATTGGAATACTCATGGTTACAAAATATCCGGCGGAGACGTCGGCGCGGCCCACCTCGCCCGATTCATGCGGCTGCGGCACATAGCCCTCCGGCCATACCTCGCCGGTCTTGCGGCTCAGGCTCAGCGGCAGCCAGTCGGTCAGCGAGACCTGGGTCACCCCGGGAAGTTCGCGCGCCCGAGTCAGGATCTTTTTCTGGAACTGCCGGATGTCGCTGCGGGAATATCCGGTGTCGAGCCCGACCGTGGCCGTCAGCACATGAGCGTCGTCGAAACCGCGCCACGCGCTGGCCGTATTGTGCAGCGTGCGCACAAACAACCCGGCACAAACCAGCAGCGCCACCGAGAGCCCCACCTGGCCAACGACCATCCCGCTGAGGATGTGCCGGTTGTGCGATCCGGCGGAGACGCTCAGGGATTCCTGCCGGAGGACCTCGGCCGGAGTGAGGTGGGAGGAACGCCAGGCGGGCAGAGCGCCGCAGAGGATGCCGGTGCCTATGGCGATGAGCAGCAGCACCAGCACCACACCCTGATCGATCGTGCCACTGACGGCGATGGGGTTGGCATTGGGCGGAAGGAAGCGGCCCAGCATCCTCGACGTCCATACCGTGAGAATGAGCGCGATCGCGGATCCGGCGAGCGAGACCATGAAGCCCTCGAGGATCATCTGCCGCATCAGCGCCGGCCGGCTCGCACCCAGCGATTGCCGGATGGCCAGGTCCCGCGCGCGCGCCACAAAGCGCACCAGCATCAGCGTGGCCACATTGGCGCAGGTGAGCAGCAGCACCAGCCCCGCAAAAGCCAGCAGGACCGGCAGCGAGGCGGCGAAGTAGCCGTTACCCCCGAAGGGCGAGCGCCACAGCGGGTCGAGCGTAATGGTGTTCGCACCGAGATGCGCTGCCGGGTACTCGGCCACCAGTCTGCGCATAATCGTCTCCAGGTCCTGGGTGGCGGCGCGTCGGCTTACTCCCGGACGCAGACGGCCCATTACGTTGAGCCAGGTATTCTCGCGGTGCAACACATTCCAGTCGTTGCTGCCAGGCGCGGTGCTGGGGGCGAGCGGCGCCCACAGATCCTCGCGGATCGCCGGCATACATCCGACGAAACCCTCCGGCGCCACGCCGATAATCGTGAACGGCTGGTGCTGAATCTCGACGGATTTCCCGAGGATCGCCGGGTCGCCTCCGAATCTGGTTTTCCACAGCGAGTAGCCGAGGACGATGTACAAACCGGGAGATGGGTAACAGTTTAGACCGGGCAGATGGGTAACACTTTTTCGCCGGGGTTGAAGTTTTGTAGTTGCCGGACGGATTGGTTGTTGGTCGCAGCCGCGGCGGTGGGAATCGGGGAATCTCTGTGGTTGGAGATTTCCGGATTTCCACCGCCGACGACCTCGGCTGGAGGCAGGTTGCCGGTGATGAGCTGGAGACTGTCGAACCAGGCAATCGGAAAAGGGCCGAAGCAGACGCACCAGTAGCGGTCGTCGATCGGCTCCAGACCGATGCGTTCTCCGGCCAGCACCTTGCTGAGAAACACATCGTGGCCCTTCCAGAAGAACTGCCCGTGCGGATATACACAGCGCACCACCATGCCGGTGTCGTACTCCGGCTCCGACACTCTGGCCGGATAAGGACGCGGCGAAGATGTGTAGAGCGCCGCAGGAGGCCTCTGGCCCAGCGCTTCATGCGGCCGCTCGTGGTTGTACTCCGAGCGGAAACGGTCGAAGGTCTGCTGCTGGCGGCGCCGATTGGCTTGCGGCGGCGCGGCCGTCTCCGCCGCCAGCGTCCGGTGCATGCGCTCGTGGCGGCCGTTCTGTTCCGGATGCCCCGCCTGGATGCGTTCCGCCACGATGCCCAGCTTCATCCAGTACAGCGACAGGGGCGAGAGTCCGGCCACGGCGCGGGAGGCAAACGGCGGCCCGTTGTCGGTGCGGATGGCCAGCGGCAGTCCGTACTCGCGAAAGGCTGCTTCGGTGATCGAACGCACGGCTGCGGTATCGGTCTTCTCCACCGCCTGGCAGCGCAGCAGATAACGGCTGGCTGCATCGGTCATGGTGAACGGATCGATGCGCTCTCCGTCCCGGGTGCGGAACCAGCCCTTGAAATCGGCGCACCAGACGGCGTTGGGCTCAGCGGCCTGGGCGAACGGCTGGGTGAAGGGCGGCGTCCTGCGCCGCAGCCGTCGCGCATGCACCAGGCCGGCGCGGCGGAGCAGCGCGCCGATGGTGCTGGCCGCAGGCCACGCCCGCTCAGGATGGCGCGCCGCCAGCCCGGCCCGCAGCTTGCGCGGCCCCCAGCTCATGTGCGCACGCCGCAGCGCCAGCACCGCTGCCTCCACTGCCTCCGCCGTCTGGTTGGGATGATGGAGCGGCGCCCGGCTGAGGTCCTTCAGACCCTCGGCGCCCTGCTGTTCCCAGCGCGCCAGGATCTTATAGCCTGTCCTGCGACTGATTCCGTAATGGCGACACAGCTCCGCCATCGTCCACTCTCCGCTCTCGTACTCCACCGCGAACCGGGCTCGCTCTTCCACCACTCCGCTCACTCTCCAGGGCATCTCCGACTTCTACATGCCCCTGTTGTCCGCGCGAAGTGTTACCCATGTCCCCGGTCCAGTCTGTTACCCTTCTCCCCGGTCTGTACCACGACGTAGGGCACGCCGCCGAGCCGTGCCTCTTCATCGAGGCGGAAAAATCGCCCCAGAACGGGCTGGATCCCCAGCACATCGAAATAGTTCCCAGTCACCTCGGCGGCGTAGACCCGCTGCGGCGAGTCACCCGCGGTCAGTGTGGCCCACTCGTGGTGGTAGCCGAGGATTCCGCTGAAGGTGCGGTTGGCGCTGCGGAGGTCCCGGTAATCCGGATAGGACAAGGGCGGGGCTGGCGACGTGTTCCAGGTCCCGCGCATGATGGTGACCAGGCGGGCGGTGTCACGGGCTCCGGGCACGGGCCGCAGCATGGTGCCTTCGATCCAGCTCAGCACGGTGCCGGCGGCGCAGATGCCCAGCGCCAGCATCAGGATCGCCGTTGCCGCAAAGGCTGGACTACGGCCCAACTGCCGCAGCGCAAAACGGATATCGTGGAACAGGCCGGCCATGCGGCCCCCCTGAGGTTCGCCTACCACGAGACATAGTCAGAAACCGTCCGGATGTCAGTGACTGGGGTCACATAGACCGGAGTGAAGGAGCGATTGCAAGATCAGTGGAGCGGCGTGAGAGCAGCAGCTGTCGAAGACTCCGCTTGCCTTGCCGTAGTATTCGTAATGCGATACTCACCATAGTCGATAGTCAGGATAGCTGTCCCACCGAGGCGAATTTTGCTTTCGCTGCGGTTATGTTCCGGAAACCAGAATTCGCCCTTCTTCTCGTAGACGTGATGGATCTGCGTGTCGCGGATCCAGAAGGATGGATTCCTGGCAGGCTGGGCCTCGATTCTCACCACCGCGTAATCCCGGGCGTCAACCCAGATCGTTCCCCGATACAGAAGGGCGCGCCGCTCCTTCGGCTCAACCGCCAGGACGTACGTCGGCCGCCCGTCGTCAGCTTCAGTTTTTACCAGACGGAAGCTGTAATTCTCCGGCGTCAGAGCATTCTCGCTGCTGTCGTGGGAGGCATCCTGTTCGCTCTTCAGCAGACGCTTGAGCACGTGATCGAGCAACAGATGCGAGCCGGACTCCGAGACGATCTCAAACTTCTTCGAAGCGGGCCCGTCGCAGGTCACGTCGACCATGATGTCCGCCGCCGCCGCGTGCGGGATGCCCTGATACGCGATGTGATAATGACGGCGCGATGTGTAGGAGCCTAACTCCTGGGCCCGCTGTTCGTTATGCGCAACCAGCTGCTGGACGATCTCGCCTGCGGTCGGTGAATCGGCCGTGCTGTCCTCCTGCGCGAGCGCCCCGGCGAACGGGAACACCGCGATCGAGAGAGAGAGGACAAAGCAGAACCAGAAGAAAAGAGGCTGATCCGTTCTGCTGCGTTCCCGCCCGCTGCGTTCTTTGCCATTTCGCGGATCGCGGGCCGCCCGCCCGGGGTCCGGCTGGCTAGTCGCCCGCCGCAGCCAGCTCATATTCATCCTCCTTCTGGCTCTGCCCGCGCAGAGAGCGCTCAAACGCGGCCAGCTGCGCTTCGATCAGTCGCTCCTTTTTATGCCGCTCGACGATGTCCTCGCGATAGCGGCGCAGGAAGTAGTCGATGGTCTCGACGCGGATGCGGATCGATCCCGAGGGTTTGTTCTCGTCGAGATCCTTGAAGGAGAAGTACGGCGTGCCCGACTGCTCGATGATGCCTTCGATCACGCCGTAGATGGGCGCATCGTGGCCGCACTTGAAGCTCGACACTTCCAGCGCCACCAGGTTCGGATGGCGCGCCGTGAACTTCGCCGCCCACACCTTGTGATTGGTGCTGGTGGAGTAGCGATTCTTCCACACGTCGCTGATGTCCAGCGGATGCGTGATGAGCCCGGCGCGCACCTCGTCGCCGAACAGCCGTTCGAGCAGGTCTTCATCGAGCGGCAGCGTGCTCTGCGAGAAGACCGGATAGCCGAGCTTCTGGAACTCCTCCATGATCTCGTGATTCAGGCCTGGATCGTGGTGATACACGCGGCCGAGCATCACGATGCCGATGCGGTCTTCGCGCTCCAGTTGGTCGAGCGTCTCTCGGGCTTGCCGGCGAATCTCGTTTTCGCAATCGGTCAAGCGCCTTGAAATCCGACCTCAATGGCGCGATCGTTTTCTTCGCGCGAAAGCCCGAGCATGCGGCGCCCACGCATTGTACATCTGCTCGGCACAGATCTTCTGATCCTGCAGGTTCAGGATCGGATCGAGATAGGTGATGCTGTTCTCGCCGAAGAGATCGCTCTCCTTGGTGAACGCGGCCTTCACGGCGTTCGGTGTCGCTGTGACGGTCGGGCAGGCATTCGAGCCGGTCAGGTTCACCAGCGGCGTGTGCAGCACGTCGTACATCGGGAACCAGATGGCATGCAGCGGCTTCTTGCTGTGCTTCACCGCCAGCAGGTTGTAGACGTGCGCGATGCCGATCTTCGACGGATAGCAGGGATCGACGGCGCCGCGGCTGGCGCCGGCGCGATAGAGATCGGGCGTGGTGTAGTCGGAGTAGACGATGTTCTCGGCCTGCATGCCGAGGCTCGCGAAATACGCGTTGAACAGCGGCGCGTAGGTGTAGGTGTTGAGCAGCCGCGGAATGCCGATGCGGAATTCCTTGCGGCGCTCCATGAGGGCCGCGCGTTCCTTCGTTTGCCTCGACACGAACAGTCCCTTTGTGCTCGGGATCGGATCGGCCACGCTGGCGACTTCGCGGTGCCGGAAGACGTCGCGGGCGGCGATGTCCACGAAGTTGGGATTGGCAGCCTTGATCTTGTCGATGTCGGCCTTGATGCCCTTCATGTCGCTCAGGTCTTCGACTGCGCCCTTCTCGCAGGTGGCGATGATCAGTCGCTGCTCGCCAACGCGCAGCGGAACTTTGGTTTTGCGCGGCTGGAACTCGCCGGTCGGCTTCGGCGTCTCGACTGGCTTCTTCGCTCCTGGCGCGGCCTGGATCTGGATCAGAGGTTCGACTTTCGCGCGGAGCGAGGTGGTCGCTGAGGATCCGCATCCACATCCGCCGCCAGTCGCGTGGTCGTGATTGTGGCCATGATCGGGCCCGGTGCCGCAGGACGATCCGTGCACCGGTAGATTCGCCTCGATCTGTTCGAGGCTCGGTAGATTCGTAACAGCGGCAGCGACCTCTTCTGGAGTCGCCGCACGATCCTCAGCCGCAGCGGGCGCGGCAGCCTCAGCAACAGCAGCCCCGCCCGTCACATTCACGTCGATAAATGTCCGCAGACAGTTGTTCTTGCAGAAATAGCAGCGCGTGTCTTCGTTACGGGTGGTACGGTAGCGGATGTTGCGAACCGCGTCGAGTCCGATGAAAGTGGTCTCTTTCCCGTTCTTCCAGAGCCGCAGCGCTTCCTGTGCCGCGCCGATCGCGCCCGACTCGCCGCAGTGCTCATGGACGATGATTTCCGGCTCCTTACCATTCGCGCGAAAACTGGAGCGGATAAAGTCCACTTCTGCTTTGACGACCGCCAGGTTGTTCTGCGTCCCGCCCTGCAGCACGAAGCGCGACCCCAGCGCCGCGAGATTCGGAATGCTCGCAACGTAGAGGAACACATTCTTCGGCAGCACATCGGCGAGGCCAGCGAGGATCTCTTCCGATCGCCAGCCCTGCCGCTGGAAGTTGACGATGTCCGACTGCATGAAGACCGCGCAGCCATAGCCGAACGAAGGCATCGATTTCGCCGAAAACGCGATGTCAGCGAACTCCTCGACCTTCATGCCGAATCCTTCGGCGGTCGATTGCAGGAAGTATCCGTTGCCCGCCGAACACTGCGTGTTCAGCTTGAAATCCTTCACGCGGCCGTCTTTGAGCACGATCAGCTTGATGTCCTGCCCGCCTACATCGACGATCACGTGCGGATCGTCATAGAATTTCAGCGCCGACTCGGTGTGCGCCACGGTCTCGACCAGAGCCACATCGGCATTGAGTACGTCTTTCAGGATGTCCTTCGCATACCCCGTTGTGCCCACCCCGAGCACTTCCACAGAAGCGCCTTTCGACTCGACCTGCTCACGCAGCTTGTCGAACATCTCGATCGTGTCCTGGATCGGATTCCCGTTCGACAACTGGTACGCCTTGCACAGCATCTCGCCTTCCCGATCGAGAAGCACGGCCTTCGTCGATGTCGACCCGCCATCCACACCTACAAATCCCGAAACCACCTGTCCCGCCACGAAAGCCGCCGGTACGAATCTCTTCCGCCGGTAATCGCTTCGGAATTGCTCCAGCTCATCGTTGCCGGTCACCAGACCCTTGCCGCCTGACACGGCCTTCTCCTCTGCGCGGCCGTACTCGATGTACCACCGGAGCTTGTCCGTCCCCAGATAGCGGCCGACTTCCTTCTCCTCATCCTTGCCGAACTCCACCGATCCCAGCGCGGCAAAGTATTGTGCATTCTGCGGGACCTTAATCAGGTCTTCGGGCGTGGCACCCTCCGGGATCTCGACCTTGCGCTCCTTCCACATGCGCGGGATATTGGCCTGCCATGCCTCGCGCATGCCGCGGATGAACCCGTTCGGTCCGCCCAGCAGCAGCACGTGGGGACGCAGTGTGTTGCCGCGGGTCAGAACGCTCAGGTTCTGGAGCACTATCGCTTCGAACAGTGAGGCCATCAGCTCATGCGACGGTGTGCCCGTCTTCTGCAGCCCGTTAATGTCGGTCTCGGCGAAGACGCCGCACTTACCTGCCACTTTGTGCAGCTTGATGCCGTGATAAGCCTGGTTCGAGAGCTCGGCGGCGGGGATTTTGAGCTTTGCGTTGATCTTGTCGATCACCGCACCCGTGCCGCCCGCGCACTTGTCGTTCATCGACGGGATCTTCTTCTTGCGTCCCGTCTCGTCATCATCCTTGAACACGATGATCTTCGCGTCCTGCCCCCCCAGCTCGATGACGGAATACACCTCGGGGTGCAGCTTCTCGACCGCGAGCGCCACGGCGTGCACTTCCTGCACGAACTTCGCGCCGATCATTTCGGCCAGAGTGCCGCCGCCGGAGCCGGTGACGAAGATCCGCGTACTCTCCCTCGCCACACCGGCATCGGTTTCCATGCGCTCCAGGAACTCAAGCACTTTTTCCGGCTGGCGCGTCTCGTGCCGCTGATAATCCTGCCAGAGAATCGCGTCCGTGGCCGCATCGACCACCACTGCCTTCACCGTCGTCGAGCCGACATCCAGACCGACCAGTAGCTGCTCCATCATCCTGCTCTCCTGATTCGAAGAAAGCTGCGGCTGAGAAATACCGGAAGACGCGGAGGCGTTGTGCCATGCGGGCGTCCGATGCCGCGATTAGCGGCTTCGGCCCTGCGAGTGCGCGTGGCGCGGACCAGCAGCACCGCGCTCGCCAGCACTGCAATCCCTGCGCAGCACAACGCCACGTGCATCAGGCCACTCGCTGCGCCGGAACGGCAATCCGCGACTGCCGGCGCCAAGCTGCGTCCTTCGCCATCAGGTCGCTGACATGCCATGCAAACTGTGCGGCCGTTCCCGCGATCCCCTCGCGATGCGGAACCTTGTAGAGTGCCCGCCTGAGCTGAGGGTGATCCCCAACATAGCTGCGCAGATTGTCCATCGAGCGGCCGGTCTTCTTCAGCACGCTGTCGAACTCCGCACGTGCCTTCGCCCGAGCTTCAGCCAGCGCCATCTGCACGCGGCTGTGCGCATTCACTTCGCCTTCGCCCGAGGTCTCAATCGGCAGAAAGATCATGTCCTTGTACTTGCTCACCACGCGCGACTGCACCGCGTCAGACTGAGTCGAAGGCATGCAGCCGAAGGGCTTGAGCGCCAGCACCATGTGGCAGAGGTGGTTCACTGTGTAGTAGACGTTCTTGCCCACTTCCATGTGGCCTTCGCCACCGCGCGCCAGCTGGTGATAGAACGGATGCGCCAGCCGCGCCAGCTCCTTCTGCGGAACCAGCCGGTGCACCGTATCACCCATATGTCTGATCGTGCGGTGATAGAAGTAGGTCCACATGGCGCTGCCCGCATTGAGGCCAGCCGTCTTTTTGAACAGCGCGAACTCGTTAGCGGAGCGTTTCTTTACCTCATACCACTTCGGATCCCGGTAGGGCGCCTGCGCGTCAGCCCGGGCCTTTGCGCCTTCCTTCGCCACGTACATCATGTACGCAATCCACGTGGCAATCGGCTCGACCAGCACCTGAGCGCCTTCCTTCTCGAGGAAGCCGAACATGTTGAAGTTGCCGTCGCCCTCGGTGGTCTGCGCCCAGAACTCGCCCGTGATCTTGATCACCGGCTTCACGCGCAGCCGATCCACCTCGATCGCATCGATCGAGTCGCGGCAGGCATGCAGGGCCTCCACATATTCCTTGCCATAGAGATTGTGCGCCACCTTGCCCAGTGTGCAGCTGATGCCCGCCAGCTTCTCGTGTTTGACGAGGAACGGCTGCGTCCACTGCGGCGCCGCATCTTTAATGTGCCAGCGTTTGCGATCTCGCAACGTATCAGTGAGCGTCTTCACCGAGTCATGGATGACCTTGTCGGTTTCGCCTTTCTTCAGTTCGAAGGGCCGTATCTGATAGACCAGCTCGTTGACCACATCGCCCAGGTTCAGCGCGTTCAGCATGCCCATGCCGAAATCCACCGTGAACTTCAGTCCCGGCTCGCCGCTGGCCGCCTTGATGCCATCGGTCTGCTGGAAGAGCAGCACGCGGAATCCCTCGAAGCCCGAGTTCTGCAGCGCAAAGCGATACTCGGCCTCATACATGCCGAAGCGGCAGGGCCCGCAAGAGCCCGCCGTGAAGAAGACGTAGTTATCGATAATCTCCTTCCGGCTCAGCCCCTGCTGCTCGAGCTTCTGCAGATAACGCACCAGGTTCCCCACGGTGAAGTAAGTGGGGTTACACTGCCCGTTGTTGCCGAACTCCTTGCCTGCCTGAAAATCCGCCACCTCCGGCGTCGGGATATTTTCGCAGCGATAGCCGCTTCCGTGAAATACCGCCTTGATCATCTCCTCGTGCTTCCAGGTCAGGCCGCCAAACAGGATCGTCACCCGATCGCGTTCCTGTGCGGTGAAGGTCCTCTCCACCGGCTTCTTGAACTCCCGCATGCGCGCCAGTCCTGCTTCCGCGCGCAGCCGCGCCCGCTCCGCATCGATTCGCGCCTGAATTTCCATCTCGAAGTCGGTCTGAACGACCTCACGAACCGTTGTCGGCATACAGTTCTCCTCTGGGTAGGATCGGTTACCGATTGAGTTTTGAGTGCCCTGGGGATCTTGCTTGCTTACATCTGCCCCTGCACGCCCTGGAAGCCGTGCGCCAGCTGTTTGAAGAAATACTTAATCACGCGCTGGTCGTTGTAGCACCAGCCGAGAATGTGATTCAGCGTCGAAAAGCAATGCGTCTGGCAGCTTTCTTTCTGGTGATCGAGCTGTTTGGTGTCGAACTTATGGTGGCCGACAACGCCCCAGTCATAATTGGCCGTGTACATCGGGAAACACGGCGCCAGGGTTCCGTCAACGCGGACAATCATCGAATTCTGGCCGGCCCGGCAGTTCCACGGAAAATGGTTCCCTTTCATGAAGCTGACCATCTGCCAGAGCCGCGCATTCGAGTTGACCATCTTGTAACCCGAATCCTGCTTCTCCGTCAACCACTGGATGGTCTCTTCCACCGCCGGCCAGTCGTCCTTCGTGATGTAGGTGACGTTATTTTCCCCGTGTTTGAAATGTTCGTCCTGCTCGATGAGCGGCGATTCATTGATGTGGTAATCGGTCGCGATGCCGCAGTCACGCGCAATTTCGGTAAGCTGCCGAACGTCATCCAGATTGTTCCGGCAGATGTTGATGTTCAGGAACACCGAATAGCCGTAGCCGTACTGCTTCCGGACCAGATAATCGAACTGTTTACGGATCGGCGCGAGCGCCTTGGGCAGTCCCGGCTTGATATCCACGGCATCGACAGCAATGTTGAAGGTCGCCAGCCCCGCGTCAGCCAGCCTGTCGATCACATCGGTCCGCAGCAGCCGTGCATTGGTCGGCAGATAGATCCAGAAGCCTTTCTTCGCTGCGTAATGTGTGATGCGGTGGATGAAATCCGGCCGAAGCAGCGGCTCGCCGCCCATATACGCCAAAACGCGACATCCCGTGTCGTACAGCCAGTCCACCGAACGCTTCGCGGTATCTTCGGTCATGCCTTTGACCTTATTGTCAAAGGCCCAGCAGTAATGGCAGTCCAGATTGCACTTGAACTCCGTGAAGAGATACGCGATCAGAGGGTGGAAGTCGCCCGCCGTCACTCGTGACCGGATGAACGGAAACAGCCAGCCGCGCATGGTTCGGTAAATCTGGTTAGTGGTCCAGTGCCGCTTCTCCGGAGGCCGCCACGCGTCATCTTGTGCCACAGGACCCAGCAACTCAGGGTGCTGCGGAAATACCGGATCGGGAAAGCTCTGCGGCTGCCCAGTCTGCTGCAGTCCGCCGGCTGGCCTGTCTGACTGGGTCAACAGGGTGTGGAGGGGAACGTCAAGCCGGAATTTCGGCGCCTGCTCATTGGGGAACTCTGCGTGCATACAAAGGCACCTCACGCACAATTGGAGCTTGCACTGGCCCGAACAAACCTTCGATGCGGAGCGGACTGGCTCGGTCTCAGGAATTTTTTGCGGCAACCGCATTGATTGACCGTCGGGGAGTGTTGAAGAATGGACGAGGAAACTTCCGTCTCCTTTCGACCCGAATTTGCGCGTATTGAAGTGCGCCCGAGGCGCCACTGCGTCACTCCCTGTATCCAAGGAGTGGTCTTTCTGCTTAGTGCCGTCGCGGCTGAACGCCCATTAGCCGATCATCGCATCAGGGCTCCGTGGTCATCGTGCAATTCAATCGAGTCTGCAGGTAAGGTCGCAGTCATCCCGGGGGGATCCACGGGCATAGGGCTGGCAACGGCGAAGCGCTTCGTGGGCGAGGGTATGGATCACGTCTTCATTACCGGCCGGTGGAGAGATACGCTGGATGCAGCGGCGGCCGAAGTCGGCCCGAACGTGACCGCCGCGCAGGGCGACGCTGCCAATCTCGCCGATCTAGACAGTCTCTTTACTCCGTCCGGAAGCAAAGACCGCACGATCGACCTGCTGTTCGCCAATGCCGGAGTTTTGAGCCCCGGCTGTCTGAATCCACCGATGAAGTTCTTCGATTTTCACTTCAATGCAAACGTCAAGGGCCTCTTCTTCACAGTGCAAAAGGCGCTGCCTCTTCTGAAAGACGGTGCATCGGTGATCCTGAACGGGTCTCTTGCCACCATCAAAGGGTTTCCGGGAATCACCGTCTACAGCGCCACCAAGGCAGCCGTGCGCTCCTTCGCGCGTACGCCGGCAAATGACCTGCGCGAGTGCCGCATTCGCGTCAATGCGTGATCCCCGGCAACATCGATACCCCGCTTGTCGAAATCTCGCAGCAGGGCGACGCTCTCACGAGGCTGAAGGAGAGTTTCGCAAAATCCGTTTCTCTAGGAAGAAGGATGGGCGACTCCAATGAAATTGCGCGGGCGGTTTCCTTCCTTGCTTCTGACGAAGCCAGTTACATTTCGGGCATCGAGCTTTTTGTCGATGGCGTCGTGGCCCAGATCTGACAAAGGCCTGGACCGAAAATGCAGGACACTCGAGCAGACCTTGATGCCTTTCGCTCCGAGTTCACGGCGAGAGTGCCGCCGGAGATTCGGGATGCGAGGGTACGTGACTGCGGGAATCGAAATTTTGCTGTTCCCATGCGTCTTAGGGAATTACTCTTGAAGCCCTGAGACCTGTAACCCAACGCGTTCCCCGTTCCTCTCATCCACGGAAGCGCATTACACAAAAACCGAAACGGAGCTACCCATATGTTCGATATGAAGAACCTCACGCGGCTGAAGAAACTCGATGAAAACGCACCTGAAACGATGAAGGCCTTTTGGGCTTTTGACAAAGAAGCGTTCAAAGACGGTGCCATCGATGTCCTGCACAAGCAACTGATGGCGGTGGCTGTTGCGCTGACGACTCAATGCCCCTACTGCATTGAGTTGCATGTAAGAGCCGCCCGTCAAGCCGGTGCAAACGATGCCATGCTGACTGAAGCGGCGATCGTCGCAGCTGCCATGCGCGCCGGCGCATCGATCACGCACGCATCGCATTTATTCAAAGAGTAATGAGCGTAAACGTCGCGAAGATATTCGGTGCGCCCCAGGGTCTCAACCAGACATGGGGCGCTCGATCGTGATGTTTTCGAGTGGCTGCCTGGACTTGTCCGGCTTCTGGAACAATAAGCAGCGGGTGCGGTGAACTGCCGGATCGGGTGTCTAGCTGCGGAACACAGGTCACGATCATGTCTATTCGGTCTGCGAACCGTCGTCGTTGCGGCCTGCTGTTCTGTTGCTCCTGTCGCCGGCGCCCTGGGATCCGCATAGCTCACTGAGCATGGAAATTACATGTGACGGGATTTGGCTCCGTAACTCCTGGGAACCGGCGCCGAAAAGAGCTCGATCGATTCGCCCGATCTTCTTACGAATGGCAAACAACTCGAACCGTATCGTCTCGTTCTTGTGCAACAGGCACGCTATTGCACGTTGGAGATATTCAATGCTGGACTTGTTTTCTTCAAGAGGCTGACCGTTGGTCGGCCACCTGACCGGAGCAACTGATTCATCTGCTTTTGCCTTCACAACAGGATCCTTTGGTTCTTCGCGTACGTCATTGATCGACTTCCAGGCTGCGAGCTTCGTCCCGGTGCCAGTTCCGAAGATCATGAGGCCGTATTCTTCCGGTATCGTGGGATGAGTTTGGCCGAGTACGCGCCGGTCGCTCCTATGCTTTCGCCGACTGCATGGACTTCACCAGATCCGCGGCCGAGGCACCTTCCAGCGACAGTCCGTAGCCGACCTCTCGAACCAGACGTTCTTTCAGAGGCTGGATGAAGTGCACCCGCGTGTCGCGGCGGGTCACTTCCGGAGCTTTCAAATATAGCTCGGCCAACTCTCGCGCACGGCTGACAGCTTTACCGTTCGGAACAACCTCGGCAACGACCCCCCACTCATACGCGGTACGCGCCGGCAACGGCTTCGGGTCGAGCAGGAACGCTTCCGCCCGACCTGCCCCGGCGCGATAACTCCAGGCGGTGAAGACTCCATCGCCCGGTACAACGCCTGCGGCGAAGTGCGCCACATCCATGAAGGTCGCACCCTCGGCCGCAACGATCACGTTGGCGAGCAGCGCATATTCGGAATGCACGTGGGCGCGTCCCTCGATAGCCGCGATGACTGGCACGCGGATGTTGGCCAGGTTTTCGAGGACCTGAACGCCCTCGTCATGGATTTGGCTCCAGACGCCGGGATCGGCTACATTGCCGAAAGATGCCCATTCGACGCCGGTGATGAAGTCTCCGCCTGCGCCCGTTAGAATTACGATTTTATTCGCTCGATCCTGCGAAATCCGGTAGAAGGCATCGACAATCTCCGTGTGATCCTGCGCGGTAAACGTGAACGGACCACCGCTGCTGTGAAACTCTGCAAGCAGCACGCCTTTGGCATCTCGCGTAAGTTTCAGACTGCGATAAGCCGCAAAATATCCCTCAGTCGTTTGCATGAACATTCTCCGTTACTGAACTCGGTTTTACACCGTTTGCCGCGACCGTAATTTGCGACGGCACGCGAAGGCTTTCCCGCTCCCGTACCCTCCGAAGAGCACGAATCATGCCAAAGCTATGCGCTTTCGAATCCCCGGCAACAACGCAGTTTCGGGCGATGTGCCCGCCCGTGGGCGGACAACAGCAGCCGTCGAGAATGAGTAGTGTCGAACTGAAAACACACGGATAGCGACGCGACTCAGGATCGACATCAATCCGGGATGCTCGTGCCGGAAAGTTCTGCTCCTGTGGGAAATGGGCGGCGCCATGCATCGTGGCAGCGTGCGTGCTGGGAATTCCGCTATCCGGACACCGCCGCATCGGCAGCCCCACCAACGGCCTTCAGCGCACCGGAACCGCCGGAAACGGAGAAACCAGAATGAGGTATAAAACGACGCTTTTCTGCATGCTTTCCCTGCTGGGAGCCACGTGTGGAATTGCTGCAAATCACGGGTCTCTAAGTGTCGCCCAGCAGGTGACGATTGGCCCCGCGCTTGCATTTGACTTGTGCGGGTGAAGGAACTGAGGGTAAGAGCCTATGAGTTCTACCCCAGCATCTGTCCTGATGGAGCGGGACGCTCGATATCTATCATTTCCGCGGAGGTAGCGATGAGGCTCGCTCGTTGGATTCGCACGATTGTGCTTCTTTGCGCTGCTGCGCTTTGTGCGATGGCGGAGGATCATGGGCATCACGTGGTTGTCGTCACCTGGTCGAATGGGCTCGCGAAATCTCTTGTGTTCTGCAATGCCGCCCCGCCTGCTCGGGGTTCGTACAGCCACTCCTCTTCTCGCGATCTGCCCATATTGATTCCGGCCGGGAATAGGTGTTATGGCTCGGCGCCCACTATGCTTTGGAATCGGAATCGAGACGTCCACATCAGTTGATTCAGCAAGGGAGAGCGACATGGAGAAGAAATTCACAGGAAAGATCGCCGTTATCACTGGAGGCTCAACGGGTATGGGCCTGGCGACGGCGAAGCGGTTCGTTGTGGAAGGTATGGAGCACGTCTTTATCACCGGTCGCCGCAAGGATCCCCTGGACGCCGCGGTAGCCGAAATCGGGAAGGGTGTAACTGCGGTTCAGGGCGATGTTTCCAAACTGGCAGATATCGACCGACTCTACGAGGCCGTCCGGAAACAGAATTGGAAAATTGATGTGATTTTCGCGAATGCCGGTGTCGCTGAGATCGCTCCTTTCGGAGCGGTAGAGGAAAAGTTCTTCGATCTCCACTTCGACGTAAATGTGAAAGGCACTTTTTTCACAGTACAGAAAGCATTGCCTCTGCTCAACGATGGTGCCTCCATTATCCTTACCGGCTCGATCGCGTCCAGCAAAGGCTTCCCGAACATCAGTGTTTACAGCGCAACGAAGGCGGCGATTCGCTCATTTGCACGGACCTGGAGCAACGAGCTCCGTGAACGGCGCATTCGAGTGAATACGATCAGCCCCGGCCATATCGATACACCGATCTTCAATACCTGGCAGCAGGGCGATGCGCTCGTCGAGTTAAAGAAGGAACTGGCCGGAAATGTGCCTCTCGGGAGACTGGGCAGTTCCGATGAAATCGCCAGGGCTGTTTCCTTCCTCGCCTCCGATGAGGGGAGCTATGTCAACGGCATTGAACTCTTCGTCGACGGCGGCGTTGCCCAGATCTGAATTGAGCGCGGCGGAAAGGCGATATCGCTACGCCGTCGCGCAGACCAACGGGAACTAAGATCCGCGGAAATCACCTCGAGCGCAACCCGCGTGAAACAGAGATCAGGGAAACAGAAAACCAGGTATCGGCTGCACCGACAACCACTCATTTACTGCCTAACCGGCTCGCCGGCTAAGCAACTGCCGCCCGCTGCCGTCCCGCGCCGGCCGTTTGACACTATCATCCAGCGATTTGGAGGGAGAGAGGTACCCCTGGAGACCAGTCATGTGGATTGTCAGACTCGCGCCGAACAAGCCGCTGGAAAGCATGCAGGCGATTCGATTTGAGGCGGCGGGCCTCAGGTCATCAATTCGGATCCTTTACTGATCTCGTTCATCAGTTCCTGTGGTCGCGGCCTGGAGATTCCGAGCCGCTTCATTTTGGAGAGCAACGTCGTCCGTTTGACCCCCAGCTTTGCGGCGGCTCCCTGTGGTCCCCCTATAATCCCGCGGGCAGCCTGCAGCGTCTGCAATATCAGGGCGACTTCGTGATCACGCAGTGTGCCTCGTGGGGCAGTCGGAATTGTCGCAATTCCTGGTGGTGTCTGAAGGGGATTCGGGAGCACTCCGTCGTCCGATCGGATCACAGCACGTTCAATCAGGTTCTGAAGTTCCCGTACATTACCGGGCCAATGGTATTCAAGGAAGGCGTTCATGGTTGACTCCGGTATCTGATCGATGTGCTTGCTCATCCGGCGGCCGAATACCGCAACGAAATGCAGGACCAATTGCCGTATGTCCTCGCGACGCTCCCGTAAAGGAGGAATTTGGACGGGATAAACATTCAGCCGATAGAAAAGGTCACTGCGGAATTCATTGCGTGCGACCATATGGGCCAGGTCGCGATGGGTAGCTGTCACCAATCGCACGTTGATGCGGTGCGTACGGCCGCTGCCCAGACGCTCGAACTCCTGCTCCTGCAAAACGCGCAAAAGCTTTGGTTGCAGGGCCAACGGCAGGTCCCCGATTTCGTCGAGGAAGAGGGTGCCGGTATCGGCCATTTCGAATCGACCCATCTTCTGCGATACCGCGCCGGTAAAAGCACCGCGCTCGTGCCCGAACAACTCACTTTCCAGCAAATCGAAGGGGATAGCGGCGCAGTTCAGCTTAACAAACGGGCGTCCACAGCGTTTGCTGAGATTGTGGATGGCGCGAGCGATCAACTCCTTGCCGGTTCCGGTCTCTCCCAGTATCAGAACGGTGGAATCGGTTGGGGCGACGCGCTCCACTTCTTTCAGCACAGCTTCAAGAGCAGGGCTGCTGCCTACGATTTGATCGAATTGGCGGTCCCCTTCGTCTGGTTCGCCGATCCGGGCTCTTTCCACCGCACTCACAAAAACCTCCTGCCACGCGTGGACAGCGATTTGGATCGTGCCCTCAGCTTTCCAACGCCACTCGAACGGCCTCCAGCAACGTGTCGCTGTCAAAAGGCTTCATGAGGAATTTGACTGCGCCGGCTCGCATTGCCTGCAGCCGCATCTTTTCATCGCCATGTGCAGTGATGAAAATCGTCGGAATGGGGCAATGGTCGGAATTCAACTTCGATTGAAGGTCAAGGCCTGACATTCCCGGCATGCGAATGTCCGCGATCAGACATCCGGTATTGCGCTGCATGCCGGAGCTCAGAAAATCCTCGGCGCAGCCAAAAGATCGCGCTGATATGCCTGCTGATTTCAGCAGACGTTGAACGGCACCTCGATAGGATTCGTCGTCTTCGATGATGGCGACCATTTTTTCCTTCCGGAGTCCACCCATACAGGTACAGGATTGCTCCGCACTCCGCAGAACGCAATTATTGTTTGTGATAAGGGAGCCGACAGCTATGTATAAGAGAGCCGACCGGGCCCCGGGAATGCTCGTCAGCGGTCCAGGCTGGTAATCGTCGGAAGCTTCAGCCTTTCCGCCATTCTTCCCAGTTCCGCCGGGGAATGAGCCTGCATCTTCCGCATGACATGGCCGCGATGGACCGTCGTGGTAATCTCGCTGGTTCCGAGCTTCGAGGCGATCTCCTTCGTGAGCATGCCGGAAACGATGAGGCGCATGACCTCGCGCTCGCTCCCAGTCAGTTTGGCGTAGCGCTCCTTCAATTGGGCAATCTCTCTCTGCTGTTGCCTGGTTTCGATATTGATTTTGAGCGAATGCTGAATAGCATCGATCAGATCCTGATCGCGGAAGGGCTTCGTCAGAAATTCCACCGCGCCGGATTTCATTGCTTCGACGGTCATCGGAATGTCCCCATGGCTGGTAATGAAGATGATCGGAATCTGCGCTCCCCCCTCATTTAATTTGTGCTGGACCTCGAGGCCGCTCATTCCAGGAAGCCGCACATCCAAAATGAGACAACTGGCAACATCCGGAAGCTTGTGCTGAAGGAAATCCTGCGGCGTGGCGAACCCCTCGGAATGCAGGCCCACCGTCTTCAGCAGGCGCTCCATGGCCGCACGCATGCGGTCGTCATCATCGACAATGAACACGATAGCTTTATCGAGGGAAGTCATGCGGAGACAGTCGTCCCGATTGGCAGTGTAAAGTAAAAGGTTGTTCCTCGTCCGGGGTTGGCGGTGGCCCACACGCCGCCATGCGATTCCAGAATGGAGCGAGTGATTGCCAGTCCCAAACCAGTGCCCTGGGGCTTGGTAGTACAAAATGCATTGAATATCTCATCTGCTCTTTCGGCAGGCAGTCCTATGCCACTGTCGGTTACTGAGATCAGCAGTTCGCCATCTTCACTCAACTGCGACTTGATGCCAAGCTCGCCGCCAGTATCTTTCATCGCCTCAATACCGTTGAGTATAAGGTTCATCGACACCTGCTGCAGTTGTACCCGATCTGTCATCACCGAGGGCAGCCTTCAGCCAGATCCGTGTGCATCGTAACCGAATGGCGGTTCGCCTGGTTGCGCAGCATAATCAACATTTCGCGATCACTGCCCCGGGTTTACTCCATCGCCCGCGGCTCATTGCGCCCTCCACGTGAAATACGTAGGTCCCGGCTGGAAGTGTGGTGTAGCTTGCAATACGCTGGTCGCTGCCCACTTCATGGCACTGGCGATCCAGGCCGTCCAGCCGATAGCGGTAGCGATTATGCGGTTACGGCCAGTCGGCTCGGGAGGGTAAAGTGAAATGTTGCCCCCCGTCCGGGGTTCGCCGAGGCCCAAATGCGGCCACCATGGGACTCGATAACGGAACGGGTAATTGCCAGGCCCAGACCTGTGCCCTGGGGCTTTGTCGTGAAGAATGCATCGAAGATCCTGTCAATTTGCTCGGCAGGCAAACCCATCCCGGTATCGATGATCGAAATCAGCACCTGATCGTCCTCGGCCAACTGTGACCTGACGCTCAGCTGACCGGTGGCGTCGTGGATCGCCTCAATGCCGTTGAGCATCAGATTCATCAACACCTGTTGCAACTGCACTCGATCTGCCATCACCAGGGGCAGCCCTTCAGCCATATCGGTGTCGATCGTAATCGAATGCCGGTTCGCCTCATTGTGCAGTACAACAACCATGTCTCGAATGAGTTCGTTTATGTCAACGAAGTCGAGTTGCGAAGAACCCTTCTGGTAAAGCGTGCGCACACGTTCGATGATGTCCGCCGCACGCCTGGCGTCCTTGACCATCTCCAACGCAGTTTCCCGCGCCTCCTGCAGATCCGGCAGATTGCGATTAAGTAATCGCAGGCAGACTTCCGCGTTGGTCACGACGGCCCCAATCGGCTGCTTGATTTCGTGCGCCAGCGATGCCGTCAGCTCGCCCATCGTGCTCACGCGGCTGATGTGGGCGAGATCTGCCTCCAGTTGGCGCAGCCGGTCGCGGGCCTCTTCGGCGAGCTTGCGCGCCGTGATATCAACCATGGTGCCAACAACCTGGACAAGCTCTCCATTGGGACTCAAAACCGGATGGCCGATGCCCTGAATGTGTTTAACGGTTCTACCGGGTTGCACGATTCTGAACTCAACATCGCAACTTACCTTCTCGAGGAACGTTCTCTCGCCTGCCAGCTTGACCTTGTCGCGATCTTCCGTGTGTATTTGCTGCAGCCATTGCTCCCACATCGGTAAGCCCTGGTGAGGATCGAGACCAAAAATCCTGAACATCTCCTCTGACCAGTAAATGGTTCGGCGGCTCGTTCCATCGATTGCACAACTACCCGTTTGGGTCAGCCTCTGCGCTTCTGCGAGATAAGCCTCGCTGCGCCTGAGATCCTGCTCTGCCCTTTTGCGCTCTTCGATATCAGTGTTGGTTCCGTACCATTTCACGACCTTTCCGCTTTCATCGAGCGATGGAGTCGCGCGGAACAGGAACCAACGGTATTCACTGTCGAAACGGCGCAGTCGCGCTTCGAACTCACCTGCCTGGCCGGAGGCTAAGATCTCCTGCCAATAATGCACCAGCCCCTTTAGGTCGTTCGGATGAAGTGCGGTCGTCCAGCCCAGGCCCCGCGCCTGATCCGCCGTGAGGCCGGCGTATTCCAGCCAGCGCTGATTGAAAAATTCGGCCGCCCCGTCTGCTCCGGCAGACCACGCCATAACCGGAATCGTTTCGATCACCTCGCGAAGCTCTCGTTCGGTGTGCCGCAACCGCTCATTCTGACGCTGCAACTCCAGGTGCGCTGCCTCCGCCTGGCGCAGATTGAATATGTCAGAAAGCGCAGATGCGACTACACGGCCAATCAGTCGCAGGAAGCTGATGTCCTCACTGCTGTAAGCAGTTGCGGGAGGTCCGGACACGCCTAATGCGCCGAGTCGGCGATGAGCTGTAGTCAGGGGAACAAAAACCAGCGGGCCGACGTCGAGTCCCTGATCTGTAATCCCCTCTTTGAAGCGTACCGGAACCCTCTCGTCGGTGTTCCAGTCGTGAATGTGGATTGGCTCCTGGGTCGAGTATGCCTGCCAGGACGGTCGCTGCTGAACTGGCACATTCGCATAGGCCGCGATGAGGCTCTTTTCTCGTCCGACTACAGCCCATTCGACTTCGTCCGAGTTTTCCTTGTAAACGACGATATAGAACTGAAGGAATTCAAGGTACTCGCGCAGTTGCTCGGAAAGGACCTTGGTGAGGTCCTCGGGGTCGCGGCACTCGGAAAGGAATTCACTGAGACGGAGCACAGCATCATACCGCCGCGCCGTGCTGCGTGCGGCGAAACGGGCATCTCCGCTCATCTCGGGCCTGGTTATGGATTCCATCTCCGCTCCTGGCCAGGAAATCTGTTACGCGAAACAGGATGATTCGTCAGGTGCACAGGTCGCTGGGGTGAACTGCCCCCCGGAAACTCCGCTCTCAATACTAACGCGGGCAGGACCGCCTGGGCTCGCGACCGGAGCTTGCCCGCGTCGAGCTTGAGCGAGGAAGATGCGACGATCCGCGGGTGCTGCCGCTCCGGATGATGCAAGGGCATTGGGATTAGGCGCAGGTGCGGCGGACTTCGCCCGCGCGTTGCGGTCGGGAAGCTCGCATCAGTTTTTGCATACCTATAGGGGGGAGGGGCATCCATAGAAGTAAAGGGGGATTCAGAGGAATGGAAAACAAAACCAGGCTACTGATCGAAGGGATGCATTGCGATGCCTGTGTTCGCAGGGTGACAAATACGCTTAACAGCGTTGAGGGGGTTCGCGCGGAGTCGGTCAAGGTCGGTTCGGCGACTGTCACGTTCAACCCCACAATCGTTAAACCAGAAGAAATTGCAGCGGCCGTGGGTCGGATCGGCTTCACTGCTCGCATTGAGCGCTAACCACGGAGTTGTAAAATGTCGAACACCATTACGATCGAGGCGGGGGGCAGCGGAGATGCCGATTCCACTGCGACTGTGGAAAAGGTGAGCTTTCCCGTTACGGGTATGACATGTGCGGCATGCCAGTCCTTTGTCCAGCGGACGCTGGCGGAGAAGGCAGGCGTGCAGGACGCCACTGTCAACCTGATGTTGCATAACGCGACTGTGACGTTCGATCCGCGCGTCACATCCCTCGCCGGGCTTGTCGATACGGTTCGCGGCACAGGGTACGGCGCGGAGATGCCGGTTGCGAATGAGTCGGTTCTCGAGGCGCAGGAGAGGAACGACGAAGAACAACTGCGCGAATACCATCAGCTTCGCTGGAAGGCATGGGTCAGCGTTCTGGCCGGGCTCATCGCCATGGTCGCTTCCATGCCCCTGATGAGCATGGCAAGCACCGGCGGTCTGCAGCGGATGAAAGATCCGTTCATGAGCTGGTCAATGAATGTTCTGGACCCGGCATTGCGCAGGGTTATGCCGTGGCTGTTCTCGATCAGCGACGGCAGCATACGCTGGACTCTCTTTGCGCTTTCCGCCTTCATCATTGGCTGGGCCGGACGGCGATTCTACGTTAAGGCGTGGTCGGCGCTGCTGCACAAGACGGCCGACATGAACACACTGGTCGCGTTGGGAACAGGCACGGCTTTTTTATACTCGGCAGCCAGCACCATCGCGCCGGAATTCTTCATTTCTCATGGTGTTGCGCCCGACACTTATTATGAAGCGGGCCTTCTGATTATTGGTCTTGTGCTGGTGGGCAATACACTGGAGAGCCGCGCCAAGGGTCGTACCGCGCTTGCCTTGCGGAAGCTGGTGCAACTGCAGCCAAAGACGGCGCGCGTGTTGCGCGAAGGCGCGGAGGACGAGATACCGCTCCAAGCGATTCAACACGGCGACATCATCCTCGTGCGTCCGGGCGAGCGTATCCCAACGGACGGAGAAGTGGTTTCCGGAAGCAGCACCGTCGACGAGTCGATGCTCACGGGCGAATCCCTTCCGGTGGAAAAGACAGCGAACGACCGCATGATCGGAGGCACTCTAAACCAGCACGGGTCACTCCAATATCGCGCGACCATGCTGGGCGCGGAAAGCACACTGGCGCAGATCGTGCGGCTGCTGCGCGATGCCCAGGGGTCGCGCGCACCGATTCAAAACCTGGCGGATCGCATCAGCGCGATCTTCGTGCCGTCGGTTCTGGGTTTGGCGATCGTAACCTTCGCAGCATGGCGATTCTTTGCACCCGGCACGGGCATGATGCAGGCCTTTGCCGCTGCCGTCACCGTACTGGTGATCGCGTGCCCCTGCGCAATGGGGCTGGCGGTACCCACGGCGGTGATGGTGGCGACGGGAAGAGGCGCGACCTTCGGGTTGTTGATCAAGAGCGGTGAGGCGCTGCAACGTCTGGAGAAGGTCGATACAGTGGTGCTCGACAAGACCGGGACCATCACAGCGGGTCGGCCGCAGGTGGCCGGTGTTCATCTCAATCCTTCGGGCAGCCTTTCACGCGACGAGGTGATTCGCCTGGCGGCTGCGCTCGAACGCGCCAGTGAGCACCCGCTGGGCGAAGCAGTCGTTCGCCATGCCACGGAGCGTGGGCTTTCCGTGCCGCAGCCGGAGGGCTTTGAATCAATGACGGGACATGGCGTGTCGGGAATCGTCGAGGGTCACGCAATCCTGATCGGCAATCCGGCGTTCATCGAGCGTTACAGCATCTCCGGCACGCCGCTGGCAAGCGTGGCGGAACAAGCGGCGGACCAGGGGCGAACGCCGCTCTGGGTCGCGATCGACGGCGAACTAACAGCCGTGATTGTTGTGGCTGACACGATTAAGCCGACTTCAGTCGCAGCCATTCGCCAATTGCATCGCGAGGGCATCCATGTGGTGATGCTCACAGGCGACAATCGCAGGACCGCGCGAGCCATCGCAGACGAGGTCGGCGTGGACGACGTGATTGCAGGCGTTCTGCCACAGGGCAAGGTAGATGCGATTCGACGGCTGCAGACGGAACGCCGGGTTGTGGCAATGGCCGGGGACGGCGTCAACGATGCGCCCGCTCTGGCGCAGGCCGATGCGGGAATCACCATGGCAAGCGGTTCCGATGTCGCCATGGAAGCCGGTGATGTGACGCTGATGCGCAACGACCTAACGGGCGTCGCGGTCGCCATCGCTCTCTCGCGGGGAACCATGCGCGTGATGCGCCAGAATCTCTTCTGGGCTCTGGCCTACAACGTTGTCGGCATTCCCGTGGCCGCCGGCATTCTTTATCCGGTATGCGGGTTGCTGCTCAGCCCGGTGCTGGCCAGCGCGGCGATGGCCTTCAGCTCTTTCAGTGTCGTTACCAACAGCCTGCGCCTGAGCCGGCTGAAGCTCGGGTAAGGAGAATTATGGCTACCAGGAAAAACACCCATACAAGCGAAGCTGTCCGCGCAGGCAAAATTCCGGCGGAGGGACGCAAAGCGGTCAGCGTCGATCCTGAAATCAAGGCTTCAAATCTTCGCCGGCTCAGCCGCATCGAAGGCCAGGTGCGTGGTATCCAACGCATGGTGGAAGAAGACCGGTATTGCCCCGACATTCTGATGCAGGTGACTTCTGCGCAGGAAGCACTGCGCGCAGTTGCTCGCTCCCTGATGCGAAATCACCTCGCACATTGCGCCAGCCATGCCATCCAGACCGGATCGGAAGAAGAGAAAAAAGCAATGTATGACGAGCTCATGGACATGATCTACAAGAACGCTCGTTAGAACCCAAAAGTCTCGACTGCGAAAGCTCTCTGCAGGAGCCGGCCCAAGCCGGTCCCGGGAGGTCTATTGCCTGCGGTGCGAGACTTCGTGCGCAGGAGAAGGATGTGAACATGAATCGATCAATCGACCCAGGGAGCCCTGGTTTCCTCAGCCGCCGCCGGTTTGTTCAGGGCATCGCTGGAGTGGTGGCCGCGCTCGGCTGGGACAGTATGACGGCTCTCAGTGAATCCGCGAAGAGGACACCCGCGGAATTGTCGGGCAGGCCCTTCGAACTGATGCTGGACAAGCTCCCCGTGAACTTCACCGGGCGCCGCAGCGTAGCAACCGGCGTGAATGGCTTGTCGCCTGGACCGACATTCAGGTGGCGCGAGGGCGAACTCATCACCCTCGCCATGACCAACCGCCTCAAGGTTCTCAGTTCCATTCATTGGCATGGTGTGCGCATACCGACAACAATCAATGGGGTTCCGGGACTGAGCTATCGCGGCATTGCTCCGGATGGAACTTATACCTAACGGTACCTATGTATCACAGCCACACCGGTTTTCAGGAGCAAACCGATTTGCCGGGTGCGATCGTGATCGAGCCCCGCAACCCGGACCCGATCGTGACCGGAAAATCAACCAGCAACTCCAATTTCGTCTTCGGGCTCCGCGTCTGGTATTGATCGCACCTGGAAATCGAAGTACCTCGCCCATTGCCCGAAACTGGTCTCATCAACCCGAGATACTCAGCGCGCCAACCGATGAGACCTGCCGACGAAGCGGGGGGTCATGCTGTCGGTCGAAGCCTGCTGCTTCATCCAGGCCACTGGTTTCCGCTGACCGTAGTTCTCCCTTTCACAGTAGTTACAACAGGATCAGCCGCAGTTCTGAGCAGGTTTGTGAATGAATGGCCTGCTTGTCCGAAACCGCTGAAAGATAGTCCATGAATTTGTGACCAACTGCTCTCTCCGGCTCGGTCGATCAACCACTGACAGCTCAGCGAGTCATGGCATAGTGGACCTGTTCCTCAATGGAGGAAATCTGGAGCGGCTCGCGATGAGCCTTCACGAGCGCAGCGTTCAGTGCGGCCAGCTCGGCATTCTTGAACCGATCCCAGTCGGCGATTCTTTCGCGGGCAGCCTGGCTCATCTGATGGAAGATCACCAGAGCCTGCGACGGTGCAGCGCGGTCGCCGCTCTCGATCATGTGCAGATCGCTGCTGAGACCGGCCGCGGCCGCAGCAAGTCCTGATTCGCCTTCACCCTCTTCGTCGTGTTCGCCAGCCTCGCCGTTGCGGATCGTTGTGAGCCTGATCTGCGCTTTCTGCGCTGCTGACCGGAGATCCGGATCGTCGACGGAATCCAGCTTCTTCAACTCGCTATCGACACTCTCCAGTTCGGCCATAGCCTTATGCGCCGAGCGCAGCTGATCGTAGATAGATTCAGCCAGCGTGAATTGCTGGTCGAGTATCTGCCGTGTCGCCACGGCACGCGGGTCCATCGTGACGTGAAGCGTCCGGTCCATCGTTGTGCCGTCAACCGAGAGGCGAAGCGTATAGTGTCCCGGTGGCACACGCGGTCCGGCGGGGATACCGGCCTCGTCACCATCATCGTCGTCGCCAAGACCCGCACCCGATCCACCCGCTGCCAGATCCCACACAAAACGATGCTCGCCCGCGTTGGTCTCCAGTTCCTGCGGTTTGGGAAACCAACGCTCTGCGATGGGCAGCAGGGGCCGGCTCACCGCTTGCTTATCAGTGCTGGAGAAGTGGCGCAGCACATGCCCCTGCGCATCGAGGATCTGCAGCGTGACTTTGGCCGCAGGCTCGCGCAGATAATAATCGAAGATGGCGCCGTTGGGAGGATTGTCGGCCTGCGGCTCTTCCGGCGGGAGCGGCGTGCCGAGAAAGCCGTCGTTGTCCACGCGCACTGCCGTGGGAGGGGCGTAGAAGTAAGCGGCCAGGCTGTGGACCGAACTGGCCTGGCGCAGCGGCGCAATGTCGTCGAGCACCCAGAACGAGCGGCCATGGGTCGCGACGATCAGGTCGCTGCCGTTGATGTTCATATCGCGGACCGAGCTGACCGGCAGGTTACGCTGCAGAGACTGCCAGTGCTCCCCGTCGTCGAAGGAGACATCGATGCCGAACTCTGTCCCGGCAAACAGCAGGCCCCGCTGTTCGGGATCTTCGCGCACGGCTCGCAGAAAGTGATGCGGCGCGATGCCCTCCACCGACAGCTTCCAGGTCTTGCCGTAATCATGGGTGATGTACAGATATGGCCTCTGATCGTCCAGCCGATGCCGGTCCACCGCGGCGTAGGCTGTTCCAGGATCAAAGTGCGATGCTTCAATGAGCGAAATCTTGCTCCACGGCGATAAGCCCGGTGGTGTGATGTTGGTCCAGGTCTTGCCTCCGTCGGTGGTGAGGTGGATAAGGCCGGTGTCGCTGCCGGCCCAAATCTCTTCCCCACGCAGAGGCGAGGGCGCAATCGCGAAAACTACGCCGTAGCCCCGCTGCCTGGCGTTTTCAGGAGTGGTCGGACCCTCATCGCTGGTTCCAGCAACCGTGCCGGTCAGGTCTGGACTGATCCGGGCCCAGTGCAAGCCGCCGTCCGTGGTCTTCAGCACATACTGCGTTCCCAGGTAGAGCGAGGTTGTGTCCGCGGGAGAGAATACCAGCACCGGTGTCCACGGGTCGCGGTAGCGCCGTTTGTTAATGGGCAATTCGAAGCCGCCCAGCGGCCACGGTGTGATGTTCTGGCTGAACGAGGTGCGCAAGTCGGAGCGGGAAACTTCACCATACGTCCCGGAAAGATAAACGATGTTCTCGTCCTTCGGATCGATGGCGATGTAGCCGCTCTCGCTCCCGCCGGGCAGAAACCAGTCGCGCGTGTCGATGTGGCCGTGATCGGAACGGCTGCGCACGGCGATAGCCCCCGAGTCCTGCTGCGCCCCGTAAATGCTGTAGGGGAATTTGTGATCGGTGGCGACGTGATAGAGCTGCGCCGTCGGCTGATTGTACCAGGTGGTCCAGGTCCTGCCTCGGTCCAGACTCACGCTGGTTCCCTGGTCCACCCCCAGTATCAGGTGGTTGGCATCCTTCGGGTCAATCCAGATCTGGTGGTAATCGTCGCCACCTGGTGCGCCACGCACGATCTGGATGGTCTTGCCGCCATCCTCCGTGCGGTACAGTGCAACGTTGGGAATATAGAGAACGTCGGGGTCGGTTGGATCGATTGCCAGCGAATTGAAGTACCAGGCGCGGCTCGTCAGGCGCTTGTCGGTATTGACCAGCATCCACGTGTCTCCGCCATCGTCGGAGCGATACAGTCCAGCATGTTCTTTACAGTCGATCGCAGCGTAGACGCGCCGTCCGTCGGCGCTCAGCGCAACGCCGGTTCTTCCCCAGGCACTCTCGGGCAGACCATGCCCGGCGATTTGCGTCCAGTGTCCGCCTCCGTCGGTCGAGCGATACAGCGCGTTGCCCGGGCCTTCCAGTGGGGCATACGTGCTCCACGGCGGACGATGCGCGTCCCACGTCGCCGCAATGAGAATCTGCGGTTGGTTCGTCGCCATGGCGATATCTGCAATGCCCACATCCGGACCTTTGTCCAACACGCGCTGCCAGTGTTCTCCGCCATCCGTCGATTTATATACGCCACGCTCCTCGCTCGGGCCGTAGGCGTGACCCAGCGCTCCGACGTACACGGTGTGCGCGTCCGCAGGATCGACAAGAATACGGCTGATCTGGCGCGAGTCCTCGAGACCGATGTGCTTCCAGGTTGCACCCGCGTCCTCGCTGCGATACATCCCATCGCCCGAGGCGAGATCGGAACGGATATCCGACTCCCCGGTTCCTGCGTAGATCACATTCGGATCGGAAGGCGCCACCGCCAGAGCGCCAATCGAGGCCACCGGCTCCTGGTCGAAGATCGGCTGCCACACCGTGCCCGCATCGGTCGTCTTCCATACGCCGCCGTCAACGCCGCCGAAATAGTAAGTTGTGTCGCTGCCTGGCACGCCGCTTACGGCAACAACGCGCCCGGCGCGGAACGGGCCGACGAGCCGCCAGTGCAGGCCATTAAAGAGCTGCGGCGAAACCGACTGTGCCGGCGCCCCGGGAAGCCAATAAAGCAGAGACAGGATGGAAACAGAAAGCAGAAACGAGCAGCGCAGGCTGCGGGAACGCAGTGTAGTCATCGGTGAGTTGATTTTGACGGTGATTTCGCGTGTGTGCAAGGCGCGGGCCAGGCAAGGCAACGGCTTATGGCGCATAAAGGAAAAATGGGCAATGCTGGAAGCATGACCTCTTTCATTAGCCGCTGGGTTGTTGTGGGACTCGCCGGCATGAGTTGTCTCCTGTTCCCCGGCTCGGCGTGGGCGCAGACCCCCGACACCGCCGCGCTGCGGGGAATAGTGACCGGGCCGAATGCCGTCGCCCTTTCCGGCGCAATGATCGTCGTTGAGGACGCGCAGCAGCGCGTCCTGCGAACGATGCAGACCGACGCGCAGGGCACCTTCGCAACCGAGGGCTTGCCTGCCGAACAGCCCCTGCAGGTACTGGTACGTTTCACAGGATTGGCCGACGCCACATCGGCGAGGCTCGAACTCGCTGCCGGTGCCACCGCGACGCTGCAACTCCAGATGCAAATCCCAAGCGTGCACGCCGAAGTGCTGGTGACCGGGGCCGCTGGAGAGGTCCGCACCGATGAGCCTCAGCTCGGTGACCGCCTCGCCGCTGAGCAGGTGCGGGCATTGCCGCTGCTGAATCGCCGCATCACCTGGCTGCCGCTGCTCAATGCAGCCAACCGGCCTGCCATCAACCAGGGCGACATCTTCATGAACCAGGATCTGTTTACCGCAAACGGAACAGGACGCCGCCAGACCTGGTTCGAAGTTGATGGCGCAAATGGCAACGATGTGTGGGGTCGCCAGACGATCTTCACCAACGTCCCGCTCGATACCGTCGCTGAAATGACGGTGCTCGACAGCGCCTTTACAGCGGACTACGGCTTCGGCGAAGGTGCCGTAGTCAACATCGTTACCCGCCGCGGCGGTAGCGAGTACCACGGGGATATTCTCGGTCTATGGCGGCCATCCGGCCCGGAAGCGGAGCTCTCCGGATTCTCCTCTGCCAGCGCCACCAGCGGAAACGACATCACCCGAGACACGCTGGCGCAGGGCGCAGCGACGGCTTCGGGACCGCTGGCCCATCAGGGGCGAATCGTATTCCTTGCTTCAGGCGAGTACAGTTATCAGGACCGCGCCTCCCCGGTTACCTCGCCGATCGCTCCCGGCAACTACATCGGCCACTATCGCGACTGGCTCGGCCTGCTGCGTATCGACCAGACCTTCAGCCAGGTCCAGCACGCGTTCCTGCATTTGGGAGCGGACAGCTTCTTCGACACCAACCCCAACGGCATCGTCGGCGGCAATGCGCTGCCCACCGTAGCGCGCGTCTTTCACCGGCGCACTTACACCGCGGAGTTGGGCGATACTGCGGTGCTCGGCCCGTCCATGGTCAACGAAGCGCGGCTGCAGTTTCAACTGGCCTCCCCCATTACGCAGTTCTCTCCTGTCGTCTACGGTACGGAATTTTCCGTACCGATTTCGTCGGGTGGCACCTTCACTTCGGGAACCTCGCAGTCGGCTTTGCTCATCAACCGCCAGTTCGAGGCAGTCGATACTCTCGCCCTCGCACGCAGCCGCAGCGAACTGCGCGTCGGTTTCGATGTCATCCACGCGCGCAACGGCGGCAACAGTAAGGAGTTTGGCGGACCCATCTACGACGGCGAGCTCATCTACAAGACCTGCACCGGAACTATCGCTGACTGCGAAAGTGCCACGTATCTCGAAAACATTGCGAACGTTCAGAGCTACACGCAGAGCTACGGCAATGCGGACTACGTCGTCGACGACACACTCGCCGCCGTTTTCGCGCAGGAAGATGCGCATCCCACCAGCGACCTGACGCTCAATGTCGGACTTCGTTACGAGTTGCAGACCTTCACCGACTCCCGCGCCGACCTTGCTCCGCGCATCGGCTTTGCCTATGACGTCGCGGGCCATGCCACGACCACTCTGCGCGGTGGCTTCGGCATCTACGATGCGCAGGTCGTCGACAACGCCGAGGCCAACTACGCGCTGACCGGGCCAACTGGCGTCTTCAACTACACAGCCGCCCCGGGGGAACCGGGATTCCCCGCGAGCGTCGCCGACGTTCCGCTGCCCGCATTTCCTACGGGCGCGGTTGCTCCGCTGCGCAGCCTGTATCTGCGGCCCGGGCGCGCCGCGTATTATAACCAGCTTCTTTCCCACCAGCACGCTGCTCGGCTATCCCGACGCGCTCCGCAATCCTTACAACGAGCAGTGGACGCTGGGTCGTCGAGCGGCAGCTGGCGCCCGCGTGGGTCCTCAGCGCGGATTACGTCGGCTCCCACACCCTCCGCATCGTTCGCCCGCTCGACGTCGATCCGCCGACGTCCTTACATCCGCACCATGCCGGGACTGCCGCCGCGTACAGCACAGGCAGCGAACTGCACGCGCCCCTACTGGATCGCCTGGTACGCGCAGAATGGTCTGACTTGCGATTCCACGCCAAAGCAGGCGAGCGGCCCAACTCCGCCCTACGCGGTCATCCAGAGCGACGTGAACGATGGCGCTGGCCTACTATGAGGCACTCGATGTGAACCTCGAGCCATCACGCTCGCAACGGCTCCGCGCTGCTGGCCAGCTACACCTGGTCGCACACGCTGGACACCGTCGATCCCGACGTGCCCAGCCAGAACCCCAATGATCCGCGGATGACCGGTGAAGCCGAGATGGGCAATGCCATCTTCGACCAGCGGCATCGTCTGGTTCTCAGCGGTGCATGGGCAGTGCCCTTCGGGTTCACTACCGGCGGTATCGCAACCCTGGCCGGCGGCCTGCCTTACAACATCGTTACCGGCCTCAACAACAGCGGTGACACTGGCGCGACCACAGATCGCCCCGTGATTAACGGCACCGTGGTTAGACGCAATACGGGGCGTGGCACGCCAATCTACGATGTGGCTCCGTTTGTCGGGAAGCGTATCGCGCTTGGCACAGAGCGGGTGCACGCCAACCTGCGCGCCGAAGCCTTCAACGTGCTCAACCATCGCAACGTGGTCGGCTTCAGCGGCACGTGGGGCAACGGTGCCACACCGCTCCCGGGCTTCGGCGCGCCGCTGCCCGGTGTCACCAATCAGCTGGAGCCGCGCGAGTTGCAGTTCTCCGCGCAAATCGAATTTTGATTTCCTCACCGTTACAATGTGCCCTGAGCTGTTTTCCGCCCGGCCCCGTTCTGAAAGGAAAACTCCAGCCATCATGCCGATTCGGATGAGCCGCCTTTCCGCCTCGCACTTCTTCTTCATTGGCGCCGTCATCGCCGCAGGCCTTCTGCCCGGCTCGCCCGTCGCCGCCCAGGATACGCGCTCCATGCCCGACATGCACTGGCGCATGATTGGTCCCTTCCGCGGAGGCCGGACCCGTGCTGCGGCCGGCGTTCCCGATCAGCCCAACGTCTTCTACATCGGGCAGGTCGACGGCGGCGTCTGGAAGTCGACAGACTACGGCCGCACGTGGAATCCCATCTTCGACGCCGAGGACACGCAGTCCATCGGTGCCATCGCCGTTGCACCTTCGAACAGCAACATCGTGTACGTGGCCAGCGGCGAGGGCCTGCACCGTCCCGATCTCTCCGTGGGCGATGGCATCTACCGCTCTGAGGACGCAGGCAAAACCTGGACGCATCTGGGCCTCCGCGACGGCGAGCAAATCCCCGCGATTGCTGTGGATCCCACGAATCCCAACCGACTCTTCGCCGCAGTGCTTGGCCATCCCTACGGGCCGAATTCGGAACGCGGCATCTTCTGTTCTGAAGACGGCGGCAAAACCTGGAAGAAAGTTCTCTACCGGGACGAACGCACCGGCGGCTCCGATGTCGTCGTCGATCCAAAGAATCCGCGCATCGTCTACGCATCGCTCTGGCAGGAGACTTTAGGGCCCTGGGAAGATGCCAATAGCTATGCCGGATCGAACGGTGGCCTCTTCAAATCTGTTGACGGCGGATCCACCTGGAAACAGCTGACTAACGGCCTGCCCGCGGACCTGGTGCAGATCAATGTCACCATCGCTGCCAGCGATCCGCAGCGCCTTTACGCGACGCTCTCGACCAAAGAAGAGGGCGGGTATGCGACGGCAAAGGGACTGGGTGTCTATCGCTCCGACGACGCAGGCGCAAGCTGGCGCAAGATCATTGACGATCCCCGTCCCGCGATGAAGATCGGCGGCGGCGATCTGCCGGTGCCGGTTGCCGATCCGCAGAATCCCAACGTTGTTTACAGCACCAGCATTGTCACCTGCCGCTCCACTGATGGCGGCAAGAGCTGGATCAGCCTGCGCGGCGCTCCCGGCGGCGACGATTATCAAAATCTCTGGGTCAATCCGCGCGACCCCCGCATTCTGCTGCTGGTGAGCGATCAGGGGGCTGTCGTCAGCGTCAACGGAGGCGAAAGCTGGGGTACCTGGTATAACCAGCCCACCGCGCAGCTTTATCATGTCGCAGCCACAGATACATTCCCCTACAAGGTGTGCGCCGGTCAGCAGGAGAGCGGCTCCGTCTGCATTTCAACCCGCGGGAACGACGGTGAGATCACCTTCCGCGAGTGGCATCCGGCGGGCATCATCGAGTATGGCTATGCCGCGCCTGATCCACTGCATCCCGACATTATTTACGGGGCTGGACGCACCGAGGTCTCGCGCTACAACAGCATCACCGGCGAGGTGCAAAACGTTTCGCCGCTGCCCGTGCACAAGAAGGACTACCGCGCCGACCGCACTGAGCCGATTCTGTTCTCTCCGGTCGATCCGCACACCATGTATTACGCGGCCAACCACCTTTTCAAAACCACCGATTACGGTCATACCTGGCAGACCATCAGTCCCGATCTGAGCCAGGAAAAAGCCGGCCAGCCTGCATCGCTGCCTGCACTCACAGCGGAGCAGCAGAGCCAGCGGCTCGGCGCCATCTACTCCGTCGCCGCCTCCTATAAAACCACGCAAACCATCTGGGCCGGAACGGACGATGGCCTCGTCTGGATCACGCGCGACGGCGGCGCCAACTGGAGCAACATCACGCCGCCCGGCATTTCTCCATGGAGCAAAATTGCGCAGATCGACGCTTCTCGCTTTGACGACGACACCGCCTATGTGGCTGTGAACCGCATGCGCATCGACGACCTGCATCCTTATGCGTTCCGCACCCACGACGGCGGCAAGACCTGGCAGTCCATCAGCGCCGGCCTGCCGGACGATGCACCTGTCAACGCCGTACGCGCCGATCCTGTACAGCAGGGCCTGCTGTACGCCGCAACCGAGCACGGCGTATTCGTTTCCTTCAACGATGGCGACCGCTGGCAGCCGCTCGAGTACAACCTGCCGCATACCTCCATGCGCGACCTCCTTGTAAAAGACGACGATCTGGTCGTTGCTACCCATGGCCGCTCCTTCTGGATCCTGGACGACGTCAGCCCGCTGCGGCAACTCGCCGCTGCAGCAGGGAAGCAGCCACCTGTGTTGTTGACGCCCGCGGCGGCATGGCGGGTGCGCCGGTCCGAGTACACCGATACGCCGATGCCTCCGGACGAACCGGCGGGAGCGAATCCACCCGACGGCGCGATCCTCGACTACGATCTGCCCCACGCTGCCCAAAGCGTGACACTGGAAATCCTCGATGCCCAGGGCACAGTGCTACGCAGTTACTCGAGCACCGATCCGGTGACTCCCACCGCCGAGCAATTGCGCAGCGACCTGATTCCGCCCTACTGGCCCAAGATGCACGGCCCGCTGCCCAGCGGGGCCGGCCTGCACCGCTGGGTCTGGGATCTTCGCGCGACCGCACCAACCGCAACCCACTACGAATATCCCATCTCGGCAGTGCCGCATCGGACTCCCCTCACACCGCAGGGGCCGCTGGTGCTGCCTGGCACCTACACCGTCCGCCTTACCGTCGATGGCCAGTCGGACTCGCAGCCTCTTACCGTGAAGATGGATCCGCGCGTCCATACATCACTCGCTGATCTCCAGGCGTTGCACGCGGCGCAGATGGCCATGGCGGAAGCGCTGAACGCGGTCTCGAAAGCGGACCTGGCGGCGCATTCGGTGACGGAGCAGGTCGGGGTACCGGCAAATGACGTGCTCAAAGCGCAGCTTGCGGAATACACCACGGCGTTGCAGATGCTGCTGAAGGGCGATCAGGCGAAGCACGTCCCGGGCCTGGATGAGGTGACCAGCGAGGCAGGCCAACTCTATGCAGAGCTGGAACAGTCGGATAATCCGCCTACGCAGGCTCAGCGCGAGGCAGCTACCCATGCCGAGAGCGAGGGGCAGGAAGTGGTGGCGGCGTGGGATGACTTCCAGCAGAAACGCCTGCCGGATTTGAATAACCAACTGCACAAGGTGAATCGTCCCGCTGTCAACCTGGAAAGGGCTCCGACCGATATGCCGGAGGAGGGAGACGAGGACTAAGGGACGGCGCTGCCTCGTCAGCTTAAGGCTGTGCGGAATCCAGCGGCTGCCGTGCTCTCCACAGTGCACCCGCGGGAGGGTCGGCCGGCGCATCCAGAACCGTGATCGCGCCATACCGCTCCCGCAGGCCGTCCACCAGCGCCCTTCGCAGCGGAGCCACCCGCTCGAGGATGCTGCCGGCCACAGCTACGGGCGGCACTTCGAATGGCGCGGGATCACCCTCCAGACTGCGAATGTGCTCGATGACCAAGGAGGCCAGTTCCGCGAGATCGGCCCCGCCTTGCTGCACCACCTCCCGCGCAACCGCGTCGCCATCCGCGGCCGCATCCACCACCAGCGGGGCCAGCTTCGAATAATCGGGCGCGGGGTTGGCATTCGCGAATTCGATCAGATCCGCAAGCGACCCCAGCTTCCAAAATTTCTGCGCATCGTCCAGCAGTCGCGTCCGGCGCCGCTGGTCGATCGCCAGGAACCCCCGCCGCAATCCTTCCAGTCCGAGGAAGTGTCCCGATCCCTGATCGGCTAAGGCCGGCCCCCACCCGCCTGCACGGGCGATCCTTCCTGTGACCGCGCGTCCTGCCACATTCGAACCCGTACCCGCGAGCACCAGCGCGCCCCGTTTACCAAAGAACGCCGAGTCCAGAGCGATCTCCACGTCGCCAACAATCATCAGTTCGCCGCCGACGTGGCGGGCAAACGCCTCCGTCAGCCAGTTCACCACCAGCGGCACGGACTCCCCTGCCGTACCGATGCAACAGCGCGTGATCGATCGGGCCGAAACACCGGTGGCTGACTCAAGCTGCCGCAGAGCCTCCAGCAGATTGGCCTCCGTGGTCTCCGCATTGGCCTTCATCCGCTTGATGGTGCCTACGCGCACCCGCGACAGTTCACGCGTGTCATCGCCGAGCGCAAATTCTGCCTTGGTGCCTCCGGCATCGACGCCGAGAAAATACTGCATGCGAAATCGTTCCTTCCGTTCAGAAGAAAATTGCGGTTGGTTCCGATTGTCCCCAAGCGCGCAACGCCGCGCGCCGCCCTCAGCAATCCGCTACGAACGGGGCGGCAAATAGCCCCAGATCGACGGGTCTTCTTCGCCCAGAACCCACGAGCAGAAGCCCTCCAGGCCGTACTGCTGCATCAGCTGATAGCGCTCCTTAAACGTCCGCAGGTCGGTGAAGAAAACCCATTCACGCATCTGGTCGCGATAGAAGTAGAACCACGCCGTGCGATCCTCCGGGTCCCACTGAATCGTCCCATTCCAGTCATGCGCCAGCTGCAGCGAGTCTTCCGCGCTGATGTAGTCCGCCGTCGGATTCGGCTTTTCGCTGCCATCCCCGCCTTCCTTCGTCCCGGGATTCGTAGTGGGCGCGCCGGCGTACCAGTGGTAGCCATACAGGGGAATGCCCAGCGACAGCTTTTCCTTCGGCACAAACTGGAGCGCGTATTTCAGGTTATCGAGGGTCCACTGCCACCCAGCCACCGGTCCCGGCATGGTCCAGCGTGTGTTCTGGTCGTAGGTCATCAGGCACACCAGATCGACGGACTTCGCAATCGCCGCCAGATCGTAAGCGCCCCGCCAGTCGGTGTAGATCCACCTCGCGAAGCCGCCGCTGCCGGGATACCCCGGAGCATTGGGCACCGTGGCGATGCTCAATTGCAGCCCCGCCTCATGCAGCGCCGCCGCACTCGTCTTCACCAGCGCGCTCAGCGCATCGCGATCGGTCCAGTCAATGTTCTCGAAATCGAATTGAAATCCGCTGTACCCATGCAGCTTGCACTCGCGGATGAGGGCCTGATTCATCGTCACCTGCGCGATCGCATTGTTCGCCAGCAGATGGAAGCTTCGCTTGTTGAAGAGCGCCACAATCGGCATGACAGGAAGCTTTTCGGTCTGGGCGCGGCTCAGCACCGCGGGTTCCGGCGCTCCGGTGACCAACCCATTTTCATCCACCTGATACCAGGTGGGCACCAGAAGGTCGATCCCCGATGAATGGGCGAAGAAATCGCGGATCGACTTCGGATCGCTCGTCATATAGAACAAGGCCACCGGTTTGTCCGCGGCGAACGCCGAAGACGCGAATCCCAGCAGCAGCAAAAACAGCAGTCGTTTCATGGATCTCCTGGCGCAGGAACTCTATCCCGCGGCCACCGCAGCCATATTCACAGGAAGGATGGCTCAAGCCGGATACTACCGGAAATTGCGCCAAATCGCTGCCTATGCGAACACAGCCGCGAATTCCGAGGGCTGCGTTCATTTCAGGAATTCTGCCCCTTGGCAATGTGACTTGAATCACATCCCGCGCCGCCCGGTCCCTGTTTCTCTAGTGTCATGGACATCCGTCAGGCCATGACCAAGCTCGATTATGATCGCGCGCCTTTCCTTGCCATCTGGGAAACCACCCAGGCCTGCGACCTCGCCTGCAAACACTGCCGCGCTTCCGCGCAACCGCTGGCCCACCCCAGCCAGCTCACGACGGCTGAGGCCGCCAACCTCATCGACCAGGTCGCTGAGCTCCAGGTTCCGCTCTTTGTCTTCACCGGCGGCGATCCCCTCAAGCGGCCCGACATCTTCGAGCTTATTCAGCATGCCGCCGGCAAAGGCGTTCATGCGGCGTTGACGCCCAGCGCAACGCCGCTCCTCACGCGAGACGCGATCTTCCGGATGAAAGACTCGGGTCTGGCGCGTCTCGCCGTGAGTCTCGACGGCTCAGTACCGGAGATTCACGATTCGATCCGCGGCATTCCCGGTACGTGGGAGCGCACCCTTGAAGCCATCCATTGGGCCAACGAAGCGAAGCTGCCCATCCAGGTCCACACCGTGGTCAGCCGCCTGAACATCGCAGATCTCGATCGTCTCTCTGTGTTGTTGACCGAGAAGCAAATCGTGATGTGGAGCTTCTTCTTCCTCGTTCCCGTCGGCCGCGGCCAGGTCGCTGACCTGCTCACCGGGGAGGAGTTTGAAGACGTCTTTGCGAAGATGTGGGACCTCACTAAGCGCGTCCCCTTCGCCATCAAGACCACCGAAGCGATGCACTATCGCCGCTACCTCATCCAGCAGCGTATGAAGGAAGGACGCCCCACGGTGGGGGTTCACGACGACGCCGGCGCTCGTCCCACCGGCCATCACGGGTGGACCAGCCATCCCGGCTCCGGCAGCGAAGATAAAGCCGTCGGCTGGGCCACTAAACGGGTCAACGATGGCCGCGGCTTCGTCTTCATCTCGCATATCGGCAAGGTCTACCCCAGTGGATTCCTGCCCATTGAAGGCGGCGACCTCCACAACGACACCCTCGCCCACATCTACCAGGAATCGCCGATCTTCGTACAGCTGCGCAATTCGGATCTGTTGCACGGCAAATGTGGCGCCTGCGAGTACCGCAATATTTGTGGTGGATCCCGTGCCCGGGCCTATGCCGTTACCGGCGACGTGCTCGCCGAGGAGCCCTGCTGCATCTACCAGCCGCGCGGCTACCACCCTGACCCCAATCAGGAAGACGCTTCCCCTACCTGCACCGCCCATGATCTTATTCAGCTAGAGGTCGCGCACTCGCAGGCAGCCAACCCGATCCAGCCTTCGAACGAGTAATCGAGTTGTGCCGTAACAAGCGGAAGGCCATGGCCCTGACATCGATTGCAGCACCGCAGGGGTGCATCGGCCGTGCGAAGCAGGGCTTCGGTAGAAAAGCGCGGAGTTTAGCCCCGCGTGAGCGAACAAGATGAAAAGGGGCTTCTAATCCCGAACAAAACAGGAATCACGTTGGCACCCACTCCCCAAACCCGGCGCATCGCTATCCTGGGCGGCGGCATCGCTGGTCTGAGCGCCGCCTGGTCGCTCGAGAAGGCGCGCCGCGCCGGCCAGCCTCTGGAGTTCCACCTCTACGAAGCCGCAGGGCAGCTCGGCGGTGTGATCAACTCTGAAATCGTCGACGGCTGTGTCGTCGAAGGTGGCCCCGACTCGTTCCTTACGGAAAAGCCGGCTGCCGCCGCGCTCTGTCGCGAACTCGGCATCGCCGATCAGCTTCTCGGCTCCAATGACTCCGAACGCAGGACCTACATCCTCGTCCGCAATCGGCTGATCCCGCTGCCCGATGGGCTGATGTTTATGGTGCCGACGAAGCTGCTGCCGACCGCGCTGACGCCACTGTTCTCCTGGTCGACCAAGCTGCGCATGGCCCGCGAGTACCTCTTCCCGCCGGCCGCCGCCACGCAGGATGAGTCCGTTGCCGCCATGACTCGCCGCCACTTCGGCCAGGAAACCGTGGATCGCCTTGTGTCGCCGCTGCTCTCCGGCGTCTATGGCGGCGATGCGACGCAGCTCAGCGTCCGCGCGGTTCTGCCGCGTATGGTCGAAATGGAGCAGAGTTACGGCAGCCTCTCCCGTGCCATGCTGGCCGCCCGCAAGCGCATGGCAGCTTCCAGCGCATCGGCCGGCAGAAAGCCCGGTCCTCCTCCGTCGCTCTTTACCACGTTGCGCGGAGGTATGCGCCAGATGGTGGATGCCATAGCCGCGCAACTTCCTGCAGGATCGGTGCACGTCAGCACGCCTGCGCAGTCGATCGCCCGCGTCGACGGGGCCCACACCAACACGCACCGGCCAGAGCTACAGCCCGGCTGGGTGCTCAAGACGGCGTTCGGTGAGGAGCGCTTCGATGGCCTCATTCTCGCGCTGCCAGCGTGGGTCGCCGGCGGGCTGCTGCGTTCAGTCGATCGCACCCTGGCCGACGCGCTGTCCGGCGTTCCTTATAGCTCTTCCATCACCGTCAACTTTGGATACGGCCTCGACCAACTCGCCGGGTTGCCTCCTGGCTTCGGCTACTTGGTGCCGGCAACGGAAAAGCGCAGGATGCTGGCCTGTACCTTTGTTCATGCGAAGTTCGCCGGCCGCATGCCGCCGGGAAAGGGAGTGCTCCGCTGTTTCCTCGGCGGGGCGGGCAACGACCAGCTTCTCGATGAGACGGACGCGACCATTACCGGAATTGCCCAAAGAGAACTGTCTGAAGTCCCGGGGGTTCGCGCTCACCCTGGCTTCGTTCGCATTCACCGCTGGCGGCAGGCGATGGCGCAATACGGTGTCGGCCACCTGGAGCGCATGCAGCAGGTCCGAGCCAGCGTGGAAGGGCTGCCTGCTTTTGCCCTCGCGGGCAACGCGTACCAGGGCATTGGCGTTCCCGACTGCATTCGCACCGGGCAGGAAGCGGCGGAAACCGTGCTCCGCTCTCTCCAGTCCGAGGCGGCCGGCGTTTCGAACTCCTGAGGGGACCCGCCATGGAAGTCCAGCCCCAGCCCCTTAGTGCGGGCCGGGATAAATACCAGGAATCTGCAGGGAAATACGGTAGACGCTACTGCTCGCCATGATATAGAGCGTCGTATGATCTGCGCCGCCCCACGCGAGATTCCCAACCCTCTCCGGCATATCAATGGTACCGAGATGTTTTCCGTCCGGAGAAAAGATCCACACCCCTCCGGGACCGGCACTATAGACATTCCCTTTCTCATCGACCTTCATGCCGTCCGGCGCTCCAGGCCGGGTGTCCGCCGTCGCATCGAAGAACAGCTTCGCATCGGTGAGGCTCCCATCAGGCTTCACCGTATAGCGCATCCATATCTTCTTTGGCTCTGAGTTATTCACGTACAGATATTTCTCATCGGGAGAAAACGCGATCCCGTTTGGCCGGGTCAGATCTTTGACCAGCAGCTGCAGTTTCGTGCGCGCTGGAGGGGCGCCTGGCTTCTGCTGCAGCGCTCCGGGCACGCGATAGACGCCATTCACCTTCAGTTGTTTCTCCGGATCATTGTCCTTCTGCGTTCGCAGTCCGTAGGGGGGATCGGTAAAGTAAAGCGAGCCGTCGGATTTATAGACAAGGTCGTTGGGGCTGTTCAGCTCCTTGCCCTGGTACTTGTCGGCGAGGATGGTCACCTGTGCATTGGGATCCAGCTGTTCCAGCCTCCAGACGTCGTGCTGCGCATGTCCTGCCACTGTGAGCCGGCCCTGCGCATCGAGAGTCATGCCGTTCGAGCCTGGCTCCGGTCCGCCATAAGGAGCCGAACCCTTATATCCGCTCGGTTGTATAAAGATGCTGACGCCGCCTCCCGGCACCCACTTGCGAATACTGTTGCTCGGGATCTCCGCGAACAGGAGATAGCCCGCTGGTATCCACACCGGACCCTCAGTCCACTTGAACCCTGTGGCTACCTTTTCCAGTACCGGCTGCACGGGAACGATCTCCGCCAGAGCCGGATCGAGGCGCTCGACCTGCGGCGTGATCTGATTCGCGGGAGTTGGGCCGCTCGGCTGTTCGGCGCCGCTCTGCAGCGAAGAGTTCGCTTCCGGCTTTTTCGAACATCCGATCGAGGTGAGGAAGATGGTGAATGCGAGCGCGCTAATGGCGGCGTAAACGAAGGGCCTTGTCAATGTCATTCGATTCTGTTCCTGAAAGAAAGAAACCTGATCCCGCAACATCATATTCCTGCCCACCGGAGTCGTGGGCTGCCTTTCCCGCGCCGCATGCCCGCTGATCCAGGTGATACATTGAAATCCCCGCTGCGCATGCAATCTCATCCGACGCGTCAACGCTGGATTCCCATAACGCTGCTCTCGCTGGCGGCTTTCTTCAACTACCTCGATCGCGGCAATCTGAGCGTGGCGCTGCCCTTTGTCGGGCACGACCTGCACCTCGATCCTCTGCAGCAGGGATGCGCGCTAGCGGCCTTTTCGATCACCTACACACTGGCTCAGTTGCCGGTAGGATGGCTGGTCGATCGCTGGCCGCTCAAGTGGCTGTATGCGGGAGCGTTTGCCCTATGGTGCGGGGCATCGGCTGCTACCGGGCTCGCCAGCGGTCTGCTGACGCTCATGTTCTTCCGCCTCCTTCTCGGCATCGGCGAGTCCATCTACCTGCCAGGCGGCCTCAAATTTATCAGCGAGCAGTTTGGATCCCATGAGCGCGCTATTCCTTCCGTGGTCTTCGACATCGGCTGCAAGGCCGGACTGGCGATTGGCCTGGTGGTCGAGGTGTGGATCCTCCATCATTTCGGCTGGCGATGGCTCTTCCTTTCGACCGGGATGATCGGCATGCTCTGGCTTGTTCCCTGGCTGCTGCTCTATCCCGCTCCGCCGCGCATCGCCGGCGCCGCGCATCGTGGTGGCCCTTCCCGCGGGCCATCGCGCGCTGCGTGGGTTGCCATGCTGCGCAGCCGCAACGCCTGGGGTATGGCGCTGGGATACTTCTGCTGGAATTACTTCTGGTATCTCCTGGTCGGTTGGGGACCCTCCTGGCTCTACACAGCAAAACACGTTTCGCTGGCAAGCCTGGGGTGGGTCGCCGGCTTGCTCTATCTCATCGTGGGGTGCAGCGAAATGGCCGGAGGCTGGTTCGTGCAGGCGTTGCTGCGTCGCGGGTGGCCAATCGGCTTGTCGCTGAAGGTCGTCATTGCCATCGGCTTCCTGCTTGGGCTGCTGCTCGTGCCGGCCAGCCTCATTGCCGCCCGCGGCATGGCCCTGTTGTTCCTCTACGCAGCGGCTACATCTGGCATCCTGATCTCCGGAATTCTGGTCGTTCCGCAACAGGTGGCACCCCGCGAGCAGGTAGGCTCCTGGGTGAGCTTTCAGAATTTCATCGGGAATTTTCCCGGCATCATCGGTCCAGTCGTGACCGGCTGGCTCATCCGGCGCTCCGGCTCCTATGTTCCGGCCTTCGTGCTCAGCGGAATCATCTGTCTTGCAGGCATCGCATGTTATTCGTGGTGGCTGCAGATGTCACAGTTTGGAGGCCGTCATGACCGCCGGGATGTCCTGGAAATCGAGCGCGAAGCGCATCCTGGTTAAGCTTGATGAAGAGCGGCCGGCGGAGCAATTGCAGGCCGACCGCTGGTCCAGGCCAATCGACTGCCGGGTTCAAGGCAATCGATAGACGCGCACGTAGTCGAAATCCATCGTAAAGCCCGGAGTATTCTCGGCGGATATGCCGATCTGGGCGCTCGATCCCAGCTGATGCTGCCAGGTTCCCCCTTTCGTCCAGTTCACCCCATCGGTCGATGAATAAGACATGTACAGTTCTCCCTGGTTGCCGATGCGATAACATGCAATGCGCAGCCAGGTCGTTTCCGCTGCTGTGCCGACGTTCTGGTGATCATAGGTGGGATAATTCGGCGGAACCGGACCAATCTGCTTGCCAAACTCCGTTTGGCGGGTGTCCCAGTCAGGGAAAACATCCAGCTTGATGCTGTTCTCGTCGTTCAGATAGATGAACAGCGCTCCCTGCGCGAAGTTGTAACAGCAGCTGTTATTGAAGGGCACGCTGGTCGTCACCCTGGTCTCGACCATCCAGTTACCCGAAGTGGGCACCGGCTCGCCGAGAATCGATACCTGTGTCGGATCGCTGTTCTCATCCGGCCCCTGCGTCTCCACTTCATACGCGCTGCCCGTCAGCACGTAGGCGTTGTTGGCATTGGGATGGATGAAGTGCCATTGTTTCGACAGCGTCGTTAAGTTGAATTCGTCCGACAGGGCCTTGATCTCCGGACCCGGAACGGCATTCGGCACCAGTATCTGATCCTGCGCCTGGTTGTATTCCCAGGGCTGTGCGGCGGGGGCTGGCTGCGCACTCGCCGAGGCCCACCGTCCTGCGCGTACCTCAGGCCATCCGTCCACCCACTGGATGCGATCGATCAGCGCCGGCCGTCGCGTTGCTCCGGGAAAGCCGTCGAAATAAGGCGCAGACAAGTCAATGGCGTGATACAGCATGTAATCCTGCCCGGCATCATCCGTAAAAACCACATTGCCGCCAGGCCCGACCCAGCGATTGCCATTGGGCGCAATCGAAACATCTCCGCCCGGCGCAAAGGTATTCATCGATACGCCGTTCTTATCGAGAAACGGCCCCAGCGGTGTGGACGCTCGCCCCACCCGGACGCTGTATCCGCTCAGCGGACCATCGCAGCAGGTCGACACCGAGGCGAAGAAGTAATAGTAGCCTTCGTGATAAAAGAAATTGCCGCCTTCAAAGTAGTTATCGATGGCGATTTGCTGTTCTGAAGTGGGATCGGAGGTCAGCCCGTCCGCTGATAACTTGCGGATACTAATACCGCCGTTGAAGCTTCCGTAGGAGATGTAGCGCTGGCCTGTCGCATCCAGAATTTCATCCGGATCGATGACTGCGCGTCCGGGCGCACCGTTATACGGGTTGTTCTCGGGCGCAACTACCGGCTTTCCGCTGTCCGTCCACGGTCCGGCAGGGCTCTTGCTGGTCGCGACGCCGATGGCCGATCCGCCCTGCAGCGTGGCTGGCGCGGCGAAGTAGAGATAATACTGCCCGTTGAATTGCTTAATGGCCGGAGCCCATAACTGATTCGTCGCATTGCCAACCCACACCGGCGTCTGCTGGAACGCGTCGCCAATATAGGTCCAGTGAATCAGATCATACGATTCGTATTGCGTGATCAGGTGCGAATTCAGTTGCCCCTGCGCATTCACATCGCTCGAGTTGAGCGGATCGCCGGTGCAATAAAGATACCAGGTGGTGTGCCCGTCGGTCGTCTGGCTGATGATGGCCGGATCGGGACAACTCACCGCCGGACCATTGCTGGTCTCCAGGGATAGAGGGTTAGTGTAGGTTTTAGGCCATACATAATTCGCCGTCGGCGCATGAGGAGGCAGAGCGTGCGGCACGGCGTTGGTTGCTGCGTTTAGCCTCGGTCCTGCTGCCAGCAGGAGTGACAGGACGACGAAAGTAGCGGGGAGGGATTTCATAGCACTTCTCCTGGCGGGCTTCCTTCCTGGAGTGCAGGAAGCCCGCGCGGGAAATGTAACCGGTTACGCAGAGACCTGACAACCTCTCTCCGTGGGGTTCCGCATGGCAAACGATCTGGACTTAGTGCCGCTCGTCCGCACTGGGTCCATAGATAGCCGGAACCTTTGCCTCGTTCAGGCGCAGGTAGACGGTTAACTGGCCACGATGGTGAGCGAGATGACTCAGGGTACCCTCACGAATCTGACTGTAACGAGGGCCTTCGGTGAGGATCTGGCCGCCAAACTTAAGGCGCCAGGGCTTCATCAGATGTTCCTCTGTGGTGTTCTCCAGCGCGCGGCGGGATTTGGCAAGCCCCTCGTCGAGAAGGCGAAGCAACTCGGCGCGGGACTCGACACTGCGAGTGCGGAAGCCGCCGTCGGCACCATCAAGATCCGTTACGTCCTGGTCGATCATCATAGCGACCCACCCCGGCATCGTAGCCACGAGCGCGGCAAGATAGCCGAGTTCCATGGAACGCTCATGCGGCTTCCATGTGTTGTGGCCCTCAGGCACGCGCTCCAGGACCTTGCGCGAGGCCGCCGCCTCGGCCTCGAGTTGTTCCAGGAAAAATTGTTTCAGTTCCATCGGTGATTCCTCCGGGAAACACAAATTGGACTCACGCAGACCAGGTTAGTCGAGTGAATACGACAGCCGATATCATAATTTCTGAGAAATATCTGCAGAGGCATCGCGCGACACAATTCCCAAGGGCAGATCCGGAGGCTCGGTGAGCGAGAGCGTCACAAAATCCGTTGGTGAGAATTATGACTGCATAGCGGATGAATATGCGCGCCGGCTATTTCACGAACTGGAAAAGAAGCCGATGGATAGAGAATTGTTGAGTCGTTTTGCAGCGGAAACCGCCGGACGCGGACCGGTGTGCGATATGGGCTGCGGACCGGGTCAGGTGGCGCGCTTCCTGCGCGAGGCGGGCGCGGAGGTGTTTGGGCTGGACCTGTCGCCGGGGATGGTGGAGGAGGCGCGGCGGCTGAATCCGGACCTCACCTTTCTACGGGGCAACATGATGGCACTGGAGCTCAAAAATGATTCGCTGGCTGGAATTGCAGCGTTCTATGCCATCGTGAACATCGCGGAAGAGTCGTTGCCGCAGGTCGTTGCGGAAATGCGGCGGGTGCTGCAGCCGAAAGGGTTGCTGCTGCTGGCTTTCCACACCGGTGGCGAAGTCGTGCGGGTGGGTGAAATGTTCGGGCGGCCGGTGGCGATGGATTTCTTCTTCTATGAGCCGGCCGTGATTGCGGGAATGCTGGAGGAGGCTGGACTGGCAGTGGAGGAGATCGTCGAGCGCGGACCCTATGCGCCGGAGGTCGAGCACCAGAGCCATCGAGCGTATGTGTTTGCGCGTAAGGCGGCGGAGTAATCGGCACCTTAGCCTTTAGCGTTTGGGAAGTTTGCGGTATTGGGCTGTTCAGCGTCGCTCAGACCAGGTTTTACTTCGTTACTGTTCGCTCCGGATGGTTGTTGAACAGTGCGTCGAAAACCAGCAGAATTCCTCCGATGACGATGGCGGAATCGGCCAGGTTGAAGTCGGGCCAGTGGTAGTGGACGATGTGGACTTCGAGGAAGTCGATGACCAGGCCGGTTCGCAGGCGGTCCCATACATTGCCAATGGTGCCGCCAAGAATCAACGCCAGAGCGACGGTCGTCGCGGTGAAGCGGCGGCCCATCGTGATCAGAAATCCCAGTACAACGACGCCTGCCAGCAGCGAGAAGCCAGTGAGCATCCAATGGGTCAGGCCAGGGCGGGGGGAATCGGTAAAGAGCGAGAACGCGGCGCCGGGGTTCAGCACGTGCGTAATGCGGAAGATGTGGGGGATGACGGGGATGGCGCTCCCTTCCGCGATGTGATGCGCGACCCACGTCTTCGTAAGGCGGTCGAGCAGCACGATGAGCGCGGAGAGCAGCAGGAGCCAGGGACGGCGATCGCGTGCTGGGCTGCTCACTGCGCCGCCTCGCCGTAGCCCATCTGGCGCAGGGCATTGGCGCAGCGGCCGCAGACATTCTTCCATGGGCCGAAATCGCGGACGTGCTGCGGGGAGTCGTCCGGGTAGTAATTCCAGCAGCGATCGCACTTGTGGCCTTCGGCGGCGGTGGTCTCAACGATCGGGTCCGCAATGGTCCCGTCGACAGACGACTGGCCCGGCAACGAGCGGACCGTTACCTGGGACACGTTAAATAGTTCCTTCAGGCTGTTCTGATATTTCTCGAGTAGCACGTCGTCGGGGGAGCTTGCGGAGAGCACAACCTTTGCCTCAAGCCCTTTCCCGATCCGGCCGGCTTTGCGATCTGCCTCGAGGGCCAGCAGCACTCCGTCACGAATCTGCAGCAGCCTGCGCCAGTCTTCAACCAGAGCAGCGTCGGATGCAGCGAGTTCATCAGGCCGGGGGAACAGCGCGAGGTGCACGCTCTCCGCCCGTCCTTCGACTTCCGGCAAATATTGCCACACCTCGTCCGCGGTGAAGGTGAGGATGGGCGCCACCAGGCGAACCAGCGCTTCGGCGATCTTCCACAGAACGGTCTGTGCCGATCGTCGCTCCAGACTCTGCGGCGCAAACGTATACATCCGGTCCTTAAGCAAGTCGAGGTAAAACGCGCTCAGATCGACAATGCAGAACTCATTCACCGCATGGTAAACGCGGTGGAACTGGAAGTCGCCGTACCAGCCAGACCGGCCGTCGGAGCCAGAAACCTTCTCGACGAGCTCCCTGGTGCGGGCGAGCATGTAACGGTCGAGAGGCAGCAATTGCTCATCGGCCACTGCATCGCGCACCGGCTCGAATCCCGCAAGATTTCCGAGCAGGAAGCGAAACGTGTTGCGCAGCTTGCGGTAGTTGTCCGCCAGGCGCTGCATGATGTGTTCGCTGTTGACGACGTCTTCGCGGAAATCGACGCTGGCGACCCAAAGGCGGACGATTTCCGCGCCGAGGCGATCGGCGATGTCGACGGGGTCGACGCCGTTGCCGAGAGACTTGGACATGGCGCGGCCCTGTTCGTCGAGGGTCCATCCCGCGGTCCCAACCATGCGGAAAGGCGAGGCGTGTTCTCCGCCGACGCCCACCGAAGTGAGCAGCGAGGTGTGGAACCAGCCGCGGTACTGATCCCCGCCCTCGAAATAGAGATCGGCAGGCGGCTCGAGCCCGGGCTCGGCTTCGAGAACCGCGTGCCAGCTGGAGCCGGAGTCGAACCAGACATCGAGAATGTCCGTCTCGCGGTGGAAATCGGAGCCGCCGCACTGGGCGCAATGCGCACCGTGGGGCAGCAGGGCATCGGCTGCCTGACTGTGCCACGCCTCTGCCCCCTCTCGCTCGAACAGCTCGACGACGCGGCGATTGAGAACGCAGTCCATCAGCGGCTGTTGGCAGTTCTGGCAAAGGAAGACGGCGATGGGCACGCCCCAGATGCGCTGCCGGGATATGCACCAGTCGGGACGCGTGGCGATCATGTTGGAGATGCGCTCTTCCCCCCACGCCGGATCCCATTTCACACTGTTTTTGATTTCATCGAGCGCCCGCTGGCGGAAGGAGGTTGGCGGACCATCGGGATTCTGCATTGGGTGGTCGATGTTGATGAACCACTGCTCGGTAGCACGAAAAATGACAGGATGGTGACAACGCCAGCAGTGCGGATAGCTATGGTAGATGTCGGAGCGGCCCATGAGGGCTCCGCGCGTGGCGACCAGCTCGATGATGAACGGATTGGCCTGGAAGACTGTTTTGCCATCGTACTCGGGCAGGCCGTCGCGCAGGCGTCCGGCATTGTCCACGTGGCAGCTTTGATCGAGACCGTAGCGTGCGCCGGTTTGGAAGTCGTCGGCGCCGTGGGCAGGAGCAGTATGGACGGCACCCGTTCCCTGGTCGGCCGTGACATAGTCGGCCAGGACCCCGAGGATGCTCCGGTCGAGGAATGGGTGCTGGAAGGTCGCACGTTCCAGGCGTATTCCCCTGAAGCGGGCGACGGGAACGGCGGCGGTGAGGTTGCAGGCTTCGCGCACGGACTGGGCAAGAGCCTCAGCGACAATGTAGACTTTGCCATCCTGTTCCAGAGCGACGTAGTCGAACTCGGGGTGGAAGGCGACCGCCAGGGAGGCGGGCAGCGTCCACGGCGTGGTGGTCCAAATGATGGTGGCCACGCTCTTCCCGGCCAGTGCGGGGTCGATCAGGGCAGGATCGCTGGTGAGATCGTAGCGGACGTAGATGCTGGGGCTGGAGTGCTGCTCGTATTCGATTTCGGCGTCGGCCAGTGCCGTCCGGTCGTGGATGCACCAGTAGACGGGCTTGAGGCCGCGATAGACGAAACCGCCTTCGAGGAACCGATAAAAGGTTTCCAGAGTGCGCGCTTCGTAGTCGCGCGACATGGTGGTGTAGGGCATGTCCCAGCGGCCGAACACGCCGAGGCGGACAAACTGGCTGGTTTGGAGGTCGATATATTTTTGGGCGTACTCGCGGCAGTGGCGGAGGAATTCGTCGGCGGGCATCGCCAGCTTCTTGCGCCCCAGCTTCTCGTCGACTTTGATCTCGATGGGCAGGCCGTGGCAGTCGAAGCCGGGAACGTAGGGCGAGTCGAAGCCGGCCATCGTCTTCGACTTAACGATGAAGTCTTTCAGACACTTATTGAGGGCGTGGCCGAGGTGGATGGGGCCATTGGCGTAGGGAGGGCCGTCGTGGAGGACCCAGCGGGGTGCACCCTGGCGGGAGGCGCGAATGCGCTCGTAGAGGCTGGACTTTTTCCACAGCTCCAGCCGCGCCGGCTCGTTATGCGGCAGGTTGGCCTTCATCGGGAAGTCGGTGCGGGGCAGGGAGAGGGTATCTTTCAGGGGTGGATTCCCGGACACGGCGGTCTTTTCACCGCCGGGCGGCAAAGCAGAGGACATCGTTTCTCCGTCACTTAGGGGGTGCGAGTGAATAAAACTTCATTGTAGCCGGAGGGTTGCCGTGACTTCCGGGAGGGTCCCGCGTCTATGGGGTTAAGAGTGAGTTGAAGACGAAGGTAACCGAGCGGCATCTCATTGAGTGAATCGGCATCATAGGAATCACGCGGCTGGTCCGGCCAAGACAGGTGGGGCAGCTGTCATTCATAATCAGGAGAAGCTGGGCGCGAGTCCGGCGAGCAAGTATGGGGATATCGGTTTTGACGCCTCAGGAACTGGGATCGACAACAACTCGGGCGACAGGGCCTCAGCCTGAGCTTCCGCGGCTCGGAAGTCTGGATTCACTCATCGAGGAGCCGATCTGGAAAACGCTGTGGAATAGTCTCCAGGACGCGCTTTTCCCGAAGAAGCTGCCGCCTTTGGTGCTGACCTCGCAACCGGTGGCCGTGAGCGATCCGCTCAGGGTCAGACGGAGCCCGGCGTCGAGTGCCCTTTCCTTTGTGATGCATGTAGTCATTCTGTCCTTGATTCTGCTCTTTGCGCTGGACCAGTGGCACCAGCGGTCTGTGCAGAAGAAGATGGCCGTCACGCCCGTGGACGTGACGCCCTATATCCCGCCCATGCCGCAGCAGCAGACGATGGGCGGCGGTGGTGGAGGCGGCAATCACGAGATTGTGGAAGCCTCCAAAGGCAAGCTTCCCAAGATGACGAAGACGCAGATCGCGCCTCCGCAGATTCTCAAAATAGATCATCCAAAGCTGGCAGTGGAACCAACTGTGGCAATGCCGCAGCAGATCAAGCTGCCTGATAACCCCAACATGCCCAACATCGGCGTTCCGCAGTCACCACAGATTGCGCTGGCCTCGCAGGGCTCGGGATCCGGTTCCGGCTTCGGCACCGGGGGCGGCGGTGGCATCGGCTCGGGTACAGGCGGCGGTATCGGTCCTGGCTCGGGCGGTGGCTACGGCGGGGGCCTGATGCATCCCGGGGGCGGAGTCTCCAATCCGGTGCTGGTCTTTGCTCCTGATCCGGAATTCTCCGATGAAGCGCGGCGTGCCAAGTATCAAGGCGTGTGCGTGGTGGGGCTGATCGTGGACGCGCAGGGTAATCCTCAGCGCGTCCGCGTGGTGCGGCCGCTGGGCATGGGGCTGGACGAGAAGGCGATCGAAGCAGTGCGGCAGTACAAATTCAAGCCCGCCATGTATCAGGGCCATCCGGTAGCCGTTGAAATCGACATCGAGGTTAACTTCCGCATTTACTGAGTGCGGAGTCATGACCGGCAGACCCTCGCCGCTAACCAGCGCGAGGGTCTTTTCGCGTCCGAACCGCACCAACCGGGGCAGCGGTTGCAGTGGAAACCAGGCAGCCGCATCGTACGTATAGATATCGCGAAGGAGAAATCGAATGACTCCCCAGGAATCGCAGATGCTGGACGACCTCGTCCGCAAAGTAGAGGGAACGCAGCTGACCGAAAAGGATCCGGATGCCGAAGCGCTGCTGAATGATGGACTGGCGCGTGATCCGGACGCGCTGTATAAGCTGGCACAGACAGTGCTGATCCAGAACATAGCGCTGGAGCAGGCGCGGGCGCAGATGCAGCGGATGCAGCAGCAATTACAGGCTCCGTCCCCGCAGCCGGCGAAGGCTACCAGCTTTCTGGGTGGATTGCTGCACCACAATCAGCCCCAGGCGCCTCCTCCGCCTCCGCAGTACCAGACGGTGCCACCCTCGTATCCGCCTTCCTGGCAGGCCGCGCCCCCGCCGAATTATCCGCCTCCACCGGCCTATGGCGCCGGGCCGGGCGGCGGTGGAGGGTTTCTGCGCTCCGCGGCGACTACGGCCGCTGGGGTTGCGGGCGGCATGCTGGCCTTCGAGGGGGTCGAATCGCTGCTGCATGGCGGCTTCGGAGGTGGCGGCGGCTTTGGCGGTTACGGCGGCGGGATGCCGGTCGAAGAGACCGTCATCAACAATTATTACGACGACCCAAGCCAGGGCGGTCCCAACGAGCAGCCACAGGGCCCGTATGACGCGGGTGCAAATCTCGGCGGCCCGGATGAGCAGCCGCAGGGGCCCTACGGCGCCAGCGGCGATCAGGGCGACGAACAGGATTACATGGCGGATGCCGGGGTCGGCGATCAGGATCAGGACGACGCCCAGAATTACGCCGACGACTCGGGTAGTGGCGACTTCGGAGGTGGCGGGGATGACTTTGGCGGCGGAGACGGCGGCGGCGACCTCGTTTAGCCCGCGTCTCGCGAATCCTGGAGCACAGCCTCGACCACAGCGTCGTGAAACACCGGCCGCACCTGGCGGATCGTATCGTTGGAGCGGCCCGGCCAGGTGCGGTTGGTGAGCAGCACCACCGCCAGTTCCTGGTCGGGATCGATCCAGAGCGAGGTTCCGGCGTATCCCAGATGGCCAATCGAGCGTGGGCCAAAGTGGTGGCCGGATGATGATGGAGGGGTCGGCACGTCCCACCCCAGTGCGCGGCCTGTGCTCTGTAGCGTTGCGAAGGTCTTCACCGTCTCAGCCTCGAAGAGGATATCGCCGCCCGGCCCGCGCCCGTTGTCCAGAATGCATTGTGCGAAGCTGAGCAGGTCCCTCACGTTGGAGAAAACGCCGGCGTGTCCCGCCACTCCGCCCAGCACGCAGGCGTTTTCGTCCTGCACTTCGCCCTGAACGACGCGGTGGCGGAAGTTAGTGTCCTTTTCCGTCGGCGGAATCGCTGAGCGCCCGGCATGCGGCGGGTTGAAAGCCGTGTTGCCCAGACGCAAACGCTGGAAGATTGTTGTCGCGCAAAACTTGTCCAGCGCTTCACCGCTGAGAACTTCGATCGCCTTGCCGAGCAGGATGTAGCCGATATCGGAATATTCGGTGCGCGTGCCAGGCGCAGCTTCCATCGGCAGTTGCAAAGCATCGCGAATCAGCGCCTCGGGCGTAGAGCAGTTGCGGAAAAGCTGCACATATCCCGGCAGACCCGCAGAATGGGCGAGCAGCATGCGCAGGGTCACTCGGATCTTGTCGCTTCCCGGCTCTGCGCCAACCACAAAGCCCGGAAGAATATCGCCCAGCCGCGTATCGAGATGCAGCAAACCACGATCGACGAGCACCATCGCCGCCGCGGTTGTCGCCACCACTTTGCTCACGCTGGCCAGGTCGAAAACGGTCTCAGCCTTGACCGCCGGCGAATCCTCTTCATAGGTGAATCGCCCCACCGCCTCGACGGCGAGAATCCTGCCGTGGCTCAGGACGCCCCACGCCGCTCCGGGAAAGACGCGTTTGGCGATCGCTTGTTCCAACACAGCACGGGCGGAGGTGAAACGTGCCCTGCCAACCTGATCGGACTTTTCAATATTCGCCGCAGGCATGGCTCCAGAATATAGCCTGCGCCTGAAGTGGGGATGTGCTCAAGGTCACGCCAAAAATGGCCAGTCTCCGCCGGTCAAAATGTCGGTTTTCTTTGCAGGCGAAGGCAGGGGATCTCCGGGCTCTGAAAACCTCCCAGCCGATCTATGCCTACGACGCCGGCTGCTTCGGCGGTGCCGGTTGAACAGGATTATTCGTCTCAGGGGGAGTCTGCGGCTGGACCGTCGGCGCGGTCAGGCTGCGGTCCCTCTTGTGAAACAGGTGCTGCGAGATGTCGGGCCAGAACTCGACGAATTCGGAGCCGATCGCGCCTTCGGCAGTCACTGTGAGCGCGCGGCTCACGGTCAATCCAAAGCCGCGATCGCTTTCTGGATAGTAGATGTTCGAGATGCCGCCAGCCACGAAGTTCCCGCCGACATTCGCGTAGTTCGGACCCCAACTGCCGTTGTCGCGCTTGCACCAGATCGTGGTGAATGCGGAATAAAGCGCGCGGCTTCTGAAGCTGCCACTTCCTCTCCGAAAGTATCGCGGATCCTCGTGGAACAGGATCGGGAGAATGGCGTTGCCCCACAGTCCACCGTCGAAGGTATCCGCGTAGGAAGCGCCAACGCGCTTACCGTAGCCCGCGGCGCCCTGGCCGTATTCCGGATAGGTATCCTCGGCCTGCTCCACGGCACCGTCGAGCCCGGCGAAGAGGAAAACAAAGGGATCGAGAGAACTGTGCAGGTCCAGCTGAAACTTTTGTCTGGGGCTGAGCGGTGCGGCGTTCTGCACGTTGGTCGTCGAAAAGTTCGGCACTATACCCAGGATGCGCTGTTTCTCTTCTGTCTTCAGTTCCTCTTCAGCCCGCTTGCGCTCCTGCTCTTTCGTCTCCTGATCCTGAGTTTGTTGCGTAGTGCTGTTTTGCGTGTCAGAAGTGCCAGGAGTGGGGGACGGCGTTTGCGAAGTCGTTTGCGTGGTCGACTGCGGTGCGGAAGATTGCCGGACCGGCGCCTCTGGCAGATCGATCAGGGCGGTTTGACTGGATGCCGGCGTGGCGCACAGAAGCGCCGCCAGCAAACACATGGCTGCGCACTGCCAAAGTGAGGAAGATCGGTTTGCGGTCAAAAAACTGGCTCCGAATTCAATAAAAAACGCCCAGCAGTGAAAGCTGTTGCGGTCAGGACACACAAATCCGTTGCGAGGTAATGAAGAAGACGTATCCGGCGGTCAGGAAGTTGAACTTTAATGTCCATCCCCCTCGCCGCCTTCCTTCTCAGCGGCGGTCGAGCCAGGGATGCCATGTGGAATGCACCGATCCTGCCGTTTTTGAACGCTCAACACCGAGATTCGCCTGTGCCATACTGAGGTGGATTTCGATCCACCCTATGACCTCTTCTGCGAACCCTGAGTTCATGCGGCGAGCTATCGCCCTGGCGAGCGAAAACGTTCGCAGTGGCGCAGGGGGGCCCTTTGCCGCGGTCATCGTGCGCGACGGCATGGTCATCGGAGAAGGCGCGAACTGCGTTACCCGCACCAACGATCCGACGGCGCATGGAGAAGTGACGGCAATCCGCGCCGCATGCCGGGCGCAGGGAACCTTTTCGCTGCAGGGGTGCGAGATCTACACCAGTTGCGAGCCGTGTCCGATGTGTCTGGCGGCGATTTACTGGGCGCGTCTGGACCGCATTTGGTTCGGCAACACGAGCGCCGACGCAGCGCGGATTGCCTTCGACGACGCCTTTCTGTATCGCGAGATGGCGCTTCCGATCGAGGCGCGCTCCATCCCCACTTCGATACTGTTGCGGGAGCAGGCCTGGGAATCGTTTCAGCTTTGGCTCGACAGCCCGATCAAGGCGCCATATTGAGTCGTCTCGTCAGTGGCGCAAGCCTGCGACGTCGAGTCCGCTGACGCATCTGTTTCTTATATATGGAATACAGACGGCTGGGGCAGTCCGGACTGAAAGTGTCGGCGCTGAGTTTCGGCGCGGCGACGTTTGGCGGTGGCAACGAGTTCTTTCGCGCATGGGGCAACAGCGGCGTCGATGAGGCGCGGCGGCTCCTCGATTTGTGCATCGATGCGGGTGTCAATCTGTTCGATGTGGCCAATGTTTATTCGACCGGGCTGGCGGAAGAGGTGTTAGGCAAAGCGCTGGAAGGCAAGCGCAACCAGGTACTGATCTCCACAAAAGCGACATTCCCGATGGCTGAGGGCCCCAACAACCTGGGATCTTCCCGCCTCCACTTGCTGGAGCAGTGCGATGCCAGCCTGAAGCGCCTCGGCACCGACCACATCGACATCTATCACATGCACGGCTTCGATGCGACGACGCCGGTGGACGAGACATTGGACACGCTGAACACGCTGGTGCACGCGGGCAAAGTGCGGTACATCGCGTGCTCGAACTTTTCGGGCTGGCACCTGATGGAGTCACTGGCGGTTTCCGAGCGCTACGGTTGGGTGCGCTACGTGGCCCACCAGGTTTACTACTCGCTGGTAGGGCGTGAGTATGAATGGGAACTGATGCCCCTTGGGCAGGAGCATGGAGTGGGCGCGCTGGTCTGGAGCCCGCTCGGCTGGGGGCGTTTGACCGGCAAGCTGCGCCCGGGCCAGCCGAAACCGGAAGTGAGCCGCCTGCACAAGACAGCAGAGAACGGCCCTCCGGTGGACGACGAGTATTTGTATCGCGTGGTGGATGCGATCGATGAGGTTGCAAAAGAGACGGGCAAGACGGTTCCGCAGATCGCGCTGAACTGGCTGCTGCAGCGGCCGACGGTCGCCAGCGTGATTATCGGCGCGCGCAATGAAGAACAGCTGAAGCAGAATCTCGCCTCGGTCGGCTGGAACCTCACGCCGGAGCAGGTGGCGAAACTGGATGCAGCCAGCGATGTTACGCCGGTTTATCCTTACTGGCATCAGCGGCAGTTTATGGAAAGAAACCCTCCGCCGGTGCCGCTCCGGCAGACCGAAGAGAAGTAAGGTCTGTGCGGCAGCCGGTTGGCGTCAGCCTGGAACTGGTCTTATGAGGCACCGCTGCATGTCGTGCTGCGGATGAAACCCGCCGTCAAAGCGGGACTCATGCAGTTAACCGGAGCTACAAGGGCATTCGTGAGACGAGTTCTATACTGGCAGCCACATGAACCTGTTTCGTCGCTGCATCCTCTTTCTTTTGAGCCTTGCCGTGTTGGTAGCGCCGGCGTCGGCGCGCGTTGTCCGCGTCGATATTGTCAGCCGCGGGCCTGTTCTGGATGGACAGGCCTTCGGCAACTTCGGCGCTTACGAAAAGATTTGGGCGCGCGTCTGCTTCGCCGTGCAGGCGGAGGACGCCCACAACCGCGGCATCGTCGATCTGGACAAGGCGCCGCGGAATGCCGAGGGTGAGGTGGAGTTCTCCGCCGACCTGTTTTTGCTGCGGCCCGTGCAGGGCGGCAATGGGGCTCTGCTGCTGGAGATTCCCAATCGCGGCGGTAAGAGTATGCTGCGCCTTGTCGATGGCGGCACATACTCGATCGATCCCACCACGGCTTCCGATTTTGGCGATGGCTGGCTGCTGCGGCAGGGCTACACCATTGCGGCCCTGGGCTGGCAGTGGGACGCCCCCGACCTGCCCGGCAATCTGCGCCTGTACGCGCCGGTAGCAAAGAACGGCTCACAGCCGATCACCGGGCTGCTGCGCGACGACTTTACGCCCGTGGCACCCATCGAGGACTGGCCGCTGGGGCACATCATCGTGGGGCGCATGGGCGGCACGGAATATCCGGTCGCCGAGGCCGCTGATGTGGCGGATCGGGACCCTCGCAATGTGCTGACGGTCCGCGATACGCCCGACGGCCTCCGTCAGGTGATCCCCCGCCTACAGTGGAGTTTTGCGAAGACGGTCGACGGTCGACTGGCGCCGAGCGAGCGTTCCATCCATCTGAATTCCGGCTTCCAGGCTGGGCGCATTTATGAACTGGTTTACATCGTGCGGGATCCGGTGGTCGCCGGTCTGGGCTTTGCCGCGGTGCGCGATTTTGTCTCCTGGCTGAAGTACGAGCCCGGCGCAACGGCCCACGTGGACCGCGCCTATGCGCTGGGCATCTCGCAGTGCGGGCGCTTCCTGCGCGACTTCCTCTACGAGGGTTTCAATCAGGACGAGGCCGGGCGCAGGTCGCTCGATGGAGTGCTGGCGCACGTGGGCGGAGCCGGCCGCGGCAGCTTCAACTATCGCTTCGCGCAGCCGTCCCGCGATGCGCAGCCGATGTCGTCGATCTTCTACCCGACGGACATTTTCCCCTTCACCGATGAGCCGGAACGCGACCCGGCCAATCCCACCGGGGCCGCGCGGGGACTACTGGATCAGGCGAAGGCTGAGCAGGCGGTGCCAGAGATCTTCCTGTCGCATACGTCCTACGAATACTGGGGACGCGCCGCGTCACTGATCCACACCACAGCGGATGGGAAGCGAGACATGCCCATCGGGCCTAACGTGCGGATCTACTTCTTTGCCGGGTTGCAGCATTTCTCCGGACCCTTTCCGCCCGAGCGCGGCACTGGTCAGATGGCGAGCCAGAACATGGAAACCCCGCTGCCGATCCGCTGGTTCTGGCGTGGGATGATCGCCAACATGAATGCCTGGGTCAGAGATGGCATAGCTCCGCCGTCAAGCCGCTATCCGCATATTGCCAATGGCACGCTGGTGCCCCGGGACAAGCTGGTGTTTCCGGCCATCCCGGGCGTGCACGCGCCCGAAAGCTACAACCAGGCCTGGCAGCTCGACTTCGGCCCCGATTGGCAGTCCACCCGCATCCTGACGCAGCAGCCGCCCACCGCAGGAGCGCCATTTCCGATTCTGCTGCCGCAGGTGGATGCGGATGGCAACGATCGGGCTGGCGTCCATCTGCCGGAGCTTACCGTCCCGTTGGCGACGTATACCGGGTGGAACCTGCGCGATCCCGCGACCGGGGCGCCGGAGCAACGCGTCTCCTTTATCGGATCGGAATTTTCCTTTGCCAAAACCGCGGCGGAGCGGCAGCGAAGCGGTGATACGCGGCCTTCGATTGCCGAGCGATACACGGGACGGCGGGATTATCTGGCGCTCTATGACAAGGCCGTCGATGAGCTGGCACGGGAGCACTGGATTCTGGCAGAGGATGCTCCTGCGCTGAAGAAACAAGGGGCGGCCGAGTGGGATTGGGCCATGCGGTAACGGACGCATGCGTTATGCGGAAGGAATGCTATACTCAGAGGTTGCGGGGGTCTCCGGAAGTGGGTCTATTTCCGGCATTTCATCCCCAAAAATCACAGCAAAATCGATTTTGAGGTTTTCTCATGTCCGGCCATTCGAAATGGGCGACGATTAAGCATAAGAAGGGCGCCCTCGACGCGAAGCGCGGCAAGATCTTTACTCAGCTCATCAAGGAAATCACCATCGCTGCCAAGTCCGGCGGCGATCCGGACGGCAATCCGCGATTGCGCAGCGCCATCGCCGCGGCCAAGGCTGAGAACATGCCCAACGACAACATCAAGCGGGCAATCCAGCGCGGCACTGGTGAACTGCCGGGCGCGACCTACGAGGAAATTTCGTTTGAGGGGTACGGGCCGGGCGGAGTGGCCATCATCGTCGACGCCACCACCGATAATCGCAACCGGGCCGTCAGTGAGATCCGCCACACCTTCTCCAAACACGGCGGAAACCTTGGCGAGCCGAACTCCGTGCGCTTCATGTTCTCGAAGAAGGGCATTATCGCCATTCCAAAGCAGGCCGCCGACGAAGAGAAGCTGATGAACATCGTGCTGGAATCGGGTGGCGAGGATCTGAACGACGAGGGCGATACCTGGGAGATCATCACGGATACCCACTCCTATGAGGCCGTCGCGCAGGCCGTGCGTGATGCGGGCATCGAGACGGTGATGTCGGAGGTGACCATGATTGCCTCGACCTACACAAGGCTCGAGGGCCCGGTGGCGGCGCAGATGGTACGCCTGCTGGAGGCGCTGGAAGACCACGACGACGTCCAAAACGTCTATTCCAATTTCGACATGGATGCGAAGCAACTGGAAGAAGTGACCAGCTAGCGGCGGCATCATGAGCAGACGAGGGCCGCCCGTCAGGCGGCCTTTCCTTTGGCCGGGAGAAGATAAAGCAGGAATGAAGATTCTGAATTGCGCGTGTCTTGCCGTGGGCCTTCTTTTCGCGTCCGCCGTACCCGTAGTTGCACAGACCGGAAGCTCCGCAGCGGGCGATGTTTCACCGGAGTCCGAATTGGCCGCGCGTCCGTGGGAGTGGGGGACGTTCCTGCAGGGCGGTGTGGGTGTCGCAGACCGCTCGGACTTCCACTTCCTCAGCGCCGGCGAGCGCCTCGGAAAGGTGATGACGGACGAGCACCTGGGCAGTCTGTTTCGCGGGCGCTTCGAATATGCCGGCGAGCTGATGCCTTATTGGCAGGCGTTTACTCCCGCGCCCCATGTGGAAAGTGTACCTGTTCGCGATCCGGTCACCGGCCTGATCTACGAGGAGCCACTTCCGGTAGGCGGCGGAACCTTTACCGGGCTCAGCATCACGCCGATCATCCTTCGGTGGGATTTACACCCTCACGGGCGCTTCGTACCCTGGGTACAGGGGGCGGGCGGACTGGTTTACACGACCCACAAATTCCCCCCTGATGTGCTGGTGCAGCATGGCCAGCCAGGGGGAACCAGCGTGTGGAATTTCACACCGCAGTTCGGCCTTGGCCTGCATTATTTCGTGCGGCCGGGGCGTTCCATCAACTTCGCGGCGAACGCGATTCATATCTTCGAGTGCATCCCTGGGGGACCGAAATCCCGGCGTGAACGCGAGCATACAGTTCCAGATCGGCTATACCTTCTGGACCCGGTAGCCCGAAGAGAGTAAGAAATGTCCGAGCCCCTCATCGAATGCGTTCCCAACTTTTCCGAGGGCCAGCGACCAGAGGTGGTCCAGGCGATCCTCGCAGCCATGCGGGTGGATGGTGTGTGCCTGCTGGACTGGTCGATGGATCCGGATCACAACCGTTCGGTCGTCACCCTTGCCGGTCCGCCCGCCGCTGTCGTGGAGTCGGCCATTCGCGGCGCGGGCAAGGCTGCTGAGCTGATCGATCTCACCTCCCAGCAGGGCGTCCACCCGCGCATCGGAGCCGCGGACGTCATTCCCTTCGTCCCGATCCGGGGTATCTCGCTGGAGCAGTGTGCCTTGTTGGCGCGGCAGGCGGGCAGGGAAATCTGGTCTCGCTACCAGGTCCCGGTCTATTTCTACGAAGCGGCGGCTGCACGGCCGGATCGCGCCATGCTCGAGGAAGTGCGGCGGGGCCAGTTCGAAGGCCTGCGCGACGCAGTGGTGAAGGAACCGGCCCGGCGTCCTGATGTGGGTGGCCCCGGCCTGCATCCCACAGCCGGCGCGTCGGCTGTCGGCGCCCGGCGCTTCCTCATTGCCTTCAATCTTTACCTCGACAGGGCTGAGGTCGCCGTCGCTCGCGCCATTGCCAGGGATATCCGGCAGTCCGGTGGCGGTCTGGCCGGCGTGAAGGCGATGGGAGTTTCGGCCCAGGGCCAGGCACAGGTTTCCATGAATATCACCGACTTCACTCGGACGCCGGTCGGCGAAGTCTATGCCGCTGTTAAAGAAAAAGCCCGTCGCCATGGAGCCGCCCCGGCGCGGGCGGAGCTGATCGGCCTAATTCCCGAGGCCGCTCTTGAGCGAAACAGCGAATGGCTGCGTCTGCTGGATGGGTTCGATTCGGAACAGAAGGTACTGGAGAGACGTCTGGAACGGCCGCTGGCGTGGCCCAATCAGTGAACGAAGAGCCTGATCCGACGTATCATGAAGATTACCTGCGCCAGCGCCGATACTTTTGCCAGGTTCTCGCGTTGATAAAAGCATCAGAGAAGAGGGAGCAAAATTGGCAGTGACATTGGTCAGACGGGCTTTGGTTGCAATAGGAACAGCGATTCTGTGCGTTGCGTCTGGTTTGCCGGCGCGGGCAGCGCAGATCGATACCGATGCACGGGCGGCGATTCCGCGGGACGTGCAGCAGCTGATCGTTGTCGACTACCGCATCATGCAGAATTCGCCCGCGGCCATGGATCTGAAGGCGCGTGTGTTGCCCCCTGAGCTGAAGCAGCTGGAGACCGCGCTGAAGGCCTCGGGACTGAATGAGAACCAGGACGTGGAGCAGCTGGCCTTCGCCGCCTATCGCGTAGGCAGCAGCGGGGACAACGTCAAAATTGTCGGCCTTGCCCAGGGGCAGTTCCAGGTCAGTGACATTCTGGCCACCTTCAAAAAGAAGAAGGTGAAGCCGACCATGATCCGCACCAACCAGCTCTATCCCATGGGTGCGAGCGGCATGCTGGTGACCTTCCTCAATCCGACGACGATGCTTTTCGGCTCCAGCGACGCCATCAAACCCGCGCTCGATTCCCGTGACGGCCTTGCGCCCAGTTTCCTGACCAACAATGACATGCTCGCGGCGATGCAGCAGGTCGACTCCGAGCCGGTTTGGAGCATCCTGGACCAAAAGGGCACGCAGTACATGATGCACTCGCTGCTCGGCCAGGCCTCCCAATTGGCTGACTACGATCAGGTTCGTAAGCGGCTGATCAACTCCAGTTACACCATGAACTTCACCAATGGCGTGAAGTTCACATTGTATGTGTCGACCTCTGACGCGTTCACGGCCGCGACCATGTCTTCGCTGCTGAATGCGGCGGCGATGTATGAAAAGGTCAGCGGAACGGCGGTGGAGAAGCAGGCTATCGACGCGACAACCATCGACTCGAATGCCGGCATCCTTCAGGTTCGGTTCGCGACCTCCGACAGCCAGTTCTCGAGCTTGCTGCAGTCTCCGCTCTTTCAGAATGTGGTGCGGTAACTACGACCTGCATGGATCTCGAGCTTAAAGACAAACTGATTATTGTTACCGGTGGGGGCGCGGGGATCGGTGCGGGCATCACCCGTGCCTGTCTGGCCGAGGGTGCTCGTGTTGTCGTGCTGAGCAGGCTTTCCGACAACGTCCGCGACTTCATGAAGGAGACGCGCTCGGCCGGAGCGCCCTGTGAACTGATCGAGGCACACCTGCAGGATGCTGAGCGCTGCAAAGAGGCAATCGCGGAGATTGAATCCCGCTTCGGCAACATCTACGGTTTGGTCAACAACGCGGGCGTGAACGATGGCGTCGGACTGGAAAAGGGCGACGTGGCCCGCTTCCTCAAGAGCCTGCAAAAGAACCTGGTCCACTATTATGCTCTAGCGCATTATGCACTGGGCTCGCTCCAAGTGACACAGGGAGCCATCGTCAATATCAGTTCCAAGGTGGCGCTCACCGGCCAGGGCGGTACCTCCGGCTATGCGGCTTCCAAGGGAGCACAGCTGGCGCTCACCCGCGAGTGGGCGGCGGAACTGCTGCCTTTCAATATTCGCGTGAATGCGGTGCTGCCGGCCGAGGTCATGACCCCGCTCTATCGCCGCTGGCTCGACTCGCTAGGCGATCCCGAAGCGCGCCTGAAACAAATCACCGACAAGATTCCCCTCGGTCATCGCATGACCCTGTCCTCCGAGATCGCCGCGGCCACCGTCTTTCTGCTGTCTCCCACGCAATCCGGCCACACCACCGGCCAGCACCTCGTCGTCGATGGCGGTTATGTGCACCTGGACCGCGCCCTCACCTAGAAGGCGCTAAGAGAACCTGGAAAGAGCGCTGGCGGCTGAGCCCCCACTGTTACTCTGAATATGTATGCTCGACCTGAACTTCGTACGCACCAATCTGGAGCTGGTGAGGGGAAAGCTGCGCGACCGCGGGCAGGATCCTGACGCACTGCTGGGAGATTTTGAAGCACTCGACCAGCATCGGCGCGAGCGTATCACCGAAGCTGAGCAGCTGAAGGCGCAGCGCAACAAACTGAGCGAGGAAGTGGCTCGCCTGAAGAAGTCCGGACAGGATACCGGGACGGCGATGGAAGAAACACGCGCGCTCAAGACGCGGATGGATGAGCTGGAGGCTTTAGCGATCTCGGCATCCGCGAAAATGATTGAGATTTTGACGAGGATTCCGAATCTCACCCGGGATGAGGTGCCGGTCGGGCGCGACGAGCGGGACAACATCGAGGTGAAGCGCTGGGGCACGATCCCGGAGTTCGGTTTTCAGCCGAAGCCGCACTGGGAACTGGGAGAGCAGCTGGGGATTCTCGATCTGGAACGGGCAGCTAAGATTTCCGGGGCGCGCTTTGCAGTGTACTGGGGTGATGGCGCGAAGCTGGAGCGGGCGCTGATCAGCTTTATGCTCGACCTGCACACGCGCGAGCACGGGTATGTCGAGGTGCTACCACCGTTCATGGTGAACAGCAAGTCCTTGTTTGGCACGGGACAGCTGCCGAAATTTGAGGCAGACCTCTTCCACTGTGCTGATCCTGATGTTGAAGCCCGACAACGGCCAGAGCGTGAAGAGGAAGAGGCTGGGATCGAAGACGAGAATCGCGAGCGACGCGCTCTCTTTAACGATCACTGGCTGATTCCTACGGCCGAGGTTCCAGTCACCAACCTTCATCGCGACGAGATTCTCGATGAGGCCAAACTGCCCGTCTCACTGACGGCCTACACGCCCTGTTTCCGGTCCGAGGCTGGTTCGTATGGAAAGGACGTGCGCGGCATCATCCGCCAGCATCAGTTCCAGAAGGTCGAGTTGGTGAAGTTCACCCGGCCTGAGGAAAGCGATGCCGAGCATGAGAAGTTGACCGGCAACGCCGAGACCATTCTGGAGCGGCTGGGGCTGCCTTATCGGCGCATGCTGTTGTGCACCGGCGACACGGGATTCAGCTCGGCGAAGACTTTCGATCTGGAGGTCTGGCTTCCTGGTCAGGGGCTTTATCGTGAGATCTCATCCTGCTCCAACTTCGAAGCCTTTCAGGCGCGGCGGGCGAACATCCGCTATAAGCCGAAGGGCCAGACGAAAACAGCCTTCGTTCACACCCTGAACGGCAGCGGTCTGGCCGTGGGCCGCACGTGGCTGGCAATTCTCGAGAACTACCAGCAGGCGGATGGGACGGTACGGGTACCTAAGGCCTTGGTACCCTATATGGGTGGCCAGCAGGTGATTGAGCCGCGCGGGAGTACAGGACCTTGAGTGCAGGGCGGGTACTGAAAAGCTACTTATGGTGGACGTACGAACGGGGCAGCGTTCATTACGACGTCATGGTGACGCTGATCCTGGCGTTCATCTTCCTCACGCCCCGTTTCATCCACTACGGCGACCAGCCCAAACCCGACTGGCCGCCCAATGAGATTCGTGTCGCGGCTGAGTCCTCGGGCGGCCTCCTGTGTGAGGTTCCTGTGGCGCTGGTGCATTCGCAGAATGGCGCGCCCAACGGTCAGGAACTGTCCGCAGCCATTGCGCCCGTCGCGGGTCCTGTGACCGTGGATCGCTGGGAGCCAATGCGGGAAGTTGGCGGCAGCGTGGTGGCCTGGCGAGTCTGGGCCCACAGAAACAGCTGAAACCCGGCTCTGCTGGTGTGCGATATGGCTTCGTGAATGCATCTTAGCGGTTCAGGAGTGGGCGTTCAGGAGTGGTTCCAAGCGATTGTGCCCAAACGAATGAAAAACCAACTTTTTCGGTTCATGGTGGCGCTGGCTCTGGCTGCTCCACTTGCCGCTGCAGCGCAGAATCCCAATTTGCAGGTGGTGCTCAGCCAGATGGATGCGTCGGCGCCGAAGTTTCAGGGCGTACAGGCAGACATCGCAGTCGACCTGTACACGCAGGTCGTGCAGGACCATGAGATCCAGAAGGGGACGACCGCGTTTCGGCGCGTGGGCGGCCAGCTGGAGATGGCTACAAAGATCGAGACCGACAACGGCCAGGCGGCGGAGCGCGATCTGCTCTACAAAAATGGCGAGCTCTATTTTTATCAGCCGGCTCTGAAGCAGGAGACTGTCTTCGCGGCGGGTAAAAATCGCGAGGAATACGACAGCTTGCTGGCGACCGGCTTCGGGGCCAGCGGCAGGAGTCTTTCCGCAGCGTGGGATGTAAAGCTGCTGGGAATGGAATCCCTGGACGGTGTCCAGGCTGCAAAGCTGGATTTGGTGCCGAAGCAGGACAACATTCGTAACAATGTGAGTCACATTACCATCTGGGTCGATCTGAAGCGGGACATTTCTCTAAAGCAGATCATGTTTCAGCCTTCGGGCGATACGCGCACCGTGACCTACAGCAACATCCGTTACAACGTCCCGCTGCCCGCCAACCTGTTCACGCTCAGCGTGCCCTCCGGGACGCAGATTCAACGAAAATAGCGACGTTGATTCGCAATGGAGCACCAGCCCTGCCGAGGTCCAGGGCTGGTGCAGAGATGCGGCGCGCGGAGCCCTTAGAGGGAGGGGTTTCCAGCTATGCTCTTCGCCAACGGAGCGGCGACGGGAATCTCCAGACGTTTTCCCTGAAAGGCAGTCACCATCAGGACGATCCAGAGAACCAGTGTGACCAGCCCGAGCAGCATGGAGACCAGCGCCCACAGGGAGAAGAAGCCGAACATGTGGATGCCGAATAATCCGAACGACAGAATGATGCGGAAGATGAACAACGCACCGAAGACCACTATCGATTGAGCCGCATGGAAGCGCACGAAGGGCCGCTTATCAATGAGGAGAAAGATGATTCCGGTGAGCCAGCCCAGCAGGTAGCAGAGCAGTCCCGCGACGTTTTCACTCAGGCCGCCGGCCATCGGAGTCACTACAGGACCAACCGAGGGTCCCGTTGCTGGTGCAACCGCGGGTCCACCCATTACCGGGCCGGTGGGCGCACCGCACTGCGGGCAGAAGGCTACACCGTCGCTGATCGACGAACCACATTTCGAACAAAATGCCATACGCTTGCCTCTCTTTCCGTCAAACTGCTGCTGAGATATCTGATTTCGAAGCAGCAGCCTTCCTCAGAGACCTGCTCTGGCCGCTCCCGTTTGGTTAGGCGAAACTATACTGCCGCCGTTACACGGGTTGCGAAATTATTTTGTAGCGGAGGATGGAGAGGTCTCCGGCTTAAGCGACTTACGGTGCTGCTGTTTGCAGGTGTCCCAGAATCCTTCACCGATCCCTGGCTGACGGTAATCGAGCCCTCCAGAGCTTTAGCACCAGAATCGCAGCGGGCTGCCGCACTAGATCTCGTGTCGCGCCTCGATTTCAGGAATTGCATCGGTTTCCGGCTCCGAGCGGCAGCAGGATGATCGAACGACCATATCCAGCTATCCTGACTCCATGCGTACCATCACCCTCGAGGAGCACATCTCCACGCCCGCATTCCTGGCAGCGACGGATGCACACAGTCGGCGCGATGTCGCCAATGAATTCATGCGTCGCCTCCGCGCCAAACTCGTGGACGTGGGCGATGGGCGCATCGCCGACATGGACGCGGCCCGCATCGATATGCAGGTGCTGTCGCTCGCCGGTGGCGATATGGATCGCCTCGACTCTGCAACCGCAACGTCCCTGGCCTGCGAAACCAACGACCTTCTTGCCACCGCCGTGCAGGCGCACCCCCGCCGCTTTGCCGCCTTCGCGACCCTCAACCTGCAGGAACCCGACACTGCCGCGCGCGAGCTGGAGCGCTGCATCCGCCAGTTCCAATTCGTCGGCGCCATGGTCAACGGCACGACCGGCGGTCTCTTTCTCGACGATGTTCGCTTCACGCCCTTCTGGGAAACAGCCCAGGCCCTCGATGTCCCCGTCTATCTGCACCCTGCGCCGCCGCCTGCCCCCGTGGAGCAGGCTTACTTCAGTGGCCTTCCCGCAGACCTCGGCTTTATGCTCTCCACAGCTGGCTGGGGCTGGCATGTCGAAACCGGCATGCACGCTCTGCGCCTCATCGGATCCGGCCTCTTCGACCGCTTCCCCAAATTGCAAATCATCATCGGCCACATGGGCGAAGATCTGCCCTACTCGCTGGCGCGTGCCGACTCCGTCCTCTCACGCAGCGGACAGAAGCTGCGCCACACCTATGCCGAATACTTCCACGAGCACTTTCACATCACCACCAGCGGATACTTTACCCTCCCGCCTCTCCTCTGCGCGCTGCAGGTCGCAGGGGCCGGCCGCATCCTGTTTTCGATCGATTATCCCTTCAGCCCCACGGAAATGGGCCGCCGCTTCCTCGACTCGCTGCCGCTCAGCCCCGACGATCTGCACAAAATCAGCCACCAGAATGCCGAGCGTCTGCTGAAGATCCCACCCCTCCGTTCCTAATTCGTGACACCGCCCAGTCCTCAGTGTGGGAGGTGTGCCCGCTGCTCCAGCAGCCAGCGCACCAGTTCCTGGCGGCAGCAAAAATTGTTGTACTCCGGCGGCAGGTCGGCCGCGTCGGGTAAGTCGATCCGCTCCATCCCGTGATCGTCCACATTCAACTGAACTGGCAGAGTCCAAATGCCGATCGGCCCCGAACCCCGCTACACCTTTCAGCACCGTCGCGCCGAGACGCCGCGATAGAGCAAAAAGTCAAGGATGGTTGCATAGGTGGAAGCGGCCCCCCCTGACAGGTTGTGCCTTCGCGTACGTAGATCGAGACTTCAACGCCTTGCCCGTCGTCAGCATTCTTTTTACCCCTTTGCTCCGGGCGCTTTATCCCAGCTTCTCCCCTGCCATCATCCCGCACCATACGGCGGCCAGTCCCACAATCACGCTCACGACAGCGTAGACCGCGGCCGTTATGAATGCCCCCGCTCGCAGTAGAGACAGTGCCTCCCATTCATAGGTCGAAAACGTGCTGTAGGCGCCGACAAACCCGACAGGGATGAGATAGAACCAGCCGCTGCTTACACCCGCCCGTCGAGCCAGAAAGGCCAGCGCAAATCCGATTGCCGCGCATGCGCTGAGATTGACGATCAGCGTCCCATAGGGAAATCGGGTTCCCAGCCGACTCGCCACCGTCGTCCCAATCCAGTACCGCGCGATCGAGCCCAATGCGCCGCCCAGCGCGATCAGCAGATACTTCTGCAAACCCCCTCCTCATCCTCAGGGCCGCGCCGGTTTGCTCTGCTGGTTCCGCCGCGACCGGTCGCGATCACGGGAGGGGCGACAGTCACAGCACCGGCAGGCAGGCTTCCGCATCGGCCCGAGCTTACGATTTTCCCAGGGAACCACGCCGGGGACATGACTCCGCGGCAGGGCACCCTGCCAGGAGTCATCATCTGTCCAGCGATTATCGAGGACAGCGGTTAAAGGCGAACTCCTTCGCCACGCTGATTAAGTCCACTACATATCAGCTTCCGCCGGATGTCAAGAGTTCACCCCTGCACAAGGCGCGGAAGAGTCAAGAATATTCAGCGATGTCTGGCGCTTTCGTCCGAGCGAAGCCAGGAAGAATACTTTCCCGGCGGCCGCTGTCAGAAGCCCATGATGTTATAACCGCTGTCGACATAAATGACTTCGCCCGTGACGCCGCTGGCCAGATCCGAAGCCAGATAAACCGCCGTCTTGCCCACTTCCTCCTGCTCCGTATTCCGGTGCAGGGGAGCGCGGTCCGCGTGGTACTTCAGCATGTCTCCCAGCGAACCGATTCCGCGCGCTGCCAGCGTCTTGATGGGCCCCGCTGAAATCGCGTTCACACGGATATTTTGTTTACCGAGGTCCCAGGCCAGGTAGCGTACCGTCGCCTCCAGCGCCGCCTTGGCCACGCCCATCACCTTGTAATGGGGCACAACTTTTTCGGCGCCGTAGTAGGTCAGGGTGATGATCGAACCGCCCTCCGACATCAGCGCAGCTGCCCCGCGGCTGAGCGCAATCAGCGAATAGACACTCACGTCGTGCGCAATGCGGAAGCCCTCCCGCGTCGTCTGGAGGAAATCGTTCTTCAGGTCTTCCGACGGCGCGAACGCGATGCTGTGCACCAGCACATCCAGCTTGCCGTAACGCTCCTTGATCTGCGCAAAGGCTTTGTCGACCTCCGCGTCGTTGGCCACGTCGCACTGGAACGCCTCGGCGCCAGGCAGATCCGCTATCAGCCCCTCGGCTTCGACTTTCATCCGCTCGTTCTGATAGCCAATGGCCAGCTGTGCGCCGGCCTGGTGCAGCTTCTGCGCAATACCCCAGGCTATGCTGCGTTTGTTTGCCAGTCCAAAAACTACCGCCACGCGGCCTTCCAAATTGAGCATCAGTCGTTTCGCTCCACAAAGAATCCGCCGGCGCTCTCGTCTCTGCCGGCTAGGCAATTGTAAACGCGGGGGCGCGCGCGGCTCACGCGCATTTAAACGACGATTCGCTCCGACGCTGCTCCTGCGGTCCTTCGCCATTGACCGGGCGATAATAGCGCTGTTCAGGATAAGCGCACGCCATGCACAAGGTCGTTCCATCGCGCTCAACAAAGCGCTCGTAGTTGATCCCCTCGCCGCACGCCGCGCATGCGATGCGGGCGCCTTTAAACCCCGGCATCTCGTTCGGATCGATCGCGACCTCGACCCACTGCTCACCGAACAGTTCCGCGTCACTCATCTCACGATAAGCCTTCATCTGCTGCTGATTCCTGTCCGCGATCTCCGGGAACATCTCGCGCGCCCGCTGCTTCGACGATTCGAGGGCGACCAGGCGCACCGCTCTTCCCGATCCGAGGTCGACAAAGGTCGCCGCCATCTTGCCCCAGTCGCGAAACTTCAGAGCGCGCTTGCCCAGCCGGCATCCGGTCACCACCCCGATGGCATCGGTCGCGCACCGATCGATCTCCACGAAAGTCATCAGCCGCTTGCGATCACGGCCACGCGGCTCCTCGATCTCCAGCCGGCTGCAACCCAGCAGCGCCATCCGGACTCCCAGCACCTGTCCTGCGCACAGGTGCCCGTGCGCGATCTCCGCCTGCCGCAACAGATCGTCTAAAGATTCCATTCCGTTATGCTATGCCTGTTGTTGTCTTTTCAGGAAACAATGGCAGACCGAAGCTTGTGTCACCCTGCAGCAGGTTGCGGCACTGCAGCCTGCTGACCGGCTCAGGGCTGACCGCTTTTTAGCTGAGCGAACATCAAGCTAACCGACCCTCTGCTATTCACTGTCCGTGTCGCCGTCTTCCACAAGAACCGCCGAAGCGCCGACCAAATCGAAGCTGGCGGCCTCGCCTCCCGTGGGCTGAAAGCTCACTTTGAGCGGATCCCGCTGCCAGATCGCCGCCGCGCAGGCGGGGACAGGATGGTCAGCCGCGTCCCATGCGCCCAGCTTGCGTGCCAGCAGGGGCCGCCGCGCCGCCACCTGCGCCACCACCGCAAACAGTTGTTTCCCGCCGGCGTTCAAACCGCAGTAGGCCGCATAATCTCTGAACCACATCGCCTCGGAGACCGCAGGGTCGAAATCCGGCAGATGCAGCGCGGCCACTTTGCCGCTCTCCCTGTCCACCAGCAGCCACGGCCCGCGCTGCCACACCCAGCGGGCCTCATGGTCGGTCGGCAGGGCATCGTTCAGCCGCACCGCGCGCCGCACAGCAAAGCTGCGCTCAGTCACGTCGTGGGTATCGCCGGTGGTCCACTCCTTCACTTTGCCGTCGACTATAAGCGGACGGACCTTCAACTCGGTTTCGCCTTTCTTCGCTCCAGCCGGATCGCCCTTGAGAGAATACGGCTCCCGCCGGGCCGCTCCCAGCGCGACCACATGTGGCTTCGCGGCACACCAGGTGATTGCCGGTGAAGCCAGGGCGAGCACCGCGGCCAATCCGAATTTGGGAGGGAACATGCTGGCAGGCTAAGACGAAGCCCGCCGTTGCGACAGGTCACAGAAGTACCGGCTGCTATTGGCCGGGGGCAGACACCGCCGCCGAGGTCATTGGACGGGACTGCTGTTCCTGCGCCAGGACGTGGCCGTCCACATAGTGCCAGACGAAGAAGCCAAGGCCGCACAACAGCGCCATGAGCAGCGCAATGCTCACCCAGCGCAGCCGCAGAGAGCGCCGTCCGTAACTGTGCGGGCGCGATCGGCCGACATTCTCCACGAACTCCACCCAGGCATCCTCGCCCGGGGAGAGCCCCCGCTGCCGGCTTTCGGCCATAAATCGTTCCACCCACGCAGCTTCGTCCAGCCCCAGCGTACGCACATAACCGCGCACAATCCCTTTGCTCAGGATCCCGCCCGGCAACTGCTCGAAATGTTCGTCTTCCAGCGCGGTGAGGTACCGGGTCACCACTTTGGTCTTCTCGCTGATCGTTTCCAGCGCGATTCCCCGGGATACCCGCTCCCTCCGCAACGCCTCGCCGAACTGACCCACGTCTGGCCTCTTCAGACTTGAATTGAGGTGGTCACCAAAACAATACGTCTGAAGGTCACTATCGGTCAAAGAAAAAATTCCTTAAGTACTTTATTTCTGATTCCCCTGGTAACGAATAGGAAGGTAACCAGGCTCCATGATTGCGCTCTGCGAGCGCCCGGCTGTTACGCTTGATCTTTCCATCGCGAAAGGTACCGCGCTTCATCCAATAGCCAATGAATAAGCTCGTTCTCGGCAACATCCTCTACCGCCCGGTCCGCTCCGCGATCAGCGTTCTCGCCGTTGCCATCGAGGTCATCATGATTCTGTCCATTGTGGCCATCATGGTGGGACAGGTGCAGGGGGCGGCAACGCAGACCAGCGGGGTGGGGGCGGACATTATCGTGCGCCCCCCCAATGCCAGCTTTATCAGTTCCGTAGGCGGCGCGCCGGTACCGGCGAAGATCGCTCAGGTGCTGGCAAAGCTGCCCCATGTGGCCGTAGCCGCTCCGGTTATCGCCGATTTCAATATGAGCGGTGCTGTTCAGACCATTTACGGCATCGACTACTCCAGCTATAACGCTCTGCGGCCGTTCGCTTTCCTCGCTGGTGGTCCCCTGCAAGATCCGGATGACGTGGTGGTCGACGATCTCTATGCGCGCAGCCATCGCAGCCAGGTCGGCGATACGATCCAACTGCTCAGCCATACTTTCCGGATCCGCGGGATCGTGGAGCACGGGAAGGGCGGGCGCGTCTTCGTGCAGATCCATACGCTTGGAGCGCTGATGGGCACACCGGACAACGCATCGCTCTTCTACATCCGCAGCGATAACCCCAAAAATCAGCAGGCCATCATTGGGGAGATCCATAGTGCGCCCGGTCTCGGCACCTATCAGGCACAAACACTCGAGGAATGGATGTCGATGATGACGCCCGAGCATCTGCCCGGCTTCAACATCGCCCTCAAGGTAGTCATCTCCATTGCTGTCATCGTGGGCTTCCTCGTCATCTTCCAGTCCATGTATACGGCGGTGATGGAGCGCACCCGTGAAATCGGCATCCTAAAATCGCTGGGCGCGTCCAGGCTCTACGTCGTCAACCTGGTATTGCGGGAAGCCGCCATGGTAGCGATTGCCGGGATCGTTCTCGGTATCGTGCTAACCCAGGGCATCAAGCTGGGCATGACGGTCAAATTCCCGACGACTCCTTTCCTGGTCACGGCTAATTGGCGGGTCTATGGAGCGGTGATCGCACTGGTCGGTTCGATCCTGGGTGCGCTGTACCCGGCCTGGAAGGCGGCGAGCAAGGATCCCATCGATGCGCTGGCCTACGAATAAAAAGCGGAGGCCGGACCCCCTCCTCTGGAGGGCCATCTGTGGTGCCTGTTTTCAGTGGGTTAGCTGGGGTTAACAAGTTATACAACAGCTAAGTTGCTGACAACAAATCGGTTGCGAGACGGGTGCGAGTGGCATCACTCGAGCTTGTCAACAATCGGTGCCAGAGTTCCCTGCATACCCGAACCTTGCAATGTCCAGGCGCCACACTTCTCGTCCTGGATTTTGCTCCCACGACGGCTGTGCAAGGCAAGCTCATCGTCAGCGACCCTTGAAGGGGCCGAGTTGCCGTGCTGCAACTCGAAATCCAGCTGGTTTGATATTAGATTCCGATGCATTTCGTTTTATTTGCGTCCATCCGCCGATGGCTGGTGAATCCCTGGTCGATTCTCTATCGGTTGTGTCGCGAGGATTGTCGGCGGGGTTCAGTAGCGGGCTCAGTATTTGACCCGTTGCAATCGTGGGTCCTGAGCCAAAAAAGATGCAGGGACGGGAAGAATTCTCTTGACAGCGAAGCCTTGGCGACTATATACGAAACAAATTGTTCTAAAACGCAGCTCGATTAGGAATAATACGCAATCGACCTGCGAGGATTTTTTCCAGTTTCGCCCAGTCGATCATCCCGGAAACCAGAACTCTCCATACGGAGGTCTCATGCGCAATCAGCGGTTTCTGCTGTTGATTCTTGCTCTTGGCCTTTGCAGTTGCCGGATCGACGCTCAACTCACCTCCGCGACGATCTCCGGGAGAATTACCGATTCTTCCGGCGCCGTAATCCCGAAAGCGAAGGTGATTGCCATGGACGAAGCCACCGGCAAAGTAACCAGCGGCGAAGCGGACGATCAGGGCAATTATGTTTTGACCGGCCTGCTGCCGGACCCATATCGCCTGACCTTCAGCCAGCCAGGTTTTCAGTCGCGCAGCCAGGAAGGACTGGTCATCACGGTCGGACAGAGTGCGACGGTTGATGCCACGCTGCAGGTGGGCAGTGCGACGGTGAACGTGAACGTACAAGCCTCGCAGGCGGCTGCGGTGAACCTCGAGTCTCCCACGGTTTCGACCGAGGTAAACACAAAGATGACGGTCAATCTGCCGCTGAATGGACGCGACGTTTTGCAACTGACGCAACTTGCGCCCGATTCCGGACCTACCTCGCCCGGGCCCTACAACCAGGGAGCTTCGCGCCCTGATCTTTCCAATGCCTATGTCGGCGCGAGCGGCGGGCGCGGCGATTCGATGGCCTTCTATCTCGACGGCGCCCTCAACGAAGATGTTCTGACGCAGATCCCCAATGTGTTTCCGGATCCCGATGCGATTCAGGAGTTCAGCCTCGACAGCAATACTTACAGTGCAAAGTTCGCCGGCCGCGGCGGCGGCGTGATGAACGCGGTGACGCGCGGGGGCACCAATCAGTTTCACGGCGTGCTGTTCGAGTTTCTGCGGAACAGCGTGCTGAATGGAAGAAATTACTTCTCCGCGACCCAGGACGGGTTGAAGCGCAATCAATTCGGTGGCACTTTTGGCGGGCCGATTCGCAGAGACAAGACCTTCGGCTTCTTTTCGTATCAGCGCACTACGGTGCGGCAGAATCCGATCAACTCGGCAACCGTACTGACGGCAGCGCAGAGGGCAGGAGACTTTTCCTCGAGCACCAAGCAACTGGTCGATCCCACGACGGGCGCACCCTTTCCGGGGAATCAGGTAAATCCCGCGCTTTTCGATCCGGCGGCCGTGCAGATCCTGGATATGCTGCCGGCTGGAGCGCCCGGTACCGGGCTCATTTACTATACTTCGCGTCTGATCGAGAACGACAACCAGTTTGTCGGGCGCGCCGATGAGAATATCGGATCGAATCTACATCTCTATGCCAGCTATCTCTACGATGGCCTGAGCGAGCCGGCCGCGGCCGATCCGCACAATATTCTCACGGCGGGGAACTCGTCAGGGGTCGGCACCCAGCAATACTGGCAAAGCCAGTTTGCGGTACTCAATGCGACGTATATCTTCACCCCACATCTGACGACGACCGCGGTGGTCTCGATGAGCCGCCGCACCAACCTTGCAACATCGGCGCCTGACTTTCCGGGCTGGACGCAACTGGGAGCGCAGATCCCCAATCTGGTGGCGCCTGGGCATACGAGCCTGAACCTGGCGGTGAACAACTACTTCTCTGTCTCGTGGGACGGGGTCTACACGATTCCGGCGACCGAGGCAGGTCCGGCGAATCAGTGGACCTGGGTGAAGGGGAATCACACGCTGGAGTTTGGCGGCGATTTGCTCTTCAGCAAGGTGATCAAGAACCAGGACTACGAGGGTGACGGCTCCTACACCTTCAGCAACGCGCTCTCCGGGGACAATGCGCTGGACTTCCTGCTCAGCAAGCCTTCGAGCTTCGTGCAGGAGGCGAATTTTTATGAGACCCCGACGCGGACACTGCCGTCGCTGTATTTTGTCGATACGTGGCGCGCAACGCACCGGCTGGTGCTGACGCTGGGCGTGCGCTGGAATCCTTTTGTGCCGGTCTTCGACAACACGTATCATCAGGCCGGCGTCTTCAGCCCGGCAGCCTATGCTCAGGGAACTCATTCGAAACTCTATCCGACCCTGCCACCGGGTCTGCTGCTGGCGGGGGATCCCGGTGTACCCAGCCGCGGCATCAATTCGCGCTATGATCTCTTCGATCCGCGTGTGGGATTTGCGCTCGACGTCTTCGGCAATAACAAAACAAGTCTCCGCGGCGGTTACGGAATCTATCAGGACCAGATGACCGCCAACATGATCAACCTCAACTACAGTCCGTTCAACGTGAACGTATCGCTCACAAATCCGGGAAGCATTGAAAACCCCTACCAGGGACAGATCGATCCGTTTCCGGTGCCCAAGCCGACACCGACGACCACGCAGTTTCAGATTCCGGAGGCCGCGGGCCCGTTCGTGCTCGACATGAAGGCGCCGACGATCCAGCAGTGGAATCTCACCCTCGAGCAGCAGATGCCCTTTGCCACACTCTTCCGGATCGGTTATGAAGGCTCGGCCGCCGATCACCTCCTGGGGGCGGTAGAAGGGAACGCGGCGATTTACAACCCGGCGCTGACGCAGAAGCAGAACGTCGCGAACTACAACGCTCGGCGGCCCATGGGGGCATGGTATCAGGGGCTCTCGCTGAATGAAGATGCAGGAACTGCGTCCTATAACTCGCTGACGGTCTCCGCACAGCGGCAGGTGAGACGCGGGCTAACCTTCCTTACCGGCTATCGCTGGTCGAAGTGCATGGACGAAGCAGATCCGACCGGCTTTAACTCCGACGTGTACGCAACGCCGGTGCCGCGCGCCGACCGCTCGCGCTGCGCGTACGATGTAACGAATCAATTCAAGGCTTCGGGCGTGTGGGACCTGCCCATGACCCATCTTGGGTGGACAGCAGCCAATCAGATCCTGTCGGGATGGTCGCTGAACGGCATCCTTACTCTGCGCGGGGGGCAGCCCTTCACGGTCCTCTCGGGCGTCGATAACTCCACCAGCGGCATCGGCCGGGATCGAGCGGACATTATCGGCAATCCGAAGCTGCCCACCGGACGCAGCCATGCCCAAACGGCCGCGGCTTACTTCAACACGACGGCTTTTACGGCCAATGCCCTGGGGACTTACGGCGATACACCGCGCATGTTCCTGACCGGGCCTGGCTACGAGGATATCGACCTTGCGGTGCTGCGATCGTTTCCAATGCCGCTGAAGAGCATGGAATCACAGCGGCTGGAATTCCGCGCGGAATCCTTTAATTTGGCCAACCGGGTGAACTTCTCGAACCCAACGGCCACGGTCTCCTCGAAGAGCGACGGAAGAATTACGTCGGCCAGCGATCCGCGTATTCTGCAGTTCGGTTTGAAATATATCTTCTGAGTCGGCTCTTCCCGGAAAATGCAGCGCAGACACTGTCGTCGATACGCAATCATGGTTGGTCAACCGGTCCGGAGTGAGGAATGCGGAAGCTCTCGTTAACGTTGATTCTCATCGCTGCGGCGGGAGTTGCGCCGCTCCTCACCGGGGTCGCTGCGGAAACGGAAATGTCCGGGTTCGACGCGCAGCAACTCGCCGCCTTTGCTTCGCTCGAACCGATCGACACGCACACCCATATCTACAAAGATGACCCGGCATACCTTGCCATGCTGCAGAAGCTGCATCTGCACATTCTGGACATCGTCGATGTCTCGGATAACGGCGATCCGGAGCGGAAGAGCCTGGACAGGGAAGAAACCGATGTCCTTGCAGTGACGAGGGACAGTCATGGACACGGCGCGGTCTGCACGAGCTTCGACCCATATCGGATCAACGATCCAAACTTTGCCGCAGCGGCGATTGCACGGCTGAATCAAAGCTTCACAAAGGGCGCCATCGCGGTAAAGCTGTGGAAGAATGTGGGCATGGAAGTGAAGGACGCGCAGGGGCACTATGTGCTCCCCGACGATCCGGCGCTCGAACCCATTTACAGGGACATTGCGGCGCATGACAAAACGCTGCTGACGCATGTGGCCGATCCGGACACCGCCTGGCGGCCATTCGATCGCAGCCAGCCGGATTTTCGCTACTACCTCGAGCATCCGGAGTGGTACATGTACAAGATTCCGGGCTCGCCGGGCAAGGAAGAGATTCTCCACGCCCGCGATCACGTGCTGGAAATGAATCCCAGCCTGCGCATCGTGGGCGCGCATCTGGGAAGCATGGAATCGCATCTTGACGCGCTCGCGCAGCATCTCGATCGCTATCCAAATTTCGCCGTCGATCTGGCGGGGCGGATGCCCTATTTCATTACGCAGCCGAAAGATGTGATCGTCGCCTTCATCACAAAATATCAGGATCGCCTTTTGTACGGGACCGACGACACGCTGTATCCGCAGGCCGACGCGAAGGCGTCCGCGGAGCACATGGAGGCTTCGTATGCGAAGGACTGGCAGTATCTCGCGACTCACGACAGCCTGACGTATCGCGGGCACACGGTAGAAGGCCTCGGCCTGCCGAAGAGTATCCTGCAGAAGATTTATCACCAAAATGCAGTGCATTGGTTTCCGGGCATTCTGAAGGACTGATGGTACCGGCCACAGTAAGGTAGGAGAAGGCATGCCGCCGGCACGAATCAAGCAGACGATTAAAGATCAGACGAGAACCCGATGGGCCTTAGCGTGCCGGCCACGGGTCCTTTATCGAATTAAGCCCTCCCTAAGTGCTTTACTAACCGCCTCGGATTTGGAGTGCACATGGAGTTTCTCGTATGCGCTACGTACATAGTTTCGTACGGTATTTACACTTATGCTCATTTTTGCAGCCGCAGCCAGGTAGCTGTACCCTTCGGCGAGCAGAGTAAGAAGACGAATCTCCTGCGTCCCCAGAGTATCCGTCTCCGGGATCTCCGCGCGGACGCCCTTGTGCTGGAAAAGATCGACGATCTGACGGGCAATCTCGGGAGAGATTGGCGAGCCACCCGACCGGGCTGAACGAATGTTTTCAAGGAGGGTTTCCGGAGGGGTGCTCTTGAGAAGATAACCACTTGCTCCGTTGCAGATCGATTCAAAGATACGCCTGCGATCAGCAAACACCGTGAGCATAAGGACCTCCGTGCGCTGGCAGAGACTCCGCAGCAGGCGGACAGCTTCGTCGCCATGCATCCCGGGAAGTTCGATGTCGAGAAGCAGAACATCCGGAGGATCTTTGCGCAGCCCGGGAATAGCTTCTTCGATTGAGCCGAAGGTCGACGTACAGACAAACCCCTCCGCCTCGCTGATGATTTGGGATAAGCCATCCACCAGAGCTCGGTCATCATCAATGATCGACACTCGAATAGTTGAGTCTCGCCCCTGCTTCATAGGAGGCGGTTGACCACGAGATTGCAGACGCATAATCATATGCGGCCCAGCTTTTTCAGCGACACAGACAGTGTTATGGAGACTCCCGAGGCATCACTTTCACTAACTTCAATGGTGCCACCCAGGCGCGCGGCTCTCATACGCATGCTTTGCAGGCCAAGCCCAACGGCCCGCTTGTGGATGCCGCGTCCATTATCCTCGATCTTCGCCCGCAGGTGGGAGTTCCGCAGTTCGATTTGCAGCGTAGCGATACTCGCTCCGGAATGCCGCGCAACATTATTGATTGCTTCTTTACAAATCAGATATATCTGTCGTCGCTGATCGAGAGAGAGTTCGCAGGCGCCGGGTCCCGAGATTTCCTCGCAGGTCCAGCACACACCTTTGGGTTCCAGGATTCCGGAGCCAAAAGCGCGCAGACGCGTCACCACATCGGAGAGGTGGTCGCGCCCAGGATCGACAGACCAAACGATGTCGCTCATCCCATCAACGAGCGCGCGGCTGATCTCGGCAATTTCTCCAAGCGTGCTGCTGGCCGACGCGTCGGCCGTTTTCATGCGTGCCCTGATGGCTTCGCTGATCACGGCGATGCGCGAGAGACTTGCTCCGATATCATCGTGAAGGTCCATAGCGATTTGCGATCTGACACGCTCGAGACCAAGGCGGCGGTTGAGATAGGTTCGATGCCAGAGGAAAAGAAGACTTAACGTGAGTGCGGCCGCAGTGATGACGAACCACGATCGCTTCCAGAGGGGCGGCGAAATCGAAAATGAGATGACCGCAGGTGCGGTGTCCATGAGACCGAGAACCGTCACGGCGCGAACCAGAACGCGGTACCGCCCGGGAGCCAGGTTCGAGAATTGGACTTCTTCGGCTGGAGTAGGTGCACTCCAGTTCGGTGCGCCGCCCTCCAGGTAAGACTGGAAACGGACCTGATCCGGCGCAACGAAATCGACCGTGCCGAAATCCAGCTGCAGCGAATTGTGGTACCACGGGATTGGCTGCATCCTTATATCCGTCTCTCCGTTTGCCGAGATGGGCTGGGCGACACCTCCGACACGCACACCCATGATCCGTGTCACCAGCCGCGTGTGCTTCATCGCAATCTGAGGACGATATTCTGAAAGGCCGCGAGACGCAAGAAACCAAACATCGCCGTGCAGATCGACTGTCGCCGATCGGATATCTCCCGGCTGAAGTCCGTCGGCGCTGGATAGATGCATCATTTCTCCCGAAAGGGGGTCCAGCCGATCGACGCCGCGTGCCGTACCCATGTAAATGCGTCCGGCACGATCTTCAACAAGGCACCAGATCTGGCTGCTGGACAAGCCTTCGTTGCGGCCATATTTTCGAATCTCAGCGCGCGGTGAAGATGGTTCGTCAATTCTGCCCAATCCGTTCTGTGATGTGGCTATCCAAAGCCGCCCCTGGCGGTCACGCAGCAGCGCTTTGATTGTGCCGGTGGGCACGTCACGAACTTCTTCGAATTTGTGCGCTCGAAGACGAAATAAGCCGCCTGGCTGACCGAGCCCGATCCAGATTTCACCATTCGCTGTCTCCGCGATGCTGGTAACTTCGCGTTCGAGCGCCTTATCGGGCAAATACGACGAGAAGTCACGCAACTCAGAGGTTGAAGGTGTCCATTTGAACAAACCGAATTGCCACCTCAGCCGTCCTGTCCCGAGCTTCAATGTTGTGATCCACAGTGAGCCATTGGAGTCTTCAAACAGTCTCCGCGATTCTCGGTCGGGGAGAAGCCGAAGATCAAACGAGGCTTCATTTCTGCTGCGGAGTTGAAATGGTTTGAGCCGAAAAAGACCGCGATTGGTGGCGATCCACCAGCGGCCGCTGCGGTCGATCAGTGTGGCACGCTCGGAGTATGCGGTGGTGCGAACCACTTCGGAAGGCAGGCGCGGCAGGATAGTTTCAACTCGTGATCCATCGAAACAGCGGATCGTGCGCCTCGGATCGAGTGTTGACGAAACGCAGGTCCGACCCGAAGGAGTTTCGAGCAGGCGGTCAGCGTAGCTGAACAATACGCCGGCTGGCGCGCTGATGGGCTGAATTGCCTTTTCCTTCAGTTGGTTTAAGCCACCATTCCGCGTGCCGGCCCAGAGCCCACCGGCGGAATCGAGAGCGAGCGCAGAGAATTCCTGATCCGAGAGTCCGTTCTGTTGGGTATAAGCTCGGAATTCTGGTTGCGACCCGGGGCGCCATTCGACAAGGCCCGCGATGGTCGCGATCCAGCGAAGGTTGTCTGATATGGCGAGAAACGCGCGCACATCAGAGTGCGGGAGTCCATTCGCGGCACTGAGAACCTGATCGACTGACTGTTTTCCTTCTTCTGCCTGGGTGGCCAGTCGAGCCAGGCCGCCGCGCGTACAGACCCAGATGCGGCCACCGTTGTCCGCTACAATTCGATCGACAAAGTCGTGTGGCAAGCCCTCTCGCTGTTTCAGCCAGATCCATTTCCCGTCGGTACTTCGACGGTATAATCCACTGGAAGCGCCTACCCACAACGCATTATCGTGATCGATCAACAGCGTGTTGACCATCGAGCCGCCGGGGAAGTCGGGGGGCGGGTGGAAGTCGATATATTCAAACGACACTTTAGATCCCGAGAAGCGCAATCGATACAAGCCTGCGGAAGTGCCAACCAGGGCCGAGCCATCACGGTCTTCAAGAACTGCGTTGACCAGCCGTGCGCGTTCCGGTCCCGGCGGATTGAATGTGACGAAGCGAGAACCGTGACCCGCGGGCCGGAACAGTACGATACCGCCATCGGTCCCGATCCAGTAGTCGCCGCGGCGGGTCTCGATAATGTCGTTGACGTGAATATCGGGCAGACCGTCGGCAGGGGTGAAATTCACGAAGTGCAGCCCATCGAAGCGCGACAGCCCTTCGTCCGTGCAGATCCACAAAAAGTTGTGAGAATCGCGGTAAATTCTGCTCACGTGATTGTTCGCCAGCCCCTCGGCTACGGTGTAAGAGCGGACAGACAAAGTCGCGGCGTGTGCCATCAACACGGCCCAAACTAGACAAGCTGCGCTCGTGAGGCGGAAGGCCATTTCAGGAGCAGCCATTATAGGAGGCGAGAGGTGTCTTTGCCGATACCTGGCCTCTGAGCAGGTCAGATTCGCGAAATACGCATATTCATGCGCTTGCGGCGGCCTTTGGACACTGCCAAACTCCACCAGAGTATTCGAGGTGCGGAACGCCGCCGGTACGACATTGCGCCCCGTTTCGCCATGTAGCGCGTCGTCCGGACGAAGCAGAATTCCACGCGCAGGTTCAGGAGGGAGATATGACGCGATTCCATCGAGGCAAAGGTGTCTTTGTACTCCTTCTCCCTGTGATGTTATTCGGGAAAGCATGGGCGGGATCGGCGAATCCCGGGCTTCTTGCTCTCGTTCCGCCCGGTGCGGGGATCGTCGCAGGCATTGCGGCGCCTCCATCCCCTGATCGGCCCGATAACTTTATTCTGATAACTCACAGCAATGTAGTTGATCTGGAGGATTTTTTTGCGCTGACCGGCGCAGATGACTCACGGACTATCCGCGAAATGATTTTTGTGGCCATGGCCGATGACAGCGGCGGGCTGGGCGGCCACAGTCTTCTGGTGAACGGCCATTTCAACCAGCAACGCTTATTCAAATCGGCCACCGATGGTGGGGCGAAAGCGACAACCTACCACGGCGTCGCGGTCCTGGAGATCCAGCCTTTCGCCCGCGAGCGCGGCGTGTTCAGAGATATTCGGTGGTTTGCGGTTCTCGATTCGGGGGTGGTTGTCTTTGGCACGGTCGCTGCAGCACGGCTTGAGCTCGATCGGTATCTTGCCCACAGCGGAACCGATGCTTCCCTGCTTCACGAACTCGCGCAACTGCACGGCAAAGATCAAACCTGGTGTGTGTTGTCGACCTCAATTCCGGCCCTGGCATCGCCTGCCTTGAACGAAGAAATACGCAACGAGCTGGCAATGCTCAACCCTGATCTCGCTGAGCTCTCGCAATCGGGAGGTGCACTGGAGTTTGGCGTGCATTATGGCAGGCAGGTCGAGTTCGAGTATGCCGTGGCACCTGCGTCGATTACCGCAGTTCACAAGGGCGCCGGCGCGGCGACGAGATCTTCATCCGGATTGCCATGGAGTTCATCGCTGTTTCCGGCTCTGGACCTGAACGAAGATGCCAATACCCTGCATGGCGTTGTCAAAGTTTCTATGCGCCGGTACAAGAAGTGGCTGGCTGAAGTCAGGCGCACGCCAATCGCTGTTGACTGAGCTGTTTCAGCAGGTGTTACTTCAACCGATTTGTTGTTATCCGCGTAAGCTCAGATGGCTACTGCATTCGGAGTGACTATGGCAGCATGTCTCGGGATGCGGGGGAGTTCCCTTGAACATACTCAGCGCTGTTTTCTCTAAGTGTTATACCGTTGCGGATCGGGCGACTCGTTCATCCAATTGAATTGAGAAAATTACTGATACTAAATGTTTGTGGCGGAGGATGGAGTCCGGGGGGAACCGCTCTCCGGTGCCCATTTCCCTACTAACAGGGAAAAGTGCAGGGAAATACTGCCTGCCTGCCTCAAGAAGTTCCCGCGGAGGATTCCATAGCCCTTTGAACTGAGGAGGGTTGCGTCCTGATCAAGAGCCGGGGGCAAATATTTAACGGGGAAACTCTCGGGGCTTGATCAGGGAAATAGGCCTGATTGACCAAGGAAATACGGAATTTTCGCTCGGCCCAGCCGTTCCTTCGCCGTTGGTGCGAGAATCTCCCACTAAGAATTGAGATTCGTCGTGTGCTCGATGACGAGAGCAGGGCAAAGCGCTCATCCAGCTTCAGTTTGACCCTTCCTGGTGGTTTAGTAATGAAAAAGGCCGTTGTGTCATGTGATGTCAGTGTTGTTGGCGATACGGAAGTGTGGCCCGAGCGAGCCTATGGCCCGACAGGTCGGCTTCGGCAGAATTTTCAGTGCACGTGGTGTGGTAATGCCTATTCCATATTCAGTGCCACCCGCGGATCCATTCGCGAGGCGCGGATACCGGGCAGCAGGCATGCCAGTACACCTGTCGCTGCGAGCAGGAAAACGGCCGAGAAAAAGATCGCAGGGTCCAGGGGAGTGGTTTCGAACAGAAGCTGCGAAAGAGCGCGCGTGGCGAGGAGCGACAGGGCAGTGCCGAGCGCGACGCCCATGGCAACCAGCGATCCTCCCTGGTGCAGCACACTGCGCAGCACGTCGTGGCGGCTCGCGCCGAGAGCCATGCGGATGCCGAATTCGCGCGTGCGCTGCACGGTGACGTACGAGACCACGCCGTAGATACCGAGCGCACAAAGAAGCACTGTGAGGCCGGCAAATGCCGTCATTAGTCCGACGCTGCAGGCGCGCTGGGCCAGGGTGCGGGAAACCACGTCGCGCATTACCGTGATGCGCTCGACCGGCTGGTTGGGGTAGAGCGACTGAATCTTCACGCGCACGCTGTTGGCAAGCAGCGCAGGATCGCCGCCGGCACTGCGCACGAACAGGTTCATGGAGGCGAGAACGTGGTTAGTGTCGTCCTGGGTGTAGGGCATATAGATGGCGGGTTCGCTGGGCAGATCGAGCGCGCGCTGCCTGACATTAGCCACGATGCCGACGATCTCACGGGGCGGCGGCGGGCGATTATTGCGACTGCCCAGCGCGAGATAGTCGACGGTGATGTGTTTGCCAATGGGATCCTGCCCCGGATAGAAGCGCCGTGCGGCCTCGGCATTGATGATAACGACCGGCGGCGATTTCTGATCGTCGTGATCGGAGAAATAACGCCCATGCAGAAGCGATGCGCCGAGGGTGCTGAAAAAGTCTGCACTAATCCAGCAACCCTCGGCCGATGGAGCGTGGGCAGGATCGTTGGGCCGGTCATCGAAGCTCAGCGCGGCGCCCATCGCGTTCGCCCCCGGCATGCAATCGGAGGCAGCGGCCGACCTGGCGCCGGGCAGAGTGGCGACCCCGCTCAGCACGCTGCGCCAGAATATATGACCCTCCGGTCCGAAATATGGGGTTCGCAGATACGAGGCCAGGACTTTCGACGGCTGGAATCCCAGATCGACCGACTGCACACGCACGAAGCTGCGCACCAGCAAACCAGCACAGACGGTGAGCACGACCGCGCACGCGATTTCAGCGACGATGAGCGCCGAGAACGGGCGCCGTTGCGCTTTGCCGGTTTCCGTGCGGCCGCCACGGAAGCCGGATGCGAGATCCAGTTCGGAGAGCACGCTGGCGGGCAAAACGGCGAATAACACACCGGCGAGCGCTACCAAACCGATGCTGACCGAGACTGCAGGCACATTGAGGTGCAGGCCATCCAGTCGCGGCAGCGCCAGGCCGGGGATCTGCTTTACCAGGCCGACCGCTATGGATGCGAACGCGAGCCCCAAAGCGCCGCCGATCACGCTAAGCAGCAGGCCTTCCGCAAGGAGCTGCTGGCGGATTCGTCCGCGGCTGGCTCCCAGGCCGAGGCGGATGGCCAACTCGGGCGAACGCCTGACCGTGCGTGAGAGCAGCAGTGCCGCCGTGTTCATGCAGGTGACCAATAGCACCAGGGCAACCGCCGCCATGATGATGCTGAGCTGCCGGGTGACGGGGCCCACGATAACGTCTCTGAGCGGCGTGAGCTCGACCTGCACATCGTTCGGCTCGCTTTCTCCGCGGCGCAGGATGGAAGTGAGCTGTGCTTCGGCGACGCTGCGGGTGACTCCTGGCTTGAGCCGCGCAACCACATCCAGGAACTTGTTGGCGCGCCAGTTCATGAAGGGCCATGCCGGTTCTGTGGTCAGCGTGAGCCAGATATCGGTATCGGGATAGAGGTCCGGCAGCGTGGGCAGGACGCCAACAATGATCTGCGATGTGCCGCCAATGGTCATCCGGCGGCCGATCACGTGAGGATCGCTGCCCAGCTGCTCCTTCCAGAACTTCGCGGAGATCAGCACGGAGCCGGTGTCGAGCGCCGAGTAGTCTTTGGGCGTGTACAGCCGGCCGAGGATGGGACGGATGCCCATGACGCTGAAGAATTGCTGCGTCGGGCCCGTGCATTTGACCACGCGCGGTGTGCCGTCGCCGGTCCACGGCTCGGAAAAATATCCGATGGCCGCGGCTACCTGAGAAAGCGTTGTGCCCTGATCGCGGAAGTCGCGGAAGTCAGGGCCGGAGGCCAGCCGACGAGCGTCGCCGAGCGAGGACGCATGCGAGCGAACCAGGTAAAGATTCCCAGGATCGGGAAAACGCAATGGCGCGAGCAGGACATGGGCGAAGACGCTGAAGATGGCGGCGTTGATTCCGCTGCCCAGCGCCAGCATCAGCACTGCGGTGATGAAGAAACCGGGCGAGCGCCGCATGCCGCGCCAGGCGTAGCGCAGGTCCGCCAGCAGAGGGGCGATTGCCGGCAGCCCCCAGAACTCTCTGTTCATCCGGATTACCTCCGCGACAGGACACTACGAGCTTCGCGCAAAAGAGCCGGAGATTAAAAGGGCAATTATGATTCCAAAGGCCTGGCACGAGATTTCAATAGTTTAGGCAGAGCAGCGACAGGCTGTACCTGTTCGCAGATGGAGGCCGGCGTTCAAAAGTGGACGACTGCCCCGTGACAACTGACATCTCGTTCGAGACGGAAGGCTTCCCATGTTGCCAAATCGGCAGACGTGCGGGCAGGTATCTACAGCCACAGGCAGGCGCACTGCTTCTTTACCAAATTCGTCGTTCGACGAGTAGAATTGCTCATTCTTTCCGATCGCGCCGGACCGCAATGTGCACAGCGCCATGAGGAGTTGCTATGAACAGACAAGACGGTCCGAGAGGCTTATCTGCCCAGACGGGCGGCCTCGTTCAAGGTGCATTTAGGGAAGCCGCAACAGCAAAAGTCACGATTCAGAACCTTCGCCGCAATATCAGCGTTCTTTTGGGTGCGGGTGGAAATATGGCCGTTCTTACTGGCTCTGACGGAAAGCTGCTCATTGATGCGGCAATCATCACCGCGCATCCGAATGTTTCCAAAGCACTCGCGAGCATCAACAAGGATCCGGTCAGGCAATTGATAAACAGTCACTGGCACTTCGACCACACCGGTGGAAACGAGTGGCTGCATGAAGCCGGAGCCAGCATCCTGGCGCATGAGAACACGCGCAAGCATCTTTCCGAGGACACGCGGGTCGAAGGCAACTGGCAGTACACATTTCCTCCCGCGCCGGCGGGCGCGATTCCCTCGACAGTCTTCAAAGATGATTACACCCTTCACCTTAACAACTCCACTCTCGTGCTCAAGTACTATTTGCCTGCTCACACAGATTCCGATGTCTCCGTATATTTCACTGAGGCCGACATTCTTCATACGGGAGACACTTTTTGGAATCGAGATTACCCTTTTGTCGACTACGCGACAGGCGGCAGCATTGACGGTCAAATACGAGCAGCAGAATCGAATATCGCAACAGTGACCGACAAGACGATCGTCGTTCCTGGCCATGGAGCTGTGGCTGGCAAAGCCGACTTGATTTTATTCCGAGACGTGCTGGTAGAAATCCGGGACAAAGTTGCGGCCCTCAAAAAACAGGGTAAGCCCTTACCCGAAGTTGTCGCAGCTAAGCCCGGTGCTCGCTATGACGCAGAGTGGGGAAACCTGTTCCAGAACCCGAGTGACTTTGTTGCACTCGTGTATCAGGGCGTCTAAGTGGTTTGTCCCACGGTTGATCGACGTTCTTTTAGTTGTTGATAACAGCCCCTCACCGCGTTTCCAGACAGGCAGATGGGATTCTCTGCGTCGCGCATCGGCTTCGCTTAACCTTCCCGCAGAGCCCGCATTGGGTCCATGCGGCTGGCGGCGAGCGCAGGCAAATAACAGGCCAGCATCGCCACCAGAATCAGCGCGGCAGCGGCTCCGGCCAGACTCAGCGGATCAGCCGGACTGAGCCCGAACAGCATCCTCGAAAATACGCGGCCGATGAGCAGCGCGAGCACCAGGCCGATGCCGGCACCGATGCATACCAGCATCATGCCCTGGCGGAGGACCAGGCGCAGAACGGAGGCGCGCGATGCGCCCAGAGCCATACGCACGCCGATCTCACGCTGGCGGCCGCTCACCGTGTAGGCGAGGATGCCGTATAGTCCCACGCTGGCCAGCGCAAGCGCGAGGAGGCCAAAAACGCCCAGCATGCCCACGACCAGGCGCGCGTTCCACAACACCTGATCCATGATCTTCGCGCCGGTGCGGATGTCGGTGACTTCGATCCTGGGATCAATTTCCCGGATCCCGCGCTGCACCGACTCGAGAACCAGCGACGGATCACCCGCGGTGCGCACGTAGAGGACGGCGCCGCCTCCTGGATTCTGGCGCATCGGCAGATACAGACAAGGTTGTGGCGCTTCGCCCAGGGTCGTGTAGTTGCTGGTCTTCGCCACCCCGACAATCTGGCGCGTGATCGTATCGCCGCTGAGACGAAGGTGCTGTCCGATCGCGTTGCCGTCCGGCCAGTAACGCCGTGCCAGGTTCTCGTTGACGATGACAACGGGAAGAGATCCGTCCTGATCCGCATCGGTAAAAGCGCGCCCCTGCAGGACTGGAATGCGCATGGTTTTGAAGTAGTCGACGTCGACGGTGTTGGTGACGGTACTGATGGTTTCGGATTTCCGTTCCTGCTCCTGTCCCTCGATCATGATGCCGCGCGAGGCGCTGGACCAGAACGGCAGGTTCGAGGCCCAGCTGACTGCCGCGACTCGGGGCAGGCTGGCAACGCGGTCGGCGACGTCGCGATGGAAGTTTTTGAGCCGCGTCGCGTCATAACCGGCCTGCTCGGGATTCATCATAAAGACGGCGAGGTGTTGGTCATCGAAGCCTGGGTCGATGGCGTACGCGCGTTGCACAGCGCGCAGGAAGAGCGAGGCTGCAATCAGCGAGACCAGCGAGAGCGCCACCTGTCCGGTGAGCAGGGCTTTCTGAAATCGCGCGCTGCGTCCGGCCAGCCCGGCGACGTGGGTTTCTTCTTTCAGGCTGTCGACCAGGCCGGTCTTCGAAGCGCGCAGCGAGGGCACGACACCGAAGAGGAGTCCGGTGGCCAGAGAAAGAAGCAGCGCGAACAGGAGCACGGTCCCATCGAGTTTAGGATCGACGAAATTGCGCGCCACTTCAGGCGGCCGGAAGGACCAGAGAAAGCGGCATCCTTCGTAGCCGACGGCGAGGCCGGCAATGCCGCCGAACGCACCGAGGAGCACGCTCTCGGTGAGAAGCTGGCGCAGCAGGCGTCCGCGGCTGGCGCCAATGGCCAGACGCACGGCGATTTCCTGGCGGCGGCTGACCGCGCGCGCCATGAGCAAATTGGCGACATTGGAGCAGGCGATCAGCAGCACTAAGCCTACGATGGCCAGCAGCACGGTGCTGACGAACGCGAGCCCGCGCTCGCCGCCGGTACTGGAGTAGAGAGCGGTGGTAATGGGCTGCACCGCGATAGTATGGCCCGCATTGGCGTCCGGATACTGCTGCCGCAAAGCAGCGGCCAGCGGCTGCAAACTGGCTTCCGCCTGGCGGCGGTTGACACCCGCCTTGAGCCTGGCGACCGTCTGAAAGAAGGGCTTGCCTCGCTCGCGCAGAACGTCCTGCATGGGAACAGGCAGCACCTGCTGCGCCATGGTGACCGGGAGCCAGACATCGGGACCGAAGACGGCGCTCACGCCGAGGAAGCCCCGGGGCGCAATTCCAACAACGGTGAAAGATGTTCCATTCAGGTCGAGGATTTTGCCGATGACATCCGGATCGCCATCGAAGCGGATTTTCCAGGCGTTGTAGCTGAGGACAGCAACGGGCGCGGTACCGGGCGCGCTGATCTCCTGCGGGACGAAGAATCGACCTTTCGCTGGCGTGATGCCGAGTGCTTCGAAATAGCCCTGGGTGACAAGCTGCCCGAAGAAACGTTCAGAGCCGTCTTTTTCCATCAGCGTCATAACCATCGGCGGAGAGAAGCCGCCAAGATCGCTGAAAACGGAGTTTTTGGTCTGATAGTCCCTGAGATTCAGATACGAGATGGGGAGCAGACTGCCGGACTGTTGGTGGGCTTTGAGATCGGTTGCATACAGGCAGACCAGGCGGGAAGGGTCGCGCGCAGGGAGCGGATGCAAAAGCAGCGTGTTGACGACCGTGAAGACCGTGGTGCTGGCACCGATCCCGAGAGCCAGCGTCAGAACGGCAAAGAACGTAAAGGCCGGCGCTTTGCCCAAGCTGCGCAACCCATAGCGGACATCCCGCAGGAGATCGTTCAACAGATTGCCTGAAGGCAACGCTGCCGGTGGCGGCGCGCTGTTGGCGGAATTGCGCAGGTTCGAAGGCAATGCCGTGGCGAGCAGCTCGGTGCCTTCCAGTTCCTCAAGGACCGTCCGTCGCGCGTCCGACTCGCTGTTGCCTGCCAGCAGCAACTCCTCATAGCGGTCTTCGAGATGCTGGCTCAGTTCATCGATGATGCTTGCTTCGCGGGCTGGGTCGATCCACAGGTTCTCCAGCCGCCTGCTGATCTCCTGCTCCCAGTCAGGCATTTTCTACCCCCATGACGTGGCTCATGGCCTCGACGAAGTCCTGCCAGCTCTGGCGCTGACGCGCCAGCACGCGGCGTCCGTCGGCAGTGAGGCTGTAATAGCGTCTGCGCCGCTGATTTGGCTTCTCCACCCAGCGCCCCTGCACCAGACCGCGCTCCTCGAGCCGGTACAGCAGGGGATACAGCGTGGTGACGTGGAAATGCAGGGCGCCGCCCGATCGCGCTTCGATCAGCTTGCAGATGTCGTAGCCGTGGCGCGCCTGCTGCTCCAGCAGCGACAGAATCAGAAGCTCAGCGCCGCCCTTCTTCCATTCACGATCGGGGTGATCAGCGGGCTCCATATGTGTGAATCACATATATAAGCGAGTCCAATATGTGGAGTCAAGTGGGGAGACAGGTTTGCTCTGGGCTGGACGAGCAACGTAACAGCGTTAGCGCCGCTCTCCACTTGCTACTTCAGCCAAAGCACCCAGCCACCTTCGAAACGCGCATCGGCATTGATGCGCTCAAAGAGGTCGCCTGGGACGCGCAATTTCGGAGGCTTGCCAGACTGGAAAGAGGTCTGGATGGCCCGGTTATCCGGCGACGTTCGAGACTACTTTGATTGTTCGAGGATGCACCCGGGCGTGGAACGCGCGATCTCCCACTCCTCGTCGTTCATGTCGGGCGATACGTCCGCAAACAACGGAGTGCTCAGGTAGCGCTCGCCGGTATCCGGCAACATGCAGAGAATGGTCGCTCCTTTGTGTGCCTGCGCCGCCACCTGCAGCGCCCCCGCGAACGTCCCCCCGGACGTAATGCCGACAAAGATGCCTTCCTTCTTCGCCAGTTCCTTGCTGCAGCGCATCGCATCTGCGTTGGTGATCCGCAGAACCTGGCTGATCGCCTTCGATGCGATCGCGTCGCCTGCGAGTTTTGCGACGAAATCCGGGCTCCAGCCCTGCATCGGATGCGGCTTCCAGCTCGGGTGTGGAGCACTCGCCGATCCGTCCTCGTTCCGCTCCTGCTCAATCCCGCTCGAAAGCATCGGCGCATCGTCCGGCTCGCAGACCACGATCTTCGTTTCCGGCCGTTCCTTCGCCAGCACGCGCGCCACGCCCTTCAGCGTGCCCCCGGTGCCGAATCCCGTTACCCAATAGTCCAGCCGTTCGTCCTTGAAATCCCGCAGAATCTCCTGCGCCGTGGTGCGCGAGTGGATGTCGGCATTCGCTTCGTTTTCGAACTGCCGCGTGTAATACCATCCGTGTTTCTCGGCGAGTTCGACGGTCTTCTTCACCATGCCCACCGCGCGCGCCGCTGCCGGCGTGATGACCACCCTGGCGCCCAGGAACCGCATGAGCTTTCGGCGCTCGACGCTAAAGGTCTCCGCCATGGTCACTACCAGCGGGTACCCCTTCGCCGCGCAGACCATCGCCAGCCCTATACCGGTGTTGCCGCTGGTCGCCTCCACCACGGTCTGCCCCGGCTTCAGTTTCCCGGTGCGCTCTGCCTCTTCAATTACGCCCAGGGCGAGCCGGTCCTTCACCGAGCCCAGCGGGTTGAACGCCTCGACCTTCACATAGAGGTTCACGTCCGGAGGGGCCAGCCGATTGATCCTTACCACCGGAGTATTACCGACAGTTTCTGTGATGTTGTTGAACTTGCTCATTTTCTTGACCTCCGAATGCACGCAATTGTACAGTCGTGACGCAGCCGCTCGTGACGAATTTCGCAGATAAAGAAAATGTGTTCCGGCCGCTGTTCAGTTGCGCTCTGGCGATTCGCGGACGATTGAGAATCCGGCGCCCTGGCGCTCTCCTGGAAGCTTTTGCGGGAGGCCGTTCATGCCACAAGCTAATGCCGTCATCAACCGTATCTCTCCAGTGGCCATCTCGTCGGATGAATTCCGCCGCGCCGGACATCGGCTCGTGGACCGTGTGGCCGAGTTTCTGGAATTGCTCCCTGCATCCCCGATCACGCGGGGCGAATCGCCTTCCGCCATTCGCGAGGCGATGGATGCCGCGCGTCCGCTGCCCCGCGAGGGTGCACCCGCAACCGATCTGCTCGATCGCGCCGCCACTCTGCTCTTCGATCATTCGCTTTTCAACGGACACCCGAGTTTCTGGGGCTACGTCACCTCGTCACCGGCTCCGATCGGCATGTTGGGCGACTTTCTGGCATCGGCGGTGAACGCCAACTGCGGAGCATGGCTTCTCTCGCCCATGGCGAGCGAGATCGAGGCGCAAACAGTGCGCTGGATTGCGGAGATGCTCGGCTATCCCACTGGCTGCGGGGGACTCTTCGTCAGCGGCGGCAACATGGCCAATATGGTGTGCTTCCTCGCGGCCCGCGCGGCGAAAGGCCGGATCTGACATTCGCAGCACGGGTGTCGGCGGCGCACGTCTTCGCGCCTACTGCTCGTCGGAGACCCACACATGGATTCAGAAAGCGGCTGATATTTCAGGGCTCGGCACAGACTCGATCCGCTGGATCCCCGCCGACGAGGAATTCCGAATGGACATTGAGGTGCTGCGTACCCGCATTCTCGAGGACATTGAGACCGGCGACAAGCCATTTCTCGTCATTGCCAACGCCGGCACCGTCAGCACCGGAGCCGTTGATCCGCTGGACCGGCTTGCCGCCCTCTGTCGCGAATTCGATTTGTGGCTGCATGTCGACGGCGCCTACGGTGCCCTGGCTGCCGTCGCGCCCGATTCTGCAGCTTTGTTCGCGGGCCTGAGCGAGGCCGATTCGATCGCAGTCGATCCGCACAAGTGGCTTTATGCACCGCTCGAAGCCGGATGCGCTCTGGTGCGCGATGTTTCGAGTCTGCGTGGCGCATTTGCCTACCATCCGCCTTACTATCATTTCGGCGTCGAAGCGATCAACTACTTTGATCTCGGCCCGCAGAATTCGCGAGGATTCCGGGCCCTGAAGGTTTGGCTTGCGCTGCAGCAGGTGGGGCGCGACGGCTACGCGCAGATGATCTCCGACGACATACGTCACTCGCGCGCGATGTACGAGTGCGTTGCCGAGAACCCGGAACTGGAGGCGCTGAGCCAGGGACTGAGTATCACGACTTTCCGCTATGTCCCGCCCGATCTGGATCGGATGGACAGCAACGTTGCGGACTATTTGAACGATCTGAATCGCGAACTGCTGACGCGTCTGCAACGGGGCGGCGAGGCTTACCTTTCCAATGCCATTATCGGGGGCAAGTACGCGTTACGGGCCTGCATAGTGAATTTCCGAACCACGCTTCAGGACGTGAAGGAATTGCTGCCACTCGTGGTACGGCTCGGCAAGGAACTGGATGGGGAGATGAGGCCGACAATCCGAACCTAACCCGAGCAAAAACCCTTTCCAAAGTTGGTGATCGTGTATGAGCTGGTCCCACCTATCGTCCCGCTCGCCAATCCGCTCAAGACCGAGTCGTAACTGTCAGTTGATGCATTCAGGACAGCGCACGTTTCCAGCCCGAGTCCTGCTCGAAACACGCATTGACGATAAGCTTCTATTGAGCGAGATCTCAGCAGATTGGGTCAATCGATGCTGCTGAAAGCTTGAACCTTTTCACAAGCCTGCGCGTCATCGCGCACGTTCTGGAAGACTTCCGGTCCGCGATTGCGTCAGATCCTAAAAGCCGGTTCTTGCCCCTATTCCGTCCTCAGTGCCTGCATGGGATCGAGCCGCGAAGCGCGCCAGGCCGGCATGACACCAGCGCCGCCACGGCCGGTGCGCGTGTCGCCGACGATCTCTGAGCCCGTCTGGTTGAAGGTAGTCATGTGCCTGCAGACTCTTTGGCCGGAATCTGGAGCCTTCTGCCTCCCGCGAAATCAGCGAAGAGTCTCTGCGAGCTTTATCCCGGAACCGGACCTAAAGCCCCCTTGGGTCGGAGAAATGCCCGAACACAAGCGCTGGCGGCAGGTCAACTTTGGTTTCTCTGGTGGAACTCAAAATGTGGATTGGCCGCGGAAATCGCCGATTTCCGGCCGGTTCAGGATCAGAGAATGTAGGGGCTGGACTGTCTGGCGGAGAGAGAGGGATTCTATCCAATCTCTCCGCACCCGCATAAACACTGGGTTGTCTCTATCACTGCTCGCGCTCTGCTCGTGCACACTGTGCACTTTATGCTAACCTCGCGGCATGCGAAATCCCGTAACGCTGATGTGGTGTTGCCGTACGCCTCGGGGATGGCTTCGCTTCCCCGTGATCATGGAGAAAGTCCACGGAGTGACGCAGCCGCGCCACGGGTGGGTACGCGACCGGGGCGAACTCGTTGAATACCCCAGTGGCCATTATCAGCTAAGGACGTACGAGCAGAGCCGTCCCAAATACCAAACAATCGAATCCTGCCATCCCAGAGACGCAGCATCTGCGCTCCAAAGGGCATTGCGGGCCTCTGCTGCGTCCGGTGAGACTCGCAACCCTCTGACCCTCATCCGCACGGCCACGGAAGCCTATATCAAAGACTGTCGCCAGCAAGGGCATACGGAGGCAGAGGCGCACGCCCGTGCCGTTCTGAAAGAGTTCATGGCTGTGTGTCCGGTGACGACCGTGCGCAGCATCTCCCGAGAGCACATCTATGCATTCCGCAAGACGCTGAGGGCGAAGGGCAATTCTGACCGCACCATCGCGAACAAGGAGGCGCGGGTGCGCTCGTGGCTGAAATTTTGCAAATTCGATCTGGCCACCCTGCCGAAGAAGCAGAGCTACGAAGAGACTCTGCCCACGATCTATGCGCCTTCCGAACTGCGGACCATACTGGAGGCAGCGGAGCAGACGGACCCGTACATGGTCGTCGTTGTCAACATGGCTCTGAAGCTGGGATTGCGGGAGAAGGAGATTCAGTTCGCAGAATGGGACGACATCGACGCTCACCATTCCGTATTCAGAGTGCAGGGTAAGACTCGCAAGGTGGCCGGGGGCAAGGGCTGGAAATTCGCCGTAAAGGACAAACAACAACGAGATGTGCCGATCCCTGCCGATCTGCTCCAGACGCTCTCTGAATGGCACGAGAAGCGGCCCGATACCACCCTGATTGTTGGCAACGATCAGGACCAGCCGGAAGGCCATCTGTTGCGCAAACTCAAGGCGCTGGCACGTAAGGCGGGATTGAACTGTGGCCGGTGTGAGGGTTGCCAGCGCAAGGGCGCTGCACAGGAATGCGAAAACTGGTTCCTGCACAAGTTCCGCGCCACGTTCTGCACCAGAATGCTGCGACAGACGGACCCGAAGACGGTCATGTATCTGGCTGGGCATTCCGACATCCAGACTACCCTCGCGTACCTCGCGCACGCCACCGGAGCAGAGATGCAGAAGCACGCGAACGCCGTCAACTGGCTTGCATAAATCGCTGTTTGCTGGCGTATGGTGACCGCTGGGCGCATTGCTGGGCACAAGGTGAGGGGTTGCCTACCCTGAAACGTACTCAGGCCGGGTTTCGTGAGCGTGCATTGTTGTCCAAAGTGGAATAGACAGGCGTAACCTAAGGGATGTGGAAACCGAACAAGAGAAGATTTATCACCACCACACCCCGCGCTTCTATCTACTCCCATGGGCTGACGCCGACGAACGAATTATGTGGCTAGGCTACGGTAAGATTTTGCGGTCGGGTCTTACAGTCGTGGGGGGTGAGAACCATTTTTACCGGCTTTCGGACCTGACTGAGAGGGACGTCTTTCTGCTTCGGGAGTTTATAAAGTTAATGCCCGAAGTGGGCCGAAAAGGTCATGAAGATTTGGTGACCTATTTTGCTCTGCCACCGGCTCTCAAGCGTCATCTTGAGACCATCGGGAACGACGATACAGAGGCTATGCGTTTGGTCAATGTGGCGATAGCCAACATGAACGAAAACTATCATACGGCCATCGAGAACGACTTCAGGCCCTATCTGGATTCCATGCTCGCTGGGGACACCAGCTTTTACGAGGACGACCGGTGTGCCATGGAGTTCCTATACGCGCTTTCTGTCCAGAATCTGAGGACTAAGGCAGTTATGGACCGGATGATGGAGCGGGTCACGAAAAGTGTTTGGGAGGTTAATGAACGTGTCTGGCCAATCATGAGCCACATGGCCGCAGTAGCGATTGGCGGAAGCTTATTCGTAGACCGAAAGAAGTTCAAGATCGTCCTACTGGACAACGATACGGATGTGCCGTTCATTACCTCCGACCAGCCGATCATCAACATTCTGTCGAATCCAGCTGATCTGCAAGCGCCCGAGCGCATGGAGTTCTATTATCCACTTTCGCCGAACAAGGCCATGCTCTATTTGGAAATGGCGAATCCGGCCCACAACGCCAGCCGAAATCTCTCTATCGACGAGGCGCACGCTTACAACGTCCTTATAGCGGACCACTCCGGGCGTCAGATATTTTCCAACTCGGAAGAATATCTGAGAATCATTCACCGGTATCTGGAAGGCTGAGCAGACAACGAACTAACCCCAGCCGCAGTGAACTGTCCGTGACTGTTGCGCTCTTGCTCACTGATCCTCGTTTCGTTCCAATAAAAAGATGGAGGCAGACTCCCGGTTAAGGAAGCCTGCCTCGTATTCAGTTGTTGTTACCGATTAGTCTGCAGCCTGTTTGAGACTAACGAGTGGGTTCGGCTGACCCGAAGCCACGATGCTGGCCGATGCGATTCGCTGATAGGCGAAAAACCCAACCTGCAAGGTGTCCATGTAGCGTTCCGAAAGTCGAAGTACAGTCGGGTCCCCATCGGTCCGATAAATCGCTGCATCGTCCAGAGACCCGAAGATCACGGGGACAGCGTTGGCACCCATGTTCGGCATCGACTGATTCAGCACGATCTCGTAACCAAGGATTGACTGAAACGGCTTGGAATCACCGGGTGAAATCTGAAAGTATGGGCGACCAAAACCATCTTTTAGGCCGATCAAATAACCCCTCGTCGCGCTGTTCATCAACCAAACCGGATTTTGAGTGTAGGCGGGGTCCAAAGCCGAGTAAAGGGCAGTGAGGTCGTCCCAGCCGATACCATTAGCGAGGGCAGTAGTCGTGGTTCCTACGACAGTTCCAGCAACAAGTCCTCCAGCAATCTGGTTCGGGAGGACGGTGCCGTTAGTGTCAACACCCAACGTAACTGCTTTCTCAGTCCCGCGTCCGAATCGTTTGGCGAAAGATTCCGTCAGAAACCTGTCCAACGAAAAATAGCTATCTTCGAGTTCCTGCACACTGACAAGAACCAATCCAGATGTAATTGTGTCAGAGCCCAAAATAATGGATTGAAACGCAGGATCAACCTCCGTGACCGCTGTGCTTTCCCCAATCAGCGTGACACCGTTTGCCGTGTCGTTTGAGATGGCTATCTTCATAGGCCGTGCGGTTCCCGGCGTGCGCCGCTGCTTCAGCAGACTGGGAGTTCTTCCATAAAATTTCTGGGCCTCCACGAGCTGCGGTAGGAAATCTTGCGGGATTACCGCGCCAGCCGCACCCGTAGTGAGAAGATCGCGCTGCTCAGCGGGCATCGCCGCCGCGCCGTGGATCAGATACGAACGAAATGCTTCGCCAGTCTTCTGCTTGCGCTCCTCAACGCTCATGGAGTCGAGAGCGTTGCGGCCATAGTGGTCATTAACACCGGGTCGGGGCGATCTCACGAACGAGCGAGCCTCAGCAGTGCGTGCCTCGACTGCCTCAAGTCGCGCCAAATCTGCCTCAAGTGCATCGACGTCAGCATTGATACGATCAAACTGACTCCTCGACTCGGCAGTAAAGCCTTTCAGAGAAATGTCCTGCATCTGGGCCAACAGCCCATTGATTTTGTGTCTAAGTTCTTTGCTATTCAAGATCGTTTGCTTTCTGCCCAATAGGGCCGGGTTCGGGGTTGTGGGGAAAAAGGAAGGGCCAGAAGCCGTGACAGGCTCTGACCCTTGTGGGGATAACTACCGGCTGGTTTGCCGGTGAGTTACTGCGATATGTTGGTTAAACTCTTGCGCCTCTACCGCGCCATACGGTGCGCAAACAACTGTCGAACGCGGAGAGTGTCCACTCTCGCGTCATCCTGTGCAGGACACGCGGACGCGGAGCAGTTCTCATCACGGCAATCACGATTGGTGCAGCGCATGCAGTCGTCAGTCTGACAAGCCGAACAGATGCATTCGCATCCGTCGTCGTCATCGTCTACATCATCAGGATCGCTGTCGTCACCTAGCTGCGTATCGTCCACGCCACGAGTAGACAACTTGCTGCGCATTTCCGCCGCACGTGAACGTGTTGCAACGCTCGTGTCCTGATATGCGGGGAAGCTCGTCAAGCTTATTTCCCACAAATCAACGTCAAGCAGGGTGCGCATAACATTGCCGTTCTCATCTGCTGCCCATGAATCATCGACACACGAGAATCCGAAGCTGCAGCCGGTGAGGTTCCTGAGTCGCACATTCTCTGCGGTATCGTCGCCAATCTGTGTTTTGGGCAGCGTCAACGTGAACGCCAGCCCTTTGTCATCGGTCCTGAGTTCGAGGGTGTTGGCAGTGGTCCTGCCCAATAGCAGCTCCTGCTTGTGATCCCTGAGCGCCAGAACGTCGGGATTCTCTCGCAGTGTTCTGTCGAGTGCAGTGGGGGCGACAATCTCAGTGAAGCCGCCGAGGTCTAATGACTGTGAATTAAATATGACGGCGTAGCCTGCGACTTGCTTGCTTCCGTCTGCCGTGGTCCTGATGGTCAAAGGCAGGGCAGACGTATACGTCCTAACCTCTCGTGCGGAGGTCGCCTTACGGTGCTTCATAGTTTCCTTTTGAGGTGTTACGGGAATGGGGTATTTAAGTTTCGGGTGTTGCTGCGGGGCGATACATATCAGCTCACATGAGTTCCAATAACGGAGTATGCTTCCGTTGATGAACAAGAAAGACTCAGAGCGCATGGAGCAGCTTCTGCATAATGCTGAGCGGATGGGCATAGAAGCCAAGCAAATGGAGATAGAGGCTCTGAAGCTGCTGGAGAAATCACAACAGGCTCACAAAGATGCCACCATCCCGCCCGACAAACTGTCCTAATGCAGGTGTTACTAATTCAGGGTGCCAACGAGTGAATACGCGCCACCAGTGCGCGGACCCCACAGCCCTTTGCCGGTGAGGTCAAGGTAGAAGTCTCCATCGACGCCCGGTGTAGATGTGTTTGCAGGTTTGAATGCGATCATGATCAGCGGGGAGTTATCAGCCCCTCCTGCTATGTTCACGTTTGCGGTATAGCTTCCGGCTGCTGCTCCCAGCTTGTGCCCAATGGCGAGCGCATCATTTCCGCCTGCCTGCGCATCGAGGGCGAACCCTCCACCAAACGTGAAGGTATCGGCATTGTGGAAGCCAGCGACCACGAATAGCAGGAAATCATTCGGCACAGTGGTTGTGACAGACAGGCTCTCGGGGTTGGTTCCTGCACTGTTGTAGAGTGTCGCCGTCGCATCTATAGCTCCCACTCCTGCAACTTCCATGATGGCAAGGCGATCATAGCTCGCTGGTGCGGAGCCTATGGTGACAGTGTTCGTCCCGCTAGCCGGGACCGTCCCGGTGTAGACAACCAGATTGTTGGACTCGCCTGTAACCGATGCAGCGAGCGTGTACGCAGTGCCCAGCGTATCAGTGACCGTGATCGATGCTGGCGAACCCTCAGTCTTAAACGCCACAACCAACAGATTGCCGGATGTCACCGGGTTCGTGAACGCGAGCGAATCGCCTGCCCCTGTGATGGCTTGTACCTCAGCAACACCGCTCGGCGATCCATTGCCGCTAATCAGTGTGCTTGCTGCGCGGCTTACAGGCTCCCATGCTGTTTCTGTGTCATAGTATGTAGTGGCGGAATCAATGGCGAAGTATAAGCGGCCTTTTGTGACCGGGGATGGCTTCAGCGCGTCATTGCCCTGCATGATTACTTGTGCTAACGGAATTGTGCTCATTGTCTCTGCTCTCTCGTTTTCATTTATTTTGGGCATTGGGAAACCCGGACGGGGTGCAGGAACTAGCCCGCACCCTGTCTCCCCGATCACCCGCAGCCGGTGTTACATCTTTGTGGATCAAATCTTGGTGCATTCGGCGAACAGACTCTTAACCTCGACAACTGTTGCGCATGAACGCTGACAGCTTCGTCTCGTCGAAGAAGAGAAGCGACCCTAAACCACTTCTCCGAATCTGTCCGCTGAATGTCTCCTACCGTGGAGCCGGTATACTCCCCGGACGCTGGACTAGCTGTCAGGTTCGGGGAATCTTGGTACTGCTTCAATCTTGTTGCAGGGCTGCACAGGCAGCGTGTTGTGTTCCTCTTCGTCTTCGGATCAGCAATGATCCATTTGTATCCCGCGAGGAGGTGGCGCGGCCTTCTATGATTTTGCCTGTGCACAGCCCTGCTAATTCGGATGAGCATTGACCATGAGTCGAAAGTAAAAACAGATGGGCGGTTCAAACCCGAACACAACAATTGTTAACTACAAACCTGAACGGGGCTGATGACATGCCAATGCACCAGCCCCGACGTCAGGCACCCTGCTAACTCTGTTTATTAAAACCTGCGCCGATGTTAGAAGCAAACAGGCGAGCAAACATGGATACAGGATGCTGACGGGGCTGCGCTCACCAGTTGGGAGCAGCAGCAAAAGCAATCTTTGAGCAAAGGCTGATGACACCGTCTATGATAATCATCAGCCCTGCCGTGGTTCGCACTGTTTGCACTTCGCGCTGCCTCTTTGTAACAAGCCACCATCGAAACAATAAACGAATGGCCAATGAAAGTCAGCTTGCAGCAATGGCGAACAGCCTACAGGGGTGCTCTGCGATCATGAGTCGCGCTTGAGCAACGCGAACATTCACAAGATCGGCGAAATCATAACCAATCTGGAGAGTTAGTGACCAGAGAGCACCCCATCTTTCACAACTTAGAACCCGTTGACCACCTGAGACACCGCTGTCGGTGCGAGCGAGGCAGGAACACTCGCCAGTAACGTGGGAGAGGGGAGCATTTTCGTCGCCCAATCTCTCAGCACGAGAATCGTGTGGTCTCCATCCTCAGGGGTCATCAGGGTAATCTCGAACCGCGCCACTTGCTGGGCGAGCAGTCCCACGAAGTTTCTGCCTATACGGAGGGGTTTCGCCGCACCGATAGTCGCGTCCTGCGTGATCTTTGCGCGGAGTGCGTCGGCAAATGTCGCATCCATCGTTGCTACCAGCAGCCGGGGTTTGCGCACGCCTGCATCTGCAGCTAGCCTTTCGGCCTGCGCACGCGTGCTCTGTCGTAACATGGTCGCGAGCGCAACGCTGAGCAGACCGTGATTTGACATCTCGGTCGGCAACTGGCCGCCGAGTCGCAGTGTTCTCTGACCAGTCAGGATCATCTGAGCAGCCCATGTGCCGCGTCGTTTGTCAGCCGCAAGCAGAATCAGCCCTTCGTGCGTAGCTCTGTCGTATTTCATCTCTCGTTTTCCTTTTGTCGTTAGTGGTTAGTGGGTGGCCGTCAGTGTACCTGCGTCTATTGCTTGCAACACCTGTGTCGCGACTTCCACATCAGTTAGTTCAATCTTCTTGGCGTACCAGCAATGGTGATACGCGAGGTGGTCGAGGCACGCATCGTCGATGCCGAGTTCCTTCCGGCGCTGCCTCTCTGCAACATTCTCGAAGATGTAGATATGCGCATATTTCGCGTCACGCTTTCGCTTGTCGCCAAGGTCTGTGCGCTCATAGAGCGCCAACAGTTCCCAGTGCGGCTCATGCGGTACGGTCTTGACCCATCGGGCAGCCGTCTGCGCCATCTCACGTTTAGCCCGCTGCAGGCTGGTGTCGGGGAATGGAGGGCTGATCAACAGGATCGGGTGCCCTTCAGGTGTGCGGGCGAGTCTAGGGCCGAGGACTCGTGCACACGCGATTGCTTTCTTTTGGCTCACGGCTGTCTGTCTCCCTTCAGGGGTGTTATGGTCAGATGCCCGGTTGAGGGTTGCATTATGGTTGCGGATTGCGCCAGCCGTTCCAACTCGCTGCGCGGGATGCGCCGTGTACGGCCAACTGTGAGGCTCCTGAGTATGCCCCTGCGGACTAAGTTGTGGACGTGCATTCGACTAACCTGCAGTGCCGCCGCTACATCGTTGTACGTCAGGAATTCAGGCATGATGTGTTCTCCTTTCCTGCGCAACGTGAGCGCACGGGGTGTTGTCGCCGGGTCCGAAGACTGGCGCGTGTACCTCAGTTGTCGGTGATTGACTTCAGAAGGGCGGGGCTTACGGGAATTTACTTCCTTATTTCCCCTTACGATCTAATAGACCGTAGCCAAGCCCGAAAATGTCTCTACCGAAGCAAACTTTCTCGTTTTTTTTCGTCTGCCTGTGCACACTTGTGCACTTTGAAGATTGCGCGTTGGGGAATCCAGAATGAGGAATCCATCATGGAAACCCCAACGCGAGCACGTAGGGCCGTATCTGCCTCAGCAAAGGGCATTGTAGGCAGCAGCCAAAGGCGATGTCAGGAGACTGGTGCAGACACGGCGACAGGTCTGACAGGAATGCTGCTCATGATGGCTGGCTTTTCTGTAACCGGCTGCAGCTTCGTTCGTACGCGGACCTTCCGCCGTTCCTTCCTGATTCGCTCATCCCGCTTCCACTCGCCGGGGTAACGGGGCTGGGCTGGCTGCCACGTGGGTTTGATGGTGGGCACAGGTGCGGACGTCGTGACAGGTGTGGATGTAGGGCCGTGTACCTTCCCAATTTCGTTCGAGGTTCGCTGAAGCCGATTCGCGTGCGGCTTGTTCCGAAAGAATGCGCGACTCCATCGTAGCGTCAGTTCGGCGCGGATCGCCGAGAGGCAGACCCAGCAGGTTGCATCGCTGCCACTACCCGGCTTGTGCTCGCAACGGGCAAATGTCATCTTTGCCGCGAATGAGTAGACCGACGCGCCTTGCTCAAGTTCAGCCTCAATGAAATCTGCCGCGCACGAGCAGCAGCGGTACTCCATGCGGTTGCCGGAATCGAGCGCCACGAGCGCGAACGGCTGCTGCAGGTTGCTGACGGTGTGCTCACACATGGTCGTGCTCACGCCGCATCCCCGGAGTAGCTGTAGTCGTCTTCGTCCGTGTCGTTCAGGAAACGTTCGAGTGCATCCTCTTCCTCTGCCGGGGGCGGGGTGGGCACCTTGCTCCGATCCAGCGGATTGATGCCGAACTTAGCAGCCGTCGCCAACATGCTTCGCTGGAACTGAATCGCATTTCTGACGGCGGGATTCTGCGCAGGCTTTTCAGTCAAGCCGGTTCTGGTCGAACTACGGACGATGATCGTCTGCCCATTTCGTTCGATATCATCTTCAGCCGCACGCCAGTGCGCGTACATGCTGCAGTAGCTGGCCAGAATCGAGAAGTCAGCCGCCTGCAGATTGCCTGTCACGTGGAGCGATGGCGCTACACGTCTCCATTCCTGTTTGGCGATCTTGCCGAGATACGCGGGTGGCTTTGGTGCGGGTGTGCCGGGAGGTGGCGCGGTTGGGGTGGTGGTTGTCGGCGACCCGTGACGGTCTGGCCGGTACGTGTTGGAGAGCCTCAGCTCTGCCTCTGACTTGGAACGCATGATGTCTAGCTCCTGATGGTTGCGGGTTGAGGGTGAACGGTGCCATAGAAACACCGAATGGCGAATCTTGAGTGGTGAACGACGACAAATCGGGTGTGAATGGCAAGAAATGAGGGTCGAATGGTGCAGAACGGGGCGGAACGGCGGCAGAATGGTGCCGAATGGGGCTTTAATCTGCCCTAATGGTGTGGTACTGTCAGTGTTCCGCTGAACCGTAACTCACTGAATCCAAAGCGACAAACAGATGACTTGCCAGCCCAAAGCCGATCTGACTTTCAACGTCAAACACTGACGGTGTTTACGTGCTGTGCCCCGTTGTTCCTGTTAAGTCGTTTGCAATCAATGATTTCGACCCCATATCCCCCTACCTCGCTCATTCTAAAAAGGATGTCGCACAGGGCTGGATATCACACTGATAACAAGGCAGTTACACGGCTGTTGGTGTCACTGTGCTGCTGGCTGTTATCCAGACCCTGTCGAGCGATCAGGTGAACAGACCCGTGCGCCACATCGCTGCAGGCTGGTGAGTCTCCCGCAGATGCGTGTCAGCCGCTGTCACAAATGCCGATTGCCGACGCTGCAACAGGGCTAGGTGCGTTCGCCGCTGTTTGCGGGTGGTATCGGGTCTCGTGCGGTAGACGGGTGGGCCGTTCTCTGCGTGCACAGTGTGCACAGGCATGTCTCGCGCCTAAGTTGCGACAGGATTGCGACAGGGATGCGCCATCGATGAAGCATGGTGCCAACGTCGTGCAGCATCCCTGTGAACCAATACCTGTCTTTCTCAAAAGCAACAGGTGCGGTTACTCGGTTGTTAGAAACAGGGTTGGAACAGGACTGGTGAGACAGACCCTGTACCACCCTTCTGAGGCAACTACCCCAGTTACACACAAGTTGCATACCTGTAAAGAGGTAGCACTAGACAATGTGCCTACCGCTTGCAAACCCGCATGGATACTGGCGAGTTCTGACCACCCCTCACAAATCTTGGGAGTGCAATCACAAATTTTGTGAATTGGGATGTTGTGCAGACCCTGAGATGTTCGCTCCAACCCTTTTAGAATCAGTACAGTTTAGACGGGAAGAGAGATGTGTTACGCATGGTAACACTACTCGGTGTAACGACCAAAACTGGCTGGTGTGTCGCATCACAGGCTGCGCCTAGCTGCCTCCATCTTCCGCGCTTGCTTGTTCGCTCGCATGTTGCCGGTTCGGACCAATATCCGTTTGACCGCGTGATGTGCTTCCGTGGAAGTGAGTGGCATTCCTCGTCTTTCAGCCATCGCCATTTCGAAGGCCACCAGCTTGCCCCTCCTGCCGCAGTTCCTCTCGCCATCACAGCGCCACGGTGCACCCTGCGACAGTTTGACAGCAATCGTCTCATCTCTGCCCATTCGCGCTTTATGCGGTCTGGTGCTGCTGTGGAACGGGCAACGAAAACGCAGTAGCTCGTAACCTTCGGAATCAATTTCCGATTCAGGATCAAATTCAGATACATGGTGCAGAAAGTAGTCGCGTATCTGTTCGGCGCTCAACTTGTCAAAGTTTCTTACCTTCTCAAGCTGTTTGCCAGTGTACGGATCGAGGATTTCGTACTCGGAACCGCTGGTTCCCTTATCAACTATGGAGACCAGCTTTCCTCTTAGTTGTTTCTTTGCGGCTGTGACTGCGTTCACTGAGAGGCCGGTTGCTGTCTGGATTTCCTTCGACGTCAGTGTAAATATTGGACGTGACTTGCTCTGTGCCACAAACAGCAAGTAGATATAAAGGCTCTTCGACACCGGTTTCAGCTTGCGCCACATCGATGATTCCATGACGTATTGTGGAACCTGAAAGTAGAACACGGAAGTATCCTGAAAATGATTAGGCATCCGCTCTCTGCTTAGTGCGTCCCTTCATTTTCTTTCGCAGCTTGTACATTCTTTCTCGAACGGCCTTCTCCGTCAGTCTCAGATTCTTTGCGATCTCCGCATACGAATTGCCGTTGATAATCAGCCAGCAGATGTTGCGCTCCACTCCCTGAATCTCATCAGGGATGCTGAGCCACCGTTCCGGGTCCGGGTTACCAGTGAGGATAGGGTTCATCTCTTCATCCCCATCTTCAGAGTCGTCATCGCTTACAGAAACCAGCAGCGGTTCTTTGTTGTCCTTCGCGTGCTTCAGTGTGTTGAATGCATCTGCGGACGTCGTAAAACTGATCCTGTGCACCCACGCATAGAAGCTGCTGCCGCTGCCGCCTTTGAATGATGGCAGGGATTGCCAGACCTTGATGCAAACCTCTTGCGCCCAATCGTCTGCAGTCTCTGCTGTGCCCACGTTGTGGAACTCGTACTCAAGGTGCGACACCTTGAGGAATGCGAACTCGCGAACCAGCAACAACAGCCTATCCATGCTGCCCGGTTCCTTGCGCTGGTATGCATCGTAGCCGTCAATGAGCCGTTGGCGTATCCTGCCACGAGCACGGCGGGACTCCCTGTCGCTCGCACTTTGCTGCGCGACTTCAAGATCGAACTCATTTTCGTTTACCGCAGCGCCTGTTTCACCCTCGGTGTCTGCCTCGACGTCTACCTCCTCCAACAACGCTTGCTCCAAATATCCCTCCTGATCTCCATGTGTGCTGATACTGCGTTAATGTTTGGGCAATAAAAATGCCCCGTCCCTGTTAAAGGGAATCGGGGCGAATGGCTCTTGGTAGAGTCCTGTGTGCGCCGTTATCTCATGCCGTGCTCCCGCGTGGTCGCCGTGTCATTCGATATTCCCTCTCGTCCTGCATTCGATGTGTCCCCGTCGCCGGAGATGCACAACTTTGTTGCTGCCTTAGGCTGCCTTGCTGAGGCAGGCGTGCCCGCGTGATCCGTGCAGACACACGTATCCCGCCAGCCCAGAGGCCGCCAAAAAAGAAACCTAAATTGTTTTCCCGTTTGTGGGAGAGCGTCACACCCTACTTATCTGAGGGGACTGCATTCTCACCCGTGGAAGGATTTTAAGATACCACAAGCCCGGGTTATCAGTCGAGTACCACTTTTGTGGGATGGCTCACCGCCGCGTGTGGCAGGAGTGAGGCTGTGAATGGGAGTTGTGTGGCATGATGAGTCCATGAAACTTCCGCACATGGGTCAGAGGGTTTGGGCTGACGGGTTAAGAGGGACGTTCACCATTGTCCGCTTGGACGAAGATCATGGTATGGCCAATCTCGAATTGACGACTGATATGCGTGTCATTGAGCGACACATTCCCTTCGATACCATCCATCCGCTGGGCGACGGCGGGAACTCAGACCGTCGCTTCGGACGCGATTAGACAACTATCGGTAGCTCACGGATATGAGTACTGCCTGCGAGCAGGGATGCAATCTCATGAATCAGGGCTGCCGGATCACCCGCTTCAACGCTGGGATTCAGCGTACCGGGCGGTACGTACACGCCTGAGTCAGCGAGTAGCAGAATTGGCAGCCGTGGTTTGGTCCTGCTCAAATGATCGCTGTATGCCAGCGCCTTCTCCGGCTGACCACGCAGAGCAAGGATGATGAGATCAAAGAAGCCCTCATGATCCAGACGCTCGGCTGAGATGTAATCGTCTCTGAGATCAACACTGTATCCGAGACTGGTGAGCAGGATAACCCGCGAGTCCCGGCGAGTGTCATCCGCATCAATGAGAAGGATTTTCTTTGTGCTCACCGTGGCTTGCCCTTTGAAAGTTCCCTTATACCACACATCAATTCCATCCCTGTGGTGCGGGAATGCTCGTCTGCGCTGCCATTTTGGAACACGGGCAAAACCCCTGTCCGCATCAGCTATGACTTCCCCGAAGTAGTCCGAATCGCGTCACCATCTTCAGGGTCAGCAGGGCGAAGATGATCGCCAAAATTGGCTGATGATAGCTGTCGTTCGATGAGGCGACCGAGTTCCCGGTGTTTCTTGATCAGTCGCTGTGCCTCACCTACCAACTGCTTCGACTTTCGACTCAGCTCTTGCGCCTCATGAAGTAGCTTTGCCAAGTCCTCATCCATGGACTCTATGATGCCATTGCCCATTGCGCACTGGAATGGCTGCGAGAGTGTCAATTTGCGCCCTTCACTCAGCCGGGACATCGCCGGAAATGGCTTTATAGAGCAACAGCGAAAGCCCACCTTTGCTCACCGTGCAGAAACAGATATCAAACTCTCGGCTCAAGCGAGTATGCTCGCAACTCCCGGCACTCCGTTCTACGCGAGGGAGGGGGCTATAAAATGACCCACGACGTCGAGGACATGCGACGGATGCTAATTACGCTTGCGCGTGAATTGGTGGCTATTCCTGAAGCGGTGACCGTTGAGACCGTCGAAAAGGCAGACAGCGTATTGCTGAAGCTCCGCGTGGCTCCATCTGATGTCGGCGCGGTGATCGGGAAGCGGGGCCACACCGCGCGTTCGCTGAGAACGATACTTGCAACGTTTGGACTGAAGGCGAATCGCTGTTACATCCTCGAAATTGTTGATGAGGGAGCAGGGACCCGCAACCGGGACGTAAAAACGAGGTAGCTGCGGGTCCGGTATCAACTAGGGTCCCGCCTCAGTGCATCATAGTCTGGCTATGCTGTCAAGCACAGGCCAGACCCAATTGTCAACAGGTCATTTGGACTAGCCAATGGGGCCGCCACAAAAAAGAACCCCGCGTGCGCGGGGCTGTGTAATAGGCTAATCTATAAATCATTCCACGCAAAAGGCACCCGAGAAATCTATCCCACTTTCGGGGCAGTGACAGGCGTCGGCAACGCGTGCGACCGTGACGTTGGCGCTCTCTCCCAGTGAGCCAACAGGGGTGTTCGGGCAACTGAGCACCCCCAGCCCGTCCTCTTTTAGTTCCCAGTGAAATCAGTCCATCCGAGGGCAGCCGCCTGCTCCGTGGTCAGCTCCAAATCGTGGAACTGATGATTACCACCCTGCCTGAGAAGACCGCGAACGTTCTCGAACCTCTCATCGATTGACAGCATTTCATCTTCGCTGTCAAAAACTCGGGTTCCCGTCCTGATCAGAGGCCCCATCGCGTCTCGTTGGATCATCGACGCGTACCTGTAGCTGCCGTCAGCCCGCCTGAACGCTACGAGTTGGACCAAAGCGAATTTCATGGGTCGATTATAGGCAGCCACATGCGGAGTCGCACCGACCTGTGTGACAGTCTGACAAATCCAAATAGTTGTATTTTCACGCAGTCAGGCCTGTGCGAATCTGGAACCCATAGCAGTGCACATTGCTTAGAGCGCGAAAGAGAGGAAAAGCATGGGCATGACAGCCACAATCAAAGTACCGTTCTACGAACATCTCATCGAGAATATTCGCTACACACGTCAACAGGCTCAGGGGTTCCGCACGCAGGCGCATGCGCTGCCGGATGATTCCCTCAGAGAACAATGGAACGATTTCTGTAGGGAGGCAGAGGCTCTGCACAAAGAGGTCACGGCCCTCGGGGGACTCTTCCACTACTACGGATCGCCAGAGGCTGTCAGCCCAAATCCCGAACAAAAATAGTGATCCGGGCAGCCGAAATCTCAACTCAACCCAAACACGAAAGGAACAACATGCAAGCCTTTGCCTTTGCCTTGGAAACCGAAGCTGAAATCGAAGAGCACGTAGCAGAACTCAACCGGTTCTTCCGCGAGACCCGTTTCACGCTGGACGATCTGGACACGTACGCGGGACCGTTCGGGGCTGTCGTCAGAGCCGTCTACAGTCTGTCAGAGGGCACCGTCACAGAAGAACAGGCCGTCAACACTCTGAAGCAGGCTGCCAGCGACCTGAAGGCTCTCCATGCGGAGATGGATCGGGCGAACGATCAGGAGCAGGCGCAGCAGGCACTGTAGGCAGTCGCTGTACGTCTCTGCTCGTGATTCTGGGGCTTATTTACTGGATTCTGCGAGTGGAAGTCGCTTCGAATCAATCACTTAACACTGTAAATGGCGGAGAGAGAGGGATTCGAACCCTCGATAGAGCTTTTCAACCCTATAACGGTTTAGCAAACCGCCGCCTTCAGCCTCTCGGCCATCTCTCCGGCTCGGTTGTCGTCAGTATAGCGGAATAGGGGAGGGGCGGGCGGGGAAATCGGGGGAGGGTACCAATTCTGAACTGGCACGAGGCGGATTCGAGGAGTGGAGGGCTTCAACGTTCAGCTGCCGGGTAGAGATTCCTCACCGGGACCGCGAAGTCTGTGATGGGCTGCGAGGTCTGGTGATGGAACGCGGACTCTGGAGCACAACCGAAAGGCTCGCATCGACAAAGTGGTGCTTCCGGAGCGAAGGCACGAACTCCGGCGGCAAGTTACGGATTTCCGGCGGGGACGGGAACCCTCCCGTCGGTCGGGGCGCATCCAACCCTCGGTGGCGATTGCCACAGCAAATACGGAGAGAATTTCTATGGCGAACGAAGGTGGCACGGACGATCGGATGGTGGTGGCTTATTTTGCTGACGGCGCGCATGCGTCTCGGGCGATTAACGAGTTGATTGATGAGGGTTTCAACGCGTCGGAAATCGGAGCGGCCTTTCGCACGCGGCGGACTGGCTCCGGAGCGGGGACGGTGGCCGGCGAGCGGGATCTGGAGGACCCGGCGCTGGGCACGATGACGGGGCGCACGGAGGAAAATCCAGCGGTCTCCGGATCGGTGGGGGGAGTCGCATCGCATGACGAAGCCGTGACGCCGGCGGGGCTGGCGCCGGGTTCCGGAAATGCGTTTCCGGCACCATCGCGGCCGGGTCCGATCCCGGGCGGGGAACTGCCGCGGACGCTGCCCCACGACTTGCCGAGTACGCTGGCCTCGGACCTGCCCAGCACGCTGCGCGATAACGAAGAGCGGGTGGCTGCGATGCCGCCGGTGGCGACCACCGCGGTGTCGGAGGAGCGCCCGGCGGCCCGCGAAGAGAGCTGGTGGGAGCATGTGAAGCACGCCTTCGGCGGGGGCCCGAGAACCGAGTCCTCGAGTGGGCCGCGGCTGGCGAACGCCGCAAGCCAGAAATTCGGGACCGGCGAGGGCCATTTGGATCTCTATCCGCAGTACGACTACTCGGAGCCCTCGTTCGAGTCTTCGTTTGTGGGGATGGGACTGGGACCGGTGGAAGCACGGACGCTGAGCGGAGAACTGAGCGGCGGCGGTGCGGTGGTGACGGTGAATGCCACGCAGCGCGCATCGCTGGCGGAGGCGATTCTGGAGCGGAACCATGGGCGGGTGCGGCTGGAGATGGGTGCCGACGCCCCGCGCGACATGGATTGGAATTCGCGGGTGGAGGTGTACGGATCAATGCGCGACTTCTACGGACACGAAAGCGATTTGCGCCGAGCCTCCTGAGCAGGCCAGACGCAGTGCTGCAGCGAACGCCACCGAAATTTTCTGTGGCGTTTTTGCTTTTCAGGGGGAGAGAAGCAGGATAAATAGAGAAGCAGGATCTCATCTGATTTGCGCAGGGGACGGCGAGGGCTCCGATCGAAAACTCAGCTCAGCGAAGACGGGGAGTACGGCTGTTGCCGCTGGTAGCGGCGACGTACTTCATGGTATCGGGTGGCCCGTACGGCATCGAGGACATTCTCGACGCCGGCTATCTTAAAGGGCTCATCATTCTGCTGGCGCTGCCGCTGTTGTGGAGCTTTCCGACCGCGCTGATGATCGGAGAGCTGGCCGGCGCGCTGCCGGAAGAGGGCGGTTTCTATGTATGGGTGCGGCGAGCACTGGGGCCTTTCTGGGGCTACCAGGAAGCCTGGCTTTCGTTGACGGCAAGCATCTTCGACATGGCGATTTACCCCACACTGTTTGTGCTCTACCTGGGGCGGCTGTTTCCGGCACTGACGGCCGGCTGGCATGGCGCGGCGTGGGAGCTGGCGCTGATCGCGGTCTGCTGCCTGTGGAATTTGCTGGGAGCGCCAGCGGTGGGCGATGGGTCCATGGGGCTGTTTGTGCTGCTGCTGTCGCCTTTTGTAGTGCTGGTGGCGGTGGCCGCATGGCATGGAGCGCACCTGGCGGCGCATGCGGCATGGCGGACTACCGGCGATGGAGCAGAGTTGAGCACTGCGATTCTGGTGGCGATGTGGAATTACATGGGGTGGGATAACGCTTCCACCGTGGCGCGGGAGGTAGAGGCGCCGCAGCGGAATTATCCGCGCGCGATGCTGATGAGCGCGGGGATTGTGGCGGTGACCTATGTGATCCCGCTGGCGGCGGCGGCGTGGGCGGGAATTGCGCCGGAGCAGTTCAGCACCGGATCCTGGGCGGAAGTGGGACGCTCGATGGCCGGGCAGTGGCTGGGCGTGGCCATTGTCGCAGGCGGTACGCTGACCGCGCTGGGTATGTTTGGGGCGCTGACCATGTCCTACGCGCGGCTGCCCATGGTGCTGGCGGAAGATGGACTGCTGCCGCGGGTGCTGGCGCGCAGGAACAGCCGCGGCGTGCCGTGGGCGGCGGTGCTGGCCTGCGCGGCAGCGTGGGCGCTGGCGCTGCGCTTCAGCTTTGAGCGCCTCATCTCGCTGGACCTGATTCTGTACGGTGCGAGCCTGATTCTGGAGTTTGTGGCCCTGGTAGCGCTGCGCCTGCGCGAGCCGGAGCTCGAACGCCCCTTCCGCGCTGGTAATCTGGCATGCGCGTGCGCCATTGGAGCCGCGCCGACGGGTCTGATTGTGTACGCGATGGTAGCTTCGCGGCACGAGCGCATGGCCGGCATGCCGGCTCTGCTGCTGGGCGCTCTGATTGCGGCAGCGGGTCCGCTATTTTTCTGGCTCTCCAGAATGGCGTGGACGCGCGGCGAGCCGGCTTCGGTGCCGGCGGATTGAGGTGCCGATCCACCAGCCCGGATGGCACTATTGGTTGGCAGGAGCCTCAAGCAGCTTTTTGTCGCGAGCCTCGGCGAAGTTACGGGCCGCGTACATCACGCGATCGCGGGCTACAGCGGCATCGTGCCATCCTTTAATTTCGACGCGCTTGCCTTCCAGATCTTTATAGATGGAGAAGAAGTGCGTGATCTCCTTGAGCATGTGCGGATAGATCTCGGAGTAGTTCCATACATCGGTATAGCGGGGATTCTTCCGGCCGACGGCGAGGACTTTTTCGTCGAGCACGCCCTGGTCCAGCATTTCCAGCATTCCGATGGGCCGCACCTGCATCACGCAGCCAGGGAAACTGGGCGCGTCGACCAGCACCAGCACATCGAGAGGATCGCCGTCGTCGCTGAGCGTAGAGGGGGCAAAGCCATAGTCGCCAGGGTAATGGACGGGCGAGTAGAGGTTGCGGTCGAGGCGGAAGACGTGGAGCTGCTTGTCGTACTCGTATTTGTTGATGCCCTCGGCCGGAATCTCGATGACGACGTTGAAGACCTCGGGCGATTTATCCCCGAGGGGCAGTTCCAGGTAATTGATCATGGCTGAATTCAGTCTCTCTTATAAAGTTGGATGAGCTGGGGACGGCCGGATGCCGAGCTGGGCGGGGCCTCGATTTATAAACGGGGCCCTCGATTTATAATCGGTCACAATGAAGGCTCATGTCTACGTCACTCTGAAGAAAACGGTGCTGGACCCCCAGGGCCAGGCGATCCACAACGCGCTGCGCAAGATGCGGTACCAGGGAGTGGCGGATGTGCGGCAGGGAAAGCACTTCGAGTTGACGCTGGACGATGGCATTCCAGAACCTGCGGCCCGCGCTGAAGTGGAGCGCATCGCCCGCGAGGTGCTGACCAATCCGGTCATTGAGGAATATACCTTTCGCTTCGAATAGATTCGCGATGGACGCAGTGCCGCACCAACAGGAAAGGCGTCTTTCTGCGCGGGAAGCCTCTGCCTGAGCGAGAGAACAAAAGCATTGGTTTTCTGCCTCGCCGGGATATTCTGAACCCACTATGTGCGGCATTGTCGGATACGTTGGACGAAGAAAAGAAGTGGTCCCGGTGATTATCGAGGGACTGCGCAGGCTCGAATACCGCGGGTACGATTCCGCAGGGATTGCGGTGGGCGGCAATGGCGACGGTCTGCAACTGCGCCGCGCGCCGGGCAAATTGCGGAATCTGGAAGAGGCGATTCGCGAGCGGCCCATCGAAGGCACCTTCGGCATTGGCCACACCCGTTGGGCGACGCACGGAAGGCCGACGGAGGAAAACGCGCACCCGCACCGCGATTGCAGCGGGCGGCTGGTCGTGGTGCACAACGGAATCGTCGAGAACTACCTCGCGCTAAAACAGGAGCTGGCGGCCGCAGGGCACAAATTTGTCACCGAAACAGATACGGAAATCATCGCGCACCTGATCGAGCAGGAGTTGGCGACAGCGGCGCGCGAGGGCAACGCAATTCCCCTGGAAGATGCGGTGCGGCGCGCGGTGCGGCGGCTGACCGGGGCCTTCGCCATCAGCGTGCTCTCGGCCGATGAGCCGGAGAAGATTGTAGCGGCGCGCAATGGGCCGCCGGTAATCGTGGGCGTGGGCGACGGTGAATATTTTGTTGCGTCGGATGTACCCGGCGTTCTGCACCACACGCGCGATTTATATTTTCTGGCCGATGGCGACATGGCGATTCTGACCTGCGCCGGCGTGACGCTGACCGACTTCAACGGTAAGCCCATCGAGCGGCCGCTGCAGCATATTCAGTGGGATCCGATCCAGGCGGAAAAGGGCGGCTACAAGCACTTCATGCTCAAGGAAATTTTTGAGCAACCGCAGGCCATCCGCGACACGACGCTGGGAAGGATCTCGCTCGACACCGGCAGGGTGTTTCTGGCCGAGATGAAGATCCCCGACGAAATCTTCAGGCAGGCGCGGAATATTCACATTGCGGCCTGCGGAACGAGCTGGCACGCAGCAACGGCGGGCAAGTTCATGATCGAGCGGCTGGCGCGCATACCGGTTGAAGTGGACTACGCCAGCGAATTCCGCTACCGCGATCCGATTGTCGATGCGAAAACGGTGGGGCTGCTGATTACGCAGTCCGGCGAAACTGCGGATACTCTGGCGGCGCAGCGCGAGATGATCGCGAAGGGTGCGCCGACGGTGGCGGTGTGCAATGTGGTCGGCTCGATGATCACGCGCGAGGCACATGGGACCATCTACACCCACGCGGGGCCGGAGATTGGAGTCGCCTCCACCAAGGCGTTTACGTCACAGTTGGTGGCGCTATTCCTGTTTGCAGTGCATCTGGCCCTGGTGCGCGGCCAGTTGGGAGAGGCGGAGAGCCGCGCGCTGTTCGAAGCGCTGAACCTGCTGCCGGGCAAGGTGGAAGAGATTCTGCGCACCGTAGATGCCGAGTGCGAGCCCCTGGCACGGATCTTTTCCAGCGCGCGGGATTTTCTGTTTCTGGGACGCGGCATTCATTATCCAATTGCTCTGGAAGGCGCGCTGAAGCTGAAGGAAATTTCGTACATCCATGCCGAGGGCTATCCCGCCGGAGAGATGAAGCACGGGCCCAATGCGCTGATTGATGAGACGCTGCCGGTGGTGGTGCTGGCGACGAAGGATGAGCAGAATCACGACTCGGTGCAGCGCTACGAGAAGACGCTTTCGAATATCCAGGAGGTCACGGCGCGTTCCGGCCGCGTGATTGCCGTCGCCACGCAGGGGGATGAACACATCCGTCAACTGGTAGAGCATGTGCTGTATGTGCCCAGCACTCCGGAACTGCTGCTGCCGGTGCTGGATGTCGTTCCACTCCAGCTGCTGGCGTATCATATCGCGGTGCGTCGCGGCTGCGATGTGGATCAGCCGCGGAATCTGGCTAAGTCGGTGACAGTGGAGTAGGAGCCGCCGCCCCGATAAGCGCACACCGCCGAAGCAGGCGAAGACCTGCAGGTGCCCCTCCAGGAACCGCCTCGGTGGATTCGGCCGGAAGGATATGACGAAGCAGTCGTCCGACGGCGGCAAAATCCATGGTTACGAAATGTGCCTTCCACGGAGCGCCGGCGTTCATCGCCCTGCTTCGTCGAACCGATCACCGGATCCGGATCACTCCAGCCAGGCCACCCCGCCCCGCTCCAGCGCCGGAAGTGTGAAGCTCACCATTGCGCCGGTCGGCTGGCCCTTCACAACGGTCTCCGTCCCCATAAACGGCAGCCAGTGCAACTGACGTCCCAGTGCAGCTTTCGCTGCGATCCGAATTCCGCTCTGCGTCGCAGGCGTTTCGTTCTGCCCCGCCTCGAGCCCGGCAAAATTCGCCAGGAACAAATAGGTACGGTTGTTGATCCGTGCTTCGTGCATCACGACATTCGGCGATGCATCCACCTGCACATCGTTTTTCGCCTCGATTGCGTGCAGCAACTCCGGCTCGCTCGCCGGATTCGCCTTGTAAAAGTCGTTCGCTGCCGCATGCAGATAGCGCAGCTCCGGCTGATCCGGAAACCGCGTCGCCCCCCGCAGATCCTCCAGCTGCGCATCGGTCTTCCCAGTCAGCACCACGCGCCCTTCGTGCGCCGCAAACGCTTCCACACCGGCAGCTTCGGCGTTGCTCAACACGCGTACATCCGGCAGCACCAACACCTTTCCGTGGAAATCATTTAGGGTCCGCGCTGTCACGATCCTGAACTGCAAGTGGTTCTCGAGCAGCAGCAGAAGGACGCCGCGATACGCATCGACAAACTCTTTCGGATAGTAGTTGCGCGTCGTGTCCGAGAAGTAGACACCGGTTTCACCCTCCGGCTGCCGCTCAGCGCCGAATACGTCCTCGTGCGCCGCGATCCAGCGGAAGATCTGCTGGCGCGTCGCCATGTCGTTCGAGCCCGACATCACATGCCCGCGCGCGTCCCAGAAGTTCGCGCCCGCCATCAGCTCGGAATCCGCCAGCGACAGCATGGCTTCGCGCGGCGCCACGTTCTTCGCGCCGTCCCATGAGTAGTTCAGGATCCACGTCGGCCTGGTCTCCCCGGCGAAGGCGCGGAAGCTGCGCATGCCGATCTGATACATGAACCAGTCAAAGGGCGAACGCGACGCCGCAGTGTGGTCCTCACTGTCGCCGAACTCGTACTCATGGGCGATGGCATCCACGACCGGATAGAGTTGATACACGTCTGCGCCCACGCGCGGCACCGCCTCCTCGAGCCCCGGATAGATCTCCGGGATGAGCGCAATGTTCGGATTGACCGCGACTGCATTGCGCCGGATCTCGGCGAGAAAGTCGGTAATCGTCTGAATGCGGAAGTCGATCCACTTCCGGAAGCCTGGATCGTCGGGATCGCCCAGCTTGATGTCCTTGCGCGCGTCCAGTCCTGTCGCGTTCTTAAAGGCCGCCACCGTTCCATCGTCGAAGCTGGCCCAGCTGTCCTCCCAGCCGGTGAAATGCGTCATCCAGTACGGGATGTCCACGTAGATGCCGTCGATGCCAGTCGCCGCAATCTGCCGCACCCGCTGCATGTAGATTTTTCGCCATGGCTCGGCGTAAGGGCTGACCCATACATCTTCCTCGCCCGGCCGGATCCAGAAGGCCGACTTCGAACCGAAGATCGCCGGCTGGCCCGCAATGTTGCGCTGCAGCCAGTCCGGGTGTTGCTTCGCCAAAGTATGTGGTCCATCGGCATTCACCGAGATGCACTCGGTCCCGGCAATATAAACGAAGGCCTTATTCCCGGCCTTGTGCGCGGCCTCCGCCACCCGGCGAATCGCCTCCAGCTTTACGGTTGGATCGACGAAGCTCTCATAGCGCCCGGGAATATCGTTGTCCACCTCGATGCCGTAGACGCTGCTGGCCCCGGCCTGCTGCACGATCTGCTGCGCATTGGCCGGCGTCAGCGAATATGCGGCGATCCGTGCCCTGCGCATCCAGGCCCGCGGGGAGTCATCATCCTGCTGCGCAGCCAACGCCGCGCTGCATGTAAGCCCCAGAGCTACAACCAAAGCGACGCGACGAACGATTCCCCGGAAGGGAGCAGACATGAAAAAGCTCCTAAGTATTGGTTGAGTGGAGATGCGGGCCAGGGCGGCATCAGCCCCGCCCCACTCAGAACTGGTAGCGCGCGCCAAACTGCAGGTGTCGCGGAACGTATCCCGCTGCTGTCGAGCTCACGATGCCAAAGGTCGAGTCTTCATAACCAAAATCGGGAAACGCAAAGCGTGGCGTATTAGTGAAGTTGAACAGATCTACATGGAACTCCAGATGGCTCTCGCGGGGCAGCGTCTCCGATTTCATGAACGACACGTCGAAGTCCCGGATGCTATCACCGCGAATGTTGGAAAAATAGCGCGGCGCATTGCCCGGCTGCTGATCGCCCGGATCCGCAAAGCAGTTGGTATTCAAATACGGCTGCTGCGTATAGGCGGCCCGATGCACGCTAATGCCCGTCGTCACCTGCGAGCAGGTCACGTCCGGCCGCTGGTTGCCATCCGCCAGGCGCGGATTGCCCATCGTAACTGGCATCGGCGTGCCTGTCTGATAGGTCATCAGCATCGAGCCTTGCCAGCCGCCGACGACATAGTCGAGTACGCGGTTCATGTTGGCGCCGATCACGTGGCCGCGTCCGATGGGCGAGTCCGCCACCACCGCCGCCACCAGTCGATTGGTGGCGTCATTGGCGCTGATCGACCACTCCGTCTGCAGATTGTCCAGCTCCTGCGGGTTGCCGGTATCCAGATAGCCGACAAAAGCGTTGAAGCCGACGGACGAATCGTCCTCCGCCTTCGACCACGTGTAGTTGCCCTCAAACGAAAGGTACTGGCTCTCGCGCTTCTGGAAACGCACCTGCATCGAGTTGTACCAGGAGCTCGCCGCCAGCTTCGGCAGTCCGGCGAAGACGCCGTCGTACTGCGGGTAGGGCCTGATCAGATTGATGAGCGGGAGCTGCGGATCGCCATAGCGCGACTCCGGCTCGTTGAAGATGGCACTCGGGCCGCTGAAGAGCGGCTGGAAGGGATTGTCGACCAGCGTGCTGAGCTGATCACTGGTGTACTGCTCACGCACATTCGAGTGGATGAAATTCCGATTGCTCGTGCTGCTATAGCCGCCCCACGGCAAATGCGTCGACCGGTTGGCCGAATAGTCGATGCCGAGCACCACCTTCCAGGGAAACGCCTGCTGAACGCCGAGGTTCCACTGGTAGATCTCCGCGTTGCGTGCCGGCTCCAGGTCGAGGTTGTTGCTGTCCGCCAGCCCCCAGTCCGCCAGCTTGCCGTATTTTGTGCCCTGGGGTTGCGGAATCCCGCCCGGAAACGGGTTCTCCAGAGTCGCATAGCGCGTCTGGTAATTATCTTTGGTGAAGAAGACCGATGGGCTCGCCGCGAACGCCGGGCCTGGGTACTGGTAGTTCGTCGCGACGTTCAGTCCGTAGTACATGCCTGCTCCGCCGCGCACGACCAGATTCGGCTTCAGCTGCCAGGCAAAGCCCAGCCGCGGCGCCACGTTGTTGCGATCCACGGGCACGGTGCGCATGCCGCTGGCGGCAAAGATTGTCGCCCCTGGGGGCGTGTTGCTCGCCTGGTATGCACTCAGCCCAGTCACCACCTGGCCGCTGCTCTCGGTAAAGTCGCTGAACTCCTCGTAGTTGTGCCGCTCCGAATACGGCGTGCTCCATTCGTAGCGGACGCCCAGGTTGAGCGTCAGCTTTGGCGTTGCATGCCAGCTATCTTCCGCATAGAAGGCGGTCTCCCGCGACATATCGGCCACCGCCGGCTGCACATTGATGCCGCCCGTGTCCCCATAGCCAATCAGAATGTTCGCGAACGAGTTTCCCTGCGTGCCGTTCGCCGTGTCGTATGGCGTTGCCGAGCTGACCGTCTGATCGAAGCTGAAATAACCCGTCGGATAGTTCGGCTGATCGAAGTTGTTATAGAAGATGCGCTGCTCGCCACCGAACTTGAAGTTGTGCTGCGCGTGCGTCCACGAGAAGTTCGACGAGTAATTCAGCAGGGTGTGCGCAAACTTCGTATCCACGCAGCACTGGCTGAACAGCGGAGTGAAGCGCGAGTAATCTCCGTAATCGTTGGGGAGTATCGACGGCATGCGGGGGATGCCGTTGGCGGCATCGAGATAGGAGGGGAATCCGAGAGTGGTCGGATTCGGCGTATTCGTGAACGACGGCTGCCACACCCGGTCGATCCCAAACCGGCTTACCCAAAGCGTATTCACGGTGGGGGCATAGGTGTATTCCAGCCCGTCGTTGTAGAAAGCCCCTTTGTAGGCGTTCCCATCATTAAAAATGTCGTCGGTGAAAACGCCCGGCGTGTTGCCGTCGTTGTGTTGATAGCTGTAGCGGGCGCTCAGCCGCGACCGCGCGCTGAAATTCTGATCGATTTTGATGTCGAACTGCTGGCTGTTCGACGCCGCCAGCACCACATCGCGGAAATTGTTGGTGCCGATCCCCGGATCTCCCGCCGTGTTCGCCTTAGGGTACAGGTTCAGGATTGCCTGCCCCACCTTATCCCACTCGTTTTGCGGAATCATATTTCCCGAGTAGGCCTGCCGGTTGCCGTTCGCATCCGTGGTGAATGGGTCGAAGATCTGGTTCTGCACCAGATTTCCGTTCGCGTCATAGGCCATCGTTTGCGAGTAGTCGCCGCTGCGCTCCAGGGCGGTGGGGACCGTCGCGACGATGTTCACCGGCTCCAGGTCGCGCACAATCGACAGATCGCCAAAGAAGAAGGTCTTGTTTTTCCGGATCGGGCCGCCCAGGGTGAACCCTTCCTGATCCTGCTGGTGATCCGGCACCGGTCCCGTATTGAAGAAGTCCCGTGCGTCGAAGGCCGCGCGCTGCCCGTACCACCACCCGCTGCCGTGCAGCTGGTTGGTGCCGGATTTCATCACCGTATTCACGACCGTGCCGCCGTTGTTCCCGTATTCGGCGGAGAAGCTGTTGTTCTCTACCTTGAACTCCTGCAGCGCTTCCACCGAAGGCTGGTAGTAGACGTTCGTCGTGCCGCCCTCGCCCTGCTCCGGCGCGCTCAGCAGATCGCCGTCCAGTCGGATATCCGCGGTGGCATTCCGCTGCCCGTTCGAGACAAAGTTCGTCCCGCTCGGATACGAATCCTGCGTTCCCGATCCCGTCGTCTCCGTGACGCCTCCCGCAAGGAACGTCAACCCGAACGAGTCGCGGTTCAGCAGCGGAATCTGTAACAGATACCTGCTATTCACATCGGTGCCCAGCGTCGCGTCTTCCGAATCCAGCAGGACCGGAATCGCGTGCACGGTGATGCTGGTCGATTCGCTCGCTGGCCGCAGCGTCGTATTCAGCGTGGCCTTCTGGTTCACTGTCAGAACAATGTGGTCCTCCTCGACGCTTCCGAAGCCTTTCGCTCCGATCATCATCTTGTAGGTCGCCGGTGGCAGTGCGCGGAAGAAATAATCTCCCTGCCCATTGGTTTGCGTGGTCCGCGCAATATTCGTCCCAATGTCGGTAAGGGTCACCGTCGCTCCCGGAATCACCGCTCCGCTGGCGTCGCTGATCGTCCCGGCCAGGACCCCTTCATTCGTCGACTGCGCCCATGCCAGCGAACAGGGGATCAGAATCGCCAGCACGGTCGCGCACGCAGCAGAGCAGCCCTTGCGCATGAAGCCTCCGGAAGAATTGCATACGAAACAAGGCGCTGTTTCTCCTTGTTTCGTGTTGAATCCTTTTAGGCTGAATCGGTCAATCTGTCAAGGGATTGCTACACGGGTGGATCGGCTGGACAACGGCAGTCCTGTAGCGATGAGCGCTGCGAGCAGAAATCCGGCTGAGGTGATGCACAGGGCCGATCCCAGGCCGGCGTGTTCCGAGACGCGACCGATAATCCAGGGAGATGCTGCGCTGACTATGCGGCCGATGTTGTAGACGAAGCCCATCGCGGAAGCGCGCAGGGCCGTGGGGAAGAGTTCGCTGGCGATGACGGCGAAGCCGCTGAAGTAGCCGGTTCCGAAGAATCCGACCAGCGGGCCGATGACCAGCAGGGCTCCGGGATCGCGCACGAAAGCAAACAGGGGAACCAACCCAGCCGCGATGATCAGATAGGTGATGTAGCTTGCCTTCCTGCTGAACCGGTCGGCAAGATAGCCGAAGCTAATATAGCCAAGGAACGTGCCGGCCTGCATGACGATCGTCCACTCCGAAGTCATAACGATGCCGAGACCCCGCCCGCCCTGGCTTGTGGGCAGGGACAGGAATCGCGGCACCCACGTAAACAGCCCCCACCATGCAAAGAGCGTCGCCGCATTCATGGTGGCGCAAATCAGGGTGCTGCGGCCGAGAGAGCCGCGGAACAGCTGCCCCAGCTGCAGGCGGGGCGTACGTTTCCTCTGCCAGACATCCGGCTCGTGAAGCCGGCGCTGCAGCCACAGAGCGATCAAGGCAGGAGCGATGCCGGCGAAGAAGACGGCACGCCACCCGAAGCGGGGCATGATGACAGCCACCAGGGCCGCGCCCAGTGCGTAGCCTACCGCCCATGAACTCTGCACCAGCGCCAGAGCTTTGCCACGGTGGCGGGCCGGCCAGGTCTCGGCCACGAGAGCGGCGCCCGAGGCCCATTCACCGCCCATCCCGAGGCCGAGCACAATGCGGCAGAGCATCAGCTGCATGGCCGTCTGCGTCAGCCCGCACAGCGCGGTGGCCACGGAGTAGATGAGCACGCTGGCAGTCAAAGCGCGCACTCGACCGGCTCGGTCGGCGAACCACCCGAAGGCGAGGCCGCCAGCCGCGGCGCTGATCAGGGTCGCCGACATCATGGCGCCGCTGACCGTCGCGGACAGATGCATGGTGCGCTGCACCTGCCCGAGCACCAGCGCATAGAGCATCACGTCCATGCTGTCCAGCATCCAGCCCAGCGAAGCGGCCAGCAGAGTGCGCCTTTGCTCCGGCGAGGCTTCGGCCAGCCAGCCGTAGATTTCGTTCAAGTCGGCTCCCGTTGCTTTACATTCAGGAATACGGCACGACTCTGAAGCTGCCGTCATTCCACGATACGAGAGCACAGCCCTTTGCGCGCGGCCATCGATACCGGCGGCACCTTTACCGATTGCGTTTACCTTGAGGCTGGGCAGCTGCGCGTGCGCAAGCTCCTCACCACGCCGGCTGATCCGTCGCTGGCGGTTCTCGACGCACTGGCGCGAATTGCCGGTGATGGCAGGGCCGATCTGCGGCACGGGACCACACTAGGTACCAACGCCATGCTGGAGCGGCGTGGAGCGCGCGTAGCCTTTGTCACCACCGCCGGTTTCGAGGACACCATCGCCATCGGACGCCAAACCCGCAGCGCGCTCTACGACTGGTTTGCTCTCGCGCCGATTTGCCTTGTGCCGCGCGAGCTGCGCTTTGGCGTTCCGGAACGCGTGAGCGCGGAGGGGGAGATTCTTCGCTCACCGACGGACGCTGAACTTTGCGCCCTCGTCGATGCAGTGCGCGACAGTGGGGCTGAGGCGGTCGCGATTTCTTTGCTCTTCTCCTTCGCCAATCCTGAGACTGAGCGCCGTATCGAAGCGGCACTCGCCGGTCTGGGCATTCCCGTCTCGGCCTCTCATCGCATCCTGCCGGAATTTCGCGAGTACGAGCGTGCGTCGACCACGGTGGTGAATGCGTATCTTGCGCCGCGGATGCAGAGATACCTTGTGCATCTGGAGGAGCGAGTGGCGGCACAGCATCGGGGCGGACGTGTCGACGTGATGCAGTCCACCGGCGGCATTGTGTCCGCGCGGCTGGCGTCGCAGGAGCCGGTGCGCACCGTGCTGTCCGGACCGGCAGGCGGCGTGATCGGCGCGACCCGCGTGGCGCAGTGGGCGGGCTTCGAGCGCATTATCGGCTTCGATATGGGTGGCACATCAACGGATGTTTTTCTCGCCGACTTAGCGCGCGGTGGTGTGCGCCGGACGCGCGAAGCGGTGGTGGCCGGGGTGCCGGTGAGCGTGCCGATGCTCGAGATCCACACCGCGGGCGCAGGAGGAGGATCGATTGCGCGTTTCGATGCCGGCGGCATGCTGCGCGTCGGGCCGGAGTCGGCGGGAGCCGATCCTGGGCCGATCTGCTTTGGACGTGGAATGCACGCTACAGTGACCGATGCGAATCTTCTGCTGGGGCGCCTCAATGCGGAGAGTTTTCTGGGGGGGACGGTGCCGCTCCACCGCGAGCGAGCGGAAGCACTGATGCGGGAGCAGAAGGGGCCCCTGGCAAGCGAAGTTGAATTCGCCGCCGGCATTTTGCGCGTCGTGGAAACCGAGATGGATAAGGCGATTCGCGTCATCTCTGTCGAGCAGGGCTACGACCCGCGCGACTTCACGCTCGTCGCCTTCGGCGGCGGCGGTCCGCTCCATGCCTGCTCGCTGGCGCGCTCGCTGCGCATTCCCACGGTGCTGGTTCCGTCGATGCCGGGGGCGCTGTCCGCGCTGGGGATTTTGCTCGCCGATGTGGTGCGTGATTATTCGCGAACCGTGATGTTGTCCGGGTACTCTATTCATGCTCTTGAAGATTGGTTTGCGGAACTAGAGCAGCGCGCCCGCGCGGAGTTCGCTGCGGAGGGTTTGAGTGGCACGGCGGAGTATTCGCTGGACTTGCGCTATCGTCGTCAGGGATACGATCTCAATGTTCCGTGGGAACGCTCGTCGCCGGCGGATTCTGTCGAAGCGTTTCATCGCCTGCATCAGCAGCGCTATGGTTTCGCTGATCCAGGCCGGCCCATCGAAATTGTGAACCTTCGTCTGCATATGACGGCGCCTGCTGAGCCTTACGAACCGCTGCGGCGTGAGCCTATGACAGGCAACGGAAGCACTGCCTGTTATGCAAAGCGGGAGATTTTCTTCGACGGAGAATTCCGGCGTTCGCGTTTGTACCGGCGCGAACGGCTTGTGCCGGGAGATGCCATCGATGGTCCGGCTATGCTCACCGAGTACACGTCGGCGACCATTGTTCCGCCCGGAGCGCGCGCTACCGTCGACCCTTTTGAGAATCTGGTCATCGCCGTCGGGGAATCCACATGAGCGCTTTGGTTGACCCGGTGGAACTCGCGATCTTCCGCAGCGCTGTGCACTCAATTGCCGAAGAAATGGGCGCGGCGCTCCGACGAACCGCCCTTTCGCCCAACATCAAAGAGCGTCGCGATTATTCCTGTGCGGTCTTCGACCGCGAGGCGCAGGTGATTGCGATGGGTGATCACATGCCGGTGCATCTTGGCTCGATGCCGATGTCGGTGGAAGCCGCGGTGTCTGCGATCCAATTTGCACGCGGCGATGTGGCCGTGCTCAATGATCCCTATCGCGGTGGCACCCATCTGCCGGACATCACCATGGTGCTGCCGGTCTTTCTTTCAGGGGCGGACCGGCCTGCCTTCTATGTTTCTACGCGCGCGCACCACGCCGATGTGGGCGGCGCCTTCCCCGGTTCGATGGGCCCCGCGCGCGAGATTTTTCAGGAAGGCCTGCGTATCCCTCCGGTGCGGATTGTGCGCGGCGGCACCGTCGATCGCGAAATGCTCGATCTGATCCTGCTTAACGTGCGCACGCCGCAGGAGCGCGAAGGCGATCTAGCCGCGCAAATTGGAGCCTGCCGGGTAGGCGAGCGGCGCATTCTCGATCTTGTCGCCAAATATGGGGAGGGCCGCCTGCGCGTGTTAACCGCGGAGTTGCTGGGCTACTCCGAACGCCTCGTGCGCGCCGAACTGGGCCGGATGCCCGCGGGTCGGTTCGCGGCCGAAGACTGGCTCGACGATGATGGCATCGAGGAGACGCCACGCCGAATCGCCGTCCGACTAAGCATCGATCCCGTTGCGGCCTCCATCGAAGTCGACTTCACGGGATCGTCGCCGCAGGTCAAAGGCAGTGTGAACGCCGTGCGTGCCATCACGCTCTCCGCCTGCTTCTACATGCTGCGCTGCTTGCTGGAGCGGGATGCGCCGGCGACGGCAGGCATCCTGCGGCCGCTCACGCTGATCGCGCCGCCGGGCAGCATCGTCGACGCGCGTCCGCCAGCGCCGGTGGCGGCCGGCAACGTCGAAACATCGCAGCGCATTGTCGACGTGCTGCTGCGGGCGCTGGCCCAGGCGAATCCGGAGCGTGTGCCTGCCGCCAGCGCCGGCACTATGAGCAACCTCACGATCGGCGGCATCGATCCGCGGAATGGCGAGCCCTTCACGTATTACGAAACGTCCGCCGGCGGCATGGGCGCGCGCCCTGGTCTGGACGGCATCTCCGGCGTGCAGACGCACATGACGAATTCTCTGAACACGCCCATTGAGGCGCTGGAGTATGCCTATCCGTTTCGAGTGCGGCGGTACGCGTATCGCGACGGCTCCGGCGGAAGGGGCCGTTTTCGCGGGGGCGATGGGCTCATTCGCGAGATTGAAGTGCTCGCACCGGCGCAGGTTACGATTCTGGCCGAGAGAAGAAAATTCCGTCCCTGGGGTCTGCAGGGCGGAGGTGAGGGCGCGTCGGGACGCGCGCTGATGTTTGTGGCCGAGGCCGAGCAGGGAAGAGAACTGCCTGGCAAGTGCAGTCTGCAGGCTAAAGCTGGAGACGTGCTCCGGATGGAAACCCCCGGTGGGGGTGGTTGGGGAGAGCCTGAATCTGTAACATAATTTGTTACGATCCAGAACTACTGCGGTGGCGTCGCAGGCGGCAAGCTGTCCTTTGGTGCAGGAGAATTCTGTGCCGGCTTCTGCTGAGACGCGTCCGCTCCCTTGTCGGGCGAAGCGGGGGCCGCAGCCTTCTGGCGGCGTTCGGCGGCCCTCTCCAGCTCTTCCTCACGCTGGGTTTTTTCCGCCGCCGCTTCTGCGTCGGTGACGTAGCGGAACATCTGCAGCCGTCCCGGATATTGCTCGGTGGTGAAGACGCGGTTCTGCTTGTCGATGGCGACGCCTACCAGCGCTTTGAACTGGCCGGGCAGATCTCCGTGGCCCTGGCCGATGTAGGTCAGCAACTGGCCCTCGCGATTGAAGACCTGGAGCCGGTCCTGCATCTCGTCGGCCACCCAGATGTGCCCATCGCCGTCGACCGCGATGCCTTTGGGGCGGGCGAAGTAGCCGGGGCCATCGCCGGCCTTGCCGAAGGTGCTGGTGAAAGCTCCGTCCGCATCGAAGATTTCGACCCGGTCGTTGAGGGTGTCGGTCACGTAGACATTGCCGTCCTTATCCACGGCGACGCCCTGTGGCGCCCCGAAATCGCCCGGACCGGTGAGGTAATGGTTCTTCCCGGCTGTGCCGATGCGGCGCAGGAGCTTGAGTGTATCCGCATCGTAGACGATCACCTGATCCTGCTGGGTGTCGACCACATAGAGGAAGCGGTTGTTGGTATCGAGCGCGATGCCGACTGGATCGACCAGTCCCTCGATGATCTGATTTTCGACCTCGCGTTTGGCATTGAAGATGATCACGCGGTGCAGCTTGCCATCGGAGACAAAGAGCCGGTTGTCGTCATCGATGGCGATTCCGTTGATCCAGCCGAAGTGGGCTTCGTAGCCGTTGCGGATGAGCTGGGTTTCGTGCGTTTCCGGATTGAAGATGAAGATCGCACCAACTTTTTGATCCGCAACATACACCAGACCTTTGGAATCGATGCCGATGCCCCACGGGCCGATCATCTGGAAGGGGTAGGTTTTGGGATTGAATTTCTCGTCATCCGACTGTCCACCCGCGAGGCGGTCCATCCAGGTCGCCTTCACTTTCGCGCCGGCGGCCGGCGTGTAATCAACTTTCTCGCCGGCGAAATAGTCGAGCCAGCGCACGCGGGCGATGTTGGGCGGGCTCGGCCAGACCAGCTTCTTCGGGTCGAAAGCAAATTTGCGCGGACCCGCCGCAACAGGTGAAGTAGTATCGGCCTTCTTTTTCTTCTTATCGGCTCGGGCGGAAGTGGGCGCCGTTACAGCCAGCGCGAGCAGGAGCAGCCCAGCGAGCCATGTTCGGTTGCGCATCGAGGTAAAACGGAAACGGGTCATGCTGCACTCCAGTTACTTTGCGGGGGGAATCGTCTCGTTCATGTTGAGCCTGTTCTTGTGGCAGGTATCGCAGAACGCCATGTTATTGGCCTGATCGTGCACCAGCAGATCGGGCTGGGCCGAAGCATGCGGCTGATGGCAGGAGAGACAACTGAGCGGTGTTTTCACCCTGCTCTGGTTGGTGGGGTCCATCACGTCGGAGACGGGGTGGTACTCCACCGGATGCCCCAGGCCGAAACGCAGCGGCAGGATCGGGACCTTGTTTTTCTGGTAGTAATCGCCGGGCAACCTTACCGTGCCATTGAAAATGGTCAGCAGATTGTCCGCCTGCAGGTGTTGCGGAACAGAATCGGGCCCGTGGCACTCGAGGCAGAGCGCATTGCCTTTGGCACGCAGCAGATGATCGATGTCGCCCCCGTGCGGCGTGTGGCAGGTGCCGCAGCCCTGGGCAAAGGCGGGCTGATGATGCACCGTCTTCTTCTGCAGATCGCCAATGTCGGTGTGGCACCCCAAGCAGATGCTCACGCCGTCCGTCTTCGGCAGGCCCGGCTCACTGCTGGCGTGCGGGCTGTGGCAATCGGTGCACTCGCCCATGGCGCCAGGGTGCGGTACTTTCGCGGCCGCGATGAGCTTTACTTTGTCGTCATGGCAGGTTCCGCACAGAGATTTCGTATCGGCCTGGGTCAGAACGACTTTGCCGTCTTTGGCCGGCGCGTGGCAGACCTCGCAGGTTCCCTGCGCGAAGGGCGGATGGGTGAACTTCGCCATCAGCTTCGGAGCCGCTGACTGGTGCGGATCGTGGCACTCCAGGCAATTGGCGGTGGCGAAGGGCTGGTTCTGATGCGCCTTCTGCAAGCCAGCGTCTTTGGCGTCATGGCAATCGAGGCAGAGCGCGGGGGCGGATTTGGTGAGGTGGAACCGGTTCTCCGCAGTCGGTTCGGCGCCGGTCTTGTGCGTGATGTGGCAGGTGTCGCAGCCCATATCCAGTGCAGCATGGCGGCTGCCCTTTTCCGGCACATGCAACCCGGTCTGGTGGCAGTTCAGGCAGAGGTTCTCTTTCTCGCCGCCCGAAACCGGCTTTAGAAGCTGATTTTTGTTGTCGCTGGCATGAGGGCTGTGGCAGGCAAGGCAATCGCGGACCGCGGGAGGATCCACCGTTCCCTTGATGTCGGCCGCCTTCTTGTCCGCGTGGCAGGTGAGGCAAAGAGAGTAAGGCGTTGCGGTAATCAGCTTGACCCGGGTGATGTCCTTGTTGACCCGGATCTCATGGCAACTCATGCAGCCTATGGCCATGGCGGAATGAACCGACTTGCCTTTGTTTTTGTCCGCGTGGCACTCCAGACATTTGGCGGGATCGGTGTTTTTATCCAGGGGAACAGGATGAACATCGGCCCGGGCGCCGGTCACCAGAAACGGGAGAAGAGCGAGGACGATGCAGGTCATTTTCATGCAGGCACGACCGGTCCCGGACGCAAGCGCCCTGCAGGGCCAAAGGCGATGAGGCAGTGGTGTCGCAGCCGGATGAAGCCACGCTGGTGGGGCGATGGTCGCCGGTGAGGCGGAGGGACGGGTTTGCATTGTGCCGAGCATCATCCTGGGTGAAAACACGTTGGCACAAACATTAGATATGGAACAAAAATCAGTGACTGTGATTTAAAACACAGTCCGGACCGCCGTCGGGGTGCTCTGCGGCTGAATATTCCTCCGGTTTGGCTCCGCCTGTGGCCGAGACGCAAAGGTGCGGAATCTTTCCCGAACTGCTGCGCGGCCGATGGATGCAGTGGCCGCGAAAACAGTGTTTCGAGTGGCAGGAAAGGAAATAACAGCAGTTATTGGCGGCAGTAATTCAAGCCGCAGCGCGTTCCGCCGATGAGCAAAGGGAGAGACCCACGGAGCCTTTGCAGGATGAAACGGTTTACGCTTGTCACGCTGATGATTGTATCGGCCGCGAGCATCGCGGCGGCCCAGATTACGAACCCCTCCACGGACGTTCTGGGCGCTCATCTGAATTATGGCCGGGGTTGCGTAGCCTGTCACTCGCCGCACAGCGGCGCTTATGGCAACGGCAGCGCCAAATCGGCCGATCCTTCTTCGGGCACGGTGGCTCTGTGGGGCGAGGATGCCTCCAGCCTGTATGGGCGGACCATCACCACGGGCGGAGGCAAGTTCGTGGAAGTGCTGCCGGCCACCATGTCGGCTTCGACCCCCGACGTTGCCGGCATGCTGACCTGCCTCAGCTGCCACGACGGCAACTACGCACAGAACGCTATGATGAAGAACCGGGTTTACGAAACGCTGCCTGCGACCTATGGAAACGCGAACGCCGTACCCACCCTGATTGGCAACACCGGCGGCAGCAGCGGGAGCTACCTGAACGAGCATCCGATGGGGCTGAATGCGACTGTGCAATGCGGAGGCGCGTCGAACTGGGACTGCACCCAGGCCAACGGCGTGATCAGCATGAAAGGTCCCAATTCCAGCAGATTTGTCGCTAACTACGGCTTCTTTGTCAAGCTGGGAAGCTATAACAACACCGCGGTGGTCCTTTGTACGACCTGCCACGAGCCGCATGTAATGAACGTAGTAACCATAGGCAGCGGCTCGACGTCGGGCCTGCCAGCCGGGACCTACGCGACGATGTTCTTTCTGCGTGCTCCTTACAATCCGAATGACTCCAATCCCTCGTCCAATCAGACAGCGCAATTCTGCCGTCAGTGCCATGCGGATAAGTCGAATGAGGTGAACGGCAGTACCGCTCAGACCGTGTTCTGAATCAGGTCAGTTGCTAACTTGCGAGTCTCGCCGGTCGGCATTGGAATGGGCGCCGCTATCTTCTTGCAACCGGGCCGGCTCGGCGCAGCATGGCTGCTGAGGTAACGCTGCCGTCGGCATTGTGTACGACCCCGTGACAGACCAATGCGCAGGTATTGGTCGCGCGATTGTAAGAGACAGGAACGGTGCCATTCGGGGCGACCACATTCACGTCAAAATTGACCAGCCGCTCGCCGCTGATGGTCCCGCTGGTGGCTCCCGTGCCGTGAGCCGTATGGCAGGTGGAACAGCTGAAGCCGGCGTTGATATGGAGGCTGTGTTGCTTCCAGCTGGTATTCTGCACCACCTGGTTGGAGAGATCGTGGCACTTGCCGCATAGAGCGTAGGGTCCATTGACGCTTAGATCGGGGTTGGGGAAGAGATTCGAGATCATCTGACCCGGTGCGGCTCGCCTGGCTGAATTCGTAGCGGCGCTCGAGAATATGAGTCCACCGGGAGCCGTGTGGACCGTTGGAGCCGGAGCCGCCGAACTCGCGATTGTCGTCGCTGTTGTGGCAGTCGGTGCAGAGAATCTGGGTTCCCATAGCGCGATTGGGCGTGATGCCGTCAAGGTTCACCATGTTGGGCCGCAGACTGGGTTGGGGATAAGAACTGCTGCGGGTGTGCATGACCGGGTGGCTGGAGGTAGCGGTGATGGCAAACTGCGCAATGAGGTTCAGCGGATCGCCCGCCGCTACCGCACGCACCGGGAAGTATCCATAGATCGGCTGCACTTGTTTGCCGGCACTCGTGCCGTGGCAGCGAAGGCAGTTTTCATATTGATTGACGGCGGGCGTCAGTACGCTGGTCCCATCGCTGGCGTTAATGCCGGCAACGTCCTTCTGCGAGACGCGGACGAGCGGAGGAGGAGGGAAGACCCCGACCGGCTGCGAGCCGTGTCCGGTGTGGCAGTCCACGCAGGTGGCGTGACGGTTGTTGTTGAGCAGCGTGCTCTCGGCAGCGTCGTGCGGATTGGTTGCGCTGGGGAAGCGGATGGCCAACCTTAGGCGTAGCGTATTCGGCGAAGACGTTGGCGTACGACGGCATGGGAGAGACGTTGGAGCCGTTGTGGCAGGAAATGCAGTCCTGCTCATTCTGGCCGCGCAACAGCCGAGCCGCTCCGCCGCATTGTGCGATGTGTGACAGGCAGATGCAGGCTGTGGCAGCAACCGTGGTGTAGCTGCCGAGCAGCGTCTGCGGCGAAATCTTGCTTGTGGACAAAGCATGCGCGCTGGCGGACCAGTCGAGCAGCGGATTGAACATGACCGCCCATCGTCCGCGGCAGGATCGTGGCAGGAAAGGCAAAGCTGGCCGCCGGAGCTGTCCTCACCAGAAAATTGTGCGAGACCAGGTCTTTCGTCTGCACATGAGGATCGTGGCAGGACGTGCACTCGACGTTGCCCTTGATCAGCTTGACGGCTCCGGTTGGATCGGCGGTCTTGCCGCTCGCCGCCAGCGAGGAAACCAGGTCGACATTATCCTTCAGGGGCAACACCATGCTGAACGGGTGCGAGGACTGCATATTGCTGCCGAAGACGTCCTGCGCGTACATCGATCCGCGTGTGGTGATCTGGCCATAGACCACGGTGGTTCCAACCGCGACGGTGCCGTCATGGCAGCTCAGGCACTGGTTGCTGACCGGACCGAGGATTGGCTGCGTGCCGATGTTCGCTGCGGTGTTGCTGGCATAGGTCGTGTAGTTCTGGGTGGTGAGCTTCTGGTTCCAGAGTCCGACGCTCAGCCCGGAATGCGGAGCATGACAGTAGGCGCAGGAATCCGAACGGGCGCCGGTGATGGGGGATTTGCTGCCTGGTCCCAGATCGTGCACTCCCAGCACATCCCCTGCGACCTGAGCCTGCAGGACGGCCCCGTCAGCAGTAGTGCCAGCACCGTCAACCCGGCCCTCAGCTTCACTTCTCCCGCGGCTGTCCCGTGGCTGGATTTTCGAGACCCGCATACTGAAAGACCTGGACGCGACGGTTGAAGGAATCCACGATCAGTACGTGGTCATTATTGTCGATGAACAGGCCGGTGGGCAGCTGAAACTGTCCGGCATGCGTGCCCTGTGTCCCGAAGTAATACAGCAGCTGTCCCTGACGATTAAAGACCTGCACCACCCCCCACAAAGCATCGACGACATAAAGGTCGCCTTCGGAATCGATACCGACGGCCTTGGGACGGAACATGGCGCCGGGACTATCGCCGGTTTTTCCGATCGCGTACTGAAAGGCTCCGGCGCGGTCGAAGACCTGCACGCGGAAGTTCATCGCGTCGACGACGATCAGATTCGGTCCATCGAGTCGCAGTTCGGTAGGAAAATTGAACTGGCCTTCAGCCTCGCCTCGGCTGCCGATGGTCTGTAGCACGGTGCCCTGCATATCGAGAACGTAGATCTTGTCGCGCAGCGTGTCTGTGACATATATCCGTTGTGCTGCTGAGTCGACGGCGATGCCGGTGGGCCGCTTGAAATAACCCTCGCCACCCTTCAGGCTGCCGATGGCCCGCAGAAATTTGCCGCCGGGCTCGAAGACAAAAATCACGCCGGCGTCGGAATCTGTGACGTAGATATTGTCCTGAGCATCGACCGCCACGCATTGAGGCGTCTGCATCGAGGGTTTTTTCCCCTGGCGCTGGATGAACTTGTACTTATGCTGGGCGAAGTCGAAGATGTGCACGCCCGCGACGCCTGGATCGCTGATCAGAATCCTGCCGCGCGAATCGGTGGCAATGCTGTAGGGCCGGACCAGAAAGTGATAGTCAGGCGCGCCCGCGATGACGTCGACGACCTTATTCCAGAAGCCGCGGTTCGGTTTTACTTCGGATTCGGAGCTAAAGCTGCGCTCAAATGAGAGCTTGCGGCCGCCGTCAAGCGACATTTCCCAGAACTCCGGCGGTGCGGCTGTCCCGTCGGATTTGCGGGACGCGCCGCGGGGGGGGCAGCCATGCGCATCGCCGGCGAGATCAGCATCGTGCTCGAGCCACTGCGTTTCGTCTCAGAAGAAGTTGAACCAACGCGACACCCCGAAGTAGTAACGAAGAAACAATGGCCGGCTGCGTGAACCGGAATTGCTGAAGCCCTGCTCCAGCCGCGCGTATCCGCTGGTGAAGTACAAGCTTGCGAGTCTGATATTGGAGAAGAGTGTTGAATTCGTCGTTTTGATTGGACGTGGCAAGCCCGTCGCTGGAGAGGTTGCTGGTTGCTTTGGCATAAGCCGCAGCGAGGATGAGCTTCTTTACCGGGGTGCTGGACAGGCCAACCGTATAACTCTTTCCGCCGTAGAGACTGATCAGGCTGGAGGGCAGAATGGGCGAGGGCACAGGAACCGGAACCAGGCCCGCCCCGGTGGTCAGGGCCTGACCACTCGCCTCGGAGTAGCTGCCGTTGGCGTTGAGCCATGCACCGAAACCGAGACTGGCATTGTAGGTCTCGCTGGTGTTGGTGGTTCCGGGCTGCTGCGTTAATCCGGTTCGCGAGGCGCCGGCGCCTGCGCTGACACTGAACTTGTCCAAAGCTGCGCCTGGCATTTCCCGAGTAGTTGTAATACGAGTTCATGTAGGTGACCAGCAAGGTCTGCACATTTTGCGCATAACCAAAGGTCCCATTCACATGCCATCCGAGAATCTGGTTGGAGTAACTCTCGGTCGTCGAGAAGCCCAGGGTACTGTCGCTGGTCTGGTCGTTGGTGTTTTCGATGATGCTGAACGAGCCGTTAAAGGTGCCGGCCATCAGTTCGCGCGAATAAGTCAGACCGCCTCCGTAAGAATTCACCCCGTAGCTTTCGCCCAGGAACGTCTGCGCGCGCCTCTCGACGAAAGCGGAGGCCTGCAGGGCTGGTGCAGGGCTGTAGGTGGCAACCCCCATGAGGTCGAGAGAGTCAGAGGTTTGGTTCGAATTTAGCCCCGGTACGACACCGCCTGCGGCGACGATCGTCTGCAGCAGTTGCCCGCTGAGATTATCGGAGTAACTCGCATTCGCGGTGAAGGACAGCTTTTGCGTTGGATGGGTCGCGGCGACCGCATTGAACAGATCAATGGTTCCGCTGGAGGTGGAACCCAGATAGCTGCTGCTCCAGTCGGAGCGACTGATGGTGGCCGAGACAGAGCCCTGCATAGGAAACCGGTGCGTGACGCTGAAGCCGGCCGCGTCGCTGCCCGCATGCGTCTCGGTTGCTGCCTGGTCAGTGACAACCTGTGGGATCAGAGAGTGTGCGCTTCCCGTCGAATAAAAGGCGCCCATGCTGAAGCCGGCGAGGGAATAAGCCGAATGGAGGTTGAGCGACTTAAAGGCGTTGTTGCCTTCATCGTTGGTCCCGTACACCGAGTACTGGCTGCTGCCCAGCTGGAGACCCGCGGAGAAGCTGGGTGAGTTCGGCAGATTTTCGCTCCAGTTAATGCCGAAGGTATCGCTGTTGCCGTGCGTCACGTAATTGGCCACTCCCGGAATCGCGTAATTGCCGTCACTGTTGTAGGCCTTCGAATAATTGATGGAGCCGGGGAAGTGGCTGCCTCCGAAAATGTTGCTGCTGACGGTAAGGCCACTCGCATTGGAGATGGACTGAAAGTTGGAATTCGCCCGCGATTGGTTGAGATAGAAGGAGCTATTGAAGGACAAGAAGTTAGGGCTGTAGTAGTCGCCGGTGAAGGTGCCCACGCCGCCAAAGGTCCAGGTGTGATCGGATCCGATCTGATTGCCGTATTCGGCGGAATATCCCGGCGAGATGGTGCCGGTCAGGTGGGTGCTCAGCTCACCGATCCGGACCTGCGCCGCAACGGGCCACGCCAGCAGCAGAACTGCCGTTCGCACCAGCCACGCAACTCGCAATCCACCTACCACGATCTGCCATCCTGACGCAGCGCTTCATAGCGCTGCTGAGAATCTTTTCCCGAGTACTGCTTCATCGATACCGCTGCATTGTGCGATCAGCTGTCCCTGTTGGCCCCGGGCCTCAATTCCCGTCTCCTTTCCTGGCGTTAAAACTCTTCAACCTTCGCCTTCTGCCGCAGACTCTGGTCCAGCGCGGCGCGAAGCTGATTTCTTCTGCTCTGTTGCAGCTCTTTGGTCAGTTCGGTTTTGACGTCTGCGTATTTGGCTTCGCCAGCCGGAGTGTGCTGCTGCAGATGCACAATCGTCCACGCCTGATCGACCTGGATGAGATCACTCACATCGCCCGGATGCATCCCCTGCAGCGCCCTGAGTACCTGAGGCGGCAGCTGATTCGCAGGGACCGGCTTGTGCTGGCCCATCATCACGCGGTAATCATCGTCGGAGACTTTCTCCGCCAGCAGGCCGAAGTTTTCGGAGGTCTTCGCCTGCTTCGCCTTCAGCGACGCCTGCTCGGCGCGCTTACGCCCTTCCTTCAACTGATCGGCGGTCGCATGGGCCGGAGGGAGAATCGAGACGGTCTGGAACGTATAGGTTTCCGGATGCTGGAAGCGGGCGGGGTTCTTATCGTAGTAAGCGCGGACCTGAGCCGGCGTAACCGTACTGCGCGTGTCGATTTCCGCCTTAAGAAATGCTTCGATCAGCAGCGAGCGGCGGATTTTATCCTCAAGCAGCCGCTGTGAACCGTGAAAGTCGCTCTGCAAAAATGCGTTGAACTCCTCCGGCCCGCTGAACTGTTTGCGGAAATCCGCTTCAGCCTGCTGCATCTTCGCGGGCGGCAGCGTCATTTTGCGGCGCAGCGCCTCCTGATACACCAGCTCCTCGAAGACGAGCATCTTCATCGCCCCATCGTGGATCTGGGACGCGAGTTCTTTGGGAATGCCGTTGTGCTGGCGAGCATAGGGAAAGATCGCGTACTCCTCGCGCACGAGGTCGGCGTTGGTCAGGACCGAGCCGTTCACCTGCGCCACCGGTTTATCTGGAGAGACAGGGGCGGAACTCGCCGGCGCTGGCACTGGGTTCGGTCTCATGGGAACATGCGAAGCGACCTGGGCATCGGCTGCCGCGACGACCAGCAAAAAAAGTCCGGAGAAGAAGAGTGTTTGTTTCATGGGGACCACCGTCGTTGGGAAAAAAAGGGGAAGGGAAATTGCTGCCCCCTCCCCCTGCATGCGTCTTGCGACAAACTAGAAGATGGTTCCCGCCGAACTGCCGTTCATCTCGTTCGACTCACCACCATGGCACTGGCGGCAGAACTGCGCCGTCTGATTGGTGGCGGTGTTGCCATCGGCCGGGTTATAGGGGCCGCGCAGGAAGAACATGGTGGCGTAGGTTCCCGCCGGCAGCCCGGTGTTGGTCGCGCCGGACTTGATGTTCACCACATTCATCACGTGCTGGTTGTGGCAGGTCGTGCACAGGACTACGGGCGTGTTGTTGTACGCGCCCGGGCTGACGAAGAAGCCGTAGTCGGTCACGAACTTGGAGGATGCGCTCCCCGTCATCAGGACCTTGCCGGCCGCGCTGATGGTGCAATCCCAGTCATACGTGCCCCCGCAGGTCATCACCGCATTCAACCCCACCGGGTGGTCGTTGAGGTAGTTGCCGGTGCTGGTGCCGTCGTTGCCGAGCAGGGTGGGAATGTTGTTCGCGGTTCCATAGGTGGCGGGCAGGGTCTCATAGACCTTGTTCTTCATCATGGCGTTGGTTGCAAAGTTGCCGTCGTGGCAGCTGAGGCACATGAGCACCCCGCCTACATCGGCCGTGCCGGCGTTAGTGCTGGTGGGCAGCACTTCCGTGTACGTGCCATGTTCGCTCTGGCCGGTGACGATGGTCTTGCCGTACAGGCTGGCCACATCCTCACCCCACAGGGCTATGTTGCCTGAGGTGGCGTCGGCCGTTTTGGCATTGCCGTTTCCGTACGCACCGCTGTGCGGTGCATGGCAGGCCGCGCAGCCGCGACCGTAGTTGAGGTGGGCACCGAGAACGTCATTGGTTGGCGTCACGATCTGGGCTGCCGCGAAACTTGCGGAAGCCAGGAACATGAGACAAGGTAATATGATCCGCTTCATTGATGAAGCCTCCTGGTATGTACTCTTTCCCCGGCTGATGCGTGAGATAGTCTCGCTGGCAGGTTTTCGGTCCAGTGACACAGCAGAAGGCGTGCACGAATCATGCCGCTGGCATCGGATGGGGGTGACTTCTGGTTACGGGTGGGGTGGGGCATTAGCGCGAGTATCGCCCGCGATGCAGGCGATGGAGAGTTAGCCCGGAATTCACCCGAAGAAAATAAGCGGTGTGGCGCAGCGATACCGGTGAAAGTCCCCGGGTGGAAGTGCCTCCCGATATGGGAAGCGGGTCGGGGAAAGCGTTGGAATGTCCTTGACATCCGGGCGTGCTCCTGGCTCAGTTACATGCAAACATTCCGCCCGCCTTTCCAGATGTGATCTTCGTCACGTTACTGTGTGACGCAACACGCTCGCTGAATTCGTCTCCGCCGTTAAAGTGAATGAGCTGCGTTGCCGATAAACAGGCTCCGATAACGGGTGCTCGGCTATGAGTCGGGCGTCGCGCCGATCAGGAGAACCGGTGACGGACAAATGTCAGAAGCCGGGGGATTACTGAATGGCCAACGAATCAAGGCCGGAATCCACAGGCCGTCAACTCCTGCAAGGGGGCCGGGTGGGGATCATGGCAGCCGTCTCTCTCCTCCTGGGCCTGGCGATCGGATACGTGCTTCCTGCATCGCAACCGCCGGCAACCGTGGCCCAGGCAGCGGCTCAGACTGCAGGGCCATCGCCTGCCGGGAGCCCGATGAGCGCGCGGATGCCCACCGCCGACGAGATCAGGCATATGGCGGACCAGCAGGCGGCGCCGTTGCTGGCGCAGCTCAGGAACGATCCGGCTAATATTGCTCTGCTTACCCAGGTGGGAGCGATTTACCACGTTAGTCACCAGTTCAGCGAGGCGGCTGCCTGGTACAGCAAGGCGCTGCAGGTCGATCCGCACAATGTCCCAATTCGCACCAGGCTGGCATCCAGTCTGTTCCGCGGCGGCGATGCCGATGGGGCCATTGCTCAGCTCAGTCAAGCGCTGAGCTACGATCCAAGGGACGCCAACGCCCTGTACGATCTGGGCGTCATCCGGCTGCAGGGAAAAGGGGACGGCAAGGGCGCGGTGGCCGCGTGGCAGCAGTTATTGAAATCCAATCCGCAGCTGAGCGCGGATCGCAAAACCGTGGTGCTCGAGCGAATCGCCGACGTGCGGTCCGCGATGCATAGCGAGTACGAGACGGAGGGAGAGCGCGGCCATGACCAGCACAAAGCCAACGCCGACTGAGCACTGGAGTCTGCAGCAGGCCATGATTCTTATGGCAGCCTGTCTGATGGCGGGCATCGCCGGCGGCTGGATGATCCGCATGTGGAAGACGCCGGCGGTGCAGGGATCGGCTCAGCCGGCCGGTGCGACAGCCGGCGTGCCTGCCGCTGCGCCTGATGTTGCCCGATTGAAACAGATGGCCGATGCGAATGCGTCGCCGCTGCTCGGCAGACTGCAGTCTGATCCTGATAATCCGGATCTGTTGACCGGCATCGGCAATCTCTACTACGACGCGCAACAGTATCCCACTGCCGTCGACTACTATGCGCGTGCTCTCAAAGCCAGGCCTTCGGATGCGTCGGTGCGCACCGACCTGGGGACTGCCTACTGGTACATGGGCAATGCGGATGCGGCGATTGCGGAGCTGAAGGGTGCTCTGGTCTACGCTCCCGATAATCCGAACACGCTCTTCAATCTCGGCCTGATCCTGTGGCAGGGAAAGGCGGACAGGGCAGGCGCCATTGCGGCCTGGAAGAAGCTCCTGGGGAGTAACCCGAACTACGCGGGAAGAGCTAGAGTCGAGCAGATGATCGCCGAAGCGGAGGAACACGCCAGCGCGCATCCGCAGCAGCAGTAAAGCACGGTCATCTCTGGATATCCTTCATGACTCGTCTCCGGACGTCCTTGTCTCCATGTTGGCGAAGGTTTCCGCGGCGACTGCGAAGCTCAGAGTCATGCCGGCGCCGCCGAGACCTGTAACAACCTCGACGCCGGGCTCGGGCTGCAGTCGTATATATGGCTGCAGCGGATGTTTCGCATAGACGCCGTACCATCGCTCGGCAATGGAAAGAGAAGGGACGCGGACGAATGTCTCGATATGGCGCAGGATGAGCCTGTCGATCTCCTCGTGACTGAAGGGCGAGACGGGCAACCCGTACTCATGGGAATCGCCCAGAGTCAGGGCTCCGGTCGATGCCTGTGCGACCATGGTATGAATGCCGAAGCGGTCATATTCAGGGGTTTCTCTTTCTATGCGGGCGCGCAGAGCCGGCAACGACGGGCAGATGCCGAAGGAGGGATAGAATCGGAAGGTAAGGCCGCCGGCCAGCGCTGGTCCCAGTTCCCATCCGTCTGGCTGAGGGCATGTGCGCAGCATCTGCAGCCTGCAGCAGGTCATTCCACTTTGCAGGAATAATTCAGGATAGAGATTATCAAAGTCCGCGCCGGTGCAAACGATGACCCGGTTGGCGTCCCACGTGCCCTGAGCGGTGCGAACCTGTGGATACCGGATCTCGAGCACGGAGCAGCCCCAGCGAAACACGACACCGCAGGATGCAGCGAGGTACTCAGGAAGCCGCCGCAGCACCTCGCGTGGATCGACGGTGATCTCCGTCTCGCTCCACAGGGCTCCCAGAGGGGTACGCGGATTCAATGCCGGACTGGCGGCCAGAGTTGCCGGGCGATCGAGCCAGGAGCATTGGTAGCCGAGGGATGGAGCAAGGGCCGCGAATTCCTGACCGACCTGAGCTTCGTCTTCACGGCAGGCGACGTGGAGTGAACCCGTGGGCTTATGCGGAATCCCGGCCGCCTGCAGCAGTTCAATCCAGAGAGCTCGGCTGCGCATGGCCCGATCGAGCATCGCACCCGCAGGCTGCCCGATGGGCCACAGCAGGCCAAAATTGGCAACCGAGGCTCCCGCGGCCGCGAGGCGCCTCTCCAGTACCACGACTTTCCGGCCTTCCCTGGCTGCCATCCAGGCATGGGCGAGACCGATGATTCCAGCACCGACGACGACAATATCCGCGCTTGTGTCAGCCACCAGCCGCAGCTTACAGGGGCAGGTTTGAAGATTCAAGGGTTGAACGGTTAGGCCGTGAGGCTCCGGACGTTTGGGGCCGCGCCCCGGGGATGCAGTTGGCTCCAACAGGAGAGCGGGGTTGCGGCAAGAGCGTGATGTCCTATTGACGTTCTGGTCATCGCAGATACGCCCTGAACTGGCAGCTAACCATCGTGTCTGACAGACTTAACGTGCCAAACGTTTCCAGGCCCGGCTTTTATCTGGATAACTAATAAGTGCTGTGGCCGCGCCGATCGGCGGAACGGCCCTGACGTGCTGGCAGAGAGGCGGAGTTGTGGGCAGAGGGGCTGGTCCGCAGAGGCGGAGCGTGAGGCATAACGGTCAGATCCGGATCTTCGCGGTCACCTGGATCACGTATGCGGGTTTCTATTTCTGCCGCAAAAATCTCAGCATCGTGCTGCCCGTCCTGCATGGCCTGCCGGGTCTCGGCAGCCTGGATCTGGCCAACATTGTTTTCGGATACAGTCTGCTCTATGCCCTGGGTCAGTTCGGCTGCGGATTCCTCTCCGACGTCTTCGGACCCCGCAGAGTGGTTGGGACGGGGCTGGTCCTGATCGTCGCCAGCAATCTGCTGATGGGGTTGCACGCTTCGGGGCTGTGGCTGCTGATTTTTGCCTGCCTGAACGGTGCCGGCCAGTCGACAGGGTGGTCGGGCCTGGTGAAAATCATGGCCAGCTGGTTCAGCAGCCGTCAGCGTGGCATCGTGATGGCGTGGTGGGGAACCAACTATGTTTTTGGGGGCTTTCTGGCCACGGCCTTCGCCACCTGGGCGATTGCGCAGCATCTGGTTCTGCCGCAACTCGGCTGGCGGCGCGGCTTTCTCTTTCCAGCGCTCCTGTTGCTGGTGGTCACTGTCGCATTTTTTGGATTGTCGGAGGATGCTCCGGAAGCAGAGCCGCAGCCGCTCGAGACCGGGCAGAGCGCGACTCCTCTGCATCGGGAGCGTTCCAACTGGAGCGATCTGGCGGCACTGCTGCGCAGCCGTCCGGTCTGGCTGATCGGAACCTCTTATTTCTTTCTGGAACTCTGCCGATACGCTCTCATGTTCTGGCTGCCGTTCTATATGGTGAGCCGGCTGCACTACAGCGTGGGAACCTCGGGATACATTTCTTCGCTGTATGAACTCATTGGGGTGTTTGGCGCGTTGCTGGCAGGTTATGTATCCGACCGGTTCATGCAATCGCGCCGGGCGCCGGTTTCCGCCTTCATGCTCTGTGGATTCGGCATCGTGATCCTGCTGCAAATGACGCTGGCCGGGCATGGACTGGTGGGTACCGCGGTGGGCGTTTCTCTGGCCGGGATGCTTTCCTATGGTCCGGATACGCTGCTGTCGGGAGCGGCCGCTCAGGATATCGGGGAGGTAAAGGCCGCCGCCACCGCTTCAGGGCTGATCGACGGCATTGGTCACCTGGGTTCTTTGTTCTCCCCATATCTGGTCGTCTTGGTCAGCGGGAAATACGGATGGGATCGGCTGTTTCTGGTATTTGCTGCCGCGGCATTCGCGGCTGCCGCCGTTCTTATACCCTTATGGAACCTGAAACCATCGAGTCAGCCAGACGCCGGTCTCCGGCCGGATGGAGGCTACGAGGCGGATCGCATCGAGACCTATGAACAATCCTGAGGGTATCAACCTCGGCGGAGGCGCCGAGATTCCGCAGTCGGAGGGCGACGTCAATCTGTCCTCCGCGCGCGAGCAGTGGCAGCGTGAGCATCTGAACGACGAGACCCGCGCTCTGCTGGAGGAAGATGCTCGCTACTTTCTGCATCAGTCGCTCTCTTCGCCGTGCCTGAACGTGCTGAGCGGATGCGAAGGCAGCTTTCTTGTGGACACGCAGGGGCGCCGCTATCTCGACTTCCACGGAAACAGCGTGCACCAGATTGGGTTTGGGCACCCGCGACTCCGGGAAGCGATTCTGGAGGCTTTGCAGCAACTGCCCTTCTGCACGCGCAGATACACGAACAAATATGCGATTGCCCTGGCGCGGCGGCTCGCGGAGCTTTCGCCCGGCCGGCTGAACAAATGCCTCTTTGCTCCCGGAGGCGCCGAGGCTATTTCGATGGCCATCAAGCTGGCGCGTCTGGCCACTGGCCGCTTCAAAACTATATCCATGTGGGACTCCTTCCACGGAGCGACGCTGGACACGATTTCTGTCGGCGGCGAATCGCTGTTCCGCAGTGGCATGGGGCCTCTGATGCCGGGTGCCGAGCATGTTCCCCCGCCGGAGCCGCGGAAGTGCCCCTTCCGCTGCGGCCAGCACTGCACACTGCAATGCGCCGATTACGTGGAGTACGTCCTGCGCAGGGAAGGCGATGTCGCTGCCGTCATTGCAGAGACGGTGCGCAGCACCGGAACCATTCCGCCCCCCGATTACTGGACTCGTCTCCGATCGATCTGCGATCGCCATAGTGCCTTGCTGATTCTGGATGAGATTCCGCACGGCTTGGGGCGAACAGGTTCAATGTTCACCTGCGAGCAATTCGGCATTGTCCCCGACATGCTAGTGATCGGCAAAGGTCTTGGCGGAGGCTCACTGCCCATCGCAGCTCTGCTGGCGCGCGACGATCTTGATGTGGCACAGCAGTATGCTATCGGTCACTTTACTCATGAGAAGAATCCGGTCCTTTGCGCGGCGGCTCTGGCGACGCTTGAAGTCGTCGAAAGCGAGGGTCTGCCGCAGCGCGCCAAAGAGCTTGGCGCCCGTTTCGTCGCGGGACTTCGTCAGTTGCAGGGGCGGCATCCGCTCATCGCCGATGTGCGTGGTCTCGGGCTCCTGGTCGCGGTGATCCTCGAGCATTCGGACGGATCGCCGGCGGAGTCGGAAGCGGAAGCGGTGATGTACGCCGCTCTGAGCCGCGGACTCAGCTTCAAAACTTCCATGGGCAATGCGCTGGTCCTCACGCCGCCGCTGACGATTGAGGAGCAGCATCTCGATGAGGCTGTCGGCATTCTGGATTCGAGCCTTTCGGCGATTCAGAACAAAAGCAGATGAAGGCTCATTCATCCACACAGGGACTGATTGCTATCAAACGAATGTTTTCGGGATCGGCCGCTCTTACTCCTGATTCGACTGCTCCAGCGTGCCTCACGGCAGAGCAAAGGAAAACAGGTCGCTGCCGGCGGCGATGGCGAAGTATTGTTTCCCGTTGATGCCGTAGCTCATTGGCGAGGCGTGGACGCGCTGGCCCACGTTGAAGTGCCAAAGCGGGGCTCCGGTGCGACCGTTCACAATCTCGAATTCTTCTGCATCGTCTCCATAGGCCACGAGACCGGTGGCCGTAGTCATGATTCCTGCGTAGGAGCGGGAGTTGCCGGTCTGCGGCTTGCGCCAGGCGAAGCGGCCGGAAACAGGATCGAAGGCGACGAGGTATTTCTTTGCCTCCGTGTCGGTGCTGCGCATGACGCCGGTCGAATAATAGGTTTTCCCTTCCGCGAAGGGCTGAGTGTGCATGCTGTAGATGCTGCAGTCTTCCCCCGCCATGAAGTAGAACAGGTGCGTTGCCTCGCTCCAGGACGGAGAAAACCAGTTCGTGGCGCCGGCGAACCCTGGGCATATGCGGGTGCCGGTGGCAGTGGGCACATTGGTTGTGGGGATCGGCCTTCCCTGTGCGTCGAGCCCCTGCGCCCAGTTCTGAAAGAGCGCAAACTGTTGCCCGGAGAGGAAGCGGCCGTTGGTGCGATCGAGGACGTAGATGAATCCGTTGCGATTCGCCTCCACGACCAGACGGCGTCGCGTCCCATGCATCATCGTATCGATTAGAACCGGCGTCTCGGTGGCGTCGTAATCGAACAGATCGTGCGGAGTGAACTGGAAATACCACTTCAATTTGCCGGTGTCCGGATCGAGCGCCAGCAGGCAGTCCGTATAGAGGTCGTCGCCGGGGCGCACGCTGCCATCGAAATCGGGCGACGGATTGCCGACGCCCCAATACAGCAGATTCAGCTGCGGATCATAGGTGCCGGGCATCCATGTCGTGCCGCCTCCGTGCCGGTAAGCATCGCCGGACCAACTGGTCGAGCCCGGCTCTCCGGGGCCAGGAATCGTCCAGAAGCGCCACGCCTCTTTGCCGGTGTCGGCGTCGAAGGCAGCGATGAAACCGCGAACGCCGTCATCGCCGCCTGAGGTGCCGACCAGCACCTTGTCTTTCACGATCAGGGGCGCACTGGTCGCGCCGTAATTCGCGTTGTCGTGCGCATAGGCAACGTCCCAGATCAGGTTGCCGGTCCGAGCGTCGAGGCAGAGCAGGTGCGCATTGTCGGTTTCCATGTAGAGGCGCGTGCCGAGAATCGCGACTCCGCGATTGATATGCCCGGCTGCATCGTCCACCAGTCCTGGCGTAATGGAGCGCGCATGATGCCACAGGACCTTTCCAGTTGCCGCATCGAGCGCATAGGCGTCGTTGGAGCCGGTCACGAACATGATGCCGGCCACCACCACGGGAGTAACCTCGAGGATGCCGAGGGTACGACTGTGAAAGACCCACTGGGCGCGCAACGCGTGCACATTTTCAGGAGTTATCTGGGTCAGGCTGCTGTAACGGCGTCCTGTGTAATCACCGTTATAGGACGGCCAGTCGTCGCGCAATTTGGTGCGGAGCAGATCGCTGGCATGGACCTGGATGCGGCCCGTTTCTCGCGGCTGCGAGATTTCCTGACCAGGGAGCCGCATGGCCCGGAGTGCGCACAACATCAGCAGCCCGCAAAGGAGTGTGACGACGAACCGATGCTGTATCCGGTCTGGTGTTTCCCGGGCTTGCAGCGCACGCGGAACCGCAGAGAGCATCATGCCCACCAGGGTTCCCGCGCGTCTCACCACTTTCCTCCTTGTGGCGGCGAAAACCCAGTGGATCGGGTCCTGATGGCGTACACCGAGGTCCCGGCTGTAATGAACAGAGTCGAGAGGTTGCGTCCACCCCAGGTCAGATTAGCTGGCTGCTGGGGCACGAGGATGGTTCCCAGATGGCGGCCGTGCTGGCTCCAGATCCAGATGCCTCCCGGGCCGGTGACCCAGAGGTTTCCGGCTTTGTCGAACTTCATGCCGTCAGGAACCGCAGAGGAGCCTGCGACTGATTCATCGGCGAAGATGATGCCATCGGAGAGCGTGCCGTCATGATGAAAACGATAGCGGCGAATATTCTTCTTTCCGGAATCGTCGATGAAGAGGAACTGTTTGTCCGGGGTGAACGCCAGCCCGTTTGGCTCGTCGAGGTCGCGGGTGAGCAGCGTGACCTTGCCGCTGGAGTCGAGACGGTAGACGCCCTGGAAGGGGATCTCCTGCTTCTGGCCGGCGACCAGGTCCAGATTCGGATCGGTGAAATACAGGGCTCCGTCGGGTCCCCAGGTCACATCGTTCGGACTGTTGAACTTCTTTCCCTCAAAATGGTCGGCGAGCACCGTGTAACTCTTGCCATCGGGAGCAATACGGATGATGGCGCGCAGCACGCTGGCGCAATCGATGAGCTGTCCGTGCGCGTCGATGGTATTGCCGTCGGGATCGCCGAGTGCGATCAGCTGTTCGGTATGGCCATCGGGCGAGAGGCGAAAGATGAAATTCTTGACCTCATCGCTGACCATGAGGTCCCCGTTGCGCAGCCACACCGGGCCTTCGGTAAAACCGAATCCGCTGCCCAGAACGTCGAGCCGGGCCCCGTGATCGATGAGCGTCCAGAACGCCGGATCGAGTGCCTGCGGACCTGAAGCCGCCGCGGAGGGCCGCTGTTGTGCGTCACAAATTCCGAGTTGCGCCATAGCAAGCGCGAACCAGGCAAGAACCCGCCAAACGTTAGTCCTCATCACCGACCTTTGCTGATTTTCTTTGAATTTCCGAGGAGGTATCCGCAGTTCGAACCAGGAAGCTTACCAGGTTATCCAGATCAGTGGAGGATAGTGTCTGGCCATAGTCGGTGGGCATCGAGGAGTGCCGGGTGTAGACCACGTGGACCAGGTTTGCTTTGCGGAACATATGGTATTGCCCGTCCGGAGTTTGCAGCGCGAGCGCGAAGTTATCATCCTCACGCAGCAGGCCTGCAATAGTATGGCCGTCGCGCGTTCGCACCTCGACGATTTGCGATGTTGGCTCGAGATTTCTGTCCGGATCGGTGATTGCCTGGCGAATGGTCGCGGCTGAGGGTCCGTCTCCATAGGCGGAGAGATCTTCGGCGATTCCGCCGCCCTGTCCGTGCAGCATGTGGCAGCGCGAGCAGCCGGCGCTTCCAAAATAAAGCGACCTGCCCTTCTCCGGGTCGCCGGAGAGCACAGCGGAAGCTACACGTCCCTGCAGAGCGCGGAGGTGGGCTACCAGCGCGCCCACCTTCTCGGGACCAAGATAAGCGAACGAAGGCATGCCGGTTCCCGCGACACCGCGTTCCACAATTCTGGTCAGGTCGGCTTCAGAGAGCGCGATCATGCCGCGGTCAGTCGCGATATCCGGTGCGCGTTCGCCGCCTCGCCCGTCCGTGCCGTGGCACGCGGCACAGGTCTGCGAGAAAAGTGTGGCGCCCGCGGCGTTGTTGTCGTTCGACGCGGCTGACTGCGCGGCCGAAGCGACGGCGCAGCCCACAACAGCGAATATCAGCAGAATCCTCGCAATCCCCATTTCATCGGTCACAGCCTGCGCCGCAGAAATCCCTCTATGCCTTAGGAGCCGCAGCGAAGATCTCGGCCAGGCGATCGGCAACAATCTTATCCTCACCCTCCTTCAGCTGCCAGACGGCAAAGCCGAAGTTGTTCGGATCGACGGACGATCCATGATGACCGTGATGGTGCGGTGCCGGATTGTTCTCCGCGGGTGCATCGGGGTCGCGTCCGCGCATGCCTCCGGCATCGGCGGCCTTTGCGCCGATAGCGAGCGGCCGCGTCTCGGCCAGATGCTGCATCACTTCCTCCCCGGTGATCTTCAGCCGCGCAGCGTCGATGTGCCAGGAGTAGTAGGGGGTTACGTTGCCGAGAGCTTCAGGGTTGAACTGCCGCGGCAGGGCGGTCACGCCGAACTTTGCGACGGCATCGGTGATCGCCCGGGCGCGGGCGTCGTAGGTCCGGATCGATTCGTCGAAGTCCTGATTGACGAAGATCTCCAGCGCTTTCAGCAAACCAAAAATCGTCTCTTTACCTACTTTGCAGCAGCGGCCGATGCGATCTTCCTGCGGACTCATATTCAGCAGCGAGTAATGAATCAGATCCTCTTTACCGATCAGGACGCCGGAGGCCTGCGGTCCGCGAATATCCTTCCCGCCGCTGAAGGCGACCATGTCGAATCCAAGCCCGGGATATTCCCACAGGCGCTCCTTGGGCGGAACATCGGCAGCGGCGTCGTTGAACGTATAAAGGTTGTGCGCTTTGGCGATCTCAACCGTTTCCGGCCCGCTGACCTTGCCGCGGTCGGAAAGAATATTGGTGAAATGGATGGCCACCGTCTTCGGGTTGATGGCAGCGATCATCTCCTCGCGGGTCTCCACTTCGACCAGCTTAGCTCCCGTCTGCCGAATCTGGTGATCGAAGGCGTAGCGATGGCTTTTCTGGATAATGACTTCGTTCCTGGGGAAGGTGCTGACATCGGGGATCACGCGGAGCCGCGGTTCGAGGTCTTCGGTCATCATGCCCGCGTAGCCGACGGTCAGCGCCGCGGCTGCTCCACCGGTGACCAGCCCGGTATAACCAGCCGGGGATTTACAGATCTTTGCGATGAACTTGCCGGCGGCGATCTCGAGGTCGTCGATGGAGACGCAGTGCTCGTTGCCCTGGCGAATCAGCTCCATCACCTCGGGATCCATCACCGAGCCGCCGATCACCGTCAGCGTGCCGTTAATGTTCACCATGGGCGTTATCCCCAACTCGGCATAGATGTCGCCGGTTGATCCCAGCCCGCTGGTGATAGGAACGATGGGGTGGCCGCTGCCCGATCGCAGAGAAGACTTCTGTTTGTGTCCAAAGAGTCCTTCCGCCTTCAGGCGCGACGGAGCGAACAGCCCCCCGGTAATAGCTCCCAGTACACCCAGAAAAGAACGCCGGCTCCAGCCAGACTTCAGATCCATTCCCCGGTTCCCTCTCAACATTGGCTTTCGACTATTCTCCCTGCGACGCGCTGGGCGGACTGACCACCAGCGCGCTGCCGACGATCTCAAGCAGCGAGTCGCCGGGTATCCATTCCAGGGCCATGCAGGCCCGCGACGGCGCCTTTCCCGGGCTGAAATAGGTTTTGTAGATCTTGTTCAGCGTATCGTATTGAGCCTTGTGCGCGTCGAACCTCGCCTTACCCACAGGCATGGGAATGCCCTCGGCGAGTGGCAAACACAGAAACACCTGCAGATGGAGAATGCTGTCCATGGTGCAACCTTCGTGCTCCAGGGTTTTCTTCAGGGCATCCATGGTGCGTGTGACGTGCTTCTCAAACGGGTCGGTGACCAGGACGTGATCATCCGGGGGATAGCCATCGTTCGCGCCGGTGCCCGAGAAATAAAAGATGCCATCATGCACGTGACTGCCGCGGGGGGCATGTTGGCCGGTTGGAGGGGTGGGCGCGGGTTGCTGGGCCAGAAGTGCGGGTGCTCCGGCCAGGGCGGCGGCCATCGCTCCCGCTTTGCCAAAGAAGTCACGTCGAGTGCTGGTTTCCACGGGTCTCTCCTCTTTCGATCTTTCGGCAGCCCGGGAACAGGGCTCCTTCAAGGTTGTTGCGCGTGCATGAGCCGAAGATAAGATGAACTCCCGCCCACACACAGGGACAAATGGCGCAATGCTTCATAGGCTGAATGTCCTGGGACACCAGCTGTACCCGGATTTCGGCGCACGGGTGCGTTTAGTCGAGATGAACCATGCCGCGCTGCAGCGCGTAGATGGTGGCCTGGGTTCTGTCGCGCGCGCCCATTTTATCGAGCAGGGAACTGACGTGAATGCGAACTGTCTTTTCGGCGATGCCGAGCTCCTCGGCGATCTCGCGATTGCTCTGGCCGCGCGTGATGCATCCCAGGACCTCTGTTTCCCGGGGAGTCAGCTCGACGGCCGGGGTCCGTTCGGCCAGGCGGTCCAGTGCCACATGCGGGAAGTAGCGCAGCCCGCGGTGGACGCTCTGGATGGCGTTCAGGAGCTGTTCGCCGCTGGCATCCTTGGTCAGATAAGCCATGGCGCCGCCGCGCACTGCGCGGTAGATATCCTCGCTGCCGCTGTAATTGGAGAGCACCACGATGTGCACCGAGGGAAATTCCTGACGCAGCTGGACGATGAGGTCGAAGCCACTGATCATCGGCAGGCGAAGATCGAGTACGACCACATCCGGCAGCAGCGAGCGGTACATAGCCAGACCTGTCTCGCCATCGCAGGCCTCACCGACGATCTTTATCTGGGGATGAGCGGAAAGCACCGAGTGCAGGGCCATGCGCGCAAGGAAATGATCTTCAATCAGTAAGACGCGGATCTCTTTCATATTCCAATCCACCGTATGCTGTGCTGGCCGCTGTTCGAGGGCTGCTGCACGGGTTTGAATCCCACGCGAACTGTGACTTCGGTCCCGTGCCCCGGCAGTCCCTGAATGCGAAACGCGCCGCCAATCTTTCTCGAGCGTTCCTGCATGACGGGAATTCCGAAGTGCCCATGGCGCGATACGGCCCGGACGGGAGGCTGGAAGCCGCGGCCATTATCGCGGATGGAGAGGCAGAGAGCGTCGCTCTCGTATTGCAGGTGAACCGAAATCCGCGATGGGCTGGCGTGACGGATCGCATTTGTAACTGCCTCCTGGCCAATACAAACCAGATGATGCACGCAGCCGGGAGCCAGAGGAATCTCTTCTCCTTCCACCTCCAGTGTGGTCTCGATGGCCTTCTGTACCTGATTCGCCGCCAGCGAACGCGCCAGGGCCTGAGAAAGGATGCTGGTGATCTCGTCGGTCTCGCGCAAATCCCAGATGATGCGGCGTGCCTCTGCCTGACAATGAGCGACCATGCTGCGCGCTAACTCGCATGACTCAGCCGCGCGAGAAGCATCCATGCCGCTGTCGTGGAAGAGTCTCGCGGTTGCCTCCAGTTGCCAGGAGATCGCGGCGAAGCCCGCCATGAGCGTGTCGTGGCACTCACGCGCGATGCGATTGCGTTCCTCCAGCACGATGCCGATACGGCCCTTCATCAGCAGCATGCGCCGGCGGAAGAGGTGGGCGGGCAGGGTGATGCCGATGAACAGCAGCGCGAGATAGAAATACCAAGTCTGATACACGGGAGTTTGGGCCTCCCCCGATTCTGTTGCGGACTTGAGAATCGGCTGAAGTCCTCCGCTTGCTGTCTGGAGTGTCGGGGAACGCTGGCTTCGGGAAGCGGTGGCAGGATACACAGTCGCAAAACTGCTTCCCACGGAATCCGTGCGCGGCATGGCAATTGCTGCTGCAGCGGCGGGAAGACTCTCCCTTTGCGTCCGCGCTGCCGCCTGCGCTGCTGCCGCCAGCAGCAAAGCCGCGAGGATTTGGCCAGCAATCATCCTCGAAAACGAGGGCCCCGATCCGGTCGCAGCCTTCGCGAGGCAGGAAGCCGTCGTCCTGACACGTGGTGCTTTCACTGGTTCTTCATACAGGACCACAAAACCAGTCTGGATTGCAACTGGAAGATGAAAGATGGAACTCAGACTGTCTCGAGAGGCGTTTCCGGATGCACGGTGAGCCAGCACAGGGCACTGGCAACGGTGAGCGCGGCGGCTACAGAAAAAGACATTGTCCAGCTGTAATGCTGGGCCAGCCATGGGGTAAGCGAGGCGGTCGCCGCCCCCCCGATCTGGCCGCCCATGTTGACCATGCTGGAGAAGACGCCGGTGCTCGGGCCGGCGATATCCACGGAGACCGACCAATACGAGCTTTGGGAGATGTAGAGGGCCCCTGCACCACCAGCCAGAATCACCGCGGCCAGGGACGGGTTGTGCACCTGAGAGCCGAGCACGAGGAACAACGCCGTTGCCACCTGGGAGGCTGCCGCCAGCCAACATCGCCCCACTCGCAGCCCGTAGCGGAGGGTGAGCCCGTCGCTCAGAGCGCCGCCTGCCAGACAGCAGACCGTCATAGAGAGAAAGGGAAGCATTGCATAATAGGAGCTCGACCGCAGGTTGAAGCCGCGTACCTGCGCTATATAAAGGAAGAACCAGCTGAAGAAGATCCATGCCACATAGCCAAAGCTGAAGTAGCCGATCATCAGTGCCGCGAGGTCTCTGCGATGGAGCATAGCCCGCCAGGAAATGACCGGCGGTTCGGTGGCTAATTGACCGATGGGATGGACGGGCAGTCCTTCGTGGATCTCGCGCAGCTCCGCGGGCGACACTGCCGGGTGTTCCTCCGGCGTATCGCGGGAGATCTGCCACCAGACGGTACAGGCGGCGAGCCCCACCACCGCGCTGAACCAGAAGGCGGCCCGCCAGCCATAGTGGGTGATCAGCCAGGCAAGCAGCGGGGGAGTGAGCCCGCTGCCGGCGCCTACCCCAGCCAGAATGAGGCCGTTGATGATGCCTCGCTCGTCCAGCGGAACCCAGCGCGCCACAAACTGATTGGCTGCCGGGTAGATGACGGATTCTCCAGCCCCGAGCGCAAACCGCAGTCCGACCAGCAGCAGAATCGGCTGCCGCAAGGCCGTTGGCAGCAGCGCCGTCACCGCGGTCGCCGCGCACCAGGAGAGAACGCCCAGGGTAAGGACATGACGCGGTCCGAAGCGCGCAGCCAGCCATCCGGCTGGAACTTGAAAAATTGCATAGCCGATCAGAAAAGCGCTGAAGATCCAGCCGAGTTCCTGATTATTCAGGCCATATTCATGGCTGATCTGCAGGCCGGTAATCGAGATGTCGGTTCTGTCGAGAAAGGCAACGCCGCTCAGGATGAATAGCCAGAAGGCAAGGAAATAGCGGACGCGAGTGCCAGCCTCCATCGACATCAGTTTCAGATCCTGATGATTACGTTAGATTTGCAGGGGACAGACCGTTATCCTACCCTGTTTCGTAGCGTCGAACGATCTCATAAAAAATTCAGGCGTGCACGAATGACAAACGCTTCCGGATCAATGTCCCGCAGCCGCAGGATCAAAACAGTCACATTGGCCGGTGCGATATGCGTATAGCGTATCAGGTATTTTTCTCAGTGCTTCCGGCATTTTCCGGGCAGAGAAACGGCCTTAGGCTTTACGGTAACGGCAACCGGGACTCAGCTTGAGGCTGCTCTCCGCTCGCTCCGCGGAAAACAGTTCCAGGCTATTCGTCTTAGAGAAAAGTACGGCATGCGGCCAATGACAGCTGCTTCCATGCATAATGCAATGGTGGAATTCAGGTCTGCCGGATCGCGATAGATCCGCTGCTGTTGGGCGGCCGAGCAATTGCTGGCCTGCTCCGGATTGAAGTCGGATACATGAGAAAGGTTCATTGATGCCGTTCAGGTGGTCGCTGCGTTTGCCGCTTTCGTTCGTTGTGCCGCTGGCTGTGCTGCTGTCCCTTCCGGCTGTTACGCGTCTCGTGCATGCCGATGCTCCCATGACGGCTGCTGCCTACGCTTCCGATCCTGCGGCCATGATCGACGCCTATCGGCATGTGGAAGTTGCCTCCGTATCGGACGCGATGGAACAGCTGCTGCATGAACGCCGCTACATGTCCCACCACATGCAGTCTATTTTTCCAGCGAAATTCGCTGGTCCCGCGCTGACCGTGAAGCTCATGAAGGAAGAGAATCGCGATCCGCACGCGCTCGACGGGATGCTGAAAGCGATCGATTCAGGAGGACCGGGTGCCGTCTTCGTGATGAATGTGCAGGATGGCGCGGATATTGCCGGCATGGGCGGACTGATGGGGACAGCAATGCTGGCGCGTGACTTTGCCGGCGCTGTGATTGACGGTGGCGTGCGCGATCTTCCGCAGCTGAAGAGAATTGGATTTCCGGTCTTCGCTCTGGGGCCGGTGCCTTCGACTTCGGTGGGCCACTATCGTTTCGCCGGAATGAACGTGGCGATGACCTGCGATGGCGTGCCCGTCTCCGCGGGAGACATTGTTGCCGCCGATCAGGATGGTGTGGTTGTGGTGCCGCGCGAACATGCAGCCGATGTCTTAGTGCTGGCGCAGAAACTGGACAACAGCGAACATTCCATGTATCCCTTCATCGAGAAATACCATTCCATCGAAGAAGCAGTGAAGCAGTTTGGCAGGCTCTAAGCGGAGCAGGAATCCCTGACGCTCGCCTTCATCCCCCTCTCAAACCTTGCAAAGGAGAACAGACAGCATGGATGTGCCATCGACAAGAAGAGGAATTCTGAAGAGTGCAGCCGCACTTCTGGCTGCGTGGACAGGCGGTGCGATTCTCACCGGTAAAGCGGATGCCCAGGGAACCGGACAGATGGAGAAGAAAGCGTATCCGGCCAGCGGAGCCCCCTCCAGTTCACAACGGCCGCTGTTCTCCCCCGCGGTTTCGTACGGCAACCTGTTGTTTCTCTCAGGAGTCGGTGCGCACTTCAAGGGCACCATTGAGCAGCATACGCAGCATGTTCTCGATGAGTTGCAGAAAACGCTGGAGGGCGCTGGATCGTCACTCCACAAAGTTCTCAAGGTTAGTGTGTTTCTCAACGACATCAAGGACTATGACGCGATGAACAAGGTCTACGCAGGCGCAGACTGGGGTGCAATGCCGCCCGTCCGGACAACGGTTTCGCCTGCGGGAGGGGTTCCCGGAGGCTCGCTGGTCGAGATCGACCTTATCGCCTATATCTGAGATCTTCCACTGGCTGCGATTCCGGAGGCCTCCTGCAGAATTGGGCGCCTCCGGGCAGCGACCTACTCAAACTGTCGATCCGAATGAGCGGGCGGCATTGGTCGAATTCCATTGATTCAGTCTTGAATGAATGGCTTATCCCGGACACTCCCTCAGTGCCCATCCTCTATAGGCTATTTGGCCTATCTGCATCCGAAACACAAAGCCCATGACAGATAACGCTGCGCCAGGGAGAATCATGTACGTGAATCACGCGGTCCAAACTAATCTAACCCTTGGTAAGTCAGCATGAATCGCAACTTTCTGCGGTTTCCTGCTGCTTTATTCCCCTGATAGGTGCCTGGGCGACTTTTTTAATGCTCAAGATCTACCGCGGGAAGCGTCCGATTCGGCGATCTGACCAACCGTCCACCAGCAGCACGCCACGTCTGTTCCCCGCAGGGTCCGGCTTTGATCCGGCCGCTGGCGGCTTCATCGATGGAAGAGACGGTAACCGATAATCATTGAAGCACGATGAGGCCCAGGGACGTGATCTCCGCACTTTGGCAAGAGTCCGGCTGCAACCGTTCCTGGAAAGACGATCGCGCCTTCGGGAAGAAACTCAGGGAATCAGGAGCCAGGAAGCGATGAAGCGAGGAGGGCGGCTGCGAATACGATATTTCCTCGCGTTCTGGCTCTTCATCCTGAGCGCGGTAGCCTTCCTGGACCGAACCAATATTTCTATTGCCGGCCTACAGATGAGCCGTCAGTACGGCTTCGGCAATCAGGGCCTCGGCTGGATTTTCAGTTCGTTTCTTATCGGCTACGCCGGGCTGCAGATTCCCGCGGGGTGGCTTTCGGCGCGCTTTGGCCCGCGCAGAGTTCTGAGCATTGGCGTGCTGTCCTGGGGTGTAGCGACGGCGCTCACTGCGCTGCTGCCCGCGACTATGCGGCACGCCATGCTTTTGCTGATCGGCGTACGCTTCGCCCTCGGCGTCAGTGAATCCGTCGTCTATCCGGCAGCCAATCAGTTCATGGCGCGGTGGATCCCGGTGCAGGAGCGTGGTGTCATCAACGGCCTGATTTTTGCCGGCGTTGGCGCGGGCAGCGGGCTGACGCCGCCTTTGCTCACCTGGCTGATCACTCACTACAACTGGCGCGCGGCGTTCTGGTTCAGCGCTGTCCTCGGATGGATCGCTGCCCTGGTCTGGTGGTGGACCGCCCGGGACACCCCGCAGGAACATCCGGCGGTAACGGCGGGCGAATTAGAGGAAATTCGCGAAGGGCTCAACTTATCGGATGTGAAGGTGGAGGGAAAGCGGCCGGTCATCTCCTGGCGGGCTATCTTCCATCGTCGCGATCTTCTCGCCCTGATGGCCAGCTACTTCAGCTTCGGTTATATCGCATGGATTTTCTTCAGTTGGTTCTTTCTGTATATGGCTGAGGTGCGTGGATTCAACCTCAAGGCGAGCGCCTATTATGCCATGCTGCCCTTCCTCTCAATGACGGTGTGCTGCCTCGCTGGAGGTGTACTCAGCGATCGCCTGACGGAGCGATGGGGGCTGCGCACAGGGCGCTGCTGGCTTGCGTGCGTCGCGCTGGCCGCTACCGCAGGCTTCCTTTTGCTGGGATCGCAGGTGCGGAATCCGCAGCTCGCCGGCCTGATTCTGGCCGGCGGCGCAGGAGCCCTGTATATCTCACAAAGCTCCTTCTGGTCAGTCTCCGTGGATATTGCGGGTTCGAACTCCGGCGTCTTCTCCAGCATCATCAACATGGGCGGACAGATTGGGGGCGCCGTGACTGCATCGCTCACGCCGTGGATTGCGCAACGTTATGGATGGACAACATCCTTTGCGATTGCCGCGGTGCTGGCTCTGTCGAGTGCGGCATGCTGGCTGACCGTTCAGCCGAACCTCCCGCTGGAAACAGCCGCGCAGAGCGAGGCCGGCTGGCAGCGAAGCGTGGAGAGCGCTTCCTTTGTCGGCGATAAGCAGGTGAAAGGCGATGTCTAAGTGGGGCGCCGGCATGTCATGTGCGAAGAGGAGAGGTTTCACTCGAGCGACGGTGAGACAACCTACGGTGACGCATCGCGTTAAGCTTGCGCGGCCTTCAACAAAACAGATCTGAGCCGCTCAGCGACGATCCTGTCTTCGCCCTCCTGGAGCATCCATACGCCGACCACGATGGTGTTGGCATCGGTGGGCAATCCGGCGCTGGCGCTGTTGCTGCCGGTTGCCGGGTTAAGCTCGATGCTGGGTGTGCCGCTGCGCAGCGCCGCCGCCACAGCGCGGGGAGCGATTTTGACGCGCTGCTGATCGTAACGGATCAGCAGGTGGGGCACATGATTCGCCACCTGTGGAATAAAGACCTGGCAATCAACGCTGGGAATCGCTTTTAGCTCGTCGGCGATCGTGTCGGCTCTGCGCCGGAACTCCTTTTCCATGCCCTCGTCGGTCTGCGAGAGAAACCAGTCGACCGCCGCCACCATGCCCACAATCTGCTCCTTGGCTACTTTCATGCCGCGGCCCACGCGCGCCGAATTAGGGCTGTTGTTCTCGGTTGCGGCGGCGATCAGATCCCTGCGCCCCAGCAGCAGGCCCGCATTCTGTGGTCCGCGCATGCCCTTGCCGCCGGAAAAGCAAACGAGGTCGAAGCCCATCCGCGTGTAGTTCCACAGGTTGGAGATCGGCGGCACATCGGCTGCCGCATCGTTCATGCAGGGGACCGCATGTTCATGGGCCACGCGTATCCAGTCTTCACGACTGATCTCACCGCCCTCGGCCGCATTGAAGAAGTGGGCCATCACGGTCTTGGAAGTGAAGGCAGCGTTGTAGTCGCTCATCGTTTGTACTTCCACGAATCGAATGCCGCAGTTCAGCAGGGCGTGGTCGTACTCATAGCGATGAGTATGCTGCACAATAACTTCATTTTTCAGCGGTCCGACACCGATGGGAATCTGATCCATGATGTCGTCTCCGAGCTGCTGCCGGTTGGCTACCGTAACGCATGCCGCCATGCCCAGTGTGAGAGCGGAGGCGGCCCCTGCGCTGACGAGCGCAGCGTCGCACTGCAGTCGCTGCGCCAGGTAGTTGCCCGCAGCTGTCTCGAGATCTTTCAGGCGTACAGGATAGAGAGCCGCCTGATCGACAGCGCGCCGGACTTCAGGAGGCATGACGGACGCAGTCAAAGTCGTATAAGTACCCGCGGCATTAATGATCTTCGGGACCCCAAGCTTGTCGTAGTAATCGACAGCAACCCCCGACTCCGCAGGAGAAGGTGCCGGCTCTGCGCCCAGGCTCAGCAGGGGATGACCGAGTCCCAGCAGACTTCCCGCGGCGACTGCACGACGTGTGGATTGAAGAAAGGCGCGGCGGCTAAAGGAGTTGTTCATGACTTTTCCCGGTTCCTCGCTGGTTCGATGCGCTGAGGTTCACTGCCGCAGCATCAGGGGTGTCAGGCAGGCCGCCCCTAAGCAGCGGGTGCAGCTTTACCATGAAAACTGCAAAGGTCATGGGAGCGATGGTGGCGGATAGGCATCTGAGTTATGCTGCGCCAGGTTATGCTGCGCCCGATACCTTTGAATGGTCGTTACTGTACGTCGTTGACGGCGTGTTGTCAATGAACATTGGCTGCTCGGGCGTCTGGTTTCAGGCACAGACACTTCACTTGTGTTTATTTGGTCTGCGGCCTAAGTCATTTGACCTATCCATAGCTGGGTTAATTTGCCCGTGACGAGCAGGAATTATGTTCTTACCATTTTTTATCGAAGCGGAGGAGCCGTCTTGTTCTCGAAATGCTGAACGGCATTCATACTGTCGCACAGCGGCAAATCGCGGGAACTGCTACCATCGTGGTTTCCTCGGCGCGGGGCCGAATCCGCAATGCGTCACCAACGAAAACTCAGGGGGGTGCACCGTGAAAGCATGTCCGGAATTCTCGCGCAGAATCGCCCCATTCACGAGGCGCAACTTTCTCCGGCAGTCTGCTCTTGCCGGAGCTGTCGGTGCTGCGGGCAGCCTGCTGCCTTCAGGCGCATATGCGGAAACCGAGGCCAGCCCGGCGGCGGTGCCGGTTGGTCCGAACTTATACGAGGCGATTGGTGTTCGGCCGATCATCAACTGCAAGGGAACTTACACCATTATCAGCGGATCGCTTACGCTGCCTGAAGTAAAGCAGGCAATGGAAGAGGCATCGCGCCATTATGTGCATCTGGACGAATTGATGCTGGCAGTCGGAGGCCGGCTGGCTGCGATTACCGGGGCGGAGTGGGGTGTTGTCACGGCCGGATGCGCAGCGGCCATCACCGGAGCCACGGCCGCCTGTATCGCGGGCACGAATCCGGAGAAGTCGCAAAAGATGCCCTACATGACCGGTTTCCGGAATCAGGTGATCATTCCCCGGCATTCGCGCAATCCATACGATGTTGGCACGCGCCTGCTCGGCGTCGATGTGGTTGAAGTGGGGACGCCGGAAGAACTGGAGCGCAGCATGGGTCCGCAGACCGCGATGATTTACATCCTCTCTTCGCCGCAGGCGGCCTCCGGACCGATGAGCATTGCCAACATTTGTAAGGCTGCCAGACGGAAAGATGTTCCGGTTTTTGTAGACGCCGCTGCGGAGACGCTGACGATCCCCAATATCCATCTGAAGGCCGGCGCGACCTTTGTGGGTTACAGTGGCGGCAAGTGCCTGCGCGGACCGCAGTGCGCCGGATTGCTGCTGGGGCAGAAGGATCTGGTGCAAGCAGCTTATTTCCAGGCGGCTCCGCACCACAATGTCGGACGGTCTCTGAAGGTTGGCAAAGAAGAGATCATGGGCATGCTCACCGCGGTGGAGATGTGGACGCGCCGCGACCATGATGCAGAGTGGAACACGTGGAAGAGCTGGTTGAGCATCATCGAAGCAAAGGTTAAGCCGCTGCCGTCGGTGACCACAAGTTACATCATGCCCGAGGACCTTTCCAACCATGCTCCCATGCTGCGTATCCAGTGGGATGCGAATGTACTGAAGATTACGGGAACAGAGCTGGCGGAGACCCTCGACAAGGGCACGCCCAGAGTTCAGTTCGACAGCGCTTCCGGAACGCGTCCCGATCAGATGCAGAGCAGCATTACGATCATGCCTTACATGATGATGCCGGAGGATCACCCGGTCGTCGCTGAGGCCATCCACCGGACGCTCTCGAAGCCACCGGTCTTCTCGGTGCCGCCGATCCCGGATGGAACTCCGGCCAATGTTGCGGGTATCTGGAACGTCGATCTCAACTACTCACGGGGCCAGGGATCGCAGCGCTTCCTGCTGGAGCAGTCGGGAAGCGAGGTGAGCGGTGCGCACCAGGGGGAGATTTACGATGGGAGCATGCAGGGAACGGTGCATGCGGATCAAATCATTTTCCGTAGCCAGATGCCGCTTGGGTGGAACACCATCCATTACCATTTCACTGGCAGGGTCGAGGGAGACTCCATGAAGGGCACGGTAACGCTGGGAGAGTACGGCGAGGCGGCATGGTCCGCCGTGCGCGAAAAGGCGTAGAGAGTGACAGTTCCGCTGTAGCGAGGAACCGCTGGAATCACCTGCGTGTCCCGGATGCTGATTTACTTACCGTCCACTCATGTGCGGGAGTAAGTCAAACTCTAATTCCCCTGACAACCGTGAGGGCTGAGCTTCCGGGGATCGCGGCTGCAAGTTCCCATGTACGCGGACTTGCGCTGAACGCATCAAGTGCTACCACAAGCAGTCCGCGATCCGATGCGAGCCAGAGCGCCGTGGTAGTGCAAACCAGAGTCCGAATATCGCTGACAGGGAGGGTGAGTGCCCCCGCCCTGATGAAGCTTCCGGCCGCAGGATCGATCTGCCACGCTTCCAGCCGGCTCACGCGCGCGCTCTCCCGCATCGTTACGTAGAGAACATCCTGCTGCGGATGAAATTCCATCGCGGTGGCCGCAGAGTCCAGCGCCAGCTCACGCAGCCGAGTAAAAGCACCGGAGGCGGTGACGCGAAAGCTGGCCAGAGTGGGCTCCCGTCGGTGCATCGCAACCATCAGGCGACCCTCCCGATGCAGGGCCAGGCGACTGGGAGCGCTTTCCAGCTTGCACTGCATACGGTTTTTCACCATGAGCCGGCGGCCATCCTGCGTCGCGGGTTCGGCAGAAAGGAAGTCCAGGCGGTCTGCGCCGAAATCGGCTGCGACAGCCCAGCCTTCGCGTGGGTGGAACAACACAGCAGCAGGATGTGCGCTGGCCTGTTTCCCGGAATCAGAGCCGCGTCCCACCAGCTTGAGGATCGTGGATGGTGCGCCCGGTACGCCTGCAGGATCGAGAGGCAAAACGTTGTAAGCGCCGCCGCTGAATGCGGCAACCAGCAGACTGCGTCCATCCGGAGCGACCGCAAGCGCTCGCGGATCGGTGGCTGACAGCGATAACGGTTGCCGCGCCAGCAGCTGGAGGCGGCCGGCATTTTGATCGACAAGGAACGCTTCCACCGTGCCTCGTGGCTCGTGCCGATATTGCTCGACGCCATTCGCAACGTAAACGATGGGCTCTACAGGATGCGTTGCCAGAGCGAGCGGCCGTTCTGTCCGCGCTGAGCTGAGACGCTCGCATTGTCCGTTGCACATCGCTATGAAATGGATGGTCCCGGAGTCGTCCTGGCCGAAGGATCCGAGGCACAGCAAAGTATCCGTGGCCGCAGCGCCCGCCGGCACAGCCGTACCCGATTCCGGCAGCAGCAGTGCGGTAGCCGCGCAGCTCAGACCTGCCAGAAAGATTCGCCTGTTGCAGGCCGCAGTCCGAGAATGCTCTTGTGAACTCATCCTTGGTCTCCTGAGGAGATAAGTCACTGAACAGACCGCGTTCAGCTGCTGGACTCGCGAATACTCATGCTGGAGTGAAAAATATTATTCGGATCATACCGACGCTTTACCTGCTGCAGGAAGGGAAAAAGCCCGGCGCGTCCGTAAAAGAGTTCCGGCCAGTAACTGTAGCGAAGCATATCGGTGTCCGCATAGTTCATATAACAGCCTTCGTAGCGGTCTCCCCAGGGGGTTCCCTGGTGATCGGCATCCACGTGGCTCCCGCTGTAAAGCGCGGTATAGAAGCTATCCATAGCATGCAGATGACGGGCGTCATCCGCAGCGTCGCGCCAGTAACACTGCCATTGCAGCTTCATCACCGAAGAACGCTGAGCCACCGCAGTTGCGGACGCCAGTTCCGGACGATTAACCGCGCCGCCATAGCTGTCGATGGAAACCACGGACCCCTCCCCTGCGTCGTCGGACGACGTGTAGAAGCGATAGAAGGTTTCCGCTTCGGCGCGGGTAAAGGTTCGCTTCATGTAAGCGGACTTATACTTCGCCCGGATTGGGCTGCCGCTGCCTCCATCGCCCACCGTGGCATCGAGCCAGGGGCGCAGGCGGATCCCCGGCCTGAAATTCGCATGGCCGCGGAGCGGCGCCTGCATGTGGGCTGCGGAGGGGCCTGCTGCCACAGGCACAGCAGCATTCAGCGGCATGGCCGCTGGCTGAAACGGGGTAAAGCGGTCAAGAAATTCATCCAGGACTGTGAGGTCGGCGGTCGTGCCGTCCGGCTGACAGAACTGCGTATGCAGGCCAAGATGGCCGGTCTTCTGCGGGGTGATCTTGAGCAGCGAGAATAGTCCCCAGGTATCGGGATCCCTGCCGCGTCCTTCCCAGTAATCTCCGAACGTGGTCATGAGAGCGGTGAACCGCTCCTCGGTCATCTCTTTCCAGGAGAAGAACAGACTGATATTGGCGACCTCGCGCGGCGCCACCGGCAGGCGATCGAAGCGGAAGCTGGTAATAATGCCGAAATTGCCGCCGCCCGCGCCACGACAGGCGCGGAACAGATCCGAATCGTGGTGAGCGTCCACGCGGCGCGGCGTTACCGTACCATCGGCATCAACGGTCAGGATGTCGACCCCGGTCAGCCAGTCGGACGTCAGTCCGTGAAGCCGCGACAAGAGACCATAGCCGCCGCCGGAGATGTGACCGCCGGCGCCGACCATGAAACAGCTGCCCGCCGGCAGGGTGAGGTTATAGCGCTTGTAGAGCGAGAGGTAAACATCGCCCAGCACGGCTCCTGGCGCAACGCAGTAGGCTCCGGTTTGTTCGTCGCGGGAGACGGAATTGTGCAGCGACAGATCGATGATCGCGCCATGCGGATTGGAGCTGACAAAGCCTTCGTAGCAGTGGCCGCCCGAGCGCACGGTGGGCCGCAGGCCCGCGGCAATAACCCGGCGCAGGGCGTCGGTGGTTTCTTCGGCAGAAGCGCAGAGCAGGATGCGGTCTGCCGCTTCCGCCGCGGATGCCGGAAAGCGCAGATTGTGCCCTCCCTTGAGCACGTCGAAGCGGGGATCGGTGCGCGTTATCACGATACTCATCGTTGCCTCCGCGGGTGAATCAGCCGCCTGGTCCGTGAGCGGGAAATCCGGGCATGCTGGTTGTCAACGGCAGGCGCAGCGGGCATCTGCGAACGCCGAACAGCAGGATTCGTCTCTGGGCCGCTGAGCTTCGGTTTCCCATTCTAATGGTGTCTGCAGGAGGCGCAGCGGCCATCAGGCAAACAGAGTGGTCACCCATAGGGCAAATAGCCTAAGGACGACGACGACCTTTGGATTACCTGTGTGACGGTTATATGTCCGCAGACCTTTTGTATCCTGGCTCCTGCCCTTGCTTTTACGGCGTTTTTGGCTTTACTGTTTCGTCAACGATCAAATCCCGAATCATGGACCGCTCCGGCTCGAGAATCATCTGCCAGTAAACTTGCATTCTGGATGGAGGGGCTGCGGAGCGGCTGCTCAATCTTATAGGACATTCGCCATAGATACGGGCAAGGCAACGGGCAGATGACATGCGAGGAAGAATGGGTTCGAATCGGAGCACTCGATTCGACCGTTTGGAAATCCGTTGAAGACATTCAAGGCTGTTTGGGACGTACAGGTTTCTGCCCAGGTAACCGTAATGCTGAATATCACCGGAGGGAAACTGAACGATGAGACGAAAGCTGGGTTCTGTCGTTGCGTGCACACTCGCTGGCATGATGCTGATCGCAGACGCCGTCGCGCAGGCTCCGGCTCCTTCATCCCCTCCGCCGGAAACATCAGTTCCGGTCAGCGCCAATGCCTATCAGAATCAGGGACCGCCGGGGCCGAGCCAATGCCGTGGCTGTTTTCCGGTCACGCCGGCAGGGCAGGGGCCGAATCAGGAAGCGGGCCTGCCGCAGTCCGTTCCGGAGCAGGGCGCTGCCGGCCAGGCTATGCATCGCGTCGGGCCGCCGCCTTCGCTGCCGAATCCGCTGCACTATGATCTGCTGCTGCAGCATGGCCACGTCATCGACGCGAAAAATAACATCGATCAGGTGATGGATGTTGCCATCAAGGACGGCAAGATCGCGGCTGTGGCGGAGCACCTCGATCCGAAAGATGCGGCCAAGACCGTCGATGCGATCGGCTATTACGTCACACCCGGCCTGATTGACATCCACACGCACGACTATGCCTCGACCGGCGAGGCCCGCTCCTATGCGGGCGATTACGGCATCTGGCCCGATGGCTTTACCTTCCGCAGTGGCGTCACAACGATATGCGACGCCGGCAGTTCGGGCTGGCGCAACTTCGAGGATTTCAAAGAGCACATCATCGATCGCGAGGAGACCCGGGTGCTCGCCTTCATCAACATCGTCGGCGCAGGCATGCGCGGCCCCCGCTTTGAAAACAATATCGACGATATGCAGATGGTGCCTACCGGGTACATGGCCCTGCGATATCCGGACACCATCATTGGCATCAAAAGCGCGCACTTTGTTGGGCCGGAATGGACGCCGTATATCCAGGCAGTGGGTGCGGGCAATATTGGTCACATCCCAGTCATGATCGATTACGGGGCGAACCGCATCGAGCGTCCTCTCTACGATCTGCTCACGAAGTATCTTCGCCCGGGCGACATCTACACCCATATGTACTCCGGATTGCGGGGCGAGCAGGACACGATGACCCTGGGTCCTTCGAAGGCTCTCATTGAAGGCCGCAGGCGCGGTATCTACTTCGACGCCGGAACCGGCGGCGGGAGCTTTCGTTTTCGCGTAGCCATACCGCTGATCAAAGCAGGATTTTTGCCTGATTCGCTTTCCACCGACCTGCACGCGGACAGCATGAACTCCAGCACCAAAGATATGCTGAATGTGATGAGCAAGTTCATGGCGATGGGACTGACTTTGCAGGAGGTGGTCGCCGACACGACCTGGCATCCTGCGCGCGAGATCCAGCGTACCGAACTCGGCAATCTCTCCGTCGGAGCTGTCGCCGATGTCGCTGTTCTGAGCGAGGAGCATGGCAAATTCGGCTTCGTCGACATGGACAATACCCGGCTGGCAGCAGATACGCGCATCCTATGCGAGCTCACCATCCGGGCCGGCAAAGTGGTCTACGACCTGAATGGCATTTCCATGGATGCGTGGAACGATCTGCATCCTTCAAGCGATCCGCAGATGGCCAACCACTGGACGCAGTTCCGCCCGCGGCCGCCGCTGCCCGAACAGATCACTCCGCGCCAACCCGCCGCGCAGCAATAGGGCACAGCGGTTCCGCAGAGCATGCAAAAACGCTGGTAAGGTCAGCGGGGAGGGCCAATGCCCGGTGTGACGGATATGCGGAAACGGGCACGAAGCAAGAGTTGGATTGGCGCGCTGCTGCTGTGCAGCGCCGCAATATCGGCGGGTGAGCCTGCGCCGGTCAGAGTTAGCTGGCAGACACTCCAGACGCTCGATTTCAGTGTGCCCAAAGAGCAGCAGAAGGGTCAGGCTCTTCAGTTGGCCGGCAAGCGGGTCAGCATCCCCGGCTTTATGGTGCCGCTGGAAGATGATCTCGATCACGTTACTGAGTTTCTGCTCGTCCCCTATGCAGGTGCCTGTATCCACGTGCCGCCGCCTCCTCCGAATCAGATTGTGTACGTCAAAATGAATAAGAACACTCAGGTACAGGTCACGTTCACCGATCCCATCCTGGTCACAGGAACTCTGCAGATCTCTACCGTGCAAAGCCCCTATGGAGCTGTCTCCTATGACCTCTCGGGAGAAAACGTAACTCCGTATCAGCCGCAATGAGTCGCATGATGCCCACTCCTGAGGCGATCCATCTGCGCAACGTGGTCTTTGGCTATAACCCGCGCGTCCCTGTCCTGCGCGTTGGCGAGTTCGTTGTGGCCTCCGGCAAGCGTGTCTTTCTCTACGGACCCAGCGGCAGCGGCAAAACAACGCTGCTCGGCCTGATCACCGGCATCCTGCAGCCGCAGCAGGGAAGTTGCAGAGTGCTGGGCGTTGAGATGACGAAACTCTCCATGTCGGCACGTGACCGGCATCGCGGCGCGGAAATGGGGTATATCTTCCAGAGCTTCAACCTCATTCCCTATCTCACGGTGCGCCAGAATGTCGCGCTTCCCTGCCAGGTGCACAAGCGGCGGCGGAAGCACATCGTGGCTTCCACGCTGCACGAAGAAGTGGAGCGGCTGGTGCGCCGGCTGGGACTTGAAACCCACATCGATCATGGCGTGAAGCAACTCAGCACCGGTCAGCAACAGCGGGTCGCGATCGCTCGCGCGGTCATCGGCAAGCCCAGCCTCGTCATCGCCGACGAGCCCACCTCGGCGCTGGACGCCGATCGGCGGCAGGCCTTCATGGATCTGCTCTTCGAAGTTTGCGATGAGGCCGGCGCCACGCTGGTCTTCGTCAGCCACGATCGTTCTCTTATGGCCCACTTTGATGAACAGGTTGCGCTCAGCGACATCAGCCAGGTGTGCGCATGAACATGCTGCGCCTGGCGTGGGGATCGCTGCGCAGCCGCAAATTCACCAGCGGTCTGACAATCTTTTCCATCGGTCTCAGTGTCATGCTGCTGGTCGGCGTTGATCGCATCCGGCGGGGAGCGCAGGTCGGCTTCGAAGGCACGCTCAGCCAGACGGACCTTGTCGTGGGGGCACGCGGAGGCTCGCTGCCGCTATTGCTCTACGCGGTCTTTCATATCGGCACGGCCAACAACGAAATTTCCTGGGGCACGTACCAACACTTCGCCCATCATCCCGCGGTGCTGTGGACGATTCCCCTCGCCATGGGCGACAGTCACCGCGGCTTTCGCGTTGTGGCGACGGACGACAACTTCTATGAGCACTATCGCTATCGCGGCGACCTCAGTCTACAGTTGGTGCAGGGCAACCGGGCCGAGGGTATTTTCGATGCCGTGCTGGGCAGCGCCGTCGCCTCGCAACTGCACTACCACCTCGGCCAGAGGATTGTGCTCAGCCACGGCCTCGAGGCAAGCTTTATCAAGCACACCGCCGACCCCTATACCGTCGTCGGCATTCTTGCGCGCACCGCTACTCCTGTCGATCGCGCCATCTACATCACTCTGTGGGGCGATGAGGCGATGCACTATGGCTGGCAAAATGGCGCGCCTCCGCTCGACGCCGTACCTGAATCGCAGATCCGCAAATCGGATCTACAGATCAAAACCATCAGCGCCTTTCTGCTCCGTACCCGTTCGCGCATCGGCACCCTCTTCCTCCAGCGCGAGATCAACACCTATAAGCCGGAGCCGCTGACCGCGATCATTCCTGCTTTTACGCTGGAAGATTTGTGGAGCGTGCTCAGCGCTGCTGACGTTGCCCTCTCGCTGGTGAGCGGAGCCGTCCTTGTGGTTGGATTGCTGGTCATGCTGACCGCGCTCTATACCTCGCTGAACGAGCGCCGGCACGAGATCGCAGTGCTGCGTACGATAGGACTGAACGTTCGCCAGATCTTCACGCTCTTCATCCTCGAATCCACGCTCATCAGCGCGGTGGGAGCGGCCCTCGGGTTGGCGGCCGCATACGTTGTGCTGTTGATGGCCCGCATTCCCGTGGAAAATAACTACGGCATCCCGCTGGCTATGGTCGGGCTCTCCGGGCGCACAGCGGCTTATCTCGGTTGCGTGCTGGCTGCAGGTGCGCTGCTGGGCTTCATCCCCGCCATACGCGCTTACCGCAATGCACTGGTAGACGGACTGAACGCCGGATAGGTTGTAGGTCCGGCACAGCGCTAAACAAGGCGCACTGGTGCTGATTGTAATCGCAAGCAGCCTGAATAAGATCCCCAGGACATTCGCCCTACATTTTCTACCGGCGGCAGGCCCATGACAGGGAGAAATAAATGCGGTCTTATGCATTAATCCCCTGGAACTGGTCTCATCCACCCAAAGCGGCTGAACGCCACCGGTGAGACCCGACGACGAAGCGGGGCTCATGCTGTCGGTCGAAGCCGCAAAGTCATAGGTGAGAACAGTTCTGACGTGGAGCACGCAAGACGCAGCCGCTGCAGCAGTCTCAGGATAAGTCAACACAATAGTGCGACACCGGTTCAGAGCCGCCGCTGGTTCGGCCCTGAACCCGGAATTATCAGGAGCCCACAATGAAAAAATTCCTCTGTAGTGCTCTTCTGGCGCTAAGTCCGATATTCGTTCGAGCGCAGATTGCCAACAACACATCATTGGTCGGAACGGTCACCGATCCCAGCGGCAACGTTGTTGCCGGATGTAAAGTAACTGCTGTCGAGGTGAGCACGAGATTGCAATCGCAGGCAGTCGCAAACGACCAGGGAAATTACGCGATCTCCTTTATTCAACCCGGAACCTACGACATTACGGTGCAGATGACAGGTTTCCAGGTATTAACGAAGCTCGGCGTCGTGGTTCCGGTCGACGAGGCGGTCCGCACGGATTTCACGCTGCCGGTCGGTTCCACCCAGACGGTAGTGACGGTTACCGCCAATACGCCGCCGATGTCCACCGACGACGCAACTCTGGGTGAGACGTTCGACACGCGCGCGGTGGAGAATCTCCCCATCAGCGGCCATAACGCTCTGGATGTCGCATCCATGGCCTCCAACGTCTATATCGGCGCCGACACCAATTATCAGGGAAACCCTCCCGGGGAGACCTTCGTTGGCGCCGGACAAAGGGCCATCCAAAACAGCCTTTCTCTCGACGGCGTCTCGATCATGAACAACCTGATCACGACGACGCCGGATCATCCGTCTGCCGATATGATCTCGGAAACGCAGATGCAGAGCGGCAATTATCCGGCTCAGTATGGTTCCTATCTCGGGATCCATATCAACCTCGTCAGCAAGAGCGGCACAGACAATCTGCACGGGGAGGCGTACGACTACGTGGAAAACACGGCGCTGGACGCCAATAACTTCACGGCCAAGCCGGGAACCCCAACACAGGTTCTGCACTACAACCAATACGGCTTCAATCTGGGTGGTCCTGTCTACATCCCCAGGCTCTACGACGGGCGCCGCAGGACTTTCTTTTTCGGCTCGTACGAGAAGCTCAATCAGATAGGCCAGGGCTCCAGCATCGTCTCTGTGCTCACGCCGGCTATGGAAGCCGGAGACTTCAGCGCCCCCGGTATACCACAGCTTTACGATCCCACGACCGGTGCGCCCAATCCGAACAATCAGATTCCCGCTTCTGAACTCTCAACCCCGGCCGCTGCGGTTGCGCAGAAGTATGAATCGTACATGGTGGCTCCCAATCTGTCCGGGATTGCCAATAACCTGAATAACTCCTATCCGAGTCGACTGGTCATCACTCAATCCATCGATCGGGTCGACGAGAACATCGGAAGTAACGTGAAGCTCTACTTCCGCTACTATCTTCAGAACTTGAAATTCGTTGCGGGCAGCAACTTTCCGGCAAATGCCTCGAACGGACCGACCAAAACAGCCGCAATTATGCCTTCGGCTACACTCACCTGATCACGCCCAAGCTGGTGAACGATCTGCACGTCGGCGTGAATAAGCTGATCGCAGAGAACCTCAACTACTGGTATGCCAACGGCCAGAAGAATGCGGGAACCTCTCTCGGCATCCCCGGCTTCAACGGCGACACCCAATACAACAACCCGGGCGTTCCCGTCATTACCATCGCCAATTTTCAGGGAGTTGGCAATGCAGGCAGCAACTGGTTTCAGGATGACCGCACTTACGACCTGTATGACCAACTGAGCTGGACGCGCGGGCGGCACAACATCATGTTCGGCGCGGAATTGCGGCGGCTCACTTTGGGCCGTGAGGCGACCAACAATCCTCTTGGAATTATTAACTTTGCTGCGACCACCTGTACACCGGATGCCTCGGGCGCCTGCGCCGGACCGCTGAGCAGCACCGGATATGCTGCGGCGGACTTCGTGCTGGGCTACGCCAACAGCGATACAACACCCATTGATTCTATTAAGGGATCAGTCGGTGAGTGGCGCGATGGATTCTTCGCTCTGGATAACTGGCAGGTTGGATCGAAGCTGACGGTTAACTACGGATTTCGCTACGATCTTCCTACCGCTCCCTATAGCCTGAATGGGTACGGTCGCGAACTGAATGACGCGGAGACTGCACTGGTTCCTGCCACCTCTGCCACCTCCGGGGCAACCTATAAGCCGACGCCGGGGTACAGTTTTACGCCAGCACAGTTGGATAACTTTGGCCCGCGCCTGGGCATCGATTATCGCGTAACGGACAGAACCGTGATCCGCGGCGGCATGGGCATCTATTACAACGCTAACCAGCTGAACACCTACACGCTGCTGACTTCCAACTACCCCTTTGCGGCGGCGGTCAGTTACACGACGGCCGCGAGGAATCCGATTACCTTCGCCAATCCGACTCCGGGTGCGGGCAAGGCGTCACCGGTTGCGGGAACGCCCGGCACCTATGTGGCCGCCTACACACCTGAGCCGCATATGAAGACGCAGCGCAGCTACCAGTGGAACCTGGACGTAGGAACGGAGCTCAATCGGGGGGCCGCGTTTGAACTGCAGTATCTCGGATCGCATTCGATCCATCTGGATCGAAGCTTTTACGACAACGAGCCGATTCACCCCGTCAATACGGCGATCGTGCCTCTCAATGCGCAACGGCCCAACCAGTTGTTCGGCAGCATTCGCGTATTCCAGGAGGATGAGTATTCGCACTATAACGCAATGACTGCCATCTTCCGGCAGAGAGAGTTCCACGGCCTCGCCGGCCAGGTGAGCTATACCTGGTCTCACGACCTGGATATCAGCAACGACTCCAACGACGGTGGGACGGCTTCGCAGCAATACAACATCAGCGCGGATTACGGGCCGGCCAACTGGGATGTTCGCAATCTTGTCGTGGCGTCATTCACCTATGCGTTACCGATATTGGGCGGCGACACCATGGCGAAGCGTGAGGCGCTGGGCGGGTGGAATATCAGTGGCATCGTAAACATCCAGTCGGGCATGCCGTTCACGGTCGCCATGGCCAGCAATGTCACGGCAGCAGGCGTAGATCAGGGGACGGAGCGCCCGTCGTGGAACCACAAAGAGCACGCTAACTGCAACCTGAAGAATGCCTATGCGGGGCTCAGCCACTCAGGGGCCTCCTGCATCGACGAAAGCGCGTACATCCCCGCAGCCAACTATGCAGCCGGAGAGGTAGGGTACGGCAATCTACACAGAAATAGCCTGTACGGGCCGGGGCTGCAATACGAGAACTTCGCGGTGTTTAAGGATTTCCCAATTGCCGAACGGCTGAAGTTCGAGTTCCGCGGCGAGGCCTTCAACATCTTCAATCACCCCAGCGGAGGCAATCCCACCCCCAACGGAGGCAGTACAACCTCCGGCATCAACATCAGCACCAGCGGTGGTTCCTGCGCTGTTACTTCGTGTCTGGTGTTCCCGTCGGGATTTGGCAACATCACCACGGTTCAGCAGGTTCCAGGCACCTTCAGCGGCGCTCGCATGCTGGAGCTCTCCGGGAAGATAGTTTTCTGAAAGGCTTACCGCGTGCGGGTTGATTGCGGCTGGGCTGCAACGGGAGAGCCGCCGTCAACCCGTCGCGATGGAAACCCGTCCCCTCCTGCGGGGGCTGGACCAGTTGGCAAAGTGCGTCAGTGAGTTTGCGCGCTACGCGCAGGCGCAGAAAGGCTCATGCTGCCTGCCCGCTGTGCCGCAGCGGCCTGACCCACCTGCTGGGGCGGAAACGATGCCTTCCGAATCCGCCCCCGGTTGCCCATTACCACTGCTGAACCGGCTCCCCGGTGTCCGGATCGAGGATCAGAGATCGATCGCCATCATGGCCGAAGCCATATCCGTCGAAGTCGAACAGATTCAAAATAGATCCGGCTGCAGCATCGAACGATTGATTGCCGATGCGTCCCAGCCGCCAGTTGTCCTCAATAAATCGGGTGATCGAGCTCTGGTCGGCTACCGTGTGCGCCACGAAATTTGCTCTGGCGAAGGGGGAAATGACCAGGAAAGGCAGCCGCGGACCATAACCGCAACGGTCCTGATACGCGCCGGGTTTGGCCGTGCCGCACAACCCCTGCGACCCAAGCAGCGCATCGTTTTCGGCATCACTCGATTGGTTCACGATCGGCGCCAGTACGTGATCGTACCAGCCGTCCGAGTCGTCCCACGCAATCAAAATCGCCATATCCCGCCACGCCGGCGATTTCTGCAGTCGGTTGATCGTGTTCACCAGGAACATCTGCTCAGCAAGAGGACTCGACGTGGACGGATGCCCAGTCTCGTTCGCAGGAGCCTTCAGGAAGCTCACAGCCGGAAGATTTCCCTGCGCCACTGCATTCCAGAAATCGGTCAGAGCATACTGATGATGCGCCTGGTCCGGATATCCGATCGCCGCTACTGACGACGGCGGCGTGTGGTGAGGATTCAGAGTCGAAGCGTAGTACTGGAACGGCGTGTAGTGCGGATCCTCTTCGCTGTTGCACTGCGCCGTTCCGCTGCTGCTGCCGACCGGCGTCCAGTCTCCGTAGAACCATCCCCACGTAACGTTCTTCGCGGTCAGCAGATCTCCGATGCTCGGACCGGCCATCTGGATCGTAGTCCCCGTTGAGCAGTCGTCCCCGGTCGGATCGATATTTGCGATCACGCTTCCATTGGCGACCTTGCCGGAAACTGTTGCCGGAGTGGCGCCGTGCGTCTGCCCGGAAACCAGGTTCAAATGGCCCATCACCGTCGTGCCGAAGTTGGTCCCAAAGAAGTTGTCGCTCATCGCGAAGCGCTGCGCGTAGTTCCACAGCGCTGTGACGGTGTTGCCGTCGTAGTATCCCATTGCGAGATTCGGCGTGCAGTCCGTGCCTGTGCCGCTCAGCAACTCCGCAACCTTGTCGATCAGGCCGCCGTCATACGCCTTCTGCTCATCCGTGTAATGGTTGTCGTTATCGCAGGTGACGGCTTCCGACCGGTCCAGGCGGAACGGTGCCGCCGACTCCGGATTGTCGTTCAGCAGGGTCGGCGTCAGGCCGTTCACCGCCGGCGTATTGGGCAGCGCCCGAAAAGCCGGCTCTCCCGGAGGGTTCACAGCATTGGGATAGGTTCCGAAGTAGTGGTCAAACGAGATGTTCTCATCGTAGATGACCACCAGGTGCTTGATCGGCGTGGTCGTGGCGAAGGACTCGGCGCCGGATGGCCCGCTCCGTCGTTGTGCAATGGAACAGCATGGAATCAGAAGCAGGCTCAGAGACGCAGCCGTCCCGAGCAGAGAGAATCTTTGCATGCAAAACCTCCGGCCTCAGGGTGAGATTGTGGGGAATCAACGCAAAGGCACCTTGCAGATGGACAACGGACGGAACTGTAGACCGGCCGTGTTGCAGCTGAATGAACAAATCTGCGCTAGTTGCGCAGAGGTCCTCTGAGTGGAGCCGGTATTGCTCCACACCTCTCCATTCACACCTCGTTTACAAATCGTCAATAAACTCATGCCGCAGGGCGCGAAGAGGCTTGTCTTCAGGCCTCTGCGAGTGAGTGCCTGCAAACAACCGCTACAATCGATCGGCTAAGGGGGTACTGAATAGGCGTAAAAGGATCCGATCGATACAGAGGATCATGGTTGACCCATCGAAGCCTTGCCGCATTCATCCCTGCGTGCCTGTCGGGATGCGTGCTGCTCCTCACATCTTTTGGTGTGCAGGCTTCCACACCTGACGGCTGTTCACGCCCCGCGCCCGGTAGTGTCGTCAGCGAGCCTCGGGATCTCTTCAGCCGCCATGGCATTTTGCAAGCGCAGCTCACTTACAGTAATTTCCCCGCAGCCGACGGAACGGAACACTACTGCTATCTTTCCGGAGATGGCAGCCAGGCTCCCACATTACGCGTTCGCCCCGGTGATCGTCTGATCCTGAAACTCAGGAATCACCTGCGGTCTTCGGCTCAGCCGCAGCCAAATTCCACCATGCGGCATGCGATGCCCGCGACGACCGGAGCCTGTGCTGCCTCGCAAATGACCCCTCTCTCCACCGATCTGCATTTCCACGGCCTCACCGTCCCGCCTGTATGTCACCAGGACGATGTCCTCCGCACATTCGTTCGGCCAGGCAGTCGTCCTTTCGAGTACCGCTTGCAAATTCCTGCGGACGAGCCCCCGGGTTTGTACTGGTACCATCCCCACGTGCATGGGATGACGAATCCGCAGGTTCTCGGCGGCGCCTCCGGAGCTCTCATCGTTCAAGGTATCGAGCGCGTCAATGCGGCCGTCGCCGGCCTGCCCGAACGCGTCTTCATCATCCGCGATCAGGAACTGCTGCATCCCAGTGCCTCGCCCGCTGACGCGGGGATCGTGCCCCCTCCGCCCATTCTCCGCGATGCCGAGGGCGACATTCTCAACACCGGCACCGGCGGAGGCAAACCGGCGAAGGATCTGTCCATCAACTTCGTGCCCGTACCCTATCCGGACTATCCGCCTGCGGTTATTCAGGTGCGGCCTTCAGAGCGCCAGGTATGGCGTGTGCTCAATGCCTCGGCAGTGACGTATCTTGACCTGCAGGTGCTGGTTAACAGCGTTGCCCTTCCGCTGGGGGTAATCTCCGTCGATGGAGTTCCCGTCGACGAAAACGGGATGGCCCGCAATCGAATCCTCTGGACCAATCACGCCTTCCTTCCGCCTGGTGCGCGTGTGGAGTGGATCTTCAAAGGCGTTCCCGCCGGAGCCAGCGCTAGCCTCATCACCCGAAGTGTCGATACCGGTCCCGCCGGAGAGAACGATCCGGCCCGCCCTCTCGCCAGCATCATCTCCGCGGATCGCAACAAAGCACCAAAACTCCGCCTGGCAGCAAAACCGGATCCGCTGCCGCCATCTGCCTCGGCCTGGCTCGGCGATGTCGCGCCTGTGCGCACACGGCGGCTCTACTTTTCCGAGCAGCCCAGCGATCCCAAAAACCCTAACGGTCCCCTTGAGTACATGATCACCGAGGTTGGACACACTCCCTCGCCATATGATCCGCAGCAGTCTCAACCGGATATCGTCGTGCATCAGGGAGATGTCGAAGACTGGATCATCGAAAACCGCTCGAGAGAACTGCACGCCTTTCACATCCATCAGATCCACTTCCTGCTCCTCAAACTCGATGGCGTGCAGGTTGACGAACCGTTCCTGAAAGACACCGTGAACGTAGCGTTCTGGGATGGTAAGAGCGCTGTTTATCCCAGCGTCACCCTGCGCATGGACTTCCGAAATCCGGACATCGTGGGAACCTTCGTTTATCACTGTCACCTTCTCGAACACGAGGACGGAGGCATGATGGGCGTCATTCAGGTTCTGCCGCGGCGAAAAGAAACCGGTGATGTTGCCCGTCAACAGCGGCGCCCCTCAAGCCGCTATCTCTGTCCCCGTGGCCCCGCCCTCCAGCCTCACCGCACCTTCGACCCCGGCCTCCTGAGCACAGACGATCTCACCCTCACCCTCTCCCACGGGAGCACGGCTTCACCAGGGATTACCCAGTCAAGAAGTTCTACCCCGACCTCAAACTCTGCACCATCGGCGAAGGCACCAGCGAAATCCAGCGCATGGTCATTGTCCGCGAAAACCTGAAGGTCCAGCCCTCAAGGAGGGTAATCGCTCAACGAGATAAGCTGGACGGAGAATGCCAGAGATCGGCATCTCTCCGCCGTTTCGACTCTGCTTCGAACTGCATGACATCGCAGAAATCAAGCCCTGGAATGCGAGCGACGGACCGAAGCAGCACTCGTTCGGCCTCACCTCGGGTCGTTTCTGGATAGAAACGCCGCTCGGCGAAATCCTGCGCTACACCGACGAGGTGAAACGCAAGTCGGGCTGCCCATTCCGCCATGTCGACTACTACGTTGCCCATTTCTTCGAGGATCTTCAGGAAAGCTGTGGAGAAAGCTCCGGCCTTTAGGCTGGCCCGGAAATGCACTGAAGCCTGCGACCGCATGACTGGCCGAAGCCGCAAACTAATATGAGAGTCCCTCACTCGGCCAGCTTGAAGATGCGAACCTGCACCAGCTTGCCGATCGTCAGGTCTCCAAGCCCGCGGCTCTTCATGCGTTGAATGAAATCCGGGGTAACGTTGAAAATCCGCATCTGGATCAGTTCATCGGCCGTCGGCTCGTAACCCAGCGCACGATACTCGCGAACCTCCTCGGCATTCACTCCGTGAATCCTGAAGGCGACCAGCTTATCAGCAGAAAGTTTGGGATAGCCAAGACTGGTCATGCTGCGCGCGTACGCCTCGTCGACTTTGAAGATGCGCAGCGCGACGATCTTTTCCGAATCGATTCCCGTAACACCCGCGGACTCCAGTCCCTGAATCCACGCCATCTGCACGTGGAAGAGCGTGTACGCCTCCAGCATCCGGGAAGTAAGAGCCGTGAAGCCCATCTGCAGCATCCGCGCCGCGAAACCCCGGTCAGCGACAAAAGTAGATTCGCCGGACAAAATGAGGTTTTCAACTGTGCCCGAGCACGTCAGCGTGCCGGGCTCGCCGATGATTTTGGCTTCAACGTGTGCCCCATCGCGCCGCAGATCGGCGAGCGAAAATCCGGAGAAGTCGCTGGCCGGCATATCGTTGTCGTTGTGATCGCAGCGTCCGCCATCCTCACGGCAATCGTCCTCTTCGAGCTTGAAGCGTATCCGGTCCGCCTTGTCTGCAGCCGCGATGGTGCACTTGCCGTGCAGAGGCTGGAGCGGTTCCTGCCCCGGCAGCAGAGGCAATCCGCAGCCTGCCAGCAAAGCTGCGAGAAAGACGGCGCGCGTCTTCATGGCCGGCTCTCCTTTGCTTGATCTCCATCGAGGATTCCAGAAATGCGCAGCTTCACCAGCTTGTCGATGGTGAGCGGCGCGAATCCATGACGAGTCGCCGACGCGACGAAGTCTGCGTCGATGTTAAAGATGCGCAGCTGAATCAGCTGATCGACGGTCGCATCCGGGAACTGCGCCCTGATGCTCTTCGCATACTCCGCCGTGACCCCTGCACGCGCAGCGTAACCAGTTTCTTCGGAGGGATCGCACCGTAGCCGGCGGCCTTCATCTGCGCGAGGAAATCCGGCGTCACGGCGAAGATGCGATACGCGATCAGATCCTCGAGGCTCGAAGACTTCAATCCCCGCGGCGCGCAGCTTCTCCGCGTAGTCCGGAGTGACGTTCTGCACCTTCAGCGCGATCAGCTGATTGGCATCCGGCTTGCCGAAGCCTGCCTTCGCCATCGCCGCGGCGTACTCGGGCGTAATGCCCTCGACCTTCATTGCGATGTACTTGCTCAGATCGGCGTCGTAGCCCGCCGCGCGCATCTGCGCCATGTATTCCGGCGTCAGCTCCTGAACTTTCATCGCGATGAGCTGATCGGCCGAAATCGCCCGCCCGAATTCCTTCGCCATCGCCGCGGCATATTCCGGCGTGACGCCCTGCACCTTCATCGCAATGTATTTGTCCAGATCGACGTTGTATCCCGCGACACGCATCGCGTCGATGTAATCGGAGTGCCCCGCGGTCGGCGTCTGCGCCGCAGCGTCAGCCCTCGGCGCCGGCGCGGGAGTCTCCTGGGCTCCTGTCCCGGAGCTGCTTGATTCGGACTTGCTCGATACGGAACTACTCGGCTCGGAGCTGCTTGCCTCCGAATCAGCAGGCACGGCCGCCGAAGGCTTCGCAGCCCGAAGCGCGGCATGTGTGGAATCGGTGACGGCCGCCGAAACAGGTTCTGCGCCGCCCTTCGGAGCGGCATGCAGGCTCGCCAGAACATGTGGCACCGGGCAGGAAAAGACCACCAGCGCCGCAGCCAGAATCGCGATGGAAACGGGCCGGAAGCGCGGCGAAGTTGGCTCTGACGACCCCAGAATGCGCAGGATCCGTGCGCGCAGCGCGGGGCACGACTGACCGTCCAGAGCCATCGCAAAGCGCAGTTGGTTTTTGCGTTCCTCTTCCAGTTGCAGCAGCGCCGAGGCATACACCGCCGGATCGGAGCACCGGTCCAGAGCCACATCGTCGCAGCAGAGTTCGCGCTCTTCACGTACCCGCCGGCTGACCCACAGACCGCGGGATGGAAGAAAAAGATGGTTTCGATCGCGGTCTGGAGCAGGTTCCACAGGTAGTCCGCGCGCCGGATGTGCGCCAGTTCATGCAGCAGTACCGTCTCCAACTGTTCCGGGGTCAGGTTGGTGACCGCGGAAAAAGGAAGCAGGATCCATGGCCGCAGCACGCCCGCGGTAAGCGGATTGCTGATGCGTTCCGAGAGTCGTAGGTCGACGCCAGTGCGAATCCCCAGCTGCCGCCGCAACACGTCGAGCCGAAGCCGCAGGTTATGAGGTGCCTGTTCCATGGCGATGCGGCGCAGGCGCTCCAGAAACCACCAGCCACCCAGCGCGCGCAGCGACAGGCAAAAAACCCCGCCAACCACAAACCATCGAGCCACGGAAGCATGCTGTCAATCTGGAATCGCCGGGCATCGCCCTGCGGAGCTGCGTAGTCCGGCAGCGCTGCGCTCTGGGCGACATTTGCCGGCAGGGGAGGCCCCGCCACCATGAACGAGAGCGCGTGCTCCGAAGCCGGCGCCGCCCCAGGGCGATTGCCGGCTTCTTCCCAGGCCAGCGTCACGAGCGAGGCGCTCAGCATGCTGACCAGCGCAGCCACCGCCAGCGCGTAGCGAACCGCGGCGCTCGATCGGGTGAGCAGCAGGTCGGCGATGCGGTAGAGTAGCGCGATCGTCGCAGCCTGCCAAAGGAAATGAACCAGTGTCCAGCCCAGCGCCTGCCATTGATCGGTCATAGGCGTTTCCTCTTTCGCTCGATGAGATTGCGTAGCTCTTCCAGTTCGCGGTCGCTCACCGGCTCCATTCCCAGTGCATGCATCGCCAGCTGCGTAGCTGAGCCGGAGAACAGCCGCTGGCTTATGTCGCGCAACAGCAGCGTCTGGGTCTCGCCCTGCGTCGCTGCCGCTCGATAGATGTGCGCCCGGTTCGACTCTTCCCGCTCCACCAGCCCCTTCTCCGTCATGATCTGGAGCAATTTGAGCACCGAGGTATAGCCCAGCGGTCGCCGCCTGCTGATCTCCTCATGCAGCTCGCGCACCGTCGAGGGCCCCTTCTCCCACAGCGCCTGCAGGAGTTCCAGCTCTCCTTCGGTAGGGCGGGGAACAGGCCGCTTTGGTGTCATGTTCCGCACCTTATACGAAGCGCTTCGTAGTTGTCAACGAAGATCTTCGTATATCGGAACAGGAGAGGGAATCGCGAACGCAGGCTGCCCCGTCAGCTTCGAACTACGAACGTACTCGAAACGCGGCTTGGCGTAGCACCGCCGCGGCTCGCTTCCAGTGACGACGACGGTAGGAGATGACCACCAGACGCATGCACAAGGCGATGACTCCGCCCAGTGCGGTGCAGAAGGTACGGCGCTCTGCAATGGCCGGTCCCGGAATCTGGTTCAGAGCGAGGAGGAAAACGATGTAGCCGGTCACCGCCGTGGTGAAGAGGGCATAGTTGACGTTGAGGAATCCGTAAGCCAGCCACGCGAACAGGATGGTCCCTCCGGCCAGCACCCACGGGGAAGCGTGCACGTGAGCGAGCAGGAAGCTGACTGCGATCGCTCCGCACATTGTACCCAGCAGGCGTGCGATGGCTCGACTCACTGTATCGGTCAGGCCTGGCTTCAGCACCAGCATCGCCGTCATCGGGATCCAGTAGCCGCTGGGGTAATGTAGTCGGCGGTAGATCTCGGTCGAGATCCCGATAGCCAGAGCCAGACGCACTGCATACGGCATCGCCGAATTCACAAACCTCCGCTGGCGGACGGACTCAGCCGTCTCAGCAAGCGCGTTGCGCAGCGCTGTCTGCTCCTCTCGCAGATAGCGGCTCAGCTCGGACAAATTCTTCCGCAGTTCGTCAAATATCCGCAGCAGAATCGATGAGAAGATGAGCTGCAGCATTCCGCCGGTCAACAGCAGCAGTCCGCGCTTTGCCGCCTCCTCCGGCGATGCCGGAAACGCCGAAGCCACCAGGAACGTGATCACGCACTGCTGCCCAACCCATCCGTATCCTTCCGGACGCGCCGTGAGCAGGCCATACCCAAAACCCCACAGCGACGCCATCACCACCAGCAGCAGATTTTCATGACCGATCAGCACTCCGAAAAATCCGGAGAAGGCCATCCCGAAGGTGACGAAAATCATCGGCAGCAGATACGACCCGTTGATCCGATGCTTTTGCCCGAACCCGGTGTTCACGGCGCCGCCCGCGCCAAGCATGCCGGCCGCGGGATGACCCACGGCCACCCCCGCCAGCAGACAAATCGCAACCGGCAGCGTGAGGATCAGGTCGGCGCGCAGCGTCTGGTTCTGCCACTCGAAGACGGTGCTGTCACGGAGAAAATATTTGCGCATCGCGAGCTTTCAGTATCAGGCACGGAACGCCAGGTGAATTGGATTCCAAGGGGCCGCTCCACTTGCCGCCTGCCCGCAAGGGCCCCCCTCCGTCACTGTTCCCGAAATCCACATCATTCTCAAAGCCTGCCTTATAACCGTCGCCGTCATTCTTGTATCTCTGAAGGAGCGGCAGTTTGGGTGAGACTGTTGCAGTGGGGGAACCGAGGCATCGGTTCCCCCGCGGGCGGACGGCTCCCGTTCATTCTGCGGTGTTGCCACCGACGCTCAGCCCAGGGACCGCTGCCCAGGTCACGCACGACCGAACAGTCGCATGACTCCGATCGCACCTACAAGGCAGGTTACCGTGACACGGATCATTTGTGGAGTGGATGTCGCTTCCCGCGCTCTCGACGCCCGTATCGGCCGCGACGGCGCTCAGGCCGCTTTTCCCCAACCACCCGGAAGGCATCGCCGAACTGGCCGCCTTCTGCCACGCCCATCAGGTCGAGCTGGTCGCCATGGAAGCCACCGGCGGCTACGAGCAGCAGGCCTTCGCGCAGTTATCCGAACACGGTCTGCCGGTGGCCATCCTCAACCCGCGCGCGGTACGCCAGTTCGCCCAAAGCATGGGCCGGCTGGAAAAGACCGACGCGATCGACGCCGGCATGATCGCCTGGTATGCAGAAACGAAAAAGTCGCAGCCGCTGTGCCTGGCCCCGCAGACGCAGCTCGAGCTGCGCGCCCTGGTCACCCGCCTGCGCCAGCTCACCGAGGTGCGCACCGCGCAGCTGAACCAGCAGCGTCTGGTCACCATGCCCCGCCATCCGGGAGGGATTTCGCAGCATGCTGGCCTTCCTGGCACAACCGATCAGGGAACTGGAACAGGCCATCGCCCAACTCATCGAGGCTGACCCACTGTGGCGCGAACTCGATCAGGCCTTCCGCACCATCCAAGGCGTGGCCGATCGCACCGTGGCCCGCCTCATGGCGGAGTGCCGGAGATCGGCACGCTCTCCAACAAAACCATCTCCAAACTGGCCGGACTGGCGCCGCGAAAGATCCCCGGTTGCCTGTCGCAACTCATGCGACGTCCTTTCAGGACGCAACTGGTGCATTCGTACATTGCGCAGGATGGTCCCTTTAATTGACAGTCGCGTCTTCCAGTCCGTACAGTGGCTGTTCAATCGCGCATGCTTGGATTAGTCAACTATGCGAAGGAGCCCTACTCGGTCGAGCTTCGCGAACTCCCCTCCCCGGCCATCGGGGAAGACGATGTCCTGTTAAAAGTTCATGCCGTCGGCATCTGCGGCAGCGATCTCCATCAATACACGGGGAAGCACAGCTGGCACGTCAATTACCCCGTCATCCTCGGCCATGAATTCGCCGGCTCTGTCGCTGAGGTGGGCAGCCGCGTTATTGGTTTCCGCGAGGGCGATCGCGTCGTGAGCGAGACCGCGGCTCACCTGCCTCCCGACTCTCCGCTGATCCGCCAGGGTCTCTACAACCTTGATCCGAAGCGGCTGGGCTTCGGCTATGGCGTTGACGGCGCCATGGCCGGCTTTGCCAAAGTGCCGGCGCGCTGCCTTCATCACGTCCCGGCGTCCATGACATTGGAAAACGCCGCGCTCACCGAGCCCTGCTGCGTCGCGTACAACGCGGTCTGTGTTCAGTCCCGCATTCGCCTCGGAGATACAGTCGCCGTGATTGGCCCCGGGCCCATCGGCCTGCTCTGTGCGGCCATGGCAAGACTTTCCGGAGCCGGCCACCTCATCGTCATCGGCACGCATGTCGATGCGAAGCGCCTCGGGACTGCGCAGCGCATGGGTGCGGATACCACCCTCGGCGCCCATGGCGAAGATGTCGCCGCCTGGGCCAAAAATTTCGGCGATGGATACGGCGTCGATCTGGTCATCGACGCCGCCGGCGTCTCTGCCTCGCTCAAGCTCGCTCTCGATATCGTCCGCCCCGCGGGTCAAATCACCAAGGTCGGCTGGGGACCGCAGCCCTTCAATCACTCTCTGGATCAGCTCGTGCAGAAAGCCGTCACCCTGCAGGGCTCTTTCTCCCATAACTGGCCGATCTGGGAGAAAGTCATCACCCTGCTGGCCAGCGGCAAAATCGATCTCGCTCCCGTCATCAACCGAATTTCCCCTCTCAGCGAGTGGCACGAGGCCTTTGAAGAGATGCATTCCGGCGCCATCGTCAAAGGAGTGCTCCTGCCGTGACCCAGCCGCCCGACGACACCGGCCATCGGCTCAGGGACAAAGTCATCCTCGTCACCGGCTCTACCACCGGGATTGGCGAAGGCATTGCCCGTCTCGCCGCGCGTCAGGGCGCCAAAGTGATGATCCATGGCCGCCGCAAACAGGCCGCGCAGCATGTGGCTTCCTCGATCGGCGCAACGGCGCACTATGTCCTCGGCGATCTTGCCGATCCCCAGGCTCCCGCGCAGATCATCGAAGAAACCATCGCCCGCTTTGGACGCATCGACGGTCTCGTCAACAATGCTGCCATCATGACGCGCGGCAATATCGAAGAAACCGACGCCGCCCTCTTTGACCGGACTGTCGCCGTCGATCTTCGCGCGCCCTTTCTTCTCATCCGCGCCGCGCTGCCTCACTTTCGCAAACAGGGCGGCGGCCGTGTCGTGAACATCGGTTCCGTCAACGCCTATTGCGGCGAGCGCACCCAGTTCGCTTACTCCATCTGCAAGGGCGGCCTCATGACCATGACGCGCAACCTCGCAGACGCGCACGCCGAAGAAAACATCCACGTCAACCACCTCAACGTGGGCTGGACCCTCACGCCCAATGAGCACGCGCTGAAAATGACCGAAGGCCTCCCCGAAGACTGGCCCTCGCGCGTGCCCGCGACCATCGCTCCCTCTGGCCGAATTCTCACGCCCACCGATGTTGCCTGGGCCGTGATCTATTTCCTCTCCGACGAAGCGGTTCTGATCAACGGCGCCGTTCTCGACGTGGAGCAATACCCAGTCATCGGGCGCAATCCACTCAAGCAATTTTCCTGAGCAGAACCGTGAAGCCCAGACTCGCTGTCTTCCCGAAATGTTTTATGGACCAGCTTTGCGTCGATCGCACCATGTCCATCTTCGAGTGGATCGAACTGGCCGCCACCCTCGGCGTCGACGGCCTTGAGTTTTACTCCGGCTTTCTGCCCGACGACGATGCCCGCCTCAGCGAAGTGCGCGCCGCCCTGCATACGCACAACCTCCCCATGCCGATGCTCTGCTGCTCTCCCGATTTCACCCAGACCGATCCCTCTCTTCTCGAGCGCGAAATCGAGCGCGAGCGGCGCATGATCGAGGTCACCGCACTTCTCGGCGGCAGCTTTTGCCGCGTCCTCTCCGGACAGCGCCGCCCCGGCCTGAGCCGCGAAGACGGTGTCCGCCAGGTAGTGCGAATCATCAGGGGCCTGTTGCCCTTCGCCCAGCAGCATGGAGTCGTGCTGACCCTCGAGAATCATTACAAGGATAACTACTGGACTTACCCTGAATTCGCGCAAAAGATGGATGTCTTTACCGACATCGTCGACCGCATCGACTCGCCCTGGTTCGGCGTCAACTTCGATCCTTCTAACGCCATCCTGGCCGGTGAAGATCCGCTGGTCCTGCTCGAACGCGTCAAGCACCGCGTCGTCTCCATGCACGCCAGCGACCGCTCTCTTAAAAGCGGCACCATCGACGACCTGCACCGAGAAGAAGACTCGGTCGGCTATGCCAGCCGCCTCTCCCACGGTGTCATCGGAAAAGGAATGAATGACTATGACACGATCTTTTCTGTCCTCAATACCGCCGGATTTCGTTCCTGGATTTCCATCGAAGATGGCCTGGGAGGCATGGACGAGCTAAAGGAATCAGTTCACTTTCTCAGAGAGAAAATCGACCTTCACTTTAAGGATGAACCGACTCCCGCATGAACACCATCGTCCAGATCTCGCTCGATCTCATCTCCATCCCCGAGGCTCTCGACACTGCGCGTCTCGCTATGCGCTCCGGCGTCGACTGGCTGGAAGCAGGCACGCCGCTCATCATTGCCGAGGGCATGAATGGAGTGCGTGCACTGCGCGACGCGTTTCCGAGTGTGCCCATCGTCGCCGACCTGAAGACCATGGACGGCGGCTGGCTCGAGGTGCAGATGATGGCCAACGCCGGCGCAACCCACGTCGTGGTCATGGAACGCGCCCATCCCGAGACCGTCAAAATGGTGGTTAAAGCAGGCAGGGATTTCGGCGTGAAAGTCATGGGCGATAACTTAGCCGCCGAAGACAAAGTAGCCGCCGCCAAAAGGCTCGAAGACTACGGCTGCGATTTCGTCATCCATCATATCGGCTACGACGAGCGTCGCGGCCTCGCCGTTGCCGGCCAGCCGTATCCCAGTCCGCTCGATCAGCTGCGCGAGGTCGTGGCCGCCGTTCGCGTGCCGGTGCAGGCCGTCGGCGGCCTCTCCATCGAGCAGGCTATCCGGACTCCCGAATACGGTGCTCCGCTGGTCGTCCTTGGAGCCCCTCTGACCATCGACGCCGACTCCTTCAAAACCGCCTCCGGCAATCTCGAAGACGTCCTCCGTCTCATCTGCGACCAGGTGCACGCCTGGGGCGATTAAAAGGAAGTGGTCACAAACCGACGTTCCGTCCCCAAAATCCGCCTTATAACCACCACTGTCATCCTGGAGTAAAGTTTGGCCGCTGTTGCGGCGAACTTTGCTGAGGATCCGCGGTTGCATCGTGCGAGTTATACCGCAAACCTCCGCTCACCACACCAACGCTCAGACCGAACGACGGCTCGCCTGCGCAAAAATGGTCCCGGTGAACTGGACCGCTCCCCCGCACCATGGCCCGCGTCAGCGGGACGGCGGTAGAATCCCCGGCCTTTCAGACCTGGGAACAGAAGAAGAAGATTGCGGCCTTCAGGCCCGGAAACCGACTGACCCCTCCAGCCACACCGATTAGTCTGGAGTAACTTGATTTCTGGAGCGGCCACCGGTGAGTCTTCTTGAGGGAATTCGCCCGCTGAAACGAAGCGACGTGCTGCGCGATGCCCGCGCCGGCGTCACGCTGGCGGCGATGAATATCCCCCAGGTGCTGGGCTACACGCGTATCGCCGGGATGCCCGTGGCCACCGGCCTGTACACGCTGCTGCTGCCGCTGGTGGCCTTTGCCGTCTTTGGCTCCTCGCGCTATCTCGTCGTCGCTGCCGATTCGGCAACCGCCGCCATCCTCGCCGGAGGGCTCAGCGGCATCGCTCCCGTCGCCAGCCCACAGTATGTCGCTTTGGCGGGCTATGTGGCGCTGCTCACCGGCGCCTTCCTGCTATGCGGACGCCTCTTCCGCCTCGGCTTCATCGCGGACTTTCTCTCGCAAACGGTATTAGTCGGTTTTCTTACCGGAGTCGGCTTTCAGGTCGGCATCGCCATTCTCGGACTAACTCTGGGTATCCCGGTCCATTCCCACCGAACCATCCTGCAGCTCATCGAAGTTTTCCGCCACTTACCTGACGCGCATCTTCCCACCCTTCTGGTGGCGGCCGCCGTCATCGTCGTCGTACTGGCACTAAATCGAATCGCGCCCAAATTTCCTGGTGCTCTGGTAGCCGTGGTAGGTGCCACAACCGCAAGCGTCCTGTGGACGTTCTCGGCACATGGCATTGCCACCATCGGCCCAGTTGCGGGTGGCCTGCCTCATCTCGGCCTGCACTTGTTGCCCTGGCGTCAGATCCCACCCCTGCTGCCCATCGCCGGATCGTGCGCCATCATGATCGTTACGCAGAGCGCCGCCACAGCGCGCGTCTATGCCCTCCGGCATGAGCAGAAATTAAACGAGAACCAGGATCTCCTCGGCCTGGCTGTAGCTAATGGCGTCGCCGCTCTCTCCGGAGCTTTTGTCGTGAACGGCAGCCCCACCCAGACTGCCCTGATGGAGAGGTCCGGCGGTCGCAGTCAAGTCGCCCAGCTGGCGACCGCCGGTGTGGTTATCTGCGTCCTTTTGTTTCTCACCCGCTGGCTTCAGGATCTGCCCCAGTGTGTGCTCGGCGCTTTGGTCATGCTGGTCGCCATTCATCTCATCGACGTGCGCGGATTGCTGGCCATGCGCCGCGAGAGCCCCGGCGAGTTTGCGGTCGCGCTCACCACCACCGTGGTTGTCATTCTGTCGGGAGTCGAACCAGGTATCCTGCTGGCCATGGTCCTCTCATTGCTGCGCATCGTGCGGCACAGCTACCATCCGCATACCGGAGTCGTGATTCCGGATGCCAATAAGACCTGGAAGATCGTTCCTGCTGCCCCCGACGTGGTCACGGTGCGGGGATTCGTGCTCTACCGCTTCGGTGCCGCGCTCTTCTACGCCAACGCCGCCCGCTTTGCCGAGGAGATCCTTGCCGTGGTCGGGCCCGCGCCGTCTGCGGTGCGCTGGGTCGTCGTCGATGCCGAAGCCATCACCAACCTCGACTATTCCGCCTCCCGTGTCATTGCGCAGCTCTGGAGCCATCTCAGCGCGATGAATGTAACCCTGGGATTTGCCCGCCTCCCGGCTGACGCCCGCGCCGACTTCGATCGCCACCATCTGACAAACATCATCGGTCCATCCATGATCTTCGACCGCCTGCACGATTCTCTGGCGGCCTTTGAGCAGACCGTTCCCTCCCCGCAAAACTGAAACAGGGAACGACCGAACCCTGCACGGGGTCCAGGCGACACCTCCGGACGCGTTATGCTAATCACAAAATCGAGTCGAATCGCTTCTACGTGAGGCAGCCATGCGGGCAGGCAGGATTCATCGCTTTGGTCCACCAGAGGTGATTGCCATTGACGAGATCCCGCGCCCCGCCCCAGGCGAAGGCGAGGTGCTGGTGCGCACGGCCGTCGCCGGTGTAGGCCCCTGGGACGCCCTGATTCGCGAAAAGAAGAGTGTAGTCGACGTGCCTTTGCCCATCACTCTGGGCTCCGACCTGAGCGGAGTCGTCGAGGCAGTCGGGCCCGGCATTACCCAGTTTCACGCGGACGACGAGGTCTACGGCGTCACCAACAAAAACTTCTGTGGAGCGTATGCCGAATTCGCTGTGGCCGCGGTGCAGGGCATCGCTCCCAAACCTCGGTCGCTCAGCTTTGCTCAGGCTGGCGGCGCTCCGGTAGTCGCTGTCACGGCCTGGCAGATGCTCTTCGACTATGCGCGGATGAAGGCCGGCCAGACGGTGTTGATCCATGGAGCCGCCGGCAATGTTGGCGCCTACGCCGTACAACTGGGCGTGCGCAACTGCGCATCTTCGCGACCGCCGGTTCCGCCGATCTCGAATATGTCCGCAAGCTGGGCGCCGATACCGTCATCGATTACAGGGCGGAGCGTTTCGACGCTGTTGTGCCACCTGTTGACGCTGTCATCGATATGGTGGGCGGCGAGACTCAGGAGCGCTCCTTCCGCCTGTTGAAGCCGGATGGCATCCTGGTTTCCGTGGTATCGCCCCTTCCCGAAGAGTCCCGGCCCGGCGGCCGTCGCTCCGTCTTCTTTCTGGTGGACGTAACCACGGCCCGACTGAATACTCTGACCAACTCTTCGACAGCGGCGAACTCCAGGCTGCCGCTGGTTCGGTCCTGCCTCTTGAGGAAGCCCGACAGGCTCACGAAATGCTCGGCGGTGCGCCGCACGCACGCGGCAAAATCGTTCTCACAATGCCGCACTTCGGCCAATAATGGCCAGCGCAGTCGTAGTTGAGTGTCTTGCAAGTTACCTTGCATTGTCACCCCGACTGTACCCTGAGCGATGCAGTTAGTCGAAGGTGAAGTGGAGAGCCTCATCCGAGTTCTGCCATGGGCACCACACTGCAACTCCGATGCCGACCGACGAGGAACCCCGGACCGCAGCCCAGGCTAAGTATCCCCATAGACGGGAACCGACGCTCCATGGATCAGGCGTGCCTCGTCGCTACACAAAAACAAGATCACCCGCGCGATCTCCTCGGGCTTCGGCCAGCGCGCAAAGTCGGCCTTTGGCATCGCACGTCGGTTGGCCTCTGTATCAAAGATGCTCGGCACCACCGAGTTCACGCGCACCTTTTTGCCCTTAAGGTCCGCGGCCAGCGAATCCATCATGGCGACGACAGCGGCCTTGGAAGCGGCATAAGCGGCAGCCCCGGCCGCATGATCAAAGGCCGCTCGCGACGCGATGTTCACAATGCTCCCGTGCTTCTGCTCAAGCATCACCGGGGCGATAGCCCGGCACAGCGCAAATCCCGATCGCAGATTCAGCGCCAGCATGCGATCGAAAACCTCCGGCGCGGTCGACCACAGAGGGCTCCCCCCGGCATAGCCCCCGACCGCATTCACCAGAATGTCGATACGTTCCCACTCTGCCAGGACCTTATGTACGGCCTGCTCTACCTCCGTGTTATTCGTTACATCGACCGAGCAGCCTGTTAGGGACGAGGCGCGCGCGCCGGCTGCCATCGCCAGAGCGGCAAATTCATCCTGCTGCCGCCACGTCACCATCACCCTGGCCGACTCCTCCAGAAAGGCGAGACTCACCGCCCGTCCCAGACCGCCCGTCCCGCCGGCGACGAATGCGACTTTTCCTGCGAATCGCTCTGTCATGCCAAAATGCCCCCCCGCAACCTTTGCCTGCTCCTCGGTCAAATTACCGAAAGATCAGGGTACAACCGAGCGCTACAGCCGCGGCCAGCTGACGCCCGATCTCCTCCCTAGGAGACCGAAGTGGCCGGGCAAGTATGCCCCTCATGTGGATAGAGAATTTCGACGGCCACCTTTCCCTTTGAACCTGACTCGACGATTGCATACGACGCATCGATGTCCGAGGTCGAAAATCGCGCTGGGTTCAGAAGGGGCTTGAGCTTGCCCTGTTCGGCGAGTGCTGCGATCCGGGTCAGGATTTCGCCGTGGTGACCCAGACCCTCGCCGCTCAACAAGGGAAGCAACGTGAAGACTCCCGAGTAGCTGGCGGCGCGGAAGGAAAGCGGCGCCAGGGAATGCGTACTCCATCCGAGGCAACTCACGACACGGCCTGTATAGCGACGCACCGCTTCAAACGATGCATCAAGGGTCGAGCCTCCGACGGTGTCATACACAATGTCGAATCCGAGTCCGCCGGTGAAGGTGCGGACGTATTCTTCCACCGTGCTGGAGCGGTAGTCGATGGGTGTGGCTCCATATTGTTCGACCAGATGGTTCTTCTCGGCTGAAACGGTCGCAAATACTTCGGCTCCGAATGCGCGGGCAATCTGAACGGCGATGTGTCCTACGCCGCCGGCGCCGGCATGTATCAGCACCTTCTGGCTGGCATGTACCTGCGCGTGATCGACGAGCCCCTCCCAGGCAGTGATTGCGCTCAGGGGAAGGACGGCGGCCTCGCGCATCGAAAGCGTTTTGGGCTTGTGCGCGATTACGCGCCCGTCCACGCTCACAAACTCTGCGAGCGTACCCTGTCTGCCGCCGACCCCTCCCACCATTCCGAATACCTGGTCTCCAGGCCGGAATCCGATCACCCCAGCACCAACTTCCTCCACTGTGCCGGCCATGTCGAGTCCCAGCACTGCCGGCAGAGGCTGCCTTGCGTGCGCGGCTTTGCCTGCCCGGATTTTCGTGTCCAGGGGATTGACGCCGCTTGCCGCGATACGCACCAGTACCTCGCCCGGCTGAGGCGCGGGGCGAGGTACTTCAATCGGCCTGAACGGTCCTCCGGGTGTTTCCACCCGCCACACTCGTTGTTGCATAAGAACATCCTTTGCATCAGAGTTCTGCTACCCGGAACCCGTTAGGCGATGATGCATTACTTCCGTACGGCCGCTGACCTTCCCACCTCGATGGACTGCATTGTGGACCTGGGTCGGATAAATTCGAGAATCTGCTCGCGCAGAGCGGAGTAACGGTCCGGTTGCCCGTTGTAGGTATACGCCATGGGGATGGCGGTGCGCGAGGTGACGATCATGAGGCGGTAGACGGTAGTGTCTGCCCTCCCCGCCCGCGTGGTTTCCGTGCCGATATCCACGATGTCGTCGAAGGAGATTGTGCCCGATTCAGCCTTGAAGACTTTGCGGCCTTTCCAGCGGACGATGCGCTGCATGGAATCGAAGGTGAAGGTTTTCCGCTGGTCCATGATCAGTGCGAACAAGAGAAAGAAGCCCGCGAGCAAGAGGCCTTTCGGTTCGTGCCGGCGGATCACCAGGGAGAAGATGAACAGCGCCGCGGCCGCGCAGATTGCTGAGATCCAGCGGGTGCCGGCCACCACGACCAGTTCCTGCGGCGTCTGTCGTGCAATGTGCATGGGCTGTCCCTGCAGGAACTATCGCATGGAAGCGAATCGGCTGGACAGCCCAATTCACGAGCTTGCGTGACCGGAGTGATCGCCCTGGCGCAAGCGCCGCAGACTCTCCACCGAAGGCACAAAATAGTAGGAGCCAGTCAGCGGCTCCGTGTAGCGTGTGAGCGCATCGCGGGTGCCGTTGATCAGCCCCGCCATGCTCTCCAGCATTCTGGAAAGCCGCTTCCGGTCTGCGCTGAAGCCAACGAACATCGTGCCATGGTCCTCGACAATTCCCCAGGGCATGTTGCGTCGAAAGATGTGCCCAAACTCATCCTGATCCGTGCGCGCGACATGCGAGTCCGAAGGCTTGTTCTCGAGTTCGATGCTGTCGAGCTTGGTGCGTCCCATGATGCGCTCCTGCTGCTCGACCGGCAGAGCCTCCCACCCTGCCACCTTGTGCTTCCACTTTTGCAGCAGCAGCACCGACCCTGCAGCGCCGGGAACTCCCTCGGGCAGCAACGCGGCGATGGGAGCGTCCAGCAGAGTCGGATTCTCCGAGCCGTCGATGAAGCCGGTAAGATCGCGATCGTGCCGGTAAGGCCAGCTAGAAGTTTCTTCCCCCAGCGAAGCGAGGCTCGTAAGGTCGTGGATGACCGAGCGCGCCATGTCGAAGATCACGTCATAAGCGCTGCCCGAGAGCCAGACCAGCGCATCATGTTGTGTGCCCGGCATCACGAATCCTTCTGTGCCCTGGATATCCCGATTGAATCCCTCCACGCCCGGCGGCGCGTCGTCCGGAGCAATCTCGCGCCACAGCTCGGGCCGGAATCCAATGACAAAATTCACTCCTCCTGTGGTCGTCCGTGGCTCACGGATCGCCGCGATGGTCGAGGCGAACTCCGCGCGCTTCTTCGCATCCAGGATGTCAAACTCCAGGTATGCATGAGAGGACGTTCCCAGAGCGAAGATTCCTGCCTGAGGCGTATACATGCGGGCATTATATCGAGCGCCCACGGGACCGCAGCCACTCGGCTCGATCGTCTCGCCTTCGTGTCAGCTCTCGCAAATGATGCCCGGAGTGTCCCGCTTCAGCCCGGAAGATAGTAGGACCAGAGATTGAGCACCGTCTCCGGCTGCAAACGGCCCAGCCGGCTCACATTTCCCCCTCCCAGACTGTCGATCTTCGTCTCGTACATGACCGTGGCCCCGCTGAAGCTGGCGCTGATCTGCAGAGGCTGGTTGTTCTTCTGCCCGGTAAACACCGCCTTCGCCACGCCCTGTCCATCCGTGAATTGCGTCGTATTCCGCACCGTGCCGTTGCCCGCGCGGAATGTAATCGGCTGGTTGGGCAGCCCTCCGGCTCCGCCTGCCTTAAACAGGGTGGCCTTTGCCTCCACGTGATAATTCCCGCTGGCGCTGTCCAAGAAAGGAGTTACCGGGTTTGCCTCCAGGGATAGCCTGAATTGCGTCTGTTGCATCGCCGACGGTTTTGCAGGAAGCGGCAGACTGCCTGCTCGCGCGCGCGCCATGCCGGGCAAAGGCGCTGCAGGCACGGGCGGCGCGCCGCCCGTGCGCAAGTCGCTGCGCTGTTCGAAGCTGCCATTCTGCTGCGGAGTCACGGCCTTTACCACCAGCACGCTCCCCGAAGCCAGCCGTTGCCCCAGATTGTCTCCGCCGATCATTCGTCCTGTCCACGGGTCGAACAGCGTCGCGTTCATCAGCCTCGAAGGAACGAAGGTCCCGTGAGAGCCTGAGCCGCGCTGCACGCACCACGCTCCGCAAAAATTGGCATTATCGGAATCCGAATGGATGAAGTAACCGCCATTCCGGATAGGCACTTTCGCGATGGAAGCTTCGTCGAAGCTGTGGCGATTGGTTGCCGACAGCATAATTTCAAAGTCAAGACTCTCCGGCCGCGCCTCGCTGCGCAGATTGCCCTCATTGAAGTCTCCGCAAATCTCGATGCCAAACCTCAGAGATTCCACCGTAAACAACTGCGACTTCTGTCCCTTCTGAAAAAGTACGTTTGCCGTAGTCCGAGCAAATACGCCGTCGTCCATAATCTTGTCGTACTCATGCTTGAGCTTGCCTTCGTAAAAGATGGCCGCGGTATTCCATCCATCGTGCGTTCTTGCGCCCTGCGCTACCTTGCGCGGCTGGCACCATGAAACCGTCCCCGGAGCCAGCAGGAACCGCTTGTACCTTCCGCTCAGCGCCCGCAGCTCTTCAAAGATGGTCCTCTTTTCGTCGGCCGTGTGCAGCGTCCAAACCTCGTTGTTGCCCGCACCGGCGCTGTTCTTCACAAAGTAGTATTCCGGCGCGACGAAAATATAGAACGGATTCGTTGCGCCCATAAAACTCGCATAAGTCGAAAGAGCGCCGTGCGCCTGCTGAATGGCGACTTTCATGCGCGTCATGCGCTTGGTTGCGTCCGACGTTGCCAGATCATCGAGCGTCGGGGGATGGTAAACGGCAGCGAATACATTGGGCATCCAAACCCTCCTGGGAAAGATGGTCCTGAAAAGAGAGAGAGTACGAGTCACGCCAATGCGCGCCTCAGGTTAGCCGACTCGCGAAGCAGCTTGCAAGCGCCGCGCTTGATCTCCTGCCCCGAAATTCGCTTGCTAACAACCGCTGTCATCCTGACGCACGGGTTGCTCGCCTTTGGCAAACCTTGCGGAAGGATCTGCGGTTGCTTCCTGCTGGTTGTGTTATGAACGTCCGCGGCCTCACACCAATCGCCAACCGCTGACTCCTGCTGCTCTGACCGTCCCCTCGCACAGGAATGGTCTCGCGCTCATAACACCTGCACCCGTACCTCAGTTTTCTTCCGGCAACCGCTTCGGCTACCATCCAATGGGATCATGAAGATTCTTACTGCCGACGAGATGCGCGCCGTCGATCGCCTCACCACCGAGCGCTACGGCATCCCTTCGCTCGACCTCATGCACAACGCCGGAGCAGCCGTCGCGCGCTTCATCCTCCGCGAATTTCCCGAGCAGCGGCACATCGCCGTCCTCTGCGGAAAGGGCAACAACGGTGGCGATGGCTTCGTCACCGCCCGTGCTCTCACGGCGGCAGGGCGCGACGTCAAAGTGCTCCTCCTCGGCGATCCAGCCGATCTCAAGGGCGATGCCAAAGCGGCCTATGCGGAAATGAACCTGACGCCGTTGCTCGCCTCCGGCGAATCCGCTCTTGAAGCTGCAGAAGTCCGCGCCCTCCTCGACTCCGCCGACCTTCTTGTCGACGCCGTCGTCGGCACAGGATTCAAGCCCCCGCTGCGCGGTATAGCCGCGGTCCTCCGCGATCAGGTCAACGCACACACCGCGCCGGTTGTCGCCGTCGATCTCCCCTCCGGCTGGGACGCCGATGCGCGCGACTTCACCATCTACGGAGCTTTTCGCGCCAACGCCGTTGTCACCTTCACCGCGCCCAAACTCGCCCACCTCAGCGGCAATCTCACCAACAGCGCCACCGGCCCCATCGTGGTCGCGCCGATCGGATCCCCCGAAGAAGCCATCCACTCCTCGACCGGCCTCACCTGGGCCGGATCCTCCAAAGTCATAACCGAGCGGCCGCGCACGCCCGATGCCAACAAGGGCCTCTACGGCCACGTGCTGGTCGTCGCCGGAGGCCGCGGCAAATCGGGTGCACCCGCCATGGCTTCGCTCGCCGCCCTGCGCGCCGGCGCCGGACTGGTCACCGCCGTTGTTCCCGCGGCTATCCTCACCGCCGTAGCGGGCATTACTCCCGAACTGATGACATTCCCCCTCGAAGAAGGCCCCGCCGGCGAAGCCGACAAATCCAATCTCGAACCCAAGCAACTGAAGAGCATGCTCGCCCGCGCCACCGTGCTGGCAATGGGCCCCGGTCTTGGTCCCGAGCCTGAAGAATTTGTCCTCGGCCTCATCGAGAAAACCGACCTCCCCATCGTCCTCGATGCCGACGCATTGAACATCCTCGCCAAACATCCTGAAAAAATTGACGGCCGCGGCCGCACCTTCGTCCTCACCCCTCACCCAGGCGAGATGGCGCGTCTTGCCGGCATCACCACCAAAGAAGTGCAGGCACGTCGCGAGAGTCTTGCGCGCGAGTTTGCCACAAAGCACCAGGTCACCCTCGTCCTCAAAGGCTGGCGCACCCTCATAGCCCATCCCGATGGCCGCATCGCGATCAACAGCACTGGCAATCCCGGCATGGCGAAAGGCGGCAGCGGCGACATCCTCACCGGCATTGTGGCTGCCCTGCTGGCGCAGTTTCCCGGGCAGTCTGCCCAGGCCATCGAGGCAGCCGTCTACCTGCATGGCCTCTCCGCCGACTTCGCTCTGCTCGATCAGGATGAGCACACCCTGCTCGCCACCGATACCATCGCTCATCTTTTTCGTGCTTTTCGCTTTCGCCCGCACGACGAAGCGGGATATGTTTGGATGGAAGGCATTCCAGCGGCGGCGAGGTCGAAATGACGCAGACTGCGGATTTAAAGACGCATCAGTTCGAAAGCCACGGCGCCAAAGACACTATTGCGGTCGGTCACCGCATTGCGGAGCTGCTTAGTCCTCCCAAATTCCTCATCCTGCGGGGCGACCTCGGTGCCGGCAAAACCACCCTCGTCAAGGGCATTGCCGAAGCGCTCGATGCCGCCGAGGCCGATGAGGTCACCAGCCCCACCTTTACACTGATCCATGAATACGAGGGCACGCGCATCGCCAATGGCCACAGGCATCCCGTCATCCTGTACCATCTGGATCTCTACCGCATTCAGAATGAGCGCCAGCTCGATTCCCTCGGCCTCGAAGAGCTTTCCGCGCCCGATAGCATTGTGCTGGTCGAGTGGGGTGAGAAATTTCCCAGCGTCGTCCGGCGCAGTCAGGGTGAAATCGAGATGCACACCACCGGCGGCGACTCGCGCAGCATCACCCTCACCCTCAGGGACTGACGACGGCTTTCGTCCACGCCGTGAAGCAGTCCCCTTTCCGTCCCAATCTCTCTGTTAATTTTCCGTTAAAAGTGATGCACGCGCTCCGATTGCGGCACGTCCACCGGCCGCGTCGATTCCCGCTCCAGCGAGCGGCTCACCAGGTCTCGCGAGCCCAGGCCCACCGCCAGCGCCAGCGCCAGCACGATCCCACCGAAGAGGATCCCAAATCCGAGCTCCACAATCTCGCCGCCCAGTGCGAGGTGATCCAGCACCATCGCTCCCGTGAGTACCAGGATCATCCAGCGCACGCCCATGCTCAGCAACCGCGCGTAGCTCAGGTTCAGATTCACGCCCGTGATCAGCACGCTGCGCGACACGAAGCGGGCCAGCACGTTCCCCGCCAGCAGCAGAATCGCCGCGCCCACGATGCGCGGCACATAGCCTAAAATCCAGCCCGAGATGATGTGCTCCGAAGTCCCGGCCTCGAACGCCGATACGCCCACCATCACGCCCACCACCACGAAACACCAGAACACGATCCGCGCCGTCAACATCGACGGCGTCACCCGTGGCGTCCATTCGGCAATCGCGTTCGCGCCCCGCACCCGTTCATCGAAGCGCAGCGCCATCAGGATGCGGCGCAGCACCGTGGAAAGAATCCAGCCGATGAGAAGAAACAGCAAAAACGCCACAATGAACGCAAGAATTCCCGGCAGCAGCGTGGCGATCTGATTCATCACGCGGCCCATCGATGAGTGCAGCGATTGTTCTACCTGTTCCCACATATCTCTTCTCCTTCGCGTTCCTTCCCAGGTCGGCTCCTCGCCTACGGATTAAAGCGGTCCGGCCATCTCCATCGCGACAGCAGATACGGTTTCTTGTCTTCCCACGCGCGGGCAAATTGTTCCATGCGCTGCTCCAGTGCGGCGCGCGTCAGGCCGGCAGCCTCCCGCACATACGACGCGGCCCACCCCAGATACAGCGGCGTCAGCGCACCCATCAGGTGCACTCGGCTGATGGTGCGCAGCCGCCACGCCAGCGCGAAGTCGTACACGATACACGCCCACAGCTCGTCTGGCATATGGAAGCTCGAGGTTCCCGCGCGCGTCAGCCGCCTTAGCTCCAGCATGGTGTTCGGCGGCAGCACCAGCTGCCACACTTCGGAAAGATTCTTCGACCCCAGCAAAAACGAATCGAACATCGGCGTCGGGTCGGGCGGCTCGCCGTCGTCCGGCTCCTCCGCCGGAGGATTCCCCCATCCCGGAACCGTCTGCGAGCCGCGAATTCTCTGCCACTGCGCCGCAAACGTCTCCATCTCATGGAACATCGACCCCACCACCTGGCCCAGCACCGCGCTCAGATCCAGTCCGCCTGTCGACACCTCGTGGTGCACGTCGATGTAAACCTGTCCCACTGGGTCCTGTGGCGACTGGGTGGCTGCGATCGTCACCGGCCACAGCAGGGAACTCACAGAGTGTTCCGCCCCCGGCTCCCCGCGTGCCAGCCGCACGCACATCGGCCCCGAAGCAGCAAAGTCGAAAGCGATCGGGTAGCGAATGCGCCTCCCGTACAGAGCGCGGCTCAGCGGCGAAAGAATTCCGTTGTTGACCAGCGCTTCATACTTGCCCACAGGATACAGCGGCATCGCCAGCCCGCACTGCCGGTCCAGAATGGAGTAGGCGAACAGCTGGACGGCATGCGCCTGCAGCGCCGCCAGATCCGATCCCAGCAGGATGCAGGCGCGCGCGTTCAGCGAAGAAGCCAGCGCCAGAATCGCCCGCTGGTTGGCCGAAACCGCCGCCCAGAACTCGCCCCCGCCGTAAGCCGGCGGAGCGAAGGGGAACATCGTCAGCGACCGACTCTCGTCGCCGTTCAGCGCAGTCATCGTCGGTTCGGCGCCGGCCCCCGGCCATGCAAACACAAACCGCAGCGGCGGAACCCCCGTGCCCAACTCCGCGATGATGCGCTCCGCGCGCGTGCGCAGTTCCTCCGGCGCCACGGGCCCGGCGATGCCGACCACAATGTCCGCCGACCCGATCCGCTCCACCTGCTGCTTCGTCTCTTCCGTGAACTCTATTCCTGCCATTTGGCAGTTCTTCCTTTCGTCACAATGGCAGTGACAAGATCCCGTGCAGCGGGATGCGTATCCACGCCGGGCGATTGTTCAACTCGTACACCAGCTCGTACAGCGCCTTGTCCAGCATATAAATCGCCAGCAGTGTGTCGAAGCCCCCCGGCGTCCCCGGCACGATCGGTGCGCCCGCCGCCGTCTCGCGATACGCGCGCAGAAACTCGCCCGATACCGATGTCTCCCACAGCCGCGCCCACGGCTCCAGCTGCGCGAAATCCTCCGGCCGCCGCGCCGTGTACCGCGTGAGACCTACAAATGCCGCGTAGCTGAACGAGCGCAGCATCCCCGCCACATCCTTCAGCGGGCTCTGCTTCGCTCGCCGCTCCGCCAGCGGTCGAGCCGGCTCGCCTTCAAAGTCCAGAATCACGAAATCCCCGCGCGAGCGCAACACCTGGCCCAGGTGATAATCACCGTGGATGCGCGTCCACTGTCCGGCCGCTTCGGGCAGCGTCGTCAGCGCCCGAAACTTCGCCAGCAGCACGCCTCGCCGGCTAAGCGCCAACCCCGCCGACTCGACCGTATCGTCCGGCAGACGCGTCAGGTTCGACTTCAGTGCGTCGAAAGCTTTCGTGGCGTGGTTCATCAGCTGGTCCCGCATCTTCTCCATATCCTGCGCCGACGGGGTGCATGGAGCAAACGCCGCATCCCGCCCGGAGGCCAGCGCCAGATGCATTTCCGCGGTGCGCCGCCCCAGTGTCACCGCCGCATCCAGATACATCCCGGCGTACTCCCTCGCCTCCTGCGAGACCGACGCTTTCTCCGGCGCCAGCGTCACTGCCGGAGACCGCACATACGCCGTGCTCTCGTAATACCGGCCCAACTCGTCGAGTGTCCACTGCCATCCGTCGCCCTCGTTCTGCACCAGCCCCTGCAGCAGCGTGATCGTTGAAGCTTCTTCGCCCTCGCGCCGCACTTCAATCGATCCACCGAACGGAGGGATATTCGGAAACTTTGCCGTCTCCGTCAAAAACCGCCCGATCTCGACATCCGGATTCGGACCCGGCTGCTGTTTGCGAAACAGCTTCATGATCAGCCGGTCACCGAAGATGGCCGACGTATTGCTCTGCTCCGCGCTGCTCACCCGCGCAGTCAGCGATTGGGTTCCGCGCAGTCCCGACAACACCGTGCTGGGCAGCCCGCGCAGCACGCCGCTGCGCGTCTTCAGTTCGCGCCCCTCCGCCAGAATCTCCAGCAGCGCCGATGCTGTCGACCCACGTGCCATCCCTTCGTGCAGGACCCCGCTGCGCGTTGCAGATCCCGCAGTTGCCAGGATCTGCTGCGGAGCCGACTCCCGTATCGCGCTCGCCGCCTCCCCAAAGCTGATCGCCAGCGATACCAGCCATGTCTCCGAATCGCCTTCGGAATACTCTACGCAAACCCACACCAGTGCCGCGCGATTCTCATCGAAGAGCAGCGAATCGCTGATCCGCGCGTGAGTGATGTGTTTCGATTTGCTGCCGAACCAGCGCTGCGCCTGGAAGTAGCTGGGCAGCAGCACCTCCAGCCTGCGCACCCCGTCGCCGGTCAGAATGCTCTGCCAGTCTGTTTCGCTCTCCACATAGAAGGCCTGCTCCTGCCTGCCATCCGTCACCGGCTCCGTCATCGTCAGTGATGGCTGCAGCTCCAGCCACAGGAATCCATACGGCCCCAGCGTCAGCGAATACGGCTGCCGCGTGATCACCGGGAACTCCACATACCCCAGCATCTCCACCGGCGTCATCCCTTCCATCGCCGAGAGATCCAGCTGCACCGGCTGCGCGAACCGCGACAGGTTCGCCACGCACAGGACCGTCGCCTCCTGGAACTGCCGTATGTACGCCAGGATCTTCCGGTTCGATGCATCCAGAAAATGCAGCGTTCCCCGCCCAAAGACCTGGAACAGCTTGCGCAGCGCGATCATGTTGCGCATCCAGCTCAGCAGCGACGAAGGATCGTTCTGCTGCGCCTCCACATTGATCGCCTCATAGCCCCACACCGGGTCCATGATCACCGGGCTGTACAGGCGTGCCGGATTGCAGCGCGAGAATCCTGCATTGCGGTCGGCCGTCCACTGCATCGGTGTGCGCACGCCGTTGCGATCACCGAGATAGATGTTGTCGCCCATGCCGATCTCGTCGCCGTAATACAGGATGGGCGTGCCTGGAAACGAAAACAGGATGCTGTTCAGCAGCTCGATGCGCCGCCGGTTGTTATCCAGCAGGGGAGCCAGCCTGCGCCGGATGCCGATGTTGATCCGCATCCGCGGATCGGCGCTGTACGCCAGATACATGTAGTCGCGCTCATCGTCGCTCACCATCTCCAGCGTCAGCTCATCGTGATTGCGCAGGAACAGCCCCCACTGGCAGTTGTCCGGAATATCCGGCGTCTGCGCCATGATGTCGGTGATGGGCAGCCGGTCCTCCTGGCGCAGCGCCATGTAGATGCGCGGCATCAGCGGGAAGTGAAACGCCATGTGGCATTCATCGCCGTCGCCAAAATACGGCCGCACGTCGGTGGGCCACTGGTTGGCTTCGGCCAGCACCATGCGCCCCGCGTAGCCTTCATCGATCGCAGCGCGGATCGCCTTGATCGCGGCATGGGTCTCCGGCAGGTTCTCGCAGTTGGTCCCGTCGCGCTCCACCAGATAGGGAATCGCGTCGATGCGCAGCGCGTCCACCCCCATATCCAGCCAGTAGCGCATCACCGTCAGTACCTGTTCGAGGACCTCGGGATTGTCGTAGTTCAGATCCGGCTGGTGGGAGAAGAAGCGATGCCAGTAGTACGCCTGCGCTACAGGATCCCAGGTCCAGTTCGACTTTTCCGTGTCGGTGAAGATGATGCGGGCGTCGAGGTACTTCTGGTCGGTGTCACTCCATACGTAAAAATTGCGCTCCGGCGATCCGGCCGGCGCCAGCCGTGCTCGCTGAAACCACGGATGCTGATCCGATGTGTGATTGATGACCAGCTCGATCATCACCTGCAGTCCCCGATCGTGCGCGGCATCCAGAAAACGCTGGAAATCTTCCACCGTCCCGTAGCTGGGGTGCACGCTCATGTAATCGGAGATGTCGTAGCCGTCATCCCGCAGCGGGGAAGGGAAGAAGGGCAGAAGCCACAGGCAGGTCACGCCCAGATCCTGCAGGTAATCGAGCTTCTGCATCAGCCCGGCAAAGTCGCCGATGCCGTCGTTATTGCTGTCGTAAAACGACTTGACCGCGACCTCATAAATGATCGCGTCCTTATACCAGAGAGGATCGGTGGCGCTGCCTGCCTTACGCACGATGGTCTGCATTTCCGCCATGGAGTTTCCGCGTCCTCACTGGTAGTAATCGAAGTCTTTTTCCGAACGCACCCGCCGCAGCACGCGGAAGATGTGCGCCGGCACCTTTGCGGGCGACAGCTCCACGTAATTTCGCGAGCCCTGCCACAGGAAGCGTTGTCCGGTCAGCGCATCCAGCACCTGGAACGGTTCACCGGCCGTAAGCCGCAGCCGGCTGAGATCCAGGTCCACCCACCCCGCCTGCGTGTGGAACGCATCCAGATTCACCACCGTCAGCACCACGTTGCTCCCATCGCGGCTCGATTTACTGTAAGCGATCAGGCTGGGGTTGTCCGTCGGATGAAAATGCAATCCGTGGCTCGCGTGCAGCGCCAAATTATCGTGCCGCGCGCGATTGACCGTAGCAATGATGGTGTCGATGCTCTCCGGCGCGTCGAGGTTCCATCGCCGGATCTCATACTTTTCCGAATTGAGATACTCTTCGCTCCCCGGCCGCAGCGGCTGATTCTCCCCCAGCTCAAAGGCCGGCCCATAGATCCCGTAATTCGGCCCCAGCGTCGCCGCCAGCACCAGCCGGCTGATGAATGCCGGCCGCCCCCCGATCTGCAGCGGCTCCGGCAGAATGTCCGGCGTATTCGGCCACAGGTTCGGTCGCATAAACTCGCATACCCGCGCCTGGGTCAGTTCGGTCAGGTATTCCGTCAGCTCCTGCTTCGTGTTGCGCCACGTGAAGTACGTGTACGACTGCGTAAAGCCCAGCTTCGCCAGCCGCTGCATCACCCGCGGCCGCGTAAACGCCTCGGCCAGAAACAGAGCGTCCGGATACCCCTTCTTGATCTCCCCAATGCACCACTCCCAGAAGGGAAACGCCTTGGTGTGCGGATTATCCACGCGAAAAATGCGCACGCCCTGCTCGATCCAGAACAGGAACACATCCCGCAGCGCATCCCACAATCCCTTCCAGTCGCTGCTCTCGAAATCCAGCGGATAAATATCCTGGTACTTCTTCGGAGGATTCTCCGCGTACTGAATGCTCCCGTCCGCGCGGTGCTTGAACCACGCGGGATGCTCGCGTACCCATGGATGATCCGGCGAGCACTGGAAGGCGATATCCATCGCCAGCTCGATGTTTTTGCTCGCCGCGCTGCGCAGCAGATGTTTGAAATCCTCGAGCGTCCCCAGCGCCGGGAGAATTTCGGTGTGACCGCCCTCCTTCGCGCCAATCGCCCACGGGCTGCCCACATCCCCCGCCTCCGCGGTTACCGAATTGTTCTTGCCCTTGCGGAACGCAGTCCCGATGGGATGGATCGGCGGCAGGTAGAGCACGTCGAATCCCAGCCGGGCCACATGATCCAGCCGTGCCTCGCAATCCCGGAAGGTCCCATGCTTCCCCGGCTCTCCCGTGGAGCGCGGGAACATCTCATACCACGCCGAGTAGCGCGCCTTCTCCCGGTCCACCGTCACCCGCAGTTCGCGTTCATAGCGGCTCTCCATCGCCGGGTCCAGATACGCCGACATCATCGTCGCCAGCACCGGATCGAGCGCCGCATGCTTCGCCACTTCCGGATCGCTGCCCCGCAGCTCGGCCGCCCACCGCCGCAGCGCGTCCGCATCGTCGCGGCCCGCCCGCTCGGCTGCCTCTTCCACCAGCTTTGCCCCGTTGAGCAAATCGACGCCGATGTCCTGGCCCGCTCCAATCCGCTTTTCCAGATCGCTGCGCCAGGTGTCGAAATGATCGATCCACCCGGCCACGGTGTAGAAATACTCGCCCATCCGGTCCACCGGGAACTCCGCTCGCCAGCGATCGTTCCCCAGCGCCTGCATCGGGATTCCCGTCCAGCCCGGCACTTCCTGAAACCGGAACAGCAGGCGCACCGCAACATGATCGTGCCCATCGGCAAACACGTCGGCTTCCACCGTGACCGTGTCGCCGAGAATTCGCTTGATAGCAAAACGGCCGGAGTCAATCTCCGGCTCGACGCTCTCGATCACAACGCGCTTTCTTCCGTCCGCGGGTTTTTGCATAGATGTGAGTTCTGGGATTGGGTTCTCCGGATTGTATAGCCTATCGCAATCCCGCAACGCGCAGGTTGCGGCTCCGCGTTACTGACGGTCCTGCACCGGAGTATTCAGTGGAGTCGATGGAATGCCGCTGTATTTGGTTGCCGCGCAAGGCTTGTGATCGCAGTGGTCGCGCATGCGAGTGCGCGGAATTGGTCGGGACATGAACCACAGGTGTTTGGCGCTCACCGCTGAACCCCACCAGCAGCTGCGAAGCTACATCCTATTCCCTGATCCCTATTCCCTCGCTTCAATTGTCCTGCAACATACTCGGTTCTTCGGGAGCGCGCAGCCGCACCAGCCGGTCCACCGTATAGGGGGCTCGCTGCGCCGACGAGTGATAATGCCTCACCTGCAGCTCGCCCAGCAGCCCAATCGCCAGCAGTTGCGTTCCCGCCAGGATCATCACCGCCGCAATCACGAACAGCGGTCCATGCTGGTCCATCACATGCTGATGGGTCAGCACCTTCAGCGCCAGCAGAAACGCGGAAACTAACCCGCCGCCGAAGATCCCCAGCGCGCCCAGCACCCCGAAGAAGTGCAGCGGCCGCGTCATGTACTTCAGCAGGAACCGGATCGTCAGCAGGTCGAAGAACACCCGGAACGTCCGGCCGATGCCGTAGTGCGACTTGCCCCGCTCCCGGTGCACGTTGGAGATGGGAATCTCGCAGATGCTCGCGCCATACCACGAGGCCAGCGCCGGAATGAACCGGTGCATCTCTCCATAGAGGGGAATGTTGTGGATCACTTCGCGCCGGTACGCTTTGAACGTGGTGCCGAAGTCGTGGATGTTCACGCCCGACAGCTTCGCCATCAGCCAGTTCGCGCAGCGCGACGGAAAGCGCCGCATCACGAAGTTGTCGATGCGCTCCCTGCGCCACCCGCTCACCACGTCGTAGCCCTCTTCCAGCTTCTCGAGGAACGCCGGGATCTCCGCCGGATCGTGCTGCAGGTCGCCGTCCATCGCCAGGATAAAGTCGCCCTGCGCGTGGTCGAACCCCGCCGCCAGCGCCGAAGTCTGGCCAAAGTTCCGGCGCAGCTTCACCACCAGCACGCGGCTGTCCACCGCGGCAATCTCTTCCAGCAGCCGGCAGGTCCGGTCATTCGAACCGTCGTCCACAAACACCAGTTCGAACGGCTCCCCCACCTGTTCCATCACGCCTTTCAGGCGGTCGTAGAGGACGGTTACGTTCTCTTCTTCGTTATGGAAAGGGACGACGATTGAATACTTCGACATAACTCTTGATTATAGACTCCCGCCCGCGCCCATCCGTCACCGACCCACCCCTGGTTCGTCCGGGTTGGCCCGGCAGGAACACTCCCGGATACCTGTTCCGGAAGGCGTGTTTGGGCACCGGTCCCTCAGGCGGCCTCTCCCCTGAGAATCTCCAGTGTGACTCGAGCCGCTTCTTCGCAAGCCGCCCGATCCACATCCCGGTGCGTCACGAAGCGCACGCTGTGCCGACCTACCGTGCCCGCCAGCACCCCGCGATGCTTCAGCCTTGAAACCAGCCCCGCAGCATCCCCGCGCCCGCGCAGCGTGAAGATCACAATGTTCGTCTGCACCGCCTCCAGATCGATCTCCACCTGGGGCAGCGCCGCCAGGCTCTCCGCCAGCAGCCGCGCATTCGCATGATCCTCAGCGAGCCGCTGCGGACCCTCCTCCAGCGCGATCAGCCCCGCCGCTGCCAGAATCCCTGCCTGCCGCATCCCGCCGCCCAGGCCCTTGCGGATCAGCCGTGCCCGGTCCATCAGCTCCCACGATCCCACCAGCATCGAGCCCACCGGCGCGCCCAGGCCCTTTGACAGGCAGAACATGACTGTCGCGAATCCGCGCGTCAGTTCGCGTACGCCTACTCCCAGCGCCACCGACGCATTAAAGACCCGCGCTCCGTCCAGATGCACCGGCAGCCCGCGATCCTTCGCTCCCGCCCATACCTCCTCCAGCACCTCCAGCGGTGTCACCGTTCCGCCCGCCATATTGTGCGTGTTCTCGAGGCAGATCAGCCCCGTCGAGGCGCGATGGTAATGCTTGCCCGTGATGTGCGGCTCGATCTGCTCCCACGCCAGCATGCCGCGCTCGGCCGCCAGCGTGCGCAGCTGCACGCCCGAAAATGCGGACGCCATCGCCATCTCCCACTCCACGATGTGCGACCGCGCCTCGCAGATCACCTCCTGCCCGTGCTGCGTGTGCAGCCGGATCGCCATCTGGTTGCCCATGGTGCCGCTGGGCACAAAGAGCGCTGCCTCGCGCCCAAAGATCTCCGCCGCGCGGGCTTCGAGTTTGTTGATGGTGGGATCTTCGCCGTAGACATCGTCGCCCACCTCGGCCGCCGCCATTGCCGCGCGCATCGCCGCCGTAGGTTTGGTTACGGTGTCGCTGCGCAGATCGATGGCCGCAACAGGGGTGGGTGTGCTTTCCTCAGCCAGAACAGCGGATTGTGTCGACATCAGCTTCCTCTCAGCAGGCACTTATTTTAGAAAAGGCTGGGTGTTTTAGAAAAGGCTGGGTGCCCCATGTCTCGATTCTGAGACATGGGAAATTCGCGAAGCGAACCCACCGTCCTGGCTGGGTGCCTCCATTTCCTCTCGCCCTACGCTGCAGCCGGCTCGGCCAAAAAGCGCGCAAACACTTCGTTCGAGAGCAGCCGTCCGTGCGGCGTCAGCGCCACCCGGTCTCCCTCCGTGAACTGAAGCAGTCCTTCGTCGTCCAGCTTCATCACGGTCCCGAGGCTCTCCCGCACCGCCGCCTCCGAAAACTGCCCGCGCAGCGCCGCCAGGCTCACACCTTCATTGAGCCGCAGTCCCAGGAACCACGCCTCTTCCAGCTCCTCTTCGCGGCGCATCCGCCGGGCGTCATTCCATCCCGGCCCTGCCAGATACCCATTCAGGTCATCCGTCGTGGCGAAGCGCACCGCCGAGCCATTCCGGTCCCGGATCATCGAGTGCGCGTCCAGTCCCAGCCCCAGATACGGCTTCCGCTGCCAGTACTTCTGGTTATGCGTGGACTCGTGCCCCGGCCGCGCAAAGTTCGAAATCTCGTACTGCGCGAGCCCTTGGCCGCCCAGAAACGCCACGGCTTCGCTGTACAGCTCCGCGATCAGATCGTCGCCCGGCACCGCCTGCGCGTGATAGCGCCCGCCACCGGCCAGCATCTCGCGTCCCAGCCGCGACTCGTCGTCCACTTCCAGCATGTACACGCTGGCGTGATCCACGCCGCTCTCGGCCAGCACACCCAGCGACTCAAACCACGAGTGCGTCGTCTGTCCCGGCAGCCCCGCGATCAGATCGACGCTCACCTCATGAATCCCTGCCGCCCGCACTCGCGCCACATCCTCGAGGGCCGCGGCTCGCGTGTGCAGCCGCCCCGTCTGCCGCGCCTCGCTGTCCACGAATGACTGCACGCCGAAGCTGATCCGGTTCACGCCGCACTCAGCCAGCGTGTCCAGCACGGCCGGCTCCAGTTGTCCCGGCGCGCACTCCACCGTCACCTCCGCCGTGGCCAGCATCGCGAACTCCCGCCGCACACCGCCAAACACCCGCCGCAGCAAAGCCGGCGAGAGCAGCGCAGGCGTCCCTCCACCCAGATAGAGTGAGTCGACCGCCTGCGGCAGCGCGGCGCCCCACGACCGCGCGCGGCCTCGGATCGCCAGCAGATCCTCCTCCAGCCGCTCTACGTAACGCTCATGGTAAGCAGCGGGAAAGACCCCGGAAGCGAAGTTGCAATAGGTGCATTTAGAACGGCAAAAAGGGATGGAAGCGTACAAGCCAAGCTTTTCCATACCCTTCCATTGTCCCACCAGCCGCCTCCGGAAGCACTTCATGGACTGTAAACCAATGATTCAACATAGGTTTATGCTTCGAAGTTGGCCCTCCATTGAACAACGACGACAGGCTGTGGGGCCCGGCCTTCTCACCCACGAGAGAAGAAAGGGGCCCCGAGCATTCGCCTTCCCTGATAGCTTTGGCTGCCCTTTCCGGCGTCGATGTGTGCATTGCAACCATGCGATCATCCCCGGTCCGGATCAGCAGCACAGGAAGCGGCAGGTCGAGCTGTCCCCCGGACTCAGGATTGTGCCCGGGGCTCGGTTCCGCCTCTGCGCATACATTCCAGACTATGGCCGCATTGCCCCGCGCCTACTTAATTCCCATCCCGTAATAGTAGTTGTAGGTGCTGTTTCCCTGCGCCTGAAGCGAATTCGCCTTGAACGAGGAAAACAGGACGGCGTTGCCCTGAAAGGTCAGGAAGATGTCCTGCTGCGTTGTCCCGGTCGTTACTCTGACGGTAAAGATTCCCCAGCAGGGATCCTGTAACTCGCCGGCGCTTCCATAGAGATAGCCTGCACTGGCAACCGGCGTCAGCGTCGACCCCGCCGGCAGCTGGTTGTTGCCCGACGAATCGATCAAGCTGACAGTTCCCGAGGCCGTCACGGTCAGAGTTCCCTGGTAGAGCGCTCCCGTTCCTGTCTCGATGTTGTTCGCGCCCGTGCTTGCATTGAGCTTTTTGTAGAACATCGCGTTGTAGGTTCCCGCCGTCGACGGATCGAAGTTCGGACTCGCCGCTTTCGGCAGACCCAGAATCGACCCATTCGGCGTGTCCACGATGAAGAACCCGTTCGCCGTGCCGAAGATGTAATCGCTGCCGCCACCCTGGTTCGCGGGCTGGGTCTGGGTCATAAACGTGCCCGATGGAGCTTCCACCACCGAGCTGAAATCCTGTGTGCCGTTATGGAACGGCGGGTCGCCTCCGCCGCTGATCGCCCCAAATGGCCACCAGGAGGTTGTCTGCCCGGAACTGGCCCCGATCGCGATCGACCCGACTTCGAGACCTCCCGCCGTCGTCCGAAACTGCATGTAATTGAGTTTCTGATTGGCGAAGGTGCTTAGCGAAATCGGTCCGCTCTCGACAGCCGTAATCAGCGCCGGTGTGTCCTGGTTCGGTCCCGCTTTCTCGGCCTCAATCAGCAGGGCATAATCCGGAACTTCGTAGGCCGCGATCAAATTGCCGTTCGGATCGTTGAGGGCATAACTTCCATCTGCATTGACCGTGTAAGGAATCGTGCCGCTCGACCCGTTGGATAAATTCGTGTACGCGAGGGTCCGGGCGGCCGTATCGAGCGTGATGTTAAGAAAGTCCCCCACCGAAGCCGTCCCGTTATACGAACGAGTGGCAGGAAGCGCTTTGGCGCCGAATGAACTGACATCCCCTGGGGTTGAGCAACCGACGAGTGCGGCCACGACCAACAACGCCGCGCACAGAATTCGAATTTTCACACGACCTCCGGCGGCGGGCTCGCCGGTTCGCGTCACCTTTCGGCTCTCTCGGCCTGCCCGTCTTCTCTCCTCCTTCATCGGATCAGCGCCGCTCAGGATGAGCCTTTTTTAATGTTTTCCCCGCAGGTCTTCTGTCTACAAACGCGACAAAGCCTCCGCAGCCGCGAAGACTCTGCATCCCTGCCCCTTCCCCGGCGTCCAGCACTCAACGTCGGGCCTTCACGTTGTTCAATGGCGGGGGGATTCGCTGCGACGTTAACCCTCGATTCCGCGTCGACGCCGGCGCGACCTGCCGGCACATCTCCAGCTTCTCCCTGTCGCCCAGGTATTACGACTACGGCATCAACGTCCGGGGCCATCAACTTCCGGGGCTTCGATGGCCGGCTTCAACATTCGCACTGGAAAAGCCAGGCCCCTGATGCACTAAGGCGAGAGCTTATCGTCCCGCCACCAGCATCGACCGGCAGGACAACGGATCCGGCCCTTGTGGCCGGCGATACGAGCCTCTCGCCCAGGCAATCGACGCCTGCCGCTGCCGGCAACACCCCTGCGCTCTGCCCCCTGTGTTAGCATGTCCGGAACATTCCCCCAGTCCACATCCCAACCTCCAGCGGAGGACTCGTGGCCCTCACTATCTCCGGCCTCTCCAAGACCTATTCCAACGGCGTGCAGGCGCTCCGCAACGTCTCCCTGACCATCGGCAACAACATGTTCGGCCTTCTCGGCCCCAACGGCGCCGGCAAGAGCACGCTCATGCGCACCGTCGCCACCCTTCAGGATCCCGACTCCGGCACCATCAACCTCGATGGCATCGACGTCCTCGCCAGCAAAACCGAAGTCCGCAAGATCCTCGGCTATCTGCCGCAGGAGTTCGGCGTCTACCCCAAAATTTCCGCTACCGACATGCTCCACCACCTCGCCGTCATGAAAGGCATCACGCAGAAGGGCGAGCGCAAGGAGATGGTCGATGCCCTCCTGCACCAGACCAATCTCTGGGAAGTCCGCAAAAAGAACCTCGGCACCTACTCCGGTGGCATGAAGCAGCGCTTCGGCATCGCCCAGGCCCTGCTCGGCAATCCGAAACTCATCATCGTCGACGAGCCCACCGCCGGCCTCGACCCCGCCGAGCGCAACCGCTTCCTCAACCTCCTCAGCTCCATCGGCCGCGACGTCACCGTCATCCTCTCCACCCACATCGTCGACGATGTCCGCGAGCTGTGCCCGCGCATGGCCATCATCGCCAACGGCGACCTGCTGCTCGAGGGCTCGCCCACGGAAGCGCTCGCCGCCCTCCACGGCAAGATCTGGTCGAAGGTCGTCGTCAGCGACGACGAGCTCAAGGCCCTCGAAGCGAATCTCCAGGTCATCTCCACCCACCTGGTCGCGCGGGCAGCATGAAGTCCGCGTCTACTCCGACTTCAATCCCGGCGACGGCTTCCAGCCTTCGGAATCCGAGCTTCAGGACGTTTACTTCCTCAACCTCGCTCGTCACGCGGCCAACTAACCGACGGAGACCGCCATGCGCCTCTTCCGCGAATTCTTCTTCTTCGAACTGAAGTTCCGCTTCAAAAGCATCTCCACTCTGGGTCTACTTCGCCGTCTGGTTCGTCTTCAGCTTTCTCTGCGTCGCCTCGGAAAGCTTCGGACCCATCGCCGCCGGCAATGGCAAGGTCCTGCTCAACGGCCCCTTCGCCAACATCTATAACGATATCTACGCGTCGTTCTTCGGCATCATCATCATCGCCGCGCATCTTCGGCACCTCCATCCTGCGCGATTTCCAGCGCGATACCACCCAGATCCTCTTCACCAAGCCCATCTCCAAATTCGCCTATCTCGGCGGTCGCTGGGCCGGCTCCTTCGTCGCCACCGTCTTCGCTTTCTCGGGACTGCATCTTCGGCGAGCTTTTCGGCACCCTCGCTCCCTGGGCCGATCACACCCGCATCGCCCCCAATCACCTCGCGTGGATCCTGCAGCCCTTCTTCTCCATCATCGTGGTGCAGATCTTCTTCCTCGGCTCGCTCTTCTTCTTGGTCGCCGCTCTCACCCGCCACATCTTCATCGTCTATCTGCAGGGCGCCGCGCTCTTCATGCTCTACCTCATCGGCATCACCGCCTTTGAGGCCACCCGCTCTCTCGCCCTCTTCTGGTCCGGCATGCTCGATCCCGTCGGCATCCTGCTCAACGATTCCATTACGCGCTACTGGACGGTCGTCGAGCGCAACACCCTTCTCTTCTCCTGGTCGCTCCACTCCGCCAGCGGTATCTTCCTTTACAACCGTCTGCTCTGGAGCGCTGTCGGCCTCCTCAGCCTCGCCGCCGTCTGGCTCTTCTTCCCCATGTCCGTCGAGGCTCTCACCGCGCGCACCAGCAGCCGCCGCGCCAAACTCGCCCTCGAACAGGACGAAGAGCTTCAGCCCATCCGCAGCCTCGTCCCCGCGCGCATGCCCCTGGTCCACCAGCTCTTCAACCGGACCACCGCGGCTCTGCAGTACCTCTCGCTCACCCGCCTGCGCACCCGCAACATCGTGCGCGACATTCCCTTCTGGGTGCTGCTCGTCCTGATGGCCGGCGTCGCCATCAACAACGGCCACTATGCCGGCCGCGTCGGAGGGCACCAACGTCTGGCCCGTCACTTACCTCATGCTCCAGGCCGTCGAAGGCGGCGCGACCCTCTTCTTCTACATCGTCGCCACCTTATATGCCGCCGAGCTCATCTGGCGCGAGCGCGACACCCACTTCGAAGGCATTCACGATGCCGTTCCCGTCAGCGAACACCATCGACTGGCTCTCCAAACTCACCGCTCTCTGCCTGGTCGAGCTGGTCCTGCTCACCGTCACCGCGCTCTGCGGCATCTTCATGCAGACCATCGCGGGTTACTACCACTACGAGCTGCTGCAGTACTTCAAGGAGCTGTACATCATCGTCTTCCCCCAGATCCTCGTCTTTGCCCTGCTGGCCATGTTCGTTCAGACCGTCGTCTGCAATAAGTTCATCGGCCACGGCATCGTCATCGGCATCTTCGTTCTCGAGCCCATCCTCTTCAACTTCGGATGGGAAAATACCCTCTATCTCTTCGGCACCACCCCGCCCTACACTTACTCCGACATGAACGGCTACGGCCACTTCGTCCTGCCGCTCTTCTGGTCCATTACTTACTGGCTGGCCTGGGCCGCCTTGCTCGGCGTCCTCTCCATCGCCCTCGCCCGCCGCGGTGCCGAAGATTCGCTCCGCGCCCGCCTCGGCCTTCTCCGCCAGAATGCTCCGCGCCTCGCTCCTGCGGCCCTCCTCTTCCTGCTCATCGCCATCGGCAGCGGTGCCTGGTACTTCTACAACGCCCACGTTCTCAACGAATACCTCACCGCCAAGGCGCGGCGCGACATCCAGGCCGACTACGAGCGCAACTACAAAAAGTACGAGCACCTCGCCCAGCCCAAGATCATCTTCGTCGATGCCAACATCGATATCTATCCCGAGCACCGATCCTTCAGCGGTTCCGGCCACTTCCTCCTGCAGAACAAAACTGCGCAGCCTATCTCCCAGGTCCACATCACCAACACTCAGCAATCGATTACTAACCTCACCTTCGACCGCCCCTTCCATCAGGTCTCCTCCGGGCCGCGTGCCATCTATACCATCTATGCGCTCGACCGGCCGCTTGCCCCCGGCGAAACCATGAACATGAACTTCAAGGTGGGCTACACCAGCCGCGGCTTCCGCGACGGCAACGAGCGCGCCGAGCTGGCGTATAACGGCACCTTCTTCGACTCCGGCTACTTTCCCACCATCGGCTACAGTCAGGACAACGAACTGACCGATCCCCGCCGCCGCCGCGAAGAACACCTCGGGACGCTCGAAGTGCTGCCCGCTCGCGGCGACGCCCTCGGCAGCGTGACCAACCTCTTCACCCCGCAGTCGGACTGGATCCACTACCGCACCACCGTCAGTACCTCGGCCGATCAGATCGCCATCGCCCCCGGCTATCTCCAGAAGGACTGGCACGCCAACGGCCGCCATTACTTCACCTATGACATGGGCTCCGTCCAGACCCTCGACTTCTTCGCCTATATCTCCGGCCACTATCAGGTCACGCGCGATACCTATCAAAGGAGCCAACGGCCCCATCGCCATCGAGGTCTATCACCTGCCCGCGCACAACTACGACGTGGACGACATGATCGACGCATCCAAAGCGGGCCTGGCCTAGTACGAAAAGAACTTCAGCCCCTACCAGTTCCGCCAGTTCCGCATCCTCGAATTTCCGCGCTACCGCAGCTTCGCGCAGTCCTTTCCCAACACCGTTCCCTTTTCTGAAGGCATCGGCTTCATCGGCCGCATGGAGAAACCGACCGACATCGACTTCACTTACTTTGTCACCGCCCACGAGCTAGGCCATCAGTGGTGGGCTCACCAGCTCATCGGCGGCCGCGTCGAAGGCTCCAACATGATGTCGGAAACCCTGGCCGAGTACTCCGCGCTCATGATCATGCAGCAGCAAATACGGCCCGGACAACATGCATCGCTTCCTCAAGACACGAGCTCGACCGCTACCTGCGCGGCCGCGCCGGCGAAGTTCGCCGCGAAGAGCCTCTCGCCCTGGTGCAGCAGGAAGCCTATGTCTGGTATCAGAAGGGCGGCCAGGTCATGTACACCCTCGCCGACTACATCGGCGAAGACAAAGTCAACCTGGCCCTGCATAACTTCCTCATGCAGTACCGCTACGCCAACGCCAACGATGCGCAGTCCGGCCCCTATCCCGATACCGGCGAGCTGATCGCCGCCCTTCGTGCCCAAACTCCGCCCGACCTCCGGTACTACATCGACGACTCCTTCGAGAAGATCGTTCTCTACGACAACAAAGTTGTCTCCGCCACCGTCACCCCCACCGCCGATCACAGGTACAAGGTCACTATGGTCGTCGAAGCCCACAAAGTACGCGCCGACGGCAGCGGCAACGAAACCCCCATGCCCATGCACGACCTCGTCGATATCGGTGTCTTCACTGGCCCCCGCGAAACTGAAAAGCCCCTCTACCTGCAGAAGCAGTGGATCAGCGGCGGCCGCCAGACCATTAGCGTCGTCATCGATCGCATGCCCTCCCGCGCCGGCATCGATCCCTACAACAAACTCATCGATCGCAACGCTGACGACAACGAAACCGACGTTAACAAATAGATTGGACGAGATTGATGTCGCACCTCACAGCGAGACTCAAACAAAAATGGTCATCCTGAGCAAAGTTTGGTGCGATCTGAGCGCCAAACGCATGCAGGCGGCCTGCGTTTTGGGCTGCTTTTATCGAAGCATTGGAAACATTAAGATTGTCATCCTGAGACCAGATTTGGACGCGTCGGCCAAATCTCGTGGAAGGAGCCGCGGTTGCCCGTTGCGAGTTTCGCTATAAACTTTGAATGACGCCACATCAGGCCATCCGACAGACGATGAATCGCCTTCCCCGCGCTGCATTTCTCCTCGCCCTGCTTATCGCGCCGCTGCTCCACTCCCAGGCCACCATCTCGCCGCCCCCGCCTTCCGTCCCCTCCACTCCCGTCACCATCGACGTCGACCTGAGTCATAGCCTCGGAACCTACCGCTCCATCGATAACTGGTTCGGCTACGACGAAGCCAATTACACCACCGCCCCCGGCGGCCGTAAGTTGATCAAAGAGTTACACGACCTCAGCCCGGTCCCCGTCTACATCCGCTTCCATCATCTCCTCACCAGCGGCAACGGCACGCCCGAGCTCAAGTGGAGCTCCACCGGCGTCTACAGCGAAGACGCGCAGGGCCGTCCCGTCTATAACTTCACCATCCTCGATGGCCTCTTTGACGCCCTCCAAGCCGCCGGCGTCCGTCCCTATGTCGAATTTGGCTTCATGCCCAAAGATCTCGCGGCGGTCCTACCCAACCGTCCCGAGCCGTATCAGGTCCACTTTCCCGCCAGCACCATCTCCGGCTCCGTCAATAATCCGCCCAAAGATTACACAAAGTGGGGCGACTTAGTCCGCGCCGTCACCGCCCACCTCGTCCAGCGCTACGGCCGCGATACGGTGCTGCAGTGGTACTTCGAAGTCTGGAACGAACCCGACATCGACTACTGGCACGGCTCGCCCGAAGACTACGACCGTCTCTACGACTACACCGCCGCCGCCGTACGCGCCGCCCTGCCCGGCGCCCGCGTAGGAGGCCCCGCCTCCACCGGCCCTGGCAGCACGAAGGCCGCCGCTTTCCTCCGCCAGTTCCTCGAACACGTCCAGGCCGGCAAAAGCGCCGCCAGCTCCGGACCCATCCCTCTCGACTTCATTTCTTTCCACGTCAAGGGCAAGCCCATCATCGAGAGTGGTCACGTCACCATGAGTATCGCCCACGAACTCACTGACGCCGACCGCGGCTTTGCCATCATCCAGAGCTTCCCCCGCTTCCGCCATCTCCCCGTAGTTCTGAGCGAAGCTGATCCGGAAGGATGTGCTGCCTGCTCCAGCCGCCAGAATCCGGCCAATAACTACCGCAACGGCACCATGTATCCCACTTACACCGCGGCGGCTTATAAGGCGCTTCTTGACTTAGGCCGGCAGCATGACATCGACCTGATCTCCATGCTGAGCTGGTCCTTCGAGTTCGAAGACAAGGATTACTTTGAAGGTTTCCGCTCCCTCTCCACCAACGGCATCGATAAGCCCATCCTGAACTTCTTTCGCATGGCCGGACTCCTCAGCGGCGACCGCGTCCTCACCACCAGCACCGCAGCCACGCCCCTCGCCGACTTAGTCCGCTCCGGCGCACCCAACAGCGACGACATCGACGCCCTCGCTACCGGTTCAGCCAGCAGGGCCACCGGCAGCTCCGCCATCCTGCTCTGGAGCTACCGCGAGGCCGACACACCCGCCCCGGACGCTGCCGTCACACTGCACATCCGCAACCTGCCGCCCGGCGCCGCGCGCATCCTCGTCCAGCACTACCGCATCGACGCAAGTCACAGCAACGCCTACACCCTGTGGCAGCAGATGGGCTCGCCCGAGCAGCCCACCGCCGAGCAATATGCCGCGTTACAACGCCGCGCCGGCCTCGAGTTACTCACCTCGCCCGCATGGCTCAACGCGACTAACGGCGTGTTAACCCTCCATACCGAGCTTGCCCCCAACAGCCTCTCGCTCCTGCGTCTCAGCTGGTAGCGCTTCGTCGGCGTCCAGGGACGCACCCTGCGCTTTACCATCCACCGGCGTCGAAGACTACAAAGTCGCACTCTGCGGTGACGCGATTGTGAAGAATCCGGAGGCTTGCGATGCCTTGCTTATCCGCTCGCTGCACCCGACCTGTCATGGAACCAACAGCACGATTCGCTCCACCTCGGCTACTGGCACCGTCCCAATCAAGAACGAGATCCCGGTCACCGTCGACGCCACCTGGCATCCCCAATAATTACCACTTCGCCCTTAAACCGCCGCTAAGTGAAAGCAGGATTGTCGTCCCAGGCGAAGTATGGCGGTGGGGGCCCCACGCGGTCGAGGGGATCTGCATCTGGGGGTGAGGGTTAGTCGGGCTCGCCGTTTTGCAGGAACAGACGCTCGATCTGCCGCCAGTTGTCGACGCGGGGGTAGCCGCTGACGCCCATGTTGTGGGGCGCGGTGAAGAGGATCCCCCGGCCCTGGAAGGTGCGGAAGTGGCGCGGCTGGTCGTCGATGAGGTAATCCGCGCGCAGGATGCTCTTGTCGCCGCAGAAGACGAAGTTGCGGGGGTCGAGAAACGGGAAATGGCGCCGCAGCCAGCGATATTTGGGGCCGAAGGAGTTGGGGAACTCCATGGCTGACGTGGCGATGAAGATCTCGTATTCCTGAGCCAGAGCACGGAGGACGCGCTGGCTGTCTTCCATGACGGGCAGGTCCTCGAAGAAGTCTTCGGAGCGGAGATAGCCTTCGAGGCGCTCGTGGCGGTCGATGGAAACGATGTCCCAGAGCCATTTGCCTTCGAGGTCAGCTTTGGTGATGGCCTCATCGTGATCGCGGTTATAGCGCGCGATGTGTTCGGCCAGGGTGTCGGCCAGCACCTCGTCCATATCAGTTGCGATGCGCTTCATGGCTCGCGCTCAGTCAACGCCGGCTTCGGGAGCTTTCCTCCCGCGCTTCGGTTTTTCCGGTTCGGGTTCGGGCTGGGGCTCGAGTGACGGATCGTAATAGAGCAGCCGGCCGCAGGACTCGCAGGTGTGCACTTCTCCGCTGCGGATCTGATTCCACATCTGCGGACGCACAAACATGTGACAGCCCAGGCAGCGCTGGCCCTGAGCGCGGGCGATCCCGGTGCCGCGTGTGGACGAGACGCGATCGTAGATGCGCAGCAGATCTTCGGACACCAGGGCGCGCTCCTGGGTGCGACGGCGGTTCAAATCTTCGAGATGCTTCTGCTGTTCGATGGAAGCGGCTCGCGCGTCTTCCTTCTCGATCTCGACGACTTTGGTGTTGTCAGCCAGTTTGGACTGAGCTTCGCGCTGTTTGGCAGCCAGCTGCTCGGAGCGCTCCATGCTCTCCAGTTCGCGATCCTCGATTTTGCGGATTTCCTGCTCGGCGAAGGAGATTTCGTGCTGCAGGGCGCGAAACTGCTCGTTGGTTTTGACGCTGGAAGTCTGATCGCGGAATTTAACGATCTTCTGCTGTTGGTCTTTGAGATCGCTTTCGAGGCGACGACGGAGGGTTTCTTCGTCCTTCAGCGTCTTTGCCGACTGCTCGACAGCGGCTTTCTCGACCTTGAGCCGTGCTTCCAGAGAGGCCAGACGCTTCGGCAGCGCAGCGATCTCCGCCTGTAATTGAGCCGTTTCTCCGTCGATGATTTGCAGGCGCATCAGCGCCTCGAGTTCAGCACGCATGATCGAAGTTGCAGTCTATCACCGGCCAGAAGGGAAGCGGGTCAGGCGACGGTGCGCTTGCCAGTCCCGTCTAAATTCCTGCATCCTCATCGAAGAGCGGCTTCTCCAACAGACCAGCCATGGCCCCAGACACCGACGCAGGCTGGAAACCAAAGCATAATCCCTGGGCAGTAGCGCTCACGGTCACGCTGGCGACGTTCATGGAGGTGCTGGACACCTCGATTGCCAATGTGGCGCTGCCGCATATTGCCGGCGGGCTGGGCGCTTCCCAGGACGAAGCGACCTGGGTGCTGACCCGCTACCTGGTGTCGAACGCGGTTATCCTGCCGGCCAGCGCGTATCTGATCACGTTCATCGGGCGCAAGCGCTTCTACATGATCTGCGTGGTGCTGTTCGGCATCAGCTCGATGCTGTGCGGGCTGGCGCCGTCGCTGCCGCTGCTGATCTTCTTCCGGGTGCTGCAGGGCGCTGGGCGGCGGCGGGCTGCAGCCGAGCGAGCAGGCGATTCTGGCCGATACGTTTCCGCCGGAGAAGCGCGGGCAGGCGTTTGCGCTTTATGGGCTGGCGGTGGTTTGGCGCCGGCCATCGGGCCGACGCTGGGCGGCTGGATCACCGATAACTACGACTGGCGCTGGATCTTCTTCATCAATGTGCCGGTGGCGATTCTGTCGCTGTTTCTGACGTCGCGGATGGTCGAAGATCCGCCGCACATCGAGCAGGAAGTGGCACGGATGCGCAAGCGGGGGCTGAAGCTGGACTACTTCGGCTTCGGGCTGCTGGCGCTGGGCTTCGGGTCGCTGGAATTTGTTCTGGACAAGGGCCAGGAGGACGACTGGTTCGGCTCGCGCGTGATCACCATCTTCTTCGTGCTGTGCGCGATGGCGCTGGTGACGCTGATCGTGTGGGAGATTGCGCAGATCCGGCGGCACAGGCCGATTCTGGACCTGACGCTGTTCCGCAACCGCACTTTCGCCATTTCGTTTGTGCTGATGTTCGTGCTGGGCTTTGCGCTGTTCGGCACCACGGTGCTGATTCCGCAATTTGTGCAGCCGCTGCTGGGCTATACGGCGGAGCTGGCGGGGCTGGTGATCTCGCCGGGCGGCATTGCTGATCCTGTTCATGATGCCGATGGTGGGCTTCCTGGTGAGCGAGGGTTGATCCGCGCTATCTGATCGTCTTTGGCTTCGCCATCCTCTCAGCCGCACTGGCCGCGCTGCACACTGCTCGATGTGCAGGCCAGCTACGCGTACGTGGCGTGGATGCGCGTCTTCCAGGCGTCGGGGCTGGCGTTTCTGTTCATCCCCATCAACACGCTGTCCTACATCGGGATTCCGCGGGAGAAGAACAACGACGTGTCCGGGCTGACGAACCTGGCGCGCAACATCGGCGGCAGCTGGGAACGTCGTTCTTGGTGACCCTGCTGGCGCGGCGCAGCCAGTTCCACCAGGACCGGCTGGCGATGACACTGAATGCGGCCAGCATGCAGGTCGGCAAAGCATCGATGGGATGGCCCACTATCTGCAGCATGCCGGGGGAAGGACGCCTCGCGGCTCAGGCGCGGGCGATGGCGCAGGGAAGCCTCTATCAGCAGCTGGTACAGCAGAGCACGATGCTGGCTTACCTCGATGTGATCGCGATTCTGGCGGTGGGTGCGGCCTGCATGATCCCGCTGATCTTCCTGATGAAGAAGCGCACGGGCGGAGGGCCGGCTGCGGCGCACTGAATCCTGGGTACCAGCTGCGGAAACGGGAAGCGGTGTATTAGTGAGGGTGAACCGGAGGGGAAACGGATAGAATCGGTTTCAAATTGTCGCCCGGCTCTCCCCTGGCTCACCGGGCCGAATCGGAGCCTGCGTTTGAACCGTACGATTGTTCGTTACCATTGCGTTTTCTTTCTGCTTTTGGTCTTCTTCACCGTTACCCTCTGTTCGCCGCCGGCGCACGCGCAGCGGAACCACGCATGGACCATCCAGGAGATTTTCGGTCATGAGGGCGATCTGACCGGTGATCCGCCCCAGGGCATCAGCTGGTCGCCGGACGGCAAACACGCGACCTGGATCAGCGACAACGGCGATCTGATGCAGGTACAGCCAGGTAATCCTCACCCGGAGAGGCTGCTCCCTTACGCGAAAATCGCGCGCCTGCTGAACGCTGAGATCAGCGAACGGGACCGCGATCACCGTGGCCGCTACGATGAGCCATACTACATCTGGTCTCCCGACTCGCAACACCTGCTCTTCGACACTAACGGAGAATTGTGGCAGTACGACCTCCAGAATGCCAGCGGCGCGCAGATCGGGAACTCCGGCATGCAGTCCGGCGACGATCCAAAGTTCTCGCCCAACGGACAGTATCTCTCCTACCTGCACGACCACAATCTCTACGTCCAACACCCTGAGAGCTCCTCGCCGGCGCTCGAGATCACCAACGATCACGATCCGGCGGTGCTGGACGGGGAAGTGGACTGGGTCTATCTGGAGGAGCTGGACGTTCGCAGCAACTACTTCTGGTCGCCGGATTCGAAGCAGATCGCGTATCTGCAGATGAATGAATCGAAGGTGCCGGAGTATCCGCTGGTGGACTGGATTCCGGTGCACGCAACGGTGGACGAGCAGCGATATCCGCAGCCTGGCGATCCGAACCCCTCGGTGCGGGTCGGGGTGATCGCAGCGAGTGGGGGAGCAACCCGCTGGCTGAAGATCCCGCTGGACAGCGGTAACGACTACATCCCCCGCTTCGGCTGGGTGAATTCCCGGGTGGTGTGGGTGGAAACGCTTTCGCGCAACCACCAGCATCTGAACATCTGGTTTGCTGACGCGCACACGGGCGAGGTTCGGCCAGCGCTGGAACAGTCGGAGCCAAAGTATTTCACGATGACCTATGACGTGAAGTTTGTCGGCGACCATCAGTTTTTCATCCTCAGCTGGCAAGATGGGCACACGCACATCTACCGCTACACGTTCGATCCCGTCAATCCGATGAGCGCCGAGGCGAAGCTGGCCGATGAGGTGGAGAGCGGAGATTACGAAGTCGCGGCGATCAAAGGCGTGGACGAGGCGGCGCAGACGCTGTGGTATTTGTCCAACGAGGGAGATCCGCGTGAGCAGCAGGTGTGGGCGGTGCAGTTCGACGGCAGCGGGCGGCATCGGATTGCGCGCGCGCCGGGGGTGCACAAGCCGGATTTTCCAGATCGGGGAGGCTCGTTCATCGATACGTATTCGAGCCTGATGACCCCGCCCGTCGTTGCTTCCTGCACATCCGACGGGGATTGCGCGACCATCTGGCACTCGAGTCCGCTCGAGGGACACAGGCTGATTGAGCCGCACACGTTGGAACTGACGGCGTCAGACAAGGTGACGAAGCTCTACGGCACACTGCTGCTGCCGGCACATGAGAATGCCGCGCGCAGCGTTCCGCTGATCGTGAATCCGTACGGCGGCCCCGGTGTGGGTGCATCCCGGGACGAGTGGGGCGGCAAGCGCTTCTTCTTCGATCAGCTGCTGGCGGAACATGGATTCGCGGTGCTGCACGTGGATAACCGGGGAATGGCGGGGCGCGGGCGGGACTTCGAGCAGGCCTGCTGGCACAATTTCGGGCCGCCGCAGTTCGCCGATCAGATGGCCTCGGTCGACCAGGTGCTGCGCGATTTTCCGGAGCTCGATCCGCAGCGGCTGGGCTGGTGGGGATGGAGCTGGGGCGGCAGCTTTACGCTGTTTGCTCTGTCGCACAGCGACAGCTTTCTGGCGGGTGTCGCGGGCGCACCGGTGACGGACTGGCGGCTCTACGATTCGATCTATACGGAGCGCTATATGGGCCTGCCTGCGGAGGACGCGCAGAATTACCGCGATGATTCGGATGTGACGCATGCGGCAGACCTGCGCGGGCACATCCTGATCCTGCACGGCACCGGGGACGACAACGTGCACCTTGGCAACGATATCCAGTACATCCAGAAGCTGATCGAGGCGGGAATTCCCTACGAGTACAACATTTTTCCGCGCAAGACGCACTCCGTCTCCGGGGCAGACGATCGCACCGAACTGTTCGGCGGCGATCCTGGAGCACTTCGAGCGCTACCTGTTGCATGCGGCGCCGGAGAAGACCGCGGAGAATCAGTAGTCCATGGTCCAGCAGCCGGTTCAGCAGCCCTTCCGACATCCGGCAGAACGCTCGGACTCGGCCGAGCCGGTGCGCGGCCGGACGGTGCTGGGCAGATTTCGAGTTGACGGTTCTGAGCGACGGCGTTTTATTTCCTCGATGGCGGGGCGATCTTCGGCGTGGTTCCCAAGCCGCTTTGGGAGAAGCGGGCGCCGGCCGATGCGGAGAATCGCATTTTGCTGGGATTGAATACGGTAGTGGTCCGAACCGGGCAGCATACGGTGGTGATCGAGACCGGGATCGGGAACAAGCTGAGCGACAAATTGCGGTCGATCTATGGCGTAAAGGAGCAATTGCCGCAGCTCTTTTGCCGCTGCCGGAATCCGGCTGGAAGATGTGGATATGGTGATCAACTCCCATCTGCACTTCGACCATTGCGGCTGGAACACGACACGCTAGGTCTGACGGCCGGATCGTGCCGACCTTTCCGAACGCGCGCTACTTTGCGCATCGCGGCGAGGTGGAGCACGGGCATCTGCAACTGGAGCGCGACTCCGTGAGCTACATCAGCGAGAATTACGATCCGCTGGTGGAGAGCGGGCAGATGACCCTGCTGGATACGCGTCCGGGGCAGGAGGAAGCGATTGTGCCGGGGATTTTCGTTGAGGGCTACCCGGGACATACGGAGCAACTGCTGGCTATTCACATTGACTCCGGCGGGCATCGAGCGACCTACATCTCGGACCTGATTCCTACCAGCGCGCACCTGGATGTAACCTGGGGGATGGGCTACGATCTGAACCCGCTGGCGGTCATTGAGCAGCGAAAGCGGTTCTATGCGCGAGCCGTCCCGGAGCGATGGCTGATGCTGTTCACGCACGACCACCACACGCCGTTTGGGTATGTGGATTTGAACGAAAAGGGCAAGCCGGTGATTCGGCCTGCGGTATCGTGAACCGCGAGCTTTTATTCGAACCAATCGGTGAAGTCCAAACAGGCGGGGGGCTCGCGTGATTGCTGCGACAAAGGCTCAGGAACGCATCGAAAGGATAGCCGGCATCTGCCTGGCTCTGCCGGGAGCGACACGTACCGACATGGGGGTTCACGCCAGCTTCCGGGTCGGCGGGAAGGTCTTTGCCTACCTGCTGAACGATCATCACGGGGACGGCATTCTCGGCATCTGCTGCAAAGCGGTGCCAGGCGATAACCAGCGGCTTATCGAGGCGAATCCGGGCAAGTTTTACATGCCGGCGTATATCGGGCCGCGGGGATGGGTGGGGCTTCGACTGGATTCGCCCAGCGTGGACTGGTCCGAAGTCAAAGAACTCCTTCGGGGAAGCTATCTGCTTGCACCTGTCCATCGCGGGAAGGTTCACAGTAGGCGGCAGAAATTCTAAAGGCTCTTGGGTTTACCGCGCGTGAAGGCTTTCATCAGAAATTCCTGCGTTAGTGCTCCGGTGGTGCCCATGAAAGTGGTGATGGCGCCGTTGCGGAACGTCGTCTCGAAGCCGCGCTGCTGTTTCGGGTAATAGAGGTTGGAGATTGCGCCAGAGGCGAAGTTCCCCACCACGAAAGAATAATTGGGCTGCCAGCGTCCATTGTCGCCTTTACAGATGAAGATAGTGGACACGGCATACGCGACACGTGAAAAGACGCTGCCCTTGCCGCGATAGTAGTAGCGAGGATCCTGATGGAAGAGGGTCGGCAGGATAGCCCCGCCCATTATGATGCTGACGAAGTCGTCGGCATAGGCGGAGCCGAAGCGTTTGCCATAGCCTGCGGCGCCCTGGCCATATCCGGATTCGTCGTTCTCAGCCTGCGCAAAGCCAGCGCTGATGCCAGATTCGAGGACGCTGAACGGATCGATGGAGTTCTTCCAGGCCAGGGTGAATTTCTGCCTGGGGGTGAGCGGTGCGGCATTGGGAAAGTAGCTGACATAAAAGTTGGGGAACATGCCCAGCAATCGCTGATTTTCCTCCAGGCGGAGTTGCTCTTCGGCGATCTCCTGCTGGGAGACCCTGACCTGAACCGTTGCGTAGGCGGCATTCACCTTTAGGACGATGCCGGAGATTTCGCGATACTCGCCGGGCTGGACGGCGAGGCTCGAGGTCCAGGGAGTCAGGCCGGGAGAAGAGATGGCGACGTCCCACGGGCCCGGGGCGACACTGAGTGCAAAGAAGCCGTTGCTGTCGGCCGCGACGGTGCGGACTTCGGGCGAGGCGGAACGAGTAAGGGTGGCGGTAGCACCGGGAAGTACATTTCCATTGGCGTCTTCGACGGTTCCAATGATGGTCGCGGCGGTCTGCGAATCACCGCGAAAGTCAGGACCGGGAGCGTTGGGCAGGAGCCTGGACTGCTGGCTGCAAGCCAGAGCGGGCAGCAGAGCCAGTCCGAAGAAAATCAGGCAAAGACGGGGGAGCCAACCGGTCTGCCCGATGCTCCTCTTCAGGGATCTCATTCACTTTCTCTCCAGGGCAGGCACGTAATCCCACAATAAAAAGCAAACAGCTGGTACCGGAGGGCAGAGAGGTCGGGAGCACCCATGCCGTCTCATTTTTCCAGTTACGCAGGGGAATCCAAGGATTATCCCACGGTATTCGAAAGGCGCAAGTTGAATTTTGTAACCCAAAGGGGGCAGTTAACGGGGGCGTGCCGCATTACCATGAAGGCAGATGGCGACCACTACCACAGCTTCCCTCCTTACCCTCGATGACTTTCGCGAAGCCCAGGCTCGTATCCGTGGGGTTGCGGCGCGCACGCCTCTGGTCCGGCTCATGGTTCCGGGGCTTGACGCTGAGGTTTATGTCAAGGCCGAGGGTCTGCAGCCGATCGGCAGCTTCAAACTTCGGGGGGCGTACAACAAGATTGCCCAGCTTACGCCGGAGCAGCGCAGTCGGGGCGTTATTACCTACTCCAGCGGGAATCACGCGCAGGGCGTCGCCTACGCGGCGCGCGCAGTGGGGGCAAAGGCGGTGATCGTGATGCCGGCGAACGCTCCGGAGGTGAAGAAGCGGGCGACCGTGGCGCTGGGCGCGGAGATCGTCGAGGTGGGACCGGCGAGTTTCGATCGCAAGGCGAAGGCTGAAGAACTGGAAGCGCAGCACGGCTATGTGATGATTCCGCCGTACGACGACGAGCAGATCATCGCCGGGCAGGGTACCTGCGGGCTGGAGATCCTCGAAGATTTGCCGGATGTGGATTTGGTCCTGTCGCCGGTCAGCGGCGGTGGGCTGCTCAGCGGCGTTGCGACGGCGATCAAGCACGTGCGGTCAGCGACGCGGGTGGTGGGGGTCGAGCCGGAATTAGCAGCTGACGCCCAGGAGAGCTTTCGCAGCGGCCAGCTGATGACATGGCCGGCAGATATGACGACCCGCACCATGTGCGACGGGCTGCGCACGCAAAGCCTGGGCGAGCGCAATTTCGAACACATCCGGGCCTATGTTGACGAGATCATTACCGTCAGCGAAGCCGAGATCCGGGAGGCGATGCGGGTGCTGCTCTACGGCGCACGGCTGACTCCGGAGCCCAGCGGGGCGGCGTCGGCAGCAGGGCTTTTATTTCACCGGGAGCAACTGCTGCCATTCCGGAAGGTGGTGGTGATCATGAGCGGCGGCAATGTGGAGCCGGAGGTTCTGACTATGGTTTTGAACGAAAAGCCGGTCCGGGGATGAGCCTTCCGGTGAGACGAACCGCCCCTTTTCCCCGTCATACCTGCGTCATGCGTCTACAGTCCGTTACAGTTCTGCTGCTGGCTTTGGCGGCAGGCGGCGTGTCCGCTCAGAAGCCGCTGCCGCCGGTAAAGATGCCGCGCAACGGCACTTTGGCCACGCTGGTCCGCGAGGCGAACCTCTACTCCAACGCGGACGACTCCGCAGGCCCGATGGCGACTATTTTGCCAGGCCGGGAACTGGTCGTTGCCGAACGCAACGGCAAGTGGTTGCGCATCTTCGCGAATACGGACGCGCCGGACACCCGCCAGGCGGACGTTCCGATTTTCGGCACGGAGGGCCAGGCGCAGCCGATATCCGGCTGGATTATCGATAAGGGCATCGTGGATATCAACACGCGCAATGGCGACCTGATCCTGTTCGGCGCGGCGGACGCGGCAGAACAGGCAGCGGCTGTGCCCGATCCGCCGCCGCACCTGGCGGAGGAGGCCCGGCTGCTCTACAGGCGGGTGGTGCTCATGTTTCCGCAGTCGGCCTGGGCGCCGGAGGCACTGTACCGGGCCGCGGACATCCGCTGGCAGATCCAGAAGGCCGACGCTTCGAGCCTGCCCTCTGCGCACGAGAAGGAAAATTACCTGCGCGAGCAGATGGACGAAAACGAGATGCGGGACGTGATGAAGTATTTCCCACGCACCCGCTGGGCGGATCTGGCCGCCTTCGATTTGATCGACAACAAGCTATGTGGCGACTGGCAGGGGTCGGAAAAGTGTCCGGAAAAGGAAACGGACTACTACCTGAAATATGTGGATGAGCATCCGGACTCGCCTAAGGCGGCCGAAGCTCTCTATGACGCAGCGTGGCGGCAGGCCGCGGCGGGTGACATGTGGACTTCGGATGGGGACAGCAAGAGGGCCGACGAGGATCGCCGGAACGCGCAGTCGATTGTGGACCGGATGGAGCAGAAGTATCCTGAGTCGGCCTTCACAGCGCGTGCTGCCAGCATGATGTACAAGGTGGCGCAGGGGGTTCCGGTCTACGGCAGCAGCCGGGAGTAGGCTGCCCTGTTTTCGCATGAACGCTTGCAGCCGTGCAAATCAGTGACATTAATTCGCAACCATTTGCTGATCCCGTTCGTCTCCTGATCCGGAGCAAGGTGTAGGTCCGGCGGAGGCTTGTATGAGCATCGTTCGCTGTCGGCGCCTGGCGATTCTGGTCCTATGTGCTGTTTTTCCTGCCTTATCCCCTCTTTCGAGAGCGACCGTCCTGGCCAACCAAATCCAAATGCCGGCCGATCGGCCGTTGCCAGCTACTTATCCCCAGGTCGTCCGGATCAGCTATCTCGAGGGTGATGTCCGGGTTGCACGAGGTAAAGTAGCCGGAAAACCAAAGGGTGGTACCTGGGAGACGGCGGTTGCGAATCTGCCTCTCGAAACAGGTTTCAGCCTGGTCACCGAAGCGGGACGCGCGGAGATCGAGTTCGAAGACGCATCGACGCTGTATCTGGACGACAATTCCGTGCTTCTCTTCAATGACGTGCACTCAACGGGCGGCATTCCTTACACCGAAGTCGCTCTTTTGGCGGGAACGGCGACGGTTCATTTCCGTCCCGCGGCGGTCGGCGAGGCATTTACGCTCAAAGTGCCCACCGACTGCATCACCATGACCTATCCCGGTGAGCACGACGTGCGGGTGAGCAGTTATCTCGATGGCATGGCGTTTACCTGGCTACACGACACTTCAATGCAATTGGCTGCAACGGGAACACAGACGGTTCCGGGAGGAAAGACTGTCTTTTTGAGCGGCAACCGTTTGCTGCCGGTGCAGCCGGTTGACGGTCCGAGCCCGTTTGCCGCATGGGATGCCTGGGTGGCGAATCGCATCGCCCTCCGGACCGCAGCGATGGATCGCGTCATGAAGAAATCCGGTCTCAACATGCCAATCCCGGGCATGGCGGATATGGCCGGGAAGGGAACGTTCTCTCCCTGTGAGCCGTATGGAACGTGCTGGGAGCCAAACTTCACTGCGGACGGACCTGGGCCACAGCCGGCGCCCGAAGCCGCTCGCGACCTGCACACCCAGATGATGGCAGCCCAAACTTCCGCAGCCACGGGGCAGGCAGGCCAGCTCCCCGGGCAGAGGCGCAACCAGTTGGTCGAGGAGCTTGATTGGCCATGCGGTCCGATGTGGATTCGCTCCGTGGTCGCGCGCAATCCCGCCACAGGCCAACGGATTACGTATTCTGCGTTTAGCACGGGTGCTTCGCAGTGGGACTGGGCCGTGTGCCACGCCGGGTCGTGGATCGTGAGGAACCATCGCTACACGTGGGTGGCCGGGCACAAGATTCACCACCATCCACCTTGCCGGTGGATAAGATCCGGGCGCTCGTTGGGCTTCGTGCCGCTTCATCCGCGTGATATGGTCGGCAGACTGCCGATCAATCGCGAGCACGGGATTTTCATCGTCGATCGGAAGGACGGGGCGATGGAGCGAGTCAGCTTCAATGACCGCGCGAACGTCGAGCCGCTCCGGTCGGCACCAAAGGAATTCTCGAGGGCTTCCGGGCCACTTCTGGTGCGGGCCCAGGAGCCTCGCATGGCGGCGCGCACGGTCCGCGGCGGGATTGCGGCCAGGAGCACCGCGGCCAGGGTGGGCGAACCGATGCTCATCTTCGATCGCAAATCGGAGAGCTTTCTGCTCGCCAAACAGGTGATGCACGGGGCCCGGAGCGTGACGGTGCGTGAGCCGGTCGGCGGTCGCGGAAGTAGCCTTCAGGCGCGCGCGATGGGTATGGACTCTCACGGGACCTACAATACTGCGCGCAGCGGCGGAGGGGCGGGACGAGGCTCCGGTGGAGGTGGAGGCGCCCATGGTGGAGGCGGCGGTGGATCCCACGGCGGTGGCGGTGGCGGCGGTTCCCACGGTGGCGGTGGTGGGTTCAGCGGTGGTGGCGGTGGTGGCCACCACTGATTGACTGTCTTTGCAGTCCTGGTGCGGATGAGTTGGCGAGACTGCGCCGTGTGGACGGGATGTATCCTCCATTGCGCCCCTCGATTCTCCCGCGCCCTTTTTCTCGCCTTCGAGCCAATCCATCTGGGATAATGGTGTTGCTCTGGCGTCTGGCCCCGCCTCGGGATTGATCGAGGCGGCATGCGACCTGTGTGCCTGATGAAACCCGTACGGCTGGTCCTCACGCCGACCCGTAACCGCCGCCTGAATGAGCTGATCGGGCTGCTGGTGCTGGTCGCCGGCGTCCTCCTCTTTCTTTCCCTGGTCTCATTCCGTCCGACGGATGCCTCGTTCGATACCGTGGGCACCGGACCGGTGCACAACTGGATCGGCCCAGCCGGGGCATGGGTCAGTGATCTCGCGCTGCAGGTCGAGGGGGTTTCGGCGTTTATCGTGCCCCTGTTAATAGGGGCGCTGGGCTGGACGTGGATGCGTTCGCGTCCGGCGGGTTCACCGGGGGCGAAGCTGATCGGGATTGTGCTGGCGATCCTATTCACGCCGGCCCTTTTCGGTCTGCTGCCGAACCATCCTCACTTCCTGGATGGTCTGCCGGTGGCGGGTCTAACCGGGCGCCTGGTGGCGGACCTGCTGGTGCGCTGGCTAAACTTCGTGGGCGCTTGTATTGTGACGGTGACGCTGGTTGCGGCGGCCATATACCTCTCCACGACGTTCAGCTTCAATACTGCCCGCGAGTGGCTGGGGATCAAACTGGCATTCCTGATGGCGTGGCGCGACCGCTGGAAGAACTGGCGGCTGGCGCGCGCCCGTAAACAGGAACTGAAGGCAGCGGTCAAAGCCGACCGACTTCGCGAAAAGGAACTGCAGAAAGCGCGCAAGGCAGCGGAAAAAGCTGGCAAGGCCGAGAAGGCGGGCAAGGGTGTACCCGCCTTGATCCCGGTTGACCAGGCCGAGGAAAGAGATGCGGGGCCGCATCGGCAGTATGGCTTCGCCGAGACGTTTGCTCCGGCGGCGCCGCCGCCGAGCGCTCCGGCGCCCGGCGTGTGGGAGCAGATGCCGCGGACGGTGGCTCCCGAGCCCGAGCCTGTGGGGGAGGTCCCGGCCATTCTCGAAGCGGAGCCGGAGCCGCCGCGGGCTGCACAGCGGCCGGCCGCTGCGGCATCCGCTCCACTGCGGCCTCAGCTGGTCGCGCGCCGTGAGGCAGCGCCGGCCGGACCGGCGATTGGGGAACGCGCCGATACCGATGCCCGCACCGTCACAGTCGCGCCGAAGAACGTCAGCGGATTCCGCCTGCCACCCAGCACCCTGCTGCATCGCAGCGACGATCCTTCGCCGGTGCGGGAAGACGAACTGCGGGCCTCCGCTCAGGTTCTGGTAGAGAAATGTGCGGAATTCGATGTGCTGGGGCAGGTGGTACAGATCAATCCTGGCCCGGTGGTCACAACGTTCGAGTTTCGGCCCGAAGCCGGTATCAAGTACAGCAGGGTTACCGGGCTGGCGGAAGACTTGTGTCTGGCCACCCGCGCAGAAAGTATCCTGATCGAGCGCATGGCAGGCAAGAGCACCGTGGGCATCCAGGTGCCGAATCACAACCGTGAGACCATCTGGCTGCGCGACGTGATCGAGTCGGAAAACTTCGCAACCACGAAGAGCAAGCTCACGCTGGCGATGGGTAAGGACATCAACGGCCGCATTGTGACGGCCGATCTGGCGACCATGCCGCACGTGCTGATCGCGGGTTCGACCGGCAGTGGTAAGTCGGTGGCTATCAACGCCATGATCATGTCGGTGCTGTACAAGGCAACGCCGGAGCAGGTACGTCTGATCCTGGTCGATCCGAAGCGCGTGGAACTGGGCATGTACGAGGGCATCCCGCATCTGTTTACGCCGATCATTGCCGAGCCCAAGCTGGCGGCCAATGCACTGCGCAATGCGGTGCGGGAGATGGAGCGGCGGCTGAAGCTGCTGGCCTCGCGCTCGGTGCGCAACATCGACCAGTACAACCGGCTGTTTGACGGTGCCACGCCGAGCCTCTTTGAAGACACGCCCGACGAGCAACCGCTGCCCTACATCATCATTATCATCGACGAACTGGCCGATCTGATGATGCTGGACAAGGCCAACGTCGAAGAGTCGATTACGCGACTGGCGCAGATGGCGCGCGCGGTTGGCATCCATTTGGTTCTGGCGACGCAGAGGCCTTCGGTGGACGTGATCACCGGACTGATCAAGGCCAACGTGCCGACGCGCATGTCGTTCCGGCTGGCGACCAAGGTGGACTCGCGGACGATTCTCGACGCCAACGGGGCAGAAGCGCTACTGGGGCGGGGCGACATGCTTTTCCTGCCGCCGGGCACTTCGCGGCTGCAGCGCGTGCATGCGCCCTTTGTTACGGAAAAAGAGATTGCGGCGGTCACGGAGTTCTGGAAGAAGCAGGGCGAGGCCGAGTACGTGCAGGGGTTCCTCGAATCGCCGAAGGAGGCCGGCGGCGAGAGCGGTGCGGGCATGGACGACGGAGAAGAGGCCAACGACGATCTCTTCGAGGATGCGGTGCGCCTGGTGCTGGAGTTCGGAAAGGCTTCGACGTCGCTGCTGCAGCGGCGGCTGCGCATCGGCTACGGCCGGGCCGCTCACCTGATCGACATGATGGAGCGGGACGGTATTGTCGGTCCGGCGGAAGGCTCCAAGCCGCGGGAAATTCTGAAGCCCCCGGACTGGCTGAACGAGGTGGAGCCAACGCTGCGGTAGAGCGGTTCCCGGAAGTCGACGGTCTGACTCACAACCAGCGACCACCGGTTTGGCCAAAGGTAACAAACGTCGCCTCAGCATGACAGGCCTACTTACTCAGCGCATCGTGGCAGCGGTCCACTAAATTATTTCGGCGCCGGGGCAGTTTGCTTCGCGGTTCGCACGGCGACAACTCCGAGCACGAGGATGACCAGCACCAACGCGGTCCAGAGCAGCCCGGGATGTTTTTCGGTGAAGGGGCGCTGATCAGGGCGCGACTGGTGTTGCGGATTCTTCTCTTCCGGGCCCAGTGTTGCCTGGGCGGCATCGGCCTCTGCAGTGAAGAGCGTTGCGTAGTCGTAGCGTGGCGCCTGCAGCGCGGGATCTCCGTAGAACAGCGTGTAGGCTGCGCCGGCAGCGGCGTCGAAGCACAGCTGGCGCTGGATCATCTGCAGGCTAACCGCCTGGATCGGCAGAGGCGGATCGTCTCCGTTATCGATAGTGATCGTCCACTGCGAGGCCGTGCCAAAGTTCGCCCAGGGAGAGTCGATGGCCAGGCGCTCTTCGTCTATGCGATGGCCGTCGTGGGTGCCATGCACGCGCAGTAGATTGCCGCTCGTCACGAGGGGCTCGGGTGGCGCGGAATCGGTGCTCAAAGGCACAGCATGGACCGGAGCGGCCTTCACGATCACCGCGCGGCTGAAGTTTGCAGGCTCGGCGGCGGGGACAAACTCGATCCTGTCGACCGGGACATCCGCGGGCACTCTGAACTGGATGGTGGTCTCATGGCCCTTCTGCGTCACCTGCGACGATTCGGCAACGGTGACGTATTGCGATTTGCTCTGCGGCAGACGGTCGATGGAGAGGCCGGTGATGCTTTGCGGTGTGAGTGGCCCGGCGATGCGGAAATGCAGATGGCGGAAATCGGATTCGGGCAGGTGGAGGATGGTGCTGCGCCCCAGTTTCTGGCTGGTCAGATCGAAGATGGTGTACGAACCAAGCCTGGTCTCGCCGCCGCTTCCCTGCGTTTCGCTGCCGGTGACGGTAACGGTCGCGATGAAGTCCTTGCCGGTGGGATTGAGATCGATGTCGCTGTAGCGACCCTCGGGCATGGCTGCATCGAAGACGGTTTGGCCGCGGCGCGAGCCGAGATTGAGTGGCTGGATGGTGCCCTGCTGCTCTTCAACGGGGGTTGCGTAGCGGACGACGTAAGGAGTCTCAGTTTGGCCGCGATACAGGCGCAGATCGGCTAACTGCGGGGCCGCGTGGGCGAAGAGACCGCCGTCCAGGACGACACAGGTTTGTCCTGCGCGAGCGGCGGGGGCTGACAGCGGGCGTTCGTACTGAAAATAGCGGATCTCTGGGCTTACGGCCGCGACGGCAAGGAGAAGCAGGGCTCCACGCACGTTCATGAGGGCCTGCCTGGCGCGCCGCGCAGGTTGAGCCAGTCGCGCTGGTAGACGAAGCTGACCCCAAGCAGGAGCGCGCCGAGGCCGAGGAAACTGAGGATGCGGTAGCCCTGGCTCAGTTCGCTGACGTCGACGATGAAGACCTTGCCGATGGAGACGGCCAGCAGCACCAGCGCCTGCCAGCGCAGAAAGGCTGAACGCTGCCAGAATCCCAAAGCCAGCAGGAGGGCGCCGAAGATCATGAAGAAAGTGGAATAGGTGAACTGGGCGTACATGCGGTAGTCGTGGAGCAGACTCCAGCCACCGCGGTAGCGCAGATACCACCAATAGCTGTGAATCTCCCAACCGATGGCCAGCAGGATGAGGGCGTTGACGGCGAGGACGGCTCCGGCGGCGATCGCGGGCCATGCCAGCGCGGGTTGCCGCTTGGATTCGGGTGCGGCGTGGAGAGCCAGCCATCCGGCAAAGGCGCAGACGAAGATGGCAACGAGGTAGGTTCCGAAGCGCTCATTGAAGAAGGGCGTAGTCGAAGCGGGCGGGTTGACGGTGACCAGCGCGATGAGGCCGAGGGCGATGCAGAGCAGGGCCAGGATGCGCAACAGGACGGATTCGATGCGGGTGGCGAGCCACAGCAGCGCTCCGCCTTCTGCCAGCCAGTCGACGGTCAGCCATCGTCCATGCGCCTTGAGGGGAATGGCGATGGTGAGGAAGACGACGGCGATGGTAAGGTGCAGAGCAGAAAGAGCCGCAGGGCTGCCGTGAAAGGCGCCGCGCGCCGGCAGGCGCAACAGCAGGAGATAGAACGCTGCGAAAGCCACCGCGACCCAGGGTTGCGCCCAACTGCCGCCGGAATCCTCGAGGAGCCAATAGAAGGCCAGGAAGCCCAGGCCCGCGTTGACCAGGGGCAGAACGATCAGCGCCAGATGGTTCCACCGGGCGTGGGGAGCTACGTCGTCGACGCGCAGCCGTACCAGCCGCGGCGCCCAGGCAAAGATGAGGAAGAAACAGGAGAGGAAAACGACGGTGGTGGCAAACTCGTCGTTCCGGTAATACGTGAAGGACCACGACACGAAGAAAAAGACGGTGCCAAGGAAGGCGCCGCAGAGCAGCCGCGACCAGGGACGCAGTGCCACGAGCGCCAGAACCGCGGTATCGAGCACCAAGAGATAAAGGAAGAGCGCGACTTCGTGGTTTTCGCCGGTTGAAAGCAGCAAGGGCGTGCTGAACCCGCCCACGATGGCATACAGCGCCAGCAGCTCCGCGTCCTGCACCCAGGCAAGGAAGCCGTTGAAAGCGGTTACGGCGATCATGGCGGCGAAGGCGATAGCCGAGGAGAAGAGGTGGTAGAGGGAGAAGGCCGCCCAGAGGGAGAGATAGAGGATGCCGCTGCCCACCGCCTTCAGCGACCAGGAGAAGGCCGCGTAGCCGCGGGTGCGGAAGCGCTCCGACCAGGCGATGAGCCCGACGCCGGCCAGCAGACCGATGAGAACGCGACCGCGGGGGCCGATCCAGTGATTGTCGATGGCCAGCTTGAGGAACCATGCCGCGGCAATCAGGACCGCTAGGATGCCGATGCGGTTGAACCACTGCGAACCGATGCGGCTTTCGAGAGAGCGGTCATCAGCTGCGGAGGCGGGTTCGATAGACGCGAACCTCGGCGTGGCCGGATTCGGCGGGACCGGTGGGTGCCGGATGTTGGTCTCCCCCGGGATGGATGCGGGCACGGGAACCGCGGGTGAGGCCACCGGAGCTTCAGCCACCTCTGCCTGCCTGAGGGCGATGCCGTGGTCCAACAAAGTCCGTTCCAGCCGCCCTACTCGCGCACGAAGTTCAGTCAGCTGTTCTTCCAGGCTCCCGGGGTGGTTCGAATCCATTGCAGCTCACTCTACACCGGGGGCCATGAAAAAGGGAGCCGGTTTGGGCGGTGCTGCCAGGGAGGCCGATTGCGGATCGCATCAAGACGCTGAGAGCGAGCGAGCCATTGTTCCTGGCGCTCACCTTCCAGCGACACTTTTGCGCACATGCAAGTGAAAGGATGAAAACGATTTCTGAATCCAGCATCCGGTGTGTAGAATGTGCGCTTACATGGACTCCAGGCGTTCACCTACGCCGCATCGTATCCTGATCGTCGATGACGACCCGGTAAGCCTTGCCATTGCTTCAGTTCTGCTGGAAGCGGAGGGTTGCGCGGTGGTACAGGCGGAGAGTGGCGACCGCGCACTGGAGTTGCTGGCTGGCCGGGACGGCGCCGTACATCGCGGTGATGGGCCCGAGGCGGATGCGGTGCTGCCGGAGTGCATCCTTGCGGATCTGCGCATGCCGGGTATTTCGGGAACGGAATTGGCCCGGCGGCTACGAGCCTCCGCGCCCCACGCACTGCTGTTGGCCATGAGCGCCAGCCCTCCGCTGGAGGTGGAGGGCTACGACGGAGTGGTCAAAAAACCGCTGGAGCCTGAAGCACTGGCGGCGGCTCTGACACGGCGGATGCCGCCCCGTTCGATGGTCGAGGCCGAGGTCCTGTCCGGCGACGGACCTGTGCTGGACAATGCGGTTTTCGAACGCCTGCGCCACGCCATTTCCGCAGCAGCTCTCGAAGAGGTCATATCCACGTTTCTGAACGACACCCGCGCCCGCATCGAGACGATGCGCAGCGCCGACGCCGAAACTATGCGCCGCGAGGCCCACACCGTGAAGGGTGGAGCGGCCATGGTGGGTGCCCTGCAGGTATCGCGGGCCGCCGCCGCCGTGGAGTCAGGTATTGACGATCCGGGGGCCCGATTGCGCAAACTCGATGAAATGGAAGCGCATTGCCGTCGCGCTGAGGTTATTCTGAAGCAAAGGCTCGAAGCATGAATGCTCCTACCCGGCCAGTCCGCCCCCCCTCCCCCGGTCCCAAAGTTCCGCGCCCGGCTGCACCCCCGATCCGCATCCTCCTTGCCGACGATCACCCGGTGATTCGCATCGGGGTGCGCAACATGCTGCAGGGCGAAGAAGGTTTCGAGATCGTCGGCGAGTGTTCCGATGGCGACGAAGCCATCACCCAGACCCTGGAACTACTGCCCGACGTGCTGCTGCTCGATCTCTACATGCCGCGCCTGCCGGGCCTCGAGGCCATGCGGGCGATCATGAGCGGGTCGCCCACTGTCAAGATCATCCTGCTCACCAGCACCATCAGCACGCAGCAGATTATTGAGGCGCTGCAGATCGGCGCGCGGGGCATCGTGCTCAAGGACGCGCTGGCCGATCACGTCAGCACCGCGATTCGCACCGTCGCCAGCGGCGATTACTGGATCGGCGGACGCCGCGTGGTGAATCTGGTGGGTGCGCTCCACGAGCTGATGCAGAAGGCTGCTGTCCCCGATCGCAAGACCTTCGGCCTTACGCCGCGCGAGATGGAAGTGGTGGGCTGCATTGTCGAGGGCTGCTCGAATCGTGATATCGCAAAGCAGTTCGGGCTGAGCGAGGAGACGGTGAAGCGGCATCTGTCGAATATCTTCGACAAGACCGGGGTGTCCACGCGGCTGGAGCTGGCTATGTTCGCGATCGCGCATCACCTGGTTGCGGCGGAGCGATAAGCGCGCGAGAAGAAATGAGGCTGGAGCCCGCCGAGATCATCCAGCTTCCCTTGGAGAACTCGGCAGCCCTATCCAGGAAAACGAGTGATTCAGGCAGGAAGGCTGAAGCTCGCTGCTTCTGAACTGAACTTCCGGCGGATGGGCGCACCGCAACTCGGTAACCGCGGTCGCCACATAATTATCCCGCACCTAAGCGTTCCATCCACAAGTTGCTGATCGTCGATCGTCCCTGAGAGCAGCGACCGCACCGGCCCGTGCGAACAGCGTGCGAACCTTTTCGTTTCAAATGTGTCGGTTCGCCCGGCAGCCTGAACGGCCTGAATCAGCGTCATAAAAGAGCCGGCCGCAATGGCGGTTTCCACAACATCCTCCGCAAAGGGCCACTTGTCGGTGTTCCCCTCTGTTGATGGCAAGACAAAATTAATTGAATGGATTCAAACCAGCTTCGCGCTCGCTGCCTCGTTGGAGCACTGCGAAAAAATGGGAGGGGAGTTTTGAAGTCGAGGAAGAACGCCCCGAGGGTCAGCCGCAACCGCGCGGCCAGCGATGTGATCGAAGAGTCGATTCGGCCTTATGCGATTGCCGAGAAGTTGAGGAGCCTGCGGCTGCACAAGAGCATGGGATTGGCACAACTGGCGGCGCATACCGGCCTGTCATCGGCCATGCTCTCGCGCCTGGAAAACGCGCGGCTGGTGCCTACGCTGCCAACTTTGGTGCGCATCGCATTGGTTTTCAATGTAGGGCTGGACTACTTCTTCACCGATCCGCGCAAGCGGCATGTGGTGGCGATTTCACGAAAGGGAGAGCGGAGGCAGTTTCCGGCCGACCCACGGCAGAGCAGCGTGGCCTACCACTTCGAGAGTCTGGATTATCACGTCCATGAGCGCAAACTGAGCGGCTACCTGGCCCATTTTCACGCGCTGCCCGGCAAAGCGCCCGCCCATTTCCATACCGGGGTGGAACTGCTGTACCTGATCGACGGCGAGCTGGAGATCTCGATCGGGACAGAAACGTTCCAGCTTTTCGCTGGCGACGCCATCTATTTCGACTCTCTGCAGAAGCATGCCTACCGCAGCCTGACTTCCGGTGTCTGTACCGCCGTGGTGGCAACGACGGTGCCGTCGTACTGACGTCTCGTACCCGGCCTCTTCTTTTTAATCCGAAGATCAGCTGAGCCAACTCTGCCGGCGATTCTTTGTGTGCGGGCACACTGGACAAATCGCCGTTGCATTTCGGCTGCGCGGCCCCTATGATCCCGTGCAACCCAAATAGTTTTGTTGGTGGGGCCCTGAATGTTATCCGGGAGGTAGTTTGTGTCCTCATACCGGGCTCAATGGAACTGCGCAACGCTGCTGGTCTCGCTAACAATCGTGGGCGGGATGCTGGTCGGCTGCAAAACGCAGGAAGACGCTGTGGCTGCCGCGACGCAGATGGCGAGCGCGGCGAAAACGATGTGTGCGTATTACGCCGCGCTGGATCGTGTGCTGGCCGAGACCGAGGATGCATATCAGGCGCAGTATGCGCTGCTGGGAACACCGCCGGACGACCTGAGCGAAACGCGCAAAGAGGTCCAGCTGCGCGCCGATCTCGCGACGCAGATCGGCAATCTGGCGACTTTGTTCCAGAAAATGACCGGACAGGAGGCGGAGGCGAACGATGCTTCGGCGGCGAAGAGTACTTCGGGAAAGGCGGGCGGCCCTGCGGCAGCGAACACGGCGACGAGTGGCGGGGCGGGAAGCGGAGCCAGCGGTGGATCTTCGCGGCGTAGCTCCGGATCCGTGAGCGGCGGGGGCTCCTCAGCCTCCGGTAACAAGAAGTCCGGGCAGCCAGCAGTACTGAGTATGCTCTCGAGCGACTCCGATCAATACAAAGCTGTGAGCGCGGCTATCGACGAGGTGGTCATGCTGGTCCGCGAACATGATGAGGTTAAAGCTGCAAAGAAGATGGCGCCGCTGTGCGACACCCTGACGGCGTTCTTCGATTCGGAGAAGGGCATCTACGATTCTATCAATCAGGCGTATCTGGTGACGGCGAAGTCGGTGGCTGACAACATGGTCAGGAACAATCAGGTGGACCCGTCGGAGGTGTTTGTATCGTCGCTGCAGCCTTTCGGGCTCACGGCCGCGATCGGTAAAGAGCAGATCAGGACGAACATGCAGCAGTATCTGCTGGGGCAGATCGACACCCAATACACAATGAAGCTGAAAGCGGCGCAGCAGGCGACCGAGGCCATGGACAAGGCGCTTGCGGAGATGGACAAGCGGGTGAAGCTGGTTGCGAACGACAAACCGATGACGATCCGGAGTCCGCCGTTCTCGCTGGAGACGGTGCATTCCTGGATTGCAGACGCGGGCAAATAACAGGAGGGATGCATGGGTGGGGCACTGGGCGCCGTGGAAAGTCTGTACTTCTCGCTGCAGGCAAAGCTCGCGGATATGCTGGACGCGGCCAAGACAGACGCCGACAGGGAAACGATTCAGAGCCAGTATGTGCTGGCGCGGCAGAATTACTGGCAATGCATCAATAAAGTCTTCCATGAGGATGATCCCGCGCTGCAGGCGCTGGTGACCCAGGCGAACGCCGTCGCCAACGAGGTAAAGCATATCGACAAGCAGCTGACGGACATCACGACAATTATTACTGTGGTGAAGCAGGCGGTCTCCATCGGCACGCAGATCGCGTCGAAGGTGATCACCCTGTAAGACGCTCGAGGACAATTGGGGCCAGTTGCGAGACGTTGCCGGCGCCTAAGGTCAGGATCACATCGCCTTCCCGCGCGTGACGGATGGCGCACGCGACCGCCTCATCGGGGGACGATGCGTACTCGACCTCACTGCGGCCGACGGCTTTGACCAGCGACGGCGTAGTTACGCCCGGGATCGGCTCCTCGCTGGCCGCGTAGATGTCGAGCATCTGGACGGAGGCGGCGTCATCGAAGGCGTGGAGGAACTCCTGCATCAGATCGCGGGTGCGAGTGTAGCGATGCGGCTGGAAGATCACGTGCACTGCGCCGTAACCGCAGTCCCGCGCGGCGCGGAGGGTGGCGCGAATCTCAGTGGGGTGATGTCCGTAATCGTCGACGACGGTGATGCCGCGCGCACAGCCCCGAACCTGGAAACGGCGGTCGACACCATGAAATGACTGGAGTCCGGAGGCGATGGCCGCGGGTGCAATCTCCAGTTGGGCGGCGATGGCTACTGCCGCGGTGGCATTGAGCAGGTTGTGCACGCCGGGGACGTGCAATTCCAGCGGACCGTAGACCTCGCCCTGGGTAGCGACCTCGAATCGCGAGCGGCAGTGGCGCTCGCCGGAGGGTTCATTCAGGGGTGCGGCGGGCAGCAGGCGCAGGACAAAGTCAGCTCGCGACGACGCGCCGTAAGTAAAGACGCGGCGGCGCACGCGCGGCAGGATCGCGGCCAGGCGCTCGTCATCGGCGCAGGCGACGCAGGCGCCGTAGAAGGGAACTTTGTCCATGAACTCAACGAAGGCGTCTTCTACGTCGTCCATGTCCCGATAGCAGTCCATGTGCTCGCGGTCGAGATTGGTAACGACGGCGAGAATCGGCGAGAGGCGGAGGAAGGATCGGTCACTCTCGTCGGCTTCGGCGACGAGGTATTGTGACTGGCCGAGGCGCGCGTTAGAGCCGAGGGTGTCGACCCGGCCGCCCACGACGACCGTGGGGTCGAGGCCGCCTGCCGCCAGCACCGAGGCGATCATCGAGGTGGTGGTGGTCTTGCCGTGCATACCGGCGATGGCGATGCCGTATTTGAGCCGCATCAACTCGGCGAGCATTTCGGCGCGCTGAATGACAGGAATCTTGAGCCGTCGCGCCTCCGTGACCTCCGGATTGTTCTCATGGACGGCGGAGCTGACGACCACCACCCCGGCGCCGACGACGTTGGCGGCGGCATGACCCTCGAAAACCGTAGCGCCCAGCGACGTCAGCCGCTCGGTAAGCGGCGATCGCCGCAGATCCGATCCGCTGACCGGGTAGTGGAGGTTAATCAGGATCTCCGCGATGCCGCTCATGCCGATACCGCCGATCCCGATGAAGTGAACGCGCTGCGCTTTGGCAAACATATCTTGAAGTAAAGCAGAAAGGCAGGCTGACGCAGTCATGCGATCCGGAGTTACTCGGGACGGCCAGTGCCGCAGAAGTGCAGAGGGAAACCTCGTCGTCAGCGGCTATTTAGCATTGCCCGTCCCGTCCGGGGTTACATGCAGTACCAAATCCTTCTGGTGCGTGAACTCGATATCGATATCAAAGCTGTTCTTCTGATCCCACTGCTGTTTGGTAATCGGGTAGTGGAAGATCAGCTGCCCCTCAATCTGCTGTCCGGGAGCGACGGTCGCTCCGCGCGGCAGCGGACTTTTCTGCTGCGGAGCCAGGTCGGGGTAGGCGATGAATACTTTGTGATAATCCGTAGCGTTCGCCGCGAGGCAACGCTGGGTATCCCCGTTGGCGAGCGTAACATCACCCCAGACCTCGAACAGGGAGGTGGGCTCGTTGGTCTTACTGGTGATGCGAACGTCTGCGATGACGATGAGCTCGTCGTAGACATTGGGACCACCACTGATACCGCCGAGCGCCGATCCGGTGGAGAGCTCACGGTGAATCGGATAGGCCGAGACGGAGACTACCTCGCCCGCGTCGGCCGGCGGCTTATTGTTGAACCAGACATATCCGCCGACGACAGAGACGAAGATCACAAGGGCAGCGACTACCGTAAGCAGCGGATGAATCCCGGTCTGGTCTTTGTCGGACATCTTGCTCTCGCATTCTACCGGAGTGAAATTCGGTTTGGGATTGTTAGCACTGGGGCTCAGGCGGGACGCGCCCGCAGTGCGCCAGGAAAGTCCCGAGCGCCCAGGGTATTCAGCACATCCTGCTTTTGCAACCACGCCCGGCGCAGCTGCCGGATGCCATAGCGCATCTTGCCGAGGTGACTGGTGTGGTGGGCGTCGGTGTTGATGACGATGCGGCAGCCCAGTTCTTTTGCCAGACGCAGGTCGCGGTCGCAGAGATCAAGGCGGTCAGGATAGGCGTTGTGTTCGACGGCTACGCCCAGTTGCGCGGCGCGGTGCAGCACGGCGGGCAGATCAATCGCGTAAGGGTCGCGGCGCAGCAGCAGGCGGCCGGTGGGATGGCCGAGGATGTGAATATACGGATTTTCGATGGCGCGCAGCACACGATCGGTCATCTGCTCCTGCGGCTGATTGAAAAGCGAATGCACGCTGGCGATGACTACATCCATCTGCGCCAGCACTTCATTGGACAGATCGACGGAGCCGTCGGCCAGGATATCCACTTCGATGCCGGGAAAGACGCGAATCCTGCCTTCCAACTCCACGTCGACATCGCGAATGCGGCGGACGTGGTCCAGCGCGCGCTGATCGTCGAGGCCGTTGGTCATGGCCAGGTTCTTCGAGTGATCGGTGATGGCGATGTACTCATAGCCGCGAGCGAGGCCGGCCTCGGCCATCTCACGGATGGTGTTGCGACCGTCGGTGGCGTCGGTATGCATGTGGAGGTCGCCGCGGATGTCGCTCTCTTCGATGAGCACGGGGAGGCGATGCTGCTCGGCGGCTTCGATTTCGCCGTAGTTCTCGCGCAACTCCGGAGGTATCCAGTCGAGGCCGAGCGCCGCGTAAATTTCTTCTTCAGTCGCGCCGGCAACGAAGGAGCCGTCCTCGATCCGGGCCAGCGCGTATTCGCTGAGCGTATAGCCGCGTTTGAGCGCGCGCTGCCGCACCGTGACGTTGTGCATCTTCGATCCGGTGAAGTATTGCAGTGCCGCGCCATAAGAGCCCTCCGGCAGCAGGCGCACATCGACCTGCAGGCCGGTGCGCAGGCGGAAGCTGACTTTGTTCTGGCCCTTGGCCAGCATGGTAGTGGCAGGCGGATACTTCGCCGCGTACTCGACGGCAGCGCTTACTTTGTCTTCCGCACAGACGGGCCCGGTGGCGAGGATGTCGAGATCGCCGACGGTATCGCGGCCGCGCCGCAGCGATCCTGCGGGAAGGATGGTTTCGATGCCGGGAAATTCGCGCAGATAGGCGATCAGCTTCTCGGCGGCGGTTTCAGCGTCGTTCAGCAGGAAGCGTCCGCTGCTCTGCTTGTAATCCTCTATGCCCTTGCGCAGCTTTTCGATGAGCTTTTCACCGAAGCGCGGCAGGCCGGCGAGGCGGCCGGCGGTGATGGCGATTTCCAGCTCCTGGATAGATGCGACCTGCAGCGCGTCCCACAGCAGCGCGACGGTCTTGGGACCCATACCGGGGAGTCGCAGCAACTCCAGCATGGTGGGACGATACTTCAGCAACAGCTCTTCGCGCAGGGGCAGCGTGCCGGCACGCTCGATCTCCTGGATGTTCGCGGCCATGCCCTTGCCAATGCCGGGAATCTCCTGGAGCTTTTTGGCGTCGTTTGCGATGCTGCTCAACTGTACGGTCGACGACTCGACCGCTTCTGCGGCACGGCGATAGGAACGGATGCGAAAGGGATCACCCGCGCCGATTTCCAGCAGGTCCGCCGTTTCTGCCAGCAACTGGGCGATCGACCGGTTGTCCATCGCAGACGATTAGACCACGTCCCCGGAAGGGGAATCCAGGGACGCTGGTCCAGCTAAAGAATCTCACGGCCGAAGCACGCCGAAAAAATGCGCAAAGAAACAGAAAGCCCGCTCCCGAGCAGGATAAGCAGGTTATAGAACGGGGAATGAAGTCAGTTGCGGCAGCGTGTTCCTCAGGCGACCTCGCGGGCGCGCACTACCTGATCCGCCTGGGGTCCTTTTTGACCCTGGATAATATCGAACTCCACGTCGTCGCCTTCCTTCAGGCTTTTATAGCCATCTACCTGAATGGCGCTGTAGTGGACGAACACATCGGGTCCGTCGTCACGGCCGATAAACCCGTAACCTTTCGCGTTGTTAAACCACTTCACTTTGCCTTTGTACTGAGCCACAAACACGAACCTTCCTCTCAGGCAGACTTGGGTTGGGAACTCCAACCTGCTGTCCATAAGAGACGCTGGCCCGGTTGCTTTGGTTTTCCGCCCTGAAAGCGAAACCGCCCCTACTTCTTTTTCGCGCGGCGCAGGCGGTCGTAGTACATGAGACCGATAAGCGTTTTGCCGTCGCGGATCTTGCCCGCATCGACTAACCGCAATACTTCGGAAAGCGTCACAAACTGAAGCTCGAGCGACTCGTCTTCTTCGGGATGTGCCTCCCCGGGCGTGAGGTCTTCTGCCAAAAATACCTGCATCCATTCACCAAGAAAACCGGGACTTGCGTAGTACTTTACCAACTGTGTCCACTTCTTTGCCTGATAGCCGGTTTCCTCCAGGAGTTCGCGTTTTGCGGCCTCCAGATGCTCTTCGCCGGGGTCCATCGTTCCCGCCGGAAGCTCATACAGGTACTGCTGTGCGGCATGCCGGAACTGCCGCTCCATGAGCACGAGGGGATCTTTTTTGCTTCCTGAGCGCTCCAGCGCGAGGATAACGACCGAACCATTGTGACGAATGACATCGCGGTGCGCTTCTTTGCCGTTGGGCTCCTGAATACGGTCCTTTAGCACACGAAAGAGTGGTCCTTCATAGGCGACTTTTGATTCCAGCACCTGTGCCGGCCGACCGGGATCGATTTTCAGCTTCTTCTTCACCGGAATTTCATGGTCATCGTTCTTCTTCACCGACTTTTTTTTCTTCGCCATCGTCTCCCTCTTTCCATACGGTAGCATCCACTCGAGGAACTCCTATGCCAGCTACGAAGCCTGGAGCGCGCAGGAGCGCGGAAAGCATCGCCCTCATTGGACTCGGCAACTGGGGGACTTCGCTCGCCTACGGTGTTCTCAGCGCGGGTTTGCCTCTGCGTGAAATCGTGGTGCGCGCCAGGACTCCGCGCGATGTGTCCGGTCTGCCGGTCGTGCGCTGGAAACAGGCTCGTCTTGATGCGCCGATCCTGTGGCTCTGCGTGCCGGACGGCGAGATTGAGGCCGTTGCCGCGCAGCTTGCCGCGGGCGGCAAGCTGCGCGGGCAGATCGTGGTGCACTCGAGCGGTGCGCTCACGGTCGATGCGCTCTCTGCCGCGCGGTCTGCCGGGGCACTGGTCGCGGCGGTGCATCCGGTGATGACCTTTCCGACGCGCAGCCCGGTCCCGCTTACACACGTGCTCTTCGGGATCGAAACTGCCTCACCGGCTGCGCGACGGACGTTGACTGGCGTAGTTCATCGGCTGGGAGGGCGGGAGTTTCGCATAGATGGCAGGCGTAAGGCTCTGTATCACGCTGCCGGAACGTTGGCTTCTCCGTTGCTGGTGAGCGCGCTCACTGCGGCCGTCGAAACGGCACGGTCTGCAGGGTTGAACCAGCGCGACGCAGCCGCGGTGATCGAAGCACTCTCCGAAGCGACGGCGCGGAACGTTTTCTCGCGCGGGGCTCGGGAAAGTTTCAGCGGCCCGTTTGCCCGCGGGGATGCTGCTACAGTCAAACTGCATCTTCAGGCCCTTGCCGGGCATCCGATTCTGGCAGGCGTATATCATTCCCTCGCATTGCATGCTCTGGAGTCGCTTCCCGTGAAGAACCGGCGCGCACTGGCGCGGGTGTTGACAGGGAGCAGATCCTGAGGGATATGAGGATCAGAAAAGGGGACGAAGCGCGCGCGTGAGAAACTCGGAACAGGCTGCTGCCGTGCAGATCGACTGTTATCCCATTTCGCTGCTTCCCCGGCTCAGCCGGTTGTTTCTGGACTACACGTCCAGCCGAGAACCGCTCGCGCCCTTTTTCGTGTCGACTCCGTGGTCGCAGCCGTGGAAAACGGCCCGGCCGGTACAGGATGAGGCGATGCGTTCGTCCGTCGCCGACCTGTTGCGTGAGCAGAACCTCGCCTGGGGTGCTGGCGAGAAGACGCTGGCAAATATTGAGAGACTGCGCGAGGGCGCGTTGGCGTTTGTTACCGGGCAGCAGGTGGCGCTGTTCGGCGGACCGCTGTTCACGCTGTTTAAAGCCGCGACCATCATCGAGCATGCTCGGGCTGCCAATGCTGTGCCGATCTTCTGGCTGGCTACCGAGGATCACGACCTTGCCGAAGCCGACCACATCACGCTGCCTGCGCGGCATGCGCTGCACACGCTGCGGCTGCATCCGGAGGAGGCGCATGCCGGCCAGCCAGTCGGCAGGGTGCGTTTGGGTAAATCTGTTTCAGGCCTGCTCGATCGCGCAGCGGAACTCATTGGGGGCACTCCGGAATTTGACCTGCTGACGGAGAGTTATACGCCCGATGCGACCTTCACGTCGGCATTTGCGCGGCTGATCTCCGCCGTCTTCAGCGATTACGGATTGATCGTCATCGACGCGTCGGACCGGCGTTTTCACGCGCTGGGCGCGCCGGTGCTGCGTCACGCCATCGAGCATGCCGCCGACCTTGAAGCCGCGCTGCACGAGCGCGATCGGCTGCTGAGCGAGCGCGGGTATCACTCCCAGGTGCTGGTACCGGAGGGCAGCAGCTTACTTTTCCTCATCGATGAGGGGACTGGGGCACGCCTGCCGCTGCGACGCAGGAACGGCTCATGGTTCGTGGGAAAAACGCCGTACTCCACCGACGACCTGCTGGGCATTCTCGATACTGCGCCCGAGCGGCTGAGCCCCAATGCCCTCTTTCGCCCGGTATTTCAGGACTTTCTGTTGCCGACGGCAGCGTATGTGGGGGGGCCTGCGGAGGTCGCGTATTTCGCGCAGTCGCAGGTGCTCTACGAGGCGGTTCTGGGCCGCACCACGCCGGTACTGCCGCGTCTGAGCGCCACGCTGATTGAGCCGAGCATCGCTAAGGTGCTGGCGCAGCACGAGCTTTCTCTGGCCGATATTCTCGAGTCGCATCCCGACGAACTGGGGCACCGGCTGGGCGCGCGGGCGATGCCGGTAGAGGGGAAGCGCCACCTGGCCGCCACCGGGAACGCTCTGGACGCGGAACTGGAGACACTTGTCGGCTGGATGGAGTCGCTGGATGCGGGCCTGGGGCGCGCGGCCAAAGTATCAGCCTCCAAAATGCGCTACCAGATGAACCGCCTGCGCCGGCTGGCGGCGAATTATCAGCTCCAGCGCGAAGGCAGCATCCGGCGCCACGTTGATACCATATTTTTCAATCTTTTTCCTGACCGGCATCCGCAGGAGCGGACCATCGGCGGCATTGCGTATCTGGCGCGCTACGGCACGGCCCTGATCGAGACGCTGGTGGAGCAGGCGACACAGGAGTGTCCCGGGCACAAGGCCATTTATCTCTAATCCGCCTTTGACCCGAATCTGCGCTGCGCTGCTGACCGTTTCCCGGGATTGCACCCCTTCTGCCGCCGCGATACACTCAGCCTCTGGACGGGAAGTGTTCTGGGTGAATGCCGTATGGCAGTCAAATCTGATCCGATAATCGAAGTGCCGTGCCCCGACTGCGGGGCGATCCTGAAGATCGACGTTGCGTCACGCGCGGTGATCGCGCATACGCCGGCTCCCCGCAAGCGCACGTTTGAGGATTTCGACGCGGCGACGAGGGCGCTGCGCGAGCAGGAAGAACGCAAGGAGAGCCTCTTCCGTCAGTCACTCGAGGCTGAGAAGAACCGGGAAGACGTCTTTAACAAGCGCTTTGCCGAGGCTTTGAAAAAGGCAAAGGAAACGCCGGACACCGGCAAACCGCTCCGCGAATTCGATCTCGACTAGCCGGAGTGCATCCAATCCCTTCATGGACGGCGAAATTCAACCTATGAAAGCTGTGCGACAGATCGAAGATAGCCTCTCGGAAACCCACTGGACGCGCAGCGTGGCTGCCGGCTCCCTGGTGGTCAGCGCCCTGTTGTTGATCAGCGGCAAACGCAAATCCGGCATCGCCATTGCCGCGGCGGGGGCAGCGGTGGCGCTGCTGGAGAATCCCGAGGCGGTGCGCGATGTGTGGAATTCGATGCCCAAGTTCGTGCGAGCGAGCCAGGATTTTCTGGTGCGGATCGAGGACTTTGTCGAGGAACTGAACCGGCAGGGAATTCGGCTGCGCAAGGTTCTGGGTGCGGATTAGCCGTAGCCAGGGCCGCCCGTGCCTTCAGAGTTCAACAAGATTTAGTTCAGGAAAATCTGCGCGATATCTTCGCTGATCCAGAGTCACGAGCCGATCGGCCCGAAGCAGCGCATGCGAGGCGATCAGGAAATCCACAGGAAACCGTTTTGGCTCCTCCGAGCGCTGGGTGCGTCTGCGCCGCGTGTACCGCTCAAAACGGTCCGCAGCGAGTTCCCAGAGAGGTTGGTCGCTGACCCATTCCACCGTAATCCCGGTTTCCTCAAAGAATCGAATCATCTCGGTTTTTGAAATGCTCGGATGGCCGCGGGCCTCAATGTACACAACTGGGCTAATCACCAGCCCACCATGAGACTTCGCCGTGTCCAGAAACGCTGAAATCCGCTGCGCCGACGCTTCTGCGCCCCAGAGAGCAGAAAGGATGTTCGTGTCGATCGCCGTTCTCATTCGGGCGTCCGATCATCCTCACGAAGTTCGCGGATCCAATTGTTGATCTCGTCCCTGGTCTTCAGGTGGGGAAAGGCCCCAATGTATTTTTCGAACACATTCACATGCCCGCGTGCCGGACGGACAATGGTCTTATCCCCTTCTGCCACGAACTCAACACGGTCACCGGGGCGAAGGCCCAGTCGGGTTCTAACTTCCTGAGGAATCGTAACTTGTCCTTTACTGCTGACACTGCTGATGCGGCCCATCTTTACTCCGTTTTCCAGAAGTAAAGATACCACTCTTTACTTGGCTCCGGTAGACTAGAGTATGGCACGCGTTATCGAGCATTACGAACTGGTCCGCAAACTGGGCGCCGGCGGCAGCGGGATTGTTTACCTGGCCAACGATACCCAGCTGATGCGTCCGGTGGTGCTGAAGGTCCTGAAACGCGGCGCCCTGACCCTGGAACAGATGCGCTCGACGGTGCTGCGCGAGGCGCGGATGGCGTCCGCCATCGAGCACCCTAACGTCTGCGCCATCTATGAGGTAGGCGAAGAGGGCGAAGAAGCCTTTATCGTGATGCAGTATGTCCCGGGCCAGTCGCTGGACAAGCTGATTGCCAAGGGGCCGGCGAGTCTGCAGCTGGTGCTGTCGGTGGGCATCCAGATCGCCGACGGGCTGAGCGCGGCGCACGCCCTCGGCATCTTCCACCGCGACCTGAAGCCTGCCAATGTGATGCTGACCGACGGCGGCCTGGCGAAGATTCTCGATTTCGGCCTGGCCAGGCGGCTGCCTCCTGAGGAAGTGGAATTTGACCCGGCCAAGGCATCGCGGCGCAAGCCCGGCGCGCCGATCGCCACCTATACGGCGCGGGGCGGCACCATCGCGTATATGGCGCCGGAGCAGTTCGTCACCGGTCAAAGCAGCGTGCAGAGCGACCTGTGGGCGCTGGGGGTCATTCTGTATGAGCTGGCGGGTGGTCGTCACCCGTTTGCCCGGCCGGATGGCGATGAGTTCCAGAGCATCCGCGCCATTCAGTTCCTCGACCCTGCGCCGCTCGAACGCATTCCGGCCGAACTGAATTCGGTAATCTTCCGGCTCCTGCAGAAGACCCCCGCCGACCGCTACTCGGCGGCGGCCGATGTGCGCGAGGCGCTGAAGACGATCATGAAGGCGCTGCAGATCGAGACCGGCATCATCCCGGGCGATGCGGCTGCCGTGCTGGTGCCCTCGACCAGGGCCGAGCAGGAGAAGCGGAACACCGGACTGCTCTCGATGCTGGCAGAGCGCTTTCGCGAGTCTTCGGACGAGAAGGCGAAGCAGAATACGATTTTGGTGCTGCCCTTCCAGAACCTTGGAGCCACCGACGTGGCTCCGCTATACGGCTTTGCGCTTGCGGATGCAATTGCCGCGCGCATCGCCCGCATGTCCAGCCTGGTGGTGCGGCCATCGAGCGCGTTGATGCACCTCCCGATTGCACAGATGGATCCTCTGGAGATCGGGCAAAAGCTGCATTGTGAGCTGGGTGCTGGCCGGCAATTTCCTGCGCTCCGAAAAGGGCTTCGACCTGAACTGGCAACTGCTGGAAGTGGAACGGCAGAGTTTACACAGCGGGGGGACCATCAGCGTGCCTTCGTTCGATCTGATCGCCGTGCAAACGGAGATCTGTAACGAGGTTTTCGCTTCACTGCGCGGCATTGGGCAACTGCAGGCCGGGGTGGAACGGAACGGCCACCGCGCCGGGCCTCTGGGCGAGGAGCTTTCGGAGGAATACCTGCAGGCGCGCGCGCTGCTCTCCGGATTCATGCAGAGGACGGGCAGCCGCGCCGACCTGGACCGGGCGCGACAGTTGTTCGAGGCGGTGGTGGAACGAGACTCGAGCTTCGCTCCGGCGTGGGCCGGCCTGGGGATTACGCAGCTGCAATACATTCGCTACGGATTCGGCGGGCACATGCACGTAATGGCCGCCCGCAAAGCGCTGGATCGCGCGCTGGAGCTGGATCCTGGGTCGGTGGAAGCGAACCTGTACCGTGTCTACATGCTGTTGTCGCGCGGCGAAAAGGAGAGCGCGCGCCACGGCATCGAACATTTGCTGCATACTGCGGCCAATGACTGGAACGTGCATATGGTCGCCGGCATTACGCTGCGTATCGACGGTATGTATGAGGAAGCGCTGGAGCAGTTTCATCAATCCCTGATCCTCAATCCGTCGAACGCCGCGGTGATCTACAACCACCGGGCGCGCGTTTATCAGTACCAGAACCAGCTGGAGCTGGCCGAGGACGAACTACAGAAGGGGCTGACGCTGGAGCCGAAGTATCCTTTGCTGCGAACGTCGATTGCCTATCAGCGGATGCGGCAGGGCGATCTCAATCAGGCGGTCGACATTCTGGAAAAAGTGATTCGCGACGACAGCTCGATGCGGCTGGCTGTCCCGACCCTCGCTATGTGCTATGTCCAGATGGGCGAGCGCGAGCGGGCTGCTTCGCTCATCACCGAGGAATCCATCGCTGCTGCGGAAGCCGACAGTGAGATGTCCTACCGTCTGGCCACGTATTTCGCCGTTGACGGTGACGAGAGCGAGGCGCTGCACTGGCTGCGCCGCGCGATTTATCTGGGGAATGAGAACTATCCCTGGTTCTCGAAAAACCCGGCCTGGAACCGGTTGCGCGGCCACTCCGACTTCGAGCGTATCCTTGAAGACCTGAAAAAGAGCTTCCGGCGCAATCAGCGAACCTGGAAGCGCCTGCTGCCTAGTCCCGCGGACTGATGCCGTACCATCTCGAACGCGAACTGTTTGTTGCCCGGCCACGCGAGAAGGTCTTCGCGTTCTTCGCCGAAGCCGCTAATCTCGAACGTATCACGCCACCCTTTCTGCGTTTTCACATGCTGACGCCTCCGCCGATCGAGATGCGAGCCGGCACGAAGATCGATTACGAGCTGCGTCTCTACGGCGTGCGCTTCCAGTGGCGGACGCTAATCGAAGCCTTCGAGCCGCCATCCTTCTTCATCGATACCCAGTTGAGCGGGCCGTATCGCTGGTGGCATCATCGCCACGAATTTGCCGAGGTTTTGGATGGGACGCAGATGTGGGATCGGGTCGAATACGAGCTGTCGTTCGGACCCATCGACGGCCTGGCGAACGCGCTGTTCGTGCGCAAGTCGGTGGAGCGGGTCTTCGATTACCGCAATGCGACCATTGCGCGGATCTTTTCGCGGTAATTGCCGGGGGCTCGAATCGCTGGCTGGTCAACCCTCCAACCGGTACTTCGTTTCTGCGAGCTTGTATAGCGGACGCCATACGAGGCGGTTGATGGTGACCACCATGAGGGCCATGATCATGGTCGCTGCCAGCATCACAGGGTAATTGCCGTGATCGCTGGCAGCGCTGATCTGCGCGCCAAGGCCGAGGGTGGCGAGGGTGTGACCCTTCAGCTGGAAATACTCAGCGACGATGGAGGCATTCCACGCGCCGCCGGAAGCAGTGATCAGGCCCGTGATCAGAAAGGGGAAGATGCCGGGGAGAATGACCGTGGTCCAGCGCTGGATTCCAGGGAAGCGAAAGAGCGTGGCGACCTCGCGCAGTTCGGAGGGGATGGCCTGCGCTCCGGCGATCACGTTGAACAGGATGTACCACTGGGCGGCGAGCAGCATCAGCGCGAGAGAGCCGATACCCAGGCCTACGCCGATCCGTTCCAGGGCGATCAGGATCAGCGGGAACAGTGCCGTGGCAGGGAAGGACGCCGCGATCTGCGCCACCGGCTGTGCGATTTGGGAAAGGCGAGGATTAAAGCCGATGGCTACGCCGACGGGAATCGTCCAGAGCGAACCGACCAGCAGGGCCGCGTTGACGCGGAGGAAGGTCAGCGCAGCGCCGGCGAGCAGGCGCCACAACTCGCTGGCATGGATTTGTTTGAGCAGGAGAAGGGCGTGGACGGCTGCAAAGCCGATCACGGCCAGCAACAGCGTTCCGATCAGTACGTAGAAAGCTGTGGATTGCGTCCAGGAGGCCCGCTTTTCCGCGCGCGGTTTCCTGCTCCGCCGGCGCTCGGCCAGTTCTATGTAGAAGCGCTCGAACATCGGCCGGAATGTGTAACGGTTGATGATCCCAACGACGCTGGAATTGCGCAGCGCGTCGAGCACCGGCGAGGTGACGCGGCTGCTGCTCTCGACGGTTTCGAATTTGAACTTGTCCGACCACGCGATCAGCGGGCGCCACAACAGTTGGTCGGTGATGACAATGATGAGAACCATGGTGATGACGCCCCAGGTCATGGCCGCCCAATCGCCGTGCGAGGCAGCAGTCTGCAGATACGAACCAAGGCCGGGAAGGCGGAAATTACGGCTGCCTACGGGGAACATCTCGCAAACCATGAGGAAGAACCAGCCGTTGGCTACCGAGACGATCGAGTTCCATACGAGGCCGATGGCGGCGAAGGGCAGTTCGAGCTGGAAGAGGCGCTGCCCGCGGGAGAAGTGGTTGATGGCGCAGGCCTCCATCAGCTCGCGGGGAATGCTCTTGAGCGAGGTGTAGAAGCTGAAGGCCATGTTCCACACTTCGCCGGTGAAGATGAGCAGAATGGCGCCGAACTCGATACCCAGCTGGCGGGACGGGAAGAGGGACATCATGGCCAGCATGACGCCGGGGAGGAAGCTGAGCACGGGGATCGACTGCAGGATATCGAGAGTGGCGATGAGGAGCGTTTCCAGCCGCTCATTGTAGGCTGCGGTATAGCCATAGGCGATGGCAAAGACCAGGCTGAGCGCGTAGGCCAGGAAGATGCGCACAAGCGAGTAGAACGCGTAGAGCGGCAGGTGTAGAGGTGAGCGGTAGATCTCGACTTCCGGAATCGCCGAACTGAACCAGAATTTAGCAATCCAGAGAATGGCGTAGAAGCCAGCCAGCAGTGCGGCGGCCACACTCAAGTCGATAAAAAACGGCCACGTCCGCTCCATCACCAGGGTGCGGGAGAGCGTGAAGCGCGGTCTCATCCGGTCTTTTCCTCGGAAGCGGGCTCGGGAAGTTCCTCGCCTTCATGCTCGTGATAGACGAAGCGACGGCGCGAATCGTCCCAGTCGAAGAGCTCCGCGTATCGGCCCCAGTTGATGGCGGTGGCCAGCTGGCGCTCGCATTCGTCGTCGCTGAACTGCTCGTCGAGCATGTCGAGGAAGAACTCTTCGGAAACGGAATGATCGCTCTTGTTGGCGAGCGCGCGCGTGATCTGGCGCAGCAGCAGGACGTGATTGAGGGCCGCGGTGCGGAACAATTCCTTCTGCTGCAGGATCTCCGACTCCGCGTAGGCTCGCCCCTCGGGCGTGATGACAGCATCGCCTTCCTCGACCTTGAGGAAGCCGAGCAATTGCGCGGCTTCGACGATGGGGAAGAGGTCGTCGATTTCGAAGGCCAGCTCATCGGCCAGCCGGTAAATATCGGTGCGGCCTCCGAGATCGATGATCAGCTCGAGCAGGCCGGCAATGCCGCCGGGACGCGCGTGGGGCAACATCTCGTACCGCATCTGCCGCTGATCGCGGATACGGCGGCCGTTGCCGAAGACGGGCATTTCGGCCGGCGGGACATCGGGCTTGGTGAGCACTTTGTAGATATAGTCGACCAGCGCGGTGAATGCGGAGTCCTTGCGCTCTCGAGGCTGGGTCAGGGTTACCCTGAAGTCGGTGCGCACGTGACCTGGGTTGCGGCCCAGCACGATAATTCGGTCGGCCAGCAGCACCGCTTCCTCGATGTTGTGGGTGACGAGAAAGATGGCCTTGGTGGGGATGGTCTTCTTTTGCCACAGCTCCAGCAACTCACCGCGCAGGTTGTCGGCAGTGAGAACATCGAGCGCCGAAAACGGCTCGTCCATGAACAGGACTTCCGGTTCGACCACCAGTGCACGCGCAAACCCGACACGCTGGCGCATGCCGCCGGAGAGCTCTTTGGGATAGGCAGCTTCGAATCCGTCCAGACCGACAGTGTCGAGGATGCGCAGGCTGCGGCGGTGGCGCGCCTGGGCGTCCATGCCGCGGGCCTTGAGGGGCGCTTCGACATTTTCGAGAACCGTGAGCCAGGGAAAGAGGGCAAAACTCTGAAAGACGATGGAGACGTTGATGTCTGCCGAGTTCAGATCCTTACCGTGCCATAGTACGGTGCCGGCGGAGGGGCGTGAGAGCCCGGAAAGCACGCGCAGCAGAGTTGATTTGCCCGAACCGGAGGGCCCCAGCAGCGCGACGATTTCGCCCGGGTAGATCGCGAGATCGGTGGGCGCGATGACCTGGATGCGCGCTTCCTTTGACTGGGCATAGAACTTCTCCACCTGCCGTGCCTGGATGATCGGTTCGGTCATAAGTCTCGGTCACTGATTCAGATTTCTGGCCGGCATTCGCGGTATCCTGCCCCGAGTGCGAACCCCGACTCGACTTCAACGCGGGACCTGCATTAGGCTGTGAGCATTGCTTTTGGAGAAAGCATCTCTCGAAGCAAGCGTATCATCATAGGTGCAGGTTGTTTCGGCGACCGTTCCCCAGCGGCCGACCCGGGCGACCCGCTACCCCGGCTTTCCTGATTCACGTGACGACAAGGAATTGGTAAGAAAAGAATGTCCGAAATCCAGGCGACGAACCAGGCAAAACCCCGGGTGCTTGTCGCAGATGACGAGCGCGTAATAGCCGATACTCTGGCGATCATTCTCAACCAGGCCGGCTTCGATGCCACCGCCGTGTACAGCGGCGAGCGGGCCGTCGAAATGGCGGAGATTCTGAAACCCGACATGCTGATCAGCGACGTCATTATGACGGATCTGAACGGCATCGACGCGGCGATTCGGATCCGTTCCATGCTGCCGGGCTGCAAAATCCTGCTGTTCTCCGGACAGGCGGCGACGGCCGATTTGCTGGACCGGGTGCGAGCCCAGGGCCACGAATTTGAAATTCTGGCCAAGCCGGTACATCCCCAGGATCTGCTGGCGCGCTTGCGCAGTTGAGACACTTCAGCGAATGAAATAAAACGGTCGGGGAGCTTGATGGACACGTCAGCCTGCGGTGATCCATTCAGGTCGCCCAGGTTGACAGCGATGCGATAGCTGGCTGCGACGATCCGTTGCCGCGCCGCCGACTTGTACGCCGTCGTGGACATGTTGGCCTGCTCGGGAGTTCGCAGCACCAGCCCTGTCCATTGCTTATAGCCCTGGCTGCGCCGAGGCAGCGAAGGGAAGCAGCAGCGCCAGCGGCAGTCGGATGCGGGGACGATAAGAGCTCATGTGCTCCCATCGTATGGCGATGGCGCCCTGCGGCATTACAGCAACTGAAGTCCGGGACTACTGCTGCTCTTTCTGGTGGGGAAACCAGGTGAACTGCACGGCCACGGTCGTGTCGTTCTGTTTGCCTGGTTGATAGATGGGAGCCTTCCACCCTTCGTACTGCACCCAGCCCAGTGCTTCGAAGTCCTCGCCGATCCGTTTGCGCACCGTACCGCGAAAGTCGTTGATCGTGGTGCCGCCGGGAATGAATTTGGGAGACGCCTTGTCGTTTCGGTACATGAACTGCACATCTTCCCTTGGCGACAAATGATAGGTCAGCCAGGCCTGGCCTCCTTTATCCTGGCGTCCGACCCAATCTCCCATCAGGAAACCCTTGTTGGTGGGCCCCTGCTTCTGGATGACTTCGTAGTAGTAGAACTCGCCCTTGACATCGCGCGGGCCAACGGGGCTGGAATCGGTACTGGCGCCTTCGACCCGCAGGTCGAGATTCTCGAGGCCGGGGAAGCGCGCGAGATAAATGCCGGGATGCACGGCGGCGCGGCGCGGGGCGTCGATGGGGCTCACATCGTCGTGAACGAATGAGTCGCTATAAAGCGTGATCCAGTTGCGCAGGCGAGGGAGGCGGTAGTTGAAGTCGAAGGTTCCGAAGCGGGCGCCCGGATCGCTGCGGGAATTTTTTTCCGCCGATGATACATTCTGGAAGCTGAAGAAGCTCTTGAGGAACGTGTGGATGGTAATGGGCTCGTGATCCTTACCGCCCCAGATGACCATGCGGTCGAAGCCGAACTCCAGGTTCTTTGTGGGTTTGAAGCTGATCTTTTCAACGTGCACCCAGGGATCGTTGGGGTCGGTATGGCCCTTCAGGCTGCCGACAAAGAAATCGTAGCGGAAGGGGCCCGTCAGCCGCGACACCAGCGGAATCCGCAGAGGCTCCACGCGATCGATCTGAAACTGATAGATATTCTCGGCGTTGTTGCTGTAGAGCATGCTGGCGCCCTGGTCGGGCCCCATCCAGTGATCGCTCTTGCCGAAGGAGACTTCGTGCCCGAGCAGATGATAGGAGATGACCGCTTCCATGATCCGCGCGTTGTTGGCCGAGGAAATGGGGCCGAGGGGGATGGTGTCCTGGACGGGATTAGTGGCGATGGGGATGAGATCGATGTTCTGGGAAAGAAAAGTCGCCAACGCCGGGGAATAGCCGGCGGCGCTGGGCGCGTGCTGGTACTCGCCCCGATAGTAGAAGGTGAAGCGGCCAGCCTCCGCCCGCACGCTGAAACCGGTGTAATCGTTGAATCCGCCTTCGTAGGGGCGGCCGTAGTCGTTAAAAATGCTCTGGCCGAGGTGGAAGCTGTCGCGCAGGGGCAGGCCGCTGATGCCGCGGAATTGGGTGTAGACGCTCTCCAGTTGCCCGCTGGGGCGATTCATCTCGGTAGCATTGTCAACGTCGGGCTGCACCTCATGCAGGACCGCGAGGTAGATGTCTCTGGCCTCGTCGTTATTGGTGGCGCTGTCGATGCGATCGGCGCTCTGCTCCAGCATGTGTGCGATGCTCAGGCGGGTCCAGGGGCGCAGGCCGAGAAAGGCGGAATCGAGGTAGCCGAGGGCGTGGAGCCGGTCCAGAGCCGGATAAATCCAGCTGTCCATGGGCACGTAGGTGGAACCTTCTGCGCTGGTTTCGATCATCGCCGCGGCGGGATGGTAGTTCGGAGGTAGGGGCTGCGGGGCGGAGTTCTGTGCCTGCATTTGTGATAAGAGCGCGCTGGACAGGAGGATCGCGGGCAGGACTACAAAAGATCTCAAGAACACCTCGGCGGGTTCATGCCTTTCGGGGCAAGGTAACGAATGGAAGCGGGCAGACACTCCCCACGTTCGGATACTGCAGCCGCTGCTTCGCTGGCTTTCCTGGTGACTTCAGCCTGGCGGATTGACATGTCGCTGTCAAGCAGGTGGGGAAAAGGGAAGGGGGCGCAGTATGACAGAGCTGTCATGCTGGCCCCAATCGCCACCGGCGCCGTTACATGTGCGCCGGGTTACCCTTCTCGGGATCGACGCCCAGGTCGGCAAATGCCTGTTGTGCGCGCTTCGCGTCGAACTTGCCGTCGCGGGCCAGCTTAGAGAGAGTTGCGATCACAACGGACTCGGCATTGACCTCGAAATGCCGGCGCAGATGCTCGCGGTTGTCACTGCGCCCAAAGCCATCGGTGCCCAGCGACACCAGGCGCGTGGTCAGCCAGGGAGCGAGCTGATCCGGCACAGCCTTCATGTAATCCGTCGCCGCGATAATCGGCCCCTTCGCCTTCCCCAGCGTTGAGAGGACATAGGGTGTCTTCTCCGGTTCGGTCGGATGAAGCCGGTTCCAGCGCTCGATATCAAGGGCTTCGCGGCGGAGTTCGTTGTAGCTGGTCACGCTCCAAACATCGGTTTGCACGCCGTATTTGTCGGCCAGGATTTCCTGCGCGCGCAGCACCTCGTTGAGGATAGGGCCGCTGCCGAAGAGCTGTGCCACCGGCTTTCCACCGGCAGCCGGACGCAGGCGGTAGATGCCGCGCAGAATGCCCTCACGGGCACCCTCCGGCATCTCGGGCATGGCGTAATCTTCGTTGTACATGGTGACGTAGTAGAAGATGTTTTCGCCGTCCTGATACATGCGGCGGATGCCGTCCTGCAGGATCACCGCCAACTCGTAGACATATGCGGGGTCGTAGCTCACGCAGGTGGGGATCACGGTCATCAGCAGGTGACTGTGGCCATCCTGGTGCTGCAGGCCTTCGCCCGTCATGGTGGTACGGCCCGCGGTTCCGGCCATCAGGAAGCCCTTGCCGCGCGAATCCGCAAAAGCCCACATCATGTCGCCGACGCGCTGGAAGCCGAACATCGAGTAATACATGTAGAACGGAATGGTGGGCACGAGGTAGTTCGCGTAGCCTGTACCGGCCGCCGTGAACGACGCCATCGAGCCGGCTTCGGTGATGCCTTCTTCGAGGATCTGCCCGTCCTTCTCCTCGCGATAGTAGAGCAGCATGTCCACGTCGTGCGGCTTGTATTTCTGGCCCTCGCTGGCGTAGATGCCTACCTGGCGGATGGCCGACTCAAGACCGAAGGTGCGGCCCTCGTCGGGCACGATGGGGACGATGAATTTTCCGATGGCGTCGTCCTTCATGAGGTGACGCAGAATGCTGACGAAGCCCATGGTGGTGGAGACAGCGCGGCCGCGTGAGCCTCCGGTCCATTCGCTGAAGGTTTCCAGCTCCGGTGCTTTAAAGTTGAGCTCCGGCACGTCGCGCTTCGGCATGTAGCCGCCGAGGCCCTGGCGACGCGCATGCATGTACTGCATCTCGGGCGCGTCCTGCGCGGGGCGGTAAAGCTTGCCGGCGCGCGCGTCCGCTTCGGGAATCGGCAGGTCGAAACGTTGGGTGAACTCGACCAGCGCATCGTCGGCGACTTTCTTTTCCTGGTGCGACGCGTTGCGTGCCTGGGTGCTGCCGAGGCCGTAACCCTTTACGGTTTTAGCGAGGATGACCGTTGGGCCGCCCTTGTGCTCGGTGGCTCGCTTGTAGGCGTTGTAGATTTTGGTGGCGTCGTGTCCGCCGCGGTGCAGGTGGAAGATCTGGTCGTCGGTCATGTCCTTGACCAACTCCAGCAGCTCCGGATACTTGCCGAAGAACTCGCTGCGGATATACGCGCCGCCCTTGGCCTTGAAGGCCTGGTACTCGCCGTCGACGCACTCTTCCATGCGCTTCAGCAGCAGGCCGGTGTGGTCCCGCTCCAGCAGGTCATCCCAGTCGCAGCCCCAGATCACTTTGATCACGTTCCAGCCCGCGCCACGGAAGACACCTTCCAGTTCGTCGATGATGCGTCCATTGCCGCGCACCGGACCATCCAGCCGCTGCAGATTGCAGTTGACAACGAAGACCAGATTGTCCAGCTTTTCTCGGCGCGCAATGGAAAGTGCGCCGAGGGTGTCGACTTCATCGGTCTCGCCATCGCCGACGAACGCCCACACCTTGCGCGGCGTCTTCTCGATCAGGCCGCGGTTCTCGAGGTATTTCATGAAGCGCGCCTGGTAGACGGCATTCAGCGGCCCAATTCCCATCGAGACCGTAGGGAAACGCCAGAAGTCCGGCATCAGCCAGGGATGCGGATACGACGACAATCCCGGCGTATCGCGCAGCTCGTGGCGGAAGTTCAGCACCCGCTGCTCGTCGAGACGGCCCAGCAAAAAAGCCCGCGAATAAATTCCCGGCGAAGCATGGCCCTGGAAGTAGACGAAATCTCCGGGCTGATCGCCATAGCTGGCATGGAAAAAGTGGTTGAATCCGACTTCGAGCAGAGTCGCGAGCGAGGAGTAGGTGGCGATATGACCGCCAATGCCGCTGTCTTTCTTGTTCTGGCCATGCACCATGGCCATCGCATTCCAGCGGATCAGGCTCTCGATGCGGCGCTCCAGTTTGCGGTCGCCGGGGTAGGACACTTCTTCGTGCTTCGGGATGGTGTTCACATACGGTGTGGTCAGTTCGCTGGGCTGAGAGATGCCAGCTTCGCGGGCGCGCCGCTTGAGAGCGGTGAGCAATTCGGCGCCCTGCTCGGGTCCTTCAGCCACTACCACATCGTCAAAAGCCTCGATCCACTCGCGAAGCTCCTGAGAAAAGTCACTCTGTGCGGGAATGCTTACCTTTGTCGTCGTCATGAACCCTCAATCCTGCCGGTGCTCACGCAAAGCTCTGCGGAGGCCGCTCTGTTGTGTCACCCGAACCGTTGGTGGCGGGCGGATCTGCGCTGCGCTGTAACTGCCGATGCCCGGTGTTGTTCTCCATCTCCGCAGCGATCTCGCGGCGCCATTGCTCGGCCGGCAAGCCACGGCCGATGAGCCATCGTTCCAGATGTTCGACGGCATCGGCGCTGGCCGCCTGCGATTCTTTTCGACTACTGAGAGGAGCCACCCACGGCACGCACTGAATACGGGTGGGACCACTGCCGGCGCGTGCCCGGGTCATGGACTCGTGGGCCACGCGATAAATGGCCACGACATCCTGCGCGTCAACCGGAATGGCGGGCATCGATTCGGACTCATGGGCGCCGGCGGCCGGCTTCGGGGAAACTGCGCGGCCGTTCTCGGCGAGTCCGCGCTCGATAAACAGCAGAGGCAGCCTGGCGCGGGCGGCGATCGCATACGCTTCGCGCAGTAAGGTCTCTGCCGATGCCTCTGCGCAAACCAGCACGCTGACTGCGGCGGTCTTCTTCAGACGGGCCGCTACGGCGGCGGCTATGGCTTCGGCAATGCTGTCGTCAAAGCGACTGATGGCCGGCATCACGACGCCGCGGGGCAATGGATCGCACAGCGTGGAACCGGAAGGCGAGACCAACACGTCGCGTGGGCGCAGATCAACAGCCACTGCAGCCAGAGCCGCCTCGCTGCCGCGCAGCCAACGCCGCGCGACCGCGCCGTTTCCGGATTGTGTAAGCCGGCGCAACTTCAGCGTCAGCGCATAGAGCTGTCGAAACTTGTCGTCGCTGATCAGCGAGTGTCCGTTCCTGCCGTTCGCGGCGGCAGAAGGGAGCCTGCTCGTCACATGCATTGCCATGAGATCTGGGGCGTCCTTTGCGAGCGCCGGATTTGAGTGCGCGGACCTCGTTCTCCCCGACACGCCCATTGTTGTGTAAGGTGAAACCGCGCGTGCGCCGCTTCAAACAGTAACCGGCTATAGAAAAATTGTAGCGCAGGCGCGGCTGGCGAGGGCGGCACTGGGCCAGACCTGGAGCGATGCTGCGCAAATTCGGATCTGGGCTGTTTCCACGAGTCGTATGCAGCCGAGGGCAGCCTGCTCTGCCATCCTTCCTGCTGCTGAAGGTGTGGCTGTACGCGTATGCGCTGGGCATCACCTTGTCGTGGCGGCTGGAGCAGCGCATCTACGAGGACCTGGGTTTCGCTATCTGGCGGGCGGGGCGCGGCCGGACTACTGGGCGCTGAACGCCTTCCGGCGGCGGCATGCCCGGGCGTTGAACGACGTCTTCACCCAGGTGCTGGAGGTGGCGCGCAGCGCGGGTCTGCGGCAGCCAGGCACGGTGGCCATCCACACGACGCGCATCAAGGCGTCGGCCTCGCCGGACCGGGTGCTGATCGAGCAACAGCAGGGGCGGGCGCAGGTGCGCAGCTGGCAGCAGGCGGCCAGCCAGGACGACAGCGACGAGGGCGCGGGCGGCGCGGTAACCGTGCCCGAACAGGCGATGCATGCCGTCGAGCCGCAGCTGCAACCGCTGCCGAAACCGCGGCTGGAGCGGGCCTACTGCGTGGTGAGGCGCGCGTTGGTTGGTCTGCTCAGCCGCAACTGCGCCCCCTCGACCATGCTGGTGGTCAGCGCCAGCGGCAATCCCATCACATTGAAATAGCAGCCGTGGACGCGCGGAATCCAGCGTCCAGCCCGGCCCTGAATCGCGTAAGCGCCGGCTTTGCCATGCGGTTCTCCGGTTGCGACGTACGCTGCGATCTCGGCATCTGACAACGTCACCATCGTCACATGCGTCACTTCGGCAGCCGCTTCAACCGCATCTCCCGCCAGCAGCGCCACGCCGGTGATCACCTGATGCACAGCTCCGGAGAGCATGCGCAGCATGCGGGCGGCGTCGGCATCGCTTTCCGGCTTGACGAGGATTTCGCCGCTGGGCGCGACCACCGTGGTGTCCGCACCCAGAATCAGAGCCGGCTCCCCTGTGCGGCCAGAGAGCGACTCCAACTCTGCTGAAGCTGCAACCGCCCCAGCCTTTTCGCGCGCCAGACGCAGCACGTAGGCGATCGGTGACTCTCCAGGACGAACATCTTCACAAACAGAGCTAGGAACGACCGTGAATTCGAATCCCGCCTGTGTCAACAGGTCGCGACGCCGCGGCGACGCGGAGGCAAGCACCAGCATAGGGAAATTATGGCAGAGCTTCGGTCCGGATCAGGAGTGCTCGGGATTGGAACCCGGCTCGGGAAAGTCGGAGTCGCTGTCTTTGATATCCTCGTCGGTTTCGCGATGCGGCAGCTGGTTGGCGAGCCGATTGTGCGATTCGCCAGCGGGAGATTCCTGTGAGGGTTTGTCTTCGATCGCGCCCTTGTGGATATCCGCATCTCTGCTCTTCATCTTTCCTCCGCGTCAATCTGGTTGAACCGTTCTCGGAATGGATGCACATTACGGGCAGACACGCTGCCTTCGTGTGGATGGTGCAACCCGGCACCGCACCGCGTGTGCGCGGGATCACGGGTTTTCACCGACCTGCTATTTTGGAGCCGATGGATGCAGCCGTCAACCCGCACCTCCTGCTCGAGACCGCACTGCGCGAGGCGCGCACCGGGCTGGAAGAAGGGGGCATCCCCATCGGCGCAGCAATTTTCACACGTGACGGGCGCCTGCTCGGAGCCGGCCACAACCGCCGCGCGCAGCACGGCGATCCCTCCGCGCATGGCGAAACCGATGCATTCCGCAATGCGGGGCGCCAGCGTTCGTATCGCGACCTCATCCTGGTCACCTCGCTTGCGCCCTGCTGGTACTGCAGCGGCCTGATTCGGCAGTTTGGCTTTCGCAGCGTCATCGTCGGCGAAAGCCGGACATTCCAGGGTGGGATCGAGTGGCTTCGCTCGCTGGGTATCGAAGTCATCGATCTCGATTCGCAGGAATGCGTCGATCTGCTGGCCGGGTTCATCCGTGCGCACCCGGAAGTCTGGAACGAAGATATCGGTGAATAACAGAGGATTTCACTTGCGCGCAGTGATCGATGTCACCGACAATCGTTGCCACGAGGCCCCAACCTATCTGGTAACCGCGCGCTGACTGTCCGAGCGTTCCCAGGCATCGCTCTCGCCGGCAGGCACGGAAAAGACTTTCTCCGCCCGTCCCCGCTTCACACTCGGCTGAAGCACCGGGTGGGATTGCGAACCGCAGTCTGCGACTGGGGGACCAGCATGCCGCTCTACGCAGAACGACCGCCTCTGCCTTCCGATGACAAACGCTGGCGAATCGTCAACGGCACCATGCGCAAGCACGGCTACTCGCGCAATGCGCTCATCGAAACCCTGCACACGGTGCAGTCCTCTTTTGGATTTCTCGACGAGCCCGCCATCAAATTCGTTGCGCACTCGCTGCGCGTTCCGCTGAGCCAGGCGTACGGAGTGGTGACCTTCTATCACTTCTTCAGCCTCAAGCCGCCGGGCAGGCATACCTGCACCATCTGCCTCGGCACGGCCTGTTACATCAAGGGCTCCGACAAGCTGGTCGCCGAAACCGAGAAGCTGCTGCACGTGAAGGCTGGCCAGACCACCCCGGACGGCGAAGTATCCTTCACGACAGCTCGCTGCGTCGGCGCCTGTGGGAGGGCCCCGGTGGTGCTGCTCGATGGGGAACTTTCCGGGCAGATGGAAGCGCCGCAGCTGATGGCGGAGCTGGAAAGGTGGACGATGCAATGAACGTGGAGGAACTCCAGCAGATTGCCACCGCAGCCGTGGAAGAACGGGAACAGTTCGATTTCGAAGTGAACGTCTGCATGGGCACAGGCTGCCTGTCGCAGCACAGCGACAAGGTGAAGGCCGCGATTGAGAAAGAGGCGGGGGGCAGCGGCAAGCGTTGTCATGTGCGGCGCACCGGATGTATGGGCCTCTGCGCAGCCGGTCCCATGGTGCTCATCGAGCCAGCGGAGACCCGCTACGGTCACGCTCGCGAGAGCGATGCGAAGGAGATTGTCGCTGCTCTGGGCGGGGAGGCGATGGCGAGGCTCGATCCGCATCTCGGCGGCTACTTCGACGGGCAGCGTCACGTGGTGCTGGAGAACTCCGGCCACATCGATCCGGAAAAGATCGACGAATATATCGCGCGCGGCGGCTACGAGGCGCTGCTGAAAGCACTGACGGATATGTCGCCCGCTTCCGTTATCGAGCAAATTTCCAAAAGCGGCCTACGCGGGCGCGGGGGCGGTGGGTATCCGACCGGTCTCAAATGGGACACCGTGGCGAAGGTCAAAGGCGCGCAGAAATATGTCATCTGCAATGGGGATGAAGGCGACCCCGGTGCATTTATGGATCGCAGCGTGCTCGAGAGCGATCCGCAGCGCGTCATCGAGGGCATGGCCATCGCAGCGTATGCCATCGGTGCGGCCAAGGGCTATATCTATGTGCGCGCCGAGTACCCGCTGGCGGTCCAGCGGCTCACGGTAGCTTTGCGGGAGGCGCGACGGCGCGGATTCCTTGGCAATGCCATCTGCGAAACCACCTTCAACTTCGACATTGATATTCGACTCGGTGCCGGGGCGTTTGTCTGCGGCGAAGAAACCGCGCTGATCGCCTCGATCGAAGGCAAACGCGGCACGCCCCGGCCACGGCCTCCGTATCCCGCCGTTTCGGGACTGTGGGGTGAACCCACCCTGATTAACAATGTGGAAACCTTCGCCAACGTTGCGCCCATCATTCGCCACGGTGGGGAGTGGTTTTCCTCGATGGGAACTGCCCGCAGCAAGGGCACCAAAGTGTTCGCGCTCACCGGCAAGATCCAGCGCACCGGGCTGGTCGAAGTGCCGATGGGGATGACGCTGCGGCAGATCATCTTCGGTATTGGCGGCGGCGTTCCCGACGGAAGAAAATTTAAGGCGGTACAGACTGGCGGACCTTCGGGAGGCTGTTTGCCCGAGGAGCACCTCGATTTGTCCATCAGCTACGACGCCCTCATCAGCGCCGGTTCCATGATGGGTTCGGGCGGCATGATCGTGATGGACGACACGTCCTGCATGGTCTCCGTCGCCCGCTTCTTCATGGAATTCTGCATGACCGAATCTTGCGGCAAATGCGTTCCCTGCCGGGCGGGCACAGTGCAGATGTACGACCTGCTGACAAAGATCTGCAACGGCGAGGCAACACGCCGCGACCTTGATCGCCTGGTCGAATTGTGCGAAGTAGTGGGAGCGACCAGCCTGTGCGGGCTGGGGCAAACGGCTCCCAACCCCGTTCTCAGCACGCTGCGCTATTTCAGACACGAATACCTGGCGCACATCGACGAGAAGCGCTGCCCGGCGGGCGTCTGCGAGTGCAGTCCGGCCGAGAAGGGCGCGCCGCAGGAGGTGCATGTATGAGCGCAGAGCCGAACATCCGCACCCTGTGCATTGACGGCGTGGACATCAGCGCCCGCTCCGATCAGACCATTCTGGACGCTGCGCGCGAGCATAACGTTGCGATCCCCACGCTGTGTCATCTCGATGGACTCTCCGAAGTAGGAGCCTGCCGCCTCTGCCTGGTCGAGGTCAAGGGCGCGCGCCGCCTGCTGCCGGCCTGCGTCACCCAGGTCACGGAGGGGATGGAAGTCACTACCCATTCTCCGAAGATTGATCGCTACCGCACCATGATCCTTGAGCTGTTTTTTGCAGAGCGGAATCACGTCTGTTCGGTGTGCGTGGCCAACGGCAATTGCGAGCTGCAGAGTCTGTCGCTCACCCTCGGCATGACCCACGTCGAGATTCCCTACCAGTATCCACAGCTCCCAGTCGATGCCTCGCATCCGCGGTTCACCGTGGATCATAACCGCTGCGTCCTCTGCACCCGCTGCGTGCGCGTCTGCTCGGAGATTGAAGGCGCGAATACCTGGGGGGTCATGGGACGGGGATCCGAGTGCCTTGTGATCACTGATCTGAACGAGCCCTGGGGCTCGTCGGAAACCTGCACCAGTTGCGGCAAATGCGTGCAGGTGTGCCCGACCGGCGCACTCTTCGAGAAAACCCGCGCCGGCAGCAAGGTGCGCAAACATCCTGAGTTTTTGCCCTATCTGCGGATCATGCGGGAAGGAGAACAGCCATGAGCGACCTGAAGACGCTGGCGACAGTCTGGCTCGACGGCTGCTCCGGCTGCCATATGTCGCTGCTGGACATGGATGAACGGCTGATTGAGCTGAGCAGCCAGTTTCAGCTGGTCTACAGCCCGCTGGTCGATCGCAAGACCTTTCCCGATCGAGTGGACGTAACCCTGGTTGAAGGCGCAGTGGCTAGTGAGGACGATCTGAAAAAGATCCGTAAGATTCGCGAACATACCCATATCCTGGTATCCTTGGGCGACTGCGCGCTCACCGGCAATGTCTCCGCCATGCGCAACACGTTCGGGCCGCAACCGGTCTTCCTGCGCGTCTATCAGGAAAACGTCGACCTGCATCCGCAGGTGCCGACTATCGGTGTTCCGGCTCTGCTCGATCGTGTGTGCCCGGTACACGAGGTCGTGCCGGTCGATGTTTACGTTCCTGGATGTCCTCCTTCTGCGGACACCATCTATCAGGTGCTGTCGGAACTGCTGGCAGGGCGCATTCCCACTCTGGGCGGTATCGCCCACTTCGGCTGAAACGAGCCAGACAAGGGGAGCTTATGTCTCGCACCATCGTCATCGATCCCGTCACGCGGCTCGAAGGGCACGGCAAGATTACGCTGCAGCTCGACAATGCCGGGATCGTTCAGGATGCGACATTCCACGTTACGCAGCTGCGCGGCTTTGAGAAATTCTGCGAGGGGCGGCCCTTCTACGAGATGCCCAACATCACCGCGCGCATCTGCGGCATCTGCCCGGTGAGTCATCTGGTCGCGTCATCGAAGGCCTGCGACGCCATCCTCGCGGTGCGTATTCCGCCGGTGGCTGCCGACCTGCGCCGCATCATGAACTTCGCGCAGCTGATTCAGTCGCATGCCCTGAGCTTCTTCTATCTCTCCTCGCCCGATCTGCTGCTCGGGATGGACGCCAATCCAGAAGAGCGCAGCATCCTGCATGTGGCGCGCTCGCACCCGTCCATCGGCGCTGACGGAGTGGCGCTGCGGCAGTTTGGACAGCGGATTATCGAGATGCTGGCCGGCCGGCGCATCCATCCGGGATGGACCGTGCCGGGCGGGGTGAATGAGCCGGTGAGCGCAGAAAAGCGCGATCAGATGCTGGGCATGATTCCGGCAGCCCTCGCCGCCATCGAGAGGACCATCACCTGGTTCCGCGGCAGCATGGAGAAGTTCTCTGCCGAGATTGAAGTGTTCGCGAACTTCCCAACGCTTTTCATGGGACTGGTCGACGAGCGCGGCCTCGCCGAATACTACGACGGCTCCCTTCAGGTCATCGACTCCGAAGGAAACATCATCGCCGGAGAACTCGAACCCGCACGGTATCGCGAGTTCATCGGGGAAGCCGTTGAGCCGTTCACCTACATGAAGTTTCCTTACTACAAGCCGCTCGGGTATCCGGGAGGGACCTATCGCGTCGGGCCGCTCGCTCGCCTGAATCTGGCTGGCCGTTGCGACACACCGCTGGCGGATGTGGAGTGGCGTAAGTTTCGCGCGATGTCGCCCAGGCCACTGCTCAGTTCCTTCCACTATCATTACGCGCGGCTCATCGAGATGCTGCACGCTACCGAGAAAATCGAATCTCTGCTGGCCAACCCCGCCATTCTCGACAAGCACGTGCGCGCGACGGCGTCCGTCAATAACCTCGAAGGCGTCGGCGTTGCGGAAGCCCCCCGTGGCACGCTGATCCACCACTACAAAGTGGATGAGAACGGCCTCATCACCTGGGCAAATCTCATCATCGCCACAGGCCAAAACAACGCTGCGATGAACAGAGGCATCCTTCAGACTGCCCGTCATTATGTGCAGGGCGACCACGTCGCTGAGGGTATGCTCAATCGAGTGGAAGCTGTGGTGCGCACCTTCGATCCATGCCTGAGCTGTTCCACCCACGCGATAGGACGCATGCCGCTCTCGATCGAGCTGCGTGCCCCGGATGGTTCGCTGGTCCGCGAAGTGCGCCGCGATTGAAAGAAGGGAAGTCGTGAAAACCGCAGCAGGAAACCCGCCCGTTCCTTCCAATGTAGTGCCGCACCCGGCGCTGCTGCTGGCCTGTGGCAACTGCCTGCGCCAGGACGATGGCGTCGGTTTGCAGATCGCCGAGGCGGCCGAGCATCTTTTTCCCCGCTCGGAACTGCGGATCATTTCTGCCCAGCAATTCACGCCGGAGATGGCCGACGACCTGGCTCACACCGACCTGGCCATTTTCGTCGACGCCAGCGCAGCCGATGAGCCCGGCTCTATTCGCGTGACGCCCCTGGCGGCCTGCGCCGATCCCCCGGAGACGCATCGGCTGGATCCACCTGCCCTGCTCAGCCTGGCCGAACTTGTGTGTGGCCATGCCCCGGCCCGGGCCTTCGCGCTGACGGTGGGAGCGGGCTGCTTCGGATATGGAGAAGAGCTATCCGGTCCGCTGCGCCAGGCTGTCCCGCGCGCTCTGCGCCTGCTGAGCAGCCTCGTCGCCGGATTCTCCAACAAAACGTAAACCGGATTCATTCTCCATCATGCTGGGTGTGGAGCAGCCGGCCCTGAGTGTCCTGGCAACCGAGCTGCAGGACTAATAGCTCTTCAGCAGCGCCTGCGGCTGCGTGCCCTGCGGGACCGAATACTGAGGCGGCTGCTGCGGAACTGGCGGCTGCTGTGTAGCCGGCTGCTGTTGCGGATACGACTGCTGGTCCTGAGGCGGCGCCGCATTCCTGGGAGGGGTGTAGTGCGGCCGGTTGTCGAGCCGGAAATCGTCGCGAATGACGTTGAAGTTCTGCTCCGGCAGGTCGGCTTCGAGCAGGTTCCCCTCGCTGGTGTAGTAGAGCTCGACAGAAATTGCGTTCTGTGCGCTGACGATCACGCTGGCGTGATGAACCGTGATGGGCTGGCCATGGAATCGGCCGCTGGTATCCGCTTGCGGATCGTATTCGGCGGGCACCAGCAGCCCGTTCTCCTTGGGGATGACAACCCACGCGGCGGGGGGATGCTCTACCGCGAAATGTGCCATTTCGACATATGCCGCCGGATCAAGATCGGGAAGCAGTACGGTTCGCTGGTGGCGATCGAAGTTGTTCTGCGTAGGCTTGCCGCTGGCCGTGATATTGACGAGGAACTGGCGTCCAGTGGAATCGGAGGCGAGGCCGAAGGTGACCTGCGCGCTCTTAACCATACCGCTAAGCTGGTCGCGAACGATGTTGAGCTGGCTGTCCAGCCGGTTATTGTTGGTGAACGAGTAGCTGAAACTTCCCAGCTTCATGTCGCCCTGCGAAGCGATCTGGTATCCGCCGGCGGTGGCAGTGACGGAGTACTCCGAGGAGCCGACGGTCTTGCCGTCATTGGCGGTGACGATGGCAAAATGGGCCTGACCGGCAGGAACCGCAGGCGCCTGCGCATACAGGGCAAGTGGGGAGGTTTCCCCCAGCACACAGCAAACCAGCAGAGAGAGCAAGGATAAACGCATCGTTCAAAAGCCTTCCTGCTCTCATTAGACACAATTTCGCGGCAAAAGCTGCTGTGGAGTCCGAAGGCCTTCCTGGTGGCTGCCCCCGTTGAACGGCCGGGCAATTCTCAGTTGCTTACGCTGCTGCCCGCTCAACCGGCGTTTCCGACTCGGACGAAAGCTCTTCCAGGCTCCTGCCCTTCGTTTCCGGCAGCAACAGCAACGTGGCTGCGAGGCCGAAGGCGCTGACCAGGGCAGCTGCCGACTCAGCGGAGAGCAGACCGTGCCAGCGCATCAGGAACGGGAAGGTGAAAACACCGACAAAGCCGCCGAGTTTACCGAGAGCTGCTGCGATGCCGTGGCCTGTGGAGCGGACGCGGACCGGAAAGACCTCCGATGGATAAACGAAGGTGGTGGCGTTCGGACCGAATTCCGTGAAAAAGAAGCTGATGCCGTAAATGATCACGAACGGAATCGTTTGTTTCTCAATGTTGGGGACCAGGGCAATGGCGGCAAAAGCTACAGCCATCATGCCGAATCCGAGAGCCTGAATGGTTTTGCGTCCCAGTTTGTCCATGGTGAGGACAGCGACACCATATCCCGGTGCAGCGAACACGACGAAGATAGCAAGCTGGGTCATGGTCTTGCGCAGCAAATCGTTATGCGCACCCAGCGCGGAAAGGACCAGCGGGCTCGAGACGGTGTTGCCGTAATAGGCAAAGTCCATCAGGAACCACGCCAGGCTGACCCCGACGAGGCGGCTGAGGAGCTTGTTGTCGTTAACGAGCCGATGGAAGCCATCCCAGAACGAGATGGAGTGGCGCTTTTCGTCATAGTGACCGGCGCGCACAAGCCGCCCTGAGTCGTCCTCTTCCTGCCCGGCAGCGTGGAGGAAGCGAGGGGTCTCCCTCAGATGGCGGCGGGACCAGTAGACGGCGAGTGCGGGGACGGTTCCGAAGCCAAGCAGGATGCGCCAGACAAGATTTTGATCGACGTGCGTGGCAAGCAGGGCGGAGGCAAAGAGAGGGCCGAGAATGAGCCCGGCGGCCTGCATCGCGAAAACGAGGGTCACCATCATGCCGCGCGAGGCTTTACCGGCATATTCGCTCATGATGATGGCCGAGACCGGATAATCGCCGCCGATACCGAGGCCCAGGATGAAGCGGAGCCCGATCAGCCACCAGATGTTCGGGGCGAAGGCGGAGCCGATGGCGCCGGCGGCAAGCACCAGAACTTCCACGCCATAGATGCGTTTGCGGCCCAGCATGTCTGCGACACGGCCGAAGAGCAGCGCGCCGATCGCCGAGGCCAGCAGCGCGGTCGATTCGACCAGGCTGTCCTCGAGTTTGCCCACGTGCCACTGGGAGCGGAGCACGGTCATTACGACGCCGATGATGAACAGATCGTAGGCATCGGTGAAGAAGCCCATGCCGGAGATGAACATGATCTTCCAGTGCAGTTTGGAAGGTTTGGCTTCGTCGAGTTCGCGAAAATCCGCTTTGGGGAAGGGCCTGATCTCGGCCATGGGGGTCACCTCGGGCCTGAATTGAGCCAACGCTGCCGAACTGCGAAGTGCTCGGAAGGAGAAGCGAACAATGGCGTGATCTCCTCTCAGGAGGGATGGCAGGAGAGATGAATCTCAGGTTACAGGCGGATGAATTTGTCCGGGATCCGCAGCGGACAACAAATTGCGTCCGAGACTGCGTCGGCGACCTGGGAGCGCATCCCACTGGCTGTGCTGGCTATCAGGCCCACGGGAGGAATGTAAATGGCAGAAGCGAAAAAGTGCGCTCACCCGGCGTGTTCGTGTAATACCACGGAGAAATATTGCAGCCCGTACTGTGAGTCCCACAAAGACGTGACGGAACTGGCCTGCGGATGTGGGCATCCGGGATGCAAAGGGGAAATCGCGTAAGGTCGGGAATTCCCGGCTGCACAGATTTCCGATTACCTGGGGTAACTAAACTGGGGAAACGCAGGCGCGCCGAAGAGTCGCCTGCGTTTCACTGCAATTTATTTCTTCGCCTGTTCGAAGCGTTTGTTGATCTCGTCCCAGTTCACAGTGTTCCACCAGGCGGCGAGATACTCAGGACGCCGGTTCTGGTACTTCAGGTAGTAGGCATGTTCCCACACGTCGTTGCCGAGGATAGGGAAGTGGCCCTGTATGAGCGGGCTATCCTGGTTCGGGGTGGTGATGATCTTCAGCTTGCCGTCCCAGATGAGCCAGCCCCAGCCGGAGCCGAACTGCTTCGCGGTGGTTTCGTTGAACTGCTTCTTGAAGTCCTCAAAGCTGCCGAAGTCCTTCTTGATCTGCTCAGCAATCGCACCGGTCGGCTCGCCACCCCCATTCGGCTTCATGATCGCCCAAAACATGGTGTGGTTGACGTGGCCTCCGCCGTTGTTGCGGACTGTGGTGCGCACATCTTCCGGCACGCTGTTGAGGTTGCGCAGCAGGTCTTCGGCAGAATGCTTGCCCAGGTCAGGGTGCTTCTCGATGGCTCCGTTCAGGTTAGTGACGTAGGCCTGGTGATGCTTGTCATGATGCAGGTGCATCGTCTGGGTATCGATGTGGGGTTCCAGCGCGGAGTAATCGTAGGGAAGAGGTGGAACTTCGTGTGCCAAAACATTCCTCCTTGCGGATTTGAGGGTTCAAATTTCTGAGGGTTGCACGGGCCACGAATAGTGTGCCAAGAGCCCGCGGTGATTCGCCCTCCGATGATAACGGATGCTTGATCCCGTGCGGAGGGTGCAAGGCCCCCTGTTGTACTGACGCGATCCCCTTCACAGGAGCATCGCTGCAATGGAATCCAGGGTCGAAATTCCCTCTTTTGCCCGCTCCGCCTGGGCTTGTGCCCCGCCCCTCCGATACAGTGGATTAGGATCGCCTTCCTCCGATGGCATCTCCGGGATGGGAGGGCGGCGTCTACCTCCTGGCGGACTGGCAATTTGTCGAATTTTGAAGAAACGAAAAGATCTGCGTTGGATGCACCCCGACTAACCCGGCGGGATCTGTTGAGGCGGGCCGGAGCTTCCGGCGTTCTGGCTCTCGGCGCGCCGGCACTCAGCCTGGCGCAGAACCAGGCGCAGCCTCCGAAGGTCAAGCCGGGCCAGGAGCCGAAACCGGAATCGCAGGCGGCGCAGCAGTATCCGCACCCGCCCGGCGTTTTTATCAACCGGCCTCTTACCCAGATCACCAAGGCGGCCGAGACACTGCTCGACGATCTGGAGGGGCGAGGCAGCGACTTTTTCTACAACGAGGCAAGTCCGCGCACCGGCATGGTGCGAGACCGCGCTCCGGCTGCGGGACTTTCGCTTAGCCGCGTCTCCAGCATTGCTGCGACGGGATTTGGTCTCACTGCTCTGTGCATCGCTCATAAACGCAATTACCTGCGCCCTTATGACTGCGAGCAGCGGGTGGAGAAGACTCTTGCCTTTCTGCTGGAGGATTGCCCGCACGAGCACGGTTTTCTTTACCACTTCATCGATATGGAAAGCGGGCAGCGCATGTTCGGCAGCGAGCTTTCCTCCATCGATACGTCGCTGCTGCTTTGCGGCGTGTTGACCTGCCGGCAGTACTTTTCCGGCAACCCGCGGATCGAGGGCCTGGCCACGACGTTTTACCGCCGCGTCGACTGGGAATGGATGCTGAACGGCGGCAATACACTTTCGATGGGATGGTTGCCCGACCAGGGATTTCTGCAGCACAGATGGGACATCTACTCCGAGCTGATGACGATGTACCTGATGGCCATCGGCTCTCCCACACACCCTATTCCGCCCGAGACGTGGAACGCGTTGCAGCGGCCGGTGGTGCAGTTTGGCGGGCTCGACTACATCAGCGGCGTGGCCCCGCTGTTCATCCACCAGTACGCGCACGCGTGGTGCGACTTTCGCAATCAGGCTGACCTGCACGCGAACTATTTCACCAATTCCATAGCCGCCACGCGGGCTCATCAGCTGTGGTGCCTTACGGAGGGTCGACGTTTTCCCTGGTTCGATCAGAACCTGTGGGGCATCAGCGCCTCCGATTCCCGGGATGGTTACCGGGTATGGGGTGGGCCGCCGGCCATGGGTCCCCTGGATGGAACGCTGGTTCCCTGCGCCTGTGGAGGCTCGCTGGTTTTTCTTCCCGCCGAGTGCTCGCACGTGCTGTTGAGCATGCGTGAGCAATTCAATGACAAGGTCTATACGCGCTACGGTTTTGTCGACGCCCTCCAGCCCCATGCCAACTGGTTCGCGCCCGACATTCTCGGCATCGATCAGGGCATTACTCTGCTGATGGCCGAAAACCTGCGCACCGGTTTTGTCTGGCAACAATTCATGAAGAATCGTGAAATCGCTCACGCCATGAGCCAGGTGCAGTTCCATCCCGATCAGGACTCGATGTCGCAGGTCCTGTAAATCAGCTTCTGCCGGGTGATAATTTGGAACGTGGGCCTCGATGTCGCCTCTCCCCAGCGTTAACACCGCTTTCACAAGAGCTTTGCCCTGGCTTAGCAATTGTGGCTGCGGTCTCGACAATTTTGCGAAGTCAATAGCCACGAAGATCCGACGTGATGACTGACACTGATGCGCGCTACAAGTGGCTGGACGGTCAGGGGCCGGCTTTCGGCGCCCCCGGCCTTGAACCCCGCTGGACCTCGAGTGCCAAAGACGCCGTGGCCACAGCGTATGCAGCGTCCAGCAAAGCCTGGTTTACTGCCTCTCACGGCATCCTCAACGAAGTTTACTATCCAACCATCGACCGGCCGCAAATCCGCGACATGCAGTTCCTGATTACCGACGGGGAGACTTTCTTCCACGAGGAGCGGCGCGATCTGAACCATGAGTTCGATTACATCGACGGCGATGCCCTGGCGGTGCGCGTACACAACTGCGATCGCGACGGTCGTTACACCCTGATCCGGGAGATGATCGTCGATCCGCATTATCCGGTGGTGCTGGTGCATGTTCAGCTGATCGGCAATCCGGATATTCTGCCCCGACTGCGCGTCTATGCGCTGCTGGCTCCGCATCTGGAGGTCGGCGGCATGGGGAATTCAGCGCGCGTGGCCGAGGTGGCAGGCAAGCGGGTGGTGCTTGCGTGGAAAGAGAATACTTCCCTCGCGTTTGCGGCTGACTGCGGCTTCAGTCGTGCCAGCTGCGGCTTCGTGGGCGCGAGTGACGGGTGGCAGGACCTGAAACAGAACTTCAGGATGGATTGGGAATTCGACTCAGCCCTCAACGGCAATATCGCCGTCATGGGAGAAATCCCCACGTCTCGCATGCGCGAATTCACCATAGCCATGGGCTTTGGAGAAGGGCATCATGCCGCGCTGTCGGCCACCATGGGCTCGCTGGCCGTTCCGTTTGACAGGCACCTTGCGCGATTTATCGAACAGTGGCACCGCGCCGCCACACCGCGGCATCTGGCTCGCCATTCAGGCGATGCCGGACGCCTGCTGCACATCAGCCACAACGTGGTGCTGGCGCACGAGGATAAGACCTTTGCCGGCGCCTTCATTGCGTCGGCGTCGATTCCGTGGGGATACGCAAAAGGAGATGACGACCTGGGCGGCTATCACCTGGTGTGGACGCGCGATATGGTACAGACCGCGACCGCTCTGATGGCGTGCGGCCGCGTCGAGACCGCGTTGCGCGCGCTCGTCTATCTGGCGTGCACGCAGAAGACCCATGGCGGTTTCTCTCAAAATTTCTGGGTAAACGGGGATCCCTACTGGAGCGGAATCCAGCTGGATGAAGTCGCCTTCCCCATCATCCTGGCATGGCGCCTGTGGAAACTGGACGCGCTCGGCAACTTTGAGGTATTCCCCTTTGTGGAGCGGGCAGCCGGCTTCCTCGTCCGCTATGCGCCGGTAACCCAGCAGGAGCGCTGGGAGGAAGCTGCAGGCTATTCTCCTTCGACCCTGGCGGCTGTGATCGCGGGCCTGATTTGCGCGGCAGACCTGGCCTGCGCGCACGGTTCACCGGAACTGGCACACTTTCTGGAGCAGCATGCGGACTGGATCGAAGCTCATCTGGAGGACTGGACGGTCACCAACGATGGTGTGCTGCATCCGGAGGTGCGGCGGCATTACATGCGCGTCCGCCCTCCCGAGTGCGGCGAGCCCTACGCGCACGAGGACTGCGGCCAGGAGTTGGTGCGTATCAACAACCGCGGACCGGGAGAAAAGTATGAATTCGAGGCAAGAGAAGTCATCGACGCGGGATTTCTGGAGCTGGTCCGCTATGGCGTCCGGGCTCCCGACGATCCGCTGATCGTCGATTCCCTCAAGGTGGTCGATCACATTCTGAAGATCGAAACACCCAAGGGGCTCTGCTGGCGCCGCTACAACCATGACGGCTACGGCCAACGCAAGGATGGCGGTCCCTTCATCGGGTGGGGCCAGGGACGTGCATGGCCGCTGCTGACCGGGGAGCGGGCGCATTATGAGCTGGCCGCCGGCCGCAACGTGCACTCGCTGATCGAGACGATCGAGAAGTTCGCCTCGAGCGGCGGCATGCTGCCCGAACAGATCTGGGACGAGCCGGACAACAACGGTCTGGTGCTGGGTGGCCCCGCCGGCTCGGCGATGCCGCTTGTGTGGGCGCATTCCGAATACCTGAAGCTGCTGCGCTCAGCGGCCGATGGCCGGGTCTTCGACTGCATTCCGCTGGTCGAGCACCGCTATGCGCAGAAGAACCATCCACCCAGCCACATCGAGGTCTTCAAGGTGCTGCGCCGGCAGATCCGCCATATGCCGGCCGGCAAAACGCTGCGTATTACCTCCGCCGCGCGCTTTCAGGTAACCTGGACTGCCGACGACTGGCACTCCACACAGGTTCTGGACAGCACGCAGATGGGCTACGCCGGCTCGTTCGCCGATCTGCCGACGCAGCCCGGGCAAACGGGACGGCTTTCCTTCACTCTGTACTGGCCCGACGAACACCGATGGGAGGGCCGCAACTTCGATGTCGAGATCGAGCAAGGTTCCTGAGACAACCCGGTCAGTTGCGTCATCCAAGTGTGGAGAGAGACAATCGGATTTCGAACGCCCCGGCCTCGGCAACCCGCCCCAGACTGCAAACGTAAAGAGGAAAGACGAGGACTTATGAACGAACTCGATCAGTTGTCGATCAACGCTCTGCGCTTCCTGGCCGTTGACGCCGTGGAAAAGGCCAACAGCGGCCACCCGGGAGCCCCGCTGGGTGATTCTCCCATCGCTTACCTCCTCTTCCACAAATACATGCGGCACAACCCGAAGCATTCGAAGTGGACCAATCGCGACCGCTTCGTGCTGTCGAACGGACATGCCTCGGCGCTGCTCTATTCCGTGCTGCACCTGACCGGCTACAAGCTGTCGATCGGGGATCTGCAGCAGTTTCGGCGCTGGGGCTCGAAGACTCCCGGCCATCCGGAATACGGGCATACCGATGGTGTGGAAGTCACCACGGGCCCGCTGGGGCAGGGATTTGCCATGGGCGTCGGGATGGCTATCGCGGAGAAGCATCTGGCTGCTCTCTACAATCGCCCGGGCCTGGACATCGTCGATCACTACACGTACGGTCTGGTCTCCGACGGCGATCTGATGGAAGGCATTTCACACGAAACAGCTTCGCTCGCAGGAACCCTGGGCCTGGGGAAGCTGATTTATCTCTATGACGACAACCTGATCTCGCTGGATGGTCCCACCGAGCTCTCGTTCACCGAAGACGTCCTGAAGCGCTTCGAGGCATATCACTGGCACGTGCAGATCGTGCAGGATGGCAACGACCTGGAGGGTATTTCGAAGGCTATCGAAGCAGCCCAGGCAGTCAGGGACAAGCCGTCGCTCATCGCGGTCCGCACAGTGATTGGCTACGGCAGTCCCAAGGCCGGCACCAATAAGGCACACGGTGAAGCGCTGGGCGCTGAAGCCGTGAAACAGACCAAAAAGAATCTTGGCTGGCCGGAAGACAAGACGTTCTACGTGCCGGAAGAGGCCGCGATCAACTGGCTGCAGGCGGTTGACAAGGGCGCGCAGCAGGAATCCGACTGGAACGCGATGTTTGCGAAGTACAAGGAAGCCTATCCGGAGCAGGCTGCGGAGTTTGAGCGGGTGCAGGAAGGCCGCCTGAAGGATGGCTGGGAACACAGCCTGCCACAGTTCCCCGCGGACAGCAAGCCGGTGGCGACGCGCTCGGCCGGCAATACGGTCATGAACTCGTTTGCCAAATACGTTCCGGAGTTGCTGGGTGGTGCGGCCGATCTCTCGACCTCGACCAAGACGGTGATCAAGGACAGTCAGAACTTCCACGTCGACGCGACCGGGCAGAACATCTACTTTGGCGTGCGCGAGTTTGGCATGTGCGCCATCGTGAACGGAATGGCTGCCCATGGAGGGATCATTCCCTACGGTTCCACGTTCTTCGTGTTTTCCGATTACGCCAAGCCCGCAATTCGGCTCGCCGCCCTCATGCAGACTCACTCTATTTTTGTCTTCACCCACGACTCCATCGGGTTGGGCGAAGACGGGCCCACGCACCAGCCGATCGAGCACCTTACCATGCTGCGCGCAGTGCCCCATCTCACCGATTTCCGCCCCGCCGACGCCAACGAAACATCCGCGGCGTGGGGACTTGTCCTGGAGCGCAAGCGCCCGGCCTTTCTGGCGCTTTCCCGTCAGGATTTGCCCATTCTCGATCCGGTGAAGCATCGCGTCTTTGAAGGTGTGCGCCGGGGAGCTTACATCGTCGAGCAGGGTGGGGATTCGCCCGACCTCCTGATCGTGGGCACCGGTGCTGAGTTGTGGCCGGCGATCCGGGCCGCTGAAGAGTTGAAAAAGGACGGCATTTCCGTCCGGGTGGTTTCGATGCCCAGCGTTCGCCTCTTCGAGGAGCAGCCGGAGAGCTATCAGGCCTCCATCTTCCCCGATCATCTGCCCAAGCTGGCTATCGAAGCCGGCGCAACTGTGGGCTGGTGGAAGTATGTAGGCCGTCACGGCGATGTAATTGGTCTGGACCGCTTCGGCGCTTCGGCCCCCGGAGCTACGGCTCTCGAAAACCTCGGGTTTGGCACCGACAGTGTGATTGCGCGCGCCAGGGCCCTGCTGGAGCGTGCACGCAAAGCTGAGCCGGCCATGGCGGGGAAGTGAGGATGAAGCTCGCCATGGGTGCAGACCACGCGGGTTATCCCCTGAAGGAAGAGGTGCGCGGTTATCTGGAGCGGTTGGGACACGAGGTCATCGATCTGGGGGCATTTAACACCGAGCCTTCGGATTACCCCGACTTTGCCGAAGCGGTAGGCCGCGCGCTGCAGGCGGGTCGCGCCGAGCGTGGCATCCTGATCTGCGGCAGCGGCGTGGGTGTTTGTGTCGCGGCCAACAAAATGCCTGGAATTCGTGCCTGCATGTGTCACGATCACTATTCGGCACATCAGGGAGTTGAACACGACAATATGAACGTGCTGGTTCTCGGTGCGCGCATCATTGGCCGGGAACTGGCTTTCGATCTCATTCCTGCATTCCTCGATGCGCGGTTCCAGTCGCAGGAAGAGCGGTTTGTGCGCAGATTGAATAAAGTTAAGGCCATCGAAGGTCGTAATATGCCGGAAACAGCAAGGACATAGAATCAACCGGGCCCCCCAGGCCCTTTCTTTTTCTTGAACTGAAACCTCAGATCAGGAGATGCGATGAACGGCATCAGCACCATCCTGTGGGACATCGGCGGGGTCCTGCTCACCAATGCCTGGGACCACCAGCAGCGCGAGGCCGTGCTTAGCCATTTCGGGCTGGATCATGCCAATTTTGAGCATCGCCACGCTGAGGTGTTCGAACCTCTGGAGAGAGACGAAATCTCCATCGACGAATACCTGCGCTACACCGTCTTCTTTGAGCCGCGCAATTTCACGCAAAACGAATTCCTGGAGGCCATGCGTGCGCAATCGCAGGTGTTGCCCGACGGCGCACTGGGAATCCTGCGCCAGCTTGCCGCATCCGAAGATTATGTGCTGGCCACGGTCAATAACGAATCGCGCGCTATGAATGAATACCGGCTCGCACATTTCGAGTTGACTGACCGCTTCGATGCCTTCTTCTCTTCCTGTTATCTCCGCCTTCGCAAGCCGGACCGCAGGATCTATCAGGTCGCGCTCGACGTTTTGCAGCGAGACCCGGAAGAAGCAGCCTTTATCGACGACCGCGCGGAGAATGTTGCCGCGGCGGCGTCTTTGGGTATTCATGTCATTCGTTATCAGGGCTCCGAGCAGTTGGCCGGTGAACTGGCCAGGCTGGGAGTCGGCATAAAGCAGAACGCTTTGGGATTGATCTCCTGAGGAGGAAGGGAACTATGGAACTGGGAATCATCGGGTTGGGCAAGATGGGCGGCAATATGGCGGAGCGCCTCCGCCAGGGCGGGCATAAGGTTGTCGGTTTCGACTTCAGCGCAGAGGCTGTGAAGAAGCTGAGCGAGTCCGGGTCGACCGGCGCCTCGACTCTCGAAGATCTGGTGAAGAACCTCTCCGCGCCCCGCGCCATCTGGCTGATGGTCCCCGCCGGCAAGCCTGTCGACGATACAATTGCCAAACTCAAGCCTCTCCTGCAGAAGGGCGACACCATCATCGACGGTGGCAACTCCAATTATCAGGACAGCCGGCGCCGCTATCGCGAGCTCAAACCGGAGGGCCTCCACTTTGTCGACGTAGGAACCTCCGGCGGTATCTGGGGCCTCAGGGAGGGCTACAGCATGATGGTGGGCGGCGATGACGATGTCGTCGAGCGCCTCTATCCGATCCTTCAGACGCTTGCGCCCGCCAGAGACAAGGGCTGGGGCCATGTCGGTCCTGCCGGCGCCGGTCATTTTGTCAAGATGGTGCACAACGGCATCGAGTACGGCCTGATGGAGGCGTACGCCGAGGGCTTCACCATCATGCGGCACAAGGAGGAGCTGGACCTCGACCTTGCTCAGATTGCGGAGATCTGGCGCTACGGCAGCGTGGTTCGCTCGTGGCTACTCGATCTTACGGCCGATGCGCTGGGCCGCAACCCGGAACTTCAGGGCCTGACACCTTACGTCGAGGATTCAGGCGAAGGGCGCTGGACGGTTTTTGAAGCCATCAATCTCAACGTGTCGGCGCCTGTCATTACCGAATCGCTGCTGCGCAGAATCCGCAGCCGCGAAGAGAATAACTTCACCGATCGAATGCTGGCCATCATGCGTAACGAATTCGGTGGTCATGCCGTCAAGAAGGAAAAGGAAGAAGCAGCCTGAAAACCGCCCGTGCGGGCAGGTTGTCACAAGGAGAGCGAGTCCATGGCAACAACTGAAGTCAGAATTTCTCCGGAGGACGTGAAGCAGGCTGCGTCCCAGATCAGGGAGCGCATTCCTGAGCCGACCGCCGTAGTGATCTTCGGCGCTTCCGGCGACCTGACCAAACGCAAGCTGTTGCCCGCGCTCTTTCATCTGGAGCAGGCGGGCCTGCTGCCTAAGCAGTTTCGCATCGTCGGAGTGGCACGCCGTAACCTCGGTGATGCCTTCGCAGAAGACATGCGCCAGGGCATCCTTGAGTTCGGCGGCGTGGACAAAGGCGATGAGAAGATTGACGAGTTCATCAGGAAGATCAGCTATCATGCCCTGGACTTCGACAACGACGACGGATATGCCAAATTAAAGGCGTTGCTCGCACAGTACGACAGAGACTATGGTACCCGCGGCAATCGCTTGTTCTATCTCGCTACCGCCCCGGAATACTTCGCGGACATCGTACACCGGCTTGGTACTCACGGCATGGCGAAGCCGGAAGTCGGCAGCGTTCGGATCATCATTGAGAAGCCCTTCGGTCACGATCTGGAGAGCGCCCGGGAGCTCAATGATGACGTGAATACGGTGTTCGGCGAAAATCAGATTTTCCGCATCGATCACTACCTCGGCAAGGAAACCGTCCAAAACGTCCTGGTCTTTCGCTTCGCCAATGGAATCTTCGAGCCGATCTGGAATCGCAACTTTGTCGATCACGTGCAGATTACCGCCGCCGAAAGCATTGGCATCGAGGGCCGCGGCCCGTTCTATGAGAAGGCCGGCGCTCTGCGCGATGTGGTGCAGAACCACATGATGGAATTGCTCTCCTTCATCACCATGGAGCCGCCTGCCAGCTTTGCGGCGGAGGCCGTGCGCCAGGAGAAAGTCAAGGTCTGGTCCTCCATTAAGCCCATCAATATCTTCGATTGCGTACGCGGCCAGTATGGCCCTGGCATAGTCAATGGTCAGATGGTCCGCGGCTATCGTGAAGAAGACCGCGTCGATCCGAAATCACAGACTGAGACCTACGCAGCTGTTCGTCTGGAGATCGAAAACTGGCGCTGGGCCGGAGTTCCGTTTTACCTTCGCGCCGGGAAACGCCTGGCTTCGCGCGTTACCGAAATTACGGTTCAGTTCAAGCAACCGCCGATGTTACTTTTTGGCGCGCAGATGCCGGGCAACTGCACCGAGATCCAGCCCAACATCATCACCATGCGCATCCAGCCCGACGAGGGAATCTCTCTGCGCTTCGGCGCGAAAGTTCCCGGGCCGCAGATGTCCGTCTGCCCGGTCATTATGGACTTCAGCTACGCTCAGGCGTTCGGAACCTCTTCAGCCAATGGCTACGAGCGGCTGCTGCTGGACGCTATGCTCGGCGACGCCACGCTTTTCGCCCACCGCGATGGGGTCGAGGCGACCTGGGCGCTCTATACGCCTGTGCTTGAAGCGTGGGCGAAAAAGTATCCCCAGACTTTCCCCAACTATGCTGCGGGCACGTGGGGGCCGGAATGCGGAGATGAGCTGATTGGCCGCGATGGCCGGGTATGGCACTCCATCCAGTCGCGCGAGGCCAAATCAAAAGAGGACAAGGCCCCGGCTTAGCAGTGCAGGGCTACGCGGTGCACGGAACATCTGTGTAATCTGATTGTCTGTCGGTCCAGGAAATGTCAAAAAAAATCGCTGTTGAATATCGGGTCTGCGAAAATCAGGAAGCACTGTCCCGTGCCGCTGCGGAGCATTTTACAGAAGGCATTCAGGCTGCGATCGCAGCCCGCGGCATTGCACGCATTGCCATCTCCGGCGGAGGCAGTCCGAAGCCGGTCTTTGCGCTCCTGGCCGATCCAAACCAGCCGTACCGCAGGTCCATCCCCTGGGATCGCCTTCGTCTTTTCTGGGTTGACGAGCGCTGCGTACCGCCTGGCAGCCCAGACAGCAACTATGGCAATGCTCGTGCGATCCTGCTCGACAAAGTTCCGCTTGCGCCGGAACACATCGTGCGCATCGAAGGGGAACTCGATCCTGAGGAGGCTGCTGCACGCTATGAAGCCGCCATCCGTGCTCACTTCCGCCTTGAAGGCGCGGAAATTCCAATCTTCGACGTGATCCAGCTGGGCATGGGCGACGATGGCCACACCGCCTCACTGTTTCCGCACACCGAAGCCCTCCACGAAATGGGTCGCGTGGCCGTGGCCAATCATGTTCCACAACAGAAGCAGAGCTGGCGCATCACGCTGACCTGGCCGGTCATCAATGCGGGCCGTGACGTCTTTTTCCTCATCGAAGGGCCGCCCAAAGCCGGCCCTGTCGGCCGCGTTCTGCAGGGACCCTACGACCCCGACACCCTCCCCTCCCAGCTTATCCAGCCGCAGAGTGGCAGGCTGCTATTCTTGCTGGACAAGGCGGCCGCAGCGCATTTGCCGCCGCCGGATGCCCAGGGCATCGGAAAGCTGGAGATAGCACGATGATTCTCGCCGGGGATGTGGGCGGCACCAAGGTTCACCTCGCGTTGTACGGATTCGAGCACGGCAAACTGATTCATATCCGGGACGAACGTTTCCCCGCGCACGAGTTCAGTGGCCTGCAGGAGATCGCCCTCCGGTTCCTCGCTGAGAGCAACAATCCCGAAATTACCGCTGCCTGCTTCGGTGTTCCCGGACCCGTGCGCGGCGGCCGCCTCCGCCTCACGAACCTTCCCTGGGTGCTCGACACTCATGAGCTGTCTGCGGCTTTGAATATCACCCATTTATTTCTGATTAACGATCTGGAAGCGAATGGCTACGGAATTCCTGAGTTATCCCCCGACCAGATATTCACTCTCAACGAAGGCGACCCGGCCGCCGTTGGCAACCGCGCTCTGGTGTCCGCGGGCACCGGACTGGGCGAAGGAGTGCTGGTATGGAACGGCAAGACCCACCTGCCCATGGCCTCCGAAGGCGGCCACTGCGACTTCGCCGCCCGCAACGATCTGGAAGTGGAACTGCTACGTTACCTGATGCAAAAGATGGGCGGCCGGGTCAGCTTCGAGCGCGTCATCTCCGGGCCCGGGCTTACGAATATCTATACCTTTTTGCGTGACGCCAGGGGCATGGGAGAGCCTTCATGGCTCCGCGAACGCATGGAAGCGGAGGATCCCAACGCTGTGATTGGCGAAGTAGGCGAGGAGGGAACGAACGAGCTTTGCGCAAAGACCCTGGAGGTTTTCGTCGCTTCGTACGGAGCCGAATCCGGCAACATGGTGCTCAAGGTACTGGCCACGGGCGGAATGTACCTGGGCGGCGGCATCGCTCCCAAAATCGTAAAGACGATGCGCAGCGGCGCCTTCATGCAGGCTTTCACCGACAAGGGCCGCCTCAGCGATCTCCTCACCCAGACGCCAGTGCACATCATCCTCGAGAGCCGCGCGGCGCTGATGGGGGCAGCAGCCTACGCCGAGGCACGAGCGGCGGAAATCAGCGGCAAGTCGGTCCGCGCCGCATCGCGCTAGAGCTGTCCAACGCCGGAGAATGCAATCGACGCCGCAACACTCCACGTCCTGATCATCATTTTTGTCGCCACGGTGATTCGCTCGGCGTTCGGGTTTGGGGAGGCACTGGTCGCCGTGCCCCTGCTGGCCTTCTGCATTCCGCTGCAGGTGGCCGCCCCACTGGCCGTGCTGCTGTCCATCACTATCGCCGGCATCGTTGTCGTGCAGGACTGGAAGAGGATCCATTTTCGAAGTGCGGGCTGGCTCGTACTGGCCACGCTTCCCGGTCTCCCGCTGGGTCTTCTGCTTCTGACCAGCAGCTACCAGAACCAGGTAAAAGGCGCGCTGGGGTTGCTCATCCTCAGCTTTTCATGTTGGTCCCTGCTCAGACGCGCAACCCTGGAAGTGCGCAGCGACAGCCGCAGCTGGCTCGTCGCCTGCGGATTCTGCGCCGGCATCCTGGGCGGAGCCTACGGCATGAATGGACCCCCGCTCGTTGTGTATGGATCTATGCGCAGATGGACCGCGCAACACTTCCGCGCGACCCTGCAGGCCTACTTTCTCCCTGCCAGTCTCCTTGGTATGTGCGGCTATTGGGTGTCCGGACTTTGGATTCCCGCCGTCACCCATTACTATCTGCTCTCGCTGCCTGTCATGGTCCCAGCTGTCCTTCTTGGGAGGATCATGAACCATCGTTTTCGCGGAGATACTTTTCGCAAATTGCTCTATATCGGACTGGGCTGCATTGGTGCGCTCCTCTTTGCGCAGGCAATCACCGGTCGAATCTGATGTATGCTAAGTCCGCGAGTGACAGTTATACCGGCAATCCATGCTATTTTGGGATTACCAGGGACCCGCATTCAGCGACGCTAAATCGCTCCGGGAAGGGTTGAAAGAAGTTATGCCCGCGAAGAAAGTTTTCACCGCAGCACTTTTCCTCTCCGCTCTCTTTTTGATTCCCCGCATCGCCTTCGCGCATGCCGTGCTGATCTCCAGCACGCCTGCGGCCAACGCTGTCGTCCAGGGACAAAATACCGCTGTCGAACTGCGATTTAATTCCCGCGTAGACGGCCAGCGTTCTCGCCTGACGCTCGTGCTTTCCGACGGTCAAACGCAGCCGCTGCCACTCGACAGGCAAGGCGCTGCTACCAGCCTGAATTCCCATCTCACGCTCAGACCCGGCCGCTACATCATCCGCTGGCAGGCTCTTTCCACTGATGGTCACATCACTCGCGGCGAAATTCCCTTTACCGTCCGGTAGCAGACGTTGATCTGGTTTGTCCGCGACTTCGATCTGATCTCCGTTCTGTTGCGCGCTCTGTCCTTTGCTCTGGAGGCGCTGGCCCTCGGCGGCCTCATCTTTCTATTTCTGGCCGCGCGGCCAGCTGGACTGCCTCTCGCCGCACAGCGCCGCCTCCGCCGGATCGCGGCATTCTTCGCGCTGGCGCTGGCGCTGGTGCAGATCTTGCTGATCGCCACGACATCTACTGTCCTCATGGGCGGCTCTGGTCTCGGCCTGCGCGATCTGATCTCTGCCGCCTATTTCATCTCCGGCATCCTATTTATGGCTGCGGCGCTGGCACTCTTCTTCCTGATGCGTGCGGCGTCCTCACCCGCACTGCCCATCTTCGCAGCCCTGATTGCGCTGGGCGCATCTGTGTCGCTCAGCCATGCCGCATCGCGCATGGACCACCGTCCCGTGCTGCTCCTCTTCACCGCTGCTCATCACCTGGGAATGGCGGCCTGGATCGGCGCATTACCTTTTCTGCTCCTCGCCCTCAGGCTGCAGCCCGCGCCGGAAATTGCCCGCCGCATGGCAGCGCGATTCTCGGCCATGGCCATCATCAGCGTGATCACTCTGGTGGTCGCCGGAGCCGGTCTTTCCTGGTTTTACGTCGGATCATGGCCGGGTCTGTACGGCACCTCGTACGGCATTCTTCTTTCCGCGAAGATCGTGCTGACCCTGCTGATGCTCACTCTCGGTTTTGGCAATTACCGCGTCGTCCGGAGCGTGCAAATGAATCCTGGGCCGCTGCTCTTCCGCCTCCGCCGTTTTAGCGAAGCCGAACTGGGCCTCGGTTTCACCGTGATCCTCGCCGCCGCGTCACTCACCGCACAGTCTCCCGCTGTCGACGAGATGCCGCAGAATACCCTCACCGGCCACGATGTGGTTCAGCGCCTGGAATGGCACACGCCCGGCTTTCACACGCCGGCTTTCGCTCAGCTCGCCCCGCCCACACCGCTCAGCGTCGCGGTGCGCGAAGCAACCTACACCGGCGGTGGCGCCAGCGACGCCAACGACCGTGCCTGGTCCGATTACAATCACCACTGGGCCGGACTGATCGTGCTCGTCGCCGGCGCTCTTGCCCTGATCTCCCGCATGCCGCGCCAGCGTTGGGCTCGTCACTGGCCGCTCCTCTTTTTCGGCCTCGCCGTGTTCATCCTGCTTCGGGCGGACCCCGAATGCTGGCCCCTCGGCCCCCGTCCCTTCTGGCCCAGCTTCACCGCGCCCGACGTGCTCGAACATCGAGCTTATGCCGTACTCGTCGCTGCCTTCGCCTTCTTCGAGTGGGGTGTTGAGACAGGGCGCCTCCAGTGGCCACGCGTTCGCTTCATATTCCCAGTGCTCTGTGCCGCTGGTGGCGCGCTGTTGCTTACCCATACCCACGCTCTGGGTGAAGGCAAGGACGAAGTCTTCGCCGAACTAAGCCACACTCCAATCGCCCTACTGGGCGCGGCTGCCGGATGGGGACGCTGGCTCGAACTTCGCCTCGACGACACAGGCGAGCGAGAGCAGGGATTCGGCGCGCACCGCTTCGCCGCATGGCTCTGGCCCGTGTGCCTCATCATGATCGGCATGCTCCTGCTCGACTACCGCGAATCCTGACCCCGCTCTGCTGTATCCTGGAGAATTGACTGCTCCGCAATGAGGTCCCGCATGACTCGTCTCCCCCTGCGATCCACACTCGCCTGTCTGGTTCTCATCACTGCATTTTCCGCTTTCGGCCAGCGCCTTCCTGATTCCGTCATTCCGGAACACTATGCGCTCACCCTGACGCCGGATCTTGAGAAGGCCACGTTCACCGGCAGCGAGAAGATCGACGTGTTGCTGAAACGGCCGCAGGACTCAATCACGGTCAACGCGGCGGAAATTCATTTTTTCAGCGTTACAGCCAAGGTGAATCGGCGTCCCGTGAACGCGACCGTCAGCGAGGACGCGCAGAAACAACAGGCCACCTTCAGCTTCGGCCAGACACTTCCCGCCGGCCCGCTCACCCTTAGCATCGAGTACAGCGGCCTCCTTAACAATGAGCTGCGCGGCTTCTATCTCTCCAAAACTGCAAAGCGCAACTATGCTGTCACCCAGTTCGAAGCTACGGATGCGCGTCGTGCCTTTCCTTCGTTCGATGAGCCCGCTTTCAAAGCCACCTTCGACATCACCCTGATCGTCGACGAGGGCGATACCGTCATCTCCAACACCAACATCGTTTCCGACATGCCTGGCCCCGCTGCAGATAAGCACACGGTCCGCTTTGCCACCACGCCGAAGATGTCCACCTACCTGGTCGCTTTCCTCGTTGGCGACTTTCAGTGCGTTTCAGGCCAGAGCGATGGCACGCCGATCCGCGTCTGCGCCACGCCGGATAAGGTTCAGTACGGTCATTTCGCAGTGTCCGCCGCGGAGTACGTTTTGCACTACTACAACACGTGGTTTGGGATTCGCTATCCGCTGCCCAAGCTTGACCTCATCGCGATCCCCGATTTCGAGGCCGGCGCCATGGAAAATTTTGGTGCCATCACCTATCGCGAGACCGATCTGCTCGTCGATGAGAAATCCGCCTCCCTCGATGCGAAAGAGCGCGTGGCCGAAGTCGTCGCGCATGAGATGGCTCACCAGTGGTTCGGCGACATGGTCACCATGCAATGGTGGAACAACATCTGGCTCAACGAAGGCTTCGCGAACTGGATGGAGAACAAGCCGGTTGCCGCCTGGCATCCGGAGTGGCATATCTCTCAGAATGTCGCAGCCGATCTCAACGGCACGCTGAATGTCGACTCGCAGCGCGTCACCCGCACCATTCGCTCCACAGCCGACACCCCCGACGAGATCGATCAGATGTTCGATGCCATCAGCTATGGCAAAGCCTCCGCTGTTCTGCTGATGACCGAGAACTACGAAGGCGAGAGGACCTTCCGTCAGGGTGTTCATAATTATCTGCAGGCACACCTTTTCGCGAACGCGACAGCTGAAGATTTCTGGAATGCCCAGGCCGCCGTCAGCCATCGGCCGGTCGACAAAATCCTGTCGAGCTTCGTGTCGGAGCCCGGCGTTCCGCTGCTCACCTTCTCGGAACCGGAGCACGGCTCCATCCAGGTGACCCAGCAGCGATTCACTCTCGATCCTGAAGCGAAGGCCGTGAACGAGCAAACCTGGTCCATACCGGTATGCTTCGCTTCCGCCCAAAAGCAGAACCGCTGCGATGTGCTCACTTCCCCACAGCAGACCCTCGGGACGCCGTCGTCGCCGGTTCTTTTCCCTGACGCCGCCGGCAAAGGCTATTACCGCTATGCGCTGCCCGGCAAGCTCTACACAAGGGTGGTAGCGAATATCGAGAACGCGCTTACGCCCGAGGAGCGCATTAGTCTTCTGGGAGATGAGTGGGCCCGCGTCCGCGCCAATCAGCAGCCTGTTGGCGATTATCTGAACCTGGTCGCGGCGATCAGGGACGATGCAAACCCCACCGTGATCAACGCGGCCCTCGGAGATTCTGCCGCCGGTCCCGTTTACATCATCAATGAGCGCATCGCCAATACTCCCGCGGAACATAACTCCATCGCTGCATGGGTCAACGGCACTTTCGAGCCGGCGTATCGTCGTCTTGGACCTCCGTCGGCCACCGATTCGCTCGATACAAAGCGTCTTCGCGCCGCGCTCTTTGCCGCTCTCGGAAATTTGGGCCGTGCCCCGGAGGTGATCGCTGAAGCCAGGCAGCTCTCCGACCAATATCTCAGCAATCCCGCTTCGGTCGACCCCACCCTTGCCCAGAACGCTCTCGAAATTGCTGCGGCCAACGGTGACGCTGCGTTCTTCGGCCGGCTGCAGCATACCTACGAGACATCCACCGATCCTCAGATGCAGGAGGACGCGCTCCGGCTCCTGGCTCGATTCCGCAATCCCGACCTTGAAAGGCGCGCCCTGGAATATGCGGTTTCCAACAAGGTGCGCAGCCAGGATGCGGTCTTCCTCATCTCCGCGCCACTGCGTCAGGCGGACACCCGCGAACTCGCCTGGGACTTCATCCGCCAGAACTGGGACAAAGTGCAGGCCCAGATCACCGTCGGCATGGGTGGACGCCTGATCGCGACCACGGGATTCTTCTGCAGTGCCAAAGCGCAGGATGAGGTCGCCGACTTTTTCGCCACCCATAAGGTCGCCGCTTCTTCGCGCGCTCTTCAAGGTGCACGCGATAATATCAGCGACTGTATCGAGTTGCGCTCCGATCAGGAACCGAACCTCCAGGAATGGGTGACTACCACCCGGCCAATGACTACCCAGGCTCCGGGGGCGCGATAGGCCGCTTGTGAACCTGGTTGGATACTCATCCCGGTGCGCTGCTTCTTCGATAATCACAGTGTGGCCACGCCGGGCAATTCAAGCCTGCTCCGCGAATACCTCGCGTACCTCCGCGTCGAGAAAGGCCTGCGCCCGCTCTCCTGCGAGGCCTACGAGCGCGATCTGCTGCAGTTTGCCGAGTATCTGGAGCAGCAGCCCACGACGCTCCTCGAAGCCACCCAGGCCCTTATCGCCGGGTTTCTGGAGCATCTCTCCACGCATGGCGTCGAGTCGCGCTCTGCTGCGCGCAAGCTCTCCTGCCTGCGCGGCTTCTATAAGTGGTTGCTCCTCGATAAGCGCATTCGCCGCGACCCGACACTTAATCTTGAATCTCCCTCCACCTGGAAGGTCCTGCCCAAGTCGCTGGCGCGCGCCGAGGTCGATTCGATGCTCGAGCGTGCCTCCGTTGCCGCGGACCATCCACAGGCAGACGCCATCGCTCTGCGCGATCGCGCCATTCTGGAGTTGCTGTACGCCGCCGGTCTGCGCGTCACCGAATTGACCGGCCTCAACGTCGCCGACCTCTCTCTCGATGCCGGCCGCGCGCTGGTCCGCGGCAAAGGCGACAAGGAGCGCATCGTGCCGCTGGGTCAGCCTGCAGTTTCGGCGCTCGAACAGTACCTCAAAAATGGCCGTCCAGCCCTTGCCAGGAAGCCGGTGAGCCGCCTCTTTATCTCCGATCGCGGGCAGCCGCTCACCCGACAGTGGATCTGGCATCTGGTGAAGCGGAGCGATGCCACCGCCAGCCCCCATAAACTGCGCCACAGCTGTGCGACCCACATGGTGGAGCGCGGCGCTGACCTGCGGACGGTGCAGACTCTTTTGGGCCACGCCGACATTGCGACCACCCAGGTTTATACACATCTGGCGCTGGGCCGTCTTAAGGCCGTGCACAGCCTGCACCATCCGCGTGCGAAACGGAAGACTTCGTGACGGACAAGTCCGAGCAGAAGCCTGCAGTGCATCATCTCGTTGATGGATTCCTTGCCATGCTTGGCCGCGAGCGGAACGGCAGTCTCCACACCACCCGAGCCTACGACCGCGAGTTGCACAATTTTGCTGAATTTCTCATCGAGAGCTACGGTGCAGACATCACGCTCGGCGCCATCGAGCACCAACAGATCCGCGCCTACCTGGGTGAGTTGTATGCACGCGGTCTCTCCAAAGCTTCGGTTGCGCGCGCGCTGGCAGCCATTCGCTCCTGGTTCAAGTGGCTGGCACGTCAGGGGCTGGTGGAGCAGAGCCCTGCGGCTCTGGTTGCTACGCCCAAGTTGCCGAAGCACCTGCCGCGCGTGCCCACCATCGAAGAGTTGAACCGCGTGGTCGACAGCGCCGCTGACGATACGGCTGCATGGCCGGAGCGCGACCGTGCCATTTTTGAGCTGCTCTACGGCTGCGGCATCCGTAACGCTGAGTTAGTCGGCATCGACCTCGCCGACATACATTGGGCCAACGATGCCATCCTGGTTCGCGGCAAGGGCCGCAAGCAGCGGTATATCCCTCTCGGTGACGCTGCTGCCCAGGCCATTCGCGCCTACCTGCCGCTGCGCGAAGCCAGGCTCGCCGCGGCAGGAAAATCGGCTACCGCCCTTCTGCTCAATGTACGGCTGCGTGGATCCGGCCGCCTGACTACGCGAAGCGTGGGCCGCATTGTGAAGCACATCGCGCTGGCGCACGGGCTGTCGGCCGACGTCCATCCCCACACGCTGCGTCATGCCTTCGGTGCGCACATGCTGGAGGAAGGCGCCGACTTGCGCGCCATTCAGGAACTCCTCGGGCACGAGCGCCTGTCGACCACCCAGCGCTACACCCAGCTCACCGTCGGTCAGGTGGCCGAGGTCTACGACCGCACGCATCCAAGAGCGAAGTAGCCAGCGTAAAGGCGAAGGTATAGCGAAATGAGCCGGGTTTCTAACGGCTTTCAGCGACTTTCACTTTGATTAGTCGATTTTCCTGCGATATTCTTGGGCTCCTATGGCTTCGACGGTCTGGAAGGGTTACATTTCGTTCGGCCTGATCTCTGTGCCGATCCGGCTCTACGTGGCGGCGCGCGAGCAGCACATCAGCTTCAATCAGATCCACCAGGTCTGCGGCACGCGCATCCGGCAGCAGCTTTTTTGCCCCCACTGCGAGCGGGTCGTCGAGCGCAGCGAGATTGCCAAGGGCTATCCGATCGACAAGGAAAACTATGTCATCGTTTCCAACGAGGAACTGCGCGCTCTCGAAGCAGGGTCCTCGGAGACGATGGAGATTCTGCAGTTTGTGAAGCTGGCCGACGTCGACCCGCTCTATTTCCAGACTTCGTATTTCAGCGTCGCTGAGGATCCGGGTCGCCGAGCTTATTCGCTCATCCGCAAAGGCATGGAGGACCTCGGGGTCGGCGCGATCGCGAAGATCACCCTGCACCAGCGAGAGCAGATCATCATGATCAGGCCGTTTGAGCAGGGTCTGGTGCTGCACACGCTCTACTATCCCGAAGAGATTCGTGCGGTTGCCGAATACGACAATCAGCCGGAAGTCGAAGTACAAAAGGCCGAGATCGAACTCGCCGAACAATTCATGAAGCAGCTTACGGCCGCGTTTAATCCCGAAAATTTCAAGGACGATTACGAGTCTCGGGTCGAGCAACTCATCGAGAGCAAACAGGGGCACGGCGCGGGTCCCGCAAAAGAGCCGAAGAAGAAGCTGGCGCCCGTCATCGATCTCATGGACGCGCTGCGCAAAAGCATGGCACAACAACCAACGCCCGCTGTCGCAGAAGAGGAACCGGCAAAGAAGCCGCCGCAGCCTGCTGTGGCCCAGCGCAAGCGCAAAGTGGGCTAAGCGGTTCGCCTTCGACGCGACAACTCAGCAACCGTTCACGTCTGTGGATTGAGCGCCTTCGTGACCGCGGCCAAGACATCAGCGGCGGTGTGCCCGCGGACGACGATGGTTTTATGCCGCGTGTGCTGGCCACCGGCAATTTCGATCGCCGACCGAGGCACCCCGAGCAATTCCGCCAGGAATTCGATCAGCGCTGCATTTGCGCGGCCTTCCACCGGTGGCGCATGCAACGCAATTCTCAGAGCCGCCTGCCCGCCTTCGCCAATGAACCCGGTAATCGCGGTGCGGCTGGCGCGCGGCGATACCCGAACCAGGAATCGCGCCCCGTCACGGCTGTCACTGACCAGAGTTGTGTTCATCGCACGCGCGCCCGCTCGCCAAAGAGCGCTGTGCCAATGCGCACCAGGGTCGACCCTTCCTCGATGGCAATTTCGAAATCCCCGGACATCCCCATGGACAGTTCGTGGAAATCCAGCCTCGGAAATTCCGACGTCAGAGATTCCTGCAGATTGCGCAGCCGACGGAAGCAGGCGCGCGCCGTCTCAGGATCGTCGTCCAGTGGGGCGATGGTCATCAGGCCCTGCATGGACAAATGCTGCAGATCGGGCAGCCGATCCAGCAACATTCGCAATTCAGAGCTGTCCAGTTCCAGACCCGTCTTCGCCGGTTCCGAACTAAGCTTGATTTCGACCAGGACGGCAATCTGCTTGCCCAGCTTGCCTGCGGAATCGTTCATGCGTTCCGCCAGCCGCAAAGAATCCAGGCTGTCGATCCCCGCAAAAAGCTCCGCTGCTTTATTGCTTTTGTTGGACTGCAGATGACCAATGAGGTGAATTTCTGCGCCTGTCACGCCCAGTTCGAGGATCCGCGCGCGCTTCGCCTCGAATTCCTGCACGCGGTTTTCCCCGAAGAGGGTAACGCCGACGGACACGGCTTCGGCGAGCGACTCCGCTCGTTGCGTCTTTGAAACCGCCATCAGGCGAACCGCACTGCGTTCGCGGCCGGCACGACGGCAGGCCGCTGCAATCCGATCTTCAACTCGTCTTAATCGCTCTGCGAAGGTGCTCACGTTTTCCATGTTAGGAGATGAAGCCGGGCCGGGTTGCGTTCTCACTTTACTCATTGCTTATGGAAGTTCCATTGCAACAGCGGCAGCAGGCTGGAGCGGTCATCAGTCCACGGATATAGCCCTGCTTTGCGGCGAATGGGCCAGGCAGCCAGCGCGACCTGCGGCTGCGCCAGAAATTCCGCGTTATTGGTCACCAGCACCCAGGTTGCGCGGTACTCGCCGCGAGTCTCATTGGGCGGCGTGTCGACAACGCGCGCCTGCATGCCGGCGCCACGGGCCTGTTCGTCGACTGCGGGCACCAGATCGACGTATTGGTTTGACACATGGAAGGCCAGAATGCCGCCCGGCGCGAGTTGCCGCCGATAGACCTGCATCGCCTGGGTGGTGAGCAGATGCATCGGAATCGCGTCCCCGGAAAAGGCGTCAATCACCAGCACATCGAAGTTCTGCGGGGGCTCCGCCGCGAGAGATATTCTGGCGTCCCCCAGGGTGTAGGCGATCTGCGCGGCTGATTCGCGGAGATAGGTAAACAGGTTTTGCGCAATGGGTGGCACTCCCGGGTTGATCTCGTAGAAACGGATGCGGTCTCCGGGCTTGCCATACGCTGCCAGAGTTCCCGCGCCCAGGCCGACGACGCCGATATTGCGCGGCCGATCGCCGCAGCAGTAGCGCAGCGCCAGGCCGACACCCGAATCCAGCGCATAGTACGTCGTCGGCGTGCGGCGGAATTCCGGCGCGAACCACTGAGTCCCGTGCTCGATGGTTCCATGGAACAGGGTACGCACGGTCTCTGCCTGCGGCGGATAATGCGATTGCCGAACCCGCAGTGCGCCGTAGAAGTTCCGCTCCTCGACCAGCGTGTCGCGCGCGAGGACGATGTGCAGCATGATGACCAGCGCCAACAGCAGCGCCGTTCCCACTGACCACAGCAGGCGCTGCGCCCAGCCATCCCGCCACGTGACGGCGATGGCCAGCGCGGCGGTGGCGAGAAAGGCCAGCGCCACATCGTAGTTGGCAGCGAAAATTAAGGGGCAGCCCACGCCGATGAATATGCTTCCCGCTGCACCTCCCGCAGCCAACAGTAAATAAAAGAGAGTCGCCTCCCGGGGATTGGCGGGCCGGAGCGCATAGGTCTCGGCATGGCAGAACCAGCAGGCCAGGAACAGCTCGATTAGAAAGAACGCCAGGCTGATGACAATCGGCAAACTCACATCCGTCTTCGACAGCATGTAGCCGAGACTGGCCAGCATCACGACGAGCAGTCGCACCACCAGCCAGCGGCGGTAGAGCCGCGGCGCCTCGAAGGCAAGGATGAACGTAAGCAGATAAACCGCGAGCGGCAGGACCCAAAGCATGGGTATCGCGGCGATGTTCTGGCTAAGGTGGCTGGTCACGGCACAGAGCTGCATGGCGGCCGCTGCGGGCAGCAGAAACCAGAGCAGCTTTGTCCGCCGCGAACTGTGGGGCGCATCCGACACAGGCTCAGCCTGAACCGCGCGTTCAGCCGTACGGACCTGCCATGCGAGCAGCGCGCATAACACGGCGTAGATGGCAAATCCAATCCCCCATGCCGCGCGCTGAGCGCTGAGGGAGAGGTGCGGCTCAAACACCGTCGGGTAGAGCACCAGAGCCAGCAGCGAGCCTGCGTTCGATAGCGCAAACAGCCGCCAGGGAACCGTACCCTGCTCCTGGCGAGCCAGCCACAGCTGAAGAAGAGGGGTGGTGGACGCGAGCAGCAGGAACGGCAATCCTATCCTTACCGTGAGCGTTACAAAAATCGCCGTCAGGGGATGTCCGGAAGCACGGCTAAGATCAGGCTGAGCGATAAAAGCCAGCAACCCCGCGGCAAGTGCCAGCAGGGCGATGTGCAGGGGTTCTGCGAAGCGATGCGATATACGCCTTCCCAGCCAGTGCGCGTAAACATAGCCCAGCAGCAGCACCGTCTGGAAGAAGACGAGGCAGGTGATCCACACAGCCGACGACCCACCCAGCGCCGGCAGCAGCTTTTTGGCTGCCATCGGCTCCACGACAAACAAGAGAAACGCACCGAGAAAAACGGCAGTGCCGTACAAAATCCGGACCGGGCGACGGGTGAGAGACATGCCGATAAAAAAGCTATCACGCCGGGCTGGCCCTCAGGCCGGTGACTTGCCGGGAGGAACCACCTCGAACGGCCGCATCATCTCGTTGTCTTCGTGTTCCAGAATATGGCAATGCCACACATAGCGGCCAGCATAGCCCTCGAAGGGAACGATAATGCGAGTGACCATCCCGGGATCGGCGCGCACCGTGTCTTTCCAGCCCGACTCGAGCGCTTCCGGCGGCTGCGGCGGTCCGAAAAAGCGCAGATTGCCGTGGGCCTGATACTCGAAAGTATCGATGCGGCGGCGGTCGAGGATCTGAAAGCGAACCAGGTGCAGGTGGATGGGGTGCGAATCGTCGGTGAGATTGACTAACTCCCAAATTTCGGTGGTGTTGAGCACTGGCTTCTCCGTCACCGGAGCATGCCAGGGCGTGTTGTTGAGCAGCATGCCCATCGACCGCTGGACCGGGTCCATCCGCTCATCGAGGGTCAGGCGACGGGTCCGTACAGCATCGGATTCCTCCAGCCGCACAATGGGCGTATGCAGCACGGGGGGCAGTTCGCTGGTATCGGGCGGCCCATGTTTGGCCACGCGAAATTCGAGGATGTCGAAAGCATCGCTGACCAGCCTGATCGTGGAGCCGGCCATGGGCGCGAAATCGACGACAAGATCGGCACGCTCCGCGGGGGCAAGCGGCAGGCGTTTCGCCGGCACCGGCGTGGGCAACAGTCCCTGGTCGTTGGCAATGACATGAAATTCAGGATTGCCCGACAGCGAGACGCGATAAAAGCGACCATTCGAGCCGTTCATCACACGCAGCCGGTATTTGCGCGGCTCCAGATCGTGATACGGCAGCAAAGTGCCGTTCGCCAGAATCGCGTTGCCGAAGACCTCCGGCACCCAGGGTCGGTCCGGGTGTTCGGAGACGGGATAAAACAACTGACCGTCTTTGGTAAAGAGACGGTCGGCGAGCATCAGCGGAATCTCATATTGCCCCGATGGCAGGTTCAGCGCATCTTCGCGGGGATCGCGCACGATGAAGAAGGATTGCAGCCCCGCATAGATGTTGAGCCGGTTGATGCCCATGGAGTGGTCGTGGCAAAAGAGCAGCGCGGCATGCTGTGCACACGGATAGAAGCACGTCTGTGCGTGACCAGATGTGGTCCAGTCGTCAGGATACCCATCGCTCTCCGGAGGGGTGCGGCCGCCATGCAGATGCACAACAGCGCGGCCTTCCGGCACGCCCGGCTCGGCTCCGTGCAGCGTGTGATCGATGGGAAGAAAGTGACGGGACGGCAGCTGATTTACCCAGTCGACCACGATGCCGCGGCCGCTCTGCGTCTCGATCGTGGGACCGGGGAAGCTGCCGCCAAACGTCCACATGCGAGTGGGCGGCAGATCGCGGTGGACCCGCACGCGAGTCTCATGCAGGGGAATTCGGTAGTAAGCCAGTTTCTCGCCTGGATTCTCCGGATTGGGCCGCCGGCCCACCGGCCGTGCGACCTGTGGGATCGGGAGCGGATCCACGAAGGGAGGGAGGTTTGTGGGATCGAGAGCCGGAGCCTGCTCGGCATGCGGCGTCTCGGCCCGCAGCCGCAATCCTGCCAGGGCAAGACTGCTGTTGAGAAGGAAAGTGCGGCGGGAAGGGCGGACGATTGCGTACACTCCTGCTTATTGTCGCCTGGGATTATGCTGCCTGTGTCGAACAGATGCCGGTGCCGGGCTCTCTGCGAAAACTGCGTGGGGAGCCGGCACCGGAAACTGCTACCACCGCTGCTGCGGTTCGCCGGTAGTGGGGTTCAGCAGGAGGGGTTCGCTGTGTCGCCGCTGGTGGAAATTGAACATGTTGAAGACGGAGCCGGAAATGGCATCGAAGGAGCCATTGCCGATTCGCTGGCCATTCAGCCAGTTGTCTTCGACAAAACGAATGATCGAGGTCTGGTCCGTGAGAGTGTGGTCGACGTAGTTTGACTTTGCCCACGGAGAGATAACCATGAGTGGAATGCGCGGACCGAATCCGCACCGTCCCTGCGCGTGCGCCTGGCCGGTTGCGGAGGGCAGGGAATTGTCCCCGTTGCCGCACTGGCCGTTCCCGCTGAGCATGTCGGCGGCGGTCGCAGACTGGTTCACGATCTGCCCCAGCTGATGGTCGTACCAGCCGTCAGAATCGTCGTAGTTAATGAAGACCGCGGTGGATGACCACTCCGGCCGGGTCATGAGGAAGTTCAGCACATTGACCACGAAGGCCTGCTCATCCAGCGGGTCGGAATACCCGGCATGCGCATCCTGGTAACCAGGGGCTTTCAGGAAGCTGACAGCGGGCATGTGGCCGGCCTTGACAGCGGTGTAGAAGTCGTCGACGTCGTATTGATGATGTGCATCGTCTTCTTTCCCGATCATGCTGGTCGAAGAAGGACGAACGTGTGCCAGGTTGGCCGTCTGCGCGTAGTACTGAAACGGCTCGTGGTGGGGAATGTAGTCGGATTCCGTAACGCCGGTCACCGCGGATTTCGTGGAGCGCGCGCAGCCGGTCGTGCCGTTGGGATTCGTGGTTTTCAGGTTGAATCCCCCCTCGAACCAGCCCCAGCTGATCCCCTTCGCATTAAGCAGGTCGCCGATATTCGTACCGGTAAAGCGCACCTGTGCGCCGGACGTGGAGGTGCAAACATCGCCGATGGGGTTGGCGTCGCTGATCAGTGTCAGACCGCCGCTGCCGTCGTCGATCACGGTGCTGCCCGGGCTCATGGTGTCGGTAACGCCGTTAGTCTGGCCGGAGACAAGGTTGATGGCACCGGGCGTCGATGGGCCGAAGGTGGTGCCATATGCGTTATCGTTCAACGCGTAATGTTGGGCATAATTCCACAGCGCGGTTACGGTATTGCCGTCGTAATAGCCCATTACCAGACCGGTTGTTGTATCGCCGGCGGGCGGAGGTCCCGGCGTGCCGGTGTATTCGGGAAAGGAATCCATCAGCCCGGCGTGGAAGGCCTGTTGTTCGGGCGTGTAGTCGTGGTCCTGGTCAGCGGTGGCGGCCTGAGAGCGGTCGAGCCGGAAGGGATTCTTTGCGCCCGCGGCATTGCCAGCCGTGTTCAGGAAATTCGGATTGTGCTGCAGCAGCCCATCGTGGAGCAGGCCGTTGACGCTGGGGGTGCTGGGATCGGCCCAGAAGGCTGGCTCGCCCCGAGGATTGAGAGCGTTTGGATAGGTTCCGAAATAATGATCGAAGGAGATGTTCTCCCCGAAAATGACCACGACGTGCTTGATGGGGGTTGCGGTCTGACTCGCGTCATCCTGCGCGGTGGCAGCAGCCGGAACGGCAAACTGGCTGGCCACAAGCAGGGCTGAGAGCGAAGCTGCAAGGTGCTGTTGCATTGAGCTCCTCCATGCCGGGTCTGGTTCTTCGTACGAAATGGGGCGAGGGTGGAACGTGCAGCCGGAGCTGGGGAGGTTGAATCCGGGTTGCGCCGTAGCCCCTTCCGAGAAGTCGAGCGTCCCGGTCTTCTTATGAGCTAATACCTGTTTATTTAAATTTGGTTACATGCAAGTTACCAAAGTAAGAATTCTGCTTTTTGCAGCGGATTGGGTCGGCGGAATCTGCATGAAGCGGTCAAAGGACGGTAGTCACCAACTGCGAGACGCTCGCAGGGGCTCCGGCCCGCAAACGCCTGGGAATCTGGTGGAGATGCTCCTCCCGCCTTCCCCAATCTCCCCGGCGCCGGCGATGACGCGTTCGACCCAGGACCGATGCGTTCCAGAGTGCAGGGGAAGCCGAGCTTCATTCCACGCATCCAGTGGCGCGCAATACTCCGGTTGAGCGCATGATCGCTGCCTGGTAAGGCTGAAGGCAGGGACTTCGTCGCCTCCCAACCAGGAGCAGCCGGACTGTGGGAGTCAGATGCTGAGGACAGCGAACGGGGAGTCGCGCACCATGGCATAGGTCAGATCGCGCAGACGGCCGAGAGCACCGGGCTGGGCGCTGCGCCCGATGATGAGAGCGTCGGCATCGGACTGGCGAGCGGCTTCGAGCAGAGTTTCCTTCACTGGGCCGGCCGCGATGCGCACCTCGGCGTGGGAGCCGACTTTGGCCTGCAACTCGCCGATGCGGCGGAGGACAAGCTCGTGTTCGTGGGATTCCATTCGCAGCTCGAGATCCAGGCGGATGGGCGGCCTGGCGTCGGCCCCCGGAATGGCGTGCAGGATGCGGAGGTGGGCGTCGACTTCCAGGGCGGCCTGATGCGCAAAGCGCAGGACGCGCTCGGAGTTCTCGCCGAGGCCAGTGGCGCAGAGCCACTCGCGGTGCTCGAGGGGGCGCGGGGCGATGGTTTCGGCGTGATGACTGGTGAGGACGGGGCAGTCAGCGTCGTTGAGGACCTTGGCGGTAGTGGAACCGAGGAGCATGCGCCGGAAGACGCCGGCGTGGGTGGGCATGATGATGATGTCGAAACCTGTACGGGCGGTTGCGGCGATCTGCGTCGCGGGCTCCCCCGCGGCGACCAGGCGCGGATGTTCTGCGGGGGGGAAGGCTGTGTCCAGGAAGGAGGTAAGCCGTTCGTGAGCGATCTCAAAATGGTCGTCGGTGACCTCGGCGGGGCTTCGCATGAAGAGCTCGAAGGCGTTGTATCGGGCGGGATCGATGACGTGAAGGAGCGACACGCGAGCGCCGAAGAGGGTGGCGGCGCGGCGGACGTAGGCGCCCATGGCGAAGCAGGAGGGAGAGAAGTTGACGGGAAAGAGGATGTTCGTAATCAGGCCCATGCCCGCGCCCCTTTCGTACAGCCGTAACAGTGTAAGGATGCGGGAGCCGGGCATCGGTTGCGGGCATAGCGTCAACTGACCCCACAACTGGGTGAATCCGAGCCTTCCTGCCCGCATCACAAATGATTACGACGGAGTAAAACGTGACAGCTTCCAGAGGCCCGTGAATCTTATCTCGCTGGACGCGACCAGGTTTCGGGCCGGAGATCGACAGCTCCGGCACGCTGTTTCCACGAGTACCTCCGGCAAGGCGCGCTTGCAAAGAAGCGGCGAGGAATTCAAAGTTAACGATGCACAGTTTGCCTGACATGCTCCACTGTTCCCGCGGGTAACCTGGTCCTGGACGCCTGACTTCTCTACATCATGTGATTAAGGAAGTTATAAAGGTCAGGATTAAGCTCATAGCAATCTACGCCGTCGCTGAATTGAGCTAAATACAGCGCGGCACTGATCGACTTTTACCAGCCGCCATTAGCTGGCGTGTGGAATACGTGAGCTTTTCCCCGGGCCACATAGGACATTGAGCTCTAATGGCACAAGCATTTTAATCTGGCGCAACCAGCTCTGGCCTGTTGTTCCCGGTGTTTATATGGCCAGTTTGCGGGAGAATATCGCACTTCTCATTTTGGATCTGATCGTTCGGCGCGCACCGTTCCGGAAAAATCCACTAACGCGCGGTCGCAGCCTGATTCGATTGACCCGAGTTGAGATGAAAGGGCTTGTTGTACGGTTCGACCGGGAAACCATTCCTTCTCCAGCCATCGAGCCCGCCCTTGAGAAATTTGATTCGCGAGAATCCCATCGCGAGAGCCCGATGCAGGATAGTTCGGCTCGTTTTATCACTCGGGCAGGTGCAGTAAACGATCACATCTCGCTCTTTCGGAAGCATCGATGGATTCGCGCGCACCTCCTCTGGTGAGAGCCACTGCGCGCCCGGGATGATGACAGAATTTCCCAATAGGTCAAGAGGCTGGCGAACATCAAGGAGGAGAACGTCCTGGTTTGAAGCCAACAACGCATGAAGGGCTTGCGGTGTGATGCAATACCGTTCCATTTCACGACGGTCTTTCCTGCGTTTGCCCAGAACGACGGCCAGCAATACAGCAGCGCTAATGGTTGTTATCGCTAAAACCATCTCTGCCTCTCCCTGTCAGTACTCAGATTCACCTGAGAGTTGAGAGGATTCGTTATCCGTGCTGAGAAAAGCTGCCCAAGTCGACGGCAGGCGCCCATTGCCTCACCTGGGGAAGGAACGAATAGGCCGCCTTTCCGCCTCAGACCTGCCAACTGTGGCCTCCCCAGCGCCGACCTGGCGGCCGGCGTTCGGCGGGTGCAAGGGGTCAGGAAGTTGGGTGTGGGCCTGGTGAACTGATTGACTGCCGAGCAGCGCCCTGAATCCGTTTATCTATCTTAATGAATGGCAGCATTCGCACTTTTGTACGGATTGTTCGGTTTGAGCAGGAACGATGCGACGAACATGATCGCTCCGGTAACGGCCAGCAGCCAATATGCATCGAGATAGGCGAGCGCAGCCGCTTGCGACTGAACCATGTTGTAGAGCCTGTCCGTCGCCTGATTCTGCGCTAAGTGCAGGCTCAGACCGGCATGGTTCAGTTGCATTGCGAGTCCCTGCATGGCGGTCCGGAATCGTGGGGCCGACGTGTGTGGCGCCAGGACAGACTGATGGAACTGCTCGCCCCGGGCGAGCACAGTGGTCAATGCCGAAGTTCCGATGCTTTGTCCAATGTTGCGCATGAAGTTCATCAATTCCGGCAGCAGCATTGGTCTTCTCCGCCGCCAGCCCGACATAACCAGCAAGCGTCATCGGCACAAAGAGGAAGGGTATGGGAACAGACTGCAGCACGCGCAGCCACGAGGCATGGCCAAAGCTCATGAGCAGATCCGTCTGCCGGGTTGAAATATACATACTGCCGGCGAGCGTATGGCGTTTGCCACGAGGTAGCTGGTCAGCACCCACGTGCTCTCATCGTTGCTCGTACCCAGATTGCCCGCAATGTGCGGCAGTGCCACATTGGCAATGCTGGAATCCAGCACCTCCATGAAGGCGGTAAGGGAAACGATGATCCCGATGATCCAGGGGTTGACCTTCGGCATCCAGGCTATGTCGTCGGCCATGACTGCAGATACAGTGCTCCTCGGGTCGTAGCCTCCGGCTCGACAGACAAGCCCGGTTTCAGCAGGCCCTGCGCGTTGAAGTCCCCGTTCTCCAGCCGATCGAAGTCAATGCGCACCGGCACCCGCTGCACCACTTTCACATAATTCCCGGTTGCCTTCTCGGGAGGGAGCAGACTGAAGACGGATCCGGTACCTCCACCCAGGTTCGTCACGTGCCCTTTCCAGGTGCGGCCGTACGCGTCCACTCTGATCCTGACCGGATCGCCGGGGCGCATGTGCGCAAGCTGGTTTTCCTTGAAGTTGGCCGTGACCCACACATCGTTGAGAGGAACGACGTCCACCAGTTCCTGCCCGACGCTCACGTTCTGCCCGACTTCGACGCTTCTCTTCCCGATGATTCCGGTCACGCGAGAGCGGATGATCGTATAGCTCAAGTTGAGTTCCACCTGGTCCAGCTCGGCGATGCGTTGCTCAGCCTCCGCATCCGCCGCGTCATATTTCGCACGAGCCAGAGAGACCTGGTCGGGCGCCGTTTGCGCGTCTTGCAGGTTGGCTTTTACCTGCAGCAGCTTTCCCTCCGCCTGGTTGAGAGTCTGTTCGTCGGCCTGCACAAGCGCGGCAGCCCCAGTCACGGCGGCGCGGTTTGCTTTCGCGGCCGCCAGAGCCTGGTCGTACTGCTGCTCCGAAACGTCCTGTTCAGCCACCAGGTCTGCGTATCGGACAAAGTTCACATCCGTGTTTTGCGCATTCGCCTCGGCTGCGATCAGCTGCGCTTTCGCTGATTCCAACTCCTGCTTCGCTGCGCCTACTCCGGCTTCAGCGTTGCACAGTCCGGCCCTTGCCTCGTCGAGACCGCTCCACGCCGTGGCGGATGCGATCGGGACGTTCCATCGCGAGCCTGCGACCGTCGCCCGGGCGTCTGTCAGGTTTGCTTTCGCCTGTTCGGCTGCAACCCTGTAATCGCTGGGATCGATGACCACCAGCACATCGCCCGCGTGCACCATCTGACCCTCGATTAACGTTCACCTGCTTCACGTGTCCGCTGATCCGGGCGCTGAGCGGCATGATGTGCCCATCCACCTGCGCTTCCCGCGCCTCGATACTTGACTGGTCCGTGATCGCCTGCAGGTATGCATTGCCGAGGGCCAGCGTCACCGCGTCCAGCGTGTCCTGGTAAATGAGCTGAGCTGCCTGCTCCGCGTTTCGCCACGAGCGAAGACGCTGGATCGATTCGAAGCTGAACAGAGTCTGGCTCGCACTGATATCCGCGCTGCTGTAGCTGTGCGGTCCAACTAATTCGGGTATCCCTGGCACCTTGAGCCCGAAAGTTGCAAGGTTCGCCTGTGCAACATTTTCTCTTACGTCCGCACTCACATGCGGCAGCAGAGCGCTGAGAGCCAGCAGCCGTTGGCCGCGAGCGGTCCGTGCATCCTCGCGGTCTCAATCGAACCCAGGTTGTATTCGAGAGCCTGATGGATCGCATTTTGCGACGTCAGTTGCAGGACCTGATCGGTTGCGGAACCGGTCGGACGCTTCCTGTGAGCACGCCCTGCTGTCCCGCAGCTGAGCCTTGCATCAACCCAGTCGCGCCTGCCGCGCCGGTGGTGGATTGACCCACGGCTGGCAGTGCGCTGGACGCAAGCACCGTCATCATGGCTGCGACCATGCGTAGACAGGGTCGGGCGATCCGATATCTCATCCCTGGTCTCCCTGTGGGCGTGCGTTGCGGGCGAGTCGCTTCGAACCTGTTTAGTAAACATGCCGCGTGAACGGAACCTGGTTCCCCGATTCATCAACCCGAGGAGTACGGCCTCTCCGTCGTGGCCAATGACAGTGAGGTTTCTCACGTCGATCACGAGTTCGCGGTTCCCAGGGCCATTCGCAGACTGCTGACCGGCGAATTGCAACTCGGCAGTCCACGGGGCGACCAGTTTGCCCTCCAGCGCCAGCCGGCGCTGTGTTTTGGTCTCGATGACGGAGATCTTCAGCACTGCTCCCTGCCCTCACACCAGACACAGGCAAGGTCGGTGCCAGAGACGGTTTTTGTCGGTACTTTTCAAGGACAGGGCCAGCATCATCGACCGGTCACTCCATACTGACGAGTGCTATGACCGGATGATTGGGTTCCTTGCGCAAGATGGTCCCGTGAGCGGGACGGCAGTTCAGGCCGGGGAAATGGAAGCATGAGATCGGAGCTTTTAGGCCCGGAAATTTACTGAATCATGCGTTCACGCCACTTAGCGCCGTAGCGACAGTGCTCCGCGGGGATGCATGGGGATTGAAAGGGGGGTGGTGCGAGATGTGGAGGCTGGTTGGTCAGCGAAGTGGACGAACGGGACCGGCCAAACGCTGTTCGATGATGCGCAGGCCGGATCGATGGACAACTTACCGCGGTCCGTCTTTTGTGGACCCTTCATCATTCATACGAACTCGCTTTTGCGAACGAGTAATACCGCCGCCAGCAATTGACGCAACGGACGGCGCGCAGCCGGAACAGAGCGAGCATGCGGTCGAGCCATTCGGGCTCGGCTGACTTGAATTCGATCGAACTGCATAGAGGGCACTTCCGCCGGATCCAAAGTAATCGGGGAATTGCAGGGGGCCAGTTCAGCCTTGCGTTGTTCATATCGATCGATCCTTCTGCGGCCTACGAAGTCGCTGCATCGCCCGCGCTGGAATTAGCGTCCAGCCATGAAAGAAGTTCGCGGACGCTGCCGGTGGCGAGAGCTACGCACGAGTCTCCTGCTCCGTAATAGAGATGAATCGTGTCACCATCCGCCCCGACGGTCTGCCCGCACGGGAAGACGACATCTTTGACATCTCCGCCGCGCTCATACGCCGCTTCCGGACCGAACATCCAGGAATCTCCGCGCTGCAGGCAAACCTCCGGATTCTCCAGATCGAACAGAGCAAGACCGATCCGATAGATACTGCCGGAGGCCGTCTGCCGGACGCCGTGGTACAGCGTCAGCCAACCCTTCGCTGTTTCAATCGGAGGCGAACAGAGACCGATTTTATTGGCATCCCACCATCCGCCGCGACGCGCTTCGAGCATGATCTTGTGACGACCCCAATGCCGCAGATCGGGCGAGTAAGAGATCCACATGTGGGCGCCCAGCGATGTCATCGGCCGATGGATCAAAGCCCAGTATCCGCCGATCTTCCGCGGCAGCAGAGCGGCGTCCTTATCCTCCGGCGGCATGATGACGTCCATAACGCTCGAAGCTTCTGAAGTCCCTGGTGAGTGCGAGCGAAACTCCGGGACCGCCGCGGGCAAAGGAAGTATAGGCAATGGCGTATTGGCTCCAGCTCCGGCACATAGGTGATGCGCGGGATCCTCGATGCCCCAGATCTCTTCGGGATACTCTCGCGGTTCTGCCGGGAAGGTCGGTGTCGCGTCGATGCGCCATCCATCGACTCCGTTGGCGGATCGGGCTACGGTCAGGTGCGAGAGCCCGCGCCGGTCTTCCACACGGCACAGCAGCAACGTATCGCCGTCAGCCAGACGCACAGCGCCCGCATTGAAGACGCTGTTGACCGCATAGGGCCAGTTATCCCGGCTGAGGATCGGATTGCCGAAATGACGAGTGAACAGAGAAAGCTGCGGATCGCTGTCCCGTGCGAATGCTGATTTGCGGAATTGCGTTCCGGCTGTGTAGACGGAAGAAGAATGGGAGTCAAGGGCAAACGCTCATTTCCTGGTTCAGGTGCCTGGCGGTCGACGTTTCTACGGCCTGCATATCGAGCAGAGCCATGAGAAACGAGAGGGTGGATTCAGCCCCCTGATTTTCGTTTACGCGGTCCGGATGCAGTCCGTCCCTGCAACCTCCGGTCGCGGCATCGTACAGCGGAACCTGCAGGTCGTTCTCTCCGAGGAACCAGCGGAAGGCCGACCATGCTTCCTCCAGCCAGGAACTGTCTCCGGTGGCTCGGTATGCCTCAACGCAGGCAGCGACCGTTGCGCAGGCCTCGACCGGCTGCTGGTCGAAGCGAGCTTTTTCTTTCCCCTTTGCGAAGAACCCTCTGGAGCCGATCGGTACAAATACGTGGTCGTCGTCTCGATGCTGCTCGGCGACAAGCCACTTCAAAGACTCACACCCGACATCGATCATTCTCCTGTTCTTACCGTTCCATCCAGCGAGAATGAGCGCCTGGGACAGGCGCGCGTTGGAATACGCAAGGCTCGTCTCGAACCACTGCCAGTCGCTGAGAGTGGGTGCGCTCGTAGAGGTCCAGCAGCCGGTTTGCGAGCAGATTGCGTGTTCCCTGGATGATCCTGTCTCCGGGGAACCAGTCAAGATATCCCTGCATGCCCAGAACAGAAAACGCCCACGCGCGCGGGCTGGTAAAGCTGAGAGTGGCCGGAACGGCGGACTCGAATAGCTGGCCGCTTGCTCCTCGTAGTCCCGAATCCGCAGAACGGCCAAGCACGGTTCCAAGCGCCCACAACGCACGGCCATGGCTGTCTTCCGACCCGCTGCTTTCCTGCCACTGACGATCGTAGCCAAGGAAGTTTCTGAATCGGCCGATCTCAGCTGTTGAAACGCAAGCTCAAGAAAGGCGAGGTAACGGCGAGAAAGATTCGCAGGAAACTCACTGCCGTATACCCGAGACTCCTGCAGCAACACAGTTACGATCAGGGCGCGGGCATTGTCGTCGGTTGTATAACCTTCCTTGCAGTTGGGCACGGAAAAGACGGCGTGCTGCAGAATGCCTGTGTCGTCTGTCAGATGCCTCAGGTGAGCCAGGTCCAGAGCGGGCAACTCATCCGTCGATCTGGCAGTGAGGATGTCCTGCAGAGACGGCCGTGGCCTGAGGATACGTTCGGCACGCGCACCGCTGAAAGCTCGCCATGTAAGCCTGGGCGGTCCGCTGCCAGGTTGTACCCCGCGAGTGAAGATAGGCGCGCTTCCGCATCGTATGCCGCTCGGCGTCGTTATCCAGCAATCGGATTGTCGCTTCTGCGATGGAAGCCGGATCGTCGAACGGAACCAGCATGCCGCGTCCGTCGGCGAGCAGTTCCTGCGCATGCCAGTACGGCGTGGAGATAATTGCTTTGCCGGCGCCCAGAGCGATCGCCAGAGTGCCGGAGACAATCTGTGCTTCCTGCCGGTACGGGGTGATATAGATGTCCGCGGCGCCGACATGTTCGCACCAGCTCTTCCGCACTGACAAAGCGATTATTGAAGATGACCTGAGAGGAAACGCCTAACTCGACGGCCAGCTTCTGGAGTCCTTCCCTGTAGCGCTCACCGTCGCGCCGGCGGATGTGCGGATGCGTTGCTCCTGAAACGATGTAAGTCACGTTTTTATGCTTTGCCAGAATGGCCGGCAGCGCACGAATAACGTTTTCGATTCCTTTGTTAGGCGACAGCAGGCCGAAGGTCAGCAATACCGACTTACCCTGAGTGTTGAACAAATCCTTGAAGTAATTTGGGTCGGTAAACGGGAAGTCCGGCACGCCATGAGGAATCAAATCGATCTTTTCCAGAGGAACGCCGTATACGTTTTGCAGGAGCGTCGAGGCAAGTTCACTCATGACGATCAGCCGATCGGAAAGGTGGGCGATCTCTTCGAGTACGGTGCGCTGATGCAGATCCGGTTCCCGCAGCACCGTGTGAAGCGTCGTCACCAGCGGCATCTTCAGCCGGCGCAGCAGCGACAGGATATGGCTACCGGCTGGTCCTCCAAAAATGCCGTATTCATGCTGGAGACAGACCAGGTCGTTGCCGTTGAAATTGAGGAATTCGGCGGCACGCTCGTACGAGGCGCAATCCTCCTGCTCGATTTCCATCCGCACGCGATCGGGATAGTCGTAGCTCGAGTCCGGATCGTTGACAGGGATTGCGAAGAGACGAGCGCTGCCATATTCCGACGCGATTGCCGTGCACAGATCCGTCGTAAAAGTTGCAATCCCGCATTGCCGCGGCAGATAGTTGCCGATGACGGCGATGCGCGTGGGCAGAGGCAAAGACGAGGTTTCTGTTACCGTCAGTGGGTGGTTATGCACTGCTGGCGGGCCTTCGGCTATCCCTTCAACGTGAAGCATCTCCGAGAGAGTCACTGGCTCCTGCTTTCATTCTTTGTGTTGGGCAGATTCCCCACGCGCTCTTCACGCAGGGAACTCCGGCATTCTGTTTGCGTGCAGTCTACGTATCGAGAAAACGACAGAGGCTTATTCCGGCGCGAGTTCTCGGGTGGTCATCTCGTCGATCAAACCGAGCGAGGCGTTCTGCTGTATGTGCCGGGCGTGCAGCGTCGCCCTGGCAACACGGAGACCGAGATATTTTGTGACACTCACAGACCCCAGCTCCGCTGCATTGAATCTGGCCGGCGTCTGCAGCAGGGCGCGAGTAATCGCCCGTGTGATAGCTGCTTCGTCCGTCCCGCCGCACCCGAGACGGGAGCAGGCAGACTCGATCCACATGAAGTGCCAGCCTGCGTCGCGCACTGCAAGATCCAGCTGCGCGGGCGCAGCATTCTCCACGGACATCCAGGCCCCGTCGAACGGCTTTTGCTTCAGATGAAGGCCCTTCGGCAGAACGCAGCCCAGGCGCAGAAAAATTGCCGGCGGCTTTACCACGAGCGTTTGCCGGATTGTGTCGCGCCCGCAGGCACACCAACCGAGCCCCCAACCTGGGCGTTCGGTACGGCCTCAGGGGAAATCGGATGACTGGGACTGATGCTGATGTCGCGCACCTCTGCATGTGCACCGGGATCTTTAATGTCCGCGACCGCTTTCGTATCTGACCGCTTCAAACCGAAGGCATAAACGGAGGTGCCGGCCATGGAGAGATGGTTCTTTACATCGGATTTCTTGATGAGGCTCATAGAAGCTCCAGTCGGTCCGTTGCGTACCTGAAAGGTGCTCGTCTGGAGCGAAGCGAGGAGGGCTGAAGGCGAGGAAGGGGAATCTCAACTGCTCCTGCTACTATATCCCGGAAACTTACCGTTATTGGTGAAATATCGGTAAGGGTAGTGTCACAATCTGCTTCTGAGCGAAAATCGCGCAATTGTGAGCAATTTAGCTCAGTTATTGTCTTGCGGTTCTGTTCCAATCATTTTGGAGCAGAGTCTCTCTGTATCTCCTCACTCTTGGTTCTGAGCTAAGTCAGCCCATCTGAAATGCGTTTCTCTTAGCTCTCCGCACTGAATAAGGAAAACCAATGAAAATCACGCCTCTGCTGTTGGTCGGCGCCATTGCGCTAACGAGCGGTAATCTCTGGGCTGCCTCCGGACGCCAGGATTCGATCGAGCGTCTGCAAATGTCTTCGGATGTGCTTCACTCAATCATGAGCGCCCCGGATCGGGGGATTCCGGAAGAAGTGATGAACGGCGCGAAATGTATCGTCGTCGTTCCCCATCTGGTGAAAGGCGGCTTTGTCCTCGGCGCCGAGCATGGAAGGGGCATCGCCTCCTGCCGCACGGCTGAGGGCTGGAGCGCACCGGCATTCGTATCTGTCGGAGGCGGAAGCTGGGGCCTGCAGATTGGCGTCGAAGGCGTCGACCTGGTCATGGTCGTCATGAATGACAGCGGTCTGCAACATCTGCTTTCCAGCAAATTCCAGGTCAGCGGAGATGCATCGGCTTCTGCAGGCCCGGTTGGCCGTCACGCCTCAGCCGGTACCGACTGGACGATGAACACGGAACTCCTCACCTATTCACGCTCTCGCGGCGTGTTTGCCGGTATCACGCTCAATGGAGCTGTTGTCGAGCAGGACGCCGACTCCACGCGCGCCATCTATGGCCGCGACCGGTCGTTCCGGTCGATCCTTTCCGGTGACGTGCACGCGCCGCGATCGACGCAGAGTTTTCTGCGGGTAGTTGCCGAAATGGGCCGCGCCGGCACGATTGCGGAAGCAAATCCAGGCCAGCAGTAGCCCCCTCAGGAATTGCTGATCGGGGTCTTCAACGACCCCGGTCAACCTGGCACGCCGTAAGGAGAACTCCGTATGCTGATCCACATCGTCATTACCCTCGTCATCGTGGGATTCCTGCTGTGGCTGGTGAACCGCTTCATCCCCATGCAGTCGAACATTAAGTCGATCCTCAACGGCGTCGTCGTGATTGCGGTGGTTCTGTGGCTCCTGGGTGTATTTGGCATCTTCCACTTCCACACACTTTCTAATCTGCGTGTTGGAAGGTAAGAGCGATCCCATAACTGCGCTCAGCACGTCGTACTACCCGATCCGAACCGACTTATTCACCGTGGCAGTCAGCTGCCATAAAGGAAGAATCGTGAGAAATAAAATGCTGTTTGTAGTTGCCGCGATAGGTACGAGCGCCTTCGCTCAGACCTCTCCCCAGTTCATTCCTCTGGTCGAGACGGCTCCTTCGCCCAGTCTGTACCATGCGATCGTGACCAGCCGCACCGTCGAAGCCGTCAATTATGCGCACCGCGGGCAATCCACCAGGGTGGATTTTGCCGGAACCACCCTGATGCCGCTCGCCGACGGTTGGGCCAAAGTGGAAAACAAAAGAGGCAATCTCGCCATCACAGCCGAATTCCGGAATCTGCAGAAGCCGTCGGCCGAAGGAGGCGAATACCTCACTTACATCCTGTGGGCTATCTCGCCGGAAGGCCGGCCGGCCAATCTGGGAGAAGTGCTGGTAGGCAGCAACCATCGCAGCAACTTGCACGCAACCACCGACCTGCCGGCGTTCGCGCTGGTTGTTACGGCGGAGCCTTACTACGCCGTACGTCAGCCCGGCAATGTCGTCGTGCTCGAGAATGTCGTGCGCGCCGATACCGTGGGGTCCGCCGAAACGGTTCACGCCCGGTATGAGCTTATCGAGCGCGGTGGCTATATCCCCACCGGCTATAAGTTCGACCCGGTGGTTGCCAATGCGAAGCTGCCTTTGGAATTCCTTGAGGCGCGGAACGCGGTGCGCATCGCGGAATCGGAAGGCGCCGAGCAATATGCGGGAGACAGCTATCGTCATGCAGTGCAACTGATGAACACTGCGAACAGCGAGGCCATCGAGCGGCATCCGTCTACGCAGGATCTCATTGCTACCTCGCGTGAAGTCGTCCAGACTGCGGAAGATGCACGGGCGATTGCTGTGAAGAAAATCGACGAGGCGCGTCTGGCCAGCGAGCGTCAGGCTTCCACAGAGGCGCAGGCAGCGTCGCAGGCCGCGACCGAGGCCGCCAACGTACAGAAGGAGAATGCACAGGCAGAGGCCTCAAAGGCGCAGTCGGATATGGCCGCCAGCCAGGCGAAATCCGCGGCGGAAGTATCGGTAGCCACGGCCGATGCCGATCAGGCTCGCATGGAGGCACAGAACGCGCGCCAGCAGGCGCAACAGGCGAACAGCGACAAGGCCGAGATGCGCGCGCAGCTGACCGAGCAGTTAAATACCGTTCTGCAGACACGGGACAGCGCTCGCGGGCTGATTGTCAGCATGTCCGACGTCCTGTTTACCACCGGGCAGTACTCCCTTAATTCTGGTGCGCGCGAGAAGCTGGCGAGGGTCTCAGGAATTCTCCTCTCCTATCCCGGGCTTGCTATCGCGGTCGGCGGTTATACGGATAATGTCGGCAGCGATGCGATGAATCAAAAGCTATCGGAGAACCGCGCCGGAGCAGTCCGCGATTACCTGATCCAGCAGGGAGTCACGAACACTGCGGTCACTGCGATCGGTTATGGCAACACAGAGCCTGTAGCGTCCAACAACGACGCCGGCGGGCGCCAACAGAACCGCAGGGTGGAACTCGTGGTGTCCGGCGACGCCATCGGCAATCCGGCGACCAACACCACCAGCAGCCTGCGATAGCGCAGGCGTTCAGGAACTGAAAGGCATTCCCTATGAAAACCTCTCGAATGGCACATATCGCCACGCTGGCCGTGGTCTTCGGATTTGTCGCCCTTGCCTGGGCCGCGCAGGACCGGCCATCGGAAGACAAGGATCACCCGAAGCAGGACAACAAACAGCAGCAGGCAAGGCCTGAGCAACAGCACTCCCAACAACATGCCCAGCAGTCACGGCCCTCCGCCGACAAGCGACTGCCCACCCAGCAACAGCAGCGAGAAAACCAGTCATCGCACCGGACGGACCAGTCACGCCCGGCTGCACAACAGCAGAATCGGCCCGTCACCAGGCCACAGGACCACACAGCGGAAAACCGCGGCGCGACACGCCCGCAGCAGAACCAGGGTCGAGGCGTGCAGCAGGCCGCCTGGCAGCAGCATCGCGCCTCAAACTGGCAGTCGGACCACCGTACCTGGCAGCAGCGCGGCGGCTATCACGGCTATCAGATTCCTGACGCTCGCTTTCGCGGCTACTTTGGATCGGATCACGGATTCCTCATCGGGGGCCTTCCTTTCATGGTGGTTGGCGGATTTCCCCGCTTCCAGTATGACGGATACTGGCTAAGCGTCGTCGATCCGTGGCCGCAGCAATGGGGCAATGACTGGTATGACAGTGATCAGGTCTATGTCGACTACGCCGACGGCGGCTATTACCTCTACAACCGAAGCTATCCAGGCGTCGGCATTGCAGTCAGCATTTCGATGTAAACCGATCGGTAGCGATGCGGTACGATTCTCGGATCGTACCGCATCCCGAGCGACACCTCTGACCCGAAAGCCGGAATTGTCGCAGCCAGGAGAGAGTATGATTTCCAACACGCCTGCCAATCTGGCAGGGCGAATGATAATTTCGCGCGACGGTCATATCGAGAGACGGCAATTCAAATATCGAGAGGCAGCAATTGAAGTGGCAGGACCGAAGATGATCGGGTTTGACGCCGAGGCTTTTCTCGCTAGCGCAGGTTTGGGACGGAAAATTGTCCAGCTCAAGCCAAAACAGACCTTTTTTGCGCAGGGAAATCCTGCCGACTCCATCTTCTATCTGCAGAAGGGCCGCGCGAAGCTCACGGTTGTTTCAACGACGGGAAAAGAGGCCACGATCACGCTTCTCGCCACGGGCGACTTTGTCGGCGAAGAGTCGCTCACCGCGGTGGCCGGGCTCCGCATGGCAACTGCCACCGCCATCACCGGCTGCACCGCGCTCAAGATTGACCGGGCGGAGATGATCCGCGTGATGCATGAGGAGCATGCCTTCTCTGATCTCTTCTTGTCGTTTCTGCTGGCTCGCAGTATGCGCATTCAGTCCGATCTGGTCGATCAGCTGTTCAACTCCAGCGAAAAGCGTTTGGCCCGCATTCTTCTGCTGATGGCCGAGATCGGCAAGCCGGGCCATCCGGACACGATGATTCCGAAGATCTCCCAGGAAACCCTGGCCGAAATGATCGGCACCACCCGATCCCGCGTCAGCTTCTTTATGAACCGCTTTCGCAAACTCGGTTTTATCCAGTACAACGGCGGCATCCAGGTTCACAAATCGCTGCTGAATGTGGTCCTGCTCGACCAGTTGCCGGATCGCAACGCCGCGAAGCCGCCGATCCTCGTCGGTCCGCGCGTCGCATCCAAATCCTGACTCTGGCTGGCGGCGCGCCTCCTCTGTTGCCCCGGTAAACGACTACCTTCGAGGCAGACCAGCGCCCAAATCGTATTGGAAAATTCATAGTTGTGTGGTAGCCGCACCTGGTTTCAAGCGCGCAGGATTTTTCCGGGCAGAGGCCTCAGCCCCAAAATCCGGCAGCGTTCCGCGCAGAGGCGAAGCCCTCCCGGCGGAGGGGCAATGGCCTGCCTTTCAAAGGGCTCGATGCGCGTCATCGCCTGCCAGTGCGAACAACAGAATGAAGTCATTTAGCGAACTGTGGCAAGAGTCGAATGGACATCCAACTCGACAGGCGGGACGGCCCCGCCTGATCGAAAACGGATGTTGTGGAACTGATTGAACAGCTTCGGTGCGCCGCACTTCAGCCGGCAAACGTAATGGCTGGAAAATCCTGGAGGCGCGGGTCGGAATCGAACCGACGCATAAAGGTTTTGCAGACCTCTCCCTTACCACTTGGGTACCGCGCCTGAACAGACGATGTTAAACCAGCGGGGGAACCGCAGGCCAGCGCGGGCAGGGGCGCAGCTTTCAGACTGGAGCGGGAGACGGGACTTGAACCCGCGACCCTCGCCTTGGCAAGGCGATGCTCTACCACTGAGCTACTCCCGCTTGGTTCTCCCTGAGTATAGCGGGGGAGCGGAGTGGGGTCAACGCCGGGTGCAGCTAAAGTCCGGTCGGCTAAACAGCGGTTAGCTAAAGTCCGGTCAGCGAAGAAGCGATCAGCGCTCAGCGTTTGGCATTTGGCCTTTAGCGGAGAGACCCACGATGAGCGTTCGTTAGGGAAATGAAAATGGCGGCGCATCCCGAAGAACGCGCCGCCCGTTGACCTGCTGTTAACCTGCTTCGTTACTGGTTCGCTTCGGCCTGCTGCTTCTCCGGATAATCGACCCGCACCGCGACGATTTCATACGGATGCACGGGCACCGTCACGTGATCGCCGGTGACCTGCAGTGCTTCACCCTGCGGTTTCTCCATCAGGTTGGTTTCCGTCGCGCCGGTGGCGCCGGGAGGCACGCGCAGTTCGATGCTGCCGCCCTTTCCCGCCCACTCGTACATGTGGAAGATGAGCGAGTGGGTGTCCTCGGCCTTTTTCATTGCCGTCAGCACCACATCATCGGGTGTGACGGCGACGAAGGAGTGCTCGGCAGGCAGGGCGCCGGTGTGCGCTTCCACCTGCATGGCCTTCAGCGGGTAGTTGAAGTCAAAGCCGTGGCGGACGGTCATGGCCTGCTTCCAGTCGCCGGCGTGCGGATAGAGCGCGTAGCTGAAGTGATGGTGGCCGCGGTCGGCATCGGGATCGGGCCAGGTGGGCGAGCGCAGCAGGGTGAGGCGGAGCAGGTTGTTGACGCCGTCGTAGCCGTACTTCGACTCGTTGATGAGGCTGAAGCCGTGCTGTGCGTCACCCAGATCGGCCCAGCGCTGTGCGGGCACCTCGAAGCGCGCCTTCTCCCAGCTGTTGTTGCGGGTGGTGGCGCGCTGGATGGTCCCGTAGGGAATTTCGTAGGTGGCGAAGGGGCTGGTGGCGGAGAGGGCAAACGCCGCCTTCAGCAGCACGTGCGTCTCGTGCCAGTCGATGTCGTTGACGACCACGGCCTGGTCGGCGCCGGCCTCGAGCTCAATATCCTGTACGAATTTCGAGTTCTGCCAGTGGCGCGTGACGCGGATGACGCCGCGCATCGGCCCGTGCTCGATCACCTCGACGGAGTCGGCCTGGTGGAGGAGGGTGGGTGTCTCATCGAGCGTGCCGGGATCGATGTTCCAGGCGTCGTAATCCTTCGGATTGTCGTTGAAGGCCTGCAGTTCGTTGCCGCAGGAGCCCGAGGCGAGGGTTTCGAAATGGCTCTTCTTGTCGTAGAGGCTGGTGATGCACCCGGTTTTGGGATCGACCACGACTCTGAGGTTGGCGTTTTCGAGGGTGGTGCCGGTTACGTGCAGGTCGCTGGCGAAGGGCCGGTGACCGGGAACGACATGCAGCACTTCGTACCCCATCGAGGGCACGTTGTGCGCGCCCACGAGCAGGTGGAAGGTGTTGGTCGCGGCATCTTTGGAGACCACGGTCGAGGGCAGCACCACGCCGCGCGCATCGAGTACGGAGACGGCCGCGGTGGCCGACGGCATCTGGACATCCATCTTCACTTCGCCGGAGCGCTGCCAGGCGAGAGGGTTGAAGACGAAGACAGGAACACCGAGTGCGACTTTGGTATCGACGCGCGCGGTGATGGTCTTCAGCGCCTTCGCCGAGATTTCGTTGTCGGCCCAGTGAACCTGGTCGAAGTCCTGCTGCGCGTCCTTATAGATGACGCCGATGCCGGAGCCCGCGGCGAGATCATGAAAATCGTTGAAGGTGATCTTCTTCCAGGCTTCGGTCAGCTCATCGCCGGGATACGGGTTGCCGTCGAGCCAGGCCAGCGAAGCGAACTTCTCAGCATTCAGCGTCCACTCCGGCGCCTTGCGGATGTTGCTCTTCATTTGTGCCTGGGTGGTGAAGACGCCGCGGTGGTACTCGAGATACATCTCGTCTTTCCAGGTAGGAATGGCGATCTGTCCCGCTACGGGAGTGGGCTCGTGATAGCCCTCGGCGATGGTGCGGTAGTCCCAGGTCTGGCGAGTTGGGGGCCAGCTCTTTTTCAACGCTGGAGAAGTAGCTCTGAGCGGTGCCGAACTGCATCTTCGGAACGACCTTGCCCGGCTGCATCCAGTGCAGGCCCTCGTCGAGCATGGCGCGCGTGGGGCCGCCGCCGTGGTCGCCGACGCCGTAGAGGTCCATCATCTCGTTCATGCCCGGCGCGTAGGTGCGGGCCTGTGCCAGGTCATCGGACAGCCGAACGGGGTTCAGATTGTTGTTAGCGTAGTCGTGCGGGAAATAGGTGAGGACTTTGCTGCCGTCGGGCGACTCCCACCAGAAGAGCTTGAAGGGAAGCTGATTGGTGTCGTTCCACGTCATCTTCTGCGTGACGAAGTAATCGACGCCGGACTTCTTGTAGATCTGCGGCAGCTGCCAGTTGTAACCGAAGGAATCCGGGTTCCAGCCGATGCGGACATCGACGCCGTAGTTCTTCTCGTACCAGCGCTTGCCGATGAGCAGCGAGCGCGCGGTGGATTCGCCATCGGGCATGTTCAGGTCCGGCTCGACCCACATGCCGCCCACGACTTCCCAGCGGCCCTCCTTGATGCGCTGCTTGATCTGATCGTTGATCTCGGGATATTTCTGGGCCATCCAGTCGTTGTAGGCGGCGGCCGATTGGGTATAGGTATAGCTGGGATACTCGTTCATCAGCTGCAGAGCGGTGCCGAAGGTGCGCTTCACCGTATCCACGGTTTCGGTCCAGGGCCAGAGCCAGGCGGCATCGATGTGCGAGTTGCCGGTGAGGTGCAGAGTGGCCTGATCGAGCGTCGGCTTGAGAGTTTCGAGGGTCGACTGCGCGGCTTTCAGCGAATCGTCGAACTGCTGCTGATCGGCGGCATCGAGGGCCTTGAGATCCACCTGGGAGATGGCCTTTTCGACGGTGGCCTGGTCGGCGCTCACGTCTTTGGAAAGGCTGGGAACGAGCACCGCGGCGGAGAGGAACTCCTCGCGCAGGTCCTCAGGGCTGGGACGGTTGGGCGCAAAGGCAATGGTCATGGGGCTGCCGCGGAAGTGCTTCTTATCGACGGTCGCCAGCAGCTTGACCGCGACCAGGATGCGGTCGCCGGGCCGGGCGCGATCCACCAGGATGATGGGCTCGAGATCGTCGCCCATAGCCACGCGGCGCCCATTGAAGTAGATAATCTGCGGCATCGGCCCGTTCGCTTCGGCCTCGAAGCGGAACCAGATGCGCGTGCCGGTCAGGTCGTAGCCGTTGAGGGTCGGAGGAATGGTCACCGACTGGCGGAACCAGACTGCTTCGCTGGGATACTCAGCGCCGGTTTGAGCAACCGGCCAGCTGGAGTCATCCAGATTGGTTTCTTCGCCATGTGCCACGTCGCCCGCATGGTAGCGCCACTGCCCCTCGGGCAGTTGGTCGAGCGTACCCAGGCGTGCGATCACCGCGCGTGCGGACTCAGGCAGAGATTTCTGAGCGGTGTCCACTTGTTCGTGGCTCTGTGCAGCGGCCAATCCACAAAGCGGAAGTGCGACAAAAAAGATTCGTAACCAGTACCTGAACATTCGTCATCCTCTGTAGAGAATTATCTACGGAGCGGGTTCTCAGCGGATGAGGATAGCACGTTGAGGAGAAGAAACTTGCGTCGACGGAAGGTGGATGGTTACCAAAGAGCCGGGGTCCGTATTCGGCCCTGAAGCGGTGAGCGGATGGCCTGTGGCGAGGGGGTCAGAGGGCGCGCCGTCCGGCGACGAAGACCATTGCTGCCGGATGACCTCCGAAGAAGTAGGGCAGTTCGCGATAATCTTCGGCATCGTGCACGACAAAGTCGGCCAGTTTCCCGGTTTCGAGCGAACCCAGTTCGCGGCCACGATTGAGGCTCCAGGCGGCATTGATGGTGGCAGCGGTGAGGGCCTCGGCGGCCGTCATCTTCATCTGCGTGCAGGCCAGCGACATCACCATGCGCATGGAAGTGGTCGGCGAGGAGCCGGGGTTAAAGTCGGTTGCCAGAACAACGGCCAGGCCAGCCTCAATCATGGCGCGGGCCGGCGGGTACTGGCTGGAGCGGATCGCGTAGACCGAGCCGGGCAGCAGCACCGGCTGAACCGACGCGCGGGCGAGAGCTGCGATGGCATCCGGCGTGGTGTGCTCCAGATGATCGCAGCTCTGGGCACCCAATTCGGCAGCCAGTTCGGCGGCACCGATGGATGTGAACTGATCGGCATGCACGCGGAGGCGCAAGCCATATTGTTTCGCTGCGGTCAGCACCCTCCGCGCCTGCGCCGGGGTGAAGACACTCGTCTCGCAGAAGACGTCGCAGTTTTCCGCGAGCTGTTCTGCGGCGACGCGGGGCAACATCTCCTCCACCACGAGACGAACATAGTCGTCGGCGCGGCCCAGATATTCCTCGGGGATTTCATGCGCTCCCAGAAAAGTGGGTATGCAGCGGAGGCCGGTACTCTCGCCCACGCGGCGAACGGCGCGCAGAATTTTCAGCTCATCCGTCGTGCGCAATCCGTAGCCGGATTTTGCTTCGACGGTGGTGGTGCCCCCGGCCAAAAACCAGCGGGCATACCGCGAGGCGGCGGAGACCAGTTCGTCTTCTGAGGCTGCCCGCGTTTGGCGCACCGTGGAGCAGATGCCTCCTCCGGCCGCGGCAATTTCCTGATAGGTGGCCCCCGCGCAGCGCTGCTCAAATTCGGCAGCGCGATTGCCTCCGAAGACCAGATGAGTGTGCGCATCAACGAAACCCGGCGTGACCAGGCGGCCTCCGGCATCGATGCCTTCGGGATCGCGCGCCAGCCGCTCAACCTCCGCCCGAGGACCGGCAGCGAGAATGCGACCGTCGCGCACCAGCAGAGAGGCGTTGCTGAGCAGGCCTAATTCGCGCAGTTCCGCGCCGGTGCGCGGGTGCGCCGGGCCGGCGAGGGTGGCAATTTGCGATGTATTGGTGACCAGCAGATCGCTCATCGTTGACTCATCGTTTGACTCACTGGCTGCGGCTGAGGACTCCCGACGCAAAGGAGAGCAGGCAGGCAGCGGCTGCCAGGGAAGTCACATCGTTGAGGTCGCGTGTCGGGTCGATCTCCACCAGGTCCAGCGCGCGCACCTTGGGATGCTGCCCGCAGCACCATGCGGCACGCCGCAGCTCCAGAGGCGTGATGCCGCCGGGCCGCGCGCCTGCGGTGGCGGGGGCATAGGCGCGGTCCATCACATCGAGATCGAGGTCGACGTAGATGGCCTCGACGCGCTTCGCCAACGCATGCAGGGTTCGTTCGACTACGGTTTCGATCCCTTCATGCGCGACTTGTTCCACGGGAATCATCGTGATCCCCGCGTCGTCGGCCACCTGCATGTAGGCGGAGGAGTTGGCGAAGGACTGGATGCCGATCTGAATAATGTTGGCGCCGGCCAGGCCGTCGGCCAGCAGGGCGCGTACCGGATTGCCATTGCGCAGGCCGCCTTCCAGCGTCCGCAGGTCGAGATGGGCATCGAGGGTGAGCAATGCGCACTTCTTCAGATTCTCGTGCATACCGCGGAGCGCGGGGCGTGTGATGGAGTTGTCGCCGCCCAGCAGCACCACGGCATCGGCTCCGCCAAGAGCGCTGCTGACGGCATCGCGGATGGGATCCTGCGCGGCCTCGACCGACAACTCGGCGACTGGCAGATCGCCCAGGTCCTCAGCACGGAGTTCGCGGACGTCGCAGCGGTGAGCCAGATCGCAGGTGCTGAAACGCTGGAGAGCGGCGCGGATGGCTGCAGGCGCCAGGTCGCAGCGGCTGGGCGTGATCGAGCCCAGGGTCAATGGCACTCCCAGCACCGGCAGCAGCCCACGCGCTCCGGGAGCATGCTCCCCTGCGAGCCAGCGTGAAGCCCGCGGCCAGTGACGATCGACATGGAGACCCGGGGCTTCGTTCACCGGCGCTCCTCGTTCATGCGGACCCCGCTCATGGGAACGCGAATGCCGGCATGCTCGGCGAACTCTGCGGCCTTGCTGTAGCCCGCATCGACGTGGCGCAGCACGCCTGTTCCGGGATCGGTGGTGAGCACGCGCTCCAGACGCTCGGCGGCGAGGTCGGTGCCGTCGGCGACCACCACCATGCCGGCGTGCAGCGAATAGCCGATGCCCACCCCGCCGCCGTTATGAATGCTGACCCAGGACGCGCCGGCGGCGGTGTTCACCAGCGCATTCAGCAGCGGCCAGTCGGCGACCGCATCGGAGCCGTCCTGCATGGCTTCGGTTTCGCGGTAGGGAGAGGCGACCGAACCGGCATCAAGGTGATCGCGCCCGATGACGATGGGCGCGCTGATCTCGCCGCTGCGCACCAGCTCATTCATCGCGACGCCGAACTTCGCTCGCTGGCCATAGCCCAGCCAGCAGATCCGCGCCGGTAGTCCCTGGAAATGAATCCGCTTCTGCGCCAGCTCGATCCAGCGGCGCAGGCTTGCATCTTCGGGGAAGAGCTCCAGCACCAGACGATCGGTGCGGTAGATGTCTTCAGGGTCGCCGGAGAGTGCCACCCAGCGAAACGGCCCTTTGCCTTCGCAAAAGAGAGGACGGATGTATTCCGGAACGAAGCCGGGAATCTCGAACGCATCCTCCACGCCGGCGAGCTTTGCCTGGGCGCGGATGTTGTTGCCGTAATCGAAGGTGACTGCGCCGCGCCGCTTCAGTTCCAGCATAGCCTGCACGTGTTCGCCCATGGTTCGCATCGAGCGGCGGACGTATTCGTCGGGATCGCTTGCGCGCAGGTGCTGCGCCTCGGCCAGAGTCATCCCGTTCGGGACGTAGCCATGCAGAGGATCGTGGGCGCTGGTCTGATCGGTGAGGATGTCGGGAACGAGATTGCGGCGGATCAGCTCCGGCAACACATCCGCAGCATTGCCCACCAGGCCGACGGAGACAGCGGCGCGATCAGCGCGGGCGTGGTCAAGAATCGCCAGAGCTTCGCCCAGAGTGAACGCGATGTGGTCGCAATACCCACTGCTCAGGCGTTTGCGTATGCGCTCGGGATCCACATCGATGCCGAGGAAGCGCGCGCCGTTCATGGTCGCCGCCAGCGGCTGTGCGCCGCCCATCCCGCCCATCCCCGCCGAGACGACCAGGCGGTTTTCGAGCCTGCCGTTGAAATGTCGGCGGCCCGCCTCGGCGAAGGTTTCGAAGGTCCCCTGCACGATGCCCTGACTGCCGATGTAGATCCACGAGCCGGCCGTCATCTGCCCGTACATCATCAGGCCCTGGCGCTCCAGTTCGTGGAAATGCTCCCAGGTAGACCAGCGGCCAACCAGGTTGGCGTTAGCAATCAGCACCCGCGGCGCTGCTTCATGAGTGCGCAAAATGCCTACCGGCTTGCCGGACTGGATCAGCAGCGTCTCGTCGTTGGCAAGCGACTCCAGCGACCGGACGATCGCGTGGAAGCACTCCCAGTTGCGGGCTGCTTTGCCGGTGCCGCCGTAAACCACCAGATCTTCAGGCCTCTCCGCCACTTCGGGATCCAGGTTGTTCATCAGCATGCGCAGGGCAGCTTCCTGCTGCCAGCCCCGCGTATGCAGGGTGGTGCCTCGCGGCGCGCGCACGGTTGTGGTCGCGGTTTGCATGGTTTCCACTCCCAGCCGGGATGCACGCCCGCCGCCAATCCTGGAGGAGAACCGGTGCCGGCTGCGGCTACCCCGAACGAATGATCTTAGTGCATCGGCTCGGGTTCTGTTGACCGGTAGTGACACCTGTCACGCCCGAACTCCGGGTACGATCCGCGGACCAGACTTGCTGTCCGACATTTGTTGCTGGGGATTGCTAACTTGCTGCAACGAAACGGCGGGCGGTGTCGCATGCGACAATCTATATCGTGATGCGATATAATATGGCGTGGGCGAGGCTGACCTGAACACTGGCAGCAGCCGCCCCGGAGGCGAGCATGTTTCATGATCTAACCGGCCTGATCGGAGTTCCGGTAATCACCACAGATGGCGAGAAGAGGCTGGTGCGCAACTTTCTGTTCGACGACCGTACGTGGTCTATCGGTTATCTCGTAGTGGACGCGGGGACATGGCTGGCTCCGCGACAGGTGGTTGTTCCGATATCAGCGCTTGAACCGCCCGACTGGAGACGAAGGCTCATCGCGGCGCGCATCACCCTGACAGACATTCTGGGCAGTCCCGAGGCGGAGACGATAAGGCCGGTTTCCCGCCAGCAGCAGTTGGCCTGGAATCGCCATTTTGGCTGGCCTGAAGGAGATCCTTACTGGTGCGGTCCTCCTTCTGCGCCGGGAAGGGAATTTTCTCTGCAGGGGAAGGACGATCCTCATCTGCGGCGGGCGCTGGACCTGACCTCCTACCAGGTGTGGGAAGACGATGACTCCCTTGGTCTCCTGGGAGGCTTCTTCGTAGAGGAGGGTTCCTGGCATAGAGGCTATCTGCTCGTCCGATCAGGAGAATGGGTCTATCGCGACCGGATGATCACGACTCGCAATGTAGAGAGTATTTCCTGGGGACAGCACCGGGTTCTCCTCGACAGCGCGGACAACCGCGTTGCTGCCCGGAGGTCGCAGGTCTGAAGCAGGCAGCGTCCGCTGCCCGCCTGCCCGGGGAGCAGCCGGCGGTTCTGTTCCTACCAATTACATCGCGTCGCGATATAATGGAACAGGAGGCGCATACACGCCCCCCGTGCGCATGCAAAGCCTCCAACAGGACTGCGCGTTCCCAGCGCAGCGAAGGGAAATTTTCGACTGAGTGAGACAGACGCAACCACAGACGCAAACCAGGCTTCCCAAAAAAAGAGACTGGCTGCTGCACCATCCATGGCTGCGCAGATATCTGCCGCTGGTCCATGAAGACCTAACCGCCGTTTATACGCGCGACCTGCAGAAGTGGCTGATCGTCGCGCCGATTATCGGCGTCAGCACCGGGTTGGCGATCACTGCGATTGCAATTGTTATTCTGAACAAACTGTGGCCAGTGGTGCTGGCGTATTACCTGCATCACCACTGGGCCATCGTGCCGGGGCTGGTGCTGGCCTTCGCGGCTACGGGACTGATCATGCAGTTCCTTACACCCGACCCCGACGAGCACTCGACGGAAGAAATCATTCGTTCCTACCACGAGCATCGTGGCGACATCGACATGCGCCCGTTTTTCCCCAAGCTGCTGGCGGCCATTACGACCGTGGGCTTCGGCGGAAGTGCCGCGCTGGAAGGGCCCAGCATCTACGGCGGGGGAGCCATCGGCTCGTGGCTGTGGGCGAAGCTGCGCCGGCTGCGCCTGGACGAAAGGGACCGTCGCATCATGCTCATCTGCGGCGCCGCGGCCGGCATGTCCGCGGTCTTTCGCGCGCCTCTGACGGGCATCGTCTTCGCGCTCGAGATGCCCTACCGCGACGATCTGGCGCACGAGGCGCTACTGCCTTCGCTGATCGCCTCGGTAGTGTCTTTTGTGACCCTGAGTTCCTTTCTGGGAGCGACGCCCCTGTTCAATTTCGTGGGCGCACGCACCTTCGATCGCTACGATCTCTACTGGAGCGCGCTGCTTGGTCTGTTGATCGGGCTGCTTGCGATGGGCTTTGTGGTGACCTTCCGGCGCACACGCGTTTTTTTCGTGCAGTGGGGCGTTCCTCACTGGGTGAAACTGGCGCTGGGCGGCCTGCTGACCGGTCTTTGCGGGGTGCTCTTCCTCTCGATTTATCACGGATCGCTGGTGCCGCTCGGGCCCAACTACGAAGCGGTGGACATGATTCTGAACGGCGGCCACAGCACACCGCAGCTGCTCGTCTTCAGCGGCCTCAAACTGGCGGCCACTATCTTTACACTGGGTGCCGGCGGCGTCAGTGCGATGTTCGTCCCGCTGTTCCTCACCGGAGGCGCGCTGGGCACGGCCTTCGGGCAATCGCTGGTGCATAGCCACGGCCTCGGGCTCTATGCGGCGGTCGGAATGGCGTCATTTATCTCTGCTGGCTACAAAACACCATTGGCTGCCGCGGTCTTCGTCGCCGAAGCGACCGGCGCGCACGCCTTCATCATTCCCGCGCTCATCGGCGCCGCGGTCGCGTATGCCGTCTCGGGCGACGCTTCGGCCTCCGGCGACCAGCGGCTGCACGAGGGAGTGAAGCTGCAGGAACTGGTGGCGACGCCGGTCAGCGCAGTGATGCAGCCGCACGTTGTCTCTGTACAGGCATCGCTCAGTCTGCATGAATTCGTCAAAATGCTTTCACCGCACGCGCAGCACGAAGCCTTCCCCGTCCTGGATGGAGACAGGGTGCTGGGAGCTGTGACACTCCCTGCGGTGATCCGAACCTCGCCCGACAAGTGGAAGACCACCGCCATCCGGGACCTCATCGACACACGCATCGGCAGAATTGCGCCGCAATGCGATGTCTCGGAGGCGCTGCGCCTGTTGCTGGGCGAACACCGGCAGCCGATGCTGCTCGTCGTGTCCGAAGAAGGAAGAATCCAGGGCATCGTCACCAAAACCGATATCCTGCACGCCCTGAAGACGCGAAGAATCGATCCAGGAGAGTTACCCTATGCAGCCGGCCAGGAATTTCCGGAACTGGTCGAAGCCGTTCGTGGCTCGGACGCGCGCTAGTAGCCGGGCGCGCTTCACGAGCGCAGCGAACCTGCTGATTGCAGCTATGGCCGCTTCGTCTTCGCGGCAGCCATTCACCTGACCATCAGATGTCTTCCGCATACCCGCGGTGAGCGGGACGAATGATACGGAGGCGTTTAATGGCCGAATTTCCCATCCCCGAAATTGCAGCTTCTCCAGAGTCGCAGTCGAACAAGAAAGGCCAGTTCGGCATTGCTCTGGAGCCCGAAGTAGTCCGGATATGCATCTATGCCCTGCTGGTCGGGCTGGTCGCGGGCCTGGTCGCCCAGGCCCTGCTGGAACTGATCTACCTCTTCACCAATATCTTCTTCTACGGCCGCTTCTCCTTCGCGATCACAAACCCCGCTCACAATCATCTTGGGTTCTGGGTCATTCTCATCCCGCCGCTGGGCGGGTTGCTGGTCGGCATCATGATTCATTACTGGGAGCCGACGCTGAAAGGCCATGGCATTCCCGAAGCCATGGAGTCCGTGCTTTTCGGCCACAGCCGCATGCGCATTCGCGTGGCCATCCTCAAGCCGCTGGCCACGGCCTTCGCCATTGGAACCGGCGGTCCGTTCGGAGCCGAAGGTCCCATCATCCAGACCGGGGCGGCGCTCGGCTCGCTGTTCGGGCAGGCGCTCGGCCTGACTCCCTATTACCGCCGGGTGCTGCTTGCCTCGGGGGCTGCGGCCGGCATGGCCGCCACGTTTACCGCGCCGCTGGCGGGAGTTCTGGTCGCGGTCGAGCTCCTGCTCTTTGAGTTGCGCGCGCGCTCCTTCATTCCCGTAGCTCTCGCTGCGGCCGTGGCCACCGGCGTGCGCATTCACTTCGCGGGCTGGGCGCCCCTCTTTCCGACGCCCGCCTTCCGACTGACCGGCATGCACGAGCTGTGGCTGTTTGCGCTGCTGGGCGTTCTCATGGGCCTGGTCGGCATCGCGATGATCCGCGTCCTTTCGTGGCTGGAAGATCTCTTCGACGAGCTGCCGATCCGGCATGCGCTGATCTGGTCTCCGGTTATCGGCGCGCTGATCCTGGGGGCGATTGGATACTTCTACCCGCAGGTGCTGGGCACCAGCTACGACACCATTCGCGACATGCTGAACGACCGGTTGACCGCCGGCAAGCTGTTGGGCATCTCGTTCGCCAAGTTCTGGGCACTGGTTATTTCTCTCGGCTCCGGCACCACCGGCGGCGTATTCGCACCATCGCTGGTGGTCGGCGGCGGACTCGGCGCCACGTTCGCTATGGGCGCGCAGCATTTCTTCCCGTCGGTGGTGAGCGACCCCGCGTTCTATGCGCTGGCGGCTATGGCTGCGGTCTTTGGAGGCATCGCCCGCGCTCCATTCACCAGCATCGTCTTCCTCTTCGAGCTCAGCCATAATCCCAACGCCTTGTTGCCGCTCATTGTCTGCGTCATGGTATCGGACGGGTTCGTGCGCCTCTTCAGTCGCGATTCCATCATGACCGTGAAGCTGGTCAAGCGCGGCCTCATCGTTCTGCAGGATTATTCGGTGCCCGTACTCATGCGGGCACGCATCGATCAGGTGATGCGCAAGCAATTCAACATCGTGCAGGCCGAGGATGAGTTGCGCAAGGTGCTGGAAACCTATGTTCCCGGCGAGATCCAGTTGATCCCCGTTGTAGATCAGCAGGGGTCGCTGATGGGTATCGTTGAGCCGCACGATCTGCTGCGCACAGAGCCGCCCGATCACCACTTTACGATGCGCGAGCTGGCGCGCAGGGACTTTGTTCTTGCGTGGCCCGGCGAGCCGGTGGATCAGGTGCACCGCGACATGATGCTCAGGAACACGGAGAACGTGGTCATCGTGCAGTCCAACGGCACGCGCAAACCGATCGGCATCGCTCGTGCCAACGACATCCTGCAGCTGCGGCGCTGGCTGATGGAAGAGGAGACGCGGGAGCTGCACACGAAGATCGCGCAGAAATAACAGGTGAGGCAAGTCCGCCGTCAGACCGCGGGAGGCTCAGCAACTCGGCAGGCAGGCGTTGAATTCAATCTCCGCCAGCGCTTCGACCGCGCTGCGCAGGGATCTTTCCCACTGCCGGTGAATGGAAATCAGTTGCGGGTCGTCGGCGGCGAAGCAGCGGTAGTTGCCGAAGTCCAGATCGTTGTTGCGGTAGAGTAACATTTCGATGGGCGGCCCGACGGTCACGTTCGAGCGCATGGTGGCGTCGAAGGAGAGCAATGCGTACTTGGCCGCCGCCTCCAGGGTTGTCGAACTGTAAACGACGCCGCGCTCGATGATGGGCCGTCCATATTTGTATTCACCAATCTGCAGAAACGGCGTTTCGGCTGTAACGATCAGCGGATTGCCCTGGGGATAGATAAGGTACAGCTGCGGTTCTTCGCCCCTGATCTGCCCGGCCACGAGGAGATGGATGTTGAAATGGTATTCATCTTTCTCGAGCGGGGCGCGGTCGATCTCGGCCACCTTGCGCACATATTCTCCCACACACCGGACTGCATCGTAGAAATTTTCGGCCGTCGCCAACCCGATGCCGGCCCGGAAATCGCGGCGCAGCAGGGTCATCGTGGACTGCGTGAGCGAAAGGCTCCCGCTGGTGAGCACCGCGAAGGCGCGCTCGCCCGGTTTTACGAAGGTGTACATTTTCCTGCAGGTATTGACCTGGTCGTAGCCCGCGTTGCTGCGCGAGTCGGAGGCGAGCACAAGGCCCTCATGGGTTTTGATCCCGACGCAATAGGTCATCACGCTCCTGATCTTTTCTGGAAATGCTTGCGCAAAAGCGGCGCTGGCTGGTACTAAATAGGAACGCTGACGTCCCTCGTCGCACCTCAGCTGAACGCCAATTTCGTCCGCACATCCACTCTGGGTAAGGACAGGATAGCGCGATGCTGATACGTCTGGGCTACGACATCGAGTTCGAAGTTCCACACGGGGCCGCTTTCCTCACGCTCCTGCGCGTTCATCCTTCCCGACAAGCCGATCTGGATCAGCCGGATTATGTGCGGGTGAGCCCCTGCATCCCCGTGGAGGATTTCGAGGATAGTTTCGGGAACCTCGCCACGCGCTTTCTGGCGCCGGCCGGTGTGGTGCGCCTCAGCGCTGCTCGACTGGTGCGGGACAGCGGCGAACTGGACGCTGCGGATCCCGAGGCTCAAGAGGTCCCGGTCCACAAGCTTCCCCCAGTGACGCTGCCGTATCTGATGAACAGCCGCTATTGCGAGGTCGACCTGATGTCGTCCATCGCCGCCGACCTGTTCAGTGGCTGCCCGCCGGGATGGAGCCGGGTGCAGGCCATCTGCGACTGGGTGAAGGGTCATCTGATTTTTGACTACGTCCGGGCGCGTCCCACCCGGACTGCACTCGATACCTATGCGGAGCGGGTGGGCGTGTGCCGCGACTACCAGCATCTGGCGATCACTTTCTGCCGTGCGCTCAATATTCCGGCGCGCTATGTTACCGGCTATCTGGGCGATATCGGGGTTCCCATTGCGCCTTATCCGATGGACTTCAGCGCATGGTTCGAAGCCTGGCTGGACGGCCGCTGGTGGACCTTCGACGCGCGCCACAATCAGCCCCGCATCGGCAGAGTGCTCATGGCCACCGGCCGCGATGCAACCGACGTGGCCATTACCACGACCTTTGGCGAGGCAAAACTCACCAAATTCACGGTCGTCACGGAAGAGGTTAAGGAGGATGCATAATGGCTTTGCCTGCCCTGCTTCCACCTAATCATGAGGCGCTGGCGAATTACCAGCTCGGCAGTGCTTTCGACGAAATGTTCGCCAGCAACGGCGAGCCGCGGCCGGAGTATCAGGAGTTGCTGCGCTCGTTTCTGGAGATGCCGGCCGGAGAACTGGCTGCACGCAAACAATCTGCCGATCTCTCGTTCCTGACCGAGGGCATCACTTTTACGGTCTACGGCCGCGAAGAAGGCACCGAGCGGATCTTCCCCTACGACCTGCTGCCGCGCATCATAACGCACGCCGAGTGGCAGATCATCGAAAGCGGTCTGAAACAGAGGATCACCGCCCTGAACCTGTTTCTGCGCGATATCTACCACGAAAGCAAGATCCTGAACGACGGCGTCGTTCCGCGCGAGATCGTATATACCTGTCGCCATTTCCGTCGCGAGATGCGCGGGCTGCAGGTACCGCGCAACATCTACATCGCCGTTACCGGTACCGACCTGCTGCGCCTGGAGGATGGCGAGTTCGTGGTGCTCGAAGATAACCTGCGCGTGCCCAGCGGTGTTTCTTACATGCTGACCAACCGGCGGGCCATGAAGCGCACGTTGCCGCATCTCTTTCGCGCTTATCGCGTCCGGCCCATCGATCACTATGCGCAGCTGTTGTTGGGCACGCTGCGTTCGCTGGCGCCGGAGGGCCGGCACGAGCCTAACATCGTGGTGCTCACGCCCGGTGTGTATAACTCGGCTTACTTTGAGCACACATACCTGGCGCGGCAAATGGGCATCGAGCTGGTGGAAGGCCGCGACCTGCTGGTGCACGACAACATTGTCTACATGCGGACCACCGCGGGGCTGCGGCGCGTGGACGTGATCTATCGGCGTGTGGACGACGATTTCAGCGATCCGCTGGCTTTCCGGTCCGATTCCATCCTCGGGGTCGCCGGTCTGCTGAATGCCTACCGCGCAGGGAATGTAACCGTGGCCAATGCATTCGGAACAGGAGTCGCCGATGACAAAGCCCTCTACGCGTATGTGCCGGAGATTATTCGCTACTATCTCGATGAAGAACCACTATTAAATAACGTAGAAACGTTTCTGCTGACAAATCCGATCCATCGTCAGCATGTGCTGGCCAATCTGGAAAAGATGATCGTCAAGCCGGTGGGCGAATCCGGCGGCTATGGAATGCTGGTAGGGCCGCACAGCACCGCCGAGCAGCGCGCGCACTTCCGGGATCTGATCCAGCAGCATCCGCGCAACTTCATCGCGCAGCCCACGCTGACGTTTTCGCGCGCGCCCTGTCTGGTGGGCGATAATATCGAGCCCCGGCACGTCGACCTGCGCCCGTACATCCTCTACGGTGACCAGATCAATATCGCCCCTGGAGGGCTCACCCGCGTTGCGCTGCAGAAGGGTTCGCTGGTGGTGAACTCCTCGCAGGGCGGCGGCAGCAAAGATACCTGGGTATTGGACGAATAGCCATGCTTTCTCGCGTAGCGGACAGCCTCTACTGGATCGGTCGCTATCTGGAGCGCGCGGAGAATGCCCTGCACATTCTTGATGTGAACATGAACCTCATGCTGGAGGGATCGAAAACGAAGAATGAGGCGCGCTGGCGGCGCGTGATGCACGCCCTGGGCAGCACGGCAGATCTGCCCGTTGGCGACGTCGACGGTACCACGCGCATGCTGATCTTCGATGCCACGAATCGCGCCTCTGTAGCCGCTTGCATCGCGGCGGCGCGCGAGAATGCGCGCCAGGTCCGCGACGAGATCAGCAGCGAGCAGTGGCAGAAGCTGAACCGGCTGTACCACGAAATGACCGAGATGCGGGCGCAACAGTCGGTTCCCATGCTTTGCGACGCAATCCAGAGGGTCCTGGAGGGTATCTACATCTTCAAGGGCGTTACCGACACCACCATGACGCACGGCGAGGGGTGGCACTTCATTCGCGCCGGGCGGCACATGGAAGGCGCGATGCATATAGCTACTCTGCTCGAGATGTATTACCGTGAGTTGTTTGCGAGTGCAGAGGCGCTGATGGATCCCTCGCAGTATCTGGAGTGGATCGGTCTGCTGCGCAGCTGCACAGCCTTCGAGTCCTACTGCACCGTGCATACCGCGGACGTTACGCCGGAGCGAATCCTGCAGTTTTTGCTGCTCAATCGGGAATTTCCGCATTCACTCTGGTACTCGGTGAATTCTCTGGTGGATGCCCTGACCTGTATCCAGCAGGATGGGAGGCGAGCGCCGGCGGAAGAACTGGCGCGCCGCGCCGGCCGACTGCGCGCTTCGCTGAGCTTCGTGCAGATCGGCGAGATTATTGCGCAGGATGCGGCGAGTTACCTGCGCCACGTGCTGGACGAGTGCCGGGCGATTCAGGAACTGATCTATCGCCTTTACATCAGCTATTCCGTCGATACAGCCCTGGCTCTGTAACCACTGCGAAGGAGTTACAGCATGAACTTCTTTTCGATCCGCCATCTCACCCGATTCGAATACTCGAGTGCCGTCTGCGAAACGCTGATGGAGACGCGGATGCATCCAAGAACAGATGCCAATCAGCGATGCCTCAATTTCTCGTTGTCAGTCAGTCCGCGCTGCCGCCTGTTTACGTATCGCGATCATCTCGGTAACAGCATCCATCACTTCGACATTCCCGGGGAGCATAAGACGCTGGTCATCGTCGCGGAGTCTCTGGTAGAACTGCAAAGGCTGGCGCCGATTCCCGATCGTCTGGATGTTTCGGCATGGGGAGAACTCGATGACCTGGTCGTGAAAGGGGATTACTGGGAGATGCTGCTGCCCAGCGAACTAACCCAGGCAACGCCACGGGTGCTGGAACTGGCGGAGCAACTGGACGTACGGCGGCGCGACAATCCGTTGAGCCTGCTGCGCGAACTGAATGCACGTCTCAACGAGTACTTCGATTATGTGCCGAAGAGCACGCGCGTCGATACGCCGATCGACCAGGCAATTGAGCGGCGCCAGGGCGTCTGCCAGGATTTTGCACACACCATGATTGCGCTGGTGCGGCTGCTCGGCATCCCCTGTCGCTATGTGAGCGGCTATTTGAATCACACGCGGGATGATGGGATGCGGTCCCTGCCGCTGGCCACGCACGCCTGGGTGGACACTTTCCTGCCGCACCTGGGATGGGTTGGCTTCGACCCTACCAATAATGTGCTTGCACATGACTGTCATATCCGCACGGCGCTCGGTCGCGACTATACCGACGTGCCGCCCACGCGAGGCATCTATCGCGGTACCATCACCGGCGAACTGCATGTCGCGGTGCAGGTGAGCGCGCATCCCGAGGCGCCACCCCTCGATCAGGAGTGGCCCATGCCGGAGGACTGGTCGATTCACGTGGAGCGAGCCCTGGAGCCGCCTCCTCCGGCCTCGCCGATTCTGCAGCTGCAGCAGATTGAGCAGCAACAGCAGTAACAGGCGAGAGTCACTTATTGCCAGGCACCGCCGCGCGCTGCCCGCCGAAGATAGTGGCCGCGGCCCGGTTTGCCGAGATAAGTGCCGTTATCAACGACTAACTCACCTCGCGAGTAAACCTGTCCGGCGTTGCCGCGTACTTTGAAGCCTTCGAACATCGAGTAGTCGACGCGCATGTGATGCGTCGCAGCGCTGATGGTGTGCTCGGAGTGGGGATCCCACAGCACGAGGTCGGCATCGCTGCCGGCCGCGATGGTGCCTTTACGCGGATACAGGCCGAAAATGCGCGCGGGCGCCGTTGCCGTGATTTCCACGAAGCGATTCAGCGATAGTCGGCCCGCGTTGACGCCGTGGTGGTAGATCAGTTGCAAGCGGTTCTCGATGCCGGGACCGCCATTGGGAATCTTCGAAAAATCGTTCACACCCAGTGTCTTCTGATCGGCGAAGCAGAAAGGGCAGTGATCGGTGGAGACAACCTGCAGGTGGTCGTGTTTCAGGCCATCCCATAGTTTCGGCTGGTTCTTCTTCTCGCGCAGCGGGGGCGTAAAGACCCACTTCGCGTCTTCGAAGGAGTTATGATTCATGGTTTCTTCCAGCGAGAGCAGCAGATAGTGCGGGCAGGTTTCGGCGAAGGCAGGCAGTCCCCGGTCTCGGGCTTCGCGCACCTGATTCAACGCATCTTCGCTGGAGAGATGGACGATGTAAACCGGAGCGTGGGCGATTTCGGCCATGGCGATGGCGCGCTGCACCGCTTCGGCCTCGGCGACGGTGGGCCGCGTGAGGGCATGATAGAGGGGCGCGGTTTTGCCCTCGGCAAGCGCCTGCTGCACGATCACGTCGATGACGCCGCCGTTTTCGGCGTGGAGACAAATCAGCGCGCCGTTGTTTCCAGTCTGCTGCAAAACCCGGAAGATGGTCGCATCGTCGACCATGAGCACATCGGGATACGCCATATACAGCTTGAAACTGGCGACGCCCTCACGCACCATGTCGTCCATGTCTTCGAGGCCCCGCTTACCCTGTTCGCTTCCCAGGTCGGTGATGATCATGTGCAGGCCATAATCGATGCAGGCTTTGCCTTCGGCCTTCTGCCACCAGGCATCGAGGGCGTCGCGCATCTTTGTACCTCGGGCCTGAGCCGCGAAATCGATGATGGTGGTGGTGCCGCCGATTGCGGCTGCGCGCGTCCCCGACTCGACGTCGTCGGCGGTGACGGTGCCCATCGAAGGCATCTCGAGGTGGGTATGCGCGTCGATTCCTCCCGGCAGGATCAGCAACCCGGAGGCGTCGACGACCGTGTGGCCGCTCGGGTCGATGGAAGCGCCGACCTGGCGGATGGTTTCTCCCTCCACGAGGACGGATGCTCGGAGGGTCGTCTCGGCAGTGACCACGGTCCCTTTCTCGAAGAGCAGCCCCATGGAGGAACATCTCCTTTCAAACGCCGAACGGGAGAAGCAGGAAAGTCATGTTAACCTGGCGCCGTGTAACCGGACAGCCACGACTCGGACCTGGCAGGGAACCGGTTCCGCCGGCGACCACAGCGACGGGCTCGCGACGCCAACTCTTTTCGGCCCATTGCTCATAACCGAAAGTTATCGGGCGCATCAGTATTCTCTTGCCGCGTCGATTTTTTTGTTGGGCGTGCCGTGTGGCTCAGTTATGCTTGCCTGCAAGTCCTCGTCGACTCGGCTCTTATCAGCTCCTGCAGCCGCTCTTGTCCCCACAACTTGATCGAAGGACTGCCTACGGCAGCCGACGCACACCTTTGCCCGTGCAATGAGAAGGCATTCTTTGTTTTGAGGAGGCAGTAAGGAATGTCGAGGAACGCTGTCGTCGCCGCCTGCGTGTCTCTCTTGACCTGCATCGTTCTTCCCCTTGCCGTTTCTGCCCAGCAAACGCTGGGGGGCGTCACAGGTCAGGTCACCGACGTCTCGGGAGCCGCGGTTTCCGGAGCAACCGTGACCGCCGTGGGCGATCAGACTTCGCTCACGCGCACCGCGGCCACGAATGCCGAGGGCGTATACACGCTGGTGAATCTGCCCATCGGCACCTATGCCATCAGCGTGACCAACCAGGGGTATCAGGCGGAAAAGTTCCCGGGCATTCTGATCCAGGCCGATCGCACCGTCACCCTGAGCGCGCAGTTAAAGGTCGGAGTGCAAACAGAGTCGGTCACAGTGGAAGCGTCGCCACTGCTGAACACGGTCGACACCACCAACGGCTATGTTCTGGATAAGTCGCAGATCGAAGCTGTGCCGCTGGCGACGGGCAGCTTTACCGGCCTCGCCATTCTTACGCCGGGCGTGAATGCCGAACTGCTGGGCAGCACGGGGGCCAATACGGGCCTGGGCAATCAGCCGATCTGGGCCAACGGCCAGCGCGATACTTCGAATACCTTTCTGCTGAACGGCGTCGACGCCAGTAATCTCTTCAACGGCAAGAGCACCAGTTCTGTCGGATCGAATCGCATCATCAATAACACCGGCGCTTTCCAGTCGGGTGCGGGGGGAGCCGTCAACAGCGGTGCCTCAGTATATCTGGCCATCGGCCAGGCACTGCCCACGCCCGCACCTGAAACGCTCACCGAAGTACGCGTCAACGCCTCGATGTACGATGCACAGCAGGGGGCGACCAGCGGCGCGCACATCGACATGAGCACCGGCTCGGGATCCAATGCCCTGCACGGGGGAGCCTATGTCAACCGCGGCACTAACTGGCTGAATGCCGCACCCTTCTTCTTCAAGCAGGATCCGTCCATTCCTGCTAACGAGAAAAACCCTGAACTGCATCGATGGACCGTAGGGGGCATGGCCGGTTTTCCGATTATCAGGGATAAGTTGTTCGGGTTTGCGGCCTACCAGGAGGTTCACGTATCTGACCAGGAGACCGGCATTTCTCATCTTGACGTCCCACCCGGCCTCACCGATGATCGCAGTGACGCGGCGCTGGCCGCCGTCGCTCTGCAGAACTGGGGTACCGCGGTGACTTATATCGATCCGGTTGCCCGGTTCTTGATGAACTATAAGTTGCCCAATGGGCAATATATGATTCCCAGCGCGAGGAATGCGCTCGATTCAAGCGGATTTGTCCTGTACAACTCTTCCGTTCCCGGCACCTCCTACTTCTTCAGCAAACAGGGTGTTGCCGATGTGGATTGGAACGCCAGCAACAAAGACACTGTGGCGCTGAAATATTATTATCAGGCGGACCCGGGGATCAATCCTTACGCCTACTCGAGCGTCGCCGGGTGGTCGCAGAAGCTGGATGCGGGCAGCCAGGTCGCCTCCATCAACAATACCTGGATCATTCGCCCGAATCTGAGCACAACGGAAACCTTCGGCTTTATTCGCGAAAAAGAATATGGCGTTAACGAGCAGCCGTTCACACCCTCTCAGGCCGGAATGAGCCTGTTTGGGTCGCCGATCTTCCCCGGCATCGCGGTGGTGGACGCGCTGGGTTCGAATCCTGCAACGAATCCCGCGGGCCTGACCAACCACAGCTTCAATATTGGCGCCGGGGGATTCCAGATGGGCTCCTATACCGGAGTCTTTCAAAACCGCTTCATGCCGTCGGCCAACGCCATCTGGACCGTGGGCCGGCACACAATCACCTTTGGCAGTGCCTACGCATGGACCCAGCTCAACATGCGTGACAACCGCGGCCAGTACGGCAATAACTGGGGACAGGCGATGATTTCGTTCGACAACTTCGCTGACTTCCTGGGCGGCGCACCGCTTAGCTACAACGCAAACTATTCGTTTGCCACGTCGGCGTATCTCGTAGGTAACGCCAATCGCTACTATCGTGCCCCCCAGGTAGGATCTTATATTCAGGATAAATTCCAGGTTACGCCGACCCTGAGCCTGACCGCCGGAATCCGCTACGACTGGAACGGAGCCTTCAGCGAAAAGTACGGGCGCATCTATAACTTTGAGCCCTCACTCTATCAAGCACCTACCGAGAACCTGCCTTCCACCCAGTCGGGGTTCATTTTCCCGGCCAATTACAAGTACCCAACGCGAGGGGTCAGCGATACTACGCTGACCGGCCGCCAGTGGGGGCTTGCTCCGCGTGTAGGCTTTGCGTGGAATCCAAAGATGCTGGGTTCGAAACTCGTCCTGCGCGGGGGCGGCGGCTTTTACTACGACCGCGGCGAGTTGTTCTCCTATCTGTCGCCGGGCTATGCCTCCGGCCTCGTCAACGGCGGTCCCTATGGCGTCGCGCAGGCGCCGCCTTTCGTGCAGGCGCTCTACCCTAACGATGCTTATGGTGACCCACTGATTCCGAACACCTCGCTGTCCGATCCCTTCTGCAATCCGGCCGCCGCATCGGGCCAGCCATATTCGTGCGGCAGTCTGCCGCCGGTGCCGAGTGGCACGCCTACATCGCTGACCTTGCCCTCCATCAGTGCCATCGCCGGCGGCGGCCTGCTCCCCACCTTTGCGGTTTACGACCGGAAAGCGACGCTGCCATACACGATGAACTACACCCTGGACATCGAGTATCAGGCTCGTCCCGACCTGATGATCGACCTGGGATATGTCGGTAACCTCGGACGCCATCAGGTGATTCCACTGCCTTTCAATCAGGCACAGATCTGCACGCCCGGGAATAGTCTGGCGGCCTGCCATGGTGAACAGTACACTTACGGCTATTGGGTTACCGACCAGGCAGGCAATCCCATGGTGCTGCCGAACAATGCCAGCACCCAGGGCAACGTCGCCCTCTTCAACTTTGAAGGCGGCAACGTCGACATGCGCGTGCCGTACATCGGATACTCTGCAGAGGCCGAGAAGTTCTCCACCGTCGGCGTGTCGCAGTATAACGCGCTCCAGGCGCACCTGGAGAAGCGCCTCAGTCACGGACTGCAGGCCGGTGTTTCCTACACCTATTCGCATTCGCTGGACGAGCAGAGCGATCTGGGACTCTTCTTCAACGGCAATAACCCGCTTGATCTGCGCAACAGTTATGCGTCGTCGGATTTCGATCGCACCCAAGTCATCAATTTCGACTGGCAATTCCATTTCCCGAAAGCGGCAGCCGATAACTCGCTGATGGGGAAGATCGTGAATGACTGGACGCTGCAGGGGATCACGGTTCTGCAAAGCGGCCAGCCCTACAGCATGATCGACTTCTCCGGCTCGGTGGGCAGTATCTTCTATTCCACCTCCGACGGCATCACTAATCCCATCGTTCCACTGGCAAAGGGCTTCACGCCGAAGAGCGCGATGACCGGTCACTCCGGCGCCTTTGGCTATCTGGGGCAGAGTTACTCCGCGTTCAAACCGGATGCCTTCCAGATTCCCGATCAGAATTTCGATCCTAGTCTGACTCCCGGCGGTACAGGTGGTGTGCCTCCCTGCGGTGCGAGTACGGCGGGTTCTCCTGTCTGCGACATCTTTGAGACCACTTTCGCCTCCGGGGAACGCAATATCTTCCGCCAGTCCTTCCAAAAGCGCGCCGATATATCGCTGGTGAAAGTACTGAAGGTCACGGAGCGCGCTCACCTGGAATATTCCCTGGATGTGTTTAACGTGACGAATACCCCGAGCTTCGACATACCCGGCAATGAGCCGTCGCTCGGCACCTACAATCCCGAACCGTCTTACAATGCGGCCAACCCCAGTGCCAGCTTTACTGCGGAGTATCCGGACAGCCCCACGCAATTTGGGTATGTTCGTTCGACCATCGGCAGTGCACGGCAGATCCAGATGACGCTGAATATGAAATTCTGACGGGACGGAACGGGGGAATGGGCCTAGGTTGGGGCGCTGGACGCTTAGTACTCCGGTCAGTGAGCGCGGGAGAGATCCGCGAGGGTGCATGCCAGTACCTGCACCCCCGCAACAATGTCTTCGGGTGCAGCGTACTCGTCCGGACGATGGCTCACACCACTGCGGCAGGGGATGAAGATCATGGCCATGGGAGCAATTTGCGCCATGAAAGTCGAGTCATGGTAGGCGCGCGCCACAATCATGCGCGACCGCAGGCCGTGGCTGTCGCATGCGCGCTGAATGGCTGCCAGAATCTCAGGAGAAGAGGTTGCGGGCTCATCGGCATTGAGTCTGTGCGTTTCTAGTGGTAACCGTCGCTGTTGCGAAATATCCGCCGCCGCACTTTCGATCGCGCTGAGTACGCGGTCCCGGCGCTCACGTTCGGTATCGCGCACATCCAACCCCAGCTTCACACGGTCAGGAATGCTGTTGATGGCTCCGGGGTGGACCTCGCAGATGCCCACCGTGGCCACTGTGTCGATCGAACCTGATTCGCCGGCGAGAGCCTCAACGCGCAGGATGAACTCCGCGGCTGCGCAGAGAGCATCGTGACGATCGGGCATCAGGACCCCACCCGCGTGCCCACCTTCTCCATGAAAGGTAAGAAAGAGGCTTGCCGGCGCCGCGATGTTAGTTACGATGCCGATGGGAATTTGTTCGCGCTCGAGGACGGGCCCCTGCTCGATGTGCAGCTCGACAAAGGCGGCATAGTGGTTCTGCGGCAGGCGCACCGATGCGAGATCTCCGGAAAAACCCGCGCGCGTGCGAACCTCCCGCAGGGTTGCGCCGTCTTCACCACGCAGGTCGTCATCCGCTCTGGATTGGAGCGCGCCGCACAGCAGGCGACTGCCGATGCAGCCCACGCCGAATCGTGTCGGCTCTTCGGCGGTGAACTGAATGAGTTCGATTGACCGTTCCGGGATGAATCCGCCGCGCTGAAGCGCGCGAATCGCTTCAAGCCCACCCAGCACACCGACCACGCCGTCGAACTTTCCGGCATGTGGAATGGCGTCGATGTGCGAGCCGGTCGCCACCGCGGGCATTTCAGGCCGCGAGCCCTGCCAGCGAATGAAAGTATTCCCTACCGCATCTTCGCGGATGGACAGGCCGGCTTCGGAGCAGCGCGCCTTCAGCCATGCTCGCGCGCGCAAATCCTGATCGTTGAAGACCACGCGTGTGACCGCCGGGGGCTCCGCATCGGAGAAGGCGGCCAGCGCTTCGATTCCCGCGGTTAGGCGTTGGGCGTCCACGTCGATCTTCATCGTTCCCTCAGCGGGTGGCGGTTCCAGTTTTTGTAGATGAGATACTTTGCCGGGACCTTGCCGATGGCGCCGAACCACTGCGGGCAGTAGGGCGCCATCCAGATGAAATCGCCTGCCTGCACCGGATGCCAGTCGCCGTCCAGCCGGTAGATGCCGCCGCCTTCCAGCATCAGCAAGCCATGTTCCATCACGTGAACCTCCACCAGGCTGAGTGCAGCGCCAGGCTGATAGGTCATCGTGTTCACGGCGAAGTCGAAGGACACGGTATCGGGCAACAAGGAGCGAACCCGGAGGGTTTCATCACCCATCAGGGGCTGCTCGAGCATGTCGTGCTCGCGGCCTAACAGCAATTCCGGAGCTTTGACTCCCGCCGCAGCACGCCACGGCTGCTCGATGACGGCTGCTCGCGCATGGCGCATCGCGGAGAGATGATGATGAGTTCCCTCAGGAATGTAGGCATATTCTGCGGGCTCGAGAACGTGCTTGTGGGAGCCTGCTTCGAGGATCAGCGTGCCCTCGAGCGCATAGACAAACCGCTGGCCGATTGCATCGCCCAGGATGCCTCCCGGCTCAAACTCAACGGAATACTGCGTAAATGCTGCGCCCATAGCGGGCGAGACATGCACGATGACACTGGCCCTGGCCGTGCCTGGAATCTGCGTACGGATGAAAGTATCGGGCGTCTGCAGCAGATAGCTGGTCCGGCGCGTACTACGCGTCTGCCCCAGGTTATGCACGGTGGTGGGTCTCCTTCTGACTTAGATAAGTAGTGAACTCATCCAGGAAGTGCAGACCCATGTGGACGGCGGCCGCGACATCCTGTTCCAGTACAGTTTCGTCGGGATGATGGCTGATGCCGCCCGGACTGCGCAGAAACACCATCGCCGACGCAACGTGCGGCGCAATCACCATGGCGTCGTGTCCCGCCCCGCTTGTCATGCGCAGCGTTTCCTGGCCTGCATGTGCGGCGGCCTGCTCCGCGAGCGCGACTATCGATGGATCCAGCCTTACGGCGGCCTGCTGATGATATTGCGCGGTGACGGCCCGCACGCCGCGCCGCCTCGCAACTGCACGGGCTTCGTCGAACATCGCCTCGACGGCAGACGCGCGCAGGGCATCCTCGACATGACGCACATCCAGACTGCAGTGCACGACACCCGGAATGACGTTGACCGCGCTCGGCTCGGCCTGGATTTGCCCGACCGTTGCAACCAGCCCCTCGTGCTGGTTGGCGATGGCCTCTACGCGCAGCATCCATTCGGACGCCGCCACAAGAGCATCGTGGCGGAGCTTCATGGGAGTGGTGCCCGCGTGACCGGCACGACCGTGAAAGGTGACGCGGCTGCGGCTTTGCCCCGCGAGTCCCTGCACAATGCCGAGAGCCAGACCTTTGCTCTCGAGAACCGGCCCTTGTTCGATGTGAAATTCGAGATATGCTGCACTTTGCGGAGACAGAGCCACCTCCGTCGTCTCCGGGCGGCCGTTTTTGAAGTTCTGAAGCGCGACGGCAAGGGAAACACCGGAGACATCCACGCAGTCCAGCAGGCTGCCGGTGAGTTCGCCGACTGCGGCGCGGCTGCCCAAAAACGGGGCGCTGAAGCGCACGCCCTCCTCATCTGAGAAGCCAATCACCTCGATCGCGTACGGAAATCTGCGCCCCGCCGCTTCCACCAGGACGAGGCCCATCAGGACACCCAGCACACCGTCGTACGCGCCTGCATTCGGCACGGTGTCGAGATGCGAGCCAATGATTAGTCGCGGCGCATCCAGTCCCGAATCAGCCGGCAATACGCCGCGAAGATTGCCCGCCCGGTCTACGGTGACGGCCATCCCGGCGGCTTCCATCCAGGCGCGCAACTCGCGATGAACCGCATCCATAGGCGGTGACAGAAACGTACGCAGGATTTCGCCCGGGCGCTCCGTGCATTGGGCAAGATCGGCACAGCGATGCATTAGCCGCGCCGCGGATTCGATGATGCTGCTTGCGCGCGAAGCTGCGCGCATGGCCGTCGTGCTCAATCGACTCTCCTCACGCAAGCCTCGATCGATCCATGCGGCTCATCGGTGGGCACAAAGATATGATTGGGATTATCGAGGCCGAAGGGCGAGAGGTCGACCAGATTGCAATGCTTATTCGGCATGGACAGGAGGATTTCCCCGATGAGCGGATCCGCTGTCAGCGCGGCTGCGCCCATCGCATAGAGCGTTTGCTGCACCGAGAGGCTGTCGTGGGTGGCAAAGGTATGCAGGAGCGCATCCATGATGGCGCCCCGGGAGGCGAGGTAATCAACACGGTCCGTCGTATATTTCCACTCACCGGAAGCCAGGGTGCCGAGCAGCCGATCGCTGGTTTCTTTCAGTGTAGTCAGCCGATCTTTGATGTAGCCGGCGAACCCTGACTTGGCAGTCTTCAGGAGGGCCAGGTTGAGAAAACCCGCAGCCACGGCGGGTTGAGCGTGCCGCGCGCAGGTCACTGTGGCAGTATCGACAGCGCCTCCAGCCTGGACGAAGGCTGTTCCATGGCTTTGTCCCCCGGCAAGGACGGGAGACCACGGTGTCGCCGCAATGCTTGCTCCGGCCTCCTCGATCTGGGGCTGATCGGCGAGCAAATACGTAACCAGCTCCTGCGCAAATATTTCAGGGATCGTCGCCTTCGACTGCCGAGCCAGGAAATAGACCGTGTTCTTCATCGTGTCGGTGGGCAGAATGCGGCTGTTATCCCCATCTTCGAAGCAACCGCGGAAGTCTCCTTTCAGCCACACCTCGACATTCCATTCATGTACGACGTGCTGCTCGCCGCGGCGGTCCACTTTCATCACGCGGACGCGCGATTTGCCGTACCGATTGTCTCCCAGAGCGATCATGGCTCGCTAACTTCCTCTGTAGGTGGAGTAACTATGCGGTGTAACCAGCAACGGAATGTGATGGTGTTCGCCGGAACTCCTTACTTCGATGACTATTTCAACGAAGGGATGAAGGGCCGCTACCCCTTGCGCCTGGAAATACGCCCCAGTGGAAAAGCGCAGGCGATAACTGCCTGCGGACAAGCGGTTTCCCGACAGCAACTCGTGAATGCGGCCATTCTCGTCGGTCAGTCCCTCCGCGATGGCGTGCGAGGCGCTATCCGGCTCGCGGAACAGCTGCACGATTACGCCGGCTGCAGGGAGTCCCCGTGCCAGATCCAGGATGTGGGTTGAAATTCCACTCATTGTCTCAGCCATTTCCGCAGGCGAAGCTCCGTAATCTGCCGCTGCTGCTCGGCGGCTTCGCGAAGCTCCGTCTCTGCGTCATTGCCTAGACGCCGATGCAGGGTCGCCAGCATCTCCGCGGCGGTTTTGCTGGTAGCGCAAACCAGGAAGATGCGCCCGAAGCGCGTCTCATATTCCTCGTTGCCTCGAGCCAGTTCTGCCAGAATCGCCGCGTTCTGCGCATCGATCCCGTTTTGCTCCTGCCGCGACCACGCGGCCGAGGTCTGCGTCGCGCTTGCCGCGGCCTTGCGTTCCCCAATCCGTGGATGGCTACGGAAGGCTTCGTCCCAATCCGCGGGATCGAGCGACAACCAAACGCGATCCGAAGCAGCGAACAGCTCTGCATCCGTCGCCATCGGCCGCAACCGCGCGAGTTCCAGCGCCCAGCGTAATGAGCCGCAGCAGGGCAGAATTCCCTGCGCAGCCGCATCTTCGGGTTGTACATTCCAACGCGCCAGGGCCGGACTGCCGATCTCTGCCGAGTCGGCGAGCTTGCGCAGGAACTCCTCCAGCAGATTTCCCGCGACAAATCTTCTGTAATCGGAGACGGAACGGATATCGTCGATGGGCGCAATCGCTGCATCCAGGGCTCGGCGCGCAACGGCGATCAGGTCGTTGTCAATGCGCTGCCCCTGCAGAAGTGCTTCAACGGACGCCAGCCGCAGGGGAATCGGAGCAACCGCACCCATCCCGATGCGTACATCCGCGATGTGCCCATCGTGGAGTCGGCCAAGGGCTGCAACACAAACCTTGGATATTGCCTGGGCATTGCGCGCGCCAACCTTGCGGCCATAGGAAAAGTAACCGTCGAAGTGCTTTTTGAGGCGGATCGACAGGATCAGCTCCCGCGCATCGAGCGCCGTCGTCCTATAGCAGAGATGGAAATCGCGATAGGGCAGCCGCCGCGTTCCCCGTGCGGAAGTCAGCTCCAGTTCTGCGTCATAGGCCAGCATCACCGGCGAAGAATCGGCCGCCGGAGAGGCATTAGCAAGGTTGCCCGCAAGCGTCGCCCGGTTCTGATTCGCCAGGCTACCCGTCCAGGAAGCGGCCTGCGCGAGCAAGGGAAAGTGGCGGCGCACAGCGGCCGTATTACGGAGATCGGTGAAGGTGCATCCGCCGCCCAGGGTCAGGCTCTCCGCCTCTTCGTGAATCGCGCGAAGGTCCGGTATGTCCCAAATGTTCACCAGCCGGCGCGAAGCGAGCTTACCTGCGCTGAACAGCACCATCACTTCGGTGGCACCTGCTACCGGAAGCCACTCCCCCGGTTGCTCATCCATCAAACGCAGGGCACCGGCCAGGCTACCGGGCGAGGCCATCTCGAACTCGGCAGGATGCGACCTCATGCGTGACCTTCGCTGGATGTGGTGCCCTCGCCGGCGCGTATCGTCTGCTGAACGGCTGTGAAGATGCGCGTGTAACCGGTACAGCGGCACAGATTGCCATTCAGTCCTTCGCGAATCGCTGCAAGGTCCGGATGAGGATTCTTTCGCAACAGGTGCGCCGACGCGACCAGCATGCCCGGTGTGCACATACCGCACTGCGCACCGCCGCACTCCAGAAATGCGCGCTGCACCGCATGCAGCCGATCGTCGGAGCCGAGGCCCTCCACAGTCTCGATCTTCGCGCCTGCAGCCTGAGCCACAGGAATCAGGCAGCTGTTGACCAGATCGCCGTTTAACAGAACACTACACGCGCCGCATTCGCCTTCGCCGCATCCTTCCTTGGTTCCGGTCAGATGCAGGTCGCGGCGCAGCACATCCAGCAAGCGCGCCACAGCGTGTGCCTCTACGGTGCACGGCTCTCCGTTCACGCACAGGGAAAATCTCTGCAGGCTCACAGGGCCACAGCCTCCCACTCCCGTTGTTGTGCAGCGATGCGCTGAAATATATCTTCCGCGAGCAGCGGCACGCGATTGAACTGCTCACCGATTGCATGTGCGACCGCATTCAAAATGGCGGGCGCAGGTCCGTCCATCGGCAGTTCGCCGATGCCTTTCGCGCCATACGCTCCATGCCCGAACGGCACTTCCTCGAAAAAGACGCGAATCGGCGGAATGTCCTGCGAAGTGGGAATGATGTAGTTGGTCATCTGATTGTTCTGCATCCGGCCGCGCCCCCACACCACTTTTTCGTAGAGCGCCCAACCGATGCCCTGGGCCACACCTCCTTCAATTTGCCCTGCGGCCAGCACCGGATTTAGCACGCGCCCCACTTCCTGCACGGCGACGAAGTCGTCGACGGTCACCCCGCAGGTAGCAAGGTCCACCGTTACCTCAGCCACATACGCGGCCCAGGCGTAAGCGGCATAGGCTTCGCCGCGATATTGCTGATCATCCCAGTGCACGTTGGGAGGAGGTTCGTAGCGGCTTTCCGCGCGCAGGCTGCCATGCCGCGCAACATATGCGGCAGCTGCTCTCTGGAAATCCACCGTCATATAGCCATCGTGGAGCAGTCCGCTGGCGAGCAGCGTCTGCCTCAGTCCCAGCGCTGCGGAGTGCACCAGCTTGCCGACGATCATCGAAGTGCGCGAGGCTACGGTCGGGCCGGTATTCGGTACTACGCCGGTGTCCGGGGGGCCCATTTCGACCGCTTCGTAGTCGATGCCCAGCGTTTCTGCTGCAATCTGGCACAGGATGGTATTGGTGCCCTGGCCGAATTCCGTGCTCGAGACCAGCACCCGCGTTTTGCCCTCGGCCGTAGCATCCATCGCTGCAAGCGAGTTGAGATAGCGTTCGCCGGAGCCGGTAAATCCGGAGCCGTGCAGAAATGTAGACAGCCCGATGCCTTTCTTTTTCATGCCTGGGCTTGCATTGTCTCGGTCGAATCGCTCCCGCTTCGCGTAGTAATCGGATTCGCGCAGAGCACTCTGCAGCAGCGCATCGAGATCGATTGGCTCGCGAATCTCCTGTCCCGTTGCGGTCTCTTGCCCAGGCTGCAGGAAATTGCGACGCCGCAATTCCTCCGGCGCCATGCCAAGAGCCTCGGCGATACGATCCATGTGGCGCTCGATGGCAAACAAACTCTGTGGGGCCCCGAAGCCGCGAAACGCTCCATGCGGAGGATGATTAGTCACCACTGCTTTGGAGCGCACGCGAATGTTCGGCCAGTAATATGCCCCGGCGGCATGAATCGTGGCCCGCGACAGAACCGTAGCCGACAGCGTGGAATAAGCGCCACCGTCGAGAGCAATTTCGATCTCGGCGGCCAGCAGCTTTCCCTCGTGCGTTACCGCGGTCCGGTGGCGAATCCGCGAAGGATGCCGCTTCGTCGTGGCCGCCATATCCTCTTCGCGATCGTAGACGATCTTTACGGGCCGTCCTGCCTTCATGGCCAGCAGCGCCGCATGCGCTCCGATCATCGACGGGTAATCTTCCTTGCCGCCGAAGGCGCCGCCGGTTTCCACCTGCACGACTCGAACTTTCTCATCGGGCAGGCCCGTAACCTTCACCAAGGACTTGTGGACGTAGAACGGGCACTGCAGCGAGCCCCACACCGTCAGGCCCTGCTCCGGCGAATACGCGGCGATGGCACCGTTGTTCTCGATATAGAGGTGCTCCTGCGCGCCGGTCGTGTACTCACCTTCCACGATCAGGTCTGCCTGCGTCCAGGCCGCATCCACGTCGCCCTTTTCCATCACGAAGGACTTGAAGACATTGTCCTCGCCCCACACCACGGGGTCGCCGCGCTCGCCTTCTTCGATGGAAAAGATGGCCGGCAGTTCCTCATACCGCACGTGCACCGCCGCAACCGCTTTCGGCAGCAGGTAGCGGTCGGGATGAGCGAGCAGGAGAATCGGTTCTTCGGGATGATTGACTACGTCGGCCGCGAGGCACGGCCAGTCGTGGTTGATCAGCGCAATTTCGTTGGCGCCGGGGATATCTGCCGCTGTGACGATCACAAATTCGTCCCAGGGAATGTCCGCGCCAAATTCGATGCCCCGGATGCGCCCGCGTGGCACGTTGCTCCGTACTGTGGCGCCGTGAATCATGCCCGGCAGGCTCAGATCGTCGATATACCGGGCGCGGCCGCACACCTTCCCGAGGCCTTCTTTGCGAATGGCCGACTGGCCGACGATCCTTTCCTGCCGCAACCGCCCTCCCGCGCCCCGGGTCCAGAGCAAGTCCGAGAAAATTTCCTTATAGTACTACGGAAGAGCGCGTTTACCCAACCGGGATCCGGGTGCAGGAATCTGTACGTCGCCGTCCCGCCCGGCACAACATGGTCGTCGGTGGATGTGCTGACCGGCGGCAAAGTTGGCAAAAAAGTAACACGCGAGGAGAGCGGCATGGAGCGGCGTGATTTTCTCAGGCAGGCGGCGGCTACCGCCGCGTTGGCCGGTATCAGAAGCGCTGCGGGCCAGACCGGCGCAGGACTCAGCGGCGCGGAAGCGCACACACCTGCACCCATCATCGGTTCGGTCCATGGGGTAGGGCGGCGGAAGCTGGGGCGCGCGGATGCCGAGGTTTCCATCATCGGGATCGGCGGCTACCATCTCGGGCTGCCGGCGGTTACCGAGCAGGAGGCGATTCGTATCGTCCGGGCCGGCCTCGATCAAGGCATCAACTTCCTCGACAACTGCTGGGACTATAACGACGGCCGGAGCGAAGAGCGGGTAGGGAAAGCCCTGCAGGATGGCTACCGCCAAAAAGCTTTCCTGATGACGAAGATCGATGGCCGTACCGGAGCCGCTGCACGCCAGCAGCTGGAGCAATCCCTGACGCGGCTGAAGACCGACCATATCGACCTGCTGCAGATCCACGAAGTGATCCGCATGACCGATCCCGCGCAGGCCTTCCAGCGGGGCAATGTGGTGGATGTGCTGCAGCAGGCGCGCAGAGAAGGGAAGATCCGCTTCATCGGATTCACCGGGCATAAGAGCCCCGCCATGCATCTGCACATGATCGCGACCGCCGATCAGCATGGCTTCACCTTCGATACGGTGCAGATGCCGGTGAACGCGCTGGACGAACACTACGACAGCTTTGGCCAGAAGGTAATTCCCGTAGCGCAAAAGCACGGCATGGCCATCCTTGGCATGAAGCCGCTCAGCAACGCCGCGATCCTGAAGACGAACAAGGTGACGGCCGCGGAGGCACTGCACTATGCCATGAGTGTGCCAGTGACGGTGACGATTACCGGATGCGAGTCGATGGCCAATCTGGAACAGGCGCTGAGCCTGGCGCGCAACTTCCAGCCCATGGATGAGCAGCAGAAGCTGGCGGTGCTGGAGAAGACTGCGCCTTTTGCACCCGGAGGAACACTTGAGTGGTATAAGTCGTCGCAGATATACGACGGGACGACGCAAAATCCGCAATGGCTGGGTTAGCTGACCCGATGCGCTTCAGTTAGTCGAGCAGATCGGGCTGCTCGCGCACGATCATCTCCCACAGCGGCTGATACTGGAACCACCCGACGCGCGGATTGCCCACCTGCTTCCGCGCGACGAGTGCGCTCTCATGAGCAATGGGCCGCGGCTTTCCGGCGGCTTCGGCCATCAGCTGCACCTGGCAGCTGCGATCCATGGTGATGAAGAACCAGGCAGCTTCGTCCACCGTACGGCCCACGGTGAGCAGGCCATGGTTTTGCAGGATCACGGCCTTGCGCGGCCCAAGCGACTGCGCGATGCGGTCACCCTCCGACATGTCGTAAACCACCCCCGTGTAATCGTCGAAGAGGCTGTGATCTTCATAAAAGGCGCAGGCATCCTGGGTTAGCGGATCGAGTAGACGTCCCATGGCCGACCAGGTTTTGCCGTACAGCGAATGGGCATGGGCCGCGGCAACCACGTCGGGCCGAGCCATGTGCAGGCGCGAGTGGATGGCAAAGGCAGCCTCATTGACCGGGCGATCCCCCTCCAGGACTTCGCCGTGCTCATTCACGAGGATGAGGTCGGAAACGCGAATGTGCGCGAAGTGCATGCCGAAGGGATTGACCCAGAAGTGGTCGTGCCACTCAGGATCGCGCGCCGTGATGTGTCCGGCCACGCCTTCGCTGAAGCCGAACTTAGCGAAAACCCGGAAGGCCGACGCCAGGCGCTGTTTGCGATGCAGCCGCTCTTCGGCGACAGTAGCGAAGGTCGGCGGTTCCGGTGTCGTCGCAATTTTCACTTCCGCCAAAACTGTTGGTTCAGCCATGAAATACCTCAGAGTACCGGCGCAGGTCCACATCGCTCCCGACCGTTCTCGTCGAGAGGATACAACGCCCCGAATACATCTGTCGAAGGGCGGAGAGGCTTGGTACAAGAGCGGGGAAGGTGAAAGAATCAGGGCTGTCGATGAATGCTTCCATGAATGCTCCAATGGCTGCGCAAAGAGTCCTTCAAATCGATCCCCGCGACAACGTACTGGTGGCTCTTCGAGCCGCTCGAGGCCGGCGAATCGGTCCCCTTCAACGGCACCAGCTATAGTCTGCAGGCGGCGATCCCGGCGAAACACAAATTTGCCATCGAAGATTTGCCGGTCGGGTCGCATGTGATTATGTATGGCGGCGTGGTGGGCCGGGTTCGTGAAGCTATTCCGCGGGGCGGGCTGCTGAGCACGCGCAACGTCGCCCACGATGCGACCGGCTTCGCGCGCCGCGACACGCATTTCAGCTGGACGCCGCCGGATGTCAGCCGCTGGCAGAAGCGCACCTTCGACGGCTATTACCGCGCCGATGGCCAGGTTGGCACCAGGAACTATTGGCTGGTTATCCCGCTGGTTTTTTGCGAGAACCGCAACGTCGAGGCGCTGCGCGATGCGTTTGAGGAGGAACTGGGCTACGGCCGCCCGAAGCAGTACCGCCAGCTGGTGCGTTCGCTGGTAGAGCAGCGCACGCAAAAGGTCTCTGCGCCGGTTGGAGAGGCGCATCGCTCTGCGGCCGCCGAGAGGATATTCGCCAACGTGGACGGACTGCGCTTTCTGGTGCACGAAGGCGGGTGCGGCGGCACGCGTCAGGATGCGCGCGCTTTGTGCGGCCTGCTCGCCGGCTACATTCATCACCCTAACGTCGCCGGAGCGACCGTGCTGAGCCTCGGCTGTCAGAATGCGCAGGCTTCCATCCTGCTCGAAGAACTGCGGCGGCGCGATCCCGAGTTGAGCAAGCCGGTCCTGTTTTTCGACCAGCAGCGTTCGGGTTTCGAGTCGAACCTGATGATTCAGGCGATCGAGGCCACGTTTGGCGGCCTGATGCAGGCGAATGAACTGCGCCGGCAACCCGCGCCCATTGCCAAATTGATCATTGGCCTGAAGTGCGGCGGCTCCGATGGCTTCTCAGGTCTGTCGGCCAATCCCGCGCTGGGGCGCGTTTCGGACCTGGTGGCGGCGCTGGGCGGCAAGTCCATCCTCTCCGAGTTCCCGGAGCTGTGCGGCTCCGAACAAAATCTCATCGATCGCTGCATGAATCCGCAGGATGCTGACCGATTCATGCAGCTGATGCGCGATTATGACGCGCGCGCCAAAGCGGTCCATTCCAGTTTCGAGATGAATCCCTCGCCTGGCAATATCCAGGATGGACTGATCACCGATGCCATGAAATCTGCCGGAGCTGCCAGGAAGAGCGGAACCTCGCCGGTACAGGGTGTGCTGGATTATCCGGAATACGTAACAAAGAACGGACTGAATCTGCTCTGCACGCCGGGCAACGACGTGGAGTGTGTCACGGCCCAGGCCGGCGCCGGCGCCAACATCGTCCTGTTCACCACAGGACTGGGCACGCCGACCGGCAATCCTGTTGCCCCGGTGGTGAAAGTGGCCTCGAACACGCAACTGGCTGAGCGCATGGCAGACATCATCGACATCGATACCGGCGCCATCATTCGCGGCGAGGCCACGCTGGAGGAGACCGGGCACCAGATGATGGAGCAGATCCTCGACATCGCGAGCGGCAGGAGGTTGACGAAGGCCGAGTCGCTGGCGCAATACGACTTCATTCCCTGGAAACGCGGCGTCTCGCTGTAGATTCGCGCAGCCCTGCTCACTGCGATGCAGGGGTTGGCTGCGCCGGCAAACCGGCGATGTAGTCGCGCCAGATTCCTGCCAGCGCCGTCCATTGCCAGTCGCGTGGTTCCTGCAGCGTCGATTCGGTCCGGTGCAGAAAGTAGAGGGCGGGAATCCCAATGGAGGGCTGCGCTTCCATGTACTGCCACCACGTCTTCGAGGGTCGTCGAGCTGGCGTTGTCGGTATCCACGACATCCCAGCCGGAGATGCGCGCAATCCGTGCGCGTTCCCGCATCATGCCTACCACGTCGCGCGTCGCGTACCAGACGTCGTTCAGGCGCAGAACGTCCGACGAATCGCGAAAGGCCGCGTTCGGCGTCTGGGTTTCAACCAGTGCGTCGGGCTTCCAGCGGTGGGTCTCGGTGTAGAGAATCTGCTGGAAATGCCGCACCGCTTCGATCCCGGCAAGCTCCGGTGGCACCGGCAGCCCAGCCGCATTCGGCGCCCAGACCCAGTCTTCCTTGAAACCGTCCACGCCCACGGTCTCTACCAGATTGCGAATGCGCTGGCGCAGAAAGGCCTCGTAGGCAGGATTGCCGAGGTCGGGGGCGATGCACTTTCCATGCTCGTCGTGCAGGCAGAGCGCATCTGGCAGCCCGTCGGTGTGCGCCACCGGCACCCAGAGCAGCACATGCCGGCCGTGGGCGTGCTGGGCGGTAACGAATGCCTTCATATCCGGCCATTTCTCCTGATCGACATCGAAGGAGCCATAGCCCTTCTGCCATTTGTCGTCGATCACGATGGTGCCCACAGGCAGGTTGCGCTGCTCCAACTCCGCTACCCAGGCTTCGTAGTTCTTCTGCGTCGACTCCGCGTTGGGCGGCCGGCCATAGGGCGTCGCTTCGGAGGTTTGCTCCGCCCATCCACAAAAGACCGGCAGGTGATGCCAGTGCACGTCCGGGTAGGTTGGCTCCGTCCCAAATCCGCTCTGGCGAATCCATTTTGTGTAGTGATCCAGGGTGTCGAGCGCGCTCCAGGCAAAATGCACGGCTGCCACAGGTGAGTGGAATTCGCCGCCCGGAATATTCCTGACCGTCTGATATCCGAGATAGTCGACCCACCACGCTGCTCCCGCATACCGTGAGCCGGAATACTCCAGCGCCGGGAACCGATAATCGCCGGGCTGCGTGCCTACGCCAACACTGGCCCACTCGCCGCCTCGATGGAAGGCGAGCATCAGCGGCGGCGGGCTGAAGAGGCCGGACATCTCCGTCGGCCGAAAATCCTCCTCCGAGCCCTCGCGTGCCTCGCTGCCGAACCCGAGGCTTTGCGGCTCCGCAATCGAAAACTCCCATTGGTTCGCATGATTCGGCGACGGGGTCCAGTAGCGGTCCGCCATCAGCGTCGAATTCCACGCAGCTCCATCGCTCTCTCCCTGGTCCCAGCGCCCCGGCCTGCCATTCGAAAAGAAGTAGCAGCGGCCGACCTTGTCATTGCCCCATGCGCTCTGGTCGAACTCCAGGTGATCGGGATACAAACGCCAGTGAAACTCCCGCCGCGTCCACACAGAACTGGCCGCGGTGACAACAATCTCCCAGGCCGCGCCGCGCTGGCCCGCTCGAACATGGAACTGGATCCTCGACAAGTGCTCCTTAGCCGTGGCTGAATTGAGCCCGGAAACGAGCGGGAAGCGAAATATGAGTTGCTGGTTGCGATAGACCTCCAGTGCCGGAACCGGACCCAATTCGGTCTTCTCCAGCAGCCGCACGCGATAGGCAGGAAGCGTCGCCTGGAACGCGCCCTGCGGCGCCGCAGCATCCGACGTATCCTGGCCCAGCGCGCGCGGCAGGCCCCACATGACCCAAAGGGCGAGGGCAGCGGCGCAGGCAGTGCGGACGAAGGTGCAGGGGCGGCGTGCGGCCGTGCTTTGACGGCGCGTCAGAAAATCAGGCATCGAACAGAAGTTCTCGGGCATGCTGGTTAGGGACCTGCCCAAAACTATATAGCTCGCCGGCGGCTCTGACGCTGCCGGTCGGAATCCCCGGCCGACGTTATGGCACTGCGGCTCGTTGTCTCGACTGCTCCGGCACAGGCACTGGGAGTGGAATGATCAAGGTCCGCAGCGGGAAATGTGACCAGATACCTTGACTATCTACATTCGCATGTGTAGATAGTCATAGCATGGGTAAGCCAAGCGACTTAGTCCAGGGAACACTCGACCTCCTCATCCTGAAAACGCTCTCGCTTGAAGCCAAACACGGCTGGGCCATCGCCAAACGCATCCAGCAAGTCTCCGGCGAGGTACTGCAGGTGCAGCAGGGATCGCTCTATCCGGCCCTGCATCGCCTTGAGCAGCAGGGCTGGATCAAGGCGAAATGGATGGAGAGCGAAATCGGGCGCCAGGCGAAGTTCTACTCGCTTACGGCAGCCGGGCGCCGGCAGATGGAGCAGGAGACCGCGAACTGGAATCGGCTCTCGGCGGCCATCGATCTGGTGGTGGAGCAGGCTTGAACATGCAGGGGCACATGCGCTGGGAAAAGCTGCGGATGCGGTTCCGGATGCTGTTGGGTCGCGGCCGCGCGGCTGAGTGGCTCGATGCTGAGCTGCAGTTTCATCTTGAGCAGCAGATCGCGGAGAACCTGGCAGCCGGCATGAGCGCCGAAGAAGCGCGTTATGCGGCTATGCGCAGCTTTGGCAACACGACGCTGGTGCGCGAACAGGCGCGGGAAACATGGAACTGGGCCGGCCTCGAATCTGTGCTGCGCGATGTGCGCTATGCCGCGCGGGCTCTGGCGAGAGCGCCGGGTTTTTCGCTGATCGCCATCGCCGTGATGGCGATGGGTATCGGCGCGACGGTGACATTGTTCACTATCGTTCACGCAGTGCTGATCAAGCCGCTGCCGTTCCCCGATCAGGACCGCCTGGTGATGATCTACGAGGCAGATTCCACGAGCCACGCCGGCAATCATCCTGTGGCGGGCGGGACATTTCTGAGCTGGCAACAGCGCAATCACAGCTTCGGGCAGATGGGGGTGACCACCCAGGGGATGGCCTACAACCTGTCGTCGCTGGGCGGGCAACTGCCGGAGCGCGTGCAAGCCGAGGCGGTATCGTGGCAGACGCTGGCGGTGCTGGGACTGCATGCGGTGCCCGGACGGCTGTTCCTCGCCAGCGACGATGGGTACGCCGCGCCGAAGACGGCGGTGATCACGTGGGGATTTTGGCAGCGGCGCTTCGGAGGCAGCCAGGCAGCCATTGGGAGCACGCTGCTGCTGGATGCTGCTCCGTTCACGGTGATTGGCGTGCTTCCGCGCTGGTTTACATGGCCGGATGCGAAGGTGCAGCTGCTGACCGACATCATGCCGCAGATTCCAGAGCAGGTAATGGAGTCGCACGACTCCCATAACTTCCATGTCATCGGACGGTTGAAGCCGGGCATCTCGCTGGCCCGGGCGCAGGCGGATCTGAGCACCATCTCCGCACAGGAGCGCAAGCGCTTTCCGGACGGCCCTGTGCACGATGCGGCCAACGTGCATCCGCTGCTGCAGGATGAAGTGCGCGAAGTGAAGACGCCGCTGTATGCGCTGCTGGGCGCGACCGGATGCCTTCTTCTGATCGCGTGCCTGAACGTGGCGAATCTGCTGGTGGCGCGGGGAGCGGCACGGCGCAGGGAGATGGCGATTCGGGCGGCCCTGGGAGGAGGACGCGGACGGCGCATGCGGGCGCAGGCAGCGGAGAGCATACTGCTCTCCGCTGCCGGAGGCGCTGCAGGCACTGCGCTGGCCGCGGGAGCGCTGCACTGGCTGCTCTCGGTGCGCACCGATCTGCCCCGCGCCGGCGCGGTGCATCTGGATGGTGCTGCGCTGCTCTTTGCCGTTGGAGTTGCGGCGCTGTGCGGCATCACCGCGGGGATCGCTCCGGCATTGATGGATGACGATCGCCAGGTGCTGCAAACCCTGCAGGAAGCCTCGCGCTCCCACAGCGGCGGCCGGGCACGGGTGCGGGTACGCCGAGCGCTGCTGACGGTGGAGGTGGGACTCACGGTGGTGTTGCTGATCGGCGCGGGCCTGCTGCTGCGGAGTTATCAGCAGCTGCGCTCGGTACGCCTGGGCTGTGCAACGCATAACGTGCTGACCATGGGACTGACGCTCCCCGATGCGCAATACAAAACCGAGGAGCAGAAGTCAGCCTTTGTGCGCGAGCTGTCGGCACGGGTGCACGGATTGCCGGGTGTGGAGGGCGTGGCCATGACCACGATGCTGCCCGGCGCAGGAGACGGAGAGGATGATGCTATCGTCATTCACGAAGATCCGCCGCTGAAGAAGGGCGCGTATCTGGACGCGATGATCCGGTGGGTGAATCCCGAATATTTCGAAGCGATGCACATTCCGCTGCTGCGGGGCAGGACATTCGCGCAGAATGAGGGACCGGGAGACGCCACATACGCCATCGTCAGCAAATCGTTTGTGAAGCAGTTTTTCGCGGGCCGCAATCCACTCGGCAAGCACATCGACGATGCAAACAATGCGCCGCTGGGTGCGAAGACCGAAGCCAGCAACCAGATCATCGGGGTAGTGGGCAATACCCTGGCCACCGTCTACTCAACCGAACCCGCGCCGACCATCTATTACCCGCTGTATGGCGGCCTGCGCGGAGATGTTTCACTGGCGGTGCGGACGGCGTACGATCCCCTGCAGCTGGCGCGGCCGGTGCAGCAGGTGATTGCGGGTCTCGACCGGAATCTGCCGGTCGCCGATGTGCTGACCATGGAACAGATCATCGGCCAGTCGATGCTCGATTCAAGCTTCGATGCCACGCTGCTGGCGCTCTTTGCGGGCGTATCGCTGGCGCTGGCTGCCGTCGGACTCTTTGGCGTCCTCTCCTTCATCGCCGCGCAGAGAACCACGGAGATGGGCATTCGCATGGCGCTTGGAGCGCAGCGGGAAGCGGTGCTGGGGCTGATGTTGCGGGACGGCATGGCACCGGCGCTGGTCGGATTGGCGCTTGGCCTGGCGGCCAGCGCCGGGACTGCGCGGCTCGTCCGATCCATGCTCTATCAGACCCATCCGTTCGATCCTGGGGTCTTTCTGCTGGTCGCCGTGCTGCTGCTGGCGGTTGCGGCGCTGGCGTGCGCGGTGCCGGCCTGGAGAGCCTCGCGCCTCGATCCGATGCAGGCGCTGCGCATGGAGTAGGTTGCCGGTCGATCGGCGGGAACAACCGAAGCCAGATGTTGTAACAGAGAGAGGTACAAATGCTGCAATGCATGTCCGAGTTCGACGACAGGGTGGATCGACGACAGCCCGGGTCTTGCCGGCCAGATCAGGCTCTTTCCTATCCTGTTTTCCACCTGCATCCACGAACTTAGTTTGAATCCCGCTTGATATTTTTCCTGAGCTGTGGCAACAATGTAGGACATCTTCATTTCATCGTGAATGAAGAGCCGCGCGTTCGCCTTCCGAGTCAGAAGGGCACATCTCCAGCGGCAACCTTCCCTGTCGAAGACCCCCAAATAATGCAGGCCGAGTAACGACGCGCCGCAGTGTTCGGCGCTGCGCACAGATATCGTGCGCCACGAAGGCTCACTACGTTTTGGAGGTCGTACATGAGATTGTCAGCGGGGCGAAGTGTCCTCAGGATGTTTCTGCTGCTGCTTACCGCAGCCGCATCGCTGCACGCGCAGACCTTTCGCGGCGGCATCAACGGCAATGTTTCCGACCCTTCCGGCGCAATGGTACCCGGCGCCGGCGTGGAGACCGTTAACGCCGCGACCGGAGTTTCGTGGAAGACCATCAGTTCCAGCGGCGGCGAGTTCGTCTTTCAGGATCTCCCGTTGGGCAGCTATGTGATCATCGTGAACGCCACAGGCTTTAAGACAGAGAAGGTAGCGGGGGTGCCGGTTTCCGCGGGCGCGATCTACACCCTTCCTGTGAAGCTAAGCATTACCTCGACTGCCCAGACCATTGAGGTCTCGGCCAGTGCCCTGGCTCTGGACACCACATCGACAGTGCAGACTACCGACATCCCCGACCAGTCCGTGCAGAATACCCCACTGAACGGCCGTGATTTCACGCAGTTGCTGGCGGTAATTCCCGGCTATGCGGGTTACTCCGGCGGCGGCGGTGGATCGGTCAATGGCACGCGGCCCGACATGGTGAACTGGCAGATCGAAGGCGCGGATAACAACGACCTGTGGTGGAACGCGCCGGCCGTCAATCAGGGCGGCGTCTCCGGCATTGCCGGCATCACCCTGCCCATCGATGCGATCGAGCAATTCTCGACGGTGACCGAAGCCAGTCCTGAATCCGGACGCAATCCCGGCGCGACCGTCAACCTGGTCATCAAGTCGGGAACTAATACCTTTCACGGCAGCGCGTACTACTACAATCGCAACGAAGCGCTGGCTGCACAATCGGCGTTGTTGGCGACGAAACCGGAGCTCCGCAACCAACAATTCGGCTTTTCGACGGGTGGACCGATCTGGCGCGATCATGCGTTCTTTTTCGTCACCTACGAAGAGCAAAAATTCCTGATCGGCACCGCGCAGCCATCCACCGAACCCTCGGCGGCGTACCAGGCGGTCGCGCTGCAACAATTAGCGGCGTGGGGTATTCCTGAAAGCCAGACAGCGATGAACCTGCTGAATGGCTCGGGCAACAATCAGGGCCTGTGGCCCTCGTCCGCATTGCAGGGGGCGGCAACTCCCTTTAATTACACCAACCCTGGAAACGAGAACGGTTACAGCCACAACGGCCTCATCAAGCTGGATTACACGCTGAATAGCAGCAACAAGCTGTCGTTCAAATGGTACGTTGGGCAGGGCAATCAAACTGCTCCTACCACCTCGCTGCTGGCGCCCTACTTCGAAGTAGCGCCGATTCATGTGCAGAATTATTCGCTGACCTGGAACTCGGTTCTGTCTGCGCGCATGACCAACCAGGTCTTTGCCGGAGTGAACTACTTCAACCAGGCGTTTTCCGACGCCAGCAATGCTTATAACCCGCTTGCTCTCGGACTCAATACCGGAGTGAGCAGTCCTACGCTGGCCGGATCGCCGCGCATCGAAATTGCTTCGCCGTCGGCCAGCAGCGGACTGGGTGCATCTGCCGATGGTTTCGACTACGTCGGAGCGACCGTGGAATCGGGACGTAACGACATCACCGGTCACCTGGATGAGGCTTTATCCTGGACCGTCGGCAGGCATGAATTCCGTTTTGGCGGCGAATTCCGGCAGGCCCAGATCGATGACTTTTATCAGAGCGGCCAGCGTGGAACCTTTGTCTTCGACGGGACACAAGGTCCATGGTCGGGCAACACCGGCACTGCCTGCGATGCTCTGACGACAACCACACCGACTATGGCTCCGACCACTTCGGATCCCGACCACGTCTATGCGCTGGCCGACTTCCTCGCCGGGTGCTTCGACGCGGGTGCAACCAGCATTGTGCAGGGCAATCCCAAGCGGCAGGTTTTCGTCAACACGTGGGCTTTGTTCGCACAGGATGCATGGCAGCTGTCGCCGCGCTTCAATCTCAACTATGGGCTGCGCTACGAATACATCGGGCCCATGCATAACGGCACGAAGGATCTGAGCACCTTCCTGCCCAGCGCTCCCAACGGGATTGCGATTGCCGGGATGGACATTCCGACCTTGTATCCACAGTGGTACGGCGGAGCCAGTCCCCGCGTTGGCTTTTCGTGGCAGCCGACTGAGGACGGCAAGACAGTGGTGCGCGGCGGCTTCGGCCTGGGTTTCGACAGCCCCAACCTGGTCAATCTGCTGAACTCGCGATTCGCCAGCAATGGCGGCCCTTTCGGCGTGCAGGATAATCCAGCGGGCACGAGCCCCGTGGAACAAACATCGCCTTCTGCGGCCACCATTCCTTCCGGTGCGGCCTATGGGTCCACTATCTTTCTGAATGAGAGCAGTCCCACGAATCCCTGCGTTGCCAATCCCAACGCCAGCGGCTGCCCGTCGGTGAATTTGTTTTCGACCAGCCAAAGCCTGCGTCCTGGCTATGTCGAAAACTATAACCTGAACGTCCAGCGGAGTCTCGGTTCGGGCATGCTGGTGCAGATTGGTTATGTCGGTAGCTCCGGCCATCACCTGCGCGATCTGGTGGATATCAACCAGGCGGTGCTGGGCAGCGGCGGCGCTAACTCCACGCGACCCTACGGAAGCCAGTTTCCTAACTACGGGGTCATCAATCAGCTCCAGTCGGAAGCAATCTCGCACTATAATTCGCTGCAGGCTCTGCTGCGCCTGGCAAGCTGGAATCACCTGACATCGCAGGCCTCTTACACCTGGGGGCACTCTATGGATGAGATCAGCGAAGGCTACTTATTCAATCCTCAAAACAGCTTCTGCCTCCGCTGCGAGTACGGCAGCAGCGACTTCGATGTTCGCAACACATTTACCACTTATCTCACCTATGATGTTCCCGGATTCCGCGGGCCGAGGTGGCTGTCGAGCGGCTGGCAGCTGAACAGTCTCTGGAATTTCCATAGCGGCGAACCTTTCACCATCTTTGCGAACAGCGACGAAAGCGGAACCGGCGAGTATGCAGAACGCTCCAATCCGGTTGCGGGCGTCAGCCCTTACGCCGGCGTGTCGCACGGCGTGCAGGGCAGCACGGCCACTGGTTACTCCGTGAACTGGATGAATCCCGGCGCCTTCTCTGAGCCGCCGGCGGGAACCTTCGGGATCAGCCAGCGCAATGCGGTGCATGGCCCCGGCTTCCAGGATATCGATCTTTCCGTCTTCAAGAACACGCATGTCACGGAACGAGTCACAGCCCAGTTCCGCGTGGAAATGTTCAACATTTTCAACCATCTCAACCTTGCCGCACCAGGCGATGGTTACTGCACCGGCGGCTCGACCTGCGCCATCGCGGCTACGGTGGGCGCGAACTACGGTGCGCCCGGGATTGGCGCCGGTGAACCTTACAACACGCAGCTGGCGCTGAAAATCTTGTTTTAGCCTCCCTGAAGCCCGTGGCTCCGTCTCCGGCCACGGGCGCCTTTTTGAGGCTGATCGCAAGCCTGGGAGTTACTCCTTACAGTTAGAACAGGAAAGTACAGGTTATGGGACTTACCAGACGAGAATTTCTAATGCGTGTAGGTTAAGCGGGCGGCTATAGCGCCGCCTTTGTCATGATGCAGTCCCTCGGCCTGCTCGCCGTACCTGAGGCCGCGGCCGAGTCGGACCGGCTGCGACTGGTGGATGGCAAAGGTACTCGGGTCGTCATACTCGGCGCCGGCATTGCCGGCCTGGTGGCGGCGTACGAGCTGGGGAAGGCGGGCTGGTCCTGCACCGTGCTGGAAGCGCGCCAGCGCGCCGGCGGCCGTAATTGGACCATCCGCGGCGGCACCGAGGTGGAATTCACTTCGGGGCTGCGCCAGTCGTGCAGCTTCGATGAAGGCAACTACTTCAATGCGGGCCCGGCGCGGCTGCCTTCGGTACATCGCCACATGCTCGGCTACTGTCACGAGCTGGAGGTTCCGCTGGAAGTGGAGGTTAATTCCTCGCGCGGCGCTTTTATGCAATGCGATCAGCTGGACGGCGGCCAGCCGGTAACCGAGCGGCGCGCGGTTAACGATACACGAGGACACGTATCGGAACTGCTCGCCAAGTGCATTGGCAAGGGCGCGCTCGACGAGGAGATCACGGCAGAAGATCGCGAGCGCATGATCGAGTTTCTTCGGCAATACGGCGATCTGCAGCCGGACCTGCTGTACAAGGGCAGCCAGCGCTCCGGGTTCAAAGTGCCGCCAGGCGCGGGCAAAGCAATGCCGGAGGCGGTGGATCCGCTACCCATGCACGCGCTGCTCGACGCGGATCTCTGGCAGGGGATGCTGGCCGAAGAAGTGATCGACTGGCAGCCCACTATGTTTCAGCCCATCGGCGGCATGGACCGCATTCCCTCCGCGTTCGAGAAGCGGCTGGGCAGCGTCGTGCGGTACGGAGCTGCGGTGTGCAGCATTCGCCAGTCGAGTGCAGGGGTGACGGTCGTCTATCGCGACCAGCGGACAGGAACGGATCAAACCGTCACGGCGGACTATTGCATTTGCGCAATGCCCCTGAGCATCGTGCGCACGCTCGATGCGGATTTCAGCCCCGATGTGCGCAGGGTGATCGACGGCACCAGTTATGATTCGGCCTACAAGATCGCATGGGAAGCTCCTCGCTTCTGGGAGACGGAGAACGGCATCTATGGCGGCCTGTCGTATCTGAAACAGACGGTCAACGTAGTGTGGTATCCAAGTGCGCGGCTGTTTTCCCAACGCGGCGTGGTCATCAGCGGTTACTCGGTGGAGAATGGCACGGCTTTCGGCGAGTTGCCGAACCTGCAGGCTAAGCTTGACGCCTCGCGGGATGCCATCGGGCTGCTGCATCCGGGGCATGGCAAGGATCTTACCAAGCCGGTGTACATCAGCTGGGGACAAATCCCCTACAACCTCGGCTCGTGGATCAGCGGATTCGGTCGCAAGGGCGAGGGCGCGATGGACGCGCTGCTCGTTCCCGACCGGCGCGTGTACTTCGCCGGCGACCATACCAGCCATCTGGTCGGCTGGCAGGAAGGCGCGGCGCTCTCGTCGTATCGAGTCATCAACCAATTAGGTGCGCGAATTCAGAACGGAGGCAACATTGCTGCGTAGCAGCTGGGTGTGGATGTTGGTGGCCGCGGCTGCCATAGTTACCGCTCCGTTCCTGGTCGCGCAGAGTACTGTAACTCGCGTGCAGCTGCCTAATTCACGTTTCCCCATCTCGGCGGGCGTGTGGGTCGGCGACACACTTAGTGAACGGCCAGCCGCAGCTCTTCGCGCATCAGTGCGGCGCCGCGTGCCGAGCCGGTTCCGTGTGTGGCTGCATGGGTCCGATATCTTCCGAGCATGAATTTGGCCATCCAGGTGCGCGACAGCCGGCGTTGGCGCGGGGGACGCTGCGCACGTGGCAGAACCCGGCAGATCGCCATGAAGATACTGAGCGCTACCGGAATGCTGATCGTGCTGAAGTGAAAACTCGTGTAGAAATCCTCGCGCGTCACGGCCAGCAGCCCGGGCTGAGAGTTTCGGACATGATGCAGCAGTACGAGCGTGGACAGCAGCAGCGCGTTCAAGCTCGCCGATAAGCTTGCCAGCAGGCGCAGCGCAGATAACTCATGGATAATATCTCTGCGGAAAACCAGAAAGAGAAGATAGCCGATCCACACGAAGGTCAGCGCCGGAACCATACCGCAGCCCAGTTCCAGCATTTCCGGGCGCGGCCACGAGAGTAAGAGCCAATGATTGGGGACCGCATGCGGCAGCCAGGTTCGGCTGATCGCGCGCCATGCCGGATAGAGCATGGACCATCCCGCAGAGAACACCAAAAGCGCAGCCCAGGCGCGCACCGTGCTCCACGCCGCGACACCGAGCGCCGACAGCACCTGACGCCAGTACCACGCAGCAGAGCGGCCGCTATGCAGTTGCTCGAGCAGATCGCCCACCAGAGCATCACGCGCGGGGCCGAAGGTGAGATGCTGCAGAATCCACGTAGCGAAGGCAACAGAGGCGGTCGGCTTCATGCGAGGTCTCCTCTCACAGAGGGTAGTGTCTTCCACAACTGGCTCAGGATCCGCCGCGTCTGGTGTACAGCGCGCAGGCCGTGCTCGGTGACGCGAAAATAGCGTTTGGCGCGACCGCCGCGCTCCGGGGTGGATTCACCCAGGGTCGAGGCAATGAGGCCCTTCGCCTCCAGCCGCTCCAGCGCGGCATAGATGCTGCCGGCGGAGACATCGCGGCCGCGCAGCAGCGAGAGCTCGCGGGCCAGCGGGACTCCGTAGACGTCGTCTCCCAGCCGGAGCATGGTGAGCAGAACCATCAGCTCAAATTCGCCAAGAAATGTATGTTCTCCCATATCGGTCCTTATGTGATCTAGCTGCGACACACCAACCCGCGCATCAGCGGGGCAACAACTCAAACTGACGAATCCCGACGCGCGCGCCCAGCGTGGATCGTTCCACGGCAGGGAAAAACAACACGGTAATCTCGTCGAAATTTGTGATCGGCGGATAAGGCGGCATTGTGAACGTGACATCTTCCTCAACCGGGCTGGACTTGACGGAGAAGTGATCGGGTTCGGTGGAGACGATCGGCTTGACCGCGAGATACACCGAGGGTTTACCGGGCAGAGTTGAGTCCGTCAGCAGCATGCCAACGCTGATTTCTCCGGCTCGATTGTCGCCGTTGCGCAGCGTGAGATCCAGCCGGTTGCAGCAGGTCAGGTTTACCGGCCGGGGCAGGGTCTGGTGCGCTTGCATGGCTAGCGGGATCCAGTCTGTGGAGTAGATACTCAGCGCCACCGGGTCGCCCTGGGCGATGTGCGCGTGCAGTCCCGGCCCATGACGAGGCGCCTGAAAATACCAGTACGAGCCATCGAAGGGGATGATGAGCGGCCGTGCACTGCCGGGCCGCAGAGGATTCTGCTGCGGCGCCGGCGGAAGCACCACCTCTTTTTGCGGAACCGTGAAGAGGATGATGCCCTGCCACGCGTAGTCGTCGGCACTGTCCCGTGGCCTGGCGGACTTCGCCTGGCTCGTATCGCCGCCTCCTGCAGCGACCATTTGCACAGGGCGGACGAGCAGAGGGATGAGAATGAAGAGCGCGAGCAGGGCAGCAATCGCGGTGCGGGCAGCGGGCCGGCGACGGCCTCCACCGGCCGACGCAACTTTCCAGGCAAAGAGAAACGACGCGAGCGCCGCCAACACGGCCGCCATGAACAGGGAGCGGCGAAAGAGACAGACGATCGCTCCCTGCAGAAATGCCGAAATGAGGAAGGACTGGCGCGGCTTCGAATCGGGTGGAGGCAGTTGGGCGAAGGGCATCGCGCGCGTCTCCTCCAGGGATGCACTGTCTGCATCCGGCGCAGGATGCAGTTCGCGCAGGGCCAGCGCAAGGGCTGCTGCCGTGCAACCGGCGTACAGCAGCGTCCAGTCGGAGCCGCGCCACGAGAGCAGCAGCAGCGGAGGGATCAGAATCCATCCTGCCGCCGCAGCCAGTGCGGGCCGGGAGACCGCCCATGCCGCCCTTCTTCTCACCGCGATGCGGCCGAGGACCATGCCTGCGGTGCCCGCCAGAGCGGTCACGGCAATCCACCCCGCTGCGGCGAGCATCGATCTTGTGAACGAGAGCCGTGAAGCGATGGGAGGACGCAGCAGGAATGCGATCACGATTGCGGCCAGCAGGCCTGCGAGCACGATGGAGACTGCACCCGCGGCGCTTGCGCCGTGCGGGCTGTCGGCCCCGGCGCGCTCTTCCCACCCGGTGGATCGATTCGGTGTCGCAGGCACCAGACCACCATCTTCCGCGAACCTTCGCGATGCCGCATCGTATCGCCTCGCTGTTGTCCGAGTCGAGGATGTGGGAACGACGGCTCGCTCCGCAATTTCCTCCACTATGGCGAATAAATCAAAAAACGTCAAGTTCAGGAACGTCAAGTCGAGACCGTCAAGTCCAGGATGCAGGCAGCACCGGAAATCGGTTCGTCTTCGCGGCTCATCCGGGCGAAGATAGAGGAGGAGGGAACAGATGGCCGTCCAGATCGGTGCAAAGTTGGACAGCGGATTCGATGATCCGATTGGCATGCTGCAGGATTGTCACCGCCGTATCGAGCGATTCCTCAGCATCCTCTGCGAGCTTGCGGAGCGGGATCATTCCGGTGTACTGACTGGGGAAGAGCGCTCTGCCGTCGAGTCCGCGCTGCAATATTTTCGTGTGGGTGGGCAGCGTCACACAGAAGATGAGGAGGAATCCTTGTTTCCTCGCCTGCGCACGGCGGCGCCTCCCGGCACGCTGGCGGCCGTCGACGGTCTGGAGGAGGATCATCGCGAAGCCAACGCGCTTCACGCGGAAGTCGAGCGGCTGTTTGTGCAATGGCTGGTAACAGGCGCTCTATCCGCTCAGGACGGCCACGCTCTGGTGTCGCACACCAGGCGACTGAGCCAACTGTATGCAGAACACATCAAAGCGGAAGAGACGGTGGTGTTTCCCCAGGCCGCCAGGATGTTGAACCGCGAATCGATTGCGGCGATTGGGTCGGAGTTCCGCGCAAGGCGCAAGTAACGCTGAATATGCGGGCGTTCTACCCTCCAGACCAGAGGGCACGGGATCCACTTAATCCGCGAGGGTGCCTGCCAGTGAAATCGCGTGCGGTTCCAGTTCGTGCTCTGAGGGGTACACCGGAAGCAGCCACCTCCGGTAAGCCCGCAAACGTCCCAGCGCTGCATCGAAGTACAGCTTGCGCAGCTCGCGCGTCAACGCGCCAATCTCTCCGTTTCTCACCGGCCGATGATCCACGCGGATCACTGGCGCAATACCGACCGCCGTTCCGGTAAGGAACAACTCGTCGCAGATATACAATTCGCTGCGGTCGATCGGCCGCTCCACCACGCGAACGCCGAGCTGTTGCTGCGCCAGTTCCATCACGCAGTCGCGCGTGATTCCTTCCAGCACGTTCTCGGTCACCGGCGGCGTAATCAGCTCGCCTTTGCGCGCCATAAAGAGGTTGCAGGTCGCGCCCTCCGCGACATGGCCGCTCTCGTTCAGCAGGATCGCCTCGTCGAAGCCACTGCGCCGCGCGTCGTCGCTGGCCAGCGCGCTGTTTACATAGGCGCCGCAGATTTTGGCTCGCGCGGGAATCGCATTGTCGTCGATCCGCCGCCACGAACTGACGCCCGCATGCACTCCGTGCTCACTGTGCAGGTATTCGCCGAAGGGCAGCGCGACGATGGCGAAGGCGTCCTGGCCGTCGGGACTCACGCCGATCCGCTCCGCGCATTTCCACGCAATGGGCCGCACATACACGCTGGTACGGAACGCATTGCGGCGCAGCAGCTCAAGCGTGATGGCGCACAGCTCCTCGGCGGATGCGGGCACCGCCATGCGCAAAATGCCGCAGTTGCCGATCCAGCGCTGATAGTGCTCGAGCGGCCGCAGCAGCAGCAGCTGATGTTCCGCATCGCTCCAGTAGCCGCGAATGCCTTCGAAGACGCCGGTTCCGTAGTGGAGCGCGTGGGTCAGAATGCCGACGCGGGCTTCGCGCAGCGGCACGTAGTCACCGCCGAAGAAGACGATCAGGTTCGGATCGACCTCAGGCTTCATGAGGAACCTCCTCGCTCCGGCAGTGCTCGCGATACAGCTCTCGGCCACGGGTCAGCGCCTGGTCATCGAGGGCGAGCCAGCGGGGACTTTTCACCAGGCGCATGAGGGCGGCGTCGACGCTGGCCTGCGGCAAGGCCGGAATGATTTCCAGCAGAGCGCCCAGCATCACCATATTGGCGGCGCGTGCATCGCCCAGGTCGTCGGCGATATGCGTGAAGGAGCACGCGAGGATGTGAACATCATGGCGTTCGCACTCCGGTGGCAGGGTCTCGCCGTTGTAGAGGATCCAGCCGCCCGGGCGTACCGTGCCGGCGAATTTTGTCAGCGATGGCTCGTTCATCGCCACCAGCACATCCGGATGCGATACCAGCGGGGAATCGATCGGATTCCTCGCGAGCCGCACATGGCAATTAGAGGTGCCGGAGCGCATCTCCGGGCCGTAAGAGGGAAGCCACGATACTTCGAGTCCGGCGTGGAGCCCAGCTTCGGCGAGCATTTCGCCCAGCAGCAGCACGCCCTGGCCTCCAAAACCGGCGACGCGCACCTGCAGGTCCAGGCGGAGAGCAGGCGCGGTTGGTGCATGCTGCTGCGATTCGCGATCTTCCACGCCCAGGATGGCGGGGATGCGCTCCAGATGCGGCGCCGGCTCGGCGGGCTCACGCGGCCGCGCTTCCTGCGTACGGTCGCGGAGGACGGCCAGCGGGAAGGTCTTCTCCATCACGTCTTTCACCCAGTGCTGGGCTTCGACGGGTGACATCTTCCAGATGGTGGGGCAGGGAGAAAGAATCTCGACCAGCGAGAAGCCCAGACCATGCACCTGATTCTCGAGGGAGCGCCTTACCGCGCGCGCTGCCTGCGCGATCTGCCGGTTGTCGCCCAGACCCACGCGTTCGATATAGACGGGAGCCTGCAAAGTCGCCAGCAGTTCGCTGACGTGCAGCGGATAGCCTTCATTGGCCGCGCTGCGGCCCCTGGGCGTAGTCGTGCTCATCTGGCCCAGCAGCGTGGTAGGCGCCACCTGGCCGCCGGTCATGCTGTAGATGGCGTTGTTCACGAAGATGACGCTGATGGTTTCGCCGCGATTGGCCGCATGCAGGATCTCCGCCGCGCCGATCGCGGAAAGATCTCCGTCACCCTGATAGCTGATGACGATGCTTTGCGGGCGCGTGCGCTTGACGGCCGTGGCTACAGCCGGAGCGCGGCCGTGCGCAGCCTGCACGTTGCCCACATCGAAGTAGTAGTAAGCGAAGACCGAACAGCCCACCGGACTGATCAGGATGGTCCGGTTCTGAATGCCCAGCTCATCGATGGCCTGGGATAGCATCTTGTGCACGATGCCGTGTCCGCAGCCGGGGCAGTAATGGGTTTGGCCCTGCAGTTCTTCTTTGCGCTCGAAGTTCTCATAGAACGCCTTAGGCCGGCCGAGCGCGACCGCGTATTCGACATCCATATCGTCAGACATGAACCAACCGCTTCCCTTCAGCCTCCGGCACAGGCGCATGGGCCTGTGCGAGGCTGCGCACGAACTCCAGCACCTCCGTATGCGATGGAACGTTGCCGCCGACGCGGCTCAGGAACTCCACCGGCCGTGCGCCGTTCAGGGCCAGGCGCACATCTTCGAGCATCTGGCCGGTGCTCATCTCGACCACCACGAACGCATGTGCTGTTGCCGCAACACGCTGGAAGTGCGATGTGGGGAAGGGAAACAGCGTGATGGGACGAAGCACGCCGACCGGCAGCCCCTCTGCCCGAGCCTCCGCTGCGACTGCCTTCAGAATGCGCGCCACGATGCCGTAGCCCACCAGCACGATCTCCGCTTCCTCGGTGTGCCACGTTTCGGCGCGCGCTTCGCGCTGCTGTGCGATGTAGTACTTGGCTTCAAGCTGCCGGACATGCGCCTCCAGCTTGTCCGGCTCCAGGTAGATCGAGCTGATCAGGTTGCCGCGCGTCTCTTCGGTGCCGGTCACTGCCCACTTCGGCTGGCGTGGGCCGACGGCGGTATGGGGAAAAATCACCGGCTCCATCATCTGCCCGATAAAACCGTCCGCCATCACCACCACCGGATTCCGGTAGCGGTCTGCCAGCTCGAAGGCCAAGGCTGTCAAGTCCGCCATCTCCTGCACGGAATGCGGTGCCAGCACCAGCGTGTGGTAGTTGCCGTGGCCTCCGCCTTTCACCACCTGGTGGTAATCGCTCTGCTCCGAGGCGATGTTGCCGAGGCCCGGGCCGCCGCGCGTGATATCCACGATGACGCAGGGCAGCTCCGCGCCGGCGAGATAGCTGATGCCTTCCTGCATCAGGCTGATGCCCGGCCCGCTGGAGGCGGTCATCACCCGCACTCCGGCCGATGCCGCGCCGTAGAGCATATTGATTGCGGCAACCTCGCTCTCCGCCTGCAGGAAAACACCGCCAACCTGCGGCATATAGATGGCTGCCGCCTCGGCAATCTCACTGGCCGGCGTGATGGGATAGCCATAAAAGCCGCGGCATCCGGAAAGGATGGCGCTTCTGACTATGGCTTCGTTGCCCTTCATCAGCTGCCTGCGCATTACGGAGCCCCCTCGGCCTTTTGCCTGCGGGGCACGCCGCCTCCGCGCGTGATCAGACGCAGTACGGTGATGGCGCCCGGCTCGGGACATGCCATGAAGCAGATTCCGCATCCGGTGCAGCCGTGCCCCGCGTATTCCGCCGTGCGATAGCCGCAGTGATTGAGCCGTTCTCGCAGGTGAATGACTTTGGGTGGGCAGGCTTCCACGCACAGCCCGCAACCTTTGCATTCGTCCACGTTCACTCGCAGGTGTCCTCGATCTCTTTTTCGGGGTTCGGTCATGCGTGCTCCTTTCCGGCGAGCCTTCAGATCACGGCTGCCGCCGTCCTGCGCTCCAGATAATGCGAGTGCACCGCAAAGTCTTCCAGCTCGGCGCGGAATTGCGGATCGGCAATGGCGATCAGGGCCTCAGCCCGCTCGCGCAGGCTTTTGCCGTGCAAGTAGGCAATCCCGTGTTCGGTAACGACGTAATGCACATCGGCCCGAGAGGTGACCACGCCCGCGCCGGGCTCCAGCATCGGCACAATGCGTGAGACGGTGCCGTGCAGCGCTGTGGAGGGGAGGGCAATGATGGGAATGCCTCCGCGGGAACGGGCCGCGCCGCGAATGAAGTCCAACTGCCCGCCGAAGCCGCTGTAGGGACGGGTTCCCATCGAGTCGGCGCAGACCTGCCCGGTCACATCGATCTGCAGCGCCGAGTTGATGGCGACCATCCGGTCGTTCTGCGCCACCACAAAGGGGTCGTTGGTGTAATGGATCGGTCGAAACTCGAAGATGGGATTCTCGTTGAGAAATTCGAAGAGCCGCTTTGTTCCCAGCACGAAGGACACGACCGCCTTTCCGCGATGCAGCGACTTCCGCTCCCCGTTGATCACGCCGGACTCGATGAGGTCAATCACCTCGTCGGAGATCATTTCGGTGTGAATTCCCAAATCCTGTTTGTCGTTCAGGCAGGTCAGCACCGCCTCGGGAATGCCGCCGATGCCGGTTTGCAGCGTGGCTCCATCAGGAATCAGGGAGGCGACATAGCGGGCGACGCGCAAATGCAGGTCGGTGAAGGACTCGGTACGGAATTCCAGCAGCGGCCGCGAGGTCTCGACGAAAGCCGAGATGCGGCTGATGTGGATGTAGGTGTCCCCGTGGGTGCGAGGCATCTGCTCATTGACTTCGGCGATCAGGATCTTCGCGCGCCGCGACGCGGTCAGGGTGCAGTCCACGGAGGCGCCCAGGCTGACGAACCCGTGTGCGTCCGGTGGAGAGACCTGCATCAGCGCCACATCGAGAGGAAGGGCGCCGCTGTCCATCAGGCCTTCAATCTCGCTGAGGAAGATAGGAGTGTAGTCGGCGCGGCCGGCGGCCACCGCTTCGCGGACGTTGGCGCCGAGAAAGAGTCCGCGGTGACGGAAGTGCCCCTCATATTCGGGCTTGGTGTAATCCGCGTTGCCCAGTGTGATCATGTGGACGATTTCGACGTTCCACAACTCGGAAGCGCGTTCGACCAGCGCCTTCACCAGCGTGGAAGGCGCGCCGCATCCGGCCTGGATCCAGACATGATCTCCGGAGCGGACCGCCCTGAGCGCCTCCGCGGGCGAAGCGCATTTGGCGCGATACTCCGCGCTCCAGCGCGCATGCGCCGGGCTGCCCCCAGGGTGCCCATCGAGACCACAGATGCGAAGCTCTTCGCCGCTCTGGCTCGCAGCCGCGGCGTCACCGTATGCATAGCCTGGCACGCGCGTTGGCCTCCCTGCCAAAACGGATCAAGGTACACTTCTGCCGCCGCGATTGGCTGTGATGCGGGTCACCCCAGCCCCCCAATTTTCGGGTTGGCAACGGTGGCTGGGAGGGGCAGCAGCGTTTTGATTCAGGACGATGGCGCTGGGGCGTCCCGTTTACCCCAGCGGCAGGAAGTACTGCGTTCCGTGCACCGGCTCGGCCAGGCGTTTCAGCAGCATCTGCAGGTCGCGGTTGTTGCTGACGAAGTCGATGTCGCTGGTGTTCACGACCAGCAGGTCACTGCCCGAGTAGTGAAAGAAGAAATGCTCGTAGGCCGCGACCACCTGCTCGATGTACTGGTCGCTGATGGCGCGTTCGCCCGGCACGCCCTTTCGCTTCAGGCGCTGCTTCAGGACCTCGGGCGTGGCCTGGAGGTAGATCACCAGCTCCGGGGTGGGCAGGTCAGCCCGAAGCATCTGAAAATAGCGGTTGTAAAGGGCAAGCTCGGCATCGCTCAGGTTGATGTACGCGAAGATTTTGTCTTTTTCGAAGAGATAGTCGGCGACGATGGGGATGGAGAAGTCCTCGATCTCGCGCAGCTGCGCGTGCCGCTCCGCCAAAAACCACATCTGGGTCGTGAAGGCCATGCCTGGCTGCGACTGGTAGAAGCGGTCCAGAAACGGATTCTCCTCCGGTTCGGTAATGCGCCTTGCATGCAGCGTCTCCGCCAGGATCTGCGCCAGTGTGGACTTGCCGGCCCGAATGGGACCTTCCACGGCGATGAAGCGCGGCTGTTCGAAGAGCTTGGCCATTCGTTCCGGAGTACGTCCAGCGAAGGAAATACGAAGATATCACGGCCTGCCCGCGAAAGAAACCCGGCATACACTGAAACCAAATGTCAGCTGCTCTGAGCTTCATCGGCGCCGCGGCGGTGCTGGCCGCGGGAGGCTGCGCCTACGCAGCCCTCTCACCGGAATCGCAGATCTTCGGCCAGACCGTACTCGCCGGCCCTGATCCTGCCCAGTTCGCCCTGACCTTCGACGATGGTCCCAACGACCCGCACACGCCGGCGCTGCTGGAATTACTGAGCGCTCAACAAGTCCGCGCTACCTTCTTTCTCATCGGGAAGTTCGTCCGCCAACGGCCGTCCCTGGCCCGGGATATTCGCGCTGCCGGCCACCTGATCGGCAACCACACTATGACTCACCCCTGGCTGGCCTTCGAGTCTCCTCGCCGGGTGCGCGAGGAACTCGCCGCGTGCAATGCCGCGCTTGAAGACGCGCTGGGCGAACGGGTGCATTTCTTCCGCCCGCCTCACGGTGCGCGTCGTCCCGACGTGCTGCGCGCCGGCCACGACCTGGGCCTGACCCCGGTCCTCTGGAATGCCATGGGCTACGACTGGAAACCCATCAGCGCTGAGCAGATCACGGCGCATCTGGAGCGGGGAATTGCGCGCAATCGGCGCCGCAACCGCGGGTCAAACCTCCTGCTGCATGACGGCGGTCATACTGCCATGGGTGTCGACCGGTCCCGCTCGATCGCGGCCACGCGCCGCATCCTCGATCGATATCCGCCAGGCGCTACGCGCTACGTCACCGTCGATCAATGGATTTAGGCATGGGCGTGGGCGGTTCGCACCGTGCTTCCGCCGACACGATTGCGATTGGTCACTCAACTGAACTGCATGCCTGCCGCTGTCGTATAAAGGAGGAACTCCCCCGGGAGTAACCCCAGGAGGCGGGGCTCGCGCGATGCTTTTTGAAGACATTCGCTATGCTTTGCGGCAATTTCTCAAGACGCCCGGATTTACCATTACGGCGATTCTGACTCTGGCGCTGGGCATCGGCGCGACGACCGCCATCTTTACCCTGATTCACGCGGTGCTGCTCAAGTCGCTGCCGGTGGCGCGTCCCGGCGAACTGATCCGCGTAGGGAACAACGAGAACTGCTGCATCAACGGTGGCATGCAGGATGACTGGTCGCTGTTCTCGACCGAACAGTATCGGGAGTTCCGCGACCATACGCGGGGATTCGCGAGCCTTGCTGCTTTCCAGGCCGGCCGCACCGAAATTGGCGTGCGACGCGCGGGAAGCAGTCATCCGGCGGAAGCCCTCGGTGGCGAATTCGTATCCGGCAACGCCTTCGATACCTTCGGCCTGAAGGCCTGGATGGGCCGGTTGCTCGAGCCTTCTGACGACCAGAAGGGCGCCGCGCCGGTCGCCGTGATGAGCTACCGCACCTGGCAGCAGAAGTTCGGACAGGATCCTTCGGTGGTGGGCGCCTCGTTCCTGATCAACGGGCAGTCGTTCACCATCGTTGGCGTTGCGCCACCCGGATTCTTCGGCGAACGCCTGGCCAGCGACCCCGCCTCGTTCTGGATTCCTCTCAGCGACAGTCCTCTTGTGCAGGCAGGCAGCTTCAACGTCCTTGACAGTCCGGAACTGGACTGGCTGAACTTGATCGGGCGCGTGCAGCCGGGCGCCAACGCGAAGCACATGGAAGCCCAGCTTCAGGTGGAGCTGCGCCAGTTCCTGCTCAGCCCCGTCAGCAAGGTGGAAAAACGAGCCGCGAGCCTGATTCCTAAACAGACCCTGCACCTGTCACCGGGCGGCGGCGGCGTGCAGCAGATGCAGGAACAGTACAAAGATGGCCTGCATTTGCTCATGTGGATCTCGGCGTTTGTGCTGCTCATCGCCTGCGCGAATCTGGCCAACCTGATGCTGGTGCGGGCTACTGCCCGCAGGGCGCAGACCTCGGTCCGCTCCGCCCTGGGCGCGCCACGCAGCCGGCTGGTACGCCAGGCCCTGACCGAAAGTATTGTACTGGCCGTCCTCGGGGGAGTCGCCGGTCTCGCGGTTGCGTACGCTGGTGCACGTCTGCTGCTCCATCTGGTCGCGGGAAAGAATTATCTGCCTATCCAGGCCACGCCGTCGCTCCCCGTGCTAGGCTTCGCGTTTGCCGTTTCGCTGATTACCGGCGTCCTCTTCGGCACGGCTCCGGCATGGATGACCGCGCATGCCGATCCCATCGACGCGCTGCGTGGCGCGAACCGCTCCACCAAAAAGAGCGGCCTGTGGGGACAGAAGATATTGGTCGTCATGCAGGCAGCGGTTTCGCTGGCCTTGCTCTGCGCCGCCGGGCTGCTCATTCGCAGCCTTACCAACCTGCAGAATCAGCATTTCGGTTTTGAGACACAGAATCGCTATGTGGTCCATATTGACCCGCAGATGGCCGGATACAAGCCTGAGCAAGCCGAAGTGTTCTTTCGCCAGGTCCATGACACCCTGGCCGCCATCCCCGGTGTCAAAGCCGTGACCTATTCGCTCTACACGCCGATGGAGGGCGACAACTGGGGGAATGGCGTTTATATCGAAGGCCAGGCGCCGGCCCCGCCGGGCAGCGACTTCAACAATTCCTCGTGGGACCGCGTCAGCCCAGGGTACTTTGAAAACATCGGCACCAAAATCATCGCCGGCCGCAGCTTTACCGAACAGGACAACGCCGCCAACCAGAAGGTCGCCATCGTAAACCAGACCTTCGCCAAACATTTTTTCAAGAACGGTGACGCCCTTGGCCACCACTTCGGCGATCTCGACCAGAAATATGCGGGCAATTTTGAAATTGTCGGCATCAGCGAGGATACGCAGTACTGGGATCCGAACAGTCATATCCGCTCCATGTTCTTTTTGCCTGCCAACCAATGGGCCAAGTACGACGACAAGTCGGAGGTGATGTTCGAGAACGTCTCGCATCTCGAGTTGAACGCCGTTGTATTGCAGACTTATGGGTACGTTCCCGGCCTCGAAAGCCAGGTGCGCCGCACGCTCAACCAGATCAACCCCAACCTGACCCTGATCGACTTTGAGACCTTCGCGAATCAGGTACACACCCAGTTCGCGCAGGGCGAACTGATCGTGCAACTTACCTCGGTCTTCGGATTCCTTGCCCTGACCCTCGCCGCCATCGGTCTCTACGGCGTAACCGCCTATACGGTGGCCCAGCGCACCAGTGAGATCGGCATCCGCATGGCGCTGGGAGCCGACCGCGGCGGCATCCTGCAGATGGTCCTGCGCGGCGCCTTTCTCCAGGCCGGTATCGGGCTGCTCATCGGTATGCCCGCGGCCATTATCGCTGGGCGTTTCATGGCCAGCCTGCTCTACAATGTGCATCCCTGGGACCCCGTCGTTCTGATTGCGACCGCGGTCATTCTGGGCCTGGCCGCCCTGATTGCGGCCGTCATCCCAGCGCAGCGTGCAGCCAGCGTGGAGCCGATGACTGCATTGCGCGTGGAGTAAGCGGCACTCCCGGCTTCGACGGCGCGGTCAAAACTGCATAAATTTTCCCGGTATCGCGCCGCTCGATGTTTCGCGATTGCCTGGCAGGGGAATAGAATCAAGGGAGAGCGAGAGTTTTGGATCACGTGGCGAACAGATGGCCGGACCGCAAAACGAGCAGCAGTGTGGCCCGGATCTGCGCCGGCCTCAGCCGCTTTCTGCTCCTGCTCGCCGCTGTCGAGCTGATCACTATGCCTCTGACCCAGCAGATCTGGACCTGGGACCATTTTCTTCGCGGCGGTCAGGATTTCGAGTTCGGGCTGCTGACCATCGTTACCTGCCTGTGCCTGGGGCTGCTGCGCGCGCAGCATTGCCGCCAGCGGATTAAGGTGTTGCTGGCAGTTCGATGGCTGTTCTGCCAGCTCTTCCGCCGCCGTGAGTTGTTAAGAACGATTCGCGAGGGGGTTGTTCCGGCGTTCCGGCACGGGCGCATGGCTGATCCTGGACCTCACCTGCTCTCGCTTCCTCTGCAAATCTGATTCCGCAACGTTCCGGGTACGCTTGTGAATGGCACTGCGAGTGCTCCTCACACATTCTGCCGATCGACCCACTGTACTTGTCGCGGAGAGACCATGAACCGATCCGAAGTTCTCCATGCCTGGTCCCGGATTCTTGCCGGCCGGGCTCCCTCCCTTTCGATTGAGATCACCAAAGAATGTCCCCTTCGTTGTCCCGGATGCTACGCGTTCGATGACGCGCACCTGGGAGGATCCGTCCAGCTGCGCCAGCTCTCGGATTTCAAGGGAGATGAGCTAGTCGCCCGGGTTCTGGCGCTGATTGACGAGCACAAGCCTCTCCACGTTTCCCTGGTCGGCGGCGATCCGCTGGTGCGCTACCGCGAACTCAACAGTTTGCTGCCGCAGATCGAGAGCCGTGGCGTTCATACCCAGGTCGTCACCAGCGCCTTCCGAACCATCCCTTCCGAATGGGCGGCCCTGAAGAAGCTAAATGTCGTGGTGTCCATCGACGGCCTGCAGCCGGAACACGATGCGCGCCGCAAACCCGCCACTTACGACCGCATCCTGACAAATATCCAGGGAGCCCGGGTCACCATTCATTGCACCATTACCGCCCAAATTGCCGAACGCCCCGGCTATCTCGATGAATTTCTGCGCTTCTGGAGCAGCCAGCCGGAGATCGTGAAGGTGTGGTTCAGCTTTTTCACCCCCCAGCGCGGTGCCACCGATCCGGAAATTCTTACCCCGGCGCAGCGCTCTTCCACGATTGCCGAGCTGCGGCAGCTGCGCCTCAAATATCCCATCCTGGACCTGCCGGAAGCGGTACTGCGGGAATTTGAAGCGCCCCCCGGCAGCCCGCAGGAGTGTATTTTCGCCAAAACCACTGAGATTATTTCGGCGAATCTAAGCACCGAGATCACCCCGTGCCAGTTCGGCGGCGATCCTGATTGCGCACAATGCGGCTGCGTCGCCTCCATGGGGCTCGCGGCGGTCGGCCACCATCGCGTGGCGGGCGACTTGACCGCCGGCCAAATCTTCTATGCCTCGGAGCGCGTCGGCCGGGTGTGGAAACGGCTTCGCACCGCTTTGTTTCCCAAACCTGCACCCACCATCGCTTCCCCATTCAATATTCTTCAACCTTAGGGATCAAAAACAGACGAAAATTGCTAGGTTCCCGGAGAGGAGTTCACATTGGCGACCCGAAATGATCCAACGGAACATGAGTTGCGGCGAGAAATCGTTCGATTCAGCAAGTGGCTCTATCGTCTGGGCTACATGCCCGGTACATCCGGCAACCTCTCCGCCCGCCTCGATGAGCAGCGGCTGCTGGTGACGCCAACCGGGATCAGCAAGTACCGGCTGCGCCAGACGGACCTCACCATCGTCGACCTTGATGGCTGCCAACTGGAAGGGGTGCGGAAGGCGACCAGCGAGATCGGGATGCACCTGGCCTTCTACCGCCAGCGTGAGGACGTGACCGCCGTCATTCACTCGCATCCGCCCGTGGCCACCGCCTTTGCCTGCGCCGGATGGGCCCTGGACGAGATGCTCTGCCAGGAAGCCGTGATGACCCTCGGCCCGGTTCCCCTGGCCGGCTACGCCACCACCGGGACCGAGGAGGTAGCCGCCAGTCTCAATCCCTTCATCCCGGCTTACGACGCAATGCTGCTGGCCAACCACGGCGCCGTGACCTGTGGCACGACGCTGCAGGAGGCCTTCTTCAAGATGGAAACGCTGGAACACGTGGCGCAGATTCGTCTCGCTGCGCATCAGCTTGGTTCCTACACCACGCTCGAGCAGGAACAGGAGGAACACCTTCGGCGTGCTCGGCAGCGATATCTGCAAAACGCTGTCTGAACCCGATCCACTGCTGCATCAGGATCGGGTTCCGGCAGCTTCGGCTCAGGCCCCCTGCTGCAGCACTTTGGGCACGTCGATACCCAGAGCCGTCGCCAGCGAGTGTTGATGATCCTGCTCCTGAGTGATGATCTGGCGTAGTTGCTCGGCCAGAGCATAGTGGCCCAGAACCTCTGCCTGCTTCACCCGTTGCCGGTAATTGCGAATCGTCTCCGTTTCGTTATCGAGGTCGAAGCGGAGCATATCCTCGGCTTTTTCCGAGAGCTTGACTTCCTTTGGAGTGCCGGTGGGCATGCCCCCCAGGTAATCGATCTGGTCGGCGATGATCATGGCGTGCTGCAGCTCTTCGGTGGCGTGCACCTTCAGTTCTGCAGCGATATTCATCCACTGCGCCCCGGAGAGAACGTTGCTGTACACCGTGTAAGCGATAATGGCCTGGTATTCGCGGGCGAGGTCTTCGTTCAGTGCATCGATGAGGGCCTGGACAGCTTTCTCATGGGACTGTTCTGGCTTCGGATCGGGCATTTTGGTTCTCCTCTTTCTCAGGGTAAATCCTTCGGCTCAGATGCAGAGAAGAGGCCCGGAGGCTGTGTCGGCTGTCGGCGGGCGTACGCCACTGGCTGCTGCCGCGTTTCTCGATTCGACCCCGCGCCCCTACACTGAGGAGGGCATGAGCGCCGCCATCGAAATTCGGGATGTCTCTGTCGCTACCGCACAGGGAAAGCTGTTGTTGGACCGAATCTCGCTGGCCGTCGCTGCGGGCACCACCACGGCAGTGCTCGGGCGCAGCGGCTCGGGCAAAACCACGCTGCTGCGGACCGTCAACCGCATGATCGAGCCCACCGGCGGGGAAGTGCTCGTACATGGCAAGGGGGTCCGCGACACCAAACTGATTGCCTTACGTCGCAGCATTGGTTACGTCATCCAGGAGACGGGACTCTTCCCGCACCTCACCGTTGAGCGCGGCGTGGCACTGGTGCTGGAGGCCGAGGGACACCCGCGCGAGCAGCGAATCCGCCGCAGCCACGAGTTGCTCGCGGCGGTCGGGCTCGATCCTGACAGCTTCGCGCGCCGCTATCCGCACCAGCTCTCGGGAGGGCAGCGCCAGCGCGTTGGCGTGGCACGGGCGCTGGCCGCCGAGCCGGACATCCTGCTCATGGACGAGCCTTTCGGTGCCCTTGATCCGCTCACCCGTACCGAAATGCAGGATCTGGTGAAAAATCTGATGAGCCGTCTGAAGAAGACGGTTCTGCTGGTGACCCATGACCTCGACGAAGCGCTGTATCTCGGCGATCGGCTGGCGCTGCTCAGCGAGGGCAGGCTGGTCGCGTCGCTTACCCCGGAGGAGTTCCAGGGCTCCAATCAGCCTGAGGTTACGGCCTACGTGCGAGCTTTTCATCGCGGGGAGCGCAGCGCGGCTGCGGAGGAGACGCGATGAACGCCGGTTTTCTCTCTCGCTACGGCGGCGAGATTGCCACTCTCACCGTCGAGCATCTCTGGCTTACCGCCGCCGCAATGTTCTTCGCCACCGCGGTGGCCGTCCCGGCCGGAGTATGGCTGACCCGCTCCCCGCGCTGGGCCGGTCCGATTATCGGCGTGGCCAACGTACTGCAGACCATCCCTTCCCTGGCCATGTTCGGATTTCTGCTGCCGCTGCCGTGGCTCGGCGAGAGGGCCGCCCGCGTTGCTATCGTGGCCCTCACCGCGTATGCGCTGCTGCCCATCCTGCGCAACACCTACGCTGGTATTCAGGGCATTGACCGGTCGCTGATCGACGTGGCGCAGGCCCTCGGCCTCACCGACCGGCAGCGCCTCTTCAAAATCGAGCTTCCTCTGGCGGCGTCCTTCATCCTCGCCGGCCTGCGGACTGCAACCGTTACCTGTATCGGCATCGCGACCATTGCCGCCGCGGTTGGCGCCGGTGGACTGGGGGAGCTGATCTTTCGCGGCGTCGCTTCCATCGACAATCGCCTGATTCTCGCCGGTGCGGTTCCTGCTGCGCTGCTGGCTCTTGCGGCCGACGCCACGCTTGGCCTGCTGGAACGCCGCTTGCGCATTCCGGCGCCGGATCGCGCTCCATGAATCGCCGCGCTTTCGTAACTATGGCGGTTACGTTAGCCGTTTTGCCGGCAGGTTGCTCGCCGCCGCGCCCCAACCATCCCATCATCGGCGCCAAAAACTTCACCGAGCAGGTGGTGTTGGGCGAATTGCTGGCTCAGGAGATTGAAGCGAAGTCTCACCTTCCCGTCGAGCGCCGCTTTTACCTCGCCGGCAGTTACATTTGTCAGCAGGCGATGCTCGCGGGCCGTATCGACGGCTACGTGGAATACACCGGGACCGCCCTCACCGCCATTCTCAAGCAACCACTCGACCGTGATCCCCAGTCCGTTCTTGCCACGGTACGCCGCCTCTATGCTTCGCGCTACCGCAGCACAGTCGGCCCGCCGCTTGGATTCGAGAACACCTTCGCCATGGTCATCCGCGGCGACGATGCACGCCGCCTGCATCTCACCACGCTCAGCCAGGCCGCGCAGTACACCCCGCACTGGCACCTCGGTGTCGGCTACGAATTTGAACAGCGCCCCGACGGCCTCGCGGGCCTGAGTGCTGCGTATGGTCTGAAGTTCGACGGCCCGCCGCGCACCATGGACCTCGGCCTCCTCTATCGCGCGCTCAACGAGCATCAGGTGGACATGATCGCAGGCAACTCCACGGACGGCCCCATCCAGGCCTTCGGCCTCACCGTTCTCGAGGACGACCGTCACTACTTCCCGCCCTATGAGGCCGTTCCTCTGGTGCGCGATGATGCGCTCCGCCGCTGGCCGCAGATTCAGACTGCGATGAGCGTTCTTGCCGGCAGAATCACCGCTGATGATATGCGCGCGATGAACGAAGCCGTCGACGGTCAGCACCGCGATCCCGCCGATGTGGTCCGGGAATTTCGCATGCGCAAAGGCTTATAGCCGGGACGAACGCTGCAAATTCCTCTAACCCGGGCGGCCGCCGCTCGCGAATAGTCGAGTCCTGCCGATTCGAGTTACGATGAGCGGCAAGATCAGTTGCGAAAAGAGGGCGAATCTTGTCAGAGCAATTGAGAACCACCACGGATGAACCGCTCCATGGCCGGCCGCCGACAAGTCACGAACGGATGACGGGACTGCCCTGGGATGCATCGTACCGCAACGGCCCTGCGCCCTGGGACATCGGCCACCCGCAGGCGGCGATATCGCGTTTGGCAGCGGAAGGTGCATTTGTCGGAGCGGTGCTCGATGCGGGTTGCGGGACTGGCGAGCACAGTCTCCTGGTTGCCTCGCTCGGATTATCGGTTTTGGGCGTAGATGTAGCTGAGACTGCGCTCGCGATGGCGCGCGAAAAAGCCCACGACCGCGGAATCGAGGCCGAGTTCGCTGCGGCGGACGCGTTTCACCTGGAGCGTTTGCAGCGCAGATTTGAGACGGTGCCGGACTGTGGATGACTCCATACCTTCAGCGACGACTAGCGTCCCAATTACGTGGCGAGCCTGGCGTCGGTAGCCGAAAAGGGTGGAACCCTCTATGTGTTGTGTTTTAGTAACGATGGTCCCGATATCGGCCCCCATCCCGTCAGTCAGCAACAGCTGAGAGCGGTGTTTGATGCCCCTCGATGGATGGAACATTATCTCAATCGAGCCGGATCGGATTGAGACGAGATTTCACCACCACGGTGCGCCGGCTTGGTTGGCGATCGTCAGACGCATGTAAATCGCAGAGCGGGTCTCGGAAAGGGCCGACCGGAGTTGTGAACGACCCGCAGAGCCGGCAACTGGCAGCGAGGTCTGACCGCTGGGAGCTCACTCACCAGAGGCGCAGGCCGTTAACACTGCTCGGGGATCAGAGGTGCCGGCTCGCCCAGAGGCCGAAACTTGCGTTGACATTCGGCCGATCAGTTCTTACATTAAGTCATCCCGTCTCACAATTCGTCAGCAGATCAGTTTTCGAGGCCAAACACTTTAGCCTGGTTGCTTGAAAAGGGGTGTCGCAATGCATTGCACCTTAAGGAACCTGCTGTGTAGCCAGGAATATCGGAAGTACTCTAAACCCTTCATCACAAAGAGTTCGCTGTCGCTGTTGGCCTCCATTGTTCTGCTGTTTGCGGGTTGCCCGGCTCTATATAGCCAGGCACGGGGCAGCTTCTCCGGAAACGTCTCCGACAAATCGGGATCCGCTGTTCCCGGCGCCGCAGTCACGGTCACCGCGCAGACTACCGGGCAGAGTCGCGCCGTGAAGACCGATGACGCCGGGCACTATGACGTCCCGTTGCTCTCCTTCGGCACCTACAACGTGCGCGTCGATGCCACCGGCTTCCAGAGCGCGGAGACGAAGGATCTGCAGCTGCATGTTGATGAAGCCCGGGAACTCGACTTTACCCTCACGCCTGCAACCGTGGTCACGACGGTGACCGTCTCTAGTGCCGCCGTCGCAGTCGAAACAGCCAATCCTTCTCTTGGCCAGGTGATCACCTCACAGGAAGTGGCGCAGCTGCCGCTGAATGGCCGGGATTTTGTTCAACTGGCGACACTGACCGCAGGCGCCACTGCCGAGACCAACCCCAACAGTTTTTTCACCCAGGGCAGCGACAGCGAGGTCGCCGCGCGCGGATCGTTTTCCTTGTCGGTGGGCGGCTCGCGCCCGAACAGTACGGACTGGCTGCTGGACGGGGTAGACAACAACGAGCTGACAGCGGGCGGGATCGGTGTGTTCTCCTCCATCGACGACATTCAGGAATTTAAAGTTCTCACGTATACCTACTCCGCCGAATTCGGCACGCGCGCCGGACCGACCGTTCTTGTTACCACAAAATCTGGCACGAATGACTATCACGGCTCGCTCTTCGAATTCGTCCGCAACACCGACCTCGACGCGAAAGCAGACTTTGACACGACAACTCCGAAGTTCAATCTGAACCAGTTTGGCGGCTCATTCGGAGGGCCTCTCCGTCGCAACAAGATGTTTTTCTTCGTGGATGGCGAACAGAAGTATCAGCGCGAGGGGATTACATTCACCGGGCTGGTTCCATCCCTGGCCATGCGCGGCGGCGACTTCTCGCTTGACCCATTCGGCAATCCGGTGCTCGATTCCAATGGCAACGTCGTGAAGTATCCAATTGCCAATCCGAACATGTTCGGTGCTGCGGATCCTTATTTTCAGTGCGACGCCTCCGGAAACCCCATTCCGGCCAACGCGGATGGTAGCCAGGTGAAAGGAACCGACTGTAGCAAGATTCCCTCGAACCTCATCGACAGTGTCGGCAAGGGAATGATCAGCATCTATCCCACGCCGAACGCCAATAATCCGTCCCAGGGATACAACTACGTCAACGAGCCCGTGCGCAGCCTCAACGAAACCAAGTTCGACATTCGTTTCGACCAGACCATCTCCTCCAAAGACAATGCCTTTGAACGCTTCAGCTACGATCAGGCATTCTCCTTCGTCCCCGGCGGCGCCCCGACCCTGGCCGAATCCAACGCCTTCGGCAGCAATGAGAACCTAATCAACCACGCGCGCAACATCGCCCTCGGCTGGAGCCACGTCTTCTCGCCCACCACGTTGAACACAGCCAGTGTGGGCTACGACCGCATCTTCGACTACATTGATTCGCTCGGGAACTTCACCTGCGGCTCGACTAAGTTGGGAATTCCCGGCGCCGATCTGGGCTGCTCCTCCACCGGGTCCCCGATCGCGAGCGATCCCTATAGTCAGGGTGTGGTTTCCGCCGAAGTCTACGGCGGTTATTGGTCCCTCGGCGACCGCGGCTACTCTCCTTTCCAGGGTGGAACCGACATCTTCTCATACAAGGACGTCGTCGACCTCATCCGCGGAAAGCATGAAATCCGCACTGGCATTGATCTCCGCGACAACCAGATGAACGTAGGCACAGAAGAATTTCAGGACGGATTCTGGCTCGTCGGCGCCTTCGGAAACTTCAGCGGCGCCGGAGTGGTGGCCGGCAATTCCGAAGCCGACCTTTTGATGGGGATGGCCGGAGGCGCCATCCACGACCAGACCTACTACGGCCCCATCACCGGCCGCCGCTGGAAGATCATCCGGCCCTTCGTCGAGGATGACTGGCGCGCCACTCCTTCGCTCGTCCTCAACCTCGGTCTGGCCTGGGATATGACCACTCCCATCACCGAGATCCATAACCGCATGGCGGACTACATCCCCCAAACCGGACAACTTCTCATTGCCGGCCAGAACGGAGTCGAGCCGGTCCGCCGGCATCAATATGTACTGGGGCGCATACGAGCCCCGCGTCGGCCTTACCTGGAAGGTCCTCGGCAGCGACAAGACCGTTCTCCGCCTCGGCTTTGGCATGTTTCACGATTCTTCCTGGAACCAGGGCGCCCAGGGCTTGTGGCAAAATCCGCCCGACCTTGGCGAGTCCGACCAATTCCCCACTACCTTTTCCGCAGGCTGCGCCTTTGCCACTTCTTACTGCGCCACCACCCTCGGACAGACGCCGGAGTTAAGCTTCACCACCTCTACCGGCTTTCCGCTGCTTCCCAGTCCCCAAACTGTGCCTACCTACCCAGGGACGTTCGTTTACCAGCCGCGGAACTTCCAGCCGGGCCGGGTTCACCAATACAACGTGAACGTCGAGCGCCAGCTGCCCGGCAGCGTCGTCCTCACCGCCGGATACGCGGGTTCAACCGGCGGCCATCTGCTGGTCATTGGCAACGACCTCAACACCAGCAGCCCCTCAGCTTGCGCAAGCGTGACCGGCTATACGCTGGGCTGCCTGCCCAGCGGCGCTCCCTACATCTACCCGTACACTCCTCCGAACTTTAATGCGATCCTGCTCTACGGCGACGTGGGCACGACACACTATAACTCGCTGCAGGTCAAAGCCGAGACCAAGAGTTCGAAATACGGTCTTTACGCGCTTCTGGCTTACACCTACTCCCACACGTATGACAACGGTCTCTCTGACGGCCTCGGCTCGGAGCTGAGCGCCCCCTATTTCCCGCTGCCCAACTGGCAAAACCTCGACTGGTCCCTCTCGCAGATCAACCTCAACCACAGCTTCAGCGGCAGCATCCTCTATAACTTACCCTTCGGCAGGGGCAGGAAGTTCGGGAACAGCTGGAACTCCGCAGCGAACTCGGCGTTAGGCAATTGGCAGGTCACGCTGATCGAAAGGATCTCTTCCGGTTTCCCCGTTCCACTCATCGACAGCAACAATCAGTCCGGCGTTACCTTCAATACCGGCGGCGACGACTACGATTACAATCGGCCCAATCGCGTCTCCGGTTGCAACCCCAATTCCGCCGACCACAGCCACTACCAGTTCATCAACGCCGCCTGCTTCGTCGCACCTCCCCCCGGCGAACTCGGCGATGCGCCGCGCGTTCCCGTCAGCGGCCCCGATTTTGTTAACTCCGACTTCTCGGCGATCAAGGATTTTGCTCTGCCCTGGCACGAACATGAAGCCGGCCTGAACTTCCGTGCCGAGTTCTTCAACCTCTTTAACCATCCCGAGTACGGCATGCCCATCAACGACATCAACGCGCCAGGTTTCGGCGCGGTCAACTCAACCGTTAACAATCCGCGGCTGATCCAGCTGGCATTGAAGCTTTCGTTCTGAGGGATTCTTCCCGCACTCAACCCGCAGGATAAAAAAACTACGGCCTGACCCCGAGTCTTCTCGGTGTCAGGCCGTGACTGAGAACCAGAAGAATCTAGGCGCGAGATGCTGCGAGGTCGAAGCGGTCGAGGTTCATCACCTTGTTCCAGACGGCAACGAAATCGTGGACAAACTTCCCGTGCGCGTCCGAACTCCCATAGACCTCCGACAGGGACCGGAGCTGGGCATTCGAACCGAAGACCAGATCGGCCCTCGTTGCCGTCCACCTCACTTCTCCTGTCTTGCGGTCTCGCCCTTCAAATACGTCCTGGGCGTCTGAAACCGCCTTCCACACCGTACGCATGTCCAGCAGATTGATGAAGAAGTCGTTGGTCAGCGCCTCTGGCCGGTTGGTAAAGACACCATATTCGGTTTGTCCGAAGTTGGTGTTCAGCACACGCATGCCGCCAATGAGCACGGTCAGCTCGGGAGCGGTCAGCGTGAGCAGCTGCGCCTTGTCCAGAAGCAGGACCTCGGCCGGAGCGCTCTCTTTCCCGCTGCTGTACGAGCGGAAGCCGTCTACGGTCGGTTCGAGCACCGCAAAGGATTCCACGTCCGTCTGCTCCTGCGAAGCGTCCGTGCGCCCTGGGGTAGAACGGAACCGTTGCGTGGATACCGGCATTCCTCGCCGCCTGTTCGACACCTGCGCAACCGGCCAGGACAATGATGTCGGCAAGCGAGACCTTCTTGCCTCCGGACTGAGACTTGTTGAAGGACTGCTGAATTTCTTCGAGCGTCTTCAGCACTGTCTCCAGCTGCTCAGGCTCATTGACCTTCCAGTCCTTCTGGGGAGCCAGGCGGATGCGCGCGCCGTTCGCGCCGCCACGCTTGTCGGAGCCGCGGTAGGTAGAGGCCGATGCCCAGGCGGTGGAAACCAGCTGCGAGACCGTGAGCCCCGAAGCCAGAATTTTTTCCTTGAGCGACGCGACATCCTGCTCATCGACCAGCACATGATCCACCGGGGGAACGGGGTCCTGCCAGATCAGCTGCTCCGCCGGAACTTCAGGGCCAAGATAACGTGCTCGCGGTCCCATATCGCGGTGGGTCAGCTTGAACCATGCACGAGCGAAGACATCGGCAAACTCTTCCGGATTCTCGTAGAAGCGCCGCGAAATCTTCTCGTAGATCGGATCGACTCGCAGGGACAGATCGGTGGTCAGCATGGCTGGCTGGTGACGCTTCGACGGATTATGGGCATCCGGCACTGTGCCGGCGCCCGCATCACCCTTCGGTTTCCATTGGTTGGCACCGCCCGGGCTCTTCGTCAGCTCCCAGTCGTACTCGAACAGGTGCTCGAAGAAGTCGTTGCTCCATTTGGTCGGCGTCGTGCTCCAGGTAACTTCGAGGCCGCTGGTGATGGCGTCGCCCGCGATGCCGGTGGCATAGGCGCTCGACCAGCCGAGCCCCTGCTCCTCGATCGGGGAGCCTTCCGGCTCAAATTTCAAGTGGGTGCCAGGTCCGGCTCCGTGGGTCTTGCCGAAGGTGTGACCGCCGGCGATCAGAGCGACGGTCTCTTCATCGTTCATCGCCATGCGGCCGAACGTCTCGCGGATATCCCTGGCTGCCTTCACCGGATCCGGAACACCTTCCGGGCCTTCAGGATTGACGTAGATCAGACCCATGGTGGTCGCGCCGAACGGCTTGGCGAGATCGCGTTCACCGGAATAGCGCTTGTCCGTCCCCATCCAGGTCTCTTCAGCTCCCCAGTTGACGTCCATGTCCGGCTCCCATACGTCCGGACGTCCGCCCGCGAAGCCAAAAGTCTTGAAGCCCATCGACTCCAGCGCAACGTTGCCGGCGAGAATCAACAGATCGGCCCACGAGATCTTCCTGCCGTACTTCTGCTTGATGGGCCACAGCAACCGGCGTGCACGGTCGAGGTTTACGTTGTCAGGCCAGCTGTTGAGGGGAGCGAAGCGCTGCTGTCCTCGTCCGCCACCTCCACGGCCATCGGTAATGCGATAGGTGCCGGCGCTGTGCCATGCCATGCGAATGAAAAGGCCTCCGTAATGGCCGAAGTCCGCGGGCCACCAGTCCTGCGAGTCGGTCATCAGCGCCTCAAGATCCTTCTTCAGAGCCGCGTAGTCGAGGCTCTTAAATTCCTCAGCGTAGTTGAACTCCTCGCCCATGGGATCGGACAGAGACGAGTGCTGGTGCAGGATATTCAGGTTCAGCTGATTGGGCCACCAGTCACTGTTCGTTCTGACTGCGCCACTGCCGTGAGGGAATGGGCACTTCGCTTGGGTTGACATTCTTTCTCTCCTTCTGACTGCTGTTCGGTTCGGCGAATGGTTTGGCGTGAAAATTCCGGCGTCAATCTCGACGAACTGAATGTACCATCATGGATAGAGATAGTTCCAATATGCAAATCCCATTCCGGGTATAGGCATTTCCTATGGAATTTCACCAGCTGCGCTATGTCCGCGCCATCGCCGAGACCGGCAGCTTCAGCCGCGCCGCCGAGCACTGCCAGATTGCCCAGCCCTCGCTCTCTCAGCAGGTCCTCAAGCTCGAGGAAGAGCTGGGCACAAAGCTATTTGACCGCCTGGGTCGCAGCGTCCGCCTTACCGATGCCGGCCGTGCTTTCATGCCTCATGCCCGCACGATTCTGGAACAGATGGAGGCGGCTCGGTCGAGCGTGGCTGATAAGAATGCCGACCTCACCGGCAGCGTAGCCGTAGGAGCGATTCCCACCATTGCGCCTTACCTGATGCCGCGCTACACCGCGGCTTTTGCAAAAAAGTATCCCGATGCGAAGTTGCGCATTGTCGAAGAGATGACGCCGATCCTGGTCGAAAGCCTGCGGGACCTGTCTATCGATCTCGCGATTCTCGCTCTCCCTCTCCGCCACAAAGACCTGGAATTGCTTCCCATCCGCACTGAGCCGCTCTTCGCGGTGCTGCCGAATGATCATCCGCGCGCTGCCGCAGATTCGCTCGCGCTCAAAGATCTCCGCAGGGAGTCCTTTGTGATGCTGCGCGACGGTCACTGCTTCCGCGACCTCAGCATCGCCACCTGTAATCACGCCCGTATCACTCCCAACATTGCCTTCGAAAGCGGACAATTCAGCAGCCTCTTTGGAATGGTCTCCGCTGGTGTCGGCATCTCCCTGGTTCCCGAAATGGCGATAGACCGGAATGCGGGCTGCAGCTACGTACGCCTCACTGACCCGCGTGCCACGCGCACCATTGTCGCCGCTGTCCTGCGCGGGCGCAGCTTCAACCGCGTCCAGCAAGCCTTTCTGGCAGGGATTAAAATCAGAGGACAACGACGTCAGTCTTCGCGTGAGACTCACCAGGGTTGACTCGGGACGACGTTGGCCCGATCCAGGGAAAAGCTGATGTTAAGCCCTACCTGCCCACGACCGTTACGACCGACTCGTCTGGCTCACTCCACGCCGCTTTGCCTTCGTGCTTCAGCTGATGTGCAGCGTTATCCCACATGAGCTTTGTAATCGAGCCGCCGTTCTTTTCGTATGCGTAGGTGTTGCCGTCGTCCTGAAACAGCGTGAAAGCCCCGTTCGCGCCCGAATACACACGTACGGACGCGATCTTCTGCGGCTGTTGCGCACTCTCCACCTCCGATCCAAGCGGCACGATACTTCCCGCCTTTACAAACAGGGGCAGCGTTTCAATTGGAGCGTCCGCCTCAATGGTTTGTCCTCCGTGCAGCCGCTCATTGGTCCAGTAGTTGTACCAGTCACTACCTGCCGGCAGGTACACCGTGCGGCTGCTTCGCGCCCTGTTCGGTCACCGGAGCCACCAGAAAAGCCGGCCCGTACATGTATTCATCCGGGACATTGGCCGCCTTCGGGTCGCCGGGGAAATCCATGAAGAGCGCCCGCATATACGGAGCGCCCGTCTGATAGCTGCCGTAAGCAACGGAATAGGTGTAGGGCAGAAGCTGATAACGCAGCTTCAGGTATTTCGCAAGGATCGGCTCAGCCTGCCTGCCGTACGCCCAGACCTCATTGTGCATTCTCTCGCCGTGCGCTCGCATCACCGGCTGGAAAGAGCCCCATTCGAACCACCGTACGAACAACTCGGGGTAATCTTCGTAATTGCCAATCACATCGTGCGCATCGGAGCCATCGATCAGAGGCTTGTGTGCCGCGTGATAGTCGGCCGGAACCGCCGGCGAGAAGAAACCCGCGATATCCGTATCCCAATAGGGCAGCCCGCTGGCGGTGAAATTCAGACCCGCGGGAATGGAGCGCTTCAGCATGTCCCAGGTCGACATGATGTCGCTCGACCAAAACACAGTGCCGTTGCGCTGCGCTCCCAGATAGGCGGCCCGCGCCAGGATCATCACTCGCCGACTGTCTCCGAAATCCCGTCGGAATCCCTCGTAGACCGATGAGGTATGAAACAACGGATAGACATTGTAGAAGCGCGTTCCCGAGCCGACGTAAAACACGTCCTTTGCCGGATCGATATCCGGCTCTGTCTCATCCAGCCAGATGTAATCGAAGCCGTACGGTTTGACATAGCGGTCGCGGATCTCATCCCACCACCACTTGGCCGCCTCGGGGTTGGTCGTATCGATATTCGGCCCGATGGTGTCCTTGTTCCATCCCATATCCGGCTGTCCATCCGGCGCGTGAATCAGCCATCCTTTGTTCTCGAGCATGTTGTAGAACTGGGTTCCCGGCGCAAAGTGCGGCCATACGCTCAACAGTGTCCTGACATCCATCGCGTGCAGTTCGCGATTCATGGCCGCCGGATCAGGCCAGCGCTTCGGGTCGAGGTCCATTTCGCCCTGTCTCGTCATGTTCAGGAAGTCCACCACGATCACGTCGAGCGGCAACTTCCTCTCGCGATATTCTTTCGCCACGTCCAGAATCTGTTGCTGCGTCGGATAGATCGCTTTGCTCTGGATGTACCCGTAAACTGCCCGCGGCAGCATGTGCGTGATGCCGGTCAGCAGCCGATAGCCTTCATAAATCTCGTCGCTGGTCTGCCCCGCGATGACGAAATACGATACGCGGTCGCCAACCTCGGAAGACCATACATTCCGGCCGTTGAATCCCAGATCGATGGTCGTCTTTGAAGGGTTATCCCACACCAGCCCGTAACCGCGAGTGGATACCATGAACGGAACGCACACGTCCTCGCCGCCGATCGCTCCGTAGTCGTGCCAGCAGCGGATCTCGTGATCCCGCAGATCCATCCAGCCCTTCTGCTGCTGCCCCAGTCCGTAGTAGTGCTCGTCGGCAGGCGAATCGAACATGGCCGCCACGCGGGAGAAGCCCTTGTCGATAGTGTCCGTCTCCGCTGCTTCCGCGCTCTCCGGCGCCATCGTCCAGGTGCGCATGTGCAGCAGCATTGTGCCGTCCGCGGCGGTCACCAGCAGAGCGTCGTTGTGCGTAGTCGGCCTGCCGCCGCCGCCTGGAAAGAATTGCTCGCGCAGCTGACGATTCAGTGCATCGAGCGGCATCGGCTGCGGCAGCTTATCCGGCGGCAGATCGCCTGGCGCCACACGCACCACCATTCGCGTCGACCGGTAGACGTCGTCGCCTTCCGCATCGCGCTCGTGTGTCCACCCTTCCGCCGACGGTTGCGCGATGAACCCATACCCCGGCGCTCCCGTCGCCACAGCCCGGTCGGTGCTCATCGTTATCCGCACGATGTTCGGCGCATAGGGGACCAGCGAAATCACGCGCCCATCGCGTTCCAGTACCAGTTGCTGAGCGACTGCGTGCCCTGCGAGTGACAGGGACGCAAGCGCGGCAAGCAGCGCCCACGTCCAGAACCTCCACGCGAATCGCCCGCCTATCCCTCGGTGCAGAGCAACCGGCCCTGACCCATTCCCTTCACAGGAGATCTGCATCGTTCCTCCTCACATCGGCAACGCTATTGTCTCCTGCAGACGATCCGCCCGCGTCAAGCACCGAACAAAGTTGATCGTTGCACATTGACCAACTTTTCGCGGTATGGCACAGGCCGTCTTGTGCAAGATTGCCTTTTGGATGCCGTGTGAGCGTCAGAGTCCGGCCTTAGAGACCAAGGTCACTTAGTCCCGGGTGATCATCGGGGCGCCGCCCCAGGGGCCAGTGAAAGAGGCGATCTGACTCGTTGATCCACACATCGTTGATCGATGCATGACGATGATGCATGATTCCTTCGGCACTAAATTCCCAGTTTTCGTTTCCATACGCACGGTACCACTGCCCCGAATCATCATGAAACTCATAAGCGAAGCGAACCGCAATCCGGTTGCCATCGAAAGCCCAGAGCTCCTTGATGAGCCGGTAATCCAACTCGCGCTGCCATTTGCGCATCAGGAAGCGCACGATCTCTTCGCGTCCGTGGATGAACTCCGCCCGGTTCCGCCACACACTGTCAAGCGTGTATGCGAGGGAGACCTGCTGGGGATTGCGGGAGTTCCAGCCATCTTCAGCCTTGCGGACCTTCAGGATTGCAGACTCCCGAGTGAACGGGGGAGTCAGGTTTAGTGTAGAAGCGCTCATTCTCTCTCCTTCCTTCTCCAGTTAGCGTTCAGTACACTTCATGGGTAAATACCATATGTCCAGCGTGATCACTGCCCGTGAACCACCTTCGGGAAATCGAGAGTGAGACGGTTTATTCGACCCTCACCCCCGCATGGTTTAGGCGGGCGCTCAGCCTTCCTGCTGAGCCATGAGCTCTGCCTGGTGTTTCTGTTCCACAAGCGGCCGGCGGATTATTGTAACGCCGTCTTTGTTGAGGAGGAACAGCGCGCCCGAGGGGATCCTGCAGAACTGCGGCAGAATTCGGGTCCGCCTTGTCCGGTTTCGGCAGCTCAATCTGCCGCCGATCGATTCTGAGAAATATTGTTTGTCTCCTGTCATTTTCGATGAGCAGTTGTTGGATAAGGGAGAGAGCTCATAATGGGCCGAATCATCTGGCTCAACTTGAGTTCCCTTTCCACTTAACCCGTACGTCGACCTCCCTCCTGCCGACACGACACAGATCCGACATGTTTCGGATACGCTCGGTCCCGGCAGCCGATGGCGTTCCGCTTTCGTACTTTGTCGCGTGTCTTCAGAATGGCTTTACAGGCAGAAACTTTCCGTCGAGCGTGATCACTGCACGAGAACCGCCCTCGGGGTCTTCTACCTTCTTAATATCGAGCCGAAAGTTGATAGCACTGATGGCGCCGTCACCAAAGAGTTCATTGACGAGAGCCTTCAGCGTGGTTCCGTACATCGACATCATCGCGTAGAAGACCGTAGGGTCACTAGATATTCCCCCGGGAGTGCTCCCACGCATCGGAATTGACTGCAGCAGCTTAATCTCCTTTTCGCGCAAACCGAGTTTCTTTTCGACATCCTCTGCGGCGTCCTTAGGCAGAGGGTGCTGGCCGAGCAACCCTGCTGTCGCGAAGGTGACGCTAAGCTGTTTCCCCTTTGCCAAATCCTGGAACGAGAGCCCCTTTTGTTCCTTGCTTTGGAGAATGGTTTCGGCCAGAGCAAGACGCGCGTTATTTATAAGCTGGAATTGAGACATTGAGTCATCCTTTCTGGGTGTGTGATGGTGATGGTTATAAGTTCTCAATGTGATACAGGAGAGCTAGCCCGCACATTCGGGAACTCGGAAAGAGAAATGAATTGGCCCTGCATTTCATCGAAGGCATCGATCGAACCGGGACCGATGTTGTAGCCCAGGCATGAAGTGTCAGAAGACCTTTCTCCTGCCCGTGCGCTACCGACGGATGAGTGCTGAGATTGTGAAGTTGAGCCAGGACATTGGCGTGAATCAGAGCATCAGGATGGTCGGCGTGAGAAGGGTGGTGCTTTGTGGCAACAACTGCTTTGCCGCATCTGTATACCGCAACCAGTCGCGTATCCCCGGCATCTTTTCAAGCGGCTTTCCTGAAGCAATGGCGGTCATTGCACCGCAATCGGAATGGCCACAGATGACGATGTCAGTGACACCGATTCCGGCCACGGCGTATTCGATGGTGGCCGAGACCCCTCCCGGTTCCAGTGCATAAGGCGGAACGAAGTTTCCTGCATTCCGGATGACAAACAGGCTCGCCCGGCTCGCTCTGCGTCAGGAGTTCGGGGATGACGCGGCTATCCGAGCATGTGATGAATAAGGTTCTGGGACTTTGATGATGAGCCAGCCGCCTGAATAGTTCCGTCCTTGCTGGAAAGAACACATGCTGAAACTTCAGGAAACCTGCAACGATATCTTTCATAACCTAACCTCCAGTTGTTACCCGGCGCCTATTTGCGCTGTGCCATTGCTCAAAAGGTAGCGCGAGGCTGGCGTCGGTCTGTGCAATTCTTGCTGCAAACTTCTCGCGGGCAGGACGATCATGAAGAATTGATTTCCCGCAGAACATCCCGGATATCGGTCCGACGCGGCGATACGATGATGCCTCTGTATCCTTCGGGAGCTGTCGGCAACGCGGCCGAACCTCCCTGGCCGAAGCTGGTCGGTGAGAAGTATCGTCTCGAGACGGTGGAGATCGCCGAACATGAACACGCCGAGTTCTGCTTCCGCCTCCAGACGTCTGGTTCGCCGGAACTTGAATGGTGGTGGAAAGGCAGAAACAGGGTCGAAGCTCCGGCACCGGGAGCTCTTATGCTTCTTCCCCCGGGGACTCGGGACCGCTTACGCTGGGCGGGTGCCTCACAACGCTATGTGATCTCGCTGGAAGGGAACTTTGTCGATGAAGTGGTAGACACCATCACCTGGTTTGGCGCCGTCATTTCACACGCACTGGAATTTCAGAGATGAGTCCCTGCGCGATCTTTTGGCGGAGATAGGACATGAAGCCATCGAAGGATGGCCACTAGGCACGCTCTACGCGGATCTGCTTGGATTATCATTGAGTACTCTTCTGCTCAGGCGTTACGCGATTTCCCCGGTAAGGCTACCGTTCATGCGTGGTGGGCTCCCGATGCAGTCAATTAAGACCACTCTCGAATTCGTCACGCATAACCCGCACTAGGATCTCCATCTGGCGGAAATCGCATCGGTTGTGCAACTGAGCCCGTTCCACTTCGCCCGGCTGTTCAAAGCCGCTACTGGCCAACCGCCATACCAGTATCTTTTGGACCAGCGTCTCCGCGGTGCAAAGGATTACCTGCGATCTGGGCAGTTGCCGATTGCAGAGATAGCTGCGCAGGTTGGGTTCCCTAATCACACTCATTTCTCCGCGTGCCTTCCGGAGGAGGGAAGGGATATCTCCCACTGCGTGGAGAGAGACGCAACAGCTTTGAATCCAGGAACCCTTCATGACGGAGTTGCGGAGCAGCCATACCCCTCTGTTTTCAGAGCCCCGACGTGCAGGAATGGCATCACAACTTTCACGGACGAGGCAAAACTCGCATTTCAAGCGGCTACCCGCATTGATTCATCATCGAATTCCGGCCGTGCAGCCGCAAGGGTCTATCCGACGCCATCGCGCCCAATGTTCTCCGCCAGGTACCGGTCCAGAATCTGACCGAGCGTGGTTTAAGTCTTCGCTCGGCAGGTTCTGTAGTTCAGATGTGCGAGTCGCCTCTCAATCGCTTTCCGAACGGCCGCGGCCGTTCTATACTGGTCTCCGAGGAAGACTTGGCTGCGAGCTCTTCGTCATCCGCCGGGATGGACCTCGTGGTAACCCGGCGTTCCCACACGAAACCTGTGGATTTCGTGGGATACCGTTCTTCAGGAACTCTAAACAAGTTACTGAAATCAAATAGGTTGCGGGAGTAGTTCAGTGGTAGAACGTCAGCTTCCCAAGCTGAATGTCGCCGGTTCGATCCCGGTCTCCCGCTCCAGCAAATTCAACAACTTAGAGCAGGCCGCCTATAGGGCACTCCAAATGTGTCCTGATCACATCACGGGCAGCTTTTGTCCAGCCGAGTCGCCGACGTAACCGGCTCGCGACCGGGAGACTGACGAGATACCTTTTGATTGAAGTCGAGCGTGTGGCCGCACCGATCGGCCACGAGTTTTCCGTCGATTCCAGGTTCGTCCATCAACGTTGACGCGTGCGTCCGGACGAAGCTGGTTCTGGAACTTATGAGATACGCGTTTGAGATAGACGTTTCCGTCTGACGTCTTCGCTTCATACGCGTTTCTGTGACTCGGCCTGAGCTATCAAATCGAGCCCGACGGTCTGCAAATGAGTGCGCATTGCCTGCTCGGCGATATCGGGGTCGCGCCGACGAATCGCCTCGAAAATCATCCGGTGCTGCTGGATCGCGATACGGGGGTTGGGAGTGTTGCGGCCAGTCAGCTTGCGGCTGCGCAGCAGAAGCGGAGCCAGGAATCGAGCTACGTCATGGAGCACCTTGTTGGCGGCGGCCTGCAGGATAGCCTCGTGGAAAAGGTAATCGTGGCGCACCAGATTATCGCGGTCGTCGGGGCGCTTCTCCTGAGCGAGCACTTCAGCTTCCATAGCCGCAAGCTGCTTCTCATTGCGGCGCGCTGCGGAAAGTGCAGCGGCGGCCGGCTCGATCATCTTTCGCACCTCCAGCAGCTCGATTAAATCGATGTTTCGTTCGTCGAGATCGACCTGGGAGGGCCATCCGCCGGAGAGTCCGGCGCGCGACTTGATGAAAGTACCATCGCCATGCCGGCTGTCGAGAACGTCGAGAATCTGGAGAGCCTTGATCGCTTCGCGAACTGAAGGACGCCCGACCCGGAACTCCAGCGCCAAAGACCGCTCTGAAGGAAGACGCTCTCCCGGTTGCATGTTTCTGCTTTCGATGAACTGGCGAAGATGATCGAGCACCTCAGAGGGAGCGATGGGCTGTACTCGTTTTCTGGGCATCTTTGTTGGCCTCAATGTCCTGGCAGCTTGAGAAAAAACCCGCTGTCCTGAAGGGGCACAGCTTTAGCCGTGCCGTAAGTGACCGAACATAAGCTGGGCTTAAAGTCCCAAGGGACGACTTCTCAGCCTCGAATCGCCTTTTCCTGCAGCCTCCTTGATTATCTTCCTCGCGTAAAGCTGGCCGAAAGGCAAATTCATCTCCGGTGCATCGGCCGCCCGGAGCCCATCCATTCTATTGACCCGCCGCCGATATCCCGCCATCCACGGTCAGCACGGTTCCGGTAATGAACGAAGCCTGTTCCGATGCCAGGAAAAACACAGCGTTGGCGATATCGACTGGTTCGCCGATGCGCCGCAGCGGATGAGCCAGCGCCGCCTTGCGCTCCCCATTCTCGATGCCGGCAAACCACCGCTCGAGGAGCGGGGTGCGAATGTACCCGGGACAAACGGCATTGACGCGAATGCCCTCCGGCCCGTGATCGATGGCCAGCGCCCGCGTAACGCCGAGCAGCCCGGCCTTAGTCGCATCGTAGGCGGCGCACCGCGGCCAGGATACGAAAGCATGTACCGAAGAGATATTAATGATTGCGCCCCCGCCATTTGCCCGCATCCGCGGAATGCAGAATTTTGAAAATAGAAACACGCTGGTCAGGTTGACCGCTACGTGCCGATCCCACTCTTCACGGCTCTGCTCTTCGATGGTGCCGTTGATCTCGATCCCCACGTTGTTTATAAGAACGTGGACAATCCCAAATCTTCTTCCGGTCTCTTCTACCGCCTCCCGAACGGAGCGTTCCTCGCCGGCGTCGCCTTGCACGATGAGGGCGTTCTCCGCACGACCGCTGCGCTCCGCAACACGGCGGGCACCGTCAGGGTTGATATCGAAGAGAACGACTGAGCAACCCTCTGTAAGGAACCGGCTCGCAATCTCGGCTCCAATTCCCGACGCCGCTCCAGTGACGATAACAGTGCGCTGCAGTGACACGATCCTCTCCCTTTGCCGATCCTGAAAGATGGTAGCGGCCTGGTAAATCCGCTGTCCCCGTCGCTTAGTGCGGGTACGGGGAAGTGAAATCCGGAATCATAGGACACTATCCAGAAAGCTCGCACCACCATCGTTGCTGCCGACAAGGTGTGGTATACCACTTGACAGCACTTGTAGTCCATTGCGTGAGATAGGACTCGTTGGGGTGCAGGGATGGATCGACGTAAGTTCATTGGGGGGCTTTGCGCCTCAGTTGCCGCAGGCGGATTGAAATCGGACGGCGCAGCGGAGGCTCAGAGCCTGACTAGCTCAATTCCCGGAATCATTTTCGAGATCGAAGCCAGCAGCGACTCGACCTTGCAGATTCCATCTTCCAATTCAGGTACATCGGTTGCGGGGGAGTGGCGGATAAGGCTTGATCCGGCTGATGCCGGAATCGGCGAAAAATGGTTCCATTCGATCGCTGGCTTCGCCAATTTGATTCGATTGCCGGGTTCAACCGATGAGCACCACTTCGGGCAAAGAAGTGACGAGATCGCACCGCAACATCTAACCCGTGTCTATCCGTTTACGGGAGCCGCCTGGTACGAACGTGACGTCACGATTCCGGAATCCTGGCAAGGCAAGCGGGTAGTGCTGTTCCTGGAGTGCTGCCACTGGGAGACGCAGGCGTGGTTGGACGATCATGCGCTGGGCATACGAAACAGCCTGAGCGCACCGCATATCTACGAACTCGGAATCGTGGGCGTGCCCGCGTTCAATGGCAGGACCAGCGAGTTGTCTCCGGGAGTTCACCGGCTGACGGTGCGCGTCGACAACCGCAACAAGGTGGACGTGGGCGAATCGTCCGCCACAACTGCCGAAGTTGGCGCGACCTGGAATGGAATCATCGGACGGATGGAATTGCAGACGACGGATCCCGTATGGATCGATCGGCTGTATGTCTATCCGTACCTACAAGAAAAACGGGTGCACGTGAAGCTTGCTCTGCGCAACGCGACCGGCAATCGATATTCCGGAAAGCTGGGGATTGCGGCCAACACTAAGCATCCAGCCGATCCTGGACGCAAGACAGCTGCCGACGTCGTTGTATCCGACCTGCCTGTTTCGGTGATCGAACACGATCTCGATCTGGGACCGGCGCCTCCGGCATGGGACGACTACTCGCCCACGATCTTTGATCTCGCAGTTTCGCTGGCCTGCGCTGCGGAGGAAACGAAGTTCCTGGCCGAAGCCCGAACCACATTCGGACTGCGCGAGCTCTCGACTTCGGGCAAGCAACTGCGATTGAATGGAAACGCGATCGTACTTCGCGGGACGGTCGACAATGGAACCTTTCCCTTAACCGGTTATGACCCGATGGATGTCCAGTTCTGGCGCGAAAGGCTCAGGGTCTATCGAGACTATGGGCTCAATCATGTGCGCTTCCATTCGTGGTGCCCGCCGGAAGCCGCATTCTCCGCAGCCGACGAGCTGGGCATGCTGTTTCAGGTGGCCAATCCGATGTGGATCCCTGACGGTCGCGTGTCGGCGGACGACGAGCGAACCGAGTTTATTCGCGATGAAGCGCATCGGATTGTGGACACCTACGGCAATCACCCTTCCTTCGCCCTGATGAGTATGGGCAACGAAGAAGGCTCGGGACAGGATCCGTTTCTGAGCGAATTGGTCCGCGGTCTACAGGACCGCGACCCACGCCATTTGTACACCAGTACCTCAGCGCCCGATAACATCCATAGGCCCGATAACTACTTCGTCTCCGCCGGACCCCGCTGGACAAACCTTCGCGGCGATCCGCGCCTGGAGAACTTTCCGCCCAATACCAATGTCGATTACGAAAAGTACATTCGCCAGGCCGAAATCGATCGCCCGGTCATCGCGCATGAAGTGGGACAGTGGACTGTCTTTCCGAACCTGAAGGAGGACAAGGAATACGACGGCCCGCTGCAGCCGCGCTATCTCGCACTCTATCGGCAGGCTCTTGCGCGCACCGGCCTCACGCAACACGCAGATCAATTCCTTCATGCCTCAGGGCAGCTTACCGTCACCCTCTACAAGGAGGAGATTGAAGCCCTTCTGCGCACTCCCGATGTCGCCGGCTTTCAACTCCTCGGCCTTACCGACTTCCCCGGTTTTGGCCCCGCGTTCATTGGAGTGCTCGATACTCTGAGTAAGTCGAAAGGATTGATTGCTCCTAAGGAGTTTTGCCGCTTTTGTGGCCCCACGGTACCGCTGCTGCGTCTGGAGAAGCGCTTGTGGCGCAGCGATGAAACGTTGTCCGCGCGGCTCGACGTCGCGCACTATGGGCCGATGGAACTAAAGACTGCGGAGGTATCGTGGACGGTCCGCCAAGCCAATGGCGCAATCCAGGTATCTGGCAAACTGCCCGCGGTGACCATTCCTTCGGGGGGCCTGACGCAACTGGGGGAGATTCGATTTCCGCTCCGCGATTTTCCCTCCGCCGCGCAATACTCCATCGAATGTTCTGTGGGTGAATTGACCAACGCGTGGGATGTTTGGGTCTATCCGAAGCGCCTCGCGATTCCCACCGGGCAAGTCACGATCGCGAAGCGCTGGGATGAATCGGTGCGCGCAGCGCTGGAAGAAGGGAAGACCGTGGTGCTGCTACCTGATTCAACGGGTTTGGCGAAGGCTGTTCCGTGCAGCTTCACCACCATCTTCTGGGCGGCTTCATGGTTTCCCGACCGGCACGAGACCATGGGCATCTTGTGCGACCCTCATCATCCGGCATTAAAGCTGTTCGCAACAGAATCCCATTCCAACTGGCAGTGGTGGGAGCTGATGAGCAAGTCCCGCGCATTCGATTTGACAGACGAGTCCCACGGTTTCGAGCCGATCGTCCAGGTCATCGACGATGCAGCGAGGAGCCGACGGCTCGCCGCGGTCATTGAAGCCAAAGCAGCCCGGGGCAAACTGCTGGCCACATCTTTCGATCTCGTCAGTAACCTCGAGCGCAGGCTCGCCGCCCGCCAACTGCGTGCCAGTCTCCTCGACTATGCTGCTTCGCCAAACTTCAGTCCAGCAAGGGAGGTGGGGTTTACCTCTCTGGACGCGATCTTCAGCAGCGAAGGTCACTGAAGGGCCGCAGCGACACGTCGAAAGATTCCGCAGGCCTTAGGAAGTCCCGCTCCCAAATGGAATCATCAGGACGGCCAGAACAATCAGGGCGAGGCCGCCCCACAACAGATTCCTCGCTCGCGCCGGGGCCCCATCCCACTCGCCTTTGCCCAGGCCGCAGAGCACACCTACTGCAATCGACACCGAAACAAGAATGGGCCATCCGATGGTGCCGCCGCTTCGGCCAAGCCGTGCCGCACCAATTCCATAGAGATAGAAGCTTGCGATCCACATGGCTCCCATAGCCAGTGACAAATACCAGTTGCCTATGCGATCCCAAGCCACCAATGCGTCAAGCTTGTTGCGTCGAATGATGAGCCAGAGGCAATAAGCAAGATTCACAAGCCCACCACACGTGAAGAAGATCAGCCACACCGCGTCGCCCGCAAATACGGGCGATGCGCCCAGATCGCGTGCAGCCTCGACGGTCGCCGTCCCATAAACGAGACCGATGTTCGGCAGGCAGGACAAGATGCCGGAAGCGACCGCCATGACGAGACCGGGAACGAATCGTGAACGGAAGGCGTTCGCAGTTTGCTGAGCCGAAGACTGGCGTCTGGCGCCGGCGACCGAGCATGCAGAGATGCCGACGATGGCAACCATGGTTCCAGCGAAGATAAACAGCCGTTGCCCCTGCAGGGCCGATGCGCCGTCGAACCACAGCAGTGGAACGAAGGTGCCGACGCTGGCATTCAGGCCCATGATGAGCGGATAGCCAAGAGTCAGCCCAAGCATATCCATGGCCATCCCGAACAAAACCGCCCCCACGCCCCATGCCAGTCCGAAACCGGCCAGGATCAGAATCTCGCGCCGCGGAACGCCGCCAAATATAGCTACAGGATTCGGCAGGACCAGCAGAGCGAGCACCCAGTTACAGAGGAGCATTCCGAACAATGAGAATGCCAGCCAAACATGCTCCCACGCCCACTCGCGCGCCCGCGACATCGGCAGCAGGAAGACTCCCTGCAGGATAGCCGCGACCAGGACAAGGCTGATTCCGACGAGCATAATGATGGTGCGTTCCTGCGCCGACCGTAAGCAATCATCTCCGGCTCGCAGGGTGGGCGGCATCCTGCAACCGTGGTAAGACCAGTTTTAGCGACCACAGGAATTCTGGGCATCCGCGCATCCCATGTCAAGCACCGATTGTCGCCAATAAAAGTGGCTGACCACTTGACAGAAGTTGTAATCCAATGCGTATACTTTCGATCCTGAGCCGCACTGCGTCCGGCAAAAGAGCCATTGAAAAACGCAGCCCCGGGAATGCACGGCATTTGGAGGTCTCATGTCGAAAGCGATCCGATTTGCGGAAATCTTGTTAACTATCCTCTTCTTCGCGGCCCCTCACTTTGCGCTTAGCCAGGCGGCAGGCGCCAGTCTCACTGGACAGGTAACTGATCCGTCCGGAGCGGCCATCGCAAATGCAGTGGCATCGCTGAGGAACGTGAGCACAAACCTGACCGAGAATTCCACAACCGATGCGCAGGGAGTTTACAGGATTGCGCCGCTGCCACCCGGAACCTACACACTCACAGTAACCGCCGGTGGATTTTCGAGGTACGTTCAGGAGGGAATTGTTCTCACCGTTGGTCTCTCCGCGACGCAGAATGTCGCTCTCAAGGTGGGTACGGCGCAGCAAACGGTGAATATAACGGCGAACGCTGAACTGATCGATACGACCTCACCCTCAATCGGCATGACCGTCAATCAGGAAGCGGTGACCCAACTCCCGCTGAATGGTCGCGACCCGCAGTCACTCGTGTTTCTTGCGCCAGGAATTACGAATGGCACTGCCTATGGAATCGCCGTTAATCAGGGCGACTTCACTTTTCCCCAGGAAACAGGAGCCTCTTCCGGTGTGGGGGCAGGACGTGCCGGGAGCACCTATTACTTGCTGGATGGCGCTTCGAATACAGATGACTATGTTGGATTGGCTGCCCCGTTCCCCAATGCTGACGCCACCCGGGAATTCCGCGTAATTACAAATAATTTCAACGCGCAATATGGATTCGCTCCCGGCGCGGTCGTCCTGATCGAGACTAAGTCTGGAACCAACAGCTTTCACGGCGGCGTGTGGGAGTTCCTGCGCAACCAAAGTTTCAATGGGTCGAACTGGTTTTCCCATACAGTCGATCCTCTGCATCAGAATCAGTTCGGAGCAGATGTCGGCGGACCTGTTCTGAAGAACAAACTGTTCTTCTTCGGTAATTACCAGGGGACTCGCGCCAGTACAGCATCCACGTCCGGTCTGGAGTACACCTACACCACAGCGATGCTGAACGGCGACTTCAGCGCCATACCGGTAACTCTGAATGCGCCCTTCCAGACGGTGAATGGAAAGTCCAACCAGATCAACCCCGCTTTGTTCAACCCGACTGCGGTTGCGATCACACAGCTGGTGATGCCGGTGAGCACCAGCCCGAACGCCCAGCTCTTTTACACGACAGGCAAGCAGCTCACGAGTTATAACGAGGTTACCGGACGGGTCGATTACACGGTCTCCCCTTCGCAGCGCCTCTTTGCCCGCGCCTACGTGAACTATTACAACGAGCCTGCATCCGGGGTGCCCGGAAACATCTCCACCTATGTGTCCCCAAATCCCGAGGAAGACTACAACGTTGCGATCGGTCATACTTGGGTCATCAATCCGAAACTGGTCAATGTTGCCACCTTGTCTAACACTCAAATGGACTTCAGAATTAACGGCCAGGCCATCATGAGTAATGGCAAGCCCTTCTGCTGGTCTTCCTTTATCGCTGTCGGCGATCCGCCGGGGCCTTGCTCCACCGAGGGCTTTACCATTGCCGGCAGCGACTCCTACTTTTACGGTCCATGGGTTGAGCCGTGCAGCAATAACCACGGCAACGACGGCTTGTTTGACAATTTCTCTGCCGACGAAGGACGGCACAACCTGTCATTCGGAATCAATGAGGTGCGCCGCTGGATGGCACAAGCCTGCGATTATCCCGCGCAGCCGATTATTGATTTCAACGGCCAATATACGAACTACGCTTTCTCGGATTTCCTGCTCGGCGACATGGCATCGATGCTGCAGGGTGCGGGAGCCTTTGGAACCTATAAAGATTGGCAGCTCGGCCTGTATGCAGAAGACCAGTTTCGATTCCGGCCAAATCTGACCTTCGAACTGGGCCTGCGCTGGGATCCTAACTTTCCTTTGGCCGTCGGGGACGGGCGCGCGGCGACCTTTGTCCCCGGCCAGCAGAGCACCGTGTATCCGAATGCGCCGGCGGGGCTGGTGTTTCCGGGAGATAAAGGAATTGGCCCCGGCCTGATGCGCACCACCTACGGCTACTGGGAGCCGCGCGTCGGTGTCGCGTGGCAGCCCCATGGCCTGCGGAACACATCGTTCCACGTGGGCTTCGGGCTGTTCACCGCTCCGCAAATTATTTCGACGGACGACCACACCACGGAAAACAGTCCATTCGCGCCGACGTTTACGTTGAATGGCACGCCGACCATCCCGCTTCCTTTGGATAATCCCTGGGCAGGATTCTCCGGGACTGCGGGAAAGAGTCCATTTCCTCCCTTCGCATCTTCCGCATATAAGCCCGCGCCCTCAGTCACCTTTACTCCTGGCCTCTCGATTGCCGATGGCATCGATCCGAATTCGAGACTGGGTATAACGCAGGCATGGAATGTTGCGGCGGAGCAACAAGTCGGTTCGAATATGATGGTGCGCGTCGCCTATGTCGGCAGCGAGTCCTATCATCAACCAAACACCATCGATAAGAATCCTGGAATCTTCGCGACCGGTGGCGCCCGCAGCATATACCCCAATTTCGGTCAGATTCTCTATAACGAAAGTGCCGGAACGGCGAGTTATAACGGACTGCAGGCAACAGTGGAACGCCACCTGTCGCACGGGCTGCAGTTCCAGTCGAACTTTACCTGGTCGAAGCTGATCGATACCGCAAGCAGTGCCAATATAGCCTTCGGTTACCAGTTGGCCTACGATCCCTTCGATCTCCGTCTCAGTCGCGGTATCTCTTTGGTAAACTTTCCGTTTATCTGGGTGAGCAATGCGATTTACACTTCGCCGGCGCTCTCCCATCATAACCAGCTCATCCGCCAGACACTGGGCGCGTGGGAAGTGAGCGCGATCATTACCTCGCAGTCTGGACAGTCCTTCACTGTCAACGGTGGATTCGGAAATAACAACTCTGAATCTCTGCAGTATGGGGACCATGCCGACCGAGTGCAGGGGCAACCACTTAATGTTCGCCAGGGCAGCAGGTCGCATTGGCTCAATCACTATTTCAATATCAATGCCTTCACCGAGAATGCTCCGGGGACCTTCGGTGACACGGGCAAGGACATCATACGAGGGCCGTCATATAACAACACCGATGCCGGCCTCGACAAGAACTGGCTCATTCTCGAAAAGTACACATTGCAGTTCCGCTGGGAGATGTTCAATGTTTTTAACCATCCCAACTTTTCAACCCCGAACGCGACCAATCAGATTGGTCCGGACGGTTCGAATGCAGGCGGCATCGAAGGTACAATCACTTCCATCTTCGGGGCTCCGCGCGTCATGCAAGGCGCCCTGAAGTTCACTTTTTGAGATATCCTCTGTCTGCGCCCCTGAACTCCGTCTCAGGCGCCACTTCTCAGTTGCCGGGGGCTCCTATGGATCACAGGCCGCTGGTCGCTTCGGCCGCGCCGGCAGAGGATGAGTGAGCCAATGCGAATCAGCGCCGTGAAAACCTGGATGGTTGAAGGAATCAAGTACAACTGGGTGCTCTTGAAGGTATTCACGGACGCCGGCATTACGGGTATTGGCGAGGGCACTAACTGGCCCGGAAGTCCGCTGATCCTGGAGGCGTGCCGGCACGCCGGTGAAACGATCGTCGGCGAGGATCCGTGTCGCATCGACTATCTGTGGACAAAACTTTACCGAGACTTCAACTGGATGGGTCAGGCGGGGCCGGTCATGAGCGCCATCAGCGCCATCGATATTGCGCTTTGGGATATTGCCGGAAAGCGCGCCGGACTGCCTGTATATCAACTCCTCGGCGGAGCCTACAGAACCTGCATCCAGCTCTACGCGAACTATTGGTTCCTGGGTGGGAAGGGCGAGCCGGAGGAGTACGCACGGCAGGCCGCCCACATGAAAGAGCAGGGATTTACAGCCTGCAAGATGGATCCATTTGCCCACGTGAGCTATTGGTATGGCGAAGACCTGTCGGAGAACCTTAGCCTGACGGAGGAGCAGAAGCGCAAGGCCATCGATCGCCTGATCGCAGTACAGGGCGCCGTAGGGCCGGAGTTTCCGATCGCGGTAGAAACCCACGCTCTGCTGAATGGACCCACGGCCGTCGAAATGGCGCTCCGGATTGCGGCGGCAAAAATCAACTGCATGTGGTATGAGGAGCCTGCCGGTCCCGAGTTTCCCGATGAAATCGCCGAGATTCGCCGGCAGATTCCGCTCCCGGTGTGCGTGGGCGAGCGCATCCATTCGAGGTTTATGGCGCGACCGGTTCTCGAAAAGCGCGCCGCGGATTTCCTTATGCCGGACATCACGCGCTGCGGAGGGATCAGCGAGATGAAGAAGATCGCAAATCTCTGCGAAACCTACAACGTGCCGATTGCGCCTCACAATCCCAACGGCCCCATCTCGACCATCGCTTCGGCGCATGTCATGGCCGCGATTCCGAACTTCTTCCGGCAGGAGTTCATGCTGACTGATGTAACCTGGCGCGATACCGTGCTCGACAGGCCGCTGCCGGTCAGGAACGGCTGCTTCGAATTGACCGGTGAGCCGGGCCTCGGCTTCGACCTGGTAGAGCAAGAGTTGGAGAAACATCCGGGAGTGATGCACCGCCGTGCCGGATTTTACGTATAAGTGACGTAAAAATGAAGTCAGCGAGGACACATATGCAATGGACCAACGATACGGAATTGTTTCGGCTCATGCGCGAGCGGCTCTTTACCGCCATAATCGGCGATATGCTCGACCAGCACGGGTACCGTCATCAGTTTCTGCCGCCCGAGTGCCGCCCGTTGCGTCCACACATGTTGGTCTGCGGGCGCGCAATGACCGTGCTGGAGACGGATGTTGACGAAGCGAGTGATCCGCCATTCGGCCTGATGCTGAAGGCTCTCGATTCGCTGCGGCAGGACGAAGTATACATCGCCGCCGGAGGATCGCCGCATTACGCGCTTTGGGGTGAACTGATGAGCACCGCCGCTCAGGCGCGCGGTGCAGCGGGCGCGGTGCTGGCAGGGCATACGCGAGATACAAATGGCATCCTGGCGATGGATTTTCCCGTCTTCTGTTACGGCTGTTACGCGCAGGACCAGCGCGGACGCGGAAAGGTCGTCGACTTCAGAACAACCATCAACATGAACAGCGTCACGATCCGCTCCGGCGACATAGTGTTTGGCGACATCGATGGCGTGGTGGTTCTTCCCCGCGAAGTGGAGACGGAGGTCGTACATCGCGCGCTGGAGCAGGTGACGAAGGAAAAGGCCGCCAAGCAACTGCTGTGCGAAGGCGCCTCCGCCGAGTCCGTATTCCTCGAAACCGGAGTGTTGTAACTCGGCAACGGAAGCGGTGTCCGAACCGAGAGCGTAGGGGCCTCAGGCGCATCATTCGGGTTCATCTGTCAACCACATTCTCGTTTCCAGCGAGGCCACCGCCGGGGGCGCGCCGGGGCCGGTGTAATTGCCCCAGGTGAGGTCAGGATAGGACCAGTAATTGTAGATGCTGAAGCAGACCGCGCCGGACTGCAGCGACGTACGGACCGCAACATCTGCATTGGCCTCTGTTCGAACTCGAGCCTTTCCTTTTTGCATACTCAAAGTTGCCGACCAGATGTTGGCCTTGAGGGAACGGAAATCATTCGTTGCCCCCGGATCGAATCCCGATTTCCCCCACAGGAAATAATCGCCGGCATCTTCAGACCAGGGCCATGTCGGTTCCTGGCGATAAGTCGGCATCGGATGATTGGGCTTGCGAAGCGCAACGCCCTCAGGCCGGCCGATATGGTCGTCTGGATACAGGGACCACGGTGCCTTTCGTTTCCAGCTCAATCTGTCAAAGGTGTCCGACAGCAGATAGGCGACCCCGAGATTGGGATGCTCGCCTGCTTTGGTTTCCGCGCGGAAGTGCGTCGCGATGCCTCCGTCCGGATCGATTACGATTTCGAACTGCACGGGAATCCCGTCGATTCCTTCCACAGCTTTGCCCGCTCCCTGGGTAAGGACCATGATCCCGTTTCCCTCGCGCTTGACTTCGGATCGTGTCATTTGCCAGGAAGTGATCGCCCCACTGCCTATGTCGAAAAACGGGCCGCCCTCGATGATGCGTTCCTGGCCCAGCGAAGCCTCTGTAATCAGGCCCGTCTCTTTGCTGACGACGAGTGAAAACTTATCACCGGAGATCAGGAAGTCGTTGACCCGGTCGTTGCACGACAGGCTTCCGGCTTTCTGAGGCCGCAAAGAGCGCGGCGCTGAACCGACGGTAAGTTCCACCTGCTCGACCACGGCCCCGTTGGCACGGAACTCAAGCCTGAGTTTCTCGCTCGGCAGCCAGCGACGAGCGGGTATCTCGAGGAAGCCCGAAGTGTGCGGTGCAATGTCCACCGGAGTAAGGCTGCCGGAATCTGGACCGGCTGCCCATCGTATCTGAAGCTCCTTCAAGTTTGTGTGGTTGAAAGCGTTTCGAACCTCGACGAACAGCGCTTTGCCTGTTTCTGGCAGCGGCAACCACGCCGTCTCGTCCATTCGCAGAGGCGAATAGGCCTTCCTTGTCAGCCAGTGCTCTGGCTTTTTGCGGCGCCAACCGTCAATGATGCCCCATTCGCCATAACCGATCGGTCCGCCCGGCAGCAGAAACACTTCGTCGATCCCGCCCAGATAGAGCCCCCAAGACAACCGTCCTCGGTCAGAAACTTCTCACCGAATCGCTTGATGCTCTCACCCCAGAAGTTGCGGACACCCGGATCGCGGCGAAGAGTATCGACGTTGTAGCAGGAGACATGCGCGAACTCATCATTAAGCAGCGGGTAAGTGGAGCTGTCAAGGCTCGAGTGCACGTCTGCATAGTGCTTGCTGTAGATGTCGTAGCAGTTAGTGGCCATCGGTACGGTATCGGGATAACTGAAGATTGTCGGTCGTGTCGGGTCCTGCTCTTCTGCGCGATTCTTCTCCGCAGCGATGTTTGGACCCCAGTTGCTCTCGTTCCCGAGGGACCAGAACAGCACGCAGGGATGGTGGCGGTCGCGCACAACCATCTCTTGGAACTGCTCGACAAAGTGCTCCTTCAGATCTGGATTCGACGAACTATCCCTGCTCCAGCAGACGGCTGTTTCTTCCTCGACATAGATGCCATGGCGGTCACAGGCCTCCAGAAATGCTTCTGTTGGAGGATAGTGAGAGGTGCGTACAAAGTTGACATTTGCCTCGCGTAAAAGAACCGCGTCTCTCTCGTCAATTTCGAGAGGAACCGCTCTGCCGTGCAGCGGATGAATGCTGTGGCGGCAGACGCCGTGTAGATTCACCGGCCGGCCATTGACGAACAGCTGATTTCCGTCGCGATGGACGCTGCGAAAGCCGATAGAACGCTCCACGGTTTCGATGACCTGCTCGCCGGCGACGAGAGCGACCTCCAGTAGATAGAGATTCGGATGTTCGGTGTCCCATGCTTTGGCCGATCCAATGTGAAGCTCCTGCACTATGGGATGATCCGGCGAGATCTCCGGCTCCAGGGCCGGTTCGAAAGGTACGACTGCACCAGACGCATTTCGCACGGCAAAGCGCAGTTTGGCTCGGGCTCCGTTCGGCGAGGATAGCGAGGATAGTTTCGCCTTCAGTGAAATCGTGCCCGCTCGGTCGCGGTCGAACCCTGCCGTGACACCCAAATCGATAAGATGAATCATCGGAACTGCAAACATCCGTACATTGCGGAGGATGCCGGCAATCGAATGTTTCGCATAGTACGATCCCTGGGAGATATCTTCACTTTGATCGGTAATTCCAACCACCAGTTGGGCGCTGGTGCCGGGCCGCACCAGGTCCGTAATTTCTGCGTCCCACGACGTGAATCCACCGGAATGGGCGCGCACGAAAATACCGTTCACCCACACGCGGGCATGACTGTAAACGCCGTCGAAGCGAAGAAAGATTCGATGGTTTGCGAATTCGCCGGGAATCTGTATTGTCCTTCGGCACGGATATTCGACGTCCGGCGAGATGTCAAACCCCTGCATCGCAAGCTCGCTCGGGATCATGATCTGCGACCATTTCGATGCGTCAACGTCCTGCTTCCAAAACTCGGCCGGCGGAAGAGGGGCGAACAGCCACGTTCCAGTCAGGCCGATCACGGCATCCTGAATGCCCTGGATTGAAGTGGGCATGGGGATGAGCATTATCGAGTCGCGGGCCGATGCAGAGGAAATGTCCGAATCTGTCTCGGCGTTGAGGACGGTCGCTCCTGAGACGAAATCAAGCCTGGATGCAAGGCATACTGCACTGAGCGATTCAATGAATTGACGGCGATCCACATGAACTCCATTTCGCAAACTGAAGGCACAGCAACTGACTCGGGGCGAAGGCGCAACAGAACCGGCCCGGCAGCATGTTATCCCCGCCGGCCCGGTTAGTCGGGAAAGTACCGATTCGTGAGCGGGGGACAAAGCCGCGCTAACGCTGCCGAGGGATCCCTACGGATTGGTCACGGATCACCCTTCCAGCCAAAGTACTTCGTAAGGGTTCAGAGTTACGGTCGCAGAGACAGTTCGTTTCGTGATGCGATCGACTGAGGCGGAGCGGAGCGCGCAGGTCCGCGGCTGCGAGGTCGCATTCATGAGAAACAGGCTCTGGTCGGCTCGTGGTACGGCCATCACGCCATCGGGCAGCGGAGCTGCCACCAGATTGCGAACGGACGGGCAGCTCTTGCTGATGAGGGAGAGAAAACTATCGTCTTTGGGCCAAAACGCGAGCTTGATTACCTGTCCCCGGCCCAGCCTGCGGATGGTGGCCGCGGGCTTGCCGTTAACGATGTCCTGATCACTTTCAAACGTAGCGATGATGTCGGTATCCGGTCGCTGAATCTCAAAGTACTCCATATAGCCGTCAAGGCCGACTGGGGAGCGGCCGTTGATGAGTCCGCCGCTCCAGCTCACAACGAGCTGCTGCTTGTCACCCATGCCTGGTGAGCCCGCCCAGCGCACCGTCCGGACCACACCACCGGTCAGCTTGATCAGGTTTGCGCCGAAACCGTCGCCGCGGAAGACGCCGTTGCGATCCATATAGGCCGTGAAGGGGGTAACTATCAGCGTGCCGCCCTGCAGCACATACTGGCGCATCGACTCGACAGCCGGGGCATAGTCGAGGGCGGTCGCCGCAGCCAGCACCAGCAAGTCGTATTTTGCGAGATTCCCAGGCTGTTGGGCCTGCGTGGAATTGACAGTGTCGGTGCCGATACCGAGCCGGTGGAGTGCTGCGAAGCTATCGGTGAAAACGAAGCGGCTGTTGGGAATGTGAGGATAGATTTCGAGTGCAGAGCGATTGTCGAAGTCGGTCAGAACGGCGGCGCGACTCTCCACCGGATGAGCCAGCAACGTCGCTCCCCACTTCTCAAAGAAGGCGCCGAGGTCAACGGCCCAGCCGATATCCGGTTCGGGATGCCCGGACCAGTCCATCAGTCCACCCCAGTGCGGCCAATGGCCACCGCGCCAGCGGTTACCCGACCAGTACAGCAGCCCGCCCGCCCCAAACGCTGCGAGTTGCAGGTCCCACATCTGAAACTGGGCCCGGCTCGGAGCAGGATCCCACATCTCCGTTCCTCCGGTCACGCCGAATCGTGTTTCTGTGACGATAAATCGCCCCTTGCCGTAGCAGGAACGATGCATATCAAGATGCCAGGGCGAATCGTCCCAGCTCTGGGGCCTGTCCGGAGTTTCCTGGTAATAATTCAGACCGGCGATTGACATGAAGGACTGAGCCTTCGCTGTATCCGCCAGAGCGGTCCAAACCGCATTCCAGTCGGTGAGGACCCACTGCTGAGCCCCGGCCTTGCGGATGATCGAGGCCTGCTCGGCCAGAAAATCGAGAATGACATCGCGGCGGAAGTGGAATTCGGCAAGCGAGAGCGCCGGCAGCGCCACGCGTACGTTAGACGGGTCTTCCACGCCGCTCCGGGGTTGAGGAACCTCATCGAACGACTGAATCTTCATTCCCCAATCCACGAGCTTCAGCTTCTCGTTAAACTCCTCCGGCGTGTGAAAGGTTTGCTCCAGCCACTGTCGCCATGCGTGCTCGCACGCCGGGTTATAGCAGATGATGTGATCGACAAACTCGATTTCATTATCTAACTGCCAGCCGATAACAGCCGGATGATCGCGAAACTCATCGGCCAGCGCCTGAATGTATCTCCGGCAGGCTGCGCGATAGAGCGGGTGGTTCAGGCAAGGACACTTCCTGCTCATGGGATCGGAAGGGCCGGAGCCAGGGTCCAGCACGACCAAAATCTCCGGATGCGCAGCCGCCAGCCACTGCGGCGGAACGTACGTCGATGTTCCCAGAATGGCCGATATTCCACGCCGGTGCAGCTGGTCGAGGAAATCGTGAAGCCAGCCGAAGCTGAATTGTCCCGGGGCTAACTCCAAATTGCCCCAGTTGGATTCGCCCACCCGCACGACGTTCATATGAGCGCGACCAAGCAGGTCGAGCAGGTCATGATTCGCTTCCGCGTTCTCAATGTCCGGATAAACATCCGCGCCGAACAGGAAACGCTGTGTCGCTGGTAAGCTATCCTGCCCAAATAATGGAAAATCAGACACGCAGCTCAGTGAGGGAACAGTGAAGGCCAGAGCCTTCATAAAATCCCGCCTTGTGGTCATCCCGTGCTCCTTTCTACTGCGCCTCTCGCCTCTCCCAGCCGGCCTTGAACAGCGGCAGATGAAATTTATGACTGTAGGGGTGTTTGAGTAACTCGTCCAGGTTTAGATCAATCCCGAGTCCCGGTCGCTCCGGAATTTCGATATACCCATCGACTACTTCTACCGGGAACGCCACCATATCCTTCTCCCACGAATCGTTGAATTCGTCGAAGAATTCATGGATGAGAAAATTCGGTGTGCAGGCGTTCAGCTGCACGCATCCCGCCGAGGCTACCGGCCCCTGCGCGCTATGCGGCGCAACCACGCCATAATGCGCATCGACCATATCGACGATCTTGCGTGTGGCAAACAGGCCGCCCAGGTTGATCGGCTCCGGCTGATAGATGCTGACCACGTCGTGCTTCAGGAGCTCGGCAAACTGATGTTTGCTCGAAAAGCTTTCCCCGGTCGCGATCGGCACCGGGCTCTGACGCGCAACCTCGACCATGGCAGAGATGTTGCCGTGATGCACCGGCTCTTCGAACCACATGGGGTGGAACGGTTCCATTGCTTTCGCAACCTGCACCGCCGTTGCCGGCGAAAAGCGCGAGTGGCCTTCGATCAGAAGGTCGACCTCTGTCCCTACCGCGGAGCGAACCGCCGCGATGATGTCCATGGAAAGCCCAAATTCGTGGCTCGACAGCGTCCGCCAGGCATTTCCGAAAGGATCGAACTTCAGCGCGGTATAGCCTCGGCTCACAACTTCTTTGGCTCGGGCGGCAAACAGTTCCGGAGTGCGCTCGCCGCGGTACCAGCCGTTCGCATAGGCCCGCAGGCGCTCGTGACAGCGTCCGCCCCACAAATTGTAGATGGGCTGATGCAGAGCCTTGCCCACGATGTCCCAGCACGCCATCTCAATAGCTGCAATGGCTGCCATATGGATCTGCGCGCCGTCCGCATACGGATCGCGAACCAACTTCTGTGCGATTGCTTCTACCTGTACGGGTTCCATACCGATGACGAAAGGGCTCAGTTCGCGAATTGCGGCTTCCACCGTTTTGGCGAAGTACATGACCGTCCCTTCGCCGATCCCATAGGTCCCATCGTCGGTTTGAACCCTGACAAAGACCCAGTTTTTCCAGGGGTTCCCGACAACGTAGGTGTCAACCTGCGCGATCCGCATGCGTCTCCTTATCGCTGCATTTGAGGCCGGTGGCTCGCCACTCGTTACGGCAGAGAGGACAGACCATAATTATGCAGTGGCCTACCACTCCGGCACGTTACCGGTTGCAAGCGTTGTATGTCAACTCCCTGCAGTGCTGGTGTAGGCCGGTTAGCCGCTGCGGGCGTCAGGGCGCTGAAACGAATTCAGGGATCTCTTGCAGCAGTTTCGGGCCTGATCCGTTCTGAACGGGAACTGGGCATGGGCCGAACCATCGAGGATTACCGGACGTTTGGGCTGCGGTGGCCTCGCGTAGTGGTTGGTGATTTCCGGCAGGCGCAGCCCCGCGTCACTGCGATCGTCGCGGGCAACGATGAAGAGCTTGCGTCCGCCCAGTTTCTCCGGTTGGTCACCTCCGGAGGGTGCCAGTAGAACGATTCGCGATATGGATCCCGGTTGAGAACGCGCATCAGCTTCCCCTACCGCGTCGCCACCCAGGCTGTCGCCGACGGCGAAGACTTGTTTTACGTTAAGGCTGTGAAGGTAGGAAACGGCCTCCAGAACGTCGTCTGCATTGTCTTCCGCCGAGCTAAACGAACCCGGTGATTCGGTGGATTCGGCCGGTCTCCCCGGAATCGGAGCGCCAGCACCAGAAAGCCGTCTTTTGCGAGTATCTGAGCCTGATCCTTCCAATTGGTCTCATCGAAGCTCCCACCATGGGCGAGCACTATCCCGCGCGAACCATAGCCATACCGTTCTGCTTAATCTCCGTTTGCCCGTCCATGGAACGGGAGTGGATGATCTGCTGTGGCGAGGCAGATCCCATCGAACAGGCTAAACACAGCACGCCGACAGAGAATCTGCGTCCCAACAATTGTGCTGTTACTTGGCCCGTGCGATCCCGAAGCCTGGCTTTGTGCACGTCACCCCCCATTCAGATTCTTGCTGGCGTGATTCTGGAGATGCCCCCCGGTCAATTGAAATTCCTTACGGTCGGCGCGAGTTGCTATGGATGAGTCTATCGGCCCTGCTGCCATTGATACCCACTGACACAGGTGCCTGCGCCAACCGGCGATAGGTGTTAACTATGACTTTAACCAGCCACAGCCAGGCATCCGTGTACTCAATCGATAAGCCAGTGGCAATCAATGTTCAGCCTTTGCCGCTGCCTTGGAAGTAGAAGTGTGCAGGGTCGGCCTGCCAGCTTTCGTGAAGTTACAACAATAAAGAGGCCCGCGTCATGAGGGTGACACGAGCCTCCTTCGACCTGTACAAGCGCCGAAGCTCATGAGTGGGGACGATTCGGGGTCCGCCGGTCGAACTACATCTCGGCCCACTGCCGCAGCAGATTGTGGTACACGCCGGTTAGTTGCACCGTCGCCTCTCTCACTTCGTCGGCTTCGGCATGCGGAGAGCGCGACAGCCGCTGGATTGCGTTGTCCATATCGAAGAGCAGCGAACGATGAACGTCCTGACGGATCATGCTCTGCAGCCAGAAGAAACTGGAGACGCGCGCTCCCCGTGTCACCGGAGTCACGTGATGGAGGCTTGTTGAGGGATAGAGCACCATATCGCCGGCCGGCAGCTTAACCCCCCTGGAGCCGTAGGTATCCTCGACGACCAATTCGCCTCCGTCGTACTCGTCCGGTTCGGAGAAGAACAGAGTGCAGGAAAGATCCGTGCGAATCCGGCCTCCGCTGGCGGCATGCGTGCGAATGGCGTTGTCGACATGCGTGCCAAACGTCTGGCCGCCGGAGTATCGATTGAACAACGGGGGAAATACGCGGAGCGGCAACGCGGCGGAACGAAAGAGGGGATTCGTTCCCAGCGCCCGCAGGATCATGTCACCTGTCTGCTGCGCTACCGGGTGATCTTCCGGAATCTGCGAATTGAATTTAGTCTGCGCGGACTGAGGGCCCGCGGTCACTTTCCCGTCGACCCACTCCGCGCTGTCGAGGGCCCGCCGGATTTCGGCGACCTTAGGCTTCGGGAAAACTTCAGGAATGACAATCAACATAACGATTCTTCCATTCAGGAGCGCGCCGCCGGCTATGGTCCGCTTTAAGGGCGGGTAGCCAGTGCCGGCGCGGACATTCAGAATTTGTAGTTCAGTCCGAATTGCGCATTGAGGCCCTCGCCCGGAACCAGGTGGTTGGGGTGAGGTTCGTCGATATAGAACTTGTTGGTCAGGTTGTTCACGTTGATCTGCAAATCCATGTGCTCGGTAAGTGGGCGGCGGACCATCGCGCTGCAAATCCAGTAGCCGGGGATAGCCTTCGCGGCCAGTGGTACCTGCGTCACATCGATGAGCAAGCTGGTGTTATAAACCCCAATCAGCGCCCCGGAACTGGCACGCCGTGCTCCGGTGTAATTAATGCCGAGACCACCGCTGAAGCGCCCACGGAGCCGATGTGTCACCCATAGATTTCCGCTGTTTCTTGGCACATTGGCGAGCGGGAAGCCATTCGGGCTGATAAAGAATGGAGCCGTATTGGCGCGCGGATCGTGGAGTGCAAGCAGCGCAACGTTGACCGCGTTGAAAGGCGATGCATTGAGGGCGGAGTTCTCCAGATATCCCTCGAGCACTGCATAGCCCAACACGAGATCGAAGCTGTGCGGAAGATGTCCGAGAGCGCCAATCTGCAGACCACGGACGATATAGGTGCCAACCGTCAGGGTGTTGGCGGAGTTATTCGGGTCTGTTTCGTGCGCATTGTCCTTGCGCGTGCGAAAAATGCTTCCAGAGAAATTAAGCCGGTCCTGCAGATAGTCCCACTTTCCGCCTGCCTCCCAGGTCTCGTTCTCTTCCGGAGGCGCGGTGGCGTTGTTGCCGCTCAGCGAGAGCGACTCGGCGGAAGGGTCGAATGAGGTGCCCCAGTCGAAGTAGAAACTACCGTTCGGCCGCGGCTTGAGCACCAGTGCCGCGCGATACGTCGGCTGCTTGTCCAGGCGGCTTACATCGAAGGCTGCCGTCGCCGGAGAAGCCAGCGGATTCGCAGCCGCATGCGAGTTGGTATTGAAGTAGTCGAAGCGCACACCGCCGGCCAGCAGCAGCCACGTCCGCAACTGCAGCGTGTCGTTGAATCCAAATCCATAGGACTGCGAAGTCACATATGTCCTTACTCCCGGATAAGTCGAGACGGGCAGGAACGGGTCGTACGGGTTGGGATCGACGGCCAGAACGTAGGGCATGGTGTAGCCGTTGCGATCCGGATCGGATCTCTCGCGCCCACCCTCGATGAGGAGGACCAGATCGTTGGCCGCGTGCAGAAAATCGAAGTGGGCATTCGCCGTTACCTGATCCCAGAGCATGTCTTCCGTGCTGCGCGCAGTCAGCTGGTTGCGCTTTACCATTACCTGACTGAGCGGCGTATTGAGCGCGAAGCAGGAAGCTGAGGGCGTGGACGCCTGGGCGCAGGTTGCGAACACTGGCGCGCCTGCAGCGGTTGGAGTGGTTATCACCGCGGCGGTATTGATCAGGGGCTCCGTGATCCGTACGTTACGCGGATAATTCGCCCAGCGCAGAATGTTTCTGACTACCAGATGGGTGTTAACGTCATGCTCGATCTTGCCGGTAAGAACATCGGGATTGGTCCGCAGATAGTTGCCTGAGGCGAAACCGTAATAGGTGCTCCGGTCGACCGACGCAATCGCGGGGCCGAAGTAGGGAAGGCCGTAATCCGGCGTGGAGTTCTCTGACTCGTGTAAATACTGCACCTCGAAGCGGGTGGGTGTATTTAGCCCAAATTCGATGACTGGGGCAATGCCGAAGCGCCGGATCTCCGCGATGTCCCGTTCGGCTACCATGGACTCGGTTCCGACGGCGTTCAGACGGAAGGCAGCGCCGGTCCCGAGGCTGGGAAGGGGCTCATTGACATCGACCGTGATGCGGCGCATCTCATCGGTGCCGAACTGGCCGTTTCCGCGCACGAACCGGTTCAGCTCCGGCTGTTTCGTCTCCTGGTTGACCACGCCACCGGTTGAACCGCGGCCGAACTCCACGCCGGCCGGACCTTCCAGCACATCGATGCTCTGGTAATCGAAGGCATCGCGATAGTAGCTGCCGAAATCTCTGATCCCATCGAGGAAAATATCGTTGCGCGCGCTGAATCCGCGAATGGTCAGGTTATCTCCCTGCGCTCCGCCTTCGCCGGCCGCCATACTGATCCCAGGTACATTGCGAAGTCCATCCCGCAGCGTTGTTGCGGCCTGGTCCTGCATGACAAATTGCGGCACGGTGTCGATGGTCTGGGCAGTGTCGAGCACCGGCACTGGGAATTGCTGCATGGCGATCGAGGCGACTGAACTCGTCACCTCGACCTGTTCCACACTGCGGACCTCGATCTTTGCCCGGCCGTCCCCTTCGAACGAGAACGAAAGTCCGGTGCCCTTCAGCAACTGCTTCAACGCAACGGCGTCATTGAGGCGGCCTGTGACACCGGCTGTCTGCAAAGTAGCGAGCTTGTCGGAAGCGATCGCTATGTCCAGCTGTACGCCGGTTGTCTGCTGCCATGCATTGAGAGCGGCGGGCAGGGGACTGGCAGGGATCGCGAATGTATGCTCGGTCGCGGCGGCCGGTGCGTCTGCCGGTATGCTGTCGCCGAAGTTCGCGGTTGGTGACGGGGCGGCATTCTTCTGCGCTTTCAATCCTGCGGGAAGCAGTGCGCCACCCAGCGCAAGCAGCGTGGTCATAGCGGTGCGCCAGCGCCATCCTGCGCGAACCTCCCATCCTCTGCGGGTCTTTCTCTGCAGCAACTTCTGCATTACGGTCGTTCTCCTGTCGGTTGTGGCCGGCGCGCCTTCACGTGCCTTCCAGATCGTTGTCGAAATTGCGGACTTCATCGAGCGCCCGGTTGCAAAGACAAACTCTTCGCGGCTCTTATCCGGCGCCGCCACAGCATGAAGCCGCTGACATACAGCACAGCGGGCATACAGCCGGTGACCGACCACAGAACCTCGATCGGCGTTCCCCCGGATTCCGCCTGATGGATGCGCGGCAGCCACTCCAGCAGTCGCTTGCGGAATGGCAATTGCCGCCACCGAAGAACGTGGTCTACGTGCGCGCGGCCGTCCGGCAAAGCTTGCACTATCACCGCATCGGGCGCCGCGCGGTAGTGCTGACCTGCCGGCGCAAAGAAGATGGTGAACGGGTCGCCCGGCTTTTCAGGGAAATGCAAAGCGACGATTTGTTCTCCCGGCAATGCAGATACGGCGGCGGCTACGATGAAATCGAGGGAAGCCGCATTTGTGGGAAGAGCATTTGGCTCGCGATCCTCGTGCCCTCGATGCTGCCGCCGCATCAACACCCGCCGCGCGGCCGGCGGCGAGTCCGAGACGCCGAATGCTTTCTGAATCGGTTGTTTCCAGATGAAATAGAGGGCTGTGGTTGCAATGATCAGCAAAGGCCACATCGTCCAAAAGCCAAGCGCCAGATGAAGAGGCTTTGCAGCCGCTCGCGGACGGATACGGGAGGCTGTCCACCTTGCAGGCCACCACGACCAAAGCCCGCTCACGGCGAGAAGCATGGTCGCAATTGCCAGATAGCCGAGTACAGCACGGCCGAGCCGGCCCATGAGCAGGTTATGGTGCAGTTCCACGAGGAGGTCGATCGCATCGCGTTGCGGGCCCCGAATTCCAACGACCTCTGCGCTGTGAGGCGAGACGTACACCGTCACGCGCGAACCATGACTCGGAACATCTGCGTTACCCCCGGGTACCCCGAGAGTCCATACATCGGTGCCGTCTGCGGTTTCCGCTATGCGGACCATCCGCACTTCGCCCGATGGAGCCACTTTGCGAACCGCCGCCAGTTCCGCGTTCAAAGATCCACGGGGTCCGAGAGTCGGCGAGTGAGTCAGGTTCGGTAAAAGGAGCCGGTCAAGGCCCGGTCGCCAAACCAGGACGGCTCCGCTCACGCCCTGGGTGGCGAGGATGAGTCCAAAGCTCAGCCCGATAGCTTGGTGCAGCCTGCGGATGAGGGTCCGAAGCCGCAGCCGCGGATGGCCGTAAACAATAGAAGCAGAAGGGATAACCGCGCTCAACGAAGACACTCCAGCTGTCCGTAATGTCAGGCCCGGAGGCTCCCTCACGCCTCATATCGGACCAATTTAGTCCGATATGCAGATACCATCGCACATTAACGCGGACTAATCAAGTCGTAATTTGAAAGTGATGTGAATTGTGCCGTGCCGCGCGGCGACGCAGCAGGGCAGGCAGGTTGAAATCCGGCTGGCCCGTGGAGGTCAACGCGAGGACACTCTTGTATGATCCCTCGCCAAAGCCGTGCTGCTCGGACGTTGGACCAACTTCTGCCTCGTTGCCTCGCTCATCTATTCATAGCGAAGTGCCACCAGCGGGTCGATGCGTGCCGCTCTGCGCGCTGGCAGATAACCGGCCAGCAGCCCGGCCGCCGTGAGCACCGCGATCGCTCCTCCAAGACTAAGAGGATCGGTTCCGCTCAGCCCGTACAGCAGCTTTCCTACTAGTCGGCCGCCCGCCAGCGCCGCCGGCAGCCCGATTGCCATACCGGCCAGGACCAGAATGACAATTTCGCGCATCACCTGCCACGCAACGGCAGATCGACCGGCGCCCAGGGCCATGCGAATGCCGATCTCTCCTGTTCGCCGCCCCACCAGATAGGACATCAGACCATAGATCCCGATGCAGGAAAGAAACACCGCCACCAGCCCGAAGAAAGTTGATAGCTCCGCAACGATTGTCTCGTTGGTGAACGAGCGAGACACCTGCTCGCTCAGAGTGCTCACTTCGCTGATGGGCAGGCTCCGATCGATCCCATGGATTGTCCGCTGCACCGCCTTCGAGATGCCGCCCAGATCTCCGGAATAGCGAACCTCGAAGTCCCCGAACCCCCACGCCCGCTGCGTGTACGGCATGTAGTCGATGTACAAGGTTGGCTCGGTAAGGTCTCCGGCCTTCACGTCCTGGGTCACGCCGATCACCTGCACCTGCAGGGGCGTGTCCCCATCGTCCGCGGAGCCTACGGTGTAGGTGCGTCCAATGGGCGAGCCGGCGGGAAACAGCGTGCGCGCCATGTGCTCGCTGATGATCGCCACCCGCTGTGATGTGGCCGTATCCTGCGGGCCGAAGAAGCGTCCGGCGATCAACGGAATCTGCATGACCCTGAAATAGTCATTACCGATGAGATTGTGTCTCACGTCCACGTCGCGGCGCAGCGGCATGTCGGGAACCGCGATTCCCGTGTTCCAGCTTCCCTCATCAAATCGGAAAGAGGAGAAGCTGGCTGCCTCGACGCCCGGCAGTGCCTCCACGCGGATCTCGATTTGTTTGAACAACTCATTCTTGCGCTGATCGTCGTCCTTGGAACTCTTTGCGTCGGAGTCGATCCTCAGCGTCAGCACGTGATCCGGATTGATGCCCGTGTTCACGTGGTTCAGGTTGATGAGCGTGCGCCGGAACAGGAACGCGCCCACCATCAGCAGCAGGGAAATCGCTACCTGCGACACCACCAGAATCCTTCCCAGCGGCGTGCGGCCGCTTCCGGCTGAGCCCCCTCGTCCGCACTTCAAACTCTCCGTCAGCTACAGCCGGTCGCTCGCAGCGCCGGCAGCGTTCCAAACAGCAGCGCCGTGCAGATCGTAATCGCGCAGGTGAAGGCCAGCAGTCGCAGGTTGAGGCCCACGTCAAGCGGTACCGTCTCCGGCCCCTGCGAAATCATCCGCAGCAGAATGCGGTTGGCCCCCGCTGCCAGGCCGATGCCCAGCACTCCGCCGGCCAGTACCAGCACCAGGCTCTCCGTCAGCAGTTGCCGGATGATCCGCATCCTCCCCGCGCCCAGCGCCTGCCGCACCGCAAGCTCGCGCGCACGCGCCGTCGAGCGCGCCAGTAGCAGGTTGGCGATGTTCGCGCCGGCAATTAGCAGAACCAGTGCGACGCTCGCCATCAGCACCTTCAGAGGCTCGGAATATTCATTGCGCAGGATGGAGAGCCCCCGCGCCATGCTTTCCAGCTGAACGTGCGCGTGATTCAGGTTCGCAAGGTTAACCTTCGTCAGCCGCGCGTCGGGAAAACTCAGCAGGATCGACCGAAACAGCACATTCGCATTCGCCGTTGCCTGCGCCATGCCCACACCGGGCCGGAGACGCCCCATGATATACAGCGATTCGGAGAAGTCGCCCTTGTACTGTCCCCAGTGCGGAGGAATCGATCCAGCCATCGACAGTGGAGCCCAGGCATCCGACAAATCGCCAACCGTCGTTCCGAAAAACTCGGCTGGTGCGACGCCCACAACCTGGTAGACAACGTCCCCCAAGTTTGATCGTGTGGTGCAGAACTCCCGGATCCCGGCCCAGATCCCGCTCCCAGAAGCTGTCGCTGATCACCACCACCGGGCGATTGCCCTCGCTTGAGTCGTCGCCTTCGTTGAGCACCCGCCCGATTTGCGCTTCCACGCCCAGCGTCTGAAAATAGCTGCCCGATACTGTCTGCACCTTCAACGAAAGACGTGGCTGGGAACAGTACCAGTCCACGAATCGTCGATCACATGCCGATACCCACGCTGCGACTCAGGGCTGCTCAGACTGTTCAGAATTGCTGTTCGGGCGTGTTCAAGATTGAGGAGTCGTAAGACTCTTTTCGGTTCACAATCGCTGAAACGCTTTCGCCGGGACCGACCGTCAGGTCAATCCAGCTAATCGCAACGCCTTCAGAGGTGAACGAATGCTTGGCGGCAAAAATCTTGCCAGCAGCCGTTATTTGGTTGGCTGTTCCTGGAAACTCCGCGCGTCAGTGTAATGAGGGTCCGCGGAGATTTGAGAAACGACTTGAGAAATGTCCCGTGTGACGAATCTCGATCTTTTTTTGTTTGATGGCGAGGTCGGTTATTGTGGCTTGATCTCTGTTGCTCAGGAGGCGCGATAACGTACTGACATCGTAGCCATCGCGTCCGTTTCCGGGAGCAACGCCCATGACCCCGCCAACGATGGCTTCTATGACGGAGTAGGAAACCTCTGGATATTCTCGTCGCGCCTTTTGTGGATCGCTGATGTTGGCCAGTACACGGTAGGCAATTTCGCTTCGGTCGTAACGGAAGAGTGTGAGCGGAACGTAGCTCTCTTCTTCGATATTAATCTTCTTCCAATATTCCCGCGAAGCGATGTAGTCGAGCGCGCCCCGGATGTGTTGTTGGTCTTTCGCTGCTTCGAAATATAGAACCATCGTATCTGCGGAGCCATAACCACTCAGGTCGCTGCGTATAGCACCGAGATAGTGATGTCCCTGCTCAGACCAGCCCACTCGTTCAAGCAGTGCCTGAATAGCAGCAGCTTTGCGCTCCGCTGATTCCGCCTGCCTCGGATCGCTCGCGATCTGGGAAAAGGACTTCAAGCCTCGATATTCAGCAGCAAGCAAATCTGCTCCGACGATGAAGTCCTTTGTTCCTTCTGAATAACTAGGAATACCCCGCGCGTTGACGAATTTACCTTTCGTCAGCCTTTGGTTTGCAATACGCGGGCGTTTGAGAATGTTCCCCGGATCCAACTGCCACTCCCTGAGATAGTCAGTCGTCGTGAAGTAAAAAAAACGCCGATAGACAGGATCTCTTCGATAGCTATCGTCTCCTGTCCATCGCCACATTCGGAACGAAGCATCGAGCACATCGAAATTGGCTGGCAGGTTGAACCAGAAGTCGTCGTCGGAGACAAAGTCTGCAGAGGAGGGCCTGCCTTCACTATCGATCTCCCAGAAGGCAGCCCAATCCCTCGACTTGGCAGCCGATCGCACGAAGAGTCCGAGCATATTCCTGTTGGCAGCATAAAGACCAAGTGCGGCCGCGCCTTCGGCCTGGTGTGAGACATCGCGCATGCAAAAGGCATTTCGTCCAGGAAGCGCCGCTTCGTACCATGGCCCCATTGGCCCGAGCCGGGCCGGCTGTATTGAAGCGCCTGACTCTTTGCCCAGTCAAAGGAACGAGTCAGCCAGGGTATCGACGAGGTAAAGCTGAGCGGCGATTGTATAACCTGCTGCTGAGCCAGCACCGCATGCCCCGCAACGAAAACGGCCGCAGCTACGACCCTGACAACTTCACTCGTCTTCTCCGATCGATACTGGAGCAAAGATAAGACCAGACCCGGTGAGGAAAGATCGCCGTTCGAGCGCACCACCCAGCCCAAAGTTCTTTATGTGCGCCTCAGTCAATTGCAGTCTCCGATCATTCACTCGAATTTTGCCGGTTACATCGAACGCCTCGTTTGCCGCGAGGTCCTGAACCACGATGCGTTTGCCAATCAAAGGTTTGTCAAAGATCAAAGTCAGAATCTTGCAGCTGCCGAAGATTCCGAACGGGCCCGGCGCATCCGTCACGTCGAGCTCGATCTCCGTCTGCGGCAGATACCAATGCGTGGCCAGGGTGAGTGCGTTCCTGTATGCCGATGGCGACTGCTCCATTGGGAAATCTCGAAGCAAATACGAACGGCTTGTCTGCCGCCGCTGTCACACGCGGAAGAGAGAGATTGCGTGTCATTACGGATGGCGCTCCCTGATACGCGGTGTGCCCGACGAGATCGTTCTCCCAGGTCTGGCCTCTTTCGAAAGTCCAGCTGTCCGTGCTAAGACCTCATTGCTGACTTAACCGATCCTTCTCCGGCTGGAAAAGGAGGTGCGATGCGCTGCCAGCGAAGGGCACGAACGACTTCATCCATTCTCCGCTTGGCCTGGCGTGATCCGTTGAAGAAGAGATCCAGATCGGCACCGGGTCGGCGAGCCCACAAGCGGATGCCGGAAGATACCCATTGTGCATCCCATGACCGCGGCCACATAGACTTCGTCTTCGACATTCAGTAATGCACGAACATCTGTGTGTCCTTGCACACCCTTGCAGCATTTCTGCCAGTCGGTCGAGCGTGGTCGGCAGAGAAAGTATCGACGTCACATCGTAGGTGCGATAGACATCGGTATTCGCCAGAATCTGTTGTCTGCGCGAACCCCACGGTTGCGGACCGAATCTTCCATCTCTTCGCCACTCTCCATTGAGCGCCGAGTCTCCCCATGCACATGTTCGAATTGCAGATGCGCGTGATTCGATCGGCGCAGGTCCACGAGGTGAAAGTCAGGATCGCCGATGTCGATCTTCCAATAACGAACGCCCGCCTGCCTGGCTCAGCATCTCGAGACTGCTCGTCCTGTGGCGCCGCCTGGAGTGTTGCGGCACCACAGCGCGGCTCCGCGCCAGTTTCGTCTTGTATGGCTTTATTCAGCGCCGCAAGACGCTTTGTCGGGTGAGCCCGTAAACGACGGAAACTTTGCAGTGTCGAGGTCGAAGGTCGATGTTCCGCCTGCTTCCCAACCGTCATCGAGCATGAGGTAAAGGTCCTTCCGGACGCTCGGGAAAAACGTCTTCGCCCATCCGTCCGGCGCCAAGCAGCACCGTCTCGTTCATCGCATTGTGAGCCAGACGGCTCCCGGAGTCGCCTTCGAGCACTTCCGGTTTAAGCTCTCGCAGGTTATGCCCGTACATATAGTTCTGCACGGCCCAGGTGCACCAGTAGTTGGGTGCTTCGCCTGGAGTTTCCGGGACGATGTTGTTTGCCGCTGTTGCATTCGGCGTGGAGTGCCAATCCGTCCGCACAAGCTACGAACGCAATCGCTGCCCCGTTTCGGACAAAATTCCTCCGATTCACAGGCGATCCTTTACAGTTGAGTCGATATTTGGGATGAACGAGAGGGCGGAGTCGTGTGCAGTCTCGATGCTCCGCACTCTTCGCGTTTCTCAGAAGGTAAAGTGAACTCCTATCTGCAGCTGTCTCGGATTGCCGTTGGTGCCCCCAATCTGACCGAAGTTTGAATCAGCCAGGTTCGTGTCCGGATTGGAATAGTGCGGCGTGTTCGACAGGTTGAAGGCATCGAGTTGCACGGCTACCTTCATCGACTCATGAATCGTTACTGATTTCGATAGCGAAAGGTCCGCGTTGTAGTATCCCGGGCCATGCACTTTGCCGAAGCCCGAATTTCCAAGCTGCAACGGCGCGGGCGTACTGAAGCAGCTGGTGTCGAACCATTCCGAAACTGAGCCGATGGTTCGCACGTTGGAGCAGGTAACGTCAGCGTGATTGGTTACGCCGCTTCCCAGATTGTCGTAGGCAGCGTTGAAGCTAAGTGGAGTGCCAGACTGGAGCTTTGAAATAGTGGTGAGCTGCCATCCGCCGAGTAATAGATCCACAGGTCGCGAGGCTGTCGACAGCCAGCGTTCGCCGCGTCCAAACGGAAGCTGGAATACCAGGCTGGCGATGAAATTCTGTGGAACGTCCGGCGCCTGGCTCGTGCCTTCACCGCGATTGACGGAATCGTCGAGAGGCCACCAGACATTCATGTCGTCCAGCTCCTTTGACCATGTGTAATTGACACGGCCGGTCAGCGAACGCGTGAACCTGGTCTTCAGCTCCGCCTGCAGCGCATGGTAGATGGAGTTCCCGTTCGCGCCGGCGAAGCCGATATTGGTCGCGTATTGTTCGCCCCCGGGATTGAAATACTGATATGGCAGTCGGGAGTTGAAGGGCGTATCTCCAGGAGGCGGGGTGTTGATGTCGTAGCGGCGAAATAGGTGGAGACCGTGGGTACCAACATACGTGAGGCTGATGGCCGTCGCATTGGAGAGCTTTTGTTCGACGCCGAAATTCCATGCGTACGCAACATCTGGTTGCATATGACGATCCATGTAGCTGACCGAGATGCTGGGTGGAGGCTCTACCGGCGCGCTCGTGGGAGTAGGAACATACACAGGAAGACCGGAGACGCTTAGCGGTGTGAGAGGAACATTCCGCTGCTGTGCAGGATTTGTGAAGACTTCAAAGAATGGGAAGTTGCGCTCGAGGAATCCACCAAGTGCCCCGAAGTTTCCGGGGAAATGCGTAATTCCAAATGCGCCACTCATCGTGGTATTGGCATTTCCCGGTGTATACGCAAAACCTACACGCGGCGACCAGCCGCCATAGTAGTTGTCGACATTCGGACCGCGATTGCCGTTCGTCGCGAAATCGAGTACACCGTTCTCAAGGTTGAAGTTCGACTGGCGGTTATTCTTGTCGATTGCCGGAGTGATCACATCCCAGCGAAGGGCAAGCGTCAGGGTCAGGTTGCGGTTGACCTTGTACTGATCCTGTCCGTAGACACCAAGCATGATCGCCCGCGTCGCAGGGTCCGTAGCCACGTATCCCCGATCGAGATACGACGGCAGTCCGAGCAGGAAGCTGGCGAACTGGTTGCCGCCGACTGAATTCGTGCAGTTGGGGTCCGTCGTGCAGCTGCTGGTGTAATCGGAGATGTAGGTGAAGTCTCCGTTCTTGTTTGCGTCGGAGTTGGTGAGCGAAGCCTGAAGCCGCCGATAATCTTCGCCGAACGTGAAGGTGTGCGGACCCCATACTTTGGTTAGATTGTCGGTGATCTGGTAGGAGTTGCTGATGCGGTGCGAGTTGGTCCAGCCCTGGGAACCCGTCTGCGCAATGTTGCCGATGCTGAAGTTTCCAATGCCGGTTGCGCCGAATGCCGGATCGTTTCCGTTCGGTATGCCGAGAGCGGAGTTTTCGTTGGTTCCGAGATCGTTTCCGAAGTCTTTCGTGTAGAAACGGTCGAAACCAAAGCGCAGCTCGTTCAACATCCTTGGTGAAAAGGTATGGTCGTAACCCAACGCAGCGTTGTGATCGCGTGTCTGGGCGTTGACATCGCCGATCTGGATGAAGCGCGGGTCCCGGGTGACGGCGCCGAGAGGTCACGACGCTGATAGGATTCGCGCCCAAAGAAGCGGTCCTTCTCTGTGATTTGGTAGTCGGCCTTTACATCGAACTGATGGTTGTTGTCTGGCTCGACCGTGTTCGCCTTGTAGTTGTTGCTGATGCTCGACTGGTCGGTCGCCGCCGGCCAGATCTTGTTGGCGGCGACCATGTTTGCCGAGACCGGATCGAACCGGTCAGCTGGAATTTGCCAGGCGTCTCCCTGCGCGTGTGCTCACGGTCGGAAAGGGGCCTTCGTCTGCGGATCGTAGATCGGATTGGGAAATTGACTTTTCAGGAAGGTGCCCTGGGTCATCAGCTGCGTCGGGACGGTGAGAATGTAGGAGATGCCATTTCGCAGCAGCAGTCCCTGATAGTCGACGAAGAAGAAGACCTTGTTCTTGAGGATTGGGCCTCCGAGCGATCCGCCGAACTGGTTTGCGCGGTAGGGTGCTTTGCTGCTGGCTCTCCACTGGTCGGCATTCAGGGAATCGTCCCGGAAGAATTCGTACGCGGAACCGTGGAACTGGTTGGTTCCCGACTTGATGAAGGCATTCACCTGCGCTCCGCCATAGGTGCCAACGGTGATGTCGGCGTTGTTGGTCGAGATTTTCATCTCCTGGATCGAATCGAGCGGCGGCGTCACATTGATGAAGGCATTCTCCTGCTCCATGTCACTGACGCCGTCGAGTGTGTAAGTGGTTCCACCCCAGGGCATTCCGTTAACGCTGGCTGAAGTGTGAACCATAGGATCCGGCTCCGGCGGCAGCTTCAGGTGCGCTGCCGAAAGCCAGCCGCGACAGATCCGGGCACCGTCTGCACGAGCTGCGAAAAGACGCGCCCATTTAGAGGCAGAGATGTAATCTCCTGATTATTCAGGAGTTCCCCAATCGATGAGCTGGTCGTATCGAACAGTGCCGGCGTCTCAGAGACGGTGATCGACTCGGTCTGCGCGCCTACTTTCAGTGTTACCGGCACCGGCGTGGTGCTGTCGACCGTGACTACGATGCCCTTCGAGATCATGGTTTGCATCCCCGCGGCGACGACCTGCACCTGGTAATTCCCAGGAGGAAGGTTGTTGGCTTGGTAGCTGCCCCGCGAATCCGTCATGGTCGTAATCGCAATTCCGGTGTCCTGGTTGGTCACGGTGACGGTGGCATTTGCGATTGCCGCCTCGGTCGAATCCACAACCGTGCCGGTGATTCGCCCACTGACTCCCTGCGCCCCGGAGAATGGGGCGACTGCCAGAACACAGAAAAATATCAGGGCCCACAATGCCCAACGGGTTTTCCAGCCGAGCCTGCAGCCGTTCTTTGGATGGTCTTTTTTCCTTTCCACCTTAAACCTCCTGCGTCCTGCCTCACAAAAGTGCTTCGAAAACAGTCGCAACCCTATTGACCCAGGCAGACGACTCACCAGTAACGCCGGGGATACCGAGCCGCAACTGCGAGTGTTTCCTGCAAGATTCCATTAGGTTTCAGACACGTTACAGCGCACGTTACAACGCAAGGAGAGGATTTCCAGGCACGAGGAAGTAGAGGAAGTACAGGAAATAGAGGACAGGAGTAGCTGAGGGAACGAAGGCGCTTACTTTGCTGCCACGGGACGGGAGGGCTGAAGTGGGTGCAGGCTTACGAGGTCCTCACCCATGACCAGGTAGCCCTTGGCAAGGTCGACATGCACCAGAGCCTGAAAAGGCATCAGCTCCTTGCCGCCGTCACCGTTCTCTGCCAAAGCTTCGTTCAGGTGTTCCACACCGGGTCTGGAGGTGACGAAAATCGTGGCGCCTTCCGTTCCCTCTGTGTCGAGTCCGCCCAAAATCGCAATCCATCGCCCCGAGCTGGCACTCCTGGCGACGGTAATGACTCCAAAATCGGCAGTCAGCGTCTTGCTCACGGCATCGCGTTCCGTTCCATAGATAGCCGATTCTCCCTGCCGGGGATGGGCGTTCACGATCTGAGCCCGCCATTGTTCGTGGTGCTGGTCCGGATTCTTGAAGCTGAAGTCGCCGGCGGTCATCAACTGCGCAACCGCAGGATTCTGAAACGGGGAGCCGAGCAGAATCACATTGTGATGAGCCAGGTCCTCGGGCAGGACGTCTCTGCTTGACTTGATAATCGGCCGGACACCCATCTTCCCGAGGAGCCCGGCCAGCATTGCTACGGATTCCAGTTCCCCTGTCCCCGTGTAGCCATTTTCGTAATAAAGCTGGCCCGCCTGAGAGACAAGCCCTGGATTTGCGGCGAATTCTCTGGCTACGTGAGGGTCGACCAAGGCTCCCCGGCTGTCGATAGCTCCGTGGCGAAACCGAAACAGATCATTGGAGTCGTCGAGAAGGAAAACAGCGTCAGGATAGGCGATTACCGGCGTGGCGTCGTTCCCGAGCAGCCGAGCCCAAAACGCAACTACCTCCGGATCGTAGGATCCAGAACCTTGCTGCGATCCGGCCTGCTTTTGAGCGTGCCAGACGCCCGCTAAATATCCCAAACCGAGCATCGAACAGCCCAGGGCCGCCGCTGCGGGGATCCGCCACCGTGTCGACGGTCTCCGACTCGGCATTGCTGGCGAAACCTCTGTGACAGTCGATTCGACCGGCGGTTCGGACTCTGATTCGGGCTTTGAATCGGGAAACTTCTCTGCACCCGGAACTACTGCCTCAAAAGTGGGAACGTAGTGCCCTTTGGGAAACTGGATCAGGATCGGATCGTTGGAGCCCTCGGTCTCGTAGTATTCCTTGAGTTTGACCCTGAGTCGATGGCTTTGCACTCGGACAATTGGATCGATTTTCGGATCGAAGTCCGACTTGCGGCCCAGAGCTTCAACACCTATTGTGTATTCCTTCAGGCTATCGGCTTCACCACTGATTGTCTTCGAGGTAAGGAACTGAAGGAGCGACTGGAGAGTCGCCGCGCTGCGGAACGTATTGGAATGGACTATGCGATGGACCTGATTTTGACGGTCTTCAGATGAAGGCTCGTTTGTGACTCCACGAGGCGTCGATCCAATGCTTGCAAACCCGGTGCTCAAGCAGTCCTCAGAGGGAAAAATCCTAACATTCCGAGGAGAGGCCGAGCAAACCACTCCACTGCGCCCAACGTCGTATCGATCTTTACCGGGGCAAGAAATCTATAGTCTTAAGACATTCGGGATGGCTGGTCCAAGGTTTGAATCGCAAGATTGAGCGATTCACAGCAGCGTCACCGACCAAACTGTGAGCGAAGAGTTCATGGCTTCAACATATGTGGAAGACTTGTGGGTCCTCGATACGATTGAGGGCAGCCAGCAGGGCGGAAAGCCCAAACCATGGTCGTGGTAACAGGCTCCCCAAAGCCAGAAATGCTCCACCGAGGTATTTGCGCCCTTACCGTGTATCACGCGCACTACACGTCCGTCGCGAAGATAGCGCATTAGCAAATCTTGAGGACGGCGCAAACTGGCTTCGACGAGGCCTACTTACCGCGTTCGTAGATTCGCACGTCAAATGGCTGCAGGCGGATCGTTACGGCATGCGCCGCCTCCCAGTGTTCCGGAGGAGCGCCCGCTGCGAAGGGCTGGCGTACGGTGAAGGAAGTCGCCGCTCCTGGTGGCAGTTCCAGCACCGCTCCCAGGTGCAGCGTAAACGTCTGTGCGCGGTCCGACGGATCACGCAGCGTGACGATCCATCCCTGCGGGTTCCATGCAGCCCATCCATATACTTGCAGTTGATCAGGATCGCCGCCTACCCAGTGTGAGTCCTTCAGAATGGCCGCACGCTCGCGCGACCAGCGGGCTGCCTGCGCCAGCACATCCCAATCCGCCACACTCAGCAAAGACGGTGTGACATACATCTCCTGTATCTGCGTTCCGCTGCCGAAGAACGATATTACTTCGTCGCGAAAATCGTTGCCGGGATCGCTGCTGAGTCCTCCCGCCTTCTGAGCGTAGATGATGCCGTGCTGCATCAGGGAATTGAGTGGGAAGAGCGGCCCGGCGATGATTGCAGGAGTTATCTCGGCACCTACCCAAGCCCGCCGTTCGAGACTATCGACCGCGGCGTGGGGCTGACCATTCAGGCCACGTACGCCGCGCCAGGTGACCACGAATACGATGACAATAAGGTGGCCGACATCCAGAGTTACGGAAGATAACCATCCACCCAGGCTCTTTCGTCGAGTGGCAAGCGAGGATGCCGACAGACCGAGCGGGTGAGGGGGATGGCTGGCTCGTTGAGCTTTGGTGCTCAACACTCAGCCGAAATCGATGCGACGATTCATCCGAGGTGGATGTGGCCGAGAAGATTCTGAGCGTGGCAACAGTTCAAAAGCGTCCTACATCGTCCACGACCAACCGATGGGATTGCATACGGTCGTTGAGGCTCGCTATAGCGCGCCGGGAAGTCCCGACCTGTCAGCGGGCCTTCATACCTACGGACTGGCTTGGCGCAACGACCACGTCGGCAAACAAGGCTCGTTAGAGGAGTACATCGACGGGAAGCCGATCGTGAACCATCCTGTGCCAATCAATGATCCATCATGGGGCAGCGGGGCGTACTGCTACGCCGGATGGATGCAGCAGGAGTTGGGCGCGTGGGGTGGTGGCGCGAATATCGACTCGCGCACCTCCTCGCAAGACCCGCTCTACATTAAGCGCTTCGCGGTTTGGAAGGCGTACTGACCATTGATTTCGGTCAAGCACGATGTCACTGTTGTCTGAGCATTTCTTTGACTTGACATGGAGGGCCGCGCTGGAATTCTGGGATGTTTCCTGCGATGATCCTTCCCGTGCTGCTTAGCTAATAAGCTTAAGCCTTCGTGGAACCGCGTCGACGCTGAAGATGAATAGTCGGAGATGGAGCACTGTCACGTCAGACAGCACTCCATCGCACAGAGTGTTGTAAATGAAATCCGCTTATTCGGCCGCGCTCATTTGGCTGCTGCCCGCCACTGGTGCGATTCCAATTTGAAGAAAGCTCCCCGTATTAAGAGAAAAGTTCCCATGGTCTTTCGTAAACGTACCGGAATCATCGTTCCTAACCGCGCTCTTCATGGAGATCTTACGCAGCGCCCCCGGCTCCTGCTCAACGCTCTCGTCACCGCCAACGTGCTCCGGTGGCACGCCTAAAATCTCATCGGAATCAACTACCTCCAAACCATTGCTCGGCGGAGCCGCGGCGAGCAATGTTGCCTTCACAGGAATTCGTTTGGCATCCTTAAGCTTCGCAGTATTGAATACCAGGCTCAGGCTCGCTGGACCGTCATTCTGTGAAGCTCTTACTTCGTCCACCTTCCCGACCAATTCGGTCCCTCGTGGCAGATCGATGCCGTCGGGGGTCTTCACTGATTCCTCAAGCCTTGCGGTGACTACCTGCCCTACCGTGGCTGTCTTCGAGTTGAGGTTCTGATCGAGCCGTGCATTCACGCCCACAAGCGACTGTGCCGAGGCAGCCGCGGTACCGATGGCCGAAACAATTAACAAATGGAACATCATACTGCTCATCTTTACTGTAGATCGCATTACCAAACTCTCCCGCAGACACTAAGCGCCTGCATAAGGCCAGCACCACGCGTGCACCAGAATGAATTGGAGTACAAGCTCCACATGCAGTCGACACGCTGATCATCGACCGCGAACAGTACCACTCACCCCGATACTGAATTAGGTGTGGCGAAGAACCGGCGGAACACGACGTGCATCCGCCTTACGGGTCGTATCGACCGTCCAACAATCCAACGCGGCATTAACTGCACGAATACGTCCCAGTTAACCGCCCTCTGCTATATGAAGGCAGCGAAGCGAACTCAGCGTTGCGCGCCTAATGTCTCATATCACTATCCTTCCGGTGACTAAAGTGGGGCTGTGTAGGTTTCAGTTGAATTAGCTCTCAATAGTGAAGTGGAGCAGGAGGCGCGAATTATTCCGCGCTTCCGGCATTTTTATGAGTAGAACGTATGAGCGCAATCACTTATGAGTTCGCACTCTGTATTTAAGGTCGAAGGCGCCATACGATATCGAGAGCGCACGTTCATGATGCCGATCTCAGCCCTGGTGTGCCGGAGCCGCACCTGACCTGGTGAAACGATTGAGCTAAGCACTGTCCACCGCCACTCAGCCCGCCAGACATGTAGCAGTACCGGTGATGAACCTGAGGATTTCCGTCCGCAACATCTTGCTCGCTCTCAGATCGGAGACAGGCGACACCGCGGAGCTGCAGACCGCAGGAGCGTATGCGGCCGGGAGTATTGCCTCTCGCGAAGAAAAAGACAGGCCCGGCTGAGGCGCGATTTGACCGCCGATTCGGAGATGCCCATCGTCTGGGCAATCTGCCTACTCGAGTATCCGTCCCGGATGCGCAATTCGAGCACGGAACGAAGCGCTGGCGACAACTGAGCGATAGCCTTTGCCAGAACCTCCTCCTGCTGCGCATAAATCAGCCGCCGCTCCGCGTTGGGTGCGCGATCCTGCAGAACAGAACTCAGCGCCAGCCCGGTTCCTTCTCCAGCTTCGTCGATCGAGACGGCTGCGCCCCTGCTTTTGCGAAGCCGCGTAAGAGCGGCATTGATTGCGATTCTTGTCATCCAGGTGGAGACGCTGGATCGGCCCTGGAAACTCTTCAGGTGAGTAAACGCATTCAGGAGCGCATCCTGGAGTGCATCCTCTGCATCCCATCGGTCTTGCAGAACCCGGCGAATGCTTCCCATCAGTCTGCTCGAATAGCGTCGGCATAGCTCATCAAAAGCATTGTGGTTTCCAGCCCTTGCCTCTGAAACCAGAGCCGCATCACAGATGGATTCGTTTGCGATGACGTCTGTTGTACTCACATCATTCTCCTTCCCATTCACAGCGCCGGCACAGTCCCGGCATTTTGTCGCTTTCACGTTCATAGCCGCAGGAGAGAGTGATTTCAGGATCGACACGCTCCATGCCTGATTTCGCCCGAATGGAGACAGAGTCACGGGTCAGCGCTTCACATTTTCCTTCACTCCAGGAGCTCGGTGGGACGGCTTGCGCGAGTACGGCCATCGGCGCTACCTGTGCGGCTAAAGGGACGCAAAATTCGAGACGCGATACAGGATGTTTCATGCGGCTATCCTTCTGGCACTGGATGTCGAGCGGTTTGCGTCCTTGCGGAACCCGCGCTCAGTAGTGAGGTGGCACAGGACGCGCGGATTATTCCTCGCCTGCTACGTTTTCTGCGAGAGATTGCAAAAGAAGCGCCAAATAGGTCGACAATCTTGTGCTGACGCAAAAGCTTGAAGAAGAGGTCTCGAATGCCAATTCATTAGTTACCGGGGAGGAGGTAGTCCGCGCTGCAGTTAAGGCGTTCTATGACGCTCTAACCGCGCAGGCCGGCTGCCTTAGCCGATGAAACCACCGCCGGCTGGTGAACAGAGCAATAATCGGCCACTGATCTCTTCTCCTGCATCAATGTAGAGTGATGATAACTCTCAGAGAACAGCTCCCAGGAATGAAGTGGTGGAGAAGGGGGGCAAATTATTCCATATACGCAATAGCCTGTGAGAAAGCGCTTCTCAAGTTCATCCTGAATTGCACGTCAAAACTACCGCGGAGCGTCGCCTCGGGTCAGATTCACAAATCGAACGCCGGAGGTAAACGAATACGCTTGCACTCGCCGCGAGGGACATCCGATCCGAAAGGTTCTGTTCTGTCTGCTACCCTGTTGTTCGAATCAATTGATACAAACGGTATCCCGTGACCACGCCACGGCAATCCGCACCGGCATCGACCCCGTAGTCTCGACTGGGAGCTGTGCCGCCTATCATGACGCGAAAATAGCCGGTTTTCCGCCTCTTGCAGGTTCAGGATTCAGACGTATGCCTGGTCAGCAGGAAGAGGTTCACACCGGCAATTCTCAGAGGGATGGCCAGCAGAATGATGCGGGGTCGCCGTCCGTTTCGTCGGCCGCTGATCCGCTGCCCAGCTTCGAACACTGGGCGAGCCGAGGCTGGCGCGCCCCGCCATCGCCGACGCGCAGGTGGAGGCGGTGATCACGCAGCCACTGGAATCGATGTCCGCCAACAGCACGCACTGGAAAACGGGCATATCCAGACGGCGATTGTGCGCATCGGGCGTGCCTTTGGTCTGCAGTCGCATCGTGGCAAGGGCTTAATTCGAGAGACGACGAATAGTCAGCCGTCGAACCCGCTCACAATACGCAAACGGGGTTAATATCCGGTAACACCGAACTGAAGAGCGACGCTCTTTGTTAAAGCAACTGTCTGTTTTGACTGGGCAATCCTTTGCTCAGCAGTACTCGCTGGTATTTCCATGCCAGTCTCCTCGCCCGTCAGCGTAAGAGCACTGAGGTAGTCGGCGTCGCCGTATTGATGGAACGTGACCTCTCCCCGGGTAACCGGATCGTTGCTTTGGGTACGGTTGTACATAACTAATACGGAATGCGACCAATCCATGTCTCGAATCACAATGAGGTTTAGGTCAATACTCGGCTGAGTCACCATGTAAGATCCGGCCGGCATCTTCTGGCCGGAAATGTAAAACGGAAACGAGGTTTTAAACTGTGCCACCGGGACGGACTGCGCGTGTAGAAGTCCAGCGGGAAGTGCGCAGATGAGTGCTACCAAGCTTAAAAATGTGCCTTTGTGTGTCATAACAATCTCCTTAAGTAAAGATGGTTGGTATTACCGATGAGTCTCGATTTCCAATGGTGACGCGGACAGAGGTCAACATTTCCGCCCCTCTCATGCCTGGTATGGAAGCGCCTGGGTCCGTGTTAAAGTCGGTCTCAATCGTAAAGTGGCGCAAACGGCGCAACTTATTCCGTGGCCGGCGTCTTTTTTATGACAGGACACAGGAGCGCCATCTGTGGGGGATGGGACCCTCGTCCCAACTAAGGACGTGGAAGCTTCACACGGTATCGTCAGCGCTCTTTCGTGTTCACATATCCGCGCTCATTTGCCAAAGTGCCGCCGGACGCTGACCAACGATTCATCTAAGTTCAGGGCGACGGCATGCCTCCGCCAACGCGGAGCCGAGCGTGGCATCCTCTATCGGCGGAGCAGTAACACCGAACCGTGACGGGAACAGCCTCTGCGTCCTGTCGAAGCGGCGACAAGCCGATCATTAACTTCCAGTGGAATAGTCGAACCTTCTACACTTCGCATGCGGAGTCCCCCAGGAGACACCCATTACTACGCCTGCCAATGTCTAAGGAGATCTGGCCCGCGAATCACTAATGGTCATTTGTAGTCAGCAACTGGCAGCTCCGTCATATCGTGTAGTCGGGCTCTCTAAGCCGCACTGGAAAGCGCCCCCGGCTGGTTTCACGAAAAAACCGCTGCTTGCTGCACCAGCCGGGACTTCGTCGCCCTTCTGAAGGAGGTTGTCGCCCTGTGTCCGCGGGCGGGAGATCCACGTCATTCCCGGGAAACGTCGCCCTCACAAGACTACGCTGATACGGGAGCTCCCGGAACCGAGTCTCCAGATCTGTTTTCACTTCGCGTCCACTTATTCCCTCGTGGCTGACTCAGGAGGCGCTCCGGTTCTCCAAAATCGAAGCTGAGGTTATCCCGCCGAGTTTTCACTTCGGTCCCCGGTGTGGCTCGCAAGCTGCGCTGTTACCTCAACGCTTATTTGGCCAACCCCAAGGTCGGTCGAATGGAGGGGCTCAGGCGCTTCTTACCGCTCTTGGTAATGATTTATCTGCGACAAGCCACCAGGACTGTTCTCACATATATGTTTACGCTGTGGGCGTGATGAGCCTCGCTTCAACAACCCAAGCGAGCGATATCGGCTCACTGCGGGACCCCGGCGTCTGCGGCGAGTCTCATCCGTGGCTCTACCAGCGATCGAGGGTTTGAGAGACTCAGTTCCAGTGTGCGCGTCTTTTGCAGAGATTAGGTATAAATGCCCATCTGCGTCATATAGGCATGCAATTCCTGCTCATTACCATTGAACAGCAGAACATAGGACTGCCTTCCGTCGGACCAAACGCTCGCGCTGCCTGACTTCTCGTGCATAGTATGGAATCCATTCTGCTGCGTCAACGGTCCATCAACAATCAGAAGGCTCGCGCGTTGCTCATTCTTCATCTTTAGAAAGACAGCCTTATGGTCGACAAGGCTGACTGCCGCCGCACCACGAAATTCTATTCTGCTTAACGCAGAGGGAAGGGTGGGCGGACCTTCCAGTTTTGCGGAGCTCCATTCAAGGAGTCTATGGCGATCGGTGCTATCAATCTGGAGCGCAGGGGGACTACTCAGGAGAGCTGCAACTTCCCGGTTTAGACGCGCCTGCTGCAACTGAGGTCTGATCCCCCAAAGAAATACAATCAGAAGAGAGGCAAAGACCGGGACGAAGATCCAGGGTTTCCATATCGATCTTCGAGCCGCTCTCTGCGCGCGCTGATGAGCTAATCCCGCCAGGATTCGGGCCTCGAGGTCAGGGCTTTCCGGAAAGCCACGGAAGGTGCGTTGAATACGCTTATCCGATGCAGTCATCTGCGCAAAGCGCCCTGCGCATTCAGGACAAATTGCGAGATGATCGAACAACGGCTGAAAACTGGCAACGTCACTGCCTGCCCTCCAGGCGTACATCTCTGATTTGTACAATTCACAACTCATGATCGCGCCTCTTTCTTTACGATCGTCAGCTTCCGTCGTGTGCTCAGTCTGTCATGCAGCATTTCCCGCGCCCGGGAGAGCCGAGACATTACCGTTCCCATTGGTAATTCGAGAGCTTCGGCAATCTCTCGATAGGAGAGATCCTGAAAGTAAAAGAGAACAACCGGCAGTCTGTGGCGTTCATCCAGGCAATCCAGAGATTGCCGGAGGGCGAGGACTTGATCGAGATCTGGGCGATCCTGGTCGAGCCGATTCAATTCCCCGAATTCCTCTGTCATTTCATCAAGCGAAGTCTCAAGCCGGTGATGGCCTTTACGATTCATCTGGGCATAACAATGTCGAAGTATTCCAACCAGCCAACCCTTCACCGCCTCTATGTCGCGCAAACCAGAACGGGATCGATAGGCCTGAAAGAAAGCCTCCTGGGTTAGCTCTTCCGCATCCGACCGGGAGCCTGTCCACCAATAGGCAATACCGTAGAGGAGTCGATGATGCTGCCGTACCCATCCGTCGAAAGTGTGATCGCTGATCTGCACTGCCGCTGTTGATCTCCCGAATTTTCCTTTCTTCAACTTAAGTGGCAAAGAAAGGCAGATTTATTCCATTCTTTGGACGTCAAATTGGCAGCTTTCGTGTCGCGGGACCGTATGTTGCTCAAAACAGGTGCGATGCCTGCACTTCGTGGCTGCCACGAAATCCACGCTGCGCACTACCGGATCCTTTGTTTGGGGATGGAGATTCAGGACATCTCGACCGAATACGACGGCGCTGTCGCCGCTATCGCCACGGACGGAGGAACGGAGGAGTAGCCAACCCAAAGACTATCTGGCACGGCGGAGGGCATCTTCGCTGGGAAAAGGGCACCTGCCTATAGAGATCAGGCCGCACACACTTGAAGCACTTGGTTACACCGATTGCGACGGCCATCAAAGGGCCCTTTACGGCGCATCCCAGGATCGCCCCGAAGACGGGAAAGCTGATCTTCTTCGGTTACAGCGCCGGTAACGGATCGACGGACGAGATCAAATGGTTCCATCGCGAAGCTTGCGATGAGCGTCACTGGAAGGTATCCGGCCGCGAGTCATAATCCAGCTTCTTCCAGCCAGAAGACTGCAACGGAAAGGCAGCAACGAGAAGACCAGGTCTGCGCAAGTCCGCGTCCTGCCGGTGTGCCGCATCGCACCATGGCTTCTGGATCTGATGAGTGACAGCTTTGTATGGCATCAAAATTGTTCATCGAACCAATCTCACCAGGCCTTGACCTGCTTTACCAAATGTTATAGATTATCTTCGTTTTGTGGGATGCGAGCTGCTGCTCCTATACCAGCGGCATGTCTCCGACGGTTGAACTGGGTGATTCTTTTTGGGCGTACGCGCTGGCTGTAGTCGATCGCCCGTTTTTTGCCAAATAACTGAACTGCTGGGCCCCGGGCGAGGCAGCCGTCTTCGCGAGGGTGTTCCTACCGTGCTTCCCCAGAGCGACGACGCTCCTTGCCTCTCATAACAGAGAGGAGGGACACCTATGCGTCTGAAAAAAACACTGTCGATAGCTTCTACTGTTTGCTTGATAGCCCTCGGATACACCGTGATTTCTCACGGTCAACAAAATTCATCGCCAGAAAGTTATAACTCGTACCTACCTGGGTATAACCCGTACCCGTCAGGGATTCTCCCCCCCGATTTGGATTCGGAGATAGCCAGGGTCCTCCGGGAGGTCAACATCATCGAAGGCAGGGCTATTGAAAGGTGGCATTCCCTGCCGCCTCCCACACGAGTGGGGATGCGTCCGGGTCCGAATCCGCCTGTCCTCAAGGGTACCGGAACTGAATCAATTGAAACACTCGGCGAGCTGATGCTTTTCGACAGGAACATGTCGCCCGGCCGAAATCAAGCCTGCACGTCGTGCCACATGCCATATGCTGGCTGGAGCGGACCGATTCCGTCAGTGAACCTGACCATGATCGCCTATCCCGGAACGGTTCACTTCCGGGCCGGCAAGCGGACGCCACAGCGACACACGTACTCACCATTCTTCCCTGTGCTGCAATACAACCAGGAACAGCAGTTATTCTTTGGCGGGAATTTCTGGGATTCACGCGCGACCGGATACAGGCTGCGGAATCCCGATGCCGAGCAGGCACAGGGCCCTCCCGTTGATACTCAGGAAATGGGGTTCCCTGATACTGCCTGCGTGGCCTTTCGGCTTGGGCAGGCGGTATACCGTCCTCTCTTCCAGGTGATGTGGGGCAAGCGTTCGCTCGATATCCGGTTCCCGGACGATACGGAGCAGATCTGCGCGACGCCAGGAGGGGCTCAGGTGTTCGGCGGAGACCCCGAGCCGATCAAGCTGACAACGGAAGAGCGCACAAAGGCAAACACAGTTTATGACGAGTGGGGATTGTCTATAGACGCATACGAGCAGTCAGTGCAGGTCAGCAATTTCACGTCGAAATTCGACGCGTTCCTGAAGAATAACTACACGATGACCGCGGACGAGATGGCCGGCTTCCAGCTGTTCAATGGCAAGGGTAACTGCAATTCCTGCCACGTCGACGGAAGAGGCACAACTCTGCAGCCAGGACAGGTGGACACCAGTGCAACCGCGACAGCGAACCCACCCCTGTTCAGCTGCTTTGGATCGGCAAATGAAGGGTTACCTCTCAATCCGAGAAATGCTTTCTACTATCAGACCTCCCCGGATGCCTTTGGGTTCATCGCGAATCCTTACGGCTTCGGTTACAGAGATTTGGGAATGGGAACTTTCCTGCGAAGCGGTTTCGGCTCCGCCCCCAACCCAAACCGGAACTGGATACAATATGCACCGAGTGTCGACGGCCAATTTCAGGTGCCCACTGTGCGTAATGTGGCAATGACACCACAGCAGTGTCCTACGACCGAAGCTGGTACCGGGAGACCTTACTTCCAGAAGGCATTCTTTCACAACGGCTACATCAAGAGCCTGAAGCAGCTCGTGCATTTCTACAACACGCGCGACACCAGCTATGCCTACCCGGTCACTTCCGGGCACTGCCCGGCGGGAACAATCGAAAGGGTAACCTGCTGGCCGATGAAAGAGGTGCCGCAAAATCTCGACACAACGACAGGGATGCTCGGCTTGACCGATAAGGAGGAGAACCAAATCGTTGCCTTCCTGGAAACACTCACTGACGGTTTCACGGCGCCTTACCCCAACAGTGATACCTTTACCGGCAGTTGTATGACGTGCAACCCCGCCAAAGATCCCAACTGTTCGCCGTCGCGGCAAGGTAATGGCGAACTTATCCCGACACCGCCTCTTCCGCCCTGCGCATCCCAGATCTGCGGAGTGGAGCCGCTCCCGAGCCAGCCAATTCCGTAGCGAAATACCGATACGCAGCCGTCACATTCAGCTTCTCAGGCTCGTCCGTCTCGCAAATACTGATATGCGAGCGGACGAGCCGGAGGTAACAACGGTCGATGGCTGTTGGACTGTAGTTTCTCCCTTTAATCATTTGAGTTATTTGAGGTGTGAAGATGAATATAGCTCTTATGGCGCTGTCGCTCACGATCCTGAGCGGCAGTCTGCTGGCTCAGGAAAGTCCAATCACCCCAAGAGTCGAGCGGGTACAGATCAGCGAGGGGCCAGAAGTCCCGTTGGTGGGTGGCTATTTGACGGTTATCCGATGGACGGTAAACAATCCCGGCGGCTTGCCCGTGCACTACGGGGTTGTGCACTATGGAAGGGATCCAAAAAGTCTGAACGAAACCGCCAGGAATTCGATCAGATTAAACCCTTACCATTCATCGACGGTGTTCCGCGTGAACCTGTACGATCTCCCGCCGAAGACGTCCTTTTACTACACTGTGGAATCGATGGATTCCGGCGGCAAGAGCGACGGAGTCACCAGTCCGATCGGGACCTTCACTACCAAATAGATGGAAGGCTCTACATCCAGCATTCAGTTCGGACGGTCTGGACCGCATACACGGTAACTCCGGCGCACGCGCGTGGAGATTGTGGCAACTTTGCAGCCGCGACCTGCCGACCGCTTCGACATCCTGCGGGCCGACATTGACGCCGGCATACTGCATCCCCGCCTCCCCCCGTCAATAACGGCGACCCCGTCAGGTTGCAAACACAGGAACCCAGCGCATAACAGACCCTAGAAGGAGTACCGGGCAGCAAACTCTATGGTACGAGGCCCGCTGCGTGTACTCGTAATCTGTCCGAAGTTGTTGTCCGTGACGTTATTGTCCGGGTTACCGTAGCTGGCGAAGTTGAAGACGTTGAAGGCATCCACACGGAAGTTAATTACGTTCCGTTCGGTTAAGTGGAAATCCTTGAACAATGAGCTGTCAATCTGTTCGAATCCCGGCGCGCGCTGTGTACCCACCGCCGCCGAACCATAGGTAAACGCGGTGGCGGGCCCGTAAGCGCAGGTCCCATTATCAGGACCGGTGCAGGGGATGGCTGACGGATCTGTGCCGAACCAGTGCCCAACCCCCCGGTTCACGATCCTGATCCTGCGATACTGATTAGCCCGCGATCCCCCAAAGTAAGTGTTAGTCCCGGAATTATTAGGACCAAAGATCGTAACCGGCAGGCCCGAGTAGACAACAGCTGTCGAGGAAATAGTCCAGCCGCCTATCAGCGTGTCCAGTGGGCGGTTGGCTCCATGACCGAAAGCCTGCCCTTTGCCGAAAGGCAGCAGGTAAGAGCCGTTCGCTGACAGGTTGTGCCTTATATCCTGATCGCTTGGACCATAGTCCCCGGAAAGGTCAAGGCCATTTTGAGTCGCAGTTGGCCCTTCCACGTTAGATCCGCCGAAGTTTCCCTGGCTATCGGTCAGCGAATGCGAATAAGTGTAATTGACCGTTGCCTCAAAGCCCCTGCTGACGCGATGACGGACGGTCATCTGTAGTGCGTTGTAGCTGGAGACCGCCTCTGACGCAATCGTAAAGAGGGCGTTGCCCGAGCCGACCAGGCTATCAAAGGGTCCCGGTGCGCCGGCCGATGCCTGCGCCGGGGTCAGCTGATTGGCGTTGTAATAGTCCACGAGATGATGGCCCACCTCGCCAACGTAGCCCACCTGAAATGACGTAGTGTTATTCAGTTCATACTCCCCCGTCAGGTTAAACTCATGCAGATAAGCTGGCTGGATGTGCTGCGGATAAGCAGTGAACCCGGCGGTCGCAACGGAGCCGTTGTTGATAGCAAACCCATTCTGCACCGCGAAAGGAGCCCCGCCGCTTGTCGCCGTTGGCGTGGTGGCGGTCAGCGAAGACGAGTTCGCGAATGGAGGATTATTAACAAGACGCTCCCCAGTTGAATTCCCCTCAAGGAAACTGGTAGCGCCATATCCACCGCGAACGACGAACCGCGGACTTACCTCGTAAGCAAAGCCAAATCGAGGCTGGAACTGATTATAGGTAGGCTGGTAGCAACCTGCGTTGCTGCACACGATCGATCCGGCTGGGGCGCCTGCCGGCACTCGCTTCGCATACTCCACCTTCCCCATCAGCGGTCCATTCAGGAAGACATTAGCTGTCTTATTATTTACTTCCGCGTACGGCTCGTCGTATTCGTAACGCCCGCCAAGGTTGAGCGTGAGTTTGTCAGTGACCTTCCAGTCGTCCTGAATAAAGCCGGCCACGCGATACTGCCGCTGTCCAAACGCGCCATTGGACAAACTGATCTGCTGGCCGGACGCGCGGTCCAGGACAAAGTCGGCGCCCCCGTAGCCAGTCCCACCGGGCAGAGCGGTAAAGTCACCATTAAAGTTGAAGGTGCCCAGCGACCCTCCATTGCCGAACAGGAAGAAATTTTGCTGGTAGCGCAATACCTGCCCACCCACGCTGAGCAGGTGCTTCCCATGCTGAATGGTCAGGTTATCGCCATAGGTGAAAGTGTTATCCCGCAGAATCTGCGCCTGTCCGGGGACACCAACACCGGTCAGAGTCGAGGCGCCGATGCCCTGATAGGAAAAGCCGGCGAACTGCTGCGGACCCGATGGGATACCAACGATGGAGTTTCCGTTCAGGCCGAAAGCGCCGGTCGAATCGCTTGGAATGTTGCTGTCCCAACGGATGCGCGTGAAGCCGATACGGGCCTCATTCACAATCGAAGGTGAAAAGACGTGTACCCACGTGCCTCCGCCCAGGTGATCCGGATAAGTATCCTGATTTGGGAAGGTGACCGGGAGCACGGCGATGCTCCCGTCGAACGACTTACCCTCCGAGTAAAAGGCCGTGATCTTATCTGCGGAACGCGGATCGGCCTCTATTTTAATGTCGCCCTGATCGTTTTGCACGAATGAATTCGTAGGGCCAATTAAGTTGTTTTGTACGAGTCCATCCGTCGGCGCATGATTGGGCAATGGATAAAACTGCGGATGCGCAATGAGATAACGCGCCACCGGATTATTGATCGGGATACCCTGGTTGCTCGCGTAGGGTGCAAAGCCATGCTGAGTGTCGTAAAGCTGCACCGGTGACGATAGCCCCAGCAGCGCGGAGAAGTCACCCTGACGCATTGCAGCCGAAAGAACGCTGGCTGTGCCCTCGCCTCCCTGGTGTCTCCGTGCGCCTTCATAATCGGCGAAAAAGAACAGCTTGTTCCTGCGAATCGGTCCGCCGATCGTTCCCCCGAAAATGGATTGCGTAAACGGGTTCAGAGGCACACCTGCGAAATTGTTTGCCCAGGTGTTTGCGGTTAGATTCTGATTCTCGATGTTCTCGTAAAGACTGCCGTGGAAGGTGTTGGTGCCGCTTTTCAGAATCGTGACGACATCGCCGCCATTGACGTTGCCGTAGGTTGCAGGCGCGTTTGCCTGAACAACTCGCAGTTCCTGAATGGCAGCGGGCGCAACGTTGTACCCAATAAGATTGTTTTGCGTTTCGTTGATGTCCGTGCCGTCGAGCGTATAGTTGTTCGCCTGGGCGCGGTTGCCGTTAATGGTGACCACATCGCTGTTGTAGGTACTGCGCTCAATCGCATTGTTGGTGGTCAGCCCGGTCGGGTCTGTCGCGACTGCGCCCGGCTGGAAGAGAGTCACTGAAGAAAAATTTTGCCCGTTCAGCGGAATCGTCGAAATTTCATTCGAGCTGAGTGAAAGCCCAAGCGAGCCATCGGTTGTATTCAGAATCGGCGCGATAGCTCCGTTCACGGTAACGGTTGTGTGGCTCGAGCCAACGCTCAGGTGTGCGTTGATGTTGGCAATCTGACTGATTTCAAGTGTAAACTGAGGCAGAGTTATCGTGGTGAAGCCCTGAGCAGACACTTCCATATTATAATTGCCAATTGGAAGAAATCGGATCGAATAGACGCCTGCGCTGTCTGTGGTTGCAACCGTTCGTACCGAGGTCGCCACGTTAGTTACCGCCACGGTTGCGCCTGGGATAACCGCTCCGGAGGAGTCGGTCACGGTACCGGTAACCGCTCCTGTCACAGTTTGCGCGCGGCCTGGCGTGATCCATAGCACCAGGGCGACGAGTGATCCGACCAGCATCCCTTTGAAGCTCATTGTTGCTGCAGCACGGTCTTCTTCAATCAGCAGTCTGTCTTTAACTCGATTCAGCAAAGGCATAACATCACTTAGATGTCGGAGACGCGAATAGGTTACAGACACTTTCACCAAAATCAGGTCGCCTCTGATCGCCTTCGACGTCGAGGCATCGCGGATTATCCCCCAACAGGAACATCGATTATTCGAAGGTCCACGATCAGATCGTCGCGATCGATCCCTACAACTTGACTGTCACTCTGAACCTGGCCAATGGATTCAGCTTCATTCGTCCCGTCTGGTACCTCTCCGCCGATGCCACTATCCCGCTGGAGGCAGCAATCGGGCACAACACATATGCTCAGCTGATGGGCAATTTTGTTCTCGGGCATTGCGAGGCAGGGGCACAGTCATCTCAGGCGCCAAAGATGTCCCCTGTGCAGTTGTCCGCGCAGCGTGAATCCTCAATGATGGCGCCCTGCGCATCCACGATGCGGTGGAACGGCACCGTTTCGACGACCTTGCCTGAGCACGGTGATAACGAGGAAGGACGCACTCAACTTACGTGAAGACGGGCTCACCGACAAAACGGCCACGCCCCTTCACTCTATCGTACAGGTACGACCGCGACTCCCTGGGGTCTCGTGTCGTTGGGCTCGTTGAAGACAACAGGAGACACATTCTCAGCGACCGTTCCATCATCGTTGATGGCCAGGATGTGGAGCAGGTTCCCTTGTCCCTCTGGGATGGACGTGGTTCCGCGCGAAGAAAGAGCATAGAGATACTTCTCGTCGCTGGACAGTGAGAACTGCAGGACATTGCCAGGACCGGAAAGAACGAGATTTTGAATCTGCTGGGGGGTCTCGGGATCGGAAAGATCATACACACTTACTGAGTTTGAAGTGGTGTCAGTGGTATAAAGTCTCGTTCCTGCACGATTCGTCCTTAGCCAGCAGATGGCGGAGCCGCTATTCGGAACGGTCCGAAGGAATGTCAGGCTTCCATCAAATCCGTATCGGTAGACGCCCAGCTTGTTGACGGTGACGAAGCCAACATAGAGAATCGGATATTGCGGATGGCTGATGAGTCCGAGCGGCAAGCGAGGGGTCGTGGTATCGGAGAGCTCCGAAGCCGGAAGGGCTAATGGCGACAGTTGATGGAGCCCACCACTGCCGTCGGATTGGAACCGCTGGAGCAGGCCGCCAAGAAAGTCCGCGCCAAAGAGGAGATTGGTGTAGGGAACGGCGAGTGCCTGGCTTGGAGATGATCCTACAGCCACAGAAACAGTGAACGGAAAACGGTGACTGCTGTCATTGGTCGAGTCTGAGGTTAGTGTAAGCTCTCCATCGGCCGCAACCCGCAATGTGGTGTAGTTGGGAAGGATCGCGGATGGACGGCCGAAGTCTCCACTCTTGTTTACGACGAACAAGGTATCCCCACGCAGCCCGAGGCTCACCGGATCGTTGCCTCCCGAGGGGAAGGGGGATCCTTCCACCGGGGTCAACTGACCATTCTCCCCAATGTGAAAGACCGCAATGGTGTCGGATCCTGAATTCACGGCAAAGAGCAACGTGTGGTCCGGATTTGTAATGATGTTTTGATCGGAATCCTGCGGGCCGAGGCCGACACCGGCATACTGCGTGCCTGCTCCGCCTGTGAGAAACGGGGACCCTTGAATGGGCTGCAGTTGGCCGTTGGCAGCGCGCACAAAGCCGGCGATCGAATTCCCATTCGAGGTTTTGATATTGGTTTCTACATAGATGTAATCGCCTGTTTGGCCGAAGGTTTGCGCTGGCGCGGCATACGTCAGCGACAGAGCCGCTCCGGCCAGCGCGGAAAAAGCAAAAGATCTCTTCATGATTCTCCTCAGAGATGACAGGGGTAGATATTCGCTGTCACGCTGCCGGTGGCAGCGTCGGTTTGAGTCTCATTGGGATGGTTTGGTTACAAGCTTCTGCGGCTTTGCTCCTGTTTCTCTGCAATCATCACGTGTCTACGTCCTTCTTCCTGCCATGCACATGGTGATTCGGCGGCAGATGGGCAGAATCTGACTCATCGTTTCCTCTTGTGGCGAATGGCTCGCCTGTCAGCAGCGAAAGCACCCCTCTGCGTCATTAGAGCCTTCAGTTGCATTTTGGTTACAGAGCACGTGGAAGGCACGCATGTAACCATTCAGGAGGCGGCGCGTCAAATGAGAGACGCATGCCACTCGAGATGGTTCCGGGCAGCTTGCCCTATGCTTGCCTGCTCGTTTTTGCCTCTCGCCATCAGCCTTTTCCTCACTTCCCCCTCCTGCTCGCCAAGGAGTCGATTTGACCGCTGCCGCCTTGAAGTTAGTCCCGCGCCTGCTCTCGGTTTGATCGTCCATCCACCGCAGGTTTCGCAACGGCCTGTGTTTGTCTTTTGGCGCTTGGTCGCTCAGTCCGGAGTTACTTCGATACACTGAGGACGCGATGCCCGATCAAGAGGTGGAAGTTAACCTGGCAGAGCCGAAGCACAATGAAGGGCGCGGCCTCGCGGTCGGTCTCGTCAGCTTGTTTTTTGTTCTGCTGCAGAGTGCGTGTACCGCATTTGTGGCCATCAGCGGTTTGCGGCTGCTGATCGGCGTGGGCGCGCTGGCCGCGGCAGCAACGGGACTCAATTTCCTCGCTGCGCTGCATGGCGCCGCGCTTCGCATCCCTATGGAAATCCTCGCTGTCGCCGGCTCCGTCGTGAATCTGATTGCCGTCCGGCGGATTCGCCGGTTGCGCGCCCGCCCTGCGTCGCAGTGGAGAACGAAACCCGCCACCCCAAAGCAGCTGCGTTCGGAGTCATGGCAGATCGGCCTGGCGGTTGTGACTCTGCTGCTGGTTGCGGTGGAATGGGGATTCCACTTCCATCTTCACGGCACCATCTAGCCAGGCGTGGGTTTGTCCGGGCGGCTGTTCACGCCGTGGATTTCCCGCGCCAGCCGTGCGTGCAGGCGTTCGCTGTAGCCGGCGGGCAGTTCGAAGACCCGATCGTCCGCGGTCAGAATAAGAATGTTGCGCGTTGAGTCGAGAATGGCGGAGCAGATTTCGCAGTTCTCCAGGTGTTTCTGCACCAGCTCTTTGGTTTCCGGCGGCAGCGAGTCGTCGAGGAATTCGGAGATGTAGTCCCAGACGTGTTTGCATTCTAGTGCCACGAGAGCCACCTCCTTTTCTTCGAACTCGCCAGCTTCAATTTAGGCGCAAGCTCCTTTTGCAGCATGATACGGGCCCGATGCAATCGTACTTTCACCGAAGAGATACTGATGGCCAGTGCGCCGGCCGTCTCCTCAACGCTGAGTTCCTCGATATCGCGCAGGACCAGCACTTCCCGGTAGATCGGCGAAAGTCCTTCAATCGCCTTCTGCAGGAGCGCTCGCACTTCGCGCCGCTCCAGAGATTCAGAGGGAATCTCCCGCCAGTCGCGCAGCAGAGCCGGCGAAACTTTGGCTCCCTCGTCGGGCGGCTCGTCCAGCGACTCCATCCGGACCGTGCTCTGCCGCCGCAGGCGTCTTCGAGCTTCGTTCAGCGTGATACTGATCAGCCAGGTGCTGAACTTTGACTCCCCGCGAAAATTTGCCAAATCGCGAAAGGCCTTCAGAAAGGCCTCCTGCGCAACGTCTTCCGCCTCGGTCTCGTTTTTCATGAAGGACATCGCCATGCGGTACACGCTGAGCTCGTAGGGCTGGACGAGCTGGTGATACAGCTCCCGGTTCCCCGCCAGAATCGAGGCAATAATCTGCGCCTCGTCCCGCTTTACGGGCCTGGCATCCGCTGCGTTCAAGCCCGCTTCCCCCACCGCTTTGCGATTGCGGCATCGAGCGAAAAGAAGCCCGCCCCGAAGATCAGAACCAGCAGCGAAGCGAAAAGGAAAGTGTATGGGTCTGCCCCGTAAAACTTCCCCGGATCCGAAATGACCGAAACCAGCGCCGTATGATCGGCGCTCCAATAGGCAACAAACATGTTCGCCGCCAGCAGAAAGCCCGTCAGCCGGGACGCCAGTCCGGCCATCAGGAGCAGTCCGCCCACGAACTCCAGCCCCGAGACAAAGGGCGCGTTGAAGGCGGCGGCGGGAATGCCCAGGCTCTTGAAAAATTCCGTAATCTGCACCAAATGATGCAGCTTGCCCCACCCCGTCTGCGCAAATTGCCATCCCCAGTAAAGCCGCACGGCCAGCAGAAACGGCGACTGCAGGAACGCACCCGCGCCGCAGAAGCGTTCGCACATCCGCACCGGCCGGCTTACCGGCCTTGTGTGCTTCCCGATAGAAATCGCTGTTAGAGAGTTCATGGCATGGCCGCCTTGCAAAAGTTTGACTGTACCCCATTGGAGCAGCGAGCGCATGAATAGTTACAGATACAGCCGGCAATTTTCATCAGGCCGCAGGCGGGCAGATTCGCTTCCATCCCCCGTCTGCGAATGTATTCGTCGCGCAGCCTCGGGCCCCCCCGCGGCTCCTATGGGCAAAGCGGGCTGTGCAGGCTGACCTCCGACTACGGTGTTAACAAACGCGGTTGCGACCCGAACCTGCGATTTCTTACAATGATCTCTTGAGGAAGGTCCATGCCCACAACTCGCCGAGACGCGATTGCGGGACTCGGTTCGATTCTCATTGACTGCTGTTCAGGTTGCCACCGTGGCAAGCCGGAACCTGTGACCATTCTGTTTATGGATCCTCGGAGTTTGTGGCAGCAACGACGTCACCTATCCGGAAAAGGTCTGCGGCAGTTCGAGAGTGAAACGGGGATCAGGGTAAAACACCTGCCCGCGACCGAAACCCCTCAGGAACAATTGCGACTGATCCAGCAGCTGATTGCAGAAAAGGACACACCCGATGTGTGCGTCATAGACGTCATTTGGTCTGGAATTCTGGATGGCGCACTCCTTGATTTAAAGCCATTTTTCGGCTCGGAACTCTCTGTCGCCGAGCCTGATCTGGTCTCACCCTATACGGTAAAGGGCAGAGTTCTTGCTATTCCCAATCACCCGTATGTCAACGTGCTTTATTACCGTACTGACTTGCTGGCAAAGTACGGGTATCACAATCCACCTCAAACCTGGTCCGAACTGGAGAAAATGGCTTTCCGCATTCAGGAAGGAGAGCGCGCCGCTGGCGATAAGAATTTTTGGGGATTTGTCTGGCCAGGGGCAGCAGATGAATATCTGACCTGTCTGGCCTTGGAATGGCAAGCTTCGGAAGGCGGCGGAGCGATTATTGAATCCAACCGAACCATCAGCGTTAACAATGAGAATGCGATACGCGCCTGGCAACGTGCCGCGCACTGGATCGGTTGGATATCGCCTCCAGCCGTTACAGTTTACGAAGATCTGGACTCCGCTAATTGTTTCGAAGACTCAGGCAAAGCAGCATTCGCGCTCGGCTGGACGTCTGACTACTTCCTCACCAGCCCGGCGACATCAATGAAGTACGGAAAGATGGGCGTGACCAGCGTTCCGTCAGGAAAGATCGGCGTAGGAACGTTAGGCGGGTTCGGCCTTGCAATATCGGCAAGTTCCAGGCACCAACGAGAAGCTATCGCGTTCGTGCGATTCCTCGTGCATGAGGAGGCAGAGTTCAAGGCTGCCAGTGTAAGTGCTGAGTTGCCTGCGACAATTGCACTTTACCGCCTGCCAACCATGCTCAAGGCATACTCGCGATCGATGCCGGCCACTCAGCCTCCAGGTGACGGCATCGTGATTCGTCCTTCGGCGCTTCTCGGTAGAAATTATGAGGATGTCTCGCTTGCGTATGCCGAGGCAGTGCATTCCGTGCTGACAGGAAAGAAGAGCGCTCCCGAAGCTGCATCTGAGTTGGAGAAGGAACTCGAGCTCATCACCGGTTTCCCCAAAGGCCCCCCTGAACCAATCGAAACAGCGATGTTTCGCGCACATAGCCCCAGAGCGTAGCTGTTGGGTGCGGCTCTATTATTCTGAGATGTGTAATTAGGAGGGGCATCCCAGTAAGGCTCAGTCATGGTCGACGTAACCAAGCCTGTAGATGGCGCATCACCGTCGGTCAAAGCAGCGCGGATGATCGCGCTCATCTCGCGCGTTAACATTAATACCCGGTTAGCGCTCTGTTTTGTCCTGATCATCGCGTTGATGTCGGTGGGTACAGGCATCCTGCTTTGGCAGTCGCGCGTGATGCGTGCGCAAGCGAACCGTCTGAAGGAAATTGACGAGCAGTTCATTGAAGTCCAGCGCGTCCATGCGCTGGTACTGTCGTTCCACGACGAGTCAGAACAGTTAATCAAGGGTCGGAATCCCGCACTCCTGAGGAAACAGGCGGCTGCCCTGCGCAAGCAACTGAACGATAGCCTAAGACAGACCCAAACCGTATTCCGGGGAATCGAACCAGGTAATATTCTCGATTCCACCGTCTTACCCACCCTCGAGACCATTCAAGGCTCAATGCCGTGGCAAATCGATTCGCTCACTACCCTCGCCTCAGTGGCAGATTGGGACGCTCTGAATCAGCGGATGGAACAGCCGCTCGAAACCCTGGAGAACCTGAGTGCAGAGCTCGTGGATACTGCCAGTCGTGGTATGCAGGAGAAGCGTTCAGAAGCCACTCGACAAATTGAGAGTGCTCAGAATCGAATCGTCATGATCATGGCCAGCATAGGCGTCCTAACCATAATGGTAGCTGCTCTTTTGGGATTTGCTATCACCCAGAGCATCACTCGCCCTCTGCGATCTCTGGTTAACGGAGCCTCCGCTCTTGCGAATGGCGAATTTCGTCACGATATACCCGTGCAAGGCCGAGATGAACTCGCCCATGTCTCCCGGGTCTTTAACCAAACTGCACTTGTACTTCGGCAGCTCTATGAGAACCTCCGGTGGAGTGAACGACAGCTCCGTGAAGTAATTGAGACAATTCCAACCTTTGCCTGGACCGCTCTGCCGGATGGCTCCGTGGATTTCGTCAATCGCCATTGGCAGGAATACACGGGCCTCTCCACAGAGAACACCATGGGATCAGGCTGGCAGGCCGCTGTTCATGTCCTGGATCTCGAGCGGCATATCGAGAAATGGCATGCCTCTCTGGCGACGGGCAGTCTCTTCGAAAATGAAGTGCGTTTCCGGCGGGCGGCGGATGCGGAGTTTCGCTGGTTCCTGAATCGCGCCGTGCCGTTGCGGGATGAAGACGGCAAAATCGTTAAATGGTACGGTATCTCGACCGACATTGAAGATCGCAAGCGCGCCGAACAGGAACGTGAACAGCTACGGGCCGAGCTGGCGCATGTAAGCCGGGTCAGCACCCTGGGAGAGCTTGCCGCTTCCATCGCCCATGAACTGAAACAGCCTATCACCGCTTCCATCCTCGATGCGAAAACCTGTGGTCGCTGGCTTAAGCGTGACCGACCCGATATGGAGAGGGCGCTGGAAGCTGCAGGCAGAATGGAGCAGGACGGCGTCCGTGCAAGCAGGATTATAGATCGACTACGGTCGTTGTACCAAAAAGCAGCTCCACGTCGTGAGTTGGTTGACTTGAGCGAAATTGTTCACGAAATGCTTATGCTGCTCCATGGCGAGGCGAATCGGAATTCCATCCTCATGCGCACAGCGCTGGCGCCGGATCTTCCAAAGATTATGGCAGACCCCGTGCAGCTCCAGCAGGTCTTCATGAACCTGATGCTCAACGCTATCGAGGCCATGAGAGAGACTGGTGGTGAACTTATGACCCGCGCGGAGGTGGCTCAGGACGGCCAGTTTCTGATCTCCGTGAGTGATACCGGTGTCGGCTTACCCGAAGGAAAGACCACGGAGATATTTGACGCCTTTTTTACAACAAAGCCTCAGGGATCTGGCATGGGCCTGGCGATTAGCCGCTCCATCGTCGAATCACATGGCGGCCGCCTGTGGGCGAGCTCGAACAAGGGGCGTGGGGCCACCTTTCACCTGCTCCTGCCTGCCGAACTGGCGCCGTCTTCCGGCGCTCGCAGTTCGCTGGAGTGGCAGCGGTGAAACCCTACGCGGGCCAGAGGTACAGTGCGCGAGCATCTGAGCGAGGTTCATGCGGCCCCACTGCCGCTCACTCTCAACTCGGAGGCGCATGATGATGCGCTGCTTTATGTCTTCTGCCAGGAGGGGGTCCAAAGAGGTCTTTCATGGTAGTTGCTCTCCGTCTTTAGCCGATTTCCATGGAAGCCCTTATCGCACCTAGGACTTCTGCCCTGTGGGCCTCCGCTCTCCTTCCCTAACGCTTGTCGCGAGCCGCTGACGGAGCTCTTCGTTTTTCTCGAGTAGATAGGACACGAGACATTGCAATCGCAATATCTGCTCATCGAGTTCTGATCCGCACTCCAATGCGGACGCATCCTCCCCGAAATGAGTTGTGGACAACGCCTCTCCGACCTGCGCCTCATCGTCGACAATGTAGACAAGCTCGTTCGTCAATTCCATGTTGACCTCCTCAGGAAAGGACGCCTCGGAATAGCGCTTGAGAATGGGAATCCTCCTGAGTGACTCGACAATGCAGCCAGTTGGAAGGTTGCTGATGACTGGGCTTTCCATGTAATCCATCTCAGGTCAAGGACTACAAATGCGTAGATCGTAGGAACAAGCAGCAGCGTTACGATTGCAGAGAGGAGCAGCCCTCCGATCTGCGCATAACACAGCGGCTCCCAGAGCGGCCCGCCATGGACTGCCAAAGGAACGAGAGCGAAGGCCGTCGCGCCCACGGTGATGAGCACCGGACGAAGTCTGAAGACGGCGGCGTTAAGAAGAGCCTGCATCAGGTCTTCGCCCTGTTCCCGGTGTTCTTCGATAGATTCGAAAAGCACGATAATATGGCTGACAATCACGCCCATAAGACTGGCGATTCCGAGAAATGCCATGAAGCCGAAGGGCTGACCCGTCAGGTATAGCGCGGCAAATGCGCCAACGCAGCCGAAGGGGATCGCCGAGAACACAATCAATGGCTTCACGATGCTACGAAACTGGAACATAAGGGCAAGATAGATCGCCAGTACGGATACGCCGAGCACAACTGCGAGATCGGCGAAGCCACTGTGTTGCGCTTTATACTCGCCGGCGAACACTAAGGAATATCCGGAAGGCAGGTGATGCTTCATTTCCTGAATCTGCGCCATGGCTGCGTCCAGCACAGTAGAGGCAAGCACTCCGGCTATCGGATAGCAGGAAACGGTGATTGCGCGTGAGCGATCAAAGTGCCGAGTGACAGCGACCTGCGAGGACAGCGTGGCCTCGGCCACTGCCTTGAGCGGCACCGGTTGCCCACCCTGCGTCGAATAGACATATTGGTCCTGTATGTCGGATACGGCAGAGCGATCTCCGAGACGCTCTCGGAGAACGATGGGGACGCTTTTGTACTGGTCGTAGAACGTTCCCACTGTGAGGCCGCTAATATTCATCATCGAGGATTGTGCGACATCCTGGTTGGTGACGGCATTGATGGCCGCCCGATCGGGATCGACCTTCAGGTCCACTGCAATTCGGTTCTCTCCCCAGTCGTCTCGGACGCGCGTGGCCGAAGGTATCGCGCGCAAAATCGATTGCAACTGCGCGGAGACCATTCGCAGCGTTTTCATGTCCGGGCCAACAATGCGGAGGGAGACAGGAGCCGCAATCGGTGGACCGGTCTCGAGTTGCCGGACATCGACACGGGCGCCGGCAATTCTTCTGGAGATCTCTGCCTGAATGAGTGGGACGAGAGCACTCGTATCCCGCTTGTCCGTGGTCTCGATCATCACTTCCGCATAGTTCAGCTGGCGCGCCTCTGGAGAAACCGAGTCCCAGAACCGCGGGCCGCCGCCTCCTACGAAGGTGGTCAGGGATTTCAGCACAGGGAGCCCCGGCTTGTGCGTGTGTGAATCTTTCGCATACCTGGCCGAGACTTCTTGGATGATCTGCTCTACCTGCTGGCTGACCGCGTTCGTCTCCGCGAAGGTAGCGCCTTCGGGAAGCCATATGTCTGCGTAGGAAAGATACTGCAGGTCATAAGGAAAAAACGCTGAGCTCAGCCGGGAGACCAGGACACTCCCAAACAATAAAAACAGGAGAGAGGCTACGAGCACGGTCTTTCGGTGATGAATCGCCCACGGAATAATTCGGTAGAAGATTCGGTTAACTCCCTGGTGCGGCTTCCCATTTGCGTTGATTGGCTTCTCTGACTTTTTCCGTAACAGCATCTGACCCATAAATGGAACAAAGGTCATGGAGACGATTCGCGAGGTAACCAGTGAACAGGTAACCACTAGGAAGAGAGAAGATGAACTGTCCTGTATCTCCGTGCAGCAGCAGGAAAGGCAAATAGGCCAGAATGTTGGTCACAGTGGCGTAGAGAATGGCGCGCGCGAGCTTCGTCGGCCCCAGCCATCCTGCAACAGCCGCCGGGTGGCCCGATTCCAGCTCCCGCTGGATCGCATCTCCGGCGACCACCGGGTCATCGACCAGGAGTCCGAGAGCGATGATCAGGCTGGCGATCGAAACCTGCTGCAGGTCGATACCGGCTGCGGCCATCATGCCAGTCGTCATGGCCAGCGTGATCGGGATTGCGGCTGCCATCAGCGCAGCCGAGCGCCAATCGCGGAAGCCAATCAGGGATACGAGCACGACCAGCCCGATCGCCTCCCAGAGAGAGGTTGTGAACAGGCTGACGTTTTCCTGCACCTGCCGTGGCTGATCCGAAGTGCGGTCGATAATGAGATCGCCGGGCACGACATGCCTGATCTCAGCAAGGTCTGCATCGACGGCACGTGAGAAGTCCCCGATCTTGCGTCCCGGACGCATTTCCATCGAGATGGTGACGGCGCGCCCTCGCCTCCAATGACCGGATGCGTCACGGTAGGTGAGGAAATTGAGAAAACTCGGCGGCGATTCGTATCCGGGCCTTATCGACACCATATCGCACAAATAATCGGGCGCATGTCCGTTTGGCATCGGAATCGGCACGTTCATCAAATCTGCAATGCTGTGAAATTCTCCGCCGGGAAAAACGGCAACCTGTCTGACGCCGCTGTTCACTTCGCCGCCCGAGTCCACCGTATTGCGACTGCGAAGGAACTGGGGCAGAGCAAGCGGGCTGACATTGAGCGATGCCAGGCGACTCGGATCAAAAGTGAGGTACAGCTGTTCTTTGGGATTGTCGGTGCGATCGATCCGGGTGACTTCGTCCACCTTTTCCAGGCTTCTGGCAATCTGATCGGTATAGGTGTCGAGTTCGCGGTAAGTATATTTGTCTGGGCTCGCCTCGCGGAGCTTGGCCTCCAGAGCTGTGGGATTCGACCAATCACGGGTGGCCAGATATCCGGATCGAGTTGATCCGACTGGACACGCTGCCACAAAAACTCACGCAGTGCCTGGGAGATGCCTGCGTCGCTCTGCTCGGAGGTCCCGTCAAGGAGGACGACGCCTTGAGCGGAAACGGTCAGCAGGGAACTGAAGGTATGCTTCTCTAACAGATATCCTGACAGAATCTGCACCAGATCTCGGAGATCCGTGGTGTCCAGACTGTCCGGGAAGCAAATCACAATCGAGACGGGTGTGCCGTGTCTGGCATTTGTCTGCCGGGTTCGCTCGATGAGAGGTTCTATCTGCCGGGCTCTGAGATGGATCTCTGTGTCCGAAACAGGGGGACTGGCAATGGTCAGCATCAGGGCCGATGTCTCGCGAAGTCCTTGATGTACTGGACGGGCCCCGCGCCGTCGGGCAGATCGGCGATCTGGGCAAGCTTGATGCCAATATCGTCGAATTCCTTGTCCGTGTTTTGGCATGGAATTCGTCGAGCTCGAAAGTCACGACCGACTGCCCTTCACACGAGGAGGAACGTATCTCAGTGACCATGTCATTCTGGCCGAGGACAGCCTCTACCCTCTTCGTGACTAGCTCTTCGACCTGCTCGGCGCGCGCGCCGGGCCAGCTGGTGACGACCATGGCCTCGCGGACCGCAGTCTTTGGGTCTTTCCGTTGCGGCATGCTGTCATACGCAAAGACGCCCCAGAGGACTATCAGCGCGATCAGCAACCATGCGATCGACGGATGCTCGACAAAAAAGCGCGAAGTGTTATGGGTAGACCGGATCTGCTCGTTATCGCTCAGGGCGTTCCATGGCATCAGGCTCCCGGAACTCCCGAGACGGTCTCTCCATCTACCAGATCGTTGTTGCCATCGAGCACCACCTTCAATCCTGGACGCAGCCCGCTGCGTATCACGACAGCATTGCCTTCAACCGGGCCGACCTCCACGGTTTGCAGGTGAACCGTGGAACGGCCCTGCTTAGTCCGCAGAATGAAGACGGCATAAGCACTGCCAGAATCGCGGAGTACCAGCGCCGTAAGCGGCAGCCGAATCGCTTCTCCCCGACCCGCCATGGAGATCATGGCCGAGCCGAGTGCTGGCCCCGATCCCTGCTGTTACGGTCTGCTCCCGAATTATTCCCTCTGCTCCCGATTGGTGCTGATAGGCTGCGAACCGAGGATGATTCCGCCGAGGGAATCGATTTTCTCGTGCAGACCTTCGGCTTCCTTGCAAAACTCATTCCACAGCGTTCTTAGCGACGGGTCACGGCTCGCAGTCGCCAGGGTGCGGAAAAAGCGAGCGTTTCGACTCGCGTTGCGAATGCCCTCGGTGAGAGCTTCGAAGTACGGTATATTCAGTTCCTCTTCCATACCTCTTTCCCTTCAAGCTTGTGGATTGTGCACTGCCAGGGGGTTCGAGATTCGCAGAAGTGTGACTGGGTGACAATCCCACACAAGTGGCCGATGGGATTTGAGGGTCTCGTGACAGACCAGGCGGGAACATACTGTCGAGTAAGGGTTGTTCACTTTTCCCTCGACTATGTCCTGAATTCTGAGGCGTGGAATGCGACGGATAATCACCTCCCACGCCGCTTCAACTCTGCTCCCTCGTGCAGCGCAGCGAGGGAGTCGTAACGTCTTCAGCCCCGTGGCCATCGCCCGGCGCAACGGGGCAAAGAGGGCCAGCTCTCCGCGGATTGCGTTGCCTCGCGGCCCATTCTTCGCATCGCTGGAGTAGTTCCAGGAGCAGTACCCATAGACTCGACATTTTCCAGCATCAACCTCCTGCCAGTGGAGAGGGGAGGAACAGACAAGAAGTTGTAGCCGCTGACCAAAAGATAGGTTCCTGCGGAACAGGGATTAGTTGCCATAGTCGAACCCTTTGTCGGATATTGTCGCAATGGCCCGTCGCGCCATAGGCTGGCTCGATGCGTGCTTCGACGCAGGGCAGGCGCTCATCCGGGGCTGCACCGCCCTGCGTTATATACAGACAGATACAGGCCGGACTCCTCATTGAAAAGTGGCTTATCCTTCGACTCTCGTACGAAAGCCTAGCGGGAGGCTCCATTTTCGAGCTCTACGCAGGGCGCAGAATCTCTAAAGGTCATCGGAATCCATCCCTGGCCGAAAGATAGGCGAATAAAGAGCAAAGATAGGGGGATTTTTAGCTGGGTACGTTGGATTTTAGCCGCGAGGTCAAAGAGAATTGCGCATGACAAACAGAAATGGCCAGAGCGAACTGGAGGTGCCGCCCGACAAGGAACAACAAAGTGGTATTCGCAGAAATGTTAAAAAGGCTGACGAGTCGGAATGATGTCATCTTCTACACGCAAGACAGGTCCGAGCGATTTGCATTGGACGTCATCAATGAAAAATGTTAGCCGATTGACTCCCACAGCGGCGTCAGAGATTGCCGCCATGGGTGATGAGGATATTCAGTGGAGTCTATCGGACGACTGTCGGGGTTCCGCCCCCGTTTCCCTACTTGCGCTTTGGTAAACGGAGTTACCTGGACCGATTATTTTTCGGTCAGCCTCGGCTATCTGGTGGAGAATCCGTGATTCGACGTCTCGGAACCCGAGATAGGATGCTTGCCGAGGGAGCCTCTTCTGCGACAACCGTTTTTGTTCAGTGGAGCCCCTTGGGTGCTGGCGTCCGAAGGGTCTTTTGGCTGCGGCGCCTTCAAGTTCCAGGACTGGATTGGAGATAGCAGGCCGCGTACCACGGTACTGAAAAGGCGGATGGTAATGAAAGCTTCCCGTATGCGGTTGGTTTTTGGTGCTCTCCTTACGGGAGCGCTCGTTTTAACGCCTGCAGGGGCTCTTGCACAGATCTCGATCGGAATCAGCATCAATATCGCACCGCCTGCTCTGCCGGTTTACGTCCAACCTCCATGCCCACAGCCCAACTATATGTGGACGCCGGGCTATTGGGCCTGGGATGGCGTGGGTGACTACTACTGGGTTCCGGGGACCTGGGTCCTCGCTCCCCAACCCGGCTATCTTTGGACGCCCGGTTATTGGGGCTGGGGAGATGGCGGTGTGTATGTCTTCCATGCTGGCTACTGGGGAACAGAGGTCGGCTTCTATGGTGGTGTGAACTATGGATTCGGTTACGGCGGGGGCGGCTTTGCCGGCGGTGAGTGGCGTGGTGGAGTCTTCGCCTACAATACAGCGGCAGTGAACGTGAACACGACCGTGATTCGGACGACCTACGTCAATACGACAGTCGTCCACAACACGACGATCATCAACAATACCCACACCAGCTTTAACGGAGGTCCGAATGGAGTTGCCGCGAGACCCACACCGCAACAGCAAGCCTTCGCCAGTCGGCCTCATCTTCCTGCGACTCCGGCGCAGCAGCAACATGAACAGGTTGCGAAACAGGATAAGTCTAATTTTGCTTCGGCAAATCATGGCGTTCCCGCCCATGCCGCCGTCTCGCGTCCGGTAACAAACATCGCTGAACTACAACATAGCGCGGTGGCTGCCAAAGCCGCTCCCGGGGCAAAGCCGTACGTTGCACATCCGGCCACCACAGCAAAGGTTGGAGCGCAGCCGGCTGGCGGTACGAAACCGGCAAATAAGACCACCGCATCGGCGCACCCGGCACCGAATGCGCGCCCCGCTGCGCACCCGCGGCCTGCGGCTCAGTTGGCTCCGCCCCCTGCAAGACCGAATCCCGCAACTCGACCAGCTCAACCGAGTCAGCATACCCGACCCGCGCCGAAACCATCTGCACCGGGACAGGCTGCAAAGCCATCTGCACACTCTACCCCGCCCAAAGAACCAACATCACCAGAGCGCCACCCTCAAAGCTAGCCTCTGAGAGCAAAGCCAGCTCGGTGAATAGGACGCAGAGATGCTCTGAGAGACACAACCTGGCCGATGTCCGCAGAGAGAGTACCTGTTACCGACATCGAACGTGTAACGGAGAACACAGTGAACATGTGCTTCCTGGTCGTCCCGCCCACCGTGAATCACGTCGGTGTCTCGCGCAAGAGTACCTCCGACGACGAATGAAGTTCCGGCTGCCCGCGTAGCAACGGCCGCCGCAGGACCGGCCGGTCCGGGGGCACGCTTCACCCTGAATTCGCCTGTCTTTCGGGCAAAGTCCCGGTCTCGCCATTGGATACCGCGCCGCCTCCTGTTCTCCTCGAATAAAGGTCGAGCGCGGCAAGGTAATGCGGAGACTCTGGATTCTGCTTCTTTCCCTCCTGCAGGGCCTCGATGAATGCACGGCAAGAACGCACGCTGCCCGCCATCGCAGGCGTCCATGATTTGCGGTTCGGGGGCGATAGGCAGGGGCGATCGAAAGATAGGAATGGCGTAAATACTGTAGTAACAGCGAGGAGCTACCGCTGGTTAGCGGCTGAGCACAGGCCCGTGGAGAGTGCAACGGCGTCTGGGTGTGTCTCCAGAGATGTAGACGTGGCATTAATAATCAACGGATGCCGTTGACGGCATAGATCACGTAGCCCGCAGAAGAGTCGCTTCGTGAAGAATTCCATTGGCATCATCGATGGCACTGGTCCCGATCGTCGGTGTGGCTGCGCGGCTTACGTCTTGAGCATAGGTATGGTCAGTATGCTCGTGACGGCGGTCGTGCATGCCGATCGTGTAGATTGTGCAGCCAACAATATAGGACGCTGGCTCTTGAAATCAGCTCTTCGGTCGCTTAGCTTCGTTCTATAGAGACTGATCGAGAGTCTCTGAACTAACTCCATCTTAAGGTGCCGCTGCTCTTCGCAGAGCGGGAATCGGTTCACTTCAGCCCCACTGTTCGCTTATTGATGCCGCCACTGATCGACGGCTTGCAATACGACCATGGCCATGGTTCCCACCACGGAGGCGAACACGATTATTATGCCGATCCAGTAAAGGAGACGGGGAAACGGGTCGGTGCCCGGCCATCGCTGGCACCGAGTGGTCTTCCTCCGTGTCGTCATACGTCTACCCAAAACTCCGGACTGTTCTCCAGTCCTAGTTCTCGAACTCCACTTCGGGCGGCGGCAAAATGTCCTTTTCCCGCGCGACCCAAACGTAGAGCGTGGGCAGCAGGATGATGCTCATCAGCAGATCGGCAATCAGACCGCCGACGATCACAATGGCGAAGGGGCGCTGCGAATCCGAGCCGATGCCGTGGGACATGGCGGCCGGCAACAGGCCGAGCGTAGCTACCAGCATCGTCATCATGATCGGGCGCAGCCGCAGGACGGCGCCTTCGACTGCGGCCTCCTCGACTGTGTTGCCGCGGGCGCGCAGCTGATTGATGTATTCGAGCATGATCACGCCGGTCTGGACCGAAACGCCGAACAGCGCAAGGAAGCCGACTTCCGACGATACGCTGAAATTCGTGTGGGTAATGAGCAGCACCAGCAGGCCACCGATGCTGGCCATGGCTACGGTGGCGAGGATCAGAATGGCCCACTTGAAGGACCGGTACATTGAGTACAGGATGATGAAGATCAGCAGCACCGTAATGGGCACGATCACGGCCATGCGTTTTTCGGCGCGCACCTCGCTCTGATACTCGCCTTCCCAGCTGATTTGGTACCCACGGGGAAGCTTGACCTGTGCGTCTACGTCGCTGATTGCCTGGCGCACGGCGTCTCCTAAGGCGCGGCCGCGCACGCTGTACTTGATGGCGACATAACGCTGGTTGTTCTCGCGATAGATCTCCGAACCTTCGTCAGCTTCGCGAATGTCGCAAAGCTGCGCGAGCGAGACGCGCTCGCCGGTAGGCGCCTGCAGCCGAATATTCTCGATGGCCTCACGGGTATCGCGATACTTCGGCAAATACCGCAGTGTCAGGTTGTAGACCTGCTCACCCTTGAGCACCTCGGTCAGAGCCGAGCCGCCGACTGCGGTCTGAACGGCATCCTGCACGTCGGACACATTAATGCCCCAGCGCGCCACCTTCTGACGGTCCACCTGAATATCGAGGTCAGGCTGCCCGGTGACTTCCAGGACGCCCAGGTCCGAGATTCCTTTGACACGGGCCATCACGGCCGCGACCCGGTCAGCGATGTCCTCAAGCGTATGGAGATCGCTGCCGTATACCTTCGTGGCCAATTCGCCTTTGACGCCGCTGACCGCCTCCTCCATGTTGTCTTCGATCGGCTGCGAGAATCCCCAGATTACCGTGGGGAATTTCTTTGCCAGCTCGTAATTCATGGCAGCGATGACGTTGTCCTTGTTGCCGCGGAAGACCGATCGCCATTCGCTTTTCGGCTTCAGGCCGACGAAGTACTCGGTATTGAAGAAGCCGGTGTGGTCGGTACCGTCGTCGGGGCGTCCGGTCTGGCTGGTGCATTCGGTCGCTTCGGGAAAGGAGCAGAGAATCTGCCTCGCCTGGTTGGCAACCGCAGTGCTCTCTGAAGGGCCGACGCTCTGGTCGAGCTCGCCGCGGACCCAGAGCGCGCCTTCGTCAAGGTGGGGCAGGAACTCCGAACCGATAACGCCGCCGAAGGCGAGATACAGCGCCACAGCCAGACCGAGAACACCCATGCCGATCGTGATCCGCTGATGATGAATCGCCCATCGCACCCGGCCGCGGTATTTGTTGCGGAGAAACTCCATCACCGGGTTCTTCCATTCCTGAGCGCCCTTGCGAAACAGCAGACTGGACAGCACCGGAGCCAGAATGATGGAAAACAGAAGGGCACCAAGCAGCGCGAACGCCACCGTCCACGCCATGGGGTGAAAGAGGCGGCCTTCGACGGCCTGCAGCGTAAAGATGGGAAGGTAGGCAGTGATGATGATGGCGATGGCGTAAAAGACCGGCCGCTGCACTTCGTGCGCCGCTTCGGCAATGCGCTGCTGGATGCTTCGGCCGTTCTCTTCCCTGCGCGCCAGATGGCGCACGATGTTCTCCACCATGACCACGGCTCCATCGACCACCATGCCGAAGTCCAGCGCGCCCAGCGACAGAAGGTTCGCGGGGATGTGTTTCAGGTCGAGGCAGATGGCCGCAAACAGGAGCGAAAACGGAATGGTCAGCGCCACGATGAGAGCGCCGCGCACGTTACCGAGGAAGAGGAAAAGAATGACGACAACGAGGAACATGCCTTCGCCGAGATTGTGCAGCACCGTGTGTGTGGTGAAGTGGAGTAGATCGCTGCGGTCGATGAAGGGATGGATGGTGACGCCCCTGGGCAGGATCTGGCTGTTCAGCTTGTCGACCATCCTGTGGATACCGTCGAGCACTGGCTGCGCGTCAGCGCCCTTCTGGAGGCAAATAATGCCCGACACCACGTCGTCGTTATCGACGAGCTTCCCGTCTTCGCGGTGATACGCGTCGCCTAACTGACCCAGGCGAATCATCGGGCCCTGCTCGACGACGCCCAGATCCCTTACTCGCACCGGCGTTCCGCCCCTCGCCGTCACCACCGTGCTGCTGATGTCCTGGATAGTGCGCACCAGGCCCACTTCGCGGACGTTGATCTGCTGCTCGCCGTCCTCAATGAAGCTGCCCCCGCCGTTCGCGTTGTTGTTGGTCAGGGCCTGCTCTACCTGGGCAAGGCTGAGACCATAGTCGACGAGCCTGTTCGGATCGAGCCGCACTTGATATTCGCGCGTGGGTCCGCCGAAAGGATTGGTATCAACTACACCCGGAACGGACTTCAGATACTTCTGCACCACCCAGGCGTCGAGCGACTTGAGGTTCATCACGTCGTAGTTGGGGTTGGTGCTGCGCAGAATATAAAAATAGATCTGGCCCACGGGGCTCCAGTCCGTACCCATCTGCGGGACCACGCCCGCCGGCAGGGTCACCTGCGAGAGCCGTTCCAGCACGCGCTCGCGGTTCTCAAAGTCGGTCGTCTCGTCGCTGAAGACCAGTTCAACGGTGGACAGACCGAAGATCGACCACGAGCGGATGTGGGCCACACCCGGAACGCCGTTCATCACCGTTTCGAGCGGAATGGTGACCTGCTGCTCGACCTGCTCCGCGGAGATCCCCGGCCACTGCGCGATGATGTCGACGTAGTTGTTGGCAACATCGGGATAGGCTTCCACCGGCAGGCGGTGGAACGACACGATGCCCCAGGCAAAGAGCAGAATGCCGAACGCCAGGACCAGGAATCGATTCCCGAGGGCGAAGTCGACGAGCCGTCGGATCATTCGGCCTCCAGCGTGGCTTCCAGCTGGAGAACGCTGCGCACTACCTGCTGGCCGGGCATGATCCCCGCAAGTATTTCCTGATTGTTGCCCGGGAGTATGTTGCCGGCCTGCACCGCGATCCGCCGGAAGTGATCGCCGCCCGCCGGCACGAAGACCCAGTCCCGATCGTGCAGGTGAAGGATTGCAGCCGCGGGCACGGTCGCATGGATTTCCTTTGTCCGGCCGATGAGAGTCGCGGTCACAAACATCCCCAGCCGCAGCATCCCCGGGTTCAGCACATCGATGCGCACCTTCGCGGTGCGAATCGAAGGATCCAGCACAGGACCGATATCGCTTACCTGACCAGTGAGCATCTTGCCCGGGTAAGCATTCAGAGCAATCTGCGCTTCCTCCCCCAGCCGCACCTGCTGCAAATCGTTCTCGTAGACATCGCAGACGACCCACACGTGAGACAGATCGGCGATGGTGAACGCTGTGGCCGAGCCGGAGTAAGCCACCCCCGCGGCGGCAGCGTTGGTCACGTTCTGTGCGACGATCACCCCGGAGATCGGCGCGTAGACGTTCACCACGTCTGAGGGTCGGTCCTTATCGACGCCCAGCGTCTTCAACTGCTGTTCGGCTGCGTTCAGATCGGCCTTTGCGTCGTTCTCAGCATCCTCGGCCTGCTCCAGAATCTCGAGCGCAACGGCACCGTGAGCATATAAGTCTTTGGTCCGCAGATAGGTCTTGCTCGCCAGCTGCTCGTCGTTAACGGCCTTGATATAGGTGTCAAAGGCATTGGTGACGTCGGGGCTCTGCACTTTCATCAGCAGCTGGCCTTTCCCGACGTCCTGATCGAGCGTGGCGTGAATCTCGACCACGCGCCCACTCGCCAGCGAGATGACCGGGATCTCACGATTGATGTCCGGGAAGACCGATCCCGTGACGTTGAGTCGGTTTGCTGCCTGGATCTGACCGGCGGAGACCAGGGGGAACTCCTCCGGATGATCCACCGTGACGACGTCGGCATTGCCGGTCTTGATCACCTGTGCCGGCGGAGCAGCTCCTGAGGCCGGATCGAACTTCTTCCCGCAGGCCAGCAGCGCCAGACATACAAAGAGGAAGACGGCGACCGTGAAAATCGGGCGGTTCTTCACTGCATCACCTCGCGTCCGACGGCCAGGTTCAGCTGCCCAGCCGCGGTCAGGTACGCGCCAACGAGTTGCAGGTACGCCATCTGCACGTTGCGGTAATCGCTCTGCGCGTTCAGAAAATCCATCAGCGACGCTCCTCCGTGTTGCCACGAATACGTGACCGTGTCGCGCACATGCAGCGCCTGCGCCAGATAGTGCTGCTTGTACGGCCGCAGTAGAATCAGGTTGCTGTTCACCTGGGCGTACGCGGCATCCACATCGCTGAACACCTGCGCCCGTGTGGCATCCTCCAGTTGCTGGTTGCGCTGGATGTCGATCGCGGTGCGCTGCTTCTCGCCCTGGTTGCGGTCGAAGATGCGCAGTGGGATGCTGACGCTCGCGCCCAAAGTGTCGAAGGCGTTGGGATTGTTGGTCGAGGCGTTCCAGGTGTACCAGCCGCTGAACGTGGGGTCCGTCGATCCATTGGCAATGGCGAGCTTGTGATCGGTCTGCGCCTGCTGCACAGACTCAAGAGTCGCCTGCAAATCCGGCCGGTTGGCCAGCGCAATCTGCCGGAACGAGTCGAGCGGCTGCAGCTGGTCTGAGAAATCAAATGTCCCCTGGATGTCGAACTGGTCCACCGGTGTGCGCTCGTCGAGCAATTGCAGCAGCACGATCTTCGCGGTACGCAGATTAATTTCCGCCGTCTGCAGGTCCGATTCGTACTCCACTCGCTGCAATTCGACCCGGTCCAGATCGATCTGCGCCAGATCGCCGGCGCGGAAGCGGTCCCGGCTGATCTCAATGATGTGGTCGTAATAGTCCAGCTCCTGCCGCGCCAGATCCACCAGCGCTTTGGCCTCCAGCACCTGCACGAACTGCGAGCGTAGGTCGAAAAGCAGGTTCCGCTCCAGATCGGAATGCTGCGATGCTGCGATCTGCGTACCCTGCTGCGCGCTCTGCAGGCGCAGTTCCCGCTTATGCTCGCGCTCGTGCAGATAACTGACCGTGGGCACGATGTACGTTCCGCGAAGCGGCTGCCACACCCCGTCGTGGGGCGCGATCTGGGTTCCGTCCTGCGACAGCGTGAACTGGGGATTAGGCCGCAGGTCCGCCGTGACCTCCTCAGCCTTCATCTCCTGCACGTTCGCCTGATCGGCCAGAAGTGTCGGGTTCGCAGCCTGGAAACGCGCCTTGACCTGATCCCAGGTGAGGGCTTGCTGTCCGGACGCGGGCAAAGCGGATCCAATCAGCAGAGCAGAGATCCAGCCTGCCCAGGGAAGCCTGAGTCGTGATTTTGATCGATCCATGCAACGTCTCGGGATCGCGGTGTTCGTTTTTTGTTTCACTGGGGAATGACAGAGCCAGTGAAGCACCGCGGTTTTGCGTGGGAAAAAGCCAGCATAGACGGCCGCTGAGGAGCCGGGGGGCTATCTTTCGTCAGAGCGGTGTCTCGTGTGGTCAGCGCTACCTATCTTTTGGTCAGGCGGCGGAAAAGGGTGACATTTGGCCCTTAACGCGCCGGCCATCTCTCTACAATGGACCTTGGTTCGACCGCCCATGACGCGGTGTGCGGGAAGCTTATGTACGCAGCATTCTTTCGGGGGAGCAGGCGTTCCATCCTTCTGCGGGCGGCGGGCCTCATCGTCGCCATCGCCGTGCTCGACTGGCGCATCGTCGGAGATATCCCGCTGGGCTTCCTCTATCTGTTTCCCATGCTGCTCGCGGGCAGCGTCCTCAGTCCCTGGCAAATCGCGCTGGTCGCCGCGCTCTGCGCATTCCTGGCAGAGGTGTTCGACGATCTGATCTGGAACCAGACCGCGGGCGTTTCCCGCGATGTGCTTTATTTCGCCGCATTTTTCGGGGCAGGCCTGTTCGTGCGGGAGGTCAGCCGCAATCGCCGCGCAGCAATGCGGCATCTCGACGAAATCCAGCGCGAGAGCGAAGCGCGCCGCGAAGCCGAAGAGCAGCTGCGGGTGCTGATCGAGAGCAGCCCCGCGGCGATCCTCACGGCTGATACCGCCGGATCGGTGCTGATGGCCAATGAGGCCGCGCACCGCATGCTGGCGGTCCCTTCCGGAGAGCTGCCGGGGAAGAACATCCATCGCTACCTGCCGTCCCTGCGTAATGTGTCGATGCCGGCGGTGTCCCGCCAGTTCTTCCGGACCGTCATGCAGGCCCGCGGACAGCGCGAGGATGGCGAGACCTTTCTCGCCGATATCTGCTTCTCCACCTATCGCACCAGGTCGGGACTGCGCCTTGCGGCCATGGTCCTCGACGCATCTGAGGAATTCAGAACCCACGAAGTGTCCGGCCTCCATCAGCTGCTGGCTGCCTCCCGCGTCGCCATCGGCGCCGTGTCTCACGAGATTCGCAACATCTGCGGAGCCATCGCGGCCGTTCACCAGAACCTCTCCCGCGACGGATCACTGGCCGGCAATCGCGATTTCGAAGCACTCGGGAATCTGATCGCGGCGCTCGAACGTATCGCGAGCGTCAACCTGCGGCAAACTACAAGCCAGTCCTCCGAAGTGGACCTCGGCGCATTGTTCGACGAGCTGAGGATCGTCATCTCCCCTATGCTCGAGGAAGAGAACATCGGGCTCGAATGGCGCATCGATCCGCTACTGCCCCAGGTATGGGCAGACCGCCCCAGCCTGATGCAGGTGTTTCTCAACCTCATCACGAACAGCATGCGCGCCATGGCGAATCGCGAGCATGGACTGGTCTCCATTGCCGCTCGGTCCCAGGGAGATCATGTGTTTCTGGAATTCAGCGATAACGGCGGCGGCCTCGCCCATCCCGAGATTCTGTTTCAGCCCTTTCAAAACGGAGCACAGTCCTCCGGCCTCGGGCTCTATCTCTCTCGTGCCTTCCTTCGCTCCTTCGGCGGCGAGATCCGCTATCAGCCGGTGGCGGGCGGCGCCTGTTTTGTGGTCACCTTGAATGCAGCTGGAGGACAATTGGCGTGATGCGGGAAATTCGACTCATGATGGTCGATGACCACAGGCTCTTCCGTGAGAGCCTGGGCCGCCTGCTGGCTGGTACTCCGGAATTCCGGATCGTGGCGCAGTGCGCGACCCTGGCCGCTGCGCGCGAGGCTCTGTCGCGCCTCGAGATGGACGTGCTTCTGCTCGACTACGATCTCGGTCCCGAAACTGGCATTGAGTTGCTGGCCGATCTTCGCGAGCGTTATCCGGGAGTGAAGGTGCTCATCGTTACTGCCGGCCTCTCCGACGAGGTTACTTTGCGCATCATGGAGTCGGGGGCTTCCGGCATCTTCCTCAAGCACAGCAGTCCCGATCAGCTCGTCGCGGCCATCCATCAGATTGCCGCGGGAGAAACCTGGCTCGACCAGGTCGCCCTGCAAAGCCTGCTGGCCGCCCGCCGGTCTCGCACCGAAGTGTACGAGCGATCCCGGCCGCTGACCCAAAAGCAGAGAGAAGTTCTGGCAGGAATTCTCGATGGCTTCGCCAACAAGGAGATTGCGTGGAAGTTCAACACCTCGGAGAGTTCCGTCAAAGCCGTGATTCAGGAGTTGTTCCGCAAAGCCGGCGTACGCACCCGTAGCCAGCTTGTCCGCATCGCGATCGAGAAGCACTCATCAGACTGGCTGCGATCCGCGCCGGACGATGTGTGATGACAAGTGGGCCCCCAACGACCCTCACCGGTCCGGTTGCTTGACCGGGAATTTATGCCCGCAAAGCCCGCGATCTAAATAGGTCATCCGGCAGGGCTGATTGCACCATCTCGTTGACACGGCGGAACCTCGACCAAAATTGCCGTTCGCGGCGAATGCTATCTCTCCGTCTGACTCGATCTGGACGTGGACGTTCGTCTTCGGACATTTGATGCCGGAACTGGACGAGATCAGCGCTGGTCTCAGCCCTTCGGAATTGACGCATGCAGTTTTCTTCTTAACAGCTTGCGTGGTTGTCTTCATTTGGCGAGTCAATTGCTGCATTTGCTCTCAAGCTGCGAAGCGGTTGTAACTCCTTCGAACGGCTGCCCCGCTCGTCCGATATCGGAGCCGGTATAGGTGCAATGGGTTAGGGCAGTTGCAGTCGGAGGCGCCTCCCCAGCGGTGTGTAACGCATGTCCGGCGGGACATGTCCAGGAAGGAGGGTACATCCGATGACGCTCTTCCCGGAGAGAGCATTCTCCTTCATTGTCCTGGGCACGATGCTCTGCATTCAGACTGCCGCCGCGGACGATAATACCGATCTGATTCGGCGGGCCTACGCACTGCAGGCCCATGGCGACTTTGCGGGTTCAATTAAGATTCTTGCGCCGATGGCGGAATCGCCGCCGGCAGGCTTATCAGACGTGGAAAAGGGGACCGTGTGGGATGTGCTGGGTTCTGCCTATCAAACGGTCGAAGACTTCACCCGATCGCGACACTGCTACGAGGAGGCCATTTCTATCCTTGAGGGCGTTGCTCCGGCTCAGGCACAACTGGCTTCTGCAATCGACGATCTCGGATCTCTCGAGGAGTTAGTGGGGCATTCCACGGAATCGGAACATCTCCGCAAGCGCGCACTCAGGATGTATGCAGTTCTTAAGGATGATGCCGGTATAGCTCGTGTATCCACTAACCTGGCCGTTATAGCTGCACTCAGAGGTGATCGGTCTGCAACTCGCCATTACCTTAATCAGGCTCTTCGCTATTCTCAGAACGCCAGGGGGCTTGATGATGACGATATGGCGTCGATGAGCAGCATGCAGGGATGGCTGGCCCTGCAACAGAAGGATCCCCAATCGGCGTTGTCGCTCTTTCAGGACGCAATAGGGCATTGGACACGCATGCACGGGGCAGGCAGTTGCCAGGTAGCCACGGGGCTGCTGCTCCGTGCGCAGGCATACGAGAGAAGCGGCGACTTCATACATGCATCTGCCGACGTTCAGCAGGCAGAAGATATTTTCGCGGCCAGATTGGGAAAGAACAGTGTTGTGTACTGGCGAACAGTTCTTCATCAGGTGGTGCTTATGAAACACGAGGGTCGGAGAAGGGAGGCCGAAGCAGTAGAGAAGAGTGCAAAAAGCGCTCTCAGCAATATTGAACAACAGGCTTGTGCAAGCTGTTCGGTGAGCGTTCAGGCGTTCCGATGACTGCTTCAATCTCGGACGGGCCGTGGCAGATGGAGTCTCTCAGGCGAATCTCACGACCAGCGGTGGGTCTCCCGCCGCCCGTTCGGGACGGCTGCGAATCGCGAGGCTGTCCACTTCGACTCAAGTCTTTCAGCCCGCCGGTGCTATCCTGGTTCCACGATGGAAGCCAAAGGCTTGACTCCGATCTTGAACGTGTCCGATATCGTGAGCACGATCGCGTGGTTTGAGAAGTGGGGATGGAAGAAGTTGTGGGACTGGGGGGTGCCTCCCACCTTTGGTGCGGTTGGATCGGGCAAAGAAACCTGCATCTTTCTTTGTCAGGGGGCGCAGGGAGGCCGAGGCCGCGGCGCGAACACCACCACGTTTCAACATGACGGGGACGAAACCGCCGACAAGGGCGTCTGGATGTCGGTCTGGGTGGACGACGTGGATGAGATGCACAGGCAGTGCGTCGCTGCCGGGCTGGAGATCACATTCCCGCCTACCGATATGCCGTGGAATGTCCGCGAGATGCACCTTCGCCATCCCGATGGCCACGTGTTCCGTGTCGGCCGGGGATTCGAGTCTGAAAATTAGTGGGCCGGGGAACACGATCGATTCTCAGGCATGAAATTGTGTAACTCCAGATGCAAGCGTTTCTGAGCGGTTAACCGGCTATATGGACAGAACTCGAAAATCGGGGTCGTGTGCGATTGGCGACAATCACCCGCGATGCGGATATTTGACCGGCCCTCATCGACTTGGTACCTGTCTGGCAGTGTTCTCGTTCTGACGAAGATTGGAACATGACCCTGGCTGCCTCCGCTGCTTAAGTGCGACCGGATGGCTTATACTGCGGCGAATTGCTTGAGGAGAGCGCGCATGCAAACGGCCACCCCATCCCCGTCGGACGAGCCTCTTTACAACCTTGTCAGCGGGCCGGCCCCGGCGACGATTCCGGACGTGATCGCGCTCATGCAGGCTGTCGATGCACTCTTGCCGGTGAGCGATGGCCTGAAGTGGTTCAACCGGCTTTACCTGATGGTGACGCAGCAGGTGGATCTGTGCCCGCCGGGCGGCGCGTGGCAGAGCCCGGTTTGGCTCGACCGCCTCGATGTCGTCTTCGCCGGCTTCTATTTCGGCGCTGTCGCCGGCTATCTGAGCGGAGGCTCTGTGCCCTCGGCATGGAACGCACTGTTTGAGGCTCGCTACAGCACCGGCATTGATCGCATCCAGTTTGCGCTTACGGGAATGAACGCCCACATCAACCACGACCTTGCGCTCGCGCTGCTGGCCACTGACGCCGAGTTGAATGTGATTCCGGTAGCGGGCAGCGCAGAGTCCGCCGATTACCAATCGGTGAATGAACTGCTGAAGACTGTGATGCCATCGGCGCTGACCATGCTCGCTACGGATACGCTCGGCGTGCTTGCGGAGGATACGGGCAAGATTGGTCGGTTGCTCGCTTTCTGGGACATTTGCAGCGCGCGCAACCTTGCCTGGGACTTCGCCAACCACTTGCGCGATCTAACGGGGCTCACTCGCGATGCAGCGATCGCAGCACAAGACGCAACGACCGGCGCCCTGGGCCGCGCCATTCTCGCCGTCTGAATGCTCCATGCGGGAGATATCGCGTAATTCGCATTTGGGAGCGATGATTTCCGTCTTCCGGGAGCAACGTCGGGATTTCGAGGAAGAGGCAATCTGCGTCGACATCTCGATGGCAATTAGGCACGAGGGAATATCAGATACCAGGATGTTGCACAACTCTTTCGGGCAGGCGCATCGTGAATGCGCTGGGGAGAGTGAGAGTAGTCTGAGGAGGTTCGCTCCTGGCGCGTGAGGAATTTGACCAACGGGGCGGGGCGGCGGGTCGCCAAGACAGGTAGTTGGCCTTCCCCTGTTCCACCGTTCATGATCTTGTTGAAAAATGAGACGGAATCCGGAGGGACAAAGAGAATGCCGGAAACGATAGCAGGGCTGCATTATGTGCCGCGATTGCATCGAAGCGGCAGGAAAACCGCAACTTCCAGTAAGGGGGGCCGGTACGCAGTTTGCGCCAGCTCCCGTATGAGCTTCATGGGAAAGGGCCAGACATTTCGCAGCATCATTCCAACGCGGTGAGGACCATGCCAAAAGCGACGAGTTATCAATCTGACATTCGCCCACTTTTCACCGAGCGAGATATTCAGGCGATGAGTAAGGCGTTCAACCTTGCGAGCTACGATGAGGTGAAGGCGCATGCGGCCATCATCTATGACCGTATTCGCGGCATCGGCGGCGCTGTCATGCCGCCGCCCCCGCCACGAGGAGAAGGCCCCTGGCCTCAGGATCGGATTGAGCTGTTCGCTCGGTGGATAGCAGACGGTTACCAACCTTAAGTAGCCTGCTCCCGCCCCGTACATTACCGCGGACGCGGCGACCGCGGCCGACAAAAGAAGGCGGCATCTCGTACACGACCGCAGGGCCTTTCATTTTGGCCGTATCACCGGTATCCCCGAACCGTCGCCCCGGCGTCGGTCCGCAGGTCGAAATTTCCCCATTGCCGGCAATCCTCCCAGAACTCGGGAGAAAGACCGGCTCGATGATATTTCTCCGCTTTCTATTCATTTCTGAGTGCCCGCATGGGATCAATGCGAGCCGCGCGCAGAGCAGGCAAAATGGATGCAGCACTTGCAATGAAAGCGAGTGCCGCAACGGAGCCCATCAGCACCGATGGATCTCCAGGAGATGTTTCATAGAGAAAGCTCGCCAGGGCGCGGGAAACCAGAACAGCAGCGATCAGCCCTGCGCCAGTTCCGACGGCGGCGACCAGTACATTCTCCCGGAGCACCATGGCCACGACGCCCGTGCGGCGGGCGCCCAACGCCATACGAATGCCGATCTCGCTGGTGCGGCGCGCAGTGGCATAGGCCAGCGTTCCATAGAGGCCGATGGCTGTTACCAGCAATGCGCAACCAGCGAAGAACACAGCCAGCAGCGCCATCATCCTCTCAGCGCTAACCGATTTGTTCAGCACGTCGTCTGCAGTGGTCATCACCGGCGCGGGAATGCCGGGAGCCAGACGCGCCGTGAGAGCGCGCGCAGCGGCTGCCAATGGACCCTGCGGACCGTCCACTCGTACAACAGCAGTGAGCGAAGGCTTTGGCTGTTCATCCTGCTGGATGGGAACGTATGCAGCCGCGGGCGCCGGCGATTGCATGCTGCGATATTTTGCATCGCCGACGATGCCGACCACTTCATACGTGGGCTTCTCGCGCGGATTGGTGATCATGCTGCCCCACGGCGACCTGTCCGGGGAAGAACTCCTTCGCCGCAGACTGATTCAGAATGATCTTCAACCCCGAAGCGTTGCTGTCGCTCCAGCTGAATTCACGACCGAGCTGCAGGGGAATCCGCATGGTGCCGAAGTAATTCGGCCCGACGGCATTCATGTAGATCAGGTGCGTACCGCCTGCGGGCGTAAAGTAATTGCCGTTCCAACCGCGATGCGAGAGCGGAACAATGGACTCGAAGCTCACGCTCTTCACTCCGGGCTGATGGCTCAACCCGTCGCCCAGCTGCTGATAGAGCCGCATCAGGGCGTCGCCTTCCAGTTGCTGCTTGTCCATCCTGAAGGCGATGTTGACCAGACCCTTTGGATCGAAGCCGGTTCCGGATTTGAAGAGACGCAGGAGGCTGGTAGCAAGCAGGCCCGCGCCGATCACCAGGGTCAGAGCCACGGCAACTTCTGTCGCCATTAGCGCGCGGGGAAGAACCCTTCTGCGCTCGAGCCCAGGCCGAGTCTGCTGGCCCTCTTTGATGTGATCGTTCAAATTGCCCGCCGTGGCCTGGAGCGCGGGAACAAGCCCAATGAGGATGGAAGAAACGATTGCAATCACGGCGGCGAACGCGAAGACACGGAGATCCAGCGACGTGTCGAGCCGCATCTCGGTCCAGCCGTTTTCTGCCAGGACGGCCAGGGAATGGCTCACGAGCGGAGCCGCGGCCAACCCAATGGCTGTGCCGAGCGCAGCAAGTGTGAGGCTTTCGGTGAGCAGTTGCTGGATGACGCGACGATACGTGGCCCCCATGGCCAGGCGCGTGGCCAGCTCGCGCTCTCGGGCCACGCCCCGCGCCATCAACAGGCTGGCCAGATTCAGACAGGCCAGCAGAAGGATCCCCCCACACATGGCGAACATCGCTACCAGAGGCTTGCGGAAGAGAAATCGCGCATACGTATACCCTTTTGAGCCGGGCTCGGCCACGAAATGGAAATGCTCCCTTTCCTTCTCGGCGATAAAGCGTGCGTCGGCGGCTCCGGCTTCATGCAGGATTGGGTTTGAAACGGCCAGGAGCGCTGAGTTGGCCCGCTCCATGCTGACTCCGGGCTTGAGCCGCCCACCCACGATGAGCCACCACGCGTGGATGCCATCGTCAATATGATTGCGCGGCGCGTCGATGATCGGGTCAGCCGACAGCGGCGCATAGATCTCCGGCCTTTCAGTTGGATCCGGCCCGATGAAGCGCTTTGGCATCACTCCAACTACGGTGAAGGGCGTGTTGGCGATGACCATCGTGCGCCCCACCACATCCGGCGCGCGATTGAACCAGTGGTTCCAGAAGTCTTCGCTGATGACCACAGCGAGCCCTGCGGGACTGCCCCCGGGCCGATCATCCTGGGGCGTAAGGTATCGGCCCAGCAGCGGCGCCGTTTCCATCGCCTGGAAGAACTGGCCGCTTACCAGCATCCCCGGAACGTTTTCGTTGCCGGACTGTCTGCTTTACCTGCAGCGTGTCTCCGTTCCAGGCAAACACATCGGAGAAGATCTCATGCCGGTTCTCCAGGCCGCGAAAAAAGGGCGCACAGAATTCGTAGTCGTTCGGAATCGAAGTCGCCCTCAACAAAGCGCAGAATGGTCAGCTGTTCAGCATGTGGCACTGGCAGCGGCCGCAGCAGCAATCCATTGATCAGCGAAAAGACCGCCGTGTTCGCGCCCACGCCAAGAGCCAGCGTCAGCAGCGCCACCATCGTAAAGCCCGGCGACTTGCGCAGGGTACGGAGAGCGAAGCGCAGATCGCGGCCAATCGTTTCGAGCGGGATCACGATATTCATCTCGTGCGCCCGCTCCTGCGCCAGCGTGGCATTGCCGAATCGCCTTCTGGCGTCATGCCGCGCGTCTGTCGCATTCATGCCGGCCTTCAGGTTGTCGCGGGTGCGCGCATCCAGATGAAACTGGAGCTCCTCATCGAGTTCTTCGTCAACAGTTTCGCGGCGGAACAGATTCGAGAATCGGTCGAACCAACTCATCACAAGCCCCCTGCTAAGCCAGACTGAGCACGCGCGCCACAGCGGAGGTCAACCGGGACCACTCCTGCGTTTCCTCCGCCAGCTGCTTTCGACCGGCGGCTGTGATGGAGTAGTAGCGGGCACGCCGATTGCTTTCGGAAGCTCCCCACTCGGATCTGAGCCAGCCGGCCTGCGTCATGCGATGAAGGGCGGGATAGAGAGACCCTTCCTCAAGGCGCAGAACGTTCTCGGAAATCTCCTCGATCCGGAGAGTGATCGCATACCCGTGCATCCTGCCCTGGGAAGCCAGGGTCTTCAGTACCAGCAGGTCGAGGGTGCCTTTGAGACGATCATTGGTGTGCGTGCGCATTTCTTCCCATAGCCAGCTATAGAAGAAAGTGGAGTATCGTGTCAAGTGCGTTGTGACCGAGAGACCAGGAGTTCATTGGTAGATTTCGAACGGATTTCCACATACTGCGAATCGGGGGACGGTTTGTCTGGATTTACACCAAAATCGCCGACGCCACCGATCGACGGACGGAGCTCTCCGAGTTTCGGCCATATCACCGCCAATCCGATCAGAACGCGAGAATCGGGGCAGGGTGGCCTGCATCCCCGGGGTTTCCGGACTCGGTGTCTCGGCCAGCCTGCCAGTTTACCGCGAGCCATTCCAAACCTGAATCGCGGGACTATTGCGCTGGACGGCCGCCGACTGTATACCAATTGGACCGAGTCGTGGAAATACACCTGATAGACGGAACATACGAGCTTTTTCGCCACTTTTACGCGTTACCGCGAGCACGCGACGCTGAAGGGCACGAGATGGCTGCGGTACGGGGTGTGCTCGCCTCCTTGTTGGGGATGCTGAAAGGAGGCGTCACCCACATCGCGGTGGCGACCGACCATGTAATCGAATCTTTTCGAAATTCTTTGTGGGCGGGGTACAAAACCAGCGAAGGAGTCGATCCCGACCTTTTGGCTCAATTTCCTCTGCTTGAGGATGTCCTCACCGCAGCCGGAATCGTCGTTTGGCCGATGGTGGAATTTGAGGCTGACGATGCTTTGGCATCTGCCGCTTCCGCGGCCGCGCAAATTACGCAGGTTGAGCGTGTCATCATCTGTACGCCGGATAAGGATCTCGCCCAGTGCGTACGAGGCACCCGTGTCGTCCAATTGAACCGTCGAACCGGCGCTTTCTATGACGAGAGCGCGGTCATTAAGAAATTTGGTGTTCGACCGGAATCCATTCCTGACTACCTGGGACTGGTAGGCGACGCGGCAGACGGCTTTCCTGGGCTGCCGGGATGGGGCGCAAAATCGACGGCCGCGGTCCTCGCAAAGTTTGGCCATCTGGAGTCAATTCCCCCTGACAGCCGTAATTGGCAGGTCAACGCAGTCAATGCGGATAATCTTGCGGCGACTCTCGTGCGCTGTTGGGATGATGCACTTCTCTTTCGCACACTCGCCACTCTTCGAACGGAGATCGTGTTATTTGACGACGTTGATCGTTTACGGTGGAAGGGTCCCACGCCCCCATTCGTAGAGATCGGAAAGCGGCTGGACGGAGCCATAACGGAAAAGACAACACGTAAGGATCGACAAGGGTCCCAGCGTCGGCCTGGGCGGTGACCGGCAAACCCTAACTGCCGTGTCACCCGCGTTGCGAACATAACGCATCAGTGAACCGTGCGGCACACTGTTGTGATAGTCGTTATGTCAAGTGTTGTTGACTTCAGAAAGGACACAGCCCTGGCGGTTCAGTGCCAGAGTTGATCTTGGTCGGGGCGGAGGGATTCGAACCCCGACCCTCTGCTCCCAAATTCCATAAATAACGTAATATCAGAGACTTAACGGGAGTAGTTGGCGCTGCTAAGTTCCGTAAAATCGCGATGCGGAATTCGTGTTGTGGGGCTAAAGTGGGGCCGTTCTCTGAGCGTGCAGAGAAGGGTCCGTGATCTGACCTCTACTGGAGGTTGCGCCGCGGTTGTCCTCATCCCCTGGAAGCCGGTCGTCTTCATCTGGCTACTATTATCCGCCATGCTCTGGTGTGGATATGTCGGCTCTGCGTTGATGGAAGGGAAGAATCCATTCGCGCCCTACACGATCCAAAGACACCACGCCCGCCGTTCCGTTCACTCGGTGAGTCATCAGGCATATTCTGCGAACGCCGGTGATGGCGTGGGTCGTGAATCAGGAGTTCTCGCCCGAGAGAGACCAGCCGCGCCGGTGCAGAATGAATGCTGCCGGGGCCGGAGCGCCTGGCGTTGGCGGTACGGGCATTCCGCCCGACGACCATCCAATCGGGCCGCTTTCGAGCTGGATGAGCGCATTGGGCTGAAGTCGCCAGCCGAGTACGAGAATCACTTCGAGTCGCCGGCGAGGAACTGCTCCAACGGTTCCCAGTAGTGGGACTTCCAGCCCGCGGCAAGGTGTTTCCCCAGGCCTTGCGGAAAGCCGGTGTGATCAAAGACGAGTTTTGTCCCGGAGCCTTGTTCAACCAGTTCGAACCTGGCAATCGAGTAGATGCCGGGAGCCCAGTCGACTACGCGCCAACCCTGCACAATTCTCTCGTTCGGCGTCAGTTCAATCTGGCGTCCGATGATGTGTCCCCCGAAGATCGTGAACGATCCTCCGAGTTCATGGCTGATCACGGTAGGCTCCCTGCCCAGGGACCGGGTATCCATCCCGCTACCGAGCTGAATCACTTTGTCAAATTGACTGGCATCGGTGAGCGCATCGAAGACGCGCTCTCGACTCGCCTGGAAATTAGCCTCCTGATGGATGGATTCGGCCGTGTGAGATATCTCTTCGATATCTGCCCAGGCTTGCGCGGGCCGCACCGCTGCCGCAACCGCGATCATGGCGGCTCCGGTCATAGCCTGCCGCCGCGTTGTTCCATTGACTTTGCCATTCATGCTTAATCTCCTCCTGCTGCAAATTCCAAAGCATCACAACAGCCGCGCCAAATATGTTCAAGATAATATTTCTCTTGCACAGCCGACCGATAAGACCTATCGTCAACCTCCGGAAAGCAGGAGAAACCTATGGCTTACCCCAGCGGTCACCGCGCCGTTGTCAGAAAGAGGATCATTGACAGCGCACGCCGATTGTTTAACCGATATGGTTTTGAAGGGGTCGCGATCACCGAGATCATGGCCGGCGCAGGTCTGACGCATGGTGGGTTCTATAGCTATTTCGCCAGCAAGAGCGATTTGTACGTGGAAGTGCTGGGGTGCTTTTTCACTGATCCGGAATGGAAAAACTGCTGGGAAGGAGTGCAGGTTGATCTTTCCTCGCAGGACGCGGGGCCGCAGATCGTTCGCGCTTACCTGTCGCGCGAGCATTTCGAAAACATAGAGAACTCCTGTCCCATGGTGGCGCTGCCAACCGACGTGGCGCGCAGCGGCGCAAAAGCACGGCGCGCCTTCGAGACCGTGCTCAATGCAATGGTGAGTGTGCTCGAGCGCAGCCTGATTGCGAAGCGTCCCAAAGGACGCGATCACCGCATCCTGGCGCAGAGCATTGCCGCGCTCTCCATCGGGGGCATGATCTTAGCCAGAACCGTTGACGATCGCGCGCTTGCCGATGAGCTGCGCGCTTCATGCGCTATGGTCGCCCTCGATGTCGGCGGATGGAGCCAGAAGAGCAAATTCAAAGGAGCAAACATGGGCAGGGTGGCCAGAAAAGCTCGAGGGGCCGGGCTGCGACGATCGCAATCCGTGCATGAGTGATGGGTTGTCGTTTGCCCTTCCTGAGGGAAGAAGGAGTCCGCAGAAGCAAGGAACGCCAGCCTTCCTTGACAGCTTAGGAGAGAGACGTTACAGTCCTGAATAGTTTAGGAGAGATTCGGCATGCCCGGTCAGGCTCAGCTTCTTCCCGGAACTCTCGATCTGCTCATCCTGCGGGCGGTCTCGCTCGGGCCTTTACACGGGTATGGCATCCTGCTGCGCATCGCGCAAATTTCAGGGCAGGCTCTTATGGTCGAGCAGGGAGCACTGTATCCGGGACTCTTTCGATTGGTTCGTCAGGGACTCCTGAAGACAAAGTGGGGCGTTTCCGATGCGAATCGACGCGCCAAGTTTTACGAACTGACGGCTGCGGGGCGCAAGCGGCTGCACCACGAAACGGAAAGCTGGAACCGACTGGCAGCGGCCATTGCCTGTGCGCTTTCCGCGCAACCTGGAGAGCTATGAGAATCCTCGACGCAATGCGGGCTCGTTGGTCCGCCCTGGTGCACCATTCGGCGATGAGGGATGAGCTCGAAGAAGAACTGCGGAACCACCTTCGGCATCGCGCCGACGATCTGGAACGCAGCGGGATTGCAAAGGCGGAGGCAGAGCGGCAGGCGCGCATTGAATTTGGCGGATTCGAACATTATCGGGAAGAATCGCATGCTGCCCAGGGCTGGCACCGGGCGGAGGCGCTTTTGCGGGACGTTCGGTTTGGATTGCGGATTCTGAAGAAGTCCCCGGCATTCACCGTCGCAGCGGTCATCACTCTGGCGCTGGGCATCGGGGCGAATACCGCTTTGTTTGCGCTGGTGCGCGGAATTCTTCTGCGTCCCTTGCCGGTACGCGCGGCCAGCCGCCTGGTGGTGATCTGGGACAGCAATCCGGGAGCGGGGTTAAGCCGGGTTGGGCCGAGCGGGCAGGACTACCTCGACTGGAGAGAGCGGAAGATCCACGCGTTTGAGGATCTCTTTCTTTTCGAGCACGGCACGGGCACGGTGACGGGGAATGGAGAACCGGAACAGGTGGCCGGGCTGCGCGTCACCACTAACTTCGGAGATTTTTTCGGAATCGTCCCGGTGGTGGGCAGAACGTTTCTGCCTGAAGAGGAAAAAGCACGACACACTCTGGCGATCCTGAGTTACCGCTACTGGAAGAGGAAGTACCGGGGAAATCCGGATGTTTGCGGGCAGAGCATGACGCTCAACGGCGAGGATTACACCATCATCGGTGTGTTGCCCGCTTCCTTCGATGAGTTGTTCCCGGTGGATATCGTGGTTCCTTTTGACAATGGATGGCTGCACCGGGCCGATTCCGATCTTGGTGTCTTCGGCCGGCTGCGGCCGCATGTGACCGTCCGCCAGGCGGCGGCCGAGATGAGCGAGACGATGGCGCGCATTGCCCGGGAACGCCCCGCCCGCAAGGGGTTCGGCACGGTTTTGGTGCCGCTCGAATCTGTGCGCATGGAGTACATTCGGCCGGCACTGCTGGTGCTGCAGTGCGCAGTGGGATTCATTCTGATCCTCGCCTGCGCGAATGTCGCGAATCTGATGCTGTCGCGCGGCATGAGCAGACGCCAGGAGATGGCTGTGCGCATCTCGCTCGGAGCCACGCGAAAGCAGATCGTCCGGCAATTCCTTGTGGAAAGCTCCCTGCTGGCGATGCTCGGGGGAATGCTGGGCCTGCTGCTGGCGCTGGGAAGCGTGCATTTGTGGGCGCGATATGGACCAACCCAGATTCCTGTTCCGAATGCGGCTTACGAAGTAACGTTGCCCGCGATCCATCTCGGGCTGAGCGAAATCGTATTCACGCTGGTTGTATCGCTTGCGACGGGGATCCTGTTTGGGTTGATTCCTCCGCTCCGGCTGTTGAGCGGCAACGTGCAGGATGCGCTGAAGAATGGAGGACGCGGAACCATCGGTGAAGTGCGTGGACGGGGAACGCGCACCGTCCTGGTGGTTGTGGAGGGAGCGCTCGCTCTTGTCCTGGTGGTTGGCGCTTCCCTGATGATCAAAAGCTTCTCGCGCTTGTTGTCCATCAATCCGGGCTTTGAACCGAACAGGCTTCTGACCCTGCGGATCAAGCTTTCCGAGGATGCCGCCGGTTCACCGTATCGAGATCCCGGGAGGCGAGGCGCGGCGTTTCATGATTTCCTCGAACGGGTTCGCAGCATACCCGGCGTGCAGTCTGCTGCTTTGACTGAGATCGTGCCGCTCAGTCAGGACGACATGGACCGCGGACCTTTCGCCATCCAGGAAAAGCCAGGGACCGACATCACACCCTCTGCCGATTATCGCGACATCAGCCCTGGGTACTTCGAAACCATGCGGATTCCTTTGCTGCAGGGCAGGAGCTTCGCGGAGAGCGACGACGCAAAGCATCCGGAGGTGGTCGTCGTCGATCAGACTCTCGCGCGCGAGTATTTCGGAAGCGAAGACCCTTTGGGAAGACACATCGTCCTGCCGTACGGCTCACGCATTTCCCGGGAGGTCATCGGAGTTGTCGGCGCGGTGCGCGACTCATCGCTGAGCGGGGCGCCTGAGGCCACCATCTACTTTCCGTATATGCAGGGGCCGGACCAAACCATGAGCATGGTCGTGCGTACGCCGCTTCCGCAGGGTACGATTCTTCCCGAAATTCGCAATGCGATCGGGTCGGTGGACCGGAACCAGCCTGTATTCGAAGTCAGATCCATGCCGGAAATCATGGGCAATGTCACCTCGGCTCCGCGGATTGCTTTTATCCTGCTCGACATTCTGGCTGTGGTGGCCCTGGTTCTGGCGGCGATTGGCATCTACGGCGTGACCTCGTATAACATCGGCCAGCGAACGCAGGAGGTTGGGGTGCGACTGACGTTTGGCGCTCCGCCGCATGCGATTCTGTCCATGCTGGTGCGTCAGGCTACAACGCTCACTCTTTTCGGCGTCGGGGCCGGCCTGCTTTGTGCGTTACTGATGACCCGCCTGATGTCGAGCCTTCTTTATGGGGTCAGCAGCACAGATCCCGCCATATTCCTGGGAGCGACGGTGCTGGTTACGATTGTGGCGACCATCGCGTGCTATCTTCCTGCACGCCGCGCGGTGCACGTCGATCCGCTGGTCGCCCTGCGCTCCGAGTAGAGGTCCGTCTTTTATATCTTTGGCGGACGACTGCGTTCTCAGTTGTCACATCATCGTTAAGTCGTGAACCGACCCGGTGCCGGGCTGTGCTGCTTTTCCACGAGGGTAAGACCTGGAGGCGTCAATCGAGGCGCTGCCCAATTTTTGATCTTCCCATAGAAGTTCGAGTGGTGTATGCTTCTTTCCCATAGAACTCCGAGTGGAGAGATCGATGGGGAAAAGCAGCGAGCCACAGAATGAAATGCTCAAGGGCACCCTGGACATGATGATCCTGCGGACCCTTGTCGGCGGTGATGCCCACGGCCATACGATCGCCAAAGTCATTGAGCGCACCTCTGAGGATCTTCTCGAGGTGGAGCAAGGCTCTCTCTATCCCGCGCTGCACAGGCTCGAGGACCGAAGGTGGGTTTCCTCCTATTGGGGTGCGAGCGCGAACAATCGCAAGGCCAAGTTCTACCGGTTGACCGCAGAAGGCCGTAAGCAGTTGGTTCGCGAAACCAACCGCTGGCGGCAAATGACCCGCGCCATTGGCCTTGTGATGGGTGAAGAAGGCGGTGCGCAATGAGCTGGATGAGATACCTGCACCGAAAACGCTCCGACTCCGAGTTGCAGGACGAGATCGAGGCGTTTCTGACGGAAGAGACTGCCGACAATGAGGCCCGCGGCATGTCACCCGATGAAGCCCGGCGGCAGGCCCGATTGAAATTTGGCAACGCGCAGAAGGTGCGCGAATCGCTCTGGATCCAAAACACTCCCCAACGGTTGGCCGGTATCGCCCGCGACGTAAGATACGCGTCTCGAACCTTGAGCCGCACGCCGGGATTTTCGATCATCGCGATTGTGGTCATGGCCCTGTGCCTGGGCGCTGCCACGTCGCTTTTCACCGTTGTCCGTTCGGTGCTGCTGCGGCCTCTGCCTTTTCGCGACCCTGCGCGGCTCGTAATGGTGTACGAACACTTCCGAGGAGGGGAACTGAGCTACCATCCGGTTGCGCCAGCCGACTTCTACGACTGGCGCTCGAAGACCCACGGCTTTGAAGACATGGCAATCATGCGGCCTGCCGGGTACAACCTCACAGGTGTGCGCAACGAATTACCGGAGCAGGTCGGCGCAGAGGCCGGTTCCTCGAACCTGTTTTCCCTGCTGGGAGTACATCCGGCACTGGGCCGGGACTTTACCGAGGCGGACGATCAGCGCGGCAGCACCGTTGTGATGCTGACCTGGAGCGTGTTTGAGCGGCGGTTTGCAGGCGACGCGAAGATTGTGGGCAGCCAGATTCACCTTGACGACAGACCCTGCACGGTGATCGGCGTGCTGCCCTCGTGGTTTAAGTATCCCGATGACAGCATTCAGCTTTGGGTTCCCTACAAGGCCGATGCCAGTGCTGAGATGCTTCAGCACCACGACTGGCATGGGAGCCAGGTGGTGGCAAGGCTCCGCCCTGACGTAAGCCTGGCCAGCGCAATTGCGCAGGTTGGCGCCATACAGTACCAGAATCATTTGCTGTACCCGCACGATCCCGTCGCTGAAGATGTTGTTTCGCGCTCACTGAACGAGGATCTGGCCGGAGATGTGAAGAAGCCGCTGACGTTGATGCTTTCCGCAGCGGGCTGCATGCTGCTGATCGGCTGCCTCAATGTCGCCAACCTGCTGGTGGCGCGGGGCGCGGCACGGCAGAAGGAGGTGGCGATACGAAGCGCCCTCGGCGCTCAGCGGGCCACGCTGATTCGCGAGCAGATGGCCGAGAGCGTCCTGATTTGTGCAGCCGGCGGTGTGGGCGGGATTCTGCTGTCATTGGGCGCCACTGAGTGGCTGGCCAAAACGTGGAAGGACCTGCCCACCGCGCAGAGCATTCATGTTGATGGCGCGGTGATTGCGTTTGCCTGCGCGCTCCTGTTCGCTGCGGCGCTGATTGCAGGCTTGCTGCCGGCGCTTTCCACAACCGGCAAGTCGATGCTGAAGGCTCTCGAAACCTCGGTTCGAACCGGCTCGAGCAGCGTTGCGCGCACCGCGCTCAGAAAGTCGCTGCTCACGGCGGAGATTGGAATCACCGTGGTGCTGCTGGTAGCCGCCGGGCTGCTGCTCAAAAGCTTTATGCAGTTGCGAGCAGCCAATGTCGGGTGCGTAGTCGACAACACGCTCACTTTGCAATACAACCTGCCCGGCAAGAAGTACGACACGGCGGAGAAGCAAAACGCATTCAACGAAGCGCTGCTGGCGCGAGTGAGAGCTATGCCCGGAGTTCGCGGCGCTGCATTGGGAACCACGGTTCCGGGAACAGGATATTGGGGTACCGACGAGTTCACGGTGAAGGAGCATCCTCCGCTCAGGACGGGCGAACACCTGCCCGACGCGCTGACGCGCTGGGCCGATCCAGGCTACTTCAGCGCGCTCGGAATTCCGCTGGTGAGCGGACGGTTCTTTACCAGCAACGAACGTGTTGCGCGCTCGTACAAAGTGATTGTGAGCCGCCAGTTCGTTCGGCAATATTTCGCGGGCGAAGATCCAATCGGCAGGCATTTGCACATTCCAGGGCGCGCCCACGATGGAGCGCCTAACCTGATGGATTGGGAGATTGTGGGCGTCGTCGGCGACACGCTGTACCAGGTCGGCGAAGAGCCGAAAGCAACAATATATTTCCCCATCCTTGAGGGCCGGAGCGGTGCGACGCTCGTGGTTCACACGGCGACGGATCCGTTGCAATTCTCGGTGCCGCTCGAAAAACAGATCGCGTCGCTCGATCCTGAAATTCCGGTCTCCGATGTGCTCACCATGAACCAGATCATTGGCGCGTCTCTGGTGAATGCGAGCCTGAGCGCAACCCTTGTGCTGGCTTTTGCTGTTTTGTCGCTGATTCTTGCTTCGGTGGGATTGTACGGCGTGCTGTCGTACCTTACCACTCAGCGGACTTCGGAACTGGGAATCCGCATGGCGCTCGGCGCGCAGCGAGATCAGCTCTTGCAGTTGATGCTGATGGATGGGCTGCGGCCGGCGCTGTTCGGGCTCGGGCTTGGCTTGGTGATGAGCTTCGCGGCAACGCGAATCTTCCAGTCGATGCTGTTCGGAACGAAGCCTCTCGATCCTGTGGTTCTCTCCGGCGTGATTGCGACTCTGCTGGCGGTTGCGGTTCTGGCCTGCCTGGTTCCCGCATGGCATGCTTCCCGGCTAGATCCAATGAAAGCGCTCCGAACCGAGTAGAACAAGGTATCCGCAGATGGGGGCTTAACCGCCAAACCATTTTTCCAGGCGAGGCGGTCCTGAAAACGTGGTTCGCCCTGTAGTCGCCAGATGAGCATTCTTAGTAGAATCCAGGCTTATCACCATTCGTACCGGGTTTGTCCACATCAAAGTTTGCCTGAGACATGCGCGCGACGCCGGGAAATCTCCCCACACACTGCCATGCAATTCTCGCGCCCTAAAGCTGGAAAGCCGGCTGAGATTTTGGCGGACTCGGGCCGATTAACACATGATGAGATTCTAGCTGGACTCAGGGCTTTGCAGAGTCTCCGACCGTCACCGAATAGACCGATGTGCTCTTGTCTGCGAGCTCCACGACGACTGGATCTGTACCTGCGCGGTCCCAACCGATGCCGCGGCTTCCAAAGATTCCAAGCCGAAGCTTGAGGATCATGACCCGGTCAAGGTGGGAACGAAGGAAGTGACGCTCTCTGGAACGGGCCTTGACCAGATAGCCCAGATCAAATTCGAGGGAACGACCTGTCATCTTCGTCGCTCTCACCGTTCCAACTCTGGATCGGCTCAATTGATCGTTACCTTAAGACTATTGGAAGATGTCGCCCCAGGGTTGACCGCTGTGACCGTTGATGTTCCGGCGCTCGTCAGATCGCTCGCGAGCAGGTCCACGGTTACCTGGCTTGGACTCACGAGGGTCGTGGTGCGATAGCTTCCGTTCCACATGACCGCAACTCCAGGAAGGAATCCCGAACCGGTCAAGGTCATGAGTTTCCGGAGCCATGATTGAGGTTGGAATTGGAGGATAGCGACGCTGACGCATTCTGTGCCAACAGTCCGGGCACGATAAAGCCTCCCTGGAAGATCATGATCACTCCGTCGGAACGCAGGACGGCGAGTTCGTCCTGGCCACAGCGCAACATATCGACGAGCGACACCGGACTGGCGGTAGTGGTAAAGGCAGCGTTTATCGATTCGAGTTGCGAATAATTCTGTTGATCGAAAGCGGAGATCGTCAGCCCTTCACCCGAACCGGAGCCGCCGTTGATTTGAGCGAAGAACGACAGCTCCTGTGAAGTGTCGGGCTCGGTGATCTGGCCGTAGTTGTTGAGGTAGCTGAAAGTGGTCACCGAACCGGTATTCGCTGACGGCGGCAGAAAGACGCCCAGTTGCGCCGGAGGTGTGACGGCCGGGTTTGCTACCCCACCCAGATTGGCATATGCCACACCGTTGCGAATCTTGAAGGCGCTGAAACTGTTCAGACTGAACTCCGCGTTGTATCCGCCGCTGAGTCCGGTCGAAGTCACTGCCCATGCATTGAAGGTCTGGCCAGTGGTATCGATATCGAAAGAGAACAGCGTCGAAGGATTAAGGAACTGCAGGCTTGATCCCGTGTATGAGCCTGTGGCGAAGTTCCCGTAAGAGTTTGTGCGCGCTGTTCCGGTTTGATTCGTTGGATTGATATCGTAAAGCGCCAGGCCTTCATCCTCGCCCAGATCGACAGCAACCGTCGTCTCCGAACCGGGCAGGACGGCTATGTCGCGTAATGCCGGCGTGAAGAAAGCACCAGCACCAACCGAAAAGCTGAAGTCCAGGTGCTGCGTTGACATGTTGAAACGGCCTACTGCATTGGCGCCGTCCAAGTTGACATACAGGAAGTCGCCGTCGTCAGTCAGGGCCATCTTGTCTGGTTGGCTGCCAACTGGGACCGGGCTACCCAGAGATCCTGTAGTGGGATCGATGGTAACGATTGAATTGCCCGTAACCTGGGTCGAGGCTGAGTTCACAGAGGCATAAAGCAACCGGGTGAAAGGGTCGTAGAGAAGATGATTTGCCTGCAAATTCACCGCCGCATAAACCGAGAACGGCAATGCATTGCTCGTTCCTCCGCCGGGCGAGGGTGTATCGACGGTGACCGACGCCCATCCCATGCTTTTGAGCAAACTGTCTGGCACGTCAGCGGTGAGCTCATTTGCGCTCACATAGCTGGTGCTCAGCGAGCTCGTGCCCCATTCAACCGCGGAGTCCTGGGTGAATCCGGTGCCATTGACAGTCAGAGTGAAGCCAGAGGCCCCAGCCTGTGCAGCATTGGGCGATAGAGCCACTACTGAAGGATCTGGCGCCAGAGATGTGCCCGTAATTGCCGTGGTGGAAGAAGCAGTGTTGTTGCTGCTTACCGGGTCGTTCTCGCCGGCCGAAACGGTCGCAGATAATGGCGCATCACCCACAGCGTCGGCTGCCAACGTGATGGTGATGGTCACAGTACCGGCGTTCACGATATTCCCAATCGAACAGCTGATCTCGCTTCCCACAGAACAGGAACCAGCGGAAGACGAGGCCGAAACCACCGTCGTACCCAACGGGATTGTCGCCGTTATCACCGCATTGGTTGCCGTCGCCGGACCGTTGTTCACGATCGTGACACTCGCGGAGTACTTCGATCCTGCCGTCGTCGAGGTCGGCGTAGAAACGGAGACGGCCAAATCGGCCGAGGTCGTGCTCAGGTCCTTGACCGCGTTCGATCGCAGGCTGAAGACACCGTTGGCGGCGCGGAAAGCCAGACCGTTGCTGCCCCAGCGCACCATGGTATCGACGTTGTTGTAGCCGTTCAGTCCCGTTTCCGTGCTGTTGCCGGACCCATACTTGATGCCCGACAAAGCTCCGTTCAAAGGGATCGAATTAGAAGCATCCAGGGCGAAAGTGGACTCATTGAAAGCTCCAATCGTATACGCTGCCGCAGCAGTGGAACCGGAGCCGGCGGAATTCTTATACAGGATGAAGTTCTTCCCGAGCGTCGAGTCGGAAACCATCGGTCCATTGGCAACGGTCGTACCTGACGTGTAAAAGGTGCCTTCGAGTGTTCCCGTTTCGGCATTCAGCACAATCCCGGTATCGAGATAAGCGTTGCCGTTGTCGACCTGCACAGCTGTGCCGTAGTTCGCGGAAAAGTTGTTCGTGCCGCTGTTACCGGCAAGATGTGTCAGGCCGCTGGCATCGTAACTCAGCACCTGGTAGCCGGACTCAACACTGGTGGCATAGATCTCGGGCTTAGCTGGATTCACAAAAATCGCGGGTAGCGAGCCTATCGTCGAAAGCGCAATAGTATTTGCGCGCGACACTCCGCTGTCGTAGATCGTCAGGAGATCTTCGTACAAGCCATTGTTCGTGGTAACGCTCGCAACAATGGAGTTATCGGAGCCTGGAAGCACTGCGATGGCGTGGACAACGGGCGGAAAATCATAGACACCGGTATTGTCGGCGAGCGAAAATTGCATGGCCGCCGCTCCTGTGGTCAGATTCACCTCGCGAATTGCCGAAGCCCCATCGAGCCCTACCCACAGAGTGGTGCCATCGGAGGATATCGCTAGCTTATCGGGCTCACTTCCCACGTAGATCGGCTTTCCAAGGACGCCGGTTGCAGGATCGACTGAAACGATCGAGTCCCCATACGGTGGCCCTGCAGATCCTGGTACTGATACGTATAGCAACCCGTTCGCGGGGTTCTGAGCCATCGCATTGGTTTGGATCGCGATGTAGGCCGTCACAGTCCCCGGATTCGATGCGCCGGAGGGCGTGGTAACGGTGATTGTATGGTTGCCGGGAAGAGGGAATTGCGAACCCGCAATTTGAATGGTGATTTCGCCGCTATTTACATATTTCGATGCGACGCTGTTGCCGTCGAGCTGCACGGTCGAACCCTGAACGAAGCCTGTACCGTCGATCGTCAGTTGCGTGGCGGTATCCAGTGGCACCGCCGCCGGCGAAATCGATGTAATGGTCGGAGGGGGAGGAGGAGCAATCGTAACCGTGACGGCATTCGATGCGGAAACCGCAGTGGGGTTATATACCGTGATGCTGGCTGTTCCCGCTGTGGTCAAGGAACTCGCGGGAACTGTCGCTCCGAGATACAGGATCGGCGGGGTACCCCCCAGGTAGGTCGTTACCAAAGGCGAACCGTTCCAGAGCACAACGGAAGCCTGGTTGAAGTTCGAGCCAATAACGTCTAAGAAGCCGATGCTGCCGATATAAAGCTGCGTGGGTGAAACTGAGGTGATGACAGGGTTCGGCGTTGGAGCGGCAATGGTGAGAGTGGCCGCGGTGGATGTTCCTCCGCCAGGAGCAGGATTGACGGCGGTAAGCGAGAGGTTGCCGGCGGAGGCAAGATCAGCTGAGGCGAGGGTGACACTCAGCACGGTGGCGCTGGTGAAGGAGGAGCTGCGGGGGGTGCCGTTGACATCGATGACGGTGGACGGATTGAACCCGGTGCCAGTGACGATGACTGTAGCCGACGTACTACCGGCGATTTCGATGGTGGGGGAAAGCGAGGTAATTACTGGAGCCGGGTTGTTTACTTCGAGGTTAACAGCGGGGCCGGAGCTGCTGATCGTTCCGTTCAAGACGCTCACGGCGAGCTCGGAGCCTTTGGCTATCTGGCTGGCGGGGACGGTCGCGGTAAGTTGCGATGCGCCGACATAAGTGGTGGGCTCCGCACTTCCACCCACCTGGACCACGCTGCTCGAGATAAATCCGGAGCCGTTGACGGTAAGGGTAAGCGCATTGGAACCAGCAGCGACGGTGGTGGGACTAATGGACGTGATCGCCGGAGTGGCCTTGGTATTCCCGCCATTACCGCCAGAGCTGCCGGAGCCGGAACCCCCGCCGCAACCGGTGCAAAGAAGGGGACCTGCGAGTGCGAACCCCAAAATAACCAACTGAAACGAATGGAACCAAGACGTACACCACGAACCCAGCTTCACGAACGGACCTGCTTGCCAGTGCACACTGCAATGTGCGGATTGAAATCCTGTCCCCACGATAAACGCAGCGGCAGTCTTCGCCCAAAAACCTTTTGGTAATCACAATTTAGTAACAGGGCTAATCGCCAATGGAACTCCTCGGCCCGCTAAATGGAGCTTAGCTGGTGAGTTGGGGGAGTCGAGAGGCATGACAGACGGCCACTTTGCGAGTTGGAGCTTTGGTCGGATCACCGTCAGCTCTGCCCCGGATTCCCGGCTACCGGAAGCGGGCGATGACTCGGGAAGGAAAGAGTCACCGACCTTCGGCGCTGGGCAGTTTGATCAGTGAAGTCCGGAAACCCCTGTACCATAAAAGTGGCAGTTACGCGATGGCCCTGCGCTGTTAGCGTATGGCCATGATGCGCGGGTGCCAACGTCCTGTCTGGCCGAAGTACGTCGTCACCTTACTTCTGGTCGCTGTAGCCTGCCTGCTCTTATCTGCGAGGGCTTCGGCTTCCGACAACGTCAGCCTGCAAATTGCGCGGCTGAAGAGTCCTGACCCTGAGCTTCGCCAGTACGCCGCCGACGCTCTAGGCAAATTTGAGGACCGCCGCGCAACGGAGCAGCTGATTGAGACGCTCCGCGATTCCGATCCCCACGTGCGGATGACCGCCATGGTGGCGCTTGCGATGCTGAAGGATCCGCCGAGCCGTGGTCCCACTCGTTGGACTGCTGCCGGCTTCAGACGAGGACATGAGACAGGCTGTTGAGTTGTCGCTCGAAGAGATCGGAGATCGCCGGGCTATTCTGCTGCTGATCGATGCCTGGCGGTCCGGAGGCACAATGTACGGAGATCTGTCGGCTTTCGGCACGGCAGCCATCGATCCACCGCTCACGGCATTGAAGGACCCGAATCAGGCGGTGCGCCAGGGGGCAGCGGAAGCTCTGGTCCACTTTCCCCAGCCGCGAATGCTCTCAGCTCTCGAGACTGCCTGGAAAGACCCGGATTCCGAGGTGCTGCAGATGGCCCTTTTGTCGCTCAGCGCGCACGCCAACCCGCAAATCGAAGCCTTGAATGGCGAGAGTGTCTCCAATGTGGAGATCCGAGAATCGAACACCTCTCTACTATAGCCGGTTTGTCGTCCACTTGAACCAAAGCCTTTGGTAAACACAAGCTGTCTCGTTGCTAATGCATCCCCAATCAGGGCTCGGTGATTTGGGATGCGTTGGTTCGCAGTAGCTCTCTCCAAAGAACAAAGAAAGCGGCCCGATCAGGGCCGCATCTCGCTGACTCGCTAACCAGCTACTACTTGGCGCTCGCCGGCGGCACAATGCCGTTCATCCGTAGGTACTCTACCATCTGACCATAGTGATCATTCCCGTGGGCCGCTGCAAAAGCGGCAATCGTAACCCTCGTGCTGAACCCGTCGACCGGCTTGATGGCGACAAATGCATTTTCTGTCGTGATGCTCGCAATCGCCTTGTGCGCGTATACGAACGATGCTTCCAGTGCAGCCACCGCTTCGTCCTTCGTCGTAATGGAGCCGATTGCCTTCAAGTCGCGGTCAGGCTTAATGCCGCTCCAGCCGAAAAAGAAGTAGTTCGCCTGCGCCAGGTGCGTCACCTGTGCCGCAAAGGTGCGCACGGTATCGAACTGCGTCGTCTGGCCCGCAGCAAAGATGCCTTGCGCCGGCGCGAAACTGTACTTATCGGCTGGCATAGCCTTCGCCGCGCCCACTACCTGGAACTCCATCATGGAGAGCAAACCGTCCAGCGCTTTCGCGGGGTCTTCCTTTGTACCCACCGGCGGCGACGGCGGGGGCCCACTCATCTGCGCCCGCATCTGCATACCACTACTCACCATCACAGCAACTGCAAGAATCAGAGCACGAATACGCATTGTCTATCCTCGATCCAAGTTCGTTTGAAGAGCGACCCCAGCTTACCAGACCTTCCTGGCCGCCGTTCGCAAGCCGTGAAGGAGGTCAATCTCAGAATCAGGTTCTGATAAACGCGATTGTGGTCACTTGGCCGAGCCGGCGAATCGGACAATTGCCGTTTGAAGGGCCAGTTGCCAGCCATAGATCGATATGAAAAGTTCGATGTGACTGTATTGCGCTGAAGTTAACGGCTGAAGGCCAAATCTGACCACGGCGCCGACTTGTCAGAACCAAGTCAGTGACCCATGAAAACCGGGCTGGGCGAATCAAGGCCAGCTTTTCTCCATCTGGGATTCGGCGTTGTGCAACTGATTTATTGCTTGCTGACGAATCGGCATGATGCGCGATCACACCACACTGCAGGATTTTGCTCCTCGAAGCGAAACAGCCGGCAGGCGTGTCCAACTGCTTCATTCTCCATTTGGAGAAGACCGGCCTGGAGCTACGGCGTGGTCGCGAAGTGGGCAGCATTCGTGGCGGTGGAGCTGCCGCCTATGTAGACGGTATAGTCGGCTGGCTCGACAACCTGCTGAGCCTTGGCGTTGTAGAAGGACAACTCGTTGAAGCCGAGTGGAAACTGCACTGTTTGAGTCTGGCCGGGGTCGAGAGTGATGCGAGTAAAGCCCTTGAGATTGCGCACCGGCTGCTCTGTGCTGGCCCCTCGGATATTGATATAGCACTGGACAATCTCGGTGGCACGGCGCTTGCCTGTATTGGTGACTGTGGCGGTTGCCACGATGGGCTGGCTCTTTTGATCACGCATCAGCGAGGATGAGCTTATGGATTGCGTCGAAAGCGAAATACCGGAATAGCCAAACGTCGAATATGAAAGGCCATACCCGAAGGGGAAGAGCGCGTCGTTAGGCACGTCCAGATAGCGTGAGACGAACTTCATCTCAACGTAGCCAGGGTGAGCCGGATCGGCATGCTGGATTGGGCGACCAGTGGGAAGCTGGTTGTAGTAGAGCGGCTCCTGGCCCACGGCGCGGGGGAAACTCATGGTGAGCTTGCCGCTCGGAACGACATCGCCGAACAGGATGTCGGCAATTGCGGGGCCGGTTTCGACGCCAGGGTACCAGACTTCCATGATCGCCGAGACATGCTGAGCGGCCCAGTCGAGCACGAGCGGGCGGCCGGAGAAGATCAGCAGAACGACTGGCGTGCCTGTTGCGACCACAGCTTCAAGCAATTGCTGTTGGTTACCGGGCAGGTCCAGGAACGCGCGCGACGCGGCTTCACCGGTCATGTCGCTCGATTCGCCAAGGGCGAGGATGGCGACGTCGGAATTCTGTGCGGCAGCAACAGCTGCGGCGAATCCGGAGGTCGACGTGCCGGAGATTTCGGTTCCCTTTGCGTACGTGAATGTCGCGCTGCTTTGCCGGACTCGTTCCGCCATGGCCGCGAGCAAGGTACGCACATCGCCGAAGTTGTTGGCACCGGACCAGGCGCCAACCATGTCCCTGGCATCGTCGGCGAGCGGGCCGATGAGAGCGATCCTCTTTGTGGTCTTAGCGAGGGGCAGGAGGGTCTCTTCGGGCGCGGGTTTGTTCTGCAGCAGGACGAAGGACTCCTCCGCGGCTCTGCGGACAAGCGGGCGGTGTTCGGCGACGGCTCCTGTCACCTCTGCACCGTCGGCGAAGGGATGATCGAAGAGGCCGAGAGCAAACTTCACGCGTAGAACTCGGCGCACTGCTTCGTCAACCACAGCCATGGGCACTCGACCCGCCTTGACGAGCGCGGGGAGCTCCGCGTCGTAGTAGTGCGACATCATGTCGATGTCGACGCCGGCGGTGATAGCTTTCTCGGTGGCCATGCCTGGATCGAGTGCGATGCCATGATGCGTGAGCTCCATGACGGCTGTGTAGTCGGAGACAACGAGACCGTCGAAGCCCCACTCGTCGCGCAGGATAGTTTGTAGCAGGAACGGGTTGGCGCTCGCGGGGACGCCGTTAAGCGAGTTGAAGGCGGACATGACAGTGGCCGCGCCGGCCTCAACAGCTGCGTGGTAAGGCGGCAGGTAGACCTGACGCAGCTGCAGCTCGCTCATGTCGGTGGTGTTGTATTCACGACCGGCCTCGGCTGCACCATAGGCGGCGAAGTGTTTGACGGATGCGGCGACGGAGTCTGAGGCGGACAGGCTGTCGCCCTGATAGCCGCGAATATAGGCACGAGCGATGGCGGAACCAAGGTAGGGATCCTCACCTGCGCCCTCGGTGCAGCGACCCCATCGGGCATCGCGCGCGATGTCGACCATGGGCGAGTAGAACCAGTTGACGCCGGCGGTGCGGGCTTCAACAGCGGCCATGTGCGCGAGGTCAGTGACCAGAGCGGGATCCCAACTGGACGCGGTGGCGAGCGGCACTGGGAAGATAGTGCGGAAGCCGTGGATGACGTCGGCGCCGAAGAGCAACGGTATATGGAGGCGCGTATTGTCAACAGCAGCGTGCTGGAAATGGTTGGTAAGGCTCTGCCCGACCGTGTTGAGCATGGAGCCGAGTTCACCCTTTTGCGCGAGGGCGTAGCTGTCGATTCCGCCAGGGCCGGGAGGGTTGACATTGAGAGCGGCGGTAGAGGGCCCGGAGAGTTTTGCGGGGTGCGCTTCCGTGGCACTGTACTGCACCAACTGGCCTATCTTCTCCTCGAGTGTCATTCGCCTTAGTAGCGTGTCGACCTTCTGCTCAATCTCCGGGCTGGCGAGCTGTGCGTTGGAAGCTGCGTCGTGGGATGCCTGCGCGAAAGCTAGGGAGAATACAAAGCCGAAGGAGAAACCGACGAGCAGGGTGGATCGACAGTAACTCATGGGGAATCCTCAAAGGCTACTTTACCTCTGTCCGGGCAACTGGGCACAAGACAAGTGCTGCACAGTCGCCTCTTCGGCAATCACACTTTGGCAATCTAATCCACTTGATTTCATAACAGTGTCTGCTGCATTGAGGGCCGGTTAGAACTCTAGAGCATCGAGGACCGAAGGTTCGGGAGAAGGAGCCGAACATGATCATCATTGGAGTGGATTATCACCCAAGCGTTCAGCGATAGGGTATGTCGATACCGAGACAGACGAGACTTGTGAACGGCGATTGAACCACAGCGATGGAGAGCCAGAGCATTTCTGTCGCGCTCTTGAACGAAGACAGGTCAGGGTGCGGGTATCGAGACGAAACTGTGTGCCCCCATGCAATGGCTGCAATCAAATGCAGGGATTCGAGCTCTACCTGGCCGACGCTTCGTCTTCGGACAAGACGCCTCTCAGATACAACGTCAGCAACTTCTTAAACTCAACCACAACCTGGACTTTCCCTTTGGGATTCGCTTCCCCGTAGAGCGTCATCATGCCTCGGACTATCTGGAGAGATACGTTTGCAGCCAGCAGAGAATGTTCCTTTGAAAGCGACGAATTCTTTGCCTGGAAGGCATTTGCGATTGCGATTCGTGAAGCCTTTCGGGCGGAAGGGTCGCGGCGAAAGCGGATTGGCGCGGCCAGCAGGCTCAGATAAGCGGGACGCTTCTGGACGAATTGGGTGATGCGCTCGATGAACAGATCGGCGAACTCCGCATGGGTCAGTATCTCCGCCCGTTCCATCAACGGCTTCCAATGCGCCTCGATCTCCTGGGAATATTGGGTTACCAGCGTGAACGCGATGGACTGTTTATCCGGAAAGTAGTTGTAGAGCGCGCCAATGGAAGACCCGCTTCGCTCCGCGACCGCCGTCATAGTCGCTGCTTCGTAGCCGACCTCGACAAAGAGTTCCGCGGCTGCGTCCAGAAAACCGGCCAGCCGGCGCATCGAGCGTTCCTGCTGCGGCGCGACGCGAACGGGATTTGACGAAATCGAGGGCACCCTCATATTCTATATCCAGAGAAAGCGAGGCTACCCTCGATTTCAAATATTTTCAATAAGAGGAACCATGGCAGAACTCCAGCTCGACCCCCAAAAGACCGCACTCGTCCTCATCGACCTGCAGAATGCCATCGTCGGCATGAACCCCGTGCCGCATACGGCCGCACAGGTCGTCGAAAACTCCAGAAAACTTGCCGACGCCTTCCGCGGTCAGGGCGCTCCCGTCGTCTACGTCCGCGTTGACATGAACGACTTCATGAAGCTTCAGGTCGACCAGCCGCACAACCTGGGCGACAAGCCGCTGCCCGCTATCGCCTCCGAGATCGCTCCGGCTGCTGGCTTTCAGCCCGGCGACATCCTCGTCACGAAGCGCCATTGGGGTGCCTTCGCCGGAACCGACCTCGAGCAGCAGCTTAAATCCCGCGGCATCGATACGGTCGTCCTCACCGGCATCTCCACCAATGCAGGCGTCGAGTCCACCGCGCGTCAGGGTACTGACCTCGGCTTTGCCTTTGTGCTCGTCGAAGACGCGTGCTCCGCCCAAAGCGCCGAACACCATCGCTTCGCCTTTGAAAATATCTTCCCGCGTCTCACACGCGTCCGTACCACCGATGAGGTTCTGGCCGCCCTTGCCTAAGTCCTCCAGCGAATCCAACGGCCTCGACCCATTGGTCTGGAAGATCACGGCCGTTGCGGTACTCGGCTCTTTTCTCGCGCAACTCGATGCGACCATTGTCAACGTATCGCTCTCCAGTCTCGCCGTGGATCTGCACAGTAGCCTCACGGCGATTCAATGGGTCACCAGCGGCTATCTTCTGGCACTTGCTCTTATGCTCCCGCTCAACGGCTGGCTGGTGGAGCGCATTGGAGCCAAATCTCTCTACCTCTGGTGCTTTTCGGCCTTCACGCTCTTCTCTGCTTTATGCGGTCTGGCGTGGTCGGCGAACTCGTTGATCGCATTTCGCATCCTCCAGGGCATGAGCGGCGGCCTGATGGCTCCGATGACGCAGATGATGATGGCACGTGCTGCCGGAAAGCATATGGCGCGCATCATGGGCTACGCAGCTGTGCCAATCCTGATGGGGCCGATCCTTGGCCCGGTCATCGCCGGTGCCATTCTGCAACACGCCTCCTGGCGCTGGCTCTTCCTGGTCAACGTGCCAGTCGGTGTATTGGCAATCGTCCTGGCGGTTCTCTTTCTGCCCAATGATCGCGAAGAGACCAGGTCAAGAGAACTCGATCTTCCTGGCTTCGCCCTGCTCTCTCCTGGACTCGCGCTCTTCCTATACGGATCAGATCATCTGGGCAAGCGCACCGGTCTTACGACTCTTCTGATTTCCATCGTTCTGCTTGCGGCCTTCTTCCGGATGGCCATTCGAAAAGGGGACAAGGCGCTCATCGATCTTCAGCTATTCAAGAGAAAAACCTTCTCTGCGTCCGCCGCCACGCAGTTCATGTCGAATGGAATCTCGTTCGCAGGCCAAATGCTGATTCCGATCTATCTCATCCGCGCCTGTGGCCAATCACCGAGTGCGACGGGCTGGTTGCTGGCTCCGCTTGGAGTGGGGATGATCTGTTCCTATCCATGGATAGGAGCCCTGACGCAGCGGTTCGGGATACGAAAGGTATCGGCTGGAGGCGCATTTCTGGCCATCGCAGCCACGCTGCCTTTGATCTGGCTGGCCAGTCACGGACTTGTACTCACCGTGCTCGCAGGTGCTCTCTTTGTGCGTGGGATGGGCCTCAGCGCGGTCGGCATTCCCTCCATCTCAGCCGCATACGCTTCTGTCAGGAAACAGGACCTGCCGATGGCAACAACCTCGCTCAATATTGTGCAGCGTCTCGGCGGGCCGACTCTGACCACCCTCTGCGCGACCTTCCTGGGATGGAGGTTGGGGATGGCACAGCCCAGCGCCAGCCTCTCTAGGGCATTTACCGCTGCCTTTGTTCTGCTCTGCGGATTACATGCTCTCCTGTTTGCCGCCGCGTTGAAACTTCCGTTTTCCATCGACAAAGCGATGGGACAACCCGTTGCCGAGGAACCGTCTGCCCTTCTGGAACTTATGTCCGAGTGATTGTCCGCTTCCATTTCGACGATGAAGCGATCACTCTCCAAACGAATGCATCCATGCGATGTCGAAGCTTAACTACAGCAAAGCACGCTACTCATGTGAGTAACCTCCTGGGGAAAGGGGATGCGTGCCAACGTGATCTTTCCCCCAAGGTCAAAATGCCACACTCCAGGATCAATTGCGAAGAAGCGTCTCCCTGCCCGCCTGCGGCTATAGCCAGCCCAACCTGAGCGGAGGGCAGGGCCATGCTGGGAAGCAACCCGACCGCCGACGCAGCGGACTCGACCGATCGAAATGGGGATGTTTCGGCATTCCCATTTGACTTCCGAGTAGAGGCCAGATCGGGAGAGGCAGCAAGCGCAAAATTCTGGGCCCCGCGTCCTGGCTTGCTTCCGTTCCGAAAGCCGGCGTCCTCTCATAGTGCGTGCGAAATCGCCAACTCGCATTTCCAACTCGTCTCGGGTTGGACCGTTGCTAAGCCCTGATCTCGCGAACTGATCTCTTCCGGTTTATCCGTTGTCCCGTCTCAATCGGCTATGCGAAGCTATCGATAGAGTTTTGGGCATTAGGGCACTACCAAATGGACGAGGTCATAGCGCTAGCATTTGGGCAGTGATCCGGTGGCAAGACCCATATCGATCATCTCGGGCGTCAGGAACGACCACAATCAGAGGCCACCACCGTGACCAGCAGGAAGATCATTGTTCGTTCACTACAGGTTCTTATTGGCCTGCCTCTTCTGTTTTTTGTGCCGGCCATCGGCTTTTTCTACTCTGTTCTTCTACTTCCCGAATCGAACCAACGCCGCCGGTACCATCGTTTCTTCTGGCCAGAAGCGGGACTACTTGCTGTATGTGCCGAAAAGTTATGACCATATGAAGCCGACTCCGCTCGTCATCAGCCTGCATACCTCCATGTCGTGGCCGAGTTCCGCATCGGCAATCAGCCAATGGAACCGGGCAGCTGACGAATATGGGTTCATCGTCGTCTATCCTGCCGGCACCGGTTTTGGTCCCAAATCATGGGAGATGGAGAGAGGCGAAACACCCTCGCAGATGCCGGATGTCATTTTCATTTCGCAGCTGATCGATAAGTTGGAGACGAACTACAACATCGACAAAACCCGTATCTACGCAAACGGAATGTCGAATGGTGGCGGCATGGCTTTTGTTCTGTCTTGCACGATGTCAGATAGGATCGCGGCGGTCGGGATGGTTTCGCCTGGACTAGATCCGGGGTGGAACTGGTGCACAGATCATCGACCGGTCCCGGTGATTGCGTTTCATGGGACCGCCGATCCGGTCGTGCCGTATAACGGCGGTCCGTCAAAGCTTGGCGGCGGCATTTTCCCCAGCGTTCCAGACTTCATCTCCAGTTGGTCTGGCCGAAATGAATGCGGTCCGAATCCAACTGAGACTTCGCCATCTGCCAATGTTGTGCGACGCCAATACACGGGCTGCGCTGACAACGCTGCTGTCGTGTTCTACACGATCAAAGGAGAAGGCCATCAGTGGCCCGGGGGGACACCGGTCAAGGCGCAATGGATGGTTGGGCCATATAGTGGCGGCATTGACGCGACAAGACAGATGTGGGCATTTTTTCGGGAGCATCCTCTTTCGCAAAAATAGTCCAGGAGCTGCTAATCGCTGCTACACCGTGAGCAATAAGCTCTTGCCTCTCCTGTCGGCGACAGGCGGTGAAACATAGACCCGCATTGGATAGAAAAACGCAGACTTCCGTCGGTTTTCATTTGACGCGTTATCGCACGCATTGAGACCCAGAGCACATGGCCGAATAGTCGGCTTCCCGGACACTCGCCCCCGAACCCCGACCGCCTCGCCCGGCCAGGTGGGCAAATGTCCGAGTTGCCGGTAATACGGTAGTAATCGGTCCGAACCCTGCGTCATTTTCGTGTGCCATCTTATTTTTTTGTTTCTTCGTGGCCAGTTCGCGCACAAACAGATCCATCTACGGAAACTTTGTATGCAGGGCGTAGATCTCTTCAATTCCGATGTTACGCGTGGCGAGAATCGAATCGTCTGGAGCCAGGCCCGTCCACCATCCGAAGCGCCCCTCCGCCAGCCGGCCCGCCGCCGATAGATCGGCAATATGCTGGAGCTTGCGGTCGCTCAGACAAATCCGGTAAACGGGCAGAGCCTTGTCGTAAGCATTATTGAAATAAACGCACTTTCCGTCATGCGACCAGTTGGGATAGGAGGCTGGTTTCGTGACCAGGTCTTCCCATTTCCTTTGCGAAAAGTCGTACAGCACCAGCTTCTGGAAGTCCGCCGTCATGGCCAGCAGATGGCGTCCATCGGGCGACCAGCGTGCCGAAAACAACTCCGCAGAATCCGGCACATCGCGAATTTGTCCCGTTCCCAGATCAAGAATGTGAAGCGCATTTGCGTGCGAACCCCGTATCGGAAACGCACCGTGGCCAAACGCAAGAGAATTCCCGTCCGGCGACCACGAAGGATCAAAATTGTCTGTGTCGCCCGAAGTGAGTTGCTTCGGCTGGTCATTCGTCGTGGAGATCACAGCAATCTGCCAGAGCTTGCCCGGTTCGCGGCTTGAGAACGCGATCTGCTTTCCATCGGGCGACCACCGCGGCAAACCCACCTCCGTGGGTGAAAACGTCAGTTCGTGGCGGTCGGTGCCGTCCGTGTTGCTTACCCACAGAACGCCCTCCGGATACGATACATAAGCAATTCTCTTTCCGTCCGGCGAAAACGTAACTCCCTCTGCCGAGATTCCGCCGAGATAGGGTGCGAACGCGCCCGACTTCGAGTCATATCGAATCAGTTCGCTGTGCCGCGTCGCCCCGATAAAGAACACCCTCGTGCCGTCCTTGCTCGGCAGCGGAGCCTGAGAGTTCATCTCTCCCACGGTCAACTGCATCGGCTCGCGGCTGGCCTTCCTCCACAGGTCCCCTTTCTCACGCATCACCCATAGGTTTCCGATGCCGTCGCGGTTCGCCACAAAAATGAAATACTCCCCATCGCTCGTCCAGTTCCCGCAGCATTCGTTGGCGCGGGGGTTCCAGCCGGCCAGCAACTGTCTCACGTGGCTCCCGTCTGTCCACGCCTCCCACAAAGAACTCGCGGGCGTCTTCGCGTTGTATACGCTGAAGCGCAGAATCTTTCCATCGGGCGAGAACCGCAGCCAGTACGCCGTTCCGTTCGCACTGAAAAGTTTGTGCGGTTCGCTCCCGTCAATATTGGCGCGGAATACATCCGGACCGGTGCTGTAATAAAGGGCGGTTCCGTCCGGCGACCACGTGGCATCAACCTGCAGAAGATTCCCGAGCCGCCGCGATTGCCCGGCAGGAATAGGAACCTGCCATATTCCCCAGGTGCCGTCGCTATCGTTGAAGGGCGGGCCCGCCACAAGCAGCTCCGGTCGGGCTGGATCAATATTCTCCGTTCCGTAAGACTCAAAAGGAAGGTCGATCGGTGCGGTATCACCGCCCTCAGTGGATACTTCCATCAGCCTGCCCGAAAGCCCAGACGGCTCCCAAAAATAGATCCGTAATCCATCGGTAAGCAGTGGAGGAGCGTCTTCTTCCACAAGCCGAGGCCCAAGCTTCGCCTCTCCATCTCGCGTCAATTGCGTCGTCCCTGTAACACGGGGAGGCGGCATCGCAGGCCGCAGAAAATAGATCAGCGCCAGCACTGCCGCCACAGTACTAAGCAGCCACAGCCGAACCTTCCTTCCTGTTCGTACGCTGCTTGTCCTGGCTGAGACGCTCCCGCTTGTCGACTGTGTGCTCAAGTGGCGCAAGTCAACCGCGATTTCTTTCGCAGTCTGGTATCGGTCCTCCGGGTCCTTGGCGAGACACTTGAGAATAATGTCATCCGCTTTTGCCGACAGCTTTTTGTTGATGCTGCTGGGCGGAGAAGCAGGACGATTCAGAATTTCATCAACCAGATGCGCATGTAGCGATGAACTATACAGGCGCTGTCCCGTGGCAATCTCATAGAGCACGACCCCCAATGCGTAGATATCCGACCGAGTGTCGAGATTCTCACCACGCAATTGTTCCGGCGACATATACGGCAGTGTGCCTGTGATCGTGTGCGTTTCGGTCAAGGTGGCAGCTTCGGATTGATTGGCCTTAGCCACCAGCTTTGCCACGCCAAAATCGAGGACTTTCACCAGTCCCGATTGAGTAACGAAGATGTTGCCCGGCTTGATATCGCGATGAATTACTCCCCTGGAGTGTGCCGCGCCGAGCGCCTCGGCAATGGGTATTCCCACTTTCGCGACGACCTCAGTGTCCACCGCTCGCCGGCCCGCCATATATATGGCGAGCGTCTGCCCATCGAGATATTCCATTACGATGAATTCCCGGCCTTCGTACGCGTCGATATCGTAGATCGTGCAAATATTCGGATGATTCAGCGACGAAGCGGCGCGGGCTTCGCGGCGAAAGCGCTCTAACGCCACTGAATCCGATGCCATGTGCTCAGGCAGAAATTTCAGCGCGACCAGGCGGCCAAGTCTGGTGTCCTCGGCCTTGTATACCACTCCCATGCCGCCGAAGCCGATTTCTTCAACAATGCTGTAATGTCCAACCGCAACGTCCTTCAAGTCAGGTCGCGGCGCTGCGGTTGTGGCGGAGGGAGCCTTAGTGATGTTCGTCTGGTCCGCAAATGCCGGCTTCTCGATGAAGCTCGCAGAGTCGCGATAATGAGCAAGCAGCGATTCCACCTCACGGCGTAGTTCTGCATCACCAGCGCACGATTCTTCAATCACAGAGCTGCGCCGGTTTTCGTCAGCTTCGAGAGCTTTGTGAAAAATGCTTTCGACTTTTTCCCACCGCTCAGGTTTCATCGGATTTATTTTCGCTCAGGGCACGCATCAGCCACGCCTTGGCCAACCGCCAGTCACGCGCCACGGTTTCAGGCGAAACCTTCAAAACTTCCGCAGTTTCCTCAACGTTGAGACCGCCAAAAAAACGCAGCACTACGACTTGGCTTTTGCGCTCGTCCACCTTCGCCAGCTGACTAAGAGCATTGTCTACATCGAGCAAATCAGCGGAGGGCTCCGAAGAGACTGCTGGAGCATCGTCCAGCAAAATCGCTCTTGCTCCATCGCCGCGTTTGTGCGATCGCCGGGCGCGGGCCTGGTCAGTGAGAATGCGACGCATTTGTCGCGCACACAGCGCGAAGAAATGTGCCCGGTCCTGCCAGTCAATTAGCTTCAGATAGGGTAGACGCAGATAAAGCTCATTGATCAGCGCCGTCGTTTGTAGCGTATGGCCGTCGCGTTCCCGTCCCATGCAACGCCTGGCGACCCGATGCAGCTCGCGATAAACCTGAGGGGTGAGCTTGTCCAGAGCATCTTCGTCGCCCCGGCGCCACGCCTGAAGCAGTTGGGTGATCTCGTGTCCGAGGGCGTCGTCCATCCGAATCTCTGGGGCCGGAGGAGTAGCAATTGCGTAAATATTACACCACCCGGTGGTTTCAGGACCAGGTGTGCCCGAGAAAGCTTCTTTCTGACTTACAGGTTTCCGTCGCGATTCTCGCTATATGGAGTGAAGGCAAACCAGGAGGCGCGGTGAGCACGACAACTGCGCCCCAGGATCAAAGGAGAGACGGAGATGAAATCGATATTCAGGAAAATGGCAGCGCTACTCAGCATGCTTCTTGCGGGGGCATTGTTGACGGCGCCGGCTGTAGCGCAGTCAGGAGCCGACCATGCCAATAATTGGCGGGACGAAGACGAACAACTCGCACAAATGGCTGAACTGGAGCAGCTTCACGCAACCTTTCATGCGGCAGTCAGCGTGCACGATCCGGTGAATGGGGATTCGCCTACAGTGATAACTCAACGAATCCGCGACGCACTCTCGATCTGGGCTAAAGACTCCGAACTCACGATTGTCAACACTACTGCCACGGCAGGAATTTATATCGGAAATGGCGATCCGGACGACCCCGCAAGTTGCCCTCCACCCTCGGGCGACACGTCTGCCACCGGCCAACAGGGCACGCTGTGCACCTTCTTCAAGTATGTTTCCGGCGGGTTGCAGGCAGCCAATAAGTTTGTGTCGCTTTCTCCGGCATTCAAAACGAAGTTTGTCCCTGTAAAGGACGATGACGGCCAATGGAAATCATCGGTCTATTTCGAATGCCATTACTTCGACGTATCGCTGAATCCAGCCACCGGCCAGCCGTTTTGGACAGCCAGGAGTCACGTAAGCCTTGACGGTGAAGCGAAAAAGATCGACGGGCGGTGGTTATTGACGCGCGCCAGCTCATCCGCCGTTGGAGTTCCGGTTCCGTGAAGCAAAACACCCGATGCGTTCCAAAGTTTCACGTGGTTATACATGGGCTAAATCCGATGTATCGGTATTGAGAAACAGGTTTTTCGTCACTTGGCCTGGTAGTCGTTAGCCTTGATCGGAAATGCTTCGGGGCGAGTCCTCGGATTCAGGCACATCTGTACCGTTGGTGCCCCGAAGCATTTTCGATAAGGAGACTAGAAGGAAGGCGCTGGCAGTGGTGGGCGCTGCTATGGAGCTGGGATCGCCAATTGACCTGCATGGTTGCGCCAAAGAGGCTGGAAGAGCCGGGTTGGATAAGACGGGAAGGCCGATATATCAGTCAGCAACGAGCGATTTTGTGAACTGCATGCGAGAAGGAATTGGTGAGGAGTTCGCAAGTTCGCTCTGAAGACGAAGGTGCCCTGAGACATGGGGTCATATCTTCGCGGGGCGTTGGATGGAGTTGGAATCATGAAGTGTCGGGACATCGAAACGCCAATTGTTGCGTGGTGAGGTTGGGCCCGATGTTCATGTTGGCTCCGCAACGTGGGCAGCGCCAAATGGCTAACGGGGAGTTAGTGAGATGCGAGGTCGTCGGAGGCTGACAGGCAAGCTGCTGGCGAGCGAGCGCGATGAGAGCAGCCCGGCGTGCGTTGGCGAGATAGCCGAAGTGGCGAATGCGAACGAAGCCCCGGGGCAGCACATGTTGGCAGAAGCGGCGCAGGAACTCGCTTGCAGTGAGGGTCATGATGCGCTGCTTGTTGCCATGTGCGTAGTCTTTCCATCGGAAGCGTACGCAGTGACCGTCGAAGCTGAGTAGGCGCTGGTTGCTGATCGCGACGCGGTGGGTATAGCGGCCGAGATAGCGCAGCACGCGAACGGGATCTCCGAAGGCAGGCTTGGCATAGACCACCCAGTCGTCCTTGAGCAGTGCGCACACGAGTGTCGGAGGACAGTCGACGCGGCGCTTCCGGAGCGCGCGCTGGAGCAGAGCGAGGTACTTGCCGCGGAAGACACGGCTGAGAACCTTAACGGGGAGAAAGAATGCATACCTGGGATGAACCCAGCGCGAGTAGTCTGGGTCAAAACCGCCGGCGGGAATAACGCAGTGGAGGTGCGGATGCAAGCGCAGGTTCTGTCCCCAGGTGTGCAGGATGCTGAGGAAACCGATCCTGGCTCCGAGATGCCTGGGGTCGGCTGCGACTTCAAGCATGGTCTCGGCAGTGGCTCGGAACAGCAGATCGTACAGTAGCCTGGGATGTCGCTGACACAGCGGGTTCAACGCATGAGGCAGAGTAAAGACGACGTGGAAATAGGGCACGGGAAGCAGGTCCTGCTCCCGCCGCGCGAGCCAGCGCTGGCGCGCTTGAGCCTGACACTTCGGGCAGTGCCGGTTGCGGCAGGAGTTATAAGAGATGGCCTGGAGATCGCATCGCGAGCAGGAATCCAGATGGCCTCCGAGCGCAGCCGTTCGACATGCGGTAATGGCCCGCAACACACTTAGCTGCCGGTAGCCAAGCCAGGAACGGTTCTGTTCTCGAAAGCGGTCACCCTGGACGCGAAGGATGTCGGCCACCTCCACGGCGGGCCGGGTCACTTATCTGTTTTCCGGTGATACTCGCGGGATACCTGGCTGACGCTGGACAGCTGCAAATGCTCCAGCGGATTCGACACTGCCTGCAAGTGTCGCTGCGACAGATGGAGATACCTGGCCGTGGTCTCCAGATCCACATGACCGAGCAGCACCTGAATCGTGCGCAGGTCTGTTCCCGCCTCGAGCAAGTGCGTCGCCCAGCTGTGGCGCAGGGTGTGAGGCGTTACGTGCTTCTTGATGCGGGCATAGTGGGCGGCTTCTTTACAGGTGTACCAGACAACCTTGTCCGACATAGGTCTGTCTTGTCCGCGGTGTCCTGTACTGCTGGGGAAAAGGTAGATGCGAGGCTTCTTCCAGCGCCAATACTCGCGCAGCGTCTCCAGCAGAGCCGGGCTGAGTGGGATGTCGCGACCGCCGCCACCCTTTCCACGCTCCACGCGGATCATCATCCGGCGGCTGTCGATGTCGCTTACCTTGAGCAGCGATACTTCCGCCCGCCGCATGCCTGTGCCGTAAAGCGTCATCAGGAGGGCGCGTTGCATGAGGTTGCCGGCGGCGTCGATGAGCCGGGCGACTTCGTCCAGGCTGAGCACCGTCGGCAGGCGGCGCCTATCCTTCGGGTCCTTCGGATAGGGCAGCTCCTCCCAGAAGTCGCGCCGCTTGAGGGTACGAACGAAGAAGAAACGCAGCGCAGCGACCCGGCCCACCACGCTTCCCACGGCCAGCTTGCGCTCCGTGAGCAGATAGGCCTGATAGCTTCTGAGCTCGTCTGGCCCCAGCTGGTCCGGGGATTTTCCGAAGTGCTTTGCAAACTGCTCGACGGCACGTAGATAGCCACGGATCGTGGACGGTGAGTAGTTGCGCCGCTGGAGTTCTTCCAGCATCCGCTTGCGTAGGTTGGTCACAAGGATCTCCTTCCTTGTGAATCAACCTACCGCAGCCACTGCCGATCATGGCTGCACGTCAAGGCAGTGTCCGCCGCGCCAGCGGCTTCGTTCATAGTCGCCAACTCGGACACTCGCCCCGGAACCCCCACCACCTCGCCCGGCCAGGTGGGCAAATGTCCGAGTTGCCGGTTTTTACGTCCAGGTGGACTGGTTTTGTAAACACATGGACCTGGCGTTATAGCTACGACACGAATGCTCGGCTTGAGCAGCACGAGAGATATTGATGCACGAAAGCAACAGCCATGCTGCCCTCTCCTACGCTGCTGGAAACGCGCTTAATCGAGTTGTAGCGAACATCACCTACACAGAAAAAACCCGGAAGATTTGTTTCCAGCAGAAATGGGGCACGACCTGCTGCCCAACCCGGCCGGTCGCTCACCTCGCGTCCCGTACGGACATACCCGTTTTCGCGTTGGAGTTGAGGTGGCAGCCAATGGTTACTGCATCGGCGCCGATCATGATAAACAGTGCATCTGCAGGCCGCCGGATGACAGGCTCCCCTGTTTTCCGGGTTTCTATTGTTTTCAAACAATCTGTGCCGCCTGTAGAGACCACCTGAGTTTCCGTCTCGACCCGAATGCCCGGCACGAGAGCAATCTGATCGATCAGGTATTGCGACATGCTGCGCTTCAGATCTTCGCCGCGGACCAGCATGGTCAATGAACTCGCGTAATTTGCGAAGAACAGGGCAGCCTGGCCGGCAGAGTTGCCGCCGCCGACGATAAGGACGCGCTTCCCCGCCACCGTGGGGGCTTCCGTACGTGCAGCCCCATACAAGACTCCACGTCCGATGAAGCGATCGACGCCGTCCGCCTCAAGTCTGCGCCAGGCAACTCCGGTCGCCAGGATCACCGTCCTTGTGGCAACCCTGTCGCCACCATCGAGTCCAATCCCGTACCCGAGTTGTAAAGGTGAACTTCGGTGTTCCCGACAGCGTGCTGGCGAACCTCAAGTTAGGATCTGCTGTGCCTGTACAACTTGAAGCTTTGCAGGGGCGGACGCTCACAGGCCACATCACGGAAATCGCCGCTTCTGCCAATCGCGATTCAAGGGTCTTCAACATCGAGGTTGCTCTGTCGAACCGCGACCACGCGCTCAAGGTAGGCATGATCGCCAGCATGCGCATCAACCTGGCGAATCCCCAAAATGTGCCGGTTGTGGCCCTCACCGCCTTGATGACCGCGGAATCCGGGTCGAATGACTATTCGGTTTTCACGATAAAGGAGCGCGATGGGAAGCAGTTTGCGCAATTGACAAGCGTGAGAATTGGCCAGACCTTCGGCCAGTTGGTGGCCATCGACGAAGGTATTACGCCCGGAGAACGGATCATCGTTACCCGGACCAACCAGCTTAACGACGGAAGCCCGATCCGGGTGATTGAGTAGGAGACGCAGCCATGGCACACGAACACAACGAGCAGCCCACGAACAACCAGCACAATCTCGCCCGCTTCTTTATCGAGCAGCGGCACGTCGCCTGGGTCTCTCTCGCCGTTGCTCTGCTGTGGGGCATTTATGGATTAACCAGGATGCCGCAACGGAAGGACCCCGATATTCCTGTGCGCCAGGCGATGATTATCGTTCCCTGGCAGGGAACCTCGGCCGAACAGGTCGAGCAACTGGTCACCAGGAAGATTGAGCAAGCCATTGCTTCGAATCAGTGGGTGACGGAGATCAAGAGCGCGTCCAGAACTGGTTCGTCGATGGTCCAGTTCGAGCTTGCGGAAAAAGGAAGGTACGACAGGGACAAGGAACTGGACGACGTCAAGATCAGGCTGGATGCCATTCACGATCTCCCCCAGGGCGCCGGCCCAATTTTGTACATCAAGGACTTCGGGGATACATCTGCATTGATGCTGACAGTTGCGAGTCCGCCGGCCGATCCAGTTCAGGTCGCCTGGGTGAGCAAGCTGGTGGAAGCAGAGATCCGGCAAGTTCGCAGCGGTCTGGAAGCACAAACTCATCCCCGGCGTTCGATCGTCGTTGTTTTTCCGAAGTCGATCGACAACGGCCAGGTGCAACACACGCTTCGCAAGTCGTCTCGTTCTGTTCGCAGCCAGGTCGTCGGCGGCGCGGCGTGTCTCGAGGCTGGCGGTCTTCAGACTGCTGTTGTTCGCAACAGCTTGTTCGATCGCCTGTTCGAGAGTTGGTTCAGGGAGGTTTGATTGGTGTTCCGCCGCCTGTTCAACCATTGGCGCGGGGGACGGAATTGCGAGATTTTGGCCTCGCGCCAGCAAAGCCAGCGTCCCCAGGGTGAAGGCCAAAGAGGTTGTTCGAGCGCGTCGTTGCATGAGGCAATCGTGCCTCGAACGCCCAAGCGGGGGGAGTAATGGCTCGTAAGCCGCACGTAAGCCCTTCGAAACTTACGGCACTGCTTGCGGCAACGGTCAGTGCACCAGGTTGAGCTTTTTCAGGAGCTTGGCAAACCTGCGGTCAGCGTGCAGAGGACGAAAGAACGGCTCGACCGCCAGCAGATTCACGAAGTTGGTTTTGTGGCAGATCGCTTCGTCCAGGTACTGGAGCGCCAGGTCGAAATCTCCCATCCCGACTGCAGCGAAACCTTTTGCCAGGGGAGTGACGTATTGCCGCCCGGCGAGTTCGTGAAGTCTCTCGATACATTCGCCAGCTCGCGATAAGTTGCCTTCCTGCGCACGGGCCGCAGCAAGCAGACCGATATCCAGCGGAGAAACAGACGGAGAGAGACTCTGGATCACCGCGTCATAACGCTGCTGCTGGAAATGCAGGAGCCCTTCATACAATCGCGCTTCAGGATAGTCGCGATCCAGTTCAAAAGACTGCCGGAGGTGGTCTACGGCTGATGGATAGTCGCCTTTTACATAATGTAGGTATGCCATCCGTGCGGAGTCGCTGGCCGAGAGCGGATCCAGTTCAGCCGAGCGGCGAAGTCCTGACTCTGCCGCCTCGATCTTCCCCTGGCACAACAAAGACATAGCACGAAACATGTGAGCCGGCGGGTGACTGGGTTGCAGTTTTAGCGCGCGGTCATACAACCTGTCGGCTTCATCCCAATTATGCTCAAACCAGCCACGAAGTGCGCCCAGCACCGTGCATGTGTCACCGGATTCAGAATCGAGCGCATAACCGCGCTCCGCGTTTGCCTTTACTACTGGATACATATCACGGCCCGAGACCATCCCGAACTGAGCAAGAAGGCCACTCGCCACAGCCATGCCGCTGTAAGCAGTCGCGTAGTCGGGATAAGTCTCTGTGAGTCCTCGTAGCTGCTCCAGGGCGGCGTGCAGCGTTTCAGGCGACTGCTGGTGAATCAGAAATCGAGCTCGCAGGTACTTTGTATAGGCGTCAAGATCAGGAGCGGAGGACCGCACTCGACCCTGCACCTCCGGCACATGAAGCCGGAGTAGGTCCGCAACAGATTGTGCGATCTCTTCCTGGATCACAAACACGTCCCGGAGCTCGCGCCGGAACGTTTCCGACCAGATGTGATGACCCGATTCGGTCTGAATCGCCTGGGCAGTGATCCGCAGCTGTTCGCCAGCCTTCCTCACGCTTCCTTCGATAACAAGATTCGCGCCGAGGCGCTGCCCTACTTCCCGGATATCGATATTAGCGCCCTTGAAGTGAAAGGCCGATGTCCGCGCAATCACTTTCAACCCGGATACCCTTGTAAGCGAGTTCGTGATCTCCTCCGTGATCCCGTCGCAAAAATAGTCCTGCTCCGGCTCCGGACTCATGTTTACGAAGGGCAACACGGCGACGCATGTGCCGCCGGGTGGCAGTGCGGCCCCGATCTCTTCGCGGTACTTTGCCGGCTGCGTATCCAGCCAGCGGAAGACAGGGACATAACTGCCCGGTCGCAATCCAATCAGAACCGGATCAACCGTACCCTGCCCCTCCTCGTAATAGGCCTTCAACTTCGCTCTCAGACGGCGAGCCTCGACCCGAACAATCGCGTCGATGTTCGGATCGTACTCGGACGTGCGGTCGAACACCTCCATTGCAATTGAGAACTCCCTGAGGCTATTGATTTCTCCATCGATTGTCCGATTGACGATGTGTGTCAGAAACCGGCATAGCCGGGCTGACGAGACGAACCCAGGGCTATTCACCACGCGCGCCAATTGGTCGCGAACCGCCGTCGCCGGCACGGGGTCGGCCGCAGAGTTGGCGGGAGATTCTCCGGATGACAAGGGCGGCGTTGGCACTTGCGTCTCCCGCATTCATTATGCTCCACGAAACTTCGCAGCGTTACGGCGAGCTTACGGTCGCTTACGGGCAATCGAAGGCCAGAGGGATTAGCGTGGAATCAGGCAGCGTTTAGAGAATCGATGCAAACCTACAGACGAGCAGGAACAGTAATCTTCGTGTCCAGCGGGAGCCCGGAAGCTACCGTCGCGCAGGACGTCGAAGCGCACGGACTGGTTTTGCAATGGGCTCGCACCATCCGGGGGGCAGTTGATTTGCTTACATCGGCGCGCGAGAACACCGTGATTGTCACGGAACTCGCGCTGGCTGATGGCAATTGGAGAGATCTCGTCCAACGGGTCAGGTGCACTGACATTTCTGCTCCAATTGTACTTGTGACCTCTTCCAGTACGGCGGAGCTCTGGTGGGACGCGCTCGAATGCGGCATCGATGACATCCTCCCCGCGCATCTCGTCGCTGCTCGCTTGTGCCAACTCCTGGAAACGCAAGGCGCATCATGATACCGATCGGGCGGAATCTGCGAACTTCGGTTGAGGTTGGGTTGCGCGTTTGGAAAGTCTCCTCGCTGCAGCAACCGAGCTCGTGCACAGTATTGGGGCCGCGGGCGTCCCGGTATTCGGATCCTGATGAGCAATGGACTTTATCGGTTACAAGAGTTCCTGGTCCGGGCGCCTGATGAGTCCTGTGCTGCCCATTACCTCTTTAGATGAGGTGGCCGAACGCTTCTTTAACTTCTCGCTGATCACAACGGTCGGCACACCACAGTGCATCGCCGCTCAGGAACTGCGCGTGGAGTACATGTTCCCAAGTTAAGCCAGGGGAAAATGGACCAGTATTAACGCTGGCCTCAACTGGTGCGTACCGGCCATAACCGGCGCCCATTGAGCGCGTCTTAGGATGATCACGACGATTAATCCTCGGAAATGCCCTGGTCGTCACTGAGCGAATAGTCGCCTTGTCGGACAGGTGCTTTTCGTTTTCGATTGGGAAATGACAGGCGCTCACCGGGAGCCGGGCCACGATGGAAGGAACTGGCCTGGGAGCGGGGAACTCTCATTGAATTAACCGACGGAGTAGACTTCACCAATCTGGCGCATCGAAGCCGGACACAAGAAAGCATCCGACGAGATGGCTTGCTTTTCGGACGGTACTCCGATTGCCCCGACTGTGTTCGATTCAGATGCCAAGATCCGGAGCGACCTGACCGAACCCGTGCGAGCCGAAATGCGCCGGGGAAACATGCAGACCAAATCCATCCAATAGTTGAGTGGAATCTCACCCCGCAGTCGGTCGCGTCAGAGACACGGCGCTGGGCGAGGCATGAGGTGATTCTGTTGCTGAGCGTTGATAACCGGCGTGCTTTTCGCGTTCCTGCGATCAGGCGCGCGTCCGTCCAGCGCAGAAAAGGTCCATTTCTAAGAGAATTGGGGGTGGTACCACTGGTACAGTTTTTGTATAGAATTGGTTCCACAGTATAGATTCCATAGACGCCAAGGAATTGTATGGAGACATGGAACTTGCTGATTTCCAAACGAATACGGCCCAAGAGGCTCAGGTTCAATAAGTTGAAATGGTCGGGGCGGAGGGATTCGAACCCCCGACCCTCTGCTCCCAAATTGGATTATCAACGTAATTTCAAAGACTTAGCGGGAGCGATTGGCGCTTCAGGTAATGCTAAGGAGTGATCGGTAAGGCTTAGTGTGGGGGCAAAGTGGGGTTGGGCCTTTAATTTAATTCGGACGGTCACTCGGATTCGAGGAGCAGACAGCAGTCGCCACCAGTGCGACTCGGGCCATCACTTTCTTGGGTAGAACTGCGGCGAGCGGACGCGCATCTCGAATCTCTTCGATCGTAGGCTGCAGCAAGTCGTTGTCTGCATAATCAGTCCCTAAATCCTGATTTGATCGAATCAGATCCAAAAACTCCCCTTTCGATTCGGGAGAGTGAAACGAGAACAGAATCTCGTAAGCCATTCCGTGGGCGTCGGCAAGTAGTGCTAACGATCGCGTATTCGTCATATGTGCGTAGCCCAATAAGTAGCCAATGGTTTCAGCCGTTTCGTCCTGAGCTTTCGGATCATCTTGGGCCAAGAACTCAACGGAACAAAGCCAATCTGGCTCATTGATCCAAAGGGGTTCGCACGTGTGATCGACTGTCATTGAATATCTCCTAAAATGGAAATTAGGACGCTGCCCTGTCACGGCAGAGGCCGCGGGTTCGAGCCCAGTCGTCCCCGCCATTGATTCCAAATGACTTAGAATCAAATGGCGACCTACGGTGACAACCAAATCAGGGTCCGATAAAGGTCCAATAAGCCCGCTACTGCGCAGTTTGCGGGTATTTTTCTTCTCCGCGTCGAGAAGAGCGAGCGTGCGCTCTCGGACGGACAACTTGCTGAGAAGAAGTTGCAACTCCGCTAATTCAAGAATGTCGGGCGTTCTCTCTCGCTTCGCGCTCTACCCAAACGTCGGCCCCACTCTGCCGCTTTTCGCGTTGCACGCTTCCTTGCTGATACCGTGTTCGCCTAGGCATGTTCTCTCCTGGATAGGCGCCACGGATGGCTGTTTTTAGCGTACCGAAGTGCGCGGCAGAGGTCGAGCATGCTTTTCTCCGTTGCCATGGTTTGCGAACTTGGCGTCAGTAGGTGCGCGCGAAGCCGCGATCGGCAGTGTGCCGATTCGTGGGAGTGCGTAGGAAGGACTGTCTTGAGTGATCGAACGTCAGCTCGCTCGTTCCTGCCGTTCCAACCAAGCGTTCAGGTCCGATGCGCGGAAACGCCAGAGTTTACCGACATGTGAGCCGTGAATCTCCCCGCGACGAGCCAACTTCTGCAGGGTCTTGTGATGAATGTCTAAGAGCTGTGCGGCCTGATGGCTGTTGAGGAGAGGTTCAAAATCAGGAATGCCGAATGAATGATTGTCGACTGAGCGAGGGGGAAATTTTGCGACCACCTGTGCCATTAGCGACCTCCTTTTCCAGAGATTGCCCCAAAATTCCACAGGCGTCCAAGACCTTTTTCGTCAAGACTGATGTCCGACAGGCATCAGGAAGGCACATTTAGATATCCGCAGCAATTGAAGGAAACAATCAGATGTGAGGGGGCAGTCGAATGCACGAGAAACTCCTGAAGATCGTCCGGACGCTAGAACCGGTCTCACAAATGTCTGAGCAGCATATGAAGGCAGGCGAGGTGGACGAAACCGAGGAAGTTCTCGATGTGGTATTCCCATCGGGTGACGAGGCGGCGGAAGTTATGCATCCAGGCAAAGAGCCGCTCCACTTTCCAGCGTTTTCGATAGCGGCGCAGCTTGCGGCCATCCTGACTCCTGCTCCGATTGCGTCGGTTGGGCGCGATCAGTTCGATTCCGTATTCTTCAGCGAGCCTGGCGTCGAGCGGGTCCGAGTCGTAGGCTTTGTCGCCGATGAGCCTGGCCGGGAGTTCGTCGAGAAAGCTTCCGGCAAGAACTTCCTCAACAAGCTGGCACTCGGCAGGCGAAGCGCTCTGGACAGATACGGCGAGAGGAAGACTGTTATCAGCGGCGACAGCGACGATCTTCGTGCCCTTGCCGCGCCGGGTGGGGCCGACAGCGAAGCCCCCTTTTTGGCGCTCGCGAAGGTAGCATCCACGAACGCCTCTTCCAGATTCAGCCGGCCTCGCTCATGCAGGTGCCGCGCCAGAAGTTTCAATGCCTCCTCCAGCTTCCCGCTCCGGATCCATTGCTGGAATCTGCGGTGGCAGGTCTGGTACGGCGGATATTTCTCCGGCAGTTCGCGCCACTGCGCACCGGTGCCCAGCACCCAGAACACGCCGTTCAGTACAGCCCGCGTATCGTGCCAGGGTCGGCCGCGGTTGTCCTCACGCCGCTGCGGTCGCAGCACCGGCTCCACTACTGCCCACTGTTCGTCGGTCAGTTCCCAGCGTCCTGTCACGGCGCTTCGCGGTTATACCAGAGCAGACCCAGGATCGCACGAAAACAGCGCTCAGGTATTTATGAGACTGGTTCTAGTGTCCATCCCGACCTTCTGAACTCGCGCTTCGGCTACGTTTCAGTCTCCCGCGCCAGTCATGAGGCAACGATCTTTACGAACGATGCCGCGAAGCTCGGCCAGCAACTCGGAGCCGAAATTACCAAGAGCGCTGCTTTGGAACTGGAACCGAATCAATCTATAGACCGTGGTCTCGGTCTGTGGCAGTAGTTCCCCGGGGGCGTCGAATAAGGTTGAATCCGCGTAACCCGGAGTAGACACTAACCCGCACATTCGATTGTGCTTGTAGCATCTGTAAAGCACTTCTGCTCGATACACGGAAGATGTTTAGTGTGCTATATTTGTTTAGTAATGAGCACGACGCTTCAGGCCGAGCTGGTTGAGTACCTTGTCGCGATAGCAGGCGATCGTCCATGGCTTGAGCCTGTGGCGCGAGATCGCATCTCGAAACTGCCCATTTTTCTGCGAGAGAAATACCAACTCTTTCAAGCTGATCTATTCGGGCGAAAAGCATTTCTGGCTATCGAAAATCAGGCGCCATCCGAACCCTCGCCCACCGAATATGCGCAACATGCCAACATGCTCAGGCAGCAGCTTTCGACAGATGTCGTTCTCGTTATTGCGAATATTCCGTCATATATCCGCAACCGCCTAGTACAGCGTCACGTACCGTTCATAGTTCCAGGGACGCAGATGTTCCTACCGATGCTGATGATCGACCTGAGGGAACAGTACCCAACACGCGGACGACGCTCAAAAGATCTGTTGTCCCCGGTAGCTCAAGTCGTTGTCATCTACCACCTCGTTCGCGGGCCGTTCACTGATCTTCCTCTAGGCCAAATTGCGCAGCAGTTGCACTACTCCGCAATGGCAATCAGTAAAGCACAGGAGGAGTTGCAACAAACAGGTATCTGCGAAGTGGAGCGTTCTGGTAAGGCCCTGTTTCTACGATTCACTGGAAGCAGAGCTGACGTTTGGCGTAATGCGAAACGATCACTTTCAACGCCAATCAAACGAACGCAGTGGATCCGTTGGGGACAGGGCTCTTCGCACAGTGCCCTTAAAGCTGGGTTAACTGCTTTGAGCGCATATACGATGCTGGCGGACGATTCGATCCCGACCTACGCAATGCGTGACAGACAGATCGTCGAGGCGTTGCGGCAGGGGGAATTGGTCGGATGTCGGTCCCGGGAAGATGCTGAAGCACGGATGGAATCATGGACGTACGACCCAGCTCTCCTCTCAAACGATGGCCATACGGCTGATCCATGTTCCCTGTATCTTTCGCTTCGCAACTCTGCCGATGAACGTGTTCAGAAGGAACTCGGCGCACTCATGGATGGATTCCTCAAATGATTAAAGGATTGGACAAATTCCAGGAACATTTCAATGAATACCGCAATTCATTCGTCCTGATCGGAGGCGTAGCGTGTCACGAATGGCTTGCCTCACAGGGCTTACCGTTTCGCGCCACAAAAGACCTGGACATCGTGCTAATCATCGAAGCACTCGACCAGACATTCGTAGAACACTTTTGGCAATTCATAGAGGCAGGACAATACGAGATTCGGGAAAGAGCTGAGGGCGGTCGTGAGCTTTATCGCTTCTCGCGCCCCAAAGACGTTGCTTACCCGACGATGATTGAGATCTTCAGCAGGCTAGCTGGGAATATCAACCTTGGAGAAGGTCAAAACATCATCCCCGTCTCTGCTGACGAGAACGATGCGAGCCTCTCAGCAATCCTTCTCGATGACGAATACTACCAACTCATCATCGCGCACCGGGTGGAAGATGCGAATCCGCCCTATATCGGGCCGGAAGCACTCATTCCCCTAAAAGCCCGAGCTTGGTTGGACCTCACGAAACGGAAAAACAACGGCGAAAACATTGACTCAAAAGACATCGATAAGCACCGCACCGATGTCTTCCGGCTTGCAGCTACGCTTCCTGGAGAGCCGGGGCCGGCTGTCGGAGCTGGTGTGTCCTCCGACTTGCGAGAATTCCTGGCTGCCTTTCCGAGCGAAAATCCGGAATGGCCTAGCATTTTGGCTTCATTGAAGACGACCTTTGGCAATACTTCTTTGAAACCAGAGTCTCTTATTGGCGCTGTTTCTGTTTATTTCAAGCTCTAGATAGGACACAAGACTTAGCGAGGATGCAATATGCCGAGAGAGTCGATTGCATATGAGGTCTTGATAGCATCCCCAAGTGACGTTGCTTCGGAGCGACACATCGTCGCCGAGGTTGTCGCAGACTGGAACTCCGCCCATGCGCGGACTACTGGAATTGTCCTGCAGTCTCGGCGCTGGGAATTGGATGCAGTGCCTCAAATGGGCGAGCGCCCCCAGGCTCTAATCAACAAGCAGTTGGTGGAAGAGGCAGACATCCTGATCGGTGTGTTCTCTTCGAGGCTCGGAACGCCGACAGGTGTGGCACCCTCCGGAACTGTCGAAGAAGTAGACCACTTCGTCAAACTAGGAAAGCCAGTCTTGCTATATTTCTCGACTGGCCCCGTTCCTCATACTCACGATCCCATCCAGTTTCAGCGCCTGAAAGAATATCAACGCCAGATTGCGTCAACAGGGCTTTACTTCGAGTTCGAAGGTGCCGAGGATTTACGGAGAAAACTCGCTCGGCATCTTGCCCAAACGATGGCAAATTTTGGAAACACAACCAAACCCATGCCGACACCAAGGTCAGAGCTGGCAAGGGCTTATGTCAGAAAAGGACAACAGGGCAGGAGCGGGGTTGTAAGAACCATCAAGGTATCGGCCGTGATTGAGAATATTTCTCCGGTCAAGAGAATCACGGAGTACAGTTGCACGCTGTCAGTGCCGAGGGCCTGTCTCACTTTCGAGTCATCCCATTACGTTGGAGAAATCAAATCAGAAGATCCGAAACGGCGTAGCTTCCGACGAACGGAAAGCGACCCTGGCGCCATTCGGATGATATTTTCTGGCGACAAGGTTCCAATTCTGGCTTTTGATTTAGGAGTTGATCAACTGAAGTTGAAGGGTACACCGCTGGAGGGAGATTTTGACGGCGTGCTCGCGGATAAGGTCACTCTGGAAGCTGTAGTGGACGGGGAAAAGCTTCATGCTGAGATGCCGGTTAGAGAGATCTTTGAAGGAATGGTCTGAGGTTCGAAGTGTAACGGGCGAGGGGGGCCCGGTTCGATGGCTGAATCGTCCATTACAGAGACAATGCACGGAGCTCTTCTGGAAGCCCTGCGTCATCGCGAGCAAGAGATTTTCAGCTATCTAGCCATCCTCGTCCCGACTCTCGGGGGGTTCCTATGGCTTCTTCTTCACCGTTCCGCATCAGTCGGTTCTGGAGATTTGGTCCTTTTCGCCGGCACATTGGGAACACTGCTGTTGTTTTTTCTGGGAGTCGGATATTCGTTGACATTGGGCTACAACTTCCGCTACGTCACATTTCAGCTCGCTAAGATTGAGCATCACCTCGAAGTCGAAAAGGTCATTCTCCAAGGATGGCCGAGATCTCCGCAGGCATTCAAAGCGCGGTATCGGCTTTGGGGCTTCACCTATTGCGCACCGCCTGAAATGATCAAAATATTCTGGATCGCCTTCCTCATCGGAATGCTTTGGGTCATCGTCGTGTATTCGTCGCTCGGCGCCGGCGCCCCTTACCGCGAGGTCGTGATTTCAGTTGGAGCTGTGTTTTTCCTCTGTGGATTGTTTGGACCATTCTGGTTTGGCCGGAAACTCGAACGTCTGTTTTCTAAGGAAGGCGACGATTGGAAAGAGAGCAGCGGAACCCCTAGCGAGCAACAATCGCCAATGGTTCCGGTGGGTGTCGGCAATGCACCGGCACAGCGGCGGTTCATTCAGCGTCATCAGAGATTCTTGGCGGAATATCCGAAGCTTTTTGAGCTTTATAGCAAGATGTTCATTCGCACAGTCGAACCACCTGATGAGAATGAACGCCAAGCACTTCTGCATCTGCCCGACGATGCCCCGGCCGTCATTGCGTTTGAAGATCGTTCAACGGCAAATTACCTTATTTTTTATCTCGGGAGAATGGCTGCCGACGACTTCGGCGAGATTCTGGAGCTCAGTGGAAATGGAGCGGGATTCGCAGCGTTCATTCATCTGCGAAGTATGTATGAACGCCTGATTACCGCGATGTACCTAGCGAAAAAACCGTCCGAGGCGCGCGTCTTCGCGGAGAATTCTCCCATCTACAAGTTCAATTACCTTAGTCGACTGCGTGAACTAATCCCGGAGCTGAAGACACGCTACGATGATGCCTTTATGGATCATGTACGCAAAGATGCCGAAGCTGCAAAAGCGAAGAAAAAGCAGTCAGTGTGTTCCAAATGCCGTCAGCCAGTGACGAATGATGCTTGGACCAGGGTGAGCTTGGACGTTATGGCCCGAGAGGTAGACTCCGATTTGGAGAAGCTGTACGGCCCTATCTATATCGAGGGAACCTGCCAAGCGCACGCGAACAGCCTGGGGATTGAACGACGGTTAATTGAAACTGAGAACGGCTATCAGTACAAGGACATTTCCGAAGATGAGGCTGCTCTGGCAATCCAATTTGCACATCGCCTGATGCTCAGATTGATTGTTATGCAAAATGGTCATTTCAAGTTGAATTACGATGACGCGATTCGAGAGCGTTATGCGGCATATAACGCAATCTGGAGTGCCGCTTCACTGGCTTCAACTGAGGCTCAAGACCAGCAGCATAGCGCTTCTTCCGTCTAAGTGCTTGCGAGAATCCGTTTCCTGAACCTCTAAAAATCAACTGCGAGAACAACAGCCTCTAAGGGGAGCTCCGCCCCTCGCGCCCGCAAGGGGTTTCCCCAGGCTTCCGCGCTTCGCTTGTGCAGCCCTCTGCTTCGCGCCGCCCTTTCCACTCCCGCTTCGCTTCGCTCCAAGGGTGGGAGATCCCCCTCCCCTTGCGCTTGCTACCCCCCGCCTTCGCCAGGAGGCGTTCGGCATGTATGTACACGCCGCCGCCCGATTTAAGGGCAAAGGCCAGTGCAACAGCCCAAGGAGGAAGCACCCATGAATACCACCGCCGCAACCGTCAACCAGTCCACCGCGAACACCAACAAGCAGCAGAAGCAGACCGCGAAAGAAGTAATCGCGGCCAATGTACAAGCCCTCATTGAGCAGTTGGAGCAGGGACACTCGGAAGCCCTCACCGCCTACCTCACCGCAATGGGACGGTTTCACAATTACAGCTTTGGCAACATTCTGGAAATTGCACGGCAAAAGCCGGACGCAACCCGTGTAGCTGGCCTCTATGCGTGGAACCAGCTTGGCCGCAAGGTCAAGAAAGGGGAGCGGGGGATTCGCATCTTGGCTCCCGTGATCGGAGTTCGCCGGAAGAAGGACGAGGAAGCCGAGAAGGACCTCCGCACGCAGAATCAAGCGGTTTTGGTTGGCTTCCGCGCCGCCTATGTTTTCGATGTGAGCCAGACAGAAGGCAAGGAGCTTCCCGAATTCTCCGAGCGCGTCTCCGGCAGCGCCGGAGAGTATCGCGACCGCCTTGTGGATTTTGTAATCGCTCAGGGCATCGGGCTGGAGTTCAAAGAGAGCATCGCCCCCGCGCTTGGCATGAGCTACGGAGCCAAGATCGCCTTATTACCGGGACAGTCAAAGGCAGAGGAGTTTTCAACTCTCGTGCATGAACTAGCGCACGAGATGTTGCACAAGGCTGAGCGGCGCACAGCTACCACCAAGACCGTTCGCGAAACCGAGGCCGAGGCTATCGCCTTCGTGGTTGGCAAAACCATTGGACTTGAGACGGGCAGGGCATCGGCAGACTACATCCACCTCTACCACGGCAACGCGGCCCTGCTTACCGAAAGCTTGGAAGTGATCCAGAAGACCTCCGCCGTCATTCTCTCGGCAATCGACAACCCCGCAGCTGAGACAGCCGAAGAACCAGAGCCAGAACTGGCGAAAGTCAGCTAACCGCGACCTTGAAGATGCGGACGGCCCGCGCCGTCCGCTCAACTCCCCCGCACGGCTAACCGCTCAAAGGAGAGCAGACCATGAACACGAACACCGCAACTGAATACCGCAACCTTCCCCTCGCCGTCCTCACCGAGTCCGCCACAAACCCGCGCCGTATCTTCGAGGATTCCGCCCTTAAGGAACTGGCCGAGAGCATCCGCAGCCAGGGTGTACTCTCTCCCTTGCTTGTGCGGCCTGTCACCGATCAGAGCTTCGAGATTATCGCTGGAGCCAGACGTTACCGTGCTGCGCAGATGGCCGAAGCGCCAACGGTTCCCGTCCGCATCGTCAACCTCACCGATGCCGAAGCATTGGAGGCACAGCTAATTGAAAATCTGCAACGCCGCGACGTGCACCCGCTGGAGGAAGCGCAGGGATTCAAGGCCCTGCTCAATTTGGAAGATCCGAAGTACAGCATCGAGCAGATCGCGGCGAAAGTTGGAAAATCGCCTGCATATTGCGCCGCACGTGTCCGCTTGACCGAGCTTGCCGCGCCAGTGGTCGAGGCATTCTATGCCGAAGAAATCGGCGTAGGCCACGCCCTGCTACTCGCCAAACTGCAACCCGCGCAGCAGGAACAGGCACTCGCCAATTGCTTCCGCGAGGAGTGGAACGGAGCCGGAGCCAAAGCCAAACGCATCCTACTCCCGGTTCGGCACCTGCAACTTTGGATTGAGCATAACGTGCTTTTGCTCTTGAAACAGGCCCCGTTCAACAGGCGAGATTCGCAACTCGTCGCCGCCGCCGGAAGCTGCGTCGAGTGCCCCAAACGCACCGGCCACAACAAGCTGCTCTTTGCCGATGTCAGCGGCAATACGGACGCTTGTCCTGACCCGAATTGCTACGCCGCCAAGCTGGACGCGCACGTAAAGGCGAAGGTCGCCGCCAAGCCGGAGCTTGTTCAGATCAGCATCGCATACACGCAGCAGGCAGAGGGCGAGAAGGCCATCCCACGAAACAAGTATGTCGAAATCAGGGAGGAGAAGCCCGACACGCCGGAAAAGGCGAAGTGGCCGGAGTTTAAGACGTGCAAGTACACCACCGAGGCCATCGTATCGGACGGCATCGACAAGGGCGAACTGCGGAGGGTTTGCACCGAGCCTACCTGTCCCGTTCACCATCCCAAGAAGAAAATGCCGAAGGCCGATGCCAGCTTCAAGGCTGAGCAGGAGAAGCGCCGCCGTGAGGAAGCGCTTGCGAACGCAACCGGAATCCGTGTTCTGCAATCCATCGTGGCCGCCGTTCCTGTCCGACTGATGAAACGCGATCTTCTCTTTGTTGCCGAACACTTGCTTCCGCTGCTGGATGAAAAGCGGCTGTATATGGTCGCCCGAAACCGGAACATCAAGGCGAGGGAAGGAGAGTCGGCCGGCAAGCTGCTGGCCGCCTTCAGCCGCAAGGCCGACGAAGGCACTGTCGGCAAGCTGATTATCGAAGCCGTGATCCTGCTCTCTGCGAGAAGCCAGGCGGACGCCGGAAAGACTCTTCGCGCCGCCGCTCAGGTTTACAGGGTTGATTCCGACGCCGTGGCATTAAAGATCAAGCAGGAGTTCGCCGCGAAAGATAAGGCGAAGAAAACAGCAAAGCCGCAACCGAAGCCAGCGGCAAAGGCAAAGCCAGCGGCTTAGGTCGGATTCACCTTTATGGGGCCTACCCTCGGGTAGGCCCCATCTCTTGCGTCACGCGTTTTCACTCCTATAGGTCCCCTCGCGGTCCTTGGAACCACCAATTTCCGGCCGCCCGTCGATGTAGCTCGAAAAGTGGCGCATCGCCGGCGCCGGGATGCATGGGCAGGTTGCCGGAGGTCGAAAGGAATCCGCAAGGATGCTGATATGAGATCGCGATGGCTCCGCAAATTGAACCTTTGCAGAATAGAATGATCGAGATGCCAAAGAAGAAAAACGATCGAAGCGAAAACGGAAGTTTAGCTGTTGCCGAGCCGGACGGACTCGGTGCGGACGCGGAAGAGCTTCTTCCAGAGGGCAAACTGGTTTGCGCTCTCACCGGTGAACAACGGACCGCAACGGCTCAGGAAGAAGTCCTGCAGTCATTCATAGAACAGCTTCACCGGGAATACGGTGTTGCCCTTGAAGATATGGAACGCGACATCCGGATCACATGCCTTTCTGTTGACGAAGAGACGGGAAAGGAGAGATCACGATCTCGAACCGTGTCGCTGGCCGTCTACGAATCAGGAAAAGAACATATTGTCGAGGAGATCATTCGCGTCGCTTTGGTAGCGACACCTAGTACAAAGGCGGATCTCAAGGCGATCGGTATCCTGGAAGATGTTCTTGGAAGCTTATCGGATGCCCGACCCGAGGTGTTTGGCCTTTGGACCAATGGCAGCGATCTAGCATTCAGGATGCGAACGTATCATTCTAGGACTGGCCAACCGGAATTCACCGAACTCACAGATATCCCTGGACCAGAAGAGACACTTGAAGATCTTGAGACGGCCTCACGTCGCCCGCTTCGAATAGCGGCCGGGGACTCTTTGCTCCGGACGTTTAAGCGCTGCCACGACTATCTCTACGGCAACCAGCAAATGAGACCGGACAAGGCGTTCTGGCAACTGCTATATCTCATTTTCTGCAAGATTTTGGATGAGCAGCAGAGTAGTAGGAATTTCTTTGTTGGAGCCACCGAAGCCAATCACGATAAGGGGCGACGGGCAATTGCAGCTCGCATTGGTGAATTATTTGAGCAAGTTCAAAAGAAAGAATATAGAGACGTATTTGATGGCAGCGAGCGCATCAGCTTGAATGACCGTGCACTTGCATACGTTGCTGGTGAACTGAGCCGATATAGTTTGCTTAGTACGGATACTGATGCTAAGGGTCTTGCGTACGAAGCAATAACCTCAGCGACACTCAAGCGCGAACGAGGTCAGTTTTTCACTCCGCGCAATGTGATCAGGCTAATGGTTGACATGGTTGATCCTCAACCTGAAAAGCAAATCCTTGATCCTGCCTGTGGAAGCGGCGGTTTCTTGGTAGTTGCACTAGCGCATCACCGTAGACGGTTGCTTAAAGATATTGGGGCGGACCCAGACGTACCCGTGCCTTCAGAACTCCGACGGATCGACCGAGCTCTAAGGGCTTATGCGAAGAAGTGCTTGTTCGGCGTGGACGCGGACGAAGATTTGCGAAAAGCTGCGCGAATGAACATGGTCATGAATAACGATGGCCACGGCAACATCTTGAGCTTTAATAGTCTCGAGTTTGGTGTGGACGGTCGCCAAATCCCGGAAATGCGCGGCTTTGAGAAATTAGGTGGAGGATACGGCAAGTTTGATTATGTATTTACCAACCCTCCATTCGGCTCAAAAATACCCATTTCTGACGCAGTAGTTCTTGATGCCTATGATCTCGGGCACTCATGGACGCGCACAAGCAACGTTTGGCAGCGAGGACCAAAACTGAAGAAAGCAGCCCCGGAGATTCTCTTCATCGAAGCTTGTTGCAAATACCTCAAGCCAGGGCCGGCATTATGGGGATAGTGCTTCCTGATGGGATCTTAGGCAATCCGGGTGAGCAGACGGAGGCCGTGCGATGGTGGATGCTCCGCAATATGGAAATACTCGCGAGCGTCGACTTGCCCGCAGAGACATTCTTGCCGCAAGTGTCGGTACAAGCGAGCTGCGTGTTCTTCCGCCGAAGACATCCTGACGAGCTAAAACTCGCAGGACCCTCAGGGCCAAAACAACGGCCGGTATTTATGGGAATCGCCGACGAGATCGGACATGGTCGTCGTGGCGAAGTCAAATACGTCCGCTGCCCCGACGGTACCGAAGAACTGAGAGCCGAAGAGGTAATTGAGCGCTGGGAAGTTGGGAATAAAATCACAGAACGCACTCGACGAAAGCAGCTTAGGGTTTTAGCAGATGATCTTCCTTGGATAGCAGAGCAGTACAGGATTCATGTAGCTTCGATTAAGAGCGGTGTCTCCTAGTGCGTGCGGCATTCATGGTCTCGAAGCCAAGGGCCACCACCCTGCGTGCGCTCAATTATTCCCCTGCCATTGAGGCGTTTTTAGCTAAAGCCAAGAAGCGTCGCTGTGAATTGTTAGGTGTGCTCGCGCCGATAATGGGTAGAGCCTACGGCACGGTTTTTACTAGGCAAGACTGTGAGCGGGCCTACGGAGTAGAGCTTCTGTCTCAGTCCGACATGTTTGCTACCGAACCGGAAGGTCGCGTAATTAGAGCAGCCTCGATGCCCGTTCCCGAGAATCACCGAATTCATCGGTGGCAAATCTTGATCGCGGGTGCAGGTACGCTTGGCGAAACAGAGCTCTACGGCCGCTCCGTTTTGTCTGACTCTCGTCTAGAGAACAAATATATCGGCCCGGACGCAGTCGCCCTGACATTTCAGACTCCTGGGTCAGATCTAAATCTCTATACTTTCGCTTTCTTGAGCACGAAAGCGGGAATGAAATGTGTACGTTCAACAAGTTATGGAACTAAAATTCTGCGATTTCGAATGGACCTTCTAAAGGGCATACCTGTTCCATTCAAGGATGACGCGACGACCAAACGTGTCGCCGATCTCATTCGCGATGCTGCACGACAGCGTGAGGTGTCGGCATCTCACGTCTTGGCTGCTAGGCAGCCGATTGAATCGCTCCCGGACGTAGTCGTTGCGAGCGACATGTGTCTCGATCGGAGAAAGCGTTCCCTGACCTGGAGCGGAGAGTTGCGAAGTCTATCAGCGTGGAATTATGCCTCGACAGGGGGCGCATTACAGCACTTGGCGCAGAAGTGGAAGATGAGGATATCGGACCTAGCGGATGCCGGCAATTGCTTCTACGGCCCACGGTTCGCTCGCATCTCTTGTCGTTCTCCGTATGGGATTGATTTTCTGTCTCAACGAGACGTCTTCCTTGTCCGCTCTACGGCGCGGCGAATATTACATCCCGGTTGCGATGACCGCCTTCTATTCGTTCCACCTAATGCTCTGTTAGTCGCAGGCCAGGGGCAGCTTGAAGAGGGCAACCTGTTCGGTCGTGTGGAAATAGGTCAGAACGGTGCGCGCGAATGCGCTGTGTCGGAGGCTGTATTCCGAATTCTCCCATTGGATGGAACATCTGAGTATCTATACGCATTTCTCTCCACCAAGCTTGGAGGTGCGCTCATCCGTGGTTCGGCTGTAGGTACAAGCGTTCCCAAGATCAACCCAGATTTATTGTCGCGGCTTCCAATTCCAGAGATATCTCACGAACTCAACACGGTAGTCCGCAATAATATTCGCAAAGCAATAGCTGCCAGAAAACGAGCCGATGAGTCTGAATCCGAGGCGGTGCGTATTCTTGAGGAGGAGGTCTTACCCGAATGGCTCGCCTAATACATTCTCCAACCGGAGACGGTCCTCAAGGAGGGTTTGAGCGGAATGTGGTCGAGTCGCTAGTAAGGGATCTGCCGAGCAACTATCGGGTCCTGCCGAATTTCAGCCTCAAGGAGAAGGGCCAGCCTTCTCTCGAATACGATGTGGTCGTCATCGCTCCTCATGCTGTGTTTGTTGTTGAGGCAAAAGAGTGGTACGGTCGGCTAAGCGGGGATGATACTGAGTGGTTACTGAATCAACAGCCAAAGAAATGCCCTCTCTGGCTGGTTGATCTGAAATGCAAGGTACTCAAGAGCCGTTTGGGAGGGGTGGCTCATCATGTTTGGGTTGAGCCGCTCTTGGTGATCCCCGAGAACACTCGGATCGAGCTCGGGGGAAATTGGGCTAGCCATGTCGTAGGCGTCAAGGCCCTCGCGTCGCGCATCCTTGATGTGCGGATGGTTCGGCAACCGCGGGACATCACAAAATTTCATCAGGCGATTCAAGACCTACTCCAAGGGGCTTGGGCTGCTAGGCGACGAGGAAAAACCCGTCGCTATGGTGGATGGGAAGCGACGGAACTGCTTTCCGCAGACGAAGAGAGCGCAGAGTACCGTGCAAAGCGTGCGCTGATCGAAGATTCCACCCTCTATAGGATCCGAACCTGGCATCTTTCCCCATACCTAACTGAGGACGAACGCGAGAGAAGACTGAGCGTAATTCGTCGTCCGACGGAAGCACTTGCAAAGATTGGCAGGCACCCTAACCTTTTGCCTGTTCTGGCCTTCGATGAGAGTCCTGATGACAATGAGTTTTATGAAGTTACTGAGTGGTCAGAATATGGAACTCTTCATGGATTTTTGAAAAATGCGGAACGTGAGCCCCTGACACTGAGAGAGCGGCTTGAGGTTGGTAGTGGGGTAGCTTCCGCGCTCGAAGCTGTACACGCCCAGGGCCTCGTGCACAGAAATCTGTGTCCTGAGACAATCCAGATAGGATTCGATCGTAAGCCCCGACTCACGGATTTCGATCGGGCTTACATCGAGGGAACGGTCACAGTATTTGAACCGACAAACCTTCGTTTGAAGAATCGTGCCTATATAGCACCAGAGCTGAAGGATGTCTCAAATTATGATTGTGACTCCGCGGCCGATATGTATTCTTTCGGCGCGCTGCTCTACGAACTTCTTGTTGACAAGGTACCGTTCGAAGACCCGGAAGCAGCGTTGCTTGCGCAAGGCAAGCCCCTACTATTGCCTTCTGATGTGCGGGACGGCATTGATCCTGAAGTAGACATCCTTATTGAGCAGCTTCTGACCCCGAACGATTATCAGAAGCGTCCGTCCGCATCAGATGTTGTGAAGGCTCTTCAAAGGATTGTGGGGAGTTCCAATGCAGTCCCATCGCCATCAGTGTCGCCAGCGAACGAAGAAGCCCCGCCTACCTTTGAGGTGGGAAGCTTGGTGGATGGTGTTTATCGCATAGAACAGGAGCTAGGGAGCGGTTCGTTCTCCCGAGTGTACAAGGTCTTCTCTCTCGACCACGCTCGGTTCTACACGATGAAATTGCTCAAGAAGAGTGGCGAAGTCGATCTGCTCCTGCGCGAGTATAACGAAATCGGCCAAAACCTGCCGGCACATCCGAACATCGCCCGAATGGTATGGATGGCGAGACTTGCTCCCCCTTTACAAACGCCTTACATACTCAACGAATTCGTGGAGGGGGAAACACTTGAAGCGTACTGCGATGGACGGAAGAGTCTCTCTTGGCGTGACATCCAACGGATCGGCATGCAAGTCCTCCAGGCTTTAGAGGCACTACATCCGCGGGTGCGGGAGTTTGAGGATTTTCGGGAACAGATGCAGAAACGCAGCCTGACAGCGGAAGAGTTCGAGGAGTACCAGAGGTTGGGGCAGCAGATGCAAAATGGGATCCTGCATCGGGACATAAAGCCCGCGAATATACTCCTTGAACTTCCATCACATTCGGCAAAATTGATCGACTTCAATATCGCGAGCAAGCTCGCGGGTGCGCAAGGAAGAGCTGGAACTCCCCGATACTGGGCTCCTGATCGTGGTCAGCCCGATTGGCGCCCGGACATGGATCTTTTTTCTTTCGGAATTGTTCTTTACGAGCTGGTGGCGCACCAGCATCCCTTTTCAAACTGCAATCCAGAGATGGGAACAGCGCTCGATCCTCGCTTGATAGTCGCAGGTGAACGAATAAGCGACGAACTCGCAGAGTTCTTACTAAAGGCTGTACAACCGAATGGCGCGGACCGGTTTCGAGACGCCAAATCCATGCGACTGGCGCTAGCGTCAGTTCCTAGCATGTACGAGGCGCCGAAACAAAAAGTTGCGAACTCCGGAAAATTTCCGGGGATTACTCTCGAGACGTGGGAGATCGGTCGGTCGGACTACAACCCCTATGTGACACGACTGATGACACTGTACAGCCAGGCGAAGCGAAGCAATAGCGGGACTCGCGGGCTCGACGAAATTGCGCGACTGACCTACGTCAATACTCGACTGGATCAAAACCTTGCTCCGGCCATTGCAGACGGACGCTTTCGACTGGTCATCGTGACCGGAAACGCAGGCGATGGCAAGACGGCCTTCCTCCAGCAGGTGGAAGATTACTTCCGCACACTTGGTGTACACACAAATCAGCTGACAACGAATAATGGCGCAAATTGGGAACATGCCGGCCTTCAATTTCAAACTAACTATGATGGCTCGCAAGATGAGGGGGACATACAGAACGATGATGTTCTAGCACGGTTCCTAAGCCCATTCTCAGGAATAACCTTGTCAGATTTTAGAGCGGGCCAAGTGCGATTGATAGCCATCAATGAGGGACGCCTACTTGACTTCCTTGAACATAGTTCGCACGCGAAGAGTTTTACAGCTTTACGAAAGTTTGTCTTAAGGGCTCTTGGCGACGGAAATACGACGGATGGAATGCTCTTGGTAAACCTAAATCTTAGGGCGGTGGCAGCTGGAGACAAAGACTCACTAGTAGAACGACAGCTCAAGGCACTTCTTAAACCAGAAATCTGGGAACCGTGTGAGGATTGCCAATTCAAATCGCGCTGTCCGATCAAACACAATGCGGACACGCTCCGAGATCCGATTTCCGGCTCTGCCGTGCGGGCGAGAGCGCGTCGCCTTTTTGAGGTCGTTCACTTAAGGCGTAGAGCTCACGTGACAATCCGTGATTTACGGTCGACCCTATCGTGGTTGTTGCTTCGGGATCATAGCTGCGATGACATTGCCGGCTTGCTCTCAAGCAACGAGATAAATGCTTCTTCACGACTATTGACATTGTATTATCCAGACGCATTTGCCATAGCCGATGAGCAAGTTGACGATCGGGTCGAGGATCGGCTCGTTGCAATGTTGCGTCAGGCAGACGTGGGTTTGGTCAACGAACCAATGTTAGACCGCCGCTTGGACTACGAAGCAGACACCGCTGTTCCGTGGATGAGCTTCGATTCCCGATCCGGATATGGCTGGGAGGTTCTTTCCGCTCAACGGCTTAATACTCCACGCACTCAAGAGACAACGACCTTAAGTGAGCTTATGCGAGCGAGGCGAGCCCTCTTACAACGTCTGCGACGCTGGGCGTATTTTGAACGTAGGGACGACGCTTGGCAGAACATGATCCCGTACCGATCGTGGCCGCTTCTTTCTGATGTCATCTACTCGTCCACTCCGCACGACCGTCAGGCGCACGCAACACGCCTTAGAGATAGAGTGATCGAGGCGATCTCGCTTTCGGAGGGGCTAAGAAGCACGCAGGTCCGAAGGGACTTTCTTGCCCTGAGGGTATCGCGCGTTAAGAACCCAAGCATACGCAGCTATCGTTTGTTTCCAGCCTCTGCCTTCCACGTAGAGTTGGCTGAACAGAAGGTACTTGGAGAATTTCTCGAGTTTGCGGCCGACTCCGTTGACCTAGTCGCTGATGTGTCCATCGGGCAAGCTCGGCTGAGAATTTCCTTGGATCTACTTGAAATGCTCGAGCTTATCCGGAGTGGCTATCGCCCAAGTCCAGCTGACTTGCAAGGGCTTTTCGTGAATCTGCTGATATTTCGGAATGCTCTGTTGAATCTTCCATTTGATCGGGTCATGGTTACTCCGGACGACGAAAACCTTTACGAAGTGGTTGGGAGTATTGACGAGAAGACTGGGATTGGAATTCGATTTGCCCAATACGTGCTCGATGGTGGCCTGGATCGAAAGGTAGTGTGATGAAGCTGAGCAAACAGGATCAAGAATTTCGGAACCCAAAGCTGTTCTATCCAGACCCTAAGAGTGTGGACCTGGATCGTGTATTGGTCAATCTATTCCTGCTCTTGAGGTGCAATGGAACTCGCCCTGTCTCCCGCGGACGCCCGAAGGCCGGCGTCGAAAGAATTGATTATCACGTTGAACAGCTGTCCAAGCTGGATGGAGTAACAGGCATTGCAGAATATCCAGAAGTTGCAAAGGGGTGGCTCGAGAGCGATATTTTCGATATCGTAAATCGGGGCACAGCGAGAGAGGCCGTTTCGTCGCTGCGACCCCTTCACCTGGATTCACACAAGATACGTGTTGCGAAGCACTGCCGCGATTACAACGTGGCAGATGCTGTATACGCCTTGTTGGAATTTGGTGAGCGTCAAGCTCTCATTAATCTCCGCGATTACCTCGACCAGGGAAGAGATACCAGGACTAGTCGTTTCGATGGCCTATCGAAGCTCGATTTGGAGACGTTGACCGTCCTAAAACTCGTAGAAGGGCTGCCTGAACTGCACCCGTCCTCAGATCGCGTAGCATCATCTCCGCCAACTTGCATGGGCCAGGCACGAGTGCTTTGCGACGACGTCCAGCGACTGCTCTCCTACAGAGATGCGGTTCCGCGGCCTGTCATGATCGATTACCTAAAGACTGTGTTTGGTCTGCACGTGGCGATCTACACACTTAGATTGAGCCAACAGCTTACCGGATGGATTGCTGACAAAAAGCCCAATCCCATATGTTTGGCGTGCCCTGTTCAAGGCTCTGCGGCGAAACCATTTGCCGAATGCCCATATCAACTATCATTTACCGTCGATATGGGCGGTGACTTTCGCTCGCGGATGGCGCAGATGGCCCAGGAGTCCGTGGCAGGTGCCCAGAGTAAATTGGTAGATTTGATTAGGGCCCTCTTCACGCTGAACCAGCTTTTGAGGTATGCACGGGAAGAGCCCGCTCTCGGGATACCTGATACACCTGCAGATGTTCTCAGAATTCTTGATAACGTTCCGGCAGATTTCCAGCCAGACTTCCGAGCGCGTTTGAAACGGCTGCGTTCGGACAACGAGACTATCGACGAGGAGCTTCCGCCGGAGATCCAGGCCATCTTCGATAGTGGTCTTCCTCCATTTGATCTATTCATCGAGCTAGTTACACATTTGCGGCAAAAACATCACCTCAACTACCTCACCGAAATGATGGATAAGCTGTTTCAGAAGAACACGGATTCGGGAGCAATGGTTCAGGGGAAATCACGTAACAATCCTCGCAGGTGGCACCTTGGGGGGCGACTCCTTGAAGTGCTTGTACAACTTGCGGTCCTTCGATGGGGGGAGAAGGATGGGAAGAAATCCTTCTATAGCGAACCGATCCTGATTGAGGACTTTTTGTTATGGGCTGAGGCGCGTTACGGGCTCGTAATTGGGGGGTCACAATTGGGGGGCGGTAGGGTCCCGGTGACGATGGAAGAACACCGTGCATTCCGTGACAATGTACGTGCGCTAAAGGATCGGCTTCGAGAAATCGGCTTCTACGATGACCTCAGTGACGCTTATATTGCGCAGACTATCCGGCCTCGTTATCCGATTGACCATCGGAAGGAGCAGCGTTGAGCTACCCTGTGCTTCAGCAATGTACCGCGGACTTTTTGTATGGCTTCTTGAGAGAAGAGATTCTGCCAATCGTGCGTGGAGCTCTAGAAGTCGCTGAAGCTGCGCAGCGAATTCGAGTTACTACTCTCCCTGGCCCTGTGATGGACGAGCTATGTGAGGCCCTGCAGGGCGAAGATCGCTGGGTTGCGAGGGTTCTGGTTGCAGGTAGCGCGAGCCGACCGTGGGAAGCAACCGCAACCAAGATAATCGAATTGCGGAACGTTCTCGAGAAACCATTAGTTGTTTTTATACCACCGGGATTGCGGACGGCTGCCGAGGATTCACTCGACATTGCGACTTTTCGAGAGCTTAGTCTATCGAGCTCGGTTACAAGCACCTTAATCACTTCCTTGCTTGGAAAGATGCCGGGGCCCCTTTCGACGATTGTCTCGGCAGTATTAGAGCAAGTTCGTAGGGAAAAATGGGCAAGAAACGAAGATGAGCTGGTCACATATCTGTTAACTGTGATTCTCAATGGTTCCACTGCCCAGGCAGTGGGCGGTGCACTCTACGTCTTTGGCCTCATCCCGCACTTCGGACTTTCGGAGCAGACAAATATCCCCTACTGGGTGTCTCGCAATCACAAGATGCAGCAAGTGCTTTCAGATCTGCGGCAGCCCGTTCAAGCCCGAATTTCATGGCTACCACTCCAGCCGAATACGATCCAGCCGAAAATCTTCGCATTTCTACGCTCTCAAGTTGCTCAGGATCAGGATCCTCGGCTTTGGTGTGCGCAGATCGCCAGGTCTCATCACGATTTAGCACTGGACAATTGGCCTTTCATCGAATCTGCTGACGACACGCAATTGCGAATAAAGCTGGAGCCTCTTCTGCTGCCAATGCAATCTGCCGACGATGTAAGCGGAACAACCGCCCTTCCGGTACTAAACCTTGATGGTCGCGATGGCGTCAAGGTGAGCTTTCGGGCGATCCCTGCTCCACAAGAGGTTCCGGCTTGGAAGACCTACCGGATTCAGATTCTTCTTGTCGATGGAGACCAACCGACAGTCGCTTGGGAAAGTAATGGTTACAAGAAATTGGCAAGTCGCCAAAAAGCCAATCGAACGATCAAAATTGGAGACTTACAGGGTCTCGATGAGGGTACCTACTTTCTTCGGGTTGATGCATACGATCAGGAAGGGGCAGTCCTCACTCAGCCAAAGCCGCTCGACTCCAAAGACGAGAGCGGCAGAAAGGAAAACGAATCGGAATACTTTCTGGTCGTTCGAGATGGCGTTGAAGTCGTGGCCGCTCCGCCGCGTGCAATAGACCTTCCATCTTTTGGGAACTGCTGGATTGAGGCGAATATTCGTACTGGCGGTTCTGTGACGGAGGAGGATCAGGTTGCTTCGAGACAGACAGTGACCGGATCGTGGGCCGAACCGACAGGAGCTGCAGTTAGGGGCGAAGCTCATTTCAAACTCGAGGGCGAAGGACTGGCCGGATTCGCTGTTGTGGTCCCCTCCTTTTTGAGAAAGCTAGAGTTAGCGAACCTGGAGAATCCCGATCATTTCGGAAGATATTACCTTGTACTCTCGGACGTCCGAAGCGCGACGGATATAGAGATAAAGCGTGCTAGCGGCGAGGCACCTGGCAGCGGCGTTGAGCTCGATAGATTCTTAGAATCTCGGCGTTTGGTTTTCTCCGGCATTCTCAATCAACACCGGTCACGGCTTGCAGACAAGGCGGAAGACGCGACATGCCGATCTCTTATCGAGACCGCGGATCTATTGGCCCTTACAGAATCGATAAGCGAATACGGCCGGCGGTATGACGCGCTTCTGGAAAAATGTCTATGCGAATCGAGCGCGTCGAAAGAGAAGAGCGCGCTTTTCAGATTCCTAGGCTCTCTGGATGTAACCGAGTTGCGTTGGAGGGCAAGACCTGGCGATCCAGGTAGGGCGCTTCTTTTGGCTCCCACCCATCCGCTTCGGTTACTCTGGCATCTGCAGCACTCCACCCTATGTGAATCGGCGCTCCAGAGCTGGAAGGATCAGACTGCTGTAGTCCAATCTTGGCCGAGTTTTCTGCGACAGTTGGTAAACGAGATTCTCCCTATAAACCTTCCGATGGTGATCTTTGGACGACGTGGAAGGGCCTACGTAGAGCAAGGACTGTTGTCTACGCATTGGCCCTTATACCTGCCGGATCGATCCGAGAACGCGATTCAGATTGACAACGCAGCAGCACGCGATACATGTCGCCATCTCCTTGGCATCCGACGACCTGCTCCGGTAACAGCCGCCGTAAGTAGCTATGAAATCGCTAGGCGCGCCTTTGAGTATCTGCAGCGGCACCCGTATGTGGAGCAGCTGAAGTTAAATGTGTTCAATCCGGGCGATGGACAACTAATCACTGAAGCCTTGCGGATTATCGAATCACTTCGGCAGAAGATTCATGGTTTAAATGGACCGCCGACCTTGCGATATTCCGTTCAAATGTTCGGCTCCCGTTCTCAAGTGGAAACCATGGGAGATGCATTCGAATCACTTCTAGACCCGGAGAGGCAAGTTGGTGATGACGATGAATTCACGCTTATGTCATCCAACCATCTTCTGCCAAAGCTTGTTTTCGCGAGGAATTCGATTGATGACTTTCGGGAGCGACCTCAGGAGTTTGCTGCCCATTTGACCGTTCTGATTGAACAATTCGGTTCGCAAGCAAGACTAGCGAGGGTCGAACAGATGCGGCGCGGATGCTTCGTGGGTGGGCTTGTTCTTGAGCCTGAGACATCGCTTGGCAGCCAAGATGCCGGCTTTGGTTGGTATAAAGGCCTTCGAGCGACCACTGGAGCCAGCCCATCAGAAGTTGAAGGTCTGCTCACTCAGGCAGTATGGAATACCCAACGTCTCCAAGCGGCATCGGCAACCGGAGAACGTACGTCGCCGGAGGTTGCGCCAGTGCTGTCATTGCACCTGGACACTGAGGGTCAATCACTCCTTCTTCTTATTCATACATTCAGCGATTGGGTACTCACCATTGATCGGAACTTGGGACTGGATTACTTTGATAGCCCATCCCCTTCACAAGAAGCGGGATATCTACTAGATTACGCCCCCGAATTCCTGCAAGAAGATCGACACCGAATTCTCTTGACTACTCGTAGTACGTTTGAGCTGCAAGCGGTAATTCGGCCAGCTATCGAGAGGTTCGGTCTCGCTCTCCCCAGTGGACGAGAACCCGTCATTCTCGAAACTCTTCGTTCTCTGTCTGGTCGCCTTGCACTGAAGCTGCTCTCTTCCGATACCCATTCGGCGGAAGTTGTTGGGTTGCTCTTAGCCAAATGGCTCATGGAGCAAAGCGGACTGCTTCGCGATCGGGTCGCTATACCGTTGGACGCTCATCGCGGGTGGTTCAGAACTGATGAAGAAAACTCTGGCGAAGGTCGGCGAGCAGACCTACTGTTAGTGACTTTGGATCGGCCGCGACGAGTTATCAAGTGCAGTGTAGTGGAAGTAAAGCTCAGAGAGGAGCTAACGGCATCTGGGAGATCCGCGCTTTATCGCGAGATGCACGAGCAAGCCGAGGCCTCCGAAAGGCGTCTCAGAGAACTTTTTGATCCCAACCTCTACCCTCAACCCCGTGCAGACTTTGTGATGCGCGCGAAAGAGCTCACAACCGCTCTTTCGTTCTATCTAAAGCGAGCTGCCCGGTATGGTCTGTTTCAAATCGATGAATTATCTGAAGCACTTCAATTCGTTGATAGTTTGGATGGCGGCTACGCACTCGACTTGGCGTCTTTCGGAGTTGTATTCGAAAGGAAGGCCCATGGTTCGCATATCGATGAAGACGAGCCTGGTTTCGTCGTTCATAGGTTTGGATCAGATGTGGCCAAGCGTCTTTTGGCGAAAGCTTGCGGTGACGCATCCCCATCTATGGAGTCGTCGCAGTCGTCCGACTCAGGGTCCACACCAGCAAGTCCTGCACCGAATGCTGTCCCAGGTATTCGCGACGACATTACGGACTCACTGATTCATTCATTCGCGTCGAATGCGGAAGGAACGGATGCGATTGTTTCCGTAGTGGGGCAGATTCCGGTCAAAAAACTCTCCCCATCGGAGCAAATCAACAGAATCAAATCGAGAGTAGACGACAGGCGTGAACAAGATAAAGTGCATACAGGTGCCGCTTCCGAAGTTTTGCCAACTGGAACGCCTCTCTCAGTTCCGGAACTTGAGGCGCCGATAACCGGAGGTGCAGAAAGTCCGGCGTCACATGAGACTTCAGCCGACGGCTCGTCCGCGATTCAGCCAGTTGACTTATCGAAGTTGACCGATTCGCCGATCACTCTGGTGCCAGGAGTTTTGCTCGGATCGAACGAGATCACTCCCCAGTTTGGAATTGTGGGGCGACTGGCCGAAACGTCCGTCGCTCTAGATTTGACTGGATGCAATACGATCAGCCTCTTTGGAGTTCAAGGGTTCGGGAAGTCTTATACCCTCGGAGTGATAGCTGAAATGGCCACTACGCCGGTGCAGGGCATCAATGTTCTTCCCTCTCCCTTGGCTACAGTCATCTTCCACTACCATAAGTCCGATGCGTATGCTCCTGAGTTTGCCTCTGCACGAGCTCCCAATCATAAGGTCCGCGAAATTGACAGACTGTTTAATGAATACGGAGCGCGCCCCCACGCTTTGAGTGACGTATTGCTTCTTACTCCAGAGGCGAAGGTGCAAGAAAGGCGAGAGGAATTTCCAAACCTCGAGGTCCAGCCAATCAAATTCAGTTCAGGCGAGTTGGGTGCGGAGAGCTGGAAACTCCTCCTTGGAGCATACGGCAATGATTCGCTATACATTCGTCAGCTCGTGGCAATAATGCGACGCCATCGTGAAAATCTGACGCTTCAAACATTCCGGGATGAATTGCTTCGTAGCACCGAGTTGAGCGCGCAAGCACGAAAGCTAGCTGAGGATCGCCTGAGTCTTGCGGAGCCCTACGTGGATGACACGTCACGGTTAGGCGACCTGATCAGGCCCGGTCGAACAATCATTGTCGACCTTCGTGACCCGTGGATTGAACGAGATGAGGCGCTAGGTCTCTTCGTCGTGATGATGCGGATCTTCGCATCCACAAAGTACGATGGCCACTCATTTAACAAGCTCGTAATATTTGATGAGGCTCACAAATACATTTCTGAGTCTGAGCTCATCGCGCAGGTAGTAGAGACAATTCGCGAAATGCGTCATCAAGCCACGAGCATTGTTATTGCTAGCCAGGACCCGCTCTCTGTGCCTAGGTCAGTAATCGAGCTTACGTCTGTTTTGTTCCTCCATCGGATGACCTCACCGCAGTGGCTGCGACACCTAAAGGGAGCGATTTCAGCGCTCGATGGTATTACTGAAGCACACCTGTCTACACTTCAAGCTGGCGAGGCTCTTGTCTGGGCACAAAGAAGCACCGACAAACGATTCACTCAGCGACCATACAAAATCCAGATTCGACCCCGGTTCACTCTGCACGGGGGAGGTACGAAGACTGCGGTAGCCGGTGCCACTGTGAAGTGACGGTTCACGCGAAGGATGCTAGTGAGAATTGGATGTGCTGGATTTCGCCGATCGGAAGTAAATGTGGTTCATTGGGCAGAGGTTTAGAGGGCAGAGGTCGAAGGTCCAATAAGGGTCCAATAACGGTTACCGTCAATGTCTCAGGGCGCTGAAAGAAGCCATCCGCGGCGCCTAGTTTCAATAAGTTACGTCAGAGTGCTGGACTGTCACGGCGGAGGTCTCGGGTTGTGGTACAGTGTCACCTATCCCTGAGGTGCCGCAATTGACATCGAGTACCCGCGGTATTCTTCCTATCTCTCTGCGTTCGGCTCGCGCAATTTTCATAATTGCACTTCCACTTCTTCATTGCACAATTTTTGCGCTTGGTCAGGTGCGAAATGGTTCGTTCACCGGCACCGTTTATAGCGCCGTGGGAATGGCGGTTCAAGGCGCAACTATTTCTGTAATGACACCTGGCAATGATCAGGTAGCCAGTGCGACCTCCGATAGAAACGGCAAATTCTCCATCCCCGATGTGCCACCTGGTGTTTACAACATAGTCGTTCAACTTGCCAATTCCACGGTCAAACGGATTCAGGGTCTCCGGATCGAGGCCGGCAAGTCGCATTCGTTTGACATATCGATCGATGTCGGCGGCCCGCGCAGAGGAACGAGATCTACTTTCACCTCTCCCGTGTGGAACATCTGGACCGAACATTTTCAGACTGATAGCCCTGCGTTCAAGCCGGCAAAGGTACGCTCTGGACAGTCCTTCTTACTCGTTGTCGACCTATCTGCGATGAAATACAAAACGGGCGACGATGGCGCTACTTATTCGCATCAAATTAGCGCTTCATTCGATCAGCTACTTGGACAGAACTCCGATGATGCTGCAACTGTGCAGATATTGGCAATCCCGGACGAACGTTTTTTTGAACGTACCGATACTCAACGCGTCCGGACGATGGAAGTCGACCTCGCGAAGATCCGTCAGACCCAGAAGGCGGGATTCACGCTGTCAGGTTCACCCTTTGCTTATCTTGCTAGACGGGGGGGGATGCGCCGTTCAGCTTTGTCCATCACCAAGTAACGTTTCTCCTCCGGGCTAAGGATCATGTAACTGGAACTGGGCACATTGCCCTCTCGATCTGGGCTGACGGGCGGCCAGTAGACGAAGTCAGCTTTCCCGCTTGCATCGTTGCCAAGGATGCCGATGTCTGCCAGAACGTCGACCAGGCAAATCATGACGGATTGGAAGGCGTCGATATGGGAAATCACGCCAGTATTCCCGATTCCGCCCTTCATCTTGTTGAACTGGACTCAACAAATTTAGTTGGTGTCTTCCGCTGCAACATCTGTGGCTGGCCTAACGACGATTTTCGGCAATGGCGACTCGGTCGTTCTGCATCGTGGTTTCGGCAGCAGTTCGAAACGACAGTACTTCCTAGCATCACGCGAGCTTCGATGGGTGCCGATGCGTCCCAGGCGTCTCCGGGATCACCAGACCAATTGACGGCTCAGTATGACGAAAAGCTAATGGAAAGCGCCGGTAATGCTCTCTATGCGCTCGTGTTCCACTCCAACAGCCCCGGTCCGCTTGAGGCAGAGCAGGCATTTAGAGCGTTCGTCACTCTAGAAATACAACATGAACAACAGATGACAAAGCCGCCTTCTATATTTGTCCGGCTACTTCCTCAACAATCTGACACGTGGTTTATAGTGCCGATGGCACTCGCAAGGGTGCGCGTATCCTCGAGCAGAAGTGAATATCTGGGGTTACACTTCAGAATCCAGACGCCCCTTGAACTTCAGGACTACAGGCCGAACAATTCCTGTATTTCTAAATGGACTTTGCTTGTCCCTCCTGAAAACCTGCCCGGCAATCCGTTGAGCACGGCACGAAAAGAGTTTTCGGGTTGGATCAAGACATTTCAGATGTCCCCGGCGTACGCCCAAGTCTTCGATGATCTTGCGACCTTCAAAACAAAGTGGCTCAACCCCGACATTCCTCCAGCTGAAGAAAATGATGCAGTGCTTATATTGAGTCACCACCAAAATAATACCCTTCATTTCGATCCGGACGATGAGGGAATATTCCCCAATATGACAAGACGTTACGCCAGTCCGAGCCTCGTAATGCTCGCGGCATGCGAAACGGCTAACCCGGGTGCATTTGAATTCGTTCGAGAATTCAACTTAAAAGGGGCTAGCACAATATTAGCTTCTGCTGTCGACGTTCCGCCACAACTTGCCGGTGATTTACTCACGAAACTCGCGGATGCTTTTGCGAAGAACTCGGCGAGAATGGACTACACCGTTGACCAGGCGCTTTTCGATGCTCAGGTGAAGGTTGCGGGAGCGAGCGATCAATATCCAACGTCACCTCAACCTTGGGGAGCGCGAGTTTTGATGTTTGAGCTTATCGGTAACGGTGCGCTCCACATTTGCATTCCTCACAATAGTGAGCCGCAACTGCCGGGTAATAGTGCTGGAGAAACACAATAGGATGTAGTTCACGATAGGAGAGATCGCGATGATGAAGAAACTTACCTGTGTCCTGATCCTGACTGCCTTGGGCAGCGGAACGGGATTTGCAGCCGATTACGGCCAGCTAATGACTTCCAAAGTCAAGGCAGCTCTTGGCAAAAACGCCGTAAGGGGCTACACGTTTGCAACCTATCCCTTGGACAACTTTGGAATCGCAACCGCTTACGAAGGCAAGCCTGGCGCGAGTAGCCAAGTGTGCGCCACCTGGGATTGTCTCGGGATGAGCGATGATACAAAAGTTGCTGCATTAACCGATCAACAAAAGCTAGACCTCGTGGTAAATGGAGTCCAGTACGCTAGCGTTGGCCAAGGTGCTAATCTCACTCTGACCGAAGAGGAGAAGCGATCCTTCGCGTTGAATGCGGTCCTCCCCAAGATCCTTCAGGTGCTTAGCATTTCTGGGGACTATTCGCACTCCAACGATATCAAGACAACCCTCACACTTGGACCTGCCGTCGTCAGAATATTGCGGCGGCAAGAGATGATGGATAAGCTCAACAGCCAGAATGCTCATCCGCTTGAGAAGAAAGTGTGGGCCGATGGGAAGGGCAATCTCGTGTTGGTCTATTCAGATATTGTTATAAGCTCAATGAAAATTGAGCTCAAAACTAACCCGGCGACGAAATCTGATTTCGATGCAAAGATGACCGGCGCACTTTCCGGAAAAGTCGGCCAGGTTATCGGTAGTGGATCGGACCTGTCATTCAAGGTCGATAACTCTGGTAATGGCGATTACACGCTGGAGATTAACAAGCCACTTATCATAGCCGTCTACACAAAAAAGCAGCCTGGGTCCGGTGTGTTGGGCGATCAAAAAGGTTGGAACGATTGGGCTCCGTTCGATGTGGGAGACGCGAACAGAGTTCTTAGGGAGAAAGTCGACCTCGGCTCGGTCGAGTAGACGGAATTGCCGAGGCCTGTCCGTTGGCTTTTATTCCCCCCGCCTTTGGTTTGAAATAGAAGTGCGACGGACTAGTGGAAACCCGGAGGGATGCCAGCAATGTGCTGGGTCATGAAGCGTTATGCCAAAGCCCACATAGCTTGCGGGCTAGTACTGAGTATGATTTTAGTCGCTCGGGTGCCGACAGTATGGTCCCAGGCGCCAAGGATCATGCCCGAAGAGATCACTGGCATCCCCTTCCTCCAACCTCAGCCTTCATACAATCGGAAAGAAATTCGTGAGTTGCTGATCAACTATATCAAGACTCGTCTCGAACGACTCGATAATTGGCCCAGTGATTACGCTTCGTTACCTCGCGAAAAAGCCGTGGCGATTCGCTACAGCGGGATGCAGGACGACGTCTTTCTTCCCTACCAGGAAAGGCCGGATTACATTCGCCCCAAAATTGACTATTGGGGAGGTTCGTGGGAGAACGCCAGTTTGGATGAAGCGATTGCAGGCGCGAAAAAGGAATGCGGGGAGAAGTGTATCGAGTTTTTCGAAGGTGACAATGTGGTCGCTCTGGACGATCTTGTCACTGACTATATAACGAGGCGGAACCAAGAAATCCAATCGCAGAAAAAGGAATTTCGGAACGCCCAGTTGATCGTGTTGATCAGCCGTCCCAATAGTCGTATGTTGTCCCAGGGTAACAGTAGGCGTACTCAGATACCAGTGCCGTTCCCATTGGAGGAGACTCTCCACGTCGGCTATCCGGACTCAGCACGTGATAATTTGAGTTGGTGCTCTCATCGTGTTTTCTATGGTCTCGCACCGGTGTTCGACCCGAGCCAAAAAGCATCCGATCTGAGGGCGTTGATGTTTATGGAGAGAAATGGACTATATGGGTTCTACAAGCGATCGTCAAAATCTGCTCGCGATTTCAGGTCTAGTCAGTCAGGTCGCATGATGGATAGGATGGCGAGGTTTACACGCGCATTTCATTTTGATGCCGATCCCATAGAAGATCAGAGGATCGTACTCCCTAACAACCTGTCGGATGCTCTCAATGGCCAGAAAATACGGAGGCTGTGGATTGAAGGCTCTGTTCGCGTATCTTCAAAGGCAGTTCCTCTGGTCGTCGACATGGAAGTGAGTCCGTTGGCAGTGGAAACAGATCGGAACTTCTATTTGGGGGTGGAGATTCATATGCCAGACAATGGCGCGACTTGTTCTTATTTCTAGTAGGCGTCAATGGCGGTAAACGGAGCCCATTGAGAAGGGTGAGCATAGGATGCTCCAAAACGATCCATCGTGGTGTCATAGGCAAGATCGATCATCGCCCTCCGAAGCGCTTCAGGGGTGTGTATCTGTTTTTCCTTGGAGTATTTGATCGTTGCTGTGGTCAAACGCCTCGCCGCTTCATCGAACACGGCGAAATGGGATACCAGCAGCGATTGTGCGCCTGCATAAAAGAACGCCCGCGCCAAGCCCGAAAGCCCATCGTCGTCTCGTTCCCCAGATGCGGTATCGCATGCGGATAAAATAACAAAGCGAGCGTTCAGGTCGAGTGTGGCCACCTCTGAAGCAGTCAAGAGCCCATCATTATCTGGACTCGGGTTTTGTCCAACAGGCAGATCAGGCGGGGTCAAGGCGAGAGCGGGTTCTGCGAGTGAGTCCTGGAGATCTCCAGCGATCAGGCCATGGGTCGCAAACGCGATTACGTCAGCATGTCTAAGTGTATGATCGGAGTTCCGACGTCGAAGCTCCTCCTCGGTGGCGTCTAGTTGGAGAATGTAGGAATTCTTTCCGGCGCTAAGGCTTTCAGCTATGCCTCGTATTTCGGAAGCCGAGCTCGGCAGGCAAGGTAACGAGTGCAATGCCGCGAGGTTTGCGACACCTCCGCGAACGTACTTTGCGTTGTCCCCAAGTGGCATCGAATGACGGTCTGAGTCGCAGGAATCAGTATCGGCCTTTCCTGTGTATGCTGGGTCACCTACTCCAAAGAAAGGTGTCATTTGAGTATCCGGTCTGTATTGGACGAGGAGGCGCTGTATTTTCAATGTGGACACCGATGGAATTACAGCAAGAATCTTCTTTAGCCCCAACCATGAAGTTGCTCGTAAAGCAGCGGGATCGTAGTCGCCATCTCTATTCTCAGGTGGTTCCTGCGTGACTAAAGTCGCAAATGGTAGGCTTACAAGACTTCCCTGAGGGACTAGTATCCAACGTTCCTTATGTGAGACAACGGCTTTGATCGACGGGCCCCCAAAGAGGGCCTCATATAACCTGAAAGAAGCGTTCCGGTCGAAAGCAATACCAGGCGAATGTCTTCCACCTACAGCCGTAGTGCCACCTCTTTCAAGCTCTTGATGGAGTTCGCGAATCGTGTTGCGCAGTAACTCCGGGGAGAGTCTGATCTCGCTCCAAGCCACGGCGGTTTGGCTTATTGCAAATACAAATCCATTTCTCTCTCCGGCGGGCATTTGGCCATTTCCCGGAGTAAGGAGTATAAGCACTTCATTGTCTTTCAAGAGAGGCTGCTCTCCTGGGACGGTTGACTGTAACTCGCTGAGAGTGACTGGCTGCGGTTGCAGGAGGTCGAAATATCGCGGAAATCTCGTTTTGAGTTGAGCCTCAGCTTCCTTGACTCTGGTCCACGCGGCATCGCGCTTTCCCAGCAATTCGATTCGTAATGAATCTCGCGGGCTGCCTATTGCCGCCGAAGCGGAGATGTCTGCGTCAAGTTTTGCCACTTCGGACATGGCTCTACTCCATTCTGCGAGAGTCGGTCCACTGCCAGCGCGCTCGGCGGCTGTTCTCGCACTTGCAGATGCCAGGGCATCGGCGGAGGACGACGCGCGAATGGATTGAGTTGCTTCAAACGCTTTTTCAATCTGAACTCTGGGAATTGGAGCCGTGGAGCGCCGATTTCCCCAAGCAGCTCGAGCATACAAAAACGCGGCGGTCGTAGAAACAGTCCTATACGTTTCCACAGTTGTAGCGGTAGCAGAAGGGGCCAGGCTGGTTTGAAGTTCAAGGCGAGTCGCCAAAGCCTGTTCCGCGTGCTTTTGAGCTTGTGGGTACTGGGATAGGCGCAGCTCTTCGAGAGCAAGGTTCATGAGTGTCGCAGCAGTAGTAGGATGGGATGGCCCCAGGCGTGCACTATTGACTGTCAATGACCGCTCTAAAAGCTTCTCGGCATCCAAATGGCGCCCTTGAGAATCAAGACATGCAGCCAAATTATTTATACTTGCTGCAAAATCGGGATGCCCTGATCCGACGCTCCCTTCGAACACTCGAATTGCTTCTCGATGAAAAGCCTCAGCAATCATGTGTTCATCTTGTTTGTCAAGGTTAACCCCTAAGTTGTCGAGCGCCGTCGCGATCATCGCTTGATCATTCGGATTACTCTGATATATGCGCAATGCGCTCCGATAGAACGGCTCCGCTTCCCGATACCTGTGCTGGGCGTCAAGATTGTACGCAAGATTGTTGAGTACTCCGGCAACTTTGTCGTTCCCAGCGTTTGAAAGTTGCCTCGTTATAGTAAGAGCTCTTCGAAAGAACGCCTCGGCGTCTTTGAAACGGCCCTGATAATCCAAATTAAAACCGAGATTGTTCAGATCACCGGCGGCTTGTTGACGTTGGGGTGAGGTTTGCTCATCCAGAGCCAACGCTCTACGAAGAAGGACCTCCGCATCCTCAAAACGGCCTAGCGATGTTAGGCTCGTAGCCAAATTGCCGGCATCCCGTGCGATGTCTGCGGACTTACTCCTAGGTATGGACTGATCTATAGCGAGAGCTTTTCGATATTGCGACTCCGCTTCAGAATATCGTCCTTGATGGCTTAGGTTATTGCCCAAGGCGCTGAGCGCCTTTGCCGTGACCGGATGGTTGGGACCCCAAGAAGATTCACAGATGTCGAGCCTTTTTCTTAAGAACAACTCCGCGGTCCGAAAATCACCTTTCTCCTCCAGTTCTCGCGCCCTAAAATTCGTTGCGTTGGCCGCGGCTTCTTCTTCAGGCGTCCACGCGCGTATGTCTGGAGGATTGTCACTTGTGAGCCCCGATTTCTCGCCCAATCCGAGTTCCGGTGGTCGGGTATCTGCTTTGACCTGTTCGGAGGAAGCATCCGAGTTTATTATTGAACGAGAACGACCTTCAAGTAGTGCAGCCTCACTGTTCCGCCCTTGTGACCGTAGGTTCGCTGCAAGATTGTCAAGTCCAGACTTCACATCAAGCGGGTCGGGTGCGCTCTGGTTCTCGTAGATGCCGAGTGCCCGCCGCAACAGTGCTTCACTCTCTTTTAGGTGTCCTTGCCCTTTGTCACGGCGCTCTTGGGCATCTTCTATTTTCCCTTGCCGTTCCAACGCCTGGGATTCTTCTTGCTCCGAAATGCCTTGATCATTCAAATCCCGAGCAAGATTGTTGAGTGTCGTAGCTAAAACCATCTGGTTTGCACTTGGTCGATCTTCAATCGCGAGAGATTGGCGATAGAAGGGTTCGGCTTCTATAACCTTTCCTTGCAGCGTTAGGTTTACGGCTAGGGCATCCAGCACAAAACCCGTATCAACATCCCCTGGAGCGAGACGAGCTTTTCGAATTTCAAGCGCCCGTCGAAGCAGTAATTCTGCCTCCGCATAGCGATTCTGTTCCTCAAGATCGTCTGCAAATCGACAAAGGAGCGCAGCTGTGAACGGATGCTTTTCGCCCCAAGTTGCTTCGGAGAGACTGATTGCTTGCTTCCAGTACTGGTCAGCATCCTTCTGAATGTGTGACGCAACTGAGTCATGTGCCATGCGGAGCAAGAATAACTCGCGGCTTTCTTCTTCGGGTGTCTGACGCCGAACGTCTGGAGGATAAGATTGCGGATCGGTGCTCGGTGACTGGACAGAGAACTGATGTACTACGTCTGATCCGGACGACTGAGCCAATCCAGGACCGGACAAAGACACACCGCACAAGAACACGGTAACCGTTGCGGTCGACCGACGGGCCAGCGTGGTCCAAAGATCCTTTTTAGCGTCAAGCCAAGCAGACATGATCTGCCATCGTAAACCATCCTCGGCATAATTTGACCGTAAACAACTGAAGACTCGGTCTCGGGCGGCGTTTCACCACCTCTGCGTCCCCAGTTCGCCGAACGGGCTTGACAGGAATGTCTGGCATGGACCAGCATCGCGCTATCCGGCGAATGCGAGGTGTCTGTAATCTGACACATGTCTGCAGATGGAGACAAATATGCTCAACAAGACAACCGTCCTTTGCATCAGCGTTCTCTGGATCGTAGCGTCACTTCGCTTGTCGGCACAAGCCGCAGACCCCTCATCCCCGCGGAGCCCAGAGAGCCAAGCATATATGCAAGCTCAATCGGATGAGGAATACGTGGAGCACCAACTGTCTAAGGGACAGTGGCATCCGGCCGAGCAAAGATTGAGAGAGGCACGTGACCGAACTCTGAAGGAATACAAGACTGGCACAAAAGACGTCGCTGAACAGGTGTCGATATTCGATTATCAGCTTGGCATGCTAAACCAAGTGGTTTATGGACGATTTAGTGCCGCAGCTTACTTTTATAAAGAAGGCCTAAGAATTGTGGCCAAAACAAACCGTACTGAGTTGGTGTGGTGGGAAAGCGATGACCTTCGCGCGCTTCTTCTACGCTGGCTTGCATCCGACTATATGGCGACAGGGCAATTGCGCGCGAGCATGGCTGCTCTTAGGATGCTGAGTCAAGTTAACGAACGACGTATTGTCCACATGATGGCCCAGTTCCCGACAGTTGAACGTGACGAGGACGTTGATATCGGCGGCGCAACACTGGGAGGAATAACAGAGAATCTGGTGGGTGCAAATTTAGCGGTGTCGTTGGCGTCTAGACTTCACTTTACAAGCAACGAAGCCAACGAACTTGCTTACGAGAGCGTTTTGCGCGCGAAAGGGAGACAGAATGATCTCGTGGAATCTGGAACGGTCTTCTTCAGAAGGCAGTCGCCTGATCAATTTGCTAGATATTCACACTTCCTCAGCAATAAAACGGCCTTCGCCATCGACTACTGGATCAACAAAGCAGACCCAGGGAGACTGACGAGCGAGATTGATACGTTGAAGCATGATGCTGAGCACACGAAGGGTTCAATAGCATCATTAATGGTATCGGCCAAGAATGCTAGGCCACAGCTGCCCCCAAGCGTTAACGCAAACATGTCGCGCGTCTCGAAACAGCTGCCTGAACGGAGTGTCCTTCTTGAGTATTTCGTATTTAGGCCCTACGATCCAATTGCAACTGAGTTAAACGGAAAATTCATATGGCGAAGCCCACGATACGTCGTTTTTCTTATAGACCCGAGCGAACGTCTCCATGTAATTGACCTCGGAAGCGTCACCGAAATCGACAAGTTGGTTGAACGGTTTCGGACTAATATCGGCCAGCCAAATTCAATTAAAGAAGCAAAGCGAACCGGACGCATCCTAGCGCAGAAGATATGGGATCCGGTGGTGAGATACAGCGGGAACACGCATGAGGTGTTCCTGGCTGCAGATGGCAGGCTGAACCTCGTACCTTATGGAGCGTTGGTCACGTCTGTCCAAACATACGTGATCGAAAGCGTGTTGCTTCATTATCTTAATAGTGGCCGCGATCTCTTGACAGAGGGGAACCTTGAGAGTCCACGCCAGCCACCAGTGTTTGCCGCGGCCCCGTGTTTCGATAGTGTCAGAGAGTGTGCTAACAAGCAGGACCAGAACCTACAAAGCGCTGCATGCTCCTTTGCGTATATTTCAAACAGCACTGCAATGAGCACCGAATCTACGATCCGGCTTCGATCGTTCAATCCAGCAACAGACATTTTTGAGAATGAAGATATTGCGGAGACCCGTCGCGAAGTCTGCAATATCAGCAACTTATTTGAGGGTGTCACGGTTCTTCTGGGTGCCGACTTTACGGAAGCTGCCATCAAGCGCGTACACGGTCCGGCGATTCTTCACCTTGCGACACACGCGTACTACATCCCCACGAGAATTGCCGAAACTGACCGCGACCTGTTGTCAGACGAAACGCTGGAGATATTTCGACTACCAGTCCGAGCATTTGTCTATCCGGAGATCTGGCGTCCAAGTGGTAACAAGGGGCGATTTGGGCCATTTCTGGAAGACTCGACGTTGGAACTCGATCCGTTTGTCCGATCTGGTTTGGCATTATCAGGAGCAAATGTGCACAGCAGCCCAGAAGGCGAGGATGGGATTCTGACCGCTCTTGAAGCTTCGGCTCTAGATCTTGTTGGAACAGAATTGGTCGTTTTGTCGGCGTGTGACACGGGTGTCAGTGATGTTGTAAGCCGCGGAGGAATAGCTGGCCTGCGACGAGCACTATCGATTGCCGGCGCTCAGAGCGAGGTAATTAGCCTCTGGTCGGTCAATGATACGGCGACCAGAAGTCTCATGGTGGAGTACTATCAGCGTCTTCTTCACGGTGAAGGGCGTGCCGAAGCTCTTCGAACTGCCCAACTCAAAATGCTGCAATCGGGAGCTAAGCCGCTTGATCATCCATTCTACTGGGCTAGCTTTATTCAGTCCGGCGCGTGGACACCCCTTAGCGCGGCTACTCTGCAGTGGCGACACGAGCACTCATTAAGTACCATGACCCATTAGACTGTTAACCGAAGGGTTGTAGATTCCAGTCCTACCGGATCCGGTCTGCCGACACCGCCATCGGACGCATAAACGTTAGGAACGACGGTCGTCGACTGCAACGGACTGGTGTTGCAGTGCAGAAACTTAACGATCCCACTCCCAGGTCAAAGGCAACGGTATTCAATTCGGGTCATTTGCCCACCCCAAAAGATTTTTTTGAACGCAGACCGTTTCTCGCTGTGGCTGAAAGTGTCTTCTGGTAGCTCAATGCGCTCTCCTGATGCCTGATGGGCATCAAGATTGACCTAAAGGGTCTTGGACGTTTTGAGTTTGATGCGTCCATGATTTCTCCATGGGAATTGGGCAGGAACACGCACTCAGGCATGCCTCCCTCTAGAGCAGGGCAAGGTGGACATCGGCATGATCAAACATTACCCTCAAATTAGCCAATCGCTCCCGTGAACGGAGGATTTATGAAGTTCACGAGAGACCGTTATCAGCAGGGTTCTTTGCGTCGGGTCCCAAGATCAAAGGGTCCGGACGTATGGGAATTCCGGTTCAGCACCTATGAGGATGGCGCACGAAAGCAGCGCCAATTAACCCTTAGTACGAAGAAGTATCCGTCTGAGGCTTCAGTGAAACGGAAGGTAGAGGCTTTGCTTTTGAAACTCAACGCGGGTAATACGGCCACCGCGCTCCGGGAACCGACTCTGGGCGCAGTGATCCACGTATACGTCCGCGAAGAGATGCCGGAGCGTTTCAAAAGTCAGCAGAATTATCGTTTGTTGATGGACCGGCACATTCAGCCCAAATGGGGCGAGAAAGTGCTGTCAGACGTTCGCCCTCATGCAGTCGAGGTTTGGCTGAGAGAATTGCCATACTCTCCCGAGACCAAAAGGCACATCAAGAGCATGATGTACCGACTGTTTGAGCTGGCAATGAAGCACGGCTGGTTGGAGGCTCAGAGGAATCCGATGAGCCTGGTTCGAGTGAAAGGCAGAGACAGAGTGGTTGAGAAGGTTGTGTTGACGCCTGAACAGATGTTGACCGTTCGAGAAAACCTCGAAGATCCATACCTGTTGATGGCTGAACTAGCCTGCTACCTTGGACTCCGGATCTGCGAGGTGCTCGGTCTAATGTGGGGTGACTTCGATTCAGAGGCCAAGACTCTCTCCATCCGGCGGTCCGCAGTCGACGGCATCGTCGCGGATGTGAAGAGCGAAGCTTCCCGCGATATCATCCCATTGAACGACGACTTCATTTCACTTCTCACGAGGTGGCAAAAAATCGCACCAGCCTCGAAAGAAGGCTGGATGTTTCCGAGCATCGTCACCGGACGACCGTACCACGCCGGCATCCTTCTCCGCCGTCATCTCCAACCGCTCGCTCCGAAGGTTGGAGTTCCGCGGTTGGGCTGGCATACGTTCCGTCACACGTTCCGCAGTTGGCTCGATGCGGTGGGTACGGCGGTCGGCGTCCAACAGAAGATGATGCGCCACGCGGACGTGGCCACAACGATGAACATCTACGGAAAGGGAATGATGGACAGCAAGCTCGAAGCCCACACAAAACTGCTTGAATATGCTCGCGTGGGGTTTAGTGGGGTTGCCGACAAACCGCTATCAGAGTCAACTTATTGACTTTAATGGTCGGGGCGGAGGGATTCGAACCCCCGACCCTCTGCTCCCAAAGCAGATGCGCTACCAGACTGCGCTACGCCCCGAAATCTTCCCGCGCGCAGGGATGCGGGCAGGGAACTCCAATGAGCCGATTGTATCGCACCCGCCATGCGCGTAGCCGTTCTTAGGTTGGCTGCGTTCACACCCGGCAGCAGGCCTGCGACGCCCTCACATCCGGTGAATCAGCCACAGCACAATCAGCAGCAGCACCACCAGCGGCGCAGCGAGAATCGCCAGGATAGCGAGCCCCAGGCACAGCAGAAACACATAGTCTTTCCACGTGTGCCAGTGCGGCTGCCGCAGGTGGCGCACCATCAGTGTGTAATTGCGTCGGTTCGCCTTCCATGCGATATCGAAAACATCGCCCAGCAGGGGAATTGCCCCGATTACCACCGACAGCCCCAGGTTCACCATCATCCTCACCAGGGTGATGTAGGGAACGCCGCGAACCCACGCTGCGAAGATCAGGATGCTGGAAGCGAGACCGCCCAGAATATCGCCGAGGCCCGGGATCAGACCGATCAGTCCGTCCAGTCCGAGCCGGATGGGCGTGCCCGGGATCCGGAAAAGATCGTCCAGCACATGCGCCAGCAGATCCAGATTTACATCCGAAAAGAGGTCCTGCGCGCGCCGCCGCCATCCCCACGAGCGCGGCCGCGCGGGCGGCAAAATCTCGGGATCAGGGCGCTCCGGCATCCTCTTCGTCCTGCGGCTCAGCTCTCCTGCGCATCGCCGCCAAATGCTACAATCAGGGCTGGTATGGCGGCTATAGTTCAGCGGCAGAACGCCTGACTGTGGCTCAGGATGTCGTGGGTTCGATCCCCACTAGCCGCCCCAATGCAATCGAGCGCAGTTTCTCCTCCCGCGCATCCCCGTGAACGCTGAATTCCTGAGTTCCGATCCGGCGCCGCCTGCTTCCGCCCGCGTCTATGTGGGATGCTCGGGCTGGGCCTACGCCGGCTGGAAGCCCGATTTTTATCCCGCGAAGCTCTCCGCGAAGAAGCTGCTCGAGTACTACGCCACCCGGCTCAACTCCGTCGAGGTTAACTATACCTTCCGCGCATTGCCGGCCCATAATATGGTCGACGCCTGGCTGGCCCAAACCGGCCCCGACTTCCGCTTCTCCTTCAAGGCGCCTCAGCGCATCACTCACATACAGCGCCTCAAAAACTGCGGTCCTTTGCTCGCCGGCCTTGCCGATGCGATTGAGCCCGTGGTCGCTGCTGGCCGCCTCGGCCTCATCCTCTTTCAGCTGCCTCCCAACATGCGCGCCGATACCGAACGTCTGGCCGCTTTCCTCGATGAAGCCGCCGCCCTGCGCCTGCGCCTCGCCTTCGAATTCCGCCACGAATCCTGGTTTCAGGACACAACGTTCCGCATCCTCGAGCAGCACGGCGCCGCGCTCTGCGTCGCGGAGAGCGATGACCTGCAGACGCCCGACGTCCAGGCCGCACCCTTCTCCTGCTTTCGCCTGCGCCGCAGCGACTACTCCACCGAGCAGCTCCGGGCCATCGCCATTCAACTCCGCAAACGCACCGCCCGCGGCGACGTCTTTGCCTACTTCAAGCACGAGGAGCTGCCCACCGGAGCTCTGCGCGCCACTGCGGTGCTGGCAGAGGTACAGGAGCACGCATCCTGAGCGCCCTGGTTTCACCCTCTGCCCTGGATGCCGCGGCTACCGAGTGGCTCAGCGATTTCATTCCCCGCCGATGGCTGCGCAACGGCCACTTCCAGACCCTCGCCGGCAACTTCCTGCCCCGCCGTCTGACTCTCCCCGAACCGGAGCCCCTCCTCGTCGAAGTCGAAGGCCCCATCGCCGGCTACGCCCCGACCCAGGTCCTCTGTCACTGCCACTGGCAGCCGCGTGAGGTTCGCTCCTCGCGCCTCACCCTGGTTCTGATTCACGGCCTCGAAGGCTCGTCCAACTCCCAGTACATCGTCGGCAATACCGCCCGTGCTCTGGCCGCCGGCCTCAACGTGGTCCGCATGAACATGCGGTCCTGCGGAGGCACCGATCATCTTTCGCCCACCATCTACCACTCCGGCCTCTCCGGCGACGTTGGTTTGGTGCTCGACGCGGTGATCCGCCAGCAGCACCTCCAGTCGGTCGCGCTGGTCGGCTATTCCATGGGCGGCAATCTGGTGCTCAAATTTGCCGGTGAGAATCCCGCTGCGCTGCCCCCTCAGCTCAAAGCGATCGCCGGCGTCTCACCCCTGATGGACCTCGCCGTCTCTTCCGCGGCTCTGCATCAGCCGGCAAATCGTATCTACGAGTGGCACTTTCTCCGCAATATGCTGGCCCGCGTACACCGCCGTATCGCACTCTTTCCGCGCATCTACGGCGATGCGGCCGTCGATCGCATCCGCACCATGCGTGACTTCGACGAGCATATCGTCGCCCGCTACGGCGGCTTCCGCGATGCCGACGACTACTACTACTCCGTCGCCAGCTCCCAATACTCCACATCCCTGCGCGTGCCCACCCTCATCCTGCACTCGCTCGACGACCCCTTCATCCGCATGCTGCCCTCCACCCGCCAGGCTCTCCGGACCAATCCCCATGTCAGCTACATCGAAACGCGTCACGGCGGCCACTGCGCTTTCCTGTCACCGCGCGGCGTGGGCGGCGATGGGCGCTGGGCCGAACAGACCCTGCTTGGCTTTCTCACCCGCTCCGAACCCGAACCTGAAAGGAAATCAGCCAATGGAAGCTGACTGGGCCGCCGAGATCGGTCCCCGTCTCGATCGCATCGATGCCGGCTGGCCCGGCTTTATCGATTTGCGCCGTGATCCGGAGGCCGTTGTCGCCGTTCCGGAAACCGCCGGCGTTGCTGCCCTCGGCGAAGTTCTCGCCCTTCTGAACGCGTCGAATTCTCCGGTTTTCACCTGCAAATGCGATGTGTGGACGCTCGCCTCACACGAACTCGACCCCTTCGAATACGACTTTCCCTCCGCAGAATCCCGCACTGGCCGCGCTTCGTACATCGACCTGGTCGCGCGCGACTCCGCGCTCTTCGCTTCCTTCGATCTGCATGAAGCCTGGGTGCGCGCCGCGGCGCTGCGTCTCCGCGAACTGCCCATTCCAGGCGGCCGTGCCGACCTCGTCATTCGCGCTGCCCTCGACGGGGACGCCGCTGGCTTCGGCATCACTCTCTACGCCGCCGGTTGCGGCCTCGATGCTGCCTCCGCACAGACAGCGTGGGAAGCCATTCTGCGCGCCACTGTCACAGCTACAATGATGGAGGCAGCCCATATCCGGGCGAGTAGCTCAATTGGATAGAGCACCGGCCTTCTAAGCCGGGGGTTGTGGGTTCGATTCCCGCCTCGCCCACCATTTGGAATCGATAATTTAACGAGATCAGGACTTCAACCCATCGGTTGTGGGGGATTTTGTGTGGACCCTGCCGGTGGGCGCTGTGGAAGGTGAGAATTCCGAGGCAGGTCGGCCAGCCGACATGTGGAAGGATCGCTATCCACCAAGCCTCCACACCGGCGCGTCAGGCAACCGAGGAGGATGACCTTGTAACCTCGGCAGGCAGAGTGAACTGAAACGTTGCCCCCCCTCCGTTGTTGCCGCTTGCCCACATCCGGCCGCTGTGTGATTCAACAATGGAGCGGCAGATCGCCAGGCCCATGCCGGAACCCTGAGGTTTGGTGGTGAAGAAGGCGTTGAAAATCTGGTCCGCTTTTCCGGCCGGCAATCCCACACCGGTGTCGCTGACGGAGATGAGCAGCTGACCATCCTGGCCCACTTCCGACTTAATGGTAAGGTCACCGGATGTCTCTTTCATCGCCTCGATGCCATTGAGCATGAGGTTCATCAATACCTGCTGTATTTGCACGCGATCTGCCGTAGCTTTGGGAAGTTCGGCGGCAAGGTCCGTGTACATACAAATTGAGTAACGGCTGGCTTCGCTGCGCAACAGGACGAGCATTTCACGGACTAATTCGTTCACATCGACCGATTCGCGTTCTGGTGGAGCGCCTTTTTTATAAAAAGATCGCAAACGGTCAATGATCTCGACCGCAAGGGCACCGTCTTTCATGATTCTGGTAGTCGCTTCGCGCGCCCTCTCCACATTCGGCTGCTCGCGCTTAAGCCAGCGTAAGCAGGTTTTGGCCTCGATAATTGCCGCAGTGAGGGGCTGCTTCAGTTCGTGAGACAGAGAGGCCGACAACTCTCCCATCATGCTGATCCGGTTCTCATGCGCGAGATTTGCCTGTAGCTGGCGAAATCTCTCGCGTTCTTCTTCCGAGCGTTTGCGTTCTTCAATGTCTGTCAGGGTTCCATACCACTTAACGATATTTCCGTGGTCATCGCGTAACGGAACAGCACGCACCAGGAACCAGCGATATTCGCCCTTCGCATCGCGATGGCGTGCCTCGTTCTCGAACGGCGCTCCAGTTGCCAGCGATGCTCGCCACTTGTTCAGGTGCTCATCCAAATCGTCGGGGTGAACGGTGACCTGCCAGCCGGAGCCGAGTTTGGCTTTATCCGACAACCCTGTGTAGTCCTGCCAGGGTTGATTGACAAATTCCGTGGACCCATCGGGCCGGGCAGAAAACACCATTGCTGGAATGGTTTCCACCACGCCCCGCAGATGCTTTTCTTCGCGCCGGAGTTGTTGAATGCGCCATCGATAGAATCCCGCGAGCAGTGCCGCCAAAGCGGCCACGCAGAGCGCACGGAACCACCAGGTGCTCCACCACGGAGGCAGAACTCTGATAGCTAACTGAATGCCTGGTTCACTCCAGGCGCCGCGGCTGGTTGCGCCCTGCACGTGGAAGGTATATGTCCCGGTCGGCAGCGTGGTGTAAGTCACTAATCGTTGATTGCTGGCCACTTCGTGCCATTGGTGATCTAATCCGTCCAGCCTGTATCGGTAGCGGTTGGTCGCAGAGTTGAAATAGCTGAGTGCGGAGAACTCCAGCGAGAAGAGGTTCTGGTCATGAGAGAGACGGAGGCCACTGGTGTAATCGATGGACTTACTGAGTGGGGAATGGGCCCCCACCGTCACGGGGTGGCCGAAAAGCTGGAAATCAGTCAGAACGACAGGCGGAACATAAGGACTGTCTACGACCTTGTCGGGATAAAAAGCTACGCCCCCACTGAATCCCCCAAAAAACATCTCGCCACTGGGGCTCTTGTCGCAAGCGCCCCACCCGGTCAGGTCAGCACCGGGAAGGCCGTCCGCGGCGGAGTAGTTTCTGAAGGTTTGCTTTGACGGATCGAATTGCGACAGGCCGTTGTTTGTGCTCATCCATAGATTGCCGCGCTCATCCTCAAGGATGCAGCTCACTACATTTCCAGAAAGGCCATCCTGCTCGCGGTAGGACCTAAATCTGGCTGTCTTTGGGTCGAATCTGTCCAGCCCGTCCTGCGTGCCAACCCATATAGCTCCTGAATGATCGAAGTGCACGGAGTTTACCCTGTCATTGCTCAGACTCGTCGCATCATTTTCGTTGTGCTTGTAGATTGCGGTAAACCGTCCGGTGGCAGGATCAAAGCGCTCCAGGCCTGCGGATTGCGTGCCAATCCATAACGCTCCCTGACGGTCTTCCTCGATCTCGATATCTATCATGTCACCGCTTTGCCTGTCGGGCTTATACACGGTGAAGTGAGAAGTTGTCGGATCAAAACGATCGAGGCCATTAAACGTGGTGGCCCACAGGGTACCGGTATGATCGATGAGCAGCCGATCCACAATATTGTTGCTCAAACTAAATCGATCCGTCAGGCTGTGCCGGAACGTCTCGAGCGCTCCGGTCTTGGGGTCGAAACGGGTCAATCCATGACTGTCGCTGCCGAGCCAAAGAAAACCCGATCGGTCTTCGACGATCGCAATCGGGCGTGGACTGACTCCTGGCCCTGCGGTCTGGTAGAAGGTGTATTGTCCTGTCTTGCGGTCGATGCGGTTGAGCGCGTCCGTTGTGCTGATCCACAGGGCTCCTCCGCGATCCTCATAGATGCCATTCACCATCGTCCCGCTCAGGCTGTTGGGGTTGCCGGGCGCGTGCTTGAATTTCTCAAAGAGCGGCGGCCTGGTTGAAAATCGGTTGGGCGCCATCATGAACATGCCCGTCCAGATGTCTCCTTCCCGATCCTGAAACAGGGTAATCACATTGTCTTCGCCGAGACTATCCGGGTTCGCGGGGTCATTACGGTATCGGATGAACTTCCGACCCTGCCGGTCATATTTGACAAGGCCGTCACCATACGTCCCAAACCACAGAGTTCCGTCCCGGTCTTCCAGTACCGTCATAACCCCGGTCAGGAGTGCGTCGGAAAGATGACCCTTATGGAACGAATAACGAGTCACCGTATTCGTCTTTCGATCGAAGACCGCCAAACCGCCTCCTGTGGTCTGGAAGATCCAGAACACCCCGAAGCGGTCCTCATAGAACGACGTACTGGCAAGGTTCTCCAACGGGACGTGGAGGGTGACCTTCCCCGTATCCCGATCGAAGGCATCCAGTCCTTCGTGGGTCCCAACCCAGAACGTCCCCTCCCTGTCTTCGCCGGTCGTTCTGATCTCGTCGCTGCTCAGGCTAAACGGGTCGTTTGGATCGTGACGATAGCAGATAATCCGTCCGGTAGAGGGATCGAATTTGTAGAGACCCTTCATGGTTCCAAGCCACAACATACCCGTGTGGTCCTGGCTGATGTTGGTGACGGGAAGCGATCCGCCTTGCGAACCCGGGGTGTCGATGCGGTAGTGAGTAAATGTCTCGGTAACTGGGTCGAATTTATCCAGGAAGTCATCGCATCCAACCCAAAGTGTGCCCGAGCGATCCTTGAACAGCGAGTAGATGTAGACTCCGCTCAGACTACTGGCAACCCCAGGCTCGTGCTTAAACACTTTGAACTTGTAGCCATCGTACCGGTTCAGCCCATACTGGGAACCAAACCACATGAAGCCCTGATCGTCCTGCACGATCTGCCATACCATCGTTTGTGATAATCCATCTTCCGTGGAGAGTCGCGTGAAGCGGATATCCTTCCCGTCAACCACAGGCAGGATGATTGTGTGAGGGTCCACATGCGCCTGCTGCACTACTCCAGGATTGACGAGCCGACCCGCCCCGGCCTGGGCCATCCCCAATGGGGTGGCACACAAAAGAGCAGCAAGACCACTGCAGACAACTACGCGCCCGAGGAGTCCGAATCCGGGATGACCGCTCACGTCGGCATCGGGCGTGACCCCGATTCCGTCCACCGCGCCACGGAAGCGCTCATGGTGCCTTGACATGATGTAGACGCGCGCATGCATGCCCGGATAAATGTGGCGAAGCTGCCCCTCACGGAAATTAAAACACCTGTGTACGAGCCAGCACATCGGCAGATCGAGCCTGCGCAGGAGTTCGTTGTGCATCCGTAACATCCAACAGATTGCGAACCTCAAAATGATACGCCTCGAGCACGGCCTTGTAGGAGCGATCCGCTGCTTCAGGGAGAGCCCTGGCCGCCGCTTCTCGTTGACGGAATGCTGTCTTCGGATGTGAGTCAGCCGACCAGACTCCGTTCCCCATTTCATTGGCGGAGCGGATTGCCGCGACACGCTCCATCAAATCGGGTCGTCGCTTAAGAGACCTGTCGACCGCCTGACCACAGAGACTTCCATTGAATCGGGAAGAACCGGGGAAATCAATACAGAGGATCGGGGCGAATAAATTGGGCCGGAAACCGCCTGAGCGGCTCCGGCCCGAGTTGCTGACGTGGTGGGCGATCGGGTTTCCAGCAGATATCGCGTCCGGAAGCGGCATCTTAGTTGTGTTCCATCTGGATCTGATTATTCCGGTACTCCTGTTCGACCCGAGTGCGGCGGACAACAGTCAGACCGTCAGCATTGAGCAGGAAGAGCGTACCGGTCTCGGGCCGCGAGAGGCGTTGTGAGACCTGGCTGACCGAATCCAGGATCGGAAGTCCTGCAGGCGCGGAGAGGTCGACGACGCTGTAGCTGGCGACGCCGCGCGCGGCTGCCTGATGCACTCCGGTTGATTCCTGCAGCAGAGCGGTCTGCCCCAGAGACTCGTTTAGGAAAGCGTCCGCCATCTCCGGTGCCGCGCTGAGAACCGGGTGCTTTGTATGGCGGAAGTTGAGCACTGCAAATCCGGAGTTGTCGCGATAGCGGATGAGAGCGGCGGAGTCGCCAAGGTTGCGGACGAAGTCGAAAGGCGCCTTTGCATTCAGATTTACCTGCGACAGGGTCCTGATCGAGGCCGGATCGGTTACGTCGAGAATAGCCAGCTTCTTCCCGTGGTTCTGCTCAAGGTAGAGAACCGCTTCTCCGGCGCTGTCTTCGTGCAGGTACATCGCAATGGTGGCGGTCTGCGCCGATTCCGGCAGGTCTGCAGGACGATCCACGATGACGGTTCCCGCGTGAGACTTCACAGCGGCCTGTGCACCAATAGCAGCCATCATCATGACGGCGGCCAGCGTTTTGCCGAATACGTTCTTCATAGCAGTTACTCCTTTTCATCAGCGGCCAGTATCTCTGGCGACATACTCAGTCTTGTCCCGGCGCAGGGATAAGTCCAAGCAGAAATACTTATGCGGGATAAGCGGGGCTGAAGGCGCGATGGAATGAGGAATGCGCCGCTGGAGTAACTGTGTCCGGTGGAGGCGGGCGCATCGAGCGAAAGAACACGCCTGCACAGCGGGATATAAGTGATGGTTATTAGCTATAAAGATTTTGAAATTCCCAGCACGACTCGACCGCGTTAGGGTCGAGGTATGGAAACGAACGCATACGTCATCATCGGGGGCGGGGTCAGCGGGACGCTCACCGCGTATCATCTGGCACGACGCACGGCAGGTGCGAACATTATCATGGTCGAGCCGCGGCCTCAGCCGGGGCTGGGCCTTGCCTACTCGACACCGAGCCTGCGCCATCTGCTCAATGTGCCGGCGGGGAAGATCAGCGCCCTGCCGGATCAGCCTAACCATTTCCTTTACTGGGCCCAGAGGTATTACGACCCGGCGATGACGGCAGCTGACTTTGCGCCGCGGGCGATATTTGGACGTTACATTCAGTCGCTGCTGGCAAGGACGCCGGAGATCAATCACCTGCAGGCGACTGCCGTGGATTGCCGCCTGGAAGGCGGGCGGCCGGTGGTGACGCTGATGGACGGCAGCACGCTGGCGGCCAGGGCGGTGGTGCTGGCAACCGGCAACTTCGATCCTTCACCGCTGCGGGGTGTCACCGAAGAGGCGGTGCGCAGCGGCTTGTATCGCCACTCTGCATGGGACGAAGAGGCCTATCGCGGCCTGGATCCGGAAGCCCCGGTGACCTTGATCGGCACCGGACTGACGGCAGTGGATGTGATCCTTCGTCTGCGCGAGACGGGGCACCGGGGCCGGATCACGGCGATCTCCCGGCACGCCGTGTTTCCAAAGCGGCATGCGAACTATTACCCGCTCACCAAATGTGTGATTGGCGGGGAAGCGCCAACGACTGCGATTGCACTGCTGCGTGCGGTGCACAGGGCTATCCTCTGCGGCCTGCCGTGGCGGGCGGTGGTCGACAGCCTGCGCGAGCGCACCAACGAGTTCTGGCTGGCGCTGCCTCTGGAAGAGCAGAGGCGCTTCCGGCGGCATCTGCAGCGGCGCTGGGAGGTGGTGCGGCATCGCATGGCTCCTCCGATTGCGCAGGTGATCGAGGCGGAGCTCAGTGCCGGGACTCTGGTGATCCGGCAAGGCAGCCTGGAGGCGGTCGTGCCTGTAGCAGATGGCGCACGGGTGCAGGCGCGTTCCCGACACGGAGAGCCCTTCGAAGTTCTGGCCATGCGGGTGATTAACTGCACCGGACCGGAGATGAATTACCGGCGTGCCAGGTCGCCATTGCTGAACAGCCTCTTCGCTCAGGGTCTGATAACGGCGGGCCCGCTGGGAGGGGGCTTGTGGAGCGACGAGGATGGAGCCTTGCGCGCGGGCGACGGCAGCTTCTCGCAGGTCCTCTTTAACATCGGCCCGGGGCGACTGGGTACGCTGCTGGAGTCGATTGCAGTTCCCGAGCTGCGCACGCAGGCGGTGGCTCTCGCTGAGCTGCTCGCAGCACGGGAGTACCGGCTGCCAGTGAGGAGTCAGGCTCCGGTACATGTTGCCGCCGGCAGAACTCTGCTTCGGATGCCCGAGATTGTGGAGCGGCGGGCGTGAACATCCTGCGCCACCGGCGGTGGCTATGGGCGGGTGGTCCGGGTCAATGGCTGCACTTTGCCATGGAAGCCGCAACCATTGGCGCGGTGAGCGGCCTGGCGTGCGTGGGCGTGCGGCTCTTCTTTCGCCTCCTGCAATGGACCGTGACCGGACATGCCGGGCTGCTGCCTGCCGCGGCCGAGGCACTTCCGCTGTGGCGGAGGGCGATCACCCCGGCGCTGGGCGGTATTGCAGCAATGACGGTTACCTTTATCGTGAGAAGGCTGGCGCCGCGGCTGCACGCGACGGAATACGTCGAAGCGGTACGGTTTGAGAATGGCCGAATCTCGCTGCCTGCAACCGTATGGAGGACAGTATCGGCGGCGTTTTCCGTGGCCACCGGCGCATCCATTGGCCGCGAAGGCTCGATGATCCAATTTGCCGCCGCCACTGTTTCTTTTGCCGGGCAGCGGATTCAGTGGATGCGGCTGCCGCTGGCACAGCAGCTGGCTTGCGGCGTCGCGGCGGCGGTGGCGGCCGCATATCAGGCGCCGGTGGCCGGTGTATTCTTCGCTCTGGAAATTGTAGTGGGCCAGTTCGCGTGGCGGATGGTGCCCGCTCTGGTGGTTGCCGCCTTTGCCGGAGAGGCAGCCAGCCGGATGGTTCTGGCGGGCGGGCCGCCGTTCGCCGTCCATGGAGGGATGCACGTTTCCTGGGCCTGCTGGGCCGGCGCTTTGGCGCTGTCCGGGGTGCTGGGTGTGCTGGGGCCGGCCTACCTCTGGCTGCTGCGGAGCCTGCGCCGGGCACGCGACTTGCCGTTCCCGCTTTTGTTGAGCGGCGCGGCGGTAGGTGCGGCTTCCCTGATGACGTGCCTTGTGTGGGGTAACGGCGATGCAGCGCTGCTCCAGGTCCTGCAGGCGCATGCCGCCATCCACGTCATCGTTCTGGTGCTCCTGCTTCGTCTGTGCACGATGGTGTTCTGCGTGGGGACGGGGACGGTAGGAGGCGTATTTACACCCACGCTCTTTGCAGGGGGCGCGGCAGGGCTGCTGCTGTGCCAGCTGGCTCACGGGTCGCATCCCACGTTCTTCGCCGTGATCGGCATGGGATGTCTGCTGGCCGCGGTCACGCATGCTCCCTGGATGGCCAGCTTTATGGCGGCTGAGCTGACCGGAGAATGGACGGTCTTTCCTCTGGTGTTGCTCTGCAACCTGATGGCGTGGCAGATCGCCCGCCGTTTGTCGAAGCACTCGCTGTATGCTATCGCTTCCGATTTGCCGGCTGCGCTGCCGCGGCCTGATCTGTTTCCGGCAGCGGAGCCCGGGGTCTGCGAGACGGTGGCCGTTCCCCACTTCGAAGCAGCCGACTAAGTCGCGAATTGTTTTTCAAAATCTCCGTACGATTGCCTGAACGGGAAAATCACTGGGAGGGACCTGGTACTCTGAACGGATGATTGGATCACTTCCGCAGGATGGCCCCGCGTGAGCGGGACGGCGGTGAAATCTCCGGCCTTTAGGCCGGGGAAATGGGGGGCATGAGATCGGGACCTTTAGCCAGGAAATGTGCTGAATCGTGTGGTCACGGCACTAGTCCTCGATGCGAATACGAGAGTGGAAATTGAAGACCAGAAGCGTCAGGATTCCAAAAACCATCGCGAATAAGGCCAAAGGTGCGCTATAGGGCTGATCTTCTGTCAGCGAGAAGCGGAGCAGAATTACCGAAAGCACGAATGCGGCATTGCGAAAAATCATATCGTATCTTCCTGACACCACCAGTGAGAGAATCAATATCAGAACGTCGGTGAAGATCATCACTGTGTATACGTCGTTATAGAAAAAGACATTCGGCGCCGAAGTGATATAGTGTCCGGCCCTGAGGGACCGGCAGGAATGCAGAATGACGATTCCGAGATTGTAGGCGGCCATTGAAAGCATAAGCACCGTGAGGCCAAGCGCAATTACCTTCTTTTGAGCAATGAACTTATCCAAACCCTCCGATAACTCCGCTGTTCCCGCCGGCCTGAATCGCTTTTGCGCGACATACTGGAATAACGCAACCAGGAGGAACATGATCACGCCAGAGCACATATCAAGGAGCAAAGGGAGCGCCTGATGAAGGTTCGTGTGGTGCCACCCGACCTCGCTCGTGGCAGCCATGTCCCGGAAAGCATCTCGAATGAAAATCAGCGACACGACTTCAAACTGGTTGGCAATCGACTGAGTCGTGGAGACGGGCAGTGCGGCAATGAGTGTCAATACTTCATAAAACAGGATGAAGCTGAACGGAGTAGCGATTGCCGACAGGTAGTTCTTTCCTGCGCTCCCGATGATAAGTGGCGCAGGAGAGAGTTCTCGCGAAAGAAACACAAGTGCAAGATGGATCACAAAACCGGCAATGCTGACCTTGATGACCAGCTTTTTCAGCGCGGTCTTGTTTTTCTCCGAAAGAAGCCGGTCGTGAGCTCGAATCAGCTCCAACCACAGTCGGGAGGCTGTCGAATCATAACGACGGTCGAATACGTTTTGCATCATTGCATAGGTTGCTGTGCTGGCTCCGAAGGGAGTTCGATATCGTGATTCCACCAATGCACCGGTGGAAGCATCGGCTCCATGCGCAACCGACCCGGCTTAGCCTCGCATCGCGCAGCGGCTCTGCAACTTTGTGTCCGCCGGTGAGCATCAGTCCTCGATTGCGCGTCGCCGCGGTTTTCACAGTGAGAGCCCAAACGCCGCCGAGCAGTGCGCCGTTACCTCGGGTGGACGTCTGGAACAAACATCGTCTTTTCCACTGTCTTAACCATGCTTTTCCGTCTGTTGCTTGCCCAGGGTAGCTCCGAGAACGGTAAGCAATCCCACGGCCGCCGCCATGCCGCGGCGCGCGTCCTTTGAGATTGCCTGTTTGGCAATAGACATCATTGAGGGTGGCTCGTCCTTTTCGGCACTCGAGATCACTGCGTGGAGTTTGTCCGGATCGATAGAGGTGAGCAGATTCCCGAAGATGAGCGCCATGCGCAGTGCAGTCACCGCCTCTTTGGAACTGATCACATCGGCGACGCGCTCTACGACTGTATCGCCTGCCGAGAGAAGACCGTTCAACAGATCGATGATGCCCTTCTCATGGAGTCGCCGGAGCAGATCATAGCCGGCGAGGAGCGCCTCCGCGTGCTCTTTCGGTGCTTCCTGAAGTCGGCGCACCAGGTCTTCACGAGAATCCTCTGGTGTGAATGTTCGAAAGTCTACGAGTTTTGCCATCGTCCTCTCCGGTTACTCATTTCACGCCGTTGATCTGCACCAGTTTTTCTGTACCCGGCATCCTGTAGTCCTTGCGCTTCCATTTCCGCTCGACTTCTACACCGGTCTGTGGTGTCGGCTTCCCTGAGAACCTGAAATTCAGCGGCTTCAGTGGATTCGAGCCCTTCTCAGGAAGCGCTTGGATTTTCACCGCCGTCTCTTTATAGGCTGGAGTATTCGTTGCGGCATCTGCATGCGACCCGGTCAGAACGTTCATCGGAACGTCTTCTGAGAGGTGAGGGATATACACCTGCTTTCCGTGAACTCTCGAAGTGACTAATACTTTGATCTTCAGAGAGCCATATCTGCTGGTGATACGTACCCAGCGCCCGGATTCCAGATTGCGTTCCGTGGCGAGTTCCGGCGAAATCTCCAGATAGCGTTCCGGAGTCTCCTCTCGAATGCCGTCTACACGGAGGGTCATATTTCCTTCGTGGAAATGCTCCAGAAGGCGACCATTATTCAGAAACAGATCAAAATTATCGTCGGGAGATTCCGTGGGTTCATGGAATGCGACTGGATAGAAGCGTGCCCTGTTGTCGGGAAAGGGAAACCCATGCAGATAAAGAATGGGCTGATCGGAGCCGTCTTTGGCGATTGGCCATTGCAGGGTTTTGTAATGTTCGAGTCGCTCGAAGCAGGCGCCTTCCAGCATTGGAGTCAATGATGCCATCTCGGCCATGATTTCCGAAGGATGCTGATAGTTCCAATTCGCCCCCATACGATTGGCCAGCTGCATCGTGATCTTCCAGTCTGCCCTGCTCTCGCCCAACTCCGGAAGCGCCTGATACAGTCGCTGAACGCGCCTTTCTGTATTAGTGAAGGTGCCATCCTTTTCAAGGGCCGGAACACCAGGCAGAACGACGTCGGCATAGCGGCAGGTCTGGGAGAAAAAGATATCCTGCACCACAAACAGATCCAGCTTCTCGAAGGCCGCTCCTACAAAGTTGGCATTCGAGTCGGCCGAGATCATATCCTCGCCGGCCAGGTACATTGCACGCAGTTTGCCTTCATGAATCGCTTCCACCATCTGGTGATTGTCCATGCCGCGATCTGGCGAAAGCGTTACGCCCCATCCTTTTTCAAACTTCTCTCGAATCCCGGGATTGGCCACGTGCTGATAGCCGGGATAATTGTCGGGCATCGCACCCATATCGCTGGCACCCTGCACGTTATTGTGGCCACGCAGTGGGTACGCTCCACAACCCGGCTTCATATAGTTTCCAGTAGTCAGCAGCAGATTCGAAATCGAAGTTGATTCGTCCGAGGCGCTGGTGTGCTGCGTGATGCCCATTGCCCACAAAATGCACATCGAGTTCGCAGCCGCTATCTCTCTGGCTACCTCTTCCAGGGTTTGAATCGGTACGCCGCAGGTTTGTGCGGCATATTCCATAGTGAAGGGCGCAAGGCTCTTGCGGAACTCATCAGCGCCGTTCACCCAGTGCTCGATAAAATCCAGTTTGGCGTGCCCATGATCGAACATGTACCGGCTCATGGCAGAGAGCCAGACGATATCCGTGCCTGGACGCGGACGGAAGTGAATGTCTGCGCGCTCCGCCATCTCGTTAGAACGCGGGTCAGCTACGATCAGACGCTGGCCAAACAGCTTGTGGGCCCGCTTTACCCGCGTAGCCAGTACAGGATGGCTCTCGGCTGTATTGCTGCCAACAATCAGAACCAGGTCCGACTTGCCTATATCCTCGATCGATCCCGAGTCGCCACCATAGCCAACCGTTCGAAACAAGCCCATCGTCGCAGGTGACTGGCAGTATCGCGAGCAGTTATCGACATTGTTTGTCCCGATCACCGCACGAGCCAGCTTCTGCATCAGGTAGACCTCTTCATTGGTCGTTTTCGACGAAGCAATGACTGCGATAGAATCTGGCCCATACTGCTTCTTGATGTCGCCTAGCCGCGTTGCAACAAGACTCAGCGCCTCGTCCCAGCCTGCTTCCCGGAACCCTTCACCGTCGCGGATCAGCGGCTTCTGCAGGCGGTCCTTATGATTCACGTAGTCCCATCCGAACTTACCCTTTACACAGGTGGAAATCTGGTTAGTCGCGCCATGCAGGGGCACAACTTTGAGGATCTTGCGATCCTTCGTCCACACGTCGTAACTGCAGCCCACGCCACAATAGGTGCACACGGTTTTCGTTTTCCTGATCCGCTCCTCGCGCATCTTGGCTTCCGTCTGCGAAACCTGCATGATCGCGCCGTAACCCATTTCTGGTTCGACCGCTTTCACAACATCGATCATCTTATTCAGCGCGTCCTTGGGCAGGCCGCTGAGGAACCCCGCCTCGCCAAGCATGGACTTCTCCATCAGTGCGTTGCAGGGGCACACCGTTACACAGTGTCCACAGGAGACGCAGCTTGAACCGGCGATCTGAGTCCCGCCATCCCACAGCACGCGTGGGTGCTCCAGCTCCCACCCAATTGAAAGCGTCTCATTGACTTGTACGTTCTGACACGCCTGCACGCACTGTCCACAGAGAATACACTGACTTGGATCATAGCGATAGAAGGGATTCGACATGTCCACTTCATAGGGCTTCGGCTTGAAGGGATGCTCCTGGTGCTGAACGTTCAGAGATAACGCCGTATTGTGGACTCTGCAATTCTCGTTGTTGTTATCGCAGACCGTACAGTAGAGCATGTGATTGCCGAGAATCACGTCAAAAGCCTCGGCGCGGGCATCCCGGGCGCGTTGCGAATCTGTGACCACCTTCATACCGGAGCTCACGTTGGTTCCGCAGGAACGCACAAGGTTTCCATCAACCTCAACGATGCATGTATCACAGGTCCGGATCGGTCCCATGAGTGGCGAGTGATAGCAAATGTGGGGGATCTCTTTCTCGCGAAGAATTGCTTCCACCAGCAACTCGCCTTCACGGGTAACAACCGGCTGCCCGTCAATCGATATCTCTGCGGTCGATGGATGATTCTGCGATGTCGCTGCAATTCTCGTTACGGTCTCATTCACGCTCATTTCGTCCCTCTCGCTTCACGCCGCTCAAACGGTTGTTATCCGGAATTTTCATTTAGGCTTCCGGAGGGGAATTGTTATACCGCAATTCCCCAATTCCTGGTCCTCCGAAGCGTAATTTTTCTCTCGGATCCTTCTTTAGCCTCCGCCAGGCGTCAAATTCCACCCGTCAGAAAAGCCGATAACCGTTGAAACCCGTCTTTTCAGTGATTCCATAAACACGTCTCGGGCCTCCACGTCCCGGTCGCCCGACTCCGCAGGTTTCACCGCACTCCTGCTGCCGGATCGCCAGCGCATCGATGTGCGGATCATGCTCCCCACGACCGTCGCTGTCGTTGCTGCAAACTGGTCCACACCATTTCTCGATCTTCCTCGGCAGCACCAGCCGCCGCCAGAGCTTTCCCTCCGCGATGCGACGATTCGTCTCCGAGACGGGCAATAGAACTGGTCTCATAAATCCAATTCACCCCTTGACGCCACGTGTGAGACCCACCGCCGAAGCGGGGCTCATGCTCTTAACCGGAGCCATCGCGCTATACACGAGACCAGTTCTGGAGTGTCTCCACAATGCTTCTGCACGTTGCTATCCATTCGAACTTTCCGGTCGTCAGAGGGGACCAGCCAGGATTCATGGTCTTCGAACGCCCTTTTGTCATGTGCAACTGCGCAACCGAGTCGAGAAGTCGGCATTTTGTGACTCCTTCGCGTCACATCGTTGACACGCTCGCCGTGGCTGACCCGCCATGTACCTGAAACAATGCGCGCGTAGTGCACGAGGCGAAAGTTCGTGTTGGCAGGGTAAATGCATGTGCCCCGATTGGTGAATGATCCCCGTAGAAGATGAACGCCATGCCTCATGGGGCCCCCGGCGACCGCGGTAGGGAAGCCAGCTCCATACCCGTGCCCTGAATGTTTTGTCTAGTCGCGGACCTAGCCTTCCATGAATTCTGCGCTTGCCATACACCGGCTGCATTTTGCGTTTACGATGACGTTTCATTACCTCTTTCCGCAGCTGACGATGGGCTTGGCTCTGCTGATCGTGGTTCTCAAGGCCCTTGCTCTCTTTAAGAAGGATGAGTCGTACAACAACGCAGCACGTTTCTGGGCTCGGATTTTCGCCATCAACTTCGCGATGGGCGTAGTCACCGGGATTCCAATGGAATTCCAGTTTGGCACAAACTGGGCGGCCTTCTCAAAGACGGCCGGTGGCGTAATCGGCCAGACGCTGGGTATGGAAGGAGTGTTCTCCTTCTTCCTCGAATCGTCATTTCTGGGCCTCTTCCTGTACGGTGAAAAGCGCCTGGGTCCAAAGCTGCACCTGGTTTCGGCCTTCCTCGTTTTCCTGGGATCGTGGTTGTCGGGATTCTTTATCATCGCGACCGATGCCTGGATGCAGCACCCCGTCGGCTACACAGTCGGGCCTCACGGGGAGATCCAGCTCGCAAGCTTTGCGCGCCTGTTTCTGAATCCCTGGCTCTTCTGGCAATACCTGCACAATATGACCGCCTCCGTGGTGACGGCAAGCTTCGTCATGGCCGGCCTGGGCGCTTTCTATCTGTTGACCAACAAGCAGTCGGCATACGGCCGTGTCTTCGTCCGCTTCGGCGTGATTGCCGGAGTGATTGCCACCAGTATGATGATCTTCCCCACCGGAGACGCCCAGGGCAAGATGGTGGCTGTGCATCAACCGGTCACGCTGGCGTCTATGGAAGGACTGTTTGAAACTGCCAATGGAGCGCCGATCGTCCTGATCGGCCAACCCAACACAGACCGCCTCCAGTTGGACAATCCGATCGAGGTTCCCGATGTCCTGAGTTTCCTGACTTACAAGCACTGGAAAGCGGAGGTCAGAGGTCTTAAGGACTTTCCCCGGAATGCGTGGCCGGATAACATCCCGTTGCTTTATTACGCGTATCACATCATGGTTGGCCTGGGAACGCTGATGGTTGCAGTGATGTGGCTTTCGCTTCTGCTTCTGTGGCGTGGGCGGCTCTATTCCAGCACGGCCCTGCTTTGGATTCTCATGCTCTCCATTCCCTTTCCCTACATTGCAACGACCGCTGGGTGGATGACGGCGGAGCTGGGTCGGCAGCCCTGGCTGGTCTACGGCTTAATGCGCACGATGAGCGGCGCTTCCCCGAACGTCTCTGCGGGAAACGGTTTGTTCAGCCTGCTGGGCTTCATGGGCATGTACATGGTGCTTGGAATCCTGTTCCTGTTCATGGTGGCGCGAGAAATTATGCACGGTCCGGAGGCACCTGCCCAGCAGCTTGAGCCACAAATGCCCGGAAATACGGAAGTGCTCGCATAGAGAGGCATTCGATGTTAGCGACGTTGTGGTTCTGTTTTGCGGCGATGACGATCACCGGCTACGTTTTGCTCGACGGCTTCGACCTGGGCGCGGGAATTCTGCAGCTGTTCGTAGCCCGGTCAGAGGCCGACAGAAGTCAGGTGCTGCGTTCTATCGGGCCCGTTTGGGACGGCAATGAAGTGTGGCTGGTGGTCGTTGGCGGCACATTGTTTTTCGCATTCCCGACCCTGTATGCATCTTCGTTCAGCGGCTTCTATCTCTCATTGATGATGGTGCTTTGGCTGCTCATTCTGCGCGGAGTCTCCATCGAATTTCGCAGTCACATGGATAGTGTCCCGTGGCAGCAATTCTGGAGCACCGTATTCGGGCTGGCGAGCGCCGCGCTGGCACTTGTCTTCGGTATCGCACTCGGCAATGTAATACGCGGAGTACCGGTCGATCAAAGTGGATATTTCTTCCTGCCGTTCTGGACAAATTTCTCTCCTGCCGGTCAGGTTGGAATTATTGACTGGTACACGCTTCTGGTAGGAGCGGCATCGTTTCTGGCGCTGGCCGTCCACGGCAGTCTTTGGGTTGTAGTCAAGACCGGTGGGAGTCTGCAGGAGCGAACACGCCTGTTTGGCGCCAAATGCTGGACTGCTCTGGTCCCGATCATGCTGCTCATGACCGCCGCGAGCTTTTTCGTCCAGCCCAACCTGATGAAGCAGTTCCGCACCCACCCCTGGGGCGCCATATTTCCCGTTCTCGCCGTCGTGGGCATAATGGGAGCGCGCACGCTCAGCTCTCGGCAGCAGGACCTCCAGGCGTTTCTGGCTTCAGGTTTGTATCTCGCCGGAATGTTGAGCAGTGCAGCGTTCGGCGTATTTCCCAACGTATTGCCATCGAATACCAGGCCGGATTTGGGTCTCACGATCTACAATGCAGCGGCCGCGGAGCATGGACTCTTCGTGGGGTTGTGTTGGTTCATCCCTGGCATGGCCCTCGCGATCGGATATTCAGTTCTGGTCTATCGCCGTTTCGCTGGCAAGGTGGCGTAGCGCGCCTTTGAATGACACCCTGGATCCCAGGTCTGCTGTAGTCGGGAACCGGAGCCGTGCCGGCGCTATCCTGGATCGAGCCTGAGTCACGCCATGATTAACGGTTCGAATGAGCTCCGTTGTTGTTGCCGGCGACCGCCGGCAGCGAAAGCAGTCATCGACGTTGTTGGTGCGGCTGATGCCGCGAGCGAACTTCTGTATCGGATAACTGCCTTCATTGATGTTGTTGACGAAATAAATCAACGGCGCTCGAGCCAGGAACGTGACAGCAGTTTGACACGCGAGTGCTCGCGACGTCGACGCCACCAGCCCGGGGAACTGGAGGGACCGCAGCGTCGACCCTTTACTTTGCACAAGGTCGATTTCCGGCGAACGTGAAGTGCGGCTGGAACTGCAACTGGAACATCATGTGCAAGCACATTGAGTAACTGCGATGAATCGTTCGGCTTCGCAAGTTGAGGAAGAGGAGGCAACAGAGTGAAAGAGGCAGAAGAGGCCAGGATTGGCAGCGAGCCCGGAAGAGTAGGCCAGGTCGCTCAGAGTGGCGAAGGTCATAAGCCGGGTACAGAGGGGTTTTCGAGAAGGGATTTTCTGGGAGTCAGCTCTACAGCTCTTGCCGCAGCAGCGCTGACCGGCCTCGCTGCGCATGCACAGGAGATGCAGGACACACGCACAGCGGAAAAAGATCATTCTGTAAGCGATCCTGGACAGGAAAACAAGCCGCTGCTGGAGGAGAACCCGGAGTCAAACATGCCTCCGCCGACGGATCATGGCGATATCGGTCCGATCTGGTACTCCTTCGATTTGGTGCACAAGCGGGTGCAGGGCGGCGGCTGGACGCACCAGGTGAACTCGACTGTGTTGCCCACTTCCAGGGATCTGACCGGCGTAAACATGCGGCTCACCGCAGGCAGTTTCCGCGAACTGCACTGGCACACCGCCGACGAGTGGGCCATCATGCTCTATGGCAACGCTCGCGTCACAGTGATGAACCCCGATGGCACGATGTTCATCGATGACGTCGCCAGGGGCGACCTGTGGCTGTTTCCGGCAGGCTACCCCCACTCCATTCAGGGACTCCAGCCGGACGGCTGCGAGTTCCTGCTGGTGTTCGACGAAGGGGACTTTTCCGAAGACGGCACCTTCCTTTTCTCCGAGACGATCGCGCACACGCCGCGCAACATCTTAGCCAAGAATTTTGGCCTCGATAAGGACGTGATCGACAAACTGGTACGAAAAGAGTCACTTTACATTTTCCCGGCGGACCTCCCGCTTTCTCTCGCGCAGGATAAGGCAGCGATTGGAGGTAAGCGCGTGGAATCTTCGTTCCAGTACACGTTCAAACTGTCCAGCATGCCGCCCACCCGGAAAACACCCGGCGGCGAAGTTCGCATTGTGGACTCACGCAACTTTCCTGTGACCAGGCACATCGCCGCCGCGCTGGTTTCTCTCAGGCCCGGAGCCCTGCGCGAATTGCACTGGCACCCCAATGCCAGTGAGTGGCAGTTCTGGCTCGCAGGCAAAGGACGCATGAGCGTAATCATGAACGAGGGAAGGGCTCGCACCATGGACTTCAATGCCAACGATGTGGGTTTTGTTCCCAGGGTTGCGACCCATTACATCGAAAACACGGGCGACACCGACGTTGTCTTCCTGGAAATGTTCAAGGCCGATGAATTTGTGGACGTCTCGCTCAACAATTGGATGAGGCGTCTTCCGCCGGAAGCGGTCACTGCCCACATAAATATCGATCAGGCACAGCTCGCGAAGATCCCTGCGGAAAAGGAGTTGATCATCGCAGGATAACGTGCCAGGAACGTTTGACGGGCCCGGGGAATTTGTTCGTAAACTGATTCACTTTCGAACACCGGGCCTCGGTTCCAGGCAAAATGCACAGGAATTGTGCTTCCTCGCAAATCTCTTAGCTGTCGTACAAACAGGACTCCGCCGATCAGTTCGCGTCTGATTTTGTACCGCAGATTAATGGATTGCGCTAACCATCTTGTGAAATCGCAAGTGCCATTGTTGAGAGGTTTCGATGAGAGCGTACATCCTGCTTGTGCTGGTCCTGTTAGTCGGTGCAGGCGCCGCTCCCGGACAGGTCAGTGCTCGAGAGTCTTATGACCCAATTGTGGGTCCCCAGTCCAGTGCCACACCCCAGCCATCTGCTGCGCCTGAACCGCCAGGTTGGCTGTTTCCTGTCGATAAGCTCGACGATTCTCTGCCGAGATGGATCTTCATTGGCGGCGAATACCGGAATCGTCTGGAGGGTCCGATAGGCATCGGCTACAGCACGACCAATGATTTTTACCTGCTGGACCGCTTGCGCGTGCGTGTGGTCCTCATGCCCAGGCCCTGGCTGAGCCTCCACGGCGCAGTACAGGATGCTCGCATCTTTTTCAATCAGCACATATCCAACGGCAACCCCTACGAGGATAATTGGACGCTCTGGGAAGCTTACCCTCAGATTGGCAGATCCAGGGAAGGCTGGGGAGACGTTCTCGCGGGTCGCCAGGTCCTGCGATTTGGAGACGAGCGCCTAATCGGGCCCTCCGACTGGCTCAACGTCGGTCGCACCTTTAACGTCGCGCGGGTTGACCTTCATCCCCCCGCGTACAATCTGAGCTTATTTGCTTCTTCGGTCGTACCCGGCGACAACACTGATTTACATAACGCGCTTCCGGGCAACAACCTGTACGGAATCTACGGAAGCTTTGGGAACATCGTTCCTCAGGCCAGCTTCGAGCCCTATGTTCTCTGGCGCGTCGCGCCCGCTAACTCCAGTCTTCCGGAAGAGGTCGGACGTGGGCACCTCGACGAAGTCACACTCGGCCTCCACGCGAAGGGTACGCTTCCCGCGAACTTCGACTACGACACTGAATTTGACGGCCAGAAGGGTTCGCTCGGCGCATCCTCTATAGGCGCGTGGGCCGGTTATGCCGCTGTCGGGAAGACGTTTCGTAATGCCGCCACGTCGCCGCGGCCTTTCCTGGAAGGCAATTACGCTTCCGGAACGAAAAATCCGGCGGGACGCGACTGGAATACCTTTGACCAGCTCTATCCATCCAATCATGACAAATACGGCTTCGCCGATCTTGTCGGCCGTCGCAATCTTGAGCAGTTCCGAGCCGGAGTAGAAGAAGAACCCACCAGGAAATGGAAACTCAAACAGGCATTCGAAGGCTACTGGATGGCCACATCTCATGACAATTTCTATGCCAGCAGCGGGGCTATTTCCGTTCCCGCACATCCCGGCGCGAGCCGCCACATCGGCAACGAACTCGATCTGGTCGCTGAATACACATTGAATAAAGGATTTAACTTTGGCTTTGGTTACGCTCACCTGTTCGCTGGACAATTTCTCAGGACCACCACCCTCGGCCACGATTACACCTACCCCTTCGCATACTTCGAATACAACTTTTCAAAATCCGGATTTCACTTCCCGGTCAAGACGAACCAACCGCACAGCTAATTTGCCGGCCTTTGAACGCGCCGAAGCATAGAGTCTCAGGGGCGGAGAAGAGGGAATCCAGGAATAGGGATAAGGATGCAGTTGTTTTCGGCGGAGAGAGCTCTGGAGCATAGTGGACGAGACTCTTCTACCCTGAGGCGCGTTCGGACAGACCGCCGCGGGTAGATTCCTCTTTGCGGCGGCTTTTCTTGAGCCACCCGTCTCGCCCGGCATTCCATCGATCTCGTCAACTTCCAGCGACTTGTCGCCATCTTCAATCCGCCTCATTTCTCCAGCGTCGCGGGCAAAAAACCCGTCCTGGCTCTGCTGCTGACGACGCGCGAGCGGAACCTTGTTTGCAGGCTCTCTCGGTTGTGCTACAGTCAGAGACCCACAGCAGGCCCTCCGCGGAAGTGATCGCGAAGGCTCGGCGGAGACCAGCTTGTTGTGACGTCTGCGGGGCGGCGCGGCTGAAGAAATTGCCCGATCGGTCCGCTCCCAATTGCGGCAGGGAGTTCGAAGATCGCTCTTGCCGTCATACGCGGATCGCCGTGCGGCCTTGGGGAACTGGCCCGATCCGCCCGAATACATCTCAGTCCATGAGGAATAATCGTCATGCCCAACGAAACCGAAAATCCCAGGACGCCGAAGCCGGATGAGCCGAAAGCCGCGAAAACTCCGGAAGACAAGAAAATAAGCCATATCGCTGACGAGGCTGCAGCAAAAGCGCGTAAGACCGAAAGACGCTACGACCGGCAACGCACCACCTTCCCGCGGGGTGGACCATCCGGGATGGCTTAGGCCCGGTGCCTCCTGCATCGGCTCTGATGAAAGCTGCCGGCTGAAAGTGCTGGTATTCGAGACCCTTCGCCTGGAGCAATCCGGCAGTGGGTGAGTTCTGCGCCAAATCGAGATTCCGATCTGCACTCGAAATACAACGCATAACCGAACGAACTGAGCGATCGAATTTCCAGAGTTTTTTCTTGCAATTGCTCCGGAACTACCGGAATATCCTATTCAGTTTTCCCGGATCATTTGGGTTGCCGCTCGCCGCGACCATATCAGCCCGTTGACACCGCCAGCCGCACTTTCCGGCACTTACAAATCAGCCCGACCTCGTACACAAATAACAACTTCATCGCCGGCATGTCATTCGGGTCCAGACCATCCGTTTCTCCGCGCTTCGCGGTGAAGGAGCTTCCATGCAGCGGTTCTCGCAGTGCATCCTCTCGTTCGCTGATCGTCTTTGTCTGGATTTATTGAACAAACTGGGTACGAATACCTGGCGGAGTCTGGCTCGCCCGCTCCTGCTGGTCAGCGTGAGTTGTGGCGCCGCTCTTGCGTCTCACGCCCAGACTGCGCACTTCTCTGCCGCGCAAAGTACCATTACCACCAACCTCTATCAACCGTGGGGAATTGCGGCAGACGCCAGCGGCAATATCTACATCGCCGATGAGGGCAATTCTCGCGTGCTGAAAGAGACCCTGACGCCGGGGGGATATGTGGAGAGCACGTTCGTCAGTCCCGAATCCAGCGGCGCCAGTTACTTTCTTCCTTATGGAGTGGCGGTGGACAGGAGCGGCGACGTCTTCATCCTCAACGGCGGCGACGGCACCGTGTTGAAAGAGACCCCCGCGGCGGGCGGCCATGTGCAGAGTGTGATCCCCCGCCCCAGTGTGGAGGGCGGACCCCTGGGCATCGCAACCGGCCTGGGCGGCGATCTCTTCCTTGGCATGAGTTACTCCGATGGAAAGGTCGTGAAGCTCATGCCCTTGGGGGCAAGTTACGTGCAAACCGAAATTGCCGGCGGCCTCGGGCCGTTTGAAATCGCGGTCGCGGCAGACAGACAGGGAAACGTATATGTCATCAGTCTTGGCCAGGGTCTGTTCAAGGAAACACCCTCGGGCGACACTTACACCCAGAGCCTGATTGCAACCCAATTCATGGATCCTTACGGGGTTGCAGCGGACAGCAGTGGGAATGTCTTCGTAGTGGACCTGGCCGCCGGCGCCGTGTGGAAGGAGACACCTTCCGCAGGCGGTTATACCCAAAGCGAGTTAGCTTCCGATGGCTTGTCGCAACCCGATGCGATTGCGATCGACGGAAATGGCATCCTCGTCACGGATTCTGACAATGACCGTGTGGTCGAGTTGAGAACAGACGGGGGCAAGTTTCCCGCTGTCCGCGTGGGACGTTCCAGCGCAAAGCCCGTCTCCGCAATCTTTACCTTCGATACCGGCGGCACTCTGGGTTCAACCAGAGTTGTTACTGGAGGCGTTCAGGGTCTGGACTTCACCGATGCCGGCACCGGAAGCTGCAAAGCAGGAGCTACCTACAATGCAGGGGATACCTGCACGGTGGATGTGCGGTTTTCACCCAGGTATGCCGGGACCCGCGATGGTGCGGCAGAACTCCTCGACGCTGCCGGCAACGTGATGGCTACCGGCTACTTTGAGGGCACAGGACTGGCGCCGCAGATGAACTTCCCGCCAGGTACCCAAACTACGATCGCAGAGCACGGAATGCTGTTCCCCACCGGGGTAACCATCAACGCCAGCGGGGACTTGTATGTGGCGGATACCGGCAATAACCGGATCTTGAAGGAGACGCCCTCCGGAGCAACCTATGCCCAAAGCACGGTCAGGACCGGCGATCTGTCCGCACCTTTCGGAATCGCGTTGGATGGGGCAGGGAATCTCTATGTCGCCGATACGGGGAACAATCGGATCGTGAAGGAAACCCTCACAGGAAGCCGCCTCGTTCAAAGCACAGTACCGAGCAGCAGCCTGAATTATCCGCTCTCCGTGGCCGTGGATGGGAGTGGCAACCTCTATATCGCTGACACCGGCAACCGTCGCGTATTGAAGGAGACTCTTTCCAATGGCCGTTACACAGAAAGCCTCGTGCAGGTGGGCCACGTTCCCCGCAGTGTTGTCGTGGATGGGAGCGGAAATGTATACATCGCCGACTTTGGCGATGGGGGGGTCTGGAAAGAAGCACCGGCCGCCGGAACTTATTCTGAAAGCAGCGTCGCGAGAATCCCCGGCGGTGTCAATCAACTGGCCCTCGACGGGGGCGGCAACGTATATATAGTCACTGCGAGTGGAGTTCTCGAAGCGAAGCCATCGGGCACCACCTACACACTGAGCACCGTCGCCGGCGGCCTCATCGAGCCGCAGGGCGCCGTGGTGGATCCGAGCGGCAACGTATTTATCGTCGACAGTCTGAACGGTCGTGTGCTCAAAGAAGACTTCGCCGATCCGCCGAGCGTAAACTTTGCGACGACCTTCGTAGGCTTTGCCAGCAACCCTGAAACGATCACTATGGAGAATGTCGGCAATCTCCCCCTGGTCTTTCCCATTCCGAGCACCGGCACCAATCCTTCGGTTAGAGGTGATTTCCTATTGGATAACAGCGGAGAATCCACCTGTCCCCTCGTGAGTGCAGGCTCTTCATCTCCCGGAATTCTGGCGCCTGGCGCGGGCTGTACGCTGTCCATGCGCTTCACGCCCAGCAAGTCAGGCGACCTGACTGGCACCCTGTCCGTTACTGACAATGTCTTCAACACCGTCCCTCCGGCGTATACGACACAAAACATCCGTCCGAGCGGCAAGGCTCTGGGAGGTGGCCGCTCCCACTGATCTCTTTCCGTCCACCCTGGGCTTCTGTGGTAGCTTCATTTTCTTTGGTGGACCGGGGAAAAGCCCCCGGTGATCATCACGTGCGAGATAGGTGTACCTCAATCCTGACACCCTGACCCGGCGAGGTGGTAAGCGTGAACTTGCCACCGGAGCGGGCCACTCGTTCGCGCATCCCGGCGAGCCCGAAATGGTGGCCGTTCTGGACATCGGGCTCGGCGGGATCAAAGCCGCATCCATCATCGCGTACGCTCAGCGTGAGGCCGTGGGCGTCGTAGTGCAGACGCATGTCGACCTGCGTAGGTCGGCCGTGCAGCACAGAATTGTAAACGGCTTCGCGGGCCACCATGAGCAGGTCGTGCGCCGTGGGCTGGCTCACGCGGAAGGGATTGCCGGCAATGGAGCACGCTACCGGCACATGAAATTCCTTCGTGATGTGGCTCGCCATGCCGGTGAGTTTGGGACCCAGACCGTCGCCGCCGGCGTCATCCTGGCGAAGATTCCAGATCGCCTCCCGCGCTTCGCTGATGGTCGTGCGAACCTGGGCGCGCGCCGTATCCATGAGATTGCGGTGCTGTTCCTCGCCGGAACCATTCATGGAAAGTGCTTCGAGCAGAGCAGAAACGCTGGCGCATCCCTGGACAACGGTATCGTGCATTTCGCGCGCAACGCGGCTGCGCTCTTCAAAGACAGCTTTGAGACGCGCACGCACTTGGCGAACACGTAACTGGTGGATGGCCAATGCCACCAGCACCGTCAGCAGCACACAGGCGGCAACAAACCACCACGTCCGGTAGAACTCGGGCTGCTGCACGACGACCATTGAGACTTCCGAAACAGCGGAGGGATCGCCGATGTCGAAGGCCTGTACGCGGAACCGGTACCGGCCGGGCGGAAGGTTCGTATAGCTGGCGGTGCGCTCCAGCGTGGGCGCGGTCCATTGCTTGTCGAAGTCCTCCAGCCGGTAACGAAAGCGCACCCCGTCCTGCGAACGCAGCCTCACGGGAGCATAGTCGATCTGCAGCCGCGTATTGCCGGGACGCAAGGTCGCGGCGGTTTTCAGGAGCGAAGGAACGCCGTCCGTGCGTATTTCCTGGATGCGAACCGGAGGCGGAGGAAAGGATCGCTGCGCAGGCAGGATGTGGATGGGACCATTGTTGCTGGGAAACCAGACGTCTCCCTGGGGCGTAATGCAGCCCGACGACTGAGTTCCGCCATAGATTTCAGTGTTTCCGGCGAGGTCGGAGAGCGAGTAGAGGGTGAGCGCGAGCTGCCGTCCCGGATCGGTTGCCTGCTGGTCCAGTTCGTGACGATTGAGCAGCGCAATGCCATTGGGGCCGCTGAGCCAGAAGTGGCCTGCCGGGTCTTCCAGAATTTGATAGATCGCATTGCTCGCCAAACCCTGGCTGGTCGTGTAATGCGTGATGCTTCCATCTCGGAACCTGTAGAGGCCGCTGTCGCGCGTGCCGAACCATAACCCGCCGTCGCTGTCTTCGTGAATGGCCCAGATCTTTTGCTGGCTCAGGATCCTGGTCGCCGCATCGCTCACGAAGCTGGCCGCACGCATGTGACTGAGCCCGCGGTCCGTTCCGATCCACAGATCCCCGCCCCTCGTTTCCAGCAGCACGCGGGTGCTGAAATATGCGAGCCCGTCGCGCATTTCGTAGCTGCGGATGCGAAAGCGATCGCCGGTGCCGATGATGTGGTTCAGGCCCTCATCGGTGCTCACCCACATACTGCCGTCGCGGTCCTGGGTCATGGCGCGGACGAAATTGTTCGAGAGACCGTCCTGCGTGGTGAAGCGCTGAACGCGCACACCGGCGAGGCGAAACAGCCCGCCCCCATCGGTGCCGGCCCATAGCACCCCGGAGCGATCGCGATAGACGTTGCGGACGTGCACGCGCGCCATGCCCGGCAAAACGGCTGCAGTAATTTTCCCGTTCTGCATGTGCAGGAGGGACGCAGAGGCGATCCAGAAGCTGCCGTCGTGATCCTGGTAGATCGTGCCGAAATCAGCGTCGCTGGCCTCCGGAAGCGGGACAATGCTCGCCGGGATTTCTGTGAGGCGCAGCATGCCGGCCTGCGTTCCGATCCAGAAGTTGTTTTCGCTGTCGGTGAAAAAGTTGAGGACCGTATTGCTGGGCAGCGATCCGGGAGCGTTCAGGTGCGTGAGCTTGCCATTGCTCAGCTCAAAGGCTCCTTCCCCGATCGTGCCGATCCAGAGTGCGCCATCTGGAGTCAGGCGCAGCACGCGCACAGTGGAGGCGATCCCGGGAACCTGCACAAAATGATGGGTGCCTGCGGGCATACGGTTCAGACCCGAGACCGTGCCGACCCAGATGGTTCCATCCTGCGTTTCCAGGATGGACTTCACGCGATTCCGGCTGGCTTCACCGGAGAAGGAATACTCGCGCGCGATGCCGTTGCCGATGCGCAGCAGGGATGAGCCGCCAGCCCAGAGCGCACCGGTGTGGTCGATCCAGAGCCCGTGCACAGCGAGGGCGGGGATACCCGCTGTTCCGTCGACACGGTCGACGTGGTTCCCTGTGATGCGGAGCAACCCGTTGTCGGTGCCGGCCCAGATGCTTCCGTCGCGATCCTGAACCAGCGCGCGAACGAAGTCATTGCTGAGCCCATCGCGGGTGGTCCAGTCGCGAAACTCGCCGTCGGCATAGCGCACCAGGCCGCCTCCCTCCGTGCCAATCCAGAGTGCGCCATCGCGCGCGACCAGCAGGCAGAAGACGCTGTTCTCGTGCAGCGCGGGCGTATTCTGCCGATCGAAGACCACAAAGTGCGCGCCATCGAAGCGCAGCAGCCCGCCGGTAGTGCCGATCCAGAGGTAGCCATCCGCGGTTTGCGCAAACGCCTGCACGGTTTGCTCGGGTAAGCCATCATTTGCTCGCCACTCTCGCCGTGTATAGCCGACCAGATTTTCGCTGCGCGCACTAGGAACGCCGATGGCGCAGACGAGCAGGATCGCGGCCACGATTCGACTCGATGCAGAAGGGCGGCGCAGGTCCATTGCGGGAAGCCTCATTCCGCCGCTCAGTATAGAGCAGCGCATTCCGACTTTCGTAGGCTACCAGGGCGATGGGGCCCGCCTGTACGTTGGACCTAAACTGCTGGTGGATAACTTCTTTAATGGTGAGACCTGGAGCGTGGGACTGAAGCGCTTTCTTGATCCGCAGCGAGCCGATACTTTCAATCTGGAGATCCTGTCTCTGCGTGGCGATGCGCCTGTCTATCTGGAGGCGGCGAAAAAGCCGGCTATTCCTGCCGGCGGCCAGATCGACATCCTGGACAGTGTCCGGCTCACGCCGGAATATCAACTGACCATCACCCTTCGATGACCTTAGGGTGTTTACCCGATGAAAAATTGCGACCAATCCGACTTTCGTCGGATTCGCGTCTCACCTTTACGCGCATACAGTTGCCAGCGGATATAAGGACAGTCCATTTCCCAGGGGCCGGCCCGGCGGTGAAGTCTGCCGTATTGCCATGCTGAAGCAGTCGCCCTGCGCTGCCGAGGCATTGGGCGCCCGAGCTTTGGAACGGGTCAGCATGAGTTCAAAGAATGATCTACAACCAAAATGCGCTCCGCGGGCATATGGTTCTTTGTGCCGGAGCGGAGCGCAACCGGAAAGACTTTGGAACGGAGGCAGTGTATGCAGCGCGTAACAACGAGAATCGTGTACTTCCTTGCCGTGATCGGGCTCTCCTGCGCTATGGCGACGGCCTTCGCCCAGGCCACCAGCGCGAGCCTGACGGGTGCGGTGACGGATACCAGCGGAGCCGCGATTCCCGGCGCCGCCGTGACCGTCGCCAATACAGGAACAGGTCTTGCACAGACCATCACCACCACCGGGGACGGCGTCTACCGCGTTGCGCCGCTGCCGCCCGGAAGCTATGCGCTGAAGGTAACCGCACAGGGATTCGCCCCATATGTGCAACAGGGAATTGTCCTGACCGTGGATATGGCGGCCACCCAAAACGTGACACTGAAGCTGGGAAGCACCAGCGAAACCGTCAGCGTGGTCGCCGGCGCCGAACTCATCGATACCACCACCCCTCAGCTGGGCATGACCGTCAACGAGACCTCTGTAACGCAGCTGCCTCTGAACGGGCGCGATCCATCCAGCCTCGTCTTCCTCGCTCCGGGCGTGATCAATGCGGCCTATGGGAACAGCTACCTGCAGAGCGGGTTTTCCTTTCCTGAGGAGACCGGCGCGGCAGCCGGTGGCGGACGCCAGGGCAGTACCTACTATCTGCTGAACGGCGTGCCGAACATGGATACCTACCTTGGCCTGGCGGCGCCGTTTCCCAACGCCGACGCCACCCAGGAGTTCCGCGTCATTACCAACAACTTCAACGCGATGTATGGATTCGCTCCCGGTGCGGTGGTCAGCATTGCGACCAAATCCGGAACCAATGCCTTCCACGGCGGCATCTTCGAATTCCTGCGCGATAAGGATTTCAATGCCGAAAACTACTTCAGCCACACCGTCGACCCTCTGCATCGCAATCAGTTTGGCGGCGATGTGGGCGGTCCTGTCCTGAAAAACAAGCTCTTCTTCTTCGTCAACTATCAGGGCACACGGTCGGCGACGGCATCGACCTCCAACTTCACCCAGACGCCCACCGCGGCCATGCTCAGCGGAGATTTCAGCGGCCTTTCCACCAACGGACAGGAGACGCTTTGCACCTCCGGCGCATCGGCCATCTGCCCGTTTGGCGTAGTGGGCGGTAAGCCCAACCAACTGCTGCCTGGCTACAACTACAGCGCCACGGCTGTCACCATCGACCAGACAGCCTTGCCGCTGGGCCAGCAGGCCAATGGCGGGGTTTATTACACCAGCTCCGCGACCGTCAATAATTTCGATGAGGGCACCGGCAGACTCGATTTCGATCTCTCACCTTCGCAGCGCCTCTCGCTCTCGAGCTATGTGAACAATCTGATTCAGCCCTCCGGCGATGTTCCCGGGAACATCCTCTCGATGCTGCCCCTCAGCACCTGGCAGTACACCTTTGCCGAAACCATGCAGTACTTCAACGAGACGCTGAATCATACCTGGACCATCAATCCGAAGACCGTGAACGTGGCTTCTGTCTTCTGGACGCAGATGGCCGCCCATAACGGATCGCCCGCCCTTGACAGCAATAAGCAGCCCTTCTGCTGGTCGAAATACATCAACGTGACCGAACTTCCCGGCAGCTGTTTTCTGGAAGGCTTCTCGGTCAGCAACGGTGGCTTCAGCAGTGGATGGTATGAGCCGTCGCAGGAAGAACGCACCACCTACGGTCTCTATGACAATTTCACCCGCACCCTGGGCCGGCACACCATCGAGGCCGGAGCCGACATCCAGCATCAGTTTGCCGAGGAGTACACGCAGTATCCCACCGAGCCGCAGCTGAGCTTTAACGGGAGTTACACCGGCAACGGGCTGGCTGACTTCCTCGTCGGCGATCTGTTCGAGATCTTTCAGGGGGCCGGTGAAGTGTCCGATATCGCTGGCTGGCAGCCAGGCTTCTACGGGCAGGATGAGTTCCGTCTGCGCCCCAACATCACCTTAACCGCCGGACTGCGCTGGGATCCGAATATTCCGCCGGGCATTGCCTCGGGCAGAGCGGCGACCTTCGTGACCGGCCAGCAAAGCACCGTCTATCCCAACGCTCCGCTGGGGATGGTCTTTCCTGGAGATAATGGCGTCGGCAACGGACTGATGCGCACCACCTATGGCTACTGGGAGCCTCGTGTCGGTGTGGCCTGGCAGCCGAAGCGCCTGCCCAAAACTGCCTTCCATGCCGGATTCGGCATGTTCACGCAGCCCATGATTTATTCGGCGTACAACCACACCGCCGATAATGCGCCGTTTGCGCCGACCTTCTCCTACTACGGAACAGGTGCAACGCCGCTTCCGCTGAACAATCCGTGGTCCGGGTTTGCGGGCACCAGTGGCCAGAGCCCATTCCCGCCGTTTGCGTCGTCCACCTACCGACCGCCCTCCAGCGTAACCTTCACGCCCGGCCTGGACATTCCGGCGACCATCTCTCCCGACTTCAAGCTGGGCATGACAGAAAGCTGGAACGTCACCGCCGAACAGCAGATCAGCCAGAGCATGGCGGTGCGGCTCGCATATGTAGGCAGCGAAAGCTACCATCAGTCCGTGATCATCGACGAGAATCCGGGAATCTATGCCAATGGCGGTACGCGCCTCTACTCCGCGTTCAGCCAGGTTCTCGATATGGTCAGTCCCGCTACTGCGAGCTACAACTCCCTGCAGCTGACGGTGGAACGCAAGCTCTCCCATGGCCTCCAGTTCCAGTCGAATCTCACCTGGTCGAAGGCCATTGATGTAGCCTCCTCGTCCAACATCAGCTTTGGGACCAATCAGCTCGGCGATCCCTTCGACCTTGCCTGGAATCGCGGAATCTCCTCGCAGAATTTCCCCTGGGTGTGGGTCAGCAATTTCGTCTACACCACCCCGCGGCTCGCCGCACACAACATGCTCGTGCAGCAGGCGCTGGGCGGCTGGGAAGTCAGCGGCATCTTCACCTCCATGACTGGCACACCATTCACCGTTGGCGACAGCTACTGGAACGGTGGCAACAATTCCGGTGCGGATCAGTACGAGGATCGCGCCAATGTTGTCTCGGGTACGGCGATTCATCAACGCCAGGGCAGCAGATCCCAGTGGATCAACAGCTACTTCAACACCGCGGCTTTCATCGAGAATCCGCCTGGGACCTTCGGCAACCAGGGCAAAAATATCCTCACCGGACCGCCCCAGAACTTCGGGGATGCGGGCCTCGACAAAAATTGGCAGGTCCATGAGCGCTACAATCTCCAGTTCCGCTGGGAGATGTTCAACGCCTTCAACCATCCGCTCTTTGGCACTCCCAATGCCGCCAACGGCTGGGGGTATGACTCCTCCGGCCAGCTGGTGAATAACAATTCGCAGGAGGGGAAGATCACTTCCGGCGGCTTCGAAGCGGCCCGCGTGATGCAGGGAGCGCTGAAGTTTACTTTCTAAGGAACAGCGCCCGGGTTTCAACAGAGGTCGTGAGGCCCGGGCGTCGCTTATCTCGCATCATCCGTCGGGTTGCAGACGGAAGGGACCACCCATGAGAAAGCCGCTGGCGGATTGGGTGCGCGTCAGGATGGCATGCGCGGCTGTGGCTTTGTTGTGCCTGGCCAGCTCCCGGGCGCATGCGCAATCCTATGCGATTGGCGCGGATCTATCTTTCCTGGCAAGCGCCGAGCAGCACGGGGTCGTTTTCCGCGAGGGCGGAGTGGCGAGGCCATGCCTGCAAATCCTGAAGGACCACGGCTATAACTGGGTTCGCCTGCGTATCTTTGTCCATCCCACGGAGCTGCCCAACGATCTGCCCTACACGCTGACTCTTGCGAAGAGAGCGAAACAGATGGGCTACAAGTTTCTGCTGGACTTTCATTACTCCGATACCTGGGCCGATCCGGGCAAACAATATATCCCCGTGGCGTGGCAGAGTGAAAGCCATGCGGAGTTGGTGCGGTCCGTCTTCGCATTCACGCGAGATACGATCGCCGCCTTCCACGATGCAGGTGTGTTGCCGGATATGGTGCAGATCGGCAACGAGATTACCAACGGCATGCTGTGGCCCGACGGCAAGCTGCCGGAGAACTGGGATCATTTTGCCGAGCTGGTGCAGGCCGGCATTAATGGCGTCGATGCAGGACGCGGCAACGGCCGCCGTCCCGAGATCATGATTCACATCGACCGAGGCGGCGACCCTGTCCGAACCAAAGCCTTCTTCGACAGGCTGCTTTCCTACGGTGTTGTATTCGATGTGATCGGCCAGTCGTATTACCCGTGGTGGCAGGGCAGCCTCATCGATCTGCACAACAATCTGGTTTTCATGGCCGGCGCCTATCGGAAGAAAATTATGATTGTGGAAACTGCCTATAACTGGAAGCCCGGCAATTACACCAGCCGGCCCGCGCCGTTTCCCGAGAGTCCCGCCGGCCAAAAGCAGTTCCTGGAGGAGTTGAACCGGATGGTTCTGGCCACTCCTGGCGGACTCGGCGCAGGAATCTTCTGGTGGGAGCCGGCCGTACCGGGCGACCTCGCCATTCGCGGATTCTTCGACGACCAGGGAAACGCGCTCCCCGTTGTCGACGCATTCGATCTGTTCACCCGGCACTAGCAGCAGGAGCAGTTCTTGTGAGCGAAGGACAGAAAATTCGAGTTCTGGTGGTAGACGATCACCCGATCATGCGAGTCGGCATTGCCGCCATTATCCAGGCCACCCCCGATATGACGGCCGTGGACCAGGCGGGCACGGGAGAGGAGGCAGTCCAGCTGTTCGAGAAGCATCTTCCCGATGTCACGCTGATGGACCTTCGGCTGCCTGGCATGAGTGGCGTGGATGTCATTCGCACCGTGATCGCCCGCCATCCCGCCGCCAAATTCGTAGTCCTCACCACCTATGAAGGCGACGAGGACATTCATCAGGCGCTGGAGGCAGGAGCCCGCAGTTACATCGTCAAAGGGATGCCCCACGATGCGCTGGTGAATGCCCTGCGTCGCGTCAATGCCGGAGGCCGGTTTCTGCCGCCGCCGGTTACGCGGGTGCTCGCCTCACGTTTGCCGGATTCTGTCCTGAGCGCGCGCGAGCGCGAAGTCCTCAATCTGATGGTCGGCGGAAAAACTAACCGCGAAATCGCTGCGGAGCTCGGCATCACCGAAGCCACCGTGAAATGCCACGTCAGCGTCATCCTGATGCGCCTCAACGCCAGCGACCGCACCCAGGCGGTGGTGACCGCGCTGCAGCGAGGATTGGCCCACCTTTGACCCCCATGGATGAAAAGCCAGCTCAGCGCAGAACGGCGCAGACCGTCGGAGTCGTGCTGGCCTTCGTCCTGCTCAGCGGCACTATTGCGAACGCATCGTGCCGCGGCCCGCAGCGGCTTGAGAGCCAGATCAAGGCCAACCCATCCGCACAGAATTATGCCGCCCTGGCAAAGTGGTTTGGCGACCACCAGGAATTCGGCTGCGCCGCCGAGTCGTTTCGGCACGCGCGAGCACTCGAACCAACTTCAGCCCGCTATGCATGGCTGGAGGGCGTCAGCCTCATGGCGGCAGCCCGTCTGCAGGACGCCCTCGTTCCTCTGCAGCAGGCCGTGCAACTGGACCCTCGGTTCCCGGACGCGCACCTTGCGCTCGCCTCCGCTCTCGAACGGCTGAACCAGCATCCTGAGGCCGATTCTCAATGGCGCGCCGCGCTCGACCTCGATCCAAACTCCGCCATGGCGCTGGAGCACCTCAGCGGCGACCTGCTGGTCGACAAGCAATATGCATCGACAATTGCGCTGCTCCAGCCCATCGCCGGAGCAAACCCGCTTTCTCCACCGCTGGCCCTGAACCTCTCTATCGCCTACACGCATACGGGCATGGTGGATCAGGCAATCTCGCTGTTGTTCTCCGCTTTGCGCGACGATCCCGCTTCGCTGCCTCTGCTCCGCTCTCTGGCCGATGCTCTGCTTCTCGAGAACCGATCGCCGGAGGCCGTTCAAATCCTGGCAAAAGCGGCGGCCCAGCATCCAAACGATCTCGGCATCCAGGTGCAATACGCGCGGATCATGATCATTGCCCGCGATCCCAACGGCGCAGCTCTAACCCGCAGCCTTCTCGCCTCCCATCCTGACAACCCGGAGCTGCTCTATCTAAACGGTGTTCTCTGCCAGCAATCCGGCCAGTATCCGGAGGCGCGGCGTTATCTCGAGCGCTTCCTCAGCACCAATCCCGGGGATGCGGCCGCGCGCTATCGGCTCGGCGTTGTTCTGGCCGCCATGAAGGAGAACGCAGAGGCCAGGGTGCAACTGGAGAAAGCCATCGCCCTGGGGCTCGATACGCCTGAAGCGCATTTCGAGCTGGCGAACATCCTCCGTACGCTGGGCGAACGGGATGCTGCTGAACAGCAGTTCGCGCTGTACCGCCAGGCCAATGACGCCCAGGCAGACCAGGTGCAACTAACCATGGAACTGGATCCGCATCGGCCTTCTCGGAATCTGACGCCCACGATGCAGGCGGTTCGCGCTCAGGCGGCTGCGAAGGCGGAATTGGGCGACCGGGCCGAGGCGGCTGGCAATCTCCCGCAGGCGATTGCCGATTATCGCGATGCTGTGACCATCGACCCGCAGGAGCCTCTGCTCGACTACAAACTGGCCATGGTGCTGGATAAGGCCGGAGATCGTGCCGGCGAACGCGCCGCGCTGGAGCAGGCGACCCGCATCGATCCGCACATGGCTCTGGTCCAGAATCAGCTCGGCTATCTCGATTCACGCGAACGCAATCCCGCCTCGGCGGTCGAGCATTTCCGGCTGGCCGTGCAGGCGTATCCCGGCTACACCACAGCCTGGATGAATCTCGCCGCTGCGCTCTGCCTCGAATCACGATGGCGGGAGGCAAAAGAGGCGCTCGACCACGTTCTCGAACTCGATCCCGGCAACACCGCAGCAAAGGAACTGATGCAACGGATCGAGACTCTTCAGCCAACCCCCGAACCCTGATCGCTGTCGCGCTGGCCAACCGCAAGGCGGCCAAAACGGACTGGAATCGCTTCGGCTCCTGCCCGGACATTCAGAATTGCGTTGTCAAGGAAGGAGCTTTTTGAAACATTCAATTCGTCCCTTGCGGCTGGTTTTTCCCTGGTGTTGGAGCTGGCCCGATATGCTCTCACTCTCCGCGGATCTGTCTCTGGCTTTGCGCCAGCTACGGCGGTCACCGGGTTTCGCCTTCATGGTGATTCTCACCCTGGCCCTGGGCATCGGGATGACCACCGCCGTTTACAGCCTGGTCGAGGGAGTTCTGCTGGCGCCGCTTCCGCTTCCACATTCCGACCGGCTTGTTGCCGCCTATACCCAGGAGCAGCTACCCAATTCGGATGCTGCCTGGGAAGACACATCGTACCCCGATTACATCGAGTGGGAGACGCACAACCACACGTTGACTGGTCTTGCTGCCATCAGTCCCGACGCAAGGCTGGTGAGCCGTGCGGATCGAACCAGCGGCGACGTCCTCAATCTCGATCGAGTTTCCGCGAACTATTTCCGCGTGTTGGAAATCCAGCCGGTTCTTGGCCGCGATTTTGCTCCCGCCGACAACCAGGCAGGACATCATGTCGTCATCCTCAGCTACGGATATTGGCGGCGCACATTCGGCGGCGATCCCCACATCCTGGGGACCACTCTCCTGATCAGCGATCAGCCCTACACCGTCATCGGCATCATGCCCAGGGACTTCGTCGAGCCTCAACCGTATCCATCCGAGCTCTGGACCACGTTTGCCCCGTATCTCGAGGGCTCTGCGCCGAAAGCAGAAATTCGAACCGAAGCAATCGCCGAAGTCCTCGGACGCCTCAGGCCCGGCACATCCCTGCGGGAGGCGCAGGCTGACCTGAGCGCCATCCAGTCCGCGCTGGCAAAAACCGATCCGGCGCTCCAATACCTCTCTTCTGTCGGGCTGCGCCCCAAACTGGACGACCTGGTTGGCGCTGCGCGCCCCGCACTGTTAATGCTCATGGCCGCCGTCTTTGCGGTGCTCCTCATTGTCTGCACCAACGTTGCGGGACTCATGCTCAGCAGAACCATCGAGCGGCGCGGCGAGATGGCTCTCCGTGCTGCGTTGGGCGCGAGCAGGCTGCGGACGTGGCGCCAGTTGATGGTGGAGACGCTTCTCCTGGGCGCGATCGGGGGCGCCGTTGCGATCGTTCTTGCCTGGATGCTGCTTCGCCTGACCCTACCTCTGATGCCCACGGACATTCCGCGGATCGGCCAGGTGGGGCTGAACGGACGCGTGCTCGCGTTTACGGCGGGCATATCGTTCCTCTGTGCGCTCCTGAGCAGTCTTTCTCCCGCGTGGCGGCTCACTCGCACCAATCCCATGGAGGCACTCCGGGAGCACGGCCAGCACTCGACGGCTGGTCGGAGGACCAGCTGCTTCCAAAACTCGCTGGCCGTTATTCAGACTGCTCTGGGTGTGGCGCTGCTGATAGCTTCAGGTTTTCTCATCCGCGGATTCATCAATGTCCGTGAAGTCCACACCGGATTTCGTTCCGATCACGTCCTTGCTTTCGGGCTTCCGCTGACCGAGGAGCGCTATCCCGATGCCAAAAAGGTGCTGTTCTACAACGCACTGTTGCCCAGACTGGCTGCAATTCCCGGCGTCGCGAGCGTGTCAGCGGGGCACCCGCTTCCGCTGCGGGGCGGCTATGGCAGCGCGGATGTCGAAATCGATGGCAAGCCCAATCCGCCCCGTCAGACAGCGACGATTTATACCGGCGTTGCAGAGCCCGGACTCTTCGAAACCCTTGGAATCCCCCTGCTGCGTGGCCGCCTCTTCACGGGCGCGGACAACCAGGCCGCTGCACCCGCCGTTGCGATCGTTAACGAGGCATTCGTCCGGGGTTATTTTCCTGGCGAAGATCCCATCGGACGCCATATCCGCCCCGATCTGCGTGAACTCCGCAACCAGGCAAACAGCATCGATCCGACCGCCAATGAGGACCGGGAGATCGTCGGCGTCGTTGCAGATACCGAGCAGGACTCCGTCATCGACCCGCCGGAACCGATGGCTTATTTTCCGTTTGCGCAGGCATCTGCGCTCATGCGCCCCACCATCGTGCTGCGCGTCACAGGTGATCCAATGCAGTATGAGCGGTCCGTCCTCGGCGTCATCCGCGGGATCGATCCCTCGCTCTTCCTCCTCGCACCCCGCAGCATGGAAATGCAGCTGGGTCGCACCACCAGCGCCCAGCGATTTGAAACCCTTCTGATCGCCGCGTTCGCTGCTATGGCGCTCCTGCTGAGCAGCCTCGGCCTTTATTCGGTGATGGCCCGCATGGTGACCATGCGCGCCCGCGAGATTGGCCTGCGCATGGCGATTGGAGCACGACCCATGCAGGTGGCACAGCTGGTCCTTCAGCGTGGCGCGCTGCTGCTCGGCGCAGGAGCGGTGTTTGGAATCGCTGCAGCGGTGGCGGCGTGTCGCATCGTGGCAGACGCTCCATGGTCGCGCGAGCTGCTGTTTCGTGTTTCCTGGTTTGATCCTGAAACCTGTGCGGCGATGGCTGCCGTCCTCGCCCTTGTCTCGTTTTCCGCCTGTCTCATTCCCATTCTTCGAGCATTGCGCGTGAGTCCTGTGCGCGTGCTCCGCGACGAGTGATCATCGTCAAACCAGGGTGCGCCCGCCCCGTCCTGGCAATCGATGTAAGCCTTCGGAACCGGAGTGAGAAGTGGATCAATGGACAGGCGGCGATTCGGCGGCAGCTACCCAGTGATCCGTTCCCGTGTCAGATTCATCAGCGTCTGCTGTGCTCCCTGTGACTCCGGCCCCTGGCCATCTCCCTGCGGATGAAGCTGCGTATAACGGCCGTTTGTGTCGAGCGTCCATGCCTGCCTGCGGTCGCGCAAACAGATGTCCAGAATCTCCCACAGCTTCTCCTTTCCGGCCTTGGCCCGGACCGGGGTCACGACCTCGATCCGCTTCGACAGATTTCTGGACATCCAGTCCGCCGAGCCAATAAAGAATTCTCCCTCCAGCGGAGTCTCTCTTCCGCTCGCGAAATGGAAGATGCGGGAGTGCTCCAGGAACCGCCCGATAATGGACCGCACGCGAATGTTCTCCGTTCGTCCTGGAACCCCCGGACGAAGGCAGCAGAACCCGCGAACGATCAGATCGATGGGCACACCGGCCTCCGAGGCCTCGGACAGGGCCTCGATAATCTCAGGATCTTCGAGTTGATTCATCTTCGCCACGATGCGCGCCGGCTTTCCTCCTCTTCGGTTCTCCGCTTCGCGCGCAATCAGTTCCAGCAGCCGCGGGCGCATGGTCGTGGGCGCGACCAACAGCGTGTCGCACAACGGAGCCTGCCCGTGACCGGTCAGGTAGTGGAAGAGGTTCACTACATCGCGCGTAAGCTGCGGATCGCAGGTCAGCAGGTCCAGGTCCGCATAGAGCCGCGCCGTCTTGACATGATAGTTGCCGGTCCCGATGTGAACATAGCTGCGCAGGCCGCCGCTCTCTTTGCGCACTACCAGCGCTGTTTTCGCATGCGTCTTCAGGCCGCTCACCCCAAACGTCACGTGCGCGCCCGCCCGCTCCAGCTCCGCCGCCCAGAACAGGTTCCGCTCTTCATCGAAGCGCGCCTTGATCTCCATCACACAGGCGACCTGTTTTCCGCGTTCCGCTGCGCGGATCAGCGACTTCACGAACGGCGTATCGTCGCCGATCCGGTAAGCCGTCATCTTGAGCGCCACCGTATCCGGATCGTCAGCCGCCGTGCTGATGAAGTGTTCCACCGTCGCATCGAAGCTTTCGTAAGGACGATGCACCAGCAGATCGGCAGCCTGGATCGCGGAGAAAATCGAACCTTCGCCCAGCGACGCCGGTGCAAGGGGAGTCCAGGGAGAATCGCGCAACTCTGCAACCGGCAGTCCCGCAATCTCAAAGAGTGTCGTGTAATCCACCTCTTCGTTCATGTCGTAGACGTCTTCCGCGCCCAGCCCAAATCGCTCCCGCAGCACTTCGCGAATGCCCGGGTCGGCCCCCGGCCCAAACTCCAGCCGCACCACCGGCTCGTAGCGCCGCAGGCGAACCTGTTCCCGTACCAGGGCCCGGACCTCCGCCGACGAATCCTCCTCCAGCTCCACTTCGGCATCGCGCGTGATGCGCACCAGCGTCATTCCGGAAACATCCATCCCCTCATACAGCTTCCCGATGTTGCCGCGGATCAGCTCGTGCAGCGGGATCAACAGCCGCTGCCCCGGCTCTGTTCCCGCGGTCAGAGATACCCACTGCTTCAGACCCGTGGGGATTTTTACACGCGCCACCATGGTCTCTGAGCGTTCGGGATCGTGCAGCCGGCAGGTGAGGGACGTGGAGAGGTTCGAAAGAAACGGGAATGGATGCTCGGGATTAATCACCAGCGGCGTCATCGCTGCGCAGACGTTGTTGTCGAAATACGCTCGCGCCTCGTCCTGCTGAGCATCGGTGAGTTCATCCCAGCGCGCCAGCAGGATTCCATGATCCTTCAGCCCCGGAATCACCGCCTCGCGATAGCACTCCGCCTGCCTCGTCAGCATCGGAAGCAGCTTCGCCCGCAAGAGCCGGACGAGTGCCTTTTCTTCTTCTGTCTCTCCCTCACGCAGCAGAGCCACGCGCTTCATAAAGAACTCGTCGAGGTTCGACGTGAAGATCGCCAGAAACTTAGCCCGCTCCAGCAGCGGCGTGCGCTCATCCAGCGCTTCCGCCAAAACCCTGTCGTTGAAATCCAGCCAGCTCAGGTCGCGGTCCATCCACACTTCCGATAATTCCGCTGTCAGCCGCTCGTTCAGGACTCCCTGATCGCCGATTGACGCAAGTACGCTCGTTGCCATTTCCTGCTCCCCTCAAAAAAGGTTGCGGCCGCATTATCCCGGGGGCGCTTTTCGCACCCGACGGCTCAGGACTCCGTTGCCCCGCGTCGATTCGCTGGCATCGTCGCCGGGCTTACCGCCTTCCGTACCAGATCTTCCACGTCGCCCACCTTGTCCATTACCAGGCTCAGCCGGTGCGAAAGCGACTGGATTTCAGATTCGGCGCGCCGGTTCACCTCAAAGTCCAGTTCGCTGCGCACGCGATCCTTCGTGTCCTGGCGGTTCTGGCTCATCATGATGACGGGCGCCTGAATCGCGGCCAGCATGGACAGGAAGAGGTTCAGCAGGATGAACGGATACGGATCCCACGCCCGCCCCTGCAGTGCCACATTGATCGACGAATAGGCGACCAGAACAATCGCAAACAGGATGATGAACGCCCACGAGCCGCCGAATCGCGCTACCCCATCGGCAATGCGCTCGCCGAAGGTTTCCCGCTCCTCGATCACCTCGTTGGGGTTGCGGCCGGTGCGGGCGCGGACCAGTTTCTGCGCCGCGTGAAATTGCCTCGCCTGCACTGTGAGCATGTCCATCCCCGCCATCGGCCTGCGCGTCAGCAAAGTGATCAGGTCGTCGCGGCCGATCTCCAGACAGGCGCATTCTTCCATCGCCATGGCTGCGGTCTGGTGTTCGATCTGTTGCAGCATGGAGGCAAATCCGAAAAAATCCCCGTGCGCCGGTTCGTCCACAACCACTTCCTGGTGATCTTCGTCCGTGGTGGTGACGCGCACCTTGCCGGACATGACGACGTAGGCGTGATTCGAAGGATCGCCGACCCTGAAGATTCGCTGGCGCGGCGCAAAATGCCTGACTTCCACCTGCGCCGCCAAAACGGCAGCTTCGTCATCGTCGAGAAGCTCGAACAGAGGAACATGTCGTAACTCGTCGGGATTGCATGGCATGATTCACCTCTCGCAGGTCGCACCGGCGCATTCGCTTCGTGTTGCGAGCGACCATATCAGACCTTCTGCCTGCTGATAACCCCGGTTACGATGATTTTCACGTTACAGGACGGTGAATGCTGCCTTGCCTCACGCGGTCCCTCCGCGAAGCCGGGTCGAGCATTCATCGAACCTTCACTCGCGGCGGGTTGCTCCCTTGTTACTTTGTTGGCCAGGCCCTTCGGAACATCCGCGGCCTGCCGACGGACCACAATGATCCGTACAGATTGCACGCCGTTTTGTCCCTGCCTCCTCCTGCTTCCGCTGTGTCTCGCCATGTCCACCGCGGCACCGGCGGCCGCGCAGCTGCCCACCATCACCGCGTCCCAGCATCCGGAGCCACATACCCCCACAGCTCCGCCCACCACCATGTTGCCTCCCCTGACCGATGGTCGCATCTGGCTTTCCGGGCAGGTGAACTTCATCCTCCAGGCCAATCCGTCTTTCTCCTCGCAGTATTCCGGAGCCAACCGCTTAGGCCTGTATGCAGGACCCGATGTGGAGTACATCGTCAACCCCGGTTACAATCAGGCGCGCGGGCCGGTCTTTATCGGATCGTTCCGCCTGCATGTGGAACTGTGAGCCAGCTCAGCATGAGCCTTGAGGTCATAGTGAAGAAGCTCCGGCGATCTCAGTTCGTCACTGCGTCTGCTGCCATTCGTCTCTGTCTGTTGCTCCTCGTCGCCCTGGCTCCCGCGTTCGCCGGCGCCGCGTCCGCCGACTCTCTTTCCCAGGTGAAAACACTCTGTGTGGAGACTTTCACTGGCGGAGCCCATGCCGCCAGCCTGCGCGCGAGCCTCATTCGCCGGCTGGAGAAAAGTCGCCGCTTTCGGCTCGTCCCATCTCCAAACGGAGCCGATGCCGTCATGCAGGGCGCCGCCCAGATCTGGGTTCGCGGCTATATCTCCATGAATCCCCGTTCACCGTCAACCAACCTGCAGGCCGTCTTCGGAGGCTATCTCTCCCTCGAAGTGCTGGGCTCCGATGGACAGCCGCTCTGGTCCTGGCTGGTCACTCCCGGCAGGCTCTCCTGGAACAGCATCGTCGACGACCTCACCGGACATGCAGCTAAAAAGCTCCTCGATGCTGCCAAATCCAATGGCGCCTCTTCGCCCGCCCCGGTCGCCGGCGGAGCCCTTGCGGAGACCACCCTTGTCGGCGCCGGAGCTACTTTCCCTGCGCCGCTCTATCAGAAGTGGTTTCAGGATTTCGAACAGCTCCATCCCGGGGTGACGATTCGTTACTCGCAGCAGGGGTCGCAGCTCGGCGTCGAGAGAATCCTCGCCGGTCAACTGGACTTCGCGGGATCCGACGTTGCTCCCGAGGAAATCATCGACCCCCAGGCCGCGTCGCATCTCCACCGGATCGCGTCCGTCCTCGGCGCAGTCGTTCCCATCTACAACATCAAAGGAGTCTCGCGGGACCTCCGTTTCACCCCCGAAGCTCTCGCGGACATTTACCTCGGCCGCGTGCGCCGCTGGAACGACCCCGAGATCGGCCGCATCAACCGCGGCGTCGATCTGCCGGACGCCCCCATCGCCGTCGTTCACCGCTCCGACGGCAGCGGCACCACCTGGGTGTGGAGCGACTTCCTCACTAAAGTGAGCCCGGCCTGGGCGGCTACAGTCGGCCGTAACGCGCTCCTGAAGTGGCCCGTCGGAAGCGGAGCCGAGCACAACGAAGGCGTCGCCGAAACCGTGCAGACCACCCCCAACTCCATCGGCTACGTCGAACTCGCTTACGCCATCCAGCACCAGCTCAGCTTCGGCACCGTCCGCAATCGCGCGGGAGAATTCATCCACGCCGACCTCGACAGCCTGGCCGCTGCCGCCTCAGGCTTCGCGGCTGCCGGCGAGCCGCCCACAACCATTACCGATTCGCCCGCCCGGAACGCCTACCCCATCGCCGCCTTCACCTGGCTGCTTTTTCCTGCTCGCTCCGCGGACCCGGCCAACCGAGCCGCTCTTGGTACGCTCCTGCGCTGGCTCCTTACCTCGGGACAAAAGGAGTGCTCCGCTCTGGGCTACGCGCCGCTGCCGCAGGATATTGCAGACGGGGAGTTTCGCTTGCTCAATACCTGGCCGTAACGCGCAAACCCGCAATCCTGCCTTACTCGCCGCGCAGGGCCTCCATCGGCTCGACGCCCGCAGCTCGCCGCGCGGGCAGCGCCGCAGCCAGCAGCGCCACGCCTCCCAGCACCACGATGGTTGTGCCCAGCACCAGCGGGTCGTACACCGTCACGCCAAACAAGACCGATGCCATCCAGTGTCCTGCCAGCATCGCCGCCGGAATCCCGATCAGCAGCCCCGCCCCCACCTGCCAGAACGCCCCGCGCAGGACCATGCGCTGCACGTCCATGCGGTTCGCGCCCAGCGCCATGCGGATTCCGATCTCGCTGGTCCGCTGCGCCACCGCGTACGCGGTCACGCCGTAGAGTCCGATGGCCGCCAGTGCCAGCGCCACGATGCCGAACAGCGACGTCAGCTGCACGATCATGTTCTGCTGGTTGAATCCCAGCTGCACCTGCTGCCGAAAGCTGCGGAAGTGCTCGATCATCAGGTTCGGATTGATCTCGTTCAGCCGGTTCCGCACCTGTTCCTCCAGGTCCGGTACGGCCCCATGCGTCTCGATCTCCAGAGCAGGCATGTAGTGCGTGTTGGTCAGGAACTGTGCGAAATATTCCGCATCCGGCGTCGTTGCCGGCGGTACTGCCCATTGTCCCGCTGGCAGGAAATACATCGGGTGCCCTATTTCATCCAGATCGCCCGGCTGCCAGTACTGCGCGTTCTCCACCACTCCCACAATCGTGTACAGTGCCGGATGCCCCACGTCTTCTCCAAAATGGGCGCCGATCGGATTCTCGCCGTGCAGATACTTATTCACGAACGCCTCATCCACGATCGCTACCGCCTGGCTGGTCCGGTTGTCGCTCTCCGCAAAATCCCGCCCCTCGATTACCTTCGTGCCGATCGTCGAAAAGTAGCTTGGGCTTATCCGTACCCAGGAGGATAAAGTCACAGCCGATCCTGGCGGCGGAGCCGGCTGTCCGTCGATGTAGATGTTCTCGCTGAAGTTGTTTCCGTCCATCGGGCTCCACGTCGACCACGCCACCTGCTTCACCCCTGGAATGCTCGACAGCGACAGATTCAGCTTCCGATAAAAGTCATCCAGTTCTTCCGGCTTCAGCCCCGACGTCTGCGCGTTGAACATTACGATGGTCCGGTGGGTTGTCTCAAATCCGAAGTGCTGATGCTCCAGCTTCCGCAGGCTCAGGATCAGTAGTCCCGCTGCGCACAGCAGCACCACCGATACCGCCGCCTGTCCCACCACCAGGGCCTTTTGCGCCAGCGTTTCGTGGCGTCCCGTCCTCTGTCCCGTGGTGCGGCCCGCTCCCTTCAGCGCCTCGATCGGATCGGCATGGGCAGCCAGCCATGCCGGCGCCACGCCGAACAGCAGCCCCGTCAACAGCGATGCCGCAAACGCAAATCCCAGAACCACCGGCGAGGGGCTCGCGCTGATCGTGATCGGATTCTGCGCGAAGGCCAGATGCAGGATCAGCTTCGCGCCGCCCCATGCCACCACCACGCCTGCCAGGCCGCCCAGCAGCGCCAGCAGCACACACTCCACCAGCGCTCTCTGCACCAGCTGCTTCCGCTGTGCTCCCAGGGCCGCGCGTACCGCGATCTGCTGACGCTGCGTCGCCGACCGCGCCAGCATCAGATTCGCCAGATTTGCACACGCGATCAGCAGCACGAAACTCGAAACCCACATCAGCAGGTGCAGATCGCTCTTGTACTGCTCCTGCATCCGCTGCACGCCGCCGCCGCCCGGCGACAGCCGCAGGTACTGCCGGGGAATCAGCGGCACCTCTGACGGCTCCAGCTTGCTCAGCGGGCTCCGCAGGTACGCCTGTAGTTCCACCACCATCCGCGCCTGCACCGCCGCTGCGTTCGCGCCCGGCGACAGCCGCCCCATCAGATTGAGCCACTGCTGCTCGCCGCGCTCCAGCAGATCCGCATCCCGCGGCCAAATCGTCGGCGCCATATGAATCGGCATCCAGAAAGCGGGCGGCGTTGCACTCAGCCGTTCACTGTAAAACCCCGGCGGCGCAATCCCCACCACCGTGACTGTTTGCCCGTTGATCTGCCAGCTCGATCCCACCACCGACGGATCCCGTCCAAACTGCTCTTCCCACGTCTGGAAACTCATCACCGCCGCCGGAGCCGCGCCCGTCACGTCGTCACCGGGCTCCAGCAGCCGCCCGGCATACGCCTGCAGTCCCAGCACATCGAACGAATTCCCCGAAACAAACTCCCCGTAGAAAGGTTGCGCCGGATGACGGCTTCCCGCGCGTCGCACCGCCATCTCCCGGTCTCCGCCCTCGAACGCCGCCAGGCTCTGAAGCCCCGGCGTGTGGTCGCGAAACTCCGTGTACAGCGGGTATGAAAACAGCGACCAGTCGTAAGGTTTGCTGGTGTAAGTCGGCAGGCCACCGTTGAAGCAGCACTGCTCGTTGTCGCCGATCCGCCACAGCCCCGTCGGATCCTTGACCGGCAGCGATTTCAGCAGCACCGCGTCGACCAGCGTGAAGATTGCAGTCGTCGCGCCAATCCCCAGAGCCAGGGTCAGCACGGCTGTCGTGGCGAATCCGGGCGATTTGCGCAGCTGCCGGAACGCGTATTTGAGATCAACCAACAAAGGATGCATCCTCCTCGTCTGATGCGCGCGACTCGCTGGCCCGCTCATAAATCTCGTGCACATGGGCCTCCAATGCGGACCGTCGCTATCTTGCGGAAACCAAAAGATCTCCACATTCGACCCGCGGCACCGGTCTGTCCGTCATCAGACGACGCTGTCCGGGATCGGACAGCCGGGGATCTCCCATTGGTCGAGACCGTGAGTCTGCGCTAACCTGCTCGCAGGTCACGCCTGACAATCGAGAAACCTCCGGGAGAGAAACGCCCTGATGAATCTGCGTAAGCGGCCGACGACTTCTGCAGCGAAGACGATCCACTCTCTCCTGCAGTCAGCGGCTCTCCTCGCGTGCACCGTCGCCCCTCTGCCCGCGCAGTCCTCGCCTCCGATTATGCCCATGCAGCCTGTCTACCAGGAGGGCGCCGAATACCGCCTGCTGCAGAAGAAAGTCCTCAGCTCACGCCTGCTCGATGGCATGGAGGACCTTGCTCACTGGTCGTTCCAGGGCGTAGGGTCCATGACGCTTTCGACGACCGAAGTGAAACAGGGAGAGCACTCCCTGCGTATCGCCTCGACGGACAACATCGGCCGCGTCGACGGCAGTGGAGACTGGCAGGATCTGGTCGCCACGCGCAACTTTCCCTCCGAAGACTGGAGCCGCTACAACCGCATCTCCGTCTGGGTCTATCCCGACATCCACGGCGCTCCCGCCATCTCTCTCAACCTCACCCTGCACAATGAGGGCGCGCATCTTCTGCCTGACGATCAGAACGAAGGCCGCGACGACTCCATTCCTCTGAACAATCATCAGTGGAACCACGTTGTCTGGGAGATCGCTCCGCTCGACCGCGACAAGATCACCGGCCTCAGCTTCGGTTACAGCCTGCCCAAAATGTTTCCCGATCCTGGTGACCAAACGGTCGTATACATCGATCAGCTGGAACTACAAACCGTCACCCCCGATCACGTCGAAGGATGGGATGTCTCTCCCGGAAAAATCTCCTACAGCCACGCCGGGTATCTGCCAGGCTCCACGAAAACTGCCATCGCCAGCGACCTTCACGCGCAAAAGTTCTCGCTCATCGAAGAAGGCACACGCAAAGTCATTCTCACCGGGCCCGTCGAGCAGAGGAAGACGGATCTTGGCACATTTCAGGTGCTCGATTTCTCCGCTGTGCAGCGTCCCGGCACCTACTTCCTTCGCGCCGGCGACACCGTCACCCGCCCCTTCCGCATCGGCGATGATGCCTGGCGCGACAGCATCTGGAAAGCCATCAATTTCATGTACAGCGAGCGCTGCGGCACCGTGATTCCCGGCATCCACGGCGTCTGCCATCAGGACGACTACACCGTTCATGGCGACCAACGCATCGTCATCAACGGCGGCTATCACGATGCCGGCGACCTGACAGCAACCGGCAACACGCCGGCCATGTCTTATGCCCTGTTCACGCTGGCCGAGCGGCTCGGCCAGCAGAGCGAAGACCCTGTGCTCCGCGATCGCGTGCTCGAAGAAGCCAAATGGGGTCTGCGCTGGGTGCTGAAGACCAGCTTCGGGGGAGGCTACCGCAGCACCGGCCAGCTCATCAGCTACTGGACCGACGGCATTATGGGCGACGCCGACGATCGCTTCGGCCAAGCCGTCAATGATCCGGAGTGGAACTTTCGCGTGGCTGCGCTCGAAGCTCTGGCCAGCCGCGTTTTGAAAGACAGCGATCCCGATCTGGCGCGCCGCAGCCTTGCTACTGCTAAAGAAGACTGGCGCTTCGCGGTGGACGGGCTCAAAGAATCAGCCCCCATTCCCGACGTCTATGGCCAAAAGGACAACCTGGAAAGAATCTCTTTCGGAGCCATCGCCTCGATCGAGCTCTACAAAGCCACCGGCGAACAGAAATATGCGGACGAAAGTGTCGAGCTGGCGAATCAGATCCTTGGCTCCCAGGAGCGCACGCTCCAGCCCTGGACCATCCCTCTGACCGGCTACTTCTACACCGGTCCCGACCGGAAGTATCTCTTCCATCGCTTCCACATGGGGGAAGAGGAGCAGCCCGTCATCGCGCTCGTCCACCTGTGCGAAGCCTTGCCTGACAATCCGAGCTGGATGAAGTGGTACTCCGCCATCGTGCTGCATTCGAAGTACTACCAGCAGGCCGCCGCCGCCGTGGATGCTCCTTACAACGTGCTGCCTGCCGGGATCTATCGCGTCAGCGGTGCCAATGTTCTTCCTCAGTCCGCCTCGTGGAGGCCCCTCGAAACCGCCAGCCGCGCCCAGTTCGTGGAAGAAGTGAAACAGGGCCTGCCGCTCGGCGGCGATGCTTACCTGCGCCGCTACCCGGTATGGTTCCAGTTCCGCGGCAACTCCAGCGTCCTGCTCTCCGAAGCCAAGGCGCTGTCAGCGGCGGCCCAATTACGCGGAGACATCGCCGCTGAAGACCTCGCCCAGCAGCAGGCCCAGTGGCTCATCGGCAGAAATCCCTTCTCGGCCAGCATCATGTACGGCGAAGGCTACGACTGGACTCCGCTCTACAGCGTCCGCTCCGGTCAGATGGTCGGCGCTCTTCCCGTCGGCATTGAAACAAAGGGCATCGCCGATGTGCCGTATTGGCCTGATGAGATTTGCTGGACCTACAAAGAAGTATGGACGCAGCCGGTCGGCGAATGGATTTGGCTCATGCGCGACCTCAGCGGTCCCGCAGTCGTGCGCGGAATCGTCGATCCAGGAAGCGCCGGCGCCGTTCAGCTTATCAACGAGAGTACTCATGACGCCGTTACCGCCTCCGCTGCTGCCGATGGCACCTTCCGCATCGCTGTTCCGCAGGGCCACTATGTCATCGAACGAAGCGGAATCCGCACATCGCTCACAGCCCTGGCCGGCGGCACGTATCAGGTCGATCTCCGCCGCGCACACTCCGTCGTTTTCACCACGTCCTCCGCAACCGCAGGCCCCGCATCCATCGTTGTGCACGCAGTCGTTGAAGGAGCCGGACAACACACTTTCTCGATCCGCACCGACAACCTCGCGCTCTCCGACCCCAACGCTGTCTCCCTCGATTTAGACACGAACAGCAGACAGGAAATCATCTGGCATGCCCGCATCCTCGATAAATCCACCCCCTGGGTCGCGGTTGTGCTCGAGGATGGCGCGCTCACTGGGCACGCCGAACTGACCGGCGTGACGAAAGATTGATGCTCAGCGAGTCCCATTGAGGATCTGTGGCCCAGGCTCTCCACTCGTCCGGGCCCGAACATTGGATCGCTTGGTCAAGTCCATAATCGAATCAGAATCGAATCAGGAGACAAAGTGAAACGGACTCTATCCCCGCCTGATAACTGCCCCGTTTGTCCGCAACTCAGGCGCATCCTGCGCCTCGCCGTGCTCGCCCTGCTCGCAGGTTCCCTCATTTCCGCCGGCCCGCTGCGTGCCCAGCAGGAAACCCTGCCGGCCTTCGCGCTCAAATCCGGCGATCGCGTCGTCTTCTACGGCGACAGCATCACCGCGCAGCGCCTCTACACGCGCTTCATCGAAGATTTTGTGGTCTCCCGTTACCCGCAGATGCACGTTGATTTCTACAATGCCGGGGTTAGTGGAGACACCGTGGAAGGCGGTGATGCCGGCGACATGCAAACCCGTGTCTCGCGTGATGTCGTGCCGTGGCATCCCACCATGATCACCATCATGCTGGGTATGAATGACGGCCGCTACACTACCGTCTTTCCCGCCAACTTTGCTGCGTATAAGTCCGGCTATCAGAAGTTAGTCGACGACCTGAAGACGAACCTGCCCGACGCGCATTTCACACTGATTCAGCCATCGCCCTACGACGAAGTCGCTCATCCGCCCGCCATCAGCGGCTATAACGATGTGATGGTGCGGTACGGCGACTTCCTGGCTCAGCTCGGCGAGCGGATGGGCGTCCCGGTCGCGAACTTCAACCAGGCCGTCACCGATACGCTGCGGGCCGGCGTCAGGATCGATCCACGCATGGCCGGCTCGCTGCTGCCGGACCGCATCCACCCCGCGCCCGCCGGCCACTGGATCATGGCGGCTGCGCTGGTGCGGGCATGGCACCTCAGCCCCATCGTCAGTAGTGTTGCTCTCGACGCCGCGACGAATACGGTGGTCCACCAGCAAAACACCACCGTCACCGCGCTCACCGGCGCCCCCACCAGCCTGCACTGGATGCAGCTCGACAAGGCGCTGCCGCTTCCGCTCGAACTCAACGACAGCATGACCCAGTTCCTGCTTGAGACCTCCGACATCGGCTCCCTCGATCAGCAACTCATGCGTGTCACTGGACTATCTGCCCCCAGTTACACCCTCACCATCGACGATCAGAAAATTGGGACCTTTTCCCGCGAGGAACTGGCTGGCGGCATCAATCTTGCCCTCTTTCAGACTCCCATGGAGCAGCAGGCGAAGAGCATCGACTGGACCTCCGAGGATCGCTCCAAACTCAGTGGCGCGCGCTTCGACCTCATCACCGAAGGAGACAAGATTCCCGGCGAAGGCGACGCGCTCCGTACCCTCGACACTCTGGATGCGAAACTGATGAGCGAGGAATATCAAAACGCGCAGCCCAAATCCCATACCTTTACCTTGACGGCAGAGCAGGGAACTGAAGGTGCGGCGTCGGCGCAGTGATGCTCGGGCATGCCCGGCCACGCTGAAATCGCCTCAGTCTGGCATTTTGCGAATCTGAGCAGGCCGCTGCCGTTCTTCGGCCCGTGTCGCGCCCCCTCAGGTGCGTGCCCACAACACCGGACAGGGTGCCTCCGTCGCCAGCCTGTGCGCCAGTGCGTCCTTGCCAAAGGAGTCGAGATACCGGCCGCCGGCACGTCCGACCACAATCAGTTCGGTTCCCGTCCTCTGCGCTTCCAGCAGGATGGCTTCGTCGGCGCCCTCCGGATCCAGTACCCGGATCGTCTCTGAATCCCGCGCCGATACGCCGGCCAGTCTCAGATTTCTGCGCGCCTTCACCACGAAAACGGTAGCCGCTTTCGTCTTCGGCCACGCCTCCCGCGCCGCGCGCAGACTCTCCGGCGCCGCGTCCGTGACCAGAAGCACCCGTTCCACTGCCCCGGTCCGGGGATGCGGTGGGCAGCCTGCTCCCACCGTCAGCACCGGACAGGGTGCAGCCTGCAGCAGCATAAGAGCTGTGCTTCCCAACGCCGTCGACTGACCGCTCCGCCTTCCCCTGACGCCGATGGCCAGTACACTCAGTTTGTATTGCGACACCGTCTCCAGGATCGCCTGTGCTGCCTTGCCCGCGGCAATCAGCAGTGCAGATTCGTGTAGCCCCGCCAGCCGCAGTTCGCGCCGCACTTCGCGCAGCATCCCTTCCGCCGAATTCCGCGCGGCCGCAAACGAGTGCTCGTCCCTGCCCGCTTCTTCGGTGAGATCGATGACATGAATGCCGCGCACCGCGGCCCCCCGGCACTGCGCCAGCTTCTTTACGTAGAGCAGTGCCCGGCGCGACGTCTCAGAAAAATCCGTGGCGAACAGGATGCCGTATGCAGGGTCGATTGGAGAGGAAGGCACTACATGGATGGCTCTTTCATACCATCTCCCGGCACCATAGATGGGTTGGCCTGAAGAACCGGTGATGACTGTTACCCAAGGGTGTGAGCGTCATCACAGCGACCAAAAGAGCATGGCGCAATTGACTGCCTCTTCCGTTTTACGCGTCCACGTCCCCGGAGTGCATCGTGGCCGCCGTGATCTGGAGCACATTCTCCTGGCCCAGCGTCTGCTGCACCAGGCCGGAGGGTAAAGACTTCTGCAGCGCTCGCAGCTGGCGTTCGTTCAGCCCCGGAATGATGATTTTCACCGCGAAATCCTTCAGGCGCCGCGGACGCACCGCCAGTTGTGCTTCCACCCGCACTAGGAGTCCATCGCTGGGAAGCCCCCGAAGCTGCAGATACTGAGCAACATATTGGCCCGCGCAACTTCCCAGGGACACCAAAAGAAGCTCAGCCGGGGTCATTCCGTGATCCGTCGCCCCGTCTTCGGCAGGTTGGTCGATCACCAGCTTGTGCTGGCGTGCTTCGGCCACAAACCGCGCCCCGCCTGTGTGCTGTAACGTGATATCCAGGATTCCACCTCCCTGGGAAATATTGAATCGAGAGCAAGCCGGCCTCCATTCCCCGGCATCTCCAAATGCCTGCTTTCTCGTACTTTTCTGCCTGGATGGTCATGGGCAGATGCGCGAAACCGCGCCTCCTGCGCCAAATCGCGCAGATGCGCCGGACGCCAACCGCGGCTACACTATCTGCGGCCATCCCCATGAAATCCCGGCGCTCCCAATCCATCCCCCCCCAGGGGGGACCGTCTCCCAACGGGGAGTCTTTCCCCGCGGAGACATCCGTGGACGCGCCAGGCGGGCCTGCGCAGCATTCTCCTGCAACACACTGGCCGGAACCCGAAACCCGGATGTTGCGCGCCCTGGTCGACAATCTCGACGAGGCCATCGTCATTCTCGCGCCCGACGGCACCGTGCGGTTCGTCAACGCCGCCGCCGAGCGCATCTATGGCATCGTTCCGGAGTCTCCACCGTTGTCGGGCTGGAGCCAGGCCTACGGCATTTACCTGCCCGATCGCCGTACCCTCTGGCCCGCCCACGAACTTCCCGGCGCGCTGGCTCTGCGCGGACAAAACAGCGAAGCCGAAATGTATATTTCCCCCCCGGCGCAGCCGAGGGTTACTGGATCGCCGCCCGCGCCCGGCCGCTCTTCGCCGCCGGCGGCAGCATTCTGGGCGCGCTGCTCGCCTGGCGCGACGTCTCTGCCCAGAGACAGACCGCGGAAAGTCAGCGCCGCCTGCTGGCCATCGTCGAGAACACGCCGGACTTTGTAGGCCTGGCTGACGCTTCGTTGCAAACCCTGTTCATCAATCGTGCGGGCTGCGAATTGCTCGGCCTCGGCGAGCACGAGGATTTCCGCAGCCGCCCCATCTTCGAGACGCAGTACGAGAACCAGCGCGAGCTCTTCGACTCCGAAATCCTTCCGGCCCTGCTGCGCGGCGATCCCTGGCTGGGCGAATTCCGCCTCCGTCACTCCCGTACCGGCGAGCCCATCACCGTCGACATGCGCGCCTTCGGCATCTTCGGTGCCTACGGCCAGCTGCTCGGCATCGCCAACGTCAGCCGCGAAATCACCGCCCGCCGCCAGGCTGAGGAAACCCGCCAGCGCCTCGCCTCCATCGTCGAGAACTCCCGCGACGCCATCATCAGCGAGTCCTTCGACGGCGTCATCACCACATGGAACCGTGCCGCCCAGTCCATGTTCGGGTACACCGCCGATGAGATCGTCGGTCGCTCCATCACCGTCCTCGCCTGGCCCGGCTATGAAGAAGATATGCGCGAGCTGCTGCGGCGCATCCAGAACAATGAGGTTGTGGAGCATTACGAAACCATGCGCCGGCACAAGGACGGCCGCCGCATGATCGTCTCGCTCACCCTCTCACCGGTGCGCGATGACGCCGGCAAGCTCATTGGCATCTCCAAAATCGCCCGCGACATTACCCAGCAAAGAGACCGCGAAGAGCTCTCCCGCCGTCAGGCGCAGCTGCTCGATCAGGCCTACGAGCCCATCCTGGTTCGCGATCATCAGGATCGCATCGTCTACTGGAACAAGGGCGCGGAGCGCCTTTACGGCTGGACCGCCTCCGAAGCTCTTGGCCGGGTCAGCCATGAGATCCTGCAGACCACCTTCATTCAGGCGCAGGACGAAATTACCCGCGCACTGGAGTCCACCGGCCATTGGGAAGGCGAGCTGTTTCATCGCACCCGTTCCGGCCAGCGCGTCATGGTTCTCAGCCGCTGGATCCGCGAGCTGGGCGTCGCCGAGTCGCACGTTCTCGAAACCAATGTCGACATGTCGGAGCGCCAGCAGCGTCTCGTTTTCGAAGAGCAGGCTCGCCTCGAACGGCGCTTCCGCCAGCTCCTCGAAGCCGCCCCCGACGCCATCATCGAAGTCGCCGCCGACGGCCAGATCATCCTGCTCAACCGCATTGCCGAGCAGATGTTCGGCTACACCCGCGACGAGCTCATCGGCCAATCCGTCGATCTGCTCGTTCCCGATGCCGTCCGCCCCAATCACCACCTCCATCGCACCGGCTATCTGGATCATCCCCGCACCCGCCCCATGGGCAGCGGCCTCGAGCTGCGTGCCCGCCGCCGCGACGGCTCGCTCTTTCCCGTCGAAGTCAGCCTCAGTCCTATCCATACCGAATCCGGCGTCCATGTGACCGCCGTCATTCGCGATGTCACCGAGCGCAAGCGCGCCGAGCTGGAGGTCCGCAAGCTCCAGTTGCAGTACACCGCGGAGCTTGAAGCCCGCAATCGTGAAATCGAGCGCGCCAATCGCCTCAAGAGCGAGTTCCTCGCCAGCATGAGTCACGAATTGCGCACCCCGCTGCACACCATCATTGGCTTTGCCGAGCTGCTGAAAGAAGGAAGCGACGGTGTGCTGAACGATACCCAGATGCGCTTTCTCACCCACATCCATCGCGATTCCGAGCACCTGCTCGAGCTCATCAACGATATCCTCGACCTCAGCAAGATCGAGGCGGGCCAGCTCGGCCTCAAACGCGAACAGTATCCGCTCGCCCGCAGTATCGACGAAGCGCTGGCCGCCATCCGTCCCGGAGCCGCCATGAAAGGCATTCAGCTCGAAGATCGCGGCCAGGCCGCGTCCATGATTGACGCCGATCCTCTGCGCGTCCGCGAAATGCTCTATAACCTCCTCAGCAATGCCGTGAAGTTTACCCCCGAGGGCGGCACCGTCTGGGTCGGCAGCTTCGAAGACTCGGGTTTTGCCCGCATCACCGTCGGCGATACCGGCATCGGCATTCCCGTCGAAGAGCAGGAAAACATCTTCGATAAGTTCTATCAGGTCGGCAACACCACCCGCGGTGTGCGCGAGGGAACCGGCCTCGGCCTCTCCATCACCCGAGAGCTGGTCCAGATGCATGGCGGCTGGATCGAACTGGAAAGCACCCCCGGGGGCGGCAGCCGCTTCACCTTTACTCTTCCCACCGTGAACTCTCAGCAGTAAGATGGCCCCATACTTCCTGCATTACCATTCCTTCCTCGGCTGTAAAAAGTTGATCTGTTGAAGGGCGCGAACGAGTTGGATACGCCGATGGTTGTACCTGCAGGGAAGCCGCTGATCCTGATAGCCGACGATCGGCCCGGCAGCCGTGAGTTGCTTCGAGCCGTTCTCGAGCGATCCGGTTACCAGGTCATCGAAGCCGAAGATGGCGAACAGGCTCTGGCGCAGGCGCGCAGCCATAACCCCCGGCTGATCCTTCTCGATCTGCAAATGCCGGGCCTGGACGGTTACCAGGTCCTCCAGCAGCTGCAAGCCGATCCCGCTCTCCGCAACGTTCCCGTCCTCGCTCTCACCGCCAGCGCGATGCGCGGCGACCGGGAAAAAATTCTCGCCGCTGGCTTCACGGATTACCTCGCCAAACCGGCCGGTCCCGAGCTGCTCCGCGAAACCGTCGCCCGCCTGCTCAGCCCTGAACCCTGAGCCCTGCGCTCTCTGCCCTGCTTTTACAGCAGCCCATACTTCTTCATCTTGTAGCGCAGCGCATCGCGCCCGATTCCCAACGCCCGCGCCGCCAGCGACTGATTGCCCCGCGCCCGCTCCAGGGCACTAACTACCAGCTGCCGCTCATGATCCGCAAACGACCCGCCCGCTCCGCCCCCTGCCGAACTTCCGGCTGCCGCCCCGGCCAGAGGCGCAATGCTCACGCTCCCGTTGGACCCATTGAAGCACTCGCCCGGCTCCGTCGCCAGCAGCCCCGCCGGCAGGTCCGCCACATCGATCTCCTGATCCTCCACCATCATGCAGGCATGGCCCAGTGCATTTTCCAGCTCGCGCACGTTCCCTGGCCAGGCATGACGCTCCAGCACCATCCGCGCCCGTGGCGTCATGCCGCGCACCGGCTTGCCATACTCGCGGGCGAACCGGTCCATGAAATGCCGGTTCAGCAGCGGCAGATCTTCTTTGCGCTCCGCCAGCGACGGCACCTGAATCTCCACCATCGACAGCCGGTAATACAGATCCTCGCGAAACTGCCGCTCCGCCACCGCCCGCTTCAAATTCCGGTGCGTCGCCGCGATCACGCGCACGTCCACCTTGCGTGTCTGCAGCGAGCCCACCCGCTGCACTTCCTGGTTCTGCAGCGCCCGCAGCAGCTTGGCCTGCGTCGCCAGCGGCATGTCGCCGATCTCGTCCAGAAACAGCGTGCCTTCGCTGGCCGCTTCGAACAGTCCCATCTTGTCCTGGTCCGCGCCCGTGAACGATCCCTTCACGTGGCCGAACAGCTCGCTCTCGAACAGCGTCTCCACCACCGCCGAGCAGTTCAGCACCACATACCGCCCCTTCACGCCGCTGCGCCGGTGCAGCGCCCGCGCCACCAGATCCTTGCCCGTCCCGGTGGCTCCCTGGATCAGCACCGTGCGGTAATGCGGCGCAATCCGCCGAATCCGCGCGAACATCTCCCACATCCGCGGGCTGGTCCCCATCATCCCCTCAAAATCCGATTCCTCCGTCCCCGATTCCTGCCGCCGCCGCGCTTCGTCGATCAGCCGCCCTAACCGCTCCCGCAGAACCGGCAGCCGAATCGGCTTTTCCAGATAATCCGCCGCCCCCCGCCGAATCGCCTCCACCGCGGTTTCCGTGGTGTAATGCGCCGTCATCAGCACCACATCGGTGCCCGGCGCGAACTCCATGATCCGGCTCAGGACCTCCAATCCCGTCATCTCCGGCATCACCAGATCCGTCAGCACCAGCTGCGGCCGCTTCTGCCGCACCAGTTCCAGCGCCTCACTAGGCCTTGCTGCCGTGTAGATCGTCACTCCATCGCGCGACAGCGCTGCCGACAGCAGCTCGAGGCTGCCCGGGTTGTCATCCAGAATGAGGAGGGAAGTGTCCATAGAATGCTGGGCAAAGAATGCTGGGGCAAAGATTGCCGGGGAAAGCCGAGTAAATCGTAACAGTTGTTCCGCGCCCCGAGGGGGTGTTCCCGTTCCAGCGGTAGGATCCGATCGGTCCGGCACCGTCCGTTACCAAGGTTTCCCAAATCGGCAGGCGGGAAGCCGACATTACAAATCTGCGACGATCGGATCCCCGTTTCAGTGAAACCATCGTCGCAGCATGGACAATTATCCTGTCATCATTCAGGGCGGCATGGGCGCTGGCGTATCCAGCTGGCGGCTTGCCCAGGCTGTCTCCCGCCTGGGGCAATTAGGCGTTGTCTCCGGCACAGCGCTGGACGAGATACTCGTCCGCCGTCTGCAGGACGGCGATCCCGGCGGTCACATGTGCCGCGCTCTCGATGCTTTCCCCTTTCCTGCCATGGCGGCTAGCATCCGTCGCGAGTATTACATCCCAGGCGGCAAAGCAGCCACCGCCGCGTATCGGACTATGCCTGCCCATGCGCAGGACGAGCCCCGCGCGCTCACCGAGCTTTGCATCGTCAGCAACTTCGTCGAAGTCTTTCTCGCCCGCCAGGGCCACCTCGGTCCCACAGGGATCAACTACCTTGAAAAGATACAGATCCCGCACCTGCCATCCCTCTATGGAGCGATGCTCGCCGGGGTTCACTACGTCCTGATGGGCGCCGGCATTCCCCTGCACATACCGGGCGTGCTGGATGCGCTGGCTCAGCATCGGCCGGTCGAGTATGCCCTGCACGTGACCGGCTCGCGCGGAGGCGACGACACCGCCTGCATGACCATGCACTTCGATCCCCGCGAATATATGGATCGCGACCTGCCCTCCCTGGCTCGTCCGGCCTTTCTCGCCATCGTCTCCTCCAATACGTTGGCCGCAACCCTGCTGCGCAAGGCTAACGGCAAGGTGGATGGCTTCATCATCGAGACCAGAACCGCTGGTGGGCACAATGCCCCGCCGCGTGGCCGCCTGCAACTGACAGAGCAGGGGGAACCGATTTACGGCGACCGGGATTCTGTCGACTTCCGCAAAATGCGCGAACTGGGAGCGCCCTTTTGGCTTGCCGGCGGCTATGGCTCGGCTTCGAAACTGCGCGAGGCTCTGGAACTGGGCGCTGCGGGCGTCCAGGTGGGTACCGCTTTTGCCTTTACCCGTGAATCCGCGCTCCGCGACGATTTGAAGCAGGCCCTCCTCGACAAAGCGCGGAATCATGAAGCCCGGGTCTTCACCGATCCCCTCGCATCCCCGGCGGGCTTCCCCTTCAAAGTGGCGCTCCTGGAAGGCACTGCCTCCGAAGAAGCCGTGTGCGCCGCGCGTCCGCGCATCTGCGACCTTGGCTTCCTGCGCGAGCTGTATCGCGACGACGATGGCCGCATTGCGTATCGCTGCCCAGCCGAGCCGCTGACCACCTATCTCGCCAAGGGCGGCAGGCCCGAAGATGCCGCTGGCCGCAAGTGCCTCTGCAATGCACTGATGGCCAACATTGGGCTTCAGCAGGTCCGCTGCGGCCGCCATGTGGAGCCGCCCCTCGTCACCGCGGGAGATGATCTGGCCGGCATCGCCCGTTTCCTGCCTCCCGGCTCCGCGAGTTATGGCGTTGCCGATGTGCTCGCGTCGCTCCTCTGCGGCGATTGTCCCGATCCCGCCATCGGTGCCGAAGAAACCGGGAGCATCGATGCGGCCGTTGCAGTGTGAGCCTTGTACGGTTCTGTCTGCGCCGGTTGCCCCACTTCGAAATCGCGCCATTCTGCGTTAAACCACGCAGCCGCGTCACGCCTTCTGGCGCAGCGCACTCCCGCCGCGCATCGCGCGCGACGTGGCCCTCGTCACATTCCTCTGTGAGATCAATCACATGCGGGCTTCCTGCAGTTTGGCACGCCCCGTGCTCTACTCCCGGGCATCACTCCCCAGGAGAAAGAAAACATGGAACGCAGCCACGGATGTCTGGATTGCCCCGCACGAGGTAAGCACCTCTTCTGCAACATGGAAGCCTCGGCGCTCGAAAAGTTCGATTGCCTCGGGACCCCGGTGCAGTTCAGCAGCGGCGCGGTCATTTTCCGCGAAGGCGACAATTGCGGCTCGGTCCACGTCCTTTGCTCCGGCCGCGTGAAGCTCTCGGCTACCAGCCGCGAGGGCCGCACCCTGATCCTCAAAATCGCTCGTGGCGGCGAAGTCCTCGGCCTTTCCGCTGCTCTGGCCAACCAGCCCTACGAAGTTACCGCCGAGACCATGGAGCCCTGCCGCGTGAAAACCATCCGTCGTCAGGGCATCATGGATTTCTTCGACCGTAACCCAGATGCTGCCCTGCGCGCTGCGCGTACCGTTGCCCTGGAATATAAAGCCGCCTTCTTTGAGGTCCGGCGCCTCGCCCTCCCCGCTACTGCCTCCGGTCGTGTCGCCAACCTGCTGCTCGACTGGAGTCGGGAAACCCCGGAAACCGCCACCCGCGGCCGCTGCATGATGCCGCTCACCCACGAAGAAATTGCTTCCATGACGGCCACCACGCGCGAAACCGTTACCCGCGTCCTCGGCCAAATGAGACGCGATCAGGTGATCTCCATTCGTGGCGCTGCTCTCACCGTCCTGCAACCCCAGGAACTCGAGCGCCTCGCCGTCTGAAGTTTGTCCTCCTCCAAACTGGCTTCTGGATTCTTCTGTAGTCCGGCAGTATTTCGAGGCAGCCCGCAACGGCTGCCTCTTGTTTTTCCCGGCGCGGTTATTCCTGATACCACGGAATGTTGATAACCACGATCCGCTGCTTTCCCCGCACCAGCAGCAGCAGCTTCAGCAGGCTCGACCGCTGGTTGTGCAGCAGGTTCTCCCACCAGTGCCGCACCACCAGTTCCGGCACCAGCACTGCGATGTGACGGTCCTCGTTCTTCCGCTCCTCCGACAGCACGAAATCCAGCAGCGGCATCAGCACCGTCCTGAACGGCGAATGCAGCCGCACCAGCTTCGGCTCCGGCAATCCTGCTTCCCGCAAGGGTGCCAAAATTTTTTCGTTCCATTGCAGGGCAATTTCATCGGCACCGTGATCCCTGTCGTCGGAGTCCACATGCACAATCTGCAGATCCGGGGATATGGACAGCGCAAAGCGCAGCGCCTTGGCCGAAATTCGGCTCCAGCGATCCATTGGAATGATCACCATAGGCGGGTGAATGTTCGTTGTCTGCAGCGGTGTTGGGCACGCCGTCTCCCGAGCGACGCGCTGGTAATGCCGGTGCACCGCCGCCATCAGCGCGATCAGGCAGGGAATCAGCAGCGCCGTCACCCACGCTCCGGCAACAAACTTGGTGGCCAGCACCACGAGGGTGGTGATGCCCGTGGCCACCGCGCCCGTGCCATTTACTACCATCCGCAGCGTCGCGCGCTGGCCGCCCTTCCGCTTCCAGTGCACCACCATGCCCGCCTGCGACAGCGTGAACGCCATGAAGGCCCCAATCGCGTACAGCGGAATCAGCCGGTCCGTCACCCCGTCGAACAGGATCAGCAGCGAAGCGGTGAGCGCCACCAGAGCGTAGATACCCCACGAGTACAGCAGCCGCCGTCCGCGGAACAGGAAGAGATGCGGCAGATATCCATCCAGCGCGATGGCCCGCGACAGCCGCGGAAAGTCTGCAAACGCCGTGTTCGCCGAAAGCGCCAGCACGGTCAGAATCGAGCCGATGGTCAGGTAATAAAACCATCCCCGGCCCAGGACGGCGCCGGTTAACTGCGACAGCACGCTCTGATATCCCGGACCTCCGGGATCCGTAGCGCCCACGTGGTATATCCGGCACAGCGTCGCGATGCCCGCCAGCAGCACGATGAGCAGCGCGATGATCACCGTCAGCGCCGTGCGCGCGTTCTTCGTCCTCGGCTCGCGGAAGGCCATCACCCCGTTGCTTACCGCCTCCACGCCCGTCATCGCCGTGCAGCCGCTGGAGAAGACCTTCAGCAGCAGCCACAGGCTCACCGCGGCCGTCGCAGCCGGCAGTTGCGCCGGTGGCACCACCGCTGTCGGATGCCCATGACTGATAACGGCGCGGATCAGCCCCACCGCGATCACCGTCAGCAGCGTCCCTAAGAAGAAATAAGTCGGGATCAGGAACGCCACGCCTGTGTCCCGTACCCCGCGCATGTTCACCAGCGTCAGCAGCAGCAGCACAACCAGGCACAGTTGCAGGGTATGCGGCTGCAGCGAAGGCACCGCCGAGATCAGCGCGCCGACGCCCGCCGAGATCCCCACTGCCGCGGTCAGCACGTAATCGATCATCAGTGCTGCGGCGGCCAGCAATCCTGGGCCCTGGCCGAGGTTCTCGCTCGCCACCGTGTAGGACCCGCCGCCGTGCGGATACGCCTCGATCGTCTGCGAATAGGAGAAATACAGAATCACCAGCAGGATCAGGATCGCTGCGGTGATCGGCTCAATAAAGTGAATGCCGCCGACGCCAAGCGGCAGCAGCAGCGTCAGCGCCGCTTCCGGCCCGTACGCAGCCGAGCTCAGCGCATCAAGTCCAAAAACGGGGATGCCCGCCGCAGGTCCAATGTGCTCGGCGCGTTCCTCCGATGTAGCCAGCGGCTTTCCAAACAGCAGGTCGGTAATCTGCATGCGGTGGGAAAATCATCCTGCCCGAAATTTGTCGTTACTGCTTCAGATGCCGAATAAAAAATCGCGCCATAATCCCGTCCGCCTCCTTTGACTCCGGCAGCGTCGCATCGTTCCAGAAGGCGTGCGCCAACCCCTCGAACACCACCAGCTGCGCATCGTCATCGCCTGCCCGCAGGAAAGCCCGGTCGAGAATCGTCGTGCCGCTCAGCAGCAGGTCCCTCCCGCTGGTGATAAATAACGTCGGCGGCATCCCGCTCAGATCCGCGAACAGCGGAGACAGCACCGGGTCCCGCAGGTCCGTCGTGCCCGCGTACTCCGGATCGTGCGCTCCGGGTACCGGCGGCTCCAGATGTCCCGAGAGCCCCTGCAGCGAGTACATCGCCCATGAGTCGCCCGGACGCGAGAAATCCCCCATCCCGGAGAAGACGCCCAGCGCTCCCGGCAGCGGCAGCCCCAGTTTCTTCAATTCCACCGCTACCTCGGCGGTCAGGATCGCGCCGGCCGATGTCCCGTAGATTCCAATGTGCCCCGGCTTGTAAGTCTTCAGCATCTCCTTATACACCGCGACCACGTCATCCAGCCCGGCCGGAAACGGATGCTCCGGTGCCAGCCGGTACAGCACTGCGACCACCTTCATCTTCGTCAGGTTCGCGATGGGAATCGATTCGGTCAGCGATCCCGAGTCCGAATTGAACCCGCCGCCGTGGATATTGATCAGCACATGATCCGCGTCCATATCCGCGGGCGGCGTCACAATGCGAACCGGTACACCGGCGATTTTGCTCTCCTCTACATTCGCGGGAAAAACTCCGCGCGCTACCTCGCCTGCATGTGCCTGCCACACATCGGTTCCATGCCGCCTCTCTTCGAGGCTCTGTGGTCTGGCCGCATCGGAGACAGGCCGCGCCATCATCTTCTTCGCCTCCGCGCTCAGATCCGGCGGCACCGGCATCACCCGCGTGATGTGCGCCGTTCCGTCGGCATCGATGTAGCTGGTGTCCGTATTGGGAGCCTGTGCGGCGGTCGTTCCCTGCTGCGCGAAGGCCATGCTTACCGACAGCAGCAGAAGTGGGGGTGCGGCCAACAGCTTCATTCATTCCTCCGGTCGTGATTCGCCGACGCAGAATACCAGAAGGGCAGGGAGGAAGCCGCGCAGCCTCGATGTCCGGAAAATAAAGCTCGTCAGAAAAGCGAAAGGCCCGCTTTCCAGCGGGCCTGCTTCAGAGGCATTGGGGAGGAGTTTCCGGGGGTGAATTGGAGGTCTCGCGATTCTCTAATCGCGAGGTTCTTTCAAGGAGAGACTCAAAACCAGGTAGGTTGGTAACGCCTGTAGTTGCCTCTGTTGTTGCCTATATAGATGCACGCTGGCCGCCAGAGTTGTCGCTGCTTTCGCGAATCTTTTTTTCAGGCCGCCCTTATTGTCTATAAGCCATTTGATTGCAAGTAGATATGCTGTCGAAGCAACAGGAGCTATGCCACGGGCTTCATCCAAAAATTCACCGTACTGTGGAAAATCAATGCCCAAAAGTGGTACGCCGATACCAACTGTGTCCTGTTTCCGGACATTTCCCTTTAGAACGCAAGCAGCGCTACCCCCGCACAAACGAAGATCGCCGCAGTCCACCGCCGTCGGTCTACGTTCTCCCGCAGGAACATTCGCGCCGCCACCGCATTTGTCACAAACGTCAGCGAAGTCGCGGCGGGTCCGATCAGGCTCAGATCCCGATGGCTGAAGGCGTAGAGCAGGGAAAAGAAGCTCAGCGCCAGGCAAACCACGCCCAGTCCAAACCGGCCATTCGTTACCACAGCCACAGCTGCCCCGGGAATCCCACGCTTTGCGCGGATGCGGTCGAGGTCGCCGATCTGCCGCATGGCCGAGGCCGTCAGAATATCCCCGGCCGTCGCTGTCAGCACAATCGCTGCGATCATCGAGCTCGTCGCCAGCACCGCCTGCGCGTGCATCACGGCCGCACCTCCCCGGCAAGAACCAACTCCTCTTCCGTATCGCCGGCAAGATCCGGCCCGTGATCCGTATACGAAGGTCCGCGCGTCACAAAACCCACGCCCGCCGTAATAAACAGCACGCCCAGCCAGCGCAGCGGAGAAACCCGCTCGTGCAGCCACCAGTGAGCCAGCACCGTCATGATTACGTAACCCAGGGAACTGGCCGGCAGCACAAACGTCAGATCGGCCCACGACAGCGCCGTCAGATAGGAGGCGAAAAACCCAGTAAGCAGCACAATGCCGGCCGCCACCCATGGTGAAAAGATGGCGTGAATCAGCTGCGCCGGATGTGCCAGCGAGACCGGACCCAGGCTCTTCATGCCCCGCGCCAGAAACGTGTCGCCGAACGACGCGGTGAGCGTGACCACCGCAAGCACCAGGTAGCGCCGGAATGTCATCGTGGATCGGGTCATGGCAACAACAGAAGCGGGGGACAAGCAAACCGCCGGCAATCCATCCGCCAGAAAAAACGGTCAGTCGAATGGCCGGCATCCCAGCCGGCCGAAAAGAGTCCGGCTCGTCTCCGGGCCAGGGATCCGAGCCTATGCTTGTGCGTTGAGCGGCGACGCCGGCTCGTTGCTCTTCTGCGCCTTGCTCTCCCGCACCATCTTGTTCCGCTCCGAACGCAGCTTCAGAAACGACTTCGACTCGATGTAGAGCCGCTTCAGGTCGCGGTTGGCAATGGCCTTGCTCACCACACGCCATGCCGCCTTCGGCCGGAAGAAGTACTCGTCGTAGAAGCGGTTCACCATCTCCAGCACATACTCAGTCGGCAGCCCCGGGTACTCGATGTGCGCCAGCTGGTGGCCGCCTGCGTCGGTCATCTTGTTCTCGTTAGTGATGAATCCATTGGCGCGGGCGTGCTCGTAGAACTCAGTCCCAGGGAAGGCGTGCGCGATCGAAACCTGAATCGTCTCTACGTCCAGCGTCTTCGCGAAGTTGATGGTGTTGCGGATCGATTCCTTCGTCTCCCCCGGCAGCCCCAGAATGAAGTCGCCGTGGATGGTCAGCCCCAGCTTGTGGCAATCCCGTGCGAAGTCGCGTGCCCGCTCCACCGTGGCGCCCTTCTTGATGTTCTTCAGAATCTGCGGATCGCCCGACTCGAAGCCCACGATCAGCAGCCGGCATCCGGCCTCTCGCATGGCCTTCAGCGTCTCGTAGTCGGTGGTCACGCGCGACGTGCACGACCACGTCAGCTTCAGCGGCTTCAGCTTCGCGCACAGCTCGACCGTCCGTGCCTTCTGGATGTTGAAGGTATCGTCGTCGAAGAAGAACTCTTTCACATTCGGCCACAGTTCCTTCGCGTGTGCCATCTCCGCAGCCACGTCATCGGTGGAACGCTTGCGCCATGCGTGCCCGCTCAGCGTCTGCGGCCATAGGCAGAAGGTGCACTGCGCAGGGCAGCCGCGCGTCGAGTACAGCGACACGAACGGATGCAGCAGGAACGGCACGTTGTACTTCGTTACGTCCAGGTCGCGCTTGTAGATATCCGTCACCCACGGCAGCGCATCCAGGTTCTCCACCTGCGGGCGGTCAGGGTTGTGCACCACCTGGCCGTTTTTGCGGTAGCTGATCCCGAGAATCTCGTCGAGCGGCTTGCCGTTGGCAAACTCCACCACCGAGAAGTCGAACTCGCGCCGGCAGATAAAGTCGATCGCCGCGCACTCCTTCAGCGCCTTGTCCGGATCGGTGGTGACCGGCGGCCCCACAAAGCAGATCTTCAGATTCGGGTGCGTCTGCCGGATGACCTCAGCCATCCGCTGGTCGCCTGACCAGCCAATGGTGCTGGTGAAGAGTACCAGGAATTCGTAGTCCTTCAGGATCTCGTTCACCTGCTGCCAGGACACGTGGTGCGGGTTCGCATCGAGCAGGCGCGAGCCCTCCAGCATTCCGGCCGGATACGCAAGCCACACTGGATACCAGTACGACTCGATCTCACGGGTGGCCGGCCAGCGCGAGCTCGCGCCGCCGTCGAAATTTTCAAAGGAAGGAGGGTTGAGAAATAAGGTCTTTAGCGGCATGGGCGTCCTATTCAGTTTACCACCCGGCAACGGGGTAGCTACGGCAAGCCCTGGCAGGCCGGATACGGTCACGATCCTGGCCTGCCTCGACTGTCCCGTCAGGACCAGATGACAGCCTGCACGCCGAAGCCCCTCGGATCAGCCTCAAAACCCCGCAAAGCTCCCGTTTACCGCCCTGCTACCATGAGACGAAGGTTCTCCCCGACATGACCAGCCGCCTTGAGCCGATCTTTGGCCGCCGCACGGTTCTCTGTGACGGCGCTATGGGTACGTCCCTCTACGCGCGGGGCGTATTCATCAACCGATGTTACGACGAGCTGAATTTGTCCCAGCCGGAGTTGGTGCGGGGTGTACACGATGAGTACCTGCAGGCCGGCGCCGAGATCATCGAGACCAACACCTTCGGCGCGAATGCGCTTCGACTGCAGCGCTATGGTCTGCGCGACCGCCTCGCCGACATCAACCAGGCCGGTGTGCGCCTGGCGCGCCAGGCCGTCCAGCAGCTGGCCGAAAAGCAGGCCGGCACCGCGTATGTCGCGGGTTCCGTCGGGCCTCTGGGTGTTCACCTCGAGCCTCTGGGCAAAACCTCCCTCGAAGAGGCCCGCGAGGCCTTCGCCGAGCAGATGCGCACCCTGGTCGCCGGTGGTCCCGGTGTCGGCGTCGACCTTCTCATCATCGAAACCATGACCGCTCTCAATGAAGCCGAGCAGGCTGTGCTCGCCGCGCGCGCGGTCGCCCCCGATGTCCCGGTCATCGTTATGATCACGGTCGATGAGGAGGCCAACTGCCTCGACGGCTCCGCACCCGAAACTGCTGCGACTCGCATCGCCTCCTGGGGCGTCGACGCCATCGGCTGCAACTGCAGCGTCGGTCCCGCCACGGTCCTCACCGCCATGGAGCGCATGGCCGCCGCCACGTCCCTTCCCCTGATGGCCATGCCGAATGCCGGCATGCCGCGCTCCGTCGAAGGCCGCAACATCTACCTCTGCTCGCCGGAGTACATGGCCAGCTTTGCCCGCAAGTTCATCAAGGCGGGCGTCCAGTTCATCGGCGGCTGCTGCGGCACCACGCCGCAGCACATCCGGGCCATGAAGTCGGCTCTCCGTGCCGCCGGCGCTCAGACCGCCAGTCACGGCGCGCGCTCCGCAACGGAGCCCATCGTCACAGAAACGCCGCCAGCCCCCATCGAGCAGCGCTCCCGCATCGGACGGCTGGTCCACACCGGTGAATTCGTGACCATGGTGGAGATCGTTCCGCCCCGCGGCATCGACTGCAGCAAGGAGCTCAAAGGCGCGCGCGAGATGGCCGCGCTCGGCATCCATGCCATCAATGTTCCCGATTCACCCCGCGCCTCGGCCCGCATGAGCGCGCAAAGCCTCTGCATCCAGATCCAGCAGAAGACCGGCATCGAGACGATCCTGCACTACACCTGCCGCGACCGCAACGTCCTCAGCATCCAGAGCGACCTGCTCGGCGCCTCGTCCATCGGCCTCAAAAACATTCTCTGCCTCACCGGCGATCCGCCCAAGCTGGGCAATTACCCTGACGCCACCGCCGTTTACGACGTCGACGCCATCGGCCTCGTGAACATCGTGCGCCGTCTCAACCATGGCCTCGACATCGGCGGCAACCCCATCGGTGCATCCACCGGATTCACCATCGCCGTCGCCGCGAATCCCGGCGTGCCCGACGTCGACAACGAGATTCGCCGCTTTGCCTGGAAGGTCGAAGCGGGAGCCGAGTACGCCATCACCCAGCCGGTCTTCGACCTGCGCATCCTTGAGGCCTTCCTGAAGCGCATTGAACAATTCCGTATCCCCGTCGTGGCCGGAATCTGGCCGCTTACCAGCCTGCGCAATGCTGAGTTCATGAAGAACGATCTGCGCGTCAGCGTCCCCGACGAAATTCTGCTCCGCATGCAGCGCGCCTCCACGCCGGAGCATGCGAAAGCCGAAGGCATCCGTATCGCGCAGGAGATGCTCGCCGCCGCGCGCACCATGGTGCAGGGCGTCCAGGTCAGTGCCCCCTTCGGCCGCTACAGCGCCGCTGCTGAAGTTCTGGTCGAGGTGCTGCCCCAGCGCTCAGCTACAGCCGAGCAGCCATCCGCACCGGCAGCTAATCCCGAGGAGACCCGCGTTGCCCAGCTTTGAGGACTCGCTGAAAAAACTGGAAGAGATTGTTGCTCAGATGGAACGCGGCGATCTGCCGCTCGAGGAATCTGTGAAGCTCTTTGAGGAAGGCACACGCCTCTCCGCCGAATGCCGCAAGCAGCTCGAAGAAGCCGAAGGCAAGATGGAGATGCTGGTCAAACAGCGCGATGGCTCGATGAAACGCGAGCCCTTCGGTCAGTAACACTTAGTCGAGAAGCGCCTCAATCTCTTTGAATTCGAAACGAATTCCCCGGTCCGGCAGCTCGAAAAGATCGCTATTGATGAGCTGGCCCTGCTGATATCGCTGGATCGAAGGACCTTCCGGATCGATGACCCAAATCTGCGGAATACCCATGGAAGCGTAATCCCGGAGCTTCCGCATCAGCCGTGAATACCGGTCTTCAGGCGACAGAATCTCGAAGACCGCCAGCGGCGGGTGCGTGTCAATCTGCTCGATGGGCTGGCCGCGATCAAGAATGCTCACGTCGGGAACGCGATAGCGCATCTCGCCTGCCTGCACTCGCAACTCCGGACGCACTCGAATGTTCCACTCGCGCGCGTGTGTCTGAAACCAGGTCTGAATCGCATGCTGCCATGACGAATGATCGTATTCTCCCATGGGCCTTTCCTCGATCTCCCCATCAACATACTCCGCGTCCGGCTCCCAGTCGGAGCAATGGAGATACACCTCGAGGGGCACTCGGCGAGCTTGTTCTTCGCTCGTCTGCGTGGCTGTAGCCATAGGTTTTCCTGCGCTTGCCATACGTTTTCCTGCCGACGCCATACGTGGTCTTACCCACAAGGATAGCCCTGTTGCGCAAGGCCGGAACGGAAATGACAACTGTCCTTGAGCCCTCCCCGGTCAGCGCAGGCATCCTCTCCAGAGAGGCCCGAGCGACCAGGAAGACGCGCTAACCGCCCGCCGGTACGCTCTCGAGCAGGCGGCTCCGCACGAATTCAACCAGCGCATCGCTCACATATTCCGGCGCTGCGATCGCAAACCCTGGCTTATTGCGCAGCACAGCATCCTGCAGCCTTTCATCTGTGGTTCAAGCCTGCCGCAGACCACAACACCGCATCCGCCCGCTCCAGAAATCGCTGGGCCGAGCTCTTGAAGTCCGCCACTGAAGGATCCAGCACGCTCAGATACAGATCCGGCTTCATGAATTCCAAAATGCTGTTCGACTCCAGAATCGCGTTCTCGGAGCCCGCAATCTCCTGTTCGATCCGTGGCACAGCGTCCGCGAGCATCCCGATGCGCGTACGCACCCAGATCGACCGTGCAGCGCCCGCCGCCAGAAACCGCGCCGTATCTGTGCCGCTCGCCGCATCCCGTTCCGCGCTCACCGACACGCAGGAGTCTGCCGTCTGGCACTGGCAGGGTTTCCCATCGGCCGTGCAGAATCCATGCCCGTATTGCGTGATCTTGAAAGCGGTCCAGTGAAACTCCGGCAGAGCAGCGATCAACCCGGCAACCACCGAGGTCTTCCCAATGTTCCGCGTCTGTCCGCCGACCACGATGACCGCCACTACGAATCCCCCTGCTTATCCGATGCGCGGGCCAGCCGCGCGAGCGCAGCAAGTTCCTTCAGATACTGCCGCAGCGGCCGCGCCGGTCTGCCCCAGAACACCACCCCGGCCCCCTTTACCTTCTTGTGCGTCAAAACTCCCGACCCCGATCCGAGGATGACCTGCTCCTCCACCACCGCATGATCGCCGATGCCCACTTGTCCGCCCACCACCGCACCCGCTCCAATGCTGCTCGATCCCGAGACCCCGGTCTGTGCCGCAATCACCACATTGCGCCCCACCCGCACGTTGTGTCCAAGGTGAACGAGGTTGTCGATCTTCACCCCGCGCTCGATGCGCGTCTCCTCCAGCGCACCGCGGTCGATCGTGGTGTTCGCCCCAATCTCCACGTCGTCCCCAATCACCAGCCGGCCCTGCTGCGGGAACTGCAGATACTCGCCCGAAACCGCATCCCGCACATAGCCGAATCCATCCGAGCCCAGCACTGCACCGGCATGAACCACCACATTGTCGCCCAACTCCGTCCTCGGATAGAGCACCACGCGCGGATAAATCCGGCAGTTCGCGCCGATCTGCACGCCCGCGCCGATGACCGCCCCAGATCCAATTCTCGTTTCCGCGCCGATCCGCGCCCCGGCTTCGATTACCGCGTACGCGCCAATCGAAATCCCTTCGCCCAGGCTGGCCGACCGGTCCACAATCGCCGTCGGATGCACACCCGTCTTCGTCTCGACAGGCCCCAGAATCCGCGCCGCCCGCGCAAACAGCAGCTTCGGTTGCGCTCCCACCAGCAGCGTCTTCTCCGCGCCGGCCGCCGCAAGCTTTGCCGAGACAATGACCGCCGCCGCCCGTGAAGCCAGCGCTGCTTCGAGCGAAGCCGCATCTTCTGCAAAGACCAAAGTCTCCGCCGTAGCCGAACCAGCGCTGGCCACGCCGGTCACTTCCGCATCCGCGTCTGCCGGACGCAGCTCCGCTCCCAGCGCCTGTGCCAATGCCAACAGTTTCATTGTCGATAAGAGTACAGCGTCGCCACCGTCGGGGAAGGGAACTACTTCTCGCGCGCCACCACGAACTCCGGCATCCACTGCAGGGCGCGCTTGTATTCGGAATCCGGCAGCACCGCCAGTGCCGCCTGCGCCGCCGCGGCATAGCCAAAGGCCCTCTGCATGGCGTAATTCACTGACTGGTTCCGGTTCAGGATATGCAGAATCTCCGCCGGCGTCACCTGGTCGAAGTTTTGATCCCGCAGCACCGTCTGGATCGCCGCTCGCTCCGCAGCCGTGCTGCCGTTGTGCAGTGTGTGAATCACCGCCAGCGTCGCCTTGCCTTCGCGCAGGTCGCTGGCCACCGGCTTGCCCAGCACCTCTTCGCTGGCCGTCAGATCCAGCACGTCATCCACAATCTGAAACGCCAGCCCCAGGTTGCGCCCATACTCGCCCAGCGAGTCTTCCACGTCTCGCTTAGCGCCGGCCAGCACCGCGCCCAGACGCATCGACACCTCGAACAGGCACGCCGTCTTCCGATAGATGAGGTCGTTGTACTCGTCTTCGGAGATCGGCTTGCCCAGCCGCTCCATCTGCAGCAGCTCGCCTTCCACCATCTGCTGGGTCAGGCTGATCAGCAGTTCGAGAATACGAAAGCTGCGTTCGCCCAGCGCGATGCGGAAGGCCTGCATGTACAGCCAGTCGCCCACCAGCACGCATTTGCTGTTGCCCCAGGTGCGATTCGTCGAGGGCCGCCCGCGCCGCGTGTCCGCCGCGTCGATGATATCGTCGTGCACCAGCGTAGCCGTGTGCACCATCTCCACCACCGCGCCCAGGCGGATCATCCCGCGTCCCGAATAGCCCAGACCCCGCGCCGCCAGCAGCAGCAGCGAAGGCCGTATGCGCTTCCCGCCGCCCTCCCGCAGATAATCGGAGATTTCCGTGATGGCCTGCACCGAGGAGACCGCGTCCGCGCCAAACTCCCGCTCAATGGCCGCGAGATCGTCATGCAGCAATTCGAATACTTCCTTCGCTGTTGCTGTCGCCGCTGTACTCACTCAGTCTCCGTTGCCCGCCGCGCTCGCGGCCGAGCCTTCTCTCAGGGCCCCCGCTCAGTTCGAGCGGTAATTCGTGAACTGCATGTCGATGCCCAGGTCCCGCCCGCGCAGCAGCGCAATCACTTCCTGCAGCGAATCCCGATCCTTGCCCGATACCCTCACCGTGTCACCCTGAATCGAAGCCTGCACTTTCTTCTTCGAGTCTTTGATGATCTTCACGATCTCTTTGGCTTTTTCACCCGCAATTCCCTGCTGCAGCGACACTTTCTGACGCACGCTCGAACCCATGGCCTTCTCGATCGTTCCAAAAGTCAGCGCCTTCAGCGACACGCCCCGCTTCACCAGCTTCTGCCGCAGGATCTCCGTCACTGCTTCCAGCTTATATTCATCGGCCGAGGCCAACTGAATCGCCTCCTCGCCTTCCAGCTTGATCTCCGACTTCGAATCCTTCAGATCGAAACGGGTGCGTACCTCTTTGGTCGCCTGATCGATGGCGTTGCGCACTTCCTGGATGTCCACTTTGCTGACGATGTCGAAGGTATTCTCCGCTGCCATATCTGCCCCTGTCCCCGGATCCCTGTACTGGATCCCTGTCTTAGATTATCCGCTACCGGTGCAAATCGAGCCTGGCGGCGTCAGTTGGCTGTCCAAACAGTAAACAGAAGTTCTGCGTGGTGCGGGCATCGATCTCCTCCGCCTCCACGCCTCGCAACTCGGCAATCTTCATCGCGACTTCCTTCACCCAGGCCGGCTCGTTGCGCTTGCCGCGGTTCGGCACCGGCGCCAGAAACGGCGCGTCCGTCTCGATCAGCATGCGGTCCAGAGGCACCGCCTCCGCCGCATCCCGGATCGCCTGCGCCTTGGGAAACGTCACATTGCCGGCAAAGGAAATCAGAAACCCGAGCTCCATCGCCTCCCGCGCATGCCGCCATTCTCCGGTAAAGCAATGCAAAACGCCTCCCAGCCCGGTCTGCGCCCACTGTGTCCGCAGCATCTCCAGCGTGTCATCCCAGGCATCCGTGCTGGTCCCTGAAGGCCGGCAGTGAATGATGATCGGCTTCTTCCGTCCAGCCGCGATCTCCATTTGCCGCGTAAACACCGTCTTCTGCACATCCCTGGGCGAATGGTCGTAAAAGTAGTCGAGGCCGATCTCGCCACAGGCCAGCACCTCCGGCTCCTGCAGCAGCCCGTCCAGCTTCATGTAGGCTGCCTCATCAGCCAGCCGCGCTTCATGCGGATGCACCCCGGCGCTCGCCCAGATCTGCGGCATCCCCGGTCGCCCTGCGTACTCCCGGCTGATTTCGAGCGCCTGGTGCATCGTCTCCGGCCCATCTCCGATGCCGATGGAAAGCACCTCCCGCACCCCCGCGGCGTAAGCCCGCTCCAGCAGAGCGTCGCGATCCTCGTCGTAGCGAGGGCTGTCGAGATGGGCGTGAGAATCAATCAACGGTAGACCTCGCGTCTCTTGCCAACACGGATAAGGCCAGGACTCGCACTCCTGCGCATCGTCTGCTCAGCCCTGAGCCCTGCGCTCTGAGCTCTGCCTACTTCAGCCGCGCCCCAATCTCCACATCTTCCAGGAACCCAGCCAGCACCGGCTTGCCACCTTCTAGCGAAGCCGCCACAATCATGCCGTTGGACTCATAGCCGCGCAGCTTGCGCGGCGCCAGATTCGCCACAATCACCACCTTGCGCCCAATCAGCGACTCCGGCGTATACGCCTCAGCAATGCCGGCCAGAATCTGCCGCGTCTCGTACCCCAGATCGACCTCCAGACGCAGCAGTTTGTCCGCCTTCGGCACGCGCTCTGCCACCTTCACCTGCGCGACCCGGAGCTCGACCTTCGAGAAGTCGTCGATCGTGATCTTGTCGCCCGCTGCCGACACGGCCGCTGGTGCGGCGGCCGCAACTGGTGCCGCTGCCGGGGGTGTCGCCGTACCCGGCGCCAGATGGGGAGGCGACGACGAACGTGCGGCCTTGCCCCCGACCGTCTCCCGCACCGTTTCCGCAATGGCGCTCTCAAAGGCCATCACTGCCGCCGTCTCATTCGTCGACTCAGCCATGGCCACCGCCAACCCGTCGATCAGCGAGTGCAGCTTCGAGATCCGTCCCTCGGCAGCGTTTCCCTTACCGGCTTTCTCTGCCACCGCCTCAGCGGCAGGGCTACCGTTCACCGGTGCCACGATGTTCTTCTGCTCCAGTTCGCTCATCCGTGTAATTGCCTCCTTGTCGGCCCGGGGAAATAAGGGGCTCGCCTCTCCGAGCTTCGTCCCCGGCTGCAGCCCCCCCCAGTGCAAATCCTTCAAATCCGCCTTGTGAATATCGCCCAGCCCCAGCTGCGCCCAAACCTTCGCCGCCGCATCCGGTATCACCGGATAGACCAGCGCCGTGATGATGCGGATCGCCTCCGCCGCCGTGTACAGCACGTTCGCGCGCAGCGCCTGCTGCTGCTCATCGGTCACGCTCTCGGCCTGCTTCCACGGCGCCGTCGCCGTCAGATAGCCGTCGACGGCCGCTACCATGGCCCACGCCGTCTCCAGAGCGCGCGAAAAATCCATCGCATCGAAGCGCTCGCCAAAGGCAGCGATGGCCTTCGGAATCTCTACCGCGATCGAGCTGGCCTGTGCCGCAGATCCCGCGGCCGGCTCGGGCACCACCCCGCCGAAGTACCGCCCCATCATCGCCAGCGTCCGGCTCACCAAATTCCCATAGCCGTTCGCCAGATCGGAGTTGTAGCGCTGCACCAGCGCGTCAAACGAGAAGCTGCCGTCCTGCCCGAAGACGATCTCGCGCATCAGGAAGTAGCGCAGCGCATCGGCGCCCAGCACGTCCAGAATCGTCTCCGCGCGCACAATGTTTCCGCGCGACTTCGACATCTTGCTCTCTTCAAACAGCAGCCACCCGTGCGCCACCACGCTCTTCGGCAGCGGCAGTCCCGCCGCCATCAAAAACGCCGGCCAGTAGACGCAATGGAACCGGACAATCTCTTTCCCCACGATGTGCACATCGGCCGGCCAGTACTTTTCGAACTTCGAAGCGTCATCGCTGCCCCATCCCAGCGCCGTGATGTAGTTGGCCAGCGCATCCATCCACACGTAGATCACGTGCTTCTCATCGCCTGGAACCGGAATGCCCCAGTTGAAGCTCGTCCGGCTCACCGACAGATCGCGCAGCCCGCTCTTCACAAACGAAATCACTTCGTTCCGCCGCGTCTCCGGCCGGATGAATTCCGGATGCTCCTCGTAGTACTCCAGCAGCCTGCGCTCGAAGGCCGACAGCTTGAAGAAGTAGTTCTCCTCGCTCACCGTCTCCGTCGGCCGTCCACAGTCGGGGCAGGGCGCGCCCGGCGGTGCCTCCACATACAACTCGTCGTACACGCAATACTGTCCCGTGTACGAGCCCTTGTAGATGTACCCCTTCTCCTGCAGCAGCGCGAACAGCTTCTGCACCGCCTGCTTATGTCTGGGCTCGGTGGTGCGGATGAAGTCGTCGTAGGTGAGCCCCATCCGGTCCCACAGCCCGCGAAATTCCGCCGACACGCGATTCGCAAACTCCTGCGGACTGCACCCCGCCTGCTTCGCGGAGCGCTCGATCTTTTGCCCATGCTCGTCGGTGCCGGTCAAAAGCCATGTGTCGATCCCCAGCGAACGCTTACGCCGTGCAATCGCATCGGCCACCACGGTCGTGTAGGTGTGGCCGATATGCGGCCGCGCGTTGACGTAGTAAATCGGCGTCGTGAGATAGAACTTGTTCGACTCAGGCATGGAAAAAAGAGACCGGCTCTTTCTCATCTTAGGGAGCCACTCCGCCAGCGTCAAACGCGTGCCCCTGATAAAATCAATTGAAAAATCAGGGTCTTTTCTTACTTCCGGCGGTGGTTTCCTCGTGTATCTGAGACAGCAGAAACAGCTCCAGGAGCGCATCCGCGCTGCGCTGCGCAGCCTCTATCAAATCGAAGTCGAAACCGTGGTTCTTGAGCAGCCGCCGGAGCTGGCCTTCGGCGAGTTCGCTACGCCCATTGCCTTTGAACTGGCACGCAAGCTCCGCAAACCGCCGCGCAAAATTGCCGAAGAAGTGGTCGCCGCGCTCGGTCCCGTACCCGGTTTCGTGGCCTTTGAGGTGGCCGGTGCCGGTTACATCAACGCCCGCCTCGACCGTTCTGCTCTTGCCAAATCGTTCGCGATCTCCGGCGATGTGCCCCCGCCCCCGCAGTCCCTGCATGAACTGGTCGAGCATACCAGCATCAATCCCAACAAAGCCGCCCACATCGGCCATCTCCGCAATGCGATCCTCGGCGACACCTTCGTGCGCCTGCTGCGCGCCGCAGGCAATCAGGTCGATGTGCAGAACTACATCGACAACACCGGCGTTCAGGTTGCGGATGTCGTCGTTGGCCTCATCCACCTCGAGGGTTTGTCGCTCGACGCGGTCCACGCGCTGATGGATCGCCTCACCGCTTCCGGCGAGCGCATCGACTACTACTGCTGGGACCTCTACGCGCGCGTCTCGCAGTGGTATACCGCCGATCCTGAAGCCGCCGCGGCCCGTAAGCAACTGCGCCTCGACACGCTGCACGCCATCGAAGCCGGCGGCAACGAAACCGCGCAAATCGCCGACCTCGTCTCGACCGCCATCCTGCGCCGCCATCTTGAAACCATGCTGCGCCTCGGCATCGAATACGACCTGCTCCCCCGTGAAAGCGAAATCCTCCATCTCCACTTCTGGGATCTGGCCTTCGAACAGCTCAAAGCCAAAGGCGTTCTCTACTTCGAAACAGAGGGCAAGAACAAAGGCTGTTGGGTCATGAAGCGGGCCGGCTCAGCAGAGACTTCGGACTCATCCTCACTTGCGACCGAATCGCGAAGCGAGTCCGCTGCCCGCGAAGGGCCGCGAAGCGAGTTCGCCGTCCGCGAAGGACCCGATGAGGATGCGAAGGTCATTGTCCGCTCCAACGGCACCGTCACCTACGTCGGCAAAGACATCGCCTACCACCTCTGGAAGTTCGGCCTTCTTGGCCGCGACTTCGCCTACAGACCTTTCTTCGCCTACGCCGACCGCGAGTGCTGGATCTCCGCCGAAACCGGCGAGCCCAACCATCCCCGCTTCGGCGGCGCTCAGGCCATCTTCAACGTCATCGATTCGCGCCAGTCCGATCCCCAGGCCAACGTCATCGAAGCTCTGCGCGGCCTCGGCTATACCGAACAGGCCGCCCACTACACGCATTTTTCTTACGAGATGGTGGCGCTCACTCCGCGCTGCGCGCTCGACCTCGGATACGACGTCTCTGAAGAAGACCGTGCCCGCCCTTACATTGAGGTCTCCGGTCGCAAAGGCTTCGGCGTCAAAGCCGACGACCTCATCGATAAGCTCATCGCCGCCACCCGCGCAGAAGTCGACAGCCGCCATCCCGAACTAAGCGACGCCGAGCGCGACCAGACCGCCCGCGACATTGCCGTAGGAGCGCTTCGCTACTTCATGCTGCGCTACACCCGCAATTCTGTCATCGCCTTTGATTTCAAAGACGCGCTCAGCTTCGAGGGCGAAACCGGCCCCTACCTGCAGTACGCAGTTGTTCGCACCCGCAGCATCTTTCGCAAGGCCGGAACCACGCCGGAAGACGCGCTGGCCTCGGTGGCCGGGTTTGATCTCGGGTGCTATCTCAGCGGCCCGGGCAGCGAAGGCATCTGGGAAGTCTGGCTGCGCGCGGCCAAAACCACGCTGCTGCTCGATCAGTGCATCTCCACCGCCGAGCCCGCCTACCTCGCCAAACACGCCTTCCAGCTGGCGCAGGATTTCAGCAATTTCTACCGCCTCCACCACATCCTCAGCGAAGAGGATCCCGCGCGCAAGCAGCTTCTCCTCGCGACCGCCGCCATTACCCAGCGCGAACTGATTCGCTCGCTGACGTGGCTCGGCATCAACGCCCCCGGCGTCATGTAGTGCCAGGCGTCAACTCGCGGAGCAGGGAACCCCGCTCCGCTCAATAACGCTGATCACGGATGCAGTCGGACCCTTATTGGCGAACGAATTTGTCCACCGGCTGGCGACGCGGCCAGGAAGCTATGCCCTTCTCCGAGCCCGGGCTCTTCCGCGCTTCGCTGTCGTTATACGGCTGGTGTCCGTCGGTCCCCGCTCCCGTCGGAGATCCCGGAACCGGTGGGACTCCTTCGGCCACGGTTGCATACTGAGGCAGCGGATGCGCCACCGTGGTCACGTCCGAAGCATGCTCGAATGCTGCGTGCAGCTTGTTCACTCGCCCGGTTTCGCAGCCGGTGAGGGTGAAAACGGCAAGAGCCCCGAACAACCCAAGTGCCACAGTTGCTGATCGCATATTCCTCCGTACCCTGGTTCTCAATTGTCTGGTTCTGAATCGTTCCGATGCACAACAACCGGTCCGGTGCTGTCACCGAGGAACACCCTCGTCCCGCTGCACCCGGTCTGCGATTGTGATTTTATAGCGCCGCCTGCTCTTCATGCAGCGTCGCGCGGATGGCCGAATAATAAGGCTCCGGCATGGTGACCTTCTGCATATTGCGGTCCACGACCACGTGCACCGTCTCCGCCTCTGCCAGCAGCACAGGCTCCGGCGCGTCCTCGCGGCTGCACAGCAGGCGATAAGCAAACTTGATCACCGATCGGCGCAGCGCCGCCACCCGCGTCTCGATCTCGATCACGTCGTCATATCGCGCCGGAGACCGGTAGCGGCAGGTGGCCTCGACCACCGGCAGATGGCAGTTGTGATCCAGTTCCATTTGCTTGTAATCGAAACCAAGCTGCCGCAGTAACTCAACGCGTCCAATTTCGCACCAGATGAAGTAATTGGCGTAATACGCCACCCCCATCTGGTCGGTCTCGGCGTACCGGACCCGCAGCGAAGTAGTAGAAGGCCCCATAGCAGTAGCTTACAAGGCGCATTGCGGCCTGGAGCAGCTTGCGGAAACTCGCTGCCTCGAAGGGGCACACCTAAATAGCTTGCCGAAACTCGCTGCTTTGAAAAGGCACAGCCTGAGACAAACGAATGCGGCTGCCCCTTAGCCTGCCCTGAGCGTGCGAAGGGTCTCGATTCTGAGACATGGGAAATTGCGCGAAGCGCAACCTCAAAGCTGACTTAACGCAGCGATCAGGGCACGACTTACAGCTCTCGAAAAAATTCGCTGTTCTGAAAGGGCACGAGTTGACTCGTGCCCTTTGGGCTGCAAGATGATCTGAGCTTTTGCCCCTGAGGGGCGACTTCTTCGGCCTCAAAACCGGCCTCTTCCGCTGCCTCTCAGGGGATGAACTGTTTTGCGGTTAGTTCTGGATGGAGTGCGTGTCGGCCAGCGTTCCCGCCATTGCGCTGTTGGCGGCCTGCGCCGGGTTGGCCTGCGTTGCAGCCGTGCTCGAAATCGCTGCCGACGTGCTGGCGACCGATTGCGGCGAGTCCGTCTTCGGTCCCAGCCCCAGCTTGATCAGGGCCCGGGAGTCCGGAGTCAGCTTGGTCTGCCAACCGTGATCCGCCTGGTACTTCTGCATGGCGGCTTCGGTGGTGCCGTCCCATTCCCCTGAAGCCGGAGCCGTCAGATAGTGCTCGCGGATAAGAGCGTTCTGGATCTGCGTGGCGCGTTCGGGGTCGATTCCTCTTTGCCCCTTGACCACATGCGCGTGCCGCCGCACCTTGTGCGTGTGGCCCGAAGTCGCAGCCCGATGCGTGCGCGTAGCGAACGCCGGACTGGCAAGCAGGAAGAGGCCAAGTACGGCGACCTGGCACGTCCTGAAAGAAACCATAAGAACCTCAAGGTACTGAAAGAAAGTGGGATCGTTATGGAGCAGCCTATGCCTCACTGCTTCAAAAAGCAATCAAAACAAGCAGGGCTCCCGGAACTTCCGGGAGCCCGTGTACCACTTTGGATGCAGGCTTATGGCAGGGTGCCGCCCAGGTACTCATTGCCCGAATTAGGATGCTGCGGGTCTACAATTTCCAGCACCACATCGTCTCCGGAGTGCAAGCCGGCCACGAGGGTCTGGAATTCCTGAACATTGTGCACCGGGCGCTTGTTGACTGAGACGATCACGCCGCCCTGGAAATTCGAGACGCCGATCTCATCCGCGAACGAGCCAGGTTTTACTGACTCGATCAGCACCCCATGCAGCCCGGCTGGCGCGCCCTGCGGCAGGTCGCTGACCTGGATGCCCAGTTTCGCCGGAGCGGCATTCCCGTTATTGCTGGGGCCCTGATTGCCTTCGCCCTGCCCGGCACTGGCACGGGCTGCCGCCTGCACCTTGTCCCAGTCGCCGATGGTCACCGTGGTGTGCGCCTGCTGTCCGCTGCGCAGATACCCGATCTCCACCTGCGAGCCAGGCTTGTGCGACGAGATGATGTTCACCAGATCGTTGCCGTCTTTAATTTGGTGTCCGTCGATCGTGGTGATAATGTCTCCAGGCTTCAGACCCGCATTCGCCGCCGGCTGTCCCGGGGTGACCGAACTGATAATCACGCCCGCCTTGAAGCCGTAGACGCGCGCCACCGCGCTGTTCGGATTGGCCTGGAAGCCGATGCCGATGCTGCCGCGTGCCACCCGGTGATCCGGCCCAATCAGCTGGTTGTAGACGTCGATCACCGTGTTGGCCGGCATCGCGAACCCAATGCCCTCATTGCCTGCCGACTGCGTGAAGATCGCCGTGTTCATGCCGATCACCTCACCGGCCATGTTCACCAGCGGACCGCCCGAATTGCCCGGGTTAATGGCTGCGTCCGTCTGCAGAAAGTGCTGGAATTCACCCGCCGGTCCCTGTTCCACCGTGCGGTTCTTGCTCGAGATGATGCCCGCCGTCACCGTCTTCGCCAGTCCGAAAGGTTCGCCGATGGCCATCACCCAGTCGCCTACCTCCGCTCCGTCCGAATTGCCCATCTTCACCGTCGGCAGCGGCGTGTCGGTCTGAATCTTGATCACGGCGATGTCCGTCTGCTTATCGACCCCGATCACCTTCGCCGGCCGTCCCTGGTTGCCCTCCGGATCGTTGGCCAGCTTTACATAAATGCGGTCGGCTTTGTCGACCACGTGGTTGTTGGTGATGATGTATCCCCGCGAATCGACAATGAAACCCGAACCCAGCGATTCGCGCTCCTGACCTCCGCCGTCATCACCCTGTCCGCCGCCGTCCGGTCCCATGCCGAAGAAACGATTGAAGAAATCCTGCAGACCGCCCTGCGGTCCCTGATCCTGATCGTCATCGCCGCCATTGCCGTCATCGGGTGGCTGCTGCGGCTGCTGCTGCGGGTTCGACCACGGCTGCATGTAATGCGGCCCGCGCCGCTTCTGCTGCTGCTGCTTGGGCAGAATTTCCGTATTGATGTTCACCACCGCCGGACTTATTTCCTTCGCGATTCGCGTAAAGTCTGTCGACTCATCGCGCGCCGGTGGGATTTTCAGCGGCGTAGCGTCGGAACTGTTGACCTGCGACTCCTGACCGCGAACCTTGTGTGCCACCACGGAGCCGATCAAAATCCCGGCGCTCAACGTGGCCAGTATCGTAAAGGTCGACGCGAGACGGTTATAGCGGAGCCGTCCAAAAAGCGATTTCATGCGAAGCTTACCTCGTGATCTTTAGGTTGCACCTGTAGCGTGTCCCGCCGCTCCAGTATAGTGCCTGTGAAATGAGCCAATTGGATTTGCCCTCTCGCTCCCTGTCCCACTGCGCTTTAGACGCACAACTCTTCCCGTGGGTTACAGACAGGAATCGTCGCGGCCTTACACTGTGTGACGCCGCATAATGCGCATGGTTGCATCCGCGCAGTGAAAACCTGCCGCGCTCCCTCACCCGCTCACAACACCCCTTACTCTGCTGACAATGGAACCCCTTCGTGCGCCGTGGGCTGCACCGGCGTGGGGATCAATTCCGTTATTGCGATGCCCGCCAGAATCAGCAGCGCTCCGCCCCCACTGCGCCGGCTCAGCCGCTCCCCCAGGAACAGAAACGATGTAATCCACGCAAAGACTGGCTCCAGCGCCAGGATCAGCGCCGTGTGCGTCGCCGGTAAAAAGCGTTGCGCCCACGACTGCACCGCAAAGGCGACCGCTGTCGCCAGTACCGCCGTCACCGCCAGCGCCGTAACAACCCGCGCGCTCCAGTGAATCCACGGATGCTCCACGAGCGGCATGCTCACCGCCATGAACACCGCGGCAAACCCAATCTGCAGTACCGCCAGTTGTTCGAAGGGAATCCGCGGTGACAGGTGCGCCAGCGCCATCACGTGCAGCGAGAAGGCCACCGCGCACCCGAACGTCAGCGCATCGCCTGCCCCGATGGAGCGAAAGTCGAACCTCGCACCCGCCGGCGTCGTCAGCAGCACGATCCCGACAAACGCGATCAGCGCCCCTGCCCACGCATTCCACCGCGGTGCTCCTATTTGCCGCACCCGCAGCCCCGGAATCGCCGACAGCAGCGGCACCAGCACCACCACCATCCCCGTGATAAAGGCTGACTTCGACGGCGTGGTCAGCCGCAGCCCGGCCGTCTGAAACTGATAGCCCATCGCCAGGCAGAATCCGACTATGCCGCCCCCTACCACAGCGCTGCGGTCCATCCGCCCAAAATGCCCGCGATACAAAAGCGCAAGACAGACAAACGCCACACTCATGCGCACGAAATTGAAGAGCAGGGGAGAGACATCCCGCAAAGCGTCTTTGACCAGCACGAAGGTTGCGCCCCACACGCAAACTACCGCCAGCAGCAGAACGTGAGCGCGCAGCGGGCGGGACATGTTATCGAGCGCTCTCCCTCTTCGGTTCTGCTCCAGCTTCCCTCAGCATGAGGACAAAATCGCCCGCTGAGCCGTGCTTCTCTCTGAGCTTTTTGACCAGACGCTCGTCGGCCGTGACGAACGGGCATTGCTGCTCAGCGGCCAGTGCAAGGTAGAGGCAGTCGTAAGCGGGATGGTCCAAATCGACCGCCATGCGCGTCGCCTCCTCCATATGAGAGTGCGATGGCACTAACTCAACCTCTGCCGACTGCAGAAGACGAGCCGCCAGCAATGCTTCGCTCCTCAAAAGCTCCTTCCTTTGTACCTTCTTCCATAGAATGTTGGCGCACTCCGCTGCCAGCAGATCGGGAGCGATCAGGCGATACTGCGACCGAAGGGCCAGAGCCTCCGCTGTGCCGCTTTCTTCGACAACCCATTTCACGGCTACGCTGGCGTCGATGACACAGCTGCTCAACGCTCCTGGCGTCCTTCACGCTGTAGCTCCTCTGAGGACGTCTGCTTCCGGTTCCGGGTCAGCTTCCGCAGCTCCGCCGCAAGACTGTCAAAGGAAGGTTCCGTTTCGCTGGCCAGCACCTGCCGCAGGATCTCTCGATGCTCTGCCTCCGTCGAACGGCCGTGTCGCGCCGCACGCCGCTTCAGGCGCACGATCAGATCGTCATCCAGATTGCGAACGTGGAGATTTCCCGGCATCGCACGTACCTCCGATGAGATCACTGCTATCAATGATCCCATTTACGCAAGTGCCGGGTCAACGGCCATTCTCGTTGTCAGCACCAGAGTCAAGGAGCGGGGAACGCGTTCAGTCCAGACTGGCGAACAGCTCGTGAATGTCAAGGTAAATGGGGGTTTCGGCAACCTCGAACCGCTGCCGTTCCTGCCATCCGGCGCGCCAGTCGAACCCTGTGCGGGCAGTCGGATCGAAAACCCAGATGTTCTGTACGTCCATCGCCCGGTAGTCCTCGAGACGATCGTTGTAGCGCCGCACCCGATCCTCAGGAGAGAGAATCTCGATGATCGCCAGCGGCGGCGCCGTGATGACCTGCTCGACCGGCCGCTCCCGCGATACAAGGCAAACATCCGGAATCCGGACGCGGCTGGCGGAGACGCGCACCCGCTGCTCAGGCAGAACTCGGATACCCCATTCGTTGCGATGGGAGTGAAACCAGGCTGCGATCGCCATCTGCAACTGCGAATGATCGAACTCCCCCAAATTGCGCTCCTGGACCTCGCCATCCACGTAATCGCAGTCAGGATGGTAAGAGGTCCTGAGGTAGACTTCCAGCGGGATTTGCGTCGCCGTTGTCGCCATAGTCTCTCTCTGCGGAGAATTTTACGGCTTTGAGCCGTCCGTCTCGGCGGATTAAGCCATTAATGCGATAATCGCCCCCAGGGACTCCCTTTTCCAGCAGAGCTGTTGCAGGACCCGCTCGCGGGAATCCTCTCTTGTATGCGCCGCTTCCTCTCCCTCCGCGACTTCGACTGGACCCTCCTTGGTTTCGTGCTGATGCTTTCCGTCATCAGCGTCCTTGAAATCTACAGCGCGACCATGCACACCAAGTTTCATGGCTTTGAGAAGATGCAGGTGCTGTGGATCCTGGGCGGCCTGGCGGCCATGTTCGTCATGTCGGTGATCGATTATCATCGCCTGCTCAGTTCCATCTACTGGATTTACGGCTTCTGCCTGCTCTCTCTGGTCGCCGTGCTGGCCGTGGGCACCCGCGTCATGGGCGGCAAGCGCTGGATCAAACTGCCCGGCGGTATCCATTTCCAGCCTTCCGAATGGGTCAAACTGGTCCTCATCGTCGTGATCGCCCGTTATTTCGCGAACCTGGCGGGAAGGGAACTGACCTGGAAGGACATCTTCAAGGCCATGGGCCTGGTCGCCATCCCCATGCTCCTCGTCCTCAAGCAGCCGGACATGGGCACCGCCCTTACCTACGCGCCCGTCCTGCTGCTGGGCCTCTTTCTGGGCGGCATCGGCTGGAAAAAAGGCTGGCTGCTGGTCTTTGTCATGCTCCTTGGGGTCGGCGTGGTCTGGAAGAGCGGCAAAGTCCTCAAGCCTTACCAGAAAGCCCGCCTGACCAGCTTCATGAACCCCGACGACGATCCCCGCGGCACCGGCTACCAGATTCGTCAGTCTCTCATTGCCGTCGGCGACGGCGGCGTCTTCGGGCGCGGCGCCAACAAAGGCACCCAGACCCAGGGCGACTTCCTCCCCATCCCCTACACCGACTTTATTTTCGCCGCCTACAGCGAAGAACACGGCTTCATCGGCGCCGTCCTCGTGCTGCTGATATACTTTTTAATACTGATGCGTTTGATTCAAAACGCTCAGACAGCCGCAGACCTGCCAGGTTCGTTCCTGGTCATGGGCGTAGCGGCGGTGCTGATCTTTCAGATCGCCGTCAACGTCGGAATGGTCCTGGGGCTGATGCCGGTCACCGGTATCCCTCTTCCGCTGATGAGCTATGGGGGATCCTCGGTGCTCTTTACGTTTCTCGCTCTCGGCATGGTGATGAATGTCCGCATGAGCCGCTTCGTAAATTGACCGGCGCGACAAAGATTTGGGAACGTGACCCGCAGGGCGGGCGCAGGTTTTAACGAGTTTAACGAAGTTTAATTAACCGGCCAGTGGATCGAAACAGGCCGGGCAGGATCAGGAATGAGCGCGCAAGCGCAAACTCAGGGCAATTGGAGCTCGAAGCCGCGTTGCTCAGATCGGCGCGACCCCCAGGGAGCGACGACTCCGGACGAGGCTTGGGACAGACACCGTAGCCCTGATTTTGCCGAGAGACGGGTAACGGCCCCGCCACGTGAGACGGCAGAAGCGGTCACAAGCTCTTTGCGCGCGGACGTCTCTCCGGAAACAATGCATATCCTCAGCAAGCGGTCTCCGTTCTTCTCTCCACCTCCCTTTCCACCGGGAACGGGGCGAGACGCAACGGGTCTGTGCGCGAACAATCCCGGTGGTTCGTCCAGCAACTCCGATCTTTTCCGGTAATCCGCTTCGGTCCGCCTGGCATCATTGAGGCGGAATGGCAAAAGAGATTTGCATATCCAGCACGCCGCATGAAACGCGGCTTGCGATTCTTGAAGACGATCAGCTCGCAGAAATCTACTACGAGCGCGAAAATGAATACACACTTGCCGGCTCCATTTACAAGGGCCGCGTAACCCGCGTCCTCCCCGGCATGCAGTCCGCGTTTGTCGACGTCGGACTCGAACGGGACGCCTTCCTCTACGTCACCGATTTTCTCGAAGAACAGGAAGAGGACTCCGACGAGTTCGAGCGCGTCGACGCTGGTGGCAACGGCCGCAAGCCGCGCGAACAACGAGACCAGCGCGAAGCCCGCGAGCCCCGCGAGCAGCGGGAACCGCGCGAATCCCGTCCCCGTCCCCAGGAACAAGAGCCAGAGTTGCAGGCCTCCGAAGGCCAGCCACGCCGCGCCGATCAGGAGCAACGCGAAGAGGGTGGTGAGTCCGGCACCCGCCGCTGGCATGGCCGCCGTGGCCGCCGCTTCCGTGGACGCGGGCCCCGCGGCGAGCGTCCTCTTGAATCCCCTGAAGTCGTCGAGGAGGCAATTTCCTCTGAGCCCGTCGCGCTGCCCGAGCGTGGGGCGCCCGGCGGCGTGCCCGCGCAGAAGTTGCCCATCGTTCTCCCCGGCGAATCGTTGTCGAAATACGGCGGCCGCACTGAGGCGAAGCCCCCGGCAGGCGAATCCTCCAACGGAGGACCCGCTCGTCCGCAGCCTCAGGTCAGCCAGGGCACCTCAAAACCTTCCACCCTGGTCGAAGTTCCGACCGGATGGGACGGAGGCCTCATTCTTCCTGGCGAATCGCTCTCCCGCCATCGTCGCCACGACGCCGGCCCCCGTACCGAATCATCTGCGCCCGCCGAAACTCCGTCGGCCGTAGCCGCCGCATCGCCTGTGGCCGCCGAAACCGAATCAGGCCCCGAGACGGCCTTCGCCGCTCCGGCCGAAACCGCTGTGGTCTCTTCCATAGCGCCGGTGTTGGAGCCCCACGAGCCGTCGATTCCGGAATCCATCCCCGAGCCGCTGACAGGGCCGGCCTCCACGCCCCCCGCCACACACGTAGAATCCCCGGCCGCAGAATCCCCGGTCGTAGAATCCCCGACCGTAGAATCCGCGACCGTAGAATCCGTGGTTGCGCCCGAACCTATCGCTCCCGAGTCGCTCGAGCCAGGCCTGGCCGCCCTCACGCCCGCGCCGCAGCTCCCCACCTCCGCCCCTGACCCCGTCGTCGAAACTGTCGAGGAAACTCACGAGTACGAGCCCGAGGACGCCTCCGCGTCGCATCGCGTCGACCCCATCCGTGGCGAATTTCGTTTCAGCACTCCTGCCGAAGAGGAAGAGGAATTTCAGGCCGAAGAAGCGCTCGCGCCAGAATCCCTCGCCGCTCCGGAAGCCGCGGAACTCGCGGCAGAGCGCGCCGCCGAAACTCCGTCGTCATCTCCCGTGGAGGCGTTGCCCACCTCGCCTGAGGCGGAAGTCGTGCGTCAGCTCTTTGGCTACGCCCCCGGCATGGGCATCCTCGAAGAAGAAACCATCGACGAGGATGAGTACGAATTCGAGCCTATCTCCGGCCAGCCCGACGAACACGGCGTTGAGGAGATGGAAGAGGAGACCCTCGACCACGCCTCCACTCTCGGCGAGGCCGTGCGCGATGTCCACATTGACAAGCGCCTTGGCTACGACAATCCCGCGGAGGCCACCGAACAGGAGGAATCCGAGGACCGCGAAACCCCCTTCGCCGGCACCATTGAAATTGAAGAGGAGGGCTTCGAAGAGGCCGGCCTGGAAGAGTCCGAAGACGAAGACTTCGAAGAAGCCGAAGAGGGTGAGGAAACCGGCGAGCAGGCGGCTCCGTCCACCGGAACCCCTGCGCGCCGCGAAGACCGCCGCTTTGGACGCCGCGGTGGTCAGGGCCGTCAAGCCGGCGGCCGCCGCCGCCATGGCCGCCGCCCCAATATGCAGTCCACCAACCTGCCCGCCATCAGCGACCTGCTGAAGCCCGGCCAGGAAATCCTCGTCCAGATCGCCAAGGAGCCCATCGCCAAGAAGGGCGCGCGCATCACCTCGCACATCGCGCTCCCCGGCCGCTTCCTGGTCTTCATGCCCACCGTCAACCACACCGGCGTCTCGCGCAAGATCGAGTCCGACGGCGAGCGCCGCCGCCTGAAGGAGATTCTGCTCAGCGAGAAGGGCGATGCCTCCGGCGGCTTCATCGTCCGCACCGCCGCCGAGGGCGCCAGCGAAGAAGAGCTCCGCAGCGACCTTCGCTTCCTGCTCAACCTCTGGGCCGACATCAAGCAGCGCTCCGAGTCGTCGAAGTCGCCGGCCCTCATCTACCACGACCTCAACCTCGTCGAGCGCATCCTGCGCGATCAGGTCACCGACAACTTCTCCGCCATCTGGGTCGACACCGAAACCGACTACGAGCGCATCCTGCGCTTCCTGCAGCGCTTCCAGCCGTCGCTCATCCGCCGCGTCAAGCTCTACACCAAGGAGACGCCGCTCTTCGAGCAGTTCGGCATCACCGAAGAGATCAACAAGGCGCTCCGCAGTCCAAGGTCTGGCTCAAGTCCGGCGGCTCCATCGTCATCAACCAGACCGAAGCCCTCGTCGCCATCGACATCAACACCGGCAAGTTCGTCGGCAAGACCGCGCGCCTCGAAGACACCATCGTCAAGACCAACCTCGATGCCATCCCCGAGATCGTCCGCCAGATTCGCCTGCGCGACCTCGGCGGCATCATCATCATCGACTTCATCGACATGGACGAGCGCAAGAACCGCAACCGCGTCATGGCCGCTCTCGAAGACGAGCTGAAGACCGACCGCGCTCCGTCGAAGGTTCTCCAGTTCAATGACTTCGGCCTGGTCGCCATCACCCGCAAGCGCGTCAAGCAGTCGCTCGAGCGCACCCTCTCCACCACCTGCAACGTCTGCACCGGCACCGGCATGGTCAAGTCGCCCGGTCACCGTCTGCAACGACATCTACATCGAGATGCGCAAGATGCAGCAAGCATCTCGACCGCGGCGACGTCATGCTCCGCGTGCATCCCGAGGTCGTCAAGCAGCTCAAGTCCACCAGCGCAAAGTGGCTGCAGGAGATGGAGGAGATGGTCGGCAAGACCATCCTCGTCAAGAGCGACCCAGCCTGCCACCCGGAGCAGTTCGACATCCAGGGATAATCGCGCAGCGGAATCACCATTCCTCCGGGGTCCCCGGCGAGCCGACGTTGCTCGCTGGGGTGGAAGAGCGATCCTGCACTTCCACCGGAGCAGTTCGATATCCAGGGCTAATATTCACGGATGAATCCCTGGGGCTAAAGTGTCGGTTGGCCAGGGGGAGTACCCTTCTGGCCACTGGGTCGGCCAAAAGGCGTCAAATTGCACCAGGACATGCAACTTAGCTGTCATTCAGGTGTCCAATACTTTGCGGGACCAGGCCCACGCTGCCTCCCGCGACTTCTTATTCATCAACAATGAGGGGTTTTTCAAAATGGTTGCGAACTGTGATCGTACCTGCCCGTTGTCTCGGCGCTTGCTGGTGACTCTTTCTGCGTTTGCGATCGGCTTCTCGCTCACTGCGGCAGCCCAAACATCCGCTGCTTCGCAGATCTCCGCCGACGCGCAGAGCTACTCGAGCTCATCCGCTTACCTGGCTTCCCTGAGCACCGACGATTTGCTGGGCGGATCCTCCTCGACGACGCCCATGGCCAGTGCCGCGGCCAGCGCCAGTCCGTCGCCCCAGTACGGCGGCCGCTCCAACTCCCGCTATCCCAATTACGAGGGCAAGTGGAGCCACATCGCTTTCGTGGGCGGCGGCGGTTTCACCGCGCCCGTCGGCAACGCCACCCATGGCTTCGAAACCTGGGGTTATAACTTCGACGTGGGCGGCGGCTGGAACTTTACCAAGAAGTTCGGAGTCCTGTTCGAGTATCAGTTCAACAAGAACAAGATTCCCGGTTCCACCATCGCTCTTGTGGGCGCGCAGGGCGGCAACATCAACACTCACCTCTTCCTCTTTGATCCGGTCTACTATTTCCCTGTCCACAAAACCACCGGTGGCTATGTGACAGGTGGTGTCGGGTTCAGCCGCAAGGTGACCAACTTCACCGATATCCAGACCGGCGAAGTCTGCTACTACTTCTGCTATTACGAAAACGTTCCCGTGACCGTCTATAACTTCACCAGCACCCAGCTCGCCGCCGATGCCGGCGTCGGCATGTACTGGAAAGCCTTCGGCCCGGACAGCAATGTCAAGCTCTTCGCTGAAGCGCGCTATATCTTCGTCGATTCGCCCAGCGCCACCAAAACCAGCGATGGCGAAGGTACAGAGGGAATCATTCCGGTCACCTTCGGTATTCGCTTCTGAACTGACGCGTGAGCGCCTGCCCGGTGCGGCACCCGGCGGGCGTCTCACGCTGAACATCCATCGGTTTCCTGGGCCGCACATCTCCCTCCGCGTTCCCGCCGATCCGTGCCGGGGCTGGTGTGGCCTCCTTCCCGTCCGGTCAGCAAGCGCCTGTGCTTGGGGAGCATCTCTTTGGCAGTTCGGTCGTGCGTGATCCGCCTTTCTCTCGCGATCGGGTTCGCGATCGCGGTGCTGGTCTCCGGTTGCGGTGTGACCCAGGGAACCGAGCCTCCTCCTCCCACCACCTCGCCCACCCAGCCACCACCCGTCGCCGGCAGCACCGGCTCGGTGACTATCAGCCCTCTCTATGCCGCCGTGGCACCTGGACAAAAAATCCACTTCACGGCCTCCGTGAATGGAGGCGGCCAGTTGCAGTGGCTGGTGAATGGCACAGCCGGAGGCAGCGCGGCCGTCGGCACCGTCGACTCCTCCGGAAACTACACCGCCCCGGGCTCCATTGCTCAAAGTGAAAATGTCCGCATCACCGCTGAGCTCACCGCTTCGCCCAGCCAGAACAACGCCACCGCTGTTGCCTCCATCATTCAGGCCGGCGTTGTCTATCCCACTGCCAATCCCCAGGTCATGCAGTATTCGATTTACCTCCCCGTGCCTGGTAAAGTCTCCGTCCAGTTCGGGCCGACCGCCAACTATGGGCTCGAAACCTGGCAGGCTCCTGCCCCCACGCCCAACGGCGGACAGGTCAACATCTACGTCGCAGGCATGCTGGCACAGAAGCTTTACCACATGCGCGCGCAGGTCGCGCTCGACGACGGCGCCTCGCTCACTGATATCGACCATGCTCAGTTCGCGTCCGGTCTGCCGCTCATGACCGGAATCCCTCCGGCTACCGCTGCGGTGAAAATCGCCCAGTCCGGAACCCCCCAGCCGGGCATCGAGATGTGGAACACGATTCTTCCCGCGAATCTGACCCAGGCCTTCGCCACCGACCTCAGCGGCAACGTGATCTGGACTTACACCTACCAGGGATCGGTTCTGGATACCATCCAGGGAATCCAGTTGCTCCCCGATGGCGATGTGCTCATGGTGATCTCGTATCTTTCGTCGCTGACCGCCGCGGCCGCCAGCGTCGATGCGAATACCATCAATGTGGTGCGGGAAGCGGATCTGGCAGGGAATACCGTCCGCGAGATCAGCATGGATACGCTCAACCAGAAACTGGCTGCGGCAGGCTTTCACGACTCCGACGGCAGCAATTACCAGCTCAAGAGTTTTCACCATAACGTCATCGCATTGCCCAACGGCCACTGGGTGCTCCTCGCCGCGTATCCGAAGAACTTTACTAACCTGCCGGGGCGGCCGGGAACCACGAGCGTGCTCGGCGATGTACTGGTCGACGTCGATCCAAACTCCAATCCCGACTGGGTGTGGAGCGCCTTCGATCACCTCGACATCAACCGTCATCCCATGAATTTCCCCGACTGGACGCACTCCAACGACATGCTCTATTCGAGCGATGACCACAATCTGCTTCTCTCCATGCGCCATCAGAACTGGATCATCAAAATCGACTTCAACGATGGCCAGGGTTCGGGCAATGTGCTGTGGCATCTGGGCGAAGGTGGCGATTTCAAACTCGTCGGCGGCACCGATCCCACCGACTGGTTCTACGCGCAGCACGGCATGCAGTATTTCACCCCCAATACCACCGGCGTCTTCCGGATGGGCCTGATGGACAACGGCAATGACCGCATCTATCCCGCGCCCACCGGCCAGGTTCTGTGCAAGCCCTATGCGCCCACCACTCCCCAGTGCTATTCAACTGTCCCGGTTCTGGAAATCAACGAATCCGACATGACCGCGACCCTGGTCCGGCACTATGTGCCGCCGGACAACTTTTTCAGCTTCTTTGGCGGCGATGTCCAGTGGCTGGCCAACGGCGATCTGCACATGGATTTCTGCGGTCCACTCAGCGGCTCCATCGTGCAGGAACTTCCTGCCTCGGGCACCGACGTCGTGTGGCAGGGGACGACTGCGGCCACCAGCCAGTTCCGCGTCGACCGCTGGGGCAGTCTGTACCCCGGCGTGCAATGGTAGAGCAGCGACGAGAGAGATTTCCGGCATCAACAAAACGGCCCGCAATATGCGCGGGCCTGTCCATTCCGAGCCGGATTATTTCCAGCTGACCGCGAGCTGCCAGCGCAATGCACGCACCGCCGTCTTGCGCAGTACGCGCTCGTACTCCGCAAGCTCTGACACCACCGCTGCCGTCTCTGCTCCCAGCGCTGCCGGCGCCTCACGCAGAAAATCATGCAGCGTGCAGATGGTGATCAGCCCATCTTCCGGTGAAAACCATTGCGGCGGAGGCAGGGTCCTCGCCCATTCCGGGTCCCCAGCCCCCTCTTCGAGAAGCAGAGCCATCGAATTCTCATCGGCGGAAAAGAATTCCAGCAGCGGCTTCACGCCCAGACGGAGAGCCAGTTTCTCCAGAGCATCCTCATTGCGGGCAAGAGCGCGCCCGTTGACGAAGATGTCGAATCCTGGATCCTCGCCCTCCACGACGATGTACATGGAAGCGCTCATTGGCGACAGTCTACCTGATTTGAAGATGCCCGCAACCCCCTCCAGGATGCGTCGTTGCCAGATTAGTAACGGGTTGCACTGCCTACGATTTCCGCCCCGCAACACGCCGCTTTTTACGCGCCAAATCGCGCCAGGAATCATGGACGGCCCCATCCCCGATCTCTGCTCCGTCGTTCAGACTTTCTGAGCCCTGAGCCCTGAGCCCTGAGCCCTGAGCCCTGAGCCCTGAGCCCTGAGCCCTGAGCCCTGAGCTCCGGTGCTCTGCGTTCTGAAAAAGAAAAAGGCCGGGCAGCCAACGCCGCCCGGCCCGATTTTCCTGAGCTCTGAGCTCTGAGCTCTGCTTTAGCCCCGGCTGCCGCCGCTGCCACCGCCCGGTCCACTCGGACGGCGTCCCCGCCGCCGGCGCCGGCGCTGCTGCCCGCCCGGTCCGCCAGGTCCGCCGCCCGATCCACTCGGACGCCGCTCGCCCTGAGCGACCGGCACGCCATCGGCGCGGTTATAGTTGATCTCCTCGCCCTCTTCCACCGGGCCTTCCTCGTCGTCGAAGTCGTCGCCGCCTTCGATCGTGATCGTGCTGGCATTCGACTGCGGCTGGCGCTCTTCCGGAGGAGCCGGCCGCGGCGCTCGCGGTTGCCGTGGCTCGGGAGCCGCAGCTGGAGCAGCTGAGGCCGCCATGTCGCCCGCCGGAGCTCCGCCTGCCGGCGGCTCGGGCAAGCCCAGCTTCTGCCGCTGCTCGCGCAGAACGGCTTTCCGCGACAGCTTGATGCGGTTGCCTTCGACGCCCAGCACCTTCACCATCACCTGATCGCCTTCGCGCAGCTCGTCCTTCACTTCGCGGACGCGATGCTCGGCGATTTCGCTGATGTGCAGCAGACCGTCGGTGCCAGGGAAGATCTCGACGAACGCCCCGAACTCCGCCAGCCGCACCACTTTGCCCAGGTAGACTTTCCCCACCTCCGGCACCGCGGTCAGATCGTTGATCATGGCCAGCGCCTTCTTCAGGCCTTCCTCGTCGCTCGACGCCACGTTGACCTTGCCCGTGTCGTCCACGTCGATCTTCACCTGCGTCGCTTCGATGATGCCGCGGATCGTCTTTCCGCCCGGCCCGATCAGATCGCGGATTTTGTCCGTCGGAATCTGCAGCGTCCGGATCTGCGGCGCGAACTTCGACTTCTCCGTCCGCGGTCCGTTCAGAATCGCATCCATCGTGTCCAGCAGGAACAACCGTCCGCGCCGCGCCTGCTCCATCGCTTCGCGCATGATCTGCCCGGTGATTCCGCCGATCTTGATGTCCATCTGCAGGGCGGTAATTCCGTTGCGCGTGCCGGCGACTTTGAAGTCCATATCGCCGTAGTGATCTTCCGCGCCCGCGATGTCGGTCAGGATCGCGTAATCGTCGCCTTCCTTCACCAGACCCATCGCGATGCCCGCAACCGCCGACTTCAGCGGAATGCCCGCATCCATCAGCGCCAGGCTGGCTCCGCAAACCGAAGCCATCGACGAAGACCCGTTCGACTCCAGGATGTCCGACACCACGCGCAGCGAGTACGGCGACTCATCGCCCGGAAGCACCGCGCTGATCGCGCGCTCCGCCAGTGCTCCGTGGCCCACTTCGCGCCGCCCTACGCCCGTCATGCGGCCCGTCTCGCCAACCGAGAATGGCGGAAAGTTGTAGTGGAGCATGAACTTCTTCTTCTGCTCGCCCTCGAACGTCTCCAGCCGCTGCGAATCGTCCGTGGTGCCCAGGGTCGCCGTCACCAGCGCCTGCGTTTCACCGCGGGTGAACAGCGCCGATCCATGCGTCCGTGGCAGCACGCCCACTTCAATCGAAATCGCACGAATCTCGTCGAACGCGCGCCGGTCAGGACGAACCCGCTCCTTCGTTACCTGCTCCCGGAACAGCCGCTCGCGCAGCGTCTCGAAGTAGTGGCCCAGCTTCTTCTTCGCCGCGGCAGCTTGCTCACCCTCGGGGATCTCCGCCTTCAGCTCATCCTGAATCTGCTTCACCAGCGCATAGCTCTCCAGCTTCGGATGCGCCTTCGTATCCAGCGCGTCCTTCAGCCGATCGCCCACCTTCGCCTTCAAAGCTTCGTAGTACGAGTTGTCGAACTCCGGCGGCGTGACCGGGCGCTTCTGCTTGCCCGCCCGCGAGGCCAGATCGTCAATCGCCGCAACGATCTTCTTAATCTCCCCATGGCCGAATTCGATGGCGTCGACCACCACGTCTTCCGTCACTTCGCTCGATCCGCTCTCGATCATCACGATGCCGTCTTTCGTGCCGACCACCATGATGTTGATGTCGCTCTCGCGCCGCTCCGTGTACGTCGGATTGACGACGAACTCGCTGCCCACGCGTCCCACGCGCACCGCGCCTACCGTCGCACTGAACGGAATATCCGACAGCGCCAGAGCCGCGCCGGCGCCGTTGATTGCGCATACGTCAGGATCGTTTTCCCTGTCGGCGGAGAGCACCAGCGCGATCACCTGGGTTTCGTTGCGGAAGCCTTCGGGGAAGAGCGGGCGGATGGGACGATCGATCTGGCGGCTGGTGAGAATTTCGCGCTCACTCGGCCGGCCTTCGCGCTTGATAAAACCGCCGGGGATGCGTCCACCGGCGTAAGCATACTCGCGATAATCGACGGTCAGGGGGAAGAAATCGATGCCTTCCCGGGGGTCCGGTGACGCCACAGCGGTTACCAGAACGGCGGTGTCACCCGAGGTGACCAGCGCAGCCCCGGAGGCCTGCTTGGCCATCCGGCCGGTCTCAAACTGCAGTCGCTTGCCTCCGGCAAGATCGACGGATACTTCGTGCTTCATATGTGCCTCTTTTCTGTCAGCGGAACGGTAGTCGGGCGGGAGTCCGCGGCGCAGCGGGCGATGGGGGAAAGAGAGGACAGGGTAAGTTGCAACTCGCCGCACAGCCTGGAAGCCGCGCACCTTTGAAATGGGCGCCGGCCCCTGCAGTCCATGCTCTTTCGGTTTCTCGTCGCGCGCGCGTCGAAAACAAGGCCCGGAGGGTTACTTGCGAATGCCCAACTTGCCGATCACAGTCCGGTAGCGTTCCGAGTCGTGGGTCTTCAGATAATCGAGCAACCGGCGGCGCTTGCTGACCAGCATCAGCAATCCACGCCGGGACGCATGGTCCTTCGCGTGGGTCTTGAAATGCTCGGTCAGTTCGCCGATGCGCTCACTGAGAACCGCGATCTGCACTTCGGGACTCCCGGTATCGGAATCATGGGTGCGAAAGCGCGCGATAACTTCGGTTTTTTTTGCGGGTGCCAGCACGTCCGTGCGTACTCCTCTGATTTATATGCAATTACACTTCCTAAGTGTCTGGTCCAAGAATAACATGGCCCGCCAGCCTATGCCACCCGACATTAGGGATAACGCACGTCCGTACCCTGCCGAGGGTGGCCCGCAATCTCTGCCAGCAAAGCCTTTCACCCTGCGCCATCATTCGCCGGCTGGCCATTCCCGCGTAAAGCCCCGCTCCCTCGGAACGGCCAGAATCGCAGTCCCACTCGGCCATTCCCGTCACCTTGCGCCCCCAACTCTTATGTCATCCCGCGAAATCCTGCGCACCCTTTATCCGTCTGATCCATCTATACTGGAGTTCTTTATCGCTTGTCCCCGGGGCAGAACCCCATGCATCTGGCGCTCGATATCATCGTCCGGTACGGCTACCTCATCGTCTTTCTGTGGGTTCTGACCGAGCAGCTGGGGATGCCTGTTCCCAGCGCACCCCTCCTCCTGACCGCCGGAACGCTCACCGCCACCCATAAGCTGAATCTGCCCCTGGTTCTGGTCTCAGCCCTGCTGGGCAGCCTGATCGCCGATTCTGTCTGGTACGCCTTCGGCCAGCGCTACGGTGCCGCCGTCGTCCGTCTGGTCTGCCGGCTCAGCATGGAAAGCTCGGCCTGCGTCCGCAAGACCGAGGGCTACTTTGTGAAGCGCGGCCCCGCCGCTCTGCTGATCGCGAAATTCATTCCCGGCCTCGGCACCGTCGCCGCCCCCATCGCCGGCCAGATTGGCATGGATTACAGCAAATTCCTTCTCTTCGACGCGGGCGGTATCCTCCTCTGGAGCGTCAGCGTTACCCTGGGCGGCCGCTTCTTCGGCGACGTCCTCAAGCGCAACCCGGACGCGCTCCGCTGGGCCGGCCACTTTGCTGTCCTGCTCTTCGTGCTCCTCCTGGCAGGCTTCCTTGTCTGGAGAATGCTCCAGCGTCGTGCCTTCCTGCGCTCCGTGCGTATGGCCCGCCTCGACCCCCACGACCTCAAGCACATGCTCGACGATGGCCAGCCGGTCTTCATCGTCGATCTGCGTCATCCGCTCGACTATCTGCCCGACCCCCGCACCCTTCCCGGCGCGCTCAGCCTCACCCCCGACAAGCTCGTCGAGCAGAGCGACCGCATACCGCGCGATCAGGAGATCGTCCTCTTCTGCACCTGTCCCAGCGAAGCCACGGCGGCCAAAATGGCTCTCGCCCTGCGCAAAATGGGCATCAACCGTGTTCGCCCTCTGCGCGGCGGCTACGACGAGTGGAAGCGCCTCGGCTACCCCCTGGTAGAAATCGCCTCCCAATCTGTCCCGGCCGCCTGACGGAGTCTTCATATCTACCGGACAGTGGGTGAGAACCAAACTCACTGCTTCGAAAGGGCACAGCCTGAAACAAACGAATGCCGGGTGCCCCATGTCTCGATTCTGAGACATGGGAAATTGTGGGGTGACCCCCTTGAGTGAGACAGTCTTCCGAAGACACAGTTGCCGTTTAGTGTGATTGTCTTCTCAAGGTGTTGCTTCTCCTTGAGCATAGTCGATAGCCGGTGAAGCGGAGTCGGGCTCTGCTGGAGAGCAACCCGCCAAGGAATAGCCGGTGGGAGACTCATCCGTACCGATGAGCGCCGGGAGCGGAGCACCAGGACCGCTCCCGGTTTTTCTGCGCACATCGGGTGGATAGATTTCCCCATGCCTGAAAAAACTCATGCTGGCAGCACCGCGACTGTCTGCCTGAGCAGGTGGTGCGGCAGTCTGTTCGAACTCCTCCGGCGACAAGTAACCAAGCGCCGAGTGCAGGCGAATGCGATTGTAATAGCACTCGATAAACTCCTCGATGTGCGAGCGCAGATCGTCCAGATCGCGGTAAGTGTTGGCGTAGATCTCTTCCCGCTTGAGGGTGCGCATGAAGCTCTCGCAACTGGCGTTGTCGTAAGGGTTGGCGGGCCGGCTCATGCTGGGCAACATTCCCTGGCTCGCGAGCAGGCTCACGTACTCCCGGCAGGCATACTGCACGCCGCGATCGGAGTGGTGCACCAGACCGGCCAGCGGCTGCCGTTGCGCGATGGCCTGCTTCAACGCAGCCACCGTCAGCTGTGCTGCCAGGCTGCGCCCCAGCGCCCAGCCCACCACCTTGCGCGACCAGGCGTCCAGCACCACGGCCAGGTAGACGAACTCGGTCCGCAGCCGGATATAGGTGATGTCGGCTATCCATAACTGGTTGATCCCGGTTAATTGCATGCGCGCGGCCAGATTCAGATAGACCGTGAGTTCATGGCTGGAGTCGGTGGTCTGAACCCAGGCCCGCGGCTGGACCGCAAGCAGGTTGTCCTCCCGCATCAGACGCGCCACGCGCTTGTGGTTCACCACCAGGCCGCGGCGGCGAAGTTCCCGGCTTACTCGCCGATAGCCGTAGCGGCCGCGATGCTCCAACGCCACCTGGTGAATCGCCGCGCGCACTTCCATCTCTTCTTCCCTTGGCGCCTCGGCCGTAAGCCAGCGATAAAATCCCGCCCGGCTTACCCCCGCCAGCATGCACATCCGCTCGATCGTCAAACCGCCTTGCTGCGACATCACTGACCGCATTTGGTCGTAGATGCCGTCTCGCCAGCGCCGTCGTTCTGCTGGCGCCGAGCCGCTATCTTTTGCAAGGCACCTTTGAAAAAATCCACTTCCAGCGTCCGCTCCGCCAGAAGCTGCTTCAGAAGCCGGTTCTCTTCCTCAAGCCCCGAAGATCGAGCCTCAACAGGTATAACCGGGCCCTCCAGCCGCATCTGCCACCGATACAGCAAGCGCCGCGGAACTTCAAGTTCCCTGGCCAATGCAGAGATGTTGTGGCAGCCCTGCATCCGCGCCACCGCAAGCCGCCGGAATTCCTCCGTGTAACTCCTATTCCTTCGCATTTGCAGCCCCCCATTCGCTGCAAACTGTGACTTCCTAAAATGTCTCACTTTGGGGGTTCACTCCAATTGCGCGAAGCGCAACCTGAAAGCTCACCCAATCCATCGCGATCAGGACACGACTTCACAGCTTGCGGAAAAGCTCACCGTTTTGAAGGGGCACAGCTTTAGCTGTGCCGTAAAGTGACAGGAAATAAGTTGGGCTTTAGCCCCTGAGGAGCGATTCTTCGACCTCAAAGTAACTTTTCCGCAGCCTCTTCAACCGTGCCATCAACACAGCAGAATCGGTACGGCTTCAGCCGCTGAGGGATGACCCTTTCCACCCGCCTCACCGCCCCCGCAGCAAATCGCACGCCCGCTGCAAATCCTCGTCCCGCTTCGCAAAGCAGAAGCGCAGTAGATTGTCGCCACGCCCATCGGCAAAGAACGCTGTCCCCGCTACCGCCGCCACACCCGTCTCCCGCAACAGATTCCGCGCCTTCTCCCGCGCCGTCGCACCCGGCACAGGAGTTGCATCCGCCAGCACGTAATACGCCCCCTGCGGAATCGCCGGCGTCATCCCCACGTCCGCCAGCGCCGTGCACAGCATGTCCCGCTTGGCTTGATACTCGGTCGCCAGCTGGCCATAGAAATCGTCGCCCAACTGCAGTAATCCCGCCGCCGCGCCATGCTGGAATGGTGACGGGCTGCACACATAAATCAAATCGTGGAAGTAGCTGATCGCGCCCATCCAGCGCCGGTCCGCCGCCATATACCCCACCCGCCACCCGGTAATGCTGAAGGTCTTCGACAGCCCCGAAATCGAAATCGTCCGCTCCGCCATCCCCGGCAGCGTTGCCGGGCTGATGTGCTGCGCTCCGTCGAAGACGAAGTACTCGTAAATCTCATCGGTGATCACAAATAGATCGTGCTCGACCGCCAGCTCCGCCACTGCCTCCAGCTCGGCACGGCTGAAAATCTTCCCGCACGGATTCGACGGCGAGTTGATCACGATTCCCCGCGTGCGTGGCGTGATCGCAGCGCGCAGCGCCCGCACATCCAGCGCCCAGTCCGGTGCTGCCAGCGACACCGCCGCCGAGTTTACCCGCAGCGCTCGGAGCGTGTTCAGGTGATACCCATAGAACGGCTCGAACAGCACTACCTCATCGCCGGGATTGAACAGCGCCATGCAAGCAGCATAGAAAGCAGCCGTCGCGCCCGAGGTCACCAGCACCTCACCCTCCGCATCCACGCTGATCCCGTTATGCCGCGCCAGCTTGTCGGCGATCGCCTGCCGCAGCGGCGCAATCCCGTCCAGCCGCGTATAGATGTTGTGCCCCTGCGCAATCGCCTCAATGGCCCGTGCTGCCACTGGCTGCGGAACCTCGGTATCGCACACGCCCTGCGCCAGGTTCACACCGCCCACACAGTCGCACTCCACCGTCATGGCGCGAATCTCCGACTGCACCATGCCCGGCGAAATCTCGCTCAAACGCAGCTTGTCCGCAACAGCTCGCATCCGTCACGTTTACCACAAACAAACCGCGGCGCGCATCCACCGAACCTCGCTCGCAACCAGCCTCTGCCAGCGCGGTGGACAACCGTACGGGTGTGGTGTTTTTCCTCCTGGCGGTGATCAGCCCGACCGCAGCGGAGGGACCTGCTTTCCGTTGCTTTGTCATGCCGAACGCAGCGGAGCCACCTCAAACTCATCCCCCAACATCACCGGCCGCGCTACGATAACAAGCGGACTTCAGGAGACCTCGTGCATCGGCTTCTCTCCAGTGCTCTCTGTGTGTTTGCCTGTCTTGGACTCACCGCCTGCGGCCGAACTTCCAGCATCGCGGCCAACCCAAAATCCGTCACTAAGGAAACCTTGGTCTGGAGCGACGAATTCAACAGCACCGCACCGCAGGCCCAACCCAACCCCGCCAACTGGACCTACGACGCCGGTGGGAGCGGCTGGGGCAATCACGAGCTCGAAACCTACTGCGCCTGGAACTCATCCGCCGCTCCCTGCGACCCATCCCAGCCCAACGCTTACGTCGGCGGCGATGGTTCCCTGCACATCGTGGCCCGCAGCCTCGGCCACGGCGTCTATACTTCCGCGCGCCTCAAAAGTGAAGGCCTGCAGAGTTTCCAGTACGGCCGCCTCGAAGCCCGTCTCCAGATCCCCCAGGGCCAGGGCATGTGGCCGGCGTTCTGGATGCTTGGCGACAATGAGGCCACCGTGCCGTGGCCGGCCTGCGGCGAGTTCGACATCATGGAGAACATCGGCAACGACCCCTCCACCATCTACGGCTCCATCCATGGCACCGGCTTCACTGGTAATTTGATCAGCAACCGTTACTCTCTGCCCGATCGCCAGTCCTTTGCTGCGGGCTTCCACACCTACGGCCTCCTCTGGTCGCCGCAGAAAATCCAGTTCTACGTCGACCGCCCCGGCAACGTATACGCCACGGAAACCCCTGCCAGCCTTCCGCCGGGCGCCGTCTGGCCCTTCGCTGCCGGGAAGTTCTTTTTCCTCCTCAACCTCGCTGTCGGCGGCGACTGGCCCGGCTCGCCCAATGCCGCCACCCAGTTCCCGCAGCAACTGCTCGTCGATTACGTGCGCGTCTACGCCGAGCCTGGCGATCCCGTCTCCGCCCTGGCTCCCCCTCTCCGCCATTAGGCACCACCCACCCGCACAGAGCCGCGCCCGTCTACGCCTTCCTTGCTATTGACCTCCGTTTACACCGCTCGCACAATAGGGAGCCGGAGGCGCAGCAAATGGTCATCGAGATGAGGACCTATAAAACAAAACCCGGCATGCGCGATCGGTTTGTTGAAGTGTTTCGGCTCAAATCCATCCCTGCACACGAAGAGATCGGGATGCGGATCCTCGGGCCTCTCCTGTCTGTCGAGGATCCGGACAGCTTCTTCTTCATGCGCGGTTTTCCCGACCTCGCCTCACGAGAACCCATGAAGGCCAAGTTTTACGAGGGAGAAGTCTGGAAGCGCGAGCTGGAACATGTACTCATGCCGATGATCGATCGATTTGACGTCGTCCTGGTGGATGATCCCGAAGGGCGGATTTGCTGGTGATCTGCTTCTCCCTCAATCGGTGACCAGGATCTTCGCTAAAGCGGCGACCGCCGCCGCTCCAGAAAGCGTCGGACTGCCGCATCCCGTGCCAACCCGATCGCGATCTCGTACGCATGGCGCGCCTCATCCGCCACGCCCACCCGGCCCAGCAGCTCGGCGCGTGCCGCCCAGTAAGGCTGATACTCCCTGAGTCGCGCATCCTCTTCCGCATCCGGCAGCGCATCCAGCCCTGCACGCGGACCCTCGAGTTCGGCTACCGCCAGTGCGCGATTCACCGCCACCACCGGTGATCCTGTCAGCGCCAGCAGCCCATCGTAGAGGCGCAGCACTGCATCCCAGTTCGCCTTGCCGGTCCGGTACCGCTCCACGTGCGCCGACTGGATCGCCGCCTCCAGCTGAAACCGTCCCACTTGCCTCAACGCGCCGGCCTCGAGCAGCAGTGCCTCGGCCCGCGCGATCATCTCTGCATCCCACAGTGCCTGATCCTGCTCCGCGAGCGGCACGTATTCACCCTCCGCACCCCTCCGTGCCCGCCTGCGCGCCTCGCTGTGCAGCATCATCGCCAGCAGACCCAGCGCCTCCGGCTCCTCGGGCAGCAGCTCTACAACCAGCCCCGCCAGATACAGCGCCTCCCCTGTCAGGTCCCGCCGCGCCGCATCCGTTCCCGCCGGATCGCTCCATCCCTCCGCAAACGCCGCATAGATCGCGTCCAGCACCGCATCCAGCCGCCCTGCCAGCTCTCCCGCCTCCGGCACGCTGAAGGGAATCCCCGCCTGCCGGATCTTCTCCTTGGCCCGCACCAGCCGCTTGCCCATCGCTGCCGGCGACATCAAAAATGCCGAGGCAATCGCCTTGGCATCGAGCCCCAAAATCACCTGCAGCATCAGCGGCGCGTGAATCGCCTCATCGATGGCCGGATGCGCACACGCAAACAGCAGCGCCAGCCGCCGGTCGGGAATGACCTCTTCCGGATCGAAGGCAGCTGCCAGCCGCTCCGCATCAGCTTCCACCATCGTCTCGCTGTGCTGCCTGCGCAGCGCGTCAATGGATTTGCGCCGCGCTGCCGTCAGTAGCCACGCCTCTGGATTCGCCGGGCAGCCGTTGCGCGGCCAGTCCACCAGTGCCGCCGCAAATGCCTCCGAAAGCGCGTCCTCCGCAGCTGCCACATCGTGCGTCCGCGCCGCAAGAAAGGCGACCAGCTTGCCATAGCTGCGGCGCGCTACTGCTTCCGCCGTACTCTGGACCAGCCCGACCAGCCCGACCAGCCCGTCGCCTTCCGCGCCTTCACTTCTCATTGCGACTTGAGAGGATACTGCCGCCATAGCCAGCGAGGCTTACCCCTCCATGGTCCACACTGCGCGCACTTCCACAATGCCGTGGCCCGCGCCCGGGCATCGTGCCGCCCACGACAACGCCCCATCCAGATCCGGCACATCGATCAGATAGTAGCCGCCCAGCTGCTCCTTCGTATCCGCATACGGACCGTCCAGCACCTGTGTCTTGCCATTGGTCGTTCGCACTGTGGTCGCCGTCGAAGCCGGCCGCAGCCGGTTGCTGCCTTTCAGCACGCCCGCTGTCTTCAGCGCCTCGGTGTACGCCCCGTACGCGGCGACTCCCTGTTGTTGCTGCTCCTTCGTCATCTTGTCCCAGCCGCTCTCTTCGGCATAAAGCGTCAGCAGATATTGCATTGCACATTCTCCCTTTCGGATGGTGGTCGGCCCCGTCAGGAGCCGCCACTTCCATGACGCACGGCGTTCCGCTGTTTGGACAGTCAACTGTTGTTTAGTGGCGAAAATGCCGCATGCCTGTGAACACCATGGCGACATTCAGCGCATCGGCCGCCGCGATCACCTCCGCGTCCCGCACCGACCCCCCTGGCTGGATCACCGCCGTCGCTCCCGCCTGCGCCACCATCTCCAGTCCATCGGGGAAGGGAAAGAACGCATCCGAAGCCGCTACGCTCCTGTCCAGTGGCAGCACCGCTTTCATCGCTCCAAAGCGCGCCGCATCCACGCGGCTCATCTGTCCCGCGCCGATGCCGATCGTCTGCCCGTTGCGCGCGTACACGATCGCGTTCGACTTCACATGCTTCGTGATCCGCCATGCGAACAGCAGCGACGCCAGCTCCCCCTCGCTGGGCGCCCGCCGCGTCACCGTCTTCAGCTCCGCCGCCGTCACATGTCCGCGGTCCGCATCCTGCAGCAGCATGCCTCCGGAAACCTGCTTCGCCACGCGCAGCGCCTTCGCCGGCCGCACCACCACCAGCCGCAGATTCTTCTTCGCTGCAAATCGCGCCCGCGCCTCGGCCGTGAATCCCGGAGCCGCAATCGCTTCCACGAACAGCTGCGCCATCTCTTCCGCAGCATCGCCATTCACTTCGCGATTCGATCCGATCACGCCCCCGAAGGCCGACACCGGATCCGCCACCAGCGCCTTGCGGTACGCCTCCAGAATGTCGTCGCCCACCGCCGCGCCGCACGGATTCGTGTGCTTGATGATCGCCACCGCCGGCTCTTCGAACTCCTGCACCAGCTCCCAGCAGGCATCGAGATCGACCAGGTTGTTGTAGCTCAGCTCCTTGCCCTGCAGCTGCTCGGCTGCTGCGATCCCTTTCCCCGATCCATCTTTGTAAAGAGCCGCCCGCTGGTGCGGATTCTCCCCATACCGCAGCGCCTGCGCCAACGGGTACGAGATCCGCAGCGCCTCCGGAAGCTCTTCGCTGAACACCAGAGGCTGATGCCCCTCGGGCCCCTCCGGCATCGCCAGCTGCTCCAGCGTATTGGCAATCGCCACATCGTACGCCGCCGTCGCCGCAAAGGCCTGCTGCGCCAGCCGCCACCGTGTCTCCAGACTCAGTGCGCCATTATGCGCTGCCAGCTCGCTGCTCAGCGTCGTGTAATCCGCTGGAGAGGTGACAATTGCCACGTCCTCGAAATTCTTCGCCGCCGAGCGCACCATCGATGGCCCCCCGATGTCGATGTTCTCGATCACCTCGGCAAAGCTCGCCCCCGGCTTCGCCGCCGTCTTCTCGAACGGGTAGAGGTTCACCACCACCATGTCGATCGGCTCGATGCCATGTTGTGCCGCCTGAGCCCGATGCTCGGCATCTTCGCGCCGGTGCAGGATGCCGCCGTGCACCTTCGGATGCAGCGTCTTCACCCGCCCCTCGAACATCTCCGGGAAGCCCGTCAGCTCCGCCATATCGCGCACCGTCAGTCCTGCGTCGCGCAGCGCCCGCGCCGTTCCGCCCGTCGAAACCAGCTCAACGCCATAGCCTGCGAGCCGCTGTGCGAACTCGACCAGGCCTGCCTTATCCGTCACGCTCAGCAGCGCGCGGCCAATCTTCTTTTCCCTGCTCAAAGAATGTCTCCGGAATTCGGCCCTGAGTGCGGGCCCGCGATAAGAACCCAACATCAAAAATTGTAATCAAAAGCGCAGCGCCATTTGTTGGGCCATCATTTGTCACCGGACAAAGGGAACGGTACCGTAACACTATGGACTCTGATCGCAGCGCCGGCTGGCGCTCTGTGTCGCAGCCGGAAATCCTGCCGCCCGGCGAGTTTCCAGGGCAGCCGCCCGAGGAGCCCCGCGGCTGGTATCCGCCGCCTCAGCCGCCCCCCCGCCCGCCGCGTCGCCACTGGGCCTCCGCCCCGGCGACCTACTTCCTCGTCGGCATCAACTGCTGCGTCTTTCTGCTCATGCTGGTATCCGGCCACTCTCTGTGGGGTCCCAGCTTTCAGGATCCGCTCTCCAACCTGAGCGTCTGCAATGGCGGCCTCGTCCTCGACGGCCAGTGGTGGCGCATCGTCACCTCCATCTTCGTCCACTTCGACTGGATCCACCTGCTCACCAACATGTGGTGCTTATGGAACCTCGGCCTCCTGGGTGAGCCGCTGCTCGGCGAACTGGGCATGGTTGCCGCTTATCTGCTCACCGGAGTCGCCGGCAATCTGCTCAGCATCGCCGTGCATCCGCAGCTCCCCTCGGAGGCAGGCGCCGTGGTCAGCGCCGGGGCGTCAGGCGCCGTCTTCGGCCTCGCCGGTGTGCTGCTCATCCTGCTCCGCTCTCCGCTGCTGCCCATTCCCCCGTTCGAGCTCAAACGCCTCCGCCGCAGCGTCTGGTACTTCGCCCTGCTCAACTTCATCATCGGTGCCGGCGTGTGGGTCGCCCACACCCGCCTGCAAATCGATAACATGGCGCACCTCGGCGGCTTCCTCAGCGGCTGCGCCCTGGGCGTGCCGCTCGTCCCCCGCATCGGGGCGCAGCGCTCCACCTTCATCCGCAGACGCACCTTCGCGGTCCTTGCGATGACCTTTTTCCTGCTCCTGATTGCGTGGGGGATTCGTGCTTATTACGGGCCGGTTGCCGGTTAGACGTTTGTTGAAAAACGCGTCGAAGCACCGAGCGAGGCGCAGGCAAATGCGTTCCGCTCAGCATTCCGACGCTGTGTAGGTGAGACCCACTCTGTCTCGGACATGATTTTCAACAAACTCTCTAGTTTCGGCTCGGCTTCGGCCCGTTATCGCTTGCGTCCGCAACCCTGAGAAACCGGATGGCTCAGCGGATAGCCGTCGCTGCGAACTTCTTGACCATGGCCAGCAGCAGCTTGCGGTCGCTGTCGTTCAGGTTGGTGGAATACCGGCGAATCTGGGTCAGGAAGCGCAGCTCATCGTCGGAAAGCTTTTGCGACTGCAACTGTCGTCCCAGCGTGTCCTCAGCGAACAGCTGGGCCATCGGCAGCTCCAGAGCCCCCGCAATCTTCGCCAGCGTGTCCAACGAGGGGACCGTGTGTCCATTTTCCACCCGCGACAAGTAGCACCGCAGCAGCCCCGTTCGCTTCTCGATATCTCCCTGAGAGAGACCCTTTTGCAGTCGATACCCTCGAATAGTCGTTCCAATTTTCATAGTGTTAGTCAGCTCACGCACTTTCCCCTGTGTAAAGCAAGGCAGGATTTTTTGAATTATTGGCTGCATAGTTAACACGCTTGCCGCTGCACTTGCAAGATTTATTTTTAGAATCGTAGTAACCGCTGTACAAACTAAAGAAACTAGGCCCAAAATCGCGGCTGGTTACCTGTTGAGCGCTCCATTATCACCCAGTGGGTACTCCCGCGTTCGTCTATTTTTTATGAACCTGTACCGCCGCTGAATAGGTTAGTAACTCTGCCCATATTCGATTTGGGCACTTCCGTGTAACTTCGGTAATTCGTAAACCTGCAAATCAGCCGCCCGCCGGGCCTCTTCGGCACTCGAATCCTGTTCCGTTCCAGGACACCCATCCCCTTCCTACCCCTGCACCGGCCCCAGATGTTCGGCCAGAAACCGGTCGTACCGCTGTTCTGCATCCTGCGCATCTGCCGCCCGGTAGCCGCCCGTGTTGTTGGGGTTCTCGAAGGCGTGGCCCGCGTCCGGGTAGATCTTCACGTCCACCGGCTTGCCCACCGCCTGCATCGCCGTCGCAAAAGCATGCACGTCATCCGGCGTAATCCCGCGATCCTGTCCCCCAAAATTCCCCATTACAGCAGCATGGATGCGCTCCAGCGCCGTCTTGTCCGTCGGCAGCGAACCATAGTTGATTACGACCGCCCGCAACTTCGGATCGGCCACCGCCAGCTGTGCCGCATACCCGCCGCCCATGCACCATCCAATCGCCCCGATGCGCTGCGGATCGACGTCCTTCCGGTGCGAAAGCCAGTCCGCCGCCGACGTCAGATCCCGCACCCCCCGATCCTGCGGCAGTCCACGCATCAGCTCGTGCGCCGTCTCCGCATCCGTCGCCACCTTGCCGCGATACAAGTCCACCGCCAGCACCACGTATCCCTGCTTCGCGAAGTGCTGCCCCTGCTGCTTGATCCAGTCATTCAGCCCCCACCACTCGTGAATGACCACCAGTCCCGGATGGACGCCCCCTCCGGAAGGCAGGTATAACAGCCCGTGCACTGTCTCATCCCCGGCAGGGAAGGAGACCTCCTGCCCGTTCTGCGCGTGAAGAGGGCTGCAGGCAAGAGCAACACAGAGCAGGACAGGCACGGCTCCCAATAAGACCCCTGGTTTCATGGAAAGCTCCCTTCGGCAAGACCATCCAATCTAACCTGGAAAGCGCTGTTGCTGGCAACTGCTCATTGAAACGGTGCTGTGGTGTTGCCGAGTTCCCCTGGCCATTTGTCATCCCGACCGGAGCGGAGGGACCTGCTTTGGTTGATCCTTGTCATCCTGACCTGAGCCTGTCGAAGAGGACCCGCTTTTTCCATCGCGGGCAGGAAACCTCAGAAACAGCAGCAAAGCCTGCATCCCCGCACATCCGCCCGCGTACAATCGCCATCGCACTGTTAAACCGGTTCGTCCCCCGGGGGGTCATTATCGTGCCGGATCACGTCGTCCACTCGGAGCAGGGAAGCGCGGGGTCGCTGGCTGGTCTCCCCTCGTCGCGCAGTTGCGTCAATGCCTTCCCCCACGGCCGCCCCCGTCGCCGTCGGACCTTTCATCGCTGGCACCAGCGCCTGCGTCGCCGCTGGAAAGAAGTCCGCTGCCTCTCCTTCATCGTCTTCCACGAGCTCATCCGCACCCGGGTGATCGACGTTGCCGCCGGCCTGGCCTTCTGGTCCATGCTGTCCATGGTTCCCCTGCTGATGACCGTCGTCGGGCTGCTCTCGCTCCTCCACCTGCCCAACCTGCTGCCTGAGCTCCTCGGTACCCTCGCCCTGCTGGTTCCTCAGGGGTCGCTCACCCTGGTTGAGCAGATGGTCGGCGACCTGCTCACACCCCATCGCGGCGCGTTCTCCTTCGGCATCCTCAGCTATATCTGGTCCACCACCGGAGGCTTTGCCTCGCTCATCTCTGCGCTCAATATCGCCTACGACGTGACGAAAGAGCGCTCCTGGCTCCGCGATCGCATCCAGGCCGTCATTCTTACCTTCACCAGCGGGGGCCTGCTCACCGCCTCTTTGTTGGCCCTGCTCGCCGGCCCGCACTTCGCGCACTTCGTCGGCCAGATCGTCCCCATCCCCGCTGCCTTCGAGCGCATGTGGCCCCTCATCCGCTTCGGGGTCATCTTTGTCGGCTTCGTCCTCGCGCTCGAACTCGTCTACTTCCTCGGGCCCAATATGCGCCAGCGCTTTACCTCAACCCTGCCTGGCGCCATTGTGGCCATTGCCTTCTGGTTCGCCGGCTCCTTCACGCTGTCTTTTTATCTCAACCACCTCGCCCATTTCTCCAAACTCTACGGAGGCATGGGCGCCATCTTCGGTCTCATGTTCTGGATCTATCTCACCGCGTTCGTCATCCTCTCGGGAGCCGAGCTGAACGCGGAGCTGGCCAAGCGCCGCGACTCCCTTTACCGCGGCCATGTCCAGGCCAACTCAGGAAGACGCCGCAAAAGACAGTCTGGAATGACAAGCGGCGGAGCAGTCAATGACCGCCCCGCCGCCTGATCGTCCGATTCTGTCTGCGGATAGCCGTCGCAAAAGTTCGAGACAGCTTCCAGTCCCGGCACGGCAGGCCTTCAAAGTCTGTATAGGACCAGAGGATATTTCGGGGTCCCTCGATCGTTGTGTCATCCCGATCGTACCCTGAGCAATGTGAAGGGGAAGTGGCGAGCCTGAGCTTGTCGAAGGCCCACCTGCCTCTTTCCCATCCCAGACAGCAAGGGGTTTCGGAAACGGCAGACCAGTGTCCTCAGTCTGAAGTTCGTTAAGAATCGTCTTTGGCTTGTATCAGGGCGCGACTTCAGCGCGCGGAAAAACTCGCGGTTTTGAAGGGGCACGAGTTTACTCGTGCCATTAAAGTCCGCAAAGGCTATTGGGCATTTAGCCCCTGAGGAGCGATTTCTCAGCCTCAAATCGACTTTTCCGCAGCCTCTTCAGCCGTTCCCAAAGATCGCTCAACAAGCCCCTGAGGTCCCCGAGTCTCGCTTACTGCGGCGCGCCCACCGCCGTGGTGGCCGTCCCCGGCGTTTCCGCCGGCTGCCTGGCAGCGAAGTAGCTGCTGTCCCACAGATTCCGATAGAAGAGTCCCGTCAGCTCGGCAGCCTTGGGGCCGAACGTCGGGCGCCCTCCTTCGAGGAAGAACACCGCGACAATCCGTCCGTACTGCGTATCCGCGTAGGACGCAAACCACCCGAACCGCGTCCCGTCATTCGAGCACGTCCCCGTCTTGCCCAGCACCGGGAACTGATTGAAATTCGCCCGCAGCGACCGCGCCGTCCCGTACTGCACTGCCGCGTGCATGCCGTCCTGAATCTCCGGCAGGATCTTCGCGATGTCCAGCGTCCGCTTGATGCGCGGCTGGAAGTCCAGCGCTTCCGCCGGGCTGGTCGGATGCTGCAGGTAATACAGCGTTCCGCCGTTGGCAATCGCTGCCACCATCGCGCCCAGCTGCAACGGCGTCATCGAGACACCCTCGCCAAAGGAGCACATCCGCCCGACACCGCCTTCGTTCTCCGGCAGCGGCTGATCCGGGTAAATCCCCGGCTGCTCGCCCGCAATGTGATAACCGGCCAGCTCGCCCAGGCCGAACTCCGTCGCGTAGTGCCGCACCCGCTCAAAGCCCAGCCGACGCCCCAGCGTCTCGAAATAAAGGTTGTTGGAGTGCGCCAGCGCCTCGGTGAGGTTCAGGTGATAGCTGCCGCCCAGGTTCACCGGCGTGTCCCGGGTAATGATCCCCTCGTCCAGCGCCGCCAGTGCGACCGACAGCTTAATGGTGGAACAGGGCTCCGCGCCGCTCGACAGCGCCAGCTTCTGGTTCACCATCGCCAGAATCCGCCCATTCGATGGATCGATCGCCACCACCGTCCCGTTCATGTCGCCCAGCGCCTCGATCGCCGCCTGGCGCACCACCGGATCTTCACCCGCCGTGATGTCGCCGGCCGTCAGGTCCGCGCTGGCAAAAGAGCTGGCCGTGAAGCGCTCGTAATAACGATGCCGCAGGCTCGCGCGCCGCAGATGCGCGCCGCCCCGGGTCCGCACGTACACCGCCGACTGCACATGCACTCCGCTCACCCGGTGGCTGTGCTCCAGGTTGGCCATGTGCCGCCTGGCTGTCGCCGATTCATGAATGCGGGAACGGGCGTGATGCACCGGCCGGTGATTCGAGGCGGAAGCCGCATACAGCAGCGATTGTGCGGTCAAGGCGGCAACGAGAAGAGAGAAAAGAACGCGCTTCATTAGGAATTCTCTTGGTCGAAATTCCAGACACCCTGCTTTTAATCCTGCCGCAGAAACCGCCTGGTCGAGCAATGTATTGTTCTTACCTGTTCCCCGTCAACCCAAATCGGAACTTTAGGTTTCGATTCGGACTGAACCAGGCTCCTTCTGCCCCAGATCCCCGGAAGCTACCCCTGGCGATCCGGTTACACTCTGCGGACCCTTACCCTGGATCCTTGACTCCGGACCCCGGGGACTCTTGCCCCCGGATACACCCATCCCTCCAACCCACCGAACAGGTTGACGTGCGGGTTTTTGATGTCAGGAAGGAGCTCTGCGTTTCACTATAACCCTGAAGTGTTGCCTGTCCAGTACATTTTCGCACGTCAGTCATGTCACTTCAGTGTCATAACCCGCCCTTGCGCAGAAACGCCGGAATGTCGAGGTTGTCATCGGCGTCTTCCTCGTATTCCTGCTGCGCCGGAGCCTGCATTTCCGCCTCGTCCGCCACCGCCACTCCGACGCCCACCTGCTCCATCTCTTCCGCTTCCGCACCGTCCTCGCGATTCAGTTCCTCTTCCGGTCCGCGGAACGCCGAAACGACCTCCCGCGTCGACACCGGTACCAGCACCTGGGGGTGCTGCACCGTTCGCGCCGCCGGCATCACGTATTCCGACTCATCCTCGTCTTCGCTGGCAAAGCGCGGCGTCGCCGGACGGCTCTCGATCCGCGGCGCAGGGGACTGCCGCAGCACCGAGGTCAGCATCTGCTCCCGCCGCTCCGCCGCCTCCTGCTGGAATCCGGTGGCGATCACTGTGATCTTCACCTCGTCGCCCATCGACTCGTTCAGCACTGCGCCGAAGATGATGTTGGCGTCCTCGTGCGCCGCGCTCTGGATCAGCGTCGAGGCCTCGTTGACCTCGCTCAGCTTCAGCGTGCTCGATCCCGTGATGTTGATCAGAATGCCACGCGCTCCGTCGATCGCGCCTGCCTCCAGCAGCGGGGAAGCCATCGCCGCCTGCGCCGCCTCAATCGCCCGGTTGCTTCCGCTGCGCACCGCCGTGCCCATTACCGCGTAGCCCATCCCCGCCATCGTCGTCTTCACATCGGCGAAGTCGCGGTTGATGATTCCCGGAATCGTGATGATGTCCGAAATCCCCTGTACGCCCTGCCTCAGCACGTCATCGGCGATGCGGAACGACTCGAAGAAACCCGCATCTTTCGCTACCGCCAGCAGCTTTTCGTTGGGGATCACGATCATCGTGTCCACGCTCTCCAGCAGCTCCTGCATGCCGCGCTCGGCCTGCGCCATGCGCCGCTTGCCTTCGAACGCGAAGGGCCGCGTCACCACCGCCACCGTCAGCGCGCCCATTTCGCTGGCCAGCGAAGCAATCACCGGCGCCGCGCCTGTCCCCGTGCCGCCGCCGAGCCCTGCCGTCACGAACACCATGTCCGCGCCTTCCAGCGCTTCAATGATCTGTTCGGAGTCTTCGAGCGCCGCCCGCCGCCCCACATCCGGATTTGCCCCCGCGCCCAGCCCGCTGGTCAGCTTCACGCCCAGCTGCAGCTTCACCGGCGCCTGCGAAAGCTGCAGTGCCTGGCGGTCGGTGTTGGCGGCGATGAACTCCACGCCTTCCATGTTGGCGGCGATCATGCGATTCACCGCGTTGCCGCCTCCTCCGCCCACGCCGATGACCTTGATCTTCGCGCCGCGGGGTAGCTCTTCGTGATACTGAATGCGGATTTCGTCAGTCTTCTTCATCGGCATTGGCTCCATCGTTAAACACTCCCTGCAAATATGGCGCGCAGCTTCGCGCGCAGTCCCTGGTTTTCCGCCGCACGGGTCACGCTGGTGCGGTGGGCATAGAGCAACGTTCCTGTCAGAACAGCAAACTCCGGCGCGCTCAGCTCCCGCGGCATGCGCGACAGCGGCACCGGCGACGCCATGCGTGCCGGAACCCGCAGCAGGCTCTCCGCCGTATCCAGCAGCCCCTGCAACCGCGATCCGCCGCCGGTCAGCACGCAGCCCGCGCCCATCGCCTCCAGCACCCCGCCCTGGCGCAGATTGTCCCGCAGCATCTGGAAAAGCTCCCGCGCCCGCGGCTCCAGAATTTCGCTGATCAGCCGCTGCCGCACCACCCGCGGCTCGTACCCCGGCAGCCCCGCCAGCTCCACTTCATTGCCCTGTGGCACAGCGGTGACAACGGCATGGCCGTAATTGCACTTCAGCCACTCCGCCTCTGGGGCCGTCACGTGCAGCCCCACCGCCAGGTCGTTGGTGAAATGGTCGCCGCCGATCGGCACCACCGACGTGTGCGCCACCGATCCCTCGAAGAACACCACCAGCTCCG
>CAWGSD010000006.1:0-11631 GCA_963825195.1 uncultured Acidobacteriota bacterium
TTTCCGGCGCGACTGAAGTCGTGCCCTGTTACAGAGGCGAAGAACATTTCTTTAGCGGACTTCAGCCTCAGCCGGTGAGTCTGAAGCTTATTGGACAATTTAACGGATTGGTTCAAATAACAACCCTCAGGGGCTGAAAAGCCCAGCTCATTTTGCGGCACTTATGGAACGAGTAAACTCGTGCCCATTCAAATCAGCGAGTTTTTCCGCAGCCTGTGAAGCCGTGCCCTGATACAAAAGCCTTCCTGTAAGCCGCCCTACGACATAACTTCCGCATTCGCCCAAAACTTTTGTCCTTATTTTGTCTTTGGCATACCAGGTGGGATGCAAAGAGTTTATCGCCTCGTAATTCCGTGCAGGCGACCACTCGCCCAGAGCCGCATCAGCCGGTACGCAACAGTTGACCTTCGGAGCAACGAGGTTCGTTGGATATTGGCCGACTTGTCATTACCAAACCAGTTTCGACAAAAGCGGATTTACAGGCACATACTTTATCCCGCCGGCGTCAGACGAGGTGCTCTGATGAACATGAGCGGTGAACAGGTTCGAGCAGGGTTGCGGGACGACGAGTTTGTTCCGTTCTTTCAGCCAGTCGTGACGCTTCGTACTGGCGAAGTTGCCGGCGTGGAGGTTCTCGCCCGATGGCGGCATGCGCATCTTGGCGTTGTGCCTCCCGGAGCCTTTATCCCCGCAGCCGAGCAGGAAGGTTTGATCGGCGCCCTGACCGCCATGTTGATGGCCAAAGCCTTCACCGCCGCCGCAATGTTGCCCGCTCCGCAGTGGCTGGCCCTCAATGTCTCGCCGCACCTGCTGCGTGATCTCGCGCTTCCAAAACGCATTCGCGAGGCAGCCGAAGCAGCTGCTTTCCCTCTAAACCGCGTGGTGATCGAGATTACGGAGAGCGCCCTGCTGGAGAACCTCGATCATGCGCAAACAATCTCCAGGGAGCTCAAGGCGCAAGGGTGCCGGTTGGCGCTGGATGATTTCGGTACCGGCTATTCCAGCCTGCTTCATCTTCAGTCGCTGCCCTTTGATGAATTGAAGGTCGACCGCATCTTTGTGGGATCGATGACGGAACGGCGGGAGAGCCGAAAGATCGTCTCGGCCGTCGTAGGTCTGGGGCAGAGCCTGGGTATGGAAACCATTGCTGAGGGAGTGGAGACCGAGGAACAGGCAGAGATGCTGCTGTTGCTTGGCTGCGAGATGGGCCAGGGCTGGCTTTTCGGCAAACCCGTTCCCGCGGAACGGCTAAGCGACGCAACCATCGCGCGGCCGCCTGTTAAGGTGCGGCTCACCTCCAGCTTCTGGCGCGATATCTCTTACAATTCTCCTCCTGGCCAGCGGCTCTCCCATTTGCAGGCACTCTATGAAGGCGCTCCCGTTGGCCTTGCCTTTCTGAGCCCCGACCTGCGGTACATCAGCATCAACCAGCAACTGGCGGAGATGCACGATACCCCGGTGCAAAAGCATCTGGGCAGGCTTGTCAGCGAGATCATTCCGGCTGTGTATCCGCAGATTGAACCTCACCTGCGGCGCGCGCTGGCGGGAGATTCCGGTCACCTCTGTCGAGGTAACGCAGCCGGCAACTGAGCGGCGGGGCGCCGAGACATTCTTGGTGTCGTATCTACCCGCCTTCGACGAAGCGGGCGAGGTGGTGGGCATCTCGGTGGCACTCGTGGATATCACCGCCCGCAAGCGAGCCGAAGCGGCACTGCGGGAGAGCGAAGATCACTACCGCCACATGGTGGAGCTGAACCCGCAGATCCCATGGTTGCTCGACGACAAAGGAATGGCCACCATGATCAGTCCGCGCTGGCAGCAGATCACGGGAATGAGTGAAGAGGAGTCCCGCGGCCGGGGTTTCATCAACGCGCTTCATCCGGACGATCAACAACACGTGGGGGAAGTAATCGAACATTCACTCCGCACCGGCGACCCGATCGACGTGGAATGCCGCGTGCGAACGTCCAGGCGGAGAGTGGCGCTGGATCCGTTCGCGCGGAGCTCCGCGCCGGGACGAGGCAGGAAGAATTATTCGCTGGTACGGCAGTGCGGACGATATCGATGTCCATAAACGGCTTGAGGACGAGCTCCGAAAGCGAGCAGACGAAGGAAAGATCCCACGCTCCGAAACTGCTTGATTGCGGGTAATCCGCTTGTCTCCAATCCCGATTCAATGAGGTAACGGGAAGCGCCCATCTCGCCACCTTTTCCAGGCGGCCGACGTGCGGCAGAATTCCTCCTACCAGCCGACTTCCGGTACCTACGCCGCCCAGCGAGCCGCAGCGGCAGGAACGCTGATCAGCGCTGGCGCTCTGCATGAGGTAAGAGCGGCAGGTGTCCCCGCTGCATGCTAGTGGCTGGAAAATGCTGCAGATGGGGTTCGGGCCGAGCTCGCTTCGCTTTCCTCGGGGTCCATGCGTTCGATGAGACCGTTTGCGAAGGTAGAAACGTGGCACACCTCGCTATCCGAAGGAACCTCGTTAACACGGGAGATTGCTTTGCATGGCTGGTCGGCGCCTGGTTCTCAGGACACTAACCACTTGCCGCGCTCAAACCTCCGCCGCGAACTATCGCCGGGTCACGCCGAATTTCCTGTCACAGCGGCGGAAGAGGCGATCGAATTCAGCCTCTCCAGCACTTCGGGAGAAAGATCCAGGCTGGCCGCTGCAAGGTTCTCGCGCAGATGGTTCAGGGAGGAGGTGCCGGGGATCAGCAGGACGTTGGGTGCGCGGTGCAGCAGCCATGCCAGCGCCACTTGCATGGGCGTGGCGTCGAGGCTGGCGGCGACATCGGACAGCGTCGAGGACTGAAGCGGAGTAAACCCGCCAAGGGGGAAGAAGGGAACATACGCGATTCCTTTCGCGGCGAGAGCGTCGATCAGCGAATCGTCCTCACGATGGGCGAGATTGTATTGGTTCTGCACACAGACCACCGGCGCCATTCCGCGGGCTTCCTCAATTTGCATCGCAGTTACGTTGCTCACTCCCAAATGCCGGATCAGCCCCTGCCGGCGGAGTTCGACGAGGGTGGCAAATGGCTCGGCCAGAGAGCCTTCGGCCGGCCCGTGGCCATCGCCCCACAGGCGCATGTTGACCACGTCGAGCGCATCCAGGCCGAGGTTGCGCAGATTGTCGTGCACCGCCTGTTTCAGCTCGGCCGGACTCGGCGCCGGATGCCACGAACCGTCCTGGCCGCGCCGGGCGCCTACCTTGGTGACGAGGGTGAGGCCGTCCGAATAGGGATGCAGCGCTTCACGAATGATCTGGTTGGTGACGTGCGGTCCGTAGAAATCGCTGGTGTCGATATGATTCACGCCGGAGGCGACTGCCTCGCGCAGGACCGCGATCGCCGCGGCACGGTCTTTCGGTGGACCAAATACGTGGGGACCGGCCAGCTGCATGGCCCCGTATCCCATACGATGCACGGCAACGCCGGTGCCAGGCAGAGTCAATGACCCTCCCAGCTTTTCTGCGTTCAACATTCTTTCCTCCGATGGATGAGAACTTTACGTGTTTAGATGAAGACACTTTGAGCTTCGGAGTTCGCATTTGCCCGGAACCGTGACCAGCACGCTAAAGCCGCGAAAGACGCCGGTTCAGGCACGTTCGGCCCAGACGGTCGATGCAATTTTGCAGGCTACCATTCAGGTTTTGCTCGCGGAAGGCAAGGAGCGCCTGACCACCACGCAGGTCGCGCATCGGGCGGGAGTCTCGGTAGGGACGCTCTACCAATATTTCCCGAACAAGCGCGCGCTGCTGCAGGCGTCTTTGAAGCGGCACATCGACGGCGTGAGCCGGGCGATCGAAGAGGCCTGCGCGCAGCACAGATCGAAGGGTTTGCTGGAGATGGGGACAGCTCTGATCTCGGCTTACCTTGACGCCAAAATGCGCGACATGCAGGCGAGTGCGACGCTCTACGCGGTGAGTTCGGACGTGGACGGCGCTGCCATCAGCAGGGCCGCAAGCGCACGTTTGCGGCACACCGTCGCAGACGTTTTCGCCACGGCCAGGGAAGGGCTGGCGAAAGATCCGGAAATCGTCGCTTCGGTGGTGTTTGCCACGCTCCATGGCATCGCGCAACGAGTGCTGGAAGCGAAGGACCCGGCCCGCGAGATGGAGATTCTGCGCGAAGAATTACTCCTTCTCGTTCACACCTATCTTCGCACCTGTATAGCCGTGCCGGCCGGTGAATGACCTATCCGGTCTTGAGACAGCTGCGAGTCACGGATTTACTCGGTGCGCAGCGCCCGGATTGGATCGATACAGGCGGCACGCCAGGCGGGTGCGAGACACGCTGCCGCGGCCACCAGCAGGAGCAATCCGCCAACGGCGGCGAAAACCGCGGGGTCGAGCGGCTGGGTCTCGTAAAGCATGGAACGGATCAGGCGAACCACCGCGCCACTGGCCGCCAGCCCCACGGCCAGGCCCATCAGAGCCGGCCAAAGTCCATCGGCGAGCATGAGGCCCAGCACACGTCGCCGCTGCGCTCCCAGGGCAATGCGAATCCCAATCTCGCTGGTGCGCTGGGTGACGAGGTAGGCCAAAACTCCATAGAGACCGGCTGCGGCCAGTACCAGAGCAATCACGGCGAAGGCCAACACCAGGATGGCATCGAACTGCGAATCGATGGTCGTTTTGCCGATGGCTTCACGCAGGGTCATCACGTCGCTGACGGGCAGATCCGGATCGAGCCGGCCGACGATTTTCTGTATCGGAATTGCCAGCGAGGTAACGTCGTGGGCAGATCGGATCACGATGGTCGCGCCACCGTAACCGTTACCGTACAGCGGGCAAAAGAGGGTGGGCTGCGGCGGCACCGAAGCAAACCAGCGGGTGTCGCCTACCACGCCCACCACCCTGAAGACCTGACCGCTGAACTCGCTCTTCAGGTGCTTGCCGATGGGATCCTCGTGCGGGAAGAAGGCTTTCGCTGCGGCCACGCTGATGACGGCGACATCGGCGCGGTCCAGGCGCTCATCGGTGCGGAAGATGCGTCCACTGAGCAGCGGAATCCCGATGGCATGGAAATAGCCGGGCTCGGCGCCGCGGACCATCAAATCGATGGGCTGCGTTCCGGCATGTTCCGCGACAGTCATGAGCTCATCGCCGCCCCAGCCTTCGCCGGGAGCTTTGCTGACCAGGCCGGCCGACTGCACTCCCGGGGCAGCCCGCACGCGCCCGATCAGAGTTTCGAAGAACTCGACCCATTGTTCAGGCTTGTTGTACCGCGCTTCGGGCAGGGCGACGTGCATGGTCAGCACATTGTCGACCGGCACGCCGAGATCGACATTGCGGAGGTGCTGGTAGCTCTTCAGCAGCAGGCCGGCGCCGACCAGCAGCACCACGGTGAGCCCGACCTCGACAATCAGCAGGGTGCGGCGGAGCGCTGACTTGGCGCGTCCTGGCGATTGGGTGCGCGACGATTCATGCAGCACGGAGAGAATCTGCCGGTTGGCTGAACTGGCCGCCGCGATGAGCCCGGAAAACAGAGTGCAGAGGGCAATGGCCCCCAGAGCGAAAGCGAGTACGACGCCGTCGGTGTGGATCGCCTGCACCCGGTGCATATCCTGACGAGTATGCATCAGCGATCGCACGGCGGCCCACGCCAGCAGCAGGCCCAGTGCTCCGGCCGAGACGGAGAGAATCGTGCTTTCAATCAGGCGCTCGCGCAACAAACGCAGACGGCCGCCACCCAGCGCGGCGCGGATGGCCTGCTCCCGCGCGCGAGCGGCGGTGCGCGCGATGAGCAAACCGGCAACGTTCATGCAGGCGATGAGGAGCACGCAGCTGGTTGCGGCCAGAAGCGCGTAGAGCGGAGTCTTGTAGCCCCAAACTGCGTCGTCGAGCATCGACATGCCATCCACCGAATTGTGCACAGCGGGCTTCGGATGCTCGGCGACAATCTGCCTCTGCACCGACCGCAGCCGCTCGATGAGCACGGGAAGGGTGGTTCCATGCAGGAGCCGCGCGCTTACCAGAAACTCATGGTCCTCATAGGTTTTCAGCAGAGACGGCGGCGCTTCATGCAGGAGCGGCGTCCAAACCTGGATGCGTGTGTCGACCATCTTGGCCGAGTAATTAAACGACTCCGGCAACACCCCGATGATGGTGTATGCCCTCGAGTTCAGCCAGATGTTGTTGCCAATGATCGCGGGATCACCGGCATAGCGCCGCTTCCAGAATGAATAACTCAACAGCGCAGTCGCCGCTGCACCGGGACGGTCGTCATCGGCCGAAAATGCGCGGCCCAGCGCCGTCTCTACTCCCAGCAGCGGAAAGAAATTCCACGAGCACCAGGCAGCGTCGATCTTCTCGGGAAGCTTGCCACCTTCTGCGGAGAGGTTGTACTCCTGCCACGGCGAGAGAAACGCCATCTCGGCCATGCCCTGCGCCGCCTGCTGCCAATCGTTCATGCTGCCCGCGTCGACGGGGAGATACGGACTCCACTCAGGATGATTGGGGCGGCGATCGCCTTCGTAGATCGAGACGAGCTTGTCCGGATCGTGATAGGGGAGCGGCCTGAGCAGAACGCTGCGCACGACGGCGAACAGCGCGACGTTGGCGCCGATTCCGAGTGCCATGACGATGACGGCAATGACGGTGAAGCCTGGCGTCCGGCGGAGCGAACGCAGGCCATAGCGCAGATCGCGCGCGAGGGATTCCAGCCGGTTCCACGACCAGACGGCACGGGTCTGCTCGCGAATCAGGGTCGCATTGCCGAAGGCGCGGCGGGCAGCATACCGGGCCTCTTCCGGTGAGAAGCCGCGCTCGCGCTGCTCTTCCTCTTCCAGCTCCAGATCGGAACGCAGCTCGCGTTCCAGGTCCGCATCGGGCCTTCTCATCGGCCATCGCATCTCAGCTCTCCCTGTTCAGCCCTCTTCGGCTCAGCCCTCTTCGGCTGCGGGCCACAGAACGCGCGCCACTGCCTCGGCCATCTGCTTCCACTGCGATTCTTCGATCACCAGCTGTTTTCTGCCCTTATCCGTGAGCCGGTAATACTTGAACTCACGATTGCGGTCGGGCGCGGTCTCCCATCTGGAAACTACCCAGCCTCTTTTTTCGAGCCGATGCAGGGCAGGGTAGAGGGAGCCGTGCTGCATCTGCAGAAAATCGTTAGTGGTGCGCTGAATGTGCTTGCCGATGTGGTGACCGTGCGCCGGTCCATAGAGGAGCGTGCGCAGGATGAGCATGTCGAGCGTGCCCTGCAGGAGACCGTTGCGCGGTGTTTCTTTCGCCATGGAAGACAATCGACCCTCAGTTGAAATTCGATGGTAGACGCCCGACTATCGACTGTCAAGGAGGATGCCTGGTTCCGGGAGGCAGCCGCTGCACGGACATGAATCATGCGCAGCGGCGCCTCTGAAGATGATTGATCTGCCGGATTTATTCTGCCGGATTTATATCGCCACGGAGGAATGGCGGACCGAGAGGGGCCGGATCTGCCGCGCCGGCCACCGGACAGCCTGCGCAATACAGATCACGTGCAGGATGAGGAACAGCGGCACGGCGAACGTCGGAATCAGGCTGAGCGGAAGCACGGTCATCGCGCTGGTGGGAACTCCCTGGGGATCGATCATGGGCGCCGTTGCACCCAGAGCGATGGCCGTGACCAGATCCGTGATTCCCAGCGCCTGCCACAGGATGAAGCCGCGGCGGTGTTGGGCGGTTGCCAGCTGCAGCGCTGCCAGAGATGCGGTGGCGCCGATGGCGATGTCGCCCCACCCCGCCGGCAGGGCAAAGACCCTCGGCAGGATTCGATACTCGGCCAGCACCAGGAAGACAAAACCGGCAAGCCTCCAGCTCTGGACCAGCGTCAGGACACGCGGATTCAGGGAGAGGGCAAACTCCCGAAACTTTGGCGACCGGTAGAACCACGCCAGGAACAGAACGATGGGAGCAAGCGCCGCCAGGCCAAAGGCCAGCGGAGGCTGGCCTGGTCCGGTTTCGTAGAGATGCAGGGCGGCGGCGGCCAGTGAAAGAGCGAACCAGACTGCGACGACTCCGGCGATTCGTTTTGCATAAAGGGACATGGCGAATCTCCTTAATCCGCGACCGTTGTGGTCACTTCGTTGATCAGGTTGGTGAGTTGATTCCAGCGCTTTTGCCCAAGCTGGGCCCGCAAGTGTGCCTGGGCGCGACGCCAGTGAGGCAGGGCGCGTTTAAATTCGGCTTTACCCGTGGGGCTCAGACTCAGCCACCGCTGCCGCCGGTCGGTTCCGTGCCGACTTGCGATCCAGCCATGTCTGCTCATCGTCTCCAGGGTTCGGGTCAGCGTGGTGCTGTCCATCGCCAGGATCTCTCCCAGTTGTCCCTGGGAGATTGCCCCGGTGAGCGACAGCGCCTGCAGGATGGTGAACTGCGTGATCGTCAGGCCCAGGCCGCGCAGCGCCGCGTCATAACGCTGGCTAAGCGCCCGGGAAACGCGGCGAAAGCTCGCACACATACATGGAAGCGCAGGCAGAGGCGGCCGGTTCATATGCACAATAGATGTATATGCATCTATCGCGATTCAATCAATCTGTCGGGCAGATTCTCAGACCGCATGGAGCCCGGGCGTGCGGCTGCAGGACCCGATAGAAGCCGGCGGCGACAAAAGCGCGGTAAGTCTCGTATGGTGACCGCATGATTCAGTACATTTCCGGGGCTGAAAGGCACCGCCTCCATTTCCCCGGCCTGAAGAGGCTGCGGAAAAAGTCACTTTGCGGCCGAAAAATCGCCCCTCAGGGGCTAAAGCCCAGTTATTTTTGGGCTCTTACGGCACAGCTAAAGCTGTGCCCCTTCAAAACAGCGAGGCTATTTTCCGGCACCTACGGCACAGGTAAAGCTGTGCTCCTTCAAAACAACAAATTTCTTCAGGCGGTGAAGCCGGGGCTTTCTACCGCCGCCACCGAGCACATCACGGGAAGAATGATGCCGGCATGGACAGGTACAGACTTTCAGCCTGCGAACGGAGGCCATCGATCGCGCTCGGCATGCTTTTGATGATTACTTTGGTTTGAGGTTCAGGCTGGCGGGCGCGTCGTATGCGGGATCCCCGTGTGCAGAATGGCCGTACAGGGAACCAATGTCATGGTTCAGGCATTGAAGTTCGCACTGCGGAGTCTGCGAAAATCGCCTGGCTTTGTGGTGACGGCGATGGTCACCCTGGCGCTGGGCATCGGGGCAAACGCTGTAGTATTCAGCGTTCTGAATGCGCTGATTCTGCGGCCGGTGGATGTTCCGCACGCGCAGAACCTCTACATGTTGCAGCGGTTTCGTTACCCGACCCAGTCGTACCTCGACTACGTGGATCTGCGCGACCGAAACCGTACGCTTGCGACCCTGGTGGCGTTCTCCCTTGTCGGCCCGGTAGGCGTGGATACCGGGGGCAATCCCTCGATCGCGTGGCCGTATATCGCCAGCGGAAACTACTTCGATGCGCTCGACATGCAACCGTACCTGGGGCGGTTTTTCCATGCAGCGGATGAGAAGGGGATGAACAGCGCGCCCTACGTGGTGCTGAGCTATGCGTACTGGCACAGCCATTTCCATGCGGACAGAGGTGTGGTGGGGCGAATGGTGCAGATCAACAAGCATCCCTTCACCATTCTCGGGGTGGCGCCGCAGGGCTTTCGCGGAACGGAGCTTTACTTTGCACCGGCGTTGTGGATTCCGCTGGTTGAGCAGCCTGCGCTGGAGGGTTCCGACCAGCTGCAATATCGCAGCAATCATTCTTTGCTGGTGGTCGGCCGGCTGAAGCCGGGAGTGAAAGTGGCTCAAGCGACGGCGGACCTGAACACGATCGCGGCATGGCTGTCGAAGAGTTATCCGAGCGATGACGAAGGGTTGAAGATCACGCTGGCGCGTCCGGGGCTGGTGGGAGACATGCTGGGCGGACCGGCGCGGGCGTTTATGACGGGCCTGATGCTGCTGGCCGGATTGATTTTGCTGGCGGCGTGCGCGAACCTGGGGAGCCTGTTCGCGGCGCGAGCGGCGGACCGCGCGAAAGAGATCGCGGTGCGGATGGCTCTGGGATCGCGGCGGATTTTGATCGTGCGGCAGCTGCTGACCGAATCGGTTCTGGTGGCGGTGGCCGGCGGAGCGGTGGGGCTGGCGGGCGGAATCGTCATCCTGCGCTGGCTGAGCGCATGGCAGCCGATTCCGGACATCCCCATTAACGTCGCGGTGAATCCTGATGCATGGACGTTTGTGGTGGCGTTTGCACTGGCTCTGCTGAGCGGAGCGCTGTTTGGGATGGTGCCGGTGCGGCAGGTGATGAACGCCGATCCATGGCAGGTGATTCGCACCGGGGCGAGCGGCGGGAGCGTGAAGAAATTCACGCTGCGGGACCTGCTGCTGGTGACGCAGATCGCCATCTGCGCGGTGCTGGTGACGTCGTCCTTAGTTGCGCTGCGGGGACTGGAGAGGTCGCTGCACAGCCATTTCGGATTCCAGCCGGATCATGTAACGCTGGCGAGCACAGATCTGACGTGGGCCGGCTATACGGGAGAGAAAATTCCCGCCATGCAGCGGCGCATGCTGGACAGTGTAAGCGCGATACCGGGAATGACAGCAGCGGGCTATATCAACAATCCGCCGCTGGGCTTAGGCAGCGGCGATTCGTATGTGTACAGCGACAGCATCACGGATTATCGGCCGACCAACTACACGGCGGATGCGATGAACTACGATGTCTCGCCAGGATATTTTCAGGCGGCAGGAACTACGCTGCTGGCGGGCCGAGATATCAGCTGGCACGACGACAGCAAGGCGCCGGTGGTGGCTGTGGTGAATCGGGAATTTGCGCGGAAGGTGTTCGGTTCGATGGACAAGGCAATCGGCGGACACTTTAAGTTCTGGGGAGGGAACCGCGCGGAGGTGGTGGGTGTGGTGGAAAACGGGCCGTACCGCACGCTGACCGAGGACCAGCAGCCGGCCATGTTCTTCTCCATCCAGCAGCACCAGTCCAACGGCATGTTCCTGGTGCTGCGGTCGAACAGACCTCCGAACGAAATTGCAGGTGCGGTGCAAAGGCGGCTGCACGGACTGGATGCCGCGCTGCCGCTCACCATTGCAACCTGGGATCGCGATTTAGCGACCGCGTTATTTCCTGCCCACGTGGCCACGATTGCGCTGGGTATCCTGGGAATGCTGGGGGCCATGCTGGCGGTGACCGGGATCTTTGGCATGGCGTCGTATGTGGTCAGCAGGCGGCTGCGCGAACTCGGCATTCGCGTGGCGCTGGGCGCCGGGCATCCGGAAGTGCTGCGCGCCGGGCTGGGACGCGCCTTTCGCCTGCTGGCGATCGGATCCGCTGCCGGGCTGCTGCTGGGCGTGCTGGCGACGCGTCTCCTCTCCTACATCGTCTATCAGGCGACGCCGAAGGATCCCCTGGTGCTGGGTGGCGTGGTGGTCACCATGATGCTGCTGGGGCTGGTGGCGGCGTGGATTCCGGCGCGCCGGGCACTGGCTGTCGATCCGATCATTCTGCTGCGCGAGGAATAGCTGAAGCTCTCCAGAAAAGCCGGGGCGGCGCCGTAACCAGTCGGCCGTTCAACGACGACTGTGGACGCTGCTGCCGGCGAATCCGGATCCGGTGACTTCCTGCCCCTCTGTTCGTAACAGGCTTAATGAACGCATTGGCAAAGAT